>NZ_CP011602.1:0-5529134 GCF_001022135.1 Phytobacter ursingii | reverse complement strand
CACACTCGGCCCACAGACGGCGACCGCTCTCGCCCTGATGAATTTTGGCATTCACGTCGAGTGCTGCAAACAGCGGGTAGAACGGGCTGGTCGAGGCGTGCAGCATAAAGGCATTGTTCAGACGCTTATGCGGGCAGAAACGCGCCTGACCGCGCAGATGGTTATCTTTTTTATGGATCTGCGAGGTTTGCGAGAAACCGGCTTGCTGCTTGTGCACGGACTGGGTGACGAAAATCCCCGGATCGTTCTCGTTGAGTTCCAGCAGTAACGGCGACGTGTCCGCCATCATCGGAATGAACTGTTCGTAACCCACCCAGGCGGAATCAAACAAAATGTAGTCGCACAGGGTGCCGATTTTGTCGATCACCTGACGTGCGTTGTAAATAGTGCCGTCATAGGTGCCAAGCTGGATCACCGCGAGGCGAAACGGGCGCGGCTGATTGGCTTTATCCGGCGCCACTTCGCGGATCAATTCACGCAGGTATTTTTCATCAAAACAGTGTTCGTCAATGCCACCGATAAAACCAAACGGGTTGCGGGAGGCTTCCAGATACACCGGCGTCGCGCCCGCCTGTATCAGCGCGCCATGATGGTTGGATTTGTGGTTGTTACGGTCAAACAGTACCAGATCGCCACGCGTCAGCAGCGCGTTAGTCACTACTTTATTCGCAGCAGAGGTGCCGTTCAGCACAAAATAGGTTTTATCCGCGTTGAAGACTTTGGCCGCGAACTTCTGCGCATGCTTAGCGGACCCCTCGTGAATCAGCAGGTCGCCCAGCTTCACATCGGCATTGCACATGTCGGCGCGAAAAACATTTTCGCCAAAGAAATCGTAGAACTGTCGGCCCGCCGGATGCTTTTTAAAGAACTCACCATGCTGATGCCCCGGGCAAGCGAAGGTGTCATTTTTCATCTCGACATACTGGCGTAATGTATCGAAAAACGGCGGCAACAGATTATCTTCATAATCACAGGCGGCGGTTTCCAGCTCCAGCCAATCCTGTTCTTTGCCATTGATCACCGCCGTGACGCCGTCCGGCGTTTCATCCGACGTCTGGTCAAATAAGAATACCGGCACGTCGAAGCCCGTCCGTTTGAGCAGGGTCAGAATGCCGCTACGGCTTTCCGCCAGCGTAATGACGACTGCCGCCACATCCGTAAAATCGGTACTGTCCAGCGTCACCATCTGACGGTGGGTAGACAAGATGGAGATCAGCTCGCGGCTGACGGCAATTTTCATTGTTTTCATAAGCACAGATACCCGTTTCAGGGGAAGAAAAGGCCCCGGGCAAAGCAGGCGCCTTACCCAACGAACGTGTCTGACTGGAACCAGCTCCGACCGCCAGACATCAGTAAAAACAGAGACATTCTGGTTTTACTGTTGTCCTACAGTGAGCGTGCGTTACCCTCACCGCATGGTGAGTGAAGTATGGGATAAAATTGAACGGGTGCACGTTCGCAGCGTGGCGCGGCATCTCTGTATGAGCGATAAAAACTGCGTCATTTCAGGTGTCCCCGTGAGGTAGAGAAGAAAATTCGCGCAATCATGTCATCATTTTTTCGCAGGTGCAACCAACGAAGCGAAGGCGAAATGCAACATAATGCAATTGCGTTTTTAGTAATTTATATAAGTGATTATATTCAAAAGCCAAATGCGATTATTACTCGCATTAATCAGGCATAATAATGTGATTCATTGCGGCATACTATGCAGTTGTATTCGCAAAATCTCTGGAGAAAAAACGTGTTAACAGGACCTTATATCAACGCCGCCGCCGTTTTACTGGGGGGGACGATTGGTGCATTGCTCAGCCACCGTTTACCGGAGCGGGTTCGCTCCTCGATGCCCTCCATCTTTGGTCTTGCCTCGCTGGGCATCGGTATCCTGCTGGTGATTAAATGCGTCAATCTGCCCGTTATGGTGCTTGCAACGCTGGTTGGTACGTTGATAGGTGAACTGTGTTATGTGGAGCGCGGTATCAGCGGCGCGGTGAACGGTTTACGCAAAGTAGTGCAAAAACGCCGTGCAGCAAGCCATGCGCTGGATGCCCACGAATCTTTTATCCAAAGCCTGGTGGCCATTATTATTCTGTTCTGCGCCAGTGGTACCGGGATTTTCGGTGCCATGCGCGAGGGGATGACCGGCGACCCGAGTCTACTGATTGCCAAGGCATTTCTCGATTTTTTCACGGCGGTGATATTCGCGACCTCATTAGGTTTTGCCGTCGCGCTGATCTCCGTACCGATGCTTATTATTCAACTGACGCTCGCCACCTGCGCCACGCTGATTTTGCCGTTGACCACGCCCGCCATGATGGGTGATTTCACCGCAGTGGGCGGCGTGCTGTTGCTGGCGACGGGCTTAAGGATTTGTGGAATCAAAATGTTTGCAGTAGCAAATATGCTGCCAGCACTGGTACTTGCGATGCCGCTCTCTGCCCTGTGGACCGCTTTTTTTGCCTGAGTTCGCGTGCATCATCGGCAAAGTGGTGATAGATTGTGCAGTCTGCAACGATTTGAAGAAATTTCGTTGACGAGGCGAGGCGGATCGGGTTTAATGCGCCCCGTTGCCCGGATAGCTCAGTCGGTAGAGCAGGGGATTGAAAATCCCCGTGTCCTTGGTTCGATTCCGAGTCCGGGCACCAATCATTTATAAACGGACGTCTACGGACGTCCGTTTTGCTTTATAAAGTCAATAAGTTACCCCATCCACCACGTCTACTGCCGTTAGTTAAAATCTACTGGCATCGCCCCCTTTTTGTTGGTAAAAAAGTTGGTAAACTCAGTTCGATGAGTTTTTTACCAACATTTGGGCAAGGGGACTTGTCATGCGTTTAACTGATATTGCTGTAAAAAACGCCAGGCCTTCCGGCAAGCAGGTCAAGCTATCTGATGGAAAGGGGCTGTATCTGCTGGTACATCCTAACGGGTCGAAGTATTGGCAGGTTGCCTATCGCTACGATGGTAAGCAGAAAGTCTTTTCTCTCGGCACGTATCCCAATGTTCCCCTCGCAGAAGCTCGCACAAAGCTCGTAGAGGTGAAATCTCTGTTAGCAAATGGAATTGACCCACTCCAACAAAAAAAGGCTGTAAAGGCTGAGGAGTGCAGTGATTTTACGTTTGAAGCTGTTGCACGTGTCTGGCACGATAAGATGTCCGTTAGCGAGCGCTGGATACCTCAACATAGTGAACGAATTTTAAACAGCCTCATCAATCATCTTTTCCCCGCGATTGGTTCAAAAAGTATTACGAAGCTGACCACTCGTGATCTGCTTCGGCCCTTGCGTAAAATTGAGGCCAAAGGTCAACATGAAACCGCTTCACGTCTGAAACAGCGGATGACAGCTATCATGCGTTATGCCGTTCAGGAAGATATGATTACCCATAATCCCGCTAATGAACTTGGCGGCACGTTAATCACACCTAAGAGAACGCATTACCCAGCGCTTGAACTTGAACAGATACCCGATCTACTTGCTCGTATTGATGCTTATAATGGCCGCAGATTAACAAAATTGGCTTTAAAGCTCACTATGCTTGTATTTATCAGGTCAAGTGAATTACGCTTCGCCAGATGGCCAGAAATAGATTTTAAAAATGCCTTATGGGTTATTCCAACTGAAAGGGAAGAAATAGAAAACGTCAGGTATTCAGAACGAGGTTCAAAAATGCGCATACCGCATTATGTCCCTCTAAGTAGTCAGTCGATAGAAATTCTTAAAGAGTTAAAAGACATTAGCTATGATGTTTCTGATGGAAAAGGTTTAATATTTATTGGTGCTCATGACTATCGTAAACCAATGAGCGAAAACACAATAAATAAATCTCTTCGTCAAATGGGTTATGATACCCAAAAGGATATATGCGGTCATGGTTTCCGCACAATGGCTTGTAGTTCTCTTGTTGAGTCTGGTATCTGGACAGAAGATGCTATTGAAAGACAAATGAGCCACAAAGAGCAAAACAATGTCAGGGCTGCTTATACCCACAAAGCAAAACATATAACACAGCGTCGGCTAATGTTGCAGTGGTGGGCTGATTATCTCGATGCTAATAAGGAAATACATATTATGCCTTTTGATTTCGCAAGAACAAATAATTAAGAATAACTGATGAGGGGAGCAATCCACGCTCCCTCTCCAACACAAAGACATTTTCGCACTCCCCCGTTGCCACACTGTATCATTCCAACTATTTCGCTGCTGACCACCTACTGTACAGTCCCCTTTTCCAGAAAAGCCCATGCTCAGTGTAAAAACAATCAAAGCACGAAAGGATTTCCATAATCATCTGACATAACACAATTAAATCCCCCCCCTCAAGTATCGCTTAAAACGATCAAAACCAAAATAATGATAGCCTTTATCTATCATAAAGTATGTATCGATCGATTAAAACGATGGAGTTACCGATCGATTATCTACTTTTGATTGTCATAGCCTATCAATATCTATAAATTGATCTTTTTAACCGATCAATACTATTGAGAGGCTCCTTTCTGATGTTATGATTTAGAAGTAAGGCACATTTAAAGGGCGATTTACATGATGGGGATTAACGTTGTGTTTAAAGTGAAAAAAATTACCGGGCTTATTCTATTCTCTTCTTTTATTTTATCGGGTTGTCAACAACTTCAAAGCTCATACAATTCTTTATCAGATGGGCTAAATAAACTTTCAATACCAAACATTACTGATTTAAAGAAAAATGAATTAGATGAAAAGTCATTCACAAAAACATCCTTAAAAGTGATTTGTTCAGATTTTCATAAAAATCCATATATGGCAAATGATAAGTGGAATGGAAAATATGTTGAGTTTACAGATAAGATAATTAATGTATCACAATCAGGACCGCGTTTTACTGGAGATCCAGATTTTAAAGGCACAGAAGCTGTTTTTATTTTCGACTCTGGAATTATATCAAGTGGATATAAGAGAGAATGTAAGGCAGGTGCATTTGTTAAATATGATGATATCAAAAAATATAACGTTGGTGATGTAGTTACAGTAAAAGGGGTTTTACTTGTTGATAATGATTATTCCGCAAGCAATAAAATATCATTATCCCCAGCCAAGGTTGTAAATAAATAGAAAAAACAGCCCCCTAATAAAATGGAGTTAATCATGAAGAAATATATATTACCAATTGCCACTTTGCTCCTTAGCGCTTGTGATTCTTAATATAGTGTTAGTGACTTTACTGGAAATCAAGAATTAATGGAAAAGTGGACCATAAAATGCCAAAGGGTAACTAATCCATCAGACACCATAATTAAAAACTGTCAAAACTTACAAACTGCACTAATGCAGAGATGGGAAAAAAAATATGGATGACATGTTGAAGAACCCGACTAAAAGAAGATATTGAGTAACACAGCCAAAGCAAAGGTCATGTTCAAAATATTATATATAGGCTCATTTTAGATTAAAAAGAGGATATTATGGCAATCTGTCCATTTTGCAAAAGTACTGTCAGTGATGATGCTACTGTGTGCCCAAAATGCCATGCCGAAAAAGTGACAACTTTTAAAGGTCACTTTGAAAAAGCAGTAGAGCAAATAAAACCATTGCTAAGATTATTTGGTATGCTTGGGCTTCTCATGGGTTTTTTGTTCGGAACAGTCATAGGTTTAAAAACATTTTTGATTGCTGGTTTTATTGTAGGTGTTGTAATTTTCATTCTCGTAACGTTTTTCCCTGCGATAATAAAAGCACTCTTGAAAAAAAATAAGGTAGTTTGGTATAGATAATCTTTTCATTTTTTATTTGTTTTGTGTTAATTAAAAATTTAGAGGTGGTGTGTTTTTTATACAACCACCTTTCCTGTATATAAGACCTAAAAAAGGAAATAAAAACCCAACATATTAATATTATTTCCGCCTCTGATTCTGAGCCTCTCTTTTATTAAAATCTTGCTCTTTTTTGTCTTTCAATTCCTGTTCCGGGTCTCTTAATAAAAATTCAATTTTCCATCTTTTTCCCCTTTCGTCCACATACACCCCCATTCTTTTTTTATTTGTTTCTAATTCCAGGCCGTTTAGCGGCGTGTGATATGTAGTTTTTTTTATTAAACTCATAACAATCTCCTCTATTGATTTCTTCTTTTATATCTTGTTCAAGATCTAAGTTTTCCTTTACATCCTCTTTATCGATTTTCATGTTTTTATAAAATTCAATTTCGGTAAGTTCGATATTCTGTTTGTTTTTATTAACACTGTTCTTAAGCTTTAACATAAACTTACTAAAAAACAAGCCAAGCCATTTATTTTTTTGCTGGTTTTCTTCCTTCTGTTTTATTTGTTGCCTCAATCTTTCTCGTACTCCATTATTTTTGACCGTATTATTATTTAAATTAATATATTCATTACGAGATCTTCTTCTTCGTGGTGGTTTCTTGTTTAAGATATTTACGCCGCGAATAAATTTTTCAGCTTTTTTTAAATATCCTTTTTTAATCTCTTCTTTTGCCTTGTATATAAATAATTCTTTCTGGCGAAGGTGGCTGAGGTTTGTTATTGTGTCTGCTACTTTATTCTCCCTTAATTTTTTATTTACTAAAACAGCCCATGCCCTGCGCCACACTTCAACCAATTTTGGGTCATTCCACTCTCTTGATTTTTTATTTAAAAACCCATTTTTATTAACCTTTCTCATCGTAAGCATAACATGAGCATGTGGATTTCCACTTTTTATATCATGTATTGCATAATCTGCAATCATTCCTTTTGCAATGAAATACTTATTTAAATAATCCTTTAAAAGTTCTTCATTTTTTTCCGGAGTAATATCTTTGGGTAGAGCAATAATAAAATAACGGCATAATTGAGAGTCTTTCCTTTTTTCCATTCTTTCAACTTCATTCCAAAGATGGGAACGGTTGCGGAAACGATCTGGGGCCTGCTCTGGTAGTAAAATGCCGTGTTTATACAGATCTTGTTTTTTAGTGTAGTTGAATACCTTTCCTGTTTTTTCATCTGTCAATTTCAGGCGGCAATTGTAAGCAGCCAAATAAACGGAACTTTTACTTTTCCCCTCTTTTGTTATACGTGTAAGCACCTTAAAACTTAGATGAAATATTGCCATATTTTTTCCTCCTTTATTGCATTCATATATTGCATTTTATCGTGCAACCTTTGCCGCTGGCATTGAGTGAACGACTGGGTGGCAGGTAAACCACCCGTTTCACGGCAAGCCGTGAGTGCGAAGCACCCAGCCCCGCAGGGACCACACATTACCCGAAGGGGAATGTATAAGTGGGCATTATTAGCTAACGCTAAAATGTTGCTCTCTTCGTTCGCCACTTCGTGCTTTATTTAATTAAAACTTTTTCAATAAAAGTCAAATAAATGATAAAAGAATTGACTTTATTATTTTCAGATGTATAGAACATAATAAAATGTTCAAGCAGGAGTTAAGAAATGGAAAAAAACAACATTGACATATGTGCAGAAGAAATAAAAGATTATTATTTCATTTGTTTAAAAGAAAACAACGGGCGTATTTTTGCAAATTCAGCAACTTACAGAGTTAAAATTTGGGAACAGGTAGAACAAAAGGCTTTTAGAAAAAGTTTTTTTAATTTCTTTAAAACACAATCTCAACACAGAAAAACCAAGCATATAAAAAGTGATTCTTTTGTTATGGCAATAAGAGACTTAAAAAATAAATTTTATTACCCTACATTTACTATAAATAAAAAAGAATATGAGACCAGAGGTGATGAGTATTTAAATGAAGTGAAAGAGTGTTTTATAAACATAATTAATGAAAAGATTAAAGAAAGAAAAAACCAGTAAAGGATAAAAACAAATAATAAAAAAAGAGGTAATGTATGGACTTAAACCAACAAAAAGAGCGATTAAAGCGTGAACTCGCACGATTAGAGCAAAAAGAAAAGCACTTAAAGAAACAAGCGGAAGCCAAAAACATTAAAGCAATTACGGCTGAAATTTTAAAGTATGACATTCCAAAATATAACAACTTTAAGAAACTGGTTGGATTGCTGACATATTTTGATTGTCAGAATGAAGATTTTAAAAATGGAATAATTACGAGGGCAGAAAACGAACTCAAAGAAAGAAAAGATAAAAAAATTGCCAGAACATTGAAAAAGATCTAAAAACTGGAATCATTTTAATTTTTATAAACTCAGCTGACAGCTTGTCGGCTGAGTTTATATTCATAGTTATTAATTATTTTAAGTGGAAAGCAGTCAAGGGCGCGTAGCGGCAATAGCGAACCCTTGACGGCTTGTAGCGCCCCATACACTGGGAAAGGTGGAAGGAGAACAAAGTGAACCCTCCACCTGTTAAACCTTTTTATTATATTAAATACTCAAATCCTTTTTCTATTCTTACCCCTCTTCTTCTTTCATTTTCTATCCACTGTTTTCTGTTTTATTACACCTTTTCTACGTGTCGGAGAATATGTGTATTAGTATCTCGGTATGAAACGCTAACAAACTGATGGAATGCAGTTCCCGATCTCAAATTACTTTTAATTTCAACATTCTCTTACATTCGCTCTTTAATTCCCTATAAACAATTTTGAGACGTTTTAAATAATGGTAACCCAATCCTATTGAGAATAAATGAATATCATGTAAAAGCACATTTAAACTCACTCACACTTAATTTTAGCAATAATTACTTATTGCATCCTATAAATTTCATTTCATTAATAAAAAAATATCAAAATAACTTCATCCACATCAATTAAATTAATTACTTTTATTTAATTTACATCATAAAAATTAACTTAATTAACCATGGCAACCATTACCACAATAAATATATATTGCTTTTCCTTATAAAATTAAGACCAAATAAAACATAATATCTGATATGGCTTATTAGCCACTTGACAATATTTTAAATTCAATTATTAAAAATAAAAACGGACAACAAGACTCATATTTGAAAGGTTTCACTAACTATCAAAAAGGAGTAATTATTCAAAGGAAATATAAAATGCCATTAAAACAAGATATATATAACATAGAACAATTTAAAAATAAAATTCAAAAATATGCTTTGTGCTGTGATGATTTTTATGATGGTGTTTACCGAACCCCCAAAGATAAAGCACTATTAAAAAAATATATTGCTTTTAATAATAAGTCCTTTATAAATGGTTTGGTGTTCGATGTAGACCATCAAAATGGAGCAATTGCCTGGGATTTAGCTGACTTACCTAAACCGAATATAATAATTCAAAATACACGAAACGGTCACGCACACCTACTTTATGCCTTAAAGACCCCTGTCCTGAAGACTGACGCAGCAAGAATGAAGCCGTTGCGATTAGCCTCAATTGTTCAGCGAGGATTTACGGAAAGACTGGACGCAGACAGAGCCTATGCTGATATTTTAATGAAAAACCCTATCAATATAAATGAATGGAGAACAACCTGGACAAATATACCAGAATATGATTTATATTATTTAGCAGATTTTGTGCCTGATATTATCACCACCCCAAAAACTAAACCAAGTCCAGTATATGGTTTAGGCCGTAATGTTAATTTATTTGAAGATTTAAGAATTTTATCTTATAAAGATGTTTTAAAATATAAAGCAAACAATACATATTATGATTTTTATGAGCATATGCTTTCTCGAGCGATTATGTTAAATAATCATTGTAATGTTAACGATCTATTATCACATAATGAAGTTAACCAAATTTGTAAAAGCATTTGCAAATGGACATGGAGAAATTTTTCCCAAAGCCGATTTTCTGAAATTCAGTCTGCACGGGCGAGGAAAAATACAGCGCCAAGAAAAACAAAAGAACTAATTAAATTTCTGGAGGAATTATGATAGTAAATAAAAGGGTTAAAAGGCCAATGACACAAAAAGAGATGGCAAAAAAGTTTTGCGTGTCGGTTTCAACAGTAAAAAGGTACATTTCTTTACCTCGTGATGAATACGAAAAAGAGGCCGAAGATAAAAGAAATCTTGCTTTTAGTTTAAGAGAGTCGGGATTAAGATGGAAAGAAATTGCAGAAAGAATGAATACAACTCAAAACAGTGCTATCGCATATTACAGAAGGTATTTATTACAAAAACAACAATAATAATACAAGCCACACTGGTGGTTTGTATTATTTTAATTGATTATATTTTTCATATTTAGCTCTGAAACGCTTTGCGCTCGATCTTTTAAATTTTATACTTTAACAATAAATATTGTTAAGTATAAATAAAATAGCTGATAATGATTTTAGGCGGCTTTATTACGTGAATTGAATATTTTGTTATCTATCCACTGATCAACTTCACTTTCAATAAAAGCAATAGATCTCTCACCAATCTTTACTGGGGCGGGGAAACTGTTATCTTTAATCAGTCTGTAAATCCACGCTCTGCAATAACCCGTTTTATCGATCACCTCTTTTAGTCTAATAAGTCTCTTTGTCTCTTTCATATAATTCCTCTCTATTATTTTGGAGACGTTATTATCGTATATTTAGAGGATAATAATCAACAAGAAATCTTATAAAAAACTAGCTTTAATACAAAAATTAAGATATAATCCACAAACACACATAAAAAAACGTTAAAAAACAAAGTGTTATGTATTTTAGCAAAAAGTGCTTTTATTTTCGTGTGTGTGGAAATGGTATGTAAGAGAGTAGATCTCTACTGCTTTTCGCTCTTAACGTCTAACAATGTCTACTGCAGAGTGGCTAAGTAACTTATTGATTTAAATTGACATGCACTATCATTTGTTGGTAAAAATAAGTTGGTAAAAAGTACAATAGACAATTCTTAGATATATAAATCAATGAGGTATGGTGATGTTCGATTCCGAGTCCGGCACCAAATTCATATCAACGGACCTCCACGGAGGTCCGTTTTTGCATTCAAAGCCCGCCGAAATCAACACCTTTATAATATTTTAACTCCACCCAACTCAATCAACTTCAACCCACATCAAGTCCCTTGCGAGGGTACAACTGAGGGTATAGTCTGATTCGATAAAATTTATACCCCTTTTACTATCAGGAGACCTCACCAATGGCGCTCACTGACGCTAAAATCCGTGCAGCTAAACCGGATGAAAAACCTTATAAACTCGCTGACAGCGGCAATATGTTTTTGCTTGTTCATCCCAATGGTTCCCGCTACTGGCGCCTCCGCTATCGCTTCCTTGGCAAAGAAAAAACGCTTGCTCTTGGTGTGTATCCGGACATCTCATTGTCAGAGGCCAGAGAGAAGCGGGATAGTGCCAGGAAGCAAATAGCCGAAGGTATTGACCCCTGCGAACAAAAGCGAGCAAAGAAGTCTGTACCCGATATCACCCATACTTTTGAAACTATCGCCCGGCAATGGCACAGCAGCAATAAAAAATGGTCTGAGTCGCACAGCGAGAAAACCCTTAAAAGCCTTGAAACCCATGTATTTCCTTTTATCGGTTCACGCGATATCACCACACTGAAAACACCAGACCTGCTTGTTCCTGTTAAAGCAGCCGAAGCCAAAGAGATATATGAGATAGCTGCCCGCCTCCAGCAACGAATCACAGCAATCATGCGTTATGCTGCTCAGTCCGGCATTATCAGCTATAATCCCGCTGTCGATATGGCTGGCGCATTAACGACAGTGAAACGCCAGCACCGCCCTGCTCTCGCCTTAAATCGCATTTCAGAGCTCCTTGAACGACTGGATGCTTACAGAGGCCAACCTCTCACACGACTGGCAACTAATCTTACCCTGCTTATCTTCATCCGTTCCAGTGAACTTCGCTTTGCCAGGTGGACTGAGATCGACTTCAAGAAAGCCATGTGGACCATTCCTCCAGAGCGGAAACCTATTGACGGGGTCAAGTATTCGCATCGTGGTTCAAAAATGCGGACAGAGCATCTGGTGCCACTCTCTACTCAGGCGCTGGATATTCTGCAGCAGATACAGACCATCAGCGGAGAACATGAACTGATTTTCACTGGCGACCACAATCCCTGGAAGCCCATGAGTGAAAATACGGTGAATAACGCATTACGCCTGATGGGCTACGATACAAAGGTCGATGTATGTGGTCACGGCTTCAGGGCTATGGCCTGTAGCTCACTGATTGAGTCAGGATTATGGTCCAGGGATGCAGTGGAGCGCCAGATGAGCCATCAGGAACGTAACGGTGTACGTGCAGCTTATATTCACAGGGCGGAGTTTCTTGAAGAACGCAAACTGATGCTGCAATGGTGGGCTGATTTTCTGGATGCTAATCGGGAGAAAGGGGTTAGTCCGTTTGATTTTGCAAAGCTCCATGGCCCCATGTAAGAAAAGAGACTTATGTGGCAAATTAGTTTCAGAGAAACTTGCAGTATGAGAGTACATTTCTTCCATAAAGTCACATAAACGCCGCGAAGTGCCTGAATCAAAGCATGCTTTAATGGGAAAAATCATTCTGGGTTCAAAGTAATATGCAGAGTGATTTTGGCCGATTGGATAGAGTATTGATATGTAAAATAACTCTATTTTGTACTATCTGTCACCGGTAGGCGTGTTCTAGTCAACTGAGCACGCCTTTGAACTGCTTCATTGAGTGAGAGTTATATTTACTGGAGTAGGGAGGGATATGTTCAAATATTCACATGTACTGGATGGCCCAATGCCCGCAATGCTTTATTGGTTCTGCCATTTCTGGGAGGCGTATCATCAGGTCTGGCCCAGCCAACAACTTCAGCAATGGAGTTAATACCGTAATGCTGGAATTTATATTGCTCATCTTTCCCTGCCTGATAGATCCTTTCCCACATAAAAGAAGGCATTCCACCGTAGAGCACATAATTGAGTAATTCAGCAATAGTCACGCCTTTTTGATTTGTTTGGCCCATGATTCATTTTGTAAATAAAACGGCACGATCTTTCTTGTTTAATGATTTTGTGGCAGGTTGGACAAATGTTTCAGTACTCATTTTTATCACATGGTCCATTGTTGCATGTGTAGAATAGAATATTTGATGGAGCTTATCCTCAGTCAATGAGCCAATATTATTTTTTGACAAGTTTTCGTGAATGTAGGGAGCGTAAATCCCAAGATGAATATCCTCATTAGACGGCGGAACTGATAGGCTTTTCCACCAGGAGAGTATACTCATCAATGCTGCTTGTGGGTTTTTACTGTTAGTACGATAAAAATCCTCAAAAGGATAAGTATTACCTTGCTGATGAACTTGCTTATAATAATAAGCATGTAAAAACTGATCGGTTTGCCAGAACATCGGTGTATCTTCTAATACCCATATAGGCCTGTAATCATTTATCTGGCTTGAGATATTCTGAATGATTGAAAGTGTGCTTTCCCATTCTTTATGAAAATTCTCTTTTCTTTTATCTTTGTTTTTTGTTATCAATAAAGTTTACGCCGTTCCATTCAGGTATTTTTCTTTTTTTGATAAGCTCTTGCTCTTTTTTCACTAATTCGAGTTTTGATTTCAACTGAAGTGGTTTACTGAATTTGGCCACCTGAACAGAGGTGATATGCTCACCTCAGAACATTACAGGTGCCTCAATGAAAAAAAGAAATTTCAGCGCAGAGTTTAAACGCGAATCCGCTCAGTTGGTCCTTGATCAGAACTACACCGTTGCAGCTGCGGCCAGTGCTATGGATGTGGGTCTTTCTACCATGACGCGATGGGTAAAGCAGTTGCGGGATGAACGACAGGGCAAAATACCTAAAAACGCTTCTTCATGGGATGTCCTCATGTGGCTTATGAAGACATTACTAACATCGCGGTGTATTAATCAACGGGGAGCAGGTCAACACGCTACCAAAATTCGACAGCAGTACATCATTTACCGGGCTGGATTTTCTTGCCCGTAGCCTGATCAGGCTGGAGCAAAACGGCAAGCGCCTCGACCCCGGAGATATGGCAGGTAACATGACTGATGAACAGAGGGAGATTTTTATGGCGCGGGTGGCATTTCATCGGGATTGCCTGAGTCATAAAAAATAGGTGACTGCCACGGGTGGTAACATCGCCATAAATCAACGTGGTTACTGTTTGGGAGTATCCCCGGGAAAAGCAAAAGGGCCGGGGATTTCTCTCCGGCCCTTGCTGTATCTGGCGAAGGTGTTCAGTCAGAAATATGCATTCCCTATCCCTTCCACTGCTATCGACAGGTTCCGGTCAGGTGGCGATTAATGATTTGGCCAGAGCGATGAAAACTGCACCTTACTAAGTCGGTGATCAACTTTTGGGGCGCAGTCCAAAAAATAGTGGATATGAACGCCGAAGGTCGTTATGAGCTTTGTCGTGTTGCAATACGCTAGTTTGATGTCGCATCCTCTTCAGGAGAACATCGGTAAGCGTATCTCTCAGGCCTTTACACGCGTGAATTCAGCGTCGATGGCCTCCGCTTGTGACCGCCAGTCGGCAAAGCGTTTCTGGCGTTGTTTACTTTCACTAAGCGATTGCTCAAGTAAGTCCAGTTCATCGTGCAGTTTTGCGTAACCGGTAAAAAATGTAGGAATAAAATCTGACGCACCTAACATTACCAGCGTGTTCTCTCGCTGGCTGGTGAAGTTTTCTTCCATTTTAGTAACGGCCTCAGCAAACAGTTTTTCGCGCTTATGCTGTTCCCATGAGTCCCATGCTTCCATTGCCAGCCCCAGTACCGACAATGCGCCATTCAATCCTTTAGCCAGGTTTAAGGCCCCCCACGGGTTAAATTTCAGCATTTTACCAAGATCAACGCCAACCATTTTCGCCAGTGAAACAACGCCATCTCGCGCGGCGATAACCGTTGTGTTGTTGATAATTTTGCTTTTTACAACATAATCCAGCCCCTGTTTTCCCATGGCGGTCAGATTGCCGTTGTAGTGGCTGATATCAGCTTGATAACCCATTTCCATGCGTTGTAATGCCTGAGTAACGGTATGCAACCGACGTTCAAATTCATTTTCTAAGCGCGTGGAGATAATAATGCCTTTATCGCCAACTTCACGTTCGAAAAATTCGGTGTAGGTTTCCAGGCTCAATCCTTTGGCTTGCAGGATCAAGTCACTGAAATAGCCGACGATGAATTCTTTTAGCTTGATGCGGGTTTCTGAAATATTGCTTTCCATTGCAGCCATTTCTTTACGCATGCGCTGATGGATCGCGCTAAGGTCAGCAACTTCCCGGGAAATCCGTTCATCATTCTCAATCGCCACTGGTAACTGGCGAGTCAGAACATCGCGAATAACACTTCTTTTTGTCTCTTCACCCAGCGCAAGTATTCCGCCGCCATGCTCGATCTTTTTACTGGTGGCCTGCTGTAACTCACTAATATGTGACAAAGCACGAAATTTATCCGGATTCTCCAGCCAGTATTCCATCCCCATATCAAACGGGTTTGCCGCTACGGCCACAATACTCAATGCATCGTGTTCCTTCGGGGTTAAGGCGATAAGGTCTTGTAAGCGGGAGGCAACGTTTTGACGTTTAATACTGGCGTTTGAATAATAATCGGCTTCATCTTCCACATCAGCCACTTCATCAAAACGACTGAGCACAAAGACAGTGCGATCCAGTAAATTCAGCGTGCGAAACAACCACTCCAGATCTTGTTTGTGGCTCTCTTTGATCGGATTAGTGGAGTTCATAACATACAGTACAAGGTGCGCTTCGCTGACGTACTTCTTCGTCATATCCTTATACTTTTCAATTGACTGAATATCTTCATTGAACTGCTCTTTAAAACCGAATAACCCGGGGGTGTCAATCAGCACGAAATCTGAACCCACATCGTAAATTTTGACTTCGTTGGACGATTCCTGATGGCTGATTTTCATGCTGGATTTATCCAGTTTTTCCATCCAGGCGGCGGCAATTGAGGTTTTACCCTCAGAAAAACCACCAATCAGAGCAATGTGCAGCTTGCCATTCGCAGCACTCTCTTTTGCGGCCTGCAACTTCTGCAACAATTTGGGATCCATCTGAACACCGACAGATTCACCCTGTTGCAGGAAATGACTCAGGTTGTTCAGTAGTTCAATATTTTGCGTTTGCTGGGTTTTAAATACATCCAGTGTCTTTTCCATTATTTCGCTCCTGATATTCCAATGCTTTCGGATAACTGTTGTAATTTTTGACTTGCGTCTTTTAGGATTTCGTTAGTATGCGAAGCCTGGCGTACAGGTTCACGTAACATGGCTTTTAGCTGTTCCACTTTCTCTTCAAGTTCGGGGAACGCGCTGGTCAGCCCTTCACTGATGGATTCATTGATGCTGCGTGCGACTTTATTCAGGTTTTCATCCGCGGACTGGCGCTGCTGCGACATTTTGTAGCTGGAACTGAAGAAACTGCGCACGGCTTTGTAAAATGCGAATACCAGCCCGGCCAGCGCCGGCGCCAGCACGATCCATCCAGCAGGGTTCCAGAACAAAAGAGCTCCGCCAACAAACGTAGCCAGCAGACTGGTGAGTTTTATACCGTTATCAATATCGATTTTTACATCGAATTGACCATCAAACTTATGCTGTTGCAGCCTGGAATAGGTTGCCAGGATCTCTTTGGCATACTGTTGGAAGCGTCGGACGATATCTTCAGTTTCATCCTTAAAAATATCCAGTTCACGTTTGAGAAGCCCCGGAAGTTCTTTTTCCAGTTCCGCATGTTGCCGTGTAAGACAATTTTCCAGTGTGCTTTTGAAACGGTCATTGCTGATATCGCTGTCGATCTCGGCATAAACATGTCTGCGGGTTTTATTTTTAAATTTTTCGACAGCTTCTTCGCCCTGGTTTGAGAGGCGTGATTTCAGAGAAGCAAGCGATATATCTAACAACTGATGGGCGTTCTGCATTTCGTCATCTAATTGCTTAGACAATTTGCCGTAGGTTTCTTTCTGCAGACGCGTAATTTCTACGGTAGCATCTTCCACTGTTTTCCGTGCTTTATTGATATTCGAATGGGTAATTTTTTCTTTACTGTTCGCGACAAGCTTTTGTGTCAACAGGTTTAAAAAACCGGTCAACCCCGTTTTATCGAGAACAACATCTTTGCCAAGGCTTTCTAATAACTTACTTTGTTTTTTGAGGTTCTCGGAGCCCGGGACAAGATGTTCAGCCACGCTCAGAAATGCGGGCATTGCGCTTACTGTCCAGGTATCGCAGTAATTATCCCCAAGCTGTTCGCGCATTTTTTCATTCAAATCCTCCAGACTGTGTTCTTCATCAGGGCTTAGCAACGTCGGGCGGTTTAATTGCATCGGATTAGTAATCCGCTTATTAAACAATGTCCAGACTTCAGTCTGAGCATTAAGGTGCGATTTGATTTTTTCCAGTGTGCCTGGGTTATTTTCATCACCTTTTTGCGGCGCTGTGGCTTTGCTGGTGACGTAGAACACGGCATGGGCTTTCTCTACCGCCTGCTGGATTTGTGCCAGCACTTTGCTCTCTTTACCTTCAATACCCGGAACATCCAGCAAGGCAAAGCGCTGTTGATTGGCTTCGAAAGGATAGAGTGTAGTGTCCATGGTAAAATCTGAAACACCCGTGCCAATGATTTCACCATCTGCCAGTTTTGCTAATTCGGCAAATTTTGCCTGTTGTGCTGCCTGCAACTGCTGTAGTTCTGCTGTTTGCGCATCGCAGTCAGTTTTTTGATTTTCCAGCTCTTTTAATTCAGCGGCTTTTTCAATATCCAGCGCACGTTGTTTCACAAGTAAGTATGAATGTTCTTTTTGTTCTGGCGTTTTTCGCCACAAGTTAAGCAATTTTTGCCATATGGAGCTCAACTGCTGCTGCGCGAGAATGAGCGCGCTTAGGGCATTGATTTGCTGCTGTAGTGTCGTTTCCCGCTCAATGTACTGTGAATTAATGGCTTCTATCGCCTGGGTTAGTTCACTGGCGTTTTTTTGATTGTCATCCAGCGACTGTTGCAATTTTTCAATATCGCTATCATTGAGCTGGTGGTGGTGTTGAAATTCACGGAAAGCTTTCTGACGTTGTTGCTTGCTCTCTTCTTTTAACAATATTCGCAGTGTCTCAATGACCGTTGATTTTCCTGCGTTGGTTTCGCCATAAAAAGCAATAGTAAATCGATCCCACTCTGCGTTTCGTTTCAGACTCTCAATATTTGCATCTAAGGCCTTGCGGAAGGCTTCTAATTTCCCTCGCGCATCTTCATTGGTTTCTTGTAGCTTCTCGTTGGTAGTGTTCTCGGTGAGATTGCTGATAATACGCCCAACCTCCAGAGATATTTTTTGATAAAGTAAATGAGGCGTTTCAACATCAACTGACATAAAGCATCCTTCTAAAGCGCAATGATTACCATCTGGTGGAGATAAACAGCCCTTGCGTTCACTGAACATCAAGTCCTGTGGTCTGTGCCGGGAATTTTTATGGCGTCTGACAGCAATGCGTCTGGTCAGTAAAATCTTATCTATAGCCTGAGACAGGTTGTGTCAGTCCTTCCCGGTAAAAGCCTTATAAAAAAAGATGCAGCCGTGAGATTATTGCATCAGCCCGCATCGTATTCTGCATAAGTTGTCGCCCGCGTATGGAAATCTGTGCTGAATGCCTCCTTCAGCGATACCGGGGACAGAATGCGAATATCGGGCAACCAGTAGCGTAGCCAGCGGAACAGCGTGTGCTGATCGCTAACATCCGTGATAAGCGTCAGGCTACCGTCCGGGTGGGTTTGTGTGATGCGCTGCCCAGGGAAAAGCGGGCGTCGGGTGACGTAGGCGGAGGCATGAGCAGAAACCCACAAAGTGGCTTCGGTACGCTTGCCGAACCGAATGCCGGTCGTTTCGTTGAGTTCCTTTATCACAGAGGGATCGGCACAAAAGGGTTTATCTGTCACCGCCAGTTGTTCAAGACGGGCCAGTTCAAAGGCTTTTAGGCTGTCTTCATCGACGCCAGCCAGATACCATAGTCCGTAGTGGTTAATCAGGCGGTAGGGCTGAATAAAGCGGGATTTACTGCGATAATTGCAGCTTATCACCCGGTGAGCGGTTATGGCGTTATCAAGCTTGTCCATCAGGCTACTAAATTGATGGTTATCCCGGCTGCTGCTTCCCTGGATCTTGATATTGTCTGCATTTTTCATTTGATCACGCAGTGATTTGCCGTCATTGTGCGGAAAAAGGTGGGCGACACCGGCAAAACTGGCAAACTCGGCGAGATGGCCGATATGAAGTGAGGGCAGAAAGAGAGGGTTAAGTTTGTAGCGCCCGGTCGAGACTTCATCAAGAAGATGAGACAGTCTGGCTAAATCGCGGTACGCCGTACGCTCTGTTATACCGAACGTTTCGCAGAGCCATGATTTATCAATCACGTTACCCTGGTATAGAGCGCCAAATGTTTCACACAGTCGTTCAATAAGTAGCTCATGTTTTTTACTGGTGTTGACTTTCATTCTTTTTTGCCCGGAAAAACGCTGTCATAAAAGACCTTCACATGCACTACGCTGGTGCACATTTTTACTGCGTAATTTTTTTAAGTGGATCGCCATTAATAGTTAACGGCTAAAAAACCATAAACTAAAATTTTAATGCCTACTATTTTAGGTAGGATAACTCCTTAGCCGATGCTGGGGCTGGCAAAGGGGGGGGGTTGAGCGCCAGTTGTAAGGCGGGCTTAATGGGCGCGTACCAGCTCTTCTGAAGAGTAAACATTTACGTTATCAGTTAAGGAGAACGGTATGTCTAAAAATGAGTTTGGACTGCCCCCACAACAGTAGACAAATTCTGTCCTCACGACGAGGCCTGTTCGAAGGCCTCCGGACTGACGCCGCCGAGGTGACTGTGGCGCCGGGCCCGGTTATAGAAGACTTCAATCTAATCGAAGATATCCGCCCGGGCCAGATCCCGGGTTTTGTATATTCTCTTCCTGATGCTTTCTTTTTTCAGTGAACTGAAGAACGATTCAGCCACCGCATTATCCCAGCAATTGCCACGCCGGCTCATGCTCGGCGCCAGGTTATTGGCCCGGCAGAAGCGCTGCCAGTCGTCACTGCCATACTGGCTACCTTGATCGCTATGTACGATGACCTCGCCGTCCGGTTTACGTCGCCAGACCGCCATCATCAGTGCGTCGAGTGCCAGTTCGCGTGAGAGAGTGGGCTTCATTGACCAGCCGACCACATTACGGGCGAAGAGATCGATAACCACCGCCAGATACAGCCATCCCTGCCAGGTGCGGATATAAGTAATATCGGTGACCCAGACCTGATTGGCCCGGACAACGGTAAACTGCCGCTGCACGCGATTAGGCGCAACCACGGAAGGTCTGCCGGCGAAACGACGTGGCACTTTATAGCCGCGTACAGCTTTAATCCGGTTCAGTTGCATGATGCGACCCACCCGGTTTTTACCGCAGGTTTCCCCGATTTCGTTCAGATCGCCATGAACCCGCCGGTAACCGTATACGCCTCCGCTCAGTGAATAGGAGTCGCGGATAAGCATCAGCAGGCGCTGGTTATCTTTATCACGCGCCGAGACCGGGTTGTGCAGCCACGCATAGAATCCGGCCCGGGCGACATTCAGTACCCGACACATCGTCATCACACCCCATACAGTGCGATGTTCATTGATAAAGCGGTACTTCAGTCGGGCTCCCTTGCAAAGTACCGCGCGGCCTTTTTCAGAATATCCCGTTCTTCTTCGGTGCGTTTTAGCTGCGCCCGTAGTTTCAGGATCTCGCTTTTGGCTTCCAGTAAATCCCGGGCATGCTGTTCGCTGTTATCAGGCTTGATAGCGCGGAGCCACTTGTAGAGGCTGTGCGCAGAAACGCCAAGGCGCTCGGATACTTCGGCAACGGAATAACCTCGTTCCGTTATCTGACGGACGGCTTCTTCCTTAAATTCAGGTGTAAAACGTGGTGTGCCCATATGCTCCCCCTTGTATCTTGAAAGTGGATTACTATGTTCTGGCTTAGATTTGGCAAAGCCCGTGTAGTCCGATTCCTCCTGGGGTTATTCAAGCCCGCAGCATAGCGACTGACGCACAGGCTGAGTCGTTCATCTGAAGCCCGAACAGTTGTCTGAACTTCAAATCGTATTTGCAAGGAGGGGTATAGATGAGCGTGTCAAATCAACGTTGTGCAGGCATTGATGTTTCGAAAAGCACTCTGGATATTGCAATCAGCAATATTGCCCAGTCATTCACTGTGCCAAATGAAGATGGCGGTTTTAATCAGATACTCAAAGAGTTAAAGCGAAATGAAACTCAACTGATCCTGATGGAAGCCACCGGGGGACTTGAGTCTGGTGTGGCTGGCTATCTTCAGTCTGAAGGTTTTGATGTGGTTGTTATCAATCCCCGACAGGCGCGAGATTTTGCCCGCGCAATGGGCTATCTGGCTAAGACCGACCAAATAGATGCCAGAGTCCTGCTACAAATGGCAAAAGTTATTAACCAGCATCCTGAGCGGGAAAAATATATTCGTCCCTTACCTGATGCTCACAGGCAGTTGCTGGCAGCAATGGTGGTCAGACGCCGACAATTAACGATAATGCTTACAGCTGAGCGAAACAGATTGCATCCATCGCATCCTCAGAATCACGAAAGTATCAGATTTATTATTTCGGTATTAAAAAGTGAAATGGCTCGTATAGAAGCTGAAATGTCAGCCTATATTTCGAAAAATTTCAGTGAATTATCTGCATTATTGAGCGCCGTTAAAGGTGTTGGTGCAGCGACTGTTGCCGTGCTGCTGGCTGAGGTTCCGGAGCTTGGAACGTTGTCACGACGTGAAATTAGTGCGCTTATTGGGGTTGCTCCAGTAAACAGAGATTCCGGCACAATGCGCGGTCGCCGAACGGTATTTGGAGGGCGAGCCTCCGTCCGAACAGCTCTCTATATGTCCGCACTGGTCGGGACGAGGCACAACCCAGTAATTAAAGAATTCTATACACGCCTCGTTGCCGCAGGAAAACCAAAAAAGGTTGCACTGACCGCCTGCATCAGAAAACTACTGACCATCCTTAACGCAATGCTGAAAAATAATGAAGCATGGGATCCGTTGTATCACCAACATGCTTCGTAATCGGGTTCGAGGACAGTTGCTATGCTCAACTATAGGGCAGGATCGTCTATGGAGACGGGGTCAGTCCAATTATCCGTGGCGATTCAAATCATGCCGGTTGACCAGACTTCTGACGAAAGCAATTCGCAGCGGACCCGGTCGCGGATATGGGGGGCACGACTTTTTCGTTGCAATGCTTCGAGTGCGATTTTTTGTTCTGCGGTCAGCTCAATATTCATAGCCGTTAACATGATCCTGATTTTCTTCGAAATCAAGCATCTTCAATGATCACGGGTATAGTTCATAACTTACTACGTTGCCATTACCGCGTCATTCTTAGATGATCTACATTTCATAAAACACTTGATTCCATTTTGTCTCTATTAAGAAAAATAAAATGTGAACGCTGTCAATTCTGTAAACGTAAAAGATAAATATTGTATACGCGGATGTTTGCTGGCAAACAGGCATATGGCAATCAGGATCTTTTACGGAACATTGTGTATGAAAAATAATATTGAAGAGACAATAGGTAAGTACTTGCCTATTTTAATGATATTACCTCTGGCTGGGTTGGCAGAGTTGGCGTCTTTATATTCAATCCAGGCTTTATTACCAAAGTTAAGTGAGGTTTATAATATCCCATTGAATCAGGTAGGGATGATTTTGTCTGCTGAGGTGGGGTTTCTGGCATTAGCCATGTTATTTAGCGGCACGTTATCTGACCGTTTTGGGCGAAAGCCAATCATTTTTTATTCGTTGCTGGCAGGAGGTACTTTAACTCTACTGTGCGCAACTGCATCATCATGGCCGATGCTGGTGGTATACCGCGCTTTGCTCGGCATTGCAGTAAGTGGTATTACGGCGGCTGTTACAGTCTATATCAGTGAAGAAGTCTCTCCTGCTTTGGCAGGGATTGTTACTGGATATTTTATTTTCGGCAATTCGCTAGGGAGTATGTCTGGTCGTGTGTTTGCAACTTTGATGATGGAGCACGTATCTATAGATACGATTTTCTTTATCTTCGGTGGTGTTCTGATTGCTATGGCACTCGCGGTGAAGTTGTTTCTCCCGACATCCCGACAGTTTATTCCTACACCTTCACTACAGCTTGGTGCAGTGTTGAAAGGCGGGTTGGAACATTTTAAGAATATCCGCGTATCATTATGTTTTGTCATTGGATTTATTCTTTTCGGCTCTTTTACGTCCATCTTTAATTTTCTGGCGTTTTACCTGCATCGACCGCCTTATGAGCTGAGCTACACTTGGATAGGTTTGATTCCTGTCAGCTTCTCATTAACTTTTTTTCTTGCGCCATATGCTGCCCGTGTCGCGTTGAATATTGGGTCGATGAATGCGATCAGTATGCTGCTCATCTGTATGATGGTCGGTGCATTTCTCACGCTGATCGCCCCCTATCTGTGGGTTTTCATCTCAGGTATCGTTTTACTGTCAGTCGCATTTTTCTCTGCTCATTCCACCGTATTAGCCTGGGTCAGTTCAAGGAGTCCAAAAGCAAAAGGACAGGCGACATCGTTTTATCTGCTTTGCTACTACTCTGGCGGTGCAGTAATGGGGTATTTAAACGGGTATCTTTTCTCCTGGCAGGGATGGAATGCTATTGCGGTATCATGTCTGGTGATGCTGGGGATTGGATTATTTATCTGCCGGTTTATTTTCGCAAAATATGAGAAACAACCGCAAATCAAAACACAGTCAATTCAGGAGACTTTCTGATTATAGACACGAAGTGTTTTTTTATACTTTCCATAATGGAATCATCATTTTTTCATTAATGTGTCACTATAGCTAAAAGCTTAAACTGTGAATATTTGGCTACCCGGATATTCGTTGCTCCAGGAATATATATGTCTGCTAAAACGCTGTATGAGAAATTAGTTGAGTCACATACCATTCGTGAACTTGATAACGAAGGGCATGTTTTACTTTATATTGATCGTTCAATACTTAATGAATATACCAGCCCGCAGGCATTTAGCGGGTTAAGAGAGCGCGGTCGCACCGTTCGGCACCCCGACACGTTTTTATTGAATATTGACCATGTTAATCCTACTCGGTCGCAACGGGATGTCTTAATGACAGATCCGGGAGGACAGCTACAGGTTGATTACTTTCGGGAAAATGCCGCCGACTTTGGCATCACATTATTTGATGTGCTGGATCCGCGTCAGGGGATTGAACACGTGGTTGCTCATGAACAAGGGCTAGTGATGCCTGGAATGGTGATCGCCGCCGGGGATAGTCACACGACAACCTACGGTGCATTTGGCGCGCTGGGCTTTGGTATCGGGACGTCGGAAATTGAACATCTGCTGGCCACGCAGACGCTGGTTTACCGCAAGCTCAAAACCATGCGCGTAAGCGTTCAGGGAGAGCTACCTTTCGCCTGTTCCGCAAAAGATATTGTTCTTGAATTGCTTGAACGTATTGGCGCTGATGGCGCTACCGGATATGCCATTGAATTTGAGGGGGAGGCCATCAGCGCGTTGAGCGTTGAAGGACGAATGACGCTCTGCAACATGGCGGTAGAAGCGGGGGCGCGTGGTGCCATTATTGCGCCGGATAAAAAGGTTTTTGACTATATCTACGGTAAACCGCAAATGCCTGTAGGTGAACTCTGGCAGCAGGCATTGCTGGAATGGTCACAGTTGAGCAGCGATGCTGATGCGGTATTTGATAAGACGGTGGCGATCAACTGCCATGATCTTGAGCCTAAAGTCACCTGGGGAATCAGCCCGGATCAAACGGGTTCCATCACCGGACGTGTCCCTTTCCCGGAACAGGAAACCAATCAGCTTAAACGCCTGGCGCTTGAGAAGGCCCTTCATTACATGGGATTAACGGCTGGCATGTTGCTGAAAGATATTCGTATCTCTCACGCTTTTATTGGTTCATGCACAAATGGCCGCATTGAGGATTTGCGTGCCGTTGCGAAGGTGCTTGAAGGGCGCAAAATCGCCAGCCATGTTCGCGGGATCATTGTGCCCGGTTCAACAATGGTCAGACGCCAGGCGGAAGAAGAAGGGCTGGCGAAAATCTTTATTGCTGCCGGTTTTGAATGGCGGCAGTCAGGTTGCTCAATGTGCCTTGCGATGAATGAAGATGTGTTGTCGCCCGGAGATCGCTGTGCATCAGGTACGAACCGTAATTTCCCTGGACGACAGGGCGCTGGAGCAAGAACGCATTTGATGAGTCCGGCGATGGTTGCAGCGGCGGCGGTAGCTGGGCATCTGGTCGATGTTCGCTCATTACTTCAGGCAGGGGAATAAGATGGATACGTTTAAGCAAATCAGCGGGCGAATTGCGCCGATGCTGGAACCGAATATCGACACCGATGTGATTATGCCAAAACAGTTCCTGAAAGGGATCGATCGCCAGGGGCTGGATAAAGGGGTGTTTTTCGATCGTCGCTTTATGGCTGGCGGCCAACCAAATCCTGATTTTATTCTGAACATGCCGGGCTGGCAGAGCGCGACATTCCTGCTGGTTGGCCCCAATTTTGGCTGTGGATCGAGTCGCGAACACGCCGTATGGGGATTAAAACAACTAGGAGTACGGGGGCTGATAGGTAGCACATTTGCAGGCATTTTCGATGATAACTGCCAACGCAACGGGATCCTCACTGTCTCATTAGATGAACCTGCTTTGGCGCGCCTGGCGCAGCTTGCCGCGAGTGCTGATACCAATGCTATCACTGTTTCACTCGATCGCTGCGAAATTACGGCGGCAGAGGAAACGATCTCCTTTGTAATCAGTGAACTCAAACGGGAGATGCTGGTCGCAGGCGAAGATGCGATAGCCTGGACATTGCAATACTTGCCGGATATTGAAAATTTTGAGGTTGCGCATTATTCACGGCGGCCGTGGTTGAAACGCCCTGCATCCCCGCGCGGTTAAGGAAGAAGACTGTAATGAAACTGGTTCAATATCTTGTGAACGGTGGCAAATGCTACGGCATTATGCAGGAAACCGGAATAATCGATCTCTCGCGGCGGCTTGGCAACAAATATCCCACGTTGAAATCTCTACTATGTGCTAACGCGCTGACGGATGCGGCGTTATGGTGTGATGAGCCGGCGGATTATTACTACCAGGATGTCGCCTTTCTGCCGGTGATTGACGATCCGCAGAAGATCATCTGTGTCGGAATGAATTACGCCGATAAGCGTATTGAGTTTAATGAAACCAACCCGGCTCCAACTCTTTTTGTCCGCTTTGCGGATTCTCAGACCGGGCATAATGGCCCGCTGCTGAAGCCTGAAAATACCAATGAGTTCGACTACGAAGGTGAATTAGCCGTAGTAATTGGGCGGCCATGCTCCCGTGTCAGCGCTGAGGATGCTTTAGATTATGTCGCCGGATACAGCTGCTATATGGATGGTTCAGTGAGGGACTGGCAGCATAGCTGGTTTACGGCTGGAAAAAACTGGCCTTCGACAGGAGCATTCGGTCCGTGTCTGGTGACCACAGACGACATTCCCGATCCCCAGGCGCTACGTTTACTGACGCGACTAAACGGACGGGAGGTGCAGAACGAATCTACGGCAAATATGATCCATCCTATCGCTTCACTCATTGCTTATATAAGCACCTTTACTCTGCTTTCCCCTGGCGACACGATCCTCACAGGGTCGCCTGGTGGAGTGGGCAAAAAACGCGTTCCGCCGCTGTTTTTATACGATGGTGATGTTATTGAAGTTGAGATTGAACATATTGGAACCCTGCGTAATGTCGTCCGGGATAGCCGTTATTTAACATCATCTGTTAGCTGGTATGACGGGAGAAAGTGATGAGTACACTGATTGAATGCGGCGCTTCTCCGTTTATTCCGGGGTTTGCGCTCAAGGATGTTCGTCTGGAAAATGGTCTGACGGTAAGAGTGGCTATCGGAGGCAGCGGTTCACCTTTGGTACTGCTACATGGGCATCCGCAGAATCATACGACATGGCGGAAAGTCGCACCGACATTGGCGCAAAATCATACAGTCATTTTGCCGGATTTACGTGGCTATGGCGACAGCGATAAACCAACGAGCGATCCGGCGCACCGTACCTATTCAAAGCGCACCATGGCGCAGGATATTGTCATGTTAATGGACGCGCTCGGCTTTTCCCGTTTTGCCTTCGTAGGGCACGATCGTGGAGGACGCGTAGGCCACAGGCTCGCGCTGGATTATCCGGATCGTGTGACATGTTGTACTTTTATCGACATTGCCCCAACCGCGACGATGTACGCCTTGACCGATAAATCCTTTGCCACGCGTTACTTCTGGTGGTTTTTCCTGATTCAACCCTTCCCGTTACCCGAAACGATGATTGCGCACGATCCGGCATTTTTTCTGCGTAAGCATATTTCGGGTCAGCTCAAAATAGAGGGCGCGACCTCGCAGGAAGCATTCAATGAATACCTACGCTGTTACCAGAATCCTGAGATGATCCACGCGATCTGTGAGGACTATCGGGCTGCTGCGACGATTGATTTGGACGATGATGCCGCAGATACGTCGGCGCGTATCCGGTGCCCGTTGCAGCTGCTGTGGGGCGGACTGGGAACGGTAGGGCAACTGTATGATGTGGTTGATACTTGGAAAGAAAAGGCGCTGAACGTTCAAGGGGAAGCATTGCCTTGCGGACACTCCCCGCAGGAAGAGTGCCCTGAGTACTTTATCCAGAAACTTCAGTCCTTTTTACATTCAGTGCTATAACTCGGTCATCCTTTGCAACTTCGCACTGATGCTATGAAAACGACACCTGTAGGAAAAAAACATCGCCAGCCCCTTGAGAGCTGGCCTTCTGTTGAAGATCTTTTCGTTTTTGTCACCGTTGCCCGCAACGGTGGATTTGCCCGGGCAGCGCTGGAGTTGGGGCTATCTCCCTCCTATATCAGCAAACGTATCGCTATCCTTGAAAAATGTCTCAACGCCCGGCTTTTTTTTCGTAATAACAGAGTGATGCGCCTCACACCGGAAGGCGAAAATGCGCTGGGTGGGGCTATGCAGGTCGTCAGTGAAATGGATGGTTTTGTAAGTCGTCTGGATAATCAACGTGGCGTGTTGGCTGGTAATATCACCATCAACTGCTCATTTGGTTTTGGGCATAAATATGTCGCAGAGGCGCTGTCGTCATTTATGATCGCCTATCCTGATATTACGGTAAAACTCACGCTAACGGATCGTGAAGTGGATCTGGTGGAAGAGGGGGTGGATATTGAAATTCGCGTTGGGGATGACATCAACGAATTGTATATCGCACGGCAGTTAGCCACTAATCGACGGATCCTGTGTGCTTCCCCTGAATACCTCGAACGCCACGGCAAACCAGAGTCTGTTAGTGCGCTTGTGCAGCATGATTGCCTGATGATTCAGGAAAAAAACTCGGCATTTGGCAATTGGATATTAACAGACGGTAAGCAGCAGACACATTGCCGACTAAACGGTTTTCATTCTTCCAACAGCGGCAGTGTGGTGCTTATTTGGGCACTGAAAGGCCATGGCATTACATTGCGGTCGGAATGGGATGTTGCGCAGTATATTGAACGAGATGAGCTGGTTCACGTGTTGCCTCAGTGGTATCAGGAAGCGAATATCTGGGCTGTATACACCCGGCGTTCATCAAGTTCTGATCGTATCAAAACTTGCATCGATTTCCTCACTGAGCATCTTGCGCAATGCTTGCCAGGCGGCAAATCACCGGGCGTGTTGTGATACCCCACCATGTGGGCCAACCTCCGCATAGATGCCTCCGTTTTTACCGGAGTTATCGCCAGGTTTAAGTGTCATATTTTTACCTCCCGCTTTCGGGGTGAGGAATATCGGAGGTTGAGGCGAGGGTTAATATCGACCAGATGGCATTGGCCGAAAAGCATAAACGCTGTGGGACGAAAGAAAAGCACAATGATGGTTAATGACGACCGCGAGTTGGGATTAATTAATCAGCCGTCATAATCTCCTTAATTAATTGATGCTTGCGGCGTGTTGCTTCGCTTTCTCAATGGCGTGTGTGTCAAATATATACTGCTCGTAACCGGCAGTCACATTCTTCACTCTGTATATTTTCCACTTGCCGCTCTCTCTTTTTAAGTAGACCCCAATTTGATATGTCTGATTGTTTTGCCGACCCAGCCAAACATCAACATAATTACCACCAAAGGAAATTTTTGCTTTTCCAACTTTCAACAAGGGGATCCAATCTGCTGAATAATCTTGCGCATATGTATAGTAATCGGTATCGATAATCTCCTGCTCATAAATATGAGAGATAGTATTTAGTTGGGCTAGTGTATCCTTCGAAATATACCCGTGATCATTGAAGATGCTTGATTTCGAAGAAAATCAGGATCATGTTAACGGCTATGAATATTGAGCTGACCGCAGAACAAAAATCGCACTCGAAGCATTGCAACGAAAAAGTCGTGATCCCCATATCCGCGACCGGGTCCGCTGCGTATTGCTTTCTTCAGAAGGCTGGTCAACCGGCATGATTGCGCAGTCCCAACGTATCCATGAAACAACCGTTTTGCGCCACCTGAATGAATCGCCACGGGTTTAACAGACACCTCAGAGTCATTTAAGATGGCTTAAAGAGAGGTGCCCATGAGCGGTAAGCGTTATCCCGAAGAGTTTAAAACTGAAGCAGTCAAACAGGTTGTTGATCGCGGTTATTCTGTTGCCAGCGTTGCAACACGTCTCGATATCACCACCCACAGCCTTTATGCCTGGATAAAGAAGTACGGTCCGGATTCTTCCACTAATAAAGAACAGTCAGATGCTCAGGCCGAGATCCGCCGTCTCCAGAAAGAGCTGAAACGGGTTACCGACGAACGGGACATATTAAAAAAAGCCGCGGCGTACTTCGCAAAGCTGTCCGACTGAGGTACGCCTTTATCCGTGACAACTCCTGTTGCTGGCCTGTTCGCCTGCTCTGTCGGGTGCTGGATGTTCATCCCAGTGGTTTTTACGCCTGGCTTCAGCAGCCGCATTCACAACGCCATCAGGCAGACCTGAGACTGACAGGACAGATTAAACAGTTCTGGCTGGAATCGGGATGCGTCTATGGTTATCGCAAAATCCATCTGGATCTGCGTGACAGCGGGCAACAGTGCGGAGTAAACAGAGTCTGGAGACTGATAAAACGTGTCGGAATAAAGGCTCAGGTCGGATACCGAAGCCCGCGGGCACGTAAAGGCGAGGCCAGTATCGTGTCACCCAACAGGCTCCAGCGACAGTTCAATCCGGATGCTCCTGATGAGCGTTGGGTAACGGACATAACCTACATCAGGACCCACGAAGGCTGGCTGTATCTTGCCGTTGTTGTTGATCTGTTCTCACGCAAAATTATCGGCTGGTCCATGCAATCCCGGATGACAAAGGACATTGTCCTGAACGCACTGCTGATGGCTGTATGGCGGCGTAATCCCGAAAAACAGGTGCTGGTTCATTCGGTTCAGGGCAGTCAGTACACAAGCCATGAGTGGCAGTCGTTCCTGAAATCACACGGCCTGGAGGGTAGCATGAGCCGTCGCGGTAACTGCCATGATAATGCGGTTGCAGAAAGTTTTTTCCAGTTGTTGAAACGTGAACGGATAAAGAAAAAGATCTACGGAACGCGGGAAGAAGCCCGCAGTGATATTTTTGATTACATCGAAATGTTTTATAACAGTAAGCGTCGGCATGGTTCTAGCGAACAGATGTCACCGACAGAATATGAAAACCAGTATTATCAACGGCTCGGAAGTGTCTAGATTATCCGTGGCGATTCAAAATAAACCAGCAAGTACAGGTAGCATGGTGGAGACATGGTGAAATAGATATGAGTCAAAATTCACATAATTTCATCAATCTCCGGGTCTACCGCTTTTCGGATCTAGGGTGAAAAAGTGAGAAGTAAGGATATGTTAAACCTATTCATATGCCCTACATCTGCATATGCTATAACTATACATATACCATGCATCTACATATACTTGGCATATGATGAAGATTTCAGTATTTGAGTATGTTTTTCATTCGACCTGGCGACTCCAGGAACTGGAGGAAATTATGAGAACAGTTTCTATTTTTAAAAACGGCAATAACCGCGCCATCCGTCTGCCTCGTGACATGGATTTTGAGGGGGTGAGCGAGCTGGAGATCGTCCGGGAAGGGGACAGCATCATTCTGCGCCCCGTCCGGCCGACCTGGGGCTCATTCCTGGAGCTCGAAAAGGCAGACCCGGACTTTATGACGGAGCGCGAGGACGTTGTCAGCGACGAAGGACGAGTTAACCTGTGAACAAAATGTATATGCTCGACACGAATATCTGCTCGTTCATCATGCGCGAGCAGCCGGAAGCCGTGCTGATGCGACTGGAGCAGGCGGTACTGCGCGGCCACCGTATCGTGGTCTCGGCCATCACTTACGCCGAAATGCGCTCCGGCGCCACCGGCCCGAAGGCCTCCCCGCGCCACATTGCGCTGGTTGACGCGTTCTGCGCCCGCCTCGATGCCGTCCTGCCCTGGGATCGCGCCGCGGTGGATGCGACCACTGAGATTAAGATGGCGCTGCGCATGGCCGGCACGCCGATCGGCCCGAACGACACGGCCATTGCCGGACATGCAATTGCGGCTGGCGCCGTACTGGTGACGAATAATGTGAGGGAGTTTGAACGGGTGCCGGGCCTGGTGCTGGAAGAATGGGTAAATTAAAAAAACATTTTCTGAGGTTACGAAAGTCCGCTTCGTGCCCGGGGAGGGCATTATGCATACCAGGGAAGCAAAACCGGAATGCTTCCCCGTGTGGTGCGCTGCATCATGAAAACCTCCTGCCTTTTAACCGGAATGGCTGGTTAAGTGCTTAAGTGGGAACAACCTCTGCCTTCGCAAAGAGGGGCCTTAACCGAAAGAAATCTCGTCCGCCCATTTTGTCGCTGCCTGCATGGCCTCGATGACGGAGAACTCACTGATATTCAGCGTATGGCAGATTTCTGAAGCGCCTTCCCAGTTATACTGTTCATAACACAGAGAAAGAGCCAGTATGTTATAAAGATCTCCTTGATGTTCACAAAGCGCAGCTGAGACAGCATGCGGAACTGATATCTGTTTAATTAAATCTTCCATCGGTACTTCAAGAATAATATCTAACAAGGAGAACAGGCCACACACAAATGCATTACAGGGTAATAAAGCGCGTTCTGTCTGGCGGGCAATCAGTTCACAAAATTTCCCGCGGACCATACTTAAATGATAGCACTCAGAAACGCCAGCCACGCCCATATTTGCCAGTGCAGCTACCGTAACAAAACGCCTTATCGCATCACACCCCAGATACATCAGCATTTCTTTCAGGGTAAAATTATCTGTTTTCATAATGCCATGCGATTTAAACAGTAAGTTTCTTACATAACGCATTATTTTATAAGACAACGTCAGATCCGTTTTTAGCAGGCTTTCAATAGCTGAAAAATCAGGGGCCTCCCTGTTTACCTCCATCATCAGCCTGCACAAAGAGAACGTATTCTGAGGAAGACATTTATTCTTCATAATCTCGGGCCGGCTAAAGAAATACCCCTGAAAAAAAGAGAAACCCGCGCTCTTGTACAGATCAAATTCTTCCTTCGTCTCCACTTTTTCTGCGAGAAATTCTGTGGCTTTTAACCAATCTTGTTTTACGTTTATATAATGAAGGATATCCTGATAGCTATTTCCTCTTATATCAAATTTAATGACACTGATATACCTGAGGAAGCGATCCCACGAGTCTTTCATCGTGAAATCATCGAGGGCAAGCTGATAGCCTTTGTTATGCAGGTCCTTCACCGCATCGAAGAGCCTTTCATCAGGTATGGCGTTTTCAAGAATTTCGATAACCACATTCTCGTGCGGCAAAGCGTCTCCCAGGCCACTGATGAGCATCTGGTGCGGAACATTGATATAAGCACTATGACTGCAGGCAATGCGGGGAACAGGAATGCACAGAAACTGATCTGATATCACCCGTGAAGTGGCATATTCTGGCGAAACATCAGGAAAAGCATTATTCATACCATCCCTGAAAAGAAGCTCATAAGCGATAGTGCGCATTTCCCGGTCAAAAATGGGCTGGCGTGCAATGTAGGAATACATGTTTATTGTCCACAGATCGGAATTAAGGTTTTAATCAGTTCAAGCTTAACACAGACTATTTCAGCAATAAATGTGATCCGGTGCAAAAATCATGCATAAAAGAACCGGGAATATACGACATCCATATTCCCGGAAAAAAGAATTGATCACTGAGTTGTTACATATCTACATCATGATTGTGTTCGCAAGGATGGCTGCTGTCCAGAGGGAGTAAATCTTTATCCTAAATATTTGACATATTTCAAAGAACCAGAAGTAATGAATACACCTTCACCCTCCGCTATCAGTTGACGCAACTGATTCGAATTATCGTAAATATATTTTAATAAGCTAACAAACCATGATCGGGCTACGTATTAATTATTCCCGATACATCATGAATAAGAATGCAACATTTTTCTGTGAATATTCACGCGTAAAGAGTACTCGTAAACTGCGAAAGTTCTGTATAGTGTGAATACACCTGTCTATTAATGAAATTTATTCGTGCTGTGACCGGAATCATTCAGATCCCGGAGAGGGAAAAACCTGTCCATCCCCGCCATGCTTCCGGCGATCGGATGGCCTGGCTGAACCCGGCCCTGCTGAACGGTTCAGGTTTAAGGTTCCTTTGCGTACTGCAGTGATAACGCCCAGGGCAATACCTGTGAAAGCCTGCCGGCAAAACAGCAAAAACAGAATTTCAGATGGCAGTTACAGAGTTTCACTGTCGTGTAATCAGGGCCTTTCCCTCCATCCGGAATGGCGTACGGCAGCAGGCACAGTGCATCCTCTGACCGCCTGTTGCATAACAGATATTTCACCCCTTTTTCTGACTTGGCCGGATGAATACCTTCCCGTTATGTCAGAATACCCATGGTAATGCGTCTGATGAACAGCAAAGAAAGGCCATATAATCTTAATGAACTTGTCGGGGAAGCTGCCTTCGATGTTCTTTTAACGGCTCAGCCTGTCACGACCGCCTCGATAATTCTTGCATTGCGGGCGCGCATGCTTACAGAACAGAACAGTGAAAGATGTCTCGCCTATCAGGGTGCAATTGACACTCTTACTTCTTACGCAGAAGCAGCCAGTGTTCAGCGATCGCGGAGGAAGAAGAGCATTACCCGTTCACCTGCGGAACAGTTTCCCCCTGTACGGCCAGGTAAATACCGGCACTGACTTCGCTGATCCAGCGGGACAGACGTGAAAGCCCGCCCCCCAATCCTGATGGCATACTCCAGGGAGATATAAACACGTTACGGACAAATCTGAAGAAGACCACAGTGCAGGGCAGTAATGGCGGAAGAACACGCCAGCACTGATGGTTCATTGTGATGTGTCTGCCGGGCCGGCGTTACCGACGAAGATGTCATCAATCTGGCTTCAGACTGACTGTCGTGCCCGGCCATCCTTTTTCAGTTTTTCCGGTAAGGATGTCAGCGGCAGCAACAGGTCATCCCTTCCGTTACTGTTTCTGATCCTCATACTGGTAATCATCAGACGCGGGTTAATATGTAAAACTGCCGGGATGCAACTCAGGACCGGAAGACACAGAGAGTTACGGTTCGTGTTAAAAAATTTAATTCACAGGCGCGATGCATCAAGACCGGCCGCTTTTAGTCTTTCCGCGATTTTCATTATTCTTAGAACTTCACTTCTGAATGATTTATTAATGCCAATGCCTTCACAGATCACTTCACAGTTAAGATGTTTTAATGTGTCGGCATATTTTATTAATTGCAAATTCATTTCTGCCGTTTTAGCGCCGGGAGCAGCGTCGGCAATGGCTTTCTGTATTGCAGAATAGACCGGCAAGAGGGTATCCATTACGTCATCCGTCAGTTAAAGGGCTCAACAAAATCACATTGCTGAGCCGAAAAGTATAACAGTGTAATTACTGCTGCCGGCCAGGTTCATAGCGCTGCCGGGACATGACCGCAATGCAGAAGGAAGGCCTTCCTGAGGTCAACAGACCGGAAAAAAAAGCAACCATCCTGACTCCTATCAGTGGTTAAACAGCAGATGTACACCTTTTGTTGCACGTATAACCGGGGCAGACTGACGGACTGAGGATAGCAGAAAGGGTAAAGATAACAACACAAAGCCCGACTTCCGGCAGGATGGCAGGAGACGTGGGTCTCGTCGTGTAAGGGTTACAATAGTATGATGCTTTTCACCCGCTCAATAGCAGGACGGATACCATTGCGCCGGAGCCACTGTTGCCCTGACGGGTCATAACATAATTCAAACCGTATGCTAAACTCTGTCACCTTATCCTCAGCCAGGCAAGTTCATGTCTATTACGCGCAGCGGAATTGATGGTATTTCCTGAACTGCAGAATTAAATACCGGAGCGTTAATTTTGTCAGCCCTTTCTGAACTGTTAATAAGTGAAGTGATCTGGGAAATGCTATCCGCTAATGAAGAAGTCTCACAAGCGTCTGTCCTCTCCCGCCTCTGTATCCGTATGCTTGCAGAATGGGATGAGAAAAGATGTTATGCCTATGTAACGGCGATACGTAAATTAAAATACGACCTCAATGTGAAACGGGTAAACCTTAATTAAATATATGCGCAACTGTTTACACTTTGTGTAAAAAATGAGGTAATGGTGCCAACTTACTGATTTAGTGTACGATGGTGTTTTTGAGGTTCTCCCGTGGCTTCCATCTCCATCAGTTGTCCCTCCTGCTCAGCTACTGAAGGCGTGGTGCGTAACGGTAAAAGTACTGCCGGACATCAGCGCTATCTCTGCTCTCACTGCCGTAAAACATGGCAGCTACAGTTCACTTACACCGCCTCTCAGCCCGGTACACACCAGAAAATTATTGATATGGCCATGAATGGCGTCGGATGTCGCGCCAGTGCACGCATTATGGGCGTTGGCCTCAACACGATTTTACGACACTTAAAAAACTCAGGCCGCAGTCGGTAAACTCACGCATACAACCGGGCAGTGACGTCATTGTTTGCGCGGAAATGGACGAACAGTGGGGTTACGTCGGCGCTAAATCACGCCAGCGCTGGTTGTTTTACGCGTATGACAGGATACGGAGGACGGTTGTGGCGCACGTATTCGGTGAACGCACGTTGGCCACGCTGGAGCGTCTTCTGGGCCTGCTGTCGGCCTTTGAGGTCGTGGTATGGATGACGGATGGCTGGCCGCTTTATGAATCACGCCTGAAGGGAGAACTGCACGTTATCAGCAAGCGATATACGCAGCGCATTGAGCGGCATAACCTGAATCTGAGGCAGCATCTGGCAAGGCTGGGCAGGAAGTCACTGTCGTTCTCAAAATCGGTGGAGCTGCATGACAAAGTCATCGGGCATTATCTGAACATAAAACACTATCAGTAAGTTGGAGTCATTACCGAAAAATATTTACTACATACTCCCCATCAAATCCCCTAACGTCACCATCAGCATCATTGAGTCCATCGGCGACGGCTCAAAGCCCACTTTCAGATAAAACTCCCGCGCTTCGTCAGACAGCGCATGAACCAGCATCCCGCGAATGCCGATAGTCTCCGCCACCTGAATCACCCGCAGCCCGGCATCACGCACTAAAGCTCGCCCTACCCCCTGCCCATGCAACGATTTATCCACCGCCAGACGCCCCAACACCACAACCGGGATTGGGTCAGGCATATTGCGGCGAAAGCGACCGGGGGCGGTGTTTGTCGTCACTGCGCTGGACGCCAGCGAATAATACGCCCGTACATTAGAATTATTGTCACAGCTAACAAAGGTACGGGATGCGCCTGTGATTTGATTTTTCATCGCCCGCTGTTTTAGCCAGTTATCCATAGAATCCACGCCGCAACAAAATGAAGTTAATACATGCCCGGCGTGGAGAGGCTCAGGGGCGGAAATCATTTATTTTGCTCCCACGGCGCTGGGGTCTGCATAGTTTTACGAAGCGCGGCATTGGGTTCAGGAGCCTGATCGAGACGAGTGAGAAATGCCTGATAGGCATCGGGATCGGCCATAATAATACGCTGTTCAATCAACGCTTCCTCTGCGGCCGCACGAGCGGCTTCCAGCACGAAATCCGTGCGGTTTTTCCCTTTGGCTTTCGCGGCCCGGTCGATAAGATCGCGCTCGGCGGGCTTGATGCGCAGGTTCAGGGTTTCGCGCTTCATCGTCATACTGTTTGCGGCTGGCATGGTGTTATCCTCTGGTGTTTCTCTGGATATTAAGTATACAGCACACGTAACGCAGATGTCAGTACGTCAAATTCAGAGGGAATCGAATCGGAGTATCGAACCGGACATGTTTTTGAATATTCAAATCTACTGAACTGATTTAAAAGCAAAAACACGGGTCAACCACAGGGTCCTGACAACTTATCAAAAACGGATTCATGATGAAATACAGCTAAATAGATTGCTGAACGAGTCCGGGCACCACTTATTTAAAGAAACCAGCCTAAGGGCTGGTTTTTTGCTTTTGGTTTTCTCCCTCTATCTGCGGGAGAGTGTCGGGTGAGGGGCGGCATGCAGCCCCTTCTCTCCCGGATGCGGCTACGCCTTATCCAGGCTACGTGATTGTAGGTCGGGTAAGCGAAGCGCCACCCGACAGAATTTTCCCGGATGGCGGCGCAAACGCCTTATTCGGGCTACGGATCCCAGCCCGCCCTTCTTGTATGACTCCTGCCCCGCACCCATAAACCACATAAAAATCATGCCATTATAGAAATATTTTTTAACATAAACTGTTTACATGGTAACGATAATTCATATCATCTTGATAATCACTATCACCACTGAGGTGATGCGTTTGCGGCACAGGAGAATCAATGCCGCCTTACCTTTGGATTAATCAGGATTACCACAATAATGAAACCTCGTTACTTTTGGACATTAAGTCCTTGTTTACTCATGATGTTAAATACAAATGCCGCAGCCGAAGGTCAAAAAGAAGAGACACTGGTGGTGGCCGCCAGCCGTGCGAATCACAGCATTACCGACATGGCGCAGACCACCTGGGTCATTGAACAGGCTGAAATCGAACAGCAGGTTCAGGGCGGTAAAGAGTTCAAAGAGGTACTGGCGCAGCTGATTCCCGGTATGGATGTCAGTAGCCAGGGGCGCACCAACTACGGCATGAATATGCGTGGTCGTTCGATGATGGTGATGGTCGACGGCGTACGTTTAAACTCCTCGCGCAGCGACAGCCGCCAGTTGGACTCTATCGATCCATTTAATATCGCCCGCATTGAAGTTATCTCCGGTGCCACCTCTCTCTATGGCGGCGGCAGTACCGGTGGCTTGATCAATATCGTGACCAAAAAAGGCCAGCCGGAAACGGAAGTCGAGTTTCAGACGGGCATGAAGACGGGCTTTAACAGCCATAACGATAATGACGAGAACATCGCGGCGGCGGTCAGCGGCGGCAACGACAATGCATCCGGACGCCTGTCGGTGGCGTATCAGCGCTTTGGCGGCTGGTATGACGGCAAAGGTAATGAGGTCAATATCGATAACACCCAGACCGGTCTGCAGTACTCCGACCGCCTGGACGTGATGGGCACCGGCACGCTGAATATCGACGCTCATCAACAATTGCAGCTCACCACTCAATATTACAAGAGCCAGTCCGACGGCAAGCACGGCCTGTACCTTGGCGAGAATTTCTCGGCGGTGACAGGTTCTGGTAACGCGTACAATAAAAACAACCTCGACTCCGACCGCATTCCGGGCACAGAGCGCCACCTGATCAACCTGCAATATTCAAACACTGATTTCTGGGGCCAGGACCTGCTCGCGCAGATTTACTACCGCGATGAAAGCCTGACATTTTACCCCTTCCCTACCCTCTCCGGCGGCCGGGTGACCAGTATTGGCGCATCGCAGCAAAAGACCGATTTCTACGGCGGCAAGCTGACCATCAACAGCAAGCCACTGGAAGATTTAACGCTAACATGGGGCGTGGATGCCGAGCATGAAACCTTCGACGCCAACCAGCAATTTTTCGACCTCAACAAAGCGGCGGCCAGCGGTGGCATGAAGCTGGATAATGCGTATAACGTTGGTCGTTATCCGGGTTACAGCATCACTAACCTCGCACCGTTCCTGCAAACGAGCTACGACATCTCTGCCATCACCTTAAGCGGCGGCGTGCGCTACCAGTACACGGAAAACCGGGTCGACGACTTTATTGGTTATGCCCAGCAGCAGGCCATCGCCACGGGCAAAGCCACGTCGGCAGACGCAGTGCCGGGCGGGAAAACCGATTACAACAACCTACTGTTTAACGCAGGCATTCTGGGCCATCTGACCGATCGCCAGCAACTGTGGTTTAACTTCTCACAAGGGTTTGAAATTCCGGATCTGGCGAAATACTACGGCTCCGGCACCTATCAGTTGAGCAATGGCCACTATCGTCTGGTTAACAGCGTGAACGTCAACGACTCAAAACTCGACGGAATCAAAGTCGATGCGTACGAGCTGGGCTGGCGCTTCACCGGGGATAACCTGCGTACCCAGGTTGCCGCGTACTACTCGCTTTCCGACAAGACCATCAACATCAATAAAACCGACATGACCATCAATATTGAAGATGACCAGCGTCGTATTTACGGTGTGGAAGGCCAGGTGGATTACTTCTTTACCGACAGCGAGTGGAGCACTGGCGCGAACTTCAACGCCATCAAATCGCAGACCCGCGTCGACGGCAAATGGGAAAAGCTGACGGTCGACAGCGCCAGTCCGTCAAAAATGAGCGCATGGGTGACCTGGGCGCCGGGCGACTGGACACTGCGTCTGCAAAGTACCCAGACCTTTGATCTCTCTGATGAAGCCGGTAAGCACATTGATGGCTATAACACCGTTGACCTGTTAGGCAGCTATGTTCTGCCCGTGGGCAAGCTGAGCTTTAGCGTCGAAAACCTGCTGGATGAAGATTACACCACCGCCTGGGGACAGCGTGCGCCGGGCCTCTACAGCCCAACCTACGGCGCTGAGAATCTCTATACCTACAAAGGCCGCGGTCGTACTTTCGGCCTGAATTACTCGGTGTTGTTCTGATAGTGGCTGCCGCCTGCAACGTGGGCGGCAGTTTTGCTTAGGGCAGCGTCAACCCTTCTGTCGTACGCAGTCCGCACAGCGCTTTCATTCCTGCCGAAACTCAATTCAATGCGGGAGAACGTGAATCACTTTATCCTGTCAGAAAAGAGAAAACGGCCCAAAAAAAGGCCGTTCTAATCCCACAAATCCATCCAATTCACTCAAAACACCTTAAATAAACGGTATTAGACTGACGGCGGGTTTAAATTTTCTGACGCAACAACCCAACTCTCAGTTCTTCGAGCCCCAGACAAATGCGCCCTGGTCTTGCGGGCCGGTTCCTTTATAGACACACAGGTTACCGTCATCCTGCATAATCAGGAAGAATTTGCCACCGTCGGCAAGCCGCTGTGTACCCCAAAGGTATTTCCCCTGGTTACCCATTGTACCGAAGTAGGTACAGAGGTTGCCGTCGGCTTGCACTACCGTAAAGAACTGCCCGCCCGGCCCCGTTTTCTGGCTGCCCCAGACATATTTTCCCTGATTGTGGGGGGTGCCCTGATAAACGCAGAGGTTACCGTCGGCCTGCATGATGGCGAAATATTGCCGATTGCTGGAAATCAGCGTGCCATTCACGCCAAGCGGTTCCAACAGCTTGAGGTAATTGCTACGGATATCGCTTGAGCCCGAAATACTGTGGGGGCCAGAATATTGCCACAGAGGGTTCCAGTACGTATTGATCATCTGGCTGACCGCCTCCTTCCCTTCTACAAGATAATCAATCTCCGAAAGAAAGCCTGGATAGAGATTATCGGAACCGACCACGTACACCTCGTCATCGATAATCATGATTTTGGCGTGGTTGCCTGGTGCAGAGGGCACTTTGGAATAGATGTAACCACTGGCATTGATCACCGCCCATGCGGCACTGCCGATAACACCTTTCACCGGTGGCTCAACGGAAAGCGGCGGCTGTTTCAGAGTTGCCGTGTAACCTTCGGGACTCAGATCCGGCCATTTGTAGGTTACTCCCTCCTGCGTTTTGTTCGCCGGGACTTTATCCGTGTAATACAGCGGCGCAATATGCAGGCGTTTCAGGGCATTAGCACGCACACCGCCAGGGTCGCTAATAGGCGCATCCGTGGCGACATCATGTGTCATGTAATATTCCATCAGCTCGAATGTTCGGGAGGCTCCAGAACCAAAAGAATATTGATCGCCCGCCGCGCCGGCCCCGGCATCCAGCGGCGAAACAACAATTTGCACCTGTAGCGCCGTATTTTTCAGTAACGCCTCCAGCAGCCACTGACAAACTTTATGATCGGACCAGTTTTTCTTCCATGCGCTCACCAGATCCATCTGCGACATACGGATACTCTTTTTCGCATGCTTGATGAGCTGTTCTTTCATGATCTCTGCCGCTTTCTGAAAGCTCGTCGCCGGGTCCGGGCCATTCCAGTATTTCCCCAGCACCAGATTACGCGTGGCGAGTTTGTACTCTTCAAATCCGGCATATTTCGTATAGATTACACGCAGCGGGAAGACCGGAAGTTTCAGATCCAGCAGTGTTTTTAAATCCTGATCGCGAATATCCAGGCTCGCCGGGGCGTACTCCTCATGGTTTGCCTCCTGCTCGCCGCCATCAGACTGAACGCCCCCCTTATGAAGGGCAATAATTGCCTTTTGCTGGGCCTCGAGATAGGCCGCAACCTCAGGCTGCACGAAGGGGTCACGCGGTAATGAGGGATCGCTATCCTTGTTTTGCCAGCTGAGGTTGCTTACGTTTAACGTCTCTTTGGTAATCAGGTCTTTGCCGCATACCCACATTTGATTTAAGAAAAGCTGCGACCCCTGCGCAGGCTTGCCGTGGACAACCACCGACACATCGTGTACGGGAGGATAGCTGCGGAACAGATCCATATTCAGGTTATGTCCGCCAACCAGCGCCGATGTGCCATCCATGCTGATGATTTTGGTATGGTTCCACGTCATTTTCGTGTCGTCGACACCAATCACCGCGCTACCGAACACTTTGGCCTGAATCGCCGAAATGATCCCGGCACCGAGCCGATAGAACCGCCCCATCCAGATCTCGGGCATCACCTCCCACTCTTTGCCGCGCTCCTGAATCAGGCGAATCAGCCCCGCCTTAAACTCGGTATAGTTAGCCGGTTCACCAACCGGCGTGGTGGGGGTCTGGCCAAAAAAGAAACGGAACTGCGTCGGCTGAGTTCTGCCCATGCGTTGAGTTAAACAGGTATCAATGGCGCAAAAAATCACCCGCTGCCAGTCCGGGTCCGGACTATTGAGCGAGGAAACATCGCAGCGAAATTTGGTTTTTTGAATGATTTCATCAATGGCCCGGGAGAAATCCCTTTGTCGATTACGGGCCTGGGTCATAATATCCCGCCCGAAATTCATTCCCCAGATATGGGGCGTATCCATAATACGAATATACGACGGGCCGCTTAGCTGATTGAAATAGCCTTTAACGGCCTGTTCAACCCGTTCAATATAAGGTATATCCTCGCCGGAAAAAACGCCGGGGGAGGAATATGCAACAGCGCCAACGGGGCTCGCATTATTATGGCTTGGCGACTGATCCGTCGCATTCTGTCCGTCGAAGGTATAATAGGTCACCAGACCTGGCTCCGTACCAGTCAGCGGTTGATTCATTTGCGTGCTAATTTGTGCTGCGGATAGTGCAATATTCCAGACGCGAACTTCATCAAGCTCGCCATTAAATTGATTATATTGTTCTTGTCGTTGTGCCGCGGCTCCAATGTACAGCGGCAAGCTGTTATTGACGTTGACAGGCGGCGTAATATTGTTTTTTGGGCTTGATGAAACTAGCGTGCCATCCACATAGACAGAGAGCTGGTTGTTCTGACGAACACCCGTTAAAAAATGCCAGTTTCCATCGCTGATATGGGTGGCCACCGTATTAATTTCATAGAAACCAAATCCATTATCCGTCGCGAGTTTAATCAGACCGCCAGGTTTAATCACCAGTAAAAAACCACCGTTACCGGCACCGCCTTCGGTTGCTTTGCGTGAAATTACCGTGCCGGACGCGCGGGTTTTTACCCAGCACTGGAGTGTAAAGTCGCCTGTGCCAAAATTATAAACCGTGCTATTTGGCGCAGATAGATAAGACGGAGTTCCCACTAAATTGAGTGCATAGCTCATGATAATCTTTCCTGTGAATGATAATCAGGTATGTCCGTTAATTGGCCTGGGCGTTGAAATTATAAAAACGTCCACTTAACCCATCCGGCGTCGGTTCGTTCATTCGTGACCGGGTAGGCCATTGAATAAGGCGGGTTGCCAACAACGTTATCCATGTAGTAGCTATTTGCCGGGTTGATTCCGTAGATGGAAGATACCCTGCGCACATAAGGTCGGTAGGGAAGTGAGCTGGTTCGTGTCTCTCCTCCGCCCATCGTGTCGAAGTCACGGTGGTCAGTGTTGATAGCTTGTCGAAGTGGGACAACCTCCTCGCTAACGGCACTCGCCGTCGGGAAAACGGTGCCCCATTGGGTCAAATAACCCCGGGCCATTTTGTAGATAAGCTCAGGTACGGGAGCGACCGAAGCCGATACGTTTGCCGCATCATATTTTGCGTCTGCGGTGTAATTACCCGCGACGGTACTGTGTCTGCCGCGAATGGCATACAGCGTATAACCCACGGGTTGCGGATAATTCCCTTTCTCCAGGGGATCGGTCAACTGCGCGTTATCCGCGATGTATTTCCACCTGTCCCACCATAAAACTGAGTTGTAGATTTTGGCGGTATTGTCTTTTCCTGTCATGAGTCCGTTGGGGCGAGGGACCAGTGCCATAAAGGGTTTATCACCCGGTTGTATGCACATATCCCAGGCATAGACACCGACATAATTCACCACGTTGGGGGGAAGCTGTGTGAGCATGCTGTACCACTGGCCGGTCCCAGGAACAGGATCGATCGCAAAAATATTGATGGGGATTTTCTTGAGTTGCTCCGAACCGTAAGCATAGATAAACCAGGCCGCCATGATGCACTCAACGGCTCCCCGGCTGTGACCGATGAAATTAAACTGCTGTTTGCCACTCTTACACGCGATGTTCGCCCCATGCAAAGCCAGTGCCGGGGCTGACCAGCCATCAAGCTGAGTGACATAAGAATACTGGTTGCCGCCTGAGTAACTTTTTACATAGTTAAGCAGACTGGAATCTGCATCCAGTGGCCCATTAAAGACCAGCGGTTCACTGTCGTTTCGGGGAACAGCCCAGTCATTCTCACCTACACCACGAACAGAAATACTCGGCGTGACGGCCCGTAATGAGCCGCTGATCTCTTTGTGGATCCGTACCGGAATATAGCCCGTATTCGGGCAATAGATATTTTTGTCGCTACCAGGGCGTGATACCTCACCTTCATCGCGAGTACAGGCGGTGCCACTAAAGCAGACGGTAAATACTGAAGGAGGGCTTCCTGCCGAAGCCGCTTTTAACACATGCACGGAAGGTTGCTCTGTCAGCGTATCGGGTTCGTTGAGCGGGAGCGGATTGCCGGATTGATCAAGGGGAATAATTTCGAAAATATCGTCGTCCGTCGGATTCAGAGAGTTGGCCTGCAAAATAGCACCCGCGGCCTTGATATCGACATACATCTTATTCGCTGCCAGCAGGACGATTTGCTCATCTGAATGCCAGTTGAACATCTCAAAGTTTTCGTTCTCACCCACCGTATCACTTATTGCGGCTAATAAATTACTTTCGCCCGGCTTAATTGTCACATACTTTCCATTAAACGCTTGCAGAGCGAAGATCATGTCTTGCTGGTAAACCAACTGAAAAATTTCATTATTTCCACACGTTGAACTCGTCGCCGCTAATAGATTAGCCCCACTGTCGACAGTAACGTAATGTCCGCTACTCTTTTTCAACGCGATCTTAATCGGTTCTGTACTCATCATGTAGTTCCTTTTTTGAAATTAGAATGACATTCTGACGTTCACAGCCGAAAAAAATAAATAAAGGTATTTTCCTCCTTACTGATTGAAGAGTAATAAGTTATTTAAAAATAAACGTTTCATGACACGCAGGAATTAACACACCAAAATACCTGACATTTCAGCACCAAACATTTTCTATGTTAGACTGGCTTAAATAACAACTTACTCGAAAGATAAAACAGCGATAGGAAAAAAAACCCAGGGCTTATTTATGCTTTTCTGATATCGTCATAATGATGAGAACACACTTTCTCAGAAGTGAATCGAAAAACAGTTCTTTTAATATAATAAGCAGGTTATGTTACCAACGCATGTCAGTACGGGAAAGGTATTGGCTCTTAACAGTTAAGCACTAACAGGAAAGAAGTCAATATAGACAGAATAATTTACCACCGTAACGGAAGTTCTCAAAAAAAACCATGCATGCATCGATTCAGCCTCTGAACTTATTAATATTAACGCAGAAGATTTCATCTGGACGGTAAAAAAATAAAATAAACGACATTCCTGTATGTTATATGAATGATGGTCATCCACAATATAAACATATTTAAAAACATGCCTTTTCGCAGCAAACATAAAGCCACAGGACTGTGAACTGCGGCCTTAAGAGAGTATCAAAACAGCGTGTGACTATGCGAAAACGGCCTCCCCCAGCGCCAGCGCCTTATCCAGATACGCCTCGCCACTTCCCAGTTCCGGCAGTAACAGTAGCTCAGACGCTTTTACTTGTGCGCCGCAGTAATCAAAAATGCCGTGGGCGATTTGTGCGTGAAAGGCGGCGGTAAAACCATGTCGGTCGTAGGCGCCCTGGCTTGCCGCGCCCAGCCCGATGATATGCACCGGCAGGTGACCCAGCTTTTTCACTATGTCCCCTTCGACGGTCTCTTCATAGGCCCAGCCGTTGGTAAATACGCGGTCAATCCAGCCCTTGAGCAGCGCAGGCATCGACCACCAGTAGACCGGGAACACCAGTACCAGCGCATCGGCCTTATCAATTCGTGCCTGCTCTGCGACAATATCCGCCGGGACAGGTGCGGTAAGCTTGAACGCGGCAAAATCGTGCGCGGTGAAGGTCGGGTTAAAACCCTCAGCGGTGAGATCGATAATCTCTGCAGTGTGTTGCGGTTTAGCGGTGATCCCTTTCGCCACGGCGGCTGCGACGCCGTGGGTCAGAGAATGGGTATCCGGATGAGAAACGACGATTAAAGCATGCATCTGGCGACTCCTGGTTGCGGGATAGCGTAAGCAAACGTACTCTATATACCAACGGTAAGTTACCATTAGTAAGTTACCGTTGGTATATAAGCATGTCAACGGAGAATGTCTACATGGGCAGTCAGATCGCGCGCCAGCGTTTATCACGGCAGGAACGTTATACCCAACTGATTGAGGTGGCCTGGCAGATCATTCGGGAAGAAGGCACAGAAGCCCTGACGCTCGGTCACCTCGCAGAACGTGCCGGGATCACGAAGCCGGTGGTTTACGATCATTTCACCAGTCGTTCGGGGCTGTTTGCCGCACTTTATCGGGAATACGACCTGCGCTCGACGGCACGTATGGATGAACAAATTCGCCAGACGGCACCAGTACTGGAGAAGCTCGCGACGGTGATTGCCGATGCCTATATCGAATGCGTGTTGTTGTCCGGACGCGAAATGCCGAGTGTGATCGCCGCGCTAAGTGGCACCCCGGAACTCGAACAACTACGCCAGGAGTACGCCACGGCGTTTACCGAGAAGTGCGGGGCACTGTTTGCTCCTTTCTGCAATGGTAATCCGTTACCGACATCTGCACTGTGGGCGATGCTCGGTGCCGCAGAAGGGTTATCCTGGGCAGTGGTGATTGGCAAAATCAGCGCGCAGCAGGCGAAGGATGAATTGATGCAGGTGATCGTGACGATGGTGCGCGGCAACCCGCAATAACGAACACGAGGGGGAAGCCCCTTCCCCCTCGCATGATCAAAATGGTGCTCTGCTTTCAGACACGCATTACCGCTCTGTCAGCCAGCCTGACCAGGCGCTGCGTTTTTCAAACGCTCATTACGCAGGCGCAGAGTGGCCGGCAAAACTCGCTGCAGCTCGGTCGGTTCATTACCCTCAATCAGTTGCGTGATGAGGTCAAAACAGTCATACGCCAGGCGCGGGATATTCTGTTCGACGGTATCAATACTCAGCGAAAGCGAGTCGTAGAGATAGTGGTCGTCGAAGCTGGCGATGTGAATATCGCTTTGCAGCAAATGATGCTGACTCATATAGCGCAACACACCCTCAAGCAGTCCGCATGCCGCCGTAAACAAGGCTTTGGGCGGACGCCCCAGTTTTGCACAGAGGGCGGCAAACATTTCGTAGCCGCTGCTGGGGTGGTAGTTGCCGTGAATAATCCATTCAGGTCGCAGCGCCACCCCTGCTCTCTCCAGCCCCTGCGTGAACCCAGCCAGACGATCTTTGGTTGGCGACAGTCGCGATTGCCCGCCTAAAAAATAGATTTCATCAGGGTTCGCCCGGGCCAGCCGCTCAACCAGATCGGCGGTTGGCGTCACCGCATCGGTAATCACCAGCGGCAAAGGGGTGCTGTTCATGTGGCGGTCAAACAGCACTACGGGCAGTTGCTCGCTCAGTTTCAGGTAATCCGCGTCGTTGAGCATGCTGGAGGCGACAATCAGCCCGTCCACCTGGCGGGAGACCAGATTGTTGACCACCACCGACTCCTGGCTGGCATTTTCATCGGTACAGGAGATAAGAAGCTGCAGCCCCGCTTCGCGGCACAAGTTTTCCAGCTCATGAGAAAAAGCAGCAAACCCGTGGTTGGTTATCTCAGGGACCACCAGCCCCAGCGTGTGGCTACTATCCTCGCGTAACAGCCGGGCATGGATACTCGGCTGATAATGGTGCTGCTGAGCAAGCGAAAGCACACGCTGACGAGTTTCCTGCGCCACGCGTAACTCTTTACCTCGTCCATTGAGTACCAGACTGGCGGTGGCTTTAGAGACACCTGCCAGCGCGGCAATATCAGTGATGGTAACGCGTTTTGTTTTTCTCACGACGATGCATCAGTTAATGAAACAAGCGGTTATTCTACCATGCAAGGGCGTAACGACCAGTATTGCGCCCGCAGTTCGCCACTTCCGCTAACGGTTATTTGCGCAGGATGTGACGGGAAGTAGCGGCTGCTCATTACGCCAGCCCCCTCATTAATGAAGATCTCAACGCTGGAGCTGTCGCATAAAATCTGCAGCACTCTTGCCTCTCCCTCCCAGTAACGCGAGAGCCATTCACCGTTCTCCAGGCTACGGCGGTCAAGGCGCAGCTGGTTTTTATGCCAGTGGAGGATAAGCGTATTGCCAACATTTAACGTCAGCTCGCCCTCGCTCTCGACCAATAGCTCCAGGCTCCGGGCGTCAATCACCGGAGCGTCATCCCCGCGGCCTGTAAAACAGTGCTCATCTTCGCGCAGCGCCTGCAATTCCCTGACCGGCTGTTGATACAACTTGCCATCGCGGTTGAAAAGTTCACGCACGCAGGTCATTTGATGGATCCAGCCCTGCGCTACCGTCGGCTGGCGCATCTCTTCGCCATCCGGCACGCCCATCCAGCCCACCAGCAGGCGCCGACCGTCAGCGCTTAGCGTGGTCTGCGGGGCGTAAAACTCAAATCCGGCGTCAAGTTCATGCAGCGCACCATGTTCAAACGTCGCCTGTTCGGGTGAAAATGTCCCGCTCAGGTACGCGCTCGGGTGCGTATTAAGGAAACGGCGCGCTTCACGAGCCACCCCTTGCGGGCAGCAGATGAGGAAGGTGTCTGCCCCCAGCGTGAACAGGTCCGGGCACTCCCACATGTATCCGGATTCCCCTAACCCCCCGAGACCGCTCCCGGCGATTTCACCGAGCAATTGCCAGTGGTGCAAATCGTCGGAACGTAACAGCAACACCTTACCGCGCAGCGCCAGATCCTGCGCGCCGAGCACCATGTACCACTGGTTTTCGTGCCGCCAGACCTTGGGATCTCTGACGTGCCCGGTGTATCCCTCCGGCAATGCGATGACAGGCCCGGACTTATCAAACCCACCTTCGGCGTTCTGCACGGCCAGACACTGCCAGGCCGTGCGCCCGCCTTCGGTGAATTTCACGTTGCCGGTATAACACAACGTCAGTTCGCCCTGGTTGTCGACCGCGCTGCCGGAATAGCAACCGCTGCGGTCATACTCTTCTTCCGGCATCAGCGCTATCGGCTCGTGCTGCCAGTGCAGTAAATCCGCTGAACTCCAGTGTCCCCAGCATTTATGATTATGCTGGCAGCCAAGCGGATTCCACTGATAAAACAGATGAAACCGCCCCTGAAAATGGATAAAGCCGTTGGGATCATTCAACAGCCCCGTTGCCGGGGCCAGATGCCAGGCCGGATAGTGACTGTCCCGCAATGCTGTCGGTTGGCCTTTCAGCACTGACAGTAAAATCTTCGGCAACAGGGTTGATGACGTCATTATTCTGAGTCCGTTTTGTATTTAAGCAGGTAAGAGATAACAAAAGCGACGCTGAAAGCGATCACCATCCCGATAGCATAATTCAGTAGCGAGCTGGCCTGCACAATCGCCATGCCCGGAATACCGGTCAGGCCGACGGCGGTCATGTAGACGTGGACGGAAACGACCCATGCCCCACCCACTGCACCGCCAATCAGCGCGGCAATAAAAGGCTTCACAAAACGCAGGTTAATACCAAAAATCGCCGCTTCTGTAATGCCGAGAACCGCAGAAAACGCCGACGGTAAGGTAATAGCTTTGATTTTGGCATCGTTGGTTTTGAACCACACCGCCAGACAAGCGCCACCCTGCGCGACGTTAGCCATCGCCCAGATAGGCAGCAGGAAGTTCACGCCAATGGACGGATTGCCCAATAATCCCGCTTCGATCGCATGGAAGCTGTGGTGCACGCCGGTAATGACAATCACCGAATAGAGACCGCCGAACAGCAGCCCTGCAAGCCAGCCTGCGTGGGTGATGAGCGTGCTCAGCACAAAGGAGATGCCATCACCCAGCGCACGACCCGCCGGGCCGATGACCAGCAGCGCGACAAAACCGGTGATAATCACCGTCAAAAACGGCGTCAGGATCAGATCCAGCGCGTCCGGAATAACCCGGCGCAGCTGCTTTTCCAGGATGCTCATAAACCAGACGGCAAGCAACACGGGGAAGACCGTCCCCTGATAGCCGATCATCGCCACTTCGATACCAAAAAAGTTCATGGTATGGAACCCGGCGGCCACGCCCCAGGCGTTGGTCAGGGCCGGATGCGTCAGAATGCCGCCCAACGTCGCGCCCAGGAAGGGGTTACCGCCAAATTCCCGCGCCGCGGTAAAGCCAATCAGGATCGGCAGGATAATAAACGCCGCCGAGCTGAACATGTCCAGCATGATATAAAGCGCATTTTCCGGGTTTACCCAGCCGTAGGTTTTCACCATGCCCAGCAGCCCCATCAGTAAACCCGACGCCACGATGGCGGGGATGATCGGGACAAAAATGTTCGACAACAAACGGGCCACGCGCTGGAACGGATTCAATTTGCGGGCAGCAATGGCAGCCGCTTCAGACTTGCTTGTTTCGCCAATCCCCGCCTCTTTGATAAACGCCGCATACACTTTGTTCACCACACCGGTGCCGAAGATAATCTGCAACTGTCCGGCATTGCGAAAACAGCCTTTCACACCCTCCACTTTGCCAATTGCGGTGGTGTCTGCTTTTGCATCTTCCGCCAGCACCAGCCGCAGACGTGTGGCGCAATGCGCCGCACTGACGATATTGTCCTTGCCGCCCAGCAGCGGTAAGAGCGACCGGGAAATCTGTTCAAAGTCCATATAAGCCCCTGTTTTATGGAAATTTGTAATAATTAGCGCGTAAAAAGCCCCTTACCGGGGCTTGATGATCAGAACCAGGTTTCCATCTGCACGCCGAAGGTCCATTCACCGCCAGACTTAAAGCCGTTGCTACCCAAAGCATCATCGCTGGCATAGTTGTCCAGCTTATGATCCCAGTCCATCCAGGAAGCGAAAAGACGCAACTCCGGACGTTTCAGGAACTCACCCACATCACCCGCTTTCAACGTTGGCGCGACGGTAAGTTTGTAGAAGCTGCCGTTGACCGCGTTGCGGCTGTTGTAGCCCTCAGGTTTGAGATCCATGTACTGATAGCTGCCTTCATACTGCATCTCGAAATTCTGCGTCAGCGCCTGAATCAGCCGCATGTTAACCGTCGCCCACTCATAGCTGTCGCCTTTGACGTAACGGTCCTTGCTGCTCTGCGCCAGTACCGCAGGAGCAATGTGCCAGCCACCACCCAGCGGCGTCATACCGTAGGTCGCCAGACGCCAGGTATCCGCCTGGGGTAACAGTGCGCCATCAGCCCCTACCGTTTTCACCTCGGCACCCAGCCCATGACCGTAAAGTAGCGCCGTTTTCGACATCCCCTCACGCAGGCCATAGAAACTCTCGTTGTGCAGCCCTAACAGCGCATGGACACCGGTATTCGCCGCGTCGCTTTTCACTTTATTGCCATCAAGATCGAGGCGGTCGTTGTTGTCTTTCGCACGCATCCCGCTGACCATCGCCTGTACCGGGCCAAAGTAGTTGTTCAGCGTCAGGATGTAGTTTTGGGCATTGTTTTCACTGTTTTCGATATCGCCAAAGGTGCGACCATACAGTGAGAAGTTACTGCGCGCGGTATCGCTCCACTTCATGTCATAGATACCGGCCCCGGTTCCGGCGAGGAAAATCACGTCCGAATCGAGCCAGTGAATGTCGAAGTTATCGCGGTCAAAGCGTTTCCCGGCCCAGACGGTGGAATCTTTAAACGCGCCGGTGAAGGTGGGCAGATGGCCGAGTTCGGTAAAAGCCTGACGCAGGTTGAGGTCGCTGCTTGAGGCGGTCCAGTCGTTGTAGCTGCGCTGTCCGTCGGCCAGCATCACCTTAAAGCGCGTGGTGGCGCCGTTAGCCAGCGTCTGTTTATGTTCAAGATTCATCTCGACGTAAGTATCCGGCTCGTTACCCAGGCGCCCTACATGTCCACCCGTTTCTCCGGCTGGCGTCATCCCTGGACCACCCTGGGTTTTCGCTGCGGAGTCGCTCATCAGTAGCCCAGAACGGGCATAGCCATGGAACTCAAATCCACCTTCCTGTGATGATTTCTGCTCCAGTTACGTGGTGCGCTGCGCTACCTCTGCCGTGGTGGTTTGCGTTTTCTGCTGTTCAGTCGCCAGGTTTTTTGCCTGTAACTCGGCGGCTTCCGCTCTTTTTTCAGCGTTAGTGGCCCGTTGTTCTGCGGCCTGCAGACGTTGCTCCAGCGCGGCAAGGCGCGCCTCAATGCTCCCGGTTCCCGCCTCTGCCGCAAGGGCAGAACCCGATCCCATTAATAAACCAAGCGTGATAGCGAGCGTGCTTTTTCTCATTGTTTTTGCGTCCCTAAGAAAGAGGTAAGAATATTGAATATTTTGCTAAACCGGTTTAGTTGCGAATCATAATCGTGGTCAATTTCAACCTGCAAACAAATTAGCTAAACCGGTTTAGTGAATGTGAGGAGGGTCGCAAATCGTTGGAAAATCAGTCCTGCGGTGCCATCAACGCCGCAAGACGGGGTAATGCGGTCATAGCCCCTTTCGCCGTGGTCGCCAGCGCGCCGCACCGCTGCGCATACCTCAGGCTCAATGCCAGATCCGATTCGCTGTGAGGTAAGCCTGTTTGCGCCAGTTGCCATAGCAGCCCGGCCACAAAGGCATCACCCGCGCCGGTGGTATCCACGCTTGCCACAGGGACGCAGGGATAATGGAAAATATCGCCCTGAAACAGCGCCAGAACACCGGCTTTACCCTGGGTGACCAGCAACAGTTTGATCGCAAATCGGTTTACCAGCGTTTTTATCGCGATGTGCAAATCCGTGGAGGCTGTCATAAAAGCCAGCTCCTCTTCCGAGAGTTTGACCACATCAGCCAGTTCAAAGGCGAGCTCCAGACACCGTTGCAGCCTCTGCGGATCCTGCCAGAGATCGGTTCGAATATTAGGATCAAAACTGACAAAACCTCCCGCTTCACGTATGCGCTGCATGGCAAGTAACGTCGTGCTCCGCGAAGGTTCTGCGGAAAGTGCAATAGAACAGCAGTGTAACCATTCCCCTTGCCGGAAAGCTGGCAAATCATCGGCCTGCAACAAAAGATCGGCGCTGGGACGCACCATGAACGTGAAGGAACGCTCGCCTTCATCGTCAAGGGCGACGACAACGGTGGATGTGCGCTGTGCTTCGTCAAAGGTCATAAAATCCGTGTTCACCTTTTCCTGGCGAAGCGTGTCGTACATAAATTTGCCAAAGGGATCCTGCCCCACCCGGCCGATAAAACCGCTTTTCCCTTCCAGCCGCGCAATGCCAACGGCGACATTGGCCGGGGCTCCGCCCGCGCACTGCATTAATCGCCCGTCGCCCTCAGGCAACAGATCAACAACGGCATCACCCAGACACCAGACTTGAGATGACATGATTTTCTCCCGGTAGAATGTATCGCTAAAATTTAATTAAACCGGTTTAGCAAAGCAAATCTATTCTGTTGCCAATGAAAAATGACCTGCGCTACATCAACAGCATGGCCTCGCCAGGTGGCCATGCTGTTGAATTAGCGTTTTGGGCGGTTTAGCCGTTCTTCCTGTCAAATTCATCAATTCCAGTGCCTCGCGAAATCACATCCTGATATTCTCTTTTGTCATCGCAACGTTCACATCTGCCACAACATCGTGCTAACCATCAGGAGTCAACATGAGCCAACCGTTACATGCCGAGCCGCTGTTCTGGGGTCACGGTCCACGCACTTTCGAAGTATTTCTGGAACCCACCTGCCCGTTCTCCGTGCGCGCCTTTAACAAACTGGATGCGCTGCTAAAAGAAGTGGGTGAAGACACGGTGACAGTAAAAATTCGCCTGCAGTCGCAGCCCTGGCATATGTTCTCTGGCGTTATTGTGCGCTGCATTCTTGCCGCCTCCACGCTGCCCAATGGGCGCGATGCCGCGCATAAGGTGATGCAGGCTGTCGCCGATCATCGCGAAGAGTTCGAGTTTACCGACCACTGCAGCGGCCCGAATATGGAGGCCACGCCGCAGCAGATTATTGAACGCATTGAAAATTACAGCGGCGTGAAGTTGGGCGAAGCCTTTGCGCGCCCGGAATTGCAGACGGAAATTAAATGGCATTGTAAGTATGCGCGCCAGAACGGTATTCACGTCTCCCCCACCTTTATGGTCAACGGACTGGTACAGGCAGATCTCGGCAGCGGCGATGATATCAGCGCCTGGGCGGCGCGCATTCTGGCCTGATAAGAATGGGGAAAACACGCCCCCTCCGACGGCTGCTACACTGCTTCAATACATTAACGAAAAGGCAGGTCAACATGTCAGAAAACAACTATCAGCCACCCAAAGTCTGGACGTGGGATAAGTCCGCCGGCGGCGCATTCGCCAATATTAACCGCCCGATTTCCGGCGCGACCCACGACAAAGAGTTACCCGTAGGTAAGCACCCGCTACAGCTTTATTCGCTGGGTACACCAAACGGGCAAAAAGTAACAATCATGCTGGAAGAGTTACTGGCGAAGGGCGTGAAAGAGGCGGAATATGACGCCTGGCTCATCCGCATTGGCGAAGGCGATCAGTTCTCCAGCGGCTTTGTGGACGTAAACCCGAACTCCAAAATTCCAGCGCTACGTGACCACTCCACCACCCCGCCAACGCGTGTGTTTGAGTCCGGTGCCATTCTTCTGTATCTCGCGGAGAAATTTGGTCACTTCCTGCCGAAAGACCCGGCCGGGCGTACTGAAACCCTGAACTGGCTGTTCTGGCTGCAAGGCTCCGCGCCGTTCCTCGGCGGCGGCTTTGGTCACTTCTACAATTATGCGCCGGTGAAAATCGAGTACGCCATCAACCGCTTTACGATGGAAGCCAAGCGCCAGTTAGATGTGCTCGACAAACAGCTCGCGAAACACACATTCGTCGCGGGCGACGAATACACTATTGCCGATATGGCCATCTGGCCTTGGTATGGCAACGTGGTACTGGGCAGCGTTTACAACGCCGCTGAGTTCCTTGAAGCCAGTGGCTACCAGAATGTTCTACGCTGGGCCAAAGAGGTTGCCGCACGTCCTGCCGTAAAACGTGGGCGCATGGTCAACCGTACCTTTGGCGAACCAAATGAACAGTTGCATGAACGCCACGACGCCAGCGACTTCGATACCCATACCGAAGACAAACGCAACGGCTGACTCCGCTTCCCGGACGTCACACGTCCGGGAATATCCCTTCCAGACCCGGCCTTACACTGTTTTTATCACTTCATATTTACATCCCCGGAAATAACCAGTAAGAATGCCTTTTATTTATCCATAGTCACGCCAAATGACTGAAAATGCGCTAAAACAGCAGATCCAGAATCTAAAAAAGCATAACGCCCGTCTGGTGCGGATTGCGCGTGATGCCCGTAATAAGCTCAGCGCGGCGCTGGATGGTACAGGGCTCTGTTTATGGCAACTTGATGTGCCAAGCGGAAAACTGATTATCTACAACCGCCGCTGGGGATCGATGCTCGGCTATCAGCCAAAGGAGCTCAGCGCCCACTTTGATGTCTGGAAAGAGCACTTGCATGAGGACGACCGCCAGCGCGTGCTGGATGCGTTTTACGATCACCTGCATGGCAAAACCCCTTTCTATGAAGCGCTGCACCGTATGCAGCATAAAAACGGCACCGTCACCTGGGTGCTGGACCGTGGGCGCGTCACTGAGTGGGGCAGCGACGGCAAGCCGTTAAAAGTCACTGGCACCCATATCGACATGACCAAAGAGAAACAGTATGAAGAGCAGCTTGCGGCTCTGGCGAACCACGACCCGCTGACCGGGCTGGCGAACCGCCACGCGCTGCTCAAGCACTTCGATACCCTTAAAAACGCCGGCCCACTGTGCGTGGCGTTTATCGATCTGGACGATTTTAAAGTCGTTAACGATACCTTTGGTCACCGTAGCGGCGATGAATTATTGATACAGTTGAGCCAGCGCCTGCGCGAGGCCTGTCCGGAAGGCTCGGTGGTGGGACGCCTGGGGGGCGATGAGTTTGTTCTGTTGCTGCCGTTTGCGCTCAACAGTCTGCTGACCAATAGCACTGCGCATAATTGTCTGCGCGCCGCGCTCACCCCGTTCGAACTGGACAATGGCGATGCGCAGGTTGGCGCCTCCATCGGCATTGATGAAGTACAACGCGACGACGATTTTGTGAACGCGCTGCGGCGCGCCGATCAGTCGATGTACCAGATTAAACATACGGGTAAAAATGGCGCAGCCATTGGTCACATGCTGCTATCCCTCTCGTACCGTCAGGCGGAACCCACATGAAAATGACACGCCAGGCATCGTTACTTCAGCTACTGGCAGAACATGAGACATTGACTACCGACGCTCTCGCCGGGCAGCTTGGCGTCAGCAAAGAGACCATTCGTCGGGATCTTAAGGCTCTGCAGACCCAGGGAAAAATTGTCCGGCGTCACGGTCGTGCGCGCTTACTTCACGCGCCGCAGCAAAATGATGGCGAGCCGTTTTACGCCCGGCGCAAAAGCCACTATGCCGATAAAGCCGATATTGCCCGCCACGCCCTGAACTGGATTGAGAAAGGCATGACGCTGGCGCTGGATGCCAGTTCGACCTGCTTTCATCTGGCACGTCAGTTACCGGATATCCCGCTGACGGTCTTTACCAACAGCCTGCCCGTGTGCCAGGAGATGGCGCGCCGCCAGCATATCAACCTGATTTGCTCCGGCGGGCGTCTGGAACGGCAAAATCGCTGCTACGTAAACCCGGCGCTGGTTACGATGCTGAAATCACTTGAGGTCGACCTGTTTATTTTTTCCTGCGAAGGGGTGGATGCCAGCGGAGAGATGTGGGATTCAACGAAATACAACGCCACCTATAAAGCGCATCTTCTGCGCCGGGCGAGCCAGTCTTTGTTGCTGATAGATAAGAGCAAATTTTACCGGGCCAGCGAGGCGAAAATCGGTAATCTGGCGCAGGTCACGCAGATGATTACCGATGCCAAACCCGGGATGGTTCATCTTTGAGGTTCGGTGAAATCCATATCCAGTTCGCGCAGGGCTTCCAGCGTCGCCAGGGCTTCTTGCTCATCAATTACGCTCATGGCAAACCCCACGTGCACCAGCACCCACTGACCAAGTAAGGCGGCTGGCTCGCTTTCGCACACCAACATAATATTCACGTCACGGCGAACGCCGCAGACATCGACCTGCGCCAGATGATGAACGCTTTCACCGACGCTAACCACCTGGCCGGGCACCCCAATACACATAGCTACTCCTGATCGACTTCGATACTTTTGATTTGCATGCCGCTGTCGTTTTCTCGCTGCAAGCCGGGACTGTGGCAACGCGGGCAGACTGCTTCCCCGCTCACCTCAACGCTTTCGTTACAGTTCCAGCACCAGGCCTGAGAAGGACGCTGTGAAAGGTGCAACTGACACCCTTCCGCCATCGTGCCGCGACAGGTTATCTCAAAGCCAAAACGCAGCGCGCTCTCCTCGATGCAGGCAAAGGCCCCCAGCTCCAGCCAGACGCCCGTCACCCGCTTTGCGCCATGTTGCTGAGCCTGTTGTTGCAGAATCTCAACCAGGTTCTGGCACAGGGAAAGCTCATGCATACTCGCCGCCTTTGAGGCCGGCAAACAGGGCCCGACGGCTGATCTGCGGATCACGCACCGGCAACGAAAGCACCATCCGCAGGCAGTCCCGGGCCAGCGCTTCCCCTTGCTCGACGCTGAGATCCGGTGCCAGCGGCGACATCAACGAGCAGGCACAGTACTGTGATATCCCGTCCAGTTCGCCAACGGTAAACATCATCTCGCCATAGGGAAGCTGCAGACCGAGCTTCTCCCCCACTTTTCGCGGCGGCCAGGCCTGTTCCGGGCCGGGAAAGATAGCCAGGCTCAACATCCATGGCGTCAATACACTGCCGATCCATTGCCCTTCAAACAGCGTAAACCCGGGGACGAAAACCGGCATAGTCGGATGTAAAAAAGGCAAATCCTGCATCTCTTCTGCGGCAATGCGCGCAAACGCAGCCTGCACCAGGCCGTGCGGAGAATGCTCAAAACCGGGGAAATCACACATGCGCACGCTCCCGTAATGCCGGGGTTATACCGGATTCCTGTAACGCCGCAAGTACCGCCTGTAGCGCGGGCTCCAGGCTTGCCTCGACCGTTGGCGTAAGCCCGATGTTCGGTTCCAGCGAGTGGGGGATCACCCCCACCAGCGTGATCTTGTCGGGGAATTCGCCGGTAAAGCGCAGGGCGGAAAGGACATCGGAAAGCCCCAACTGATGGGGCGAGATTTTATTATTGAACAGCACCGGTACCTCTTCATCACGCAGGATGAGCAGTTCTCCCGGCTCGCTTTTGCGCGACACGATCGCATCAGCGATGATCAGGTGGGTGCGACTTGCCATGGCCTCCAGCAACTCCATGCCGGCGGTGCCGCCGTCCAGCACGTCCACGTTATCTGGCAGAACGTAGCGCTGCTCCAGCGCCTCGATAACGCGCACGCCAATGCCTTCGTCGCTCAATAAAATGTTACCGACACCCAGTACCAAAATGCTCATCACAACACCTTCACCGAGACAACGTCGTTACCGTCCGCGTCGACCACGTGCACCGCGCAGGCCATGCAAGGGTCAAACGAGTGGATGGTACGCACCACTTCGAGCGGTTTATTCGCATCCGCAATCGGGGTGCCAATCAGCGACTGCTCATAGGGCCCAATATCGCCATTCGCATTACGCGGACCGGCATTCCAGGTCGACGGTACTACCGCCTGGTAGTTGCTGATTTTCCCGTCTTTGATAACCATCCAGTGCGACAACATACCGCGCGGCGCTTCCAGGAACCCCACCCCTTTAAATTCGCCCGTGGCAGGAATATCCGGCTTCACAAACGTTACGTGATCCCCTTTACCGATATTGGCAATCAGCGCGTTGTACTGGTGCTGCAGAATATGCTGTAGCTCGCAAGCGTGAACGGTGCGACCAATTACGCGCCCCAGGGTAGAGTGCAAGTGTTCGACACCAAGCGTTTTCCCGGTGAGCTTCTGGTAAATAGCGATGATATCGTTAAGTTTTTCCCAGGTGGATTCCCGCTTCGCAGCCAGCTTATTGAGCATGTTCGCCAACGGGCCGACTTCCACCGTTTTGCCATAGAAGGTGGGGGATTTCACCCAGCTGTATTTGCCTTCATCCTGCCAGCCCGTATAAGCCGGGATAGTCGTTCCTTCCCACGGCGCCTGCGGCTCCTCGTCTTTATACCAGGCGTGTTTCGCGCTCTCCTGAATACCCTTAATCAGGTATTCATCACTGTGAGAGGTGATTTCACGACGTGAAGAGAGGTCACCGTTAGCAATGTAACCGCCCGGGAAAAGGAAGCTGCCGTTCTGAGCATCTGTAGGGAACTCCGGCGCGCTCAGATAGTTAACCGCACCTTTGCCCATCGTCAGCCATTCCGGGTAGAACGCCGCTATCACCGCCGTATCGACCTTGTAAACCTGTTCGACAAAGTCCTCCAGGCGGTCAATAAAGGTTTTGATGTACATCAGACGCTCAAGATTGAGCACGCCCAGGCCATCGAGATTAATCGGGTTAGCCACGCCGCCCACTGCCAGGTTCTGGATATGCGGGCTTTTACCACCGAGCAATGCCACCACGCGGTTGGCATCGCGCTGACACTCCAGCGCCTGCAGATAGTGCGCGACCGCAATCAGGTTAATTTCCGGCGGCAGTTTCATGGCCGGATGTCCCCAATACCCGTTCGCGAAAATACCTAACTGCCCGCTGGCTACCAGCGTTTTGATTTTCTGCTGCACTTTGGCGAACTCTTCGGCACTATTAAGCGACCAGGTCGAGATGCCTTTGAGCAATGCCGAGGCTTTTTGCGGATCGGCCTGCAACGCTGAGGTGATATCTACCCAGTCGAGTGCAGAAAGCTGGTAAAAGTGCACGATATGGTCGTGGGTGGTATGCGCCGCCAGAATAATATTTCGAATGTACTGAGCGTTCAGCGGCACATTGATTTTCAACGCGCTTTCCGCCGCACGTACCGAGGAAATCGCATGGGTGGTGGTACAAACGCCGCAAATGCGCTGCACGATCATCCACGCATCACGCGGATCCCGCCCTTTCACAATCTCTTCCATTCCGCGCCACATGGTTCCCGATGCCCAGGCACGGGAAACCACGCCGTTTTCAATTTCGCAATCAATGCGTAAATGACCCTCAATACGGGTCACCGGATCGATGGTGATACGTTGACTCATGCTTTACTCGCCTCATGGCTTTTTGATGGTTTTAACGGGGGAATTATGGGTAACAGGCGGATAAGTAGGATGTACGCGCAAATCTCCGTTGCCACAAAACCAATGGAAATGATCAGCTCTTCAGCCGTTGGGAAGTAGTGGTAGCCATCGCCGGGGTTGAATGCCAGCAACGAGTAGGACAACCGCCACAGCGCACAGCCCAGCAGCATGCTCACGGCCCCGGTAAACAGGAACCGGGCGTCGCTGCGCAGGCGTGGCAGACGAAATACCACCAGCGGGAACGCCAGCAGCGCGATTTCGGCCCAGAACATCAGGCTGTAACCATCACCGGAAAACGCGAGCGCCAGTTTGTTACGCCAGATAAGTTCGCCAAAGCGCGCCACCAGAAACAGCGCCAGCAACACGCTCAACGTACCGGTGAGTTTCGAGAACAGATGCCGCTCATCAGGCCCGTTACCTTTTAACCCGGCCTGCAGCAAAGAGCCCTCAAAAATGAGGATTGAGAAGCCCATAATAAACGCCGTCAGCAAAGAGAAAAGCGGCAGCATTTCATAGCTTTGCCACAGCGGATGCACTTTGTGTCCGGCGGCAATCATCAGTGAGCCCATGGACGACTGGTGCATGGTGGGCAGTAATGCGCCCAGCGCAATAATAAAAAACATCACTTTATTGAGCCGTTTTAGCGACACCTTCCAGCCCAGACGCTCCAGCAACGCAGGGGCAAATTCCAGCGCCATCACGCCGATATAAATCGTCATGCATACCGCTGTCTCGAACAGCACCGAGTTGACGTTAAAATGGCCCGGAATGTAGAAATACGGCAGGTTCCAGTAACGGCCGACATCGACAGTAATGGACAGCCCCCCGAGCGAATAACCGAACAGGCTGGCCAGCAATGCCGGGCGCACCAACGGATGGTATTCGCCACGATTAAAGGCATAGACCATCCACGCGAGCGCCCAGCCACCGCAGGCGAAACCGGTGCCGATCAGCAAGTCAAAGGCGATCCAGATCCCCCACGGGTAGCCGCCATTCAGGTCGGAGACAGAGCCCAGGCCGAAAACCAGGCGCTTGAGAATAAATAGCCCGCACAAGACGATCAGCGGGCCAAACATATAAATTGGCTTGCTGAGTAACTTTCCGCCAAGCGGTTGCGGATCATGATGCATCGTCATCCCCTCCCTTGTGGTCATCGCTTCGGGTATGGCGGTACACCAGCGCGGTCAAGCCCGCAAGAACGGCCAGCGGCAGCATCATCCCCTTATACACCGTATGCTGAATGTTTTCTGAACGCGCCCCGGTCGAAACATCATCCAACTCAGGCAAGCCCAGACAGGTATACGGCACGCCCGTCAGCACCATCACCTGGGTGCCCCCTCCTTCATGTTCGCCATAGAGATGAGGATGGTATTTTGGGACTTCGCGAACGTTAGGATCGTTGGTGTCCAGCGTCTGGCGCGGGTAGTGATATTCACTGCCCGGTTGCAGCGCCAGGCGTTTTTTTGCCTCGGCCATTAACGCTTCACGCGTACCGAAAATCACCGCGCCGGTCGGGCAGACTTCTACGCACCCCGGCAGGCCGCCTTTGTTGAGACGCTCCACGCCCGCCTGGTTACACAGCTCGCATTTATGCAGCGCGCCGAAGGGATTGTTGTAATCATATTTCGGCACATTGTAGGGACAGGCCACCATGCAGTAGCGGCAACCGGTACAGACGCTGGCGTCGTAATGCACGATGCCGGTTTTGGCATCTTTTTTCAGGGCCGAAACCGGGCAGACAGAAACGCAGTTGGGATCGACGCAGTGCATGCACTGTTTTTTGATATAGGCATAACCGTCCGTCGGCTGATCTTTATGCTGCGCCGTACCGCTACGCCATACCTGGATAATATTGTTGGTATAGGGGGTGAGTTTGGCGTTATTGGACCAGGTCTGTTCGCCCTGCGGGTTACGCGCCGGGAAGTTAATGTCCTGACAACGGGTGACGCACGCCTGACAACCAACGCACAGGGTAGAGTCGTAGAGCATTCCCCACGCGCCCGGTATTGCCGGACGGTTATGCACGGCGGCGGAAACGGGTAATGCTCCCCCCGCCAGCAGCGCCCCACCGGAGGCCACCTTCAGAAAGTTACGTCTGTTCACGGTCACTCTCCCTGTGAGTCAGCGTTGTTTTTCTTTTGTTGGCGGCCCAGCTCGCGCACCGTCATTACCCCGACGCCTGCCAGTAATCCCACCACACCGCCAAGCAGGCCGACAGCAGAAGCCGACATCACGCCGCCTTCTTTGCTGTTCACCTGTGGTTTATCAACGCGCGGCGTGGTGTTCTCAACGTGCGCCAGTTGGTGAATACCTTTGTGGAAACCAACGCCTTCTTCGTTGCAGCCATAGCAGGGGTGACCAATGGAAACCGGCCAGACGCCGCCCACATCGCAAAATTGCAGTGTTGAACAGTTACCCCAGGTTTCCGGACCTTTACAGCCTAAATGGTAGAGACACCAGCCTTCACGATGACCATCATCGCCAAACTCTTTGGCAAAGCGTCCGGCGTCGAAATGGGGACGTCGTTCGCAATGTTCGTGAATCAGGCGACCATAGGCAAAGAGCGGACGATTTTTCGCGTCGAGCTTCGGCGGTTTGCCAAAGGTGATGATGTGCGCCACGGTGGCGAGGAAATTATGTGGGTTTGGCGGGCAACCCGGAATGTTAATCACCGTTTTACCGGGCAGCACTTCTTGCAGACCCACCGCCCCGGTTGGGTTGACCCCGGCTGCGGCAACACCGCCCCATGCCGAACAGGAACCAATCGCGATAATCGCCGCGGCATTTTCCGCCGCTTTACGGATATGGTCGATAATCGGTTCGCCCGCCACCATACAGTAAATACCGTTGTCTTTGAGCGGAATCGACCCATCCACCACCAGAACATACTGCCCTTTATAGGTTTCCAGAGCGTGATGTTTGTTCTCTTCAACCTGGTGACCAAACGCAGCACTCAGAACTTCGTGGTACTCCAGCGAGATGGTTTCCAGTACCAGGTTTTCAACGGTGGGATGCGTTGCGCGCAAGAGTGATTCAGTACACCCTGTACACTCCTGCGCGCCAATCCAGACCACGGGTGGACGCTTATTCTGGGTAACGGCCTGCGCCATCTTCGCAGCAGCATTACTGCTAAGCCCCATCGTGGCCGCCAGCGCGGTACAAAGCTTCATAAAATCGCGACGATTAATGCCGCAGGAGGTAAAAGACATCAGTTGAGGAATTTCGTCAGCCATGCATTGTCATTCCTTTGCCAAAAATTAACCCTGCTTTTACCCTGGTTTTCGATCAGAGTTGTGCGTGTGCGATCAAGTAATCACACAAAAACTGTGGCTATATATAGAAAAAATTCAATATCGGAGCAACAGATCACATTGATTTTGGAAATGAAATAAAAAAAGCCGCATCCGGAGATACGGCTTCTTAAAAGAGGTAAATATCGCTGAAAGCATTCGGCAATGAACTTAACGTTCGACCCGATAACCCGCCATAAAGAAACGGATTACCGTGCTGGAATGACTCTCACGAAAAAAATCCATGATCATCTCTTTATCCAGTCCATAACGTCGCGTCAGCACACCTGCTTCCCAGGCGCTTAACTGCCTGTCACCGGTTTTTTCGAACATGCGATGCGAAAAACCGAGCACAAAACCGCGTTTATAGTCAGAACAAAAATGCGCAACGCGACTGGCCTCATCCGCCTGTATTGCTTTAAGCCCTGCCATCAAGCCTTTGCCAAAATGGTTTTCCATTCTTACTGCCCTCAATCGATATATACATAACTATATAGCGATATTTTGAGCAGTGATAGCGTTATTTAAAACGCGACCCATTCATCTGCCGAAGCAGCAGCTTTCTTAGCGGTACCGCGCAGTGCAGGGGTTTTCACTGGCATCGGCGCGGCGACGTTAACCTGCTCATCAGCAGACAAACGGAACTGTTGTACAGAGCGCTGCAACTCTTCTGTTTGACGTTCGAGCGCAGCAGCCGCAGCAGAAACTTGTTCTACCAGCGAGGCGTTCTGCTGGGTAACGCTATCCATCTGCGTAATGGCGGTGCCCACCTGAGAAATGCCTTTGCTCTGCTCGGCGGATGCGGCCGCAATCTGTTTCATGATGGTGGTGACTTCGGTAACCGCACGCAGAATGCCTTCCATGGTCGTGCCGGTGTCATTGACCAGTTTGGATCCTTTCTCCACGCGGCTGACGGAGTCCGCGATCAGCGACTCGATCTCTTTCGCCGCACCCGCGCTTCGGCTGGCGAGGTTACGCACTTCACCTGCCACTACCGCAAAGCCGCGCCCCTGCTCGCCCGCACGTGCCGCTTCAACGGCGGCGTTAAGCGCCAGGATATTGGTCTGGAAAGCAATGCTGTTAATGACCGTGGTGATTTCGGCAATTTTCTTCGAGCTTTGAGAGATACCATCCATCGTGCTGATAACTTCATCAACCAGCGCCCCGCCTTTGCTCGCCGTGGAGGAGGCGACATCGGCCAGTTCACTTGCCTGACTGGCATTGTCGGCGTTCAGTTTTACCGTTGCCGTCAGTTGTTCCATGCTGGCCGCCGTCTGTTCCAGGGCAGCCGCCTGCTCTTCGGTTCGGGAAGAGAGGTCATTGTTACCGCTTGAAATCTCCGTCGCGCCGCGCCAGATATTTTCACTGCCGTTACGGATAGAGCTGACCGCATCACGCAGGCTATCCTGAGTCGCACGCAGTAAGGGCACAACACGCCCTACGCAATTGCGACCAAAATCGGGGATGGGTTGGCTAAGGTCGCCCTGCGCCATTTTCGTGAAATGATCGCGGATGGCATCCAACGGCCTCACCAGCATGGCCACCAGGTAGCGGTCAGTGAATAACAGAATCAGTAACCCCAGCACCATTGCCACGATAATAATCACACGGGTGATATAGGTCTGAGTGTCAACCATCACGCGAGTTTCATCGAGACTGGCACCAGCCGCTTTGTTAAAGCTGTCAGTGGTTGCGCCAAATGCCCGGCTCAAGGCTGGCGTCACGTTGTTTGCCTGCTGACGATAGGCTTCAACCGAGCCCTGCTGGGCCGCCTGCATCTGCGGTGTGATGCCCTGATCAAGCAGCGCCTGCCAGGCCGCGATCACCTGCTCTGATACCTTCGGATCCATCGGTCCTGGCGAGATAGCTTTAAACTCGGTGAGTTTTTTCGCCATGCTTTCAAGCGACTGCTGCGCAGGAGCAAAATCGACTGCACCGCCTGCGGTTTTTGTCTCCATCGCACGACTCAGGCGCGTAACAAAACGGAAGTATTGGTCATTGCCCTGGCTAAGCAATGTCATTTGAGACACCAGTTGGCGATCGACTTCATTGCCATCTGATACTTTTGAAAGAGAGAAAACGCTATACAAACCGACACCGGACCACAGCAGGCCAAAAAGGCCCAGGATCACCAGCATGACGATTCGGATAGTAAAGTTTTGAAGCATACGCATAATTATTTCCTTGCTGTGAAGGGACATGCTTACTCGAAAGTGAGAGTTAATTCCTTTATCGGCACCATTCAGGAAACATGTATGGTTCAAAGTAAAAAATTGATCACAAAATGTGCAATAATTGTCCATATGAAAAGATGACTTCTTACTGCTTACGGATGTTATTTTTTGACAAGTAAAGACGATTTATCAATCATTTCTTAAGGTTAGCAACCTAACTAAACCATAGGTAACTGCCTTATATCATGAGAGAAATTTATTACCCCCACATCAGTTCTGCACCGTAGATTAAATTAACGCAATTCCCATAAATAAAATAAAAGGAATAAAAACCTCCCAGGATGACATTTAAAAATCATACTAACCGACAGCAAAAAAAGAAAAGTATGCACACCACGAGTAGATTAAAAATGAAAATAAGAATGCTAAAAAAATACAAAAAATCGCATTAAACATATCGCTAACAATAATAAAAAAGGGGTCTTACCTCCCCATTATGAGTGCCGTAAAGGCATGTTTTTGTTACCCGTAATGGTGACAAAAGACAGGATTCACTTCAACGTCCGGATAAAATACTAACAAACTGATTAAAAAGGAATAAATCACATAGCACGTTGTGCTAAAGGTGACACAGACCAGGCAGCATGGTGAGGCACGCGGGATACAAAATGTTATTTCAGACATATTCGGATAAATATAATTTATCGTTTATCCGTCTAACGGTTGCAGCGATTCCCGAACGTCATAACCTAAGAATTTTCTCAGAAAAGTTGCGCATCTTCTGAAAAGGCTCATCGCCCTCATCACCACCAGTGCTGACGATATGAAGCATTTGCGCAAGTCTATTTTGCCTTACCGTGACGCTTTAAGCGCTATATTGCAGCGAAGGTCCGGGCCTCCTCATCGGCTTACGTTTCGACCATCCATTCATCATTTGATAATTTCGTACTGAAATTATTATCAGAAGAGTTACTGTCGAAGAGACTTTTCACATCAGTCAGGCAAAACATACCGTCGTGTGCTTGCCCAACAATCATCCGCATTAAAAACACAAAGTCTTGTTGTGACACGATGGCAATATAGAATAAAACACGGTTTCGACCCTACACCTACAAGAAAGGAGACATCATGTCCTGGTTTGCCAACCCTGCTCGCTATGAGCAGATGCAGTATCGTTACTGCGGTAAGAGCGGCCTGCGCCTGCCCGCATTATCGCTGGGTTTGTGGCACAGCTTCGGCCATGTTCATGCCCTTGAATCCCAACGCGCCCTGTTGCGTAAAGCCTTTGATTTAGGCATCACCCATTTTGACTTAGCCAATAACTATGGGCCGCCTCCAGGTAGTGCAGAAGAGAACTTTGGTCGTTTGCTGCGTGAAGATTTCGCCGCTTACCGCGATGAGTTGGTGATATCCACTAAAGCGGGTTACGACATGTGGCCCGGTCCGTACGGTTCCGGCGGCTCCCGTAAGTACTTACTCGCCAGCCTCGATCAAAGCCTGAAACGCATGGGGCTGGACTATGTCGATATCTTCTATTCGCACCGTGTCGATGAGAATACACCGATGGAAGAGACCGCCGCGGCGCTGGCCCAGGCCGTACAGAGCGGTAAAGCACTCTATGTCGGCATCTCGTCTTATTCAACGCCGCGAACCCAGGCAATGGTCGCCTTGCTACGCGAGTGGAAGATCCCCCTGTTGATCCACCAGCCTTCTTATAATTTGCTTAACCGCTGGGTCGATAAAACGGGCTTACTGGATACGCTCGAAGCCAGTGGCGTTGGCTGCATCGCCTTTACCCCGCTGGCTCAGGGGTTGCTGACCGGAAAATACCTTAACGGCATCCCGGAAGGCTCACGGATGCAGAAAGAAGGGAAAAAGGTTCGCGGCCTGTCGGAAAAAATGCTGACCGAAGCCAACCTGAGCAGCCTGCGGTTGCTCAACGAGATGGCCAGCGCGCGTGGTCAGTCCATGGCGCAGATGGCGCTGAGCTGGCTATTGAAAGACCCTCGCGTCACCTCGGTATTGATTGGCGCAAGCCGTCCGGAACAACTGGAAGAAAACGTCCTGGCGTTAAATAATCTGACGTTCAGTGAGCAAGAACTGGCACAGATTGATAAGCATGTCGCCGACGGTGAACTCAACCTCTGGCAAGCTTCCTCCGATAAGTAAAACAAGAAGGGGGCGCAGCTCCCTTCATTTATTACCATTCAGGTGGTTTATGAGAGATAAAGAGAAAAATTCGCAATATTCACCCCGGCATTAACGCACTTTCAGCGGGTAACTCCCGTTATCCCGCTTTTTATCCCCGCTAATCACCGCATTGCTCTCTGGTTATTTATAGCATCATAAGTCATATCGACTGTATAACCCGAGGCACTCAGTATGTCGTTAACGTCAGAGCCGGAAGCTCAATCGTTGCCATTCCTGGGAATGGCGCCGTTTTTACGTATGAGCATCGCAGGTGTTGACTTCTCCTCTATGACACAAGAAATGATCGCTCTTGCGGAAAAAGCGCCGGAAGATGCGACCCTGTGGATGAACCTGGCCATCGCTATGATGAGCCTAAAGCACGAAGAGTCAGGTCTGCAAATTCAAAACCAGGCGCTGCAAATGCAACGCGTCTACCACTGGCATGCGCGTCAGCCGACAAAACTGCGCGTACTGCTGCTGATGGTGCCGGGTAATCTTTCGGCCAATATTCCGCTCGACTGCCTGCTTGAAGACAGCGACATCGATCTTATCCATTACTATGTGGATCCCGGCGCGCCGCACCCGTTGACCTCCCCTGTGCCGGAGCACGATCTGGTCATGGTGGCCATCGGCGCCAGCGACGAGCAAGCTGCCGTTTTACAGCGCCTGGAAAACGTACTTCACGACTGGCCGAAGCCGGTTCTGAACTCACCTCAAAATGTCCCCAATTCTGAGCGTCACAACGCCAGCATTCTGCTGCAAAACGTACCCGGTCTGGTGATCTGTCCGGCGCTGCATATCAGCCGCCAGTCCCTGCAGTCTGTGGCTGCGGGAGAAAAGTCCGTGTCTGATATCGCCGACGATCACGCATTCCCGATTATTCTGCGTCCTGTCGGCAGCCACGGCGGCCATGGTCTGCAAAAAGTGGATGACCGTGAGGCCGTCGCTTCCTATCTGCAGCACCACGAAGGCGATATGTTTTTTCTGTCGCGTTTCGTTGATTACAGCAATGACGACGGTCTGTTCCGCAAAATGCGCCTGGTGCTGATCGACGGCAAAGCGTATGCCTGCCATATGGGCGTGTCGTCCAACTGGATGATTCATTACGTCAACGCAGGCATGTACGAAGACGAAAACAAGCGCGCCCAGGAGGCTCGCTTCCTGAACGAATTCGCTGATTTTGCCGCACGTCACCATGATGCCCTGGAGGCAATTAGCCAGCGCACAGGCCTTGAGTACATCGGTATCGACTGTGCCGAGACACAGAGCGGCGAATTACTGATTTTTGAAATCGATCCGGCGATGGTCGTACACGCCATGGACGACGAAGAGATGTTTCCCAACAAGCAGATTCATATGCATAAAGTCAAAACTGCGATGCGGGAAATGTTGTTACAACGAGCCGGTAAAACGCTCTAACCCATTTATGCTACACAGGTATGAACATGTCATTGAATCCGAATAACGCACTGAATTTCTCCGGCGGCCCGGGCGCACTGCCCGAGGTGGTTTTAAACCAGGTCCAACAGGCGATCATTAATGTCCCGGAAGCGGGGCTGTCCATTCTTGGCATCAGCCACCGTTCAGACTGGTTTGAAAATGTGGTGCGCGAAACCGAAAACAATATTCGCACGCTGTTGGGTCTGCCTTCCGACTACCACATCCTGTTCCTGCAGGGGGGTGCGACGCAGCAGTTCTCTATGGTCCCGATGACCATGCTGCGGGGGAAAAAACACCCGGCAGAATATTTTGATACCGGCTACTGGAGCCGTAAAGTGGTGACCGAAGCTATGCGTGAAGGCCCGGTTCGCGTCATCTGGAGTGGCGAGCAGCATGGTTATCGCCGTCTGCCAACCGATGAAGAATTAGATTTTTCGCCGGACGCGCCCTACATTCACTATGTCTCGAATGAGACGGTAGAAGGTCTGCAGTTCAATCGTATTCTGGGTCGTGACGATGTGCCGCGCGTCTGTGATATGTCTTCTGACTTTTTGTCGAAGCCGTGTGAAGCGGATAAATTCTCGCTGATTTATGCCCATGCGCAGAAAAACATTGGCCCGGCAGGCGTTACCATCGTACTGGTTCGCGACAGCGTGGTACAAAACGCCCCGGATAACCTGCCGTCATTCCTGGATTATCGCCGCCAGGTTGAGTCTCATTCGAACTTCAACACCCCGCCGGTCTTCGCAATTTATGTTGTCTTGCTGGTCACCCGCTGGCTGCTCAATGAGGTCGGTGGGCTGGAAAACATGGCGCAAATCAACCAGCAAAAAGCGAAATTACTGTATGGCCTGATTGACGGTAGCAACGATTTCTACCGTCCGTGGGGTGAAGCGGCTTTCCGTTCTGATATGAATGTTGCATTCAATTTGCCAACCAAAGATCTGGAAGCGTTATTCCTGAATGAAGCAACAGCCGCCGGATTCTCCGGCCTGGGTGGTCACCGTGCCATTGGCGGCGTGCGCGCCTCAATCTATAACGCGCTAACGCTCGGAGCGGTAGAGAAACTAACCGGCTTTATGGAAGATTTCCGCTTCAAACACCACGCGAAATATTAATCCCCCTTGACCACTGCTGCTCCGGCAGCAGTGGCTCGTCATGACGAGTTACACCTCTGCCGGGTCGATCTCCGGGCGCTTATATTCTGGCCATACCAACACAACCAGTTCCGGGTAGGCTTCCATACTGAACTCGCGAAAACACTGGCGCAGGTTCAAAACGTCAAGGTCGGAGTACATCACTTTTTCGCCGTTTAAACAGCGCTTTTTAATATTGTCATAATACTTGTACACAGCGGAATTGAGATCGCTGCAACGGCGCTGCGCCTCAAATAACCCTGGTACGCTATTAAGCTCCGCCATGTTCATACGCTTAATCGTCGCATGAAGAAAATCGATATATTCGTGATTTACTCGCCAGTACCACACCGGGGTAATGGCATTCATTAGCATTGCGAAATGGTCTTCGCCCTCCTCTTTGGACAGAGGCTTAGCTTGCTGGGCCAACGTTTCAGTTTCATCTACGGACGGCTTTTTATTGTTTTCGCGCATCAATAAAAGTACGCCGCCCGTTAACAGCAATAAAATGACAACAGAATAATAAATACTGTTCATATGCAGGCTCCATTTTTTTTGATTTTAAAAGTGCGCCATGATATTGTCAACGAACCTCACGCCCAAACTTCGCCTACCTTATTGATATTAAAGGATATTGGAAATGCTCCCCGAGAATCTTGTCCCGGCTCGATTTCACATTTCTGTTACGGAAACAGAACCGGGAGAAGCAGAAAAAGATACTAATTTAACTCAGGGAAAAAGAACGTTCTCTGATTATGCCAGCGATATATTAGCGAACGCCAATCGTACCGGGCAGTCGCGGAATATGTTGCTTGAAGAGCGCGATCGTCATATAAAAGACCGATTATATCGTGTGGTAAAAATCGAAACTTTTGCCCGCCTGCTGAACGATTTGCAAGCCGAAGGCGAGATTGATGCCCAGGCATTAAGCCAAATAATTTCCGAAAAGACCAAACAAATTAATGAGGCCGGAAATGAAATTTGGCTTAATCTCATTACCCGCGAAAAAGATACGCCTTTGTTTTATAAACTAGGGGATGAATGACGTGGAGAAAATAGATAATAACGACGTTTATTTGACTTTAGACAATCAACCCAGCGACGAATTTATCTTAAAGCAAAATATTGATGCGCTCATTCAAAGTAAGAATGCCACTATCCAGCGCATTGCCCATGAGCTCATCTCCATCCCCGCAGCCCTCGTGCGCCTGAAGTGGCAAAATCGCCGGGAAATCTATGCCTTTCAGGTGAAAGAAGAGATCTATGGTGCGACCATTAACGCTATCGTGCAGGAACGTCCTGACCTGCTGGAAAAAGTAATGGCCAGACTGGAAGCCAATTACCAGCATATTCTTGCCAGAGAGACAGCAACCCTGCGTATCAGCCGCAAACTTGCCGATGCAGAATATCGTACCGCAGTTGTGACTACCGTCGCGCCTGAGGAAAAAACCACGCCAGAAGACGCTGTAACGCCCCTCACCTCAGAGCCTACGCAAGCGCAGAAATAACCTCATAATCCCCCCTGTTACTATCAATAATTATTCACCCTATTTGATTATTCACTGAATAATCCCCGCGTTTAATGATTTACACATTCTTAAGTGCAAATTAGACATCCCTAAAATAATGCGTTATAGCGTTAGCTGAGCGGGATCCTGAAATGAAAAAGGCCGGCCCACAGGCCAGCCTTAATAAGCAAACGCGAGGGTTACTTCGCGGCTGCGGTCTCTTCTCCGACCAGGCCAATTTTGAGATATCCCGCGCGATGCAGGGTATCCATCACCTTCATAATGGTTTCGTAGTCAACGGTCTTATCTGCGCGGAAGAAAACCGTCGTATCCTTCTTCCCTTCGGTGACAGCATTGAGCTCAGTAACCATCGTTTCATCGGTCACCGACTCGTTGCCAATAAACATGGTGTTATCCGCTTTTACGGACAGGTAAATCGGTTTTTCCGGGCGCGGCTGCGGCTGGCTGGTAGAAGCCGGCAGATTAACTTTCACATCTACCGTCGCAAGCGGCGCGGCCACCATGAAGATAATCAGTAGAACCAGCATAACGTCGATAAACGGCGTTACGTTGATTTCGTGCATTTCGCCGTTATCGTCGAGGTTTTCGTTAAGACGCATTGCCATGGGGCATTAACCTACTCGTAGTTTCTGGGCGGCGTGGACGGGTTTTGCAGAGGCGCTGGCAGCCAGGTCCAGGTCGCGGCTTTGCAGCAACAGAACCTGTGCGGCAACATCACCCAGCGTCGCTTTATAACCGCCGATCATGCGGGCGAAGATGTTATAGATAACCACCGCAGGAATCGCGGCCACCAGGCCGATCGCGGTCGCCAGCAGCGCTTCCGCGATACCCGGTGCGACCACAGCAAGGTTAGTGGTCTGCGTCTGGGCAATACCGATGAAGCTGTTCATGATACCCCATACGGTACCAAACAGCCCCACAAACGGGGAGATGGCGCCGATAGTCGCAAGGTAACCATTACCACGGCCCATATGACGGCCCGTAGCGGCAACGCGGCGTTCCAGACGGAAGCCCGTACGCTCTTTAATCCCTTCGTTATCTTCGCTACCTGCGGACAATTCCAGCTCATTTTGGGCTTCGTTAAGTAACTGCGTACTCAGACTTCTGGCATGGAAAGAGGAGGCAATTTCACTGGCCTGATCCAGCGAACGGGCATCGGCCAATAATTGCTGCTCACGTTTCAGACGGCGTTTATGCGCAATCATCTCAGCACTTTTACTAAAGAAGATTGCCCAGGTGACCACTGATGCCAGCATCAACCCGATCATCACAATTTTTACTACGATGTCGGCATGTTGATACATACCCCAAACGGAAAGATCCGCCTGCATCAAATTATTACCCACTGTGTATCTCCACGACGCATATCACAAAATCTGAGCATAATAATATCAAAACATCGTCGAATTGATAGTAGTTCTCATTAGTATTTACATACTGCCGCAATATCCCCGCGTTTTCCTTGCGCTCACGCAGTAAAAAAGTCTCATAGCTGAATATTCATAAAATTTTATGCTTTATCAGAACGGGTATCGATGCATCACCTGGCATTCATGGTAGTCTGGACATCCAGACGTATAAAAACAGGTTAAGCAAACATGACGGCGAAGCATATTGATACTGCTCTGGTTAACGCGGGGCGCAGCAAAAAATACACGCAGGGTTCGGTGAATAGCGTTATTCAGCGAGCTTCCTCTCTGGTTTTCGATACGGTCGAGGCGAAAAAGCAGGCCACGCGCAACCGCGCGAAGGGCGAGCTTTTTTACGGACGTCGCGGCACGCTGACCCATTTCTCGTTACAGGAAGCCATGTGCGAGCTGGAAGGTGGCGCAGGCTGTGCTCTTTTCCCCTGCGGCGCAGCCGCGGTAGCCAATACCATTCTGGCGTTTGTCGAACAGGGCGACCATATCCTGATGACCAACACGGCCTATGAACCCACACAGGATTTCAGCACCAAAATCCTCGCCAAACTCGGTGTAACCACCAGTTGGTTTGACCCGATGATCGGCGCAAGCATTGTGCGTCTGATACAGCCCAATACCAAAATCGTGTTCCTCGAATCACCAGGTTCGATAACCATGGAAGTCCATGACGTGCCGGCAATCGTGCAGGCAGTCAGAAGCGTTGCACCCGAGGCGATCATTATGATCGACAATACCTGGGCTGCGGGCATTCTCTTTAAGGCGCTTGAGTTCGATATCGATATTTCTATTCAGGCAGCCACCAAATACCTGATTGGTCACTCTGATGGCATGATTGGTACCGCGGTTTCCAACGCCCGCTGTTGGGATCAACTGCGCGAGAATGCCTATCTGATGGGGCAAATGGTCGATGCTGATACGGCGTATATGACCAGTCGCGGCCTGCGTACCCTTGGCGTACGCCTGCGTCAACATCATGAAAGCAGTCTGAAAATCGCACAGTGGCTGGCTTCGCACCCGCAAGTCGCGCAGGTTAACCATCCGGCGCTGCCAGGTAGCAAAGGACATGAGTTCTGGAAGCGCGATTTTAACGGCAGCAGCGGTCTGTTTTCCTTCATTCTGAACAAGCGTCTTAACAATGAAGAGATGGCAGCCTACCTCGATAATTTCTCGCTGTTCAGCATGGCCTACTCCTGGGGCGGGTATGAATCATTAATTCTGGCAAATCAACCGGAACAAATCGCAGCTATCCGTCCTGATGGCGGCGTGGATTTTAGCGGTACTCTGATTCGTGTTCATATTGGTCTGGAAGATGTTGATGATTTAATTGAAGATTTGGCTGCAGGTTTTCAGCGCATCGTATAAATTGTTAACTGCTGGTTGAAAATTCTCATTATGCCAGCAGAATACTCTGTATTAATTGCGTCTGGGATCAAGGTGTTTCGGGCGATAAGCGGGTACAATAGCCTTCTCTAAGCGGTACCACAGGAAAGTCCATGGCTGTAATTCAAGACATTATCGCTGCGCTCTGGCACCACGACTTTGCAGCGCTGGCGAATCCACATATTGTTGGCGTCGTTTATTTAGTGATGTTTGCCACTCTATTTTTAGAAAACGGATTGCTTCCAGCCTCGTTTTTGCCTGGGGACAGTTTGCTTTTATTGGCTGGCGCGCTGGTGGCGCGTGGTTGCATGGACTACCTGTCGACACTCGTAATCCTGACCTCTGCCGCCAGCCTGGGCTGCTGGTTGAGCTACCTGCAGGGGCGCTGGCTGGGGAATACCCGCGTGGTGAAGAGTTGGCTGGCGCAGTTGCCGGAGAAATATCATCAGCGGGCGACCTGCATGTTTGACCGACACGGTTTGCTGGCGCTGTTGGCTGGGCGCTTCCTGGCGTTCGTGCGCACCCTGCTGCCAACCATGGCCGGGATTTCAGGCTTATCCAGCCGCCGTTTCCAGCTTTTCAACTGGCTGAGCGGCCTGCTGTGGGTCGGCATGATCACCACGCTGGGCTACGCCATCAGCATGATCCCCTTTGTAAAACGCCACGAAGATCAGGTGATGACATTCCTGATGATTCTGCCGCTTTTCCTGCTGGTCGCCGGGCTGGTGGGCACCCTGGCCGTGGTGATTAAGAAAAAATACTGCAGCGCCTGATACTTTTCCTCTTTTCCTTCTCCCAAAAGGAGAAGGAAAATCAGCCCCCCTGCATCATACGAATACGCGCCGCATCTTCCCCCGGCGTGACGCCAAAATAGCGTTTAAACTCGCGGCTAAATTGCGACGGGCTTTCATAACCCACACGAATGGCCGCAGCGCTGGCCTTCATACCATCGTGGATCATCATCATCCGTGCTTTGTGCAGGCGGTAGCTTTTGAGGTACTGCAACGGCGAGGTGCTGGTCACCGATTTAAAGTTATGGTGAAACGCAGAGACGCTCATATTCGCCTCAGCAGCCAGTTCGTCGACGCTCAGGTTTTCTGTGTACTGGCTCTCAATGCGTTTAAGCACCCGGCTGATTAAGCTGAAATGGGTCTGGCGGCTGACCAGCGCCAGTAATGCGCCGCCACGCGGCCCGATGAGCACGTGATAGAGCAGTTCACGAATGATCTGTTTACCCAGAATACGGGCGTCCAGCGGGCGCTCCATCACGTCGAGTAAACGTTCCGCCGCACACAGAATTTCCTCGGACAGGGTGGCAGAGTTGATACCGCTTGCCGCCATCGCGGGCTGGAAAGATTCATCTTCGCCGATATCCATCAACAGTTCCTGTAACTGCAGAATGTCGACGTTAAGGCGTAATCCCGCCAGCGGAACTTCTGGCGTTGCATAGGTTTCGCACTCAAACGGTAAAGGTACGGTAAGGAGTAAATATTCATTGGTATCGTAGCGAAACACACGCTCATTGATATAACCAATTTTATGGCCGGAGAAGAGAAAAACGATCCCCGGCTGATACATCACCGGGGTACGGGTTCCCGGCTCAGTGCCGTAAAGCAAACGGATATCCGGAAGCAGCGTGCTGAGATAATTTTCATTATTTTTCAGTGTTTTTACTTTTTGCGTTAATACCTGGCAAATCTCGTCACGGTTCATAATTCGCCGCTCCTTCACTGTTTTTTGACCGCTACAGTGTGCAATCTTTTGTGCGGTTTCTCCAGCGACCTGGAGAAACAGGCAAGACATCGGCAGAAATGTGCATTGAGAGGCAAGCCCGCCACGGCCACAATTAATGCCATCGGGCAGCATCCTGCCTGCTCTTCTATCACCCACCTAAAGGGAACGAGCAATGAACAACTTCAATCTCCATACCCCTACCCGCATCCTGTTTGGTAAAGGCGCGATTGCCGATTTGCGTGAACAAATTCCGGCAGACGCTCGCGTACTGATTACCTACGGCGGCGGTAGCGTGAAGAAAAACGGCGTGCTGGATCAGGTATATAGCGCGCTGGAAGGTCTGGATGTACGGGAATTCAGCGGCATCGAACCCAACCCGTCTTACGAAACCCTGATGAAAGCCGTCAAAATCGCCAAGGATGACAACATCACCTTCCTGCTGGCGGTCGGCGGCGGCTCTGTACTGGATGGCACCAAATTTATCGCCGCAGCGGCCCATTACGCCGATGGCGTGGACCCGTGGGAAATTCTGCAAACCTACGGCGGCAAAATCACCAGTGCGATCCCAATGGGCTCCGTGCTGACCCTGCCAGCCACCGGTTCCGAATCCAACAAAGGCGCAGTTATCTCCCGTAAAACCACCGGTGATAAACAAGCATTTATGTCTGAACACGTTCAGCCGATTTTTGCCGTGCTGGATCCGGTATACACCTACACCCTGCCGCCGCGTCAGGTGGCGAACGGCGTTGTCGATGCCTTTGTGCATACCGTTGAGCAATATGTCACTTACCCGGTGAACGGTAAAATTCAGGATCGCTTCGCCGAAGGTATTCTGCTGACGCTCATCGAAGAAGGCCCGAAAGCGCTGAAAGAACCGGAAAATTACGATGTTCGCGCCAACGTCATGTGGGCGGCCACCCAGGCGCTGAACGGCCTGATTGGCGCGGGCGTGCCGCAAGACTGGGCGACCCATATGCTTGGCCATGAACTGACGGCAATGCACGGTCTTGACCATGCCCAAACGCTGGCGATAGTGCTCCCTGCTTTGTGGAATGAAAAACGCGACACCAAACGTGCCAAATTGCTGCAATACGCAGAACGCGTCTGGAATATCACCGAAGGTTCCGAAGACAGCCGTATTGATGCCGCTATCGAAGCAACCCGTGGTTTCTTTGAACAGATGGGTGTACCGACTCGCCTGTCCGGTTACGGTCTGGACGGCAGTTCCATCCCGGCGCTGCTGGCAAAACTGGAAGAACACGGCATGACAAAACTCGGCGAACATCAGGACATTACCCTTGATGTCAGCCGTCGCATTTACGAAGCGGCACGCTAAGCTTTTTACTCCGCTGCCTTTCGTTTTTGGACTTTTCGTCCAGACTTAATGCACACAACCTTACCGGGACATGTCCCGGTAAGCTCATACAGGAGGAATGCATGACACATCCAACCGTGATTAAGCTTTCGGACGGCAATCTGATGCCGCAGCTGGGTCTTGGCGTGTGGAAAGCGGGCAATGAGGAAGTGGTTTCCGCCATTCACAAAGCGCTGGAAGTCGGCTATCGCTCTATCGATACCGCTGCCGCGTATAAAAATGAAGACGGCGTTGGCACGGCATTAAAAAGTGCAGGCGTTGCGCGTGATGACCTGTTCATTACCACAAAACTGTGGAATGACGATCAGAAACGCCCACAGGAAGCATTGCAGGAAAGCCTCGACAAACTCCAGCTTGATTATGTTGATCTCTACCTGATGCACTGGCCGGTCCCGGCTATCGATCACTATGTTGAGGCCTGGAAAGGAATGATCAAACTCCAGGAACAGGGCCTGGTGAAGAGTATTGGGGTGTGTAATTTCCAGATTCATCATCTGCAGAAGCTGATTGATGAGACAAACGTGACCCCGGTTATTAACCAGATTGAGCTTCACCCTCTTTTGCAGCAGCGTCAGTTGCATGCCTGGAACGCCACGCACAAAATCCAGACCGAATCCTGGAGCCCGCTGGCACAGGGTGGCGAAGGGGTATTTGATCAGAAAATTATCCGCGAACTGGCGGATAAATACGGCAAAACCCCAGCACAGATTGTGATTCGCTGGCATCTGGACTGCGGCCTGATCGTGATCCCGAAATCCGTTACCCCGGCACGCATTGCCGAGAACTTTGACGTCTGGGATTTCCGTCTCGATAAAGACGAACTGGGCGAAATCGCCAGACTCGATCAGGGGAAACGTCTTGGCCCTGACCCGGATCAGTTCGGCGGCTAATTCTTTTTACTCCCCCCAGCCCGGCGCCCGCGTCGGGCTTTTTTTGCCATGAAATCAGAAACATCAGGAAACAATTTAACCACACTCTTCGTGTGTATTTATTCACGTTTGTAGCGCAGCATAATTTATGCTGCAACAACATAATTACTCACGTTGATTATTTTTCCTCGACGTTTTATTTACATCATGTATAGGGATGACTTTATGGCTGAAAAAAATACGTCAGGAGTCCGATGGCTCCCTTTAATTATTATTGTTGTTATCGCCACCGGTCTCTGGCAGGTGGCACCCCCGGAAGGACTCAGCGCCCAGGCCTGGCACTCTGCCATTGTCTTTGTCGCGACCATTGCCTCAATCGTCGCTAAGGTGCTGCCTATTGGCGCTGTCGGCATCATCGGCATCACCGTGTTCGCCATCACTTACGCCGCCGGTGATAAAACGGCCAATGGCGCTATCCTCACGGCACTGAGTGAGTTAAACAGTTCACTTATCTGGCTTATCGTCGTCGCCTTTATGATCGCCCGCGGTTTTATCAAAACCGGACTTGGCCGACGCATCGCACTACAAATGATCCGCCTGCTCGGTAAGCGCACGCTCGGACTGGCTTACGGTCTGGCGTTTGCCGATCTGATCCTCTCCCCCGCCATGCCAAGCAATACTGCGCGTTGCGGTGGCGTCATCTATCCTATTGCGGACTCACTGGCTCGCAGCTTTGACTCTCGTCCGGAAGATGAATCACGTAGCAAAATCGGCACCTTTCTCATTACCTGTATCGGCAACGTTAACGATGTCACCGCCGCGCTGTTTATGACCGGGTATACCGGCAACCTGCTGGCAGTGAAACTGGCGGCAAACGCTGGGGTGACGCTGACCTGGGGCGGCTGGTTCATCGCCGCGCTGGCCCCTTGCCTGGTCTCCTTACTGATTGTGCCGGTACTGGTTTACTGGATAACGCGTCCCGAAATCAAACACACCCCGGATGCGCCCGTCCTCGCGCAGCGTGAGCTGGCATTGATGGGGAAAATGAGCCGGGGCGAATGGCTGATGCTCGGCACCGTCCTGCTCCTGCTGATACTGTGGATCTTCGGCGATGCGCTGGGGGTGGATCCGACCACGGCATCCTTCGTCGGCCTGTCGGTGCTGTTACTTTCCGGGGTACTGAGCTGGGAAGATGTAAAAAGCGAGAAAGGAGCCTGGGATACACTAATCTGGTTTGCGGCGCTGTTGATGATGGCAAACCAGCTGAAAAAACTGGGCTTCACCACCTGGTTTGGCGGCGTGATTGGTGAAAGTATCGGTAACGCGATGGGCGGTACCAGTTGGGTGATAGTGCTGTTGCTGTTGAACGCGGCCTACTTCTACACCCACTACTTTTTCGCCAGCGGTAATGCGCAAATCGCCGCGCTGTATGCCGTCTTCCTCGGCGTAGGTATTCATCTGAATATTCCCGCCGCGCCGATGGCGCTGATGCTGGCATTTACCAGCAGCCTCTATTGTTCACTGACGCAATACACCCACGCACGCGGCCCCATTCTGTTTGGCGCCGGTTACGTGCCAACCGGTATCTGGTGGCGAACAGGGTTTTTAATCAGCCTGTTCAACCAGGCTGTATTTATGGTCATCGGCCTTGCCTGGTGGAAAATGCTGGGGCTGTACTGATTAGCCCTTTACGCCCGGCTTCACGGCCGGGCTGATTTGCGTAGTCTCACTCTGCCGCGCGGGATGCTTGCATATTTTTATACGGTACACGCTGGCAGATTTCCGGCGTTGTGCCCTCTTTTTCTGTCGGCAGCTGCGCCTGAGGTAACGAACACAACACGCCCACTTCCGACGGCCCCGAACCGTAAGGCCCACTCAGCCCATACGAGAGCAAAACATCGTATTGCTGACCCTGCGCGCTGATAAGCAACCGGGAAAGGTTAATCTTATCGATTGGCCCAATGGGTAAAAAGAACGACCATTCGTGCTCGCCTGCAAAAGCGAAGAAACCGTTGCTATCGGTCACGGTGCTGGCGCCGGGACGATGACTTTTCAGCGTAATAGTGGCCGCAGGTATGGGTTTTCCTGTGCTATCCAACAGGCGGCCTTCCAGGGCGGGTTGAGACTGGGTGTAGGCAACGCACCCGCTTTGTAATAGCGCTAAAAGCGCGACACCCGGCCAGAATCGTGTTGCCATCACTCGCTCCTTGAATTCAGATGAACATCTCTTCATATATGAAGACTTACGCCTGCGCAAAGGCAATGCTACTCTGGGTATAGTGCCCCACAAGAAGAATCGACTATGCGAAAACTATTGGTATTGCTTTTTATTTGCAGCTTTTCCGCGTTTGCTGAGTCACCTCAGCGTAGCGTGGAATTGCTCTATCAGCACTATAAGGATAATCAAGCCGGCGTTATTTTTGATGCTTCCGGTAAAGATCAGGTGATTTCCAGTCGGCTCATGAAAGAAGTCGCCGAAGATCAGCGGCTGACGGCTGAGGGGGATGTGGGCTATCTGAATTACGATCCTATCTGCAATTGCCAGGATTATGACAATCTGGTGCTGGAACAGGTCGATATCGTGCCCCATGATGGCCAGCACGTTGACGCCGTGGTCCGCTTCCGCCCGTTCAGCGACGGGCCGGAGACCGTGACACAGACGCTCTCGCTGGTGGATGAAAATGGACGCTGGCTCATTGACGACATCGTCAATGAAACCCAGAGCTTATATCAGGGGATTAAAGAGTATAACCGCGAGCGGCAGCAGGAAGCGTTAGGCGATAAAGCGGCGGAGAAAAGTACTACCAGTTCACCCTCACCCCAGCCCTCTCCCTAGGGAGAGGGAGAAAAGCCAGAGACCTCTCCCAATCGGACATGGCGGAAGGCTGGCACCTCTCCCACATGCGGCACATGTTCCCTCTCCCTGTGGAAGAGGGAGAAAAGCCAGAGACCTCTCCCAATCGGAAATGACGGAATGCTGGCACCTCTCCCACATGCAGCACATGTTCCCTCTCCCTGTGGGAGAGGGTTAGGGTGAGGGTATCAGACCGCAGTTAACCCGCCTTACGCTTTACCGCTTTTTTCGCGTTATCGTTTTTCATTACGCTGCTTTTCACCGCACCACTCTTCACCGTTTCACTTTTCACCGCGCCCTTTTTCACAGCGCCGCGCGTTGCGGTTTCGCTGCGTGGGGAGCCATTCTGACGCTGATGAGCAATCGGCGTGTGCTTGGTCAGCGCCGGACGGGTATTACGATTCTGGCGGCGCGCTTCACGCATTTCATCCAGCGTCGGAGCGGGTACCAGGCAATCGCGACGTGAACCAATCAGGTGCTTTTTACCCATCTCTTCCAGCGCCTGGCGGATCATCGGCCAGTTCGCCGGATCGTGGTAGCGCAGCAGCGCTTTATGCAGACGACGCTGTTTATCGCCCTTCGGCACCACCACATCTTCACTCTTATAGCCAATCTTACCGAGCGGGTTTTTCCCCGTGTAATACATGGTCGTCGAGTTGGCGAGCGGAGACGGATAGAAATTCTGCACCTGGTCGAGGCGGAAACGGTGCCGTTTGAGCCACAGCGCCAGGTTAACCATATCTTCATCACGCGTACCCGGGTGCGCAGAGATAAAGTACGGGATCAAATACTGCTCTTTACCGGCCTGTTTCGAGAAAGTATCAAACAGCTCTTTGAAACGGTCATAGCTGCCCATGCCCGGCTTCATCATCTTCGACAGCGGCCCTTCTTCGGTATGTTCCGGCGCAATCTTCAGATAGCCACCCACGTGGTGAGTTGCCAGCTCTTTGATATAACGCGGATCTTCTACAGCGATGTCGTAACGTACCCCGGATGCGATCAGGATTTTTTTGATGCCTTTCAGATCGCGCGCACGGCGGTATAAATTGATCGTCGGCTCATGGTTGGTATCCATGTGCTGGCAGATATCCGGATAAACACACGACAAACGACGGCAGGTTTGTTCCGCGCGCGGCGACTTACAGCGCAGCATGTACATGTTGGCCGTCGGGCCACCCAGATCGGAGATAACGCCGGTAAAGCCCGGAACTGTGTCGCGAATCGCTTCGATCTCATTAATGATCGAATCTTCCGAACGGCTCTGAATAATGCGTCCTTCATGTTCAGTGATCGAACAGAAGGAGCAACCACCAAAGCAGCCACGCATGATATTGATTGAGAAACGGATCATTTCGTACGCCGGAATACGGCTGTTACCGTAGGCCGGATGCGGGACGCGCTTGTACGGCAGGGCAAAAACACTGTCCATCTCTTCGGTAGACAGCGGGATGGCTGGCGGGTTAATCCAGATGTAGCGATCGCCATGTTTTTGCATCAGTGCGCGAGCACAGCCGGGGTTGGTTTCATGATGCAAAATACGCGAAGCGTGCGCATACAGTACTTTGTCGCTTTTGACCTTCTCAAAGGAAGGCAGCAGCACGTAGGTTTTTTCCCACGGTTTCGGACGCGGCGGTTGAACAACAACCGCTTTCGCTTCGGCTTTCTTCGGTTCGACTGGTTTATTATCCGCGCACGGTAAATCTTCACCATAGGGATGCGGAATGGGGTCGATTTTACCCGGCATATCAATAATACGTGAATCCACGCCGCTCCAGCCTGGCAGCGCTTCTTTCACCATGATCGCGGTATTACGGACATCGCGAATCTCTGAGATGGGCTCGCCCTGTGCCAGGCGATGCGCCACTTCCACCAGCGGACGCTCGCCGTTACCGAACATCAGCATGTCGGCTTTGGAATCCACCAGCACTGAACGACGCACGGTATCGGACCAGTAATCGTAATGGGCGGTACGGCGCAGGCTCGCTTCAATGCCACCAAGAATAACCGGCACCTCTTTCCAGGCTTCTTTGCAGCGCTGGGTATACGCGAGCGTCGCACGATCCGGACGTTTACCCGCCACGTTATCCGGGGTGTAAGCATCATCATGGCGCAGTTTACGATCCGCCGTATAACGGTTGATCATCGAGTCCATGTTACCTGCGGTCACGCCGAAGAACAGGTTGGGTTTCCCCAGACGCATAAAGTCGTCTTTGCTGTTCCAGTCCGGCTGGGCAATGATGCCAACACGGAAACCCTGGGCTTCGAGCATACGCCCACAGATCGCCATACCGAAGCTCGGGTGATCGACATAGGCATCGCCGGTGACCAGAATGATGTCGCAGCTATCCCAGCCAAGTTGATCCATTTCATCGCGGGACATAGGTAAAAACGGAGCCGGACCAAAGCAGGCCGCCCAGTACTGGGGCCATGAAAAAAGGTCACGATCCGGCTGGATCAGGGATATTGCGCTCATCTTGCTTCCAAAAAAAGTGGCAAAAAAATAAACAAAGGGCGTGGATTATACGCTGGATCAATACATGAAATGAAGGAATATGTGTGGGGCTTTCCCCCTCGCCCCGGCGGCGCTTCGCTTACCAGGGCTACGGTATGGTTTTCTCCCTTTCCCCTATGGGGAGGAGGGCTATGCCGCCGGATTCACCAGCAACTGACCAATCGACCCGCGATCCGCCATCTCCAGGGTCTGACTGCCATACTGGAACGGGAAATGCGGCCATGACGGTTGCCCGTAATAGACCAGCAGTTCCACCTGACCATCAACCCACACGGTATCTTTCCAGCCACGGTCTTCCGGGAACGGCATGGCGCCATTAACGTTACGCACCTGGAACTGTACGCCTTCCATATGGAACGATTGCGGCATGTCAGCACGCACTGTCCAGCGCTCCCATGAGCCCTGCTGGGCGGTAATGTCGATACGCTGCGGATCCCATAGTTGCCCATTGATCCCCGGATCGCTTCCCAACGTAATATCGCGGCTACGCACAGGTGTGCCGGTCATGATGTCCGATGGCAACAGCCGCATCGGCAACGTATCGGTGACCAGTGGCAACAGTCCGGTAGGACGCAGCGTCAGCACGAGGGTGGAAATCAAAATACTGGAGGGCTCAAAAAAGCCGCGCAGACGATCCATGATGCCAGCGGCCTCACCGCAGGTAACCGAAACCTCATCACCGTTGGTCATATCAACCAGGACTTCGCGCCGCTCACCCGGCGCCAGCGCCAGTTGCTTGATCGACACCGGCGCAGGCAAAAACCCCTGATCGCCGGAGATCACGTGCAGAGGACGTCCGTCGCTCATCTGCAACTGATAACGACGTGAGTTGGAGGCATTCAGCAGACGTAAACGTACCCAGCCGCGCGACACTTCGACAAACGGACTTTGCGCGCCGTTGACCATCAGGGTATCGCCCACAAAGCCGCCGCTGCCAGGCTCGCTGTATTCCGGCGTACCAAAATTATCCAGCCGTTTATCCTGGATAATGATCGGGAAATCATCCACACCGTAGTGGTTCGGAATGGGCAGTGATTTACTGACGTCATCTTCCACCAGCCACATTCCGGCGAGGCCATTGTAAACCTGCTGTGCGGTACGGTTTGGCGTGTTGGCGTGATACCAGAGCGTGGCGGCACTTTGCCGAATCGGCAACACCGGCGCCCAGTCGTTATTCGCGGTCATCATCCGCGCGGCGCCGCCAATTAATGGCCCGGGCACCTGCAGCCCGCTCACCGTCATGGAGACATTTTCCGCCAGGCGGTTACTGTAAATCATTTTGACGTCATCGCCGCTCCAGACCCGAATCGTCGGCCCAAGATAACGCCCGTTTACTCCCCAGACCTGAGCGCGCGTACCGGTGGCAAATGACCAGTGCGCGCGCTGGAGTGTCAGGAAAAGGGGCTGCCCGCGACGGGATTCAATTAACGGAGGTATCGGCAGCGGCGGTTGCTGCCCGGCGGCGTTCGCCCTCAGCGGTATCGCGCCTGCACAGAATGCAGCTCCGGATACCTGGATAAATTGACGCCGACTGAGTGACATAGTTGCTCCGTGTAAAAACTGAATAAACCGCGCGGGAAATCATTTCCCGGCATCAATATAGCAAAAGGATTAGACCCGTCCCGTGGCCTCGCGCTCAGCCACTTCTTTGTCCAGCTCATCGATTTTCGTTTTCATCAGCTCATGGCAACGCGCGGCCAGTTCACGAATCTGATCTTTACCGTAACCGGTGGTCTCGATTGGCGGCAGCATTTCGACAATTACCAGCCCGTTTTTCAGGCGGTTAAGATTGATTTTATTCGACGTACCAGACACACAAACCGGGATGATAGGCACACCCGCGGCGATGGCCGCGTGGAACGCGCCCGTTTTAAATGGGAGTAAACCACGCCCACGGCTTCGGGTCCCTTCCGGGAACATCCAGACAGAAATATTGCGTTTCTGAATATGCTTCACCACCTGGGCGATGGTACCGTGCGCTTTTGCCCGGTTATTACGATCAATCAGCAGATTGCCCGTTAACCAGTAAAGCAAACCAAAAAACGGCACCCACAGCAGGCTCTTTTTGCCGACGGTGACGGTAGGGGGTTGCACGATGTTAGACGCGGTGACCATATCGTAGTTGTTCTGGTGATTCGCGATATAGATAGCCTTGCCATGCTGCTGGTAACCCTGCGGGAAACGCTTTTCAACCTTTAAGCCGAACACCGGCGCCAGTCGGCCGAACATATGCCCGAAGGTAGCAACATGCTTCGGATTACGCGGGCTGAACAGGCAGTAAAGAGAACCAAAGACACACACCAGAATGGAATAAATAACAACGATAATGAAGCGAACAATAAATAGCATAGCTACCTCGAAAACCCATCCCTATGTGCACAAACACTAGCCTGCAACACTCAGGCCGGGTTAGATGCGGGGTCGTAAAAACGTATTGTTAATCGCAACTCTGGAATAAACAACGCTTTTACGGGAAAAATTCGTCATTCCCCCACGGATGAGCGGGGGATGAATGCAGAACGGTTACTCTTCGCTGTTTCCGGCGCTGGGGCGGGACGGCGAATCAATCTCAACGCGGTCGATACGCTGTAACCCACGCATCAATGTCCCACGACGACCACGCTCCCCCTGCACTTTCTGCAGTTCTTCCGGGCGCAGTTTGATTTTACGTTTACCCACATGAATCGTCAGCGTGCTCTGCGGCGGCAGCAGATAGAGATGCGCCAGGCCATCTTCGCCTTTTGCGGCTTCTGCCGATGGAATGCCGATGATCTTGTTGCCTTTGCCTTTTGACAACTGCGGCAGATCGCCCACCGGGAACATCAGCATGCGCCCTGCCGTGGTGATCGCCAGCAGCATATCCGCGTCGTTTTCAATTTCCAGCGGCGGCATCACACGGGCGTTATCCGGCAGACTGATCAGCGTTTTACCCGCACGGTTGCGCGCCACCAGATCGTTGAACGTGCAGACAAAACCATAGCCAGCATCGCTCGCCATCAGCAGTTTCTGGTCTTCGTTAGTCATGACCATATGCTCAACAACGGCGCCCGGCGGCAGGGTCAATTTACCGGTTAACGGCTCCCCTTGCCCGCGCGCGGAAGGCAGCGTAATGGGGTCAATGGCGTAGCTGCGCCCGGTCGAGTCGATGAAGACCACCGGCTGATTGCTCTTGCCTTTCGCCGACGCCTTCCAGCTGTCGCCCGCTTTATAACTTAAGCCCTGCGCATCAATGTCATGGCCTTTGGCGCTACGCACCCAACCCATTTGCGACAGCACGATAGTCACCGGCTCAGACGGCTGCATATCGTGTTCGTTCATCGCCTTCGCTTCTTCACGCTCATGCAGCGGTGAACGGCGGTCGTCGCCAAAAGCATCAGAATCCGCCTGCAGCTCTTTCTTGAGCAGATTGTTCATCTTGCGCTCAGAGGCAAGGATAGCCTGCAGTTGATCGCGCTCTTTTGCCAGCTCGTCCTGCTCACCGCGAATTTTCATCTCTTCGAGTTTGGCGAGGTGGCGCAATTTCAGTTCGAGGATGGCTTCTGCCTGGGTCTCGCTGATGCCAAACCGCGACATCAGAACCGGCTTCGGCTCATCTTCGGTGCGAATAATATGAATCACTTCGTCAATATTGAGGAATGCCACCAGCAGACCTTCAAGGATATGCAGGCGCTTGAGCACTTTCTCCAGACGGTAATTCAGGCGACGGCGTACCGTATCGCGACGGAATGTCAGCCATTCGGTGAGAATTTCCAGCAGGTTTTTCACCGCCGGGCGACCATCCAGACCGATCATGTTCAGGTTAATGCGGTAGCTTTTTTCCAGATCGGTGGTGGCAAACAGGTGATTCATCACCTGCTCCATATCCACGCGGTTGGAGCGCGGCACAATCACCAGGCGGGTCGGATTTTCGTGGTCGGACTCATCGCGCAGGTCGTCCACCATTGGCAGCTTTTTGTTGCGCATCTGGGCGGCAATCTGTTCGAGTACGCGCGCACCGGAAACCTGGTGCGGCAGCGCGGTAATCACCACTGCGCCGTCTTCTTTTTTCCACACCGCACGCATCCGCACGGAACCACGCCCGTTCTCGTAAATTTTACGGATCTCAGTTCGCGACGTGATGATTTCCGCTTCGGTCGGATAATCTGGCCCCTGGACGATATCCAGCAACTGGTCAAGGGTGGTTTTCGGTTGTTCAATCAGGGCGATAGCCGCTTTTGCCACTTCGCGCAGGTTATGCGGAGGAATATCGGTCGCCATCCCTACCGCAATGCCGGTGGTGCCGTTGAGCAGAATGTTTGGCAGGCGCGCAGGGAGCATCTTCGGCTCCTGCAACGTACCGTCAAAGTTCGGTACCCAATCCGCCGTGCCCTGCCCCAGTTCACCCAACAGCACTTCTGCGTATTTAGACAAACGGGATTCGGTATAACGCATTGCGGCGAAGGATTTCGGATCGTCCGGCGCGCCCCAGTTCCCCTGCCCATCAACCAGCGGATAACGGTAAGAGAACGGCTGTGCCATTAAAACCATGGCTTCGTAACAGGCGCTGTCGCCATGCGGGTGATATTTACCCAACACGTCGCCCACGGTACGGGCGGATTTTTTGAATTTGGCGCTGGCACTCAGCCCCAATTCAGACATAGCGTAAACAATGCGACGCTGAACAGGTTTCAGGCCATCACCGATAAACGGCAACGCACGGTCCATGATGACGTACATGGAATAGTTCAGATACGCGTTTTCCGTAAATTCATGTAGCGCAAGGCGCTCTGCCATATCGCTCATTAAGTGTGATTCCTCAACGTGTGCGTCCGCCTTTTCGGCGGCAATATTGCCGCAGATACTACCCTATCTGTGACGTTAAGGCATAGTGATGCGCATACAAAACCGATCGCGCCGGGGGACTTTCGTCTGGTCAGGAATCATTTAGCCATTTATCAACATGGCAGCGGCCGCCGAAGATTGGCGACCGCGTTATGCTTATGCGAGGGGAAGGTAAATATCGGTCTTGAGTTCGTGCTCAGGCACCTGATGCACAAAATTCAGATAGTGGAAAAAAACCGGGAAGTCGCGCACGGTTTCGCCACTCTCCGGCAGCCAGTGCCGATAGAGGTGATACACGCTCTCGCCTATGGAATCGAGAGAGCCATGGTGACGAATGACCGCGCAGCGCCCGCCGGGGATCTCGCCATTTTCCACGCCAAATGTATTCGCCGGGACGGCCTGCTCCACGGCCGCGCAAATATCAAAGCGGAACGCGTCAGCAGGCACTGAGGCGGGATCGTCCCACGCAATACCGTAGGTCGGATAACGCTCAACCGGCGAAAGCCCGCTGCTTCGACGCCACTCAATAAATGTTGCCGCGCTGGCATTCACCCGTGCCGGGTCGCCCCGGTGTTTGAGTATTGCCACCGCCGTGGTTGGGAATACGACTATGTTGATCTCTTTCATCGTTCGCTCCTGTAAAACGTTTTTCGGTACGCGTTGGTGCCAGCTCACCCAGTCCGGCTCAAGACGGAACTGACGGGGGCTGGCACCTAACGCCGTTTTGAAGGCGCGACTGAACGACTCCGGATTTTGAAAACCGGCATCCAGGGCAATATCGATAATTTTATCGTGCGGATTAAACGCCAGCCGCCATGAGGCGTGACGCAGCCGCAGCCACTGAATATAGCGATAAAACGGTAACCCGCTCCAGGCCGTAAACATCCGGTGAAAGTGGAAAGGCGAGCAGTGCGCAATCGCACTCAACGCCTCCAGTGATAACGGCTCATCCAGATGACGTTCAATATAGTGACAAACCATTCTGAAACGTGCTGAATAATCCGCCTTACGCGTGTCGTTCATCGCATCCTCCTGAGGCTCTACTTTGGCGATTCGACAGACGTTAATCCTGACCGATCTTGCGTAATACGCACAGTCGTTTCCGTACGCCACCTGAGAAGGATTATTGCTTTAAACGCAAAAGTCTTTGCACGCTTTGCCAATTTTGTCACCGACGCAGGCGGGATAAAATGACCGGCATTAACGTTTCACTAAGGACAAAAAATGAGCAACATCCTGATCATCAACGGCGCGAAAAAATTCGCCCACTCCAAAGGTCAACTCAATGACACCCTTACCTCCGTCGCGGAAAGTTTCCTGCGCGATAACGGGCACGCTGTAAAAAGCGTACGTACCGATGGAGATTATGATGTTAAAGAAGAAGTGCAGAATTTTCTCTGGGCCGATGTGGTTATCTGGCAGATGCCCGGCTGGTGGATGGGCGCCCCCTGGACTGTGAAAAAATACATGGACGATGTGTTTACCGAAGGCCACGGCTCGCTGTACGCCAGTGACGGCCGTACCCGTTCTGACGGCGCGAAAAAGTACGGTTCCGGTGGTCTGATTCAGGGTAAAAAATATATGCTTTCTCTGACCTGGAATGCCCCGCTTGACGCATTTACCGATGAAGAGCAGTTCTTCCATGGCGTCGGCGTTGACGGTGTTTATCTGCCGTTCCATAAAGCGAATCAGTTCCTCGGGATGGAAGCCCTGCCGAGTTTTATCGCGAATGACGTGATCAAAATGCCAGATGTGCCGCGTTATATTGAGGAATATCGCAAGCATCTTGCGGAGATTTTTGCTTAACTGTGAGACTGGACTTAGAAGGAGTTAACCATGTTGACAGTGATTGCTGAAATTCGTACCCGTCCTGGCCAGCACCATCGCCAGGCGGTCCTTGATCAATTCGCAAAAATTATCCCGACCGTGTTGCAGGAAGAGGGTTGCCATGGCTATGCGCCGTGGGTTGACCATGCCGCAGGCGTCAGTTTCCAGACAACCGCACCGGACTCCATCATCATGGTGGAAAACTGGGAGAGCGTGGCGCACTTAGAAGCACATCTGCAAACGCCCCATATGAAAGCCTGGAGCGAAGCCGTGAAAGGCGATGTTCTGGAAACGCATATCCGCATTCTGGAACAAGGGGTTTAATCCCCTCGTAGAACCCGATCTTGTCTCGGGGTTTCCCGGATGCGGCGGAGACGCCTTGTCCGGGCTACACAAGGGATAGGCCAGACGCTTTTACAATATCGCAAAAGCCACATGCCCCGCCTTGCAATTACCCATGTCAAACGAAAGGTTAGAGATTTTCATTTCACATGGGTAACTCACGATGACGGTATTACACATGCAACATCAGAGCCCGTTTACCATCCGCAGACGTTGGTTTCTTCGTCTGATTCATAGCCACGCACGATATTAATCAGATCCTTGACCGCATCCGCTGCCACGGTGGCATCCTGCAACTCAGCCAGCGCAGAGAAATCTTTATCCACTGACACGCCGTTATTGTTATTGGTCACCGTCAGAATAAAACCCCGCTCGCTTGCGCTCTTGTCCGCCAATGTTTCAACCAGCTCTGCTACCGCCGCGACGGCGATATCCGGCACATAGAGCGCCATCGGTTTCAGATACACTTTCTCTGCGCTTGTTTTGCTGCTGCGGTTTGTGATGACCAGAGAATAGCCTTTGTTTTCCGTTGTCATGACATCCACCTCACCCTTCAATTAGTACATTGGGATCGACCCAAAAATCGACATTGAATACCGTATCGTCTGATAGCGCTTCAATGCGATGCCACTTTTCTGCCGGAAATACGCCAAACTGTCCCGCTTCGATGGTCAGCGTTTCCACCGGCTGCGGGCTGGTTTCGTCGGCATAGCCGTAATAGCGAATCGCCCCCTGCATAACACACAAGCGTGGATTTACCCCCTGGCGCGTCCCGGCATCCAGATGGCGTTGCCATATAGAGGCAGGTGCAGTCTCTTTGGTCCATAAAGGCGTTGATCGCACGTGCACATAATGTGTTGGTATAACAATACGTTGCATGTTTCATCCTTAATAAAGTGAGTGTCGGTTGAAACGATATATTGCAAATAAAATACACCTTTAATGAGAGAATAAAAGCGTTGAAGCGGCGTTGTACAACATGAGGGGTAGAGAGGGGGTAGACCGGGAAAAAGAGAGATAAAGGGGTATGAAAAAAGCGCACCCGGGACATCCGGTTGCGCCGTAAAATGCATTATCCAGGCGCCCGTGATTTCAGTATCACAGGGTTATGGCGATGGAGTATCGCCAGTTTCAGAACATTACGCAGACTGTTTTTGTAACGCTTCCCACAGGCCCATCAGGTAAGTGACACCCAGTGCGCGATCGTATAATCCGTAGCCCGGGCGACCGGTCTCCCCCCAGATAAAGCGACCATGATCCGGGCGAATATAACCATCGAAACCATTGTCATGCAGCGCTTTCATCACGTTGTACATATCCAGAGATCCGTACTGCGATGGATGTGCGCACTCATAAAAATCTTTATCTTTTATAAGTTTAATATTACGCACATGGGCAAAATGAATACGCTTACGACGGGTAAATTCAGCCAGAATTTCGTAGACATTGTTTTCAGGGTCTTCTGCAATTGACCCCGTGCAAAGAGTGATGCCGTTGGCTTCTGAATTCACGGCATTGCAGAGCCAATCCAGATCCTGACGATTTTTGACCACGCGCGGCAGACCGAAAATAGAGTACGGCGGATCGTCCGGATGAATAGCCATTTTGACGCCAACATCTTCACAAACCGGAATCACTGCCTTGAGAAAATAAACTAAATTTTCACGCAGCTTTTCGTCATCGACATCTTTATAACTGGCGAATAATTTCTGTACCTGCGCCAGTCGTTCCGGTTCCCACCCAGGCAGCGCAAAGCCGTTTGAATTACTGAGCACTTCACTGACCACCTCTTCCAGGCTTTTATCAATATCCTTCTTCTCAAATGCCATGGTCAGGGAGCCGTCTGGCAGAACATAGTTCATGTCAGTCTTCATCCAGTCAAAAACAGGCATGAAGTTGTAGCAAATGACTTTCACACCAAACCGCGCCAGATTTCGAATAGTTTGCTGGTAATTGGCTATGTAACGATCGCGGCTCGGCAGACCAATTTTAATGTCGTCATGAATATTAACGCTTTCGATAACCTCCATTTTCAGCCCGGCAGCACTGGCCTGGCCGACCAGCGCTTCAATCTTGTCTTCGGGCCAGATTTCGCCTACCGGGACGTCGTACAACGCGCCGACTACACCTTCGACGCCCGGAACCTGGCGAATATATTCCAGAGAAACCTTGTCCTCTTTTGGTCCAAACCACCGCATTGTCATCTGCATAAAACAACCTCGACCCGAATGAATAAAAATATCTACCATACTAGTAGCTGATGAGCAGTACAGTAAAACGACGAGCTTCAATAATCAATAGATTTTGTGAATCAATAAGCGAGGTTAAATAGATTAAGCAGTATGTTAAGCATCCGTTAATAACTAACCCGTAAATGTGGTTAAAACATCATTTCAAAATTTGACCATCTTCACATAATTAAAAACTAATCTGGTATGGTAGTAGACTGAGCGGTTTTTAGGTATACCGTAAATACAGCTCAGTTAATGCATCTATAGAATTTCCTCAGGTAAAAAATTTCAGGAGCAAGTCGGTCATGACGTTGATTAACGACGATTTTATGATTAACAGTAGCGCAGGAAAAACGCTATATACGCGCTATGCTAAGAAACAACCGATACTGGATTATCATTGTCATCTTGAAGCGAAGGATATTTTCGAAAACCTCCCCTTTCGCGATATCACCCACCTCTGGCTTGAAGGCGACCATTACAAATGGCGAGCTATGCGTGCCAATGGTATTAAGGAAAAATATATTACAGGCAATGCTTCTGCTGAGGAGAAATTTGAGGCCTGGGCTAAAACGGTTGAATCCAGCTTTGGCAACCCGTTATATCACTGGACACACCTTGAATTAGCTCATTATTTTGATATTCACACTCCGCTAAACCATAGCAACTGGCGCGAAGTGATGAATGAATGTAATAACAAATTGAAAAATAGTGATTTCACCCCGCGCAACCTTATTACACGCTCGAATGTTGAGGTTATTTGTACGACCGATAAACCTCTTGATGATCTGAAATATCATCAACTACTTAAAAATGATAACGGGTTTACTACGCGTATTCTGCCGACATTTCGTCCGGATGAATTATTCGAAGCGGATCCCGTCCGCTTTAGCCAATTTATTGATCAGCTCAGTAAAATAAGCTCAGTCACTGTTACGCATTTTTCATCATTCATTGCTGCCATTGCCGGGCGTATCGATTTTTTCCATGAAGTGGGCTGCCGTATTTCCGACCATGGTCCGCTGGAAGTGAGCTATCAGCGCGTCAGCGATGAGCAGGCAGAGACGCTTTTTGCAGCCAGAATGGCGCAACAAGCGCTTTCTCCTGAGGGGATGCAGGCATGGAACAGCATTATGCTGGTGAAACTAGCCGCCCTCTATAAGCAAAAAGAGTGGGCGATGCAGATTCATTTCGGTGCTATCCGCAATAACAATATGCCGCAATATCACGCCATTGGTATTAATAGCGGTTTTGATTCAATTGCCGACCAACAAAATCTGGCTGCTCATTTAAATGCTCTGCTCAACGCAATGGCGGAAAATGACGGCTTACCTAAAACCATTCTCTACAACTTAAACGCTGGCTACAACGATATTGTAGCATCCGCATTGGCTAATTTTCAGAGTGGTGAGGAAGGAATTAAATCGCCAATGCAATTCGGTTCGGGATGGTGGTTTAACGATACCCAGCGAGGCATGCTCAATCAATTAACGACATTATCCGATCAGGGGCTACTTGCTAATTTCATTGGCATGCTTACTGATTCCCGGAGTTTTGTTTCTTATACCCGCCATGATTATTTCAGACGTATTCTTTGCAATCTTATAGGCGGTTGGGTGGACCGGGGTGAGGTACCAGAGGATATGGATATTTTATCCAGCATGGTCAAAGGGATTTGCGCTGATAACGCCCGTTCTTATTTCAATTTCTGATTTTACAATCGAGATAAAACATGAAGAACTCAGAAAGAAAAATTACCATACCTGTCAGTATCGGTTATGGCCTTACCGATATCATGGGGGGTGGCGCATTTACCGTCATTGGCGCATGGCTATTATTTTATTACACAACTTTTGTTGGCCTCTCGCCATTACAAGCGGCTTCCATCGTGGCAATAGCGCGAATTGTCGATGCAATAATCAGCTTGTTCATGGGGTCATTCACCGACCATTTTTATAAAAATACGCTTGGTAAGAAATTTGGCCGTCGCCGGTTTTTTCTGCTGATTGGTTCACCGTTGATGTTGGTTTATGCCCTTCTTTGGCTGAATGGCATGAACTACTGGTTCTATCTCAGCGTTTATCTCGCCTTTGAAATTATCGCTGCCATGGTGCTTATTCCGTGGGAAACGCTGCCGTCTGAAATGACCAAAGATTTCAACTCCAGGACAAAACTGTCTACAGGGCGTATGTTTCTTTCTGCAACGGGCACCTTTCTCGCCACATTTATTCCGGGGCTGCTGATTGGCTACCTTGGCGAAAAAAGTGCGGAAGCCTACCTGATAAACGGTATTGTATTTGCCGTGGCTTTTATGGTTTGCGTATTTATCTCATGGAAAGTGACCTGGGAGCGCGAATTAACGCCGGAAATGCTTGCCGAACTGGAAAGCGATCGCTCGGCTTCACGGGTGAATATTGTGGGCCTTTTTAAGGATTACTTGTCAACGCTGAAAGTCAGAGCTTTCCGTAAACATCTGGCCATCTATCTGCTCTCCTTTACCGCTAAAGATATTTACAACACCGTTTTTGTATTTTTCTGCGTCTATTGCCTGCAAGTTTCTTCCGCATTTGCGGGAAGCCTGCTGTCGATGAGTATTATCGGTCTGCCCGTTACACTGGTGGCCGGTTTCGGCATCATCAAATTTGGCCCGTCAAAACTGTATGTTTTTGCCTATAGCCTGATGATGCTTTGCCTTGGCGGCATTCTGCTGATTTATCTCTTCCCGACGGAACAAAAAGCCCTGTTACTGATTATCCTTGCCGGTTTGTACCAGGTTGGCCGCTGTGTTCTGGAATTCACGCCGTGGAACGTCTTTCCGTTTATTCCGGACATTGATGAGATGATTACGCGTCAGCGCCGTGAAGGCCTGTTTGCTGCGGTGATGACCTTCTCTCGCAAAACCACCGTCGCTATCGCGACCTTTATTGTCGGTTTTATTCTGCAGGAAGGCGGTTTTGTAAAAGGCAGTCAGGTTCAGCCAGAACAAGCTGTTCATACCATTGCCATGACGCTGTTTATCGGTACCGCAGGCTTGCTGGTGCTCGCCTTATGGCAGGCATTGACCTTCCATCTGAATAAACAGACTCATAAAGTGTTTGTTGATGAAGTAGAAAGGTTGAAAAAGAACGGTTCACGTGCAGCCGTAACGGCTGAAACGCGCAGCATTGTGGAAGATCTGACTGGGGTAAAATATGAAAAACTCTGGCCGGAAATTGCCGCTGAAACACAACACCTTTCACCAAAACAGAAAGCGATAATGGATTAACTGAGGCAAACACTCTTCAGGCCACCCGGCCTGAAGAGTTTCAGTTGCTTAAACTTCAATATCCGCCATATCGCCTTTTTCCTGCAACCAGTTACGACGATCTTCCGAACGTTTCTTGGCCAGCAGCATATCCATCATCGCATTGGTGCGTTGGTCGTCATCGTCACTGATAACAAGCTGCACCAGGCGGCGGGTATTCGGATCGAGCGTCGTTTCGCGCAACTGCATCGGGTTCATTTCACCCAGGCCTTTAAAGCGCTGCACGTTCGGCTTGCCTTTCTTACGCTTAAGCTGCTCCAGTACACCCGTTTTCTCTTCTTCGGTCAGGGCATAGTAAACCTCTTTACCCAGATCGATACGATATAACGGCGGCAGCGCAACGTAGACGTGACCGTTCTTCACCAGCGTCCGGAAATGTTTCACAAACAGCGCGCATAGCAACGTCGCGATGTGAAGTCCATCCGAGTCAGCATCCGCCAGAATACAGACCTTGCCGTAACGCAATTGGCTCAGATCGTCACTGTCGGGATCAATACCGATCGCCACGGAAATGTCATGCACTTCCTGGGATGCCAACACCTCATCGGAGGAGACCTCCCAGGTATTCAGGATCTTGCCTTTCAGCGGCATGATCGCCTGATATTCACGATCGCGTGCCTGCTTGGCAGAACCGCCCGCCGAGTCCCCTTCCACCAGGAACAACTCGGTCCGGTTGAGATCCTGGGCGGTACAGTCCGCGAGTTTGCCAGGCAGTGCCGGGCCGCTGGTGAGCTTTTTACGCACCACTTTCTTCGCGGCGCGCAGGCGGCGCTGGGCACTGGAAATCGCCATTTCCGCCAGCATTTCTGCGGCCTGAACGTTCTGATTGAGCCACAGGCTAAAAGCATCTTTCACCACGCCGGAAACAAAGGCCGCGCACTGACGCGATGACAGACGCTCTTTAGTCTGTCCGGCGAACTGCGGATCCTGCATCTTCACCGACAGCACATATGCACAGCGTTCCCAGATATCTTCCGCCGAGAGCTTCACGCCGCGCGGTAAGATATTGCGGTATTCGCAGAATTCGCGCATCGCGTCGAGCAGCCCCTGACGCAAACCGTTTACATGGGTACCGCCCTGCATGGTCGGGATCAGGTTAACGTAGCTTTCCGTCAGCAGTTCCCCACCTTCCGGCAGCCAGAGCAGCGCCCAGTCCACCGCTTCGGTTTCAGCAGCAAAGTTGCCAATAAATGGTTTTTCCGGCAGGGTCGGCAGGCCGTTCACCGCTTCGGCAAGATAGTCGTTCAGACCGTCCTGATAGCACCAGCGCTGCTCGGCGTTGTTCACCTCATCTTTGAAAGTGATTTCCACCCCAGGGCACAGCACGGCTTTCGCTTTCAGCAAATGGGTCAGACGAGAGACGGAAAAACGCGGGCTGTCGAAAAACTTCTCGTCTGGCCAGAAGTGGACGCTGGTGCCGGTCGCGCGTTTCGCACAGGTACCGACAACTTTGAGGTCGCTGACCTTCTCGCCATTTTCGAAAGCGATATTGTAAATCTGGCCGTCACGCTTCACGTTCACTTCAACGCGGCGAGACAAGGCGTTGACCACGGAAATCCCTACGCCGTGCAAGCCACCGGAGAACTGATAGTTCTTGTTGGAAAACTTGCCGCCCGCGTGCAGACGACAAAGAATCAGCTCAACCGCTGGCACGCCCTCTTCCGGGTGAATATCCACCGGCATACCGCGACCATCGTCAATGACTTCGAGAGATTGATCGGCGTGAAGAATGACATCCACGCGCTTCGCGTGACCTGCCAGCGCTTCGTCCACGCTGTTATCAATAACTTCCTGACCAAGATGGTTGGGACGGGTGGTATCGGTATACATCCCCGGACGGCGGCGAACCGGCTCAAGCCCGGTGAGTACCTCTATGGCATCAGCGTTATAGGATTGCGTCATGGTGTGTTCGTAGATAATGACCGCTTCGTTTCCCCGTTGGCTCAATGGAGCCCAAGGAAATCGACAATCTGTGTGAAATGATTCTCAAAGCCCACAAATGCATGGTTACCGCCCTCTTCTACCGTCTGACGACATGCGTCGTAATACGCCACGGCCTGGCGGTAATCCAGCACTTCGTCCCCAGTCTGTTGCAGCAACCAGATTAAATCCGGCGCGTCCAGCGGGTCGACCTGCATCACTTTGAGCTCGTAAATATGGCGAGACTCTAGCACATATTGCTCCCCGGTGTAGGGGTTCTCGTTGTTACCGAGGAACTCCGCCAGCAATTCAAACGGGCGAACGGCAGGATTCACCACCACCGCTGGCAACGTAAAACACTGAGATAACCAGGTTGCGTAGTAGCCCCCAAGCGACGAACCGACAATACCCAGCGGTTGTCCGCCATGTTGCATCACCAACGATTCCAGCAATTCTGCTGCCTGCGCCGGGTAAGCGGGCAACTGGGGAACGACAACGTCGATATCAGGGTAATATTCAGCCAGCCAATGACGCAGCTGCGTTGCTTTCGCAGAACGCGGCGAGCTGTTAAAACCATGCAAATAAAGAAGCGTGGCCATCAGTATCCTTCTGACGCGGTATCCGGATTGAACCGCGTGCTTTGCAAACGACAGACCTCAGTTTGCAGGCTTCCGTCCGGGTACAGATCCAGCCAGCGCCAGCCAGGCGCGATTGTGTCGAGCGTGAAGTTGGCACAATGCGGTTTAAACTGCACACAGGTTGATGGCGTCGCTAACAGGCGACGGCCATTCCAGTCGAGGTCCAGCTCCTGGTGAATATGTCCACATAGCAGGTAGCGAACATGAGGGAAACGCGCCAGCACGTTATCCAGCTCTGCGGCATTGCGCAGGCTGTGTTGATCCAACCAGCTACATCCTGAAGGCAGCGGGTGATGATGTAACAATAGCAGCGTATGACGCTCAGGGCTGGCACTCAGTTTTTTTTCCAGCCAGTCGAGCTGAAATTCACTCAGTTCACCGTGTGGAACGCCAAACACCTGGCTATCAAGCAGGAGAATTTGCCAGTTATCGCCAGTGATTACCCGTTTGGAGGAGGAAATTCCTGCTTCCTGCAGTGCGGTATACATTGCCGGTTGAAAATCATGATTGCCTGGCAGCCAGACACAAGGCGCGCCAAATCTTGCGATGCCCTCAGCAAAATGCTGATAAGCCGCAGCGGTCTGATCCTGCGCCAAGTCGCCCGTGGCGACAATCAAATCACACTCACGCTGCTGGGCCTGAATGGCATCCAGTACGGCCTGATAGCTTTCCCAGGTATTCACACCTAACAGCGTTTCATGTTTTTCGGCAAACAGGTGAGTGTCAGTAATTTGTAATATCCTGACTCTGGCCCCACCAGCCAGAGGAAGGTTTAACAGGCTTTCCAAATGGTGTCCTTAGGTTTCACTACGCTAACAAACCGGAATCGCCATTGCTCCATGTGCTAAACAGTAACGTAGCCAGTCGGCCAGAAACTGATTAATTTGATGCTTTTCGTCGCGTTGATGCAACTTTTTATTCGGGTAATCATAACGCGCTTTAAAACGAAAGATCTGCTGACTCGAACACACTTCGGCTACCATCGCGTCGTGATACAGGCGCACTGTCATTGACGGCAGGCTCCAGTAACTCACAGCGGGCAGGGTCTGTTCGATTTCCACAAGCGTAGTGTAGCGGGTGGATTCGACAATCGTTAACCGGTATTGCGCATTCGCCACCTGATAGCTCACTGTTTCGCCTGTCTCGTCGTTACGCGGCAGCAGGCGGCGGAGCTGCGCGAAATTGGTCTCGCACAGGCGCATCATTTCAGGGAAGTCAGGTGTATAACGCTTCATTTTTTCCACTCGTTTCGTAAGCTCTCATAATGCAGTTGCAGCCATTGCAGGGCGATGACAGACGCTGCGTTATCGATTTTCCCCTCTTCTACTAACTGATAAGCCCGCTCCCGGCTCACCACATGAACACGAATATCTTCGTTTTCATCCACCAGGCCGTGAATACCTTCGGCCTGCGTGGCATCCACTTCGCCAACCAATAAGGACAAGCGCTCGCTGGTGCCCCCAGGGCTTGCCAGATAGCTCAACATCTTCTTCACGCGCCCCACGTTCAGCCCGGCTTCTTCTACCGCCTCGCGTCGAACGACATCTTCAACAGACTCGCCCTCTTCGATCATGCCTGCGACCATCTCGAGCAACCACGGGCTTTCGCTGGTATCAAACGCGGCAATACGAATCTGTTCGACCAACACCACTTCATCCCTCACTGGGTCAAAGGGTAGCAAGACTGCGGCATGGCCGCGTTCAAAAATTTCACGCCGTACCTCACCGCTCATCTCACCGTTGAATAAACGGTGGCGAAAACGGTAGAGATCGAGCGAAAAAAAACCGCGATAGAGAGTTTCCCGTGCAATAATTTCTACATCGTTTTTTGTGAAAGTCACAGCAGAGGTTTCTGGCTTACTCATGCGGATATCCTGTTATTAATTAATGTTGATTTTGTGGTTTTCAAGCCTGTTTGACTGCCGTTTCAACCGCCATGTGATAGATTGGGGCAAATTTACGTCGGATGGCACTTTACGCCAACCTTCAGCGGTGGCGCTCTCTGTTAGAATCGGCGAATATTTCTGAATTTAGATCAGCGCTATTCATGCTTCACAACAAGGAATGCAAATGAAGAAATTGCTCCCCATTCTTATCGGCCTGAGCCTGACAGGTTTCAGCGCTATGAGCCAGGCAGAAAACCTGTTGCAGGTTTATCAGCAGGCGCGTTTAAGCAACCCCGATCTGCGTAAATCCGCCGCCGATCGTGATGCAGCTTTCGAGAAAATTAACGAAGCGCGCAGCCCGTTACTGCCACAGCTGGGTTTGGGTGCGGATTACACCTACAGCAATGGCTACCGCGACAGCAATGGTGTGAACTCCAACGCCACCAGCGGCTCCCTGCAGCTTACGCAAACCTTGTTTGATATGTCTAAATGGCGTGCGTTGACGTTACAGGAAAAATCCGCGGGCATCCAGGATGTGACGTACCAAACCGACCAGCAAACGCTCATTCTGAATACCGCTACTGCCTATTTTAACGTACTGAGCGCGATTGACTCGCTCTCTTATACCGAAGCGCAGAAACAGGCTATCTACCGTCAGTTGGACCAAACAACCCAGCGTTTTAATGTGGGTCTGGTGGCTATTACTGATGTACAGAACGCCCGTTCACAGTATGACACTGTCCTGGCTAACGAAGTGACCGCCCGTAACAACCTCGACAATGCCGTCGAGTCACTGCGTCAGGTCACCGGTAACTACTATCCGCAACTGGCATCCCTGAATGTTGATGGCTTCAAAACAGACAAACCGCAGGCGGTGAACGCACTGCTGAAAGACGCGGAAAGTCGCAACCTGACGTTGCTGCAGGCACGTCTGAGTCAGGATCTGGCTCGCGAGCAGATTCGCCAGGCGCAAGACGGTCACCTGCCGACGCTGGATTTGACCGCTTCCACCGCAGTATCGAATACGTCTTACAGCGGCTCCCGCACAAACAGCGCCCAGTATGACGACAGCAAAATTGGTCAGAATAAAGTGGGTCTGAGCTTCTCCCTGCCGCTGTATCAGGGCGGGATGGTGAATTCACAGGTGAAACAAGCGCAGTACAACTTTGTTGGCGCAAGCGAGCAACTGGAAAGCGCGCACCGCAGCGTTGTGCAGACTGTCCGTTCCTCCTTCAATAATGTGAATGCCTCCATCAGTAGCATCAACGCGTATAAACAAGCCGTTGTTTCTGCACAAAGCTCTTTGGATGCGATGGAAGCAGGTTACTCCGTGGGTACGCGTACCATTGTGGACGTACTGGACGCAACCACCACGCTGTATAACGCGAAACAGCAGCTCTCCAGCGCGCGTTATAACTACCTGATTAACCAGTTGAATATCAAATCTGCTCTCGGCACCCTGAATGAACAGGATCTGCTGGCGCTGAACAACACGCTGGGTAAACCTGTCTCGACCTCGCCGGAAAATGTCGCCCCGGAAAACCCGGAGCAAGAAGCTCGCGTTGAGAAGATGGCAAACGGACAAGCGTCGCAGGCACAGCCAGCCAGCGTACGCAAAACAACGCGTTAATTCGTTTTTCCCGCATTATCGTTACGGGGGCACTTAGCCCCCGTTTTTACGTAAGGCAACGTAAAGATCCCCCCTGCTGACCCGCACCCTGCTTCATTTTCAGACACTCATCCACTATCCTGACCTTTTATTAATACCTGTGGGTCTCGGAAGACAAATATGAAACGGACAAAGAATATTAATCATGCGATGTTTCGCAAAAGCTGGGGCGCTCGTCACCTGACGCCCGTGGCGCTGGCCGTGACTGCCGTCTTTATGTTGGCAGGGTGCGAACAAAACGATGAAACGGTGAAAATGTATCAGAATGCCGATGACTGCTCTTCGGCAAACCCGGGCAAGAGCGCCGAATGCAAAACCACCTATGACAACGCGCTGAAAGAAGCAGCACGTACCGCGCCGAAATATGCATCACGCGAAGATTGTGTGGCTGAATTTGGCGAAGGCCAGTGTCAACAAGCACCCGCTCAGGCAGGCGTGGCGACGGAAAACCAGGCGCAGGCACAACAGTCTGGCGGCAGCTTCTGGATGCCGCTAATGGCGGGTTACATGATGGGCCGCCTGATGGGTGGCGGCGCGGGTTATGCCCAGCAGCCGCTGTTTAGTTCCAAAAACCCGGCCAGCCCGGCCTATGGCCAGTACACCGATGCCAGCGGCAAAAGCTACGGTGCAGCCCAGCCAGGGCGTAGCGCAACAGTTTCGAAAACCGCGATGGCACCAAAACCGGCAACAACCTCCACCGTCACGCGTGGCGGCTTTGGCGAATCCGTGGCCAAACAGACTTCGATGCAGCGCAGTGCCAGCGGCACCTCAACCCGTTCAATGGGTGGCTAATAACCATGGAAAGAATGACTATTGCCGAACGGCCCGACTGGCGCGAGAAAGCCACCGAGTATGGTTTCAACTTTCACACCATGTATGGCGAACCCTACTGGTGTGAAGACGCCTACTACAAACTGACGCTCGCCCAGGTCGAGAAACTGGAAGAAGTTACCGCCGAGCTCCATCAGATGTGTCTGCAGGTTGTGGACAAGGTTATCGCCAGTGACGAATTGCTGGCGAAATTCCGCATTCCCAGGCACACATGGGGCTTTGTGCGCCAGTCCTGGAAAACCGGACAGCCGTCGCTTTATTCACGCCTGGATCTGGCATGGGATGGCACCGGCGAACCTAAGCTGCTGGAAAATAATGCCGATACACCAACCTCACTGTATGAAGCGGCATTTTTTCAGTGGATTTGGCTGGAAGATCAGATAGCCGCGGGCAACCTGCCGGAAAGCTGCGATCAATTCAACAGCCTGCAGGAAAAACTGATTGAGCGCTTTGCCGCGCTACGCGAGCAATATGGCTTTAACCTGCTGCATTTCGCCTGCTGTCGCGATACCGTTGAAGACCGCGGTACCGTGCAATACCTGCAAGATTGCGCCGCCGAAGCCGATGTGGCCAGCGAGTTTCTCTATATCGAAGATATCGGTCTCGGGGAAAAAGGGCAGTTTACCGATCTGCAGGATCACGTGATCAGTAATCTGTTTAAGCTGTATCCCTGGGAGTATATGCTGCGCGAAGTTTTCTCAACCAAGCTGGAAGATGCGGGCGTGCGCTGGCTGGAACCAGCATGGAAGAGCATCATTTCGAACAAAGCGCTCCTGCCAATGCTGTGGGAAATGTTCCCGAACCATCCGAATCTGTTGCCCGCCTGGTTTGCCGAAGACGCGCATCCGGAAATGGACAAATACGTACTTAAGCCTATCTTCTCTCGCGAAGGGGCGAATGTGTCCATCATCGAAAATGGCAAAACGGTTGAAAAAGTCGAAGGCCCATACGGTGAAGAAGGAATGATCGTCCAGCAGTTCTGTCAGCTACCCAAGTATGGCGACAGCTACATGCTGATTGGCAGTTGGCTTATCAACGATCAACCCGCAGGTATTGGCATTCGTGAAGACCGGGCGTTGATCACTCAGGATCTGTCGCGCTTCTATCCGCATGTCTTTGTTGAGTAACATGCGTCCAGGATCCTCGGATGCACTTACCCGGGGCTCCTGAGTCGTCGCCCGAGGCAACGCCGCATTCGGGAATATACCGGGTACGCATACTGTACGCTTACCCGGCTACAAAGCCTTAGCCTATCTGCACCGACAACATACTGAGGCTGCCCATTTCAAGACCGTCTACCGGAATCGAGATACTCTCCACCCCATCCCACGCCCCCAGGACATAGAGCAGCGGCAGGAAATGGTCCGGTGTCGGATTAGAAAGCGAACCGCCTTCATGTTCCATATAATTAACCAGCGGATGCTGCTCGGTCGGCCCTTTCCACGTCAGGTTATCCTTCACAAATTCGTTGAAAGCGGTCGCCCACGGATAAGGCGAGTTATCGCCATGCCAGCGTGCCGTGCGCAGGTTATGCACCACGTTACCGCTCGCCACCAGCATAATGCCTTCATCGCGCAGTGCTGCCAGCTTACGCCCCACTTCCATATGCCATGCCGCCGGTTTGGTACTGTCTATACTCAACTGCACCATCGGGATATCGGCCTTCGGATACATTTTGATCAGCACGCCCCAGGAACCGTGGTCAAAACCCCATGCTTCTTTATCCAGAGTAACCGGCACGGGTGATAACAGTTCAACCAAATGCCGGGCCAGCGCAGGCGAACCCGGAGCCGGGTAATGGGTGTCGTACAGCGCCTGAGGGAAACCGCCAAAGTCATGAATTGTCTGCGGTGCTTCCATCGCCGTTACCCCGGTACCACGCGTAAACCAGTGCGCTGAGACGACCACAATAGCTTTAGGACGCGGCAGTGTTTCGCCAAGCTGAGCCCAGGCGCGGGTATAAACGTTATCTTCCAGAACATTCATCGGGCTGCCGTGGCCCAAAAACAGTGCTGGCATGCGAGGTGCAGACATGATGATATCCTTACTGAGTGTGTCATATTTGATGAACACACATTACGCTTATTCCCCGGGTGATGAACTCAGATAAGCGTGATGAAGATATTCAGAATTTTTGAATGTAAGGATTGCGTAAAGGTGATGCGGCGGCCTCGCTTTGGAATCCATTAATATTTAACATTAATGAGAGGCATTATCATAAGGAGAGATACATGTCAGCACCACTGATTCTGACGTTACTTGCCGGCGCTGCCACCTTTATCGGCGCCTTTCTGGGGGTTCTTGGCCAGAAACCGTCAAACCGTGTACTGGCATTCTCGCTGGGATTTGCCGCTGGCATCATGCTGCTTATCTCCCTTATGGAGATGTTGCCAGCCGCACTGGCAACTGAGGGCATGTCACCCATGCTGGGCTATGGTATGTTCGTCATTGGCCTGTTGGGCTATTTTGCTCTTGACCGTCTGCTTCCCCATGCACATCCACAGGATTTAATGCAGAGTGCGCATTCACCGCACCCTGTCCCTCGCAAAATTCAACGTACGGCGATCTTATTAACGCTGGGTATCAGCCTGCATAACTTTCCGGAGGGCATCGCCACCTTTGTGACAGCCAGTAACGACCTTGAACTGGGTTTCGGTATTGCACTGGCGGTAGCCTTGCACAATATTCCAGAAGGTCTTGCGGTTGCCGGCCCGGTTTATGCGGCAACCGGTTCAAAGCGCACGGCAATTTTTTGGGCGGGGATTTCCGGGCTTGCGGAAATTCTTGGTGGGGTTCTGGCCTGGCTGATTCTGGGAAGTCTGGTCTCCCCGATGGTGATGGCGGCGGTCATGGCGGCGGTTGCCGGAATTATGGTCGCGCTCTCTGTCGATGAACTGATGCCGCTGGCAAAAGAGATCGACCCCAACAACAACCCAAGCTATGGCGTGCTTTGTGGGATGTCAGTGATGGGTCTTAGCCTGGTCGCGCTGCAAACGATGGGATTTGGTTAATACATGCAGGCGTTGCTCGCGCCTATTGGGCAACGCCGCTTCCGGAAGCCACCTCAGGTTCCACCTGCTCTTGCTCCTTTGCTTGCATCGACTGGATTATCTTTAACGCGCGCTGGTATCCTTCTTGTTGTGCATCACGATCCTGGCGAAATGCCCTGCAATTACGTCGCAAACACATGATATGTGCGAACATCACGAGCACAACGACCAAAAAACCGCACCAGTAAATCAGCATATCCCTTCCTTATCCCGCTGGTTAGCGAGCCATTACGTCATGGATACCACTTTATAAGTAGCAAGCCGATGTCGCCATTAGCGAGATCAACAAAGCGGAGAAATGAGCTATTTTCAGCAAGGGACTAACAGGGAAATAAAAAAATCCGAAGCAGGCGGTCCGGCTTCGGATTCTTTGCAAAGCATGGATATCGCTTAGCTTGCTTTACGCTCATGCTCCAGACGATAGGCCACCAGATCTTCAATGGTGACAACGGCCATGTTGTGCTCGCGTGCAAACTTGATACATTCCGGCGCGCGCGCCATGGAGCCATCATCGTTCGTCAGTTCACACAGCACACCAGCCGGTTTGAACCCAGCCAGGGAGACAAGATCGATCGTCGCTTCGGTATGGCCACCACGAGTCAACACACCGCCCTGCTGCGCACGCAGCGGGAAAACGTGGCCCGGACGATTCAGGTCAGAAGGTTTAGCGCCATCAGCAATGGCAGCACGCACGGTGGTAACACGGTCAGCCGCAGAAACCCCGGTAGTAACCCCTGTAGCGGCTTCGATGGTAACGGTAAAGCCGGTACCGTAAGCGCTGGTGTTGTTTTCAACCATCATCGGCAGATCAAGTTGTTTACGACGATCTTCGGTGATGCACAGACAAACAATACCGCTACCGTGACGGATGGTCAGCGCCATCTGCTCAACGGTCATGGTTTCAGCAGCAAAAATCATGTCGCCTTCATTCTCGCGATCTTCATCGTCGAGAACCATCACACCGCGACCTTCGCGCAGTGCGGTTAAAGCATTTTCAATACGTTCGAATGGCGTGCCAAAAGAAGAAAGCAGCGTCTGATTCATGGTAAAAGACCTCAATAAAGTTATGGTTACCAGAATCAGGGCAGTCTTAGGAGTATAAAAAAATAACGCGAGCGGGCCTCCAGGCCCAACTGAATCGTTACTCTCTCCCATCCGGACTCTAACCGTCGGCCCCGGAATTACACCGGATCTGCTGACCTTCCGGTTTTCACCAGAAGCGCTCGCGGGCTTTCAGCGTAGGCTGATTTACCGCCGGTGGGGAATTTCGCCCCGCCCTGAGAATAAGCGGGATAACTATAACGCTATTGATTACCTTCGGCAACGCGTAACCTTCAAACAAATCTGGTTTATCGTTATGGCATATCACACTACAATAATTGTCAGAACCTATCCGAACAGGGAACTTACAAATGATTGACCCGAAAAAAATTGAACAGATTGCGCGTCAGGTCCACGAATCGATGCCAAAAGGGATCCGCGAGTTCGGGGAAGATGTTGAGAAAAAAATCCGCCAGTCCCTGCAGGCACAGTTGACCCGTCTTGACCTGGTCAGCCGCGAAGAGTTTGACGTACAGACGCAGGTACTGTTGCGCACGCGTGAAAAACTGGCGCTGCTTGAGCAACGTCTTAACGAACTGGAAAACCGCAATGCCTCAGCAGAGGTGAAGCCGGCTCCGGCGATCCCTCCGGTTGATTCGCCGGAGACGGGCGCATAAGCCCACGCCGGCATCCCCTGAGTCTTTTCCCGCTAAGGGGGTAATCAATAAAGTGTCCTTGATTACCCCTACAATATTCCAGTAGTCCCTCTGCCTTTTTGTTACTCCCCCATTCGTGATATTATTGCCTTCGATAGTCAAAGCGTTATTTGCCTTTATTAAAAATAATAACCCAAGGAGAATATATGGATATTTTTCCTGAATACTACTCACCTTACTTTTTCGCCCTCACATTTGTGGCGCTTATAGGTATCGTGGAAATTGTCTCGCTGTTCTTTGGGAATGTTATTTCTGGCGTCATTGATTCACATTTGGGTCATTATGATGGGGTCGCTTCCGGCCATTTGAATCAATTTTTCCATTACCTTAATTTTGGTCGCGTTCCCGCGCTGGTTGTTCTTTGCCTTATCGCCGGTTGCTTCGGATTGACTGGCATTTTTTTTCAGCAGCTGAGCGTCACACTGCTACAAACCCCGCTTCCCAACGTAGCCCTTATCCCTTTTTGCCTTATTTTTTCAGGTATTAGCACGCACTATACCGGTAAGCTTTTGGGGCGCTGGCTACCGGGCGATGAAACCAGCGCAATCACAGAAGATGATTTTATTGGTGCCATGGCCATTATCACGGGTCACAGCGCGGCACCTCAGCGTCCCTGCGAAGGAAAATTTAAAGATAAATTTGGACAGGTACATTATTTACTTCTGGAACCCGAAGAGGGAAAAACCTTTAAACGCGGTGATAAGGTTCTCATTATTTGTCGGTTGTCCGCCAGCCGTTATTTGGCGGAGTTGAATCCCTGGCCAAATGAATTGTAAAAACAAAAGGAAATATTATGGAAAATCTATTGAGTCTATTTCCCTCATGGATGAGTTATGCTCTGGCAGTCGTTTTTATCCTGTTGGTCATTGGGGTTATTTTTGCCCGATTATATCGCCGGGCCTCGGCTGAGCAAGCGTTTGTACGAACCGGTTTAGGCGGACAGAAAGTGGTAATGAGCGGCGGCGCGATTGTGATGCCCATATTCCACGAAATAATTCCGATTAACATGAATACCCTCAAGCTAGAAGTAAGCCGTTCTACGGTAGACAGCCTGATCACTAAAGACCGTATGCGCGTTGATGTCGTTGTTGCCTTTTTCGTCCGTGTAAAACCGTCGATTGAGGGGATTGCCACTGCCGCACAGACGTTGGGTCAGCGTACATTGTCGCCAGAGGATCTCCGTGTGTTAATTGAAGATAAATTCGTTGATGCCCTGCGTGCTACAGCCTCCCAGATGACCATGCATGAGTTACAGGACACCCGCGAAAACTTCGTTCAGGGCGTACAAAACACCGTGGCGGAAGATCTTTCAAAAAACGGTCTGGAGCTGGAGAGCGTTTCGTTAACCAACTTCAACCAGACGGAAAAGGTGCATTTCAACCCGAATAACGCCTTTGATGCCGAAGGTCTCACCAAGCTGACGCAGGAAACTGAGCGCCGTCGTCGTGAACGTAACGAAGTCGAGCAGGATGTGGAAGTCGCAGTCCGTGAGAAGAACCGCGATGCCCTGGCGCGCAAACTTGAGATTGAGCAGCAAGAGGCGTTTATGACGCTTGAGCAGGAGCAGCAGGTGAAAACCCGCACCGCCGAGCAGAATGCCAAAATCGCCGCCTTCGAAGCAGAGCGTCATCGTGAAGCCGAGCAAACACGTATCCTTGCGGAACGGCAAATTCAGGAAAGTGAAATCGAGCGTGAGCAGGCGGTACGCTCCAGAAAAGTTGAGGCTGAGCGTGAAGTTCGCATTAAAGAGATCGAACAGCAGCAGGTGACGGAGATTGCCAACCAGACGAAATCCATCGCCATTGCGGCGAAGTCAGAACTACAGTCACAGGCGGAAGCAAAGGCCAATGACGCACTGGCGCAAGCCGTTCGTGCTCAGCAAAACGTAGAAACCACGCGCCAGACTGCCGAAGCCGATCGTGCCAAACAGGTTGCGCTGATTGCCGCCGCTCAGGACGCGGAAACCAAAGCGGTTGAGCTGACAGTACGCGCCAAAGCCGAAAAAGAAGCGGCAGAATTGCAGGCCGCAGCCATCGTAGAACTGGCGGAAGCCACGCGCAAAAAAGGGCTGGCGGAAGCCGAAGCGCAGCGCGCGCTAAACGATGCGATTAACGTACTTTCCAACGAACAAACCAGCCTCAAATTTAAACTGGCGCTTCTGCAAGCACTGCCTGCGGTTATCGAAAAATCCGTTGAGCCGATGAAGTCTATCGACGGAATCAAGATCATTCAGGTGGATGGGCTGAATCGTGGCGGAGCGGCTGGCGAAGTGAGCGCGGGAACAGCCAGCGGCGGAAACCTTGCGGAACAAGCGCTCTCTGCCGCCCTTGCCTACCGAACCCAGGCACCGTTGATTGATTCGCTGCTTAATGAGATTGGCATTTCCGGTGGCTCGCTGGCCGCCATGACAACGCCGTTAAATGCATCATCAGCGGTCGGGCCAAATGAAGAAATCGCGGTCACAGCGGTAAAAGAAGAGACGGTAAAAGAGGAATAGTTTCTTCCCACCTTATGTCACCCCTCCCTGGCCTGTAAAGCCGGGGATTTTTTTATTCTGAACGCGCCGTTTCAGTGCGTAACGTTCGGAACAGGGCCATTTTGCGTGAACGATCCAGTAATAAAACATCCGAGGGGAAAAGCCCTTGTCCCTGTAGAAGCACTCACCAACAATCGCTGGGTTAGCAAGGGGCTGAAACGGGAAAGCCCCTTCCGAGGAAGGGGCTTTAATAAGGAAAGGGTTATGATGAAGCACGTCATCATACTGATTGTTCTGTTAACGATAAGTTTCCACGCTTACTAACAGTCAATCAGAGGGGGGAGAAACCCCCTCTCACCCTTGTTCCTTTAATTTAGGTCGAAAAAGCAGCACCGTCAACAGCGAGGAGAGCCTCATAACGAGGTGTTCGATGCATCTCCCGCATTGCTTACTTCTCGCTGTCTTTCTGGATTTTCCTGATGATATTGGTGGTCGAACAGCCATCTTCAAAGTTGAGCACCAGCACTTCGCCGCCGTTGGCCCACACTTCTTCACTGCCGGCAATCTCTTCCGGCTTGTAGTCCCCGCCTTTCACCAGCTTATCCGGCAGAACGGAGGCAATCAGACGCTGCGGCGTATCTTCTTCAAACGGCACCACCCAGTCCACGGCTTCCAGCGCGCTCAGAACGATCATACGTTGCTCAAGTGGGTTTACCGGGCGTGAATCCCCTTTCAGACGTTTAGTGGATGCATCGCTGTTCACTGCGACAATCAGACGATCGCCGAGCTTACGGGCATTCGCCAGATACGACACATGGCCCGCATGCAGGATGTCGAACACGCCGTTGGTCATCACCACTTTTTCGCCACGTTTGCGTGCTGCAGCGACGGCATCGCGCAGTTCTTCTTCGGTCATCACGCCAAAACCCGTCTCCGAGCGTCCGCGCACTGCGTTTTCCAGTTCGATAGGTGAAACGGTAGAGGTCCCGAGTTTACCCACCACCACGCCCGCAGCCGCGTTCGCGAAGAAGCACGCTTCTTCCAGCGAATTACCTGCGGCAAGGGTAGCCGCCAGTACGCCAATCACCGTGTCACCCGCGCCGGTCACGTCATACACTTCCTGCGCCTGCGTCGGCATATGCAGTGGCGCTTTGCCCGGCTGCAGCAACGTCATTCCCTGCTCAGAACGGGTAACCAGCAGCGCGGTCAGGTCGAAATCGGCAATCAACTTCATACCGCGTTCCACAATCTCGTCTTCGTCTTTGCATTTGCCAACCACGGCTTCAAATTCGGAGAGATTCGGCGTCAACAGGGTCGCGCCACGGTAGCGTTCAAAATCGGTCCCTTTCGGGTCGATCAGTACCGGCACGCCCGCACCGCGCGCCAGCGCGATCATCGTCTGAATGCTCGTTAGCGCCCCTTTGGCATAATCGGACAGCACCAGCGCACCGATGCTGCTCAGCGCCTGATTAATACGCTCATGCAGCGGCTCAGGATCCACGCCATCAAAGCCTTCTTCGAAATCGAGGCGAATCAGTTGCTGATTACGCGACAGTACGCGTAGCTTGGTGATGGTGGGATGAGTTGGAACAGAAACGAAGTCGCATTTCACGTTGACGTCCGCCAGCGCCTTGCTCAGTGCACGCGCCGCATCGTCAATACCGGTCAACCCGACCAGACGCGCGCCCGCGCCCAGGGAAGCGATGTTCATTGCCACGTTAGCCGCGCCACCCGGACGCTCCTCAATGGTTTCGACCTTCACCACTGGCACCGGCGCTTCCGGTGAAATACGGCTGGTTGGACCGTACCAGTAGCGGTCCAGCATCACATCGCCTACGACCAGCACTCCCGCTTGATTAAACTCTGGCAGCGTTACTTTCATTCCTGTCTCCTGAGAGATACAAAATTTGCGCGCGATAATAGCACACTTACGCGTCCTCGCACGGCTCCACCAACCACTTGTTCCAGCAGGCTCGCACCATCGCGCGCTCAGCGACAAAACATGCATCCGGTACATGACCCGGCAATTCCTGCAACGCCAGGTGGTGCAGTTCATCACGCAATGTTGTATAGGCGGCGGTAAGCGCCTGCGCTTCCTGCTCTTCCATAATGCCGTTTTGCGCCAGGCCTTCCAGAATGCGGACATTGTCCGACCAGCGCGTCAGTTTCGGTTTTGTATGGGCATAACGCAGCACCAGATACTGGGTGATAAATTCGATATCAGTGATACCGCCCTCATCGGCTTTGATATCAAAGCGATCTTTGTGCTTATTGCTCAAGTGGGCGCGCATTTTTTCGCGCATCTCGCGCACCTCGGTTTGTAACGTCGCGCCGTCACGCACGGTCATGGTGATATCGCGACGGATGGCATCAAATTGCGCGTTTAATTGCGGATCGCCATAGACCACGCGGGCGCGTACCAGCGCCTGGTGTTCCCACGTCCAGGCCTCAGTGCGCTGATAATCGGCAAAGGATTCGGTTGACGTTACCAGCATTCCTGCCGCGCCGGACGGGCGCAAGCGTGCATCCACTTCATACAGAATGCCGGACGAAGTGCGCGTACTGAACAGATGCATCACGCGCTGGGCAAGGCGCAGGTAAAACTGACGGCCATCGATTTCGCGCTCGCCATCCGTCATCACATCTACCGGACAGTCATGAAGGAAAATCAGATCCAGATCGGAGCTATACCCCAGTTCCCAGCCGCCCAGTTTGCCGTAACCAACCACCGCAAACCCACGACCTTCACGATCGCGTAAGTGTTTCGGTTGCCCGTAACGCGAAACCATCAGGTTCCACGCCTGCTGCACCACGGCTTCGATGATGGCTTCGGCAAGCCAGGTTAAGTGATCGCTCACTTTCATCACGGGGAGTGTGCCAGCGAGGTCTGCTGCCGCCACACGCAACAATTGCGCCTGTTTAAACTGGCGTAACGCCTCCAGTTGCTGCTCTTCATCATCATCCGGCACACGCAGCAGATACTGACGTAGTTCATCCCGGTAGGCATTCATCGCCGTGGGCTGATAAAGCGTATTCGGGTCGAGCAACTCATCCAGCAATAGCGGATAGCGCGCCAGCTTGCTCGCCACCATTGGCGAAGCGGCACAAAGTGAAATCAGATGCTTACGTGCACCGGGATATTCGCTGAGCAGTTCGAGGTACGTCGTGCGCGTGACAATTCCCGTTAACAGCGGCGTCAAGCGTGACAGCGGCACAGGGGCGTCCTCGCGAGAGCATACATCGCTCAACAGATGCGGCATCAGGTGATCGAGCACCTGGCGACCGCGCGGGCCAATGGTGCGCTTATCCATCTCTTTGCGAAAATCAGCAATCATCGCCACCACACGGCGGCGATCATCGTCAGAAAGATGCGCCAGTACGGGCGTGCTGTCATCTTCCTGGAACGCATCCTGCCACAACTCCCCCCATTGCCCCGAGAGCGCATCCCCCTGCTCTTCGGCTTCATCATCGCCAATCAGGGTGTTGAATATGCCTCGTACGGCGGACATTTGTTTTTCCAGCTCAGCGGTCAGCGTTTCCCAGTCGGGCACACGCATTCCCCAGGCCAGACGCGCCCGATTGAGTTCATCTGACGGTAGCGTCTGCGTTTGCTCGTCATTAATGCTTTGCAACAGGTTTTCCAGGCGGCGCAGATACAAATAGGCCTGGCGCAGCGCCGGTGCGTCGCCTGTCGGCAACAAGCCCAGCTTATCGATAGCCTCCAGCGTCGGTAACAGTGAGCGGGACTGCAGCGAGGGCTCACGCCCGCCGCGTATTAACTGGAACACCTGAACGATAAATTCAATCTCACGGATACCGCCCGCCCCCAGCTTGATATTATCTTTCAGGCCACGGCGACGCACTTCACGGGCAATCATCCCTTTCATATTGCGCAGAGACTGAATAACGCTGAAATCGATATAGCGACGGAAAACGAACGGCCGCAGCATCGCCCGCAATTCACCGGCGTACGCATCGTCCTTATCGCCCATAATGCGCGCTTTCACCATCGCATAACGTTCCCAGTCGCGCCCCTGCTCCTGATAATAATCTTCCAGCGCGGCAAAACTCAGTACCAGCGGGCCGCTGTCGCCAAACGGGCGCAAGCGCATGTCCACGCGATAGACAAAGCCATCCTGCGTCGGCTGGTCGAGCACTTTGATCAGGCGCTGTCCCAGACGAGTAAAGAACTGGGCGTTATCGAGCTCGCGTCGCCCGCCGCGCGTTGAGCCGTTTTCCGGCCAGGCGAAAATCAGATCGATATCGGATGAAAAGTTAAGCTCCCCGCCGCCCAGCTTGCCCATGCCGAGGATCAGCAACGGCTGCGGTTCCCCCTGCTGATTGCACGGCGTTCCCCACTCGCGGCAGCAGGCATCATAGAGCCAGTCACGTGCAGCGACGATCAGGGTCTCCGCCAGTACGCTTAATTGCTGCAACGTCTCCTCTTCGGCCACCAGCGCCAGCGACTGCGCCCAGGCAATGCGCACCATCATTTGACGCCGGAACAGACGCAGCGCACGCATTAATGATGCCTCATCTGCCACGCTCTGCAGCGATTCGCGAAGCGTTTGCGCATACTGCTTCCACTCGTCCGCCTGCGGCGGCGCACTTTCCAGCTTGGCCAGCCAGTCAGGATGCGCGGCAAGGCTATCCTGCACGAAATCGCTGAAAGTAAGCACTAACTGAGCTTGTTCACTAAGCGGTGTTTCGCTGAACGACTCAGGCAAGCGGGCCTGTACAGTTTGCCAGTGCAGCTGGAGCTGAGAAGAGTGCGGCATCATCGATGGGTATCCTTGACCGGGTTAGCGTTGTCCACTGTGCAGCCAGAAGGGCTGCTGACAGATTGCTTCGTTACGGAAATGTTCGATCTCAATACGCTGGCGCGTCTCAATGGCGTGGAGCAATCCTTGCCAGTTTTCCAGCCAGGCATTGGCCTGTACCGCGTCGTAATAGCCGGCAAGTAACAGCACACTGTCTATTTCTCGTGCCAGACGCGGCAACTGATCGCGATAACTGTCGCCCAGCGGATGCGCGAACGTACTTTTGAGTTCAGCGGCACAGCGGGACAAATGGGTATCGGCAAAACGCTTGAAAGAGTCGGCAAATTTCGCCTGCGCTTTGTCATCCAGGAAGGTGCGCCAGCCCTGGGAAACCAGCCATTCTGTCAGCAGCAGTTTCGCCGTTGCCGCCTCTGCGCTCCATGCGGCCGTCGCTGCAGAGACATCTGATGTCAGCGTCGCTTCCGCCTGGGTCAGCAAATCGCGCAGGCGAGCACTCGCTTTGCGCGGCACGATGCCGCCGAACAACATGAGAGTATGACGAATGAGCGTTATCGCAGACTGGACATCTGCTTTTGCCCGGTTATCGCCGCGAACCCACAGTTCCTCATGGTACTGCCATTGCGAAAGCCCCAGCTCCAGCGCGGCGGTAAAAGCCTGCTCCGTGGTGGCTTTCGCTTGAACGTTGAGTATCGGCGTCGGGCGACGATGACGTTCGGCATTCCCTTGCGCCAGATGATAGCCGCGCGCCGCCTTACTCAGGCTTCCCTGGCGCAGCCCTGAAAGCGTCACGAGCTGACGGGCCAGTTTGAGGATATCCGCCGGGTCGCCGCTGAGCAGCTCAAGCTCAAGCTCACAGATCGGCTCAGCCAGCTCGCCGGCTTTAACATCGCCCAGGTCCAGCCCAATCTCAATACGGCTTTCCCCGGCATTAACCAGCCATTTCTCCCGGTAGAAATCGGTACTGAATAGCGGCTGTGCCTGCGTCTGAAGATCTTCTGGCAGCACGCCGTCGGGCCAGACTTCCTGCGGGAAGCGAGCCAGGTCCAACTCCGGTTTATCCAGCGCAATATTATATTCAGGGCGTTGATGTAACCCGCCGACCACGCGTCCGGCGATTTTCATCGTCATTTCGTACTGACCATCAAAGCCGCGTATACGCAGGCCCATATCATGACGACGCAGCCAGTTATCCGCCGTTTCGTAATAGATGTTGAGTAACTGAGTGGGCGCTACGCGATCGTCGGTGAGCGAATGAAGATGGTTACGGAGCGTTTCAACGCTGTCGGGATGTACGGAAAATTTTAATTCGATTTCCTGAGCCATGGCTTTGCACTTATGGTTATGTCACATCAGTGAAAATTTCGGCGAACTAACGCGCCCGATGTTTGTCAGTAGATAGTATTTTGTGTCAGATTGCCATGCAATGCGCGATCTGATGGGTGTAAAAGTTCACTTATGCGCTTTGTTCGACCCGGATGATTCCGATTGATGCCGCCTGCCAGCTATCGTCAGACTGTTGGCACTGTTTTTATTCACGCTTAAAGATAATAACGACGCCTGATGCTTAAATTACGCCTGATTGGAATAACCTTATTTGCGCTTAGCGTTTCCACATTGGCTCACGCCGAAGAAAAACGTTACGTCTCTGATGAATTGAACACCTGGGTTCGCAGTGGCCCGGGAGATAACTATCGCCTCGTGGGTACCGTAAACGCCGGCGAGGAAGTGGAACTGCTGCAAACCAATGAAGCGTCTAACTACGCTCAGGTTCGCGACAGCAGTGGCCGTACGGCCTGGATCCCGCTAAAAGAGCTCAATACTCAGCCCAGCCTGCGCACACGCGTGCCAGAACTTGAAAATCAGGTGAAAACCCTCACCGATAAGCTCAACAATATCGATAATACCTGGAACCAGCGCACGGCAGATATGCAGCAAAAAGTGGCCGGTAGCGATGGGGTCATTAACAGCCTGAAAGAAGAAAACCAGAAGCTTAAAAACGAGCTGATCGTGGCGCAGAAGAAAGTGAATGCCGCTAACCTCCAGCTCGACGACAAACAGCGCACCATCATTATGCAGTGGTTTATGTATGGCGGTGGCGTATTGGGTGCGGGACTGTTCCTCGGTCTGGTACTGCCGCATTTAATCCCGCGTCGTAAAAGCAAAGATCGCTGGATGAACTAAGCTGATTAGCCATCTTCTCTACACTTACGTATTATCTGTCGGCAAAAATAGAACCTGTCTTGATTCCGATAAGTCAGGTTTATGCAAAGTCACAGATGTGAGGAGTCAGGCGGCGTGAAGAGTTATCTGGTCGGTGGTGCAGTTCGCGATGCGTTGCTGGGCCTGTCGGTCAAAGACAAAGATTGGGTGGTGGTTGGCGCCACGCCAGCAGAGATGCTTGACGCGGGTTACCAGCAGGTAGGCCGCGATTTTCCCGTGTTTCTCCATCCACAAAGTCACGAAGAGTACGCGCTTGCCCGCACCGAACGAAAATCCGGTTTCGGTTATACCGGATTTTCCTGCTATGCCGCGCCGGATGTGACGCTTGAGCAAGATCTGCTGCGCCGCGACCTGACCGTCAATGCGCTGGCGCAAGATGATGATGGCAACATTATCGATCCCTACGGCGGTCAGAGCGATCTGCACCACCGTTTGCTGCGCCATGTTTCCCCCGCATTTGCCGAAGATCCGTTGCGCGTTCTGCGCGTGGCGCGTTTTGCCGCCCGCTATGCGCATTTAAGTTTTCGCATTGCCGACGAAACCATGGCGCTCATGCGCGAGATGACCGCCGCCGGTGAGCTGACGCATCTTACCCCGGAACGCGTCTGGAAAGAGACGGAGAACGCCCTCAAGACCCGTAATCCGCAGGTCTTTTTCCAGGTGTTGCGTGACTGCGGGGCGCTAAAAGTATTATTCCCGGAAGTGGACGCGCTGTTTGGTGTGCCCGCGCCGGCAAAATGGCATCCTGAAATAGATACCGGGCTCCATACCCTGATGACCGTGACCATGGCCGCCATGCTCAGCCCTGAGGTTGATGTGCGTTTTGCGACCCTGTGCCACGATCTGGGCAAAGGGTTGACGCCGCCAGAATTGTGGCCACGCCATCACGGGCATGGTCCGGCGGGCGTCAGGCTGGTCGAGGGCGTCTGTCAGCGTTTGCGCGTTCCGAATGATATCCGCGATTTGGCAAGGCTGGTGGCAGAATTCCATGACCTGATCCATACCTTCCCGATCCTGCAACCAAAGACCATTATAAAATTGTTCGATTCGATTGACGCCTGGCGCAAACCACAGCGGGTTGAGCAAATCGCCCTGACCAGCGAGGCCGACGTTCGCGGACGCGCGGGGTTTGAGGCGTGCGATTATCCGCAGGGACGCTTACTGCGTGAGGCCTGGAGCATCGCAAAAGCGGTCTCCAGCAAAGCGGTCGTTGAGGCAGGTTTCAAAGGCATTGAAGTGCGAGAAGAGTTAACCCGTCGTCGCATTCAGGCCGTGGCCGACTGGAAAGCACAACGCTGCCCTCAGCCAAAAGACTGAGGGCGAAGGTATACGCTAGATAAAGATGAAGTAAACCGCGGCGGCGACGATAAAGCGATAGATCGCGAAAGGGATAAACGAGATACGCTTGATCAATTCCAGGAAGGTTTTGATCGCAATAAGGGCGACGATAAAAGCCATCACAAAGCCGACGGCAAACATCGGGATGTCGCCCACGGTCAAAAATTTCAGGCTCTTATACAAATCCAGTACTGTGGCTCCCATCATCATTGGCACCGCCAACAGGAACGAGAACTCCGAAGCCGCATAACGGCTTACGCCCATGAGCATACCGCCTGAAATTGTCGCGCCAGAACGGGAGAACCCCGGCCAGAGCGCCAGGCACTGGAAGCAGCCAATCATAAATGCCTGACGCAAGGTGATATCGTCCACCCCTTCTGCGCGCGGCACTTTCGGTTTGAGGCATTCAGCCGCTATCAGCAGCACCCCGCCCACCACCAGCGCATACATCACGTTAATGGGGGTAAAGAGAGATTTAATAGCGTCGTGAAAAACCAGCCCCAGAACAACGGCAGGCAACATGCCCAGCAGGATATGAATGAGTGTCAGGCGACCCGTGCCTGTGCCTTCATGCGGGGGACGGCCAAAGTGAATACCAATCAAGCCAAACAGGCGACGCCAGAACATCACCACCACAGCCAAAATCGATCCTAACTGAATCACTACTTCAAAGGTTTTTGCGGTTTCTCCCTCAAAACCCAGCAAGTGCCCCACAAGAATCATGTGGCCTGTACTGGAAACCGGTAAAAACTCCGTCAGTCCTTCGACAACACCCAATATTGCTGCCACCAGCAGCGAGTGCATATCGCTCATCAAATAAACCCCTAAACAGACATAAAAAACGGCTTACCACTGGGGAAGCCGCGTATGGCCATGATGTATGACCAGAAGACTAGCGCTTGGTTTAACAATTATGAATTTAAATAATTTTTTTCAGATTATTGCCACGCTCAATGATTACGCCAACATTGGCAGCCCGGGCGACGGCGCCTGGTTTACACAATTTGATACGCACCCACGGAGAGTTAAAACGAGCCAGCAGTAACTCTGCAACCTCTTCGGCGACACGTTCTACCAGGGCAAAACGACTTCCTTCGACGTGCGCAATGACGGTCTCTGCAATGTCCGCATAGCTCAGACAATCATTCACATCGTCACTCTTCGCTGCCTGACGGTTATCCCATGCCATTTCGATATCGAACACCAGCTTTTGTTCAATCGTCTGCTCCCAGTCATACACACCGATGGTGGTGATTACCGAAAGTTGCTCTATAAATACAATGTCCATCACGCCCCACCTGCTTTTTGGCTAACCTGGATACCACTTTCCATAATTTATGCGTATTATCCACTGATGCAGATAATAAAACGACATTTTCACAATGGAACAGCGTTATGAGTGCAATCGCGCCTGGAATGATCATCCTCGCGTATCTTTGCGGCTCAATATCCAGCGCCATTCTGGTCTGCCGCATCGCTGGTCTGCCTGACCCACGTGAGAGTGGTTCGGGCAACCCAGGGGCGACCAACGTATTACGAATTGGCGGCAAAGGAGCAGCCGTAACGGTACTGATTTTTGATGTGCTAAAAGGCATGCTGCCGGTCTGGGGAGCCTATGCGCTTGGCATTACCCCCTTCTGGCTAGGGCTTATTGCTATCGCCGCCTGCCTTGGGCATATCTGGCCTGTTTTTTTCCATTTCCAGGGTGGCAAGGGCGTTGCTACCGCCTTCGGCGCGATTGCGCCTATTGGCTGGGACTTAACCGGCGTGATGGCGGGAACCTGGCTACTGACCGTCCTGCTTAGCGGCTACTCTTCGTTAGGCGCGATTGTCAGCGCCCTGATTGCGCCATTCTATGTCTGGTGGTTTAAACCCCAGTTTACCTTTCCGGTCGCCATGCTCTCCTGCCTGATCCTGATACGTCACCACGACAATATTCAGCGGTTGTGGCGTCGTCAGGAGACAAAAATCTGGCACAAACTGAAAAAGAAAAAAGAGACCGATAAGTCAGAGTAAGTTAGCCATGCCACTGGCAATGATCGGATATCTTCCGGACGGTTTTCTACCTGAAAGGGCAGTGCATCTAATACCGTAATACCTTGAATAAACATTAAAAAAGGGCAACATCACGCTGCCCTTCATTGATTACGCCTGCTGCGCGGCGGGAAGTTCCGCCAACGGCCAGCGTGGGCGCACAGTCACGCCAAGTCCGGCAACGCCGCCGGCTTTCAGGCGCACCATCCCGGCGTAGGCAATCATTGCGCCATTATCGGTACAAAATTCCGGACGTGCATAGAACACTTCGCCACGGCGCTTTTTCATCATTTCAGCCAGTTTTGCGCGAAGCGTACGGTTTGCGCTAACGCCTCCCGCCATGACCAGACGGGTAAATCCGGTTTGGTCCAGCGCACGTTTACATTTGATCATCAGCGTATCAACCACGGCGTCTTCAAAGGCACGCGCGATATCGGCACGCGTTTGCTCATCCGGCTCATTTTCACGAATGGTATTTGCCGCGAAGGTTTTCAGACCAGAGAAGCTGAAATCAAGACCGGGTCTGTCCGTCATAGGACGCGGGAAAACGAAACGCCCTTCCGTACCCTGTGACGCCAGTTTCGATAACATAGGGCCGCCAGGGTAATCAAGACCGAGCAATTTGGCCGTTTTATCAAACGCCTCGCCGGCGGCGTCATCAATAGATTCGCCGAGCAACTGGTACTCGCCAATCCCCGTCACGCTAATCAGTTGAGTGTGGCCGCCGGAGACCAGCAGCGCCACAAACGGGTATTGCGGCGGATTATCTTCCAGCATCGGCGCCAGCAGGTGGCCTTCCATATGGTGAACCGGAATAGCCGGAACATCCCAGGCAAATGCCAGCGCCCGGCCGACCGTTGCGCCAACCAGCAGCGCGCCAACAAGACCAGGACCGGCGGTATAGGCAACCGCATCGATATCTTTTGCCATCAGCCCCGCCTCTTTCAGCGCCGCCTGAATCAACGGTACGGTTTTACGTACATGATCGCGGGAGGCCAGTTCAGGTACGACGCCGCCATAGTCGGCATGCAGTTTTACCTGACTATACAACTGGTTGGCTAACAGGCCGTTCTTATCGTCATAAATAGCGATGCCGGTTTCATCGCAGGATGTTTCAATTCCCAGTACACGCATGGCTGTTTTTTTACCTCGCTTCAATGCCGCGCAGTGTAGGATCAATGCCCCTTGTTGTAAACTTTACTCACCCCCTTGAAGGACTTCGTGTATACTCCCCACCCTTACAAAAGTCCCTTTCAAAAAAGGCAGCGGTGCTTTACAAAGCAGCAACTGTTGAAGTAAAATTCCGCACCATTTTGAAATAAGCTGGCGTTGACGCCAGCGGCAAACCGAATTTATCAAAGGTGAGAGGCACATGCCGGTAATTAAAGTACGTGAAAACGAGCCGTTCGACGTAGCACTGCGTCGCTTCAAGCGTTCCTGCGAAAAAGCAGGTGTTCTGGCGGAAGTTCGTCGTCGTGAGTTCTATGAAAAACCGACTACCGAACGTAAGCGCGCTAAAGCTTCTGCTGTGAAACGTCACGCGAAGAAACTGGCTCGCGAAAACGCACGCCGCACTCGTCTGTACTAAGTTTTTTGAGAGTTTAGCTCTCAATTTCAGACCGAGTTGTAGTTGTAAGGCCGTGCTTCCGAAAGGAATGCGCGGCTTATTTTCGTTTATGAATTGCTAAAAATGAATGGGGCATATGGCTGGACGAATCCCACGTGTTTTTATCAATGATCTGCTGGCTCGCACCGATATCATCGATCTGATCGATGCGCGGGTGAAACTGAAAAAGCAGGGCAAGAACTGGCACGCATGCTGTCCATTCCATAACGAAAAAAGTCCTTCCTTCACCGTAAACGGTGAAAAACAGTTTTATCACTGCTTCGGCTGTGGGGCGCACGGCAACGCGATCGACTTTCTCATGAACTACGACAAACTCGAGTTCGTGGAAACCGTCGAAGAACTGGCCGCCATGCATAACCTGGAAGTGCCCTATGAAGCAGGCAACGGGCCAAGTCAGATAGAGCGCCACCAGCGGCAAAGTCTCTATCAGTTGATGGATGGTCTGAGTGCGTTTTATCAGCAATCCCTGACGCAACCTGCGGCTGAACCGGCGCGCCAGTATCTGGAAAGACGCGGTTTAAGCAGCGATGTCATCGCCCGTTTTGCGATTGGTTACGCCCCTCCCGGCTGGGACAACGTTTTAAAGCGTTTTGGTGCAAACCAGGAAAATCGTCAATCTCTGATTGATGCGGGCATGCTGGTCACTAACGATCAGGGACGCAGTTATGATCGTTTTCGCGAAAGGGTGATGTTCCCTATCCGCGACAAACGTGGTCGGGTAATGGGATTTGGTGGCCGAGTGCTGGGTAATGATACGCCCAAGTACCTCAACTCCCCGGAGACCGATATTTTCCATAAAGGCCGCCAGTTATACGGGCTTTATGAAGCGCAGCAGGACAATGATGAACCGCAGCGGCTTTTAGTCGTGGAAGGTTACATGGATGTGGTTGCGCTGGCGCAATATGGCATTAACTACGCCGTTGCGTCACTCGGCACCTCGACCACAGCAGACCATATACAGCTGTTGTTTCGGGTAACGAAAAACGTCATTTGCTGTTATGACGGCGACCGCGCGGGCCGCGATGCCGCATGGCGTGCGCTGGAAACCGCATTGCCGTACATGAGCGACGGGCGTCAGCTACGCTTTATGTTCCTTCCGGACGGCGAAGACCCGGATACGCTGGTTCGTAAGGAAGGCAAAGCAGCGTTTGAAGCGCGGATGGAGCAGGCAATGCCGCTCTCCACGTTTTTGTTTAACAGCTTACTGCCGCAGGCGGACTTGACCACCCCGGATGGGACAACGCAACTTGCCGCGCTGGCACTGCCGTTGATTTCGCAGGTGCCGGGTGAAACGTTACGTATCCAGCTCAGGCAGTTACTGGGCAATAAAATTGGCATCTTCGACGACGCGCAGCTTGATCGTTTGATGCCAAAACAGGCGGAAAATGCCACGGCCCGGCCGGCGCCTCAGCTAAAACGCACAACCATGCGTATACTGATAGGATTACTGGTCCAGAGTCCGGAACTCGCGCCGTTAGTGCCTCCGCTGGAGGGGCTGGATAAATCCAGAATGGCTGGACTTGGCTTATTTACAGAACTGGTCAACACTTGTTTGTCACAGCCTGGATTAACCACAGGGCAGCTTCTGGAACAGTATCGCGGAACAAAAGAGGCCGCAACCCTTGAAAAACTGGCGATGTGGGACGATATAGCAGATAAAGACATTGCAGAAAAAACGTTCAACGACGCGCTCAATCATATGTTTGATTCGATGCTTGTACAGCGGCAAGAAGAGTTGATAGCTCGTGACCGCACCCATGGTTTAAGCAGCGAAGAACGCCGGGAGCTCTGGCAACTAAACCAGGAACTGGCGAAGAAATAAAAAGACAAAATCATTCAGGTTGTATCAAAGCGGCAAGAGAACGCAGCTAATGCAGAGACAACGTGAAGGATAAAGTATTCAACGGCTTAAGTGCCGATAATCGTTCGGGAAGCACCCGACAGCCGCATTGAGGGGCAGCGGCAAAAATATAAGTAAGCCCTCGTTAGACCAAGTTGGCGGTTTTTAATTTCGCTAACCGACACCAACCCTCTTGAATTAAGTGTGGATACCGTCTTATGGAGCAAAACCCGCAGTCACAGCTGAAACTTCTTGTCACCCGTGGTAAGGAGCAAGGCTATCTGACCTATGCCGAGGTCAATGACCATCTGCCGGAAGATATCGTCGACTCCGATCAGATCGAAGACATCATCCAAATGATCAACGACATGGGCATTCAGGTGATGGAAGAAGCACCGGATGCTGATGATCTGATGCTTGCTGAAAACACCGCGGACGAAGATGCTGCCGAAGCCGCCGCGCAGGTGCTTTCCAGCGTGGAATCTGAAATCGGTCGTACGACCGACCCGGTGCGCATGTACATGCGTGAAATGGGCACCGTTGAGCTGTTAACCCGTGAAGGCGAAATCGACATCGCCAAACGTATTGAAGACGGCATCAACCAGGTACAGTGCTCCGTTGCTGAGTACCCGGAAGCCATCACCTATTTACTGGAACAATACGATCGTGTCGAAGCGGAACAGGCTCGCCTGTCCGATCTGATTACCGGTTTCGTCGATCCGAACGCTGAAGAAGATCTGGCGCCTACGGCGACCCACGTCGGTTCTGAGCTCTCTCAGGAAGACCTGGACGATGATGACGAAGAAGACGAAGACGAAGATGGCGATGACAGCAGCGATGATGACAACAGCATCGACCCTGAGCTGGCGCGTGAAAAATTTGCTGAGCTGCGTACTCAGTATGAAGTAACACGTGACACCATTAAAGCAAAAGGCCGCAGTCACGCAGCAGCGCAGGAAGAGATCTTAAAGCTCTCCGAAGTCTTCAAACAGTTCCGTCTGGTACCGAAACAGTTCGATTACCTGGTAAACAGCATGCGCATCATGATGGACCGCGTACGCACCCAGGAACGCATCATCATGAAGCTGTGTGTTGAACAGTGCAAAATGCCGAAGAAAAACTTCATTACGCTGTTCACTGGCAACGAAACCAACGAAACCTGGTTCAATGCAGCCCTGGCGATGAACAAGCCGTGGTCTGAAAAATTGCATGAGGTCTCGGAGGACGTTCAGCGCGGCCTGCAAAAACTGCAGCAGATTGAAGAAGAAACTGGCCTGACTATCGAGCAGGTGAAAGACATTAACCGTCGTATGTCTATCGGTGAAGCGAAAGCGCGCCGTGCGAAAAAAGAGATGGTTGAAGCGAACTTGCGTCTGGTTATTTCAATCGCCAAGAAATACACCAACCGTGGTCTGCAGTTCCTCGATCTGATTCAGGAAGGCAACATCGGTCTGATGAAAGCGGTAGATAAGTTTGAATACCGTCGCGGTTACAAGTTCTCCACCTACGCAACCTGGTGGATCCGTCAGGCAATCACCCGCTCTATCGCGGATCAGGCGCGCACCATCCGTATTCCGGTGCATATGATTGAGACCATCAACAAGCTCAACCGTATCTCCCGCCAGATGCTGCAAGAGATGGGCCGCGAACCGACGCCGGAAGAACTGGCTGAGCGCATGCTGATGCCGGAAGACAAAATCCGTAAAGTGCTGAAAATCGCTAAAGAGCCAATCTCCATGGAAACGCCAATTGGCGATGATGAAGATTCGCATCTGGGTGATTTCATCGAGGATACCACCCTCGAGCTGCCGCTGGACTCTGCCACCACCGAGAGCCTGCGTGCCGCCACCCACGACGTTCTGGCTGGCCTGACCGCCCGTGAAGCGAAAGTCCTGCGCATGCGTTTCGGTATCGATATGAACACCGACCACACGCTGGAAGAAGTGGGTAAACAGTTCGACGTTACCCGCGAACGTATCCGTCAGATCGAAGCGAAGGCGCTGCGTAAACTGCGCCACCCGAGTCGCTCTGAGGTTCTGCGTAGCTTCCTGGACGATTAATTCGCCTGCATTTTACGCCTAATCAGACGCCATCCTTCGGGATGGCGTTTTTTTTACCGCTAATAATGGGAAAAAGGAAACCAGATATCAATGTCAGACTATTCCATATCAACCTAAATATATTTTTAATATGAATGTAAAAACAAAATTACTTGATAAAATAAATACAAATCATCGATAAAATATTATCTCATTACGTTTTTATCGTTCTGGATAATGCATTCACGCCAAATTCACTTCACTTTATAAAAGTCATAAAAACCATATATTTCAAAATATTATGCATGCAAAGACGATAGTAAAAACGATTAATCCTAAATCAACAAATCCGTTTATGTTGTGTATAAGTGCCGCTTGTGCTAAAAAGCAGGGGAATAAAAACAGTCCCCAAATTCGTAAGTTTCAAATGTACTTCATAAAAGTCACCGCCACGGTGACGGGTATTTATTTGCATTTCTAAAAAATGGATGGCAGCTGAGTGGTATGTCCTAAATCGGTTGCTGTGACGGTGCGCCTGTTAACGGTGGTCTGGACCGTCACGTAGAGATTACCAACAGGAAACAAAATGGATTTTGACTTGAATACGGAAGCTGAAGAGCAAGCGCTGATTGACAGCGTACGCAGCACGTTGACGGAACAAGGTGATGCACTCCGCCATCTGGCAGAAGCCATCAATGCGGAAGCCTACAGCGCCGCATTAAGACTGATTGTGGCCTGTAAAGGCCATGTGATTGTCTCCGGCATGGGAAAATCCGGGCATGTCGGACGTAAAATGTCTGCAACCCTCGCCTCAACCGGTACCCCCAGCTTTTTTGTTCACCCGGCAGAAGCGTTCCACGGCGATTTAGGGATGATCACCCCCTACGATGTGCTGATGCTGATCTCCGCCAGCGGTGAAACGGATGAAGTGCTTAAGCTGGTGCCTTCATTAAGAAATTTTGGCAATAAAATCATCGCCATTACCAATAATGCACACTCGACGCTGGCAAAATACGCCGATGCCATCCTTGAGTTGAATATGGTCAGTGAAACCTGCCCTAATAATCTGGCGCCGACAACCTCCACCACCCTGACGATGGCCATTGGCGATGCCCTGGCGATTGCACTTATTCACAAACGTCACTTCAAACCCGACGATTTTGCCCGCTATCATCCGGGTGGTTCACTGGGCCGTCGCCTGCTGACCCGCGTGACCGATGTGATGCAATCGGATGTACCTTCTGTGGATATTGACGCAACCTTCCGTCAAATCATTCAGGAACTGACCAGCGGTTGTCAGGGTATGGTAGCCGTCAAAGCAAATGGCAAGCTGGCAGGTATCATTACCGACGGCGATCTGCGTCGTTACATGGAAAAATGCGAAGACTTTGTCAAGGGTACCGCAGCAGACATGATGACCCGCAATCCGATTACCATGCCGCAAGACACCATGATTATCGATGCAGAAGAAAAGATGACCAAACACCGCATCTCAACCCTACTCATTACCAATGGATCACAGGATGTGATTGGTTTAGTCAGGATTTTCGACTAATTCCTCATCTGTATATACCGAAATAATAAGTCATCCCATCAGCAGATTTTGCCGGAGGGAATAACGTTGAAAGTGACATGTCTACACACAAAGTGAAGTTACTGGCCTCCTCGCTACGCGCGTGTACGGCCAAATTTAACCTTGCCTGGATCCAGCAGCACCTTGCCTGGATTGTTATTGCCGCCCCGATGGCGTTACTCGTCATCTATTTGGTGATTTTCAGCCAGCCTCGCTATATGAGCGAATCGAAGGTCGCGGTAAAACGTCCCAGCGACATCGAAGCTTCCAGCCTGAATGTCGGATTGCTGCTGGGCGCCTCCACCTCCAGCTCCGGCGAAGACTCTCTCTATTTAAAGGAATACATCAACTCAGCGGATATGCTGAAAGTACTCGATAAACAGCTCGATTTTCACGATGCATGGAGCCATAGCGGGCTGGATTTTATTTATCATCTGTCTAAAGACACAACGGCGGAACAATTCCTCAATTACTACCGCGATCGCATTTCTGTGGTATTTGACGACAAAACCGGTTTGCTGACGATTCAGACTCAGGGTTTTACACCAGAGTTCTCACAGCGGTTTAATAAAGCAGTCCTCAAAGAGTCAGAGCGTTTTATTAACGAGCTCTCACATAAAATCGCCCGAGACCAGCAGAACTTCGCCCAGGAAGAATTACGGCAGGCCCGTGTTCGCCTGGATAAAAGTAAAGCGGAATTACTGAATTATCAGAATCAGAACAACATCCTCGACCCTGAGGTCTCCGCAACGGCGGCCACATCGCTGGTGATGACGCTACAGGGTAAAAAAGTTGAGCTGGAAGCCGAGCTGCGTAATTTACTGAGTTATTTGCGTGAAGATGCGCCCCAGGTCATTAGCATTCGTAATTCAGTAAAAGCCCTGCAGGCGCAGATCGATGCAGAACAGAACAAAATCACCGCGCCAGGCGATAAGAAACTCAACAGCATGGCGGCTGACTTTGACGAGATTAAAGCTCGCGTCACCTTCGATACCGAAATCTACACAATGGCGATCAAAGCCATTGAAAAAACACGCCTGGAAGCGGCACGTAAACTCAAAGTGTTGTCGGTTATCAGTTCACCACAACAACCGGAAGAGTCCAGTTTTCCCAGGAGCGGCTACCTGCTGGCAAGCTGGTTGTTAGTCTGCTGTCTACTCTTCGGCACGATCAAATTGCTGCTGGCCGTGATTGAAGATCACAAAGACTAATTTTGGACGCACAGTGAATTTTACAGAGTTGAACATGAAATTATTAAAATCGGCACTGCTTCTTCTGGTCTGCCATACGGTCTTTGCGGCTGGTCCGACTGCTATTACAGCCGATCCGAATTTGACAGGGGCGGCGCCGTTGCCGTCGATTATCGCCGGCAAAACGGAAGAACCCCAGGACGCAACAGGGTTTGACAACACACCGCCACCTGTGGCTGCCGCTTTGCCCAGTCGCATGTTCGGCGCACAACTATTTACCTCTATCAGCGCGGCCTCAGGCGCAGGTCTGGGATTCAACCCAGGCTATGTCATTGGTCTCGGCGATACTATCCAGATTCGATTGTGGGGGGCATTCCAGTACGACGGAGCGCTGACCGTGGATCCGAAAGGCAATATTTTCCTGCCGAATATTGGCCCGCTGAAAGTTTCGGGTATGACCAATGCGCAGTTGAACAATACCGTCACCAGTAAGATCAAAGAAGTTTATACCTCTAACGTCAACGTTTATGCCTCTCTGCTGCAGGCCCAGCCGGTTAAAGTCTTCGTGACCGGCTACGTGCGTAGCCCCGGCTTATATGGCGGCGTCGCGTCTGACTCCCTGCTCTCTTATCTGAGCAAAGCCGGTGGCGTCGACAGTGAACGCGGCAGCTATGTTGATATCATCGTCAAACGTGGCAAATCGGTTATCTCACGCGTGAACCTATACGATTTTCTGCTGAACGGTAAGTTGGGCCTGTCGCAGTTTGTCGATGGCGATACCATCGTCGTTGGTCCACGCCAGCATACGTTTAGCGTAGAAGGTGATGTGTTTAACAGTTACGACTTTGAGTTCGCCACTAGCACCATTCCGGTTACAGAGGCACTCAGCTGGGCGCGTCCGAAACCCGGCGCCACCCATATGACCATCATTCGTCAGCAAGGCGCCATAAAACGTAGCGAATACTATCCGCTTAGCTCCGCACCAGGTCGCTCTCTTCAGGACGGCGACCGACTCATTGTGAGTTCAGACCGCTATGCAGGCACCATTCAGGTACGTGTCGATGGAGCCCATTCCGGCGAGCATGCAATAGTTCTGCCCTACGGCTCGACTATGCGTCAGGTCCTGTCGCAGATCCGCGCGAACAGCATGTCACAGATGAAGGCTATTCAGTTGTACAGAACGTCAGTGGCGGAGCGCCAGAAAGAGATGCTGAATCTGTCTTTGCAGAAACTGGAAGAGGCCTCTCTGTCAGCACAATCCTCGACGCAGGAAGAGGCCCGTTTACGTATGCAGGAAGCACAACTGGTCAGCCGCTTCGTCAATAAAGCGCGAGAAGTCATTCCGAAAGGGCAGGTCGTACTTAATGAAAGCAACATCGACTCAGTCCTGCTGGAAGATGGTGACGTCATCATGATACCGGAAAAAACCTCGCTGATTATGGTGCACGGAGAAGTGTTGTTTCCGAATGCCGTCACCTGGCAGGACGGGTTGGATGCGGATGACTACATCAAGAAATGTGGCGGGCTAACGCAAAAATCCGGTAACTCGAAAATTATCGTGATTCACCAGAACGGCGAGTCGGTTGACGCTGATGATGCAGGAAAACTGCAGTCCGGTGATGAAATCATGGTTCTGCCGAAATACGAATCGAAAAATATCGAAGTTACGCGAGGTATTTCGACCATCCTTTACCAGCTTGCCGTTGCGGCCAAAGTTGTGCTGACAATCTAATCAGCTCTGTAGCAGATGCTTTCCCCGGCATGCCGGGGAAAGCGAAACAAGCAGCGGTAAAAACGTTTTCTTCTTTAATCAACGGATTGATATTGATGGAACGAATGAAAAACATACTGGGTATTTACTCCGGAGGGATCTGGCGTATTCCGCATCTGGACAGCTTTCTACCAGGAGAACATCTGCGGCTTTCGCCTTTCAAAACCATCCCTGAGCAGGTGAATGCTATTGTCGTCTGGGGCCAGCGCCCCAGCGCGCGAAAACCTGTTGCTATGGCGCAATCAGCGGGTCTGCCAGTCATCCGCCTCGAAGATGGTTTTATTCGTTCTCTCGGCTTAGGTGTTCAGGATTGTTCCCCCCTCTCCATCGTCGTTGATCATTTTGGCATCTATTACGACGCTTCGGTTCCGAGCGCGCTCGAATGCCTGGTCAAAGATAAGGCAGGCAATCAGCCACTGGCAGCTGAAGCGCAAGCGATGATGCGCGCCATCGTTGACAATGATTTGTCGAAATACAATCAGGCGCCGCCGTTTGTCGCACCGGATATTATGCCAGAGGCCGTACTGGTGATTGACCAGACATTTGGAGATATGTCTGTCACCAAAGGCAACGCCGGGCCGGAAAGCTTCCAGCAGATGCTCAAGGCGGCAAAGCAGGAAAATCCGCGTGCAGAAATTTGGGTGAAGGTGCATCCGGATGTGCTATGCGGCAAAAAGACGGGCTATTTTAGTAACCTCAAATCCGACAGCCGTGTGCGCGTGTTTGCCGAAGATGTCAGCCCGCAATCGCTGTTGCGGCACATGCAAAAAGTGTATGTGGTCACCTCGCAGTATGGTTTTGAAGCGTTGCTGGCAGGCAAACCCGTCGTCTGCTTTGGGCAGCCATGGTACGCGGGCTGGGGACTAACAGATGATCGTCATCCTAAGGCCAGTGAGCTTGCCGCACGCCGATACCCCTCCACGCTAAGCAATCTGTTTACCGCCGCCTATTTGCGCTATTGCCGCTACCGACACCCCGTAAGCGGAAAACCAGCAACGCTGGCCTGTGTTGTTGACTGGCTGTCCTTACAGCGTAACCACAGTCTGGTGCGTCGCGGTACGCTATGGGCTCCGGGATTGAGCCTGTGGAAAACTGCAATTCTCAAACCTTTCCTGAAAACAGCAGAGAATCAGGTTCGCTTTGCGAAGCAGTGTCCACAAGCCAGCGCGCTTATCGTCTGGGGCACACGGGGAGAGAAAAAATGGCAGGCGCAGGCAGATGCACAGCATATTCCACTGTGGCGAATGGAGGACGGATTTATCCGTTCCTCCGGCCTGGGCTCCGATCTGCTCGCGCCACTGTCTTTAGTACTGGATAAAACCGGTATCTATTACGACGCATCACGTCCCAGCGATCTGGAAAATCTGTTGAACGCGAGCAACCTGAGTGAGCGTCAGCGGGAGCGCGCACAAGCGCTACAGCAACAACTCGTGCACAACAAAGTCAGTAAATACAACCTTGGACAGGACTGGCACTTACCACCTGGGGCGGCCGGTAAGAAAGTCATTCTGGTACCCGGTCAGGTGGAAGATGACGCCTCGATTCTGACCGGGACATTGTCTGTTAACACCAATCGGGATTTATTGCGTACGGTACGCGAGCGTAATCCTGGCGCGTTTATTGTCTTTAAACCGCACCCGGATGTGCTGGTTGGCAACCGTAAAGGGCAAGTCGTGGCAGAAGATATCACCCGTTGGGCCGACTGCCAGGCGCTGGATGCCGATATCATTCAGTGCATCCAACTCGCAGATGAATTACATACCATGACCTCTCTGTCTGGCTTCGAAGCCCTGATGCACGGTAAGCGCGTATTTTGCTATGGCATACCTTTTTATGCGGGTTGGGGTCTCACACAGGATGAGCACCAGATTCCTCGACGATCCCGCCAGCTCACGCTTACGGATTTAGTCTGGCAAACGCTAGTCGCGTATCCAACCTATATCCATCCGCAGCGGATGGAACCGATGCAGGCAGAAGAAGCCGCGCTGTGGCTAAGTTCCGCCCCTCGCGGTGAAATGAAAATCACGAAGAAGAATACTGGTCGATTAATCAGACAGTACCGCAAGTTATTGATGTTTTATAACGTTCGCTTTGGTTAACGTTAACCTTGGACTCATGGACGATGATGCAAAACAATTCCGTTAAGACATTACTCGCGGGGAAAAAATACTTGCTGTTGCAAGGACCGATGGGGCCTTTCTTCAATGATGTCGCCAACTGGCTGGAGATGCTGGAACGCGAAGCGGTAAACGTTGTATTTAATGGTGGCGATCGTTTTTATTGTCGACAACGTCAATATCTTACTTATACACAAACGCCGAAGGAATTCCCGACCTGGCTGAAAGAGACCTGGAAGGTTTATCCGTTCGACACCATCTTGTGCTTCGGTGACTGCCGTCCATTGCACAGAGCGGCACATGCCTGGGCGAAAGCGAAAGGTATTCGTTTCCTGGCTTTCGAAGAAGGCTATCTGCGGCCGCATTTTATTACGCTTGAAGAAGGTGGAGTGAATGCTTTCTCTGCCCTGCCCCGCGATCCTGATTTTTACCGGAGCTTGCCCGAATTCTCGCCATCAGAACCCCAGCCGCTAAAACCGTCTTCTGCTCTGCGCTACATCCATGCGATAGGGTATTACCTTGTCGGCTGGCGTTATCGCCATGAGTTCACTCACTATCGACATCATAAATCTTTTTCACCGTGGTACGAGGCAAAATGCTGGGTGCGTGCGTGGTGGCGTAAGCAATGGTATGGCTGGAGACAACGGGGTGTAATGGAAACGCTGCAGACGACACTCAATCACCGCTATTATCTTGCGATTTTGCAGGTCTATAACGATAGTCAGATTCGCAACCATAGCCCATATGCTGATGTCCGGGATTATATTAATGACGTTATCTTCTCGTTTTCACGTAAAGCGCCTAAGGAAGATGTACTGGTCATTAAGCACCACCCGATGGATCGCGGGCATCGTCTGTACCGGCCACTCATTAAGCGACTGAGTAAGAAGTATGGCGTGACCAATCGCGTAATATACGTGCACGATTTGCCGATGCCGGAATTACTGACACATGCCAAAGCAGTGGTGACGATTAACAGTACGGCGGGTATTTCAGCGCTGATACATAACAAGCCGCTGAAAGTGATGGGCGATGCCCTGTACGACATCAAAGGGATGACGTATCAGGGACATTTGCACCAGTTCTGGACGGCAGAATTTAGGCCGGACATGACGTTGTTTAAGAAGTTCCGGGGGTATTTGTTGGAGAATACACAGATTAATGCGGTGTATTATGGCGGAGATAGACTGAGGCAAGTAATAAAACCCGAAAAGCACCGGCATAGTAAAAGGATTAACATGCCCATAAAATAAAGAAAGGCGTTAACAGTTTTTAAGCGCAATTAATTCATTGTTGCTTTTAGTTTTGTTCGTACAGCTTTCAAATGCTCAAGTGTATTTTGATAAGCAGGATGAATGAGATGGGATCTCTTTAAGGCTTCCAGAGAAGCCATTAGCTTTCCATTTTGATGCAAATAGACTCCAAGCCTGTTCCAGGCAAAGCCATAAGCAGGATATTTTTCGATACAACGCTTAATTGCCTTATTATAATTTTCACTAAATGGAGCATCGAACAATAAAGGATAAATATCTTCTGGATACAGTTCAGTAGCCATGTGGCCTCGTCCGATAAATGATCTCCCTCCCGATAGAAATTCATTAAAGAAATTAACGATACCAATCTGCGCATTTAAGTACTCAGGTACAATATGTGCAGCGCAAGCACAGGAATATAATGAAAAATTTTTATCATATTTCATTGATAATGCACAAAAAGAATCTACGATATCAAACTCGCCAAATATCATATTAACATCAAGACCGGAATAGTCCAAATACCTGATATCATTAAATTTGTCTAATACTTCAAAATGATTCTCAGCACTTTTTGAATAGGGCAATTTCAGCACTGTTTCAGTACCAAATAAAATAAGAGTTGTATTTACCTTGCGGCTTGAGAGCGCTCCATAGACTAAAGCACCATATCCGCCCATAGATGCCCCTAAACAAATAACTTCGTGTATATGATGGCTAAGGCAAAAACTATCCAACCTCTCTGATAAGGCCTTGAATGCGGTTGGTAAATCATCTCCCAGACTAACTAAACCGTTTTGATACCAGGAAAAATCAGAAGGTGTTATATGTAATACATTAACATTCAATCTTTCAAATGTTTTGTAAAAACTAAAATTTCCGGGCCCCGCCCCTCTGGAAGAAAAAACAACAAACAATCGTTTGTCCTGAATGTCTTTAGCCCGCCATAAATAATAATCCCGATGCAAATCACCAACAGGACCGATTTCAAAGCCATTTAATTCTTTTTCCATCAAGCACTCCATATTCTATACTCCCTGAAAAGCCCATATTGCAATGTCATGATAACAGTCTAAAGAAATAATAAAATTAAACATAAAAAAACAGAAACTCACTTACAATAATTTTTATATAAAGATACCATGCTCAACCAGCATAATATCTTTAAAATAAACACCCCTATAAAAAATAGATTTTTTAATTAAATCTTTTTTTATCTTTAAAAAAGACCCGAAGAATTTTTAAATAAGATTTTTTGGAATCATTAAAGAAAGAATACGGATCTTTGATGAACTTCGAAAACTTTCTTTGCTTACTGGTTTTAATTGGATGCGCATATGTCGGTTTTTTCGATGCAACAGTGGCGGGACCCGCAACGGAAACATTATTAATGTCAGTGCCAGAGTTATTTCCCATGACATAATTATAGTAAGCAGAAGCACCTTTTTTCCATTTTGAGCACTTGAGCAATTCCTCAATAATTTTTGGATCAATTGAGCCTTTTGCATCTTTATAACTATCAAGTACCGGAGATATTAAACACACGGATCCTCCCCCAAAAACATTTTCGACTTCGTGTGATGAAAACATCCCGGCGTCTTTTCCATTAGGGTTATTGGCAAAGTTCAATATGATTTGTGAAGAAAGAATGGATGAGAACTCAATATAATTAAAGTATGATCCAAACCTAATCTTAATGTCTGTCACGAAATCTAAAACTCCCTGGTGGGTCCTCAGTAAAGCCTTTCTTCTGATCACTTCTTCTTCTGCTTCTAAGAACACCATTTTTCGGTTATTGCCTTTACCTTGCATTTTTATAAGACTTCCTTCCGGAGAGCTTAAAGCAGCTTCAAAAATAAAAACGTGATCATTCAATCCATGTCGATAAGCAATTTTATGGTCATCTAAACTTTGTAAGAAGCCCTCAAAATGGTCATTATCAAAATAATCGCGGCTATGATGATGGGTTAAAAAATAAAAACCGTGCAAACTATCACATTGAATAATCTTCTTAAGGTAGTATTGCATTGAACCACTATAGCCAATATCGACAACAGCAGTATTCTCATTTAAACAATCATTAATAAAGCCAATATCATTTAAATAGTCCTTATAACTCTCGCGCTCTTCTTCGGCATTAGCAAAAATAAGATATTGAATATCTGTCAAGAAAGAAATCAACCTCCCAAATTCAAAATATGGTGATACCATACTATCTTTTTTAAAATTATATTTATTCAAATAAGTCTGATCGATGTCATCTATATTTAAACCAAATCGCGAGGAAAGAAAATCACTAAGTCTTCGTGCATTAAAGTTTTGTGATGCGACTTCGATAATATCTTCGATTGTACGAACAGAAGAGACCATTGCTGTTCTTCGAGAACTGTATAAATACTCGGTTTTTATGTCAGATAGATTACCCGGATAGTAAAAATCAAACGCTTGCTTTAAGATCCAGCCGTCTCTGGACAAAAAATAGACTTTTTTTATTCCTAATCTTCTGACTCTACGGTATAGCCATTGAGTAAAACCGGTAACTAATGGCCCTATTGCCATATATCCATAATTATATTCATCTGCATTAAAAACAGATTCCTTATTTATTTTAAACCAGTGCCCAGCATGATACTTGTTTGCGAACATACCATTGATTATTGAACTAGAAACCCCTAAATTATTAAGGCTTGAGCGCATAACGTCAGCAATACGCGACTTTTTATAATTATCAATTGCCTTGGGAAATACATATGACTTCATTCCATTCTTTTTTGCCATTTCTCCGTCAGCCTGATTGTTATCGCCGATATGGAGAGCCTGTGCAGGTAAAATAGAGTGATATTTTTTGATATAATTCAAGTAATCAGGATAAATAGTCCCATTATGTTTTCTTGTTTTTGTTTCTGCAGAGACCCATAATTTATTATATCCGCGAATATTAACTTTTTCTAATATCCGTTCGATTACGTCTCGCGATAAATAAATGTCTGTTATAATGGATACGCTTTCGCATATGATTTGTGAAAAATAAAATTCTCGGATCATTTCCTTTTTAGGATGGACTAATTCAACCTCAGCTTCGATTTCAATATTTTTTATGATATTAAGTTCAGGCACCGATAAATCGAAATATCGAGGGAATCTGTTATAAATTTCATCCAGAGTGATCTCAAATTCACCTCTTGATTCTCGACGAAGATCGATTTCCGCTTGCCGCCTGATGTAATAGAAAGGAAAGTTTTTATTTTTTAATACTTTTCTAATTCTTGGCTCAATCAGATTAAATAATTCATGAGGTTCAACAAAATCGCGCTCAACTAATGTATCAAATAAATCGTATGAAACAGCTCTGGCATGCGACATAGCAACCCGAAGATGATCCACATCAGGAGTAATGTCACATTCAACAAGTGTCTTCTTTAATAACCAATCTCTGTTACCAGAAACAATATCCTTTCTGATATCTTCAATATCTTTTTTATCACTAAAATAGTCATATTCATAACACTTAGCTTTAAACTTTGAAAACAAGCGCCTTAAAATGATTATATATTTATCACCATCGAATAAATCATTTTTGTGCGATAGATGTATTTTAGATAGTAAAGTGTATATTATATTATCACGATCATATTTTTCCCCAATGTTTACATCCCTGAAAAAATCTTGTATTGAATTATGTGAGGAAAATATATCAACTTGAGAGCACCCCAAACCAAAATAAGGTATTTGCCACAATGCGGCTTGATAACCTATAGACGACGAAACGGATAATGCCCCATCAATATAAGGTAAAATGAACTGTGTAGGTGTGGGCATATCTTTCTCTGAGAAATATATAAATCCAGAAAAATTATCTGACAGATATTTTAGTTGTTCATCATTTATTTGTCGTTTATATCCATGTTCAGTAACAATTACGCCTATTTTATCAGAAGTATGAGCCAGAACGTCTTTGACCATTTCAAACTGGCTAGCATATTGAGTACAACCATTATAGGAGAAATAATTATCAACCTGACATGCCAGCACGATCAATCTGTCAAATCTCTCATACAGTGAGGAGATATACTTCTTCAACGGATGATGAGTTGCTAAACTTTCAGTCGTCTGCTTTCGTAATAAATTAATAACGTCACGCTCATCACTACTTATTTTCTCCTGGCGAATCCGTTCAGCATATTTATATTGATATGAATATTCATATAGCCCGCAAGGATCTAAAAGGCCATAGGCCGGATAAGGTGCGCGAGAGAAAATCCCAAACATTGAATTGAGTAGAAGTGCATCGGGAAACATTTCTTTCAAGAATGGAACGGGACTTTCAGGTAATGGTGCCAACTTACTGATTTAGTGTACGATGGTGTTTTTGAGGTTCTCCCGTGGCTTCCATCTCCATCAGTTGTCCCTCCTGCTCAGCTACTGAAGGCGTGGTGCGTAACGGTAAAAGTACTGCCGGACATCAGCGCTATCTCTGCTCTCACTGCCGTAAAACATGGCAGCTACAGTTCACTTACACCGCCTCTCAGCCCGGTACACACCAGAAAATTATTGATATGGCCATGAATGGCGTCGGATGTCGCGCCAGTGCACGCATTATGGGCGTTGGCCTCAACACGATTTTACGACACTTAAAAAACTCAGGCCGCAGTCGGTAAACTCACGCATACAACCGGGCAGTGACGTCATTGTTTGCGCGGAAATGGACGAACAGTGGGGTTACGTCGGCGCTAAATCACGCCAGCGCTGGTTGTTTTACGCGTATGACAGGATACGGAGGACGGTTGTGGCGCACGTATTCGGTGAACGCACGTTGGCCACGCTGGAGCGTCTTCTGGGCCTGCTGTCGGCCTTTGAGGTCGTGGTATGGATGACGGATGGCTGGCCGCTTTATGAATCACGCCTGAAGGGAGAACTGCACGTTATCAGCAAGCGATATACGCAGCGCATTGAGCGGCATAACCTGAATCTGAGGCAGCATCTGGCAAGGCTGGGCAGGAAGTCACTGTCGTTCTCAAAATCGGTGGAGCTGCATGACAAAGTCATCGGGCATTATCTGAACATAAAACACTATCAGTAAGTTGGAGTCATTACCGGACTTTCATAAGAAATAATTAAATCAGGGTAATAACTCTCAGGAATGCTCTCACGAATAATACCTTTGATTACATTATTATCTTTTTCATTCAGGGTATTATGATATAAAGAAATGCTGGTACTACAATTATCTTGTGACAGCCTACTTTCAAAAAAATCCTCATCAACAATAAAGCATTCTACGTCATCAAATTTTAGACCATTCTTTATAGCTTGTGTAAAAATGTTTTTTGAAAGAATAATTTTCACTTCAAGTGATGGGTCAGCATTTTTTAGACCTTGAATTTCAGGTAGTAGGTACGAGCGCAAAGTCGCATACCTGAACATTTTATCATTTAATTCTGTACGCGGATCCAAATAATATAGTATCGATTTCATTTATATTCCATTATTTAATTTAAATTAATCCAAATAATTACAAGGATTCATTTTCTTTATACTTTTCGATGGCGTCACTGATGTTATCAAAATACTCACAAACATTATTACGCTCAAGCAACAAAGCGGCAGAACAGTATTCACTTAAAGAAGCAAGGCTATGTGAAACCATCAAAAAATTAGATTCTTCATGTTTTTCTTTAAACAACTCTGCACATTTATTTTTAAATCTTGCGTCACCAACAGCTGTGACTTCATCTACCAGATAATAATCAAATTTAAAAGCCATACTTAACCCAAAACCCAGACGAGATCGCATACCCGAAGAGTAAGTTTTTATTGGCATATCAAAATATTTTCCCAACTCAGCAAACGCTTGTACAAAGGCAACTTTCTCTTTTAACTCTTCTTTTCTTGCATATAACCTGGCAACAAATTTCACATTTTCTCTCCCCGTTAAGCTTCCCTGAAATCCACCAGAGAGCCCGACAGGCCATGAGATAGTTTTATCTGTGAATATTCTCCCGCAGTCAGGACGATCTATCCCACCAATCATGCGTAAAAGCGTGGATTTTCCCGCTCCATTGCGTCCGATTAATGCAATACTTTTTCCCGTTGGCAGTGCTATTGAAAGATCTTTAAAAACATAATGCCTTCCCATTGGGGTTCTGTATGATTTACTCAAATTTTCAATACAAATCATGATGTCAACATTGCCTCTTCACGGGTACGATATAAAGCCATGCCTAAAAAAAGCGAAGCCAGCGCGCAAAACATTAAATAACTTAGACTTGCACCTTCACTGATATAACCCGAGACCACAGATTCGCGACTTAACTCAATGACATGTACGATAGGGTTCCATAATAAGTAAGGCCAGTAATCTTTAGGTATAGCATGTAGTGGAAACATCACACACGAAATGAAATATAGTGGTTTAATTATTATCGGCAAGAACTTCTCAGTTTCTGGAAATGCATTACCTACAACCATAAATACAAGCCCCATGCCAAAAGAAAAAATGATCAGCAACATCCACGTTGCTATCAAAACAAGAATATTCGCAATAGAAAACTCTTCACCTAATAAACCAACCACTGCCATTAAAATGATATAAACTCCACTATAAATTAACAACTCCAGAATAACTCTGGCTATAATCGTATCTATTGGTTTTACTGGCCTATAGTTAAATAACCCTAAATTTGCCTCAATGGCGCCGATGGATCTAATAGCTATATTACTAAACAAAAAATAAGGAATTAAACCATTAAGCAAAAATACAGGAAAAGAAATATCAGGCATGTTGCGATGCATAATATAACCAAAGATTGCTAATAGAATAAGCAAATGTGCTGTTGGTTCCAGTATCGCCCATAAGTACCCTAATCGATACTTACCAAAGCGTGTCTTAATTTCGCGCAAGAATAATGCTTTCACAGCCGCTTGCTGTACTTCTAAACCACTTCTGACCATCATCGTGTAACCTTGATATCGTGAGACACGCTACCGCCCCTGGCTCTAGCTACCAGCATGCTCGGGCGCGTTGTATAAACCAAACAGGAAATTAGCTTGCTAATTTCCTGTTTGGCAGAACATCACTTTTCTGGAATAAATTTATTGACAGGAAGATAAAGAAGGAATGATAACAATTGCGAGTATCTTCCTGATACAAAACTCCTGAAATCCTAAATTAACTATAAATGTAGCGAGGTGTCCTGATAAAACATATAACTTAAAAGCATTAATATAATGTTATAAATCAATAAGAAAAATAGTACAATTGTTAACTCAATCGACCAATAATGATTATTTTATATCAGATAATTATAAAGACATCAAATTTGTAATTTGAATAGTTTCATTTAGCTCCATTAATTTAGTTATAATATTTATACGCCGAATAATTCATGCTATTTCTTTTGTTTTTTCCAATTTACACACTTTCCTCACCTAAAACATAATGTATTTAATATTAAAGAACAGATTAATTTATTCATTGTAGTGATACTTTTCGAGAATGAACGTTATCGCGTATCAACAATCACGTAGAAAGCAACTCATGCTAAGTCAGCAGAATCCTCTCGTATGCTGTTCTGTTTCACCTGCAGAATTTTTGCCCCCCTAGGCTTGAGGTCATCTCATGATAATTTTGTTGTCTCCTGAGGGCTACAGAGAGGCTCCTTTGCCAACTTCCCATTGTCCGGAACAATGAGTACCGTGAATCAATCGTCATCCATTATGTTTAACAATTTGAACCTCGCTGCTATAGCCTAATTATTGAGTGATACCGAATCAGTTGCTCTTCCGCTGGTTACTGTAAGCAGTCAATACTGCCAACCCGATGAATACCATACCAGATACGATTTTTTGCGCTTAAGGAGCGCCTGGTATATCCAGAGTATTTGGTGATATTCAGTTTACAGAAAACAGCACGCAGCCTGGCACGAGCTTATCGAGAACATCTTCTCTACCGCTGCAAGACGCGGGACTTAAGTATAAAGGATTGATTATGAATTGTTTATAAAACAGGCAGATGGATGGTTGAGGCTGGATCGCCTGAACAAGTTACTTTATAATTGCCCGCCACGGCCCCTTAGCTCAGTGGTTAGAGCAGGCGACTCATAATCGCTTGGTCGCTGGTTCAAACCCAGCAGGGGCCACCAAATTTTAGTTTTAAAATCATATAATTAAGCCACTCCATTGGGTGGCTTTTTTATTGCTACACGTAGTACTGCCCCCTTTTTGTCCCCTCATTTAAAAGCCTCACTTAATTTAATCGTTTCTTTGTCATATGATCAGCTTGTTTTGAATCAAATGGGATTTGAGCTATGGCCTTAACTAAATGCAAAGAATGTAAAAAAGAAGTATCAACCTCAGCAAAAACCTGCCCACACTGTGGCGTAAAAGATCCGGGCACTACAGCAGGTCAAATGTTCATCGGCCTTCTAGTTGTAGTGGGCTTAGTATGGGGAGGGGTAAAAATCTTTGGCGGAAGTGATGATAATTCAACTACAAAAACGGATACCCCCAAGACCTGTTCGGCTAGTGATGGGCAATGCCTGACCTGCCCCCAGAGTTAGATACAACCTTCAGTTAGTAATGTCGGTTGGTTTTTCTTCATATTTCCCGTTTCGCCAGCCCGCTGCAAATTCAGCCGGCGTCAGGTAATTCAGTGATGAATGTGGTCGACACTCGTTATAATCCAGTCGCCAGTCATTAATGATCTTCCTGGCGTGAACAATATCGCTGAACCAGTACTCATTCAGGCATTCATCACGAAAGCGTCCGTTAAAACTCTCAATAAATCCGTTCTGCGTTGGCTTGCCGGGCTGGATAAGTCGCAGCTCCACACCATGCTCAAAAGCCCACTGATCGAGTGCGCGGCAGGTAAACTCCGGGCCCTGATCGGTTCTTATCGTAGCCGGATAGCCGCGAAACAGCGCAATGCTGTCCAGAATACGCGTGACCTGCACGCCTGAAATCCCGAAGGCAACAGTGACCGTCAGGCATTCCTTTGTGAAATCATCCACGCAGGTCAGGCACTTGATCCTGCGACCTGTGGCCAGTGCGTCCATGACGAAATCCATTGACCAGGTCAGATTGGGCGCCATCGGGCGGAGCAGCGGCAGACGTTCTGTTGCCAGCCCTTTACGACGTCGTCTGCGTTTTACACTCAGGCCATTAAGTTGATAGATGCGGTAAACCCGCTTGTGGTTAACGCAAAGACCTTCACGTCGCAGAAGCTGCCAGATACGCCGGTAACCAAAACGGCGGCGTTCAAGTGCCAGCTCTGTGATGCGTAGAGACAGCTGCGCGTCAGCAGGCGGACGCTGAGCCGAATATCGGCAGGTTGACAGGGACAGACCTGCCAGCCTGCAGGCACGACGTTGCGACAGACCCTTAGCCTCGCACATGACTTCCACGGCTTCCCGCTTCTGGTCTGTCGTCAGTACTTTAGCCCAAGAGCCACCTGAAGCGCCTCCTTATCCAGCATGGCTTCAGCAAGCAGCTTCTTGAGTCTGGCGTTCTCTTCCTCAAGAGACTTCAGGCGCTTAACCTCAGGCACCTCCATACCGCCATACTTCTTACGCCAGGTGTAAAAGGTGGCGTCGGAAATGGCGTGCTTACGGCAGAGCTCACGGGCAGAAACGCCGGCTTCGGCCTCGCGGAGAATACAGATGATCTGTTCGTCGGAAAAACGCTTCTTCATGGGGATGTCCTCATGTGGCTTATGAAGACATTACTAACATCGCGGTGTATTAATCAACGGGGAGCAGGTCATGCCTATTTGATAAGAACTGGCCTGATGCAGCGACTAGCTGCCGCCCTTTGATAGAAAGATCAGCAAAGCATGAATTCGAGTGGACGGATGGAATGATGACGCCCATGTTTTCGCATTTCCGCCTTAATGAGGCGAACAAACAAATAATATTCATTGGAGACAAAGTTAAATTTACAAACGGCTTCAATGCAAAAACTACGATGACATACAGTTGCACCTACGACCTACAAGGTAAGAAACTCATCAATTTTGGGATTACCGAAGGTAAACTTTGAATTCCGTACCCCGCCTATGCGGGGCTTAATTTTTTCAGTTTTGAAATATGTACTAATCTTTCACAACCCGCACCAGTGGTGGCTTTGTTGAAATATACTATCAACACACTCCCGTCACGTTTGATCTTCTAAAAGTACGCAAAGTTAAATTTATCTTTTAATATCATGATGTTGATTAAAAAACCTCATTCCACCCTCGCTCCTTAAAACTGAAAAACACTAAAATCTTTTTCAAACTTTTCAGTTTGAAGAATCGCGCAAGCCGCCAGCGCTGGTGCGGTCTGGCGGTACAGTTTGTAGAAAAATAAAACTGAAAAATTTACCCGATCCAAAAACCTCAGGCGGGTGCGGTGTAGCGCCGTTTTTGTCTGCGGCGTCTTTATTTTGTTGGGGTATTGCTGCGCCAGCCTGCCGGGGTGCGTTTGATCGTTTCGTGGGATTACTTGCGGATGTTCTGTCGGGAGAGGCGCTCACAGCGCGTTGCAGCGCGTCTGACGAAGGGGCATAAAAAAGCCCGCACACTGGCGGGCTAAAATGAAGTCATTCAGGCAATGAAAGCGGCGTATTTTCCCCTGGTTGTTCCTGCTTTTGTCGCCGTCTGTGTGAACGCACCAGCCTGGACAGGCGCGCCCGTTCCGGAGTGTGTATGGCTGGCACACTGACTGGCCAGCTCCGCCAGCAGGTCGATAGTGTCCAGTAGCATGGTCAGGGCATTGGTCTGTTCGGTGCCGATATGCACGGTCTGGCCAATCACCTGCTGACCAGCGGCCACGCTCCTGCGCAGTGCTGCAATCTTTTCTGTCAGCGCGCCGCCCGTCTCGATATCGATATTCCCGGCCACCCTGCTGGACTGCCACCCGTCAATCTCGGTTTCGGCATCACCCTGAATACTGGCCAGATAATTTCCCCCTGCGGCCATCGCATAATCGCCTGTGACAACCTGCTGAACAGCCCCGGCCATCAGTGTGGACGTGCCAAGTACGGTTGTCTTATCCGTCGCTTTGACCGTTGTTTCCCGTATGACCAGCTCCCGCTTTTCGCTGTCGGCGGTCACTTCACGGAACATGGACGTCTCGCGGATGGCCTGATCGGTCTGCCGCTCCCAGTCACCGCTCTGGGTAACGCGGTGCGAGACACCCTCGCGTTGTTGTTGCAGCTGCTCGCCGGGCTTCACGTCCGGCAGTGTCTGACGTACAAACGGCTTATCCGGGCGTCCGCCTGTGAAACCCACTTCCACCAGTGTTCCCTCTGGCAGAAACTGGAACATCCCCGAATCATTCCCGGCCATAGGAACCGGTAAGCGCAACATTCTGGTATCGACATTTGTCCCGCACGAACGCCTTTCACGTCAGTGACTTTAGCCGCTTTGCGCTGGATTACATCGTTTTCGGTAACGCGTTTATTGAGAGGCGGTTAAGCCTGTCAGGCAGGCCGGTTAAATATGAAACCTCACCGGCGAAATATACACGCCGGGGAGTGAAGGAGGACACTTACTGGTTTATTCAGAATTTCACACAGCCCCCCCCGTTAGCACCTGGTTCGGTCTTCCAACTTCTGGAGCCTGACATTAGCCAGGAGCTTTACGGAATGCCGGAATATATCAGCGCACTTAATTCAGCGTGGCTGAACGAGGCGGCAACGCTGTTTCGCCGCAAGTATTACCAGAACGGCGCACATGCGGGTTACATCATGTACGTGACGGACGCCGCACAGAGTAGCACTGACGTTGAAGCATTGCGAAAGGCAATGCGTGATTCGAAAGGGCTCGGCAATTTTAAGAACCTGTTTTTCTACGCGCCGAATGGAAAGGCTGACGGCATAAAAATTGTGCCACTCAGCGAGTGTTGCCACAAAGGATGACTTTTTCAATATCAAGAAAGTCAGCGCCGCTGACCTGCTCGACGCGCACCGCGTCCCGTTCCAGTTGATGGGAGCCAAGCCCGAGACGGCAGGCTCAATCGGCGACGTTGAGAAGGTGGCAAAGGTGTTTGTGCGCAATGAACTTAAGCCATTGCAATCGCGGTTCCTGGAGCTCAATGAATGGGCAGGGCAGGAGATCATCAGATTCGAAAAATACATCCTTGACGACAATGACGTGACAGCCTCCTGATGGCGGCTTTTTCATATCTCCCCGCCAGAGCGCTCCGGCGACGCCATACGCCCCGCAAACATCGCGCCACCTAACAATGCCCCTTTTATCCCGACGCGGGAGAGGCGCGCCCAGGCTCGGTAAAAATAAAATAATAACTGCCTCAGCGCGCAGTGCTTTCCCCGCCTTGCCTGCCCGCTTTATGGGGCGGTTTGAATGCAGTTGCATCGGTTCACCAGATCCTTGCCAGCACTGGCACCGGTCAGGATCAAAAAAATTACATGACGTATGCAAAACGATGCATTAAATGCATGCAGCCAACTAAAAAGCGTTTATCCGGTATTAAAGCGTGTTTATTTATCCTTCACACGCGTTGCACCCTGATAAATCTTACTCACGACATACACGCCAATGATCGCGACCAGGATTGATGCAAGTCCGATAAAAATCATCACCGAGAGGAACGGGCTGAACAGACCGCCCAAACTCGTAAATCTGCTAAGCATGACAAGTGTTTCGCCTGATACCGTTCGTAACACGATCTCCGGAATTGTTAGAAATGAAATAATTACGGTCAAAACGTATATGAGAACTTTTCGGCTTTTTTTCATCTTCATCCTTGCCCCTGCGAGCGACCATGATCAATCATTAACCAAGAATGTTACAACAAGGCACATGGAAATGGCAGAAAACTATCTTAAGTGGAAAACTCAGTCAGACAGAAATATGGCAATAGCTGTAACCAAAGCTTTAAGAGAGATCCATGCAGGACAAATGGAAACAATCGAAAAAGTAAAACTTGGCGGCCAGCGACTTATCAACTATGGCTCATGCTTTGTGACTGATGAATACTATAGGAGTACATGCCATGAGCAGTGGCAGGAAGATTCGCGATTAATTTTGTCTCTGGTAGAAATCTACAACAGAAATGATGTTGTACTTGATATGGTTCAGCTTTATTTTCAGAAAACATTCAAACGTCTCGGAGACCAGAAGAGCATTACCTTAATGTCCTATCTAAAGCAGAAAATTGGAGAGAAAGCCTATGACGCGGTTGACCGATCGAGCAAGCTAGCTCTTTCACTGACTATCGCTAAATTGATTGTAAGCAGTGCAGATTTTCAGGAATCACATATTCGAAAAGTTAATGAAATGTCCACATGGTTTGTGAAACTGACAACATTCTATTCTAAAGCTCAGATCGCAGCACTGGCAGCAAATAAACTGAAATTTCAGGATTCGGAATATTACCAATTACTTTATCGAGAAAAGCTGGAAATGCTATACTTTCTTATTGAACCTCAAATGTCTAAAATAATCTATGAGGTAAAATCTGGTGGATACAATGAAGAAGTCATTGGTGACGCTTTGTATGAGATCTTGAAAAGATGAAAAAGTTTTTATTGTTTCTGTGGGGGGCTCACTCTCACTTAGTCCCCATTGCACTTATACTGGCAGGCGCTTTTTTGTTTATTCGATTTATCCCTGACTATTCGGGGATGCTTACATTTGCATGGTTTATCATCGTTTCATACTTATACCTCAAGTATAATCGTTGGTATTGATAGCTCAGAAAACGGGCTATAGTCCATTTATATTTTCCAGGCATTAAAACAACGATAAGTTGGGGTCATCTTCAGCTGTTAAAAATTCCATATATCTGATTGCAACTGCTTTCTAAGCAATTAGAAATTACATCCCTTCGGTCAGTGATACCGGTCTTTCAATACCAAAAATAAAAGCATCCTTATATGTCTACCCTATCCAAAAACCACCGCCATGCTCTTTGATTCGCTGAAAGAAAACCCAGCCAACATCAATGAATCGCGGCAACGCATCGCCACGGTAAATGACCTTCTCCCAATCTTCATTACAACGCTCAGTTAGTCATATCGGTTTATTGACCTTCTCATTTCTTTTTCTCCAGCCTGATGCAACGTCTGAGGTGTCTGGTAATTCAGCGAATAAGGAGTAATCGCTGGCAAATTATGGCGAACCATGCCAGTGATAAATACCCAAAACCATTGATTTTGGGTATCCCGCCAGAAACACTTAATTATCTGGTCGCTGGTTCAAACCCAGCAGGGGCCACCAAATTAAAGGGCCTGTGTGAAAACACAGGCCCTTTGGCGTATTAAAACCCAGGTGAGTAGCTAAACGAGACGCGCTTAACTTGCCGGGTCAAATTCGGCGTTCATTCGCGCGCGCAGCTCTTCCTTCATATACGAAGTAAAGTATTCAGGATTTTTAATCACCACCCGGTCAGCGGACTCGATTTTATCCGCCCATCCCGCCACTTTTTTTGTGAACTCAGGGTTCCACCCTTCCCGCTCTCCTCGCGCAATAATCTCCTCGGCATGAGCCGGGACACCAAGGTCTTTCAAATACTTAAACATCCCCTTCACCGTACTCTCATCCATGGAATGCGGCGTTGAGGCTGACGTGTTCATACCGCCAATGAAGTCTAATGCTTTATCAATTACTGTTGGCATATTCGTATCCTTAAACTAACCATCTAATAATCACCTCTTCACTATGACCTGAAATGGCGAAGAGTCTGCAATTGATGATTAAATCTGTTACCTGGCCCCAAAATCAGCGTCGTATGTGATGTTTTTCTGCTCGATGACGCCCCCCAAAAGTACAAACGCTTTTTCGCATCTACCGGAACGTTACTGCTTCCCCAGCCGATCATTGCGCTGACGGCCAGTACTACCATCAAGAAAGGTCAGAAGCACATACACGTCATGCTGTTATAGGGTTTACAAATATGCTGGAAAATCCAGTAAGCTAGTTCTGTACCTGGCTATCGTCGGCAAGTCTTACGTGGCGGGCTATCATTTTCGGTGAGGTATTATATGAGTTGTAAAAAATGAAACGTGCAATTTTATGGCTTTTACAGTCATATATCTATTTAGTTCCTTTCATCCTCATCCTGGCGGGCGCCTATATATTTGCGCGCTTCATACCTGATTATTTCGGAATAATGACTTTTTTGTGGATCGTCATTGTCACCTTTTTTTATGTCAAATATAACCGATGGTATTAACAGAGACAGATACCTTTTGCACTTCCGGCCAAACAGATATTCGACTGATGAATGATGGCTCAAAGACGCACGCAGGGGCTCACGGTTGTATTCTGACAATCAATCTTCCGTGATTTCCCGCACCTCATTCAGTTTTTGTGAACCGATAAAAATCGAATATTTCTGTCCGGTATGGCCGGTGAACGCGATCGGTGTCCCGGTTCAGACTGAAATCACATAAATGCCGTATCATGCTCCCGGCTGTACGCATCCCTCACGAACTCAACCCAGGATGAATCCCCGTTCGGCTTGCACAGCGCTTTCCAGAATACGTCGTCAAAACAACCCGTCAGGAAAAGATAGCGGCATACATTCATTAACTCATCGGGACGCCAGTCGCGCGCACCGCCAACGCCCATCAATTCGGACTCCAGACAGCTATAGGTCAAGTGGTCCTCTTCATCTGCCCATGCCCGATTGAGGCGTTCGTAAATCGATGCGCCTTTCTGCGCCGTAATCTCAAAATAGTCACCGTATAACTCATGAGGAAGATACTGATGTTCGCCTCCCAAATCGTGCAAAAACGGATAAACGCCGGATTCCCAGGCAAAAATATATGCGTCGGTATATTCCTTATGATGCTTTCCCAAATGCATGATCTGAATTCGCTGCTGCGTGAACATGGCTTTCATTATGTGTTGATCAGACATCGAACCTGGCTCCTTTTCGAATGCGACAGTCATTTTCGGCTCTAAGGTAATGCACAACGTACCAGGCCGCCAGCGGTGAAAACGTGGCAACATGAGCGTTTTGTCTATTTTGAGAATTAGCCCCCAATCCCGAGACGACTTCATCCCAAATAAGGTTACAGCGTGCCTGAATTTACCGGCATGTTAATGCTGCTAAAAAAACATTTCTCGTTGCTAAATACATCGCCACGTTTTAATTACACGTTATAATTATTCACATCAAGAATATCTCATATCATCACTGTGAATACGTAAAAGCCCGATTTTTGGCGGGGTGAAGTTTGCCTGTTCGCTGTCTAAAATAAGGAAACTTTAACGTTTCCTTTGCCGTTGGTCAGTAACGACAGCAAGCGAAAAACCGATAAAAACAAATTAAATCAATAAGTTAAAATATAAAAATGCACTTCCGTTCGTTCCATACAGTCCAGAATATTACGTGAGTATCTTTGTCTGGTCTGAATATTGTGTGGCGAAACAGGTCCACACAAAGGGGAAAAAACCCGTTTGTTAGCCCTGGGAGTCCAGGAATAATCCTGGATTAATACTTTGTACTCATCATTACAAGGAATGAAAAATGACGCTGCCCGGACTCAACCCCGAAGCAAATATGCCTGGCTATGATTTTGCTCGCTTTAGCGGTAAAGGTGCGACAGATTTCAATTTCGATGCGCTTGGTGCAGCGATGGACTGCACACGTGATTTTGCGCAGGCTGGAATTATCTACGCCGATGGCCCGGAGCGATACCTCGTACGCCCCAGTAAACGTCACCCGAACGGACAAAGCGGCATCGTCACGCATGTGGTTGTCACAAAGCCTCCCGCACAAGGGTCAAAAACCACTGTGGGTCAGTCGTTGACCGATGCCGTTTCCGCAACCTCTCTCGGCCCGGAAATCGCCTCTACCGTCCTCTCCTGCGGCGCGATGATCATTACCGCCGGGGTCATGGCCACTGCGGGGGCTGCCGTCCCGCTCACTGCCGGAGCCAGCGGTGCGCTGGTGGCATTGGGTTATGCCGGTGCGGCTGCCACAGGTTTACAATGCATTAACGGTCTCTACCGTTTGTATGACCTGGTGGAGAATGGCGGGGAAGATGTGGCCTGGCTGGATTCGCAAGGCTGGTATAACGCCACCGCTACCGCGCTCGATCTTATCTCGCTGGCAAGCGCTGGCGGCGTACTGAAAGAGGTTGTCACGACGTGGCGCGCAATGAAGTCCGTTTCATCATTGAAAGCGTCTCAATGGCTGAAAGAGTACCCCCGTCAGGATCGCAAACGCCTGACGGAGCTCATCATCAAGCTGCAAAACCCTGGCATCAGTAATAAGGAAATCAAAGCCCTTATCCGCGCAGGCATCTACCCGAAACGCTTCCCGGTTGAACCCGTACAGGTCGAACTTACCCGACAACTGGGCAACCTGGTCACCAGTGCGGCCGCGCTGGCAGGAAGCGCGGTAAGTGGCGTCGTTGCCTCGCCGGGTAATATACCCAAAACCGGGCGATACATTGCGGACGGGATCCCCAAAGCAAGCCGCTATATTGTGGGCACCATTCAGTCGCTGGCGGTACTGTAATGCGCCTGACCACGCTCATTTCTGGTTGGTTTTTTTGTGATCTGCTGGCGCATGGCAGGGAGATGGAGCAGGTTATTGCCCGCGGCGATAACAGTCTGTTGCAGCATTCAACGCCAGAACTGGAGCGCTGGTTTGATAAGCCACCGTCTGAACTGCCCCGCCAGAACGGATTTCCGCTGGCGTTTGTACTGCTGTTTTTTCTGATAGCCTTCGCCTGTAATTTACTGACGCTGATGTCGATGCTGCCCAGGCAGACGCCGCCAACAAGGGCGCTTCTCTTCTTTCTGCCTGCAATCCTGTTTATTTTCAGCAACCTGACTGCCACCTGGCTTATCGCGCGCGGTAAAACATCCGGACTGGCGTGGTATGGCCTGGTGCATGGTGTTCTTACCGTGCTGAGCGCGGTGCTTCTGGCGATCACCGTGCTGAATGGGCAGATGCATCATGCGGTCATTATGCTGGTGGCAATGCTCATCATGTTGGCCTGCCGCTATGTGCTTAATGGAAGAGGGTTTATTTTATTCGTGCTCTATAGTCGCACGCAGCGTATCGCCACATTGTCTCGCGGGATGCGCATACGATCGGGTCAGTAAGGGCAACAAAGCCGCCATGCGTTACGCGCTGGCGGCTTTTTACGTTAATGGCAATAACCCGATGCTAAAGGTAAGCAGTCCGGGCACAATGCCAGGTGAATTCGCTATCACCATCGGCCAGTTTTTCCTTTCATTCAGTACCCGTACGTTACCCACAACAACATGCGCTTTTGCGTAAAACATCACGCTTCGCCTTATGACGTGTGAATATTCACTCCGCGTTAACGCGTCGGGCAACTGACTCCCGGCTCACCAGGGTTCCCTGATGGGAAAACACAGTTTTTTCATCGGGATGCAGTACTATTTCGACCGCATCGCGGATCATTTCGTCCATCGGGACATGGATAGTTGTCAAAGAAGGCGTGTAATACTTACCAATCACCGAATCATCGAACCCGGCCAGCGAAATCTCCCCCGGCACCGTTTTCCCCGCATCCTGAAAGGCTTTCGCCAGGCCAATGGCCATATCGTCATTGGCTGCCAGTACGCAGGTAAACGGGACATTGAGCGCCAGCAACTGGCGTCCCGCCTCATAACCGCTTTCGGTGCTCCAGGCGCCCCGCACCACCAGTTGTGGATCAGGGCTGATACCCGCTTTTCGCAACGCATCGCGGTAGCCGCGTAAACGGCGCTCGCCGGTGGGCGAACCACATACGCCGGCCACGAATGCTATCCGGGTATGCCCCTGGGCCAGCAAATGTTCCACCATTTCTTCGCTGCTGCGGCGATGATCGGTAAACACGCAGCGGTTTCGGTTTCTGATAAGTTCACGATTAATGACAACTATCGGCGTCTGGTTGCCGTCAATGATGTCATCCAGCTCACTGACCGACAGATATTTGGGATAGATCATGATGGCTTCGCAGCGAAGCTCGAGGAGCAAACCAATGGCATCGCGCTCGTCCTGAGCACTGTGTTTCCCGTCTGCAAGCACCAGTTGCCGGCTATGACCTTCACTGCGGGTCGCCGCCTGATATACCATGCTTGAGAAGAACGGGCCGTTGTACAACCCGTTGGTGATAACCAGCCCAATCGAATTCGTTTTGTTATTAGCAAGATTGCGCGCCAGCTGGTTGGGCCGATAGCCGGTGTCAGCAACGGCCTGTAAAATTTTGGCCTTCACCTCTTCCCGGACAAACACCTTACCGCTTAACGCGCGCGATACCGTCGCCTTTGACACTCCTGCCATTCTGGCGACGTCCAGTATCGTTACCATAAGAAAACCTCGATCAATGGGTGGCTCACACCGAGTCGGGAACATCCAACTCAGAAACATGCTGCAAAAGCGTGCGACTCGCGAAGCCCGACGGGTTACGCCGTGGCTTCGTTGACACCATGTTCGTGCGCCCGTGTCTCCTTATGCAAGAGACATCAGCGGCGCCCCCCGACCAATCGCGCCATCAAGCTGATGCTTTGTCAGCGTGAAATCTTCACTGTTCACCACCAGAACCGGGGTTGTCAGGTCATAGCCTTCGCGTTCGATGCTGGCTTTGTCGAATTCAAGAAGAGGCGTACCCGCTTTGACCACATCCCCCTCTTTCACCAACGGACGGAAATGTTGCCCCTGCAGGTTGACGGTATTTAACCCAACATGGATCAATAACTCAGCACCATTATCGCACAATAACCCAATGGCATGATGTGACTCGATCACGGTCGCTACCGTCGCGTCGCATGGAGCCACCACTTTTCCTTCTTCCGGCTTGATGGCAATACCATCGCCAAGGGCTTTTCCGGCAAAAGCATCATCTGCCACGCTCTCCAGCGCGACCACTTCGCCTTTCAGCGGGCTAAGCATCTCTATCCCGCTTACCACTGCGACATGGGGCGTCGCCTGTGATTTAACCGCATCAGCGGGTTGGCTTTCTTCTTCGTTCGCCGGGTCTTCGAAGCCCACGAACTGCACCATCACAATTGTTAGCACGATACAGGTTCCGGCGCCCACCAGTTCGCCGACAAACGACATTGGCGCATTCGGACTGATGGCGTTAACCAGGGTAAACAGACCAGGCAACGCCGCATAGGCGTAGTACAGGCTACCGAAGAGGCTGGCGACGACCGCGCCAATCGCCCCGCCGATGCAGCCACAAATAAACGGCTTTTTAAAACGCAGCGTCACGCCGTAAATTGCCGGTTCGGTGATACCGAAAATCGCCGTAATCCCGGCAGACACGGAGGTCGCTTTTAACTGGGTATTGCGGGTTTTCAGGAACACACCAAACACCGCCGCCATCTGGCCGATAACCGCAATGGTCTGGTAAGCCTGGAAAGAGTCGTACCCCTGGGTGTCGAAATTCGCCATGATTACCGGCGTTATTCCCCAGTGCACCCCGAAAATAACAATAATCTGCCACACCCCGCCAATTACCGCCGCCGCAACCGCCGGCGCCGCATGGAACAAGGCGTTATAGCCATTTGCCACCCCCATTGCCGCCCAAGTCGTAAGGGGGCCAATAACAATCAATGTCAGCGGCACAATGACGACAAAACAGATCAATGGCGTAAAAAGCGGGCTCACGACTTCCGGGATCCACCTTTCTACCCGGCGTTCGAACCAGGAGAGCGTCCACACCAGAAACAGCGGCGGCAAAACAGAGGAGGTATACACCGTTTTAGACAGCGGAAAGAAGAGGAAAGTAATACTCTCCCCACCGGCAATACGCCCCGCCAGCGCCGCCCAGTCCGGGCTAATCAGCGCACAGCAGCAAAGAACAGCGATAAACGGGTTACATTTGAAATGGCGCGCCGCCGTGATGGCGATAAATACTGGCAAAAAGGCAAATGGCGTCCAGGACATAAAGTTGAGCACAGCGAAAGTGCCGGTGGTTTTGATATCGGCATCTATCAGGCTGACAACAATCAGCAGCCCCTGCAAAATGCCTGCCGCCGCCAGAATGTAGACAATAGGCGCGAATACGGCCGACATGGTGGCAATCACCGCGTCGAGCTTACGCGTTTTTTTCGCGGCGCTGTTAATGGAAGCCGTCTCTTTTACCAGACCCGACATCGCGTTGAACACGTCTGCCACGTGGGTACCGATCACCACCTGAAACTGTCCGCCGCTCTCCACCACCGCAATGACGCCTGGCAGACTTTGCACCCGACGTTTCGCATCAGCGGGCGTTTCGTTCAGGACCAGACGTAAACGCGTGGCGCAACGGGTAAAGCTATTGATGTTCTCTTCCCCACCGACTTCCCGGAGAATATCACTTGCTAACTTATTGTAATCCCGAATAACAGCCATCTTTTTTCTACCTTTTATTTTCGGTAACTGAGTCATGCAATGAATGAAACCGGTTTCATGCTAACCTGGACAATCCACCATGCAACCGGTTTCATGGAAATATGAGAGCTAAATCACTCGATAAGGTGAATATGAAACAACCGGGAAATGGGGAAAAAACGTACCGGGGAAGTATTTCTTTCAGGAATACTAACGCCTGTAACTTGTCACCTGTATTATGATTTCAGCCATATCGGCTTAGCTGAACTGGTGCTAATCTTTCAGGGTTGAACGCAGCGGCTGTGGTTACGACAATGAGCTTATTTCGTGTTTGATCATTAACAACTACCATTAACTCAATCTTTAAGCGCCTTAGCAAAACACCATGAACAAACCTATAAAACGGCTTGAGATCATTAAATACGCCATTGAACTGGAAGATGAAGGCATTATTCAGAGCCAGCTTCCCTTTCTAAAAAATGAAGTCACCGACAGTGAACTGGCGTTCATCGTATGGGCGCTTGAAGAGAAAAACTATTCCGATGCGTTGCGCACCATCAATGCCTGGCTGCAGAGCCAGCGTTCAGTGGTGCAGTGGCAGGATCCGCAGGTTGCCGCCAGCAAGCTGGAGCTGAAAGCGCTGGAAGAGCAGTTGCGTGAGTTAATCGATAAACGTAACACACGCATTCAGTTGCTGGATGATTTCAACGATCTGTACCTCACCCGTCTTGGACCATTGATGTCACAGATCCTGCGCCTGCGTAAGATCCTCGCCGAAGCCGCTGTTCGTCGTCAGGAAGCGGAAGCGCATCGTCGTGAGGCAGATTATCTTCGCTGTCAGAAATATCTGTCGCAGGCGGTGGAGGTGCTGGTCACCCTTACCCGCCGCTGGCAAAGTTTCCCGCCACAGTCCCCACAGGCTGCGGAAGCGCGTAAACATCTGCAGCAGCAGAACGCGCTGATCGCCTCTTTGCTGGCCGAAGCGCAGGAACTGGAGCAAGGCTTAACGCGTGAAGATGAACCGGCGCGTCAGGCGAGGGATGAAGCGCGCCAGGAGTATGAGGAGTACCAGGAACAACAGCACGATGCCGAGCAGCGTTTTGGCTTCGAACAGAAGATGTCGCCGGATGAGCGTGTTGAACTGAAACGCTTGTGGCGCCAGGCCAGTAAACTTTGCCACCCGGATTTAGTCGACGACGCCTTTAAAGAGGAGGCGCATGCCATGATGGTTCAGTTGAATCAGGCCAGGCAGCGCGGCGATCTGGGGGCGATTCGCCTTTTATTAACTCGCCTGCAAAAAGGGCTGGAGCCGTTAATGGCCAGCGATCGCCTTAACGATCTTGCCCGCCTGCGCCAGCGTATTCATGAGGTGAAGCAGCATATTGCCAGCCTGATCGATGAGCTGAATGCGCTGGAGAAAGAGGAGTCGTGGCAACTGGTATCGTCACTGACCGATCAGGAAGGGTATTTCCGCCAGCAAGAGAAAGCCCTTGCCGAGATTCGTCAATCGCTGGAGCAACAGGTCAGCGAAGCTGAATACGACGAGGTGGCGTAATCCGGCCATCTCCCGGATGCGGCGCAGACGCCTTATCCGGGCTACTCACCGATACCCACTGCACAACCGCAGCACCACCGGGGAGTGAACGCACCCACCGCACAATCGTAGCCCCGGTAAGCGCAGCGCCACCGGGGACTGAACGCACCCACCGCACAATCGTAGCCCCGGTAAGCGCAGCGCCACCGGGGAGTGAACGCACCCACCGCACAATCGTAGCCCCGGTAAGCGCAGCACCACCGGGGACTGAACGCACCCACCGCACAATCGTAGCCCGGCAAGCGCAGCACCACCGGGGACTGAACGCACCCACCGCACAATCGTAGCCCCGGTAAGCGCAGCGCCACCGGGGAGTGGGATAAGTGCAGTACTCCCCCTCAGAATGAAGGAAACCGCAGCGAACTACTTCTTATGCCAGTAAGCCTGACCACGAACCTGTTGCTGGTCAATATCCCCAGTCGCATAGTGCTCCAGCAGCGATTTCACCACCGTACCCTCGCCCGTAAGCCAGATAAAATAGTCTGTCGGCGGCACGGCAACTGACGCCAGTTTATCCATCACCGTCTGCCCGTCATGACCAATCACCCACTCAATATTGTAACCCTCTAAATGAGCGAAATAATCTTTGTAAGATGCATCCGCAATGGTGACCACCGCTTTCACCTCCGGTCGTACCGCCAGGCGGCTTAACCCTTCCAGGCGACGGCGCAGCGCCGGCATCCCGGACTCATCGCACACATACAACTGCCAGGCATAATCCTCAGGCACCACCAGCGATCCACGCGGACCGCCGATCGTGAGTTTGTCACCCACCTGGGCCTGCATCGCCCAGGCGCTCGCCACACCCCCTTCATGAATAAAGAAATCGATCGCCAGCTCATGACGGCGCTCATCATACAGCGGTGTGTAATCACGCGATGCGGGGCGCGGGCCATCAGCCCAAACGATACCCTCATCGGTTACCTGTGGGGGAGTAAACTGACTGCCAGGCTGTGGGAAGAAGACTTTGGTATGGTCATCGAACCCGCGAGAGGTAAACCCCTCCAGCGCTTCGCCGCCCAGCACAATGCGCTGGAATGCGGCACCCACGCGTTCGACGCGTAATACCGTCAACTCGCGAAAACGCAGCGCATTGCGCACACGCTGAGGATAACGTTGTTGTTGGATTGTCATAATCGGCCTTCGTGAAATTGAATACGATATATCTAAATTGATTTCCAAATGATAATGATTGCTGTTTGTCGCGATGGCAAGCATTTTTTAGATACACAAAAACCGAAACGCACAACCTGCAAAAAAGAAAATTTAAAATTATCAAAATCAATAAATTACATAATTACCCAAAAACAACCTTGTCAGTTTTTTAATTTTAGATATAAATTAGATATATCAAATTAACGGAGGGGAAGAACATGCGACACCACCACAATGCATTCGATGAAGAATGCCAGCAGGGTCATGACAGCGAGTGCCACACCGGACGTCGCGGGGAACATCATCGCGGCCATCACGGCGACATCCACCACGGGCGTGGCGGCGGTGGACGTCGGCAACGCTTTTTTGGTCATGGGGAATTACGTCTGGTTATCCTGGATATTCTGACCCGTAACGCCAGCCACGGTTATGAGTTGATTAAGGAAATCGAAACCCTGACCCAGGGAAATTACACACCCAGCCCGGGCGTGATTTACCCAACGCTGGATCTCTTGCAGGATCAGCAGCTTATTATCATTAACGAGGAAGACGGCGGACGTAAAAAGATAGCCATTACTCCGCAAGGCCAGGCGTGGCTTGCCGAAAACAACGAACATCTGCAGCATATTCAGGCGCGTATCAAGGCGCGAAGCGTGGGTTATCAGTTACGAAAAGATCCGCAGATGAAGCGCGCGCTGGAAAACTTCAAGGCGGTACTGGATCTGAAAGTCAAACAGTCAGAATTAAGCGCCGCCCAGTTAAAACAAATTATCGGCATTATCGACCGGGCAGCGCTGGATATCTCGCAGCTGGATTAGGCCATTACCCCATCTTCACGCAGACGGAAGACTTGCACCAGTTCACGCAGATGCGTCGCCTGCTCGTTCAGCGCCGCCGCCGCTGCAACGGACTCTTCCACCAGGCTTGAGTTCTGTTGCGTGGTGGAATCTATCAACCCGATAGCGCTATTGATTTGCGAAATGCCGTCGGTCTGTTCGCGGCTTGCCTGGCCAATCTCACGCAGGATGATATCCATCTCCTGAACGTTGCTCACCATGCCGTTGATCAAGCTACTGGCTTTTTCCACCAGCGCCATACCCTCACGGGTCTGGCTGGTGGAATTTTCAATAAGCTGACGGATTTCATTGGCTGATGCGGCGCTCTTTTGTGCCAGTTGCCTTACTTCGCCGGCCACCACCGCAAAGCCACGACCATGCTCGCCCGCGCGTGCCGCTTCGACTGCCGCGTTTAGCGCCAGGATATTGGTCTGGAAGGCGATGGCGTCAATCAGGTTGATGATGTCAGACATGCGGTTGGACGTCTCATTGATCACGCGCATCTTCTCGGTGACCTGTTTCATCATCTCGCCGTTGTTTTTAACCACATTGGCCGCATCTGCTGACAGACTGGTCGCTTCGGTCGTATGATCGGCGGTGTTCTTCACGGTGGCGGTAATCTGCTCCATGGACGATGCGGTCTGTTCGACAGAACTGGCCTGCTCCTCTGTACGGGCTGCCAGATCCTGGTTTCCGGCCACAATTTGCGCCGCAGCGCTTGAAATACTGGCCGAGCCGAACTGAACTTCCTGAACGATGTCGACCAGGCGGGTTTTCATCTCCATCAGTGCACGCAGCAACACCCCCGTCTCATCACGATAATCAGAGTGGATAGTGCGGGTTAAATCCCCACTGGCAATCGCCTCAGCAAACGTTACCGCTTCACGCAGCGGACGAGTGATGGCGCGCACTATCACCCATCCCAAAAGCGTACCCACGCCGATGCTGATAATCGCCAGGGCAATCAGCAGTAAACGGTTGGTGCTGAAATCGCTTTGAACCTGCTCGCTACCATGGCGCATCTGCGCATCCTGGATAGCAATCAGGGCCATTACTTTCTCTTTATAGGCTCTCTGAATCGGCACCATTTTGGTCATCATTTCGGTGATAGCTGCCGAATGGTCCTGATTCTTCACGGCTTCCAGAATACGAAAGCGCGAGTCCAAAAATTGCTGACGGATATCTTTAATTTCGGCGAGGATTTTTTGCGATTCGCTGTCATGGAGGTTTTTTGTCAGATCGTCCAGAAGCGCCGTTACACGGGAGCTAATTTCACCGAGCTGCTTCTGGGTCTCTTCCTGCCATTTGCCGTCAGTGTCCAGCAACATGAGTTGCTGCGTATTGACGAAGGTCTGGAAGTTATCGATGAGTTGATTGGCTTTTACTGTGGTCGGATAATCATTGTGAATAATTTCCTGCATCCCATTATTAGCACGATTCAGACTGAACAGTGAAAGAGCGGAGCTGGCTACCATCAAGACAATAAAAAAACCGAACGTGAAAAATAATTTCGCACCAATTTTTACATCATGTAAAAACATATATTCCCCCATGCACATGATTGTAATTTTGATAAAAAACTCTTTTTAACAAAGAGTTAGATATGTTGCTTTTAAAGAGACGCCAGAAATAATATCTCTACTGCATGTTATCGGTAACCGCAGCGCTAACTTTATGAGATTGATCGTTTTTTTATTTCGATTGTGATCATTCTGATAGTTATCAACTATTAATGAAGATCTATCGATCGTTATATGTACTGAGGGAAGAAGTTGCGCAACGTATATTAACCGTGCTTAATGATCTTTTAATAAGAATAATAAGTTAAATTATATGTAATATAATCGATCAAAAAAGAAACCATATTTAATATTAATTTAACACTTTATAAATATAAAATAACAAATTAGACCATGCCATATAACCATGCAAATAGAAAGGTTAAATGAATATAAGGAGAAAACTCCCTCTCTTTTATTAGAGAGGGAGAAGAATTAATGAAGCACGGAAACGGCATCCTGCAAACGACTGGCGCGGTGTTTTACCATGGAGGAGACATTGGCGTTTTCGGCTACCAGCCCGGCATTTTTTTGCGCGATGGTATCAAGCTCTGCCACCGCATGCGTCAGCTCCGACAGCCCTTGCGCCTGTTCAGAAGTCGACTGGCTAATCTGGCCAATCAGAGAGGTCACGTTCTGGACCTGGGTAACGATATTGTCCATCGTCCTGCCTGCCGCGTGGACCTGCTCATAGCCTGACTGAACTTTACTGGCGCTGGCATCAATCAACTTGCGGATATCATTTGCCGCGCTGGCGCTGCGGCTGGCAAGGTGGCGAACTTCGCCAGCGACCACCGCAAAACCTTTGCCCTGCTCGCCGGCACGGGCGGCTTCCACCGCAGCATTGAGCGCCAGAATGTTCGTCTGAAAAGCGATGTCATTAATCAATGCGGTGATGGAACCAATGCGCTGTGTACTGTCGGCGATTTCGTCCATTGTCTTCACCACCGTTTCCATCGCCTTGCCGCCATTCGCCGCCGCGCTACTGGCGGAGCTGGAGAGCTTATCAGCCTCCGTGGCGGTATGGGAATTATTCTGTACCGAGGCGGCCATCTGACTCATCGTGGCAACTGTCTGCTGAACATTGACGACCGTCTGACGCGTACGTTCGTTCAGATCCTCGTTACCTTTTGCCAGCGTTTCACTACCGCTGCGCACGCTACTCACCTGACCAGCAACATCGTGAATCAGCCAGCGACACATTAAACCCAGCTGCCCAACTGAGCGCAGAGTCAGGCCCAGTTCGTCGCTACGTTTCAGATGCGTCACGCTGTTACGTTCCCCTGTCGCCACGCTGAGGGCCTGACGTGCGACCTCTTCAACCGGACGCACGATTTGCCATTCAAGGCAGGCACAGCCTAACAGCAACATGGCGGCGCTGAACAACATCGTTGCCGGACCATTTCCGAGAAGCCACAGACCGGTCGCCAGCAGTATCCATAGTAGCGCCATCATCCCACGCGTCCGCCAGCGCAAAGGCAGAGACGGCAGTTTACCCAGCCAGCCCCGGCTCACCACCAGCCCTTTATGGATACGCTTTTTAGCTCGTCCTTCCTGGATGGCCTTATATAAAGGTGTCACAGCGTCAATTTCTTCCTGGGTGGCGCGGGTGCGAATGGACATATAGCCCGTCACTTTTCCGTTACGCACCATTGGCGCAGCGTTCGCCCGCACCCAGTAATGGTCGCCATTCCGGCGGCGGTTTTTAACGATACCACTCCAGGGTTCACCCTGTTTAAGGGTGTACCACATGTCCGCAAAAGCGGCTTTCGGCATATCCGGGTGGCGTACCAGGTTGTGCGGCTGGCCGATCAATTCGTCCAGATCAAAGCCGCTTACCTGAGAGAAGGTGTCATTAGCGTGGGTGATATAGCTTTGCAAATCGGTGGTCGACATCAGAGTGGTGTCAGCGTCAAGGGTATATTCCCGTTGCGTGACAAACGGCGGAGCAGACATGATTAGCATCCTTTGCAAGTTATTCGACTGTTAAAAATTTTATCGAATGTTATTTCGGCGATAATGAATTTATCTTTAGTTGTTAAATTTGATTTAGATCGCAATTTGCGATTAAACCGCACTATTTGTATGTTTTTAAATTGCTGATTTATATAGTAACGGATTGAAACTACCAAATTTTCCTGATTTATCGCTGCGCAAAAATGAGGCAATAATCGCACCACCACGGTGCATTTTGCTTAAATAATGCTCAATGCTTGTTTTCCTTTCCTCTATTTCAGAACGTAACAAAGGGTAAGTTCCGGGATCTAATCTCGCAGAACTGCGTTTTTCCCTGGTGTTTATCCCGATTTTCATTTGCGGCTTCGATGTGGCGCAATCCCTGCAATACTTAAATCAGTATCATGTGATACGCGAGCCCCGGGAGCATATTTTGAACAGATTACCTTCCAGCGCATCGGCTCTGGCCTGCAGCGCACACGCACTGAACCTCATAGAGAAACGAAAGCTTGATCATGAGGAGATGAAAGAACTAAACCGAGAGGTACGGGAATACTTTAAAGAGCATGTAAATCCGGGGTTTTTAGAGTATCGAAAATCTGTTACTGCCGGCGGGGATTACGGAGCCGTAGAATGGCAAGCGGGAAGTCTGAATACGCTTGTCGACACCCAGGGACAGGAATTTTTAGATTGTCTGGGTGGGTTTGGTATCTTCAATGTGGGGCACCGTAATCCAGTAGTGGTTTCCGCCGTACAGAATCAACTCGCAAAACAACCTCTGCATAGCCAGGAGCTTCTCGACCCACTGCGGGCGATGCTGGCAAAAACACTGGCGGCATTAGCCCCAGGCAAACTCAAATACAGCTTCTTTAGCAACAGCGGCACAGAATCCGTCGAAGCGGCGTTAAAGCTCGCCAAAGCGTATCAGTCGCCACGTGGCAAATTCACTTTTGTCGCTACCAGCGGCGCGTTCCACGGTAAATCCCTGGGTGCGTTGTCTGCGACGGCGAAATCGACCTTCCGTAAGCCATTTATGCCGTTACTGCCGGGCTTCCGTCATGTGCCGTTTGGCGATATCGAGGCCATGCGTACCCTGCTTAGCGAATGTCATAAAACAGGCGATGATGTCGCTGCGGTGATCCTTGAGCCTATTCAGGGTGAAGGCGGGGTGATCCTGCCACCGCAGGGCTATCTGCCAGCCGTGCGTAAGCTGTGTGATGAATTTGGCGCGCTGCTTATCTTTGATGAAGTGCAGACCGGAATGGGACGTACGGGCAAAATGTTCGCCTGTGAACATGAGAACGTTCAGCCGGACATTTTGTGTCTGGCGAAAGCCCTCGGCGGCGGCGTGATGCCGATCGGTGCGACGATCGCTACCGAAGAGGTCTTCTCTGTCCTGTTCGATAATCCTTTCCTGCATACCACTACGTTTGGCGGTAACCCGCTGGCCTGTGCGGCTGCGCTGGCAACCATCAATGTGCTGCTGGAAGAGAACTTACCGGCACAGGCTGAGCAGAAAGGTGACATGCTGCTGGACGGCTTCCGCCTGCTGGCGCGGGAATACCCGGATCTGGTACAGGATGCACGCGGCAGAGGGATGCTGATGGCTATTGAGTTTGTGGATAACGAAATCGGCTATACGTTTGCGAGCGAAATGTTCCGCCAGCGTGTACTGGTTGCCGGGACACTCAATAATTCGAAAACCATTCGTATCGAACCACCGCTTACGCTGACGATTGAGCAGTGTGAGCAGGTGCTCAAAGCCGCTCGCACCGCACTGGCAGCGATGCGCGTGGCGGTGGAAGAAGCGTAAAAGCAGACTGTGCGGCCTTCTCCCCCTCACCCCTGCCCTCTCCCTCAAGGGAGAGGGTGAAAAGCGGCCCCCGCCCGCTCGATCGATTTCCTCCCCCTCAAGGCAGAGGGGGAAAAGCGACCCCAGCCCGCTCACTCGATTCCTTCGCCCCTCAAGGCAGAGGGGGAAAAGCCGCCCCCAGCCCGCTCGATCAATTCCCTCTCCCCTGGGGAGAGGGTTAGAGTGAGGGGAAACAGGCGGCAGCGAGGCTTGTTCCGTTCACCTCCAGTCCTGCTGAACATGCCGAATCCGTCACTCGTGAACGTGCTAAGGGGGCTCGCCGCCGCCCCCTTAGCCATCCCCGCGGCCCCGCACGGAAATCGGTGCTTCGCACTGCGCTCACCTCCCGACCCTCAGCCTGCGGTCGGTTTGACTCGCCGTCCTGGCTCGACAAACCTCTGCCCGCCCTCCCTGGCGGCCAGCCCTTGTCTTCCGGCCTCCGGCTCGCCGATTTCAGCGGGGACTCAATACCCTCGCTGAAAGTCCGGAACAAAATGAAAAAAGGAATGGCTGTAGGGTTTCTTTCAGGAAGCAGCGGGGGCGTTTCATATTTAATGCACTTTCTGGCAGCGAGGTTTTTCTGGTCCGGCTGAAAATCGATGAGGCGTTGACGGCTGACCGGGGCCGCCCGCAGGGATGCGGGCGGAGGGGATAGCCTGCAAGGACGCAGGCTGGTCCCCGACCCGACAGTCAGACGACATAAGCATCATGGACCGCGCCAGCGGCGATTTTCCTTGCCGGGAGCCTGGGTTGCAAGGGAGGCGGCGGCGAGCCTCCCTTGCACGTTCACGGGTTCTGGAGCAATAGAAAAGCAAGGAACATAAGGTGAACGGAATGACCACCAGAGCCGCATTTTCCCCCTCACCCTGGCCCTCTCCCTCAGGGAGAGGGGACTGTCCGTGCTCGTATTATTTGTGGGGATCCCTCAGCCCTTTGGGTTGAAGGGGAACAATGCGCACCACCCCAAACCGCTACTCCGGCATTAGCCCTACAAACGTCCGTTTTTTACGCGGCTCCGACATCAGATCCTCCAGTTTCTCCACGCAGGCCAGATAGTGTGGCGTCTCTTTGTGTGCCAGCACGGCGGCCTCATCCTTATAAGCCTCGTAGATAAAAAACCGCGTCTTCACTTTCGGATCCTGCAATACATCAAAACGCAGATTTCCCGGCTCCTTCACTGCCCCCTCGTGATTAGCGCGAAATACCTCAAGAAACTCATCAATCTTGTCCGGCTTGATGTTTATCTCCACCAGCGTCACATTCATTGTTGCTCTCCCTGTTTCTCTTCCTGCCAGAACTGATACGCCTCACGGGCGCTCATATTCTCGTGTACCACTTTTTTTACCGCTTTGAGCATGGCGAGCGGCGCGCTGGACTGGAAAATATTGCGCCCCATGTCCACGCCGGACGCCCCCTGGTCGATGGCGCGAAAACACATCTCTAATGCCTCCAGTTCAGGCAATTTCTTACCACCGGCAATCACAATCGGCACCGGGCAACTGGCGGTCACTTTCTCAAACCCCTCTTCGACAAAATAGGTTTTGACAAACTGCGCCCCCATCTCGGCGGCAATACGGCTGGCCAGTGAAAAATAGCGCGCATCCCGCGCCATCTCTTTACCGACGCCGGTGACCGCAAGCGTAGGCACACCGTACCGGTTCCCGGCATCCACCAGTTTAATGATGTTATTGATCGACTGGTGCTCATGTTCGCTGCCGATATAGACCTGGGCCGCCACCGCACAGACGTTGAGGCGCAGGGCATCCTCCATTGCCACCGCCACGCACTCGTTCGACAACTCGGTCAGAATGGAGTTACCGCCTGACGCTCTCAGCACCACCGGTTTGTTCGTGGCGGGCGGCACCTGGCTTCGCAACACCCCACGGGTACACATCAGCACATCCGTTTCGCCAAACAACGGCGCAATGGATAAATCAATGCGCTCAAGCCCGGTGGTCGGCCCCTGAAAGTAGCCGTGGTCAAACGCCAGCATCACCGTGCGGTTGCTTTTGGGGTTAAAAATCCGTGAGAGCCGCGACTGCATTCCCCAGTCCAGCGCCCCACAGCCTTTGAGCGTAAACGGCACATTCTTTTGCGGCCGGTCGAGGCCAAAATCTTTGCCATCTTTAATGTCATCTAAATCCGCCATCGTTTCCTCCCGTCAGAAGTCGTATTTACCAATGTTCTCTTTGGTGAACACCACGCGTTCCGGCAGCAGCACGATCCCGTTGCCTTTCGCTTCATACTGATAGCCCTGCACGCTGTTTGGCTCGACTTTAAGCGTGCCGATATCTTTCACGTCGACGCTGTCGCCAACGTTAAGATCGCCTTTTTTCAGCAGATGTTCGGCGACATTCACCGAAATTTTCCCTTGTTGCACCACATCCCACAGGCCAAAGGCTTTCACCGTGCCGCGCTCCACATACGGGCGCATGACGTTCGGCGTACTAAAGCCCACAATCGCCACCCCTTCCCGTTTCAGGTTTTCCGCCGCCTGCGCTGCCGCCGGTAGGGCGTTGGCATCTGGCGCGATGATCGCATCAAGATCCGGATACGCTTTTAAGATCCCCTCGGCGGTTTGCAGGGATTTGGTCGCATCGTTATAGCCAAACTGCGTGGTGACGATTTGCCACTGCGGATGATCTTTCTCGATTTTGGCTTTCGCCTCTTTCACCCACTGGTTCTGGTCGGTGACGGTGGGGCTGGAATAGAAGAACGCCACTTTGGCATTCGGTTTGGTCACCTGCTTGCCCGCCATATCCACCAGCAGGCCACCCAGTTGCTCCGGCGTACCCTGATTGATGTAGATGCTGCGACACTCAGGCTTGGTATCAGAATCCCAGGTCAACACTTTCACACCGCGCTGCATCGCGCGTTTCAGCGCCGGGCATAACCCGTCCGGCGAAACGGCGGAGACAATAATGGCTTTGTAACCCTGGTTGACGAAGTTGTTGATGAGCTGAACCTGGCCTGACACGCTCGGTTCGGTCGGGCCGTCATAGGTCACATCCACCCCCAGGTCTTTGCCCGCCTCTTTCGCGCCGTTGCCGCCGCTGGTAAAGAAGCCCACCCCAACCAGTTTGGGAATAAAAGCGATACGGTCAGCCGCCTGCGCCGCCATGACGCTACCCGCCAGCGCCAGCGCGCTCAGTTGCACTATCAGTTTTGTCTTCATCTCATGCTCCGATTGTTTTTCGCGAGAGAACCCGACGCCAGGTCATGCGCACCCATTCCCGGTGCAGACTCAGCGAACGCCCCATCACCACCACCACCAACAGCGCCCCTGACAACGCGCTCGACACCTGGTTGGGGATGCCGACCATCTGTAAACCCTGCTGTAGATACCCCACCAGCAACGCCGCCAGCGCAGTACCCAGCACCGAACCTGAACCGCCATAAATATTGGCGCCGCCCAGTACTGCGGCGGTGAGTGCAGGCATCAGCAAATCGCGTCCCAAATCGGAACGCGCTGAACCGAAATAAGAGACCAGCACCACGGCGGCGATGGCCGATGCCACTCCGACCAGCCCGTACAGTGCGTAAGGCATACCGTTGACCGACAGCGCCGCATAGCGTGCCGCGCGCGGGTTCTGCCCCAGGAGAAAGAGATGGCGGCCAAAACGCGCCCGGTGCGTAATCAGCCAGAAAAACAGGGTTACTACCGCGAACAGCACCAGCGGTACGGGTAGGCCCAGCAAAGTGAGATTGGCAAAGGCGGTAAAACTGTCCGGGAAACCGCTGATGCCTTCATAGCCCGTCGCGCCTGCCATACCGGAAAGCAGCAGCGCGCCGCCGCCATAGAGGTAAAGCGTGCCGAGTGTGATAACCAACGGGCTGATGCCGGTGTAGTGAATCAGCGCTGCGTTGACCAGCCCGCACAGCAACCCCAACAGCAGCGTCAGCACAATGGCGAGGCTCATCGGCCAGCCTGCCTGCATCATCACCCCCAGCGCGATGGCGCACAGACCGATGGTCGAGCCAAGCGAGATATCAATGCCGCCGCTGATGATCACCAGCGTCAGCGGCAGGGCCACAATGCCGATGCAGATAAAGTCGCTGGTGCTGAACAGCAGCATATTGACGTCCAGCATCCGCGGGTTCAGCGCGCCAAAAAGCAGGATCTCCAGTACCAGTAACAGCAGCAGCGCAAATTCCCAGTTGAGCTTCATTTACGCCACCTCTTTGTTTTTACGTTTGGGAAAGGGGGCCACGTTTTTGCCCCCTTTATTACCGGGCATAAAGCGGCTGTATTTCAGTTGCCGTTGATGGCGGGCCAGCGCCTGGCGTAAACGTCCGTCCAGCACCAGCACGCCGAGCAATACCAGACCGGCGATAAAGTCATTCCACCAGGCCGGGAGCTTAAAGAGCACCAGCACGGTGTCGATTTGGGTGAGGAAAAAGGCGCCCAGGAAAGCACCAATAAGCGTCCCCGTCCCGCCGAGCAACGAAATACCGCCGAGCACACAGGCGGCGATGGCTTTCATCTCCAGCCCGCTGCCGGTCTGGTTGGGCACAAAGCCAATCTGCGAGGCAAAGACAATCCCGGCGCAGGCCGCCAGTACGCCGTTCAGGGTGAAGGCCAGCATCCGCGTGCGATTTACCGCCACGCCGAGCTGGCGGGCAGCGGCGAGATTATCCCCCACCGCATAGAAGTCGCGGCCAAAAGCCGTGCGCGCCAGCATCCAGGTGCCTGCGCCGAGCGTCAGCAGCACCAGCCAGCCTAAGGGTGACACCCCGGTCGCCCCCGCCGCAGAGAGGGATTTCAGGCTGGCGGGTAACCCTTCGATCCATTTGCCGCCCGTCCACAGCAGCATCGCACCGCGATACAGCCCGAGCGTACCCAGCGTTGCCACAATTGCCGGAATTTTCAGCCCCACCACAAGCAGGCCGTTAAAAGCGCCGGCCAGCGCGCCAATAGCCAGGGAAAACAGCATGGCGACGGGCAGACTGTAGCCGCTGTTCAACGCCACCCCGACGGCAATAGCGCACAGCCCCACCGTTGAGCCAACCGATACATCAATATTGCGGGTTAACATCACCAGGGTCGCGCCGAGCGCCAGCAGCATCAGGATCTGGCTACTGGCGAAAATCATCCCCACCGTTTGCAGGCTAAAAAAGGAAGGGTTCAGCGCCACCAGCACCACAAACAGCGCCAGGATAGCCAGAAACGCGCTGAGCTCACGATTTTTCAGTAACGTTTTCATGGCTGTCCTCCGCCTAAAGCCAGTGTCATCATGCGATCCACACTCACCGCGTGACGCGGCAGTTCCCCACTAAGTCGCCCCTGGTGCATCACCAGCACCCTGTCGGCCAGCCCCGGGAACTCATCCAGATCGCTTGAGATCATCAGCACCGCCACGTTTTGTGCCGCCACGCTTTTGATCAACTGGTAGATGTCCGCCCGCGCCGCCACGTCGACGCCGCGCGTCGGTTCATCGACGATCAGCAGTAGCGGGTTAGCCTCCATACAGCGCGCCAGCAGCACTTTTTGCTGATTCCCACCGGAGAGGGTGCGGACAATCTGATCCGCATGATTCAGCTTGATCCCCAGCGCCCGGTGGTAGCGCTCCACCACCGCCGCTTCACGTTTGCGCTGCTGCCAGAGCGAGGGTTCATTCAGGGCGACCGTGTTCCAGCGTACCGGGGCATCAAGGAACAAGCCCGAGACCTGCCGGTCCTCCGGCAGATAGACCAGCCCCCGCGCCAGGCGAGCGCGGGTAGAATCGCCATTGATTTCACGATTCTCCAGCCAGATGCGTCCGGCACGCACCGGGCGCAGGCCGTAAAGGGTTTCGGCAAATTCAGTACGCCCGGAGCCGACCAGCCCTGCCAGACCGACGATCTCCCCGGCGTGGATTTCAAGGCTGAGATCGATAAACCCTTCCCCCGTCAGCGCATCTACCCGCAGCACGGGGAAATCCTGCGGCTGAGTACGACGATTACCCGGCAGCGCCAGCCACAATTTTTGCGTATCGCTTAAGCTTTTTTCGCGGCTCGCGGGCGTCATGGCGGTAATCAGGGCGTTGTCATCGAGACTGGCGATTTCACCGCTCAGCACCACCGCCCCGTCGCGCATTACCGAGACATGGCTTGCCAGGGCGCGGATTTCCGGCAATTTGTGGGAGATAAAAACAATGCCGACGCCCAGCTCTTGCAGGGCACGGATCTGGCGAAACAGCCGATCGGTTTCGCCCGGCGTAAGAGAGGCGGTGGGTTCATCAAGGATCAGGATCTTCGCGTCGCGCATCAGGCCACGTAAGATCTCCACCATTTGCTGGTCGGCGACTTCCAGCGTACTGGCGGCCGCCTGCAGGTTAAGCTGACAGTTAAGCTGCTGCAGTTTTTCCGTCAGCTGCGCGTCGTGTTGCGCGCTGCGCGGCAGACGAAACAGGATATTTTCCCGCACGCTCAGGTTGGGAAACAGCATCGGTTCCTGCGGGACCAGATAGATACCAAGCTGATGGGCCTGATTCGGCTTAAGGCGCGCAAACACCTTGCCGCAAACGAAAAGTTCACCGCTGTCTGGCGTTTCCACCCCGGCGATAATTTTCATTAGCGTCGATTTTCCCGCGCCATTCCCCCCCATCAGCGCATGGACCTGGCCTGAATATAGCGTGAAATCAATACCTTTCAGGACCGTTACGCCTGAAAATTGTTTATTGATGCCTCGCGCTTCAATCAGTGGATTCATTGCAGCCCCGCTATTGAACAAATGATTTTTTATTTAAATAATGTTCAAAAGCGTAGACGGTGAACTATATTTACAACCGTGCAATGATCACACTTTTATGTATTTGGATCTCTCTATTCCAACAGCGACATCAAAAGATCCGTTTTGCCAGGCGGCTCACACTTTCACCCCAGGCAAGCACGAACATATGATCTAAATTTTTATAAGAGTTCAGATATGAGCGAAAAAAGAACATCAGAAGAAGGACGCTTTGCAGGTCTGGCGCTGGCAGAAGAAGAACTGGTGGCCCGTGTGGCCTGGTGTTACTACCACGACGGCCTGACACAGAACGATATCGGAGAGCGCCTGGGTTTACCGCGCCTCAAAATTTCTCGCCTGCTGGAGAAGGGGCGCCAGTCCGGGGTGATCCGCGTACAGATTAACTCCCGCTATGAAGGATGCCTGGCGCTGGAAACGGAGCTGCAGCGCCAGTTTGGCTTACGTCTGACCCGCGTGCTGCCTGCATTGAATACCCCGCCAATGAGCGTGCGGCTCGGGATTGGTGCAGCACAGTCGTTGATGGGGGTACTGGAGCCAGGCCAGCTTCTGGCGGTGGGATTTGGCGAAACCATGATGAGTTGTCTGCAGCATCTGAGCGGGTTTATCAGTTCGCAGCAAATTCGTCTGGTGACGTTATCCGGCGGCGTCGGCCCCTATATGACCGGGATTGGTCAACTCGATGCCGCCTGTAGCGTCAGCATGATCCCCGCCCCACTGCGCGTATCGTCGCCGGAGGTGGCGGAGATCCTGAAACGGGAATCGAGCGTACGGGATGTGATCCTCGCCGCCACCGCCGCCGACGTTGCCGTGGTGGGCATTGGGTCAGTAAACCAGAAACGCGATGCCACGATCCTGCGCTCGGGCTATATCAGCGAAGGTGAACAGTTGATGTTTGCGCGCAAAGGCGCTGTCGGCGACATCCTGGGTTTCTTTTTACAGGCCGATGGTAAACGGGTCGAAGGGCTGGAGATTCACCGGGAATTACTTGGCGTCACCCTGGATGAGCTGGCGCAATTGCCGACCATCATCGGTGCCGCCGGAGGTGTGGAAAAAGCAGACGCGATTTATGCCGCACTCAAAGGTCGCCGTATCAATGGCCTGGTGACGGAAGAAACAACAGCACGCGCGGTTCTGGCGCTGGCGCAATAACGCGCCGCTTGCCGCGCTGCGCTGATAACAGCGAGGCAAGCCCATGAGTTACCTTTTAGCGTTAGATGCAGGGACCGGCAGCATACGTGCAGTGATCTTCGATTTAACCGGAAGACAGGTCGCCGTTGGCCAGGCGGAATGGAAACACCTGAGCGTAGAAAACGTGCCGGGCTCAATGGAATTCGATCTCGCGACCAACTGGCAACTCGCCTGCCAGTGCATTCGTCAGGCGCTGGAGCGCGCGGGTCTTTCCGGTGCGGATATCAAATCCATCGCCTGCTGTTCCATGCGTGAAGGCATCGTGCTGTACGACCAGTACGGTGACGCCATCTGGGCCTGCGCTAACGTCGACGCCCGCGCCAGCCGGGAAGTCGCAGAACTCAAAGAGATCCACAATGATCAGTTTGAATCCGAAGTTTATGACGTCTCCGGACAGACGCTGGCCCTGAGCGCCATGCCACGCCTGCTGTGGCTGGCGCACCATCGCCCGGATATCTATCGCAACGCGGCCACGATCACCATGATCAGCGACTGGCTGGCGGCGCGCCTTTCCGGCTGGCTGGCGGTTGATCCCTCCAACGCTGGCACGACCGGCATGCTCGATCTGTTTACCCGTGACTGGCGGCCGTCCCTGTTGGATATGGCCGGACTGCGCGCCGATATTCTCTCGCCGGTCAAAGAGACCGGCAGCGTGCTGGGTGAAGTGACCAAAGAGGCGGCGCAGGAGAGCGGTCTACGCGAGGGCACCCCTGTCATTATGGGCGGCGGCGACGTGCAACTGGGTTGTCTTGGGCTCGGGGTGGTCCGCCCCGGGCAGACGGCGGTGCTGGGGGGGACATTCTGGCAACAGGTGGTCAACTTGCCCCAGGTGCGAACCGACCCGGAGATGAATATTCGCGTGAATCCGCATGTGATCCCAGGCATGGCACAGGCGGAGTCGATCAGTTTCTTTACCGGCTTAACCATGCGCTGGTTCCGCGACGCCTTCTGCGCGGAAGAAAAGTTGATTGCCGAACGCATGGGCATGGACACATATAGCCTGCTGGAAGAGATGGCTGCTCGCGTCCCGGCGGGCTCCCACGGCGTGATGCCGATCTTTTCCGATGCGATGCATTTCAAGCAGTGGTACCACGCGGCGCCGTCGTTTATTAACCTCTCCATCGACCCGGAAAAATGCAATAAAGCAACGTTATTCCGCGCGCTGGAAGAGAATGCCGCCATTGTCTCAGCCTGTAATCTGGCGCAGATTTCCCGTTTTTCCGGGGTGAAATTCGATAGCCTGGTGTTTGCCGGTGGCGGCTCAAAAGGGGCGCTGTGGAGCCAGATTTTAAGTGATGTCACTGGCTTACCCGTGCGCGTGCCGGAGGTTAAAGAGGCGACCGCGTTGGGTTGCGCCATTGCCGCAGGTGTCGGGGCAGGTCTGTACGACGATATGGCGGCGACCGGTGAGCGGCTGGTGAAATGGAGCCGGGAGTTCACGCCGAACCCGCAGCACCGTGAGCTGTATGACGAGATGATGCAGAAATGGCAGGCTGTGTATGCCGATCAGCTCGGCCTGGTGGACAGCGGACTGACAACGTCCATGTGGCAGGCTCCGGGGCTGGTACGTTCACCCTCACTCCGGCCTTCTGCCTGAGGGTCCTGGCAGCAATCCCGGATGCGGCGTAAACGCCTTATCCGGGCTACGGGAGAGGCCCCCGGCCCGCTCGATCGGTTCCCTCTCCCCGTGGGCTGAGGAATCCCCGGTCATATTACGTTTTACAGCGATGACACCGCGTCATCAGAATAAAACCGTTACCGCGATGACAGGGTCCGGCTGAAAATCGATGAGGCGTTGACGGCTGACCGGGGCCGCCCGCAGGGAAGCGGGCGAAGGGGATAGCCTGCAAGGACGCAGGCTGGTCCCCGACCCGACAGTCAGACGACATAAGCATCATGGACCGCGCCAGCGGCGATTTTCCTGGCCGGGAGCCCGGGTCGCCAGGGTGGTGGCGGTGAGCCACCCTGGCACGTTCACGGGTTCTGTCGTTATAGAAAAGCACAGAACATAAGGTGAACGGAATGACCACCAGAGCCGCATTTTCCCCCGCACCAATCTTTGAATCCCATCACAATCGCCACATTCCCCTTTTCCCTTTTCTCCGGTAAACGCTAAATTACAACTCATCCGACCACATAACAAAAAATTAACACTGGAAGCGATATGAGCCACTACCCATCATTGTTTGCCCCCCTGGAGCTGGGTTTTACCACGTTAAAGAACCGCGTCTTAATGGGGTCAATGCACACCGGCCTGGAAGAGCGCCCCGATGGCGCGGACAGGCTGGCGGCCTTCTATGCCGAACGCGCGCGTCATGGTGTGGCGCTGATTGTCACCGGCGGCGTAGCGCCGGCGCTCTCGGGGGTAACCATGCAGGGCGGCGCGGTGCTTAATGATGAAAATCAGCTTCCTCATCACCGCCTGATAACCGATGCCGTGCATCAGGAAGGGGGCAAAATCGCCCTGCAAATTTTGCATACCGGGCGTTACAGCTATCAGCCGAATCTGGTGGCACCGTCCGCCATTCAGGCACCGATTAACCGCTTTACTCCGCACGAGTTGACCCACGACGAGATCCTCGCCCTGATTGAAGACTTTGCCCGCTGCGCGCATCTGGCACAGCAGGCAGGCTATGATGGCGTCGAAGTGATGGGCTCAGAAGGCTATCTGATTAACGAGTTTCTTGCCGCGCGGACCAACCAGCGGGAAGACGAATGGGGCGGCGATTACGCCCGGCGGATGCGCTTCGCCGTGGAAGTGGTCAGGGCGGTGCGTGAACGGGTTGGCCGGGAGTTTATTATTATCTATCGCCTGTCGATGCTCGACCTGGTGGAAGGTGGCGGCGTGTTCGCGGAAACCGTGCAACTGGCGAAGGCCATTGAAGCGGCGGGCGCGACGCTCATCAACACCGGTATCGGCTGGCACGAAGCCCGTGTCCCGACCATTGCCACCCCGGTGCCGCGCGCGGCATTCAGTTGGGTCACCCGCAAGCTGAAAGGTAAAGTCGGCATCCCGCTGGTTACCACCAACCGCATTAACGATCCGCAGGTAGCCGACGATATTCTCTCCCGGGGCGATGCTGATATGGTGTCCATGGCACGCCCGTTCCTTGCCGATGCCGAGATCCTCTCCAAAGCGCAAAACGGCCGGGCCGATGAGATCAACACCTGCATCGGCTGCAACCAGGCCTGCCTCGATCAGATTTTCGTGGGCAAAGTGACTTCTTGCCTGGTCAACCCGCGGGCCTGCCACGAAACAAAAATGCCGCTCACGCCTGCCCCCCGCCAAAAAACGCTAGCCGTGATTGGCGCCGGTCCTGCCGGACTGGCCTTTGCCGTCAACGCCGCAGCGCGTGGTCATCGCGTGACGCTGTTTGATGCGGCCGCCGAGATTGGCGGTCAGTTCAATATCGCCAAACAGATCCCCGGCAAAGAGGAGTTTTACGAAACCCTGCGCTACTACCGTAAAATGATCGACATTACCGGCGTGACGCTGCGGCTCAATCAGTTTGTGCAGCCCACCATGCTGGACGCCTTTGATGAGGTGATCCTCGCCAGCGGCATTGTGCCGCGCACGCCGGAGATCGAGGGGATCGCCCATCCGAAGGTGCTGAGCTACCTTGACGTTTTACGCGATAAAGTGCCGGTCGGCGAGAAGGTGGCCATTATCGGCTGTGGAGGAATTGGTTTTGATACCGCGATGTATCTCAGCCAGCCGGGCGAGTCCACCAGCCTGAATATCGCGGAATTTTGCGTGGAATGGGGGATCGATACCAGTCTCGACCAGGTGGGCGGCCTGCGCCCGGAAGGGCCACAGTTGCCGAAAAGCCCGCGTAAGATTGTGATGCTCCAGCGGAAAGCCAGCAAACCGGGTGAAGGTTTGGGTAAAACCACCGGCTGGATCCACCGGGCTACCCTGCTGTCGCGCGGGGTGAAAATGATCCCGTCAGTCAGCTATCAGAAGATCGACGATGAGGGTCTGCATGTATTGATCGGCGGCGAACCGCAATTGCTGGCGGTGGACAATGTGATCCTCTGTGCGGGTCAGGAGCCGCGACGCGAGCTGGCGGATCCGCTACGGGCAGCGGGAAAAACGGTGCATTTGATTGGCGGCTGTGATGTGGCAATGGAGCTTGATGCTCGCCGGGCGATTGCGCAGGGCACCACGCTGGCGCTGACGATCTGAGGTTTTGCGATGTTCCCGGATGCGCTGCGCTTATCCGGGCTACAATTTTGTAGCCCCGCTTAGCGCAGCGCATCCAGGGGGAAAATCAACGCTGTTTGCGCAATTTCACTGCTTTTAGCACCACGAACTTACCGTTAGACGCCACGTTGCTGCAGTTGCTAAAAATCTTCTTAAGCTTACGGAAGTAATCGAGATGACGGTTGCCGACAACGATTAATTCGCCGCCGTATTTCAGGCTACGGCGCGCATCGTGGAACATCTGCCAGGCAATATGATCGGTGATGGCGCTTTGCTGATGGAACGGCGGGTTGCACAACACCACATCAAAACGGTCCGGCTCAATACCTGACAGCCCGTTATTGACCATAAACTCACTGCGTGCCAGCGCATCCGGCATATTGCGTTCCACATTCAGGCGGCTGGAGGCGACGGCCATGTGGGATTCATCGGTAAACAGCACGCGCGCCTGCGGGTTCTGCGCCAGCAGTTGCAGACCAATCACGCCGTTACCACAGCCAAGATCGACCATCTCCCCTTCCACATTTTCCGGCAAATGCTTGAGGAAAAGACGCGCGCCAATGTCCAGCCCGCTGCGCGAAAAGACATTCGCATGGTTATGGATGGTCCAGTCCGTTCCCTCTAATTGCCAGTCATAGGTCTGCGGCGCATCGGCCACGGCCGGGGCAGTAAAGGTACAGTAGATCAGGCGTGCTTTCTTCCACGCCAGCGATGTCGTGGTCGGCCCGAGGTATTTTTCAAACAACGCCATAGTGGAGTTGTGAATATCGCGCGCTTTGGCTCCGGCGATAATCTGCGTTTGCGGGGTCACGACGCGACGCAACGCGCAAAGCTGCTGCTCCAGCAGCGCCAGTTGTTTGGGTACTTTAATCAGCACGCGGGCGGGGGCAGCCGGCAATTCGCTCAGGCTGTCCAGGAAAGTCACCGCATCTTCGTCCATTCCGTTCAGACGCAGGTTATGGCGCGTAGCCTGCTCCGCGATAAATGAGTCATTGACGCTGACAGGACGATACTCCGCCAGGGCACAGGCCAACGCGCCGAAGCTATCGTTAAAGATGAGCGTCGTGCCTTCGCTATCATTTACCTGATTTAGCAGATATTCATCTGCCGCATCCCACGCCTGTAACGACGCTTCTTCGGCATTGGGTGGGAAACGCTCTAATGCAAATGACTGTCCAATTAACTCAACCTGGCCCATCGACCCTCCGGGGTGCTAGAATTCGCGCGTTTTATCGCTTAATTATCCGGAGTTGTAAACCCCTTAAACATGACAACACTCACTTATTTGCAGGGTTACCCCGAAACACTGCTGACGCAGGTACAAACGCTGATTACGCAAAACCGACTGGGGGAGGTTTTACGCAAGCGCTACCCCGATACGCACGACATCACGACCGATAAAGCGCTCTATGTTTATACGCAGGATTTTAAAAATCAGTTTTTGCGTAACGCGCCGCAAATCAACAAAGTCGCTTATGACAGCAAAATCCACGTCCTGAAAAACGCATTAGGGCTGCATACCGCCGTGTCGCGCGTGCAGGGGGGTAAACTTAAAGCAAAAGCAGAAATCCGCGTCGCTACCGTTTTTCGCCAGGCGCCGGAAGCCTTTCTGCGGATGATTGTGGTGCATGAACTGGCGCACCTGAAAGAGAAAGAACACAACAAAGCGTTCTATCAATTATGTTGCCACATGGAACCTCAGTACCATCAGCTGGAATTTGATATGCGTTTGTGGCTTTTATGTAAAGACGAAGGGTGGCTTTGAGATGAGATTAAATAAAGCATCAACAACTAATAAATAATTCCAGTGATTTATTCTACATTTATTAATATGCGATCCCAGTCACTAATCGTGCAATGAATTTATCTTTAAAGACCCACATGAAATATGCGTAACTAACGGTAATATAAGTTCTTATTTAGAAATAACCTGCATTTTCACCCGCCAGAACACAAGCAGATAAACACCCGGAACGTTATTTATTTTGATTTTGAATCATATGATTCAACATTTGAATTTGACGCAGAGGCACAATAAAATCATTATGCAGAAATACTTTTACAGCTTGTTGTAGAAGTATTCTCGAAGCATTTAGATGATTGGTTTAATACATATTCGCACTCAGGCACATGAATCATTTGTCAGTGGATATGGACATAAACCCTTTACTCACCATGTATCCCTTGTGGGATACATGGTTTTTTTATGTCTGAACTTATTCAAGAGAGGCTTTAAGGCGGGCAACGGCTTTTCTCAGGTTTTCATCTGCCACTGACACGTAAGACATACGCAACGTCGACGCATCCGGGTTATCCGCATAGAAGAACTCGCCCGGCACATAGACCACGCCGTTTGCCAGCGTCTTTTTCAGCCAGTCAGTGGTGTTCTTTTGATACTTAAATTTAGCCCACAGGAACATCCCGCCCTGCGGACGGTGGAAGGTCAAATGCTCGCCTAACTCGCGTTCAATCTCTTCACATAACACCTGACATTTATCTTTATAAGAGGCACGGATAATTTTTAACTGATCTGGCAGGCGCCCCGTCTGCAAATAGTGATAAGCCAGCGACTGCGAGAGTGAACTGGTATGCAAATCCGTGGCCTGTTTCAGGGTCACAATCTGTTTCTTAATCCACTCCGGCGCGACAACCCAACCCACGCGCGCACCCGGTGCCAGGATTTTAGAGAACGTCGAGGTGTAAATAACGTTTTCGCTGTTATCGATCTCTTTTGCCCATGCGGTTAATGGCTTGAACAGTTTGTCAGTGAAATTAATTTCGCTATAAGGATCATCTTCGATAATGACAAAGTTATAGCGTTTGGACAGTTCAACCAGCTTTTTGCGACGCTCATCAGAAAGTGTGACTCCGCCGGGATTGCCGAAGGTCGGCACAATATAAACGGCTTTGATGGTGGTGGTTTTAACCAGCTCTTCCAGCTCATCAACCTTCATGCCTTCACCGTCTGTGCCCACAGACGCAAGCTGCGCTTCCGCCAGATGGAAGACCTGCAATGCGGCCAGGTAGGTGGGTCTTTCCACAACAATGACATCACCCGGGTTAATCAGTACGCGGGCGAGCATATCCAGAGACTGCTGAGAACCCGAGGTAATCACGACGTCGTCAGGGTGGCAGGTAATCAGACGCTGTTTCAGAAGCTGGCAGATCGCCTCACGCAAATCCGGGCTGCCTTCGCTCAGACCGTATTGAAAAGCATCTTTCCAGGAAACAGATAACACTTTATCCATCGCCATCTGGAGCCCTTCGCGATCGAAGAGATCAGGGTTAGGAATGCCCCCGCCAAGAGAGATAACCCCTTCCATTTTGCTGTGTTTTAATAATTCGCGGATGGCAGATGACTGCACGTTTTTGACTTTCTCGGAGATTCTCTCGTCTGACATTACCTTAACCTTTGTTTTGCCGTTCGTTCTTATTATGGTGCGATAGTTTTCATGCTAAGCAATTCCGTTATACAGCAATAAAAACAGGTCGTAAACGGAGCCGATTTATTTATACTATGCCAACATATATCTATTTATTAGTTTAATGTTCTACATATCGCGATAAATATTAATTAAATAGATATCTATAACGGGCAGCCGACCAGAATTTACTCTGGTAACGACTCAAGGTGCGGTGCTATCAAGAACCTATTATCCGCCGGGCAAGTGCGAATTACGATAAGCCACGGCGGGAAGGAGAATCGAGCTTCTTCACCACATTTTTAGCGTTTTGCTCTCGAGAATGCTCGAGAAGATATCCAGCACTTCGCTACGTTCCGGCATCTCTTTGGCGTGCCCCGTATGGTATTGAATCAGCCAGTAAATCATCATACTGAATATGCGCCGGGTTTTCATTTGTGGCGCGGTGATAATATCGGAGACGCGGGGTGACAGACGATTGGTCAGTTGCGGCAGAACGCCGGTCAGGCACTCCATTGAACAGTCCAGTAGCCGCGAGTAGTGCGTCTTAAAGCAACCCGACTGGGACTGCTTCATGTAGCGATAGAACAGATCCGCCTGAGCCAGATGCCTGTGTTCCGCAAACCAGGTCACCGTCAACTTCTCGAGCACATCCACGATTTGGTCCAACTCCTGATAAATGATTGCCTGATACATCGCTCGCTCCCGTCATGCTCAGGACGGAAGAAAAATACGCACCGCCAGACTGAGCATGTATCATGATGGTAGTGACACTATGCTATATCATGTTAAATTGTGCAATATTATGTTCAGTTGAGGATGTACTGTGATTGATTATGATGCATTGCCTGAGCAGCGGCAGTCCCTCATCCACCAGATGCTGATGGAAACCGGCAGGGTGATCGGCGCCGATGTCGCCCGTAAGCTGGGGGTTTCAGAGCATACGATCCGCCGGGATCTGCAGGAACTGGCAAGACAGGGATTGTGTAAAAAAGTCTATGGCGGTGCGGTCAGTCAATTTAAACAATCCGCCAGCTTCGAAACCCGAATGGCGCAAAATGTCCCGGAAAAATCCCACATAGCCAGAAAATGCGCCGAGCTTGTCCGCCCGGACAGCTGCGTGTTTATTGACGCAGGTTCCACCTATGTCGCGATGGTGGAATGCTTACCCGCCGATCTGGCGTTGACCATTGTCACCAACTCCCCGCAAATCGCGTCAGTGCTGAGTGGGCGTAGTAATATAGAGCTGATTTTGCTGGGTGGGAAAATCTATTCCCATACCGGTAGTACGCTGGGTTCAGAGCCGGTGAATCAAATCCGCGGGATGATTTTTGATCAGACGTTTATCGGTGTTTGCGGCCTCGATCCACAGGTGGGCATGACCGCGGTCTATTACGAAGATGCTTGTTTTAAAAAAGAAGTTCTGGCCCAGAGTAATGAAGTGGTGGCTGCAGTGACTGCCGACAAGGTCTCGCAGATTGCCCGCTACAAGGTCGTTGCCTGTGAAGATATCGATATCGTGGTGGTGAGCAGCGACGCCAATATCGATAACTTCCGCCACCTCAATATGCGAATTGAAGTGGCAGAAGAGTAAGGTGATGCTCGGTGTTGCAAGGTTTGGAACAGTTAGCATAATGTTGCAATGGTGCACGCTGTTCCCCCTCGCCGTTCCGGGGAGAGGATTAGGGTGAGAGGAAAAGCAGTCAATTTCCCACTACAGTACCGATCTTGCCACCTTCACCACGTTACCCACCGTAAAACCATACATCTCGAACAACTGTTCAGCAGGCGCTGACTCACCGAAAGTGGTCATGCCCACAATCGCGCCGTTCAGGCCCACGTATTTGAACCAGTAGTCGGCGATACCCGCTTCGATGGCAACACGCGCAGAAACGGCTTTCGGCAGTACGGATTCACGGTAAGCCGCATCCTGCTTGTCAAACGCATCGGTAGACGGCATGGACACCACGCGCGCTTTCACACCTTCGGCAGTCAGTTTTTCCCATGCGGCAACCGCCAGCTCAACTTCTGAACCGGTCGCGATGAAAATCAGCTCCGGCTGGCCGTTGCTGTCTTTCAGCACGTAACCGCCACGGGCCACATTTGCCAATTGCTCAGCGGTACGCTCCTGCTGTGCCAGGTTCTGACGGGACAGAATCAGCGCAGTCGGGCCGTCGGCGCGCTCAACGCCGTATTTCCACGCTACCGCCGATTCCACCTGGTCACACGGACGCCAGGTGCTCATGTTCGGAGTCACACGCAGAGAAGCCACCTGCTCTACCGGCTGGTGCGTCGGACCATCTTCACCCAGACCGATGGAGTCGTGGGTGTAGACCATCACCTGGCGCTGTTTCATCAGGGCCGCCATACGCACCGCGTTACGGGCATATTCCACAAACATCAGGAAGGTGGAGGTGTACGGCAGGAAACCACCGTGCAGGGAGATACCGTTGGCAATCGCGGTCATACCGAACTCGCGCACGCCATAGTGAATGTAGTTACCGGCAGTATCTTCGTTAATCGCTTTCGAACCAGACCAGATAGTCAGGTTAGACGGTGCCAGGTCAGCGGAGCCGCCGAGGAACTCAGGCAGTAACGGACCGAACGCTTCAATCGCATTCTGGGACGCTTTACGGCTGGCGATTTTGGACGGGTTAGCCTGCAGTTTCGCGATGAATTCATTCGCTTTCGCGTCGAAATCAGACGGCAGCTCACCGCTCATACGGCGGGTGAATTCAGCCGCTTCCTGCGGGAAGGCTTTGGCATAAGCCGCGAATTTCTCGTTCCAGGCTGACTCTTTCGCCTGGCCGGCTTCTTTCGCATCCCACTGGGCATAAATTTCAGACGGGATTTCAAACGCAGGGTGTTTCCAGCCCAGCGCTTCGCGGGTCAGCGCGATTTCCGCATCGCCCAGCGGGGCGCCGTGGGAATCATGTGTACCCGCTTTGTTCGGCGAACCGAAACCGATGATGGTTTTGCACATCAGCAGGGACGGTTTGTCGGTGACCGCACGCGCTTCTTCTACTGCACGTTTGATGGAGTCCGCATTGTGACCATCAACGCCACGCACCACGTGCCAGCCGTAGGCTTCGAAGCGTGCCGCGGTGTCATCGGTGAACCAGCCTTCAACGTGGCCGTCGATGGAGATGCCGTTGTCGTCGTAGAAGGCGACCAGTTTGCCCAGTTTCAGGGTACCGGCCAGGGAGCATACCTCGTGAGAGATACCTTCCATAATGCAACCGTCACCCATGAAGGCGTAAGTGAAGTGATCAACAATGTCATGGCCCGGACGGTTGAACTGCGCCGCCAGCGTTTTCTCCGCAATCGCCATACCGACCGCATTCGCAATACCCTGCCCTAACGGGCCGGTCGTGGTTTCCACGCCTGCGGTGTAGCCCACTTCCGGGTGACCTGGCGTTTTTGAGTGCAGTTGACGGAAGTTTTTCAGCTCGTCAATCGGCAGATCGTAACCGGTGAGGTGCAGCAGGCTGTAAATCAGCATTGAACCGTGACCATTGGACAGCACGAAACGGTCGCGGTCAGCCCATGCCGGGTTCTGCGGGTTATGGTTCAGGAAATCACGCCACAGGACTTCGGCGATGTCAGCCATACCCATCGGGGCACCCGGGTGACCGGATTTGGCTTTCTGTACCGCGTCCATTGAGAGTGCGCGCAGGGCATTGGCGCACTCACGGCGCTGTAATTTTGCTGTGTTCATCTTTTATCCTTGCGGGCGGTTCAAAGCATATCGCGGATCATGTTTTCCAGTTTGAGCTGGTCGACGGCAAACAGGCGGATCCCCTCAGCCAGTTTTTCAACTGCCATCGGATCCTGGTGATGCTGCCAGAGGAACTCGGCCTGGCTCATCGGGCTCGGGCGATTTTCGCTCACGCAGCCCGGATTCAACTGACGGGTCATCGGTGCATCGCAGGCTGCCAGTTCATCGAGCAGCGCCGGAGAGATGGTCAGACGGTCGCAGCCAGCCAGCGCCTGGATTTGCTCAATACGGCGGAAACTTGCGCCCATCACCACCGTTTCGTAACCGTGGGCTTTGTAATACTGATAAATCTCGCGCACCGATTTCACGCCCGGATCGTTCTGCGCAACGTAGGTCGCCTGCGGGGCATTTTTCTGGTACCAGTCATAAATACGTCCGACAAATGGCGAAATCAGGAACACCCCGGCTTCGGCGCAGGCACGGGCCTGGGCGAAGGAGAACAGCAGCGTCAGGTTACAGTTGATACCGCTTTGCTCCAGCTCTTCAGCCGCGCGGATCCCCTCCCAGGTCGCCGCCAGTTTGATCAGAATGCGCGACGGATCAATGCCATTTTGCTGATACAGCTGAATGAGTTTGCGGGCACGGGAAACGCACATGCCGCGATCCCAGGCGAAGCGGGCGTCCACTTCGGTCGAAATACGTCCCGGCACGTGGCGCAGAACTTCGGTGCCAATATCCACCGCCACCTGATCGCAGGCATTGATAAGCTGGGTTTCCGCACTGCCGCCCTGAGAGCGGGCCTTGCCGATCGCATCGGCAATCAGCGCCCGATACTGCGGAAGCTGTGCCGCTTTCAGTACCAGTGACGGGTTGGTCGTGGCGTCCTGCGGGGCAAATTTTTTAATCGAATCAATATCACCGGTGTCTGCAACCACCACGGTAACGGCTTTTAAGGCTTCTAACTGGTTCATCCTGGTCTCCTTACGCGCCGTGGCGTTTAGTCTCTGGCGTGCTGATTCTGGTAATAATCAATGCGTTCTACTTTTGCCGCAGAACCGCCCCCTTCATATTCCGAATCCAGCCAGGCCTGAATAATCAGTTTGCCCAGCTCAGGTGCTATCACACGCGCACCTAAGGTCACGATCTGCGCATTGTTGCTTTTACGCGCACGCTCGGCTGAGAAAGTGTCGTGGCACTGTGCAGCACGAACGCCTGGCACTTTATTGGCCACAATGCTCATTCCAATACCGGTACCGCAAATTAAAATGCCGCGGTCATGCTCTCCCTGCTTAATAGCCATCGCAACTTCATGGGCAACGTCAGGATAATAATTCGCGTCCGGGCGTTTATCGCTGCTGTAATCAACAACAGTGATTCCCTGCTGAGCCAGATAACTGGTAATAGCATCGCGAAACGCGTAGGCGGCATCATCCGCACCAATGGCGATTGTTTTCATAGCAATGTCCTCAAATTATTCACAGAAAATTGAAATCTGATCCCCTGGGAGAATCTTTTGTGGCGTTGGCCCACAGAGGTGGACTGTGCCAGGTAATTCAGCGTCAATGGCGCCATCAAAACTTAACGTAATATGTCCGAGCTGTTTTAAATTCGCCGTTGCCACATCACCCACAGCGGTAATTCGGTATGTAGCATTATTTATTTTTACTCGCTGGCCTAGTAATAACACAATGGTAAAATCCCCTGGCCGATGTATGGCGCAATAGTCGGCGATATCTGGCGGAACAGGTTCAGCAAATAATATTAATTTATCCTGTTGTAAATATTCCGCGACAAACTCACCCACATAGGTTATTTCCAGATGGTACAACGGCGAAGACATCTTATTTGTTTCCTTTACTGACCTGTGATGACAACGGCATCGGTTTCTCTTCCACCACCGCAACTTCTTCCACAACAGGTGCACGCGCTTTCAGTCGTTTATCAAACCAGGCCACCAGCACCGGTGCGGTTAACATGGTGATAATACTGGCGGTGGCGAGCTGAGCCGTGGCGGCGTCTACGTAGACCGCCAGGGAAGGATCCGCCTGAGCCACCATCGCTGGCGTTAGTGCCGAGCTTGCCGCCGTCGTCCCCAGTGCCGCACCCAGCGCCGTTTTCTTCTTCAGGAACAGGTTATACAGGAAGTAGAACATGATGCCGGTAATGGCAGAGATAATCCCCAATACAATCCCGGACAGCCCGGCGGTAAACACGGTGTTGATACTGGAGTTCGCGCCGATGGCAAACGACATGATGATAATGATCAGCGGTTGAGCCGAGGCACACAACTGCTTAAAGCGATCGTCGAGGTTGCCCCACAGCATGCCGATAAGCAGCGGAATGAGCATTGATAACAGGGCCGCAAACGGGATGTTTGCCAGGCCGCTCACCCCCAGCACCATCATGGTGACAAACGGACCGTCTTTGATACAGAACACCGAGATCGCGCCTGCATCACTGGCGTCACCATAGTTACTGCACAGGGCAATATAGAGTGAGCTGTTAGAGCTGGTCAGGCAGGCCACGAACGCCAGCGTCGAAATACCAAGGAACCCGACCGGACCAAACATCGTTCCGACAACCCACACGGCCAGGGCACCAGCGATACATTTCAGAGTCAGCAATACCGCCCCTTTGTATAAAGGCAGCCCCGCCTGGCGAATATTAATTGAGGTACCGCAAATCAGCAGAAATATCCCCATCATGGCGCTGGATCCGACTTTAAATAATGCCGTCGTTGGTCCACCAATCGTCAGAGCCTGGGGTACAAAAGTATTAAGAAGAATCGCCACCAGCAACGGAATAATTATGAGACCGCCTGGCACCTTATTCATTTTATCAAATATGTTAATCTTCATAGGATAACTCGCATACGGATACATAAGTGAATTATTCACAACGCACTGCCCGAACAATTGTTCGCGTCGCATATTATTATTTACCCTAAATAATTTGCGTTGCAGGAAGGCGGCGACGCAGTGAATCCTCAGGAACTTACTCCAGTAAGTGACTGGGGTGAGCGAGAAAGCCAACGCACTTGCAACGTAAAGTATTACGGGTAATTTATTGCAGTGATTCTTTATAAATATGTTCCACAATGGTGCTAATAATATCTTCCGGTCCGGTTAATCCGCCTTTGCCCACGCAGACTAATCCGGCATATTCCCCCCCGATAATTCTGACCATATCGGTTTGTGGAATAACATAGTCAATCATTTCAATACCGGTTGCTCCCAACTCTTTGAGCACATTGACCATAGTGTCGCCGCCGGTCATATACAGGCCTTTAATTTCTTCCGGGGCGCAGTTCAGCATCTCTTTAACGATGCTGCCGAGACCTTTATTGATGTTTTCTGCCGCCTGGCCGTGATCGAGATTGAAACGCTGCTCTTCTTCGTGCAGATCCAGCAGTCTGCCGGTCAGGGCCGATTCAAAGACAAAGAGCGCATTTTTATGCTCGGTAACGCATTTGTGCGCCTGACGCACGATGCGGCTGATTTCGATCTCCGCAGCGTTTTTACGATCCACCAGCAGCTCCGCATCCACCGGGATATGGCACACGCGATCGTCATGCGCAATCAAATGGTTGAGCTGCTTCCTGGTCACGGGCGTCGCGCTTCCGGCAACAATGACTACTGACCCCTTCTGCGCGCTACGCGGCAACGGCTGCTGTTCCAGACGTTTTTCTTCGCGCATCAACCCACGATGAATCGCCAGACGTTCGGTAAACGGACCCGGATCCACCGCCAGCACGTTCCAGTTCAGATCGACCACCGCACGAGCAATCGCATTCACGTCATCCAGCGTGATCGCATCCACCACAATCACCCGCGAACCATCCTGCTGGCGCGCCTGCAACTGTTGCTGAATCACCACCTCACCTTGCATGACGTGCGACAGCGCAATATGTCCAACGTGGTGCTGCGTCTGATTCGCCAGTAAGCCCGGCACCCAGGACTCGGTGACCGGGGTACGCACATCACGCGCCACGTCGGTACAAGAAAGTGCCACGGAATCAATCACCGAATAGCCACCCACCAGAATACGGCGGGACTGCGGCATCGACGGGACCACCACCGCCACGGTCTCTTGCGGCAACAGCGCCAGCATGGCGTCAATTTCATAACCGATACCGCCACGCAGCGTGGTGTCGATACGTTTGGTGAAGTAGTGTGCCCCACGGGATTTAAGCTGCTGCACGGCGGCGCTCACCCGCTGCTGCGCTTCGGCTTTCGGTAACGGGCGGCTGTCGCTGCTCACCACCATCGCCGGGTATTCCACTTCATTACGGGCGAACGAATCGGTATCGAAGAAAGCCGCCGTTTTCAGGCCGCTGCGCGCCAGCAGTACGCCCACGGTAGTGGCACCCGTCAGGTCATCCGCCACAATACCCAGCTTGCCGCCTTCCCCTTCGGGATAGACCATCTCAATGCAGGCCGGGGTAACGCCAGAGACGTAAATATCCTCGTGGATATACTCCGCCAGTGGGCCGCTTTTGCCGGTGTGATGCAGGTTGATAGTCGGAATACCGCGTTTCGGGTACAGACCGCAGCGCAGTGTGCCGCCGCAGTCGATAACCATTACACCAATCTCGTTTTCCGCCGGTTCGCCGTTTTTGAACACATCCACGGACGGCCAGCCTGTGAGTTCACACAGGCGGTCGACAACGGGAGGGCGAATGCCCCCCGTGATATAGGCGATTTTTTTCGGCTGGCCGAGCGTGACCTTTAACGGTCCGCCCCAGCCTTTACTTCCTTTACCAATTAACAGATGCTTTTCCATTCTCTGCCCCTCAGTATTTACAACGCCTTAGTGCTGTTTCATTTTCCAGTAGCGCGCGGCAACCACCGTGGATTCCAGCATGCTGACCGTGCCTGCTTTGCCTGTCCCGGCAATATCAAACGCCGTACCGTGATCGACGGAGCTGCGCATAAACGGCAGGCCGAAGGTGATGGTGATGGAGCGTTCGAAATCGAGGGTTTTACAGGCGATGTGGCCCTGGTCGTGGTACAGCGACAGAATGGCGTCGTATTTACCCAGCTTACCGAGGTGGAAGACGGAATCCGCCGGTACCGGCCCAATGGCATTGATGCCCAGTTCCTGTGCGGCTTTCACTGCCGGAATGAGGTTATCAGCCTCTTCATGACCAAACAGACCATTGTCAGAACCGTGTGGGTTCAGTGCAGCCACCGCAATGCGTGGGTTCTGGATATTCAGCGCAGTAAATTCGTGGTGAATCTGCTGAACGCAGGCCAGTACGCGTTCTTTATTGGCGTAATCGCAGGCATCTTTCAGCGCCATGTGGCGGCTCACGAAGAAGACGCGCAGATTGTGCACGTGGAACATGGTCAGGCCGTAATCAGAATGGGTTTCTACCTGATAGATTTCGGTGTGGCCCGGCAGCTTGCAGCCAGCCAGTTTGATGGCTTCTTTATGGATTGGCGCGGTAGAGACCACATCGATCAGGCCCGCTTTACCCAGCTCAATGGACTTCATCACATAGTCCAGTGACATCTGGCCCGCCAGCTTCTGGACCTTGCCCCAAACAATGCTGTCGTAGTCATACTCGCCAGTTTCCAGTACGTCCAGCGTGCCCCAGGTGAACTTCGCCTGTTCCGGGTGGGTGATTTTATTGATCGGGAAGTCGCATCCCTGAATTTTCATCGCCCGTTCAATAATAGGCACGGAGCCAATGAGGAAGGGTTTGCACTCGTCGTATAAGCCTTTGTCCATCAGGGTGGCAACGGTAATTTCCGGGCCAATCCCGGCAGGATCGCCAATAGTGACTGCTACAACGGGTTTTTTATCTACAGACATCGTCGGACCTCTCGGTTATGGAACGCTGTTTTGTTCATGTGTTCACTACTAAATCATATGAACACTAGGCTATCTGATGTATTGCCGATGAGAAGTGACGAAGATCACAGAAAAAAATTACCCACATTTTTCGATCGCAAAAATGTGATCTAACATATGTTCAACCACTGAATAAATGTTCAATCAGCCATTATTGATGCATAAAATGGTTTGTAGAGGACTGATTAGCAAGGATCTGGAGAAAACTGATGAAACACCTGATGATTGGTACCAGCTGGAAGATGAACAAACCCCTGTCGGAAGCTATGGCCTACTGCAATGCGCTGGCAGCACAACTTCCTGCCGTTTTACACCCGAACATTCAGCCCTTTTTTATTCCCCCTTTCACCGCGATTCACCCGGTGAATAACTTTTTCCGCCAGCACAAACTTCCCTACCTGACCGGGGCGCAGAATATGCATCAGCAGGATGCGGGCGCGTGGACAGGTGAAATCTCTGCCAGCATGATTGCCGAAACCGGTGCGACCCTGGTCGAGATGGGCCATTCAGAGCGCCGTGGTGCGTTCAATGAAACCGATGCGGCGATCAATACCAAAGTCCATACCGCCTTGCGCCATGGCCTGCGCCCGCTGGTGTGCATTGGCGACAGCGCCGATGAAAAGCGTTGGGGGGTGTCGGTAGAAACCGTGGTGCGGCAGATGAAAATCGCCCTTTTCGGTTTGAGCGCTGAACAGGCGAAGCAAACCCTTATCGCCTATGAGCCTATCTGGGCCATTGGCGAGCACGGTACTCCGGCCACGCCGGAACAGGCCGCTGAAATCCATCAGGCACTGCGAGCAGCGCTTTGCGCGCTTTATGGTCATGACGCCGGGCAACAGATCGGCCTGCTGTATGGTGGAAGCGTGAATCTGCAAAACTGCGCAGAACTGGCTTCGCAGGAGAATATTGACGGTTTATTTATCGGTCGCTCAGCGTGGGATGCCGCAGGGTATTGCGCAATTGTTCAGCGTGTAGTGCAGGATTTTATAACAAAAGCACAGTAGTATTAGGGAGGTATCGGGAATGGAAAAACAACGCGATGGCTGAACAAGACTCAGATTACGAACTCCTGACGGAAATAGCCGTAGCCTATTACGAGCAGGAGCAGACTCAGGAAGAAATTGCCCAACGATTTGGGATCTCGCGTATCAAGGTGGGCCGACTGTTAAAAAAGGCCCGCCACGAGGGAATAGTTGAAATCAACGTCAAGTATCATCCGGTCTTTAGTTCTCAGATTGAACAACAGTTCATTCAAAATTTTGATATGAAGCGGGTGCTGATTGCCCTCGATCACCACGATGAAGATGAACAACGTCAGCAGGTTGCCGCGCTGGTGAGTAACTATCTCGCCACGATCCTGAAAAACGACATGACGGTCGCGGTCGGCCAGGGGCGCAATGTCGCGGCGGTGGCCAACCATGTGGGCATCTTCCCGGAACGCAACTGCCGTTTTATCTGTGGCATTGGCGGTACCACCCGTGATGGCCAGCTTATTGACGCAGACCATATCAGTCGTAACCTGGCGCGTAAGTTTAACGGTCATAGCGAAACGCTGTATGCCCCGGCCTATGTTGAAACCCCGGCGCTGCGCGAAGCGTTTATCCAGAACAGGTTGATCAAAGCCACGCTTGAGCAGGCCAGTAAAGCGGATGTGGCAATCATCGGTCTTGGGGATATGAACGAAAACAGCTTTATGGTGCAACTGGGATGGTTTACGCCGCAGGAGATCATCACCGCACGCCAGGAGCAAGGCGTGGTGGGCGATCTGGCGGGCTACAGCTTTTTCAATATTCAGGGCACACCGGTGGATACGGTAATGAACAACCGGGTTATCGGCCTCAGCCTTGAACAATTGCGTGCTATTCCGTGCGTGATTGCCATTGCCTCTGAGAGCACCAAAGCCACCGCGATCCTCGGCGCACTGCGTACCGGCGTGATTGACGTGCTGGCAACAAGTGCCTCGAACGCCCGCACGGTTATCCACTTACACAAAGCTTTGTAAACGCCGGAGCTGTACCCCGGCGCCCATCTTTAGCCCTGATTAACACCCGCCACCAGCGCCGTTGCGGCGGCGCGTTTTTTCTTCCACATATAGCCCGCCCCCAGCACCAGCAGCCATGCCGGGATCAGACATACGGAGATGCGGATCCCCGGCGTCATAAACATCACCACCAGAATCGCCGCCAGAAACAGCAGACAAATAACGTTAGTCAGCGGGTAACCCAGGCTTTGAAAGGCGGTGGTTTTCCCGGCTTTCTGCATGGCGAGACGGAATTTCAGGTGGGTGATACAGATCATCGCCCAGTTGATCACCAATGCGGCAACCACTAATGCCATCAGCAATTCAAAGGCCTTACCCGGCATCACATAGTTGATCAGTACACACAGCGCCGTAGCCACAGCGGAAACGCCCAGCGCGGTCAGCGGGATCCCCCGGCGGTTTACCTTAAGCAGCGAACGCGGGGCGTTACCCTGCTGCGCCAGGCCAAACAGCATGCGGCTATTGCAGTAAACACAGCTGTTATAAACCGACAGCGCGGCGGAGAGCACCACCAGATTGAGGGCGTTGGCGACGATATTGCTGTCCAGTGCATGGAAGATCAGCACGAACGGGCTGCCGCCTTCCACCACGTTTTTCCACGGGTAGAGCGACAGTAAAACGGCCAGCGATCCCACGTAAAACAGCAGAATACGGTAAATAACCTGATTCGTGGCTTTGGGAATGCTTTTTTGCGGATCGTCGGCTTCTGCTGCGGTGATCCCCACCAGCTCCAGACCGCCAAAGGAGAACATGATCACCGCCATTGCCATGACCAGACCACTGATGCCGTTCGGGAAGAATCCGCCATCCTGCCATAGATTCGCCACCGATGCGTCCGGACCACCGTTGCCGCTAAACAGCAGATAACCGCCAAAAACAATCATACTGATGATGGCGGCGACTTTAATAATGGAGAACCAGAACTCCATCTCGCCGTACACTTTGACGTTCGTCAGGTTGATAGCGTTGATCGCCACAAAGAAAATGGCCGCCGACACCCACGTTGGCACGTCCGGCCACCAGTACTGAATATAAATCCCAACCGCCGTCAGCTCTGCCATACTCACCAGCACATACAGCACCCAGTAATTCCAGCCGGACATAAACCCGGCAAAAGGTCCCCAGTAGCGATTGGCAAAATGGCTGAAAGACCCCGCCACCGGCTCCTCTACCACCATTTCGCCGAGCTGGCGCATGATGAAAAAAGCAATCAGTCCGGCAATCGCATACCCCAATAGTACGGACGGCCCGGCCATGCGAATCGTCTGTGCAATGCCCAAAAACAGCCCGGTGCCTACGGCCCCACCAAGCGCAATCAACTGGATGTGGCGGTTTTTTAACCCGCGTTTTAATTCGTTATCGTGTTGTGCTGCCATCTCTGACCGCTCCCCTGTCTGTAAAAGTCACCACCGGCCTGAGCAACTTTCAGGCCAGCCAGTGGGGAGAGAACGACAATAGCAGGCTAACTCACTGAATAAGCGAACAATATAAATTTTCATGCAGATTCACACTTTGTGAGAATCGGTTGAATGTTCAGCAGTTTCGCGCATTAACGACGCCAATAACACACGACTTATGAGAAAAGTGACTTTCGCATGCATGAAAACGAACCGTTTTAGTGCAATGGGAAAAAGCGCAGCACCGTCAGGCTTCCCGCCATCAAAAAAGCTGTTAGTCTGGTAGTCACTCTTTCGTTCCGGTATTGGCGCACATGTATAACATCGACGACTTTGATCTAAAAATCCTCACCCTGCTGCAGGCCAATGGCCGTTTGACCAACCAGGAACTGAGCGATCTCATTGGCCTTTCTGCTTCCCAATGTTCACGGCGTCGTATCGCACTGGAGCAGGCACAATTGATTCTCGGTTATCATGCGCGGCTCGCGCCGGACGCCGCCGGGCGTGAAATGCTGGGGCTGATTGAAGTGCGTCTTTTAAACCACACGCAGGAGTATGTGGAAAGTTTCCACCAGATGATAAGCGAAGTGGACGCGATTCTCGATGCCTGGAAAACCACCGGTGACGCCGATTACCTGCTCCGGGTTGCCGTGCCGGATTTGCCAGGCCTGAGTCATTTAATCAGCCATATTCTGGCGCAAAACAAAGGGGTTGCGCATTTGAAGACCTCCGTTGTCCTTAACCGCCTGAAAGAAAATGGTCAGTTGATGCCTGACAGCGGTTTGCTGCCCTGATACAGGGCAGTGCGCCTTATTTTGGTGCAACCAACCGGTTGATTAATGTATAGAATGAGAAAAAATCACACACATCACCCGAATATCGGCATGTAAACGCACAAAACACGCACCCCTCTCTTTTCGCCATATCAATATGTTAGAGATATGGCCGCCTGTTTTTTCCCCACTCAGTTATGCCGGAAAGCGGATCTGGTGTGGTTTTTGCAGGATATTTCTTATCTCTGGCAATTGTTGAATCGTACTTTCTTATGGATAACGTCCTGACTCCCAATAAACTTGCTCATACCTGGCTGGAAGATGCGCTGGCGCTGCTGTTCGGTACGTTGATGATCTCTTTTGGCGTGATTATGTTTCGCCAGGCGGGCGCGCTCACTGGCGGTACGGCGGGTATCGCTTTTCTGATCCACTACGCGACCCATTTGCCGTTTGGCGTGGCGTTCTTTTTGATCAACCTGCCGTTTTACTGGCTCTCTGTGCGCCGGATGGGGATGCAGTTTACGCTGAAAACGTTCTGCGCCGTGGCGCTGGTGTCGCTGTTCTCCGATCTGCACGGGCGCTTTATCCATTTCGATCAGCTTAATCCCTACTACGCCACACTCTTTGGCAATATCATGGTCGGCATCGGCTTTGTGGTGCTGTTCCGCCATAAAGCGAGCCTCGGCGGCGTAAATATTCTGGCGCTCTATCTGCAGGATAAAAGCGGCATCCGCGCCGGTAAATTCCAGATGGTGGTTGATGCCTGCATCGTGACCGCATCGCTGTTCTTCGTGAGCCTGCCGATGCTCGCGGCCTCTATTGTGGGTGCCGTGATTCTGAATTCCATTATTGCCATGAACCACCGCCCGGGACGCTACGCGGTGTAATGGATTGACCTCTGACTGTAATTTCAGGAGTAGTGACTGTGTTCCAGAATGTTGACGCCTACGCGGGCGACCCTATCCTGTCGTTGATGGAGACTTTCCATCAGGACAAACGCGCTGACAAAGTGAATCTCAGCATCGGGCTGTATTATGACGAGCAGGCCATCATTCCTTGCCTTAAAGCCGTTCAGGAAGCTGAGACCCGCCTGCAGAGTCAGCCACACAAAGCCAGCCTCTATCTGCCGATGGAAGGTTTTGCCCCTTATCGCAGCGCCATTCAGACACTGCTGTTTGGCAACAACCATCCGGCGCTGAACGCCGGGCGTATTGCCACTATCCAGACGCTGGGTGGCTCCGGTGCGCTGAAAGTGGGCGCCGATTTCCTGAAACGCTACTTCCCGGACTCCGACGTATGGGTCAGCGATCCAACCTGGGAAAACCACATCGCTATTTTTGCCGGTGCCGGATTTAACGTACACACCTACCCGTACTTCGATAATGCCACGCGCGGTGTCGATTTCAGCGGCATGCTCAGCACCTTAAAACAGCTACCGCCGCGCAGTATCGTGCTGCTGCACCCGTGCTGTCATAACCCGACGGGTGCGGATCTGACGAATGCGCAGTGGGATGAAGTGATTGAAGTGCTGATTTCCCGCGATCTGATCCCGTTCCTCGACATCGCCTATCAGGGATTTGGCGCGGGTCTGGAAGATGACGCCTACGCCATTCGCGCGATTGCCAGCACTGGCCTGCCTGCGCTGGTCAGCAACTCGTTCTCCAAGATTTTCTCGCTGTACGGCGAGCGCGTGGGCGGGCTGTCCGTGGTGTGTGAAGATGCCGATGCCGCCGGACGCGTGCTGGGCCAGTTAAAAGCCACCGTGCGTCGCAACTACTCCAGCCCGCCGAACTTTGGCGCGCAGGTGGTTTCCATGGTGCTCAACGATCCAGAGCTGAACGCCCTGTGGCGTGCCGAAGTGGACGCCATGCGCACCCGCATCAGCGAAATGCGCCAGGCGCTGGTGGATGTGCTTAAAGACGCTCTGCCGGATCACGATTTTACCTACTTGCTCACCCAGCGCGGGATGTTCAGTTACACCGGGTTCAGCGCCGAACAGGTGGATAAACTGCGTGAAGCCTTTGGGGTCTACCTGATTGCCAGCGGCCGTGTCTGCGTGGCGGGCCTTAACCACAACAATATCGCACGCGTAGCCTCAGCCTTCGCCGCCGTGCAGTAAGGTATCACGCCTGTTTTTGTTGCCCGAGCGTGACAAAAACAGGCGGTTCCCAGGCCGTTACCGCTGGCAAACTCCCCTCAAATTTCGCAATCTCCACCCGGCAACTCTGCGCGCTACAGCCCTGTCCCAGACGCGAACTGCCGCGATCTTCGGTTAACACATTGGGATTACCGTGTTTATCCAGCGGCTGGGCGTCGGAGGTATTTTCCGGGTCATACCAGGCGCCGGTGGACATCTGCACCACGCCGGGCCGTATAGCCTCACTCAATTTCACCCCGGCCAGTAATGCGCCTCGCGTATTGAACACTTTCACCACGTCGCCGTCGCGAATACCGCGCGCGGCAGCATCATGCGGATGGATCCACAGCGGCTCTCGCCCGGAAATTTTGCTCTCCCGGCTTACGCTGCCGTGGTCGTACTGACTGTGCAGCCGGGTACGCGGCTGGCTGGAGAGCAAATGCAGCGGCCATTCCCGGCCAACCGTCTGCTGATACTGCGCCTCCGGCTCGTGCCAGTACGGATGCCCCGGACACTCTTCGTAGCCAAAATCGGCAATCGTCTGCGAAAAAAGCTCTATCTTGCCGGAAGGTGTGGCAAGCGGGGCGTTAAGCGGATCGTCACGAAAATCCTTAAGCAGGATTTGCGGCTCTTCAGGACGCATAAATTCCAGCACGCCCTGTTGCCAGAAATCATCGAACGCCGGGAGTGCGATCCCTTCGGCCTCGGCGCGCGGGCGCGACTGCTCATACATAACCTGTAGCCAGGCCCTGACGTCCCGTCCTTCTGTGTAAGCCTCGCGAAACCCGAGACGGGCAGCCAGCCCGCTGAAAATAGCATAGTCATCGCGGGCATCGGCAAACGGCGCAATGTGCTGGCGCATGGCGATCATAAAGCCGTCGTTGCTGGCGCTCCCGATGTCCTCTCGCTCAAGCGAGGTGGTGGCGGGCAGCACAATGTCGGCGAATTTCGCCTGCGCCGTCCAGTACTGCTCGTGGACCACAATGGTTTCCGGACGCCGCCAGGCGCGCACCAGCCTGTTGAGATCCTGATGGTGATGAAAGACATTGCCGCCCGCCCAGTAGACAAAGCGAATGTCCGGGTAAAAGTGGGTCTGCCCGTCAAATTCATAGGGTTCGCCGGGATGCAGCAGCATGTCGGCGAAACGGGCGACCGGAATTTTGCCTGCAACCGGATTGCGCCCCTGGGGCAAACGCGGGCCGGAAAAGACGCGCCGGTCGGCTCCCGCCAGGTTGGTCGAGGCGTAGCCAAATCCCAGTCCACCGCCGGGCGTGCCAATCTGCCCCAGCAACGCGGTCAACGCCACCGTCGCCCAGAAGGTCTGTTCTCCCTGACGGGCACGCTGAACCGACCAGGCTATGTTAATCATCGTGCGATGCCGTGCCATCTCATGGGCCAGATGACGGATCGCCCCGGCGGCAAGCCCGGTTCTGGACTCAGCCCATTCCGGGCTTTTCACCACGCCGTCATCCCGGCCAAAGAGATAATCCCGGTACGGTGCGAACCCCACCGTGTGGCTGTCAACAAACGCCCGGTCGTATAACCCGTCGGCAATCAGCACCTGGCAGAGCGCCAGCAGTAGCGCAGTGTCGCTCCCCGGGATAACGGCCAGCCAGTCGGCATCCGGTACGGCAGAGAGATCGTTTTTTACCGGACTGATATTGATAAAGCGGGTGCCGTTACGGCGCAAGGTCTGCAACCAGTGTTGCAGGGCATGATCGTTGGCCCCGCCGCCGTTCACCTGCGCATTACGCAGCGGCAAGCCGCCAATGGCGACAAATAACTCGCAGTGCTCCGCCAGCACCGGCCAGTGGGTATGCTGGCGTTGCAGGGTGTCGAGATCGCCGAGAATATGCGGCAAAATGCGCTCTCCGGCGGCGATACTGTAGGTATTGGTGCTGCCGGTATAGCCACCAAAGAAATTGAGAAAGCGGTGCAGTTGGCTTTGCGCATGATGAAAACGTCCGGCGCTCGACCAGCCATAAGAGCCGCCATAAATCGCCGCATTGCCCTGCTCGCGTTTCACTCTGGTGAGTTCATCGGCCACCAGCGTCAGCGCCTGCTCCCAGCTCACTTCGACAAAAGGTTCACGTCCACGCCCTTCCCGCGAGGCGGCGCCTTTTTGCAGAAACCCCTCCCGCACCGCCGGACGGCGTACGCGTGAGGTTCCCTGCACCGCACCCGGCAGCGATTGCCCAATGCGCGACGGGTTGCTGTCCCAGGCCACCGGGCTGACAGCGGTCAGTTTGCCGTTATCGGTGGTCACCCGGTAGGTTCCCCAGTGCATTACCGCAAGTTGATCAGGTTTCATTGTGATACCTCAGAAATGAAACCTGCCCATCAGGCGTTATTGTTGCAGGCAGTTTGGACACGGACAGCGCGCAACAACCGGAGCGTACACGTAGTACGTGAGGATTGTGAGCACTGCCCAGGTCCAAAATGGCAAATAAAATAGCCTGATGGGCAGGTTTTAGTGCATCGTCATCCCACCGGTCACATTAATCGCCTGCCCGGTCATATAGGCCGCCAGCGGGCTGGCAAGAAACGCCACTACGCCAGCCACATCTTCTGGTTGCGCCGTGCGTCCCAGCAGAACCTGGGAACAGTCTTCGGCGTAGATGGCTTCCGGCGTCATGCCGCGCAGTTCCGCACCTTCGCGACGTTCGCGCCACTTCATCTCCGTCTCGACAATGCCGGGGCACACCGCGTTCACCAGGATATTGTCACGGGCGAGCTCAATGGCCATCACTTTAGTCAGGCCGAGGACCGCATGTTTAGACGCCACATACTGCCCCATTAGCCGATAGCCATTTTTTCCCGCCTGTGAGGCGATATTGATGATGCGGCCACCGCTTTTGGCTTTCATTAGCGGTATGGCCGCCTCCGCCAGGTAACCAATGCTTTTGACGTTGACGTCCAGAATGCGCTGCCAGTCGGCATCGCTCATCTGCGTTACCGTACTCATCGCCGAGACGCCGCAGCTATTGACCAGGATGTCCACGCCGCCGAAAGTCTCCACCGCGGCGCCAATGAGCTGATGGGCCTGTTCGCGAGAGGAAACATCGGTACGTAGCACTAGCTGGCGCAGTGTCTGCTCCCGCGCTCTGGCGGCGATATCGCCTACCACTACATTTGCGCCGCCGCGATGCAGCAGTTCCGCAATGGCTTTACCAATCCCCTGCAGGCCGCCGGTCACGACGGCAGTCTGGCCGCGAAAATCGAGGGCAATCATCGCTTATTCCCGAAACGGGTCGTCGCTGATACCGGCATCCAGCACCAGCTTCGCGTATTCCTGGGCCGAGAACAGTGAGTGATCGCGATAGTTGCCGCAGGCAAGCGGCGTGACCGCAGGCACATCTGTTGCGGTAAGCACACGCTGCAAGACCCGTGTCAGCGCCGCTGCGATGTGTTTCGGATCGTGCTCATCCCACAGGATCAGATAGAAACCGGTACGGCAACCCATCGGTGAAATATCGATAACGCCTTCCAGTTCTTCACGCAGACCAAACGCCAGCAGGTGTTCCAGAGTGTGTAGCGCGGCGGTGGGAATGGCATCCGCATTGGGTTGCAGGAAACGTAAATCAAACTTCTGCACCACACTGCCAAGCCGGTGACGCTCATAACCGGCTACGCGGACATACGGGGCTTTGACTTTGGTATGGTCGAGGGTAAAGCTCTCTACAACTGGCATATTGCTCTCCTGAATAGATGAAATAGCAGCCTCACTCGCGGCGAATACGGCGAGCAACGCGGGTTCCGAGGGTCTGGGTAAGCTGAACGATGACAATCAGCACCAGCGCGGTGACCAGCGTGGCGAAAGCATCAAAGCGCTGGTAACCATAGGTAATGGCTAAATCGCCGATCCCGCCGCCGCCCACGGTTCCGGCCATGGCGGTCGCGCCCAGCAGGCCAATGGTGGCGGTAGTAAGGGCCAAAATCAGAGATGATGCTGCTTCCGGCAACATAAAGTGCCAGATGGTCTGTAAGGCGGTGGCGCCCATGGCATCGGCGGCCTCAAGGATCCCCTCATCCACTTCCAGCAGCGAGCTTTCGACCAGCCGGGAAATATAGGGCGCAATAAAAACAATCAGCGGCACAATCGCCCCTGCCGTACCGATGGTGGTACCCACCACCAGACGGGTAAAAGGCAGAATGGTGATCAGCAAAATGATAAACGGCAGCGAGCGAACAACATTGATTATCGGGTTCAGCACCTGGTGCACAAACCGGTTGGGCAGAATGCCGCCAGGACGGCAAACGACCAGCACAATGCCCAGCGGGATGCCGAGCAGTGAACCGAAACCCAGCGAAACGGCGATCATCACCAGGGTGTCGTGCAATGCCAGCAGGAATTGATCGCCGGTGACGGCTGTGTCAATAAACTCAAACATGGGTGATTTTCACTCCTGCGTCGCGAAGGTGGGCAATGGCGTTGTCGGTTTGCTCTGCCTCACCGAGAATCTGCACGATCATGAACCCCAGAATCCGCCCCTGAACGTCGGACATGCTGGCAAAGAGAATATTCACCTCAATGGCATAGTCCTTGATGATGCGGTTGATGATGGGCTGCTGCGCCGTTGCGCCAACAAACTCAAGGCGCAGAGCCTGCGCGCCGTTATCCCGTTGCAGCACAGAGGAGACGCGCTCCGGCAGCTTGTCATGAATCACCGACTGCACGAAGCTGGCGGTGACCGGATGTTGCGGCTGGGCAAACAAGTTAAAGACCTCGCCCTGCTCCACAATGCTGCCGTTCTGCATTACCGCAACCTTGTTACAGATCTTCTGAATAACCGACATTTCGTGCGTGATCAGCACGATGGTGATGCCATAGCGGCGGTTGATCTCCTGCAACAACAGTAAGATCTGCACCGTGGTATGGGGATCCAGCGCCGATGTCGCTTCATCACACAATAAAACGGATGGATTGGTCGCCAGCGCGCGAGCAATACCGACACGCTGTTTTTGCCCGCCCGATAATTCGTTCGGGAAGCTATGCAGCTTGTCGCTGAGATTGACAAACTCCAGCAACTCCGTCACCCGTGCCTGAATAAATGCCTTATCACGCCCCTGCAAAATGAGCGGAATGGCGACGTTATGGAAAACCGTTTTCGAATTCAGCAAATTAAAGTTCTGAAAGATCATTCCAATATCTTTCTTGATCGCACGCAGACGTTTACCGCTAAATTCCTGCAGTACTTCGCCATTAATCACCACCTCTCCCTGGCCTGGCGATTCGAGACGATTGATTAAACGTAGCAAGGTACTTTTCCCTGCACCGCTATAACCAATAATCCCGAAAATATCGCCCTTAGCAATACTAAGGTTAATGTCCTTTAATGCCAGAACCGGGTTTCCATTACGGGAGAATGTTTTGCTGACATGGCGAAGCTCAATCATTGCATTGCTCATTTCAAATAATCAGGCTGCAAGTAACCGTTATATTGCTCGTGAGTCAAAATATAATTTTTGAAATCAGCTGAGTGGTATCCGGCAACAATATCTTTAGCAAACTGCGCGTCTTTATTTTTACCGGCAATGGTCACGACGTTAATAAACTGGCTTACCGGGGTTTCAAGCTGTAATGCCGAATTGAGCTTCAGACCGCTGGATACGGCAAAGTTGCCCTGAATCAAACCGTAATCCACATCCGGCAGCGCACGGACCTGCTGCGCGTTATCCATCTCTTTGAGGACAATTTTGTACGGATTTTCGAGGATGTTGCGCTGTGAGAAGGTGGCAGGATCGCTGTCTGGCTTGAGTTTTACCCAGCCGAGGCTTTGGAGCACTAACAGAGCCCGATATTCATTAGGCGGCTGATTAGGAACAGAAATTACGGTGCCTGCCGCCGGGGTTTTCAGCGCTTTGATTTTGCCGCCATACAGTCCCATCGGCGGTGTCGGCACCTGCACGATACCAATGTTGTCGATACCCAGACGTTCATTCACCGATTTCAAATATACCGGGTGCTGCATGATATTGGCTTCAATGTTGCCACGGGCAACCGCATCGTTTACCTGAATACCATCGCTGAAATCTTTATATTCGACTTTATAGCCTTTCTTAATCAGAAAAGGTGCGACACCCTTTTCAAATTGTTCTTTATAAGGCCCGGGATTAAAACCGACACGAATAATATTATCCTGCGCCGCAGCCAGAAATGAAGATGATGACAATAAAGCAAAGACAAAACCTAATACTACTGGCTTGTTCATAACGCATTTTCCCTGTTGGTGTGCAAGTAAAATCGATTAAATCACAGCCGACTGTGCGTTGTAAGTCACATTACCGGATTTCATTTTGCTTTTTTCGCATAAATATAATCAGGAAATCCATATCTAAAAATCAGAAATCAATAGCTAATTTTGTTGCTTAGACAATGCAGAAAAATAAATTAAAGATGGAAACATATTAATAAATAAATCCGAGAACCCCATGCCTGATTTTAACGCCTCACCGCTGGTCGATGCGCTGGAAGAGAATTTATTCAGTGTACTGGAAAAACTGGCAGCCCAGGTGAACACGCCCGATTTACCGCTGATCGATCTCTCGAGCGGCAGCCCGGATCAACCCACGCCGCCGGAAGTGGTCGCCTCGCTGCAGGCAGCGATTGCGAGAAGTGAGAACCACGGGTATCCCTCATTCTGGGGCAAGCCGCAGATCCGCCAGGCCATTGCCGATTTTTATCTGCGCCATTACGGCGTGGCGCTCGATCCCGACAGCGAAGTGGCGGTATTCCAGGGGTCACATATCGGGGTGAGCGGGATCCCTCGCGCGGTCCTCAGCCCAGGGCAATATCTGATTTCTACCGACCCTTGCTATCCCATTTACCGCTCGGCGGCATTGCAGTCTCAGGCCTGTTTTTACGGCCTGCCACTTCGTGCGGAAAATCAGTTCCTGCCTGATTTCAACGAGGTACCGGGTAACGTTGCAGACAAGGCCGGACTGGTGGTACTCAACTATCCACATAACCCGACGGGTGCGCTGGCCACACCGGAACTGTTCGCCAGCGCGTTGCGCTTCGCACGGCGTTATCACGTGCCGATCCTGCATGATTTTGCCTATGCCGCCATTGGCAGCGATACCGCAGACACTCCGCTGAGCCTCTTCTCGCAATCCGACGCGAAAGCGTGGGGAGTGGAAACGTATACGTTCTCGAAGACCTTTAATATGGCGGGCTGGCGCTTTGGCTTTGCGGTCGGCAACGCCTCGATCATCCGGGCATTTAAAAAATTGCACACGCACAGCTACAGTACTGTGTTTGGCGCGATTCAGGATGCGGCGGTCACGGCGCTCGCCCTCCCCTCTGAACGTTTAGCGCAACTGGTATCGGTCTACCACCAGCGTCGCGAACGCGTGTTACAGCGCCTGGCGGCGCTACGCTGGCCGGTACGCGAAACGCAAGGGACTTTTTTCCTCTGGCTTACGGTACCGCCTGCGTTTAACTCGCAGCAATTTGCCCACTTGTTGTTGCACGAGGCGCATGTGCTGGTCGCGCCTGGCACAGGTTTTGGGCAAGGTGGGGAAGGTTTTATTCGCATTAGCCTGACAGCGGGAGATGAAGCGTTGCAAAGTGCGCTGGATCGCATTGCCGGGCTTAATCTTTTTTAACAAAAAGAGTGACATGCGAGACGTCTTCCATAACCGGGAGATCAACCTTTTTTCCTCTGTGCGCATCATGCTACATTGCCAGACAGTGCTCAGTTAAAGGAACTCGCTTAATGATACGTTTTGCTGTCATTGGCACAAACTGGATCACCCGCCAGTTTGTCGATGCCGCCCATGAAACGGGCAAATATAAACTCACGGCAGTGTACTCCCGCAGCCTCGAACAGGCGCAGGATTTCTCCCGGGATTATCCTGTCGAACATCTTTTTACCTCGCTGGAGGCCATGGCACAAAGCGATGAGATTGATGCAGTTTATATTGCCAGCCCCAACTCGCTGCATTTTCCGCAAACCCGACTCTTTCTCAGCCATAAAAAACATGTCATTTGCGAAAAGCCGCTGGCGTCGAACCTGCACGAAGTGGAAGAGGCGATTGCCTGTGCCAGAGAGAATCAGGTAGTCCTGTTCGAAGCCTTTAAAACCGCCAGCCTGCCCAATTTTGTGCTGCTTAAACAGTCACTTGCGAAAGCAGGTAAACTGCGCAAAGCGTTTCTCAACTATTGCCAGTACTCCTCGCGCTACCAGCGTTACCTGGACGGCGAAAACCCGAACACATTTAATCCGGCCTTCTCTAACGGCTCGATTATGGATATCGGTTTTTATGTCCTGGCCGCCTCTGTTGCGCTCTGGGGCGAACCGAAGGGCGTGCAGGCCACCGCCAGCCTGCTGGAAAGCGGCGTAGATGCTCACGGCGTGGTCGTACTCGACTACGGCGATTTCAGCGTCACGCTGCAACATTCCAAAGTGAGCGACTCGGTACTGCCAAGCGAAATTCAGGGCGAAGCCGGTTCGCTGGTCATCGAAAAGATCTCCGAATGCCAGAAGCTCTCTTTCGTGCCGCGCGGCGGCAAAGCGCAGGAGCTGACGCAGCCTCAGCATATCAACACCATGCTGTACGAAGCGGAAACGTTCGCCAGCCTGGTCGAGCAGAATGAAGTAAACCATGCAGGCCTGGCCGTTAGCCGTATCACCGCGAAGCTGTCGACGGAAATCCGCCGTCAAACGGGGGTAGTTTTCCCGGCAGATGATGTGAGCGTGGAACTGCCTGCGTAAAGGTATGTAAAACATATGTTACAGATCATTGACGGGGTGAATCCCCTGTCATATTTTGTTACGAGCAAAGGGGAGTAACTTCGTTGCCGGTGGGTCGTCATTACGATGCCTCTACCCTAAAGATTTCGCGTTGCAGGAAGGCGGCAAGTGAGAGAGTCGCGATGAGCTTACAAAGTAAGTGAGTCGGATGAACGAATGTAGCCAACGCACCTGCGGTTCGAAATATGACGGGTATAAGCATCCGGTCGCCGGGCGTCATTAATGTGACGTAAGTGAGACCTTGCCGAAAGGCGAGGACCCAATTGCACCTAAAGCATGCGGCTGACGTCTTTCGACGTTAGCCGTTTTTGTTTATACACGCCATCATCAAGGATGACGTGTAAGGTGCTGAGGAACCTCACATGAATACTGTCGGTACACCGCTACTCTGGGGCGGCTTCGCCGTTGTTGTCGTTATCATGCTGGCTATCGACCTCCTGCTTCAGGGGCGTCGTGGCGCGCACACGATGTCCATGAAACAGGCGGCCGTCTGGTCTCTGGTCTGGGTTAGTCTTTCTCTCTTATTTAACGCTGCATTCTGGTGGTATCTGGTACAAAACGAGGGCCGCGCCGTTGCCGACACCCAGGCGCTGGCGTTCCTGACCGGTTATCTGATTGAAAAAGCGCTGGCGGTGGATAACGTCTTTGTCTGGCTGATGCTGTTCAGCTACTTCTCGGTACCGGCTGCGCTGCAAGGTCGCGTGTTGATCTACGGTGTACTCGGCGCGATCGTCCTGCGTACCATCATGATCTTCGCCGGCAGTTGGCTTATCTCCCAGTTTGAATGGCTTCTGTACGTCTTCGGCGCATTCCTGCTTTTCACCGGTGTGAAAATGGCGCTGGCAAAAGAAGATGAAGGCGGCATTGGCGACAAGCCTCTGGTTCGCTGGTTACGCAGCCATCTGCGCATGACGGATAAAATCGAAAACGAGCACTTCTTTGTGCGTAAGAATGGCTTGCTGTTTGCCACGCCATTGCTGCTGGTGCTGATTCTGGTTGAACTGAGCGATGTGATATTTGCGGTCGACAGTATTCCGGCAATTTTTGCTGTCACTACCGACCCGTTTATCGTACTGACGTCTAACCTGTTTGCAATCCTGGGCCTGCGTGCGATGTACTTCCTGCTGGCAGGGGTGGCAGAACGCTTCTCGATGCTGAAATATGGCCTGTCGGTGATCCTGGTGTTTATCGGTATCAAGATGCTGATTGTCGATTTCTTCCATATCCCGATTGCCATCTCGCTTGGCATCGTGGGCGGCATTCTGGTGGTGACTTTGCTGATTAACGCATGGGTTAACCACCGCAACGATAAGCGTGAGCTTGCTGAATAAGCAGTTCTAAGGCGCTAAGTTAACAAAGTCCCTGGTACGCCCTCTTTCCGGAGAGGGCGTTTTTCTGATTTTTCCCCCCGCCAGTATCTGAAACAGCCCTCCGGGCAGCGAATTCTTTATACTCAATCCGTTGCGCCTGCTGGCGCAGCACCGATGGAACACCAATAAAACCAAGGAAAAGGTATGCACACACAACTCACTACGACATGGTTGCAACGCATGATGCGCGGCAATATCGTCAAGCAAATTCTCGCCGGACTGGTACTGGGCATCTTGTTGAGCTGGCTTTCGCCTGATACCGCTCTCGCCGCTGGCATGCTGGGCACACTGTTTGTCGGCGCGCTAAAAGCCGTGGCTCCGGTTCTGGTATTGTTTCTGGTGATGGCCTCGGTGGCTAATCATCGGCAGGGGCAAAAAATCAGCATTCGTCCTATCCTGCTGCTTTATTTAATCGGCACCTTCTCCGCCGCATTGACTGCGGTGATGGTCAGTTTTCTGTTCCCGTCCACCCTGCATCTGGTAGCAGGCGCGACCGATATCGTCGCACCTTCCGGTATTATTGGCGTGCTGGAAGGACTGCTGATGAACATCGTCGCAAACCCGGTCGATGCGCTGATCAAAGGAAATTACATCGGGATCCTGGCCTGGGCCATTGGTCTCGGCTTTGCCTTGCGCCACAGTAGCGATGCCAGCAAAAGTCTGCTTAACGACATGTCCAGTGCGGTGGCGTTTATGGTTACGTTAGTGATTCGCTTTGCACCGCTGGGTATTTTGGGGCTTGTGGCCTCCACCCTGGCGACAACGGGCTTTGGCGCGCTCTGGAGCTACGCGCAACTGCTGCTTGTGCTGGTCGGTTGTATGTTGCTGGTTGCGCTGGTGATTAACCCGCTGCTGGTCTGGGTGAAGATCCGCCGCAACCCTTATCCGCTGGTGCTTCTCTGTTTACGTGAAAGCGGTGTAACCGCTTTTTTCACCCGTAGCTCGGCGGCGAATATCCCGGTAAATATGGCGCTGTGCGAAAAACTCGGGCTTGATAAAGACACCTATTCCGTATCGATCCCCCTGGGGGCGACAGTCAATATGGCTGGCGCGGCCATCACCATCACCGTGCTCTCGCTGGCGGCAGTACATACATTGGGCGTGGCCGTGGATATCCCGACAGCCGTGCTCTTAAGCATCGTGGCTTCGCTCTGCGCCTGTGGCGCATCCGGGGTAGCGGGCGGCTCGCTGCTGCTTATTCCGCTGGCCTGTAACTTGTTCGGCATTTCAGCCGATGTTGCCATGCAGGTCGTCGCCGTCGGCTTCATTATTGGCGTCGTGCAGGACTCCTGCGAGACCGCCATCAACTCCTCAACCGATGTGCTGTTTACCGCGGCCGCCTGCCAGGCAGACAGCGAGCGCGCGTCGTTAATGCCTCTGCGCAATTAACGCGGAGAAGTGCTCTCTTTTTGCAGCGCGGTTTCGACTTTAAACGGGTCGATGCCGCGTTTTTGCATTCGCCAGAAACGGATAATGTTCAGGCCGTTCACCACAAGGAAGCTGCCTTCTATCAAAGTGCCGCCAATCGATCCCAGCCACAGGTTATGCGTGACCCAGCAGGCGGTTGAACACCACATGATGCAGCGCACGGAAAGTCCTTTGCAGCGAAACAGCGCCCAGGTACTGGCAACCGTACCAATAATCGGCAGCAGTTCGACCGGGTGGTGTAATTTGATCAAACCAAAAAACAGCGTCAGTACAATAAACACGGCCATGACCCACAGCTTGCGGGTATGCATGGAGATAATAGTACGTACGGCGTTGAGTTCTGCGCTCATGCCAGCAGGCAGTGCGCCCATCAGAAAGAAATGCGCGCCGATCGTGGCGCTGTAGAGGGAAAGCTGGAGCTTGAAACGCTTTTCGTCGCGGTTAATGAACGTGGTGATACCGATGATAAACGCCAGTACACCAACGCCCTGGGCTAACCAATACGCGCTCATGGAAGATCCTTGTTAATAACACAAAAAGAAACGACGCTTCATAATATGAAACGTCGTTTTTAAATTCTACTGCTGTGTTACCCAAAAGATGTCGTGCTACAGCCAGGCGGCAAGTCCGGGAATCCCCGGAAGCTTACATACGTAAGTGACCGGGGTGAGCGGACGTAGCCAACACCGCTGTAGCGCGAGAGATGAAGGGTAACTTATAACGTTACGCCGCTCTTGAAGATAGCCAGCTCGCGGAACTCATTGCGTTCATTACAGGTCTGCTTACCGTTGGCAAAATCCACGATCGCATCCACGAACTCGCTCAGCAGTTGCGGCATGGTTTTTCCGTGAATAAGCTGACCCGCGTCGAAATCGATCCAGTGTTTCTTCTTCGCCGCCAGTTCGCTGTTAGTCGCGATTTTTACTGTCGGCACAAAGCCGCCGTAAGGGGTGCCGCGACCGGTGCTGAACAGCACCATGTGGCAACCCGCCCCCGCCAGTGCGCTGGTGGCAACCGCATCGTTGCCCGGCGCGCTCAACAGGTTGAGACCGTGGGTTTTCAGGCGTTCACCGTAACGCAGCACGTCGACCACCTGGCTGGCGCCCGCTTTTTGGGTACAGCCAAGCGATTTTTCTTCCAGCGTCGTGATTCCACCGGCTTTATTACCCGGCGATGGGTTTTCGTAGATCGGCTGGTTATGCGCGATAAAGTACTGTTTGAAGTCGTTCACCATGGTGACGGTCTTCTCGAAGGTCTCTTCGTCGCGGCAATGGCTCATCAGAATCTGTTCTGCACCGAACATTTCCGGCACTTCGGTTAATACCGTGGTACCGCCGTTACCGATAATGTAGTCAGAAAAACGTCCCAGCATCGGGTTCGCAGTGATCCCGGAAAGTCCGTCTGATCCCCCACACTCCAGACCAAATTTCAGCTCGCCCAGTTTGCCGGGCTCGCGCTTGTCATGGCGCATGGCTTCATACAATTCGTACAAATGCTCAATGCCCGCTTCCACTTCGTCGTCCTGGTGTTGGCAGATCATAAAGTGGACGCGGGACGGATCGTATTCGCCCAGCGTTTCGCGAAACGCATCGACCTGGTTGTTTTCACAGCCCAGACCAATGACCAGCACCGCCCCCGCATTAGGGTGACGTACCATATTTTGCAGCATAGTACGGGTGTTAATATGGTCATCGCCCAACTGTGAGCAACCGTAGGTGTGGCTAAACAGGTGCACGCCATCGATATCTTCGGCGTTGTGCGTCTCTTTCAGAAAACGGGTCTGGATTTGACGAGCAATGCCGTTAACACAGCCCACCGTCGGCAGGATCCACAGTTCGTTGCGAACCCCAACCTCTCCGTTTGCACGGCGGTAGATCTGCACATCGCGATCGGCCGCCGGTGCATTTTCATCAATGAGATCAGGTTGATAGCTATACTCATCCAAATCGCTTAGATTGGTACGCACATTGTGAGAATGGATGTGTTCACCTGCGGCAATATCTGTTGTGGCATGGCCGATAGGAAGACCATACTTCACCACATTCTCACCCGTCGGGATGGCCTGCAGGGCAAATTTATGTCCACGTACCACCGCCTGACGAAGCAAAATCTCATGACCGTCAACAACAACTTCTGTGCCTTCGGCGAGATCCGCCAGCGCTACAGCGACATTATCCAGCGAGTGGATCTTGATGTATTGCATATCAACCTCAAACGGCCTTAGTTCAGTTCAATCGCGAAGTAGTCACGCGCATTGTTAAAGCAGATATTTTTCACCATCTCGCCCAGCAACTGGATATCAGCCGGGGCTTCACCCGCGTGCACCCAGCGGCCAATCATCTGGCACAGAATGCGACGGAAATATTCGTGACGGGTATAAGACAGGAAGCTACGGCTGTCGGTCAGCATCCCCACGAAGCGGCTCAGCAGACCGAGCTGTGCCAGTTGGGTCATCTGACGTTCCATACCGTCTTTCTGGTCGTTGAACCACCAACCGGAACCAAACTGCATCTTGCCTGGCATACCTTCACCCTGGAAGTTACCGATCATGGTGCCCAGCACTTCGTTATCACGCGGGTTCAGGCAGTACAGGATAGTTTTCGGCAGCAGGTTTTCTTCATTCTGCTTGCTGAGTAATTTCGACAGCTCTTCCGCCAGCGGACGGTCATTGATGGAGTCAAAGCCCACATCCGGCCCCAGCAATTTGAACTGACGCAGGTTGTTATTACGCAGCGCACCGATGTGATACTGCTGTACCCAGCCGCGACGGGCATATTCCGCACCGAGGAACACCAGAACGGCAGTTTTGAACTGCGCGACTTCATGCTGGCTTAAGCTTTCACCCGCCAGGCGGCGAGCGAGGATGCTATCCAGTTCCGCGTCGCTTGCTTCGGCGAAGAGTACGACGTCAAGCGCGTGGTCTGACACTTTACAACCATGTGCTTCAAAGTGATCCAGACGTTTAGTCAGCGCGGTTTGCAGATCGGCAAAGCGACGGATGTCGGTGTCAGAGACTTCACCCAGCTTGCTCATGTAGTCGTTAAACGTGGCCAGTTCAATGTTGAAGGCTTTATCCGGACGCCAGCTTGGCAGCACTTTGATGGTGAAGGTGGTGTCTTTGGCAACGGCAGCGTGGTGCTCCAGAGAGTCGATCGGATCGTCGGTGGTGCCGACCATCTTCACATTCATCTGCTGCATGATACCGCGAGCAGTAAATTTATCCTGCGCCAGTAATTCATTGCCCAGATTCCAGATTTCATCCGCCGTAGATGGCGAAAGCAGCTTACCTGTAATACCAAATGGGCGACGAAGTTCTAAATGAGTCCAGTGGTATAACGGGTTGCCGATCGTATGCGGTACGGTTGCAGCCCAGGCGTCAAACTTCTCACGATCGCTGGCATCACCGGTACACAGGCGCTCCGGCACACCATTGGTGCGCATTGCACGCCACTTGTAGTGATCACCTTTTAACCAGATGTCATACAGGTTTTTGAAGCGGTAGTTATCCGCGATCTGCTGCGGCGGCAGGTGGCAATGAAAGTCAAAAATCGGCTGATCTTTCGCGTAGTCATGGTACAGGCGGCGCGCAAATTCGGTATCTAACAGAAAATCTTCGGTCATAAACGGGGTCATTATCGTCTTCCTCTAAACGAGTGCGTCTGATGCTTACCTTAATGCTGACAAAGTTATCACACCAATTTCCAGTGGCCGAAGACTTTTTCGTGAGTTAGATCAATAAACGATGACAAATATTTACAAGATTGCGCATCAAAATCACCGCCAGCCCGCGCCAGTACTGGTCTGGTACCACAAAGCTAAAAACCACACAAAGAAAAACACTTTTGTGATGTCACTCACCTTTTGAAGTTGTATGACAAGTTATCTTTCTGCCGTCGAATACATCAGCCGACGGAATGCATTGCCGGTGATTAATCATCGGTCTTTACGGTACGGATACCGAATTGAGCACGTTGAATAGCAAGGTTCGGGTCGTTCCGGTGTTTACCGGTTACGCCCTCCGTTTTCACCTCCCGACCGCAACCGGCAGGTGACCGCGCTAGCGGAATTAACATAACGATGAGGTTTACATGCGTAAAATTAAAGGGTTACGTTGGTACATGATAGCGCTGGTGACGATCGGCACCGTGCTGGGTTACTTGACGCGTAACACGATTGCTGCGGCAGCGCCTACGCTGATGCAAGAGCTAAATATCTCCACACAGCAATACTCCTATATTATTGCGGCCTACTCGGCTGCTTATACCATCATGCAGCCGGTCGCAGGTTACGTACTGGACATCCTCGGTACCAAGATCGGCTACGCCGTTTTCGCCGTGACCTGGGCCATCTTCTGTGGCGCAACAGCGCTGGCAGGTAGCTGGGGCGGTCTGGCGCTGGCGCGCGGTGCCGTTGGTGCAGCAGAGGCTGCTATGATTCCGGCAGGCCTGAAAGCGGCTTCTGAGTGGTTCCCGGCGAAAGAACGTTCTATCGCAGTGGGCTATTTCAACGTCGGTTCTTCTATTGGTGCGATGATTGCACCGCCGCTGGTCGTGTGGGCAATCGTCATGCACAGCTGGCAGCTGGCGTTCATTATCTCTGGCGTACTGAGCTTCGCCTGGGCAATGGCATGGTTAATTTTCTATAAACACCCGCGCGATCAGAAAAAACTGACTGAAGAAGAACGCGAATACATCATTGGCGGTCAGGAAGCGCAACACCAGACCTTTAACGGCAAAAAAATGTCCGTCCTGCAGATTCTGGGCACCCGTCAGTTCTGGGGTATCGCGCTGCCGCGTTTCCTGGCAGAGCCGGCATGGGGTACGTTCAACGCCTGGATCCCGCTGTTCATGTTCAAAGTCTACGGCTTTAACCTGAAAGAAATCGCCATGTTCGCCTGGATGCCAATGCTGTTCGCTGACCTGGGCTGTATCGTTGGTGGTTACCTGCCGCCGCTGTTCCAGCGCTGGTTCGGTGTGAACCTGATTGTTTCCCGTAAAATGGTTGTGACCATGGGTGCGCTGCTGATGATCGGCCCAGGCATGATCGGTCTGTTCACCAGCCCGTATGTAGCAATCGGCCTGCTGTGTATTGGTGGTTTTGCTCACCAGTCTCTGTCCGGCGCGCTGATTACGCTCTCTTCTGACGTGTTCGGTCGTAATGAAGTAGCAACCGCAAACGGTCTGACCGGGATGGCGGCATGGACGGCAAGTACCATGTTTGCTCTGGTGGTTGGTGCGCTGGCTGATACCATCGGCTTTAGCCCACTGTTCGCTGTGCTGGCGCTGTTCGACCTGCTCGGTGCGGTGGTTATCTGGACGGTGCTGAAAAGTAAATCCGCCAGTGAATTAGAGCAGGAAAATGCGGTCGGCGGTACCGCAACGCAAAGCTAGTTCACATCGTATCTGTACTGCTGTTTGTCCAAAAGCCGCCCACCGTTTCGGGCGGCTTTTTCTTGCCGGGTTGTGGTGAGAATGACGTAAAAGTGGTATAACAAATCTACTAATGCCTTATCTTGCCTGGAGCGCATATGGAAATCACTGAATCACGTCGTTTGTACCAGCAACTTGCCGCCGAGCTGAAAAGCCGGATCGAGCAGGGTGTCTATCTTGTGGGTGACAAACTTCCCGCCGAGCGCTTTATCGCAGACGAAAAAAGCGTCAGCCGGACCGTGGTTCGTGAAGCGATTATCATGCTGGAAGTCGAAGGCTATGTTGAAGTCCGTAAAGGTTCCGGCATTCATGTTATTTCCAATCAGCCTCGTCATACTCAGGCCCCTGACGAATCGCTGGAATTTGCCAACTACGGTCCGTTCGAGCTTCTGCAGGCGCGTCAGCTGATTGAAAGCAATATTGCGGAATTTGCCGCAACCCAGGTTACCAAGCAAGACATCATGAAACTGATGGAAATTCAGGAAAACGCGCGCAAAGAGAAGTGCTTCCGCGATTCTGAATGGGATTTACAGTTTCATGTGCAGGTGGCCCTGGCGACACAAAACAGCGCGCTGGCGGCCATTGTCGAAAAAATGTGGACCCAGCGTGTGCACAACCCGTACTGGAAAAAACTGCACGACCATATTGACCTGCGCACCGTGGATAACTGGTGTGACGATCATGATCAAATTCTCAAAGCATTGATTCGCAAGGATCCGCATGCGGCTAAAGTCGCGATGTGGCAGCATCTGGAAAATACCAAACAGATGTTATTTAACGAAACCAGCGATGACTTCGAGTTCAATGCTGACCGCTATTTGTTTGCGGAAAACCCCGTTGTTCACCTTGATACCGTAGCAAGTGGCGTAAAATAATGCTTTTCTCTGTCAGGCGCACAGCATCGCTGCGCCTGGCCACTTAAGGGTCAGTAAAAAGTATAGAGTGTCAGCCTTTGTAAATACCCTCGCCCCCCCTCCTTTCGACAAGCAAAATCATTTTCTGACAAAGCGTAATTTCTCTGCCGCAGAACTATGGCATTTGTTACAATTGGACGCACTTTGCCACTGCGTGAGTTAGCGCTTGCTCACAGCGTTGTTACCGAAATAGCCAGGCTGCTGAATGCGCCACGAGCGACCATAATGTCACTATCAATAATGTCGCCGTGCTGTTTTACAGGTATCCGACGTGCCGTAAACCGATGTACCAGGAACATTGAATGGAACTTTTAAGCCAATTACTGCATGCCCTCTGGAGCCAGGATTTCGAAACGCTGGCAAATCCATCCATGATCGGCATGCTCTACTTTGTGTTATTTGTCATCTTATTTCTCGAGAATGGCCTGCTTCCGGCCGCTTTCCTCCCTGGCGACAGTCTGTTGGTGCTGGTCGGTGTTTTGATTGCAAAAGGGGCAATGGGCTATCCGCAGACCATTTTGTTATTAACGACGGCCGCCAGTCTGGGATGTTGGCTGAGCTATATCCAGGGCCGATGGCTGGGGAACACGCGAACCGTACAAAATTGGTTGTCGCATCTTCCGGCGCATTATCATCAACGTGCGCATCATCTTTTTCATAAACACGGTCTTTCAGCGTTGCTGATTGGACGTTTTATTGCATTTGTTCGCACCCTGTTACCAACTATTGCCGGAATCTCGGGTCTTAGTAGCGCTCGCTTCCAGTTTTTCAACTGGATGAGCGGTTTGTTATGGGTGCTGATTCTGACGACACTGGGGTATTTATTGGGTATAACGCCGGTGTTTCGTAAATATGAAGACGCATTGATGTCTTGTTTGATGCTGCTTCCCGTTGTTCTGCTGGTGATTGGCCTGGTTGGCACACTGGTGGTGTTGTGGAAGAAAAAATACGGTAATCGGGGTCAATAATGGAATCGCAACGTCCCTTCCTGCGCTGGTTATTGATGGGCATCGCCGCGATGGCGCTGTTCAGCGTACTCTTTTTAGGGTGGGTGACAGTGCAGAACCGTGAATCTACGCTGGCGATACGCCCAATCGCGCAAAACACAAGTGTGCCGGATGGTTTTTCCATTTGGCATCATCTGGATGCAAACGGCATCCATTTCAAGAGCATTACGCCGTTAAACGACACGCTGTTAATCAAATTTGAGTCCAGCGCCCAGAGTGCTGCAGCAAAGGAAGTGCTGGACAGAACACTCCCTCACGGCTACATCGTCGCGTTACAGGATGACGACAGCCAGACCTCTGCCTGGCTTTCGCGTTTACGCGATACCCCCCATCGATTCGGCTGATCCTCCAGGATTCTGAATCTTTTCACCTACTTTGGTGCTTTAGCCGTTAACGTTCTATGCTTGAGTTAATGGAACCAAAGTCCACGTTATGTCACTGGATGCTGGCGAGCCTTGTTTCGCCAGCCAACAATGGAAGGTTTCGACTATGAAATACCGCATCGCACTGGCGCTAACCCTATTATCTGTAAGCGCGATGTCTCAGGCATCCTCCCCCTGTCAGGAGAAGGAGCAGGAGATTGCGCGTGAAATCAGCTATGCCGAAAAGCACAACAATCAGAGTCGGATTGATGGGTTGAATAAGGCACTGCACGAGGTTCGCACCACCTGTTCCGACAGTAAATTGCGTGCGGAGCATCAGCGCAAAATTGCCAGACAGAAAGACGAGGTTGCCGAACGTCGCGACGATCTCGCCAAAGCGAAACAAAAAGGCGATGCGGACAAAATAAGCAAACGCGAGCACAAGCTGAAAGAGGCCGAGACAGAACTTAAGGCGCTGGAAGCCCGTGACTACTGATTTTGATGGAAGTTAACACTCACTCACCTGGAGAGAATTATGTCTAAAGAGGCAAATACAGAACATCTGCGCGCTGAGTTGAAATCCCTGGCGGATACCCTTGAGGAAGTACTGAGCACCTCCGGGGACAAATCAAAAGAAGAGTTGAGCAAACTGCGCAGCAAAGCCGAAAAAGCCTTGCAGGAAAGTCGCTATCGTCTGGGCGAAACGGGTGATGCTATTGCCCGCCAGACCCGGGAGGCCGCTGCAAGAACCGACGAATATGTACGTGAAAACCCATGGGCCAGCGTGGGCATTGGCGCGGCGATTGGCGTCGTGCTGGGCGTGCTCCTGACGCGTCGCTGATTATGGCGGATTCACGACACACGCAAGGACCGGGCAAAAGCGTCCTGGGTATCGGGCAGCGCATTGTTTCCATTATGGTTGAAATGGTGGAAACGCGGCTCCGCCTGGCTGTGGTCGAACTGGAAGAGGAAAAAGCTAACCTTTTCCAGTTGCTCCTGATGGTAGGGTTGACCATGCTTTTCGCTGCGTTCGGCCTGATGAGTCTGATGGTGCTGATTATCTGGGCCATCGACCCGCAATACCGGCTCAACGCCATGATCGCCACAACGGTGGTGCTCCTGGTACTGGCGTTGATTGGCGGCATCTGGACCCTACGTAAAGCCCGCGAATCCACAATCTTGCGCCACACGCGCCAGGAACTAGCCAATGACCGTCAGTTACTGGAAGAGGAAAAACCATGAGTCACCAGGCCGAGCGTCTCAAGCGTAAAGCCCTGCTGCTCAGTCAAATTCAGCAGCAACGGCTGGATTTGACCGCTGCTCGCCGTGACTGGCTGGACGCCACCGGTGGTTATGACCGCGGCTGGAACACCTTCCTGAGCCTGCGTTCCTGGGCGCTGGTTGGCAGCAGCTTCATGGCGGTGTGGTCTGTGCGCCACCCAAACATGCTGATGCGCTGGGCGAAGCGCGGACTTGGTCTGTGGAGCGTCTGGCGGCTGGTAAAATCCACGCTTGATCAACAACGTTAATCCCTTCCCCGGCGGCAATGTGCTGACCGGGGCAGCCACCTGTTTCGTGGCAACTCCTTCAGTATCTTTGAAAAATTTCGACAGTTTTCCTTGCTAACAATCTTTTCCCGCCCCGTTTAATATCCTCTCCATCGACAGCAAGCATGCGGTCAGCGCCGATGATTGCCGGACTTTTTACTTAAGAAGACACAGTGGTTCCCTGGAGAGAAAGATGAAAAAATTAGAAGATGTTGGTGTACTGGTAGCGCGTATTCTGATGCCAATCCTGTTCATTACCGCAGGCTGGGGCAAAATCACCGGTTATGCTGGCACTCAGCAGTATATGGAAGCCATGGGTGTCCCGGGCTTTATGCTGCCGCTGGTTATCCTGCTTGAGTTCGGCGGCGGTCTGGCTATTCTGTTCGGTTTTCTGACACGCACCACTGCGCTGTTCACCGCAGGCTTTACCCTGCTGACTGCGTTTATCTTCCACAGTAATTTTGCGGAAGGTATGAACTCCCTGATGTTTATGAAAAACCTGACCATCGCTGGCGGCTTCCTGCTGCTGGGTATCACCGGGCCGGGCGCATTCAGCATCGACCGCGTACTGAATAAAAAATGGTAAGCGCTCTATACTGATAAAGAGACATGAAGCGAGGGGACATCTCCTCGCTTTTGCCATCTATAAGGAGGATGCATCATGGGACAACTCATCGACGGCGTCTGGCATGATACCTGGTATGATACCAGCTCGACCGGTGGACGATTCCAGCGCTCAGTGTCAGCATTTCGTAACTGGCTCACCACTGATGGCGCGCCTGGCCCGTCTGGCGAAGGCGGCTTTGCGGCGGAAAAAGACAGATATCACCTGTATGTTTCTCTCGCCTGTCCCTGGGCCCACCGCACGCTAATCATGCGTACGTTAAAAGGCCTGGAAGACTTTTTACCGGTTTCCGTAGTGAATCCGCTGATGCTGGAAAACGGCTGGACGTTTGACGATACCTTCCCGGCAGCGACAGGCGATTCGCTCTATCAGCATGAATTTCTTTATCAGCTTTACCTTCACGCCGACCCGCAATACACCGGACGCGTAACGGTCCCGGTGCTGTGGGACAAAAAGAATCACACTATTGTCAGCAATGAATCCGCTGAAATCATTCGCATGTTCAATACAGCGTTCGATGCGCAGGGCGCGCGTGCCGGCGACTACTACCCGTCAGACTTGCGGGCGCAAATTGACGAGCTGAATAGCTGGATCTATGACAACGTCAATAACGGCGTCTATAAAGCCGGTTTCGCCACCAGCCAGGAGGCTTATGATGAAGCCGTCAACAAGGTCTTCGAATCCCTTGCCAGGCTGGAACAAATCCTTGGGCAACACCGTTACCTGACAGGCGATCGCCTAACCGAGGCGGACATCCGCCTGTGGACAACGCTAATCCGTTTCGATCCGGTCTATGTGACCCACTTTAAGTGCGATAAGCATCGCATCAGCGACTATCTCAACCTTTATGGGTTCCTGCGGGATATCTATCAGATGCCGGGCATTGCGGAAACGGTCAATTTTGACCACATCCGTACCCACTACTACCGCAGTCATAAAACCATCAATCCGACGGGAATTATCTCCATCGGCCCATGGCAGGATCTTAACGAACCCCACGGTCGGGACGTCCGTTTCGCTTAATATTTTCGGGTGCAGTCACTGCGCCCGAATATATTTCACGTATCCTTTTTTCCCCGTCTATTCTTACAGTGATCGCTGAGAAAACAATGTATTGAGCGTATTCCGAGGTAGAGAATGGACTGGTATTTCAAAGTGCTGAGCAACTATGTCCTCTTTCGTGGCCGTGCACATCGCCGTGAGTTCTGGACGTTTATGCTGGTCAACATCATTCTCGCAGGCGTGCTTGTCGTGGTGGATAACATTTCGGGCTGGCGCGCGGGTAGCGTTGGCCTGTTAAGCCTGATCTACGCTTTGCTGGTTTTCCTGCCTTCCCTTGCCGTTCAGTCGCGTCGCTTGCACGATACCGATCGCACCGCCAAATGGCTGTGGTTGTGGTGTTTTCCGGTGCTGGGTTGGCTGATGCTGCTGGCCTTCTGGAGCCAGCACGGCACCCCCGAAGAAAACCGCTTCGGGCCGGAGCCAAAAGCGTTTCCTTAAGGGTGCTGACGGGAGGATTACTTACCGGAGAAAAGTTTAGGAATCTCGCGCAGACACCAGGCTTTCGCTTCGCCCATGCTGTCACGCCGCCAGGCCATGATAATGTCGACTTCGCTGGTATATTCCGGGCTGACAACGCGCAGACGCCCTTCTGCAATGTCCTGCTCAACCAGCGGATAAGGCATTGTCGCCACCCCCAATCCCGCCAGTAATGCCTGACGCTTGTCTTCGATCGTACTGACCGTCAGACGCGGCTGTTTGTCCAGTAATTGCACCGTCAGAACCGGACGCTCACGCGCGGTATCCGCGACCGCCACTCCGCGATATTTCACTCGCGTCACCTCAGACAGCGGTTCCGGTTCGTGGTGAATCGGATGATCCGGCGCCGCGACATAGACGTTGAGGACTTTATACAGCTTGCGAGAGTTGATTTCTGACGAAGAGCGGAAATGCATATCCGGCGCAATCACAATATCCGCGCGCCCCTGCTCCAGCCGTTCCCATGCGCCCGCGAGCACTTCGGTAATGATCGAGAGTTGTGTGTTGGCTTTCGCCGCCAGTTTATCAACAAGCGGGAACAGTTCGTGCGTCGGCACCAGTGCTTCGGTGACCAGCGTCAAATGTGTTTCCCAGCCGCGTGCCAGCGCTTCGGCATCGGTAGTGAGTTTGTCAGCCGCTTCGAGCAAAACACGCCCGCGTTCCAGCAACATGCGACCCACGTTGGTAAACTTTGTTCTATGGCCGGAGCGGTCAAACAGAACAACGTCCAGTTCTTCTTCCAGTTTCTGCATCGTGTAGCTAAGTGCAGAGGGGACTCGCCCCAGTTCATCTGCTGCGGCGGCAAAGCTGCCGCGACGGTCAATTGCGTCCATGACGCGTAACGCTTCCAGCGTAAGTGCCCTATCTTTCGCCATTTTTGTTCTCATTCAGGAAATTTGAACATACCGGGCAGAATATCTGGCTAACAATGCAGCGTCCATACCTTTACCATTGTTTTAGTGTAAAGAGAGGTCAAGAATTATGATTACTACCAGAACAGCCAAACAATGTGGACAAGCGGACTTCGGCTGGCTGCAGGCCCGCTACACCTTTTCCTTTGGACATTACTTTGACCCGAAGCTTTTGGGCTACGCCTCCCTGCGCGTACTGAACCAGGAAGTGCTGGCGCCTGGCGCATCATTCCAGCCGCGCACCTACCCGAAAGTGGATATTCTGAACCTGATTCTGGAAGGCGAAGCCGAGTATCGCGACAGCGAAGGTAACCATATTCAGGCCAAAACGGGCGAAGCATTGCTCATTGCGACTCAGCCGGGCATCAGCTATAGCGAACATAACCTGAGTAAAGATAAGCCGCTGACGCGTATGCAGTTGTGGCTGGATGCCTGCCCGGAACGTGAAAATCCGACGGTGCAAAAAGTGATGATTGCCGATCAGGCTCACCAGTTGCTTGCCTCCCCGGATGGTAGCCAGGACAGTCTGCAATTACGTCAGCAGGTGTGGTTACACCATATCGAGCTGGAAAAAGGTGAAGAACTTACGTTTCAACTGCATGGGCCACGCGCCTACCTGCAGTCGATTCACGGTACGGTACACGCAGTCACGCCGTGCGAATCACGGGAAGCGCTCACCTGTGGTGACGGCGCTTTTATTCGTGATGAGGCTAACATAACGTTAGTCGCTGATACGCCGTTGCGCGCTTTACTGATAGATTTACCCGTGTAAGCGCGAGAGTTTTACGGAGTACGATGGTGAAAAAAAAGAGTGTTCAATACAGAACGTCAACGCACATGCCCACACAGCAAACTAGCCCGGCCGAATCGCCGCAATCTTTTGATTACGACGATATGCTGAGCGAACTGGAAGCTATCGTCGCCGATGCCGAGCAGCGGCTGGCGCAAGAAGACGAAGCAGCGTAACAGAAGCCCTGGTCTAAAAACCGGGGCCTTTTTTGTGGCGCTTACGGAAAAATTAGCCTGACGGCAACTCGCTATCGAGCAAATCGGTGCCGTACGAATTATCGATAGTGCACCAGCCCTGCGAAGCAATGTGGCGAAAAAAGATGTCGTGCGACGGATTGTCTCGACAATGCCGACCTGAAGAGGGTTGTAGCCCCGGTAAACGCAGTGCCACCGGGGAATGTTCAGGCATCCCCTCCCCCCAGTGGGCCCAGGGGGAAGATCGTGCAGAAATTTGAAACCACGGAAAAGCAAAAACCCGCCGAAGCGGGTTTTTACCTGAAAAGATCGAAACTGACCGATAAGCCGGGTTCTGTCGTGGACAGTCATTCATCTAGGCCAGCAATCGCTCACTGGCTCAAGCAGCCTACCCGGGTTCAGTACGGGCCGTACCTTATGAACCCCTATTTGGCCTTGCTCCGGGTGGAGTTTACCGTGCCGCGAACTGTTACCAGCCGCGCGGTGCGCTCTTACCGCACCCTTTCACCCTTACCTGATCCCACTTGCGTGGGCCATCGGCGGTTTGCTCTCTGTTGCACTGGTCGTAGGCTGTTACACCCCCCAGGCGTTACCTGGCACCCTGCCCTATGGAGCCCGGACTTTCCTCCCCTCCGCCTGTCTCCCCCGAAGGAGGACAACGACGAAGCGGCGACTGTCTGGTCAGCTTCGGCGCGCAGTATAGAGGGTTTGCGCGCCGATGTCACCCCTCAGCAGACATGCCAACCTGTAAGGTGGCCGCAATGTTGCGGGATGCACGATAAATATTATCAAACGCGCCACGGAACGCCTCTTCAAGCGTACCAATACTCGTCAGAACGCTGAATACTGCGTCAATACCATACTGATGCACAATGCCAACATCACGCGTCAGGCTCCCGGCAATACCGATAACCGGTTTGTGGTATTTTTTTGCCACGCTTGCCACGCCCACCGGCACTTTGCCGTGGATACTCTGGCTGTCGATACGGCCTTCGCCGGTGACCACCAGGGTACAATCATGAATATGCTCTTCCAGATTCAACGCCTGGGTTACGATTTCGATGCCGCTACGCAGTTCGGCGCCGAGGAATGCCATCAACGCGGCACCCATACCACCTGCCGCACCCGCTCCCGGCACATTTTTCACATCAATATGCAGCGATTTTTTAATCACATCGGCGTAGTGACCGAGGTTACGGTCCAGCTCAACAATCAGCTCCTCCGTCGCGCCTTTTTGTGGCCCAAAAATACGCGATGCGCCTTTTTCGCCGGTGAGCGGATTCGTCACATCACAGGCAACACGAATAGTGCAGCCTGCGAGACGCGGATCGAGCCCCGAAACATCAATAGCATTCAGGCTTATCAGGCTACCGCCGCCGTTACCGATGTCGGTACCATTGGCATCGCACAGCTTCGCGCCAAGCGCCTGCACCATACCCGCGCCGCCGTCATTCGTTGCGCTGCCGCCGATACCGATAATGATATTTTTTGCCCCATGAGCCAGCGCGTGCAAAATAAGTTCCCCGGTGCCGCGCGAAGTGGTGATCAGAGGGTTTCGTAATTCAGGGGGCACAAGTGCCAGCCCGCTGGCGGCGGCCATTTCTATAAAAGCAGTTTTACCGTCGCCGGACATTCCCCAACGCGCATCGACGTTTTCACCTAAAGGGCCGGTAACGCGCGCCGTGTGCACAGAACCTTTTGTTGCGGCAATCATGGCTTCAACCGTTCCCTCACCGCCATCTGCGACCGGAACTGAAACGTATTGAGCATCCGGGAAAATTTCCCGAAATCCTTTTTCTATCGCCTGCGCTACTTCGGTAGCAGAAAGGCTTTCTTTATAAGAGTCTGGGGCGATTACGATTTTCATAGTTGATTAGCCTGACATTGCCGCGCAAGGCATTCTTTCACCTCGCGGGCCATTCACGTCACCGCGATGTCCTCCCTGCAAGGTGTTGATGCTTAAGAAATTCAGGGCGCGCTCCCGCGCCCTTCTTATTAGCGAGAGATTTCTACCTTCGCCAGTTTTTCGTAGTAGCACGCGAGCGCGCTGTGGTCGTCGCTACCATGACCATCGGCACGCAATGCCTGCATCATTTCCATGACTGCTGCTGTCAGCGGCAACTGCGCGCCTACGCCATGAGAGGTATCCAGCGCGTTGGACAGGTCTTTGATATGCAGGTCGATACGGAAGCCCGGTTTAAAGTTGCGGTTCAGCACCATCGGCGCTTTGGCTTCCAGCACGGTGCTGCCAGCCAGGCCGCCACGGATTGCCTGGAACACCAGCTCCGGATTAACGCCCGCTTTCGTTGCCAGAGACAATGCTTCAGACATTGCCGCAATGTTCAGCGCCACGATGACCTGGTTAGCCAGCTTGGTCACATTACCCGCGCCGATATCGCCGGTGTGAACAACGGAACCCGCCATGGCTTTCAGCAGATCGTAGTATTTGTCGAACAGCGCTTTGTCGCCGCCAACCATTACCGACAGAGTGCCGTCGATGGCTTTCGGTTCACCGCCACTTACCGGCGCGTCCAGCATGTCGATGCCTTTTGCTTTCAAACCTTCGCTGATTTCACGGCTGGCCAGCGGGGCGATGGAGCTCATATCGATCAGAACAGTACCCGGTTTAGCGCCTTCAATAATGCCACCTTCACCCAGCGCAACGTCTTTCACATGCGGTGAGTTCGGCAGCATGGTGATGATCACATCACACTGTTCTGCAATGGCTTTAGCGCTGCTGGCGGCTTCTGCGCCTGCGGCGATCAGTTCAGCGACCACATCGCTATTGCGGTCGGAGACCACCAGTGAGTAACCTGCTTTAATGAGGTTTTTACTCATTGGTTTACCCATGATGCCCAGGCCAATGAAACCAACTTTCATCGTCATAATTGCGTCTCTCTCTTTATTCAGTGGTGGTTTGATTATTTTTTAAAGGAATCAGCCAGCTTCTGCGTACCCGCACGGAACACACCCAGGTCGCTGCCAACAGCAACGATGGTCGCCCCCCATTCCAGATAGCGGCGGGCATCCGCTTCAACAGGCGCCAGGATACCGCTCGGTTTGCCGTGTGCTTTTGCACGCGCAAAAATATGCTGGATGGTGCGCTGTACTTCCGGGTGCCCGGCATTGCCGATGTAACCCAGGGTTGCCGCGAGGTCGCTCGGGCCAACAAATACGCCGTCAACCCCGTCGGTCTGGAGGATAGCGTCGAGGTTATCCACGCCCTCCTGACTTTCGATCTGCACAATGATCGTGATGTTTTTGTTCGACTGCGCGAAGTAATCCGGTACGGTACCGAACATATTGGCGCGGTGAGAAACAGACACGCCGCGGATACCTTCTGGCGGATAACGGGTTGCCGCCACGGCGTTGGCGGCTTCTGCTGCCGTTTCAACGAACGGGACGAGGAAATTGTAGAAACCGATATCCAGCAGACGTTTGATCACTACCGGATCGTTCGTCGGGATACGTACCACCGGTGCGCTGGCACTGCCTTTGAGTGCCATCAACTGCGGTACAAAAGAGAGCACGTCATTCGGGGCGTGTTCACCGTCCAACAGCAGCCAGTCAAAACCTGCCAGGCCCAGAACCTCAGTGCTGATATGACTACCCAGCGCCGACCAACAACCGATCTGAACCTGATTTGCCGCCAGCGCAGCTTTAAATTTGTTCGGGAAGATATCGTTACTCATCTTTTGCACCTTAATTTTTTAAGCCGTTGCTTACTTTTTCAATTCCATACGTTTGATGTCGCCTACCACAAACAGGTAGCAAACCATCATCATCAGGGCCGAGCAGCCGACAAAAATCAGCGCCCCGTTGAACGAATGCAACTCTTTGACCATGTACCCAATCACCAGCGGGGTCACAATCGATGCCACATTACCGAACACGTTAAACACGCCGCCGCACAGACCGACAATTTCTTTCGGTGCGATATCGGAAATAACCGGCCAGCCCAACGCGCCAAAACCTTTGCCGAAGAACGCCAGCGCCATCAATGCGATAACCAGCACGGTGTTGTCGGTGTAGTTACACAGAATGATGCTGGAAGCCAACAACATCCCAACAACGATGGGGAATTTACGCGCCATGGTCAAAGTGCAACCACGTTTAATCAGGTAGTCAGAGAACAGACCGCCCAGCACACCGCCCCCAAAACCACACAGGGCCGGAATGGACGCGACAAACCCCACTTTCAAAATTGACATGCCCTTATCCTGTACCAGGTAAATCGGAAACCAGGTCAGGAAAAACCATGTGATCGTGTTCAGGAAGTACTGACCAAAGAACACGCCAAGCATCATACGGCTGGATAACAGCTGCTTGATGTAATCCAGTTTGGGGCCGGATTGCTTATCACTGTCGGTTTTTTTGTGGTCCATATCGACCACCGCGCCGTTAGCAGAAATATAATCCAGCTCTTCGCGAGTCATACGCGGATGGTCGGTTGGGTTATGAATGTACTTAACCCAGGCCGCCGTCAGCACAAAGCCGATCACGCCCATCACGGTGAAGACATGTTCCCAGCCCCATGCGAAGGTCAACCACCCCAGCAGCGGAGAGAACAGCGCGAGCGAAAAATATTGCGCCGCGTTAAAAATCGCCGAAGCGGTACCGCGCTCTTTCGCCGGGAACCAGGCCGCCACAATACGGGCGTTTGCCGGAAAAGAAGGGGCCTCGGAGAAGCCCAGCATAAAGCGCATGATAAACATCGAGACCCCGGCCCATGCGAGCGGGAAGACGTCGACAAAGCCTTGCAAGAAGGTAAAGAGCGACCAAAAGAACAGGCTCCAGGTATACACCTTTTTCGAACCGTAGCGGTCAAGTAACCAGCCGCCGGGGATCTGCATCAGCAGGTACGCCCAGCCAAACGCAGAAAAAATGTAACCCATTGATAGCGAGTCAAGATGCAACTCTTTTGCGACATCGGTCCCTGCAATGGAGAGCGTGGCGCGGTCCGCATAGTTAACTGCTGTAACAATAAATATAATAAGCAGAATTAAATAGCGAGTTGGTATTCCCCTTTTTATCTCAACTGAACTTTGCACAGACATATGGTTTCCCCTGGTGCCGCTTAATTTAAAAAATATAATTTTCTTGATATGTAACTTACCCGATATATAAAGATAAACTCACGAAACGTAATATCAGGTAATAGCATGTTTGTATTTTATTACCGCACAGTATAATCACCGTCAGGCAGTCACGCACTGGTGGTTTGCTCAATTTTAACGTAACCCATTAAGATTATTTTGAGCATATGCACACATGGCTGGGCGCTGATGCACAGATCTGGTAATTCTCATCCTTGCAGGCCGGGTAATCACGAAAATAAGTGATTTAGATCACATTTTAATATTGAGACTCCTGACATTCTTATTTCATCAAACGAGGTTTTAACTTCTGATAATTACAGAACATCCCCTCTTTATTTTTTTTGAGTAATGCATCGTATCGTTAGCTGGAGATTACTTGATAATGGCCGACATTGAAATTAGACAGCAGTCGCCTACGGCGTTTTATATTAAAGTACACGACACCGATAATGTCGCTATCATCGTTAATGACAATGGATTAAAAGCGGGTACCCGTTTTCCGGATGGTCTCGAATTAATCGAACATATCCCGCAAGGCCATAAAGTTGCGCTGGTAGATATTCCTCATCACGGGGAAATCATCCGTTACGGTGAAGTTATCGGTTATGCGGTGCGTGATATTGCGCGCGGCAGCTGGATTGACGAATCCACCGTTGAATTACCGAAAGCACCGCCATTGAACACACTGCCGCTGGCGACGAAAGTACCAGAACCGCTGCCGCCGCTGGAAGGTTACACCTTTGAAGGCTATCGCAATGCCGATGGCAGCGTCGGCACCAAGAATCTTCTCGGCATCACGACCAGCGTGCATTGTGTGGCGGGGGTCGTCGACTATGTGGTGAAAATTATTGAACGCGACCTACTGCCGAAATATTCGAATGTGGATGGCGTGGTCGGTCTGAACCACCTGTACGGCTGTGGCGTGGCGATTAACGCACCGGCAGCCGTGGTGCCTATCCGTACCATCCATAACATTTCGCTGAACCCGAACTTTGGCGGTGAAGTGATGGTGATCGGTCTGGGCTGTGAAAAACTGCAGCCTGAGCGTCTGCTGCAGGGTACCGAAGATGTGAAAGCCATTCCGGTAGACAGTGCGAGTATCGTCCGTCTGCAGGACGAGCACCATGTTGGCTTCCGCTCAATGGTCGACGACATTCTGCAAGTGGCTGAACGTCACCTGACAAAACTGAACCAACGTAAACGTGAAACCTGCCCGGCGTCTGAGCTGGTTGTTGGCACCCAGTGTGGTGGTAGCGATGCGTTCTCCGGTGTGACCGCGAACCCGGCGGTCGGCTATGCATCTGACCTGTTTGTACGCTGTGGCGCGACCGTCATGTTCTCCGAAGTGACCGAAGTGCGAGATGCTATCCATCTGCTGACACCGCGTGCAGAAACCGAAGAAGTGGGCAAACGCCTGCTTGAAGAGATGGCCTGGTACGATAACTACCTGGACATGGGTAAAACTGACCGCAGCGCCAACCCGTCGCCGGGTAACAAAAAAGGCGGTCTGGCGAACGTGGTAGAAAAAGCCCTCGGCTCTATCGCTAAATCCGGTAAAAGCGCCATTGTTGAAGTGCTTTCTCCGGGCCAGCGTCCGACCAAACGTGGTCTGATTTACGCAGCCACCCCAGCCAGTGACTTCGTCTGCGGTACGCAACAGGTGGCTTCCGGTATCACCGTTCAGGTCTTCACCACCGGTCGAGGTACACCGTACGGTCTGATGGCCGTGCCGGTTATCAAGATGGCAACCCGTACCGAGCTGGCAAACCGTTGGTTCGACCTGATGGATATCAACGCAGGGACTATCGCAACGGGCGACGAGACTATCGAGGAGGTGGGCTGGAAGCTGTTCCACTTTATCCTTGATGTCGCCAGCGGCCGTAAGAAAACCTTCTCGGATCAATGGGGTCTGCACAACCAACTGGCTGTGTTCAACCCGGCTCCGGTGACGTGATTCATCATTATAAAAATCTCATCGTATTATTAGCATGGCTTCGGCCATGCTTTTTTTTATTCCTGAATCAGTAATACCTCTATCCCTAACTTCCGTAACCCGCTCAGGCTTTCTGGTGGGATATTTTCATCAGTGATAACGGTATCAATACGTTGGGTATCGATGATTTTATGCAAACTGGAGCGGTTAAATTTGCTTGAGTCAGTGACCACAACGATTCGTTCAGCCACTTCGCACATACGTCGATTTAATCGCGCCTCATCTTCGTTATGGGTACTCACTCCCCGTTCAAGATCGATGGCATCGACGCCAAGAAAGAGCATATCAAAATGGTAATTCTGCAAAGACTGTTCAGCGCGATCCCCATAGAAGGAGAGTGACTGGCGACGCAGATGCCCCCCCGTTAAGAGTAACTCCACGCCTTGCGCTTCAAGCAACGCATTAGCCACGTTCATTCCGTTTGTCATCACAATAACGTCGGTATGCTGTCGCAGTAATCGCGCAATCTCAAAGGTAGTCGTGCCGGAGTCGAGGATGATGCGATGTCCAGGCTTAATCAGTGCCACGGCAGACTGCGCAATGCTACGCTTGAGGGAAATGTTGAGCGTACTTTTGTCTTCCAGCGTCGGTTCCGCGACGGGTGGAGCATTGCCATCGCAGATCAGCGCTCCACCATAAGCACGAACCGCAATGCCCTGTTTTTCTAAGAAAGCGAGATCATTACGGATAGTGACCGTAGAGACGCCAAACTGCTCTGAAAGATCGTTAACCTGCACACTTCCCTGCTCACGCAATTGCTGAATAATTTGCTCACGTCTGCCGCTGGTGCCGCCCGTGCGCTTTCCCGCTAAAGAATCTGTACTCATCATCAGAAATTCCTGTGAAAACCTTTCGTTTCATTTCGATTCACTTATTAACTCTTTTCTCTAAATAGAATGCAAGGGCTGGATCTTGCTGTTGCGACATCTTCCGTTTTATTTGTTTCGATCTATTTCTTTTGTGAGGCAGATCGTGCTTTACAGATCTTTCATTTTCCTTTAAACAAAAAACAAAACACAGTAAAAGAAACTAAATGAAAGATTAAAAGTGTAATACATCATTATGGAGAAGAAAGTGAAAAATATTCTTGAGATTGTAAGGGCGCATAAGCAAGGCAGTATGGAAGGTATATATTCGGTGTGCTCTGCACACCCCATGGTGCTGGAAGCCGCCTTACGTTATGCCCTTGCTCATCACCATCTTCTGCTGATTGAAGCGACCTCCAATCAGGTTGATCAATTCGGCGGCTATACGGGAATGACGCCGAAGGATTTTCGCCACTTCGTACTCCAGATGGCTTCCCGACTGAATTTTCCCCATAACCAGCTCATTCTGGGTGGCGATCATCTTGGCCCCAATCGCTGGCAAGATCAGCCCGCCGCAGAAGCGATGGACAATGCCTGCGAACTGATTACCCATTATGTTGCCGCAGGGTTTAAAAAAATCCACCTCGATTGCAGCATGCCTTGTGCCGGAGATCCTGTGCCATTGAGCGACGACATTGTCTCGTCACGAGCGGCAAGACTGGCGCAGGTGGCAGAAGAGACCTGCCAGAAGACCTTTGGGGTGCGTGATTTAATGTATGTGATTGGCACCGAAGTTCCTGTACCGGGCGGCGCGCACGAAACCCTCATGGAACTTGCTGTGACATCACCACATGCGGCACAACAGACATTGCATGCGCACATTCATGCTTTTGAAAAACAGGGGATCGGCGATATATGGCCGCGAGTTATCGCACTTGTCGTTCAGCCAGGCGTGGAGTTCGATCATACGCATGTCATTGACTATGTTCCCGAAAAAGCGAAGGCGTTGAGTAAAATGGTCGAGGGAATTGATTCGCTGGTTTTTGAAGCGCACTCGACGGATTACCAGACACCGCAAGCATTACAGCAACTTGTGCGCGATCATTTCGCCATTTTGAAGGTAGGTCCGGCCTTAACCTTTGCCATGCGGGAAGCATTGTTCGCCCTTGCGGCAATTGAAGAGGAACTTCTACCCGCCCATAAACGCTCCGGGCTGCGCAACGTAATGGAAAATGTCATGCTCGACAGACCTGACTTCTGGCAAAGCCATTACCAGGGAAACCATCAATCCCGTCACCTGGCGCGCAGCTTTAGCTATTCCGATCGAGTACGTTACTACTGGCCGGATAAAGAGGTCGACTGTGCAATGGAACACCTGTTAAAAAACCTGGCGGCCATACCGCTTCCATTACCACTGATTAGCCAGTATTTACCTCTGCAATACAATCGCCTGCGTGAAGGCGCCATTGCTGCAACGCCTCATGCGCTGGTTATCGACCATATTCAGGATATTCTGCGTCAGTATCACGCCGCCTGTCGGGGCATCGCAGAGTGACATTACCAACCCATCACACGCAATGATTATCAAAAAGGGAGAACACGTAATGCTGGGCATCGTATTAACCGGGCATGGAGGCTTTGCTACAGGCCTTGAAAAAGCAATGAAACAGATCCTCGGCGAGCAGGAACACATGGTCGCTGTCGATTTTCCAGAGGATTCAACCACGGCGTTATTAACCACACAACTGGAAGCGGCGCTGGCGACGCTCCGTGAATGCGAAAGCATCGTCTTTTTAACAGATTTATTAGGCGGTACGCCATTTCGCGTGGCTTCAACACTGGCCCTACAGCAGACGGGTTGGGAGGTCATTACTGGCACCAATTTGCAATTATTACTGGAAATGATGATGGAGCGTGATGATCTTGATAGCGAAACCTTTCGCCTGAGAGCGCTGGAGTGTGGTCATCGAGGCTTAACCAGCCTGGCAGACGAATTGTCGCGAAGCCCTGCCACCGTAGAGAGCGATGAGGGCATTTAGTGTATTAATGGCGTATCCTGGCGGTCATCCATTCACAGGCCGCCTCATCCTGTTTTTCCTCCCGGCTGTCTGACGCATAATCTTTCGTTTTATTTCGAAAACTGACATGGAAACGCGTAAGTTTGTTGCTTATCGTTACGTTACCTTTTTGTTTATTGTGTCACAATTTTCGATTTATTAATTTATCTTAGTTGATCTTTCGATTTCTTATCAGTAGATTTCAAGAAAAGGAAAATCCCTTAAAGAGAAACAAAACGAAAGAAGAACACTCTCCTTTCGTTCACCCAGACTGACTAAGGATAAAGAAATGATCGACGCGAGGCCGTCCCCTATGACCGGGACCAAAACCTGGACAGAACAAGAAATTCGTCAGCAGCCCAACAGTTGGCGCCGTTCGCTGGCGTTCATTAACGAACAAAGAGACAAGATTGATGCTTTTCTCGCTACGATCCTCGCGGAAAAGAACGTGAAAATTATCCTGACTGGCGCAGGAACATCGGCTTTTATTGGCGACATTATTTCGCCATGGCTCTCGCGCCAGACCGGGGAAAACATTGTCGCCATTCCCACCACCGATCTGGTGACGAATCCAATGGATTATTTACAGCCTGAACAGACGACGCTATTGATCTCTTTTGCCCGCTCAGGCAACAGCCCAGAAAGCGTCGCGGCCGTAGCGCTTGTCGATCAGTACGTAAAAAAATGCTTTCACCTGGTGATTACCTGTAACGAAGAGGGCAGTCTGTACCAAAACGCCATCGCCAGTAAGAACGCCTATGCGCTCTTGATGCCCGCAGAAACGCATGATCGTGGTTTCGCGATGACCAGCAGTATCACTACGATGATGGTCAGTTGCCTGGCAGTCTTCGCCCCGAAGATTATCAATAGCACCACGTTTGGCGATGTTGCCGATCGCTGTCAGCAAATTATTGATGGTCAACCTGATTTTACGAAACCTGTATTTGGCGATCTCCCTGTGCGCCGCATCGTCTATCTTGGCAGCGGCGGGTTACAAAGCGTAGCGCGCGAATCCGCATTAAAAGTGCTGGAACTGACAGCCGGTAAACTGGTGGCCTTTTATGACTCGTCAACTGGTTTCCGCCACGGCCCGAAATCGCTTATCGACAACGAAACGCTGGTTGTTGTATTCGTCTCAAGCCACCCCTACACACGTCAATATGACATGGACTTGATTGCCGAATTGCGTCGTGACAAACAGGCAATGCGTGTCGTTGCCATTTCCGCGACGAATGAACCCGCGCCAGACGGCGACTTGCATATCACACTCCCGCCAGCCCGGAAGTTTATCGACATTGAGCAAGTCTTCTGTTTCCTGATGTATGCGCAAATGTTCGCACTTAGCGAATCCATCAAGGCAGGTATAACGCCGGACAGCCCATCGCTAAGCGGTACGGTTAACCGCGTGGTACAGGGCGTCTACATTCATCCATGGCAACCGGAGGAAGCATAAGATGGGCATCATTTCGACGAAATATTTGCTGCAGGATGCTCAGGCAAAAGGTTATGCGGTACCGGCCTTTAACATCCATAACGCGGAAACCATCCAGGCGATCCTGGAGGTCTGTCGGGAGATGTGTTCTCCGGTGATTTTGGCGGGCACGCCGGGCACCTTTAAACATATCTCTTTTGAGGAGATTTTCGCCTTATGTCAGGCCTATTCCACGAGCTATAACATGCCGCTGGCGCTACATCTTGATCATCATGAATCACTGGAAGATATCCGTCATAAAGTACATGCAGGTGTGCGAAGCGCCATGATTGACGGTAGTCATTTTCCATTTAATGAAAATGTGGCGCTGGTGCAATCGGTAGTCGATTTTTGCCATCGCCATGACTGCAGCGTGGAGGCAGAGCTGGGGCGCCTGGGCGGTGTAGAAGATGATATTAATGTCGATGCGGAAAGCGCATTCCTTACCTCGCCACAGGAAGCTCGCCGTTTCGTTGAGCTGACGGATGTTGATAGTCTGGCTGTCGCTATCGGCACCGCACATGGTCTGTATGCCAAAACGCCGAAAATAGATTTTCAGCGTCTGGAAGAAATACGTCAGGTGGTCGATGTTCCCCTGGTCTTACATGGTGCCAGCGATGTGCCTGATGAATATGTACGCCGAGCCATTTCATTAGGAGTTTGTAAAGTCAACGTGGCGACGGAATTAAAAATCGCTTTCGCCAGCGCCATCAGAAAATGGTTCCATGATAATCCTCAGGGTAACGATCCACGTTATTACATGCGTGTGGGAATGAATGCCATGAAAGATGTAGTCAGAAGCAAGATCACCGTTTGTGGCGCAGAGAACCGCATCGTACTTGATAAGGAAATGATATCGTAACGCGTATTTCTGTACCCTCAGAAATATAGCCGGACAACATAGAGTTATGATAATGAAATTATCATCTCAAAATAATGGCAGGCAACAATGAACACTCCAAATATTCTTTTAACACGCATTGATAATCGGCTGGTACACGGACAAGTCGGTGTAACCTGGACATCAACAATTGGTGCAAACCTTGTTGTCGTTGTTGACGACGTGGTGGCTGGCGACGAAATCCAACAAAAATTAATGGGTATCACAGCTGAAACTTATGGTTTTGGCATTCGCTATTTCACTATTGAAAAAACAATTAACGTAATTGCTAAGGCTGCACCGCATCAGAAAATTTTTCTTATCTGCCGCACGCCGGATACCGTCAGAAAACTGCTTGAAGGCGGCGTACCATTAAAAGACGTTAACGTCGGAAATATGCATTTTTCCGAAGGAAAAAAACAGATCAGTAGCAAAGTCTATGTCGACGAAAAAGACATTAGCGATCTCCGATTTATTCGCGACCAGGGGGTCAATGTTTTTATTCAGGACGTGCCCGGAGATAGCAAAGAGGCCATTCCGAATTGATGTGTCTCGTCTCTGACGATCCAATGATCCTTAAGGAGCTTAAAAATGCATGAAATTACGCTTATCCAGGGAATATCGCTTGCCGCATTAGTGTTTTTCCTTGGTATCGATTTTTGGTTAGAAGCCCTTTTTTTATTTCGCCCAATAATCGTCTGTACGTTAACCGGGGCAATTCTCGGCGATATTCATATTGGCTTAATCACAGGCGGTTTAACAGAACTCGCCTTCGCCGGGTTAACGCCTGCAGGCGGGGTTCAGCCCCCCAATCCGATCATGGCTGGCGTCATGACCACCGTCATTGCCTGGTCAACTGGCGTGGACGCAAAAACGGCGATTGGACTTGGCCTGCCGTTTAGTCTGTTGATGCAATATGTAATTTTGTTCTTCTATTCCGCCTTCTCCCTCTTTATGACCAGGGCGGACAAGTGTGCCAGAGAAGCGGATACGGGCGGTTTCGCCAGAATGAATCTGCTTACGACCCTGATCGTCGCCTGCGCCTACGCAATTATTGCTTTTCTGTGTACCTACCTGGCACAGGGCGCGATGCAGTCACTGGTGAAATCCATGCCAGCCTGGCTGACGCATGGCTTCGAAGTCGCCGGGGGTATCCTGCCTGCCGTTGGTTTCGGGTTGTTGCTACGTGTGATGTTTAAGGCGCAATACATTCCTTATCTGATCGCTGGCTTCCTGTTCGTTTGCTACATCCAGGTTAACAATCTCCTGCCAGTGGCCGTGTTGGGCGCGGGTTTCGCGGTGTATGAATTCTTCAATGCGAAAGCAAAAAACCAGAGTCAACCTCAGCCGCAAGTGAACAATAATGACAAAGAGGATTACAGCAATGGCATCTGAAATCAGTAAAAAGGATATTACCCGCTTAGGGTTTCGTTCTTCGGTTTTGCAGGCCAGTTTCAACTATGAAAGGATGCAGGCTGGCGGTTTTACCTGGGCCATGCTGCCGCTGCTAAAAAAAATTTATAAGGACGATAAAGCCGGCCTCAGCGCCGCCATGAAGGACCATCTGGAGTTTATCAACACCCACCCTAACCTTGTCGGTTTCTTGATGGGGTTGCTGATTTCTATGGAGGAAAAAGGCGAGGACCGCAACACGATAAAAGGGCTGAAAGTCGCGCTTTTCGGGCCAATCGCAGGGATCGGCGATGCCATTTTCTGGTTTACCCTGCTGCCGATTATGGCCGGGATTTGCTCCTCGTTTGCAAGCCAGGGGAACCTGCTTGGGCCGATTCTCTTTTTCGCCGTCTATCTCGCCATTTTCTTCCTGCGCGTCGGCTGGACGCATGTCGGTTACTCCGTGGGTGTTAAAGCGATAGACAAGGTGCGGGAAAACTCGCAGATGATTGCGCGCTCCGCCACAATCCTGGGGATCACGGTGATTGGAGGGCTTATCGCCTCCTATGTCCATATCAACGTGGCGACCACATTCGCCATTGACGATACGCACAGCGTGGCGTTGCAAAAAGACTTCTTCGACAAAGTATTCCCAAATATTCTGCCGATGGCCTATACCCTGCTGATGTATTACCTGCTGCGGGTGAAAAAAGCGCATCCGGTGGTATTGATTGGCGTCACCTTCGTGCTGTCTATTCTGGGTTCAGCATTGGGGGTGCTATAAATGGCCGACATGATTTTCAAAGGATGTGAAAATTATCAGGAGCTTAGCGAGTATGCCAGTCAATACCTGTTTGAAGTGATTACGGCGAAGCCCACGGCAACCATCTGCCTGGCGACAGGGGAAACACCGAAACTGGCTTATTCACTCTTTGTCGAGAAGGTGTGCCGTCACAAACTGGATGTCAGCCGCGCCACCTTCGTTAAACTCGATGAATGGCTGGGGATATCGCTGGACGAACCGGGAACCTGCGAGACCTTTTTACGCCAGCATCTTCTGGAACCTTTAAAGATCGCCGACACACAGTACATCGCCTTTGAAACACACAGGGATCCAACAGAGGCAAGCGAACAGGTAGAAAGAAAAATCACTGAGCGAGGCGGGCTGGATGTATGCCTGCTCGGACTGGGGAAAAACGGTCATCTGGGGCTGAATGAACCCGCTGATGAACTCGAACCGTTAACGCACATTGCACAACTTGATGAACGAACCCTTAGTCATCAGATGCTTAAAGAAGCTTCTCATCCCGTAAAACAAGGCGTTACTCTGGGATTAAAAGAAATTCTTTCGGCGAGGGAAATCCTTTTGCTGGTCGCAGGGTCAGGGAAAGCGAAACCATTCATGCAATTGATGAGCAGAAAAATTACCACTCGGCTCCCGGCCTCGTTTTTATGGCTTCATCAGCACGTGACCTGTGCTTACAATGCCGGAGAATATTAATAGAAACAAACAGGGCATCTCGCGATGCCCTGTTTTTTTGAACCAGGCTGAATAATGGCAGCATCATGAACACAATGCGCTTTTGCGGCATTACTCGCCCTGCTGCTCCAGCGCATATTTATAGAGCGCGTTTTTCTTCACACCGTGGATTTCCGCAGCCAACGCAGCGGCTTTTTTCAGGGGGAGTTCAGCCTGCAACAGCGCCAGCGTACGCAGGGCATCGGCGGGTAAGGCATCTTCCTGCGCCTTATGGCCTTCGACGATCAGCACCATCTCGCCCTTGCGGCGGTTTTCGTCCTCTTTCACCCATGCCAGCAATCCCCCTACCGGCGCGCCATAAATCGACTCCCAGGTTTTGGTCAGCTCGCGGGCCAGCACCACGTAACGTGCTTCGCCCAGCACCGCAACGATATCCTCCAGGCTTTCCAGCAGGCGATGCGTTGACTCATAAAAAATCAGCGTACGCGGTTCTGTCTCCAGCGATTTTAAGGTATCGCGACGCCCTTTCGATTTCGCGGGCAGAAACCCCTCGTAACAAAAACGATCGGACGGTAACCCCGCCGCACTTAATGCTGCTATGGCGGCACATGGGCCGGGCAGAGGAACCACCCGGATACCCGCTTCGCGGCAGGTGCGGACAAGGTGGTAGCCAGGGTCGTTAATCAGCGGTGTGCCGGCATCGGAGACCAGTGCGATGTTTTGCCCTTCTTTTAGCTTCGCCACCAGCGTGTCGGCCTTTTGTTGCTCATTATGGTCGTGCAGGGCAAACAGACGGGCATTAATGGCAAAATGAGAAAGCAGCAGCCCGGTGTGGCGCGTGTCCTCGGCAGCGATAAGATCGACATCCTGCAATACGGTGAGCGCACGCTGGGTAATATCACCCAAATTGCCGATGGGCGTAGGGACAATGTAGAGCTGACCCTGATAATTGTCCGCAGATTCGTGTTGTTTCATTGTTCTATCCGTATTGCCGATTTAATATTGAGCATTGCGTAAAAAATATCACTGGATACAGTATGCTACCGTCAACATTTCTACGTTCAAAAGCCATGCGCTGCCTGCCTGTCGTGCTGGCCGCTCTGCTGTTCGCAGGCTGCGGCACACACCCGGTCGATCAAAGCACCGGGCACCTGGAGGGTAAGGCTCAGGCTGATTCGGGTTTTTATCTGCACCAGATGCAGCAAAGCTCAGATGATAGCAAGACCAACTGGCAATTACTCGCCATTCGTGCACTGCTGAAAGAAGGCAGGACCCAGCAGGCCAGTGAATTGTTGGCCCAATTACCTCAAGAGTTGAATGACGAGCAACGCGCTGAGCAAACCTTGCTGAGTGCTGAGCTCAAACTCACGCAACAAGACTACGCCGGTGCGCAGGCACTGCTGAGCAAGGTCGATCTGAAAGGGTTTAGTCAGAATCAGCAGGCGCGTTACTGGCAGGATGTGATCACCGCAAGCCAGAACAAACCGTCGCCGACACTGCTGCGTGCCCTGATTGCACAGCAACCGCTGCTGACTGCCGCGCCGGACAAACAAAAGAATATTGATGCGACCTGGCAGGCGCTCTCTTCCCTGACGCCCGATCAGACCAACGCCATTCAGGTGAGCCAGGACGAAACGGTGCTGCAAGGATGGCTGGATTTACAACGCGTGTGGTCCAATAACCGCAACGATCCGAACATGCTAAAAGCGGGTATTGCCGACTGGCAGAAACGCTTCCCGCAGAATCCTGGCGCGGTTCTGTTACCGAGCCAACTGGCGAATGTACAGAATTTCCGCCCGGCGTCGGTCAATCAAATCGCGCTGTTGCTGCCGTTAAACGGCCAGGCCGCTGTCTTTAGCCGTGCAATCCAGCAGGGTTTTGAAGCAGCGAAAAACGGCACCACGACCGTTTCTGGCCCGGCAGTGCCTGTCCAGGTGGCACAGGCCGCGACGATGGCGACCACAGCAGATGTTGTCAGCCCCGCGCAGACCAATGTTAGCGATCTGACTACGCCACAGTCAGCGCCTGCGGCTGGCACATCACCGGTAACGGCGCCAGCACAGGCACAGGCACAGGCAGACCAGACGCAACAAACGCCGCCTGCGGTGCAACCCTCTCAGCCCTCCGCAGAACAAACCGATCCGGCCGCTCCGGCAGGGCAACCGGTGAATACCCCTGCCGTTGCCAGCACCCCGGCCAATCCGAGCGCGGTGCTGAAAGTGTATGACACCAGCTCACAGCCGCTTGACCAGGTTCTGAGCCAGGTTCAGAAAGATGGCGCGAGCATTGTTGTCGGACCGCTGCTGAAAAATCACGTCGAAGAGCTGATGCGTAGCCAGACGCCTCTGAACGTGCTGGCGTTGAACCAGCCAGAGAAAGTCGAAAATCGTCCTAATATATGTTACTTCGCCCTCTCCCCGGAAGATGAAGCCCGCGATGCGGCACGCCATATTCACCAGCAAGGCCGTCATACGCCACTGCTTCTGCTGCCGCGTAGTTCACTTGGCGACCGCGTCGCCAATGCTTTCGCCCAGGAGTGGCAAAAACTGGGCGGCAGTATTGTGCTGCAGCAAAAATTCGGCTCGACGACAGAATTACGCATGGGCATTAACAGCGGTTCCGGTATTGCGATGACGGGGAGTCCTGTCACGGCAAGCCTGCCGCAGCAGCAGGGCGTGACCATCGGAGGGTTGAATATTCCGGCTCCGCCAACCGAAGCGCAGATCACCGGCGGCGGCAATATTGATGCGGTCTATATCGTCGCGACCCAGGATGAAATCGCCCTGATCAAGCCGATGATCGCTATGCGTACCGGCAGCCAGAGCGGTATCGTGCTGTATGCCAGCTCCCGTAGCGCTCAGGGCGGTTCGGGCCCGGACTTCCGTCTGGAGATGGAAGGCTTGCAGTTCAGCGAAATCCCGATGCTTGCAGGCAGCAATCCGGCGCTGATGCAACAGGCTTTGATGCACACCAATAACGACTATTCACTGGCGCGTCTGTATGCGATGGGCGCAGATGCCTGGACGCTGGCAAACCACTTCTCGCAAATGCGTCAGGTGCCAGGATTTGAAATTAATGGTAACACGGGCGATTTGACCGCCACTCAGGAATGCGTGATTAACAGGAAGTTGTCATGGCTCAAATACCAGCAGGGGCAAATCTTCCCCGCCAGTTGACCCGTAAGCAGACCGGTGATGCCTGGGAGTTACAGGCGCGTCGCTGGCTTGAGCGCAAGGGAATGCGCTTTCTTGCCGCTAATGTGCGCGAGCCCGGCGGTGAGATAGACTTGATTATGCAGGACAAGTCGACAACGGTGTTTGTGGAAGTGCGCTATCGCAAATCGTCATTTTTCGGCGGTGCTGCAGCGAGTGTCACCGCCAGCAAGCAACGTAAATTACTGCATGCCGCTCGTGTGTGGCTGGCCCGGCACAATGGGAGTTTTGATACTGTGGATTGCCGGTTCGATGTGGTAGCCTTCACCGAAAATGAAGTTGAGTGGATACAAAACGCCTTTAACGACCACTCATAATGACTGAATGATAGGGATCACCCGTGCTCGATAGAATTAAAGTTTGCTTTACAGAAAGCATTCAAACTCAGATTGCGGCGGCAGAAGCGCTGCCAGACGCAATTTCACGCGCCGCCATGACCATGGTCCATTCCCTGCTTAATGGCAACAAAATCCTCTGTTGTGGCAATGGGACTTCCGCCGCCAATGCACAGCATTTTGCTGCCAGTATGATTAATCGTTTTGAAACGGAACGTCCAAGTTTACCTGCCATTGCACTTAATACCGATAATGTGGTCTTAACAGCCATCGCAAACGATCGTCTGCATGACGAAATTTATGCCAAGCAGGTCCGGGCTCTTGGTCATGCAGGCGATATATTGCTGGCGATTTCCACCCGTGGGAACAGCCGCGATATTGTCAAAGCCGTTGAAGCCGCAGTAACGCGCGATATGAGTATCGTAGCGCTTACCGGGTATGACGGTGGCGAACTGGCCGGTTTGTTGGGACCGCAGGATGTCGAAATACGTATTCCTTCCCACCGCAGCGCGCGCATACAGGAGATGCATATGCTGACGGTAAATTGTTTGTGCGACCTGATAGATAACACGCTTTTCCCTCACCAGGATGATTAAGGAGTACATATGAAGGCATTTACGCCCCTCGCAGTCCTTATTTCCGCACTGCTGCTACAAGGCTGTGTAGGCGCAGTGGTGGTCGGTTCAGCTGCTGTCGGCACCAAAGCGGCAACCGATCCACGTACGGTCGGCACTCAGGTGGATGACGGTACTCTTGAGTTACGCGTAAATAGCGCGCTGTCCAAAGATGAACAAATTAAAAAGCAGGCTCGCATAAACGTCACCGCCTATCAGGGGAAAGTCCTGCTGGTGGGTCAGGCCCCCACCACAGAGCTGGCGTCACGTGCTAAGCAAATCGCTATGGGTGTCGACGGTGCAACGGAGGTCTATAACGAAATCCGCCAGGGCCAGCCCATTGGTATGGGAACGGCCGCCAGTGACACCTGGATCACCTCCAAAGTACGTACACAGTTGCTGAGTAGCGACCAGGTGAAATCGTCTAATGTGAAAGTCACCACTGAGAATGGCGAAGTATTCTTGCTGGGTCTGGTGACCGACCGTGAAGGTAGAGCCGCTGCGGATATCGCCAGTCGCGTCAGCGGTGTGAAACATGTCACCACCGCGTTTACGATGATTAAATAGCGTTGATTCTTCTCCCCGGCAGATACACGCCGGGGAGAATCAAATCAGTTAACGTTGAGCCGCAGTTAAAACAGCGCCAGTGTTCCGGTAATCACGCCACCGAATGCCACCAGCCCCCCCGTTAGCCACAACGCTTTTGCCGGAAAGGATTTGCGCAGCATAATCAACGACGGCAGACTGACCGCAGGAAGCGTCATCAGTAGCGCCATTGCCGGAGCTGCCCCCATTCCCGCCAGCATCATTGTTTGCACAATCGGAATCTCCGCCGCCGTTGGGATCACGAACAGGCAACCCGCTATCGCCATCGCTATCACCCACATCAGCGAATTATCAATCGCACCATCGGCATGCGGAAACAGCCAGACGCGCGCCGCGCCAAGTACCAGAACGGCCAGAATATAAACCGGAATGGTGCTCCAGAATAGCGCCCACAGCGCCTTTCCCCAGCGGGCAAAAAAGTGCCCTTCCGGCTCCGGCAACGAAAGATCGACCGGCGCCGTCTGCTGAACATCATCTTTGACCAGATACTGCACCAGCGTCGCCACGCCAATCACTATCACTAACCCGGCAATAAGCCGCATCGCGACAAAATGCCAGCCCAGCACAAACCCCATAAAAACCAGGGTTGCCGGGTTAAGCAACGGGTTGCCCATCCAGAATGCCAGCGCGCCCCCCATCGATACCTGCTGACGACGCATTCCCGCAGCAACGGGCGCTGCACAACAGGAGCACATCATGCCCGGCAGGGAAAACAACGTACCGAACAGCGTCCCGCTCAGTCGCTTTTGCCCAAGGGTACGAATCAGCCAGTTTCGCGGAATAAGTACCTGAATTAACGAACCCAGCAACACCCCCAGCACCGCCGCTTTCCAGACGGCAAGAAAGTAGACCATGGCATAGTCGAGAGCCGCCTGGAATGGGCTGGCATCGGCCTGAGCGAGAATAGATTTACCAATGCTGTGGGTTTCTGCGGCAGTGAAGGCCTTGCCATAATAAGGCTGCCATTTCACATACCAGAGCCCCACGATCACGACGAGAAAAAAGAGAGCGGGTTTCCACCATTGCACAGGTGACGCCGCCCGAGATGAAGACTGACCAGTCATACATTTCTCCGGGGGAAAAGCGGATTTAGATATCCGGCGAATAGTACTCCTGCGCTATTTATTTGAAAATGATTAATCACCTGCCATGGCGCGCAACCGGGCAGAGGAGAGAATCTCCACGCGCTCCGGGGAAGGGGAAAAGGCCGCTTTCAGCATCGCACTGGCAACATCCTGCGCATCAATGGATTTCCAGTTCCCCGGCATGATGCGAAACAACGGTGCCAACAGTGATTCGTTAATACGACGTTTTTCGCGCTCCCCCACCAGCATCGACGGACGCACAAGGGTCAAACGCTCCCATTCTTGCTTCATCAGCGCATTTTCCATCTCACCTTTCACCCGATTATAGAAAAAAGGCGAACGTGCATTTGCACCCAGCGAACTGACCACCAACATATGCCGCGCCCCCAGACGTAACCCTGTTAACGCCGTATCGACCACCAGGGTGAAATCGGCATGTATAAAGGCCTCTTTGCTACCCGCTTCACGTCGTGTCGTTCCCAGGCAGCAAAAAACGGTATCAATGGGCTCCGTGACCATCGAGAGCGCATCACTTAACTGCGGGTCATAAGGATTGAACACGCCAGAGATCGGTTCTAATGGCCGACGCGTAGGGGCGGTAATGGCATTAACGCGGGCGTCATTCACCAGCATGCGTAATAAGATCCCGCCAACCAACCCGGTCGCGCCCGTTATCAATACCCGACTCATACCCTCTCCTTTTGCAGAATAGTCTGTCTTGCAATGTCATCGCCCTGAACCAGGCTTAGTAGTCCTGATAGTCATTATTGTTGAAAATGACCAGCCTGAGCTGAATAACGGAGGATACATGAGCAAGAAAATTGCAGTCTTGATCACCGACGAGTTTGAAGATTCAGAATTTACGTCTCCGGCAGAGGAGTTTCGTAAAGCAGGCCACGAAGTGGTCACCATAGAGAAGCAGGCGGGCAAGACAGTGAAAGGTAAGCAAGGTGATGCCAGCGTCACCATTGACAAAGCGATTGATGATGTCCAACCCGCCGATTTTGATGCCCTGCTTCTGCCTGGCGGACATTCGCCAGATTCTCTGCGCGGCGACAATCGTTTCGTCACTTTTACCCGCGATTTTATCAACAGTGGGAAACCTGTCTTTGCCATCTGCCACGGGCCGCAACTGTTAATCAGCGCCGACGCCCTGCGCGGCAGAAAATTAACGGCGGTGAAACCGATCGTGGTAGATGTAAAAAACGCGGGGGGCGAATTCTACGACCAGGAAGTGGTGGTTGATAATAACCAACTGGTCACCAGCCGTACTCCGGACGATCTCCCCGCGTTTAACCGCGAAGCGTTACGGCTGCTGGGTGCCTGAGTCACGGATCCAGTGAAGCTTTTTACCAAAGCCCAGTGTGTTATCGGTGAATTTCAGCTCGGTGAGGCGAATTTCCCACATCGGCGCCGATAATACGCGGGCAACGGGAAAGCGTCGGTTGTACTGCGCACGCGGGCCGGCGCTTTCCGTCTCCTCAAGACGACGTATCTCTCCGGTAAACTGCACGCCGCGAATGAGTGCGACCGTCTTCGGTTGCCCATTCACAGTTCCGGCGATGTTCGCCTGGAGGCCGGTCATTTGCGAATGACGCGTATGATCCTCACTCAGAAGATAAAAGGCGACCTTCTGCGGATCATAGATATAAAAGGCATTGGCACACCACAATTCCCCCCTGTTGGCCACACACCAGGTCACAACATGCTGCTTCGCCAGCCAGCGACTAATGGCCGCAAGAGTTTCCATTTCTCTTCATCCTCGTGTTATTTTTCTTTCACATTAGCACAATGAATGACGTTATGACGCTCTGGTCTCTTTATCTCATCCGCACCGCGGACAACCGTCTCTATACCGGTATTACCACCGATGTGGCGCGTCGTTTTATGCAGCATCAGAGCGGCAAAGGGGCAAAAGCACTGCGGGGAAAAGGCGAACTTATACTGGTATTTTCCGCGCCAGTAGGAGAGCGCTCGCTGGCGCTGCGTATGGAATATCGCATTAAGCAACTGACAAAACGTCAGAAGGAGCGCCTCGTCGCCGAAGGTGGCATCTTTGAAGCGCTGCTAGAAAGCCTGGTATCGCAGCCAATTAAAAGCGATTAAAGTGCTCGTGGTATTCCACCAGCCCTTTGACGTGACTTAACGCATCGTCTGCCAGCGGGTGGAGCTGGAAAGTGCTTTCGGTATCTGGCCAACGACAATGCAAACCGAACTTCGCCGCAGGCTCAAAACCTAAATGACCGAAGAAATCTGGGTTACCCAGCGTCACCACGGCGGCATAGCCAAACTCATTCAGTGAATCCAGCCCTTCATATACCAACTGGCGCGCAAGGCCCTGGCTGCGATAAGCCTCATCGACGGCCAACGGCGCAAGGCCGACCCACTGTAAATCTTCGCCCTGCACGGCAACCGGACTGAATGCGACATAACCGATGACCTGCCCTTCATCATCCGTTGCGACAAGTCCAAGCGTAATTAAGCCGTCTTCGCGCAGATCGTGCACCAGAGTTGCTTCGCGCTCATCCGCAAAAGTGCGGCGCAACAGCGCGTCGATTCCCGGTGCATCAATCCCAATTTCTACTCGAATCAGCATGGTTCACCTACAGAAGGTTGTGGCGTTGAGGTCGGCGTTTGCAGGCCGGCTTCAACAAAATCCGCCAGTTGCAGCAGCATGACGCGAAGTGCTTTTGGCATCTGCTCCAGCTCAATGGCGTCCATCAGGTTTTTCACATACAACCCCAGTTCCGTGTCGCCTTCAATGACCAGTCGGCGTTGAAAGAACAGCGTATCCGGATCCTGTTTACGTGCAGCAATCATCAGCAGATCGCTGGCATCCGCGCTGAAACTGACATCAGCTACGGCAGACTCTCGCACGATTAATCGTGAATTTTCAACCGAGGTATACCACGTCAGGCCAATATCGCGTACCTGAATACTTAACCAGCGGCCTTCAAGAAACTCCAGCTCCCCATCCGCCAGCGCCTGCTGGAACTGCCAACATAAGACCTGCTCAAGAACCTGCCGTTTAATGGCGAAAGGCGTCAGCTTAACCGGCACGCTCAACAAAGACGGGCCTGAGTGCACAAGACGTGAGCGCAGTTTTTCCAACACGAGCGTTACTCCCTGAAATGAAAATTCCTTCTATTTTGCCATATCAGATAAACGACATGGCGGCGTAAATCAACAATTACGTAAGAAGAATGCCTCGATTATTGATGTCACCAATACACAATTAACTGCCTCAAATCAAAAATTGTCGCTACCAGGTTAACTAAAATCCCAGTTCGTTAACAATTTAGCGCCCCTCGTGGGCTGCCAGGGCCAATACAGCCCCTGATTTCAGGATAAATTATGGAGTTGCTCTGCCCTGCCGGAAATCTTCCGGCACTCAAAGCTGCCATCGAAAACGGTGCCGATGCCGTCTATATCGGCCTGAAAGATGATACCAACGCCCGCCACTTTGCCGGTCTCAATTTTACAGAAAAGAAACTGCAGGAAGCGGTCAGTTTTGTGCATCAGCACCGACGTAAATTGCATATCGCAATTAATACCTTCGCGCACCCGGATGGCTATCAGCGCTGGGAGCGCGCGGTGGATATGGCGGCGCAAATCGGGGCGGATGCGTTGATTCTCGCCGACCTTGCGATGCTGGAATATGCTGCCGCTCGTTATCCCCATATCGAACGCCACGTTTCTGTGCAGGCATCGGCGACCAATGAAGAGGCCATTCGCTTCTATCATCGCCATTTTGACGTTGCCCGCGTTGTCCTGCCCCGCGTCTTGTCTATTCATCAGGTTAAACAATTAGCCCGCAGCACCCCTGTGCCGCTGGAAGTCTTTGCCTTTGGCAGTCTGTGCATCATGGCCGAAGGTCGCTGCTACCTCTCCTCTTACCTGACGGGGGAGTCACCGAATACCGTGGGCGCCTGCTCTCCGGCACGTTTTGTGCGCTGGCAGCAAACCCCCCAGGGGCTGGAATCGCGCCTCAATGAAGTGTTGATTGACCGCTACCAGGATGGTGAAAACGCAGGCTATCCGACGCTGTGCAAAGGCCGCTATATGGTCGATGGTGAGCGCTATCACGCGCTGGAAGAGCCCACCAGCCTCAATACGCTGGAATTATTGCCTGAACTGCTGGCCGCCAATATTGCCTCGGTAAAAATCGAGGGGCGTCAACGCAGTCCGGCCTATGTGAGCCAGGTGGCCAAAGTCTGGCGACAGGCCATCGACCGCTGCATTGCCGATCCGCAGAACTTCGTACCGCAACCCGCCTGGATGAACACACTGGGCGCAATGTCAGAAGGCACGCAGACTACACTTGGCGCTTACCATCGCAAATGGCAGTAGGAAATACGATGAAATATTCACTTGGACCGGTGCTCTGGTACTGGTCAAAAGAGACGTTAGAGGCGTTTTACCAGCAAGCCGCAACCAGCAGCGCGGACGTGATTTACCTTGGCGAAGCGGTGTGCAGCAAGCGTCGCGCCACCAAAGCAGGCGACTGGCTGGATATGGCGAAACAACTGGCCGACAGCGGCAAACAGGTCGTGCTCTCGACTCTCGCGCTGGTGCAGGCCTCGTCTGAGCTTAACGAACTCAAACGCTATGTCGATAACGGCGATTTCCTGCTGGAGGCCAGCGACCTCGGCGTGGTGAACCTTTGCGCCGAGCGCAAACTGCCCTTCATCGCGGGACATGCGCTGAACTGCTACAACGCCGTTACGCTGCGTCTTCTGCTTAAACAAGGCATGATGCGCTGGTGTATGCCGGTAGAACTCTCCCGCGACTGGCTCATCAACTTGCTCGATCAGTGTGAAACGCTGGGTATCCGCGATCGGTTTGAAGTGGAAGTGCTGAGTTACGGACACCTGCCATTGGCGTATTCTGCGCGCTGCTTTACCGCACGCTCGGAAGACAGGCCAAAAGATGAGTGCGAAACCTGCTGCATTAAGTATCCCAATGGACGCCGCATGCTGTCGCAGGAAAACCAGCAGGTGTTTGTGCTTAATGGCATCCAGACCATGAGTGGTTACGTTTACAACCTGGGCAATGAGCTCAAGTCGATGGCGGGTATCGTGGACATGGTACGTTTGTCACCCATGGGCGAGGATACGTTCGCCATGCTCGACGCCTTCCGCGCTAATGAACATGGACAAGCCCCATTGCCGCTGACCGCAAACAGCGACTGTAATGGCTACTGGCGTCGCCTACCGGGTCTGGAGCTCCAGGCCTGAGAAACCGCTCACTTTGTTAACAACGGTAATCAGATTTTAATGCACTATTAAAGATGCAGCTTTTCTGGCCGACGCATCCTGGATGCGCCAGGCTGGAAGAAGACCTTCAATCTGATGACTATGCTGTAGCAAAGTGAGCCGTTATGACTGACAAAACGATTGCCTTCTCGGTGCTGGACCTGGCAGCGATCCCACAGGGCGCTTCTGCCAAAGATGCCTTCGCCCATTCACTTGATCTCGCCAGGCTTGCTGAAAAGCGCGGATATCACCGCTTCTGGCTGGCTGAGCACCATAATATGGTGGGTATCGCCAGTGCGGCGACGTCTGTCCTGATTGGTTATCTGGCGGCCAATACCACCTCTCTGCATCTGGGATCCGGCGGTGTCATGCTGCCAAACCATGCTCCGCTGGTGATTGCCGAACAGTTCGGAACACTCAATACGCTCTATCCGGGTCGTATCGATCTGGGGCTTGGACGCGCGCCAGGTAGCGATCAACCGACGATGCGGGCACTGCGTCGCCATATGAGCGGCGATGTGGATAATTTCCCGCGCGATGTTGCCGAACTGGTGGACTGGTTTGATGCCAATGACCCGAATCCGCACGTTCGCCCGGTTCCGGGTTATGGCGAGAAAATTCCGGTGTGGCTGCTCGGTTCGAGCCTTTATAGCGCCCAACTGGCGGCACAGCTCGGCCTGCCGTTTGCGTTTGCCTCGCACTTTGCACCGGACATGTTGTTCCAGGCGTTGCATCTGTATCGCACCCAGTTCAAGCCTTCCGCGCGCCTGGAAAAACCGTATGCCATGGTGTGTATCAATATCGTTGTGGCGGACAGTAACCGCGATGCGGAATTCCTGTTTACCTCCATGCAGCAGGCTTTCGTGAAATTGCGCCGTGGAGAAACCGGCCAGTTGCCACCACCGATCCAAAATATGGATCAGTTCTGGTCGCCATCCGAGCAATACGGCGTTCAGCAGGCGCTGGGGATGTCTCTGGTGGGCGATAAGGCGAAAGTGCGTCACGGGCTGGAGTCTGTACTGCGCGAAACGCAGGCCGATGAGATTATGGTTAACGGGCAAATCTTTGATCACCAGGCGCGTTTGTATTCGTTTGATTTAGCGATGCAGGTGAAAGAGGAGTTGGTGGGGTAGTTTTTTGCCGGATGGCGGCTTCGCCTTATCCGGCCTACGCGATCCCTGTAGGCCCGGTAAGCGTAGCACGCCACCGGGCTTTATGTTTATTGATACACAGGCAGCAGGTTGAAGCTCGACAGGACATGTACCAGCGCATTGCCCACGCCAAACACCAGGATCAGCGCAATCATTGGCTTGCCGCCCCAGACGCGAAAACGTGGGCTGCCAAAACGTTTACGCGATGCGCGGGCCAGTAAAGCCGGCACAATGGCCGCCCAGATGGTCGCCGCCAGCCCCGCATAGCCAATCGCATAGAGAAAGCCATTCGGCCACAACAAACCACCGACAATCGGTGGCAAAAACGTCAGCAGCGCGGTTTTAAAACGCCCCAGCGCCGAATCATCAAAACCGAACAGATCGGCAAGATAATCAAACAGGCCCAGCGTTACGCCGAGGAAAGAACTCGCCACCGCAAAGTTGGAGAAGACCACCAGCAACAGATCCAGGCTACGGCTGTTCAGTACGCCGCTTAATGCCTGCACCAGCACATCAATGTTGCCACCCTTCCGGGCAATATCGATAAACGCCGGGCGCGGAATATTCCCCATCGTGCCCAACAGCCATACCATATACAGAACCAGCGCCAGTAGCGTGCCGTACACCAGGCAACGCGCAATAGTACGCGGATCTTTACCGTAGAACTTCATCAGGCTTGGCACATTGCCATGGTAGCCAAACGATGCCAGACAAAACGGCAGGGTCATCAGCAAATACGGGGTATAAGATGCGTTGCTTTGCGCCACGTTGAATAAGGTCGCAGGCTGAACATGCCCCAGCAAACTGCCGAAGGTCAGGAAGAAGGTGATGACTTTCGCCCCCAGCACAATCGCCGTCATCCGGCTCACTGCACGTGTTGATAGCCAGACGATAAACGCGACCAGCAGCGCAAACCCAAGGCCTGCGACACGAGGCGGGACATTTAACGACAGCTCCGCAAAGGTGTGGTGCAGAATGGAACCACTCGCCGAAATATAGGCGTAGGTCAGAATATAGAGCACAAACGCGATGGACAGCCCGTTGATCACATTCCAGCCGTTGCCCAGCAAATCTTTGGTAATGGTGTCGAAGCTGGCACCAATGCGGTAATTGAGGTTCGCTTCCAGAATCATGAGCCCGGAATGCAGCATACAGAACCAGGTAAACACCAGCGCCGCTATCGACCAACAGAACCACGCGCCTGACATGACCACTGGCAGTGAAAACATCCCCGCGCCAATAACCGTACCGCCAATAATCACCACACCAGCAAGCAATGAAGGGGTAGCTTGTGTGGTTGTCAGTGTTGCCATGTTTCTTCTCCAGTAAGGTAAAATGCCGCTGCATTGTACCAGTACAAGAGTACATAACAGATAAAAGAAACCCCGATGTTTTGCACCGGGGTTGTATTAATTACTTTACGAAGTGTAAAGCTGACTTACTGTGCGATTATGCGTCACCGAAACGACGACGGCTGGTGCCTTCTTCGCGGTCACGACGCGGCGCGCGACGCTCACCACTGAAGCTACGGCCTTCACCACGACCGCCTTCACGACGCTCACCACCGAAGCTGCGACCACCTTCACGACGTTCGCCACCACCGAAGCTGCGGCCACCTTCACGACGCTCACCGTTACCACGGCGCTCACCACCACGCTCAGGACGCGGCTGTGCATCACCCAGCAGTTGCATGTTCATCGGCTTGTTCAGGATGCGGGTGCGAGTAAAGTGCTGCAGTACTTCGCCCGGCATGCCTTTCGGCAGCTCAATGGTAGAGTGGGTACCGAACAGCTTGATGTTACCGATATAACGGCTGCTGATGTCGCCTTCGTTAGCGATCGCGCCAACGATATGACGCACTTCAACGCCATCATCACGGCCCACTTCAATACGGTACAGCTCCATTTCGCCTGCATCACGACGTTCACGACGCGGACGATCTTCACCGTTACGATCGCCACGCGGAGCACGATCGTTGCGGTCGCCACGGCGCTCGAAGCGCTCATCACGGTCGCGGAATTCACGACGCGGACGGCGTTCAATAACCGGATCCGGCGGCAGAATCAGTGGACGCTCGCCCTGTGCCATTTTCAGCAGTGCTGCGGCCAGAGTTTCGATATCCAGCTCTTCTTCCGGCTGCATTTTAGCCAGCAGAGCGCGGTACTGATCCAGATCGCTGCTTTCCAGCTGCTGCTGTACTTTCGCGGCGAATTTTTCCAGACGGCGTTTGCCCAGCAACTCAGCATTCGGCAGTTCAACTTCCGGAATGGTCAGCTTCATGGTGCGTTCGATGTTACGCAGCAGACGACGTTCGCGGTTCTCAACGAACAGCAGCGCACGACCAGCACGACCTGCACGACCGGTACGGCCGATACGGTGAACGTAAGACTCGGAATCCATCGGGATGTCATAGTTAACAACCAGGCTGATACGCTCAACGTCCAGACCACGTGCTGCCACGTCGGTTGCAATCAGGATATCCAGACGACCGTCTTTCAGACGCTCCAGCGTCTGCTCACGCAGCGCCTGGTTCATGTCGCCGTTCAGCGCAGCGCTGTTATAACCGCTACGCTCCAGCGCTTCCGCCACTTCCAGGGTCGCGTTTTTGGTACGAACGAAGATGATCGCCGCATCAAAATCTTCTGCTTCCAGGAAACGTACCAGCGCTTCGTTTTTACGCATGCCGTACACAGTCCAGTAGCTCTGGCTGATATCCGGGCGCGTGGTCACGCTGGACTGAATGCGCACTTCCTGCGGCTCTTTCATAAAGCGGCGGGTGATGCGGCGAATCGCTTCCGGCATGGTTGCAGAGAACAGCGCGGTCTGATGACCGTCCGGGATCTCTGCCATGATGGTTTCAACGTCTTCGATGAAGCCCATACGCAGCATTTCATCGGCTTCGTCCAGCACCAGACCGCTCAGTTTAGAGAGGTCCAGCGTACCGCGTTTCAGGTGGTCAAGCAGACGACCCGGGGTACCGACAACAATCTGCGGCCCCTGGCGCAGGGCACGTAACTGCACGTCATAACGCTGGCCGCCATAAAGGGCAACCACGTTCACGCCGCGCATATGTTTAGAGAAATCTGTCATGGCTTCGGCAACCTGAACCGCCAGTTCGCGGGTCGGCGCCAGCACCAGGATTTGCGGTGCTTTCAGCTCAGGATCAAGATTGTTCAGCAGCGGTAATGAAAACGCTGCGGTTTTGCCGCTACCCGTCTGGGCCATACCCAGAACGTCGCGACCGCCCAGCAGATGCGGAATGCACTCTGCCTGAATTGGAGATGGTTTTTCGTAACCCAGATCGTTAAGGGCTTCAAGGATAGGAGCCTTCAGGCCCAGATCTGCAAAAGTGGTTTCGAATTCAGCCATGTAGTACGTGTGCCTCGATATTAATGGCGGCCAGTCTACATAACTCATCGTGAAAATTTTCGGTAATTTTCATTAAAAGTGTGAACCGGCTCAAAGTAGGTGTATTAACGAACAACAACGCCCTCACCCGCGAAGGTGATGGCAATCAAGATAATGATTACGGGCTGATGTGTACGTCAGCTATTGCTGGTCCGATTCTGCCAGGTCATCTTGCTCCTGGCCCAAGAGCGCTAATTCCAACAATGCATAACGGTGCTCAACAAAATTGTGAACGTTGTTAGCCACCGCTAATTTGAACAGAGCCGCAGCGCTGTCCTTTTCCCCCAGACTTAGGTAGTACTTACCTAAATAGAAGTTGGTTTCACTGAGATGCTCAGCGAGCGAGGTGTTATCCGTTGCGTCTGCCTTCAGGCGGTTCATTAGCTCTTGTTCGCTAATATCGCCAAGGTAGAACTCGACAATGTTCCATCCCCATTGCTCTTTGCCCGATTTTTCGAAGCGTTGTTTCAGCGCTTCTTTAGCCTGCTTCTCATCAAGCTTCCGCTCAACGATGTAAAGCCACAGACTCCGGAAAGGGTCATTGGGATCGTCTTGATAAAACGCCAGCAGATCATCTTGCGCTAACTTATTGCGACCGCCGTAATATAATGCGATACCGCGATTCAAGTGCGCGTAGTTGTAAGTTGGATCAAGCTCAAGTACAGAATCAAACGCTTCATAGGCAGCATCAAAATTGCCTGCCTGCGTTAAATAAATGCCTAAGTAATTGAATACTTCAGGCATATCCGGTCGGATAGCCAGCGCTTGTGAAAAATCATTTCGCGCCAGTGCCCTCAGACCGAGACTATCATACAATACTCCGCGCTCATATAAAAGCTGTGCGCGTTCATCATCGGATAAAGCCCGACTGGCAAGAATTTGTTCCATGCGCGCCAGAATCACTTCTTGCTGCAAAGTCGGTTGCAATGGCACCGCGAGGACTTCGCTCTTACGCCAGGCAGAGTTGCTGCATCCTGCCAGCGTTAAAGCTGTCGCAACGAAACACCAGCGCAAAAAAGGCTTCATTTCCCACTCCCGAAGACAACAATTGGATGAACGTCCTGTCCCCCGGCTGCAAACACGGCGTCCTGCCAGTTAAATAGCCCCCCGCTTACGCGGAGGGCAAACACCATTTTACTCGCCCTGCTCTGCTTGCGGCGCTTCCGGCGCGGCTTCAGGCTGAGTTTGTTCAGTGGCTTCTTTAATGCTCAGACGGATACGGCCCTGGCGATCAACTTCCAGAACTTTCACCGGTACTTCCTGGCCCATCTGCAGGTAGTCGGTCACTTTCTCAACGCGCTTGTCAGCAATCTGAGAGATGTGAACCAGACCTTCTTTACCGCCGCCAATGGCAACGAATGCGCCAAAGTCAACGATACGGGTCACTTTACCGTTGTAGATACGGCCGACTTCGATTTCCGCAGTGATCTCTTCGATGCGACGGATAGCATGTTTCGCTTTATCGCCGTCGGTTGCTGCGATTTTAACGGTACCGTCATCTTCGATTTCGATGGTGGTGCCGGTCTCTTCGGTCAGCGCACGGATAACAGAGCCACCTTTACCGATGACGTCTTTGATTTTGTCCGGGTTGATCTTGATGGTGTGGATACGCGGTGCGAATTCAGAAATGTCGCCACGCGGCGCGTTGATCGCCTGTTCCATCACGCTCAGGATGTGCAGACGAGCACCTTTAGCCTGGTTCAGCGCAACCTGCATGATCTCTTTGGTGATGCCTTCAATTTTGATATCCATCTGCAGTGCAGAGATACCGTCGCGGGAACCCGCTACTTTGAAGTCCATATCGCCTAAGTGATCTTCATCGCCCAGGATGTCAGAAAGAACAACGAAGTTGTCGCCTTCTTTCACCAGGCCCATCGCGATACCCGCAACGGCCGCTTTGATTGGCACGCCAGCGTCCATCAGTGCCAGAGAGGCACCGCACACGGAAGCCATGGAAGAAGAACCGTTGGATTCGGTGATTTCAGATACCACGCGAACGGTATACGGGAATTTTTCCATTTCAGGCATAACAGCCAGCACGCCGCGTTTCGCCAGACGACCGTGACCGATTTCACGACGTTTCGGCGAGCCGACCATACCGGTTTCCCCTACAGAATACGGAGGGAAGTTATAGTGGAACAGGAAGGTATCAGTACGCTCACCCATCAGTTCATCAATGATCTGCGCATCGCGGGCAGTGCCCAGCGTTGCAGTCACCAGAGCCTGAGTTTCACCACGGGTAAACAGCGCGGAACCGTGAGTACGCGGCAGTACGCCAGTACGTACATCCAGACCACGGATCATGTCTTTTTCGCGACCATCGATACGCGGTTCGCCAGCCAGGACGCGGCTACGAACAACATTTTTCTCGATAGCGTGCAGGATGTCGCCCAGCTCGTTAGCATCCAGCGTTTCATCTTCTGCAACCAGCGCAGCAACAACATCAGATTTAATGACATCAACCTGAGCATAACGCTCTTGTTTGTCAGTGATGCGGTAAGCATCGCTCAGACGCGCTTCTGCCAGAGCAGCAACGCGCGCGTTCAGCGCTTCGTTGACGGCTTCCGGCTGCCAGTCCCAACGCGGTTTGCCCGCTTCTTTTACCAGATCATTGATGGCCTGGATAACAACCTGCTGCTGTTCGTGGCCAAATACAACTGCGCCCAGCATCTGGTCTTCGCTCAGCAATTCAGCTTCGGATTCAACCATCAGTACCGCACCTTCGGTACCCGCAACAACCAGGTCCAGCTTGCTGGTTTTCAGTTCTTCCTGGGTCGGGTTCAGTACGTATTGATCGTTAATGTAACCCACGCGCGCTGCGCCAATCGGGCCATTAAACGGAATACCTGACAGAGACAGTGCCGCGGAAGCACCAATCATAGAAACGATATCAGGGTTAACCTGCGGGTTAACGGAAACCACGGTTGCAATAACCTGAACTTCGTTAACAAAACCTTCCGGGAACAGCGGACGAACCGGGCGGTCAATCAGACGCGCAATCAGGGTTTCGCCTTCGCTTGGACGGCCTTCGCGACGGAAGAAGCCACCCGGAATTTTACCCGCAGCGTAGGTACGCTCTTGATAGTTAACCGTTAAAGGGAAGAAATCCTGGCCCGGTTTAGCTTTTTTAGCACCCACAACGGTAACGAATACCGCAGTGTCATCCATGCTAACCATAACAGCGGCTGTCGCCTGACGCGCCATCATGCCGGTTTCCAGTGTCACGGTGTGTTGGCCGTACTGGAATTTACGAACGATCGGATTAAGCAAAATATTATCCTTTCTTAATCTTAATGAATGACAGCAAACCCCAGGAATGCTGTCGTTTAAACCCGATCTTCCTGCATCCTCGCGACTAATGACAACCCTAACCCCGCTCTTGTGGGTAAAGCCTCTCATTAGCCGCGCGAACCTCTGCAACGAAGATCATTCATAGCAACAATACATTATTGTACTGTTAATTACTGCCGTCTGGTTGAAAAAAGGGGCCTTACGGCCCCTTTCTTGAAACTCGCAAGAATTAGCGACGCAGACCCAGACGCTCGATCAGCGCAGTGTAGCGTGCAACATCTTTACGTTTCAGGTAGTCGAGCAGTTTACGACGCTGAGAAACCATACGCAGCAGACCACGACGGCTGTGGTGATCTTTTTTGTGCTCTGCAAAGTGGCCCTGCAGGTGGTTGATCTGTGCAGTCAGCAGTGCAACCTGAACTTCGGTAGAACCGCTGTCGTTTTCGCCACGACCAAACTCAGAAACGATTTTTGCTTTAGCTTCAACGCTTAGAGACATTTTGTACTCCAGTGATAAAAAAATGAAAGGGTGCCGATCTCTAATTCAGCAACCCCGGAATTAATACCAGATATTGTTAAACAATTGACCCGGCATTAAGCGCCAATATTCTACTCTCAGTGGCTGGTTATCGCAAGATGAGGCTTAGGCAGGCGGGTACTCAACCACCAGACGACGCGGAGCAACACGCCCTTCGTCATCGATTTCACCCATACCGATAAATTTAGCCTTTTCACCTTCGGTGACACGCACCAGACCCTCATAGGGCGTACCAGTGGTTCGCACAGGATTACCGTTGCGAAAGTACACTGATGAGGTCAACGGGAGGTTAACAACCGGATAGTCAGCTGCCGGGCTATCCATTGGCATTAATAACGGATCAAGGAGTTGAGCCGCCGGGATATCGCGCTGCTCGGCCTGCGTAACCAGGTCATGCAGTTGTTCCAGCGTAACCATTCGCTCGGCAGGATATTTACTCACCGCCAGGCGACGCAGATATATCACGTGGGCGCCGCAGCCCAGTTTCTCGCCCAGATCATCAATAATTGTGCGGATGTAAGTGCCTTTCGAACAGTGTACTTCCAGCTCTAGTTCATCGCCTTCGTGACGGATAAACTGTAGCTCATACACCGTGATAGGCCGGGCTTCACGCGGGACCTCGATACCCTGACGTGCGTATTCATAGAGCTTTTTGCCCTGATATTTCAGCGCCGAATACATGGAGGGTATTTGTTCGATATCGCCACGGAAGGTATCCAGGGCGGCAGCCAGTTGCTCAGCATTAAAATTGACCGGACGTTCTTCAACCACCTGGCCATCGGCATCGGACGTATCTGTGCGCTGGCCCAGCTTCGCGATCACGCGGTAACGTTTGTCTGAATCGAGAAGATACTGGGAGAACTTTGTCGCCTCACCCAAACACACCGGTAACATCCCCGTGGCCAGAGGATCCAATGCACCGGTGTGCCCGGCGCGATTGGCATTAAAAAGACGTTTAACTTTTTGCAGTACATCGTTGCTGGAGGCGCCTTGCGGTTTATCCAGCAACAGCACGCCGTGCACATCGCGACCGCGACGACGAGGACGACTCATTAGTCCTCCTTGCTGTCGTCCGGGTTCACACGACGCTCTTCGTCATGTTTCACCACGCTGGTAACGAGGTTGGACATGCGCATCCCTTCCACCAGTGAGTTGTCATAAAAGAAGGTCAGTTCCGGCACGATACGCAGGCGCATAGCTTTGCCAAGCAGCGTACGGATGAAACCGGATGCTTCCTGCAGCGCTTTGATGCCCGCTTTAACGGCGGCTTCATCTTTGTCGTTCAGGAAAGTAACGAACACTTTGGCATAGGCCAGGTCGCGAGAGACTTCAACGCCCGATACAGTGGTCATCATACCAACACGCGGGTCTTTAATTTCGCGCTGCAGGATGATGGCGATTTCTTTCTGCATCTCCTGGGCTACGCGCTGTGGGCGACCAAATTCTTTCGCCATAATAAATTCTCCAGACAAAAAAGGGGCTAAAGCCCCTTTTTAAGATTACTGCCGGGTGGCGCGAGGCGATCCCGGCCTGCATATGGACTTATCCCAACGGGATTAGTCGATGCTGCGTTGGATCTCGATGATTTCGAACACTTCGATCATATCGCCAACGCGAACGTCGTTGTAGTTCTTCACGCCGATACCACATTCCATGCCGTTACGGACTTCGTTAACGTCATCTTTGAAGCGGCGCAGGGATTCCAGCTCGCCTTCATAGATAACCACGTTGTCACGCAGGACGCGGATTGGGTTATGACGTTTAATCGTGCCTTCGGTAACCATACAGCCCGCGATCGCACCGAATTTCGGTGATTTGAACACGTCACGAACTTCTGCCAGGCCAATGATCTGCTGTTTCAGTTCCGGAGACAGCATGCCGCTCATCGCCGCTTTCACTTCGTCGATCAGGTTATAGATGACGGAGTAGTAACGCAGATCCAGACCTTCGGCTTCGATCACACGACGCGCAGAGGCGTCAGCACGAACGTTAAAGCCAACCAGAATAGCGTTCGAAGCGGTGGCCAGCGTTGCATCGGTTTCGGTAATACCACCGACACCAGAACCTACGATCTTCACTTTCACTTCGTCGGTAGACAGTTTCAGCAGAGAATCGGTGATCGCTTCGACAGAGCCCTGAACGTCCGCCTTCAGAACGACGTTCACTTCGTGAACTTCGCCTTCGGTCATGTTGGCGAACATATTTTCCAGTTTGGATTTCTGCTGACGCGCCAGTTTGACTTCGCGGAATTTGCCCTGACGATACAGTGCAACTTCACGCGCTTTCTTCTCGTCGCGAACAACAGTCGCTTCATCACCCGCCGCCGGAACACCAGACAAGCCGAGGATTTCAACCGGAATAGACGGACCTGCTTCGCTAACTTCACGACCAAGCTCATCACGCATCGCACGTACGCGGCCATATTCAAAGCCACACAGAACGATATCGCCTTTATGCAGGGTACCTTCGCGTACCAGAACAGACGCAACCGGGCCACGACCTTTATCCAGGAAGGATTCGATCACAACACCGCTCGCCATACCGGTACGGATAGCTTTCAGCTCAAGAACTTCAGCCTGCAGCAGGATAGCGTCAAGCAGCTCGTCGATACCAGTGCCCGCTTTTGCTGAGACGTGAACGAACTGGCTTTCGCCGCCCCACTCTTCCGGCATAATGCCGTACTGGGACAATTCATTCTTAACGCGATCCGGATCCGCTTCTGGCTTATCGATTTTGTTGACCGCAACAACAACCGGTACCTGCGCCGCTTTTGCGTGCTGGATAGCTTCGATTGTTTGCGGCATCACGCCATCGTCAGCAGCCACAACCAGAACCACGATATCCGTTGCCTGCGCACCACGTGCACGCATCGCGGTAAACGCGGCGTGGCCCGGGGTATCCAGGAAGGTGATCATGCCGTTTTCGGTTTCAACGTGGTAAGCACCGATGTGCTGAGTAATACCACCCGCCTCGCCTGAGGCTACTTTCGTTGAACGAATGTAGTCCAGCAGAGAGGTTTTACCGTGGTCAACGTGACCCATGATGGTCACGACCGGCGCACGCGGTTCTGCCGCAGCACCCGTATCACGGTCGCTCATTACCGCTTCTTCCAGTTCGTTTTCACGACGGAGGATAACTTTGTGGCCCATCTCTTCGGCTACAAGCTGCGCGGTTTCCTGGTCGATGACCTGGTTAATGGTGGCCATTGCACCCAGTTTCATCATCGCTTTGATGACCTGAGAACCTTTCACCGCCATTTTGTTAGCCAGCTCGCCAACTGTCAGCGTTTCACCAATCACAACGTCACGGTTAACCGCCTGCACAGGCTTCTGGAAGCTCTGTTGCAGCGCAGAACCTTTACGCTGTTTGCCGCCTTTACCACCGCGAATGGCCGCACGGGCTTCTTCACGATCGGCTTTGCTTTCGGCATGCTTGTTGCCTTTTTTCGCTGGGCGTGCCGCTTTCGCGTTACGACCACGACCACGACCACCTTCAACTTCGCGGTCGCTGTCGTCCTCAGCCTGGCGTGCATGGCGAGAAGTGGTTACATGATAGTCGCTGCTTTCTTCTTCTTTATCGCTGCTGGCATTCCAACGGGATTCGTTTTCCTCAGCCATGCGACGAGCTTCTTCCGCTACGCGACGCGCATTTTCTTCCAGCTTACGACGAGCCTCCTCTTCCGCTTTGCGCTTAAGATCTAGCGCTTCAGCTTCACGGCGGGCTTTTTCACCCTGGGCTGTCCTGGTCATTTCGTCAGATTGTTGGTTGCTCACTTTGCTATTTTCCGCAGCTTCACGTTTTGCTTTATCAGCAGATTCGCGTTTGGCTTTTTCATCCGCTTCACGCTTCGCTCTTTCTTCGGCATCACGTTTGGCTTGTTCCTCGGCTTCGCGCTTAGCAGCTTCCTCTGCTTCACGACGGGCCTTCTCCTCCGCTTCACGCTTCGCCTCTTCTTCCGCTGCGAGACGTTCCGCCTCTTGTGGATCGCGTTTTACAAAGGTGCGTTTTTTACGGACTTCGATCTGCACCGATTTACTTTTCCCACCGGTGCCCTGAATGCTTAATGTACTGCGCGTCTTGCGCTGCAACGTCAGCTTGTCAGGACCTGAGCCATGTTCACGGTTCAGATGCGCTAACAGCGTCTGCTTTTCTTGTGCTGTCACTGAGTCTTCAGCGGACTTGCGGATCCCTGCATCAGCAAATTGCTGTACCAGGCGGTCCACAGAGGTCTGAATCTCAGCGGCCAGCGTTTTTACGGTTACATCTGTCATGCTGTTCCTTCCTGCTACAGTTTATTACGCTTCGCCACCAAACCAGCAAATATTACGTGCGGCCATGATGAGCTCCCCGGCTTTCTCGTCGGTTAAACCTTCGATATCGCTCAGGTCATCTACGCCCTGATCGGCGAGATCTTCCAGCGTACAAACACCGCGGGCTGCCAGTTTAAACGCCAACGCACGATCCAAACCTTCCAGGTTCAGCAGGTCTTCAGCCGGTTCTTTATTACCGATGCTTTCTTCCTGCGCCAGGGCCAGAGTGGTCAGGGCATTTTTCGCGCGTTCGCGCAGGGCTTCAACGGTATCTTCATCCAGACCGTCGATTTCCAGCAGCTCTTTCATTGGCACATATGCCAGTTCTTCCAGCGTAGAGAAACCTTCTTCAACCAGAACAGTGGCGAAGTCTTCGTCAATGTCGAGGTGGCGAGTGAAGGTGTCGATCGCCGCATGGGCTTCTGCCTGATGCTTCGCCTGCAGGTCTTCAACGGTCATTACGTTGAGTTCCCAGCCGCTCAGCTGCGAAGCCAGACGAACGTTCTGGCCATTACGGCCAATCGCCTGAGCCAGGTTACCGGCTTCAACAGCGATATCCATGGTGTGCTTGTCTTCATCGACAACGATAGAAGCAACATCAGCAGGTGCCATGGCGTTAATAACGAACTGCGCCGGGTTATCATCCCACAGGACAATATCGATTCGCTCGCCGCCCAGTTCGGTTGATACCGCCTGAACACGCGCGCCACGCATCCCCACGCACGCACCGACCGGATCGATACGCTTGTCGTTGGTTTTCACAGCAATTTTTGCACGAGAACCAGGATCGCGAGCCGCTGCTTTGATTTCAATAACTTCTTCGCCGATTTCCGGTACTTCAATGCGGAACAGTTCGATCAGCATCTCAGGTTTGGAACGCGTCACGAACAGCTGGGCACCACGCGCTTCGGGACGTACAGCGTAGAGCACACCGCGAATACGGTCGCCCGGACGGAAGTTTTCACGCGGCAACATGTCTTCACGCAGAATGACCGCTTCGGCATTGCTACCCAGATCAAGCGTGATGTTATCGCGGTTCACTTTCTTCACCACGCCGGTGATGATTTCGCCTTCATGCTCACGGAACTGGTCAACAACCATCGCACGTTCAGCTTCGCGAACTTTCTGCACGATAACCTGTTTTGCCGTCTGGGTGGTAATACGGTCAAAGGTGACAGATTCGATCTGGTCTTCAACAAAATCACCCACATTCATGCTTTCGTCTTCGAAGCGAGCCGCTTCCAGCGTAATTTCGCGCGTCGGCTGGGTAACTTCTTCAACCACAACCCAACGGCGGAACGTATCGAAATCACCGCTTTTACGATCGATCTCTACACGGACATCGATCTCTTGCTCATATTTTTTCTTGGTTGCTGTAGCCAGAGCACTTTCCAGCGCTTCGAAGATTTTTTCACGCGGCAGCGCTTTTTCGTTAGAAACAGCTTCAACAACAGCCAAAATTTCTTTATTCATCGGGGGCCTTTCACCTCAATCCAGACTGTTAAAAGTGGGGGACCAGGTTCGCTTTCTGAATGTTGCTCAATGCGAACACTTCATCTTTACCTTCGACCGTAACGGTGATCATCTCGCCATCGACACCTTTGATAACACCTTGCCATTTGCGACGGTTCTGTACCGCCATGCGCAAGACCAGCGACACCTCTTCACCCGTAAAACGCGCGTAGTGTTCCGCTGTAAATAAGGGACGATCAAGGCCTGGTGAGGACACTTCCAGGTTATAAGCGACGGTAATAGGATCTTCAACATCCATCACCGCGCTGACCTGATGGCTGACATCGGCACAATCATCAACATTGATGCCATCTTCACTATCAATATAGATGCGCAGTGTAGATGTGCGACCACGCACAAATTCAATACCAACCAGCTCGTAGCCCAGCGCTTCAACCGGTGCTGTGATCATCTCTGTTAATTTTTGCTCTAATGTGGACAAGCCCACCCCCAAGACATAAAAAAAGGGCGTAAAGCCCAGTTATTCCGTAGTCAGATAACAAAAAACCCCGATAAATCGGGGCTTTAAATAACTGAACCCTATAGCCGCAACTGCGGCCTGGAGAACCTTCCGGGAGTATTTTTTTCAAATCCAGCGACGAAGGCGTTAAGTCTTCATAGTATATTTGAAAAAGAACACTTCGGGAAAGTGGTTGCGGGGGCCGGATTTGAACCGACGACCTTCGGGTTATGAGCCCGACGAGCTACCAGGCTGCTCCACCCCGCGCCTGAAACGTGGCAAATTCTACTCGGTTAGCAGAAGATTTGCAAATAATGCTGGGATTTGGTACCGAAGACGGGACGTATAATCTGCATCCATTATATTGATAAACATAACTATCTGTCAACCCTGAGAAGTTTGCATTTTATGCGCCCTGACTTGTATTATCATGCGCAAGGGTGGATGCATTTTCAGAGGGCATTCCCCGTCATTATTGCGGTGAAAATTGCACTCTTCTCTTCCTGTCATCGCCAAAAGATGTTTAAATGAAAACTCATTTATTTTGCATAACCATTCACTATCGTAATAACTGAGAATGGTATTAAACATCATGGCGTGGCTGTTAAGTCTCTCACCATAGGTATATAAAGCAGGGATTTATTTTATGACGACGATTCTCAAGCATCTTCCGGTTGGTCAACGTATTGGTATCGCCTTCTCCGGAGGCCTGGATACCAGCGCGGCATTGCTGTGGATGCGCAAAAAAGGTGCCGTTCCTTATGCATACACTGCGAATCTGGGTCAACCGGACGAGGACGACTATGACGCAATTCCTCGTCGTGCGAAGGAATATGGCGCGGAGAATGCCCGCCTGATCGACTGCCGCAAGCAACTGGTTGCCGAAGGCATTGCTGCGATTCAGTGCGGCGCGTTTCATAATACAACGGGCGGATTGACCTACTTCAACACAACCCCGCTCGGTCGCGCGGTGACCGGTACAATGCTCGTGGCAGCAATGAAAGAAGATGGCGTTAACATCTGGGGCGATGGCAGTACCTATAAAGGTAATGATATTGAGCGCTTCTATCGTTATGGCCTGTTGACCAATGCCGAGCTGAAAATTTATAAGCCCTGGCTGGACACCGACTTTATTGATGAGCTGGGTGGCCGTCAGGAAATGTCCGAATTCATGATCGCCTGTGGTTTCGACTACAAAATGTCCGTGGAAAAAGCGTACTCCACTGACTCGAACATGCTCGGTGCAACACATGAAGCGAAGGATCTTGAATTCCTCAATTCCAGCGTGAAAATCGTTAACCCAATCATGGGCGTGAAGTTCTGGGACGAAAATGTCAAAATCCCGGCGGAAGAAGTAACCGTACGCTTTGAACAAGGCCATCCGGTTGCCCTTAATGGCAAAACATTTAGCGATGATGTCGAGCTAATGCTGGAAGCCAACCGGATCGGTGGTCGTCACGGTCTGGGCATGAGCGACCAGATTGAAAACCGTATCATTGAAGCGAAGAGCCGCGGTATTTATGAAGCACCGGGTATGGCACTGCTGCATATTGCGTACGAGCGCCTGCTGACGGGCATTCACAACGAAGATACTATCGAACAATATCATGCGCATGGGCGCCAGTTGGGTCGTTTGCTCTATCAGGGCCGCTGGTTCGATTCTCAGGCATTAATGCTGCGTGATGGTCTGCAACGCTGGGTAGCAAGCCAGATTACGGGTGAAGTCAGGCTGGAACTGCGTCGTGGTAACGATTACTCCATCCTGAATACTGTGTCTGACAACCTGACTTATAAGCCAGAGCGTTTGACCATGGAGAAAGGCGATTCCGTCTTCTCTCCGGATGATCGTATTGGCCAGTTGACCATGCGCAATCTGGACATCACCGATACACGTGAAAAACTGTTTGGTTATGCACAATCTGGCCTGCTTTCCGCCTCCTCTGCGACGGGTCTGCCGCAGGTTGAAAACCTGGAAAACAAAGCCAAATAAGCACCGACAGAAATGAGAAAAGCCGCGAAAGCGGCTTTTTTTATGCAATAACGTCTATGTAATGACACCTGCCGCAGCGAAACGCCATCAGCCCAGGCGGCGCCATGTAGCTTCTGGAGAACGGGCTTTTCTGCAGGCGAAAAAAAAGACGCTTTTTAGCGTCTTTTTTCCGGAATATTGGTACCGAGGATGGGACTCGAACCCACAAGCCCGTTAGGGCACTACCACCTCAAGGTAGCGTGTCTACCAATTCCACCACCTCGGTACGACGACTGCTTATTTCGGGATATCGCTGCTCGGCTGCGCCGGAGCTGCTGGCTGAGTCTGCTCAGTATGAGCCGGAGCACTCAGTCTTTCCCATTCACTTCCTTTATTGGTTTTGTTGGTATTGATGTTACCCAGCACCAGACTGATGATGAAGAACAGTGTCGCCAACACAGCGGTCATACGGGTCATGAAGTTACCAGAACCACTTGAACCGAACAACGTTGCAGAAGCGCCTGCGCCAAATGAGGCTCCCATATCAGCGCCTTTACCTTGCTGCAGCATGATTAAACCAACAAGGCCAATTGCCACAATAAGGAAAACAACTAAAAGAGCTTCGTACATAATCAACCTGTTCCTTGCGGGGTTGCCGCATGCCAATGCTTCAAACCAATAAAAGTGGGGTTGTTAATGTTTCCCACTGAAGCGGGTGTGAATACTAACCAAAGCGAATCACCTTCGCAAGGGCATTTTAAGCGCATTTTATCAAGTGAGGAAAAAAACAGCAAAAACGGAGACATCTCGTATTAAAAAGGCAGCAAACGCCGCCTTTTTAGACACTTAATGGCCATTAAACTGCTTTAACCGCATCTGCGATACGGTTGGCAAACGCAACTACGTGCTCTTCAACCTCGCCTTCCACCATGACGCGAATCAATGGTTCAGTTCCGGATTTACGCAACAGTACGCGGCCACGATTGCCCAACGCCGCTTCAACCTCAGCGGTCACGCTTTTAACCTGCTCATCTTCGAGCGGATCAATGTCGCTGGAGGTATAGCGCACATTCACCAGTATCTGGGGGAACATGGTCATCCCGCTGCATAAATCATGCAGGCTCATGTGATTACGCACCATTGCCGCCACAACTTGCAGGCCTGCTACAATCCCATCGCCGGTTGTCGTTTTGTCCAGCAGAATGACGTGGCCGGAGTTCTCTGCGCCAAGGCGCCAGCCTTTTTCCTGCAATTTTTCGAGGACGTAGCGGTCACCCACTTTCGCGCGCGCAAATGGAATGCCAAGCTGTTTTAACGCCAGTTCCAGTCCCATGTTACTCATCAGCGTCCCTACAGCGCCGCCGCGTAATTGCCCCTGACGCAAGGCTTCGCGCGCGATGATGTAGAGAATTTGGTCGCCATCAACCTTGTTGCCTTCATGGTCGACCATGATCACGCGATCACCGTCGCCATCAAAAGCAATACCTAAATCCGCTTTTTCACTCAGGACACGTTGCTGCAATGCCCTGACATCCGTTGCGCCGCAGTTTTCATTGATGTTTACGCCATCAGGCTCGCATCCCATTGCGATTACCTTCGCACCCAGTTCGCGGAAAACACTCGGAGCAATGTGGTAAGTAGCGCCATTCGCGCAGTCCACAACAATTTTAAGCGTATTCAGGCTGAGCTCGTTCGGGAATGTCGCTTTGCAAAATTCGATATAACGACCAGCGGCATCCACGATACGGCTGGCTTTACCCAGCTCGGCTGAATCCACGCAGGTCAGTTCTTTTTCCATCTCAGCTTCGATGGCTTCTTCTACCGCGTCCGGCAGCTTGGTACCGTCAATAGAAAAGAATTTAATGCCGTTGTCATAGAAAGGGTTATGCGATGCTGAGATGACAATCCCCGCTTCCGCACGAAACGTACGGGTAAGATATGCCACTGCGGGAGTAGGCATCGGCCCGGTAAAAGAGGCAGACAAACCCGCAGCGGCGAGACCAGCTTCGAGTGCAGATTCCAGCATATAGCCGGAAATGCGGGTATCTTTGCCAATGATAATTTTGCGTGAGCCATGACGCGCCAGTACCTTACCGGCCGCCCAGCCCAGTTTAAGCACAAAGTCAGGGGTAATTGGCGCATCACCAACGCGACCACGGATACCATCGGTGCCAAAATATTTACGATTACTCATAGCGTTTGTTTTCCTTCGCTGACGCTGACAGTGTGGCTTCCACCACCCGCATGGCTTCAACCGTTTCTTTTACATCGTGGACACGAATAATGTGCGCACCTTGCATGGCGGCAATCACCGCACATGCCAGGCTACCACTCAATCTTTCGTTCGGGCCAACGTTCAGTAGCTGGCCAACCATCGATTTACGCGACATTCCTACCAACAGAGGCAGGTTAAAATGATGAAACTCCGCCAGGCGGGCGAGGAGCGCGTAGTTGTGTGTGAGATTCTTACCGAAACCAAATCCGGGGTCGAGTAACAATTTCTCTTTTGAGATACCAGCCCGCACACAGCGTGCAATGTGGTCAATAAAGAAACGATTCACATCGGCAAAGACATCATCATATTTTGGCGCTTCTTGCATGGTCTTAGGCTGCCCCTGCATATGCATCAGACAGACAGGGAGCCCCGTTTCCGCCGCGGCCTCCAGTGCGCCAGGTTCAGTCAGCGAACGGATGTCATTAATAATGTGCGCCCCTACCCTGGCCGATTCACGGATCACTTCGGGCTTAGAGGTGTCGACAGAAATCCATACTTCAAAACGCTGCGCTATCGCTTCCACCACCGGAATCACGCGCTCCAGCTCTTCCTCCACGCTGACCTCTGCAGCACCAGGGCGGGTAGATTCGCCACCGACATCCACAATCGTTGCGCCGGCATTAATCATCAGATTGGCATGCCTGACCGCCTCGACCAACGTGTTATGCGTTCCGCCATCTGAAAAAGAATCCGGCGTCACATTGAGGATCCCCATCACATGCGGATGAGAAAGATCGAGGGTGGTACCCTGAGCATGCAATTTCATGACGTAAAACCTTTTGAATATTTGGTTGTGCAAAAAAGAAAAACCCCGGAGCAAGCCCCAGGGTTTCAGCAAAAGAACACATCATCGGCAAGAGAAAACTTACTTGTCGCCCAACTGTTCAGACATCGTGTTACCCGGGTTCGGCGTACGCGGTTCGTCTACCGGACGCGGTGCACGCGGGGTGCCATTGCTGTCAGAATTGTTGGTGTCAGGATCTTCCCAGCCGGCTGGCGGACGCACGTCGCGACGAGCCATCAGGTCATCGATTTGCGGCGCATCGATGGTTTCATATTTCATCAACGCGTCTTTCATCGCATGCAGGATATCCATATTTTCGTTCAGGATCTGGCGTGCACGATTGTAGTTGCGCTCAATCAATGCTTTCACTTCCTGATCGATAATCCGTGCGGTTTCATCAGACATATGTTTCGCTTTCGCTACGCTACGACCAAGGAACACTTCGCCTTCTTCTTCAGCGTAGAGCAATGGACCGAGTTTGTCTGAATAACCCCACTGGGTCACCATGTTACGCGCCAGGTTTGTCGCCACTTTGATGTCGTTCGACGCACCGGTAGAAACTTGCTCAGCACCGTAGATGATCTCTTCTGCGAGGCGACCGCCATACAGTGTAGAGATCTGGCTTTCCAGCTTCTGACGGCTGGCGCTGATCGCGTCCCCTTCCGGCAGGAAGAACGTCACGCCCAGTGCGCGACCACGCGGAATAATAGTGACTTTGTGTACCGGATCGTGTGCCGGTACCAGACGACCAATAATCGCATGGCCTGCTTCATGATAAGCAGTCGATTCTTTCTGTGCTTCCGTCATCACCATGGAGCGACGTTCCGCACCCATCATGATTTTGTCTTTCGCTTTTTCGAACTCAACCATCGAAACGACGCGCTTGTTGCCGCGAGCAGCAAACAGCGCTGCTTCGTTCACCAGGTTTGCCAGATCCGCACCGGAGAAACCAGGCGTACCGCGAGCGATAATTGCCGCATCAATATCCGGAGAAAGCGGTACGCGACGCATATGCACTTTCAGGATTTGCTCACGACCGCGCACATCCGGCAGACCCACAACAACCTGACGGTCAAAGCGGCCCGGACGTAACAGTGCAGGGTCAAGAACGTCCGGACGGTTAGTCGCAGCAATAACGATGATACCTTCGTTACCTTCGAAACCATCCATCTCAACCAGCATCTGGTTCAGCGTCTGCTCACGTTCATCATGGCCGCCGCCCAGGCCAGCACCACGCTGGCGACCAACGGCGTCGATTTCATCAATGAAAATAATACACGGTGCCGCTTTTTTGGCTTGTTCGAACATGTCACGCACACGTGATGCACCGACACCAACGAACATTTCCACAAAGTCAGAACCAGAAATGGTAAAGAATGGCACCTTCGCTTCACCCGCGATCGCTTTCGCGAGCAGCGTTTTACCGGTACCCGGAGGGCCGACCATCAGGACGCCTTTCGGGATTTTACCCCCCAGTTTCTGGAAGCGGCTCGGTTCACGCAGGTATTCAACCAGCTCACCCACTTCTTCTTTCGCTTCGTCGCAACCCGCAACATCCGCAAAAGTCGTTTTAATTTGGTCTTCGGTGAGCATACGCGCCTTGCTCTTGCCGAACGACATGGCACCTTTGCCACCGCCGCCCTGCATTTGGCGCATAAAGAATATCCAGACCCCAATCAGCAACAGCATCGGGAACCAGGAAATAAAGATTGAAGCCAGCAGGCTAGGTTCTTCCGGCGGCTCGCCAACCACTTTGACATTTTTAGTCAGCAGGTTATCAAGCAGTTTCGGATCGTTCACCGGGATGTAAGTCGTGTAACGGTTACTATCTTTCTTGGTAACGTTGATCTCACGTCCGTTGATACGCGCTTCGCGAACCTGGTCCTGGTTGACCTCCTGCAGGAAGGTAGAATAATCCACCTTACGGCCATTAGACTCGCTGGGCCCAAAGCTCTGGAATACTGACATCAGCACAACGGCAATGACCAGCCAGAGTATTAGGTTTTTCGCCATGTCACTCAAGGGATTAACCTCATATTACAACTGTGTTAAAAACAGCGTCAGGTTACTATAGTTTTCGCCCGGTCGCTACAATGTACACTTCTCGTGAACGGGCACGGGAAGAGTCCGGCTTACGAACTTTCACTTTCGTAAACAGAGAGCGAATTTCCCTAAGGTACTCATCGAAACCTTCGCCCTGAAAGACTTTCACAACAAAACCACCACCAGGCGCTAACACATCCCGGCACATCTGTAGCGCCAGTTCCACCAGGTACATAGAGCGGGGAATATCAACTGCTGGGGTTCCGCTCATGTTTGGTGCCATATCTGACATGACAACTTGTACTTTACTGTCCCCGACTCGATCCAGTAATGCTTTCAGGACTAATTCATCACGAAAGTCACCCTGAAGAAAGTCCACACCAACGATTGGATCCATAGGTAAAAGATCACACGCGATGATTCGGCCTGTGCCCCCGATCTGCGTGACCGCATATTGCGACCAGCCACCAGGAGCGGCACCGAGATCGACAACTGTCATTCCCGGCTTAAAAAGTTTGTCACTTTGCTGTATTTCATCAAGTTTAAACCAGGCACGGGAACGTAACCCCTTTTTCTGCGCCTGTTGAACATATTTATCGCTAAAGTGTTCCTGAAGCCAGCGACTCGAGCTGGCAGAACGCTTTTTACCTGTCATTTCACATTCCGTCTGGGTTCATCGTATACAGCAACGTAAAATTACACGCGGCGATTTGGTGATATATGGGAGATGGCGGTAGAATGACCCGTTTTCAATCCCAACGTAAGCAAAATATACGATGAATCTGAGTACTAAACAAAAACAGCACCTGAAAGGTCTGGCACATCCGCTCAAGCCGGTAGTTATGCTTGGCAATAATGGTTTGACCGAAGGGGTACTGGCCGAGATCGAACAAGCGTTAGAGCACCATGAGCTTATCAAGGTTAAAATCGCTACCGAAGACCGCGAGACTAAGACCTTGATCGTGGAAGCTATTGTACGCGAAACCGGCGCCTGTAACGTACAGGTCATCGGTAAAACGCTGGTACTTTATCGTCCTGCTAAAGAGCGCAAAATCTCGCTGCCGCGCTAAGAATATCCTTAATTGAACACAAAATCTGTGTAAAACGAGGGGTTTTCGCTAACAGACGAGCAAAATGCCATGCTCATTGAGTTGTTAAAAGGCCGCAGTGCGGCCTTTTTCTTTTCTTTACAATACGTCAACAAGTGCGGTTAACGAAATTATTCAGAGATATTCCACTTTGATAATTTCGAATTCGACATCGCCGCCCGGGGTACGAATGACAACGACATCGTCTTGTTCTTTACCGATCAGACCACGCGCGATCGGTGAATTTACGGAGATCAGATTTTGCTTAAAGTCAGCTTCGTCGTCACCCACAATACGGTAAGTCTGCTCTTCCTCAGTATCCAGATTGAGCACACTGACCGTACTACCAAAAATTACACGACCATTGTTCGGCATTTTAGAGATATCGATAACCTGCGCATTGGACAGTTTTGCTTCGATATCTTTGATACGACCTTCACAAAAGCCTTGCTGTTCGCGGGCTGCATGGTATTCCGCATTTTCTTTCAGGTCACCATGCTCGCGCGCTTCCGCGATCGCGGCGATAATTTCAGGACGGCGCACTGATTTCAAAAAATCCAGCTCTTCGCGCAGTTTTTCGGCACCACGTAAGGTCATCGGAATAGCTTGCATTTGTTATACCTCTTAAACTTTCCTGTATGGAGCAGTCTCCCGCCCCGGCTGCTATGTCTGCCCGGATTCAGGTGCATAACCCCCGACCAGAAGCAAAAGAAAACTGACCCGGAGACAAAGCCCCAGGTCAGCAACAATTTTTCAATTTGATACGTATTTTACCCGGAAGTTCACTATGGGTCATCGTTTACTTTCCGGGTCGATGCGCCGTAGTATGACGGCTTGTTTCCAGGTTGTTAGCGCGAGATTATGCGATTTCCCAGATTTTTCATCGGATTGACAACAAGTATAGCCCTGAATGTTCAGGCCGCGAATGTCGACGAGTACATAAACCAGTTACCGGACGGCGCGAATCTCGCCCTCATAGTGCAAAAGGTGGGAGCACAGGAACCGGATATCGATTATCACGGCAAGCAAATGGCTTTACCGGCGAGTACGCAAAAAGTCATTACCGCGCTGGCTGCTTTATTACAGCTTGGCCCTGATTTCCGCTTCACCACGACGCTGGAGAGTAAAGGTACGGTTGACAATGGTGTATTAAAAGGTGACTTAGTCGCAAGATTTGGCGGCGATCCGACGTTAAAACGTCAGAATATACGCAATATGGTCGCGACCCTGAAAAAATCTGGAGTGCAAAAAATCGAGGGAAATGTCCTTATCGATACATCGATTTTTGCCAGCCATGACAAAGCCCCCGGCTGGCCATGGAACGACATGACCCAGTGCTTTAGCGCCCCACCCGCAGCAGCCATTATCGACCGCAACTGTTTTTCTGTTTCGTTATACAGCGCGCAGAAACCCGGAGACCTTGCGTATATCCGCGTCGCATCATACTACCCGGTAAACATGTTCAGCCAGGTCCGTACGCTGGCGCGCGGCTCATCCGAAGGGCAATACTGCGAACTGGATGTTGTTCCTGGCGATTTAAACCGCTTCACGCTGACCGGCTGCCTGCCACAACGTACTGACCCGCTACCGCTGGCTTTTGCCATTCAGGATGGCGCCAGTTATGCCGGCGCTATAATCAAGGCAGAACTCAAAGATGCAGGCATTACCTATACGGGAACCCTGTTGCGCCAGACACAAGTCAACGAGCCCGGCACAGTTATCGCCAGCACACAATCGGCCCCGTTGCATGATTTGCTGAAAATCATGCTGAAAAAGTCGGACAACATGGTTGCCGATACCGTTTTCCGCATGATTGGTCATGCCCGCTTTGGCGTACCGGGCACCTGGCGCGCCGGTTCTGATGCAGTTCGTCAGATTCTGCGTCAGCAAGCCGGCGTGGATATCGGAAACACGATCATTGCGGATGGCTCGGGTCTGTCGCGCCACAATCTGATTGCGCCTGCCACCATGATGCAGGTACTCCAGTACATTGCCCAGCATGACAACGAGCTCAATTACATCTCTATGCTGCCGCTTGCGGGTTATGATGGCTCATTACAGTACCGGGCGGGTCTGCATGAAGCTGGCGTGGACGGCAAGGTATCTGCCAAAACAGGTTCGCTGCAAGGCGTTTACAACCTGGCTGGTTTTATCACTACCGCAAGCGGGCAGCGAATGGCCTTCGTACAATATTTGTCGGGTTATGCGGTAGAACCCGCCGATCAGCGTAACCGACGTATCCCACTGGTTCGCTTTGAAAGCCGCCTGTACAAAGACATCTACCAGAACAATTAATAAAAAAGCCGGGTAGCGTTAACGCTTTCCCGGCTCAGAGTGTCTGTAATCCCCCTCAGACGTTCGTCCGTGGGGGAATAGCAGAATCAGTGTTTGTAGATGAACTCAATGCCTTCTTCGTCATCTTCGTCCCAGTCATCATCGTCCAGGTCGTCTTCTTCGGCTTCTTCAAGCTGCTGACGGTGATAATCGTCCCACATAAACTCGACCTTCTCTGGCTGTTTCTCTTCCTGCGCCTGAGCGATCGGGTTTTCGATGATAAAGGTCATCACATCCCAACAGAGGTCCTTAACACCTTGCTGGCTGGCCGCAGAGATAAGGTAATACTTATCTTGCCAGCCCAATGCTTCGGCGATCTCTTTGGCTTTGGCTTCTGCTGTAGCTTTGTCCATCAGGTCAATTTTATTGAAGACCAGCCAACGCGGTTTAGCCGCCAGTTTTTCGCTGTATTTTTCCAGCTCGCCAATGATGATCCGCGCATTATCAACCGGATCGGAACCGTCAATCGGATCGATATCGATCAGATGTAGCAATACGCGGCAGCGCTCAAGATGTTTGAGGAAGCGAATACCAAGACCTGCACCCTCAGATGCCCCTTCAATCAGCCCCGGGATGTCCGCTACCACGAAGCTTTTTTCGTTATCCATACGCACGACGCCGAGGCTTGGAACCAGTGTGGTAAACGGATAGTCAGCCACTTTAGGTTTTGCCGCAGAGACGGCGCGGATGAAAGTAGATTTGCCCGCATTCGGCATACCCAGCATCCCCACATCCGCCAGCAGCATCAGCTCCAGCATGAGGTCGCGTTTATCACCCGGCGTCCCCATCGTCTTCTGGCGCGGCGTACGGTTAACGGATGATTTGAAACGGGTATTGCCCAGACCATGCCAGCCGCCTTTCGCCACCATCAGACGCTGACCGTGTTTGGTCATATCGCCCATGGTTTCGCCTGTGCCCTGGTCAATCACACGAGTACCTACCGGCACTTTCACCGTCACATCTTTACCGCGCTTACCCGTGCAGTCACGGCTTTGACCGTTCTGACCACGTTCAGCGCGGAATGATTTTTCAAAGCGGTAGTCAATTAAGGTGTTCAGGTTCTCATCTGCTTCCAGCCAGACGTCGCCGCCATCACCACCGTCGCCGCCATCCGGTCCACCGTTGGGAATGTATTTTTCGCGACGGAAGCTCACACAACCGTTACCGCCGTCACCCGCCACGACCAGGATGACCGCTTCATCAACAAACTTCATTTTACTCTCCGTAACTCATTCGCCTGAGCGGGGCAAAGTGACAACCACTTCACGCTTGCGCCAGCGTCCCCAAAGACGATGGCCAATGGCGGAATACATTGCTCCCGCAACCACGACAAACGCACCGAGATAACCGATAAGGTTTAACATCGGTCTGGCGAAAACATCGGGCCAGGCCATTGATAATAAATCTGAAAACAACAACGTAAACAGCGGCGTCAGGGTGATGAGCGCGCTGACCTGCGCAGCCTGCCAGCGAGCCATTGCTTCCGCCAGCGCGCCATAGCCGACCAGCGTATTCAGGCCACAGAAAAACAGGCACGCAAGTTGCCAGTTACTGAGCTGGGAAATCACGCCAGGCCGGGCCAAAGGCAGTAACGCCATCGTACATAAAGTGTACAGCAAAAAGAGGATCTGTTGTGAAGCCAGACGCCTCAATAATACTTTTTGCGCGACACCATAACTGACCCAAACCGTTGCCGCCCCGACGCCGAAAATGACGCCCCAGGTGTAGTCAGTCAGTTTGGTAAAAATCTCAATCAGGCTGGTGTTGAAAAACATAACCAGACCGCAAAGCAACATGATTGCGCCAATCACCTGCGTCCCGCGCATCTTCTCTTTCAGGATAAAGACGCTGGCGACCATCATACCAACCGGCGACAGTTGCCCAATCACCTGCGACGCAGTCGGGCTTAAATACTGCAGGGAGGAACTAAAGAGCACGAAATTACCGAATAGCCCACCGGTCGCAATGGCGAGCAACACCAGCCATTTCGGCTTGCGAAACTGGCGCAGCGAAGGGAGTTTACGTTTACAGGCCAGAATCGTACCAAGGCCGATTGCCGCCATTAAAAAACGATAAAACACCACTGTCGGGGGTTCCATTACCGTCAGCACCTGTTTCATTGCAATTGGCAGTGCTCCCCAGCACATTGCGGTAGTGAGCGCCAAAAGAATACCAATGCCAGCCTGCTGCTTCATGCCCGTTTTCCCTACAGAAAGTTTTCCGGACTTCTAATGTAAAAAGCCCCGCAACGTGTTGCGGGGCTTTCATCCGTTACCGGACCACGAAAAACTTACTCAGCAACGATGCTGATGTATTTACGGTTATTCGGGCCTTTAACTTCAAATTTCACTTTACCGTCTGCTTTAGCAAACAGAGTGTGGTCACGACCGCAACCTACGTTAGTACCAGCGTGGAATTTGGTGCCACGCTGACGAACGATGATGCTACCCGCCAGAACGGATTCGCCACCGAAACGCTTAACGCCCAGGCGTTTAGCTTCTGAATCGCGACCGTTACGAGTTGAGCCGCCAGCCTTTTTATGTGCCATTTAAATCTACTCCTCAGGTCTTAGGCGCTGATGCCAGTGATTTTCACATCAGTGAACCACTGACGGTGGCCCTGTTGCTTACGATAGTGTTTACGACGACGAAACTTAACGATTTTAACTTTCTCGCCACGACCGTGAGCAACAACTTCAGCTTTGATTACGCCGCCATCAACGAAAGGAACGCCGATTTTGACTTCTTCACCGTTTGCGATCATCAGAACTTCAGCGAATTCAACAGATTCGCCAGTTGCGATGTCCAGCTTTTCCAGGCGAACGGTCTGACCTTCGCTTACTCGGTGTTGTTTACCACCACTTTGGAAAACCGCGTACATAAAAAACTCCGCTTCCGCGCACATCATCGTGTGATTCAGAGTGCGCTATAAATATTCACAATAGGGCGCGAATATTACGCAAAACGCGAGCCTTTGACAAGTGCGATCGTCAATCCATGCAGAAAAAAAACACAATGCGTAGGGCAACGTTTATCTGGCGCGTTTTTTCAGTACAATCAACAATACTATTCTAACCCGTAACCCTTCGTTATCCCATTTTGATATGTGGTAAACAGGACTGAAAGCCCGGCTTTTGCGATGAATTTAGAAAAAATCAATGAGTTAACCGCGCAAGATATGGCGGGTGTTAATGCGACAATCCTGCAACAGCTCAACTCTGATGTTCAGCTAATCAACCAGTTGGGTTATTACATTGTTAGCGGCGGCGGTAAACGTATCCGTCCGATGATTGCCGTACTGGCTGCGCGTGCCGTTGGCTACGAAGGCAATGCGCATGTCACCATCGCCGCATTAATCGAATTTATCCACACTGCGACGCTTCTCCATGACGATGTTGTGGATGAATCAGATATGCGCCGCGGCAAAGCCACCGCTAATGCTGCGTTTGGTAATGCAGCCAGTGTGTTGGTCGGTGATTTTATTTACACCCGCGCCTTTCAGATGATGACCAGCCTTGGCTCACTGAAAGTACTGGAAGTCATGTCCGAAGCGGTGAATGTCATCGCCGAAGGTGAAGTTCTGCAGTTGATGAACGTCAATGACCCGAACATCACCGAAGAGAACTATATGCGCGTGATATACAGCAAGACTGCGCGCCTGTTTGAAGCGGCTGCACAGTGCTCTGGCTTACTGGCAGGTTGCAGCGACGCCCAGGAAAAAGGGTTGCAGGATTATGGCCGTTATCTGGGCACTGCCTTTCAGCTGATTGACGACTTGCTGGACTACAGTGCGGATGGCGAAACGCTGGGTAAAAACACCGGCGATGACCTTAACGAAGGTAAACCGACTCTCCCCTTGCTGCATGCGATGCATAACGGCACCGCAGAACAGGCGCAGATGATTCGTGAAGCCATTGAGCAGGGCAACGGGCGACATCTTCTGGAACCTGTTCTGGAAGCGATGGCCGCTTGTGGTTCGCTGGAATGGACGCGTCGTCGTGCAGAAGAAGAGGCGGATAAAGCTATCGCTGCCCTGCAGGTTCTTCCTGACTCCCCGTGGCGCGAAGCACTCATCGGCCTCGCCCATATCGCGGTCCAGCGCGATCACTAATTCACGCTTTTATTCGCTTTCCCGCTGACCACGGGAAAGCGCCAATAAGTTCTTATAACAATCACAAAAAAACGCTCACTGTTATAATCATCAGCCCTAATCATCAGCCCTGGTGAATTCTTAAATGCTGCGATATTACATGAACTTTTTAGAGCAATAGCTCTCATATGCGTATAGTAAACATTCTTCATATTGCCATAGCGTTTTAAGGATTTTTACCAGGGAGGAAGAATGGAAAACAAATTTATTGACTGGCACCCGGCGGATATCATTGCCGGACTTCACAAAAAAGGGACGTCACTGGCCGCAGAATCGCGTAAGTGCGGTTTGAGTTCATCAACGCTTGCGAATGCGCTAACGCGCTCCTGGCCGAAAGGAGAACTTATTATTGCCCGCGCGCTGGATACCGATCCCTGGGTGATATGGCCATCGCGCTATCACGATCCCGTCACCCATGAATTTATCGACAGAACCAGCATGATGCGGCAAAGGAAGCCAAAATAAACAAGATGACCCCCTTCCCGAGGCGGGTTGGGGGTTTGACGGCAAAGAGAGATTATTCGCCTTTCACACGCTCAATATGCGCACCAAGTGCGCTCAGCTTGTCTTCAATGCGCTCATAACCACGATCGATATGGTAAATACGATCCACAATCGTCGTCCCCTCCGCGATACAACCCGCCAGCACGAGGCTTGCAGATGCACGCAGGTCGGTTGCCATCACTTGTGCGCCGGAGAGTTTTTCGACGCCATGGCAAATCGCGGTATTGCTTTCGATTTCCGCATGCGCACCCATACGAATCAGTTCAGGGATGTGCATAAAACGGTTTTCGAAGATCGTCTCGGTGATCACGCCCGTGCCTTCTGCAACGAGATTAAGCAGCGTGAATTGCGCCTGCATGTCTGTCGGAAACGCCGGATGCGGCGCTGTGCGCACATTAACAGCTTTCGGACGTTTACCGTGCATATCCAGGCTAATCCAGTCGTCACCCACTTCTATTTCCGCGCCGGCTTCGCGCAGCTTAGCCAGTACGGCATCCAGCGTATCGGGTTTCGCGTTGCGACATACGATTTTGCCACCAGAGATTGCAGCCGCTACCAGGAAGGTGCCCGTTTCAATACGGTCCGGCAGCACACGATAGACACCGCCACCGAGACGCTCAACGCCTTCAATGGTGACACGGTCGGTACCCTGGCCGCTGATTTTCGCACCCAGCGCATTGAGGAAGTTCGCGGTATCAACGATTTCCGGCTCACGCGCGGCGTTTTCGATAATGGTGGTGCCTTCAGCCAGCGTTGCCGCCGTCATAATGGTGACTGTCGCGCCAACGCTGACTTTATCCATGACGATATGCGCGCCTTTCAGGCGACCATTCACGCTCGCTTTGACATAACCTTCTTCGAGCTTAATTTCCGCGCCAAGCTGTTCCAGACCCGTAATGTGCAGATCTACCGGACGCGCGCCAATGGCACAGCCACCCGGTAAGGAAACCTGACCCTGACCAAAACGTGCGACCAGCGGCCCCAGCGCCCAGATAGAGGCACGCATGGTTTTAACCAGATCGTAAGGCGCGCAAAAAACGTTAACCTTGCTGGCATCGATCCAGACAGATCCGTTGCGTTCAACCTTGGTACCCAACTGGCTCAGCAGCTTCATGGTGGTATCAATGTCTTTCAGTTTCGGAACGTTGCGGATCTCTACCGGTTCTTCTGCCAGCAGTGCGGCAAAAAGGATGGGTAACGCGGCGTTTTTAGCACCTGAAATTGTGACTTCGCCCTGGAGCCGGGTTGGCCCCTGTACACGAAACTTATCCATTCATCTGATCTCTGTTAAGAATTCACACGCGCTGCGGGCGTAATACCCGTAGCTCAAAAACCGTTTAGTTTGCGATCGCGTGCCCACTCTTGCGGGGTATACGCTTTGATCGAGAGAGCGTGAATGCGGTTGTCCGCTATATATTCCGCTAATGGGCCATATACGGCCTGCTGTTTTTTGACCCGGCTCATGCCGTCAAAAACCTCACCCACAGCAATAACCTGAAAGTGACTGCCGTCGCCAGAGACGTGGGCTTCCTGGAGAGAAAGTGCGTTCATCAGCACTGCCTGAATTTCATGATTTTCCATGGGCGTTAATTTCATCTGATAGTGAAAACAGCCCCACATCTTAGAGGAAAGTGAGGCGGTCTTAAATAAGCAAAAAGCCTCGTCGGTATACCAAACGAGGCTTTAAAGAGTAACGTACTGAAAAATTTAGCGAGGCAATACGTCCGCAGGCAAATTATAGAGTGCTGCAAGCGTCTGCAGATTCTCGCTTATCCCTTCGAGTGAAACCTGGTGGCCCTGAATTTTTCCCTGAGCAATCAGGTGAATTAATAGGGCCACGCCAGCAGTATCAACGCGCGATACGGCGCGCAGATCGATACAGGTAGTCCCTTTCATTGCATCCTGGCGGGCATTCCACAAAGGATTAAGCACATCCTGATCGAGCTCGCCCTGCAGCACCAGCCGTTCACCTTCACGCGCCCAGCTTAATTGCGGCGTCATTATTTCTTCTCATCCAACGTAATTTTCTGGTGAGAAATGGCCTGCAACTGCGCGGTAAGACCATCGATACCTTTAGTGCGCAACAGATCGCTCCACTCATTTTGTTTAGTGGTGATCATACTCACCCCTTCGGCAATCATGTCGTAAGCCTGCCAGTTACCGGACTGCGTGTTTTTGCGCCACTGAAAATCCAGACGCACTGGCGGACGGCCGTTTGGATCGATAATAGTCACGCGGATCGGGACGATCGTGGCGTCACCCAGCGGCTTCTCCGGGGCAATCTCGTAGGTCTGACCGTGATACAGCGCCAGAGCCTGGCCATAAGCCTGCTTCAGGTATTCACGGAAAGCAGCGAAGTAGGCCTCCCGCTGCGCAGGCGTTGCGTCTTTATAGTAACGCCCCAACACCAGGGCACCGGCGTATTTAATTTGGACGTATGGCAGTAATTCTTGATCGACCACGTCACGTAAATAATCTGGATTCGCGCGAATCTTTGGTTGTTCGTTTTTGAGGCGATCAAACGTTTTCTTTGCCGCCTCCTGCATTGCTTTGTACGGATTGCTTTGTTCCGTCGCGTTGGCGAGTCCAAGTGGCGCGATAACCAGCATGGCAACCATTAATAGACGTTTAAACATGCGTCAACTCTCCTCGTTAATTCGTCTTACCAGCAGACGGTGCGCTGGAAGTATCATCCTGCTGTTTTGACTGCGCATCGCCAGAATTCTTATTGTCACTGCCTTTACTGTTGTAAAGGAATTGTCCGATCAGATCCTCAAGGACCATTGCGGATTTCGTATCCTGGATTGTGCTGCCTTCTTTAAGCATAGAAGTTCCCAGTTCAGGATCCTCAAATCCCACATTCAAAGCCAAATATTGCTCCCCCAGCAAACCTGACGTACGAATAGCCAGTGAGCTTGTATCAGGAATCTGGTTGTAACGCTCTTCGATGTCCAGCGCGACGCGCGGCAGATAAGTTTTTGGATCGAGTTCAATATCAGCAACACGGCCAACCACCACGCCACCAATACGGACCGGCGAGCGCGCTTTCAGGCCGCCAATGTTGTCGAAGGTTGCGTACACGCGATACGTCGGTTCGGTACGCATAGAGGCAACATCGGCCGCTTTCAGGCAGATAAACAACCCCGCCAGCAGCGCCAGTAACAGAAAAATGCCTACCCAAATTTCACTTTTTTTCGTTTGCATGAACTCAATTCCCAAACATCAATGCGGTGAGCACAAAATCAAGACCAAGCACGGCCAGCGAAGAGTGCACAACGGTACGCGTCGTTGCCCGACTGATCCCGGCGGAAGTCGGGATCGCGTCATAACCATTAAATAAAGCAATCCAGGTTACGGTAATGGCAAAGACAACGCTCTTAATCAGACAGTTCACCAGATCCAGTCGCCAGTCGACGGCGTTTTGCATCGCCGACCAGAAGAACCCTGAGTCGATTCCTTTCCAGTTCACACCCACCAGCGAGCCGCCCCAGATACCGACCGCAACGAAGATAACCGTCAGCAATGGCAAGGAGATCACCCCCGCCCAAAAACGAGGAGAAATCACGCGCCGCAGGGGGTCAACAGCCATCATTTCAAGACTTGAAAGTTGCTCAGTCGCGCGCATCAGGCCAATTTCCGCCGTCAGTGCAGAACCCGCGCGCCCGGCATAAAGCAGAGCAGCGACAACGGGCCCCAGTTCACGCAACAAGGAGAGCGCCACCAGCATTCCCAGACTGGTTTCCGCGCTATAAGTCGTAAGCACCAGATAGCCCTGCAAGCCAAGCACCATGCCGATAAATACGCCGGACACGATAATAATGAGCATCGACAGGACACCCACATTATAGAGTTGGCGCACCAGCAACGGCGCGTGTTTGCCAAATTCCGGCTTACCGACCAGCGCATTGAAGAGCATTAAACCAGCGCGGCCAAACGTCGCGATCGTCTTAATCCCGCGATGTCCAAGCGACGCCAGTGCATGTAACAACATGAGTGGCTTAACTCCCTGTCTCAAATAAATCGGATTGATATTGACCTGCGGGATAGCGGAACGGAACGGGGCCGTCAGCAATGCCGTCGAGGAACTGACGGACGCGAGGGTCGGCGTTTTCTTGCAAGCCTTGCGCGCTGCCCTGCGCCACAATTTTACGGTCTGCAACAATATACGCATAGTCGGCGATGCTCAGCACTTCCGGCACGTCATGGGAGACGACAACACAGGTGACGCCCAGCGCGCTATTCAGTTCAGAGATAAGCTTCACCAGCACACCCATGGTAATAGGATCCTGGCCGACAAAAGGTTCGTCGAACATGATTAAATCTGGCTCCAGCGCGATAGCCCTTGCCAGCGCGGCGCGGCGCGCCATCCCACCAGAGAGTTCGGAAGGCATGAGTTTTGCTGCACCACGCAGTCCCACCGCCTCCAGTTTCATCATGACCGTACTTTTCAGCAACGGGGCCGGTAAGTTCGTATGCTCGCGCAACGGATAGGCCACATTATCGAACACAGTCATGTCGGTAAATAATGCGCCGGACTGGAACAACATGCTCATTCGTTTGCGAACGGTAAACAGCCGGGAGCGACTCATCGCGGGGATATTCTCACCGTCGAAGAGGATTTCGCCCGCGTCTGGCGGTATCTGTCCGCCAATAAGACGCAGCAATGTTGTTTTACCAATCCCGGACGGCCCCATAATGGCGGTGATTTTACCGCGTGGCACCGTCAGCGAGATATTGTCGAAAATACGCCGACTTCCACGGGAGAAACTCACGCCACGGATATCGACCAGATTCGCCACAGTCTGGCTCATTCACTCTTCCTTATAAGCCTTGATTGGGTCTAAGCATGACGCCGGATAACTGCAAGAACCCACCATTTTTACAGAATATTACCCGTATGAGTTAGCGAAAGCTGGCATTTGTTTTACTTTTGAGCCGCATAAAGTCAAAATTAAGAATTCTCTACGCCGCTTAAAATTCCCGGTTTTCCCCGGCAATCGCAGCCTGCGGACCGGCAGATTATACCTCAAGAAAGGACTTTAGATGCTTTTAGCGACGGCGCTGTTAATTATTGGTTTACTGTTAGTGGTATACAGCGCTGACCGATTGGTATTCGCCGCCTCAATTTTGTGTCGCAGTTTGGGTGTTCCACCGTTGCTCATTGGGATGACAGTGGTGAGTATTGGCACCTCTCTTCCGGAGATGATTGTCTCCGTTGCGGCCTCCATGCACGGCCAACTTGATTTGGCCATTGGGACGGCTCTCGGCTCTAACATCACCAATATTCTGTTGATCCTGGGACTCGCAGCGCTCCTGCATCCATTTACCGTCCATTCCGATATCCTGCGCCGTGAATTGCCGCTAATGTTAATAACCAGCCTGCTGGCAGGGTTGGTGCTGTTTGACGGGCAACTGACCTGGCTGGACGGCCTGTTTTTACTTCTGCTGGCCGTGCTATGGCTGGTATACATTGTTAAAATCGCCCGTCTGGCTGAGCTGCAAGGTAGCGATACGCTAACACGTGAGCAAGTTGCAGAGTTGCCGCGTGGCGGTAGCCTGTCAGTGGCATTCTTGTGGCTCGGGGTCGCACTTATCATTATGCCGATGTCAACGCGCATGGTAGTGGACAACGCCACGGTGGTCGCAAACCATTTCGCGATGAGCGAATTAACCATCGGCCTGACGGTGATTGCCATTGTGACGGGTCTGCCGGAACTGGCAACCGCCATTGCCGGGGCACGTAAGGGAGAAGACGATATTGCGATCGGTAATATCATCGGCTCGAATATTTTCAACATCACGCTGGTGCTGGGTTTACCCGCGCTGATCGCGCCAGGTCATTTTAATAGTCTGGCTTTTACACGAGATTACGGCGTGATGTTACTGGTCAGCGTCATTTTTGCCCTCACCTGCTGGCGACGTAAGCAGCAGACAGGCAGAGGAACTGGCGCATTACTATTAGGCGGTTTTATCACCTGGTTAGCATTCCTGTACTGGGTTACGCCGCGTCTGACAGGATAATTGGACACACATTTATGTCGCATATCGATCTGCAACCGGGCTTCGACTTTCAGCAGGCTGGCCGGGACGTTTTGCAAATTGAACGTGAAGGTCTGGCCCAGCTTGACCAATACATTAATCAGGACTTTGCACAGGCTTGTGAAAAGATTTTCTATTGCAGCGGCAAAGTCGTCGTAATGGGGATGGGGAAATCGGGTCATATTGGTCGAAAAATGGCCGCAACATTCGCCAGTACCGGTACCTCTTCTTTCTTTGTTCATCCGGGAGAGGCGGCGCATGGCGATCTGGGTATGGTCGGGTCGCAGGATGTGGTGATCGCGTTGTCGAATTCCGGAGAGTCGAATGAGATCCTGGCGTTGATCCCGGTGCTCAAGCGACTGAAAGTATTCCTGATCTGTATGACAAGCCGTCCTGACAGCAGTATGGGCCGCGCGGCTGATATTCATCTGTGTGTGAAGGTGCCGCAAGAGGCCTGTCCATTAGGTTTGGCGCCGACCTCCAGCACTACCGCCGCATTGGTAATGGGAGATGCTCTGGCAGTCGCTCTGTTGAAAGCCCGGGGTTTTACCGCTGAGGATTTTGCGCTTTCTCACCCTGGCGGCGCGCTTGGACGTAAGCTCCTGTTGCGGGTCAATGACATCATGCACACCGGGGACGAAATTCCGCATGTGAGCAAAGACGCCACGCTGCGCGACGCTCTTCTCGAAATCACGCGTAAGAATTTAGGCCTGACGGTGATTTGCGACGATCTGATGAAGATCGAAGGCATTTTTACCGATGGCGATTTGCGCCGTGTCTTTGATATGGGCGCAGATGTACGTAGTTTAGGGATTGCTGAGGTAATGACGCCTGGAGGTATCCGCGTGCGTCCTGGCACACTGGCGGTGGACGCGCTTAATCTGATGCAGTCCCGCCACATCACCTCTGTTTTGGTTGCAGATGGCGACCAATTGCTGGGTGTGGTACATATGCATGATTTGCTGCGCGCGGGCGTGGTGTGAAAAAGGATCGAAGAATGAGTAATGTTGGAGCGTCGCTTGCGACATGCTACGGACCCGTCAGTACGCAGGTAATGGCGAAGGCAGAAAAAATTAAGCTGTTAATTCTTGATGTAGATGGTGTTTTATCGGATGGATCCATCTACATGGGTAATAATGGAGAAGAGTTGAAAGCGTTCAACGTCCGCGATGGTTACGGTATCCGCTGTGCATTAACATCCGACATTGAGGTTGCCATTATTACTGGCCGAAAAGCTAAACTGATGGAAGACCGCTGCGAAACGCTGGGCATCACGCACCTCTATCAAGGACAATCAGATAAGTTATTAGTTTATCGCGAGTTATTGAACAAACTTTCGCTGGTACCGGAACAAGTTGCGTATGTCGGAGACGATCTCATCGACTGGCCTGTGATGGCAGAAATTGGTTTAAGCGTGGCGGTGGCGGATGCGCATCCGCTGCTGATTCCCCGGGCGGATTATGTCACCCGTATTGCAGGCGGACGCGGTGCGGTTCGTGAAGTGTGTGATTTGTTATTGCTGGCGCAAGGCAAGCTTGATGAGGCCAAAGGGCAATCAATATGAGTAAAACCAGACGTTGGGTCATCATTGTGCTGTCACTGGTCGCACTGATACTGATTGGGGTGAACCTGGCCGATCGCGAACAGACTGAACAAGTTACGGTTAACAATACTGACCCAACGTATAAAAGCGAGCATACCGATACGGTAGTCTACAGTCCGGAAGGTGCGTTGAACTATCGGCTGATAGCACAGCATGTTGAATACTATTCTGCTGATGCTATCACCTGGTTTACCCAGCCAGTGCTGACGACTTTCGACAAAGATAAAATTCCTGACTGGTCCATCAAGGCGGATAAAGCGAAGCTGACCAATGACCGGATGCTTTATCTTTATGGGCATGTTGAGGTCAACGCCCTGACTGCGGACGCTCAACTGAGAAAAATTACGACGGATAACGCCCAGATAAACCTGATCACGCAGGATGTCGCCTCTGATGATCAAGTCACGTTATACGGAACAACATTTAATTCCACCGGCCTGAAAATGCGCGGCAATTTACGCAGCAAAAACGCCGAGCTTATTGAAAAGGTTAGAAGCTCCTATGAAATTCAGAACAAACAAACTCAGCCTTAATTTTGCCCTGGCCAGTGTCCTTTTTGCCGCCAGTCTTCCGGCGCTTGCGGTAACTGGCGATACCGAGCAACCTATCCATATCGATTCCGATCAGCAATCGCTGGATATGCAAGGGAATGTGGTGACCTTCACTGGCAATGTTGTCGTAACGCAGGGCACCATCAAAATCAACGCCGACAAGGTTGTGGTTACGCGCCCAGGTGGCCAGCAAGGTAAAGAGATCATTGATGGCTACGGTAATCCTGCCACTTTTTATCAGATGCAGGATAGCGGCAAACCCGTAAAAGGCCACGCTTCCCAGATGCACTATGAGCTGGAAAAAGACTTCGTGGTCCTGACAGGCAACGCCTACCTTGAACAGCTTGATAGCAACATCACGGGCGACAAAATTACCTATCTGGTGAAAGAGCAGAAAATGCAGGCTTTCAGCGATAAAGGTAAACGCGTGACGACGGTTCTGGTGCCGTCGCAGTTGCAGGATAAGAACAACAATCAAACCCCGGCTCCGGCGCAAAAAAAGAGTAATTAATTCGTTATGGCAACATTAACTGCAAAGAATCTCGCCAAGGCCTACAAAGGCCGCCGTGTGGTGGAAGATGTCAGTCTGACAGTCAATTCAGGCGAAATTGTCGGGCTGCTCGGTCCTAACGGTGCAGGTAAAACCACAACGTTCTACATGGTCGTGGGTATCGTGTCGCGCGATGCGGGCAATATCATCATCGACGATGAAGATATCAGCCTGCTGCCGCTGCATGCCCGGGCACGTCGCGGTATCGGCTATTTGCCGCAGGAAGCCTCTATTTTCCGGCGCCTGAGCGTATTTGACAATCTCATGGCAGTACTGCAAATTCGCGATGATCTCACATCCGAACAGCGCGTGGATCGGGCGAATGAGTTGATGGAAGAATTCCATATTGAACATCTGCGCGACAATATGGGGCAGGCGCTTTCTGGCGGCGAACGCCGTCGTGTCGAAATTGCTCGTGCGCTGGCTGCAAACCCTAAATTTATCCTGCTGGATGAACCGTTTGCCGGCGTTGACCCGATATCGGTCATTGATATCAAACGCATCATTGAGCACCTGCGTGATAGCGGGCTTGGCGTGTTGATTACCGATCACAACGTTCGCGAAACGTTGGCGGTGTGTGAGCGTGCTTATATTGTCAGCCAGGGGCATTTGATCGCGCACGGTACGCCTCAGCAAATCCTTGAAGACGAACATGTTAAGCGCGTATATCTTGGGGAAGACTTCAGACTCTGATAGGGTAGGGTTTATTGACGTGTTTAGTCGGAGAGTACTGCTCTGAATATGAAGCAAGGTTTGCAATTAAGGCTCAGCCAACAGCTAGCCATGACGCCACAGTTGCAACAGGCTATTCGCCTGCTGCAACTGTCCACGTTGGAACTTCAGCAAGAACTCCAGCAAGCTCTGGAAAGTAATCCATTGCTTGAGCAAACCGATCTTCACGAAGAAGTGGATGCGCAACAATCTCAGGATAACGAAGGCCTGGATACTGCCGACGCTCTCGAACAAAAAGAGATGCCCGAAGAGTTGCCTCTGGACGCCAGTTGGGATGAAATCTATACCGCTGGCACCCCGTCTGGCAGCAGCACCGATTATCTTGACGATGAACTGCCTGTTTATCAGGGAGAGACCACACAGTCGCTGCAAGATTACCTGATGTGGCAGGTGGAGCTCACCCCTTTCTCAGACACCGATCGCGCCATTGCGACTTCAATTGTCGACGCTGTTGATGACACAGGTTATCTCACCGTTCCGCTGGAAGACATCCTGGAAAGCATGGGCGATGAAGAGATCGGTCTGGATGAAGTCGAAGCGGTACTGAAACGTATTCAGCGTTTCGATCCGGTTGGCGTCGCGGCCAGAGATCTACGCGATTGCCTGTTGATCCAGCTCTCTCAGTTTGCCAAAGAGACCCCCTGGTGTGAGGAAGCGCGTTTAATCATCAGCGATCATCTGGATCTGCTCGCAAACCACGACTTCCGTACGCTGATGCGCGTAACACGTCTGAAAGAAGAAGTGCTGAAAGAGGCGGTCAATTTAATCCAGTCTCTTGATCCACGTCCGGGTCAGTCAATCCAGACAGGTGAGCCCGAGTATGTTATCCCTGATGTCCTGGTGCGTAAGCACAATGGGCGCTGGACGGTCGAGCTCAACTCCGACAGCATCCCTCGTTTGCAGATCAATCAGCACTATGCCGCCATGTGCGGTGGTGCGCGTAACGATGCTGACAGCCAGTTTATCCGTAGCAATCTGCAGGAAGCGAAATGGCTGATTAAAAGCCTTGAGAGTCGCAACGACACCCTGTTAAGGGTGAGCCGCTGCATTGTTGAACAGCAGCAGGCGTTCTTCGAGCAAGGCGAAGAATTTATGAAACCGATGGTTTTGGCCGATATCGCTCAGGCCGTCGAGATGCATGAATCCACGATTTCCCGTGTCACGACCCAAAAATATCTGCACAGTCCGCGTGGCATCTTTGAGCTTAAATATTTCTTCTCCAGCCATGTGAATACCGAAGGCGGCGGCGAAGCCTCGTCGACGGCTATCCGCGCACTGGTGAAGAAATTAATTGCCGCAGAGAATCCTGCGAAGCCGTTGAGTGACAGTAAGCTGACTACCATGCTCTCCGATCAGGGTATTATGGTAGCGCGGCGAACCGTTGCGAAGTATCGAGAGTCTTTATCCATTCCGCCGTCTAATCAGCGCAAACAGCTGGTGTGACCTAACCGATAAGGAAGACACTATGCAGCTTAACATCACAGGACATAACGTCGAGATAACCGAGGCCCTGCGCGAATTCGTTACCGCGAAATTTGCCAAACTCGAACAATATTTCGAAAGGATCAATCAGGTCTATGTTGTGTTGAAAGTGGAGAAAGTGACTCATATCTCGGATGCGACCCTGCATGTAAACGGGGGGGAGATTCATGCCAGTGCGGAAGGACAAGACATGTATGCTGCCATCGACGGTTTAATTGATAAACTGGCGCGGCAACTCACGAAACATAAAGATAAACTGAAACAACACTAATTGTCCGGGCACTCGTCTGGCGCGTATCACCCTGCCGCAACCCGGCAGGGTGTCTGCACTGGCGACGCTTAGGTGAAATTATGATGAATAACGATTCCGCTCTTCAATTGAGCAATGTCCTTAACCAGGAATGTACCCGTAGTGGTGTTCACTGCCAGAGCAAGAAACGTGCGCTGGAAATTATCAGTGAACTGGCAGCAAAGCAGTTGAGCCTGCCACCACAAGTGGTCTTCGAAGCGATCCTGACGCGTGAGAAAATGGGCAGTACCGGTATTGGTAACGGTATCGCCATCCCTCACGGAAAACTCGAAGAAGATACTCTTCGTGCCGTTGGTGTTTTTGTGCAACTGGAAACACCCATCGCCTTCGATGCTATTGATAACCAGCCAGTCGATCTGCTCTTCGCGCTTCTGGTTCCCGCCGATCAGACCAAAACCCACCTGCATACGCTCTCGTTGGTGGCCAAGCGTCTGGCGGATAAAACCATCTGTCGCCGTCTGCGCTCAGCGCAAAGCGATGAAGAGTTGTACCAGATCATCACGCTGACAGAAGGCGAAAATGACGATGCGTAACGCAACAGCTTCCCTTGTGTCGCTGGTTCTGAGGAGAATTGGCCCATGGTCCTGATGATCGTGAGTGGTCGTTCGGGCTCAGGTAAGTCAGTGGCCCTGCGCGCCCTGGAAGATATGGGATTTTACTGCGTCGATAACCTGCCGGTCGTTCTTTTGCCGGAGCTGGCAAGAACGCTGGCTGACCGTCAGACGTCTGCCGCCGTCAGCATCGATGTGCGTAATATGCCGGAATCGCCGGAAATTTTTGAGCAGGCAATGAGCAGCCTGCCGGATTATTTTTCTCCGCAACTGCTGTTCCTGGATGCCGATCGCAACACGTTGATCCGCCGCTACAGCGACACACGTCGTCTGCACCCTCTTTCCAGCAAAAACCTGTCGCTGGAAAGCGCCATCGATGAAGAGAGTAATCTGCTGGAGCCACTGCGCTCACGCGCCGATCTCATCGTCGACACATCGGAAATGTCCGTTCATGAACTCGCCGAGATGCTCCGTACCCGACTGTTGGGTAAACGCGAGCGCGAACTGACTATGGTGTTCGAGTCCTTTGGCTTTAAGCATGGTATCCCTATTGATGCCGATTACGTGTTTGACGTTCGCTTCTTGCCTAACCCGCACTGGGACCCGAAATTACGCCCGATGACCGGGCTGGATAAACCGGTTGCAGCCTTCCTTGACAGACATACGGAAGTGCACAATTTTATTTACCAGACCCGCAGTTATCTCGAACTGTGGCTACCAATGCTGGAAACCAATAATCGCAGCTATTTAACGGTAGCGATTGGATGTACCGGCGGTAAGCACCGTTCCGTCTATGTTGCTGAACAGCTTGCAGACTATTTCCGCTCACGCGGTAAAAACGTTCAGTCTCGTCATCGTACGCTGGAAAAACGGAAAACATGACCGTAAAACAAACTGTTGAAATCACCAATAAGCTGGGTATGCACGCGCGCCCGGCGATGAAACTGTTTGAACTGGTTCAGGGCTTTGATGCTGAGGTACTGTTGCGTAACGACGAGGGAACCGAAGCCGAGGCCAATAGTGTGATTGCGCTTCTCATGCTGGACTCCGCGAAGGGCCGACAAATTGAGATAGAAGCGACGGGCCCTCAGGAAGAAGAAGCGCTGGCGGCTGTCATTGCGCTCTTTATCGCCGGGTTTGACGAAGACTGACAACGCGCGTTTTCCCTCTCCAGGCGGAGAGGGAATCATCAATGCAGTTTATTGCGCGCCAGGAAATCCTCTCCTCCAAGCTGACGCATCTGGCGCATAATCCACGCCTGTCGGCTGCGCACATACCCTGACGGCGCATCAGCGCGAAAGCGTACCGGATTCGGCAATACTGCTGCCAGCAATGCCGCCTCAGCCATCGTCAACTTGCTGGCAGGTTTATGAAAATAACGCTGCGAAGCCGCCTCCACGCCAAAGATACCATCGCCAAATTCAGCAATGTTCAAATAGACGGTCAGAATACGCCGCTTTGTCCAGACAGCCTCGGTGACCAGGGTTAAACCCGCTTCAAAGCCTTTACGCACCCAGCTTTTGCCGTCCCAGAGCAGCAGGTTTTTAATGGTCTGCTGAGAAATGGTTGATGCACCGCGAATCCGATTCTCATGCTGCTCATTGTGCGATAAGGCCTTTTCAATCGCGCCAAAATCAAGCCCCCAATGGTCCGGGAAACGCTGATCTTCGGCGGCAATCACCGCCAGCGCCACCCAGGGTGAAATCTCGTCCATACCCACCCAGTCCGAATGAGCAACATAACCGAAATCCCCCGTCAGCCAGGCCCCCACTTGCCGTTCGACCATGACGGCTGAAAACGGTACCGGCATAAAACTGAACAGCAAAATACCACCGCCCCAGAAGATTCCCAGCGCCAGGACCACACGGAGTAATAGCTTTTTGATTTTCGCCATGAGTGGGCCACGCAACCCTCTCATTCAGCGAGCACCAGAACGCGGGAGACCAGTTTTTCGATCCCTGTAGCCGCCTCCGCAATATTCTGCGCCAGCATGTACGCCGGTGTGGTCACCACTTTGTTATCCTCATCGACCACAATATCGTCGACAGGGCAAGGCACGTGTTCAGCACCCATATCTTCAAGCACCTCCGCCGTATCGATATCCGTTCCAATCGTCAGGCGCAACGGAAAATCAAAGATTTTCGGCAGCATCGCAGGCGCAATACAGATAAAACCGAGTGGTTTCCCCGCCTGGTGCATCTCCAGGACCAGCCGTTTCAGATCCGGATCAACCACACATTCACTACCGAGACTGGCAAAGCTGCTCAGATTTTTCGCTGCGCCAAATCCGCCAGGCACAATCAGCGCATCCAGATCGTTTATTGATGCCTGAGCGATCGGAAGGATCGCACCACGAGCAATGCGGGCCGCCTCGATCAGCACGTTTCTACTTTCACTCATCGGTTCACCCGTGAGATGATTAATGACATCGGTCTGACGCTTGTCAGGCGCAAAGCATACTGCCTCAGCGCCTTCACGAGCGATCGCCAGCAGGGTAATGACAGCTTCGTGGATTTCCGATCCGTCATAAACGCCTGATCCGCTGAGAACAACACCGATTTTTTTCATTTTGCTCGTCCTTTATGCAACGTACTCGGGATAATTAAATATTTTGATAAGGGCGCTATGCTTCACACATTTCACTGATTGATGTAACAAATACTTTAAGATTTGCTATCTTATGTGCGTGCAGTTCAAATTTTCCCGACTGCGCCCTTGATAAAAAAATATAACTTTACGGCGCAGCCACGATTTCCCTGGTGTTGGCGCAGTATTCGCGCACCCCGGTTAATCCGGGGTCATTTTTTTCCAGCGGTTGCTACCCACGCTTTCAATACATCCACATCGTGCTGCCACTCTTGCTTCATCTCTTCAACCCATTCACCGACGTTATCCCACCAGGCTGGCAGATCGGGTGACTGAATTTGCTGACCCAGCTGTTGCAGGTGACGAAGGCCGACCGATCCAGCGGCACCCTTGATCTTGTGCCCCTCTTCGACGATCCCTTTTTGATCCCGCGCAGTGAGATTTGACTCCAGAACGCTCAGATAGCCCGGCATCATTTTCTCAAATACCGCCAGCCCATCAGTAATCAGCTTCGGCCCAACCAGATCGATATACTGCTCAAGCATCGGGATATCCAGCAGGTTTTGTGATTTTTGACCATCGGTATGAGACATTGCGCCTTGCTCCTCTTCTTCGTCCGCATCCCAGAATTTCTTAATCATGGCAGTTAATGCCGGGACCGCCAGCGGCTTGCTTAAGACATCGTCCATCCCTGCATCCAGATATTCTTTTTTATCTTTCAGCACGTTGGCAGTAAGCGCCACCAGTGGTGGTAAATCGTCTCGGGCAAACTGGCTGGTGAGAATGCGCGAGATGTCCAACCCGGTCATATCCGGCAACTGAATATCGAGCAGCACCAGATCGTATTCGCCGGGTTTAAACATCTCCAGCGCGGCCTTGCCGGTCATCGCAACGTCCACGCTACTGCCCAGTTTTTCCAGAACGGAACGGGCAACGATCACGTTAAGTTCAATGTCTTCCACCAAAAGCACATGCAGCGCTGGCAGCGGCATATCATCGTCTTCAAAGGCATCTTCCACCTCCTCCGCTACCGCAGGCGCGTGAACGGTCAGCGTGAAGATAGAGCCTTTGCCCGGCTGGCTGGCAACAACAATGTCACCGCCCATGTTTTTCGCCAGACGACGTGATACGGCGAGGCCAATCCCTGTGCCGGTAGCAGGCTTGCCGCCATGGCTGTCTTTCACCTGGTAATACATGGCGAAAATTTTATCCAGCTCATCGCGAGGAATGCCAATCCCGGAATCTTCGACCTCGAAGTGCAGCATATCGCCTTCGTCATAGCGCACACGTACGGTGACTTGTCCCTCACGGGTAAATTTGACGGCGTTGCTGATAAGGTTCCACAGGATCTGCCGCAACCGCGTACCATCAGTGACCACCTTATGCGGTAACGGCAGCGTAGGCTCCATGACGAAGCGCAGACCTTTCTGGTGTGCCTGCAGGCCGGAAAGGTTCTCCAGGTCGGCAAGGAAGCTGGTGAAATCCACCGGCTGATTATCGAGCTGGACTTTACGGCGTTCCATTTTATCCATGTCGATAATATCGTTGAAGATATTGCCCAGAGTGACGGCAGAAACATGGATAGTTTTCAGGTATTTTTCCTGCTCAGCCGTTAAATCAGTATCCAGAAGAATACGGCTCAGACCGACGATGCCATTAAGCGGCGTACGCAGTTCGTGGCTGATAGTGGAAATAAAGGTGGTTTTATCGCGGCTGGCACGTTCCAGGGCGTCCTGATAGCGTTTACGCTCGGTAATATCACGCCCGAAACCCATCAAGCCGTGGCGCTTACCTACGCGGTCATAGTAGGGCACCTTACGGATTTCAAAGCAGGCTTTTCGCCCATCCGGATAATCCAGCCACTGTTCATAGGTCAGCGAAACATTGTGGCGAAACACCTTTTCATCGGTCTCGATAACCTTTTCCGCCGCTTCCGGCGCATAGACATCCTGCGGTTTCAGGTTAATCAGTTGCTTCTCGCTTTTGCCTGTCAGCAGTTCCATCGCCCGGTTACAGCCGGAAAACTCTTTGTCTTCGTTGCGATAGAAAACCAGGTCCGGGGAGGCATCGAGGAAAGAGCGTAAAAATGTGGATTGCTGTTCAAGCTGAATCTGCGTCTGCTCGCGCTCCTGCATCTCTACTTTAAGCTGCTCAAATGTCGACTGACGTTCAGCTTCGGCTTTCTCGCGATCGGCCATCTCCTGGTTAAGCCGGGTGATGTTGTCCTTAAGTTGAATATTGAGTTTGAGGTCGCGATCGCGCATTTCTTCCAGTTTGTCCACCAGCCGCGAAAGGCGCTGACGTGACTCTTCAAGTTGCTCAACGACAACCGATAAGAAATAGACCGCCCAGGGGGTAATCAACAAGCCAAAAAATATAGAACGAATGACGTCGATGCTCGCCACCTGCCCCTGCAATACCATCGTCACCGCCATTTGCACGACGATAGCCAGCACCACCAGCGCCAGGGCAAGTAACAGGGAGAAACGAACCAGCCCGAGCTTCATCATCAGGTCGACGTAATACTGCGCCAGTAAACGGATTTGCTTCATAGCGATTTCCTTAAACAATTCCGCTCAATAATACCCAATTCTGAGCAACGCGTTGAAGGTTGTGCGAAAAATGCGGTGTCAGGCAACCGTCACGGCTGGATCCATGGGCGGCCCAATGCGGAACCCTGCACACCATGTTCAGTAAGATAACGATCCAGCTCCACCATTCCCGTCCAGCGATTTTCACACCACAACGGCGCCAGCAGCGTCGGACGGCGAGCGCTGGCGGAGACGCGATGGTAAATCACCTCCGGTGGCGTTGCGCGGATCATCTCCCCGGCGGTGACAGTATAGTCTTCCAGTTCAATGCCCTGCAGACGGCCCGCCTCCCAGGCTTTTGCCATGATGCTGCCATTCACAATATGCAGGGGATGCAGCTTGATACCGTCTACGCCTGTCTCTACCACACGATGGAGGGTTTGCAGGCATTCCGACTGCCCTTCACCTGGCAAACCAACAATAAGATGACTACATACTTTCAACCCGCGCTCGCGAGCCAGACGGGTGGTCTGCTGATAACAGGCGAAATCATGCCCACGGTTAATACGGTGCAGTGTTTTATCGTGTGCGGTTTGCAATCCCAGTTCGAGCCAGACCTCATAGCCTTGATCGTTATACTCACTCAGTAAATCCAGCACCGCCTCGGGTACGCAATCCGGGCGCGTGCCGACGCACAGGCCAACAATGCTGGCCTGGCTTATCGCCTGTTGATACATAGAACGCAGTACCTGTACTTCGGCCCAGGTACTGGTGTAAGCCTGAAAATAGGCGAGATAACGTTTAGCACGATTCACCAGGTTCGCCTGATGTGCCAGCTGTTCGGCAATGGAGTGATGCTGCTGCGCCTCATCGGCGAAGGAGGCCACATTACAGAACGTGCAACCGCCCCGACCGATAGTGCCATCACGATTCGGGCAGCTAAAACCGCCGTGAAGCGTCAATTTATGAACCTTTTGCCCATAACGACGGGCAAGATCCCCACCAAACATATTGACTAATTTTTGTAACTGCATAATCTGACAGGCCGTGCCTTTGAAAAGGGCCAAGCCTGCCATTTTTAGCTTTCGACGGCGATGATGTGGATCAATCGCCCGGCAAGGCTTTTATTCATTGCATAAAAAGTCAAGATTACCGCCATTTCATTCACTTCTCCGGCAATTACTTTTCCTTATGTTCAGGCGATATTTTGCAGAAATACTGTCGTAAGTGAAAAACAGTGTGTTCCTGCGCCTGTAAGAACATTCTCAGAATAATATTCTGAAATCTATATTAGCCTTAGTAGGGTAGCGCATTAACAACGCTTCCCGATAGTGAGTCAGATCACATTACTCTGCCGCTCAGCGTTGGGCTTATTGATTGTAAATAAGGTTAAATTCAATTATATATCAATACATTAAATAAGCTTTAGCACATTATTAGATAAATAAGCCTGGCATTTGACCTGTGTACGGATTCCCGATAAGTTGGGAATCCGCTGGAAGCTTTCTGGATGAGTGGTCTGCTCATCATATTTATGCAGTTATTGAGATTCCCTCTTAAGCAAGTCCTCAACACTTGTGTACCGATGCGAAAAGGAAATTAAAGAGGGCGACATGCGAGGCTTTATTAGCCCCGTCGCCATGCTCTTGCTGTGCCCGCGCGCAATCGGTATCGGATGGGAATCCCGCAGAGCCTGGGGAGGTTCACTGATATGTTGTACGATAAATCCCTTGAGAGGGATAACTGTGGTTTCGGCCTGATCGCCCACATAGAAGGCGAACCTAGCCACAAGGTAGTGCGTACCGCTATTCACGCACTGGCCCGTATGCAGCACCGTGGCGCGATCCTCGCTGATGGTAAAACCGGCGACGGTTGCGGCTTGCTGCTGCAAAAACCCGATCGTTTCTTCCGTATCGTTGCGGAAGAGCGCGGCTGGCGTTTAGCCAAAAACTATGCCGTTGGTATGCTGTTCCTGAATAAGGATCCTGAGAAAGCCAGCGCATCACGCCGTATTGTAGAAGAAGAACTTCAACGTGAAACCCTGTCTATTGTCGGCTGGCGCGACGTGCCAACCAACGAAGGGGTACTCGGTGAAATCGCCCTCTCCTCGCTGCCCCGTATTGAGCAAATTTTTGTTAACGCCCCGGCTGGCTGGCGCCCGCGTGATATGGAGCGCCGTCTGTTTATCGCCCGTCGTCGCATTGAAAAACGTCTGCAGGAAGATAAAGAGTTCTACGTTTGTAGCCTCTCGAACCTGGTAAATATCTATAAAGGTCTGTGTATGCCGGCTGACCTGCCGCGCTTCTACCTGGACCTGGCGGATCTGCGTCTGGAATCGGCCATTTGCCTGTTCCACCAGCGCTTCTCCACCAACACTGTACCGCGCTGGCCGCTGGCACAGCCGTTCCGCTATCTGGCGCATAACGGTGAAATCAACACCATCACCGGTAACCGTCAGTGGGCACGCGCGCGTACCTACAAATTCCAGACCCCGCTGATCCCGGATCTGCATGATGCGGCGCCGTTCGTCAACGAAACCGGTTCTGACTCCAGCTCCATGGATAACATGCTCGAACTGCTGCTGGCAGGCGGGATGGATATCGTGCGCGCCATGCGCCTGCTGGTACCGCCAGCCTGGCAGAACAACCCGGATATGGACCCGGATCTGCGCGCATTCTTCGACTTCAACTCCATGCATATGGAACCGTGGGATGGCCCGGCGGGTATCGTAATGTCCGATGGCCGTTTCGCGGCCTGTAACCTCGACCGTAACGGCCTGCGTCCGGCACGCTATGTCATTACCAAAGACAAGCTGATTACCTGCGCTTCCGAAGTGGGTATCTGGGATTATCAGCCTGACGAAGTGGTCGAAAAAGGTCGCGTCGGTCCGGGTGAATTGATGGTTATCGATACCCGTGGCGGTCGCATTCTGCACTCCGCAGAGACCGATGACGATCTGAAAAGCCGCCACCCTTATAAAGAGTGGATGGAGAAAAACGTCCGCCGTCTGGTGCCGTTTGAAGATCTGTCAGATGATCAGGTTGGCATCCGTGAAATGGACGACGATCTGCTGACAAGCTATCAGAAGCAGTTTAACTACAGCTTCGAAGAGCTGGATTCGGTTATTCGCGTACTCGGTGAAAACGGTCAGGAAGCGGTGGGGTCAATGGGTGACGATACCCCGTTCGCCGTGCTCTCCAGCCAGCCACGTATCATTTACGACTACTTCCGTCAGCAATTTGCGCAGGTGACCAACCCGCCAATCGACCCGCTGCGTGAAGCGCATGTCATGTCGCTGGCCACCAGCATCGGTCGCGAGATGAACGTCTTCTGTGAAGCAGAAGGCCAGGCGCATCGTCTGAGCTTCAAATCGCCGATCCTGCTGTACTCCGATTTCACGCAGCTCACCACTATGAAAGAGGAGCACTATCGCGCAGATGTGCTGGACATCACCTTCGATGTGACCGAAACCTCGCTGGAAGAGACGGTGAGAGCGCTGTGCGACAAAGCAGAACAGATGGTGCGTAACGGCACCGTGCTGCTGGTGCTGTCTGACCGTAACATCGCCAAAAACCGTCTGCCGGTACCGGCACCGATGGCGGTTGGCGCGGTGCAGACCCGTCTGGTTGAGAAAAGCCTGCGCTGCGATGCCAACATTATCGTAGAAACCGCAAGCGCCCGCGACCCGCACCACTTCGCAGTGCTGCTGGGCTTCGGCGCCACCGCGATTTATCCGTACCTGGCCTATGAAACACTCGCGAAACTGGTCGACACCAAAGCCATTGAGAAGAATTACCGCACGGTGATGCTGAACTACCGCAACGGCATCAACAAAGGGCTGTACAAGATCATGTCCAAAATGGGCATCTCGACGATTGCCTCTTACCGTTGCTCAAAACTGTTCGAAGCCGTCGGCCTGCATGAAGAGGTGTCCGAGCTCTGCTTCCAGGGCGTGGTCAGCCGCATCAGTGGCGCAGGTTTTGCGGACTTCCAGCAGGATCTGCTGAACCTCTCCAAACGCGCCTGGCTGGCACGTAAACCGCTCGAAGCGGGTGGTCTGCTGAAATACGTGCATGGCGGTGAATATCACGCCTATAACCCGGACGTGGTGCGCACGCTGCAACAAGCCGTTCAGAGCGGGGAATACAAAGACTACCAGGAATACGCGAAGCTGGTGAATGAGCGCCCGGCGGCCACCCTGCGTGACCTGCTGGCCATCACGCCGAACGGCGAAACCGTCAGCATCAACGACGTTGAACCGGCAAGCGAACTGTTTAAACGCTTTGATACCGCGGCAATGTCCATCGGCGCATTGAGCCCGGAAGCGCATGAAGCGCTGGCAGAAGCCATGAACAGTCTCGGCGGCTTCTCCAACTCCGGTGAAGGCGGCGAAGACCCGGCACGCTATGGCACCAATAAAGTGTCACGTATCAAACAGGTCGCTTCCGGTCGCTTCGGTGTGACCCCGGCGTATCTGGTCAATGCTGACGTGATTCAGATTAAAGTCGCTCAGGGTGCGAAACCGGGTGAAGGCGGTCAGTTACCGGGGGATAAAGTGACCCCGTATATCGCTAAACTGCGCTATTCCGTACCGGGCGTGACGCTGATTTCTCCGCCGCCGCACCACGATATCTACTCTATCGAGGATCTGGCGCAACTGATTTTCGACCTGAAACAGGTCAACCCGAAAGCGATGATCTCCGTGAAGCTGGTTTCAGAACCGGGCGTCGGCACCATTGCGACCGGCGTGGCAAAAGCCTATGCGGATCTCATCACCATCGCCGGTTACGACGGCGGTACCGGCGCAAGCCCGCTGTCATCGGTGAAATACGCGGGTTGTCCGTGGGAACTGGGCCTGGTGGAAACCCAACAGGCGCTGGTGGCCAACGGTCTGCGCCACAAAATTCGTTTACAAACGGATGGCGGTCTGAAAACCGGACAGGACATCATCAAAGCGGCAATCCTCGGTGCCGAAAGCTTCGGCTTTGGTACTGGCCCGATGGTGGCGCTGGGCTGTAAATACCTGCGTATTTGCCACCTGAACAACTGCGCAACCGGCGTAGCAACTCAGGATGAAAAACTGCGCAAAAACCACTACCACGGTCTGCCGTTCAAAGTGACCAACTACTTTGAATTTATCGCCCGTGAAGTGCGTGAGTTAATGGCGCAACTGGGCGTTAAACGCCTGGTGGATTTGATCGGTCGTACCGACCTGCTCAAAGAGCTGGACGGATTCACCGCCAAACAACAGAAGCTGGATCTGTCGAAACTGCTGGAAACCGCCGAGCCGCATCCAGGCAAAGCACTGTACTGCACGGAAAACAACCCGCCCTTTGACAACGGCGTACTGAACGCGCAGTTACTGCAGCAGGCCAAACCGTTTGTTGATGAACGCCAGAGCAAAACTTTCTGGTTTGATATCCGCAACACGGACCGTTCTGTCGGCGCGTCGCTGTCTGGCTACATTGCGCAGACGCATGGCGACCAAGGGCTGGCGGCAGATCCGATTACCGTGCACTTTAGCGGCACAGCAGGCCAGAGCTTTGGCGTCTGGAATGCCGGCGGCGTTGAGCTGTACCTGACTGGCGATGCCAACGACTATGTCGGCAAGGGTATGGCAGGCGGTTTAGTCGCGGTACGTCCGCCGGTAGGCTCTGCTTATCGTAGCCACGAGGCCAGCATAATCGGTAACACCTGCCTGTATGGCGCAACGGGTGGTCGTCTGTATGCCGCAGGTCGTGCGGGTGAACGTTTCGGCGTGCGTAACTCCGGCGCGATTACTGTTGTGGAAGGCATTGGCGATAACGGTTGTGAATACATGACTGGTGGTATTGTCTGTATCCTCGGTAAAACAGGCGTGAACTTTGGTGCAGGGATGACCGGCGGCTTCGCCTATGTGTTGGATGAAGACGGCGAGTTCCGCAAACGTGTGAACCCGGAACTGGTGGAAGTGCTGAGCGTCGATGACCTCGCCATCCACGAAGAGCATCTGCGCGGGCTGATTACCGAGCATGTGCACCATACCGGTTCTTCTCGCGGCGAAGAGATTCTGGCGAACTGGCCAGCCTTCGCAGAGAAATTCGCACTGGTTAAACCGAAGTCCAGTGATGTGAAAGCACTGTTGGGTCATCGTAGTCGTAGCGCAGCAGAGCTGCGTGTGCAGGCGCAGTAAGGGGCAGCAATGAGTCAGAACGTATACCAGTTTATCGACTTACAGCGCGTGGATCCGCCAAAGAAACCGCTGAAGATCCGTAAGATTGAATTTATTGAAATCTACGAGCCATTTTCGGAAGGCCAGGCCAAGGCGCAGGCAGATCGCTGCCTCTCCTGTGGTAACCCGTACTGCGAATGGAAATGTCCGGTCCATAACTACATCCCAAACTGGCTGAAACTGGCCAACGAAGGGCGTATTTTTGAGGCCGCAGAGCTGTCTCATCAGACCAACACCTTGCCGGAAGTCTGCGGGCGCGTTTGCCCGCAGGACCGCCTGTGTGAAGGTTCCTGTACGCTGAACGATGAGTTCGGCGCGGTCACCATCGGCAACATTGAGCGCTACATCAACGATAAAGCGTTCGAGATGGGCTGGCGTCCGGATATGACCGGTGTGAAGCAGACTGACAAACGTGTGGCAATTATCGGTGCAGGTCCGGCTGGTCTGGCATGCGCCGACGTGCTGACCCGTAATGGCGTCAAAGCCGTGGTGTTTGACCGTCACCCGGAAATTGGCGGTCTGCTGACCTTTGGCATCCCGGCCTTCAAGCTGGAAAAAGAGGTGATGACCCGCCGTCGCGAAATCTTCACCGGCATGGGTATTGAGTTCAGGCTGAATACCGAAGTCGGTCGCGACGTACAACTTGATGACCTGCTCAAAGATTATGACGCTGTGTTCCTTGGCGTGGGGACCTATCAATCCATGCGCGGCGGTCTGGAAAACGAAGATGCAAATGGCGTGTTCGATGCCCTGCCGTTCCTTATCGCGAATACCAAACAACTGATGGGCTTTGGTGAATCGGCTGATGAACCCTTCATCAGCATGGAAGGCAAACGCGTTGTTGTGCTGGGCGGTGGCGATACCGCGATGGACTGTGTACGTACCTCTGTACGTCAGGGTGCCACCAACGTGATTTGTGCTTACCGCCGTGATGAAGAAAACATGCCGGGTTCAAAACGCGAAGTGAAAAACGCACGTGAAGAGGGTGTGGAATTCCAGTTCAACGTGCAGCCGCTGGGCGTCGAAGTAAACGCCAACGGTAAAGTCTGCGGCGTGAAAATGGCGCGTACCGAAATGGGTGCGCCAGATGCCAAAGGCCGCCGTCGTGCGGAAATCGTTGCGGGCTCCGAACATGTGGTGCCGGCCGATGCGGTCGTGATGGCGTTTGGCTTCCGTCCGCATAGCATGGAATGGCTGGCGAAACACAGCGTCGAGCTGGATTCACAAGGTCGCATTATCGCGCCGGAAGGTAGCGAGAATGCTTTCCAGACCAGCAACCCGAAAATCTTTGCGGGCGGCGATATCGTTCGTGGTTCCGACCTGGTGGTCACCGCCATCGCCGAGGGCCGTAAAGCGGCAGACGGCATTCTGAACTGGCTTGAAGTGTAAGTTTCTTTTGCGTTGACAATAAAAGACCACCTTCTTAGAAGGTGGCTTTTTAGAATGCCCCCTATAAGGGGGGCTACTGTCTCCTTCCTGTTACTACTCTAGCAATTCCATCTGCTGTTCATGCGTTTGTTCCTTTTTCTCCTGATGCCTCACATATCTCCTGATAATTTCTTCATTCACTCCCACCGTATCGACAAAGTAGCCACGGGACCAAAAATGGTTACCCCATAGTTTCTTTCTTATATGTGGAAAACGATTGTAGAGCCTGATTGCTCTGCGGCCTTTCAGATGCCCCATCAGGGTTGATATCGAGATTTTCGGCGGGACTATTACAACCAGATGAACATGATCTGGCTGAACATTTAACTCCAGAACCTCACAATCTTTTATTCCGCATAGGATGTAGATTGTCCTGTAAAGTTCCTTGCCCAGATTATCTTTCAGGATCCTGAAACGGTACTTTGGCGTCCATACTATGTGGTATTTGCAACGCCAATATACATGTGATGAACTCCTGTAAAGCCCCATGTCGGTTTGTCTCCTTTTACTTGTGGTGAGTAAGCAGAGATATTCCGGCATGGGCATTCTTCAGGCTATAGCCTTACAGGATCAATCACCACCTCCCCAGGAGGTGGTTTAGGGGTGACAATAAAAGCCGGATAACTGTTTATCCGGCTTTTTTTATGCCGTCAGGAGACGGGCGCGCACCTTCACGACGACTTTTTTAATGTCCCTTGATACGGTAACGTTGCAACCCGGCTTATGCGGCTCACCCGGCATAAAAACGATGAACATCCCCGGTAATAACGTCGCTGTCTGCTCATTCGCTATCGCAGAACATAGCTGATAATCGTCCTCCCTATGCCATTCATCGCACTCCCGCGCGGAGCCTGCAACGCCATAGAAAATGCGCTCATCCCCGGCGAGCAGAAGCTGAATATCAATAAACGCCTCATGCAGTTCAGCCCGTTTTTGCTCTGGCAACCCGGTGGGAAACTGCATGACATTCATATAGATGTCTTCACGCAACAGCGCGTAACGTCCCGGAGCCTTTTCCTGCGGACAAGCGGCCAGGGCCAGCATCAGCGCCTCCGCCAGCACCGGATGCAACTCCGCATGCGCAAGTGATGTCAGTTCACTGATAAACAAAGTGACCTCCCTGCGCCAGCAGAGCTGCGCCCAGCAGCCCAGCATCATGCCGGTAATGTGCTGCGCTCATCGCCACCTGATACACCGCTGGCAATTGCGCCAGAGACGCCTGAACCTGCGCCAGATACCCCGATGCCAGGCCAACACTGCCTCCCAGCACGACACGCTGGCAGTCAGTTGTGGCTTTCACATCGGCAATCAGCCGCGCCAGGGTGTGCGCAGAATGAGTAATCAATGCCTGCGCTTGCGCATGCCCTTCGGCTGCACGGGCAAAAATGCTTTTTGCATCACACCCGGCCAGATCATCTTTCGCGGCAGCGGCTATCCCACGACCGGACGCAATAGCTTCCACACACCCAATTCGTCCGCAGCCGCATCGCGGGCCATGGGGATCGGCCAGCGTGTGGCCGAAATGACCAGCCAGCCCGCCACGCCCGGTGAGTAATGTACCGCCGCTCACCACGCCGCCGCCCACCCCAGTTGATACCGTGATAAACACCATGTCGCTGGTCTCGTCCTGGCAGGCATGATATTCCGCCCAGGTCGCCGCCTGCGCGTCGTTTACCGCCAGCACAGGCAGACCAGAGAGCATTTCAAGTGTTGATACCAGCGGAAAATGCAGCAGGCCGCCCAGGTTTTGCGGGTTAATCGCCAGTAAAGTCCCATCGTGGATAATCCCGGTTGAGGCAATCGCCACCTGCCGCGCGTGAGGAATAAGCGGTGCGACGAGTGTCTGGAGTGCGGATCGTAAAGCATCCGGCGTTTTGCTTGCGGGCGTCGGCAGTTCACGACGTTGATGCATATGCCGTTCGCTGTCAATCAACGCAGCAGCCAGCTTGGTGCCGCCGATATCAATTGCCAGCGTGGTCATTCGCCGCCTCCTGAAGTGCGCTGCAATACCACTGGCATATATGCTCCAGCCGGGTAATGGCAGAGCCAACCGTCACCGCCCATGCGCCGTGGCGTCTCGCCTGCGCGGCCAGCTCAGGCGTGTTATAACGCCCTTCCGCCATTACCCGGCATCCTGCCTGGCTAAGCGTCGTCACCAACGCCAGATCCGGCGCCAAAGGCGTATGCTCATGGGTGTAGCCAGACAGCGTCGTACCAATCAACTCTGCGCCCGCTTGCTGGCACATCAGACCGTCCTGTTCACAGGAACAGTCCGCCATTGCCACCAGTCCGTGCTCATGGATCCTTGCAAGCAACTCACGGACCGGAACCGGACGAGTGCGTTCCGTACCGTCAATGGCAATAATATCCGCCCCCGCCTGTGCCAGCTTATCGACATCATCCAGATAGGGCGTAATGCGTACCGGAGAGTCCGTTAAGTCGCGTTTAATAATACCGATGACAGGCAGCGTAACAACCTGACGCACGGCGCGCAGATTGTTAATGCCTTCGATACGCAGCGCCACCGCCCCGGCCTGCTGCGCCGCCAGCGCCATCGCAGCCACGATCTCCGGTTTGTCCAGCGGACTGCCCGGAACAGGCTGACAGGAGACCACCAGCCCGCCCAGACGAGCAATGTGTGCATCCATTTTCGCTATCAGAGACATGTCTCAGTTATCCTTTCGTTTTTAATAACCCGTTCTTCGCGCCGTCGCGACCCAGCGCACCGCTGAATGGTTTGCCATCGATCGCATCATGCGTACGCAGCGCTTCCGGACGCAGCCAGCGCTGCACGCGCGAGGGCATATCCAGACCAATCAGCACGATCACCACAAAGGTCAGGCTAAAGGAGAGTGCGCCTAACGCGGTGCCCAGATGCAGACGCTGGGCGATCAGCGCTCCCAGGATTGGAGCCAGCGCGCCGCCCAGCGCCCCGACGTTGTAGGTAAATCCCAGCCCTGCCGCACGCTGATCGGTATCGAAATAGCCCCCAATAAGCTTAGGCAGAATACCGGAGATCCCCTGCCCCAACATTTGCTGAAAGAAGAGTAAAAACCCCAGTACCCAGACGCTGGTACCACCAATGGCAAACACCGGGATGATCAGGATTTGCGAGGCGAGCAGGCTGTAAACGTAGGCTTTGCGCGTCCCCAGCCAGTCACCCAGAAAACCGCCGACACAGCAGCCCACCGCCGCACCAAACCCACTAAAAAAGAGCACCCGGGCGACCGTAGAAGGAGAGTAAGCCAGTTCGGTTTTGAGATACGTTGGCAGCAGCGCCTGGATAGGCCAGGAGTAGAGAAAAGCAAAGAGCACGACCACCATTAACATCACGCCGGTCGGCCAGCGCTTGCCGCTGCTTTGCACCATAAAACTGATAAAAATAAAGGCGCACGCCAAACCCAAAAGCGCCACCAGCGCCGCGTTTTTCATTTCACCGGCAAAGCAGTACCAGAGAGAGAGCGCCGCAATCACCGTCATCGCCACGTTTATCAGGCGAAATTTGCCACGGTAGAGAATATCGACCATCGTACGTACCGGCGCTTTACCCGCATGCCTCTCTTTCCAGTCTTCGGCTTCCGGAATGTTTTTCCTCAGCCACAGGGCAAAGACGATAGGCAAAATGCCAATAAAGAACAGAGCCCGCCAGCCCCAGACCGGCACCACCAGGCTATAAACCTGCGCCGCGATAACCGCCCCGACAGAGAAACCGGAAATCAAAAAACCGCTGGCCTTGTTACGCAGATGCCTGGGCCAGCTTTCAATCACATAGGTCGCGCTGGAGCCATACTCGCCGGCCATCCCCATTCCGATCACCAGACGGGCGATAAACATGGTGGTATAACCTGGAGCCAGCCCGCAGGCCAGCGTACCGCAAGAAAACAAAAGAATACTGGTGACCATCGCCAGCCGTCGGCCGTAGCGATCGCCCATTGCGCCCAGCATTAGCCCGCCAAACCAACGGGAAATAAAAGCAGCGGAGATGAGGCTTGCCGCCTGCACCGTCGTTAACCCAAACTCGCTTTGAATTTCTGTTAACACCAGCGCGATAAGGACAAAATCAAAACCATCAAGCAGATAGCCCAGCCAGGCGGCGAAGAAAGCCCGCCATTGCGCCCGATTGAGGTGGCGATACCACGGGAAATTTTGCATAGCAGTACTCATGTGATACTCCCGCGACGGGCATTACCCATCACTTTTGTAGACCGACAGAGTTAAGCACGGCTCTGCCTGCCCGGTCAGCGTGGGGCCTCCGGGCAGACAGCCCGGGATCACTGTTGTTCTTGCTCTTGTTGCAGCGCAACTGCCAGCGCTTTGAGTTCTGGCAAGTATTTTTCCGCAACCGGGGCAAACGGCTTACGGCACAGCGGTACCGCCAGCACATCCATATAGTGCAGCACCGTTTTCAGGCCGCGGAAAACACCGACTTTGATTAGCAGATCGATAACCTCATTGCATTGCCCTTGCAGGCGCTGCGCAGTCGCTATGTCCCCTTTTTGCAACGCGCGGACGATCCCCTGATAGCGCCAACCCATAATGTTGTAAGTACTGCCGATACCGCCATCCGCGCCCGCCATCAGCCCGGAAGCAAAAATCTCGTCATAACCGTTATAGAGCACCAGATCGGGATGCACCCGGCGGATCTGCTCCATCTGGAAGAGATCGCCCGATGTTTGTTTCAACGCCCCCACGCCTGGCAGGGTGACCAGCGTGTCAATTTGATCCAGCGTGAGTTTCACCCCACTCAAAGCCGGAATGTTATAGACCACCATCGGCAGCCCATCGGCAGCGTCGATTACCGCACGATAGTGGTCGCAGTGTTCCTGAAAGCTGAACGGATAGTAGAACGGAGTAACGGCAGATACCGCGTCAAAGCCATAACGACTGGCGGCACGGGCAAGTTGCTGGCTTTCATGGGTACTGACAGTACCGACATGGGCAATAAGCGTTAGCTTCCCTTTCGCCTCTTCGGCGACGATCTCCAGAACCTGTTTGCGTTCAGCGATGCTTTGTACAAACGCTTCCCCGGTAGATCCCCCCACATACAGCCCATCGATCCCCTGATCGATATTAAACCGCACCAGACGGCGCAGGCTTTCGGTATCCAGCTTTTCGCTGGCATCAAACGGAGTCAGCAGCGCGGCCATTACCCCTCTTAACTGAGCACTCATCCTTTTCTCCTGTCATATCATTTCGGTTTGACTATATACCTTTATACCTATTATACCAGTGCAAATGATCGCCATCGGGATGAGAAAGTGGTAAATGGGATCCAACGCACTAAACGATCGTTAGCACGAAAAAGGGATCGGGCGATCAGTTACGGGATTTTTGCTGCTTGTCGAAGGCGTGCCAGGTGGCGAAAACGCTGTTGAGATGGGTATGCAACGCGCGATCGGCGGCATCAGGGTCGCGCTGGCGGATCGCGTTGACGATCTCAATATGCTGCTGGTAGCTCACATTATTGTGCTGATGCAGATCTTTTTCCGGCACCGCGGGGCGCGCGGCGATCAGCCAATCCAGTAGCGCAACATGAATGGTCAGGAAAATGGGATTACCGGGGATTTCGGCTAAAACACGGTGGAATTCTACATCGGAGCGAATAAATAGCGCGTTGTCATCCAGCGCCTGGCTGTTCAGCTCCAGCGCCTTACCGAGACGTTCAATCTGCGCATCCGTGGCGTGTTCCGCCGCATGACGCACAAGGCTGGATTCGAAAAACAGACGAAGCTGCTCAAAATGGGCAATACCACCAGGCCGCGAGAGGAAATCCTTCGCCATACCAGAGAGTTCGCCAATGATGGTATCAGCAGACGGACGGGAAACGCGGGCACGTTCGCCGTTATTGATTTGCACTAACCCTTTACGTTTGAGCGCAGCCAGCGCTTCACGCACCGAAGGGCGCCCCACATTGAAAAACTCCATTAGCTCACGCTCTGAGGGCAGCGCATCTCCTTCGGCAAACTCCCGACGGCGGATCATCTGCTCAAGTTCTTCTTCAACCATCTCGGACAATTTTTTACGCGCCAGCGGACGGCGACGCAACGTGCGCCCGACATTTTCAGTAGTGTTTTCAGCGTGCGAATCCGATGATTTCATAGCGCTCATGGCAGTGGAGTGTGACGAATGTGACAGCAACTTCATCATATCACAGGAATATCTGACTGGCGAAGTGAGCGCCAGAGGGGGAAGTCGGTGAGCAGGGCTATTTCCGGGTGGCGCTTCGCTTACCCAGGCTACGCGCACTCACGTAGCCTGGGTAAGGTATTAACGCCGGTAGATCTCCTCCGTCAGATAATCCGGCCAGTTCTTCTCAAAGAAGATCGTCGAAAGATCGTCAAGTGCGCGTAATGGCCGCCGATCGACAATAAACTCGCCGTTGCGCCATGTCACCTGTATTTGCTCCTGCCGGTGCTCCGCCTTTTCAGAGATGAAACGAAACTCAGACATTACGCCTTCGCGCGTTTGCGGCGCGACATCTCCCTGCGCCGAGCACAACATCCTCGCGCCGCGACTGCCACCGCCGCGGGCAATATAGTTTTCCAGCGCCACCAGTAAGGCTTCCGATGCCAGCGCCATTTGCCGCCACTGGAGGCTAAACGCCGCCTGGTTTGGATGGGTTATTGCCACCCCGTTTTGCGCAATACGTTGATTGAGTCGACGTGCCGCCTCAACGGCGTCAGGTACCTGCGCGGCATCGCAGACAAACCCGGCACGCTCACTCATGCGCTGCTGGATTTCGTCGCGAATATTATCAATCCGCAGCGCCTGAGGATGGCTGCTGTCATGCAGGATCTGCTGCAGGAGTTCGGCCGTTTCGCGGGCAAAAAGGGAGTCCGATGCGACGCGCGGCGTCGCCGCGATATGCTTCGCACAGCGCAGCCCGAAAACCTGCCCGGCATTCAGCGCCGCGCCGCCGGGGCGTGTCACCCCGTGGGTGCCCGCCGCTTCGCCAATCGCATAGCAGCCACTTAACGACGAATGACCCCATATATCCACCGCAATCCCGCCATTCATATGCTGGTGGTTCACATTAAACGGCAGCGGCTTGGTGGTCAGGTCATGCCCGTGATGCTTGTAGAGTTCTATGGCCAGTGGATTCATCCGTTGCAGGCGCGCGATGGGCAGCTCCAGACAGGCATCGTTATTGCGCAGATAGTGGTACACATCCTCATCCAGATTGCCGAGGGCGAACGGTTCATCACCCGGCACCGGCAGCGGATTGCGGTTAAAATCCATGTAGATAGTACGCCCGGCCTGCGACTCATTGTAGATTGCCAAATCCACCAGGCTGGAGCCAAAATCCAGCATCCGCGTGGCGTGAATCGGCCATTGATATCCCTTACGGAAGATATTCGAGGCCAGTTCACGCGTGGTGCGGTAGTAGCGGGCAAGGAAGTTATGCTCCTCGCCCTGCTCGTCTACCGAGTAGATATAAGGCATGCTCTGCACATAGGTGCCGGAAAGATTCCAGGGGAACTCATCGCGCCGCGTGCCAATACCAAACTGATGTTCCGTCAGGTTGACCGTCGCAATCCCCGCCTCCAGCGCCAGCCCCAGCGAGCCAAAACACCGTTTCGGGTAGACGCTATCGCGGAACAGTTCACCCGGCCCACCGGCCGCCAGGACCACCGTCGCGCTGCGCATCAGGCACAGCCCCCACGGGTTATCCTCCTGCCGCGCGCCTTTCACAATGGCCAGTACCCCGGCAACCCGGCGCTGCTCCCCTTCCCCTTCGGTGAGCAGACGCACTGCCGTCGCATGATCGACAAACGGCACACCCAGCAGCACCGCCTCTTCCGCCAGCACTTTGACCATCAGGCGGGAAGTACGTGGCCCACAGCTGGTTGCGCGACCCACTTCATCGTGATCGGTCTGATAGCGCAACACGGCGCCGTAACGATCCTCCGGCAAGGGAAGCCCCATGCTTTTCAGGCCGATAAAGGCTTCCACCGAACCGACCGCCTCAACGTACGCCGTGTCGGCGTCCATCGCGCCACCGGCGCCAATGGCGTTGGCAAGCGCCGTAAAATTATCGCCGCGAAAGCTGGTAGAGGCGGTATGTAGGGTCTGTTTATCAGAACCGGAACAGGCCGACGTCCCCCAGAACAAGGTTTGTGTCGCCACCAGCACGTCCACTTTGCGCCGCCGCAGCTCTACTGCGGCGCGCAGCCCGGCGGCACCGCTGCCGACCACTAACGCCTCGCTGTGGTAAACCGGAATGCGGTACCCCTCCACCTCCAGCGTCTGTTGCGGTTGCGCCATCTTGACGTGACGCGGCATGGAGACATTCGTAAGCGCTTCCAGGATCGATTGCGGGATCGCTGTGCTCATGTATTACCTCGTTAAATGCGTGATGACAGGCCGGATATTTCCATCTCTTTCACTGGCCTGGGCGCTTTACGCACTCCCAGCAACAGTACCGAACTGACAACCATCACGCAGGCCGCGACGAACCAGACGGCAGACATGGAATATTTATCCGCGAAATAGCCCGCCAGGACGGGTGAAATCCCACCGGCCGTCATGCCGACATTCATCACAAAACCAATGGCTGAGCCGCGAAGCTGTGGCGGCACCAGTTCGGCGGTAAAGGAGAGGACCAGCGGTGTTATCGGATAACCAAGCAGTCCCAGGAACAGCACCAGAATCACCACCGCAAAGACCGGCAGTTGCAGCACCATCGCCGCCATCAGCAGGCTGCTGGCCAGAGTAATACCAATCAGCACCGCACGTTTACGCGAGAAGTCACCACGGTCACACAAACGCCCAAGCAGGAAGCCTCCCAGTGCGCCGGTCAGACCCAGCAGGCTGGCAATCGTCCCTGCGGTACTGATTGGCAACTGTTTCACATTCATCAGGAAGGTCGGCGCCCACAGCAGCACAATCCACCAGCCGCTCAGCAGCAGGAAGTAATAGAACGCCATCAGCATCACGGACTGGTTACGGAACAGCTGTTTTAACGGCACTTTCTCTTTTGTCGTAGCGACAACCACTTTTTTCGGCGCGTTTTTCACCATCACGGCGTACGCCAACGCCACCAGCAGGCCAAGCGCCCCGGCCACATAAAACACGACACGCCAGCCGTATACCGGGCCGAGCATCGCGCCGAGCCAGGTACCGAAGAAGCCGCCAATCGGGTATCCCATCCAGTAAAGTGACATCACCGTCGTGCGTTGTTTTTCGGTGGTAACGTTGGCCACTTCCAGCGATGCGGCGGGCCAGAAGACCCCTTCGCCGATACCGGTCATTACGCGGTAAAAGATAAGCGACGTCAGGCTACCCGCCACCCCGGTCAGGATCGTCGCAAGCGAGAACATCACTAAGCCAAGAATGAGTACCGGCTTGCCGCTGAGTTTGTCGGCAATGATCCCGGAGATAAACAAGAAGCCAATAAAGCCATAGAAGAATGAACTCATCAGGATACCGGACTGGGCTCTACCGAGCCCAAAATCCGTCGCGATAAGTCCAATCGCGGAGGAGACAGTCATACGGTCGACGGAGTACATCATGTAGCCCAGGCCACACAGCACCGACACCAGTATCATCTTTTTTGTATCTGTATTCATATTTCCCTCGACTAACCTGGTAAGACTGACGAGACATCAGATACAGCCAAAATCTGATTAACAATGCGTTAAATGACGCGCTTTGCAGGTAGCGAGCACCGAATCCGGGTCACGTTGCCACCAGTTATGTTCGGAGAAAATCTCCACTTCATGCGCCCCCTGATACCCCAGCGCCTCCACCGCCTGACGTGCTGCGCGAATGTCGATCACCCCATCGCCCATCATGCCGCGATCGAGCAGCAGATGCTGTGTCGGCACCAGCCAGTCGCAGATATGGAAACCCAGGATACGTTTCCGTCCGGCACGTTCGATCTGCTGGAAAAACTTCGGATCCCACCAAGTGTGATAAAGATCGACGGCCATCCCTAACCCGTCGTCACCCAGTTCATCGCACACGTCGTTGGCCTGCTCCAGGGTGTTTATGCAGGCGCGGTCCGCTGCATACATGGGGTGCAGCGGCTCAATCGCCAGCGGCATTCCCACCTTGCGCGAATACTCCAGCAGGCGGCCCAGACCATCCCGTACCTGGCTACGTGCGCCGGCAATATCTTTCGAATCACCCGGCAAGCCACCCACCACCAGAACCAGACAGGCGGCATTCACCGCCAGTGCTTCATCCACAGCACGGCGGTTATCATCGTCTGCCGCACGGCGTGCCGCCTCATCCATACCGGGGAACATCCCGCCGCGGCAATAGCCGCTGACGGTCAGTTCGTTACTGCGAATCATCTGCGCGGTACGTTCCAGACCCAGCGCCTGAACCTGATCGCGCCACGGCGAGATGCCGCGAATTTCATGACGGGCGCAGCCGTCGATGATCTTATCCAGTGACCACTGCTTACGGACGGTGGCGGTATTCAGCGATAAACGCCGTGGATCGGGCTGTTGCATATGGCCTCCTTAGCGCACCAGTGACGGAACATCGACCCAGCGGCGTTCTTTCCAGCTTTGCAGCGCCAGTTCAACCAGTTGCACCCCTTTTGCCCCTTCCAGCAGGTTCCAGCGGAAGTCGATTTCACCGTGAACATGGCGCAGGAAGAGTTCCCATTGCACTTTGAAGGCGTTGTCATAAGTCGTGGTATCAGGTACTGGCGCCCAGTCTTCGAAGAAGTCATGTGTCTGGCGAACATCCGGGTTCCAGACCGGTTTCGGGGTGTTCACACGTGATTGCGTCAGACAATCAGTCAGGCCCGCGACCGCAGAACCGTTCACGCCATCCACCTGGAAAGTCACCAAATCATCGCGGCGCACCCGGACACACCAGGAGCTGTTGATCTGCACGATGGTGCCATTATGCAGCTCGAAGGTGGCGTAGGCGGCGTCATCAGCGGTAGCTTTGTAGGCGTTCCCCTGCTCATCAAAACGTTGCGGAATATGGGTCGCACCCAGGCAACTGATGCTTTTGATTTCGCCAAACAGGTTGTCGACGACATAACGCCAGTGGCAGATCATATCGAGAATAATGCCGCCGCCATCTTCCTGTCGGTAGTTCCATGACGGGCGCTGGGTCGGCTGCAAGTCGCCCTCAAACACCCAGTAGCCAAACTCACCGCGCACCGACAACACCTGACCAAAGAAGCCCGCCTGATTGAGCATCTGCAGTTTACGCAGCCCCGGCAACCACAGTTTGTCCTGTACTACGCCGTGGCAAACGCCCTGCTGCTCTGCATAATGATAAAGCTCGACGGCCTCTGACAGGCTGACCGCTACCGGTTTCTCGCAATAGATGTGCTTACCGGCAGCGATGGCTTTTTTCAGCAAGCCGGGGCGCGCCTGCGTCGTGGCGGCATCAAAAAAGATGGTATCGTTTGGATTGGCGAGCGCCGCATCCAGATCCGTACCCCAACGACTGATTCCGGTTTGTTTCGCCAGTGCGGCAATTTTTTCTTCATTACGACCAATCAGGATCGGGTCCGGCATGAGCCTGTCACCGTTCGCCAGCTCAACACCGCCCTGCTCACGAATTGCCACGATGGAGCGGATCAGATGCTGATTTTTGCCCATCCGCCCGGTTACGCCATGCATAATGATGCCAACGGATATTATCGCCATTGCTGTGCCTCGCAATTAAAAGTGGGATTTGTTCAGGCCGCCGTCGACATCAATAATTTGACCGACAGTGAAAGGTAAGTTGCCGTTTGCCAGCGCATCGACGACCACGGAAATGTCCGTCGGCTGACCCCAGCGTTTCATCGGCACCAGACCGCCGCCGATCAACTGATCATATTTCGGTTTCACCGCGCTGGTCATGTCAGTTTCGATGATGCCAGGACGAATTTCATAAACACCGATGCCTTCTTCCGCCAGGCGCAGCGCAAAAAGTTGCGTCACCATGCTGGCGGCCGCTTTCGATACGCAATATTCACCGCGAGAAATCGATAAGCTGTGGGCGCTACAGGAAGTGATATTGATAATAGAGCGGTGCTGATTATTAAGCTCACCCTGCGAAAGCATGGCGCGCGCCGCTTTTTGGCAAAAGAAGAACATTGCCTTGGTATTGACGTCCTGACAGTACTGGTAATTCTCCGGCGTGACCTCCAGCAGATCGCCACGTTGTTTTGCCGCCGTCCCGGCATTGTTGACGAGGCAGTCCAGACGCCCCCAACGTTGTAAAACGGTATCCAGCATCCCTTGCTGAATAATTAAATCTGAAACATCACCCGGTAACGCCAGAGCTTCGATGCCAAATTGTTCTAATTCCGCTACCATGGCTTGTTGTCGGGCGCGACCTTCTTCGTTATCGCGTCCGTTGATTGCGACGTGAAACCCGGCTCTGGCAAGCGCCAACGCGCACGCTTTACCGATTCCCCGTGTCGAGCCTGTCACTAATGCTACCGGACGTTGCGAATGGATCATGAGCATACTCCCTGATGAGTGCCAAACGTTTCAACTAATCAGTTGAAACTATGAACGCAGTATAGAAAGAGAGAAAAATTAAATTCATGATCGACTTCTCAAAATCAACCAACTGGTTGATTTATTTAAAACTACAATTAAAACAATAAATTGAATGGAGGGTCTATGAAAGGGGAAGCCAGAACAAAGCGCAGGCATGATCCAGATCTCACAAAAAGCCTGATCCTTGATGCGGCCAAAAAGGAGTTCGCTGAGAAGGGTTTTGACGGGGCAAGGATTGATCAGATCGCCGCGACGGCAAATGTGAACAAGCAGCTGATTTATTATTATTTTGAGAACAAGGATACGCTGTTTACCCATGTCTTACAGGTCGCGTACCAGGATATCCGCACCAAAGAGGCCGCGCTGGAGCTGGATCATCTGCCTGCCCGCGACGCGGTACTTGAACTGATGGATTTCACCTGGCACTACTATCTTGAGAATCCGGAGTTTATCCAGTTGCTTAACAGTGAGAACCAGCTCAAAGCTCGCCATCTCAAGGAAGTGGATACGATTGTCCCCATCAACAGCAGTTGGCTTTCAATAACCCAACGCATTCTGGACCGCGGCCAGCAGGATGGAACGATCCGCCCCGGTATCGATGCGATGCAGCTCAACATCACCATGTCAGCGCTGGGATTTTTCTATCTGATTAACCAGTCGACGCTGTCGATCATCTATCAGCAGGATCTTAAGCGTCCGGAAGCACTGGCCACAAGGCGGAAGGTCATGCGCGAAACGATCGCCTGTTGGCTGGCACCGGGGTTGCTGACGTAAAAAAAAAGCAGGGTCGATTGACCCTGCTTTTATGTTACTTCACGACACGCAGCGATGGACGCCCGCCACGTGGTGGGGGATCATCATCCGGATCGTTATCGTCCGCATGATCGGGTTTGTCGCCATCAATAACCGACATCACCGTCTCACTGTCCGGCTGAGCGGTTTCGTCGTCATCATTCAACGTGGCCACATCTTCATCGTAAGCCGTTTCAGGCTCAAACATCGTGCCCGCACCGTTTTCACGGGCGTAGATGGCAAGCACAGCGGCCAGCGGCACCGCAACCTGACGCGGGACGCCGCCAAAGCGCGCGTTAAAACGCACTTCATCATTCGCCAGTTCAAGATTACCCACGGCTCGCGGCGCGATATTCAACACGATTTGTCCGTCGCGCGCATACTCCATGGGCACACGCACACCCGGCAACGTTACGTCAACGACCAGATGCGGGGTGAGCTGGTTATCGAGCAACCACTCATAAAAGGCCCGCAACAGGTAAGGACGGCGCGGTGTCAGTTGCGACAAGTCCATTCGCTTAGCCCCGGCCCAGGCGCATTTCGCGCTCGGCTTCTGTCAGAGACGCGAGGAATGAATCGCGTTCGAAAACACGTGTCATGTAGCCTTTCAGCTCTTTCGAGCCTGCACCGCTGAGTTCAATACCCAGAATCGGCAAACGCCACAGCAACGGCGCCAGGTAGCAATCCACCAGGCTGAATTCATCACTCAGGAAGTACGGCTTCTGGCCGAACACCGGAGCAATCTGCATCAGTTCTTCACGCAGTTGACGGCGGGCGTTATCGGCCTGCGCGCCGCTGCTGGACATGATCACTTCCATCAGCGAATACCAGTCTTTCTCAATGCGATGCATGTAAAGACGGCTTTCACCACGCGCAACCGGATAAACCGGCATCAGCGGCGGATGAGGAAAACGCTCATCCAGGTATTCCATGATAATGCGTGATTCCCACAGAGTGAGTTCACGATCGACAAGGGTCGGTACGCTTTGATTCGGGTTGAGGTCAATCAGATCCTGAGGAGGATTATCCTTTTCCACGTGCTCAATTTCGAAGCTGACACCTTTTTCTGCCAGCACGATACGGACCTGATGGCTATAGATGTCAACAGGACCAGAAAACAGCGTCATTACCGAACGTTTGTTGGCAGCGACAGCCATGAAAACCTCCAGGTATATTCAGTATTTTTACTGCTACCAGTCGTACTTTGACCGGCCAGATGTTGGTAACCCACCCACGCGCACAGTCACTCTCGTTTAAAAATCAAACAAAAAATGAACAATCCCAGGCATTTGGGCAGAAAATTGGATGATAGTTTACCAGATTTTGCGGGCTTTGTGGTGAGGGGATTCTGGAAATGCTGAAAAAGAAGCGCGAATCAACTCGTTACTGTGGATAACGTGATTTTTATCCATAAAAAAACCCGGTATAAACCGGGTTTTTCGCCAATCGTTCTGCTTTCGCAGAAAGCAATTAACGTTTGGAGTACTGCGGACGGCGACGTGCTTTACGCAGGCCGACTTTCTTACGTTCAACCTGACGAGCGTCACGAGTGACGAAGCCAGCTTTACGCAGTTCAGAACGCAGGGACTCGTCGTACTCCATCAGAGCGCGGGTGATACCGTGACGGATCGCACCAGCCTGACCAGAGATACCACCACCTTTAACAGTGATGTACAGATCCAGTTTCTCAACCATGTCGACCAGTTCCAGCGGCTGACGAACTACCATGCGGGCAGTTTCACGACCGAAGTACTGTTCCAGAGAACGCTGGTTGATTACGATTTTACCGTTGCCCGGTTTGATGAACACGCGAGCGGCGGAGCTTTTGCGGCGACCAGTGCCGTAGTATTGATTTTCAGCCATTGCCTATAATCCCGATTAGATGTCAAGAACTTGCGGTTGCTGTGCCGCGTGGTTGTGCTCGTTGCCAGCGTAAACTTTCAGTTTACGGTACATAGCACGACCCAGCGGGCCTTTTGGCAGCATGCCTTTAACCGCGATTTCAATCACACGCTCAGGACGGCGGGCAATCATCTCTTCAAAGGTCGCTTCTTTGATACCACCGATGTGGCCGGTGTGGTGGTAGTACATTTTGTCTTCGCGCTTGTTGCCGGTTACAGCAACTTTTTCTGCGTTCAGAACGATGATGTAGTCACCTGTATCAACGTGCGGAGTGTATTCCGCTTTATGCTTACCGCGCAGGCGACGTGCCAGTTCAGTAGCCAGACGGCCCAGAGTTTTACCTGTCGCGTCAACAACATACCAGTCGCGTTGTACGGTTTCTGGTTTAGCTGTAAAAGTTTTCATTAAAAGCTTACCCAAATAATAAGTTACACGTTGGTGAACACCCAAACGTTTAGTCAGTTGAGGTTCACACGACATTGTCCAGCAAACCTACCCCTTCGAATAGCCTATGCCGGCGCAGAGAAAGTTTTGGGAAAAAAACCTTCTTGTAACGTGGGGTCGCAGGATTATAGAGAAGTCGGGGTCAAAGATCGACCCCTATTTGTGATTTGAAGAGGGTTTTTCGGTAGGGGGTTATGCCATTTAGCGTCTTCCCACCAGCCCATCGCCCACAGTGAGAGGGTATCATTTATGGCATATGCTGCCGCTTGAGGTACTCCTCGCTCTGCATCTCCTGCAGACGTGACAGGCAACGCTGGAATTCGAATTTCAGTCGCTCGCCCTGGTAAATCTCGTACAGCGGAACCGCCGCGCTCACCACCAGTTTCACATGGCGCTCATAGAATTCATCCACCAGCGCGATAAAACGCCGCGCCTCATTCTCCATCAGCGACGTCATGACGGGAACATCAAACAGCATGACGGTGTGATACAGACGAGAGAGCGCAATATAGTCATGTTGACTGCGCGCATCCACACACAGCGTGGCGAACGATACGGCCAGCGTCTGATTTTCCACGCCCAGCGTCGCCAGCGGGCGATGATTGACTTCTAATTCCGGGGAATGAGTACGTTTTGCCCCTGCCAGCGCTTGCCAGAGTTTATCCATCTGCTGCTGCGTCTCTTCGGTTAAGGGCGAAAGCCACAGATGGGCCTGGGTCAGTGTACGCAGACGATAATCCACACCGGCATCGACATTCATCACATCACAGTGCTGTTTGATGGCATCAATGGCCGGTAAAAAACGCGCCCGTTGCAACCCGTTACGATAAAGTTCGTCCGGCGGAATATTCGAGGTGGCGACCAGGGTAATCCCTCTGGCGAAGAGTGCCTTCATTAATCCGCCGAGCAACATGGCGTCGGTGATATCCGACACGAAAAATTCATCAAAGCAGAGCACATCAGTTTCGGCTTTGAAATGGTCGGCGACAATCTCCAGCGGGTCACTATGCCCCTGTAGTTGCGTTAATTCCTCATGCACACGCAGCATAAAACGGTGGAAGTGCAGACGCTGTTTCCGCTCCCCTGGCAGGCTTTGATAAAAGAGGTCCATCAGCCAGGTTTTACCCCGCCCGACGCCCCCCCACATATAAAGGCCGCGTACGGGGGTCTGCGTGGTGGGCTCACGCTTACCCAACAATTTGCCAAATTTCGCCATCAACCCGCCGCTTTGCGGGGCCGATTGTTCTTTAGTCACAATCTGCTGGTAAATGAGATCAAGACGGCTAACAGCTTCTTTTTGCACATCATCCGGCTGATGGCTACCCTCGTTGAGGGCATTGAGGTAACGCGATGTCGGGGTAAGGCTCTGCATGGTGTTATCGTTATTCCTTGAAAATCGATCCTGCCCACAGGGTTGGCGAAAAAAAGGTCGTTCTACCCTACGCGATGCCGCGTCGGGATTCCACTTCTGCGCGAATAGCGGTTATAGTGGCATAATCAGGCGCAGGCAAGGAGCTTGCAGCTATTACCCTACGGAACCATAAGACAATGGGAGAAGTACATGACCTGGGAATACGCGCTAATTGGGTTAGTCGTCGGCGTCATCATTGGTGCTGTGGCCATGCGTTTTGGAAACCGGAAATTACGCCAGCAACAGGCAATGCAGTACGAGCTGGAAAAAAATAAAGCAGAACTTGAAGAGTACCGTGAAGAGCTGGTCAATCACTTCGCTCGCAGCGCAGAGCTTCTCGACAATATGGCGCATGATTACCGCCAGCTTTATCAGCACATGGCGAAAAGCTCCAGCAGCTTACTGCCGGAAATGTCTGCTGAGGATAACCCTTTCCGCAACCGTCTGGCGGAGTCCGAAGCGGGCAACGATCAGGCGCCGGTGCAGATTCCTCGCGATTATTCCGAAGGTGCATCCGGCTTACTGCGCGGCAACGCAAACCGCAAATAATCACTTAATTTCCGCATTTTTAACGGGCGCACAAGTTGCGCCCGTCCTGTCTTTATAATCACAGCTATCATTTAGTCATTAACCTCATTGTTACTCGATTGAAATTTCAATAACATCAAACTGTTTTGCATCGTTTTCCCTTTCACTTTAGGTTGCGAGAGCCAGCATCAATGAAGAAACAAACCCAGCTGTTGAGTGCGTTAGCGTTAAGTGTCGGGTTATCTCTCTCGGCACCCATCCAGACTATGGCAGCGATGCCATCGCAGGTTCCAGGCCAGGGAGCGCTTCCCAGCCTCGCGCCAGTACTGGAAAAAGTTTTACCTGCCGTGGTGAGCGTGCAGGTGGAAGGTACGGCGGTACAAGGACAAAAAGTCCCTGATGAACTGAAAAAATATTTTGGCGACGAGATGCCCGAACAGCAGCAGGCTCAGCCTTTTGAAGGGTTGGGTTCCGGGGTCATTATCGATGCAGCAAAAGGTTACGTATTGACGAATAACCACGTCATTAACCAGGCGCAAAAAATCAATGTCCAGCTCAACGATGGTCGCGAGTTCGAGGCCAAACTGATTGGCGGCGACGATCAAAGCGACATTGCGCTGTTGCAGCTCCAAAACCCCAGCAACCTGACGCAAATCGCTATCGCCGATTCCGATAAATTAAGAGTGGGCGACTTTGTCGTTGCTGTCGGGAACCCGTTCGGACTGGGGCAAACAGCGACATCCGGGATTGTTTCTGCGCTGGGTCGAAGCGGACTTAATCTCGAAGGGCTGGAAAACTTTATCCAGACAGATGCCTCGATTAACCGCGGTAACTCTGGCGGCGCATTGCTGAACCTGAACGGTGAGCTTATTGGTATCAACACTGCGATCCTTGCGCCGAGCGGTGGCAGCGTCGGTATCGGTTTTGCAATTCCCAGTAATATGGCGCAAACACTTTCTCGCCAGTTGATCCAGTTCGGCGAAATCAAACGTGGCCTGTTGGGTATTAAAGGCACGGAGATGAGTGCTGATATCGCCAAAGCCTTTAACCTGAATGTGCAGCGCGGTGCCTTTGTCAGTGAAGTATTACCGAACTCCGGTTCGGCGAAAGCAGGCATTAAATCGGGCGACGTGATTGTCAGCCTTAATGACAAGCCGCTGAATAGCTTTGCCGAGCTGCGTTCGCGCATTGCAACGACGGAACCGGGCGCAAAAGTGAAATTGGGCATCCTGCGCGATGGCAAACCGCAGGATGTTGAAGTGACCCTGGATAAGAGCACTTCGTCTTCCGCCAGCGCTGAGCTGATCTCCCCGGCGCTGCAGGGCGCCTCGTTGAGTGACGGTCAACTCAAAGATGGTACGAAAGGTATCAATATTGAGAACGTCGAAAAAGGCAGCGCGGCCGCTCAGGCAGGCCTGCGTAAAGATGATGTCATCATTGGCATTAACCGTACGCAGGTACAGTCTATTGCCGAGCTACGCAAGATCCTTGAAACTAAACCATCGGTCATTGCCCTGCAAATCATCCGCGGCAATGAAACCCTCTATTTATTGCTACGTTAAGCAAATGCGATCCCGGACATCACCGCTGCATGTGATGTCCGGATAACTCGTGTTATGCTGCTGCGACTCCCTAATGACGACGCCCGCATCATGTTTTTGAAGCTCTTACGCTCGGTAGCAATTGGTTTGATGGTTGGTGGCATTATCCTCGCCGCCCTGCCTTCGCTACGCCAGCATAACCCGCTAACCGCAACGCAATTTGACAGTACCGATGAAACGCCCGCCAGCTATAACCCGGCGGTTCGCCGCGCTGCGCCCGCGGTCGTGTATGTCTACAACCGCAGTATGAATACGTCATCGCATAATCGTCTGGAAATCCGTACCCTGGGTTCCGGGGTGATCATGGATCAACGCGGCTATATCGTGACGAATAAACATGTCATTAACGATGCGGACCAGATTATCGTTGCCTTGCAGGATGGCCGCGTTTTTGAAGCGCTTCTGGTAGGTTCGGATTCTCTTACCGACCTTGCGGTGTTGAAAATCAACGCCACAGGCGGTCTGCCGGTGATTCCGATCAATCCGCATCGTGTACCGCATATTGGTGATGTGGTACTGGCGATTGGTAACCCCTATAACCTGGGGCAAACCATTACCCAGGGGATCATCAGCGCCACCGGGCGAATTGGCCTGAACCCTACCGGTCGACAGAATTTCCTACAAACGGATGCCTCCATCAACCATGGCAACTCCGGCGGCGCGCTGGTGAACTCGCTGGGGGAGTTAATGGGCATCAATACGCTCTCTTTCGACAAAAGCAACGATGGCGAGACGCCGGAAGGTATTGGCTTCGCTATCCCCTTCCAGCTCGCGACGAAAATCATGGATAAGTTGATTCGTGATGGTCGGGTGATCCGTGGCTATATCGGTATCGGCGGGAGAGAAATCGCCCCTATGCATTCCCAGAGCGGCGGCATCGATCAGATACAAGGAATTGTGGTCAATGAAGTCTCGCCAGATGGTCCTGCAGCCCGGGCCGGTATTCAGGTGAATGATGTGATTGTCAGCGTAAATGGTAAGCCGGCCGTCTCTGCTCTGGAAACCATGGACCAGGTCGCGGAAATCCGTCCCGGGTCAGAAATCCCGGTTGAAGTAATGCGTGATGATAAGAAGCTGAAACTGCAGGTCACGATCCAGGAATATCCGGCGACCAACTAGCCGCGATAAAAAAACCGGAGCCCAATGAACTCCGGTTTTTTTGCGCATCTCTGGAGGCAAACGGCACACCAGACGACGGCAGCTATTTACTTGTTAACAAAATCTTCGCCGAGCTGAATATCTTTTTTCAGGGTGTCCAGCATCCCTTCCAGCGCCTGCTGTTCAAATGCGCTTAATTTGCCAATCGCCTGGCGTTCTTCAATACCATTTTTACCTAACAGCAACGGCTGAGAGAAGAAGCGGGCATACTGACCATCGCCTTCAACATAAGCGCATTCAACAACGCCTTTTTCGCCCTGCAACGCACGCACCAGCGACAGGCCAAAGCGCGCGGCAGCCTGACCCATGGAGAGTGTTGCTGACCCGCCACCCGCTTTCGCTTCGACCACCTCTGTGCCCGCGTTCTGAATACGTTTTGTCAGATCGGCAATTTCCTGTTCAGAGAAGCTGACACCCGGGATTTGCGACAGCAACGGCAGAATGGTGACGCCCGAATGTCCACCCACGACCGGCACTTCGACTTCGCCCGGCTGCTTACCTTTCAGCTCTGCCACGAAGGTGTTAGAACGGATAATATCCAGCGTCGTTACGCCGAACAGTTTGTTTTTGTCATACACACCGGCTTTTTTCAGCACTTCTGCCGCAATCGCCACCGTCGTGTTAACCGGGTTAGTGATTACGCCGATACAGGCTTTAGGGCAGGTTTTTGCGATTTGCGCGACCAGGTTTTTCACAATGCCGGCATTCACATTAAAGAGATCGGAGCGATCCATACCTGGTTTACGCGCGACGCCAGCGGAAATCAGCACCACATCCGCACCGTGCAGAGCAGGCGTTGCGTCTTCGCCAGAAAAGCCTTTAATTTTTACAGCAGTGGGAATATGGCTGAGGTCAACAGCAACCCCAGGGGTTACAGGAGCAATATCGTAGAGAGAGAGTTCTGAACCTGAAGGCAGTTGTGTTTTAAGTAGTAGAGCTAACGCCTGGCCGATGCCGCCAGCTGCGCCGAGGACTGCAACTTTCATCATAAACTCCTTATTATGGTTAGCTAAATATTTTGTTACTCCATTGCGGCGACCTTAATTCACCCTGATAATTATGGCAACGAACCAGCCAAAATTCTGCGGCATGGCACGCTTTTAAAATATTATAATGGGCTTTCATGACCGTCGGACCGGCAAACCAAGCAACTAACATTGAGAGTTTACAATATAGCGCTGATATCCATCTAAACAATATCATTCTAGTAACATTTATTTTACTTTTGCTTGAATTTGCGACACATGACACAGTGGGTTCCATAACGTAATTTGATAAAATTCACGTGAACCATAAGAAGATTTGAGTTATTTCCCCAGCAGATTATTTGCATAAAAATTCATCCATGTGCATAATAATGTAGTTTTCACGGCCTTAATACGGGTGACTTATGCGAAGCTCGGCAAAACAAGAAGAATTAGTTAAAGCGTTTAAAGCGCTACTTAAAGAAGAGAAATTTAGTTCTCAGGGAGAGATTGTTCTGGCGTTACAGGAACAGGGCTTTGACAATATCAATCAGTCTAAAGTCTCCCGCATGCTGACTAAATTCGGTGCGGTGCGCACGCGCAACGCCAAAATGGAGATGGTCTACTGTTTGCCCGTCGAAATGGGCGTTCCCACCACCTCCAGCCCGCTCAAAAATCTGGTGCTTGATATCGACTACAACGACGCTATTGTCGTTATCCATACCAGCCCGGGTGCTGCGCAGTTAATTGCGCGCTTGCTGGACTCACTGGGCAAAGCGGAAGGTATTCTGGGCACTATTGCCGGTGACGATACCATTTTCATCACCCCGGCAAGCGGCTTTACGGTCAAAGAACTTTGCGAGGCCATCCTCGTACTGTTCGAACAAGAGCTTTAATTCGCTCCCCGGTTTCACGCCGGGGATACGCCCCGCCAACGGTCTTTTTCTTTCTACCGCCCCTTTGTTTTAACACAATGTGCGAATTTCTGTCGCATTTCATTCACGTGATGAATGTTTTCGCACAAAAAATCAAAGCCACTCATCACACTGATTTTCAACAATAAAAAAATGCACACAGGGCAAGAACAGCCGTTTTTTATATCTTTTTGACTATAAAAAAAGGTTTCTTTACCACTTACTTACAATAGCAATAATTAGCTCAGTATTAATTTTACGCGTTATTAGTGTATACTTGATTTTGTGATGAGGGTCACGAAACAAAGCCCTCAGGAATTACGATTCGACGAGGTAAGCATTATGAAAATCAAATCAACTGTAGCAACACTCAGCATTCTTTCTGTTCTGTCATTCGGCGCCTTTGCGGCGAGCTCTATTGATACTGACCAGGCGCAAAACCGCCAGTCATTAGGTACCGTCTCTGTCGGCGGCGTTGCATCGTCCCCCATGGATATGCGTGCAGAACTGAACAAAAAAGCTGAAGAGCAAGGTGCGTCTTCTTATCGCATCATCGAAGCACGTACGGGCGATAGCTGGCACGCCACTGCAGAACTGTATAAATAATTAACCGAAAACCCTATGTCATCATCACTCAGCGGCACCAGGCATAAAAATAGCGGTATAAACCTTCTCGCCGTTGAGTATTGAGGAGAAAGACAATGAAACGTAACGTCATCATCGCAGCCCTTGGTTTAGCTTCAGTGATCTCATTTGGCGCCAGCGCAGCTACCCAACTTTCCGATAATCAAACGCAAAACATGCAGGCCATGGGCTCTATTTCTGTTTCCCAGACCGCAAGTTCTCCAATGAGCATTCGTGATGAACTGTCTGCCAAAGCGGACGCGGCGGGTGCGAAAGCCTACCACGTGACCGAACTCCAGGAAGGTGATACCTGGCACGCAACGGCGGAACTCTACAAATAAACCCTCGTCGTCTACTCCGACGACTTGCCCCCGCCTGTCGGGGGCTTTTTTTTTGCTGCATTAACGGATGTTAAAACGCAACTGACCTTCCAGCTCTTCCTCTGCTTCATCAAACAAGAGAATTAACGCGCCAAAACGACGCCGCAGCGTTTCGCTAAGATGAATGAACTCAATTTCAACTGGCAACGGCAACTTTTCCGTCACCGCTATCCATAATGAATCCAGATCGGTAATGCTGGCTCCAGCGAGCGCAAACCGGCGGGAAAATTCTCGATAGAACATGTGTTGAGTGTCTATCTCAGCAAAATCGAAGGTATAGATATTCATTGTCCGCCATCCAGCCCTGTCGGGCGGCTTACGCCGCCCGTTTCATTACAAGCCCCCGAGATGCAGGGTTTTGACTTCCATAAACTCTTCCAGCCCCAGAACGGAGCCTTCCCGCCCCAGGCCAGACTCTTTTACGCCGCCAAACGGCCCCAGTTCAGTGGAGACCGCACATTCATTAATACCAATCATCCCACTTTCAATCGCCTGGGAGACGCGAAATACGCGGGATAAGTTTTGGGTGTAGAAATAGGCTGCCAGGCCAAACGGTGTTGCGTTAGCGCGCTGGATAACTTCATCCTCGGTCGTAAAACGAAAACAGGCAGCAACCGGACCAAAAGTCTCTTCGTTCGCCAGCTTCATGCCATCGCTGCAATCACCCAGCACGGTGGGTTGCCAGAAATTCCCCCCCAGCGCATGCGCTTTCCCACCTGCCAGAATTTTCGCCCCTTTCGCGACCGCATCTTCCACGTGTTCACGCACTTTATCCACGGCAGAAGTTTCAATAAGCGGACCGACGATAACACCGTCATCAAGACCGTTCCCGACCTTGAGGGCACTAACCGCCTCTGCCAGTTTTTGCGTGAAAGCGTTATACACCGACTCATGGATGTAGAAACGGTTTACGCTCACGCACACTTGCCCGGCATTACGGAATTTGTTGGCAATCGCCCCTTTGACCGCCGCATCAATATCGGCATCTTCAAAGACGATATAAGGCGCATTGCCCCCCAGTTCCATCGACACTTTCTTCATGGTTTCGGCCGCGTTACGCATCAATGTTTTGCCCACGGCGGTAGATCCGGTAAAGGAAATTTTGCGTACCTCATGACTCGCCATGATCGCGTCGCTGATTTCGGATGTATTCCCGGCAACCGCATTCAGCACACCGTCCGGCACACCCGCTTTTTTTGCCAGCGCAAGGAGCGCAAAGGCGCTCAGTGGAGTGTTATTGGCAGGTTTAATCACCCCCGTACATCCTGCGGCTAACGCGGGCCCCAGCTTACGGGTCAGCATGGCCATCGGGAAATTCCAGGGGGTTATCGCTGCCACCACCCCTATCGGTTCACGAGTCGCCAAAATACGCGAACCGGGTTTTATCGGCGGAATAATTTCGCCATTAGCCCGCTTCGCTTGCTCGGCGAACCATTGAATAAAGCTTGCAGCATATTCCACCTCGCCTTCGGCTTCTTTTAACGGCTTGCCCTGTTCGGTGGTCATCAGCCTTCCCAGCCAGCTTTTGTTTTCAATAATCAATTCGTACCAGCGGTAGAGGATGGCGGAACGCTCTTTTGCGGTTTTCGCACGCCAGGCGGGAAAAGCCCTTGAGGCTGCGGCGATAGCGGCTTCAGTCTCTTTTTTCCCGGCTTTCGCGACTTTTACGATAACTTCACCCGTTGCCGGGTTCAGTACGTCAAATGTCGTGTCCAACGATTTCCAGACACCATCGACAAGATAACCCGTCTGGAACAGTTCGCTGTCCTGCAATGCCTGCGTTGTCATTTGTCCTCCCGATCTGTGATTTACAAAAGCTCCCGTAAAGTATAGCCATAAAAAAACCGACGCTTCTGGCGTCGGTTTCGGCTCTAGCTGCTGGTTAGCGCATGCTGATATTTGTGTAACATCCCGGCAAGTCGTTTTACCGGTTCTGTCACCTGCGGCGGCGCATCCCAGCGATGCAATTTCTCCTGATAGACACCCAGCTCCTCCAGCAACTGCGAGAAATAACGCCGTCGTTTACTGTCCGACCTGGCAGAGATGACACTGTCTGCCGTACGGCGAAGCTGTCGATGGAATGCCGAGAGCTCATCATTCACCGGTACAGGCGCATCACGTAAACGCTGATGAGCGATAATCAACGTCAGCGCCAGGCGGAATTTCGCCACATCACCAGGGAACTTATTCAACAATAAAAATAGCTGCTGATAGAGCGCAGGCAGATGGTTCTCTTTCCGTCGCGCGCTGTTGGTTGTCATCGCCGAGACGGCCGCCGAGACAAACTGGTTGAGCAGCATACGTCCGGTCCGTGCCTGCGAATTATCCCGCACCAATAAAATGACGATCAGCGCCAATCCACAGCCGATAATTTGCCCAAGCGCATTATCAAGAAACTGACTGAATTTAAAGGTCATCGGGTTATCGAGCACGATAATATTAATGGTACTCGCCAGCGCGCCCAGCGATCCCAGCCGCCGTTTCTGCACCTCGATACCGGCAAAAAAAGCCAGCACAGCCAGGCTGATACAGAGCAACAGCATGCTCTGCTGCGTCGAGGGAATAATAAACAGAAAATAGAGCGCCCCGACCGGCAGGGCGACCAACGTACCTATCAGAAAATCGATGGCCACCATTTTCGGATTTGGCAGACGCATTGCCAGCGACGTCACCACCGCGATCATCACCATGGTCCCACTGCCTGAAGTCCAGCCGCTCCACAACCAGAACAACGTTCCTAACCCGCAGGATAAAGTGGTACGCCAGAAGTTGACCATCGCATGATGGCGTTCCGCCGATGCCGGTTTGATTACCACTTCGCCACGCAGAACCTCTTCTTCCGTCGCGCTGATTTTGGTGTTGCTCACCACGCCGCGCTTGAGCAGTAAATACCGCGTTGCCGCACCGACCCAGCTATAAATGGTGACGGGCGTTTCGCGTTCACCGGTCCAGGCAATCACCCGGCGCATCCGCTTCATTTGTCTGTGCACATCCTGAACGGTTTCTACAGGTGCGTCGAACAGCTCACGGAATGTGTCGGTCATCAGCTCGGGTCGCGTATTCTGGATCAGATACGTTTCACAAGCCTGGGTAATCAGCGTAAGCGACAAGGTATTGATCGCGGTCAGGCGACGGTTCGCGCGCCCCCAGCGGGAGGATTCAATTTTCAGGTTGCTGCGCATCCCTTCCAGGGCAGTCGTGCGACGCACCAGCGCTCCCCAGGCTTTATCCACTTCTTCAGGGTCGCCATGTTTAATGCACATCTGCATGAGCTGGTATTGGGCCACCAGCAGACTGTCCACCTCGCGGTCAATTTCGCGTTTGATCGAACGGGGAGAGAACAGCAAATCTGCCGCAATGGCGCAGACAATACCGATGACGATTTCACTGCAACGCTCAACGGCAAACTGAGGCGCCAGCAGCGGTTCGCTCTGGATTGTCACAACAATGATCAGCGCCGTATAGCCCGCCAGTCCCCAGGCATAAGAGTTCTCCACCCGGACGAGCGAAGAAAGCCAGGTACAAAACCCCGCCCAGATACAACACACCGTCAACATTAAGAATGGCGCGCGGATCATGGCGATGATGATGGTCAGCGCGGCGATACAGCCAATAAAGGTACCGATAATACGCAACATACCGCGATAACGAATCGCACCCGACCAGGGTTCGCCCCCGGCAGCAAAAGCCGGACCTGCCGCCACAATCGCCGCCGTCAATACCGCCCAGCGCGGTGTTTCCAGTTGAAAATGAAAGCCGACGAACAGCGCCAGTACGATAGCGCACGCCAGTTTTAGCGCGAAGCGAACGTGGTAACTGGCGATGGAAAACATAGCCATAGTAATTAACCAAACTCACGCAGGCGATGAGCCAGTTTGCGGAAGAAAGAGTCGTGGCTCTCATCGCGATCGGTTTGACCCGTTACCACAACCGTGGCCGTCGTGCCTGCTGGCCAAAGGTTACCCTGCTGCTCATCCAGGCGAATACGTACCGGCACGCGTTGCGCCAGACGTACCCACTCAAGATTTGAGTCAATGGTCGCCATCCCTTTGCTGTCGTTGCTGCTGCTGGCATTGGTCACCCCGGCGGCCACGCTTTCCACGGTACCTTTCAGAACGCGGTTGCTGCCCAGCGGGGTAATTTCAGCCCGGAAGCCCGGATGGACGCCTTCGAGCTTGGTCTCTTCCATATAAGCCTGAACATAAAAGGAATTCTGCTTAACCAGCGCAACAGCAGTAGAACCACGGGTAATGAACTCACCGGCGTAGACATTCAGGTTGGTAATCCAGCCGTCTGCCGGCGCGCGAATAACGGTACGTTCCAGATCCAGTTTGGCCAGGTCACGCGTGGCCTGCGCTTTAGCCAGTTGATGTAATACTGTCTGCAAGACATTGTTGGCCTGATCGATTTCTTCACGGGACATCGCCTGAACGCCAAGCTGGTTACGGCGGCCGGCCTCACGGCGCTTTTCACTTTCCAGCGCCTGGTAGTAAGCGACATCGGCTTCGGCCTCTTCCAGCGCTTTCTGGTAACGCGGCCGATCGATGGTAAACAGCACCTGGTCTTTTTTAACCAGTTGGTTATCGTGGACGCTGACGTCGGTAATTAACCCGGCAACGTCAGGCGCGATAGCGACCACGTCGGCGCTAAAGCGCGCATCGCGGGTCCAGGGGGATTCTGTGTAGTACACCCATGCGCGGAAAATAGCGATGAAAGCAAGGATAACCAGCGCCAGGGTGATGGCGGTACGAAAGAGATTTCTTGTTAGTGTTTTCACTTCAACCTCAAACAAACAGACGCGACAGCAGGTAAAACAAGCAGCAGTAAAGCGCAGTGTTGAACAACGCCGGATGCCAGACAAAATCATAGATCCCGGTTGGGATCAGCATGCGGCGCACCAGCCAGAAGATCGCCAGTGACAAAAGCAATTCAAAAAAAATCGGTGGGAACGACAGACCGAACACCACGATAACGGGAAACAGACTCATGTTGACCTTGATTAGAGAGAATGCAGGCGACAATATTTCTTATACGCACCGCAGCGGAGCAGGAAGCAAGGCGAGATCGGCACGTTAATTATTCAGCAAATAGTATATTAACGTAACTGTTATGCTGTTATCTATATTATGTGATCTAAATCACTTTTAAGCCAGAGTGAATAATGGAACGACTGAAACGCATGTCGGTATTCGCCAAAGTGGTGGAACAAGGCTCGTTTACTGCCGCGGCGCGGCAGTTACAAATGAGCGTGTCATCCATCAGTCAAACGGTGGCGAAGCTGGAAGATGAACTACAGGTAAAGCTGCTAAACCGCAGCACACGTAGCCTTGGGCTCACCGAAGCCGGGAAAATTTACTACCAGGGGTGCCGACGCATGCTGCACGAAGTGCAGGATGTGCATGAGCAGCTATACGCTTTTAATAACACGCCTATCGGTACGCTGCGCATTGGTTGTTCTTCAACCATGGCGCACAATGTCCTCGCGCAGATGACCGCTGCGATGCTGAAAGAATATCCTGGTTTATCGGTCAATCTGGTGACAGGTATTCCTGCGCCGGACCTGATTGCCGACGGGCTGGATGTGGTCATCCGGGTGGGCGCGCTGCAGGATTCCAGCCTATTTTCACGCCGCCTGGGCGCGATGCCGATGGTCGTCTGCGCGGCCAAAAGCTATCTGGCGCAATACGGTATTCCGGAAAAACCTACGGATCTGGTGAACCATTCATGGCTGGAATACAGCGTAAGGCCGGATAATGAATTTGAGCTGATAGCACCGGAGGGCATTTCCACTCGCCTCATCCCCCAGGGCCGCTTTGTCACCAACGATCCAATGACCATGACGCGCTGGCTTACCGCCGGTGCCGGGATCGCCTATGTGCCCTTGATGTGGGCGATCAATGAGATCAATAACGGGACGCTGGAGATCTTGTTTAGCCGCTATCAGTCCGATCCGCGTCCGGTCTGGGCGCTGTATACCGAAAAGGACAAGCTGCCGTTAAAGGTGCAGGTCTGTATTAACTATCTGACAGAGTATTTTACCGAGGTCGCAAAGCTGTATCAGGGCGTACAGGGACGGGGGTTGTGAACCCGGTTGCGGCATAAACGCTTTAACCGGGCTACATGGTGGTGGCCCGGTTAAGCGCTGGCACCGCCGGGACACTCACCGCGATTACGCCGTGCCGCCGACGGTCAGGTTGTCCACTTTCAGCGTCGGTTGACCAACGCCCACTGGCAGGCTCTGGCCTTCTTTACCGCAGACCCCCACGCCGTTATCCAGTTTCAGGTCATTACCCACCATGGAAATCTGCTGCATGGCTTCAATGCCTGAGCCAATCAGGGTTGCCCCTTTCACCGGCTTTGTCACTCTACCTTTCTCAATCAGGTAGGCCTCAGAGGTAGAGAACACGAACTTACCGGAGGTGATATCAACCTGACCGCCGCCAAAGTTCGGCGCATAAATACCAAACTCGACCGACTCAATGATCTCCTGCGGCGTCGATTTCCCTGCCAGCATGTAGGTGTTTGTCATACGCGGCATCGGCAGATGCGCGTAAGATTCGCGACGACCGTTACCGGTTGGCGCAACGCCCATCAGACGGGCATTCAACTTATCCTGCATGTAGCCTTTCAGCACACCGTTTTCAATCAGCACATTGTACTGACCCGGCGTACCTTCATCATCGATAGAGACGGAGCCACGACGATCGGCGAGGGTACCATCATCCACAACGGTACAAAGTTCCGATGCTACCAGTTCGCCCATGTGGCCACTGAATACTGACGTGCCACGGCGGTTAAAGTCGCCTTCCAGGCCATGTCCGACCGCTTCGTGCAGCAATACGCCCGGCCAGCCGGCCCCCAGTACAACAGGCAGTGTTCCGGCAGGCGCCGCCACGGCAGAAAGATTCACCAGCGCCATTCGCACGGCTTCTTTTGCCCAGGCATCGGCACGTACATCGCCGTCGACATCGTTGAGGAACCAGTCATAGCCAAAACGACCGCCGCCGCCGCTGGAACCGCGCTCGCGTTTGCCGTCGTCTTCTACCTGCACACTCACAGAAAGACGCACCAGCGGGCGAACATCCGCCGCCAGCGTACCGTCCGTCGCGGCAACCAGAATCAATTCATACACGCCCGTCAGACTGGCGGATACTTCCTGCACGCGCTTATCCGCCGCACGGGCGACTTTGTCCACACGGCGCAAGATATCCAGCTTCTCTTCGCGGCTCATACTTTGCAATGGATCAATGCTGGCATAGAGCCCCTGATGCTCAACGGCGCCAAGCGTTTGCACACGGCCATCGCCTGCCTCACGCACGATGGTGCGCGCCGCCTGCGCACTCTGTTCCAGTGCCAGCAGACTGATTTGGTCGGCGTAGGCAAAACCGGTTTTCTCGCCGCTCACCGCACGTACACCAACGCCCTGGTCGATGTTGTATGACCCGTCTTTGATGATACTGTCTTCCAGCACCCAGGATTCGTGATAGCTCGACTGAAAATAGAGGTCACCGTAGTCGAGTCGGCGCTCGGTCAATTGACCAAGGATGGAAAACAGATCCTGATGATTCAGGCCATTTGCTGCCAGCAATTGTTCACTTACCAGGTTCAGACTCATCGTTTGCTACTCGTCGTTGCCGCCACATCGGGCAATAAAAAAAGTGTGATATAAGGAGCTTGAGGCAATTCGCCGACGCCGTCAAATCATTGCTTTTTATCTGTACGCGGCTGGCGTAAGACTTCATTGATTTGTGGTTTGTCTACCGGACCGGTAATGCGATAACGCAAAATGGAGACTTTATTCCACAGCGGCCCCAACACTTTACTGGCGGCGAACACCGCCGCACCAACAATAGGGTTGACGGCAAAGGCGGCCGCAACACCTACCGTTGCTGAGATTTCCGGGGCGACAACTGCCTCAACATCTAATTGGCGCTGTACCAGATCCACCGACCCTTTCATCGCAATATCGGCTTCCAGGCCGTCCACCAGCGTATCATCAGTATGCAGAACACCATCTTTGATCCATGCCGCACTGCGGATAGAGTCAAAGTAGAACCCTTCACTACTGAACGTGTCGCTGAAATCGAAACGAAGCTTGCGCAGCAACGCATCGACGCTAAACAGGCGCAGCAGCTGCCCGGCGTGCCCGGTACTGATATCGGTAATATCGCCTTTGCCAAGGCGAGTGCGCAGAATACCGTTAAGCGACTCTTCCTGCGGCTGCCATGGCGCGCTACGCCAGTGTAAATCATAGTTCACATCAAACGGCGCATTGCGCACAGGCGTTGAAATGCCAAAGAAATTCATCGCCGAATCGATTTTGTCGCCGTGCAGGGTGCCTTTCAGTGACGTCCGTTCACCGCCGATTTTATTGACCCACTCGCCATCGGCAGTCAGGCGGACAAAACCACTGTCTATCAGGCCATTCGCCAGCGACAGGGTATCTCCTTTAATCGCAAAATCGCCCTCAATGCGGCCATACTTTTGTCCCCATAGCCAGCACTCCGCACAGCGCAGTTGCAGATCCGGCCAGCCGGTGAAATCCACCTGCATCTTGCCGCGCAGCAACGTCGACGGCGAAGAGATGTCGTTGTCATCCGATGCCGTTGCAGACGGGTTGTAATAAAGATAGCGAATCGCAGCCTGCCACGGTGCGTTATCCTGCAGCGTAAACGTCCCGTTGATTTCACGCCCTTGCACTTCAACAACTGACCCAGAGGCCTGGGGCTGCGAGACAATACTCAGATTGTTCCATTGCTGGCCAGCCAACGTGAGAGCAGGCGTACGCAGCGTAACACTGGCCGGGAACGCGGTCGCATTGCTGACATTGTTGGCGACCCCCTGACGCAGCAGGCCCAGCCACTGCGCGCCATTCATTGGCGGCAGATTCAATTCAAGACCGGCCTGCTCAGGCAGTGGCGGCATCGTGCGACTATCTGAGGTCCAGATTGCCCTGTCGAGGGTGAGTTTCTGGTTGAGTAACCAGCGACTGTTGAAGTGGTTGTTATTGCCTACGCTGCCGGTCAGATCGAAACTGCGCAGATTGCCTTCAACATTTACCTTCACCGGCAACGCCTTCCCTGCAGGCTTATCAAGCGGCGGCGGCAGGCGACTGGCGATACCCGTCAAGTCACCGTCGATACTAACGTTATATTTCGCCCCGGCGCTATGCGGCAATTCGATGTCTACTTTGCCTTTCCAGCCCATACTGCCGCTCACCGCATCACTGACTTGTTGCGGCATTACGCCCGTTTTCGCCGGCTGCCAGTTGCCATTGAGATTCACCGCTACCTGATAGGCTTTCGCCCCTTCGGTAGTCGTGAAATCAATGTTCACAGGCTGGTTAAACCACATCGCCTGCAGTGGTTCGCTTTTCAAATTGCCGTTCACAAAGCTGAACGCACCCCGTAGATCCTTCACCGTGCTGTTAAGCGGTTTAATGAACAGGTTATTGTGATTGAGAACGACATCGCCTTTCGCCGTCGTCATTTCGCCGTCGAGCGGAATATCAAGATGTAAGCGAGCACTCACATCACCATCCAACTGGAGTTCATCAAGGGCTGTAGAAAGCGTATCTTTCAGCGGCGTATCTTTAAAATAGGGTCCAACCGCTTTCCCCGGCCCGTTGATATCGGCATCAATGAGCAATTTCTCTTTGAGGTAATCCGGAATGACAGCCGTCAGGTTTGTGGCTTTGACACCGCCTAATGCCACGTCATCCGTCTTCATCCACAGGCCATCATTGATGAAATCGAGCTGAATATCGAAATTTTTCAGCGCCGGCCAGTCTGGCTGGAAGGCAAAGGTGGCATTACGTAACGGCACCAGCACCTCAAACTGCCCTTCATTGTGCTTATAGGGAAACAGCCGCGGGTTACCGCCATAGACCAGCGTCGCGTTGTCCGCCTGCCCGCCCTGAATGGCCGCGCTAAGGTAATCTACCAGCGCTTTACCCATCAGGTTTTCCGGGAAATAACGCCATGCCTGGCCGCCATCGGTCACATTAATGCCTGCCAGAATACCCAGCCACGGCTCGTCGCCTTCCGGCTGGAGATAGCGGAAATCGCCCCTGGCATGAATTGCATTCGCCTGCACGTCGATATCATGCCCATCAATCTGCAGACCACGTTCATCGTTTTGCCAGGCAAGGGTCGCCACCCCTTTATCTATTTCCAGCGGCGCACGGAAAACGGTGGCATAAGGCATTTTCGCCTTTGCCATGTCGATCGTTACACGCCCATTTTCAACGCTGCCGGATAACGTACCGGAAAGGTTCTCAACGCCTGGCAGCAGTTCCCACTGTTTCCAGGAAATGTTTTTCCATCTAGCCTGGAAGCGCGTTTTTTCCGTCGCCTGTAGCGGAATATCCAGCGCCAGGTTTTCCAGCAACCCTGCCGGCGCCATCGTCCGCCACACTTTCCCCAGCTCTGGAGAAATTTTTTCGGCAATCGGCAGCATACCGTCAAGCGCATTCAGATCGAGACGACTGGCCCGGACGCGTAATTCATCACTGCGCTGGTCGTTTGCGCCCCCCGTTTCCTGGGCAGGCACCCACGCAAAGGCCAGCGAGCCTTGCGGCCACGGGTTGCCATCCATTGTGATGCGCGTTGTAGGAATATCAAATTGCCAGCCCTGTTGCTGACGCGAGACGTGTGCCGTCAGGTTATCGACCAGGAGATGGTGTGTGTCGTTGTCGCCCTGCCAACTGGCGCCGCCCTTTTTAAGCCAGACATCGCCACTTTCCACCACACCTTTGTTAAGGGTCATCCAGCCTTCAAGGCTAAAACGGGCGCTATCCAGCGCAACGTTGTCCTGCATCCATTTATTAAGCCAGGGCTTAACGTCAATGTCGTCTGCCTGTAGCCACAGCCGGCCATTATTGAGAATGCCCCGGTCATCGCGCAAATCCATTCTTACCTGCATAACGCCGTGTTGTCCGGTCAGACTGGACAGGCTCACCTGGCCCTCTGCGCGGTGTCGATCATCGCTGTTAAGCCAGGTCAATTGCGGGATCGCGAGTTCGGCGCGCTGGCCGGAGAGCGTCAAAAAGCTAAGTCGACTGTCGCGCAGATCGAAGTGATCGAACTGGCGAAGGAACAGATCGCGGATGCGGTCAGTTTCGATCGCATTACCATCGTCATTGCGCTGCAAGGGGGTATTTGTGCGTACAGCTAACTGATAAAACGTGAGGTCGCGGAACTGCCAGCGCATTTGTAGCAGACTTTGCCAGACGTCCAGCGCCAGGGTAACACGTTTAACGGACAGATCGCCGCCATCTTTGAGGGTGGCTTTAACATCACGAACGTCGAGGATAGGGCCAAAATTCTCCCAACTGGCGTTCAGATGACTCGCATCGACCACAATGCCGGTTTGCGCCTGAATTTTCGCCAGGATTTCAGGGCGCCAGCTATCCAGATGGGGCAGGACAAGGCGCAGGCCACTTACCAGCAGCGCCACTATCACCACCAGTGTCGCCCCTGTAAGCAGCAATATCCCCGGCAATCGCCTCACGCACCTCTCCTTGTCAACAAACGTCTGGACGTAATCGTCTTTTACATCATCACCACATCAAACTGCTCCTGATTATAGAGCGGCTCAATTTGCACTTTAACTTGCTTACCGACGAAGATTTCTACCTCAGCCAGCGCATGGGACTCTTCCCCTTTCAGGGTTTCCGCCACAGCAGGAGAAGCATAGACCAGGAAACGATCCGAGTCGTAAGCATGGTGTACGCGAACAATCTCGCGCATGATTTCGTAGCAGACGGTTTCCACCGTTTTTACTGTGCCTCGTCCATGGCAGGTTGGGCATTCATTACAGAGAACATGTTCCACGCTTTCACGGGTACGTTTACGGGTCATCTCGACCAGGCCGAGCTGGGAGAAGCCGTTGATGCTGGTCTTCACCCGGTCTTTGCTCAGCGCTTGTTCCAGTGAGTGCAGAACACGGCGACGATGGTCGTCATTATTCATGTCAATGAAATCAATGATGATAATGCCGCCAAGATTACGTAAACGCAGCTGGCGAGCGATAGCCTGCGTGGCTTCAATATTGGTATTGAAAATGGTGTCATCGAGGTTACGGTGGCCGACAAACGCCCCGGTGTTGATATCCACCGTCGTCATCGCTTCGGTCTGGTCAATAACCAGATAGCCGCCGGATTTCAGTTCCACTTTTCTTTCCAGCGCGCGCTGAATTTCATTCTCAACATCATAGAGATCGAATATCGGCTGGCGACCGCTGTAATGTTCAATCATGCTGGTCATTTCCGGCATGTATTCCGCGGTGAACTCCAGCAACATCTCATAAGTCAACCGTGAGTCAACGCGGATCCGGTCGAGTTGCGCATCGGCAAAATCTCGCAGCACACGCTGCGCCAGCGCCAGTTCGCCGTAGAGCTTACACCGGGTCTGCTGACGCTTTTTACGCTCCATTACCTTCGTCCATACCCGCTTGAGGTAGGCTGCATCTGCGGCGAGATCTTCATTGCACACCCCTTCTGCCGCCGTACGAATAATGAAGCCGCCCTGCTCATCACAATACTCAGAAACGACCTGCTTGAGTCGCTCGCGTTCAGCCTCGCTTTCGATTCGCTGAGAAACTCCGACATGTGATGCGCCTGGCATGAAGACCAGATAACGTGAAGGTAAGGTGATGTCTGTGGTCAGGCGAGCGCCTTTGGTACCCAGCGGATCTTTCACCACCTGCACCATCAGGTCTTGCCCCTGACGCACCAGCTCAGAAATATCACGAACGGTGAAGTTCTTCTGCTCTTCCCCCGCCACACATTCGGTGTGAGGCATAATGTCCGAGGCATGAAGAAACGCGGCCTTATCCAGACCAATATCTACAAAAGCCGCCTGCATACCAGGCAGTACGCGACTGACCCGACCCTTGTAGATATTGCCTACAATCCCGCGTCGCGCTTCACGTTCGATGTGAATCTCTTGCAGGATACCGCCATCGATATAGGCCACGCGTGTTTCCGATGGCGTAATGTTAACTAACAATTCAGCCGTCATGATTGTCTCTTCCCTCGCGCAATGCGTTAAAGTTGCTCAACAGTTCCCAGGTCTCTACCAGCGGTAAACCCACCACAGCGTGATAACTCCCGTTTATTTTTCTGACAAAACAGCCGCCCAGCCCCTGAATGCCATACGCGCCTGCTTTGTCCATCGGCTCACCGCTGGCAACATAGGCAGCAATATCATCATCAGAAAGGGCTCGGAACGTCACCTCGGTTGTCACCAGACAATCCAGCAGGTGTTGGTTGTCCGCCAGTGCGACGGCCGTCATCACCTGATGGGTCTGACCAGAGAGCTGTCGCAGCATTTTAGCAGCATGCGAGGAGTCTTTCGGTTTTTCAAGCACTTCACCATTAAATATGACAATGGTGTCTGCCCCCAGCACCGGTAAATCGCGGGAAACCATCGCCACACCAGCGCGCGCCTTTTCCCTTGCCAGCCGTACAACATAATGTTGGGCGCTTTCTTGCGCCCGACGTTGCTCTTCAATACCGGGAATAATTCGCTCGAAGGTGACGCCCAATTGAGTGAGCAGTTCCTGACGACGCGGGGAACCAGAGGCAAGCCAAATCGATGTCATAGAAACCTTTATTGCACGGCAAACTGTTGGCGAATTTTACGCATAAGCAGGAAAAGCCACGGCCAAAGCACGCCATTAACGAAGCTACTCCAGAAAATCTCTGGTTTGAAGGAGACATTAATGACCAAAAACTCTGCCCAGAAGACAATGACTTCGGTTGCCAGCGACAAAACCATCACCACCAGCGCCTGTTGCCACAGCGCCAGGTTACGGAACAGTTGAAATTTAAGCGCGACCAGGTAGGCGATAATGCTCAGAGACAACGCACGAACGCCAAGTGTGGATCCGCTAATGAGATCCAGTATGGCACCCATAACGAAACCTGTGCCGACATTTACGCGGTGCGGTAGCGCCAGAATCCAGTAAAGCAGGATAAGCAACACCCAGTTTGGCCGATAGACAAGAATGTCATCCGGCCAGGGCATAATTTGAAGCAACAATGCGATAAGAAACGAGAGCCAGATAACCCAGCGCCCCTGGCTACGGTAACTTGCCACTATTGGCCTCCCCGGGTACCTTGAGAAGGTGACGGTGGCCCGGCAATACCGGTTGCAGGTGCAGGAATCGGCGCAGGCGGCCCCATGGCATCCGGCGCAGGCAATACTTGCGGCATCATCTGCATCAGGCGTTCATTAGCCACGCGGTGTACTTCTTCCGGCGTCATCGGATTTGTGCCGTTACGATCGGCTCCCCACAGCAAGAGTAAGTAGCGTAGACGCTGCAAACCTGCGGTAGGACGCGCCTGGATAACGGTATACGCCCGCTGCGTGTCGAGTTTTACCGAGGAGACCACCCCAACAGGATAACCTTCCGGGAAACGTCCACCCAGACCGGATGTCACCAGCACATCGCCTACCCGAATATCGGTATTTGCCGGCAAATGTTCCAGTTGCAGATCGTCAGTACAGCCATTGCCTGCGGCAATAACGCGAATATCATTACGCAGCACCTGAATCGGTAGCGCATGGGTCGCATCACAAATCAACAACACCCGACTGGTCAGTTTAGCCACCGCGACAACCTGGCCTACCACGCCTTTATCGCTGATGACCGGCTGGCCTTCATAGACACCGTTTACGCTGCCTTTGTCGATAACAACCTGATCGCTATAGGGATCGTTGACCGTCGAGATAACCTGAGTGACCATTTTCTGTTCGTCCTGACGCAGCGGCGAACCCAGCAGCTCGCGCAGTCGCGCGTTCTCCTGTTTATATTGCCCTAACATCAGCAGCTCGCTGTTTTTCAACAGCAGTTCCTGACGCAATGCCCGATTTTCAAGCTCAAGTTGATCGCGCGACGAGATCGTTTGTGAAACGCTATCTAATAATTCGCGAGGACCGTTGGAAATAAAGTAGAAAGGACTGACGGCAGTATCCATGTACGTTCGAATTTGACTGAACGTACCGAGGCGGCTGTCGGCAATAATGACTCCGAGCGCCACTACCACCGCCAGGAAAAGGCGAATCTGTAGCGACGGGCCACGGCTAAAAATTGGCTTCATAGGCTTTGCGTATTCTCAGGACTGACAAATCCGGGGCGACATCTTCGCCCCGAATCTGAATCAGACTATTCTTCGCTGAACAAATCGCCGCCGTGCATATCGATCATTTCCAGCGCCTTGCCGCCGCCACGCGCTACGCAAGTCAGTGGATCTTCTGCAACTACGACAGGAATACCTGTCTCTTCCATTAACAGGCGGTCAAGGTTGCGCAGTAACGCGCCACCACCGGTCAGAACCATACCGCGCTCAGAAATATCGGACGCCAGTTCTGGCGGGCACTGTTCCAGTGCAACCATCACCGCGCTTACAATACCGGTCAGCGGTTCCTGCAGAGCTTCCAGAATTTCGTTAGAGTTCAGGGTGAAGCCGCGCGGAACGCCTTCTGCCAGGTTACGACCACGAACTTCGATTTCGCGGACTTCATCACCCGGGTAGGCAGAACCGATCTCATGCTTAATACGTTCAGCGGTCGCTTCACCGATCAGAGAGCCGTAGTTACGACGCACATAATTAATGATCGCTTCATCGAAACGGTCGCCGCCGATACGCACGGAGGAGGAGTACACCACGCCGTTCAGAGAGATAACGGCCACTTCTGTGGTACCACCACCGATATCGACAACCATCGAACCGGTTGCCTCAGAAACCGGGAGGCCTGCGCCAATTGCCGCAGCCATCGGTTCTTCAATCAGAAAGACTTCACGAGCACCCGCACCCTGAGCAGATTCACGGATCGCACGACGTTCTACCTGGGTCGCGCCAACCGGTACACAAACCAGCACGCGCGGGCTCGGACGCATGAAACTGTTGCTGTGCACCTGTTTGATAAAGTGCTGGAGCATTTTTTCTGTCACGAAGAAGTCGGCGATGACACCGTCTTTCATCGGGCGGATAGCTGCGATGTTGCCCGGTGTACGGCCCAGCATCTGCTTAGCTTCATGACCTACCGCGGCCACACTTTTCGGTGAACCGGCACGATCCTGGCGAATGGCTACCACGGAAGGCTCATTCAATACGATGCCTTGTCCTTTTACATAAATCAGGGTATTCGCGGTACCCAGGTCAATGGACAGGTCATTGGAAAACATGCCACGAAATTTTTTCAACATACTAAGGGATAATCCTGAAAGCTGGGGCGGAAAACAAAATCCGCTTACTTTACCAACCACACGCAGCAGCGACAAGGCGCAAAAATCATCTGCTACGGTGAAAATTAGTGCAGTTTGTTTCCTTTGTTACAAACAACCTGACTCCTTCAGGAGTGAACCATGGCGGGAGTAATCCTTACCCTGCGTTTGCAACCTGTCAAAGGTTAAAACTAGCGTTCGCGCTGTGGCAATCTGGCGGGCAGACAAGCACACCCCCATACGTACGATACAGCGCGCGTTATTCTACGTGAAAACGGCTTAAACGGCAGTTCAAACCGAATATCTTTGCGAATATTTTTTCACATTGGTGTCAAGCGGCTGGGAGGAGGCAAAAAAATCGCCCTGACCACCTGAAACGCCACATTCAATCAGCGTCTGCCATTCGCCACGCGAACGAACGCCAGTGGCGAAAACGCGCGTATGCGTACCTTTGCAGGCCTCCACGAGGCTTTGCACCAGTAACTGATTTTCCGTGCGTTTCTCAATGTTCCGGACAATCCCAGGATGAAGTTTGAGCAATTCAACGTCCAGCGCTTTAATCCAGCTGGTACTGACCAGGGTGAGACCCGCCTGCGTGACAGCAACGCGCGAGCCTAACGCATTAATTAACCGCACCACCGGTTGTAACCGGCTGATATGTTGACAGACATCAGCTTCGGCAAGTTCAAAAATAATCCGTCGACGCTGTGATTTTTCACATTGCATTAAGGTATCGCGTAGCCAGCGCTGAAAACGTGGCCGAATCAGAGACTCTACCGTCACCTGCATGGCGAGGGTTTCTTCCGGCCAGTAACGTAAATAGGGAATGAGGCGTCCGATTTGCAGCCGGTCATACTCCTCAGACAGCCCAAACTGCAGCACCATGGGCATATATTCCGCAGAAATAACTTCCAGGTCGCCATCGTAGATGCGGCACATCAGTTCGCGATGGTGAACAATCCCTTCGCGATTCACTGCTGGCTTCTGGTAGACCCGCGGACCGCCACGACTCAGCATTTGCTCAATGAGCGTGCGCCAGCGAACATTACCGCGCCCTTGTTCAGGTAGCGTATCGTCGTAAACCGACCAGCTATTTCCCCCTTGCAGTACCGCATTACGGGTCGCCGCTTCGGCATGTTCCATAACCTGCTCTGTCGACTGACCGCTACGCCAGGCGCAAATGCCAATGTGCATCATATCTTCGCGATCGAGCATTTTGCTGGGCTGCAGACCGTCCACCGCTTTGAGAATCTGCCCGGCAATACTTTCCGCTTCTTTTAATGTCCGGTGCGGTAACAGCACGGTAAAATCACTGCGGTGATAGCGCGCCAGCAGCGCGCCGGGATAACGCATAATAAATGTCGATAACAGGTTAATGAGCATAAACAGATGCTCTTCAACGGCGGGACGCCCCCAGCTATCGCGCAATAATTCAAAATCGGGTAGCCGGATCATCATGACAACGCCATGTGCGCCGACTTTCTCCTGATCCTCAAGCAGCGTGGCCAGTTGATTATCAAAGAACAGACGGTTATTGAGACCGGTTTTAGTATCCTGCGCGGCGTAGGAGCGAATCAGCGTGTCAATATGGCTGCGTTGGTCGCTGGCAAACTGGATTTCTGAAAGCAGAACATCCAGCGCGCTGCTGGCGCGGGATGGCCATTCATAAACAGAACCGCGCGCCTGCGCTCCGCGCTCCCCATTAAGAATACGGGTAGAGCGAAGTTCGAGTAACTCCTGCCCCGAGAGCTGTCGGCGCAACCAGCGTACGGAGAGGAAAATAATCAGGACCATGAAGCCGATAGCCAGCGTCAACGGCACGGTAGTCATCAGCGAACGGAAATAGTTAGCCATCGGGTCCTGGTAAACCAGCGTGATGGTCATGCCCGGATTTTTAAGGGAGTTAATCTCTAATTCACGGTACTGGTAATTACTGCCGGCCGGACGATAGCTGCTTTTGCGGGTGTGCTGCAGAACGGTTTTCTTTCCCTGACGGACCTCAATACCCACAATGTCCACTGGCACCATCAATTCATCAAGATGAGATGGCAGAAGGAGACATAAAAATCAAACGGGTATCGACCACCGCCGCAACCGATTCTACGCGGTTCGTCACCTTCGACTGGATGGCATTATAAAAGCTTAATGAGCAGCCAAGCAGGGTAACAAATATTGCCAGCCCCGTTAGTAGCGTCACAAAAGCTGAGAATTTCGTCGTTAATCGCATCCTTGTGTTAACTCCGTAGTGTAAAAGAACGAGACGCGGCAAACCCGGGAAAACTAAGTAAGCGCTAACTAGAAAATGAGCCCGGCATACTAGCAGGCCTGACGCCGCTGGCAATCAGTATTGCATACAACTATGCGAGTATAGCCCTCAGAATTTTTTTGCCAATCATCCTGGGGAGTAAAGGCCGCCAGCGGGAAGTAAACGGTCAGATTTCAATTTTTCGTGATAATCCCCCGACGGCATATTCGCCGTGCTACAAGTATTGAAAAGGGGGAAGATTATGCAAAAGAAAAAACTTACCGAAGCCGATGTCACCGCCGAATCCGTATTTATGCTGCGACGTCGCCAGATCCTGAAAACGCTGGGCATCAGTGCCGCTGCACTGAGTCTGTCTCCTGCTGCACGCGCCGATCTGCTTGACTGGTTTAAAGGAAACGATCGCCCTAAAGCCTTGCCAGGCAAACCCCTGCAGTTCAGCAAACCGGCCCAATGGCAAAACACGCTGACGCTGACTCCGGAAGATAAAGTAACGGGCTATAACAATTTCTATGAGTTTGGTCTGGATAAAGCCGATCCCGCAGCCAACGCAGGCAGCATGAAAACCAATCCATGGACGCTCAAAATTGACGGTGAAGTAGCCAAACCCCTTACGCTCGATTATGACGCGCTTACCACGCGTTTCCCGCTGGAAGAGCGAATCTATCGCATGCGCTGCGTTGAGGCCTGGTCGATGGTGATCCCATGGACGGGTTTCCCGTTGCATAAACTGCTCTCCCTGGTCGAACCCACCAGCAACGCAAAATATGTGGCATTTCAAACCCTCTACGCCCCCGACGAGATGCCAGGGCAGAAGGATCGCTTCATTGGCGGCGGCCTGGAATATCCTTACGTAGAAGGGTTACGTATAGATGAAGCCATGCATCCCCTCACGTTGTTGTCTGTTGGCGTTTATGGGAAAGCGTTACCGCCGCAGAATGGGGCACCGATCCGCCTGACCGTCCCGTGGAAATACGGCTTTAAAGGGATCAAATCGATAGTCAGCATCAAGCTAACGAAAGAACGCCCCCCGACGACCTGGAACCTTGCGGCACCAGATGAGTATGGTTTTTTTGCCAACGTGAATCCGCATGTCGACCATCCTCGCTGGTCACAAGCAACCGAACGCTTTATCGGATCCGGTGGCGTGCTGGATGTAAAACGCCAGCCTACGCTTCTCTTTAATGGTTATGCGGATGAAGTGGCGTCCCTTTATCGTGGTTTGGATCTGCGGGAGAACTTTTGAGTGCGTTTAACAGCGAAACAGATTGTCTGGCTTAAAGTATTGCTGCACCTGGCCGGTTTTTTGCCGTTTGTCTGGTTGTTTTGGGCATCGTCGCAGGGGTATTTTAGCGCCGACCCGGCAAAAGATATTCAACATTTTACCGGCAGAATGGCGTTGAAATTTTTACTGGCAGGCTTGCTGGTTGCGCCACTGGCGCGCTACGCTAAACAACCGTTGCTTATTCGCACCCGTCGTTTACTGGGACTATGGTGTTTTGCATGGGCAACATTGCATCTGACCAGTTACGCATTGCTGGAGCTGGGCATTAACAATCTGGCGCTACTTGGCCGGGAACTGACAACGCGCCCTTATTTAATGTTAGGAATTGTTAGCTGGTTTATCCTGTTGGCACTGGCAGCGACATCTACCCAGTGGGCGCAGCGAAAATTGGGCAAACGATGGCAACAATTGCATAACTTCGTCTATCTGGTCGCGATCCTGGCACCCATCCATTATCTGTGGTCCGTGAAGATTTTATCGCCATTGCCCCTCCTTTATGCAGCCGCTGCATTCGCGCTATTAGCGTGGCGATACAAGAAGTTCCGCCAGTGGTGGCGCTAAAGTTCCGATATGTGCAGTCCTCCGCAGTTCCATTATCAATCGCAGGGTTAAAACCAAATGCGGTTGATAATCTTCCCTGATAAGACCAGTATTTAGCTGCTAAATGCTACGAAATAGTTATAATGTGCGACTTTGGTTTTGCCCGGAGGGCTTTTTAAGGCCCAAAAAGGTGACAACCACGCAATGACGGTATATTTTGTTTTTTACCGGAAAATTGCAGGAGATAGCAGCACGATGGCTGGCAAGTTGCGCATTTTGCTTTTAAACGGCCCCAATCTTAACATGCCGGGAGCACGCAAGTCGGAAACCTATGGCACCCTTCGACTTTACTGAGTTCACTCAAAGCAATATGCATGCGCACGAACCATCTCGCCATCATTCCTGGCTCTCCGAAATCGCTACCGGCGTGGTCTTCGGACCTGATGCTGGCAGTTGTACATACGCTTTACAGACGGCGGTAAAACGCCTGTCACAATCAAACTAAACAAGAGTACGGAACCCACTCATGGATATTCGTAAGATTAAAAAACTGATCGAACTGGTTGAAGAATCAGGCATCGCTGAACTGGAAATTTCTGAAGGCGAAGAGTCTGTACGCATCAGCCGCGCACCGGTGAACACGGGCTTCCCGGTGATGCAGCAAGCTTATGCGGCTCCGGTTATGCAGCAGCCAGCCCCTGCGCTTTCTGGCGCAGTCGCTCCCGCAGCTCCGGCTACGGCAGCAGAACCTGCGGCAGCGCAAATCAGTGGTCACATCGTACGTTCCCCGATGGTCGGGACCTTCTACCGCACGCCGAGCCCGGACGCAAAAGCGTTCTGTGAAGTCGGCCAGAAAGTCAATGTAGGCGATACCCTGTGCATCGTTGAAGCCATGAAAATGATGAACCAGATCGAAGCCGACAAAGCGGGCGTAGTGAAAGCCATTCTGGTTGAAAGTGGCCAGCCGGTAGAGTTTGACGAGCCGCTGGTCGTCATCGAATAACGAGGCGCACATGCTGGATAAAATTGTCATCGCCAACCGCGGCGAGATTGCACTGCGTATTCTTCGTGCCTGTAAAGAGCTGGGCATCAAGACCGTCGCTGTGCACTCCACTGCGGATCGCGATTTAAAACACGTACTCCTGGCGGATGAGACGGTCTGTATCGGACCGGCGCCGTCCGTAAAAAGCTATCTGAACATCCCGGCTATCATCAGCGCGGCGGAGATCACCGGCGCGGTGGCGATTCACCCCGGTTATGGTTTCCTCTCAGAGAACGCCAACTTTGCCGAGCAGGTTGAGCAGTCCGGCTTTATCTTCATCGGCCCGAAAGCCGACACCATCCGCCTGATGGGTGACAAAGTGTCGGCCATTACCGCTATGAAGAAAGCGGGCGTACCGACCGTACCGGGCTCCGACGGCCCGCTGGGCGACGATATGGATGTCAACCGCGCGCATGCCAAACGCATTGGCTACCCGGTCATCATCAAGGCGTCCGGCGGCGGCGGCGGTCGCGGTATGCGCGTAGTTCGCGGTGACGCTGAGCTGGCGCAGTCCATTGCCATGACTAAAGCTGAAGCCAAAGCGGCGTTCAACAATGACATGGTGTACATGGAAAAATACCTGGAGAATCCTCGTCACATCGAGATCCAGGTACTGGCTGACGGCCAGGGCAACGCCATTTATCTGGCAGAACGCGACTGCTCCATGCAGCGTCGTCACCAGAAAGTTGTCGAAGAAGCACCGGCTCCGGGCATTACCCCGGAATTGCGTCGCTATATCGGCGAGCGTTGCTCCAAAGCCTGTGTGGATATCGGCTACCGTGGGGCAGGTACGTTTGAGTTTCTGTTCGAAAACGGTGAGTTCTATTTTATCGAAATGAACACCCGTATTCAGGTGGAACATCCGGTGACCGAAATGATCACTGGCGTGGACCTGATCAAAGAGCAGTTGCGTATTGCTGCCGGTCAGCCACTGTCCATCAAGCAGGAAGAAGTGGTGGTGAAAGGCCATGCGGTGGAATGCCGTATCAACGCCGAAGATCCGAATACGTTCCTGCCGAGCCCGGGTAAAATCACCCGTTTCCACGCGCCAGGCGGTTTTGGCGTGCGCTGGGAATCACATATCTACGCCGGTTACACCGTACCGCCGTACTATGACTCAATGATTGGCAAGTTGATCTGCTTTGGTGAGAACCGTGATGTGGCAATTGCGCGTATGAAGAATGCGCTGCAGGAGCTGATCATTGACGGCATCAAAACCAACGTAGATCTGCAGATGCGCATCATGAGCGACGAGAAATTCCAGCAGGGTGGTACCAATATCCACTATCTGGAGAAGAAACTCGGTCTGAACGAAAAGTAAGACCAGGTGATGTATCTATGCAAGAGGCCGGATTTCCGGCCTTTTTTATTTCAGGGGATCATGGAGTATCCATAAGGTACAATCCCCGCTTTCTTTATCCACATGGGACACAAAATGGACAAGCGTTTTGTTCAGGCCCACAAAGAAGCGCGCTGGGCGCTGTGGCTGACCCTCCTCTACCTCGCCGCATGGTTAGTAACTGCTTACTTACCAGATTCAATGATGGGGTTTACCGGATTACCACACTGGTTTGAGATGGCCTGCCTGTTAACGCCGCTGGTTTTTATTCTGCTGTGTTGGGCGATGGTGCGCTTTATCTTCCGCGATATCTCACTGGAGGATAACGATGCGGCTTGAAGTCATTATTCCTCTGATTGCTTACATGCTGATTGTCCTGGGCTTGTCGGTCTATGCCATGCGTCAGCGTACATCCGGGACATTTCTGACCGAGTATTTTCTTGGCAGCCGTTCGATGGGAGGACTGGTGCTGGCGATGACGCTCACCACGTCCTATATCAGCGCCAGTTCTTTTATAGGCGGCCCAGGAGCAGCCTATAAATACGGCTTGGGTTGGGTGCTGCTGGCGATGATTCAGGTGCCCACTATCTGGCTATCGCTGGGTATCCTTGGCAAAAAATTTGCGATTCTCGCCCGCCGCTATAACGCTATTACACTGAACGATATGCTGCTGGCGCGCTATCAAAGCCACACCGTAGTGTGGGTGGCCAGTATCAGCCTACTGGTTGCGTTTGTGGGGGCCATTGCCGTGCAATTTATCGGCGGTGCTCGCCTGCTGGAAACCGCTGCCGGTATTCAGTATGAATCAGGGCTGCTGATATTCGGGATCAGTATCGCGCTCTACACTGCATTTGGCGGTTTTCGCGCCAGCGTGCTGAATGACACCATGCAAGGTATGGTGATGCTGGTTGGCACTATTGTCTTACTGGTCGGTGTGGTCCATGCCGCAGGGGGCTTACACAGTGCCGTAGATAAATTACAGCATATCGATCCGAAGCTGGTGACGCCGCAGGGGGGCGATGACATTCTTTCCCCCGCGTTTATGACGTCGTTTTGGGTACTGGTCTGTTTCGGCGTAATTGGTCTTCCCCACACTGCCGTTCGCTGCATCTCCTATAAAGACAGTAAAGCCGTACATCGGGGCATTATCATCGGTACCATTGTGGTGACGCTTCTGATGCTGGGTATGCATCTGGCCGGGGCACTGGGACGCGCAGTGCTGCCTGATTTGAAAGTACCTGACCTGGTTATCCCGACATTGATGGTTGAAGTGCTGCCGCCGTTTGCCGCCGGGTTGTTCCTGGCCGCACCAATGGCGGCGATTATGTCGAATGTTAACGCGCACCTTTTGCAGGCATCCGCTACGATCATTAAAGATCTCTGGCTGAATACGCGCCCGGAGCAACTTCGTAATGAGCAGCGTCTGAAACGCATTTCCATGATCATCACCCTGGTGCTCGGTATTTTAATGATGCTTGCCGCCTGGCGACCGCCGGAGATGATCATCTGGCTGAACCTGCTGGCGTTCGGTGGGCTGGAAGCCGTTTTCCTGTGGCCGCTGGTGCTGGGGCTTTACTGGGAACGTGCCAACGCGGCAGGCGCGCTAAGCGCCATGCTCGTCGGCGGCGTGCTTTATGCCGTCCTTGCAACGTTTAAGATTCAGTATCTGGGCTTCCATCCGATTGTGCCTTCGTTACTGTTAAGTTTACTGGCGTTTGTGGTCGGGAACCGTTTCGGTCAGCCCGCCTCACAGCCTGCTACGATTTCTACTGATAAATAAAGAGTTTTGCCATGCCGTGGATCCAACTAAAACTGAATACAACCGGCGCTAACGCCGAAGATTTGAGCGATGCGCTGATGGAGGCCGGCTCGGTCTCCATCACCTTTCAGGACACGCATGACACGCCGGTCTTCGAACCGCTGCCGGGTGAGACACGCCTGTGGGGTGATACCGACGTTATTGGCCTGTTCGACGCCGAAACCGACATGAATGAGGTTGTCGCGATCCTTGAGCAACATCCGCTGCTGGGTGCCGGTTTCGCACACAAAATTGAACAGCTTGAAGATAAAGACTGGGAGCGTGAGTGGATGGACAACTTCCACCCGATGCGCTTTGGCGAACGTCTCTGGATCTGCCCGAGCTGGCGTGATGTGCCGGACAAAAACGCGGTAAACGTGATGCTCGATCCGGGCCTGGCGTTCGGTACTGGCACGCACCCGACCACGTCATTGTGCCTGCAATGGCTTGATGGCCTGGATCTCGCGGGTAAAACAGTGATCGACTTCGGCTGCGGTTCCGGCATTCTGGCGATTGCGGCGCTGAAACTGGGGGCGGCGAAAGCGATCGGTATTGATATCGATCCGCAGGCCATTCAGGCGAGCCGTGATAATGCAGAGCGCAACGGCGTCTCTGAACGTCTGGAACTGTATCTGCCACATGAGCAGCCTGACGCGATGCAGGCGGACGTGGTGGTCGCCAATATTTTGGCAGGCCCTTTACGTGAGCTTGCCCCGCTCATCAGCGTACTGCCGGTCTCAGGCGGCCTGCTCGGCCTTTCCGGCATCCTCGCCAGCCAGGCTGAAAGCGTATGTGAAGCTTATCGTGACACCTTCGCACTCGACGCCGTGGTGGAAAAAGAAGAATGGTGCCGCATTACCGGGCAGAAAATGTAACCCAGCGGCAGGGTAATAAGGCCGAGAAGCATTCAGCAACATAATGCTCCACTGGGTGAAAATGGGAGTCTGATCTCATTTTCACCCTCTTTTTTGACGATTAAAACAGCAAAATATGTCGCTGGATCAGACTTATGGTGAAGAAAAACGGAGAAGTTTAACGAATTTATATTTGTTCACAAATTCGCCATTAATATATAACCCAATGATTTTAAATCATTAATATTTTCGCCAGCCGTCTTACGCTGTGATTCATTGATCTGCGACAGTGGATTGGTCAAAGTTTGGCCTTTCATCTCGTGCGAAAAATGCGTAATATACGCCGCCTTGCAGTCACAGTATGGTCATTTCTTAACTCATGCGCATCGGACACCACCAGCTCAGAAATCGACTGATCGCAGCGCCAATGGCTGGCATTACTGACAGGCCGTTTCGGACGTTGTGCTACGAGATGGGGGCCGGGTTAACGGTATCCGAGATGATGTCCTCCAACCCGCAGGTTTGGGAGAGTGACAAATCAAGACTGCGGATGGTGCATATCGATGAGCCCGGTATTCGTACCGTGCAAATTGCCGGTAGTGATCCGGAAGAAATGGCGGAAGCCGCACGTATCAACGTGGAAAGCGGCGCCCAGATTATTGATATCAATATGGGCTGCCCGGCAAAGAAAGTGAATCGCAAGCTTGCGGGCTCTGCCCTGCTGCAATACCCGGATCTGGTGAAGTCTATCCTGAGCGCGGTAGTGCAAGCAGTGGATGTGCCCGTCACGCTTAAGATTCGCACTGGCTGGGCTCCGGAACACCGTAACTGCGTAGAAATTGCCCAACTGGCTGAAGACTGTGGCATTCAGGCTCTGACCATTCATGGACGCACCCGCGCCTGTTTGTTCAACGGAGATGCTGAGTACGACAGCATTCGGGCAGTTAAGCAGAAGGTTTCCATTCCGATTATCGCGAATGGTGACATCACTGACCCGCTTAAAGCCAGAGCTGTACTCGACTATACGGGGGCTGATGCCCTGATGATAGGCCGTGCAGCTCAGGGAAGACCCTGGATCTTTCGGGAAATCCAGCATTATCTGGACACTGGGGAGCTGCTCGCCCCACTGCCTTTGGCAGAGGTTAAGCGCTTGCTTTGCGCGCATGTTCGGGAATTGCATGACTTTTATGGTCAGGCAAAAGGGTACCGAATTGCACGTAAACACGTCTCCTGGTATCTCCAGGAGCACGCTCCAAATGACCAGTTTCGGCGCACATTCAACGCCATAGAGGATGCCAGCGAACAGCTGGAGGCGTTGGAGGCATACTTCGAAAATCTTGCGTAATGAAATAAAGAGCTGACAGAACTATGTTCGAACAACGCGTAAATTCTGACGTACTGACCGTTTCTACCGTTAACTCTCAGGATCAGGTAACTCAAAAACCCCTGCGTGACTCGGTTAAACAGGCACTGAAGAACTATTTTGCTCAACTGAATGGTCAGGATGTGAATGACCTGTATGAGCTGGTACTGGCTGAAGTTGAACAGCCACTGTTGGACATGGTGATGCAATACACCCGCGGCAACCAAACCCGCGCTGCCCTGATGATGGGTATCAACCGTGGTACGCTGCGTAAGAAACTGAAAAAATATGGCATGAACTGATAGCCATCAGAGACTGCTAGTTAAAAGGCGCGGACCGGCATGGGGACGCGCTTTTTTTTCGCTGGAATTCCGCCAAAAAACTTATCTTTCCTCAACACCTGCCGATAACATTTTCGTGTATATTCCCAACGAATGGTTGCACGAAAAGGATATGCGGGATGATTCGAAAGTATTTTTGGCTGGTTATTTTTGCCCTTTCTGTCCTGTTGCTGGATGCATTGATCATGCAGTGGATCGAATTCCTGACAACAGAGGTAGATAAATGCCGAAACATGGATTCCGTCAATCCTCTCAAGCTGGTGAACTGTGCTGATTTAAATTAGCTTTTTCCCGCCCGGCCTCTTGCTTCGTGCAAGCAGAGAAACCGCTTTGAGTCGTCCATTTGCAGTGATCATGTCACCATCTTTTTTGTCTTCTCAAGTGTAGTTACGCATAAGACCTTTTGTGAATGAGTTGATGACATAATGCTGGTTAGCCAATACGACCAAATCCTTGTTGTTGTTTCTTTTATTGTCGCCATTCTGGCTTCCTATACTGCGCTAAATATGGCAGGTCGTGTGTCCACCAGCTCAGGGGCTTCCTCATGGGTGTGGTTGACGGGCGGCGGTGTCGCAATGGGCATTGTTATTTGGGCCATGCATTTTATCGGCATGCTGGCGATGGATATCTCAATGCACCTGAGCTATGACCCGTTATTGACGGCGATCTCCATGCTCATCGCCATCAGCGCCTCATGGTTCGCACTCTGGTTAGTCAGCGATAATGAACTGACAATGCTGCATCTTCTGCCCGGTTCCTTTGTGATGGGTATGGGGATCGTTGCCATGCACTATACCGGCATGGCAGCGCTAAAAGTGGAACCCGCCATTATCTGGGATATGTTCTGGGTCGCTATCTCGGTCATCATTGCGTTAACCGCCTCTTTTGCCGCGCTATGGCTGACATTCCGTCTTCGTCATGAAGCCGCTCAGGTGGCGTTAATGCGCTTTGGCGCGGCCATTTTGATGGGGCTCGCCATTGCCGGTATGCATTACAGCGGCATGATGGCCGCGAAATTGCCTGACCAGGAACCAATGAGTCACCATGGTGTTAACGGCAGTTGGCTGGCCGTACTGGTAAGCGTCGTGGCATTTTCTATCCTAGGCATCACCCTACTCGTTTCCATGCTGGACGCGCGCCTGCAGGCGCGAACATCTCAGTTGGCCTCTTCACTGGCGGAAGCGAACCGCGAACTTGCCCAACTGGCGCTACACGATACCCTGACGCGCCTGCCTAACCGCGTACTGCTGGAAGACCGTCTGGATCAGGCGATACATAAAGCCAGACGTGAAGGGTCCTTCTTTGCTCTGATGTTTATGGACCTGGACGGCTTTAAAACTGTTAACGACGCCTATGGGCACGATGTGGGCGATAAATTGCTGGTTGCCGTCACTGAACGCCTCAAGCAGCAGCTCAACGGACAATACACGCTGGCTCGTATGGGCGGTGACGAGTTCGTCCTGCTGACTGACGTAAGCGCCCCGGATGAAGCAGCGGCGCTTGCAGGCTCGCTGGTGCGCGTTATCGACAAGCCGTTTAATATCGATCCCTATGACATGATGGTCACCCTGAGTGTTGGCATTGCACTCTATCCACATGATGGTAAAAATGAGCGCGAGCTGATGTTTAACGCGGACGCCGCGATGTATCACACCAAACATATGGGGCGAAACGGCTATCACTTCTTCCAGCCCTCTATGAACACCCTGGCGCAAACGCAGTTACAACTGATGAACGACCTGTGGCTGGCAACGGAACGTAAAGAATTTCGCCTGGTTTATCAGCCCAAATTCCAGGCGCCAGCAGGACCAATCATTGGCTTTGAAGCCCTGCTCCGCTGGCAGCATCCAAAACGAGGGATGCTCTCTCCGGATGTCTTTTTACCCCTAGCAGAGAAGACTGGTCTGATTGTGCCACTCGGAAACTGGGTCATTGATGAAGCGTGCCGGCAGTTAAGCGAATGGCGTAAGCAGGGTAATATCGACTGGTCGGTAGCGGTCAACTTATCCACATTGCAATTTGAACAGCCGTCTCTGGTTCAGACCATCATGGATAGCCTGCAAAAGCATGGGGTGCCACCTGACACGCTGATCCTGGAGGTCACCGAGACCACGGCGATGACTAACCCTGACGAGAGCGTTCGCGTCCTGACGGAACTGACCGATGCAGGCGTGCAGGCGTCTATTGACGACTTTGGCACCGGCTATTCCAGCTTGCTCTATCTCAAGCGGCTTCCCGCATGCGAACTGAAGATTGATCGCGCTTTTGTCAGAGAACTCAGCAGCGATGGCGACGATGCGACTATCGTCTCGGCTATTATCGCACTAGCAAAAACGTTAAATCTGAAGGTGGTGGCGGAAGGGGTCGAAACCGCAGAACAGCAGGCCTTTTTGACTGAACTGGGGTGCAATACCTTACAAGGCTATCTGCTCGGTCGCCCGGTCACGCCTGAAATTATCAGTTCCCAGGGAAATACCTTGTGCCAGCAGGAACCTGTTTGTTAAATATCAATAGAATAGATAAGTAAGGGTGTTCAGTGTTGCACCCTTTTATCGAAGCACCTGTCAGGCTTTTTTACTCTTTTCCGTTAGTGCTATTTACAGTATCTTTATTAAAATCATTAGCTCACCACAAATAACGAACCTGAAATCTTTATATTCCCTTATCAATACCTCACAGCTTTTTTGTACTTCCATTTTTTCTGCACTATTCGATGGAATATCATAATTCTCTCCATGATGTTTACACTACTCATACTTTGAGATTATTGAACGGGGCATTCTTAATCTTCGCGATGTTAAAATAGCGTATCGATTCTGCGCTGATGTCGTTATTTGATATCGGGGATCGGGACTATTTAGAGGTAACATCATGAAAAGATTAATTTCCGTTGTTCTGCTTACCGCTACTGACCTGCTCCCCGTTGATTAATACACCGCGATGTTAGTAATGTCTTCATAAGCCACATGAGGACATCCCCATGAAGAAGCGTTTTTCCGACGAACAGATCATCTGTATTCTCCGCGAGGCCGAAGCCGGCGTTTCTGCCCGTGAGCTCTGCCGTAAGCACGCCATTTCCGACGCCACCTTTTACACCTGGCGTAAGAAGTATGGCGGTATGGAGGTGCCTGAGGTTAAGCGCCTGAAGTCTCTTGAGGAAGAGAACGCCAGACTCAAGAAGCTGCTTGCTGAAGCCATGCTGGATAAGGAGGCGCTTCAGGTGGCTCTTGGGCTAAAGTACTGACGACAGACCAGAAGCGGGAAGCCGTGGAAGTCATGTGCGAGGCTAAGGGTCTGTCGCAACGTCGTGCCTGCAGGCTGGCAGGTCTGTCCCTGTCAACCTGCCGATATTCGGCTCAGCGTCCGCCTGCTGACGCGCAGCTGTCTCTACGCATCACAGAGCTGGCACTTGAACGCCGCCGTTTTGGTTACCGGCGTATCTGGCAGCTTCTGCGACGTGAAGGTCTTTGCGTTAACCACAAGCGGGTTTACCGCATCTATCAACTTAATGGCCTGAGTGTAAAACGCAGACGACGTCGTAAAGGGCTGGCAACAGAACGTCTGCCGCTGCTCCGCCCGATGGCGCCCAATCTGACCTGGTCAATGGATTTCGTCATGGACGCACTGGCCACAGGTCGCAGGATCAAGTGCCTGACCTGCGTGGATGATTTCACAAAGGAATGCCTGACGGTCACTGTTGCCTTCGGGATTTCAGGCGTGCAGGTCACGCGTATTCTGGACAGCATTGCGCTGTTTCGCGGCTATCCGGCTACGATAAGAACCGATCAGGGCCCGGAGTTTACCTGCCGCGCACTCGATCAGTGGGCTTTTGAGCATGGTGTGGAGCTGCGACTTATCCAGCCCGGCAAGCCAACGCAGAACGGATTTATTGAGAGTTTTAACGGACGCTTTCGTGATGAATGCCTGAATGAGTACTGGTTCAGCGATATTGTTCACGCCAGGAAGATCATTAATGACTGGCGACTGGATTATAACGAGTGTCGACCACATTCATCACTGAATTACCTGACGCCGGCTGAATTTGCAGCGGGCTGGCGAAACGGGAAATATGAAGAAAAACCAACCGACATTACTAACTGAAGGTTGTATCTAACTCTGGGGGCAGGTCACTACCCTGGCAGGCTGTGCGCACGACTCTCCTTGCGTCCCTGTATATGACGATCAGGGCCGTCTGGTCCATACCAATACCTGCGTAAAAGGAACCACTCAGGATAACTGGGAAACCGCAGGTGCGATTGCCGGTGGGGCTGCAGCATTGGCAGGGTTAACGCTGGGTATCGTCGCGTTAACGAAATAATGGGTTCAAAGCGCGGCGATGCCGCGCTTTGCTTTATTACAGTGCATATCTTTTTATTGGCGTAAATTTTTAGCATCAAAAACGAGCAAATCATTTAAATAATTCTGCAGTTCTGCATGATTTCCCACCACATTTTTAATTATTTCCTCTGTGCTCGTGACGTGATTCACAAAGTAATACGTTTAACTACCTTGCTTATATTACCCCAGGAAACTTACTTGTTAGCAGAATTGGCTAAGTGAAAGTTTTTTGCTCTGTTTTGTGGCGCAGGTTGTAATTTTGCACCATTGCAGGGCGTTGAGGTTATTTTTTCCTGTCTACACTCTCCATATTGCGCTCACGGCTCGCATTTTTCCGTGTTCGCAAAAACTGGCACTACCTTTGCTTTAAAGAGTATGGCCAAAGCCACAGACAGGTTTAAGGCGTTTCCCGGACGCCTTCATATAACGATAATTTTTTCGCCACACAGGATGCATTATGAAAAAGATGATGATTGCCAGCCTGGCAGCTGCCGGCGTGCTGTTTGCCGTTGCTAATCAAGCCCATGCTGGCACAACGCTGGATGCCGTTAAGAAAAAAGGCTTTGTACAGTGCGGTATCAGTGACGGTCTCCCTGGCTTCTCTTACGCAGATGCAAACGGTAAATTTACCGGTATAGATGTAGATGTGTGCCGTGGCGTTGCTGCTGCCGTATTTGGCGATGACACGAAAGTGAAATATACCCCGCTCACCGCTAAAGAGCGTTTCACTGCGCTGCAATCCGGCGAGGTCGATATTCTTTCCCGTAATACGACCTGGACCTCTTCACGTGACGCGGGCATGGGTATGTCCTTTACTGGCGTAACCTATTATGACGGTATCGGCTTCCTGACCCACAACAAAGCTGGCCTGAAAAGCGCCAAAGAGCTGGACGGCGCAACCGTATGTATTCAGGCGGGTACCGATACCGAGCTCAACGTGGCGGATTACTTTAAATCCAACAATATGAAATACACGCCGGTAACCTTTGATCGCTCTGATGAATCCGCAAAAGCGCTGGAATCCGGTCGTTGCGATACGCTGGCATCTGACCAGTCCCAGTTGTACGCGCTGCGCATTAAGCTGAGCAACCCGGCTGAATGGATCGTTCTGCCAGAAGTCATCTCCAAAGAGCCGCTGGGCCCGGTCGTTCGTCGCGGTGATGAAGACTGGTTCTCCATTGTCCGCTGGACACTGTTTGCAATGCTGAACGCAGAAGAGATGGGCATCAACTCGAAAAACGTTGACGAGAAAGCGGCTAAACCGGCAACGCCAGACATGGCGCACCTGCTGGGTACCGAAGGTGATTTTGGTAAGGACCTGAAACTCGACAACAAATGGGCCTACAACATCATCAAGAAAGTGGGCAACTACTCTGAAATTTTCGAGCGTAACGTCGGTGCTGACAGCGCGCTGAAAATCAAACGTGGCCAGAACAATCTCTGGAACAACGGCGGCATTCAGTACGCTCCGCCAGTACGTTAAGACGTAAGCGCTGTAACGGGCGCTGCACATGCGGCGCCCACTCCAGAGTCATGGTTACCGAGGTTTTCTTATGTCCCAACGCCGCCCAACCGTTAAAGGATCGCTCTCCTTTTCAAACCCTGCGGTTCGTGCCTGGCTGTTTCAAATTATCGCTATTCTTGTTGTTATCGGCATCGCGATCTATTTGATACACAATACTATTACCAACCTGAACAGTCGCGGCATTACCTCTGGTTTTGCTTTTCTCGACCGCGCTGCCGGATTTGGCATTGTTCAGCACCTTATCGACTACGAACAGGGTGACACTTATGGCCGCGTCTTCTTTGTAGGCCTGCTGAATACCTTATTGGTATCTGCGCTATGTATTGTTTTTGCATCATTTATCGGCTTTTTTCTGGGGCTTTGCCGTCTTTCAGAAAACTGGCTGTTACGTAAGCTCTCTACCATTTATATCGAGACGTTCCGAAATATTCCCCCGCTGCTGCAAATCTTCTTCTGGTATTTCGCCGTATTGCGTAATTTACCTGGCCCACGTCAGGCCATTGGCGCGATGGATTTGCTTTTCCTCAGTAACAGGGGACTCTATATCCCCTCACCTCAACTGGGGGAAGGGCTATGGGCGTTTATCGGCACGATCGTTTTCGCGCTGGCTATCAGCATCGGTCTGTATCGTTTTAACAAAGCGCACCAGATTAAAACCGGCCAACTGCGTCGTACATGGCCAACGGCATTGGGGCTAATCATTGTGCTCCCGCTGCTGGCACATTGGGTATTTGGCGCGGCGCTTCACTGGGACATCCCGCATTTACGCGGTTTTAACTTCCAGGGTGGCATGGTGTTAATTCCGGAGCTGGCCGCACTGACGATTGCCCTGTCGGTTTACACCTCGGCATTTATTGCTGAGATTATCCGCTCAGGCATTCAATCTGTTCCCTACGGTCAACATGAAGCGGCACGTTCGCTTGGCTTGCCCAATCCGGTGACATTACGTCAGGTCATCATTCCGCAGGCGCTGCGTGTCATTATTCCACCGCTGACCAGCCAGTATCTAAACATTGCAAAAAACTCGTCTCTGGCAGCCGCGATTGGTTATCCGGATATGGTGTCGTTGTTCGCCGGTACGGTACTCAACCAAACAGGCCAGGCCATCGAAACTATCGCGATTACCATGTCGGTTTATCTGATTATCAGCCTGTCGATTTCGTTACTTATGAATATCTATAACCGCCGCATCGCATTAATTGAGCGCTAAGGACACCTGATGACAAAAGCTATTCTGTCTCAATCTACGCGCCAGACCCGTGCAGGAAGCAGCGGTATTGTGCTGTGGATAAAGAAAAATTTATTTTCAAGCTGGCTGAACGCGCTACTGACACTCTTCTGTCTGTGGCTGATGTGGGAGTTAATCCCGCCATTACTGAACTGGGCTCTTTTTCAGGCGAACTGGATAGGCTCTACGCGTGCGGACTGTACCAAAGCAGGCGCGTGCTGGGTGTTTATTCATGAGCGTTTTGGTCAGTTCATGTATGGCCTCTATCCGCATGAGCAACGCTGGCGCATCAATCTCGCCCTGATTGTCGGACTGCTTTCTATGGCACCGATGTTCTGGAAAAAGCTACCGAGCCGTGGTCGCTATATCGCCTGCTGGGCTGTGGCCTATCCGATCGTGGTGTGGTGGCTGATGTACGGTGGTTTTTTGGGACTCGATCGTGTGGAAACGCGCCAGTGGGGCGGGTTAACGCTGACGTTGATCATCGCCTCTGTCGGTATCGCTGGCGCTTTGCCTCTGGGCATATTGCTGGCGCTCGGGCGTCGCTCGAAAATGCCGGTGGTGCGGGTATTGTCCGTGATCTTTATCGAGTTCTGGCGTGGCGTACCGTTGATCACCGTACTGTTCATGTCCTCGGTTATGCTCCCGCTGTTTATGGCGGAAGGCACAAGTATCGATAAGTTGATCCGCGCACTGGTCGGGGTGATTCTGTTTCAGTCCGCCTACGTCGCCGAAGTCGTGCGTGGCGGTTTGCAGGCTCTGCCAAAAGGGCAATACGAAGCTGCCGAGTCGCTGGCGCTGGGATACTGGAAAACACAAGGGCTGGTGATTTTACCACAGGCATTAAAACTGGTGATTCCAGGTCTGGTGAATACCATCATCGCGCTGTTTAAAGATACCAGCCTCGTGATCATCATCGGTCTGTTTGACCTTTTCAGTAGCGTCCAGCAGGCAACGGTTGACCCGGCCTGGCTCGGTATGTCGACCGAAGGTTATGTATTTGCCGCGTTAGTTTACTGGATTTTCTGTTTTAGCATGTCGCGCTATAGCCAACATCTGGAGAAGCGCTTCCATACCGGGCGTTCAGCGCATTGAGGAAATTATGAGTCAAATTACTATGCAACCTGCCGATGCGATGATTACGCTCGAAGATGTGAATAAGTGGTACGGACAGTTTCATGTGTTGAAAGATATCAATCTCAAAGTAAAGCAAGGGGAACGTATCGTACTGTGCGGTCCTTCCGGTTCGGGAAAATCAACAACCATTCGTTGCATTAACCATCTGGAAGAACATCAGCAGGGCCGTATCGTCGTTGACGGGATCGAGTTAAACGAAGATATCCGTAACATTGAAAAGGTTCGTCAGGAAGTAGGGATGGTATTCCAGCACTTCAATCTTTTCCCGCATTTGACGGTACTGCAGAACTGTACGCTGGCACCAATCTGGGTGCGTAAGATGCCTAAGAAAGAAGCCGAAGCGCTGGCAATGCACTATCTGGAGCGCGTTCGTATCGCTGAGCACGCCCATAAATTCCCTGGGCAGATTTCTGGTGGTCAGCAGCAGCGTGTGGCTATCGCCCGCTCGCTCTGCATGAAACCGAAGATTATGCTCTTCGATGAACCGACCTCTGCGCTTGATCCTGAGATGGTGAAAGAAGTGCTGGATACCATGATTGGACTGGCAGAATCGGGAATGACAATGCTGTGCGTAACACATGAAATGGGCTTTGCACGTACCGTTGCGGACCGGGTGATCTTTATGGATCGCGGTGAAATCGTTGAACAGGCGCCGCCACAGGAATTTTTCGCGAATCCTAAGTCTGAGCGCACCCGTGCTTTTCTGTCACAGGTTATCCATTGATATTAATGACAGGAATGCAAAAGGCCATCCGCAGAGATGGCCTTTTTTATTGCCGATTGAAAACCACGCCCGCAGGCCGTGGTTTTCAACAGGTTTTAACTCTGCCTCATTGTTTTTGGATTTTTAATCTCACAAGACTGGCAGGGACTTATTTTTTAAGGGTTTTAGTAAGCCGCTATGGTGGAATCAATGCCGCGCTCATGAAGGCGGATTTTTACTAATGTAGCTTCAGGAGGTTGTACGGAAAAAAAGCTACAAACTCACTCAAAATTCCATGCCAAAAACAAAAGGCCCAGTCTTTCGACTGAGCCTTTTGTCTTAATTGATGTCTGGCAGTTCCCTACTCTCACATGGGGAGACCCCACACTACCATCGGCGCTACGGCGTTTCACTTCTGAGTTCGGCATGGGGTCAGGTGGGACCACCGCGCTAAAGCCGCCAGACAAATTCTTTCTAAGCGCCGAACTTTAACCTTAAAACTGGTGCTGATACCCAGAGTCGAACTGGGGACCTCACCCTTACCAAGGGTGCGCTCTACCAACTGAGCCATATCAGCACGCTTAATTTGATGCCTGGCAGTTCCCTACTCTCACATGGGGAGACCCCACACTACCATCGGCGCTACGGCGTTTCACTTCTGAGTTCGGCATGGGGTCAGGTGGGACCACCGCGCTAAAGCCGCCAGGCAAATTCTGTCTATCAGACCGCGCTTTGCGTTCTGATGTAATCTGTAATCCAAGCTGAAAATCTTCTCAAATCCGCCAAAACATCTTCGGCGTTGTAAGGTTAAGCCTCACGGTTCATTAGTACCGGTTAGCTCAACGCATCGCTGCGCTTACACACCCGGCCTATCAACGTCGTCGTCTTCAACGTTCCTTTAGTGTCCTTAAAGGACAAGGGAAGACTCATCTCGGGGCAAGTTTCGTGCTTAGATGCTTTCAGCACTTATCTCTTCCGCATGTAGCTACCGGGCAATGCCATTGGCATGACAACCCGAACACCAGTGATGCGTCCACTCCGGTCCTCTCGTACTAGGAGCAGCCCCCCTCAATCTTCCAGCGCCCACGGCAGATAGGGACCGAACTGTCTCACGACGTTCTAAACCCAGCTCGCGTACCACTTTAAATGGCGAACAGCCATACCCTTGGGACCTACTTCAGCCCCAGGATGTGATGAGCCGACATCGAGGTGCCAAACACCGCCGTCGATATGAACTCTTGGGCGGTATCAGCCTGTTATCCCCGGAGTACCTTTTATCCGTTGAGCGATGGCCCTTCCATTCAGAACCACCGGATCACTATGACCTGCTTTCGCACCTGCTCGCGCCGTCACGCTCGCAGTCAAGCTGGCTTATGCCATTGCACTAACCTCCTGATGTCCGACCAGGATTAGCCAACCTTCGTGCTCCTCCGTTACTCTTTGGGAGGAGACCGCCCCAGTCAAACTACCCACCAGACACTGTCCGCAACCCGGATCACGGGTCCACGTTAGAACATCAAACATTAAAGGGTGGTATTTCAAGGTTGGCTCCATGCAGACTGGCGTCCACACTTCAAAGCCTCCCACCTATCCTACACATCAAGGCTCAATGTTCAGTGTCAAGCTATAGTAAAGGTTCACGGGGTCTTTCCGTCTTGCCGCGGGTACACTGCATCTTCACAGCGAGTTCAATTTCACTGAGTCTCGGGTGGAGACAGCCTGGCCATCATTACGCCATTCGTGCAGGTCGGAACTTACCCGACAAGGAATTTCGCTACCTTAGGACCGTTATAGTTACGGCCGCCGTTTACCGGGGCTTCGATCAAGAGCTTCTCCTTACGGATAACCCCATCAATTAACCTTCCGGCACCGGGCAGGCGTCACACCGTATACGTCCACTTTCGTGTTTGCACAGTGCTGTGTTTTTAATAAACAGTTGCAGCCAGCTGGTATCTTCGACTGATTTCAGCTCCGTCCGCAGGGACTTCACCTACATATCAGCGTGCCTTCTCCCGAAGTTACGGCACCATTTTGCCTAGTTCCTTCACCCGAGTTCTCTCAAGCGCCTTGGTATTCTCTACCTGACCACCTGTGTCGGTTTGGGGTACGATTTCGTGTTACCTGATGCTTAGAGGCTTTTCCTGGAAGCAGGGCATTTGTTACTTCATCACCGTAGTGACTCGTCATCACACCTCAGCCTTGATTATCCGGATTTGCCTGGATAATCAGCCTACATGCTTAAACCGGGACAACCGTCGCCCGGCTAACATAGCCTTCTCCGTCCCCCCTTCGCAGTAACACCAAGTACAGGAATATTAACCTGTTTCCCATCGACTACGCCTTTCGGCCTCGCCTTAGGGGTCGACTCACCCTGCCCCGATTAACGTTGGACAGGAACCCTTGGTCTTCCGGCGAGCGGGCTTTTCACCCGCTTTATCGTTACTTATGTCAGCATTCGCACTTCTGATACCTCCAGCATGCCTCACAGCACACCTTCGCAGGCTTACAGAACGCTCCCCTACCCAACAACACATAGTGTCGCTACCGCAGCTTCGGTGCATGGTTTAGCCCCGTTACATCTTCCGCGCAGGCCGACTCGACCAGTGAGCTATTACGCTTTCTTTAAATGATGGCTGCTTCTAAGCCAACATCCTGGCTGTCTGTGCCTTCCCACATCGTTTCCCACTTAACCATGACTTTGGGACCTTAGCTGGCGGTCTGGGTTGTTTCCCTCTTCACGACGGACGTTAGCACCCGCCGTGTGTCTCCCGTGATAACATTCTCCGGTATTCGTAGTTTGCATCGGGTTGGTAAGCCGGGATGGCCCCCTAGCCGAAACAGTGCTCTACCCCCGGAGATGAATTCACGAGGCGCTACCTAAATAGCTTTCGGGGAGAACCAGCTATCTCCCGGTTTGATTGGCCTTTCACCCCCAGCCACAAGTCATCCGCTAATTTTTCAACATTAGTCGGTTCGGTCCTCCAGTTAGTGTTACCCAACCTTCAACCTGCCCATGGCTAGATCACCGGGTTTCGGGTCTATACCCTGCAACTTAACGCCCAGTTAAGACTCGGTTTCCCTTCGGCTCCCCTATTCGGTTAACCTTGCTACAGAATATAAGTCGCTGACCCATTATACAAAAGGTACGCAGTCACACCACGAAGGTGCTCCCACTGCTTGTACGTACACGGTTTCAGGTTCTTTTTCACTCCCCTCGCCGGGGTTCTTTTCGCCTTTCCCTCACGGTACTGGTTCACTATCGGTCAGTCAGGAGTATTTAGCCTTGGAGGATGGTCCCCCCATATTCAGACAGGATACCACGTGTCCCGCCCTACTCATCGAGCTCACAACCTGTGTGCTTTCGTGTACGGGGCTGTCACCCTGTATCGCCGGACTTTCCAGACCGTTCCACTAACACACAAGCTGATTCAGGCTCTGGGCTGCTCCCCGTTCGCTCGCCGCTACTGGGGGAATCTCGGTTGATTTCTTTTCCTCGGGGTACTTAGATGTTTCAGTTCCCCCGGTTCGCCTCATTAACCTATGGATTCAGTTAATGATAGTGTGTCGAAACACACTGGGTTTCCCCATTCGGACATCGCCGGGTCAAAGGTTCATATCACCTCGCCGGCGCTTTTCGCAGATTAGCACGTCCTTCATCGCCTCTGACTGCCAGGGCATCCACCGTGTACGCTTAGTCGCTTAACCTCACAACCCGAAGATGTTTCTTTCGATTCATTCTCGCGCTGTAAAAATTTGAGAGACTCGAACACACTGTCATCTGTTCTTATTACGGAGAACAGACACTGTGTGTCGTTTCAATTTTCAGCTTGATCCAGATTTTTAAAGAGCAAATATCTCAAACATGACTCGTGAGTCAGTTTTGAGATAGCAGGGCAGGCGACTTTCACTCACACAACCAGCAAGTGGCGTCCCCTAGGGGATTCGAACCCCTGTTACCGCCGTGAAAGGGCGGTGTCCTGGGCCTCTAGACGAAGGGGACACAAAGTCTGCTTCGCAAGACGCCTTGCTATTCACTTTTCATCAGACAATCTGTGTGAGCACTGCAAAGGCAGGTTCTTTAAGGTAAGGAGGTGATCCAACCGCAGGTTCCCCTACGGTTACCTTGTTACGACTTCACCCCAGTCATGAATCACAAAGTGGTAAGCGCCCTCCCGAAGGTTAAGCTACCTACTTCTTTTGCAACCCACTCCCATGGTGTGACGGGCGGTGTGTACAAGGCCCGGGAACGTATTCACCGTGGCATTCTGATCCACGATTACTAGCGATTCCGACTTCATGGAGTCGAGTTGCAGACTCCAATCCGGACTACGACGCACTTTATGAGGTCCGCTTGCTCTCGCGAGGTCGCTTCTCTTTGTATGCGCCATTGTAGCACGTGTGTAGCCCTGGTCGTAAGGGCCATGATGACTTGACGTCATCCCCACCTTCCTCCAGTTTATCACTGGCAGTCTCCTTTGAGTTCCCGGCCGGACCGCTGGCAACAAAGGATAAGGGTTGCGCTCGTTGCGGGACTTAACCCAACATTTCACAACACGAGCTGACGACAGCCATGCAGCACCTGTCTCACGGTTCCCGAAGGCACTAAGGCATCTCTGCCGAATTCCGTGGATGTCAAGACCAGGTAAGGTTCTTCGCGTTGCATCGAATTAAACCACATGCTCCACCGCTTGTGCGGGCCCCCGTCAATTCATTTGAGTTTTAACCTTGCGGCCGTACTCCCCAGGCGGTCGATTTAACGCGTTAGCTCCGGAAGCCACGCCTCAAGGGCACAACCTCCAAATCGACATCGTTTACGGCGTGGACTACCAGGGTATCTAATCCTGTTTGCTCCCCACGCTTTCGCACCTGAGCGTCAGTCTTTGTCCAGGGGGCCGCCTTCGCCACCGGTATTCCTCCAGATCTCTACGCATTTCACCGCTACACCTGGAATTCTACCCCCCTCTACAAGACTCAAGCCTGCCAGTTTCGAATGCAGTTCCCAGGTTGAGCCCGGGGATTTCACATCCGACTTGACAGACCGCCTGCGTGCGCTTTACGCCCAGTAATTCCGATTAACGCTTGCACCCTCCGTATTACCGCGGCTGCTGGCACGGAGTTAGCCGGTGCTTCTTCTGCGGGTAACGTCAATCAACACGGTTATTAACCGTACTGCCTTCCTCCCCGCTGAAAGTGCTTTACAACCCGAAGGCCTTCTTCACACACGCGGCATGGCTGCATCAGGCTTGCGCCCATTGTGCAATATTCCCCACTGCTGCCTCCCGTAGGAGTCTGGACCGTGTCTCAGTTCCAGTGTGGCTGGTCATCCTCTCAGACCAGCTAGGGATCGTCGCCTAGGTGAGCCATTACCCCACCTACTAGCTAATCCCATCTGGGCACATCCGATGACAAGAGGCCCGAAGGTCCCCCTCTTTGGTCTTGCGACGTTATGCGGTATTAGCTACCGTTTCCAGTAGTTATCCCCCTCCATCGGGCAGTTTCCCAGACATTACTCACCCGTCCGCCACTCGTCACCCGAGGAGCAAGCTCCTCTGTGCTACCGTTCGACTTGCATGTGTTAGGCCTGCCGCCAGCGTTCAATCTGAGCCATGATCAAACTCTTCAATTTAAAAGTTTGATGCTCTTAGAATTAAACTTCGTAATGAATTACGTGTTCACTCCAGAGACTTGGTATTCATTTATCGTCCGGGGACGTTAAGAATCCATGTCACTTTGAGTGCCCACACAGATTGTCTGATAAATTGTTAAAGAGCAGTGCAACGCGGCTTTCGCTCACCGTTGCGAGGTGGCGTATATTACGCTTTCCTCTTTCAGAGTCAACCCGTTATTTCAGGATTTTTCTCTTCGTTGTTCCGACCATCTCGTGAAGTGTTTCACATTGTCGTCTCAACGGAGGCGCATTATAGGGATCCCATTTTTTTGCACAAGCGTTTTTTCGATCTTTTTTACTGATTGTTGTTTTTTCGCCCTTTTCGCTGAGATCCCGTACGATCTGTTCGAATTATGACAAGTAAAAGGCTTGCAGAAGGACGTTATTGCCACCAAAGTCTTCTTCACAACCTGTTTTTGATGAGGTAGCTATGTCCGCAGTTCTACGTCCTTATAGAAATTTGTATCCTCAAGTCGGTGAAAGAGTAATGGTCGATGCCACCAGCGTTGTGATCGGCGATGTCCGTATTGCTGATGATGTCGGTATCTGGCCGCTGGTCGCTATCCGCGGTGATGTTAACTATGTAGAGATAGGGGCGCGCAGTAATATCCAGGACGGTAGCGTATTACACGTTACGCATAAATCTTCTTATAACCCCGAAGGTAATCCGCTGATCATTGGCGAAGATGTGACGGTAGGACATAAGGTCATGCTGCATGGCTGTATTATCGGCAATCGCGTTCTGGTTGGTATGGGGTCCATTTTATTAGATGGCGCGGTTATCGAGGATGATGTGATGATTGGCGCGGGCAGCCTGGTTCCGCAAAATAAACGCCTTGAGAGCGGTTACCTTTACCTTGGAAGTCCAGTGAAACAGATCCGCCCGCTAAAAGAAGAAGAGGTCGCTGGGTTAAAATACTCGGCGAACAACTACGTGAAATGGAAAGATGAGTATTTGGCTCAGGATAACCAGATATAGCCCAGCTCATCTTCTTGCTGCTCACGGATCAACTGTTCGGCCTCGTCTTCCAGATCCCAGCGGTTTTCCCGGAACAACGCCAGCCACAACGCTGGCGAATTGCCCCCAAAACGATCCGCCAGAATCTCAGCACGCATAATGCAGGTAAGTTGCAAGCCGTTCACCAGTGCAGGAAAAAAAATCGCCTGCTGTACGTCATTCCATTCCTCCCTGTCGGGAAACTGAATAGACTGGTTCATTCCGCCAGTTCCCTCTGGAGCTGTTTAATAACAGATTCTATATCTGGCAATACACCATGCCATAGCAGCACCGAATGTGCCGCTTGCCCCACCAGCATCCCCAAACCATCGGCACATCGTTGCGCACCATGCTGCTGACACCACGCCAGGAAAGGCGTGCTGCCTTTTTGATAGAACATATCGTAGCAATAAAGCTCTGCATGAATGAGAGACTCAGGGAGTTCGGGCACCGCTCCATCGATACCGCTGGAGGTGGCATTAATAATGAGGTCGAATTCATGGCCTGCCAAATCGGATAACGCAATCGCATTCACGCTGCCGGTGTGAGCAAAAAGCGTTGCCAGTTCTTGTGCGCGAGCTAACGTCCGGTTTGTTATTGTCACTGCACAATCCAGCGAAAGCAGTGGGAGCAGTACACCTCGTGCGGCGCCACCCGCACCAATCAGTAGGATGCGAAATCCGGGCCGGATAAATGACAAGCGTTCCAGATCGCTTAACAACCCAATTCCGTCAGTGTTGTCACCCAGCAAGCGCCCATCTTCAAGACGTTTTAACGTATTTACCGCACCCGCAAGCGCAGCACGTTCGGTAAGTTCGTCTGCCCGGCTGAACGCTTCCTCTTTAAAAGGTACAGTGATATTGGCACCTTTCCCCCCCGCAAGGAAGAAAGCCTCAAGCGTATTGATGAAAGCATCCATTGGCGCCAGTACACGACCATAAGGATGTTCAATCTTTAATTGGGCTGCAAATTGCGCGTGGATGAACGGCGATTTGCTATGTGCGATTGGATTACCAAATACAGCGTAGGATTCCATAGCGTTAACCTTGACGGAATAATTCGCCGGTGAGGGCGTCGCGAATTTCAGAAGGATTCTGGCGGCCACCCGTTTTCCCTTCCACGACAGGGAAATCGGCACCAAATTGCTGGCGTACTTCGTCATCCGTTCGGCAAGGAGGTAAACCGGTCAAGTTTGCACTGGTTGATACCAGCGGTTTGCCATACGCTTCGCATAACGCAATCACGAGCGGGTGATCGGTAACGCGTACTGCCAGAGAATCAAAACGCCCGGTCAGCCAGCGCGGCGTGGTGGCTTTGGCAGGAAATACGAATGTCACAGGTCCTGGCCAGCAGGCGAAAACGGCCTGCCGCTGGGCCTCGCTCAGCATGCTGTCGTCTATATAGGGTTTTAACTGCTCGAAGCTGGCGGCAATGAGGATAAGCCCTTTCTCGATCGGGCGCTGTTTCAACTCAAGCAGACGATTTACAGCAATCTCGCTGTCCGGGTCACACCCAACACCGAAAACTGCCTCTGTGGGATAGGCGATGACATCTTTATTTTTCAGGACCGCCACCGCAGCCGCGATGGGATCCAAATGCAGGTTATTCTTCACGGGTCTGTTCCGCCGTTACCGGCTTTCCACATTGTTTACTGGCGCAGAAACATCGGGTGCCTTGCGCCGTTTTTTTCTCGATCAGTAGCGGGTAGTGGCATGTTGGACACTCCCCTGCCACGGGTTTGAAATTGATAACGAACTGACAATCGGGGTAACGATCGCAGGAATGGAAGGTTTTGCCAAATCGCGACCGTCGTTGGATCAAGTGCCCGGTCTGGCACTGCGGACAAGTGATCGCAGTGTCATCGGGTTTATCTATTTGCTCGGTATGTTCACACTCAGGATAGTGGCTGCAGCCAATGAACATCCCGAACCGCCCCTGTCGCAATACCAGTACGGCACCACAAATGGGGCAGTCTTGTCCTTCCAGAATTTTGACGACATGCCCATCCGCCTGACTTTTCAGCGGACGGACGTAATCGCATTCCGGATAGTGAGAACATCCGAGAAACGGACCATGCTTGCCGGAACGAATAACGAGTTCAGCCCCGCACTGTGGGCAGGGCTCGTTGTTACGCACCGTAAACAGTGCTGATTTGGCCATAAGGACTCTGGAAGCTGCAAAAATGATTAATGCAGCATACCTTCATTCACTTCAAAGAGTAATTCTTCCATTTGCTGGTAAGCGTTTTCGCATCCTGGAATGTTAAACAGAACCATCAGAATGACCCATTTCAGGTCCTCCAGTTCGAATTCTGCCGTATCCAGCGCCAGCACTCGTTCAATCACCATCTCACGTGTTTCGAGGTTTAGCACCTGAATCTGCTCCAGGAATAGTAAAAATCCCCGGCAACTGGCATCCAGCCGTTCACACTCTTCTGGCGTATAAATACGCACGGAGAGCGGGTCAGAAGCAAGCTGCATCGGTTCGGCGAGGCCTTCCTGATAATCAGCCAGCTTTTCAAGCCACAGAAGCGCGTTGTAGATATCTTCACGATCAAAACCAGCGTCGGTAAGGTCCCGTTCTAGTTTGTCCTGATCTACCCGCATTTCAGCTTCGTTATGGATGTAAGTCTCAAACAAATACATTAGTACGTCGAACATGGCTTGCCCTCCTTAATCGGACATAGCCGCCGGGTACAGCTGCGATCCACCCTGCTAACTCCAGTTCAAGTAGCTGAGCCACAGTTACTGGCACAGGTTGGCCGGCACGTTCAGCGACGACGTCAACAGGTGTTACCTCATCTCCTACGTTAGCCAGGAGCTCGGGAAATGGCAATGCCACCTCTTCTTGATCTGGAGAATAAATTGAATTTTCGTTACCCGAAGGCAACCAATGTAGCCCGTATTGTAAATTTTCCAGGATTTCTTCTGGCGAGATAACCAGAAGCGCCCCCTGCTGTATCAACCAATGCGGCCCTTCGCTACCGGGATTTCCAACCGGGCCGGGGAGTGCAAAAACGTCACGCCCCTGTTCCGCCGCACAGCGTGCAGTGACTAATGAACCGCTGCGTAAAGCAGCCTCGATAACCAGCACCCCACGACTAAGCCCACTGATAATGCGATTTCGCCGAGGGAAATTGCCTGGATAAGGCGTGGTCTTGAGAGAAAATTCGGAGACGAGCGCCCCGCCATTGGCAATGATATCGGCGGCAAGGGAGACATGGCGTCGTGGATAAACGGTAAAAAGGCCATGCCCCAGTACACCAATGGTTTTACCCTGCGCGTTAAGTGCTGCGCGATGTGCGACACTGTCAATTCCAAGCGCTAGCCCGCTGGTAATCGTTAAACCGCTTCGCGCCAGCGCCTCACAAAACAGTGTACCCCAGCGTTCGCCGTACCATGAATGTGCCCGGCTACCGACGACAGCAAGCTGCTGGTTCACCAGCGCATCTGGCTCCCCTTTAATAAAAAGCGCTCCCGGGTAATCTGCAATCGCCCGTAATTGTTGAGGATATTGCTGCTCGCAGGCGAGAATAAGATGATGCTGCGGCTGCTCAAGCCACAGCAGACTCTCTTCGATTTCATGTGAACTCATTGCCAGAAACCGTCTGGCCTGTTTTGCCGTTAAGCCACTTGCGGTTAACGTCTCAACATCAATCACGGCACTGTTTGCCAGATTTTGCGCCGCGCTGAGCATCCCCTCACCGAACAAATCGCCTGTATATATCAGGCGCAACCATATTTCTGTAGAAGTCATCTGCGTCCCTGCCATAAATAGCTCGCCCAATCCTTGCGATTGGTCACCGATGCTGTCAATCAGAGGGGGATTTGTCTAGAATAGAAGGGATAATCTTTCTTACTCCTGAACACGACTCTGGATATTTATGGCAGTTTTGCAAGTGTTACATATTCCGGACGAGCGTCTTCGCAAAGTCGCCGCGCCGGTAAAAGAAGTTAATGCAGAAATTCAGCGTATCGTCGACGATATGTTTGAAACGATGTATGCGGAAGAAGGTATTGGTCTGGCTGCAACCCAGGTGGATATTCATCAACGCATTATCGTTATTGATGTCTCTGAAAATCGCGATGAGCAACTGGTGTTAATTAACCCAGAACTGCTGGAAAAAAGCGGCGAGACGGGAATTGAAGAGGGTTGCCTCTCTATTCCAGAGCAACGAGCGCTTGTTCCGCGTGCCGAAAAAGTGAAAATCCGTGCGCTGAACCGTGAAGGCCAAACCTACGAGCTGGAAGCAGATGGTCTGTTGGCGATTTGTATCCAGCATGAGATGGATCATTTGGTCGGTAAATTGTTTATCGATTATCTGTCGCCGCTCAAGCAACAACGTATTCGTCAGAAAGTTGAAAAACTTGATCGCATGAAAGCGCGAGCTTAAGGATAAGAATCCACGTGTCAGATTCACTACGCATTATATTTGCCGGCACACCTGATTTTGCAGCGCGTCACCTCAACGCGCTGCTCTCTTCTGAGCATCAGATCGTTGGCGTATTCACTCAGCCTGATCGTCCTGCCGGACGCGGCAAAAAATTGATGCCGAGCCCGGTCAAAGTGCTGGCTGAAGAGAAAGGGATTCCGGTATTTCAGCCAGTGTCTCTTCGTCCACAGGAAAATCAACAACTCGTTGCCGATTTGCAGGCCGATATCATGGTGGTTGTCGCCTATGGCCTCATCTTACCAAAAGCCGTTCTGGAGATGCCTCGTCTCGGTTGCCTGAACGTACACGGCTCTTTGCTCCCACGCTGGCGTGGTGCAGCGCCGATCCAACGCGCCCTTTGGGCGGGTGACAGGGAAACTGGCGTCACCATCATGCAAATGGATGTCGGGCTGGACACGGGCGATATGCTTTATAAGCTCTCCTGCCCGATCACTGCCGAAGATACCAGTGCGACACTTTACGATAAGCTGGCACAACTTGGTCCACAGGGTTTACTCGCAACGCTGACGCACATTGCAACCGGTACGGCAACACCCGAGGTGCAGGACGAAGAGCGGGTTACCTATGCAGAAAAACTCAGTAAAGAAGAAGCGCTTCTTGACTGGTCTTTGTCGGCGGCGCAACTGGAGCGTTGTATTCGAGCCTTCAATCCATGGCCAATGAGCTATTTCGTCATTGATGACCAGCCGGTTAAGGTCTGGAAGGCATCGGTGATAAACACCCAGGCTAAAGCCGAACCCGGCACCATTATTGAAGCCAATAAGCAAGGCATTCAGGTTGCCACGGCTGAGGGCATTTTGAATCTTGAATCGCTCCAACCCGCCGGTAAAAAAGCGATGAATACTCAGGATCTCCTAAACTCCCGGCGGGAGTGGTTTACGCCGGGTAATCGCCTGGTCTGACAATTATCTTTAAGCCCGGTATTACCGGGCGTTTTTATTTTCGTGGCTATGAAAAAAAATATTAATTTACGCAGCATGGCGGCACAGGCCATCGAACAAGTCGTTGAACAAGGGCAATCCCTGAGTAATGTTCTGCCGGCGCTCCAGCAGAAAGTCTCCGATAAAGACAAATCATTGCTGCAGGAGCTCTGCTTTGGTGCTCTGCGAACACTCCCACAACTGGACTGGCTCATCAACAAACTGATGTCCCGCCCGATGACGGGTAAACAGCGTACTGTGCATTATCTGATTATGATTGGCCTGTACCAGTTGCTGCATACCCGCATTCCGGCTCACGCTGCGCTGGCCGAGACCGTTGAAGGTGCCGTTGCTATCAAGCGCCCACAGCTTAAAGGATTAATTAATGGTGTCCTGCGTCAGTTCCAGCGCCAGCAAGACGTCTTACAAGCTGAGTTTGAACAGAGCGAACAACGCTTCCTGCACCCAACCTGGTTGCTAAAACGCCTGCAAAAAGCGTATCCGCAACAATGGCAACATATAGTAGAAGCCAATAATCTGCGTCCACCGATGTGGTTACGCGTGAATCGTAACCACCACTCCCGCGATGCCTGGCTGGCTCTGCTGGCTGAAAGCGGAATGGAAGGATTCCCTCATCCGGGCTATCCCGATGCCGTACGCATGGCCTCCGCGGTTCCTGTTAGCGCATTACCAGGATTTGATGAGGGCTGGGTCACCGTACAAGATGCTTCTGCCCAGGGATGTATCACCTTCCTTGAACCGCAAAATGGTGAACGCATCCTGGACTTGTGTGCCGCGCCCGGCGGTAAAACCACGCATATTCTTGAAGCCGCCCCGCAAGCCAGTGTTCTGGCTGTCGACATTGATGAGCAACGCCTTTCCCGCGTCTATGACAATCTTAAACGCCTGGGAATGAAGGCTGAGGTGAAGCAAGGTGATGGACGTCACCCTGCGCAATGGTGCGGTGATGAAAAATTCGACCGTATTTTGCTGGATGCGCCCTGCTCGGCAACGGGTGTAATCCGCCGCCATCCGGATATCAAATGGTTGCGTCGGGATCGTGACATCAGCGAACTTGTGCAATTACAGGCTGAGATCCTTGATGCTGTCTGGCCACATCTCAAACCAGGCGGTACGCTGGTTTATGCCACGTGCTCCGTTTTGCCGGAAGAGAACAGCCAGCAAATTGCCGCATTCATTTCACGCACGCCTGATGCTCGCTTAAGTGTGACGGGAACGCCAGAACGGCCTGGGCAACAGAATCTGCCTGGAGCCGAAGAGGGTGACGGCTTCTTTTACGCTAAGCTTTCCAAACAATGAGTAGGATAACGGGTCGCAGCTGATGAAAATCATAATACTGGGCGCGGGACAAGTCGGCGGTACGCTGGCGGAAAACCTGGTCGGTGAAAATAATGACATCACCGTCGTGGATACTAACGGCGATCGTCTGCGTAGTCTGCAGGACAAATTTGATTTACGCGTTGTCCAGGGACATGGTTCACATCCACGCGTGCTGCGTGAAGCAGGTGCAGACGACGCGGACATGCTGGTTGCGGTAACCAGTTCGGACGAAACAAATATGGTTGCCTGCCAGGTGGCCTATTCACTGTTTAATACGCCAAATCGTATTGCTCGCATCCGCTCCCCGGATTACGTCCGAGATGCAGACAAGTTGTTCCATTCCGAAGCGGTGCCTATCGACCACCTTATCGCCCCCGAGCAACTGGTCATCGATAGCCTTTATCGATTGATTGAATATCCAGGGGCATTGCAGGTCGTGAATTTCGCCGAAGGGAAAGTCAGCCTCGCCGTCGTAAAAGCCTATTACGGCGGACCTCTGGTAGGAAATGCGCTATCAACGATGCGCGAGCATATGCCGCATATTGATACCCGCGTCGCCGCCATCTTCCGCCATGACCGTCCAATTCGTCCGCAGGGTTCAACGATTGTCGAAGCCGGTGATGAAGTCTTTTTCATCGCCGCGTCTCAGCATATTCGTGCCGTAATGAGCGAGTTACAGCGTCTTGAAAAACCTTATAAGCGCATCATGCTTGTTGGCGGCGGTAATATCGGCGCTGGGCTGGCAATGCGTCTGGAAAAAGATTACAGCGTCAAATTGATCGAGCGCGATCAGCAACGCGCGGCTGAACTGGCAGAAAAACTACAAAACACCATTGTGTTTTATGGTGATGCATCCGATCAGGAGTTGTTGGCAGAAGAACATATTGATCAAATGGATCTCTTCATAGCCGTCACAAACGATGATGAAGCGAATATCATGTCTGCCATGCTGGCCAAGCGAATGGGCGCCAAGAAAGTCATGGTGCTAATTCAACGACGCGCCTACGTCGATCTGGTACAGGGAAGCGTGATCGATATTGCGATTTCACCACAGCAGGCTACCATTTCTGCGCTGCTGAGCCATGTGCGTAAAGCAGATATCGTGGGTGTGTCATCGCTGCGCCGCGGAGTGGCTGAGGCGATAGAGGCTGTGGCGCACGGTGATGAGAGTACATCACGCGTCGTCGGGCGTGTCATCGATGAGATTAAGTTACCGCCTGGTACAATTATCGGCGCTGTCGTACGCGGCAATGATGTCATGATCGCCAACGACAACTTACGCATCGAACAAGGTGACCACGTCATCATGTTTCTTACCGACAAAAAATATATTACCGATGTTGAGCGCCTGTTCCAGCCCAGCCCTTTCTTCCTCTAATTATCGGGCGTCGCAACTGGCGCCTTTTATTTAACCCTGGATTTATCAGTGTTAAAAAATTCCAGCAAATTTTTACCCTTAATGGCAAACGAGAATACATTTGTTAGACTTAACTTGTCTGACAGCACAAGGAGAAGAGCATGAGCTTGCTAAAAGAATTTCGCGAATTTGCGATGCGGGGAAATGTAGTTGATTTGGCGGTAGGTGTGATCATTGGGGCGGCATTCGGCAAGATTGTCTCTTCGCTGGTTGCTGATATTATCATGCCTCCATTAGGGCTACTGATTGGCGGAATAGACTTTAAGCAATTCGCTCTCACTTTGCGCGAGGCACAAGGCGATGTCCCGGCAGTCGTCATGCATTACGGTGTTTTTATCCAGAATATTTTCGACTTTATTATTGTCGCGTTTGCTATTTTCATGGCGATTAAACTCATTAATCGACTCAAACGTAAACAGGAAGATGAACCCAAAGCGCCGCCTGCACCAGGCAAAGAGGAATTGCTGCTTACGGAAATCCGCGATCTGTTGAAAGAACAGAACAAACGCATTTGATTAAGCTGTTTTAAGCAGAAGGCCAGTGGTAAATAAGCGATTCGCTTGCTTGCCACTGGCCTCCCAGTTACCTTTTTTACCGTGCTTATCTTTACGTAAATAACTCCCTTTCCCCTTCTTATTCTTCTCAACTCGCTGTCTGAACAGGGGGTCATGAAGCAATGCCTCGATGGCGTTATCATTAATCTGCCCTTTCTTATGCTGATAATGGCTCATAATTTCTCCAGATTGTGGTTTAAACGGCGCAAGTGTAGGCTTGCTTACAACAAAAATCAATGCCCGTCTGGAGCGCTGCTGGCCCCCTGCTCCAGGGCTTCGAGTATTGAGCAATAGACGCTACTGTGCGCACTACCGCAGCAAGCATCATTTAGTTTCTGTAGAGAACGTTGCATAATCTGTAATTCCTGAATTCTCGCTTCTACCTCACTCAACCGGGCCTGAACTATGCTTTTGGATTCCTGGCAAGTGTGATGCTCAGGATCGATACGGATAGAGAGCAATTCACGAATCGACTCAAGCGTAAAGCCAAGCTGGCGCGCATGCCGGATGAATTTCAAACGCTGTAAGTCATTATCCGAATAAAGGCGGAAGCCGCCTTCCGTTCGGATTTCATGATCCATCATCTGCTGCTTTTCATAATAACGAATGGTATCCGGGGTGACCTCAGCCAGTTTGGCCAATTCTCCAATACGAAACATGTCTACTCCTCATCTAATTTCAATATCAATTTTGCCGCATATTCACCGTGAAGGAATTCCGTACTGAGTCCAGCCTGCTTCAATTTCAATTCCAGAAGTGTTAATCGCCGACTTATTTCGTGATAATCCGGATGATCTTGATGTATATGAGCCAGTAAGTCCGACAAAGCAAGCGCTTCTTTTCGATATTCAAGTTCAGGTGGAAGACAGCCCGCATTTTTGAGTAAACGGAACCCTGCGCGTAGTTCAGGTGGTACATGCGAATCATCATCCAGGACAAGGGGTTTACCGCTACCAGGCAAATGCTCAAATTCGCCTTTTTGCTGCGCATCAAGGATGTGCCGTTCTGCCCACTGGTCAAGTAACCACATACGACCTCCAGAAGAGGAGCGAAAAACATACAGACATAGTAGGAAATGTGGGGATAATGCGGATATAAAAAAACCCGCCGAGGCGGGTTTTTTTACGTTACTGCAGATTACTCTGCAGCAGCTTCTGCTTTCGATTCAGAACGATCAACCAGCTCGATGTATGCCATCGGCGCATTGTCGCCTGCACGGAAGCCACACTTCAGAATACGAGTGTAACCACCGGCACGGCTCGCGAAACGCGGGCCCAGCTCGTTAAACAGTTTTGCCACGATCTCGTTATCACGAGTACGGGCGAATGCCAGACGACGATTAGCAACGCTATCAGTCTTGGCAAGAGTAATCAGCGGCTCAACTACGCGACGCAGTTCTTTCGCTTTCGGCAGGGTCGTCTTGATGATTTCATGACGAACCAGCGAACCTGCCATGTTGCGGAACATAGCCTGGCGATGGCTGCTGTTGCGGTTCAGTTGACGACCACTCTTACGATGGCGCATGACCTTATCCTTCTCAGTAAAACCTTAACCTGTGATCCGGTTACTCGTCAGCAATGCTTGCCGGCGGCCAGTTTTCCAGGCGCATGCCCAGAGACAGACCACGTGAGGCCAGCACATCTTTAATCTCGGTAAGAGATTTTTTACCCAGGTTCGGCGTTTTCAGCAACTCAACCTCGGTACGCTGTACCAGATCACCGATATAGTGGATAGCTTCTGCCTTAAGGCAGTTAGCAGAGCGGACAGTCAATTCCAGATCGTCAACAGGGCGCAGCAGGATCGGATCGAATTCTGGTTTCTCTTCTTTCACTTCCGGCTGACGTACATCACGTAAATCAACGAAAGCTTCCAGTTGTTCAGCCAGAATGGTTGCCGCACGACGAATCGCCTCTTCAGGATCGATTGTGCCGTTGGTTTCCATTTCGATGACCAGCTTGTCCAGGTCGGTACGCTGTTCTACACGCGCTGCTTCAACATTGTAGGCAATACGCTCTACAGGGCTGTAGCATGCGTCGACCAGCAGACGGCCGATTGGGCGCTCATCTTCTTCCGAATGAATTCGGGCAGAAGCCGGCACATAACCACGACCGCGCTGAACTTTGATACGCATGCTAATAGACGCGTTCTCATCGGTCAGGTGGCAGATCACGTGCTGCGGCTTGACGATTTCGACATCACCGTCGTGGGTAATGTCGGCTGCAGTCACAGGGCCAATGCCAGATTTATTCAGAGTAAGAATAACATCATCTTTACCCTGAACTCTCACCGCCAGCCCTTTCAGGTTGAGCAGGATTTCAAGGATATCTTCCTGAACGCCTTCTTTGGTGCTGTACTCATGAAGTACACCATCAATCTCAACCTCGGTCACCGCGCAACCCGGCATCGATGAGAGCAGAATACGGCGCAGTGCGTTACCCAGAGTATGGCCAAAGCCACGCTCTAAAGGCTCAAGGGTCACCTTGGCGTGCGTCGAACTCACTTGCTCGATATCTACCAGGCGCGGTTTTAGAAACTCTGTCACAGAACCCTGCATTGTGTCCTCTCTTTGGTACTAAGCTTTACTTGGAGTAAAGCTCGACGATCAGGTGTTCGTTAATGTCCGCAGACAGATCAGAACGCTCTGGCTTACGCTTGAACGTGCCTTCCATCTTGCCAGCATCAACTTCCAGCCAGGTTGGCTTTTCACGCTGCTCAGCCAGCTCCAGAGCGGCTTTCACGCGAGACTGCTTTTTCGCTTTCTCACGAATGCTAACAACGTCATTCGGACTAACCTGATAAGAAGCGATGTTAACAACACGACCGTTTACCATGATAGCCTTGTGGCTAACCAGCTGGCGTGCTTCTGCACGAGTGGCGCCGAAGCCCATACGGTATACAACGTTGTCCAGACGACCTTCCAGCAGAGCCAACAGGTTTTCACCAGTGTTGCCTTTCAGACGTGCTGCTTCTTTATAGTAGTTACGGAACTGACGCTCCAGCACACCGTAGATACGGCGAACTTTTTGCTTTTCACGCAACTGCACACCGTAGTCAGACAGACGCGGTTTACGCGCACCGTGCTGGCCAGGAGCTTGTTCAATTTTACACTTGGTATCGATCGCGCGAACGCCAGACTTAAGGAATAAGTCGGTGCCCTCACGACGGCTCAGCTTGAGCTTAGGACCCAAATATCTTGCCATTTTCTTTCTCCAACAATCCTAGAAACGAGGCGTTATACGCGACGTTTTTTCGGCGGACGACAACCGTTATGAGGGATCGGAGTCACATCAGTAATATTAGTGATGCGGAAACCAGCGGCGTTCAGAGCACGAATAGTAGATTCGCGACCCGGACCCGGACCTTTGACCATAACTTCCAGATTCTTGATGCCGTATTCTTTAACGGCTTCTGCACAACGCTCTGCTGCAACCTGAGCTGCAAACGGAGTGGATTTGCGAGAACCACGGAAACCGGAACCACCGGCTGTTGCCCAACCCAATGCGTTACCCTGACGATCAGTAATAGTAACGATGGTGTTGTTGAAAGAAGCATGGATATGAGCCACGCCGTCAGAGACTTGTTTTCTTACACGTTTACGTGCACGAATTGGTGCCTTTGCCATTATTCAATCACCCCGATTATTTCTTGATCGGTTTGCGCGGACCCTTACGGGTACGTGCGTTGGTCTTAGTACGCTGACCGCGCACTGGCAGACCACGACGATGACGCAAACCGCGATAGCAACCAAGATCCATCAGGCGCTTGATGCTCATGCTGATTTCACGGCGCAGATCACCTTCAACGACAAATTTGGCAACTTCGTCACGCAGCGTGTCGATTTGTTCTTCAGACAGCTCACTGATCTTAACATCTTCAGCGATACCCGCTGCAGCCAGGATGGCTTTGGAACGGGTCTTGCCGACGCCGTAGATCGAAGTTAATGCGATCACAGCATGTTTCTGATCAGGAATGTTAATGCCTGCTATACGGGCCACTATGCACTCCTATAATTTTACTTGTACGCACCATGCTGAAAAGCCCGTTTTCAGGATACTCAAATGGAAACGTACAGACATACAAAAGATTGGCTGGCTAATCTAGCCAGCTCAACCCAACTTTGCAAGAAAAATATGCGAAATAATCAGCCTTGGCGCTGTTTATGTTTCGGCTCGGCACTGCAAATCACGCGGATGACGCCATCACGCTTAACGATTTTGCAGTTACGGCATAATTTCTTGACGGAAGCACGAACTTTCATTTTTACTCTCCGTAACTTCTCGGGCGACCATTAACGGCCATAGCCTTTCAGGTTCGCCTTCTTCAATGCAGACTCGTACTGACTTGACATCATCAGAGTTTGCACTTGAGCCATAAAGTCCATAATCACGACAACAACGATAAGCAGCGAGGTCCCACCGAAGTAGAACGGCACTTTCATCGCATCACGCATGAACTCCGGGATCAGGCAGATAAAAGTAATATACAACGCACCAACCAAAGTCAGGCGGGTCATTACCTTATCGATATACTTCGCCGTTTGCTCTCCCGGACGAATTCCTGGTACAAATGCACCGGACTTCTTCAGGTTATCTGCTGTTTCACGCGGATTGAAAACCAATGCCGTGTAGAAGAAACAGAAGAAGATGATTGCAGACGCATAGAGTAACACATAAAGCGGTTGCCCAGGCTGCAAATACAGCGAAATTGTTGTCAGCCAGTTCCAACCAGTACCGCCCCCGAACCATGACGCGATGGTTGCCGGGAACAGAATAATACTGGAAGCGAAGATTGCCGGGATTACCCCCGCCATATTCACTTTCAGCGGCAAATGTGTGCTCTGAGCAGCATAGACACGACGACCCTGCTGACGTTTCGCGTAGTTTACCACAATGCGGCGTTGACCACGTTCAACGAATACAACAAAGAACGTCACTGCAAATACTAATACTGCAACCAACAGCAACAGGAGGAAGTGCAGGTCGCCTTGACGCGCTTGCTCGATAGTATGGGCAATGGCTGGCGGGAGTCCCGCAACGATACCAGCGAAGATAATGATTGAGATACCGTTACCGATACCACGCTCAGTAATCTGTTCGCCGAGCCACATCAGGAACATCGTTCCTGTAACCAGACTTACAACAGCGGTGAAATAGAATGCAAAGCCCGGGTTAATAACCAGGCCCTGCATACCAGGCATATTAGGCAAACCAGTAGCTATACCGGTTGCCTGAAATATTGCCAGCACCAGAGTACCGTAACGGGTGTACTGGCTAATCTTACGACGACCAGATTCCCCTTCTTTCTTCAGTTCTGCCAGGGCCGGATGAACGACCGTCAGCAGCTGGATAATAATTGATGCCGAGATGTACGGCATAATACCCAGAGCAAAGATAGAAGCACGGCTGAGAGCACCACCAGAGAACATGTTAAACATTTCAATGATGGTGCCTCGCTGTTGCTCAAGCAGTTTGGCAAGTACAGCGGCATCAATACCAGGGATCGGAATAAAAGAGCCAATACGGAACACAATAAGCGCACCGATAACAAACAGCAGTCTGCGTTTCAGCTCGCCTAAGCCACCTTTGGCACTTTGAAAATCTAATCCCGGTTGTTTAGCCATCTGCTACTTATTCCTCGATTTTACCGCCAGCAGCTTCGATAGCAGCACGAGCGCCTTTAGTAACACGCAGGCCACGAACAGTTACCGGAGTAGAAACTTCACCAGACAGGATCACTTTCGCGAACTCGATCTGAATACCGATAATGTTTGCTGCTTTCAGCGTGTTCAGGTCAACTACGTCGCCTTCTACTTTAGCCAGATCAGAGAGACGAATCTCTGCAGTGATCATTGCTTTACGAGAAGTGAAACCGAATTTCGGCAGACGACGGTACAGTGGCATCTGACCACCCTCGAAACCGCGACGTACGCCACCGCCAGAACGAGATTTCTGACCTTTGTGACCACGACCACCGGTTTTACCGAGGCCAGAACCGATACCACGACCCAGGCGTTTACCCGCCTTTTTGGAGCCTTCGGCCGGAGACAGAGTATTTAAACGCATCTCTTACTCCTCAACTTTAACCATGAAGGAAACCGCGTTGACCATACCACGAACGGCAGGAGTATCCTCACGTTCTACGGTGTGACCAATACGACGCAGACCCAGGCCAAGCAGCGTTGCCTTGTGTTTCGGCAGACGACCGATTGCACTGCGGGTTTGAGTAATTTTAATAGTCTTTGCCATGGTTTATTTCCCCAGAATTTCTTCAACGGATTTACCACGCTTGGCAGCGACCATTTCTGGAGAATTCATATTTTCCAGGCCATCAATAGTTGCACGAACCACGTTGATCGGGTTGGTAGAACCATATGCTTTAGCCAGAACGTTATGAACCCCAGCGACTTCCAGGACGGCGCGCATTGCACCACCGGCGATGATACCGGTACCTTCGGAAGCCGGCTGCATGAATACACGAGAACCCGTGTGAGTACCCTTAACCGGGTGCTGCAGGGTGCCGTGGTTCAGCGCGACGTTAATCATATTGCGACGGGCTTTTTCCATCGCTTTCTGGATCGCTGCCGGAACTTCGCGAGCTTTACCGTAACCAAAACCTACGCGACCGTTACCATCACCCACTACAGTCAGAGCTGTGAAGGAGAAAATACGACCACCTTTAACGGTTTTAGATACGCGGTTTACCGCGATCAGCTTTTCCTGCAGTTCGCCAGCTTGTTTTTCGATGTGAGCCATCTTACACCTCTACCTTAGAACTGAAGGCCAGCTTCACGGGCAGCATCTGCCAGTGCCTGGACACGACCATGATATTGGAACCCGGAACGGTCAAAGGACACATCTTTGATGCCTTTTTCCAGAGCGCGTTCAGCGACAGCTTTACCCACAGCTGCAGCCGCGTCTTTGTTACCGGTGTACTTCAGTTGTTCAGAGATAGCTTTTTCTACAGTAGAAGCAGCTACCAGAACTTCAGAACCGTTCGGTGCAATTACCTGTGCGTAAATATGACGCGGGGTACGATGTACCACCAGGCGAGTTGCGCCCAGCTCTTTGAGCTTGCGGCGTGCGCGGGTCGCACGACGGATACGAGCAGATTTCTTATCCATAGTGTTACCTTACTTCTTCTTAGCCTCTTTGGTACGCACGACTTCGTCGGCGTAACGAACACCCTTGCCTTTGTAAGGCTCAGGACGACGGTAGGCGCGCAGATCAGCTGCAACCTGACCGATCAACTGTTTATCAGCGCCTTTCAGCACGATTTCAGTTTGAGTCGGGCACTCTGCAGTGATGCCAGCCGGCAGTTGATGGTCAACAGGATGAGAGAAACCTAAAGCCAGGTTTACTGCATTCCCTTTGACCGCTGCACGGTAACCTACACCAACCAGCTGCAGCTTCTTAGTGAAGCCTTCGGTAACACCGATAACCATTGAGTTCAGCAGGGCACGCGCGGTACCAGCCTGAGCCCAACCGTCTGCGTAACCATCACGCGGACCGAAAGTCAGAGCGTTATCTGCATGTTTCACTTCAACAGCATCGTTGAGAGTACGAGTCAGCTCGCCGTTTTTACCTTTGATCGTGATAACCTGACCGTTGAGTTTTACATCAACGCCGGCAGGAATAACGACCGGTGCTTTAGCAACACGAGACATTTTTTCCTCCGATTAGGCTACGTAGCAGATAATTTCGCCACCAAGACCAGCCTGGCGCGCTGCACGATCAGTCATAACACCTTTAGAGGTAGAAACAACTGCAATACCCAGACCACCCATAACTTTCGGCAGCTCATCTTTTTTCTTATAGATGCGCAGACCTGGGCGGCTGACACGCTGAATGCTTTCTACAACAGCTTTGCCCTGGAAGTATTTAAGAGCTACTTCCAGTTCAGGCTTGGTGTCGCCTTCGATTTTGAAATCTTCAATAAAACCTTCTTCCTTCAGCACGTTGGCAATTGCCACTTTCAGCTTGGAGGAAGGCATGGTGACCGCAGCTTTGTTCGCGGCCTGACCGTTACGGATACGGGTCAGCATATCCGCGATCGGATCTTGCATGCTCATCTGTCTTTACTCCCGTGATTCAATTGGTGACAATTACCAGCTAGCCTTTTTCAGACCCGGGATTTCACCGCGCATAGCGGCTTCACGGACCTTAATACGGCTCAACCCGAACTTCCGCAGGAAAGCGTGCGGACGACCAGTTTGACGGCAGCGATTACGCTGACGAGACGGGCTGGAATCACGCGGCAGAGTCTGCAGCTTGAGAACGGCATTCCAACGATCTTCGTCGGTTGCGTTCACATCAGAGATGATAGCTTTCAGTTCAGCGCGTTTAGCGAAGAATTTATCAGCTAAAGCTACGCGCTTTACTTCGCGTGCTTTCATTGATTGCTTAGCCATTAAGTAACCCTACCTTACTTGCGGAACGGGAAGTCAAAGGCAGCCAGCAGAGCACGGCCTTCTTCGTCAGATTTCGCAGTAGTGGTAATGGTAATATCCAAACCACGCACGCGGTCGACTTTATCGTAGTCGATTTCTGGGAAGATGATCTGCTCACGGACACCCATGCTGTAGTTACCACGACCGTCAAAAGACTTAGCGGACAAGCCACGGAAGTCACGGATACGTGGAACAGCAATAGTGATCAGGCGCTCAAAGAACTCCCACATGCGTTCGCCACGCAGAGTTACTTTACAGCCGATCGGATAGCCCTGACGGATTTTGAAGCCTGCAACAGATTTGCGTGCTTTGGTGATCAACGGTTTTTGACCGGAGATTGCTGCCAGGTCAGCTGCTGCGTTATCCAGCAGTTTCTTGTCAGCGATCGCTTCACCAACACCCATGTTCAGGGTGATCTTCTCGACCCGAGGGACTTGCATGACAGAATTGTAGTTAAACTCAGTCATGAGTTTTTTAACTACTTCGTCTTTGTAGTAATCATGCAGTTTCGCCATCGTACTACTCCAAATTACTTGATAGTTTCGCTATTAGACTTGAAGAAACGGACTTTTTTGCCGTCTTCGAATCTAAAGCCTACACGGTCAGCCTTGCCGGTTGCCGCATTGAAGATTGCAATGTTAGAGATCTGAATAGCTGCTTCTTTCTCAACAATGCCGCCTGGTTGGTTCAGGGCCGGAACCGGCTTCTGATGTTTCTTAACCAGGTTGATACCTTCAACGATGACCTTGCCGGAAGACAGGACATTCTTAACTTTACCGCGCTTACCTTTATCTTTGCCGGTCAGCACGATAACTTCGTCATCACGACGGATTTTCGCTGCCATGATTCGCTCCTTAGAGTACTTCTGGTGCCAGAGAGATGATTTTCATAAACTTCTCAGAACGAAGTTCACGAGTTACCGGCCCAAAAATACGCGTACCGATGGGCTGCTCGCTGTTGTTGTTCAGAAGAACACAAGCATTACCATCGAAGCGAACGACAGAACCGTCAGGGCGACGAACACCCTTCTTGGTGCGCACCACTACCGCCTTCAGCACATCACCTTTTTTGACCTTACCACGCGGAATTGCTTCTTTGATGGTGATCTTGATGATGTCGCCTACGCCTGCGTAGCGACGGTGCGAGCCACCCAGAACCTTGATACACATTACGCGACGTGCACCGGAGTTGTCGGCGACGTTCAGCATAGTCTGTTCTTGGATCATTTTAGTGCTCCGCTAATGTCAACTACTACTGAGACCCTAAAAACGGGTCGTTAAAAAGCCCCATATCGAGGGCGCGGCATTATAACACCGCTTCTTAGATATGGGTAGAAAAAATAAACGGCCCATCGCTGGACCGTTTATTATTGAGAATGCGTACTGTATTACAGAACCGCTTTCTCTACAACGCGAACCAGCGTCCAGGACTTAGTCTTGGACAGCGGACGGCATTCGCGGATTTCAACCACGTCACCGATACCGCATTCGTTGTTCTCGTCATGTACGTGCAGTTTGGTCGTACGCTTGATGAATTTACCGTAGATCGGGTGTTTCACAAAACGTTCGATAGCAACAACAATGGATTTCTCCATTTTGTCGCTAACTACGCGACCTTGCAGAGTACGGATTTTATCGGTCATTACGCACCCGCCTTCTGAGTCAGTAAAGTCTTAACGCGTGCAACATCACGACGAACCTGCTTCAGCAGGTGAGTCTGTTGCAGCTGGCCACTTGCAGCCTGCATACGCAGGTTGAACTGCTCACGCAGCAGGTTCAGCAGCTCAGCGTTCAGCTCTTCAACGCTTTTTTCACGCAGCTCATTTGCTTTCATTACATCACCGTCTTAGTTACAAAGGTGGTTTTAATCGGCAGTTTTGCTGCTGCCAGCTCGAAGGCTTCACGGGCCAGCTCTTCCGGAACGCCGTCCATTTCATACAGGACTTTACCCGGCTGAATCAAGGCAACCCAATACTCCACGTTACCTTTACCTTTACCCATACGAACTTCCAGCGGCTTCTCGGTGATCGGTTTGTCCGGGAATACACGGATCCAGATCTTACCCTGACGCTTAACTGCACGTGTCATGGCACGACGTGCTGCTTCGATCTGACGAGCGGTCAGACGACCACGGCCAACAGCTTTCAGACCGTAAGTGCCGAAGCTCACATCCGTGCCCTGCGCCAGACCACGGTTGCGGCCTTTGTGCACCTTACGGAATTTTGTACGCTTTGGTTGTAACATCAGCGACGCTCCTTATTTACGGCCTTTACGCTGCTGCTTTTTCGGTTGAGCAGCCGGTTTTTCCGGTTGTTCAACAGCAGCCATACCACCAAGGATCTCACCTTTGAAGATCCACACTTTAACGCCGATTACACCATAAGTGGTGTGCGCTTCAGAGGTGTTGTAGTCAATGTCAGCACGCAGAGTGTGCAGCGGAACACGACCTTCGCGGTACCATTCGGTACGTGCGATTTCCGCGCCGCCCAGACGGCCGCTAACTTCAACTTTGATACCTTTAGCGCCCAGACGCATTGCGTTCTGTACAGCACGCTTCATAGCACGACGGAACATAACACGACGTTCCAGCTGAGAAGTGATGCTGTCAGCAACCAGTTTTGCGTCCAGTTCAGGTTTACGAACTTCGGCGATATTGATCTGAGCAGGAACGCCAGCGATATCCGCTACGACCTTGCGCAGTTTTTCTACGTCTTCGCCTTTCTTACCGATAACGATACCCGGGCGAGCGGTGTGAATGGTCACACGGATGCTCTTAGCCGGACGCTCGATAACGATACGAGATACGGACGCTTTAGCCAGTTCCTTAGTCAGGTACTGGCGTACTTTAAAATCGCTGTCCAGGTTGTCAGCGAATTCTTTGGTGTTCGCGAACCAGGTAGAGTTCCAAGGTTTGACAATACCCAGGCGAATACCATTAGGATGTACTTTCTGACCCATTGCTAGTCTCCAGAGTCTCAGCGATCGGACACAACCACAGTAATGTGGCTGGTGCGCTTCAGGATGCGATCTGCACGACCTTTTGCACGCGGCATAATGCGCTTCATGCTCGGGCCTTCGTCTACGAAAATTTTCGCAACTTTCAGATCGTCAATGTCAGCGCCATCGTTGTGTTCAGCGTTAGCAATGGCAGATTCCAGAACTTTCTTGACCAGTACAGCCGCTTTCTTATTGGTGTAGGTCAGAATATCCAGGGCCTGCGACACTTTCTTACCGCGAATCAGGTCAGCAACAAGGCGAACCTTCTGAGCAGAAGAACGAGCATGGCGATGTTGAGCTAAAGTTTCCATCTCTTCCTCCTACCTTATTTCTTCTTCGCTTTTTTATCAGCAGCGTGGCCGCGATAAGTACGAGTCGGTGCGAATTCACCCAGTTTGTGACCGACCATTTCGTCGGAAACAAATACCGGAACGTGCTGACGACCATTATGGACAGCGATGGTCAAACCGATCATGTTAGGAAAGATCGTTGAACGACGGGACCAAGTGCGCAGGGGCTTCTTGTCTCCGCTTTCCACCGCTTTCTCTACCTTCTTCAGCAAGTGCAGGTCAATAAAAGGACCTTTCTTGAGAGAACGTGGCATGGCTTATCCTCTAATATTATTTGCTACGGCGACGTACGATAAATTTATCAGTACGCTTGTTGCTGCGGGTCTTCTTACCTTTGGTCTGAACGCCCCACGGAGTTACCGGGTGCTTACCAAAGTTACGACCTTCACCACCACCATGTGGGTGGTCGACTGGGTTCATCGCAGTACCGCGAACGGTAGGACGAACACCACGCCAGCGTGCAGCACCTGCTTTACCCAGAACGCGCAGCATATGCTCAGCATTGCCAACTTCGCCCAGGGTAGCGCGGCAGTCTGCTTCGACTTTACGCATTTCACCAGAACGCAGACGCAGGGTGACATAAGCACCATCACGCGCAACGATCTGAACGTAAGTACCAGCGGAACGTGCCAGCTGACCGCCTTTACCTGGTTTCATTTCTACGTTATGAACGGTAGAACCAACCGGGATATTGCGCATCGGCAGGGTGTTGCCTGCTTTGATTGCAGCATCAACGCCAGACTGAATCTGGTCGCCAGCTTTCAGGCCTTTAGGGGCCAGGATGTAACGGCGTTCGCCATCTTTGTACAGAACCAGCGCGATGTTCGCGGAGCGGTTCGGATCGTACTCAAGACGTTCAACAACTGCCGGGATACCGTCTTTGTTGCGTTTGAAGTCAACCAGACGATAAGCCTGCTTGTGGCCACCACCGATGTGACGAGTGGTGATACGGCCATTGTTGTTACGACCACCGGATTTGCTGTTTTTTTCCAGCAGCGGAGCAAAAGGTTTGCCCTTGTGCAGCTCAGGGTTAACCACTTTAACTACGTGGCGACGACCCGGAGATGTCGGTTTACATTTAACAACTGCCATTGTATTACTCCTCCGACTTACTCAGCGCCGCCAACGAAGTCCAGATTCTGGCCTTCTTTCAGGGTGACGTAAGCTTTTTTCCAGTCGCTACGACGACCGATACGCTGTCCGTGACGTTTAACTTTCCCTTTAACAACCAGGGTGTTAACGACTTCGACTTCGACTTCAAACAGTTTCTGCACAGCAGCTTTGATTTCTGCTTTGGTCGCGTCTTTAGCAACTTTGAGAACGATGGTATTAGTTTTTTCCATCGCAGTAGACGCTTTTTCAGAAACGTGCGGTGCGCGCAGCACCTTCAGCAGACGTTCTTCACGAATCATGCCAGCATCTCCTCAACTTGCTTAACAGCATCAGCAGTCATTACGACTTTGTCGAAGGCGATCAGGCTAACCGGGTCGATACCAGTTGCATCGCGTACGTCAACCTTGTGCAGGTTGCGCGCAGCCAGGAACAGGTTTTCGTCCAGCTCACCGGTGATGATCAGCACATCTTCCAGAGCCATGTCTTTCAGTTTCTGTGCCAGCAGCTTGGTTTTCGGTGCTTCAACAGAGAAAGATTCGACAACGATCAGACGATCCTGACGTACCAGTTCGGACAGGATGCTTTTCAGCGCGCCGCGGTACATCTTTTTGTTAACTTTTTGACTGTGGTCCTGCGGACGCGCAGCGAAAGTCACGCCACCAGAACGCCAGATCGGGCTCTTGATAGAACCTGAACGCGCACGGCCGGTACCTTTCTGGCGCCACGGTTTTTTACCGGAACCAGTTACTTCAGCACGAGTCTTCTGAGCACGAGAACCCTGACGTGCACCAGCTGCATAAGCAACAACAACCTGGTGTACCAGCGCTTCGTTAAAATCACGACCGAAGGTAGTTTCGGAAACAGTCAGCGCGCTCTGCGCGTCTTTCAATACTAATTCCATTGCTATCTCCTCACGCCTTCACAGCTGGTTTAACGATCAGGTCGCTACCGGTTGCACCCGGGACCGCACCTTTAACCAGCAGCAGGTTGCGCTCAGCGTCAACACGTACTACGTCCAGGCTCTGAACAGTGACACGTTCGTTACCCAGCTGACCTGCCATTTTCTTGCCTTTGAACACTTTGCCCGGAGTCTGGTTCTGACCGATAGAACCCGGAACGCGGTGAGACAAGGAGTTACCGTGGGTAGCGTCCTGGGTACGGAAGTTCCAGCGCTTAACGGTACCTGCGAAACCTTTACCTTTAGAGGTGCCAGTTACGTCAACTTTTTTAACTTCGGCAAACAGCTCAACGCTAATGCTCTGACCTACGGTGAATTCTTCGCCGTCAGCCAGACGGAATTCCCACAGACCACGGCCAGCTTCTACGCCAGCTTTAGCGAAGTGACCCGCTTCCGGCTTGGTTACACGGTTAGCTTTTTTAGCACCAGTGGTCACCTGAATAGCGCGGTAGCCATCGTTAGCCAGATCTTTAACCTGAGTAACGCGGTTTGCTTCAACTTCGATTACGGTTACTGGGATAGATACGCCATCTTCAGTGAAGATGCGGGTCATACCCACTTTTTTACCGACTAAACCAATCATTGTTTCAACCTCTCAATCGCTCGATGACCTGATTAACCCAGGCTGATCTGCACGTCTACACCGGCAGCCAGGTCCAGACGCATCAGAGCATCAACGGTTTTCTCGGTTGGCTCAACGATGTCAACCAGACGCTTGTGAGTGCGGATTTCGTACTGATCGCGCGCGTCTTTGTTAACGTGCGGGGAGATCAGAACGGTGAAGCGCTCTTTGCGGGTCGGCAGCGGGATCGGACCACGGACTTGCGCACCAGTGCGCTTGGCAGTCTCGACGATTTCCGCGGTTGATTGATCGATCAGACGATGATCAAACGCTTTCAGGCGGATACGGATTCTTTGGTTCTGCATGAGACCAGAGCTCCAATTATTTTATAGACGAAATGATTACTCCTCATACCCATTACGATTGATGGGAGAGTGTAACCGTTCTTACATAGCCCCCCGATTGGGAGCATTGTTTGATAGCCAAATGCGCTATCAGGGTTCATATCGAACCAGCCGTCAATTACGACAAGCCCGCGCATTATACGTAAATCTGGCATTTACGCAAGGGGCGTTTATAAATTAAACGCCTGTGCATGTGGCCTCACACATTGTTTGCAGCACAATGTAAGGCGATTATTTTTTTCTGGAGCAGGTGCGCAAGAAGCACCTCTCCCTCTTTTGCCGCTTATCGCTATCGTAGAAGCTCGACTGTAAGCGAGCATCGGAGGTTAAATGGCGGGTACAGTTCTCTTTATGGTTATTTATCTGATACTTAATGCCTTCCTGGTTTGGTATGACGTCCGGCAGGGTCTTCTACCCGATCGCTTCACCTGCCCCCTTCTCTGGGCCGGGCTGTTGTATTGTGGCTGGTTCAATCCAATGCTGTTACAGGAAAAAGTCTTTGGGGCAATCGCGGGATACAGCGGATTCACGGCACTTTATTGGGGATATCGCCTCCTGCGCCATCAGGAAGGACTCGGCTATGGTGATGTTAAATTTCTGGCTGCGTTGGGTGCCTGGCATGGCTGGGAAGCCTTACCTTTACTTATCTTCGTTGCCGCATCACTCGCCTCAGGCACCGCCTGCCTCATGATGTTAAAACACAGAAATATGCAGATAATAAAAAACCCGCTGCCTTTTGGTCCATTCCTGGCGGGCGCGGGTTTGATAGTAGCTTACTAAAGTATCTATAGGTCGATGGTCAATCTTCAACCTTGATTTGTGACTGGAGATAGTTTTGCAAACCAATCTTGCCGATAAGATCCAGCTCAGTTTCCAGCCAGTCAATATGGCCTTCTTCGTCGGCAAGGATTTCAATCATCATGTCCCGACTCACATAGTCGTGCACACTATCAGCATAGGCAATGGCTTCACGCAAATCCCTCGCCCCTTCCAGCTCCAGTCGTAAATCGGACTGTAGCATCTCCTCAACATCTTCACCGATGCCAAGTTTGCCCAAGTCTTGCAGATTCGGAATGCCTTCAAGAAAGAGAATACGCTCGATGTATTTATCGGCGTGTTTCATTTCATCGATGGATTCGTGGTATTCCACATCATTCAGGCGCATCAGGCCCCAGTTTTTGAACATTCTCGCATGGAGAAAGTACTGGTTGATTGCGACAAGCTCATTTCCCAATAACTTATTGAGATAATTTATAACTTTGACATCACCTTTCATTATAGTCCCTCCGCTTCCACTCATTGAAGCGTAGATCGGGCTACAGGGAAGTCAAAAAAAAGCAGAAGACTCAGGCGGTTTCTTTATATTCCGGGATCTGCAACAACTCGTCCTGCATAATTTCACGCGCAGCGCGTACACACTTACCACACTGATTTCCAACAGGAATAAATTTGCGCAATTGCTGGAAGGATTGGGGATGAAATTGGCGTACAGCCTGGCGAATTTTTTTATCACTTACACCATTACACAAACAAACGTACATAATCACTCCCGTTCAATTTATGCGCAAAGTCTAAATGAGAATAGTTATGGTTACAATAGCACAGCGATGTTTGTATGCCGGGATGATGGAAAAAAATGCGAACAAATATGACGCAAGCCAGCGGACAGACAGCAAAAAGGGCGCCTTAGCGCCCTTTTCAATTCAAAACTAATTAGCGAGTAATTAGCCCAGAACTTTTGCTACAACGCCCGCGCCTACAGTACGGCCGCCTTCACGGATTGCGAAACGCAGACCGTCGTCCATCGCGATCGGGTGGATCAGGGTAACAACCATTTTGATGTTGTCGCCCGGCATTACCATCTCTACGCCTTCCGGCAGTTCGATGGTGCCAGTCACGTCAGTTGTACGGAAGTAGAACTGCGGACGGTAGCCTTTGAAGAACGGAGTGTGACGACCGCCTTCATCTTTGGACAGAATGTACACTTCAGATTCGAACTTGGTGTGCGGCTTGATGGTGCCCGGCTTAGCCAGTACCTGACCACGTTCGATTTCTTCACGTTTGATACCACGCAGCAGAACACCAACGTTCTCACCAGCACGGCCTTCGTCCAGCAGTTTGCGGAACATTTCAACGCCGGTACAGGTTGATTTCGCAGTATCTTTGATACCAACGATTTCAACTTCTTCACCTACTTTGATGATACCGCGCTCTACACGACCGGTAACAACGGTACCACGACCGGAGATGGAGAATACGTCTTCGATCGGCAGCAGGAACGGCTTGTCAATCGCACGCTCTGGTTCCGGGATATAGGTATCCAGGTGGCCAGCCAGTTCGATGATTTTCGCTTCCCACTCTGCTTCGCCTTCCAGCGCTTTCAGAGCAGAACCACGAACGATCGGTGTGTCGTCGCCCGGGAAATCGTACTGAGACAGAAGTTCACGAACTTCCATTTCAACCAGTTCCAGCAGCTCTTCGTCATCAACCATGTCACATTTGTTCAGGAACACGATGATGTACGGAACGCCTACCTGACGACCCAGCAGGATGTGCTCACGAGTCTGCGGCATCGGGCCGTCAGTCGCAGCAACAACCAGGATCGCGCCGTCCATCTGCGCAGCACCGGTGATCATGTTTTTAACATAGTCGGCGTGGCCCGGGCAGTCTACGTGTGCGTAGTGACGGATCGCAGTATCGTATTCAACGTGAGAGGTGTTGATGGTGATACCACGTGCTTTTTCTTCCGGCGCGTTATCGATCTGGTCGAATGCACGAGCCTGGCCACCGTAAGTTTTGGACAGAACGGTAGTGATGGCAGCAGTCAGAGTAGTTTTACCGTGGTCAACGTGGCCGATGGTGCCGACGTTAACGTGCGGTTTTGTACGTTCAAATTTTTCTTTAGACACGGCTATATTCCTTACTATAGTGCTCCCCCCTTATGGAGAGAGCACGGGACTTTGGTTTTAACCCTGCGGCTTATTTACCACGGGCTTCGATTACGGCCTGAGCAACGTTGTTCGGGGCATCATCATACTTCAGGAATTCCATAGTGTACGATGCGCGACCTTTGGTCAGAGAACGCAGCTGAGTTGCGTATCCGAACATTTCAGACAGCGGTACTTCAGCGTGGATCTTAACGCCAGTCACTTCGGATTCCTGACCGCGCAGCATACCGCGACGACGGCTCAAGTCACCAATTACGTCACCAGTGTTCTCTTCCGGCGTCTCTACTTCAACCTTCATGATCGGCTCAAGCAGAACTGGTTTTGCTTTCTTAAAGCCTTCTTTAAAGGCAATAGACGCAGCCAGTTTAAACGCCAGTTCAGAGGAGTCAACGTCATGGTAAGAACCGAAGTGCAGACGCACGCCCATGTCAACTACCGGGTAACCAGCCAGCGGACCAGATTTCAGCTGCTCCTGGATGCCTTTATCAACGGCCGGGATGTATTCGCCAGGAATTACACCACCTTTAATGTCGTTGATGAACTCGTAACCTTTCGGATTTGAGCCCGGCTCCAGCGGGTACATGTCGATAACAACATGACCATACTGACCACGACCACCAGACTGTTTCGCGTGTTTACCTTCAACATCGGTAACTTTCTGACGAATCGCTTCACGGTAAGCAACCTGAGGTTTACCTACGTTCGCTTCAACGTTGAATTCACGCTTCATACGGTCAACGATGATATCGAGGTGCAGTTCACCCATACCAGCGATGATGGTCTGGTTAGATTCTTCGTCAGTCCATACGCGGAAAGACGGGTCTTCTTTAGCCAGACGGCCCAGAGCCAGACCCATTTTTTCCTGGTCAGCTTTGGTTTTCGGTTCTACTGCGATGGAGATTACCGGTTCCGGGAATTCCATACGTTCCAGAATGATCGGGTGATCCGGGTCACACAGGGTGTCACCCGTGGTCACGTCTTTCAGACCGATAGCTGCAGCGATATCGCCCGCGCGAACTTCTTTGATCTCTTCACGTTTGTTCGCGTGCATCTGCACGATACGACCAAAACGTTCACGAGCCGATTTCACGGAGTTCAGTACGGTATCACCAGAGTTAACCACGCCAGAGTACACGCGGAAGAACGTCAGGTTACCTACGAACGGGTCAGTTGCGATTTTGAATGCCAGCGCAGAGAACGGCTCTTCATCACTTGCGTGACGCTCAGCCGGCGTATCTTTACCGTCGTCCAGAATACCGTTGATTGCCGGTACGTCAGTCGGTGCAGGCAGGTAATCAATTACCGCATCCAGCATCGCCTGAACACCTTTGTTCTTAAATGCAGAACCACAGGTTACCAGGATGATTTCGTTGTTCAGAACACGCTGACGCAGCGCTTTCTTGATCTCTTCCTCGGTCAGCTCTTCGCCGCCCAGGTATTTTTCCATCAGCTCTTCAGACGCTTCAGCTGCGGATTCGATCAGGTTCTGGTGCCATTCGTCAGCCAGGTCCTGCATGTCAGCCGGGATATCTTCGTAAACGAAGGTAACGCCCTGGTCTGCATCGTTCCAGTTGATGGCTTTCATTTTCACCAGGTCAACAACACCGGTGAAACCTTCTTCAGCACCAATCGCCAGCTGCAGCGGAACCGGGTTCGCGCCCAGACGGGATTTGATCTGACCAACAACTTTCAGGAAGTTCGCGCCCATACGGTCCATTTTGTTAACGAACGCGATACGCGGAACTTTATATTTGTTTGCCTGACGCCATACGGTTTCAGACTGCGGCTGAACACCACCAACTGCGCAGTAAACCATGACCGCGCCATCAAGAACACGCATGGAACGTTCTACTTCGATGGTGAAGTCAACGTGCCCCGGGGTGTCGATGATGTTTACGCGATGCGGTTCATACTGTTTGGCCATACCAGACCAGAATGCAGTAGTCGCTGCAGAGGTGATAGTGATACCACGCTCCTGCTCCTGCTCCATCCAGTCCATGGTAGCGGCGCCGTCGTGAACTTCACCGATTTTGTGGTTTACACCGGTGTAGAACAGAATACGTTCGGTAGTCGTGGTTTTACCGGCGTCGATGTGCGCACTGATACCGATGTTACGGTAACGTGCGATGGGTGTTGTACGAGCCATTTGATTCCTCGTTTATTGCTTTAGACGTTCAGATTAAGTGAGCCAGAGCGGGCACCGAAGCGCCCGCCTGGTGACTAAACCGAAGGGATTACCAACGGTAGTGTGCGAACGCCTTGTTGGCTTCTGCCATACGGTGAACGTCTTCACGTTTCTTAACTGCAGTACCTTTGTTGTCTGCAGCATCAGAAAGTTCGTTCGCCAGGCGCAGAGCCATGGATTTATCACCGCGTTTACGAGCAGCTTCAACGATCCAACGCATTGCCAGAGCATTGCGACGAACCGGACGGACTTCAACTGGAACCTGATAAGTAGAACCACCAACGCGGCGAGACTTAACTTCTACAGTCGGGCGCACGTTTTCGAGAGCTACTTCGAATGCTTCCAGTTCGTTTTTACCAGAACGCTGAGCCAGGGTCTCAAGCGCGCTGTATACGATAGATTCGGCAGTAGATTTTTTACCATCTACCATCAGGATATTTACAAATTTAGCCAGCAGTTCTGATCCGAACTTCGGATCCGGCAGAATTTTACGCTGACCAATGACGCGACGACGTGGCATGGAAATACTCCGTTGTTAATTCAGGATTGTCCAAAACTCAAAGAGTTTAGTTTGACATTAATTTAAAACGTTTGGCCTTACTTAACGGAGAACAATTAAGCCTTAGGACGTTTCACGCCATACTTGGAGCGTGCTTGCTTACGGTCTTTAACGCCGGAGCAGTCAAGCGCACCACGAACGGTGTGATAACGAACACCCGGGAGGTCTTTTACACGACCGCCACGGATCAGGATCACGGAGTGTTCCTGCAGGTTGTGACCTTCACCACCGATGTAGGAAGTCACTTCAAAACCGTTAGTCAGACGAACACGACATACTTTACGCAGTGCGGAGTTCGGTTTTTTAGGAGTGGTAGTATATACACGAGTACATACGCCACGTTTTTGCGGGCATGCTTCCAGCGCAGGCACGTTGCTTTTCGCAACTTTGCGTGCACGTGGTTTGCGTACCAGCTGGTTAACTGTTGCCATTAAATAGCTCCTGGTTTTAGCTTTTGCTTCGTAAACACGTAATAAATCGACCTCATGCAATATGAGGACGCAGAATTTTATGGCTGTGCTGAAAGGGTGTCAAGAAATATACAACGATCCGTATCACCAACGCATCTGAGTCTCGTGTTTTACCGCCAGGCTAACGAAATCATTATAGCCAACCCTGACGACACTGCTCGAAATTTGACCAGACAGACCTCGCGCATCAATATCTTCATCCAGCGCATGCACCGTTATGGGGGCATTTAGCAGCAACTCAAGGTATTGCCCGCCTTCCACAGCAGCGATCACGCCGTCAGAAATCAATAAGAGATCGTCCCCGCCGCGTACGGTTCGCAGTAACGTTGCCATATCACATTGCCAGGGAGAATGAGCCAAAGTGTGCAACATAAATGCCTCAAAACGTCATGACAACATCGTATCCATCTAATTGGTCACGCAGCACATCCGGCGCCAGCAATTGCGCTGGCAACACAAATTGCGTCGCATCACTCAGGCCACGCTCACGGAGTGATGCCTGACAAACCCAACAGGTTTCGATGTCATAAAGAGGAAGAACTTTAAAGGTCGCGATGTAATCACGCGCCAGGATAGCCTTCGGCTGCTGGTTCGCCAGCAACTGGAAGACCCCGTCACCAATAAAAAATACGCCAATATCATCGGTAAAAGCGGATGCGGCCATTAAGGCATCAAGGCCTTCACGCCCGGCAGCCGATCCATGTGGCGCAGAGGTAAAGATAAAAGCGATACGTTTCATTAAAATTGCACCACACGATCGCACGTTAATGCCGCTTCGGCCAGCGTACCCAGTCCCGAGAGAGTGAACCCCGGCTGGAGATTAGCGAAAGGCAAGCCCTGTTGACCGGCCTCTGTTTCATCGACAACGCCACGGCGCAGCGCCGCTGCAACGCAGATATGCAATCCAAACTGATGCTGTTCATGCAGACGTTGCCACGCGCGAACAAGATCAAACTCGTCCGAGGCGGGAGAGGTCAGCAGATTCGCATTGCTGACCCCATCCTGGTAGAAAAAGACGCATCCCAACTCATGCCCACTGGCCAGCAGCGCGCAGGCGAACTGATATGCGCTGCTCGCCTGCTGGGAACCATAAGCCGGTCCGGTGACCATCAGGGCAAAACGCATTAACGATCCTGCCCGGAGAAGTCACCGCTTTTGAACTGGCGGATATACAGATAAACGGTGTGCTTGGAGATATTCAAGCGATCCGCCACCTGGTTGATGGCATCTTTAATATCGAAGATACCTTTTTCATAGAGATTCAGAACGATTTGTCGATTCTTGGCGTTATTTGAAACGTTACGATCGGCATTTACTTCTTCAATCGTAAATTCGAGGGTCTGAGTCACCAGGTCCTCTACCGAAGAAGCAAAGTTGACAGAAGAACCGGCATCCGGTGTTTCTGGTGGGATAAAGGTGTTCATGATTTGCGAGAACGGCACGTCAAGGTTCATGTTGATGCACAACAGACCAATGACCCGATGGTCGCGATTACGAATAGCAATTGTCACCGATTTCATTAAAACGCCGCTTTTCGCGCGCGTGAAGTAGCATTTGGAAACGCTACTGTCCGCACCGGTCATATCATGCAGCATACGCAATGCAAGGTCAGTAATCGGCGAACCGATTTTACGCCCGGTGTGCTCGCCGTTAGCGATACGAATGGCGGAACATTTCAGATCCTGCAGGGAGTGCAAAACAATTTCGCAGTGAGAACCAATGAGCATCGCTAACCCGTCCACAACGGCTTCGTATGACTTAAGAATATCGAAGTCAGTTTGATCGAAGGGACGTTGATCCAGTAAATCGAGTTCACTGGTTTCGTTGGTTAAGAGCGACCTGGACATGAAAAAAAGCACTCCTTTTCAGGAGCCTGTCGTTATGTTTTCAGGGCAGGCTCGACATTTACACAGAGGATTAAATTAATACAGCGTGGGTGACGCTTTCCAGAATTATATACACTTTATGCTTCAGACTGCTTCTTTGTTGACGGCATCAGCGCTGTCTGGTCACAGATTTGGGTATGCCAGGAAAATGCCGGTCTCTTCCGCGCCGAAGCATTATGAATGGTTTGAATCTCTGTGCTGCAAAAAAAACGCCGCTCAAAGGCGGCGTTTGCATCATTATTTCTTGGTTGCGTCAGCGGCTTTATCACCCGCGGCTGGAGCTGCATCAGGCGCAGCAGATGCGTCTGCTTTCGGTGCTGGTTTGATATCCAGCAATTCTACGTTAAAGACCAGCGTCGAGTTAGCCGGAATACCCGGAACGCCATTTTTACCGTAAGCCAGCTCTGGTGGGATCACGAGTTTGATTTTCCCGCCTTTTTTGATGTTTTTCAGGCCTTCGGTCCAGCCTGGGATAACGCCATCAAGACGGAAAGAGAGCGGCTCGCCACGGGTATAAGAGTTATCAAATTCTTTACCGTCAATAAGCGTACCTTTGTAGTTAACCACCACGGTGTCGCTGTCTTTCGGCGCATCACCCGTACCTTCTTTCTCTACCTGATAGAGCAGGCCAGTAGAAGAGGTTTTCACGCCTTTTTCTTTAGCGAACGCGTCACGGAAAGCTTTGCCCTTGGTTTCGTTTTCCTGAGCGTCTTTTTCCATTTTTTCCTGCGCGGCGGTCTTCACGCGGGTTTCAAACGCCTGCAGAGTCTGTTCAATCTCCTGGTCGGTCAGTTTGCTCTTATCAGCAAACGCATCCTGAACACCTGCGATCAGTTGATCTTTGTCCAGTTTGATACCCAGTTTCTCTTGCTCTTTCAGGGAGTTTTCCATGTAGCGGCCCAGTGACGCACCCAGCGCATAGGCGGATTTCTGGTCGTCATTTTTAAATGCCGCTTTGCTGTCAGCTGCAGCAGCTGCATCTTTCGTTGCGGTTTCAGCAGCGAAGGTGAGCGGCGCATTCAGTGCAACGGCCATCGTGGTCGCCAGCAGCGTGACTTTAAACAGTGATTTCATCCATATCTCCAGGGCCGGGGCATCTCACCCCAGGGTTAAACGTAAATGAGAAACGTACTATAAAACGTTGTGGGCGAAATCAACATAAGGTCTCCCCCTGAAATCGCCTGTTTTCAGACTATTTTTGTTTAAATTAGTTTCGCGTCGCCAGGTGGATGCTGCAGACGGGGTGAAAGTTCAGTAAAATCCGTCATCCTGGTGATAACCGTGCATAACGTTGAATGAGGTACACAATGAACGATTTAACAATGGAAGCGCGGCTGGCAGAACTGGAAAGCAAACTGGCCTTCCAGGAAATGACCATTGAAGAACTCAACCAGACGGTCATTTCCCATGAACTGGAAATGACGAAGCTGCGCGAACATATGCGCTTAATGGCAGAGAAACTCAAAGCAAGCCAGCCCTCACACATCGCTTCACAGTCCGAAGAGACGCCGCCGCCCCATTATTGAGATGTAAAAAAAGCGGGCAATGCCCGCTTTTTTGTGCCGTGACGACAGTTATTAGTGGCAACCGCAGCCGCCGTTACCGCCACAACCACCTTTGCCGTGCTCATGACCGTGGTCATGATCGTGGCCGTGGCCGCCGCAGCAACCGTCGTGACCATGGTCGTGATCGTGGTCATGACCATGCGCGCCGTGAACGTGGCCGTGAGCCAGTTCTTCTTCGGTTGCTTCGCGAATAGCAACAACTTCAACGTTGAATTTCAGATTCTGACCAGCCAGCATGTGGTTACCGTCAACGACGACGTGGTCGTCTTCAACTTCGGTAATTTCTACCGGTACCGGACCCTGGTCTGTTTCAGCCAGGAAACGCATGCCAACCTGCAGCTCGTCAACGCCCATGAAGACGTCTTTAGGAACGCGCTGTACCAGGTTTTCGTCGTACTGACCGTAAGCGTCGTTCGCGCCTACAGCAACATCAAATTTGTCGCCGACATCGTGACCTTCCAGCGCTGTTTCCAGGCCAGAGATCAGGGAACCATGACCATGCAGGTAGTCCAGCGGCGCACTCACCGGAGACTCATCAACCAATACACCGTCTTCTGTACGTACCTGATAGGCCAGGCTGACCACCAGGTCTTTTGCTACTTTCATGATATCTCCTGAGCGTGGGAAAATTGCTGGCGCAGATTGTAACGGAAATCCGCCCCTGTGTACCCTTTAGCTTAAAAAAACTCTGGGTATATCGCTAGTCCGGATGAAAGATCCCGATAACTTGCTCATCTTTACGGACATGCTCGCGGGCCTCTTTATCCGCCTCACGCATCTGATGACCGCACTTAACACATTCAACAATATCGACATTATTCTCGCGCCACATTGCCATCGAATCCTGCGCCTGGCAGGAAGGGCATACGGCCCCGGCAATAAAACGTTTACGTACTGCCATGGGTTCCCCCTTATTCAAACTCGTCCCAGCCATCCAGTTGGCGACGTTCTTGTTGCATTTCACGCTGAAAAATCTCTTCCAGCTCTCGTCTCGCTTCCCGCACACGGGAAATTTGCATCGTATCGGTATGCACTGGCATCAGCTCACGCAGCATACGCATATCGAGACGCTTAAAGTGCAACTGCGCGCGGTGGGCCTGATGCGGGTGCATCCCCACCGAGATAAGTGTTTTACGGCCTAATTCCAGCGCACTGGAAAACGTCTCACGGGAAAATTGTGTTACACCCACCTGCAAGAGCTCATGGGCTTCCACACGGCCCCGCGCACGCGCCATGATCTTGAGCTGCGGGAAATGTTGCTGACACAACTCCACCAGCTTCATCGTATCTTCCGGATCGTTACAGGTAATGACGATGGACTGGGCCTCTTCCGCCCCTGCAGAACGCAATAATTCAAGCTGCGTGGCATCGCCGTAATAGACTTTATAGCCATATTTACGCATCAGATTAACGGCGCTGATATCACGTTCAAGTACCGTTATACGCATTTTATTGGCCATCAGCAGGCGACCAATCACCTGACCGAAACGCCCGAATCCCACCACAATCACCTGCGGTTTGTCATCGTCAACCCACGGCATTTCGTCTTCATCTTCTGGCTGGTTAAAACGCCGCGACAACAGCTTATCGATGAGCTTCATCAGCGCTGGCGTAGTCATCATGGATAAGGTGACCGTCACCAGCAGCAGCGCCATTTGATCATTGTGAAACAGGCGTTGTGAGGAGGCCGATGAAAAAAGCACAAAAGCGAATTCTCCCCCCTGGCTTAATACCCCGGCAAATTGCATGCGTTCGGAACTGCGCATGCCATTGATCCGCGCCAGCAAATAAAGTACCGCCGTTTTAACAGCTACCAGCACAGCAACGCTTGCCAGCACCCATAACAGATGGGTATAGAGCACGCCCAGATTGAGCGCCATGCCGACGGAAATAAAGAACAACCCTAACAGCAGCCCTTTAAACGGATCGATGGCAATTTCCAGCTCATGACGGTATTCACTTTCCGCCAGCAGCACGCCCGCAATAAAGGTGCCCAGCGCCATCGAGAGCCCCAGCGCATCCATAAACAGCGCCGATCCGAGGACCAGTAACAATGTTGCAGCGGTAAAGACTTCGCGCACGCCGGATGCGGCAATAAAGCGAAACACCGGGCGCAACAGGTAGCGTCCGCCAACCAACACACCCGCAAATACCAGCACCTTAATGCCTATCTTTACCCAGTCCGGATGGTCGTCGCCATTGCCCGCCAGGAGCGGTACCAGCGCCAGCGCCGGGATCACCGCCAGGTCCTGAAACAACAGGACCGAGAAGCCCAGTTGCCCCGACTCGCTGCGATTCATCCCTTTTTCACGCATTAGCTGCAGCGCCATCGCGGTGGATGACATCGCCAGACCAATCCCGCCAATCACCGCCGCTTGCCAGGAGAATTGCGTCAGCATCAGTAATCCGGCCAGGATAGCCGCGCTAATCAGCACCTGCGCGGCGCCTACGCCAAAAATGGAACGACGCAGCGCCCAGAGTTTTGACGGATTCAGCTCCAGACCAATAATGAACATCAGGAAGACGACCCCGAGCTCCGAAAAATGGAGGATCTCATCAACATCGCTGATAAAACCCAGCCCCCAGGGGCCGATGGCAATCCCCGCCAGCAAGTAACCGAGTACCGCGCCAATCCCTAGCCTGGCAGCGAGCGGAACCGCCACCACCGCAGCGAAGAGAAACAGGACGCCTGCCAGTAACAAATCCGAACCTTCCATTACAGACCTCCCGTCATGATCGGCGAGGCCAGCCAGTCACCGTAGGCTTTCGCATGATTTGCCAGCGCTTCAGGCGACTGTCTACGCGCCCAGTAAATAATTATAGGATTCATCCAGTGCATGCGGCACATTGCCGCCGTTAACTCAAAAGGGCGCAAAATATCGCTAATGGGATAACGGTTGAGTCCGTCATGGCGATAGGCTGCCTCCGGCTCGCCGGTGGTGATAACACTACGCCAGTACTTTCCCGCGAGCTGACTCCCCGCCGGGCCGCTGGCGAATTCACGCGTAAGCACGCGGTCAAACCACTCCTTTAGCAGCGCCGGGCAGCTGTAGGTATAAAGAGGATGTTGGAAAACGATGACATCATGCTCGCGCAGCAATGCCTGTTCCCGGGGAATATCAATAAAAAAATCTGGATAGTGTGCATAGAGGTCATGCACGGTGACATTGTGCAGTTGCTTTGCCGGCTTGAGCAAAACTCGATTTGCCACCGAGTCCTGTGATTCCGGATGGGCATACAGCAGCAGTACTTTTGCTGTCTGGGACATCATCCCCCTCCCGGGCGTAAAACCTGTCATTTTTATTACCGCATTCAGCGGCCAGAATGATTTTGTCTAAATTCTTTGTTTTGGGCTACCATTGCGGGCCTGGTGAGGCGAAACCGCTCACTACTTACATTATCATAATGACAAATTAACATAGTCTGAACATACGGCGCCTTATGATTGTTTTCTCCTCGTTACAAATTCGTCGCGGCGTGCGTGTCCTGCTGGATAACGCCACAGCTACCATCAACCCGGGTCAGAAAGTCGGCCTGGTGGGCAAAAACGGCTGCGGCAAATCTACGTTGCTGGCGCTTTTGAAAAACGAGCTCAGCGCTGATGGCGGTAGTTTTACCTTTCCCAATAACTGGCAACTGGCGTGGGTGAATCAGGAAACCCCTGCCCTGCCAATGCCCGCACTCGATTATGTGATTGATGGCGATCGCGAATACCGTCGGCTCGAAGCAGAACTGAATGCGGCCAACGAACGCAATGACGGTCATGCCATCGCGACCGTCCACGGCAAGCTCGATGCTATCGACGCCTGGACCATCCGTTCGCGGGCCTCAAGTTTGTTACACGGTCTGGGTTTTTCTAACGAACAGCTCGAACGTCCGGTCAGCGATTTCTCCGGCGGCTGGCGTATGCGCCTTAACCTCGCCCAGGCGCTGATCTGCCGCTCCGACCTGCTGCTGCTCGATGAACCGACCAACCACCTCGATCTCGACGCAGTGATCTGGCTGGAAAAGTGGTTGAAAAGCTATCAGGGCACTCTGATTCTGATCTCCCACGATCGTGACTTCCTCGATCCGGTGGTGGATAAAATTATTCATATCGAACAGCAAACCATGTTCGAATACACTGGCAACTACAGCTCCTTTGAACGTCAGCGCGCAACCCGGCTGGCACAGCAACAGGCAATGTACGAAAGCCAGCAGGAGCGCGTGGCGCATCTGCAAAGTTTTATTGATCGCTTCAAGGCCAAAGCCAGTAAAGCGAAGCAGGCGCAAAGCCGCATCAAAATGCTGGAGCGTATGGAGCTTATCGCCCCGGCCCATGTGGATAACCCATTCCACTTTAGTTTCCGTGCGCCAGAAAGCCTGCCCAACCCGCTGCTGAAAATGGAAAAAATCAGCGCCGGTTATGGCGATCGCGTCATTCTCGACTCTATTAAGCTCAATCTGGTGCCGGGATCGCGAATCGGGTTACTGGGCCGCAACGGCGCCGGGAAATCAACGCTTATTAAACTGCTGGCCGGTGAACTGACGCCCTTTAGCGGCGATATCGGTCTGGCGAAAGGCATCAAGCTTGGCTATTTCGCCCAGCATCAACTGGAGTTCTTACGTGCCGACGAGTCGCCGTTACAGCATCTGGCGCGCATGGCCCCGCAGGAGCTGGAGCAAAAGCTTCGTGATTATCTCGGCGGTTTTGGTTTTCAGGGCGACAAAGTCAGCGAAGAGACCCGCCGCTTCTCCGGGGGTGAAAAAGCACGCCTGGTGCTGGCGCTGATCGTCTGGCAGCGTCCGAACCTGCTGCTACTCGATGAACCCACCAACCACCTCGATCTCGACATGCGTCAGGCGTTGACCGAAGCGTTAATCGAATTTGAAGGCGCGCTGGTGGTGGTGTCGCACGACCGTCACCTGCTACGCTCCACCACGGACGATTTATACCTGGTACACGACGGTAAAGTCGAACCGTTCGATGGCGATCTGGAAGATTATCAGCAGTGGCTGAGCGACATCCAGAAACAGGAAAGCCAGCCGACCGATGCACCGAAAGACAACGCCAACAGTGCACAGGCGCGAAAAGACCAGAAACGCCGTGAAGCCGAACTGCGAACCCAAACGCAACCGCTGCGCAAAGAGATCACCCGCCTCGAAAAAGAGATGGAAAAGCTCAATGCCCAGTTAGCCCAGGCGGAAGAGAAGCTCGGAGACAGCGGCCTGTATGACCAAAGCCGTAAAGCAGAGCTTACCGAGTGTCTGCAACAACAGGCAAAGGCAAAAGCTGGTCTTGAAGAGTGCGAAATGGCATGGCTGGAGGCGCACGAGCAGCTTGAGGCAATGCTGCAAACCGATTAATCACACAGGCAGGCGGAGATGACCCCCGACATCACCAGTGACCTCACCTTTCGCAAGCTGGCCATTTTTATGGCCTTCATGGAGAAAGGCAATATCGCCCGAACCGCCGAGGCGCTGAACCTCAGCGGCGTGAGTGTGCATCGTGCGTTGCATACGCTGGAGGAGAACGTACGCTGCCCGCTGTTTGTTCATAAGGGGCGTAACTTACTGCCCCTTCCTGCAGCCTGGACATTGCTGGAGTACTGCCAGGAGGCCACGCAAATCATGGAACGAGGCCTGGCAGAAGCCCGTAAGATGGCGGGTATCGGCCAGAATCGTTTGCGTGTTGGCACGCTCTATTCCCTCACCCTTGAAACCGTCCCCCAGTTGATTATGGGGATGAAACTGCGCCGCCCTCAGCTGGAGATGGATTTGACGATGGGGTCAAACGAGACCCTGTTGCAGAAACTTGAGGAAGGGTCGCTGGATGCAATATTGATCTCCATTTCTGAGTCGGAACTTGATTCTGCCAACCTCGAAATGCTGCCGCTCTTCCACGATGAAATCTTTCTGGCCGCACCAGCAGCAGCGAAACTGCATACCTCCGCCCCCGCTGATTTACGCGACTATCGCCAGCAAAAATTCGTCTCTCTCGCCGAAGGATTTGCCACGTACGCCGGGTTCCAGGAAGCCTTCCATATCGCCGGATTTGAGCCTGAGATTGTCACCCGGGTGAACGACATCTTTTCTATGCTGAGCCTGGTGCAGGCGGGCGTTGGCTTCACGTTGATGCCGGGGCGGATGAAGAAGGTGTATGAGAACTCGGTGCAGTTACTTAAACTCGCACAGCCCTACCAGATGCAGCAGCAGATCGCCATCGTCTTTGCCCGCAATCGCGAGCATGACCCGAACCTGCTGGCGCTGGCGGCGGAAGGTCGTATGTACGCCAGAAACCGACAGGAAAACGCCTGATTGTCGGCCCGATAAGCGAAGCACCAACGGACGTAGCCCGGGTCAGGCGTTTACGCCGCCCCCCGGGAAAGCACCAACGCGGCCTATACCCGGCTGGCGCGCGGCTTAGCCGGGCTACAGTCGCAGAGTCGACTACGTATTGTCACCCGGCCTGCGCTCTGAGCCGTTTCGCCAGATGTACTGCCACATCCATTCCGCTACGTTCCAGCGAGACTGACTCACCTTCCCAGGCGGCCTGACGGGTTAAACAGGTCAGTATGCCGCCAGGCGGCATCTCAATCGCCAGCCGTGCTTCGCGTTCATTTGCCGCAATCATCGCCTCCTGCCAGCGTACGGTTCGCGCCATGTTCATCGCCAGATCGTCGGCAATCTTATCGGCCTGCCACAGTACACGTCCGGTGCTACCACTGAGGTAAGCACAGTTCGGGCGAGAAAGTGTCACCTTGCGAAATGCCTCGGCCAGTTTTTGCGCGGGCTCAGCCAGTAGCGCACAGTGCGACGGTACGCTGACATCAAGACGACGAACTTTATTCGCGCCTTTGGCGAGCGCTTTCTGCCCCACATCCGCCATCGCCGCATCACTACCGGCAATCACAATCTGGGTCTCGGCATTCAGATTGGCAATATACGCCCCGCTCCCTTCCACCAGTGTTTCCACCTGCGGCAGCGTCAGGCCCATGATCGCCGTCAGACCATAACCGTGAGGCCAGGCCTGTTCCATCAAATCCCCGCGCAAAGCCACAAGCCGCAGGGCATCGGCATAATCCAGCGACCCGGCGATGACCGCGGCCGGATACGCGCCAATCGACAGCCCGCTGACGATATCGGGCGAAACGTGCCGACGCATGAGTTCATGCGCCCAGGCCACTCCGGCTATCAACAAACAAAGCTGAACGGCGCGCGTATGCTGCAAGGCATTGGCAGTATCCAGCGTATCGATCTCTGCGCCGAGCACCTCACGCGCCTGCGCCAGTTCCGTTCCCGGAAGCGCGCGCAGCATCCCCGGATGCTGCGTTCCCTGACCCGGAAAGGTAAACAGAATTTTCATTTAATTCCCCTCAAACCAGGGATCGCTGACCAACTGCGGCCCGCGATTCGTTTTCAGGAGCACCCTGCCGTCACGCAGCCACTCCGAGAGCGCAAAGCCGCCCTGCGGAACATTGACCTGCGTATCAACCCGGCATAAGGCGCCTGAAATCTGCTGCTGCCAGCGAAGTAATACCTCGCGCGCCAGCGGCTGCGGCGCGCGGATCAGCAGGTCAAGATCGCTGGTCGCATGCAACACCGGAATCCCGGTTGCCAGGCTATAACCGCTACTGCCCGTAATTCCCCAGACCCACGGCCAACGCTGCTGCGCCAACTGAAACGCGACCTGCACGGGCGGCTGAGTGATAAACGGCGAACGGACCAGTGTCTGCGTATCAACGAGCTCTTCCGGAGAGACGACGCGGATAACGTGCTCAGGAGCAACCCAGGCCGCCGCGCGCTGTTCACGTTTGAGGCCGCGTATCCCGACGGGTACGCGGCCATTAGGATTCACATCACGCCGCACCACCACCGGTAAACCGGGGTGCCATATCTCTTCAACCCAGGCTTCGGTCACGCCTTCCAGGGCGCGACGGTCAGCCAGCCAGACAAGGTCGTGCGGTCGTAATGTTTTCATGGTTTAGATTCCTGAGGTCAGCGAGATAAACAACGGCAACGACAGAATACACAGTACAGAGCTTAACAGCAGCACGGCTTCTGCATCCGGCGATTGCACGCCAAAGCGGTTGCCGAATACCACGCCGAAGAAACCGGCAGACAGTGCAATCATCAGAATCGCGGTGATCGCCACCGAACCGTGCAGACCAAAAATCAGCACGATGCCCCAGGCGATAAAGGGCTGAATCAGCAGTTTGGCGATGGTTGAGGTGATGACCATGGTGTTGATTTGCAGTTTACGGGCAGAGAGGATCACCCCGGTCAGGAATAGCGCCGCTGCGGTTGCGGACAGGCCCAGCGGTTTTATCGCCGCCAACAGCAGTTCCGGCATTTTGATGCCAATCGCCGAAAGGATCACGCCTAACAGCGGCCCCATCACAATCGGTTTTTTCAGCGAGCGCCACATCAATACTGGCAACATAGCCAGCGTGGAGCCGGAGTAACCACCTTGCGCACGGGCTTTTTCACGTTCCAGAATCAGCAGGCAGAACGGGGTCATCAATACTGAGCCACAGGCAATCGACACCGCGACAGAAAGCGACGTAGAAGACCCTTCACCCAGCACGCTGCCCAGAATAGGCAGCCCCAGCGCCGCATAGTTTGGCAGCGCCACGGTCAGGGTCAGCACGGCGGCATCCTGCGGCGATTTTTTAAAGACGCGGGTCGCCAGGAAGTAGATAACCGCGTAAGTCACCCACATCGCCAGCGTCAGGACCAGGATCAGCGGAGACTGGGCAACGATACCGGTCCACGGTGTTTGCACGGTGGCGCTGAACAACGCAGCGGGGAGTGCGAAATCCATAACGAAAATATTGAGCAGGGAAACATTCTTGTTATCCACCATTTTGGCCTTGCCCGCCCAGAAACCCAGCAACATGATGATGAAAATCGGTGCGAGGGCATGAACAATCACATAAGTCATAAATCACCTGTAATAAATAAAGAAACGTTTAGCACTGGTGCGATGATTATTATTTTCAGGATGCACGTTCCCGCGTGGGCACAATGATTGTGCCCACGGCGTTAATGCATCTGGCAGGTCTCTTTTTGCTTACCAGCTCGCTTTCATGCGTTCACGCACAAGCGCAGAGCTGCGGCGATTGTCAGCGCCCAGACGGTTTTTCAGGGTGGCATCCTGACGAGCGGCGTTGATAGCCTCTTGCAGCGTGGTTTTCACCCGCGCCAGATCGGTCGACGACGGGGCATCCGGATTGCTGATATCCAGCAGGTTCTCCAGCAGCCCCAGGGTGGCGTAGTTACTGATGTCGTATGCCATCGGCGGAATAGTGGCCGCCAGTTTTTCCAGCGCCTCCACGGTACGCAGGGTGATACGCGCGGCAGACTCTTTGCCCATCGCGTGGATCAGTACGCCTTTGTCGTTGAAGGCAATCAGTCGATTAGCCTGATAACCGTGCGCCAGAAACGCACCGGACATCGCTTTACCGACGATAAGACCAATCACCGGATGCCCCGCCAGACGCGCATTGGCATAGGCTGCTGCTGCTCCGGCCAGCGCCTGGTGAATGCCAAACCCCTCTTCGCGGCGACCGTAGGCCTGGCTTGGGACATCGATCACCGCCACAATCGGGCGTTTCACGGACTTATTCGCATCCTCAGCCACGGTTTCGCTGACCACTTTTGCCAGTGTCCAGCCTTCCAGCAGACCCACTTCGCCTTTGGCGGCGCGCGGGAAATGGTTATTCGCATCCGGCACAACGGCGATAAAGCGCACCGTTTCACCATTCAGTTCACCATCAGCTACCTGTACGGACGGGCATAAGCCTGCCAGGCGCTGGGCGTTTGGGGCGAGGGTTTCCAGCCATAATTCGCCACGGCTTATTGAGTTACTCATCATTTCACCTCCCGGGCGAAGAGCGCGTGAATCTGTTCTGAATCGGCCTGTTTGCGGGTGTCGAAATTCGACAGTCGGTCAAGATACCAGTCGTAATTATCGGTACGGTGTTTTGCGGGAACACCTTTTGCCAGCGCGTCGCTCATAGCCGCTTTCACCGCATTCACGCCATCACCCACCAGCGCATCCACCAGTCCGCTTTGATAGCGCACTTCACCGCCGGTCATGCTCCAGATAAACGGACGGTCGCGGTAGTCGTACTCTTCAATCCCGGCTTCCTGTTCGATAACCTGCGGGCCGTTCAGCCCCAGACGCGCTTCGCGGGTGACAATCAGATAGCTACACAGCGCCGCGGCAATGGACATCCCGCCGAAGCAGCCCACGGTCCCGGCCACAATGCCGACGACCGGGGTATAGCGACGCAGGTCAACAATCGCCGCATGAATATCAGCAATTGCCGCCAGACCGAGGTTCGCTTCCTGCAGACGCACGCCGCCGGTTTCGAGGCACAGAACGGCCTGAGTCGGGATACCGTTACGGTTATCTTCCGCCGCCAGCTCCAGCGCCGCCGCCATTTTGGCGCCTGAGACTTCGCCCATACTGCCGCCCTGGAAGGCGCCTTCAATGGCAATCACCACCGCCGGTTGGCCGTTGATGGTGCCTTTCGCGACCACCATGCCGTCATCAGCCTGTGGAACAATGCCCTGCGCGCCCAGCCACGGGGAAACAATCCCTTCAAACGGGTCGAGCAGTTCACGGTAGCTGCCTTCGTCCAGCAGCGCATGCGCCCGCTGGCGTGCTTTTAATTCGATAAAACTGCGGTCATTACGCATAGCTCACCTCTTCAAAGACCTGCTCGATACGAATGCGCGCAACACCGGGCGTGGCACCGAAATCGTGGATGGTCAGTTTGCCCGCAGGCAGACTGCTGACGGTCTGCAGACGGTTGAATAAGGCTTCCCAGCGTCCACGGCTGTTGTCGACGGAAGTCGTGATATCAATAGTGAGCGTCTGGCTCTGGTCGGCGGTGAACAACACCTCCATATCTCCTGAACCAACAACCCCTGCCAGCGCTTTGCCGTTTAAGGTACGGCTGGCGGGCACGGTTAATGTGATTTTTTCCATAACATCCTCTTAATGCTTGAAATAGGGCGTCCCGATACGGTCAAGAAACAGGGTGGCAGCCAGTAAGTCTGCGGCGCCGCCTGGCGAGGCGTTCAGCGTCAGCATCTGGCGATCCAGGATGCCGAGTGCCAACTGTCCCTCCAGGGTCGCACTGCCCCCTGCGCTTAAGACGGCGCGCGCGCCGCGCTGCATGGTCTCAAGCCCTTCCATCCCGGCGCGGGAGAGCACGCAGGTATCGGTAAGCGACGTCATGATGGCCATCAGGGCATCAATCCGGGCGTGAGATTCACTGCCACCGTTTCTCCGGCTCAAACGCAACTGCGGCAACGCATGCTGCAAAATATGCGGGAAGCCCTGCTGGGCCTCTTCTCGGGCACCAGGTACGCGATAACGGTGCGTAGCGCGAAGCCCTTTACTGAAGACTTTGGGCGCGGCGTCATCCGGCAGTTTCGCCAGTGTGGCGGCGGTCGCTGCAATAACAGGCGCGTTCGCCTCACCGCCGAGCATCGCTACCGCACTCACCAGTAACCCCAATGCCCAGATAGCCCCGCGATGGGTGTTCACGCCACCTGTTGCCGCCATCATGGCCTGTTCGCCAACACGTCCGAGTCGCCCGACAGTTTGCCGCAGCGCAATATCTGCCGGACGCAGCCAGCTTTGTAACGCCAGCGCCTGAAATGTCGGGGTCAGGCTATGGGCAGACCGCTCCATTAACGCGAGCGTTAAATCGTGGTGCGCGCCGTTCCCCCGACTGTCCACCAGACCGGGTTTCGGGCTTAATCGTGCTTCGTCAATCAGACACTGCGTGGCGGTTCGCGCCAGCCATTCGGCACCGCCTTCAACCTGAATCTGTGGCAGAAGTTTCATTACCAGCTCCGGAATTTCGCAGGCGGGTTGTAAAGACCACCAGACCATTCCACCAGGTCTGCCACGCTGCTTGCCGCCAGTAACGAACGGGTTGCCTCGGTGCGGCGAATACCCATATCTTCCGGGTAAACCACTTTGCCGCTACGGCGCAGGTCGGCAACGCGTTTGGCGTCCACACCCAGGCCAATATCGGTGATACCTGCCACGGCAGCGACCATCGCACGGCGCTCTTCAAGGCTTTCAGCACGATAGAGATAGGCGATGCCTTCTTCGGTCAGGACATGGGTGACGTCATCGCCATAAATCATGACCGGCGCCAAAGGCATACCCGACGTTTTGGCCACGTCAACCGCATCAAGCGTTTCCACAAAGGTCGGTTTTGCGCCCGCCTGGAAGGTTTCGACCATCTGCACGACGAGTTTTTTACCGCGCTGCATCGGGTCGGGTTCGGTGATCATATTCAGCCACGCCGGGGTCGCATGACGACGACCGTGCGGGTCATGGCCCATATTTGGCGCACCGCCGAAACCCGCCAGACGCCCACGGGTTACCGTTGAGGAGTTCGCCAGGCCATCAATTTGCAGGGTCGAACCGATGAACATATCTACCGCGTACTGACCAGCCAGCTGGCAGAAAGCACGGTTGGAACGCATCGAGCCGTCAGAGCCGGTAAAGAACACGTCCGGACGGGCACGGATGTACTCTTCCATCCCCAGTTCGCCGCCGAAGCAGTGCACACTCTCCACCCAACCGCTTTCAATCGCCGGGATCAGCGTCGGATGCGGGTTCAGCGTCCAGTGTTTACAGATTTTGCCTTTCAGGCCGAGCTGTTCGCCGTAGGTTGGCAGCAGCAGTTCAATCGCTGCGGTATTGAAGCCGATGCCGTGGTTTAACGACTGCACCTGATGCTCAGCGTAGATGCCTTTGATGGCCATCATCGCCATCAGGATATGTTCCTGTTTGATGAGACGCGGGTCGCGGGTGAAAAGTGGCTCGATAAAAAACGGTTTGTCAGCCACGACCACGTAGTCAATCCATGAACCCGGGATGTCCACGCGCGGTAAATCGCATTCGTCATCCACCAGTTCATTGACCTGAGCGATAACAATCCCGTCGCGGAAGGCAGCGGCTTCCACCAGTGCCGGGGTATCTTCGGTACTCGGGCCGGTGTAGAGGTTGCCTTTACGGTCCGCTTTGTAACTGGCAATCAGCGCCACATTGGGCGACAGATCCACATACAGACGGGAGTAAAGCTCGATGTAGGTATGAATAGCACCAATTTCCAGCAGGCCGTCTTCCAGCAGTTGCGAGATACGCAGGCTTTGTGTGCCGGAGAAGGAGAAGTCCAGCTTGCGGGCAATACCTTTTTCGAAGATATCCAAATGCTCGCTGCGCCCGACGCTTGGCATGATCATATGCAGGTCGTGGACTTTTTGCGGGTTGACCGACGCCAGCGCGCGGGAAAGAAAATCAGCCTGTTTTTGGTTATTCCCTTCCAGTACCACTTTGTCGCCCGGGGCGAGCAGTTTTTCCAGCATGGCGACCAGATCGTCGGTCGGCAGCACCTTACCCTGTACGGGTACGGAGGCCAGGCGGCGCTGTTTTTCCGTGCGCCGCGTGTTCCAGACCCGTTCTGGTGTTTGTCCAGATAACATTATTAACCTCCTGATTCAGCGAATCATTTTGATTTGCTTAACACTGAATAAAGTGTGCGCGCTGGTGAGAAAGGCATCAATTAAGGATCAAAGACGATTGTTAGCCTGAGGGTAATAATCAAAGTGATGATTTGTGACGAGGATCATTTTAAGGGAGGAAATCTGTAGTACACAGGGGGCACAATGCTCCCCCGGAAGGGCTGAGGGATCGCCATAAAAATGCGCGCACGTTCGGTCCCCTCTCCCTGAGGGAGAGGGTCAGGGTGAGGGGGAAAATGCGGCTCTGGTGGTCATTCCGTTCACCTTATGTTCAGCGCTGCGCAGCCAGGCGCTGGCGAATCTGCTCAAAATGGTCAACGTTATACAATTTGCCGTCGAGGAAACGCGTTTTCAGTTCCCCGGTTTTTTCCTGCTCCCAGGTTTGTTCATCATGCAGTTGCAGTTCACCCTGCGCATCCCTTTCTACCCGTAACAGCCCGCGCGCCGAACGTTTCAGGCCGCTGTCAGTCTTCGGCTCTTTGAAGATCATCCGCCCTTTACCGTTGACCGCGCCCCAGGTCGCTTTCATGGCAAACCCGAATGTGTCGCGCGTGTTGTACTGATAGGTAAAGGAACCCACCCCGAAGACCACGTTTGAGCTGGCAAAACCTTTGGCTTCCAGGCGGCGCAGGATCTCGTCGGCACGCGCAAGGGTAATGGAATCGCCGTAAATCAGGCCAACGTGCGGATCGAGCACTTTGTAGCCCTTTTCATTCACCGTGCCACCAAAAATCTCCCACAGCACTTCAACGGAGCCCTTCTCTTCCGGGCTGCGATCGCCACGCGTATCATCATCCGCCCCGGTGCCACACAGGATCTCAACCGGGTCCCCGCTATCCGGGCGGAACACCACGCGCCCTTCACGAGCGAGGATTATCTGTTTCAGTTCACGGGTGTATTCCGTCATCACCCGCCAGTAATCCCAGGTATCCGAGACAATTGAGACAAAGCCCTGCGGATAGAGATCGACTATCAAGCGGCGGAAAGTTTCAATTTCTTGCTCCTTCTCGCCCATACACATCACGCTGTGCTCGGTGGCCGGAATGCTCGCGCCGATAAAATAGTCTTCACCGGCGGTGTAGTGGTCACGGGCGTAGAGCAACGAAGGAATGCTGTCGGTACCTTTAAAACTCAACAGATGCCCGGCGCCGGCCTGCATCGTATCCTGGAGGCCCGCCATGCCGCGGAAGGAAAAGTCGTGGCACTGGAAATCAAGATGCGACATATCACTGCAGGTTTTTACCGCCCACTGTTCGCAGACTTTACGGTAATGGTGCGCAATCGTGGCGTTGGTGGAGGCTTTCCACAATTCAGCGGAAAGCACAGTCTCAAGGTAGTTAACCAGCCAGAAGAACTCGTCACGGGTATTCGTGATGGTCAGTACCGGCACTTTCATGGGTACTGTGCAGCCTTCATCAAGAGATTTAATGTGCAGAGGCAGATAGCCCAAATTGTGCAGCGCGCGAATGTGGTCCACCGGCACGGCGTCTTTGCCGAGGTAGCTGTCCATTACCGCTTTGTATTCATTGACCACATCTTCTTGTGGGCGGGCAAAAAAGGCCTCATTGAACAAATCGACCATAAACCACCGTAAAAAGCCCTGCAGCCCAAAAAACACCAGCTTGCCGTCCGCCACGGGAGAGGAGAAAAAGCGATCGCTGCGCGGCGTAAAGTTGGAGTACACCTGCGTAGTCCCTTGCGGGTACTGCGCACGGTGGGACACTTTGTAACCGTCGATAGCCAGGATGGGGTTCATTTTCATGGTGTTATCTCCCTTAAGCGCAAAAAATGGTGTCGATGTCGATAAACTCAACGCGAGGTTCGCGAAGCTCAGAAGAAGCAAACGAGGTGGTGGTATAAATGGCGTCAATACCATTGTTCAGCAGGTTCTCGACCCCTTTAGAAAAAACGCCGTGGGTTACATATAAACTCACGCTGCGCGCGCCGGCATCGCGAAGTACCTGAGCGGAGCCGATAAAGGTACCGCCCGCATCGCAAAGGTCATCCACGATCAGTACATCTTTACCTGCCACATCGCCAGAAACGAGCGCAAAGCCAGTCAGGTTACCCGTTGTAACATCACGCTCTTTCGTGAGGATGGCGTAATCCCGCGCCCCGCTGGCTTTTGCCACGTTATGGATTTTCTTCAGGGCCCCGGCATCGGGTGCCACCAGCATTAATTTGCCTGCACGTATTGCCTGACGCAGGGTTTCGCTTTTCATCAGGCACTCTTCCTGAGCAATCACCACACTGTTGTTGATGGCAGCTGCGGCTGCGTCGCTGTGCGGATCCAGCAGAAAAACTTTATCGAAATTCAGCACGTTCAACTGGTTAGCGAATACTTTGAGCGCAAAACTGTCGCCGCTAACCATGTGTCGGTCCTGACGCGCCCAGGGTAACCAGGCCAGTTCAAGATGGCTTACGGCGATGTCGGTAACATGACGCACGGCATCAGTGAGTTGGGCTAACAGCATGAAATCATTCATATCGCGCATAGCGGCAATGCGAACCCGCATAACCTGAGCAAAACGCGGCAGTTCACTCGTCACTCTCAGCCATACCGCGCCGTCGGGAAAGACACCTCGTTCGATTTCAATCGGTTGATTATCAAGTGTTAACTTAATTTTGCTGGTCATGATTCACCTCACCATTAATTAATGTCCTTAAGACACTTATAATATTGTCCATAGGACACTTATTGGCAAGCGATTTTTTTATCATTCGGCAACCACATGATTAAGCGTATGATATTTAATGAAATAAAAGTTAACTTGCCGCCTTTGGGTGGGCTGATAAACTTGGGGCGTGTTTAATAAGGCGAGTAAGCGATGATCAGCGAAGAAGAGTATCTGGATTCTTATGATGCCAGCCGGTTCCCTTCACCCCTGGTGACGGTAGACAGTGTGCTGTTCACACTGCATGAGAAGGCACTTCGCGTTTTACTGGTAAAACGTGCGAGTCACCCGCAACGGGGACGCTGGGGCCTGCCTGGCGGGTTTATTGATATGGAACAGGACGACTCCACGCGAGCCACGGCATTACGTAAGCTGACAGAGAAAACCGGCGTCTCTCCTTCCTGGCTGGAACAACTGGATACTTTTTCCGGGGCAAAACGCGATCCCCGTGGCTGGAGTCTGACCATCGCCTGGTATGCGTTAATCTCCTGGGTCGCCTGCGCACCGCATATCGCCAGCGTGAGCGATGCCAAATGGATGCCGGTAACCGGGCTGGATGATATCGATCTGGCCTTCGATCATCGGGAAATCATTCAGACTGCGCTACAACGGCTACGGCAGAAAACGATGTACTCTTTACTGCCAGTTTATTGTTTGCCTGATACGTTTACCCAGACGCAATTGCAGGAGGCGACGGAGATTATTCTCGGCCAGCCTATCCAGCGAAAAAGCCTGATTCGCCGATTTGAGGCCTCAGGTATGTTTGAAGAGACTGGTGAGAGCGTAGCGACTGGTGCGCGAAAAGCGCGCGTGTGGCGCCGTAAGCCGGATGTCGATATTCATCTCTTTTCCCGAAATTTACTGACGGATTAATATAGCCTGCGCGATGTCCCGCGAAATGAAAAAACGGCGCAACATCGTGCGGCTATAGTTGTCCCATTCTTGATTCTATTGTTCTGTACTATGGCTGAAATTACACCTTCACGATTCCCGGAAATGGCGGATGATTCTTCCACCTTCCGCCCACTACGCGGCGGAAGCAATCCGCATTTCCAGACCATGCTACCGCGACTGATCCGCCGGAAGCTGGGCTTCACGCCGACCTGGCAGCGCCTGGAACTGCCCGATGGCGATTTCGTCGATCTCGCCTGGAGCGAAGACCCTGCGCAGGCAAAACATAAACCGCGTCTGGTGGTCTTTCACGGGCTGGAAGGTAGCCTGCACAGTCCTTATGCTCATGGACTGATAGAAGCGGCAAAAGCGCGCGGCTGGCTGGGCGTGGTGATGCATTTTCGTGGCTGCAGCGGTGAACCTAACCGTCTTAACCGTATCTACCACTCCGGCGAAACCGAAGACGGCACCTGGTTTTTGCACTGGTTGCAGCGGGAATTTGGCCGGGTCCCCACCGCCGCGGTGGGCTATTCGCTGGGCGGCAATATGCTGGCCTGTCTGCTGGCCAAAGAGGAAAATCGCGTCCCCCTCGATGCCGCAGTGATTGTCTCTGCCCCCTTTGTGCTGGAAGCATGCAGCGCCCATATTGAAACCGGCTTTTCGCGGGTGTATCAACACTATCTGCTCAACTTGCTGAAAGCCAACGCGTCGCGCAAATTAAAAGCCTATCCAGGATCTTTACCTGTTGATTTGCCACAATTGAAACGTCTGCGTCGTCTGCGCGATTTTGATGATGCGATTACGGCGCGCATCCATGGCTTTGCCGATGCGATTGACTATTACCGTCAGTGCAGTGCCATGCCGCTGCTGAATAAAATCAGCAAACCAACGTTGATCATCCATGCGAAAGACGATCCCTTTATGGATCAAAATGTGATCCCCGATATGCAGACATTACCACCGTCAATAGAATATCAACTCACCGAACATGGCGGTCACGTGGGGTTTGTGGGCGGCACGTTACTGCGCCCGGAAATGTGGCTGGAAAAGCGCATCCCCGACTGGCTGCACACTTATCTGGAAAGCTAAATGATTATTCCCTGGCAGGATCTGGCGCCTGAGACGCTCGACAACCTGATTGAAAGCTTTGTCTTGCGTGAAGGCACCGATTATGGTGAACATGAGCGCTCACTCGAACAAAAGGTCGCCGATGTGAGACGGCAACTGAAAAACGGCGAAGCCGTGCTGGTGTGGTCAGAACTGCACGAAACCGTCAACATTATGCCGCGCTCGCAATTTCACGAGTAACGCACTGGCGGCTGGCTTCGTTTACAACAATGGGTTACTCAGGGAGCTGCTATGTCCGCTAAACATCCGGTTATTGCCGTAACAGGTTCCAGCGGTGCGGGAACCACTACCACCAGCCTCGCGTTTCGCAAAATCTTTGCTCAACTGAATTTGCATGCCGCCGAGGTCGAAGGTGACAGTTTTCACCGCTATACCCGCCCTGAGATGGACATGGCAATCCGTAAAGCCCGGGATTTAGGCCGACATATCAGCTATTTTGGCCCGGAAGCGAATGATTTCGGGCTGCTGGAACAGACGTTTATTGAGTACGGACAAACCGGTAAAGGCCAGGCGCGAAAATATCTGCATACCTATGATGAAGCCGTTCCCTGGAATCAGGTCCCCGGCACTTTCACCCCCTGGCAACCCTTGCCAGAGCCAACAGATGTGCTTTTTTATGAAGGGTTACACGGCGGCGTGGTGACGCCACAGCATGATGTCGCCCGCCATGTCGATCTGCTGGTGGGTGTGGTTCCGATCGTTAACCTTGAGTGGATTCAAAAGCTGGTGCGTGATACCAGTGAGCGCGGCCATTCCCGTGAGGCGGTAATGGATTCAGTGGTGCGTTCGATGGAAGATTATATCAACTTCCTTACTCCCCAGTTTTCCCGCACCCATATCAACTTCCAGCGTGTGCCGACGGTGGATACCTCCAACCCGTTCGCCGCTAAAGTGATCCCCTCGCTGGATGAAAGCCTGGTGGTTATTCATTTTCGTAATCTGGAAGGGATCGACTATCCCTGGTTGCTGGCAATGCTCCAGGGGTCATTCATTTCGCACATGAACACGCTGGTGGTGCCGGGCGGAAAAATGGGGCTGGCGATGGAGCTTATCATGACGCCGCTGGTACAACGGCTGATGGAAGGGAAGAAGATTCAATAACCTTCCGGCGGGACGCAACATCGGCTCCCGCCAGGGTATCCCGGTCAGCGCAGCGCCACCGGGGAAAACGCCGGATGCGCTTCGCTTATCCGGCCTGCGTTCTCAGGCCTCAATCACTTCATACGAGTGCGTGATTTTCACCGCCTTCTCCAGCATTAATGCCACGGAGCAATATTTCTCGGCAGAGAGATCCACCGCACGCGATACAGCCGCTTCTTTCAGCTCTTTGCCGGTCACGATAAAGTGCAAATTAATATGCGTAAACAGACGCGGAGCCTCTTCGCGGCGCTCCGATGTCAGCTTCACTTCGCAGTCTTTCACATCATGGCGGCCTTTTTGCAGGATAGAGACAACATCGATAGCACTGCATCCCCCCGCCGCCATCAGCACCATTTCCATCGGGCTGGGGGCTTTGTCGCCTGAGTTACCATCCATCAGGATCTGGTGCCCGGACGCAGACTCGCCAAGGAACGTTAAACCTTCTACCCATTTCACACGAGCTTGCATTTTTAATTCACTCCGGAGTTACAATTTTCTTTACAGATTACGCGTACATAAGAAAACGCGCAACGGAAGGCGACCTGCGTCAAGCTGAAGCGAGACACCAGGAGACAGGCGACAAAAGCTATGCTAAAACAATCGGGATGCTACAGTGATACATTGACGTTATGCATGTATGCAGAGGACATCACATATTACAGGCCGCAGGCATGTCTGACGGTCCACTTCCCAGGTATGGGGAAGATAGATTGCAACCCCGGACGCGATATGTGAATCCAGCGTCTGGAGCCAGCTTATAACAGAGGATAACCGCGCATGGTGCTTGGCAAACCGCAAACAGACCCGACTCTCGAATGGTTCTTGTCTCATTGCCACATTCATAAGTACCCGTCGAAGAGCACGCTGATTCACCAGGGTGAAAAAGCGGAAACGTTGTATTACATCGTCAAAGGCTCAGTGGCTGTGCTAATCAAGGATGAAGAAGGTAAAGAGATGATCCTCTCTTACCTTAACCAGGGAGATTTTATCGGTGAACTGGGTCTGTTCGAAGAGGGTCAGGAGCGTAGTGCATGGGTACGCGCCAAAACCGCTTGTGAAGTGGCCGAAATCTCCTACAAAAAATTCCGCCAGTTAATTCAGGTGAACCCGGATATCCTGATGCGTTTGTCTTCCCAGATGGCGCGTCGTCTGCAGGTCACCTCAGAAAAAGTCGGTAACCTCGCCTTCCTTGATGTGACAGGCCGTATCGCACAGACGCTGCTGAATCTGGCAAAACAGCCGGATGCAATGACCCACCCGGACGGTATGCAAATTAAAATTACCCGTCAGGAAATTGGTCAGATCGTCGGTTGCTCCCGCGAAACCGTTGGTCGTATCCTGAAAATGCTGGAAGATCAAAACCTGATCTCCGCGCACGGTAAAACCATCGTCGTGTACGGTACACGTTAATTCTCAAGCGGCGCATCGCCCTTAACGATGCGCCGTTTTTGTCTCTCTTCCCCATGTGGCGCAGGCTGATTTATCACCCCGAAATCAACTATGCACTGCGACAAACGCTGGTGTTATGCCTTCCTGTGGCTGTCGGACTCATTCTGGGCCATTTACAGCAGGGGCTGCTTTTCTCACTCGTTCCCGCCTGTTGCAATATTGCGGGTCTGGATACACCACACAAACGCTTTTTTAAACGTCTGATCATCGGCGGTTCGCTTTTTGCGGGTAGCAGCCTTGCAGTACAACTGCTTCTGGCGCAAGCGCTCCCCCTGCCGATCATTTTGACGGGTCTGACCCTTATCCTGGGCGTAACGGCAGAAATCAGCGCGCTTCACGGACGCCTGCTACCCGCCTCGCTTATCGCCGCTATCTTCACGTTAAGCCTCGCCGGAAATATGCCTGTCTGGGAACCATTGCTGATTTATGGGTTCGGTACCCTGTGGTACGGCGCGTTTAACGCCTTCTGGTTCTGGCTATGGCGGGAGCAACCGCTACGTGAATCATTGAGCCTGCTGTATCGCCAGTTGGCGGACTATTGCGAAGCGAAATACAGCCTGCTGACGCAACATGTCGATCCAGAAAAAGCCCTCCCCCCGCTGCTGACACGTCAGCAAAAGGCGGTGGATATGATCAGCCAGTGTTATCAACAGTTGCATATGCTGGCGGCGAATAATAACAACGACTACAAGCGGTTACGCCGCGTTTTCCAGGTCGCTCTGGACTTACAGGAACATATTGCCGTTAGTCTGCATCAACCGCAGGAAGTCCAGGAACTGGTAGAACGCAGCCATGCCGAAGAGGTTATCCGCTGGAATGCGCAAACCGTTGCCTCGCGGTTACGGGTTATCGCCGATGATATTCTTTATCATCGCTACCCCAAACGCTTCAATATGGATAAACAGATTGGCGCGCTGGAGAAAATTGCCCGCCAGCACCCGGATAACCCGGTTGGGCAGTTTTGCGCCTGGCATTTCAGCCAGATAGCCCGTGTGCTGCGTACCCAGCGCCCGCTCTATATACGCGATCTGATGGCAGAGAAGCAGCGTCGCTTGCCCCTGATCCCGGCCCTCAAAAGTTATCTCTCGTTGAAATCCTCCGCCTTGCGTAATGCGGCACGCATTAGCGTCATGCTCAGTATTGCCAGCCTGATGGGCAGTGCGCTGCATCTTCCTAAACCCTACTGGATAATGATGACGGTAATGTTTGTTACGCAAAACGGGTATGGTGCGACACGGGTACGCATTCTGCACCGGGCGGCAGGCACCCTGGCCGGGTTGATCATTGCCGGAGCGACACTGCACTACCACGTACCGGAAGGTTTCACGTTGACCGCGATGCTGATCGTGACGCTGGTAAGCTATCTGATTATCCGCAAAAGCTACGGCTGGGCGATGGTGGGCTTTACCCTCACCGCGGTATATACGCTCCAGTTGCTCACCCTGAATGGCGACCAGTTTATCGTTGCCCGTCTTATCGATACGCTGATTGGCTGCCTGATTGCCTTTGGCGGTATGGTCTGGCTGTGGCCTCAATGGCAAAGCGGCCTGCTGCGAAAAAATGCTCATGACGCGCTGGAAACCTACCAGGACGCCATTCGTCTGATCCTGAGCGATGATCCTCAGCCGACTCCGCTGGCCTGGCAGCGCATGCGGGTAAACCAGGCGCACAATGCGCTCTTTAACTCGCTTAATCAGGCCATGCAGGAGCCTGGCTTTGATACGCGCTACCTGGCAGACATGAAACTGTGGGTCACGCACAGTCAGTTTATTGTCGAACATATTAATGCGATGACGACGCTGGCGCGGGAACACACTATGCTCACGCCGGATCTGGCACAGCGTTACCTGCAGTCATGCGAAATTGCCCTGCAACGTTGTCAGCAGCGTCTGGAGTATGATGGTCCGGGAAGTTCAGGGGATGTGAATATTCTGGAGGCGCCGGAGAGCATGACGCATGGCCCTATGAGCACGCTGGAACAACATCTGCAGCGGATCCTGGGGCATCTGAACACCATGCACACCATTTCGTCGGTGGCATGGCGCCAGCGTCCACATCACGGCATTTGGTTAACTCGCCGCTTGCGACCTTAAACGTTAATCACTTTGGCAACTGCTTTCGCGAAGCGCTGCATCCCTTCTTCGATATCACTCTCTTCAATGATAAGCGACGGCGCAAAACGCATCACATCAGGACCGGCATTAAGTACCATCAGCCCTTCATTCGCCGCAGCGTAGAGGAAATCGCGCGCGCGGCCTTTGTACTGCGGTTTCAGCTCCGCACCGACCAGCAGACCCATGCCGCGAATTTCGCTGAACAGGTCGTACTGCGCGTTGATGTCTTGCAGATGTTTGACGAACAGTTCGCGTTTCGTATTTACGCCATTTAAGACTTCTGGTGTATTGATAATATCGAATGCCGCACCGGCAACGGCACAGGCCAGCGGGTTACCGCCATAGGTTGAGCCGTGGGAACCCGGGTGGAACGCGCTGGCGATCTCATGGGTCGTGAGCATGGCGCTTACCGGGAAACCACCGCCAAGCGCTTTGGCGCTGGTCAGGATATCCGGGGTCACACCATAATGCATGTAGGCGAACAAATCGCCACTGCGTCCCATCCCGCACTGCACTTCATCAAACACCAGCAGCGCTTTGTGTTCATCGCACAGATCACGCAATCCCTGTAAAAACTCCGGCGTTGCCGCTGTCACTCCGCCTTCGCCCTGAATCGGTTCAACCACGACCGCGCAGGTATGATCGTCCATGACCGCTTTCACCGCATGCAGGTCGTTATAGGGCACGTGAATGATATCCGCGGGTTTCGGCCCGAAGCCGTCCGAATATTTCGGTTGGCCACCGACGGTCACGGTGAACAGCGAACGACCATGAAACGCATTGTGGAAAGCGATGATTTTGGTTTTATGCGGACTGTGACGTGTAGATGCATAATAACGCGCCAGTTTGAATGCCGTTTCGTTGGCTTCGGTGCCGGAGTTCATAAACACGACACGTTCAGCAAAAGTGGCGTCGATCAGCTTACGCGCCAGGCGAAGTGCGGGTTCATTCGTAAACACGTTACTGATATGCCACAGCGTTTCGCCCTGCGTTTTTAACGCCTCCACCAGCGCCGGATGGCAATGCCCCAGCGCGGTAACGGCGATGCCCCCCGCAAAATCGACGTACTCTTTCCCCTGCTGATCCCAAACACGGCTACCTTTCCCTTTCACCGGAATAAATTCGGCCGGTGCGAAAATTGGTAAAATGACTTCGTCAAATGTTGCGCGCGTGATTGCACCCTGCTGAGTTGCCATGTAACCCCACCCTTTTTATACAAGAAGTAGAAGTGAAAATATAATCACGAAATATGCATAAAAAATCACTCAATAGCAACTAAAAATCGGCGCGATGCAAAAAGTTATTCAACAACTCATGGCCTTGCTCGCTAAGAATACTTTCCGGGTGAAACTGCACCCCTTCCAGATCCCATTGACGATGGCGAATGCCCATAATCTCTTGCGTCTCGCTCCAGGCGGTCACCTCAAAGCAGTCCGGCAACGAAGGCGGATCGATCAACAGGGAATGGTAGCGGGTAACCGTTAACGGATTATTCAGGCCGCGAAAAACACCCTGCCCGGTATGGGTTACCGGGCAGGTTTTGCCATGCATAACCTGCTTCGCCCGGACAATGCGGGCGCCAAAGACCTGGGCAATGGCCTGGTGACCAAGGCAGACGCCGAGAATCGGCAACGTGCCAGCATAGTGGCGAATAATGTCCAGCGAGATCCCCGATTCATCCGGTGTACAGGGGCCCGGGGATATCACGATTTTTCGGGGGGCAATAGCCGCAATATCCGCCAGGGTGATCTCATCATTACGCCTGACCTCGACCTGCGCGCCCAGTTCGCAAAAGTACTGATACAGGTTCCAGGTAAAAGAGTCGTAATTATCAATAAGCAGGATCATGGCGGCCTCATCATGTTAAGCCACCCTATTCTACTCAGTTTCGACGGCTTCGCTTACCACTTTGCCGAAGATCTCACACAGCGGTTTTAGCTCGCCCATCGCCCCGGCCTGATTCGCTTTACTCCAGTTTTCCGGGTCAATCCCGCGCCAGTCCAGCCGGTACCCGGCATGCAGCGCAAGCTGTTCGAAGAAAATTCGCTGGGCAATGCCATTGCCAATACGAAAGGGATGCAACACGTTAATTTCACAATAGTAATGGGCCAGTCGCTCAATAAACTCTTCCTTCCCGAGCCCCTGTAGCCACTCTTCGTCTTCAAGCGATTGCATTAACGCATTGCCTTCTTTTTCGATGTATTCGAAATGGCAGAAACGGGTATCCCCCTGATAAATGTCCACTTCGCGCACCTGCCCGGCCCAGTCGAAGACATCCTGGTAAATATGGCGGTGAATGGCGCAAAGATGCGGCAGCCCGCGGGCCAGCGGCCCCAGCTCCAGCGTGGCGGCACGTAACGCCGTGAGTTCCCATGTCGCCTGTTCCAGGCGTTTCGCCTCACGAATACCCAGCGCGTTACGCATTACATTAAGGCCAGGGTAGAGATAAGGATCGCGACCGTCGCCGAATTTATCGCTCATAGTGCCTCCTTAACGCTGCAATCCGCGTCATCGCCTCATCGGGTGTGAGCGTTACCAGCGGGCTTTCAACGCCTTCAAGAAGCCTGCTGGCCTGAAAATTGACATTACGGTCTTGTTCCCAGAGACGGGATTTTTGTCGGTCGGTGAGTTTTTTGGTCATAACGCCTCCCTGATGTCTCGCTCATGTGCCACAAGTATAAGCAGCAATTTCACGTCACGCAGGGAGGAGAACGCGCACAGACCGAACGGCCCGTGCGAGAAAAAGATTATGGCAGGACTTTGGCAGAGAGGATAACAACCGGTTTCGACGGCACATTCTGATAAGGGCCGACGTCGTGGGTTGGAACCTGAGAAATCTTGTCGGCAACATCCATCCCTTTGACAACTTTACCAAATACCGCGTAGCCAAAATCACGTTGGCCGTGGTCCAGGAAGGCGTTATCGGCGACGTTGATGAAGAATTGACTGGTGGCGCTGTCTTTATCTGCCGTACGGGCCATGGAGATGGTACCGCGCGTATTGCGTAAACCGTTGTCCGCTTCGTTTTTGATGGGCGGGTTAGGCTGTTTTTGCTGCATTTGTTCTGTAAAACCACCGCCCTGAACCATAAAACCCGGGATCACGCGGTGAAACGTGGTGTTGTTATAAAAACCGTTATTTACATAATCCACAAAGTTTTTCACCGACACGGGGGCTTTCTGACTGTTCAGCTCCAGTTCGATGTTGCCAGCTGACGTGGTGAGCAGAACATGAGGATCGCCTTTTGCCGCCAGTGCGGAAGAGGAGATTGCAGAAAGGGCACACACAGCCGCCATTGCCGCCAGAGTCGATTTAACCATGAGGTTTCCTTAACGAAATACAGGTAAGAAAGCGAGTGGCTTGATTCTAAAGAGCACTCCGCCACCAGGCCAGCCTTTTACTTAATTTTACGCAATTGAAACATATGTTACGCAGCCTGACCACGCATTGTGTGGTCAGGCTGCTACCCCCTTCACTCACTCTTGCGATAAAACGCCACTTCTTCACCCCCGCTGTCCGTTTGAATCCAGCTATGAGCGGGTTGCGTAGTGGCTATCACTCGCCCCTGACGAATGGACCAGCGCACCGGTGACTGACATCGCACCGCGTCAAAACCGCTCTCAACCGGCAAAATGATCATATTCGCCGGATTGCCTGTCACAATACCGTAGTCCTTAAGACCAAAGGTTCTGGCGCTATTGTCGGTAATAAGTTGCAGGCCATCGTCAATTTGTTGATACCCCATCAACTGGCAAACATGCAGGCCCATATGCAGCACCTGCAACATATTGCCCGTGCCAAGCGGATACCAGGGATCAAAGACATCATCATGGCCGAAACAAACGTTAATCCCGGCGGCCAGCATCTCTTTCACGCGAGTAATTCCGCGCCGCTTCGGATAATCATCAAAACGTCCCTGCAGATGGATATTCACCAGCGGATTAGCAACAAAGTTGATGCCGGAAAGTTTCAGTAAGCGGAAAAGGCGAGACGTATAGGCGCCGTTATAGGAGTGCATCGCCGTGGTATGGCTGGCGGTAACGCGCGCACCCATCTCCATTTTCAACGCCAGCGCGGCAACCGTTTCGACAAACCTTGACTGTTCGTCGTCGATCTCGTCACAGTGAATGTCCAGCGGCCGGTCATATTTCTTTGCCAGCTCAAAGGCGATATGCAGCGATTCCACCCCGTACTCGCGGGTAAATTCAAAATGGGGAATCGCCCCTACCACATCCGCGCCTAGCTGTAAGGCCTCTTCCAGCAAGGCAGCACCGTTGGGATAAGACATAATCCCCTCTTGCGGGAAGGCAACAATTTGCAGGTCTATCCAGGGGGCAACTTCCTGCTTCACTTCCAGCATGGCTTTTAATGCCGTCAGTGTCGGGTCGGAGACATCAACATGAGTTCGTACATGCTGGATACCATTTGCCATTTGCCATTTTAGCGTCTGCCAGGCACGCGTTTTCACATCATCATGACTGAGTAACGCTTTACGTTCCGCCCAACGCTCAATGCCCTCAAACAGTGTGCCCGACTGATTCCAGTTGGGCTCACCTGCGGTTTGAGTGGTATCAAGGTGAATATGTGGTTCGATAAAGGGGGGCAGCGCCAGCCCGCCCCAGGCATTTAAGACTTCGTAACTTTCATGCTGCGGAGCGCCCATCGGGGTGATATCACCGAAGTGGCCCTTCTCAATCGCGATTTGCCATAGCCCTTTTCGCCCAGGTAAATGAACGTTCTGAACCAGCCAAAGTGGTGTTGCCGTCATGCTTCTACCCCCTGGTTATCACTGAAACGTTGTTTCAGGCAATTGCCTTAAATTGACGTCTTTTTTTGTACACAATTTTCGCAATTCTGAAAAGCCTGACAGATCCGCGACTTATAAAAATCCATCAAAATCAATTATCTACTCATTAAGTGGTAGGCGAAGATGTATTTGACCTGCATCAATAAGTGCCAGGGCTGAATCGTTAAGGTAGGCAGTAATAGAAAAGAAATCGAGGCAAAAATGAGCAAAGTCAAACTCGCTATAATCGGTAACGGCATGGTCGGCCACCGTTTTATTGAGGATCTCCTTGATAAAGCAGATGCCAGCCAGTTCGATATTACCGTTTTTTGTGAAGAACCCCGTAAAGCCTACGATCGCGTTCACCTGTCTTCCTACTTCTCGCATCATACTGCGGAAGAACTGTCGCTGGTACGTGAAGGTTACTACGAAAAGCATGGCGTTAACGTTCTCGTTGGCGAACGCGCAATTACCATCAACCGTCAGGAGAAAGTGATCCACTCCAGCGCTGGTCGTACTGTCTATTATGACAAACTGATCATGGCGACAGGCTCTTATCCGTGGATCCCGCCCATTAAAGGCTCCGAAACCCAGGATTGCTTTGTTTACCGCACTATTGAAGATCTTAATGCCATCGAATCCTGCGCCCGCCGCAGCAAACGGGGTGCTGTGGTCGGTGGGGGCCTACTCGGTCTGGAAGCCGCCGGCGCCCTGAAAAACCTCGGCGTTGAAACGCACGTTATTGAATTTGCCCCCATGCTGATGGCTGAACAGCTCGATCAGATGGGCGGTGAACAGCTTAAACGCAAAATCGAAAGCATGGGCGTGCGTGTACACACCAGCAAAAACACCAAAGAGATCGTCCAGGAGGGCCTCAGCGCGCGTAAAACCATGCGCTTTGCCGATGGTACCGATCTTGAAGTCGACTTTATCGTCTTCTCAACCGGTATTCGCCCGCGCGACAAACTGGCGACGCAATGTGGGCTGGAGGTAGCCCAGCGCGGCGGGATCGTGATTAACGACGCCTGCCAGACTTCTGACCCGGATATCTACGCGATTGGTGAATGCGCCAACTGGAATAGCCACGTCTACGGTCTGGTCGCACCGGGCTACAAAATGGCGCAGGTCGCTGTGGACCATATCCTCGGCAATGCTAACGCCTTTGCCGGCGCGGATATGAGCGCCAAGTTAAAACTGCTGGGCGTAGACGTTGGCGGTATCGGCGATGCGCATGGCCGTACGCCAGGCGCACGCAGCTACGTTTACCTCGACGAAAGCAAAGAAGTCTACAAACGCCTTATCGTCAGTCCTGACAACAAAACCCTGCTCGGCGCGGTACTGGTGGGCGACACCAGCGATTTCGGCAATCTGCTGCAACTGGTCCTGAACGCGATTGAATTGCCGGAAAACCCGGATGCCTTGATCCTGCCGGCACATGCCAGCAGCGGCAAACCGTCTATCGGCGTGGATAAATTGCCGGACAGCGCGCAAATCTGCTCCTGCTTCGATGTCACCAAAGGCATGCTCATCTCTGCCATCAACAAGGGTTGTCACACCGTTGCCGCGCTGAAAGCGGAAACCAAAGCCGGTACCGGCTGCGGCGGCTGTATTCCGCTGGTCACCCAGGTACTGAACGCCGAACTGGCGAAACAGGGCATTGAAGTGAACAACAACCTGTGCGAGCACTTCGCTTACTCTCGCCAGGAGCTGTACCACCTGATCCGCGTGGAAGGCATCAAATCCTTCGACGAGCTGCTGCAGAAGCACGGCCAGGGTTACGGCTGCGAAGTGTGTAAACCGACCGTCGGCTCTCTGCTGGCCTCTTGCTGGAATGAATATGTGCTCAAGCCGCAGCACACGCCACTGCAGGACACCAACGACAACTTCCTGGCGAATATTCAGAAAGATGGCACCTACTCCGTTATCCCGCGCTCTGCAGGTGGCGAAATCACCCCGGAAGGGCTGATGGAAGTGGGCCGTATCGCCCGCGAATTTAATCTCTATACCAAAATCACCGGCTCCCAGCGTATTGGCCTGTTTGGCGCGCAGAAAGACGACTTACCGGAAATCTGGCGTCAACTGATTGAAGCGGGTTTCGAAACCGGTCACGCGTATGCCAAAGCGTTGCGGATGGCAAAAACCTGCGTCGGCTCCACCTGGTGCCGCTACGGCGTGGGCGACAGCGTGGGCTTCGGCGTTGAGCTGGAAAACCGCTACAAAGGCATCCGTACTCCGCACAAAATGAAGTTTGGGGTTTCCGGCTGTACCCGTGAATGTGCCGAAGCGCAGGGTAAAGACGTGGGCATTATCGCCACCGAAAAAGGCTGGAACTTGTATGTTTGCGGTAACGGCGGAATGAAACCGCGTCATGCGGATTTGCTGGCGGCGGATCTCGACCGTGAAACCCTGCTCCAGTACCTCGACCGTTTCATGATGTTCTATATCCGTACGGCCGACAAACTGACCCGCACGGCCTCCTGGCTGGATAATCTGGAAGGCGGCATCGATTACCTCAAGAGCGTCATCATCAATAACAAACTGGGCCTGAACGACCAGCTTGAAGCCGAAATGGCGCGTCTGCGCGACGCCGTGATTTGCGAATGGACCGAGACCGTCAACAACCCGCAGGCGCAAGTACGCTTCAGACACTTTATCAATAGCGACAAGCGCGACCCGAACGTTCAGGTTGTGCCAGAACGCGAGCAACACCGTCCGGCAACGCCATATGAACGCATCCCGGTCAAAATGGTGGAGGAAACCGTATGAGCCAGTGGAACACTATCTGCAAAATCGATGACATCATCCCGGCAACCGGGGTATGCGCACTGCTGAATGGCAAACAGGTGGCCATTTTCCGCCCGCGTCACGATGAACAGGTTTTCGCGATCAGCAATATCGACCCGTTCTTTGAAGCAAGCGTGCTGTCACGCGGCCTGATTGCCGAGCACAATGGAGAGCTATGGGTCGCCAGCCCGTTGAAAAAACAGCGCTTCCGCCTGCGTGACGGGCTATGTATGGAAGACGAAAGCCGTTCTGTGGCCCACTTCGACGCGCGTGTTAAAGACGGCGTAGTGCAACTTAAAGCGTAATTTTCCAGTGGGGGTGCAATGCCCCCATTCATGGGATTCCCCCATACCGTAGTTGCTTATTGAACTCGTAATTTTTATTTGTTTTTAATTTTAACTTTTCATTATTTACACAACATCATTTGTGCTGCGTCGCGGCGGCAACTGAACGATTCCCCAGGAGCATAGTGAACTATGTGACTGGGGGGAGTGAAGGCAGCCAACAAAGAGGCAGCGCAAAGGATGACGTGTTAAAGGGTAATCAACACTATGTTTACAGACACTATTAATAAGTGTGCGGCTAACGCTGCGCGCATTTCACGCCTCTCGACCAATAATCCCATTGGCTTCTGGATCAGTTCTGCCATGGCAGGCGCTTATGTCGGCTTAGGGATTATTTTGATTTTCACCCTCGGTAACTTACTTGACCCATCAGTGCGTCCGCTGGTGATGGGCGCAACGTTCGGTATCGCGTTAACCCTGGTCATTATTGCCGGCTCTGAACTCTTTACCGGACATACCATGTTCCTGACTCTCGGTGTGAAAGCCGGCACCATCACCCAGGGCCAGATGTGGACGATTCTGCCGCAAACCTGGCTGGGTAATCTGTTAGGTTCGGTATTGGTTGCGCTGCTGTATAACTGGGGTGGCGGTAGTTTACTGCCGCTGGATACCAGCCTCGTGCATACCGTTGCGCTGGCCAAAACCAACGCGCCGGCAGGGGTTCTGTTCTTTAAAGGCGCTTTATGTAACTGGTTGGTTTGTCTGGCAATCTGGATGGCAATCCGTACCGAAGGCGCCGCGAAATTCCTCGCCATCTGGTGGTGCCTGCTGGCGTTTATCGCTTCCGGCTACGAGCACTCCGTTGCCAACATGACGCTGTTTGCCCTCTCATGGTTTGGTCATCACAGCGACGCGTATACCCTCTCCGGAATTGGCCATAACCTGTTGTGGGTAACCCTGGGCAATACTTTCTCCGGTGCCGTATTTATGGGCCTGGGTTACTGGTATGCTACGCCGAAAGCGGAGCGCCCGTCTGCAACCCAGACAGCGAAGAGCCAACCAATTACAACGAATTAATAGAGACACGCGCACTTCGGGTTACAGACAACGCACCTGCGGCCCGAAGAATGGCGTGTATTTGAGGTGATGTCGTGGACCATTTACCCATTTTTTGTCAATTACGCGATCGCGCCTGCCTGCTGGTAGGCGGTGGGGATGTTGCCGAACGTAAAGCCCGACTTTTAATGGATGCTGGTGCGCGGCTGACCGTTAACTCACTCGCCTTCGTTCCCCAGTTCCATGTCTGGGCGAACGAAGGGATGCTAACGCTGGTGGAAGGCAGTTTCGACGAAAGCCTGCTCGACTCGTGCTGGCTGGTGATAGCAGCGACAGATAACGAAGCGGTTAATGAGCAGGTTAGCGCGGCGGCGGAGTCCCGGCGTATCTTCTGTAACGTGGTGGACGCACCGAAACAGGCGAGCTTTATCATGCCGTCCATTATTGACCGTTCGCCCCTGATGGTCGCCGTCTCTTCCGGCGGTACCTCCCCGGTACTGGCGCGTCTGCTGCGCGAGAAACTGGAATCGCTTCTTCCGCAGCATCTCGGACATGTAGCCAGCTACGCAGGCAAACTGCGTCGTCGGGTAAAAGACCACTTTGCCAGCGTCGCCGAGCGCCGCCGGTTCTGGGAAAAGCTGTTTGTGAATGACCGTCTTGCTCAGTCACTGGCCAATCAGGATGCACCGGCAGTGGAAGCGATCACGGAACAAATGCTTGCCGAGCCGCTGGACAATCGTGGCGAAGTGGTGCTGGTCGGGGCAGGCCCGGGCGATGCTGGTTTGTTGACGCTCAAAGGGCTGCAACAGATCCAGCAGGCCGATGTGGTGGTCTATGACCGCCTGGTCTCGGATGAGATCATGAACCTGGTACGCCGCGATGCCGACCGCGTGTTTGTTGGCAAGCGTGCTGGCTATCACTGTGTCCCGCAGGAAGAGATTAACCAGATCCTGCTGCAGGAAGCGCAACGTGGTAAACGGGTGGTGCGCCTGAAAGGGGGCGATCCGTTTATCTTCGGACGCGGCGGCGAAGAGCTGGAAACCCTGTGCCACGCGGGAATTCCCTTTTCGGTGGTACCCGGCATTACTGCAGCCTCAGGGTGTTCTGCTTACGCCGGTATTCCATTAACCCACCGGGATTATGCCCAGAGCGTACGTCTGATAACGGGTCACTTAAAAACCGGCGGCGAGCTGGACTGGGCAAACCTGGCGGCAGAAAAACAGACGCTGGTCTTCTATATGGGGCTGAACCAGGCGGCGACCATTCAGGAAAAATTGATTGAGCACGGTATGCAGGCAGATATGCCTGTCGCGCTGGTAGAAAATGGCACCTCTGTGAAACAGCGCGTCGTTAGTGGCATCCTGACTGAGCTGGGGGAACTGGCCCGGCAGGTCGAAAGCCCGGCGCTCATTATCGTAGGCCGCGTTGTCGGCCTGCGCGATAAGCTTAAGTGGTTTTAACTGTTCATTCATTAGATTAATCATTCCACAGGCACCCGTCCGGATAAGGCGTATGCGCCGCATCCGGGATTCCCGGGTGCGCTTACGTTTACCCCGGCTACGCCGTTTCCTAAACCTCGGACCACCACAATAATTTTCATAATTAATTCAATTAGTTAATTATCACATAGCCATGGCATTATCATCCAGTGGCAATTTTGTGATCTCTCTCCACAACACAATTCATCATGTGTTGTTATATTGATTATGTGTCGTCATATATTGAAATCTACCGTTGGCTGTCGGTAGATGTCAGGCGGCACCCTTTTGACCCTACATACAACATTCTAAGAAAGGTATTGATATGGAAAGCCAGGAACTCCAACGCAAGCTCGGCTTCTGGGCCGTGCTCGCTATCGCCGTCGGGACAACCGTCGGTTCCGGTATTTTCGTTTCAGTGGGAGAAGTAGCGAAAGCGGCAGGATCGCCGTGGTTAACCGTGCTCGCTTTCGTTATTGGCGGCCTGATCGTTATTCCGCAGATGTGCGTCTACGCCGAGCTCTCTACCGCCTACCCTGAGAACGGCGCGGATTATATTTATCTGAAAAATGCGGGCAGCCGTCCGCTGGCCTTTCTCTCCGGCTGGGCCAGCTTCTGGGCCAACGATGCTCCTTCGTTGTCGATTATGGCGCTGGCGGTGGTCAGTAATCTCGGCTTCCTGATGCCGCTCGATCCCCTCACCGGCAAGCTTGTGGCAACGGCGTTAATCGTCATGTTTATGCTGCTGCATCTGCGCTCTGTCGAGGGGGGAGCGGCCTTCCAGACATTGATCACCATCGCCAAAATTATCCCCTTCACTATTGTTATTGGCATTGGCATTTTCTGGTTCAAAACCGACAACTTCGCTGCGCCAGCGGCGACCGCCACCGTTACGGCGGCATCCGGCATTATGGCATTGCTGGCGGGCGTATCAGCCACCAGTTGGTCTTATACCGGTATGGCCTCCATCTGCTATATGACCGGCGAAATCAAAAACCCCGGCAAGACCATGCCGCGCGCATTGATTGGCTCCTGCCTGCTGGTTCTGGTGCTCTACTCGCTGCTGGCACTGGTTATTTCCGGTCTGATGCCATTTGAAAAGCTGGCGGCCTCGGAAACGCCCATCTCTGACGCACTGACCTATATTCCGGCACTGGGCAGTATGGCGGGCATTTTTGTGGCGATCACCGCGATGATCGTTATTCTGGGCTCGCTTTCCAGTTGCGTCATGTACCAGCCGCGCCTGGAGTATGCGATGGCGAAGGACAAGCTCTTCTTCAAATGCTTCGCTCACGTTCACCCAAAATACAACACCCCGGATGTGTCGATCGTATTGCAGGGGGCGCTCGGGATCTTCTTCATCTTCGTTTCCGACCTGACCAGCCTGCTCGGCTACTTCACGCTGGTGATGTGCTTTAAAAACACCCTCACCTTCGGCTCGATTATCTGGTGTCGCAAACGCGACGACTATAAACCGCTCTGGCGCACGCCCCTGTTTGGCCTGATGACGTTCCTCGCCATCTGCTCAAGCCTGATCCTCGTCGCCTCTACCTTTGTCTGGGCGCCCGTTCCTGGTCTGGTCTGCGCCCTGATCGTTATCGCCACCGGCCTGCCTGCTTATGCCTTCTGGGAAAAGCGCAATCGTCGACTGGCCGCACTTTCGTAAACCCGTCTGGAGAAACGTTACATGTTGGATATTGATAAAAGCACCGTGGATTTCCTGGTTACCGAAAATATGGTGTCGGAGGTGGAGAAAGTTCTGCAACAGGATGTTCCCCGCGTTCATGCCATTGTTGATGAGATGCTGCGTCGCGGTATTGACCGGATCTATTTCGTCGCCTGCGGATCGCCGCTTAACGCTGCGCAAACGGCGAAGCATCTTGCGGATCGTTATTCAGATTTACAGGTTTACGCCATTTCCGGCTGGGAGTTTTGCGATAACACCCCGCACCGCCTGGACAACCGTTGCGCGGTGATAGGGGTATCGGATTACGGCAAAACCGAAGAGGTGATTAAAGCGCTGGAATTAGGCCGTGCCTGCGGCGCACTCACTGCCGCCTTCACGAAAAAACCGGACAGTCCGATCACCGTTCCGGTGGAGTATGTCGTGGACTACCAGGCCGACTGTATCTGGGAAATCCATCTGCTGCTCTGCTACAGCGTGGTACTGGAAATGGTAACCCGCCTCGCGCCGCATGCGGAAATCGGCAAAATCAAAACCGATCTGCAAAAACTGCCACAGGCGCTGGGGTACCTGGTGCGTAACTGGGAAGAGAAAGGTCGCCAACTTGGCGAGCAGGCAAGCTCATGGCCGATGATCTACACCGTTTCCGCCGGTCCGCTGCGTCCGCTGGGCTATAAGGAAGGGATTGTCACCCTGATGGAGTTTACCTGGACGCATGGCTCGGTTATTGAGAGCGGGGAATTCCGCCACGGCCCGCTTGAGGTGGTGGAGCCTGGTGTCCCCTTCCTGTTCCTGCTGGGTAATGACGAAAGCCGCCACACGACCGAGCGCGCCATCCGCTTCGTGAAAGCGCGTACGGATAACGTCATCGTCATCGATTACGCCGATATTGCCCAGGGTCTACACCCGTGGCTGGCGCCGTTTTTGATGTTCGTGCCGATGGAGTGGCTCTGCTATTACCTGTCGATTTACAAAGATCACAATCCGGATGAACGTCGCTATTACGGCGGCCTTGTGGAGTATTGATTTCGCTATCCGGCCCGTCCGGGCCGGTTTTCCTTAAAAGGAGCACAGCAATGAAAACAGGCATGTTTACCTGCGGACATCAGCGTTTACCCGTTGAAGAGGCGTTTCGCGATGCCCATGAACTGGGCTATGACGGTATTGAACTGTGGGGTGGGCGTCCCCACGCTTTCGCCCCCGATTTAAAAGCGGGTGGGATTAAGCAAATCAAAGCACTCGCCCGGACATACCAGTTGCCCATTATCGGCTACACGCCAGAAACCAACGGCTACCCATGGAATATGATTCTGGGCGATGAGCGGATGCGCCGCGAAAGCCTGGAGATGATTAAACTGGCCATGGATATGGCCAAAGAGATGAACGCCGGATTCACGCTCATTTCCGCCGCCCACGCAGGCTATCTGACCCCGCCGGAGGTTATCTGGCAGCGCCTGACCGATAATCTGCATGAGCTGTGCGAGTATGCGCAGGAGATTGAGATGGATCTGGTGCTGGAACCGCTTACGCCCTATGAATCCAACGTGGTCTGCAACGCCAATGATGTGCTGCGCGCCTTCTCTCTTGTCCCGTCGTCGCGCCTGTACAGCATGATTGATATCTGCGCCCCCTGGGTGCAGGGCGAGCCGGTGATGAGCTACTTCAACAAACTGGGCGATAAACTTCGCCATCTGCATATTGTCGACAGCGACGGCGCGAGCGACAGCCATTTCATCCCCGGTGAAGGCAAAATGCCGCTGCGGGAACTGATGTGCGATGTTATCGCCAGCGGCTACAGCGGTTATTGCACAATTGAGCTGGTAACAATGTACATGAACGAGCCGCGGCTGTTTGCCCGCCAGGCGCTGGAGCGCTTTCGCGCGTTGCTGCCGGAGGAAAGCGCATGAAACGGCTGGCGACCATCGGCGATAACTGCGTCGACATCTATCCACACCTCGGCAAAGCCTTTTCCGGCGGCAATGCGGTCAATGTGGCGGTTTACAGCACCCGTTATGGCATGGCGCCAGGCTGCGTGACCTGGGTTGGCGAGGATGAATACGGTCGGATGTTACTGAACGATCTGGCCCGAATGGGCGTCGATACCAGCCATGTGCATGTCAAATGCGGCGTCACCGCACAAACTCAGGTGGAGATGAAGGGTAATGACCGGGTGTTGGGTGACTATACCGAAGGGGTAATGGCGAATTTTACCCTGGATGAGCAGGATTTCGCCTGGCTTGATGGCTATGACATTATTCACTCCGCTATCTGGGGCCACGCGGACAGCGCCTTTCCCCGACTGCATGCGGCCGGCAAGCTGACAGCGTTTGATTTTGCCGATAAATGGGACAGCCCACTCTGGCAAACCCTGCCGCCACATCTCGATTTTGCTTTTGCCTCGGCGCAGCAGGAGGACGATACATTGAGAGCGCGTATGCAGGCGATAGTCGCGCATGGCGCGGGTATCGCAATCGTTACGCTGGGTGAAAATGGCAGTATCGCCTGGGATGGCGGACAGTTTTACCGCCATCCCGCGGCTTGCGTTGATGTCATCGATACCATGGGCGCGGGGGACTCGTTTATTGCCGGTTTTCTCTGCGCAATGGCCTGCGGCTGGTCGCTCACGGTGGCTATGGAGCAGGGTACACTCAGCGCGGCGCGCACCATTCAATACCACGGAGCATGGTAATACTGCGCTGGCATGAGCCGCATCATGCCAGCGCTCTGTTACTCGCTGATAAACAACCCTATAATTCCCCTATTCCATTCTTTTCAGGGTTGAGCCATGCCAGCTACGGACCGCTATTCTCACCAACTACTGTACGCCACGGTTCGCCAGCGTCTGCTGGATGACATTGCTCAGGGCGTCTACAAAGCCGGACAACAGATCCCCACCGAGAGTGAACTTTGCGCCCAGTACAATGTAAGCAGAATCACGATTCGTAAAGCGATAAGTGACCTGGTAGCGGACGGCGTGCTGATTCGCTGGCAGGGCAAAGGAACCTTTGTACAAAGCCAGAAGGTAGAAAACGCGTTGCTGACCGTCAGCGGGTTTACCGATTTTGGCGTCTCGCAGGGTAAGCCGACGAAAGAGAAGGTGATTGAACAGGCGCGTATCTCTGCGGCGCCGTTTTGTGAAAAGCTGAACATTCCGGGTAACAGCGAAGTCTTTCACTTAAGCCGGGTGATGTATCTGGACAAGGAACCGCTCTTTATCGACAGCTCATGGATCCCGCTGTCGCGCTATCCGCAATTTGACGCGTATTACAGCGAGGGAGAATCAACCTATCAGTTGTTCCAGAAGCATTTTGACACGCGGATAGTGAGCGACAAAAAGACGATCGATATTTTCGCTGCCACCCGTTCTCAGGTGCAGTGGCTTAAGTGCGAACTGGGCGAGCCGCTGTTTCGCATCAGCAAAATCGCCTTCGATCAGAACAGTAAACCGGTGCATGTTTCCGAGCTTTTCTGCCGCGCCAACCGGATTACCCTAACAATTGATAACCAACACGCCTAGCCATAGCATCCCGGACCCAGCATAAACGCCTAATCCGGGTTACTTTTTAGCACACCACGTTTCCAGACTGCACAATCGATCCCCTCGCCCCTATGGCCAGAGGGGAACATACAACCAGACGGGGTTACGGCTTCGCCACGAAACCAATAGCGTCGTAGACTTTCTTCAGCGTTTCAGACGCACGCGCACTGGCTTTTTCCGCACCCTCTTTCATGATCTTCTGCAAGAACGCTTCGTCATCGCGATAGCGGTGATAACGCGCCTGCAGCTCGGTCAGCATACCGGAAACCGCATCGGCAACTTCACCTTTCAGATGGCCGTACATTTTGCCTTCAAAGTGCTGTTCCAGTTCCGCAATGCTCTGGCCGGTTACGGCTGAGAGAATATCCAGCAGGTTAGATACGCCGGCTTTATTCTGAATGTCGTAACGCACCACTGGTGGCTCATCACCGTCGGTCATCGCACGTTTGATTTTCTTCACTACCGATTTCGGATCTTCCAGCAGGCCGATAACGTTGTTGCGGTTATCGTCAGACTTGGACATTTTCTTCGTCGGTTCCAGCAGTGACATCACGCGCGCGCCGGATTTCGGAATGAACGGTTCCGGCACTTTGAAGACGTCACCGTAGATAGCGTTAAAACGCTGGGCGATATCGCGACTCAGTTCCAGGTGCTGTTTCTGGTCTTCCCCGACCGGAACCTGGTTAGTCTGGTACAGCAAAATATCCGCCGCCATCAATACCGGATAATCGAACAGACCGGCGTTAATGTTTTCGGAATAACGCGCTGATTTATCTTTGAACTGGGTCATACGGCTCAGTTCGCCGAAATAGGTGTAGCAGTTCAGCGCCCATCCCAGTTGTGCATGCTCCGGCACATGAGACTGAACGAAAATGGTACTTTTCTCAGGATCGATACCGCATGCCAGATAGAGCGCCAGCGTGTCCAGAGTCGCTTTGCGCAGTTTTTCAGGATCCTGACGCGCGGTGATGGCATGCAGGTCAACGATGCAATAGATGCAATGGTAGTCATCCTGCATGTTTACCCACTGACGCAGCGCACCCATGTAGTTACCAATGGTCAGTTCACCTGAAGGCTGTGCGCCACTAAATACGATGGGTTTAGTCATGTTTCACGTCCTGATTTTCACTGTGCGGGAGCCCGAGTGCGGGCAGTAGTTCGTTGAAGCGATCGTACACGTAGTCCGGTTCACTCAATGTAATGGCTTCGCCGTAATTGTAACCATAGGTCATACCGACAGAGCAACAGCCAGCAGCCTGAGCGGCGAGAATATCATTACGAGAATCGCCAACGAACAGCAATTCGTTCGGCGCCAGCCCCAGTTTTTCGGCGACCAGCAGCAGCGGTTCCGGGTGCGGCTTTTTGTTTTTCACGTCATCACCACCGATGACCACGCTGAAATACGGCGCAATACCCAGCGTTTCAAGGAGCGGAGCAACAAATGGCGTAGGCTTGTTGGTCACCAGCGCCATTGGGAAACCTTTTGCGTGCAATGCAGCCAGCGTATGGGCCACATCCGGGAACAGAAAACTACCCTCTTCCACCGACTCAGCGTAGTAGCGGTCAAACAGCTTACGCAGCATCACGGCCTGCTCTTCCTGGGGAATATCCGCATGGTTAATCGCCGGTTTACCGGACGCAGCGCGCTGCGCATTACGCTCCTGTAGCGACCAGGTCAGCGCCCGTGACATCAGCACATCCGCGCCATTGCCAATCCAGGTGATGACACGATCTTCACCCGCCTGAGGCAGTTCCAGCGCATATAATGCGTTATCTACCGCTGCCGTCAGCCCCGGCGCGCTGTCCACCAGCGTCCCGTCGAGGTCAAAGGCCACCCCACGAATTGCCTGCATTTTATCCATGACTTACCTTTGCCAGTTCACTACGCATTTCATCAATCACTTTTTTGTAATCGGGCTGATCGAAAATCGCCGAACCCGCAACAAACATATCTGCACCCGCGGCGGCGATCTCCGCGATATTGCTGGCCTTCACACCGCCGTCCACTTCCAGGCGAATATCAAAACCGGATTCATCAATCCGACGGCGTACTTCGCGCAATTTATCCAGGGTATGGGGGATGAACGACTGACCGCCAAAGCCAGGGTTGACCGACATCAGCAGAATCACATCCAGCTTATCCATAACATAATCCAGATAGCTCAGCGGCGTGGCCGGGTTAAATACCAGGCCCGCTTTACAGCCATGCTCTTTGATCAATTGCAGCGTACGATCAACATGCTCAGAAGCTTCCGGATGGAACGTAATTATGCTTGCCCCGGCGGCGGCAAAGTCCGGCACCAGACGATCGACAGGCTTCACCATCAGATGCACGTCAATAGGCGCCGTAATGCCGTACTTACGCAACGATTTCAGTACCATCGGTCCAATGGTCAGGTTCGGCACATAGTGGTTGTCCATTACATCGAAGTGAACCACATCCGCGCCGGCAGCCAGCGCACTGGCAGTGTCTTCACCCAGGCGGGCAAAATCAGCCGACAGAATCGAGGGGGCGATCAAATACTGTGTCATCCGCATCTCCTTGAGAAGAATATACATTCATTTTACAGGGTGTAGACAAACGCATTCCTGACGGCGAAGCCGCTCTGGCTCAGAGAGTTGCCGGGCGATAGAGCGCCAGCAGTTCATCCACCTTTTTACGCGTCCCACCGTTGCTGCTGATACTGCGCCGTACTTTCACAACGTGCAGTTTCGCCTGGCTATACCACTCACGCGTCAGCGCGGTGTCGTGGTTGGAAATCAGTACCGGGATCCGGTTATTCACCAGGCTCTCGGCAATGGCCGCCAGATGGGCCTGTTGCTCCAGGGTAAAGCTATTCGTATGGTACGCCGTAAAATTCGCCGTGGCTGAGAGCGGTGCGTAAGGCGGATCGCAATAGACCACCGAATTCGCATCCGCACGAGCCATGCTCTCAGCATAGGATTCGCAATAAAAAAAGGCATTCTGCGCCTTTTCAGCGAAATGATACAACTCGGCTTCCGGGAAGTACGGTTTTTTGTAGCGGCCAAACGGTACGTTAAATTCACCGCGCAAATTATAACGACACAGACCGTTATAGCCGTGGCGGTTAAGGTACAAGAATAACAGCGCGCGCCGGAACAGGTCCCGACTCTGGTTAAACTCAGTGCGCAACTGATAGTAGGTTTCCGACTGGTTCGTCGCAGGCGTAAAGAGCTCCCGGGCGCCCTGAACATACTCATCAGCGCGTTCTTTGACGATGTTATAAAGGCCAATCAGATCGCTGTTGATATCCGCAAGAATGTAACGGGAAAATGAAGTATTGAGAAATACCGAGCCAGCACCAACGAAGGGTTCGATCAGGCATTCGCCTTTTGGCAAATGTCGTTCAATATCGGCAAGCAGAGGGTACTTCCCCCCTGCCCATTTCAGAAAAGCGCGATTTTTTTTCATGCTGGATGATTGATTACACTCTCTCCGGCTGTGGAGACAGCTCCGACAGCATCCTGCGCTTTATACACGTTATCATTCAGGCAAAGCCTGGGTGGCCTGCCTGAATGATGTTGTGACGTGAAATTATTTCAGGTCGGCCTGAACCTGATGAATAGGCTTGGCCCACGGGTTCTTAGCCTGAACATCTGATGGCAGTGCAGCAACAGCGCGTTTTGCATCATCCTTAGAGGCATACACACCGCTGACCAGTACATACCACGGCTGGCCATTACGTGTCGTCTGATAAACCACAAAGTTTTTCAGATTTTCTTTTTTGGCCCAGGCATTCAGGTTGTTGTAATTCGATGAACTGCTTAATTGCAACGTGTAATGATCGGCGGGCGCAGATTTCAGTGAGCTCACATTACCCGTTGCCACGCTCGTGCTGGCCGCAGGCGCCGCAGTCGCTGCCGGTGCAGCAGGTGCAGCTGTGCTGGTCGTCGCTTTCGGCGTCGTTGCCGCCACGGTCGGCGCTTTGACCGGCTCTGAGGCAACCACTTTAGGTTGCGCGACCGGCGCCTGAACAACCGCTTTCGGCTCTGCCTTTATCACGGGCGGTTTGACCTGCTGCTGTGGTTTCGGTTCGATAACCGTTTGTTTGTGTTCCGGGCGAGCCGTTGCCGTATGGTTTTCTGCGGTAGCTGCGCTATGAGCCGCATTCCCACCGCCGTTACGCACTGGCGCAACGGTTGCAGGTTCCGTCGGCAGCGTGCTGTTTGCTACCGCGTTGTTGATTTGCGCCTGGTTTTGCGGCGAAGTCAGCGCAGTGTTCAAATCACCCTGCACTTCAAGACGCTGCTGAGTGCCTGTGGTTGCAGGCGCCTGGCTTTGAGAAGGCGTAGAAGAGATGGGCGGCAGGGAAACATCCTGCGATGTAGTGCCCGTCGTCGGCTGTGCAGCACCCGCAGTCTGTTCTGCAGAAGTGGAGCCCGGCGCAGGCTGAGTGGCATTAGCCTGATCGGCAGCCGCACCGTTCCCCGAAAGGTCGATATTTTTGCTGTCAGATGCACTCGGTTGAGCAGTACTGTTGCTGGAGGGGGCTTTCAATGCGGAACCGATGCCGACAATCAGCAGTAGCAGTACCAGAACACCGACCCCCATCATCACATACTGACGCGAAGCAGGTTTTGCGGCGGCGGCTTTTTTGCGCTTACGTGGGCGACGCTCTGCGCGCTCCTCGTCCAGTGAGTTTTCTTCCGCTTCATAATCTTCTTCTGCGTATTCTTCGCGTTCATCGCGCGTCTTACGTGTTCTCGAAGGGCGACGCTCGTCAGCATCAAGTTCAACATCATCAAAATTGATCTGCGGCTCATCAACACGTTCAGAAGATTGACGAGAACGACCAGTACGACGATCGCTGGGATCGGGTTTCAGCTCGTCTTCTGGTTTGAATTCATCCATTTAACACCCCACTCAAAGGCTCATGCTACTAACAATTGCATTCGCCCGAAGTTAAACGCCACGCACGCGCAGCAAGACCTTTCTAATAAATTACGCCTGCTGACAATCAGCAATAGCGCCAAGTACAACGTCTTGTGACACTCCGCCACGAACTTCGCTTTTCCCTATTGCCAGCGGAAGCACTAAACGTAGCTCGCCGGCCAGAACTTTCTTGTCACGCAGCATGTGCGGGATATATGCCTGGGCGGTCATTTCCTTCGGTCCGTGAACCGGCAGACCTGCACGCTCAAGCAGGGTAATGATGCGCTGGGTATCATCTTTGCTGAACTGCCCAAGACGCTCGGAGGCACGCGCGGCCATCACCATTCCGGCAGCGACAGCTTCACCATGCAACCAGTTGCCGTATCCCATTTCGGCCTCAATAGCATGACCGAAGGTATGGCCCAAATTCAGTAAAGCACGTAAGCCTGTTTCCCGCTCGTCAGCCGCCACAACTTCGGCTTTCAGCTCACAACAACGGCGAATACAGTACGCCATTGCCGGGCCGTCCAGACGCAACAGCGCGTCCAGATTTTGCTCAAGCCAGTCAAAAAATGCGCCATCAAGGATGATGCCGTATTTGATAACTTCGGCGAGACCAGAGGAAAGTTCGCGCGCGGGCAGTGTTTTCAGACAGTCGAGATCCACCACCACCGAGGCTGGCTGGTAGAACGCGCCAATCATGTTTTTGCCAAGTGGATGGTTTACCGCCGTTTTGCCGCCAACAGAAGAGTCGACCTGCGAAAGCAACGTCGTGGGAACCTGGATAAAACGCACGCCACGCTGATAGCTGGCTGCGGCAAAACCGGTCAGATCGCCCACTACACCACCACCCAGCGCGACAAGTGTTGTGTCCCGACCGTGAGGTTTTTGCAAAAGCGCAGTGAAGACCGAGTCCAGCACCGTCAGGCTTTTGTACTGCTCGCCATCGGGTAAAACCACGCTATCGACTTTGATACCGGCCGTTTCAAGTACATGGCGAATCTTGTCGAGATAGAGCGGAGCCAGCGTTTCATTAGTGACCAGCATGACCTGGTCACCGGATTTCAGGGGCGAGAAGGAAGCTGGATCGTCGAACAAACCAGCCGCGATGGTGATAGGGTAACTACGATCCCCCAGAGTGACTGTGATCCTCTCCATGACGCGACATCCACCTTATTTGCTTAAACCCGCAGGCCTGTGTATTACGCCAGAATTAATTGCTTTCCAGCATGTGAATAATCTGGTTTGCGACGACTTTCGCGCTCTGATCGTCAGTGCGAATGGTAACGTCGGCAATCTCTTCATACAGCGGATTGCGTTCATCAGCCAGCGCTTCCAGCACTTCACGCGGCGGCGTTTCCACCTGTAAAAGCGGACGTTTTTTGTCACGTTGAGTACGAGCCAGCTGCTTCTCGATAGTGGTTTCCAGATAAACCACTACGCCGCGGGCGGAGAGACGATTACGGGTTTCGCGAGACTTCACAGAGCCACCACCGGTTGCCAGTACAATTCCCTGTTTTTCCGTTAGCTCGTTGATGATTTTTTCTTCGCGATCGCGGAAACCTTCTTCACCTTCTACATCGAAGACCCAGCCCACATCAGCTCCGGTTCGTTTCTCAATCTCTTGATCAGAATCGTAAAATTCCATATTGAGTTGTTGAGCTAACTGACGCCCAATAGTGCTTTTGCCGGCACCCATAGGCCCAACCAGAAAGATATTGCGTTTCTCTGCCATTTTTTCGGTACTACTAAGACTATTCGTTGATGATAAATCCGCTCCGTTGACACCGTGCGAAGCCGGACATGAACTGAAACCTCATATGCGATAGTGCGAGAGTCAGACCAAAAATTATCTCAGTACTGAGACTGGTTTGGCAACTGAATAAATCGCCGACCAGACGTTAACACTACTTATGGTAAGACGGAGATTGCTGACGCTCAAATCGGTACTCCTTGTAAGCTAAATCATCTCTCACGTCAAACACCTGTAGCGAGTTCGGCAGAAAAAGCGATACAGAACAGGTATCGATCAGCGTACCGGGACGAGTCGTGGTGTAATAAAGACCACAAGTTCACGGCGCTCATTATCTTTACCATCATGACGAAACAGTCGGCCGAACCAGGGTATCCCCCCTAAAATTGGTACACTGTCGGAACCGAGTTTATGCTTTTGCGAGAAAATGCCGCCGAGCGCCAGGGTGTCTCCGCTTTTTATTTCGACCTGCGTTTCAATTTCTTGTTTATCAATTGCCAGTACTTCGCCATTTGCCTGCTGGAGCGTCTGGCCCGGCACGTTCTGGGTAATACGCAGCTTCAGACGCACACGATTATCAGGTAGCACGGTGGGCGTCACTTCCATACCCAGAACCGCTTCTTTAAATTCCACCGACGTTGCACCGCTTTCGCCGCTGGAAACCTGATAAGGGATTTCACTACCTTGTTTAATGCTGGCAGGCTGCATATGGGATGCCAGTAGTCGTGGGCTGGCGATGATCTCCAGTTGCTGTTTTTGTTCCAGCGCTGACAATTCAATATCCAGTAACCGCCCGTTAATGCTGCCTATATTAAAACCGACCCGGGTAGTGGCGCTTTCAACCGATAGATCGCTGGAAAGCGACGATACCTGACCGCGTTTACCGGGCTTTGTCGCCTCCCCCAGCCCCCATTTCACCCCGAGCTCACGCAAACTCTTCTCATTTATGGTGACAATATGCGCCGCCAGCTCAACCTGTTCGACGGGCAAATCCATCTGCGCAACCCACTTTTCCAGCATGTTTAGCGAGGCCTTATGATCGCGGAGCACCAGCCGATTAAGGCGGGTATCCACGGTGATCGTACCTTTCGGCCCAAGGAGTTTTTCGCCAGCCTTTGCCACTTCACTGGCCTGCGCGTAACGCAGCGTCAGGCTACGCTCTTCCAGCGGCAGATTCTGTTTGTGCTTTTCCAGTGCCGCTTCACGTGCGTCGTATTGTTGTTGCTGCCAGTTAGCGGAATGCACATACAGGATATTGCCCTCGCGGCGTAGTGTTAGTCCGGCGCTGGAAATCACCGTGTTTAATGCCTGTTTCCAGGGCACATCGACCAGATGCAAGGAGAGTGTCCCGCTGACATCCGGCGAGATCACCAGGTTATGTTTTTCCTGCTCAGCAAGCGCCTGCAAGACTTGAGTGACAGGAACATCATCCACCATTAATGTCACAGGTGCAGGTATTGCCACGCTCGCCGCAACGTTACTGAGACAAAGAGCTACGATTGCTGTTCTTTTCATTTTGAGATCCTTCTCGTTTCCACTGCCAGCGCGCGGGTTCACAACCCTCTCCTGTCGCGATGCGCATCTCTTCTTTATCAAAATCCACCACACGCCAGCCGCCCAAAAGCGAGTCTCCTTTCTGCACGCGTCGCCATCTCCCGGCAGGATCGCGCACGATCCCTGTCGCGGCCTCAGCCATGATCACCACGCCCTGGTAATGCCAAAGTTCAAGCTGGCTGGTCATACAGCGATCGAGGGGAGGCTGGAAAGGATCGCGCATCCCCGCCAGCATCAGTACCAGCAAACATGCCACTGTGATGCGTTTAGTCGCCATCATCGCTCTCCACCTGGAGCACAAAATGCAGCGCATGTTCCTGTACGGTGATGGAAAAAGCCGGTGCGAGCATCTGCCGTTCAGCAAGCCAGGGAAACATACGTGGAATCGATACCCACTGCGCCTCCAGCACCATCTCGCCCCCCCGTTCGCCAGGACGCCAGCGAATCAGTTGGGCGTCAGGAGTATGAAAATCCAGAGGTGAAAAAGCCGTTGGGACATCCGCCTGCGAATGCGCTATCTCCGGGGGTTTAAGGGCCAGGATATCCCGCCAACTGGCCTGTAGCGCCGACTGCTGTACAAGACGCTGTTGCTCTCGTGCCGTTTGTTCACGTGTTATGGGCTTAATCTGCCACCACCACACCGCAAGCAGGAGAAAAACCATAAGCAACAGCCCGTACCCGGCCCTGGCTCCGGGCGAGAGGGCGTACCAGAGATCAAGGCTGCGCGGCATGTTCATCTTCCTTATTAAGCTGATAGTGAAACTGCCAGCGCCCCTGCGCGTCCCGCTCAGTTGAACCGGCTTGGCGAAGACGAAAACCGTCTGTCATTTCAAGCGCCTGCTCCAGTTCGCTTAATGACTGAAAAGTTCTGGCAAGCCCCGATACGCTGAATTGCCCTTGTTGAAAATGCATTTCCGTAAGCCAGGCGCTGTCAGGCATTCTTTCCGCCAGTCCAGCCAGCCGCTGCTGCCATTGGCGGGTATGGCTATGACGCTGCATTCTGGCCTGCTGTTTTAACCACAACTGGCGTAACGCCTGAAAATGCGGTTGTTTTGCCTTCAGGGCCGACAACATCTGCCCGTCGGATTGCAGCCACAACGTAGCGATCTGCTTGTCCTGCCCCGTCTTTGTATGAAACAGCACAATGGCCAGCGCCGTCATGCCCACAACGGACACCAGCAGTCGCCCCCAGAAACGCCGACACGCCTGCTGCCGCTGCTCTCGCCAGGGAAGCAGGTTGATCATCTGTTCCATTAGCGTACCGCTCCCAGGGCCAGGCCAATCGCTACCGCGAAACGCATACCATTTTTCGGCAGAGGCGGTTGCCTCTGCACAATGGCGCACCAGGGATCAAAATCGGGCGCTGCCGCTGTACATAGCGCAATGTCGGTAATATCCAGCCCGAGGCTCGCACTTAGCTGGTTTATGGTGGGCTGATCTTCACGCGACCGACGTCCCCATCCGGTGCGTGTTGCCCACAGCCATTGCGCGTCGTCTTCCCAAATAAGGCAATGTGCCGGAGGCGGTAAAAAAGGGACGAGGTGCTGTAATGCGCAGGCATCAGGCGTCAGGGAGGCCAGATTCAGGTGCAGGGACGTTGCCAGTTCCAGCATTTCGGCCACTTCTTTATGCTGTGCCGCCGTCACGCTATAGGCCTGCGCCAGTGCATCTTCGGTGTAGTCAAAACGTAACTCTGCTGCGGCCATTTCAAGTTCACGCGCCATGGCGTGAGAAACCCAGCTTGCCAGTTCGTTTTCCCGTAAGGCCATTGCCGGGCGAGGAAGCTTACGCTGCAATGTACGCGCAGCCGGAAATGCCAGTCGTACCCGATGGCGCTGCGGTAATGATTTTCGCCACGGTAAGAGCGTCGTCAATAACTGTTGTGGCGCTTTAAGCTGCCCGTTTTCAACTGTGCCCAATGGTAACGGGATATGCCACCAACGGCGTAGCGCCCACCCGGCTCTGGCCGGGGTTAACGCAACGCTGAAAACGCTATCTTGCTGAATATGCAGTCCAATCTGCCAGTGCCCGAATGCCATAAATCGCGACCTCCTTATCGCCAGGAAAGATAACGGCTATATCAATGCATCAGGCTTGCATTTATACTACCGCGCGGTTGTTTATAAACTGCCCAAATGAAACTAAATGGGAATCCTCCGGTGAAGTTCGTAAAGTATTTATTGATCCTTGCAGTGTGTTGCATTCTGCTGGGAGCAGGCTCGATTTATGGGTTGTACAAATTCATTGAGCCGCAGCTACCTGACGTCGCCACGCTGAAAGACGTGCGACTACAAATCCCGATGCAGGTCTATAGTGCCGACGGCGAGTTGATTGCGCAGTACGGCGAAAAACGCCGCATTCCGCTGACCTTAAGTCAGATACCGCCAGAAATGGTCAAAGCGTTTGTTGCCACAGAAGACAGCCGCTTCTATGAACACCATGGCGTTGATCCGGTGGGGATTTTCCGCGCGGCCAGCGTGGCGCTTTTCTCTGGTCATGCCTCACAGGGCGCCAGCACCATCACCCAACAGCTCGCACGTAACTTTTTCCTGAGCCCGGAACGCACGCTGATGCGTAAAATCAAGGAAGTGTTCCTGGCTATTCGTATTGAGCAGTTGCTGAATAAAGACGAGATCCTCGAGCTTTATCTCAATAAGATTTACCTCGGTTATCGTGCTTATGGCGTGGGTGCGGCGGCACAGGTCTACTTTGGCAAACCGGTTGACCAGCTCACCCTGAGTGAAATGGCAGTCATTGCCGGGCTGCCAAAAGCGCCGTCCACCTTTAACCCGCTCTATTCACTTGATCGCGCAACGGCCCGCCGTAATGTGGTGCTGGCCCGTATGCTGAGCGAGGGTTACATCAGCCAGACGCAGTATGACCAGGCGCGTGGCGAAGCGATTGATGCGGATTACCATGCACCGGAGATTGCCTTCTCGGCGCCGTACCTCTCGGAAATGGTGCGCCAGGAGATGGTGAATCGCTACGGCGATAAAGCCTATGAAGACGGTTATCGTGTTTACACTACCATCACCCGTAAAGTGCAACTGGCCGCGCAGGACGCCGTGCGCAATAACGTGATGGATTACGATATGCGTCATGGTTATCGCGGCCCGTCCAATGTGCTGTGGAAACCGGGCGAAAGCGCCTGGGATAGCAAAAAGATCACCGATACCTTAAAAGCGTTGCCGACCTATGGACCGCTGGAACCGGCTGTTGTCACAGCCGCCAACGCGCAAGAAGCCACCGCGATGCTGGGTGACGGCACCTCCGTATCATTGCATATGGACGGTATGCGCTGGGCACGCCCTTATCGTTCTGACACCGCACAAGGCCCCACTCCACGCAAAGTGACCGATGTCGTTCTGGCAGGACAACAGATTTGGGTTCGCATGGTCAACGAAGGCTGGTGGCTGGCACAGGTGCCGGATGTTAACTCCGCCCTGGTCTCCATCAACCCACACGATGGCGCGGTCCTGGCGCTGGTGGGTGGCTTTGATTTCAATCAGAGCAAATTTAACCGTGCCACCCAGGCGCTGCGCCAGGTTGGCTCTAACATCAAACCATTCCTTTATACCGCGGCGATGGACAAAGGCCTGACGCTGGCCAGTATTCTGAACGATGTACCTATCTCCCGCTGGGATGCCGGGGCAGGTTCCGACTGGCGTCCGAAAAACTCACCCGATGAGTATGCCGGGCCAATTCGCCTGCGCCAGGGGCTTGGGCAGTCGAAGAACGTGGTGATGGTACGCGCTATGCGTGCAATGGGAGTCGACTACGCCGCTGAGTATTTACAGCGATTCGGTTTCCCGGCACAAAACATCGTCCATACGGAGTCGCTGGCGCTGGGCTCCGCCTCCTTCACCCCAATGCAGGTGGCTCGCGGCTACTCGGTCATGGCGAACGGCGGATTCCTCATCGATCCGTATTTCATCACCAAAATTGAGAACGATCAGGGGAATGTTCTGTTTGAAACCCGACCCAAAGTAGCCTGCGCAGAGTGTAATATTCCGGTGATTTACGGAGATACACCGAAGTCAGACGTGCTGGAAAACAAAGATATGGAAAACGTGGCTATCTCTCAGGAGCAGCAGAACCCTTCCGTACCGATGCCGCAACTGGAGCAAGCCAATCAGGATCTGGTGGTGAAGAGTGGCGGCCAGGAGTATGCACCGCACGTCATCAGCACGCCGCTTTCGTTTTTAATTAAGAGCGCGCTTAACAGTAACATCTTCGGTGAGCCTGGCTGGCAAGGCACAGGCTGGCGAGCTGGCCGTGATCTCAAACGTAATGATATCGGTGGTAAAACCGGGACCACAAACAGCTCGAAAGATGCCTGGTTCTCCGGTTATGGCCCGGGCGTAGTGACCTCGGTCTGGATCGGTTTTGATGATCATCGTCGCGATCTGGGACGCACCTCCGCGTCAGGCGCAATCAAAGATCAGATCTCGGGTTACGAAGGCGGCGCGAAGAGCGCGCAGCCAGCATGGGATGCTTACATGCAGGTTGTTCTCAATGGCGTTCCGGAGCAACCGCTCACGCCACCGCCAGGAATTGTGACGGTAAATATCGACCGGAGTACAGGGCAACTGGCGAGTGGAGGCAGCAGCCGTCAGGAGTACTTTATTGACGGGACGCAGCCGACACAGCAGGCCGTGCACGAAGTGGGGACCACCATTATTGATAATGGCGAGACGCACGAATTGTTCTGATAAACGGTATCCCGGATGGGGCGCAAAACGTCTTATCCGGGCCAGTCACTGTTCTGACCGACATAAAAAAAGCGCTTACGCGCTTTTTTTATAACCGGCCCTGCCCTTTCAGCCACTCTCTTAACAAGAACAATGCACTGACATTGCGGGCTTCATTAAAATCAGGCTCTTCCAGCAAATCCATCAAATGGGCCAGCGGCCAGCGCACCTGGGGTAACGGCTCAGGCTCATCACCGGGCAGCGACTCAGGGTATAAATCCTCAGCAACCATGATATTCATTTTACTGGAGAAATAAGACGGAGCCATGCTGAGTTTTTTCAGGAACGTCAATTCTTTCGCGCCGAAACCTACCTCTTCTTTAAGCTCGCGGTTGGCCGCCTCATACATATTTTCACCAGGATCGATTAACCCCTTGGAAAATCCCAGCTCATAAGATTCGGTACCCACAGCATATTCGCGAATAAGAATGATATGATCGTCTACAATAGGCACGATCATCACCGCTTCACGTGACGAGGGACGCATACGCTCATAGACACGACGTACGCCGTTGCTGAATTCCAGGTCCACGCTTTCGACGTTAAAAAGTCGTGAAGATGCGACGGTTTCAACGTTAAGAATGGTGGGTTTTTGCAATGATTCGCTCATTATTATCGGTCTTTCCAGAGATTACTGGCATTATTGTGCGACATGCGACACTGTTTCGGCAATGTTCTTCGCGCCTCATTTACATTCCTGTAACTTAGCAGAAGCTATTTCCCAAATAAACCTAAAAGTCAAGAGGTTGAAATAAAACTAAGAATTTGCTGATATTCGCTCTATTACGGCTTTGCTACTATTTTGCATGTTGTCAGGCGCTCACCTATTAGACTAACGATTTGCCCGATAACGCTCCAGCCATATTCATTGAATTTACGGGAAAGGGTGCAACTGACTACACCTGCTAGTAAAAGTAAGATGGGGAAAGCATGAGCACCATTTTGATTTATTTCGCTGCTATGCTGGCCTGCGTATGCCTTGTTGGGTGGTTTTACAGAACGCGATCGCAAAGGCGATACCGTCTGCCACATCTGCAAGCCTTCGCTGGCGCGACAACCCGCAAATTAACTCCTGATGAGCGCAGCGCTGTTGAAAGCTATCTGGAATCGCTCTCCCGTACCCGTCAGGTACCAGGTCCGACCGGTGCGACGGCAGCTCCGATCTCTCTCACGCTCAACGCGCAAAGTAATACCGTCATCAGTGTCACCCGTGCGATTACCCGCTACGGCATTACGACCGATGCCCCGAACAAATGGCGCTACTACCTTGATTCGGTGGAAGTACATCTGCCGCCGTTCTGGGAACAGTACATCAACGACGAAAACAGCGTTGAGCTCATCCGTACCGACACCCTGCCGCTGGTCATTTCGCTTAATGGTCACGCGTTGAATGAATACCGTCCGGAAGAACACAGCCTGATGCCGGAACAGGTTTCATCGTCGCACTCGGCTATCCGCGGCGAAGAGACGGAGCAAATCGAGCTTCTTAATATTCGTCATGAAACGGTGGAAGAGTATGCATTGAGCCGTCCGGATGGCATGCGCGAGGCATTGCTGATTTCCACATCGTTTTTACTGTTCTTTTTCTGCCTGGTCACCCCCGACGTCTTTGTCCCCTGGCTTGCCGTAGCCGGGATCATGCTGCTTGCGGCCGGGCTCTGGGGCATCTTTGCGCCGCCTGCGCAAAACGCGCTGCGCGAAATCCACTGCCTGCGCGGCACGCCCAAACGTTGGGGCCTTTTTGGTGAGAATAATCAGGAACAGATCAATAACATCTCCTTAGGCATTATTGATCTGATCTACCCGCGCCACTGGCAGCCTTTTATCGCCCAGGATCTGGGGCAACAAAGTGACATTGATATCTATCTTGATCGTCACGTAGTCCGACAAGGGCGGTTTTTATCGCTCCATGATGAGGTGAAGAACTTCCCTCTCCAGCATTGGGTGCGCAGCGCCGTCATTTCAGCTGGAGCGATGTTGGTCCTGATCATGCTGCTGATGTGGGTTCCGCTGGATATGCCGATCAAATTTACCCTTTCATGGATTAAAGGTGCACAGACCATCGAGGCGACAAAAGTTAGCCAGCTTGAAGAAGCAGGTCTTCGTATCGGTGACTCGCTAAAGATCCACGGTACCGGCATGTGTAGCATCCATTCGTCGACCAACTGGAACGCACGCCAGAGCTCGCCGTTTGCGCCGTTCGACTGTTCACAAATTATCTGGAACGATGCGCCGCCGCTACCCTTACCGGAATCCGAAACCGTCACCAAAGCGACAGCGCTGGTGGAAGCCGTCAATCGCCAGTTACATCCGAAACAGGATGACGGCTCTCGCGTCAGTCCGGCACTGCGGACAGCAATTCAGAAATCAGGCATGGTCTTGCTGGATGACTTTTCTGAGATTGTGTTGAAAACACAGGATCTCTGTTCGGCAGAAGATGACTGCCTGCGCCTTAAAAACGCGCTGGTTAACCTGGGGAACAGTAAAGACTGGGATACGCTGACGTCACGCGCCAGTACAGGTAAACTCACTGGCGTGAATGTATTGCTGCGCCCGGTCAGCGCAGAATCGCTGGATAACCTGGTCACGACCTCTACCGCACCTTTTATTTTGCGCGAAACGACCCGCGCGGCACAGGCGCTTAACAGCCCGGCGCCTGGCGGCTTCCTAATTATCAGTGAAGAAGGTAGCGAGCTGGTAGATCAGCCCTATCCTGGCGTCGCGTTATACGACTACCCGGCAGCCGAACAGTGGGCAGAGTTCCAGCGTCTGGCAGAAATGCTGATGCAAACGCCTTTCACCGCCGAAGGCATCATCACCAATATTTCAACCGACGCCAACGGTACTCGTCATATCAGCCTGCACCGTATGCCAGATAGCACAACCGGGCTCTGGCGCTATGTCAGTACCGCGTTTCTGCTTCTGGCGATGATTGTCTGCTGCGTTTATAACGGCGTCCAGGCGTTACGCCGCTACCATCGAAACCGCACGCGCCTGGCTGAAATTCAGCAATACTACGAAAATTGCCTGAACCCCGGGCTTATCCCCGCACCCGATAGCCTGACCTGATAAATGTCATGCGCGCCGGGTATGTTAACCTGTCGCGCATCGTTATTTCTGGCTGGAGTTTCTTATGCATTTTGATATCGACTGGCAGAGCGTGGATACCGTTCTGCTGGACATGGACGGTACGCTGCTCGATCTCGCCTTTGATAATTATTTCTGGCAAAAACTGGTGCCGGAGACGTTTGGCGCAAAGAAAGGCATTACGCCCGCAGAAGCTCAGGCCATTCTTCGTCAGGAATATCATGCCGTGCAGCATACGCTAAACTGGTATTGTCTGGATTACTGGAGCGAACGCTTAGGACTGGATATCTGCGCGATGACCACGCAGCAGGGACCGCGCGCTGTGCTGCGTGAAGATACCGTTCCTTTTCTTGATGCGCTGCAAAAAAGCGGTAAGCGACGCATTCTGTTGACCAATGCGCATCCGCATAACCTCGCGGTGAAACTTGAGCATACCGGGCTGGCATCGCACCTTGATTTATTACTTTCCACCCACACATTTGGTTATCCGAAAGAGGATCAGCGTTTGTGGCAAGCAGTGGCGCAAGAGACGGGCTTAAACGCCGAAAGAACGCTGTTCATTGACGACAGTGAACCCATTCTGGATGCCGCCGCAAAATTTGGCATTCGTTACTGCCTTGGCGTAACCAACCCGGATTCAGGTCTGGCGGAGAAAAGTTATCTACGTCATCCCGGCATGAATGATTATCGCCATCTGATTCCCTCACTGAGCGTGAAGGAGGGGTAATGAAAGAACAGTCAGCACCCGATGTTCGCCTCGATAAATGGCTGTGGGCCGCGCGTTTCTATAAAACACGCGCATTAGCCCGCGAGATGATCGAAGGCGGCAAAGTGCATTACAACGGCCAGCGCAGCAAGCCGAGTAAAATCGTCGAACTGAACGCCACACTGACGCTCAGGCAGGGTAATGACGAACGAACGGTGATTATTAAAGCGATTACCGAACAACGCCGCCCCGCCGCAGAAGCCGTCGAAATGTATGAAGAGACTGCGGAAAGCGTAGCGAAGCGCGAAAAAATGGCGCTGGCACGGAAGATGAATGCGCTTACAATGCCGCACCCCGATCGCCGTCCGGATAAAAAAGAACGCCGCGACCTGATGAAATTTAAATACGGTGACAGCGAGTAACGCGCACCCGCAAGAGAGAAAACTATGGCTCAACATGACCAATTACACCGTTATCTGTTCGAAAACTATGCCGTGCGTGGCGAACTGGTAACTGTCTCCGAAACCTGGAAGCAGATCCTGGAAAACCATAGCTATCCGCAGCCCGTTAAAACCATTCTTGGCGAACTGCTGGTCGCGACCAGTCTGCTGACTGCCACCCTGAAATTTGCGGGCGACATTACCGTTCAGCTACAGGGCGATGGCCCAATGAGCCTGGCTGTCATTAACGGCAATAACCGCCAGCAGATGCGCGGCGTCGCGCGCGTGCAGGGCGATATTGCTGACGATGCTGATCTGAAAACGTTGGTTGGCAATGGCTACCTGGTCATTACCATTACCCCTGAAGAAGGTGAACGTTATCAGGGTGTCGTTGGTCTGGAAGGCGATACGCTGGCAGCCTGCCTGGAAGATTACTTCCTGCGTTCTGAACAGCTGCCCACCCGTTTGTTCATCCGTACGGGGGATGTGGATGGCGCTCCGGCCGCAGGTGGTATGTTGCTGCAGGTTTTACCCGCTCAGGATACGCAGGCGGTGGATTTTGAACACCTGGCGACGCTGACTGAAACGATCAAAGCAGAAGAGCTGCTTACGCTCCCTGCGCAGGATGTTCTGTGGCGTTTATACCACGAAGAAGAAGTGACTCTGTACGACCCGCAGGATGTGGAATTTAAATGTACCTGTTCCCGCGAACGTTGCGCTGGCGCGTTAAAAACCCTGCCAGATGAAGAAGTTGACAGCATCATTGCCGAAGAAGGCGAGATCGACATGCATTGCGACTACTGCGGTAATCACTATCTGTTCAATGCCATGGACATTGCTGAAATCCGTAACAACGCTTCCCCTGCCGACCCACAGGTACATTAAGACCTTCCTTAATCGCCAGTAAAAGTGCCGCCTTAATGGTGGCACTTTTGCATAGCGCGTCACGTTTCCGCTAAAATGTTTTCTGAAAGTCTTACGTAATTTACTTTCATGAAAGCGATTACAGTCACAAAGCTGCCGTTAAAAATATCGCTTTACGTCGCTTTAGTGACATTTTCTCGATTATTCTGGCTATTATTGCCAGAAACTGTGTCGCCACGTGACCCATGTCACAGCGTTTTCCGCGATTCAGGGTTTGTCGGGATACGTAAATCTATGAGCCCCGTCGCGGTCAGGGAATGAGCAACACCCCTACAATTTCAGGCAGTACATATTGGCTAAGGAGTAGTGACATGCGCGTTAACGAATTAACCCCGCAAGATCTCAAGGCTTATGGTATCAACGATGTTCAGGAGATCGTCTATAACCCCGACTACGATACGCTGTATCAGGAAGAGCTCCGTCCAGACCTGGAAGGATACGAGCGCGGAGTATTGACGAATTCTGGTGCGGTCGCCGTCGACACCGGTATATTCACCGGCCGTTCGCCAAAAGATAAATACATTGTCCGTGATGACACCACCCGTGACACCGTCTGGTGGTCTGATAAAGGCAAAGGCAAGAACGACAACAAACCGCTCTCGCCCGAAGTCTGGCAACACCTGAAAGGGCTGGTTACGCAACAACTCTCCGGTAAACGACTGTTTATTATTGACGCTTTCTGTGGCGCCAACCCGGATACCCGTCTTTCCGTTCGCTTCGTCACCGAAGTTGCCTGGCAGGCGCACTTCGTGAAGAACATGTTTATCCGTCCGACAAACGAAGAACTCGCTGAGTTTAAACCTGATTTTATTGTTATGAACGGGGCGAAATGCACCAACCCGTTATGGAAAGAACAGGGAATGAATTCAGAGAACTTCGTTGCATTTAACCTGACCGAACGCATCCAACTGATTGGCGGCACCTGGTACGGCGGCGAAATGAAAAAAGGGATGTTCTCCATGATGAACTACCTTTTGCCGCTGAAAGGTATCGCATCAATGCACTGCTCGGCAAACGTCGGGGAGAAAGGCGACGTCGCCATTTTCTTTGGGCTGTCCGGTACCGGGAAAACCACCCTGTCCACCGACCCGAAACGCCGCCTGATTGGCGATGATGAACATGGCTGGGACGACGATGGCGTCTTCAACTTCGAAGGTGGGTGCTACGCCAAAACCATCAGATTGTCAGAGGAAGCGGAACCGGATATTTTCCACGCCATCCGTCGGGACGCTCTGCTGGAAAACGTTAGCGTACGCGCCGACGGCAGCATCGATTATGACGATGCCTCGAAAACAGAAAATACCCGTGTGTCATATCCGATCTATCACATCGACAACATCGTTAAGCCCGTTTCAAAAGCCGGGCATGCAACAAAAGTCATCTTCCTGACCGCAGACGCATTTGGCGTGTTGCCGCCAGTGTCCCGCCTTACCGCAAACCAGACGCAGTACCACTTCTTGTCCGGGTTTACGGCAAAACTGGCGGGCACGGAGCGCGGTGTAACGGAGCCTACACCGACCTTCTCTGCCTGCTTTGGCGCGGCATTCCTGTCGCTGCACCCCACACAGTATGCAGAAGTGCTGGTGAAACGCATGCAGGCCGTCGGGGCGCAGGCATACCTGGTAAACACGGGCTGGAACGGTACCGGCAAACGTATCTCCATTAAAGATACGCGTGCGATTATCGATGCGATTCTGAATGGTGAACTGGATAACGCCGAAACCTTCACCCTGCCGATGTTTAACCTGGCAATCCCCACATCCTTGCCCGGCGTGGAGACAAAAATCCTCGACCCGCGTAATACCTACGCATCACCGGAACAGTGGCAGGAGAAGGCAACGCAGTTGGCTAAACTGTTCGTCAGTAACTTTGAGAAGTATACGGATACCCCTGCGGGCGCCGCACTGGTGAGTGCCGGACCGAAGCTGTAACTTTCCAACACAAGCCAAACAAAACCCGCCGAACGGCGGGTTTTCTGTTAGCTGTCTTTCGTCTGCGTGTTCAGGCGGGTAACGGGAACCGGCAGCCAGGCACGGATTGACAAGCCGCCCCGCTCACTGGTACCAAGTTCCAGTAATCCATTATGGTTATCGACAATACGCTGCACAATCGCCAACCCAAGGCCGGTACCGCTGGTACTACGCGCACTGTCGCCACGGACAAACGGCTGGAACAGATGTTTACGCTGCTCCGGCTTGATGCCGGGACCATCATCCTCCACCTGGAACCAGGCACGATTAAGCTCCGTACCGCTACTGACCTTGATCCAGCCATTGCCGTAACGGGCAGCGTTCACCACCATATTGGCAACGGCACGCTTAATTGAAAGTGGATGCATACGAACCAGGATTTCGCTGTCATTAAGCGCCGTATCAATCTCACGCTCATAGCCACTCTCAGCCGCCACCACTTCGCCCAGTACCGCGTTTAATTCGGCGATTTCCATCGGCATCTCCTGCCCGGTGCGCAGGTAGTCGATAAACTGCTCGATGATGGCATTGCACTCTTCGATATCTTTATTGATCGACTCTGCCAGGTAACCATCTTCTTCGGCCATCATCTCTGTGGCCAGACGAATGCGCGTGAGCGGCGTACGTAAGTCATGGCTAACCCCCGCCATTAGCAGCGTGCGGTCATCCGCCAGTTGCTTGACCCCGGACGCCATCTGGTTAAAGGCGCGCGTCACAGAACGCACTTCGGAGGCACCGTATTCACGCAACGGCGGAGGAATATGTCCTTTCCCTACTTTTAGCGCAGCATGTTCCAGGTCCACCAGCGGTCGGTTCTGTATTCGGATAAACAGCCATGCGCCCCCTATCGCCAGGAGCATAATAGCCAGCGTATAGCGGAACAGTGGAGAGAAGTCGCCCTGGTGAATCTCCGTCAACGGCACACGCACCCAGATATTGGGCGACAGCCAGGTTTTCAGCCAGACAACGGGAGAACTCTTGTTAACCTCAACGCGGACTTCCGTCGGACCACCCAGTTGCTGCGCCATCTGCTGGCTTAAAAATTCATAATGCTGCGCCCAACGCAGGCCTGCGTCTTCTGCGGCTTCGTTGGAATAGAGCGAGATGCCGAGTTCGCGATAAATTTCGCGGCGAAACGCCGGAGGAACCACCAGCTGTGTGCCGTCCTCCAGTTGCAGTTTATCGGTCATCAGCATACGAACTTCGTAGGCGAGCACCTTATTAAACTGCTGAAGGCTGGGTAAAATCGCGAAATTCAGCACCACGAGGTAGGTCGTCACAAGGCTGACGAACAGCAATGTGACGATCAACAACAGCGTGCGGGCAAAAGAACTGCGCGGTGAGAAGCGCATTCGCCTCATGCTTTAGAACCGTCCGGCACAAAGACGTAGCCCAGACCCCAAACGGTCTGAATGTAACGTGGATGAGCCGGATCCTCTTCCACCATGCGACGCAGGCGGGAGATTTGCACGTCGATAGAACGCTCCATCGCGGAGTATTCACGACCACGCGCCAGGTTCATCAGCTTATCGCGCGACAGCGGCTCACGCGGATGGCTCACCAGCGCTTTCAGCACGGCGAACTCACCGCTGGTCAGCGGCATCGGCTCATCTTCGCGGAACATCTCGCGGGTCCCGAGGTTAAGTTTAAATTTACCGAAGGCGATGACCGCTTCCTCCTGCGAAGGCGCGCCAGGTAATTCATTTGCCTGACGACGCAGTACCGCACGAATACGCGCCAGCAGTTCACGCGGGTTGAACGGTTTTGGAATGTAGTCATCGGCACCAATCTCGAGGCCAACGATACGGTCAACTTCTTCCCCTTTCGCCGTCACCATAATGATCGGCATCGGGTTACTCTGGCTACGCAGGCGGCGGCAGATGGACAGGCCATCTTCACCCGGCAGCATTAAGTCGAGAACCATCAAGTGGAATGATTCGCGGGTCAGCAGGCGGTCCATTTGCTCCGCGTTAGCGACGCTACGAACCTGGAAGCCCTGCTCGGTAAGGTAACGCTCAAGCAGCGCGCGCAGGCGCATATCGTCATCCACTACCAGAATCTTATAATTCTCTTGCATTGTTTTTACTCCCAAAGGTTCCGACAATTATGAGTGCGTATTCTAAAAAAGTGCGCGTCGAGGACCAGCTAAATCTGGTATAAATTCTAGTCGAAATTGTTACAAAGCATATTTAACAGCAGCTTATATGCACATTGCATCACAGAAATGATGATTAATCCGCACCTTAAGGGGCGGTGATTTGTAAAGAAATCAGAGAAAAAATAAGGCCACGAAATGAAAACGCCCCTGATCACCCGAGAAGGCTACGACAAGCTAAAGCAGGAACTGGATTTTCTCTGGCGTCAGGAGCGCCCGGAAGTCACCAAAAAAGTCACCTGGGCGGCAAGCCTCGGCGATCGCAGTGAAAATGCCGACTACCAGTACAATAAAAAGCGTCTGCGTGAGATAGACCGCCGCGTTCGCTATCTGACGAAATGCCTGGAAAACCTGAAAATTGTCGATTACTCACCCCAGCAGGAAGGCAAAGTTTTCTTCGGTGCCTGGGTGGAAATCGAAAATGACGATGGCAATACATTACGTTTTCGCATTGTAGGTTACGACGAAATTTTTGGCCGCAAAGACTACATCTCCATCGACTCCCCCATGGCGCGCGCGCTGCTGAAAAAAGAGGTAGGCGATGTCGCACTGGTACAGACGCCCGGCGGGGAAGCCACCTGGTACGTTAATGAAATCGAGTATGTGAAGTAACGCACCAGGAACTATCCGGGAGCCCCCGGCGTGACTGGCATTTTTCTGTCTCAATCCGTATAACTATCCCCTGATTTTGTTCAGAAGATGATATTGAAATGATGAATGATTCGCTCTGCCGCATTATTGCGGGTGAACTTCAGGCCAGATCCGAACAGGTAGAAGCTGCCGTTCGTCTGCTTGATGAAGGGAACACCGTGCCGTTTATCGCGCGTTATCGTAAAGAAGTCACCGGCGGTCTGGATGACACGCAGTTGCGTAATCTGGAAACTCGCCTGGGTTATTTGCGTGAGCTGGAAGAACGCCGCCAGGCCATCCTGAAGTCGATTGGCGAGCAGGGTAAGCTTACCGATGAATTGAGTAAAGCCATCAACGGCACGCTCAGTAAAACCGAACTCGAAGATTTGTATTTACCGTACAAACCTAAGCGCCGTACCCGTGGGCAAATCGCCATTGAAGCAGGCCTGGAGCCGCTGGCGGATTTGCTGTGGAACGACCCTTCACACGACCCGGAAAGCGAAGCTGCAAAATACCTCGATGCCGACAAAGGCGTTGCCGATACCAAAGCTGCACTGGATGGCGCACGCTACATTCTGATGGAGCGCTTTGCCGAAGATGCACAGTTGCTGGCGAAAGTGCGTGATTATCTGTGGAAAAACGCCCACCTGGTTGCCACAGTGATCGGTGGTAAGGAAGAGGAAGGCGCAAAATTCCGTGACTATTTCGATCACCACGAACCGATCTCGACCGTACCGTCGCACCGCGCGCTGGCTATGTTCCGTGGCCGCAACGAAGGGGTCTTGCAGCTCTCTCTGAATGCCGATCCGCAGTTTGATGAGCCGCCAAAAGAGAGCCATTGCGAACAAATTATTCAGGATCACCTCGGCCTGCGCCTGAACAACGCCCCGGCAGACAGCTGGCGCAAAGGTGTTGTCAGCTGGACCTGGCGTATTAAAGTGCTGATGCATCTGGAAACCGAACTGATGGGCACCGTGCGTGAGCGCGCGGAAGACGAGGCGATCAACGTCTTCGCCCGCAATCTGCATGACCTTCTGATGGCCGCCCCAGCGGGGCTGCGCGCGACCATGGGTCTCGATCCGGGTCTGCGTACTGGCGTGAAAGTCGCCGTTGTCGATGGCACTGGCAAGCTGGTCGCCACTGACACCATTTACCCCCATACCGGCCAGGCAGCAAAAGCCGCTGTGGCGGTCGCCGCACTGTGCGAAAAACACAACGTTGAACTGGTCGCTATCGGTAACGGAACAGCATCGCGTGAAACCGAACGTTTCTTCCTGGACGTGCAGAAGCAGTTCCCGAAAGTGACCGCCCAGAAGGTGATTGTCAGCGAGGCCGGCGCATCCGTTTATTCCGCCTCCGAGCTGGCGGCGCAGGAGTTCCCGGAACTTGATGTTTCCCTGCGAGGCGCGGTCTCTATCGCCCGTCGTTTGCAGGATCCGCTGGCAGAACTGGTGAAAATCGATCCGAAATCGATTGGTGTCGGCCAGTATCAGCACGATGTCAGCCAGACTCAACTGGCGCGCAAACTGGACGCGGTAGTCGAAGACTGTGTGAACGCCGTCGGCGTGGACCTGAACACCGCTTCTGTTCCCTTACTGACTCGCGTTGCCGGTTTAACCCGCATGATGGCGCAAAATATCGTCGCCTGGCGTGATGAAAACGGCCAGTTCCAGAATCGTCAACAGCTGTTAAAAGTCAGCCGACTGGGACCAAAAGCCTTTGAGCAGTGCGCGGGCTTCCTGCGTATCAATCATGGTGATAATCCGCTCGATGCCTCTACCGTGCATCCGGAAGCCTACCCGGTTGTGGAACGTATTCTGGCGGCGACGGAGCAGTCTTTGCGCGATCTGATGGGCAACAGCAACGGGCTAAAATCCCTGAAAGCGTCAGACTTTACCGACGAACGTTTCGGCGTACCGACCGTCACTGACATCATCAAAGAGCTGGAAAAACCGGGCCGTGACCCGCGTCCGGAGTTCAAAACCGCGCAGTTTGCTGACGGTGTTGAAACGATGAATGATCTGCTGCCGGGTATGGTACTCGAAGGTGCGGTAACCAACGTCACCAACTTCGGTGCTTTTGTGGATATTGGCGTGCATCAGGATGGTCTGGTACACATCTCTTCGCTCGCCGATAAATTTGTTGAAGATCCGCATACCGTGGTGAAAGCGGGCGATATCGTCAAAGTTAAAGTGCTGGAAGTGGACCTGCAACGCAAACGTATTGCGCTGACCATGCGCCTGGATGAGCAGCCTGGAGAGAGCAATTCACGGCGTGGTAACAGCAGCGCTCGCGAGGCAGGCAATCGCCCTGCCGCCCGTCCGGCTAAACCACGTGGACGCGATACGCAGCCTGCCGGCAACAGCGCGATGATGGATGCGCTGGCCGCCGCCATGGGGAAAAAACGTTAAGCCCTTCGCCCTCTCCTTCGGGAGGGGGCACTCTCCTTTCCTGATGTTCAAATCCGAACAGACAGATACATTACGTTATTTCTTTACCGTCAGTATCTCTTTGAATAATCGCTGTATTAATTTTCAAAATTATTAACCAATTTTCCATTGGTTATATTTTAGTTAACAAGATGATCTCTTAAATATTTATTATTAATTTAACCTTAAGCTAGTGGAATAAATTAAACATCCCTTCGCGGCTTCTTATTTCTTATTGCAAACGTGAAATGCAAAACACCATAAATATTGAGCCACATCAACAATGGCTCGGATTTTGATTCCGCTTTGTGCAATATCGCGGTTTAATAGTGATGATAAAAACTATTCTCATTATCATTGTATGAGTGGAGTAACACTCATTGCTGTGCTGGCTAACTATCTGGTTTCATGCGCTTTACTGGCGCATGGTGGGAATGTTGTTTGCGATACATATAAGTAGGTCCTATGCAATTCTCTCCTGACAGTGCGTGGAAAATAACGGGGTTCTCTCGCGAAATCAGCCCGGCGTGGCGCCAGAAACTCCTCTCATTAGGCATGTTGCCCGGCTCATCATTTAATGTCGTGCGCGTAGCTCCCCTTGGTGATCCTGTTCACATTGAAACCCGGCGCGTTAATCTGGTCCTGCGTAAGAAAGATCTCGCATTTCTGGAACTGGAAGCCGTTTCCCGCTAATGGCCCGGCCATGAAAGAGAGAGAAGCACAATGAAAAAATTGACCGTGGGATTAATTGGTAATCCTAATTCCGGGAAGACCACATTATTCAATCAGTTAACTGGTGCACGCCAGCGCGTTGGGAACTGGGCGGGTGTGACGGTTGAGCGCAAAGAGGGGCAATTCTCTACCACCGACCATCAAGTTACGCTGGTTGATTTGCCCGGTACTTACTCGCTGACCACTATCTCGTCACAGACTTCACTGGATGAGCAAATTGCCTGTCACTACATTCTGAGTGGCGATGCGGACATCCTGATTAATGTCGTGGATGCCTCTAACCTCGAGCGTAACCTCTATCTCACGTTGCAGTTGCTGGAACTGGGTATTCCGTGCGTGGTGGCGCTGAATATGCTGGATATTGCCGAGAAACAAAAAGTCCGTATTGATATCGACGCCCTCTCCGCTCGCCTCGGCTGTCCGGTCATTCCGCTGGTCTCGACACGGGGTCGCGGCATTGACGCGTTAAAAATCGCGCTGGATCGTCACCAGAAAAACGGACAAATCGAGCTTGTGCACTATGCGCAGCCGCTGTCGCGCGAAGCGGATGCGCTGGCACAAAGCATGGCCGCGGATATGCCCGTGCAACAACGTCGCTGGCTTGGCCTGCAAATGCTGGAAGGCGATATCTACAGCCGCGCCTACGCCGGTGACGCCGCCCTTAAGCTGGATATTTCGCTGGCACGCCTGCAGGATGAAATCGATGATCCGGCGTTGCATATCGCGGATGCCAGATATCAAACCATTGCCGCGATTTGCGAGGCGGTCAGTAACACCCTGACGGCGGAATCCAGCCAGTTTACGGCAGCCGTCGATCGTATCATTCTGAACCGCTTCCTCGGTTTGCCGATTTTCCTGTTTGTGATGTACCTGATGTTCCTGCTCGCGATTAACATTGGCGGCGCGTTACAGCCGATTTTTGATGCAGGCTCCGTAGCGATTTTCGTCCACGGTATCCAGTGGCTGGGCTACACGCTGCATTTCCCGGAATGGCTGACCGTTTTCCTCGCCCAGGGTCTGGGTGGGGGTATCAACACGGTACTGCCGCTGGTACCGCAAATCGGCATGATGTACCTGTTTCTCTCGTTCCTTGAAGACTCCGGCTATATGGCACGTGCGGCCTTCGTCATGGATCGTCTAATGCAGGCGCTGGGGCTGCCGGGTAAATCCTTCGTGCCGCTGATTGTCGGTTTTGGCTGTAATGTCCCCTCGGTGATGGGGGCAAGAACCCTTGATGCGCCACGTGAACGCCTGATGACCATGATGATGGCGCCATTTATGTCCTGCGGTGCGCGTCTGGCCATCTTCGCTGTCTTTGCGGCGGCCTTCTTCGGCCAGCAGGGGGCGTTACTGGTCTTTTCTCTGTACGTGCTGGGCATTGTGATGGCAATCCTTACCGGTCTGATGCTGAAACACACCATCATGCGCGGCGAAGCGTCACCGTTCATTATGGAACTGCCGGTCTACCACGTGCCGCACCTGAAAAGTCTGGTGTTGCAGACGTGGCAGCGCCTGAAAGGGTTTGTGCTTCGTGCCGGTAAAGTCATTGTGGTCGTGAGCATTTTCCTCAGTGCCCTCAACAGCTTCTCGTTGAGCGGTAAAACGGTCGATAACATTAACGATTCCGCGCTGGCATCAATCAGCCGCGTCTTTACTCCCATACTGGAACCGATTGGCGTGCACGGCGATCACTGGCAGGCGACTGTTGGTCTGGTGACGGGAGCCATGGCGAAAGAAGTGGTGGTCGGGACACTGAACTCTCTTTATACCGCTGAACATATTCAGAAAGCGGATTTCAATCCAGCAGAATACCGTCTCAGCGATGAACTGATCGCCGCGCTCAACGAGACCTGGACCAGCCTGAAAAACACCTTTAGCCTGAGCGTCCTGGCAAACCCGATTGAGGCCAGCAAAGGCGACGGCGAGATGGCAGAAGGTACCATGGGCGTCATGAGTGAGAAATTCGGCAGCGCCGCGGCGGCCTACAGTTACCTGATTTTCGTTCTGCTTTATACCCCATGTATTTCCGTCATGGGCGCCATCGCCCGTGAATCAAGCCGTGGCTGGATGGGATTCTCCGTACTGTGGGGGCTGAATATCGCGTATTCACTTGCCACCCTGTTCTATCAGATCGTGAGTTTTCATGAGCACCCGGTTTTCAGCCTCACCTGTATTCTTGCGGTGATCCTGTTCAACGTCGTCGTGATTGGTGGTCTGCGTCGCGCCAGAAGTCGCGTGGATGTCAATCTACTGGCCAGCCGTAAAACCGTGGCCAGTTGCTGTGAAAGCCCGGCGGGCGACTGCCACTGAGGAGATGAAACATGGCATCGTTAATTGAGGTTCGCGATATGCTTGCTTTACAGGGCCGGATGGAAATCAGCCAGCTCTGTAACGCGCTGCATCTCTCCCGACCCATGGCCGATGCCATGCTGTCGCGCATGGAAGCCATGGGCAAAGCGGTACGTATTCAGGAAGAGGCGGATGGCTGTCTCAGCGGCGAGTGTAAAAAATGCCCGGAAGGAAAATCGGCCTGTGAGCGTGAATGGTGGTCACTGACAGGATGCTGATAGCGGGTCAGACGACCCGCTCATCACATTACTTATAGACATCCGCCGTGGCATGGATGTCTTTTTCATTTTTCTGACCACTGGTCACGACGAAATATTTGCCGCCCAGCTCATCCGCTTTTTTCGACAGCTCTTTTTTCGCGTCCATCGGTGCCGAGGTATCTGACGTGCTAATCGTCCCGACTTTCGTCAGATTCATACCCGCGACCTTATCTTTTTCGAGTTCCTTTGCCGCCATCACGCCAAACGACAGGGAGCCAATCACCAGAGATGTAACAATACCTGTAACAAGTTTCATAGACTTGATTCTCCTCGGGTTTTTTAGATTGTGATGCTGCGGTAAAAAAGATAAGCCAACCGCAGCAACGCTCTGAGTATTGTCGTTAAGCGGCATTTTTTCCAGGTGGCGCAATAATTACCTGGCGAAATTATTAAAATTCATCAAAGCGCTACAGAAATCCTCAGGGTGGGAAATAAAAGGCGCATGGGCGGCCTTCGGAAATATCAGCGACTGGCTTTGCGGCCAGCACGCATCCAGGGTGGCGACAATTTTACGCGGAACCAGCCCATCTAAGCGTCCGTAAAGCCGCAAGAAGGGTATGTCCAGCCCGACCAGCGCTTCACGCAGATCTTCTGTTTTCAGAATCTCCAGCCCGCCGTTCAGCACCTCTGGCGAGGGCATTGGTAACGACAATACCGCCTGCTTAAGCTGACGCGCATCCTGACGGGCCGTATCTGTACCCATCGTCTGCAGGGCCAGAAAACGCTCGACCGTACGTTGAAAATCCTCGCTGAGCTGTTGCTGGAAACCGGCCAGCACATCCGGTTTGATGCCAGGCCATTCATCCTGCGCGCTAAAACAAGGGGATGATGCGACCGTCACCAGTCCGCTGACACGCTCAGGGGCAAGAAGCGCAATCTTGCTTGCGACAAGCCCGCCGAGGCTCCAGCCCAGCCAGATGGCGCGCTGCGGCGCCTGCGCCAATACGCGCTCTGCCATCTCCTGCAATGTCATTGCCGAAAATCCGCTACTGCGCCCGTAACCCGGCAGATCCACCAGATGCAGTGTAAATTGCGAGCTTAGCTGCGGCACAATGCAATCCCAGACCTGCGCGTTCAGCCCCCATCCGTGCAGCAGCACAAGATGGCAATTTCCTTCGCCTTTGGTTTCCCACCAGATGTTGTTCATCAGTTATCGTTCTCTTGCTTAAAACAGGGAGGGTGAACATGCTAACAGTGCCGGGCTTATGCTGGCTATGTCGAATGCCGCTGGCGATAACGCACTGGGGATTGTGCTCCTGCTGCACCCGGGCGGTGGTTGCTCCCCTTTCCGTTTGCCCGTGCTGTGGTTTGCCTGCAGCGAGCCAGACATTGCCTTGCGGCAGATGCCTGCAAAAACCGCCGCCATGGCAGCGTCTGGTGGCGGTCAGCGATTACGCATTGCCATTGAGTATGCTGGTGCACCAGTTCAAATTTGTGCGACGTCCCGAAATGGCAAAAGCGCTGGCACGCCTGCTGATACTGGCGGTCATTAATGCCCGCCGGGCACCGATGTGGCAAAAGCCCGATATGCTTATCAGCGTACCGCTCTATCAGCATCGCCAGTGGCGCAGAGGATATAACCAAAGTGACCTGCTCTGTCGCGCACTTGACCACTGGCTTGGCTGTCGCTATGAACAGAGCGCCATTACCCGCATTCGGGCCACGTCCATACAACATCATCTCAGCGCCCGGTTACGCAAGCGCAACCTGAAAAATGCCTTTCGCCTTGAATTGCCCGTACAGGGACTCCATATGGTTATCGTGGATGATGTCGTCACGACCGGCAGCACTGTCGGGGAAATAAGTCGGTTGCTCCTGCGCAACGGCGCGGCGTCTGTTCAGGTATGGTGCCTTTGTCGAACCTTGTAGACCCTCGATGATGGGCGTATTATAACCAAGTAAAATAGTCAACTATTAGGCCATTGCTATGATCCGTATCTCTGACGCTGCGCAAGCGCATTTTGCTAAACTGCTGGCAAATCAGGAAGAAGGGACACAAATCCGCGTATTTGTGATTAACCCAGGCACGCCAAACGCTGAATGCGGCGTCTCTTATTGCCCGCCAGATGCAGTGGAAGCAACTGACACCGCCCTGAAATTTGAACAACTGACCGCCTATGTCGATGAGTTGAGTGCACCATACCTGGAAGATGCGGAAATTGATTTTGTCACTGACCAGTTGGGCTCCCAGCTTACCCTGAAAGCCCCCAACGCGAAGATGCGTAAAGTGTCCGAAGACGCGCCGCTGATGGAACGTGTTGAATATCTGCTGCAATCGCAGATTAACCCGCAACTGGCAGGCCACGGCGGCCGCGTCACGCTGATGGAAATTACTGATGAAGGTTACGCTATCCTCCAGTTTGGCGGTGGTTGTAACGGTTGTTCAATGGTCGATGTGACGCTGAAAGAAGGGATCGAAAAGCAGCTGCTTAACGAATTCCCGGAGCTGAAAGGTGTACGCGACCTCACCGAACACCAGCGCGGCGAGCACTCCTACTACTAAGCCCCTTCTTGCTTTATGCTCTCCCGATACGGGAGAGCATGTTACCTGTATCTCTCCACGTATAAACGCCTCTCTTTTTTGCATTCATTTCCAGCCTGGAGTATGACCGGCATCTCACTTCGCAAATTTTGACCCACCGGGTGATTCTCTTTTGATGAATGTTACCCGTATCATCTGTGCCAGTACCCAAAATATAAAAAACATCCGGCTATCCTTTTAAAAAGGGGATGTAAGGCATATCGGTACTCCAGCGCTTCGTTTTACAGGGCTAAAACCTGTAATAACCGCTGAAAAACTGACGTTACCCATAACAAATTAAGGCCAGGTAAATCATGCCATTAGTCATCGTTGCTATCGGTGTAGTCTTGTTGTTGTTATTAATGATCCGCTTCAAATTGAACGGATTTATCGCCCTGATCCTGGTGGCACTCGCCGTCGGTATGATGCAGGGCATGCCTCTGGACGCAGTCATCAAATCTATCAAAGCCGGTGTGGGCGGAACGCTGGGCAGCCTTGCGCTGATCATGGGCTTCGGCGCCATGCTGGGTAAACTGCTGGCGGACTGCGGCGGCGCACAACGCATCGCCACCACGCTGATTGCGAAATTTGGCGAAAAACACATTCAGTGGGCCGTCGTACTGACCGGCTTCACCGTGGGGTTCGCGCTGTTCTATGAAGTGGGCTTTGTTCTGTTACTGCCGCTGGTTTTCACTATCGCAGCAGCAGCCCGTATCCCACTGCTGTATGTGGGTGTCCCGATGGCGGCCGCGCTTTCCGTTACCCACGGCTTCCTGCCTCCGCACCCTGGCCCGACCGCTATCGCCACTATTTTCCATGCGGATATGGGCAAAACCCTGCTCTACGGTACGCTGCTCGGTATCCCGACCGTTATACTGGCCGGCCCGGTCTACGCCCGTTTCCTGAAAGGCATCGACAAGCCGATTCCGGAAGGTCTGTACAATAAGAAAACATTTACCGAAGAAGAAATGCCGGGCTTTGGCGTCAGCGTCTGGACCTCTCTGGTGCCAGTGGTGCTGATGGCCCTGCGTGCGGTAGCTGAGATGCTGTTGCCGAAAGGTCATGCGATTCTGCCTTACGCTGAGTTCTTCGGCGATCCGGTGATGGCGACCTTAATTGCGGTGCTGATTGCGGTCTTCACCTTCGGCCTGAACCGTGGTCGTTCCATGGACGACATCAACGAGACGCTGACCAGCTCAATCAAAATCATTGCCATGATGCTGCTGATCATCGGCGGTGGCGGCGCATTCAAGCAGGTTCTGGTGGATAGCGGCGTGGATAAATACATCGCGTCACTGATGCATGAAACCAATATCTCACCAATCTTTATGGCATGGTCAATTGCCGCCGTACTGCGTATCGCCCTGGGTTCTGCAACCGTTGCAGCCATTACCGCAGGCGGGATTGTCGCACCGCTGATTGCCACTACCGGCGTAAGCCCAGAGCTGATGGTTATCGCAGTGGGTTCCGGTAGCGTGATTTTCTCTCACGTGAACGATCCTGGCTTCTGGCTGTTCAAGGAATACTTCAACCTGACCATCGGGGAGACCATGAAGTCCTGGTCCGCACTGGAGACCATTATCTCCGTCTGCGGTCTGGTTGGCTGTCTGCTGCTGGGAATGGTGGTATAAGTTCTACCATTTAACTGGCTGTTAAAAGAGAACCCGCCGAATGGCGGGTTCGTTGTATTTACTTCTTCGCTGCCGCTTTCCGGCGTTTATCCAGGTCTTTGATCAGCCTGTTGACGTTCTCGTCAGCAAACATTTTCTCCAGTGACACGGCGAGCTTACGCCGCCAGTTTTTGTACTGATAACTGGTGCCCGGAATGTTCACCGGCCCGGCCATGTCCAGCCAGTCTTCCGGCTGTAGCCCCAGTAACGCACTATTACTGTCAGCGATATAGCGCTGCATCCCACGATTAAGCACCGCACTCATCGGCATACGGGAAGCCTTATGCCCCACCCGTTTTGGCAAACAGCCATGAGCGTGAAGCGCATCCAGTAGCCCTTGTTTTGCCAGTTCGCGATCGAGATACAGCCCGCGCAGCACCACTTCATCCGGATACAGACCCAAAGTCTTACCCAGCGTCAGGTCGCCACTTTCCCAGTATCCCCGCAACGTCGGCAAATCATGAGTCGTCGCCACCGCCATTGACTGGGCCGGGTAGGCTTTGGGGGAACGGTAGCGCTTCTCGTGATCATTTTCAAAATAGAGGACTTTGTAGGAGTAAACGCCGCTGTCGCGCAGCTTGCCGACGATTTCCACCGGAACGGTCCCCAAATCTTCGCCAATGACCATGCACTGATGACGCTGACTTTCCAGTGCCAGGATCGACAACAGATCGTCCACCGGGTACTGCACATACGCCCCGTGATCCGCCGTTTCGCCATACGGGATCCACCACAGGCGCAGCATCGACATCACATGATCGATACGCAACGCGCCGCAGCTTTTCATATTGGCGCGCAGCAACTCGATAAACGGTTCGTACGCCCGTGCGGCGATAATATGCGGGTCCATGGGCGGCAACCCCCAGTTCTGCCCCAGCGGCCCGAGAATATCCGGCGGCGCGCCCACAGAAGCTTTCAGGCAGTACAGCTCGCGATCGCACCAGGTTTCCGAACCGCCTTCGGCAACGCCCACGGCAAGATCCCGGTACAACCCAATTGGCATGTGGTGACTCTGGCTCTCCTGCCAGCATTCGGCAAATTGCGTATATGCCAGCCACTGCAACCACAGGTAAAAATTCACTTCATCGGCATGGCTATCGCAAAAGGCTTTGACCTCCGGGCTGTCGGTTGACTGAAAGCCTGCCGGCCAGGCAGGCCAGCCCCAGCGTAGCGGATCCTCTTTCACCTGGTTGGCATGTAGTGCATCAAACGCCGCCTGCCAGTAAAGACTTTCCCCCTCTTCCTTCACGAAGGCATGAAACGCAGCGCGTAAATCGTCATCGTCTTTACGCTGTGAAAACTGCAACCAGGCCAGGCGTAATGCCGCCAGTTTGAGGGCCGTTACGCCAGCGTAATCGACAAACTCCGCATCGCGGGCGGCGTCCAGCGCCTTGCGCGTCGTAGGGAGTTTCCACCACGCCTGCGCTTCTTTGCTCAACTGAAAATCTTCTACCGCGTTAACATCGATATAAATGATATTCAGCCAGCGGCGAGAAGAGGGACTGTACGGACTGGCGCTTTCCGGATTGGCCGGATAAAGCGCATGAATGGGATTCAGACCGATAAACGCGCCACCGCGCTGACCCACCTCGCCCAACATAACTTTCAGATCGCCAAAATCACCGATCCCCCAGTTACGTTCAGATCGCAAGGTATAAAGCTGTACGCAAGCCCCCCAGAGTTTTTTCCCTTCCAGCAGGGCCTGCGGTTCATAACAACGCTTTGGAGTGACAATTAAGCGACAATGCCAGCTCTGCTCAGCTTGACGCAGGGTCAGCGTATGATATCCCTGCGGCAACTTCGCTGGCAGGGTGAGATTTTTCCCCGCGTCGACCTGGCCCTTATGTTGCTGGCCATCTTCGGTGGTGATTATCCAGTTGAAAGTGCCGTTTCCCTCAATCGGCAATGACTTCTTCTTTCCCTGGGTATGAACCAGTACATTCGGGACCGGCGTTACCGCGACAGGCGTCGCGGTAACGGCATGCATAGCGTCAAGCAAACGTCGTTTGGTTTCCGCACCAATAGACTGTGGTTTGCCATGCGCATTGATGTAATCCGGGCTAATTCCCGCCGCCAGCGCGGCATTATCAAGACGTTTGCTCACTATGGCGTTTCCTTAGCGTTTTGCCTGCCAGATACGGGTTTGGTAATCACGGATCGAACGATCCGAACTGAACATGCCGCAACGTGCGGTATTCAATATTGTAGCCCTGGTCCAGGCGTCTTCATCACGATAGAGCGCATCTACCCGTTTTTGCGCGTCGACGTAGGCGGCGAAATCCGCCAGAACCAGATAAGGATCGCCGCCCTGCTTACCGATGCTGTGCAGCATCTGGTCGAACGCATGTTTGTCGCCCCCGCTGTACTTGCCACTCTCGAGTTCTTTGAGCACCGCATCCAACAGCTTATCTTTCTTACGCCATTTCACCGGATCGTAGCCTTTGGCTTTCAGCGCCTTCACCTCTTCCACGGTATGACCGAAGATGAAGATGTTTTCATCGCCAACCTGCTCAGCAATCTCGACGTTGGCGCCATCAAGGGTACCGACGGTAAGCGCACCGTTCAGCGCCAGTTTCATATTGCCGGTACCAGAAGCTTCTTTACCTGCGGTAGAAATTTGTTCGGATACATCTGCCGCCGGGATAAGACGTTCTGCCGCCGAGACGCAATAATCCGGCAGGAAAACCACTTTCAGCTTATCGCCCACCGTCTTATCGTTATTGATTACCTCGGCCACTTTATTGATGGCGTAAATGATATTTTTTGCCAGGTAATAGCCCGGCGCGGCCTTCGCGCCGAAGAGGAATACGCGTGGTACGCGGTCTGCCTGCGGATTTTCGCGAATCTCTTTATACAGCGCCACAATATGCAGCAGGTTCAGATGTTGGCGTTTGTATTCATGCAGACGTTTGATTTGAATATCGAACAGCGCATGCGGATTGATCTCAATGCCGGTACGCGCCTTGACGAAGGCCGCGAGTTGCACCTTATTTTCCTGTTTGATGGCACGATATTGCGCGCGGAATTTCGCGTCGTCGGCAAATTTCTCCAGATTAATCAACTGGTCGAGATCGTTCGCCCACTCATTTTTCAGCGATTTATCCAGCAATGCCGCCAGCGCCGGGTTGCACTGTTTGATCCAGCGACGCGGCGTAATACCGTTAGTGACATTGTGGAATTTCGTTGGCCACAGTTGGTGATATTCCGGGAACAGATCCTTGACGACTAAATCGGAGTGCAACGCCGCAACGCCGTTCACTGCGAAGCCGCCAACGACACACATGTTGGCCATACGAACCTGCTTGTTGTGCACCACCGCCAGTTTCGCCCACACGTCCTCATCGCCAGGCCAGGTTTGCTCAACCAGTACCTTAAAGCGATCGTTAATCTGTTTGATGATTTGCATGTGGCGAGGCAGCAGCGCTTTTACCAGTTTTTCATCCCAGCACTCCAGTGCTTCCGGCATCAGCGTATGGTTGGTGTAGGCGAAGGTTTTACTGGTAATAGCCCAGGCGTCATCCCAGCTCAGTTGATGTTCATCAATCAGTACGCGCAGCATTTCCGGGATCGCAATAGTCGGATGCGTATCGTTAAGCTGGATAACTTCAAAGTCAGGTAACTGGGCGATTTTGCGTCCGGCCAGATGGTGACGACGCAGAATATCCGCCACGGAGCAGGCACACTGGAAATATTGCTGCATCAGACGCAGCTTCTTGCCCGCCTGGTGGTTGTCATTCGGATAGAGCACCTTGGTCAGTTTTTCTGCATCAATGCCCTGCTGCTCGGCACGCAGAAAATCACCGTCGTTGAATTTGGTCAGATCGAACGGGTGTGCATGGGTCGCCTGCCACAGGCGCAGCGGCTGTGCCACGCTGTTACGATAACCCAGGACCGGTAAATCCCAGGCTTCGCCGACAATCGTAAAGCCCGGTGTCCAGTGTCCGTCTTTACTCACTTTGCCGCCAATGCCCACCTGCACGTTCAATTGCGCATTATGGCTGAACCAGGGGTAGCTGCGACGCTGCCAGTCATCTGGCGCCTCTTTCTGCTGACCATCGTCAAAAGACTGACGGAACAAACCGTACTGATAGTTCAGGCCATACCCGGTAGCAGACTGGCCTACCGTTGCCATAGAGTCCAGGAAGCAAGCCGCCAGACGTCCTAAGCCACCGTTACCCAGCGCCGGGTCGGTCTCTTCTTCCAGCAGATCGCTCAGATTGATACCGCTTTCCTGCAGAACATCGCTCACCTCTTGATACCAGCCGAGGTTGAGCAGGTTGTTACCCGTCAGGCGGCCAATCAGAAATTCCATCGAAATGTAGTTCACATGGCGCTGGTTTTTCGCAGGCTTAGCCAGCGGTTGTGCCACCAGTAATTCCGCCAGCGCGCCGCTCACGGCCTGCCACCACTGACGAGAGGTCATCTCCTGGGCGGCGTGCAAGCCAAAATGCTGCCACTGACGCGTCAGGGCCGCTTCAAATTGCGCTTTGTTAAACGTGGGCTTTGACATAGAGAATTCGGATCCTGTAATTGAAAAAACAACGTTAGCGCTAGTGTGCCAGGCTCATGAAATGACGTCCTCATCCTGCCAGGGATTCAACGGGGAGGAGCAGCAGGGATGAGCGAAAAATGTGATCTCTGCCACCTTAACTTAGCTGCTTTTTTAAGCATTTTTCAAGCATTTGCTGCCTCATGGGGCGTGAAAAAACACGTTAACGCATCGTTCACTGACAGGGGGGATGACGGGGGACAAAGTCAAAAATATGAAATATTGTTTCAGGGAAATTATCACTCCCGTCATCAACATAATTTGAGTAAATAATATTTTCTTAAATGATAATTTCGCCTTTTGCTATTTGTGCCATTACGTCGCTATTTTGGGAAATATTCCACTAAAGCCCCCAAAACATGCAAAACTATTTCGCCTTATTTTGAACCGCCTTACTGCAAATCGGGCTGCATGCCCTTTCGCCACAGCTACTGTCTCTTTATTCACAACTCAAATAGAAATGTGACATAGTGCAAATTCACAATCGTCAGATCCGGACATAACTTGCAATAATTCGGAATTTATCCGACCTTATTTATATTAATTACGAAGCGCAAAAAAATCGTTTTTCCCCTATGTCCTCACAGTGAAGTGATAACTATGTTGATTCCGTCTAAATTAAGTCGCCCGGTACGCCTCGACCATACTGTCGTTCGTGAGCGTCTGCTGGCTAAACTTTCCGGCGCGAACAATTTTCGGCTTGCGCTGATCACTAGCCCGGCAGGGTACGGAAAAACAACGCTCATTTCTCAATGGGCTTCCGGTAAAAATGACGTCGGCTGGTTTTCGCTGGATGAAGGCGACAACCAACAGGAACGTTTTGCCAGCTATTTCATTGCGGCCATTCAGCAAGCCACCGGTGGGCATTGCGTCAGCAGTGAGGTGATGGCGCAAAAACGCCAGTACGCCAGCCTCTCCTCCCTCTTTGCCCAGTTATTTATTGAACTGGCAGAGTGGCAACGCGCGCTCTATCTGGTGATTGATGACTACCACCTCATCACCAACCCGGTAATTCATGAAGCCATGCGCTTCTTCTTGCGCCATCAGCCAGAAAACCTGACGCTGATTGTGCTGTCGCGCAATTTACCGCAGTTAGGCATCGCCAACCTGCGCGTACGTGAACAGCTGCTGGAGATCGGCAGCCATCAACTGGCCTTTAATCATCAGGAAGCGAAGCAATTTTTCGATTGCCGCCTGACCTCGCCCATCGAAGCGGCAGAGAGCAGCCGCCTGTGTGATGACGTTGCCGGCTGGGCCACTGCGCTACAACTCATTGCCCTTTCCGTACGCCAGAATCACAGCGCCGCGCAGCAATCCGCTCGCCGTCTGGCGGGGATCAACGCCAGCCACCTGTCCGACTATCTTGTGGATGAGGTGCTGGATAATGTGGATGCCAGTACGCGCCTGTTCTTACTGAAAAGCTCATTATTGCGCTCTATGAACGATGCGCTGATTGTCCGTGTCACTGGCGAAGAAAATGGTCAGATGCGGCTGGAAGAAATTGAGCGCCAGGGGCTATTCCTGCAGCGCATGGATGACTCCGGCGAGTGGTTCAGCTACCACCCGCTGTTCGGCAATTTCCTGCGCCAGCGCTGCCAGTGGGAACTGGCGACTGAACTACCGGAAATTCATCGCGCGGCGGCAGAAAGCTGGATGGCACAGGGTTTCCCCAGCGAAGCCATTCATCACGCACTGGCCGCGGGCGACGGTATCATGTTGCGGGATATCCTGTTGCATCACGCCTGGGGGTTGTTCAATCACAGCGAACTCAGCCTGCTGGAAGCATCGCTGAAAGCGCTGCCGTGGGAAAGCCTGCTGGAAAACCCTCGCCTGGTTCTGCTACAGGCCTGGCTGATGCAAAGCCAGCATCGCTACAGTGAAGTGAATACCTTGCTGGCCCGTGCCGAGCAGGAGATGACCACCCGAATGGATGCCTCCCTGCACGGTGATTTCAACGCGTTGCGCGCGCAGGTCGCGATCAATGATGGTGACGCCGTCGAAGCGGAACGTCTGGCCATGGTCGCTCTCGACGAACTGCCGCTCGCCAATTACTACAGCCGTATTGTCGCCACATCGGTACATGGCGAAGTGCTGCACTGCAAAGGGCAACTCACCAACTCCCTGGCGTTAATGCAGCAAACCGAACAGATGGCGCGCCGCCACGACGTGTGGCACTACGCCTTATGGAGCCTGATTCAGCAAAGCGAAATTCTTTTTGCGCAAGGCTTCCTGCAGGCCGCCTGGGAGACCCAGGAAAAAGGGTTTGTCCTGGTACGCGAACAGCATCTTGAACAACTGCCGATGCACGAATTCTTACTGCGCATTCGTTCGCAGTTGCTCTGGGCCTGGGCACGCCTTGACGAATCTGAGGCCGCCGCCCGCCAGGGGATGGAGGTTCTCGCCTCCTTCCAGCCGCAGCAACAGTTACAGTGTCTGGCGCTGGTGATTCAAAACTCGCTGGCAAGAGGCGATTTGGATAACGCGCGCGCGCATTTGCATCGTCTGGAAAACTTGCTGGGTAACGGTCAGTATCACAGCGATTGGGTATCGAACGCCGATAAGGTTCGGGTGATTTACTGGAACATGACAGGGGATCGCAAATCCGCAGCACAGTGGCTTCGCCAGACACCTAAACCGGAGTTCGCTAATAACCATTTCCTGCAAGGGCAGTGGCGTAATATCGCCAGAGCGCAAATTCTGCTCGGTGATTTCGATCCGGCCGAAATGGTCCTCGAAGAGCTTAACGAGAACGCCCGCAGTCTGCGCCTGATGAGCGATTTGAATCGCAACCTGCTGTTACTGAATCAGCTGTACTGGCAGTCCGGACGCAAAAACGACGCACAGCGTGTGCTACTTGAGGCGCTGCAGCTTGCCAACCGCACCGGGTTTATCAGCCATTTTGTCATAGAGGGCGAGGCGATGGCGCAGCAATTGCGTCAGCTTATTCAACTCAACACATTGCCGGAGCTGGACCAGCACCGCGCGCAGCGTATTCTGCGCGACATCAACCAACATCACCGGCATAAGTTCGCCCATTTTGATGAGAACTTCGTTGAACGTTTACTGAACCATCCGGAAGTGCCGGAACTTATCCGTACCAGTCCGTTAACCCAGCGAGAGTGGCAGGTTTTGGGGCTTATTTACTCAGGCTATAGTAATGAGCAGATCGCCGGTGAGCTCGCCGTAGCGGCAACCACCATTAAAACGCATATCCGTAATTTGTATCAGAAGCTGGGGGTTGCTCACCGTCAGGATGCTGTGTTGCATGCCCAGCGGCTGCTGAAGATGATGGGCTATGGCGTCTGAGTTCAGGTCGGGCTGGCGCAACGCCGCCCGACACTATCTCTCAGCATAACTCTAACTGGATGTTATTACTGGTGATCACCTGCATGACGCCCGCAGGTGGCATAGTATCGGTGTACACTGCATTCACCATGCTGATACTGCCCATATTAACCATCGCGTTACGTCCAAACTTCGAGTGATCCACCACCAACATCGCATGGCGGGAGTTTTCAATGATCGCCCGTTTGGTGCGGACTTCATGATAGTCAAACTCAAGCAGCGAACCATCAGCGTCAATGCCACTGATACCAAGAATGCCAAAGTCCAGGCGGAACTGAGAGATAAAGTCCAGCGTAGCTTCGCCGACAATGCCGCCGTCACGGCTACGCAATTCGCCGCCCGCGAGGATGACGCGGAAATCTTCTTTTTTCAGCAGCGTATTTGCCACATTGAGATTGTTAGTCACCACGCGTAAATCGCTATGATCGAGCAGCGCGTGCGCCACAGCTTCCGGGGTAGTTCCAATATCAATAAACAACGTTGCGCCGTTCGGGATCTGGCTGGCCACTTTACGGGCAATCCGTTCTTTCTCCGCCGTTTGCGTTGCCTTACGGTCATGCCAGGAGGTGTTGACGGAGCTGGAAGGTAGCGCAGCCCCCCCGTGATGGCGCAGGATTTTGTTTTGATCAGCCAGATCGTTAAGATCGCGGCGAATCGTCTGCGGACTTACCGAGAATTGCTCTACCAGTTCTTCCGTGCTGACATATCCCTGCAGTTTAACCAGTTCAATGATCGCGTCATGACGTTGTGTTTGTTTCATGAAATGTCTCTGGATAATTATGTTCGTTTTCGCGCATTCAATGTATCTACCAGCGCCATCGCAAGGCCAATCACCAGCCCGCCGGTGTGGGCGCCGATAGCCGTATCCACTGCTGAGATGCCAAACCAGTCAGCAACCAGTAACACGACCGTAAAAATAACCAGTCCACGGGGCAGCCAGACCGGGCGTTCCGGGTCTCGCTCACCACGTAGCCACACATAACCAATCAATGCATAGACCACACCTGACAGACCACCAAACCAGGGGCCCGTCAGTTTGTACTGTAAAAAGCCGCTCAGTAACGCGCTGATAAGCGTGATCACCACCAGCTTGCCGCTTCCCAGACGTTTTTCAACGGCTCCGCCAAGATACCACCACCAGAACAGGTTAAAGATGATATGAACCAGCGAAAAGTGCATTAGCGCATGGCTAAAGTAGCGCCAGGCTTCAAATTTCAGCGAGGCGTCATAGGGCCAGGCAAGCCAGACCATCACGGTCTGATCGTCAGACATACTCATCAGGATAAAGACCAGCACGCAAGCCGCGAAGACAGAGAGGGTAATCGGCCCACCGCGCTCCCGCAGCGCCGCGCGCAGAGGAAATCCACGGTAGTGCAAACCGCTGCCTGTCTCTCCGGATTGCCAGCTTGCGGCGAGATAACGTGGATCGGTGGGATTTTCCAGAAAACGCGCCAGTTCAGCTTTCACGCGCTCAGCCTGGCTTTCGTCCGCCAGCCAGATATCGCTTTGCGAGTGGTGTTGAATCGTAAGAATGACGCCCTGTGTTTGCATGTAATCGACAAACGCCTGGGCGACGCGCGGGTTGGTAAATGATGTAATCATCAACATGGCTGGCGGTCGCTTTGTCTCCGGAAAAGAGCACAGTATAGCGGCAGATTCATCACTCTCTAAAGGGATCCCTGCGTGACTTCCGCTGGAAAGTGACGGTGCCAGGCATCAAAGCCACCATCAACGCTGAATACCGAATCATAGCCTTGCTGGAGCAGGTATTGTGCCGCACCTTTACTGCTATTGCCGTGGTAGCACATCACCATGACCGGGGTATCGAAGTCGGTTTCACGCATAAACGCCCCGAGCGTATCGTTTGTTAAATGAAAAGCGCCCGGCGTATGGCCAATCGCATAGCTTTGCGGGTCACGAATATCGACCAGAACCGCCTGCTTAAGCTGCAGTTTCTGGTGGGCCTCTTCAACATTAATACAGACAAAATGATCCATTCTGATCTCTTTTCTTTTACGTATGACAGGTGGTACGCCTGCTTCTTCCCGTATACATCAGGGCGGAAAAAGCAGGCTGCATAAGTTTACCGCTTAGTGTACGTCCTCCTGGTGGAGAAACACCATTATGTTATGTATATCACTCTAAATTGTTTTTCTGATGTTACCAAAAGCGCGATCTTTTGCTATTATGAGCGATATCGAACATTTGTGAGCTTTAACGAAAGCGCGTGAGGGCAGCATGGAAACCAAAGATCTTATCGTTATTGGCGGGGGCATCAACGGTGCCGGTATCGCGGCGGACGCCGCAGGGCGAGGTTTATCCGTGCTGATGCTGGAAGCCCAGGACTTAGCTTGCGCGACCTCCAGCGCCAGCTCAAAATTGATTCACGGTGGCCTGCGCTACCTTGAACACTATGAATTTCGTCTGGTTAGCGAGGCGCTGGCCGAGCGTGAAGTGCTGCTGAAAATGGCACCGCACATTGCCTTCCCGATGCGCTTCCGCTTGCCGCATCGCCCCCATTTACGTCCGGCGTGGATGATCCGCATCGGTCTTTTTATGTACGATAATCTGGGGAAACGCACCAGTTTACCCGGATCGCAAAGTTTGCGTTTTGGCTCAGAATCGGTCCTCAAACCTGAAATCGTGCGCGGTTTCGAATATTCTGACTGCTGGGTCGATGATGCCCGTCTGGTACTGGCGAATGCGCAGATGGTTGTCAAAAAAGGCGGTGAAGTGCGCACCCGCACCCGCGCCATCTCAGCAAAACGTGAAAACGGACTGTGGATTGTTGAAGCGGAAGATATCGACACCGGGGAAAAATTTAGCTGGCAAGCACGCGGTCTGGTCAATGCCACCGGCCCATGGGTTAAGCAGTTCTTTGATGACGGGATGCATTTGCCGTCTCCGTATGGTATTCGCCTGATTAAAGGCAGCCATATCGTTGTGCCACGCGTTCATTCACAAAAGCAGGCGTATATTCTGCAAAACGAAGATAAACGTATCGTCTTCGTGATCCCGTGGATGGATGAGTTCTCCATCATTGGTACAACCGATGTGGAATATAAAGGCGACCCGAAAAACGTCGAAATCGACGAAAGTGAAGTGAATTACCTGTTGAAGGTCTATAACGCGCACTTTAAAAAGCAACTGACGCGCAATGACATTGTCTGGACTTACTCCGGTGTGCGCCCGCTGTGTGACGATGAGTCGGATTCTCCGCAGGCAATCACCCGCGACTACACGCTGGATATTCACGATCAGGACGGCAAAGCGCCGCTGCTTTCCGTCTTTGGTGGCAAACTCACGACCTACCGTAAGCTGGCTGAACATGCGATGGAAAAACTGGCCTCCTATTATGAAGGTATCGGCCCCGCATGGACCAAAAACTGTGTGTTACCCGGCGGTGAACTGGCGGGCGATCGTGATGATTACGCTGCAAAACTGCGTCGCCGTTACCCGTTCATTAGCGAATCGCTGGCTCGCCATTACGCACGGACCTATGGCAGCAATACCGAGTTGATTCTGGCCGGAGCCAGTAGCATCGAGGACCTGGGTGAAAACTTCGGGCACGAGCTGTACGAAGCCGAGCTGCGTTACCTGGTTGAGCATGAGTGGGTGCGCCGTCTGGATGATGCCATCTGGCGTCGTACCAAACTGGGCATGTGGCTCAATGCCGACGAGCAGTCCCGCGTAGCCCAGTGGCTGGCTCGCCACAGCAAAGCAGAACTCTCGCTGGCCTCGTAATCGTGCCCCCGCTGAGAGATGCTCAGCGGGGGTTTTATGACGCGGCAGCGGGGGCTTACAACGAAAGCCCACAGTGCCTCAACATAAACAGTCTTCCCCCTCATGCGCACCTATCCCCCAGCCGTCTTATCCTTGTTTGTCGACTCACTACAGAGACCTGGTCGGAGGGTTTATCCCTTTCCTCTTCTGAAAAAAAACGGAGCCCTGAGGCTCCGTGCGGTATTTATGTCAAAAGCAAAAGTGACTTACAGGCGAACCGGATCGATATGCCAGATCTGCTCGGCGTATTCCTGAATCGTTCTGTCAGATGAGAAATAGCCCATATTGGCAATGTTGTGCATCGCCTTCGTGGTCCACTCTTCCGGGGTTAGATAGAGTTCGTCTACCTTATCCTGGCAATCAACGTAGCTGCGGTAATCGGCCAGCACCTGATAATGGTCGCCAAAGTTAATCAGCGAGTCCACAAGGTCACGGTAACGGCCTGGATCCTGCGGATTGAACAGGCCAGTCGCGATTTGCGTCAGCACCCGATGCAGCTCCTCATCTTTTTCGTAATATTCACGTGGTGAATAGCCTTTACGACGCAGCGCTTCCACCTCTTCCGCAGTATTACCAAAAATGAAGATGTTCTCTGCCCCCACATGTTCGAGCATTTCCACGTTCGCGCCGTCCAGCGTACCGATAGTCAACGCGCCGTTCAGGGCAAACTTCATGTTACTGGTGCCGGATGCTTCCGTCCCTGCCAGAGAAATCTGCTCAGAAAGATCTGCCGCCGGGATGATCACCTGCGCGAGACTTACGCTGTAGTTAGGAATAAAGACCACTTTCAGCTTATCGCCAATCTGTGGATCGTTGTTGATCACCGCCGCCACATCATTGATAAGATGAATGATGTGCTTCGCCATGTAGTACGCTGAGGCCGCTTTACCGGCGAAGATATTAACGCGCGGTACCCACTCCGCTGTCGGATCCGCTTTGATACGGTTGTAGCGGGTGATCACGTGCAACACATTCATCAGTTGCCGCTTGTATTCGTGGATACGTTTGATTTGCACATCAAAAAGCGCTTTCGGGTTGACCACCACATTAAGCTGCTGACCTATGACTGCCGCCAGGCGCTTTTTGTTCTCCAGCTTGGCATGACGAATCGCCTGATTCACCAACGGGTAGTCGATATGCTGCTCCAGCTCGCTGAGCTGGCTCAAATCGGTACGCCAGGTGCGACCAATATGCTCATCAAGCACGCCAGACAATGACGGATTCGCCAGTGCCAGCCAGCGACGCGGTGTTACACCGTTGGTCACGTTAGTAAAGCGCATGGGGAAAATTTTGGCGAAATCGGCAAACAGGGACTGCACCATCAAGTTTGAATGCAATTCAGACACGCCATTCACTTTATGGCTCACCACCACGGCCAGCCATGCCATGCGCACGCGACGCCCGTTCGATTCATCGATAATCGACACGCGACTGAGCAAGTCAATATCGTTAGGGTACTGTTCCTGAATGGTTTTCAGGAAGTAATCATTAATTTCGAAGATGATTTGCAGGTGGCGCGGCAGGATCTTACCGAGCATCTCTATCGGCCAGGTTTCCAGCGCTTCGCTCATCAGCGTATGGTTGGTGTATGAGAACACCTGGCAGGTCACCTCGAACGCTTCATCCCATGAGAATTTATGTTCATCAATCAGCAGACGCATTAATTCGGGAATCGACAACACCGGATGGGTGTCATTCAGGTGAATCGCGGTTTTCTCCGCCAGATTGTTATAAGTTTTGTGTAGCTGATAATGACGGCTCAAAATATCCTGCACGGTTGCCGACACCAGGAAGTACTCCTGACGAAGGCGCAATTCCCGGCCTGAATAGGTCGAGTCATCCGGATAGAGCACGCGAGATACGTTTTCGGAGTGGTTTTTATCTTCCACCGCCGCAAAATAATCGCCCTGGTTAAATTTACCCAGATTGATCTCGCTACTCGCCTGCGCATTCCACAAACGCAGGGTATTCGTTGCGTCGGTATCGTAGCCTGGAATAATTTGGTCGTAGGCCACGGCCAAAATCTCTTCGGTTTCCAGCCAATTGGACTTTTTACCTTCCTGCTGCACACGGCCGCCAAAACGCACTTTATAGCGCGTGTTATGGCGTTTGAATTCCCATGGGTTACCGTATTCCAGCCAGTAGTCCGGGGACTCTTTTTGCCGTCCATCGACAATGTTCTGCTTGAACATGCCGTAGTCATAGCGAATACCGTAACCCCGGCCCGGTAAGCCCAGTGTCGCCAGAGAGTCGAGGAAACAGGCCGCCAGACGGCCCAGACCGCCGTTGCCGAGGCCCGGGTCATTTTCTTCGTCGATCAGCTCTTCCAGATCCAGCCCCATCTCTTCCAGAGCATTTTTGACATCGTCATAAATACCTAACGACAACAGCGCATTGGATAGGGTGCGGCCAATCAAAAACTCCATCGACAGGTAGTATACCTGGCGCATTTCCTGAGAGAGCTGTGCACGGTTGGAGCGTAACCAGCGTTCCACCAGGCGATCGCGCACCGCAAACAATGTGGCGTTCAGCCACTCATGTTTGTTGGCGATGACAGGATCTTTACCAATGGTAAACATCAGCTTGTAGGCAATCGAATGTTTTAACGCTTCGATGCTCAGTGTGGGTGATGCATATGTAAAAGGTGCATTCATACAAGTGATTCCTGGAAAACTATTTCAACCGATAGTAAAGATCGCGATAGGATTGCGCGGCGACCTGCCAGCTAAAATCCATGCCCATCGCCTGACGCTGAACAAAACGCCAGAGAGAGGGACGGGACCACAACACGAAAGCACGCCGAATCGCGCGAAGCAGCGACCAGGCATTACTGTCTTCAAATACAAAACCACTGGCGATTCCATCTGCCAAATTCTCCAATGAGCTATCGGTCACGGTATCCGCCAGCCCGCCCGTGCGACGAACTAACGGCAACGTGCCGTACTTCAATCCATAAAGTTGCGTTAACCCACACGGCTCAAAACGGCTCGGGACCAGAATGACATCTGCCCCGCCCATAATGCGATGTGAAAACGCCTCGTGATACCCAATTTGCACGCCGACTTGCCCTGGATGCTCAGCGGCCGCCGCAAGGAAACCCTCCTGCAGTACCGGATCGCCCGCGCCAAGTAGCGCCAGTTGCCCGCCTTGCTCCAGCAAACCGGGTAATGCCTCCAGCACCAAATCCAACCCTTTCTGGCTGGTTAAGCGACTCACCACCGCGAAAAGCGGGGCTTTGTCGTTCACTTTCAGCCCCATAGCGATCTGTAGCTGGCGTTTGTTCTCCGCCTTTTCCTCCAGCGTATCCCGCGTATAACGCGAAGAGAGCAGCAGGTCTGTTGCCGGATCCCAAATTTTTTCATCCACGCCGTTCAGAATACCGGACAGACGTCCTTCAACCTGCCGCTGACGCAGCAAACCCTCCATGCCATAGGCAAACTGCGGCTCGGTAATTTCGCGCGCATACGTCGGGCTGACCGCCGTAATATGATCCGCGTAATACAGCCCCGCTTTCAGGAAAGAGATCTGTCCGTTGAATTCCAGCCCATGCATATTAAAGAACGACGATGGCAGCTGTATTTCACTCATATGTTGCGCGTAATACATCCCCTGATAAGCCAGGTTATGTACCGTGAACACCGACTTTGCCGGGCGCCCCTTCGCCGCCAGATAAGCGGGCGCCAACCCTGCATGCCAGTCATGGGCATGGACTATATCGGGTCGCCAGAACGGGTCCAGCCCGCTGGCCATCTCAGCGCCAACCCAGCCAAGCAAGGCGAAACGCAGTACGTTGTCGGTATAAGCAAAAAGATTAGTATCGTGGTACGGGCTCCCGGGACGATCGTAAAGATGCGGTGCATCGATTAAGTAGATCCCCACCCCGTTGAAATGTCCGAACAGCAATGAAATACGACCAGCGAATGTATCCCGCCGGGTGACCACTTGAGCGTCAGTCACACCGCGACGAACATCCGGGAATGCAGGCAGCAAAACGCGCGTATCAACGCCATCGGCAATTTGCGCCGCAGGCAATGCGCCAATAACATCAGCCAGACCACCGGTCTTCAGCAACGGAAACATCTCAGAACATACATGTAAAACCTGCATTATCGCTCCTGTCAAAACCGCTAACACTTAGCGGGCGCTAGCGGGAAAAACAGCGCGCGGACCCCTTCCGCGCAAGGTTATCTCGATGCTGTTACTCTTGTTGCAACTTACGCAGCATTTCGCGCGTCACCAGTACAATCCCCTCTTCGGAGCGGTAGAACCGACGGGCGTCTTCTTCGGCATTTTCACCAATGATCGTCCCTTCCGGGATAACACAGGCCCGGTCAATAACGCAACGCCGCAAGCGACAGGAGCGTCCGACCCAGACCTCCGGTAAAAGAACCGCAGAGTCGATATTGCAGAACGAGTTCACACGCACCCGTGAGAACAATACCGATTGCACCACTACCGATCCGGATATCACACATCCACCGGAAACCAGTGAGTTCAGCGTCATACCGAGACTTCCCGATCTGTCCTGAACAAATTTCGCCGGTGGTAAAGATTCATTATAGGTACGTATTGGCCAGTTACGGTCATACATGTCCAGTTCAGGTACAACTGATGCGAGATCGAGGTTTGCTTTCCAGTACGCTTCGAGGGTTCCTACGTCACGCCAGTAGGGTTCTGATTCAGGGTCCGAATGCACACAGGACAGTGGGAAGGGATGTGCATAAGCCATGCCAGACTTGGTTATCAGCGGGATGATATCTTTGCCGAAATCGTGACTGGAATTTTCATTCTTGTCGTCTTCTTCGAGCAACTCATAAAGGTACTCAGCGTCGAAAACATAAATTCCCATGCTGGCGAGCGATTTTGTGCTGTCATTCGGCATTGAAGGCGGGTTGGCGGGTTTTTCGACAAACTCAATAACTTTGTCGTTTTCATCCACCGCCATGACGCCAAACGCACTTGCCTCTTCAATGGGCACCGGCAGACAAGCCACGGTGCAACGCGCACCTTTTTCGACATGATCAATAAGCATGCGTGAATAGTCCTGCTTATAGATATGGTCGCCGGCCAGAATGACGATGTACTCCGCACCATAACGGCGAATGATGTCGAGGTTTTGCGTAACCGCATCGGCGGTGCCGCGATACCAGCTCTCGCCATGCACACGCTGCTGAGCAGGCAACAGATCGACAAATTCGTTCATCTCTTCGTTGAAGAAGGACCAGCCACGCTGAATATGCTGCACCAGCGTGTGGGATTGATACTGCGTGATCACACCAATACGACGAATACCGGAGTTAATGCAGTTGGATAATGCGAAATCGATAATACGGAACTTACCGCCGAAGTGAACCGCGGGTTTGGCGCGTTTTTTTGTCAAATCTTTAAGGCGGGTCCCGCGCCCTCCCGCAAGTATCAGGGCTACAGATTTTAATGGCAGCTGGCGCGCTAACATTAAGGGATCGTTCTTATCTAATCTAACCATGACTAACTCCTTTTTTATGACCTTTCAAAGACGCACACTCCGTGCGCGGGCCCATGCCAGACAGCCATCACTACCGGATTATCCTCACCGGCAAACGGAGGAACAGCACGCCATTCCCCTTCTGGTAGCGCAATTTCTGCAACTTCATGCGTGCCGTTAATCGCCAGCAGGACACGATCGGACAGTAGAATTTGCAGACGGTGGACACCGCTTTGCCACTCCGCAACACTGAGAGGCTGCGCTTCCTGATTAAGCCAACGCACGTTGCCATCACCCTCTTCCCACCATGCATCCCGGGTTAATGCGGGAATACGCTGGCGGAGGTGAATCAACGCGGCGGTAAATGCCATCAGCCCACTGTTAGCGTGTTGCCAGTCAAGCCAGGTCAACGCGTTGTCCTGACAGTAAGCGTTGTTATTACCGTGCTGGCTATGACCATGCTCGTCACCGGCCAGCAACATTGGTGTTCCCTGGGACAATAGCAGTGTTGTTAACAGGGCATGGACGCTTGCTCGCCTCCTTTCTGTTACATCAAAACTGCTACTTAGCCCTTCTATACCATGATTATTACTGTGGTTGTTGTTAGTACCGTCGCGATTTTCCTCACCATTCGCTTCGTTATGCTTATGGTTGAAACTCACGCAATCACGCAATGTGAACCCGTCATGCGCCGTCACCAGATTGACCGACGCATGGGGCAGACGCCCTTCGCGACGGAACATATCGCTGGATGCGGCAAAGCGTCCGGCAAACTCCCCAGGCGAGAGTGACTGCTCCAGCCAGAAACGGCGCGTTGCATCACGAAAATGATCATTCCATTCGGCAAACAACGGCGGAAAATTCCCCACCTGGTAACCGCCCCAGCCGATATCCCACGGTTCAGCGATAAGCTTCACCTGGGAGAGCAACGGACAGTTTTTGATTGCCTCAAACAACGGCGCCTGCTGGCTGAATGCCGGCGTGCGGCCCATAATCGTAGCCAAATCAAAACGAAAGCCGTCGATATGGAAAGTCTCTACCCAATATTTCAGGCAAGCATATGCATAAGCCACGCCGCCTGGATGACTCAGGTTTAACGTATTGCCGCAACCGGTCCAGTTTTCGTAATCGCCGTCATCCCTGATCCAATAATAGCTACGGTTATCAATTCCGCGCAGGGAGAGGGTTGGCCCATCAAGGTCAATTTCAGCGCTGTGGTTCAGCACGATATCAAGGATGACCTCAATACCGTTTTGATGCAGTGACTTAACCGCATCACGCAACTCATTGATGGCCGACTCGGGAGAGGTGGCATAACGCGGGTCAAGCGCAAAGAGCGCCAGCGGGTTATAGCCCCAGTAGTTACTTAAACCCAGACGTTGCAGGCGCGGCTCACTGATAAAATGCGCCACCGGCATCAGCTCAAGCGCGGTGATACCCAGCGTTTTGAAGTAGTTGATCATTACCGGATGACCAAGGGCTTTATAGGTACCGCGAATCTCAGCGGGCAAATCCGGGTGCAGATACGTCAACCCTTTGACATGCGCTTCATAGATGACTGTATTACCCCATGGCGTGCGTGGCGCGGCATCATCTCCCCAGTCAAACGTGTCATCCACGACCACGCTTTTTGGCGCGATGGCCGCGCTGTCATGTGGATCAGGAGAATCATAGCCGCCGTGCAACAATGGGCTGTCTTTCACATCACCGTCGACACGGCGCGCACAGGGATCGAGAAGTAGCTTCGCCGGGTTAAAGCGATGCCCCTGACCAGGTTCCCACGGGCCGTGTACACGGTAGCCATAACGCGTACCGGGCAACGCATTCGCCAGGAAACCGTGCCAGACATCGCCGCTACGGGCGGGTAAGTCAAAACGCTGTTCGTTGCCTTCGTCATCAAAAATGCACAGCTCCACTCGCTCCGCATGTGCCGAAAATAGCGTGAAATTCACGCCATTTTCCTCCACATGGGCTCCGAGTGGTGTCGCGTTGCCTGCGGTCAGCCTGGTCATCACCCCTCCCGCACAAACCAGACGGTTGCCAGCGGCGGAATCGTCACCGAGAGAGATTGCGCCCTGCCGTTCATCGGGATTTCATCACTGTGCACGCCACCGCCATTGCCGGTATTGCTGCCGTGATAGTGCATCGAATCCGTATTCAGTTCTTCACGCCAGCGCCCCGGCTGGTTGATACCAAAGCGGTAGTTATGGCGCGGTACGGGGGTGAAATTGCTGACAACAATAATTTCGTTCCCGGCTTTATCGCGACGCACAAAGACAAACACCGAGTTTTCATGGTCATCCACCACCAGCCATTCAAAGCCATATGGGTCAAAATCCAGCTCATGCAACGCTTTGTGGTGACGGTAGACGTGGTTCATATCCCGCACCAGACGCTGCACGCCGTGGTGCCAGTTATCGCCCCCTTCAAGCAGATGCCAGTCGAGGCTACTGTCATGGTTCCACTCACGCCCCTGCGCAAATTCGTTACCCATAAACAGCAGTTTTTTACCAGGGAAAGCCCACATCCAGGCGTAGTAAGCACGCAGGTTGGCAAACTTCTGCCACGCATCGCCGGGCATACGGTCAAGAATAGATTTCTTGCCATGCACCACTTCGTCATGGGACAGCGGCAACACGAAATTTTCCGTGTAGTTGTAGAGCATGCCAAAGGTGAGTTTGTCGTGATGATGTTTGCGATAGACCGGATCGAGCTTCATGTAATCCAGGGTGTCGTGCATCCAGCCGAGGTTCCACTTGTACCAGAAGCCCAGGCCGCCCAGCGAAGGCGGACGCGAGACGCCGGCAAAGTCGGTGGACTCTTCTGCCATACTCACTGCGCCAGGAACCTGCTCGCCAAGAATGCGGTTGGTGCTACGCAAAAACTCGATGGCTTCGAGATTTTCCCGCCCACCAAATTCGTTGGGGATCCACTCGCCTTGTTTACGGCTGTAATCGCGGTAAATCATCGAGGCGACGGCATCCACGCGCAGGGCATCAATACCAAAACGCTCAACCCAGTAGAGCGCATTCCCCACCAGATAGTTGCTGACTTCACGGCGACCATAGTTATAAATCAGGGTATTCCAGTCCTGATGGTAACCTTCACGCGGATCGCTGTGTTCATAGAGCGCGGTGCCGTCAAATTCGGCCAGAGCAAAGTCATCGGACGGGAAATGACCCGGTACCCAGTCCAGAATCACATTCAACCCAGCGGCATGAGCCGCTTTGATAAAGTAGATAAAATCATCACGGGTGCCAAAACGGCGCGTCGGGGCATAGAGACCCGTCGGCTGATAACCCCAGCTTCCGTCAAACGGATGCTCATTAACGGGCAGCAACTCCAGATGGGTAAAGCCCATCCATTTTGCATACGGCACCAGTTGGTCCGCCAGCTCACGGTAGCTCAGCCAGAAATTATTGTCCGTGTGGCGACGCCATGACCCCAGATGGACCTCGTAGATGGAGATGGGCGCATCAAATTCGTTGGCCTTTTTACGCTCTTGCGTCTGCGCTATCTTTTCCGGCAGATCGCAAATCATGGATGCTGTTTCTGGGCGCATCTGCGCTTCAAAAGCGTAAGGGTCAGATTTGATCCGCAGCTTGCCGTGCGCATCAATCATCTCAAATTTATAGAGCTGCCCATTGTGCGCACCCGGAATGAAAAGTTCCCAGATACCGCTTTCACGGCGCAGGCGCATGGGATGGCGGCGACCATCCCAGTAGTTAAATTGCCCGACGACGGAAACCCGGCGGGCATTTGGCGCCCACACAGAGAAGCGGGTCCCGGTCACGCCGTCCATTGTATCTGCGTGAGCGCCCAGCGTTTCGTAAGGTCTCAGGTGGGTGCCTTCGGAAAGCAGCCAGGCGTCCATATCCTGAATCAATGGACCAAAGCGGTAAGGATCGTCGATAAGGTTCTGCTGCCCATGCCAGATAACGGCCAACTGGTAGCGAAAGGGGTTTTTGCGTCGCGGCAGAACGCCACTAAAGAAACCGCGTGAATCAAGGCAATCAAGATTGCCTACTTTGCGCCCGGTTTTGGGTTCAATAACCCAGACCTCGGTCGCGTCAGGTAATAATGCGCGGACTTCCAGCCCGGCTTCCGTCTGGTGCATGCCGAGGACGGAAAAGGGGTCTGCAAAATGGCCTTCAATGAGCGCATTAATCACGTCTCTATCTACAAAAACAGACATGGTTTAATCCTTGTTATTTATGTCACACCTTTCCCGGCAAGGTTATACGCCCAGCTGTGACATTTTTTTTGACCTGAACGGCGCAGCACATAATGTGCATCCTCTCTGCTCCGTCCTACCTTCAGGCAGAATGCGTAAACACCCCACTTAAAGCATAGCCAACGCTTTATCTGACTCCCGAGAAAAATATCAACATCTGCGTACACTCCGTTAATACGCGAAAAAAAGGGGTGACAAGCACCCCTTTTTAAACAAATTAAGATTATGCGAGCTGGCGTAATACGCGGCGTAGCGGCTCCGCTGCGCCCCACAGTAGCTGGTCCCCTACGGTAAATGCAGAGAGGAAGTCCGACCCCATATTCAGCTTACGCAGACGCCCTACAGGGGTGGTCAGCGTGCCTGTTACGGCAGCTGGCGTCAGTTCACGCATGGTGATTTCACGGTCGTTCGGTACCACTTTCGCCCATGGGTTATGGGCCGCCAGCAGCTCTTCGATGGTCGGGATAGACACATCTTTTTTCAATTTAATGGTAAATGCCTGGCTGTGGCAGCGCAGCGCGCCGACGCGAACACACAAGCCATCAACCGGAATTGTGGTGGTTGTCGCGAGAATTTTGTTGGTTTCAGCCTGGCCTTTCCACTCTTCACGGCTTTGACCGTTATCCAGCTGTTTGTCGATCCAGGGGATCAGGCTACCAGCCAGCGGCACGCCGAAGTTATCGACGGGCAGTTCGCCGCTGCGAGAGAGCTGGGTAACTTTACGTTCGATATCGAGGATGGCAGAAGCCGGGTCTGCCAGCTCAGCCGCCACGTGACCATGCAGTTGCCCCATTTGCGCCAGCAATTCACGCATATGACGCGCACCGCCGCCGGAAGCAGCCTGATAAGTCGCCACAGAAACCCATTCCACCAGATCGTTGGCGAACAGACCGCCCAGTGACATCAGCATCAGGCTGACAGTACAGTTGCCGCCCACGAAGGTTTTGATGCCTTTGTTCAGGCCGTCGGTAATCACCGCCTGGTTCACCGGGTCAAGAATAATGATGGCGTCATCTTTCATACGCAGGGAAGAGGCAGCATCGATCCAGTAACCCTGCCAACCGCTTTCACGAAGCTTTGGATAAATTTCGTTGGTATAATCGCCGCCCTGGCAGGTGACAATGATGTCGAGGGCCTTCAGTGCTTCCAGATCGAATGCGTCCTGCAACGTACCGGTAGACTTACCGCCGAACGTCGGGGCTGCCTGACCAAGCTGGGAAGTAGAGAAGAAGACCGGGCGAATGGCGTCGAAGTCGCGCTCTTCTACCATGCGTTGCATGAGTACGGAGCCGACCATTCCGCGCCAACCGATAAAACCAACATTTTTCATAGCGTATTTCCTGCGAAGGTGTGTGCTGTTAGTGCGAGCCAGTATCCAACTGGCGCTAATAGTCCACCTTACAAAATGCACGCAAAGTCGCAAGTGAAATTAATCAATGATGGGCAAGCCATCAGAAATACCGCTTATCAGCGGCAATATGGGTAATTGATAATGAGCGAAATCATTTCGGTGGCAGTGTTGTTGATCCTGATTATGGACCCTCTCGGGAACCTGCCGATTTTTATGTCAGTTCTTAAGCACACTGAGCCGAAGCGCCGCCGAAAAATCATGATTCGCGAGCTCCTCATCGCACTGGTGCTGATGTTGGTTTTCCTCTTCGCGGGCGAAAATATTCTGGCATTTCTCAACCTGCGCGCCGAAACCGTTTCGATTTCCGGCGGCATCATCCTGTTTCTGATCGCCATTAAAATGATTTTCCCCAGCGAGTCCGGCAGCAGTATGGGTCTGCCCGCAGGTGAAGAACCTTTTATTGTACCGCTTGCGGTTCCGCTGGTGGCCGGGCCGACACTGCTTGCCACCCTGATGCTGCTTTCACACCAGTACCCTAATCAGATGGGCCATCTGGTTATTGCATTGTTGATTGCCTGGGGCGGTACCGTGGCGATATTGCTGCAATCATCGCTGTTCCTGCGCCTGCTCGGTGAAAAAGGGGTGAACGCGCTTGAGCGTTTAATGGGACTGGTGCTGGTGATGCTCGCAACCCAGATGTTCCTGGATGGCATCCGCTTGTGGATGAAGGGTTAGCAAGGCAAAAAGCAAAACGGCGGCGGGAACAAAAGCAAAAAGGCAACACAAGTTGCCTTTTTTAGTGTTTGCTCCCTCTCCCCGTGGAGGTAAAAGCAAAACGGCAACCTTAGTTGCCGTTTTTGGTGTTTGCTCCCTCTCCCCGTGGAGGTAAAAGCAAAACGGCAACCTTGGTTGCCGTTTTTGGTGTTTGCTCCCTCTCCCCGTGGGAGAGGGTTGGGGTGAGGGCATCAGACCGCACCTCTCCCTGCAATACCTTAACTCAACAACGTAAAGGCAATCATCCCGACAATCGCCCCCGTGGTGCCCAGAATCGTTTCCATTAAGGTCCAGGTTTTCAGCGTCTGCGCTTCGGTGGCGCCGGTAAATTTACCGAACAGCCAGAATCCCGCATCGTTCACGTGACTGACCACAATGGAACCACCCGCGATACAAATAGACAGGGCCGCCAGTTGCGCACCGGAAAAATGCAATTGTTCAATCACCGGCATGACCAGACCCACTGCGGTTAAACAGGCGACAGTCGCAGACCCCTGAATAATGCGCACCGCTGCGGCCAGCACAAAACAGGTCACCGCAATCGGCAGACCCATACCGGTCAACGCTTCACCTAATGCCGGGCCAACACCCGAATCCACCAGCACCTGCTTGAACACACCGCCAGCCCCAATCACCAGCAGGATGATACCCGCCGGCTGCAGTGCCTGACCGCAGATCTCCATGACCCGATCTTTTGCCATGCCCTGACGAATGGCCAGGCCATAAATCGCCACCAGGCACGCCACCAGAATCGCGGTGAACGGGTGACCGATAAACTCCAGCCAGTTGTAGAGATCTGAACCTTCTGCAACAAAACGCGCTGCGATAGTTTTCAGACCTACCAGCACCAGCGGCAGCAGAATCAGCGACAGGCTAAAGCCGAATGACGGCATTTTGCCTTCACCTAAATGCGGCTCGGAGATGTCATCCGGGATATGCAGTTCAACATAGCGGCTGATAAAGTTGCCCCACAGCGGCCCGGCAATCAGCATTCCTGGAACGGCAGCGCACAGCCCAATCAGGATCATCCAGCCAAAGTCGGCGTGCATCTGCGAAGCCAGCAGCATCGGTGCAGGCCCCGGCAGCAGAAATGCTGCGGCCGCCGCTACACCCGCAAACAGCGGAATCACCAGCTTCACAAGGTTCGTACCGGTATGACGCGCCATAGAGAAGGCAACGCTAATCAGCAGCACGACCGCCACTTCGAAGAACAGCGGCAGCGCGCAAATCAGACCGGCCAGGCCAATCGCGAAATGTGCGCGGTTGTGACCAAATGATTTGAGCATCTTCACGGCTATCTGATCGACCGCGCCGGTCTCATGCAGAATTTTGCCGAACATCGCTCCCAAAGCCACCACAATGGCAAGGAAGCCCAGCGTCCCACCCATCCCTTTTTCCATCGTCGCCGCAATCTTGATTAACGGCATACCGGAAAAAAGTCCTGCACCAATAGAAACCACCATCAAAGCAACGAAAGCATGCATACGCGCTTTCATCACTAAAAACAGCAGCAGCAACACAGAGCCAACTGCTGTTAAAACAAGCGTCAATGTACTCACAACGAACTGCCTTTATTTGTTAATCACTTCAATTGTGCTGGCGACAACACCGTCCAGTGGCTGGTCAATATCGACGATCAACACGTCGCGCTCATCCGCACCCGGCTCTTCCAGGGCTTCAAACTGGGTCACCAGCATTTGCGTTTTAAAGAAGTGTCCTTTACGCGCTTTCAGGCGGCTTTCGATAACATCGAAGTCCCCTTTCAGGTAGATAAAGGAGAGGTTAGGGTTACCATCACGGAGCAGGTCGCGGTAACGCTTTTTCAGCGCCGAACAGACAATCAGCGACACTTTGTTGGTACGCTGCATTGCAAAGGCCGCATCGTTGAGCGCCTGCAACCAGGGTTTGCGGTCATCGTCATTCAACGGCTCGCCTGCGGCCATTTTCATGATATTAGCGCGTGGATGAAGGAAGTCGCCGTCAAGAAACGCGGCATGGAGTTGATGCGCCACTTCACTGGCGACGGCGGATTTACCACTGCCAGATACGCCCATCAGGACATAGACGTGGTGATCATGGTTAGTCGTGCTCAAAGCGTAGCTCCCACAGGTACAAAGTGAATTGTTACGGGTAACAGTTATCGGTAACATTGTCCTGCCGGGATAATGGATAAGCAATAACCATTCGTGCCAGAAGTGAATAAGTGTGAGCTACTTCAAATTTGTCAGACTAAATAGATCCACCCGGTGACAATGTGAAACCTAAATCTAACAATTTTGGCGTAACAGATTCACCACGAATGCGCGCCAGCAGGCGTTCTGCGCCAATACGCCCCATGCGTTCACGCGGCGTAAGCACGCTCGCCAGACGCGGCTCCATTACCTGGCCAATGTCGTGACCGTGGAACCCGGCGATCGCCATATCATCAGGAATTTTGAGTCCCAGACGCTGGCATTCGAACGCCGCGCCGACCGCCAGGTCGTCGTTGGTACAAAAAATTCCATCCAGTTGCGAGTATTCGCGACGCGCCTGCCGCATGAGCTCAATGCCCGCGGTATAGGAGGAGGACTGTTCTACCATCACGCTGTATGGCGTCAGACCCGCATCAAGCATCGCCTGCTCATACCCCTTCTGTTTGATAATAGTACGTTCGTCGAGACGTGCGCCCAGGTAGGCCACCCGGCGATGACCACGTTCAATAATGGCTGCCGTCATCTGCCGTGCCGCTTCAAAGTTGTCGAAGCCAACGGCGATATCCAGACAAGGCGATTTGCTGTCCATCAGTTCAACCACCGGGATACCGGCCACTTCAATCATTTTCAGCGTGCGAGGGGTATGCGTACGTTCAGTAAGGATAAGACCGTCGATATTCCATGACAGCATGGATTCAAGCCGCTCTTCTTCCAGTTCAGGTTTATAGCCAAAGTGTGCCAGCATGGTTTGATAGCCAAACGCATCCGTCACGCTTTCGATACCGCGTAGAACCTCTGCGAAAACCTGGTTAGTTAAAGAGGGAAGCAGCACACCAACCGCACGGCTGGTGGCATTGGAGAGGATATCCGGAGCCCGATTCGGAATGTAGCCCAGTTCATCAAGTGCAGCCGCTATTTTAGACCGAAGCGCCACGGAGACCTGCTCCGGGTTGCGTAAAAATCGGCTGACCGTCATTTTGGTCACGCCAACGCGATCGGCCACATCCTGAAGTACGGGTCTTTTCTTTTTCATCGTCCTGAATTGATAAACGGGGAAACATCAGGCCAGTTTATCACGGACAAAGCGCAACCTTCTGGTGTTAACCGGAAGGTTGCGTCATTTATTTAAGCCCGATCAAACTGGCGGCAGGTCGAAGAGTAAAATTTCACTGTCGCTATCGGCATGAATGGACAGAGCCTGCTCGTCCCAGATAGCCAGGCCATCGCTGGTGGTCGCTTTCGTTCCGTTAATGGAAACCTCGCCTTTCACCACCTGAATCCAGATTTTGCGGTCTGCAGAAACCTGATACACAGACTGCTCATCTTTCAACAGCGCCCAGCGATAAAGCTCCATGTCCTGATGCACTTTCAGCGAACCATCACGCGCGTCCGGCGACAGAACCAGTTGGCGGCCCTGCGTTGCATCAAAGCGACGCTGTTCATAACGCGGCGTGATGCCATTTTCTTGCGGAATAATCCAGATCTGGTACAGACGCAGCGGTTCAGTAGCGCTCGGGTTGTACTCTGAATGCCGCACGCCAGTACCTGCGCTCATTATCTGGAATTCGCCTGCCGGGACCTGCTCTTTATTGCCCATGCTGTCCTGATGTTCAACCGCGCCTTGCAGTACATATGTCAGGATTTCCATATCTTTATGGGGATGAGTACCAAACCCCTGCCCGGCGTCAATCACGTCGTCATTAATCACGCGCAGTGCAGAAAAACCCATAAAGTTTGCATCGTAATAGTTGGCAAACGAAAAGGTATGCCAGGAGTCCAGCCAGCCATGATTTGCATGGCCACGGTCGTTTGCTTTGCGTAAGTAAATCATGTTTTCACCCTCATGTTCGTTTCGATGGGGTAAGTGTGGACCCGATCGCTGACCAATCATAGAGGGTGAAAATTGACTCCTCTGTTCAAAAATTATGAATGACTTCCGATAGCGGAAGACCGCTCATTTTGCGAGGGTTACCGTCGCGGGAGAGGCCTGTTCAAAGGCACGTTCCAGGATCTCCAGGTTGGTCAGAACATCAGATTCCTTGACGTAATTATCCGCCCCGGCAGTCAATGTGGCATAGAGCGCATCATAGACCCGACCATAGTCACCGATTTCCGGTTTCAGTTCCTCACGCACCGTTTCACCTGCGTCATTCACATACTCCAGCACACCGACACTGTCATCTGCCGCAAACCCCGCATCTCCGGGCATGATATTGGCCTTCAGGCTGGTCTCCTGCTGGTCGATGCCGTACTTGATGAATGATCCTTTGCGGCCATGGACAATAAACTTCGGATAGTCGATTTTGACCAGGTAGCTGGTTTTCACGATAGCTTTCAGGTCGCCATAAAAGAGCTGAGCTTCAAAGGTATCATCCGGATTGGCCTTGTTACGCAGGCTACGAATGTCATATGCCACATGGTCCGGGCGACCAAACAGTGAAATAATTTGATCCATCGTATGCACGCCAAGGCCATAGAACGACCCGTCCTGCGGCAGGCCCGGTTTCGTTTCCGCAATCGGGCGGTAGTAATCAAAATGGCTCTCTACTTCAACGATTTCACCTAACTTGCCGCTTTCAATGGCTTTTTTGGCTGTCAAAAAACAGGAGTCAAAGCGGCGATTCTGATACGGCGTAACGATCAGACCTTTACTTTTCGCCAGTTCAAAGAGAGTCACTGCTTCGGCAATCGTCGGTGTAAATGGCTTCTCAACCAGCACATTTTTCCCGGCTTCCAGCGCCCGTTTCGCATACTCAAAATGGCTGTCCGCGTGGGTACAAACGATGACCAGCCTGACCTGCGGATCATTAAGAACCTCATCAAAATCGCTGGTGAAGTGAATGTGCTGATACTGCGGCTGCTGTTCTTCCGGTTTCGCATGGCGGCGAAAGATATGCGCCACATGCCAGGTATCTTTGCGATTGAGAACGTAAGGGAGGTGGTAGCGGGTGGTACTTTTACCAAAGCCGATAAATGCGCAATGCAGAGTCATAATGCTGTCCTTGTTTAGCGTCGCAGCCTTAAACCTTAGCGCAAGACGCCCACGGATAAAAACCGCCGCCATCAATGAACAAGATATTCAGCCACAGCATTGCAACCTTACCATCTATATTCTGGAATTATAAAAGCAGAATAAACAATCACTTTCATTCTTAAAATCCCCTACCACATCTTGATCTCTTCGCCCAAATTGCTGATAAAAGTGCCGCGAAAAGCAGGATGTTTCGCGCGATAACAGGTCAGCCACGCATGGCGCTGACTGCAATAGAAAGCGGCCCAGGGAATTATGCATGGACAGAAAATATCTCCTGCTAAACATCACCCTTCTGGTCTGGTTGTTTGCGCTGTTGGCATGGTGCGTTGGCGCATCAACGCTGGCGCAAAGCGCAGGACTGCTGGCTTTTGCCTTCTTTAGCGCTTTTATCCTCAGAGGATTAATTACAGGTATGTTCAAAAAACATAAAAACAGCGAAAACCAGGGCGCAATCGTCACCACGCCCTCCCCCGATAACCAACATCCGGCGCAGAAAGAGACTCGTACGGTGATCGCCTGCGATGTTCACCTTGAAGGCAATATCACCTCATCCAGCCCGGTTTATGTTTATGGCAGCGTACGTGGAGATATCAACGTAAAAGAGAGTCTGGTCAACGTCATGCGTGAAGGACGGGTTGATGGGAATATTAACTGTCAGGAACTGATTATCGACGGCACCGTGACAGGTCAGTGTACAGGTGATGCGGTAGATATTGCCGAAAACGGTACGTTAACCGGCACGCTCGCCTATCACTCGCTGAGCGTAAAGCAGGGTGGCACCTTTACCGGCCAGGCAGAACTGCGTGCCCCACGGCATGAACAGACGAACGTTGTAGGGCTGGTACTCGACGCCACTACGGATAGTGTAAGCAAAAAGGTTGAGGAAAAACGCAGGTAAAAAAAAAGCCAGCACCCGGCTGGCTAAGAAATACTGGAAGCAATGTGAGCAATGTCGTGCTTTCAGGATTACCGTATCGGTTTCCCTGAACGCATGGCAATAATAATCATTATCATTCGCACTTGTCTACCCCTTTTTTGCAAAAAATGGCAGTTGACGCACTTTGCAAAGTCCATGATGTTGAAGAGGCAACTTCACCAACAGAGGAAAAAAGGAATGAGTAACATTGTGATACGCCATATTGAAGCCAGCGATGCAGAAGCATTACGCCATATCAATTCACATCCTGGGGTGTATCACGACACGCTACAAATTCCTCATCCTTCCATGGCAATGTGGCAAGAAAGGGCCGCCGTCAAACCAGGCCGACGCCACCTCGTCGCCTGTATTGATAAAGAGGTCGTCGGACACCTGGCTCTGGATATCATGGAAAACCCCCGGCGCGGCCACGTTGCCACTTTTGGTATTGGTGTTTCAGCCGAAAAACAGGGGCGCGGCGTTGGCAGTGCGTTGATGCATGAAATGGTCAATCTGTGCGACAACTGGCTGCGAATAGAACGTATTGAACTGACCGTCTTCGTTGATAATGCCCCGGCGTTGACGCTGTATCAGAGGTTCGGTTTTAAAATTGAAGGCACCGGAAAGCGCTTCGCCCTGCGCAATGGCGAGTATATTGATGCCTATTTTATGGCGCGGATAAAATAATCCCTTTCTCTCTCTTTTGAAAAAGAGAGAGAAAGTTTTTTAGGTACATAAATATTATTTATAAATCTATTCATAAAATAAATGTTTAATCTGTTCTGGACACGGCGCCAATAAAAAGAGTAAATAAATATTTTTAGCAGGAGGCTAAAATGGCAAACATTATTTATCTTTCTCTTCAGGGCTCGCAGCAAGGATTGATTTCCGAAGGGTGTTCAACACAGAAATCCATTGGCAATAGTTATCAATTGATGCACGAGGATGAAATCTTCATCTATGAATTAACCAGCGAGATAACGCGTGAACAAAATGTATTAATGCAGCCAGTTGAAATCAGAAAGCCCATCGATAAGTCCACGCCACTGTTAGCCAATGCCATAAGTAAAAATGAAGAGCTTGAATGTCTTTTTAATTTTTATCGTTCAAGCCGTGGCGGAGGCATGGAACATTATTTCCAACTAAAACTTGTCAAAGCAAAAATAAATCATATTCGTTTTTATTATCCTAATTCCCTCACCCATAATGACAGCCAACCTCAGGAGAGCGTCTCCTTTGTCTATGAATCGGTGGTATGGGAGCATGTTGCCGCAGGGACAAGCGCATGGAGCCTCTGGGAAGAAAGGATATTTTAAATGGGAACATCAGCGATCAGTTATTTAAGGCGGGATCTGGAACAGTACGCGTTAGCGCTTCGCCGTGTGGCAAACCTGGCCTCGGTATTTTTTATAGATTCATCGATATCAAGAATGGATTATATTCAGGAGATCGAAAATGTCATCATCGATATCACTCGTCGATTTAACAGTACGTTTGATATAAATGAACGAATCAGGTTAATCAATGAGCTTAAGTTTGAGTTCGAGTTAGCTGAAAAAGAGTATCAGAGCCTGCGGCGAGGCGATTATCACAAGTATATCATCACCGATATATTTGAGGATCAAGGTATCTTAAAATACGCTAAGATAGCCGGAGGGGTTGTTTCCGGCGTGGGGCAGATTTTTGGTGCGCGGGGTGTTTACAAGTTTGGCAATACGGTCCATTCTAAACGAATAAAAGGCATAAGCGTGGTGATAGCTGGGCATGGTTTAAATAATATTTATGAAAGTATTACGCCTTTACTCTACGATCAACAGAAGCCATGGATAATACGTAAGACCTATCGTTTTATTGCCCAAAAAATGGGCTATGATATCGATGAAGGCGACCTTGCTTATAGCTCAGTAGACTTTGCCGTTACCGCCTATGCAGCCTATTCCGGCATGAAAATCGTGCCCAATAAAAACTCGCTGGCGTTACGCTCCTGGGGAGACAAGCCCGGAACCGGACGGCTTTATAAAGCCGTTTCGCAGGACTTCAGAAACGCATTCTCATTAAAACCAACGCCATTGAAAATTTATCAGGTTGGCGACTCGTTGAGAAAATTTAAGGCCACCTTTATCGATGATGAATATCGATATGGAAAGCCTTAATTGACTATATGGACCAGTTGATTTCCCAGTCATCAGGTAGCCTTTTCGGTACCGGAATTTTATACCTTAAGCATTTCGCTCTGATTAATGACATTTTAAAAATAAGCATAGCCGGAAACCGGGTTTGTCTGGCGTCGACGTATAAAAATCCAAAAAAAGTTATTATAATTATAAACCCAGTAATAATAAGACCTTTTATAATTTCATCCCGAAACACAGCATTAGCAATTGCGGAAACGAACACTACTAAAAACAGGAAGTTACCACTTGAACAAAACTCTGCAAGACTCAGAATAACAAAGGGTAAACGCTCCCTTTCATTTTGGTGCCTTGTCGCCGCCCGCGCATTTTTCCGCATCTGTAAATATCTGTTTTTAAGATAGAAAAGATCCTTCTTCGTTAAAACGGATAAAATCACCTGATTAGCGTCCATGTACATTCTCCTGGCCTGTCCTTTTGCTGATGCTTAATACAGCGTAAAAAAAGCATCTTCGTTGAAACCAACACCTGAATTTATTTCAGACTAACGCCTCGCGGCAAAAATTTAAGGCAACATTCTAAAAGGCGAATATCGACTTAAAAAGCCTTTGCCCACTATATAGGATAAATTTCCCAGTCATCAGGGAGGCTTTGCGGCACCGGAATTTTATACCTTAAGCATTTCGCTCTGATTAATGACATTTTAAAAATAAGCATAGCCGGAAATCTGGTTTGTCTGAAGTCGGAATATAAGCAGCAAAGAATAACCATCATAAATGTAATCGCAGTACAAATCAGACCTTTCAATACTTCATCCTGAAAAAAAGCAGAGATAAAGAAGATAAACCCTAGTGATGAAAACATTAAATTACCACTTGAACAAAATTCTGCAAGACTCAGAATAACAAAGGGTAAATGCTCCCTTTCATTTTGGTGCCTTGTCGCCGCCCGCGCATTTTTCCGCATCTGTAAATATCTGTTTTTAAGATAGAAAAGATCCTTCTTCGTTAAAACGGATAAAATCACCTGATTAGCGTCCATGTATATTCTCCTGGCCTGTCCTTTTGCTGATACTTAATACAGCGTAAAAAAAGCATCTTCGTTGAAACCAACACCTGAATTTATTTCAGACTAACGCCTCACGGCAAAAACTTAAAGCAACATTCTAAAAGGCGAATATCGACTTAAAAAGCCTTTTCCCACTATATTGTATAAATTTCCCAGTCATCAGGGAGTCTTTGCGGAACCGGAATTTTATACCTCAAACATTTCGCCCTGATTATTAAAATTTTTAAAGCAAGTATGCATGGAAACCTGGTATGTCTGACGCCGACGTATAAAAAGCAAAGAATAATCATTATAAATGTAATGCCACTACAAATTAGACCTTTCAATACTTCATCCTGAAAAAAAGCATAAATAATAAAAATAAAACCGATCGATGAAAACATGACGATGCCACTTGAACAAAAATCCGCAAGGCTCAGAATAACAAAGGGTAAATGTTCTCGTTCGTTTCGGCGTTGTGCCGCCGCCCGCGCATTTTTCCGCATCTGTAAATACCTGTTTTTAAGATAGAAAAGGTCATGCTTAGTTAAAACGGATAAAATCACCTGATTAGCGTCCATGTATATTCTCCTGGCCTGTCCTTGGTGCGCATGTTTAAAACATGGCTAATCCGACCTAACCATCATTGAAACAAAAACGCTAATTCCCTGCAAGGGAATATACTTCGTTGATACAACTAAGAATATTTCAGGCTGGCTGTGAATTCATTCATATAATAAATGGCCCTTTCCCATAAAAGGGCCATTTCGCTTAATACCCCGCCGTTAAATCATCCACCGTACGTGGGTCAGACGCACCATACAGCGTGCCGTCCGGGCCAACCATAATGCTCTGCGTGCTGCCCATCGCCTCTTTCACGGCAACCTTTTGCCCTTTCTGCTCAAGCAGCTTGAGAGTATCCGGGCTAAAGCCTTTTTCGACGCGCAGTTCATCCGGCAGCCACTGATGATGGAAGCGCGGTGCATTGGTCGCTTCGGCGACGTTCATCCCAAAATCGATGCTGTTTACTACAATTTGCAGCACTGTTGTGATGATTCGACTACCACCAGGGCTGCCTGTGACCAGCCATGTTTTTCCGTCTTTCACTACGATAGTCGGCGACATAGAAGAGAGAGGACGTTTGCCCGGCCCTACCGCATTTGCATCGCCCCCCACCAGTCCATACACATTCGGAACACCCGGTTTGGCAGAGAAGTCGTCCATTTCGTTGTTCATCAGGATGCCGGTATTCCCCGCCACAATCCCGCTGCCAAAGGTGGTGTTGAGGGTGTAGGTCACCGCAACGGCATTCCCGTCTTTATCCACCACTGAATAGTGTGTCGTCTGGTTACTCTCGTAGGGCTCAAGCTTGCCCGGACGAATCTGGCTCGATGGCTTCGCTTTGTTGACGTCAATTTGCTGGGCCAGCGATTTTGCATAATCCTTGTTGGTCAACGCCTGCCAGGGCACCTTCACAAAATCCGGGTCGCCAAGATATTCAGACCTGTCGGCATAGGCGTACTTTTCTGCCTCAGCCATCACCTGCAAAGTATCCGCGCTGCCGAAGCCATATTTTGCGAGATCAAAGTTCTCAAGAATATTGAGGATCTGCACAATATGGATCCCCCCGGAAGAAGGCGGCGGCATGGAGAAAATCTGGTAGCCGCGGTAGTCACCGCTGATCGGTATGCGCTCAACGGCTTTATAATTAGCCAGATCTTCTTTCGTGATTAGGCCGCCGTTTTTGCTCATCTCCTGGGCAATCTGATCGGCAATCGCCCCTTTATAGAATGCATCCGGCCCTTTTTCGGCAATCATCTCCAGACTCTTTGCCAGATTAGCCTGAATCAGTTTGTCGCCTTTTTTCAGCGGTTCGCCATCTTTCCAGAAGATAGCTTTGCTGTTTTCATGATTTGGCAGTACTTCACTGCCATAGGTTTTGAGATCGTCAGCCAGCGCGTCATTCACTACGAAGCCCTGCTTCGCCAGCTTAATCGCGGGTTGTACGACTTTATTCAGCGGCAATGTGCCATATTTTTCCAGCGCCAGCGCAAAGCCCGCCACGGTGCCAGGCGTACCGGAAGCTAAGTGTGACGTGAGAGATTTTTTGCTGTCCGGGTTGCCCTGGTCGTCAAGAAACATATCGCGCGTTGCGGCTGCCGGGGCCATTTCACGAAAATCAATAGCCGTCGTTTTGCCGTCTTTAGTGCGGATCATCATAAACCCGCCGCCACCAAGATTACCGGCCTGCGGGTGCGTCACGGCCAGCGCATAGCCAACCGCCACAGCCGCATCCACGGCGTTGCCCCCCTGCTTAAGGATATCGACGCCAACGCGGGTGGCGGTTTCGTCAACGGACGCCACCATCCCCTGCTTCGCACGAACCGGATGAAAGACATCCGCCTCAACGCCATATGACACCGGAGCCGGGGCCGCCACGGGCGGAGGTGCCGCCGCAACGCTAAAACATCCTCCCGCCATCAGAGCGGCTATCGCCACCCAACGCGCAAACTTCTGTTTCATCATCGTCGTTCTCCTGAGAAGGGGCAACAGTCCCCGCTTAAGCCTGGTTCAGAACTCCTAAAAGATCATCGTAATGCGTGAAACGGAGTAAACTTAAAGGAAGCCTCAGAAGGAGGAGATGATGATGAAACGACTATTTATTCTGGCCGCATTCTTGCCATTGACCGCTTTCGCACAGCCGCTCAACACCACCAATAACCCGAATCAGCCGGGTTACCAGATACCGAGTCAGCAGCGAATGCAGACGCAAATGCTCAATCAGCAACAGCAGCAAAAAGGGATGTTAAATCAGAATTTGCAGACGCAGACCCGCCTGCAACAGCAGCATCTGGAAGCGCAGATTAATAATAATTCCCAGCGGGTAAGGCAGGCACAGCCGGGGGAGCTCGATCCGAATACCCAGCAAATACTCCCCAATACAAACGGCGGCATGTTGAACCAAAGCGCTAACAACGATGCGACACTGGGCCAGCAGCAACATATGCTGCCCGCGAACCAGACAGGCAGCAGCATGCTGAATCAAAGCCATGTCAGCACGCCGCAAGCCAATATACCGCTAAAAACCGTTGCGCCTTAAGGCTGAAAATCTGGCCCGATGACGGCAATATTGTCAGTACAGATGCAATCAACGCCCCAGCGTAGCAACTCGGATGCGCGCTGAGGGCGGTTGACGGTATAAACCAGAATGCGTAATCCAGCGTCCCGCAGCATATCCACTCGTTCTTCATCCAGAAGCGTGTGATTAAGATGGATGGAAAAACACTCCAGACGGCTGGTCAATTCCCGCCAGTCGTCGCGCCATTCATCCAGTAGCAACCCACGCGGTAATTCCGGCGCTGCCGCCATTGCCGCTTCCAGCGCATCGATTTCAAACGACGACAGCAACGGTGTCGGCATATCAGCCCAGAGTTCACGCGCGGCTAACGCCACCACTTTACCCGTCAGCGGGCCAGTGCCGGTCGTCGGTTTAATTTCGATGTTGGCCATCATGCCGTACTGACGGCAACGGTCGGCAACTTGCGACAGCAGCGGCAACGGTTCATCTTTGAATTCGCCGCTAAACCAGCCACCCGCATCAACTTTCAGCAGATCGCTCCATTCCAGCTCCCCGGCAATACCCCAGCCGTTGCTGGTACGTTCGAGATTATCGTCATGCAGCAGAAAAATATGCCCGTCTTTCGACAACTTCGCATCGAATTCGATCATCGTGTGACCATAGCGGGCACCCACATCAATGGCCGCCAGGGTGTTTTCCGGGGCGAGTTTACCACCGCCACGATGGGCGGCGACGTGGGGGTAAGGCCAGTTACTCATACACGTTGTCCTGTTTCACCGTCAAAAAGGTGCAGGTGATTCTCCGGCAAATGCAGCCACAACGTGCTGCCCTGCTGCGGCCTGTCCTGATGTGCAAGACGCACCACCAGCTTGTGATCGCCCCAGCGACCGTGAGCCAGATTGTCTGCGCCAAGCATCTCAAGCGTATCCATCACCAGCGGTACGCCACCTGCGGACTGAGAGCTTAACGCAATATGTTCCGGGCGGATACCCAGCGTCATTTTACGCCCGGCATAACCCCGGTAATACCAGTTAATGGGCAGCGCCATCCCGCTTTCTAACTCAAAATGGGTGCCGGTGCTGCTGATACGCCCATCAAGCAGGTTCATGGCCGGGCTGCCGATAAAGCTCGCCACAAAGCGGCTGGCCGGTTTTTCATACACCTCAACAGGCGTGCCGATCTGTTCCGCCACGCCTTTATTCATCACCATAACACGCTGCGCCAGCGTCATTGCTTCTACCTGGTCGTGGGTTACGTAGAGCGAGGTCGTTTTCAGGCGACGATGTAAATGCTGTAATTCGAGCCGCATCTGGACGCGTAGTTTCGCGTCCAGGTTTGATAACGGTTCATCAAACAGGAACACCGCCGGATCGCGCACAATGGCACGTCCCATCGCCACACGCTGACGCTGACCGCCGGATAACTCGCGCGGGCGGCGCTTTAACAGACCATCGAGCTCCAGAATACGGGCCGCCTCTTTCACGCGTTCGGCAATGTGCTCTTTACCCATGCCGCGAATTTTCAGCCCCCAGGCCATGTTCTCTTCCACGCTCATATGCGGGTAGAGCGCATAGTTCTGGAACACCATCGCAATACCGCGATCTTTCGGTTCTGTTTCTGTTACGCGCTGGCTATCAATCCAGATATCGCCTGTACTGACGCGCTCAAGGCCGGCGACCATGCGGAGCAGCGTCGACTTTCCGCAACCGGATGGCCCAACCATCACAATAAATTCGCCGTCTGCCACATCCAGCGTCAACGGCTGAATAACCTGCGTTTTGCCGTTATCCCAGCTCTTGGTTACGGCCTGTAGTTTTAATCCTGCCATCTTATTTCTCACTGTCGACCAGGCCACGCACAAACGCACGCTGCATGGCAAAAACGATAACGACCGGGGGAATCAGCGTGAGCAGCATGGCCGCCATTACCTGGTTCCATTGTGTGGTGCCTTCACCTACGGCGATCATGCCTTTGATGCCCGCGACAGCGGTGCCCAGATTGACGTCGCTGATGATAAGCAGGGGCCATAAATACTGGTTCCAGCCGTAGATAAAGGTAATGACAAACAGCGCCGCCAGATTGGTTTTTGACAGCGGCAGCACGATATCCCGGAAAAAGCGCATCGGTGAGGCGCCATCAATACGCGCCGCTTCCATCAGCTCATCCGGCAGCGTCATAAAAAACTGGCGAAAGAGGAATGTCGCCGTAGCCGAAGCCATCAGCGGTAGCGTTAACCCGGTGTAGCTGTCGAGCATTTTCAGGTTCGCAATCACTTCCACCGTCGGGAAAATACGCACTTCAACCGGCAGCATCAGGGTGATAAAAATCATCCAGAAAAAGAGGTTACGTAGCGGAAAGCGGAACCAGACGATGGCAAAGGCGGAGAGCATCGAGACGGCGATTTTCCCCACGGTAATAGAGAACGCCATGATGAAGCTGTTAAGCATCATCAGCCAGAACGGCGCACTGTTAACGCCAACGCCGTTAACCCAAATCGCTTTCATATTTTCCAGCAGGTGCGTGCCGGGAATCAGGGTCATTGGCGTTTCATAAACGGCGTTGTTATCCAGCGTTGCCGCCACAAAGGCGACATACAGCGGAAACAGGATCGTCACAATGCCCAGAATAAGCAGAAGGTGGCTGAAAAAAGTCAGCCCGGGACGATTCTCAATCATTGGTAGCGTACCTTGCTTTCAACATAACGGAACTGAACGACCGTCAGCACGATCACCAGGAACATCAGCACCACGGACTGTGCAGCGGAAGCGGACAGATCCAGACCGGCAAAACCTTCACGGTAAATCTTATAAATCAGCGTGGTCGTTGCCTGTACCGGGCCACCCGCCGTCGCGGCATCAATCACCGGGAAGGTATCGAAAAAGGCATACACCAGGTTGACCACCAGCAGGAAGAAACTCACCGGGGCAATCAGCGGCAACGAGAGCTTAAAGAAGCGTCGAATCGGCCCTGCGCCGTCAATCGCCGCCGCTTCCACCAGGGAACGGGGAATAGATTGCAGCGCAGCGAAGAAGAATAAAAAGTTGTAACTAATCTGCTTCCAGATAGAAGCAAAAACCACCAGGAACATGGCCTGTCCACTGTTTTGCGCATGGTTCCAGTTATAACCAAATTGTTCAAGAAAGTGGGTTATCAAACCGCGACCAGGGTTGAAGAGAAATATCCACAACACCGCGGCGACGGCCGGGGCGACGGCATACGGGAGCAGCATTAACGTCTGGTATACACGGCTGCCGCGTACCACGTTGTCGACCAGTGCGGCAAAGAACAGGGACGAGAACAGGCCAAAAAAGGTGACCAGCGCGCTAAAACGCATCGTTGTCCAGAAGGACTCAAGGTAATAGCCGTCATGGAACAGGGCCACAAAATTATCAAGGCCCACGAACTGACTCGACAGGCCGAACGGATCAACACTTTGTACCGAATACCACAGCGCTTCGCCTGCAGGCCAGATAAAGAAAATAACGGTGATAACCAGTTGAGGCGCGACCAGCAGGTAAGGCAGCCAGCGGGAACGAAACACCGGACGGGATGAGGACATGAGGTTACTCTTTGGCTAAACGTTGCTGAATGCACTCCCGGATGGCGGCGCAAGCGCCTTATCCGGGCTACTTAATGATGTAGCCCCGGTAAGCGCAGCGCCACCGGGGAACATCCAGCACCTTTACATTAAGACTTAGTCGACTGCTCGAAGCGGCGCAGCAGTTGATTACCACGTTCGACCGCCGAATCCAGCGCCTGCTGTGGCGTTTTCTTGCCGGTCCAGACGCTTTCCAGTTCTTCATCCACAATGGTACGAATCTGCGGCATGTTGCCCAGACGCAGACCTTTGGTGAATGGCAACGGCGGCTTGTTCAGCATCTGGCGCGTCGCGATATCCGCACCCGGGTTCTTGTCATAGAAGCCTTCTTTACGGGTCAGATCGTATGCCGCAGTAGTAATCGGCAGGTAGCCGGTTTTCTGGTGCCATTCAGCGGCGATTTCCGGTTTAGCCAGGAACTCAAGGAACTGCGCAACACCGGTATAGGTCGGCTTGTCTTTACCCTGCATAACCCACAGGCTGGCCCCGCCGATGATGGCGTTCTGCGGCGCGCCTTTCACGTCGGCGTCGTAAGGCATCATGCCCACACCGTAGTTAAATTTGGCGTAATGACGGATATCCGCCAGCGAGCCAGAGGACGCAGTGGTAATCGCACAGTCGCCGTTATAAAACTTCTCAGTAGACTCGTCTTTACGACCGAAATAGCTGAAATCGCCCTTCTTGTTCAGCTCTTCGAGCATGGCGATGTGTTTCACCTGCTCCGGTTTGTTGAACTCCAGAACCGCATCCGTACCGTCGAAACCGTTGTTTTTGGTCGCAACAGGCAGGCCGTGCCAGGCGCTAAAGTTTTCAATCTGGATCCAACCCTGCCAGCCGCTGGCGTAACCGCACTTCATCCCTGTTGCTTTCAGTTTGGCCGTGTATGCAGCCAGATCCTGCCAGGTTTTTGGCGGTTGCTCGGGATCCAGACCCGCTTTTTTGAAAGCATCTTTGTTGTAGTACAGCACCGGTGTGGAGCTGTTGAACGGCTGGGACAGCAGGTGACCCGTTTTTGAATCGGTGTAGTAACCGGCAACGGTCGGCACAAACTGGGATTCATCAAAGTTGATACCGGCGTCTTTGAACACTTCGTAGACCGGCTTAATGGCTTTCGATGCCATCATGGTCGCCGTCCCTACTTCGTAAACCTGCAGCAGGGCCGGCGCATTACCGGTACGAAACGCTGCGATACCCGCACTCAGGCTCTGCTCGTAGTTACCTTTGTACACCGGCACAATTTTGTAATCCGGGTGGGTGTCGTTAAAACGTTGCGCCAGGGAGTCAACTTCTTTGCCTAACTCGCCTTCCATGGAATGCCAGAATGGGATTGTCGTGACAGCCATTGCGTTGCCTGCAAAGATCAACCCAAGAGCCAGTCCTAAAGCTGTGTGTCGTAACGGTGTCATTCGGTTTTCTCTCTTGTTGTGCCGGATGCGCGATATCACGCGTTTTATGCTCGCGAGGTAACATGACATGCTCGAATGACAGAAAAATAACCTTTTAATTACAATAAGGTGACAGCCAGGCGTCAGAGAGATGATGGTTGTGTGAAGGGGTTTTTAGGGTTGGGTGCAGCCTGATGCCCTCACCCCGCCCCTCTCCCACGGGGAGAGGGTTAGGGTGAGGGGGAAACGCGATCAACCGCCAAGATAGGCGCTACGCACCGCTTCGTTCGCCAGCAGCGCATCGCCGGTATCTTCCAGTACGACGTGGCCGTTTTCCAGCACATAGCCGCGATCGGCGAGTTTCAGCGCCTGGTTGGCGTTCTGCTCGACGAGGAAGATTGTCATCCCATCTTTACGCAGTTGTTCGATGGTATCGAAAATCTGCTGAATGATGATCGGCGCAAGCCCCAGTGAGGGTTCGTCCAGCAGCAGCAGGCGCGGCTGGCTCATTAACGCGCGACCAATCGCCAGCATCTGCTGTTCGCCGCCGGACATCGTGCCCGCACGCTGAATCCGACGTTCATGCAGACGAGGGAACAGCTCGTAGACCCACTTGATGCGATCCTGAAACTGGTCACGGTCGGCAAAGAAGCCGCCCATCGCCAGGTTCTCTTCCACGGTCATACGAGAAAAGACACGGCGCCCTTCCGGCACAATCGCCACCGCTTCACGCATGATTTTCGCCGTCTGCCAGTCGGTAATGTCTTTGCCATCAAACACGATACGACCACTGGTTGCACGCGGATCGCCGCACAGGGTACCCAGCAGTGTGGTTTTACCCGCGCCGTTGGCGCCGATCAGGGTAACAATCTCACCCTGATTGATATGCAGGCTGACATCGTGCAATGCCTGGATTTTGCCGTAGTGGGCGCTAACTTTGTCAAAGGACAACATGACTTTTTCCATCTTATGCCTCACCGAGGTATGCACGGATCACGTCCGGGTTATTACGAATTTCTTCCGGCGTACCGTTAGCCAGCGGCGTCCCCTGGTTGACGACATAAATACGATCGGAGATCCCCATCACCAGCTTCATATCATGTTCGATGAGCAAGATGGTGGTGTTGTGGTTGTTACGCAGCTCAACAATTAACTCGTCCAGCTCTTTGGTTTCTTTCGGGTTCAGACCTGCCGCCGGTTCATCCAGCATCAGGATTTCCGGCTGTGTCACCATGCAACGGGCAATCTCCAGGCGACGCTGGTCGCCATAGGCGAGGTTGCTTGCCTGGCGGTTGGCATGCTCAAGCAGACCAATACGCTCAAGCCAGGTGGCGGCGCGATCCAGCGCTTCACTTTGCGCGCGGCGGAAAGACGGTGTTTTCAGCAGGCCGGAGAACACACCGGTTTTCAGTTGCTGATGCTGTGCCACCAGCAGGTTTTCAATCACCGTCATTTCACGAAACAGTCGTACGTGCTGGAAAGTACGAACTACACCCATGCGTGCGATTTGCTGACCTGGCAACCCTTCCAGGTGCTGCTCGCGTAGCATGATGGTGCCGCCCGTCGGTTTGTAGAAACCGGTCAGGCAGTTAAAGACGGTGGTTTTGCCCGCACCATTCGGGCCAATCAGCGAAACGATCTCCTGCGGATGTAAATCCAGCGCCACGTTGTTGACGGCCAGCAGGCCGCCAAAACGCATCATCAGGCCGTTTACGGATAACAATGGCTGACTCATGCCTGCTCTCCCTTTGCCTGACCGTTTTTCAGTTTCAGTTGCGGACGGGTCATCGGCAGCAAGCCTTGAGGACGCCAAATCATCATCAGTACCATCAATCCACCCAGCATCAACATGCTGTACTCATTGAAATCACGCATCAGCTCACGGGAAACCACCAGCAGAATCGCTGCCAGGATAACCGCAAACTGCGAACCCATACCGCCCAGAACCACGATTGCCAGCACAAATGCGGACTCCGCAAAGGTGAAGGACTCCGGGCTGACAAAACCCTGGCGTGCAGCAAACAGCGTACCGGCAAAACCCGCAAACGCGGCGCTGATAGTGAACGCGGTCAGCTTGATGCGGGTCGGGTTGAGGCCCAGAGAGCGGCAGGCAATTTCATCTTCACGCAGCGCTTCCCAGGCGCGACCGAGCGGCATACGCAGCAGACGGTTAATCACAAACAGGGTAACGATGACCAGCAGCAGCGCAACCATATAAAGGAAGACGACACGGTCGCTGGGATCATAAGGCACGCCAAAGAAGTTGCTGAACGTATCCCAGCCGCCCTCGCGCGCGGTACGGCTAAACTCCAGTCCGAACAGCGTCGGCTTTGGAATCTGGCTGATCCCGTTCGGACCACCGGTAATTTCAGTGTTGTTCAGCAGCAGAATACGGACGATTTCGCCGAAACCGAGGGTGACAATCGCCAGGTAATCTCCACGCAGACGCAGTACCGGGAAGCCCAGCAGGAAACCCGCTGCCGCTGATACCAGGCCCGCCAGCGGCAGACATGTCCAGAAACCAAGGCCGTAATAGTGGTTCAGCAGCGCGAAGGTGTAAGCGCCAATGGCGTAGAAACCGCCATAACCCAACACCAGCAGACCGGACAGCCCCACCACCACGTTCAGCCCGAGGCCGAGGATGATATAAATCATGGTCATGGTGGCGATATCCACCGTACCGCGCGAAACCACAAACGGCCATGCTACGGCAGCAACCAGCAGGGCCACCAGGAAGAGTTTCTGTTTAACGGTCGAACCGTCGATCGCCGGCAGAATGAATTTCGGCCCCGAGACGTTTTTCAGGGTTTTCTGGTAAACCGGGCGCAGTAGCTGGAAGAAAAAGACCACGGCAGTACCAATGAACACCCACTCCCAGCGAATACTCGCCGCGGTGTTCACCACCAGTTTGGTACCATCCAGCTCTAACTGTACGCCCATAAAGACGGACGCCAGCACAAAAAACAGGACGGCTGAGAGCAACGCCATCGCAAAATGCATTGGTTTCATACTTTTTCAACCTCCGGGCGACCCAGGATACCGGTCGGCATCACCAGCAGCACGATGATCAGCAGGGCAAACGCCACCACGTCTTTATATTCCGTACTCAGGTACGCCGAGGAGAGTGCTTCGGTGATGCCCAGAATCAGGCCGCCGATCATCGCACCCGGAATGCTACCGATACCGCCCAGTACCGCTGCGGTAAAGGCTTTCATCCCCGCCATAAAGCCGATATAGGGGTTGATTACGCCATAGAACTGACCGAGCAACACACCCGCCACTGCCGCCATCGCTGCGCCGATCACAAAGGTCAGGGCAATCACGCGGTCAGTGTTGATACCAAGCAGGCTCGCCATTTTCAGGTCTTCTGAACAGGCGCGGCAGGCGCGCCCCATGCGGGAATAACGGATAAACACCGTCAGCGCAAGCATGGAAACAAAGGTCACAATCCAGATAACCAGCTGCATAGTCGTGATGGTGGCAGCGAAATTATCACTGCTGCCGACCGTCCACTGGCCGTTAAACAGGCTCGGCAACGCGACGTCACGTGAACCTTCGGTCAGGCTGACATAGTTTTGCAGGAAGATTGACATGCCGATGGCGGAAATCAGTGCAATCAGGCGTTTGGAGTTGCGCACCGGCCGATAGGCCACACGCTCAATACTCCAGCCATACGCGCTGGCAATGACGATAGCGCCGACAAAGCCTGCGGCAATCAGCAGCCAACTGGCGTCGATACCCATCATCATCAAAGCGGCAATAATCATAAAGGAGACATAACTGCCGATCATATAGACCTCGCCATGGGCGAAGTTGATCATGCCGATAATGCCATACACCATGGTGTAACCGATGGCGATCAATGCATAGGTGCTTCCCAGCGTCACGCCGTTAAACATCTGCTGCAAGAAATAGAGAAACTGCTCGGACATAACGTAACCTTTCTAAACCCGACAAGCCGGGATGTTGAACCCCCACTCGCCATAATTCGAGTTGCAGGAAGGCGGCAAGTTTGTTCAGCCCGGAAGCGTACAAGTCATACGTGACCGGGGTGGATAAACGCAGCCAACGCATCTGCGGCGCGAAATATGATAAGTGGTTGCCTTATTTGGCTACCGTGGACGAACCATCGGCATGCCACTGGAAGACTCCGAAATCAAATCCTTTCAAATCGCCTTTCTCATCCCAGTTCAGCGGCCCAATGACGGTTTTAGCTCCGTTAGCTTTTAAATCTTTTACCAGCACGAGCGGTTCATCACTGCCAGAACGCGCCATTGCCTGTGCCAGAGACTGTACTGCGGCATAGGTGATCCAGACATACGGACCACTCGGGTCTTTCTTCTCGGCTTTTAACGCGTCGACGATGGTCTGGTTAGCCGGATCCTGGTCGTAACGCTTCGGCATCGTCACCAGCATGCCTTCCGCCGCATCGCCCGCGATGTTGGAAAGAGATGCATTCCCTACGCCTTCTGGCCCCATAAACTGGGTCTGCAGACCATTCGCACGCGCCTGACGCAGAATCTGCCCCATTTCCGGGTAATAACCACCGTAGTAGACAAAATCGATATTTTCTTTCTTAAGGCGGGCTACGAGAGCAGAGAAATCTTTCTCACCGGCGGTAATGCCGTCGAAGAAGACGATATTCGCGCCACCGGCTTTCAGCCCTTCCTGAACAGAACGCGCCAGGCCTTCACCGTACTGCTGCTTGTCGTGAATGATGGCAATGCGTTGCGGCTTAACCGTGCCGAGGATATATTTCGCGGCGGTCGGCCCCTGAGACGAGTCCAGGCCTGCGGTACGCATAATGTGCTGATAGCCGCGCTGGGTCAGTTCCGGGTTAGTCGCCCCGGGGGAGATCATCAGGATGCCTTCGTCCTCGTAGATGTCAGACGCAGGCTGCGTTGACGATGAGCAGAGATGTCCAATTACGTATTTGATACCGTCGTTAACGACTTTGTTCGCCACCGCAACGGCTTGTTTCGGGTCACAGGCGTCGTCATATTCCACAGCGACCAGTTTGTCGCCCTTAACGCCGCCTTTAGCGTTGATATCTTTGATAGCCTGGCGCGCACCGTTGAACTCCATATCGCCCCATTGAGCAATCGGACCGGACATCGCCCCCACAACCGCAACTTTTATATCCTTCGCCATGGCCGCGTGAGACATCGCAAGTGCAACCATCCCCGCGATTAATGTCTTCGCGTTCCTTCTCATTCTGAAATCCTCGTTCGTGATGTCGTGTGTAAATATATTGTTTTTTTATGGTTAAAAAGCATTCTGTACTTTTTATAGACAACGCTATTTTTACCAGCGCCATGAATGGTTTAGCGCAGTTTTTTGGCAAAAACCAGACTAAATACTCTATTTTTCAGGCGATTAAGCAGAGATAATATTCTGAATTACGCTGGAGATAAACCAAAAAAGTTCAGTTTACAGCATAAAATAATGGCACAAAGAGCGGAATAAAACGCTACCTTTCAGGGGAAAATGCTGCCTGTTTTTCGATCCCTAATGTTTAAATCTGCCGCAACGCCTGGCTCAAAAGTAATCGCCTGCAAACCGAAAAATGAAAAAGTAACAGCCTGCGTCAGAGGAAATTGTTTACACTGCAAATATCTTTTGAGACATGGACAAGCTGTGAATGAAATTGACCATTATCCGTCTGGTAAGTTTTACCGAGCAGGATCATATTGATTTAGCTAAAGTCTGGCCTGAATACTCCCCTGCCTCGCTGGAGGTTGACGAAACACATCGCATTTATGCGGCGCGTTTTAACGACCGATTACTAGGCGCTGTTCGTGTGACCCTGAGTGGCACTCAGGCTGCTCTGGATTCGCTGCGCGTGCGTGATGTCACCCGTCGCCGCGGCGTTGGCCAATATTTGCTCGAAGAAGTGATCCGCGATAATCCTGCTATTACTACCTGGTGGATTACCGAAGCCGGCGTGGAAGATCGCAACGTGATGGCCGCATTTGCTCAGGCAATGGGCTTTACCGCTGAGCAAGATGGCTGGGTAAAACGCGTCAGCGCGTAAGAAAGTAGTCCGGATAAGCGCAGCGCATCCGGGGAAGTAGGTCTGTGCGGTCTGATGCCCTCACCCCGGCCCTCTCCCACAGGGAGAGGGCGCAAACATTAAAAAAGGCAACTTGCGTTGCCTTTTTACTGTTTATTTGGCGTCAGTGGCGGTGCCATTCGCATGCCAGGTGAACACGCCGAACTCAAAGCCTTTCAGGTCACCCTTCTCGTCCCAGGACAACGGCCCCATAACGGTCTCAACAGAGTTGCCTTTCAGCCAGGTCGCGATAGCCGCCGGGTCAGAAGACTGGTTCAGGCCAGCAGCCAGAGACTGCAGCGCGGCGTAGGTGGTCCATACAAATGCGCCGCTCGGATCCTGTTTCTTCGCTTTGATCGCTTCTACGATAGGTTTGTTCGCCGGAACCTGATCGTAGTTCTTCGGTTTGGTCACTAACATGCCTTCGGCAGAATCGCCCGCGATGTTAGACAGGGAAACGTTCGCTACGCCTTCCGGACCCATAAATTTAGTTTGCAGACCGGCAGCACGAGACTGACGCAGGATCTGGCCCATTTCCGGGTGATAGCCACCGTAGTAAACGAAGTCGATGTTTTCTTTTTTCAGACGCGCAACCAGCGTGGAGAAGTCTTTCTCGCCAGCCGTGATACCGTCAAAGAACACCACGTTCGCGCCGCCTTTTTTCAGGCCATCCTGTACGGCACGCGCCAGACCTTCACCGTACTGCTGTTTATCGTGGATAACAGCAATGCGCTGCGGTTTAACGTGTTCCAGAATGTATTTTGCCGCAGTCGGGCCCTGATCAGAATCCAGGCCGGTGGTGCGCAGAGTCAGTTTATAGCCGCGAGCCGTCAGCTCCGGAGCCGTCGCTGCTGGCGTAATCATCAGAATACCTTCGTCTTCATAAATATCGGACGCAGGCTGGGTAGAAGAGGAGCACAGGTGACCAATAACGTATTTGATGCCGTCGTTAACCACTTTGTTCGCTACTGCAACAGCTTGTTTCGGGTCGCAGGCATCATCATATTTGGTGATAACCAGCTTGTCGCCTTTGATACCGCCTTTGGCGTTGATATCAGCAACAGCCTGCTCAGCGCCAGTAAACTCCTGATCACCGTATTGCGCAACCGGGCCAGACATCGCACCCACGACAGCGACTTTAATATCTTTCGCGAATGCCATGTTGCTCATCGCTAACGCGACACATCCTGCCAGTAACGCTTTACCCTTCATTTTCATCCTGAGATTCCCCATTGTTTATGGTGATTGCATTTGTTGTGATGTTGTTATTTGACACATTATTTTGCTGACGGTCATAAGCAAAGAATATGATAGTAGCCAGCAGGGATGCCGCCCGTGTCTTGGCAGCATTCTCTGCTAAAACATAACCCATTTTCTGAAATTTGGAACCACAATTTTGAAGGTTATATAACAGGCGGATGACAGTAGGTAAGAAAGCCGCCAGACGGCGGCTTTCATTGTGCTGGGTAATTAGTGGGTCAGCGACTGGTAGAGAATATCCAGTGCTTTACGGAACTGAACTTCCGGGATGGTCAGCGGATAGAGGAAGCGGATCACGTTGCCGTAGACACCACAACTCAACAGCAACAACCCGGCGGCCAGCGCTTTATCCTGTACTTGTTTCGTAAATTCCGCCGACGGCTCCCCGCTTTGCGGATCGTTAAATTCCACGGCGACCATAGAACCCTGAGCGCGAATATCCGCAATGTACGGGCAGTCTGCTTTCGCTTTAGTCAGCACTTCTACCAGATGTTTACCCAGGTGGTTCGCGCGTTCGCACAGATTCTCTTCGTCAATCACATCCATCACGGCATGCGCCGCGGCCACGGCTAATGGGTTGCCGGCATAAGTACCGCCCAAACCGCCCGGTGCCGGTGCGTCCATGACTTCCGCACGCCCCGCTACCGCAGAAAGCGGCAGGCCACCTGCCAGACTCTTCGCCATGGTGATCAAGTCCGGTTTGACGCTGTAATGTTCCACCGCAAAGAGTTTACCGGTGCGCGCAAAGCCAGATTGCACTTCATCGGTAATCAGCAGAATGCCGTGAGTGTCGCAGAGTTTACGCAGCGCCTGCATAAAGTCGTCAGGGGCAATATTGAATCCGCCTTCCCCTTGAACCGGTTCAAGCAGGATAGCCGCAACCTGATCGGGGGCGATATCCGCTTTGAAGATACGATCCAGACTTTTCAGTGCATCGTCAGTGCTTACACCATGGAGCGTATTGGGAAATTGCGCATGGAAAATGGAACCAGGAAACGGGCCAAAGCCGATTTTGTACGGCGCCACTTTACCGGTCAGCGCCATGGTCATATAGGTACGTCCGTGGAAGCCGCCGCCGAAGGTAATCACACCTGGTCGTTTGGTATAGGCGCGGGCAATTTTCACCGCGTTTTCCAGTGCTTCCGCCCCAGTCGAGAAAAAGGCCGTTTTGGCCGGGCCGTCTACCGGCACGCGTTCGTTAATGCGTTCCGCCAGCGAGACATAGCTTTCGTACGGGACAATTTGATAGGCCGTATGGGTAAACGCCTGCAGCTGTTTTTCCACCGCTGCGACGATTTTTGGGTGACGATGCCCGGTATTGAGCACTGCAATCCCGGCGGCGAAATCGATGACTTCGTTGCCTTCCACATCCCAGAGCGTCGCGTTTTCTGCTTTTTCGGCATAGAAGCCGCACATCACGCCAATACCACGCGGTGTCGCCTGTAAACGGCGTTGATGTAATTCGTTATTCTTCACCTTAAACTCCCCCGTCATTGATTCATTTCGCAGCAACCCTCTTTTGCAACAATGACACAAGCGGTCCTATAATCGAGTACCAGTTTTGAATAATTAAGGGATCCAATTTGCGCTCGCTTGTGTGTGATTTACTGCAGTTGCGTCTGGACGAACAAACCGAAGGCAAACTGCATAAGAAATTATATAACGCGATTCGCCTGTCGATCCTCGAGGGGAGTCTGGCCCCGCAAAGCCGCCTGCCGCCGAGCCGTGATTTAGCCGCAGAACTCCGTCTGTCGCGCAATACGGTGTTGACGGTTTACGAGCAGCTTGTGGCGGAAGGTTACGTCGTTTCCCGTGCCGGAAGCGGCACCTTTGTGGCACAGACGGTGCCAGACAGCCTACTTTCAGCGCCTCTGTCGCCTGCCGGACACGGTGCGGGCGATCTTCCCTCTCATCTTTCCTTGCGGGGCCAGGCGCTACTGCAAAAAAGCAGCGCCAGCCCGCGCCAGTGGGGAGCATTTTTGCCCGGTGTGCCCGATGTTAGCGCCTTTCCACACGCCCTGTTTCGTAAAATCCAGACCCGTATCAGCCGCAAGCCCCAGGCCAGCCAACTCTCTTACAGCAATGCCGGCGGTAGTCAGGCATTGCAACAGGCGCTGGTGGAATATCTGCGCGTCACCCGCTCCGTGCGCTGTAGCGCCGGGCAAATCCTGATAACCGAGGGTATTCACCAGGCCATCGACCTGGTGTCGCGCATGCTGTGTAATCCCGGCGATAGTGCATGGATTGAAGAACCAGCCTACTGGGGTATTCGTAACGTTTTGGCGATGAACGGTGTCGAACTGCAGGCAATTGACGTCGATCTTGCCGGCATGCAACCGCCGGATACCGGCTACACACCCCCCAGGCTAATTTTTGTAACCCCTTCTCATCAGTATCCGCTGGGCTGCGTAATGAGCCTGGAGCGGCGCCAGCGCTTGTTGGCACTCGCCCGGCAGACGGGAAGCTGGATTGTTGAGGATGATTACGACAGTGAATTTCGCTTTTCCGGCCAGCCGATCCCCGCGTTACAAGGGCTGGTTGATGACGCACCGGTTATCTACACCGGGACATTCAGCAAAACGCTCTACCCCGGTCTGCGTCTGGGTTATCTGGTGTTGCCACGGCCATTAATGCATTCGCTAAAAACAGCGCATGCAGAGCTGTATCGCGGCGGCCGATTGCTGGACCAGGAGGCGCTGGCACAGTTTATTACCGAGGGACATTACACCGCACATATCCGCCGGATGCGTCTGCTCTATGCCCGCCGCCGCGCCCGACTGGCGGGCCTGATTATCGATGCGCTGGGCAAAGAGGCGCTAAGCGAATATAACGACAATGCCGGGTTACACCTGGTGCTTTCACTGCCTGCTGAATGTGATGACGTGGCGCTTGCCAGGCGCGCGAATGAGCGGGGGGTCCTGGTGCGAGCATTGTCACGGTATTACTCCGGCGACAAGCCGTTGAAGGGACTGCTGATGGGGTTTGCCGCCATGGAGGAAGAGGAGATGGACGCGGCGTTTAAGGTCTTGCTGGCCTGTCTGCCCCCGGATGCGGCGTCGCCTTATCCGGGCTACCCAGTACCAGCCCTGAAAACAGAAAACTGAACGCCAGAAAACAAAAAGCCGGGTAGCTCTCGCTGACCCGGCCCATTATTTAACGTACAGAATTACGCTTCGATCGCGGCACGCAGTTTCTTCATCGCGTTCTTTTCCAGCTGACGCACACGCTCAGCGGAAACACCGTAACGATCTGCCAGTTCCTGCAGCGTTGTTTTGTTCTCTTCATCCAGCCAGCGAGCACGAATGATCGCCTGACTACGCTCGTCGAGACCTTGCATCGCATCCGTCAGCTTATTGGCGGCCTGCTCTTCCCAGTTATCATCTTCAATGCCATCGGCAAAGTTCGACGATTTGTCCTGCAGATAGAGCACCGGCGCCATCGGCTGGCTATCCGAAGATTCATCATCTGGCGACATATCGAAAGTCATGTCCTGCGCCGCCATACGTGATTCCATTTCACGCACGTCTTTGCTGGTCACGCCCAGTTCCCGGGCCACCATTTCCACTTCGTCCTGGTTAAACCAGCCCAGACGCTGCTTGGTTTTACGCAGGTTAAAGAACAACTTACGCTGTGCTTTGGTGGTCGCGACTTTCACAATACGCCAGTTACGCAGCACGTACTCATGAATCTCAGCTTTAATCCAGTGCACGGCGAAAGAGACGAGGCGCACACCCACTTCGGGGTTGAAGCGACGTACGGCTTTCATCAGGCCGATATTGCCTTCCTGGATCAGATCCGCCTGCGGCAGACCATAGCCCGAATAGTTACGAGCAATATGAACAACAAAGCGCAGGTGTGACAGGATCAGCTTCTTAGCTGCTTCCAGATCGCCCTGGTAATGCAGCTTTTCAGCCAGTGCCCTTTCTTCATCAGCCGTCAACATCGGCCATGCGTTAGCGGCCCGGATATAAGATTCCAGGTTACCAACAGGGGCTAAAGCTAAAGTTTGCATTTCTTTGGTCATTCAAATCCTCTCAAATTACATTCGACTGGCGGCGGTCTGTCCCCATCAGGCAACACACATGCCAGCGTTAATGAGCAACGAGAATATCATCCACTCTTGTATCAGACAGTGATTTTATCCACAAGTTCCAGGCTGAATTGTGAATAAATTAGGCACAAAATGTGACATAAGAATGAAAAACCGCGGCAAAGGAAAGGAGATATACGCTATACGCTTTCCCTGCGACGGGAATACTGCATTGCAGGGAAAGAGTATATCAGACTTTTTTTACTGCGGAGTAAAGTGACGTAAATGTTGCACAGTTGCAAGCCAGGCAGCAACCCAGCCAATCATTGAGCACACCAGCAACAGTAGCAGGCATTCATCAAAGGACAGGCCGTTCAGATCGAACTTCGTGCCGAAGACCTGCGCCACTTCGCTCACCGCAGAGGAGAGCCGCAGCACCAGAATCTCAGAAAGAATCAGTGATAAAAATGCGCCACTAAAACCCAATAGCGCCCCGCCATACAGGAAAGGACGCAGAATAAAACCGTCCGTTGCGCCAATTAATTTTTGTACGTTAATCGTGTCACGGCGGGCAAAAATGCTCAGACGGACGCTGTTGCCGATAACGAGGAACACCGCCGCTACCATCAGCACGCCAATCATTGCCGACACCCGACCAACCAGCCCGGTTAGTGCCGCAAGACGGGCAAACCAGCTGTCGTCCATCCGCACTTCATCAATACCGTGCAGTTTCGAAATACGATCGCGCAGGGTTTTCAGCGATTCCGTGCTCTGGAAATCGAGTTTAGGAATCACCACCGCCACCGCAGGCAGCGGGTTCTCTTCAAGCATATCCAGCGCACCGCCAAAACCAGACCAGTTGCGGAATTCGCCGAGCGCATCCTCACGAGAAAGGTAGTTTACCTTTTCTACACCCTGCTCAGCCTGGAGCTGACCAACCACCTGCGCCGCTGCGTCATCATCCAGCGCCTTATCGAAATAGACCGTGATTTGCGGGGACGGATAATACTGCGACGCCGCCTGGTTCACGTTTTTGTACACCATATAACAGACGCTCGGCAGCGTCAGGGAGATGGCAATCACCATTACCGTCAGGAAGGTGGCAAAAGGTTTACTTTTCAGGTCCTGAAGCGCGCCCTGGAAGGCATAACGCACCTGTTCGTTAAAGACGTTGGTCTTACGCGAACTGACTTTCGGCGCACCTTTACCACGTCGTGGTGCGCTACGGCCTGCATCACCGGCACCGCCCGCCGATTTACGAAAACGGTCCAGCTTGCTGCCGAATTGCCGCATTTGATTCAATGCATCACGCTTATTCACCCGCCAGGCCTCCATGCAAATGGCCATCGCTTAAAGTCAGCATGCGGTACGAACGCCGGGAAATCAGCCCCAGATCGTGCGTCGCCATTAACACAGTGACCCCAACACGATTGAACTCCTCAAACAGACGTAAAATCCCTTCTGAAAGGGCATCGTCCAGGTTACCGGTCGGTTCGTCTGCCAGCAGCACCGCAGGTTTGTTCACTACCGCGCGGGCAATACCCACGCGCTGTTGTTCACCGCCGGAAAGCTGAATTGGAAAGCTCTTCGCTTTGTCGAGCAGACCTACCTTATCCAGCGCTGCGGAAACGCGGCGACGGATGTCATCACCGCTGGCCCCGGCAATGATCAACGGAATAGCCACGTTGTCATAGACCGTCCTGTCCATCAGCAAATGGTGATCCTGGAAAATCATACCGATCTGCCGACGCAGAAACGGCACTTCACGGTTTTTCAGGCGCGTAATATCGTGCCCGCCAAACACAATTTTCCCGGCGCTTGGCCGCTCAATGCCACAGATAAGCTTGAGCAGGGTACTTTTCCCTGCGCCGGAGTGGCCGGTCAGAAAGGCCATCTCGCCCGGTTGCAGATGGAATGTCACCCCCTGCAACGCTTGTCTCCCACCGAGATAGGCTTTGCTGACGTGTTCAAAGCGAATCATTGTTAATCCTCTCGGGCAAAAAGTGCCTCTATAAAATCGCCCGCGCTAAACGGACGTAGATCCTCAATACGTTCGCCGACCCCGATGTAGCGGATAGGAATGCCAAACTGATCCGCTACCGAGAAAATCACACCGCCCTTCGCCGTACCGTCCAGCTTGGTGAGGGTGATACCCGTCAGGCCAACGGCTTCATGGAACAGTTTGGCCTGGCTTACTGCATTCTGCCCGGTGCTCGCATCAATGGTCAGCATCACTTCATGCGGTGCGTCTTCGTCCAGCTTTTTCATCACGCGGACGATTTTTTTCAACTCTTCCATCAGGTGCGCTTTATTCTGCAAGCGCCCGGCAGTATCGGCGATGAGCACATCCACATGACGTGCTTTCGCGGCCTGGATGGCATCGAAAATCACCGAGGCGGAATCGGCCCCCGTATGCTGGGCGATAACCGGAATATTGTTACGCTGCCCCCACACCTGCAACTGCTCGACAGCCGCGGCACGGAACGTATCCCCGGCGGCCAACATCACCGACTTGCCCTGTTGTTCAAACTGACGCGCCAGTTTACCAATGGTGGTCGTTTTACCGACTCCGTTGACGCCAACCATCAGAATAACAAACGGTGTTTTGCCTTCAACATTCAGCGGTTCATCAACTTTGGCAAGGATGTCACCCATCTCTTCTTTGAGCAAACCATACAGTGCCTCGGCATCACGCAGCTGTTTGCGCGACGCGCCTTCCGTCAGACTCGTAATGATTTTACGCGTGGTTTCCACCCCGACGTCGGCAATCAGTAACTGCTCTTCCAGTTCTTCGAAGAGATCATCGTCGATTTTTTTACCTCGGAACAGACTGATAAATCCGGAACCGAGATTCTCTTTTGTTTTCAGCAGGCTGCGTTTGAGTCGCGCAAAGAAACCTTCTTTAGTCGGTTTCTCTTGTTCAATAACGGCCTCTTCAACAGCCTCCTGGGCTGGCTCTTCGACTTCGTCAACCGGTACCACCACCAGCGCTTCTTCAGCCGCGTCCGCAGCCAGCGCCTGGGCTTCCAGCTCTTCATCGCTTATCGCCGCGTCTTCGTCGACAGGCTCCTGCTCCGGCTGCCACTCTTCCGCAGCACCTTCCGGTTCGTTCACCTCTTCCGGCAGCGGCAGCTCTTCACGCGCCACAACCTCAGGCTTCAGTTCCTCTTCTACTGGCTGCGGCTTTTCGCTTTCAACCAGCTTTTCAGTAACCTCAATGACCTCTTCTGCAAAGGTTTCGCTCTCTTCCTGGGTATGCGGCGACTGCGTTTCAGTTGCCTGCTCCGCTTCTTTTTCTTTTACCTGATCTTTTTGCCCAAAGCCCAGCCAGGAAAAAAAGCCACGTTTCTTCTCATCTGCCATTTGCGACTACACTCCTCGCGGTTTATTCATGGCGCAGCCCGTACTGGCGCAACAGGGCTGAAAATTAGGGTTAATTAGAGAGATAGTCTATCACTTTCCTTAACTCGCATCACCGCCTGCGGATTAAGGTTTCGCGCCGCGTCGGGCATCGTTAGAATAGCAGGCCGAAATGATGAGCTAAGCGATGACCATGAAGAAACCCAATCGGGCCACCACCGGCCAGATACGTATTATTGGTGGGCAATGGCGGGGACGCAAACTCCCGGTGCCGGACAGCCCTGGCTTGCGCCCGACAACTGACCGTGTGCGCGAAACCCTATTTAACTGGCTGGCGCCGTCCATGGTCGACGCGCGTTGTCTCGACTGCTTCGCCGGAAGCGGCGCGCTGGGCTTAGAAGCCTTGTCGCGCTACGCCGCCAGTGCCACGCTACTCGAAATGGAACGCGGCGTCGCACAGCAGTTGCAGCAAAACCTGGCAACATTGAAAGCCGCCAACGGTAAAGTGGTCACCGGGAACACGCTGGCATATCTCGCCCAAAGCGGTACCCCGCACAATATTGTGTTTGTCGACCCGCCGTTTCGCAAAGGGATGCTCGAAGAGACATTAACCCTGCTGGAAAACAACGGCTGGCTGGCCAATGGCGCGCTAATCTATGTTGAAAGCGAAGTTGAAAATGGCCTGCCGCCGGTCCCTGCAAGCTGGAGTTTGCACCGGGAGAAAGTCGCGGGACAGGTCGCCTACCGCTTATATCAGCGTGAATCACAAGGAGAGGAAAATGAACATACTGATTAATCTGGGACGGCTGTTAATGCTTTTTGTCTGGGCTTTTTTGCTGCTGAACCTGTTTTCCCCGTTTCCTAAGCCGCTGAATATTTTCGTCAACGTGGCGCTGTTTTTCACTATCTTTATGCACGCTATACAGGCGACGATGATGAAAAAAACGCTGCCGAAAGACGGCCCGCAAATGACGCGGCTTGAAGAATTTCGCATCTTTGTCTTTGGCGTTTTTGAGCTGCTTATCTGGCTGAAAAAACTGAAAGCAAAAAAATAAAAGGCACCTTTTTAAGATTCCCCTGTCTTCCGTAACATTGTCATTCATCTGCTACGACCACTAAACTCATAAGTAGAGCCGTGGGCATGGTGCTCGCGATACAATAACGGATTCAGGGACTTAATATGCTTTGGTCATTTATTGCTGTCTGTTTTTCCGCCTGGCTGTATGTGGACGCTTCCTACCGTGGGCCAGTCTGGCAACGTTGGGTATTCAAACCTGTCACGCTGCTGCTGTTACTGTTACTGGCCTGGCAAGCCCCCATGTTTGATGCCATCAGCTACCTTGTACTCGCAGGTTTGTGCGCCTCGCTGATTGGCGATGCGCTAACCTTACTGCCGCGCCAGCAACTGCTCTACGCCATTGGCGCCTTCTTCCTTGCCCACCTGCTTTACACAATCTATTTCGCCACGCAGATGTCGCTCTCCTTCTTCTGGCCGCTGCCGGTTGTGCTACTGGTTGTTGGCGCCGTATTGATTGCGGTGATTTGGTCGCGTCTGGAAGAGCTGCGTTTACCCGTTTGCACATTTATAGCCATGACGCTGGTGATGGTCTGGCTGGCTGGTGAGCTGTGGTTCTTCCGTCCCACCAGTCCGGCGCTCTCTGCGTTTGTTGGCGCGGCGTTGCTGCTGATAAGCAACGTTGTCTGGCTGGGTAGCCATTACCGCCGCCGCTTCCGCGCCGATAACGCGATTTCCGCGGCCTGCTACTTTGCCGGGCACTTCCTGATCGTGCGTTCGCTGTACATTTAAAACGCTTGACTCTGGAGTCGACTCCAGAGTGTATCCTCCGGTTAATGAGAAAATTATCATTCACCGGAGGATGCAATGACACCCCTCGACAATAAAAATCCCCCGCAGTTTGCGGCCATGAAACTTCGCCCGTTACCCGAGAAAACGGCGCCTTGTACGTGCGACGCCCCCTGTGAAACTGCCGCCGCGCCCCTCGAAAATATCAATGGTGAACGTTACAGCTGGCGGGTAACAGGGATGGACTGCGCAGCCTGCGCCCGCAAGGTGGAAAATGCCGTTCGCCAGATAGCCGGGGTCAATCAGGTTCAGGTCGCCTTTGCTACCGAAAAACTCACTGTCATTGCCGATAACGATATCCGCAAACAGGTGGAAAACGCTGTTCAACAGGCCGGGTACGCCGTGCAGGATGAAAACGCGCCCAAAGCGTCTGCACCATCGCGCTGGCAGGAAAATATGCCACTTCTGATCCTGATTGTGCTGATGGCAATCAGTTGGCTGCTGGAGCAGTTTAACCATCCGCTGGGCCAGACGGCCTTTATCGTGACCACCCTGGTGGGGCTCTATCCCATTGCGCGCCAGGCACTGCGCCTGATGCGTAGCGGTAGCTGGTTTGCTATCGAAACGCTGATGAGCGTTGCCGCCATCGGCGCACTGTTTATCGGTGCGACGGCAGAAGCCGCCATGGTGCTACTGCTGTTCCTGGTGGGCGAACGGCTTGAAGGCTGGGCAGCCAGCCGCGCCAGAAAAGGGGTGAGCGCACTGATGGCGCTGAAACCGGACACCGCCACGCGCATCCGCGAGGGCGAGCGGCAGAGCGTTAGCGCACAGGACTTACGCCCCGGCGATGTTATCGAGGTCCCGGCAGGCGGGCGCTTACCGGCGGATGGCAAACTTTTGACGCCGTTCGCCAGCTTTGATGAGAGCGCACTGACTGGCGAATCTCTGCCCGTCGAACACAGCAACGGCGACAGCATTCCTGCAGGCGCAACCAGCGTTGACCGTCTGGTAACGCTGGAGGTGGTGTCCCGCCCCGGCGAAAGCGCGATTGACCGTATCCTCAAGCTGATAGAAGAAGCCGAGGAGCGCCGCGCGCCCATTGAACGCTTTATCGACCGCTTTAGCCGCATTTACACGCCGGTGATTATGGTTATCGCCCTGCTGGTCGCCGTGTTGCCGCCGTTGCTGTTCTCGGCAAACTGGCTGGCGTGGATCTACAAGGGGCTGACATTGCTGCTGATTGGTTGCCCGTGCGCACTGGTTATCTCAACACCAGCCGCCATTACGTCAGGCCTGGCCGCGGCGGCACGTCGTGGCGCGCTGATTAAAGGCGGCGCGGCGCTGGAACAACTTGGCCGCGTTCAGCAGGTGGCGTTTGATAAAACCGGCACGCTGACCATCGGTAAACCGCAGGTTGTCGGCGTGTATCCACTGGCCGGGAGTAACGAGGAGTCCCTGCTGGCATTGAGCGCTGCCGTAGAGCAGGGTTCGACCCATCCGCTGGCGCAGGCTATTGTGCAGGAAGCCCTGACGCGCAAACTGGTACCGCCTCAGGCTACCGGGCAGCGCACGCTGACGGGTAAAGGTATTGAAGCGCGGGTTGAGGGTCAGTACATCCGCCTGAGCGCACCGGATAAGCTGCCGTCAGAGGTACTGGATGCCGCGCTGCTGGCCGATATCAATGCCCGCGAAAGTCAGGGGGAAACGGTGATCGTCGCCCTGCGTGATGGCGTCGCGATTGGCTCTCTGTCACTGCGCGATACCCTGCGAGAGGATGCGCGGGAAGCCATCGCCGCACTGCGTAATCTGGGCGTGGAGGGCGTGATGTTAACGGGCGATAACCCGCGCGCCGCTGCCGCGATTGCCGGAGAGTTACAGATGGACTTCCGCGCCGGGCTATTACCCGAAGATAAAGTGAGCGCAGTTACCTTGCTGAATCAGGATGCGCCGCTGGCGATGATTGGCGATGGCATCAACGATGCCCCGGCGATGAAAGCCGCGACCATTGGCATTGCGATGGGCAGCGGGACGGACGTGGCGCTGGAAACCGCCGATGCGGCATTAACCCATAACCGGCTCGGCGGGCTGGCGCAGATGATTCGCCTTGCCCGCGCCACGCAGGCCAATATCCGGCAGAACATTGCTATCGCGCTGGGGCTGAAGGCCATTTTCCTGGTGACAACATTGCTCGGAATAACCGGCCTGTGGCTGGCGGTACTGGCAGATACCGGCGCGACGGTACTGGTAACCGCCAACGCACTGCGTTTATTACGCAAATAAAAAAACCCCGGATGTCGCTTCGCTAACCCGGGCTACTCTTTTACCGTAGCCCGGGTAAGGCGTCAGCCGCACCCGGGAATTTCTTACTGCATTCCCAGCACCCCAGGTAGCCAGAGAGAAATCGCCGGAATATAGGTCACCATTCCCAGCACAATCAGCAGCATCGCGTAAAACGGCAGCATCGCCTTCACCACCGTTTCAATCTTCTGCTTACTCACCGCACTGGCAACAAACAACACCGATCCGACGGGAGGCGTAATCAATCCGATCCCGAGATTGACCATCATGATCATGCCAAAATGAACCGGATCAATCCCCAGTGCATTCGTCACTGGCAGCAACACCGGCGTCAGGATCAGGATGATCGGCGCCATATCCATCAAGGTACCGATCAGCAACAGCATGATATTGAGGTACATCAGAATGACGTATTTGTTGTCCGATAACGATGTGAAAAATTCGGTGATGCGCATCGGAAGCTGCATATAGGTCATCACGGCGCCAAAGGCGGCCGCAAAGCCGATAAGAATCATCACAATGGTGACCGTCTTCACGGTACGGCACATCAGCTTCGGCAGCTCATTCCATTTGTAATCCCGGTAGATAAACATGGTGACGAAGAAGGCCCACAGGCAGGCGACAGCGGCAGATTCCGTGGCAGTGAAAATCCCGGAGAGAATACCGCCGAGAATAATCACTACCGTCATCAGCCCCCATAGCGCATCAACGAACATTTTGATCGCCTGCTTAAACGGAATCCGCTCCCCTTTCGGGTAACCGCGTTTGTGGGCAAACCCCAGACATAGCACCATCAGGCTCACGCCCAGAAGCAAACCCGGCAGTACGCCCGCGATAAACAGCGTCGCAATGGATACCGTGCCTCCCGCCGCCAGCGAATAAATGACCGAGTTATGGCTGGGCGGGATCAAAATCGCCTGCACCGACCCGCTGGCGGTTACCGCCGCCGCGTATTCGCGCGGATAGCCCTTCTTTTCCATTTCCGGGATCATCACGCTGCCGATGGACGCCGTATCGGCGACCGACGAGCCGGAAATCGCGCCAAAAAAGGTCGAGGCGACGATATTCACCAGCGACAGCCCACCGCGGATAAACCCGACAAACAGATAGGCGAAGTTGACCAGCCGCCGGGCGATTCCCCCTTCTGCCATGATCGCCCCCGCCAGAATAAAAAACGGGATTGCCAGCAGCGTGAATTTGTTCACCCCACTGGTTATCTGGATCATCAACGCCTCCAGCGGAAGATCAATCCACAGCGCGCCGGCAACGGCGCTCAAACCCACCGCAAAAGCAACCGGCATCCCCAGCGCCAGCAAAAGGGCGAGGGTGAACAACAAGACAAATGCATCCATTTTTCACCCCTTACCCATGGTTGCCAATCAGTACGACCGGGCGGTTTTCCTGCGAGCCGAACAACAATCGTTCAAGCACGAACAGGATGAGAATGGCCGATCCTATCGGCAATGGCAGATAACTTTCGCCTGAGGTCAGCAAGGGAAACTCCGCAACAGGTTGTTCCCAAAGCTCTACGCATAGCCAGTAGCTGTACCAGCACATGATCCCCGAGATCAGCAGCATCAGCAGATCAACCACTCTCGCACAGAGGATCTTAAGCGTTTCAGGCAGACGATCCGTGAGCATGTTGACCGCAATATGGGAACCGGCGCGGTATCCCACCGCCGCGCCAATGAACGTAAACGTCACCATGCAGATAATGGCGACAGGCTCCGGCCATGACTCTCCGCGATTCAGTACGTAACGCGAAAAAATGCCGATCGGAATAACAATCGTCATTACCAGTAGCGATATTCCGGCCACCGCCATGGCGAACAGGTACAGGCGATCCATCCACTTTAAGTAGAGTTCTGACATACATTCTCCGCAGAAAAGTGGGGGGTTATTTGACGTCGGCGATAGCTTTCATCAGATCCTGATGCTTGTCGCCATACTGGGCGCGCACCGGCTCTGTCGCTTTGATAAACACCGATTTATCAATGTCATGAAATTGCACGCCGCCTGCTTTCATTTTATCCAGTGCCTGCTGGGTATAGGCTTCCCAGAGTTTGCGCTGTTCGAACTGGGCTTCACGCGCCAGGGTAAGGATTTTTTTCTGGTCATCGGCGCTGAGTTTGTCCCATTTCACTTTTGAGTAGAGCAGCATTTCGGGGGTAATAAAGTGGCCGCTGAGGGTATAGTTTTTGGCAACCGGCATATAGTTATGGGCGATAAACGTCGGCGGGTTATTTTCCGCGCCATCAATCACGCCGGTTTGCATGCCGCTATAGACCTCACTCACCCCCATCGCCACCGAATTAGCGCCCATCTGTTTCAACGTTGCCAGTGCGACGGGACTGCCCTGGACGCGAATTTTCATTCCGTTCAAATCCTCAGGCTTCACCACTGGTTTTTTGGTGATGAGATTGCGCGTACCGGAGTCCATCCAGCCCAGAAATACCAGCCGGGATTTGGGGTTGGCCGTCAGCTTATCGCCAATCTGTTTACCGATATCGCCATCGATAACCTTATGCATATGGTCTTCATCACGAAATACGTATGGCAGGGTGAACACTTCAATATCCGGGAGAATGGCGGCGACGGGTGCCATCGAGACGCGAATCATATCGATGGCGCCCATTTGCGCCTGCTCGATCATCTGTTTTTCATCGCCCAGGACGCCGCCAGGAAAAACTTTAATTTCCAGCTTGCCGTCTGTTTGTTGTTTGAGTTTTTCACCCATGTTCTGCACAGCAACAATATTGGGGTAGCCTTCCGGATGCACATCAGCAGCTTTGATCGTCTGCGCATTAACAGCGGATACAGAAAACAGTGACACGGTGGACAGGCACAACGCGGCCAGCAACGGCTTGAAAGTCGTTTTCATCGGGTCTTCTCCAGGGTAGTGAAAGGTAAATGTTAAAACAATGTTTTATTTTTACGCTTAAAACCTAGACTACCGCTGGAAAAGGGAGGGTGAAGCGCCTCACAAAAAGCGCTAAAAAATGAAACAACGGTTTAGAATGGTGGCAAAGATCGCAAACGGCGTAAAAACGCGGCCTGTTAGGGAGAGTTATTGTCCTTTACGCACCAGATAGCGATACGGCAGCGATTGCGTCTCATGGGCCACCAGTTCGTGTTCCATAAAACGGCAGAAACCCGGAATGTCACGGGTGGTCGCCGGATCGTCGGCAATCACCAGCAGGGTTTCACCCGGCTGCATGTTGCGTACGGTTTTGCGCACCATCATCACCGGCTCAGGGCAACGCAGGCCCAGCGCGTCAAGGGTATGATCGGCGGTAGTAAAGAGGTCGCTCATTTTCGTCTCACACGGGAAAAAACGGCATTAGTTTACGCTGCCCATTTTTTGACGCAAGCCAGGTTAACGATTGCGTTAAAAATAACCATTGCATCGCCGGAGTGTTGCAGTATCATTCTGCGGCTTTGCACAGTATCAACACGCGTTATTGGCGCAGCCAGTTTGATTGAGACCCGCGCACAGGCAACGCCACCTACACGGCTTACGTGAGGGTGACGCGCGCTGAACAAGGTCAAAACGGCAGATAAAATAACGCGTTACATATTTATTGGGTTCCCTCACCCCAAACACTAAAAAGGTCACAATATGACGCAGTTTTCACAAACTCAGCGCATGAAAGCGCTGTTCTGGTTATCCCTTTTTCACCTTCTGGTGATCACTTCCAGTAACTACCTGGTGCAGCTACCGGTCAGCATTTTCGGTTTCCATACCACCTGGGGCGCATTCAGTTTCCCGTTTATTTTCCTCGCGACGGATTTAACCGTGCGTATTTTTGGCGCGCCACTGGCACGGCGGATTATATTCGCGGTGATGATCCCGGCACTGGTTATCTCCTACGGCATCTCTTCACTGTTTTATATGGGAAGCTGGCAGGGCTTCGAAGCGCTGACCCATTTCAACCTGTTCGTCGCCCGTATCGCCACCGCGAGTTTTATGGCCTACGCGCTGGGGCAGATCCTCGACGTGCATGTCTTTAACCGTCTGCGTCAGAACAAACGCTGGTGGATGGCTCCTGCGGCCTCCACGGTGTTCGGTAATGCCAGCGATACCCTCGCCTTTTTCTTCATCGCCTTCTGGCACAGCCCGGACCCGTTTATGGCCGAGCACTGGATGGAAATCGCGCTGGTGGATTACGCCTTCAAGGTCATTATCAGTATCGCCTTCTTCCTGCCCATGTACGGTGTGTTGTTGAATATGCTGTTGAAAAGGCTGGCAGACAAATCCGAAATCTCAGCGTTACAGGCCAGTTAAGAGTACGCGATGACAGTTGTGGTAAGATGGCCCGCATGAGCCGTTATGGCTGTTTATCGAAAGGAAGAAGTCAATGCGCAATCTGGTTAAATATGTCGGTATTGGCCTGCTGGTAATGGGTCTGGCAGCCTGCGACAACAGCGACAGCAAGAAAACGCCCGCACAGGGGGCTTCCGCAGAAAGCAACGCGACCGGGCAGCCGGTGACGCTGCTCGATGGCAAACTCAGCTTCTCGCTGCCCGCAGACATGACCGATCAAAGCGGCAAACTGGGTACGCAATCTAATAATATGCACGTTTACTCTGACTCAACCGGTCAGAAAGCGGTCATTGTGATTGTGGGCGACGACACCCAGGAAGGGCTGGATACGCTGGCAAAACGCCTGGAAGACCAGCAGCGCAACCGCGACCCGCAGTTGCAGGTGGTGACCAACAAATCTATCGAGCTGAAAGGCCAGAAAATGCAGCAGCTCGACAGCATCATCTCCGCCAAAGGTCAAACGGCCTGGTCTACCGTGGTGCTGGGTAAAGTGGATAACAAACTGCTGACCTTGCAGGTAACGCTGCCGGCGGATAACCAGCAGCAGGCGCAGACTGCCGCGGAAAACATTGTTAACACCCTGGTCATCAAGTAATCAGGAAGCGGCCTCCAGTGGAGGCCGTTTTTTTAGCCGCCACGTCAGCAATAACGCCCCCGCCACCAGCACCGCCGTCAGCAGATACACCATCGATACCCCCGACCATGCCATTAACAGCCCGGCAAGCGGCCCGGTTATCCCGAGCGACATATCCATAAATACCGTATACGTGCCCAGTGCCGCGCCCTGATTATGCTGTGGCACCGCTTTGACCGCCACCACGCCCAGCGCCGGGAAGACCAGCGAGAAACCCGCTCCGGTCAGGAATACCCCGATTTTCGCCACCAGCGGGGCATCGGCGATACCGACCAGAATCAGGCCGACGACTTCCACCGCCAGACTTATCATCGCCACATTCAGCCCTCCCAGACGGTTAATGCTGTTCGGGAACACCAGCCGTGAGCCGACAAATGCCAGGCTAAACAGTGTCAGGGCGAAGGCGGCACCATCCCAGCCTTTAGCGTCATAAAAGAAGGTGATAAAGGTGGCAATAACGCCAAACCCGGCCGTACCCAGCGCCAGTCCCATCCCATAAACCCAGACATACCCGAGCACCGCCCGGAACGGCAGTGGTTTACCTTTGCTGGCTTTCACTGCCGCACGCGGCAACGCGCAGGCAATCGCGACAAACGCCACCGCCATAATGAACCCGCCCAGGCCGCTCAGTCCCGCGTAATGATAGCAAATCACGCCAAGCGGCGCCCCCAGCGCCATTGCGCCATAGGTCGCGATACCGTTCCAGGAAATAACACGGGCGATATGCATTGAACCGACTACCCCGACGCCCCAGAGCATTGACCCGGTCCCGGCAAAACTTTGCCCGATACCGAGAATGACGCGCCCTACACAGAGCAGCACCAGGCTCACCAGCGGCGAGCCGCTTTGCAGATCCGCCAGCAGATACCCCAGTCCACAAATGAATGCACCGCAGAGGCCAAACACCACCACTTTTTTCGGGCCGAGCATATCGGCGTAACGTCCGGCATGTGGACGACTGACCAGGGTGGCGAAGTATTGCAGGCTAATAACCAGCCCAGCCCAGAAGGCGCTGTAACCCAGCGTTTCATGGACATAGCCGGGCAACACCGCCAGCGGCAAACCTATTGTGAGATAACTTGCGAAGTTGAAGATAACGACGGAGAGAATCCGCAGATTAAGACGTAATCCGCTTAGCGCCGGTTCAGCGGCTTGTTCGGGCATGGAGGGTCACCAGATTTTCACAACGATGTTTCACTATTACCACGTCATGGCCTGGAAATCAGTATGCAGATTAAGAATATCTGCCTCGGGCGAAGCGTCCGCCAGTGGCTACACTTATCGGGCGGTATAGAAAAAGGAATTGCCCATGACACAGCCCCAACCCGATCGTGCGGGTTTACATATTCTTCTCAAACTGGCCTCACTGGTCATTATTCTGGCCGGTATTCATGCCGCTGCCGATATCATTGTTCAACTGTTACTGGCGCTCTTTTTCGCCATTGTGCTCAATCCGCTGGTGACCTGGTTTCTTCGCCGGGGCGTGAAACGGCCTGTCGCCATCGCCATTGTGGTACTGGTGATGCTTGTCTTCCTGACCGCGCTGATTGGCGTGCTGGCAGCCTCGGTGAATGAGTTCATGACGATGCTGCCGAAATACAATCGGGAGTTCACGCGTAAATTCCTCCAGCTTCAGGACGCGCTCCCTTTCCTGCATCTGCATGTCTCACCTGAACGCATGCTGCAACGCATGGATTCCGAGCGGGTAATGAGCTTTGCCACCACGATGATGACGCAACTGTCTAACGCGATGGCGAGCATCGTTTTACTGGTCATGACCATGGTATTCATGCTCTTCGAAGTGCGTCACGTGCCGTATAAAATGCGCTTCGCCCTGAATAACCCACAAATTCATATCGCCGGTTTGCACCGCGCGCTTAAGGGCGTCTCTCACTATCTGGCGCTAAAAACACTGCTCAGTCTGTGGACGGGCGTGATCGTCTGGGCGGGGCTGGCCATTATGGACATCCAGTTTGCGCTGATGTGGGGAGTGCTGGCGTTTCTGCTTAATTACGTGCCGAATATCGGCTCAGTGCTTTCGGCAATCCCGCCGATGGTTCAGGCTTTGCTCTTTAACGGCCCGTACGAGTGGCTGCTGGTCGGCGCGCTGTTTCTCATCGTGCATATGATTATCGGCAACATTCTGGAGCCACGAATGATGGGTCACAGGCTCGGTATGTCAACACTGGTGGTCTTTCTTTCGTTACTGATTTGGGGCTGGTTACTCGGTCCGGTGGGGATGCTGCTCTCTGTGCCGCTTACCAGCGTATGTAAAATATGGATGGAAACCACCACTGGCGGAAGCAAACTGGCCATTATGCTTGGCCCAGGCAGGCCGAAAAACCGCCTGCCCGGCTAGCCTGTGTTAGCGCAGGTTGTTCGGAAAATCCGCCGGAAGTTCACTGGCTGCGCAGGCGATGACGCTGTCATTGTCTGCGCCACAGTCACGCACAAAGGTGATAGTCGCAAACTCATCAATCACTTCGGTCGGATAGGCCGGGCCAGCCGCACGATAGGATTCCATCAGCGGAATATGATCGTTCTGGAAACAGACGGTTTTTTCCGGATTGTTGATCACCCAACGCGGGAAGAAGATCGTGCCATGAAACAGGCGATCGCCGAGGTTTACAATCAAACTCACGTCAGTGCCAGTCGGCTCAGTCCAGGAAATTTTATAGATGCTTTCGCCAACACGCACAATGTAAGCCTGCTGGTTTTTCACCCAACGGTTCGCCACGATTCCGCTATGAATGCGATAGTCCAGCGTCGTCTCATTTTTGACATAAATCTCGTAGTTCCAGCCATTATCGTAGGTATAAACCAGATGTTTACCGACAAAACCACTCAGATCATGTTTATCAAAGCTGCTCATCATTGTTCTCCTCTTAATCGATAAGAAGATCATACCGCTTCAAAAAATGAATGAATAACGCTATGTTTGAATTAAATTCATTCATTTTTTAGATAAGTCATGCATAAAACCACGCTGGAACAATGGTCGCTGCTGCAAAAGGTCGTCGAGCTGGGCAGTTTTGCGAAAGCCGCCGAAGAGACTCACCGTAGCCAGTCATCCGTCAGCTATAACCTGGCGCTATTACAGGAGCGGCTGGGGGTGGCGTTGCTGATACAGGAAGGCCGCCGTGCGGTACTTACCCCTTCCGGCGAACTGCTGCTTAATCAGGTTAAACCGCTGCTGAAAGCGTTCGATTACGTTGAAACCCGGGCGGTCACACTGCGCAACGGGCAACGTACCCGGCTTGACCTGGTCGTCGACAGCATCTTTCCCCGCTCACGGCTGTTTGCCATTTTGCGCCAGTTTCAGCAGCGCTATCCGCAAACGCAGGTGCATCTGACCGAAGTGCTCGAAAACGCCTCTGTGGAGCGCCCCGCCCACGCCGAAGCCGACGTGCTGGTGCTGACCCGGCGCCAGGACATGACCGGGCGCGGTGAATGGCTGATGAATATTGATTTTGTCGCGGTCGCCCACCGGGATCATCCCCTTTGCGCCGAAAGCACGATTACCGAGGATATCCTCGCCGCCTGGCCACTGATCCGCATTGCTGACCGTGAAAATCGCCTTCCCCAGGAGAGCGGCGAGTCATGGACTTTTTCTACCATCGATGCCGCAGTAGAAGCCGTGCAATATCAGGTAGGCTACGGCTGGCTGCCGGAGGAGCGTATCGGGCCACTGCTTGCCAGCGGCGTGCTGAAAATCCTGCCCTTAAGCCACGGTTCGCGCCGCGCCACGCCGCTGCATCTGATCGTCAAAAAAGACTTGATGCCGCTGGATGAGCAGGTAGAAACGCTGCTGCAGTTGTTTAAGGGGCAGTAGATGGGCATGGACGGTTCCCTCTCCATGAGGGAGAGGGTTAGGGTGAGGGGGAATATACAACGGGTGTAGCACGTTCCGTTCACCGTCAGTTCATCACTTCTCTGAGGTCATTCTGCACGTGAACGTGCTAAGGAGGCTCTCCGCCGCCTCCTTAGCAATCCAGGCTCCCGGCTAAGAAAATCGCCGCTAACGCGGTCCATTCGTCTTATGTCGCCTGGCTATCGGGTCGGGGACCAGCCTGCATCCTTGCAGGCTATCCCCTCCGCCCGCCTCCCTGCGGGCGGTCCCGGCCAGCCGTCAACGCCTCATCGATTTTCCGCCGGACCAGAAAACATCGCTGGAAGTCACTGCGTTTCAGATAAATGGTTTTGCTTTTAATAGAGGGGTCAGGAATGGCGAAGGTGAGCCACCCTGGCACGTTCACGGGTTCTGTCGCTATAGAAAAGCAAAGAACATAAGGTGAACGGAATGACCACCAGAGCCGCATTTTCCCCCTCACCCAAGCTCTCTCTCAGGGAGAGGGAACCTACCGTGTTCGCATTTTTTGTGGAGAACTCCCCTATGAGGGGAACACCGATCCCAGGCCGTATACATCCTTCATCCCAACAATAAAGGGGTATTTCTCCGACAGGCGTTTACATTCACCAACGTTATATAATTTAATATATATCGATTTCCCTTCCCCCTTAGAGCGATAACCATGACCCATAATCTAAAACGTATTATGTTGGGTGCCGTGCTGGCCTGCGCCTCACTTTTCACCCTCCCTTCCGCGATGGCAGATCGCACTGTTACCGACCAGCTTGGACGACACGTCACCTTACCTGACCACGTCACCCGCGCGGTGGTTTTACAACACCAGACGCTGAACCTGCTGGTGCAACTCAACGCCGCTGACGATGTGGTGGGCGTGCTGAGCAGCTGGAAAAAACAGCTCGGTCCGGAGTTCGCGCGTTTTATGCCGGGCATTGAAAAGCTGGCCACGCCGGGCGATCTAACGCAGGTGAATATGGAAAGCCTGCTGGCCCTGCATCCGCAGGTGGTGTTTATCGCCAACTACGCCTCGGCGGAGATGATCCAACAGATTGAAAATGCTGGTGTTCCGGTTGTCGCGGTCTCCCTGCGTGAAGACGCGGCTGGCGAGAAAAACAAAATGAACCCCACGATGGCAGATGAAGAGACGGCCTACAACAACGGCCTGAAACAGGGTATTCGCCTGATAGGCGAGGTGGTTGACCGCAAAGCACAGGCGGAAGATCTCATCAGATACACCTTCGATGCCCGGGCAAAATTCAACGCACCGGTCGCTAACATTCCGGCGGATCAACGCGTGCGCGTCTATATGGCAAACCCGGATCTCAACACCTACGGTTCAGGAAAATACACCGGCCTGATGATGGAACACGCTGGCGCAATGAACGTCGCTGCCGCCACCGTTAAAGGGGCAAAACAGGTTTCACTGGAACAGGTGTTGCAGTGGGATCCGCAGGTGATTTTTGTTCAGGATCGCTACCCGGAAGTGGTCAAAGCGATCCTGACCGATCCGAACTGGCAGCAAATTGACGCTGTGAAAAACCATCGCGTCTGGCTGATGCCGGAATACGCCAAAGCCTGGGGCTACCCGATGCCGGAAGCGCTGGCCATTGGCGAACTGTGGATGGCGAAAAAACTCTACCCGGAACAGTACAACAACATCGACGTAGAGGCGCAGGCACAGGCTTACTACAAACGTTTTTATCGGACTGACTGGAAGCCGGATGCCAGACAGTAATCGCTACCGGCTACTGCATGGTGGTCTGATCCTGTTGACGCTAATACTGGCCGTGGGCTCGTTATGCCTCGGTCAGTATCGCCTGAGCGTGAGCAACGTTCTGTCGCAGTTATTGATGCTCGCCACGCCGGATGGCCCGGCCGGGCAGATAGTCTGGTCGGTGCGTTTACCCCGAATTCTGATGGCCCTGCTGACAGGCGGTGCGCTGGGCCTGTGCGGCGCAGTATTACAGGGGGTATTTCAAAATCCGCTGGTCGATCCGCACATTATTGGCGTCACTTCCGGTTCGGCGTTTGGCGGCACGCTGGCTATCCTGCTGGGGTTCAGCCCGATGGTGATGATTGCCTCAACGTTCAGCTTCGGTCTGGCGGCGCTGATGCTGGTCTGGCTGATTGCCGCGCTACAAGGGCGGGAAAACACGCTGGTACTGATCCTCTCCGGAATTATTATGAGCGGCTTTTTTGCCGCCCTGGTCAGCCTGATGCAGTACATGGCCGATACTGAAGAGACGCTGCCCAACATCGTCTTCTGGCTGCTGGGCAGCTTTGCCACCGCCAACTGGCATAAAGTTCTGATGCTGGCGCTCCCCGTCAGCATCGTCTCCCTCGTACTGCTGCGACTGCGCTGGCGCATTAACCTGCTGGCGCTGGAAGAAAAGGACGCGCTGGCCCTTGGTGTCCCGCTCAAAACGTTGCGCCGCAGCGTGCTGGTCTGTTGCGCCCTGTTGGTTTCTTCACAAGTGGCGGTCAGCGGCAGCATTGCCTGGGTTGGGCTGGTGATTCCGCATCTGGCAAGGCTGCTGGTCGGCGCCGATCACCGTCGCCTGCTGCCCGTCGCGTTCTGGGTTGGCGGAAGTTTTATGATTGTGGTGGATGATCTGGCACGCACGCTTACCCAGGCGGAAATCCCCATCGGCATTATCACGGCGCTGCTTGGCGCCCCGGTTTTCGCCGGATTGCTTATTCATAACAGCCGCCGGAGCCGCCAGTGATGCATGCCTCGTTAAGCGTCAATAACCTGCTCTATGGCCATAACCGGCCGTTATTTTCACCACTCAGCTTCTGCTGTCAGCCCGGCGATATCTGGGCGGTGCTGGGGGCCAACGGGCTGGGAAAGAGTACCCTGCTGGACACGCTCACCGGCGTATTGCCGCCGCTGGCAGGCACTTTTTCCATTGAAGGCGGCATCGGGATCGTGCCGCAATCGTTCCGCCCGGCCTTCGCCTGGAATGTGCATGAAGTGGTACTGATGGGCCGCGCACGGCATGTGGCGTTATTTTCCGTGCCATCGCAAGACGATGAAGAACGGGTCGCACAGGCGCTGGCCCAACTCAATATCAGCCATCTGGCGCACACGCCGTTTCGTAATCTCTCCGGCGGGCAGCAGCAACTGGTGATGATTGCCCGGGCGCTGGTGAGTGGCAGTCACAATATTCTGCTTGATGAGCCCTGCTCAGCGCTGGATTTAGCCAACCAGGGGGTGGTGCTGCAACTGATCAGCGATCTGGCCCATCGCCAGGCGCGCAGTGTGATATTCACTACCCACGATCCGACCCATGCTCTCCAGGTCGCCAGCCACACGCTGTTATTACTGCCCAACCAACAGTGGCTGACAGGGGAAACCCACGTGCTGCTCAGCGAAGAAAACTTACAGCGCGCCTACGGGCTGCCGGTGCGCAAACTTGATGTGGACGATTACGGCTGTCCGGTTCTCGCGCCGCTATTTCACATCCGGCGCTAAAAATCCGGCGTTGCGCAAAAACGCCTGCCCTTCTGCGGCAAGCATATACTGCGCCAGCGCCTGGGTTGCCGGGGCGTCATCCAGCAGCGCCAGCTGATAGTCGCAGCGGATATTGCAGACCGCTGGGATCGCCACCACCCGCAAATCCGCCTCTCCGGCCAGCGCCATCGCATAATGACTATAACCAATAAACAGATCTGCCAGCCCCTGGCGAATCAGCCACGCGCTGGCAATCTCTCCAGGCGGAACAGTTAGCGTATCGCGCCCCCCCACCAGTTTGTGCGCCCGTTGTTTCAACGCCTGCCCAAGTCCTGGATGCAGACTTTCAATAGCGTCAAACAGTTGCCAGGTATAATCGCCGGACGGATCGCAGCCCGGCGTCGAGGTACCCAGCTTAAGCGCCGGATTAGACAACAAGGTGAGCCAGTCATCCTCCTCGGTCTGCGCCGTGCGGCGGGCCGTCAGGTTCAGTTGGTTACAGGCGAAGAGATGTGTCTCACGGGCGCGTCCAGCGGCCAGCAGCGCCTGTGGGTGCGCCGTGTTGGCGGAAGCGAACAACGAGCAGGGCTCCCCGGCTTCAATCCGTTCACGCAATAACCCGGCCGGACCAAAATGTGCCTCAACCACCCACCCCTGTTCAGCGCTAAAACGCTCAAACAAGGGCACAAGTGCCCGTTTCAGGCTACCTGCCGCCAGCACCGTTAAAGATGACATAGCTTTTTCCGCATCATGAGAAAGACGCTATGCTACCCACCGCCGCCTTCCGCTGACCAGTTCGATGTGATCGTTTTTCTATTTCCACACGCTTCTTATGCCTTTTTTGATCCCGCGCACCGCATTCGTATGATGAATCAATAAAATCGTCATACTCCTTTTGTGGCAGACTTTCAGGGAAAACCATGTCGTCCTTTCGCTCTCTTAGTGCGTTACTGCTGGCCTGTACTGCGTTTTTTGCTCAGGCTTCATCCCCTCAGGAGTTGACCACCGCGTGGCCGGTCAACGCAGGACCACTTAATCCGCACCTCTATACGCCAAACCAGATGTTCGCCCAAAGCATGGTCTACGAGCCGCTGGTGAAATATCAGGCTGACGGCACGGTGAAGCCCTGGCTGGCAAAAAGCTGGACCTCATCCGAAGATGGCAAAACCTGGGTTTTCACCCTGCGCGGCGACGTGACTTTCTCCAACGGTGAGCCATTTAACGCCCAGGCGGCGGTAGAGAACTTCCGCGCGGTGCTCGATAACCGCCAGCGACATGCCTGGCTTGAGCTCGCCAACCAGATAACCGACGTGAAAGCGCTCAGCGACAGCGAACTGCAAATTACCCTGAAAAGCGCCTATTACCCGTTCCTGCAAGAGCTTTCCCTGCCCCGCCCCTTCCGTTTTATCGCCCCCTCGCAGTTCAAAAATCACGAAACCATGAACGGCATCGTGGCCCCCATTGGCACCGGGCCGTGGGTGTTGCAGGAATCAAAGCTGAATCAATACGACGTCATGGTGCGTAACGAACACTACTGGGGCGAAAAACCGGCATTAAGCAAAATCACCATCAAAGTGATCCCGGACCCGACCAGTCGCGCGGTGGCGTTTGAAACCGGCGATATCGACCTGCTGTACGGCAACGAAGGGCTACTGCCGCTCGACACCTTCTCCCGTTTCAGTCAGAACCCGGCGTTACGCACCCAGCTTTCCGCCCCGGTCGAAACGGTGATGCTGGCGCTGAACTCCGCCAAAGCCCCCACCAACGAACAGGCCGTTCGTGAAGCGCTCAACTATGCGGTCGATAAAAAGACGCTGATTGATAGCACGCTGTACGGCACCCAGAAGGTGGCCGACACACTCTTCGCCCCCACCGTGCCATACGCCGATATCGGTCTGAAAGCGCGTGAATACTCCCCGGCAAAAGCCCGTGCGCTGCTGGACGCCGACGGCTGGAAACTGCCGGACGGCAAAACCATCCGTGAAAAAGCGGGCCAGCCGCTACATGTCGAACTGGCGTTTATCGGCACCGATGCAATGAGCAAATCGATGGCCGAAATTATCCAGGCCAATTTGCGCGACATCGGCGTGGACACGGCACTTGTGGGCGAGGAAGAGAGCAGTATTTACGCCCGCCAGCGCGACGGTCGTTTTGGCATGATTTTCAACCGTACCTGGGGAGCGCCTTACGACCCGCATGCTTTCTTAAGCTCCATGCGCGTCCCGTCTCATGCGGATTACCAGGCGCAGCTTGGCCTGCCGGATAAAGCGCAAATTGACAAAGAAATTGGCGAGGTACTGACGACACGCGATGAAACCGACCGCCAGCGCCTCTATCGCGACATTCTGACCCGCCTGCATGACGAGGCGGTCTATCTGCCCATCAGCTACGTCTCTACGCTGGTGGTGGCGAAGCCTGAGCTGGGCGTGATTCCTTTCGCCCCTATCGCCAGTGATATCCCGTTTGAACACATTACCCCGGTGAAACCCTAATGCTGCGCTATGTCATTCGCCGTTTACTGCTGCTTATCCCGATGATCTTCGCTGCCTCGGTGGTCATCTTCTTGCTGCTGCGCATGGGAGCGGGCGACCCGGCGCTGGATTATCTGCGCCTGTCGAACCTGCCACCCACGCAGGAGATGGTGGCCTCGACGCGCATCATGCTGGGGCTGGATAAGCCACTGCCGCAGCAGTATTTGCACTGGTTATGGCAGGCGCTGCATCTCGATTTTGGTCTCTCGTATGCGACCCAGCGCCCGGTGCTGGATGATGTCCTGCACTTCCTGCCAGCGACATTGCAACTGGCGGGCGTCGCACTGATCCTGATTCTGCTGACCTCTGTACCGCTGGGCATCTGGGCCGCGCGCCACCGCAATAACCTGCCGGACTATATCGTGCGTCTGGTTGCCTTTCTCGGCGTCTCAATGCCCAACTTCTGGCTGGCCTTTCTGCTGGTGATGTTCTTCTCGGTTTATCTGCAATGGCTACCGGCAATGGGCTACGGCGGCTGGCAGCATATCCTGCTGCCCGCCGTGTCGATTGCCTTTATGTCGCTCGCCATCAATGCTCGCCTGTTACGCGCCAGTATGCTGGAAGCCGCCGGGCAGCGGCATGTCACCTGGGCGCGGCTGCGTGGACTGAGTGAAAAACAGACCGAGCGTCAGCATATTTTGCGTAACGCCTCGCTGCCAGTGATCACCGCGCTCGGCATGCACGTGGGTGAACTGATTGGCGGTACGATGATTATCGAAAGCATCTTCGCCTGGCCGGGCATAGGCCGCTATGCCGTGTCGGCCATCTTCAACCGCGACTATCCGGTGATCCAGTGCTTTACGCTGGTGATGGTCATCGTATTCGCCCTATGTAACCTGCTGGTGGATGTGCTCAGCGCCGCGCTGGACCCGCGAATTCGTCATCATGAAGGAGCGCACGCATGAATTTTCTGCGCTCTGCCCGCTGGTCAGTACGCGTTGCCGTATTGATTCTGGCGCTGCTGCTGGTCATCGCCCTGACCTGCCAGTGGTGGCTGCCCTATGACCCGCAGGCAATCAATCTTCCTGCGCGCCTGTTGCCGCCAGGCAGTGAACACTGGCTGGGTACCGATCATCTTGGACGCGATATTTTTGCCCGTCTGATGAGCGCCACCCGCGTCTCCTTAGGCTCGGTCATGGCCTGCCTTCTGCTGGTGTTGTTTCTGGGGCTGACGCTCGGCGGCTGCGCCGGGCTGGCCGGAGGACGCATCGATCAGGCCATTATGCGCGTAGCGGATGTCTTTATGACCTTCCCCACCTCGATCCTGTCGTTCTTTATGGTCGGCGTGCTCGGCACCGGGCTGACCAATGTGATCATCGCCATCGCGCTCTCCCACTGGGCCTGGTATGCGCGCATGGTACGCAGCCTGGTGATTTCTCTGCGTAGCCGCGAGTACATTCTGGCTGCCCGTCTTAGCGGGGCGAGCTATACGCAGGTGTTTATCGACCACCTGGCCGGTGCCGTGGTACCCTCGCTGCTGGTGCTGGCGACGCTGGATATCGGCCATATGATGCTGCACGTGGCGGGGATGTCATTCCTGGGACTGGGCGTCAGCGCCCCCACCGCCGAATGGGGAGTGATGATTAACGATGCCCGTCAGTATATCTGGACGCAGCCGCTGCAAATGTTGTGGCCGGGGCTGGCGCTGTTTATCAGCGTGATGGCCTTTAACATGGTGGGCGATGCCCTGCGTGACCGCCTCGATCCTCATCTGGAAACGGAGCACGCTCACTGATGCCTGCACAACTTGAACTGCGAAATTTCACCCTTGAGGCGCAGCGTCCTCTCACCCATGACGTCTCACTCACCCTTAAACGCGGACGCGTGCTGGCGCTGGTGGGCGGAAGCGGCAGCGGGAAATCGCTGACCTGCGCTGCCGCGCTCGGCGTATTGCCTGCGGGTGTACGGCAAACGGCGGGCACGCTGCTGGCGGATGGTCACCCGATCTCGCCACAGGCGCTGCGCGGACTGAAGGTGGCGACCATTATGCAAAACCCGCGCAGCGCCTTTAATCCACTGCGAACCATGGCGGCGCACGCCAGGGAAACCTGCCTGGCGCTGGGCAAACCGGCGGATGACGCCACGCTTATTGCCGCCCTGACCGACGTTGGGCTGGATGCGCCGGAACGGGTACTGACACTCTATCCTTTTGAGATGAGCGGCGGCATGTTACAGCGCATGATGATCGCCATGGCGCTGCTCAGCGACGCGGCGTTTATTGTTGCCGATGAGCCAACCACCGACCTCGACGCCGTGGCACAGGCCAGAATTCTCGATCTGCTCGAACGTCTCTTACAGACCCGCCATTGCGGCATGTTGCTGGTCACCCATGATATGGGCGTGGTGGCGCGACTCGCTGATGACGTTGCGGTGATGGAGGCAGGACGTATCGTTGAGCAGGGCAGTGTCGATGTGCTGTTTAGCGCGCCACAACATCCTGTAACACGCAACCTGGTGGCGGCACACCTTGCGCTGTACGGGATGGAGCTTACCCAATGAATTTACTCACGATTTCTAACGTCTCCCACCGCTATCACACTCATCCGGTGCTGGAGAACATCTCCCTTTCGATCGACAGCGGGGAAAGCCTGGCGTTATTAGGACGTAGCGGCTGCGGCAAAAGCACGCTGGCGCGCCTGCTGGTTGGGCTGGAAAGACCAGTCAGCGGCGATATCATCTGGCAGGGAACGTCACTTGCCAGAATGTCCGGGGCAATGAAAAAGGATTTCCGCCGGGATATTCAACTGGTCTTTCAGGACGCCATCAGCGCCGCCAACCCGCGTAAAACGGTGCGTGAGATCCTCGCTGAACCGTTGCGCCATCTGTTTACCTTAAGCAAAACGGAACAGTGCGCCCGTATCGAACAGTTGATGCGCGATGTGGAGCTGGAAAGCAGCCTGCTGGATCAGCGCCCGCCTCAACTGAGCGGCGGGCAGTTGCAGCGCGTCTGCCTGGCCCGCGCGCTGGCGACGCGTCCGACGCTGCTTATCCTTGATGAAGCCGTGTCCAGTCTGGATCTGGTATTGCAGGCAGGCATCATTCGTCTGCTGAAAAAACTGCAACAGCACTCGGGCATCGCCTGCCTGTTTATCACCCACGATTTACGTCTGGTGGAGCGTTTTTGTCAGCGCGTGGTGGTGATGGAGAACGGTCATATCACCGAAGATATTGCCGTCACTCACCCATTACGTTTTACCTCTTTGGCCGGGCAGGCGCTGCAACAGGCCGTCCTGCCTGCCTTTCCCAAACCCCGAATTTCAGGAGCGCTGCCATGCAACGTGTAACCGTTACGCTTGATGATGACCTGCTTGCCACCCTTGACGATCTCAGCCAGCGCCGCGGCTATAACAATCGCTCCGAAGCGCTGCGGGATATTTTGCGCGACGCGCTCACCCAACAAGCAACATGCGAGCAGAACACCCAGGGCTATGCGGTGCTGTCATATGTGTATGAACATGAAAAACGCGATCTGGCGAGCCGCATTGTCGCCACACAGCATCACCATCACGATCTCTCGGTCGCCACATTACATGTGCATATCAACCATGACGACTGCCTGGAGATAGCCGTCCTGAAAGGGAAAATGGGCGATGTGCAGCAATTTGCTGATAGCGTCATCGCCCAGCGTGGCGTGCGTCACGGTCACCTTCAGTGCGTCACGGATGAGACTACCCCGCCAGATCACGGGCATACGCACGGGTTGAAACATATTGTTCTGTAAGGCGCAGCGCCTGTTCAATACGCGTCGGTTCGAGCGTGAACGGTAAATACTCAAGTGCATCACGCGGGAAGGGAATACTGCGCGCTACCGCCTGGATGACCGCCAGGCGGATCTCTTTCAGCGGCGCCAGGGTTAACGGCATGTCATATTGACGCAGCAGCGCCAGTAATACCGGGTCTGGCTGGCTATTGTCATTTTCCAGAATCGATTGCACCAGCAGACTGAATCCCACACGTTCACCATGCAACCACTGGCGCAAAGCCGGTTCATGGGTCAGGCGGTTATGAATCGCATGTGCCACACCAGGCGTAGGAATTTCGCCGCGCACGCTATTGGCCATACCGGCCACGGCAATATTGGCGTCAATCACATTGATCAGCGCATTTGACACCACCTGGGCTTTATTATCGTGAATGGCCTGTTGCCCATATTTTTCATAAATATCGACGGCCAGACGCGCGTTTTGCACTTTTAATTGCAGCCCCAGGTTATCGGGGTTTTTCTGCAAATAGGGACGAAATTCATACGATTTTGCCAGCGCATCAACGATACCCGCTTTTAAATATCGCACGTCGCTACGAGCAATCACTTCGCTATCCACCAGCACCAGGCGCGGCAGCGTGCGTAAAGCCTGGCTACTGATTTGTGCGCCTTCATCCGTATAGAAAACCGCCAGAGGCGACCAGGCCGCACAGGTGGCTGCCTGGGTCGGAATAGTGATGGATTCTCCGCCCTCAAGGGTATCGGCCACGGCTTTAGCCGTATCCAGAACGCGACCGCCGCCGACGCCGACAATAAACTGCACCCCCAGCTTTTTTGCCCGCTGCACATAACGGGCAACATTATCTTCGGTACAGTAACCGGTCATGATCTCGGTCTGCCAGCGGATACCGCTGGCGCGTAAGCTCTCTTCCAGCCCAGGGTTGACCTGCGCCCAGGCCTTTACGCTGGTAATTATCAAAATATGCCGGGTAAGCGGCGCAATATATTTTCCTGCGTCATGACGAATACCAGACTGGTGAAACCAGGTCTGCGGAGTTTTTATCGCAAGCATTGGCATTTCCATGTGTACGCGAATTATTTCGCTTTATCTCACCATGCTACAAAAATAAAAATTAAAAACAATGATCTCTATTTCTTCTATTTTCATATCGATATCAAAATATCAGCTAAGTAATATTGGCATTAATTGTGAACATATTCTTTTGTGTAACCCAGATGACCATCCCGACGTCGCTGTTCAGGCTAAGTGCTACGCTTATTCCATCGCATTCACATAAAAATGAAGGAGCAGAGAATGAAAATTGATCTGAGTGGGAAAGTAGCGCTGGTCACCGCTTCCACGGGCGGCATTGGTTTCGCCATTGCCACGGGGCTTGCCGAAAGCGGCGCGGAAGTGATCCTTAACGGACGCAGCGAGTCGTCGGTGAACAAAGCGCTCCAGGCGCTCAATGAGCGCGTACCGGGCGCAAAAGTACGTACCGCCATTGCCGACCTGAGTTCGGCGGAGGGTGTTGAAGCCTTATTAAGCGCGGCAACGGATGCCGATATTCTGGTCAATAATGCCGGGATTTACGGGCCGCAGGATTTTTATGCTACCGATGATGCAACCTGGGAAAATTACTGGCAAACCAACGTGATGTCAGGCGTGCGTCTTGCCCGCGCGCTGCTGCCGGCCATGGTGAAAAAAGGCTGGGGTCGCGTGGTTTTTATCTCCTCGGAGTCGGCGCGCAATATTCCTGCCGATATGATTCATTATGGCGTGACCAAAACGGCGCAACTTTCACTGTCGCGCGGGCTGGCGAAATTTGTCGCCGGAAGTGGCGTGACGGTCAACAGCGTGCTGCCAGGCCCGACCCTTTCCGATGGCTTTGCCGCTATGATGCAGGATGAAGTGGAAAGAACCGGCAAATCACTGGAAACGTTGGCGAAAGAGTTCGTGATGACCAACCGTCCCAGCTCCGTTATTCAGCGGGCGGCAACGGTTGAAGAAGTGGCAAACATGGTGGTCTACATATGTTCGACCCAGGCGTCAGCGACCTCAGGCGCGGCGCTGCGCGTTGACGGTGGTGTGGTGGACGACATCCTGTAACGCGTTTTCAGCAGGGCTGCATACTGCTGCCCTGCTGGAGAAACATCTATGGCCATGCCGGGTAAAAACGGGACATCATGATCATTAATAGTGGCGTGGTAAGGGTCGAGAGCAGGGTGGAAATCAGCATACTGGTTGCCGTCGCCCCTTGCAGCACATTGAATTTCTGCGCCATCAGATAAACGTTTATCCCCACCGCCATTGAACCCAGTAAAACCACGACCAGGCTCTCCTGCTGCGGCAGATGCAATGCGTAAGCGAGCGCCCAAATCAGCCCCGGCATCAGCAGCAGTTTAATCAGACAAATGGCCGAGCTTTCCCGCCATCCCTGGCTGATTTTATAGTGGGAGAGGCTCATGCCCAGCGTCACCAGCGTGAGCGGCGCGGCAATCTGTCCCAGCATCGAGACCGGGCCATCAATAAATTGTGGCAGGGGATGATGGGTCGCACTCCAGGCGAATCCCGAGAAGATGCCGATAATCAGCGGATTACGCAGGACATTGACCAGGGTTTTGCCGATACCTTTCCAGGAAAAACTGCCGCTCTGGGCCCACTCCACCGAGACGGTGACCAGCGTCCATAAAATCAGGCTATTGAACACCAGCACCAGCGCAACCGAGGCAAGGCTTGCCTGCCCCAGCAGAATAACCGCAACAGGAATGCCTAACATGACATTATTCGAAAAGATACCGCCCAGGCCAAATACCGATGCGGAGATCGCATCCAGGCCAAAAATACGGTTAGCGACAATGCGCCCAACGATATATATCAACAAGCAACTGCCGAAATAGGCTATCAGCAGACGCATATCAACCGGCGGGCTTTGATAGAACTTACTCATGACTTTAAAGAGCATGCAAGGTAGCGCAACGGAGAAACAAAACCGATTAAACACGCCGCTTGCCGATTCAGGCCAGCCCGCAAAACGCCCCAGGCAATACCCTAATGCAATTAAGAAAAATAAAGGCGCAGACAACAGCATCTGCTGCGAAAGCTGCCCCAGAAAGCTCGCCGTTTCCATCCGTTACCCTGCCTGTATCATCGTAAAAATGAATAATTTTTATGTTTTTTGGCAGTATAGGGGTTTTATGTAGGTGAGTCAGTGGGGTGAAAGCAGTCTGTATAAATGCCCTGGCGTTATATTGCGGATGTATGAAGTGCAGAAAGGTTATTTCCCGGATGCGGCGCAAGCGCCTTATCCGGGCTACCAACCGCACCAGCCATAGCCCCGGTTAGCGCAGCGACACCGGGGACTCTTCCCGGATGCGGCGCAAGCGCCTTATCCTGGCTACCAACCGCACCAGCCGTAGCCCCGGTTAGCGCAGCGACACCGGGGACTCTTCCCGGATAAGGCGTAAGCGCCTTATCCGGGCTACCAACCGCACCAGTCGTAGCCCCGGTTAGCGCAGCGCCACCGGGGACTCTTCCCGGATGCGGCGTAAACGCCTTATCCGGGCTACCAACCGCACCAGCCGTAGCCCCGGTTAGCGCAGCGACACCGGGGACTCTTCCCGGATGCGGCGTAAACGCCTTATCCGGGCTACCAACCGCACCAGCCGTAGCCCCGGTTAGCGCAGCGACACCGGGGACTCTTCCCGGATGCGGCGTAAACGCCTTATCCGGGCTACCAACCGCACCAGCCGTAGCCCCGGTTAGCGCAGCGACACCGGGGACTCTTCCCGGATGGCGGCGCAAGCGCCTTATCCGGGCTACCAACCGCACCAGTCGTAGCCCCGGTGAGCGCAGCGACACCGGGGACTCTTCCCGGATGCGGCGCAAGCGCCTTATCCGGGCTACCAACCGCACCAGCTGTAGCCCCGGTGAGCGCAGCGACACCGGGGACTCTTCCCGGATGCGGCGTAAACGCCTTATCCGGGCTACCAACCGCACCAGTCATAGCCCCGGTTAGCGCAGCGCCACCGGGGACTCTTCCCGGATGGCGGCGCAAGCGCCTTATCCGGGCTACCAACCGCACCAGCCGTAGCCCCGGTTAGCGCAGCGCCACCGGGGACTCTTCCCGGATGCGGCGCAAGCGCCTTATCCGGGCTACCAACCGCACCAGCCGTAGCCCCGGTTAGCGCAGCGACACCGGGGACGAAATCATAGCCCACTCCTTACGAATAGCTCTGCCGCGCGTCCGAGAAAAATGCCAGGGTCTCTTCCAGGTTCTTCGCCTGCTCCTCCAGCGACATGGCGGCTGCGGAGATCTGCTGCACCAGTGACGCATTCTGCTGGGTGGCGCTATCCATCTGATTGACCGCCTCGCTCACCTGGCTCACGCCTTTCGTTTGCTCATCCAGCGCCTGCACAATCTCGGCAATCACCAGATGGACACTGGAAACCGATGCAATGATTTGCTTCATCATTGCCCCTGTTTCATTGACCAGCGTAACCCCTTTACTGACGCGCCCGGATGACTCCTCAATCAGCGCCGAAATCTCCCTGGCCGCACTGGCGCTACGCTGCGCCAGGTTGCGTACTTCACCGGCTACCACCGCGAAGCCTTTGCCCTGCTCACCGGCGCGGGCCGCTTCGACGGCCGCGTTCAGCGCCAGGATATTGGTCTGAAAAGCAATGCTGTCGATGATACTGTTAATATCGCCAATCTTGCCGGCGCTCTCATCAATCTTGCCGATGATATCAACCACTTCTGCCACCAGCGATTCGCCCTGCCCGGCAATCTGCGCCGCATTCTGCGTCAGCGATGTTGCCTTATGCGCATTCTCGGCGTTGTTTTTCACGGTCACGGAAATCTGCTCCATGCTCGCTGCCGTCTGCACAATCGCTGCGGCCTGCTCTTCGGTTCGGGAGGCCAGATCGAGGTTGCCCGCTGCGATTTCACTGCTTCCCGCCCGCACAGAATGGCTGGCATCGTTAATGCTGCCAACGATACGCCGGAGCTGGGCTTGCATGGTATGCAGGGCATAAAAGATGCTGCTGTTATCGCCGTTACGCACAGAAATCTGATGACTCAAATCCCCCTGAGCTACGGACAGCGCAATCTCTGAGGCCTCCGTCGGCTCGCCGCCTACCGGGCGCGCAACCTTGCGGGTGAACACCATCGCCACCACCACGCTGACAATGATAATGCTGAGGATCATCAGAAGGATGGCGTTACGCAGGTAGTGCCACGCTTCGGCCATCACGACGCTGACGGGCGTGACTATTGCCAGTTTCCACGGCGTCTGGCTATTACCAATATCGATGGTGCGCCAGGTGACAAATGCCGGTTCTTTTAACAGGGCATCGTCGGTGCGTATCACCGCTTGACCGCCGATCGTCCCTGTCCAGGGTTTACCCGTTGCCGCCTTATCAGGGCTGGAAACCACTTTGTTATCCGCCGAGAGCAACAGCGCATAGCCCGTGCCTTCCCACGGCTTGATCGCGCCGATCATTTTTTGCAGCGTGTCCAGCGAGAAATCCGAGGTCACAGAGCCCTGAAACTTACCGTCGCGGACAATCGGTGCCGCAATGGAGGTCAGCATCACATCCACACCGTTATAGGGGTAGATATACGGCTCGATAATCACCTCTTTCTGGCGCTGACGCGGCAAAAGGTAGTAGTCGCCGCTGCCCGGCGTTTCATAATCCACCAGGTTGTGCAGCGCCGGGTTACCGCTGTTATCACGGTCAGCATAGCGCGCGTAACGGCCTGCCGGGTCCTGATCCGCTTGCCCTGCAAACTCCGCATCTTTACCGTCAAATGTATTGGCTTCAAAGGCCAGTGACATCGACAGGAAATCAGGATGCTGATGCAGATAATCGGTCAATAGCTGGTCCAGGCCACGCCGTTCTGTTAACCCGGCCTGATGTAATGCCCAGGCGCTGTTGCCCAAATCACGCGCGGCATTCAGCGCCGAGTCCAGCTGTTGCTGAACACGTAATGATTCAGTGAGCGCAATTTGCTGGAGATGTCTTTTGGCGACCGCTTCCTGCTGGCCCATAGATTGCCAGAGCAACAGGCCAATGGTGACCAGGAACCCGGTGGTGATAGTGACAAAAATAGACGCCAGCATGAGTGTTCTGGCTGTGAGTTTTTTACGTGTGTTCATGTTTCCCCGCTCAGGCAATCGCCCCGTGGCAAATAACCCAATTAACTCATGCTTCATATATCGGTAAAAACCAATTAACACTTCACCGTAATTTTGATGAAATTTTTTTATCCGGAAGTGGGCAATGCCAGAGGATGCAGGAAGGCGTCAGAGGGTTTTTCCCTGATAAATTTGATAACCCAAATCGACAGTGTTGTGATTGAGCGCGTCATTTTTTAATTTATTCAGTAACATCTGCGCCGCCATTCTTCCGATATCAAAACGCGGCGTGATCACACTCGCCAGGCTCGGAATCATCTGTTTGCCCATTTCCAGGCCATGAAAGCCGGCGATGGAAATGCGTTCCGGAACAGCAAGATCGTGTTCGCGGCAGTAAAACAGCGCGCCCATCGCAATGTCGTCATTTGTACAAAAAACACCATCAAGATCCGGGTGGGATTTAAAGGCTTCGGCCATGAGCTGCGACCCGAGATAGATAGACGAACTCGCGCGGGGATTGATACGGTAAGCCTCCAGTTGATGCTGATTCATGGCATCGCAATAACCACAAAAACGCTGCTCATCACGCATATCGTCTTTCGAGCCCAGATAGATAATTTTGCGCCGCTGTCGCTTAGCCAGCATGGTGCTCACCATATCAAAGGCGGCCTGGCGATTATCAAACCCCACCTCCATATCCATTTTGGCGCCCTGCACATCCATCAGCTCCACAATGGGGATTTTGGCGGAGCGCAGAAACTTAACGGTGCGAACGGTATGGTGCTTTTCAGAGAGGATAATGCCATCGATATTGTAGGAAAGCAGATTAATTACCGACTCTTCTTCGGACTCTTTGTTGTAATTATAATTAGCGATAAGTGTCTGATAGTTATGGTCAGATGTAATAGACTCAATGCCCGCGAGAATGTCAGCAAACAGTTGATTCTGGAAAGAGGGGATCAGCACGCCAAGCGTATAGCTTTGCGCGTTGAGCAACATGCCGGGCGCGCGGTTGGGTACATAGTTGATCTCTTCCATGATCATGGCGATGCGCTCGCCTGTTGCCTTCGCTACGGTTTTAGGCGAGCGGATATACCTGCTGACGGTCATTTTGGTAACCCCCGCCAGCGTGGCGATATCCTGCAGTGAAATTCTGTGATTTCTCATCGTCTCTCCCTCCCTGGGGGAAGCGGGTTATCCACTTCCCCAGGGAATGCCGTCATTGCGGAAAATGAAGTTAATGGAGGATGGCGTTAAGTGTCAGCACACCCAGTAAGCCCATAAACGAAATCAGCGTTTCCATGACCGTCCAGGTACGCAGTGTCTCACCAACGCTGAGATTAAAGTAGCCTTTGAACAGCCAGAATCCCGGATCGTTGACGTGTGACGCAATGACGCTGCCCGCCCCGGTTGCCAGCACCATCAGCGCCGGATCGGCATGGGTAACATTAATTATCGGCAGCACGACACCCGCGGTCGTAATGGCTGCCACGGTGGCAGACCCCAGCGCAATACGCAATACGGCGGCAACGGTCCAGCACATCAACAGCGGCGAGAGGGTCGTGCCGGTCATTAATTGTGAGATGTATTTGCCAACCCCGCTATCGACCAGTACCTGTTTGAACGCCCCACCGCCCGCAATAATGAAGACAATCATCGCGATAGCGCCGATGGAGGCGCCCACCATCTCCATCACGTTTTCGAGATTACGCCCATTGCGCAATCCGAGAGTGAAAATAGCGATCACGATAGCGATAAACAGGGCCACCGCCGGGTTACCGACAAACTCAAAGAAAACACGCGCGCTGTTGCCTTTTGGCAGGGTAATTTCACAAACTGCCGCAATCGCCATCAGGATCACGGGCATCACCGCCGCGAAAATACTGTTCCAGAAACCCGGCATTTCATGATCGGCAAAGATATGCGGGTTGAATAGCCCCTCCGGCGGCGCTTTTTCAAAACGCGTCAGCAGTTTCGAAAACAGCGGCCCGGCGACAATAACCGTCGGAATGGTAATGATCATGCCATACAGCAGGGTGGTACCCAGATTGGCTTCAAAAATGGTGGCGATAGCGGTCGGCCCCGGATGCGGCGGCAGAAAACAGTGGGTCACGGACAGCGCGGTCACCATCGGGACTCCGACGTAGAGCAGCGGCAGACCAGACGACGCCACCACGGTAAATACCAGCGGCAACAGCAGGACAAAACCCACTTCAAAGAACATCGCCAGCCCCACAACCAGACCGGTAATGACCAGCGCCCATTGCACCCGCTCTTTACCGAATGTCGCAATCAGCGTAGTGGCGATACGCTGGGCGGCCCCGGTGTCGGAAATCAACTTCCCCAGCATGGCGCCAAAGCCGAGAATCATCGCCAGGCCGCCTAAGGTTCCGCCGATGCCTCCCTGAATGGAGTGCAACACGGCCTGCGCATCCATACCTTCGGCAAACCCGACAACGGCGGCAACCAGCACCAGGGCAATAAACCCATTCACTTTAAAACCAATCATTAAGACCAGCAGCAGCGCTACACCTGCCGCGATAATCAGTAATGGCATAATCTTGTCTCTTGTTATGTGCCGAACCAGCAGCGCCGAAGCGCTGCGTTTTAGTGCTAACGAGTCACACTGCGACCAGCATGCCGCCGTCAACGAACAGAAGATGACCGTTAACAAAATCAGAGGCTTTAGAGGAGAGGAACACCGCTGCGCCGATCAGCTCTTCCGGGTTGCCCCAGCGTGCCGCAGGAGTACGTTTGCAGAGCCAGCCGGTGAACGCTTCATCTTCGACCAGCGCTTTGGTCATCTCGGTTTTGAAATAACCCGGCGCAATCCCATTCACCTGAATGTTATGCCGTGCCAGTTCAACGCACATGCCGCGGGTCAGCATTTTGACCGCACCTTTAGACGCGGCGTACGGTGTGATGGTGTCGCGCCCCAGCTCACTTTGCATGGAGCAGATGTTGATCACTTTCCCGGCCTGGCGTTCAACCATACGACGTGTCACCGCTTGCGATACCAGGAAAACCGCCGTCTGGTTAACCGCGATCACGTCATTCCACTCTTGTTCCGGGAAGTCATTAAACGGATGGCGGCGCTGGATACCGGCATTATTGACCAGGACATCAATCGGCCCGGTTTGCTCCTCAATGCGCGCAATAGCGGCATCAATTTCAGCTTTTTTGGTTACGTTAAATGGCGCGGCCACGGCGCGAATATCTGCCGCACGCAGCTTCTCAACAGCGGCATCAGCACGTTCCTGATTAATATCGTTAACGATAATTTGTGCGCCGTATTTCCCGAGGCCCGTTGCTAATAAATAACCAATACCCTGTGCAGAACCGGTAATCAGGACATTCTTGCCCGCCAGTGAAAAAAGGTCGTTCATGGTCTTATTCCTTATCACGATGCATTAAAAAACGAGTTGAACTTTGGCAGCCTGGGTTTTATCGCCGGCGAATTTGAGTGCCTGCTCCAGCTCGGTGAACGGGTATTCGCCACTCAATAACGGCAGCGGATCCACCACGCCATTCGCCAGCCAGGAGACAGCGGTATTGAATTCAGTGGTGAAACGGAAGGAACCTTTCAGGGAGATTTCTTTGGCAATCAGCATCATCATCGGGAAATCCGCCACCGCGCCGCCCATCCCTACCTGAACCATCGCCCCTCTGGCGCGCGTCACTTCCAGACAGGTGGTAATGGATGTCGGGTTGCCCGATACTTCGAAGCTGACATCGAAATAACCTTTTTCCGCTTTCCACGGCGTCAGGTCAGCGCTACGCGGGTCGAGTAGCGTATCGGCCCCCATTTTTTGCGCCAGTTCAAGCGAGCGAGAGCTGATATCCGCGCACACAATTTCTGCTGCGCCCAGGGTTTTCACCGCGCTGACAATCAGGCAGCCAATCGGGCCTACGCCCGAGATAAAGACACGTTTGCCTTGTAAATCACCGGCCTGATGGGCAGCGTGAATAGCGACCGCCAGCGGTTCGGCAAAAGCCATGGTTTTGGCGTCGGCATTACCGGAGAAAGGAATACATTGCGCAGTATCCACCACTTTAAAACGGGTAAACCCGCCATCGACATGTGGAAAATACATCGCGCTGCCAAAGAAACGCATTTCAGTACACTGGTTTTCTTCTTTCGCCAGGCAGTATTTACAATGACCACAAGGTTTTGATGGATTTACTGCAACAGTTTGCCCTTCATGTAATTTTTCTGAATCTGAATGAACAACTTTACCAATGACTTCATGGCCTAATACCATCGGTGCTTTAACGGAAAAATTACCTACCTTGCCTTCCTGATAATAATGTAAATCGGATCCACAAATCCCCCCGCGGGTTATTTGTACCAATGTACCTTTATTATTCCATTCAATTTCCTGGTCGGTAACGTCAACAGTTTGCTTTCCCGCTACAACGCAGGATTGAGTTTTAATCTTCATGTTTCCTCTCTGGTCAGGACGTGGCCTGGTGGGCATTTAAACGGTTTTGTCTGCGCTGAATTGTGATGTATGTCACGCTCAAAAATTGTTACACTGCAATGTTACGCATAACGTGACGCGCTTTATAATTCTGCTTTTCCGGTGCAGAAAAACATAAGCACATTGCTATTTGCACGGTAATATCCGCGTCATCAAAATGAGACAGGAGTAATTAAATGGGTGGTGAGAGTTATATTTTGATGGGGGTATCGGGCAGCGGAAAATCATTGATTGGCGCTAAAGCCGCCGCCAAACTTGGTGCGAAATTTATTGATGGGGACGATCTTCATCCGGCAAAGAATATCGATAAAATGTCTGCCAGCATTCCTTTAACCGATGAAGACAGATTGCCATGGCTGGAACGATTAAATGATGCCTCTTACAGTCTGTATAAAAAGAATGAAACAGGTTTAATTGTTTGTTCAGCATTAAAAAAACGCTACCGGGATATTCTGCGCAAAGGCAGTCCGAATGTACATTTTCTGTGGCTGGATGGCGATTATGAAACCATTCTGGCGAGAATGGCGAAACGGCAGGGGCATTTTATGCCGGTAGAGTTACTCAAAAGTCAGTTCGCTGCGCTGGAACGCCCGGAACAGGAAGAGGATGATGTCATGCGCATCGATATCAACCATGAGGTCGAAGACGTGGTTGAGCAATGCGTGCAGGCAGTTACCGCACTGCGGGCAAAAAAGGGATAACCCACTCAAACGTTATCAAAAGTGATAACGGCAAGCCGCCACCAGGAGTGCATCGTTGGTAATGGAATAGACCTGACGATGCTCCTCGGTTATCCGTCGGGACCCAAACCCGGCCGCGCAGGCGAACAGCGCCAGCCGGAACAGCCGCCACCAGGCGACTGTCTCCACTTCAACGCGCCGCGGATGTCGTTGGGTGCAGAATAAGCTCGGTGATTTCAGAAGGACGGCCCAGCCGCAGCGGAAACCCGTTCCACAGCCCGGCGCCATTGCTGACGTAGAGGGTCATCGGCCCCACCGAATAACGGCCGGATATATAACCGTTGTTAAGGGGCTTCACCAGTTGGTCCAGACCCAGCACCATCCCACCGTGGGTATGACCGGATAGCTGCAACTTCACACCTGCCGCGGCGTTATCATCCGCGGTACCCGGTCTGTGATCGAGCAGGATAACGGTATCATTGGGGCGAGTACCTTCCAGTGCGCGTTTCAGGTCCGGTCCTGCAAAACCGTAATTTCTCGCCGCTATATCCGGTACACCTGCCAGCACAAATGAGTCGTCACCGCGTGCAATACGCACATGCTGATTAGTCAAAAAGGGAATGCTCAGCTTCTGCCAGGCTGGCGCCCAGCTTGCGTAGTCAAAGTAGTATTCATGGTTGCCCGTAATCGCATAGACGCCATCCGCCGCTCGCAGTTGTGTCAGCGGCTCGACATCCGGCAGGCGATCCTCCACGGCGCCGTCTGACATATCGCCGGTCAAGGCGATGAGATCCGGTTGCAGGGCGTTGGTTTTAGCGACAATTTGTTGTACCCATTTGCGGGGCAACAGGCGCGTGGCATGAATATCGGCCAGTTGTACCAGCCGGTAGCCGTCAAAAGCAGGGGGCAGACCAGGGATCTCAACATGGACAGTACGAACATGGGGTATCCGTGTTGCCTGCCAGACGCCGATAACCGCCAGCACTACAGACAGTACGAGCAGCGGCAACATGATGGGCAATGCAGGGAGCGTTTTACCGGTCAGCAGCCCGACCAGTAGAGCGAGAACATCGCGCAGTAGCAGGAAACTGGCGAACAGCACCACGGCGCCAAACAATCCGCCAGCCAGCATCACTACCAGACGCGGCCACTCAGGGGAAAATGAGCCACCCCACAGCCAGCGGCTAAAAAAGCGGAACTCACAAATGCCCACCAGCACAAGAAACAGGCCAAGGCGCAGCACAGGGGGCAGTGGAAGCCACCAGATAAAACGAGAACCAATGTAGAGTGCCGGCAACAGCATCCAGATAAAAAACATCGCTATCTCCATACCTGCGTTTACAGCATAAACCGCGCGTGAATGAACCGTTTTAAAATTAGCACGTTGTCATGATATGTCAGTGGCTGTTTTCTTACGCGCTGAGGCATTTTTAGCGGCGCAAGCATTCCCGGCGCTGCGGTGGCGTTTATGCTCGCTTATCGGGAAGGATACAGGGCAAAAAAAAGCGTATGTCGCCATACGCTTTTGTTCTTTGTCACCATGAATATCAGGCGCCGTAATAGGCGCTTGAATATAATGTTTTCACATCCTGTACCGTTGGCTGATTGGGATTGGTCAGGGTGCATGGATCATCCACCGCGTTATGACTCATGCGGTCGAGTACCTGCATAAAGGCGGCCTCTTTAATTTCAACCTCGCCACATTGCCCAAGGGTCTCGGGTATATTCAGACGCTTATTCAGGTCTTTAATGGCGGTGATCAGATTGCCAATACCCAGCGCTTTCTCCAGCTTCTGGTATTTATTGGTGTAGATAGAATTATATTGAATGATATATGGCAGCATAATCGCGTTCGCCAGGCCATGCGTAATACCAAACTCCCCGCCAATCTTATGCGCCATAGAATGCACCAGTCCCAGAGAGGCATTAGTAAATGCAATGCCCGCCAGCGCCGAGGCATTATGCATATGCATACGCGCATTCAGGTCATTCGGCGACAGATAAGCGATTTCCAGATATTCAAACACCAGGCGAATAGCTTCTACCGCGTAGGGATCGGTAAAAGAGTTGGCCGCGGTAGAGACATACGCCTCAAGCGCGTGCGTCATGACATCCATCCCGGTATGCACGGTGACATGCGGCGGCATTTTTGCCGGAATGGTCGGGTCCAGAATGGCGATATCAGGGACCAGATCTGCCGCCACAATCGGGTATTTGATGTGATGCGCCGTATCGGTGATGACCGAGAACGCGGTGATTTCAGAGGCGCTGCCGCTGGTGGACGGAATGGCGACGAAACGGGCTTTATTACGCAATGCGGGCATTGAGCCCACGGGAATGATGTCTTCAAACGTCAGGTGCGGATGTTCGTAGAAACACCACATCACTTTTGCCGCATCCAGCGCGGAACCGCCGCCAATCGCTACAATCCAGTCTGGTTCAAACGCCAGCATCGCTTTCGCCCCACGCCAGACCGTTTCGACAGACGGGTTGGGTTCGACATTATCAATGACGGTGCATTCCATCCCGGCTTTATTCAGCTCGCTGATGGCCCTGTCCAGAAAACCAAAGCGTTTCATTGAGCTGCCGCCCGTTACCAGCGCGGCTTTTTTCCCTTTAAGGGTAGCCAGATGGTCTAATGCGTTTTCACCACAAATAATACTGCGCGGAATAGAGAATGAAAATGTCATAGAAGACTCCATAAATTTAAGAGAAAGATTGGGTTTTATTTTGCGTACAGGCAGAAAAAGGCGCTGGAAATAAGATGTGCGCAGAGTAAAAGCAAATCTTTGGCATGACACCGGGCGATTGTCGCAGTAATACCCGAAGGAATTTGTGATGGAAGCAGAGGAATTAAAGCGTACCGTCAGCGGCATCTTTTTCGCGGCAGCAAGAGTACAAAGACGTGGTCAGGCAGGCGGGTCAACGCGTGTCTGACCCGCCTGAATCAAGAAGAGGGAAATTAAAGCCCTGAATACTCGGGTGAAGGGTCCGGCCAGGGTGTCAGTAAATCGAAACCGGTATCGGTGACCGCTACCATATGCTCCCACTGCGCCGAGAGTGAACGGTCTTTGGTGACAACCGTCCAGCCGTCAGACAGCACGCTCGTGGCGGCTTTACCGGCGTTGAGCATCGGCTCAATGGTAAAAATCATCCCTTTTTTCAGCACCAGCCCGGTGCCCGGACGGCCATAGTGCAGGATCTGCGGTTCTGCGTGATACTCCTGCCCCACGCCATGTCCGCAGTACTCTTTCACCACCGAAAAACCAGCGGACTCCGCCACCTCCTGAATAGCCGCGCCGATATCGCCAAGTGTCGCGCCGGGACGCACAGCTTTAATACCGGCGACCATCGATTCATAGGTGATGGTGGTGAGTCTTCTGGCGCGTACAGAGGGTTCACCAACAAAATACATACGGCTGGTATCGCCGTACCATCCGTCTTTGATGATCGCCACGTCAATATTGATGATGTCGCCATCCTTAAGGCGTTTCTCCGACGGGATGCCGTGACACACCACATGATTGACCGACGTGCAAACGGTGCGGGTATAGCCGTTGTAACCTATGTTCGCCGGAATCACCTTTAACTCATGGCGAATAAAATCGTGGCACAGCGTGTCGATCTCATCGGTGGTCACGCCCGCGCGAACGTGGGGCTTGATCATTTCCAGAACGTTGGCCGCAGCGTGGCCCGCTGCCCGGGCCATTTCAATCTCTTGCGGAGAATGCAGTTTGATGTTCGTCATCTGGCTTCATGTTCCACGTGTAATGGCAACGACTCATCGTCAACCAGCCTATGGATATCCACGCCGCCCTTAAGCTCTGCCCGAACCAACAGACGGGTAAGCTCCTGATGCGTCAAATGGGGATACAGCTCGGAGAGCATGCCGATTTTCAGCCAGTGCTCAGCCTGGGCATTGATCGAACGACTCAGCGCGTTGCTGGCCAGACGCAGGTTTTCGTGCATCAAATCCGAGATTTTAACGATACCCATACTTCACCTTATACGAATCATATATGAAACGTATAATACAGACTCTTATCCTGAAGGTGAATTTATTAATTCGCACGCTATAGGCGGAAAATGCTGCCGGACTATGCAATTTGCCAAAAGCAGCCTAGATTTTCAGAATAAGGGGATTTTTCTGATTTACCACGCATGCAGCAAAAAGGAAAAGAGCGCCTATGGCCCTTCACCCGGCAACACAGTTCCTTAACACGTCACAAACTATTCGCCTGCCTGTTTTCAGCGTCGAGTTGGCTTTTATAAAAACCGTTGAAGAGAAGCTGGCTTCGTTAAATTTGCCAGTCAGTAACAAAGCGGTGATTCTGGCAATCATTCGTCACCTTGAAGAGGAGAGCGACCCCGAAAAAACAAGGATGTACCGGAGTGCTCTGGAAATGGTGGTCAGTCGAACGCCGGACGATCTTTGAAAAGAGTGGTACTGGCAATCTCTCTTTGAAAAGAGAAATACATCTCCTCCGCCCGGACATTTTTATCGGCGAGGGACGGCCTTCAGCGAAAGCAGAGAAAACGCATAATCTTTTAATATTTAATGTTTTTTATCACCGACGCCTTGTGAAGCAATATTCAATTGCAGCATTTTGCTATTTTTAACGGTTTGTTGATTCCAGCGGGTCCTTTTTTCTTCGGTACGATCAATAAGTTTGATACTTTCCTGTATCTCATTAATCGCCGCCAGAATGGCTTCCCGCCGTGATTCGCGCTGTTCCTGTTCGAGATTGCGGGCGAGTTGTGCGATGAGCGCCCCATGTGAAATGGGCGCATCCGCTTCAAGCAATTCGAGAATGGCATCACCCATGACCAGTTCGACCAGACTCTCTTTTACATCTTTAATCATGCTGACTCCAGAATGCATTTCATGCGAATGAGCGATGACGGTAGCCGCAGTTAATTACTCAGTCTCGCGACGGAGTAATACTCGCAAGATATCAGCATAATGCGCTTCAAGCTCGGTGCGAGTATTTTTTTCAATACATCCAGCGACGGCAATGCAGAGACTATGGCGAGTAATATACCGCCCTTCACGTAACATTTGGATAACGATGGCGCTTAATGTCTGCTCCAGACTTAGCTTCTCATTACCCGAGGCGCCCTCCGTCTCCTGCGGGCCGTCACTGCGTGAATTATTCATATTTCACCTTGCTTATGCATTCAGGAAAATACCTTACGGCCAGTAACCAATTAACGCTGCTAAACAATAAGCATGGCGGGCATTGTGGCATTAGCAGCACCTAATTGAAAGGATATCTGATCCTGTTAGCAAAAATAACTGCCCAGGGGATGTGAGATTAAAAGCATGATCCGCTAAAAAACAATCTATCTCATAATGTAATGAATGTCAGACTTTACTTAACTCAGTAATATTAAAGGGAAATAATTTACTGAAACAACAAGCATAAAAACCGAAGGCGATTATTCACCTTCGGTGCGGTTTAATGAATCTGATAGCTGCGGTGGCCAATTCCACTGCGCTGTTGGGGCGAAAAACGCTGGTGCGTTCGCACCTCATCAATCGCCCGGGAATAGCGCATTCGCAAGTTCCGGTCAGTTACATTTACCCGTTTATCATCCAGAGTGTGAATTAGTGTGTCATGCGTGATTTCCGCACCACACTCAAGTAAATGAACCAACGCCTCACTAATAAGAATTTCTGTGGCTTTGTCGGCTGTTTTTACAGTCATCATCTCCTCCTCATGATTTTTATATCAGGCTGCCAAAGTCACCATTACGTGCAGCCTGATATATTTATTTACTGCATTTTACGCAAAACCATTTTCCTGGCTTCCTGATAAATTGCTTTACGTTCTGCAATATCCGTTCTCTCTTCTTCCATAAGGAGAGTCTGACTTAACCCGCGTGTCGTCACGGGTAAATTATTCTTAATTAAATATGCTGCTGCGAAGCCTATCGCTTCACGAATCAGTTCATCCCGGGTTAAAATTTCATTACCGGATTGTTTAGTCATATAATGGTAAAAACCTCCTGTTTGTTACAGAAATAAACATTTGTACAAATAAGATAAAAGCGCTAAAGCGCTGCTTTGTTATAGCCAGCAGAAATAGAGAAATTCTGCCGCCGACGTTCCGTCAGTAATCAGAACGATCGGACAACGCTTATCAATCGGATAAATAAAGGCATAGTTTCTCCTCTCTGTGCCCTTCGCGAGGCTGAGCGCGGTGTATGAATAAAATCAAAGCGCGAGTAGCCACCCGATAAATGACAAGACAAATAAAAGGATGCTTAGCCTGTTATCGAGGCTGGCTGAAAGCCGGTTTAAGCGGCATTGGCACGTTACTGAATATTAATTTTCAGTGAGTGGTATGGCCATGGCTGGCGTTTTTAAGTAATGAGTGCCCCAGCCAAATTTGAGATAGTTGGTATTCATTCGTCACCTCCTCAGCGTGTTGCGTTAACATCAGCATTAGTGACTCACGTGATATTTCCTTATTACTGGCGATATGGGCTAGCACGGCTTCACCGATCGCAATATAACCTGGTTCATGTTTTTCAATGGTTTTTACCAAACCCACCTCCTTTCATTCTCGGCGTAAATAATGTCTTGCATTATTATTATAGCCGGTACGTTTTCAGCAAAATAATATTCAGGGGATTCTTAATATGGTCATCGAAGGGATGAAATATGAAAAGGGGCCGTGAGCGGAGGAAAATCATGTCTGTGGGATATGTGCGAGGAGCGAATATATTCAAAGGATTATTACTCAGCGGTTACTGAGCAAGGGCAGGAAAATAACGGAGAACGAATGGAACTGCGCTGCTCACCTTCTGCAGAGGACACAGAAGAGAGTGCGCGTTACATTTTGACCTTATGCCCCATGCAAAGCGATGGCAAATCCCTGTTCCCGCCAGTGGGTAAACTGTTCTTGTTGATGACGCGATAACGCTTTACCGGTCCACACAAAAATATGCAGGCCAGGAAAAAGCTCCGGACGAACCGTTTCCAGTGGCTCCGCGAGAACATCAATATTCCAGTCGTGCTGTGACAAACGCCATGCTTCCAGCCACATCCGGGTGCGATCGTCGCTGCCCCAGCTAATAAACAACGCGTCTTTCCCCATCTTTTTGCGGGCACGAGTCAGGCATAAGACGGCATAATCAATTAATACGCCATCCAGTAAACTACACATAGCGCGGGCGGTACTTTGATCGAGAGAAAGCCGTTGGCGAACGGGGACAAACACATGATCGATAAGAATATCGGCGGTATGCTCCCGTCCCAGACTCATAATCAGGGCACGTAGTTTCGCAGGACGGACCTGCCGTAATACGGACATGACCTCTTCCTGAAGCGATTCCCATCCATCATGAGAATCCACTTTTTTCTCTTCCAGAAGCGCTTTGACTTTACCGACCGGAACGCCACTTTCAATCCATCGTTTAATTTCCTCAATCCGTTGGATATCTTCCTCGTCAAATTGTCGATGCCCCCCCTTCACTACGCTGAGGTTTCAACAATCCATAGCGGCGCTGCCACGCCCTGAGCGTGACAGGATTTATTCCACATCGTTCTGCGACATCGCCAATGCTGTAAAAGGTCATTGCTTCCCTCAACTCAAACCCAATACGTTACTCTTCAAAATTCATGCTTCTGTACAGGTTTTACAATTTTCATAACTTGTACAAGCCAGAAAGTGCTTATTAGCAAGCATAACCGGAAACGGGCCATGTGCAAAAATGGATTTTATTTCACCGCCGCTCGTGCGGAGAGGGTAAAAGCAGGCTCTCCCCTACCGCCAGTGCCAGAGTGCGGTAGGGGAAAATTAACAGGTCACGACAGGAGGAGGTTACAGACCACCCTTTTTTTCCGGCCATGCAACGGCAGGAATAGCGCCAGGCGCCGGAGGGGCAAACAGATACCCCTGAAATTGAGAGATACCCGCCGACTCAAGCCACATCCATTCTTCCGGCTTCTCCACCCCCACGACCGAGACCATGATTTCGAGAGAAACACAGCATTTGATGATGGCCTGGATAATGGCCTGCCGGGGGCCGCTTTTATGAACATCTTTGATCAGGTCGCGGTTAATTTTGATCCTCTCTGGCTGAAATTGCGCCAGTAAGAGCAGACCAGCAAATCCGGCGCCAAAATGATCGATGGCTACACGAAATCCGGCTGCTTTCAATAACCTGACGGCATTCGTGAACTCATCCAGGCGGGAAATGACTTCATTTTCGGTGAACTCAACAATGACCTGTTCAGGCACCAGATCATTGGCTTTAATGGCATCCAGAAGAAAATTAACCGCACCGGGAACATTCACCAGCGTCATGGGCAGCAGGTTCACGGAGAGGGTCTGTGCCCCCAGCTTTAATGCCGCCGCCATGGCAAACGCGACTTTTTTACTTTTCAGATCGGCCTCATAGATTTCATCACTGCGAAGCCCCTCGAACCAGGCTTGCGGCGCGTGCCCCTCAGGGGTGCGGATCAAAGCTTCCACTGAAACAACTTGCCGTGCGAACGGATCGATAATGGGTTGAAATGCGAAATAGCAGCCGGCCTCGCGGTCAGGGGGCAGCGTTTGCGAGATAGCATCGCTTTCGTCAGTCACGAATTCCCAGGTATCCCCCGGTGGAATCTCAAAATAGTTCTCTTTTTCCAGATCTTCAACGAACGTGCGAAAGAACTGAAGGGCGCGATCTTCATAGGTCAGTTGATATCGTGAGGTGCCTTTATCAAGCACATGCTGCAGGACTTCCTCTCTGTCATATTCACGTAAATCAAAGAGTTCCATCCCTGACTTACCAAATCGCCGCAAAGGCGCGTAATCACGCAACAACTCCACCAGATTGTAATGCCGCTTATCATTACAAATATGCTGGTAGATAGCAGAAACACTCTCCTCAGGGCCTTCAAGCAACTGGAAAAAGTGGGTGCCGTTGAACAGCAGAATCCCGGTGATATCCGCCTCACCGTTTTTGAGATTCGCCGCAGCGACCATCTCCTCCAGCACGCTAAAGGAAACGTTATCGCAGATATGGCTGCGGTAAATAAGGGTTGTGAGCATGAGCTATCCCAGAGAGAGCGTTGTAATTGCCCCAATGACAGGGGCTTACGCAGGGGACCTTGTAAACAAACATGATCAACGGCGGATATACAACAGATGAAAGTGGAGACGACAATCCCAACATCCGTGTGGTTTTTATGTCATCGTAGAGAAACGCATGCCAAAAGTGTAGCCTGGAATGGTGAAATGTGTTGATTTTGTGCTTTCTATCTTATTGAAAAGTAACAAATAGCACTTATTGTTTAAAATCATCGTCAAATATGTACAATTTTTATGTACAGGTTTTCTATAGTTGTATAGCTTAACGCGTTCAATAAATGACTATCGGTTATACAGGAGTGATATATGCGCCAGAACGGATACCTTCCGGATACAACGAATGCCATCGCTCGCTATTTCAGCGCAGCGGACCTGCCGTCTCAACAAGAGACGTTAGGGGAGATTGTGGTGGATATCCTCCGGGATGGCCGTCAACTGAACCGTAAATCACTGTGTACTAAGTTACTTTGCCGTCTTGAGCAGGCGTCAACGTCAGAAGAGGAACGCCATTATCAGGGGCTCATAAGCCTGCTTTTTGGTAATGATTAAGCCATATGCAGTAAAAGTATCCTGATACATCAAGTCACTTCTGCAAGTCAGGTGTCAGCTTGCTTCCTGTACAGAGATGACTTCATGCCGCGTTTCATTCACGAACAGAGCGGCAAGCAGAGATGCAGTTATGAAGAGTAGTGATAATCAGCAACTAACAGATGAATTGATTGGAGAGGCGCTGCTTTTTCTTCTCAAAGAAAATGGCCCGATAAACACCCCGGCTCTCATTGCCCGACTGCAATACATGGAGAGCAGTGAACAAGATAGCCAGAGACGGGCGCTACTTGTGTGTCTGATCGATGAAATCAGTAGTAATAAAATTGCCTCATCCCGTGTTCAGAATGGGAATGAGCAAGATGAGAACATCAGAGATGCCGGAGACAATGTCTATCCATTATTCGGCAATCGCCAACGGCAGGGCCGCAGTAGAAAGCAATGATAGCTGATGGCCCTATTACGGAAAACTATACTAAGGCGTGAAAATGAACCAGGTGATGATTGAAAAATCAGATCTTTATAAGAATTTGCCCAACAAGACATTGTCTGACTATTTTCGTAACGCTGGCGATTTATTGGCCGAAGAAGCCATTATTCTCGGGGGCGTGATCCGCAGCATTCTGGCTTACGATGGTCAAGTGACCAACAAAGCCATTATCCTGCGCCTCATTAACCTGATGGAAAATACAGAAGATGTCGTCAGGAAGGACGTTCTTCGCAAGACCCTGGAGATCGTGGTCGATCATACGTTGGATGATATTTGACCTTTGCACGATCGGGGGCAGCACATGACGAGCCGCCAGGGATCCTTATTCGCCGACTAACGCCTGAGCACATGCCCAGGCGCTTGCCCATGCCCACTGAAAGTTATAGCCGCCCAGCCAGCCGGTCACATCCATGACTTCACCAATAAAATAGAGCCCGGGTACTTTGCGGGCCTCCATCGTACGTGAAGAGAGTTCATGGGTATCCACGCCACCCAGCGTCACTTCTGCGGTACGATAGCCTTCGGTGCCGTTAGGTTGCACGCGCCAGTGGGTCAGCGTGTCGATCAATGCTTCCTGGTCGCGGCTATTGAGCTGCTTAAGTGTGACATCCGGAATTTGCCCAAGCTGTTGCAGGCACTCCACCAGCCGTTTTGGCAGGTGCATTGCAAGCGTATTTTTCAGACTTTGATTCGGGTGCGCCTGACGTTGCTCATTCAGCAGACTATCGAGATCGCATTCAGGCAGCAGGTTAATCGTCACGAACTCCCCTGCCTGCCAGTAGCTGGAAATTTGCAGTACCGCTGGCCCGGAGAGACCGCGATGGGTAAAAAGCAGGTTCTCTTTAAATACCGTGCCGTCTTCTGCCGTAATCACAGAAGGTACTGAAACGCCGGAGAGCACCTGGAATTGTTCCAGCAGCGGTTTGTGCAACGTGAACGGCACCAGACCGGCACGCGTCGGCAAAACGTTCAGACCAAACTGTTCGGCGAGCTTATAGCCAAACGGCGAGGCGCCCAGGCCTGGCATAGAAAGCCCACCGGAAGCGACCACCAGTTTTTTCGCCGCCACCGTTTCGCCATTGAGCTGCAATGTATAGCCGTCGTCGTCACGCTCAACGCCCAGGACTTCGCTACGCAAACGCAGGGTCACCTTGCCTTTTTCACACTCCGCTACCAGCATGTCGACTATCTGCTCAGCAGAGTCATCACAAAAGAGCTGGCCCAGTGTCTTTTCATGCCAGGCGATACCGTATTTGCCCACCAAATCAATAAAGTCCCACTGGGTATAACGAGCAAGTGCAGATTTGCAGAAATGGGGGTTCTGGCTGAGATACGCCGCCGGCTCGACATAAAGGTTAGTGAAGTTGCAGCGACCGCCGCCGGACATCAGGATTTTGCGGCCTGGCTTCTTACCATTATCCAGTAAGAGCACGCGTAACCCCGCCTGCCCCGCCTGAGCTGCACAAAACATTCCCGCCGCACCGGCGCCGATAACGATGGCATCAAACCGTTCCACACTAAAATCCTCTTCATTATGTCGCGGCGGATTGTAAATAGTTCAGAGTGGTCACACCAGCCCGAATACGCGGGGCAATAGCCATTACATTGAAAAATATAAGAATATGCTTAAAGCAATGGCGACTGACCAGAAAGAATGTCAAAAAAAGTCCATATTTCACTTTGCCGATGCCGCCAAACTCCCTGATAATGCGCCGCGTTCATGTCCTCAAAATGGCGTAACGTCCTATGCTACATTTATTTGCCGGTCTGGATCTCCACACCGGGCTGTTACTTTTGCTTGCTCTGGGTTTTGTTCTGTTCTACGAAGCGATTAATGGCTTCCACGATACGGCGAACGCAGTGGCAACGGTTATCTATACCCGAGCCATGCGCTCGCAGCTGGCTGTTGTTATGGCGGCGGTCTTTAACTTCTTCGGCGTACTGCTGGGGGGGTTAAGCGTGGCCTATGCGATTGTGCATATGCTACCGACCGATTTACTGCTTAACGTCAGTTCAGCACATGGCCTTGCCATGGTCTTCTCTATGTTGCTGGCCGCGATCATCTGGAACCTGGGTACCTGGTATCTCGGCTTGCCTGCATCCAGCTCCCACACCCTGATTGGTGCGATTATTGGTATTGGTTTAACCAACGCGCTGATGACGGGCACGTCGGTAGTGGATGCGCTTAACATTCCCAAAGTGCTGAACATTTTTGCCTCCCTTATTGTCTCGCCGATTGTCGGCCTGATTTTCGCGGGCGGGCTGGTGTTCTTGCTGCGTCGGTTCTGGAGCGGCAGTAAAAAACGCGCGCGTATTCACCTGACGCCCGCAGAGCGTGAAAAGCAGGACGGCAAAAGAAAGCCGCCTTTCTGGACGCGTATCGCCCTGATTCTTTCTGCCATTGGCGTGAGCTTCTCTCACGGCGCGAACGATGGCCAGAAAGGCATCGGTCTGATCATGCTGGTACTGATTGGCGTCGCGCCTGCTGGCTTCGTGGTTAACATGAATGCCTCAGGTTATGACATCACTCGTACTCGTGACGCCGTAAACAACGTAGAAGTGTACTTCCAGCAACATCCGGAACTTCTGCAGAAGGCAACGGGCGTAGAGCAACAACCACTGACCCCTGCGGAAACAGCGGCCACGCCGTCACAGTTCCACTGCCATCCGAGCCGCGCCATTATCGCGCTGGATCGTGCTAAAGAGATGCTGACCGGGATTGAAAGTTACGACAAACTCGGCGTGGAACAGCGCAGCCAGCTGCGTCGCATCATGCTTTGTCTGTCAGATATCACCGACCAGGTCGCGAAGCTGCCTGACGTCAATACTGACGACCAGCGTCTGCTTAAGAAGCTGAAAAGCGACATGCTGAGCACCATCGAATACGCGCCTGTCTGGATTATTATGGCCGTCGCGCTGGCGTTAGGTGTGGGTACGATGATTGGCTGGCGTCGTGTGGCGACCACCATCGGTGAGAAAATCGGTAAGAAAGGCATGACTTACGCGCAGGGCATGTCCGCGCAGATGACTGCCGCGGTCTCCATCGGTCTGGCAAGCTATACCGGTATGCCCGTTTCTACCACGCACGTGCTGTCGTCTTCAGTCGCAGGGACGATGATCGTCGATGGCGGTGGTCTGCAACGCAAAACTGTCACCAGCATTTTGATGGCCTGGGTCTTTACCCTGCCAGCGTCCATCGTCCTTTCGGGCGTGCTTTACTGGATAGCCCTCAAGCTGATTTAACAACAAAACGGGTCAGGAAACTGGCCCGTTTTTTTTCTCAGTGCCAAATCATCAGAGCAATCAGGCTCACCAGAATCAGCCCACAGAGCGCGCTGGTTAAGATGAACTGCCCGCGTACTCGCTCACAGCGGCGAATAAACTCTTCATCATGATGGTCGCGATAGCGCTGGCCATAAATGTACCAGACTAAACGCATCTGCTTGCTGGGTTGTCCATGGGAGGTAAAAAAACCTCCGCCATCAACATACTGGTAAAGCAAGGGGTCACAACCACGAAGTACCACTAACAATGCGCGCAGTGATGAAAAATAACGCGCCATGTTAACCACACAAACGATGCACAAAGCCCAAAACAGCGCGACGGTGCTGATCATATCTCCTCCCCCGGCGAACCGCCCACGGAAACGTGATCCGGGATTACCGCTCCCAGATAATCAACCAAGTCATTTAGTGAAGAGTATTACCAATAGCCGATCGAGATCACAAACTGAAATCCAAACGGCTCATTAAATAGTGTAGGAGATTTGTATATTTTTTTGCCACAACGTTAAGCAATCTTGTGCATCTGGTTGTAAATATTGGTTAAGTGAATCGTGATCCAGGCAGATTGACGATAAGTGCGCAGAGTTATAAGGTAGAAATATTCCCATACTCTGGGTAATTCGAGTGACAGGAAGGCGGCAAGAGAATAAATCCCCTGAATGTGATGGGGTGAACGAACGTAGCCAACGCATCTGCGGCTTGAAGTACGAAGAGTATAAAATGAATCCTTAAGGCCGGGCGCTACCCGTGCAGGTGGTACGCAGGACGCGGGAAACAGTGCTGTGTCAGGGGTGTATAACCCTATGGTCATCGACAACTTATGGAAGGAGTAACACTATGGCTTACAAACACATTCTCATCGCAGTCGATCTTTCTCCTGAAAGCAAATTACTGGTTGATAAAGCAGTATCCATGGCGCGGCCTTATAACGCGAAGGTGTCACTGATTCATGTCGATGTAAATTATTCTGATCTCTACACTGGCCTTATCGACGTTAACCTCGGCGATATGCAAAAACGTATCTCTGATGAAACACATCATGCGCTGACCGAGCTTTCTACCAACGCGGGCTATCCGATCACGGAAACCTTGAGCGGTAGCGGCGATTTGGGGCAGGTACTGGTGGATGCCATCAAGAAATACGATATGGACCTGGTCGTCTGCGGGCATCATCAGGACTTCTGGAGCAAACTGATGTCCTCCGCGCGTCAGCTTATCAATACGGTCCACGTGGATATGCTGATTGTTCCGCTGAAAGATGAAGACGAAGAATAACCGTCCATCTTCTTTTGCCTGCTAACGCCCGCTGCTGCGGGCGTTTTGTTTTCTGGCGCTGATTTCCCCGCCAAAGGCCGATAAAACCGCCTTATGCAGTTACATGTATTCCCGGTACGCGCAGCACCACGGAGGGTTCCCGGACAGCGGCTGTCGCCTTGTCCGGGCTACAAAACACAAGACCGATAAGCACTAAAATGTTCCCTCTCCCTGAGGGCTGAGGAATCCCCAGTAATTTTACGTCTTACAGCGATAACGCCGCTTAATAAGAACAAAACCGTTACAGCGATGACAGGGTCCGGCTGAAAATCGATGAGGCGTTGACGGCTGACCAGGGCCGCCCGCAGGGAAGCGGGGTGAGGTGAGGGCACCAGACCGCACTGCCCTCACCAATTTACTCCGGTGTCCCGGGATAAATATCAAACCGGTGCCCCTTGGTCACCACCGCATTGGCGGTCGCTACATCCGCCAGCGGCGGCGCGTAATCCGGGCGCTTTACTACTACACGTTTCGTCGCCAGTTGACGCGCCGGTCCCAGCAACCCATCAGCGTCCAGATCCGGCCCCACCAGCGACTGAAAAACACGCATCTCTTTTTTTACCAGCGCACTTTTTTGCTTATGCGGGAACATGGGATCGAGGTAGACCACCTGCGGACGAGGGGTAATATCCGCAAGCCCGGTCAGGCTGGAGGCATGAATCAACTGCAACCGTTCCTGCAGCCATGCGCCAATTTCCGGGTCTGCGTAGCCACGCGCCAGGCCATCATCCAGCAGTGCTGCCACCACCGGGTTACGCTCCAGCATCCGCACCCGACAACCCACTGACGCCAGCACAAAGGCATCACGCCCCAGTCCCGCCGTCGCATCCACCACATCCGGCAGATAATCACCCTTGATGCCGACGGCCTTTGCTACCGCCTCGCCGCGCCCACCGCCGAATTTACGCCGATGGGCCATCGCCCCACCCACGAAATCGACAAAAATACCGCCGAGCTTCGGCTCATCGCGTTTACGCAGTTCCAGATGCGACGTCGTCAGCACCAGTGCCATCAGGTTATTTTCGTCATGCTCCAGCCCCCAACGGGACGCAAGAACAGATAAGGCGCCGTCTCCGGCGCCTGTTTCATCCATTAAGCAGATTTTCACTACATATACCCTAAATAATTCAAGTTGCAGGAAGGCGGCAAGTGCGTGAATCCCCAGGCGCTTACAAAAGTAAGTGACTGGGGTGAGCAAACGTCGCCAACGCGCGTGCGGCTTGAAGTATGACGGGTATTAGCCTTCGATACCATAATGCTCCAGCATCGCATCCAGTTGAGGCTCGCGGCCGCGGAAACGCTTAAACAGTTCCATTGGCTCTTCGGAACCGCCACGGGTCAGAATATTGTCGAGGAACGACTGCCCGGTTTCGCGGTTGAAAATGCCCTCTTCCTCAAAGCGTGAGTAGGCATCTGCCGCCAGTACATCCGCCCACAGATAGCTGTAATAGCCGGCAGCGTAGCCCCCCGCAAAGATATGGCTGAAAGCGTGCGGGAAACGCCCCCATGTCGGGCTTGGCACCACGGCGACTTGTTTTTTAATTTCAAACAGCGTATCGAGGATTTTCGCCCCCTGCTCCGGGCTGAACTCGGCGTGCAGGCGGAAATCGAACAGGCCGAACTCCAGCTGACGCAAAATAAACAGTGCCGCCTGGTAGTTTTTCGCGGCCAGCATTTTATCCAGCAGATCCTGCGGCAGCGGTTCGCCCGTTTCGTAGTGACCCGAAATAAATGCCAGCGCTTCCGGCTCCCAGCACCAGTTTTCCATAAACTGGCTCGGCAGCTCCACCGCATCCCATGGCACGCCGCTAATACCAGCAACCCCCGGGGTTTCGATACGGGTCAGCATATGGTGCAGGCCGTGACCAAATTCGTGGAACAGGGTGATCACTTCATCATGGGTGAACAACGCCGGTTTACCGTTGACCGGACGGTTGAAGTTACAGGTAAGGTAGGCCACTGGCTTCTGCAAAGAGCCATCCGCCATGCGCATCTGCCCGACGCAGTCATCCATCCACGCGCCGCCGCGTTTGTGCTCGCGGGCGTAGAGGTCAAGATAGAAACTACCGCGCAGTTCATTGCTTTCGTCATACAGCTCAAAGAAACGCACATCCGGATGCCAGACATCGACATCGTGACGCTCTTTCGCGGTAATGCCGTAAATCCGTTTCACCACTTCAAACAGGCCGCTTACCGCTTTGTTTTCCGGGAAATAAGGGCGTAGCTGTTCGTCGCTGATGCTGTACAGATGCTGTTTCTGTTTCTCGCTGTAGTAAGCGATATCCCACGGTTGCAGCTCATCCACACCAAACTCTTTTTTGGCGAACGCACGCAGTTGTGCCAGTTCTCTTTCACCCTGCGGACGAGCGCGTTTAGCGAGATCGGTCAGGAAGTCCAGCACCTGCGCCGGGTTTTCCGCCATTTTGGTCGCCAGCGATTTATAGGCATAGCTTTCAAAACCCAGCAGTTGCGCCAGCTCGTGACGCAGGGCGAGAATTTCCGCCATCACCGGGCTGTTATCCCATATGCCTGCATTTGGCCCCTGGTCAGAGGCGCGGGTGCTGTAAGCGCGGTACATCTCTTCGCGCAGCGGCTGGTTGTCGCAATAGGTCATCACCGGCAGGTAGCTTGGGATATCCAGCGTCAGCAGGTAGCCCTCTTGCTCTTTGGCTTCGGCCTGGGCTTTCGCGGCGGCCAGCGCGCTTTCCGGCATACCGGCCAGCTCGGCGTCGTCAGTCACCAGCTTTGTCCAGCCCATGGTCGCATCGAGTACGTTGTTGCTGTACTGATTGCCCAGTTCGGACAGACGTGCGGCGATTTCGCCATAGCGTTTTTGTTTCTCTTTTTCGAGGCCAATACCGGACAACTCGAAATCACGCAGGGCGTTATCGACCGATTTCTTCTGTGCAACGCTCAGGGTGGCGTAGTGATCGCCATTGCGTAAATCGCGGTAGGCGTTGTACAGCCCTTCATGTTGCCCAACCCAGGTGCTGTATTCCGACAGTAACGGCAGGGTCTGCTCATAGGCTTCACGCAGTTCCGGGCTGTTTTTCACGGAATTCAAATGGCTAACCGGGGAGAACAGACGTCCCAGTACATCGTCCACTTCCGCCAGCGGCTGGCAGAGATTTTCCCAGGTGTACGGCGCACCATGGGCTACCACGCTTTCCACCGCGGTACGGCAATCGTCCAGCGCTTTCGTCACGGCAGGCACGACGTGTTCAGGCAGGATTTTTGAAAACGGCGGTAATTCGAAACGCGTGAGTAATGGATTGGTCATAAGCGCAGTCCTGTCCTGTTAAAGAGAGTGAGTGAAGCGCACGATCCGGCGCTCTGCATAACGTTGTAGCATGGGGTTAAGTGTAGAGGATTTCAATGGCAGGCGTTGCGCTGAACTGCTTATCGCTGCAATACCCATTTGCACGCATGATGTCGTTTCTGCTATCGAATCAAAGTAATAAGAAGAGCCATCCAGCGCGTATACTCATCACAACGGCGACAAGGAGACCGCATGTTGAATTTCATTCAGGCAATACTTCCACTGCTGATGCTTATCGGGCTGGCACTTATGTTTCCAAAATGGCGACGTCGACAAAGCGACGCGCAAGCAAACCAAGGATTACGAAAGATATCCACCACCACCAAAACCTTTCGGCCAGGTAAAGGAGGCCAGCTCTTACCGACGGATTACTATTTCGATGAAAAATATTTCTATGAAATTCAGCTTAATGTGAAAAAATCTGTGCCACTGAGTGCGATAACCAAAGTCGAGCGCGACACTATCAAAGTGAATAACCGTTCCTTCTGGATAGTCACTTACGTCGTCGAAGGGCAGACGAAGCAGGCGCGTTTTCGCCACAACTACACCCTGTTCAATACCGCCTTTGCCGATTTCCTGGATGCGGTTAAACGCGCTAACCCCGAAGCCTGCGTGCGCGAATTGAGCGCGTTTAGCTTCTGAACAGCAATACGGTGCCAGCCGCGCCAGCACCGTTGCCAAAACTTACTTCGCGTTATGCGCCGCCGCATACGCCGCTGGCAGGTTCAGACGTTGCCAGAAGTTCTGATCGGCCGTTTCGCCAGAAAGCGGATAGCCGCCCGGCAGCGCGGTTTTTACCATCAAGTCGCGCCGCGCTGCCGCCGACAGGTCAGGCAGCGCCGCCTCCAGCAGCACTTCCGCCCCTTCCGGCACTTTCACCGGCTGCGCTTTGCCTTTTTGCTGCGGCAGGTCATAGGTCATGGTGAAGCGGTAAAAATCTTTCATCGCCGGGTCGCGGTACGGATCGTCTTTACCCGCCGTTTTCGCGCACTCAGCAAGCGACGTGCCGCACTCTTTTTCCAGCGCAACACGCAGCTGATCGCGCGCTTCATTAAACAGCGCACGGTAACGCGGATCGTTGAGGTAATGCGCCACGTTACGCTGGGCCACCATTCTTGAGCCCATCACATCCAGCGGGTAGTGTACGCCCAGCACGATACGGGAATAGCCATAGCGGGCGCCGCGTTCCACCAGCGAATCAAAGCGTTCCGGGATCATCTCCGCCATCAGCAATGAATCGGTATAGCCGGTATTGGTATGGCCGCTTGGGAAGGAACCGCCATCTGCGGAGTACGGTTTGTTGTCTTTCACCACCACATCATCCGGAACCTGATGAATGGTGTTGCCCTGAACCAGGAACGGACGCTTGTAGTCGAAGTGCTTCTTCGCCGCGCCGGTACTGACTTCGCTGGCTTTAATGAGCGCCGCGGCTTTGCCCAACTCGCCTTTGTCATAAGCCGCGATAAACGCTTTGCCCAAACGCGGGCCAAGCGCATCGGATAGAAAATAGAGGTAGCTGATGCCTTCTGCGTCTGCCAGCGCCTGATGGCGCAACCCCGATGTGGCGTTAAGGTTAATCTCTTCGACGGTTTTCAGGTTTTGATCCAGTACGGGGGCTGGCAAAGCGCTGAACGTGGAGAGCAGTTCAATGCCCGCCTGCTGGTTATCTTTCACTTTGAAATCATAACCGCTGGCTTTCAGCCAGGCGGTATCCGCCTGTTTTGTACTTTGCGCCGCTTTTTCAAGGTGCTCACGTTCCACTTTGGTACCGTCACCTTTGAGCGCGTCGCGCAAGGCGGCAAGCGACTGATTTTCCAGCCCATCAAATGTCTGGCTAACCGAGGCCGGTGTGGTGGTATTCGCAATGTCGCGCGCAACGGTCAGCGGCACATCTTTCGCCATCGCCTGCTGAGCAAGCAGCAGAGAGGCGGTTAACAGTGTCATACGGATTTTCATTTTTTATCCTTTTATTCAAACAATTACCTTGCCTGAACTCGACGCTAGTCCGCTAACTTGACGCTTTTGTGACACGGATAAATTTTGAAACGTTTTACGTCTGCCTGAAACATCAGAAGGGTTAACGGCATTCCCGCGCAATCTACGGTAAACTGTGGCTAATCTCGTTCATATTCTGGAATTTCTATCTCCATGCTCAGTTATCGCCACAGCTTCCACGCAGGCAACCACGCCGACGTCCTCAAACACACCGTTCAGAGCCTCATCATCGAAGCGCTGAAGGAAAAAGAGAAACCGTTTCTCTATCTCGATACCCATGCAGGCGCGGGGCGCTATCAGCTCTCCGGCGAACATGCTGAACGCACCGGGGAATATCTGGAAGGGATTGGCCGCATCTGGCAGCAAGACGACCTGCCGGCTGAACTTGAGCCGTATATGAATGTGGTCCGTCATTTCAACCGCAACGACACGTTACGCTACTATCCCGGCTCGCCGCTCATTGCCCGCCAGCTATTGCGCGAGCAGGACAGCCTGTTCCTGACCGAACTGCACCCAAGCGATTACCCGTTGCTGCGTCAGGAGTTTCAGAAAGATGAGCGCGCACGCGTCGAACGTGCCGATGGCTACCAGCAACTGAAAGCTAAACTGCCGCCGGTTTCCCGCCGTGGTCTGGTGCTGATCGACCCGCCATATGAAATCAAAACCGACTATCAGGCTGTCGTATCCGGGATTAGCGAAGGGTACAAACGCTTTGCAACCGGCACCTATGCCTTGTGGTATCCGGTGGTATTACGTCAGCAAATTAAGCGTATGGTGCATGACCTGGAAGCGACGGGTATCCGTAAAATCCTGCAGATTGAGCTGGCGGTACGCCCGGACAGCGACCAACGCGGCATGACGGCTTCCGGCATGATTGTGATTAACCCACCGTGGAAATTAGAAGCACAGATGAATAACGTCCTGCCCTGGCTGCACAGTAAACTGGTGCCCGCCGGGATCGGCCACACCCTCGTCAACTGGATTGTGCCCGAGTAATCGCAACAATCGAAGGAACCTTGCTGTCTGCGCGTTACAATCGCGACACTTTCGACCTCGTTCAGGATTAAGAGCCTACCCAGTAGGCGTACATTGTTGCAGCGAGTTTGGACACGGACAGCGCGGAACAACCGGAGCGTACACGCAGTACGTGAGGATTGTGAGCACTGCCCAGGTCCAAAATGGCCAATAAAATAGCCTAATTGGATAGGCTCTAAGGAATTAACCATGAGCAAACATTACGACTATATCGCCATCGGCGGCGGCAGCGGCGGGATTGCCTCAATTAACCGCGCCGCCATGTACGGCCAGAAGTGCGCGCTGATTGAAGCCAAAGAGCTGGGCGGCACCTGCGTGAACGTAGGTTGCGTCCCGAAAAAAGTCATGTGGCACGCGGCGCAAATCCGCGAGGCTATCCATCTGTACGGACCAGATTACGGTTTTGATACCACCGTGAACCATTTTGACTGGAGCAAACTGGTTGCCAGTCGCACGGCCTATATCGACCGTATTCATACCTCTTACGACAATGTTCTGGGCAAGAACAATGTCGATGTGATTCGTGGTTTCGCGCGCTTTGTCGACGCAAAGACTGTCGAAGTGAATGGCGAAACGATCACCGCCGATCACATCCTGATCGCGACCGGCGGCCGTCCGAGCCATCCGCAGATCCCCGGCGCGGAATACGGTATTGATTCCGACGGTTTCTTTGCGCTGCCTGCGCTACCAAAACGCGTGGCGGTGGTCGGGGCGGGCTACATTGCCGTAGAACTGGCCGGCGTGATCAATGGCCTGGGGGCGGAAACTCACCTCTTCGTGCGCAAACATGCGCCATTACGTAGCTTCGACCCCATGATCAGCGAAACGCTGGTAGAAGTGATGGCGGCCGAAGGCCCGAGTCTGCATACCCAGTCCGTGCCAAAAGCGGTAGTGAAAAACGCCGACGGGAGCTTAACGCTGGAACTTGACGATGGGCGCAGCCAGACGGTGGACTGCCTGATTTGGGCGATTGGCCGCGAACCGGCCAACGACACCTTCAATCTGGACATTACCGGGGTGAAAACCGACGAGAAAGGCTTCATCGTGGTGGACAAATTCCAGAACACCTCAGTGCCGGGTATTTATGCCGTGGGCGATAACACTGGCGCCGTTGAACTGACGCCGGTTGCCGTGGCAGCAGGCCGTCGTCTCTCTGAACGCCTGTTTAATAATAAACCGGACGAGCACCTGGATTACAGCAACATTCCCACCGTCGTGTTCAGCCACCCGCCTATCGGCACCGTGGGATTAACCGAGCCGCAGGCGCGCGAACAGTACGGTGACGATCAGGTGAAAGTGTATAAATCGTCGTTTACCGCCATGTATACCGCCGTCACCTCTCACCGTCAGCCATGCCGCATGAAATTGGTGTGTGTTGGCCCGGAAGAGAAGATCGTCGGCATCCACGGTATCGGCTTCGGGATGGATGAAATCCTGCAAGGCTTTGCGGTCGCACTGAAAATGGGTGCCACCAAAAAAGACTTTGATAATACCGTGGCGATTCACCCCACAGCGGCAGAAGAATTTGTGACGATGCGCTGATCGCCCCCGAGTGACGACTGATGCCTTTCCGGGTGACAACGATGTCGCCCGGAAAGATCTGCCGCCCCGCCTGAGGGTTGCTTTCACTACGCATATAGTGCCTGTCGCAAATGCCCCGCTCTGATATTAATGGGCCACGAAAACGTGCGCTTCTGCGCCGGATCTCCCCAGAGTTCGTGCATATCGTCATAAAATCGGACCAGAAGAGCGTCCTGCCCTGCATCAAGTGCCCGCTTCACCGCAGACCAGGTGGAAACATAACCCATCAATGCCGTAAGGTCCCACTGCAGGCGAATTTCCATATCCGGCGCGGACATTTCCGTAAACGGGAAGAGAATGCCAGCATAACCGTTATCGACCAGCTGCCTTTCCGCAGGCCAATAGAGGCCTATCTCGTCGTAGTAGAACCGACGAAAACGCGCCCGTAGCGTCTCATCAGGGTTGAGCACGCCATAACTGATCAGGGCAATCACGGCATTGGGGGCCGCCACCCGCTGCGCTTCACGGTAAAAGACGGGTAGATCGAACCAGTGTGCAGCCTGAGCGACGGTGATCAGGTTGATGTCGTGCAACGCATGGGGAAGTTGTTCCGCCGGCCCCACGCAATAGTCAACCCGGGGGTGGGGTTCAGCGTTGTCAATTTGCGTCTGGCTGGGATCAATCCCCGTCACTTTGTCGAAGGCGCAGGCCAGTAACGTGGTCAGTTGACCCGTACCGCAACCAACATCCAGCGCGTGGTAGTGCACAGGTGTTATCGAAAGCAGGTAGTCCAGTAAGACTGTGGGGTATTCCGGGCGATAACGGGCGTAATCGGCGCCGCCGCTTGCGAACCAGTTCAGCATGGGGATTCCTCTGTTTAATAAAAACACAGTAGTGCGAACGGATTTTTACGACAAGGGAAATACGAAACGGGCATTAACGCGAAGGGTTAGCGGCAGACGCCGGACATAAGAATGCCGGCTCCGCAGAGCCGGCATGTTTGCGTATCAGAGCTTGAAGCTACCGACGACGTTTTCGAGCTGAACGGTTTGTTCTTCCATGGACTGCGCAGCCGCCGCCACCTGTTCGACCAGCGCCGCATTCTGCTGCGTAGCGCTATCAAGCTGGTTGATGGCGATATTAATCTGGGCAATCCCGCGACTTTGTTCATCACTGGAAGAGCTGATTTCTGAGATCAGCACACCCACGCTTTCCACTTTCTCCATCAGGCCGTCCATCGTGGTCCCCGCCTGACGAACCAGCCCGCTACCCTGCTCAATGCTGCTCACCGACTCTTCGATCAGTTTCTTGATCTCCTGCGCCGAACGGGCGCTGCGTTGCGCCAGGGAACGCACTTCACCGGCCACGACGGCAAAACCGCGCCCGTGCTCACCCGCCCTTGCCGCTTCCACCGCCGCGTTAAGTGCCAGGATGTTGGTCTGGAAGGCAATGCCATCAATAACACTGATGATTTCCACCACTTTGGAGGAAGAGGCATTGATGTTATTCATCGTGGAGACCACTTTATTAACGACATTCGCCCCTTCTTTCGCTGCCGTTGACGCTTCTCCCGCCAGCTTGTTGGCCTGCAGCGCGTTCTCGGCGTTCAGACGTACGGTGCTGGTCAGCTCTTCCATCGATGCCGCCGTTTCAACAATCGAAGATGACTGCTCTTCGGTGCGCGAAGAAAGGTTAAGGTTGCCGCTGGCAATCTGACGCGAGGCCGAAGAAATGGCCATCGAACTGCTCCCCACCTGCTGCATCAGCTCATTAAGGAACGAAATAAACTTATTGAAGTTATTGATGATGGCGTTGAATTCCGGACTCTTACTTTGCGCAAGACGCTGAGTGAGATCCGCACCGCCGCTGGAAAGGGCTTCAATATTACGGTTGAGCAACGTCACATTGTGGAAAATGTTGCGCACAATGATCATCATGATGAACACGATCAGAATACCAATGATCGCCTGCACAATGGTCAACTTGGTCATAATGGCATCGGACATGCTGACCAGTTGGCTGCTCGGAATATCCACCGCCATGAACCACGGGCTACCGCTGATGGGGAGAACAAACAGAGAATGCGCCCCGTCTTCGCCGTCGTAACTACCGCGTACTTCCGTTTTCTTGCCCTGACCGAGCAGGCTGATTAACGGCGCCGCAGCCGGAATGCCCAAATCGCGCACATTTGACAGCGCAGGTTTATCCTGTACGGAAGAGCCATTACCGACGATTTTACCGTCGGCTTCCACAATCAGTACGCTGCCGTTTACCGCCTTGCCCATATCGACAGCCAGCTGATTAAAGAAGCCCAGCGTCACGTCGATGGTCGCCACGCCCCAGGCTTTGCCATCTTTCCAAATTGCCATCGCACAGTTGGTACGCGGCTGCGGGCTGGCGGCATCCTGATAGGCTTTCGCCCAGGCACATTCGCCTTTCGGCGCATTCATGCCGTCTTTATACCAGGGCTGTTCCCAGTATTTTGCCGATTCCGGCTGGTTCCATACGGTATTAACCTGAAGGTTGCCCCCGGCATCACGAGCGTAAAAAGTACTGAATTTGTCACGCGCCGGGTCACGCTGGCCCGGTAATGGCCAAATCCCGCCGCCAAATACGTTTAAATCGCCATATTGGTTAACGAGTTGCGGCAATAACGCGTCGATTTGCTCACTTTGTAGCCCAACAACCAGTTCGGTAATCGAGCGTTGCTGAGCCTTAACACGGTTCATCTGCTCTTTTATCGCATTACTTTGTAATTCAACCGTCGCCTGAATATTTTTGGTTTCGGTTTCAATAATCTGCGGAGAAACAAATTGCTTGATAACAATGTACGTAACTATCAGTAAGATAATAAAAAAACTTACAAGCAAAAGAGCTACGCGGCCCTGGGTGGTTTTCCATGTCATAATGGCAGTTTCTCGATCTAGTTGAATTAGGGGTTGTATACTCTCAATAATTCGAGTTACGGGAATGCCGCAAGCGCATGATTATCCTGTTTTTTACCAGGCTACCTCTCTGGGGATACAAACGGAGCCAACACAAATGCAACTTGAAGTCTCATGGGTATAACGACCATTATCAGGATTTCTTTAATCTAAATTGTGCGTCGGTTTCATCCGAAAGAGCATTCCATCTGGTAAAATTCTATTTTGAAAATAACCAGAACCTGGAATTAAAGCCCCTGCATTGAGTAAAGATAAATTGCCTTTAAAGGCTCCCCTTCTGGTAGGGCATCCCAATCTTATCAACGTCTTGTTAAGCAATATGCGAACATTCTCATGAAAAAGGAACAAACAGAGAGTGGATTAACAAGACTGTTATCTTAATGGTCGTACTTTACTTGCACATATGTTTATTTTGGTGACGTCAAAATTTATAAAGAAAGAGGAGCTCTATCATTTCAATTAACTTAACGCAAATTAAAAACCAAAGAGGAATAAATAGTCTGATAACCCTGTTTCGAGCAAGCCATTTGGTTGCGAGCAATGTATAAGCACAACAAAAATGCCCGCCGCCAACGGGAGTTCGGTGCCAGGGAAAGGTGTAAAGAGAGGCGCCCCTGCGGCGTATTAGCGACTCAGGGGCGAAAAAAAGCAGAGAGGGTTATCATTCTAAAATAGAATAAGTTACTTATACGTAAACAAAAACTCTGCTTGTGCTTTCACCGGACCAGGGGAAACGGTACCGCCTTTATAGTAATAATAAGCATTAAATTTGAGGGACTCATTCTTCTGGGTACTGGTCAAAATTTCAAAAGCCGTACCGAATTTTATCGGGTTGTCCTTATGCAAAATCTGAATACCCACGTTATCATTGCCCGTGGCCTTGTTGGCTAAAACCTCATCTGAGGCAATACCTGTCATCTTATCACCATCAAATTTAACGCTGATTTTCGGTTTGTCCGAACATTCAAGAGTAATATCAAATTCTTTTGTCGCCCCGCTATAACGACCTACCCCGTGAGAAGAAATATCATCACGATTAACAGGTGGCAACATCACCGTTTTATCGAAATCTTTAACATTACAGGTTGGGTTGACGGGCGTTATGGTTCCCCCCGACGTATAAAAATACAGATTCGCGCCCGCGCCACCGCCCGACACAGAACTTTGCGCAATGTAAACAATTGCAATAAGTGTATAGGGAGGAATGGGGTCGTATGCAGCGGTGCTGTTCCGTACTAACCTCACAGAAATAGGTTGAATGCTTGATGTCCTGTTTCCCCCAGGCAGCGAACAACTGGAATCAAGCCAGACACAGCTTCCCCCAGCCCATGTGCTGCCCATCCAGGAACCTGAACCCACTCTTACCTGTACGGAAAAACCTCGTTGAGTCATACCGGATCCCACAGCAACCGAAGTAATCCTGACCCTATCCTGACTGACTGAATCGGGCCATCCGTATGCTGTTATGCTGGCACTTGAACTTGCACCGGAAGTAATATTCCCAAGTGACGTTGGCACTGAGCTGGAATTAAGATAACCACTACTTGCTGATGTAGTCCAATGAAAAGCAGAAGCGGTATACGGTAGAAATAAGATAATCCAACAACATTTTATTAATTTTATAAATCCAATTCGCTTGAGCATTTCATATATTCTCCATGAATATTTTGGTTATTCCTTATTGTCGCTTGTTATGCCATTTCTTTCATGCCGACAACCATGACAAATCCATAAAATAAAATTTTTTAAAATAATCCATTATTTTGCAACACGCGTCAAGATTTAATACGCGACAGGGGTAGAGAAACGAATAAAATCAGAAAAAGTTATTTATCAGAAATTATTCATCAGGGAAATATCCCGAGTGAAACAATTGATTTATTCCACTTATTCATTCCTTTGTTTAAATTCTGTAGGCGTGTTATTCCCTCTGTTTTAAAGACGTACAGATAATCACGGGCAACTTATTGAACACGACGTGCTGCTGAGCACCCTGCCGCGTGAGTTTCCCGCGCATCTGACCCATATGCAGACCGTTTCTCGCCTGCCGGAAGGGGCACTGGCGTTGGCGTCGTCTTCACACGACCAGCATCAGATAGTGCGTTACGGACCGAACGCCATGTCGACCCAGTTCCACCCGGAATTTACCCCTGCTATCGCCGCCGATATGATTCGCCAGCGCGAAGAGGTGTTAACGGAAGAAGGTTTTGATCCACGCGCACTGTTGGCCAGTGTGCTGCCATCCCCCGAAGCCACTGAAATACTGCGTCGTTTTGTGCATCAGGCGTTTAGTCGTACCATTCCACAATCGGATGATTTGGCGCAGAGCGCGTAGTTTCAATAAATGGCTACAGCTTTCTCGTGGTAGCCACTTTTATCTGCAAATCGATTTATGGATACGTAAAAATAAATTCCGCGTTGGCTTTGACCGGGCCCCCGCTCACCGGTGAGCCACCGCCTTTGTAATAATAAGAAGAATTAAAATTAAGCGTCTCGTGCGTGCCGGCATTTTGTAACACTCTAAATGCGGTGCCGTTTTTGACGATTATTTTGTTAGTACTGTAATTATCAATATATTTCAGCTGAATACCTATATTTGGATTACCTGAATATTGACTCAGCAAAATTACATCATTCGTGCCTGCCATTGTACTGCCCGTAAAAGTCACATTGACCCTGGGGCTGTGTTCACATTCAAGCTTAATCGTGAATGGCTGTTTCGCGCTGACGTAACCAGCTCGCACAGTCACATATTATCAAGATGTTGAAAGAGGAGATGAGAACATCCTCATGAAAAAGAAGGATAAGCGAGCGAAGGAGACTTTTTATTTATGTATAGCTTGCTCTTAGCTGAATGAGACGCAGTCAATGCTGAAAAAGGAAATCAAACAGTGCTCATTGAAAATAGACTTAACGCAAATTAAAGAGTGCGGGCACTTAATTAACAATAGCCTGGGGGGTCAGAAGTAAACGCCAGGGACAGTGAGCAGGCAACCGCCCAGGTAAAACATGCCAGCCCGGGGCACAGGCTGGCGATTTTTTACTCATAGTTGAATATAAACTCAGCATTGCTGGTAATAGTACCCGCATTGACCCCCGTACTTTTTCGATAATAATAAGCGGTGAATTTCAGCTGTTCATTATCCTGAGTACTTGTCATTAAAGCTTTATTATCACCGAAATTTAACGGCGTGTTTTTATAATAAATTTGAAACCCAACATCATCATTACCCGTTGTGGTATTAGCCAGTACATCATCAGTGACGCCTGTCATTTTATTTAAACTGTCAAATTTTAGATTAATCTTTGGTTGGTTTTTGCATTTCAACGTAAACGTAAAATCTTTGGAGAGTTGGGTGTAACGGCCCGTGCCGCCGGCCAAGTCGGCACGCGAGATAGACGGCAAACGCACCGTGCTGTTATCTACTCCTGTAACATCACATGTCCCAGCAGCTTTTACCTCTCCCTGAAGGCGGAATTTTAAATAAGCATAAGTGCGAGAATAATCAATTCCCTGAAAGGTCATTCGACCTTGCGCGAGTGTGGTGTTTGCGGGGAGGCTTTGAATATGCCCGGCAGGGCAATCAAGAAATACCCCATTTGCATACGGCCTCGCTGATGTGCTGTAGGAGGGAACCGAAGAATATACGCTACACGCTACGCAGTAAGGCGATTGCGAGGTCACGCTTATGTTACAACCACTGACGCTGGAGTACATACCATCATAGTAGACTTTGTCATGATAGTAACTGCCGATATCAATACTACAATACCCTTTGATATCACCTAATGTGAACCTTTCCCGGCCCGGTGCACTGAGGGTTTTACTACTAATAAAATCAGCTGCTGTGACATATTTAATTTCATCGTAACATGCTCCCGCAGTTGCCCACTCTGGATATAAAATTGCAACAATAAATAAAAAAACAAATTCAACGCTTTTTATCCGCATTATTCATATTCCTTATGAATATAACAAACCATGCATATTGCCAAAAGCGCTTGCCGCTGAACCAATGTCGTTAGCCATGACAATATCTCAAAAAAAAAATTATTTCGATAATCAGGCTTACAAAATGTGTCGTCAAGATGAACACCCTGACCCAAGTAACAAAAAGAATCGAATCAGATTATAAATCAGGGATAAATCTGAAAACCCCACCACCAGCGTATAACAATAAAAAAATTAAGACTTATACTTGGCTATTTATACAGTAATGAGGTTGAAAAAGTTTTAAATCGATGTCGAATATAGCTCCGCAGAATACTTTTTTATAATTTCGTGAAAGTAATTAGAATCTATTTATTAATGGCCCCCCTTATTAACTCCAGTATGACCTTAAACGCCGGGTTGTCGTTATCATCTCGCCAGGCCAGATAGAGCATGCTCTCTATATTTTCGTTAAGGGCATTATCTCGAACTGGCTCGTTTCTTCCTATTGTCTGGCAGGCTGAGAGTGGCAGAAGTCTTCATCCAGGTCGCCAGGTAAAAGTGCTAAAAATTTCCAAAAAAAGCATAAGCCTGACGCTGACTCAAATTTCATCAAAAAAACAACCAAATAGCGCCATAACTGGCCTGAAAGCCCCATCACTCACCGCTTCGCCTTTACAATCCTCTCACCGCTAACCTCTTCTCAACATGCATTTTTCGGCGCATAGTTGAACAAATGTTCAGCAGAGGAAGAGAGTGGTTGTAATGGCAGACCGTCCGTTAATTATCCTGCAAGTAGGTTTTCCCTCAGAGTCTATTCGTGAAATCCACGGCGATATTCCATCCTGGTTCTGTCGTGCTATCCAGCATCCTCTTGAGAAAACAGAAGTGGTCAGAGTGTTTGAAGGCGAAGCGCTTCCACCGCCGGATGCCAGCCGTGTTGCGGTGATTACCGGATCCTGGGCGATGGTCACCGACCGTCTGCCGTGGAGCGAAGCCGCCGCGGAGTGGATTCGTCAAGCCATGTCGATTGGCATGTCGCTGTTTGGCGTCTGTTACGGCCATCAGTTGATGGCGCATGCATTAGGTGGTGAAGTGGAGTGGCACCCGCAGGGACGTGAGGTTGGCAGCCAGGCGATTCAACTTCATCCGCATGCCAGTAACGACGTACTGCTGAGCACCCTGCCGCGTGAATTTCCCGCGCATCTGACCCATATGCAGACCGTCTCTCGCCTGCCGGAAGGGGCACTGGCGCTGGCGTCGTCTTCACACGACCAGCATCAGATAGTGCGTTACGGACCGAACGCCATGTCGACCCAGTTCCACCCGGAATTTACGCCGGAAATTGCCTCTGCGATGATTAATCAGCGTGAAGAAGTGTTGACCGAAGAAGGTTTTGACCCACAGGCATTGCTGGCTGGCGTATTGCCCTCGCCTGAAGCCACGGAGTTATTGCGCCGTTTTGTGCATCAGGCGCTTCGTCGCGAAATCCCCCTACAGGGTGAGCTGGCGCAGAGTGCCTGATTCGGCTCCCCGGCGGCGCAAAGCTTGCCGGGGCTACAGATATGCGCAGCGCCATCCGGGTATATCATGTCTGCACATCAATCAACCCCGACACTTTTTGCGGACTTCCTTCCATAACCACATTTATATCAAACAGTTAATTTGCCCCCTCCTCCCATTCAGGCAAATAGTAAAATTTCAAACCAGAAACGAGCCCCACCAGCGTTGACAATATGTCAACATTGAATTTATTGTTCACCTTCTCAGGGAGAGAGAAATCAACGTGCACATCATCTCAAGAGCACCGTTTGATGAAGCTGCAAAGCGTTTTCCAAATGACGCTCAGGCACTTACGGATGTCTATAAAACACTTAAGCGCCTGCGATTCACTGCGCCAGAGGAGATGAAAAAGGTCTATGCGACCCTGGATCGCATGAAATATCGCGAACGATGGTGGGTCATTGACGTTGGCGGCAACAAATTACGAATTGTGTTTTACGCGGATTTCGACGCAGGACGCCTCTTTATAAAGCATATCGTGGCGCATTCTGCGTATGACAAACTTATTAAAAAATATCAGGAGCAATCAGAATGAGAACACAGGATATTATTAACGCCACAAACCATCTGGTCAGTTTGCTTCCGATTCTGGGCGACAGCCCCCACCGACAAGATTATGAAGATGCTCTCGAAATGGTGGAGTATCTGCTTGAACACGAGCCCACAAATCCTTTGATTGACCTTCTCAGCGTGCGTATCGAGAAGTATGAAAACACCGCACCTGAATTCGCCGTATTTAATGCCCGTGTTGCCAGCACAGAAACGGGGCTGGCACTGCTTCGCGTTTTGATGGCGCAACATGGGCTTAATCAGAGCAGCTTTCAGCAGGAAATCGGCAGCCGTTCTCTCGTCAGCAAGATCATGAACGGCCAGCGCAGCCTGACACTGGATCATATGCGGGCACTGGCAAAGCGGTTTAACGTGCCCGTCGCCGCGTTTGCTGGATAGGTAAAACCCCGATAAACCCGGGCGTTTAATGAATCTCCACCGTCTTCAACTCATGAATCAGCCACTGCAACGCCGACTGATAATCAAATAAACGGTGCGTTAGCAGGATTAAATCATAAGAAGGCGAACCTTCCGGCAAATCCATAATGCGTAATGGCATCATCGCGGCAAGCTCTTTCGCAATGCGATACGGCACGCACATCAAATACCCCGATGCCACTGCCACACGCCCTCCCACCGCGTAACTCTGCACCACCGTCGTGAGTGGGCGGTAGAGATGTTGCGCCAGTAGCCAACTATCAATATGGTCCGCGCCGGAGCTTACCGCAGGGAGATGGATTTGCGCTTCCGTGACCAGGTGTTTGAGGGTCAGTTGTTCAGGCAGATCGCTACGTGCCAGCGAGGCAATCGCCACATAATGATCGGAAATCAGCGGGTGTTTATTAAAATATTGCGGAATATATTGCAGGTTATCCACGCCAATAAAGGCATCAAGCTGGCCGCGCTCCACCCGTTCAAACTTGATGGTTTCAGACAGAATATCGACGGAAAGACGGACGTTGGGCGCACTGGCTTTAAATTTTGCCGTCAACGCGGGCATATACATAAATTCGAAGTAATCCACCGCGCCAATGTAAAAGGTATGCGGATCTTTTGCCGGGGAGAAGTTGCCTTTCCCCCGCGTGGCCGCCTCCAGTTTGCTCAGGGCATTTTCAATCACCGGGATCATCGACGCCGCATAAGGGGTCGGCTCCATGCCATTGCGGGTGCGGACAAACATCTCATCATTGAGTTGTTCACGCAGGCGATTGAGCGCGTGGCTGAACGCCGACTGGGTAATGTTGGCTTTGCGCGCCGCCCGGGTGACGTTTTTTTCTTTCGCCAGGATGGGAACCAGGCGCAACAAATTCAGATCCATCATCACTATGCATCCTGTTCATTGTTTCATGCAAACAATACATTTTATGCATAACGCCAGACATTGCTATAGTCATCGCAACGTAAAATAAACGCGTCATTGTGTTTATTCACTGCCCCTTCTACCTCTCTTTTTGGAGACGCTCATGAGAAATGTAACGGTTGCCGCGACCCAAATGGCCTGCACCTGGGAACTTGAAAAAAACGTTGCCAATGCAGAACGCCTGGTACGCGAAGCGCACAGCAAAGGCGCACAAGTTATCCTGATTCAGGAGCTGTTCGCTGCGCCGTATTTCTGTATCGATCAGAGCCCGGAACACTATGCGCTGGCGCAGGAAGTGGCCACCAGCCCGCTGATCAAACATTTCTCTGCGCTGGCGAAAGAGCTGGAAGTGGTCCTGCCGCTGAGCCTGTTCGAAAAACACAATAACGCGTACTACAACTCGCTGGTGATGATCGATGCCGATGGCACCGTCATGGAAACCTACCGTAAAACGCATATTCCGAACGGCCCGGCTTATCAGGAAAAACAGTTCTTCATTCCAGGCGACACCGGCTTCAAGGTGTGGAACACCCGCTACGCCAAAATCGGCGTAGGCATCTGCTGGGATCAGTGGTTCCCGGAAACGGCACGCTGCCTGGCGCTGGACGGCGCGGAAATCATTTTCTACCCGACGGCAATTGGTTCTGAACCGGCTTACCCGGATATCGACAGCCAGCCGCACTGGACGCGTGTTCAGCAGGGCCACGCTGCGGCAAACCTGGTGCCGGTTATCGCCTCTAACCGTATCGGTACCGAAGCGAGCAAATATATCGAAGGGCTGGAAATGACCTTCTACGGTTCGTCGTTTATCGCCGATCAGACCGGTGAGCTGGTCGCGCAAGCCAACAAAACCGACGAAGCGGTGCTGGTACACACGTTCGATCTGGATGCGATCGCCGCACAGCGCGCATCGTGGGGCCTGTTCCGCGACCGTCGCCCGAACATGTACGGCACCCTCGCGACCTCTGACGGCAGCGTAAGGAGCAAATAATGTCTACGCTGACAACGCCGCATCAGGACGGTTTCGCCATGCCGGCAGAATGGGCGCCGCATCAGGCTGTCTGGATGTGCTGGCCATATCGTACTGACAACTGGCGCGCCAACGGTGCGCCCGCCCAACAGGCGTTCGCCGACGTGGCTGAGGCCATTTCTCGCAAGACGCCTGTCATCATGGCGGTACCGCATGCTGAAATGGAAAAGGCACGTAAAACCATGCCTGCCAGCGTCACCCTGGTGGAGATGGAGAGCGACGATGCCTGGATGCGCGATACCGGCCCAACCGTGGTACGTAACCCGGCGGGAGAGATTCGCGCCGTGAGCTGGACGTTTAACGCCTGGGGTGGGTTGCTGGGCGGTTTGTATGAGAGCTGGGATAAAGACCAGCTCGTGGCAGGCCAGGTGGCGCAGTATCACCGGATGCCGTGCTACCACACTGACCTGATTCTGGAAGGCGGCTCCATTCACGTGGATGGCGAAGGCACGCTGATGACCACCGCGGAGTGTCTGCTTAACCCGAACCGCAACCCACACCTTTCACAGGCGGAAATTGAGCAGCAGTTGCGCGAGTATCTGGGCGTTGAGACCTTTATCTGGTTACCGGAAGGGGTGTTTAACGACGAAACCGATGGTCACATCGATAATATGTGTTGTTTTGTCCGCCCGGGCGAAGTGGCGTTGCACTGGACTGACGACGAGAACGATCCGCAGTACGCCCGTTCCGTTGCCGCGATGAACATCCTGGAAAACACCACGGATGCGCGTGGCCGTAAGCTGAAAATCTGGAAAGTGCCGTCACCGCAACCGCTGTATGCCAGCGCGGAAGAGACCTGTGACGTTGAGAAAGGGACAGCGATTGCGCGTACCGAAGGCAATCGTCTGGCGGGCTCATACGTGAATTATCTGGTCAGCAACGACCATATTATTTACCCGCTGCTGGACCCGGCCACCGATGCGCAGGCTGAGGTGCTGTTTCGCCAGATGTACCCGGACTTTCTGATTACCGGTGTTCCGGCGCGTGAGATCCTGCTCGGCGGCGGTAATATTCACTGCATTACGCAGCAGATTCCGCGTTAATTCCGCAAACCCTCTCCCTGAAAGGGAGAGGGTGAAAAGCCAGCCCGCAGCCCGCGCGATCGGTTCCCTCTCCCTGTGGGAGAGGGGGAAAAGCCAGCCCGCAGCACGCATGATCGGTTCCCTCGCCCCGTTGGGGAGAGGGTTAGGGTGAGGGGAAAACACCGCACCGCCAGGAAATTTACCGCCGCGCCATTCGCACGTACTCCACCCCTTTTTTGAAGAAGTGCTCTCCTTCGGGACGGAATCCAAATTTCGTGTAGAAATTGACGGCACCGATACGCGCATCCAGGCACACTTCATGTACCCCGGCCTCCGCCATCTTTTCCAGCACCGACTGAAACAAAAAGCGCCCGAAACCCTGCCGCTGATACATTTTCAGGGTCGCGAACTTGCGAATCTGACACACCGACGCATCCAGCATAAAGACCGACAGGCAGCTCACCGGCTTGCCGTTATGCAACACGCCAAAATGTTGTGCATCATCGTCGCCCTCTACTCTTGACGCCTCACGGGGAAGTTGCGGCCATAATACCGGATGGCGAATATCAAGGCAGTCGTCGAGAGTAATTGTCGTGAATTTCATTGTCATCTCGCGCAAATATCGGGAAAACGCTGACAATAACACGCGAAGGCGTCGGCAGATCATTCGATAACCTGATGTACCGTTAATGCAGGGTTTCCCATAACAGTTTTATCAGCAGCGTTGCGGCCAGAATCAGGAACAGACGGCGGATCCACACATTTCCGCCCTGCAGGGCAACACGCACGCCCACCAGCGAACCACAAATAGCGGAAATCCCTAACGGTATCGCTATATCGTAATGAATCAGGCCATGAGGAATTAAAAAGAATAACGTGGAGAAATTGGTGCCGAAATTTACCACCTTCGCACAGGCCGTTGCGCGTAAAAAATCAAAATGGAAAAAGCGGATAAATAAAAAGAGCAGAAAACTGCCGGTCCCCGGGCCGATAAATCCGTCATAAAAGCCAATCGCAAAACCTAACAATATCCCCTTCGCCAAATCACCTCGGGTGGGTTCCCGGCTGGTATCGCTATGACCGAACTGTGGTTTAAACCACGTGTACGCCAGCATGATCGCCAGCACCACAATCACTATCGGGCGCATCCAGTCCGATGGCATAAAATCAAGCAACCGTATACCCGTGTATGCGCCGATAACCGCACTTATGGCGGTCGGCAAAATCAATGTCCATGGCAATCGCAGGCGCGCGGTAAATTGTTTAATAGACATCAGGTGCCCCATCACCGAGGAGCACTTATCGATTCCCATTATTTCGGCAGGCGTGAAGTGCGGTAGCGTAGAATAAAACGTCGGCATCGTAATCAGCCCACCCCCGCCTACCGCCGCATTAATGATTCCGGCAATAAACGCCACGGGTAGTAATACCAATAACTCACTGCTCATCTGCTTTTCCTGGTTTCAGCGTACAGGAGTGCCCCGCGCGCGGGACCGCCTGAAAAAAGAGGGGAATTGCGTTTTATTTATAATCCGGCGGCTATAGTAAATTTGCGATTTATACCTGTCCAATATATAAATCTCTATGTATTTATATAGCTGGAAATATAAATGGAATTCCGTCACCTTCGCTATTTCCTGGCCGTGGCCGAGGAACTACACTTCACCCGCGCGGCAGAAAAGCTCAACATCGGCCAGCCGCCATTATCACAACAGATTCAGGCACTTGAACAAGAGCTTGGCGTTCTGTTGTTCAATCGCACCCGCCGCAAAGTCGCTTTGACAGAAGCGGGCGAGCATTTCGTGATTAAAGCCAGGGAGATGTTACGACTCAGTAGCGACCTGCCCGCAGAACTACAGGCTATCGCGCAGGGAAAAAGCGGCGAGTTACGCATTGGGTTTACCACCACCGGGCTGCTGGTTGATGAACTTAGCGAACCGCTCAAAGCTTTCCGCCGTCAGTTCCCTGCGGTTCGGGTCACGCTCAGCGAGATGTACTCACAGCAACAATTCACCGCTCTGCTGAATGAGGATATCGATGTGGGATACATTCGCGTCACGCCGGGCACCACCCGCGATGGCCTGAATATCCGCGTACTCAGGCGTGACCAGCTCTGCGTCGTGCTGCCGGACGATCATCCCAAAGCCACCTGTAAAACCCTGACCATTAGCGATGTGAAAGAGGAGCCTTTTATCTTTTATCCCGATACTGCCGGCGCGTCGGTGCCGGATAAAGTCAGGCGTATGTGCCAAAAATCGGGCTTCACCCCCTATGTCGTACAGGAGGCGGCGGAAGTGTTGACGCATATCGGGCTTGTCGGCGCAGGCGTGGGGGTTTCCGTCTTACCCAGGCCCATCGATCAGCTCAAGCCAAAGGGAGTGAAGTTTATCCCTCTTGCCGAAGATGACGCAGAGTTATGCATGGCGATCGTCACCCGCAAGAGTGAGAATAACCCACGAACGCTGAATTTTTTGCGGTTATTGACTGGCGTGAATGCAGGAAAGTCACCAGGCTGAAGGGATTACCCTGAACATTCATAACCTGTTGCATTTTGAATGTTCTGAATTCTGTCGTTGCGCTTGCTGACACATAGCAATTAAGTGATTGAAAAAATAAAAATTAATAGATTTCGCTCTTTTTTCACCAATATCTAAATGTGATCTAGCGCACACTTTGCACCCCAAAGATCGAGGCGAATGTCTAAGCTTAATAGATATGCCGGGAAACACCCGTAATCTCTTACGACGACCTCCGGAGGCCATTATTATTATGTTCAACCAGAAACTTCACAGCGCTGAATCCGTAGAGTTTGGGATCGCAGAAGAACCCCGCTACGAAATCGATCCCTGCGAGTTAAAACTGGCTGAAATGATCGACGCGGAGCCGGAACCGGAAATGATCGAGGGGCTGCCAGCTTCGGATGCCCTGACCCCTGCCGATCGTTATCTTGAACTGTTTGAACACGTTCAGTCATCACGTATTTTTGCCGACAGCAAAACATTCCCGGACTGTGCGCCGAAAATGGATCCGCTCGATATTTTAATTCGCTATCGCAAAATTAAGCGCAAGCCCGATTTTGACCTGCGACTGTTTGTTCAGGCGCACTTCTGGATGCCGGAAACCTATGGCAGTGAATACGTTTCCGACCCGGAAAACTCCCTCAAAGAACACATCGACCAGCTCTGGCCAGTGCTGACGCGTGAACCGCAGGATCATATCCCATGGTCATCGCTGCTTGCCCTGCCGCAAGCCTATATCGTCCCCGGTGGGCGATTTAGCGAAACCTACTATTGGGACTCCTATTTCACCATGCTGGGGCTGGCGGAGAGCGGTCGCCACGACATGCTGAAATGCATGGCGGATAATTTCGCCTGGATGATCGAACGCTACGGCCATATCCCGAACGGCAACCGTACCTATTATCTCAGCCGTTCGCAGCCGCCGGTCTTTGCCCTGATGGTCGAACTGTTCGAAGAGGATGGCGTGCGCGGCGCGCGACGCTATCTGGACCATCTGCTCATGGAGTATGACTTCTGGATGGATGGGGCGGAATCGCTGTTGCCGAACCAGGCCTACCGCCACGCGGTACGTATGCCTGACGGCTCCCTGCTCAACCGTTACTGGGACGACAGGGACACGCCGCGTGACGAATCCTGGCTGGAGGATGTGGAAACAGCGAAGCACTCTTCCCGCCCGGCTAACGAGGTCTATCGGGATCTCCGTGCGGGCGCGGCGTCCGGCTGGGACTACTCATCGCGCTGGCTGCGAGATGCCAATCGCCTGGCAAGTATTCGCACCACCCAGTTCATCCCAATCGACCTGAACGCCTTCCTGTTCAAACTGGAAAGCGCCATCGCCAATATTGCCGGTTTAAAAGGCGAGCGTGAGCGTGAGGCACAATTCCGTCTGAAAGCCAGCGACAGACGCGCGGCGGTCAATCGCTACTTGTGGGATGAGGAAAAGGGCTGCTATCGCGATTACGACTGGCGCCGTGGCGAAATGGCGCTCTTTTCCGCAGCCAGCCTGGTACCGTTGTATGTCGGCATGGCCACCCATGAGCAGGCAGACAAGCTGGCAGAGGCCACACGTACGCGCCTGATGACGCCTGGCGGTATTCTGGCGACAGAGTATGAAACCGGCGAGCAGTGGGATAAGCCCAACGGCTGGGCGCCTTTACAGTGGATGGCGATTCAGGGCTTTAAATTGTATGGCAACGACGCGCTGGGTGATGAAATTGCCCATAACTGGTTGCGCACCGTTAACCATTTCTACCAGCGCCACCACAAACTTATTGAGAAATACCATATCGCCAGCAGCACGCCGCGCGAAGGGGGCGGGGGTGAATATCCGCTCCAGGATGGCTTTGGCTGGACAAACGGTGTGGTTCGTCGCCTGATCGGGTTATACGGGGAGCCGTAGCTCCCCCTGCTGGCTCAGTCGATAGCATCATAAATGGCCGACTGGATATCCGCCCATTTTTTACTGTTATCGTCAGGCGCAGCCTCATAACGCAACTGCGCCTGTTCCATTTCATAACGCTGACGTCTCACTACGGGTTCCGACGTACAGAATGCCTGTAAGTAGTTCTTCCGCAACGATGTCAGCTTCGTGCCGGAAGACATCTCATGCGCCATGTTCTCGATAAACCGACGACAAGGGCGGTTTTCGTCCATCTGTAACCGATAGCGCAGCAACATCTCCAGCACATCCGTGTAATCATTCGCCATGGCCTGCTCTGTCCACGACAATTTCCAGCTCATGCCCGTACGCAGAAACAGCGAAACGACGCGTGTATCGTTGCGGTCGATAGCAGAACGGAAGTTGCCCTCATCACGGCTGATTCCCATTTTGGTCAGCTCTTCTTTTGGCGTCGCTTTCTCTTTATCCTGAGAGATAGGAACCGTAATGCGCCCTTGATCCGCGAGCGGCGCCGATACGGATGATGCGTCGCTGAACAACCAGAATGCTCCTGCCACGATAACCAGCACCGCAACGCCGACTGCGCCCCACAGCGCTTTGGTAAGTATCTGTTCACGCTCCTCGCGGCTACGCGCGGCGCGTTTGTCCGGCCTTTCAATTCCATCGCGAATTTGCATAGCATCACCTCCCGCTGCACGATCTTTTTTGCGCGCCTGTTCCCAGAATGTATCTAAATCATCCTCAGCCTCTTCCAGCAAGCTTGCTGGATTAATCTGTATGCGCCCGTCATCCCATGCTCGCTGCACGGGTCCGGCAATCTGCGGAAAATAGTTATCCAGGAGCATTAACTGGTTCGAGGTTAGCGGTTGTCCCGCGACAACGGCGCTGCGGATTTGCCGAATATCGTCCAGAAAAGTTTGCAGCGTTTTGCGCGGCTCAAGAAACAGACTCAATACCGGTGAATCATTAAAAAGCCGGGCATAATGCTGACTAAATTCTTTCTTATCGATTAATAACAGCGCCAGCTCGCTAAATAACATGCCACTGAGTACATCGTTGCGATCGCCGATTTTCAACCAGCGACGAACGCAATCGGCGCCAAATCGCGTTTTCAGGTGGTTGCTAAGCCGCAGCGCATCCGGCCAGGCATTTGTCACCAGCGATTTGAGCATCAACTCCAGCGCGCGTAACTGCTTTAACCCCTGCAACTGCCCTTCTTTGTCCGCATTCAGGGTGGTCGCATAGGTCAGCAATGGTTGCTTCGCCCGCAGATGTTCCAGCATGCGCACGAAACGCAGCGCGACAATGAGCTGGTTCTCTGTAACGTTCTGCCCCTTTTCATAATAAGGCACCAGTTGTTGCAAATGGCGTAGCTGCAGGGTGAATTGGGTTAGTTCTGAATCATTAAGCCTTAACCGTTTCGCAACAGCGCCCCATCCGCCAAGGCTCAGACGCGCGATATCGAGTTGTTCAAGAAACCAGCGAGGATCCTTCCCTTCGTCAAAATGCACATTTAGCAGCATTAATATTTCTATCGATGCCTGACGAATAATTCCTGTGCATTGCTCGAATTGTTCCCCCAGGCTCTGCGAGGATATATGGGTCATTCTTTTCCTTTAAGTACAACCGGCGAAATAATTAACTGGTAAAAAGAAACGTTAATTTTTCTTTATTTATGGATAGTTAAAACATAGACCAGTTAATGATTATTATCAGTGATAGTGGTTTTAACACGAAAAAAACAATGGAGCTATTTTTATGCCGACGCTGATCACTCCCCGGCTCATTTGTACTCCGATAACACCACAAGACTGGCCTTTTTTCCTCGCCTTACAGCAGGACAGGCAGGTCATGCGGTATGTTGCCGAAGACCGCCCGCCAGAAGCCATCCGCGAAGCGTTTGACACCCGCCTGCCCGCCTGGTCTCCCGGCAGTGAACACTGGCTCTGTCTGGTCGTTCGTGATATCGCCACGCAGACCCCGCTTGGGGTCACGGGCTATCGTCATCATGAAGCAGACTGCGCCGAAGTCGGGTTCCTGTTTGCCGTCCAGGCTCAGGGTAAAGGTTACGGACTGGAGTCGCTACAGGCGGTCTGCCGCTATGCCTTTGCTGAGGGTGGCATCCGCCGCCTTGTGGCGACCGTGACGGCAGGAAATGATGCTTCAAGGCGTTTACTGGAAAAGGTCGGTTTTGTGCAGGAAGGCGAACTGCGCGAGGCTTTCTGGCTGGCGGGTCACTGGCATAACGACTGGCTGTTTGGTCTGCTGCGCCATGAATACCCCGAAAGCAGATAATTCACCTGTCATCTTCCTCTCTCTGTGCCAGGCTTAGGCAGTGTTTTGGCAATAAAGAGGAGTGCATATGAAGAAGATTCTGCTGATAACAAGTTTGACAGCATTATTCTCCATGGCGGCATTCGCGCAGGATGCGACGGGCTTAAAGACGGATAAAGCGCCGCCACCGCCGCATAAAATGGAAGAGGGCTACCGTGGAATGGAGGATGCCCGTAGCATGACCATTCAACAGGCGAAAACCATGCATGACGGAGCTTCCGTTTCGCTCAAAGGGTACCTTGTGAAGAAAACAGGGGAAGATCTCTATCAGTTCCGCGACAAAACCGGGCAAATTGACGTCTATATCCCAATGGCCATTTTCGATGGCAAAAATGTCTCCCCGGACGAACTGGTGGGCATTAGCGGGTCGTTAGATGCCAAGCAGAAACCGGCCCGTATTAAAGTCAGCCACTTTCAGAAGCAATAATCGTCTCTCCGCCCGGGGCATAACGCCGCCGGGCAAAGGATAACGCATACGTCTGATACCGAGAGATAATCCACACTTCACTCTCTGCCTTTTACAGGAACATCCCGCCGGAGACTTCCACGCGCTGAGCATTCATCCATGCCAGGTCATCACTCAGTAATGCCGCCATCGCGCCGCCAATATCATCCGGCTTACCGACGCGCCCCAGCGCCGTTTGCCCGGCAATATGTTTATTAATTTGCGGGTTATCGCGGACTTCGCCACCGCGGAAATCGGTCTCAATCGCCCCGGGGGCAATGATATTGACGGAAATGCCACGAGCGCCCAACTCTTTGGCCTGATAGCGGGTCAGCACTTCCATCGCCCCTTTCATTGCGCCATAAGTCGCGTATCCTGGCAGCGCAAAACGCGCCAGCCCGCTGGAAACATTGAGGATGCGGCCACCGTCCGCCAGCAGCGGCAACAGGCGCTGCGTCAGGAAGAAAGGCCCTTTAAAATGAATGTTCATTAATTCATCAAATTGCGCTTCGCTGGCCTCCGCAAAGGGAACCGCGATGCCGACACCGGCATTGTTTAATAAATAATCAAACGTATCCCGGTTCCAGACGTCTTTTAGCTGATGTTGTACGTTCAGGGCAAAAGCCTCAAAACTGGCCACATCGCCGACGTTTAATTGCAAAGCCACCGCTTTCACGCCTTTTGCCGCAATTTCCGCCACAACTTCATCAGCGGCTTGCTGGTTGTTGTTGTAGGTCAGGATAACGGCGGTTCCACGTTCTGCCAGCTTCAGCGCTGCGTTTTTTCCCAATCCACGGCTGCCGCCGGTCACTAATGCGATACGTTGTGTCATAAGAAACCTCATTTTGTCTGCTGTTCACTGTGGAAAAAGCTTATTAGCTGGTGGTAAAACAATAAAGGCACTGAATTACGCTTCACTGTTTCACTTACAACAACAATGGAAGCATTCAATGGATAAAATTTATGCAATGCAATTGTTCATCCGCGTGGCAGAACTGGAGAGTTTTTCCCGCGCGGCAGACTCCTTAGGTCTACCCAAAGGCAGTGTTTCGCGGCAGATTCAGACGCTGGAAAATCATCTTGGTACACATCTGTTACATCGCACAACGCGACGGGTGCAGCTCACCCAGGACGGCATGGTCTATTACGAGCGGGCCAAAGATTTGCTCGCCAATATGGATGAGCTCGACGGGCTTTTTCTGCACGATCCGTCAAGCATCAGCGGGCGGTTGCGCGTTGATATGCCCGTGGCCGTGGCGAAAAACCTGGTGATTCCTCGGCTACCGGCCTTTTTGCAGCAATATCCGGGGATTGAGCTGGAGCTGAGCAGCAGCGATCGGCTGGTGGATATTATTCGCGAAGGATTTGACTGCGTGGTGCGCGTCGGCACGCTGAAAGATTCCGGCCTGATTGCCCGCCCGCTGGGTAAGCTTTCCATTATCAACTGCGCCAGCCCCGACTACCTGGCGCGTTTCGGCTACCCGGAGAGTCTGGACGATCTCTCTTCGCATGCGGTCGTGCATTACGCCCTCAACCTCGGCGCGCGCCCGCAAGGCTTTGAAGTTTGCCTTGATAAACAGACCACATGGGTGAAAACCGGCGGCATTTTGACGGTAAACAGTACCGAGACCTATCACGCCGCCTGCCTCGCAGGGCTGGGGATTATCCAGGTGCCGCGCATCGGCGTGCGGGAAGCTCTGCGCGCTGGCAAGCTGGTAGAAATCCTGCCGCAATATCGCGCAGAACCCATGCCGGTATCCCTGATTTATCCCCATCGCCGGAATCTGTCGCGCCGCGTGCACCTGTTTATGGAATGGCTGGCCGGGGTGATGAAAGATTACGTCGATTAGACGCAGTCTATAATTTTATTCACTGCGAGCTATAAAGAAGGAAAATTGCCCTGATGACGCCGGAAAACAGCGAAAAACGTCCGACCCAGGATTTGGATTACGAGCCAGTCAGAAAAATGGACACCTCGGGAACATCAACGAAAGACACCACGCCCAATGCTGATAACAACGCGGCGCGATCAACGCTGGAAACCGTCACTCACGTGGCGAAAAAAGTGCAGCGCCGTCCAATGATTGCGCATCTGATTCGCGCCACTGAGCGCTTCAATGACCGTATGGGAAACCAGTTTGGTGCCGCCATCACCTATTTCTCATTTTTGTCGATGATACCCATCATGATGGTCTCTTTTGCCGCGGCCGGGTTTGTGCTGGCCTCACACCCCACGCTACTGCAGGACATTTTCAATAAGATCCTGACCAACGTCAGCGACCCGACGCTGGCGACAACCCTGAAAAACACCATCAATACCGCCGTGCAACAGCGTACGACGGTAGGTATTGTCGGGCTGGCGATTGCGCTCTATTCCGGCATTAACTGGATGGGAAACCTGCGCGAAGCGATACGCGCGCAGTCCCGGGATGTCTGGGAGCGTACCCCGCAAGACCAGGAAAAAATCTGGCTGAAATATTTCCGTGATTTTATTTCGCTGATTGGCCTGCTGGTGGCGCTGATCGTCACCCTTTCCATCACCTCCGTTGCCGGCTCGGCGCAGGAGATGATTATCTCCGCACTCTATCTTGATAATATTGAGTGGCTGAAACCTGCATGGCGACTGATTGGTCTGGCGATCTCTGTGTTTGCCAACTATCTGTTATTCTTCTGGATTTTCTGGCGTCTGCCACGCCACCGTCCACGCAGAAAGGCATTGATTCGCGGTACATTTATCGCGGCGATTGGCTTTGAGGTGATCAAAATCGTGATGACCTATACGCTGCCATCGCTGGTGAAATCGCCTTCTGGCGCCGCCTTCGGTTCTGTACTGGGCCTGATGGCGTTCTTCTACTTTTTTGCCCGATTGACGTTGTTTTGCGCCGCATGGATTGCGACTGCGCACTACAAAGACGACCCACGGATGCCGGGCAAATCACACCGCTAAAACCTTAATTGGGCTGAATATTTCAGCCCAATTCATCATTTCAGCATTAATATCCAGGTTGTAACTTTTATTTAACCTAAAACCAGTTTTAAATTCTATTATTGAAAATATGTGAAGCATTTCATGGAAGAGAAACCTCAAGTCTGAAAATTATCCGCTTTTTGCCTGGTTTTTGTACGTTTTCGGACTTTGTTACAGATTGAAATGTCGCTTTTGCTGTGGCTAATATGGTCGTTCGTTCGCCCAAAAATAAGAAAATTTTATGCAAGCCACAGCCACAACCTTAGACAACGAGCAGGAAATCACTCCGGTAAACTCACGCAGTAAAGTGGTAATCGCTTCACTGATTGGCACCGCTATCGAATTCTTTGATTTCTATATCTATGCCACTGCCGCAGTTATCGTTTTCCCGCATATCTTCTTCCCGCAAGGTGACCCGACCGCCGCAACGCTGCAGTCGCTCGCCACCTTTGCGATTGCCTTCGTCGCACGTCCTATCGGCTCTGCCGTGTTTGGTCATTTCGGCGATCGCGTAGGACGCAAAGTCACTCTGGTGGCGTCATTGCTGACGATGGGGATCTCCACGGTATTAATTGGCCTGCTGCCGAGCTATAACAGCATTGGCGTGATGGCGCCGCTGCTGCTGGCGCTGGCACGTTTTGGCCAGGGTCTGGGACTGGGCGGTGAATGGGGCGGCGCGGCGTTGCTGGCGACAGAGAACGCGCCGGCGAAAAAACGCGCCCTGTACGGCTCCTTCCCGCAATTAGGCGCGCCGATTGGCTTCTTCTTTGCGAACGGCACCTTCCTGCTGCTCTCCTGGTTACTGACTGACGAGCAGTTTATGAGCTGGGGCTGGCGCGTACCGTTTATCTTCTCCGCCGTGCTGGTATTGATTGGCCTGTATGTTCGTGTGTCACTGCACGAAACCCCGGTGTTTGCCAAAATCGCCGCCGCGAAAAAACAGGTAAAAATCCCGCTGGGCACCCTGCTGACCAAACATGTGCGCGTCACCGTACTGGGGACGTTCATCATGCTGGCTACCTACACGCTGTTCTATATTATGACCGTCTATTCCATGACGTTCAGCACCTCGCCGACCGGGCTGGGTATGCCGCGTAACGAAGTGCTGTGGATGCTGATGATGGCGGTCATTGGTTTTGGCGTGATGGTACCGGTTGCCGGGCTGCTGGCAGATAAATACGGTCGTCGTAACAGCATGATTGTGATTACGAGCCTGATTATCCTCTTCGCCCTGTTCGTCTTCCCGCCGCTGCTGGGTTCCGGTAATCCCGCGCTGGTGATGGCTTATTTGCTGATCGGCCTGAGCCTGATGGGGCTGACGTTTGGCCCAATGGGCGCGCTGCTGCCAGAACTGTTCCCGACGGAAGTGCGTTACACCGGTGCGTCATTCTCATACAACGTCTCGTCGATTCTGGGCGCGTCCGTTGCGCCGTATATCGCCACCTGGCTGCAGGCAAATTACGGTCTGATGTATGTGGGGATCTATCTGGCGGCGATGGCAGCCCTGACGCTGACCGCGCTGTTGCTGACTCACGAGACCAAACACCAGTCGTTGTAATGGTCAGCGCTTGATGGCCTTACCCTGACCTCTCTCCCGGATGCGGCGTAAGCGCCTTATCCGGGCTACCACCCCGACATCTGATGCCCGCACCGTACCTTTGTAGCCCGGCAAGCTTTGCGCCGCCGGGAGTTGTCCCGGATGCGGCGTAAGCGCCTTATCCGGGCTACCACCCCGACATCTGATGCCCGCACCGTACCTTGTAGCCCGGCAAGCTTTGCGCCGCCGGGAGTTGTCCCGGATGCGGCGTAAGCGCCTTATCCGGGCTACCACCCCGACATCTGATGCCCGCACCGTACCTTTGTAGCCCGGCAAGCTTTGCGCCGCCGGGAGTTGTCCCGGATGCGGCGTGACCGCCTTATCCGGGCTACCACCCCGACATCTGATGCCCGCGTCGTACCTTGTAGCCTGGCAAGCTTTGCGCCGCCGGGAGTTGTCCCGGATGCGGCGTGACCGCCTTATCCGGGCTACCACCCCGACATCTGATACCCGCACCGTACCTTTGTAGCCCGGAAAGCTTTGCGTCGCCGGGAGTTGTCCCGGATGCGGCGTGACCGCCTTATCCGGGCTACCACCCCGATATCTGATGCCCGCACCGTACCTTGTAGCCCGGCAAGCTTTGCGCCGCCGGGAGTTGTCCCGGATGCGGCGTGACCGCCTTATCCGGGCTACCACCCCGATATCTGATGCCCGAGCCATACCTTATAGCCCGGCAAGCTTTGCGCCGCCGGGAGTTGTCCCGGATGCGGCGTAAGCGCCTTATCCGGGCTGCCACCCCGACATCTGATGCCCGCACCGTACCTTTGTAGCCCGGCAAGCTTTGCGCCTCCGGGAGTTGTCCCGGATGCGGCGTGACCGCCTTATCCGGGCTACCACCCCGACATCTGATGCCCGCACCGTACCTTATAGCCCGGCAAGCTTTGCGCCGCCGGGAGTTGTCCCGGATGCGGCGTGACCGCCTTATCCGGGCTACCACCCCGACATCTGATGCCCGCACCGTACCTTTGTAGCCCGGCAAGCTTTGCGCCGCCGGGAGTTGTGCCGGATGCGGCGTAAGCGCCTTATCCGCTCTGTGATTTTGCGACGGCATGGTAATGGAGGGAACAAACCTGACACTCCCTCGATCGGTTCCCTCTCCCTGTGGGAGAGGGCCAGGGTGAGGGGAGACCACCGCACCGACCTTACTTTTTCATCTGCGCCAGAATAGCCCGGCACTGGTTGGCTTCGCCTTCCGATGGAGAAATCAAAGCCAGTAGCGCAGCCGCTGGCGTCACCAGCGTTGCCAGCGCCGCGGCCACCGCACCACGGGCAATCAGCGGTCCGGGTTTTACCCCCGCCTGTGGGTTTTTGAATGTCCCGCGCACATACAATGGCGAACGCAGCGTAACGATACGAACGCCCTTACTTTCCGGGTTGATGGTCAGGTCCAGTTGCTCCGAGGCGAAACTCGCCGTCCCCGTCACATTCACCAGCGCGTTTTCGGTATCAAAAGCGAAGATTTGCGGACGCGCGACGCCATTAACCAGATCAAGATTCGCCGCCGCGCAGTTTACCCGCACCTCATCGTCGCCAAAAATCTTGCCGATAACATAGTTACCCACGTTCAGCCCGGCAATCTCCATAAGGTTACGGCTGATAAGCCCGTCATTCATCAAGAGCTTAAGGTTACCGTCGCTGGTGCCCAGCAACGCCGCCACGGAGTTTCCTGTTCCACGAATGTCCGCATCGCCATTCAGCTCACCCAGGGTTTTCTGCATCAGCTCGACATTGGGCATCAGTTGTTTCAGTTTTAACCGCCGCGCCTGAATTTCCGCCCGCCCCTGCATTGGCTTTTTATCCCCTTCGAGGCGAATATTGGATGAAATCGTCCCGCCCGCTAAGCCGAATTTCAAAGGCTGCAGTTTCAGATCCGCATTCTGTAAAATGATATGGGTTGTGAGGTCGCTGATCGGCAACGTGCTGCCATGCTCAATACGCTTCCCTTTAAAGCGCACGTCGGCATCCATCGTGTTCCATTTATCGGTTTCAAAGCGATCATAGGGCAATACCTTGCCGGCAGGCTGGATACTTTTCTCGCCCTTCTTCTGCTCTGCCTGCTTCGCTTTTTCTCCCCCTTTACCGGAATCCACGCCGATCAAAGGCCCAAGGTCGGCCAGGCGAAGCTGACGGGATTCCAGAGAGCCCTCCAGCTTCGGACGCGGTTTGCCCGTGGTGTAGGTTAACGAACCATGAATATCGCTATCGCCGATACGCCCGTTAAAATCGCGATAGTCATAGACACTGCTCTTTTCGCTATCAATCTTCGCCACCAGATGTCCATCCGTTTCAAACGGCGGGGTATCCGGCAGCAGCACGCCTGTCAGTTCGTAGAGATCGCCCAGGGTATCGCCAGCGAATTTCAGTTGCAGGTCGACGCCGCCCATTTTCATCGGGTCGTTAATTTTCCCGACAAACGCGACACGTGTGTTGCCGGAACGGAAATCAGCCTGCACCGGGAAAGGCGTGCTCTCGCTTCGTAGCGCCAGCATGCCACCGATTTTCCCCGACCCGGTCAGCGGCTGGCCGTTGTAACGTCCCTGCGCTTTCAGCCCGAAAACATAATCTGCCACGCGGGTTTTGTCTTTACTGTCGCCCGTGACTTCATTGAAGGGGAGCGGTTTACCTAACGGATCGACAAGGATCTCGATATCCGCTTTACTCACCTTGTCGTCGATAGCGATACGCCCCTGATCGAAGAGAATATTATCCAGACGGAATGACCAGCCAGAGGGCTGCGCATTCGGATCGTTATTTTCTGCACTGGCGAGGTTAAAGGTCCAGTTGTTGTTCTTTTCAGACAGGCGGATCAGGCGCGCATCCGGTTTTTGCAGTTTGATCCACGGCAGGTAAACGGTTTTGGTTAACAGCGCCAGCGGTGCGAGAGTGGCTTCAACGCGCGGCAGATGCACCATGGTGACTTCCGGGATCTCAGGCGGGTTACCGAGGAGAATATCGTCGGCATGAATGTGCGGCCAGGGTATCCAGCTACGCCAGCCCGTTTCCTCTTTTTGTCGCTCCCACACCACGCCCAAATCACCACGAATAGCAAAGGGACGATTAAGTTCGGTAGAGACTTTCTGATTAATGGTAGGTTTGAGGCGGTTCCAGTCAAAGGTGGCGATGATAATGATGGCCACCACAATCAATAAAATCAGTGTTCCAGTGACAGCAATAATCGCTTTGCTTGCTTTCGTCATGCGGGCGCCCTTTCTTTATTGCCTTGCCTGTCATAAAGATAGCCGAGGCTGGCAGAAAGGGGTTGCCTGCGATCAGAGCTCCAGCAATACGTTTTCCAGCGTATCCAGCGGAACCGGGCGCGAAAGGAAGTAGCCTTGTGCGGCAAAAGCCGGAGAATTCTGAACGTCGCGCCACTCGTCGAGGGTTTCAACACCTTCAACAATCACGCCCTGACAATAACGATTCATCAGTTGAATGAGCAGCGTGAACAGGTTGCGTCCTTCCGCCGTCTTGCGCAGCATAATAAACAGATCGCGAGATACTTTGATGTAGTCATAATGCACTTCGCTAAGTGCCGAGAAGTTGGCCATGCCAGTCCCAAAATCATCCAGCCACAGCGGCCCCATTTCGCTGATCGTGGCGAATGTGGAGTCTTGTGGCAGACGGATATGCTCTACCAGTTCAAAACGGATCCACGGTACGGTTTCGATGAGGGCTCTTAATGTTTTATTCGAGCGCATTGCGATTAGCGTAGGGCCGTCGACATTGACGGATGCCAGCACGCCGTGCTGCTCGAAAAAGTCTTTCTGTTTGGCCAGCAGGGCGATCTGTTCGTGTACTACATCCACACGCTGACGCACCGCGACCTCAGAAAAATAACGGTCCGGCGGGATACGCTGATCGGGCTGGCTCGGATGCGTCACAATGGTCAGCACCTCCACCGCCATCAGGCGACCATCGGTTTTGTAAATAGGCTGGTAAGTATAAGCACGCTCACACTGCAGCCAAAAACGACGTTCCTGTAGGCTTTCTATGCTCGCCTCGGAGTAGTTCAGCCGCTGGATTACCTGCTTTAACTTCATTTCTTCTTCCTGTTGAAAATGAGTAGCCCCGGAGCTCTCGTCATTGGGTTATCGGCCCATAAGAGGAGAACTTTACCTCCATGACCTACGCAAAATGAAAAAGCAGTTTGCGGAATCAGCAGAGAATACGTTCTGTGTCAAAAAAATAATGGAACGTCGTTTTAATATGGTTGACCACGAAACGCGCACAACGCACACTACCGTTAACTTATCTGATTCAGGTTCCGGACTATGTCAAAGAAAATTGCCGTGATCGGCGAATGCATGATTGAACTGTCACAAAAAGGCGCGGAAGTGAATCGCGGTTTCGGTGGCGACACACTCAATACTTCGGTTTATATCGCCCGTCAGGTTGACGCTCCGGCGTTATCCGTGCACTACGTCACTGCGCTGGGTACCGACAGCTTCAGCCAACAAATGCTGGAATCCTGGCAGGCAGAAAACGTCGATACCAGCCTGACGCAGCGCATGGAAAATCGACTGCCGGGCCTGTATTACATCGAGACCGATGATACCGGCGAGCGCACCTTTTACTACTGGCGTAACGAAGCAGCGGCAAAATTCTGGCTGGAAAGCGAGCAGTCTGCCGCCATTTGTGAAGAACTGGCGACCTTTGATTATTTGTATCTCAGCGGTATCAGCCTGGCGATTTTAAGTCCGGCCAGTCGTCTCAAGCTGCTGTCGCTGTTACAGGAATGCCGCGCAAACGGCGGTCAGGTGATTTTCGACAATAACTACCGTCCGCGTTTGTGGGCCAGCAAAGAAGAGACCCGTCAGGTCTATCAGCAGATGCTCGCCTGTACCGATATCGCCTTCCTGACGCTGGATGATGAAGACCTGCTGTGGGGCGCACAGCCAGTGGAAGAGGTTATCGCGCGCACTCAACAGGCTGGCGTAAAAGAGGTCGTGATTAAGCGTGGCGCGGATTCGTGTCTGGTCGCAATCCAGGGAGAAGCCCTGAAAGAAGTGCCGGCGGTGAAATTGCCAAAAGAGAAAGTGGTGGATACAACCGCAGCAGGTGATTCATTCAGCGCCGGGTATCTGGCGGTGCGCCTGACCGGTGGTGATGCCGAAGCCGCCGCCAGACGCGGTCATTTAACCGCCAGCACGGTAATTCAATACCGTGGCGCGATCATTCCACGCGACGCCATGCCGAACTAAGGATTTTCCCTGCCTCCTGTCCGGGGCAGGTCTTTTTCCCCTCACCCTGGCCCTCTCCCTCAAGGGAGAGGGGACTATTTCGTGCGGCCTGAACGTTTGGTAGCCCGGATCAGGCGCTTGCGCCGACATCCGGGAACACCCACAACCTTTACTGCTGCGGCGGAATATCCGACACATCCTGATGAGCATCATCTACGTTTGCTGGCGCGGCATTCTGCTCACCAGAAGACATCAACTCTTCCCAGCTCGCCTGCAGGTCCTTCATGTTGTACTCCGGCTCGCCTTTCGGCTGCAGCAATACCAATGCCATATCCTGCGAAAGCTGCTGACGTAAATCCTGATTCAGCATTTCTTTCGTCAGGCTGCTCAGGAAGTTCTGACGCAATTTTTGATACTGCTCGGGAGCGATATCCACCACCTGGTTTTGCAGCGAGCGCATGCGCTGGCTAATCAGGATGTCGGTATCCGTGCGGGCATACGTGGCAAACAGCTTCTGGAGCTCAAGATTCTTTTGCGCTACCAGCGCATCAAACTCTTCTTCCGGCAGGCCGCGATCGCGCACTTTCGCCAGCTCGCGGGCTACAATATCGAGGTTGCTGTTCAGCTTATCGTTTGGCGAATCAAGATTGATTGCGCATTGCGCGCGCTGGAACAACACACGGCAGTCGAAACTCAGGCCAATGTCTTTGACGTTGGTTTTTGCCAGATACTGCTGAACGTGCCAGAACAGCGCCTCACGGGCTAAATCCGCGCGCCAGTAGCGTTGCAACGCTGCAGATTCACGAATCGGCTGCCAGGCGGTATCCCACATGATGGAGAGGCGATCCTGACGCACAGAATCCGTCATGATACTTACTGGTTGACGCGGTAGCGGCGATAAGGTCGGCATCGGCGCCGGTGTTTCGCGCTTGCCTTTCAGATCGCCAAACGCCTTGTTAATCTGTTCCGCAACCGCCCGACTATCTACATTACCCACCACAATCAGCGTCATCGCGTCCGGGGTGTACCATTTCTGATGGAACGCCTGGAGCTGTTTCGCCTCCAGCGGCTGCTTAAGAGGTTCGGCCGGATCATGGCCCAGCAAGGACGAACCTTTCAGGCGATAGCGCCACCAGTTATCTTTGGTGTTGCCAGGCCAGGTCGCCACCATATCTTCGCTGGCCAGCGCATGATTAATCGTTTCCGGCGTAATCGTGAGTCGCCCGGTGCTGTCTGACAGCCAGACCAACGCTTCTTTGAGCAAATCGTTACGGTTATTCGGCAGGCTCAGGTTGAACATCGTGTATTCATACGAGACCAGCGCGGGGGGTAGTGGACGCTTCGGGTCTATACCCTGCTGCCACAGTGAACGTACCTGCGCGGGTTGCAGGCTGCCGCTTTGGGTCAGCGCAATACGGGGGAGAAAATGGCTAAAACCGCTCTGTTGCGTACTCTCGGTGAGCGAACCGGTATTAATAGACAGACGTACTTCGATGCGATCGCTGGGGCGTTGCGGTGTGGCCAGGACTTGCCATTGCAAACCATTTGCCAGTGTCCCCTGTTGCCAGGCCGGGTCGGGCTGGAGCGCGTCTGCCTGCACATAACCGACAGCTGCCATCATGAGCAAACCGCCTGTTAACAATCGAATTTTTGTGCCCTGCATGAGAACCCCTGATCAACATTCCTGGTTAAAAAGTCAGCCCCGACATGTCTGGAGGCTAAAAGTTACTTTAACACTTCGCTGTTAGACCTCGCGAATCGCAAAATGTCACACAGCGAAGTGAAATATCCCGGGCAATTCGTTCTGAATTGTGCCGGGCCAGGGGTTAATTATGCGCAGGCACCCGCAGCCCGACAAGGACTACGGGTCTAAGTAGCGAAATTAAGAGGAGATTTCGCTGGTTTTACCGCTCGATACACGATTATTCAGCGTATCTGATAGCTTTTTCTGATCGAGCTCTTTTACCCATTTCGCCACGACTACGGTCGCCACGCCATTACCGACAAGGTTGGTGAGCGCACGCGCTTCTGACATAAAGCGGTCGATACCCAGGATCAGCGCCAGACCCGCTACCGGTAAATGCCCCACCGCAGAAATGGTCGCCGCCAGGACGATAAAGCCGCTCCCGGTCACCCCCGCTGCACCTTTTGATGAGAGCAACAGGACCACCAGCAGGGTTATCTGATGGAAAATATCCATGTGGCTGTTGGTGGCCTGGGCGATAAAGACGGCCGCCATCGTCAGGTAAATAGAGGTTCCGTCGAGGTTAAACGAGTAGCCGGTCGGGATAACCAGCCCCACAACGGATTTACGGCAGCCGAGGCGTTCCATTTTCTCGAGCATACGCGGCAGCGCAGACTCCGAAGAGGACGTCCCCAGCACGATCAGCAACTCTTCGCGGATATAACGAATAAATTTGAAAATGTTGAAGCCCGTGGCGCGGGCAATCGACCCCAGCACCACCACCACGAACAGAATACAGGTGATATAAAAGCAGATAATAAGCTGCCCCAACTGGATCAGGCTACCCACACCGTATTTACCGATGGTAAAGGCCATCGCACCAAACGCACCAATCGGCGCAAGGCGCATAATGAAGTTGATGATGCCGAAGATGACCTGCGAGAAACTTTCAATCACGTTGAAAATCAACTGGCCTTTGTTGCCCAGACGGTGCAGCGCGAAACCAAACAGCACGGCAAACAGCAGCACCTGCAAAATGTTGCCGCTGGCAAACGCACCAATAACGCTACCGGGGATTACGTCCATGAGGAAGGCGACGATACCCTGCTCTTTGGCCTGTTCCGCATATACCGCAACCGCTTTGGCATCCAGCGTTGACGGATCAACGTTCATCCCCGCGCCGGGCTGCACAACGTTGACGATAATCAGGCCAATAATCAGCGCCAGGGTACTGACCACTTCAAAGTAGAGCAACGCCACCGCACCAGTGCGACCGACCGCCTTCATGCTTTCCATACCGGCGATACCTGTCACCACCGTACAGAAGATAACAGGGGCGATGATCATTTTAATCAGCTTAACGAAGGCATCACCAAGCGGTTTCATCTGCGCGCCCAGTTCAGGATAGAAATGGCCGAGCAAAATACCGATAGCAATTGCCGTCAGTACCTGGAAATACAGACTTTTAAACAGAGAGGTTTTCATTAGGGTGTCCTTGAGGTATAAACCACAGGCTTTTTAGGGGTTTCTTGCGCCTGCGGTTTAAAAATAACACCCAGAAAACATGACAGAAATATACTCACATCAAATTTGAAACAATGATGTTAAGAAATTAGAGCTGACTCGTACAAGCCAGCAACATTTCAACCATTTTCAGCATTGTCTGAGGTCGAAAAATAACGCGCTTCAAACGTTTCCGGCGTCATGGCGCGATCGAACAAAAAGCCCTGTACGATTTCCACACCCGCTTTTTGCAGCCATTCGCGTTGCGCTTCGGTTTCGACCCCTTCTGCAATAATGCTTAAATCCAGGCTTCGCGCCATGTGGATAATCGACGCCACCATACTGCTGTCTTCGGGCAGCCCTTCAACGAAAATTTTGTCGATTTTAAGCACATCAACCGGCAGCGACTTCATATGGTGCAACTGACGTAACCCGGCATACCCCATGCCGAAATCGTCCAGCGCGATGCGTACGCCCGCATTACGCAACGGGCGCAGAATGGTCACCGCCGCCTGCGGATCATCAATGCGACGACTCTCTGTCACTTCCAGAATCAAGGTATTGGGTTTAATGCGATAGCGATTGAGCAGCTCCAGCATGTCCGACACCATATTGTGGTGCATCAGTTGCATCGCCGAGAGATTCACCGACAGCGGCATCATTAGCCCGCGCTCTTGCCACGCAGACAACAAACGGCATGACTCTTCCAGGACCCAATAACCCACCGTGACCATTAGCCCGCACGACTCAATACGTTCGATTAACCCTTTCGGCAGATCCCAACTGCCATCCGGCTGCTCCATACGCAGTAATGTTTCGGCGCTCACCACCTCATTCGTGGCGAGGTCTACCTGCGGCTGAAGCCAGATAGCGAACTTGTGGTTATCAAGCGCATTCAGGATGTTGCTCTCTTCCGTCAGCCGCTTTTGCGCCTCTTCCATCTCCTGTGGATCGAAGAACTGAATCTGATTTTTTCCTTTGCGTCGCGATGTGAACGCCGCTGAAACCGCACGTCGGTAAAGTTGTTCCGCCGTCTGGTCGCCATGGAACATGGCCACGCCGATACTGGCGCTCGGGCGCAACTGAATGCCATGAATGGGTACGCGCTCATTGATAACAGTGAGTACTTGCTGACCTAATGTAATGGCGTGCCACGGCTCTTTCACCCCATGCGCGATAATGGCGAAGTCATACGCACTGACCTGGGCAAGTACCATCCGCGGTGAAATGACAGATTTTAGCTTCTCCACCAGCGTGAGCAGCAGCATCTCGCGCTGTGACTCTTTCAACACGCCAGCCGTATCCTGCAATGTTTCACAGGCGATAAACATCAGCGCGGTGGTCTTCTGCCGTGCCACTACCTGCTCCAGCAGCGCCATCAGGAAGGCTTTGTTTGGCAGCTCCGATACCGGGAAGAGAGTCGACTGGGTGTTCAGCTCATCATGCTGTCGCAACAAGTTTTGTTGATTACGGTTATAGCTGCGTACCAGGTTGCCGATTTCATCATCCTGATGGTGGCGAGGCAACGCCAGCTGGTGCCCGATCTGGTCCTGCTGTGGCACGTCGCTCAACTCGCGGGCGATTTTCCGCAACGGATGGACGATCAGGCGATTAATACACCAGGTGATTGCCACCGTAATGATCAGCGTTAGAAGTAAGTAAGCAGTCACCAACGTCGAAAGCGTACTCATCACGAATTTATAGACGCGATAGGAATCTGCTTCGAGTACCAGATAGGCAATCGGCTGTGGATTGGCCGGGCGCTGCAGGGAATAAATGGGCAATGAAATCTGGATCGGCAGTTCAAAGACCCGCGCAATCATCATCGGCACCGGGCGCTCGGGAATAAAACGCAGGCGCAATGCCTGAAACTGGTTTGGCAGCACCACATCCGCCCGAATAACCACTCCGGCAGGTTTGATTTGTTTAAGTACGGATTCTGCCTCAGGAAAATCAGCCTTTAGTATCGCTTCGGACAGCGGTTCACGTACCGAGCGGGCAATACTTTCCAGTTGCGTAGCCGTGTTGTAGCGATTCTGCTGAACAAAATGAAACAGCAAAATGACGCAAAAAATGAAAATAAACACCATCGCCACGGCAAAAACCGCAGTCATCTGTTTAATCGTTAAAGAACGGCTGACACGCAAAATCACTCTCCAGAGATACACAAGCGCAGGGCAATAAAATATCACTCCGCCGCCAGAGTATACCCTATCGTGACAGTTTGAGATAAAGGGGAGGCATGATTGCCTCAGCGACAACGCTGTAAGGAAAAAGCGTCAGCAATACGCGGAATAATAAGCACAATTTTCATGTGGCGAGCCTCGCTTCCCGCCACGCTTCCCCCAGGAATTATCCTCATTTATTACCAGTCGGCGTAAGGTGTCAGCGTTTGCGGCGGCATATCCATATCGCCCTGCCATCCGGCGGCAGAATAACGGACAAAGAGCATGCCCTGGCTTGGCGTGTAATCTTTCGCCTGCTGAATATTCACCCCCAGGCCAACGGACCAGTTCTGGTTAATCCGCCGTTCAATTAATGCCTGTGCTGTATAACCCACGCCGCTGGATGAACTTCCCTCCTCCAGTGCGGTGCTGGCGTCGGTACGATAACCCGCCGGGATCAAATTCAGTAACGGATAGCTTCGCTCCGTTTTCTTACGCGAATGTGACCACGAGGCAGATCCACCCAGCTCCCAGGACCAGTTTTCCGTGCGTTGACGCCAGGTCACGGGCACAGAAAATGACAAATATTCTTGCGGGCTATAATAGCCCCCTTGTCCCAGGGTGTAGTGGCTCAGGTCTTTGTCGTAGTGCCAAATCATATTATTCAGACCAATGGTCACGCGGCGGTTATTGTCGTTGATAAGTTTGTAGTAATACCCCGCCATCCAGCGTACTCGCCAGTTATCAGCCACATTTTTCCCGGTCAACTGATCGGCGCCCAACGAAGCCCAGACACCGTGCGCCTCGCCACGGTCATAGCTCATGCTGGCGGCGGCGCCGTTCGCACGCACGCCGCCCCAGGTGGTGCCGGGATGATCGCCATTGCCGTTATCCTTCTGTCCGCCAAACGCCAGTAATGAACTGGAGATCGGACGACGATGGACATTCAGCGTGTAGCCAATCACACCGATATCATTGCTGTAGCTCAGGCCGCCGACGACATCCACCACATTAAAGCCAATTGGCGTGGTGCCGATATCCATATCCCAGGTCTTGTTACGCCAGCCTACCGCAACGCTCACGCCATTAGCCGTCTGGCTGCGATCCCCCCCCTCACAAGCCACCTCATTACAGGTTCCCCAGTGCGGCGAATAGGTCCCGTCATCTTTAAGCGAGAATTTTCCGGCATCCATATTCACCATATCGGTACGAAAGAACATCCTGCCGTCAGCCAGTGGCGCATCGGCCTCAAGCATTGTGGTGTGGGCTTTCAAATCAGAGTAGCCGCCCGTACCGCTCGAACCCCAGTAGTTATGCTCCAGCGTGACATTCACATCCTGCTGGCGATACAGATCGGCGGCATCACTGCGCACGCCGCGTTTCAGCCAGTCATCGTTCTCATTGTTCCGGGTTTTATAAGTGAATTCGTCATTACTGGCAGGACGGGTTGCCGCTACCCCCGATGCCACCATCGCGTCTTTATAGGTTTCCAGCGCGGCTTGCGGTTGCCCCTCCTGCACCTGGAAACGCGCCGCATCACGCAACACCAGCGCGCTTTCCATGGAAGGCGGCAGCCCCTTCGCCTGCGGCACAATTTCGCTGAATGTCTCGCGGGCGGCGTCATTATCGCCCACCGCCGCCTGCACCATCGCCACCCGGCGTTGGGTATTGAGCGTCCGTGGCGCTGTCGGGGTGGCAGCCGGTAATTTCGCCAGCAGTTCGCGGGAAGTCATGCGGTTGCCTTCGGCGGCGTAAATTTCTGCCAGGCCCAGTACCGCCTCTTCATTGTTCGGCTCACGATTTAACACGCGCTGATAGGTCGATATCGCCGCAGGATTATCGCCCCGCTGTTGCGCCCAGTCGGCAATTGTCAAATCAATACGCGTCGAAGCAGGCTGCTGTTGAAGAAAAGCCATCGCCTCTGGTTCATGGCCCGTATCGCGCAATTGGTTAGCCCGTGCCAGCACTTGATTGGCTTCCAGCCTGTCGGAGAGTTCCTGAATATTGCTGTTCCACTTGTCACGCGACAGTGTGTTGAGGTGCGCCAGCGCCGCGCTCTCCTGATTATTGCCGGAAAGATAGAGCGCGTAAGCGTACACCTGTTCAGGGTCTGCGGGATTACTGCGCGCCAGTTCGCGCATCTGCGCGTCGGCCTCAATTTGTTGGCCGGCGGAGCGCAAATCGCTGGCCAGACGGTAAGTCACCCACACACTACCCGGGTCCAGCGCCAGACGGCGTTTTTGCAATACGGCGGCCTGCGCCCAGTTGCCCTGGTTCTCCAGCCATTCTGCCTCTTGCGCGAGTCGGTCGTTGGTCAGGCTGCGTTCAATATCGTTAATGCTGCGACGCTGGCTGGCGCTAAGCGACTGAATGAAGGCATCGGCTTTTTCCGGCGACTGCGCACGGTAAATATTTGCCAGACCACGCACCGCATTGCTGTTACCGCTGTCCATACGCAGCGCCTGCGTATAGTAACGCTCAGCAGCGGCGGTATCCTTGCGGGCCATGGCCGCATCACCCAGCCCCAGCACCGCGTAGCTGTCGGTATTATCAATCGCACGCGCCTGCTGGTAGAGGCGTTCCGCCTGGGCCGGATTTTTCGCCGCCAGTTGTGCATCGCCTTGTTGGATAAGCAGCCAGTAGCGGTTCACCTTAAGCAGGCTGTCCCATTTGCCACGATTATCGCTGTCAGGATCGAGCGCAATAGCCCGTTCAAACTGCGCCACCGCCCGTGCGCGATCGCCCTTCTGGGAATAAGCCTGTCCCAGTGCTCCGACGGCTTCGCTGTCCTGATGATTTTTGCTTACCGCATCCTGCAATGCGCCAATCGCCGTGCTGCCTTTTCCGGCTTCCACGGCCGCCAGTCCGCTGGCACGCGCCCGAAATGTCGGATCCGCCAACTGTTTCTGTTGTGCATCAAGCTGCTGGCGTGCCGTTACCACCGTATCACCTTCACTGAACACGCTCAGGAAGCGCTTGAGCGCCGCCACGCTTTTTTCGCTGACAGTCATGCCCTGAATCTGCTGATACCAGAGGGTAGCTGCTGTATCACGCCCGGTGTTGTTCTTCGCCATTTGCTCAAGAACGGTAAAACCCTCTTCAGTACGGCCATCGGCGATCAGCATCCGCGCCAGCGTATTTTGCAAATCTGCATTTCCCGGATTACTGGCATTCAGGGCCTTCAGTTGCGTGATGGCTTCGTTGTGTCGTGCCGGCACTTTCGCCACCTGCGTCCAGTATTCCGCCGCCAGATCGCCTTCCGGGACACTGCCGTTAAACATTTTCTCATAAGCGGCCACGGCCTCCTGCGGATGCCCCGTGGCAGCCTGCAAGCGCGCTTCCTGTAACGCCTGCCGTCCCTGGGGCGTCGACAGCGCCATTGTGATGCGCGACGCTTTGGTTGCGCTGGCGTTCGGGGCAAGCGCGTTCAGCCGATCCATCTGTTTCTGCGCCCCGGCATTATCGCCCTGGCGCAGCAGATAGCGCAGGCGCGCGGCAATCACGTCCGGGTCGTCAGGGGCCATTAATTCAAGGCGATATAACGACTGGCGTACCAAATCTTCACGTTTGGTGGTTTCACCCAGGCGTACCTGTTCAAGCAGTTGTTGTTGCGCAGTCGGCGCCGCCTGCGCGAAAGGCATCACTGAGATGCCGAGCGTGAAAGACAATAAACTTAATGTGAACTTGCGCATGGCTGGCCCCAGTCAGGTTGTAACTCACCGCGAGGGGTGAAGCGAAAACGGTGCTCGTCCCAACCTTGTCCGAAAAGGGTCAGAACATAACTGTAATAGGCGTCTTTGCCGGGGAAGTGATCCGCTACCCGCTGACGCTGCACCGCCTGAGCATCACGATCCTGTAAAAACGGCAGCAGTACCGCCGAGAAACCCACAGGGCCATAACCCTGCGCCTTGTCGGTCGCCACGTTGACTTTTTCTGGCGGTACGCCCTGTTTCGCCGTCATGTTTTCCATTGGCTTGAGGCGCGCCAGCAAACGCGCCTTTTGCGGGTCGCGGTCATGCATCATGCCTGCCCATGCATAAACACGAATCGCATCGTAGCTGCCTGTCAGCGACTTATCGGATTGAAGCTGCCAGCCCTTATTTTTCTGATAACGCACCCAGTCAGGCGAGAACCCTTTCGGCGCAGTTTCGATAATTAAACGCAGGTTGGTCTCCCGCAGCGTCGTCCAGGGCGCGCCATAGCGGGTAAAGTACTGGGCCAATTGAGGCGGCAGATAGCCGGGATTGAAGCGCCAGACATCGTTATCCGCAAAACCTACCTTGCCGGGCAACAGCATGGCGCCAAGGCCAGGCACGGTGATAACTTCCTCTTTGGCAATGCGTGAGAGCAGCGCTTTTCCAAGCCCGGTATAATCAGGGATGTTCCACAGCCGCCCGGCTTCCAGCAGAGACCAGGCGATCCAGACATCCCCATCCGACGCGGAGTTGGTATCCAGTACCGTCCATTCAGTTTCGTTTTTCCGCCCCCACAACCATGCGGGAAGTTGCGCGCCTAAATCCCCTTGCGCCAGGTTATTTTGCGTCCAGTTCAGCAGCGTTTTAAACGCATCGCGATCGTTCGCCGCAAGGGCAAAGAACAGGGCATAGCTTTGCCCCTCCGAGGTGGTTATCTGGCGGGCATCACTCGGGTCGATGACCCGCCCGCCATCGCTAATATAGCTCTGTTTAAAACGCTCCCATGCAGGCCAGCTACAGGCGGCGCTCACCTGCACCGCCGCCAGCATAAGCGCCGCCATGATCATCCAGCGTAGCGCTTTCATCACCGCTTACTCGTGATCCGGGTCGAGACGACGACGGCTGATAATACGCAGCAGACGCCACAGCACCCACGCCAGCAATACCACGCTCACCGCGGCCAGAATCGCCAGCAGTACAGGGTGATTCGCCAGCGCGTACCAGACCCGTTCAAACCACGGCAAATGCCCTACGTAGTAAATGTCGCCAACACGCAGACCGTTCACGCCCGATTCACGAATCACCGACACGGAGCCGAAAATCGAGGCACGTTTACCGCTGTCATTCATCGCGCCGTTTAACAACTCATAGCCGCGCGGGCTATCCGCCAGCAGCGCAACCACGCTGCGCTGATCGTTATACGGCGACTGGAAGCCGATAATGGCTGCCATCGGGCCGCTGGACGATACCGAGGTCTGCGCATCAGCCTGACGATCGACATCATCTGGCATAACGCCAGGGAACGGTGTCTGACGCAGCGGCGTTTTCACCCAGCTTTGCGCTGCGTGAACCAGCAGATCGATACGTTTATCATCTTTCAGTTTTTCCGGCAGAGCGCCAATGATCATGATATCGGCGTCTTTACCCTGAATCTGCGTACCGTCATTGGTCAATGTCATGTTGATAGCCGGGAAACCCGTTTGCGCGCCAATGGTCGCCAGCGAGTCCAGCAGCGTAGTCAGTTGCCCTTCTGTCGGCGTTGGCGGCACCACAACAAGGGTTTCAGACAAGTCAGCCATCCGGGTGAACGGGAAGCCTGCATTCGCAAAGGCGCGCAGGTCCGGCATCGCCAGGAAATGGTAGTACTTCGAGAAGTCGATGGTGGAATCGTCGCCAATGACCACACGGTTTTGTACCGGCTGGAAGGTGACGCAGTTTTCGATAGTGCCACCCGGCATCGGATTCATGTACTGGAAGTCAAAACGCAATTGGTTCACCGCCCCCAGTTTCAGCGCCGGAATAGAAACATCAGTTTTGCCATCCAGCAGCCCCTGTAATACCGGCAGGCGCAGCAGCAGCCGGTTGGTATCCTGATTGCTGACCAGACTGAAATATTGCAGGAACTGATTGTTCAGGCTGATATCCATGCGCGAACTGTCTTTGGTTGGCGGCGCGGTATAGCGATAGTTCAGGTGCATATCGATACCGTTACTGCGCAACAGATAAAGGTCCGGCGGAAGGTTCAACGCGACATTGATCGACGCCGGTTGCAGACCCGTGGACTGCAACTGCTCTTCATAGGTTTTCAGTTCACCAAAGGTGACCGCACGGTCGGTGCGCACCCAGTTTGGCGCATCGTAGGGTTTGCGCGTCAACAGTGGTTTCACCTCATCAACGGTGACACTGCTGCCACGGAACAGCACGTTCCCCTGAGCAATACCTTTTGCCGCCTGTAACAGGTCTTTGTCATCGCGCCCGAATACCACCAGCAATTTTACATAAGGGTTGTTCGGGTGACTCATCATAGTGATGGTCGGGGCGTTCACAGGCGGCGCATCACGCAGGAAATCCGGGCGCTTATCATTGGTCGCGAAAATAATCGCGTTACGATCCGGCAGACCGCTGTACATGACCGGGAAGTTCTGCCCCCGCCAGCCGGTACGTGAACCAAACCAGGAAGCGATAATCGCCGCCGCCTGCTGTTCAACCAGATCCGGCGCACCGGCGAAGACCATCGGCAGCGTTAACGGACGGCTGTCTCGTGGGTCAAAGAACGGGATCGGGAAGTGGGACAGGTCGTTTTGTACGGCCAGCGTCTGGTAAGAAAGATCCAGCGAACTACTGCGACCAATATCCATCCACAGCGTAGTGCTGGCCGGGTTTTCACAGACATCGCGATAGTGGCCGACAAACTCCAGCCGCACGCGGTTGAAGTCGGTAATGTAAAGCGGGTCGATAGGCACCTGAGCAAAGGTCTTTTTACCCAGTTGTTCTTTGGTGACCGGCAGCACGCCCATCAGTTCATCATTCAGATAGACCTTGAGCTGCGACTGTACCGGCAGCAACGACGGTGACGGGGTATATTCGAGATTCAACAACGCTTTCGACACCACTTCATCACTGCGCATGCCGAACTCAATGCCATTATTCGGGTTGACGCCGCGCAGCACCATACTGCCTGGCGGTGGCGCAATCTCTGCAAACGTCAGTTTAACCTCACGCGACGGCGCACTGGAAAGCGCCACGCCAGGCGTCACCTGTCCCGTGGCCCGGCTTCCGGTCGGCGGTGCCGGCTGGGTTTGCCCCTCTGTTGGGGTGGTGGGTACCAGCGTTTCCGATTGTGTCGGCGCAGGCGTCGCGACCGGCTGAGTCGCAGGCGCGACGGCAGGCACGGTGGGGGCCGCTTGCGTCGCCGGATCACCGGGTGCCGCATACGTCATCAGGGAGGGTATAGCGCTCATCCCCACAGCCACTGCACAAATCCAGGAAAGTTTTCTTTTCATCGCGTTTTCATCATTGTTGAGCCAATCACGTCACGGGGTGCTGTATTACCGCTTCCCGTTCCGGGCGACGCGGTATAAACGACACAATCCAGGCAACCATTACGGTTAGCGACCGGAAAATCATTTTCACAGACGGTGGAGCAAATTCCGCGAGATGGCGATAACCACGGAAGCCCAGTTTTAAAATATCCATTAAGCTTTCCAGTGGCTTATCTTCCGGGAAGCTGTCCTGCCACAACGCCCATGTATCCGCACGGGCAAACGTACACTGCACAAAATCGATATGCTGTTTCGTGGACAACGGCATAAGTTGCAGCCCCACCTCACGACCGGAAACGCGCACGACCATGGTCGGGAAGACATACTCTTGTTGGCCGCGTTTTAATAACAGGCTGACTTTTTGCCCTTCCAGTACCTGTGACTGGCCGTTGATTTTGATCCCCAGCCCCCCATCAGAGAAATCATGCACGGTACAGGAGAACAGATGACCGTCTTCGCGGGCGATAGCCGCAGGCATGGAGATCTCCACACGGTGCGCGCGACGAACCTGCTTGCTTTCCACCGATACCGCCACCGCGCCACCGAGGATAATCAGGTTGTAGAACACCCATGCGATACTGACGAACACCGTCAAAATCTCATTTTGCGGGCCATAGAAATAACGCCAGATACCCACCAGCACGCCGATAATGTTCAACAAAACAAGGAAGATATAGGGCCTTGAGATAACCCAGTCGACATACTCTTCTTCGACCAGTCCCCCTTTTGCCGTGACGTTGAACTTCCCTTTATGCGGGTTAAATAACGCGACCAGAGTCGGCGGTGCGATGTACCACGCCAGCACGGTTTCGTAGATTTCGCTCCAGAAAGAATGGCGATATTTGCCCTGAATTTTCGAGTTAGTCAGGCTGGCGTGAATCATGTGCGGCAGAACAAACAGCGCAATCATGATGGCAGGCGCATAGATGATGTAGGCATGCAACAACAGAAACGCCAGCGGCGCGGTAAGGAACACCAGACGCGGAATACCCGAGAGAAAGTGCAGCATGGCGTTGACGTAACACAGGCGCTGCGCCAGTTTCAGCCCTTTGCCGAACAGGGGGTTATCAAGACGGAAAATCTGAATCATCCCACGCGCCCAGCGGATACGCTGGCCGATGTGCGCCGACAAACTCTCCGTTGACAGACCGGCAGCCTGGGGAATACGCATATAGGCCGAGGTATGCCCTCTGCGATGCAGGCGCAGCGAGGTATGGGCGTCCTCGGTGACCGTTTCCACCGCGATACCACCAATCTCATCCAGCGGGCCACGACGAATGACCGCACATGAACCGCAGAAGAAGGTGGCATCCCACATATCGTTGCCGTCCTGTACCAGCCCGTAGAACAAGGTGCCTTCGTTTGGCGTTTTACGAAAACGGCCCAGGTTGCGCTCGAACGGGTCCGGCGAGAAGAAGTGGTGCGGCGTCTGCATCATTGCCAGATCTTTCTCTTTGATAAACCAGCCCATGGTCATTTGCAGGAAAGAGCGCGTCGGCACATGGTCGCAGTCAAAAATCGAGACAAACTCGCCTTTGGCATATTTCAGCGCGTTATTGATGTTCCCGGCTTTCGCGTGCTCATGTGTGGTACGGGCAATGTATTCCACTCCCACGGTCTGGGCGAACTGACGAAACTCTTCTCGCCCGCCGTCGTCGAGGATCCAGATGGTGAGTTTGTCTTTCGGCCAGTCGATACCCAACGCCGCATAGATGGTATTTTTCACCACATTCAAATCTTCGTTATACGTGGGCACAAAGATATCGACCGACGGCCACAGGGCCATGTCTTTAGGGAGCGGTACTGGCTGGCGATTAAGCGGCCAGACCACCTGGAAGTAGCCGAGGATCAGCACAATCCACGCATAGGTTTCCGCGAACAGCAACACGATGCCGCACACCAGGCTGACCGGGTCATCCCAGTTCAGGGTCGAGGTATAGCGCCACCAGATGTAGCGACAGGAGACGGTCAGCGAAAGCACGATCAGCATCAACGCCGAGAAACGCCCCGGAATGCGGCGCACCAGCAGGGCCACCCCCCACAGCAGCAGCAGGAAGATTAACTGCGATAGCGGGTTAAACGGCTGAGTAATGCAGACGAGGGCCAGTATCAACGAAAAGGTGATGATGATCCCCAGAATAAAACGGCGCGCTCCCCGGCTGAGATGGCCCAGCTCTTTATGGTTATCCAGGTGGCTGGTCTGGTCGGAAACGCGGGTGGGCAGAGCATCCAGCCAGTTATGGTAACGTTCGCGGATCTTATGCGCGCGTTCAGGTTTCGACGCCTGCGTTGTCCTGTGCTGTGGCAGCGTTGCCAGCAGCCAGAGGACCTGCAACAGGTAACGTGCCGGGTCAAGCGGACGCGGTTTTTCCGGATTAATATGGGGAAAGAGCGCCTGATGCTGCTCACGCACTCGCTGCCAGTTAGCATTCTCCAGGGGCAGAAACAGCCAGGCCAGCGCTACCCAGAAACAGCCGCATGCCGCACTAAACCCCGATGCCTTATTCCGGCGATAACAGCGGTAACGCTCGCTTAAGCGGGCATAGACCGGGGGATTCAGAAACCAGGCGGCCAGACGACTCATTCGAGCATCCTCGTGTGTTGTTCCCCTTGAGCGGGTTCGCCCGAACAGTGCAGTAAACACCAGTTTGCCAGCGTCAGGATTTCTTCTGCCGCCAGTGAATCGCTACGGTATTCCCCCAACGGTTGCTTTGCTGCCAGGCATTCCACCATCGCTTCATCGCGGTGGATAAGGACAGGCATCAGGTTGCGCTGGCTCTGAAGCCACACCTGGTAGAGGTCATCCTGCAATTGACTGCCAATACGTAAATCATTAATCAGAATATGCGCGCCTGTCGGCAACCGTTGCTGATGCAGGCGCACGTGGCAGTTGGTATCCGGTTTCACGACCGCCAGCGTGTGGTCGCAATATTCAAGAAACTGGCGCGCCAGCGGCGAATAGCCGTGCGGTAAATCCAGCAGCACCCATTGGTAGCGCTGCTGCGCTTTAAGCGCCTGTAATATCGCCGTTAACTGGCCTGGCGGTTCATGCAAGAGGTGCAGTTTCTCCCATTCGGCATCCGTCAGGCGGCCAAAGGGCAAAATGTCGATGCTGGAGGTATAACGCAGCCCCGCGTCGCGCCAGTCTTTGCCATCCAGAATCGCGCGCGCCCAGCCATCGGCGTGGTCGAAATCAACATTAAATGACAGGCGCAGGAGGTTATCGGGGCAGGCGTCAATAACAAGTACCGATTCCCCTAAAATCTGTAATGCCCAGCCGAGCGCCGCGGTAATTGATGTGGTGCCCACACCGCCGCGTACCCCTTGTAACCCCAATACAGCCATCCACGGCTTCCTTATTGTTGACGAGCAAACTCTGCCAGCAGAGGCCAACGTTTAATAGCCGCCGCCAACTGTTCTCGTTGGGAAATATCGGCATAATCTATTTCGGGCAATGAAAACACCTTACTGAGTGCTAAAAAGTCATTTTGAAATGTATAACCCAGCGTCGAGTCCGTCTGAGTTTTAGGCTCATCGTTATGCATTCAGACACGATCCTTATAATCAGAAAAAGATTGCGTACATTCTTAGCAAGGTATTTGCGACGAAATTCGTTTACATGCTAAATCTGATGTTCTTTAATTTCAATGTTAGGTTTATTTCTATACTTTCGCTAGTAAACTGAGATACAGATAAATTACCTGTAGAGGGACACCGTGGACCCCATATTTTCTATCGGCATTCAGTCGCTATGGGACGAATTGCGTCACATGCCTGCCGGCGGCGTCTGGTGGATTAACGCCGACCGCGAGGAGGATGCAATTAGCCTTGTTAATCAAACAATTGCATCGCAATCTGAAAACGCCAAAGTCGCGGTTGCGGGCATGGGGTATGATTTGCGGAACATCCTCAAATCAGAACCCGATCACGGCCCCCGAAAAATACAACTTTTTTCCATGCCAAATCATGAAAAGAGTCTATACTTTTTCTCTCGCGATTTACTGTGCTCAATTGAGCCTGAGAATTATTTCCTCATTCTGTTGTGTGCAAATAACGCCTGGAAAAATATTTCGGTGGAGAATTTGCACCGCTGGCTAATACGAATTCATGACTGGACGAAATATCATAATTGCACATTACTGGTAATAAACCCTGCAAACAATAGCGACAGGCAATCATCAGTACTGATAGGTAAATACCGTTCATTGTTTGGTTTGGCGAGTTTGCGTTATACAAGCGGAACACATCTTTATGATGTTGCCTGGTGGTGTAATGACAGAGGCGTGAGTGCCCAGCAACAACTTATTCTTGAACATCACGACGGCCACTGGCAGTTAGCGAAGCAAGAAGAGGCTTCCGTCCAGCCGCGCAGTGATGAAAAACGGGTGCTCAGTAATGTCGATGTGCTGGAGGGGGCACCTGCACTTTCTGAACACTGGACGCTTTTCGAAACCAATGAAGGAATGTTTAACGAGGCGCGAACCAGCCAGGCCGCGACCCTTATTTTCGCCCTGCGTCAGAATAACCAAATCGAAACCATTGCTCGCCAGATTCATACTCTGCGCCGTCAGCGCGGCAGCGCTCTGAAAATCATTGTCCGTGAAACCAAAGCCAGCCTGCGCGCCACCGATGAACGTCTGCTGCTGGGGTGTGGCGCCAATATGGTCATCTCCTGGAACGCCCCGCTCTCCCGCTGTCTGACGCTTATCGAAAGCGTACAGGGGCAACAGTTTAAACGCCTTGTGCCGGAAGATATCTCGACGCTGATCTCAATGACCCTGCCGCTCAAACTGCGCGGATTCCAGACATGGAATACGTTCTGCGAAGCCGTGGGCAATATGGTGAATAACACGCTGTTGCCACCCGATGGCAAAGGAGTGCTGGTGGCGCTGCGCCCGGTACCCGGTATTCGGGTTGAACAGGCGCTGACGCTCTGTCGCCCAAACCGGATCGGGGATATTGTCACCATCGGCGATAATCGCCTGTTGATGTTTTTGTCGTTCTGCCGCGTAAACGATCTTGATACCGCGCTTAACCATATTTTCCCGTTACCCACCGCCGACATCTTCTCTAACCGCATGATCTGGTTCGAGGACAATCAGATTGCAGCGGAACTGGTGCTGTTGCGGGAAGTCGGAGCGGAAAAATGGGGCAGTCCGCTGGCAGGAACGAGTGATGAGAAGAAAATCATTAACGCCGAGCATGACGGGCAGACCTGGCGACGTATCCCGGAACCGCTGCGGCTGTTAAATGAAGACAGGGGGAGCGCATCATGATGTCCATCGCCGATATAATTGAACTTGTGATACTTTGCGCGCTGATTTTCTTCCCGCTGGGCTATCTGGCCCGCCACTGGCTGTACCGTATTCGTCTTATTGCAAGAATAATGTTTATTAAACCCCGCTACGTTAAACCGGCCGGAGTATTGCGTCGGGAATCGTTCGTCAAGGCAGACCGAAAACATGACTAATCAAACGCTGACGCCTTCCAGACCCTCGACGCTGTGGCAACACTGGCGCGGTTTATCCGGGTGGAATTTCTATTTTTTAGTGAAATTTGGTTTGCTGTGGGCGGGCTACCTTAATTTTCATCCGTTGCTGAACCTGGTATTTATGGCCTTTCTGCTGATACCCGTGCCAGGCCCTGGCCTGCACCGTTTGCGCCACTGGATTGCCATCCCGATTGGTTTCGGCCTGTTCTGGCATGATACCTGGCTACCGGGTATCGATAGCATTATGAGTCAGGGCTCGCAGGTGGCAGGTTTTAGCGCGGATTACCTGCTCGATCTGGTTACGCGTTTTATTAACTGGCAGATGATGGGGGCCCTGTTCGTATTACTGATCGCCTGGCTGTTCCTGGCGCAGTGGATTCGTGTAACGGTATTTGTCGTCGCCATAATGATCTGGCTGAATGTGCTGACTCTTGTCGGACCAGCGTTCACCCTGTGGCCGCAAAGCACCCAGCAAAATACCCTTGCCACAACGGGCGCAACGGTGGCGCCGACGGTGGCAAATACCGCAACAACACCCGTAGTAGGCGATATTCCGGCACAAACCGCGCCGCCAACCTCTGAAAATTTGAATGCCTGGCTTGCCAGTTTTTATGCCGCCGAAGAGAAACGCCAGACGCCGTTCCCGACGCAACTGCCGGCAGATGCACAGCCTTTTGACCTACTGGTGATCAACATCTGTTCACTCTCCTGGTCCGATATTGACGCCGCGGGCTTGTCATCGCACCCACTGTGGTCGCATTTCGATATCGTATTTAAGCAGTTTAATTCGGCCACCGCCTACAGCGGCCCGGCGGCCATTCGCCTGCTACGCGCAAGCTGCGGCCAGACGTCGCATAAAAATCTCTATCAGACAGCCGGCGCTCAATGCTACCTGTTTGATAACCTGGCCAAACTGGGTTTCACCCAACAGTTGATGATGGATCACAACGGCGTATTCGGCGATTTCCTCAAAGAGATCCGCGACAACGGCGGCGTACAGGTGCCATTAATGAATCAGGCAGGCCTGCCGCCAGTCCTGTTGTCGTTTGATGGCTCCCCGGTCTATGACGATACCGCCGTGTTGAACCGCTGGATGGAAAACGAGGCGACCAATAATGACCAACGTACCGCGACCTTCTATAACCTGCTGCCACTACACGACGGTAACCATTTCCCCGGCGTTCGCCAGACAGCGGATTATAAAATTCGCGCGCAAAAGTTGTTTGATGAACTGGATGCCTTCTTTACGCAACTGGAGAAATCCGGGCGTAAAGTGATGGTAGTGATGGTGCCGGAACACGGCGCGGCGCTACAGGGCGATAAGATGCAGGTTTCCGGTCTGCGTGATATTCCAAGCCCATCGATTACTCACGTGCCCACGGCGATCAAGTTCTTTGGCATGAAGGCTCCGCATGAAGGGGCAGCCATTGAGATCAACCAGCCAAGCAGCTTCCTGGCGGTATCAGAACTGGTGACGCGCGTGCTGGATGGCAAGATCTTTACCGAAGACCATGTGAACTGGGATCAGTTGACCAGCGGCCTGCCGCAGACAGCGCCCGTTTCAGAAAATGCCAATGCCGTGGTGATCCAGTACCAGAACAAGCCGTATGTTCGCCTGAACGGCGGCGACTGGGTGCCGTATCCGCAGTAGGTTGTTTTCCCTCACCGAAGCAAGGGGGCAAGTCGTAGATACTGTGAACGTCTTCAACTTTTTTAGCCATGGCTGGCGCGTTTTCCCGCATGACAACCACAGCGACATCCTGGTAACCCTCTGGCGTAGAGCATACAGCGAGGGGGTTGAGTCCCCGCCGAAATCGGTGAGACGAAGACCCGATGACAAGGGCAGGCCGCCAGGGATGGCGGACTGAGGTTTGTCGAGACAGGACAAAATCGTCCGGAACGATTTTGAACAACGCAGCGCGTTGGCCCGAAGGGCGAGCCCCAGGGATGGGGCGAGTAACTCGAGTCAAACCGACCGCAGGCAGCGGGGCGGGAGGCGAACGCAGTGCGAAGCATCGATTTCTTTGCGGGGCCGCGGGGATTGTAAAGGGGAACGCGGTGTTCCCCTTTACCCGTTCACGTGTTCGAGGGTGACATTTCGCCATGAACATACGGTGAACGGAACCCACGTTCCGAGCCACATTTTCCCCTCACCCTGGCCCTCTCCCGCGGGGAGAGGGGGGGAAATAGTGCCGTGAAGAGGTTAGGGCCAGGGTGAGGGGACATCACCAGGAAAAGCGAAGAATTACTGCTGCTGCGCGAGCCAGACCAACATTTTCAGGCTGGCAGAATAATAGTCATCCTGCGCGCTGATTTGCGGCTCGCCGGACGTTTGGCCCATCGTCAAATCACGCACCGCCAGCAAACCGCCATTTATATTGTACGGGGCGGTATCGTTGGTTGTGACGTTCACCCAGGCCGGGGTGCGGTTACGATCATAACCCTGCCACCAGTTGCGCCACGGCGTCAGCAGCGCACTTTGCGGGTTCCACCACGAGAGATACAACGGAATACGGATGGCGTCGAAACTCATGCGCGGTGGCCACTCTTTGGCAGGGCTCAGTTTGCCATCTGCCGACAGCGATACCCAGTCGGTAGGCAAGTGCGACTGACCCCAGCCCATTTTACCAAGCAGCGTCGTGCCATCACGAATCAGATCATTCCAGACCACCAGATGGCTACGGTTGGCAAATTCTTTCCATGCCGGGAAGATAAAATAGGACGGATTCAGATTCACATAGCTGTTGAGATTGAACCCCTTCGCGCCCGGCAGCATTACCCGATAACCCGCAAAGTTGATCACCGTATGTTTAATCATCGCCTGGGTAATGGCATCCGATGCGGTCGCATAGCTGTTATCATTCCAGCGCTGGCTGGCTTTTAACAACGCCCATGCAATTAACGCATCGCCATCCGTTGCGTCGTTCTTATCTGCAATCGGATCCGGCTCAACCGGGTTAAAACGCCAGTAGAACAGGCCATTGTCCTTGTTCCTTAGCGTCTTATCCGTCCATCCCCAAATGCGGTCAAACGCCGCCTTATCGTTACTGGCGACCGCCATCAGCATGGCGAAGCCCTGGCCTTCCGTGTGAGAGACGTTTTTATTGCCCGTATCAACAATACGGCCATCCGTCATCAGAAAGCGCGCTTTGTACGTTTCCCAGGCCTGTCCCGCCTGGGAAAACGAGGAAAAGAGCACACTCACCATCATCACCATCATGGCGAAAACGCGTTTAAACATACTCAGACTCATTGTGGGTTAGCGTAGCGGAACACAACGTCCGATACGGAGTAAAGCCGTTCGCGGCTAAAAGCAAGATGCGATTTTCCGCCCTGTCCCTGCAACCAACGGGTATAAAGTCCTTCCAGTATGGCGCAAAAGGCATAACACCAACGCGTCTGGCTGTTCTCATCCCGGGAAACAGGTACACCCTGATGGCGGAACGACAATCCCTCTTCGCTGGCCTGAATATCAATATAGCCCCAATTAAACTCCGCAAGCAGCCTGTTGATGTTGGCTTCGAGCTCGCCGATGGTTTCCGAGGCTGGCAGAGGAAAACGTTCCGCCAGCGACTCCCCCATCTGGCGCAAGAAGGGCTGGCTTTCCGCTTCCCCCACGTTTCTTACCATGCCATCAACCATCACCGACAGCAGGTCAAACCAACCGGCCGGCGTTTGCTGTCGTTGAAAATAAGACAGCAGTAAAGGATTAGCCGTACTCGACGTCATTATTTATCTCCCAACATATAGCGGAACCAGATCCCGGCAGTACTTTCGTTGTAGTCGCCAAAGGTGTCGTAACCGACCCTGCCGCCGACGGTCATGTTCTTATTCAGGTTGTAATCAATCCCTGCCCGGAAGGTATAGCCAATCCCGTTTTGCGATTTGCTGCCGTACTGCGCTTCTTTGGTAAAGCCCATATCAGCCAGTTGCTGCAGCATGCTCTGTGCCTCAGGATCGTTCGGGAAATAATTGCTCTTATCCTGGGTATAGGACTGGTATCCCACCGATCCGCCCAGGCTCAGCTTCCAGTTATCGATTTTTTGCGAGAAATCGACAGGTAACGATACGCTGACATAGTTCTGCGGGCTAAAGTAGCCCCCCTGACCGTAGGTAAAGTAGCTCAGGTTTTTCGAGAAATTCATCCAACTGACGCTTAACCCCGTCTGCAACTGACGGAAATCATCATGCCATGGACGCAGATAGACGCCGGCATCGGCGTTGGCGCTGGTGTTGCTCGCCACGTTATCGCCAATGTAGCTGTAACCGCCGCCTCCCACGAAGAAGCCCGCATCGCCGTCGTCATAGCTCAGTTGGACGCTACCGCCGTTTTTCGTCACCTGACCCCAACGCTCTCCTGAATATTTATCTTTCAGGCCAACATACGAGAGCAGGCTATCGGTCACCGCGCGGCGTTCACCGGTCAGAATTAACGTCAGGTAATTGGAGAGTTTCGGCGACCATTTCACACCGCCCACCAGCGTACTCATGTCCTGGCCCAGCGGCGTACTGCCAATATCCACACGGTAACTATCGCCACTGAGCGCCATATTCAGCTCAACGCCGTTGCCGTTTTGCGAATCCGTGGAGTCGTGAATCGCATCATCCAGGTTATGCATATATTGCGACTGGCTGAGTGAGCGCAATGTGCCAGAATTATACAAAGCGGCAAGTTGTTCTAATCCGCTGGTTTTAAATGGCGTCAGTGCGGCATTCAGTTCGCTAAGCGTGACTGGACTAGTGGTTCCTGTTTCACCTTCATAGGCATTAATAACAGTGCTGCTAATATTACTTACAGCATTCGCCAGCGGGTTCGTCCCATAACGGCGCCAGGCATCGCCCGATGCGGTTCCTGAACTCAAACTGATCGGCGTGGCGGTAAACTCGAAACGCGACTCACCAAACGGCGAACTTGACCAGGTCAGCGGCGTTTTGGCTTCGGTCAGTTTACTGGTGCCCGACTCACCGTCGCGACCACGGATATCGACCTCGCCCTGCAACCACATCCCTTTCTTCTCATCGAGCTCTTGCATCATGTTATCAACCTGACGCAGGGTGCGGCTTTGCGCGGTCTCGACGGGCAAATCGGTACGGGTGGTGCCCGGTAAACTGGTTCCCGGCTCATGAGCCACCTGCGCGACCTGCCACGGCAAAATAGTGCCGTACAACGCCTGCGGCGAACTTGATTGCGGCGTCGTTTTACTGGTGGTGGTAAACGGATTATCAGCCAACAGTACGCCGCCAATCGTCGGCGTCGTGGCGCTGTTAGAAGACTCCAGCCCCACCAGTTTGCCGCGCGCGCTGCGTAAGTAGGTCATCGCCTGCTGATGATTGCCTTTTGCCTCTTCCAGACGCGCCAGCAACAGCATACGTTCCGGTGAGCTGTCGCTGCGCAGACCGCTGGCAAGAGTCGTGGCTTTCTGCACGTTATTCTCGGACAGCGCAACGTCGATAGCGCCGACGCGTGCCGCCTGATCCTCGGTATCGCGGGTCATCAGGTAGTCGTAGAGCACACCCGCTTCTTTGTTCATTTTGCCTGTCTGATACAGACGGCCCATAGCGAACATCAAATCGGTGTTCTGCGGGTCGCTTTGCAGCGCTCGGATCAGCTTGTCATAAGCAGCGGCATAGTTGCCCTCCTCACGCAGTTTGTCCGCTTCATTAATGACGTAACCATTGCGGATACCTGCAAGCTGCGAAGGCGTACTACGTGCCTGTAGCTCCGGGTTCGACATCAGGGTTTGCGCTTCTTGCGTGAGCCCCGCCTGATTCAGTACCGCTATCTGATCGGCATAATCCCCGGCGTTGCCTTGTACGCCGTCTTTTATACTGTTGCGTACCAGCGATACGGCGGTGGTGATATCACCCGAGCGGGCAAGCATCCGCGCCAGTTTCCCCGCATCAACCGGGCTTTTCGGCGGCTGACTGGCCAGCGCTTTCAGGGTATTGGCTGCCGCGGTCATGTTCCCTTGCGCGAGGTAACGTTCTGCCGTCGCCATTTGCAGGTTGTAATTCACACTCTCCACCAGATCGCGCATCTGACTATTACGACTGGACGGCGGAATACGCGCCAGCAGAGAGTTGGCCTGCTGCCAGGCACCGCTTTCGCTGGCATATAGCGCAGCGGCGTACAGTGAGTTGCTGTTGGCACCGTCGCGCCCGGCGGGGATCATTACCGTTGCCGCTTCGCCCTCTTGCCCGGATTTTTGCAACAGACGGGCAAGGTCCAGACGCAGCCACGGATCATCCGGCACGCGGGCAACACCCTGACGTAACACCGAAATAGCCTGGTCAGTGTTACCGGCCTGAACCAGCTGCTGTGCCTGACGACGAATCGGATCGCCAGGTGCACCCGCCACCACGCGCGGCTGCAGTTTTTCCTGCAGGCTGGCGGGTAAGGTGCGCAGCATCGCCTGAGCTTCTTCCGTTTTATTCTGGTCGCGCAGAACGTAATAGAGGTTTTCCCGTGCCGGAGCATTCTGCGGCTGATCGTTGAGGATACCTCGCAGGGTTTGCTCGGCCTGCGCAAAGTCTTTGTTCTGACGCAGTACGGCGGCACGGAACAGTTTACCTGCCGTGCCACGCTCCCCGCTCTCTTGTGCCAGCGGGGATGAAAGCGCCAGCGCCTGGCTGATATTGCCCTCTTTCAATGCCTGCTGTGCCTGGGCGAGCTGGCCGTAAAACGCCGCATCTGCAGCCTGATTTTTACGTTCCTCAGACGCATCGCCGCCCTGACTGGCCGCCCGGTTCAGGTACTGTGCCGCCGCTTTGTAATCACCGCTACGCTGGGCAATGTAGCCCATCCCGGCAAGAGCGTCCGCATCGTTGGGGTTGGTTTGCAGTACCTGTTCAAATTTACTTTTTGCCGCACTGTTATCGCCGCTGTTCAGTGCGGTATAGCCCGCGCCTTTCGCCGCGCCGCCAACGTTTTTACGGTAATAATTCTGAACATCGCTATCCTGCGGGTGGCGCTGCAACCAGGTGTCGTAGAAGCGTTCATCGCCCGCCTGCGGCCCCAGCCATAACAGCGCCTGACGCAACCCATCGTCAGCCTCTTTACTGCCGCTGGCCATCGGTTCGAGCAACAAAATGCCGTCGCGACGCGTCTCTTCACGCCAGGTCAGGATTTTGCCCAGCGCAATACGCGCAGAGGTATCCTGCGGGTTATGCATGACGAAATTTTTCAGCTGCGCCACGGCCTGCGGATAAAGAGCTTTGTCTCCCGCCATCGTCTGATAGTACTCAGGAGCGAGGCTGGGCGGCGGCGTATCGCCATTAAACATGCTGCGCCAGGTCGCCAGCGCCGCCGGTACGTTGCCGCTGCGCGCCTGCTGGCGGGCAAGACTCAATTGCCCTTGCGGCACCTGCGTCAGCTGTTTGGCATTATCGAGTGCCTGTAACCCCGGATCATTAGGGGAAACTTGCGCCAGACGCGTGCGCCACTGGGATGAGACTTGCAGATCGCCATTTTGCTGCGCCCATAACGCCATCAGGTACATCGCCTGGGTGTTATTGGCATCCACCATCAACACTTTCCGCAGCGACTCCATCGCCAGGTCATCGTGGGATTTCTCATGCCAGTAATTCGCTTGATCAAACAAGGCCTTGAGCGCGGCATCATTCGCAGCGCCATGTGCCAGCCCTGACATACCGAAAGTGAGGACGCTGGACAGGCACAGCGTCGTCAAACGGCGGGCGGTTTTTATCATCATTCTTGTCACCCTCTTATTTGCGGTTGTCCAGATCCAGACGTCGTTTCGCGCGATTTCTCAGCAAGACAAAGATTGCCGAGCCAGCGATACAGCCAAATAGCAGTCCCAAAATCGCCAGCAGCGCCGAGTGCTGATTCGCATACCAAATCACCCGCATCTGCGTTGGCATCTCACCGCTCGGGAACTGTTCACCCACACGGAAACTGCGCACGCCATTCTCATTTGTGATCACTGCTGCGTCGCCGCGGATCCCGGCGTTTATCTTCGCCGAGGCGAGGTCATCGTGCAGGCGCGAGAGCTGGTCGTCATTGCTGCCGATAGCCAGCACCACCAGACGATCGTTATTCCACGGTGAACGGAAGCTGACAAACCCTCGCCAGGCCTCGTTGGAAGAGAAGTAGCGGTCAGCTTCCAGTCCGTCTGAGGCCCAGTCTCCTGCTACCCAGCGTTTGATGCGTTCCCAGGTTGTCGGCTCGCGTACGCCCAACGTAGTGTCGTGCATCACGAACGGCGAGGTATTGAGGATCGCACGGTTAAAGTCATGTTGATCCAGCCCCGTTACCGCCAGCACATCGCGGTCGTTCAGCAAGTCTGCGTTCGCCCCGGCAGCAGGGACACCCAACAGCACCCGGTTGTGACCCAGCGCTGTTCCCGTCGCGTTACCGGAACGGGCCGCCATATCCAAAAGAGTGGCAATCTGTGTTTCCGTCGGGTTTTCCGGCAACATCAGCACCGTTTCCGAATAATCAGCAAGCCGGGTGAACGGGAAGGAAGCGCCCACGAAATAAGAGAGGTTCGGCAACAGCGCAAAGTGTCGCGTGTGGCTGAGATCAATCCACGAGTCGTCTTCGATACGGCTCTTAATGTTATTGTTCAGCAGCACACTACAGGGGGCGCTCGCCTTTGGCTGAATGTTGAAGTACAGCGAGAGCTGGTTGTCACCGTAGATCATGTACGGCTCCAGCGGCATATCAAACTTCTCCTGACGCGCATCGCCGCCAAGCTTATGCCACAACGTTTCCAGTGCTCCCTGCTTATTCACCGGCAGGTTATGCAGGAAGGTATCGTTCATGGTCATGCTGAGCCAGGAACGGTCTTCATCAATCCAGCTTTCCGTCGGGAAACGGTAGCCAATATGCAGAGGAATCGTTTCGCCATCCCACAGGAACAGATCCGGTGCCGCACGGAACGCCACGCGCAACGCATCGTGCCACAGCCCCGTGGTGGTCAGGCTTTGATCTTTACGGATCAGCTCCGACAGTTTTACCGGACGATCGGTGGGGATCCAGCGCGGCGCATCATAAGGCTTACTCGCCGGGATCGTTTGGGTGGTGACATCCACCGACGGCGTCTGCATGGCGAAATTGCCACGGGTTAAACGCCATGCCGCTGCACGCAGGCTGGCATCATCTTTACCCACCACCAGCAGCAGCTTATAAACCGGATTTGCCGGGTTATCGACCACTTTCAGTAGCGGCTGCTCGGTATTCGGCAACGTCAGGCCGCCAATTTGCTCACCCGGATGACCAATCAGGATGCCGTTCTTTTCCGGCAAACGATCGTGATAGGCGGCAAACGATACGCCGCGGTAGTCTGCCTGAATCCCCATCCACGATGAGATCAGCGCACTGGCGCTTAAAGTATCGGGGCTCAGTTTCGCCGGGAAAGCCATAGCGATCGCCGCCGGGGTCATTTGCATGCTGTCAAAAAACGGGCGCGGGAAGTGACTTAAGTCGGCGCCAATGTCCAGTTGCTGCCCTTCCAGCTCGAAACGGGAATCCGCCATGAGGGTAACGCGATATTTATCATTCAGATCGCGCTGGCATTGCATGGCATCGCCGTCGTTGATTTTAAAACTCAGGTTGTTACTCGACACCATCAACGCTGACGGAATATCCAGCTGGTAATGCGCGGTGTCGCTGTCGGTCACGGTCAGCGGTACCGTCCCCAGGGGCTGACCATTGAGCATCAACTGCATGGTGGCATTTCGCGCCACCATTGCGGGCGATATTTTCAGGTTCAGTTCAAGCCGCGCCGTCGTGATGACCTGGTCCACAGGCAGGGTAAAGGACGCGCCCCCCTGGAACTGACCACCCGTCAGGGAAATCCCTTCCGGAAAACCCATCTGCGCGATACTGATGCTGTTAACCACAGACGGAATAAAGACCGGCGCGCCGGGCGGCGGCACGGGAACAGGCGCTGTCTCCGCCGGTTCGTTTAATTTCAGTAGCGACTCGATAGAAGTGTCTTCGGCATGCAGCGGCATCATAAAGAGTGAGCCGACCAGCACCGCCAGTGTTGTCAGACGTTTCATGCGTTGCCCTCCTCCTGAGAAGCGGCCTGGGCCTGTACGGCGCGCAAACGGCGATTTTCGCGACGGTCTTTCCAGGTCAGCCAGAAGAGGTCGAACACACAACGCATAATGGTCCCCAACGAACGGAACGGGTTGTCCTGCGGTTTCGGCGGGTGAATCCATGCATCCGCACGGGAGAGCACCACGCGCACCAGTTCACGACGGCGGGCCAGTGGGATGTCTTCAAACATCAGACGAATCGATTCTTCATCCGTGGCGATGGTTTTCACCGGAATAAGGATCGCGCCGGATTGCAGCAATAGCTCAATCTCTTCAATCTCATCATCCAGATGGCGATCATCCGGCGCCACAATGCGGCAGCCGCCCATCGACAAGTCAGCGGTATGGCTGCGCGTCACCACGCCGCTGGCATGGTGGAGCAGTACCGGGATTTCAGCATCGATGCGAATGGTTTTACGCGTCTGCCGGGTTTCGCGCGCAACGGCAATCGCGGCCAGCAGAAAGATCAGGCTGTACAATCCCCAACCAACGTTAAGGGCGATAACGCGCGGATCCACGCCAAAGTAGTCATGCGCACAGGCACGAACGATACCGGCAATCACCCCGGCCGCCAGCAGCAGGGCGATAATCAAATGCGGGCGCACCACGCTAAAATCAAAGTACCCCACGTCCAGCAGCGCGCCTTTGTCGGTCACGTTGAATTTGCCGCGTTTCGGGAAAAACATCGTTACTACAGTCGGTAGTGCAATGTGGAAAGCCAGCACCAGGTCATATATCTCCCCCCAGAAGCTATAGCGATGCCGCCCGTTCATGCGCGAGTTGACGTAAATCGCGAGGAACAGATGCGGGAGCGCATAGGCAAAAACCAGGCTCGCTGAGGAGTGAATGATATTCAGGTTGAACAGCAAATAGGCCAGCGGCGCGGTCAAAAATGCAATACGCGGCAGCGCGAACTGGTAATAAAGCATGGCGCTCAGGTAGCACAGGCGCTGTTGAATGGTCAGACCGCGACCAAACAACGGGTTATCCAGACGGAAAATCTGCGTCATCCCACGCGCCCAGCGAGTACGCTGGATGACGTGCAGCACCAGACGCTCGGTCGCCAGACCGGCAGCCAGCGGGATATCCAGGAACGCAGAGCCCCAGCCACGGCGCTGCAACTTGAGCGCAGTGTGGGCATCTTCGGTAACCGTCTCTACGGCAAAACCGCCAATCTCTTCCAGCGCGCTACGGCGAATTACCGCACAAGAGCCGCAAAAGAAGGTGGCGTTCCAGTTGTCGTTGCCCTGCTGAATCGGCCCGTAGAACAGTGTCCCTTCGTTAGGGATGTTACGCCCAACGGAGAGGTTACGCTCGAACGGGTCCGGCGAATAGAAATAGTGAGGTGTCTGCACCAGCGCCAGTTTCGGATCTTTCAGGAAACCGCCCACCGTCGCCTGCAGGAAGATGCGTGTGGCAACGTGGTCGCAGTCGAACACGGTAATCAACTCACCCTGCGTCAGTTTCATGGCGTGGTTGAGGTTGCCGGCTTTGGCGTGATTATTGTCGTTACGCGTGATATATCCGACGCCAACGTCTGCGGCAAAAACCGCGAACTCCCGGCGTTTGCCGTCATCCAGCAGATAGATGTTCATCTTATCACGAGGATAATCAATGCATTGCGCCGCCAGTACCGTATCGCGCACCACATCCAGCGGCTCGTTATAGGTAGGAATATAGACATCCACCGTTGGCCACTGGCTCATATCATCCGGCAGCGGCACAATCTCACGTTTTAACGGCCAGACCGTCTGCAGATAGCTCAGCAGCAGCATGACCCAGACGTAGACCTCGGCCAGAAACAGCCCCATCCCAAGAATGGTTTCAATTTCGGAATTAAAATGCAGGGTTTGCGTCAGGCGGAAATACATATAACGCGTCGATAATAAAACCGACATAACCACCATAATGACCGACACGCTGCGTTTTTTGCTAAATCCCATCAAAAACAGCACACCGATACTGAGCAAACCAAAAATATACTGTTTCTGGCTGTCCATAGGCGTGATGATGACCAGCAGCGCAACAGGTAGCATTGCCAGTACCAGCAAAACATAAAGGAACTTTTTCATAGGTTGCCCTGCGCGAATTAGAAGCCAGACATTTTCGGTTTACTGTGAACCGTGCCGTCTCCGATTTTTACGCCTAAGATTCCGGCGACTCTTTTTGCAATGAGTTCGATATCGAATGCAGCGGCGGATGCAGGACTAAAGTCGAAAACCGATTGCTGCGAGGCATTCGCTTCTATGACGCTTTCATCACGATGAATAACGCCCAGGAGCTGATTACCTAGTTTCTGTTCCATAAATGCGGTGACATCCCGGCTGACCTGACGACGGTTATCACTCTGGTTGAGCACAAAATAGTGGCCCGCTTTTCGATTGAGGACATCGCCGGTCAGACGATGATTTTCAACGTGAGGCAACAGGGAAAGAGAGGCCGTATCCGCCTGCATGATGACCAGATGCAGGTCTGCCAGACGCGACATGGCTTTTAATGCAGCAGACGGGCCGGGAGGAAAATCGGCCACGATGATCAGGCCCGGATAATTCAGCAATGTGTTGAGGCCGCGAATCAGAAAATGTTCGTCATTCGTCAGACGTTCTTCGAATATCAGGCGTTGCTCTTCGCTGGCTTCGCCATAAGGCAAGACAAAAATATTCCCGCCTGCGGTCAAGACAAACTGGCTCCAGTCCGAGGATTCTGCCGCTTTGGCGACAAAACCGCGCTCGTCAGAGAGGGGAACGCCAAAATGCAGACGCAGCGCGTTCTGCACGTCAAAATCCAGCGCCAGAACCTTGCTGCCCGATCGCGCAAGGGCATAAGCCAGATTAGCCGTGAGCGTCGTTTTCCCAACACCACCCTTCGGTGAACAAACACAAATCAACGGCATGAAGCGATCCTTTCTAGCAAAGATTGTAAAGGTTGGTTTTTTTCGACCGTGGGTTTTGCTTCTGTCGCTTTCGTTGCAAACAGCCGGGAATAATCAGCAGACTCTGTCGCAGACGAGGCAGGTGAGTTCGTTGCCGCAGGTAAAACCGGCTCAGCCGCCTGCCGGGCCGCAGGCGCGGCGGGTGCCGTCGATTGCGACGCAAGTTGTTCGGCAATATCACGGAAAATAGACGGTGCGGTCGCCGCCGGGATCTCTGCATCGACAGGTGGAAGTACGCTTTCGTTGCTGCTTTCGGTACTTTCGCTATTTTCGCTGCTGTCGATACTTTCCGGAATTTCGACGATCTCATGGCGTTCGGCGCTCGCAAACACATCCGGCGCGATAGCCTGGGGTTGCGGTAGCGAAACATGACCACCCATCGCCAGTTTAGACGTCTCAGATGCAGGAGCGAGTTGATTCATGATCGCCCAACTTCCATGGTCAGGAGAGAGGTTCTGCGCCGACAGATCCTTGAATTCGTATTTTTGGTTGCGGGTCTTATCCTTAAACCTCTGCAAATCATCATAATGGTTCATGGCTATACTCATGATTTACAAAAAAACTATATACCCACCACCTGCATAACCTGAGCGATCAGTTATTGGTAGATTCGTTTTATAATTAGGCTGCTAACCTGTCATGTGGGTACGTAGAGGCTTTGGCTATTAACAATTCGCCTTATTATCGCGTGGCTAAATTACACCAGTGCTAACACGCTGTTTATTTCAAGCAAATATATAAAGTTCAGCTGTACACATGCTATCTTTTTTTTCTCTAAAAATCATTAAAGTAGTTAATAGCAATTTGCTGCATTGAACATCAACATAAGAATCATCTTAATGTGGATAACTAACATAAAACCCCAAATAATAGACGCCACACAGAGCTTTACGCCAGTATGAATAGTAATCATTTTAATTATTGGTTACCTGTAGAAATATTTAGAAATAATTATTTGATTTAGTTCCAGGATAAAAAACGGCAACTCACTATAACTGTGAGAATTAACGCAACCCACCTGTTTTTAGCAGGGACCCGACGAGCAAGCTGGTCTGGACGTATGTAATGCGTTAAACAATAACAACGCGCTATCCGGCAAGGGAGACAGCATGTTGATTAGTGCACAAGCATTGAATGTGATTATCACCATTGCACGCTGCGGTAGTTTCGCCGCAGCCGCAGAGGAACTGCATAAAGTACCCACGGCGCTCAGCTATACGGTCCACAAGCTGGAAAGCGAATTGGGACTCAAGTTATTCAAACGCCTCGGGAAACAGCTGGAATTAACAGAGGCTGGCCATTATTTCATTAGTAAGGGGCAGATTATCCTGGCGCAACTGGACGATCTCCAGTTCGCGACCCAGCGTATTGCCGCCGGGGTAGAGACGCGTCTCAATATTACCCTTAATAATATCGTCAGCCTGCGGCCGATTTACACGCTACTGTCAGAAAGCGAATTGCTTTTCCCACAAACCGAAATTCATATCGCGATTGATGTGCATGATGGTGTCTGGGATGCCCTACTGGAAAAACGGGCGGATATTGCCATTGCCGCGCCTAACCAGGTCGCATTACCCGGAGAAATTTGCTGTCTGGAGATAGGCACGGCCGAATGGCTATTCGCCATCGCGCCCGATCATCCTCTTACCACCATTCATCGTCCGCTGCGTGCCGACGACCTGCGTCGTTATCCCGCGGTTTGCATCCCGGATACGTCGGTAAAACTGGAGCCCAAAGTCGCCTGGCAACTGCGGGGGCAAAAAGCGGTGGTCGTGCCTGACTATCATGCAAAAATCACAATGCATCTCAAAGGGCTGGGCATAGGTTTTCTGCCGCGCCACATCTGTCAGCCCTATATTGATGACGGCCGACTCGTCCACCTGCATGTTGAAGAGAGCAAGCAACCGACGCCGCTGTTTCTGGCCTGGCAAAGCAGACCACCGCGCCCCTGTTTTAACTGGTGGTTGCAGCAGTTAAAACAGCCGGACGTGCAGAAAGGGTTATTTACGGCATTAAGCTAAGGCGTGCGCTGCCGTGAGAATGCCCGTCAGCATATCGTGACCCGAAGAGTGGCCGTAATCGGCGACGCGGGCGATGGCCTGCGGCCATGTTTCGCTGTTGCCTGTCGCCAGCGCCAGTAACTGGGCGCTGTAATGGCTGTCGCAGCCCTGCTCCAGCATGGCGCGGCTGATGTCGGTCGTACGATCGAGTAATGGGGGTAGCGCCGCGTTTAATGCTGCCGCGCGCGCAAAACGCCAGTGATTCAATACCAGCGACACGCCCAGCAGGAAATCATCCCCGGCGGGGGTAAGCCCCTCCCCCCAACCAATAAAGCGCATAAGGAGGGCATTAAGCTCTTCTTCACCAGTTCGCAACCAGTGCACCAAAGATTTCTGCGCGCGCATTAACGTAGCGTCCGTTTGCAACGCCTGGCGAATGCCTTTTTCCGGCTGATGGCTAAAAAAGGCTGCAATCTCTGCCGCCAGACGCCCCAGTATGTGTACATCGCCACAGGGTTCGAGTCGGGTGGAAACGGGTACGGCTGAGCGCAGTTCAATATGCGCTTTTGTGCCGCACAGGCAGGTCTCGCCATGCCAGTACAGCCTTTCCCCGACGGTAAAAAAAGGGCGTAAGTCAGCGCAGTCGGTCACTATACCCGCCGGGGCGAGAGGCATGCCACGCGCCTGCACTACCCACAGGCTCCCTTGCGGCGTTTGTATGTTACAGGCGCGCTGAAAAACTGAATGCACCCGAACCCAGGAAACCGTCGGGAACCCGGGTAATAACGCATCGCAAAATTGTGTCGCCACAACGTCCCGTCCTGAGCTCATTTTCACTCCCGTCAATAGGTGCGAGGTCACAAATCCGCTATCTTGTTTTGGGCGATTTTTTTATCCCAATCCGACGCTTGTACGCCTAAAGCCTCGCCATTACACGATTTACGCATTATGGCGTTTTCGCGTACCGATATGCCTCATATTTTTTGAGGTTCAGGCAGAAAACCTTTTTGCGCACATGGCGTTATCACTCCGTACACTCCAGATAAAGGCGAATTAACAAGGTGACGTTTATGCGCTCGATTAAAGCCCAACCTTTTGACTTTCAGTTCGATCCCGCCACCACCGCACTCGTGGTTATCGATATGCAGCGCGACTTTGTTGAGCGCGGCGGTTTTGGTGAAGCCCTTGGCAATGACGTCTCCCTCGTTCGCCGGGCTATCGAACCCTGTGCCGCATTACTGAAAAGCGCGCGCGAGGCGGGTCTGCTGATTATTCATACCCGGGAAGGCCACCGTGATGACCTCAGCGATTGCCTGCCCGCCAAACGCACCCGTGGCGGCAAAACCTTTATCGGCGAGCCAGGACCGATGGGCCGAATTCTGGTGCGGGGCCAGCCGGGTCACGACATTATTCCCGAACTCGCGCCACGGCCCGGCGAGCCGGTGATTGATAAGCCAGGCAAAGGGGCGTTTTACGCCACTGACCTGCATCTCATTCTGCAATCTCAGCGCATCTCCTCGCTCATTATTTGCGGCGTCACCACCGAAGTGTGTGTGCAGAGTACCGCCCGTGAAGCCAACGATCGCGGCTATGAGCTGGTGATACCAGAAGATTGCTGTGCCTCTTACTTTCCGGAATTTCATCAGGCGGCGCTGGCGATGATCAAAGCCCAGGGCGCCATTGTTGGTTGGGTGAGTCATTCAGCGGAGGTCATTGCGGCACTGCGCCCGTGATACGCCGGCAGACCGATACCACGAAGTAAGCAGCAAAGTAAGTACCGTTTTTGCCCGAGGATAAAAGATGACACTGCACTATCAATGTTTCCCGAACCTGTATAAGGACTCCGTTTCCCTTATGCAGATCTCCGCCAGGCTCAACGCGCTGGATGGGGTAGAACAGGCATCTGTCGCGATGGCGACCCCGGCTAATATTGAACGCATGCGTGACGCAGGCCTGAACATTGTCATCGACGCGCGTCCTAACGATCTGTTAATTGCACTGGAAGCCAGCGAAGCCGCTGCACAAGCGGCGCTGGAACTCGCGGCCTCATTACTGCGCCCGTCTGCAGTAGAGCCTGCCTTCGGCACGACACACCGTATACCGGTCAGTATCGCCATGGGCCTGCATGATGCGCTGGAGGCCAATTTTGCCCTGATTTCTGTGCCAGGCCGCTATGCTGCCGCCGAAGCGTTGAAAGCGCTGAGCAGCGGTCTGCACGTGATGATATTCAGCGATAACGTCCCGGAAGAGCAAGAAGCGGCCATTAAGCGTTACGCCAGTCAAAACCAGCTGTTGGTCATGGGGCCAGATTGCGGCACCGCCATTATCAACGGTCTGCCGCTGGGCTTTGCCAATGTGGTACGGCGCGGGGCCATTGGTCTGGTGGCGGCATCCGGGACAGGACTACAAGAGGTCAGTTGCCATATTCACCATCTTGGCGCTGGCGTGTCGCAGGCCATCGGCACGGGCGGACGGGATCTGCACGAGGCAATCGGCGGTCTGAGCATGATTCAGGGAATCACCCTGTTAGCAGAAGACCCTGAAACACAACTTATTGTTCTTATTTCTAAACCACCAGCACCAGGGATTATGCAAAAAGTACTGGCCTGCGCACGCCAGTGTGAAAAACCCGTCGTCGTCCATTTCCTCGGCGCCGACGAGCACTGTTTGCAATATGAAGGCGTCATACCCGCACTCAGTCTGCGTCACGCAGCGGAGATTGCGGTAGCCACGTTAGAGGGTCAAAAGACGCCCAAAGAGACCAACACCAGGGAATCTCTCCTCGTCAAAGCCCGGGATAGCATCGGAGCAATGGCGGCACAACAAAAAGACATTCGCGGCGTTTTCGCCGGCGGCACATTCTGTTACGAAGCACAACTCGCCCTGCTGGCGGCGGGGCTGTCCTGTGAATCCAACGCCCCTGTCCGAGGGGCCACGGAATTACGCAACCGTCAGCAGGGTACCGGCCACAGTCTGGTCGATATGGGGGATGACGAATTCACCCAGGGTCGCCCGCATCCCATGATTGACCCTGAACTGCGCAACGCGCGCCTGTTGTCGGAAGGTCGCGATCCCACCACGGCCGTCCTGCTGTTTGACATCGTTCTTGGCTACGGCGCCAGCGCAGATCCTTGCGCCACGTTGTTGCCCGTGCTGGATACACTGCGACAAGAAGCTGCCCAGGACAGGCGACACATTCTGCTGATTGCTCACGTTTGCGGGACCGAAGGCGATCCTCAGAATCGTCAGCAGCAAATTGAACGATTAGAACAGGCTGGCGTTCTGGTGGCGGACAGCAATATCGAGGCCGCGCGACTGGCGGCTTTTGTAGCCCTTCAACGGAAATAGATTATGACGACGTTATTTCAACAACCGCTCAGCGTGCTCAACCTGGGCCTGGAGAGTTTCGCCAATAATCTGCGTGATGCAGGAGGGGATGTTTTGCATCTGCAATGGCAACCCGCAGCATTCGGTGACGAAGAGGCTAACTGGATGTTGGCGAAATTAATGGCGGATACCCGCGTGGATGCGGCAAATGACATCGCGTTGCAGCGCTACCTGGATGCGCAACCGGTGCTTATCGGAATCAGTACAGCGCAGGAAGCGATTCCGGCGCTGGCAACAGAACGTAAAATTCTGCATGCAGGCCCGCCCATCGCCTGGGCAGAGATGTGTGGCCCAATGCAGGGGGCGATTGCCGGTGCGATTGTGCTCGAAGGCTGGGCCGACAACGTTGAGCAGGCCATGCGAATGGCGGCACATGGCGAGGTCGCGCTGGAACCCTGCCATCACCACCACGCCACCGGGCCAATGGCGGGGATTATCAGCCCCTCCATGCCGGTCTGGATTGTTGAGAATAAAACGCATGGCAACCGGGCCTACTGTAATTTCAACGAAGGGCTGGGGAAAGTGCTGCGCTTTGGCGCCAACCACGAGGATGTGCTGACCCGCCTGCGCTGGATGGCCGATGTGCTGGCGCCTGTGCTCAGGCAAGCACTTGCCATGAGCGGCGATATTGAACTCAAGCCCATGATTGCCCAGGCGCTGCATATGGGTGATGAATGCCATAACCGCAATGTTGCGGCCAGCGGGTTGTTCTTTCGCCGCCTTGCCTCCCATCTGGCCCGTCTTGAAAAGGGCCCGGAAGTGCTGGAGTTTATCGCGGCCAACGATCACTTCTTTCTGAATCTGTCCATGGCGGCCTGTAAATCGATGCTTGATGCCGCCAGTGATGTCCCGCACAGTTCAATGGTCACCGTGATGGCACGCAACGGCGTCAACTTCGGCATCCGTCTTTCCGGGACCGGCGATCGCTGGTTCCAGGCGCCGGCAAACCCGGTTGATGGTCTGTTTTTTCCGGGTTTTGGTATTAACGATGCGGCAGCAGATCTGGGCGACTCCGCCATTACGGAAACCGCAGGCATTGGCGGGTTTGCCATGGCGGCGTCACCGGCCATCGTTAAATTTGTTGGCGGCACGCCGGCTGATGCGGTGAGACACAGCCAGGCCATGCATGAAATTACCTTGACCACCCAGCCGGCGTTTACCCTTCCGGCCCTCAATTTTGTCGGCAGCGGCTGCGGCATTGACGCGCGACGCGTTGTCGACAGCAATATTCTGCCCATCATCAATACCGGCATCGCCCACAAGCTGGCGGGCGTGGGACAAATTGGCGCGGGCATCACCACCGCACCGCTGGCCTGCTTTATTGCCGGGCTGACGGCACTGTCGCAAGGGGACGATCGTGTGTAGCGGTAAGGTTGCTGTCGTCGCTGTCGGCGGCAACGCACTGATCCGCTCGCCGGGCGAAAATGCGCTTGAGCAGCAATATGAAGCAGTAAAAGAGACGGCCAGCCATGTGGTGGCGTTGATTGCCGCTGGCTGGCGTGTGGTATTAACGCACGGCAACGGCCCACAGGTGGGGTTTATCCTGCGCCGCAGTGAAGTCGCCAAAGATGCAGCGCCCACCGTACCGCTGGAATATGCTGTTGGCGACACGCAGGGCGCGATTGGCTTTATGTTCCAGAACGCGTTGAGCAATGCCCTGACGGCGCGGGGTTTTTCCGCTATCCGCGTTGTGGCGCTGGTGACGCAAACCCGTATTGACCCAAACGATCCGGCATTCTCAGCGCCGGATAAACCTATCGGCGCCTGGATGGACCACGAAACGGCAACGCGTCTCGCGAAAACGCAAGGCTGGCATATTGCCGAAGATTCAGGACGCGGCTGGCGACGTGTTGTCCCCTCCCCGGCGCCGCTGGAAATTATCGAGACCCCCATCATTCGCGACCTACTGGCACAAAACGTACTGGTGATTGCCTGCGGTGGCGGCGGTATTCCGGTCTGGCGCGATAGCGACGGTACGCTGATTGCGGCGCAGGCCGTTATCGATAAAGACCGCGCCTCTGCGCTATTAGCCTGTGAACTGGGAGCCGGGATGCTGCTCATCCCGACGGGCGTCGAACAAGTAGCTGTCAATTTTGGTTCACCGCAGCAGCGCTGGCTTAGCCAGCTTTCACTCACCGAAGCAGAAGCGCTGCTGCAAAGCAGCGAATTTGGCGCGGGCAGCATGGCCCCGAAAATTGAAGCCATGCTGACTTACTTGCGCGCTCAACCGCAGGGGCTGGGCCTGATTACCACGCCGCAGGGCATTTCCCGTGCGCTAAGCGGCAATGGCGGCACCCGTTTTACTTGCTAATACTGATTCGCTTTTCAGAGCAAAATACCATGATAAGTAATAAGATTTTACTCGCCGTTAATGGCACATTAATGCGTGGCCTTGTGCTTAATCCTAATATGATTGCTGCACAGGCTGAGTTTGTTCGTGAAGACACTACCGCCGCTTGCTACCGCTGCTGGAGCATAAATGATAACCACCCTGGCATGATTCGCACACCCGGAGAGGGCGGGCAGATTGCGCTGGAAATTTGGGCCGTGCCGCCTGCCGGGCTGGGGGAGATTCTGCAAAAAGAACCGGCCGGTTTATGCGTTGGCAAAGTGGAGTTAAGTGACGGTAGTGAAGTACTGGGTGTGCTGGCCGAACCCTGGCTGGTGAAAGGACAAAAAGAAATTACCTCTTTGGGAGGCTGGAGAGCTTATACCGGCCACTTTATGACAGCTTGATAACGTCAGGAGTAGGATCATGGCGCAAGGAAATTTCGCTCAGCGGCCACAGCTTTGGGTCGCGGGCGATTTAAATGCTTTTTTTGGTCTGTTCACGAATGTGTTATTGAATGTGCTGGTGCTCTCAGGGCTGGCACTGTACGTCGCGCAAATCCCGGCAACAACGGTTTATGGTCGTATCCTGCCTGCTCTGGGCATCGCACTTCCCCTCGGAAATCTTTTCTACGCCTGGCTCGCCTGGAGATTAGCCCGGCGCGAAGGCCGCAATGATGTTACTGCCCTGCCTTACGGCCCCAGCGTGCCGCATATGTTTATCGTGGTCTTTGTAGTAATGCTGCCTACGTTGCTGATTCATAAAGACTGGATGCTGGCGTGGAAGCTGGGCCTTATCTGGGCAATGATCGTCGGCGTTATCGTTCTGCTCGGTGTCGTCGTTGGCCCGACCATCCGGAAATATACCCCGCGAGCCGCCATGCTGGGGACGCTGGCCGGGATCGCGATTGCCTTTATCGCGATGCGCCCGGCTTACCAGATGTTTGATACGGCATGGATTGGCGTTATCTGCTTCGCCATTATCCTGCTCAACTGGGTCGGTAATGTGCGCCTGCCGTTCGGTTTGCCGGGCGGACTGGCGGTGGTTATCGTTGGCTGCGTGTTGGGCTGGGGAGCCACGCTGCTGGGCCTGAGCGACATTATGAACCCGGCCGCAGTAAAAGAAGCGGCGGGCAATTTTGCGTTACACCTGCCTTCCATTACCGGCGATGTGTTCAGTGTGCCGTCGGAGCTGGTCTGGCCGCTACTGGTAACGGCTATCCCCCTGGGTATCTTCAACTTCACCGAAATCCTGAATAACGTGGAGTCGGCGGCAGTAGGCGGCGACAGCTATAACCTGCGTGCGGTGCTGGCGGCAGATGGCGTGGGGGCGATTGTCGGTGCGCTGCTCGGCTCGCCGTTCCCGCCTGCGGTCTATATCGGTCACCCCGGCTGGAAAGCGATGGGGGGACGTATCGGTTATTCACTGGCGACCGGTATTGCGATGGCGATTGTCTGTTTTCTGGGGCTTACGGCCCTGCTGTTGTCGATCATTCCGCTGGTCGCGATTGTGCCGATTCTGCTGTTTATCGGGCTGGTGATTGGTGCGCAGGCATTCCAGGTGTCGCCGAAACGCCATGCGCCAGCCATTATTCTGGCGCTGGTACCCAATATCGCGGAATGGGCGAAAACGCAGGTCGACGGCGCACTGAATGCGGCAGGTGCCAACACGGTGAATCTGCCTGCTGAGGTGATAGCCAATATGGCCAACAATGGCGTGCTTTATAACGGTATGGCAACCGCTGGCGGGGGCGCCGTGCTGGCGGGGCTGATGATGGGGGCAATTGCCGCGTTTATCATTGACCGTCGCTTTAACTGGGCTGCTGTTTATGCCGCTGCTGCCACCGTGCTCTCTTTCTTTGGTTTTATTCACGGGCATCAGATGGCGGTTAACGCCTCGCCGACGGTGACCTTCGCCTATGCGGTGGTGACGTTGATGCTGACCTTCCTCGCCTGGCGTCAGGTGCGCGAGCAGGGCAAGCTGGACTGGTCGCCGATTGATAACGACAGTGAGCCGATGCGCTGAATCCAGAACCGGCAGTCCCCGGTGGCGCTGCGCTTACCGGGGCTACGGCCAGAGCCAAAAGGTAGCTCGGATAGGCGTCTGATGCCCTCACCCCGGCCCTCTCCCACAGGGAGAGGGAGAAAGACATAGCCCGAACCCCAAAATCGTAGCCCGGATAAGCGTCAGCGCATCCGGGAAGGCATAAAAAAACCGGAGCGCATGGCTCCGGTTTTTCATTTCAGCGCGTTATGCCTGTGGCTTCTCGCCGTTTTCATCCTGATCGACCGCGAAGCAGGCAACCAACTGGCCGCCGTAGTCTTTCAGCTGCGGCTGCAACTGGGTGCAGGGGCCAAAGCGACGACGGCAGCGGGCGTTGAATGCGCAACCCGGCGGTGGATTCAGCGGGCTGGGCAGCTCGCCGGTGAGCTTGATGCGCTCGCGGCGATCGTCCGGGTTCAGGCGCGGCGTCGCAGAGAGCAGCGCCTGGGTGTACGGATGACGCGGATTGTTGAAGATCTGGTCCTTGGTGCCTTTCTCCACGCAGCGGCCCAAATACATCACCATCACTTCATCGGCAATGTGTTCCACCACCGACAAGTCATGGGAGATAAACACGTAGGACAGCCCCAAATCCTGCTGCAAGTCCATCATCAGGTTCAGCACCTGCGCACGGACAGAAACGTCCAGCGCGGAGACCGGTTCGTCGGCGATCACCACGTCCGGGTCAAGCATCAGGCCACGGGCAATAGCGATACGCTGACGCTGACCACCGGAGAACATATGCGGATAACGGTCATAATGTTCAGTTTTCAGGCCGACTTTCGCCATCATCGCCAGCGCTTTCTCACGACGCGCTTCCTTGCTCAGGGAGGCGTTAATCAGGAGCGGTTCTTCGAGAATCTGTCCCACTTTTTTGCGCGGGTTCAGCGAACCGTACGGGTTCTGGAACACGATCTGGATTTTCTGCCGACGCAGTTTCTGCGCATGTGGATCGTGTTTCAGCAGATCCTGCCCCTGATAGTACAGCTCACCGCCGGTCGGAGTTTCGATCATCGTCAGCAGACGGCCCAGCGTGGATTTACCACAGCCGGATTCGCCTACCACTGCCAGCGTTTTGCCGCGTTCCAGGGTGAACGATACCCCGTCCAGCGCTTTTACCAGGCGTTCCGGGGCAAACAGCCCCTTCTTCACCGGGTAATGTTTTTTCAGGTCGATAGCCTGCAACAGCGGTTGCGTGGCGGCCTCGTGCGTACTCATAGTGTGGGCCTCCCGGCATCATCGAGTGGGTAATGACATTTCGACTGGCGTCCGCCATCGACGGTGTTCAGCGCAGGCTCTTCGGCGCGGCATCGGTCCGTTGCATAGGGGCAACGCGGATTGAGCAGACAGCCATTCGGGCGGTCATACTTACCGGGAACCACGCCCGGCAGCGACGCCAGACGGGCTTTATCCTGCGCAAACTCCGGCAATGCGCGCAGCAGTGCCTGGGTATACGGATGACGCGGCGCGCGGAAGATATCTTTCGCCGCACCGGTTTCCACTACCTGACCTGCATACATCACAATGATTTTGTGTGCCGCTTCGGCCACCAGCGCCAGATCATGGGTGATCAAAATCAGCGCCATGTTCTCTTTTTGCTGTAGCTCCAGCAGCAGCTCAATAATCTGCGCCTGAATGGTCACATCCAGCGCGGTGGTCGGTTCATCGGCAATCAGCAGCTTCGGCTGACACGCGATGGCCATCGCGATCATGACACGCTGGCTCATCCCACCGGAGAGCTGATGAGGATACACGTCCAGCCTTGATGCCGGGTCAGGAATACCGACCTGGTTAAGCAGGTCAATCGCGCGCTGGCGACGGGTGTGCTTATTGCCACCCTGATGCACTTTGATCGCTTCCATAATCTGGAAACCGACAGTGTAGCAGGGGTTCAGGCTGGTCATCGGATCCTGGAAGATCATCGCCACTTCGGAACCCACCAGACTGCGGCGTTCTTTTTCCGAAATGCGTTTCAGATCCTGACCGTTGAACTCCAGATGCTCTGCCATCACGCGACCTGGGTAATCAATCAGCCCCATGATCGCCAGCGAGCTGACCGATTTACCGGAGCCTGATTCACCCACGATGCCAACCACTTCACCCTGATTCACGCTATAGCTAACGCGGTCAACGGCGCGGAACTCGCTGCCTTCGTCGCCGAAATGCACCGATAATTTATTTACATTTAATAACGCCATCTCGAACCTCTTACTGCTTCAGTTTGGGGTCGAGCGCATCACGCAGGCCGTCACCCATCAGGTTAAATGCCAGCACCGTCAGCAGGATCGCCACACCCGGGAAGGTCACGACCCACCAGGCACTTTGCGCGAACTGCAACACGTCGGAGAGCATGGTGCCCCACTCCGGTGTTGGCGGTTGCGCACCCATGCCAAGGAAGCCGAGGGCGGCCATGTCGAGAATGGCGTTCGAGAAACCGAGCGACGCCTGAACAATCAGCGGCGCCAGGCAGTTAGGGAAAATATTGACGAACATCTGACGCATCGCGCCTGCGCCCGCCACGCGGGAAGCCGTGACGTAATCGCGGTTAACTTCCACCAGTACCGCAGCACGGGTAAGACGCACATAGTGCGGCAAGGCGACGAAGGTGAGCGCTAACGACGCGTTGACTATCGAGGGACCGAATATCGCCACCAACACCAGTGCCAGCAACAGGCTCGGCAGCGCCAGCATGATGTCGACGACACGCATGATGATGTTATCCACAACGCCGCCAAAGTAGCCTGCCACCAGACCGAGGATAATCCCCATGATCAGTGACAGCACCACCACCAGACAGCCGACCAGCAGCGACAGGCGCGCGCCAAACATCAGACGCGATAGGGTATCGCGACCTACGTCATCAGTACCCAGAATGTGCGACCATGTGCCGCCATCCTGCCATACCGGCGGTGCCAACAGGGCATCGCGGAACTGATCCGCCGGGTTATGCGGCGCCAGTACGTTCGCGAAAATGGCGATAAGCAGCATCAGAATCACGTAAACCAGACCAACGACCGCGCCTTTATTACGTTTGAAATAGTGCCAAAACTCCTGCAGCGGCGTCATCGGCACCGGTGCAGAGATAACTTTATTTTCAGTAACTTGTGACATGATGGCCCCTTACTTCTTGTGACGAATACGCGGGTTCACCACGCCGTAGAGCAGGTCGACCAACAGGTTGACGAGAATAATCATCGTCGCGACCAGCAATACCCCACCCTGCACAACCGGATAATCGCGGCGTTGCAGCGCGTCGATTAACCAGCGGCCAAGGCCCGGCCAGGAGAAGATGGTTTCCGTCAGGATCGCACCCGCCAGCAATGTCCCGACCTGCAGACCGATAACGGTCACCACCGGCAGCATCGCATTACGCAGCGCGTGGACGATGATAACGCGCATCCGGGTTAACCCTTTGGCGCGCGCGGTGCGGATATAGTCTTCACCCAGCACTTCCAGCATCGACGAACGGGTCATGCGCACGATAACCGCCAGCGGGATAGTCCCCAGCACAATGGCAGGCAGAATCATATGCGCCAGGGCATCGATAAAGTTACCCTGTTCGCCCCAGATAGCCGTGTCGATCAGCATAAAACCGGTAAGTGGGTTACTGTCATCCAGGAACACCATGTCACTGACGCGCCCGGATACCGGCGTCAGATTCCAGTGAACCGACACCAGCATGATCAACATCATGCCCCACCAGAAGATAGGCATGGAGTAACCGGTCAGCGCGAGGCTCACGGCGGTATGATCAAAAATGGAGCCACGCTTCACAGCGGCCATTACGCCCACCGGAATCCCGACAGCCACAGCAAAAATCATGGCGCAGACGCCGAGTTCCAGCGTCGCTTTAAAACGCGGTACGAACTCGTCCCACACCGGAAGACGGCTCTTAAGAGAGATCCCTAAATCACCATGCAACACGCCCCATACATAGTTGACGTATTGCTGCCACAGCGGCTTGTTGAGACCAAGCTCTGCCAGCAACTGGGCATGACGCTCAGGAGAGATACCACGCTCACCTGCCATGATCATCACCGGGTCACCGGGAATCATATGAACGAAGGCAAAGGTGAGAAGGGTGATACCGATAAACGTCGGGATAACTAGCCCCAGACGTCGGAGGATGAACTGCAACATAACCCGGATTCTCTGTAGTGACGCATGCACCTGGCGGTAGTGCGTCTGTATTGCTCACACATGTTTGGATAAACGGGAAAATCCCTTCTATCCAGGCCTTTTCCCGGAGGAATAAGGAACAAAAACCCTCCCCCCGGAAAGGGAGGAGGGACTCAGGCATCGTGCCTATTATTCAACTGACACGTTTTCGAAGTGGTGTTTGCCCAGCGGATCAACCACATAGCCTTTGACTTCTTTACGCACCGGCTCATACACGGTGGAGTGAGCGACGATCAGTGCCGGAGCCTGGTCATGCATCACTACCTGAGCCTGTTTGTACAGTTCAACACGCTTGTTGTGGTCATCTGTTGCGCGCGCCGGCTGAATCAAGTCTTCAAACGGCTTGTAGCACCAGCGAGAGTAGTTGGAACCGTCTTTCGCCGCAGCGCAGCTGAACAGGGTAGCGAAGAAGTTATCCGGATCCCCGTTGTCACCGGTCCAGCCCATCATCACAGCCTGGTGCTCACCGGCTTTCGCACGTTTCAGGTACTCGCCCCACTCGTAAGTGACGATCTTGGCCTGAACACCGATTTTAGCCCAGTCAGCCTGAATCATCTCAGCCATACGGCGAGCGTTCGGGTTGTACGGACGCTGTACCGGCATCGCCCACAGTTCAACGGTGAAGCCCTGCTCGTGGCCGGATTCTTTCAGCAACTGTTTCGCTTTCTCAACGTCGTAGGTGTAATCCTTAACGTCGTCGTTGTAGCCCCACATTGTCGGCGGAATCAGGTTTTTCGCGGCAACGCCAGCGCCCTGGTAAACAGCTTTGATGATCGCTTCTTTATTTACCGCGTAAGTCAGCGCCTGACGCACTTTCACGTCATCGAACGGTTTCTTCTCGGTGTTGAAAGACATGTAACCGACGTTCAGGCCAGCCTGTTCCATCAGGTTAATGTTTTTGTCTTGTTTCATACGAGCGATGTCAGCCGGGTTCGGGTACGGCATAACCTGGCACTCGTTTTTCTGCAGTTTGGCATAACGTACGGAAGCGTCAGGCGTGATGGAGAAGACCAGGCGATCGATCTGCGGCTTGGTACCCCAGTAACCTTCAAACGCTTTGTACAGAATGCGGGAATCTTTTTGGTACTGTTGCAGCTGGAACGGACCGGTACCAATCGGATCCAGGTCCACTTTGTCCGGCGTGCCGGCTTTCAGCATGTTGTCGGCATATTCTTTGGACAGAATAGACGCGAAATCCATAGCCAGGTCTGCCAGGAACGGAGATTCCGGACGGGTCAGCACGAATTGAACGGTGTTGTCGTCGACTTTCTTCACTTCGCTAATCAGGTCTGGCAGGCCCATACCTTCAAAGTATTCGTAGCTGCCGCCAGAAACTTTATGGTACGGGTTCTGGGCATTTTTCTGACGATCAAAGGAGAATACGACGTCGTCCGCGTTGAATTCACGCGTCGGTTTGAAATCTTTGTTGTCCTGCCACTTCACGCCTTTACGCAGGTGGAAAGTGTAGGTTTTGCCATCGGCGCTGATATCCCACTTCTCAGCAAGACCCGGAATGACCTCAGTAGTACCGGTTTTGAACTCAACCAGACGGTTATAAATCGGCACAGAGCTGGCGTCGTAAGTAGTACCAGAAGTGAAAAGCTGTGGGTTAAAGCCTTCAGGCGAGCCTTCTGAACAATAAACCAGGGTTTTTGCCTGCACGCTGGCCGCCACAGTCATAGCCACCAGGCTAAGACCAAGCTTCAGCATCCCTGACTTCTTCAAGGAAATACTCATTATTCTGCTCCAATGTGATATGTGTTGTTACCCTTGCGCTGGGTTATCCGACAGGCCGTTATTAGATTTTTGCCTGGACTTATCGGAAGTTATGAGAGACGGGAAATCCTTTCACGAGATTGACTGAGTTGCAGTGCAGATTCTCCATGAAATGCCCCTCATGCCCTACAATCTGTCAATAGAATGTCAAAACGTCAATACAGGTAACGGGGATTTACATCGTTGATGAGAATCAACAAACAAAGTTAAAAAAAACTTCAAGCCGCTATTTTCAGCAGGTAAATTTGTGCTATGCCGTTTTGAGCAGAATAATAAGCTTGAGAATCATCTGAGGTTGGTGTTTAACGTTTGAGCAGATTATGAAAAATTTCTTGCAGAATGCTGAATATATGAGCGATTAATACCGCGAACGTTAAAACGCACAGCGTAAAATGCTAACCCTATCCATAAGCAACGCGAAAAAAGATCGAACTATATATAAAAAAATACAATGGATTATGTCACAAAACCGTGACGCGGCAGGGTGAAATAAGGTTATGGAACGGTAACAGAAGCGGATGGTTTTCCCCTAACCTTCTTTCCAGGGAGCCAGGAGATCGGTTCGGTGCGCGCCAGCATAAAATGGCGGGTATCTGCCGCCATACAAAACACCAGGCGAACACTAACTTTCCCCCTCTCCCTTGAGGGAGAGGGATCCCCAGTACTATTTCGTTTTACAGCGATGACACCGCGTAATGAGAACGAAACAGTTACAGCGATGACAGGGTCCGGCTGAAAATCAATGAGGCGTTGACGGCTGACCGGGGCCGCCCGCAGGGAAGCGGGCGGAGGGGATAGCCTGCAAGGACGCAGGCTGGTCCCTGACCCGAAAGTCAGACGGCATAAGACGACAAAATTGCCGGGAGCAATTTTGAATAGCGCTTGCGCTAGCCCCGCAGGGGTGAGCCCCAGGGATGGGGCGAATAATGGCGCGCCAGCGGCGATTTTCTTTGCCGGGAGCCCGGGTCGCCAGGGTGGTGGCGGTGAGCCACCCTGGCACGTTCACGGGTTCTGTCGCTATAGAAAAGCAGAGAACATCAGGTGAACGGAATGACCACCAGAGCCGCATTTTCCCCCCCGGCGGCGCTTTGCTTGCCAGGGCTACAAAACCCCAGATGCAAAAAAGCCTGCTCGTTGAGCAGGCTTTTCGAATTTGGTCGGTGCCAGAGATAACTCGCCACTGCGTGGCTCGCCCTGCGGGCCGTTGCTAACGCAACGTTCTCTCGCTTCGCTCGGGTCGAACCTCCCTGCCCCCGGAGGTTCTCATCCTCTCTGGCGCAGATGCAAAAAAGCCTGCTCGTTGAGCAGGCTTTTCGAATTTGGTCGGTGATAGAGGATTCGAACCTCCGACCCCTTCGTCCCGAACGAAGTGCGCTACCAGGCTGCGCCAATCACCGAATGCGGGGCGCATCTTACTGCCACACACCCCGACCGTCAATCCCTTAATGTAAAAAAGCCAACTGACTGGCGAGAAAGCCGCCAGTGCCTCAATTTACCTTGTCGGAAGGCAGATGGCACCAGTTGTTATTTTCATTAATCCCGCCGTTTGGCGAGGTATATCCCAGGCAACCCATAATGGTGTCGTACAGTTCAACATGCCGGCGCGGCACCTTCATATCCGCTTGTTGTTTCAGCTGCGCAAACATCTTTGCCTTATCCGGGTTTTGCAGATATTTGTCTGACATCCACACCATCATCGGTACGCGGAACTGCTCCGGCGGCGCCATCTTACGCGGCGTACCGTGCAAATGTTCCTTCTCATTAATCGACTCACCGTGGTCTGCCGCATAGAAGATGATGGCTTTTTTATCGCGCAGTTTGTCGATCACGCTGTCGATAAAATAGTCCACATAGGTGACAGAGTTATCGTACGAATTAATCAACTCTTCTTTACTGCATTTATCGTCCACCCCTACACACTCCGGCGTCCACTGTGCGAAGCTACGCGGATAACGCTGGGTATAGTTGAAGTGCGAACCTTTGGTATGCAGGATAATGAGATGCTTGCCCTGCTTGTTGCTATCGAGCGAATGGTGTAACTCATCAATTAACAGCATATCGTCAACGTTCTTACCCCGGTTACGCGGTTCCGCACCAATCTGTTCACGATAGGCAATGTTGTCTGCCATTGTGTTGCTGTAAAACCACATCTCGCTTTGCATCGCATACAGATCGGAAGAGAAGCCCATCTGTTTGAGCACGGAGAAGACGTTCTGCTCTTTTATCGTGCGCTGGGGATTATCCTCCGCCCCGCCTTCACGTACAAACATACAACGCAACGACAGCTTGGTGGCGGTATCACATGAGTAACCCCGGAAAGCGACCAGGTTCTTCTCCTGTGCAAGCTTAGGCGTGGTATTACGCGAGTAACCGAGTAACCCCATGTGATCCCAGCGGGTTGTTTCACCGATGATAAACACCACATAAGTGTCATTGATGTCGTCCGGCGCGACATAGCTGAATTTCGCCGCCGGGTTGAACAAGGAGCGATGATCCGACGACTCGTCCACCTGCGCCCAGGCGTACAAACCCAGCGCAGAAAGCCAGTTGGAAGGCAGATAGGAGTTCGCGACCACGCCGCCATAGCTCGGCATGTCCACGCCTGAGGTCCGTTCTTCTTCCTTTTGCTGCAGATCCAGCAGGCGGATTGGCCCCCAAACCAGCAGCGCGGCCATCACCACCAGCGCCACACTCTGCATACGGTGACCACGGGTACGCAACTGACGTAACAGGGTATAGCGACAGCGGTTATTCCAGATAGACAACAACGGCATCACGCTGACAATCGCCACCCAGGCAAAGAGTTGCCAGCCCACCACCTCTTTGGAGAGATCGATGTCAGTGGTCATCACCGAAGCGATAATGCCATAGCCAATCACCACATTCAGGAAAGTCATGTAATAGCTGGCCGCTGCTGAAAACAGCACCACCAGCGATGCCAGTACACGCCAGGCACGGCGTCCGAATAATGAGAGCACACGTAATAAAAAGAAAGTCGCCAGGACAGTGGCAACCAGTTCGACAACCGCAGAGAGTCCTTTCCAGACGGTGAACGCTTGCGCATAACCATCAAACCGACGGTAGAAAACTGCGCTATTCATAAACAAGCCAATATACAACGCCAGCAGAAAACTCAGTTTCTGCTGAGTCATCGTTTTTATATAACTCATGCAAGCAACCCTGGAAAAAGGGAAAACAGCACCGCTCAGCGCGCATAGCAGCGCCGATCGGGCATTAAACGCAAGGGAAGTTAATTGAGGAACTTCTTAAGCGCGGATAAGTAGACCACAAGGGTGGGAAAAAGTGTCTGTCTGAGTTGTGATCCGGTCATACATTTACAAAAATATATAACCGGAAATAGGTTAATCACCCCATGAATAGTATTCAGGCGGTGATCACGTTCAGTTTAACGTCAATATTGCCGCGGGTAGCGTTGGAATAAGGGCAAACTATATGGGCTTTTTTCACCAGTTCCTGCGCTATCTGATGATCCATTCCCGGCAGGTGAATATCCAGTTGCGCTTCAATACCAAACCCGGTCGGCAAAGGCCCAATACCGACTGTACCCTCAATATAAGCCTCTTGCGGTAGGCGCTGTTTTTCCACCGACGCGACATGTTTTAGCGCCCCGAGAAAACAGGCGGAATACCCGGCGGCGAACAGTTGCTCCGGGTTCGTCACCTCCCCACCGGCGCCGCCCATCTCTTTTGGCACGCCCAGTTTTACATCCAGAACGCCATCGGACGAGACAGCTCTGCCATCGCGGCCTCCGGTGGCTTTCGCCTTCGCCCGATACACGACTTTTTCTAATGACATACGCGACTCCTTCTGTTGGAAGACCTGCTATTAAGGATAGCCGCTACCAAAGAGAGTCCCGGTAAAGGGGCACATAAGGGTAATAAAAAAGCCGCCTGACGGCGGCGTTTTCGAAGACAGGAAGGAATCAGGCGTGCGCCGGTTTATAAACGCTGCGCTGCGGTTGACGGATGGTCGTGGACAGTGCCAGAGAGACAATCAGCAGAGCGAAAATGACGCAGAAGGTGACATAGAAGCCGCCAAACAGCGAAGCGATAATCGAACCGCAAATACTGCCGATACCAAAGCCTAAGTAAATCACACCGTAGTTTTTCGCCAGGTTATTCAGACCAAAGAATTCGCTGACCAGCGACGGGAATACGGTAATGGTGCCGCCGAAGTTAAAGGCCACGCAGGCAATCGCTGCGAAAAAGGAAACCGCATTCAGTGGCGCAAACAGCAGGGCTGCCATCCCAACCAGTGAAATCACCTGGCCAATCGTAATAACACGAATACGGGCGATTTTGTCGGACAGAATGCCCAGCACCAGACGGCCGCTCAGATTCGCAATAGAGATAACCGTTACCGCATTAGCGGCCGTTGCCACGTCCAGATGCACCATGCCCTGGGCAATGTCTTTCGCTACCCCAATCACATACAAACCACTCATACAGGCGGTCAGGAACATCACCGCCAGCATCCAGTATTGTGGTTTACGCATGGACTGCGCCAGCGTGAAATCATTTTCCACCACGCCATTGACCGTGGTTGTTTTCTGTTGCGGCGCGTCAGTCATCAGCGTCGCGCCGCAAACAATCATCACCAGCGTCATCGCTCCCCAGATCATGAAAGTCGGTTCCAGGCCAACGGTGGCCAGCAGGTGGCTATCGATGAATTTAAAACCCAGACTGCCCAGGCCATAAGCCCCGATGGAGAAAGCAGAAATCAGTCCTTTACGCTCCGGGAACCATTTCACACAGTTGGAAAGGGTAAGCAGGTATCCGGCGCCATCTGCGAGACCCACAAGCACGCCCGCGCTCAGCCACAGCATGGTCAGGCTGCTGGCGTGAGCAGTCAGGAAGAAGCCGATTCCCAGCAGAACGCCAGAGGCTATGGTCACGCGTTTCACGCCAAAACGTTCCTGCAGTTTCCCGGCCACAGAGGAGGATAACGCCAGCCCGAGGCTTAACAGACCAAATGAAAACGCAACCTGACTTACCGGCTCGCCCAGCTTATCTGCCAGCGCACTATTAAACAGGCTCCAGGTATAAACAGATCCCAACGCAAATTGTGTGATGATGGTGCCAGCCAGCGTGAGCCAGCGTGTGCGATTCAAGGATGATGTATTCATGGCAGTTGTCCTGCAGAGGAAATTAAGGGAATTCACTGCTGACAACCATAACGAAGCGCATTTCATGCCAGGGCTAAAAAGGCATGAAATGCAGTAAGCGGGGAATGAAATGCATTCAGGCAGGAATGAATGACATTACGGAAAACGGGGTCGCCACAATTTATCGGGTAAGTTAGTACATACTATCAATGCAGAGCGCGTGCTTATTGTTTCTTAATTGTGATAATTTTGTATTAGATGTTCTTAAAAACGCGCGCTAACCCCCATGCTATAGAGGTAATTTGGCCCGGTTATCCAGTTTTCCGACTGTGACATGGAAGCATAAGCGGCAAAATGTTGATTAAGCAGCATATCGGCGCCGACGGACACATCCAGCCAGTTGCCGTACTGGTTCGCGGCGGTCAGACGGCTCAGCCCGGATTGCGATTTCCAGACGTTTTCACCGAACTGTTGGTTGTAACTAATTTGCGCCCATGGACGAAAGTCACCCATATGGCTATCCACGCGCCATCCCAGTGAACTGACGGTTGCGTGCCAGAGCGGATCGCTATATTGCGGTGAAGTCGCGCTGTCGCCAAATTCATTGTACATTGACGTCGTTGAACCGTCGTAATGCCAGACTGCCACCGGCCCGGTCATCACATTCGTTGATAATGGAATATTCAGGCCAATACTCATTGTACTGACGGCATCCATCGGCGTTTTATCTGGCAGATTAAAGGCAACGCCAGGCCCACTCTGCGCTGAGCGAATGCGTTCTTCCAGGATATCGTTATAACGCGGCTGGTGATCGCTATCCCATGTATAGCGTTGCGGCATATTATTTTGCGAATCGATCGCGATATATTCTTGTTGCCAGGCAAATGCCGAATGGCTGAAAAGCAGACAAGCAGGCACTACCGCTATCAAACGGCCACTGTATTTAATTTTCATCAATGCGACTCCACAAAAGAGCCAAACCGGCGTAATTGTTATCGTTTTTGTTGGGCAAAGGCGAGGGTAGATATCCCTTACCTAACTATTATCTTTTTCGCAGGCACGTCAAGCCTGCAACATACATAATTTTGATCAACATCAGCAACGGAGAAGGATATGCAGCGTTGTGGTTGGGTGACTCAAGACCCGCTTTATCTGGCTTATCACGATGAAGAATGGGGTGTCCCGCAAATGGACGGTAAAAAGCTGTTTGAAATGATCTGTCTTGAAGGACAACAGGCCGGTTTATCATGGATTACGGTGCTTAAAAAACGCGAAAACTACCGTAATGCCTTCCATCAGTTCGATCCTGAAAAAGTGGCCGCGATGGGGCCGGATGATGTCGAGCGCCTGGTGCTGGATGCCGGGATTATTCGCCATCGCGGCAAAATTGAGGCGATTATCGGCAACGCCCGCGCCTGGCTTGCCATGGAGCAAAATGGCGAACCTTTTGCCCCGTTTGTCTGGTCGTTTGTCGATAACGAACCGCAAATTACCCAGGCCGCCGCACTCGGTGATATCCCCACCTCAACGCCCGCCTCCGACGCGCTTTCAAAAGCGTTAAAGAAACGCGGCTTCAAATTTGTCGGCACCACCATCTGCTACTCCTTTATGCAAGCCTGCGGTCTGGTTAATGACCATATTACAGGCTGTTTCTGTCATCCCGGAGGCCGGCATGATCCGCGAGTGGCACAGTAAAGATTTATCTCCTCTGTTGCGCCTGTGGCTTGAAAGCACCACCTACGCGCACCCGTTTATTGCGCAAACGTACTGGCAAGACAGCGAGATGCTGGTGCGCGAAGTTTACCTCCCGTCGGCCCGTACCTGGGTCTGGGAGGAAGAAGGTAAGCTGTACGGTTTTGTCAGCGTGATGGATTCACAGTATATCGGGGCATTGTTCGTCTGCCCGAAGGCGCTACGCAAAGGGATCGGCACCGCGCTGCTTGACCATGTCAAGCAGCGCTTTAATGCCTTAAGCCTGGAGGTGTATCAGAAAAACGAGCGGGCGGTGAAGTTCTATCACGCGCAGGGCTTTCGCATAGAAGACAGCGCCTGGCAGGAAGAGACGCAGCACCCGACTTGGATCATGAACTGGCAGGCGGGTCAAACGCCGTCAGCGTAAGCGCCGGACCGCTGTATTTTTCCATCCATACCAGTGCGGTATTCCCCGCACAGCCATTCCCCAGCTTTGAGCTGGGGAGATCTTTTGTCAGCACATTAACCGCGCCGTTTTTACAGATCCCCCCTTCAGCGCGCTCAAGGTCCGGCCATGCACCCTGGTGGATGCAAATCACGCCGGGTTTGATCCCTTCGCTGACCACCGCGCCAGCCAGCACCTGTCCGCGTTGGTTCCAGACGCGGACCAGGTCGCCATCAGCAATACCGCGCGCTTTCGCGTCGCGCGGATGCAGCGTCACCGGTTCGCGCCCCGCCACTGCATACTGCTCGCGAAGTGACGAATAGTTAAGCTGGCTGTGCAGACGATGCGCAGGGTGAGCGGAAAGAAGCTGCAACTGCTCCGGTCGGGCGTTGCCATGCCATTCATCCGGCTCAAGCCACATTGGATGCGGCGGGCAGTCGGCATAACCAAAACCGGCAATGCGCGCCGAGTAGATTTCAATTTTGCCACTGTCGGTTTTGAGCGGATGCGCCTGCGGGTCACGACGGAAATCAGCGAAGCGTACAAAGCGGGCATTCTCTTCGCTTTCTGGCATTTCAATCAGGGCATTCGCTTCCCAGAACTCGGCAAACGGCGGCAACGTAACCTGCTGGCTCGCGCCGCGCTGTCGGGCGATGTCGTAGAAGGTTTCCAGCCACGCCAGATCGCTCTTCCCTTCTGTAAAGCGCTCGCGTCCGCCCGGCTCCCAAAGCTCGCTGAGATCGGCGAACACCTCGAAATCGTCACGCGCTTCATCGCGCGGGGGAACCACACGCTTCATCGGCACCAGATGCTGGTTGCTGTAATCGCCCGTCATAGTCATATCGTTACGTTCAAACGATGTGGTGGCAGGCAGTACGATATCCGCGTGCTTTGCGGCGGCGGTCCAGAAACACTCGGAAATGACGACCAGTTCCGGCTTCTGCCAGGCGCGTATCAGCCGGTTAGTATCCTGATGGTGGGTAAAGTTGGCGCCACCTGCCCACCAGATAAACTTAATCTCCGGGAAGTGTCGATCCATACCATTGTGCTGATAGAACGCTCCCGGTTTTTCCAGCGCTTCAATAATGCGCGCCACGGGGATTTTTTCGACCGCCTCAATACCGTCTTTTACGCAACCCTGCATGGATGCCAGTACCGCCGCCCGGCGCGTGGGGTTACCGCCATTGGCAAAATGATACGACAGGCCAAAGCCGCCGCCGGGGATGCCAATCTGGCCCAGCATCGCCGCCAGCGTCACCAGCATCCAGTGTTTCTGCTCGCCAAACTGCTGGCGCTGCATTCCCCAGCCGGACATCAACATGGTGGTATTTTCGTGGAAAAGTTTTGCCAGATCGCGAATTTTCGCCGCCGGAATACCGCAAATATCCGCTGCCCACTCTGCCGTTTTCGCCACGCCGTCGCTTTTCCCGGTCAGGTAGTCGGCAAAGACGCTATAGCCTTCCGTGCAGCGCGCGAGGAAAGCCTCATCCTGCCAGCCATTTTCCACCAGTGTATGGGCGATACCGAGCATCATCGCCACATCAGTGCCCATATGCGGCGCTAACCACTCCACGCTCTCGCCAAAGAAATCGACCGTCTCCGATCGCATCGGATCGATGCAGATCAGACGTTTGCCGCTTTTGCGTAAAGCATCGAAATAGCCGATACCCTGCTCATCGGAGGCGTTCCACGCGATTTTCAGCGTGTTTAGTGGGTTAGCGCTCCACAGCACCACCACATCGGTGTGCTCCAGAACTAACGGCCAGCTGGTTTGTTGTTGATACACCTCGTTGCCGCCGACCACATACGGCATGATCGCCTGCGCCGCGCCGGTAGAGTAGTCCCCCAGATGGCCGGTATAGCCACCGGCAAGGCTCATATAACGCTGCAACAGTGTCGCCGCTTTATGCAGCACACCGTTCGACCGCCAACCGTAAGATCCGGCGAAAATGGATGCCGGACCATGTGCCTCACGAATCCGTTTGTGCTGCTGATGGATGAGGGCGAGCGCATCATCCCAGGAGACGCGGACAAACTCATCCTCTCCGCGAACGCCCTGCGGGCTGTCCGGAGACGCCAGGAAGCCTTTACGTACCATCGGGAAACGGACGCGGGTTTTACTGTGGACCTGGTCGCGCACCACCGTTTGCAGAGAGTTAGGGTGATTGGTGGGAAGCGCCCCGCGTGAAGAGAGCACCGTTTCGCCGTCGGTTTCTACCAACATCGGCCCCCAGTGGGCTGCCGTAAGAACTGTTTTAACTGCAGAGTTTGCCAAAGCGCGCTCCTGATGCATGCAGGTGGCGACAGCGTCATCTCGCTGTCTTGTGAAATAATCAATGTCGCGCTCTATCATCCACACGCGCGGCGAATTGGCAAAGAATTAAACGGCATGATAGCCACGCAGAAGGCGATAAGCGGTATGTTCCCCCTTGCCAGTGCGGATTTTCGCGCTATCGTGTGGTCTCACAACTACCGCGAGGGAAGCACTTATGGCGAAAACGACGCGCCCGACGATAAGCGATGTCGCGAAAGCGGCAAAAACGGGCAAAACCAGCATTTCACGCTATCTGAACGGTGAAAAACATCTTCTGTCGGATGCATTGCTGGCGCGGATCGAACATGCCATTGCCGAACTCGATTACCGTCCCAGCCTGATGGCGCGCAATCTCAAGCATGGTCGTACCCGCCTGATTGGCCTGATTATCGCGGATATCACCAACCCCTATTCCGTGCATGTGCTGAGCGGTATTGAGGCAGCCTGTCGGGAAAAGGGCTTCACCCCGCTGGTTTGTAATACCAACAACGAAGTCGATCAGGAGCTGCACTACCTGGACCTGCTGCGTAGCTATCAGGTGGAGGGCATCGTGGTGAATGCGGTCGGGATGCGCGAAGAGGGGCTCAACCGGCTGCAGCAATCTTCTCTGCCCATGGTGCTGATTGACCGCAAGATCCCCGATTTTGCCTGTGATGTCGTAGGGTTAGACAATACCCAGGCCGCCACCACCGCCACCGAGCACCTGATTGAACAGGGCTTTGAAGCGTTGCTGTTTCTGAGCGAACCGCTGGGAACGGTGAATACGCGCCGGGAACGCCTGAACGCCTTTCGCGCAACGCTTGCCCGCTACCCCGGCACGGTGGCCGAAAACGCCGAAACGCCGCTGCATGAAAGCAGCCAGATTGATAACGTGCTACGCCAGTTTCACGCCAGCCATCGCGGGATGCGTAAAGCCGTTATTTCCGCCAACGGCGCACTGACGCTGCAGGTCGCCCGCTCACTAAAACGTATCGGTCTGCACTGGGGTAGCGATATCGGCCTGCTTGGCTTTGATGAGCTGGAATGGGCTGAGCTGGCCGGTGTGGGCATAACCACTCTCAAACAGCCGACCTGGCAAATCGGCTATGCCGCTGTAGAACAAGTCGTTGAGCGTATCGAAGGCAATAGCGATACCGTCCGCGAGCGGGTCTTTTCCGGGGAGCTCATCGTGCGCGGTTCAACTGCGCGATAATTAACCTTCGTGATGACGATCATAAATTCGATGCACCGCGCTTTTCTTTGGAACCGGTTCCATCTAGCGTTAAAGACAAGCAAATTGTCTTTAACTCCTGGGAAGCCGGAAGATGAAAAGAAAAATCATCGTTGTCACCGCCGCCTATGGCAGCGAACAAATTAACGCGATGGGCGGCCAGTGCGCCGTCCTGCCGCTGATTGCCAACGCAGGCGCAGACGGCGTGGAGATACGCCGCGAACTGTTAAGCGATAAAGAATTGAGCAGCCTGCCAACGCTTGCTGCCACCATCGAAGCCCACCGTTTACTGGCCTGCTACTCGGCGCCACAAGCCTTGTGCCTGGAAGATGGCTCCCTGAACCCGCACCTGCCTGCTCTGCTTGAAGAAGCGCGCACGCTCAAGGCGCTGTGGCTCAAAGTCTCACTCGGTCATTATCAGCGTAAAGACGTGCTGGAAACCTTACGTGGCTGGCTCGACGAGAGCGGGATGGCGTTGGTAGTAGAAAACGACCAGACCGAATGCGGGCAACTGGCGCCCATGCAGCGTTTTAAAGCCGCCTGCTCTGTCATGGCGCTACCGGTGACGCTCACCTTCGACACCGGCAACTGGGTATGGGTCGGCGAGTCGCCGGAAGCGGCTGCTCATCTTCTGGCCCCTGCGGTGAGCTATATTCATGTGAAGGCAGCCATCCCACACCATGAGAATTATCGCGCCGTGGCGCCGGATAAAGCCGATGAACGCTGGCTTGCCCTGTTAAACCAGCTGCCGCCCGATGCCCCGCGCGGGATTGAGTTTCCACTTGAAGGCGACGACCTGACCGCCGTCACCCGTCACTACGTCGATTTGTTACGTGAGGAGTAACGCCATGCCTAACTCGCTTGATGTCATCACGATTGGCGAAGCCATGGCCATGTTTGTCGCCACAGAAATAGGCGAGCTTGCCGATGCAGAACATTTTGTGAAGCGCGTTGCGGGCGCGGAGCTGAATGTGGCTACAGGCCTGGCGCGACTGGGGATGAATGTCTGCTGGATCAGCCGTGTAGGCGATGACAGTTTTGGACGTTTTGTTCTTAACTCGCTGAAAAAAGAGAATATTGACACTCGCGGTGTCACTGTCGATGGGCGCTACGCAACGGGCTATCAGCTTAAATCGAAAGCCGAAAATGGAACCGATCCCATTGTAGAGTATTTCCGCAAAGGATCGGCGGCCAGCCACCTTTCAACGGAGGATTTTCACGCCGCGGCATTCAACGAAGCGCGCCACTTGCATTTGAGCGGCGTTGCAGCCGCGCTCTCTGCGACATCGTATGAACTACTGGAACATGCGGCAGCGGCAATGAAAGCACAGGGTAAGACCATTTCCTTCGACCCGAATCTGCGCCCGGTACTGTGGAAAAGCGAAGCGGAGATGGTAGAGAAACTTAACCGCCTCGCTTTCCAGGCCGACTGGGTGTTACCGGGGTTGAAAGAAGGCGTGATCCTGACCGGACAGCAGTCGCCGGAAGGTATCGCTGATTTTTATCTGCAGCGTGGCGTAAAAGCGGTGGTGATCAAAACCGGTCCGGATGGCGCCTGGTACAAAACCGCCAGTGGCGAACAAGGCGCGGTCGCCCCGGTAAAAGTGGATAACGTGGTCGATACCGTCGGTGCAGGGGATGGTTTCGCCGTCGGGGTGATTAGCGCTCTGCTGGAAGGTAAGACAATGCACCAGGCCGTACGGCGCGGCAATAAGATTGGCTCGCTTGCCATCCAGGTATTAGGGGATAGCGAGGGACTGCCTACTCGGGAAGAGTTGGGCGAGTAATTCCCCCCTCACCCCAGCCCTCTCCCGTGTACAGTCCGGAGACATAGTGAACGCTTGTTCGGGGACATGGTGGACACTTACAACTGAGGCATAAGAACCCGTTTATGGAGTCGCTTATGCCCTGGGATGCGAGAGATACCATGTCATTACGTTCTGAGTTTGTACTGTTCGCCTCGCAGGACGGGGCGAACCTCCGGGCACTCTGCCGTCATTTCAACATTTCGCCGTCCACCGGCTACAAGTGGCTTCGCCGCTGGACTGAGGAAGGCGCCGCCGGCCTTGCTGACCGTTCCCGTGCGCCTCTGCATTCGCCCCGGCGAACCGATGACCGTGTGACGGACCTGCTGCGCATGGCCCACTGCGCCCATGAACGCTGGGGCGCCCGTAAGATTAAGCGCTGGCTTGAGGACCGCGGACACGTTCTGCCCGCGTTCAGCACCGTGCACAACCTGATGGCCCGCCACGGTCTGCTGCCGGGAGGCACACCCGGCATTCCTGCCACCGGACGCTTCGAACACACCGCGCCCAACCAGCTCTGGCAGATGGATTTTAAAGGTCACTTTCCTTTTGCCGGTGGCCGCTGCCACCCGCTCACCCTGCTGGATGACCATTCCCGGTTCTCGCTCTGTCTCGCACACTGTCCTGATGAACGGCTCACAACCGTCCGGCAACAGCTGGTGAGGGTGTTTGAACGTTACGGTCTGCCGGCGCGGATGACGATGGATAACGGCGCGCCCTGGGGCGACACCACAGGAAGCTGGACCGCGCTGGAGCTGTGGCTGATGCGCCAGGGTATCCGGGTGGGGCATTCGCGGCCTTACCATCCACAGACGCAGGGCAAGCTGGAACGTTTTCACCGCAGCCTGAAGGCCGAAGTGCTGCAGGGCCGGTGGTTCACGGACGCCAGCCAGTTACAGCAGGTGTTCGACGACTGGCGCGCGGTCTATAACCTGGAGCGTCCACATGAAGCGCTGGACATGGGGGTCCCGGCGTCACGTTATCAGCCGTCATCGCGGCAGTACAGCGGGGCGGTTCAGCCGCCGGACTATGATGAGGGCGTGCAGGTGAGGAAGGTGGATGTGAGCGGGAAGCTGAGCATAAAAGGAGTGAGCCTGAGTGCAGGGAAAGCGTTCAGGGGTGAATATGTGGGCCTGCGTGAAACGGCAGAGGATGGCTGCTATGAGGTGTGGTGGTACAGCACGAAAGTGGGGATGATCGACCTGAAAAAGAGGTCGATCATCATGGGGAAAGGGTGTTAAAAAGTGTTCACCATGTCCCCGAACACCTGTCTACCATGTCTCCGGACCGTACACCCGGCGGGAGAGGGAGAAATACATCGCAGGACTGATCCCCTCTCCCTTGAGGGAGAGGATTAGGGTGAGGGGGTAAACCCATCACTAAAAGTCACAAAGCCACCCTGGACCCTACAAACAGGCGGCGCAAACCTCAACCATAGAGGCAACATTATGAAAAGCTCGACAAATGCAGCAAAACGCTGGCTTTACATCATGCCGATTGTTTTCATCACTTACAGTCTGGCCTACCTCGACCGGGCGAACTTTAGTTTCGCCTCCGCCGCCGGGATCAACGACGACTTAGGTATTACCAAAGGGGTCTCTTCCCTTCTCGGGGCGCTGTTCTTTCTGGGCTATTTCTTCTTCCAGATCCCCGGCGCGATTTATGCGGAGCGCCGCAGTGTTCGCAAACTGATTTTTGTCTGCCTGATTCTGTGGGGTGGCTGTGCGTCACTGACCGGGATGGTCACCAATATCCCCATGCTCGCCGCCATTCGCTTTATTCTCGGCGTGGTAGAGGCCGCGGTCATGCCCGCCATGCTGATCTATATCAGCAGTTGGTTTACCAAATCGGAACGTTCACGCGCCAACACCTTCCTGATCCTCGGTAACCCGGTCACCGTGTTGTGGATGTCTGTGGTCTCAGGATATTTGATTCAGGCGCTCGGCTGGCGCGAGATGTTCATCATCGAAGGGGTTCCCGCCATCATCTGGGCCTTTGCCTGGTGGATGCTGGTCCGTGACAAACCGACTCAGGTTGGCTGGCTGTCAGAGGACGAAAAATCAGCCCTGCAAACACAGTTAGATCAGGAACAGCAAGGTATCAAAGCGGTACGTAATTACGGCGAAGCCTTCCGTTCCCGTAACGTTATTCTGCTGTGTATGCAATATTTTGCCTGGAGTATTGGCGTTTACGGTTTTGTACTGTGGCTGCCTTCCATCATCCGCAACGGCGGGGCCAACCTCGGTATGGTCGAAGTAGGCTGGCTTTCATCTGTCCCGTATCTGGCCGCGACCATTGCGATGATTCTGGCCTCCTGGGCGTCGGATAAACTGCAAAATCGTAAGCTGTTTGTCTGGCCACTGTTGCTGATTGGCGGCTTCGCCTTTATCGGATCCTGGGCTGTCGGCGCAAACCACTTCTGGGCCTCTTATACCCTGCTGGTGATCGCCGGTGCAGCCATGTACGCCCCCTACGGCCCGTTCTTTGCCATTATTCCGGAGATGCTGCCGCGTAACGTTGCGGGTGGCGCCATGGCGCTTATCAACAGTATGGGCGCGCTCGGTTCTTTCTTCGGCTCCTGGTTCGTTGGCTACCTCAATGGCGCCACAGGCAGCCCGGCAGCCTCGTACATTTTTATGGGGGTGGCACTTTTTGCATCCGTGTGGCTTACTTTAATTGTTAAGCCTGCTAACAATAAAACGTATCCAGCAGGCGCGCGTCACGCCTGAATCTTAACGAGGGAGAACCCATGAAGCCGTCCATCATCCTGTACAAAGCATTGCCTGATGATCTGAAACGTCGCCTGGAAGCGCATTTCACCGTCACACAGGTGGCCAACCTGCGACCGGAAACGGTGGAGCAACATGCCGATGCGTTCGCCAGTGCCGAAGGCCTGCTGGGTTCCAGTGAAAAGGTAGACGCTTCACTGCTGGCAAAGATGCCGAAACTGCGTGCCGCATCGACCATTTCAGTGGGTTACGACACCTTTGATGTGGACGCGCTAAACGCGAAAAAGATTCTGCTGATGCACACCCCGACCGTGCTGACCGAAACCGTGGCCGATACCATCATGGCGCTGGTGCTGAGTTCCGCACGTCGGGTGGTGGAAGTGGCGGAACGAGTGAAGAAAGGCGAATGGACGAAGAGCATTGGTCCTGACTGGTTTGGCGTTGACGTACACCACAAAACGCTTGGCATCGTAGGCATGGGACGCATCGGTCTGGCGCTGGCGCAGCGCGCGCACTTTGGTTTCGGTATGCCAATTCTCTATAATGCGCGCCGCCAGCATCAGGAAGCGGAGAGCCGGTTCCAGGCCCGCTACTGCGATCTCGATACGCTGCTTAAAGAGTCTGACTATGTGGTTCTCGTCCTGCCATATACCCAGGAAACGCATCACCTGATCAACGCTGAGAAGTTCGCCATCATGAAATCCTCAGCGATTTTTGTGAATGCGGGTCGCGGCCCGGTTGTCGATGAAAAAGCCCTCGTTGAGGCGCTGAAAAAAGGTGAGATTCATGCGGCCGGTCTGGATGTGTTTGAGAAGGAACCGTTGCCAGTGGACTCCCCTCTGCTGACGTTACCCAACGTGGTGGCGCTGCCGCATATTGGTTCTGCCACCCACGAAACGCGCTACGGTATGGCCGCCTGCGCGGTGGATAATCTCATTGATGCGCTGAATGGCAACGTCGAGAAAAACTGCGTCAATCCGCAGGTTATCAAGTAAGTCTCCCGACACAAACAAAAAAGAGGCGATTATGTCGCCTCTTTTTTTTCAGGGATCCCAGGCTTACTGCGTCGCATTCACCGTGGCAGTCCAGGCCTGCGTAAACGCCTGATGCTGAGACGCCAGCGGCCCAATCAGCGCATTATACTGGCTGGCCTGCTGTGAGGTCGGGAACTGGATGCCGTTGGCAACAAAGCTCACCTGCGTACCCTGCTGAGCAATAAAATCACCCACCTGTACCAGCTGTTGCGTGAAGATCTGTGCCGCCGGGATCAGCGGTTGCAGCGCGTTAGCCGGCGCGGTAACCACTTTCGAATAAACCTGCTCGAAGACCGGTTTCAGGTCATCCGCCTGTTTCAGGCCGGCATGGGCTGTATCTGCCTGCACTTTCGCATTCTGCAATTGCTGACTCAGCACGCCGAGAGAACCATTTGCCTGACGCAGCGGCTCACGCTGGGTCATATAATCCTGCGGTACGCGAATCGCGTTTACGCTATCTACCACCGGACGCAGACCAGAATCCATCGCCTGATTCACCTGCTGGGAATAACCATACAGAATGGCGTAATCAGAGACGAAGGGGCCAAATTGTTTTTTCTGGTCAGCCGTCAGCGCGGGAAGACGTTCACTGCTACGCATCGCCGTATTTTGCAGGAAATCGATAAATGCCTTACGCTGATCGCCTTCTTTATCAAAACACCCACTCAGGCCAACTACCATTAACAACGCCGCAAGAGGCGCAAACCAGCGAGAGCAGGACTTACCTGTCGCCATTTTAATACTCCTTTCACCCAAAAATGCGCACAACGAAACACGCGTGCCTGACGGCTTACAAGGATAGTCCAGGTCGGCGTCTCAGGATACCCTTTTCCATGCTTTCTTATTAACGACGAGGCAAACCTCACGCCGTCTCGTCATGCGATTTTTTGCTAACGATTTACAAAAAAATACGTATTTATTCCTGGGCTTGCGTAATCAAGCAATTAACGTTCAGCGAAACGTTTGAATATGCATCTAAAAAGCATGAAAGGCCTTTTTATTCGCGATATATCCTTGTCGCTGCCCCACGCCAGCGGTTTTAGCGACTATTCTTACTGGTGCTGTATCACTATCCGCTGTGTGTTTTTAGAGGAGTTCTCAATGGAATATAAAGATCCGATGTTTGAGCTGCTGAGCAGTCTGGAACAGATTGTCTTTAAAAAAGATGTAGCGCAAGCGGTTACCCTGACCCAAAAGCCTAATTCTTTCAATGAGTTTGAACAATTACGACGTGGCACTGGGTTAAAAATCGATGATTTTGCACGCGCAATGGGTGTTAGCGTGGCAATGGTTCAGGAATGGGAATCAAAACGTGTTCGCCCTTCAGCAACCGAAATGAAACTGATGCGCCTGATCCATTCAAATCCGATGCTCAGTAAACAGTTAATGGAATAAGCATGACTGTCAAAACCCCCGCAACGACGGGGGTCAATACCCTCTTACTTCCTTTCACAGTGCCATTTTTCTCCTCGCCACTCTATCTGGTGCGTTAAATTTAACGCCTGCAGAAAGGCCTCATCATGTGAAACCACCACTATGGCGCCCGGAAAGGTCGATAGCGCCAGTTCAATCGCCTGTGTCGAGGTCAAATCAAGGTGGTTGGTGGGTTCATCAAGCAAGAGCAGCTGTGTCGCCTCACGACGCCAGAGTACGCAGGCCAGCGCCGCTTTCAGACGCTCACCACCGCTTAATGCCGCCAGCGGCAACGTCACTTTTTCGGCCCCCAGGTGCAGCTGCGCCAGCCGGGTTCGCAGTACCCCCTCCTCCAGCGGCGTATCGCCGGCGTTAAGGTGCGCCAGAACCGAAAGGGAAAGATCCAGCCGCGACAGATGCTGGTCGAGATATGCCGTCGCGACGGATACCTGACACGCACCAGCCAGCGGTTTTTCTTCTCCGAGCATGACGCGCAGCAGGGTCGATTTTCCACAACCGTTTGGCCCACGGATCGCTACACGCATCGGCCCGTCCATTCGCCAGTTGAGGGGAGACGGCGCGCCATAGGGCAGGACCAGATTGTCCATCACCAGCACCTGTTTCCCCTCGGCCACCTGGCTGCCCGGCAGGGTAAACATGACTGGCGCATCTTCTTCAACCCTCTCCCGCGCTTGTGCAACTGCGGCATTCAGCGCCTCATTCTGTTCACGATGTTGTCGACGTAGCGTGCCTGTTCGCTCCTTCGCTGCCCCTTTGTATTTCACCCGCTCGAACGAGGCGATGTTGAGCGTATCGACAGTACGCAAGGTCTGGGCTGAACGTCGCTGGCTTGCATCATGCTCTTTTTGCAGGCGCTGTCGGGTTCGACGCCGCTCGGTGGCCGCATGCTCCAGCGCGGCGTAAGCCGCCTGTTGTTCAGCTTCGCGTTGGCGTTGGTAGTCAGCGTAGTTGCCGCCGAAGCTCCGTAACCCGGCAGGAGATAATTCGAGAATACGCGGCATCAGGGACAGTAATTCCCGATCGTGGCTGGCAACCAGCGTCCCTCCCTGCCGACGGGAAAGTCGCGCATAAAACCATTCCCGACCTTTCCTGTCGAGATGGTTGGTCGGTTCATCAAGCAGCAGGTAATCGGCGTCTGTCATCAACGCGGCGCACAGCAGCGCGCGTACCCGTTCGCCGCCGCTCAATTCTGCCGCAGGCCGCGCCGGGATGAACGGAGGCAGATCGGCATCCAGAAAAGCCGCCGTCAGGCGCTCCTCCAGATCCCAAAAGCCCTCCAGACGTTCAAGATCTTCCGGCAGGTAATCACCCGATTCGATACGTCGACGCGCGGCAAAAACCGCGTCATAACCCAGCAATTCAGCCAGCGTTGTCGACGGGGATACGGTGTGCTGTTGAGCAACGTAGGCCACAGAACCAAAACGTTCGATATGTCCGGATGCAGGGAGATCCACCCCCGCCAGAAGACGCAGTAAGCGGGTTTTACCACAGCCGTTGCGCCCGACCAGGCCGCACAACGCGGGTTCGAGCGAAAGAGAAATCGGGCCAAAAAGCGTCACGCCCGTCGCAAACTGACAGGTGACCTGATGCAAAATAAATGAAGGGGATTGGGCATACTGAGCCATAAGCACTCCTGAGTGAAATCAATACATCCCCTGCTCGCGATATGCGCAAAGCAAGGATTCGAAATCAGCAGGTGTGTTTATCCATTTTCAGTCGGCCTCAGTGAGACGAGGGATTCGTCGGGGCAAAGGATAGCCGTATCGCAGGCGGGATTTCAAGGGTAATGTTTTTGAAAATCCCACCCCGCAAATGCAGCATAATCAGGGTGGCAATCACTATCGGTGTCAAAATCAGGGCCGCACCATCGTTAGCAAACAGCGCAGCCACCGCTGAACCAAGCAATACAATCCATGTAAACAGCAGACGGTCATTCCCTCTTCCCCAGCGTGAAACGTGCAGCGCCGCCCACTTAAAGAATATATGTTTAGTTTGATACCGCAATTTATCGGCACACGTGAAAATAGCCCCTCTCCAGCATGAAGGCCGCAGAAGGACTGTTCTGAGCAATATCTCCGGGCATAAAAAAACCTGCCCGAAGGCAGGTTTTTCGTTATCGGCCACGCACTTACTGCAGCAGGGAAATATCCGCAACCTGCAGGAACAACTCGCGCAGTTTTGACAGCAGCGTCAGACGGTTCAGACGAACGTCTTTATCTTCCGCATTCACCATCACGTTTTCGAAGAACTCATCCACCGGCTCACGCAGGGATGCCAGTTCCACCAGCGCTTCCTGATAACGGCCTTCGGTAAAGTACGGCTGCAGCTTGTCGCGCAGAACGACCAGATTGCCCGCCAGTTTGATCTCTGCCGCTTCTTTGAGTACGGATGCATGCACGATGTCGTTCAGCGTCTCGTCAGATTTCGCCAGAATATTAGAGACGCGCTTGTTGGCCGCCGCCAGCGCAGAGGCCTCTTCCAGCGTACGGAAATGAGATACCGCTTTCATGCGTGCATCGAAATCTGCCGGGCGGGTCGGACGACGCGCCAGCACAGCCTGGATGGTGTCAACGGTGTAGCCTTCGTCCTGATACCAGGCACGGAAACGACCGAGCATAAAGTCGATAACGTCATCAACCACTTTCGCGTTGGTCAGCTTGTCGCCGTACAGACGCACCGCTTCTTCGGTCAGCGTTTGCAGATCCAGGTTGAGGTTCTTCTCAACGATGATACGCAGCACGCCCAATGCGGCACGACGCAGCGCAAACGGGTCTTTATCGCCTTTCGGATGCTGACCGATACCGAAGATACCGGCAAGGGTGTCCATCTTGTCAGCAATCGCCAGCGCGCAAGCGACAGGGTTAGACGGCAGGTCATCGCCGGCAAAACGCGGCTGATACTGCTCATTCAGCGCAACGGCAACATCTTCCGCTTCGCCGTCGTGACGCGCGTAGTGCATGCCCATCACGCCTTGTGTGTCGGTGAACTCGAAGACCATGTTGGTCATCAGGTCGCACTTAGACAGCAGGCCCGCACGAGTGGCGTGATTCACGTCAGCGCCAATCTGAGCGGCAATCCAGCCCGCCAGGGCCTGAATACGGTCAGTTTTGTCGCGCAGCGTACCCAGCTGTTGCTGGAACAGCACGGTTTGCAGACGCGGCAGGTTGTCTTCCAGACGTTTTTTACGGTCGGTGTTGAAGAAGAACTCGGCGTCCGCCAGACGCGGACGAACGACCTTCTCATTACCGGAGATGATTTGTACCGGATCTTTCGACTCAATATTGGCCACAAAGATAAAGTTCGGCAGCAGCTTGCCCGCGTTGTCATACACCGGGAAGTACTTCTGGTCGCCCTTCATGGTGTAGACCAGCGCTTCGGCAGGCACCGCGAGGAATTTCTCTTCGAATTTCGCCGTCAGCACTACCGGCCATTCCACCAGCGAGGTCACTTCTTCCAGCAGGCTATCGCTCAGGTCAGCGTTGCCGCCAATCTTACGCGCTGCTTCTTCAGCGTCTGCTTTAATTTTGGCTTTACGCGCTTCGTAATCAGCCACAACTTTGCCGCGCTCAAGCAGGATCTGAGGATACTGATCGGCATTGTCGATAGTGAACTCCGGCTCGCCCATAAAGCGGTGACCGCGAATCACGCGATCGGACTGGATGCCGAGGATAGTGGCGGGAATGACTTTGTCACCCAGCAGCAGGGTCACGGTGTGAACCGGACGCACAAAGTGGACGTCAGACGCCCCCCAGCGCATCAGTTTCGGGATCGGCAGCTTCGCCAGCGAGGTAGCGATCATGTCTGGCAGCAGTGCCTCGACGCTCTCGCCTTTCACATGCGCGCGATACAGCAGCCATTCACCTTTGTCAGTGGTCAGACGCTCAGCCTGATCGACGGTGATACCACAACCACGCGCCCAGCCTTCTGCCGCTTTGCTTGGTTTGCCTTCGGCGTCGAACGCCTGAGCAATCGCCGGACCGCGTTTTTCAACCTCACGGTCAGGCTGAGAAGCCGCCAGATTCGCCACTTTCAGCGCCAGACGGCGCGGCGCGGCAAACCATTCGATTTTACCGTGCGCCAGGCCAGCGTTATCCAGCTCAGCGGTCACGTTCGCAGCAAAAGATTCAGCCAGGCTGCGCAGGGCTTTTGGTGGCAGCTCTTCGGTGCCAATTTCCACCAGGAAAGTTTTCTCAGACATGGCCGCCTCTTATTTATTCTTGTTGCACATCGGAAAGCCAAGGGCTTCACGGGAAGCGTAATAGGCTTCTGCCACTGCTTTGGTCAGCGTGCGAATGCGCAGAATGTAGCGCTGACGCTCGGTGACGGAAATGGCTTTACGCGCATCCAGCAGGTTGAAGCTATGAGCGGCTTTCAGAATACGTTCATATGCAGGCAGCGGCAGCGGGTTTTCCAGCGCCAGTAACTGCTGGGCTTCTTTCTCATACTGCTCGAAGCAGGAGAACAGGAAGTCGACATCCGCGTATTCGAAGTTGTAGGTGGACTGTTCCACTTCGTTCTGATGGAACACGTCGCCGTAAGTGGTTTTACCCAGCGGGCCGTCGCTCCAGACCAGGTCGTAAACGCTGTCTACGCCCTGAATATACATCGCCAGACGTTCTAAGCCGTAGGTGATCTCACCGGTAACCGGCTTACATTCCAGACCACCGACCTGCTGGAAGTAGGTGAACTGCGTCACTTCCATGCCGTTCAGCCACACTTCCCAACCCAGGCCCCAGGCACCCAGCGTCGGGTTTTCCCAGTTGTCTTCCACGAAACGGATATCGTGGATGGTCGGATCCATACCCAGCTCTTTCAGAGACCCGAGGTACAGCTCCTGGATGTTGTCCGGAGACGGTTTAATCACCACCTGGAACTGATAGTAGTGCTGTAAACGGTTCGGGTTTTCGCCATAGCGGCCATCGGTTGGACGACGGGAAGGCTGCACGTAGGCAGTCGCCATCGGTTCTGGCCCCAATGCACGCAGGCAGGTCATTGGGTGAGATGTGCCGGCGCCAACTTCCATGTCCAGAGGTTGAACAATGGTGCAGCCCTGACGAGCCCAGTAATCCTGTAAGGTCAGGATCAGGCCCTGGAAGGTCCTGGTATCAAACTTTTGCATATGATTTCGTGCTGGATACGTGTGGATTTAAAGGAAGGGGCCAGTATACCCGCTGACCGGAAGATATACAGTATGAAACGGGTCTGTTTATGGAAAATTGAAGAACTAGCGCATCGAGAGATGCAAAAACTGGCCTTCCGGGTCAAAAGAGCAGACAAAACCTTCCTTCCGGGGGGTAACGCCACGCATTTCATAGCTACTCTGAAACTGTTCGAAGCTGGTCACTGCGATATCTTGCGAATCGGTATTGTAGCGGTGCGCCGCAGATTGCTTGCAGAGTTGTTCCATTTCGAGGGAGTGCGCCGGGCTCACTTTCGCTTTTTGCGCACGTTGCGCAGGTATTTCTTGTGGCGCGCTGCATCCGGCCACCAGCAGGAACAACAGAGCTGACACCATACTTTTGATCATCATTTTTTTACCGCCAGGCTAAGCTGCTGTTATTTTTAGAAGTCAGGAGTGCGAAGCAATGAATTTTGCAAAACTGCCGGAACATCACAAGTACAGGCAAGAAAAACTCGGATTTATCCAGAAAGAAAGTGCCTTAAATCGTAAGTCAGAGGGTATTTAACGGGAAAATTGAGGAACAGATGTCGTCGAAAATATACTGGATTGATAATCTGCGAGGGATCGCCTGTTTGATGGTGGTGATGATCCATACCACCGCCTGGTACGTGACTAACGCAGCCAGCGTAAGTACCGTCGACTGGGGGGTCGCCAATCTCCTTAATTCCGCTTCTCGCGTCAGCGTGCCGCTCTTTTTTATGATCTCGGGTTATCTCTTTTTTGGCGAACGCAGCGCCCAACCGCGTCATTTCTTGCGGATCGGTTTATGTTTGCTGTTCTACAGTACGCTCGCGTTTCTCTATATTGTCTTTTTTACCTCGATTAGCGGCGAGTTATCGCTCCGAAACCTGCTACAAAAACCGGTGTTTTATCATCTGTGGTTTTTCTTTGCGATTATCGTTATCTATCTCGTCTCGCCGCTCATCCAGGTCAAAGAGGTGAGCGGGAAGATGCTGCTGGCGCTGATGGTTGTCATTGGCATTATTGCCAACCCCAATACGGTGACGCAAAAAATCGGCCATTTCGAATGGTTACCCATCAACCTGTATATCAATGGCGACACGTTCTATTACGTGTTGTATGGCATGCTGGGCCGGGCATTAGGGATGATGGATACGCAGAAAAAATCGCTTACGGTGCTGAGCGCGATTGTGTTTGTCGTCGCCGCGTTTGCCATTTCTCGCGGTACCCTGCATGAACTGAGATGGCGGGGAAACTTCGCCGACACCTGGTATGTCTATTGTGGCCCGCTGGTATTTATCTGCGCCATGTCCCTGTTCACCCTGGTGAAAAACACCCTCAGTACGCGGGCGCTGCCGGGATTAGCCATCATTTCCCGCCACTCACTGGGAATCTACGGTTTTCATGCCCTGATCATTCATGCGCTGCGAACCCGTGGCGTCGAAATTCAGGCCTGGCCAGTGCTCGATATCCTGTGGATTTTTACCGCAACGCTGCTCATCAGTCTGGGATTGTCGATACTGCTGCAACGCATTGATACACGCCGGTATGTGAGCTAAAAGCAGCCCGGCCGTCAGCGCCGGGCGATGAATTATTCCTGCACCTCAGGGGGCACGACTTCCGGCTCGGTTTTATCCCAGCCATCACGGACATTTTTTTGCACGGCGACAATACCAAACAGACTAAGAAAGAAGGCCAGACCGTAAAACCCTTTCTCACTGAGTAGCAATGTCGCATTCCACAGTCCGACAAGCAGTAAGCCGATTGAAATGATGAAGGTCATCAGGCACATAAAGTAATAAACCTGCGTGGTGGGAATGCCTTCATAGCGGTCTCTGATTGTTTTTTGATAGGAGGCGGCGGCAAAAAGGCCAAGCAGCAGCACCGCAAAGTAATAACCCCGTTCATTCAGTTGCATCTCAGCATTCCACAAGCCCACCAGATAAGACGCCACGCCTCCCATCAGGGCCACCCACGACACGATATTGAACGCGGGAGAAACATGTGCTGCGTTTTTTTCCATCAATAATACCCTCCGTTTTTTGGTAACCCATAGTAAAGGCACGGGGGCGAAGCGGGAGGGAGAGGGCCATTTTTCAGAAAACGCCAATAGCGACATTACCCGGCGGCGCGCTGACGCGCACGGTGCAGCTGGCGGGGAGAGGAAAATCCGGCGGCCATCGCGGCCTGCTCCATACCCCGCCCTTGTAATAGCCACTGTTCGGCCACCGCCAGACGCAGTTGTTCCAGATAATCACGCACACTGATACCCAGATGTTGCTGGAACAGACGTGTTAAATGCCGTGGACTCACGTGCGCCCGCTCAGCAATATCCACCAGTTGCCAGGTTTTTTGCGGTTCGGCGCTAAGAGCATCTTGTGCGCGGTGAACCGCAGGGTGAAGGTGATTGCGATAGCGCAGCCACGGCGAGAGCTGCGGGTCATCGCCGGAGCGACGGAACCAGACCACCATCTCGCGCGCCACCGCCAGCGCCGTTTCCGGCCCACACAGCCGATGAATGATATGCAGCGTCAGATCAATACCGGAGGTGATGCCAGCGCTGGTCCAGATCCCCCGGTCTTCAATGAAAATCCGATTCTCTTTGACTAGTGCGGCGGGCGCCGCCGCCCTCAGACGCGCAATGACATCATGATGCGTAGTGCACTGAATCCCCGTCATCAGCCCCGCCTTTGCCGCCAGTAGCGAACCGGAACAGACACACATCAGCAGCACCTTCTGGCTGTGGATCAACGGTTGCAGACGCATCAGCCAGTGGCGAACAGTATCAGCCTGGGGCGTGGCAAAATAGTGAGCGGACTGATGAACGCCGGGCAATACCAGCAGGCTGCCTTCCGGCAGGCTGTCCGGCAACGGCGCAATATTCCCCATCGTCAGTCCGATAGAGGTCGACACCTCAGCGTCCGGTCCAATGTAATGCAGGCGAAAGGCCTCACCCGCCAGAGAGAAGGTTTCTGCCGGGCCGGTCATATCCAACGCCAGCACGCCCGGTAACATGACGAACCAGACATCGGTGGTCATAGGGATTCCAGTGTTTCACTAACAGTTTTCACGGTGGCGAAACGGCCTTCCAGCACCGTTTCCGTACGATGACGCAATGCGTCGCAGTCCAGCGTAATACCTTTATGCGTCATCGGGAAGGTTAACGTCGCCTCACTGACAAAAGTCACTCTGTAGCCAAGATCTGACGCTACGCGGGCGGTCGTTTCACAGCACTGTTCGGTGCGCATCCCGCAAATAATCACATGGTTAATATCACCTTTACGCAACCAGTGATCCAGCCCGGTATCCGTAAAAGCATTATGCACATGCTTATAGAAGACCACCGCAGGCTGATGTTGCAAGAAGTCCATTGGCGCAACATAACCACTTTCCAGCGCGAACGGACCGCCATCAGCGACATGAAAAATATCCACTACCGGGACATCACGCGCAATACAACCAGCAATCAGGGTCAGCATGGCGTCGCGAAAGGCGGGGAAATTGTCCTCCTGCCAGCTGTCGCGATGCAGGAAAGAGATTTGAGTATCAATATTGATAAGAGCGGTACGTGACATTTTGGGACTCCTTACACAGTGGGTGTAAGGCTATTCTGGCAAGGAGCAAGCAAGGTGCTAAGACCAAAAAAGGACATCATCAGGGTGATTACAGACGAACATCCGCCCCGCAAAGGCGGGGAGGACGCAGACGTTACGACATCAACGGTAAAAGCTGCTGATAGATACGGCGGAAGGTTTCACGGCGCGGTTGGTACAAGGCATGGCGTGCGGCATCGGGCAGATGCTGCTGTTCAATCGGCAGTTGAGGTAACAGGCTGGTCGCCGGGACATCCGGGTTGGCGGCAATTTGCGCCAGACGGGCCGCACCTAAAGCCGGGCCGACATCTCCCCCCGTGCGGTAATCAAGCTGCTGCCCGCTGATATCCGCCAGCATTTGCCGCCAGTAGCGGCTGCGCGCCCCACCACCGATAAGCGTGATGCTTTGCGGTTTCACGCCACAGGCGTGCACCACATCCATCCCGTCGGCCAGCGCATAACCCACCCCTTCCAGCACCGATTTTGCCAGTTCATTCGGTCCGTGCTGATGGGTCAGGCCGAAGAACACGCCTTTGGCTTCCGGATTGTTATGCGGCGTACGCTCGCCGGAAAGATAGGGTAAGAACCAGAGATCGCCCGCGTTGTCATCCGCCTGTTCCGCCGCGGCAATCAGCGCCTGTACAGAATCCAGCCCGGTCAGCTTAGCGGCCCAGTCCAGACAAGAGGCGGCGCTCAGCATGACCGACATAAGATGCCAGCGTCCCGGTAGCGCATGGCAAAAACTGTGTACCGCGCTTTCGGGATTGCTGAGAAAACCTTCGCTGACCGCAAAATAGACGCCGGACGTTCCCAGGGAAAGCATCGCCTGCCCGGCGTCCGCCATGCCAACGCCCACGGCTCCCGCCGCGTTATCGCCGCCGCCCGCGACGACAGCAACCTGCGCCATTCCCCAGCGCTCCGCCACCTCCGGCAATAAGGCGCCGGTGATATCACTGCCTTCGAACAAGGCCGGCATATGGTCGCGGGTCAGCGCGCAGGCGGCGAGCATCTCGTCGCTCCAGTCGCGTTTTGCCACATCCAGCCACATCGTACCTGCGGAGTCCGACATATCGCTGGCGTACTGTCCGGTCATTTGCCAGCGCAGATAGTCTTTCGGCAGCAGGACCTTCGCCACGCGGGCAAACACGTCAGGTTCGTGACGCTTTACCCAGAGTAATTTTGGCGCGGTGAACCCCGGCATCATCAGGTTGCCGGTTATCGACCGTGAGTTTTTTACCTGCGCTTCCAGCAACGCGCACTCTTCGGCACAGCGCCCGTCATTCCACAGAATCGCCGGACGCAGTACCTGATTTTCGTTATCGAGCAGCGTGGCGCCATGCATCTGCCCGGCCAGGCCAATGGCCTTCACTTGTTGTAGTGAATGCTGTTCACCGAGAGCGCGAATCGCCCGGTCCGTGGCCTGCCACCAGTGCAGCGGGTCCTGCTCCGACCACAAAGGGTGCGGGCGCGACACCGTTAGCTTTTCCGTTTGTGAGGCCAGTACGGTGCCCTGCTCACTGAGCAAAATTGCTTTTACCCCTGATGTGCCAAGATCAATCCCGATATACATAGATGGCTCCTTAAAAAAACCTGCCCGGCAACGCTATGCGTACCGGGCCGGGTCGGTGTGCAGGCCCGAATACAGGCCAGCCTCGGTTACTTGTCGAACAGGTAATGGTTAACCAGATTTTCCAGCAGTTCCTGATGTCCGCTCTGATGGCGTGGCGCCAGGTTTTGCTGTTCAGCGTACTTCGCCAGTTCAGCAAGCGTTAGCTGACCCTGCAGAATTTGCTGGCCAAGTTCACCATTCCAGCCGGCATAGCGTTTCGCGACGCGTTTATCCAGCTCGCCGTCTTCACTCATCCGCGCGGCCACTTTCAGCGCCAGCGCCATGGTGTCCATTGCCCCAATATGGCCATAGAACAGATCGTATTTGTCGGTGCTCTGGCGACGCACTTTGGCGTCAAAGTTCAGACCGCCGGTGGTAAAGCCGCCCGCTTTGATGATTTCATACATCACCAGCGCATTCTCTTCCACGCTGTTCGGGAACTGGTCCGTATCCCAGCCCAGCTGCGCGTCGCCCCGGTTGGCATCGACCGAACCGAAGATACCCAGCGCGATAGCAGAGGCAATTTCATGGTGGAAAGAGTGGCCTGCGAGCGTGGCGTGGTTCGCCTCGATGTTCACTTTAATCTCTTTTTCCAGGCCGAACTGTTTGAGGAAGCCGTACACCGTTGCCACATCATAATCATATTGATGCTTCGTCGGTTCCTGCGGTTTTGGTTCAATCAACAGCGTGCCGCGGAAGCCGATTTTATGTTTGTGTTCGACAACCATCTGCATGAAGCGGCCAATCTGCTCGCGCTCCTGACGCAGATCGGTATTGAGCAGGGTTTCATACCCTTCACGTCCACCCCACAGCACGTAGTTTTCGCCACCCAACTGGTGAGTTGCATTCATCGCGGTCACCACCTGGGTGGCCGCCCAGCTAAACACCTCTGGATCCGGGTTAGTGGCAGCGCCAGCGCCATAGCGCGGGTTAGTAAAGCAGTTGGCGGTACCCCACAGCAGTTTCACGCCGCTCTGCTGCTGTTTTTGCGCCAGCACATCCACCATGTGGGCAAAGTTATTCAGGTACTCTTTTAGCGAGGCGCCTTCCGGCGAGACATCGACATCGTGGAAGCAGTAGTACGGCACATTCAGTTTGTGGAAAAACTCAAACGCCACATCCGCTTTGCGCTCTGCCAGCGCCAGCGCGTCGCCCGGCTGTTGCCATGGTCTGTCGAATGAACCCACACCAAACATGTCAGCACCGTTCCAGCAGAAGGTATGCCAGTAGCAGGCGGCAAAGCGCAGGTGATCTTCCATTCGCTTACCCAGCACTAACTCGTCCGGGTTGTAATGACGAAACGCTAAAGGATTGGTTGTTTTCGGGCCTTCATAACGAACACGTTCGAGCTGGTCGAAATAAGCATGCATAATGAGCTCCATAATCAGGTGTCGGCAAAGATTCATTTTCCAGGTAATACTGGATTCTCTCCTCGCCTTGCTCAATTACGTTATTTCACACTGACATTAAGAGAATGCGCAAATGTGCGCCATCTCGCAAAATAAGTCATAAGAGAGCCGTTGTGTTAATTGTTGCCACCTGCAAAACCGTTTCCGCTTATTTTAAAATCAGATCACGGTCAAAATTCCACAAATAAACCAAAAAACATAACGCCGGGATAAAAACCAGCAATTGCCAGCCACCGTTTACGCGTTAAGAATTTGCAACGTTCATCGCAGTGCATGTTTCTTTTATCTCGCTTCGTCACCCTACAAAAAGGTATTACTATTATGAAGATAAAGAACCTTTGCCTTACTTTGTGTGCTTCTTTGCTGCTTGCCAGCATGGCCGGTCACGCAAAAGAAGTAAAAATCGGTATGGCGATTGATGACTTACGCCTCGAACGCTGGCAGAAAGACCGTGATATTTTTGTGAAAAAAGCCGAATCGCTGGGTGCCACGGTTTTTGTCCAGTCGGCTAACGGTAATGAAGAAACCCAGATGTCGCAAATTGAAAATATGATCAACCGCGGCGTTGATGTTCTGGTTATTATTCCCTACAACGGTCAGGTATTAAGTAATGTTGTAAAAGAAGCCAAACAAGAAGGGATTAAAGTGTTGGCTTATGATCGTATGATCAATAATGCCGACATTGATTTTTATATTTCCTTCGATAATGAAAAGGTTGGTGAATTGCAGGCGCAAAGCCTGGTCAGCAAAGTGCCTCAGGGCAATTACTTTTTGATGGGCGGCTCGCCCGTTGATAATAACGCCAAATTATTCCGCGCAGGCCAGATGAAAGTATTAAAACCTTATATTGATAGCGGCAAAATTAAAATTGTCGGCGATCAGTGGGTCGACGGCTGGCTGCCTGAAAATGCGCTGAAAATCATGGAAAACGCCCTCACGGCGAACAACAACAAAATCGACGCTGTCGTGGCGTCTAACGATGCTACCGCAGGCGGTGCAATTCAGGCGCTTAGCGCCCAGGGTCTGGCTGGCAAAGTGGTCATTTCAGGCCAGGACGCCGACCTCGCCGGGATTAAACGCCTGATGAATGGTAGCCAGACTATGACGGTCTATAAACCCATCACCCAGTTGGCTAACACTGCCGCAGAGATCGCCGTTGAGCTCGGTAATGGCAAACAGCCGAAAGCGGATTCCTCCCTCAATAACGGTCTGAAAGATGTCCCCGCCCGTCTGTTGACGCCGATTGAAGTCACCAAAGACAACATCGACGCCACGGTCATCAAAGACGGGTTCCATAAGAAAGATCAGCTCTAAGCCTCGCGGCGTGTCTCCCGACAGGAGGCACGCCGGAACATGTCTTCAGGCACTGTGAATACCTCGAATTACGTGGAGCAGTTATGCCTTATTTACTTGAAATGAAGAACATCACCAAGGCCTTCGGCGCGGTCAAGGCCATTGATAATGTGAGTCTGCGGCTCAATGCAGGCGAAGTATTATCTCTTTGCGGTGAAAATGGCTCCGGCAAATCCACGCTGATGAAAGTACTGTGCGGCATTTATCCCTGGGGCACCTATGACGGCGAAATTATCTTTGCTGGCGAAACCCTGCAGGCCGGCCATATCCGTGATACCGAGCGTAAAGGCATTGCGATAATTCATCAGGAGCTGGCGCTGGTTAAGCACCTGACAGTACTGGAAAACATCTTTCTCGGTACCGAAATCACCCATCATGGCGTGATGGATTACGACACCATGACGCTGCGCTGTGAAAAGTTGCTCGCTCAGGTCAGTCTGACGATTTCCCCTAATACCCGTGTCGGCGATCTTGGGCTTGGGCAACAGCAACTGGTAGAAATCGCCAAGGCGCTGAATAAACAGGTCCGTCTGCTTATTCTTGACGAACCGACCGCCTCGCTCACCGAACAAGAAACGGCCGTCTTGCTGGATATTATTCGCGACCTGCAGAATCACGGTATCGCCTGTATTTATATCTCGCACAAACTTAACGAGGTGAAGGCCATCTCTGACATCATCTGCGTGATCCGCGATGGTCAGCATATCGGCACACGCGATGCCACAGGCATGAGTGAAGACGACATCATCACCATGATGGTGGGTCGCGAACTCACGGCTCTCTACCCCAACGAACCCCACACAACCGGCGATGAGATCTTACGCGTCGAACATTTAACCGCCTGGCACCCGGTCAATAAGCACATCAAACGGGTCAATGACGTCTCCTTCTCCCTTAAACGTGGCGAAATTTTGGGTATTGCCGGGCTGGTGGGGGCAGGACGTACCGAAGCGGTGCAGTGCCTGTTTGGCGTCTGGCCGGGACGCTGGGAAGGCAATATCTTCCTTGATGGCAAGCAGGTACACATCCATAACTGCCAGCAGGCGATCGCCAGCGGTATCGCGATGGTGCCGGAAGACCGCAAAAAAGATGGCATCGTCCCTGTGATGGCCGTCGGCAAAAATATTACCCTCGCGGCGCTGGACCAGTTTTCCGGCACACTGAGTAGCCTGGACGATGCAGCAGAGCAGCACTGCATTTTGCAGTCTCTGCAACGTCTGAAAGTGAAAACCTCCTCCCCCGATCTGGCGATTGGTCGCCTGAGCGGCGGGAATCAGCAAAAAGCCATTCTTGCCCGCTGCCTGCTGCTCAACCCGCGCATTCTGATCCTCGACGAACCGACGCGCGGGATTGATATCGGCGCGAAGTACGAAATTTATAAATTAATCAATCAACTGGTACAGCAGGGGATTGCCGTTATTGTCATCTCTTCCGAATTGCCCGAAGTGCTGGGGCTCAGCGATCGGGTACTGGTGATGCATGAAGGCAAGCTAAAAGCCGACCTAATTAATCATCAACTGACCCAGGAGCAGGTCATGGAAGCGGCGCTGAGGAGCGAACATCATGTCGAAAAGCAACCCGTCTGAAATGAAACTATCCGCCCCGGTACCGGGTGCCTTCGCAGGGTTGAAGTCCCTGAATCTACAGGTCTTTGTTATGATTGCGGCCATCGCCGTGATCATGATGTTCTTTACCTGGATGACCGACGGCGCTTACCTGAGCGCGCGTAATGTCTCAAACCTGCTGCGCCAGACGGCCATCACCGGCATCCTGGCGGTAGGCATGGTGTTCGTCATTATTTCAGCGGAAATCGACCTCTCCGTGGGTTCGATGATGGGCCTGCTGGGCGGTGCGGCGGCGATTTTCGACGTCTGGCTGGGCTGGCCTTTACCGCTGACCATTGTGGTCACGCTGGTAATGGGTTTACTGTTGGGTGCCTGGAATGGCTGGTGGGTCGCCTATCGTAAAGTGCCGTCGTTTATCGTCACCCTTGCGGGGATGCTGGCGTTTCGCGGTGTGTTGATAGGCATCACTAACGGCACGACCGTCTCGCCTACCAGCGCCGCCATGTCGCAAATCGGGCAAAGCTATCTGCCTGATGGCGTAGGTTTCGGCGTAGGTGCGCTGGGGCTTGTCGCCTTCATCCTGTGGCAGTGGCGTGGACGGCTGCGCCGCCAGGCGATGGGGCTGACCACCACCGCCTCCACCGCCGTCGTGGGTCGCCAGTCGCTCATCGCCGTGCTGGTACTCGGCGCCATTTGGCTGCTTAACGATTATCGCGGTGTCCCGACGCCAGTATTGCTGCTTGTCTTTCTGCTGCTGGCGGGGATGTTTATGGCCACGCGCACCGCGTTTGGCCGTCGCATCTATGCTATCGGGGGTAACCTTGAGGCGGCGCGCCTGTCCGGGATCAATGTGGAGCGCACCAAGCTCGCGGTATTCGCCATCAACGGTTTGATGGTAGCGATTGCCGGGTTGATTCTCAGCTCACGTCTCGGTGCGGGTTCCCCCTCGGCGGGTAATATTGCCGAACTGGACGCTATCGCCGCCTGCGTTATCGGCGGTACCAGTCTCGCAGGCGGGATAGGTAGCGTGGCGGGGGCAGTGATGGGGGCATTTATCATGGCGTCGCTGGATAACGGCATGAGTATGATGGACGTGCCCACATTCTGGCAGTACATCGTTAAAGGGGCCATTTTGCTGCTGGCGGTGTGGATGGATTCCGCCACCAAACGTCGGGCGTAAACCAGGAGCGATCACACTGCCGGAAGATTTTTCTCCGGTAGTGTGCCGAATATGATAATCAGAATTAATGATTAACCAGCGACGGAACCGATATGTTCGAGAAACGCCACCGCATTACGTTGTTATTCAATGCCAACAAAGTCTATGACCGCCAGGTGGTTGAAGGGGTTGGCGAATATTTGCAGGCGTCACAATCTGAGTGGGATATTTTCATCGAAGAAGATTTCCGCACCCGCATCGAAAACATCAAAGAGTGGCTCGGCGATGGCGTCATTGCCGACTATGACGATCCTGAAATTGAGCGCCTGCTGGCCGATGTTGACGTTCCGATTGTCGGCGTCGGCGGCTCCTATCACGCGCCGGAAAACTACCCGCCGGTGCACTACATTGCTACCGATAACTTTGCCCTGGTCGAGCAGGCCTTTCTGCATCTTAAAGAGAAAGGGGTGCACCGCTTTGCCTTTTATGGTCTGCCCGCCTCCAGTGGTAAACGTTGGGCCGTTGAGCGAGAGCATGCTTTTTGCCAGTTGGTCGCACAGGAGAAATATCGCGGCGTAGTCTATCAGGGGCTCACCACCGCGCCGGAGAACTGGCAGCACGCACAAAATCGGCTGGCAGACTGGCTGCAAACGCTGCCGCCGCAGACGGGCATTATCGCCGTGACCGACGCCCGCGCCCGCCATGTGCTCCAGGTGTGTGACCATCTGCATATTCCGGTACCCGAGAAACTCTGTGTGATTGGTATCGACAATGAAGAGCTGACCCGCTACCTGTCCCGCGTGGCGCTCTCATCGGTTGCCCAGGGGACCCGACAGATGGGCTACCAGGCGGCGAAACTGCTGCATCGCCTGTTAGACAACGAACCCATGCCGCTACAGCGCCTGCTGGTTCCACCGGTACGCGTGGTGGCGCGGCGCTCAACGGATTACCGCTCCCTGAATGACCCGGCGGTCATTCAGGCGATGCATTACATTCGTAATCACGCCTGTAAGGGAATCAAGGTAGAGCAGGTGTTGGATGCCGTCGGGATTTCACGTTCGAATCTGGAAAAGCGCTTTAAAGAGGAAGTGGGCGAAACCATCCATGCGGTGATCCACGCCGAAAAACTGGAAAAAGCACGCAGTCTGTTGGTTTCCACCTCCCTTTCCATCAATGAAATTTCGCAGATGTGCGGCTACCCATCCCTGCAATATTTCTATTCGGTGTTTCGCAAAGAGTACGACAGCACGCCGAAGGATTACCGTGAACGCTACGGTGAGACACTGATTTAACGTGGTATTCAGAAAAGAAAAACGCCTTCCGACAGGAAGGCGTTTATGCGATTACATGTGCGAGGCGATGAGCTGCTGGTTATCCTGATACATGGCAAACAGATAGTTGTTGTAACTCTTGCCTTTGGTGGAATAACCCTTCAGCTTGTGGATCATGTTGCTGGCTGTTACTTCCTGGTCCGCTTTACGCAACTGTGCGCGCGACTTGCGGAAAGAGGCATAAGCCGGGTGGGTGTTCAGATTCACCACATAGGCGTCCACAGACTCTTTCACCGATTCAAAGTGCGAATACCCTTTCACTTTGCCTGGGCCGTTTTTACAACTGCCTTTCCCGCATTTCATACCGAAGAGGTTGTTGTTGGTACGCGCCAGTTTCGACGTACCCCAGCCGCTTTCTGCCGCTGCCATGGTGGCGACCATGCTGTCCGGGATGATGTCCACGCGCTCCATCAACGCATTCCACGGAATACGGCGGGTATTGCCAGACCAGCTCACTTTGTAGCGTTTGGCGATATCCTTTAAGCGTGTACGGTCAGCCGTCGACCATTGTTGGCTATATTGACGTGTCATCAGCCAGTTACGGTCAGCGGTAATCGCTGCATTTTGACTGGTAATGTAAGGCATGACCGTCCGGAGAAACGCTTTCTTTCTTGGTGCTCCGGAAGGGTATTTTCGCAAGTCAGGAAGTGAACTGCTATTTACACTATTGCGAGAATACTCTTGTTTACTGATTGCCTGTTTTTTACCGGTCGTCTTTGAGATTGGGGCTTTGTGACTCGCTGTTTTGCTGTGCGTCTGCGCAAGCACCTCACCTGAAAATGCCACGGTGAGTAACATGAGTATCGTAGCCCCTATTCGTCGTAAGGGAGTCGATATCATTAAGTCTCCTGGTCGGATATAAACATTCCAACGCCTTATTTTTTACACAATTTTGAGAGCTGAATCTCAAATCATATCAAAAATAGCGCTTCAGGGCACGTACAGAAATAATCCAATTCCGAAAGCCTGTCATCTCAAACCTGTCAGGTAACGAAAACAACAGCAGAGATTTGTGGCGGTTATCGCAAATTCTGCGCAAAATTTGCGCACGATCACTCACCCGGCGCTCTCCACCCTGGCGATTACCCGAACAGGATGAGTTGCCCGCGCTGTGCCAGTGGCACAATGGTCAAAACGGATGCCACGGGAAGGTTCAGATGAAATACAGTGCCCTTTTTCTCCTGCTTATACCGGCCCTCGCCAGCGCCAACTGGTCGGCTCCTGGTCTCTCTGCCTTTTCAGATGATGGCACCGGGGTCTGGCGCAGCAGCAGCACATTGCAGAAAGGGGCGTATCCGCTGACCCTGCACAACGATCAGCAGTGCTGGCAGCCTGCCGCCGACATCAAACTCAACCAGATGCTCTCCCTGAAACCCTGCACTGGCGATGCCCCTCAGTGGCGCGTTTTCCGTGAAGGGCAATACCAGATTCAACTCGATACCCGCTCCGGCACGCCAACGCTGATGCTGTCGGTGAAAAGCGAAGCCGCAACTCAGGCGGTTAACGTGGTGCGCCAGTGCCCCATCTGGGACGGTAAAGCCCTGACGCTCGACGTCAGCAAGACCTTCCCGGAAGGGACCATGGTGCGCGATTTCTACAGCCAGAAAACGGCGATGGTGCAAAACGGCAAGATAACGCTGCAACCGGATAATGGCAGCGACGGTCTGCTGCTGCTCGAACGGGCCGAAACCACCGCTCCAGCCCCTTTTAGCTGGCAAAACGCGACGGTCTATTTCGTGCTGACTGACCGCTTTGTCAACGGCGATCCGTCAAACGACAACAGCTACGGACGCCACAAAGATGGGATGCAGGAGATTGGCACGTTTCACGGCGGCGATCTGAAAGGGCTCACCAGCAAACTGGACTACCTGCAACAACTCGGCGTCAACGCGCTGTGGATTAGCTCACCGCTTGAGCAGATCCACGGTTGGGTGGGCGGTGGAACAAAAGGCGATTTTCCGCATTACGCCTACCATGGCTACTACACGCAGGACTGGACCCGTCTGGACGCCAATATGGGCAGCGAAGCGGATTTGCACACCCTGGTGGATGAAGCCCACAAACGTGGGATTCGCATCCTCTTTGACGTGGTCATGAACCACACGGGCTACGCCACGCTGGCGGATATGCAGGAGTATCAGTTCGGCGCGCTCTATATTGAGGGGGCTGAGCGCAAAAAAGTGCTCGGCGATCGCTGGACCGACTGGCGACCAGGACCAGGGCAAAGCTGGCACAGCTTTAACGACTTTATTAATTTCAGCGACAAAGCCGCCTGGGAAAACTGGTGGGGTAAAAAGTGGATCCGTACCGACATTGGCGACTACGACAACCCCGGCTTCGATGACCTGACCATGTCGCTGGCCTTCCTGCCGGATTTAAAAACTGAATCCACCACGCCGTCAGGATTGCCGAACTTTTATCGCCATAAACCTGATACCGCCGCACGTGAAATCCCCGGTTACACGCCGCGGGATTACCTGACCCACTGGCTAAGTCAGTGGGTGCGTGATTACGGCATCGACGGTTTCAGGGTCGATACCGCCAAACATGTCGAACTTGCCGCCTGGCAGCAGCTTAAAACCCAGGCCACCGATGCGCTGGCCGAATGGAAAAAAGCGAACCCGCAGAAAAAGCTCGACGATGCGCCGTTCTGGATGACCGGAGAGTCCTGGGGGCACGGCGTCATGCGCAGCGATTATTACAACCATGGCTTTGATGCGATGATCAATTTTGATTATCAGGAACAGGCCGCAGGCGCGGTGAAATGTCTGGCGAATATGGATCTCGTCTGGCAGCAGATGGCGGAGAAGCTCCAGGGTTTCAACGCGCTGAGTTACCTCTCATCTCATGACACCCGCCTGTTTCGCGAGGGGGGGCAGGAAGCGGCAGAGTTGCTGATGCTGGCACCAGGGGCGGTACAGATTTTTTATGGCGATGAAACCAGCCGGCCTTTCGGGCCGACCGGCTCTGACCCGCTACAAGGAACGCGTTCAGACATGAACTGGCAGGACATCAACGGCAAGGCGGCGCAAACTCTGCAACACTGGCAAACGCTGGGACAGTTCCGCGCCCGTCACCCGGCCCTGGGCGCAGGTAAGCAAACAACACTTAGCCTGCCGCAAGGATACGGCTTCGTTCGCGAGCATAACGGCGACAAAGTGATGGTGGTGTGGGCGGGGAATCACTGAGTCTCTTCCCGGGCCGCATCCGGGACATTCCCCGGTGGCGCTGCGCTTACCGGGGCTACCAAAGCCATTGATTGCCAGCCAGTCGTAGCCCGGATAAGGCGTTTGCGCCGCATCCGGGATACTCCCCGGTGGCGCTGCGCTTGCCAGGGCCACCAAAGCCAATGATTGCCAGACCAGTCGTAGCCCGGACAAGGCGTTTACGCCGCATCCGGGACATTCCCCGGTGGCGCTGCGCTTACCGGGGCTACCAAAGCCATTGATTGCCAGCCAGTCGTAGCCCGGATAAGGCGTTTACGCCGCATCCGCGACATTCCCCGGTGGCGCTGCGCTTACCGGGGCTACCAGACTCAATGATTGCCAGCCAGTCGTAGCCCGGACAAGGCGTTTGCGCTGCATCCGGGATATTCCCCGGTGGCGCTGCGCTTACCGGGGCTACCAAAGCCATTGATTGCCAGCCAGTCGTATCCCGGATAAGGCGTTTGCGCCGCATCCGGGATATTCCCCGGTGGCGCTGCGCTTACCGGGGCTACCAAAGCCATTGATTGCCAGCCAGTCGTAGCCCGGACAAGGCGTTTACCCGCATCCGGGATATTCCCCGGGGGCGCTGCGCTTGCCGGGGCCACCAAAGCCAATGATTGCCAGACCAGTCGTAGCCCGGACAAGGCGTTTACGCCGCATCCGGGACATTCCCCGGTGGCGCTGCGCTTGCCGGGGCCACCAAAGCCAATGATTGCCAGCCAGTCGTAGCCCGGATAAGGCGTTTACGCCGCATCCGGGACATTCCCCGGTGGCGCTGCGCTTACCGGGGCTACCAAAGCCATTGGTTGCCCGCCAGTCGTAGCCCGGATAAGGCGTTCACGCCGCATCCGGGACAGGCCGCAAACCCGGCGGTCAGACAGACTCACCCAACAATATAAAATCCCACCAAATCATAAATCAACAAAATAAAACGTCACCACACCCCATCTCATCCGATTTGCACAGCAGGGTATGTAGCGCTATGGTTAGCCATTTTTAAAATCGGCCCGACAGAACATCAGCTATGACATTTTCACTTTTCGGCGACAAATTTACCCGTCACGCAGGCATCACCCGCCTGATGGAAGACCTTAACGATGGCCTGCGCACTCCCGGCGCCATCATGCTTGGCGGCGGTAATCCGGCGCAAATTCCGGCGATGACCGACTACTTCCATAGCCTGCTGGCAGAAATGGTCGAAAACGGTAAAGCGACTGATGCGCTGTGTAACTACGATGGTCCGCAAGGGAAGACAGAGCTGTTGACGGCGCTGGCAAACATGCTGCGCGATGAACTGGGCTGGGACATTGAACCACAAAATATTGCACTGACAAACGGCAGCCAAAGCGCGTTTTTCTACTTATTCAATCTGTTTGCTGGCCGCCGTGCCGACGGAAGTACCAGTAAAGTACTGTTTCCATTAGCGCCTGAGTATATTGGCTATGCCGATTCCGGGCTGGAAGAAGATCTGTTTGTCTCCGCGCGCCCGAACATCGAACTGCTGCCGGACGGCCAGTTCAAATACCATGTTGATTTCGAACACCTGCATATCGGTGAAGAGACCGGGATGATCTGCGTATCACGCCCGACCAATCCAACCGGGAACGTCATTACCGATGAAGAGCTGATCAAACTGGATGCGCTGGCCAATCAGCACGGCATTCCGCTGGTGATTGATAACGCCTATGGCGTCCCCTTTCCGGGCATTATTTTTAGCGAAGCCCGGCCTTTATGGAATCCGAATATTATTCTCTGCATGAGCCTGTCGAAGCTGGGCCTGCCGGGAAGTCGTTGCGGTATTATCATCGCCAACGACAAAGTGATTTCCGCCATCCGAAATATGAACGGCATTATCAGTCTCGCACCAGGCGGTATTGGCCCGGCGATGATGTGTGAAATGATTAAGCGTAACGATCTGCTGCGCCTGTCGGAAACCGTGATTAAGCCGTTTTACTACCAGCGCGTGCAGGAAACGATCGCGATTATTCGTCGTTACCTGCCGGAAGAACGCTGTCTGATTCACAAGCCGGAAGGAGCGATATTCCTCTGGTTATGGTTTAAAGACCTGCCGATCACCACCGAGCTGCTGTACCAGCGACTGAAAAAGCGCGGCGTGTTAATGGTTCCCGGCAACTATTTCTTCCCGGGACTTGATAAGCCATGGCCGCATACGCACCAGTGTATGCGCATGAACTATGTGCCAGACCCGGAAAAAATCGAAGCCGGGGTGAAAATCCTCGCCGAGGAAATTGAAATCGCCTGGCGCGAGCACGCGTAACAGATAACACGGCCCTCCTGATGAGGGCTCAACTGCCTGCCTCTCTTAACCAGAAACGTCAATGCGTTACGCTAAATAACTGTTGAGGCGGTTTTGTCGCAGCCTGATGGGATCAACACAGGATAGCGCGCTAGTCGGGCAGGCTTCCACGCAGGCAGGTCCGGCTTCGCGGTGCAGACACAAATCGCATTTTTGCGCTTCTACCTTGCCCTTTTCCATTGTCACTTGCATGGCGCCGAACGGGCAGGCCAGCATGCAGCTTTTACAACCGATGCACAACGCCTGTTCCACATACACCGCGCCATTGAGCCGACTGATAGCCCCGGACGGGCAAACATTGGCACAAGGGGCATCTTCGCAGTGACGACAGGTGACCGCCGTAGAAAACGTGCCGGTTTTTATGACGCGAATACGCGCGCTGAAGGTTTTCGGGGAGATCGCTGCGCAGTCCTGATCCTGCTGGTGTGAGACTACACAGGCGACTTCACAGGTACGACAGCCGATACATTTGGTCGAATCCGCAAGTATAAAACGGTTCATTCTCCACACCCCTGATACAGAAAAATTCCGCTCAGAGTGCCAGAGAACGAACCGTCTTCGCTTTGATCCCGATGGTGAAAGCGGGTAAATCGTTCATTTGCCCGAGCACATCTGGCCTTCTGCCTACACGCGCAGCGTAAATCCCAGCTCGTTAGAGATAGCCTGTGCCGTATCGCGCAGCGGTTTGAGCAGGTTTTTCTCGCCAATCTGTTTCAGGCGTGATGTAGAAAGCGAAATAGAGATGGCGTAAGGCACGCGATGATGAATATCAAACACCGGTACGGCAATACAGGAGACGCCCAGCTCATTCTCTTCCCGGTCCATCGCCATACTGGTTTCACGGATCTGCGCCAGTTCATCATACATCGCGGGCAGGCCGGTAATGGTATTACGCGTCAGCGGTTGAATCTGCTCCTGATGCGTCTCCCAGTACTCTTTCACATAGTCGGGCTGTCCGAAGGCCATATAGATTTTCCCCATCGCCGAGCAGTACAGCGGCATATGCTGGCCAATATAGGCGCGCGTACGCAACATGCCCGTCGTCGGTTCCAGTTTGTAAATCAGGATGGCGTGATCGTCTTCGCGGCTGGAGAAGTTAATGGTTTCCCCGGTCGCCAGGTTCAGCGCTTCCAGATGCGGCGCGGCAACGTGGATGATATTCAGCGACGTCAGCGCTTTTTGGCCGACGGCGATAAATTTTGTGGTTAAGCGGTAGCTCCCGGCAGCGGGCGCGGGGGTAACGTAGCCGCAGGATTGCAGCCCCTGCAGTAATCGGTGCACGGTACTTTTATTCAGCCCCGCCAGTTCGGACAAGTGCGCCAGCGGACAACCGTTCGGGTAATTGCTCAGTATCTCTATCAACATCAAACCGCGAAACAAGCTCTGGCTTCCTGCCGGCCTCTCTTTCTCCTGCGTGTTTTCACTCTCTTTGGTGTTCATCGCTTCCGCCTCCTTTTTGTGGCGACCTGATGGTAGCGCAAAGTGTGTTTCACTTCACGATCTGAACAGAAATTTTGTAATTTATTGATTTTATTACATTTCAAAAATATATCCAGCAATTGATTTGTCAAATCATGATCGCTATATTTGAAATCAGATTTCGCATAGTGAAATTTACAGGTTGCACAACGTTCTCTTTCCCTCGGTGGGAGGTCACCTTAAATGGCAGAAGCAGCAGTGTTATCTCCGTTGTTATCCATGCGCCATATCGTTAAGCGCTTTGGGGGAAATGTGGCGGTCAACAACGTCAGCCTGGATATCTATCCGGGCAAGGTTGTGGCACTGCTGGGGGAGAACGGTGCGGGCAAATCCACGCTGATTAAGGTGCTGGCCGGCGTCTATTCCCGCGACGGCGGCGAAATCCTGTTTCGCGGTGAACCTGTGGATTCTGCCGCCGCGCTGCGCCAGGGCAACGAACAACCTATCGCCTTTATCCATCAAGACTTAGGTCTGGTGGAGTGGATGACTGTCGCGGAAAACATGGCGCTGGTGATGGGTTTTCCCCGTCGCTTTGGGCTGATCGACTGGGCGGCAACACGCCGCCAGGCGCAAAAAGCGCTGGAAGATATCGGCATTCAGCTTGACCCGGATGACCGCGTGTTCGACCTCTCACGTACTGAAAAGTCCCTGCTGGCAATAGCCCGCGCGGTGGCAGTAGATGCCTCGGTGCTGGTGCTCGATGAGCCGACGGCTTCCCTTCCTGCGGACGATGTTCGCCACCTGTTCCGGGTGATGAACATCCTGCGGGAAAAACAGGTCGGCATGATTTATATCACCCACCGTCTGGATGAGGTGATGGAGATGGCCGACTCCGTTTGCGCCATGCGCGATGGTTGCTATGCAGGCGGTGGTGATATCGACCACTACACCCTGCGTGGTCTGGTCGAGCTGATTGTTGGCGAAAGTCTGCGTGACGACCAGCGCCAGGCCTTACCCGATAAGGATGCGCCGGTGCTGTTAAAGATGGACAACGTCAAAGTGGGTGATACCGGACCCGTTTCATTCGAGCTGCGTGCCGGTGAGATGGTGGCGCTCGCCGGTCTACGCGGCGCCGGGCAGGAAGAGATTGGACGTTTGCTGTTTGCCTGCCGTACACAGGAAAGCGGGCAAATAACATTAAATGGCGTGCCGTTTACGGCGACAACACCAGGGGAGGCGATGTCTGCGGGCGTCTCTTTTGTCGCAGGCGATCGCCTTCATGAAAGTCTGATTCCGGGCATGATGGTGCGTGAAAACTTATTTATGAACCCGTGTAAACACGGTCACGCCCCACTGTCCCGCTATAACGAAAAAAGCGAAGCGCCGATGAGCTGGGAGAAAATCCGCCAGTTCGATGTCCGGCCAGCGCAAATCAACATTGAAATCAGCGCACTGTCAGGCGGTAACCAACAAAAGGTTGTGATGGCGCGCTGGCTTTCACTGAATGCCCCACTGCTCATTCTGGAAGACCCGTCCGCGGGCGTCGATGTGGGCGCGCGTGCGGAAATCTATGACCTGCTCAATCAGGCGCTGCAAAACGGCGTCGCCATTCTGGTTATCTCGAATGACCTGGAAGAGGTGGCGCATATCTGCAACCGGGCGCTGGTGTTTAACCGCGGGCAGATTGTCGGCGAGCTTCTCAACCAGGATGTCACGTTCGCCAGGTTGCTCGAACTGGCGTCCGGCAGCGGCACACTACATTAAGTCGGAGTGCGTTAGTTATGGCTAAAACATCAATGAAATCGACGGCCCTGGAATCACGCGTATCGCTTCATGAACATGGCGCCGCCGCCTGGCTTGGACAATTAACCACTCGTTACGGTCTGCCCGTGATCTGCGTGGTGCTGGTTATCGTTTTTTCGCTGACGACACCTTCATTCGCTTCACTGCTGACCTTACAGGCCATTCTCGACAGTAAATCGAAAATAGCTCTGCTGGCGCTGGCGGCAACCATCCCGATGATCGTCGGGAAAATCGACCTTAACGTCGGCTTTGGCATCGTGCTCTGGCACATCCTCGCCATCACGTTGCAGGTGGAATATGGCTTTTCCTGGCCGGTGGCCGTGGCGATCGTGCTGGTGCTCTCCGCGTTGTATGGCCTGCTGAACGGCATTCTGGTGGCGCTGGCGGACATCGACAGCTTCGTGGCCACACTCGGTTCCGGCACCGTGCTCTACGCCATCGCACTCTGGCACTCCGGCGGACGGCAGATTGTCGGCGATTTACCGGACGCCTTTATTGCCCTACACCACTCAGACCTGTTTGGCATTCCGGTGGTGGCTTTTTATGTCCTGTTTGCCGCCGTGGTGCTGTGGATCATCACCGAACACACCCCGATTGGTCGCTGTATGTACGCAGTGGGCGGTAACCCGGTCGCGGCCGCGCTCAACGGCATCGCCGTTAACCGTTACACCATCGGCGCGTTTATCGCCTCCAGCACCTTAACCGGGTTTACCGGAGTGATCATTGCCGCCGAGCAGGGCGTCGGCCAGGCCAGCGTCGGTATGGACTATCTTCTGCCTGCCCTTGTGGGTGCGTTCCTTGGCAGTACCACTATTCGTCCGGGGCGCGTGAACGTTTGGGGCACGGTGGTCGGGATTGCGGTACTGGCGATTGGTATCGCCGGGATTCAGCAGTTCGGCGGCGCCTTCTGGGTCGAACCGCTGTTCAACGGTGCGACGCTCCTGTTGTCGATTACCCTGGCCGGTTATGCACAGCGCCGCCGGGCATTAAATAAAAAACTGGTGCAGCGTGCTCAAACGACCGCACCGGGCTCCTCTGTTACCCAATGACTCTCGCGTAAGGAACTGAAAATGTATAACAAAATAGTTCAATGCTGTCTGGCTGCCGGGTTGATGATGGCAAGCGGTTTCGCCCTGGCCGATGACAGCTATGTTCAGCAGGCACAGGCAGCCATTGCCAAAGCGACCGCGCCTGTCACCGTGTGGGATGGCCCAACGCAGGGCCCGGCGTTACAGCCGAACAAAAAGATTATCTTCATCGCGTCAGACATGAAAAACGGCGGCGTGCTGGGGGTGAAAGAGGGGCTGGAAGAAGCGGCGAAAATCGCGGGCTGGCAACTCGACGTGCTGGATGGCGCGGGTTCGGTCAAAGACCAACTGGCGGCGCTGAACCAGGCAATTGCCCGCAAACCGGACGGTATTGTGATTGGTGGCTGGAACCCAAACGTCGCCAAAATCCCGCTGAAAAAAGCGGTGAAAGAGGGCATCGTGCTGACCGCATGGCACGCCGTTCCGACACCGGGCCCGGTGCCGGCCTACAACATTTTCTACAACGTGACCTCGGACTCTAACGAAGTGTCACGCATGGCGGCGCTCTACGCCGTCGCGAAATCCAACGGTACCGCTAAGGTGCTGATTTTCACCGACTCGCTCTACCAAATCGCCCTGGATAAAGCCAACGCGATGAAGAAAGTGATTGAGCAGTGCAGCGGCTGCCAGGTAGTGGAATTTATCGATACCCCGCTTGCCGACACCTCTAACCGCATGCCGGGCATGACCTACAGCCTGATGCAAAAATATGGCGATAAGTTCGAATACTCACTGGCCATCAACGACCTGTATTTTGATTTTATGGCCCCGGCCCTGCAAACCGCGGGTAAAGGCACGGATGGCAAACCGCCATACAACATCTCGGCAGGCGATGGTTCCGTCACCGCCTACCAGCGCGTACGCGACGGCAAGGCACAAGTCGCGACCGTGCCGGAGCCGCTGAAACTGCACGGCTGGCAGTTACTGGATGAATTCAACCGTGCCTTCGCCGGCAAACAACCGTCTGGCTACGTCACTCCGGCGCACCTGGTCACCAAAGAGAACATCAGCGCCGACGGTGGTCAGAACAACGAATTCGACCCCGGCAACCAGTATCGCGATCACTACAAAGCTATCTGGGGAGTGAAGTGAGATGTTAGCCGTCGCGGGCAGTTTTGAACGCCTCTGTTCTCCGGCCATCTGGGCGGAAGGCCCGGTCTGGCTGGCAGAACAGCAGAGCGTGATTTTCAGCGATGTGAAGGGCAACAAGATGTACCGCTGGAATGCGCAAAGTGGTGTCAGTGTGTTTCGCGCCGAGTCCCACTTTGCCAACGGCAACGCGCTGGATAATGAAGGGCGTTTGTTGACCTGTGAACACGGTCGACGCGGTATCAGCCGGACGGATAAGCAGGGCAATCACACCCTGCTGGTGGATAAAATCGACGGGCTGCGCTTCAACTCGCCAAACGATATCGCAGTGCGCCAGGACGGGTCGATTTGGTTCACCGACCCGCCCTACGGCATCGTCGGCGACGAAGAGGGCTATCGCGCGGCAAGCCAGGTGATCGGCTGCTACGTCTACCGTTTTGATGAGGCAGGCAACCGGGCGACGATCGTCATCAGCGATACCCAGCGCCCCAACGGGCTGGCCTTCTCGCCGGATGACAAATGGCTGTATGTGGCGGATATGTCGATTATCGATTTCCCCACGCAGGGTCGCCGGGAAATTCGCGCTTACCGTCTCGACGGCGAAAGCGCGGTATTTTCTCACGTGGTCACCCAGGTCGCGCCGGGTATTCCGGACGGCTTTTGCGTTGACCCGGCGGGGAATATTTTCTGCAGTTGCGAGACCGGCGTTTTGATTTTCTCGCCGCAGGGGACGTTGCTGGAAACTATTCCGGTCCCTGAGCGGGTCTCTAATTGCACGTTTGGCGGGCCTGACGGAAATACGCTGTTTATTACCGCGACCACATCGCTTTACCGGGTGACCATCGCCCCCTCCCGTATTCAGGGATAAACAGGATTAATACCGAAACGCACCGGCCCTGCCGGCGCGTTTTCACAACCCAACATAGTTTAGTGGAATGACATTCCACTATGTAAAACGAAGATGTGATGGAGAAAGCGTATGTTATTGAGTTTTTCTGACCTTAAAAATGAGTTTAACCGTGTCCTGCTGGCGCGCGGCGTGGCGGCAGAAACCGCCGATGCCTGTGCGGAGATGTTTGCCCGCACCACCGAGTCAGGGGTCTATTCACACGGCGTAAACCGTTTCCCGCGCTTTATCCAGCAACTGGAAAACGGCGACATCATCCCGGATGCGCTGCCAAAACGCATCACGTCGCTGGGGGCGATTGAACAGTGGGATGCCCAGCGTTCCATCGGCAACCTGACCGCGAAAAAGATGATGGACCGCGCGATTGAACTGGCCTCAGACCACGGTATCGGCCTGGTGGCGGTACGTAACGCTAACCACTGGATGCGCGGCGGCAGCTACGGCTGGCAGGCAGCGGAGAAAGGCTATATCGGCATTTGCTGGACCAACTCCATCGCCGTTATGCCGCCGTGGGGTGCGAAAGAGTGCCGTATCGGAACCAACCCGCTGATCGTTGCCATTCCATCCACGCCGATCACCATGGTGGATATGTCCATGTCGATGTTCTCCTACGGCATGCTGGAAGTGAACCGCCTGGCGGGCCGCCAGCTGCCGGTTGAGGGGGGCTTTGACGACGAAGGCAAGCTGACTAAAGACCCGGCACCGATTGAGAAAAACCGCCGCATTCTGCCAATGGGTTACTGGAAAGGCTCGGGCCTCTCCATCGTGCTGGATATGATCGCCACCCTGCTGTCCGATGGCTCCTCCGTGGCCGCCGTCACCGAAGACAACAGCGACGAGTTCAACATTTCGCAGGTCTTTATCGCCATTGAAGTGGACAAACTGATCGACGGTGCCACCCGTGATGCCAAGCTGCAACGCATCATGGACTACATCACGACCGCCGAACGTGCCGATGAAAATGTCCCTGTACGTCTGCCGGGCCATGAATTTACGCGTCTGCTGGAAGAAAACCGCCGCAACGGTATCACCGTTGACGACAGCGTGTGGGCGAAAATCAAGTCGCTGTAAGGATTATCATCATGATTTATGGACATATTTCTCAACCCAACGCTTGCCGGTATCCGGCAGCGATTGAAAAGGCGCTGGCGTTCCTGCGTACCACGGATTTCAGCAAGCTGGAGCCGGGCGTGGTGGAAATTGAGGGGCGCACCATTTACGCGCAGATCCTCGATTTGACCACTCGCCCTCACGATGAGCTGCGCCCGGAAGTGCATCGCCGTTATCTGGATATTCAATATTTATATTCCGGCGAAGAACAAATTGGTGTCGCCATTGATACTGGCAATAACGTGGTGAGCGAAGAACTGCTTGAGCAGCGCGATATTATTTTCTACCACGACAGTGAAAATGAATCACTGATTGAAATGGTGCCGGGTAATTACGCCATATTTTTCCCGCAGGATGTCCATCGCCCTGCCTGTAATAAACACAGAGAAACAGCGATCAGAAAAATAGTCGTTAAAGTTGCGGTTTCCGCACTGAATTAATCCGTTGTTTATTTATCGATATCCGATAAATAAGAGGAGCGAAACATGAAAACGAATGACGCCGGTTATATTATCGGCGCATACCCCTGTGCGCCTTCGTTTCACCAAAAAAGCGAACAGGAAGAGAAGGAATTCTGGCGTTTACTCGCAGATACGCCGCACATTCGCGGCCTGGAACAGCCGTGCCATGAGAATCTGCATGCCTACGGCGATGAGTGGTTGTTCCGGCACACGCCGGGCGAGTGGCAGATTGTGGTCACTGCCATCCCGGAAACCATGCGTCGTCGCAGTGGCGGCAATCTGGCCTTCGGCCTGGCCTCCAGCGATGAAGAGCAACGTCGGGCATGCGTCGAGTTCCATCGTCATTTGCTCAATAAAATCAATGCAGTAAACCAGCGTTTCGCCAACAAGGTGATTTCGCTGGAGCTGCAGGCTGCACCGTTGGGCGGTAACGCTGATGTGGCGCAGGCAACCGAGGCGTTTGCCCGCTCCATCAAAGAAATCGCCAGCTGGGACTGGTCATGCTCGCTCGTACTGGAACACTGCGATGCCATGAACAAACCCGCCCCGCGCAAAGGTTTTCTGCCGCTGGAAAACGTGCTGGAAACCCTCGCCGGTTACAACATTGATGTGTGCATTAACTGGGCGCGTTCTGCGATTGAAGGGCGTAACACCGCCCTGCCGCTGGAACATACTCAGGTGGTGAAAGCCGCAGGCAAACTGGGGGCGCTGATGTTCTCCGGCACCGCCACCGAAGGGCCGTATGGTGAATGGACTGACCTGCACACGCCTTTCGCCCCTTTCTGCCCGGAAAGCCTGCTCACGGTAGAAAGTGCTAAAGAATTATTTAATGTGGCTGACACAGCAAAATTACAGTTTGCCGGTATTAAGTTACTGGAAATTGATGCTAATGCTGATGCGAATCATCGCATAGCCATATTACGCGATGGCATTCACGCGTTAAACAAATCCAGACAATAAATATAAAGCGTCACTTTAATCGCAAGGCCAGTTACTTTTAACGAGAGATTAATATGAACACTTCCTCTTACGCTACATCTGTGGATATTCCGCGCCAACGTTGGTTAAGAATTATTCCCCCTATTCTTATCGCGTGTATTATTTCCTATATGGACCGCGTGAATATCGCCTTTGCCATGCCTGGCGGTATGGATAAAGAATTAGGTATTTCCGCCACTATGGCCGGTCTGGCTGGCGGTATTTTCTTCCTTGGTTACCTTTTTTTGCAGGTACCGGGCGGGAAAATCGCGGTACACGGCAGCGGGAAAAAATTCATCGGCTGGTCACTGGTCGCCTGGGCGGTCATCTCTGTCCTGACCGGCATTGTCACCAACCAATATCAATTGCTGGCACTGCGTTTCCTGCTCGGTGTGGCGGAAGGCGGCATGCTGCCCGTGGTGCTCACCATGATCAGCAACTGGTTCCCGGATGCCGAACGTGGTCGTGCAAATGCCATCGTCATTATGTTCGTGCCGATTGCCGGGATCATCACCGCTCCGCTCTCCGGCTGGATCATTACCGCACTCGACTGGCGCTGGCTGTTCATCATCGAAGGTCTGCTGTCACTGGTCGTGCTGGTGCTGTGGGCGCTGACCGTTTATGACCGTCCGCAGGAAGCGCGCTGGATTTCTGAGGCCGAGAAGAAATATCTGGTGGAAACCCTGGCCGCCGAGCAGCGGGCCATTGCGGGTAAAACCGTGGTCAATGCCTCGCTGGGCGCGGTGTTATCTGACCGCACCATGTGGCAGTTAATTGCGCTGAACTTCTTCTATCAGACCGGGATTTATGGCTATACCCTGTGGCTGCCTACCATCCTCAAAGAGTTGACCCACACCAGCATGGGCCAGGTCGGGATGCTTGCCATTCTGCCTTATGTCGGCGCAATCGCCGGGATGTTCCTGTTCTCTTCTCTGTCCGACCGTACCGGTAAACGCAAACTGTTCGTCTCCCTGCCGCTGATTGGCTTCGCCACCTGCATGTTCCTCTCCGTCACCCTGAAAGAGAGCATCTGGCTGTCATATGCCGCCCTGGTCGGCTGCGGCTTCTTCCTGCAATCCGCAGCCGGGGTGTTCTGGACCATTCCTGCACGTCTGTTCAGCGCGGAAATGGCCGGCGGCGCACGCGGCGTGATTAACGCCCTGGGCAACCTGGGCGGCTTCTGCGGTCCGTATGCCGTGGGGGTACTGATCACCATGTACAGCAAAGATGCGGGCGTCTACTGCCTGGCGGTGTCTCTGGCGATTGCCGCGCTGATGGCGCTGCTGCTGCCTGCGAAATGTGACGCCAAAGCGTCGTCTGTGGGTGCGGTTAATGCGACAAAACGTGCGGCCTGATGCCCTCACCCTGCCCTCTCCCACAGGGAGAGGAAGTAAACCCGGTGCGGCCTGATGCCCTCAACCCGACCCTCTCCCACAGGGAGAGGGGGTAAACCCGGTGCGGTCTGATGCCCTCACCCCTACCCTCTCCCACGCGGAGAGGGGGTAAACCCGGTGCGGCCTGATGCCCTCACCCCTGCCCTCTCCCACGCGGAGAGGGCATACACCAGGATAAAAAGATGAGTGAAAAAGAGACCTTCTGGCTGGGTATCGATTGTGGCGGTACTTATCTGAAAGCAGGACTGTATAACAGCCAGGGTAAAGAATTTGCCATTGAGCGCCAGTCCGTGCGCACCCTCAGCCCGCAACCCGGCTGGGCGGAACGCGACATGGCGGAACTGTGGCAGCACTGTGCGGCGACCATCTCCCGCCTGTTGCAACGGACCGGCGTTGGCGGTGAAAACATTCAGGGCGTGGGCATTTCCGCTCAGGGCAAAGGATTATTTTTGCTCGATAAAAATGACCAGCCTCTGGGTAGCGCGATCCTCTCTTCCGACCGCCGCGCCATGGAAATCGTCAAGCGCTGGCAGCAGGATGGCATTCCGCAAAAACTCTACCCGTTAACGCGCCAGACCCTGTGGACCGGGCACCCGGCCTCGCTGCTGCGCTGGGTAAAAGAAAACGAGCCGCAACGTTACGCACAGATCGGTTGTGTGATGATGGGCCACGATTACCTGCGCTGGTGTTTGACCGGCGTGAAAGGGTGCGAAGAGAGCAATATCTCTGAATCCAACCTCTACCATATGACCACCGGGCAGTATGACCCCTGCCTGACGCAATGGCTGGGCATTAGCGAGATAGACCCCGCGTTGCCGCCGATTGTGGGTTCAGCCGAGATCAGCGGGGAAATCACCGCTCAGGCAGCCGCCATTACCGGTCTCGCAGCGGGAACTCCCGTTGTGGGCGGTCTGTTTGATGTGGTTTCCACCGCGATTTGCGCCGGTCTGGAAGACGAATACACGCTCAATGCCGTGATGGGCACCTGGGCGGTGACCAGCGGTATCGCCAAAGGGCTGCGCGACAACGAAGCACACCCTTATGTGTATGGCCGCTATGTCAATGACGGCCAGTACATTGTGCACGAAGCCAGCCCCACCTCTTCCGGCAATCTGGAATGGCTAACCACCCAGTGGGGCGACATCAGCTTTGACGAGATCAACAAACTCGTCGACAGCCTGCCGAAAGCGGGTAGTGACGTCTTCTTCTTACCTTTCCTGTATGGCAGCAACGCCGGGCTCGACATGACCAGCGGCTTTTATGGCATGCAGGCGCTGCACACCCGCGCGCATTTATTACAGGCGGTCTACGAAGGGGTGGTGTTCAGCCATATGACGCACCTCAACCGCATGCGTGAGCGTTTTACCGACGTGCGCGCCCTGCGTGTCACCGGCGGCCCCGCCCATTCCAGGGTGTGGATGCAGATGCTGGCGGATGTCAGCGGCCTGCCCGTTGAACTCCCCCAGGTGGAAGAGACCGGCTGTTTTGGCGCAGCCATCGCCGCGCTGGTCGGCACCGGCATCTATCAGAACTTTAGCGATGCCCAGCAGACGCTTAATTACGCGATGCACACCCTGACGCCGGACATGAACGCCCATGCCGCCTACCAGCGCAAATATCACCGTTACCAGATTTTAATTGAAGCACTTCAGGGCTTTCACGCCCGTATTAAGGAGCACTCTTTATGAGCCGACCATTACTGCAGCTGGCGCTCGACCACACCGACCTTGCCGCCGCCCAGCGTGACGTGGCGTTGTTAAAAGACCACGTCGACATCGTGGAAGCGGGTACCATTCTCTGCCTCAGCGAAGGGCTGCAGGCCGTGCGTGCTTTACGCGCCCAGTGTCCGGAGAAAACCATCGTTGCCGACTGGAAAGTGGCCGATGCCGGTGAAACGCTTGCCCGGCAGGCGCTGGAAGCGGGTGCAAACTGGATGACCATCATCTGCGCTGCCCCGCTCGCCACCATCGAAAAAGGCCATGCCGTCGCTGCCGCGCGCGGGGGCGAAATCCAGATTGAGCTGTTTGGTAACTGGACTTTCGATGATGCCCGCGACTGGTACAACACCGGCGTGCGTCAGGCGATTTACCACCGTGGTCGTGACGCCCAGGCGAGCGGCCAGCAGTGGGGCGAAGCGGACCTGGCGCGCATGAAAGCGCTGTCCGACATCGGTCTGGAACTTTCCGTCACCGGCGGCATCACCCCTGCCGATTTGCCGTTGTTCAAAGAGATCAATGTGAAGGCGTTCATTGCCGGACGCGCGCTGTCTGGCGCGGCGAATCCGCAGCAGGTCGCCGAAGAATTCCACGCCCGCATTCGCGACATCTGGGGAGCGTAACCATGCGCAACCATCCGTTAGGTATTTATGAAAAAGCGTTACCGAAAGACTTATCCTGGCCGGAGCGTCTGGTTCTGGCTAAAAGCTGCGGATTCGACTTCGTGGAAATGTCCGTCGACGAAACCGACGAGCGACTCTCGCGACTCGAATGGACCACTGCCCAGCGCGCCTCGTTAGTGGAAGCGATGCTGGAAACCAATGTATCGATTCCGTCGATGTGTCTTTCCGCCCATCGCCGTTTCCCGTTCGGCAGCCGCGATGAAGCCGTGCGTGAACGCGCCCGCGATATCATGATCAAAGCCATCAAACTGGCACGCGATTTAGGTATCCGCACTATTCAGCTTGCGGGTTACGACGTCTATTACGAAGAGCATGACGCAGGCACTCAGCAGCGTTTCGCCGAAGGGCTGGCATGGGCCGTTGAGCAGGCGGCAGGGGCGCAGGTGATGCTGGCAGTGGAAATCATGGACACCGCGTTTATGAACTCCATTACCAAATGGAAAAAATGGGACGAGATGCTCGCCTCGCCGTGGTTCACCGTCTACCCGGACGTGGGCAACCTCAGCGCGTGGGGTAACGACGTACCGGCAGAGCTGGCGCTCGGCATCGACCGTATCGCCGCCATCCACCTGAAAGACACGCAACCCGTCACCGAAACCAGCCCCGGCCAGTTCCGCGACGTGCCGTTCGGCGAAGGCTGTGTAGATTTCGTCAATGTATTCAGTACATTGCAGAACCTGAATTATCGCGGCGCATTTCTGATTGAGATGTGGACCGAAAAAGCCAAAGAGCCGGTGCTGGAGATCATCCAGGCCCGTCGCTGGATTGAAGCCCGTATGCAGGAAGGAGGATTCATATGTTAGAGCAACTGAAAGCCGAGGTGCTGGCGGCCAACCTGGCGCTACCCGCCCACGGGCTTGTCACCTTTACCTGGGGTAATGTCAGCGCAGTCGATGAAAGCCGCAAACTGATGGTGATTAAACCCTCGGGCGTGGAGTACGAGGTGATGAAAGCCGACGATATGGTGGTGGTGGATATCGCCAGCGGCAAGGTCGTGGACGGCAGCAAAAAGCCCTCTTCTGATACGCCAACGCACCTGGCGCTATATCGTCGCTTCCCGGAAATTGGCGGGATTGTGCATACCCACTCCCGCCACGCGACGATCTGGTCGCAGGCGGGGCTGGATCTGCCTGCCTGGGGCACGACGCACGCGGACTACTTCTACGGCACCATTCCGTGCACGCGTCTGATGACGACCGAGGAAATCAACGGCGAGTATGAGTACGAAACCGGGGAAGTGATCATCAAGACGTTTGAAGCGCGCGACCTGAACCCAATGCAGGTTCCGGCCGTGCTGGTGCACTCCCACGGTCCGTTTGCGTGGGGAAAAAACGCACATGACGCGGTGCATAATGCAGTGGTGCTGGAAGAGTGCGCCTATATGGGTCTGTTCTCCCGCCAGCTGGCGCCACAGTTGCCGGATATGCAGTCTGAACTGCTGGATAAACACTATCTGCGTAAGCACGGGGCTAACGCCTATTACGGGCAGTAGTCCTCTGCGGTCTGATGCCCTCACCCCGGCCCTCTCCCACAGGGAGAGGGAGCAAACCATCCCCTCGCCCCTTTGGGGAGAGGGGGAAAAACCGCACCATCCTCACCCCGAATTAATATGCTCCTTGCAATACCGCCGCTTCCAGGCGGCGGGCGTCAGTCCGGTGTGCTTGCGAAATACCTGCCGGAAATAGCCCACATCGTGGAACCCGCACTGCCCCGCCACCTCTTTTAACGACAACGAATCGCTAATCAGCAATTTTTCGGCCGCCCGCACCCGCTGGCGATGAATGGCTTCGGTCAACGTCAGGCGAAAAGCGCGCCGGTACACCCGGCCCAGGTAGTCGGCGTTACAGTGCAGCTCCTTCGCCAGCGTCGAGGCTGAAATCGGCAGATGAAACTGCGTGCCAATCATCTGCCGGGCTTTCCAGGCGAGCGCCATTCCCGGATTATCCACGGCGCGCTCACTTTGCGCCGAGGCCGATATTTGTTGCAAAATCAGCAGTAAAATACATTCCATCGCCACGCTGCGATGGACATTTTCCTGCTCATGTAAAAACTGGCGAAATAACGCTGTCATATATTGCGGATCATTTAATGCAGTATGTTGTGGCAACATAAGCACACTGTTTTGTCCTGTTTTTTCCGCCGCCGCCGTTAATTCAAAATGCAGCCAGTAAAATTTAAGATCTGCCGGAAATTCCCCTACACCAACGTGTCGTCGCTGCGGCCAGAGTAAAAGCGTTTCGCCGGCATTAACCGTAAAGAGTTTATCTTCTTCGCGGATCGCTAATGTCCCCTTTTCGACGAAAATCACCTCCCAGGAATGCAGAGTACGTGATGGATGGCTCCCCACGCCGCGAGAGATAAATAAGCCGCCATTTTGTACACGGAGCGGAAATGTTATGGATAATTGAAGCATAAATATGTCAATTCTCGCTACATATGAACAATAACCCTCTATTTTGTTTTTGATTATTAACGAAATATAAGCCTTGTTCCGGATCAAAATCACACTTTGCGCATCAGGTCGGAATCGTCACCTTTTTGTACTTTTCCCTTCCCTTGTTGTGTGGTGAATTCAATGCAAAATAAATAACGTACTTTGCAAACTACAAAACAAAATCTGCAAATAAGCGGGTTACTTTTGGAATATCCGTGAGGCGTTTTCCATGACTTCAACATTAATTTCCAATACCGATTCAGCGCAAAAGGCGCTGGACGATAAATTATCCGTACGTGAAAAAATAGGCTATGGGTTGGGTGATGCAGGCGGAACGGTAATAACCTGCTTAATCATGAATTTTCTGACCTTTTTTTATACCGATATTTTTGGCTTAACCCCGGCGCTGGTCGGTACGCTGTTTATGGCCTTACGTGTTTTTGACGCCATCTCTGATCCGGTAATGGGGATCATTGCCGACCGCACCCAAAGCCGCTGGGGTCGCTTTCGCCCCTGGCAACTGTGGATTGCCCTGCCTGTCGGCATTATCGGCGTACTGACCTTCACCGTACCCGATGCCAGTATGAACGTGAAAATTGCCTGGGCGTTTGGCACTTATCTTTTACTTTCCGTCGGTTATACCGCCATCAACGTGCCCTATTGCGCGCTTATCAATACGATGACCACGCGTCACAGCGAAGTGATTTCCTGCCAGTCCTGGCGTTTTGTGCTGTGCGGCGTGGCGGGCTTTCTGGTCTCTGTCGGCTTGCCGTGGCTGGTCTCCACGCTGGGTAAAGGCAATGCCGCGCAGGGTTACCAACTCGGTGTCGGCGTACTGTGCGCGATTGCCGTGGTGATGTTCCTGTGTTGTTTCTTCTGGGTGCGCGAACGGGTGCCGCTGTCAACGATGGGCAAATTCACCCTGCGTGAACATATGGCGGGGCTGCGCAAAAACGACCAGTTGTTACTGATGCTGCTAATGTCATTCCTGCTGATCAATGTGTTCAATATTCGCGGCGGCGGCTACATGTACTTTATCACCTATGTACTGCAGGGCAGCACTGGTTATACCTCGCTGTTTTTCACCATGGTGACCTTTGCCTCGATTCTCGGCTCGGTGCTGGTGAACCCGCTATCGAAGCGACTGGACACGGTGAAACTCTATTACTCCACCAACCTGGTGCTGGCCGCGCTGTCAGTAATGATGTGGTTCCTGCCCACCGGCCCGGCCTGGCAAACCCTGTGGCTGGCGGTGATTCTGGGCAACGGCGTCATCCTCGGCTTTACCCTGCCGCTGCACTTCTCACTGATGGCTTTCGCCGATGATTACGGCGAGTGGAAGACCGGCGTGCGTTCATCCGGCATGAACTTCGCCTTTAACCTCTTCTGCATCAAGCTCGCGTGGGCCTCCAGCGCCGTCATCATCAGCCTGGTGTTTATTTTCGTCGCCTACCAGCCAGGCGCAGGAAATCAGACCCCGGCCTCGTTACAAGGCATCACTGCAATGGAGACACTGCTGCCCGCCCTTTTCCATTTGCTGCTGGCGTTCACCATCCGCGTCTGCAAGCTCAACAATCCCATGATGGCGCGTATTGCTACCGATCTGCGCCAGCGTCATGTTCAGTCTTAAGGAGTCTGTAATGGAAGTCGATCTGCACAAACTGAAAGTCAGCGATGCGTTTCTCGGCCAGTACCAACAACTGGTGCGCGAGGTTGTCATTCCCTACCAGTGGGACGCGCTGAATGACCGTATCGCCGAAGCCGACCCCAGCCATGCGATTGAAAACTTTCGTATCGCTGCCGGGCTGCAGGAGGGCGAGTTTTACGGCATGGTCTTTCAGGACAGCGACGTCGCCAAATGGCTGGAAGCGGTGGCATGGTCGCTCTGCCAGAAGCCGGATGCGGAACTGGAGAAGACCGCCGATGAGGTGATCGAACTGGTCGCCGCGGCCCAATGTGACGACGGCTATCTCAATACCTATTTCACGGTCAAAGCACCGCAGGATCGCTGGACTAACCTGGCCGAATGCCATGAGCTCTATTGCGCCGGGCACATGATTGAAGCGGGCGTGGCGTACTTCCAGGGTACCGGCAAGCGCCGCCTGCTCGATGTCGTCTGCCGCCTGGCAGATCATATCGATACGGTGTTTGGACCCGGCGAACAGCAGTTGCACGGCTACCCCGGCCACCCGGAAATCGAGCTGGCGTTGATGCGCCTGTATGAAGTGACGCAGGAGCCGCGCTATATGGCGTTGGTGAACTACTTTGTCGAACAGCGCGGCACCCGGCCGCATTTTTACGATGCAGAGTATGAAAAGCGCGGCAAAACCTCTTACTGGAACACCTATGGCCCGGCCTGGATGGTCAAAGACAAAGCTTACAGCCAGGCGCATCAGCCGCTGGCCGAACAGCAGACCGCCATCGGCCACGCGGTACGCTTCGTCTACCTGATGACCGGTGTGGCCCATCTGGCGCGCTTAAGCCAGGATGAAGGCAAGCGTCAGGATTGCCTGCGTCTATGGAACAATATGGCGCAGCGCCAGTTATATATCACCGGCGGCATCGGCTCGCAGAGCAGCGGCGAGGCGTTCAGCAGCGATTACGACCTGCCCAACGACACGGTGTATGCCGAAAGCTGCGCCTCGATTGGGCTGATGATGTTCGCCCGCCGAATGCTGGAGATGGAGGCCGACAGTCAGTACGCCGACGTGATGGAGCGCGCGCTTTACAATACGGTGCTCGGTGGGATGGCGCTGGACGGAAAACACTTCTTCTACGTTAACCCGCTGGAAGTGCATCCGAAGTCGCTGAAATTCAATCATATCTATGACCACGTGAAGCCCGTTCGTCAGCGCTGGTTTGGCTGTGCCTGCTGTCCGCCGAATATTGCCCGCGTGCTCACCTCGCTCGGCCATTATCTCTACACGCCGCGCGAGGATGCGCTCTATATCAATCTCTACATTGGTAACAGCGTGGAGATCCCGGTGGGCGACCAGGCGCTGCGGCTACGTATCAGCGGTAACTATCCGTGGCAGGAGCAGGTTACCCTTACCATTGAGTCACCGCAGGCGATTGACCACACGCTGGCCCTGCGTCTGCCGGACTGGTGCGATAATCCGCAGGTTTCACTGAACGGTATGGACGTCGTGAAAGACATCCGCAAAGGTTATTTGCACATTCAGCGTCGCTGGCAGGAGGGGGATACCCTGACGCTTACCCTGCCGATGCCGGTACGTCGGGTGTATGGCAATCCGCTGCTGCGCCATGTGGCGGGCAAAGTGGCGATTCAGCGCGGGCCGCTGGTCTACTGCCTGGAGCAGGCGGACAATGGGGAAGAGCTGCATAACCTGTGGCTCCCACCGCAGGCGGCATTCACCGTTTTTGAGGGCAAGGGGATCTTCGCCCATAAAATGCTGATTCAGGCACAGGGCTATAAACAAACGGCGGCGGATGCCGGGCAACAGGCGCTGTGGCGGTATGACAAAACGCCCGGCGAACGCCAGGCGCAGACGCTGACCTTTATTCCGTGGTTCTCTTGGGCGAACCGTGGCGAAGGGGAGATGCGGATTTGGGTTAACGAGGAAAGGTAAGGCGAAGCGACAGGGGTTGGGATGTCCCGGATGCGCTGTGCTTATCCGGGCTACCGCCATGCTGTCGCCCCGCTACCGGGGATGCCGGGTTTTATTTAAGCAGACGCACCCGGCAGGCTTTGCCTTTGATTTTGCCTTGCTGGAGCTGCTTCCAGGCCTGTTTTGCTACGGACTGACGCACCGCAACATAGGCATGCATCGGGTGCATATCGATCTTGCCGATATCTGCGCCATCCAGCCCAATATCACCGGTCAGGGCGCCCAGAATATCGCCCGGGCGCATTTTGGCTTTCTTCCCGCCATCAATACACAGCGTCGCCATGTCGGCTTCCAGCGGCTTGATGTTGTTGCTGATAACCGGGGATTGCCAGTCGAGCGAAATCGCCAGCATCTCACCGAGAATCGCCGCACGCTGGGCTTCTTCAGGTGCGCACAGACTCAGCGCCATGCCGCTCTGCCCGGCACGCGCGGTACGGCCAATACGGTGTACGTGCACTTCCGGGTCCCAGGAGAGTTCGTAGTTGATCACCATTTCCAGCGCTTTGATATCCAGCCCGCGCGCGGCGACGTCGGTAGCCACCAGCACACGGCTGCTGCCGTTGGCAAAGCGTACCAGCGTCTGGTCGCGGTCGCGTTGTTCCATATCGCCATGCAGCGCCAGCGCGCTCTGGTTACGTTCATTCAGGGCATCGCACACTTCCTGGCAATCTTTTTTAGTGTTACAGAACACCACGCAGGAGGCCGGCTGATGTTTGCTTAACAAACTCAACAGCAACGGAATTTTTTCCCGGCGCGAGACTTCGTAGAAGTGCTGTTCCACCGCCGGTAAGGCGTCGACCGCGTCGATTTCGATGGTCTGCGGATCGCGCTGGAAGCGGGTACTGATGGCCGCAATCGCCGCAGGCCACGTGGCGGAAAAGAGCAGCGTCTGGCGGCGTTCTGGCGCATGGCGCAAAATCGCGTCGATGGCGTCGCTAAAGCCCATATCGAGCATGCGATCGGCTTCGTCCAACACCAGCGTTTTCAGGGCGTCCAGGCTGACGGTGGCTTTTTCCAGATGATCCAGAAGACGGCCCGGTGTGGCGACGATGATATGCGGCGCATGCTGGAGCGAATCGCGCTGTGCGCCAAACGGCACGCCGCCGCATAAAGTCAGAATCTTAATATTGGGCAGATAACGCGCCAGACGACGAAGCTCTTTGGCGACCTGATCGGCCAGCTCGCGCGTCGGGCAAAGCACCAGAGATTGGGTCACAAACTGGCTGGCATCAATGTGCTGCAGCAAGCCTAAGCCAAAGGCGGCGGTTTTGCCGCTGCCGGTCTGCGCCTGTACGCGCACGTCTTTGCCTTCAAGGATCGCCGGCAATGCCGCCGCCTGGACCGGGGTCATGGAGTGATAACCCAGCTCATCAAGGTTGGCGAGGAGTTCAGCGGGCAAAGCATTTAAGGTTGAAAAGGCGGTCACGGTGTTATCTCTGAGTAGTTGCAGGCCGCTATGCTAGCAGACTACGGGCAACGGGTCATATTTGCTCGCGCGTTAATGCCCGACGCGCCGCTTCGGCTAAGAAGGCACTTCGATTACTGAACTGGGGATGGTCGCGAACAAACGTATCAATTTTAGTCAGTAACCGGCGGGGCAGCGTAATATTTATGCGCTCAGCGCGACCATCAAACTGGTTCATGTTGATGTCCACCAGCAGCCACTGCCCGTCGGTGAAATCGTCAGGCTGTGCCTCAAGATGATGTTCCACCCCACGCGCGCCGGGTAACGCCTCCCCCATTTCACAGAGCGTCTCAAAATGGGCCATCAATGCACTTTGTGCATCCCGAAATGCGTCATTCAGCGTGTCACCCGCAAAATAGCACCCGGGAACATCCGGGAAAAAACCGCTGGCACTGCCGTCGGCATCAGCATGAATGTAGGCCGGATAAAACATGTCTGGCTCCTGCGTTATGATTTAATGCCCGCCTGACGCCAGATTTGCGCCAGCGTACCTGGTTTATGTCTTTTCGTGGATGGGGAACCGTCACCAGCCCAGTTCGTTGGGGATGGCTGAACTGATGGTGGCTTCACTTTGTTCGGATATGGACCCATCCCTGCTTTCTCAAGGTAACCATCACCTCTGCGCTGGTCACAATCCTTGCTCCCGCTTTTGATTATACACACCATACACACGAATGCAGGCACAAGGATCACACTAGCGCAGAGAACAATGTCGGTCATCGGGAAGGGATGTAGTCTGGGAAGAGGTGCGCAAAAGTTATAAAAAATTTTTCTATACAATCGATTGGAGAGCGATCATTAACATCTGTTGTTAATAGAAACCCTCATATCTATGAATAACAGATAAATATCTAATAATAATTTCAGATATATCAACTCATCATAATTTTTAACATATCTTTTACTCAAACCTATCCATATGTGACATTGATCCCGAATCACTACTTTTAATTTCCAATGGCATCCAGGATATTGAGTTTTATAATTGGTAGTGATATCCCAAAATAGCCACCTCTGGAAAACACAAAAAGGTCTCTATTATGGAATTCATTGAAAAGCTTAACGCCTTATCAGCAAAGATTAAGCAACAAATCAGTGCAATAGAAACTGAAGAAGCGACCAAGAATGCTTTTGTCATGCCATTCATACATAATATTTTAGGTTATGATGTTTTTGATCCATTGGAAGTCATCCCTGAATTCGTGTGTGATGTTGGCACTAAAAAAGGTGAGAAGATTGATTACGCTATTTTGCGCGATGGTGACATACAAATCCTTATCGAATGCAAAAAAATCGGCGAGTCCCTCAACATCAATCATGCATCGCAGTTATTCAGATACTTCCACGTTACCAATGCAAGAATCTCTATTCTTACTAATGGGCAAATTTATCAATTCTACACAGATCTTGATGCTCCCAATAAAATGGATGAGAAACCATTCCTGGAAATAAATCTCCTGGATATTGATGAGAACTTAGTACCTGAACTAAAAAAAATCACAAAATCTTCATTTGACCTGGAATCAATCATTAACGCCGCAGGTGAGTTAAAATATGTTAGCCAAATAAAGAGAATTCTTCATGCACAGTTAAATGAACCAGAAGATGATTTTGTGAAATTCTTTGCATCCCGTGTTTATGATGGAATTTTAACCCAAAAAGTAAGAGATTCTTTTTTAATTTTGACGAAAAAATCTTTTAGCCAATTTCTAAATGATCAGGTTAATGAAAGACTTAAATCCGCAATCACCGGAATTAGCCCTGTAAGAAGTGAACCATCAAACGAGAGCACTGAGAAAATCGAACCCATTTTAAAAGATGAAAATGAGATCACCACAACACTAGAAGAACTTGAAGGTTTTCATATAGTAAAAGCTATCACGCGCACCGTAGTTGATTCCCATCGCATTAACCATAGGGACACAAAAAGTTATTTTGGAATTTTAGTCGACGATAATAATCGAAAACCTATTTGCCGATTGCATTTCAATCGTTCTCAAAAATACATAGGCATTTTCGATATTGAGAAAAATGAGACGCGTCATCCGATTGACAATGTTGATGATATCTATTCTTACGCAGATATATTAAAAGCAACTGCAGCGCTCTATAACTGACTCCGGCATTGCCATCCGAAATTCCCCCCTCACCCTAGCCCTCTCCCTCAAGGGAGAGGGGACCGATCGAGCGCACAGTATGTTTCATCGCTCGGTCGTAGCCCCGGTAAGCGCAGCGCCACCGGGGAACCAGGCTATTTCGTAAACAACGCTTTATCGCGCAAGATATGGTCATTGCCGCGACGGCGGGTGAAACCGATGCGGTCAAAGTACTCCAGAATCTGAATAGCGAGCTTGCGCCCGACGTTGAGGGTGTCGCGGAAATCTGCCGCGCTGGTAGAACCGTGAATCGGATCGCGGTCGCGGATCATACTGGCGAACGCGACAATCCGATCGTTGCGGTAATAACGATCTTTGACGATCGCCGTTATCAGCCCTTGTTGTGCCGCCTGGCGCAACACACTGCGCATCACCTGCTCATCCGCGCCCGTTTCGCGCGCTAGATCACGTACCCACCAGGGTTCATCACCAAACAGCGGCTCGGCACGTTGCCAGATGGCGGCCTGTTCATCGGTAAAGCCCGCTTTGTGATCCGGCAGATGCAGCCAGCCGTGATGACTGTGGATCTCACCGCTGGCGCGCATCTGTTCAATCAGCGTCAGCACCAGCGCTTCATCTTCCATCGGCAGCGCCATACGGCGTAAACGCTCGCGGCCAGGTCCGGGTTCATCCGCATGCTGATCGTGATACTGCGCAAGCGTCGCAAGCAATTTACGCTGCCAGCCTGCGGCCACAGGCGCACTGAGCAGATTATCTCCCGCACGGATAAAGCCCGGTTCTTTCAGCAATGCCTCAAGCCCGGCTTCGCTCAACTGCCGCGCCCAGGCAAATGCCGGAAGGTTCACCGCCCCACGTTGAAGATGCACGGCCAGCGCCTGCGCATCGCTTTCCGTGGCCGCCAGCGCGCCAATCCACTGCTGATACTCCGGTTTGCGCTTGCCGCGACGCGGTGGGCGCAACGCTACCACGCGGGCACCTGCCAGCGTTTCACGCGCGGAAATGTCCCGCAGCACCAGCCTGTCGTTATCTGCCAGCCATAACGGCGTATCAAGCACCAGCTCCGCCAGGTTGTTATCCAGCAGCGATACGCGCCCGGTGATATGGCTCGCAGCATGGTGAATATGCAGCGGTTGCCACTGCGTCAACGGCGTATGGGTTTGCAGCGCCACAATGACACGCTCCGAAGGTTCGGGTGGCGTGACGGAAAGCAGCCAGTCCCCACGGGTCACATCATCTTTTTCCGCATCGCCGGCGATATTCAGGGCAATGCGTTGCCCTGCATGCGCCCTGTCGGCCTGTTGATTCTGCGCATGCAGACCGCGAACACGCATCGGCTTATTTACCCCGGTCAACCATAGCGTATCACCCACGCGCACTTCCCCCGAGAGCGCGGTTCCGGTGACCACCAGCCCCGCCCCTTTCACCGTAAACGCCCGGTCGAGCGCCAGACGAAAACGTTGATGCTGCGGATGCGCGCGCGCAGGCAGTTGCAGCAGATGCGCGCGCAGTTCGTCAATGCCGCGCGCTTCGGTTGCCGCCGTCACAAACAGCGCCGCTTCTTCCCAGCCAAAGTCATTTAACGTCGCCAGCACGTCCTGCCGTACCGCATCAATACGCGCCGCATCCACTCTGTCGGCTTTGGTCAGCGCGACGGTCAGCGCCGGGTTGTCGGTCAGTTGCAAAATAGCCAGATGCTCGCGGGTCTGTGCCATCACCCCATCATCACAGGCCACCACCAGCAGCGCATGGTCAATACCGCCTACGCCTGCCAGCATATTGGAGAGAAATTTCTCGTGTCCCGGCACATCAATGAAGCCCGGCACGCGGCCATCTGGCTGCGGCCAGTAAGCATAGCCAAGATCAATGGTCATACCGCGCGCTTTCTCTTCCGGCAAACGGTCAGCGTTCACGCCGGTAATCGCCTGCAATAATGTCGTTTTGCCGTGGTCGACATGCCCGGCGGTGGCAATAATCATTTCAACAACATCTCCAGAAATCGGGGTTCATTCTCAAGACAGCGTAAATCGAGCCATAAGCGGCCATCAGCGATCCGCCCCAACACCGGCTCTGGCAGGTTACGCCATGTTGCCGCGAGCGCTTCCAGACGACGCCCGCTGCCGTCACGCGGGGTAAAGGTCAGCGCGGCGCTGGGTAGCCTGTCCACCGGCAGGGAACCACTGCCGATTTGCGAGAAACAATCCTCTACACTCAGGTCAAACGCATCGTAATGGTCGGCCAGCACCCCGGCAAGCCGCAACGCTTGCTGGCGAATCTCGCCCGGATTGCGGGTGAGTAAACGCAGGGTCGGTAAATTGTCCCGCAGCTTTTCCGGGTGCAGATAAAGACGTAGCGTCGCTTCCAGTGCTGCCAGGGTCATTTTATCTGCCCGTAACGCCCGCTTAAGCGGGTGGCGCTGCAACTTTTCAATCAGCGCTTTTTTTCCTACGATAATGCCAGCCTGCGGACCGCCAAGCAGTTTATCGCCGGAAAAACTCACCAGGCTCACTCCGGCCGCAATCAGTTCCTGCGGCATGGGCTCTTTTGGCAAACCATAGAGACGTAAATCCACCAGCGAGCCGCTACCCAAATCCGCAATCACCGGGACATTCAGCTCATCACCCAGCGCCACCAGCTCAGTTTCGTCTACCGTTTTGGTAAAGCCTTCAATGTGATAGTTGCTGGTGTGCACCTTCATCAACAACGCGGTATTGTCGTTCACCGCCTCGCGATAATCTTTAACATGCGTGCGATTGGTGGTGCCGACTTCATGCAGAAAACAGCCTGCCTGACGCATGACATCCGGAATACGAAACGCACCGCCGATTTCCACCAGTTCGCCACGGGAGACCACCACTTCTTTGCCGCTGCCCGTTGCCGCCAGCATCAGAAGCACCGCCGCCGCATTGTTATTGACGATGCAGGCATCCTCCGCGCCTGTCAGACGACACAGGATATCGGCCAACGCCCGATCGCGATGCCCGCGTCCGGCATCATCCAGCGAGTACTCCAGCGTTACGGGAGAACGCATCGCCTGTGCGACCGCCTCTATCGCCGCTTCCGCCTGCAATGCCCGCCCCAGATTGGTGTGCAGCACGGTGCCTGTCAGGTTGATGACCGGACGCAATGCGCTGGCATTTTCATCTAACAAGCGCTGATACGTTGCCTGTGCCCAGTCATTACACCAGACGGGCAATGCCTGACGCTGGCGGATGCCATCACGGGCCTCATCCTGCAACTGGCGCAGCGTCTGCGCCACACGGTTGTGCCCAAATTCGGTCAATAACAAAGTGAACGCCTCATCACGTAACAGGCGATCGGTTGAGGGGATCTGGCTGTAAAGCGAGTGATTTTCCGTTGTCATGAAATGGCCTGGCTGAGAGTGGCCCCCTCCCGACAGGAGAGGGATTCGACATGGAGGGATTGTACAGCGACTTGGTTCAGCCTGACAGAACGGGCGTCAATCCTTTGGTGGTTCTGTGCGCGCAAAGCTTTCACGCTGAAAGAGATTTTCCACCATTTTGACCAATTGCGGTCGTTCAACACACCAGCCGGGCGAGACACGGCGAAAATTGAGATAGCTAATGGCGCAGGCAATGGCAATAGTGGCAAGGTTCATCTCATCAATGCGCAGTGCCCCTTCGTTGATATAGCTTTCCAGGGTATCGAGGCCCCGATTGATTTTTTCGCGCTGGCGTAAGAGTTCCGTTTCTGATTGCTGAGCAACCGGACGTGCCTGCTCGCGTACGGAAACCAGCGCCGCATCCATGATCCCGTCCGCCAGTGCTTCAATCTGACGAATTTTCAGCGCGGCTTTAGGATCGGCAGGCAGCATAGCCGGAGCGATGCCCAACAGGTCGATATATTCGGCAATGATCGGCGAGTCGTACCACACTTCACCCTCATCGGTTACCAGGGCCGGTACTTTTCCCAACGGATTGTAATGCGCCACACCGTTAATCGCGTTGTAAGGCTGTTCATTCACAAACTCGAAGGTGATGCCCTTCTCCAGCAGGATGACCGATATTTTTCGTACAAAAGGGCTGGTATAGCTGCCGATAAGTTTCATTGCTTTCTCCGCTTCGCCAACAAAACATTAAGTATGTACTACCAGACCAAAGCGCGCGCAGACCATTTCATAAATATGAAAACTGCTCTGACTCTATATGCATTGCGTCTTGCTTTCGAAACAGCGTGAAAAATGAAAGGGAATTACAGAGGCAGGGGACCGGAAAAACCACAGTTTGCGAGGGATCACACTCGGAAAACTCCTGGCGAAAATATCTTGTGATTTAGATCACAAACAAGAAACAAACTCACAGCCAACAATTGTGATTAACATCACATTAACAGGCTGTTGGCGGTTAATTTTTATCCTTTGTTCTTTTTTTACACATTCCTTTTGTGACCAAGATCACTTCATTGGATGGTATACCCCCTGCATTAACGTGATATTAATCACACAAATTGGCGCTATCTGGACAGTTCATCAATTCGGTGCGAGATTTCGCAGCACAGATCATGGGTCCGGCTACCTCTGCCGCCACGTTAACAACAAAACCTCGGGCTTCCGGCCTGTGAGATAGCAAACATAAGAAGGGGTGTTTTATGTCATCCGATATCAAGATCAGAGTGCAAAGCTTTGGTCGCTTCCTCAGCAACATGGTAATGCCAAATATCGGCGCGTTTATCGCGTGGGGTATTATTACCGCATTGTTTATTCCTACAGGATGGTTACCAAACGAAACGCTGGCGAAACTCGTCGGCCCAATGATTACTTTCCTGCTGCCGCTGCTGATCGGTTTCACCGGTGGTCGTCTGGTGGGTGGCGATCGTGGTGGCGTGGTGGGTGCAATCACCACCATGGGTGTTATCGTTGGTGCGGATATGCCGATGTTCCTGGGTGCAATGGTTGCCGGTCCTCTGGGCGGCCTGTGCATTAAGAAATTCGACGCCGCGGTAGACGGTAAGATCAAATCCGGTTTCGAAATGCTGGTGAATAACTTCTCCGCTGGCATCATCGGTATGATCCTGGCGCTGCTGGCGTTTAAAGGTATCGGCCCTGCGGTTGAAGTCCTGTCTAAAGGCCTGGCTGCTGGCGTTAACTTCATGGTGGCGCACGACATGCTGCCGCTGGCGTCCATCTTTGTTGAACCGGCGAAAATCCTGTTCCTCAATAACGCCATCAACCACGGTATCTTCTCACCGCTGGGTATTCAGCAGTCTCATGATCTCGGCAAGTCTATCTTCTTCCTGATCGAAGCAAACCCGGGTCCGGGGATGGGCGTGCTGCTGGCGTACATGTTCTTCGGTCGTGGTAGTGCTCGTCAGTCTGCTGGCGGCGCAGCTATCATCCACTTCCTGGGCGGTATCCACGAAATTTACTTCCCGTATGTGCTGATGAACCCACGTCTGCTGCTGGCTGTAATCCTCGGCGGTATGACTGGCGTGTTCACGCTGAGCGTGCTGAACGGCGGTCTGGTCTCTCCGGCTTCTCCGGGTTCTATCCTGGCCGTGCTGGCAATGACGCCGAAAGGAACTTACTTCGCGAACCTCGTGGCTATTTTCGCGGCGCTGCTCGTCTCCTTCGTTATCGCATCTATCCTGCTGAAAACCAGCAAAGTTAAAGAAGAAGAGGAAGATATCGAAGCGGCTACCCGTCGTGTACAGGACATGAAAGCACAGTCTAAAGGCGCTACCCCGCTGGCTGCTGGCGACGTGACTAACGACCTGAGCCACGTTCGTAAAATCATCGTTGCGTGTGATGCCGGTATGGGTTCCAGCGCAATGGGTGCCGGTGTGCTGCGTAAGAAAGTCCAGGATGCCGGTCTGACCAACATCTCTGTGACCAACAGCGCTATCAATAGCCTGCCGTCTGATGTTGACCTGGTGATTACGCACCGTGACCTGACCGAGCGCGCTATGCGTCAGGCTCCTCAGGCACAGCACATTTCGCTGACCAACTTCCTGGACAGCGGCCTGTATACCAATCTGACTGAACGCCTGGTTGCCGCACAGCGCCACGTGGACAACAGCGTAAAGGTTCAGACCAGCTTGCAGGATAGCTTTGACGCTGGCGACAGCAACCTGTTCAAGCTGGGTGCAGAAAACGTGTTCCTGGGCCGTACTGCAAGCAACAAAGAAGAAGCTATCCGTTTTGCCGGTGAGCAACTGGTTAAAGGCGGTTATGTTCAGCCGGAATACGTTGAGGCGATGCTGGAACGCGAAAAACTGACCCCGACTTACCTGGGTGAGTCCATCGCCGTACCGCACGGCACCGTTGAAGCGAAAGATCGCGTGCTGAAAACCGGCGTAGTATTCTGCCAGTACCCGCAAGGCGTTCGTTTCGGTGAAGAAGAGGATGATATTGCCCGTCTGGTTATCGGTATTGCCGCTCGTAACAATGAGCACATTCAGGTGATTACCAGCCTGACCAACGCACTGGATGATGAAACCGTTATCGAGCGTCTGGCAAATACCAACAGCGTTGAAGAAGTACTGGCGTTGCTGAAAGCGTAACCCTGGCCCCGGATGCGGCTCCGCCGTATCCGGCTGGCGAAACGCAGACGCATAGCCCGAATAAAGAGAAGCGCATTCGGGCAAGCCCCTTTCCTCTCCCTTTGGGGAGAGGGTTAGGGTGAGGAGAATTTCACGTGGTTCCTCACCCCAGCCCTCTTGGGTAAAAACATTGATTAAGGTTAATTCTATGAAAGCATTACATTTTGGCGCAGGTAATATCGGACGTGGCTTCATCGGCAAACTGCTGGCTGACGCGGGAATTACGCTGACATTCGCCGATGTTAATCAGGTGGTTCTCGACGCCCTTAATGCCCGTCATAGCTATCAGGTCCATGTTGTTGGTGAAAACGAGCAGGTTGACACCGTGTCCGGCGTTAACGCGGTGAGCAGCGTCGGCGACGAAGTCGTTGAGCTGATTGCCTCTGTCGATCTGGTGACGACTGCCGTTGGTCCGGTTGTTCTGGAGCGTATCGCGCCGGCCATCGCCAAAGGCCTGGCAAAACGCAAAGCGCAGGGTGTAGAAGCGCCGCTGAATATCATCGCCTGTGAGAACATGGTGCGCGGCACTTCTCAGCTAAAAGGCCATGTGTTCAACGCGCTGGCAGCAGAAGATAAAGCATGGGTTGAAGCCCATGTCGGCTTCGTGGATTCCGCAGTAGACCGCATTGTTCCGCCTTCTGAATCTGCCACAAACGATCCGCTGGAAGTGACCGTAGAAACCTTTAGCGAGTGGATTGTCGACAAAACCCAGTTTGTTGGCGACCTGCCAAACATCCCGGGCATGGAATTAACCGACAATCTGATGGCGTTTGTTGAGCGCAAGCTCTTCACGTTAAACACCGGGCATGCTATAACCGCGTACCTTGGACAACAGACCGGTCATCAGACCATTCGCGACGCCATCCTGGATGACAGCATCCGTGCAGTGGTGAAAGGCGCAATGGAAGAGAGTGGCGCGGTTCTGATCAAGCGCTACGGCTTCGATGCTGCCAAACACGCCGCGTATATCGAAAAAATCCTTGGTCGTTTTGAGAACCCATACCTGAAAGATGATGTTGAGCGCGTAGGCCGTCAGCCGCTGCGTAAACTGAGCGCAGGCGATCGTCTGATCAAGCCGCTGCTCGGCACGCTGGAATATGGTTTACCGCACGCGAACCTGGTAAAAGGTATCGCCGCTGCCATGCATTACCGCAGTGAACAAGATCCACAGGCGCAGGAATTAGCGACCTTAATTGAAGAAAAAGGCCCACAGGCCGCGCTGGTGCAGATCTCCGGTCTGGACGCAGCAAGCGAGGTGGTAGCCGAAGCTGTTAACGCATACAACGCAAAGGCATGATGCCGAGTTTGGCGCGGGACATCCCGCGCCTGTTAACAAGATTGTCAGATATGCAGGCAATAATGGAACTAACACAGGCTTTCGAAAACCGTGTGCTCGAGCGTCTGAATGCTGGCAAAACCGTACGAAGCTTTCTGATTGCCGCCGTCGAGTTGTTGACCGAGGCGGTAAATATCCTGGTGCTTCAGGTCTTCCGCAAAGACGACTATGCAGTGAAATACGCTGTAGAGCCGTTGCTTGACGGAGATGGACCGCTGGGCAATTTGTCCGTGCGCTTAAAACTGATTTATGGACTGGGTGTAATCAGTCGGCATGAGTATGAAGATGCGGAATTGTTGATGGCGTTACGTGAAGAACTGAATCACGACGGCACAGAATACGCTTTCACGGATGATGAAATCCTGGGGCCGTTTGGCGAACTGCACTGCGTGGCGGCGCTGCCTGCAACGCCGCCCTTTGATACCAGCGACCCCGACCTGTTCGCTATGCAAAAACAGCGTTACCAGCAGGTCGTTCGTTCAACGATGGTGCTTTCCCTGACTGAGCTGATTTCCCGAATCAGCCTGAAAAAAGCATTTCAGAAATAAGCTCGCCAGGTTTATCAGCCGGTTTACTCTGTCTCTTCTTCATGAACACACGCAGGCCGGTAAAGCTGGCGATAATATTCCAGCCGTTCCCGGTACATCTCGACTTTATCTGTCGGAATATCGTCAGGAACACGGTCTTGCTTACGCTGATGCGCCAGGTATTCACGGAACGCCTGGCTTGAAGCGATAAAATCGATCGCTTTATCGATAATTTGTGGGGTGTAGTCACCTAATTTAGCCATTTTCGCCTCTCCTTTTCGCCCAACCGTAAAACAAAGATGGACCTGCATGCGGGATACTTTTAGTGTTTCCGTGCTTTTCTGGGGTTGTTCGCCGCAATGCGGTATCCTTATATTTTAATCAACAGAAACACATTCCTATGAAAGAAGTTGAAAAGAACGAAATTAAACGCCTGAGCGATCGTCTGGACGCTATCCGTCACCAGCAGGCTGGTTTGTCGCTGGTGGAATCCGCCGAAAAATACGCGGAGCTGGAGAAAGAAAAAGAGACGATCGAAGCTGAAATCGAACGTCTGCGTGGTCAGTACAGCCAGAAACTCAGCAAAGAAGCACAAAAGCTGGTGAGCATGCCGTTCAAGCGCGCCATCACCAAAAAAGAACAGGCCGATCTGGGTAAGCTGAAAAAAAGCGTGCGAGGCATTGTGGTTGTGCACCCGATGACCGCACTGGGCCGCGAAATGGGCCTCAAAGAGATGACAGGCTTCGCGAAGAGCGGGTTCTAATCCCGTTTCCCCTTCTTAACCGAAGGGGAGCTTTTTTTTGCTAAAATCCATCCCATCTGGCGTAATCAGCGTAGAAAGTTTAAGCCTGGACAGGGCGGAAAAACCGGAGCGTACACGTAGTAGGTGAGGATTTTGTGCTTCGCTTATCCCGACGGGACCGCCCTGCGGACGTTCAAAACACTCTGCGTCTTGTTTGAGCACTGCCCAGGTTCAAACTAGTACGCAAGATAGCCTGATGGAATGGGCTTCAAGTGGCCCTACCACTTTACACGTTAATGCGTGTCAGTTCACACCCCGCAAAATCACATAAAATTAACATTGCCATTACAAAACACCCGATTAACCTAATGTACAGTGTAAAGCGCTGCCGCTGACTGGCAGTACCACTTTTCCATGCACACAGGTAATGGGGCACACCATGACAGCGATAGCAGAGCGTCTTTCTGAGGATGTTGCACGGCGAATCCGAACACTCATCCGCGACAGAGGGCTGGAGGCCGGTATGCGAATACCGTCTGAACGTCAGCTCGCCCTGCAGCTTGGCGTGTCGCGTAACTCTCTGCGCGAAGCCATCGCCAAACTCATCAGCGAAGGCGTTTTGCTGAGTCGTCATGGCGGTGGCACATTCGTGCGATGGCAGCATGAAGCATGGTCGGAACACAACATCGTCCAGCCGTTAAAAACGCTGCTCGAAGATGACCCGGATTACAGCTTCGATATCCTCGAAGCACGCCATGCTATTGAGGGGAGTACCGCCTGGCATGCGGCGCTACGGGCGACCCCTATCGAGAAGGAGAAAATCCGTCTTTGCTTTGAGGCCACTCTGGCCGAGGACGCGGATCTTGCGTCTCAAGCGGACGTCCGCTTTCACCTGGCGATAGCCGAGGCGTCGCACAATGTCGTACTGCTACAGACCATGCGCGGCTTTTTCGATTTGCTGCAAAGCTCGGTGAAACAGAGCCGCCAGCGCATGTACCAGGTTCCTCCGGTCTTTACGCAACTCACCGGGCAGCACCGTGAAATTATGGACGCCATTTTTGCCGGAGATGCCGGGAGCGCCCGCGAAGCGATGATGGCGCACCTTGGTTTTGTTCACACTACGATTCGTCAATTTGATGAAGACCAGGCTCGCCGTGCGCGCATTACCCGCCTGCCCGACGAACGACCCACGCTTTCTTCTGGAGATAAAGCATGATCATTTCCGCCGCCAGCGACTACCGCGCTGCCGCCCAACGCATTCTGCCCCCTTTCCTCTTCCACTACATCGACGGTGGTGCTTACGCGGAGTACACGTTGCGTCGAAACGTGGAGGATTTGGGTCAGGTTGCCCTGCGCCAGCGGGTGCTGAAGAACATGTCAGCGCTGAGCACGGAAACCACCCTTTTTGGCGAGAAACTGAGTATGCCGGTAGCACTTGCACCGGTGGGGCTGTGCGGCATGTATGCGCGCCGCGGCGAAGTGCAGGCAGCGGGGGCGGCGGACGCGAAAGGTATTCCCTTTACCTTATCGACCGTATCCGTTTGTCCGATTGAAGAGGTGGCCCCCACTATCCAACGCCCAATGTGGTTTCAGCTGTATGTTCTGCGCGACCGCGGCTTTATGCGCAACGCGCTGGAGCGCGCCAAAGCGGCGGGGTGTTCCACACTGGTCTTTACCGTTGATATGCCCACACCTGGGGCGCGATACCGCGACGCCCATTCCGGTATGAGTGGACAAAACGCCGCATTGCGCCGCTACTGGCAGGCAGTGACACATCCTCAATGGGCGTGGGATGTCGGGCTCAACGGTCGTCCGCACGATCTGGGGAATATCTCCACCTATCTGGGGAAGCCGACAGGACTGGAAGATTACATTGGCTGGCTGGCGAATAATTTTGATCCCTCCATTTCCTGGAAAGACCTGGAGTGGATCCGTGAATTTTGGGATGGCCCGATGGTGATCAAGGGGATCCTTGATCCAGAAGATGCGCGTGACGCGGTACGCTTTGGCGCAGACGGGATTGTGGTATCTAACCACGGCGGGCGTCAGCTTGATGGCGTGCTCTCTTCCGCCCGTGCATTACCCGCCATTGCCGATGCGGTGAAAGGCGATATCGCGATTCTGGCGGACAGCGGCATTCGCAACGGGCTGGATGTCGTGCGGATGATTGCGCTGGGCGCAGACACGGTGCTGCTGGGGCGCGCGTATCTCTACGCACTGGCGACGCATGGCCGCGCCGGTGTCGCTAATCTGCTGAACTTAATCGAAAAAGAGATGCGGGTAGCGATGACACTGACCGGGGCAAAATCCATCAGTGAGATCAGTAAAGACGCGCTGGTGCAGGAGCTGGCTAAGGTTCCTGCGGCGCTGGCACCGTTGTCGCAGGGGGATGCAGCGTAAGTAAGAGCTCTCTGATGCCCTCACCCCGGCCCTCTCCCACAGGGAGAGGGAGAAAAAACACCCAATTTCACACCGGGCAGAGGAAAAGTTCCCACAGGGGGAGGGAGAAAAAACACCCAGTCTCACACCGGGCAGAGGAAAAGTCCCCACAGGGAGAGGGAGAAAAAATACCCAATTTCACACCGGGCAGAGGAAAAGTTCCCACAGGGGGAGGGAGAAAAAACACCCAGTCTCACACCGGGCAGAGGAAAAGTCCCCACAGGGAGAGGGAGAAAAAACACCCAGTCTCACACCGGGCAGAGGAAAAGTCCCCACAGGGAGAGGGAGAAAAAACACCCAGTTTCACACCGGGCAGAGGAAAAGTCCCCACAGGGAGAGGGAGAAAAAACACCCAGTCTCACACCGGGCAGAGGAAAAGTCCCCTCTCCCTCCGGGAGAGGGTTAGGGTGAGGGTCAGAAAAAATTCTGCTATCCTGCCCCCGCTATCAAGGGGGCAGCATGTTAAACATCGTTTTATTCGAACCAGAAATCCCACCGAATACCGGGAACATCATCCGCTTATGCGCCAATACGGGCTTTCGCCTGCATATCATCGAACCCATGGGTTTTACCTGGGATGATAAACGCCTGCGCCGTGCCGGGCTGGATTATCATGAGTTTGCCGCCGTAAAGCGCCATCATGATTACGCAGCCTTTGTCGAGTCTGAACAACCGGAACGTCTGTTTGCTCTCACCACCAAAGGGACGCCAGCGCACAGTGCGGTGAACTATCAGGACGGGGACTTTCTGATGTTTGGCCCGGAAACGCGCGGATTACCGGCATCAATCCTGGACGTCTTACCGCCGCAGCAAAAAATCCGTATTCCGATGATGCCGGACAGCCGCAGCATGAACTTGTCTAATGCGGTATCGGTGGTGGTGTATGAAGCCTGGCGCCAGCTGGGATACCCTGGCGCGGTACTGCGGAGCTGAATCAGCGTTCTCCGGGAGGCGGCGCGTAGCGCCTGTGCGGGCTACCAGAAAGCGCTCGGCTTTGTAGCCCGGACAGATGCGTAGCATCGCCTCCGGGCACTAAATCAAATCCCGTCACCGTACTCAAACCCGTGGTTAATCCCATTAAAATGCTGATCCATATCCATCGCGGGTTTGTCAGATTCCGGCTTGCCGACAATGCGCGCCGGAACGCCTGCGGCAGTGGTATGCGGCGGCACAGGTTGCAACACCACGGAGCCTGCGCCGATTTTCGCACCGCGCCCCACTTCGATGTTGCCGAGGATCTTCGCCCCGGCGCCAATCATTACCCCTTCACGAATTTTCGGGTGACGATCGCCGCTGGTTTTGCCAGTACCGCCCAGCGTCACTGATTGCAGAATCGATACATCGTCTTCAATGACCGCGGTTTCACCCACCACGATGCCTGTGGCATGGTCGAGCATGATGCCGCGTCCGATTTTGGCTGCCGGGTGGATATCAACCTGGAACGATACTGAGACCTGATTTTGCAGGAAAATAGCCAGCGCACGGCGTCCCTGGTTCCACAGCCAGTGGCCGATGCGGTAAGCCTGTAGCGCGTGAAAACCTTTCAAATACAACAGCGGCGTGGAGTATTTATCCACCGCCGGGTCGCGGGTACGCACCGCCTGAATATCGCAGGCCGCGGAAGCGATCATCTCCGGGTCAGCCGCGTAGGCTTCTTCCACCACTTCACGAATGGCGATGGCAGGCATAATGGGTGACGCCAGCTTGTTTGCCAGCATATAGCTCAGCGCGCTGCCCAGGTTTTCATGCTTGAGTAACGTTGCGTGGTAAAAACTGGCCAGCATCGGCTCACAGTCCGCCAGCGCCCGGGCTTCGGCTTTAATATTATTCCAGACGATATCCAGTTCTTCACACGGCATTGCTTACTCCAGACGTAATAAGTTCAGCCAGTCACTGCTTAACTGGCTGAGGACATAAACACAAAATCATTCTTGCTGCGTCGCGACGGCGAGGCTGGAATCCCCGGGCACCTACATAAGTCAGTGACCCGGGACGCAGCGGAAGCCAACAAAGAGGCAACGTCAAGGATGAAGTGCATGCTAAATACTGCTGCGCTCGTCCTTGCGCGCGCGACCTAATAAGGTCAATGCTGCCTCGCGCGCATTTTTTCCGCAATACAATACCTGATAAATTTCCTCGGTTATTGGCATTTCGACACCAAACCGATGCGCCAGAGCGCGAACTTCTTTGGTATTGCGGTAGCCTTCAACGACCTGACCAATCTGGTCTTGTGCCGTTTGCACGTCCATTCCCTGCCCCAGCGCCATACCAAAACGACGGTTGCGCGACTGGTTATCGGTACAGGTCAGCACCAGGTCCCCTAACCCCGCCATACCCATAAAGGTGGCAGGATCGGCGCCCAGCGCCGTTCCCAGACGCGACATTTCGGTCAAACCGCGGGTGATAAGCGCCGTTCGGGCGTTAGCGCCAAAACCGATGCCGTCCGACATCCCTGCGCCAATGGCAATGACGTTTTTCACCGCACCACCAAGCTGCACACCGACAAAATCCGGATTGCTATAGACGCGGAAGCTTTTACCACAGTGCAGCAATTGCTGGAGATCCTCGGCAAATACCGGGTCAGTCGATGCCAGAGAAATCGCCGTTGGCAGACCTGCCGCCAGCTCCTTCGCGAAGGTCGGGCCGGAGATAACCGCCAGAGGAATCGCATCGCCCAGCACTTCACGCGCGACGTCCTGCAACAGGCGTCCCGTCTCGGCTTCCAGACCTTTGGTGGCCCAGACAATGCGCGCATCGCTACGCATCAGCGGTTTAATCTGTTGTAAAACATCGCCAAACACATGGCTTGGTACGACTACGAGAATGTTACAGCTGGCCGCCAGAGCGGAAGCGAGATCGCTCTCCAGCGCAAGCGTATCAGGAAAAGGCACATCAGGAAGGAAAGCGGCGTTACAGCGGTCATGCTGTAAGGTCGCAATATGTTTCGGGTCATGGCCCCAGAGAACAACCTGGTGGCCATTTCTTGCCAGTGTGATGGCAAGAGCGGTGCCGTAAGAGCCGGCACCGATCACAGTCATTTCAGCATTGCGTGCGTTCATCAGGCATCCTGATGTTGTTCAGCACCTTCGCCAGCCTGCTGCTGCAGATAGTTCATGAACAGCGCATCAAAGTTCACCGGCGCAAGGTTCAGTTGCGGGAAAGTACCGCGGGAAACCAGGCTGGTGATGCACTCACGCGCGTAAGGGAACAGAATGTTCGGGCAATACGCACCGAGGCAATGCGCCAGCTGATTACCATCGATACCGTCAATGGAGAAGATACCACCTTGCTGTACTTCGCACAGGAAGCCCGTTTCTTCGCCCAGGGAAGCGGTAACGGTAACACGCAGTACCACTTCATAAACGCCTTCAGCCAGCTGAGTGGATGCAGTATCCAGATCCAGTTTCACTTCCGGCTGCCAGTCTTTCTGAAACACGTGTGGAGCATTCGGTGCTTCGAAAGAGATATCTTTAGTGTAGATGCGTTGAATCTGGAAAGTCATTTCCGTGTTGTTTTGTTCAGACATGTCTAAAACCCTTAAGTGTTGTCCTTAATACGCTTTATTCTTCAGGCTGCCTCTGTTTGTCGGCCTTGACGCAACGTGAATCACTTCGTCTATGCATTAACGCAACAGCGGATCGAGCCCACCGCGCGCGTCCAGCGCATATAAATCATCACAGCCGCCAATGTGCTGTGCATCAATAAAAATCTGCGGTACCGTCGTACGGCCACTACGTTTAATCATCTCTTCGCGTTTAACCGCGTCGCCATCGATCGGCAGTTCTTCAAAAGAAACGCCTTTGCTGCTCAGCAGCGCTTTTGCGCGATGGCAAAACGGGCAGGTTGCTTTGGTGTAGATCTCAATATTGGCCATGACTGTTCCTCTGAATATTACTTGCCGCGTACCAGCGGAAGATTCTCGCCGCTCCAGCCTGCGATGCCTTCTTTGAGCACGAAAACTTGCTCAAAACCGGCCTTGATCAGCGCGTTTGCAGGTTCCTGAGCCTGCATCCCGGAGCCGTCCACGACGATAACCGGTTTGCTTTTGTGTTTCTCAAGCTCACCTACATTATTGGCCTTGATTTCGGTTGGCAGCAAATTCACGGAGCCTGCGATATGACCTTTTCGGAAATCATCGCGCTGGCGCAAGTCCACGACAACAGCATCTTCTTTGTTGATCAGACGTGTCGCTTCACCGCGGGTGATCACTTTCACTTTCGATGCGAAACTTTTGAACGTCATGAACAGCACCGCCCCCAGTAATACAATCCAGGCGAGGCAAAGTACGGGGTGGCGACTAACAAATTGCATAATTTCTTGCATGGGGGGTAACAGCTCCCGAATCAGTGAGTAAAAACCAGGAAAGGAGTATACCTGTGCGGTGTAGCAAATACAGCCAGCGAGCGTAATGGAATGCATTTTCTGCGGACTGTTACGAAAAAAAATCATCAACGCCGCGAAATCCTCACCGCCTGCGGCGGTATTCTTTGATCTTCTGCGGCTATTTTATCGATTCAGCTGTAGTAAAATTACGCAAATTTTTCGTCTTTGAGCATGAGGTTGTCGCAATGTCGGTTTCTAAAAAACCTATGGTACTGGTGATCCTGGATGGCTATGGCTATCGCGAAGAGCAGCAGGATAACGCAATTTACAGCGCAAAAACTCCCGTTATGGACGCCTTGTGGGCCAAACGCCCGCATACTCTGATTGACGCTTCTGGTCTGGAAGTCGGTCTGCCAGACCGCCAGATGGGTAACTCCGAAGTGGGGCACGTCAACCTGGGTGCAGGCCGCATCGTGTATCAGGATTTGACCCGTCTGGATGTTGAAATCAAAGAACGCACTTTTTTCAGCAATCCGGTTCTGGCGGGCGCGGTTGATAAAGCCGTTGCTGCGGGCAAAGCCGTTCACATCATGGGCCTGCTGTCTGCCGGCGGCGTTCACAGCCATGAAGACCACATCCTGGCCATGGTCGAGCTGGCCGCTGAGCGCGGTGCGGAAAAAATCTACCTGCACGCGTTCCTGGATGGTCGCGATACGCCGCCGCGTAGCGCTGAGTCCTCACTGAAACGTTTTGAAGACAAATTCGCCGCGCTGGGCAAAGGCCGTGTGGCATCCATCATTGGCCGTTACTACGCTATGGACCGCGACAATCGTTGGGACCGCGTAGAACAAGCTTATGACCTGATGACACTGGCAAAAGGCGAATTCCAGTTTGCCAGCGCCGTTGAAGGTCTGGCTGCGGCCTATGCGCGCGACGAAAACGATGAATTTGTGAAAGCCACCGTGATCCGCGCTGAAGGTCAAGCCGATGCGGCAATGGAAAACGGCGACGCGCTGATTTTCATGAACTTCCGTGCAGACCGCGCACGCGAAATCACCCGCGCATTCGTTAACAGCGATTTCGACGGTTTCGCCCGGAAAAAAGTGGTGAACCTCGATTTTGTCATGCTGACCGAATATGCCGCAGACATCAAAACCGCCGTTGCATACCCGCCAGCCTCCCTGGCGAACACCTTCGGCGAATGGATGGCGAAGAAAGACAAAACTCAGTTGCGTATCTCTGAAACGGAAAAATATGCTCACGTGACGTTCTTCTTTAACGGCGGTGTTGAAGAGCCGTTCCCGGGCGAAGACCGTATTCTGATTAACTCTCCGAAAGTGGCAACATACGATCTGCAGCCAGAAATGAGCTCCGCAGAGCTGACAGAAAAACTGGTTGGCGCTATCACCAGCGGTAAGTACGACACCATCATTTGTAACTACCCGAACGGCGACATGGTCGGTCACACCGGTGTGATGGAAGCGGCAATCAAAGCGGTTGAAGCGCTGGATCACTGTATTGAGCAGGTAACCAAAGCGGTGGAATCCGTTGGGGGTCAGTTGCTGATCACCGCCGACCACGGTAACGCTGAGCAGATGCGTGACCCGGCAACCGGCCAGGCGCACACTGCCCATACTAACCTGCCAGTCCCGCTGATTTACGTTGGCGATAAAGCACTGAAAGCGGTCGAAGGTGGCAAACTTTCCGATATCGCACCGACCATGTTGACCCTGATGGGCATGGAAATCCCGAAAGAGATGACTGGTAAGCCGCTGTTCATCGTGGAATAATCGCTCCCCATGAGGGGAAAGGCGATTTTTTCTGTCACATTGGCCGCAGTCAGGCCTTTGCTTTGCGCCAGCGCTTTTAGCGCTGGCGCATTGTTGTGCGCCTTTTCTGCCCACGCGGATGACCGCGACCAGTTAAAATCCATTCAGGCGGATATCGCCGCAAAAGAACGCGACGTACGCCAGCAGCAACAGCAGCGTTCCGGCCTGCTTGCGCAACTCAAAGCGCAGGAAGTCGCCATCTCCGCAGCCACGCGGCAACTGCGCGAAACACAGAACACCCTCGCCCAGCTCAATAAGCAAATTGATGCCATGAACGCATCGATTGCCAAACTGGAAAAACAGAAAGCGACGCAAGAGCATAATCTGGCCGCCCAGTTGGATGCCGCGTTCCGCCAGGGCCAACATACTGGCGTTCAGTTGATTCTCAGTGGCGAAGAAACCCAACGCGGGCAACGCCTGCAGGCCTACTTTGGCTATCTCAATCAGGCCCGGCAGGAGACTATCGCGCAACTCAAGCAAACGCGCGAAGAGGTTGCCACGCAGAAGGCGGAGCTGGAAGAGAAGCAGAGCCAGCAGCAAACGCTGATGTACGAACAAAAAGCACAGCAGGCGAAGCTGGAACAAGCGCTCAGCGAGCGTAAGAAAACGCTCGCCGGGCTGGAGTCATCTATCCAGGAAGGGCAGCAACAGTTAGGCGAACTGCGCGCGAACGAATCCCGCTTGCGCGATCGACTGGCCCGTGCCGAAGCCGCCGCCAAAGCGCACGCCGAGCGTGAAGCTCGCGAAGCGCAGGCCGTACGTGAAAAACAGCAAGATGCATCCCGTAAAGGCACCACCTACAAACCGACCGAAGGCGAACGTTCACTGATGTCCCGTACTGGTGGACTGGGTGCGCCATCCGGCCAGGCTTTCTGGCCCGTTCGCGGTCCGTTGCTACATCGCTATGGCGAACAGCTGCAGGGTGAGCTACGTTGGAAAGGGATTGTTATCGGCGCGTCTGAGGGTAGCGAAGTCAAAGCCGTGGCCGACGGGCGGGTGATCCTCGCCGACTGGCTGCAGGGATATGGCCTGGTGGTCGTGGTTGAACACGGCAAGGGCGATATGAGTTTGTACGGCTACAACCAGAGCGCGCTGGTGAGCGTAGGCGCGCAAGTCCGCGCCGGTCAGCCGATAGCCCTTGTCGGGAGCAGTGGCGGTCAGGGTAGACCTTCACTTTATTTCGAAATTCGCCGCCAGGGTCAGGCGGTCAATCCACAGCCGTGGTTGGGAAGATAAGTTTTGCTTCAATTTCGTCGCGTTGTTGTTGTCGTTGCCAGCATGCTGGCTTTTTCCGTGCCAGCGTTTGCCGGCAAACTCGCCATTGTTGTTGATGATTTCGGCTATCGCCCACAGACCGAAAATCAGGTTATCGCCATGCCTGCGGCAGTCACCGTTGCCGTGCTGCCAAACGCGCCGCACGCAAAAGAGATGGCTACCAAAGCCCATAACGCCGGGCATGAGGTGCTAATCCACCTGCCTATGGCCCCCTTAAGCAAACAGCCGCTGGAAAAAGATACCCTGCGCCCGGATATGAGCAGCGCGGAGATTGAGCGCATCATTAGCGATGCGGTCAGTAAAGTGCCCTATGCGACCGGGTTAAACAACCATATGGGCAGTGCCATGACTTCCAGCCTGTTTGGTATGCAGAAGGTGATGCAGGTTCTGGGGCATTATGATCTCTACTTTCTGGACAGCATGACCATCGGCAACAGCCAGGCGATGCGCGCCGCGAGCGGTACCGGCGTGAAGGTTATTAAACGCAAAGTGTTTCTTGATGACACGCAAAACGAGAGCGACATTCGCTATCAGTTTAATCGAGCCGTCGATCTGGCGCGCCGTAGCGGTTCTGCGATTGCTATCGGCCACCCGCACCCGACAACGGTGCGCGTACTGCAGCAGATGCTCTACAACCTGCCTGCGGATATCACCCTGGTTCGCGCGGGAAGCCTGCTGAATGAACCGCAGACAGATAGCTCAACGCCGGGCCAGGCGCTGCCCCATAATCAGCCACCGCGTAACCCATTCCGGGGCGTGAAGTTGTGCAAAGCGCCACATAAACCAGAGCCCGTCTATGCCAGCCGTTTCTTTACGGTTGTGAAGGACAGCATCAGTGAAAGTACGCTGATGAAATATGTCATGAATGAATGGCAAGGCTGGGGGAAAAAACACCCCTAAACTGTGCGGGTGTTTTTCTTTTCTTCTGCCACAACGTTTTTTTCATCGTTGTGGCCATTGTGGGCATACCAGGCCTTGAAATATTTAAGAAAACTGTACAAGGTGGCATATAAACCCGTCACCGCGCCCACTTTGCCGTTTCGCCACGCGCCACTAAATAAATACCATTTAAAAAACGCACCGATGGCGCTGATAATTCCACGTCCAATTGATGGACGGATTTTCTGATATTTCACCAGCCTCGTGGTGTAGCTATTAAGTTTGCTGAATACTTCATGCAGTGAATAAAACGTATCGTGGCGCACATGCCCCGGTATTTTTGTCGATGTCGAATAACCTTCCACCTGATCATCGACGGCACGATTGTTAAACCGCGCCTTGCGGCGATTATATAAGCGCACAGGGAAATCAGGTGAAGATATAGGATATATCGTGCGAGTTTGTTCGCCCAGCACATACCAGTAACGCGGCAAACGCCACGCCTGATCGGCACTCGGCTCCTCACCGGCTTTTAGCTGCAGAATAAAATTTACCGTCTGCTCATCAAGAATTTCATCACTGTCCATACAGAGCACCCAGTCATACGCAGCCAGGCTGGTTGCGTGGTTCATCTGCGCGCCATGCATCGCATATGGATGATAATGAACATGAAGATCATATTCCCGACAAATATCCAGCGTCGCGTCTGTACTGCCGGAATCCAGAACCACAAAATCATCCGCGATTTTAAGCAGTGGCGGGAGCACATCCCGTAATAAGCGAGCGGAATTGCAGGTTAACAGACACACCGAAAGTTTGAACATAATTAGCCGCACTGAAAAGGTTAAACGGATCGTCAACGAACTTTACTTTCTAATGTAGAACACTGTTACGGAAATTGTGCCTTTTGTGCGATTGAAAGGTGAAAACAGGAAGGGATAAGAGAAAGACGCCCGCAGGCGTCTTTATTTTTAGTTCCAGCTAAGGATTACCTTACCAGACTGTCCAGAACGCATCGCATCAAATCCTTTCTGGAAGTCATCAATGCCGAAACGGTGAGTGATAATAGGGGACAAATCCAGTCCGGACTGAATTAATGCCGCCATTTTGTACCAGGTCTCAAACATTTCACGGCCATAGATACCTTTAATAAAGAGACCCTTGAAGATAACTTTATTCCAGTCGATTGCCATATCAGACGGCGGAATACCGAGCATCGCAATACGACCGCCGTGGTTCATGGTATCGAGCATGGTACGGAAGGCTGGCGGCGCGCCGGACATTTCCAGCCCGACATCAAAACCTTCTGTCATTCCCAGCTCGGCCATCACATCGGACAGGTTCTCTTTCGCCACGTTCACTGCGCGGGTAACGCCCATTTTACGCGCCAGATCCAGACGGTATTCATTCACGTCAGTGATAACCACATTGCGCGCGCCAACGTGTTTTGCCACCGCCGCCGCCATAATGCCAATCGGGCCAGCGCCAGAGACCAGCACGTCTTCCCCGACCAGGTCGAAGGAGAGCGCGGTGTGCACCGCATTGCCGAACGGATCGAAAATAGAGGCCAGATCGTCGGAAATGTTGTCCGGAATTTTGAACGCGTTGAACGCGGGAATAACCAGATATTCAGCAAAACAGCCCGGGCGGTTGACGCCGACACCCACGGTATTGCGGCACAGGTGCGTACGACCCGCGCGGCAGTTACGACAATGTCCGCAGGTAATGTGGCCTTCACCGGAAACGCGATCGCCGATTTTAAAACCCTTCACTTCCTGGCCGATGCCTACCACTTCGCCAACGTACTCGTGCCCGACCACCATCGGTACCGGGATCGTTTTTTGCGACCATTCATCCCAGTTATAGATATGCACATCGGTACCGCAAATAGCGGTTTTGCGAATTTTAATCAGCAGGTCGTTATGGCCGATTTCCGGAGCCGGCACATCGGTCATCCAGATGCCTTCTTCCGCTTTCAGCTTAGATAGCGCTTTCATCTTACGTCCTCAGGCAATGACGCCCAGTTGTTTACCGATGCGGGTAAAGGCATCCACCGCACGTTCGATTTGCTCAGGGGTATGAGCGGCAGACATTTGGGTACGAATACGTGCCTGGCCTTTTGGCACTACCGGGAAGAAGAAGCCGGTCACGTAAATCCCCTCTTTTTGCAACTCGCGGGCAAAGTTCTGTGCCACCACCGCATCCCCCAGCATCACCGGAATGATGGCGTGATCGGCGCCTGCCAGGGTAAAACCTGCCGCACTCATTTTTTCACGGAACAGACGTGCGTTAGACCACAGACGGTCGCGCAGCGCGCTCCCCGCTTCCACCATCTCCAGCACCTTAATGGAGGCAGCGACAATCGCTGGCGCCAGCGAGTTGGAGAACAGATACGGGCGTGAGCGCTGACGCAGCCACTCGACGACTTCTTTACGCGCTGCGGTATAACCGCCAGACGCGCCGCCGAGCGCTTTACCCAGCGTACCGGTGATGATGTCCACACGGCCCATGACGTCGCAGTACTCGTGCGAGCCACGACCGTTATCGCCGACAAACCCCACCGCGTGGGAATCATCGACCATGACCAGCGCATCGTACTTGTCCGCCAGGTCGCAGACTCCTTTCAGGTTGGCAATCACACCGTCCATCGAGAAGACGCCATCGGTGGCAATCAGGACATGGCGAGCGCCGGCTTCGCGAGCCTCTTTCAGACGCGCTTCCAGCTCCTGCATGTCGTTATTGGCATAGCGGAAACGCTTCGCTTTACACAAACGTACGCCGTCAATGATCGATGCATGGTTCAGCGCATCGGAAATAATCGCATCCTCCGCGCCCAGCAGAGTTTCGAACAGACCGCCGTTGGCATCGAAACAGGAGGAATACAGGATCGCATCCTCCATACCGAGGAACTCAGCGAGTTTCTTTTCAAGCTGCTTGTGGCTGTCCTGCGTGCCGCAGATAAAACGTACAGAGGCCATACCGAACCCGTGGCTGTCCATCCCCGCTTTCGCGGCGGCAATCAATTCAGGATGGTTGGCCAGCCCCAGGTAGTTATTGGCGCAGAAGTTAATGACATGGCTTCCATTCGCCACGGTGATATCAGCCTGCTGGGCCGACGTGATAATGCGTTCTTCTTTAAACAACCCTTCCGCACGTGCGGTCTCCAGGTCGCTCGTTAACTGCTTGTAAAAATCCCCACGCATCGCAATTCTCCAGACTGGGCAAATTTCGGCACATATTACCCAAAGCTATACGTTGATACGAGATGACGCATCACCTGTTGCACATTTTGTAGCATAAATCACGTGTAAGATTATGCCCTGTCCGTCAATGGCTGTCGGGCTGGCAATGAGATGGTATGATAAGAATCATTAGTGTCTGAGATAGTCTCGGAGCTCCACAATTCAAAGGTCATAGTTATGATTATCGTTACCGGCGGCGCGGGTTTTATTGGCAGCAATATCGTTAAAGCCCTGAATGATAAAGGCATCACCGACATTCTGGTGGTGGACAATCTGAAAGACGGCACCAAGTTTGCGAACCTGGTGGATCTGGATATTGCCGATTACATGGACAAAGAAGACTTCCTTATCCAGATTATGGCGGGTGAAGAATTCGGCGATATCGAGGCTATTTTCCACGAAGGCGCCTGCTCGTCCACCACCGAGTGGGATGGCAAGTACATGATGGATAACAATTATCAGTACTCCAAAGAGGTGCTGCACTACTGCCTGGAGCGTGAAATTCCGTTCCTGTATGCCTCTTCTGCGGCTACCTACGGCGGACGCACCAGCGACTTTATCGAATCCCGCGAATATGAGAAACCGCTGAACGTCTACGGTTACTCCAAATTCCTGTTTGATGAATATGTCCGTCAGATCCTGCCGGAAGCGAACTCTCCGGTTGTCGGTTTCCGCTATTTCAATGTCTACGGTCCGCGCGAAGGTCACAAAGGCAGCATGGCGAGCGTGGCGTTCCACCTCAACACCCAATTGAATAATGGTGAAAGCCCGAAACTGTTTGAAGGCAGCGACAGCTTCAAGCGCGACTTCGTCTATGTAGGCGATGTGGCGGCAGTCAACCTGTGGTTCTGGGAAAACGGCGTATCCGGCATTTTCAACCTCGGCACGGGTCGTGCGGAATCGTTCCAGGCCGTGGCCGATGCCACGCTGGCGTTCCACAAAAAAGGCAGCATCGAATACATTCCGTTCCCGGATAAACTGAAAGGTCGCTATCAGGCATTCACCCAGGCTGATTTAACCAACCTGCGTGCCGCGGGCTATGACAAGCCGTTCAAAACCGTTGCCGAAGGCGTAACGGAATATATGGCCTGGCTGAACCGCGATAACGGCACCCATTCATAAAATCATTAAAGCGGTATCAAGGCGGCAACTGAGTGAGTCCCCGGGAGCATAGAATAACGCTGTGACTGGGGTGAACAAAGGCAGCCAACGCAGAGACAGCTTGAAGGATGAAGTGAATGAAAATTTTGGTGATAGGCCCGTCATGGGTGGGCGACATGATGATGTCGCAAAGTCTCTATCGCACGCTCAAGGCGCGCTATCCCCAGGCGATAATCGACGTGATGGCACCTGCGTGGTGCCGTCCGCTGTTATCGCGGATGCCGGAAGTCAACGAGGCGATCCCGATGCCGCTCGGCCACGGGGCGCTGGAACTTGGCGAACGCCGTAGGCTGGGTCACAGCCTGCGCGAAAAACGCTATGACAGGGCATATGTCCTGCCGAATTCCTTTAAATCGGCTCTGGTACCCTTCTTTGCCCGAGTGCCTCGCCGTACCGGCTGGCGCGGCGAAATGCGCTACGGCTTACTGAACGATGTTCGCGTTTTAGACAAGCAGGCCTGGCCGCTGATGGTCGAACGCTATGTGGCACTGGCCTACGATAAAGGCGTGATGGCGTCGGCAAAAGATTTGCCGCAGCCGCTACTGTGGCCGCAGTTGCAGGTGAATGAGGGCGAAAAAGCCCAGACCTGCGCTGCCTTTGGCCTCTCAGCAGAGCGTCCATTGATTGGTTTTTGCCCCGGCGCTGAGTTTGGCCCGGCCAAGCGCTGGCCACACTATCACTATGCGGAACTGGCAAAACAGCTGATCGATGAAGGTTTTCAGATTGTGCTGTTTGGCTCGGCGAAAGATCACGACGCAGGCAATCAAATTCTCGCGACACTCAGCGTTGAACAGCAGGCCTGGTGCCGCAATCTGGCCGGGGAAACCCAACTGGAGCAGGCGGTCATTCTTCTCGCCTCCTGTAAAGCGGTCGTCAGCAATGACTCAGGCCTGATGCATGTTGCCGCGGCACTTAATCGCCCCCTGGTCGCGCTTTATGGGCCCAGCAGTCCGGATTTCACCCCGCCGCTATCGCACAAAGCACGGGTGATTCGCCTGATTACCGGCTATCACAAAGTACGCAAAGGCGATGCGGCCGAAGGCTATCACCAGAGCCTGATCGACATTACCCCACAGCAGGTACTGAGCGAGCTAAACACGCTGTTGCTGAATGAAGAAGGATAGCGAATGCGGGTTCTTATCGTTAAAACCTCTTCAATGGGTGATGTGCTGCATACCCTGCCTGCGTTAACCGACGCGGTACAGGCGATTCCTGGTATTCACTTTGACTGGGTTGTTGAAGAAAACTTTGCGCAAATCCCGTCATGGCATGATGCGGTTGACCGGGTGATTCCCGTGGCGATTCGCCGCTGGCGTAAAGCGTGGTTTTCTGCGCCCGTGAAAGCAGAGCGTCATGCCTTTCGCCACGCCGTGCAGGCCGAATACTACGACGCTATCATCGATGCTCAGGGGCTGGTAAAAAGCGCCGCGCTGGTGACGCGTCTTGCCCACGGCATTAAACATGGTATGGACTGGCAAACCGCGCGTGAGCCGCTGGCGAGCCTGTTCTACAATCGCCGCCATCACATCGCAAAGCAGCAGCATGCGGTGGAGCGCACCCGTGAACTGTTCGCAAAAAGCCTGGGTTACGACAAACCACAAATTCAGGGCGATTACGCCATTGCCCGCCATTTTCCCAGCAGTAGCGGCCTCAAGACGCCATATGCCGTCTTTTTACATGCCACAACGCGTGATGATAAGCACTGGCCTGAGAGCCACTGGCGTGAGCTGCTTGGCCTGCTGGCTAACAGCGGTTTGCGGATTAAGTTACCCTGGGGTGCGCCGCATGAAGAAGCGCGGGCAAAACGCCTTGCCGAGGGCTATGATTTCGTGGATGTCCTGCCACGCATGAGCCTGGAAAATGTCGCTCAGGTGCTGGCCGGGGCGAGGTTTGTGGTTTCCGTCGATACCGGTCTGAGTCATTTGACGGCGGCACTGGATCGCCCGAATGTGACGCTCTACGGACCAACGGATCCAGGGTTGATCGGGGGTTACGGTAAAAACCAGCACAGCCTGCGCCCGGAAACCGGAAACCGCACGGACGATATTTCCGCCGCACGCGTTTATGCACATCTTAAAAGCCAGGCAGGGGTGTAATGGGTTCACTTTTTAAGCAAATCTATCGTTATACGCGCCCGCGAAGCTTCCGCCATAACGAAAATCTCTGGCCGTGGACCAAAATCCAGCGGGCGAAGAGCGGTGAGATTAGCTCACTGAATTATAAAGGCTTCCCGGTTCCTCTGGTGTCGCTCAGCGGGCTGAAAGGAAGTGCGCAGGGGGAGGTTTTACTGACAGCCACTGGCCCGTCAACCCGAGGCATTGATTTCAAAAAACTGCCAAAAGATATCCCGGTGATGGGCGTTAACGGCGCCTACTCCCTGTCGCTGGATGTGAATTTTTCACTCTATGTGATTGTAGATATGGAGTTTTTTGACAAAAGAAGCGATATCATCCGCGCCATTATTGCCGATAGCAGTATCCTGCTGTTTACCACCATGCACGGTATCGCCAAAATTCTCGATCGCCACGCAGCAGAGCTCAAATGCCGTTTAGCCCTGATTGAAGACGCTTGCTATAAAATTTATCAGCCAAAAGTTCCGCACGACCAAAAATGGGAAGCCTATAACGGCAATTCGCCGATGCGGTTTTGCGAGAAGCGCAACGATATCTGTTTTAGTACCGATATCCGGTTGGGTATTTTTGATGCGGGGACCGTGGTGTACTGGGCATTGCAGATTTTAACCTTTATGGGATTTAACACTATTCTCATTAGTGGCCTGGATATGAATAATTTCCACCAGCCGCGTTTTTATGAGACCGCAGAAAATAAGCTGCCATCCTATCTGGAAACAAAAATCGACAATCTTGTTATGCCGTCTTTCGCTCATGCTTCACGCATAATGAAAGAGAATAAAAGCACAGTCGTGAACTTTTCTTTAGACAGCGCAGTACCTGATGCAGTTTTTACTAAGGTATCTTTTGATGATTACTTCAACAATCGCTAAGCATTCCAAAAACGCTTATCCGGTTTTCTTTTATTTGTTTCTTTTTTTTAGTGCCATCTTTTGTATGTCAACCCGCACTAATAATCTTTTCCATATCACGTTAGCTTTGTTTGTACTGTCGTTATTAAGTCGTCAAAATCTGAGCATGCTGGTACAAAACTGTCGTGGTAAGGGGTTGATACTGCTTGCGATGATAGTTTTTATGATTTATTTCGCGCTGAGCAATTTCTGGGGGAGCGAGCCGCCGCGTTTCAATTCCACACTGACCCATGGTACCTATCTTTTTTTCTACGTGCTTATTCTGAGCAGCCTGCTGGAAAATCCAAAAAGCAGACACATTGCGTTGTTAAGTGTGGTGGCGGGGATTACCGTTCTGTCAGTGTACACACTGATAACCGACTACTCGCTGGTGCTCACGCTCCGTCAGGTCTCGCTCAGCAATCCCGGCCCGGCAAATGTTATTGATTTAGCAGGCTATTGCGGCGTGGGCATCTTGCTCTCAGGGATACTCATGAAGGAGCAGAAACAGCCGTTGTACTGGATTCCCATCGTCATTTTGCTGTTTATGATGCTGCTAACGCAAAGCCGTGGCCCCATTATTTCGCTCTTTATCGCCTTTCTCTTCACACTGCATCTTCATTTACTGACAAGACGCAATCTGACTATCGGCGCGGTACTTATTATCGTCTTCGCGGCCTTATTCTTCTTTACCCCGGCGGGCGATTTACTGGTGGGGCGCTTCGAGGCGCTCAGCACGCAGAGTGGGCTGCGCTTGAGTATCTGGCACCATACGTTACAGGAAGTGTCCTCTCACTGGTGGCTTGGTCGTGGTTTTACTTTCGATCTGGATTTTATAAATTACAGCGGTGAGCATATTACCACGACGCACAGTGTCTACCTTGGCACCTTACTGAAAGGTGGCATTCTGGGTTTCTTCATTCTGCTGATGATTATCTTCTGTGGACTGGCTTTTGCGATTGGCAAGTATGTCAAAGACAAACGTTATGAGGCCGCGCTGTTCATCTTTGCGCTGATATTTATGTCCTCGCAGGGGATGTTTATTATCAGTAACCCAAGAGAATCCTGGATTTTATTCTGGCTGCCGTTGGCGGTTGTCATCAGTCACAGTAAACCAAAGAATCTGTTTTATACCTTCTAAACGATAAAAGCCCGCATTGCGGGCCTTTATTTTTGATTACATCGCTTTTGCTACTGGATGGCAAATCTCATCGAGGCGGATATCGATAGTTTGCAGCAATTCCACCATCGGCATTGCCGAAATATCATCTGTTGAGCAAATAAGCTGCGTCGCCTTTTCATAGTGTGGGGCCCAGATTTTATACCCCGGCAACCCCGTATCTTTGAGCTTACGCTGGTTATAAACGGCGATCAGGGGTTTATCGAGCGCACGAGCAATATGCACAATTGAGGTATCCGGCGTGATCACCAGATCAACCCGACGAACGATTTCTACCGCAGTATTGATCGTACTGTCCTTAAGAAACAGGGCATTATCTATATTGAGCTGACTGACTTTTGCGCCCTGGCCAATTATTACCGCCCGGGTGGGGTAAGGCAGCGCGTTAAGATGCTCAACAATGCTGACGACCTGCTCGCGAGAAAAATCCTTATCCTCGGAACCCGTAAAAGGATTGATCGCCACAAAGCAGGCTTGCGGTGCTTCGGTTGCCAGCAATTGCGCCACCTTCTCCCGTTCGTGTGCGTCTCCCGCGACATGGTAGGTGTAGTGGTCAGCCGCAATACCGAACAAATTCAATACCTGCTGATAGCGTGCGGAAATGTGCTTTGTGGCATCAAAGAAAGGGATAGTGTGATCAAAAAGCTTGTACTGCTCTTTGTTGTAGCCAATGACGCAACCTACGTTCAGTTCTGACAACAACTTAAAACGCTCGTAGGTATTCACATCATCAAAATCAATAACGGCATCAAACCGCTCGGCCTGTAATGCCGTAAGCGACATGCGCGGTTTATAGAGGTGAACGTTTTCCAGATAGTCCGCGCCCGCCAAAAGTTGCTGACACATCGGCCCCGTCAGGACTGAAACCCGATAACCTTTTTCTGCCAGCGCGCGGGCACAACCTGTTGTCACCACCATATCGCCAATCTTGTCATCGAGGCGCAGTAACAATAGATGTTTCACCGAATGCGGATTAAAGGGCGCACGCGCCGCTTTATGCCGATAGCGGCGATTGATCAACGCAAATTTAATGCTACGGAAAAACGCGTTCTTTTTGCGTGTGAATTGCTTAAGGGCACCCATCGTTACCAACTCAACTTATCTGTTTAGCGCTGTACAATTTTTTGCTGATAGTAGTCCGCCAGGGTCATGCCCTTAACGCGCGGCTGCAGCCATGTAAAGAAAGATTCAAGGTCATCATACAGACGCTCGATATCCTGTTCATTCTTAAATGTCGGGCTACCACCCGGCATATATTCAGACGAGTGCAGCATGTACTCAACATAGTCATTGCCCTGCGCCAGCGTCTGCTCCACAACACGCTGCATGGTATCGACGTTGCCGCCCATCGGTCGTAGCCAATGGACAGAAGGCGAACGCAATTTACCGCGCAGTTTGTCATAACCTTGTTTAATGCTGTTCATCAGCGCCGAGTGCTTGAACTGGATGCTCATTGGCACCTCAAGCAGCGACGAGTTGCCGGGCTTACTGATGTCGTTTTCATCAAGAAAATAGGCCTGCAGCGGGAAATGGCGATAATCCGTGCCCCCGGTCCCCTGCGGCGCCCCTTTCGCGGTTTTCCAGTTCACTTTTGGCGTGACGGAACAGTCCACCTCGTAGCCATATTCAACCAGCAGACGCGCATAACGTTCATCAAAGGCCCAGCGACCAGCACGATGGCTGCGCATTTTGGTCTGGAAGGTGTCCTGCAGGAGTTTGGTCATAAAATCGACCTTTTCCCGCATCAGCGCGTCGGAATACTCAATAAGGTAGGGTTTATAGCGCCAGTCGTTATCGGTCAGCGGCGTCTCTGGCGGGCTATTCCAGGCATGTAAATGCATACCGATTTCTGCCGTGCCCCGGGCAATCACGTCCTGACCAAACTCGATAAAAAACGGGTCGATGGCCATTTCGTAATTAGTAAGATAGACCGGTTTAAAACCATACTTTTCACACACAGCCTGAAAACGCGGCAAATATTTCGCATTTTCTGTGGTGATACTGTCATTTTTTTGCCAGAGGTTGTCACCCTCTGTATCGATCGTGATAAGAAATGCCGGTTTCTGCACGTCTTTGTCCTCAGGCTTAGTTATCCGGCCATGGTAGAGCAATACAACGCTTCTCTCAATGCATCTGATAACCTAGAATCAGAGGCTTGTAATCGGATTAAGAAGACCGTATGACGCCCGAAACCCGCCCTTTCAACAGCACAATGCCTGCGCGCATTTTAGTGATAAAGCTACGCCATCATGGCGATATGCTGCTGATTACGCCCGTGATCCAGACACTTCGCCAGCGCTATCCTGACGCAAAAATCGACGTTTTGCTGTATGAAGAGACGCGGGATATGCTCGCTGCCAACACCGATATCCATCGCATTTACGGCATTGACCGGAAATGGAAAAAGCAGGGGCAGCGCCACCTGATCGCCATGGAGTGGGGGCTGCTACGGACTTTACGTAAGCAACACTACGACCTGGTGCTGAACCTGGCCGATCAATGGCGCAGCGCCATCGTCACCCGCTTTACTGGCGCACCTCGTCGCATTGGTTTTGATTTCCCGAAACGCCGCCACCCCTTTTGGCGCTTTTGCCATACGGACCTGGCCTCCACGCAGGCCCATAACAGCCTGCATACGGTCCAGCAAAATCTCTCCATCCTTGCGCCATTGGGTATAGAGGTACAAACTGCCCCGGCCAAAATGGGCTATAGCGAAGCAGACTGGCAGGCCTGCAAGGCATTGTTGCCAGAAGGCTTAACCGGTGGCTATATCGTTGTGCAACCCACCTCACGCTGGTTCTTTAAATGCTGGCGAGAGGATCGCATGAGCGCGGTGATTAACGCGCTCTCGGCTGACGGCTACACCGTTGTCCTCACCTCTGGCCCGGATGCCAAAGAGAAGCAGATGGTTGATACCATTATTGCAGGCTGCCAGGATGCGCGTCTGGTCTCGCTGGCCGGGAAACTGACGCTGCGCCAGCTCGGTGCGCTGATTGACCACGCCCGGCTGTTCATCGGGGTCGATTCCGTACCGATGCATATGGCCGCCGCGCTTAATACGCCGCTGGTTGCCCTGTTTGGCCCCTCTAAACTGACCTTCTGGCGTCCATGGCAGGCTCAGGGCGAAGTCATTTGGGCAGGGGACTACGGCCCGCTTCCCGATCCTGATGCCATTGATACCCGCACGGATGAACGTTACCTGAATTTGATTCCTGAGGAAGACGTTATCGCCGCGGCAAGAAGGGTTTTAGCATGAGCAAATTTCGCCTGGCACTGGTAAGGCAAAAATACCGCCCCGATGGCGGCGCGGAACGTTTTGTCTCCCGCGCGCTGGAAGCGCTCGATAGCAGTCATCTCGAACTGAATGTTATCACCCGCGAGTGGCAGGGGCCGGTAAAACCGGACTGGCATATTCATATCTGTAACCCCAGAAAATGGGGACGCATCAGCCGCGAACGCGGGTTCGCTAACGCCGCAAGAGCGCTCTGGGAAAGCAAACAGTTCGACCTTGTGCAAAGCCATGAGCGCATTCCGGGCTGCGATTTGTATCGCGCCGGGGACGGCGTGCACCGCCGCTGGCTGGAGCAACGTGCGCGTATTCTGCCGGGCTGGAAACAAGCCTTGTTGTTCGCTGACCGCTATCACCGCTATGTCATGAATGCTGAACGTGAGATGTATCAGCATGACCATCTGCGCGGCGTCATTTGCAATGCCGAGATGATAAAGCAGGAGATCATTGCGGATTTCGGCCTGCCGGCAGACAAAATCCATGTGATTTACAACGCCATCGATAACCAGCGTTTCACACCGCCGGATGAAGAGACCTTCGCGACGCTGCGCCAACAGCACGGGATTCCGCTACAGGCAACCTGCCTGGTCTATGTCGGTTCGGGCTTCGAGCGTAAGGGTCTGGATGCTGCCATTCGCGCTATCGCCCCCACGGATCGCCACCTTTTCGTCGTGGGCAAGGATAAAGATCAGCGTCGCTACGAATCTCTGGCGGTATCGCTGAATTGTGCCAGTCGGGTGCACTTCTTTGGCATGCAAACAGAGACGCTACCGTTCTATCAAATGGCGGATGGCCTGCTTTTGCCAACCCTTTACGATCCGTTCCCCAATGTGATTCTGGAAGCAATGGCCTGTGGTTTGCCGGTTATCACCACGACCGGCTGCGGCGGCCAGGAATTCATTGTTCAGGGGCAGAATGGCTATGTGTGCGATGCGCTGGATATTCCCGCCTTGCAGGACGCCGTTATGGCACTCCCCGCACGCGCATCAGGCTCCAGTGAAGGGCAGCATGCCCGAGAACGCATTTTGTCCTGCACCGCTGAGCGTCTGTCGACGCAATTACTTGCCCTTTACCAGAAGCTGGTGAAATGACCATGCGCATACTGTTTATCATTGATGGATTACCGGGCGGCGGCGCCGAGAAAGTCGTTTTGACGCTTGCAGAGACGTTTTTACGCCGGGGGGATGAAGTATCACTTTTTTCACTGCGCGACGTCTGCGAATACCCTCTGCCTGACGGGCTCGATTACCGGGTTATCGCCGATAAATGTCGCAAGCCCTGGCGTAAGCTGACGGAGATTTCTCGTCGCGCGCGCCAGCTTGACTCTGCGGTCGTCGATGCCGAGCGCTCGGGTCGTTTCGATCTGGTGTTATCTAACCTGCATAAAACCGATCGCATTGTGTCGCGCAGTAAAACGCTGCGCTCGCATAACCTGTGGTTCTGTTTGCATGGCGTGTTTTCAACCTCTTATCTCGGTCACCGGACCGGTTTTGACCGCTGGCTGAAACAGCAGAAAATTAAACGCGTTTACCAGGGGCGCAATATCGTCAGCGTCTCCAGCGCCGTCGGGCAGGACCTGGTCGAACAGTTCGCCATCCAGCCTGCACAGCTGAAAACCATCTATAACCCCTTTGATATTGCCGCGATCCGCGCAAGCGCCGACCTCCCCTTCGAGATGGCCGGTCAGGATTACATTATCCACGTCGGGCGCCTGCATCCAGGAAAACGCCAGGACCGCCTGATTGAAGCCTATGCGCTCAGTCACATCACCGCGCCGTTAGTGTTGCTCGGCCAGGGCAAACCAGAGCAGGAACAGCGTTTGCGCGCGCTGGCTGAAAAACTGGGCGTTGCCGACCGCGTGCTGTTTAAAGGCTTTCAGAGCAACCCACATTCATGGATGAAACAGGCGCGGATGCTGGTGCTCAGCTCCGATAGCGAAGGGCTGGGTAATGTGGTCATTGAAGCGCTGATTCTGGGCACGCCCGTTGCCAGTACCCGCTGCCCGGGCGGCATCCCCGAAATCCTGACGGGCCCGCTGGCAAAAGGGCTTGCAGACCTCAATAGCCCTGCGCTGGCTCAGGCGATGCAAAGCATTTACACTAATCCGCCGATTATTGAGCAGGCTGCGCTGGAAAAATTCAGCGTGGAGACAATCTGTCAGCAATACCGCCAGCTAAGCAAAGACTAACTGGCCCCTTACCGATACCGGATCTTTTATGAGTCAAAACCCTTTACTGAGCATCGTGGTCGCGGTGTATAACGGCGGGAAATTCCTCCCACAGTTTTTTGAATGCATTGAACAACAGCAACTGGAAAGCTATGAACTGATCCTGGTAAACGACGGTTCGACTGATAACAGCCTGGCCGTGATCGATGCCTGGCGCGACAGAATGCAAAACGTCACGCTGATTCAACAGGAAAACCAGGGCGTTTCCGTCGCGCGAAATTCCGGCCTTGCCGTTGCAAAAGGCAAATACCTGACCTTCCCCGACATTGACGATAAGCTCTACCCGGGGATGTTCCGTACCCTGCTGGATATGGCGGAAAAGGGCAATCTTGATGTTGCCACCTGTAATGGCCGCTATGTTTACGAAAAGAAACGTGAAAGCCACCCTATTTTCCCGCCTGAGCGTTTATCTTCAACGCCAGTATTGCCGGGCCACGTCTGGTTGAAAACCGCGCTCGACTCGCGCAAATTTCTGCATGTCACGTGGCTGAATATCTATCGTCGGGAATTTATTACCCAACATAATTTTCATTTCGAACCGGGGCTACGCCATCAGGATATTCCCTGGACCACAGAGGTACTGCTGGCAGCGGAGCGTGTGCAGTACACCAGTGAAACCTTTTATGATTACTACATTCACTCAGAATCGGTGTCGCACAAGCCGGACAATGACGATACGCTGATGCGCTCAGCGCGCCATTACATGAAAATTCTGGAGATGCTGGACGCCATCAATAAACGTTACCCGGACAAGGCACGCAACATCTCCGCCTGTCGCTGGCAAATAGCCAAAGAGGGGCTTGGCATTATTCATACGTTCGATGAAATGAAAGATGAAGCGAAAAAACGTATTATCATCAGTGAGTTTTTCGATCGCGGAATCTGGCGGCTGATTTGGACCAATGCCAGCTCATTGCGTTTACGCTGGCGTCTGGGGCGCCGTTATTTCCGGATTAAAAAATACCGCGATGTCGCATAGCGTGTGCCGCATTCTCGCTATAACGCTGGTTCAGTATCAATGCGCCAAAGATATAGCTTTAAGCGGGCTAAATGCTTAGAATTTGCCCGCCGAAACTCAAAAAACGGATAATCGCTTGGAATTGTTGTATACCATCCTGCTCTACTTAATTCAGCCTCTGGTGTGGCTGCGGCTTTTGCTTCGCAGCCGCAAGGCTCCGGCTTATCGTAAACGCTGGGCTGAACGCTATGGCTTTTGCCGTAATAAAGTGAAGCCGGACGGTATTTTGCTGCATTCCGTCTCCGTTGGCGAAACGCTGGCGGCCATTCCGCTGGTACGCGCATTGCGCCACCGCTACCCCACGCTGCCCATTACCGTCACCACCATGACACCGACGGGCTCAGAGCGTGTAATGTCAGCCTTTGGCAAAGATGTTCATCACGTCTATCTCCCTTACGATCTGCCCTGCGCAATGGGTCGTTTTCTCGATACGGTCCGCCCGAAGCTGGTGATCGTGATGGAAACCGAACTGTGGCCAAATATGATTGCCGCGCTGAACCGTCGCAAAATTCCGCTGGTGATCGCCAATGCGCGCCTGTCGGAACGTTCGGCCAAAGGCTACGGCAAGCTGGGCCGATTTATGCGTCGTCTGCTCAGCAGAATCACGCTGATTGCTGCGCAAACCCAGGAAGATGGCGATCGTTTTATGCAGTTGGGCCTGAAACGCGGCCAACTTGCCGTTACCGGCAGCCTGAAATTTGATATTTCCGTCACCCCGGAATTAGCGGCCAAAGCCATAACACTGCGGCGCCAGTGGGCGCCTCGCCGCAAAGTGTGGATCGCTACCAGCACCCACGACGGCGAAGAGACCATTATCCTGCAGGCGCATCGTAAGTTGCTGGAGACTTTTCCGGATTTACTGCTGATCCTGGTGCCACGTCATCCGGAACGTTTCCCTGATGCGCGCGAGATGGTGCGCAAAGGCGGCTTTAGTTTCATCATGCGAAGCTCAGGTGAAATTCCTTCCGGCAGCACCCAGGTTGTCATTGGCGATACCATGGGCGAGCTAATGCTGCTTTACGGTATTGCTGATATGGCCTTTGTCGGCGGTAGTCTGGTCGAGCGCGGCGGTCATAACCCGCTGGAGCCAGCGGCACATGCTATTCCTGTGCTGATGGGGCCACACACATTCAACTTCAAAGATATCTGCGCGCGCCTGCAGGCGGCTGACGGCCTGATCACCGTCACCGATGCCGACTCACTGGTCAAAGAGGTCTCGACCTTGCTGACGGACGAAGATTACCGTCTGTGGTGTGGTCGCCACGCCGTTGAAGTCCTGCATCAGAACCAGGGCGCGCTGACGCGTCTGCTGCAACTCCTGCAACCGTATTTGCCTCAGCGGAGCCATTAATGTCTCAACGCCTGTCGGTGGTCATGATCGCCAAAAACGCGGCAGACCTGCTGCCAGATTGCTTAGCGTCAGTTGCATGGGCCGATGAAATTATTTTGCTCGATTCCGGCAGCGAGGATACAACGCCTGAAGTGGCGCGCGCGGCGGGCGTAAAAGTCTTCACCGATACCGACTGGCAGGGCTATGGCATTCAGCGCCAGAAGGCGCAACGCCTGGCCAGCGGTGACTATATCTTAATGATTGACACCGATGAACGGGTCACACCGGAACTGGCGCAGGCAATGCGTACCGTGCTTGCCGCTCCGCAGCCGGATGCGGTTTACAACATCGCCCGCCGTAACTTTTTCCTTGGCCGTTTTATGCGTCACAGCGGCTGGTACCCGGACCGGGTGACGCGACTCTATCCCCGAGAACGCTACCAGTACAACGCCAGTCTTGTACATGAATCACTGGACACCCAGGGTGCAAAAGTTATCGAGTTGAAAGGCGACCTGCTACATTTGACCTGCCGTGATTTCGCCAGCTTTCAGCGCAAACAACTGAATTACGCCACCGCCTGGGCGCAGGAGCGACATCAGAAGGGTAAGAAGGCATCGCTGACGGGTATTTTCACCCATACGCTGGGGGCGTTTCTGAAAACGCTGCTATTGCGCGGCGGCGTGCTGGATGGCAAACAAGGCTGGCTGCTCGCGGTGGTCAATGCGCAGTATACTTTCAACAAATACACCGAACTGTGGGCGCTAAACCACGGTTACAGCGAGAAAACGTAAGCGATGAGCACAAAAGCGATTTATCCCGGTACGTTTGATCCCATTACCAACGGGCATATTGATATCGTGACCCGCGCCGCCGCCATGTTCGATCAGGTGGTACTGGCGATTGCCGCCAGCCCAAGCAAAAAACCGATGTTTACGCTCGATGAGCGCGTGGCGCTGGCTCAGGAAGCGACCAGACATATTCCTAACGTCACGGTGACAGGCTTTAGCGATCTGATGGCCAATTTTGCGCGTGCTCAACAGGCGAACATTTTGATTCGTGGTCTGCGTGCGGTGGCGGATTTTGAATATGAGATGCAACTGGCGCACATGAATCGCCATCTGATGCCTGACCTGGAAAGCGTATTTCTGATGCCATCAAAAGAGTGGTCGTTTATTTCGTCCACGCTGGTAAAAGAGGTGGCGCGCCATGCCGGTGATGTCACGCATTTTCTGCCCGCTAACGTGCATCAGGCGCTGCTGAAAAAGCTGCAGGATGCTCTTCCCGCAGGCGGCGCTTGACGCGCCTTGTCCGGGCTACCTGTCCACAGACGGCTGGAAACCAGGAGCCCGACTAAGCGCAACGCGAGCCGGGATAAACGCAACCACCGCACTTTACTTCTGGCACTGGCGGCAATAAAAGGTCGCGCGCTGTGCATGCTTCGACGCGATAATCGGCGTACCACATACCCGGCACGGTTCACCTTTACGTCCATAGACCTGCAATTCCTGCGCAAAATACCCGGGTTTGCCATCGCTTTGCAGAAAGTCTTTCAGCGTGGTGCCGCCCTGCTCAATCGAGCGCAGCAGTACCGCTTTAATCACCCGCACCAGCAGTTCACACTCCTCACGTGACAGCGACGAGGCCAGTCGGTCAGGATGGATCCCGGCGGCAAACAGCGATTCGCTGGCGTAGATATTGCCCACCCCCACTACCAGCTTGTTATCCATCAGCCAGGGTTTGATGGCGGTTTTCTTCTTCGCGCATTTCTGTTGCAGGTAATCGGCGTTAAACGTCTCGCTTAGCGGTTCCGGCCCCAGATGCGCCAGAACATTGTGGCCTTCCAGCGCTTTCGTCCACAGCCAGGCCCCAAACCGTCGAGGATCGGTGTAGCGGAGGACTTTACCGTTGCTCATCACCAGGTCGACGTGATCGTGCTTTTCCGCCGGGAGCTCTTCGCTGAGGATACGCAGGCTGCCGGACATCCCCAGATGGATAATTATCCAGCCGTCCGGCAACTCCAGCAGCAGGTATTTGGCACGGCGCTGCACGCTGAGGACCGGTTTGTCACTCAGGCGATGAATTTCATCCGAGACAGGCCAGCGAAGGCGCCCGTTACGGACGATGGCATGAAGAATTTTGGCGCCAGCCAGATGCGGTTCAATGCCGCGGCGGCTGGTTTCTACCTCGGGTAATTCTGGCATGGCTATTTCTCCTTATTTCCCCAATGTAGTTTGCGTCACAGGAAGGCGGCAAGAAGTGAATCGCGGGTGCTTACCTGAGTAAGTGACCAGGGGGAGCGCACGAAGCTGACGCGCCTGCGGCTCAAACTACGAAGGGCAAAATGCAAAAAACCCCGCCGAAGCGAGGTTTTCGTACAAATAAAGCGCAAATTATTTAATTTTTGCTTCTTTGTAAAGAACGTGCTGACGGACAACTGGATCGAATTTTTTCAGTTCCAGTTTTTCCGGCTTAGTACGTTTGTTCTTCGTGGTGGTATAGAAGTGACCAGTACCAGCAGAAGAAACCAGCTTGATTTTCTCACGAATACCTTTAGCCATGATTTATTTCCTCTAAGTACTTAGTACTTTTCGCCACGGGCACGCAGTTCAGACAGAACTGTATCGATGCCTTTCTTATCGATTACACGCATACCTTTAGCAGATACGCGCAGGGTGACAAAACGCTTCTCGCTCTCAACCCAGAAACGGTGAGAGTGCAGGTTCGGCAGGAAACGGCGTTTAGTCGCGTTCAGTGCGTGGGAACGGTTGTTACCGGTCACCGGACGCTTGCCAGTAACTTGGCAGACTCGGGACATGTCTATTCTCCAAAAATCAAATTAGCTCGAGCTTCGTATGGGGTATTGGCGCCTCGTCAGGCTTTCACAGCCTGGTCTGACGGTTCTAAGCGAACTCGTGTAGCCAGGCCCAATTGCCAAACCCGAGATTCTCAAAGGTGGCGTAGTATACGCTGAGTCGGCGATGTGCTCAAGTCCCGAACAGACAAAGATCCCGATGGATCGCCCAAAGAGGTCTAAATCCAGCCCCGTTCTGCGAACGAAACGTACTCTCCACGGCCTATCACCAGATGATCGAGCACACGAATATCCATAAACTGACAGCACTTCACCACCCTTTCGGTGATGATTCTATCCGCTTTGCTGGGTTCAGCGCTACCCGAAGGATGATTATGTGCAAGGATCACGGCGGCGGCATTCACTTTAATCGCCTCGCGGACAATCTCGCGCGGATGCACTTCCACTTGATTAATGGTGCCGGAAAAAAGACGGCAATGCTTCAACACCCGGTTTTGGTTGTCGAGAAAGATCGCCATAAAGATCTCGCGCTCTTCGCCTGTCAGCTGGCTTTGCAGAAATTCCCGGGTCATCTCCGGGCTTAATAATGATGTTTCTTCCAGTAGCCGTACGCTGTAGTAACGCCGCGCAAGTTCGGCAATCCCTTTCAGTTGCGCGTATTTCGCCACCCCAATGCCGTTAACCCTGGCAAAATCTTTGTAGTCCGCCGAGAGCAGCCCGTAGAGTGAACCGAAGTGCTGCAGCAAGTCGCGGGAAAGCGTCATCACTGATTTCCCCCGCGTGCCAGTGCGTAAAAACAGCGCCAGTAGTTCGATATCTGTCAGCGACTCGATACCCGCACTCATCATTTTTTCTCTGGGTAATGGGGGTAAAAAAACCGTTTCCATGTCACATCCTCCCTTTTACGCACCATGCTGCCACAAGCGAAAAGGCGCATCGACACGGGATCGCCACGCTTGCGTAATACCTCGCAAAGAGCACGACGGGCAAAAGCACGACAACAACAGGATTGTGATAAAATGCCCGCCTTCTGGTGAAATCCAACAGGAAAGAGTCATGATGAGTCTGGCGGGTAAAAAAATCGTTCTCGGCATAAGCGGCGGTATTGCGGCTTATAAAGCGCCTGAACTGGTGCGTCGTCTGCGCGATCGGGGCGCCGATGTGCGCGTAGCGATGACCGAAGCGGCGAAAGCCTTTATTACGCCGCTGAGCCTGCAGGCCGTTTCAGGCTACCCGGTTTCCGACAGCCTGCTCGACCCGGCTGCCGAAGCCGCAATGGGCCATATTGAGCTTGGTAAATGGGCCGACCTGGTGATTCTCGCCCCCGCCACCGCCGATTTAATCGCGCGCGTTGCGGCGGGTATGGCCAATGACCTGGTGTCGACGATTTGTCTTGCCACGCCTTCTCCGGTTGCGGTTGTGCCCGCCATGAACCAGCAGATGTATCGCGCCGCCGCCACGCAGCACAATTTAGAGGTGCTGGCCTCGCGCGGGCTGTTATTGTGGGGCCCCGATAGCGGCAGCCAGGCCTGCGGGGACATCGGACCGGGCCGGATGCTGGATCCGCTAACCATCGTTGATCTCGCCGCCGCGCATTTCTCGCCTGTCAACGATCTGCAACATCTGAATATCATGATTACCGCCGGTCCAACCCGTGAGCCGCTGGACCCGGTGCGTTATATTACGAACCACAGTTCCGGTAAGATGGGCTTTGCCATCGCTGCGGCGGCCGCCCGTCGTGGCGCTAACGTGACACTGGTATCAGGCCCGGTGTCACTGGCAACGCCAGCCTGGGTAAAACGGATTGACGTGACCACCGCGCTGGAAATGGAGGCCGCCGTACAGGGCCTCGCTCAGCAGCAGCATATTTTTATTGGCTGTGCCGCCGTTGCGGATTATCGCGCTGCCGCCATTGCCGACGAAAAAATCAAAAAACAAGGCGATGAATTAACAATAAAAATGGTCAAAAACCCGGATATTGTCGCCGGTGTCGCCGCATTGACCGAGCATCGCCCCTATGTCGTTGGGTTTGCCGCCGAAACAAATAATGTGGAAGAATATGCCCGGCAAAAACGTGCCCGCAAAAACCTTGACCTGATTTGTGCCAATGACGTTTCGCAATCAGATCAAGGGTTTAATAGCGACAATAACGCTTTACATCTTTTCTGGCAGGATGGCGATAAACATTTACCGCTAAAGAGCAAGGAAGAGTTAGGCCACTTATTACTGGACGAGATCGTTACCCGTTATGATGAAAAAAATCGACGTTAAGATTCTGGACCCGCGTGTAGGTAAGCAGTTTCCACTGCCTACTTACGCCACCGCCGGTTCTGCCGGCCTTGATCTGCGAGCCTGTCTCGATGACGCCGTAGAGCTGGCGCCGGGCGCTACCACTCTGCTGCCAACCGGTCTGGCGATTCATATTGCCGATCCGTCGCTTGCCGCAGTGATTCTGCCGCGTTCTGGCCTCGGCCATAAGCATGGTATTGTGCTGGGTAATCTGGTGGGACTTATTGACTCTGACTATCAGGGGCAATTAATGGTATCCGTCTGGAACCGTGGTCAGGACAGCTTTACCATTGAACCCGGTGAGCGCATCGCGCAAATGGTATTTGTTCCGGTCGTTCAGGCTGAATTTAATCTGGTTGAAGAGTTTGACGCCACAGATCGTGGTGAAGGTGGCTTCGGTCACTCCGGGCGTAAATAAGCAGCCCATTTAACGCATCCTGCGGCGACATAACGCCATAACATTTCCGCAAACGCCGGTTTGCGGCCGCCGCGTGGATGTTCGCCTGATAAGCGCTTATTTCAGGGGTATTTTGCAACATGGCAGAAAAACAAACCGCGAAAAGGAATCGTCGCGAAGAAATACTTCAGTCTCTGGCACTGATGCTTGAATCCAGCGATGGAAGTCAACGCATCACTACGGCAAAACTGGCGGCGTCTGTTGGCGTCTCCGAGGCCGCTTTGTACCGACATTTCCCTAGCAAGACACGCATGTTCGATAGCCTCATTGAGTTTATCGAAGATAGCCTGATTACACGCATTAACCTGATCATGAAAGATGAAAAGGACACCACAGCGCGCCTGCGTCTGATCGTGCAATTGATTCTGGGGTTTGGTGAGCGTAATCCTGGGCTGACCCGCATTCTTACTGGTCATGCGCTGATGTTTGAACAGGATCGCTTACAGGGGCGTATCAATCAGCTTTTTGAGCGTATCGAATCCCAGATTCGTCAGGTACTGCGCGAAAAGAAGATGCGTGAAGGTGAAGGCTACGTCACTGACGAAACGCTGCTGGCAAGTCAGTTGCTGTCGTTTTGTGAAGGAATGCTGTCACGCTATGTGCGTAGCGAGTTCAAATACAGCCCGACCGATGAGTTTGAAGCACGCTGGCCATTGCTGGCGGCGCAGTTGCAGTAAACGATAAGTTATCCCGGATGGCGGTTAACCGCCTTATCCGGGCAACTTTATCGATGTATCCCCGATAAGCGCGGCGCCACCGGGAATACTATCAAACGCCGAACTCTTTCCGGTATGCCCGTACCGCAGCCAGATGGTCAGCCATCTCCGGCTTCTCTTCCAGATAAGCAATCAGCTCTTTCAGGGTGACAATTGAAATCACTTTGCAACCGTAGTCGCGTTCAACTTCCTGGATCGCGGAAATATCCGCACGTCCACGCTCCTGACGATCAAGAGAGATCAGCACGCCAGCCAGCGTCGCACCGTGCGCCTTGATGATCTCCATGGACTCGCGAATTGCCGTACCAGCCGTGATCACATCATCCACCAGCATGACGCGGCCCTGCAATGCGCTTCCCACCAGCGTACCGCCTTCGCCGTGGTCTTTGGCTTCTTTGCGGTTAAAACAATACGGCACGTCACGCTCATGGTGCTCAGCCAGTGCGACCGCTGTGGTGGTCGCAATAGGGATACCTTTGTAGGCCGGACCAAACAGCAGGTCGAAATCAATTTTCGAATCCACCAGCGCTTCGGCGTAAAAACGGCCCAGCAACGCCAGGTCGCGCCCGGTATTAAACAGGCCGGCGTTAAAGAAATAGGGGCTTTTACGCCCGGATTTCAGGGTGAACTCGCCAAACTTGAGTACCTGTTTGTTAAGCGCAAACTCAATAAACTCACGCTGATACTGTTTCATGGATTCGCTCCTCATCTTAGAACCAGCCTCATTAGGCTCTTTCTTTTTAACGGACAAAAAAAAGGCGACTTCTCAGTCGCCTTAAAAACTAGTTTTCCAACGCCGCTTTCTGCGTCGCGATAATCGATTCGATTCCCCCTCGGGCCAACGCCAGCAAGGTCAGGAGTTCCTCATGGGTGAACGGCTCGCCCTCGGCGGTCCCCTGAACTTCAATGATGCGGCCATCTTCGGTCATCACTACGTTCATGTCGGTTTCCGCTGCGGAGTCTTCAACGTATTCCAGATCGCAAACCGCTTCGCCATTGACGATGCCGACAGAAACCGCAGCCACCAGCCCTTTCATCGGGTTCGCTTTCAGTTTGCCTGCGCTTACCAGCGCGTTCAACGCATCGGCCAGCGCAACGCATGCACCGGTGATGGAAGCAGTACGGGTGCCGCCATCGGCCTGAATTACGTCGCAGTCCAGGGTGATGGTGTATTCACCCAGCGCGGTTAAGTCGACGGCCGCACGCAGCGCACGGGCGATAAGGCGTTGAATTTCCATGGTGCGCCCGCCCTGTTTACCCTTCGCCGCTTCGCGGGCATTACGGGTGTGGGTAGAGCGTGGCAGCATGCCATATTCAGCGGTAATCCAGCCCTGGCCCTGACCTTTCAGAAAACGCGGTACACCCTCTTCAAGGGTGGCGGTGCACAGCACTTTGGTATCACCGAATTCAACCAGCACGGAGCCTTCTGCGTGTTTTGTATAGTGGCGAGTCAGGGTGACGGGACGCACCTCGGTGGTGCTACGGCCTGCTGGACGCATGATGATTTCTCCGGCTGTTACGAATGTGGCTGCGCATTATACTGGCTTACCGAGGTTATTCCTATCCTGATAAGCCCGTGAAAGCTATAATCCCCGCATCTCTCCTTAAAAAACGGGAACGTCTATGATCCGCAGTATGACCGCCTACGCCCGGCGTGAAATCAAGGGTAGCTGGGGCTCTGCCTCCTGGGAACTGCGCTCGGTAAACCAGCGTTATCTTGAAACTTACTTCCGTCTGCCGGAACAATTTCGTAGCCTGGAACCCGTGGTTCGCGAGCGCATCCGTGCGCGTCTGACTCGCGGGAAAATCGAATGTAATTTACGTTTTGAACCTGATGCCAGCGCGCAAGGCGAGCTGATTCTCAACGAAAAACTGGCAAAGCAGCTGGTGAACGCCGCCAACTGGGTCAAAATGCAGAGCGATGAAGGCGAAATCAACCCGGTGGATATTCTGCGCTGGCCGGGTGTTATGGCCGCTCAGGAGCAGGATCTGGATGCGATTGCCGCCGAAATTCTGTCAGCACTTGATGGCGCGCTGGATGACTTTATCGTTTCCCGTGAAACCGAAGGCCAGGCGCTGAAAACGTTGATTGAGCAGCGCCTTGAAGGCGTGAGCACCGAAGTGAAAAAAGTGCGTGCACAGATGCCGGAAATCCTGCAGTGGCAACGTGACCGCCTGGTTGCCAAACTGGAAGATGCGCAGGTTCAACTCGAAAATAATCGCCTTGAACAAGAGCTGGTGCTCATGGCGCAGCGCATTGACGTTGCCGAAGAGCTGGATCGTCTGGACGCACACGTCAAAGAAACCTGGAACATCCTTAAGAAGAAAGAGGCTGTGGGTCGCCGTCTCGACTTTATGATGCAGGAGTTCAACCGTGAGTCGAATACCCTGGCGTCTAAGTCCATTAATGCCGATGTCACCAATTCCGCCATTGAGCTAAAAGTGTTGATTGAGCAGATGCGCGAACAGATTCAGAATATCGAGTAAATTCTAAGTCGAACTCTTGAAGTCTCACAACATCGCAGAGATATCAACAAGCCCGTGTAATAACGGGCTTTTTTGATTCCATAGAATCTCACATGATCTCACTACAGCGCACGTTTACCGTGTACATAGTTGTGTATATAATCAGATTATGTACACATACAGTTATGTACACAGTAAGAACTTCATTGGGGACGAGTGATGGCGAAACTAACGGATATCCAGATCAAAGCATGGGTGCGATCTGGGGAACGATTTGATGGCCGTTCTGATGGTAATGGCCTGTATTTATGTTTTCCTAAAAACTACGCCATTCCATTCTGGCGCTTCCGCTACCGGTTTGTCGGGAAACAGAGAGCCATGGTTATTGGCACTTACTCTGAACTTTCACTCGCTAAAGCACGAGAAACGGCTAAAGAACTTTCCGCTCGTGTTGCGCTAGGTTACGACGTTGCAGGAGAAAAGCAGGAACGCAAAGCTGAGGCGCTCAAAAAGATAGAAGAAGAAAAAAATGCCCTAAAGGTTGCCGAACTAGCCCAAGAGTACTTTGAGCGCCAGATCTTAGGGAACTGGAAGCATCCAGATATCCTACGCCGTCGTATCGAAAAAGACATCAATCCAAATATTGGGCATCTTAAAATCGAAGATGTTCGCCCTCGCCATATTGATGATATGTTGCAGAAAATCATCGCACGAAACGCTCCTACAGTGGCCAATGATGTCCTCCGCTGGACCCGCCGCATCTTCAACTATGGGATCAAACGCCATATGCTGGAGAGCAACCCCACAACAGCGTTTGAGATCGCTGATGCTGGAGGTAAAGAGAAATCCCGGGAACGTTGGCTGACCAGAGAAGAACTGATTAAATTCTTTCAGGCCATGCGTATTACTCAAGGATTTTCTCGGCAAAACGAGTTGACCATGAAGCTTCTACTTGCCCTCTGTTGTAGAAAAATGGAACTCTGCGCTGCTCAGTGGGTTGAATTTGATTTAGATAACGCCATCTGGCATTTACCTGCCGAGCGGGTAAAGAACGGTGATGCTATTGATATCCCCTTACCAGCGATAACCGTTGAGTGGTTGAAAGAGCTACGCCAAATGTCACTCAATAGCCAGTGGGTATTACCTGCGCGTAAAATGCAACACAGAATGATCCCTCACATACAGGAAAGCACGCTGCCCGTCGCGCTGGCAAAAGTTCGCAGCAACCTCCCCGAGGTACCAAATTTCACCATCCATGATTTCCGTCGCACAGGACGCTCACACTTAGCCGCACTGGGTGTTGACCCTGTTGTTGCAGAGCGCTGTTTAAACCACCGCATCAAAGGCGTTGAAGGCATTTATAACCGTTATGAGTACTTTCAGGAACGTAAAGCAGCCTTAGATCAATGGGCAGAATTGTTGGAATCGCTGGAGCGTGGTGAGGATTATAATGTTACGTCGATAAGAAACAGTAAAAAGTCAGTTAAACAACGCTATTGAAGGAATTACTTTACTAAGAGTAATGGAACCGTAATGGATTAATGGGGTGGAGATACTTGTACCATGCCATGCAGTTGCCTCAAATTGCAAGCTGATGAATGTCCTGTCCTGCTTTAAGCCAATTGTTCGATCGATATAAAACAGCCCCAGCAAAATACATCTTAAAACGTTGTAAGTATGGTAAATTTATGTTAGTGATTATAAATTTCAGTATAACATTTAAATGGAGTTGATATGATTGACTTTGTTTTTGGTAAAAAAAGTAATCCTGCTGCTGTAGACGCGTTAGTCAGTTCTCTTTCATCATTTGATGCAGAAGGCACTCTTTATATTGGTTATCCAATGTTTGACTCGGGTAACGAAGCAATGTTAACAGATGCAATGCTTATTACCCTCCAGCATGGTGTAGTAATATTTGATCTAACAACACTCAGTGAAACAAACACTGATAAAATTTTTGAATATCAGGATGAGCTTTATAGAGGTGTATTTCAAAAGTTCTTATCTCAGAAAGAGTTACTTAAAAGAAGAGATCTTGCCTTTGATATAAAAGTTATTTCTATAAGGAATGACGAATTAAAAGATGATTCATTTTCAACTATGGAAAGTTTAGTTGAAAAGATTTCAGAGTTTGACGCATTAGATTTGCAATTATTCAAGCAGATTAATGCAACAATACAAAAGACAGATGTGCTAAAGCCGTCCAAAAAAAGAAGCAACGTTACGCGCGAAGATTCTTATGGCGGTATAATGAAAAGTATTGAAAAAGAAATAGCTAATTTAGACTCATGGCAGAAAAAGGCTGCAATTGAAAGCCCCGATAAGCCTCAACGAATAAGGGGGCTTGCGGGCTCAGGTAAAACAATTATCTTAGCTATGAAAGCTGCTTATCTACATGCTTATGAAGATGACAAGAGAATTGTAGTTACATTCCAGAGTCGCACACTATATCAGCAATTTAAGAGACTTATAGAAAAGTTTTATTTTGATCATAAGAAAGATGAACCTGACTACAATTTCCTAACGATTCAACATGCATGGGGAGGAGCCGAAAAAGGTGTGTATTCCGAGATTTGTAATTATTTGAGTTATAGCCCAATGAACTGGTATGCTGCCGAATCCAAATATGGAAGAGACGATGCATTCAAAGGAATATGCAAAGAGTTACTTGATTTTATTGGTGATAAAGATTTCCCTCCTATTTATGATTACGTGCTTATTGACGAAGCACAGGATTTCCCAGAAGAGTTTTTTAAATTAGTATATAAATTCACTAGAGATCCCCAAAAAATCGTCTGGGCATATGATGAACTACAAAACTTAGGAGAGTATAAGATGCTGCCTCCGGAAGACTTATTCGGGGCAGACGAAAACTCAATCCCTCTAGTCACTTTGCAAAATTTAAAAGATAAACCTCAGCAAGATGTTATGCTCCCCATTTGTTATAGAAATCCACCATGGACTCTTACTCTAGCTTTAGCATTTGGGCTTGGTATTTATCGTGAAGGTGGACTAGTGAGGATGTTCAGAGAGCCAACATTCTGGAATAATATTGGCTTTGAAACAGTTGGTGGTAACCTCCGATTTGGATCAGGAGTAACTCTTCAAAGAGCTAAAGATAGAACTCCAGATTTCTTTTATGATCTTATAAATCCTGAAAATGCTATTGTTGTTAATAAACACACTACAAATGAAGAGCAAGCAAAGTGGGTGGCAAATCAAATTAAAGAAAATATTGAGAATCAGGAGCTTGAGCCAAGCGATATATTAATAATTTATCCTGTTCCTTATACTATGGCAAAGCAAGCTGCTTATTTAACTTATGAGTTACGAAATTTAAATATTGATTGTCATATAGTGGGGAAAGATTCTAGTAGGGATCTTATTTTTAAAGAGAAATCTGTAGCCATAACACATATACATCGTGCTAAGGGTAACGAAGCAGCCATGGTTTATGTGATGAATGCTCAGTTCTATCAAGGGGGGTATGAGCTAGGCAAGAAGAGGAATTCTTTATTTACAGCAATAACCAGAACAAAGGCATGGTTACGTATTAATGGTGTAGGCCCTGAAATGGATGTGTTGATGAAAGAATATGAAGAAGTTGTTAATCAAAACTACCGTCTTTCGTTTACTTACCCCGAACCAGGAGTTATGGATAAGATGGATAATACATATGGTGATAAGAGCGAGGAACAGCGTAATGAACTAGCGACAAGCTTTGAGCAAATAAAAAGAATTAAAAAAATGCTCAGCAGTGGAGAGCTTACATTGGAAGATGTACCTGAAGACATTCGAGGGATATTTGGGGAATAATCATGGCAATAAGACCTGAAACGATGATGCAACATTTGAATAAGTTATGTTTTGAATGGGATAAGGCTGGGTTATCTTTAGACTCTAATAGTTCATGTATTCGCCAAGCGGGAGAAGGAAAGTTATTAGTCAGCTGGAATAGTGATAATATTGTACTAAAGGAAAATGAATTCTCATCACTATCAGAATATTTGACATTGCTATTAGGTTCTCATTACACGCTAGTATTATTCGATGGATCAATTATTCAAATCTCATATACAATACATCGAAATGAAATTGTAGGGCATAGATTATGTTGGTATCCATCTCCAATCGAGTTGGCTGATATTAATGAAATTGATGATATAGTATATAAAATACAACTAATATTAAAAGAAGGCAGTGATGCATTAGAGGATTTTATAACTGCCCCAAATAAATCCCCTTCAGTCAATATAAAAGGGATTTATGGTAAGAGCCCTATTAGATTTGACTATTGCATAGTACCAGACTATCAAAAAGATGCTCATCCTGACGTACACTTGCATATAAGCTCTGAGGAGTGCAGAATTCCTGTAAAAACACCATTATGTATAAGGATGTTTATGAAGTTTCTTGTTGAAAACTTTTATTCTCATATTCCTTTGGAAGGAGTTCTTGTTAATGGGTTACCAAGTTGGGAAAACAATGACATGCTAACTCAGCATCATAAAAACAAAATGCACTTTAATTATCAAAGATGAGTTCGCACTAACTCTATTTTATTATAATCAATATGCATTATGAGATTGATTTACTAATATGATGTTAAGAGCTATTAATAAAAAATTTCAATACGGGAATGTCTGTTAATGAGTGCACAAAACATGGGAATACCGGACTTTGTATATAATGAACTAAAACAAGCGTTAAAAAAAAGATTGCATCGAATAATAAGAAAACTAAGACACATAAATTACCGAACAGAAGACTCATATTTTATAGCCCTTTTCTCAGCATTGCAGACAGATGAGATTTTTTTTGGCGATGGGTATTACCTAGATTTTTATTCAGCAAAGATGACCGATAGAGGGCGGAATTCTGCGGAAAGCAAAAATGGATGTGATTTCAGCCTGCTAATAAACTGGCACGATAAGACCAGTGTTAAATTACAAAAAGCGATTATTGGTCAGGCCAAAAACGAACCTTATAATGAGCTTTCAAATACCGAGAAAAAAAGACTTTATGATCAATGCGATGATATGGTAGCTGTAACAGAACATTATATTGTTACTTTTAGAAATGATGACGATATACTGCCTACAGTAAATCTCGGAACACCCCAAAATGGTGGTTTCACAAACGCAAAAATCCCATTGGATGAATATATTATAGACAAACTTTTGTCATGTTTACATGGGGAAACAAATATCGATAAAATACAGACTATGCTTAACAGCAAAATGGAGAAAGAAGATTCTTATCTCTTTTTTCTTAATACGAACTTACCTACTCCAACTTTAAACAAAAAAACTGACTAACTAAGAACATTAGAGAATAAGCCATTCCAGATAACAAATATAATCCAGGATGGCTTCTATTAACTTATCTCCAAACTTAAATTTCATAGAAACAGGATAATAGTTCTCAATATATCAAGCACTTAAAATCATACCTCATTTAATAATTCAGTATTAGTTATCGAATCTTTATTCCCGGAATTATTACATCACCCTTTAACTCCAGCTCATGCAAGCATTTTTTAATATTTGAACCACTGAGGTTCATATCCCCATGAACAGAAAATACCTCCGGCATTTTCCTGATATACGAGTATGTCCAGAAAAAATGGCCTTTAATGGTATGGATGCTTTCCGGCCATCTCCCGTGGAAGGTATTCAGAAAAACACAGGACATAAATCGTGTACTTTCCGGAATACGGAGATGAGGAGTTTTGTGAGTATCAATTGTATCGATGGCGAGAGGTAAAACGTGAAATTCATTGAAGAAGGTGATGTTCGGCGATAATTTGTTTGTCTGCGTGATTCTGACCTGTCCATGAAAATTAACACTGGCAGGAATTCGCAGCCTTCTGCCTGCTTCTGTATTGAAACTTATATCACCATATACATCGGTAAACTTACCGCACTTAACACGGTAACACCCACATTTTTTTAAATACATCCAGAAAGAAGACTGGTGTTTATATTTACTTTTCTTATTATGCATGATAACCCCGGTGCTGGCGTCTCTTTATTAGCTGGGCTATAAATCAGTCCCACACATTGTTTAATGAGCGAATGAATCCGTTCACTGCTAAAGCAATAAAATATCATTATTACATAATTTCGCGCGTAATCATGTACTTACAGTGACGGATATGATTTCTGGCATCATAATGCAGAGCAGATTACCAGGTGTTGCCGGGATTCATAAATGCGGAGTCTACGTAACTGTACCCGGATGCCTGCAGGTCAGAGACCAGTTCCTTCACTCTCTCCAGGTCAGAGGCCGGTGTGAAATTCTCACTGTCACTCTGTAGTGGCTGAAATTGTGTCTGACTGATGCGTGCGAGCCTGGTAAAAGCAGGGTTTCCTGAGTTCATATACCTGCCCATGATATCGATGGTTACTACCTGATTGCGCAGTCTGGTATTTCCGCCACGCACATTGATGCGGACAACCGGATTGTTGAGTATATAATACTGGCTACAGACATAATCTGTCATCGGCATCCCTACATACCCGCTTTCAGTCGGGGCCACAACCATCGTGTTTTGCATCCCCCCGAGATAGGAACCCGGAAATGCCGGGTCATGATTTAAACATTTTGCTGATACAGCCGTGGAAACAAAAAGCACAGCCGGGATAAGGATTTTCATATATTCCCCTGTAAACAGTATCTCAGTATGTACGGTAATGTGTTCCTGTTGCGACTTTCACCGGTATCAGTCAGCCATTATCCGCTCAAGTTCACCGCTGAAATAATATATATTATTTCCTTCCGGGGTTTTTAATTCCCACTGGCCTCGTTTAATCATGCAGATATCGGCCCTGAACGATATATCACTTTCCTGTATCGACAGAAAGACCGTGTCTGTCCGTATGCTTTTATTCCCTGAATATTCAATTACGCCACAGCCACTGTATCTGCCGTTTTCTTTTTGCAGCCGACAGTTCAGTGAGTAACGGTCAGTAATGCTGTCACCGGATATCTCAACCAGAATATCTCCGCGTTCAGTGATGCGGAATGTATTAAATATGAAGGAATCACCTTCGTTAAAAACGCATTGCCCTTCGAACTGCATGGTACTCATAGTCATCCCCGCTTTATTTTCTGAATATACGCACGTGGCGGCGAATGTGGTCTGTTTCGCCGTTTTCGTTACGGTAAAAATAGGCGACATGAAACGAGGTTTTGATGTGATTCCCCATAGCGGGTAAAGACCTGTACTCTCTGATAACAGAAAGCGTCAGCGGAGAATATGATAAGTCGAAAAGTATCAGAACCCCTTTCCCGTCGTATTTCAGCAGTTTTTTGACTTCTGTTGCCTGATATTCCGGACGCAGTGTGCAGGCCCGGTCATATCGCCGTCTGACAGCAAACTCCACCGCCACGTCATCAATCAAAAAATCCAGCCGACCGGAACCCCGCAGGGCACCCGGCAATATCCCCGGCACCTCCGGCGACACCTTATCCCCGAACCAGCCTAAAAGGTAGAATCTGAGCAGGGGTAAGAGTTCTCTTTCGCTGTATTCGCCGGGACACAATGTTTTGGTGAACTCCTTCCGCCACAAGGATGCATAGAGATATCTGAAACTGTTCACCACCTCACTGACGCTCACACTCATTCCTTTCCCCGCCTGTTTTTTTGTTCCGGTAACGCTGAGGCCAGACGTCCTCCGGACGCATATTCAAAGCCTGTGCAATCAGCCGTTCCGCCCCTGTATAGTGGCGTTCCATTGCTGCTTGTTTCATCACACTGATTTTCTCTTTTTTGTTTTCATCTATCTATAAGAGAGTAAATGGCTCTTTATAGTTCATAACGGATATTCATGCAAGAGTAAAAACCCCACAAACTTCCGGTTACAGACATTACCGGGAGCGAAGGAACCTATGGCAAAGTTGACATCGGATACTGCTGACAAGAAAGTTGGCCAGCGTATTCAAATGCGGCGCAAGGAACTGGGGATGACGGCGCAACAACTGTCCGAGCAGGTTGATATCTCTCAGCAGCAGCTTTCCAGGTATGAAAGGGGAACAAACAAGATCAATGTATCACATCTGGTCAATATTGCTGCTGGCCTGAATACGCCCATCAGTTGGTTTTTTATAGACTGCCAGCCGGAGTTTGAAGGAGTGGTAGAAGAACATCAGGAATATATACCGATACAGGATGCTGATCTTAAACGACGTCTGGAGCAGATATGGCCCCGTTTGACTCGGGAACAGCGGCGGGTACTGATATTATTTCTTGACGAATATACTCAATAATCACCTGACATTTATTCTCCGTGCATAAATATAAGAATGAGTAATGCAGGATTTGGATTAATCTCTTCAATATATAATGCATAGTAACCGACTGAATTTACATGCTATCTCTCAAAAATGGCATTGCTTTGTGCATGCCATTTTGCTATACTGAATGTGCTGACACGCGTATGTTTTGTGTGTGTCAGCATTCATGGCATGATGCCATATATCCCCCACCGTCCTTATTATCCTTTTTTCGGGAGAACTGCTGATGTCCACGATTCATCACTATCAGTAAGTCATTACAGAATGAATAACGGCTGCATATATTTACCTGCCGGAAAATGACGTTATTTCTGTAGCTGTCATGGCAGCTCAGTCAGAAAATATTGCCATACAAAAAGCTACTGTTTTCACCGTAAATATGCATCACCCGGTTCCATATATCCGTCATCAATAAACGGAGTTCATCATGAAAGAGAATATGACTGTCCATCAGTCAGGGCTGCACTTACCCGTCAGCCGGGCCTTTATAAAAATAATAACTAAATACTTACCCCCGCCACCGCTTATCCCTCCTGCCGTTACCCTGAATTTCCGTGACCAGAAATACTCCGCAGAATCCGGTGGCTTCCACCCGGTGGAAATCCGTCTCACCCGTCATGCGGATGGCTGGTATTTCGACTACGTGACCGATTTCAGCTATATGGGCCACCCGTGGCCGGAGCTGGAGAAGGAATTCGATGTCTGCTGGAGCCAGCGCTACATATGGCACACCCTGACGGGTGACACGGATGCAGAAGAAGGCGGGGCGCTGTTCGAGCTGTGGCAGCGCAACTTTATCCGCTACTGCCGGATGAAGATTTACACGGTTACCGTTCAGCAGGAATGCTGATAATCAGAGCAGTCAGACCACGCGCGCAGTAATAAAAGTACTCATGACGTCATGGGCCGTTAACCATCAACAATAAATGGCTCAGTATATGAAACAGCAAGACAGTAACACCCTGCGGCCTGCCGTGCAGGGAGACCTCGACACCCTTTGCGGATTGTACAGTGTGGTGAATGCCCTGAGCTGGCTCCACCCGCGCCTCAGACGAAAGCCCCTGTTCCGGGCAATGGTGCGCTGGTTCAGCCAGGAGTATGACATTACCGTCTGCCTGACCACCGGCACTGAACCTGACCAGCTTGATGCGCTGCTGGACTTCCTCCGGACCCGCTACCAGCAACGCTGGCCCTTCACATTCAGTAAGCCCTTCACGGATATCCCGAAACTCAGCACCCGCCATATCCTCACGCAATGCCAGAAGTGGCTCGACCAGCGCCCCGACAGGGTGTTGCTGCTGGGAGACCAGTACCACTGGACCGTGGTCAGCCACATGGACAGCGAGTGGCTGTACTTTTTCGACAGCTACACCTACAGGCGCATCCATCACAGCCGCTGGTCCCTGCGCGGGGAGCGCGGCAAACATCAGCTTTACCGTCAGGCCATCTATTTCATCGAACGGGGAGCATCAGACCATGACCACGGGTGAGCGTTTACTGATTGAACAGGCGCGGAAGCTGCTCAGCGCCACCGTCAGACGAGGCAGGACACTGACATCCCCGGATGAAGTACGCGATTTTCTGCTGTTCACACTGGCACTGCGTGAGCAGGAGGTGTTTGGCGTACTGCTGCTGGATAACCGCAACCGGGTACTGCTGTGGCGTGAACTGTTTTACGGCACGCTGAACCAGACCGCCGTTTACCCCCGCGAAGTGGTGAAGCTGGCGCTGCAACACAACGCCGCCGCCGTGATTCTGGTTCACAACCACCCGTCAGGACATCCGGAGGCCAGTGAGGCTGATATTGCGCTGACCCGGCGCTTACAGCAGGCGATGGCGCTGATTGATGTCTGTATCCCGGACCACTTTATCGTTGCCGGGGACCATACGGTCTCGATGGCGGAGCGCGGGCTGCTGTAAGGCCCTGCTGACTTTGGTTAATGTGCATTAATGGAGGCTGTATGCCGCAGCAATGCAGAACATCATCACAAACCACCATCAACCCCGCCAGCGTCTGGCTGGACGGGCTGGCCCCGACTGGACGGCGCAGTATGCGCTCCCTGCTGAACCTCTGCGCCGCCACACTCCGGCACAACGCCACCACAGACAGCCATGACTGGTCAGCACTGCGCTATGTCCATGTGGCAACCCTCCGCGCCACGCTGGCGGAGCAGGGCTATGCCGTGGCGACCCTCAATATGGTGCTGGCGGCCCTGAAAGGCGTGGCGCAGACGGCATTTAATCTCGGGCAGATGGATGCGGACGCGCTGGCGCGTATACGGGCAGTGAAAGGTGTCCGGGGCGACAGTGAAGCGACCGGACGCGCCCTGAGCAGGGAGGAGGTCAGGCTGTTACTGGATGCGACAAAGGCCCATCCCTGCAAAGTCCGCCAGAAACGGGACCGGGCGCTACTGCTGACGCTGTGCGGAGCCGGGCTGCGGGCAGGGGAACTGGTGACGCTGGAGACCCGAGATTATGACGTTGCCACCCGGACGCTGACCATCCGGCAGGGAAAAGGGCGTAAGAAACGTGTTGTTGTGGTGTCCCCTGTGGTCGGGAAAGCGCTGGCGGCGTGGATAAAAGCCCGTGCGGGTAACGACTGTTTGTTCTGCCGGATTCACCGCAGCGGGAGCGTTACAGGTCAGCCGCTCACCACTGCCGGGCTGGCGGGTATACTGCGCCAGCTACAGGAAACTGCGCAAATCAGCCCTTTTACGCCCCATGACCTGCGCCGCACGTTTATAACCCGGCTGCTGGAACAGGGAGCCGACCTCAATATCGTACGCCAGCTTGCCGGACACAACGATATCAGCACGACAGCGCTCTATGACAGACGTTCAGCAACGACACTGATCCACGCTTCATCAGCGTTACGGTTTTAATTTTCGGCGTTTTCTGGTCCTCAACGTTGGTGGCACTTCATTCCACTGGCGTATCTGATTGTCTACAAACTTAACATCACGCAGACGCTGGATTTCAACTGTAGCCCACTCACATTCAGGTAAATCATCTTCGTCATCCAGACTATCGGGCCCATCCCAACAGCTTACATCTGTCTCGGTGGAAATTTCAGTAAGAAGAAAATCGGGGACATCATGCCTGATGTTAGGAAATAATGGCTTATGGTTCTTATTTCGATAGTTGAAGACGGGTTCCATTGCAGCGGCATCAGGGCATTCTTTTGTCCCCTTAGCCATTTGATGATACCGATAGAGCCGCTGACCTGTTGGGGTTTTGGCCGCCCCAATTTTAGCAGGAGCTGTTTTAGGTAACATCTTTTGGGTGCCGGGCTGGTTGTAGCTGGCATTGATACAGTAACTGAGAAGATCACCCAGTAATACGGGATCTATGCTTTTGACATCTAGCTTTTCCCCGTACTGAATTTTGTAAATCTCAGCAAGTTTGCTGAGTGCATCACTCCCCAAATAGACCTTCTTGAGACTCAACCCTGCATTTCTGTATATCTGTGTTTTTTCACGGTGACTTACCGCACTGGGACTGGTGCTGTGTTGTCTGTCTGCGCTCTCGGCGCGGGTTACAGCCACATTTTTCGCATCTTCATCGCTCATATCTATGCTCACCCAAAGATGGATTGAGACTCAATTATAAACGTTGAGTCTCAATAGGAAATATTTTTTCTTTTTTTTATTTTCATATAAATCAATTACTTATTTGCAACCACCTTTCGCGGGAACGATGGCCTGCCAGAGGCGGTTTTTAAAGCGAGGGCTCCAATCACAACTGGAGTCAAACCATGACTAGCCGGATTTTGAAGAAGAAAGAAGTGCTGTACCGCTGCGGTATCTCAAACGCGACCCTCTACAGGCTCATCGCTAAAGGATGTTTTCCCTCTCAACGCCGTTTATCCCCGGAGGGCCGGGGCGTGGGCTGGCTGGAATCAGATATCGACGAATGGGTGAACAGCCGTGCGCCAACAAATCCGTCGCATCTATAAGCCTGCTATATCCCCCCTGCTTACAGATAGCTACTACTAAATCCATTAACTGGCAGTAGTGGCCATCTCCCCGTGGGGAAACATGAGAATGGTTCGCTATTGCCACCGGACAGGTATCACCCTGTCCGTAAGGAATGAGCATGAGTGACAAAAAAGTAAGCTGGCAGCGGATTGATGACCTGCTGCAAAAATCCATTTTTATGCGGTTAACCTCTCAAGGACACGAGATCTATTCCCGCCTGGATAAGCTGGCCTTTGTCTCTGATTTGAGCGAAGAAGATAATGAGGTGTTGTTTAAGCGACTGGGAGAGATGAAAACGACGCAGGTTTATAGCATCAAAAATCGCAAAACGTCAAAACGTGAGTGTGGTGAGCTGTATCACCGCGCACTGGAGATCCGGTTAACCAGTAAACCAAAGGGACATCCTGTGGCGTTGGTCATCCACTATCGCCCCACGTCAAAGCAGCGAAGGAAAACTTCGGATGTTACTCATCGTGGCGCCGTTCGTATGGAACTCAGCCCCCAGCACTATACGGCGGAGGAACTGACTGCATTGTTTCTATGGCTCGGCAAAAAAGTGCAACTTGGGCGGTATCTTTATCTTGCGCTGAAAAAAGCGTGGATAACGAACATCCATTATGCGCTTGATATCGTCGGGATGCGTCTGCATGACTACTATCTCCGTCTGAGGGGAGCTAGCTGCGGTAAGGTCTTTGTTCCCGACAACGGCATGGAAGGGATACACATTGGAAGCCATAAATCAGAGTGTTACGCTGCCTGCTATGAAAAAGTGGATGTTGTTTGCAGTGAAGGCGGAGGAGACTACGGTCAACAATCCCTGCTGGTACTTAAATCCGATCAGTACCGTGACTTTGTCCGTTTTGAACTGCGTTTATCCCCCGGTAAGGGGGAGATGCTGTTAAAGCATATCAATAAGATGGAAAATCTGTTGTCCCGTTTGACGTTTTATAGCCGGGAATTACGCAAGGATCAGCGACTGGATCCCGCCCTGGCTGTGTTGCTGGACAAGGGTATGAGCATTTCCCAGGCATTCGGTGAGCATAAATCGTCAGCGGTGGTGAATGGTAAGAACGTGAGTAGCACTAAAAAGCAGGCCGGTAAGCGCCTTGACCGCCTGATGAAAAAGTACAGTGTGCCGTTGTTTGACTCAGAGTTCATCTGGAGCCTGCTACCGCTGGTACTGGAGAAACTGGGTATTCTGGCACAGCCGCAGTACTGGGAACTCAAACATCGCCTGAAATGGCTTAAATCACGCGGGAAATAAGCCTCTCAGGCTACGCAGCGGCAGGGACGCCGCTGCTCATGATCGATTCAGATGCCATTTTGAAACCTGATGCAGATAATTTTCTCCTGAATGAACAATAAAATTATTCCTCAGGAATAATTACCCGACTTACTCATCAGGCATCAATCAACAGGGTGCGTCTTCCAGACCTCCTGCGCCAAAGCAATAAGCATTGCATGTCGCTTCTCGATGGCTGCTGCATTCCATTCCGGAAATGCTTCCAGCTTTGCGTTAATCCGTGATATGGACGTATTTAGTCCAACCTGAGTCAGTGCCACAAGGCTACGGGTCAGGTAGTTTCCGCTCTTGCTGTATTCAACTTGCTTGGCCGTGTAAAAGTCATTGCCTGCAACAATGTTGATGGGTTTCTCCAGCAAGGTCAGGTTTCCCAGTCGATTCTTGTAATCGTCATAGGCTATCCCCGGATTCTCTTCGGTCCATCTGGCCCGCAGATCAGCCTCTGGCCTGTCAGGAAGGATGTGTTCGATTTCCAGTCTGGTGAATGGTTCAAGGCTGCCCGGTACTTTCACCCCACTAAAGGCCATTTCAACGTGCTGTGTTAGTCGTGCCAGCAGGTAACGCGTCCTGTATTGTTGCATTGAATATAAGGTAAAGCGTTTCAGGGCATCGGCCAGTTCCTGATACTTACCCGCCATATTCTTCTCAAAACGATCAACGATAAATGTGTTGAGCTGAATTTTCTGTTTTACCGGGTCAGTAGTCTCCGCAATCGTGCGCAGCTCGTCGGCCCACAGGGAGAAACTGCGTTCCAGATCCTTAGTCGGAGTCCGGGTGAATATGTAGTAGAAGAGAAAGCTCTCCAGTTGTGCCACAAAATGTTCAAACAACGTCCTGGGGAAACCAGCTGCCGCCAGCAGTAATACGTAATGCAGGCTGAATGCGCCACCGGCCAGCCGCCTGAGATTATCCATTGCCACACTGGGGGTTCCGTCATTTCCCAGTCCCATTGCAAAGTTTAGGTAGTACTCGACGTTACGGATCACCTTGCGGACAAATTCAAAGGGCTTACCTGAGTAATTACACAGAGCTGTGTTATCTCTGGATACGAACCAGTCGTAGATTTCGTCCTCGCGTACCACGGAGTCATTGCGATCATTCCTGATTATGTAATTAGCCATCAGGAAATAACGGAGGAAGCGAAGTGGTTTTTCCTTCCTCTTTTCCAGAGGCTTGGTGATATTCTTCCACTCGTCCTTGAGCTTAGTAAATTCAGACGGTTCAACCTGCGTGAACAGCAGATTCTTGAGCAAGTCCATTGGGTTCAGTCCCACGCCGCGTTCGTTGATCGTTTCGAAAATCTTCAGTGCGCTACTGACGTCGGTTGATATCTGGATGAACACCACATTATTGGCAAGATAGCCCCAGTACTTCTTTAACCTGCTGATATCATCGTAGTTGTCCTTCAGGTAGTGATATAGCGTGCTGTAGGCACCGACCAGATTTTCCAGCGAACCAAAGCTGGTAATGCCTGCAGACTGAATACCTGCCCGCACGGCCTGTGGATCGGCATCCAGTTCAACCAGCCTGTCCATCACCTCACCCGCATTCTCATAACGAGGTTCAAGCTTGAGGTTGGTGCGAACTTCGCCGCCACTGTCCACATAGCTGGTCGAAACCAGCCCGGAAATCATTTGCCGTTGTGGCTCCCCCTGAAACATATGCCTGAGCGCACACAACAACAGGAAGAATGTAGTCAGCCGTTGCTGACCATCTATGACCTCGTAGTGGTTCTTCTGGTCGGTCGGTGATACCAGTACGGTACCAATGAAGTATTCCCGCGTGCTACCAGCATCAATTTGTTCGCCGATGTCTTCCAGTAACTGTCGCACTTCCTTTTCCGTCCAGACATACTCACGCTGGTAGTCCGGGACTATGTAGAAACATTCCCTGAAAGCTTCCTCAATGCTGTATTTGTGGTTTTCTATCCGCGCCATATTCTGTATCCCTTGCCCGAGAATCCTTCACGCCGTCATGTCTGACAGGATGTTTTGTGTTCCTCAGACATGGGGCTGTATTAGTAGGTTAACTGCTTTTAGTCTGTACAACAGATGCCACCTGGCAATTTATTCACACGGCTATTACAGAGGAAGCCGAATGCAGTCAGGTATTAGTTCAGATGATAATCAAAAAAACGATGAAACGGAAAAATATTGATCCACTGGCAGAATGGCAGGAAAGTCGCTACATGCCATAGCCAAAAAAAAAAGTATCAGATGGAGATGGTGACAGGCAGATGCCTGAGGCAAGCCTCCGCACAGGCCATATGCGTTGTATGGCTATAGTATGGGGATACAAGTATTAGCCGATCCCACGAATTCACTCCGGGCATTCCTCGGCGGATATCTTTCCTGCCATAAGGCGCATTATTGCTGATTCTGTGTTTTTAATTTAGCCCATAAAAAAGTGGGGCTAGCAAATATGATTCTTATGCGCGGTCGTAATTCATTGTGCAAAAACGCTGGTTGTAAAACAGCGTTTAAATAACTGGCGGAGCACAATAAAATGAAAGCCTATTGCACAAAGAATAATATTCTCGTAACAGAAAAGACGCTCAGGATTTTCAGAAAATCTATTTTCAGCATTCCATTTGATAATAATTGTGACAGGAGATGCAAACCTACTTATTACATATCTATAGCTATCTTTATACAGCATCTTATATGCAGTGCAACCGCCAGTAAGAATACGCGTAAAAAAGCTATTTTTGAAGGTGACGATGAATGGAGCTGTTCTGTTCCGTTCCCATATTCTCTGGGCGAGAAAGAGGCTCCCGCAGTTTTTAAACAGTCACGTGAGCTTCCTTTTGGGAGGGCACTGGAAAAGCTGGAAGCAGCGGGGCTTATCAAAATTATCGGTCATGATCCCAGCAAACATAAATGCCGTGAATTTGCGCTATCAAAGCAGTTGTTGAAAGCGTTGTTCCCGGGAGACCGCAAGGCATATCTGCGACGTAAGGATCGCTACAGCTATCTGACTGACCTTTACGGGAAACGGCAGAGGCCGCTGACACTGGAGGAGATGATTGCGCAGGCCTCCATCAAGAAGCCCGTGGTTTGCCATCAGGTGTCAAAGCGTAAAATCCCTGACACAGCATTCAGGGAGCGGGTCACGCAGGTCTACGGGCAGCTTGATTACCTGCATATCAATCTTGATGCACTGAGGGATTACTGCAATGCACATCCCACTCCTGTGAATATGATGTACTACCACAGTTTTATCAGCCATCTCTGCGATGTGGGGGTGAAAATCATCAGTACGAGTCCGTTGATTGTGGCCTATCGTCAGTCCTACAAAACCGCCCGTCTGGGTGGGCGTTCGTTCGAGGTAGGTAAGGGATTTCAGTATCTGCCAAAAGGCATGAAATGGGCATGTCTGGCGCGGGGATATAACTATGATATAAAAAGCTGTCAACTGGAGCTTCTGCGGCAGGAGCTTAAGCGCATCGGCGTGTCACCCAAAAACCTGAAACGCCTTGAAACCAGCTATATCATGAAAGAATTAGATGTTAGTGAAGATGACGTTAAATGCTTTCGTTTTTCGACTATTTTCAGCGCAGCTTTTGTCAGTCTGTCATCAAAAAGTGTGATCAGAAAGCGTCTGAACAAACAACTGGGAGTTGCTGAGGCCAGCAATGTATTAAAACGCTGGAAAAAGCTGGTGAAACCACTCAGGAGAGACCTCAAGCGACTTATTGATGATTATCTGTCATCCGGTAAGACCAATCGATATGGGCTTTGTGTCAGAAATGCCGTGGGGCAGAATTTTAACTGTACATGGAAGAATGTCCGGAAGGAGAAAAAATGGCAGCCTATGCAGATGCGCCGGAAATTGCTCGCCCATATGTTGCAGGGGCTGGAAAGCAGTGCTGTCTATGATTATGTTGCCAGCAACAACGGAGTATGCGCACTGGAACACGATGGTTTTGTCAGTATGAGCAAATTATCCGAAAATGGCTGGAAACACCCGTATCTGCGCATTGTGCTGAAAAATGAGGTATATGCCTAGAATAATTACCATTCTCACTAAGAATGGTAAAAGTAATAAGCATTTTGAATTAAAACTTAAAAAGAGAACCAGATCACAAAATACTTTAATCGATCTACCCTTCAAGATTGTGTATAATTCGTACAACCTTGTGACTTATGTTTTTTAACGACAACGTTCCGTTTCTTATTAAAAATAAGGATATCACATTGAATACTAAATCTGATGAAGTAAACAAAATTATTACTCAAGAAATAATTTCATTTGATAAGTCGATTTACTTTACAAAGAAAAATTATCAAATAGGAACGTTATCAAATCTTGCCTTCAAGGCTGGAGACTGGCTCTTTGATAAAAGTCACATAAAAGATAATATATACTCGCTCAGCAACTCTAACATTGGGGTATCATTTCTTGCTGAATTGAAAGGCAGCACTTATCATATACGTGGCGACATAAAAAGATTATCTGATAATAAAACATCATTCTTTGATAACGTAAAAATAAACGGTAAAGGGGAATCAAATAAATCTCTTAGACCTGCACAAATTGGTGCTATTTATGCATTACTATCTCATTGGTCATTGTCGTCAGAAACTTGCACAGTTGTTCTACCGACAGGCACAGGTAAAACAGAGACAATGCTTTTAGCATCTCTTGCTGACAAAGCGACACATACACTAGTAATTGTCCCTTCAATAGATCTTAAATATCAAATCGCAGATAAGTTTTCTTCCTGGGGGATATTAAGAGAATTAGGAGTAATACCGAACCCCACTCCAAACCCAACAGTATTAATGCTAAAGGAAGGTCTAGCTTTTTCTGAGGAAAGCATAGGATTACTCCATGAATCTGATGTTGTTATAACAACTCCTGCGCTTATAGCAAGGGCATCTCCGACATTACAAAAAACAATATCAGATATATTCACACATGTTTACTTTGATGAAGCACATCATATACAGGCATCAGAGTGGGATATAATAAAAAAACTTTTTTCAAAATCTAAAATTGTACAATTCACCGCAACGCCCTATAGAAATGATAAGAAACCAATTGAAGGAAAGATCGTATATAACTATCCTTTATCTCACGCATTAAAAGATAATTGTTTCTCCAAGATATCATTAGTTGCTGTGGATGAACGCCATCCCAGAAAGAAAGATTTAGCTATAGCAAATGCGGCCATGTCGAGGTTAATTACAGACAGGAAAAACGGATGGATAAGACATAAGATGATGGTTCGCGCTGATAATAAAAAGCATGCTATTGAACTTTTTGACATGTACAAAGAATTATTCCCAAATGAACGAATAGCGATTGTATACACAGGAGTCAAGAATAGAAGAAATCTGATTAGCGACATTAAAAATGGGGCATACGACATAATCGTATGCGTTGACATGCTAAAAGAAGGTTTTGACTATCCTGATTTTAAAATTGCAGCTGTGCATGGACTACACAAATCATTAGCGGTTTTGTTACAATTCATCGGCCGATTTACTAGGACTCAAGAGGGACTGGGTGATGCTTCATTTGTTGTGAATTATGCTGATGAAAAAATATCCATTGAATTAGAAAATTTATTCCAAGAAGGTTCCGGTTGGGAAGAAGTTATTAGCGAAATAGCTGATGCAAAGAAAAATGAAGCAGAAACATTACTTAGTTTTCTCCAAGGATGTAAACCTTTTTCTGGTTTTGATTCTCCAAATATAGACCTAAATCCTAAACTTGTTTATCCTGCACTAAGTACTGTATGTTTTAAATGCAAAAAAGCAGAATGGAAAAATTTCAAGAACGCATTTAATTTAAATAAATATTCCCTATCACAACCATTTATTAATAAAGAAGAAAATGTCTTTTATTTCACTACACAAAAGAGAGAGAAGGTGAAATGGGCCAGAACAGACAAAATGCGTGACCAGACGTGGGACCTCATTGTTATGCATTATAATATATCTATGAATCTTCTTTATATTGGCTATTCCGAGAAAAAATTAGATATTAATTTTTTAGTTGAAAAGATAACGGAAGATAAACCTACTCAGTTAAGAGGCGACTGCGTTTTTAGATCTTTTGATAATATCAAGCGCCTTAGTATAATTCATGCTGGGATTTTCAAACCAGCTAATCATCTTCACCGCTACTCCCGTTTAAGTGGGGCAGATGTAACAACTGAATTAACAAAATGGAAAGATGGCCAACGCTGTCAAAAATCAGATTTCGTAGGTATCGGTTTCCGAGATGGATTTCCCGTTAGTGTCGGAGCATCTGTTAAAGGAAAAATATGGAGTCCCGCCCGTGTAGGCGATTTGAAAGAGTGGAAATCTTGGTGTTTAGAAATCGGTAATTTAATTACAGATGAGAGTATTGATGCCAATAAATTATTAGAAGACTCTGCTCAGAAAACACAATTATTATCATATCCTGAAAACATAATCATTCTAGCAACAGACTGGTCCGAAGATTTATATGAGAGAATTCATAAAATCACGATAGAACGACCTCAGAAGGAATCTATATTATTAGCAGAATGTGCTTTAAAAAACATATCACATAATAATAACCATGCGTTCTTTGAGATAATAATTTCAGATGAGAAGATTCCATTTTCAATAGTACTTGGAGGAGAGAGAGGTCATAGTATTGAAGGGTTAGATGAGACAGATATTTACATTGAAGGTTTAAAAAGCAATACACTATCATTAAAACAGTTTTTTGAGGAAAATCCCCCAACGATGTTTTTATTAGATGGGTGCACTATTTCTGGATGCATTCACACAAACTATGGCGAGTCATTTGAGGTTCAAATTCCATCAGAAAGAATAACAACACTGGAATGGGATGATGTAAATTACACGGTAGAATCATTATATAAAGGTGATAAAATCCGTAATAATTCTATTCAAGAATATATGATGATACATCTTAAAAAAAATGGTGCCCGGATTATTTTTAATGATGACAATGCTGGTGAATCATCTGACATTGTAGCAATATTCGTCGAAGACGATTTAATAAGATTTGAAATGATTCATTGCAAATACTCAAAAGAAACATCAGGAGCAAGATTATCAGATCTTTATGAAGTTTGTGGGCAAGCTGTCGTATCTCTACGTTACAAATGGAAACCAGAAGAACTCCTTAAACACATGGAAAGACGTAATGGCATGGGTATTTTGAAAAATAAGAGATTTTATCATGGAACTCCTGACGATCTGGAAACTATAAGAAAAGCATTAAAATATTCAAATGTGGAGTTTGAGTTTTCAATTGCTCAACCAGGTGTGGAAAAATCAAAGTTATCGATAGACATGAGAAATTTCCTGGGTTCAATTTACTCAACGATCATTGAAATGACTGAAACAAAATTAAAGTGTTATTTCAATAAATAACCCCTAAGGCCCTTCGTTACGAAGGGCCTTATATATTTTAGTCAAAATTTAAAAGGAACAACAATTTCGTCATAACCATCATCAATAGCAGGTATATATTTAATGCCTGATATATCTGCTAATAATTCAGGTCTAACCTTAATCTTTTCAGCTAACATATCGAAAGATATACCCAGATGCTCTTTCAAAATTGCCAAACTTTCCTCAAGAACATGAGGTTCCTCTAAAGGAATTTTATCGTCCAGTTTTTCTTTTTTTGTTTGTCTTGTTTGGCTGAACCAGACATTAGCACTTCTATATTGCTGAGCGTTAATAAAACCCAGGAAATGTGCTCTATAAATAATTGCTTTAGCACTAACTTTCCATCTGGTTTTTAAAGCATACACTTTCTTCCAGTCAATCATTCCGCCAATACCTAAGCAAGACGGAAATTCTCTGGCAAAAGACTTGCGAGGAAATAAGAAAGCACTAGCAAAGGCGTCAGCCTCTCTCTCTGTCTGTTTACACCCAGTCTCAATACCATCATGCATTATTAAATGACCACATTCATGGGCCAAATCAAAACGCATTCGACATGCACTTTCCTTCGCAGTATTGCGAATTATTATAGGAAATTTTCTATTAACAGATAAAGCATCGACTTTTTCAGACACGCCATCAAAACAGGTAACAATTGCTCCCTGATTTTCAACAACATTAACCATATTATCTATAGGGGCATCAGGTGTTAACCCCCAACGAATACGGGCTCCCTCAGCAATCTTTTCTATCAATGGCGGTGTTAATTCTACAATCTTACTATTATCAATCAAATTAAAACCGTTCTCGGGCATATCTAGGTGTTCATGCAACTCAGCAACGAGCTGCTCAAGAATAGTACTGTATGCCTGAACCCGCTCTTTAACACCAGCAGGTGTTGTTTGTCTCTTACGAAAATGGCATTGCTCTGGCTTGACGTCACCAGAAAGAGGAATCCCAAAAAAGTCAGTGGATACCTGAAGAAACTCAGCCAGTGCATTACGTACATCATTAGCGGGTGCCCGAACGTCACTTTCGTACTGGTGTATACTTTGCCGGGTAACAAAAACTGCATCACCCAGCTCTTGTAGTGTGTACCCTTTTAACAAACGGGCGAGCCGAAGCCGCTCGCCATAAAATTCTATAGCCATAACTTACTAACCATTATTCGGGTCATCATTCTCGGCCTTTTTGTCTTTCCTTTTGACAGAGATTGATGCTTTCAGAGTTTTGACTGGCTCAGGTAATTCGGTATCAATGGAACTGAAAGCAGGAACTCTTTCATCCAGCGGAATTTCCCAGCATGAAACCTGCACGCCTTCTAAAAAGCCAGTAAAGGTTACACGCTCAACATAGCGGAAATCATCAACTTCAACAGCAAAAAACCAAATGACAGATACAGCGTCGCCTACTTCAACAGGCAATAAACTCATCTGACTCAGCGCTTCTACGCAAGGTATCAGCCTGCGTTCTTCCGGACGATTAGGACCTCCCCGATACAAACGCACTGGCACTGAATCGATAGAAAAGGTAAATTTTCCATCGTCTTTCACTATGCCAAGCCAGGGCCACTCTTCATGTTGAGTTGCGGCCCGAATTATCCTCGTTCGGCAACATTCATAGGCTCTCAACCCAGTTGAACGAGCAGAATCACCGAGTTCTTCATTATGTAAATCAATCACATCATCCCTGACATTTCGAATCAGGGATGCAAGTAGTTTAAGTCGCTCTATTGTTAGAGCTGGGTTTAGCTCCCACGGTTGCTTCATTGCAAAAAAGACCTCATGCGTAGAGTTACGTAGCCCTTAATGGGGATTTGGTGAAATACATGACAATAATCTTGCGTTTTTTTTATTTTGTCAAGTGAACAAACAAAAGTAACCACCAAACCGACATGTCAATTAATTTTTTAACCATACAATTAGTATTGATTTTTCTATTTAAATCAAAATGTACATCGCAGGAGATATGGTATGTATACATACACTTCAACTCAGACACGTACCAACATCTCAGAAGCATTGGATACAACCACTCAGAGGGAACCGATTGAAATCCCCCACCAATACAGTAGCTCAGCAGTGGTTATCAATAAGGCTTAGTTCGAGGCATATAAGAATGCTAAACTGGATGCAGAGTTCGATATGATTATGCAACCTCATGGTCATACTGTAGAGGCGCTGACAAACCGATGATCTAGGTCAGTGCTCAAGATGTTATCACTTTCCGCGACCGTATATTTGGAACGTCTCACATTGGCAAAGTGGAGGCTCTTTCCAACATTTTCATACCGAATGGGAAGAAGGCGGCCTTATCGAACCTTCCCTTAAAGTTGCGAAGTGTAAATGCCAGCAACCTGCACTTGTTAGCTCATCTTACTGAACCGATCTTAACAAGAACTGATGGACAATTTCGCCCCAACTCATTGGACACTTTTATTTATCGTGTATTCATGTGTGTACTTAACGAAAAGAAAGATTAATAAAAATATAATAAAATCAATAAACATAAGCACTCACTCAACATTCAGATTCAATCGAGTAATCGTGCGCCAGTACCCTGAAAGCCCGCCCGTTGCGGGCTTTTTTATTTTTAAGACCTACCTTCCGGCACCGCTTTACAGTTCGGCATCGCTCCCGGTATTGTGATTTTCAGGGTTCCACCTGTCCGGGCTTTTTATGTTTTCATCCTCGCGACCACTTCATACCCGTACATACTATCTGGCCGCACCCCTGTTGATGCTTAGCGCCTTCGGGGTACAAGCCGGGGACACGCGCACCGTCACAGAGCCCGTCCCACCGCCGCCCTGTCAGACCCTTTATGCCAGAGGAACAGACGATGCAACGCAGGCCATTCAGACGGCGCTCACTAGTTGCGCTCGCGGGAAAGTCGTGCATCTGGCCGCATCTGAAAACACAGACACTTTCTACAGCGGCCCGCTCAGCCTGCCATCGGGCGTAAGCCTGGCGATCGATAAAGGAGCAACGCTGAGGGCTGTCGCTAACCCGGCCCGTTTCGACACCGGCAAACAGACCTGCGGCACGCTGGATACTTCCGGGAAGGGCTGTAAGCCATTTATCTGGATCAAAAATGCGGTCGGCAGCGGGATTTATGGGCAGGGGACAATTGATGGCCAGGGTGGCGCGGTCATGGCCGGGCGAAACCAGACCTGGTGGCAACTGGCAAAGGAGGCGCAAAAAAGCGACAGCAAACAGAATGCGCCTCGTTTGATCCAAATTGATAATTCCAGCGATATCACGCTGTACCAGATAACCCTTAAAAACGCGCCAAATTTCCATATAGTGGGCAACCGCAGTAACGGGCTGACGCTGTGGGGGATCACTATCGACACTCCCGCTTTTGCGCGCAATACGGATGGTTTTGACCCTATGGGGTCGACGAATGTGACGCTCACCCACAGCGTGATCGGCACCGGGGATGATAATGTGGCCATTAAGGCCGGAAATGCCAGCACGTCCCATATCTCTATTGTGGATAACCGATTTGGTTCCGGACACGGCATGTCCATTGGTAGCGAGGTCAACAAAGGCGTGAGTGACGTGGACGTCAACCTTCTCACGCTGAACGGCACAACCAACGGGCTGCGCATTAAAAGCGATCGCGCGCGTGGGGGCCTGGTCACCGGAGTTACCTATCGCCATATCTGCATGGAAAACGTGAAAAACCCGATTGTTCTGGACACGCGTTATGAGCCGAAAGCACAGGGAGGAAGCCTTCCCGTTTTTCGTGATATTACGTTTGATCAGGTCAAAGTGCTTACGGCAGGTACGCTGACATTTCAGGGAGACAGCGACAGCAATCCGATTGTGACCACCCTGAACAATGTGACACTTGCCAGTGATTCGGCAATACACAAAAAATACGCCATTCTCCAGGGCACCATCGCATCAGGTGCCACGGGATCATGTCCTTAAGGTCAATGCGTGGGACACTCACGAGGCAGAATATGACTATCATTAACGCCACAAATATCCGCAGCCACAATTTGTCCGAATGCCATCATTTCGTCATCAGGATAGTGGGTAAGTCCTGGCGACGGGGCACCTCTAATCGTACCAACTGCTCCGGCTACAACATCAACCAGCATATTTATGATGGAATGACCGTTGAGGCGTACCAGGAGATGGTCACCCTAAAATTTGATAAGAATGACCCGCAATTTTCGTTAACCAAACATCTCAGGTACGACATTGAGAAAGGATTCATTGAGCTACATGGCCCGTCGCTTTAGCTCAGGCAGACTTTCTCATTTTTGATGCGTTGCCATATGGTTACGCACGTGGTGCCTGCGATGTAAATCGTGACCAGCCTTTTATCATCAGATGGATAGTCGAACCCGGCGATTCCGATGCTGACGATTACGGAGAAGGATACCTCCGCAGACACGGCGCTAAAAGCCGACGATGCCATGTTCACCCAGCCAGGCCGCCAGCGTCTGAATCACCGGATCCTGAATAAATGCCATGATCTGGCGGGCCTTCTCGGTACCGATGCCCGGCAGGCGCTGCCACGCCTGGCTGCTTCGGTCCTGCATCTGCTGCCAGTGGGTATCTCCGGCGGCCCGAATTGCCGACTTTGTTAAAGGCAGACCCATTGCATAAATCCAGCGCACAAACGGACGGTCGCGCGCCAGCTCAAAACGATGCCAAAGTTGCAGCCCTCTTGCAGGCGTTATTCCGGCGGTTTCCTGTAATTGTGTTTTGGTCAGCGCCAGCCAGGAAAAGAGATGTTCAAAGCGATGTGTCTGATGCAATACCCGCCATCCCGCCTCCCCCAGGCCGTCAATGTCCAGCGCCTGCTTTGAACCCAGCCACGTCAGACGGGCCAGAAATTGCTCCTGGCACTCCGACGAGGCATAAAAACAGGTGAGCGGCGTGAAAACCGGGGCTGGCGGTTGCGGTTTATCGCGAACCTGCCCGCGCCAGACCACATCATCAATGCGCGGTATCCCTTGCCCAGCAAGACTTATCCGTACGCGATCGCCAGGCGCGATATCCAGTTCCTGCCAACGCCGGACGGAACCAATGTTGACCCGCTGCACACGTTTATCATCCAGCTTTATCGGTTCAAGTTGGGCAACCACGGCTATTTTCCCGGTACGCCCGACGGTAAAGCGGATGTTTTTCACTTCGGCGACATGTTCGACCGGCGGATATTTCCATGCCGCAACCCAGGCACCTTGCCCCGGACTCCACTGTTTTCCGTCCGGTTCCTGAGCACTACGCACCACCACACCATCCGTCACGAAAGGCAGTGCAGTAGTAAACCAGCGCTCGCGGAGGGTTTCCACCTCGCTGATATTGCTGACGGACACACTGTAGCGCTCCACCCAGTCAAACCCGGCCTGCGTTAATATTTGCAGGCGTTGGGTTAACGTTTGTGGCCCATTCGGCCAGCTCCAGACAAAGACGGCAATATCGTTCAACACATCCGCCCCGCCTCGCCGCATCATGGCGCCCGCCACTTTGGCCCTGGCGTTCATCCCGCCCATCTGCTTTTGGATGTGGCCCTCGCGCTTTAAAAACAACTCGCCCTGTAAAACGCTGTTTGCCAGTGCGCCCGTAACGTTTTGCGGTAAAGCGGGAATACGACGGGCGTTCTCCGTCCAGTCTTCCCCCACCAGCCCATTTCCCCGGCTGATCACCCGTTCAAGGGTGCCGTGGCGATAGACCAGTGTGACCGCCACCCCATCCACTTTCGGTTGTGCCCAAAGCGCTGTTTTACCCGCCATCCACATCTGTAGCGCTTCTTTATTACGCAGTTTATCGACCCCTGTATGCGCGACCGGGTGCCTCACTGTACCGCCGGATAACACTGGCGCATCATAAGCAGCCTGCCCAAAACAGCGCCGCCAGTTCGCAAGCTGGGCGTTGAGATTATCGTAAACATCGTCGCTCACGGCGCTCGCGCCCTGTAGCCAGTAATCCTCATTCCATTGCGCCATCTGTTTTTCCAGCAGTGCAATCTCTTGCTCTGCCCGCGCAGGCGTCCATACCGGGCAAGCCGCGTAACTGCATGCGCTCCATGCCACCGCGCCGATCATCATAAATATCCTGATCCACATTTCGCCATCTCCTTAGCTGAATGCTGCGGGTATATCGCGACGGGAATAGGTTTTCGAGTCGATAACATAGGGTTTGCGAGGCAGGTTCTGGCGTTTTTCACCGTTTGCAGAAAAAAGGTGGCAAATCAGGGAAAAGGCGCGCAAAACACCATTATCCACAGTAAAAAGTGTGACGAGGGCTACGTCACGTTGCGCCGTTGTGTATAATAGGCACGTATGTAAGTTTCCTTTCGCAATTCACATACAAAAGACTCTCATGGCTCAAGGCACGCTTTATATTGTTTCCGCCCCCAGTGGCGCGGGTAAATCAAGCCTCATCCAGGCTTTATTAAAAACCCAACCGTTGTATGACACCCAGGTTTCTGTTTCACACACCACGCGCGCGCCGCGTCCGGGTGAAGTGCACGGTGAACACTATTTCTTCGTTAATCATGCCGAATTTAAAGCGATGATTGACGATGACGCCTTCCTTGAACACGCCGAGGTATTTGGCAATTATTACGGCACATCGCGCGCTACGATTGAGCAAGTTCTTAAAACGGGCGTAGATGTATTCCTGGATATTGACTGGCAGGGCGCGCAGCAAATCCGCATGAGAATGCCGCAGGCGCGCAGCATCTTTATTTTGCCGCCGTCAAAAATCGAGCTGGACAGACGTCTGCGCGGTCGCGGTCAGGACAGCGAAGACGTTATCGCAAAGCGCATGGCGCAAGCAGTTGCGGAAATGAGCCATTACGCAGAGTATGATTACCTTATTGTGAATGATGATTTCGATACCGCCCTGGGCGACCTCAAAACCATCATTCGCGCCGAACGTCTGCGTATGGGCCGCCAGATGCAGCGACATGACGCTTTAATCAGCAAACTGTTGGCAGACTGAACTCACATTCAGTATCATGCCCAGTCCATCACCATCTGTGGAGCATTTTAAATATGGCACGCGTAACTGTTCAGGACGCTGTAGAGAAAATTGGTAACCGTTTTGACCTGGTACTGGTCGCCGCGCGTCGCGCTCGTCAGATGCAGGTAGGCGGAAAGGATCCGCTGGTACCGGAAGAAAACGATAAAACCACCGTTATCGCGCTGCGCGAAATCGAAGAAGGTCTGATCAACAACCAGATCCTCGACGTACGTGAGCGCCAGGAACAGCAAGAGCAGGAAGCCGCTGAATTACAAGCCGTTACCGCTATTGCTGAAGGTCGTCGTTAATCAATAAGCGGGTCGCCCTTGTATCTGTTTGAAAGTCTGAATCAACTGATTCAAAACTACCTGCCGGAAGACCAGATTAAGCGTCTTCGGCAGGCGTATCTCGTTGCACGTGACGCTCACGAGGGCCAGACACGTTCAAGTGGTGAACCCTATATCACGCACCCGGTTGCCGTAGCCTGTATCCTGGCCGAGATGAAACTCGACCACGAAACGCTGATGGCCGCGCTGCTGCATGACGTGATTGAAGATACCCCCGCAACCTACCAGGACATGGAACAGCTGTTTGGCAAAAGCGTTGCCGAACTGGTGGAAGGGGTGTCAAAGCTTGATAAGCTCAAGTTCCGCGACAAGAAAGAAGCGCAGGCCGAAAACTTTCGCAAGATGATTATGGCGATGGTGCAGGATATCCGCGTCATTCTCATCAAACTCGCCGACCGTACTCACAACATGCGCACGTTGGGCTCTCTTCGCCCGGATAAACGTCGTCGCATCGCCCGTGAAACCCTCGAAATTTACAGCCCGCTGGCGCACCGTTTAGGTATCCATCACATCAAAACCGAGCTTGAAGAGCTGGGCTTTGAAGCGTTGTACCCAAACCGTTATCGCGTCATTAAAGAAGTGGTAAAAGCCGCGCGCGGTAACCGTAAAGAGATGATTCAGAAGATCCTTTCTGAAATCGAAGGGCGTTTGCAGGAAGCGGGCATTCCGTGTCGCGTCAGCGGTCGCGAAAAACATCTGTACTCCATCTATTGCAAGATGGTGCTCAAAGAGCAACGTTTTCATTCAATTATGGATATCTACGCCTTCCGCGTAATCGTCCATGATGCTGACACCTGCTATCGCGTGCTGGGCCAGATGCACAGCCTCTACAAACCGCGTCCAGGTCGCGTTAAAGACTATATTGCCATTCCAAAAGCGAACGGCTATCAGTCTCTGCACACCTCGATGATCGGTCCCCATGGCGTCCCGGTTGAAGTGCAAATTCGCACCGAAGATATGGACCAGATGGCGGAAATGGGGGTCGCGGCGCACTGGGCCTACAAAGAGCATGGCGAAACCAGCACCACCGCGCAAATCCGCGCCCAGCGCTGGATGCAAAGCCTGCTCGAACTGCAACAGAGCGCAGGCAGCTCGTTTGAATTTATCGAGAGCGTTAAATCTGATCTCTTCCCGGATGAGATTTATGTTTTCACCCCGGAAGGCCGCATCGTGGAACTGCCGGCAGGCGCGACCCCGGTCGACTTTGCCTATGCGGTACACACCGACATCGGCCACGCTTGTGTGGGCGCACGCGTCGACAGGCAGCCGTATCCCCTGTCGCAGTCGCTTTCCAGCGGCCAGACCGTAGAAATCATTACCGCACCGGGCGCACGCCCGAATGCGGCATGGCTTAACTTTGTCGTGAGCTCCAAAGCCCGCGCCAAAATTCGCCAGTTGCTGAAAAACCTCAAGCGTGATGACTCGGTAAGCCTTGGCCGCCGTCTGCTCAATCACGCACTAGGTGGAAGCCGTAAACTGGCGGAAATTCCGCAAGAACATATCCAGCGCGAGCTGGACCGTATGAAGCTCGCCTCGCTTGACGATCTGCTGGCAGAAATCGGTCTCGGCAACGCCATGAGCGTGGTGGTGGCGAAGAACCTGCAGCAGGGCGAAGCGGTGGCGACAACGCAAAGCACCAGTACCGCCACGAGTGCCAGCGGCGGTCATTTGCCGATCAAAGGTGCGGACGGTGTGTTGATTACTTTCGCGAAGTGCTGCCGTCCGATTCCCGGCGACCCGATTGTGGCGCACGTTAGCCCTGGCAAAGGGCTGGTTATCCACCATGAATCTTGCCGTAACATCCGTGGCTACCAGAAAGAGCCAGAGAAGTTTATGGCCGTTGAGTGGGACAAGGACACCGCGCAGGAATTTATCACCGAAATCAAGGTGGATATGTTCAACCATCAGGGCGCGCTGGCGAATCTGACTGCGGCAATCAACACCGCATCTTCCAACATTCAGAGCCTGAACACGGAAGAAAAAGACGGTCGCGTTTACAGCGCCTTTATCCGTCTGACGTCACGCGATCGCGTCCATCTGGCGAACATCATGCGTAAAATCCGCGTCATGCCGGATGTGATTAAAGTCACCCGTAACCGCAACTAGTGTTGACTCAAAAGCATTCGAATTGCTTCACAAACGCTTTAGCGTTTTGAACAGCGCTTGCGCTGGCCCTGAAAGGGTGAGGCGGCAAGCCGAAAAACGCGGCAACCGAATGACAAATCTGCCGGGAGCGGATTTGAACGCGGCTTGCAGCGGCCCCGTAAGGGGCGAGGCACAGGGATGGGCCGAGTCATCCGCAGCGATTAAAGGGGCAATGTGAAGGATGAAGTGGATATGAATGCACAACGTTATGCGCGAATCCGCGAGATGCTGGCCAGACGTCAACCGGACCTGACCGTCTGCATGGAGCAGGTCCATAAACCGCATAACGTCTCCGCTATTATCCGCACCGCAGACGCTGTCGGCGTACATGAAGTTCACGCCGTCTGGCCGAACCGTCGCATGCATACCATGCTGTCATCCGCGGCGGGCAGCAACAGTTGGGTGGAAGTGAAAACCCACCCAACCATCGGCGACGCCGTTTCCCAATTGAAAGCGGCGGGAATGCAGATACTGGCGACACATCTCTCAGACAAAGCCGTTGATTTTCGCGAGATCGACTACACCCGTCCCACCTGTATTTTGATGGGGCAGGAGAAAACCGGGATCAGCCAGGAAGCATTAGATCTGGCGGATCAGGACATCATCATCCCGATGATCGGCATGGTGCAGTCACTGAATGTCTCCGTTGCCTCTGCGCTGATCCTCTATGAAGCCCAGCGCCAACGGCAAAACGCCGGTATGTACCTGCGCGAAAACAGCATGCTGCCCGACGAAGAGCAGCAGCGTCGGCTGTTTGAAGGCGGTTATCCGGTACTGGCGCGCGTCGCCAAACGCAAAGGTCTGCCGTATCCCCGCGTCAATGAACGCGGCGAAGTGGATGCCGACGAAGGCTGGTGGGCTACCATGCAGGCAGCGAGATAACGCCTATGCAAGGTCGCCTGTTGGATGCCGTCCCCCTCAATACTCTTACCGGCGTTGGCGCGGCGCAGGCCAACAAACTTGCCAAAATTGGCCTGCATACGGTTCAGGATTTACTGCTGCACCTGCCTTTACGCTACGAAGATCGCACCCAACTCTACCCCATTGCCGACCTGCTGCCGGGCATTTACGCCACGGTCGAAGGCGAAGTGCTGAACTGCAATATCACCTTTGGCGGGCGTCGGATGATGACCTGCCAGATAAGCGACGGTTCCGGCATTCTGACCATGCGCTTTTTCAACTTCAACGCGGCGATGAAAAACAGCCTCGCGACCGGGCGTCGTGTGCTGGCCTACGGTGAAGCAAAGCGCGGGAAATACGGCGCAGAGATGATTCACCCGGAATACCGCGTGCAGGGCGATCTCAGCACGCCGGAATTACAGGAAACCTTAACGCCGGTTTATCCGACAACCGAAGGGATAAAACAGGCGACGTTACGCAAGCTCACCGACCAGGCGCTGGATCTGCTTGCCACTTGCGCGATTACTGAACTGCTGCCGCCAGAGCTGGCACAGGGGCTAATGACACTGCCGGAAGCCTTGCGCACCCTGCATCGCCCGCCGCCGACGCTGCAGCTCGCCGAGCTGGAAACCGGGCAACACCCGGCGCAAAGACGTTTAATCCTGGAAGAGTTACTGGCACACAACCTCAGCATGCTGGCGTTGCGTGCCGGGGCGCAGCGTTATCACGCAAAGCCGCTGAATCCTCAGGATACGCTGAAAAATGCCCTGCTGGCCTCGTTGCCGTTCAAACCTACCGGCGCTCAGGCACGCGTGGTGGCAGAAATTGAACGTGACATGGCGCTCGATGTGCCGATGATGCGCCTTGTGCAGGGTGATGTGGGCTCGGGGAAAACCCTGGTCGCGGCGCTGGCAGCCTTGCGGGCGATTGCGAACGGCAACCAGGTGGCATTAATGGCGCCGACCGAGCTGCTGGCTGAACAACATGCCAATAATTTCCGCAACTGGTTTGCCCCGCTCGGTGTGGAAGTGGGCTGGCTGGCGGGTAAACAAAAAGGCAAGGCGCGCCAGGCCCAGCAGGACGCGATTGCCAGCGGTCAGGTACAAATGATCGTCGGCACACACGCTATCTTTCAGGAGCAGGTGCAGTTTAACGGCCTCGCGCTGGTGATTATAGACGAACAGCACCGCTTCGGCGTCCATCAGCGTCTGGCACTGTGGGAGAAAGGCCAGCAGCAGGGTTTCCATCCCCATCAGTTGATCATGACCGCAACGCCGATTCCACGTACCCTGGCGATGACCGCGTATGCCGATCTCGACACCTCAGTTATCGACGAACTCCCGCCGGGCCGAACGCCTGTGACCACCGTCGCCATCCCGGATACCCGACGCAGCGACATTATCGATCGCGTGCGCAACGCTTGTACCGGGGAAGGTCGCCAGGCCTACTGGGTCTGTACGCTGATTGAAGAGTCTGACCTGCTGGAAGCCCAGGCAGCGGAAGCCACATGGGAAGAGTTAAAGCTGGCGCTGCCGGAGCTGAACATCGGCCTGGTTCATGGTCGCATGAAGCCGGCGGAAAAACAGACAGTGATGCAGGCTTTCAAGCAGGGCGACATGCACCTTCTGGTAGCGACAACCGTGATCGAAGTGGGCGTGGATGTGCCTAATGCCAGTCTGATGATTATCGAAAACCCGGAGCGTCTGGGTCTTGCGCAACTCCACCAGTTGCGCGGTCGCGTCGGACGTGGCGCGGTGGCTTCGCACTGCGTACTGCTCTACAAATCGCCGTTGTCGAAAACCGCGCAAAAACGCCTGCAGGTGCTGCGCGACAGTAACGACGGGTTTGTGATTGCGCAAAAAGATCTGGAGATTCGCGGTCCCGGCGAGCTGCTCGGCACCCGCCAGACCGGGAATGCCGAGTTCAAAGTGGCCGATTTACTGCGTGACCAGGCGATGATCCCGGAAGTGCAGCGCATCGCCCGTCATATTCACGAACGCTATCCTCAGCAGGCCGCAGCCCTTATTGAGCGCTGGATGCCGGAAACAGAGCGTTATTCAAACGCCTGATCACTGTTTGTGATAGACGTTATCAAAACTGACGTTCATGCCACCGCAATAGCCGCTATCATGGACGATTAAGTTGCCATTGACCAGTTGCGCCGTCCCGCTACAGGTGTATTCCTCTTTCGGGTTTCCCCAATGCAGCGCATTCCCCTGTGGCGTTATGGTTTCATCGAGATCGCCGGTGTGGACAATGTCATACCCTTGCGAATCTTTCCCGCCATACCAGGTCGCCTGGCCGTCGACATTCAGCTGTCCTTTCCCGACAGAGGTGATGTGAATTTCGTTGTCACCCACTTCGGCTCGCCATTTACCGGTCCATTCGGCAAGCGTTGCGCTGTGTACCGGCTGTTTTTCCAGATTTGCGGTAGACATCCAGCCGACAAACTCATGCTTTTTACCTGAGTACCAGACGCAGCTCCAGCCCGGCACTTCCTGCGCCACCAGCACCGTATTGCCCGCCACCAGATAGGGTTTTGTTGCGCAGACGTTGCCTTGCCCTGGGCATCCCTCATCGTCGCGGTAAAAATGCACTTTTGCGTCGCCGTCGGCTTTCACTGTCGCCTGGTTGAACACGCCTGGCCAGGCGGGAAAATAACCATTACGGCAACTGTGCAGATCGTATTCGTCAGCAAGACACCCGGCGGAGAAAAAGGTCAGCGCGAGCAGTATTTTTCCTTTCATATCAATCCCTAACTTTTAATTTTCATGCGCGATTGCCGATGATTTTAGCATTGCGCAAATCCTGCGGAGCGTTAAATACCCGGACCAACCAAAATCCGTAGGCTTTAGAACCCAATTTGTCGCTCTCAACATTCTTTATAAAAGTACGTTTTATTGTTTAGCAACCGTTTGCTTTTACCAAACAGTCCGATAGAATCTCCGCTTTTCCATCAGGGGATTGTTTGCGATGTCTGTCAACACCATCGAGTCCGAAAATGCGCAAACGGTTGCGCATACCCAGCCAAGTGAGCTGATCTACCGCCTTGAAGACCGCCCACCGCTGGCGCAAACTATTTTTGCCGCGCTACAGCACCTGTTGGCGATGTTTGTTGGCGTTATCACGCCAGGCCTGCTGATTTGCCAGGCACTGGGTCTACCGGCTCAGGATACGCAGCACATCATCAGCATGTCGCTGTTCGCCTCCGGCGTCGCATCCATCATCCAGATCAAAGCCTGGGGTCCGGTCGGTTCCGGCCTGTTGTCTATTCAGGGCACCAGCTTTAACTTCGTTGCGCCGCTGATCATGGGCGGTACCGCACTGAAAACCGGCGGTGCCGATGTGCCGACAATGATGGCCGCCCTGTTCGGCTCCCTGATGCTGGCAAGCTGCACCGAGATGGTTATCTCCCGCATTCTGCCGTTCGCCCGCCGCATCATCACCCCACTGGTCTCCGGTGTGGTGGTTATGATCATCGGCCTGTCGCTGATTCAGGTTGGCCTGACGTCCGTGGGTGGTGGCTTTGGCGCGATGGCGAACCATACCTTCGGCGCGCCGAAAAACCTGCTGCTGGCGGGTATTGTCCTTGCCATCATCATCCTGCTGAACCGCCAGCGTAACCCGTACCTGCGAATCGCCTCCCTGGTGATTGCGATGGCGGTCGGCTATCTCGTCGCCATGATGATGGGTATGCTCCCGGCTTATAACGCGCCGTCCAGCGCCATTATGATCCCCACGCCGCTGTATTACGGCCTGAGCATCGACTGGAGCCTGCTGCTGCCGCTGATGCTGGTGTTTATGATCACCTCGCTGGAAACCATCGGCGATATCACCGCAACGTCAGACGTCTCTGAGCAGCCGGTTTCCGGCCCGGTGTACATGAATCGCCTGAAAGGCGGAGTTCTGGCAAACGGTCTGAACTCCTTTGTCTCTGCGGTGTTTAACACCTTCCCGAACTCCTGTTTCGGCCAGAACAACGGCGTGATCCAGTTGACGGGCGTCGCCAGTCGTTATGTGGGTTTCTTCGTTGCCGTCATGCTGATGGTGATGGGCCTGTTCCCGGCCGTGGCTGCGTTCGTTCAGCAGTTGCCTGAGCCGGTACTGGGCGGAGCGACGCTGGTGATGTTCGGTACCATTGCCGCTTCTGGCGTACGTATCGTTTCCCGCGAGCCGCTGAACCGCCGCGCGATCATGATCATCGCTCTGTCGCTGGCCGTTGGCCTGGGCGTGTCCCAGCAGCCGATGATTCTGCAATTCGCCCCTGACTGGCTGAAAAATCTGCTCACTTCCGGTATCGCTGCGGGTGGCATCACCGCTATCGTACTGAACCTGGTTTTCCCTGCCGATAAGCCGTAATTCCAGCAGAGGCAGCGGATGTATTCCGTTGCCTCTGTAACGCTCTTTCACCATTCGTGCCTTGAGGAATGCGCATAAATCGTGCATAACTCCTGTACGGGCTTACGAGGGTGGAAGATCATGAAATTTATTGGAAAGCTGCTAATTTTCGTCATTGTCGTCCTGCTGCTGGCGATAGTGGCCTGTTATTTCCTGCTGCAGACCCGCTGGGGCGCAACGCAGGTCAGTAACTGGGTAAACGAAAAGAGTCAATATCACCTCGCCGTTGATGCTATTGACCACCAGCTTTCCTCGCCTTCCCATGTGCTGTTACGCAACGTCAATTTTGGTCGCAAAGGGCAGCCCGCTACGCTGGTCGCCAAAGCCGTTGATATCGGTCTGAGTAGCCGCCAGTTCACCGATCCACTGCACACCGATACTATTTTGCTGCAGGACGGCACGCTAAATCTCTCCCCGGCTACCGCGCCGCTCCCCTTCCAGGCTGACCGTCTGCAACTGAGCAATATGGCCTTTAACAGCCCGGCGACTGGCTGGGATCTGAGTGCGCAACGCGTCACTGGCGCCGTGATCCCATGGCAGCCGGTCGAGGGCAATGTGCTCGGCACGCAGGCGCAAATCCAGATGAGCGCCGGCTCGATGACCCTTAACGGCGTCCCTGCCAACAATGTTTTAATTCAGGGTAGTCTCGATAAAGGCACGGTCACGTTAACGACCATCGGCGCAGATATGGCGCGTGGTTCGCTGACCGGCAATGCGCGACGCGATGCGGATGGCGGCTGGGTGGTGGATAACCTGCGGCTGACCGATATTCGCCTGCAGAGCGACAAATCGCTGAAAGATTTTTTTGCACCGCTCACCACCCTGCCGTCGCTACAAATCGGGCGACTGGATGTGACCGATGCGCGTCTGCAAGGGCCAGAGTGGGCGATTGCAGACCTGGACCTGACGCTGCGCAACCTGACGCTGACCAAAGGCGACTGGCATACGGATGACGGTCAGCTATCGATGAACGCCAATGAATTTATCTACGGTTCGCTGCATTTCTATGACCCGATTGTGAACGCCGAATTTACCCCGGCGGGCATCGCGATGCAGCAGTTCACTACCCGCTGGGAAAACGGAATGGTGCGCACATCCGGCTACTGGACGCGCAGCGGTAAAGCGCTGGTGCTGAACGACGCGGCCATCGTCGGGCTCGAATATACCCTGCCCGCCAACTGGAAACAGCTGTGGATGGATACCCTGCCCGACTGGCTCAACAGCGTCACGCTGACCAAATTCAGCGCCAGCCGCAACCTGGTGATTGATATCGACCCGGCTTTCCCATGGCAGTTGACCTCGCTGGATGGCTACGGCACTAACGTACAGCTGGCGCGCGACCACAAATGGGGGGTGTGGAATGGCGATGTGAAGCTCAATGCCGCCGCCGCAACCTTTAACCGGGTGGATGTGCGCAGGCCGTCACTGGGGTTGAGCGCCAACGGCAGTTCAGTAAACATTACTGAGCTGAGCGCCTTTACCGAAAAAGGGATGCTGGAGGCAACCGCCGTCGTGGGGCAGACGCCGGACCGCACCGTCAAAGTCAGCCTGAACGGTCGCGGCGTACCGGTGAATGTGCTGGAACAATGGGGATGGCCAGCATTGCCCATTAGCGGCGACGGTAATCTGCAAGTGAGCGCCACGGGCCGTATTCAGGCCGATGCGCCGTTAAAACCAACGGTTGATGGCGAGCTTTCTGCCGTCAATGCCCAGCAACAGCAGGTGAAACAGACGATGCGCAACGGCGTGGTGTCCGGTGGTGAAGCTGTTGCGCCCGCGTCGGCACCTGTTCCGACGCCAACCACGACACAACCAACGCCGTAACCCATTTTCCCCGGTGGCGCTGCGCTTACCGGGGCTACCAACCGTATCCGGAAATCCCCTCACCCCGTCCCTCTCCCTAAAAGGGAGAGGGAGAAAAGCGCGCTGCCTTGCAGCCGAGTCGGTACGATGCGTAGCCCGGATCGGGCGTTTGCGCCGCATCCAGGAATCCCGAAACCCTCATCCCGCCCTCTCCCCGAGGGCTGAGAAATCCCAGTCATATTACGTTTTACAGCGATGACACCGCGTAATGAGAACGAAACAGTGACAGCGATGACAGGGTCCGGCTGAAAATCGATGAGGCGTTGACGGCTGACCGGGGCCGCCCGCAGGGAAGCGGGCGGAGGGGATAGCCTGCAAGGACGCAGGCTGGTCCCCGACCCGAAAGTCAGACGACATAAGCATCATGGACCGCGCCAGCGGCGATTTTCCTGGCCGGGAGCCCGGGTCGCCATGGTGGTGGCGGTGAGCCACCCTGGCACGTTCACGGGTTCTGTCGCGACAGAAAAGCAAGGAACATAAGGTGAACGGAATGACCACCAGAGCCACATTTCCCCCCTCGGGAAAAGGGAGAAAAACGCGCCGCATCCGGGAACATCACGCCACATTCAAACGCCCATACTCATGGCATAACAACCACTTCACGGGCACATCCTCGTCAATGGCCGGGAAACGCCCGCCGGGTTCGAGAAAATGGTTATCGCGCTTGTCGTCATTCACCATCGAAATCTCCCAGCCAAGCACAAACGCTTTCTCGGCCCAGAAACGGTGATACAGACGCGGCGGCAGGCACACCCCCTGACCCGGTTTTAACACCAGCGTCTCGCCGGGCTTAAACGAACGACGCCGCCCGTCCACGCTCACCTCTACCGTGCGCCGCTCGTCAAACAACGCCTCTTCTGTCGCCCAGCCGAGCTGCATACATAAATCGCCGCCGCCCCGGTTCAGAATGTCTTCCATCTTATGGGTATGAAAATGCCACGGCGTCTCCTGCTCCTGCTGAATTTGCAGCATCTTTTCGGCATACGGTTTGGGGTATATAGCTGAATTCAGCGCGCCGTTACGCAACGTCAGCAGCGTCAGGCCCGTTTTACTGAAATCACCCCGGCCAAAATCGGTGATATCCCAACCCAGCTGCAGGTCCAGCACTTCGCTCCACTCCGCCAGCGGTTGCTTTCGCCAGGCATCGGCGGTCAAAAATGCAAACGTCGGCAGGCACACGCGAAACGTCTCGGCGATGGCATGGGCTTTATCAATGGCATAATTAATTTGTGAACGCTTCATTCTGTTCTCCCGGTTCGAATGGCAAGCCAGGCAGCGCCGCGCATGCCGCTGCTGTCGCCGTGATGGGCTTTCACGATGGGGGTGGAAAAATGATCGGTAAAAACGAAAGGCGCCACTTCATCGGAGAGGTCCGTGATAAGCAACGCCGCGTTCGACAGCCCGCCGCCAATCACAATCACGCCGGGGTCGAGAAGATTCACCACCGTCGCCAGCGTGCGGGCAAGCTGTTGGCGAAAGCGCGCCACCTGCCGCACGGCATCGGGTTCCCCCTGCTGCGCCAGCGCCACAATCGCATCGCCCGTAAGATGCTGCCCGTTAAGCTGCTGATAGCGCTCGCTCAACCCCGTCCCGGAGACAAACGACTCCACGCAGTTATCTTTACCGCAGTAACAGCGCACTGGCGGCCCGTCGTGCTGCTCGCTGTAGCCCGGCAGGGTGATATGCCCGCACTCGGCGGCATTCCCCCACGCGCCAACAAACGGCTGGCGGTGAATGGCTATCCCGCCGCCGCAGCCGGTGCCGAGCGTGATGCCAAACACCACCTCATGCTGCTGCCCCGCACCGTCGCAGGCTTCCGACAAGGCAAAGCAGTTACCGTCGTTCGCCATCACCACCGTCTGCCCCAGCAACTGCCGGAGATCCGCCTGCAATGGGCGGCCATTGATCACCTGAATATTCGAGTTCTTAATCAGCCCGTTCAGCGGCGAGACGCTGCCCGGCAGGGCAATCCCCGTCATCATCGGCTGTTGTATGTCATGGCGAATCTGATCGATAAAGGCGACCACCGATTCCACAAACTGCGGATAACTCGCTTTTTGCGTCGGGCAGCGGTAACGGGCCAACTCCCGCCCCTGCGCATCCATCACCACCGCCGCGATTTTTGTGCCGCCGATATCCAGCCCCAGGTAGTACATGTCTCTTTCCTTATTGCGAAAGAGGCGGGCGAACCCGCCTCGATGGCCTTAGTAGAGCGAGGCTTTCCCGGTCGATCCAAACAGTTTCATTTTGTGGCGGATCACATCGCGCGCGGCGCTGATCGCATCCGGATAGATCACGTTCGGATCCCACCAGGTTTCGCGGGCAAGGATCTCACGCACTTTCTGGAAGTAGGCGTACTTCATGTCGCTGGAGATGTTGATTTTGCCCACGCCCAGGGTCACGGACTCGGCAATTTCCGCATCCGGGTTCGCCGACCCTCCGTGCAGCACCAGCGGAATATCCAGACGCCCCGCAATATCGCGCAGAATGTTCATTTGCAGCTTCGGCTGCATCCCTTTCGGATAGATACCGTGCGCCGTACCGATCGCCACGGCCAGAGTGTCTGCCCCGGTGCGGGCAATAAAATCCTCCGCCTGTGCCGGGTCGGTGTAGGTCACTTCCGACACGCCACCCTCCACAGAGGTCCCCGTCTGGCCGATGGTGCCAAGCTCCCCTTCCACCGATACGCCCACCGCATGCGCCAGGCGCACCACCTCTTTGGTCAGCGCCACGTTCTCTTCATAGGGCAGCAGCGAGCCGTCAATCATCACCGAGGTAAATCCACACTGGATTGCCCGCAGTACATGCTCGACCGACGCGCCGTGATCCAGATGCAGGGTGAACGGCACCGGGCTGCGCATCGTGATATCGCGGACATAGCCGAAAAAGCTGTCCCCGACAAAATCGTGTTCGCTGGGATGGATGGAGATAATCGCAGGCGTGTTGGTGGCTTCCGCTTCCTCCACCACCGCGCGGATAAAGCAGCTATCCGCCACGTTGAACGCACCAATGGCGAAACCGTGCTGGCGGGTGGGTTTCAGTAACTCTTTCATCGAAATTAACATGTTAATTCTCCAGTTTCAGGGTGTAGCAAGCCCTGCCGGTGCGTCGTTGCAGAGGCATAGAAGGCGTAACAGAAAAAAGGATCAGGCTTTGCCGATAGCGCCGCTGGCCTGTAGATACGGGATAATGGCGTCCTCGCTGGCCTGCTCCATGGCGATCAGCGCGTCCACCAGCTCCAGAGAGCTGTCATGACACAGGGTATGCAGCAGCGCGGCTTTCCCGGCTTCGAACACCGCGGCGCCGACGTTAATTTTGGCGACGCCAAAGGACGGGCAACGCTGCATCTGGTCAAACGGGGTGCCGCTACCGCCGTGCAACGCCAGGGGAACCGTCGATTTGCGGGCCACCTCTTCCAGGCGCTGAAAATCGATAGCAGGCGTGATGCCAGGGGCGTACATGCCATGCGCGGTCCCGACGGAAACCGCCAGCAGATCAATCCCGGTCTGCGCAATAAACGGTTCAACGTCAGCAGCCTGGGTCATCAGATCCGCATTGGTGGCGTGGTCATAGCGCGGCGCATCGGCCAGATGGCCCAGCTCCCCTTCCACACACAGCCCGGCACTGGCGGCCAGTTCAACCACCGCACGGGTCTGGCGGACGTTCTCTTCCAGCGGGAAGGCAGAGGCGTCAATCATCAGCCCACTGAACCCGGCGCGAAATGCCTGGCGAATACGCACCGGATCTTTCCCGTGGTCGAGGGCCAGCGTGACCGGCACCGTGGCTTCGTCAGCCAGCGCTTTCACCACCGCCACGGCAACCGATGGCGGGAAATGCGCCAGATGCCCCTGATACAGGTTCAGGATAATTGGCGCGCGGTGTTTCTCGGCAACCCGCACCGCTGCGCGGGCGCTTTCGAGGTTCATACAGTTGATGGCCAGCAGCGCATAGTGTTCACGCCAGGCTTTGGTCACCATGCTTTTCATATCGGCAAACATAGGGTCTCCGTTTATTCCAGGGTGAAGGTGATCTCTTCGTCTTTCAGTTTCTTATCGCTGAGCTCGTCAAACTCTTCATCACGTTCGGTCACCGGTTTCTTCCACAGCGACAGCATCACGCCGCAGATAACCGTGCCGATCCCCAACGCCAGGCAGAACAGCAGCGGATGGGTAAACAGCGGAACCACAAACATGCCACCGTGCGGAACAGGACTTTCCACACCCCACACCATGATCAGGCCGCCGGCAATCGCCGAGGCCACCACGCAGGAGCCGACCACACGCAGCAGGTCACGCGCCGCAATCGGGATAACCCCTTCGGTAATCATGCAAATTCCCATCGGGAAAGCCGCTTTCAGCGCTTCACGTTCAGCGCGGGTGTATTTGTGACGCGTCAGCAGGAAAGAGAGGGTGATGCCGAACGGGGGAATGATGGAGCCGACAAACTTCACCGCTTCCGGCCCGTAGACGCCGCTGACCAGCAGACCATCGGCAAACAGCGACATGGTTTTGTTCACCGGGCCGCCGAAGTCGAACGTTGCCATCGCGCCAAGAATCGCGCCCATCAGGAAACGCGAGCCGCCCTGCATCGACTCCAGCATGTGGATCAGCGCTTCCTGCAACCAGGCGATAGGTTTGCCGATCAGCGTCATCATCAGCAGGCCGCCGATAATGGTGCTCAGCACCGGCAGCACCATGATGGGCATCAGACCCTGCATGGATTTCGGCAGGCGAATGTAGTGTTTAAGCAGCAGAACGGTGTAGCCCACCAGGAACCCACCCAGCATCCCGCCGATAAACCCGGTATGAATTTGCCCACAGACAAAGCCAACAATCAGGCCCGGCGCGAATCCGGGACGGTCAGCAATGGAATAGGCAATGGCGGCGCTGATCAGAGGGACAATCAATCCCATTCCCCAGCCGCCAATCTGATTGAGCATCCAGGGGATGGTGCCCGTTTTTTCTCCAACGTTTGTGCCGCCGAGTACCTGGCCGAGGGCAATACAAATCCCTGCGGCCACAATTAACGGAATCATCCACGAGATGCCCGTCAAAAGATGTCTTTTTATTTCCTGCGAAACAGGAACTTTATTTTCACTCATGTGACCTCCAGATAAGGATCACGCATTAGCTAATGATTTTTCGACCTTTTCAAGAAACTGAACGGGTGATTTAATGACAATCTCGGTTTTAACTCGCACGATGCGTTTATTAATGAAGCGCTCTTCTCCTTTTATTTTGACATCGACCGCAAGAATAACGACGTCGGCTGCGGAAATATCTTCCGCCAGTAACTCATTTTCAGTACCGATAGTGCCCTGAGTTTCCACTTTAATATTATGCCCAAGCGCTTTCGCGCCTTTAATTAACTTCTCGCGGGCAATATACGTATGTGCAATACCCGCCGTACAGGCAGCAACACAAACAATATTCATAACATGCTCCACTTTTTATTTAGCAAACATCGGATTCGGCATATTGACTAAACAAGTCAATAATCTTTTGTGGACTGCTCTCTTCCAGTAATTGCTCGATGATCTCTTCATCCGCCAGCGCACCCGCTACCTGAGAAAGCAGACGAATATGCGTCGTGTTTTGATCTTCAAGCCGTACAGCAAATAAAATAATGCAGCGCACGTTACTGCCATCCAGGGTTTCCCAGGGAATATCGTGACGTGTGCGTCCAATCGCCAGGGTGGTATTGACCACCGCCGAGGATTTGCCATGAGGTATCGCGATATGATTTTCGAAACCGGTCGACCCTTCTGATTCACGTTGCCAGACATCCTGAATAAATGTTTCCCGGCAACTAATCGCGCCATCTTTTTGCAAAAGGTCGGTTAATTCCTCAATCGCCTCCGTTTTGTTCGTAGCTTTCATATCTAAAATAACGCGATTCGTATTCAGGATTTTTGTTATGTCCATTAAACATACCTCATGGATTCAGATATTAATGTTCGACGACCAAAGACGTCGCACGATGCAATTTTTCCGTAATCACCGTTTCCGTCACGCGCTTAATATCGGCATCATTAAAAAAGGCGGTGACGTATACCACTGGCAGAGCAATGGCCGGCAGATTGATCGTCGAGACAACCAGTTCAATATCGTCCGTCAGTACGGACGGCAGGCTCCCCGCAGAGACCACGCCAACGATGGTCCAGTCCGGGAAGGCGCGCAGAATGCGGCTTTTCAACAGATGCGAGGTGCCGATACCCGTCGAACAGACCAGCAGTACGCGCTTGCGGGCAATCTGTCGTTCCATCGCCGCCTGGAAATGCACGGTCAGATAACCGATTTCATCTTCCGATACCGCCTGATCGCCCCAGCCGCTGAACACCCGGTTCACCGCACACTGGGTCAGCCGCCAGACGTCCTGCAATTCGCCTTTGATATCATCGAGCAGCGGATTACGGATGCGAATCTGGTAATTAAGACGGTTAATCAATGGCTTAATATGAATCAATAGCCCGTCGTACAGCGCGATGTCCTGACTAAAGTCGCTGTCGACCATATCGGCGAAGGTGGCGATAAGCCGGTGGGTAAGCAACCGGGCCTCGTCGCTGGAGTGCATATGGCCAATCACGCTGACGTCGTTATGCTCTTCAATGACCACGCCGGAAGAGATAATGTACTGATAAATAAACCAGACTTCGTCTTCCGGCAGCGGATGGACGATACGTTGCTCTATCCGCTGGATCATACGGCTGGCAACAGCAAAGATGTTTTCATCAAAGGCACTGGCGTTGTCGTCTTTTTTTGGCAACGCATTGCCGCGCGTAATGCGGTACATCATGATTAAAATATGGGTGAAAATATTAACGTAATAAGGTTCACCCAATGACCAGCAGAGATCGTTTTCCATCTCTTGTAATAAGGACTGAACGAATAAAACGTCTTCTTCACCAAAGTAATGAACCAGTGCGTTATAACTGCCCGGATCGAGGCGGGAATAGATCACGCTGCCAGGTTCGTTATGATTAATAACGCCATTAATTAACGAAGCCATTGCATGACGCACGCTGCTTTCGCTGCCTTCAATATGCGTTCCGCTCTGGCTGCGTATTAATGTCAATCCCAGCGGGGCAATCCACGACTCAATCACCTTCAGGTCATTCACAATCGAAGCGCTGCTAATAAAATAGCGTTCCGATAATTTACTGATGGACGTTTCATGTGGCGTTTCGCTTAATAATTGCGACGCGATTTTCACGCGCCGGGAATTGTTCATCATGCCATCGGTATCATCGGCTTCGGTACCAAGCAACTGGTCGAGGTGCAACAGGTCTGTAATATTATCTGCACTGAGCATGACCCCAGCACCGGCACGTTTATTGATGCCAATATTCCATTCTGCCAGCCACGGTTCGAGGATGCGTAAATCCCGCTGAATGGTTTTTTCCGAAACATTTAAATATTCAGCAATTTTTAATAAAGTGATAAATTCCCTTCGCGGGAGAAGGAATTTCAATAATCTGTTTTGTCGCGAGGTAATCATTTGCATTATTTACCCTTACACAGATTAAAAATAATGATGAAGCTCTAAAACAGGTAAGCTCCGCTTGCAATCCGTGATGATAAATATAAAAGGGCATTGAAATAACGACAATACTAAATTGTGTCCTGCCTTCCGGACAAAAAATAAGACAACAAGCGGGATCTCAGAGATATTTACAGCGCAGATCACATTTTTCGCGATAATTAACGTGATAGCGCTCGCAAATATGGGGAGGATAAAAATTTTAAATCGGATAATTCTTTTGTGGATGTCTGGCGTTGCTCGTGTCAGGTACAAAAACCCCGGTGGCGCTGCGCTTACCAGGGCTACCGGCCAGCACCCCGAACGCACGAACCGTAGCCCGGAAAAGGCGTTTACGCCGCATCCGGGAGTCGGCAACAGCGCAGCCAGAGACCCTCACCCCGGCCCTCTCCCTAAAAGGGAGAGGGGGAAAGGCTGCTCGATCGGTCCCCTCTCCCTGAGGGAGAGGGGTAAAGACTACCCTACCATGTAATCACCAACTCACCGCCTGCAGGCGTCACCACCACGCCCCACTCGCTACCGGCGTGCGAACCGCCCTGCACGCCGTGAACCTGCGGTACATTGCGCAGACACAGCGTCCAGTTACGGGCCTCGCCGTGCCCCTTCACGGTAATAACGTTGTCAGAACGCGTCGCCGTCAGCGTAAAGACCACCGAGCCATCGGTCGCAGGCAACTGACAAACGGCGCGCTGCCCGTCGTCGAGCGCAAACAGCTGGAAGGCGGTGCCCACATGCCACGCGTAATCCGGCCTCTGGCTGTTATTGCCCAGCGCCAGCAGCGTATTGCCACGCACATACACCGGCAGGCTTTGCATATCGTGAACCTGCTTATGCCAGCGGCTGCCCTGTATTTCTTCGTTATGCCACAGATGCGTCCAGCGCCCTTCCGGCAGATAAAACTGCACATCGCCTGACTCACTGAATACCGGCGCCACCATCACGCTATCGCCCAACATATACTGCCTGTCGAGATAGTCGCAGGCCGGGTCATCCGGGAACTCCAGCATCATGGCGCGCAGCATCGGCGTGCCGCACTCGTTGGCCAGCGCCGCCTGGCGATAGAGATACGGCATCATCCGGCATTTCAGTTCGGTGAAATGGCGCACCACGTCGCAGGACTCGTCATCGTACGCCCACGGCACGCGGTAGGATTTGCTGCCGTGCAGGCGGCTGTGGCTGGAGAGCAGCCCGAACGCGCACCAGCGTTTATACACATGCGCAGGCGCGGTATTTTCGAAGCCGCCAATATCGTGGCTCCAGAAACCGAACCCGGACAGGCCAATCGACAGCCCGCCGCGCAGGCTTTCCGCCATCGATTCGTAGTTGGCGTAGCAGTCGCCCCCCCAGTGCACCGGGAACTGCTGCGCGCCAACGGAGGCCGAACGGGCAAACAGCACCGCCTCTTTCTCCCCCACCGTTTCTTTGAGCACGTTCCACACCAGTTCGTTGTAGATGTACGCATAATGGTTGTGCATTTTCTGCGGGCAGGCACCATCATGCCACACCACATCAGTCGGGATGCGCTCGCCGAAGTCGGTTTTGAAGCAGTCGACGCCGATATCTACCAGCCCTTTCAGCTTGTCGGCATACCATTTACAGGCGTCCGGGTTGGTGAAGTCGTAAATCGCCAGCCCCGGCTGCCATTTATCCCACTGCCACAGGGAGCCATCCGGGCGTTTGAGCAGATAGCCCTTCTCTTTCAGCTCTTTAAACACCGGCGATTTCTGGCCGATATAGGGGTTAATCCAGACGCAGACTTTCAGCCCTTTGGCTTTCAGGCGGCGGATCATCCCTTCCGGGTCCGGGAAGGTGACTGGATCCCATTCAAAATCACACCACTGGAAGGCCTTCATCCAGAAGCAGTCGAAGTGGAAGACGTGCAGCGGCAGGTTGCGTTCCGCCATGCCGTCGATAAAGCTGTTCACCGTCGCTTCGTCGTAGTTGGTGGTAAATGACGTAGTGAGCCACAACCCGAACGACCACGCAGGCGGCAGCGCCGGACGCCCGGTAAACTGCGTATAGCGGTTGAGCACCTCTTTCGGCGTCGGGCCGTCGATCACGAAGTACTCGAGGTATTCCCCTTCCACGCTGAACTGCACTTTGGAGACCTTCTCGGACCCCACCTCAAACGACACGTTTTCCGGGTGGTTCACCAGCACGCCATAGCCACGGTTGGTGAGGTAGAACGGGATGTTTTTGTAGGATTGCTCGGTGCTGGTGCCGCCGTCGCGGTTCCAGGTGTCCACCGTCTGGCCGTTACGCACCAGCGCGGTAAAGCGCTCGCCCAGGCCATACACCGTTTCGCCGACGCCGAGGTCCAGGCGCTCGAACATATAGTTGCGCGCGCTGTTGCCATCCTGCACATAGCCGTTGTTTTTCACCTGGCTACCGGTAATGCGTACGCCATTGCGCAGGAAGTCCAGCGACCAGAATTCACCTTTCGTCACCCGCACGCTGAGGTTGCCGCTTTTCAGTTCGGCAAACGCGTCGCTGTTTTGCATCTCAACTTTTACATCGTTCAGAACGTTGAGCGGATAGTGCGGGCCGTTATCCAGCGCCCCCTGGAAGTGCTCAATGCGCACACCCACCACACCTTCCTGCGGCGAGAAGAAACGCAGGGTGAAAAGCGGCGTGTCCAGCTGCCAGGTGCGCTCACGCACATCGCGCGGCGCGGCGTGAACCACCATCTCATTCCCCTGCTGTTCCACGTCGAACACCTGAATGGGGTGGATGAGGTTCAGCCCGGGCTGAATGAGCCAGTTTCCATCACTGATTTTCATAACAACGTCCTCTTAGTGTTGAAATTCTTTGTTCGCTGACCGGCCTTCGAAATCCTGCTCATTGCGACGCGCGCCCTGTGCCAGTTCCGCCATCATCTTGACGAGGAACGGGGTTTTCAGGGTGTAGAAGCGTTTGGCGATAATGGCGCTCAGCAGGTAGCAGATGGCCGGTACGATGGTGAACAGGGCAATGATGATGCTGATGGTGGTGCTGTTCTGGCTGCTGGCCGCCGCGTTATAACCGCCGCCTGCCAGCATCCAGCCGATCAGCGCACCACCCAGGGCCAGGCCCAGTTTGAGGACGAACAGCGTGCCCGCAAAGCTGATACCGGTGAGGCGTTTACCGTTGCGCCATTCGCCGTAGTCGACGGTGTCGGACATCATCACCCACTGGATTGGCGTCACCAGTTGGTGCAGTACGCCAATCACGAAGATAAAGATGAACATGGTGACGTTGGCGGCCACCGGCACGAAGAACATCGCCAGGCTGACCACCGCCAGCGCGGCGTTGGTCCACCAGAAGACGCTGACTTTGCATTTCCAGTCGGTAAGCGGTTTTGCCAGCGCGGAGCCAATCAGGTTGCCCACGCAGTAGGTGGTGAGGAACAGAGTGAAGATGCCCGCGGAACCCATAATCCAGGTGCAGTAGTACATCATCGCGCCGCCGCGTACGCAGACGGCGAGGATATTGAGGATGGTGAGCAGCCCGACGATACGCCACTGGTCGTTTTGCCAGATGTCGCGCAGATCTTCACGCATCGGCGTGGTGCTCGGCGGCACCTGGATGCGCTCTTTGGTGGTAAAAAAGCAGAACGCCAGCATCATAAAGGCAACTACCGAGAGCACCGCAATGCCGCCCTGGAAGCCAAACGCTTTGTCATCGCCGCCAATCAGGTTGACCAGTGGCATCATCAGCACGGTGGAGAGCATGCCGCCCGCCGTCGCCAGCACGAAGCGCCAGGATTGCAGGGAGATGCGCTGTTTCGGGTCGTCGGTGATGACGCCGCCCAGCGCGCAGTAAGGAATATTGACCACGGTGTAAAGCAACGTGAGCAGCGTGTAGGTGACGGCGGCATAAATCAGTTTGCCGCTATGGCTGAGATCCGGCGTGCTGTAGGCCAGGACGCAGACGAGGCCAAACGGGATGGCACCGAACAAAATCCACGGGCGGAATTTCCCCCAGCGGCTGCGGGTGCGGTCGGCAATCAGGCCCATGCAGGGGTCGGAGATGGCGTCGAGGGCGCGCGCCAGCAGGAACATGGTGCCGACAAACCCGGCGGGAATGCCGAAGATGTCGGTATAGAAGAACATCATATAGAGCATGACGTTGTCGAAGATAATATGGCTGGCGGCATCGCCCATGCCGTAGCCAATTTTTTCTTTCACGGAAATGATATGCGAGTTCATGTTGATTCCTTAGCGCTCAAAAGTTGCACTGAGACCGGTTACAGTGGTTGTAAACCATCGCCTTTTGCGCCGGAATTGCGTTTTCTGGTTATCAAATTACGTTTCTTCTTTTCTGTGATCGCGGTTGCGCTAAAGAGGGGATTATTACTAAGTCACGGAATAAATTAGGATTTAACTGAAACGTACTGAAATGCGGACAGCAGACCGAGAAAAAAGTGTGATGGGGGATGTGGTAAATGGTTGAAAGTGGCTATAATGCGCCCCGCCTCCATGTAGCAATCGAGGCGCGGAAGATCGTCGTCTCCGGTGAGGCGGCTGGACTTCAAATCCAGATGGGGTCGCCAGCGATCCCGGGCAGGTTCGACTCCTGTGATCTTCCGCCAAAGTTTCTCCGACACCATCCGACAACGTCTAAAAAATCCTTTAATTTCAAAACATATAGTAAATCACTCATCCGTAACCGTCCGACAAGTTCTCCCTGAATCCATGAAAAATATGCATAGTGATGTGTATAGATTTTTTATACACATTTTTGACTTATACACATGGCACTAACAGACATACAAATTAAACGAGCAAAGCCCCAAGACAAACCCTACACATTTAACGATGGGCAAGGCCTGTCATTACTCATCAATCCAGACGGCTCAAAGGGCTGGCGCTTCCGCTTTCGTTTTGCAGGTAAAGCGCGACTAATGTCATTTGGCAGCTACGATTTGGTGAGCCGTGCGAAGCACGTGAGAAACGCGATACGGCCCGTAAGCAGGTAGCAAACGGCATAGATCCAGTAGAAGAACGCAAAGCTCAGAAACTGGCGCAGCAACTCTCTTCTGAAAACTCATTCAAAGCCATATGTCGAGAGTGGCACGCAAACAAAGCTGACCGCTGGACAGTGGCCTATCGTGAAGAAATTATTAAGACTTTCGAACAAGATGTTTTCCCTTTCATTGCCAAGCGTCCTATCGGTGAGATCAAGCCTTTAGAGCTGCTTGAGGTTCTGCGGCGAATAGAGAAGCGTGGAGCACTGGAGAAAACCAGAAAAGTGCGGCAAAGATAGTTATGCTTACGGGGGTTCGTACTCAAGAGATGCGCTTTGCAACCTGGGATGAAATTGATTTGGAAAAAGGGATTTGGAAAATCCCCGCAGAATGAATGAAAATGCGCAGGCCGCATATTGTTCCTTTATCTACTCAGGTCATTGACCTATTTAAGCAACTCAAACCCATTACCGGTCATTACCCTTATATTTTTATCGGCAGAAACAACCGCAGTAAGCCAATCTCGAAAGAAAGTGTCTCACAAGTGATTGAGTTACTTGGCTACAAAGGACGAGCTACCGGTCACGGGTTCCGCCATACCATGTCGACAATTTTGCATGAGCAAGGGTTTAATAGTGTGTGGATTGAGATGCAATTAGCACATGTTGATAAAAATAACATTCGTGGTACTTACAACCATGCGTTATATATATCACAGCGCAGAGAAATGATGCAGTGGTATGCTGATTTACTTTATCCAAACTATGGGGCTGATTGAAAATCAGCCCCATAGCTTTATTTATAAACTTCAATCTTAGAAGTTTTTATAGCATGTTCTAAAACTTCACTCTCTCCACGGGTTGCCTCACCTATAATATTCACAACTTTCCTCGCCCTAGTAACTGAAACATACATTCTATTGTGTGCGATATAGTTTTGATACATTTTTGTTGCAGTTGATGTCGCTTTAGCAACATCAGGGATTCGACCTTTATCCACCCCAACTAATATGACGGCATCAAATTCTAAGCCACCAACAAAATCAGCCATTGTAAGAATATAAAGGCTTCCTTTATCAGCAAGGTTAACTGACGATAAATCTCCACGCTTCGTAATTTCAATAATCCTTTTTTTATTATCGTTAGCGTATGAGACACCTTCACTATGAATCGCCACGGATAATCTAGACACTTCCGAGCCGTTGATAATACTGGTTTTCATATTCTGTCGGTGACATCTGTTCGCTAGAACCATGCCGACGCTTACTGTTATAAAACATTTCGATGTAATCAAAAATATCACTGCGGGCTTCTTCCCGCGTTCCGTAGATCTTTTTCTTTATCCGTTCACGTTTCAACAACTGGAAAAAACTTTCTGCAACCGCATTATCATGGCAGTTACCGCGACGGCTCATGCTACCCTCCAGGCCGTGTGATTTCAGGAACGACTGCCACTCATGGCTTGTGTACTGACTGCCCTGATCCGAATGAACCAGCACCTGTTTTTCGGGATTACGCCGCCATACAGCCATCAGCAGTGCGTTCAGGACAATGTCCTTTGTCATCCGGGATTGCATGGACCAGCCGATAATTTTGCGTGAGAACAGATCAACAACAACGGCAAGATACAGCCAGCCTTCGTGGGTCCTGATGTAGGTTATGTCCGTTACCCAACGCTCATCAGGAGCATCCGGATTGAACTGTCGCTGGAGCCTGTTGGGTGACACGATACTGGCCTCGCCTTTACGTGCCCGCGGGCTTCGGTATCCGACCTGAGCCTTTATTCCGACACGTTTCATCAGTCTCCAGACTCTGTTTACTCCGCACTGTTGCCCGCTGTCACGCAGATCCAGATGGATTTTGCGATAACCATAGACGCATCCCGACTCCAGCCAGAACTGTTTAATCTGTCCTGTCAGTCTCAGGTCTGCCTGATGGCGTTGTGAATGCGGCTGCTGAAGCCAGGCGTAAAAACCACTGGGATGAACATCCAGCACCCGACAGAGCAGGCGAACAGGCCAGCAACAGGAGTTGTCACGGATAAAGGCGTACCTCAGTCGGACAGCTTTGCGAAGTACGCCGCGGCTTTTTTTAATATGTCCCGTTCGTCGGTAACCCGTTTCAGCTCTTTCTGGAGACGGCGGATCTCGGCCTGAGCATCTGACTGTTCTTTATTAGTGGAAGAATCCGGACCGTACTTCTTTATCCAGGCATAAAGGCTGTGGGTGGTGATATCGAGACGTGTTGCAACGCTGGCAACAGAATAACCGCGATCAACAACCTGTTTGACTGCTTCAGTTTTAAACTCTTCGGGATAACGCTTACCGCTCATGGGCACCTCTCTTTAAGCCATCTTAAATGACTCTGAGGTGTCTGTTAAACCCGTGGCGATTCACTATACGTAAATCTATCGAAAAATATTATTGCTACCTGATGTTTTCTGGCACCAAGTTTATCTCTTATAGTATCTGCAAGTTCAAAAGCCTTACTATATATATTTGATGAGGAGTCAATCAAATAGTACTTAGGATGTTCATCCTCAAGTTGGTCGTTATATACGTATGGAGCTTCTGATATAGGATTATCAAAATTGGTAAATATATTAGCGCCATGTGAAGTAATTGAGAAAGCCAAATCAGTAATTAAAGGAGAGGATCTAAATACAGCATTAAGTTTTACTTGTTCAGTTTCGTTCTTTATTCCCACCGAATTATTAAAATCAACATCATTCCAAGCGACATCACCCAATGCTTGTGCTAAATCAATAGCATAAGATATAGGAGATAAACTACTATCCTTCGTTAAATAATGCACAAGTGATAATTCATTCATGTTAAAAAGATGAACTTCATCAATAAAAATTGCATCAAACCCATCGTTTTTACGTCGCCGACGCCAAATAGGTGAATCCAATTTAGAAAGAGCTGAAATAGCCACATCATCAACATCAAATTGAGAAAGATTATTTAATATATCTGAATATTTGTTAAAAATATCGAATATAAAGCTTCTATCATTTTTATTTTGGATAGGTAAGCCATAGGAAGGACGTTTAACATCTTTGTAGCTGTCGAGGTTTTCATCGGAGCGCCCTTTGATAACCACACTTATTTCATGTCTAAGCATGTCAGCTATGTGAAACTCATCTTCATCGTTAATAAATTTATACAGCTCAGAACTTATAAAACCTTTCTTTTGTTCTAAAGTATTTTTCTCGTCTGATACTATTTCAACAAGATGTAGTAGCTGGATGTTTTTAGATTCAAAAGTATCTTCATCCAACAATTCAGTCTCATGTATATCCTGTTTTAGAAACTGAGTACATACATCTTGTAATGTTTTTATCTCAACTTGCTCCAAAAGATTCTCATCATAGCTCTCAATACTGCCATTTAATACTTCAAAAAAATAATGAACATTATTCACCATCTCCGTACTTGGAGCAATAAATAGAAACTTAACTTTCTTCCCTTGTTTATTAACTTCATTTAACCAATAAAGTATTTTAAGCACCATACATATTGTTTTACCCGACCCTGCAGGACCTTCAATTCTAGCGGGTTCGTTATATACGGTCTTTATGAATGTTAGCTGTTTTGATGATAGTTTTTTGAAGGGATCTGAAAATCCTAAAATACTAGAGGTATCAACCTTTTCCTCAGTTAAATCAGCAGTTATAAAAGATGTTTGAAGACGTTTTTCTTCATCTTTATTTTTTTGATATGACTCATGGGAGAACAATATCTCGATAGCTTTATTAAAGTTAGTTGAAGGGTATTCTTCTTTAGTTCCATCGCCTCCATTTGTACCAAATCTATAGGCAAGCAAATGTTTCCCAGGAAATCTTCGTGACATTCTCTTTTCGCTAGGTTGTCGCTCTAATGTAATTCGATAAGGTGCTCCGGAGTTCATTGGGAAAGGAAAAACAATTGCTTTACTTGAGCTTGGTGGGATGTATTCATTATTATTGAAGTTTAGGTTGCCCCAATACTTTACACAAAAACGTAATGTTTTTTGAATGGCCGCCACAATTAAATTATGATTAACAATTCTAAAATCCAAACATTCAAAATCTATTGTTAGCGTATTTTTTTCAGATGAAAATTTTTCTTCTGGAGTGACAAGAATATAACCACTCTTGGACTCCACCATTTCCAAACCAAGACTTTCAGCAGATTTTTTATTTCCTTCACCTAAAAAAATTGAAACTAAATCTTGTGCACGCTCAAAATCATAACTTTGCAGTTCCCTATTAGATATAATAGTTTTTGCTGCATCTTCAGTCATCCCTAAATAATCAACGCTTTTCATAAATATCCTTTATAATAGAGAGTGTATCAGAACTAATATCTTCAGTGCCGATTCTGCTATAAAATTGCGAAAATCTTTGAAGCAAATGTTCCGTATATGGTGAATTTAGTGTTGAAAAGAATTTAGCTTCTTCAGACTCTTTAATATGCAAGTTCTTATAGAGTGTGTTCTTACTCCTATTATACTTTTGAAAATACAATGTCTTATCTATATCCACAATTACTTGCATCGATAAAGTAATTGGTTCACCCAAATCAATTATATAGGCTTCAGATGTATCGCCCATAAGCCCTTCGATGAAATAGACATTTGCTTTCGAGTGATTGAATAAAGATTCCAGATATTTCTTTTCATTCTCAAGAACAGATTTAACGCCGCACTTTAATTTTTTATTTTATAAGAAGTTAGAAAATTGTTCGATTTTATCTTGATCGGTTTTTTTTATTTTCTTTTCGGTTAAAATCCTTATAACCTCATCAGACTTGAACACCCTGAAGGATTCGTAACTTAGACCATATTTAACAAGAAGAGCATCGAGTTGCTGTATTACATCCGATTTTGATTTTTCGAAAATATCATCATCACCATATAGCGTCATCCAGTCGACAAATCTATAAACAGGTAAACAAACAATTTTATTAAGTTTTCTGTGTTCAAGATCGCATCTTGCAGTAATTATTATACCCATACATGGATTACCAGCAGAAGTTTCAAGACCAGAAAATACGGAGCCTTGGGAGAACTCTCCTTTACCATATAGGGAAACAGTCTCACGCATATACCACCCTCATGTTTCGAATCAATACTTTGTTACACAATCCAATAAATTAAGATAATTCTTAACTCCATTTCAACCACCAATTATGGGAATTCCGACCTTAATCCATGTAATTTGTGCGCAATGCTCTCCCCGACTCGCCTGCCCGCTTAACGGGGCGGTTTTCATGCAGGTGCATGAACCGGCTCAGACCGCGCCGGGACTGGTGCGGCAAAGGTTTAAAAAGGTGAATAAACACATGCAAAACCATGCACCCTGTGGATGCATGGTGTAATTCAGGAAAAACAGCGGGATTTCTGGTGATTTTCAGGCGGGGTGCTGGGCGGCCATGTCTGCACACCGGCGCGCATAAATCTAGTTCTATGCCGGCGAAACGGGAAACATGAAGAAAAACCAACCGACATTACTAACTGAAGGTTGTATCAAATACTGGGGGCAGGTCACTGACGCGCTGTAAGGTTTCATGCGAGCGGATATAGCGCTCAGCTGAATGCCCGTGCACTCACCCAGTCAAATCAGGCTTCTGAGGAGGCAATCGGTATCAAGCACGACGCTGACCCAGACTTTGACTTTTGCGACTATCTGGAAGCCCTGCCGGACGCTGACGGAATGTATCTTGGCAATGCTAAAATTATCCCGCGTCAGCCGCGCCTGAACCCTATCACGCCTATCTGGTGTACATGCAGGCGCACAGTTACAAAATGACCTCGTTCGGCAAGGGGCTGTCAGGCATGCTGAAAGAATACGGCTCGTATTACGACAAGCACCGGACTGATCAGGGGATGCGGACCAACCTCACACTGAGGGAAGAAAGCAACGCCGACTGGCTACCGAGGTGCGGTGGCACCTTCGCTATACAACCTACCTAAGACCGGCTATACCGGTCTTCTTTTACCTGCAAAATGGCAAAAGTGAACAGTGAAGCATTCAATGCTGACCCACTAACACAATGAAAGTAAAGAACAAAAAAGCAGTGAACACTGTGAACATGTTCCTTGCAAAAACTTTTACCATCACAGCTCGGGATAGGATCAGTTTATAAGACAATGTTATTGATAATTTTGGTAATTATCAGTAACCGTCCACTCCATGGAGTATCAGTCTATTTAAACAAGAAGTGAACGTTTTTAATTCTTGAGTATATGAACCGCTAGAAAAAATCAGTAACAGGTATTATGAAAGGTTATTCATTTGTAACTTGACCACGTAACTAATGATTGCGTATCTTAATAATGTATAAATATTGATTAATGAACTCAGAAATCACTGGTGAATGTAAATGATTGAATTAATTAATTCTACTGAATTTTGGAGTGGGCTTATTGGTGCTGTAATTGGTGGTCTTTTTACTTTATGGGGAACGCTGATAGAAGGAAATAGAGAACGCAAAACAAAAGAAGACGACCTTTTAACTAAGAAAATCAATATATTAAAGGGGGTAAAGACTGAAATTGAGCTTATTACCGCATTATATAATCAGAGAATGAACTCACATATAAATAACTACAAAGACGGTCAAATCCTGGATGTTTATTTCTTAATCACACAGAATAATTTTGTTTTTTATGAAAGTAATGCTGAATTTATATCCGAACTTGATGAAAATGTTCTAAAGGATGTGGTTAGGTTTTACATTACAGCAAAAAGCTTAATAGATACATTTAACACTAATAATACGAACATTAATAAAATAAGTGAGATTGCAATAAAAATCGCAGAGGAACCGATGAATGAATCCTACAGAGGACTTCTCGCGGCCTATACTAATATAGCCTCTCAATATGCCCCCATGATCATAGAAATTAATAACGAAACATTACGATGCCAGCAACAAGTCATTCTTAGCATAAACAGGGAAATCGAGAAGTTAGAGAAATAAGAGAAATAAGAGAAATAAGAGAAATAAGAGAAATAAGAGAAATAAGAGAAATAAGAGAAAAATGATATTAAGAACAAAATATATAGGTAACTTGTTCTTAATATCACAGAAAAGATTCTCTATAGATTAACCTTTCGGTTCAATTCCTTTTTTCCGCAATGCCTCTCTCGCCAGTTCCTTTAACCAACTGGCGAGGCTTACCCCTTCTTCTGCCGCTGCGGCATCCAACTGCGCCTTCAATGCCGGATCAATACGCATTTTGAACTGCGGTGACTGACCGCCGCCTTTTGGTTTTTTTTCGCGCGATATGATTGACATGAGGCCACCTATTTATTTAATCTGGTTCACATAGGAGGCCACCTAACCACCTATTCAATCAACGCTCCAACGGTGCAGCAACACCACCGGAGCGTCTAACCTCACCAACTATCAAGGAGTTGATTATGGCTGATTTGCATTCTAACCTGGACTTTACGCCTGCTGGAACCGAACGCCAGTTAATTGTGGGATATCGCCCGCATCATGGCGACACCAGCACGCCGAGTTTAACGCTTTCCGGCAAGTGGCTGCGTGAAGCGGGGTTCGACACCGGACGTCAGGTGAGCGTTAAGGTGATGGACGGTTGTATTGTGCTGATGACCGATAGCGACAAAGAACAAATGCTGTCAGAAGAGTTAAAGCAGGCGAAGCGAGCGTTGAAGGAAATTAAAGGCGCGCTTGCGGCAGCGTGATGTCGAATCACCCCGGATGCGGCGTAAAACGCCTTATCCGGGCTACACCGTAGCCCCGGTAAGCGCAGCGACACCGGGGTTTCAGTGTCCAATAGAGGCGGCACACCTTTCTCCCTCTCTCTGCATCCGCGCCCACAAACACGCTCAAAACATGTTCTATTTTTTTGAACGTTATCGGCAAATAGTTTAGATTTTCATCATCCCATGGTCGGTCTATTATTTATCACATCAGGGCAACACGCCCTACTCCGAACAAAATAACTTTAGGAATACGACCATGAAATCCATCAAAACTTTCGTTGCAGTTGCCGCTCTCTCCATGATGTCCTTCGGTGCTTTCGCCCAGAGCGTGAGCGCCAGCGCCTCCACCATTGACGGTGCAGAAGCAAAAATCGCCGCACAGGCACAGCAGGAAGGCGCGTCTTACAAAATCACCGAAGCGACCGTGAACAACGTTGTTCACATGACCGCTGAACTGAGCAAATAAGACCGGATGGTCGCAGAGGGAGCTGCCGGACAGGTCGCCGCAAGGCGGCCGGTTTCGCCCTCAAAGACAACCCTTCAGGCCCCTTCGGGGGCTTTTTTGCGTTTGTGGTTCGGTAAATATTGCACCGCCGGGTTCCCGGATGCGGCGTACACGCCTTATCCGGGCTACGCCTGTTTTTTTACGTCTGCGTTCCGACATAAATAGAGTAACCTTATTAACCCTGTGTGGGTGACGACAGGCCCTCCCCCTCATTTATGTGTTAAAAGGTCGCTTCAGAATGAAACCAGTTATCGCCCTCGTCGCATCTTTATTATTCGCAATATCTTTCCAGTCATTCGCCGCTGAGAAAAAGTCTGCCGAGACCTGTAAGCCACAGGCCATTTCAGAAGCCAAAAAACTGCTGGCCTTTTATCGTGATAATGATGACAGGGCGGAAATTGATGACCATGTCATCCCGCTGGCAAAACGCCAAAACCCGCAAAACACATCACAATATTTCGATGTATTGCAGGTATGGGGAAATATCTATAAAGGCAAATATCGGATGCGATTTATCTTCCTTAATGACTGCACGCTGATGGGCGAAGAAATCCTCGAATACGTTAATCCATAACGCTGGTAGCGGATAAGCAGTAAAGAACATAGCCCGGTCGCCGGATCCCCGGATGCGGCGCACGCGAGAGACGCATGGTGTGCCCCAACCTGTAAGGCGAACGTACATGTTCGGGAAGATTTCCAGATAAGAAAGGAAAAGCGCGATGAGCAATACAAACACTCCCGCATGGAAATTTAACGATCCGCCGAATGTTGCGGTGATTGCCAGAAAGAATATTTTCACCCACGGTGATGTCATCGTCTATGTCACGCACGATAGCGATGATGGATGCTGGCAGTTTCACACCGCCCAGCCAGAAGCCGTGGATATCAATGATGCCTGCCTGGTGAGTTTGCAGAGTATTGTTGAGCACGACCCGACGATAGAGCAACTCGCCGCCCTGCCGCTGGGGTGGTGCGCATCGCGTTCGTCGGTGCATCAAGGCTGGGAAATGGGCCCGCTGGCAGAGTGAAAGTGTGTGCGTAGCCCCGGTAAGCGCAGCGACACCGGGGTTTCAGTGCCCGAGAGGAGCGACGTGGTTTTCCCCCTTTCCCTGCATCCAGCGCCCGCAAACATCGTTCAAATCTTATTCTATTTTTTTGAATGTTATCGGCAAATAGTTTAGATTTTCATCACCCGATGGTCGGTCTATTATTTATCACATCAGGGCAGAACGCCCTATTCCGAACAAAATAACTTAAGGAATACGACCATGAAATCCATCAAAACTTTCGTTGCAGTTGCCGCTCTCTCCATGATGTCCTTCGGTGCTTTCGCCCAGAGCGTGAGCGCCAGCGCCTCCACCATTGACGGTGCAGAAGCAAAAATCGCCGCACAGGCACAGCAGGAAGGGGCTTCTTACAAAATTACCGAAGCGACCGTGAACAACGTTGTTCACATGACCGCTGAACTGAGCAAATAAGACCGGATGGTCGCAGAGGGAGCTGCCGGACAGGTCGCCGCAAGGCGGCCGGTTTCGCCCTCAAAGACAACCCTTCAGGCCCCTTCGGGGGCTTTTTTGCGTTTGTAATTCGGTAAATATTGCACCGTCGGGTTCCCGGATGCGGCGTAAACGCCTTATCCGGGCTACGCGTTTCGGGGGCTTTTTTGCGTTTGTAATCCGGTAAATATTGCACCGCCGGGTTCCCGGATGGCGGCGCAGGTATCTTGTCGGCCAATAGATGTTATGCCCATATCAGTTGTTCACCTAATGAACCGCAGGCTGTGTTTCTGGCATGCTTGATAGATTCGGCTCGCGATTCGGAGGTGGCATGACAAATGGAGAATTAACCCAATCCCCCGCAGGTGAATTTTTAATGTTTACCAGCGGCGACGGGAAAGTGCGTATTGAATGTCGCTTCGAGAACGATACTCTTTGGCTTTCTCAGGCAATGATTTGCGACCTGTATGGCAAAGCCAAATCCACTATCAGTGGGCATATAAAGAATATCTTCGACGACGCAGAGTTGGACGAAAATTCAGTTGTTCGGTTTTACCGAACAACTGCCGTCGATGGAAAAACATATAATGTTCAATTCTTTAGTTTGCCGCTAATTCTCGCCGTCGGCTACCGCGTCCGTTCCATTCGAGGCACGCAATTCCGCCAGTGGGCAACGCAAACGCTTCAGGAATACCTTGTTAAAGGTTTCGTGATGGATGATGAGCGTTTGAAAAATCCACCCGTGGGTTCTTCAGCTGTTCCTGATTATTTCGATGAGATGCTCGAACGCATCCGCGATATCCGTGCCAGTGAACGCAGGGTTTATTTACGGGTTCGTGAGATCTTTGCCCTTGCCGCTGACTACCAACCTTCGCTCAAAGAGACCACGCTTTTTTTCAAACCATCCAGAACAAACTGCACTTTGCCTGCACCGGCCATACTGCGGCGGAACTCATCAACCAACGCGCTGACGCCAGTAAACCGCATATGGGGTTGACCAGTTACAAAAGTGAAGAAGTGCGCAAAAGCGATGTTACGGTAGCCAAAAATTATCTCAATCCTGAAGAGATCGGCGAACTCAATCGCGTGGTCAATATGTGGCTGGATTTTGCCGAAGACCAGGCCCGGCGACGCAAACAGGTTTTCCTGCATGACTGGCAGATAAAGTTGGATCAGTTTCTGCAATTTAACGACCGTGAGGTGCAAAAGGATGCGGGGTCTGTCAGTAAGAAGGCCGCTGACGAAAAAACACAGGCTGAATATGTTCAATTTGCCGAGCAGCAACGTCGCCTGAAAGAGGCTGAGGGTGAAAAAGATATTACGGGATTGGTCAAATGGGAAACAAAGGCCGGGGAATAGCATTTAACCCGGCAAGTACCGCGCCGCCGGGTTCCTTCCCGGATGCGGCGTAAAACGCCTTATCCGGGCTACAAACACCCCGCATTCATCCCCCACAAACACGTTCAAATTATGTTCTATTTTTTTGAACATTATCGGCAAATAGTTTAGATTTTCATCACCCGATGGTCGGTCTATTATTTATCACATCAGGGCAACACGCCCTATCACGAACAAATAACTTAAGGAATACGACCATGAAATCCATCAAAACTTTCGTTGCAGTTGCCGCTCTCTCCATGATGTCCTTCGGTGCTTTCGCCCAGAGCGTGAGCGCCAGCGCCTCCACCATTGACGGCGCAGAAGCAAAAATCGCCGCACAGGCACAGCAGGAAGGCGCGTCTTACAAAATTACCGAAGCGACCGTGAACAACGTTGTTCACATGACCGCAGAACTGAGCAAATAAGACCGAATGGTCGCAGAGGGAACTGCCGGACAGGTCGCCGCAAGGCGGCCGGTTTCGCCCTCAAAGACAACCCTTCAGGGCCCCTTCGGGGGCTTTTTTGCGTTTGTGATTGGGTAAACCCCGGGTCGCTAATGGGTGTTAATCGTCCTGTGGCACAACCTCATCAATCAATAACTTCCCCAACCTACCTTATTTCGTAGTCTACGGAATTTTATCGATTTAAATTCCAGTTTAGAAAAATTTTACAGCACAATATTTCACATATAAACGCCTGCTACGCCTGCACCAGTCAAAAACACCTCACCTTTCACATCGGGCTGACTTAGCGGAAATTATCTCCCTAAAGAAAATGCGGCCATGCCGATAATGAATGCCAGGGAATATTTGTGAGCAAGGTAATGATTAGTCTAAAAACTAACGTCTCAGCGCTAAATGTCCAAAAGCAGTCCGCCAAAAGCTCATCCGCGCTGGAAACGGCCATTCGTCGTCTCTCCTCAGGGATGCGCATTAACAGTGCCAGTGACAATGCCGCCGGGCAGGCCATCTCCAACCGTTTAACCAGCCAACAAAACGGGCTCGAACAGGCACAGCGTAATGCCGGCGATGCTTTATCGATGATTGATACCGCTGAAAGCGCGTTGAATGAAGTGAATAACCGGTTGCAGCGCATCCGTGAATTAACGGTGCAGGGGCTGAATGGTACTTACTCACAAACGGATTCCGATGCTATTCAGGCGGAAATCAACCTCAACCTGAAGGCCATCGACGAAATTAATCGCACGTCGCAATTTAATGGTATTTCACTTTTAAACGGCAGCGCGGGTAAAGTCGGCTTTCAGGTGGGTGCGAACGACAACCAGAAAATCGACCTTAATCTCTCTGCGCCGGGCATGAGCGTTGCTGAAATTGGCCTGAAAGACCTCGTGATCAGCGGCATCAGCAATAATGTTGTGGATACAAACGGCTATACCAGCACGGCCTATAATATTTCTCTTAACAGCAGCTCGGTCACGGTGAGCTATACCGCTGCGGGCATAACGTCGCCTCAGTTGGTCAGAAGCACGGCCAACAGCCAGTATTATATTCAGGGAACGGATACCAACGGCAACGCCGTATTTCTTCCGGCGAGCGTGTCGGCGGACTGGTATACGCAGACCGGCACCGGTACCGTGTCTGTTTCGGCAAGCAGCGCAACCAAGCTCTATAGCGATGTCAGCCAGATACCTGCCCGCGCCATAACGCCCCTCACGATGGTAGATACTACTGGCACAACGTTAAGCGGCACCACACTGACTCACGCCAACGGGCAGTACTACATTGAGCAGGATGATTTTTATTATCCAGCCACCTTGAGTTTTGGCACATCCGGCGCGGTAACCGCAACCATGACCAGCACCAGCGGCCTGCTGGATACTGACTTTGCGACGCCGCCAGCGCAGGTCACCACCACGCCAGCGATAGACACCAGCACGACGGCAACCACGTTTACCGATGCCAATGGCAGCACGGTGTCAGGCAGGCTGGTGAAATCAGGCAGCCAGTACATGATGGAAATGAGCGATGGCAGCGGGAGTTTTCGTTACTACCCGGCCACGGTAAACGCCACGACGGACGGGACCACTACCGCATTACACGTCATAGCCACCAGCAGCACCAGTCAAAATGGTTTTACCGCTGTGACCAGTGTCAGCGGGCGTTCGCATGTGACTCTGGATCCCGCGAAAGTGGACGTGACATATACCGATGCGGATGGAAACACATTTAATGACGTACTTCGCCTGGATAGCGACGGCAAGTACTATATGGACCTGCCCGCCAGCACCACCTATGGTGCAAAGACCGCCACACTGGCGCTGCAAAATGATCTGACGAACACATTTTATTTGAAAACGCTTAACGGCGTTGGCGCGGTGCAGATTTATTACAGAACAGCGCTGGGCTCCAGTACCGATGCGTCCACTAATTTCACTACCCTTAGCGTGTGGGAAACAGGGGCAGAGATCCGCTTACGTCACCCGGAAAATCCGCTGGCCGCCATTGATAACGCGATTAGTCAGGTTGATTCGCGCCGCACCGAGTTGGGTGGCGTCGCCAACAGATTGACGTCCGTAAAAAATGCGCAGGGCAATGCGGCAGCCACCACGGCAGCGACCCGCTCCAGAATTGAAGATGCGGATTACGCTGCTGAGGTATCGGCGATGACAAGGGCGCAAATCCTGCAACAATCCAGTATGCAGGTGCTGGCAAAGGCAAATATGACGCCAGAGATCGTGCTGTCGCTGCTGAAAGGTGGCTGATTTAGCGGGGAGAGTTGATCCGAATGCTCCCCCTCACGCCGCCCCCTCCGGATGAGGAAGAAAAGCGGCTCCGCGCCGAAGGCTCCATCATTAAATCGTTTCATTCAACCTAATATAATAAACATTAAAAATTGTTAACCTTCGTCATTTTGATCAGTCTAAACAATCGCTCACAAATCATATCAACTACGTTCATTCTTATATCCAATTAAGAAACACCTTAGTCCGTTCAAAGCCATTTCGAATATTATTCGCCCTTTCGACAGATTAATTTATAACCACGGCACAAACGCGATGTATAAGCCGTCCTTAACCGACTATCTCAGGAGAGAGAGAAAGCCCCGGTTACTGACAAAGGTTTTAATACATGCAATGTCGTTATCACTTAAATGGATCCGGCTTAGTGCTGGCGTTATATATTTTTTCAAGGAAAAGCGATGAATATGAAATTAATGTCTGCGTCCGTTGCAACAGGTCTTATGTTATTAGCAGGTGCAGCACAGGCCGATGTGGTTACCGTGAACGGTGGTACTGTGCATTTTGAAGGTAAGCTGATCAATGCGGCCTGTTCCGTCAGCACCAAGTCTGCTAACCAGACGGTACAACTCGGACAGTATCGCACCGCGATGTTCACCAAAGTGGGTGATACCTCCGCACTGATCCCCTTCACCATCGTGCTGAATGACTGTGACCCGAGCGTGGCGCAAACCGCTGCCGTTTCTTTCTCTGGCCAGGCCGATGCCGTTAACAACTCGTTGCTGGCCATTGCCTCTTCGGAGAATACCTCTACCGCAAAAGGTGTGGGTATTGAGATCCTCGACGAAGCCTCTAACCCGCTCAAACCTGACGGCGTTGTCACCTCCGTAGCACACACGCTGTTCGAAGGCACCAACACCCTGAACTTTTCTGCGCGCTATAAAGCGACTGCAGCAACGACTTCACCAGGTCAGGCAAATGCTGATGCCACATTCATCATGAAATACGAATAAGGCAGTTGGCGTAAGGAGAATACCGGCCCCAGGGATGGGGCAAATTTATGTCCACAACGAGTCCTTGTGCTATGAATCATTATTTAAAAAACACCTTTGGCGCTTTATTTTTCGCCATGCTGTCATTGCCTGTTTACGCAGACGGCGGTATTTCACTGGGAGCCACCAGGATTATTTATCCTGCAAGCGCGCAACAAACATCACTGGCAATTACCAACAGTGGCGAAAAAGAACGCTTCCTGGTGAACTCATGGGTAGAAAATAATAAGGGCGAAAAAGAGAAAGCGTTTATCGTGACGCCCCCTTTATTCGTCAGCGAACCGAAAAGCGAACATACCCTGCGTATTATTTATGCCGGGCAGCCCCTGCCTGCCGATCGGGAATCTATTTTCTGGATGAACGTCAAAGCGATTCCGTCGGTAGATAAAGACAGCCTTGAGGGGAAAAACGTTCTCCAGTTAGCGGTGCTATCACGCATCAAACTGTTCGTGCGCCCGGCCAAATTACCCGGGTCACCGGAAACGGCACCCGCACAGTTGGCGTTCTCACGCGCGGGAAACAATCTGGTTATTACCAATCCCTCGCCTTACTACGTCACGCTGGTCAACGTACGAATGGGAACCCAGAAGCTGGACAACGTGATGGTCGCGCCGAAAAACCGTGCCCAGGTTGCCCTTCCCGCCAACCTTTCGGGGGGCGTCACGTTCCAGACCGTCAATGACTATGGCGCAGTCACGCCCCACCTCACTGCCAGCCTGCACTAAGTCCTCACAGGAATCATGATGAATACGCTCGCGTCCTTTTCATTATGCCGTGCCCGATGGGTTGTACTGGCCGCGCTGTACCCGGCAGTTGGCAGCGCCGGAAGCTATTTCAACCCGGCTTTCTTATCCAGCGACGCCGCCAACGTCGCGGATCTGTCTCGCTTTGAGAAAGGCAACAATCAGCCCCCCGGCGTTTATCGCGTGGATGTCTGGCGTAATGACGAGTTCTTTAGCAGCCAGGATGTGCGTTTCGTCGTGAAGCCTGATCATACCGGTGCCGATGCATCCGGTGGACTCACGCCGTGCTTTAACAGCGAATGGCTGTCGCGCATAGGCGTAAACCTGCAGGCTTTCCCTGCACTGGCGACATCAAAGGATGACTGTCTTGATATCCCGGCGACCATTCCGGGGGCAACGTTGACTTACCACTTTGCCTCACAGCGACTCGACGTCAACATCCCACAGGCGGCGATGCACAACAGTGCGCGCGGCTACATTCCTCCCGAAGAGTGGGAAGAGGGCATCACCGCGGCGCTGCTCAATTACAACTTCACCGGCAGCCGGGGTACCGACAGCGACAACTACTTTTTAAGCCTGCAAAGTGGGCTCAACTATGGCCCATGGCGGCTGCGCAACGACAGCGCATGGCGTTACTCCCACAGCAACGGTGACGTTGCCCGAAGCTGGAGCAACATTGGCACCTGGGTACAACGGGCCATCGTCCCGCTGAAAAGCGAGCTGGTGATGGGTGACAGCAACACCAATAACACCGTCTTCGATAGCCTCGGCTTTCGTGGCGCCCGCTTGTCCTCATCAGACAGCATGTATCCGGATAGCCTGCAAGGTTATGCCCCCACCGTACGGGGTATCGCCCGCACCCCCGCCAAACTGGTGATTCGCCAGAACGGATACGTTATTTATCAGAGCTTTATCTCTGCGGGGGCCTTCACCATCAATGATTTGAGCCCCACCTCTTCCAGCGGCGACCTTGACGTTACCATAGAAGAGAAAGACGGCAGCCAGCAGCGCTACACCGTGCCCTATTCCACCGTACCGCTGTTACAACGTGAAGGGCGCATGAAATATGACGTGGTGGTAGGGAAATACCGCAGTGGCAACACTCAGCAATCTCAGCCTTCTTTTGGGCAGGCAACGCTGGTCGCTGGCCTGCCCGGTAATTACACCGCCTATACCGGCACTCAGCTGGCATCACGCTATAGCGCGTTCGTGCTGGGCGCCGGGAAAAACCTCGGCGACTGGGGCGCGGTCTCCTTTGATGTCACCCACGCGCGCAGCACGCTGGCCGACAGCAGCACCCACGAAGGGCAGTCTTTGCGCTTTCTGTATGCGAAATCCCTTAACCGTTTTGGCACCAACTTCCAGCTGTTGGGCTATCGCTACTCCACACGCGGCTTTTATACCCTCAGCGATGTCGCGTATCGCAATATGGAAAGTTATGAATACGAAGAAGACAGCGATGGCGAGTGGCATAAGACCCCGGTCCTCAAGAGCTGGCACAACCTTTACAACAGCAAAAAGGGGCGCTTTCAGGCCAACATTTCCCAAAACCTGGGCAATTACGGCTCGGTATATCTCTCTGGCAGTCAGCAAACCTACTGGAACACCCACGACGCCGACACGTGGTATCAACTGGGCTACGCCAGTAGCTGGCGCGGGATGAGCTATTCCTTCACCGGGTCCTGGAATAAATCGCAGGCGACGGGCGGTAAAGACAAAATCGTCGCCTTCAACCTCACCGTGCCCTTTAGCGTGTTCAGCGGCCAGCGCTTTAACCGTGACAGCGCGCTCGATCGCGCCTGGGCAAGCGTGAGTGCTAACCGCAATAGCAACGGGCAAAACAACTGGCGCACAGGGGTGGGCGGCACGTTACTGGAAGAGCGCAACCTCAGCTACAGCGTCAACCAGGGGCGCAGTAATATCAATGGTTACAGCGGCAGTGCCAGCGCGAACTGGCAGGCGGCTTATGGCACGCTGGGGCTCGGTTACAACTACGACCGGGATCAACACGATTACAACTGGCAACTGGCGGGCGGCATCATCGGACATGCGGACGGCGTGACCTTTAGCCAACCGCCTGGCGAGACCAATGTGTTGATTAAAGCGCCCGGCGCCCGGGGTGTGCGCATTGAAAATCAGACCGGCGTCAAAACCGACTGGCGCGGCTACGCGGTAATACCGTATGCCACCGTTTATCGCTATAACCGTATCGCGCTGGATACCCTCTCGATGGATAACCACACCGATGTGGAAAACAACGTCAGCCGCGTGGTGCCGACCCAGGGCGCGCTGGTACGCGCCAGTTTCGCTACGCGAATTGGCGTGCGCGCGCTGCTCACCGTCAAACGGGGCGACCGCCCGGTGCCGTTTGGTGCCATCGTGCGTGAAACAGGCAGTGGCCTCACCAGTATGGTGGGCGAGGACGGGCAAATTTACCTCAGTGGTTTGCCGTTAGCAGGCGAACTGCTGGTGCAATGGGGCGACGATGCCCGGTCACGCTGCACGGCCCGTTATACATTGCCTGAACAGAGCCTCAGGCAGGCCGTGGCGCAGGCTACCCTCACCTGTGAGCAAAAAGGATAATGCGATGAACAGAAACGCTATGCTGGCTATAGGTGCCGCCGCGCTGGCGATATCAGGCAGCGCCAGTGCCACCATTTGCTACAACAGGCAAGGCGCCGCTACCGATATTTATTATGACTTGTCGAATACGTTTAACAGTTCGAACAATAAACCAGGACAAATCGTTACGCTCCCCGACAAATCCGGCTGGGTGGGCGTTGAAGCCATCTGTCCGGCGGGAACCACCGTTAATTACACCTACCGCAGTTACGTGAGCGAACGGGACCCGGAAAGTATCGAAGGAGGATATAAATACCTAAGAATAAATGACTATTTACAGGGCGCGATGCAAATCACCGATTCCGCCGCCGGTGTTTTTTACCCTCCCCAGAATTATATCCGCATGGGAGTGGATGGAAATGTCAGTAACCAAAAGCCATTTCAGGTGAATGACTCGAAGCTGATTTTAAAGCTGAAAGTGACCCGACCGTTCATCAGTATGGTGCCGATTCCGCGCCAGACCATGCTGACGGTTTACGTGACAACGACCACCGCCGATGCGCTGACCACGCCGGTCTATACCATCAGTTACAGCGGTAAAATTGAAGTGCCGCAAAATTGTGAGATTAACGCAGGTCAGGTGGTGGAGTTCGATTTCGGCAATATCGGCGCATCGCTGTTTAGCCGCGCCGGCCCCGGCGGGCGTCCGGAAACGGCCAGACCGCAAACCCGGCGTGTGGCCATCAAGTGCACCAATATCGACGCGCAGGCTTACCTCTCCATGCGTCTGGAGGCAGAAGATCACCAGGATAATATGATGATTTCGGATAACAAAGATGTCGGCTTTATGATTGCTGAAGAAGGTGGAAACATACTCACGCCAAATACGCTGGCCAGTAAAATCAGGTTTCAACTGGATGACAACGCGCAGGCCAGTGTGGGGATTCGCGCCTGGCCGGTGAGCGTCACGGGCAACAAACCTGCGGAAGGGCCATTCAGCGCACGCGGCTATTTACGCGTGGATTTTGACTGAGGTGCAAGATGGTAAACCTGCAACGTTATCTGATGCTGTTGCCTTTTGTATTGAGCCCCGCCGCGCTGGCGATCACGCCGCTGGGGGAAATCAATATTGAGCTTCGGGGCAATGTGGTGGATTTCACCTGCGCTGTCGAGGCAGCTGACAGTAACAAAACGGTTGCGCTCGGTACCTGGCCAACAAAGCAATTGCGTACCGCCGGGAGCACCACGCAGCCGGTCCCTTTCACGCTGCATCTAGTCGACTGCCCGCCGGGCAGCGCGTCGATTACTTTTTCCGGCGCGCCGGCAACGGATAACGCACTCCTGGCGCTGAGCGACAGCGAAATGGCGAAAAAAGTAGCCATTGAATTGCGCGACAGCGATCGCAAGCGTCTCCCTTTGCAAAGCGCCAGCCCACCGGTGCCCATTGATGACGAGGGGAATGCGACGCTCCATTTTTATGCCAATTACATCGCCCTTGCCGATACCCCCCAGCCGGGTCAGGCGAACGCCGAGGCGACCTTTACGATCAATTATTACTGACCGCCGTTGCATGACAACACGCCCGGAAGCTTGTCTCCCGGGCGTGTTTTCTAGAGAAGCTCGTGTGATTTCGCGTAATCAATCAACTCGACAATCGTTTGCACGCCAAGCTTAGAAAATATATTGGATTTATGTGCACTGATCGTTTTATTACTCAGCAGCAAATGATCTGCTATTTCCTTATTCGACAAACCATTCGCCAGATAACGCAACACCGTGACTTCCCGATTAGACAATGGCATATCCCACTGCTCGCCTTTTCGCCGTGCCGGGTGATTAATCAAGTTGATGGTGTCGGACGGGAAAAAAGAATAGCCCGCAAGGATCATTTCGACAGCATTATAAATATCACATAAATCTTTTCGTTTACTGACAAAACCATTCGCACCGGCTCTGATTGCCCGCCCGGCATAAAATGATTCTGACTTCGCAGAGAGAAACAGAACATTGATTTTCTCATTTATCGCTTTCATCCTGCGAAGCAGGCTAAAGCCGTCTGTCTTTGGTAATTCAATATCCAGAATCACCAAATCAACGGGATTAGCACGAATATAATCAAGTGCGGTACGACTATCGTCGGTTTTAAGCACTACCTGTACGTCTTTGTTTTTTGCGAGCAGCACATCTATCGACATTCTGACAATAGGGTGCTCATCCAGAATGATAACGGAAGCCGGTTTCATATTGTGCCTCTGACTTTTTTCTTAACGAAACGCCAATAATTCACATTAGCGGTGAATGGGTTAATGTAAAATCAAGAATTCAATGCCGGGGCCTTCCAGGGGAAAACCGTGAGCATCCATGCTGACTGATTTATTTCCACTCGCAGACTGCGAAGATGGGAAATAGTCTTGTCGTACTGCAGTTGAGATAAGTCTTATTTGTTAATAAGTTGAGATGATTATACCTGGGACGCTTCATTCGAAAAGCCTTATAAAAATAAAAGCTTTTTTCAAAAAAATTAAATCCTGCAAATCGGGGAGTATACCGTCTGATTTCGAAACGAAACCCTAACGAAAATGCATTTTTAAGATTTCCGTTTTGTTTTTAACAGGGAAAACAACGCTGTAACCCGAATGTTTGGCGTTCGTTAATCGGATCCGTTCTTTTTTTATACGTATTATTTACCAACAGCCTGTTTTTACATTAAAAAAACGGATGACCTTCAGAGACAAATCCTGTCCAGGAATAGTTGCAATTGTTAATCAAATGTAAATCAATTTCCTAGAAATGCGCAGAAATAAGTAGTTTCTTAGGTCGACACGGAGAGTAACAACTCCCCTGACCCGCCTTAATGATTTACATCAAGCGTTAATCGATGGAGCAACTGTGTCAAATGCAGGCGGGTGGATAGCCCAAGACGCTGTAAGAGTGTGGTGACTCGGTAAACCGCGCGATGATAAGGCATCCCAAGCTGACGCGCCGTTTCTTTTAATGTGTGCCCCTGGGCCAGCCGGGTGAGGAGTTGCCATTCTGTGGGTGAGAAACGCGGCGGGGTTTCCGGCAAAGGTGGCGCTAACAGGGCTTCTCTGAGTTGACGTACAGGCTGATTGCGTTTGAGTAGCTCAAACGGCCCCGCAGCACAGAAAAACGCACACATGGGAGGGTCCGGATGGGAGACCAGCAGATAGGTACGCAGCCCGTCTTTTGCCAGGCAATGCCCACGCAGCGCCTCAAGCACAGCAAAACGGCTGCTGGTGAGGCTTTCCATATCGACAATCAATGAAGAGAGACTGCTGTCACCCAGACGATAACGGGCAGCATCCAGCGACGGGAATACGGCGGTCCGCTTGCCGATAAAGAGATGTCGGCTCCATGCGTAAGCCAGAAAGCTGTCAGTGGAAATAAGCATCTGACTGATGATGCTTTCAGGTAAGGTATAGCTTAACTGCTGTGAGAGCTGCTCCAGACCGTCAATAATCTGCGGAACATCATGCCGATACGGCAAAACCGTATGTCTGGATTTGGTTCTGCGCTTCTTTTCCCTGCGCGCCTCGCTCCGCATTTTTCCTCGCATATGATGTATTACCCAATGGATTGCCGCAGTCTCATCAGGTCCGGAGGTCATAGTGCCAGGGTTTACCTAAACGATAACGAGCTAAATGGCGTTTATGTGCGGATAACGCATCCGTTTATCCGCAGGACAAGCTTATTTTGTTCAGCATTTCATTGAGGCGCATAGGTGCTCTTACTTAAAACCATGCGCGATTTTTCGCAAAGGAGGATGGCCCGTTGTGGCGTGATGGTTTTCTCCTTAATAGCGGCACAATGCCCCTGGATGGCGGAATAAATCCATTATGCAAAACCTCGTCATAGATCACGTTTCCCCGCCCTAACTCGGTTCAGCCTGTTGAACCAGACGTATTTTCCGCTTTACTGGACAGATAAACTTTTCTCCATCAACACAGGAGCCGTTATGGGCGGTAAAGGATGTAATTCACTTATTCGGGCTGAGAAAATACTGACCTATATAGCGTATGTCGGTGCAGCGAGTTTTATGGAGCTACTGCGGGAATTTCAATATCCCAAGAGCAGCCTGCTGAATTTATTAAATGTGATGGTCGATTGCGGCTTTTTAACCAAAAGCGAGCGCAACCAATATTCACTCGGCATTAAAAACTATGAACTTGGCTGCCAGGCGTTACACCGAAAAAATATTTTTGAGGTCACTAAACGCCCGATGCAGGAACTCTCGCAAAAAAGTGGGCTGGTCTGTCATTTAGGGGCGATTGAAGACTGCTACGCCATTTATCTCGATAAAGTGGAAGGGCCAGACACCGTACCAACGAAAAAAAGCTGGATTGGCAAGAAGTTAGAATTACACATCACGGCGTTGGGTAAGGCATTACTCGCCTGGAAGCCCCGTGAGGAAATGGATTATTTTTTAAATGCACTCACGCTGACACCCCATACCCGAAATACCTTTACCGATAAGAAGTTATTTTGGGAAGAATTGCAGAAAACGCGTCTACGCGGATGGGCCATAGACAATGAAGAATCAACCTATGGCGCAGTATGTCTGAGTATGCCGGTATTCAATATGTATAACCGGGTTAATTATGCGATCTCACTGTCGGGCGATCCGGTGGTGTATTCAGGAAATAAGATCGATGGTTATCTCGAATTGCTCCGTCAGTGCGCCGGGCAAATATCATATGGGCTGGGGTACCGAAGTGAAAGTGAAAACCTAAGAAAAGGAAACTGATGTAATGAAAAAGTTCAGGGGAATTATTCCGCCGGTCTCCAGCACCTTTGATAACGACGGAAATATCGATAAAGCGGCCATGAAAGCGGTCGCTGATTTTCTGATTGAGAAAGGGGTCGACGGACTGTTTTATCTGGGGACCGGCGGGGAATTCAGCCAGATGAACACCAGCCAGCGGATGGCGCTCGCCGAAGCGGCGGTCGCCGCGGCGGATAAGCGCGTTCCGGTATTGATTGGCGTGGGTTCGCCCTCCACCGACGAAGCGGTGAAGCTGGCACAGCATGCCGAAGTTTGCGGTGCTGATGGCATTGTTGCCATTAACCCTTACTACTGGAAAGTCGCCCCGCGCAACCTGGACGATTATTACCACCGCATCGCGCGCAGCGTAAATCTGCCGGTGATCATCTATAACTTCCCCGACCTGACCGGTCAGGACTTAACACCTGAGACCGTCAAACGCCTGGTCCTGCAAAACGACAACATCGTTGGCATTAAAGACACCATCGACAGCGTCGGCCACCTGCGCACAATGATCAACACCGTCAAAGCGGTGCGCCCGGATTTCTCCGTTTTCTGCGGCTACGACGACCATTTACTCAACACGTTGCTGCTGGGCGGTGACGGGTCGATTACCGCCAGCGCCAACTTCGCGCCGGAATTATCCATCGGCATCTATCGCGCCTGGCAGGAAAACGACCTCGCCACAGCCGCCACACTTAACAAAAAATTGCTCCAGTTGCCGTCAATTTATGCGCTGGAAACCCCGTTTGTCTCACTCATCAAATATGCCATGCAGTGCGTGGGACTCCCGGTGAACACGTATTGTCTGCCGCCGATCCTGGAAGCGTCGACGGAAGCAAAAGAAAAAGTGAGAGCGCTCCTGTCCTCTCAGGGAATTTTAAAACAATAAGGGGAACACCATGTCTGTTCGCGAAATATTTGATAACGACAACCGGGAGATTTACCACGTCAGGACGCACGCCGCTGGCCCGCAAGGCGAGCTGCCTCTGACCCCGGATATGCTTGTTAACCGACCCAGTGGCGATATTTTTGGTATGACGATGAATGCCGGGATGGGCTGGTCGCCAGACGAGCTTAACCGTGATGGTATTCTGCTACTGAGTACGCTGGGCGGGCTTCGCGGGCCAGACGGAAAACCTGTCGCGCTGGCGCTTCACCAGGGCCACTATGAGCTGGATATCCAGATGAAAGCGGCGGCGGACGTTATCAAACACAATAACGCCCTGCCTTACGCGGTCTATGTCTCCGACCCGTGCGATGGCCGCACGCAGGGCACAACCGGTATGTTCGACTCGTTACCCTACCGCAACGACGCCTCGATGGTGATGCGCCGCCTGATTCGCTCCCTGCCGGATGCCAAAGCAGTGATTGGCGTGGCGACCTGCGACAAAGGGCTGCCCGCCACCATGATGGCGCTCGCCTCTCAGCACGATAAAGCCACGGTGCTGATCCCAGGCGGAGCGACGCTGCCTGCGCTGCACGGCGAAGATAACGGCAAAGTGCAGACCATCGGCGCGCGTTTTGCCAATGGCGAATTGTCGTTGCAGGGCGCTCGCCGGGCCGGTTGCCAGGCCTGCGCGTCATCCGGCGGCGGCTGTCAGTTCCTGGGCACGGCGGGCACCTCTCAGGTGGTGGCCGAAGGCTTAGGGCTGGCTATCCCCCACTCCGCGCTGGCGCCATCAGGCGAGCCGGTGTGGCAGGAAATCGCCCGAGCCTCTGCCCGCGCGGCGCTGCAACTGACCCACAAGGGCATCACCACGAAGGATATCCTTACCGATAAAGCCTTTGAGAATGCCATGATGGTTCACGCGGCCTTTGGCGGCTCCACCAACCTGCTGCTGCATATCCCGGCGATTGCCCATCAGGCGGGCTGTCATATTCCCACCGTGGAAGACTGGATCCGCATTAACAAGCAAGTGCCGCGCTTAGTGAGCGTGCTGCCGAACGGCCCGGTCTATCACCCGACGGTCAATGCCTTTATGGCGGGCGGCGTACCGGAGGTGATGTTGCATCTGCGCAGCCTCGGTTTACTGCATGAAGATGTCATGACCGTCACCGGTAATACCCTCAAGGAAAACCTCGACTGGTGGGAGCAGTCCGAACGTCGGCAGATTTTCAAGGAGCTGTTATTTAAGCAAGAACAGGTCGCAGCGGATGATGTCATTATGTCGCCGCAGCAGGCCGCTAAACGCGGACTGACGTCCACCATTACCTTCCCGGTGGGCAATATAGCGCCGGAAGGATCGGTCATTAAGTCCACGGCCATTGATGCCTCGGTGATTAATGAAGAGGGCGTTTATTACCATAAAGGCGCGGCGAAGGTCTATCTCTCAGAAAAAGCCGCCATTTACGATATCAAGCACGACAAAATTAAAGCGGGCGATATTCTGGTGATTATTGGCGCTGGCCCCTCCGGTACGGGAATGGAAGAGACCTATCAGGTCACCAGCGCGCTGAAACATCTGTCATACGGTAAACATGTCTCGTTAATTACCGATGCCCGTTTCTCCGGTGTTTCAACCGGTGCCTGTATTGGTCACGTCGGGCCAGAAGCCCTGGCGGGTGGGCCGATTGGTAAGTTACGTACCGGAGATATTATTGAAATTAAAATTGACTGCAAACAACTGCATGGGGAGGTGAATTTCTTAGGAACCGATATAGAGAGTATTCTGCCATCGCGTGAGGAAGCGGCTGCCTTATTAAATGCCCGGAATACGCATCCGGATTTAATGCCTGACCCGGAATTACCGGACGATACCCGCCTCTGGGCAATGTTGCAGGCCGTGAGCGGCGGTACATGGCGCGGCTGTATTTATGACGTTAATAAAATAAGTGAAGCACTACAGGACTATATTAATAAGCCCTGAGTTAAGTCATACCCATTATTAAGTTTTTATTATTCGACTGCCTGGCTCAGGCAGTCTGGTAGCTCACATCTGTATCCTGGAAAGAGAGGACGTTATGCCACTATTTATCGTCGTGGCAGGTATTGCTGTACTCCTGCTTTTAACTATAAGAATAAAATTAAATACTTTTGTTTCGTTAATTATCGTCTCAATCGGGGTCGCCATCGCCAGTGGAATGAACCTGAATAAAGTTGTTACCTCGGTCGAATCCGGCCTTGGCGGTACGCTGGGCCATATAGGTTTGATATTTGGCTTCGGCGTGATGCTCGGGCGTTTATTATCTGATGCCGGCGGCGCCCAGCGTATCGCGCTGACCATGCTGAAATATTTCGGTGCGAAAAAACTCGACTGGGCGGTAGTCTGTTCGGCGTTTATCGTCGGGATTGCGCTCTTTTTCGAAGTCGGCCTGATTCTGCTGGTGCCGATTATCTTCGCCATCGCCCGCGAAGCGAAAATATCGCCGATGTATATGTGCGTGCCGATGCTGTCCGGTTTACTGGTTGCGCACGGTTTTCTGCCGCCGCACCCGGGACCGACTGTGATCGCCCGTGAATATGGCGCAGATGTCGGCCTTGTGTTGATTTACGGCATTATCGTGGGCATTCCAACCTTTATTCTCTGTGGTCCGCTGCTGAATAAAGTGTGTCAGCGATTGATTCCGGATGCCTTTAAAAAAGAGGGCAATATTGCCTCTCTCGGCGCCACAAAGAGTTTTACCGAGAGCGAAATGCCGGGGTTTGGCATTAGCTTTTTGACCGCCATGCTACCGGTTATTTTGATGGCGCTGGTGACCATTATGCAGATGGCTCGCCCGAAAGACGCGGGCGACCCTGGCATGCTGTATAACATCTTCCTGTTTTTGGGGAACTCCACTATCGCCATGCTGATTTCGCTGTTGTTCGCGATTTACACCATGGGTGTGGGTCGTGGGAAAACCATTTCGGAGCTGATGGACTCCTGTGGCAAAGCGATTGCCGGGATTGCCGGGCTGCTGTTGATTATCGGCGGCGGCGGTGCGTTTAAGCAGGTGCTGATTGATTCCGGGGTAGGCCAGTATATTTCCACGCTGGTGTCAGGGATGGACATTAACCCGATTCTGATGGCCTGGGGTGTTGCGGCGTTCCTGCGGATTTGTCTGGGGTCGGCCACGGTTGCCGCTATTTCCACCGCCGGGTTAGTGATTCCCCTGCTGGCGGCGCACCCCCATACCAATCTGGCGCTGATTACCCTGGCGACGGGGGCAGGTTCCTGCATCTGTTCGCACGTGAATGATGCAAGCTTCTGGATGATTAAGGATTTCTTCGGCCTGACCACCAAGGAGACGTTATTGTCCTGGACGTTGATGTCGACATTGCTCTCCATCTGCGGGCTGCTGTTTATTTTGCTGGCCAGCGTGGTGATGTAAGTCGCGCGGTAATCCGGGGAGAGGCGTCACCGTTAGACTTCGTGCCTCGCGGGCATCTCCCCCTCACCCTGGCCCTCTCCCTCAGGGAGAGGGAACCGATCGTGCTCGCATTTTTTGTGGGGATCCCTCCCCCCTCAGAAAAGGGAGTAAATCACGCGGGCATCCCGCCACTGCCTTTAAATGGCGTAGCGATAGCCTTCCAGTGCTTTCACCGTCATGGGCAAGCCCTGTTTAAGCAGCATTGCCAGAAATTCATCAACTGTGAGCGGCGGGTGCCTGAGGGATTGACGTTGTCGTCTCACTGCTTCGAGTGCCAAAGCATGGTTGAGATCGAATAGATCGGAGATGAAATCATCAGGATGGAGCGCTTCGATATCAAAGGTATTGAGCACCGCCTGAGGAAAATCTTTGTGATTCAGCGTGACAATGATTTCAGCTTTGGCACGAATCGCAGCAGCCAGAACATGCCTGTCATCTTCATCTGGCAATTCAAGACCTGCAATCAATGACTCGTACCCGGTGACATTGGCATCGGGTAACGCAATATTCATTAACTCAACCGTTCGTTCAAGTGATGCGGGAGCGATATCGATGCGATTCTGCAATAGATTTCGGCACCACTCTTCATGGATACGGTGACTCCACTTTGGTTGATACAGACCAGCAATCCCTAAATGCATCAGCAAATCCCTTAGCCTCGCAGGGTATAAAACACATGCATCCAGCATCACCGGGTAAGGTGAGTGTTTCATTAGTACATCCCTAAGTCCTGCGCCTGATCGGCCAGCGCCTGCATGGCATCCAGGCTTTCATGTTCCCGTTTGTTTTTATAGTTCATTAAATCTGCAAACAAAACTCTGCGATGGCGACCTGTTTTGTGAAAAGGTAATTGCCCTTCTTCAAGCAGTTTGACCATATGGGGACGAGAGACATTAAGAATGTTTGCCGCTTCCTGCGTGGTGAGCTCGGCCTGGACGGGAACAATCTGCACGGCATTACCGGATGCCAGCTCGCCAAGAATATCCATCAGCAACGTCATCGCACTGGTGGGCAATTCAATTGTGTGGGTCTTTTCATCATCCCCAATAATTGAGATGCGCTGTGTTTCCAGCCGGGTAGACAGCCATGCTGCGAGTTCTTTTTGTCCGCGTTGTGCCAGTTCACTCTCACGCGTATCGGGAAGATTTAATGGGGTCGATTTTGTCATGTAGTTATCCTCCTTCTGCAATGGGAAGAAGTTTAATCGAAATAATCGAAACCAACAATAATCAAAATAAACGAAAAATAAGTTTTCAACCAGAGGGGTCTGTTTCCAGCCGTCACGCCCTGGTGCGGCTAATCACCACTTCTTGCTTGATATTGCGGGCGGAAAAACAGGTGCCGTCCATAAGGTAAATCTCACGGACATCGTTCTCACTGGCGATGTTATCCAGGCTGGAGCTTTCCAGATCCAGCACATCTTTTGGTACGCGGTACTGTACCGCGTCCTCGGTATCAAACAGCACATACTCCGTTTTGTTGTAGAGCGCGTGGTTGCTTTTGACATAGAGAATGTAGTGCAGCGTGCTGAGCGTCAGCCCGGTCTTTGTGGCGATCTCTTTCAGGCTGAGGTTTTCCGGGGAGTCGTACAGCGCCTGCACTTGCTCAAGATCTTTCTCGTTGTATTTCGGCACCCGCAGATGCAGGTTCAGCCGATAGGCCATGTTGCGTACGACGGTGATATTGGTATCCAGTTTCTCTGCTATTTGTCTCGTCGTGAGGATGCCTGCGCTCTTTCGCAGAAAACCTAACTTTTTGTCCGTCCAGATAAATGCCATAAACCGTTCTCTAAATCTCCGTTGTCTGGAGTATAGCGGCGGTTTGTTGCTGGTTTGACGGTTGCGTATTGTTGCCCAGGAAATAAAAAGCGACTGCGGCAAAGCACATGACAAAAAATAACATCATTGACGCAACAATAATTTTACCTTTACTCATCAGGATCGCTCCCCACCCTTAATCAACCCGACGTCGTGGCACCGAAAACTATTATGACTGACGTCATTTTGCACGCCTTTTTTAAATAGCTATGCCACTATCAGGATAGATTTGCAACCTGCCACGGATGACAATACGCGCCTGAAAAAACCTCTCGGTAGATTGCAAAAAAAGCAGAGAAAAAGGAATGAAATAGCAAATCAATAGTCTCAAGTATATTCATAATATATATATAACACAATCTTAAATAATCCATGAAAATATTTAAAAAATAAAACCCAAACCTGCCAATCATTCACAAATGAAATAACAAAATAAAAGCAAAAATAAACCTGTGACGGAATTCACCAAATTAGTATGGAATACAAACTAAATACGTAAAAATGCTTTACACCAATCCCTTTCCCGGCAATAAATACGCAAAAAAGGACATCGAAGTCAGTTAATACTGACGATTAAGTATGGAAAGCAAACTAAAGGGTATTCATTATGACGCCTGTGGTTCCCAATACCTTACGCCAGATGAACGCAACGCTCGTGCTCAATATTATTCGCGAGCAGGGGCCATTATCACGCGCGCAAATCGCCAAAATCAGCGGACTCACCAAAGCGACCGTCTCGGAAATTATTAATGATTTACTGCGGGAGAAAATTATTTTCGAAGGGGGCGTAAGCGAGCAAACCGGGCAGGGAAGAAAAGGCATTCTGATTAATTTTGATCCGCACGCCAGGCTGGGCATTGGCATCGATCTGGGCGGAACGAAAATTACCTTTTCGCTGTTTAATCTGGATGCCGCAATTTTGTATGAAAAACGCGAAGAGACTTACCAGACCGACGACCGCCATGCCTTTATAGACCTTTTATCCAACAGCATCGCCAGCTTTATCGTGGAAAGTGGCATTGAATATCGCCGTATCGGCGTGATTGGTCTTGCGACGCCAGGCATTATCGATATCAGTCATGGCGTGGTGCTGGAGGGCTCGCCAAACCTACCTGACTGGTCAAGCCTTCCCCTCGCAGCGGAGCTAACAAAGCGGCTTTCTCTGCCGGTCATCCTGGAAAATGACATTCGCGCCGCGCTGGTTGGCGAGATGTGGTGCGGCAAATGCCGGGACAGCAACAGCGCCGCGCTGATTGGCATTGGCACAGGTTTAGGGTCAGCGCTGCTGATGGACGGCAAGATCATTCGCGGCACAAGGAACGCGGCGGGCGAGATTGGCTACATGATCTTTAACCGTGATCAGCTCTATAAAAACTGGCGTGATAAAGGCTGCTTTGAAAGCTACTGCTCCGGCTCAGGCATCAGCGATCGCCTGAAAGAGCTGACAAACCAGACGCTCTCGCTGGAAAAGATGATGACGCATGTGCGTGAGGGCGATCCACTGGCCTGCGCGCTGCTTGATGAGATGGCCGATTATTTAGCCATGGGGATTATTAATCTGGTCGCGGTGGCGAACCTGCAAAAAGTCATATTAACCGGTGGCGTTACCCACGCTGCGGAATATTTCCTGCCCCGCGTGCAGGCGATTCTCGACAGGCAGCTTTTCACCAATACCCACGTCACCGTGGAATTATCAGAATTACGCGAGAAAGCCCCCCTCTATGGCATCGCCATTCTGGCGCTTTCTTCTATTTATCCCGCAATTCAATTTATGCCAGACGCACAAATTAATTAGTGCCCGTCACCTGACGACAAGGAGAACATTATGGCAGGAATCCATTTGCATCCGCATGATATTCTGGACGAAGGAATGGACGATATTCTGCAGCGAATAGACGGCATGCAGAACGTTGAGCATTTATTTGTTGAGTTAAATACTATTTTTGAACGTAATCCGTATCCGGTTGGCGTATTACCGCATAACCCGGTGCATAAATCGGTGATGGGCAACGGCATGCTGCACGTCAATATCGATAATCCCGGTACGCGTCTGCAACAGAAAATAGACCCCGGCGTACTGGCGGGCAACGATCCTTTGCGCCGGGTTCAACAGGCGACCGAAGGCAGTCGCTATAAAGTGATTCCCTGGGTGAACATCCTGAACGGGGATTTCAGTGGCGATATCGCCAACAATCAGGTCATTGATTATCGAGGCCGGGTCATCAAGTACTGGCTGTGCCCTAACGCGCCGGATGTGGCGGATTACTGGCAAAAAACGTTCAGCCGCATTAAGACCCTTTACGGGTATGACACCTTCCTGATTGACCGTATCCGCTTTCCGGACTGGGCCGGAAAAGAGGTCAATCCCGCCGGGCTGTACACCTGTTTCTGCCCGCACTGCCAGCAGGCGATGAACGCGCAGGATCTTGCGCCGGAAGTGGTCAAAGACGAGCTGGATAAAATCGCCGCTGCGCTTGCCGAAGGGAACTTCGCTTATCCCGTAGAAGCCTTTCGCGATAACCCCGTCATTGCCCGTTGGGTTGCGTTTCGCCAGCAGAGCGTCACCGGGCTGGTCGAACGGATTCTGAAAAACGCGAAGGAGAACATTGGCGATATCCATTTCTGGCTCGATCTCTGGCCCCCTGCCTATAGCTGGATCCTCGGGCAGGATTACCGCGAACTGACGCGTCTTTCCGGCACGCTGAAACATTTCCCTTACCACAAACTCGGTGGCGGCGCGGACGTGCAGGGGCTGGTGAACTTTTTTGCCAGCGATGAAGCCGCACACGAATCCGCTTTTGAAGCGTTTAAAGCACTGTTCAACCTGCCTTACTCGCTCAGCTACGAGGACTTTAAAGCCTCCGGCTTCCCGATCGATTTCGTCAAGGAACAAAATGACCGGGTACGCCAGCTTTCCCAGGAAGGGACCTTTATTTTCAGCGGCATACAGATGTGGAACCTCCCGCCAGAGCAGCTGCTGGAAGCGGTACGCGCCGCAGAGGCCAGCGCCTGCGATGACCTGCTCTATTACTGCTACGGATGGGCAGACCAGGCGCTATTTGACGCCATTGGAGAATACGAACAACACAAGGGAACTGAAAAATGACAAATGCGCAAAAATGGAAAGTCTTTTTCCTGCTGTTTATGACGATGTTTTTGCTGGGCGGGATTCAGAACACGAAAGGGCTGATTCTCGAACAGGTGCAACACAGTATTGACCTCAATATCGGGCAGGTTGGGACGTTGATTACCCTGTTTCAGATTGGTTTTCTGGTTTCCAGCCTGTTGACCGGCTATCTGACCGACAAAAAAGGTCTGAAAATCATGATGCTGGTCGGCTCGCTGCTGATGATCGTCGGCCTGATGGGCACCAGCCTTGCCTATACCGTAGCGCTGTTCTTTGGCTTCTATCTGGTGATCGGTCTGGGCATTGGCTCGATGATGGTTTCCATCGTGACCGTGATCCCGACCTTCTATAAAGACAAAGCCGGGATGATGTTTAATATTTCCAACGCCATGTTTGGCGTTGGGATGATTGTCACCCCGCTAATCCTGCACCAGTTGTTTGCCAACAGCGTCTCCTGGCGCGCCTTCTATGTCGGCATCGCCGTTATCGTCGCCGTGCTGGTGTTGGTTCTGTGTACGTTGAAGATAGAGAGTAACGCCCAGTCAAGCATGAAGCTGAGTGATTTTATCGAGCTGCTGACCCAGAAGCACATCATGATTGTGATTGCCTTTCTGCTGTTCTATGTGGCGGCCGAAGCGGCGTTCCTGAACTTCTTCCCGATTTTCTACGCTGCACTCGATATCGCCGATCTCGACACCGCCGGTAAAGCCGCCAAAGCCGCTTATGTAATCTCCTCGTTTGCCGGGTTGTTTACTATTGGCCGTGTGATTGGCGGTTTTATCACTCTGAAACTGGGCGAGCGTCGGACGCTGATTTGGTTCTCGATACTGTCGCTGGTTTCCATCATCGTCAGCCGCATGCTGGTGGTGGAGTTCGTCTACCTGTTCATGCTGTTCGGTTTCGCCATGTCCGTACTGTTCCCGACGGCGGCTGCCATTGCCACGCGCTTGACCAGTAAAAGCGGCTCAGTGATGGGGCTGATTTATGTTGCTTCTGGCTTCGGCGGTGCGCTGGCCGGGTCGGTCATTGGTCAGGTCTCCGACAGCTACGGTATCTCGACTGGCTTTAATTTCATCATCGCCTTCGTCGCCGTGTTCTTTATCCTTGCCATGTTAATAAAAGAAAAAACGCAGTAACGGTTGTACTTTTGGCAGCAGATTGTACCTGGCTCTCCCGTGCAACTGCTGCCCTTTTTAGCGAAACCTACAGCGGTAATAACCGCTGCGGCCCGTTTATTATTTCGACACATCTGTCCCGAAGTAGGTAGTGGATATCTTCTGGTATGTTCCGTCGGATTTAATCCCGTCGAGGGCTTTATTGATCGCTTGTTGCAGTTCCGCATCATTCTTACGAATCAGCACACCCACCTGCTCGGCATCGTTTTGCGCCGCCACAATTTTCACCGGTGCGTCCGGCTTGTGTTTCTTGAAGTCGAGGAACGACAGGTTGTCGTTGATGGTGGCATCCGCACGTCCCTGAGCCACCAGCGACACCGACTGGTCAAAGCCATCGGTACCCACCACTTCCGCACCGTATTTACGCGCCAGTTGGGCATAGTTACTGGTCAGGGTGTGGGCGGATTTCTTGCCTTTGAGGTCATCAAAGCTCTTGATCGCCGTATTGTTGCTGTTCACGATCAGTACCGCTTTGGAGGAGATGTACGGCTCGGAGAAAGCAAATTTCGCCTGACGCTCAGGGGTGATAGAAACCTGGTTAATCACCGCGTCGTAGCGTTTAGCGTCCAGCCCGGCAATCAGGCCATCCCATTTGCCTTCAACAAATTCAGCTTTTACCCCAATACGTTTCGCGATTTCGCGCCCAATCTCCACATCAAACCCCACCAGTTTTCCGGAAGCGTCATGGTAAGTGAATGGCGGATAGGTGCCTTCGGTGCCGATCTTCAACACCCCGGCAGATTTGATAGAGGTCAGATCGTTTGCCGCAAAAGCAGCATGTGAAACGCTCAGTTGAATAGCGGTGGCCAGCAGTGCAGTAACTAATACCTTCATCATTAGCTCCTTAAAGGGTTGCCGTGTTGTTGTTTTAAATTTCCCAGGAATCGGGAAGGGTGTCGGTCAGGGTGGAAATAAACAGTTGGGTTCGCGTCTTCTTCGCCTGGGTGAAGATGGCCTTCGAGGTGCCGCTCTCCACAATGTGCCCTGACTCCAGAAAGACGACCTGGTTGGCAATATTGGCCGCCAGCCGTAAATCGTGTGTCGCCATCAGCATGGTGGTGCCCTCCTGGGCGAGCTAGCGTAGCACGGCCACCACCTCCAGGGACAATTCAGGGTCGAGCGCCGAGGTGGGTTCATCGCAGAGCAAGACTTTGGGCGACGGGGCCAGCGCACGGGCGATTGCCACGCGCTGCTGCTGGCCGCCGGAGAGCATGGCTGGCCAGGCGTCGCGCTTGTGCAGCATGCCAACTTTGGTGAGCAACTCTTCCGCCCTCGCTTTGGCTTTGGCGACAGGCCATTTCTGCACCACCACCAAACCGCGCATAATGTTGTCCAGCACCGTTAAGTGCGGAAATAGCTGAAAGTTCTGAAAGACCATGCCGGTCTGCTGGCAGATACGCCGGATATCTTTTTTCTTCGGTTTGGTATATCCGTTAAATGAAATATCTTCACCGCCAATTTTCAGCGCTCCAGCCTGTGGAATTTCCAGCAAGTTGACACAGCGTAATAATGTACTTTTGCCACTGCCGGAAGGGCCAATTAATGCCGTGACGCTCCCTTCCGGAAGGTTTAGAGAAATATCGTGCAGGACTTTCTGCGAGCCAAAACTTTTCTCAAGTCCGAATAGCGTTATCATTATTATTTTCCTTAGCCACGGTATTTCTTTCTAATCGGGTTTCCAGCTGCGACTGTAAATACGATAAGACGGAACTGATCAACAGATAGAGAAGCGCTGCTTCGGTATAAAGGATAAGCGGTTGATAGGTGACGGCGGCAATACGTTGCGCAGCGAGAAACATCTCAGGAACCGTAATTACCGAAGCCAGCGAAGTATCCTTAACCAGCGAAATAAAGGTGTTTGATAATGGCGGCACCGCCACGCGCGCCGCCTGTGGCAGAATGATGTGGCGCAGCGACTGGCTCCAGCTCATGCTGATGGAGTGCGCCGCCTCCCACTGGCCTTTTGGTACCGAGAGCAATGTCGCGCGGATCACTTCCGAGGTATAGGCGCCAATGTTAAGCGTAAAGCCAATCACCGCCGACGGAAACGCATCCAGCGTGATGCCCGCATTCGGCAGAGCATAGAAAATCAGAAACAGTTGTACCAGCAGCGGCGTGCCGCGAATAATCCAGACATAAAAGCGCACCGCGCTTTTCAGCGGTGCAGGACCATATAAGCGAATTAACGCCACGACAAATCCCAGAATTAATCCCAGGACGAAGGTAATCAATGTTAATGGAATAGTAAATGTCAGCCCGGCATACAGCATTGGCCAAAATGAATCTATTGCTAATGATAACCAATCAGGCACACTTCACCTTCCCTGAAAATGATTATTTCAGTTGTTATAAATTAAATGGCATAACTATATTTTATAAGGCGAGTCTACCACGGCGAAATTGCGGATGTATCGAGATAAACCAGGAATGCTTATGCACTTCCGGTATATAGATAACATTAGGCTTTGTACATTACCAGAACCCCCACAATCACCAGAACAGCGCTAAAACAAAGTTTAAGCATTCTGGGGTGCAGTTTGTGTGCGAGCATCACGCCCCAGGAGACACTGACAATACCGCCCAGCGCCAAAGGAATGCCAATGTGCCAGGCGATATGCCCGGCGAGTGTGTAGGAAATCAGCGCCGCCAACCCGCCAGGAACAACCAATGCCAGTGCGGTGCCCTGCGCCTGAGTTTGCGTATAGGCAAAAAGCATCACCAGTAAGGGAACCACTACCAGTGCACCACCCACGGTAAACAGCCCGGAGGTTATCCCGCTCAGGATCCCCAATAGTGGTAGAAAAGCCAGCGGAACAAGGACGGTACTTTTTTGCCGGAACCACAGCGTTTGTGCCAGGTAGTAAAATGCGATAACAAACAAAAAGAGTGAGAACAGCAACGCAAGACTATGAGTATTGATCGCTGTTGCCCAACCCGCAGTAAAAAAGGCAGTAATACTGGCGATAACGCACAGGAGTAGCGTCTTCTTATTATCAATTTTGTTGCGGCGTTTGTATTGAATGAAGCTCAATAATACATTGGGAATAATCATGATCAACGCCGTACCCTGCGCACAGGATTGAGACATATCAAATAAGTAGCGTAAAACGGGAATGGCAATTAACCCACCACCAATGCCAAGCAAACCGCCACACAAACCCAGCCCCATACCCAAAACCAAGCAGACAATAAACTGAAAAACTGAGAATGCAATCATAGATGAATAATCTTAAAACTGAAAAATGCGTCAATCTAGCATCCTTTTTAACTTATATCCATCATGCAAAAAACTAAAAATTTAAATATTAATTCATTGATATTCATAAATAAATATTATATTTCACGATTTGAAAAAAGACTTTTTATACATATAAATAGAATTATATCTATACATAAAAACCGCAATATTTATACTTGAATTAATTAACCATGAGCAACCCAGGTATAAATATGAAACAGGGCAAAACGCTTTATGATAAGCATATAGACTCCCACACCATTAAAGAATTAGATAATGCAGGAAATGTACTTCTTTATATTGATCGTTCAATTCTTAACGAATATACCAGCCCTCAGGCTTTTAGCGGCCTGCGCGAGCAGAACCGTCGAGTGTGGAACCCAAAAAGTATTCTGCTCAATGTCGATCATGTAAACCCAACCCGCCCGATGCGCGATGAAAAGATGACTGACTCCGGCGGCGCATTACAGGTGAAATACTTCACAGAGAATAGTGCGCTGTTCAACATCGAATTGTTCGATGTAATGGATAAACGCCAGGGTATTGAACACGTCGTGGCCCATGAACAGGGGCTGGCAATGCCGGGGATGGTTATCGCGGCAGGTGATAGTCATACCACCACTTATGGGGCGCTGGGCGCATTCGGCTTCGGTATCGGTACCTCCGAAATTGAGCATCTGTTGGCAACGCAAACGCTGGTCTATAAAAAACTTAAAAACATGCGTGTCAGCCTCGAAGGTAACCTCATGCCAGGCGTCACATCGAAAGACGTCATTATGGCGTTAATCGCTCGCATCGGCGCAGACGGTGCAACCGGCTACGCCATTGAGTTCTATGGCAGCGTTATTGATGCGCTGAGCGTGGAAGCTCGCATGACCATCTGCAATATGGCCGTGGAAGCCGGCGCGCGCGGCGCATTCATGGCACCAGACGAAAAAGTATTTGCTTACCTGAAAGACACACCGCGAGCACCAAAAGGTGCGTTATGGCGCGATGCGGTAACCCGTTGGTCCGAGCTAAAAACCGACGCCGATGCCAAATTTGATAAAGAAATCTATATCGATTGCAGCACGCTGGAACCCTTTGTGACCTGGGGTATCAGCCCGGATCAGGCAGGCCCCATTAGCGATCGCATTCCGGACCCACAGCAGATTGCTGATCCACAAAAAAAGCAGGATTACCTCACCGCACTGAAATACATGGATCTGAGACCCGGTACACCTTTCCAGGAGATTGCCATCTCCCACGCTTTTATTGGCTCCTGTACAAACAGCCGTATCGAAGACTTACGCGAAGTGGCAAAGGTGGTGAAAGGCAAGAAAATCGCCTCTCACGTCAGAGGCATGATAGTTCCCGGCTCAACGCAGGTACGTGAACGTGCTGAGCGGGAAGGTCTGGCACAGATTTTTATCGATGCCGGTTTTGAATGGCGACAATCCGGTTGTTCCATGTGCCTTGCCATGAATGAGGATGTACTCGCACCGGGCGACCGCTGCGCCTCCAGTACCAACCGCAATTTTGCCGGACGCCAGGGCGCCGGTTCCCGTACACATCTGATGAGCCCAGCCATGGTTGCAGCAAGCGCCATCGCAGGCCATTTAACCGATGTCAGATATTTTACCGAGGTGTAATGATGGACGCGTTTAAAACCGTAACCGGGATTGCCGCTCCCATGATGGCGGCAAATGTGGATACCGATGTCATCATGCCTAAGCAGTTTTTAAAAGGCATTGACCGTCAGGGTCTGGATAAAGGGTTATTTTACGACCTGCGTTTTTTAGCAGATGGCTGTGAGAACCCAGAATTTATCCTCAATACACCCGCATGGCGAGGCGCTACCTTCCTGGTTGTTGGCCCAAATTTTGGCTGTGGATCCAGCAGAGAACATGCGGTATGGGGGATGAAACAGCTGGGGATCCGTGCCCTCATTGGCACCTCATTTGCTGGCATCTTTAATGACAACTGCTTACGCAACGGCGTACTGACGCTTTGTGTCAATGACGATGAACTGCGACGCATTGCGGATGATATCTCCAGGCCACAGAGCAATACCTTAACTGTCGATCTGGAAAATCAGATTATCCAGACAGCGACGCAGCGCATCCCGTTTCCGATCGATAACCTGAAAAAAGAGATGCTGGTAAAAGGGCTCGATGCGATTGGTTTAACCCTTTCGTTTAAAGAAGATATTTTACGTTTTGAGCAAGCGTATTTCCGCGCTAATCCCTGGCACAAAACCGCGTAATACTGTAGAGGCTGATATGAAAATCGTTAACTTCAAAGTTAATGACAAACATAAGTTTGGCATTATTCAGGGCAATGGCATTATTGATGTCAGTGCTATTTATGGCAATAAATACCCAACCCTGAAAACTTTCCTCGAAAAAGAGGATATTAAAGGACTGAGAAAAATCAGTGCATCTGGCGTTGATTACTTGCTCGATGAAATTGAATTCTTGCCCGTTATCGATAATCCTACAAAAATTATCTGCGTCGGTATGAATTATAGCGAAAAACGTGCTGAGTTTAATGAGCTCAATCCCGAACCAACGTTATTTGTCCGTTTTGCTGACTCCCAAACCGGCCATCGTAGTTTTGTGAATAAACCGATTGAATCGCGTGAATTTGATTATGAAGGTGAACTGGCGGTTATCATCGGCAAGACCTGTTCTCATGTGAATGAGGCAAAAGCACTGGACTATGTGGCCGGTTATAGTTGCTATATGGACGGCTCCGCACGTGACTGGCAACATACCTGGTATACCGCCGGTAAGAACTGGCCGCGCTCCGGTGCTTTTGGGCCGTGGCTCACCTGTAAAGATGAAATAACCGATCCGCATAATTTATCGATTCGCACCTTTCTCAATTCGAATGAAGTGCAGAACGATAATACGCGAAATATGGTCCATAAAATTCCTTATCTGATTTCTTATATTAGTACCTTCACAAAATTAAATGCTGGTGATGTTATTATTACTGGCTCACCAGGCGGTGTCGGAAAAAAACGTAACCCTCCTTTGTTTTTAAAGGATGGAGATTTTATTGAAGTTGAGATAGAAGGCGTTGGCCGTTTAAGTAATCATATTAAAGAAGCTGTCGCATTATAAAAACAACACTCCTGTTTTACCTCTTAAGGAAGATGACACTTAATTTAATATATAGGTGAGCACAATGGATCATATTGAAAGAAGTACCCTACATAACAAATCAGCTTCATTGAGTAATTATGGTATAAAGCAAGCCCTACTCAAAAATGAGATCTGCTCTATTCCAGTTCCGTTTTTTATTATCATGTGCGTAATTGTCGGCGCGGCAGCTTATTTAGGCACATTACCAAAAAATATGATCGGCGGTCTGGCAATTATCATGTCGCTTGGTTTTATTTTGTCAACGATTGGTAAAAATATCCCCCTGATTAAAGACATTGGTGGACCGGCCATCTTTTGTTTGATGATTCCCTCTTTCCTCGTCTTCTACGGCCACGTGCCACAGAATGTCCTGGACGCCACAAAAATGTTGATGAAGGATGCCAACTTCCTCTACTTCGTTATCGCAACCCTGGTGGTCGGCAGCATTTTGGGAATGAATCGTATCATTCTCGTGCAGGGGATGATCCGTATGTTCGTTCCACTGGTTGTCGGTACGCTGACGGCGGTGGGTGTAGGGCTATTGGTGGGGAAAATGGTAGGTTACAGCTTTTATCACACCTTCTTCTTTATCATCGTGCCGATTATTGGTGGCGGCATTGGCGAAGGCATTCTCCCGCTGTCGCTGGCCTATTCTTCGATTCTGAGCACGTCGCCAGATATCTATGTCGCCCAGCTCGTTCCGGCTGCGGTAATCGGTAATATCTTCGCCATTGTGTGTGCGGGTTTTCTCGCTCGCCTGGGGAAAAGCAAACCGCACCTGAGTGGCAACGGCATGCTCATCCGTACGGCAGAAGATAACGCGATTTTTAGCAATATTGCGGCTGAAGGGAACGGTAAAACAGATTACGCGTTGATGGGCGCGGGCATATTGATGATCTGCTGCTTTTTTATCGTTGGTGGATTACTGGAGCGGGTCCTGCATATTCCGGGGCCGGTATTAATGATCGTAATGGCAGTCATCTGCAAGTACGCGCGAGCTATTCCGGAACGGATGGAAACGGGTTCTAAGTCTTGCTACAAGCTGATTTCCACCTCCTTAATCTGGCCGACGATGATTGGGCTGGGCATGCTATATGTGCCGCTGGAAAGCGTGGTATCCGTGTTTTCCTTCGCCTATGTCGCCGTATGTGGCTCGGTGGTGCTATCAATGGCGCTGGTCAGCTTCTTTATGGCGAAATTTTTAAATATGTACCCAGTTGAAGCGTCGATAGTCACGACCTGCCACAGTGGTCTGGGCGGCACGGGGGACGTGGCTATCCTCTCAGCGTCTGACCGCATGGGATTAATGCCGTTTGCGCAAATTTCTACCCGTATCGGCGGCGCATCCACTGTCATTCTCGCGACCATGTTGCTGGCCACCTTCTCCTGATTGCCCCTGCGCCCCCCCTTTTTTGGGTGGCGGTTACAATGTGGCGTTGCCGAAATAACCTTCGAGGAACGCCACACATTTTTTCGTTTTAATGGACTCTTCCAACTTACCGGGATAAATCGCCCACACCGAAGCACGTTCATAATAACCCGGCAGAATCTGAGTCAGTTCTCCCGCTTCAATATACTTACGCGCATCCCACTGGCTACGAAGCGCAATCCCGTGCCCATCCAGCGCCCATTGCAGAATCACCTCTCCACTGTTTGACGATAAATCGCCATGGACACGTACGGTTTCAGTACGATGGCCATCAGTCAAATGCCAGAGGCCAAAGGGAAGGCCCTTTTCCTGCAAAAACAGGCAATCATGCCCGGAAAGCGCCTCTGCCGTTTGCGGCATACCACGCTCACTCAAATAGTCCGGAGACGCACAGAGGATACGCTTATTCTCCGCAATTTTTTTAGCGTAATAGCGGTCATGAAATTCATCACCCACGATCACTTCCAGGTCAATCCCCTCTTTGACCAAATCAATTTTAATATCAGTTAGCGTCAGCTTAATTTTGAGTTTAGGGTTTTCTTTCGAAAATAACGACAATGCTTTGGCCAGATGATTTTTTCCAAAACCAAAAGAGCTACAAATATGAATACTGCCAACAATATCGTTTTTTACATCTTTTATCTGTTCGAGCACCGATTCGGTTTTATTTATTAGCTGTTCCGCCTGTACACGAGTCACCTCACCGGATTCCGTAAGCTTGATATCGCGGGTGTTGCGATAGAAAAGCTTCACTCCCAGCATCTCTTCAAGAATGCCGATGCGTTTAGTGATATACGCATTTGATACGCCAAGCTCAATAGCCGCTCGCGAAAAGCTATTATTCCTGACGACAGTTAAAAAAACATTGAAATCTTCAATGAGAGGCCAGTTTCTTTTCATCAAAACTTTCCCTTATGCGAAATATAAATGATATTGCTTCTTTGCGTAAAGTATAAGGGATTGTATAAATAATTGATATAATATCCTAAGCAAGATGGAATAAACGCATCTGTGATATTAACGAGGGCAGCGGGGAACTCATTGAATCGTCCAGTCAGATAAACGAATTCCAGGGATACGTTCAAATTCGCGCGTATTGTTAGTGACCAGAATTAACCCCTGCGACCGGGCGTGAGCAGCGATCATGCTGTCATAAGGGCCAATAGGTGTACCGAGCTTTGCCAGCTCTGCCCGAATTTGCCCGGTATGTGTTGCGGCTTCTATGTCATACGTAAGCACTTCAAGCCTTGCAACAAAACTTTCAACAACGCGTAAGTTTTTCTCTGGCATGGCTGACTTTTCCGCGCCATAAATCAATTCCATCAGGGTGACAGAACTGATACACATGCGGTCATAATGTTGCCTGAATGCTTCACGTACCACAGGAGGCTTATTCTTGATGGTAAAAATGCAGATGTTGGTATCCAGCATATATTTCAGCATTAAAAATCTTCCCTATTTTGCTCCCCAGGCTGCTCACGCGAACTCATAAAATCGGGGCTCACGCTCTCGCCATCAAACCAACTATCCCAGGCTTCTCCAGCCGGAGTAATTATCCGTGTCCTGCCTAATGCCACAATCTCAACCTGTTTAACATCATCAGGCAGAGCAACCGCTTTAGGTAAACGTACGGCCTGGCTGCGATTACTTTTAAAGAGTGTCGTTTTTTCCATACGATCCTCCGCTGGTGAAAATTTACACGATAAGCTTAAATCATGCACGGGATATGTCAATGGGATATACGTCATTTCCCCGCACCTTTCCTTTTTGATGCGGGGCAACACCTATACATTAAATCTGTGCCAGGCCGCCGTCGACAAACAGCTCGACGCCGTTGATATAGCTCGCGTCGTCCGAGGCGAGGAACAGCACGGCACTGGCCACCTCAGAAGGCTGACCAATACGGCCTGACGGGACCTGTTCGGAGAGCCAGGATTTCGTGCCTTCCGCCTGGTCGCCGCCACCAAAGAGTTCATTCAGACCGGCGGTGTCCGTCAGACCAGGGCTGACGGCATTAACGCGAATGCGGCGCGGTTTGAGATCAAGAATCCAGCTACGGGCAAAGTTACGCACCGCCGCTTTGGTCGCCGAGTAAACGCTAAATGCCGGGGTGCCTTTCACGCTGGTGGTGGAGGCGGTCATCACGATGGAAGCGCCATCTTTCAGCAGCGGCAGGGCTTTCTGTACGGTAAACAGCACGCCTTTAACGTTAGTGTTGAAGGTCTGCTCGTAATGCTGTTCGGTGATTTCACCCAGTGCGGCAAAATCCCCGCCGCCCGCATTCGCCACCAGCACATCAATCTGCCCGTGCTGTTGCTGAATCACATCATAGAGATGGTCGATATCGGCCAGTTTCCCCATGTCGCCACGCACGCCGACCACGCTGCCGCTGATGGCCTGTACCGCGTTATCCAGTGCTTCCTGGCGACGCCCGGTGATGTAAACATGCGCCCCTTCGGCGGCGAACGCTTTTGCTGTCGCCAGGCCAATACCGCTGGTACCACCAGTCACTACCACGACTTTATTGCTGTATCTGTTCATTTTAAGCTCCGGTTTATTCCGTTGGGTTAGTGATGATGAAGATACCAGTGGAACGATGGTGCAAAAAGATAGCAATTATGCTACCTATCGTTCTATTAAAGGAACGATGGGGCGACAATGCGTACCGATCTGAATGACTATCGCTATTTTGCCGAGGTGGTGCGCCACGGCGGATTTGCTGCCGCAGGCAGGGCACTGCATGAACCAAAATCAAAACTCAGCCGCCGAATAGCCGAGCTGGAATCTCGTCTCGGCGTACGGCTGATTGAGCGAACCAGCCGCCGCTTTCGCGTCACGGAAGTCGGCGAGGCGTTTTACCAGCGTTGTCGAGCCATTCTGCAAGAGGCAGAGCAGGCAGAAGCGTTGATTGTGAATGCCCATGCCGAGCCGCATGGTCTGGTGCGCTTTAGCTGCCCGACAGGGATGGTGGAAGTGGTTTCCGACACGATGATGGCCTATATGCACCGCTATCCGAAGGTCCGGCTGCAAATTCTGGCCCTCGACAGGCCCGTGGATTTGATTAATGAGCGCATCGATGTGGCCCTGCGCGTGCGCACGCAACTTAATAGCGACGCGGAACTGATTATGCGTACGCTGGGTATTTCGCATCGGATCCTGGTGGCAAGCCCGGCACTGGCGCGGCGTACGGGGGAGGATATAGCCATATTGAATACCCTCCCCACGCTCAGCACCAATGATGGCGACGCCGAAGTGGAGTGGCCGCTGGAAAACCGCGACAAGCAAAGCATGATGTTTCGTCATGAACCGATGATGAGTTGTAGTGATTTTGCGGCGGTGCGCACGGCGGCAAGCCAGGGACTTGGCGTGGCGTTTTTACCGGAGCATTTTTGCCATCGCGCATTAGAAAAAGGGGAGCTGGTGCAGGTGTTCCCACAGTGGCGCAGCGTGCCGGGGATTGTTCACCTGGTATTTACCACGCGTAAGGGGCTGCCGCCTGCGGTCAGAGCCCTGATTGACAGTCTCGCCGCCTATTTTGCGACGTTGACGAGGTTGTAGTGCTCATCCGGGGCATCCCCGGCGGCGCTGCGCTTGCCGGGGCTACGGACTGTAGATACGGTGAACGGAACCCACCTTCCGAGCCGCATTTTCCCCCTCACCCTGGCCCTCTCCCTCAGGGGTGAGGAATCCCCAGTAATCTTACGTTTTACAGCGATAACACCGCTTAATAAGAATAAAACAGTGACAGCGATGACAGGGTCCGGCTGAAAATCGATGAGGCGTTGGCGGCTGACCGGGGCCCTCTCCCCCAAGGGAGAGGGCCCCGGTCGTGCTCGCATTTTTTGTGGGGATCCCTCCCCCTCTACGATCGGGCACTGAACCCGTATCCCGGATAAGGTAAAGCCGCATCCGGGATATTCCCTTTCATAGCGTCAACAGCGACGAACGGATGATGCTGCCCGGCATCATTGCCTGCAAACCGGCCGCCAGTTCATCCCCTGCAGCATGCAGGGCATCAAGCGGCATCTCTGGCAGGCTTTCCAGGATAAACCACATCTGGCTATCCGTGGCGCTCAGGCGGGTCCGCACCCCTTGTCGCCAGTTCCAGCGCCGACACGTTACCCCCAGATCGTCACGCCACACCACTTCACCCGGTTCCGGTGACTCTTCCGCCACGTGTCCGTCTTTCATCATGTCAAAACGCTCGGTCCCCTCGGCAATGACCAGCCTCGGCGCGCCTGCATAGGCAGCAAGGTTCTCGCCCCCCACCGGGATGGCATAGCGCAAACTGATGGCGTTATAGAGGTCTACCACTGGATCAATCGCGGCCATTACGCCGTCGCGCAATACCCGTTTACGCAGCGCGTCGGCGGAACAGGGCGTGCGTTTCGGCTTCGCGCCGAAGCGCTTAAACACCTCACTCCAGGCATCCAGATGCGCCTGCGCCCAGACCGGGCCGCCTGCCATCACCTCAGCACATGCGCGCGTTAACGCCGCTTCTCCCACCTGTGGATGCACTAACGGCGCGGCCTCCACCAGCATACTCAGGGCTCGAAACTGGGGAGCAATACGGGCAAGACCGGCGTCGATTGACGGCTGAACGGAAAGCATCGGATAATCCTTTTAGTGACCAATTTATCCCATACTATCGACCGATGACCAAAAAAGTCAATATACCGACCGATGCAGGTGCCGATCTGGATACCGTCAGCCAGGCAGTGGCCGCACGCATTAAAACGTTCCGCCAGCAGCAAAAATTGTCGCTGGACGAACTCTCTCGCCGGGCAGGCGTCAGCAAAGGCATGCTGGTGGAGATCGAAAAGAGCCTGGCCAACCCCAGCATCGCGATGTTGTGTAAAATCGCCGCCGCGATGGGCGTTTCCGTGGCGGATATTGTCGATGTGGCCAGTAAACCCGCCATCAGCCTGATTGGCGCCGCGGACATTCCGGTACTGTGGAACGGTGATAAAGGCGGTTCTGCCCGCTTATTGGCGGGCACCAGCGGGCCCGATATGCTGGAAATGTGGCGCTGGCATCTGTTTCCCGGCGAGCATTTTACCTCTGCGGGCCATCCGACTGGCACCGTTGAGCTTCTGTACGTGGAGCAGGGCATACTGACTATCACCGTCAATGAAACCGTCATGGCCGTCACGCAGGGCAGCACCGCCGTCGCCCGAACCGATGCACCCCATGCCTATGCCAACGACGGTGATGAGGAAGTGTGGTTTACCATGACGGTCAGTGAACGCCATACGTAAGCCAGCCGCATAGCCCATTATGATTTTGCCGGGTTATCCCCACCCGCGCCCTGTTACATTATCCCGGCTCGCCGCTCCTCTGTGGCGGGCTGTCGGGACAGGGGGTGAAAGCCTTTGCCTCAGACACTCATGAATGTGCCTCATAGCACCTTTTCGCTTTCTACGGCTAATCAATCCCGGCGATGCTGCGTAAACTTTATCCTGCGGTTTTACCTTTCAGGAGAAGAAAATGAAAATTATCCGTAGTGGTTCTGTCCCTTCCGCACCCGGCCCGGAGGCCTATTTTACCGGCCGCGTGCGCCTCGACTCTCCGTTCCAGACCGATGCCCCGGCGCGCGTCGGCGGAGCGATTGTGACCTTTGAACCGGGGGCGCGCACGGCCTGGCACACCCATCCGCTGGGTCAGACGCTGATCATCACCCACGGCAAAGGCTGGATCCAGTGTGAAGGGGAACCCATCCAGGAGATGAATCAGGGCGATATCATCTGGATCCCGCAGGATGTGAAACACTGGCATGGCGCAACGCCAGAGAATGCGATGACCCATATCGCTATCGCCGAATCACAAAACGGCAGCCCGGTTACCTGGCTTGAGCAGGTATCGGATGAACAATATCGTCGCTAGCCTCGGCATAACGCCGCTGTAAATCTTGCTTAAACGCCTCACGCAGGGAAGCGGGCGAATGGATGCTGACATCCGGTAGCCAGTAGCGTAGCCAGCGGAACAACGTGTGCGGGTCTCGAATATCACACGAAATCGTCATGCCGCCGTCGTCGTGCCGTTCCACCACGCGCTGAGCAGGAAAAAGCGGGCGTCGGCTGACGAACTTCGCCGCATGAGCCGAAATCCGTAATTGCACCTCTGTCTTTTTGCCAAAGCGAATACCCGAACCTGCTTCAAGCTCCTCCAGCACCTGCGGATCGGCCGTGAAATGGCTTGTCCCCGGCGAAAAGCGGGAAATAAGCGCCAGTTCGAAGGCCTTTAGCGTGCCCGCATCCACCGCCGCCAGATACCACAAACCATAATGGTTTATTAAGCGATACGGCTGAACACAGCGGTTTTTTTCCCGATAGCAGTACGTGACTTCCTGCCGGGCGGCAATGGCCTGGTTGAGCTGGCCTATCAGGGCATCCATGGTGTAATTTTCCCGGCTACTGGCACCATGAAAGGCGATGTTATCCCGGTTTTTCATGCTGTTACGTAGCGACTGACCATCCCGACGAGGGAACAGATGCGCAACGCCCGCGAAATCGGCAAATTCCTCCAGGTGCCCGGTATGCAGCGTCGGCAGTAAATGCGTGCTAAGGCGATAGCGACCAGGCGAGACCTGATCCAGTAAGTGGGCAAGCCGCGCCAGGTCGCGATACGCGGTGCGCGCCGTAATGCCGAATTTCGTACATAACCATGCTTTATCGATGGTATTTCCCTGATAAAGGACCGAGAAAATTTCGCACAGTCGCTCAATCAGCACATCGTGTTTCTTTGCGTGACTTTCCTTCATTGTTCCCTGTCCCGAACGACAAGTCAGAAGGCGCTTACGCGGCGGCAATCACCTGCCAGACTTGTGCGGTAATACGTGGCGTTCATCAACATGGTTAACGGCAGAGGCGACAAAAACTCCAACCGAACGACGGGAAAAATTGTCTCAGGTCATGCAAAACTACAATTTTTAGGTGGGAAAAGCGCACCGGATGGCGCATGACCATCCGGTTTGCGCCTTACTGACCGGCGTTGTTCAGTGCGGCGATATCCTCACTGGAAAGGGTCAGCGACACTGCGGTCACGAAGCTTTCTATATGGGCGATTTTTGTGGCGCTGGCGATAGGCGCGGTGACGCCAGGCTGGGCGATAAGCCAGGCAAGCGCTATCTCAGCGGGTTTGACGTTATGTTTTGCCGCCACTTTATCTACCGCATCCAGAATGGCAAAGCCACGTGGATTCAGATACTTGCTAATTCCCTGCCCGCGCTGGCTCTGGCTGAGATCGCTTTCGCTGCGGTATTTGCCCGACAGGAAACCCGAGGCCAGGCTGTAGTAGGTCACCACACCGATATTTTCCCGAACCGTTAACTCCTGCAGCTTTCCTTCAAAGCTGTCACGGTCATACAGGTTATATTCCGGTTGCAGCACCTGGTAGCGCGGCAAATCGTTGTCATCCGCCACGCTCAGCGATGCCTGTAACTGTTCTGCATTCAGATTTGACGCCCCGACAGCACGGATTTTTCCGGCGTTGAGCAGCTTCTGGTATGCCCCCAGGGTTTCGTCATACGGCGTTTCGCTGTCCGGCCAGTGGGAGAAATACAGGTCGATATAGTCGGTTTGCAGACGGCGTAATGAGTCGTTGACCGCGTGTTCAATCCAGCGCGCGGAAAGGCCTTTTTTGCCAGGTTCCCCCAGATCGGCGCCGACTTTGGTAAAAAGGGTGACTTTTTCACGCACGCCAGGATGAGCGGCAAACCACTTGCCAATGATGGTTTCCGATTCACCGCCTTTGTTTCCCGGCGCCCACGCAGAGTAAACGTCTGCGGTGTCGATAGCGCTAAAGCCACGCTCCAGCAACGCGTCCAGTAAACTGAAACTCTGCTTCTCATCCACGGTCCAGCCAAATACGTTACCGCCAAAAACCAGCCGGGGGATCTGTAAACCCGTGGTACCTAATGAACGTAAAGCCATTCGCACATACCTTTTAGATGACGGACTAGCCCGGCACTCCTTGCGTCGCCAGCCCGGACAACATAGGGCGCTGATTTGCGCCTTTCGCCGCCTTCATCACTGAACGCGATCCCTGATTGCTTGTATGGCTTCAACAATAGTCGCCTATCGTCACCTCAGGGGTTAGCAAAACGTGGCTTTTTGAAAGCTGAATATTATCTGACGATAGACGCAGGCGGACGATATACAGGGCCCGCTTAGCTTTCAGACGAGCGCATCAGGACTGCGGATGAAACGCCGGATGGGTATGCAGCAACGCAGTGATAGCGCGCAGAGGCTCGCGTAACACGCTGTGCAACTGGCGAATCGCCGGGGAAAATTGCTTGCGGTGTGGGCAAATCAGATTGAGGGGCGCCGCTTCGCCTGGGTGCTGTGGCAATAACACCTCCAGCCTGCCCGCCTGAACATCCGCGCTGATATCAATCCACGATTTGTAGACGATGCCCATCCCCTCCAGCGCCCAGCGGCGGGCAACATCCGCATCGTCGCACAGCATTCGGCTTTTAACGATCAACTGGCGACGCATGCCGTCTTCCGGGAAGCTCCATTTGTCATAGACGTGGCTGTTCATGGTAAACAGCAGGCAGTGGTGATTGACGATGTCGTCCAGAACTTGCGGCCTGCCGTGTTGTTGCAGGTAAGCCGGGGAGGCGGCCAGTACGCGGCGGTTATCTTCTGCCAGCGGTAATGCGACATAGCTACTGTTATCCAGCACGCCATAGCGAATCGCAATGTCCACCGGGTCGCGAAAGACATCGCTGACTTCATCAGAGAGCGACAGGCGCAGCGAGACTTTCGGGTACTGCTGGCAAAAGCGGGTGATAAGCGGCAATAGCACGTTGCGGCCAATATCAGACGGTACAGCCACACGCAGTTCACCCTGAATGTCGTTGTCGCTACTGTGCAGGCTTTCCGCGCCCGCATGCACCACGGCCAGCATCTCCTGAGCGAAGGGGAGATATTTTTCTCCCTCTGTGGTCAAACGCAGACTGCGGGTCGAGCGCGCAAACAGGCGCTTGTCGAGGTCACGCTCCAGGCGGTGTACGGCGGCGCTGACCTGCCCCGGCAATAGTCCTGCCTCCCGCGCTGCACTGGAGAAACTGCCCAGCGCGGCGGAGCGAACAAATAAGGTGACATCTTCAAGGCGAATCATGATTTCTCCTGCCGGGCTTACGGTCTGCCCTCTTTTTGCCAGAAAAACCCACAGGCGCAAAGCGCCAGGGCATTATTTTCACTTCCGGAGGGAAAGTGCTGCACAGCGGAGGTGATTTATCTCGTCAGCATTTGTGTTTATTCTCGACCAACCAGACGGGGCGACAAGTCCCGAATTTATTTCATTTTCCTGCCCGGAGAGAGACGATGACTTTAGATGATGCCGTGATTGCCCGCCATACCGTTAAAGCCTTTGAAGGGGGTAAAACGCTGCCGCAGGAGCAGATTGAAACGCTGCTGAATGTACTACAAAACAGCCCCTCTTCGGTGAACTCCCAGCCGTGGCATTTTGTGGTGGCATCGACGGCCGAAGGCCGCGCCGCGATTGCAAAATCGACCACCGGTGCGTTCATTTACAACGAACCTAAAGTGTTGAACGCTTCGCACGTTATTGCACTTTGCATGCGTACGGATCTGGATGATCAGCATCTGCAAAAAGTGCTGGCACAAGAGAACGCAGATGGCCGTTTCGTCGCCGAAGGCGCGCAGGCAGGCCAGGATAAGAGCCGTCGCTCTTATGTCGATATGCACCGCTATGAGTCCCGTGATATTCCGCAGTGGATGGAGAAACAAGTTTATCTGGCGCTGGGCGGACTGCTGCTGGGCGCGGCGATGTTAGGTATTGATGCAACGCCGATGGAAGGGTTTGATCAACGTGCGCTGGACCTCTCTTTGGGTCTGCGTGAAAAAGGGTTCACCAGCGTGGTGCTGGTGTCGCTCGGTTACCGCAGCGAAGGTGATTTCAACGCCGCCCTGCCGAAATCCCGTCTGCCGCGTGAAGAGATTTTTACCTTTATTTGAGGGTAAATGCTGCACGCGTGCTGTTTGCGGCATTTCCCCCTCACCCTAACCCTCTCCCTCAAGGGAGAGGGGACCGTATTGCGTGCGCGGCGCTTGCCGGGGCTACCAGAACATAGCCCGGATCAGGCGTTTACGCCGCCATCCGGGACACTCCCCGGCGGCGCGGCGCTTGCCGGGGCTACCAGAACGTAGCCCGGATCAGGCGTTTACGCCGCCATCCGGGACACTCCCCGGCGGCGCGGCGCTTGCCGGGGCTACCAGAACGCAGCCCGGATCAGGCGTTTACGCCGCCATCCGGGACACTCCCCGGCGGCGCGGCGCTTGCTGGGCTACCAGAACGTAGCCCAAATCAGGCGTTTACGCCGCCATCCGGGACACTCCCCGGCGGCGCGGCGCTTGCCGGAGCTAACAGACCAGATCCCGGATCAGGCGTTTATGCCGCCATCCGGGACACTCCCCGGCGGCGCGGCACTTGCCGGTGCTACCAGAACGTAGCCCGGATCAGGCGTTTACGCCGCCATCCGGGACACTCCCCGGCGGCGCGGCGCTTGCCGGGGCTACCAGACGTAGCCCGGATCAGGCGTTTACGCCGCCATCCGGGACACTCCCCGGCGGCGCGGCGCTTGCCGGGGCTACCAGACCGTAGCCCGAATCAGGCGTTTACGCCGCCATCCGGGACACTCCCCGGCGGCGCGGCGCTTGCCGGGGCTACCAGAACGTAGCCCGGATCAGGCGTTTACGCCGCCATCCGGGTATTCCCCTCTACGTCAAAGAAGAGCAGTTGTCCCGTTTTATGAGTTATCCCTTCCCTCACCCTTTCATCATCCATTTCCGGATGTCAAACTGAGCGATTTACAACCGCCAACCGTTTGCTTATAAGTACGCCACGCAAACGACTTGCAAGGCAGACAATAATGAAAAAAACACATAATGAAGTCAGTAAATTTCTGAGCTACGTTCTGCGCCATCAACCAGAAGCCATTGGTCTGGAACTGGATAGCGAAGGGTGGGCGAACATTGATGCACTGATCGCGGGCGCGGCAGGCCAGGGGCAATCACTGGACAAACAACTCATTGAAGCCGTCGTGGAAGGCAGTGATAAAAAGCGCTTCGCCCTCTCCGAAGACGGACTGCGTATTCGTGCCGTTCAGGGGCACTCGACGGCGAAAGTCGATATTGCCTTTACAGAAAAAAAACCGCCGGACATCTTGTACCACGGCACCGCCAGCCGTTTTCTCACCGCCATTCTTGCCGAAGGATTAACCGCGCAGTCGCGACAATATGTTCATCTCTCTGCCGATCGGGAGGTGGCTATTCAGGTCGGGCAGCGCTACGGCGCACCCGTGGTGCTGGAAATTAACGCATTAGCCATGTTCGAGCAGGGTTATCCGTTCTATCAGGCGGAGAATGGCGTCTGGCTGACCCGGCAGGTTGCGGTGGAATTTATCAGCCAGTGATCGCGACGTAAAAAAGCCTCCGGGCGGAGGCTGGCTTTAACCGTTAGCGCTTGATCATTTCAGGAATAATTAAATCCCCGCGCACTACACAAGAACCGAGTACGCTCTGGGTTTTTTCGTTGAGCCACGCGACAATCCGCGCCGCCATCGCGTCCATGGAGTACTCAATCGCCGGGATTTTTGGCACCCCCGGCAGGTGCAACGAACCCGCCAGGCTAAAGACCATGATGTCGCCCGGTACAGATTTATTGAATGCCTGCAACTGCGGGATCACTCGCTGGGCTTCTTGTTCATCCGCCACCAAAAGCGCATTGAAATTCAAGGTAGTGGCATTGTTGAGCAATACCTGCAACGCCACAGATGACGAGGTGTCATCCATAAACACCAGGTTGCGGTTAAACGGCAGGAAGTTGTTTTCCAGCGCATGCTTATAACCGAGTAACACCTGGTCGGTGTTACCGCGGGCATCCGGATGAATCAGTGCAATCTGGCGTCTTCCCTGGCTTATCAGGAAGTTGCAGGCCGTTTCTGCCGCGAACGCATGATCAAACTGGATGCTGTTTAGCGTATCCGACTCCGCGCAATCCACCAGAATGACATTCTCGTCGTTGATATTCAGCGGGAAGCGGGCGCCGATAATTAATACATCATCGCACAATCCACAGGTGAGTTCTTCCAGCGCGCTCATCACTCCCGCTTTGGTATTCGCAAAGCGCAGCAACAGGTGTTTCTGACTCTGGCTGAGATGTTTTTCCAGCGCATAAAGATACGCGGTGGTCTGGTTGATATTGTCCTGGGCGCAGATCACGCCGATGCAGCCTGTCGACTGGCTGAGTAAGGACTGCGCGATAACATTGGGCCGATAATTCAGCTCTTCGACCGCTTTCAGTACTGCGAGGCGACTGGCTTCCTTAACGCCGCGCGAACCACTCAACACCCGTGAGACTGTGGCTTTGGACACCCCAGCTAAACGTGATACATCGTTGATTGTAGACATCTTTTTCCCCTGACAGACGAATAAGTTGCGCCTGAAAATTCAAAGTACAGCAATGGTTCATAATATAACCACTTGCAGTATATCCTTTTCTTTTTTTCATGGAAACCGATTTTCCATTTGGACTCACTTGCTATCAGAATCCATCCAAATTCCGTGACCTGAATCCAGAAAAAAGCGCTTACATCACCGAGAGTTTGATACTCATCACACTTCTTTTGCGCTGTGATGGAAACCGGTTTCCGTATGATATCCAATCATCCCCGCAATAACTTTTTACATTCGAGGATGGTCAAGATGTTCAGGATTATGTTGTGTTGCTCCGCCGGTATGTCCACCAGCCTGCTGGTCAGGAAAATGGTTGAGGAGGCAGAGCAGCGGAATTTGCCGGTCGAGATCGATGCGTACGGTGTGGCTGAATTTGATGTGCAGTTCCCGCGATACCAGGTCGTGCTTCTCGGACCACAAGTAAAATATATGTTAAACACGCTGTCAGAAAAGGCCGCCGCCGTCGGCATCCCCGTACAGCCCATCAATCCGATGGACTACGGGATGCAGCGTGGCGATAAAGTACTGGACTATGCACTGTCGCTGATTGAAGCGGCGCACTAAAAGGTGAACCCATGAGTTCGTTATATCAGTCTATGATTGGCGTCATTGAGCAGTCCATTACCCCGCTGGCGGGCAAACTCGGACAGCAGAAATACGTTATCGCTATCCGCGATGGCTTTACCGCCGCGCTGCCGTTCATGATCATCGGCTCGTTTATGCTGGTGTTTATTTTCCCGCCGTTCTCACCCGAAACGACCAACGGCTTTGCCCGCGCCTGGCTGGATTTTTCTACCGAATACCGCGCGCAGCTGATGTTGCCTTTCAACCTGAGCATGGGGGTCATGACCTTCTTCATCTCTGTCGGTATCGGCGCGAGCCTGGGCCGCCAGTTCAATCTTGACCCGGTGATGACCGGCCTGCTGGCGTTTATGGCCTTCCTGCTGGTTGCCGCGCCTTATCATGAAGGGCAGATTTCCACCCAGTACCTCTCCGGCCAGGGGATCTTTACCGCGCTGCTGACAGCGATATACTCCGCGCGCGTTTATGCCTGGCTCAAGCAGCACAACATCACCATTCGCCTGCCGAAAGAGGTGCCGACCGGTGTTGCCCGCTCGTTTGAAATCCTGATCCCGGTTCTGGTGATTATCGGTACGCTGCACCCGCTGAACCTGTTTATCGAAGCGCAAACCGGCATGATCCTGCCGCAGGCGATTATGCACCTGCTGGAACCGCTGGTCTCCGCATCGGATTCGCTGCCTGCGATCCTGCTTTCTGTACTGCTGTGCCAAATCTTCTGGTTTGCCGGTATCCACGGCTCGCTGATTGTCACCGGTATCATGAACCCGTTCTGGATGGCCAACCTCTCCGCCAACCAGGCTGCACTGGCCGCAGGCGCTGCATTGCCGCACGTTTATCTGCAAGGTTTCTGGGACCACTACCTCCTTATTGGCGGCGTAGGTTCAACCTTACCGCTGGCCTTCTTGCTGCTGCGTAGCCGCGTTACGCATTTGCGGACTATCGGCAAAATGGGCGTGGTGCCAAGCTTCTTCAACATCAATGAACCGATTCTGTTCGGTGCGCCGATCATCATGAACCCGATGCTGTTTATCCCGTTCGTCTGTGTGCCGTTGGTGAACGCCGTTCTGGCGTATGCCGCGACCCGCATGGGCTTACTGGCGCAAGTTGTGTCACTGACACCGTGGACAACGCCGGCACCGATTGGCGCATCCTGGGCGGCAAACTGGGCATTCAGCCCGGTGGTGATGTGCGTCATTTGTATGGTGATGTCCGCACTGATGTACCTGCCGTTCCTGCGTGCTTACGAGCGTTCATTGATGAAAACCGAAGAGCAAAAAGCGCAGAACAGCGCACCGATGGCGGAAACCGTCGGCAGTAACTGAACAAGGAGAGAAAAATGAAATACGCATTTCCCGAAAACTTCTGGTGGGGTAGCGCCAGTTCCGCGCAACAAACCGAAGGGGAAAGCTTAAAGGGCGGGAAGAGCGCCACAACATGGGATGCCTGGTACGCCAGTCAACCCTGGCGCTTTCACCAGCAGGTGGGCCCCCAGGATACGTCCACCTTTTACCAGCACTGGCGCGAAGATATCGCCCTGTTAAAAGCGCTGAACCATAACAGTTTTCGCACCTCAATAAGCTGGAGCCGCCTGATTCCTGATGGCATCGGCGAGGTGAACAGAGAGGCTGTTGCGTTTTACAGCACCATGCTCAGTGAGCTGGCAGAACAGGGTATCGAACCGTTTATCACCCTGTTCCACTTCGACATGCCGATGGTGATGCAGGAGAAAGGCGGCTGGGAAAATCGCGAAGTGGTTGAGGCATTCTCCCGCTACGCGCAGATCTGTTTCGACCTGTTTGGTCATCAGGTGAAGCACTGGTTTACTTTCAACGAACCGATTGTGCCGGTAGAAGGGGGCTATCTGTATGACTTCCATTACCCAAACGTGGTGGATTTCAAACGGGCAGCCACAGTGGCATACAACACGGTACTGGCCCATGCCAGCGCAGTGCGGGCATTTCGCGCCGGACATCACTCCGGTGAGATCGGTATAGTGCTCAACCTGACGCCGTCGTATCCGCGTTCGCAGCATCCGGCAGATCTGAAAGCCGCGCATCATGCTGATCTGCTGTTTAACCGCAGCTTCCTTGATCCGGTACTGCGGGGCGAGTATCCGGCAGACCTGGTAGCATTACTGAAAGAGTATGATCAGCTTCCCGCTTGCCATCTGGGCGATAAAGAGCTGATTGCCGCCGGGAAAGTCGACTTACTGGGTATTAACTATTACCAGCCGCGACGAGTGAAATGCCGGGACAGCGCCGTTAACCCTGAGTCGCCGTTTATGCCGGAATGGCTGTTTGATTATTACGAGATGCCAGGGCGAAAAATGAACCCCTGGCGCGGCTGGGAAATTTATGAGCCGGGTATTTACGATATTTTGGTTAATCTTCGTGATAATTACGGCAACCCACGCTGCTTTATTTCTGAAAATGGTATGGGTGTCGAAAATGAACAGCGTTTTATTGAAAACGGGCAAATAAACGATCAGTACCGCATTACCTTTATTACCGACCATCTTAAATGGCTACATAAAGGAATTAGCGAAGGCTGTAATTGCCTTGGCTACCATATGTGGACCTTTATTGATAATTGGTCATGGTGTAACGCGTATAAAAACCGCTACGGTTTTGTTCAGCTAGATTTAGAAACCCAGAAACGTACCGTTAAGAAAAGCGGAGAATGGTTTGCCGCCACCGCGAAGAATAATGGTTTTGATTAAGAGTAAATAAATATGGTCGCATTAGAAGAAGCGGTAATGGAGATTATCGTTAACGCGGGGCAGTCGCGCAGCCTGTGCTTTGAAGCACTGCGTGCCGCCAGAGCGGGCAATTTTGAGGAAGCCCAAAACCTGCTGCGTGAAGCCGATGGCTATTCGCGCCAGGCCCATCAAATGCAAACCAAATTAATTGAACAGGACGCCGGCGAAGCCCGGCAACCCATGACGTTAATTATGGTGCATGCCCAGGATCATTTAATGACGTCGTTACTGGCGCGTGAATTATCAGAGGAGATCATTCAGCTTTATCAGCGTTAAAAACTTATTGATTACGGAAAATATAACTCTGTACCTGAATTATAAAATATAAATCAACTTGTTTTGATACTGGCATGTTGTTCTGTCAAATCAGGACGGGATGGTTATTGTTTAAAAACAACCAACTACACCCTAAATATTTTTAGCTTCACGAAGGCGACAAACAAATGAATCCCGATGCGCTTACTTATATAAGTGATTCGGGTGAATGAGTACTGCCAACGAACATGCAGCCAGAAATATCAAGGGTATAAATTGAGATAATTATGAAATTAAACAATAAACTTCCAGTGGCACTGGCAGTTGCGGCTGCGCTTTGCTCTGGTTCGGTGATAGCTCAAGAATTTACCCAAGAACAAATTGACGCCATCGTGGCAAAAGCGGTGGATAAAGCATTAGCTGAGCGGCAGGCAAAAATGGATGCCGCTATTGATAAAAAAGCGGATGTCATTACCGAGCCGCAAAGTACCGCGCAAACGCCTGATTTAGCCATTCCTTATGGCGTGAAATTTAGCGGTTACGCCCGTTATGGCGCCCACTATCAGAGCGGCGATCAGAAATACGTTGGCGTAGACGGTTCGTATAACGGCTCGTCTGCGATTGGCCGTCTGGGTAACGAAGGCAACGGCGGCGAGTTCCAGCTTTCCAAAGCGTTTAAGAGTTCGCACGGGGCTATCTGGGACGTCAACGTGATGTTCGATCACTGGGGCGACGAAGTTAACCTGAAAAAAGCCTACGCGGGGGTGACCAACCTGCTGGAATCCAACCCGAACGCCTACTTCTGGGCGGGTCGTGACTTCCACCAGCGTCCGCAACAGGGCATCAACGACTACTTCTGGATGAACCACGATGGCCAGGGCGCCGGGGTGAAAAACTTCGACATCGGCGGCGTACAGTTTGACGTGGCCACTGTGGCTGCTGTGCAGTCCTGTAACCCGGAAGTGGAAGACAATGGCGATAACCCGTCACGCATTACTTGTACCGGTGGCTCCGGCACCGGCGACAAAGGCAACTACGCCGTCACCTCAAAAGTCCACGGCATGAAAGTCGGCCCGCTGGATCTGGAAATTTACGCTAACTACGGTTTTGACTCGAAAGCCGTTGAAAGCGACGCCCGCCTGAAAGCCTGGCAGGGCGGCGTGGTGTTAAGCCATACCAACGACAGCGGCGTGAACAAGGTTATCGCCCGTTACTCCGATAACGCAGATAACAGCGTTTACAACAAAACGGATGATCTGAAAACTATCTATGCCAGCTTCGAAGGGCTGCACAAGTTTAGTCGCCAGATGCAGGTGGAATATCTGCTCGCCTTCCACGATTACGACAACAGCGCTGACAAGTCTGACAACCGTAAGAACTACAACGCCATTGTGCGTCCGATGTACTGGTGGAACGACGTGCATTCAACCTGGCTGGAACTGGGCTGGCAGAAAGTGGCCTACGACAAAGGCGGCGATAACAACGGCTGGAAAGCGACCCTGTCGCAGAACATCTCCATTGATATGGGGCCAGAGTTCCGTCCGATGCTGCGCTTCTACGTAACCGGTGGCGAAGTTGACAACAAGCGCACCGCACGTGTTAACGGCACGGATGACACCACGCTGGACTCTTTCAACGTCGGGGCGATGTGGGAAGCCTGGTTCTAATGTAAATCCGCGGGCGGCAGGGATGCTGCCTCCGGTTATCTATCACGCCTGTGCTATGATGCAAAACTCATCAATAAGAAAGCAGCATGGCAGGTCTGGATAGAAAATGGGTTCCACAAAAAAAGGGATGCTTTACGTACTGATTGCCGCCATTTTATGGGGCAGTTCCGGGGTTTGCGCCCAGTACATCATGGAGAAAAGCCACATCGCGGCCCCCTGGTTGACGATGGTTCGCCTGCTGTCCGGCGGCGCAGTGTTATTGATTCTGTCGTTTTTTCATGGCGATAAAATTTTCACGATCGTCAAAAACCGCAAAGACACGCTGAGTTTGCTGTTCTTTTCGCTGTTTGGCGCGCTTATCGTGCAACTCACCTTCCTGGTAACCATCGAGAAATCGAATGCCGCCACCGCCACGGTGCTACAATTTCTCTCGCCGACGATCATCGTGACGTGGTTTGCCCTGGCGCGAAAAGCAAAACCGACGCTCGCTGTCACCGCGGCGATTGCAACATCGCTGATTGGCACCCTGTTGCTGGTGACACACGGAAATATGACGTCGCTGTCGATTTCCAGCGAAGCGCTGGTATGGGGCATCGCTTCCGCGTTTTCTGCCGCGCTCTATTCAACCTACCCGTCGAAACTTATCGCCCGCTACGGCACGCTATCGATTGTCGGCTGGAGCATGTTTCTCGCCGGATTAATGCTGACGCCATTCTATGGCAATAAAGGGGGCGATTTCGTTATCGACGGCAATCTGGTGATGGCGTTTATGTATCTGGTGATGGTGGGCACCGCGCTGACCTTTAGCCTGTACCTGAAAGGCGCGCAGATGATTGGCGGCTCACGCGCCAGCATTCTGAGCTGTGCCGAACCCCTGAGCAGTGCGCTGCTGTCGGTGGCCCTGCTCGGTATCGCCTTTACCCTGCCGGACTGGCTGGGCACACTGATGATTGTGTCGTCGGTGCTGCTGATTTCGCTGGATTCACGTAAACGCGTCCAGGCTGCCGCCTGACTGTTTTCCCCGGTGGCGCTACGCTTACCGGGGCTACAAACCCAATGATTACCGGCCACCCCATCCGGGACATTCCCCGGTCGCGCTGCACTTACCGGGGCTACAAACCCAATGATTACCGACCACCCCATCCGGGACATTCCCCGGTGGCGCTGCGCTTACCGGGGCTACGGGGCGTAGCCCGGATAAGGCGTTTACGCCGCATCCGGGGCATTCCCGGATAAGGACGAGGGGAAAATCACTTCACCTTCACTTTTCCTGCCACCAGCAGCGCGGTAAGCAACATCAGCGACCCTGACAACACCAGCGGCGAAAGCAGGCCCAGATTATCCAGCGCGTAGCCGCCAATCGCCGCACCGCAGGTATTCGCCAGTTGAATAACCGCCACCTGAATCGACCCCGCTTTTTCCGCCTGATCGGCAAGAGAGCGGGTGATCCACGTCGACCAGCCCACCGGCACCAGTGCAAATGATAATCCCCAGACGATGGCAATCCCCGCCGCCACCGCTTTATTGCTGCCCCACAAAATCAGTATCAGCGCGCTCAGCGCAATGATCAGCGGCGCACAGGCCAGCGCCAGTTTTACGGAGCGTTTTAAGATATGTGATGAAAGCGAGGTGCCAACAAAACTGGCAATACCAAAACTCAATAACACCAGTGTCAGGCCATCAACATCAAAGCCCGCGAGGGTCATAAAGATCGGACGAATGTAGGTAAAAAAGGAGAACTGACCGGCAAAGGCCATAAAAATCGCCAGCATCCCGGCCAGTACGCCCGGGCGCTTCAACAGACCAAACATATTCTGATGATGTTCTGTTTGCCCCGGCATCGACGGCAACGCCATCCACACCCAGCCAATACAGACGAACCCCATCAGCGCGGCGCCGTTAAACACATGCCGCCAGCCAATGATCCCACCGAGAAAACTGCCCAAAGGCGCAGCAATCACCAGAGCAATCGAGACCGCGCCGAAAATAACCGACAGTGCCTTTGGAATGGTGCGGGCCGGTACCAGTCGCATCGTCAGGGAGGCAGACATCGCCCAAAAACCGCCCAACGCCAGCCCCAGACAAGCCCGTCCAAGCAACAGCAAGGTAAAACTATTGGCAAATGAGACCAGCAGACAGGAGAGCGTCAGCAACACGGAAAAGGCAATAACCACCAGACGGCGATCCGTTTTGCCGATGATATGGGTGATAAACAGGCTGGCGAACATGGCGACAAAAGCCGTTACTGTCACCGACTGGCCAGCGACGCCTTCCGACACGCCCAAATCCTGCGCCATTGGCGTCAACAGACTCACCGGCAGAAACTCCACGGTGATCAGGCACGCCACACAAAACGCGACGGCAAATACCGCCGACCAGTTGGGGCGACTCACACCGCCTGTTGCAGGCTGCGTCCGCTGCACTTCCATCATTTTTACACCCGGCTTCATATTTTATTGTGAAAGCCGTGTAGTGTAACAAACAACGGTGTGATTCATTTAACACTTACGCAACTATTTACACCGTCGGATATTCAGGATCAGTGTAACCAGTGCACCCCTTCCTCAGGGATAAACAAGGTGTTGTAGCGCATCTGGAAGGCATTAAGCTCAGCAACGTCTGGCTCAAGTTCGCGTAAAAAGCCCAGCGCGAGACGGACTTGCGCATCGGTGATCGGCGCGGCCAGCCGGGCTTTTTGCAGGATACGATGCCAGGACTGCAAATGCTGCTCGCTACTGTCGACAATAAAGACCTGCCAGATAAACAGCATCTGGGCAGCATTTTGCAGATGAGCTTCATCCGGGCGAGCCAGATACTGGATAAACTCTCCCCCTGCTTTTTTCCCCATCTGGTCAATCATGGTTTCCACCGGTACCGGCGTTATTGCCAGCCGCTCACTCAACCGACGTATCGCGCGACGTGAATCAGACGTTAATACCCTGAAACCAATAATAAAGACCACAACCAGTGTCGTCAGTGTTAACCAAATCATGAAAGCTCCCGCCACATCTCAGGAGGCACATCATAAAGTCAAAATGCACAAAATGGACAGTCGAAGAGCGAGCTTACTGATTTTCCGTGGCGCAGAGGATCACGCAGATGGCTGATTATATTGATGAGAACGGACAAAAAAGCCCGGCGAACCGGGCTCAGATAAGGCGATCAGACAATACCTGTGGTTACACTAAACTGGCGGGTTTGCTGCGGTGCAAGGCTTAACAAGCTGCCGCTGCGCTTCGCAGCCAGAAATCCCTCGGGCCGACAGGTTGCCGGAAGGGCAAACGCCGCAACCTGCTGGTCACCGTTATAGAGGATCCAGCGCGTAACGTAATTAAACTGCTCACTGGAAAAGCGCGTCACAAAGGTAGTGCCATCCGGTGCATGCATACAAAACTCGGGCTTATCAGTGTGTCGATCAAGCCTGTCGGCAAAGAAGACGATTTCCGGGTCGTAGAATTCCGGCTCCGTCAGCGCATTCACCGTCGCTTCGCCCTGTTGTACGCGGCGGTTGAATGCCAGCCACTGTTCTGTCGGTTTCACATGCGCCGGAATGGATTCACGCAGCATGAGCGCTTCATCCGGGATATTCTGGCTGAATGTCGCCTGCGGCACGTAGGCGTAATTCATATGGCACATGTACTGCAGCGGCATCGGCACCGACGCCAGATTGGTGACCGCCATCGTGATATCAAACAGCGCACTCGCCTTGTGTAGCGTAACCGACGGTTGCGCCAGGTAGTGATCGCCAAAACCCATCACGTACTCATAGCGTCCGGCCAGACGTAGCGAGTCGCCGTCGAGCTCCAGCCACGCCTCATCCATGGTGGCACAGGCCATTTCGCCGTGCAGCGCGTGGCTATCTTCCGCCGACGGACAGCCGTTCGCCAGCAGCCCGGAGTGAAAAGCAAAACAGCCGTATGTTTCAACAATCACATTTGCCGGTTTGGGCTGGCTGAACATGTTGCGCATCGTCAGGTCGCGCCCGTCGAAATTCGCATCCCAGATCATCTGCCCAAGCCAGGGCAGAACGACCAGATGTCCACGGGCATTTTCCAGCCGCACGGCCTCCACGCCGCTCGGGTAGCGAAACGCCGTGACGGTAAAATCGTCATTTGCCAGTAAGGTGCGTGGCTGCAGGCTAAACAGCTCGCGCCACAGGGTTAATCGTGTTGCCATCGTCCTTCTCCTCAGGAAGCGGTCGCTTCGGTCAGTTCGCGACGCACTCGACTTTCGCGCCAGAAATAGACGCCAACGTAAACAAAGCACAGCATGGAAACGAGGAACGACAGTTGCAGCGAGTGGAACATATCCGCCACATAGCCCTGGATAGCCGGGACCACCGCCGCGCCAACAATCGCCATTACAATGACCGCGCCTGCCATTTCCGTATGTTCGTTATCCACAGTATCAAGAGTGCCCGCATAGATGGTCGCCCAGCACGGCCCAAACAGAATACTGACCGCTACTGCCACGTACACGGCGCTAAAGCTCGGGGCCAGCGCCACATATGCCAGGAACAGCGCGCCAATCACGGAGTAGAGAATCAACACCCTGGCCGGGTTAAACCGCGTCATCAGGATATTGGCGACAAACTTGCCAATAAAGAAACAGGCAAAGCTGTAGACCATAAAGTTTGACGCATCGCGTTCGTTGATATCACCCAGTTCCAGCGCCAGACGAATGGTGAAAGACCACACCGCTACCTGCATACCGACATACAAGAATTGCGCGACGATACCACGGCGAAAACGGGCATTCTGTGCCAGATAACGCAGTGTCTCCATGGCGGTCGGACGTTTATGGGTTTCCGTTTGCGCCACTTTGCATTTGGGGAAGCGGGTGAACATAAACAGCGCCATGACAACCACCAGCACCATAATCATGTACTTATACGGCTCAAGGGTGTTTTCGAGCATCAGCACTTTAAAGTTGTGGATCTGCTCAGGCGTCATCCCCGTCATCTGTTTTTGCAGACTCTCGCCTTCGGAGAAGACCAGATACTTACCGAGCAAAATGCCTGCCGCCGCGCCAATCGGGTAGAAGGTCTGGCTGATATTCAGGCGCAGAGTCGCATGTGATTTTGGCCCCAGCATCGAGCTGTACGTATTGGCTGCGGTTTCAAGAAAACTCAGCCCAATCGCAATCGCAAAGATTGCCGCCAGGAACATGGTATAGGTCGCCATATGCGAAGCCGGGAAGAACAGTGAACAACCGACGATATAAAGCGTCAGCCCAATTAATATGGCAATTTTATAACTGCTCTTTTTAATAACCAGAGAGGCCGGAATGGCAATTAAGAAATAACCGCCATAAAATGCGCTCTGCACTAATGCAGAGGCAAAGTTACTCAATGAGAATACGCTTTTAAATTGCGTAATGAGAATATCATTTAACGCAGCGGCGCATCCCCACAACGGGAATAAACAGGATAACAAGATAAACTGGAACAAAGGGGTTTTATTCAGATACCCATCGGGCATCTGAACGATATTTTTTTCGTTCATAGTGCTACCTTTCAATGTGCAGGGTTTATCACTGCTTTATTCCTGAGAGCAGGCAGTGATATGCCTGCTACGAAATAAACTCAGCGGTTATTATTCATGTAAAGCCAGGTACTCATTAAATTGTTCAATGCTGGGGTAAGACGATTGTGTGCCTTTGCCGGTCACGCTAAAGGCAGCGAACAGCGCGGCTTTTTTCATCGCCGCTTCGACATCGCCGCCCTGGACATAGTAGTGGGCGAAACAGCCGATAAAGGCATCGCCTGCACCGCTGGTATCAATGGCGTTGACCTTGTGCGCCGGAACATGAACTTCGCGTTCGCGGGTCATCCATAATGCGCCCTTTTCACCCATGGTCACGATAATATTGTTCAGTCCGTTATCAATCAGGCTTCGTGCCGCCGTACGAATATTATCGTAGGTATCCACCGGCATACCGGTCAGAATTTCAAGTTCGGTCTCATTTGGAATAAAGAAATCGCATTTACAGGCATAGGTCATATCCAGCTCACGCAGTGCCGGTGCCGGGTTTAATAACACTTTGATGCCGTGTTTTTTACCAAATTCAATGGCGTGATAGACCGTCTCTAATTGCACTTCCAGTTGCAGGACAATTAATTGACACTTTTTCAAATCTTCCGCGGCGCGATCAATATCTTCCGGTGAGAGAAATTTATTAGCACCTTTAATAATTAGAATACTGTTGCTGGAGTTGGGGTTCACAAAAATCGGCGCAACGCCGCTACTGGTACAGGGAACTTTCTCGACATAGGTGGTGTTAATGCCCCAGGACTCCAGGTTACGAATGGTGTTGTCCGCAAAGATATCGTCACCCACCTTGGTCAACATCATCACTTTCGAATTCATTTTAGCGGCGGCCACCGCCTGATTGGCCCCTTTACCACCGCAGCCGATTTTAAAGGCAGGGGCTTCCAGGGTTTCTCCCTCTTTCGGCATCTGGTTGGTATAGGTGATGAGATCCACCATGTTGGAGCCGATGACTGCGATATCCATTTTACTACCTCTCAGAAACAATCACTTAACAATGATATTATAGTAACATTATCATGTTACTTCCGTATCATTTGTGACCATGATCGCGATTAGCGCATCATAACTCTTCGCCGTTATCCTCCCCAAATCCCCGACACCCGGTGCGCCGTCACTTTTATTTAGCGGCTAACAGGATTATAGTGTTGATATCATTACGTGTTCCTGCGCGATGGAAAATGTTACTTTTGAAACACACAAGTCCGAATCAGTGCGGAGAAAAGAGTGGAAACAAAGCAAAAAGAGCGCATCCGGCGTCTGGTTGAATTACTCAAGAAGACCGATCGAATCCACTTAAAAGACGCCGCGCGCATGCTGGAAGTGTCGGTGATGACCATTCGCAGAGACTTTAGCCAGGATGACGAACCGCTGCCGCTGGCGCTGCTGGGCGGCTATATCGTAATGGTGAACAAACCCACTGCCCCCGCCGCGGCTCCCCAGCCCACTGTTCGGACGCATCATCGCGATGATTTGCCTATTGCTATCCTCGCTGCAGGGTTGGTCAGCGAAAACGACCTGGTTTTTTTCGACAACGGGCCGGAAATGCCGCTGGTTATCAGCATGATCCCGGACGACATCACGTTTACTGGCATCTGTTACTCCCACCAGGTGTTTGTCGCGCTCACCGCCAAACCTAACGCAACGGCCATGTTATGCGGCGGTACCTGGCGCGCCAAAAGCGATGCCTTTTACGATCCGAACAACCCGTCGCTTTTAGATTCATTAAACCCACGCAAAGTGTTTATTTCCGCCAGCGGCGTGCATGAACACCACGGTGTGACCTGGTTTAACCTGGATGATTTACCGATGAAGCGAAAGGCGATGGCACACGGCATGCGTAAAATCCTGCTGGCACGCTACGCCTTATTTGATGAAGTGGCCCCCGCGAGTATTGCGCCCCTTTCCGGGTTCGACGTGCTTATCAGCGATCGTCCGCTTCCGGCAGAGTACCCGGCGCACTGCCGCAACGGGTTTGTGAAAGTGATTACGCCGGACTCAGAAAACGAACAAGCCCGCTAAGCGGGCCTGTTTTCACCTTACTCGAAGAAGACCGCCAGTTTGTTGAACATCCCCGGCGACGACTGATTGCGTACGACCTGCACCACGTCTTCCAGCTTTTCAATCTGGCTTATCATCTGCTCCAGGCGCTGATCGTCATTGACCAGTAGCCAGATGCGGCTGTGCTCGCTGTCTTTAATGGGCAAGCAGAGAATGCCTTCCACGTTAAATGCGCGACGGGCAAACAGGCCACAGACGTGTGTCATCACCCCCGGATGGTTACGTACGGTAAGTTCAAGAATGACGTTATCAGAAACTGTCTGTTGCATGGCTTATTCCCCCACCATTTCAGTATTTGCCGCACCCGGCGGCACCATCGGATACACTTTTTCTTCGGCGTCGATACGCACATGGATGAGCGCCGGACCCGGACGAGCGATGATCGCCTGCAGCGCGGCATGCGGGTCAGCCTCGTTGTTAAGATCACAGGTTTGCAGGCCAAAACCGGCGGCAATCTGCATAAAGTTAATCATCCCCGGATAGGTCGCTGCGAATACGCCCTGCTTGTAAAACAGGCTCTGCTGCTGATGCACCAGGCCTAACGCTTCGTTGTTCATCAGGATGATTTTCACATCCAGATTATTTTCTGCGGCGGTGGCCATCTCCTGAATGTTCATCATCAGGCTACCGTCGCCGGAAAAGCAGATAACTTTGCGTTGCGGGTTCGCCAGTGCGGCGCCGACTGCCGCTGGCAGCCCGAAACCCATGGTACCCAGCCCGCCGGAGGTCAGCCACTGACGCGGACGATTGAGCGGATAGGCCTGCGCGGTCCACATCTGGTGCTGTCCCACATCGGTGGAGATAATCGCCTCATCATCAACGCAGGCGGCAACGGCATTAATCAGCCCGTAATGGGTGAGCGGGTCGCCACCCTGCGGAATGGCAGACGGGAATTCCTGCTGCAGTTGCGCCACCAGACCACGCCACGCCTCACGCGGCTGCGCATCAATTTGCGGCAGCAACTGCGCCAGCACTTCACCCACATCGCCCTGAATGGCAACGTGCGGCTGCTTGATTTTACCCAGCTCCGCCTTATCAATATCAACATGGATGATTTTCGCGTTCGGGCAGAACTGCTCGGTTTTCCCAATCGCCCGGTCATCAAAACGCGCACCAAGAACCACTAATAAATCAGACTCTTGCAGAATAAAGTTGGTGCTGCGAGCGCCGTGCATGCCCAGCATCCCCAGTGACAGTGGATGTGCTTTTGGCAACATTCCCAGCGCCATTAAGGTCATGGTGGTCGGCAGATTCGCTTTTTCCGCCAGTGCGCGCACCTGTTCCGGCGCGTTAATCACCCCGCCGCCCAGATACAGCACCGGACGCTGTGCGGCATTAATCATCGCCGCCGCTTCCTGCACACTTTTCGCATCAAACGCCGGGGCAGGCGCTCTGCCGCCGGGCTCAGGCAGCTCACTCAGTTCGATGGTCGCGGTCTGGACATCTTTAGGAATATCTATCCACACCGGGCCTGGACGGCCGGATTGCGCAATACGAAACGCGTCGCTTATCACCTGCGGAAGTTCGGCGATATTACGGACCAGGTAATTGTGCTTAGTGATGGGGATAGAGATGCCGTAAGTGTCGACTTCCTGGAACGCATCGGTGCCGATCATGGAGGCAGGCACCTGTCCGGTGATACACACCAGCGGGATGGAATCGAGGCGTGCATCGGCGATAGCGGTCACCAGATTGGTGGCGCCCGGTCCGCTACAGGCCATACAGACAGCCGGTTTACCTTCGGTACGCGCCATGCCCTGGGCGATAAACCCGGCGCCCTGCTCGTGGCGTGCCAGTACGTGGCGAATTTGCGTGCTCTGACTTAAAGCGTCATACAGCGGGAGAACGGTCCCGCCAGGAATACCCGCTACCGTGGTAATGCCCTGACGTTCCAGTAAATGAACGATCAACTGTGCGCCGGTAAAGCGTGTCGTTTGTGTTGTGCCCGAACTTGCCATGCTCCAGTCCTTTTCTTCTGGGCCGACTTTCCGGGAGGGTCAGAACGAAAAACCCCGCCGGTTTGCGCCGGCGGGGTTTTGGAATCGTGTGTTGTTCCAGTCCCTACGGCGCATTGCCGACGACCACCACCACACGCACGACGACCACCGCGGCGTTATGCGCGGTTTTTAGTAGGTTCATCGTCATAGTGGAAGCGTTCATTGGGGACTCGTGTTTGAATAATTAACAGGATTTATACAAACACAGCTTGCAGAACGAAACAATTGAAAATTACTCATCAGCGCAAAAATGAGTCGAAGATCACGTTTCTATTAGCTATTCAGTTCCTGCAAAAGACGTGTATTGAGGTACAGTTTTTCACGCCCGGCAATTTTTTCTTCCAGCACGCCTATCTCAACAAGCGACTTAAGATAAATTGAGGCCGTCTGCCGCTTTGCAATTCCGTTATCGACCAGGTTTTCAATGCGACAATAGGGCTGAGCAAATAGCGTTTGGTTAAGCTCCCAGGTGTAGATTTTAGGCAGTTTTTCACGGATCCATGCTGCTGTTTCTTCTATTAATTTCCGCATGGCAGCGATTTTATCCGTCGTCCATTTTGCCGTGTCTTCCACAGCCTCCAGCATAAAGAGAACCCAGGACTCCCAATCATTCTTAGCCGTAACATTACGAAGCAAGGTGTAATAATCGCTCCGCCTTTCCAGGATAAAGCGAGACAGATAGAGAATCGGTTGCGACAACACGCCACAGTCCATCAAATAGAGGATATTCAGAATGCGTCCCGTACGACCATTTCCGTCGGAAAAGGGGTGAATGCATTCGAACTGATAATGGGACACGGCCATTTTTATCAAAGGATCTAAATCAATATCTGAATGGATGAAATGTTCCCAATTGGATAACAGGTCACGAATGAGCGTTTCGCCATCAGGTGGGGTGTATACCACGTTCTTATTTTGATCGCGAAGCACTGTGCCTGGCGTTTTTCTCACGTCAGTTTCAATGGATCTCAGTGTTGTGCAAATTTCCATAGCTGTGCCAGAACACAGTGGGTAGTCCTGTAAAAGATTAACGCCCTTATACAGCGCAGTGCGATAACGTAACGCTTCTTTTGTTGCAGGGTCAGCGTCTTCAATACGATCGGCGTATTGGAAAAGCTGATCGCTGGTCGTGACAATATTTTCTATGCGAGAAGAGTCTTTCGCTTCCAGCATTGGCAGCAAGTTGATCAATAGTCTTTGATCGGGCAGCAGTTCGCCAGATGTATTGAGTTCAGCTAAAGCAGCTCGAGCCTTAATGCAAGCTTTCAGCACCTTACGCGTCTCGACGAGCGCTGTATCAGGCGGGAGTAGCGGAAGCTGGTTATATGAGCGTTCGGGCATCCATGACATGTTCAAAAAATCCTATTTTATCGACATATATTCATAATATGTCGATAGTAACGACATGTCACGACCATATGTTTAAAAAAGCGATTTTTATAAACATATAAATGACCTGTTAAATAGCAGGGGAAGGCATGTGTTGATATGAAAAAGGAGCTATGGGAATCGCGAAGAGGTGCATGGCACAAAATAAAAACGGACAGTACAGAATACCGTCCGTTATCCCCGCCGGAGCGAGGTTTTTAGCAGGTTTTTGCGGTTGGTAGCCGCAAGCACACTGTGTTACGTCAACAGTGAAACTATACGATCAATTAACCCTGTGCGCAAATTATGCGCACACGATGAGCAGTTTGAGTATGGAACAGGGTGCAAATTTCGTCCAGAAATAACTGTATATATTTACAGTATGAATTTATAATGGTCTTGCCGACCACGGTGTGTATGAGGGACCGCAATGATACGGGCGCACATTAAGTCCTGGCTGAAACGGGTGGTGCCGTCAGTGCCTTAACCCCTTGAGAGCACACTGTGTTACGCCAACAAAACGGCTGGTTACAGGCAGCGGAAAGGTACGCCAGCCGGTCGTGCTCCTTGCCAAAGGAGAAGCGTATGGGCGAAATGGATATGGTTATCCTTATCCTGAAACTCATAGTTGCCTTGCTGCAACTGCTTGAAGCTGTCCTGAAATTACTGCGGTAACTCAGGTTCAAGTCGTACCTAAGAGGGGCGGGCAACCGCCCCTCTTTAATAATCACTGGCAGTTTCCTCATCGCACAGAATAGTCGCTCCGATCGCCGCTTTCATGGTACGTTTTTACGCCGCCCACTGACACTGCGTACTCATGACTGTTACTGTTTTTTGTATTCTGCTGTTTGCCGCCCTTCTGCATGCGAGCTGGAACGCGATTGTTAAAGCGGGCAGCGATAAACTCTATTCCGCCATCTGCGTCAGCGGCTCTGCGGCGTTAATCGCCCTGGTCATGTTGCCTTTCTCACCGCAGCCCTCGCTCGCCAGCGTGCCTTATCTCGCCGTTTCCTGCCTGTTACAGGTTGTCTATACGGTACTGGTCGCTAAAACGTATCAGGTTTCCGATATGAGTCAGACCTATCCGTTGATGCGCGGTACCGCGCCGCTACTGGTGGCCTTGATAAGCGTTCTGTTGTTGGGTGATACATTATCCACCTTTGCCTGGCTCGGTATCGCGGTCATTTGTCTCTCTATTCTTGCCATGGCCTGTAACGGTCGTCACAGCTCAACGCGCGGAATCTGGCTTGCCCTACTAAATTCCTGTTTTATTGCCGGATATACGCTGGTGGACGGCACAGGCGTACGCCTTGCGGGTAGCGCATTCGGTTACACCCTCTGGACGTTTTTCATGAACGGTTTTTGCCTGTTGGCCTGGGCGATGATCGCTCGCCGTCGTGAAGTCTCGCACTATCTGGCGAATAACTGGAAAAAAGGGCTGCCGGGCGGTATTGGCACCATGGGCTCCTACGGGCTGGCGTTATGGGCGATGACGCAGGCGCCACTGGCCGTAGTCGCCGCGCTGCGCGAAACCTCAATTCTCTTTGGCGCGCTGCTCGCCTTTTTAATGCTCAAAGAAAAGGTCGCCGGATTACGGATTGTTGCGGCCTGTGGCATCGCTGCGGGTGCGATCTTACTGCGCCTGTCCTGATCATACTGGCAATCAAAGTTGCCACAAATTGTTTACAAATCCTGCCTGACGGCGGTCGTTCTTTCTGACTCCGCATCTTGTCGTGTCACATTACTGTGGTAGATTCCTCTCGCATTTTACGGTTATGGCAGCACCATATTCTTTATTTATCTTTTTTTAAAACGTATTCAGCGAAATGAAAAGACAGCGTAACGTCAGTTTACTCTTGATGCTGGTCCTGTTGGTGGCAGTGGGACAAATGGCGCAAACCATTTATATTCCCGCCATTGCCGGAATGGCGCAGGATCTCAATGCCCGTGAAGGGGCGGTGCAGAATGTCATGGCCGCCTATCTCCTCACCTATGGCGTATCACAACTCTTTTACGGCCCGTTAGCCGACCGTTTTGGCCGTCGTCCGGCCATCCTTTGCGGGTTAACGGTGTTTATGCTGGCAACACTGGTGGCTGTCACGACCCACAGCCTGACCGTTCTGATAGTCGCCAGCGCCTTTCAGGGGATGGGAACCGGCGTCGGCGGCGTAATGGCGCGCACCCTGCCGCGCGATCTCTATTCCGGCACCGAATTACGCCATGCTAACAGTTTGATGAATATGGGCATTCTGGTAAGCCCGTTGCTCGCCCCGCTGATTGGCGGCCTGCTGACCACCCTCTGGGGCTGGCGCGCCTGTTTTGCGTTCCTGCTGGTACTCTGTACTGGTGTCACCTTCAGCATGGCGCGCTGGATGCCTGAAACGCGCCCGACAGGTACTGTAAAAATGGGGCTGCTCACCCGTTATAAGACTCTGTTGGGCAACGGCATGTTTAACTGCTATTTGTTGATGCTGATTGGGGGGCTGGCCGGTATTGCCGTATTTGAGGCCTGCTCAGGCGTGCTGATGGGCGCCACCCTGGGGCTTTCCAGTATGGCGGTCAGTATTTTGTTCATCCTCCCCATTCCGGCAGCCTTTTTCGGCGCCTGGTTCGCCGGGCGGCAAAATGCGCGCTTCCCGACGCTGATGTGGCAGGCGGTCGCCAGTTGTTTGCTGGCAGGCATCATGATGTGGATCCCCGGCTGGTTTGGCATAATGACAGTCTGGACGCTGCTGGTTCCCGCCGCGCTGTTCTTCTTCGGGGCGGGCATGCTCTTCCCACTGGCGACCAGTGGCGCAATGGAGCCGTTCCCTTTTCTGGCAGGAACGGCGGGGGCGCTGGTTGGCGGCATGCAAAATATGGGATCCGGCGCGCTGGCCTGGTTTTCTGCCGGGCTTCCCCAGACCAGCCAGTTTAGCCTTGGGATGCTGATGACGCTGGCAGGGCTTTTGATTCTGCTGAGCTGGCTGCCGCTGGCGCTGCGCCAGAAGCGCCATGAACACGAACCGGCGGCTTCCCTTCCCGGCGATCCGGCTTCGCATCCGCCTTCTCACAGTCCGGTGAAATAATCGTTTTTAGCAGCGGTTCAGTTGTTGGCCGCCATGCCCCCTCTTCGCCATCATAAAACTGCGTATCCGCATTGAGGGCGAAGGGGATCTGCGCCTTATTCAGCTCACAGGCCATAAACGCGGCGAATGCCAGTTGCGATTCACCAGGCGGACTTTTAATCGTTTCACCCACTGACCAACCGCCGACCCAGGTCGCATGACCGGTTTTTTGCTGCCAGTGGACCGCCGTATTAATACGCGCTCTGATTGCCGCCTTCTCTGCCGCCGTACCCGACGTCCACGGGTACTTTCCGTTATTTTTCAGTGGGCCCCACGGGAAAATATGCCACTCCGCCAGCAAGTAGTTCTGGCTACGCCCAGGCAATTTCAAGGACGTTAAATCCTCGGGCGCGGCCCGCAGGCGCGGCGCAATAAAGATCATGCGTTGCGGGTTGATGTCGTGGATGGTCTTGATGATATTTTCATACGCGCGGTTAAGCGCTGGCATATCGTGATTAAGCTTATCCGAAGGCTCATAAATCAGGTCAAACCCGAGCGTCGGATGTTCGCTGCCAAAGTAATTTGCCACCGTTGACCACCACGCCACCAGCTGCGCTTCGTTTTTCGCACCCGGCTCCGCCTTAAAGGTATCCGCCTGGTAAGAAATAATCGGGATCACGCCATATTTTTCGCAGGCCTCCACCAGCTTACGCAGGTGAATCAGGCGGGCTTCGGTTAATGGATCGGCCACCCGGATACGCACATGGCGAATCCCTTCCGCATAGAAATCACGGACGATAAGCGGATCGAACTCACGGATACCGCGCTCGGTTCGCGCCCAGTCGACATCCATACCCACGCCCAGTTCCTGAGCGTAGCGTGTCGCCGTAAGCGGCGTATCAGCAGCAAACGCAGACGCGCTCGCCAGAAGCAGAGCCATCGCTAATAGTGGTTTTAACACAATTGACCTTGCCAAAATCGGTGGTGATTACATGTATTTAGCATGATTTCTCGCCGAATACGTAGCGCGAAAGCGTAATAAATTCTCACTGTCTCTCCACAATGGTCAGATAACACAAGCAGAGCTATCTGGTTTTACACATTCAAATGCTGTAGCCACTGGATAAATGCCTCAATTTTCGGCCATTGTCTGCCAGGTAACGTGGAAATGTAATAGTGCTGATGACATTTCAGCGCCCTGTCGCCGAAAGGCGCGATAAGCTCCCCACTGTCGAGACGCTTTTGCACCAGCCGTTTGCGCCCCATCGCTACACCGATATGGTTCATAGAGGCAATCACCGCTAAATCTGAACGATCGAAACCAATACCCGGCGATGCAGGCAAACTTACGCCAAAATGCTGCGCCCAGCTGTGCCATTCATCGGTACCGGAGTCATTGCTCCAGGCCTGCCTGTCATGCAGCAACGTACAATGGGGCAAGTTTACCAGCGAACCGGTTAAGTCGAAGCGGCGAGCATAGTCAGGACTACATACCGGAAGAATCTCTTCATCCATCAGGAAATGGTGGGTCAACTGTGCAGAGGGCGCATCATCAAAATAGATGGCCAGATCGATGCCGGCACGCTGGAGATTGACGTTGTCGTTACCGGTTAGCACCGTTAACGAAATGGACGGGTAGCGGCGTGTAAAATCGCCCAATGCGGGCACCAGCCAGCACTGAGCGATGGAGGGCCGGGAGTATACGGTTAATGTGCCGGACAGTTCCTGATTTTTAATATCGAGGATTTCCTGATTCAGCGTATCCAGTGACGATTTCAGCGCCCAGAACACCCTCTTACCTTCTTGAGTAAGCTCCACTTTACGGTGAGAACGGACAAACAGCTGGATGCCCAATTCGTCTTCCAGTTGATTCATGCGATGGCTGACGGCGCTGGGACTCAATGACAGCTCATCTGCCGCCAGCGCAAAAGATTGATGCCTCGCAGCTACCTCAAAGGTATAGAGCTTTGATAACTGCCAGCCGTTGAGCAGGCGATTTCTGCCGTCGCGTAAGGGGTCCATAGCCACCTCTATCACCCGAGTTCGTTTGCCCGCAGTGTAGAAAAAGACGCTGCAAAAATCAGCATAAAGATGAAGCAAAATGAACTATAGCCACTTTCATTGCCATTATTCGACGCAAATCACCCGTTTGATTCAATCTGCCTCATGTGAAGGGCAATTTATATCGTTTGTCAGCCTGGCCCGTGTTTTTGTCCAATAGAGACAGGTTAATCACAGGGCAAGGTGAGATATGCACGCTCAAATCTGGGTTGTGAGCACGCTGCTGATAAGCATCGTGTTGATTGTTCTGACCATCGTGAAGTTCAAATTCCACCCCTTTCTGGCGCTGCTGCTCGCCAGCTTCTTCGTGGGAGCGATGATGGGGATGGGGCCGCTGGACATGGTCAACGCGATTGAAAACGGAATCGGCGGAACGCTAGGGTTCCTCGCCGCGGTTATTGGTCTCGGGACGATTCTCGGCAAAATGATGGAGATCTCCGGCGCGGCGGAACGTATCGGGCTTACGCTCCAGCGCTGCCGCTGGCTCTCTGCAGATGTCATCATGGTGCTGGTGGGGCTGATTTGCGGTATTACGCTGTTTGTTGAAGTGGGCGTCGTGTTGCTGATTCCGCTGGCGTTTTCTATCGCCAAAAAGACCAATACGTCATTACTGAAACTGGCTATTCCGCTTTGTACCGCGTTGATGGCGGTTCACTGCGTCGTCCCGCCACACCCGGCGGCACTGTTTGTGGCCAATAAACTGGGCGCCGATATCGGGTCAGTCATCGTCTACGGTTTGCTGGTCGGTCTGCTGGCGTCACTGATTGGCGGCCCGCTATTCCTGAAACTCCTCGGCAATCGCCTGCCGTTTAAGCCGGTCCCCACAGAATTTGCCGATCTTAACGTTCGCGAGGAAAACACCCTGCCGTCCTTGAGCGCGACGCTTTTTACCGTACTGCTGCCCATCGGCCTGATGTTGGTAAAAACCGTCGCGGAGCTGAACGGGACAAAAAGCGGTACTCTCTATACGCTGCTGGAATTTATCGGCAACCCCATTACCGCCATGTTTATCGCCGTCTTCGTGGCCTATTACATGCTCGGCCTGCGCCAGCATATGGGCATGAGCACGCTTCTCACCCACACCGAAAACGGCTTTGGTTCCATTGCGAATATCCTGCTGATTATCGGCGCGGGCGGTGCGTTTAACGCCATTCTCAAGAGTAGCGGTCTTGCGGATACCCTGGCGGTGCTCCTCTCCGGTATGCACATGCACCCGATTCTGCTCGCCTGGCTGGTGGCGTTGATCCTGCATGCGGCAGTCGGTTCGGCGACGGTAGCCATGATGGGTGCGACGGCGATTGTCGCGCCGATGCTGTCGCTTTATCCCAACGTCAGCCCGGCGATCATCGCCATTGCTATCGGTTCCGGCGCCATTGGCTGCACCATTGTCACCGATTCGCTCTTCTGGCTGGTAAAACAGTACTGCGGCGCAACCCTTAACGAAACGTTCAAATACTATACAACGGCAACATTTATTGCGTCGGTCGTTGCGCTGGCTGGCACATTCCTGCTTTCCTTTATTATCTGAATGCAAAGAGACGTACTATGGAAAACATTCAAACACTCATCGCCCGTCATCCCTTAGTGGCGGACCTGATCGCTCTGAAAGAGACGACCTGGTTTAACCCTGGCACCACCTCTATTGTTGAAGGCCTGCCTTATGTCGGCCTCACGCAGGCAGATGTTGAGGAGGCGCATGCCCGCCTTACCCGTTTCGCACCGTATCTGGCGAAAGCATTCCCGGAAACGGCCGCTGCCGGGGGGATTATTGAGTCAGAGTTGATTGCCATTCCGGCCATGCAAAAGCGGCTCGAAAGCGCCTTCAGGCAGCCGATTGGTGGCGAAATGCTGCTGAAAAAAGACAGTCATCTGCCCATCTCAGGTTCCATCAAAGCCCGTGGCGGCATTTATGAAGTGCTGACTCACGCGGAAAAACTGGCGCTGGAAGCCGGTTTGCTGAGCACCGAGGATGACTACAGCGTGCTGCTCTCACCGGAATTCAAACAGTTTTTTAGCCAGTACAGCATTGCGGTTGGCTCGACTGGCAATCTGGGGCTGTCGATTGGCATCATGAGCGCCCGCATCGGTTTTAACGTGACGGTCCATATGTCTGCCGACGCCCGCGCCTGGAAAAAAGCCAAACTGCGCAGTCACGGCGTGACGGTCGTTGAATATGAAGAAGATTACGGCGTGGCGGTGGAGCAGGGGCGCAAAGCGGCGCAGTCAGATCCGAACTGCTTTTTCATTGACGATGAAAACTCTCGTACCCTGTTTCTGGGCTATGCGGTCGCCGGGCAGCGCCTTAAAGCGCAATTTGCACAACAAGGACGCGTGGTGGATAGCGATCATCCGCTGTTCGTCTATCTCCCCTGCGGCGTAGGCGGCGGGCCTGGCGGCGTGGCTTTTGGCCTGAAACTGGCGTTTGGCGATAACGTACACTGCTTCTTTGCCGAACCGACCCACTCGCCGTGCATGCTGCTGGGGGTGTACACCGGCCTGCATGATGCGATCGCCGTTCAGGATTTGGGTATCGATAATGTCACGGCGGCAGACGGACTGGCGGTGGGCAGAGCGTCCGGGTTTGTAGGCCGCGCCATGCAACGGTTGCTGGACGGGTTCTATACTCTGGATGACCAGACCATGTATAACCTGCTCGGCATTCTGGCCCAGGAAGAAGGCATACGACTGGAACCTTCCGCACTGGCAGGCATGGCAGGGCCGCTCCGCGTTTGCGCGAGCGCGGACTATTTACGTTTACAGAGTATGACCGCAGACCATCTGGATAACGCCACGCATATCGTCTGGGCGACCGGCGGCGGGATGGTGCCAGAAGAAGAGATGGCGCACTACCTGGCAAAAGCCCGGCAGGTCTGATACTGCCTCAAAGGGCGTTAAGGATATGGCGGATATGCATTAGCCCGAACAGCAGCGAAAGAGAAAGCACTGCCAGCGCGATCAGCAGCTTATCGCGGATCGCGCCCGGCGTGGCGAAATCGCTGCTTTCAACATCCATCAGGGTGCGATTACGCGTATAGCGCCACAGCATACCGCCGACCAGTAATAGCACCACCAGCGAGATCCAGAAGGTGATCCCCGCGTGCTGCCAGTTGTGCTTTACCGCAAAGGCAAGCAGGGCAATGTAGCCAAAAAAGGTACGTAGCCAGGCAAGTGAAGTGCGCTCCGGCTGTAGCCCCGGGTCTGCCTTACGCCGCGCCTTACGGTTAGCCACCATACAGCACCAGTCCCATCACCACGGCGGCCACCGTCAGCAAAACAGCACTGATCACCAGCAGGCTTCGCGTATAGGGCAGGTCTTCTTTCAGGCGCATCGCTTTTTCATTGCGCAGCCAGCGCATATAGCCGTAAACCGCTAGTCCCCCGGCAAACAGACAGAGCAGCAACGCCAGCACCTGGCGAATCAGCGGCGTGGCAAATTCCGGCGCCAGTTGATCAAGCCCCACGCCCGCCGCCAGAAAGCCAAGCGCGGTGCGGATCCATGCTAAAAATGTACGCTCGTTGGCCAAAGAGAAGCGGTAATCCGGTGCTTCACCAAGCTGGGAAATTTTCATGAAGGCTCCATGTCGTGCTGCAGGCTGGCATCAGCATAGCGTAAATCGACAAGGACAAAAAACCGGCATCGGGCGATGCCGGCCAGGAAGATTAATGCAGTTCAGGCCAGTAGCCCTTGTTAGCGTCAATCAGGTCATCCAGAATCGCTTTGGCAACCGAGGCGCTTGGTACAGTTTTTGACAGCGTAATCGCCTGCCACAATTTCTGGTATGAACGCTGTTCCCACGCATCCACCACCAGTTTTTCCACCGCCACCTGCTGACTCATCAGCCCTTTCTGGAAGTGCGGAATATCGCCGACGGTGAGCGGCTCTGGTCCGTTATGGCCGACCAGGCAAGGAATTTCCACCATCGCATCAGCATCAAAGTTATGAATCGCACCGTTATTTGGCACAATCAACAGCATGCGCTCCTGAGTATTGAAAGCAATCGCGGTCGCCAGATCGACGATATACGACGCATGTTCATCGATTTCCAGCTCCCCGGCGGAAGACTTACCGGCTTCAATAATCGCCCGGCAGGCGCTGAAAACATGTTTCTCGCGATGATCCATCACTTCATTAGCACGGGTGCGTTCTGGGTTTGAGTGCGCCACCACATAATCCGGGAAGAGGTAATATTTCAGGTACGTGTTGGGCATCGTGTCCGGATCGAGGGCCTGTACGTCTTTTGCTTTGGCAAAAGTGTCGTTCCAGCTCGCTTCGGTATGCGCATTGTCAGAGGGCGGAACATAGCCGTTTTTCGCCACATATTCCCGCAGTTTTGGCAGCAAATCGTTGCCGTTCAGATCCTCAATGGATGTCCACCAGCCGAAGTGATTCAGCCCGTAGTAACGCACGCGCATCTCTTTGCGGTTTTTCAGGCCGACAATCTGCGCCATGCGCCCTTCAATGCCAATCGGCATATCGCAGATGTTGAGGATCTTAGCGTTCGGACGCAGGCGGCGCGTGGCTTCCGCGACAATGGCCGCCGGGTTGGAGTAGTTCAGCATCCACGCATTCGGGGAGTACTGCTCCATGTAGTCCACCAGTTCAAGCACGCCGCCAATAGAGCGCATACCGTAGGAAATCCCACCCGGTCCGCAGGTTTCCTGGCCCAGCACGCCGTGGCGCAGGGGGATTTTCTCATCTTTTTCGCGCATCGGATATTTGCCCACGCGGATATGCGCCATCACGAAATCGACATCGGTAAAGGCCGTTTTCGGATCGGTGGAGTAGCTAAATTCTATCTCCGGCGCCTGTTCCCTGAGGATGATTTTGCACGCTTCGGCGATAGTCTCCTGACGTGCGCCATCGTTGTCGTAGAATTTCAGCGCGCGCAGCGGGAAGCGATCACGGTTAGCGAGCAACATCAGGACAATACCGGGGGTAAAGGTACTACCGCCGCCTGCTATGACAACTGAGAATTTTTTCATGATACAGCCTCCGTCATGGTGGTTTGTTCGTTTGTTAAAGGGGTTTTCATCAGCGATTCAAGCTGGTCGCGCACCTGGGGGACATGCAGACCGACAATCACCTGAATGCCGTTGCCGCGTCGCACCACACCGTGTGCACCCAGGGCTTTAAAGACGTCATCGCTTTGGGTTTGCGCCATATCGACCAGCGCGATGCGTAAGCGGGTGGCGCAGTTGTTAATGCTTTCGATGTTGGCCGCGCCGCCGAGGGCCTGTAAGAATCCTGCGGCCTGGCCGATCTGTTGGCTGGCGGCGGCTGGTGCGCTGGTTTGCCCGCGCGCCGCTTTATAATCAGCCTTGCTGTAGAGTTTGATTTCGCTCTCTTCGCGGCCCGGGGTTTTGAGGTTCAGCCGTTCAATCAGCGTTTTGAAGACCACGAAATAGAGGCCGGTGAAGCAGACGCCGATACCGATTTGGGTGAAGACCGTTGAGGCGTGGTTATGGAACATCGGGATCCAGTTTTGCGGCAGAAACTGGTCAAGTAACCCGCCGCCCATGTTGCCCACAACGCCAAAGACATACATCGTTGTCGCCATAGAGGCCGCCAGGACGGCATGAATGGCAAACAACAGCGGAGAGATAAACAGAAAGGTGAATTCAAGTGGTTCAGTAATGCCCACCAGCACCGCAGTGAGCGTGGCCGGAATAAGCAGACCCGCGACCTTAACGCGGTTTTCTGCTGATGCGGTGTACCAGATAGCCAGCGCAATCCCGACCGAGCCAAACACTTTGGAGTTGCCGTGTAGTGCGAAACCGCCTTCCGGGAAGAGCGTTTTCAGCGGCAATGTGCTCTGGCTAAACTCCTGCAGGTGCTGCGCCCAGTAGACCTGAATACCGCCTTCCACTGCCGCCGGGCCGAAGATGAACGGACCGTAAACAAAGTGGTGCAATCCGGTTGGGATCAGAATACGTTCCAGGAAGGTATACACCCATACGCCCAGCGCACCGGCAGAACGCAGGAACGCCTGCAGGGACTCAATGCCCATCTGCACTTTCGGCCAGCCCAACAGGGTGAGCCAGGCGCAGGGAAGCATGACGAAAAACGCGAGGATAACGACAAACGAGGTGCCCTGGAAAATCCCCAGGAAAACCGGAAGCGGCTTGTCGAAAAAGCGATTGTGGATAGCGGTAACGATGCCCGAAATGATAATAGCGCCAATGATGCTGGTATCGAGTGTTTTGATACCTGCGATCATCGCCAGACCGCTTCCGGCAACGGGTTCGGCAGAAAAATTAACGCCAAAGAAATGCCCCCAGGTCATACCCATCGCATTGATAAAGTAGTTCCAGGTCAGGAAACTGATCAGCACCGCCAGACAGGCTCTGCCCTGCGCCTGCTTAGCAAGGCCGATCGGTAAGCCAACGGCAAAAATCAGCGGCATATTACGGAACACCGCCCAGCCGCCCTCTTCAATGATGTGAACAATTTGCGCGAACAGATTATCCGGGGCGGTTAAGGCCTCGCCGACAAACAGCGGGTTGCGAAGCATGATAGCGATTCCCACCACGATCCCGGCAAACGGAAACAGTAATACCGGGGTAAACATGGCACCGCCAAAACGTTGTATTTGACTGAGCATTTTTAAATCCTCACGTAACAACCTGTAGGGAGTAGAGGCCTTTATGGTTTTTTGCTGGCCTGGGGTGAGGATAAGAATTTACTCATACGCGAACATGGCGTGCCGTTACGATTCGTGATCGCATTCATGGTTTTAATTTGACCTGTCAGGTCTACTTTCGATAGTAAATATGGACATGTCAGAACCGCATTCCTGCACTGATAAGGACAAAGAGGTCTACTGATGATCTACAAATCCATTGCCGACAGATTACGGCTACGGTTGAATTCGTCGGACTATACTGTCGGCAGCCCGTTGCCGGGAGAAAAAGCGCTGGCGCAAGAGTTTGGCGTGGCGCGAATGACCATTCGCAAGGCGTTAGATCTGCTGGAAGGCTGGGGGCTGGTTGAACGCCGCCATGGTAGCGGGACATTTGTCGCACGCAAGGATGTGCACCATGAAACCGCCAATCTGACCGGCCTTGTGGAAGTGCTCCGCCAGCAGGGGAAAGAGGTGCAGAGTAAAGTCCTGCAGTTCGAGGTGATGCCCGCGCCGCCTGCGATTGCCAGCTTGTTGCGGATTCAGGTGGATGAGCGCATCTACTTTTCGCGCCGGATGCGCTACGTGGAAGGGAAGCCCCTGATGCTGGAGGACAGCTTTATGCCCGTGAAGCTCTTTCGCAACCTCTCACTGGCACATCTCGAAGGGTCGAAATTTGATTACATTGAGAAGGAGTGTGGGATAACCATCAGCGGGAACTATGAGAGTCTGACTCCCGTGCTGGCGGATAAATCGCTGGGAGGGTATCTGAATGTCCCGGAACAGACGCCGCTGCTGCGAATCACCTCCCTTTCTTACAGTGACAGCGGCGAGTTCCTGAATTATTCCGTTATGTTCCGTAATACCCGTGATTACCAGGTGGACTACCATCTGCGGCGTATCCACCCGGAAAATGGCTAACTGACACCCCAGAACGTGAGGAATCCCCAGTAATCTTACGTTTTACAGCGATAACGCCGCTTAATAAGAATAAAACCGTGACAGCGATGACAGGGTCCGGCTGAAAATCGATGAGGCGCTGGCGGCTGACCGGGGCCGCCAGCAGGGATGCGGGCGGAGGGGATAGCCTGCAAGGAACGTAAGGTGAACGGAATGACCATCAGAGCCGCATTTTCCCCCTCACCCTGGCCCTCTCCCTCAAGGGAGAGGGGACCGTTCGTGCTCGCATTTTTGTGGGGATTCCTCAGCCCCAGAACAGCACAGCCAGTAACTGCGGCGTGATGATACGCAGGAACATTACCAGCGGGTAAACCGTGGCATAAGAGAGCGCGGCGGCACCGCTGGTGGCGTGCAGGCCGTTGGCAAAGGCCAGCGCCGGGGGATCGGTCATTGAGCCGGCCAGCATGCCGCACAGGGTCAGGTAGTTCATTTTTGCAAACAACCGCGCCAGAATCCCGACAGTCAGCAATGGAATAGCGGTAATAAAAATCCCGTAGCACATCCAGTTGAACCCATCGCCGTGAGTCAGCGTCGCGATAAAATCACCGCCGGATTTCAGCCCGACCACCGCAAGAAACAGCACGATACCTAACTCACGCAGAGCAAGGTTGGCGCTGGGCGGCATGAACCAGTAGAGCTTACCCACGCTGCCGATACGCCCGAGGATCAGCGCCATGATCAGCGGCCCGCCCGCGAGCCCCAGTTTTAATGCCACCGGGAAGCCGGGAACAAAAACAGGAATCGACCCCAGCAAGACCCCCAACCCAATGCCGATAAAGACTGGCAACATCTGGACTTGCTGGAGTTTATGCTGCGCGTTCCCGACCTCAGAAGCCACTGCATCAATGGCCGCCTGACGCCCGACAAGGTTCAGAATGTCGCCGAATTGCAGGCTGGAATCACTGCTGGCTACCAGCTCCACCCCGGCGCGGTTAAGACGGGAAATCACCACGTCATAGCGCTCTTTGAAGTGCAGATCGCGAATGCGCTTACCCAGGACTTTTTCGTTAGTCACCACCACACGCTCAACGCGAAGATCGGTCCCCCGCGTCGAGAGCGAGGTATCGACCTCCTGGCCCATCACCAGTTGCGCGCTATGCAGGTCTTTCGGCAGGCCAACAAGATGCAGCAGGTCACCAACCTGAATAATCGTGCCCGGAGAAGGCACCATCAGCAATTCATCTCGTTTCAGGCGCGAACAGATGATTTTATCGCTGTTCAGCATCGGCACATCCTGAATCGCCATATTGTTCAGGTTCGGGTTTTCCACGCGAATATTAATGGTCTTGATCAGCGAGTTACCCGAGCTGATGCCCGCATCATGCAGTTGCGCTTCCTGCTCAACATTGATGCGAAAACCGACACGAATCAGCCACATGGTCAGTAAAATGCCGCAGATGCCGAACGGGTAGGCCATCGCATAGCTCATCCCCATTTGATCAAGAACATTAGACGGCGTACCCAGGTCATGCAGGATCTGCTGCCCGGCCCCGAGTGCCGGGGTGTTGGTGACCGCACCGGAGAAGATACCCAGAATGACGGGCAGCGGAATATTGAAGAGTTTGTGCAGAATAGCGGTGACCAGTCCGCCCAGTATCACAATCAGAATGGCAAACAAGTTCAGGCGCAGCCCGGAAACGCGCAGCGAGGCAAAAAAGCCCGGCCCGACCTGAATACCGATGGTATAGACAAAGAGGATAAGGCCGAACTCCTGCACGAAGTGCAGCATCGGGCTGCTCAGGGTAATCCCGGCCTGATCAACAAAATGGCCAACGATAATACCGCCGAAAAGCACGCCACCAATCCCAAAACCCACGCCGCGTATTTTTACATTGCCGATCCACAAACCGACGACCGCGACCAGCGCCAGCATGCTTACGGTTAACGCTATATCACTCATGATGGCTCCCTGTGAATAACATTGTAAACACAATGGATTCTCTCAGAGCGGCAGCGGGATGTATGGGCTTTGGCGCACAAAAAAGCCCCGCCGAAACGGGGCAAAGTAAACGCAAAACGGTCACCCTGAGGTGACCGTTTTTGGTGTGTGTGCTTGCGCCCGTGAAAGGGGGTAGAAACCGCGCAATCCCTCCGGGCACAAACGACTATCAGCTATTTAATGCCGGACGCTCGCTAATGGCAATCCGCTGAGGCGCAATGACTTCCGGCACGTTACGGGTCAGGTCAATATGGAGTAAGCCGTTAGCGAATGTCGCGCCAGAGACCTCCATATTTTCCGCCAGCGTAAAGCTCAGGGTGAAAGGTTGAATTACCAGCCCCTGGTGCAGCCATTTCGGCTCGTTGGCCGGTTTTTCCGGCGAACCTTTGATAACTAAACGTGTGCCTTCCAGCTGAATATCCAGCTCTTGCTGGTTAAAACCAGCCAATGCCAGCGTAATGCGGTAATGGTTATCATCGCCCTTTTCAATGTTATAGGGCGGGAATGTCTGATGCTCGGTGGTACTTTGCAGCGCGTTAGCCAGTTTGTCAAAACCGATCCACTGACGCAGCAGCGGGGATAAATCGTAGTTACGCATGATATTTCTCCTTCTGAGAAGCGAGTAAGTTCCTGCAAGCGTGTGGCTCGCATATGCTCCCTGACGGCAAGCATTCAGTTCAGATAATTAGTTAATCTCAATGCGACGCGGTTTCTTTGCTTCCGGAACAACGCGTTCAAGATCAACATACAACAGGCCATTCACCAGATTTGCGCCTTTAACATGGATGTTTTCGGCAAGCTGGAATTTGCGCTCAAAGTTACGTTCGGCGATGCCCTGGTAGAGGTAGGTACGTTCTTTCTGTTCGGTCGCGTGCGCGCCTTTCACGATAAGCAGGTTGTCCTGGGCGGTGATATCCAGTTCGCTTTCCGCGAACCCCGCTACCGCGATCGCGATGCGATAATGGTTTTCGTCAACTAATTCAACGTTGTACGGAGGATAACCACCGTTGCTTTGGTTTTGATTGTTTTCCAGCAGGTTGAACAGACGGTCGAAACCAATGGCTGAACGATAAAGCGGAGAAAGATCGAAGTTACGCATACATAAAGCTCCTGAAATCAGCGAGGTTGTCATTTGCCTTCCACAATGGACAGGCCGCGGTAGCCCAACACCCTTCCGGCGTGTCTTCCGGCTACATTCTTAAAATAGGGGTGACGCTTATGTTTTCAAGGGTCTTTTTCTGACTTTTTTTTGCAGTTTCTCGCGCTTTGCATAGACTGGGATCACAGCACAAAAGGTGAAAGTGCGAATGTCGCCACAGAGCGCAGCATGGAGGCTGTCTTTTTTGGTGCAGGACAGATATAACGCCAGCAGCAGTCTCCATACTGCCCATAACAATGATTAACTGATGATGAAAAATACTCTGATTGTTTCGACGCTGCTTAGTGGAATGGTGTTACTCAGTGGTTGCTCCAGCGTGATGTCGCATACCGGGGGCAAGGAAGGCGTGTATCCGGGTATGAAAGCAAGTTCCACAATGTTGTCGGATGATAATACGAATATCGGTATGAAATCTCTGGTGGTTCTGGATATGCCTTTTACAGCCGTCATGGATACAATACTGCTGCCGTGGGATATGTTCCGCACCGACAGCTCCGTTAAATCCCGCGTCGAGAAAAGCGAAAAGGCCACCATGGCGACGGACAACGTGATTCCGCCCGCCCCCATGGCTAAGCAGTAATTACATACCCGTTTCCGTCATCCAAATTTGGCGGAAACCCGCAATCTCTTCCATCCAGGCGATATAACGACCGTCCGGCGAGAACACGACCGCATCCGCAGACGGCGGATTGCCGTGATCGGTTGTCAAAAAGGTGATGTCGCCGCAAGCGGCATCGCACAGTGCGATACGATTATCCAGCACGAAGCCCAACGCCATCCCCGAAGGATGCCAGTTAAAGGCAGACTGGATACCTGTTTCCGTGTGGGTTAACTGCTGCGGTTCACCACCCTGTGGCGAGATCAACCAAAGCTGGACAATACCCGCATCATCACGCATTAAAAACGCAATCGCCGTACCCTGCGGGTTACTGCGCACCCAGTGGCGCGGTACGTTAGCCAGCCCCGGAAAGGCACGCTGATGAGTAAACGTCAGACGCCGTTGCGAAACGCCTGCTGGTGCTGCTGGCAGGCTTGTCGGCGTACCCTGTAGCGGCCTATCGCCTGGCTGTTTCCATCCCTGCGCCTCTTTCGGCAGGTCAACGATAAACAACTCCGGCACTTTCTCGCCTGTTAACGACAGCGTATCGCCAATAAAGGCCAGCTTATCGTTACCCACCCAACCTTCTTCGTACGCACGGTTGATCTCATCGCTACCGGGAACAGGCGCTGGCGTAGTTCGGCTTACCAGCACGCACCAGTGGCTCCCCGCATACTCGCGTGGATGGGTGAGCGGGGGTTGCACTGGGCCAAAAGGTACGGCGACACCGACATTACGTAAATCCTGCGCCGGGTCCAGTTCGTGCATCACATGATCGTTATAGGTAAAGCTGACGTTCTCGCCGTTGGGGCTAAAGACATGCACATGGCTACCGCCGCGCAACGCGCCCGGCGTAAAGGGTGCGGTGATGTCCATCGCGTCCAGATTGGCGGTTTTTCCATGAGCGTGAATAACGCCGCGACGGTGGTGAAAATCGTAATGCCAGTCAGCATCGGGGTTTTCCGGGCCGTGGATAAAGACATATTTCACTTCATAAGGATGAACGGTCACTACGCCTACGTGTGCCCCCGCTTGCGCCTGATAGATCACCTCAACGGCGCCGGTATGGATATTGACGCGTTCAATGGTTTCACCGGTAAACGACGCGCCGGAAGGGCGAACATCAAACACCAGCCACTGACTGTCCGGTGTCCAGGTGTGGATATTGGTGAGTTGGTGATGACGGGGCGCGGTAGTAATTTGTTTCATGTAATGGATGACCCTGATGCCATGTTTGGCATCAGGGTATCGCAAGGCGGGGAGATTAACCTACCCGTTTTACATCGCCGACCAGCAGGATGTAAGAAAGTGCGCCGATTAATGCCACCACGGAGATATAGACCAGCGCCGGGGCAAAACCGTAGCTCTGTGCCAGATAGCCGATAACCAGCGGCACAGTAATACCACCCAGACCGCCAACAAAGTTAAATACGCCGCCCGTCAGCCCAATCAGACGCATCGGCGCAAGGGAGGAGACCAGCGACCAGGTGATGGAGGCGAAACCGTTGCCGAAAAACGCGATGGCCATCAGCGTCATGATCCATACCGGGTCATTGGTGTAGTTCGCACCCATAATGCAGGTGGAGATCAGCAGACCACAGATGATGGGGGTTTTACGCGCCGCGCCAAGGGAGAAGCCTTTGCGCACCAGTCTGTCCGCCAGCCAGCCGGAGAGCAGCACGCCAAAGAAGGCGGCGAGGAACGGTACCGTGGTCATAAACCCGGCTTTCAGGGCGGTGATGCCTTTTTCCTGAGTCAGGTAGTTCGGGAACCAGGTCAGGAAGAACCACAGCGTAGAGGTGACGGCGAACTGCCCCAGGTAAACCCCGACCAGTTTACGGTGGAACACCAGTTTCCAGTCGGCTTTGGTGAGCGGCTGGCGTGCCTCTTTGGTCACAGGCGCATCACCGTCTACCAGACCACCGCCTTCGCGAATGTATTCCAGCTCTTCATGGGTGACGCTTTTGGTCAGACGTGGCGGTTGATAGACCTTGAACCAGATTAATGACCAGATGATGCCAATCCCGCCGGTAACGATAAATACCCAGTGCCAGCTCAGCAGCTCCTGAATCCAGATAAGCAGCGGGGTAAGAAATGCCAGGCCGACAAACTGACCGGAGGTGTAGAAACCGACCGCGGAAGCGCGTTCGTGTTCCGGGAACCAACTGGTCACCATACGGTTGTTGGTCGGAAAGGCGGGCGCCTCAAAAATCCCGGTAATGGCGCGCAGACCAATCAGCGACATTAACCCTGTCGCAAAGCCCTGAAACAGCGTCGCCACCGACCAGCCAAAGATGGCGATAAAATAGGTGAGGCGAGAGCCGACGCGGTCAAGGAACCAGCCGCCGGGGATCTGACACAACGTATAAAGCCAGGCGAAGGCGGAAAAGACATAGCCCATTTCCGCTTTGGTGATACCAAACTCTTGTTGAATATGCGCGGAGGCCACCGCGAGGTTGGCCCTGTCGACATAACAAATAACAACAGTAATAAAGATCATCACCAGCGTCAGATAACGCCGACGACCGACTTTTGCAGCAGTAACTGAAATATCCATCGCAATCTGTCTCCAGATTTTGGGCATAGCGAGGCCGCTCACCATGCCCGGTAAATTACAGAGGGTGTTTGAATTTATTTATTAATTAATACGCTACACGTAATGCGCTAAATAATTCGTGCTGGGGGAAGGCGGCAAGTTTTCGCATCCCCGGGAGCATACAAAAGTATGTGACCGGGGTAAGAAAACGCAGCCAACGCGCCACCAGTGCGAAGTATGAAGCGCATTTACCATTCGGCGACGGTGCCGTCTTCATTCCGCCAAACCGGATTACGCCAGTCCGGCGCATTCTTACTCAACTCAATAACCTTCTCTTCATCAATGTCCACACCCAGCCCTGGTTTCATCAATGGTTTAAAGAAGCCGCCTTCCATATTGAAATCTTCTTTATTTTTCACGAAGTCGAGCAATTCAGCGCCTTTATTGTAATGAATGCCCATACTCTGCTCCTGGAATACCGCATTGTGGGAAACGAAATCCACATGCAGACAGGCCGCCAGCGCCACCGGACCGAGCGGGCAGTGCGGAGCCAGCGCCACGTCATAGGCTTCGGCCATTCCGGCAATTTTGTAGCACTCGGTAATCCCGCCCGCGTGGGATAAATCCGGCTGCAATATCGAAATGCCACCACCTTCAAGTACACGTTTAAATTCAAAACGCGAGAACATACGTTCGCCAGCGGCAATCGGAATATGCGTTTGCGCCGCCAGACGCGGATAATATTCCGCCTGCTCTGCCAGTACCGGCTCTTCAATAAATAACGGGCGATACGGCTCAAGTTCTTTAATTAATACTTTCGCCATCGGCGCACTGACGCGACCATGGAAATCGAGGCCAAATTCAATTTCATTACCGAAGGCTTCGCGAATTTGCGCGACGGTGTTCACTGCTGCGTCAACCGCACGTGAGTTATCAATCACGCCCATCTCTTCACAACCGTTCAGCTTAAAGGTATCAAAGCCAATGTTGCGCAGAGTCTTAATGCCGTCGATCACTTCCGCCGGACGGTCGCCGCCGACCCAGCTGTACGCTTTGATTTTGTCACGCACCAGGCCGCCCATAAGTTGCCAGACCGGCGCATTGTGAACTTTGCCTTTGATATCCCACAGCGCCTGGTCAATACCGGCAATGGCGCTCATCAGAATCGGGCCGCCACGGTAAAAACCAGCACGGTACATCACCTGCCATAAATCGTTGATTCGTGCCGGATCCTGGCCAATCAGATAATCACCCAGTTCATGGACTGCCGCTTCAACCGTGCGGGCGCGTCCTTCAATGACCGGCTCTCCCCAGCCAACAACGCCTTCATCGGTTTCGATTTTCAGGAACATCCAGCGCGGGGGTAAACGGTAAGTGGTGAGTTTCGTTATTTTCATTGCACTGCCTCTCGATACGCGTTAACAAATGCGGTTGCCTGCTGTGCGGTGCGCTCCACGGACTGCCCGGCACGATACAAATCGCTACCCAGCCCGGCGCCCACGCAGCCAGCCTTAATCCATTGCGCCAGGTTTTCTGGCGTCACGCCCCCCACGGCAAAGACCGGCACTTCCGGCGGTAAAACCGCTTTCAACGCTTTGATGTAGTCCGGGCCAAAAGCCGAAGAGGGGAAGATTTTCAGCGCCTGGGCGCCCGCATCAAGCGCGGTAAAGGCTTCGCTGGCGGTCGCGCAGCCCGGGCAGACCGTCATGCCGTAGCGCACCGCGCGGCGAATGACCTCGGGCTGAATATTGGGAGTGACGATCAATTTGCAGCCTATCTCAGCCAGTTGGTCAACCTGCTCTGGCTTGAGAACGGTGCCCGCGCCAATCAGTGCTTTGTCGCCAAAGGCCTCCACGATGGCTGGAATGCTTTTTTCCCACTGGGGCGAATTGAGCGGGATCTCTACCGCATCGAAACCAGCGTTAATCACCGCACCGACGTGCGCCAGCGCTTCGTCGGGGGTGACGCCACGTAATATTGCGATGAGCGGAAGGTTAGTTTGCCACTGCATGAACAATGCTCCTTATTCCTGTCTGAAATGCGGTGTCGCCGGAAATAACCGTAGTCTTACGGCCCATTGCCTCCAGCGCCTGCTGATAGCGGCCGGACAGTGCTTTTCCCGCAACGATGGTGACCTGATGATCGCTATAGCGCTCAGCCATGCTGGCGACTTCGGCGCCAATCAGCAGACCCGATAAAAACTCGCTAACCTGTTCATGCGGTAAATGACCGAGCACATGGGCGGCACGGACTTCGAACAGTTGCGGCAGAATTGCGGGCGTAGCGAGGCCGCGTTCAAGCCCGGACGTAAATGCCGCAGATGACACCTCCTGCTCCGGCAGACCCGCCCCCACCAGCGAATGGCGCAACAGTAAATGGTGCAATTCACCGGTCATCACGGTGCGAAAATCATGGATTTGGCGTTCATCTGCGCGCACCCATTTGCAGTGGGTGCCCGGCATGACATAAACAGAAGAAGGAGAAAGTTCACGTGCACCCAGCAGCTGCGTCTCCTCGCCACGCATCACGTTGTGGTTATCGTCGCGAGAAACGCACAGGCCGGGAATAATCCAGACATTGTCGCCAACGGCAGTTAACTGCTCGCCAATGGTGGAGAAACAGGCAGGAACGGGTAAGTAGGGAGCCACTTTCCAGCCGACATTGCTGCCTACCATACCTGCCATCACCACTGGCGTTTGCGCATCACGCCAGCCGTGGGTAATTTCTGCTAACACCGCTTGTGGGGATTTACCATTCAGGCGTGTAACACCTGCTTCTGATTGCCTGCTCTCCAGGCATTCCACCCCCTGATAAAGCCAGGCGCGTAAATTGGTCGACCCCCAGTCAATTGCGATGTAGCGAGATGTCATGTGATTTCCTTAAGCCTTCGGGTAGAGCTGGCGATCATGGTCAGCGCCGCCTGCTCTGCTGCATCACCGTCCTGATGCCGTATCGCATCGAACAGCGCCTTATGTTCCTGGAGCGTTTTTGGCATGTTGGCTTCATCGCCCATCCAGGTTCGTTCAAATACCGCCCGCTGAAGCGAACTTATCGCTACGGTCAATTGCTGTAACACCGGGTTATGTACCGACCCCAGTACCGCTTCGTGATAACGAATGTCCGCCTCATTGAACGCATCGCGATTCTGGTTATTCGCAATCATGTCGTTAAGCGCCGCCTCGATTTGCGCCAGATCGCTTGAGGTCGCGCGCTCCGCCGCCCAGCGAGCAATGGCGGGCTCGACAAGATTTCGCACCTCACTCATCGCGCTGATGAGTCGCGGGTCATAGTCGTTTTCCAGTACCCATTGCAGTACTTCGGTATCGAGGTAATTCCACTGATTGCGCGGCGCCACAAATGCGCCGCGATAACGTTTTATCTCGATCAGTCTCTTCGCCATTAATGAGCGAAAGACTTCGCGAATGATGTTGCGCGAGGTTTCAAACTCCTCGCAGAGTTCTGCTTCTGCCGGAAGCGCTGAGCCGGGGACATATTTCCCGGCCACAATCTGGTGCCCTAATGTGATGACGATGCGGTCGGTTTTGGTGAGAGTCATGGCATGCCCTTATTCACTGTGTATGCCTGCCTACTTTACCTCGACCGGCGATTTTCGCCTCATCCTTGCACTACAAACAGCGCTTACTTCTCTTTCGTTGAATTGAAATGTAGTACAATCATTTATAGTTGTACTACAATTTAGATCGCAAAATGAACGACAGATCACAAAATTAACGCCCTTCACTTCACCGTCACTTCACCCGAGCCGCGTATCGTCCTTATCAACATGAGGAGGGGATATGCAGCATTTTGATGTGGCGATTATTGGTCTGGGGCCAGCGGGAGCCGCGCTGGCACGGCAGTTAGCGGGCAAGATGAGCGTGCTGGCATTAGACAAAAAGCAACAATGCGGGACGGGCGGATTTATGAAACCGTGTGGCGGATTGCTGGCCCCGGACGCGCAACGCTCGTTTATCCGTGCGGGTATTACGCTGCCGGTGCAGGTACTGGCCGATCCACAAATTTTCAGCGTGCAAACGCTGGATGTGCAAACGGGAATTGCACGCAACTATCAACGCAGCTATGTCAATATTGACAGACATGCCTTTGATTTATGGATGAAGTCATTAATCCCTGCTTCGGTCGCCGTTCATCACGATGCTTTGTGTAAAACGATCAGCCGCCAGGACAACCGCTGGCATCTGAAGTATGCGGTTGACGGTGAAATCCATGAGGCAACGGCAGCGTATCTGGTGGGCGGCGATGGCGCGAACTCGATGGTGCGGCGTGTTCTGTATCCCGATCATGAAATCCGCAAGTACGTCTCGTTGCAGCAGTGGTTCAAGGACCGTCACCCTTCACCGTTCTATTCCTGCGTGTTTGATAACGAGACAACCGATTGTTATTCATGGAGTATCTGTAAAGACGGCTATTTTATTTTCGGTGGGGCATTTGCCATGAAGGATGGCAGGGAGAATTTTCTCCGCCTCAAACAGCGTCTTGAACCGTTCGATTTTCGCTTTGGCGACGCGGTGAAAACGGAGAAATGTACAGTGCTGTGCCCGTCCCGCTGGGCGGATTTTGTCTGCGGAAAAGAGAATGCGTTTCTGATTGGCGAAGCAGCGGGTTTTATCAGCGCCAGTTCCCTGGAGGGGATCAGCTATGCACTGGATAGCGCGGAAATTCTGGCAGACGTATTGCGCGGAGGGGCAAAAAACCTCAATGCGGAATACTGGAAGAAAACGCGGCGATTACGCATGAAATTGCTGGGAAAAGTTGTTAAAAATCGTTGTCTGACTACGCCATGGATACGCAGTCTCATCATGAAAAGTAGGATAAGCCATATCCCGGTGCAGCAGGAAACGCCTGGGCAGGCAAGGGCCTGATCGCCCCTGCCTGACGGCAGATTAATTCAGCACAAACTTCTCAATGGCATACGCTACGCCATCTTCAAGGTTGGATTTGGTGACAAAGTTGGCCACTTCTTTCACCGACGGAATGGCGTTATCCATTGCCACACCCACGCCAGCATATTCAATCATGGCGATGTCGTTTTCCTGATCGCCGATGGTCATGATCTCTTCCGGCTTGATGCCCAGCACCTCAGCCAGCGATTTCACGCCGGTACCTTTATTGACGCGTTTATCAAGCATTTCGAGGAAGTAAGGCGCGCTTTTCAGCACGGTATATTTTTCTTTCACTTCTGCCGGGATGCGGGCAATCGCTTTATCGAGGATTTCCGGCTCATCAATCATCATCACCTTGAGGAACTGCGTGTTCGGATCCATGTTTTCCGGCTCACAGAACACCAGCGGGATGGTGGCGACGTAGGATTCGTGCACCGTATAGTAGCTGATATCCCGGTTGGCGGTGTACAGCGTATTGCGATCGAGCGCGTGGAAGTGTGAACCGACTTCGCGGGACAGTTTTTCCAGATAGCGATAATCGTCATAGCTCAGTGCCGTTTGTGTCACCGTGCTGCCGTCATGGGCCTTTTGCACCAGCGCGCCGTTGTAAGTGATGCAGTAATCACCTTCCCGTTCCATGTGCAGCTCTTTGACGTAGGCATGAACCCCGGCGTAAGGGCGGCCTGTCGTCAGTACCACTTTCACGCCTTTTTCACGCGCTGCGGCGATCGCGTTTTTTACGGCAGGTGAAATTGTGTGGTCAGGCAGCAGTAAGGTGCCGTCCATGTCGATTGCAATAAGTTTGATAGCCATGAGATCCCCGGGATAAATGAGTGCTGCCTCATGCTAACGCGATTAAGCACACAAAAATAGAGCTACATTGCGCTACAGAAGCACCCCTTTTGCACCGATCCCGGGGAACGAGGGCTCACTCGCGGGTGAGAACTATTTTGCCAAACGCACCGCGGTCGAGGTGTTCAAGCGCCTGTTCAAGCTCGTTAAAGGGGTAGCGGTGCTCAATCACCGGTTTCAGCCCGTTGACATCAACAGCACGCACCAGATCTTCCAGCGCACGGCGGTGACCGACGCCAATCCCCTGAATCACCGGCGATTTCAGCAACAGTTCACTGGCAGAAAGCGAGATTTCATTCCCCGCCAGCACCCCAATGACCGAGATGCGCCCATGAACCGCCACGACTCGCAGGGAGTGTTTCAGATTTTCTCCGCCCACGGTTTCAATAATATGGTCAATGCCACGATCTTCGGTCAGCCTAAGCATCTCTTCAGCCCAGTCGCCTTTTAGCCGGTTAACGCCCTGATCGGCCCCAAGCTTTTTGGCCTGTGCCAGCTTTTCATCACTGCCGGAGGTGACAAAGACTTGCGCACCATGGGCTTTAGCGATTTGCAGCGCGAATATCGCCACGCCCCCTGTCCCTTGTACCAGCACCGACTGACCGGCGCGTAAATTGCCCCGCTCCACCAGCGCGAACCAGGCCGTTAGCCCCGCACAAGGCAAGGTGCTGGCCTCTGCGTCATCCAGTGTTTCCGGGGCGGCAACCAGCCAGTTTTCATTCATGATGACGTATTCAGCCAGCACTCCCTGGAAATAGCCTCCGAGGGTTCTGTAGGGCAAAACGCGTGCGTCCGCTTTTGGCTTGCCGTCGATCCACTCCGGGAAGAAGTTTGAAATGACGCGTGCTCCGGGTTTGAAACGCGTGACGCCCTCGCCAGTACTCTCCACAACCCCCGCCATGTCAGAAGCAGGTGTAAAGGGGAAGGTGCGCGAAATGGGCATATTGCCTTCAATCACCATTTTATCGCGATAGTTGAGCGCAACGGCATTCACCCGCACGCGTACTTCACCCGGGCCAGGCTGCGGGAGGGGTTCCTGGGTAAGTCTGAGGTTCTCGCGCCCGAGGGCGTCCATTGACCAGCGTTGTATTGTCTCTGTCATTATCTTTCTCCTGCCATTAAATGAGCTTCAGTAACGACAGTCTAACGTTGACTCAAGGTCGCCAGTGGCGATACCTTTTCTCTTCATTGACGCCATGATGGATACAATCCATGACTGATACGTTGAAAGATATTCCTGTTTTTGTGGCTGCCGTTGAAGCGGGTAGTTTTGCTCAGGCCGCGGTCCGTCTGCATTTGTCGCGCTCGGCAGTGGGAAAAAGTATTGCCCGGCTTGAACAGCGACTGGGGGTACGTCTGTTTCAGCGCACCACCCGTAGCCAGCGGCTGACCGATAACGGCGCGCTTTTTTATGAGCGTTGTCTGCGCGCGCTGGAGGAAATCCGCAGTGCAGAATCGCTGCTGGAAACAGGGAAGCAGCAGGTGAGTGGTCGTCTGCGTGTGGCTATGCCGGTGCTCTTTGGTCGGCAGTGCGTCGCCCCGCTGCTGATAACGCTGGCACAGGAACATCCAGGGCTTGAGCTGGAAATGTCATTCAGCGACAGGGTGGTAGATCTCGTGGAGGAAGGGTTCGATATGGCGGTGCGTAACGGCATACTGGCAGACAGTACCGTGCTGGCCGCCAGAAAACTGGGCGAGCACCAAATGGTCCTGTGCGCCGCGCCGGATTATCTGATGAAAAAAGGCCATCCAGAAACCGTTGCCGATTTACGTCAGCATACGGCGATTAACTATCTGCAGGCAGGCAGAATTTTACCCTGGCAGCTCGCGGACAACGAAGGAAAGCCGCAAACCCTTGTTCTCCGTTCATCACTTAATATGGATGATTTACAGGCGATCTGCGACGCAGCAATAGCCGGACACGGTGTTGCATGGTTGCCCTGCTGGATGGCAAGTAAAGAGATCCAGACTGGAAAACTCGTCCTGCTCTTCAGGCAGGCGCCGGATGTGCGCTTTGACGTTCATGCAGTCTGGCAGAAGACGCCGCATCTGCCGCTGAGGGTGAGAATGGCTATAGACACGCTGGTGAGCCGCTTACCGACGGCGATGTCGCTGGATTTTCCTGACCCCATAAAAAAGCCGCGCTAAAAGCGCGGCCCGGGTATGGTGTACAGCGACGATTAAATATCGATATTCGCGGCTTTCAGGGCGTTCTCTTCAATAAAGGCGCGGCGTGGTTCAACGGCATCACCCATCAGGGTGGTGAACAGTTGGTCTGCGGCAATCGCATCTTTAACGGTCACGCGCAGCATGCGGCGGCTTTCCGGATCCATCGTGGTTTCCCACAGCTGATCCGGGTTCATTTCACCCAAACCTTTATAACGCTGGATAGCCAGACCACGACGTGACTCTTTGACCAGCCAGTCCAGCGCCTGCTCAAAACTGGCGATCGGCTGCTTGCGCTCGCCACGTTCGATAAACGCATCGTCTTCGATCAGACCACGCAGTTTTTCACCCAGCGTGCAGAGACGGCGATATTCGCCACCGGCGATAAACTCATTATCCAGCGGATAGTCAGTATCAACACCGTGGGTACGCACGCGAATAATCGGCTCGTAATGGTTCAGCTCCGCATTTTCGCGAATATCGAACTTCCAGGTGCTACCGTGCTGTTCTTTCTCGTTCAGCTCAGTGACCAGCGCGTTCACCCAGCGGGTGACGGTCTGCTCGTTGCCAAGGTCGGCTTCGGCCAGCGTCGGCTGATACACCAGCTCTTTTAACAGCGCACGCGGGAAGCGACGTTCCATACGACCAATCATCTTCTGCGCGGCATTGTATTCAGAGACCAGTTTTTCCAGCGCTTCACCGGCCAGCGCAGGCGCGCCTTCGGTGGTGTGCAGGGTCGCACCGTCCAGCGCGATAGCGATCTGGTACTGATCCATCGCCTCGTCGTCTTTAATATACTGTTCCTGCTTGCCTTTTTTCACTTTGTACAGCGGCGGCTGGGCAATATAGACGTGACCACGTTCAATGATTTCCGGCATCTGACGATAGAAGAAGGTCAACAGCAGCGTACGGATGTGCGAGCCGTCGACGTCCGCATCGGTCATGATGATGATGCTGTGATAACGCAGTTTGTCCGGGTTGTACTCGTCGCGACCAATACCGCAGCCGAGCGCGGTGATAAGCGTCGCCACTTCCTGAGAAGAGAGCATCTTGTCAAAGCGCGCCTTCTCAACGTTAAGGATTTTACCTTTCAGCGGCAGAATCGCCTGGTTCTTACGGTTACGCCCCTGCTTCGCAGAGCCGCCCGCAGAGTCCCCTTCCACAAGGTACAATTCAGACAGCGCCGGGTCGCGTTCCTGACAGTCAGCCAGTTTGCCCGGCAGGCCTGCTAAGTCCAGCGCCCCTTTACGACGGGTCATTTCACGGGCCTTACGCGCCGCTTCACGGGCACGTGCCGCATCAATAATTTTGCCGACCACGATTTTTGCGTCAGACGGGTTTTCCAGCAGGTATTCGCCCAGCAGTTCGTTCATCTGCTGTTCAACCGCCGTTTTCACCTCGGAAGAGACCAGTTTATCTTTGGTCTGTGAGGAGAATTTCGGGTCTGGTACTTTTACAGATACAACCGCAATCAGGCCTTCACGGGCATCGTCACCGGTGGCGCTGACTTTCGCTTTTTTGCTGTAGCCTTCTTTGTCCATGTAGGCGTTCAGGGTACGGGTCATCGCCGCACGGAAGCCTGCAAGGTGGGTACCGCCATCACGCTGCGGAATGTTGTTGGTAAAGCAGTAGATATTTTCCTGGAAACCGTCGTTCCACTGCAGCGCTACTTCGACGCCAATACCGTCTTTTTCGGTGGAGAAGTAGAAAATATTCGGGTGGATCGGCGTTTTATTCTTGTTCAGATATTCAACGAACGCCTTGATGCCGCCTTCGTAGTGGAAGTGGTCTTCTTTGCCATCGCGCTTGTCTTTCAGGCGGATGGATACGCCGGAGTTCAGGAAGGACAGCTCGCGCAGACGTTTCGCCAGAATTTCATACTCAAATTCGGTGACGTTGGTGAAGGTTTCATAGCTCGGCCAGAAACGCACCATGGTACCGGTTTTTTCTGTATCACCCGTGACGGCCAGTGGTGCCTGCGGTACACCGTGTTCGTAAATTTGACGGTGGACTTTATTATCGCGCTGGATAACCAGCTCCAGTTTCTGCGACAGGGCGTTTACAACCGAAACACCTACGCCGTGCAGACCGCCGGAGACTTTATAAGAGTTATCATCGAACTTACCGCCCGCGTGCAGCACGGTCATGATGACTTCAGCTGCAGAAACCCCTTCTTCCGGGTGAATACCGGTTGGGATCCCACGTCCGTCATCCTGTACGGAGACGGAGTTATCGCTGTGGATCGTGACAACGATATCTTTACAGTAACCTGCGAGCGCTTCGTCGATAGCGTTATCTACCACCTCGAATACCATGTGGTGCAGACCGGTGCCGTCATCCGTATCGCCGATATACATACCCGGGCGCTTACGCACCGCATCCAGCCCTTTCAGGACTTTGATACTGGAGGAGTCATAAGAATTCGACATCAACGTTTCTCGCTCATTTTGTCTTGGGTTAATCCGTTATTTTACCCTTTTCCACGGTGAACATCTTCGAATTTTTGTCCGACATGTCCAGTACGTGTTCAGCGCTGATGGCGCTGACGAAAACCTGTGATTGCGTGGCTTTTAAGCGGCTGGCAAGCAGTCCGCGACGCGCATCGTCAAGTTCCGAGGCAAAATCATCTATCAGGTACAAACAGCGGCGACCGCTCTCGCGGGTCAAAAACTCCCCCTGTGCCAGGCGTAGCGCGCACATCAGGAGTTTTAGCTGCCCACGGGAAAGCGTATCTTCCACCGGCGCACCGTCGGCACGGATGCGGAAATCCGCTTTGTGCGGGCCGTGTGCGGTGTAAGTCAGCAGGCGATCGCGTTCGAAATTCTTCTCCAGCACCTCGGCATAATCCGTCTCTTTCTCCCAGCCGCGCTGGAAAGAAAAGGTCAGAGAGAACTCCGGTAAAAATTGTTTGCAGGTGTCTGCCATATCCTCAGCGATACCGGCGCTGTACTCGGCACGCCACAGGCTGATTTGCTCCGCCAGGGGAATCAGTTCTTTGTCCCACGGACGCAACTGCCCGTAGTGGCTTACCTGACGAAGCGCGGCATTACGCTGTTTGAGCAGACGCTTTAGGTTGCTCCAGGCGTTAAAGAATCCGGCTTCGTTGTGAAAGCATCCCCAGTCAAGGAACGCTCTTCTGTATTTGGGGCCGCCGTTGAGTAAAGTAAACCCCTCCGGCGTAATCAACTGCATAGGCATCAGCAACGCCAGTTCCGCCACCTTGTGACCATCGGTTCCATCGATGCGCACGGTGCTGTCGCCCTGTTTGTCTTTCGTCAGACCAATGGCGATTTCCCGCTCCGCTTCCTGCAAACGCCCGTGCAGAATAAATGACTCCTGCTCATGGCGAATGACGCGGCCAATTTGCAAACTGCGAAACGCCCGACCGTGGCCAAGCGTATAGATGGCTTCCAGCACGCTGGTTTTGCCGCTGCCGTTCGCGCCAACCAGAAAGTTAAAGCCGGGAGATAAGGCGAGATCCGCATTTTCGATATTGCGGAAGTCTTTGATTAGGAGTCGGGATAGAGACATATCAGCTCGTCATCATTCAAGGGGCGTGGGTGTCGCAGCCAGTTCGTCTACCGCCAGCGCGCAGAAAGCGGAGCGTACACGAAGTACGTGAGCATTTGCTCGCTCCGCTCGTCCTTCGGACCGTCTTACAGACGTCCAAAACGCATAGCATTTTGTCGAGCACTGCCGGAAGGCGAAATGGCAAGTAAACCAGCCCCTTTGCAGATTCTACAATCGCATGGGCATGACGACGTAAGCTGCGGATTGCGATGCCGCATCCTCAATCTGCACACTCGAAACGGAATCCGTCAGCATAATGCGTACATTTTCGCACTTCAGCGCATTAAGTACGTCCAGCACATAGCTAACGTTAAAACCAATCTCCATTTCGCTACCGGAGTAAGTCACATCCAGTATCTCTTCCGCTTCTTCCTGTTCCGGGTTGTTAGCGGTGATTTTTAACTGGTTTTCACTGACATACAGACGCACGCCGCGGAATTTCTCGTTCGAGAGAATGGCGGCACGGGCAAAGGCCTGCTTGAGGATGTCGCAACCCGCATCCAGGTGCTTGTCCGGGTTCTTCGGTAATACGCGGCGATAATCCGGGAAGCGACCATCAACCAGCTTCGAGGTGAAGATAAAGTCGCCGACATGTGCACGGATGTTGTTGCTGCCGATCTGCACGGTCAGCGGGTTGTCACCGCCGTCGAGCATACGCATCAGTTCAATCACCCCTTTACGCGGTACGATCACCGAATGGTTGGGTAGAGGCTGCCCGACAGGCATAGAGCATACCGCCAGGCGGTGGCCGTCCGTTGCCACGGTACGCAGCTCTTCACCTTCGGTTTCAAACAGCATGCCGTTTAAGTAATAACGCACATCCTGATGCGCCATTGAGAACTGAGTCGCTTCAATCAGGCGTTTCATTGTGGCCTGCGGCAGCGTGAACTCCACTTCGCTTTGCCAGTCATCCAGATTCGGGAAATCGGCGGCAGGCAGCGTGGAAAGGGAGAAACGGCTGCGGCCAGAACGCACCAGCATACGCTCGCCTTCAAGCTGGACGGCGATTTCTGCGCCTTCCGGCAAACCACGGCAGATATCAAAGAATTTCCGCGCCGGGACGGTAGTCGCGCCGGGCTCATGCGGCTGGACGAGCGCAACACGGGCCACCATTTCCATTTCAAGATCGGTACCGGTTAGCGAAAGCGTACCGTCTGCAACCTGAAGCAGCAGATTACCGAGAATGGGTAACGTCGGGCGACCGCCCAGCGGGCCGCTGACTTGTTGCAGCGGCTTTAAAAGATGTTCACGTTCAACGGTAAATTTCATAGCGTCACGATGATAATGTTCTGATTAAATTGGAAAAATCTTCTTTGATATCGTGGCTCTCTTCACGCAACTGCTCAATCTTACGGCAGGCGTGTAGCACGGTAGTATGGTCACGGCCACCAAACGCATCGCCAATTTCCGGCAGACTGTGGTTGGTGAGCTCTTTCGCCAGCGCCATCGCCATCTGACGCGGCCTCGCGACAGAACGCGAGCGACGCTTCGACAGCAGGTCCGCGACCTTAATCTTGTAATACTCCGCCACCGTCTTCTGAATATTGTCGATGGTGACCAGTTTTTCCTGCAGCGCCAGCAAATCACGCAGCGCTTCACGCACGAAATCAATGGTAATCGCCCGGCCGGTAAAGTTGGCATTGGCAATAACGCGGTTCAGTGCCCCTTCCAGCTCACGCACGTTAGAGCGCAGACGCTTGGCAATAAAGAAGGCCACTTCACCCGGCAGACGAATGTCATTTTCGTCGGCCTTTTTCATCAGGATCGCGACGCGGGTTTCCAGCTCAGGCGGCTCGATCGCGACCGTCAGCCCCCAACCGAAGCGGGATTTCAGACGATCTTCAACGCCGTTGATCTCTTTAGGATAACGATCCGACGTCAGGATGATCTGTTGATTCCCTTCCAGCAGCGCGTTAAAGGTGTGGAAAAACTCTTCCTGAGATCGTTCTTTATTGGCAAAGAACTGGATGTCATCGATAAGTAAGGCGTCAACGGAGCGGTAGTAGCGTTTAAACTCTTCGATCGCATTGTTTTGCAGGGCTTTTACCATGTCCTGGACAAAACGCTCGGAGTGCATATACACCACTTTGGCATTGGGTTTACGCGCCATGATGCCATTGCCCACCGCGTGCAACAGGTGAGTTTTACCTAAACCCGTACCGCCATAAAGGAACAGTGGATTGTAGGCGCCGCCAGGGTTATCCGCCACCTGACGCGCCGCCGCGCGCGCCAGCTGGTTTGATTTACCTTCGACGAAGTTATCAAAGGTATGTTTCAGGTTGACGTTGGAGCGGTATGTTGGCTCAGCCGGCGCAGGAACGTTGTCCCAGCCAGGACGTACCGCCGGCGCAACGCGCTGTGGCTGTACCTGAGTCGTCTGTACAGGCGCAGCAACATGGGCAGGTTCCCGGTGGATCTGTGTGACAGGCTTCGTACCGACCTCAAAGCGCAGTTGCGGGGCGTCCGCACCGCAGAAATCGTTCAGCAGTCCATTGATATTATTGAGATACTTGTCTCTTACCCAATCGAGCACAAAACGGTTTGGCGCATACAAAGCCAGCGTGTTATCGCTCAGTTCCGCCTGCAACGGGCGGATCCACATGCTGAATTCTGTGGCTGGTAACTCATCCTGCAATCGGGCAAGACACTGCTGCCAAAGCGAAAGTGACACGGCGGACTCCACTCGAACAAAAATCGATAAATAAAAGGCAGAAACATTAATGATTGTTGACACACGTCGATCAGACCCAACGAGGGTGACGTGCGAACCGCTATCTGCGGTTTTACACGCTTCCTTCTGGCTGCATCATTGCACCTTAAAGGAAAGTGTACTTTGCCCTGTTCACGATCCACGGATCGCGATCGGGACCGCGGATCATAGCCTAAACTGCGTCAGAGATCTTCTGTTTATCACAGATTCTTCACGATTTATCCACAGGGGGATTCGGAATCGGGTAAGTGTAATCGATCCCAGGTGCAGTGCGGGACGATTTACGCCGCATATTGGAAAATTTAATGAGTAATGCCGAATTCCTGCTTAATCGATCTAATGAAGATCCCGGCGGATCCTTGCGCTTTGCCCACCAGGCCGTATAATCCACCACCCGGCGCGCTTTGCTCGTTTTTAGTCGTCGAGCACGGCTTATTTTTTACGCGAAACTGTGCAAAAATAAGCGTGTTATAAGGAAAGAGAATTGACTCCGGAGTGTACAATTATTACAATCCGGCCTCTTTAATCACCCATGGCTTCGGCGTCCGTCGTACGATATTCGTTCGGATATCCAAAAAAGCCATTGAATTTATTCAAGTTTAGGTAGAAATCGCCATGAAACGCACTTTTCAACCGTCCGTACTGAAGCGCAACCGTTCTCACGGCTTCCGTGCTCGTATGGCTACTAAAAATGGTCGCCAGGTTCTGGCTCGTCGTCGCGCTAAAGGCCGCGCACGTCTGACCGTTTCCAAGTAATAAAGCTAACCCTGAGTGGTTAAGCTCGCATTTCCCAGGGAGTTACGTTTGTTAACTCCCAGTCATTTCACTTTCGTCTTCCAGCAGCCACAACGGGCTGGCACGCCGCAAATCACCATTCTCGGCCGCCTGAATTCGCTGGGGCATCCCCGTATCGGTCTTACCGTCGCTAAGAAAAACGTCAAACGCGCACATGAACGCAATCGGATTAAACGTCTGACGCGTGAAAGTTTTCGTTTGCGTCAACATGAACTTCCAGCAATGGACTTCGTGGTAGTGGCGAAAAAGGGGGTTGCTGACCTCGATAACCGTGCTCTTTCGGAAGCGTTGGAAAAATTATGGCGCCGCCATTGTCGCCTGGCACTCGGCTCCTGATAGGCCTGATTCGGGTCTATCAAATCCTGATTAGTCCGCTACTCGGGCCGCGTTGCCGTTTCAACCCTACATGCTCTCGCTATGGAATTGAGGCATTGCGCAGGTTTGGAGTGATAAAAGGCAGTTGGTTGACAGTGAAACGCGTATTAAAATGCCACCCTTTACACCCGGGTGGAGACGACCCCGTCCCGCCAGGACCCTTTAATACCAGAGAACACTAACGATGGATTCGCAACGCAATCTTTTTGTCATCGCTTTGTTGTTCGTGTCTTTCATGATCTGGCAAGCCTGGGAGCAGGATAAAAATCCTCAGCCTCAGCAGCAGACCACGCAGACTACGACCACCGCAGCGGGTAGCGCAGCCGACCAGGGCGTACCAGCCAGTGGCCAGGGGAAACTGATTACGGTTAAAACCGACGTGCTGGAATTGACTATCAACACCCGTGGTGGTGATGTCGAGCAGGCACAGCTTTTGGGTTATCCGAAAGAGCTGGGTTCCAGTGAGCCGTTCCAGTTACTGGAAACGACGCCGCAGTTTATTTATCAGGCTCAGAGCGGTCTGACCGGTCGCGACGGCCCGGATAATCCGGCAAACGGCCCACGTCCTCTGTACAACAGCGAAAAAGATGCGTTTGTGCTGGCCGATGGCCAGAACGAACTGGCAATTCCGCTGACCTATACCGATGCTGCGGGTAACACCTTCACTAAAACCTTCACCCTGAAACGCGGTGAATATGCGGTGAATGTAGGTTACAACGTGCAGAACGCCGGCGAAAAACCGCTGGAAGTTGCTACCTTCGGTCAGCTGAAGCAGTCCATCAATCTGCCATCGCACCGCGACACCGGCAGCAGCAACTTTGCATTGCATACGTTCCGCGGTGCGGCGTACTCCACGCCTGACGCGAAGTATGAAAAATACAAATTTGACACCATCGCCGATAACGAAAACCTGAACGTCAGCGCAAAAGGTGGTTGGGTCGCAATGCTGCAGCAGTATTTCGCGACTGCATGGGTTCCACGTAACGAAGGCACCAATAACTTCTATACGACGAACCTGGGCAACGGTATTGCCGCTATCGGTTATAAATCTGAGCCGGTTCTGGTTCAACCGGGTCAAACCAGTACGCTGGGCAGCACCCTGTGGGTCGGCCCGGAAATTCAGGATAAAATGGCTGCCGTTGCGCCGCACCTGGATCTGACCGTGGATTACGGCTGGCTGTGGTTTATCTCTCAGCCGCTGTTCAAACTGTTGAAATGGATCCATAGCTTCCTGGGCAACTGGGGCTTCTCCATCATCGCCATCACCTTTATCGTCCGTGGCATCATGTACCCGCTGACTAAAGCGCAGTACACCTCCATGGCGAAAATGCGCATGCTGCAGCCGAAAATTGCGGCGATGCGTGAGCGTTTAGGCGATGACAAGCAGCGTCAGAGCCAGGAAATGATGGCACTGTACAAAGCAGAGAAAGTAAACCCGCTGGGCGGTTGCTTCCCTCTGGTTATCCAGATGCCAATCTTCCTTGCGCTGTACTATATGCTGATGGGTTCCGTTGAACTGCGCCATGCGCCGTTCGCCCTGTGGATCCATGACCTGTCTGCACAAGACCCGTACTACATCCTGCCGATCCTGATGGGCGTGACGATGTTCTTCATTCAGAAGATGTCGCCGACCACCGTGGCCGACCCGATGCAGCAGAAGATCATGACCTTTATGCCGGTCATCTTCACGGTGTTCTTCCTGTGGTTCCCGTCAGGTCTGGTGCTGTACTATATCGTCAGCAACCTGGTGACCATTATCCAGCAGCAGCTGATTTATCGTGGTCTGGAGAAACGTGGCCTTCATAGCCGCGAGAAGAAAAGCTCCTGATACTCTTCATTCTTCAAGCCGCAGGCGCGTTGGCTGCGTTTGCTTGCCCCAGTCACTTACTTAAGTAAGCTTCTGGGGCGCACAAACTTGCCGCCTTCCTGCAACTTGAATTATTTCGAGTATCCACGGTAGAGTTAATGCCAGAGAAGGCGGTCAAATGACCGCCTTTTTTATTTGTTTTCAGCGAGACATATCATGAGCCATAACGACACGATCGTCGCCCAGGCTACCCCACCGGGACGCGGTGGCGTTGGTATCCTGCGTATTTCCGGTCTTAACGCGCGCGATGTCGCGCAAGCCGTACTGGGCAAGCTGCCAAAACCCCGCTACGCCGACTATCTGCCATTTAAAGAGGCAGACGGCACCGTGTTAGATCAGGGTATTGCGTTGTGGTTTCCGGGCCCGAACTCCTTCACCGGCGAAGATGTGCTGGAACTGCAGGGCCACGGCGGCCCGGTGATCCTCGATCTGCTGCTCAAACGTATTCTGCTGCTCCCGGGCGTACGCATTGCAAAGCCGGGAGAGTTCTCTGAGCGGGCGTTCCTCAATGACAAGCTTGATTTAGCCCAGGCGGAAGCCATTGCCGATCTGATTGACGCCAGTTCAGAACAGGCGGCACGCTCGGCGCTGAACTCACTGCAGGGGGCTTTTTCCGTACGCATTAATCACCTTGTGGAAGCACTTACTCACCTGCGCATTTACGTGGAAGCGGCGATTGATTTCCCGGATGAGGAAATCGACTTCCTGTCCGACGGCAAAATAGAAGCTCAGCTCAACAGCGTGATGGGCGATTTAGATGCCGTGCGTGCCGAAGCTCGCCAGGGTAGCCTGCTACGCGAAGGGATGAAGGTAGTGATTGCCGGGCGTCCAAACGCCGGGAAATCGAGCCTGCTGAATGCGCTGGCGGGCCGTGAGGCTGCGATCGTGACAGATATCGCTGGCACCACGCGCGATGTATTGCGCGAGCATATCCACATTGATGGCATGCCGTTGCATATTATCGACACCGCCGGGTTGCGCGATGCCAGCGACGAAGTCGAGCGCATCGGTATTGAGCGAGCCTGGCAGGAGATTGAACAGGCAGACCGCGTACTGTTTATGGTAGATGGTACGACGACCAGCGCCGTTGACCCGGCAGAGATTTGGCCGGACTTTATCGCCCGTCTGCCCGACAAACTGCCCATTACCGTGGTGCGTAACAAAGCGGATGTGACCGGCGAAACGCTGGGTATCAGCGATGTAAATGGTCACTCACTGATTCGTCTGTCGGCACGTACTGGTGAAGGCGTGGATGAGTTGCGTAACCATCTCAAGCAGAGCATGGGTTTTGATACCCGTATGGAAGGCGGCTTTCTGGCGCGTCGTCGCCATCTGCAGGCACTGTCAGACGCTGCCAGTCACCTTGAACAGGGCAAAGCGCAGCTACTGGGCGCCTGGGCAGGGGAACTGCTGGCAGAAGAGCTGAGACTTGCGCAGCAGGCGTTAAGTGAGATCACCGGAGAGTTTACCTCCGACGATCTGCTGGGCCGTATTTTCTCCAGCTTCTGTATCGGTAAATGAGCCAGACGAACGATAGCCTGTCAGCGCTTTACGAAGCGACCAGCGAACGTACGCTGGCCGCCTGGCAAAAAGCGCCTGATTGCGGCGACATTATGCTGCAAGGCTATTACGATCCGCACAAACTGGCGCTGGCCAGCGGTATTCAGCCACCATTGCCCACTCTTGTCGCTTCCCTGCGCCAGCAGCTGGCGATACGGGTAAGCGGCGATACGCTGGCCGATGTCATGCCTGCTAACGGCCTGCACTTTACCTTTCTCCCGATCACTTTGCCGCTTTATACCGCCGCAGAGCCGCCGGATGACATAGGCACTTTGCTGACGCTCTGGCAGCGCTGGCGGCAACATAGCGTCTGCATCAGTGAACTACGGCTGGTTGCGCTACCGGGCCAGATTTTACTGGCGGGCATTCCTGATGAGAAAAGCCAACAGGCGCGCCAGCAATTTTGCGACGCGCTACTCGCCTCCCCCTGGCGCACTCCTCTGCTTGACCGTCATGCGCACACTCCTCTGCCACCGCCATTCTGGCACACCACGTTATTACGTTATCGTGCACAATACCTGCCCCCATCTTTACGACGCTTTTTCCTCACAAATCGCCAGCATCGCTACGGCAGCGTAGAAGGAATGCTGAAACTGGCTCAGGTGAATTACAACTGGACACGCGTACTGCCGATTGAATGAATTGTGCAGGAAATATGTAGATGGGCACATATTGACTAAATATATTGTAAATGTGGCCAGTTTGGTCTTTTCAGCGGCGTTTTTCCGCATTAAAACCTATGCGGTATGCGCGATAATGTTGATTATCGTTTCCTGCATCAGACCATTATCACGGAGGGAAAATGGCAACGCATTTTGCACGAGGGATCCTCTCAGAGGGATGTTTAGTTTCAACGCGACTCTCCGGGGCTTGTCATAACAGCGCCCGGCAACTTCCTGAACACCAGCAGTCGCGCTATCTGGCTTCACGAGCACTGCTCGCCGAAATGATGTTTATGCTTTATGGCATCAGCGAGCTCCCGGACATCATAATTGAGTCCAGCGGACGCCCGAAATTTTCCGATCCTGGCCTGCCCCATTTCTCTCTGGCGTACGCCGGAAATATGGTTGGTGTGGCGATTACCACCGAAGGTGAGTGTGGCCTGGACATGGAGTTACAGCGCGCCACCCGCAGTTTTCATAGCCCTCATGCTCAAAAAGCCTGGCAGTTCAGCAGCAACGAACAGCTGTGGATCAATAACCAAAACGACCCTAACGAAGCACAGGCGCAGCTCTCAACCCTGAGACAAAGCGTGCTCAAGCTTCTCAATCAAATGCAGGATTCCCCCGGCATGCTGCAACTCCTGCCCGGCGCCGGGCGACTGCGCGTTCCCCAACTGGCTCAGGTTGAAGTGTTATGCGATGCTGAGGATGTCCTAATCTGGTCGGTTGCGGTAACGCCGGCCATCGAGAGCCTTAAGATCTGGGAGTTTGATTGTAGAAATGGGTGGCGCTTTCTGCCTGACGTGCAGACACGCGCTAACGATCCCGCCTCCCGCCTGATGCGCTTCACCAGCTTACCAGCAGAAAAAGCCCTTATTATTAACTGACCCGATTGCAAGGAGTCATTATGTCTGCATCACTTAACGTTGTGACGTTACTGGGTAGTTTGCGTAAAGGATCGTTTAACGCGATGGTTGCGCGGACGCTACCCAAACTGGCCCCTGTGGGCATGGACGTTTTACCGTTACCATCCATCGGTGACATTCCGCTGTATGACGCCGATTTGCAGCAGGAAAACGGTTTTCCCGCACGTATCGAAGAGATCGCACAACAGATTCGCGAGGCGGATGGGGTGGTCATTGTGACGCCGGAATATAACTATTCCGTACCCGGCGGGCTGAAAAACGCCATCGACTGGCTCTCACGTCTTCCCGAACAGCCGCTGTCCGGCAAACCGGTGCTTATCCAGACCAGCTCAATGGGCGCGATTGGCGGCGCGCGTTGCCAGTATCACCTGCGGCAAATCCTGGTCTTCCTTGATGCCATGGTGATGAACAAACCGGAATTTATGGGCGGCGTGATCCAGAGCAAAGTCGATCAACAAACGGGAGAAGTGGTCGATCAGAGTACACGCGATCATCTGACCGGGCAGTTGATGGCATTTGGCGATTACATCAGGCGGGTAAAAGCGTAAGCGAAGTGCGGGCTGATGCCCTCTCCCACGGAGAGAGGGCGCAAACACGAAAGCCCTTTTCTTCGAAAAGGGCTTACTGCTTATTTGGCGTCGATAAAGACAATTTTCAGCACGAACAGCACCGCAACCACAACCACACACGGGCTGAGGTCACGCAGGCGACCGGTGAACAGCTTCATCACACAGTAAGAGATAAAGCCCAGCGCGATACCTTCGGTAATCGAGAAGCTGAACGGCATCATTACGGCGGTAATAAATGCCGGGACGGCTTCGGTCAGGTCATCCCACTTCACGCGAGAAAGGCTGGATGTCATCAGGACACCAACATAAATCAGCGCGCCCGCAGCAGCATAAGCAGGAACCATTCCGGCCAACGGCGACAGGAAGATAACCAGCAGGAACAGGATGCCGACGACAACAGCCGTCAGGCCTGTGCGGCCACCAACAGAGACGCCGGAAGAGGATTCGATATAGGCGGTCACCGAAGAGGTACCAATGAACGAACCTGCCACGGAAGAGATACTGTCGACATACAGCGCCTGCTTCATGCGCGGGAATTTACCGTTCTCATCAACCAGACCCGCTTTGTCAGTTACACCGAGCAGCGTACCGGAGGAGTCAAAGAGGTTAACCAGCATAAAGGAGAAGATAACGCCTGCCAGGCCAATGTTGAATGAACCGGCCAGGTCAACGTTACCCACTACGCTCGCCACGCTCGGCGGCGCAGAAATAATCCCGTGATACTGCACGTCACCCATCATCCAGCCCAGCAGGGTGGTCACGACGATAGAAATCAGTACCGCAGCGTGAATATTGCGGGAAGCCAGAACAGCAATGATGAAGAAGCCCAGAACACCCAGCAGAACACTATGAGATGTCAGGTTACCAATCGCCACCAGGGTATCTTTGTTCGGGACAATCACACCGGCGTTTTTCAGGCCCATCATGCCGATAAACAGACCAATACCGCTGGTGATGCCCACACGCAGGCTGACCGGAATGTTAGCAATCATCCAGTAACGCACGCGGAAGATAGTCAGCAACAGCAGACCGACTGCGCCCCAGAAAATCGCGCCCATACCAATCTGCCAGGACAACCCCATCGCACCAACAACCACAAACGCGAAGAAAGCGTTCAGGCCCATCGCGGGTGCCAGCGCAACCGGCAGGTTAGCAAACAGCCCCATCAGGATACTGCCGAACGCGGCAATCAGACAGGTGGTGACGAATACCGCACTGGTGTCCATCCCGGCGACACCCAAAATCTGCGGGTTAACAAAAACGATGTAAACCATCGTCAAAAACGTGGTGAAACCGGCGATCACTTCGGTGCGTGCCGACGTGCCATGTTCACGCAGTTTAAACACGCGCTCAAGCAACCCTTGGCTCGACGCCTGGGTAGTGTGTTGTTGGCTCATTATCAATTTCCGAACAAGGAGGGAAAATTCGTCGCTATCCTATACCAAAATGAGACAATGTTGACGGTTATCACACACTTTTTTTCATTGAATTTGCTTATACGGCAACGATTGCGTGGGGTAATCTGCCTTAAGTAAACGATAAACTTGCAAGTTACAGGAAATCACATGTCCCAAATAGAAGCAGTATTTTTCGACTGTGACGGCACCCTGGTCGACAGTGAAGTCATCTGTTCGCGCGCATATGTGCATATGTTTAAAGAATTTGGCATCACGCTCGATCTTGAAGAGGTGTTCAAACGTTTCAAAGGGATGAAACTCTACGAGATCATTGAGGTGACAGGTGAAGAACACGGCGTGACGCTGGATAAGACGAAGCTGGAGCCGGTTTTTCGCAGCGAAGTGGCGCGGCTGTTTGATTCCGAGCTGGAAATCATTCCGGGGGCGAAGGAGTTACTCGATGCGGTCAGCGTGCCTGTTTGCGTGGTCTCTAACGGGCCGGTAAGCAAAATGGAACACTCTCTTGGCAAAACAGGCCTTCTGCACCATTTCCCGGAACGCCTGTTTAGCGGCTACGATATTCAACGCTGGAAGCCGGACCCGGAACTGATGTTCCATGCGGCAAAAGCGCTGAATGTGAATACGACACGCTGCATTCTGATTGATGACTCGGTGGCGGGCGCGCAATCGGGTATCGCAGCGGGCATGGAAGTCTTTTATTTCTGTGCCGATCCGCACAACAAACCGATCGACCATCCGCAGGTGACCACGTTCACCGAACTGTCGCAACTCCCGGCATTGTGGAAAGCGCGCGGCTGGAACATTACGCGCTAACGGTAAACGCCTCCCCCATAACAGGAGAGGCGTAATGCATCACTTAAACAGTTTCTGCACAAACTCGGCATAAGCCGGACGCCAGACATCCATTTCGTGGTTCAGCCCAGGGTACATTTTATAGTCAAACTTGATCCCCTGTTTTTCCAGGTCGGTTTTCAGTCCGGCAATATCTTTCCCGGTAACAGAATCTTTTTCGCCGACCACTACCGTGAAGTTATGCAGTTGCTTATTGATCTCCTGAGGTTTATTGAGCTGAGCGGTAACACCGGCATCCGGAACGGTGGTGGTGGTCACGCCGCTGAATGTTGCCAGCCAGCCAAAGCTATCCAGATGGTTCATCCCGGATACCAGCGCCTGATAACCGCCCTGCGATAAGCCAGCCAGCGCGCGTCCGTTTGCATCTTTACGCACGTTAAACCGTGCATCGACCATCGGTATAATGTCATGCATCAACTCGCGATCGGCCGCTTTCGCATTGAGGGGATAAAATGCTTTGCGACGATCTTTTGGTGGGTAATTTTCCGGTATGGCCTGCACAATATCCGTTTCCGTATCCGGAACGACCACCAGCATCGGCTTGATTTTCCCCTCCGCCAGCAGGTTGTCCATTATCTGCGGCAAACGTCCCTGATCGATAGCGGACAGACCGGTGTCGCCAAAACCATGATAGAAATAGAGCACCGGCAGGGGTTCGCCTTTGCTGTTATAGCCCGGCGGCGTCCAGATATAGACGCGACGTTCTGAGCGCAATTCTTTCGAGTGATAGGTTACCGTCAACAGATCGCCATGCGGTACGGCGCGATCGTCAAGAATACTTCCCGGTACCAGGATCAGGCTGGTGTTAACCTGACGCTGCGGTTTCTGAAAACGGCTTCCTGTGTCTACCGAGCGGAAACCATCCACATCAAAGTAGTACTCGTACAGATTCGGCGTCAGAGAATCGCTTTTCCAGGACCAGACGCCGCTCTCATCTTTGCTCATATCATGGGAGACAAAGCTGTCCGGGGTGGAACCGGTCACCACCGACACCCGTTTTGCTGCGGGCGCAAACAGGCGAAAGGTAATGCTTTTATCAGCGTTCACCTGGGTTACGTACTGGCTCACCGGCACCGACATGTCCGGGGTTGCCGGAAAGGGTGCGGCGAACGCAGGCAGGGCGGCACCACCCAGCAGCGCAGTGATGGCGAGTGTCAGACAGGCGATGTTTCTTTTCATAGCAAATCCCTCATTTTATTGTCTCGTTCATGTAAATCCCTGTGCGGGCATTACCACCAGACCTCAGCCTGAACGCCTGCGGCAAACTGATTGTTTTTCTCGTCAGCGAAGCTGAAATTATCCAGTTCGTTGTCCAGCGCATGGATGTAGGTACCATAAAAACGAATTTCCGGACGGGACGTCAGCATGCTGGTGTTGACTTTAAGCGTATGGTAAAGCGTGGTTTTATACCCCGCCTCTTTGAATTTCGCGCCATACTGATTTTTATTCTGCTGGTTGAAATACGCCAGTTCTACGCCCGTCTGGTTGTATTTGTCCCAGATATACGCCGGACGCACCACCGCGCGATAGCTGTTGAAATCACTGTGTGCGCCCGTCTCATAGCTATAGACATCTTCGCCGCGTGAGTAGACCAGCGCGTTGGCCACGATCACATCGTCACGTAAATAGGTTTCACCCTGCGAAACCAGACGAATCGCCGTACCGTTGGTGTGGTCGCCATAGTAACGGCCATTGAACGCGATATACGGACTGGAGCCGCTGTAGCGGGCAAAGCTGCTTGCCAGCGAGTTGTTGGCCATCAGGAAGCTGAATTCGTTATAGCCGCCATTTTTGAATTTCTGCGTTAACGCCGTGCCAAACATCCAGGTATCTTTCCATTTGTAATACCCGTTGTCGTTCACGTTCTCTTTCTGCGTATCCGTTGAGTTCGCCATCGCATAACGGCCATTGATCATCAGCTCGGCTTTATCCCACAACGGAATGGCTTTGTAGCGGACATCAACGGTGTTGGTATTGAGTTTCTGTGAGTGGCTCAGTGAGCGGTCGTACTGGTCAATATCCTCACGCAACAGCGCAATATCGAGCTTACCGCTGCCAAGCTTCATGTTTTCAATCCCGGCGCCGCCTGATGAGTCGGTACGCTGCGTTTTCCAGTCGAGCATTTGCACTTCATATTTGGGAAGTTGATGCTTACCCACCCACAGATCCGCTTCCGGGGCGAATGGCAGGAAACCGGTGGTGGTGAGGTAGATATCGGAAAATTGCAGGTAGTTTTCGTTGGTGCTGTTATCACCAAACCAGCCAGCAGAGTAAGACTGTCCAACGTTGCCATCCAGCATGACGACCGCTTTCGCACTCTTACCATTTTCGTTATAGACGCGCTGGGAGAACTGCAAATCAAACCAGCTGGTGTATTCGTTGCCAAAACGCCCCAGCGAGCCGATAGCCCAGGATTTTGGGGATCCGTTAGTGGTGGTCGCCCAACCAGAACGGAAATAACCGTTGTAACTAAACCCAATTTCATCTTTAACGAACTTACTGAGATCTTTCATCGACATAGATGAAACATCGTCAGTTTTAGACGGTTGAGCGCCCGGCGCTGGCGCTGTCTGAACCAGCACAGCTGCGGGTGCAGGAGCCGGGGTCGCTTTCGCCTTATTTGCCGCCGCCGATGCAGGCGCAGAAGAGGCCTGGGCAAAATAAACCGCCTGCTTACTCTTCTCTTCGTCCTTGTAGCGCTGTAATTCCTTTTTCGTTTCGCTGAGGTCTTTCTCCAGCGCCGCAAGTCGCTGCTCGATGGTCATATTTCCGCTCGCGGCCATCGCTGGGGTCACTGAGTATAAAAAAGATGATGCCAGAATTAAGGGTATTGTTTTTTTCATGGTTTCCATCCAACCATTTTTTGGATAAAAAAAAACCTGAACCCACCCGAGAGTGATCGGGTATGGGTTCAGGTTTTGCCTGTCTAAAGCAGTAACAATCCTGTACTGGACACATCTTTGCGGCTGACTGTTTTTTTCAACGGCCCAAAAAACAAAAAACCTGGCACCTCCGAAGAAGAGATGTCAGGTTTAGCCCGCAAAGCGGTAGCAATCCAGTTTCAGCCCACAACATAGCGATTTTTAAACCACCAGCAATGAGCAAAAGAATAAATTGTGATTTATAACGAGTTTTTCTGTCGCCACTTGCTGTCGACGACAGGTTTTACGGCGATCAGCCTTACTCTTTCGGATCTTTCCCGGCGAGCAATTTATCCAGTTCATCGCCACCTACGTGACGGAAGTCCTGGCCTTTAACGAAATAGAAAATGTATTCGCAGATATTCTGGCAACGGTCGCCGATACGTTCGATGGAACGGGCGCAGAACAGCGCAGTCAACACGCTCGGAATAGTACGCGGGTCTTCCATCATGTAGGTCATCAGCTGACGCACGATGCCTTCATATTCCTGGTCGACTTTTTTATCTTCACGGTAAATACGCACCGCTTCGTCAATATCCATACGCGCGAAGGCATCCAGCACGTCGTGCAACATCTGCACGGTGTGACGGCCGAGTGACTCCAGGCTCACCAGCAGCGGCTGGTGCTGCGAAGAGAATTTCTCCAGCGCGGTACGACAGATTTTATCGGCAACATCACCAATACGTTCCAGTTCAGCGATCGTTTTGATGATCGCCATGACCAGACGCAGGTCGCTGGCGGTCGGCTGGCGCTTTGCAATGATGCGTACGCAGGCTTCGTCGATAGCGACTTCCATCATGTTCACCTGCTTATCACCCTCAACAACGCGCTGAGCCAGCTCGCTGTCCTGGTTATGCATCGCAGTGATCGCATCAGAAAGTTGTTGCTCTACCATCCCACCCATGGTCATGACCTGAGTACGGATACTCTCCAGCTCAGCGTTGAACTGGCCCGAAATATGTTTGTTAAGATTGAGGTTGTCCATGGTGTCTCCTGATGCCCAACTATTTTTGGGCTATAACAAGGCGGCAACTGAGCGAATCCCCGGAGCGCATCACACGATACGACCGGGGTGAACAAAGGCAGCCAACACAGCTAGAGCCTGAAAGCAGTATGGCAAATCAACCGTAGCGGCCAGTAATATAATCTTCGGTTTGCTTTTTCTTCGGCTTGGTGAACAGGTCATCTGTGTTGCTGAACTCAATCAATTCGCCGAGATACATAAACGCCGTGTGATCGGAACAACGCGCAGCCTGCTGCATGTTGTGAGTGACGATGACCACGGTGTAATCCTGCTTCAACTCGGTGATCAATTCTTCGATACGACCAGTCGAAATGGGGTCGAGTGCCGAACAAGGTTCGTCCAGCAGTAACACTTCCGGACGGATCGCAATCCCGCGGGCAATACACAGACGCTGCTGCTGGCCACCGGAAAGAGAGTACCCGCTCTGGTGCAATTTATCCTTGGTTTCATTCCATAATGCAGCCTTGGTCAAGGCCCATTGCACGCGTTCGTCCATATCGGCGCGAGAAAGTTTTTCAAACAGACGCACGCCGAAGGCGATGTTGTCGTAAATCGACATCGGGAACGGCGTTGGCTTCTGGAAAACCATCCCAACTTTTGCACGCAACAGGGCGATATCCTGAGTATTGGTGAGAATGTTATCCCCATCCAGCAGAATTTCACCTTCTGCGCGTTGTTCCGGGTACAGTTCAAACATTTTATTGAACGTACGCAGCAGCGTTGACTTACCGCAGCCTGACGGCCCGATAAACGCCGTTACCTGGTTTTTAGCAATGTCCAGGCTGATGTTTTTCAGGGCATGGAATTTGCCGTAATAGAAGTTCAAATCGCGAACCTGAATTTTGCCCGGCGTGGTATCAACCATACTCATTTATCTCTTTCCTCACTCGGCACCGCGTTACACCGCGCCGCAAAAATTAGTGTTTCTTCGCCGCGAAAATGACACGCGCCAGAATGTTCAGCAACAGCACACACAGCGTGATAATCAGGACACCGGCCCAGGCCAGTTGCTGCCATTCAGCAAACGGGCTCATCGCAAACTTAAAGATGGTGACCGGTAAGTTCGCAATCGGCCTCATCATGTCGGTGCTCCAGAACTGGTTCGACAGCGCGGTAAACAGCAGCGGTGCGGTTTCACCTGCAATACGCGCAACCGCCAGCAGTACGCCGGTCATGATCCCGGAGATAGAAGCTTTCACGGTAATCGCGGAAATCATCTTCCACTTTGGTGTCCCCAGCGCGTAAGCCGCTTCTCGCAGGCTGTCCGGCACCAGTTTCAGCATGTTCTCGGTGGTACGAATGACTATCGGCACCTGCAGCAGCGCCAGCGCAATCACACCCGCCCAGCCAGAGAAGTGTTGCATCTGCGCCACCACAATGGTGTAAACGAACAGGCCAACAACAATAGACGGTGCGGAAAGCAGAATATCGTTAATGAAACGGATAATTTCGGCCAGAATCGATTTACGACCATACTCGGCCAGATAGATCCCGGCCATAATACCCAGCGGCGTACCAACAGCGGTCGCCCAGAAGATGAGCAGCGCGCTTCCCGCCAGCGCATTCGCCAGCCCCCCACCCGCCGTGTTCGGCGGCGGCGTCATTTCGGTAAAGAGCGCCAGAGACATCCCATCAAAGCCACGCCCAATGGTCGACAGCAGGATCCAGACCAGCCAGAACAAACCAAAAGCCATGGTCGCCATCGACAGCGTCAGGGCGATACGGTTTTTGGTACGGCGCTTAGCCTGCATCTTGCGGCGAGATTCAGCCAGCTCTGCGGTGGTTTGCATTTCAAGCGTAGCCATTATCGGGCCCCCTCATTTTTCGCCAGGCGCATGATCATGAACTTCGAAATCGCCAGCACAATAAAGGTAATGACGAAGAGGATAAGACCCAGTTCCATCAAGGCGGCAACGTGCAGACCGGATTCCGCTTCGGCAAACTCATTCGCCAGCGCGGAGGTAATACTGTTGCCAGGCATGTACAGCGAGGCGTTATCGAGCTGGTAAGTGTTACCGATGATGAAGGTCACCGCCATGGTTTCGCCCAGTGCACGACCCAGCCCCAGCATAATGCCGCCGATAACGCCATTTTTGGTGAACGGCAGAACAATACGCCAGATAACTTCCCACGTGGTGCAGCCGATACCGTAGGCAGACTCTTTCATCATCACCGGGGTTTGTTCGAATACATCGCGCATAACGGCGGCGATGTACGGAATGATCATAATGGCGAGGATGACCCCAGCAGCCAGGATACCAATACCAAATGCCGGGCCAGAGAAAAGGGCGCCAACAAACGGAATCGCGGACATGACGTTGCCGACCGGCTCCTGGAAATATTTGGCAAACAGCGGCGCAAAAATAAACAAGCCCCACATGCCGTAAACGATACTCGGAATAGCCGCCAGCAGTTCAATCGCAATCCCCAGAGGACGTTTCAGCCAGCCAGGCGCCAGCTCCGTCAGGAACAATGCGATACCAAAACTCACCGGAACGGCAATCAGCAGTGCGATAAATGACGTGACCAGCGTACCGTAAATGGGAACCAGTGCCCCAAAGGTTTCATTCGGCGCATCCCACTCTTTGTTCCATAAGAAGGAAAAACCAAATTTCTGGATACTCGGCCATGAGGAGAAAATCAGAGACACGATAATGCCGCCGAGCAGCAATAGCACAATCAGCGCAGCCAGTTTTACCAGCGCGCTGAAAATCATGTCACCTTTTTTGCCCGGGGGGCTAAAAGCCGGCTTGGTTGCAGCCATAAATCACTCTTTAAGTTTGGGCCAGGAAGCGCGCATTTTATCGTGCTTCCTGGCTAACGTAATGCCATACCCTAAATAATTCGAGTTGCAGCAAGGCGGCAAACTTGTGAACCCCCAGGAGCATAGATTCACTATGTAACTGGGGTGGACAAGTGCAGCCAACACAGCTGCGGCTCGAAGTATGACGGGTATTTAGTACAGCGCTTTACCGCTGCTGTCTTTCACGTTGGTTTTCCATGCAGCGCGAATCTGTGCAACAACACTCTCAGGCAGGGTAGCGTAGTCCAGGTCATTAGCCTGTTTGCCGCCGTTTTTGTATGCCCAGTCGAAGAATTTCAGCACTTCTGCGCCCTGCTCAGGATTTTTCTGCTCTTTGTGAACCAGGATGAAGGTGGTGGACGTAATCGGCCACACATCGGCACCTTTTTGGTTGGTCAGGTCCTGTGCAAAAGATTTGCTCCAGTCGATGTTTTTGGTCGCATTGGAGAAGTTTGCTTCGGTCGGGCTAACCGGCTTGCCATCAGCAGACAGCAGTTTGGTGTAGGTCAGGTTATTCTGCTTAGCATACGCATATTCAACATAACCAATGGAGCCCGGCAGACGTTGTACGAATGCAGCGATACCGTCGTTACCTTTACCGCCCAGACCGGTCGGCCAGTTAACAGTAGAGCCAGCGCCGACAGAGGATTTCCACTCTTCGTTAACTTTTGCCAGATAGCTGGTAAACACGAAAGAGGTACCGGAACCATCAGCACGACGCACAACAGCGATATTCTGAGAAGGCAGTTTCTTACCCGGGTTCAGCTTAGCAATGGCCGCATCATCCCATTTTTTGATTTTGCCCAGATAAATATCGCCCAGCGTTTTACCGTCCAGCACCAGTTCACCAGATTTGAAACCTTCCAGGTTAACAGCCAGAACAACGCCGCCGATGACGGTCGGGAACTGGAACAGGCCTTCCTGAGCCAGTTTATCGTCAGCCAGCGGAGCATCAGAAGCGCCGAAGTCTACAGTGTTTGCAGTGATCTGTTTTACGCCGCCAGAAGAACCGATACCCTGGTAGTTAACCTTATTACCGGTTTCTTTCTGGTAGGTATCAGCCCATTTGGCATACACCGGCGCCGGGAAAGTTGCACCCGCACCTGTCAGGCTTGCAGCGGCGTTAACTGCAAATGCACTCAGAGAAAAGGTCGCGGCGACAACAGTTGCGACAGTGGTACGCATAACGTTCATAATGTCTCCTGCAAGAATCGTAAATCGTTGTTTAAGTGGCTACGACGAGCAAAATAGGACACTTTGATGACAGTTATATGCAATGATTGTTACTGTTTGATGACAATGACAGCTTTCACATAGATTAACCGTATCTTGTATGATTTATCAGCAAGATAACGTGTTTCATGACAGTGAGATGTCAGCAAGATTTTAGTTTTATGACACTAAAAAAGTAGTAGATGCCGGCAAGATGTCCCAGCAAAAATCGACAAAAGATAGCCGCAGATCAATTCATTTGCGTCTGGGTTGCGTCAATGCCTGGCGCCGATACTGCGCTATCCGAAGTGAAACACGCCACTGCATCAGTTTCGTCAGTTCTGGCCCGTTCATGACCTGCCGTGTTAGCCATAAGAGAAGTAAACTCCCGGCCCAACAACCGACACTTAACCATGAAAAAGAGGCGAACAGCAGCCATCCTGCCACCAGCACATTGCAAACACATAACAGCGACCAGACGGCTAAAAATAATCTCAGGGATCGTGTTCTCCCTTTATCTGCTCCTGATAACGCCATCACCAGCAGAATAAAGACAACAAGACCTGTGATAACACCCCAGCCGCCGGTAACGGTTCTGAGTGCAATGGCAAGTCCGACATAGCTCAAAAGCAAGGTATAAAACAGCGCCAGTATGCTGCCGAAATATGTCGTCACGCGGATGTAGTAAGCCTTCGGCATTTCCTGAAAGGCCTCTGCCAGCTGTTTTAATTGCGCAAGTTTACGGCCCGATATTGCTGCTTCCACCTTGTCGCAGTAGTCGATGAGCGCCAAAAATTTGCGCCCGATTATGCGTTTCAACAGATTCATCATCATCCTGAAAAAAAGAGGCTGCCACCAGGCAACCTCTTTTATGCGTCATGACGTGTTTACGACTTTATTCCACGGTCACCGATTTTGCCAGATTGCGCGGCTGGTCCACATCAGTGCCTTTAATCAGCGCAACGTGATAGGCCAGCAGCTGTAGCGGAACAGTGTAGAAGATAGGGGCAATAACTTCATCAACATGCGGCATATCAATGATATGCATGGTATCGCTGCTGACAAAGCCAGCATCCTGATCGGCGAAGACATACAGTACACCGCCACGAGCGCGAACTTCTTCAATGTTGGATTTCAGTTTTTCCAACAGTTCATTGTTCGGCGCAATGACGATAACCGGCATATCATCATCAATCAGGGCCAGTGGGCCATGTTTCAGTTCACCAGCGGCATACGCTTCTGCATGAATATAGGAGATCTCTTTGAGCTTCAGCGCGCCTTCCAGGGCAATCGGGTATTGATCGCCACGACCAAGGAACAAGGCGTGATGCTTGTCAGAGAAGTCCTCTGCCAGTTGCGCGATGCGTTTATCCTGCGACAGCATCTGTTCAATGCGGCTCGGCAGCGTCTGCAGACCGTGAACAATGCTATGTTCGACAGAGGCATCCAGCCCTTTCAGATGGCTCAGTTTCGCCACCAGCATCAGCAGCACGGTTAACTGAGTCGTGAAGGCTTTGGTCGAAGCCACGCCAATTTCCGTACCCGCATTGGTCATGATGGCCAAATCGGATTCACGCACCAGCGAGGAACCAGGAACGTTACAGATAGCCAGCGAGCCCAGATAGCCCAGCTCTTTAGACAGACGCAGCCCCGCCAGAGTGTCGGCCGTTTCGCCAGACTGAGACAGTGTAATCATCAGACTATTGCGACGCACGGCAGATTTGCGGTAACGGAACTCGGAGGCGATCTCTACATCACACGGAATACCCGCCAGCGATTCAAACCAGTAGCGAGAAACCATGCCGGAGTTATACGAGGTACCGCAGGCGATGATCTGGATGTGCTCAACTTTGCTCAGCAGATCATTGGCATGTGAGCCCAGTTCACTTAAATCCACTTCACCGTGGCTGATACGCCCGGTCAGCGTGTTTTTAATCGCATTCGGCTGTTCGTAGATCTCTTTTTGCATATAGTGACGGTAAGCGCCTTTATCGCCTGCGTCATATTGCAGATTGGATTCGATCTCCTGACGCTTAACCTGCGCGCCCGTTTTATCAAACACCGTCACGCTACGGCGTGTTACCTCAGCGATATCACCTTCTTCAAGGAAGATAAAGCGACGCGTCACCGGCAGCAGAGCCAGTTGATCGGACGCGATAAAGTTTTCCCCCATGCCCAGACCGATAACCATCGGACTACCGGAGCGAGCAGCCAGCAGCGTGCTCGGATCGCGGGAATCCATGATGACTGTGCCGTACGCGCCGCGCAGTTGCGGGATAGTACGCAGTACAGCATCACGCAGCGTACCGCCTTGCGCCAGCTCCCAGTGCACTAAGTGAGCAATCACTTCTGTATCGGTCTCAGAAACAAAAGTGTAGCCGCGCGCTTTCAATTCTTCGCGCAGCGGTTCGTGGTTTTCGATAATGCCGTTGTGTACTACAACGATGTGTTCAGACACATGCGGGTGTGCGTTGCCCTCGGAAGGTTCACCGTGCGTCGCCCAACGGGTGTGAGCAATACCGGTACCACCGTGTAACGGATGCTCTTCCGCGGCCTGAGCCAGCATCTGTACTTTGCCGAGACGACGCAGACGGGTCATATGACCTTCTGCATCAACCACTGCCAGACCGGCAGAGTCATAGCCACGGTATTCCAGACGACGTAAGCCTTCCAGAAGGATTTCAGCAATATCACGCTGCGCAACTGCGCCAACAATTCCACACATAGTTAGATTTCCTGATTATGGCATTGTGCCATGCGTTGTCGCTGACCTGTTTTCACCCTTTGTCTTTCACGCTGTAACTGCGTTGGCTACATGTGTTCGCCATGGTCACTTACATCAGTAAGCTCCCATGGCCTCACGCATTTGCCGCCTTGCCACAACGCGAATTCTTTGGGTAATGCCCTTTTTTGGGCGCCCCGAGCCTTGTAGAGAGTGGGGTTATTTTTATGGTACTGATTATCGGGCGGGGGATTATGTTATCCCCTCATCCCTGTTTGCCGGATTTCTCCGGCATGAAAATTACTTTTTCTTCACCGGACGCTGCCAGCCCTGTTTATGGACCTGCGGCACGCGGCTTAAAACCAGTTCGTTATCGGCGACATTACGGGTCACTGTCGTGCCTGCCGCTATGGTTGCCCCTTTACCCACGCTCACCGGGGCCACCAGTTGGGTGTCGGACCCGACAAATACATCATCGCCAATAATCGTCTTGTGTTTGTTGGCCCCGTCATAATTACAGGTGATGGTCCCCGCGCCGATATTGACGTTGTCGCCAATTTCCGCATCGCCAAGGTACGTCAGATGACCGGCTTTCGAGCCTTTGCCCAAACGCGCTTTCTTCATTTCAACGAAGTTACCTACGTGCGCACCTTCCTGTAATTCAGCGCCCGGACGCAGGCGGGCAAACGGGCCAATCGTACAGGCAGCTTCAAGCGTGGCATCTTCCAGCACGCTGTAAGGGCTGATTTCACAGTCATCGCCAATTACGCTGTTTTTGATGACACAACCCGCGCCAATTTTCACGCGGTTGCCAAGTTTGACGTCACCTTCAACAATCACGTTAGCATCAATCTCAACATCCCGCCCATGCGTCAGGGTTCCACGCAGATCGAAGCGTGCCGGATCGCGCAACATCACGCCAGCAAGAAGCAATCTTTCAGCCTGCTCAGTTTGATAGACACGTTCGAGGCGGGAGAGCTGGAGGCGGTTGTTCACCCCCTCCACTTCACTCAGGCGCTGCGGATGGACGGCTGCGATTTCATGACCTTCCTGATAAGCAAGAGCAATGATGTCGGTGATGTAATACTCACCCTGCGCATTATTATTGGTGAGCTGACTCAGCCAGCGTTTCATGTCGCCGCCGTTTGCTATCAGAATACCGGTATTGATTTCCTGGATCTGGCGCTGCTGCTCGGTCGCATCTTTATGTTCAACAATGCCGGTAACTTTACCGTTCTCACGCGTAATTCGGCCATATCCACTTGGATCGTCAAGCTTCACGGTGAGCAGACCAATCCCCCCTTGCGGTTTTGCTTCGCGCAGGCGGGTGAGGGTATCGATGGAGATCAGGGGCACATCGCCATAAAGCATCAGGATATCTTCGTCGTCAGCGAAGAAGGGCGCAGCCTGCTGCATTGCATGCCCGGTACCCAGTTGCTCAGCCTGTAACACCCAGTTGAGTTTGTCGTCAGACAGCGTTTGTTTTAACAGATCGCCGCCGTGCCCATAGACAAGGTGTACATGATCGGCGCCAAGATTATTCGCCACATCAATAACATGCTGAACCATCGCTTTCCCTGCAAGGGTATGCAGCACTTTCGGAAGATCGGAATACATGCGTGTGCCTTTGCCAGCGGCAAGGATCACCACACTCATTTTCGTGTTCAACATACGCGTCCTGACTTTAATTTGAGTGGAAGTTTTACTGTTTCACCTTGAAAATTCTACATTTTTTTCAACGCGAAATGGCAAGAAAGTAAAATGCACAACCTGCCTTACCAGAGCGTAATTTAGGGCATTTTTTTTGCTTTTACACGGTACTTTATCTGCAAAAATAGCGCTTCCTGCCCGGATATCGTGAGCAGGACGATGTTTTTGCTATTTTTTTTAGCGGTGAATAAAGTATTGAGCAGGGCATTTGTGTCATCAATAAAAGTACAGATTTTGCCCATAAAAAAAGCCAGCCTGATAATCAGACTGGCTTTTTGACTTTAAGCCGGTGTTACATCGCTTTTTTGGTCAACTCGATAACGCGCAGTTTCGCAATAGCTTTCGCCAGTTCGGCAGACGCCTGAGCGTAATCCACGTCGCCGTGCGAGCTCTTAATGTGCTCTTCGGCTTTACGTTTCGATTCCAGCGCTCGCGCTTCGTCGAGATCCTGGCCACGAATAGCGGTATCAGCCAGTACGGTCACGTTGCCAGGCTGCACTTCAAGAATGCCGCCGGACAGATAGATAAACTCTTCATGACCGTGCTGTTTCACGATGCGGATCATACCAGGCTTAATGGCGGTGAGCAGCGGCGCGTGACCCGGGTAAATACCCAGTTCACCTTCGCTACCCGTTACCTGGATTTTCTCGACCAGACCAGAGAACATTTGTTGCTCTGCGCTGACGACGTCCAGGTGGTAAGTCATTGCCATATCACCCTCCGATTAAGGCGTTAAAGTTTTTTGGCTTTTTCCACGGCTTCGTCAATGGAACCGACCATGTAGAACGCCTGCTCCGGCAGGTGATCGTATTCGCCTTCCATGATGCCTTTAAAGCCACGGATGGTGTCTTTCAGGGAGACGTATTTGCCCGGAGAACCGGTAAACACTTCTGCCACGAAGAACGGCTGGGACAGGAAGCGCTGGATCTTACGCGCACGTGCTACCACCAGTTTGTCTTCTTCTGACAGCTCATCCATACCCAGGATGGCGATGATGTCTTTCAGTTCCTGGTAACGCTGCAGGATAGACTGTACGCCACGCGCAGTGTCGTAGTGCTCCTGACCAACCACCAGTGGATCCAGCTGACGGCTGGTGGAGTCCAGCGGGTCAACGGCCGGGTAGATACCCAGAGACGCGATCTGACGGCTCAGTACCACGGTTGCATCTAAGTGCGCAAAGGTGGTGGCTGGTGACGGGTCAGTCAAGTCATCCGCAGGTACGTATACCGCCTGTACGGAGGTGATAGAACCGGTTTTGGTGGAGGTGATACGTTCCTGCAGAACGCCCATCTCTTCCGCCAGCGTCGGCTGGTAACCTACCGCAGAAGGCATACGGCCCAGCAGTGCGGATACTTCCGTACCGGCCAGGGTGTAACGGTAGATGTTGTCAACGAACAACAGTACGTCACGACCTTCGTCACGGAACTTCTCAGCCATGGTCAGACCGGTCAGTGCAACGCGCAGACGGTTTCCCGGCGGCTCGTTCATCTGGCCATACACCAGGGATACTTTGTCGATAACGTTGGAGTCGGTCATTTCGTGGTAGAAGTCGTTACCCTCACGAGTACGTTCACCTACGCCCGCAAACACAGAGTAACCGGAGTGCTCGATCGCGATGTTACGAATAAGCTCCATCATGTTTACGGTTTTACCTACACCCGCACCACCGAACAGACCCACTTTACCGCCCTTAGCGAACGGACACATCAGGTCGATAACTTTGATACCGGTTTCCAGCAGTTCCTGAGAGTTTGACAACTCTTCGTAGGACGGTGCTGCACGGTGGATCGCCCAACGCTCTTCTTCACCGATGTCGCCTTTCATGTCTACTGGTTCGCCCAGTACGTTCATGATACGACCCAATGTTGCTTTACCTACCGGGACTTCGATCGGGTGAGCCAGGTCCGTTACTTCCAGACCACGACGCAGACCGTCAGAAGAACCCATTGCGATGGTACGTACAACGCCACCGCCGAGCTGTTGCTGAACTTCCAGCACCAGACGCTCTTCACCATTCTTTACCTCAAGTGCATCGTACACTCGTGGTACGGCATCCTGAGGGAACTCGACGTCCACCACGGCGCCGATTACCTGGATAATTTTTCCAGTAGCCATCTTGAATCCTCTACGAAATTCGTAAACCTGGTTAAACCGCGGCGGCCCCCGAGACGATCTCGGTGAGTTCCTGAGTAATGCTGGCCTGACGAGCTTTGTTGTAAACCAACTGCAGCTCTTTAATCAGGCTGCCGCCATTATCGGTCGCGGCTTTCATCGCCACCATACGTGCGGCCTGCTCGCTGGCCAGGTTTTCAACAACACCCTGATAAACCTGAGATTCCACATAACGACGCAGGAGAGTATCCAGCAGCGCCTTTGGATCAGGTTCATACAGATAATCCCAGGATTTACGCTTCAACTCTTCATCTTCTTCTGCCGGTAACGGCAGCAGTTGGGTGATGGTTGGAACCTGAGACATGGTGTTGATAAATTTGTTGCTGACAATGTAAAGCTTGTCCAGACGACCTTCGTCGTAGGCCTGCAACATCACTTTAACCGAGCCGATCAGTTCGGACAGGGACGGGTTATCACCCATACCGGTCACCTGGGCGACAACGTTGCCACCAACGGAATTAAAGAAGGACACGCCTTTCGAGCCGATCATCGCGAGGTCGCTCTGAACGCCTTTATCGGACCATGCTTTCATATCCGCCAGTACTTTCTTGAACAGGTTAATGTTCAAGCCGCCACACAGACCACGGTCGGTCGACACCACCAGGTAGCCCACACGTTTAACGTCGCGTTCTTCCAGGTAAGGGTGCTTATATTCCAGATTACCGTTCGCAAGGTGACCAATCACTTTGCGCATGGTATCTGCATAAGGACGGCTGGCCGCCATGCGATCCTGCGATTTACGCATTTTGGAAGCGGCGACCATTTCCATCGCTTTAGTGATCTTTTGCGTGTTCTGGACGCTTGCGATCTTACTACGTATCTCTTTTGCGCCGGCCATGAGCTTCTCCTCAATGCCTTGCGGCCTGCCCTAAGGCAGGCCACCAGACGTTACCAGGACTGGGTTGCTTTGAAGGAATCGAGGATGCCTTTCAGCTTGCCTTCGATTTCGTCGTTATAGCCACCGGACTGGTTGATCTCTTGCATCAACGGAGCGTGGTCACGGTCAACGTAAGCCAGCAGAGCGGCTTCGAAGCTACCGATTTTCGCCAGTTCTACATCCGCCAGATAACCACGTTCTGCTGCGAACAGAACCAGAGACTGCTGCGCAACGGACATCGGCGCATACTGTTTCTGTTTCAGCAGTTCGGTCACTTTCTGACCGTGGTCAAGCTGTTTACGGGTTGCATCGTCAAGGTCAGAGGCAAACTGGGAGAACGCTGCCAGTTCACGATACTGCGCCAGCGCGGTACGAATACCACCGGACAGTTTTTTCATGATCTTGGTCTGCGCTGCGCCACCCACACGGGATACGGAGATACCCGGGTTAACCGCAGGACGAATACCGGCGTTAAACAGGTTGGTTTCCAGGAAGATCTGACCATCGGTAATGGAAATTACGTTAGTCGGAACGAACGCGGAAACGTCACCAGCCTGCGTTTCGATAATCGGCAGAGCGGTCAGAGAGCCGGTTTTCCCAGTCACTTCACCTTTGGTGAAGGCTTCAACGTATTCGGCGTTAACACGCGCAGCACGCTCCAGCAGACGAGAGTGGAGGTAGAATACGTCGCCCGGGAATGCTTCACGTCCTGGCGGACGACGGAGCAGCAGGGAAATCTGACGGTAAGCAACGGCCTGTTTAGACAGATCATCATAAATGATCAGCGCATCTTCACCGCGGTCACGGAAATATTCGCCCATCGCGCAACCGGCATACGGTGCCAGGTATTGCAGTGCGGCGGATTCAGATGCGGTAGCCACCACAACGATGGTGTTAGCCAGCGCGCCGTGTTCTTCCAGTTTACGCACCACGTTAGAAATGGTGGACGCTTTTTGGCCGATAGCCACGTAGACGCACTTGATGCCGGAATCACGCTGGTTGATGATGGCGTCGATAGCCAGAGCGGTTTTACCGGTCTGACGGTCACCGATGATCAATTCACGCTGACCACGACCGATTGGGATCATGGCGTCAACGGATTTATAACCGGTCTGTACCGGCTGATCGACGGATTGACGTTCGATAACGCCCGGCGCGATAGCTTCAACAGCGGAGAAGCCGTCGTGCTCCAGCGGACCTTTACCATCAATCGGCGCACCCAGGGTGTTCACAACGCGGCCCAGCAGACCACGACCAACCGGAACTTCCAGGATACGACCCGTACATTTAACCTTCATGCCTTCGGCGAGGTCAGCGTACGGCCCCATCACAACGGCACCTACAGAGTCGCGCTCCAGGTTCAGTGCGATAGCGTAACGGTTACCCGGCAGGGAAATCATCTCACCCTGCATACAATCGGCCAGGCCGTGGATGCGGATAACACCGTCACTTACAGAAACAATAGTACCTTCGTTGTGAGCTTCACTCACAACATTGAACTGAGCAATGCGCTGCTTGATCAGTTCGCTGATTTCGGTGGAATTCAGTTGCATGCTCCAGTCCCCTTAAGACTGCAAGACGTCTGCGAGGCGTTCAAGACGGCCGCGTACGCTACCATCAATGACCATATCACCCGCACGGATGATAACACCTGCCATTACAGACTTATCGATTTTGCAATTCAGCTTAACTTTGCGTGACAGACGTTTTTCCATCGCGGCGCTGATTTTCGAAAGCTGTTCTTCACTCAGTGCGGTCGCAGAGGTCACTTCGACTTCTGCGGTAGCCTCGCTGGCTGCACGCAATTGAACAAACTGCTCAAGAACATCAGGAAGCACTTTAAGACGACCATTTTCAGCCATCACCCGAATCAGGTTCTGACCGTTGTCGTCAAGTTGCTCCCCACAGACTGCGATAAACGACTCGGCAAGCGTTTCCGGTGCAATAGCACCGGAGAGAAGCTCTGCCATATGTTCGTTTTTCGTCACCTCGGCTGCGAACGCCAGCATATCCTGCCAGCGATCGACACCCTGGTGTTCGACAGCAAAGTCAAAAGCTGCTTTGGCGTAGGGGCGAGCTACCGTTACAAATTCAGACATCAGCCCCTCCCTCCTTACAGTTCAGCGACCAGTTTATTCACGATGTCGCTGTTAGCAGCTTCATCCACGGAACGCTCGATGATCTTCTCGGCGCCGGCAACAGCCAGCAGAGCCACTTGTTTACGCAGCTCTTCGCGAGCGCGTTTACGCTCGGCGTCAATTTCCGCCTGAGCCTGCGCCACGATTTTGTTACGTTCCTGCTCGGCTTCTGCTTTCGCTTCGTCCAGGATCTGAGCGCGGCGTTTGTTCGCCTGCTCAATGATGACCTGAGCTTCTGCTTTCGCTTTTTTCAGCTGGTCGGTCGCATTGGCCTGTGCAAGGTCCAAATCCTTCTTAGCTCGTTCCGCAGAAGCCAAACCGTCAGCGATTTCTTTCTGACGTTTTTCAATGGCTGCCATTAATGGCGGCCATACATACTTCATGCAGAACAGAACGAACAGGACAAACGCGATGGCCTGGCCGAGGATTGTTGCGTTTAGATTCACAGCACAATGCCTCTTATCTGGTTAACGTTCTAAATACTTGCTGTAAAAAGCAACCCTTACTACGCGACAGCAAACATCACGTACAGACCCAGACCTACAGCGATCATCGGGATTGCGTCCACCAGACCCATAACGATAAAGAACTGAGTACGCAGAAGAGGAATCAGATCAGGTTGACGCGCTGCGCCTTCCAGGAATTTACCCCCGAGGATGCCGATACCGATCGCAGCACCGATTGCCGCCAGACCCATCATAATAGCGGCAGCCATGTACAGCAGATCCATATTCAGGTTTTCCATGACAGTCTCCAGATTGTTTCAGTTAAAACGTAGTAGTGTTGTTAAAAATCAATGCTCTTCAGACGCCATCGACAGATAGACGATCGTCAGAACCATGAAAATGAAGGCTTGCAGCGTAATAATCAGGATGTGGAAAATGGCCCACGGCACATTCAGGATCCACTGTGACCACCACGGCAACAGACCAGCAATCAGAATGAAAATCAACTCACCGGCATACATGTTGCCGAACAGTCGCAGACCGAGAGAAACCGGTTTGGACAGCAGGCTCACACCTTCCAGGATAAGGTTGACCGGGATAAACACCGGGTGGTTGAACGGCTGGAGTGTCAGCTCTTTAGCAAAACCACCCAGGCCTTTCATTTTGATGCTGTAGAACAGAATCAGGATAAATACGCCCAACGCCATCGACAGAGTGATGTTCACGTCTGCGGACGGCACAACGCGAAGAGCAGGTAGACCAAGGTATTTTTCAGCGATGGTCGGCAGCAAATCGATAGGCAGTAAATCCATCAGGTTCATCAGGAATACCCAGACGAAAATCGTCAGGGCCAGTGGCGCGATAAGCTTGCTTTTGCCGTGGTACATGTCTTTCACGCTACCGTGGACAAAACCAATAACCAGCTCAATCGCGGTCTGGAATTTCCCCGGGACGCCGCTGGTGGCCTTTTTGGCTACGCTACGGAACATCACCAGGAACAACAGACCCAGAACCACCGAGAAAAACATGGAGTCAATGTTGAGCGTCCAGAAGGTGGCCGGGGGGTTATGCGGATCCACCAGCGAAAGCGTACGAAGGTCAATCTGAAGGTTTTTCAGATGGTGGCCTATGTACTCCTGCGGTGTTGAGATTTCTCCTGCAGACATGATGCCTCTTACCCTTTGTTGTTAATTACAGCGGGTGCCAGTATCTGAACAACCAGCACCGAAACCCACGTGACTATCAGCGGTAAAAACACCGCCTTTAAAACCGCCAGCGCCACCACCAGCAACACGAATGTTGCTAACACCTTGAACACTTCACCGAAGGCGAAGGACCAGGCCACTCGGCCTTTAGCTGGTGTATGCGCCTGATGACGCCAGGCAAAAATCATAAACAACATATTCGGCAGAACGACTGCCATACCGCCGCACACGGCGGAAGTGCCCCAGAAGGGGTCTTTGAGGCTAAACAGCAATCCGCTTGCTATTACCGCCAGGAACTGAATAAGCAGAAGCCTGCGAGCAACATTTCGACCCAAGAGCGACACAGACATCACTTTTAACTCCTGCTCACTTCGGGGTAGGCCGCGTGTCGTATAAAACGTTCTTTAAGGCCTGGAGTCAAGCATCAAAAAGCGGTCAAATTATACGGTGCGGCCTCGTGATTTCAAACAATAAGTAGCGAAAAGGTGAATAAATGTTTAAATAATTTTCCCGAGGGCTATTTTTCAACTTTTAGCGAAACTGTGAACCATTATGCAAAACGTCGAATAACGCGAAACAGCTGCTGTTAAAGCGTGCACCAGATCACAAATTAAACATTTATGCGCTCGCCAAAATATTCACCTGAGGAATTTGAGCCTTTTCATCTTTTTGATATTCAAGATGATTACTGACAACTCTTTTTAAAACAGCTCGCTATACAATAAAAACCTTTCATTGACATTTATAATAATCATTTAACATTCATAAATTGGTACAACCTGCCGATTTTTAGCAGACTGATATTTTCGCAGTTGACTATTTTAAGGGTTAAGCAAAAGCCCAGCGTTAAAACATCGAAAAATCAAAGTAAAATATGCGTTAAATGTAACCGAACGTATCACTGTTTTTTACGCCGTTTTTTAACATTCAGAAAACAGCACGAATTCTACATTTTTTGATAAAAATTAAATTTTGTTTGCCTTAATGACCACGAGATGTCGGTCGCCCTCAAGATGCGGTACATCTAATTTGACGATAGATTCTACTGAAAACTGAGCAGGCAGCGTGTCAATTTCATCATTGGGAATCAAACCCTTAAGGGCATAGAACTTGCCTTGTGTTCCTGGCAGATGCTGGCACCAGTTCACCATGTCATTCAGCGATGCGAATGCCCGGCTGATGACCCCATCAAAAGGCGGCTCGGCCGGAAAATCCTCGACGCGGCTCTGTACGGGAGTGACATTCGTCAGATGAAGCTCATGCTGAACCTGGCGCAGGAAACGGACGCGTTTACCCAGGCTATCCAGCAGCGTGAAGTGTGCGTCAGGAAGAACAATAGATAACGGGATCCCCGGCAGGCCCGGCCCCGTACCGACGTCGATAAACCGCTCCCCCTGCAAGTGTGGCGCCACCACGATACTGTCCAGAATATGGCGAATCAGCATCTCGTTCGGGTCACGTACGGAGGTCAGGTTGTAGGCTTTGTTCCATTTGTGAAGCATTTCAACATAAGCCACCAGTTGGTTTTTCTGGTGATCGGTGAGCGAAATACCTGCTTCATCAAGCAGACGAGAAAGTTTATTGAGCACGGTGATTACCTGTCTGAAAAATATGCCCGGCGGCGTTAACGCTTACCGGGCTTAAATCTGTTGCGCTGTCAGGCAGCGCGCTATCTGCCAGCGGAGGTTTAGCGAAGCGTATCAGGCGCTACGGCGCAGCATCCCCTGCTTTTTCAACCAGACCAGCAGAATGGAGATCGCAGCAGGTGTGATCCCGGAAATACGCGATGCCTGTCCGATAGATGCCGGTTTGTGATCGTTGAGCTTCGCGATCACTTCATTCGACAGTCCACTGACCTGACGGTAATCGAGCGATGCAGGTAACAGGGTATTCTCGTTACGCTGCTGTTTTTCAATTTCATCCTGCTGACGGGCGATATACCCCTCGTACTTCACCTGAATCTCAACCTGCTCAGCCGCCTGTTCATCGCTCAGCCCAGGAACAAATGGTGCCAGTTGTACCAGCTGTTCGTACGTCATTTCCGGGCGACGCAGCAGATCTTCGCCGCTGGCTTCACGAGACAGCGGCGCAGTCAGGTTTTTATTCACTTCCGGCGCGTTTTCCGACGTTGGGTTCACCCAGATAGATTTCAGGCGCTGACGTTCACGTTCGATATTTTCGAGTTTCTCGTTATAGCGAGCCCAACGTTCGTCATCCACAAGACCAAGTTCGCGACCGATTTCGGTCAGACGCAGATCGGCGTTATCTTCGCGCAGCATCAGGCGATACTCGGCACGAGAGGTGAACATGCGGTACGGTTCTTTGGTACCCAGCGTACAAAGATCATCCACCAGTACGCCAAGATAGGCTTGAGAACGCGCCGGTGCCCAACCCTCTTTCTCGGCGGAGAAGCGTGCGGCGTTCAGACCGGCTAAAAGCCCCTGAGCCGCCGCTTCTTCGTAGCCAGTGGTACCGTTGATTTGCCCGGCAAAGAACAGCCCGTGGATGAATTTGCTCTCCAGGGTTAGTTTCAGGTCACGCGGATCGAAGAAATCGTACTCAATGGCATAACCAGGGCGAACGATTTTTGCGTTTTCCATCCCCTGCATTGAGCGGACAATTTTCATCTGTACATCAAACGGCAGGCTGGTGGAGATACCGTTCGGATAAATTTCGTTAGAGGTCAACCCTTCCGGTTCAAGGAAGATCTGGTGCTGGTTGCGATCGGCAAAGCGCATCACCTTATCTTCGATCGACGGGCAATAGCGTGGGCCGATCCCTTCGATCACGCCTGCGTACATTGGGCTGCGATCGAGGTTATTGCGGATAACGTCGTGGGTCTTTTCGTTGGTATGCGTGATGTAGCACGGCACCTGCTGCGGATGCTGCGCCGCATTGCCCATGAACGAGAAGACCGGCATCGGGTTATCACCGTGCTGCTGAGCCAGAACGCTGAAATCAATGGTACGTGCATCAATACGCGGCGGCGTACCTGTTTTCAGACGGCTTACGCGCAGCGGTAATTCACGCAGACGACGAGAAAGCGGAATGGACGGCGGATCGCCCGCACGGCCACCGCTGTAGTTATCCAGCCCGATATGAATTTTGCCGTCCAGGAATGTCCCGACGGTGAGAACGACCGCTTTGGCACGGAATTTCAGGCCCATCTGGGTAACAGCACCCACGACGCGATCGTTTTCTACAATCAGATCTTCGACCGCCTGCTGGAAGATCATCAGATTGGGCTGGTTTTCCAGCGCGGTACGCACAGCCTGACGGTAAAGCACGCGATCGGCCTGTGCGCGGGTCGCACGAACCGCCGGGCCTTTGCTGCCGTTTAGTATCCTAAACTGGATACCCGCATGGTCGATCGCTTTCGCCATCAGGCCGCCGAGTGCATCCACTTCTTTTACCAGGTGTCCTTTCCCAATACCGCCAATGGCCGGGTTGCAACTCATTTGCCCCAGCGTGTCGATATTGTGTGTCAAAAGCAGAGTCTGTTGACCCATACGCGCTGCGGCCATCGCGGCCTCAGTGCCTGCATGACCCCCGCCAATGATGATGACGTCAAAAGGATCCGGATAAAACATGGTGTATTGCCTCGCATAAAGCGGTTAGAAAGTGGATTGATGCCCGGGCCGTGGATTCTACTCAACTTTAGCTCAGTGAGAAAGCATCAGGATCCCGGGTATTAAAAAGAAGATCTTTATTTAGAGAGATCTGTTTTACTGTGATCTCTTATTAGGATCGCCCTGGCTTGTGGATAACCCGGATCCGGATATAAAGATCATGATGTTAGCCAGGATCATTAGCTGTGAATGATCGGTGATCCTGGTCAGTATAAGCTGGGATCAGAATGGGCAGTTATGCACAACTAAAAAACTAAGCGACGGTTATACGTTGGATAACTACCGGTTGATCAACGGTTTTAAGCATAGTTATCCACACTCGATCGCGCGATCTTTAATCGTTATTGAGTAAAATAATCCAGGATCCGAGCCAAATTTCAGCAGGATCTTCAGGAATGTCATGCTCAAGGATGTTGATCTTCTCGGTTTCACCTACCTGTTTTGCCCCACAGGCCTTGAGTGAAACCTCGAGTTTTTCAATCGCACCGCAAAACGTGTCGTATTCGCGGCTACCAATACCAATCGCGCCGAAACGTACGGCGGAAAGGTCAGGCTTTTGTTCATTAAGATCGTCATAAAACGGCTGGATGTTGTCCGGCAAATCGCCTGCGCCATGAGTAGAACTCACCACCAGCCAGGTTCCTTCCCGCGGCAGATCTTCCAGTAACGGGCCGTGCAGGGTTTCGGTTGTAAAGCCTGCATCTTGCAGTTTTTCCGCCAGGTGTTCAGCTACATATTCTGCGCCACCCAGGGTGCTGCCACTAATAAGCGTAATATCTGCCATTAAGTCCACTCCGGTTATGAGCTGCGTATTGTACGCTGTGAATGGACTGGGATCTACCTGTGGACAATATGGGTATTAACGGTGGGGGAAAACGCCCTGTTACGGGCGGATCGTACGCATGATGGGGTTTTGCAAAGAGATCAGCGTTTCAGTGGACTGGATTTCATCAATTGTTTGGATCTTGTTGATAAGCACCTGCTGCAGTGCGTCGATCGAGCGACACATCACCTTAATAAAGATGCTGTAGTGACCGGTGGTGTAGTACGCCTCGGTGACCTCTTCCAGACTTTCCAGCCGTGCCAGCGCAGAAGGGTAATCTTTGGCGCTTTTGAGGATAATGCCGATAAAACAGCAGACGTCATAACCTAATTGTTTGGGGCTGACGTCAATTCGCGCGCCGGTAATAATCCCCGCCTGCTTCATTTTCTCTACGCGCACATGAATCGTACCCGGGCTTACACCGAATTGCTTGGCGAGCTCTGCGTAAGCGGTACGCGCATTCGCCATTAAGGCGTCAAGGATGCCGCGGTCCAGATTGTCGATCTGATAATTTTCCATAGGTTTTTCTTATGATAAATAAACATTCTTATTATTTTAGCGGTTAATTATGACGAATCAAAACCCATGAGGCCTTTTTTATTGTTGATTATTGAATAAAGGATGGGCTTTGTTGCTTAATCGTTTGCAACAGAGCAAAGGAGTTAGAAGATGAAATCCGCTTACATCAGCAAACAACGTCAGATCGTATTCGTGAAGTCGCATTTTTCCCGTCAGCTGGAAGAAAAACTGGGGCTAATTGAAGTTCAGGCACCCATTCTAAGCCGCGTAGGAGATGGGACTCAGGATAACCTGTCGGGCTGTGAAAAAGCGGTACAGGTAAAAGTCAAAAACCTGCCGGATGCGCAGTTTGAAGTGGTCCACTCCCTGGCTAAATGGAAACGTCAAACGCTGGGGCAACACGATTTCAGCGCGGGTGAAGGGCTGTACACGCACATGAAAGCCCTGCGACCGGATGAAGATCGTCTCTCTCCCATCCATTCTGTTTATGTTGATCAATGGGACTGGGAACGCGTACTGGGTGAAGGCGAACGCCACACCGGCACGCTGAGATCGACGGTTGAAGCCATCTATGCCGGGATCAAAGCAACCGAAGCGGCGGTGAGCAAAGAGTTTGGCCTGACTCCTTTCCTGCCTGAACAGATCCACTTCGTGCACAGTGAAGAGCTGCTGAGCCGCTATCCGGGACTGGATGCAAAAGGGCGCGAACGCGCAATAGCCAAAGATCTGGGTGCCGTATTTCTGATGGGCATTGGCGGGAAGCTTAGCAATGGTCAGCGCCACGATGTACGGGCCCCGGATTACGATGACTGGAGTACACCTGGTGAGAAGGGGTTGCGCGGCCTGAACGGCGATATTCTGGTGTGGAACCCGGTACTGGAAGATGCGCTTGAGCTCTCTTCTATGGGGATCCGCGTTGATGCTGACGCACTGAAACGCCAGCTTAACATCACCGACGATGAAGATCGTCTGCGTCTCGACTGGCACCAGGCGTTGTTGCGGGGCGATATGCCGCAAACTATCGGTGGCGGTATTGGGCAGTCTCGTTTGACGATGCTGCTGCTGCAACAGCCCCACATCGGACAGGTTCAGTGTGGCGTATGGCCTGCACAGGTTCGTGATACCGTCGACTCGTTACTGTAATTAGCGACGCCAGCGTCTGAGTAGACGGCTACGCATCCCGGTATCAAAGCGCCAGATATGATCGAAGATACGCATGATGCCGGGTTTTCCGTGTGTTGACATCGCCACCGCATGAAAACGGTGCTGGTGCACGGCCTGCAGTTCCTTGACCTTGCCAATCACATCGTCCGGCAGACGCTGGGCGATAAAGTCAGAGATAACCACCGCGTCGGCGTCATACCACTCTCCACCCTGCATACGTTCAATAATGGCGCGAAAACAGCTCGCTAAGTCCGTGCCGCCGCGAAAGCGTTGGCTCAGAAAGCGGATCGCGTGTTCCAGTCCCTGCTGGCAGGTCAGTTCGTAGCGCACGACCTCGCTGGAAAACAGCATAATATAGCAGCGTCGTTTGTCTGCCAGCGCCACGCGCATCAGCGCCAGGCAAAAGGCTTTTGCGCACTGTTCATTGAACCCGCCCATCGAACCGGATGTGTCTACACAAACGATGAACGGCCCGCGCGGCTGTTCATCGAAATCCTGATGAATCACCGGACGCTCAACGACTCTTTCCCGCCAGGCATCACCGTGAAGGCGGTAGGTCAGGAGCTGTTTTTCAACCAGCCGACGGTAGAACTCATACTCCAGTTCGGTAATGCCCAGCGTCGCCAGTTCAGGCGGCAACAGACGCAGGATGTCGTCACTTTGGTGCAGCCCGTCAACCTGCTCCGGTACGGTGGAAGGTTCGCGCACCAGCATACGGAAGGTTTCCATTGGCGCATCTTTGCGCGGAACAGATTTTGCCTCGCGGGAACGTCCAAGTTGTTCTGCCAGTTGCCTGAGTTCCGGCTGTTCCGTCAGGAAGTCGCCATATTTCACGATGAGCTGGTAGTCGCCGCGCTTGATTTGCCCGGCGCTCATATCCCATAACCGCCCGGCGGCATTTTCGTTTTCAATCAGTATCGGTTCAAGCTGACCGCTTAGCGTCATGCGTTCCTGTACTTCACTGAGTAATTGCTCACGCTCTCCTTCCAGCAACTGCTGGTTAAATGCGGTTGTCTGCACCACCAAACTCAGCCGCCAGCGCTGTAAGAAAAGCGTCTGTAGCGCTGGAGTAAAGGTCGGGTTGTCCTTCACCATTGCATTTGCCTGAGCGGCGAAAGGCGAGCGAAGCTTATCCAGAAGCGTCAGAATTTGCGGCAGCTGGACGATGAACTGTGATGTGGAAAGCAACTGGCTTTGCTGATAGCAGAGCACTTCTTCGGTCAGTTCTGGCGGTACCTGCGCCTCTTTGAGGTGATTTTTCAGCGCTTCACGCCAGCGCGGCACATCTTCGGTTATGACGTGCCGGAGTTTGGGGAATTTCTCGAAGAAAACAGCCAACTGGGGTGAGGCCAGTAAGGCAACGATAAGTTCTTCAACTATCGTCTCCTCACTGATGGCCAGTAGGGCATTCAACGCATCCAGTGTCAGCATTGAAGCGCCTGTTGTATCTGCGCGCGGACGTCCTGCAGGCTGGCTTCAATGCGGCCTAACCAGTCTGAGGGGATGAACAGACATTTTTGCTGTTCGCTAAAACGGGTGTGCTGCTGGTGCCAGAGCGTGTCCAGCGCGGCCAGTTGCTGCTTTATTTCTTCCGGCACCTGGGTTGCTGTTCCACCCGGTAAAGCAAGACGGGAGCCCTGCAAGCTGATATCGCGGATCAACAGATGCAGGCTGGTGTCAACTTCGAGGTTCAGGATCTGTGCGAAACCAATACCGTTAAGTTTGCCACGGATTTCGCCCCCTTTAACCAGCCACTGGGCCAGTGCGGCGCGTTCGATAGTCACATGATTGACCTGCAAGTCATGCAATTTTAAAGGCTGCTGGAGCAACAATGTCAGTGTGCTTTCTTGCAGCTCTTCCGGCAGATCGTAATGTGGACGACGGCTGAACATGCCGCCCTGACGCGAAACTTTAAGAGCGGTTTTGTCACTTTGCTGCTGCTGGATCTGAATGTTGCGCTGTGCGATAGCGCCCAATTGCGTCAGCATAGGTTGCTGCTGCCACGCGTGCCCGGTCATCAATATTTCCAGCTGATTTTGCATCAGGCGCATACTTTCAGCGTCATGCCACAGGCAGTCTTTCAGCAAGATCAAATCCACTGGGGCAACCGCATCGCGTCCGCTGAAAAAGGCGCTGGCTTGTAGCAAGCGAATGGCCTTTTTCCAGCGCCGGTCAGAGACATAAGGCGCAGTGGGTAGGTTATCAAGCTGCTGGCGTAGCATGAAAATCAGATCAAAAACGGCGTCGGGCAATTTCACCTGCACGATTTCCTGCTGCCAGCGCGCATATTCCTCATCACTGATTTGCAGGTCAGCCGGAACCGGGTTATCGCTTTCATCCTGCTGGCTGATGAGCATCGAGCGGAAATTACTCTTCTCCTGCACTTTATCGAGCCACAGGCGAATCAACATGCGGTCATAAAGTGCTTCGAGGCTGCTGTCAGCCTCGGGCAGTTCGTTAGACGCCGCCACCAGTAAACGCATGGGAATTTTCTCTTCCAGCGCGCCGTTGCGAAAGCGACGTTCGTTAATGGCAGTCAATAACGTATTCAGGATCGCCGGTCCGGCTTTCCAGATTTCGTCCAGAAACACAATCTCCGCTTCCGGAAGGTAGCCGTGCGTTAAGCGTTCATAACGCCCTTCATCTTTCAGCGCCTGAATCGAAAGAGGACCGAACACCTCCTCGGGGGTGGAGAAGCGGGTCATCAGGTATTCAAAAGCGCGGGCATTTTTAAAGGCGAATTTCAGGCGGCGGGCGATGAGGCTTTTGGCGATGCCCGGTGGACCGAGCAGGAAGACGCTTTCACCACTTAATGCGGCCAGCAGGCACAGGCGAATAGCGTGGCTACGCTCAAAAAGACCTTTTTCCAGCGCGCTGCTCAGGCGGGAAATTCTTTCTGCTAATAAATGTGAGTGAGCCATAATTGATTTGCATCCTTTCGCCGCGATTCCGGCTTGCAACTGCGAGTATAGACGTTTCGATAAAGGCTTGTAATAGACTGAACAACAGCATCATTTTCTTTGCGCCAGGTTAATACGGTCGCAATTAGGGGGTACGATTTCGTAAATAATCGTGCATACTGTGCGCTTTTTGTGGGCCAAGGGACTAAGCACACATTTGTCATTCAAACAAAAGATTAGTCTATGAGCACTGATAATAAGCAATCGTTGCCCGCGATAACACTCGCGGCTATTGGGGTTGTCTACGGTGATATTGGCACCAGCCCGCTTTATACACTTCGTGAATGTTTGTCAGGTCAATTTGGTTTTGGGGTTGAACGCGACGCCGTCTTCGGCTTTTTGTCGCTCATCTTCTGGCTGCTGATACTGGTCGTCTCGGTTAAATACCTTACTTTCGTCATGCGTGCAGATAACGCGGGTGAAGGTGGGATCTTAACGCTGATGTCGCTGGCTGGACGAAATACCTCCGCCAGAATGACCTCAGCGCTTGTTATCATGGGACTTATTGGCGGCAGCTTCTTCTATGGTGAAGTCGTTATTACGCCCGCCATCTCCGTGATGTCGGCGATAGAGGGGCTGGAAATCGTTGCACCATCGCTGGATACGTGGATTGTTCCGCTTTCCATTCTGGTGCTCACGCTGCTGTTCATGATCCAAAAGCACGGCACAGGGCTGGTGGGGAAACTTTTTGCTCCCATTATGCTGGCCTGGTTTTTGATTCTGGCGGTGCTGGGCGCGCGCGGTATTATCAGCAATCCTGAGGTGCTACAGGCGCTTAATCCGGCGTGGGCGGTTAATTTCTTCCTTCAATACAAAGCCGTCTCGTTTGTTGCGCTGGGCGCGGTGGTGCTTTCTATCACCGGGGTAGAGGCGTTATATGCGGATATGGGCCATTTCGGTAAGCTGCCTATTCGCCTTGCGTGGTTTATCGTGGTATTGCCATCTCTGGCGCTGAATTATTTTGGTCAGGGGGCGTTGCTGCTGAAAACCCCGGAAGCCATCAAAAACCCGTTCTTCCTGCTGGCGCCTGAGTGGGCACTGATTCCGATGTTGATCATCGCGACGCTGGCGACGGTCATTGCGTCTCAGGCGGTCATCTCGGGCGTGTTCTCTCTGACGCGTCAGGCCGTGCGTCTGGGCTATCTCTCGCCAATGCGCATTATCCATACCTCAGAGATGGAATCCGGTCAGATTTACATTCCCTTTATTAACTGGCTGCTCTACTTCGCGGTCGTTATCGTGATAGTCAGTTTTGAACACTCCAGTAACCTGGCGGCGGCGTATGGTATTGCGGTGACCGGTACGATGGTGCTGACGTCGATTCTTTCTATGACCGTGGCGCGTAAAAACTGGCACTGGAATAAAATGGTTGTGGGTCTGTTGCTTACGATGTTCCTGTGTATCGATGTGCCGCTTTTCTCGGCAAACCTTGATAAGTTGCTGTCTGGCGGCTGGTTACCGTTGAGTTTAGGTCTGGTTATGTTCATCGTGATGACCACATGGAAGAGTGAACGTTTCCGCCTGTTGCGCCGCATGCATGAGCATGGCAACTCACTGGAGGCGATGATTGCCTCACTGGAAAAATCCCCGCCGGTGCGAGTCCCAGGTACTGCGGTATATATGTCCCGCGCGTTGAATGTGATTCCGTTTGCTATGTTGCATAACCTGAAACATAACAAGGTGCTGCATGAACGCGTGATCCTGCTGACGCTGCGTACAGAAGATGCACCTTATGTGCATAACGTGCGTCGCGTGCAGATTGAGCAACTCTCGCCGACGTTCTGGCGCGTGGTGGCCAGCTACGGCTGGCGCGAAACGCCAAATGTGGAAGAGGTGTTCCACCGCTGCGGCCTGGAAGGGCTCAGTTGCCGCATGATGGAGACATCCTTCTTTATGTCTCATGAGTCGCTGATTGTGGGTAAACGGCCCTGGTATCTACGGCTGCGTGGCAAGCTATACCTGCTATTACAACGCAATGCGCTGCGTGCGCCGGACCAGTTTGAAATCCCCCCCAATCGGGTTATCGAGCTCGGTACGCAGGTCGAAATTTAATGCTTTTTAAAACCCCTCACCCGGAGGGGTTTTTGCTATTTATCTCCCGCAATTTTATTTAAGTAAGATAACTTTTGTTTTCTTTCTGCAACGCGCGCGAAACGTTTCGATTTCGATCACACTTCTGTAATGCCATGGTGGTTTTCTGAACATTCTCAGATCTACACTGAGATCAGCGAAACGTTTCGCTAATGGAGCATAAAAATGAAAAAAGGTACTGTTCTCAACGCTGAAATCTCGTCGGTCATCTCCCGTCTTGGGCATACCGATACGCTGGTGGTTTGTGATGCAGGCTTGCCTGTGCCGAAAAGTACCGCGCGTATTGATATGGCATTAACCCAGGGGGTTCCATCCTTTATGCAGGTACTGGAAGTGGTTACCACCGAGATGCAGGTTGAAGCAGCTATCCTCGCGTCGGAAATCGAACAGCAGAATCCACAGCTCCACGAAACGTTGCTCAGACATATTGAGCAGCTGCAGCAACATCAGGGGAATACCATAGAAGTTCGTTACGTTTCACACGAACAATTTAAAAAACACACCGCGGACAGTCAGGCGGTGATTCGCAGCGGGGAATGTTCCCCGTATGCGAATATTATTCTCTGTGCTGGCGTCACCTTCTGAGGCCATCATGGACGCATTACTGCAACTCAAAGGGATCGATAAAGCGTTCCCCGGCGTTAAAGCCTTATCCGGCGCCGCGTTAAATGTTTATCCAGGTCGCGTAATGGCGCTGGTAGGCGAAAATGGCGCAGGCAAATCCACGATGATGAAGGTCCTGACCGGGATCTATACCCGTGATGCCGGTTCATTACTGTGGCTGGGTAAAGAGACCACCTTTACCGGACCGAAATCCTCGCAAGAAGCCGGTATCGGCATTATTCACCAGGAACTCAACCTGATCCCGCAGCTCACCATTGCCGAGAACATCTTTATCGGCCGTGAATTCGTTAACCGCTTTGGCAAAATCGACTGGAAAAAGATGTATGCCGAAGCCGATAAGCTGCTGCTTAAACTGAATCTCCGCTTTAAAAGCGACAAGCTGGTAGGGGAACTTTCCATTGGCGATCAACAGATGGTCGAAATTGCGAAGGTCCTGAGCTATGAGTCGAAGGTCATCATAATGGATGAACCGACCGACGCCCTGACCGATACCGAAACGGAATCCCTGTTCCGCGTTATTCGCGAGCTGAAAGCGCAGGGGCGCGGGATCGTCTATATCTCTCATCGTATGAAAGAGATCTTCGAGATTTGCGACGACGTGACGGTGTTCCGTGACGGCCAGTTTATCGCCGAGCGTGAAGTGGCAACGCTGACCGAAGATACGCTTATCGAAATGATGGTCGGGCGCAAACTGGAAGAACAGTACCCGCGCCTCGATAAAACGCCGGGTGATATCCGTCTGAAAGTCGATAACTTATGCGGCCCGGGCGTGGACAATGTGAGCTTTACCCTGCGTAAAGGGGAGATTCTGGGTGTGGCGGGCCTGATGGGCGCCGGGCGCACTGAACTGATGAAAGTCCTTTATGGCGCGCTGCCGCGCACCAGTGGGAGCGTCACGCTGGATGGTCATGAAGTTGTGACCCGTTCACCGCAGGATGGTCTGGCGAACGGTATCGTCTACATCTCCGAAGATCGTAAGCGCGATGGTTTAGTGCTGGGCATGTCGGTTAAAGAGAATATGTCGCTGACGGCGCTGGGTTATTTCAGCCGTCCGGGTGGCAATTTAAAACATAAAGAAGAACAGCAGGCGGTGAGTGATTTCATTCGTCTGTTCAATGTCAAAACGCCGTCAATGGAACAGGCTATTGGCCTGCTTTCCGGTGGCAACCAGCAGAAAGTGGCTATCGCGCGCGGTTTGATGACGCGCCCGAAAGTGCTGATCCTCGATGAGCCGACGCGCGGTGTTGACGTCGGGGCGAAAAAAGAGATTTATCAGCTTATTAACCAGTTTAAGGCCGACGGCCTGAGTATCATTCTGGTGTCATCGGAGATGCCGGAAGTCTTAGGCATGAGCGATCGCATCATGGTGATGCATGAAGGGCATCTCGGCGGTGAATTCACGCGCGAGCAGGCCACTCAGGAAGTATTGATGGCTGCCGCAGTGGGCAAGCTTAATCGTGTGAATCAGGAGTAAAAAAGATGACTACCCAGGCTGTTTCTGGTCGCCGCTATTTCACCAAAGCGTGGTTGATGGAACAAAAATCGCTGATCGCTTTGCTGGTGTTGATTGCCATTGTGTCGACCATGAGTCCGAACTTTTTTACCGTCAATAACATGCTGAATATCCTGCAGCAGACCTCGGTTAACGCCATTATGGCGGTTGGCATGACGCTGGTCATTTTAACTTCCGGGATCGATCTGTCCGTCGGTTCTCTGCTGGCGTTGACCGGTGCGGTTGCCGCGTCGCTCGTCGGTATGGAAGTGAATGCGCTGGTGGCTGTCGCCGCCGCTCTGGCGCTGGGTGCAGCGATTGGCGCGGTAACCGGGACTATCGTGGCGAAAGGGCGAGTACAGGCGTTTATCGCAACCCTGGTCATGATGCTGTTACTGCGCGGTGTGACGCTGGTTTACACCAACGGGAGTCCAATCAATACCGGTTTTACGGACAATGCAGATGTCTTTGGCTGGTTCGGTATTGGTCGTCCGCTGGGGATCCCGACGCCGGTATGGATCATGGTGATTGTCTTTATCGCCACCTGGTATTTACTGCATCACACCCGCCTGGGCCGCTATATCTATGCACTTGGGGGAAATGAAGCAGCAACACGCTTGTCGGGTATCAGCGTCGATAAAGTCAAAGTGATTGTCTACTCTTTGTGTGGGCTTTTGGCATCGCTGGCGGGCATTATTGAAGTTGCACGCCTCTCCTCAGGGCAACCGACGGCAGGTACTGGCTATGAGCTGGATGCTATTGCCGCGGTGGTGTTGGGCGGTACCAGTCTGGCAGGCGGTAAAGGGCGTATCGTTGGGACATTGATCGGCGCATTAATTCTCGGCTTCCTGAATAATGGATTGAATTTGTTAAGCGTTTCCTCCTATTACCAGATGATCGTTAAAGCAGTGGTGATTCTGCTGGCGGTGCTGGTAGACAACAAAAAACAGTAATTACCTACACTACAGGACATCATGATATGAACATGAAAAAACTGGCCACTCTGGTTTCTGCTGTTGCACTGAGCGCCACCGTAAGCGCGAACGCGATGGCGAAAGACACGATTGCATTGGTTATTTCCACACTCAACAACCCATTCTTCGTCAGCCTAAAAGATGGCGCCCAGAAAGAAGCGGACAAACTGGGTTACGATCTGGTTGTGCTGGATTCTCAAAATAACCCGGCAAAAGAGCTGGCTAATGTGCAGGATTTAACGGTACGCGGTACCAAACTGCTGCTCATCAACCCGACTGATTCCGACGCTGTAGGTAATGCCGTGAAGATGGCGAATCAGGCAAACATTCCGGTTATCACCCTTGACCGCGCTGCTGCAAAAGGCGAAGTGGTAAGCCATATCGCTTCTGATAACGTGCTGGGCGGTAAAATTGCTGGCGACTACATTGCCAAGAAAGCAGGTGAAGGTGCGAAGGTTATCGAACTGCAGGGTATTGCCGGTACTTCTGCCGCCCGTGAGCGTGGTGAAGGCTTCCAGCAAGCTGTTGCAGCCCACAAATTTAATGTCCTGGCGAGCCAGCCGGCTGACTTTGATCGTACAAAAGGCTTGAACGTAATGCAGAACCTGCTGACGGCGCATCCGGATGTCCAGGCGGTATTTGCACAGAACGACGAAATGGCGCTGGGCGCGATGCGCGCGCTGCAAACTGCCGGTAAAACCGATGTGATGGTTGTTGGGTTTGACGGTACCCCTGATGGCGTAAAAGCCGTGAATGACGGCAAAATGGCGGCGACGATTGCTCAGCTTCCGGAAATGATTGGCGCGAAAGGCGTAGATACCGCAGCAGAGGTGCTGAAAGGTGAAAAAGTCCACGCGAAGATCCCGGTAGACCTGAAACTGGTTATCAAACAATAAAAATCGTCAGGCTATCTCACCGGGATAGCCTGAAAAAAGCATCAAGAAAAGCAGAGCTCGCGCCACCCGCTGGCGGGTGGCGCATTTTAATGGACAAGCTCATCATGAAAACCACAGGCAAACTTGTTGTTCTCGGTAGTATTAATGCCGATCACATTCTTAACCTTGACTCGTTTCCAACCCCCGGAGAGACCGTTACCGGCACGCAATATCAGATTGCATTTGGCGGTAAAGGCGCAAACCAGGCGGTGGCTGCCGGACGCAGCGGTGCGGATATTGCCTTTATTGCCTGTACGGGTGATGACGACACCGGTGAACGTGTCCGCCAGCAACTGATTAGCGACAATATCGATGTGGCGCCCGTTAGCGTGATCGCTAATGAGTCGACCGGCGTGGCACTGATTTTTGTTAATGGCGAAGGTGAGAATGTCATCGGTATTCATGCGGGGGCGAATGCGGCGCTCTCTCCGGCACTTGTTGATGCACAGCGTGAGCGTATTGCTCAGGCGTCCGCCCTGTTGATGCAGCTGGAATCTCCGGTAGAAAGCGTACTGGCAGCAGCGCGTATTGCCCATGAAAACCAGACTATTGTGGCGCTCAACCCCGCCCCGGCGCGTGAGCTTTCTGATGAACTGCTGGCGCTGGTGGATATCATCACACCTAATGAAACCGAAGCCGAAAAACTGACGGGTATTAATGTTGCCAGCGATGAGGATGCGGCGCGCGCGGCCCAGGCACTACATGCTAAAGGTATTGATACGGTCATCATTACGCTGGGAAGCCGTGGCGTCTGGGCGAGCGTGAAAGGCGACGGTCGTCGCGTGCCGGGCTTTAAAGTGAAAGCCATTGATACTATTGCAGCCGGTGATACGTTTAATGGCGCTTTGATGACCGCATTGCTGGAAAACCTCGCGCTGGATGAGGCTATTCGTTTTGCTCATGCGGCGGCGGCCATTGCTGTCACCCGCAAAGGCGCGCAACCGTCTGTTCCGTGGCGCAAAGAAATTGACGATTTCCTGGCTAAGCAGGGGTGATGATTGGCTACGATGAAGGATGTGGCCCGGATGGCGGGCGTATCGACGTCGACCGTTTCGCATGTCATCAATAAAGATCGCTTTGTCAGTGATGCTATTCGCGAAAAGGTGGAGTCCGCGATCAAGGCGCTCAACTATGCGCCGTCTGCGCTGGCGCGCAGTCTGAAAATCAATCAGACCCGCACTATCGGGATGCTGATTACCGCCAGTACCAACCCTTTCTACTCCGAGCTGGTGCGTGGAGTGGAACGTAGCTGCTTCGAACGTGGTTATAGCCTGGTGTTATGCAACACCGAAGGGGATGAGCAGCGCATGAACAGTAATCTGGAAACGCTGATGCAAAAGCGTGTCGATGGTTTGCTGCTTTTATGTACTGAAACCCATCAACCTTCACGGGAAATTCTGCAGCGTTATCCTTCGGTTCCCACTGTGATGATGGACTGGGCTCCTTTTGATGGAGACAGTGACCTTATTCAGGATAATTCTCTGCTCGGCGGCGATATGGCGACGCAGTATCTGATCAATAAAGGTCATACGCATATTGCTTGTATTGCTGGCCCGCTGGATAAAACCCCGGCTCGCCTGCGCCTCGAAGGGTATCGTGATGCGATGGCCCGCGCGGGTCTGACTATCCTTGACGGTAACGAAATTATCGGCAACTTCGAATTTAGCGGCGGCTTTGAAGCGATGCAGATGCTGCTGGCGCTGGAAGTACGCCCGCAGGCGGTATTTATTTGTAACGATGCGATGGCTGTGGGGGCTTACCTGGCGCTGTATCAGGCCGGACTACGTGTGCCGCAGGATATTGCCATTGTTGGTTATGACGACATTGAACTGGCGCAGTATATGACGCCGCCGCTCACCACTATTCATCAGCCGAAAGATGAACTGGGTGAGCTGGCGATCGATGTGCTGATTCACCGTATTTCTGACCCTACGCAACAGCAACAGCGGCTACAGCTTACGCCAGTGTTGATGGAGCGCGGTTCAGCGTAGTATTAATGCTTTTCTTTTATCAGGTTACGCCCATCTTTCGGCTTTAAGAGCATAAATGTCAGGGCAGATACCAGGGTAATTGCTCCCATTGTTACAAAAGTATAGTGAAACTGTTCCACGGTATTCGCGCTGTCGAACCCTTCATAAAATCGCAACACTGCCGCACTGACGGCGACACCAAGGCTGATGGAGAGCTGTTGCGTTACGGCCAGAACACTATTCCCGCTACTGGCGTTTTCGTCAGTCAGGTCGGCAAGCGTAATGGTGTTCATGGCGGTGAATTGCGTGGACATGGCCATCCCCAGAATGAATAGCGGTAAGATCAGCAACCACACTTCCATTGACGGTGATTGCAGAGAAAATTGCGCAATCATCAAACCGATAAACAGGGTAATACCAACCAGTGTTTTTCTGTAACCCAGACGGCGTAATACTTGGGTGACCAGTGATTTTGCCAGAATTGAACCCATTGCCGTTGGCGCCATCATGCATCCGGCAATCAGTGCAGGATAGCCAAACCCAACCTGTAGCATCAGCGGCATCAAAAAGGGCACACAGCCTGTCCCCAGTCGTGAAGCAATATTGCCAACAATACCGACAGAGAAAGTGCGCGTCTTAAATAGATTAAGCGAGATGAGCGGGGTAGGATGACGGCGCGCGTGGCGAATATAAAGAAGAAATAACAGCACACCGCTCAGAATAACGGCAGATGCCAGCCAGCTTGCGACAATTTTCTCGCCAAACAACTCCATGCCACTGGAAAACAGGACCAGGCTCAGGCCAAAGAGGAAAAAGCCGCTGGTATCGAAGCCCTTACGCGGTGTGGTGAAGTTCGGCATATATTTACGTGCATAGAAGATCCCGGCTATGCCAATCGGAATATTAATAAGGAAGATCCAATGCCAGCTTGCCCAGGTCACCAGTACGCCACCCAATACCGGGCCGAGGATGGGGCCAACCAGACCAGGCATGGTGACAAAATTAAGTACCGGCAGAAGCTCACTGCGTGGATAGGCGCGTAGCAGTGCCAGACGTGCAACCGGCATCATCATTGCGCCACCGATCCCCTGAATCACGCGAAAGCACACCAGCGCCCCGAGCGACGTCGAGAGCGCGCACGCCAGTGAACCCAGCGTAAAAAGGGTGACGGCCAACATGAAGACCCGCCGGGTACCAAACCGATCCGCCAGCCAGCCGCTTGCCGGAATCAACATGGCGACCGTCAGGGTATAACTGATAATGGCGGACTGCATAGCAAGAGGAGAACGATCAAGGCTCTGTGCGATAGCGGGTAGTGCGGTGTTCAGGATAGTGGCGTCCAGCGCCTGCATAAAGAAGGCCATGGCCGCAATCCACGGCAATCCGGCCATACTGCGAGCTTTCTTTTCAGTCATTCTTTGTCCTGTTATTTTGCCGTGGGCGCATTTGGCGTCTTCAACAGAGCCTGGCAAGCCTGAAAGGCATTTTCCCCATCGCTTTCCTGAATCGCGTCAACAATAGCCTGATGAAGATCGAGCTTTATAGCCTGGTCCTGAGTGATGGAAGTGAAGTAGGTATGGTATATAGAATGAAACAGCGTAGCGAAAGAGATGAGAAAAGGATTAGCACTCATCGTATAGATGTGTTCGTGCCAGGCCATATCAACTTCAATCCAGCGCTCACGGTTAAAGTGCTTTTTCAGATACACCATCTCTTCCATTAATGTATTGAGATGCGCTTTTTGTTCCGCACTTCCTGATTGTGCCGCCAACTGGCACGCCTGTGGTTCGAGACTGCTACGCATAATAAGGAAGTGCTGAATGACTTCGTGAAAATTATCCTCACTCATCCACCAGACCAGTAATTCTTTATCAAGGAAATTCCAGTTTTCCCTGGGCATTACCCGGGTACCGATTCTCGGACGAGGAAGTACCATACCTTTCGCCGTTAATGTCTTTACCGCCTCCCTGACCGCCGTACGACTTACGCCGAACTGTTCACCCAACTCCATCTCACCAGGCAAAATGCTGCCCGGGGCATAATCACCTCTCAGGATTTGCTGTGCCAGTTTTTCCGCCAGCACCCATGAGAGATTTTTTTGCGCGGCAAGCTGTTGTGCGTTCAAAGACATTTATTGCTTCCTTTTGTTCTTATTCACTCTTTAGTATGCCACCGGGGCTATTCCTGTGGTGGCAAAAACAGCAAAACAGGCCTTTTACGGTGCTTTTTGCCGCGTCTTGTTGAAAAAAGAGACGGTTAAAAACTTTTTTTAAATTTATGCTTGTCACTTCACAAGAACTCCCTATAATGCGCCTCCACTGACACGGAACAACGGCAAACAAGCCGCCGGGTCAGCGGGGTTCTCCTGAGAGTCCCGACAGAGAAAAGCGAAAATAAACGCTTGACTCTGAAAGAGGAAAGCGTAATATACGCCACCTCGCAACGGTGAGCGAAAGCCGCGTTGCACTGCTCTTTAACAATTTATCAGACAATCTGTGTGGGCACTCAAAGTGACATGGATTCTTAACGTCCCCGGACGATAAATGAATACCAAGTCTCTGGAGTGAACACGTAATTCATTACGAAGTTTAATTCTAAGAGCATCAAACTTTTAAATTGAAGAGTTTGATCATGGCTCAGATTGAACGCTGGCGGCAGGCCTAACACATGCAAGTCGAACGGTAGCACAGAGGAGCTTGCTCCTCGGGTGACGAGTGGCGGACGGGTGAGTAATGTCTGGGAAACTGCCCGATGGAGGGGGATAACTACTGGAAACGGTAGCTAATACCGCATAACGTCGCAAGACCAAAGAGGGGGACCTTCGGGCCTCTTGCCATCGGATGTGCCCAGATGGGATTAGCTAGTAGGTGGGGTAATGGCTCACCTAGGCGACGATCCCTAGCTGGTCTGAGAGGATGACCAGCCACACTGGAACTGAGACACGGTCCAGACTCCTACGGGAGGCAGCAGTGGGGAATATTGCACAATGGGCGCAAGCCTGATGCAGCCATGCCGCGTGTGTGAAGAAGGCCTTCGGGTTGTAAAGCACTTTCAGCGGGGAGGAAGGCGATACGGTTAATAACCGTGTTGATTGACGTTACCCGCAGAAGAAGCACCGGCTAACTCCGTGCCAGCAGCCGCGGTAATACGGAGGGTGCAAGCGTTAATCGGAATTACTGGGCGTAAAGCGCACGCAGGCGGTCTGTCAAGTCGGATGTGAAATCCCCGGGCTCAACCTGGGAACTGCATTCGAAACTGGCAGGCTTGAGTCTTGTAGAGGGGGGTAGAATTCCAGGTGTAGCGGTGAAATGCGTAGAGATCTGGAGGAATACCGGTGGCGAAGGCGGCCCCCTGGACAAAGACTGACGCTCAGGTGCGAAAGCGTGGGGAGCAAACAGGATTAGATACCCTGGTAGTCCACGCCGTAAACGATGTCGACTTGGAGGTTGTGCCCTTGAGGCGTGGCTTCCGGAGCTAACGCGTTAAGTCGACCGCCTGGGGAGTACGGCCGCAAGGTTAAAACTCAAATGAATTGACGGGGGCCCGCACAAGCGGTGGAGCATGTGGTTTAATTCGATGCAACGCGAAGAACCTTACCTGGTCTTGACATCCACGGAATTCGGCAGAGATGCCTTAGTGCCTTCGGGAACCGTGAGACAGGTGCTGCATGGCTGTCGTCAGCTCGTGTTGTGAAATGTTGGGTTAAGTCCCGCAACGAGCGCAACCCTTATCCTTTGTTGCCAGCGGTCCGGCCGGGAACTCAAAGGAGACTGCCAGTGATAAACTGGAGGAAGGTGGGGATGACGTCAAGTCATCATGGCCCTTACGACCAGGGCTACACACGTGCTACAATGGCGCATACAAAGAGAAGCGACCTCGCGAGAGCAAGCGGACCTCATAAAGTGCGTCGTAGTCCGGATTGGAGTCTGCAACTCGACTCCATGAAGTCGGAATCGCTAGTAATCGTGGATCAGAATGCCACGGTGAATACGTTCCCGGGCCTTGTACACACCGCCCGTCACACCATGGGAGTGGGTTGCAAAAGAAGTAGGTAGCTTAACCTTCGGGAGGGCGCTTACCACTTTGTGATTCATGACTGGGGTGAAGTCGTAACAAGGTAACCGTAGGGGAACCTGCGGTTGGATCACCTCCTTACCTTAAAGAACCTGCCTTTGCAGTGCTCACACAGATTGTCTGATGAAAAGTGAATAGCAAGGCGTCTTGCGAAGCAGACTTCAGTGTCCCCTTCGTCTAGAGGCCCAGGACACCGCCCTTTCACGGCGGTAACAGGGGTTCGAATCCCCTAGGGGACGCCACTTGCTGGTTGTGTGAGTGAAAGTCGCCTGCCCTACTATCTCAAAACTGACTCACGAGTCATGTTTGAGATATTTGCTCTTTAAAAATCTGGATCAAGCTGAAAATTGAAACGACACACAGTGTCTGTTCTCCGTAATAAGAACAGATGACGGTGTGTTCGAGTCTCTCAAATTTTTACAGCGCGAGAATGAATCGAAAGAAACATCTTCGGGTTGTGAGGTTAAGCGACTAAGCGTACACGGTGGATGCCCTGGCAGTCAGAGGCGATGAAGGACGTGCTAATCTGCGAAAAGCGCCGGCGAGGTGATATGAACCTTTGACCCGGCGATGTCCGAATGGGGAAACCCAGTGTGTTTCGACACACTATCATTAACTGAATCCATAGGTTAATGAGGCGAACCGGGGGAACTGAAACATCTAAGTACCCCGAGGAAAAGAAATCAACCGAGATTCCCCCAGTAGCGGCGAGCGAACGGGGAGCAGCCCAGAGCCTGAATCAGCTTGTGTGTTAGTGGAAGCGTCTGGAAAGTCGCGCGATACAGGGTGACAGCCCCGTACACGAAAGCACACAGGCTGTGAGCTCGATGAGTAGGGCGGGACACGTGGTATCCTGTCTGAATATGGGGGGACCATCCTCCAAGGCTAAATACTCCTGACTGACCGATAGTGAACCAGTACCGTGAGGGAAAGGCGAAAAGAACCCCGGCGAGGGGAGTGAAAAAGAACCTGAAACCGTGTACGTACAAGCAGTGGGAGCACCTTCGTGGTGTGACTGCGTACCTTTTGTATAATGGGTCAGCGACTTATATTCTGTAGCAAGGTTAACCGAATAGGGGAGCCGAAGGGAAACCGAGTCTTAACTGGGCGTTAAGTTGCAGGGTATAGACCCGAAACCCGGTGATCTAGCCATGGGCAGGTTGAAGGTTGGGTAACACTAACTGGAGGACCGAACCGACTAATGTTGAAAAATTAGCGGATGACTTGTGGCTGGGGGTGAAAGGCCAATCAAACCGGGAGATAGCTGGTTCTCCCCGAAAGCTATTTAGGTAGCGCCTCGTGAATTCATCTCCGGGGGTAGAGCACTGTTTCGGCTAGGGGGCCATCCCGGCTTACCAACCCGATGCAAACTACGAATACCGGAGAATGTTATCACGGGAGACACACGGCGGGTGCTAACGTCCGTCGTGAAGAGGGAAACAACCCAGACCGCCAGCTAAGGTCCCAAAGTCATGGTTAAGTGGGAAACGATGTGGGAAGGCACAGACAGCCAGGATGTTGGCTTAGAAGCAGCCATCATTTAAAGAAAGCGTAATAGCTCACTGGTCGAGTCGGCCTGCGCGGAAGATGTAACGGGGCTAAACCATGCACCGAAGCTGCGGCAGCGACACTATGTGTTGTTGGGTAGGGGAGCGTTCTGTAAGCCTGCGAAGGTGTGCTGTGAGGCATGCTGGAGGTATCAGAAGTGCGAATGCTGACATAAGTAACGATAAAGCGGGTGAAAAGCCCGCTCGCCGGAAGACCAAGGGTTCCTGTCCAACGTTAATCGGGGCAGGGTGAGTCGACCCCTAAGGCGAGGCCGAAAGGCGTAGTCGATGGGAAACAGGTTAATATTCCTGTACTTGGTGTTACTGCGAAGGGGGGACGGAGAAGGCTATGTTAGCCGGGCGACGGTTGTCCCGGTTTAAGCATGTAGGCTGATTATCCAGGCAAATCCGGATAATCAAGGCTGAGGTGTGATGACGAGTCACTACGGTGATGAAGTAACAAATGCCCTGCTTCCAGGAAAAGCCTCTAAGCATCAGGTAACATCAAATCGTACCCCAAACCGACACAGGTGGTCAGGTAGAGAATACCAAGGCGCTTGAGAGAACTCGGGTGAAGGAACTAGGCAAAATGGTGCCGTAACTTCGGGAGAAGGCACGCTGATATGTAGGTGAAGTCCCTGCGGACGGAGCTGAAATCAGTCGAAGATACCAGCTGGCTGCAACTGTTTATTAAAAACACAGCACTGTGCAAACACGAAAGTGGACGTATACGGTGTGACGCCTGCCCGGTGCCGGAAGGTTAATTGATGGGGTTATCCGTAAGGAGAAGCTCTTGATCGAAGCCCCGGTAAACGGCGGCCGTAACTATAACGGTCCTAAGGTAGCGAAATTCCTTGTCGGGTAAGTTCCGACCTGCACGAATGGCGTAATGATGGCCAGGCTGTCTCCACCCGAGACTCAGTGAAATTGAACTCGCTGTGAAGATGCAGTGTACCCGCGGCAAGACGGAAAGACCCCGTGAACCTTTACTATAGCTTGACACTGAACATTGAGCCTTGATGTGTAGGATAGGTGGGAGGCTTTGAAGTGTGGACGCCAGTCTGCATGGAGCCAACCTTGAAATACCACCCTTTAATGTTTGATGTTCTAACGTGGACCCGTAATCCGGGTTGCGGACAGTGTCTGGTGGGTAGTTTGACTGGGGCGGTCTCCTCCCAAAGAGTAACGGAGGAGCACGAAGGTTGGCTAATCCTGGTCGGACATCAGGAGGTTAGTGCAATGGCATAAGCCAGCTTGACTGCGAGCGTGACGGCGCGAGCAGGTGCGAAAGCAGGTCATAGTGATCCGGTGGTTCTGAATGGAAGGGCCATCGCTCAACGGATAAAAGGTACTCCGGGGATAACAGGCTGATACCGCCCAAGAGTTCATATCGACGGCGGTGTTTGGCACCTCGATGTCGGCTCATCACATCCTGGGGCTGAAGTAGGTCCCAAGGGTATGGCTGTTCGCCATTTAAAGTGGTACGCGAGCTGGGTTTAGAACGTCGTGAGACAGTTCGGTCCCTATCTGCCGTGGGCGCTGGAAGATTGAGGGGGGCTGCTCCTAGTACGAGAGGACCGGAGTGGACGCATCACTGGTGTTCGGGTTGTCATGCCAATGGCATTGCCCGGTAGCTACATGCGGAAGAGATAAGTGCTGAAAGCATCTAAGCACGAAACTTGCCCCGAGATGAGTCTTCCCTTGTCCTTTAAGGACACTAAAGGAACGTTGAAGACGACGACGTTGATAGGCCGGGTGTGTAAGCGCAGCGATGCGTTGAGCTAACCGGTACTAATGAACCGTGAGGCTTAACCTTACAACGCCGAAGATGTTTTGGCGGATTTGAGAGAAGATTTTCAGCGTGATTACAGATTACATCAGAACGCAAAGCGCGGTCTGATAGACAGAATTTGCCTGGCGGCTTTAGCGCGGTGGTCCCACCTGACCCCATGCCGAACTCAGAAGTGAAACGCCGTAGCGCCGATGGTAGTGTGGGGTCTCCCCATGTGAGAGTAGGGAACTGCCAGGCATCAAACCAGTGAAAAGGTCATCCGAAAGGATGGCCTTTTTGCGTTTCTGTGTTTTCATTCATCGCCCAGCCCTTTGCTTTTGGAAGTTTGCAATCTCCCTTATCGCCCTAACCAGCGCATAATAAATGCCGTGATTTGCGGTATATCATTGATATCTAAAAGCGGGACATCCACGGTCAGCGGAACATCGCTGGCGATTGCGATGACATGTTTATCGATAGTAAGTTCTTCTTCGCTGTGTCCACAGTCCTGACGAAACAGTAAGATCTTAGCGACGACTTCGTGCTTAAAGCCCTCAACAAGTACCATATCCAGCCTGGAAGCATCCATTCTGCTCATCAAATACGCTAAATTCAGCTCGGGCTCATCCGGCGTTTCTGTCATCAAGGCCCAGCGTTGCGAACTGGCTACGATAGTTTGCGCTGCACCGGCTTTACGTAATTCATAACTGTCCTTCCCGGGCTTATCAATATCCATATTATGATGAGTGTGCTTGATTAGACCCGGGCGGATCCCGTGTTCGCATAATGCAGGAATCAGCTTTTTAAGTAGCGTCGTCTTTCCGGTACCACTCCATGCGGCAATAGCCAGTGCGGGTATCATGCTTTCTCCTGCCAGTGCGCCAGATCTTCCGGTGTATTCACGTTCACAAAGCTTTCCTTTTTATCGCTAAAATCGACGGAATGCCCACCGACTTCCCGCATAAACAACATGACCCGACGTTCTCCCCGGCTCAGGTAATCTTGCAGTAGTGGTGCATTGGCTCGGTTCACCAGGACTATGGTTGGATGATCTCGTTCGCCATCATGTACCCACACCGGATTGGTGTTCTGACATTCTGCACTCAATCTCTCGACCAAATCGTCCGGAATATAAGGTGTATCGCAAGGAGAAAACAGAAACCACTCACTCTCGCACTGTTGCATAACAGACAGCATACCTGCCAGTGGCCCCGGAAAATCAGCTAATTGATCTTCGATGACGAGTAAACCGCTTGCCCGGTAGCATTCCATATTACGGTTTGCACTAATCACAATATGCTCAACCTGGGGTGCCATCGCGTGCGCGACGTATTCCCACAGTGGCTTACCTTTTAGCGACAGTAATCCTTTGTCCTGACCTCCCATTCTGGAGGCTTTACCGCCTGCGAGTATCACACCCGTTACCACGTCCTTTTTAATCAACCTTATCGCCTCTTTTATTGTGGATTTGACCCTGATAACGTGTCTGTACCAAGAGTAAGGAGCACCACTATGAAATGTAAACGTCTGAATGAACTTATTGAACTCCTCCAGCCTGCGTGGCAGAAAGAACCTGAATTAAACCTGATACAATTTTTGCAGAAACTGGCGAATGAATCAGGTTATGAAGGCGAGCTTACCGATTTAAGCGACGACATTCTGATTTATCACCTGAAAATGCGTGACTCAGATAAAGATGCGGTTATTCCGGGTATTAAGAAAGATTATGAGGAAGATTTTAAAACTGCTTTGCTCCGCGCCCGTGGCGTAATTAAAGAGTAAAAGCTTGTAAGGGAAGCCACCGAAAGCGCAGTGAAATGATATCCTCAATCATTCGGCTTTATTTGCGGATAATGGGATGAACCATAACGCTTTTACTTTCCAGACTCTCCATCCTGACACCATCATGGATGCGCTGTTTGAGCGGGGAATCCGGGTCGACTCCGGTCTTACACCTCTAAACAGCTATGAGAACCGTGTTTACCAGTTTCAGGACGAAGACCGTCGCCGTTACGTGGTGAAGTTCTACCGTCCTGAACGCTGGTCCGCAGAGCAAATCCAGGAAGAACATCAATTTGCGCAGGATCTCCTGAGCGATGACGTTCCTGTTGCCGCGCCGCTCGCTTTCGACAACCAAACCTTGCTGACCCATCAAGGGTTTTATTATGCGGTCTTCCCAAGTGTAGGTGGACGCCAGTTCGAAGCGGATAACCTGGATCAAATGGAATGGGTTGGCCGCTATCTTGGGCGCCTGCATCAAACAGGCCGTAAGGCGTTGTTCGCACATCGTCCGGATATAGGGGTGAAGGAGTATCTACTTGAGCCTCGCCAGGTTTTTGAAGATTCTGTGCTTATCCCAGCCTCGTTGAAAGACAGTTTCCTGCGTGCCGCCGATCAACTTATCGAAGCCGTCATGGGGCAGTGGCATAATCGCTTCACCAATCTGCGCTTACACGGAGATTGTCATGCCGGGAATATTCTCTGGCGCGATGGTCCGTTGTTTGTGGATCTGGATGACGCCCGCAATGGCCCTGCGATCCAGGATCTCTGGATGTTGTTGCATGGCGATAAAGCCGAGCAGCGCATGCAGCTTGAGATGATTATCGAAGCCTATGAAGAATTCTGCGAATTTGATACGGCAGAACTGAGCCTTATTGAACCGCTTCGTGCTATGCGCCTGGTTTACTACCTGGCGTGGATTATCCGTCGCTGGGATGACCCCGCTTTCCCCAAAAATTTCCCGTGGTTAACCGGGGAAGATTACTGGCGCGATCAGACAACGACTTTTCTTGGGCAGGTAAAGGCATTGCAAGAACCGCCTCTACAATTAATGCCGATTTATTAATGTGTGACACATCCTGGAGAGATTTAATCATGAAGAAAATTTGGCTGGCGCTGGCAGGAATGATTCTGGCTTTTAGTGCTTCGGCAGCACAATTTACCGATGGTAAACAGTACACCACGCTCGACAAACCCGTTGCTGGTGAACCACAAGTTTTGGAATTTTTCTCATTCTATTGCCCGCACTGTTACGACTTTGAACATGTATGGCATGTTGCGGATGCTGTAAAACAGAAGCTGCCGGAAGGCACTAAAATGACGAAATACCATGTTGAGTTCCTTGGCCCGTTGGGTAAAGAGATGACTCAGGCATGGGCTGTCGCAATGGCTCTGGGCGTAGAAGATAAAATCACTGCACCGATGTTTGAGGCTGTACAGAAAACGCAAACCGTTCAGTCTGTTGCTGATATCCGCGATGTCTTCATCAAAGCCGGCGTCAAAGGTGAGGAGTACGATGCAGCGTGGAACAGCTTTGTCGTTAAATCACTGGTTGCCCAACAAGAGAAAGCAGCTGCTGACCTGCAGTTACAGGGTGTTCCGGCCATGTATGTTAACGGCAAATATCAGCTGAATATGCAAGGTATGGATACCAGCAGCATGGATATTTTCGTACAGCAATATGCTGACACTGTTCGATATCTTGTTGAGAAGAAGTAATAACGTTAACGCCGGTCATCGACCGGCGTTGTTATATTCACGTTTGATGGCGTCAATTTGCTGATCTTTCTCGCTCCATAGCGCATTTAGCCATTGCTGAAAACCGCGCTTAAAGTTCTTATCATTAACGTAGTCGCCATGCAGGTCATCGTTAACGGGCAATAAATTTACGCGAACGACAATGCGCGTTAACTTCCCGCTTAACATATCGAAAAAGGGTTTTTTGTCGTTTTCAGGATAGCAGAGCGTTACATCAAGCAATTTATCGAATTGCTTTCCCAGTACGCCCAGGGCCATCGCTATCCCTGCTGCTTTAGGGGGAAGCAGGTTATTGAATGCCGACCGTGTCTCGATACGTTTTTCATCGGTGAAGCGTGAACCCTCAACGAAATTCACAATGGTTGTCGGATGGAGACGAAACTTCTCGCAAGAACGGCGCGTGGTCTCTACATCTTTACCGCGACGCTCAGGATGACGTATCAGATAACCCCGCGAATAGCGGCGCATAAACGGCATATCCAGCGCCCAGCAAGCCAGGCCAATAAAAGGGACCCAGGCCAATTGTTGCTTAAGAAAGTATTTATTCATCGGGATATGTTTGCGGAAAAGCACGCACAGCACCACGATATCAGCCCAACTGTGGTGGTTACAGATTAGCAAGTACCAGTTCTTTTTATTGAGTCCCTCAAGGCCTTGAATATCCCACTGGAGATGAGGGTTAAGCTGCAGCAGCCAGGCCAGCCCTTCACACCAGCAATACATCATTAAATTACAAAATGCAGAGATAGCGCGCCACAGTACCGGAATCGGCAGTAATAGCTTAATGATACCGGCGATAATGATCGGTACAGAGCAGAAGATAGTCACCAGGATGGTGAGTATGACACTCAATACCAGAGTGCACACAACGAGCAGTCTCGACATAATTATATTATTCAAAAGGTTAATCAAAGCATGGGCATCACAGAGCATGCAAGGTGCTGATCTTACCAGAAAACACCTGGCATGATGGGGTAAAGGTTAGTCTTAGCGTGCGGTCGTTATACGTTGTGCTAAATCAAATTACATTTTCTTATATCCACATGGAGCAAATAGTCACCAAAAAGCAATAATGATCACTTATCTTTTTTTAATTGTTTGAAAATAAAGGAAACTTACTTTTCTGCGATCGAGAAAAATGCACAATAATCCAGTCCTTGAGAAATAATGCACAAACTTATCCACAGGATGATGGGGTATTTGATCGTCCAGATCGTGAAATCTTTTTCGGCAAATGCGGTGAAAAACTGATGTTTTCGCCCGTCTGTGGCATCCTTTAGCCATAAATTAATAAACAGGCACGGACATTATGGTTCAGATCCCAGAAAACCCACTTATCCTTGTTGACGGTTCCTCTTATCTCTATCGCGCATACCATGCGTTTCCCCCGTTGACCAACAGTGCAGGCGATCCTACTGGCGCTATGTATGGCGTCCTGAATATGCTGCGGAGTTTGATCCTGCAGTATCAGCCGACACATGCCGCAGTGGTGTTTGATGCGAAGGGCAAAACGTTCCGTGACGAACTGTTTGAGCACTATAAATCCCACCGTCCGCCAATGCCGGACGATCTGCGCGCGCAGATCGAGCCGCTGCATGAAATGGTTAAAGCGATGGGGTTACCGCTACTGGCTGTTTCGGGCGTAGAGGCTGACGATGTGATAGGCACTCTGGCGCGTGAAGCCGAAAAAGCAGGGCGTCCGGTCTTGATCAGTACAGGCGATAAAGACATGGCTCAGTTAGTGACGCCAGGAATTACGCTTATCAACACCATGACCAATACTGTCCTGGGGCCAGAAGAGGTCGTCACTAAATACGGCGTGCCGCCGGAGTTGATCATCGATTTCCTCGCCTTAATGGGCGACTCTTCGGACAACATCCCCGGTGTTCCTGGTGTGGGCGAAAAAACCGCTCAGGCGTTGTTACAAGGGCTTGGTGGCCTGGATACGCTGTACGCCGAACCGGAAAAGATTGCCGAACTCTCATTCCGTGGCGCCAAAAATATGGCGGCGAAGCTGGAGCAGAATAAAGAGGTGGCTTACCTCTCTTACCAGCTGGCGACCATTAAAACCGATGTTGAGCTGGAGTTGACCTGTGAACAACTGGAAGTTCAACAACCCGCTGCGGATGCGCTACTCGACCTGTTTAAAAAGTATGAATTTAAGCGCTGGATTACGGATCTGGAGGGCGGTAAATGGCTCCAGGCAAAAGGCGCAAAACCGGCCGCTAAGCCGCAAGAAACGGTTGTCGTTGAAGCTGAGGCCGACGTGCCTGCAGCCATACTGTCATTTGATAACTACGTCACTATCCTTGATGAGGACGTGTTAAACGAGTGGATTGCGAAACTCAAAAAAGCGGCGGTGTTTGCTTTCGATACCGAAACGGACAGCCTGGATAACATCAGCGCTAATCTGGTGGGACTTTCGTTTGCGATCGAACCTGGCGTAGCCGCTTATGTCCCGGTAGCGCATGACTACCTGGATGCGCCAGCGCAGATTTCGCGTGATCGGGCACTAGAATTACTGAAAGACCTGCTTGAAGATGAGAAGGCCCTGAAAGTTGGCCAGAACCTCAAATATGACCGTGGCATTTTGCAGAATTACGGTATTGAGCTGCGCGGTATTGCCTTTGACACCATGCTGGAATCCTACACGCTGGATAGTGTCGCTGGCCGTCACGATATGGACAGCTTGTCTGATCGCTGGTTAAAGCATAAAACCATTACATTTGAAGAAATTGCGGGTAAAGGCAAAAACCAGCTGACGTTTAACCAGATCGATCTTGAGCAGGCAGGGCGCTATGCCGCAGAAGATGCGGACGTTACGCTGCAACTGCACCTTAAGATGTGGCCGGAACTGCAAAAGAATGCAGGTCCGTTAAATATCTTCCAGAACATTGAGATACCGCTGGTGCCGGTGCTTTCACGCGTAGAGCGTAACGGCGTTAATATCGATCCTGCGGTACTGCACAAACATTCTGAGGAAATTACCCTGCGTCTGGCGGAGTTAGAGAAAAAGGCCCATGAAATCGCAGGTGAACCTTTTAACCTTTCCTCGACCAAACAACTGCAGACAATTCTCTTTGAGAAACAGGGCATCAAACCGCTTAAGAAGACGCCTGGCGGCGCACCGTCAACGTCGGAGGAAGTGCTGGAAGAGCTGGCCCTGGATTACCCACTGCCGAAAGTCATTCTTGAGCACCGTGGCCTGGCGAAACTGAAGTCGACTTACACCGATAAGCTGCCGCTGATGATTAATCCAAAGACCGGACGCGTACACACGTCCTATCACCAGGCGGTCACGGCGACCGGGCGTTTGTCTTCCACCGATCCGAACTTACAAAACATTCCGGTGCGTAATGAGGAAGGCCGACGTATTCGTCAGGCGTTTATCGCTCCAAAAGACTACGTCATTGTTTCCGCTGACTACTCGCAAATTGAATTGCGTATTATGGCGCATCTGTCACGGGATAAAGGTCTGCTCTCTGCCTTTGCCGAAGGGAAGGATATCCATCGGGCAACGGCAGCCGAAGTGTTTGGCTTACCGCTGGAAAGGGTGTCGAACGAGCAGCGGCGCAGCGCGAAAGCCATTAATTTCGGTTTGATTTATGGCATGAGCGCGTTTGGCCTCTCTCGCCAGCTCAACATTCCGCGTAAAGAGTCGCAGAAGTACATGGACCTCTATTTCGAGCGCTACCCGGGCGTCCTGGAATATATGGAGAATACCCGCGCCCAGGCGAAAGAAAAAGGCTATGTCGAAACCCTGGAAGGGCGTCGTCTCTATCTTCCGGACATCAAATCCAGCAACGCGGCGCGTCGTGCCGGTGCGGAACGTGCGGCTATCAACGCGCCGATGCAGGGTACGGCAGCAGACATTATCAAACGCGCAATGATTGCGGTTGATGCGTGGCTGCAAACGGAGAAACCGCGCGTGAAAATGATCATGCAGGTACACGATGAACTGGTGTTCGAAGTGCATAAAGATGATGTGGATGCGGTATCGCAAAAGATCCACGAGCTGATGGAAAGCAGTACCAAACTGGATGTGCCGCTGCTGGTGGAAGTCGGTAGCGGGCAAAACTGGGATCAAGCGCACTAAGTACTGGTCACATAAGCTTCTTTTTATGTAAGTAAGCAACATAACCAGTACATTTTGTGACGATCATTCATATTCCCTATGTAAAGATTGAAAATAAACTACAAAAAATGCTTTGTCCGTGACCAAAAAGGGAGTAGAGTTAAAGACGTAGGGTACAGAGGTAAGATGTTCTATCTTTCAGACCTTTTACTTCACGTAATCGGATTTGGCTGAATATTTAGCCGCCCCAGTCAGAAATGACTGGGGCGTTTTTTATTGTACTCGTCATACTTCAAGCTGCATGTGCGTTGGCTTTCCTCGCTCACCCCAGTCACTTACTGGAGTAAGCTCCTGAGGATTCGCTGCGTCGCCGCCTTCCTGCAACTCGAATTATTTAGAGTAGTAGCGAAAAAAGCGCGGGCGAATGCCGCGCTATATCAGGAAGGGATCAGGCTTCTGCGTCTTCTTCGACAACCGGTGGAAGGTCGTTGAACCAGCTGTCGAGCTTCTGGCGAAGTTTATCCACACCCTGTTTTTTCAATGATGAAAATGCTTCAACCTGTACATCACCATTAAACGCAATCACTGCTTCGCGCACCATATTAAGCTGCGCCTTACGTGCGCCGCTGGCCAGCTTATCAGCCTTTGTCAGCAGTACCAGCACCTGAATATTGCTCTCCACTGCCCACTCGATCATTTGCTGATCAAGATCTTTCAGGGGATGGCGAATATCCATCAGTATTACCAGACCTTGCAGACACTGACGTTTTTCCAGGTATTCACCGAGCGCGCGCTGCCATTTGCGCTTCATCTCTTCTGGCACTTCGGCGTAACCGTAACCCGGTAAGTCCACCAGGCGTTTGCCTTCGGCCACTTCGAAGAGGTTAATCAGCTGCGTACGTCCGGGCGTTTTGGATGTGCGAGCCAGGCTTTTCTGATTTGTCAGGGTATTAAGCGCGCTGGATTTCCCGGCGTTGGAGCGGCCAGCAAAAGCCACTTCGATACCGGTATCGGCGGGTAAGTGGCGAATATCAGGCGCACTGGTGACAAAATGCGTCTGTTGGTAGTTCCAGTTAGTCAAATTGGTCGTCTCCGTAATCTCGGCATGGGGGGATTATACCTGAACCCACGTAAAAGACTGTTTTTCTCGTTAACGGTGATCCGCCAGAAAATATCCTTTTTATCTGTAGGATATTTGCCATAAAGCTTATGCGAATTTTCAGAGAAGTTGCAGGATCATAAAAATGTAAATCAATGAAAAAAAAGGTTTTGTTATTGGAGAATTTTCTGAATTTGTATTTTTGGGGCGCTTTGTTGCTTGTGCGTTTCAATTAAGCAGGTAAAGTATTTACAAAGGCGAGGAAGCCTGAGGGATGAAGACTTACGGATTGAGGGGTCAGGAGCGCCAGGAGGCGAAGACCAGGAAACTGCCAGGATGGCAGTCTTAAAAGGAATAATGGACCATAACATGGAACGTGACGTGCTAAGGGAAAAACAGGGTGTGTTGTAAGCAAACAGGGAACGTAGTACCCATTGAGGGTTGAGGGTCAGAAAAAAAGGCGACAGATTACTCTGTCGCCTTTTTTCTTTGCTTGCTTTCTGCTAGATTCCGCCGCAATTCTATACTGAATAAAACCATCTAAGCCGACTATCATGAAAAAACCTTCGACCACTCCGCGCGGCAAAACACCTGGCAAAGCGCACCGTAAATCACGTGAAGAACTCAACCAGGAAGGGCGTGACCGTAAGCGCGATAAAAAGCACCGTGGCAATGCGGCCGGTAGCCGTGCAAGCGGTGCAAGCGCGTCCTCTGGCTCAGGAAAAGGCGCTTCTCAGGCCGATCCGCGCGTTGGCAGCAAGAAACCGATTCCACTGGGTGCGACCGAGCCCCAGGTCAAAAAGCAGCACAAACCAAAGAGCGAGAAACCTATGCTTTCACCGCAAGCTGAACTGGATCTGCTGGAGAACGATGAGCGCCTGGACGCGTTGCTGGAACGACTTGAAGAGGGCGAATCCCTGAGCGCTGAAGAGCAAAGCTGGGTAGACGCTAAACTTGACCGCATTGATGAATTAATGCAGCAACTCGGCCTCTCCTACGATGATGACGAAGAAGAAGAGGAAGAAGGCCGCGAAGACATGATGCGCTTGCTCAAAGGCGGCAATTAACGGTCAGGTATGGGCCTGCCTGTCCTGCTTATAACCCTTCCGGTTATATGTTATCTGGTGTGGTTATTCGTTAAACTACAGCGGTTGTCGCGGCGCAAACTGTGGCTGCGCAACCGGCTTATGACCCGAAATGAGGTCAGGCCGGGCCGCCGTACCCGCCAGCGGCGTTATCGGAAGGAGTGAGCATGTCTGAGCAATTAATTGACTGGGATCTGGCCCTTATCCAGAAATATAACTATTCCGGGCCGCGCTACACGTCATATCCCACCGCGCTGGAGTTTTCCGCTGACTATGGCGAAGAAAATTTCCGTAGTGCCGTCGCACGTTATCCAGAGCGACCGTTGTCACTGTATGTGCACATTCCGTTTTGCCATAAGCTTTGTTATTTCTGCGGCTGCAATAAGATTGTTACGCGCCAACAACACAAAGCTGACCACTATCTGGATGCCCTGGAACAAGAGATTATCCACCGCGCGCCGCTGTTCGCCGATCGTCGCGTCAGCCAGCTTCACTGGGGCGGTGGTACGCCAACCTACCTGAATAAAGCGCAAATCAGCCGCCTGATGGGCTTACTGCGTAGCCATTTTCAGTTCGATGTGGATGCGGAAATCTCTATTGAAGTGGATCCGCGTGAAATTGAGCTGGATGTCCTGGATCATTTACGATCGGAAGGCTTTAATCGCCTGAGCATGGGGGTGCAGGACTTTAATAAAGAGGTCCAGCGGCTGGTTAACCGTGAGCAGGACGAGTCCTTCATCTTTGCGCTGATTAAACGTGCGCGCGACATTGGTTTCACCTCGACCAATATTGATTTGATTTATGGTTTGCCGAAACAGACGCCGGAAAGTTTTGCCTTCACCCTGAGTCGGGTGGCAGAACTGAGTCCCGATCGCCTGAGTGTGTTTAACTACGCCCATCTTCCCACTCTGTTTGCGGCCCAGCGTAAAATCAAAGACGCGGAACTGCCGTCTGCACAACAGAAACTGGATATCCTGCAACAGACCATTGTTTCGCTGACCGACGCCGGTTATCAGTTCATCGGTATGGACCATTTTGCCCGTCCTGATGATGAGCTGGCGGTAGCCCAGCGTGAGGGGGTTCTGCACCGCAACTTCCAGGGCTATACCACCCAGGGCGATACCGATCTGTTAGGGATGGGCGTTTCGGCCATCAGCATGATTGGCGACAGTTACGCGCAGAATCAGAAAGAGTTAAAAGCCTATTACCAACAGGTAGACGACACCGGCAATGCTTTGTGGCGCGGGATTGCGCTGACCCGTGACGACTGTATTCGTCGTGACGTGATAAAAGCGCTTATTTGCCATTTCCGTCTCGATTTTAGCCGTGTTGAGAATCAGTGGGATCTGCGCTTCAACGACTACTTTGCCGAAGATCTGAAACTGCTTAAGCCGCTGGCGAATGATGGGCTGGTGGAGATTAACGAGCAGGGTATTGAAGTAACGGCGAAAGGGCGCTTATTAATTCGCAATATTTGCATGTGTTTTGATGTATACCTGCGCCAGAAAGCGCGCATGCAGCAGTTTTCAAGGGTGATTTAAGCGGTTTCCCCGGCGGCGATGCGCTGGCCGGGGATATCAGACCGTGACCTGATAAGCGAAGCGCCAGCTGGCGCTTAGCTAAATAGCCCAAACAGCGCGGCGCACAATACGGCAGCGACGGCGGCTTGTGGCGTGTGGCTGGCGGCGGCGCTAACGCCTGCGCTGCTCGACACGATGTTGATGAGTGATTCCAGCATGATGACCTCCCCGTGGACGGGCAAGATCATACTGAACCCATCGGAACAGTAAAGCGCAAAATTGCAGCAATTTGCGCTCGCTATTCAATCTTTACAATTAGCTGGAATATTACTCCATTCCCAGCTCTTTGAGCTTACGCGTCAGGGTGTTACGCCCCCATCCCAGTAAACGTGCTGCTTCTTGTTTATGCCCCTGCGTATGACGTAATGCAGTCGTCAACAAGGTCCGTTCCATTTCCGGTTGCGCTTCGGAAAGCAGGTTTTGATGACCGGAACGTAGCGCTCTGTCGGCCCATTGCGCCAACAGCGTTGCCCAGCTATCCGGCAGCGACTGCCCCGTACTGCTTTCCGGGATCGTGGTTTCAAACAATTCAGCCGGTAAATCCTGAATCAGGACTTCCTGTCCGGCAGCCATCACGGTTAACCAACGGCAGGTGTTCTCCAGTTGGCGTACGTTACCCGGCCAGGCCAGGCGAGTGAGTGCCGCTTCGGTTTCCGGATGCAATTGCTTTGCTTCGACCCCCAGCTCACGGGCTGCGACCTGAAGAAAATGGCGCGCCAGACGGGGAATATCCTCGCGACGTTCACGCAGCGGCGGAAGGTGCACGCGGATAACGTTCAGGCGGTGGAATAAATCCTCGCGGAATTTTCCTTCCTGCACGCGCAACTCCAGGTTCTGGTGCGTAGCGGCAATGATGCGTACATCGACCTTCACCGGCGCATAACCACCGACACGGTAGAACTGTCCATCGGCCAGAACGCGCAACAGGCGCGTCTGTACGTCCAGCGGCATATCGCCGATTTCATCGAGGAACAGCGTACCGCCATCGGCCTGTTCGAAACGACCCTGACGTATGGTATTGGCGCCGGTAAACGCCCCTTTCTCGTGGCCAAACAGCTCAGATTCAATCAAATCTTTTGGGATGGCCGCCATGTTCAGCGCAATGAAAGGCGCTTTCACCCGCGGGCTATGGCGATGCAGCGCGTGGGCGACCAGCTCTTTACCGGTACCGGACTCACCGTTGATTAAAACGCTGATAGACGAACGAGACAGACGGCCAATGATGCGAAAGACATCCTGCATCGCAGGCGCTTCACCAATAATATCGGTGGTTGGTCCGCTAACCTGCACATTACGCGGTTGCTGCTGTTCCTGATAATGGCTGATGGCACGTTCAACCAGCGCCACCGCTTCGTCAATATCAAAAGGCTTTGGCAGATAATCAAACGCCCCTTGCTGATACGCGCTGACTGCCGCATCCAGGTCGGAATGCGCGGTCATAATGATGACCGGAAGCATCGGGTGGCGCTGTTTGATTTGCTTTAGCAAGGCAAGACCATCCATACCGGGCATGCGAATATCCGACAACAGCACGTCCGGCGTTTTGGTGGTCAGCGCATCAAGCACTTCATTTGCGTTTTCAAACGTTGTACAGCTCAAGCCTGCCCCGGTGAGCGCGCGTTCAAGCACCCAACGGATGGAGCTATCGTCATCAACGATCCAGACTATCCCTCGTTGCATAAACACCTCTATTTCCGAATAGGCAGGAACACCGAGAACTCGGTATGGCCTGGCCAACTGGTGAATTCAATTTTGCCAGAATGTTGATCAATCAAACTTCGAGCGATAGATAACCCTAAGCCAGTACCACCTTCACGTCCGCTCACCATCGGGTAAAACAGCGTGTCCTGCAGGTTTGACGGAATACCTGGTCCGTTATCTTCCACATCAATACGTGCCGCAAGGCGATAGCGAACGCCGTGCAGAGTGAGCTGAAACGCGGTACGAGTACGCAGAATAATTTCGCCGCCCTCAGGTCCCAGCGCCTGTAGCGCGTTGCGAACAATGTTCAGCAGCACCTGCTCAATCTGGTCGGGATCGTGTGCCAGCTCAGGCAGACTTGGGTCATAGTCGCGGACCAGGGTGACGTTATCAGGCAATTCCATCGACACCAGCTTCACGACGCGTTCAGCGACTTTGTGTATGCTTTCTGTTACGTGCATACCGGGCTGTTGAGGCCCAAGCAGTCGGTCCACCAGGTTACGCAGACGATCGGCCTGTTCAATGATGACTTTGGTGTACTCCAGCAATGAAGGGTCAGGCAGGGCTTTGCTTAAGAGCTGCGCCGCACCACGTAAGCCTCCGAGCGGATTTTTGATTTCATGCGCCAGGCCGCGTACCAGATCGCGTGCTGCCACTTGCTGGGCATGCTGGAGTTGTTCCTGGCTCAGTCGTCGCTGATTGTCCATCGGCGCCATCTCCAGCAGGATGAGCCCCTCAGGCAACCGTTGCGCCGTTAACGAGAGAATATGTGAGCGCCCGTCGATAACGAGGGTCACTTCATTGTCCGTAAAGCCTTGTCCAGCATCGAGACTTTCCCGCATCAGAACGATATTGAGCGAGAAATAGCTCAGCAGGTCCGGCAACGGCGTACCGAATAATTTACGGGAACTTTGCGCCAGAAGTTGCTGCGCCGCCGGGTTGGCGTAATGTACCGCCAGTTCGTCATCAACCAGCAAGATGCTATTGATTAAAGAATTGAGGATCTGCCCAGCATCGGGCAACGAGCCACTTGCCATCCAGCAGTCTCCCAAAGATTGCACTATTTTAGTGCAGTATAGCGTTTTATAAGTAAATAAGGCGGTAATTCAGGTTGTTGGTGGAGAAAAAAGCCCATCCTGGGATGGGCTGAAAGTTTCCACGGCAACAAAACTCCTGATGTCTTTCGCGCCGCAGCTGTGTTGGCTGCCCTCAGTCACCCGAATCACTTAGTTCATTAAGCTCATCGGGCTTCTTTAGGTTGCCGCCTTGCTGCGACATAAAATCCATCGGATTTAAATTATTAAACGCTGTAGTACAGCTCGAACTCTACCGGGTGCGGCGTCATGCGTACGCGGTCGTTTTCTTCGATACGCAGTGCGATGTAAGCATCGATTGCGTCGTCGGTGAATACGCCACCCGCTGTCAGGAACTCGCGGTCTTCGTTCAGGCAGTTCAGTGCTTCTTCCAGAGAACCTGCAACCTGCGGGATTTCTTTCGCTTCTTCAGCTGGCAGGTCATACAGGTTTTTGTCCATCGCTTCGCCCGGGTGGATCTTGTTCTTAATACCATCAAGGCCAGCCATCAGCAGCGCTGCGAAGCACAGGTACGGGTTAGCAGCCGGGTCCGGGAAACGCACTTCGATACGACGTGCTTTCGGGGATGCAACCACCGGGATACGGATGGAAGCAGAACGGTTACGGGCAGAGTAAGCCAGCATTACCGGTGCTTCGTAACCCGGGACCAGACGTTTGTAGGAGTTGGTGGTCGGGTTAGACAGGGCGTTAATCGCTTTAGCGTGTTTGATTACGCCGCCGATGTAGTACAGCGCCTGCTCAGACAGACCCGCATATTTGTCGCCAGAGAACAGGTTTACGCCGTTCTTGGACAGAGACATGTGGCAGTGCATACCGGAACCGTTATCACCGAACATGGGTTTCGGCATAAAGGTTGCCGTTTTGCCGAAGCGGTGAGCAACGTTGTGAACTACATATTTGTAGATCTGAATTTCGTCCGCTTTTTTGGTCATGGTGTTGAAGCGGGTTGCCACTTCGTTCTGACCAGCAGTGGCGACTTCGTGGTGATGAGCTTCAACAACCAGGCCCATCTCTTCCATGACCAGACACATGGTAGAACGCAGGTCTTGTGCGGAATCCACTGGCGGAACCGGGAAGTAACCACCTTTAACAGCCGGACGGTGACCTTTGTTACCGCCTTCGTATTTGGTGGAGGAGTTCCATGCGCCTTCGATATCATCGATAGCAACATGGGAACCTGAAATTGAGCTGCCGAAACGTACGTCGTCGAACAGGAAGAATTCTGGCTCAGGCCCGAACAGCACAGTGTCTGCGATGCCCGTTGCGCGCAGGTATTCTTCAGCGCGTTTTGCGATGGAGCGCGGGTCGCGATCGTAGCCCTGCATGGTGCCCGGCTCAAGGATATCGCAACGGATGATCAGAGTCGGTTCTTCGTAGAACGGGTCAATGACAGCGGTAGAGGCGTCCGGCATCAGTACCATGTCAGATTCGTTAATGCCTTTCCAGCCACCAATCGAGGAGCCATCAAACATTTTGCCTTCTTCAAAGAAGTCAGCATTAACCTGATGAGCTGGGATCGTGACGTGCTGCTCTTTACCTTTAGTGTCGGTGAAGCGCAAATCAACAAACTTGACTTCGTGCTCGTTCAGCATCGTCAAAACGTGTTCAGCGGACATACTTAAACTCTCCCGGATTTATCATTGTCGTCGTGGTAACGAGGTCTACAATTACGGCGCTAACCTGTCGTTGTTGCCATGAAAAAGATAAAGCGAAATCTATGCCAACTTTTAAATGTCACTAAAAAGGCGCTATTATGCGCACCATAGTGCAAAAGGGCTGCACCATGATGGTTACGTTGCACTAATTCAGTGCCTGAATGTGAACATCAAGCACCGAATTGGTGCAACTTGCGTTGAGCAGCCCAATTTCGCTTCGTGAAAATGATCACAAAGCAACCCTGCAATCCTTGTTTGCGGGGGATGTTTGTGATCCTGTTTTGTAGTGCGATTAATCCGTGTACAATAACGCGCTATTTCTAAATGCCTGAGGCAAAGTTGTGATCGAAAATCTGCGTAACATCGCCATCATCGCGCACGTTGACCATGGTAAAACTACCCTGGTCGATAAGCTGCTGCAGCAATCCGGTACGTTTGATGCGCGTGCCGAAACTCAAGAGCGAGTGATGGACTCCAACGATTTGGAGAAAGAGCGTGGGATTACCATCCTGGCTAAAAACACCGCTATCAAATGGAATGATTACCGTATCAACATCGTTGATACCCCGGGGCACGCCGACTTCGGTGGTGAAGTTGAACGTGTCATGTCCATGGTAGATTCCGTTCTGTTGGTCGTTGATGCAATGGATGGTCCGATGCCGCAGACGCGCTTCGTGACCAAAAAAGCCTTTGCTCACGGCCTGAAACCCATTGTTGTTATCAACAAAGTTGACCGTCCGGGCGCGCGTCCTGATTGGGTTGTTGACCAGGTATTTGACCTGTTCGTTAACCTCGACGCTACCGACGAGCAGCTGGACTTCCCTATCGTTTACGCCTCTGCGCTGAACGGTATCGCGGGTCTGGATCACGAAGACATGGCGGAAGACATGACCCCGCTGTATCAGACTATCGTTGATCGTGTACCGGCACCGAACGTTGACCTTGATGGCCCGCTGCAGATGCAAATCTCCCAGCTGGACTACAACAACTACGTTGGCGTTATCGGTATCGGCCGCATCAAACGCGGTAAAGTGAAACCGAACCAGCAGGTCACTATCATTGATAGCGAAGGCAAAACGCGTAACGGTAAAGTCGGTAAAGTTCTGACTCACCTGGGTCTTGAGCGTATTGAGAGCGACATCGCGGAAGCAGGCGACATTATCGCGATCACCGGTCTCGGCGAGCTGAACATCTCTGACACCATTTGCGATACGCAGAATGTTGAAGCGTTGCCGGCGCTGTCTGTTGATGAGCCGACCGTAACCATGTTCTTCTGCGTAAACACCTCGCCGTTCTGCGGTAAAGAAGGTAAGTACGTTACCTCTCGTCAGATCCTTGACCGCCTGAACAAAGAGCTGGTGCACAACGTTGCACTGCGCGTTGAAGAAACCGAAGACGCTGATGCGTTCCGCGTTTCTGGTCGTGGTGAGCTGCACCTGTCTGTACTGATCGAGAACATGCGTCGTGAAGGTTTCGAGATGGCGGTTTCCCGTCCGAAAGTTATCTTCCGCGAAATCGATGGCCGTAAACAAGAGCCGTTCGAAAACGTAACGCTGGACGTCGAAGAGCAGCACCAGGGTTCTGTGATGCAGGCTCTGGGTGAGCGTAAAGGCGACCTGAAAAACATGAATCCAGATGGCAAAGGCCGCGTACGTCTCGACTACGTGATCCCAAGCCGTGGGCTTATCGGCTTCCGTTCAGAATTCATGACCATGACTTCCGGTACTGGTCTGCTGTACTCCACTTTCAGCCACTACGACGACATTCGTCCGGGCGATGTGGGCCAGCGTCAGAACGGTGTTCTGATCTCCAACGGCCAGGGTAAAGCAGTTGCGTTTGCACTGTTCAGCCTGCAGGACCGCGGTAAGCTGTTCCTGGGCCATGGCGCAGAAGTTTACGAAGGCCAGATCATCGGTATTCACAGCCGTTCTAACGACCTGACGGTAAACTGCCTGACCGGTAAGAAACTGACCAACATGCGTGCGTCCGGTACTGACGAAGCAACGGTTCTGGTTCCGCCGGTTAAGATGACCCTGGAGCAGGCTCTGGAGTTTATCGATGATGACGAACTGGTAGAAGTGACCCCGACCTCTATCCGTATTCGTAAACGTCACCTGACGGAAAACGATCGTCGTCGCGCTAACCGTGGTTCTAAAGAAGACTAATCTTCTTTCTTCACGGATATGTGATGCCGGGCTGGTCTCATGGCCAGCCGGAAAAAAAGCCGCTGATATCAGCGGCTTTTTTATTTATAGCGTAAGGGCGACGTTTAGTTTACGTCATCCTCAGCAATGACCAGTTCCACCTTGTCTTCTTCCAGCAGTTGCCGAAATGCCGCAGGCGGCTGTTTATCGGTAAAGAACGCTTTAACCTTGCGCGCGTTGCCAATCGACACGGCGGCGGATGCATGGAATTTTGTATGATCGGCGACTAACAACGTATGGCGGGCATGGGCCATCATGGTTTTGGCGACGGTGGCTTCATTCACATCAAATTCGAGCAACGTACCATCGTTCTCAATGGCACCTACGCTGGTGATAAGGTAGTCTGCCCGAAAGCCCTCAACGAAACTCACCGTTCCTGGCCCGACAATGCCCCCGTTATGTGAACGCAACATTCCTCCGGGTACCATGACTTCCAGATCCTGGTTTTTATACAGAATTTGCGCCACGCGCAGGCTGTTGGTGATGATGCGCAAGTCCTGGCGACCCAGCAACGCGCGGGCAACGGCTTCGACGGTCGTCCCGATAGTAATAAATACGGTGCAACGCTCAGGAATATAATCCGACACCGCATCGGCCATTTCCCGTTTTTCCTGGGTTAATGACAGTTCGCGTTCTTCAAACGCGGTGTTCATGACGCTCGAAACGCGCCCCGCCCCACCGTGGTGCCGAGTGATCAAACCCTGCTCACTTAACTTGCGAATATCACGACGAATAGTTTGGGTTGAAACATCCAGTAATTGCGCGAGCTCCTCAATATTCATATAGCCGCGCTCAGCAATGTAGTGAACAAGCTGATCGTGCCGCGGATTACCGGTCAGTTCGGTGATGCTCATGAACACTCCTGTTAGTTCCCCTGTAAAAACCCGTTATTTTATGCATAAAGTGACAAAAATGACGCGATTTGCTCACGTTCTGGTATTCCCGCACGTCCTCCGGGACGCGTACATTTCATTGCGGCAACCGCGCTGGCGAACTGTACTGCGGTTTCTGTCGGCATATTTTCCGCCAGCGCCAGGGCGAGCGCGCCGTGGAAAACGTCACCAGCACCGGTGGTGTCTACTGTTTTAACGACGAAGGCCGGTAAGTGACAAAAATGATCATACTCTTTCCATAATGCGCCTTCCGCGCCCTGAGTAACATAAACACGGCCGTCCGTTTGCGTGGCGGCCTTGTTCAACCCCTCTTCGCCGTTCTCGCTTCCGGTCATTCGTTTCAGGCCAGGGGCAGAGAATACGGCATGATCCGCCAGGGCGACCAGCGAGGTGATGTCCTGCGGCGTGACATCCGCATCCAGCAATGTCGGCACGCCCGCCGCTCGCGCCAGCGTAAAGGCTTTTGCGGTACCGTCATGCCAGCGAACGTCGGCAAGCACCATATCATATTGCGAAAAATCAATGGCATCGAGCCAATCTGCGTCGGCCGGGAGATCCGGGCTGGGATAGTTGATGATGATCCGCTCGCCATGTTCATCCACCAGAATGGCCGATTGTGAAGATCGTGCATGTGGTACCTGAAGGCAATGCTGCGTATTCACGCCAAACTGCTGGAGCTCGGCAATTAACGTTTTACCGCAGTTGTCGTCCCCCACGCGTCCGATGAAATCGACTTCAGCCCCAAGACGCGCAATCGCCACAGCGGCCGTCGCCGCTGGCCCGCCGCCGGTTTCCTGGTACTGGTTAGACTGGTATTTGCCACCGCCTGTCGGTAACGCATTCACAGAGTAAATACGATCCTGTACGGCAATCCCTACACACGCAATTCTGGTCATCTTTGTCTGTTCCTGTTTTATTTTGTCGTCTAATGATCATTTTAATGACATAAATGATCAAATTAGTGACGGATGTCTGGTTTTTAGGCATAAATTACAAATATGATCAAAAACAGACGAAAATGACTTATCGATTGTAGTTTTTTGCTCATTCAGTTACAGGAGAGTGTTCATGTCCACCATCGCATTTTTAGGGCTTGGCCAGATGGGAAGCCCTATGGCCAGCAACCTGTTGCGCAAAGGCCATTCCTTACGTGTTTTCGACCTCAACCAACAGGCAGTCAATGCGCTGGTGGAAAAGGGAGCGGTTGCGGCAACGACCCCCGCAAATGCCACCCTGGATGCGGAGTTTATCATCACCATGCTGCCTAATGGCGACATTGTCCGTGACGTCCTGTTCGGCGAAGCGGGCGTGTGCGAAACACTGAGTGCGAACGCGCTGGTGATCGACATGTCTACTATCCACCCTCTGCAAACCGATGCGCTGATGAGCGAAATGGCTGAAAAAGGCCACGCCATGATGGATGCGCCGGTGGGTCGCACCTCTGATAACGCCAAAGACGGCACCTTGCTTATTCTCGCGGGCGGCACGTCTGAACAGGTTGAACGCGCTCGCCCCATCCTGATGTGCATGGGGTCTGAGCTGGTGGAGGCTGGCGGTCCGGGAATGGGCATCCGCGTCAAACTGATTAACAACTATATGAGCATCGCGCTCAATGCGCTGTCTGCCGAAGCTGCGGTGCTGTGCGAATCCTTAGGCCTTGACCTCAATGTCGCTATCAACGTGATGAGCGGCACGGCGGCGGGTAAAGGCCACTTCACTACCACCTGGCCGGGCAAAGTGCTCAAAGGCGATCTCTCACCGGCCTTTATGGTCGACCTTGCGCTGAAAGACCTGCGTATTGCCGTTGATGTCGCCCGACAGACCGGCGTACCGCTGGGCATGGGCGAAGTCGCCGAAACCTATTACCGGTCGGCCAGCCACGACGGCCGGGGCCGCCAGGACTGGAGCGTTTTGTTATCTCAGGTTCGCCGCCTTGCTGGCCGACCAGACTCTCTTTAATTATCGATTACGACAGGAGTAACTATGTCTTCTCTGAACAACCCTTGCACACTGAAAGATATCTCGCGTCCGGGCGGTGGATTCGCCATGCTGGCCGTCGATCAGCGTGAAGCAATGCGTTTGATGTTTGCCGCTGCGGGTCAGCCAAAACCGGTTGCTGACAGCATACTGACCGATTTTAAAGTGGCGGCGACGCGCATTCTTTCGCCGTGGGCTTCTGCAGTACTGGCTGATAAACAATTTTGTCTCGATCAGATTATTGCGCAGGGCGCGGTTGCCGATACCTGCGGTCTGATCGTCGCCGCTGACCATTTTGTGCCGGGTAATGGTATTCCGGTTGATAGCGTGGAAATCGACCGGGCTATCGATCCGCAACGCGTGCGTGAAATGGGCGGTAAGGCAATGAAGTTATTAGTCTTGTGGCGTGAAGATGAACCAGCAGATGCGCGTCTCGCGATGGTCGATGAGTTTATTCAACGCTGCCGCAGTGCCGGTCTGGTGAGCATCATCGAACCGGTTGTTCGTCCGCCGCGCCGCGGCTGGGAATTTGACCGCGAGAGCGCCATTGTGGCCGCTGCCGCCGAACTAGGTAGCACCGCGGCTGATCTTTACAAAGTGGAAATGCCACTGGGCGGGAAGGGCAGTGAGCAGGCGTTGCTTTCCGCCTGCCAGAAACTGAATGACCAGATGAACATGCCATGGGTCATCCTTTCATCAGGCGTCGAGGCCGATATCTTTGGTCGTGCTGTGCGCATTGCCATGAAAAGCGGAGCATCCGGTTTCCTGGCAGGCCGTGCGGTCTGGGCATCGGTTATAGGCGCGCAAGATCCGCAAACCATGCTGCGTGATGTGTCAGTTCCGCGCCTGCAACGGCTGGCCGAGATTGTTGATGAAGGTATTTCTCAGCGTTAACACAAAACCATAAGCGCACCAGGAGAACAACCATGGACAAAATTACCCAAGTTTTATTTTCCGATATTGGAAAGGTCACGACGCAGTACGTCGAGCAGCCACACCAGGAACTTAAGCCTCACGAAGTCCGCATTGCTCCGGCATTCTTTGGGATTTGCGGCTCGGATTTGCATGTGTTGAAAGGCGGGCATCCATTCGCCAAACCCCCCGTCGTGCCGGGGCATGAAATTGCCGCCCGCATTACCGAAGTGGGTAGCGATGTGGCGAATGTAAAGCCTGGCGATCATGTTGTGGTCGATCCCATTATGGCCTGTATGGAATGCCGTGCCTGTAAAGCCGGGCGTTTTAACCTATGTGAGCCGCCGCAGGTGGCGGGTTTTCGTGCGCCGGGCTTTGCCCGTTCGCAGCATGTCGTTCCGGCGCGCAACTGCCATGTCGCGCCAGCCTCAATGCCGTTAAACGTGCTCGCGTTTGCAGAGCCTGCTGCCTGTGCTCGCCACTGTGTGACACGCATGCCGCAAGCTTCGCTGGAAAGCGTGCTGGTGATTGGCGCGGGCACTATTGGCCTGTCGATTGTTCAGGCGCTGCGCATCATGGGCGCGGGAGAGATTACCGTTATCGAACCCGATGCCGCGAAACGTGCTCTGTCACTCAAACTGGGTGCAGCACAGGCCTGGGCCCCTGGTGAGCTGGATGCGCAAGCCCGCTTTACTGGCGCGATTGATGTGGTTGCCGCACAGGCAACGCTCAATGAAGCCTGCACCCGCGTGTATGCCGGTGGCACCGTGGTCTGCATGGGCGTTCCGGGCGGCCCGCGTGAAATTCCGCTGCCGATGATGCAGCGTTTCGAACGCGACCTGCTCAACTCCGGCATGTACATCCCCGAAGACTTTGACGTGGTGATCGAATGGCTGGCGGACGGGCGCTTTGATACCAGTGAACTGGTGACGGACATGTTCCCGGTGAGTGAAGCCGCTGCAGCGTTTGAGCGTGCGCAGCAAAATGACTCCATCAAAGTCATGCTGCAATTCGCTGATGCCTGATGGGCCACAACTTCTGACAGACGCCGCACCAGGGCAGCGTCCCCTACAACAAAAAGAAAGGATATTGTGATGGTACAAATCACCAGTCCTGCACCTTATTCAATCAGTCGTCCACAGGACGTGATTGATATTGTTAATAAAAACTCGGCTGTTAACGCTAGTGCAGGCGTTATCTTCATTGCGCTGGGCGGCATTTTGATTGATGCCTATCAGGCGGCAATGGTGGGTTTTGGTAATAAATACATTGCTGCGCAGTTTGGGATCTCCCCCGGACTGGCGGCCACGGTAAACGCCTCTGTCCTGATCGCTGCGCTGATTGGCGGTCTGCTGGCAAACCGCGTGATTAACCGTTTTGGTCAGCGCCGCGCATTTTTGATTGGTATGGCGCTGTGTACGCTGGGGGCGGCATCTGTTGCAGTTGCGCCGAACATCTGGTGGGTACTGGTCTGCCGCGTGGTAATGGGCTTCGGCCTGGGGATCGATTTCCCGTTGGCGACCAATGCGGTGGCGGAACTTCGTGGTTCCACGTCGAAAAAAACCGGTACATCGGTCAACTTATGGCAGATGGCCTGGTATGTTTCGACCACCGTGGTGTATCTGGTGCTGCTGCCGCTACTGCTTTCCGGGATTGCGGAAGACCAACTCTGGCGTTACGGCATATTCATTGGTGCCGTGTTTGCCGTCATCATCATGATCCTGCGCTACGTCTTCATCGGTGAATCAGCTATGTGGGCGGCACGTGTCGGTCGCTATGACGAAGCCTGCGATATCTTGCGAAAACGCTATGGGGTACATGCCCGCGTGGCGCTGGAAAAATCCATCGCCCAGGCCTCGCAGAGTGAAAACAAAATCCACACCGGGTACGGCATTTTGTTCAACGGGCGTTACCGCAAACGCACTATTCTGGGATGTATTGTCGCCACGATGCAGGCATGGCAGTACAACGCGGTGGGCGTCTATTTACCGCTGACGCTGGCAGGTATTCTGAGCGGCGGTCTGGCAGGAGCGCTTTCCGGTTCGGCCGTGGTTAACGCCCTGTGCGGGATCTCCGGTGGTTTGATTGGCTCTCTTATCCTGCAGCGCTTAGGGACGCGTCTGCAGTCAATGTACGGCTTCGCCGTTGTGACGCTCGCACTGCTGGCGCAGGGTGCGCTGGCCACGACTAACCCCTGGCTCTCTCTGGGGTTACTGGGTGCCATCATTTTCTTCCATTCTGCCGGACCTGGCGGGTTGGGGATGACAATCGCCACGCTTTCATATCCTCCGAGTATTCGCCCGACAGGTGTTGGTTTTGCTCGCGCCATTATGCGTACCGGAGCGATTGCTGGCCTTATTTTCTGGCCTATGCTCTGGGGCGCATTAAAGACGGATGCTTTCTTCTGGCTGGCAGTGGTGCCGTTTATCGGGTTCATCACGTGCGCACTGATTAAATGGGAACCGTTGGGGGCCAATGTGGATGCGGAAGATGCTCAGGTATTAGCTGAACTGGAAAAATAATAACGCGCCCGGCATGTATCGATGCGCTATGACCTGTACCTGCTGTGGGTGAGTTTCACCCACAGTTTTCTCACCGCTACGGAGAGGAAACACAATGTCTGAAAGATTACATGAACCTACTGCCGGACTTACCGGTAAAGCGATGCGCCGCGTCGTTATGGGAAGTTTCGCCGGCGCGTTACTGGAATGGTATGACTTCTTTATTTTTGGCACCGCCGCCGGGCTGGTGTTTGCACCGTTGTTTTTCCCCGATAGCGATCCCTTTATTGGCGTTATCGCGGCTTTCGCCACCTTTGGCGTCGGCTTTCTCACTCGCCCGTTGGGGGGCATTGTTTTCGGTCATTTCGGCGACAAGATTGGTCGTAAAATCACCCTTATCTGGACGCTGGGTATTGTCGGTACATCCACCTTTCTGATCGGGTTTATTCCCACGTATCACGATATTGGTATTTGGGCACCGTTGCTGCTGATGGCATTGCGCCTCATTCAGGGATTTGGCCTGGGCGGTGAGTATGGTGGGGCGGCGCTGATGACCATTGAATCTGCACCGCAGAATAAACGGGGCTTTCTGGGCTCATTACCGCAAACGGCTGCGTCTGTCGGCATTATGCTGGCGACCGGCATTTTTGCGCTCTGTAATCATTTGTTGACCCCGGAGCAATTTCTTTCCTGGGGCTGGCGTATCCCGTTCTGGCTGTCGGCATTAATGCTGGCGGTGGGGATGTTCATTCGCCTGCATACCGAAGAGACGCTGGATTTTAAACAACGGCGAACAAAGTCGCAGGAAAGGAAAGCACCGCCGCCGCTGATTGAGCTGTTTCGTAAACACCCGAAAAATATCTCTCTGGCATTGGGCGCGCGTCTCGCTGAAAGCGTTTCCTCAAACATTATCAACGCCTTTGGTATCGTTTATATCTCCACGCAACTGGCGCTTTCCCGTGATATTCCGCTCACCGGCATGTTGATTGCCTCCGCTATCGGGATAGTGAGTTGCCCATTAGTAGGCTGGCTATCCGACCGCGTCGGACAGCGCAAAATCTATCTGTTGGGGGCCGGTTTTTGTGTGCTATTTGCGTTTCCCTTCTTCTTGCTGCTGGGCACCAAAAGCGTGGCGATTATCTGGATCATCATGATTCTGGGCTACAACTTTGGCCCAACGATGATGTTTGCCGTTCAGCCAACGCTCTTTACCCGCATGTTTGGCACTCAGGTGCGCTACACAGGACTCTCTTTTGCCTATCAGTTCTCCGCCATTCTTGGCGGAATGAGCCCGCTTATCGCCTCGAGTTTGTTGGCATTAGGGGGTGGTGAACCCTGGTATGTGGCCACCTTCTTATTCGTTGTCTCTGTGGTGTCGTTTGTCTGCGTCTGGTTTATCGAACCGCTGCCGCTCAATTCACCCCAGGGAAAGGCGCAAAAATTGACACAGGATTATCACTTTCTCAGGAAGCAATCTCATGAACAATGAAGGGGAAAATGCACATTTTCAGGCACTGCAGCGGGCGTTTGATGCGCCCTGGCCGGGGCCGATGGGTGATGCCATTACATTGAAGCGCGGGCATGTTGAGGTGACGGTCTATCCACAGGATGCTGCCCGGATGACATCGCTACGGGTATTTGGCTATGAACTGCTGCGCCAGTGGAACCCGCAGCGCCGTGCGTTTCAGTATGGTTCGTTTCCTATGGTGCCATGGGCAGGGCGTCTGGGTAATGGCCAACTGGATGCAAATGGGAAAATCTGGCAATTACCCGCCAACAAACCGCCGCATGCGCTGCACGGGATGGCGTGTTACTCATTGTGGAACGTTACTGAGATAACCTCCGACAGCCTGACGCTCTGTATGACACTGGCGGAACCCTGGCCGTGGAAAGGTCGTGTCATACAGCGGATTATGCTACAGGACGATGCGTTAATCATGTGCCTGGAAATTCGTAGCGATGCCGACACGTTTCCTGCTTCTGCTGGCTGGCATCCCTGGTTTGCGAAATGGGTGGATGCACCACAGAACGTCAGCGGTTTACCCACAGATGAGGCTCTACAGTTGCGCTTTGAGGCAGACTGGCAAGAAGAGCCCGGAGCGAATGAACTGCCGACCGGTAGGCGTGTCTCACCGCGCCCAGGCCCGTGGGATGATTGTTTTGGTTTTACCGAGGGGGTATCGGTAAATCTTGAATGGCCCGGCAAACTGGCATTAAGCATGACCTCTGGGGCGCCAGGTTTGGTGGTATTTGATAAGCAACCAGATGCCACCTGTGTTAACCCACTGACGCAAGCTCCGAATGCCATTAATACTGATCCTGAATATGTTTCCCCGGCGCAGCCGTTGGTTATCGAAACCCGCTGGCAGTTCACACAACGCTAAGTCGTGCATGTTCCCGCATGATGTCATTTCCATGCGGGGCATTTCCTCACGAAGTCGTCACATTCCTGTCGCCCGTCTGAGCGGGCGAACTACTCAACTCCTGACTTTCCCGCTACAGTTAACTTTCCACGGAAAATAAGGAGAGAGAGATGCTCTATATCTTTGATTTGGGTAACGTGATCGTTGATATCGACTTCAATCGGGTGCTGGGCGTATGGAGTGACTTCAGTCGTGTGCCGCTTGCAACGCTCAAACAAAGCTTCACGATGGGCGAAACTTTTCAGCTTCATGAGCGGGGTGAAATCAGTGATGAAGATTTTGCCAAAGCGCTGTGTGAAGAGATGTCCATGTCGTTAAGTTTTGAGCAATTTGCAACGGGCTGGCAGGCGGTTTATGTCTCCCTGCGTAAGGACGTTATCAGCATCATGAAACAACTGCGCGAGCAAGGGCACCGCGTAGTTGTGCTCTCAAATACCAACAGCCTTCACACCACTTATTGGCCGGATCAATACCCGGAAATTTTGGCCGCCGCCGACCACGTTTATCTTTCGCAAGATATGGGGATGCGTAAGCCGGAAACACGTATCTACCGGCGGGTACTCGAACTGGAAGGCTATAGCGCTGATAACACTGTCTTTTTCGATGATAATGCGAATAATATAGAAGGGGCTAACCAGTTGGGGATTACCAGTATTCTGGTGACGGGTAAGAACACCCTCCCTGACTATTTTGCGAAGCAGTTATGCTGAAATTTATTCGCCATAAAACGAAACACCATACGCGACCCATTTGGTCGTGGCTTAAATTACTCTGGTTGCGCATCGATGAAGACCATATGACAACCCTGGCGGGAAATCTCGCCTATGTTTCCTTGCTTTCATTGGTGCCACTCATTGCCGTTATCTTTGCGTTATTTGCCGCGTTTCCGATGTTTTCTGAGGTTAGCATCCAGCTGCGTCATTTTGTTTTTGCTAATTTTATTCCTACCACCGGCGACGTGATTCAACGTTATATTGAACAGTTTGTTGCCAATTCAAGCAAAATGACTGCCGTTGGGGCATGCGGGCTGGTGGTGACATCATTGCTGTTGATGTATTCCATCGACAGCGCACTGAATTCTATCTGGCGCAGTACGCGCGTTCGTCCGCGGATATACTCCTTTGCTGTCTACTGGATGATTCTGACGCTGGGGCCGCTGCTTGCCGGGGCGAGCCTGGCGATAAGCTCCTATTTGCTCTCTCTGCGCTGGGCCAGCGGACTCAACGGCGCGATAGATAATATGCTGCGCGTTTTCCCGCTCATTTTGTCGTGGATCTCTTTTTGGTTGTTGTACAGCATTGTGCCAACCACGCGCGTGCCCAATCGTGATGCAGTGATTGGTGCTTTTGTCGCCGCTGTGTTGTTTGAAGCGGGAAAAAAAGGGTTTGCGCTTTATATCACCACATTTCCTTCTTACCAGCTCATTTATGGCGTGCTGGCGGTGGTCCCGATTTTGTTTCTGTGGGTCTACTGGACATGGTGTATCGTCTTGCTTGGCGCTGAAATAACTGTCACTCTCGGTGAATATCGACGATTAAAAAAAGCCGCAGAACAAGAAGAAGACTAACCATGATTGCATTGATACAACGTGTATCCCAGGCCAGCGTTACCGTGGCGGGTGAAGTGACGGGTGAAATCGGTCCGGGACTTTTGGTGTTGTTAGGTGTCGAAAGGGAAGATGACGAGCAAAAAGCGAACCGCCTGTGCGAGCGTGTACTGGGGTATCGTATTTTCAGTGACGCTGACGGCAAGATGAACCTCAACGTTCAGCAGTCCGGCGGCAGCGTGCTGGTGGTGTCACAATTTACACTGGCGGCGGATACCGAACGCGGCATGCGTCCTGGTTTTTCCCGGGGCGCCGCGCCGGAAAAAGCGGAAGCATTATATGACTATTTCGTCAGTCGCTGCCGTAGCCAGCAGATAGAAACACAGACTGGACGATTTGCTGCAGATATGCAGGTATCGCTGGTTAATGACGGCCCCGTAACGTTCTGGTTGCAAGTATGAGCCAGCTTGCGGAGTTGCCACGGGTAACAAGAGAGAATACAGCTATGTATCACCTTCGCGTACCGCAAACAGAAGAAGAGCTAGAGCTTTACTACCAGTTCCGTTGGGAGATGCTGCGCAAGCCACTGCATCAGCCGAAAGGTTCCGAACGCGATGCCTGGGATGCCATGGCCCATCATCAAATGGTTGTGGATGAAGAAGGCGAAATCGTTGCCGTTGGTCGGTTATATATCAATGCCGACAATGAGGCTTCGATCCGTTTTATGGCTGTACATCCCTCCGTGCAGGATAAAGGACTCGGCACGCTGATGGCGATGACGCTGGAATCGGTCGCGCGCCAGGAAGGTGTGAAGCGGGTGACCTGTAGCGCACGTGAAGATGCGGTGGAGTTCTTCGCAAAGCTGGGTTTTATCAATGAGGGTGAAATTACCGCCCCGCAAACCACGCCGGTGCGCCATTTTCTGATGATCAAACCCGTGGCGACGCTGGAGGATATTCTGCATCGCGGCGACTGGTGTGGGCAGTTGCAGCAGGCCTGGTATCAGCATATTCCGCTTAGCGAAAAGATGGGCGTGCGTATTCAGCAGTACACCGGGCAGAAATTTATCACCACCATGCCGGAGACGGGCAACCAGAATCCGCACCATACGCTGTTTGCCGGAAGCCTGTTCTCACTGGCGACGTTAACGGGCTGGGGGCTTATCTGGTTGATGTTGCGTGAGCGGCATCTGGGGGGGACGATTATTCTTGCTGATGCGCATATCCGCTACAGCACGCCTATCACCGGTAAACCCAGCGCGATTGCCGATCTGGGTTCGCTAAGTGGCGACCTCGACAGACTGGCTCGCGGGCGTAAAGCGCGTGTTCAGTTGCAGGTAGAACTGTTTGGCGACGATAAGCAGGGTGCCTTGTTTGAGGCGGTCTACATCGTGTTACCGGCTAAACCGTATGGCGCTTTTGAAGAAGGCGGCAACGAAGAAGAGTAATTAGCGAGTCCGGCGCCAGGGTCGGACTCGACCCTGGCAACGTACAGCTATTCGGCAAAGTAAAACCACGCGGTTTTTATCAAACCATCCTGAACCTCATACACCGCCATATTCTCGATAACCTGCTCGCCAATGCCGTAGATTTTTTCGTGATCGAACACCTTATTCCCCATCACGGTACGGCTGAGTAACTCCGCCCGAAGCGCCGGGTTGTTAAAGCGATGCTGGCTGTAAAACGCGCGCAGCGCTTCCCGACCCCGTGTGGAAGGCGATGTGGCAGGCATGCGCCATGCGGTAAAGTCTTCGCTAAAACAGGCCGTGAACATGTCGATGTCATGGGCGTTATAGGCGGCAAATTGTCTTTCGACGGGCGCAACGATGGACATGGTGTTTCCTTAAGCTGAAAAACGTAATTATCATCTTTATGTTTTTTATTTCAACAGGATAGCGTCAACATCCCAACCGCCAGGCCACATCTCTTATCGCCCCGCGTGCTGTTTTGCTGATGCCACCAAGCTGAAAGAAGCCGTGAATGACCCCCAGATGGTGCTGACAGGAACACTCCACCCCTTGCTCGGTCATCCGTTGAAACAATGCTTCGCCTTCATCGCAGAGCGGATCATATTCGGCAGTAAGAATATGCACAGGAGGGAGGCCGTTGAAATCATCGCGCCAGAGTGGACTGGCTTCCGGGTGCATTGGATCCGTGTCACCGAGATAGAGCGCGTAGCCGCTAAGCAGCGCATCACGGGTAATCACATAGTCCTCGCCGTTAGTGGTGTAGCTTTCAAAATAGGCGGTTGCATCGAGCATCGGATAAATCAGGATCAGTTGAGCGGGTTGCCATACCTGCGCCGCTTTAAGACGAAGTGCCGTGACCAGCGCCAGATGGCCACCTGCGCTGTCTCCGGCGAGGGTGATTTTTTGCCGATCCACGCCCAGTTCATCGGCGTATTGCCAGATAAGCTGTGCTCCTTTCTGCGCGTCATCATGTGCGGCAGGAAAAGTATGTTCCGGGGCCAGACGATACTGCACCGCAATCACCCGACAGCCGCTATAAAAGGCGAGCTGGCGTAATGGTTTGTCATGAGTGGCAAATTCGCCGCTGATAAAACAGCCGCCGTGGTAATAGACCAGCGTAGGCAATGGGCCCGTTGCCTCAAGCGGGGAGATAACGCGAAATGTCTTACCGTCGAGATGGACATCTTTTACATTGACCCGGGTTTCCGTTTCACCCGCCAGCACGGTACTGGCGATGTAGCCTGCTCTCCGTTCATCAATACTTTTGTCCCTCGAGGATGGCCGCCCGGCGGCGATAAACTCCCTGACCAGCTCTGCAATTCCTGTTTCCAGCGCCATTATCACACCTATTTTCTGTATATATATCCAGTGTTATAGCCTGGATTTACGGCGATGGGAACGGCGATTTTTCGCAGGCGGGTGAAACGGGAAAGCGTCTCGCAAAGATGAAATTCAGGCCGTAAGGCGCCTGTATTAACGATCAATTTAGATTGCAGAGCGGCGTCTTAATCTGCGTCAGGAATAGGACATGGGGCGGCCAGACGCCATAATCCTGGCGACAGCGCAGACGCAGCGTCGTGAACGGGCAATGCGAAATACCTTTGAGTTTACCGGTGTACCGGGAGTGAGTGCGCCCTGGCAACGGCGGCCGGGCGCATTCACAATCTGGCGCAGATAATGACGTTACTCCCCCTCGCCGGGGAAGAGGAATGGATTAATGGAACTGCGGGCGAACCCTTCCTGTTCCATTCGGGCATCGAGCACCAGCGAGGCTAAATCATCAGCAACAGGTTCCACGTTCGGATCTTTTTCCTGATACAGAATCTTTAGGTAGGTACCGCAATCGCCGCAGCTTTCGGCTTTGATTGCCGCCTTCTCGTTGTCCAGCGACCAGTAGTGTAAATCGCGTGTCTGCTCGCAGTTGCTGCATTTGACGCGCACCACGTGCCACTCGGTTTCACACAGATTACAGTGCAAATAGCGCAACCCCTGGGTTGTGCCGATATGCACAACGCTTGAAACAGGTATCGATCCGCATACCGGGCAGAACTGACGCTGCTCGCCATATTCCGCCCGGGCTTTGCCGGGGATGAGGCTTGCCATTTGCGACCAGTAGAGGGAAAGCGCAGCCCAAATAAACGGCGCTTTATCGCTGCTGACCGAACTAAAATCAGACGCAAACAGCGCGCTGGCCATTTGTTCCAGTTCCTGTTCGGAGGATTTTTCCAGATTTTCAATCACCGCCAGCGCGGGTCCACTCATCTCCGGCTTGAGTTCGGCAATGAGGGAATGCAGCAGTCGGTGCCAGTGCCTGTCGCGCGGCAGGACGTGAATATCCAGCGGCGGTTTGCCCTCGGCGGCGGCTTGTTTGATACGCGCTGTCAGATCGATCTCCAGCGGATGGTCGTACAGCACCACTTCCTGGGCATGGGCGATCAGCGCGGCAAAACGCAGGTAATCACCCAGCGGATTGTGCTCAGCTAACTCGCGCAGGCGCTCCGCCCGGCGGTTATAGAGATTTTTCAGTCTGGGGAATAATAACGGCGGAATGACCTCCGCCGTGCGTTTCTCGCTCTTCTCCAGCTCGTCTTGCGGGATTATGCGAATACTCATGCCGTAATGATTCCTGTCTTATGGCCCTCGCTCAGTATTGATGTAAGGGCGGAATGAATCTATTTATGATAACGGCATTTACGCAGGCAGCCATCCTTATTTAGGGCTATGTTTGAACCTGGTAGCGATATCCAATGCCGTGTACGGTGCGAATCAGTTGTGGGTGGCTGCTGTCCAGCTCAATGACTTTGCGCAGGCGAGAAATATGCTGATCCAGCGTGCGGCTGTTGGGAAAGTAGTCATAGCCCCAGGCGGCATCAAACAACATATCCCGGGTCACCACCTGATTTTTATTACTGTACAGACAGCTTAAAATCCGAACTTCCCTTAGCGTGAGCTCCAGTTTCTGCTCGCCGCGCTTCGCGCACAGTTCGTTGGGAAAAACCGTTAAATCGCCGAAAGGAAAACAGAGATTGGGTTGGGGAGCATTGTGGCTTAAGCAACGACGGGCGATAGTTTTTATCCGCGCCCGTAGCTCATGAATGCCAAAAGGCTTGCTGATGTAATCATCTGCCCCGAGTTCCAGCCCCACAACCCGGTCAATTTCTTCATCTTTGGCGGAGAGGAAGACAATCGGGATATGCTCGTTGTGCCGACGAATTTCACGGCACACGGCATAGCCATCCATTTCAGGCATCATAATATCCAGCAGCACGAAATCGGGCATGTCGCGATGGTAGCTCGTCAGCGCCGCACGACCATCGGGCGCGGCAATCAGCGTATAGCCCTCACGTGCAAGAGCATCCACAAGCCCCTGGCGGATATTGGCGTCATCTTCTGCAATCAGTATCTTCATGGTTTCATCCTTGAGGCAGTATCAGGGTAAAACATATGCCGGGGTTTTTCGCCGCGACGCGGATTTCCCCTTGCAGGCGTTGTGCCAGTTGGCGGGCGATAGTCAGACCAATGCCGGTCCCTGAAACACCTTCGGTAATGGATGATTTGACCCGATAAAACGGAAGAAAAATCATCTTTATCTCTTTCTCAGCAATGCCGGGTCCATAATCGCGAACGGCGATTTCAATCTGACCGGATACCGCTTGTGCCTCAATATCAACACGTTTTCCCTGGGCCGCATATTTTTCAGCATTACTCAAAAAATTGCTGATAATTTGCGTGATCATGTCACGATCGCTCCGTAACGTGACATTTCCAGGGCAGGCAATATGAATCTCTATTCCCTTTGCCTGCAGCGCCGGGGTGAAGATATGGGCAATCTCAGTGACAAGTTCTGACATATCCACCTCCCGGATATGCACGTTAGGTGCTCGGGTAAAGGTGAGGATGTTCTGGATAAGACGGGTTAACCGTTGTCCTTCCTGGGTGATAACGTCCAGATAGCGTCGTTCGTGCGTTTGTTCGTCATCCAGACCTTCGCGTAGCAGTTCAGCGTATAAGGTGATATTGGTCAGCGGGGTTTTGAGTTCATGTGACACCTGGCTGACAAAATCGACCTGTTGTCGGGCGAGACGTGCGGCGCGAGTGTATTCCCGCCACAGTAAATATCCCAGCAGGGCGACACCCGCCAGTAGCAGAACAATTAACGCACAGCCCCATATCCAGACGTGCCAGAGCGGAGCCTTCACACTATAAATGCTGATTTGCCACGTGGTCAGTGGGTAATCCAGCGTGTGGGAATCCAGAAGTGTTAACTGACTCAGAGTCGCCGGGGCGTTCTGATAAAGCTGGCGGCCATTCTCGGTCACCCTCACTATCAGCTGCGATTCCTGAGTGTCGACCTGAATGTTATTGGCGATGTCCATCATCATCTGCACATAAGAAAGACGAAAGCCGATTACCGCGCTGTCTTTTAGTCGCCAGTAAATAAGCAGCGGCTCCTGCGTTTCGTTGGTAATAAACCATCCGGCCTGCGGCGATTCTTGTTCACCGTGAGCGATATGGCTGGCAAGCTGACTGGGATCGTTGACCAGGGGAGTAAGCTGGCGCACCCACTCTTTATCCTCATTGCTTAACAGCTGACGCTCGTCGGGGAAAAGGAGCTGGTTTTTACGCATGATAAAAACGGCAGCAATATCATCGTCGCTCTCTTTTAGTGCGTTGAGCATGGCAGAATCGTCAGGATTGATAAAATCGCTGATGGCGTGAAGACGTGAAGCTTTTTGCTGCAGAAGCCCTTCGATACCGGCAAGTATGCTGGCGGTTTGTGTCCTGGCGAGGGTCTGCGCCTGGTACTGGCGTAGCAAAACCTCATGCTCCAGGGTGCGAAAGCCCAGATACGCAAGCAGGATAAAAAAAATCAGCGTGGCGATGAGAAAAATCGGCTTACTTCCGGGCATCCGGCACTCCTTGTGGATCAGTTCGATTTTGAGCTTTGGTTCTTCGTCTTGTAACTTTGCTCTTTCAGCGATTTGCGCGATGCCTCTTTGCTTTCAGATTCCATTTTCTCCAGCAACTTGAGGTTTTCCTCCGCGCTTGCCTGCGCTTTCTTTTTGGGTGCGGGAGCGCGGACAGGCAGGGCGTTCAACGCGTTTGCGCTATCCTGCAACACCGCTTTCGCTTCATCCATTTTGCCTTCGTCGATGAGCTTTAAGGCCTGCTCGTTCTGAATGGCTGATTTTTGAATGGCGGAGTCAACGACGACCTCTTCCACCTGTGCTTTTTGCACCTCATCGGCAGACGCGGTATAGCGAATGGCGACGGATTCATCCCAGCGATCTTTTTGGTGGGTGGCCAGATTGTCGTAGCTGACTTTCACTTCGGCCAGCGGCTTACTTTGCGTCGCATCACCTTTGGCCGGAAGCACTTCCAGCATGACATATTTCTCCTGGTTGGCGTAAAGCTGGTTCAGTTTTACGCTCACGGTATTGCCATGGATGTCGCCTTCACGCCCCAGCAGTCGCAACGGTTTTACGCCATTGTCCACTTTGATTTCTACCATCACATCCTGTGCGACAACGGACATCACATCGCCAAATTCATGGGCGAAGGCTTTTACCAGCGCGTCAGTGTTTTGCACAAAAACGTGGTTACCGTCGCTGTATTGCGCAATGGCGGCCATCAGATCTTCATTGTAGCCCTCACCAATTCCCATCGTCGTAACGGCAATGCCTTTACGGGCGGCAATTTTGCCCAGTTCCGCCAGTTCGCTGGTGGATGACGGACCCACGTTTGCCTGCCCGTCAGAAAGTAAAATAATGCGATTAACCTGCGCTTTATCGAGATATTTACTGGCTTCTTTAATGCCGCGACTGACACCAGCAAACAGCGCGGTGCCGCCACGCGGGGTGAGACGCTCACGAATCTGGCTGATGAGTTTCTCTTTATTATTGAGCTTGCTGGCCGGCACGATGACATCGACAACATCGTCATAAATCACGACAGAGAGCGTGTCCTGGCTACTCAGGGTGTTAACGGCCATCACTGCTGCTTCTGTCGCCTGCTGGATGCGATCGCCGCCCATTGAACCCGAACGGTCAATAACCAGCGCAAGATTAATGGGGCTACGCCTGGTGGCGCTGAGCGGGAACCCTGTCAGGGACACTTTCAGGTAGTTTTTTTCCTGCACATTTTCCAGCACCACGGGTGAGGCCAGGTCAGATTTGATGGTGACTTTCTGTACGGGTTGCTGCGCACTGGCATTGGCCGTCAGGGCCAGCAGAATGAATGCCAGAGCGGCAAAGAGGTGTTTAAGATTCACGATACGTCTCCTTGTCATAAGAATCGCCTCCATTCTGTTGCGGCCTGGCTCCGGGTTGGTCTGTTATCTGTATTAAGTTGTCAAAAATTTGTCAAAACGTCGCAATCGGGCAAAAAAAAACGCCGGAGAAAAACGTCTCCGGCGCCCAGTTATGCGTTCATGAACCCTGTGTCCTTACGGCAGGGGCTTATCCTGCTGTTTTTCGCGGACTTCACGGTACCAGCGCGGGTGATGTTTCTTCGCCCACGTTTTGGTGACCCAGCCTTCCACCATGGCGGTTATCGTGCCCTTCACCCACAGTGCGGCGTAGATGTGCACCATAATAACCACAATTAACGCTACGGCGGCAAACGAATGAACCATAATCGCAATTCGAATGACCGGGATAGAGAAAACGGGTGCGAAGTACGGACGCCACATGATGATGCCGCTCACCAGCAACAACACCAGGAAGAGAATCGCCGCCCAGAACACACATTTCTGGCCGAAGTTATAGCGCCCGGTATCCCCCACTTCCTCGTTGACGACGATCTTACGAATATTCTTCGCCCAAAAGATATCATCCCGATTGATGAGGTTGTGATGCCAGTAGCGGAAGAACATGATGATGAACGACGCGAACATTACCACCCCAACAAACGGGTGCAGAATGCGTGCCAGCTGCGGCGTACCCAGAATGTGCATCAACCAGTTAAAGGACGGGAAAAAGAATCCCAGCCCGCTCACCGCCGCCAGCACGAAGCAGAAGGCGGTGACCCAATGGTTGATGCGTTCCGGCGCCGTGTAGCGCACGATGGTGTCACGTCTTTTCATTTGCGCACCTCGTCTTTTTCTTCATGCAGATTGTCGTCTTCTTCCTCTGCGCGGTTTGGACCGACACCGACGTAGTGGAAGATACTGGCTGCGAATGTCGCGGCAAAACCCACCGCGGCCAGCGGCTTCCAGATACCTTTCCAGAACTTCACGGTGGCACTGATTTCCGGGTTTTCCGGCAGACCGTGATACAGATTCGGCTTATCGGCATGGTGCAGTACGTACATAACGTGCGTACCGCCGACGCCGGCCGGATCGTACAGGCCCGCATTGTCATAACCACGTGTTTTGAGCTCCGCCACGCGTTCGCCTGCCAGCGTTTTCATATCCTCTTTGCTACCGAAGTGGATAGCGCCGGTCGGACACGTTTTCACGCAGGCCGGTTCCTGACCGACGGTAACGCGGTCTACGCACAGCGTACATTTGTAGACGCGATTATCTTCCGGATTCAGGCGCGGTACGTTGAACGGGCAGCCCGCAATGCAGTAGCCACAGCCGATACACTGTTCAGACTGGAAGTCGACAATCCCGTTGGCATACTGAATGATAGCCCCTTCTGACGGGCACGCTTTCAGACAACCCGGATCGGCGCAGTGCATACAGCCATCTTTGCGGATAAGCCATTCCAGTTTGTCGTTCTGCTCCACCTCGGAAAAACGCATGACCGTCCATGACTTAGCGGTCAGGTCCGCCGGGTTATCGTAAACCCCGACGTTATGTCCCACTTCATCACGAATATCATTCCACTCCGAGCAGGCTACCTGACAGGCTTTACAACCAATACAGGTGGTGACGTCAATAAGCTTCGCCACTTCCTGTTGGTGGTCCCGCGCCTGAGGCGCGGGGGTAAAACCGTTGGTTGCGGAACGACGGATAATATCTTGAGATTGGTAAGCCATAATTCGTCTCCGCTAGACCTTTTCCACATTCACCAGGAACGCCTTAAACTCCGGCGTCTGGGTGTTTGCGTCACCGACAAACGGGGTAAGGGTGTTAGCGATAAAGCCTTTCTTCGCCACGCCTTCATAACCCCAGTGAATGGGAATACCGATGGTATTCACCTCTTTGCCGTGCACGTTCAGTGTCCGAATACGCTTGGTCACCACTGCCTTGGCTTTGATATAGCCGCGGTTGGAGGAGACTTTCACGGTATCGCCCTGGACGATCCCCAGCTTGCCCGCCAGTTTTTCACCGATTTCCACAAACTGCTCCGGCTGTGCGATCGCGTTAAGCAATGCATGCTTGGTCCAGTAGTGGAAGTGTTCGGTCAGACGGTACGTGGTGCCGACATAAGGGAACTTATCCGCTTTACCCATCGCGGCCATGTCGTCTTTAAAGACGCGCGCGGCCGGGTTAGAGACAACATTCGGGTGCAGTGGGTTAGTGCCCAGCGGTGTTTCAAACGGCTCATAATGTTCCGGGAACGGCCCTTCCGCCATCTTATCGATAGCGAACAGGCGGCCCAACCCTTCTGGTTGCATGATAAACGGCCCCGCATCGCTACCCGGTGCGGCAGTGCTGTAATCCGGAATATCCACGCCGCCCCATTTCGCCCCGTCCCATTTCAGAAGCTGGCGATTGGGATCCCACGGTTTACCCTGCGGATCTGCGGAAGCGCGGTTATACAGAATGCGACGGTTTAGCGGCCATGCCCATGCCCAGCCGAGCGTATTGCCAAGGCCTGACGGGTCGGCATTATCGCGTTTGGCCATCTGGTTGCCGTCCGGTGTCCAGCTACCGGCGAAAATCCAGCAGCCGCTGGAGGTGGTGCCGTCGTCACGCAATTGGGCGAACGAACTGAGTTGCTGACCTTTTTTCACCAGAACCGTATTGGTCACCGGATCGATGATATCCGCCAGCGCTTTCCCGTTGCTCTCCATCGCCACCTCTTCCGAAGCCGGTTCGTGTGGTGTGGAGTAGTTCCAGGTCATGCTCAGCACCTGTTCCGGGTTGGCGCCGCCCTCTTCGGCGTACATTTTGCGCAGGCGCAGGAAGATGCCCGCCAGAATTTCACCATCGGTAACCGCATCTCCCGGCGCATCCTGACCTTTCCAGTGCCATTGCAGCCAGCGACCGGAGTTGACGATAGAGCCGTTCTCTTCGGCAAAGCAGGTACAGGGCAGACGGAACACTTCGGTCTGAATTTTCGATGAGTCAACGTCGTTCGACTCACCGTGGTTTTGCCAGAACGTGGAGGTTTCCGTGTTCAGCGGGTCGATAGTGACCAGGAATTTCAGTTTCGACAGCGCCGCCACGACTTTGTTTTTGTTCGGGAACGACGCGACCGGATTGAAGCCCTGGCAGATGTAGCCGTTCACCTGACCTTTAAACATCATGTCGAAATACTGCAGGACGTCGTAGCTTTTATCCCACTTCGGCAGCCAGTCGAAGCCCCAGTTATTTTCTTTCGTCGCTTTTTCGCCATAGAAGGCTTTCATCATCGAGACGAAGAATTTTGGATAGTTGCCCCAGTAGTTGACCTGGCCCTGCAACAACGGTTTTGGCGTGTTGGCGGTCAGATAGGTCTGCAGGTCCGTCTGTTTTTCGCTTGGCAACGTCATGTAACCGGGCAGGCTTTGCGACAGCAGGCCCAGGTCGGTCAGTCCCTGAATATTGGAGTGACCACGCAGGGCGTTCACCCCGCCACCTGCCATCCCCATGTTGCCGAGCAGCAACTGGATCATCGCCATAGTGCGAATGTTTTGCGCACCCACAGAGTGCTGCGTCCAGCCCAGTGCGTACAGGAACGACGCGGTTTTGTCATGAGCACTGGTTTGCGCGATGTATTCGCAGACTTTCAGGAAATCCGCTTTTGGCGTGCCGCAAATGTTTTCCACTACTTCTGGCGTGTAACGAGAAACATGCTGTTTCAACAGGTTCCAGACACATCGCGGGTGAGTAAGGGTGGTGTCGCGTTTGGCGAAGCCCTGTTCATCCAGCTCATAGTTCCAGCTTGAACGGTCATATTTGCGTTTTTCCGCGTCATAGCCGGTAAACAGGCCATCTTCAAAGCCGAAATCTTCACGCACGATCAGACTGGCGTTGGTATAGGCCTCGGTGTATTCGCGGTTGTATTTTTCATTGGTCAGCAGATACAGCAGAACCCCGGAAAGGAAAGCGATATCCGTCCCGGAACGAATGGGCGTGTAAAAGTCCGCGACCGAAGCGGTTCGCGTAAATCGAGGATCGATAACGATTAATTTGGCGCCATTATGGATTTTTGCTTCCATCGCCCAGCGGAATCCCACCGGATGCGCTTCAGCAGCGTTTCCTCCCATCACGATGATGAGATTGGCGTTTTTCATATCTACCCAGTGGTTGGTCATCGCACCGCGACCAAATGTTGGAGCAAGACTTGCTACCGTTGGTCCGTGTCAGACACGCGCCTGGTTATCCACGGCGAGCATGCCGAGGGCGCGGGTAAATTTCTGGGTTAAATAACCGGTTTCGTTACTGGATGCGGAAGCGCACAGCATACCGGTGGAAAGCCAACGGTTAACGGTGGTGCCTTCAGCGTTTTGCGCGATGTAGTTGGCGTCGCGGTCTTGTTTGATCAGTTTTGCGATGCGATCAAACGCGTCTTCCCAGGTAATTTGTTGCCATTTGTCGGAGCCTGGCGCACGGTATTCCGGGTATTTCAGACGACTTTCTGAATGAATGAAATCCACCAGGCCTGCACCTTTCGGGCACAGCGCACCGCGGTTCACCGGGTGATCCGGGTCGCCTTCGATATGGAAAATAGATGCTTTGGCGTTTTTCGCGCCGTCGCCGAGGCTATACATTAACAGCCCACAGCCGACAGAACAGTATGTGCAGGTGTTTCGCGTTTCACGGGTGCGCAGTAATTTATATTGCCGCGTTTCCGCCAGCGCTACGCTGGGGGCAAAGCCCAGCGCCGCCGCCGTCGTACCTGCCATACCGCCAGCGCAGATCTTAAAGAACTGCCTTCTGCTGACCTGCATGGTTTGCTCCTTGTTTCGACATTGTCACGAGATTTTTTTACTTTGCGGTCGCCGCCGCAAAGGTACAAAATTGACGCTAATCCCCTGGCCCAAAAGGGGTATACGTCCAGAATATCATAATGTAGGTAAGACTGTTCTTATTCGGTTAAAACAACGTGAACAAAGTCCATACAGAACAACTCGAAAATGCAGACGTGATCACAGGTGCCCGCCGCGTTTCGCTGTGGTCGCGTAATGATCTGCAGCATTCCCGCCCTGATACCCTTGCGCAAGAGGTTCCTGTTGCCCTGGTCTATAACGGCATTTCTCATGTCGTGATGATGGCCTCGCCCAAAGACCTGGAGTGGTTTGCCGTCGGTTTTTCCTTGTCCGAAGGGATTATTGAAAGCCCGCGGGAAATCTTCGGTATGGAGGTCGTGCCGTCGTGTAACGGTCTGGAGGTACAGATTGAACTTTCCAGCCGTCGCTTTATGGGGCTGAAAGAGCGGCGTCGGGCGCTGGCTGGCCGAACAGGCTGCGGCGTATGTGGTGTGGAACAACTCAATGACATCGGTAAGCCTGTTGCGCCGCTGCCGTTTACGCAGACCTTTGATGTGGCAAATCTGGATCAAGCGCTGGCGCATCTCACCGATTTCCAGCCGATAGGCAAACTTACGGGGTGCACCCATGCGGCGGCGTGGATGCTGCCTTCCGGGCAACTTGTGGGTGGGCATGAGGATGTCGGGCGCCACGTGGCGTTGGATAAACTGCTGGGCCATCGCGCCGATGAAGGGGCATCCTGGCAGACGGGAGCAGCGTTAGTGTCCAGCCGTGCGAGTTATGAAATGGTACAAAAATCAGCCATGTGCGGCGTGGAAATTCTGTTCGCCGTCTCTGCGGCAACCACCCTGGCCGTTGAGGTTGCTGAGCGCTGTAACCTGACGCTGGTGGGGTTTTGTAAGCCGGGCAGGGCAACGATTTATACCCATCCGCAGCGTTTGATTGCAGGGTAAGATATAAATCAGTTTTTTTGAATGTTGAGAGCAAATTCTTCCGCTTTTTGTTGGTGAGGTTCAGGTCTACTATTTACTTCATCGAGGCACAACGCCTCATCTCAACAAACATTCAGAAGGGTTTATATCATGAAAAGCATCAAAACTTTTGTCGCAGTTATCGCTCTGGCTTCTTCTTTCGGTTCTTTCGCTGCACAGACAGTGACCGCCACCGCCTCCACAATGGACGGTGCAGAAGCGAAAATCGCCGCGCAGGCTCAGCAGGCGGGTGCCTCTTCTTACCACATCACCGAAGCTTTCACCGGTGACCGCGTGCACATGACCGCAGAACTGACCAAATAAGCGTAACACTGTCGAAAGAGCGCCTGCGGGCGCTTTTTTCGTTTCTGAATTACCCGGCTACCGCCGCTCCTCGTTTTAATCGCCAGTACGACACCAGCGTACTCAGCATAAACGTGCCTTCCATGACGATCGCCATCGGCGAGCCCGCCAGAATATTATTGATAAGCCAGCACAGACTGCCGCTCAGGGTAATCAGTCGTAATCCCGTCGCCGTTGACTGAAAGGCGGCAACCGTCATGAGCAAGCTGCCCGCCAGCGGGAAGATATCCGTTGCGTGCTGCCAGGTCAGCACGCTGCATAACACCGACGCGCAAAGAAATCCCCCTTTCACACGCTGGCTGGTGGTAACGGTCGCCAGAAGATATCGGCAGGCTGCCAGCGCCATCAGTCCGCAGGCGCTGACTTCACCGAGCAGCCAGAAATGGAGCGCCAGCAGGCTGGTAGAGCAGGCGAGAGTCTGTAGAGAGCGCTGGCGACGGACAAACTGAAAGGCCAGCACATCCAGGCCAAACGACAGGCCCGCCAGAATTTGTGAGAGGAAAAATGGTGTCATCGCATCGCCCGCAGCAGAAAAGGGGAGCAGCATAAGAAGGGTGGGCGTGTCGGTCATTAACCTTTGTTAAGACGCCCGCGAATTCGCGACAAACTCACCGGGGAGATACCGATGTAGCTGGCAAGATCTTTTTGCGTGAGTTGCTGCTCCCAGTCCGGAAAATGGGTCTGCACGTATTGCCAGCGCTGTTCGGGATTATTGAGCAAAAACATCTGCTCTTTCTTTTCTTTGTAAACCACCTGCTGACTGAGCAGCGCCAGTCGCGCGGCGAGGTGTTCGGGCTGATCGAGTAGGCGTAGCGGAATTTCGCAAAGCCTGCCGGGAGTGAGCATTTGCAGGCTGTAATCCGCCAGCGAACCGGTGAGCCAGCTCAGATAGAGAAAACAGCACTCCCCGGTGAAATAGAACTCTTTCACTCTTTCGTGGCCCTGTGCCGAGTGATACACCGCCCGGGCCGTCCCCTCCTGCAACCAAAACACGCTACGCTGTGGCTCCCCCTGACGTAGCAGAATATCCATCGCCGACACGCTACGCGTGCGCCCAAATTGCTGCAGGGCGGTGAGCCAGTCTGGGGTCATTTTTTACTCTCCTGGTGATTCAAATAATTTGAAAAATAAATGCAAATCATTCCGCTGTTTGTTGATGAGGTTAAGGGCTATTATTTCTTTCATCGAGGCGCAACGCCTCATCTCAACAAACATTCAGAAGGGTTTATATCATGAAAAGCATCAAAACTTTTGTCGCAGTTGTCGCTCTGGCTTCTTCTTTCGGTTCTTTCGCTGCGCAGACCGTCACCGCAACTGACTCTACACTGTCCGGTGCAGAAGCGAAAATTGCCGCTCAGGCGCAACAGGCTGGCGCGTCTTCATACCAGATTACCGAAGCTTTCACCGGTAACCAGGTCCATATGACTGCTGAACTGACCAAATAAGTTTTCCCGCATTGCCGCTGTCCCTGGCTCTTCGGAGCGGGGACAGGTTCTTTTTTTCCCCGGTTTACTCTCTCCCTCTTCTGAATTACCTCCCCATATGCCTCTTTTACGCTAAAAAATGCGGCTACAGTCACAAAATTACTCTCTGTCGAAACGCCGTAACGACGATTTTATTTCTCTGTTTTATCCCCACCATTATTTTTTTATAACCCAATGATTGAAAAGAAATTAATAAAAATACTGTGAGTTGCATCTCACTGGATTTATGTGATTTTTATCACAAATAATGAGTTGTTAATATCTCTGTCAATGGCTGGTGGTAACAAAATTATCCGTAAAATGTGACTTTCATTGCAAATATGCCCCTTGAAGTCAGGGAAAAATATTCGCACAGGCAGCCAGTGGGGAATTCGCGATGAAAATCGGTGTAGTCATTAGCGGTGGTGATGTATCGGGAATAAATAATTTTATTTTTCAAATCGCGAGACTGACGCAGGCAGAAATTACCCTGTTCAACGGAGGGATACCTGGTTTACTTGAAAAGAAACACAATGAAATTGACTGGCGGGATTTAGTGGATTTTTCCATTGCCTCTATCCCTATTATTACCTCTGGTCGCACAACCCGTAAATTAGTGCGAAGTGAATACGAAACGATTGCGAAAAAATTAAAGTCATTGCGAATTGATGTGCTGGTTATGGCGGGTGGTGACGGATCGCTGCAATTTTTGAATACGCTCAGTGAGTTTGATGTGAATTGTTTTGGCGTCGGCATGACGATTGATAATGATGTGTATGGCAGCGATTATTCGATTGGCTTTTCTACCGCTTGCGAACAAATTATCAAAGAAGTTTCCCGACTCAGAAATACCGGCCGGGCGTTACCCGGTCGTGTATTTATGGTGGAAGTCTTGGGTGGTTACTGTGGCGAGTTGACGCTGCAATCGGCGATCAAAAGCAATGCGGATATTGCTCTTATTCCGGAATGCCAGATCCCCATTGATGAGTTATCTCAACGTATTAAAGACCGCCTTGCCAGCCAGAACAGTGTGGTGATCCTGTGTTCCGAAGGTTACACCAGAGAGTATACGCCCGGTTTTCAGGGTGCTATCGACACCATGATCAAGCAGCTTGAACCACGGATTGGTGTGCGTATTCGTAAAACAATTATTGGCTATGGTCTACGTAACGGTGACCCCACCTGTGAAGAAATTTATCAGGGCACCATTATGGCCAGTGAAGTCGTACGTTGTATTCAATCTGGCATGAAGAATAAAGCCATTATTATCAATTCCAGTAATAAACCTATTCCGATTGATCTTGTTAGTATGAAAAAACGTCTGGTAGATACAGAAGGACATCCCTACAAACTGGCCAAACAACTCAATATTATTTGAGGAGATTTACATGCTTAAAGTTCTCTGCGTATGTGGCTGCGGCCTCGGCTCCAGCTTTGCGATCGAAATGAGCGCGAAAGCGGTGCTGAAAAAATTAGAAATTCCGGCAAAAGTTGAACACACGACAGTTTCAGAAGCCGGTGCATTTAAATCCGATATGATTTTGACACAAAAAGTCTTTGCCGACATTTTAACGGCAGATGCCAGTGAAGAAGAAATCAAACGAGTCGTTGTGCTTAATAAATTAACCGATAAAGAAGAGATCGAACAAAAAATTATCGCGTTCTTAAAACTGCATAACATGAAGGTAACTGACCATGAATAGCTTTGTTGAGTTTATCGTCAAGGATTTACTCGGGCAGGCATCGATATTAATTGCTTTTATTGCCATGCTCGGTTTGATCTTACAAAAGAAATCGCCGGGAAAAATTGCCGAGGGAACCTTTAAAACGCTGCTCGGTTTTTTAATCATGATGGCCGGTATCAATATTATCGTTGCCACCCTGACTTTCCTGAACGATATCTTCACCCACGGTTTTGGCATGAAAGGCTACATCACGGACGTTGCCGCCATCGCCGGGCTGGCGAACCGTGAACTGGGTTCCGAAGTGGCGCTGACGCTGATGGTGATTTTTGCGGTCAACATCATCATTGCCCGCCTGACGCCACTGAAATACATCTTCCTCACCGGGCAGGCGCTGTTGTGGATGGCGACCATCGGGGCGGTTATTGGTTATAAATCAGGTCTGACCGGGCTACCGCTGATCCTTACGGGCGGTATTTTTGGCGGCGCGATGGCGGTACTGATGCCTGCGCTGGCGCAACCGGTGGTCCGACGCATTACCGGTTCCGATGACGTGGCGCTGGGGCACTTCTGTACCATTGGCTACCTGGTCCAGGCGGCTGTCGCAAAAGTCGTGGGCAAAGGCTCCCGCTCTACGGAAGACCTGCAACTGCCGGACAACTTCAAATTCCTGCAGGATACCTATCTTGCCATGGCGGTGGTGATGGTGCCGATGTACCTCATCCCGGCAGTGGCGGCGGGCCCGGAATATATCAGCCAGTTCTCTCATGGCGTGAATTTTCTGATGTACGCCTTTATGCAATCCATTCAGTTTGTCGCCGGGGTGTTCGTCCTTTATAGCGGTGTGCGTCTGCTATTGAACGAACTGGTGCCTGCTTTCCGGGGGATCGCCATGCGCATCGTCCCGGACGCTAAACCGGCGCTCGATTGCCCGGTTCTGTTCCCCTACGCCCCGAATGCGGTCATCGTCGGCTTCCTGGCCACCACCGTCGGTTCGATTATCGGCATGCTGGTCTTCCCGATGTTTGGTCTGGCGATGATTCTGCCTGGCCTGCTGACTAACTTTTTTGCGGGCGGCACGGCAGGTGTCTTTGGTAACGCGCTGGGTGGGCGTCGTGGCGCGGTCATCGGTGGCGTTGTCCACGGCCTGTTTATCACCTTCCTCCCGGCCATCCTGGTGCCGATGCTGGAAAGTTACGGCTTTACCGGGGTGACGTTCAGTGACTCCGATGTCATCAGCTCTGGCCTGGTTCTGGGGCATGCCTTCCAGAATAACTGGCTGTTTGTCGGTCTGTTTATTGTCTTTGTTGCGTTCCTTGCCTGGTTTGTTAATGGCAAATCAGTAAAACCAAAAGGGGAGAAAGTCCATGAGTCTGCATAATTTCACTGCACTGTTAGAAATTGCCAAAGCGCGTCAATTTAAAGCTGTCGGATCGTTTAATTTACATTGTCTGGAAATGTTGCCCGCTTTTTTTAAAGCGGCAAAGCAAACTAACAGCCCATTGATGATTCAGATATCAACCGGAACGGCGCACTATCTGGGATATCAATTACTGGTTGATTCTGTGCGCTCATTATCGGCAAGCGAAAATGTACCTACTTGTTTGCATTTAGATCACTGCTCGGATATTAACGCGATTCAGACTGCAATCGACGCCGGATTTAGCTCAATTATGTACGACGGTTCGCATCTGGATATTGATGAGAATATTGCTAATACCCGTATTGTGGTGGAGATGGCGCGTCCACGCGGTATTTCGGTTGAAGCCGAACTGGGCGCGATTGGCGGTTCGGAAGACGGTAAGGCCGTGGCCGAAGAGGACATTTGCTTTACCACCGTGGAAGATGCGAAACGTTTTGTCGAGGAAACCCACGTGGACATGCTGGCGGTATCGGTCGGCACGGTACACGGGCTGTATACCGGTAAGGCGCAGATCCAGCATCAGCGTTTACAGGAGATAAGCGCCGCCACCGGCACGCCGCTGGTGCTGCATGGCGGAACCGGCGTCAGTGATGAGGATATGCGCAAGGCCGTGACCGAAGGGATCAATAAAGTGAACGTCGGCACGGAGATGAATGTGCAGTGGGTTGGCCAGTGCAAATCGACCTTTGAAAAAGGGAAGGTGAATGACAGCGTGCGTAAATTCCTGATCCCTGCCAACGATGCCGTCACCCAGGTGCTGGTCGAGAAAATGAATTTATTTAAATAATCCTGCATTACCACGTTAATTTTATTCCATAACCCTGGTGCTCCGGCACCCGTCGGGGCGGGAGTGAGTCATGTTTGAATCATTGAAGTCGTTGTGGAAAAAAGACGATACGGCGGTGGAAGAATATGACAGACAGGCTGAATTGCTGGCTGTCGATATTAAAACACTGGAAGGTAAACTGGTGGAGGATCCGCGAAATAGCGATGTGCAAAAACAATTAATGTTGCTGTATAACCGGGCATTAAATGTCTTTGCTAAAAGTAAACTGCATCGCCATGAAGTGGATTCTCTCTTTATTCGTATCGACGAATTGCGCAATATTATTCGGCGTAATATTTAGGGAGAACGGATGACGATTAAAGATCTTCTTATCGAAGCGGATGCGATTCAGGTTGGCGTAACGGAAAAGGACTGGAGGCAGGTGATCAGGCTCGCCGCCCGGCCTCTGATTAAGGGGGGCTATCTGGAGGCTCGCTATGGCGAAGCGGTGATCGACAGTACGCTGGAGCATGGTGCCTATTATGTGTTTGATGAGGGCATCGCCATGCCGCATGCCCGCCCGGAGTGCGGCGTGAAGCGCGACTGTTTTAGTCTGGTGTTATTGCAGGAACCGATACGCTTTGGCGAAAGTGAAGCGGCGGATATCGTCATTATGTTCGGTGCTCGCAACAGTAATGCGCATATTGAAGAAGGTATTCGCGCCATTGTTCATCTGCTGGATAACGATGACACGCTGGCGGCGCTGCGGGCGGCACGGACAAGGGAGGAGGTGGTGGCGCTGTTATGACTACGCAAATGAAAACGGTCGTGCTGGTCAACGGTGTACCGGCATCCGGGAAAACCACGGTGACACGCCAACTGTCGGAACGGTTTTCGCTACCCATTCTGACCATCGACGGCATCAAAGAGCCGTTTATGGCGCAGTTTAGCGAAATAGACCGGGCGTTTAATCGTAAGCTGGGCTGCGCGGCTTATGACGTCATCTGGTCGATTATTCGCCATGCGCCAGCAGGTTGCCCGTTTATTGTCGACGCCTGGTTTGGTTTTCAGCCGAAGGAGAAGCTGGTTGACTACCTGGAAAAGGCCGGGGTGACGCGGATACTGGAAGTCTGGAACGCGGTCGCCCCTGACGTCGCCGTCGCGCGGTATGCAAGGCGCCTTGGCGAACGACGGGTTGGCCACCCTGGCGAGGAATATCTGCCGGAGCTGGCGGTGCTGGCCGCCAACGCCGAACCAATGGCGCTTGGCCCGGTGTTTCGCTTTGAACAGGGAAGTGAAGAGAGCTACACCCGTCTGTTTAGCTGGCTGGATGCGCATTTGCTGCAGCAAAAAAAGGGATAGCGCCTGCGGGCGCTATTATGCCACCCCGGCCAGGCGTAACAGCGCGGTGACCACGGCGGCGGAGAGGATCACTACGATGAGCGGCATTTTGCGCCAGGCGAGAAACAGGGCAAACATCACCCCCAGCACGCGGGCCATGCCGGCGAAATGTTCACCTTCATACAGTGTTGCCGCCAGTGCCACGGAGAAGAGTAAGGTGGTCGCCGCATCAGACAACAGCGCCTGAGAGCGTTCTGACAGCGCCAGTTTGTTGCCGAGCTTTGCGCCGCCAAAGCGCATCAGCCAGGTCCCCACCGACAGCACTGCAATACCGATCATGACCAGCATGGTATTCGCCATTATTTCTTCCTCATCAGCAGCCCAGGTAAAGAGAGCAGTACCGGCAGGCCCACAGGCGTAAAAGGCACGGCGGCAAGGGACAGAACGGCGCCGCTGGCGGCACGAATCAGCGTGGTTTTCTTTTTCAGTGCGGGTAACACTAATGCCAGCAAAATAGCCGGGAAGACGGCATCCAGGCCGATGGTTTCCGGGGCAGGCAGCAGTTTTCCGACCCCCGCGCCAACAACGACGCCAAGCGGCCAGAGCAGGGCGATACCCAGTCCACATAGCCAATAGGCGGCTTTACGTTGTTCCGATGTCGGTTGCGCCAGGCCAAACACGACGCTTTCATCGTTCATAATGTGGCAGCCGAAGAAGCTTGCCGTACGCGTGCCCACCAGCTCGCGCACCGTAACGCCAAAGGGCAAATGGCGGGCATTCACCAGCAACCCGGCGACGGCAGCCGCCAGCGGATTACCGCCGCTGGCGACAATGCCAATGAACATGAATTCGGAGGCGCCCGCCAGCACCAGCGTGGACAGGGCGAGTGGCACCCACAGCGGAAAACCGTAGGCCATTGCCAGTGAACCGTAGGAGACGCCGACGACCCCAACCGCCAGACACACCAGCAATATGGCTTTGATCGTATCGCTTGTCAGGCTTGAGAAGTATTGTGTGAACATACAATTTTCAGCTATATCGAACGAGTTTCCATTATAATGAACACATCAGAATCGTTTTTCAAGGTGAACGATTCGTTCATTTTATAGAACACTGGAGTCGTATCATGACACAGCCAATTTGCATGATCGCCAAAAGTCTGGTGCGAGAACGCCTGCGAACCGGACTTTCACTGGCGGAAATTGCCCGCCGTGCCGGTATCGCGAAATCCACGCTTTCCCAGCTTGAGGCCGGAAATGGCAACCCCAGCATTGAGACCCTGTGGTCTTTGTGCGTAGCGCTGGACATCCCTTTTGCCCGTCTGCTGGAGCCGCAGGCCGTCAGAACACAGGTCATTCGGCGTGGCGAAGGCACGAAAGTGGTTGCCGAACTGGCCCACTACCAGGCGACGCTGCTCGCGACTTGCCCGCCGGGCGCGCGGCGTGACATCTATTTTCTGGATGCTCAACCTGGCGCTGATCGTATTTCTCAGCCGCATCCACCGGGTTCAGTTGAGCATATTATTGTGACACGTGGACGTGCGATGGTCGGGCTCATGGAAGCCCCGGAAGAGTTAAACGAAGGCGACTACATCTGCTACCCGGCGGATCTGCCGCATATTTTCAAAGCGCTGGCGCCGGATACTCAGGCGATTTTAGTCGCGGAGCAGAATTAAATATGCCTGCGTGTCATGCTGACACGCAGGTGATTTATAGTCTGTATCACTATATTCACGCCTCCTGATATTCAGAATTACGTCAATAAATCTTCTACACCACGTTTTATCCTGCCATTTTTGTTTGGTTCCGTTTTGCCTGTAAACATGAGATTGATATCACTCTTCCAGCAGTATGCGATTCGTATACTTCAATTGTGATTTCGGGGCTAATTATGTTTCTTGAAGAACGAAGACATCTTATTTGGCAATATTTAAATAAACATGAGCGTGGCACGGTTAATTATTTTTCTGCCTGTCATGGCGTATCTAAAGAAACGATACGTAGTGATTTAAATATTTTAGCAGAAATGGGGTTGGTACAACGTTGCCACGGCGGTGCGATTATTTTGCGGCGAAGTCTGCAATCGGAATTGATCTCTGAAACCGGCCGTGGATTTGAAGTTTTACTCCAGCCGATAGCCCACAGAAAACCACAGAACGATCATCAACAAAAAGGAAAAGTTATGCAGGGTAAGGTCTGTGTTTTTGGTTCATTCAATGTGGACATTGTCGCGCGGGTAGAACGTTTTCCGCGCGGGGGCGAGTCACTGCTGGCGCTGGCAAGCAGCCTTGGGCCTGGCGGTAAAGGCGCAAACCAGGCCACCGCTGCAAGTAAAGCCGGCGCGAAAGTTCATTTCGCAGCGAAAGTGGGAAAAGACCAGTTTAGCCAACTTGCCGCAGATCATTTGAACGCGTCCGAAATCCACTCTTATACCTTATATCAGTCTGATAGTGAGCCTACGGGTAATGCAATTATTTATGTGTCTCAGGAAAATGGTGAGAATATGATTGCCATTTATTCCGGAGCAAATAAAACCATTACCCATAGTGAAGTGCAGGCCATTGCCTCTGAATTGTCTTCATCCGATGTTTTATTGGTACAGCTTGAGAATAACCTTGATGCTATTGTGGCATTAATTGAAATGGCTCACGGATTAGGGAAAATCGTCATCCTTAATCCTGCACCGTGTTCAGACGAAATAATTCCATGTTTGCCCTTTGTCGATGTAATTACCCCCAATGAAACCGAAGCCTCTTTATTATCCGGGGTTGATGTTCGTGACCTGGATACTGCAAAAGAAGCCGCGCTCATTATTGCTGATATGGGTGCTAAGAAAGTGCTCATTACCATGGGTTCGCGTGGCGCATTGTTGCTCGATAACAAGCAATTTAGCCATATCCGCGCATTCCCGGCAGTCACGGTCGATACCACCGGCGCCGGGGATGCATTTAATGGCGCGCTGGCGGCTTCTCTCGCTGCCGGAAACAGCCTGGTTCAGGCCGCAACCTGGGCCTCTGCATTTGCCTCTCTCGCTGTAGAGCTGGAGGGGGCATCCAATATGCCTGACTTCGAACAGGCAACAGCACGACTCCGTACTCACAACTAATTCAGGACGAAAAAAATGAAAACCATTAACGGTATTGTTCCGGTCATGTTGACCCCTTTCACCGCCGATGAACAGATTGATTACCCGGCGCTGGCAAAACTGATCGACTGGTATCTGGAGAAAGGCGTCGACGCGCTGTTTGCGGTTTGCCAGTCGAGTGAAATGCAGTTCCTTTCCTTGCAAGAGCGCGTAGAACTTGCCCGCTTTGTGGTACAGCACGTTGATGGGCGTATTCCGGTGATCGCCTCCGGTCATATCAGCGATGATATCGAGGCGCAAAAAGAAGAGTTGTTAGCGATGGCGCAGACCAACATTGATGCGCTGGTGCTGGTCACTAACCATCTGGATCCGCGCAACGAGGGGAGCGAGACCTTTTTTGCCACTCTGAATACGCTGCTTGATACCCTGCCAAAAGAACTGCCTCTGGGGCTGTATGAATGCCCGGCGCCGTATCGTCGTCTGCTGACGGATGATGAGTTTAGTTGGTGCGCCAACAGCGGTCGTTTTGTGGTGTTGAAAGATGTGAGCTGCGACCTGCCGACCGTCGAACGCCGCGTCAAACTGGCGCGGGGCACGCCGTTGAATGTCATCAACGCCAACGCCGCTATTGCCTGGCCAGCGATTCTTGCGGGTTCACAGGGGTTCAGCGGCGTGTTCACTAACTTCCATCCAGAACTGTATAGCTGGCTGTGGCATCACGGTAAAACACAGCGCGAGCTTGCCGACGAACTGGCGATTTTCCTCTCTCTGGGCGCCGTGACTGAAACCCTGGGTTATCCCAAAAACGCCAAAATTTACCACCAGCGTCTGGGTACCTTTGACGATGTGACCTGCCGGGTAAACAAAGATGATGTGCTGACGAAATTCTGGGGGCTGACGGTGATCCTCGATCAAATCCGTGCCGGCACTGAGCTGTGGCAGACGCGCCTTGCGCGCTAATGCGGAGAGACTGTCATGATTGTGACCAGCCTTCAGACCTGGCCTGCCCAGGCCAGCGCGTATCATCCGGTCTTTCGCCGGGCGCTGGCGTTTATCGCGCAACATGATTTTAGGCATGAGAAGCCGGGGAAAATCGACATTATTCCGGGAAAACTTTTCTGCCTGTTGCAGGAGATGGACAGTGTGCCATTCAGTGATGCACGCCCGGAATCACACCGCCAGTTTATCGATATTCAGTACCTCATTTCCGGCCATGAAGTGATGGGAGTGAGTTCAGTGAGCTGCGGTAAACATCGCGTCGTGGAAGACCGTACGCCAGAACAGGACATTCTGTTCTGGCAGGTTAATGAGGATGAAAACCCGGTGACGCTGACCCCTGGTATGTTTGCCATTTTTTTCCCTGATGACATCCACCGCCCGTGTGCTCACCAGCCTGGCGATGCGCCATGCCACCTGCGCAAAGCGGTTATCAAAATTCACCGTGAACTTCTGGAGGAAACGGTATGAGTACTGTGCAATCTCCCGCTGAATCCGTTGTTAAAGCACCTGAACTTTCGCGTCGCCGCTGGGGCATCATCCTTATTCTGCTGCTGGCTGCAGTGGTGAACTATCTGGATCGCGCTAACCTGAGTATCGCCAACACAACGATTTCACAAGAGTTTGGTTTTTCTGCCACCCAAATGGGACTGCTGCTCTCTGCGTTTTTATGGCCATACGCGCTGGCGAACCTGCCTGCCGGGTGGCTGGTTGACCGCTTTGGCCCGAAAAAGATGTTTACCGGCGCGCTGGGGATGTGGTCTGCAGTGACCTTCCTGATGGGGTTTGTTAACACTTACAGCTTCTTCTATGGCCTGCGTATGCTGCTGGGGATTGCGGAATCACCGTTCTTCACCTCCGGCATTAAAATTACCCAGAGCTGGTTCTCGGAAAAAGAGCGTGGTCTGCCTACTTCTATCATCAACACCGGTTCGCAAATTGCGAATGCGATTGCACCGCCACTGCTGACCATACTGCTGCTGTGGGTGGGCTGGCGAGGCATGTTTATCGCCGTTGGGTTGTTAGGTCTGCCGTTGATTCTGGCCTGGCTTAAGTTCTATCGCGATCCTGATGCACGTGAAGCGATGCAGATCCACACCGGCCAGGTGACTACCGCCGCGTCGGACGAACCAAAAGGGAACTGGGGCACGTTATTTCGCAACAAGACGACCTGGTGCATGATTGCCGGTAACTTCTGCATTATGTTCACCATTTGGGTCTACCTGACCTGGTTGCCGGGATACCTGGAAAAATCCCTTGGCTTTAGCCTGAAACAAACCGGCCTGATTGCCTCAGTACCTTTCTTCGCCGGGATTCTCGGGGTGTTATGTGGTGGTACGCTGTCTGACCGCCTGGTGCGGCGGGGTGTTTCAGCGGTGACGGCGCGTAAGGTGCCAATTGTATTAGGCGCCGGGATGGCAGCCTGCTTCGTAATGCCGATTCCGTTCGTAAGCGATACTACAACCGCGATTACGCTGCTGACGCTGGGCTATTTCTGTTCGCAGATGCCTTCAGGGGTTATCTGGACGCTGGCGACGGATATGGCGCCGAAAGGGCAGGTGGCCTCGTTAGGGGCTATTCAGAACTTTGGTGGTTTCCTCGGGGCCGCGCTGGCGCCGATCGTCACCGGTATCATTCTGGATGTGACCGGTCAGTTCACCAATGTGTTTATTCTTGGCGGTTGCCTGTTATTTATGGGCGCCTGTTTCTACGGCTTCTTTGTGCGTAAACCGATTCGTTAATCACGGCTGATACCGTAAAAATAAGAAGCCCGACGGACAACCGCCGGGCTTTTTTATTCGCTTGACCCGTCCTGAACGCGTTTGCCGGATGGCGGCGCAGGCGCCTTATCCGGCCTACAAAATAATAGCTCCCCTTGCGGGGAGCTATTTCGTTTTTACGCCAGGTAAAACACTTCTTTGAGCTCTGCGCTCACCGGGCTGTTGTCCGGGTTGGCGGGCATCACATCGCGCATGTGTTTCCACCAGCGCTGGCAGACGTCGGTGTTGGCCACCGCGTTCCAGCGCTCTTCGGACTCAATGTCTACCGTCGCGAACAACAGGTTGCGTGCTTTATCGAGATAAATCGCGTAATGGTGTGCACCATGCGCTTTCAGCACCGCTTCCAGCTCGGGCCAGATAGGGTTATGGCGACGTTCATACTCTTCGTGTGCATCGGGGTTTACCTGCATCACAAAGGCCTTGCGGATCATAAGGCCTCCAGGTAGAGTTCGCGGACTTCATCGCGGCTTGCGGTGCGCGGGTTGCACGGCGCACAGGGATCCGCCAGCGCTTTGTCCAGCCAGCCTTCAATATCCTCTTTAGTGACGCCCAGCTTACTGAAACCAGATGGAATACCCACGCGCGCGCTGAGATCGCGAATCGCCTGAATGGCCGCCATGCTCGCGGCTTCGTCGCTCATGCCACGGGTATCAACGCCCATCGCCTGCGCCACGCGAGCAAAACGTGCCACGGCGTTGGGGCGGTTAAAGTTTTCGATGATCGGCAGCAGGATGGCGTTGCAGACGCCGTGCGGCAGGTTGTGAGTCGCCCCCGGCTGGTGGGCGAGAGCGTGGACCAGGCCAAGACCGGCGCTGTTGAATGCCATACCCGCCAGATACTGACCAAAGGCCATCTGCTCGCGTGCCTCCAGGTTATGACCATCGTCCACTGCTTTCGGTAGCCACAGGTTGATCAGGCGAATGGCTTCCAGCGCGTTGGCGTCGGTTAGCGGATGCGCGCCCACGGAGACGAAGGCTTCGACCGCGTGGGTCAGGGCGTCCATGCCGGTTGCGGCGGTGACGGAAGCCGGAATTTCCAGCATCACGCTGGCATCGTCCACGGCAATATCCGGGATGATGTTCGGGTCGATAATGACTTCTTTGACCTTACGAGCGCTGTCGATAATCACGGCGTTACTGGTCATCTCCGCGGCGGTCCCGGCGGTGGTGTTAATCGCCACCAGCGGCACACCTGCATTTTTCACTTTGCCGACGCCAGAATAGGCGGTGGAGGGGCCTGGGTTGGCGGTGAGGATTTTCACCGCTTTTGCGGTGTCGATCGGGCTGCCGCCGCCGAAGGCGATAACGTAATCGCAGCCCGCGGCTTTGTAGGCCGCATAGCCTTTTTGCACCAGTTCTTCGGTCGGGTTCGGGAAGACGTCATCGAACAGGTGATAGGCCATCTGGTGCGTTTTCAGCGCCGCAAACAGGCTATCGAGCAGGCCGAGTTTGACCAGTTGCCCGTCGGTGACAATCAGCGCTTTACCCCACTGTTTGCCAGCGACCAGGTTGACCATATCACTGATGGCGCCCGCGCCATGCAGGCTGATTTTGGGAAGGGCTAACATAAAGCTCATAATCTATCTCCATAATTGCTGTGATTTTTGTCCGGCGGCGAAACTCCATGTCGTCGGAAGTATTCTGTACCCCTCACCCCGGCCCTCTCCTCTGGGAGGAGAAGGGGAAGGCCGCACCGAGCAGTCCCCTCTCCCTGTGGGAGAGGGTTAGGGTGAGGGGTAAATTAAATCCTTCTGCGCTGCATCACCCGGCGGTAGATAATCGGCAGGGAAATCACCACGATCAGCATCGCGCCGACGATAATCGACATCACAATCCCCGGTACGTTGAGCAGGCTCAGACCAAAGGTCACCAGCCCCATCAGGAAGGCGGCAATCACCACGCCCACCATGCTGCCGGAACCGCCAAGGATATTGACGCCACCCAGCACCGCCATCGTCACCACCGCCAGTTCCCAGCCCATCGCAATCGTCGGGCGCGTACTGCCTAAACGGGATGTCAGCAATACTGACGCCAGGCCCGCCATCAGTCCCACCAGCGCAAACAGAATCAGGTTGTGGCGTTTTACGTTAATGCCGGAGTACCACGCGCCGGTTGGGTTATTGCCGATGGCATAAGTGCGGCGACCAAAGTTGGTGCGGTGTAAGACAAAGGCGAAGACGGCGGCAAGCACAATAAACAGCGCAAACTCGAAGGACAGCGCGCCGAAGACATAGCCCTGACCAAACCAGGCGAAGCTCTCCGGATACGCATTAAGCGCCTGATCGCCGAGCAGGATGTACGTGATGCCGCGGTACAGACTCATGGTCCCGATGGTGATAACGATGGAGGAGAGGTTGAAACGCGTCACCAGGAAGCCATTGAACAAGCCGCACAGCAGCCCCACGCCCAGTCCCACACAGACCAGCAGTGCGGTGTCCATACCTGCGGCGGCGCAAAAGCCCATGACCGTTGAGCTCAGCGCCATGGTGGAGGCCACTGACAGGTCAATTTCACGGGCAATAATCAACATCGCCATTGGCAATACGATGATCGCTTTTTCCGTGAAGTTGAAGGTTGCGTCGGACAGGTTCCAGATATTGAGGAAATAGGGTGACGCCAGGGCGTTCACGATAAACACCGCGAGGGTCACCGCCAGCAAAAAGCCTTCCCAGCACATCAGACGCTGCCAGAATGGAGTAGCGGAGGGAGCGCTTTTCATGGCGTCGGAAGTCAGCATTTTGGTCATGATTTCACCGCCTGTTTTTGTCGTGCCAGGGCTGCATCGCGCAGGATTAAACGTCCTTTGCGCTTGTTGCCGCGTTCATTAAGCAGAACCGCAATGACAATGACCGAGCCGGAAATCGCCATCTGCCAGAAGGGGGAAATACCGATGACTGGCAGCGCGTTATTGATAACGCCAAGGAACAGCGCGCCCAACAAACATCCCAGCACCCGGCCTGTTCCGCCCATGGTGCTGATACCGCCAATGACACAGGCTGCCACGACCTGCAGTTCAAAACCGTTCGCCACATCGACATACGCCACCGCGAAGCGGGAAATCCATAAATAACCGCAGAAACCCGCCAGCGCCCCGGAAAGACAGAAGCTGACGAACTGCATTTTCCCGGCGTTGATCCCGGTGTAATACGCCGCCGTGGCGTTGCCGCCTGCGGTATACAGGGCGCGGCCGGTACGGCTGTAACGCAGGAAGTAGCCCACCACAAATAACGCGGCGATGGCGCACCAGCTTAGTAACGGCAAACCGAGCAGTGACGAGCGCGGCAGACCGAGAAAATCAGCGCTCATCTGGTGGGAGTTAATCCAGCCACCGTCGGAGAGCAGGAAGATGATGCCGCGATAGATGCTCATGGTGCCGAGCGTGACCACAATCGCCGGAATGCCCATCTTCCACACCAGCAGGCCGTTGATGATGCCCATCACCAGCCCGAGCACGGAGGCCAGAATCAGCAGCGCCCAGACCGGAATATCCGGATGGTGAAAGTTGAGCAGCGCGACGATCATCCCGGTCAGCGCGAGGTTGGCCGCCATCGACAAATCAATGCCTTTGGTCAGCAACACCATCATCTGCCCAAGGGCGAGGATGATGAGAATGGAAGTGTCGTTAAACATCTCCACCAGGTTGCCGGGGCCGATAAATGACGGCACGCGGCTGCCGATGGCGAGCACCATCAGCACGATAACGCCGCCCAGCAGGGCTTCGCGGTGTTTAAGGAGTTGTTGCCACATTATGCTGCCTCCTTACCGGCGCCGCTGGCGGCGCTGACGATGGTTTCCGCCGTGGCTTCACCGGCCTGATATTCAGCGACCATCAGCCCTTCGTGCATCACGATGATGCGGTCGGCCATGCCCATCACTTCCGGCAGTTCGGACGACACCATGATCACTGCCAGTCCGTGTGAAACCAGTTCGGACATAAACTGGTGCACTGCCGCTTTCGAGCCGATATCGATGCCTTTGGTCGGTTCATCGAGGATGATCACGTCCGGGTGGGTGGCGAGCCATTTGCCGATCACCACCTTCTGCTGATTGCCGCCGGAGAGGGTTTCGACCGCCTGCTTCCAGCTAAAGGCTTTCACCTGCAGCCGTTTGGCGTACTCGTCCGCCAGCGCCCACTCTTTGGCGTCGTTGAGCACGCCGTTCGGGTTGAGTTTGCTAAGTTGCGGCAGGCTGATGTTCTGAGCGATGGGGAGTTCGATAATCGCCCCTTGTTTTTGCCGCTCTTCTGGCACGCAGACAATCCCGGCGTGGATGGCATCGGCGGGCTGTTTGAAATGGACCGCTTTGCCGTTGAGGACTATCTCACCGGAAGAGGGGCGCGAAACGCCGGACAGCGCCTGCATCAGTTCGGTACGCCCGGCGCCCACCAGACCGTAGAAGCCGAGGATCTCCCCTTTACGCAAAGAGAAGTCGATATGGGCGAATTCGGTCGGGTGGCAGAGGTCTTTGACTTCCAGCACCGTGTCGCCCATTTCACAGGCAACTTTCGGGTAGGTCTGGGTAATGGCGCGACCGACCATCATGGCGACCATGCGTTCTTCGGTAATGTCCTGCATGGCACCGGAACCGATCCACACGCCGTCGCGCAGAATGGTGTAGTGGTCTGCCAGTTCGAAGATTTCATCAAACTTGTGCGAGATAAACAGAATGGCTTTGCCCTCTTGTTTTAAACGCTCAACAATTTGATAAAACTCCAGAATCTCGTGCTGAGAGAGGGCGGCGGTAGGTTCGTCGAGAATCACCACCTGCGCTTCAAACGACAGCGCGCGGGCAATCGCCACCATATGACGCTGGGCGATGCTCAGGGTTTTGAGCGTGGCGCGCGGGTCAATCTGCACTTCCAGGCGGGTCAGAATATCCCGCGCCTTCTGGTGCATGGCGGGCCAGTCGAGCTTTTTCAACAGACCTTTATAGATGTACTGACCGACGAAAATATTCTCCGTGACGGACAATTCGTCGAATAGCACGGTTTCCTGGTGTATGGCGGTGATCCCCACCTTGTGCGCAGATTCCGGTGTCGGAAGCTGAATGGGAATAGCTTTGTAGAGAATTTCGCCCTCTTCAGGCTGGTAAATACCGGTCATAACTTTGACCAGCGTGGACTTGCCCGCGCCATTTTCACCGATAAGCGCGGTGACTTTGCCGGGCCAGAGGTCGAGCTGTACGTTCTCAAGGGCACGGACACCAGGGAAGACCTTGGTGATGCCTTTGAGCGACAGCAGGGGTGTGGATGCCGTCATGATGTTCTCCAAATATCGCCTCTCCCCTCGGCAGAGGGTTAAAGTGAGGGCGGCCTGATGCCCTCACCCCGACCCTCTCCCACCGGGAGAGGGAGAAGGGATTAGAAAATTTTCGAGAACTTATCAATGTTGCTGGCGTCGTAGACGAACGGCTCTGCCATTGCGCCATTGCCGTCAGCATCCAGTTTCACCTTGCCGAGTTTGCCCATATTGGCCTCGGTTTTCGTCGCTGTCCCTTTCACTAAATCATCCGCCAGGTAGGTCGCGGCGTAACCCAGATCGATCGGGTTCCAGATGGCGAAGCTTTTCGTCGCCCCGGATTTCACGGCACCCGCCATTTCAGACGGCAAACCCAGGCCGGTGACGTAAACTTTGCCGATTTTGCCCTGGTCTTTCACCGCCTGCGCGGCGGCCACGATACCCACCGAGGACGGAGAGACGATCACTTTCAGATCGGGGTACGATTTCAGCAGACCCACCGCTTCGCGGTAGCTCTTATCAGACAGATCGTCGCCATAGGCAACGGTCACCAGATTGACGGAGGGGTACTTCGGCAGCACCTTTTTCATCTCTTCAATCCAGATATTCTGATTGGTAGAGGTTGGGGTGGCGCTCAGAATGGCCACATCGCCTTTCTCAACGTTCAGCGCTTTTAAGGCATCAACGGCCAGCTTGACGTTGGTTTCGCCAATCAGGGCATTATTGGACGGGTTCAGATGTATCTGACGACCCGCTTTCGCCACGCCGGAATCCCAGGAGACCACTTTGATGCCGCGCTGCATGGCTTTTTTCAGTACCGGGACCACGGCATCGGGATCGTTCGCGGAAATCGCGATCGCATCCACGCCCTGAGCGATCAGGCCGTTGAGCACTTCGATCTGTGCTTCTGCGGTGGTAGTGGTTGGGCCGGTATAGATGACTTTGACATCGCCTAACTCTTTGGCGGCTTCCTGCGCGCCGGTGTTTGCTGCTTCAAAAAAACCATTTCCCAATGATTTCGCCACGAGAGCGATTTTGACTTCTGCTAATGCGGAACCGGACAACGCCAGGGCGGCAACGGTGAGGATCAAGCTTGTCTTTATTTTCATTGCTTTTACTCCACTGAGTTAGTTTCCCGTCGTCTTTCACATTGCAGGTGCGTTGGCGTTCTCGCAAACCCCAGTCACTTACTCCTGTAAGCTCCTGGGGATTCGCTGCGCCGCCGCCTTCCTGCACCGCGAAATCCTTAGGGAATGGATAGTTTGCAGGTAACAGAGTTTCCCTCCTGGTCATCGCCTGGAGGGATTATGTGATGTTCTTATTGGTACAGCTCTAACGCACTGGCCAGCGGGGTGACGCCAAAGCGTTTACCCAGCGCAATCAGTTCTTCACGGGTGATGGTCTGCTTCATACCGCCCATCGAATAGACTTTCACCAGCACTTCTGCGGATTTCTCCGCGGTGTCGATCAGACCGAAGGTTTCATCCAGGGTCGGACCGCTTCCGAAGACACCGTGGAACGGCCACAGTACCAGCGAATGTTTGTTCATGGCTTCTGCGGTGGCCTGACCGATTTCATCGGTGCCCGGCACCATCCACGGCAGAATGCCGACGCCATCCGGGAAGACCACCAGACACTCGGTGCTGCCTTCCCACAGTTTGCGGGTGATAAGGCTGGCGTCATTCTCCAGCACATAGGTCAGCGCGATCAGGTTGGTGGCATGGCAGTGCATGATGACACGATCTTTGCCGTCGGTAGCTTTGATGCGTTCACTGTGTGACAGGAAGTGGGCCGGCAGCTCAGACGTTGGCACCGCTTCGTTGGTAAGACCCCAAAGAATGTGGTATCCCGCGCCGTCGCTGTCCACTTTGACCACACCGAGGTTAGCGGCCGGGTCGAGCTGGACGTTACGGAAGAATTTGCCCGAGCCGGTGACGATAAACGCGGTATTCGCCAGTATCGGCATCGGCTGGCTGAGCGCGATATAACGCGGTTCGGCGTGGAAATCAGCTTCGTACGGGGCAATGTCTGCCGCGTCCAGACGCAGGGTCAGGTTGCCGCCGTTGCGTTCATCCCAGCCTTTGAGCCAGGCATCGCTGGTGGCTTTGATCATGCCCTGGGTGAACCAGGCGTTGATAATATTCTGCATAGTCGTTTGGTTCCTGTTATCGCGGTGAGGATTCCCCCTCACCCCGGCCCTTTCCCTTGAGGGAGAGGGGGTAAAAGTTCCCTCTCCCCGTGGGAGAGGGTTAGGGTGAGGGCGGTCTTACCCGCGTTGACTCAATACCTCTTTCTCATACGCCCGCACGCTCTCCAGCCACTGGCTGCCGGCCGGGGTGTCGTGACGCTGGCAATACATTTCCCACACCGCCTGCCACGGCAGGCATTTCTGCTCTTCCAGCAGCGCCAGACGGGCGGTGTAATCGCCGTCGGCTTCCAGTTGACGCAGTTGTTCTGTCGGTTCCAGCAGGGCGCGCAGCAGGGCTTTTTTCATGTTGCGGGTGCCGATAACCCACGCGGCAATACGGTTGATAGAGGCATCGAAGAAATCCAGGCCGATGTGTACGCGGTCGAACAGGTTGTGGCGCACAATCTCGCTGGCGATGGCCTGGGTTTCATCATCCAGCAGGACCACGTGGTCGCTGTCCCAGCGTACCGGGCGGCTGACGTGCAGCAGCAGACGCGGTACATAGAGCATGGCGGCGGAGATCTTGTCGGAAATGACTTCGGTGGGGTGGAAGTGACCCGCGTCCAGACACAGGGCAGTCTGGCGGCTGGTGGCATACCCCATATAAAACTCGTTTGAGCCGACGGTGTAGCTTTCTGCGCCAATACCGAACAGCTTGCTTTCAACGGCGTCGATGTGATGCGCCTGGTCGAACTTTTCGCTCAGCGCTTCATCCAGCGCCGCCATCAGACGTTTACGCGGTGCCAGGCGGTCAACGGTGACATCTTTCATGCCGTCCGGTACCCAGATGTTCATTACCGATGGCGTGCCCAGTTGTTCGCCGAAGTAAGCGGAGATCCGGCGGCTGGCTTTCACATGATCAATCCAGAACTGACGAATTTCATCGTTCGCATGAGAAAGTGTGAAGCCGTCGGCACTCATCGGGTGTGAGAAGCAGGACGGGTTGAAATCCAGACCCAATTTGTTGGCTTTTGCCCACTCAACCCAATTTTTGAAGTGTTCAGGCTTGATCGCGTCGCGACTGACCGATGGACCCGCTTCGTGGTACATCGCGTGCAGGTTCAGGCGCTTAGGACCAGGGATCAGGCTCAGGGCCTGTTCCAGATCGGCACGCAACTCCTGAGGATTGCGTGCTTTGCCCGGATAGTTGCCGGTTGCCTGAATACCGCCAGTGAGAGCGCCTTCCGGGTTTTCAAACCCGGCGACATCATCGCCCTGCCAGCAGTGCATGGATACCGGTAGTCTGTCGAGCTGGCGCAGGGCCTCTTCGACATCAATGCCTACAGCGGCAAAACGCTGTTTAGCGAGTTCCCAGGCTTGTTCAAGTTGAGTGGTCATGCGCAAAGCTCCTTTGTCTGTCGTTTCTGCTGAAACCGCGCGACGTTTCGGGCAATTTCATTGTCAGGATTGGGTGTGAAGGTGGTCAGCGCATAGCTGGTGCTCACCACATCACGGAAGGGATCCACGCCGCTGAGTTCGCCCAGCGTCATGAGTTGTACGCCGATATTGCCCAGCGTAGAGGCTTCGATGGGGCCTGCTATAACGGGCAGTCCACAGGCATCGGCACACAGTTGATTTAAAACGTGGTTCTGGCAGCCGCCGCCGACGATATGGAGTTCAGTGAAAGGTTGACCGCGCAAGGCGGCAAGTTCGCTCAGGACATCGGCATACAGCAGGGCCAGGCTATCGAAAATGCAGCGCGCCAGTTCAGCATCGCTTTGTGGGACCGGCTGATTGCTTTCACGGCAGGCGGCCTGGATTTCTTCACCCATGTTTTCCGGGTTAATAAAACGCTCGTCGTTCGGGTTAATCACGAAACGGCAGGAGGGCAGTTCGCAGGTACGGGCAATCAGGGCGGGCAGGTCGCGGATATCGCGCTCTTTCACAACACGCTGCAACAGCCATAGCCCCATAATGTTTTTCAGTACGCGATAGCGACCTTCCGCGCCACCTTCGTTGGTGATATTGGCGGCCAGCGCATCGCTGCTGGTGTAGGGCGTGGTGCTTTCAAAACCCATCAGCGACCAGGTGCCGGAAGAGAGATAGGCGGCATTGGCGTTTTTCAGCGGCGAAGCGATAACCGCGCTGGCGGTATCGTGGCTGGCTACCGCCACCACGGGAACAGCGGTGCCCTGCGGGTTTTGCCAGTGACCGATAACATTACCCGGATGGGTTGGCGTACCGAACCAGGATGCAGGCACGCCCGCCCAGTTGAGCAGCGTGGCATCCCAGTTGTCGCTATCGATGTTAACCAGTTGTGTGGTGGTCGCGTTGGTGTATTCCCAGTTCAGGTTGCCGGTCAGACGGAAACTGAAATAGTCGGGGATGAGCAATGCATGCTCGGCCCCGGCGACAATCTCCGGCTGTTGCTGCGCCAGCGCGCGTAGCTGGTAGAGGGTATTAAACGGTAAAAACTGGATACCGCTGCGGCCATAAATGTTGGCTTTGCCCAACTGCTCCACTGCCGTGGCCATGATGCCATCCGTGCGATGATCGCGATAGGAAACCGGCAAGCCAACGCGAGCACCCTGTTTGTCGATCAGCACGATATCCACACCCCAGGTGTCGATACCGATGCTGTCAATAGTGACGCCCTGCGTGCAGGCTTTTTCCAGCCCGAGACGAATTTCATCTTCCAGCGCATCAATATCCCAACAGTCAAAACCGTTGTTTTTTTCCAGATAGTTGGGGAAGCGATGAACTTCACGCAGCGTGAGGGTCCGCTGTTCCGTCGCGTAGCGGGCCAGCATTACACGCCCGCTGGAGGCGCCTAAATCAACGGCGACACAATGGCGAAATGTCATGATTAGAGTCCCAAATCAAAGAGTGAAGGACAGTGTATAAATGCCTTTCTCGCGCCACCTTGATGGTAGTGACAGCAAAGACGGCAACATGGCAATCAAATAAAGATGGGCATGATAAAAATCACGGTTGGCGCAATACCTTTTGTCGACACCAGGGTTACAGGGGGAAAAAGAAATCAAGGCAAGCAGAAATTATTATTTCTCTGTTGAATGGTTTTATTTATTAACCCATTAAAAACAATGAGTTATAATATTTATGGATTGCCTAATTATTTTTTGTGATGATTTATTAAGTTTTGATATTTTTATTACTGATGTGTTTTTTATTTTATTTATTACTGTTTTTGATGGCGCTCTCATATTTGTAACTACCTCGATAGAATTATTGAAACAATTTTTCATTTAAATTAGGTTGTTCGCGAAGTCATGGGATACTTTCCTTTAAAATTTATTTTTTCACTTCAATGGATTGTTTGTATGAGAAAATTGTTATTCTTATTATTACCGCTTGCGGTATCAAGCGCACAGGCAGTGTATGTGGATGTTCGCCATGAATATCTGGATGACAGCAAAGCAAATTACGATCGTGCTTATATTTCGCATCGTTTCGAGAACGGGTTTGGTTTTGCCATTGAGGCAATATCCAAATCCGGTGGCGACGATACCGATAAACCCTTTAATGACATGGAATCACAGGGAAATGAGTATACGCTAAGCTATCAATATAAATCAGGGGCGGTGGCCTGGCAGCCTGGTTTTGTATTGGAAACGGGGAACGGTTATGCCACCTACAAACCTTATTTGCGCGCGACATGGACATTAAACGATAGCTGGTGGGTGGGTGCACGTTACCGTTTCGAATATATCCGCCGTTCGTCTGATTCGCGGGATGATGATACCGTAAACCGCATGGATGTTTGGGCTGGTTACAAATGGAATAATTTTGACTGGACCGTTGAAGGTATTTATAAGAAAGCTGAGAAATATAACCTTTTCGATAATGGTCGGGATAATTACGAGTTTAATTTTCGCACCGCATACATTATAGACAAATGGACGCCGTACGTAGAGATTGGTAATGTTTCAGTACGTAGTACTTCTGATGAAAGACAAACGCGTTTCCGTATTGGTGTGGGATATAGCTTTTGATGATTGATATTCTCTAAGCGATAAGCCAGGTAGTACTTTTCTTATTGTGGTTATTTGGCCGGCATCATGAAAAAGATGTCGGCTTTTTTTCCTTTGTTTTCTAATGAAAATAGTTATGTGATCGATCTAACATTTTCGATTTATTCTGCGCCCCGTCTTGAAAAAATAGCAGGATTTATATTTTTTGCTGTCAAAAATTCAAGGTGCCATTCATCACCCTTCACTATGCTAGTTCTCACTGATGTGGAGGCAATGAAGATGGCACAATTACATGGCTTTGATTTTTTTACCTCAGGTACGGCGACGGTCGCCATTGAGCCGCGACTGCCGCAGGTAGCCTTCCCTGAACATGACCATGATTTCTATGAAATTGTCCTGGTCGAGCATGGAACCGGCATTCATGTGTTTAACGGTCAGCCTTATACATTGAGCCGTGGCATGATCTGTTTTGTTCGCGATCAAGACCGCCATCTTTATGAACACACGGAAAATTTGTGCCTGACGAATGTGCTTTATCGCTCTCCGAAGGGCTTCCAGTTTATTTCCGGTCTGGATAAGTTACTGCCGCAAGAGGAAGACGGGCAGTATGTTTCACACTGGCGTATCAACCAGAGCGTACTGCAACAGGCGCGTCCCATTATTGACCAGATGGCGCAATGCAAGGATGACAATATTCACGCAATTGCCAGCCGCGAAGTGTTGTTTATGCAGCTTCTTGTGCTGTTGCGTCAAAGCTGCCTCGACGATAACTTTGTCGAAAATAATATGCAGATCAATCATTTGATGATGTGGCTTGAAGATAATTTCGCCGACGATGTGAACTGGGAACACCTGGCCGATAAATTCTCGCTTTCTTTGCGAACACTCCATCGGCAGATGAAACAACATACCGGGCTGACGCCGCAACGTTATCTCAATCGCGTACGGTTAATCAAAGCGCGCCATTTGCTACGCCACAGTGACGACAGTATTACTGATATCGCTTTTCGCTGCGGTTTCGGCGACAGTAACCATTTTTCCACGCTTTTTCGCCGCGAGTTTGACTGGTCTCCTCGCGATATTCGTCAGGGGCGCGACACACTTCTGCAGTGACAGTAACGAGAAGGTAATCACCGTATTTTTGCTGCCAATCAGCTAATAATGGCAGGTTGAGCACAGCAGAGGTGAATTTGTGGCAGGGCATTTAATCCTTCGTAAAGCTGATTTTTTTCCGCGGCCTGGACAGGCGGTCACGGTTGCTGACCGCTACCCGCAAAATGTGTTTGCTGAGCATACCCATGAGTTTTGCGAGCTGGTGCTGGTCTGGCGGGGCAACGGTTTACATGTGCTTAATGACCGGCCCTACCGGATCACACGCGGCGATCTTTTTTATATTCGCGCCGAAGATCGTCACTCGTATGCTTCGGTTAACGATCTGGTTTTACAAAACATCATCTACTGCCCCGACAGGTTGTCGCTTAATTTTGACTGGCAGGCGCACATTCCCGGCTGGAATGGGGCGGATTTAACCCCCCACTGGCGAATGGGTAGTTCCGGTATGGCCCAGGTCCGTCAGGTGATTACGCAGCTTGAGCAGGAAAATACCAGGGACGATGCCCTGTCTAACACGATGGCCGAGGTTTTGTTCGCACAACTGGTGCTCACGCTACGGCGGCACCGTTTTGCGGCAGATAATCTGGCGGCGACCCGCAGTGAAGCGCTGTTGGATAAGTTAATTACCACGCTATCTGGCAGCCTGAGTTGCACCTTTACGCTGGAACAATTTTGCGAGCGTGAACAATGCAGCGAACGTACGCTACGTCAGCAATTCCGCGATCAGACCGGGATGACCGTTAACCATTACCTGCGTCAGCTACGCATTTGTCATGCGCAATATTTGTTGCAGCACAGTGAGTTAATGATAGGTGAGATCGCCATGCGCTGTGGATTTGAAGACAGTAACTACTTTTCGGTTGTATTTACCCGTGAAACAGGGATGACCCCAAGCCAGTGGCGACAGCGCGGACGGCATGCCGCCTGAGCAACCCCCGGGCGGCACCGGGGGAGCCACAGCGTTACATCACGCCCAGAAGACGTGGCAAAAATAAGGTCGTTTCTGGAGCATAGGTGATAAGCAGTAACATCGCGATGATGGCGATATAAAACGGAACCAGCGGTTTTAATACCTGCTCAACCTTCACCTTTCCGACACTTGCCCCCACGTATAAGCCACTGCCCACCGGTGGAGTGATGGTGCCAAACGCGAGGTTATAAATCATGATGATGCCAAAATGCACCGGGTGAACGCCCAGTTTCAGCATGATCGGTAGCAAAATGGGCGTGAATATCAATATCGCCGGGCCGATATCCATAAAGGCACCGATCACCAGTAAAAACAACGTAATGACCAGCAGAATAACCAACTTACTTTCCGAGATACCCAGAATCAGCTTACTGAGCGCTGCCGGAAGGTCCGTAATGGCCATGGAGAACGACATGGCTGATGAGGTCGCCAGCAGGAACATGATCACCCCGGTCATGACGGTTGTCTGGATGAGGATGTTGGGCAGGTCTGTTATTTTTAGCGTGCGGTAGAGCACCATTGTCAGAAAAAGGGTATACACCACCGCCACGGCCGACGCTTCAATGGCGGTGAAAATGCCAAGGACTATCCCGCCCACGATGATCACAATAAGTAACAGACTTGGCAGCGCCTCTTTGGTGACTCGCCAGGCCATGCCTTTTTCAAGGGCAAACGTGAGCGTGTAATGGCATCGTTTTGCCACGACCCATGTCACCACCATGCAACTGACACCCCACAGTACACCCGCCACCAGGCCGCCGGCGAAGAGTGCAGCGACTGACGTGCCGCCACTGGCCAGCGCATACAAAATAAAGGCGGTGGTAGGGGGAATAAGCATTCCTGTTGGCGCGGAGGCGATATTGACCGCAGACGCGAAACCCCGGTCATAACCCTCTCGTGCGCTCATCGGCACCAGCACACCGCCAATGGATGTGGAGGCGGCGATGGCGGAGCCAGAAATGGCGCCAAACATCATGTTGCCTGCAATGTTGGTATAAGACAGCGCGCCGGGCAGCTTACCGGTAAATAATTTCGCAAAGTTCACCAGACGAATCGCGATCCCTCCGCTGTTCATGATGACCCCCGCCAGCACAAAGAATGGCACTGCCAGCAGTGCAAAACTGTCCAGGCTGGAGAACATTTTTTGCGCCGTGGCAAACATCGCAATATCAAAAGGCAGCACCAGCATCATGGTGCTGCAGGATGCAATGACAATACACAAGCCAATGGGTGCGCCCATCGCCAGCAGGATAACAAAGACGCCAATCATCAAACTGGCGGCGTACAGTGGTTCAATCATGCGGATTCCGTCCCTGAAAGTGCTTTCATATTGCGCAGGCTGTCCATGATGTTCAGCACGCTGTAGATAATGATGAGGATGCCACCCAGCGGCAGGGCGTAGTAGACGTGGCCCATTGATATGTTCAGGGCAGGGGAGTATTGCGCCATTGAAATGGACGATATTTGTAGCCCACCGATAATCAACGCGTAGAGTGCAAAAAGACCAAAACATATTTGCAGTACCAGCGTCCAGAGCGTGCGCAGCAGAGGGGATGCCTTATCAAGGAATAGCGTCAGGCAGATGTGCTGCTGTTTTCCCGAGACATAAGCCATACCCAGCATGGAGAGCCAGACCAGCGCAAAGCGCAGTAATTCTTCGGTGAATGTGCTGGGGGTACCGAGAACATAGCGGCTGATAACTTGCCAGCACACGGTAATGACCATCATTGCCAGCATCAGGCAAGTAAGCACTTCCAGTATTTTATCGAGTAACTTTCTTATTTTATTCATGATAAATCCTTATTTTGCCGCCTGAATACGTTGGTACAGCGCATACAGTACGGGTTTCTCCTTCAGGCTTTCATAGATGGGTTGTACGGCGTCCTGGAAGGGCTTTTTATCAACATCGTTAAATTCAACGTTGAAGTCTTTTACAGCCTGCAGGCGGGTTTTTTCGATCTCGGCATCCCAGGCCGCTTTTTCAAAATCGATTGAGGCCTTAATTGCGTCTTTTACAATCGCCAGTTGTTCAGGGGTGAGCTTTTTGATGGCCTGCTGGCTCATGACCAGAATGTCTGGAATACGGGTGTGCATGTCGTAGGTGTAAAAGCGGGCGACTTCGCCATGCCGGGCGATGGTAAGTGCGAACTCATTGTTTTCCGCGCCATCGAGAATGCCTTGCTGCAGCGAGGTGTAGACTTCGGCCTGACCCATTGCGATGGGCGAGGCGCCAAGTAATTTCATGGTATTGATGGCCGTTACGCTTTGCATGACGCGGATTTTTTTCCCTTTCAGATCCGCCACACCGTTAACAGGTCCTTTGGTCATATAAAAATTACGGGCGCCTGAGTCATACCAACCCACACCGATAAAGCCTCGCTCAGCCGTGGATTGATATACCCCTTCCATCACCTGCGGGTTATCCATGACCTTGTAATATTCTTCTTTGCTGGCAAAGAGATACGGCAGCGAGAAGACGCCATAGAGAGGTGAAAAGCTTTCCATCAAGCCGGAAGACACCTTCGTGATATCCACCACGCCAACCTGCGTCAGTTCCACCAGCTCACGTTCACCGCCTAACTGCCCGTCCGGAAAATAGATGACCTGAACGTCGCCGTGGGTGTTTTTTTCGATTTCGTCCCCTAAAAAGCGCAGCGCATCTTTTACGGGCTGGCTATTTTCCGCGTAGGCGAGACGAAGCATCGTTTTCGCTGGGGCGGCGAAAGGCAAGATAAAAAGGCATAAAAAGAGTGCCCGGACTATCCGTCGTTTTGTCATATAAACCTCTCCATGAGTGAATTTGCTGCTGAAATTACTGTGCTCAGAGAGAGGAGACCTTTGAAGTTTTGCCAGGAAATACGCAAACGCGGCAAAAAACAAAGGCCAGGCAATCGGGAATTCACAAAACCTTTAAACCAGGAATTTATAAAGGAAGGTTCTTGAGTGAAAGCAGGGGAAAGTGCGATGAAGTGTCTTCCATGACCGCAAAGGGCAAAGACCACGGGACACCTTGTGTTGGTTGTTCAACTTACTGATATCCAGGCTGTGCCAGCCAATGATCCTCCCTCTTTGATGCTCCACTGTTTTGATGATGGCCTGTTAACCAGCCACTCCATTTGTGTGTAGCGTTTAGCGATCTTTTTTTCGTCTGTCGCTGCGCTATTCCTCTTGTCGGCACGGGTTCATAACAGAATGTTATAACCATATTAAAACTACGGCATTGATAAACATTTTCAATATCATTTAACTAACTATAATGAACCAACTGATTACGCGGCGTTAACATACCTGCCGCCCGACAATAATGGAGATTAGTATGAGCTATACACTGCCATCCCTGCCTTACGCGTACGATGCACTTGAACCTCATTTCGACAAGCAGACGATGGAAATCCATCACACTAAACACCACCAGACATATGTAAACAATGCGAATGCAGCGCTGGAAAGCCTGCCTGAATTCGCCAGTCTGTCTGCTGAAGAGCTGATCACCAAACTGGACCAACTGCCGGCTGACAAAAAAACCGTTCTGCGTAACAACGCGGGTGGTCACGCTAACCACAGCTTCTTCTGGAAAGGCCTGAAAAAAGGCACCACCCTGCAGGGTGACCTCAAAGCGGCTATCGAGCGTGACTTTGGTTCCGTTGATAACTTTAAAGCTGAATTCGAAAAAGCAGCTGCAACTCGCTTCGGCTCTGGCTGGGCGTGGCTGGTGCTGAAAGGCGACAAACTGGCTGTCGTCTCTACCGCTAACCAGGATTCCCCGCTGATGGGTGAAGCGATTTCTGGCGCGTCTGGCTTCCCGATTGTGGGTCTGGACGTGTGGGAACACGCGTACTACCTGAAATTCCAGAACCGCCGCCCGGACTACATCAAAGAGTTCTGGAACGTAGTGAACTGGGATGAAGCTGCGGCACGTTTCGCTGCGAAGAAATAATTTTCGCTAAATAGCCCGTTCTTACAGGCAAACCAGACCCCTGCTGACATCGCCAGCGGGGGTTTTTTTATGGCTTCTGATCAGCTACTGAAATCAAAAGAAACGCATATCCAATAAAAATGAAATATTGTTTTGAATTTGCATGGGAGATCACTTTTCTGAGTGTGACGACGTTCTAACATTTTGCCATCAGCGCTGGAAACGCCCGCCGATAGGGTGAGATGGCGCGCAAAACTCACTGTTTTACAGGTGGCGATATGCAAATCAAACGTGCAATAGAAAAAATCCCCGGTGGGATGATGTTGGTTCCTCTGTTTCTTGGGGCGCTGTGCCATACGTTTTCGCCTGGGGCCGGGAAATATTTTGGTTCCTTCACCAATGGCATGATTACCGGTACCGTGCCGATTCTGGCGGTGTGGTTTTTCTGCATGGGCGCATCGATTAAGCTCAGCGCGACCGGGACGGTATTGCGTAAATCTGGCACGCTGGTGGTGACTAAAATTGCGGTGGCCTGGGTGGTAGCGGCGGTAGCATCCCGCTTGATTCCGGCTCACGGTGTGGAAGCCGGTTTCTTTGCCGGGCTGTCGACGCTGGCGCTGGTGGCCTCTATGGATATGACGAACGGCGGCCTTTATGCCTCGATCATGCAGCAATATGGCACCAAAGAAGAGGCCGGGGCATTTGTATTGATGTCGCTTGAATCCGGCCCGCTGATGACGATGGTGATTCTGGGGACGGCGGGTATCGCCTCTTTTGAACCGCACGTATTTGTCGGCGCGGTGCTGCCCTTCCTGATTGGTTTTGGGTTGGGCAACCTGGATCCGGAGCTACGTGAATTCTTCACCCGAGCGGTGCAGACGCTGATTCCGTTTTTTGCCTTTGCGCTGGGGAACACTATCGATCTCAGCGTTATCGCGCAGACCGGATTGCTCGGTATCCTGCTGGGGCTGGCGGTGATTGTGATTACCGGCATCCCGTTGATTATTGCTGATAAAGTACTGGGCGGTGGGGATGGTACCGCCGGGCTTGCTGCCTCGAGTTCCGCCGGTGCGGCGGTGGCGACACCGGTGCTGATTGCCGAGATGGTACCGGAGTTTAAAGCGATGGCGCCCGCCGCGACCGCGCTGGTGGCGACATCGGTGATTGTGACCTCTATTCTGGTGCCGATTTTGACCTCTCTCTGGTCACGCAAAGTGAAAGGAAATGCCGTGGTTGCGGATTTGCGCGGCGCGGTGAAATAACGCCGTGGTTTAAAAGAGAAACCGGCCTTCTCAGGCCGGTTTTTTTAATGGCCGATACCGAAAACCTCATCAATCTGTGCACATTGCGCTGGCGTTAATTCGCCGCCCGCATTGCGGGACGTTGCGCCACAATAACCGAATTTCCGGGCTACCACGGTTTTGATAGTGGTAACAAAATCCTCGCCAATGGTGTAAATCGACATGAATTTGCCCATCTCGCGTTGGGCTTCATGCAGCGTAGCCAAATCGTTTTGTTTCCATGCTTCCCGCGCCCTGACAAACAGTTCCGGCATTACGTTGTTGAGCCCGGAGATAACCCCCGCACCGCCTGCCAGCAGATTGGGGATGAAGTATTCGTCATACCCCGACAGTACGGCGAAATCATCGCGGATTTTCTCGGTTGCCAGAATGATGTTGCGCGTATGCGACTGGCAATCGACCGTATCTTTGATGCCAGCGAAGTTCGGGAATTCTGCTGCCAGCGTTGCGACAATTTCGGGTGTCAGATCGCAGCCGGTCCTGGCCGGAAAATTATAGGCAAACCACTTACCCTTCAGCCGTTGCCCCAGATGGCGAAAGTAGCTCAGCAATTGCGCAGACGTTTGCCCATAGTAATAAGGGGGCAGGACCATAACGGCATCGTAACCCGTGCGGAAGGCTTCATCCGCCATCCACTCCACATCATTCAGGCAGGTCGAGGAAACATTCGCGACCAGTGTGCCGGGCGTCATACCGCGTACTTCCCGGATAAGCATGAGTCGTTCATCAAGGGTGAAAGAGGCAAATTCGCCGATGCTGCCCATCAGCAACACGACGTCAATGCTGGCCTCGGTCAGGCGTGAAATATGCTGTCTCAATCCGTTCAGGTCGATTTTACCGGCCGATGTCATGGGCGTAATGGACGGGCACCAGACGCCATAAAATTCATTTTTCTTCTTCACGTCATTGTCTCCTTGAATATGAAATTGCGTTTCACTTCTCCATTAAGTCATAGCACGGACGTGTAAACCGCAGGCGTATCGGTGTCGCATTTCTGCACGATTTATTGCTAAAAAGTGTGGTCTAATACCTCGACAATGAATAAGCCCGGGGAGGGGACATGCAGCATCCGGTGAATGTTTTTACAGGGAAAATAAGGGATTATTCGGGCAGCAGACCCAGTGCTATTGCCAAATTGCAGGTGGAAGGCGAGTTGATGTTAACGGAACGGGGGTTAGCCGGTGATGAGCAGGCGGAGACCTCTTACCATGGCGGCACGGACCGGGCGCTTTGTCATTATCCCCGCGAACACTACGCTCACTGGAAGACGATGTTTCCCGAACAGGCGGCGCTTTTCTTCGCCCCGGCGTTTGGCGAGAACCTCTCGACCGAAGGGCTGACGGAAAGCAATGTCTTTATCGGTGATATTTTCCATTGGGGAAATGCCCTCATTCAGGTGACGCAGCCGCGATCGCCCTGCTTCAAACTTAACTTTCACTTTTCCATTAGCGACATGTCTTCGCAGATGCAAGCGAGTGGGCGCGTTGGCTGGCTTTATCGGGTCATTACTGGCGGAAAAGTTAACGTCGACGCGCCGCTGGAACGGGTATCACGTAATAGCGACGTGAGCGTCCTGGATGCCGCCGCAATCGCCTGGCATATGCCCTTTGACGATGAGCAATATCGCAGGCTGGTGTCCGCAGCGGGGCTTTCGGCCAGCTGGACAAGAACGATTCAAAATCGGCGAAGTAGCGGAAAAATCGAAGATAACTCCCGACGTTTGCGGGGTAAGTAGCGGTTTCCCCCCGCCCGGTAAGGCGAGGGGAAATACTCAGGCGCGTTTATACAGCGGGATCCACAACGTCAAGCGTAAACCGCCGAGTGGGCTGTCGTCGGCTTTCACCCAACCGCGATGCTGCTGCATAGCGGTTTCAACTATTGCCAATCCTAAACCTGTTCCCCCGGACGCGCGATCGCGCGCTTCATCGGTGCGGTAGAACGGACGGAATATCTGCTCGCGATCTTCCGGGCTGACGCCCGGACCGTCATCGTCCACGTTAATGGTGATGCCGTCTTTATCGACCGAGAAATTCACTTCAATTTTGGTGTGTGAATAACGCAGCGCGTTTCGGACGATATTTTCCAGCGCGCTTTCCAGCGCATTCGGGTTGCCATACAGCGGCCACGGGCCAGGCGGGAAATTCACCGTCAGCGATTTACCCATCTGTTCCGCTTCAAACGCGGCATTGTCGAGCACCTCATTCCACAACTGATTGGCTTTGACCGTTTCGCTGACCAGCGCGTTTTTCTGCTGATTACGCGACATGACCAACAGGTCGTTGATCATACTGTCCAGCCGCTGGGCTTCGGTTTCGATACGTTCCAGCTCTTTACTCTCACCGCTGCGACGACGCAACAGCGCGGTGCCGAGTTGCAGTCGCGTTAACGGTGTCCGTAGTTCGTGGGAAATATCGGACAAGAGCCTCTGCTGGGCGGTCATCATTCGCTCCAGCGCCATAACCATCTGGTTAAAACTGGTGCCTGCGGCAAGAAACTCTTGCGGCCAGGCCTCCAGCTCAGGATGCTGTCGCAAGTTGCCCTGCGCCACTTCATCTGCCGCGTTTTTCAGTTTACGCGCGGGTTTTGCCAGGCTCCACGCCAGCCACAACAGCAACGGCGAACTGATCAGCATCGTGACAATCAGCAACAGGAGAGGGCGGTCAAACAGCAGGTTGATAAAGTCAGACTGGGAGTTGCTGGCTGGTCGAATAAGATAGAGCTGGTAATTGTCCTCACCGTCGCGGACGGAAAAAGGCCCTACCAGCTCTACCCGACCATATTTTTTCTTTTGCGGGTGATCTGAGTTATCCGCCTGACCAATAAAGTTGCGGATAATTTGCATTTCATTGCGTTCGGCGCCGATGACGCGCCCTTCACTGGTTACCAGCAACAAACGTTGCCCCGGAGGGGCCCATTTGTCGATTGCGCGAAACAGCCTGCGCCACCACATCAAATCGTTGGGTGGATCATTGGCCAGTTCCGCTTCAACGTGCTGTTCAATCATCACGCCCTGGCGTTGTTCGCTATCAAGCAACTCCGTCATTTGGCGGGAATCAAGCTTGGGAACCATCAGTACCAGCATCAGCACCAGCGCCAGCGTTAACCAGAAAATGGCGAAGATGCGGGCGGTCAAACTTCCTATCATGAAGCGGATACCATCAAGTAGCCCCGGCCTCGCAAGGTTTTAAACCACGGATGGCCATCTTTGCGGTCCGGTAACTTACGGCGCAGGTTAGAGATGTGCATATCAATCGCGCGGTCAAACGGTGTTAAGCGTTTACCCAGCACTTCCTGGCTTAAATGTTCACGGGAAACCACCTGGCCCAAATGCTGTGCCAGCAGATAGAGCAGGGTGAATTCGGTACCGGTCAGTTCCAGCGATTGACCATCGAAACTGGCTTCCTGACGACCTGGGTTGAGACTCAGGCCATCTACTTCCAGCGTCGGCGAACCGTTGTCGGTATTCTGCTGCTGTTCGCTCCAGTGAGAACGGCGCAAAATTGCACGGATACGCGCGACCAGTTCGCGGTCGTTAAACGGTTTTGGCAGATAATCGTCCGCGCCCAGCTCAAGGCCGAGTACGCGATCCAGCTCGCTGCCGCGTGCAGTCAACATAATGACGGGAGTCTGGTGTGTCTGGCGTAGCTCTTTAAGGGTATCAATACCGTTTTTCTTCGGCATCATGACATCGAGCAAAAGCAAATCGATGCTGTCATCAAGGAGGTTGAGCGCCTGTTCCCCGTCGTGGGCAACCAGCACGTTAAAACCTTCCATGTCGAGCAGCTCTTTTAACAGGGATGTAAGCTCTCGGTCATCATCTACTAAAAGAATTTTATTCATTGTTTAAATACCTCCGAGGCAGAAATTACGTCATCAAGGCTCGCTAATCCATGACTTTACGTTGTTTTACACCCCCTGACGCATGTTTGCAGCCTGAATCGTAGACTCATTATCGTTGATTCGCGACATAGAAAGTTTTTGGGAGCAAATGATGCGCAAAGTTACCGCTGCCGTCATGGCCTCAACACTGGCGCTAAGTGCTTTTAGCCAGGCTGCTGAAGTCGTAACAGGCGATAACTGGCACCCGACTGAGGGATTCGCGCAGCGTTCCAGTCAGAGCCATATGTTCGACGGCATACATTTAACCGAACATCAGCGTCAACAGATGCGAGATCTGATGCAACAGGCAAGGCACGACAAGCCTCCTGTTAATGTTAGCGAAATGGAGACAATGCATCGCCTTGTCACCGCAGAAAATTTTGATGAAAACGCTGTGCGCGTTCAGGCCGAGAAAATGGCGCAGGAGCAGATAAGTCGTCAGGTTGAAATGGCGAAAGTCCGCAACCAGATGTATCACCTGCTTACCCCTGATCAGCAAGCGGTTTTGAACCAGAAACACCAGCAACGGATGAGCCAACTGCGTGAAATGACGCAGATGCAGCAAAGTTCACCGTTGAGAGTATTGAGTAGTAGCACCCAGCGTTCCCAGTAGTCAGTAGTAATGAACCCTGTTTTCCTTGCCATAGACACCATCCCTGTCTTCCCCCTCATGATGAGGGGTTTTTTTTACCCTGAATTCAGCCACCTGATTTTCCTCCGATTGAGTTGCCTTTCGTTATACTACCCACAGAACAGCGTGGGAGCTTTTATGATTGAATCTTATGGACGTCTGATCAGCCGCGCGGCCATTGCCGCAACGATCATGGCATCGTCATTATTAATTATTAAAATTTTTGCATGGTGGTTCACCGGGTCAGTGAGTATCCTGGCCGCACTGGTGGATTCTCTGGTAGATATTGCCGCCTCACTGACCAATTTGCTGGTAGTGCGTTATTCGCTGCAGCCTGCGGACGATGAACATACCTTTGGACACGGGAAAGCCGAATCGCTGGCGGCGCTGGCGCAAAGTATGTTTATTTCCGGTTCGGCATTGTTCCTGTTTTTAACCGGTATTGAGCATCTGGCGAACCCTGAGCCGATGCGTGCTCCCGGAATTGGCGTTGTGGTGACCGTTATCGCCCTGCTCAGTACTGTGATACTCGTCACCTTTCAGCGTTGGGTTGTGCGAAAAACTCAAAGCCAGGCGGTGCGGGCAGATATGCTTCATTATCAGTCTGATGTTATGATGAACGGTGCAATTCTCATCGCGCTGGGGCTGTCATGGTATGGCTGGCATCGGGCGGATGCTCTCTTTGCGCTGGGGATTGGCGTCTATATTTTGTACAGCGCGCTGCGTATGGGTTATGAAGCGGTTCAGTCTTTACTGGATCGGGCATTACCCGATGCCGAACGGCAGGAAATTTTCGATATTGTCACTTCCTGGCCAGGCGTAAGCGGCGCGCACGATCTTCGCACGCGGCAGTCAGGGCCGACCCGCTTTATTCAAATACATTTGGAAATGGATGATAACCTTCCCTTAGTTCAGGCGCATATTGTGGCTGAACATGTGGAGCAGGCCATTTTGCAGCGTTTTCCAGGATCAGATGTGATTATTCATCAGGATCCCTGTTCAGTGGTACCTCAAGGACGATAAGCGGATTAAGGCTGTCGTATTTCGTTGTAAAAGAAGTGAGTCAGACCCGATTTTTGTGTATAAATTACCGCCATATGGTCTGACCTGAATCAATTCAGCAAGCCGCAGTTGATATAATATTGCAGCATAGATGTTTACTCCCTCGCGGAGTTTTTTGGCCAACAGAACATTATTTTTGCATTCCTAAGTTCAGAGGTAGTCATGATTAAGAAAATCGGTGTGTTGACAAGTGGCGGTGATGCGCCGGGCATGAACGCAGCAATTCGTGGCGTTGTCCGTGCAGCATTGACTGAAGGTCTGGAAGTAGCGGGTATTTACGATGGTTATCTCGGCCTGTACGAAGACCGCATGATTCAACTCGACCGCTATAGCGTGTCTGACATGATTAACCGTGGCGGTACATTCCTTGGTTCTGCCCGTTTCCCGGAATTCCGTGAAGAACATGTCCGCGCCGTGGCTATTGAGAACATGAAAAAGCGCGGTATTGATGCGCTGGTCGTCATCGGCGGCGACGGTTCCTATATGGGCGCGAAGCGTCTGACAGAAATGGGCTTCCCGTGCATCGGCTTGCCGGGCACTATCGATAACGATGTTGCCGGTACTGACTACACCATCGGTTACTTCACCGCGTTGCATACCGTAGTAGAAGCCATTGACCGTCTGCGTGACACCTCTTCTTCCCACCAGCGTATCTCCATCGTTGAAGTGATGGGCCGCTACTGTGGCGACCTGACGCTGGCGGCGGCCATTGCAGGTGGTTGCGAATTTATCGTTCTGCCGGAAGTTGAATTCAGCCGTGAAGATCTGGTGGCTGAAATCAAAGCGGGCATCGCGAAAGGTAAAAAACACGCGATCGTGGCTATCACCGAGCACATCTGCGATATCGATGAGCTGGCCAAATACATCGAAGCTGAAACGCAGCGCGAAACCCGCGCGACCGTTCTGGGCCACATTCAGCGCGGCGGCTCCCCGGTTCCTTACGACCGCATTCTTGCTTCCCGTATGGGCGCATATGCGATTGAACTGCTGCTGCAGGGCCACGGCGGTCGTTGTGTTGGTATCCAGAACGAGAAGATGGTTCACCATGACATTATTGACGCCATTGAGAACATGAAGCGTCCGTTCAAAGGCGACTGGCTGGAATGCGCTAAAAAGTTGTACTGATTTCCTTCAACGCCCTCCTTTTCGAGGGCGTTTCTTTGCCTCCATTTATTTCCTAAAGTTATAGCCAATCTTTTTTTATTCTTTAATCATTGGTCTGCTTTCTGGCAGGCTGAGCACATCAAAATACATAACCTGAGAGAGTGGGCGATGAATAAGTGGGGCGTAGGGTTAACTTTGCTGCTGGCATCCGGCAGCGTTCTGGCAAAGGACATTCAGTTATTAAACGTTTCGTACGATCCAACGCGTGAATTGTACGAGCAGTACAACAAAGCGTTCAGTGCCCACTGGAAACAGGAAACGGGCGATAATGTCACGATTCGCCAGTCACACGGCGGCTCAGGTAAACAGGCGACATCGGTTATCAACGGCCTCGATGCCGATGTCGTAACGCTGGCACTGGCATATGATGTTGATGCGATTGCCGAGCGTGGCAGCATCGATAAAAACTGGATCAAACGTCTGCCGGATAACTCCGCACCTTATACTTCCACCATCGTTTTCCTGGTGCGTAAAGGCAACCCAAAACAGATTCATGACTGGAATGATTTAATCAAACCGGGCGTGTCGGTGATCACGCCGAACCCGAAAAGCTCTGGCGGTGCTCGCTGGAACTACCTGGCGGCGTGGGGTTATGCCCTGCATCAGAACGGCGGCGATCAGGCAAAAGCTCAGGATTTCGTGAAAGCGCTGTATAAAAACGTAGAAGTGCTGGACTCCGGTGCGCGCGGCGCGACCAATACGTTCGTAGAGCGTGGTATCGGCGATGTGCTGATTGCCTGGGAAAACGAAGCGCTGCTGGCGACGAACGAACTGGGCAAAGATAAGTTCGAAATCGTAACGCCAAGTGAATCCATCCTTGCGGAACCTACCGTGTCTGTTGTCGATAAAGTTGTCGAGAAGAAAGGCACGCAGAAAGTGGCAGAAGCTTATCTGAAATATCTCTACTCCCCGGAAGGGCAGGAGATTGCGGCGAAAAACTTCTATCGCCCGCGTGACAAAGACGTCGCGGCAAAATACGCAAATGAATTCCCGAAACTGAAACTGTTCACCATTGACGATGTCTTTGGCGGCTGGACGAAAGCGCAGAAAGAGCACTTCTCCAACGGCGGCAAGTTCGACGAAATCAGTAAACGCTAATCATCATCCTCCAGCGGCCCTTCACAGGGCCGTTTTCGTTTTATCCCGACCGATCTCTGCGCTATGCTTCCTGTTCCTCCCTGTAAGGAGAGAGTGATGAAAACAGTGCGCCTGTTTGGCATAGTGTTGTTGATTGCGGCGGCCGCCGCTGTGGTGGGCGGTGAATACTGGTGGAACAGCAGTAAACGGGATGTACTGCGTCATATTGTACTTGAGCAATGTGTGCCGAATCAGCGGAATAACTCTCTACCCGCTCCCTGTGCGCTGGTCAATCCCGATAGTGGCTACGTGTTGCTTAAAGACCGTAACGGGCCATTACAGTATTTGCTGATGCCAACGTACCGTATCAACGGTATTGAAAGCCCGCTGTTGTTGAAATCGCATACCCCCAACTTCTTCTGGCAGGCCTGGCAATCGCGCGGCATGTTGAGTAAAACGCGCGGGACACCGCTGCCGGATAACGCCCTGTCGCTTACGATTAACTCACGGGTCGGACGTACGCAGAACCATTTCCATATCCATATTTCTTGTCTGCGCGAAGATGTGCGCGTGAAGCTTGATCAGCAAGCCTCGCGTATCAGCAGTCAGTGGCTGGCCTTTCCGGGTGGCCTTCTTGGGCATCCTTATCTGGCGCGCCGCGTGACCGAAGCCGAACTGGTACAGCGAAGCCCGTTTTTAATGCTGGCCGAAGAGGTGCCGGAAGCGCGTGAACATATGGGGCGCTACGGCATGGCGATGGTACACCAGGCTGACGGTTCGTTTGTGCTGCTGGCAACCGAGCGTAATCTGCTCGCCTTTAACCGTGGTTCCGCCGAGGAAATTCAGGATCATCAGTGTAATATTCTAAAATAGCCCCACCAGATTTGGCGTTTACCAGGCAAGGCTGTCGCCGTAGACTTGCCGAAAAATTCTACAGGAGACAGGTATGTCGCTCTGGTTTACTCACCCTCTGTTTCTGCCTTCCGTCATCATCGGCCTTACTATCGTGCTGTGGGCCACATCATTGCTACCGGAATTCATCACGGCGCTACTGTTTTTTGCTGCCGCGATGGTGGCGAAGATTGCGCCGCCGGATGTCATTTTCGGCGGTTTTGCCTCTTCCGCTTTCTGGCTGGTATTCAGCGGTTTTGTCCTGGGTGTCGCCATTCGTAAAACGGGGCTGGCTGACCGGGCCGCGCGAGCGCTGTCGGCCAGACTCACCGATTCGTGGTTGCAAATGGTTGCAAGCGTTGTGCTGCTGAGTTATGCGCTGGCGTTTGTTATGCCGTCGAATATGGGACGTATTGCTCTGCTGATGCCCATTGTAGCGGCGATGGCGGCGCGTGCGGGCATCAATGAAGGGACACGCTCTTGGTATGGCCTTGCGCTGGCGGTGGGGTTTGGCACCTTCCAGTTGTCAGCGACGATTTTACCCGCCAATGTGCCCAATCTGGTGATGAGCGGGGCGGCGGAAGGATCCTACGGTATTCATCTCAACTACCTGCCGTATTTGCTGCTGCATACGCCGGTGCTGGGTATTCTGAAAGGCCTCATCCTGATTGGTCTTATCTGCTGGCTTTTCCCGGGACAGCCGCACGCACCAAAGGATCTCACGCCACCTGACCCCATGAGTCGGGAGGAGAAGCGCCTCGCCTGGCTGCTGGCGGTGGTCTTAACAATGTGGGTCACGGAGAGCTGGCACGGCATTGGCCCGGCCTGGACGGGGCTGGCGGCAGCCTGTATTACCCTGTTGCCACGCGTAGGGTTTATCAACGGCGACGAGTTTTCCACCGGGGTAAATATCCGTACCTGTATTTATGTTGCCGGCATCCTTGGGCTGGCCATTACGGTCACGCAGACGGGAATTGGGGCGGCAGTAGGGAACGCGCTGCTGCACATCATGCCGTTGGATCCGGCGCAGCCTTTTACCAGCTTCCTGGCGCTCACCGGCACTACGACTGCGCTCAACTTCATCATGACCGCTAACGGAGTGCCCGCACTTTTCACCACGCTGGCGCAGAGTTTTTCCGACGCGACGGGCTTCCCGTTGCTGTCAGTGATTATGATTCAGGTACTGGGCTATTCCACACCGCTACTGCCGTATCAGGCGTCACCGATCGTGGTGGCCATGGCGTTAGGCAAAGTCCCTGCACGGGCAGGGATGTTGTTATGTATTGCGCTGGCGGTGGCAACGTATCTGGTGCTGCTGCCGCTGGATTATGCGTGGTTTAGCGTGCTGGGGAAATTGTAGTTCTGATGCGATCTGCCCCCTCACACTGACCTTTGTGAGGGGCAGTCAAGTCGCTACAACGATGGGGCGAACGACGGCAGTGCATTTATGACATTGTGTAATACCGTTCTTAACCAGTTCAGTGGCATATCGTTATCACAACATTTATGCCACAGCAGCGAGAGCGCAATTTCCGGCGTCTCAACCGGAACGGGGCTACAGCGTAAACCGTAATGAGATATCCAGTCGGCAGCCAGCCCGGAGGGGACGGTCGCGAAAGCCGACATGCGTTTCAGCAGCGGCGGCAAAGAAGAAAAATGTGGCGTAACGTATCGTACCCTTCGTGATTTCCCCTGCAATGCTAACTGCTCATCGACGGCGCTCCAGGTCGAACCTCGATATGAAACCAGCACGTGATCATGCTCGATGTAATCATTCAACGTCAGCGGCGCTTGCAGCGAAAGCTGTTCGGGGTGCCAGAACGTACAAAAGTTGAGTGAACGGAGATGTTCACGCCTCAACGTGGCGGCAGTGTTCTGGCCAACCGAAATCGCCAGATCTATCTCCCGCTGGAGCACTTGCTCACCATCGCGGAAAGGATCGCTGGCTGTTACCTGCAGCGTGACTCCCGGCGCTTCGCGTGTCACGTATGCCTGTAATTCCGGCATCAGCCAACGCTCAACCCAGTCGCTCATACCCAGACGGAACACATGAGTTGCCTTCGCCGGGGTGAATGCCGGTGGTTGAAAAAGAACGTACTGCATCTGTTCCATCAGGGGGCCGAGTGAGTCAATAAGCGCTTCGGCACGCGGCGTCGGTACCATGCCTCCTGCGGTACGAACAAACAGAGGATCGTCAAACATCTCACGTAACCTGGCCAGCGCATTACTGACCGCCGGTTGCCCCAGATGCAGTTTTTCAGCGGTACGTGACACGCTGCCCTCGCGATGCAGGACAAGCAGCACCGTCAGCAAATTGAGATCGATACGATGAAAATCATTTTCTCTGATAGTGAACATTATATTAATCAATTTGAATGATAGTGTCTTGCTGAGGATACTGCTGAGCACGTTCAAATGACACTGGGATGAGGCAATTTTATGAAAATGATACTGGCGCTGGTGACGACACTCCTCTTTTCCAGCCAGCTTCTGGCCGCCGGGCAGACGAGTGCGCTGGATGAACAGGCTCCCGGTTACTACCGCATGAAACTGGGCAAGCTGCGCATCACCGCGGTATCCGACGGCACGGTAACGGTGCCCCTTAATACACTGCTGACTAACATCTCCGCAGAAAAATTACGTCAGGCGATGGCAAGCGAAGCAATGACGCCGCAAGCGGAGACCTCGATTAACGCCTATGTCATCGATGATGGCAAAAAACGCGTTTTAGTGGATACCGGTGCCGGTGAACTATTCGGTAGCCGGGGTGGGCATCTGCTGGAGAATCTTGCCGCAGCAGGCTATCCGGCTGAATCCATTGACGACGTATTACTGACCCATATTCATGCCGATCACTCTGGTGGGGTATCACACGCCGGCAAGCTCGCCTTTCCTGAGGCTAACGTGTATGTCGACAAACGCGACGTCGACTTCTGGCTTAATCCGTCGAACGTCACTCAGGTTGAGCCAGGTGAGGCGCACACGTTTGCTGAAAGCGAGAAAACGCTTCGCCCGGTTATCAATGCCGGGCGGTTAAAGACATTCCTGGCGCCAGCAACGCCGGTGGAGGGGATTCGTGCAGAATCTACGGCGGGCCATACGCCGGGCAGCGTGCTGTATCGTGTGGAAAGTGAAGGTCAGACGCTGGTTTTATGGGGCGATATTATCCACGCCAAAGCAGTACAAATGCCTGATCCGCACGTGGCAATACATTTTGATGTCAATCGCCAGCAGGCTATCAAAACGCGGGAGCGTGTGCTCAAACAGGCCGCGGAGCAGGGGTATTGGGTTGCTGCCGCACATATTTCATTTCCGGGGTTTGGCCACGTGAAGCGTGAGGGGAATGGGTATCGTTGGGTGGAGAGCAATTATACGACCCAGTTAGGGCAGTAGTCTGCCTGCCATCTGGACGCCTGCGCCGATACAGCCGGGGCGTTAAGCACCTTGAGAAGCTATCTCTCCCCCTGAGGGGAGAGATAACATGAACACTGCCCGCTGTAACCTGAGGGGAGTATTCACCGCGACAAGCGAATTACGCTTTTGCCGCTTCTGCTGCTTTAACGATTACCGCAAAAGCGTCAGCTTTCAGGGAAGCGCCGCCAACCAGCGCGCCGTCGATGTCCGGCTGGGTGAACAGCTCAGCAGCGTTAGCCGCGTTAACGGAACCGCCGTACTGAATAATTACCTGCTCAGCCACTTTCGCATCTGCTTTAGCGATATGGTCACGGATGAATTTGTGAACCGCCTGAGCCTGAGCCGGGGTCGCAGATTTACCGGTACCGATTGCCCATACTGGTTCGTAAGCGATGACCGCGCCTTCGAATGCCGCAGCGCCCTGAGTTTTCAGAACCGCGTCGATCTGACGTGCACACACTTCTTCGGTTTTACCCGCTTCGTTTTCTGCTTCGGTTTCACCGATGCACAGAACCGGGATCAGACCTTGTTCTTTCAGAACGGCGAATTTTTTAGCAATGAGTTCGTCAGATTCTGCGTGGTAAGTACGACGCTCGGAGTGGCCGATAATAATGTACTGCGCGCCGATATCTTTGAGCATTTCAGCGGAGGTTTCACCGGTGAATGCGCCAGACAGGTTAACGTCGACGTTCTGAGCGCCCAGAATGATGTGGCTGCCTGCAGCGGCTTGTTTAGCCAGATCCAGGTACATAGCCGGCGGAGCGATGGCGACGCCACAACCCGTAACGCCAGCCAGCTCTTTACGCAGGTTAGCTACCAGTTCGTTTACCATGTGGCGGCTGCCGTTCAGTTTCCAGTTACCCATCACTAAAGGATGTCGCATTTGAATTCTCCACGCTATAAGAGCGAATTTAAGTAAAATGTCTACCCGTCAGGGCAGTTTGGTCTGTGAGACAGTATAGAGATTCGTCGCCGGAAAGGCTTTGCTTTTTGTCATTTATTGTCGCCTTCCAGGCTTTCAGATAGCGCCAGCTTAATCGGTTCAACAGCGAAGGTGAGCCCCTTTTCGCCGTCATCTGCGACCACATAACGGATGGCACCTTCCGTTTCGGCATACCAGAGTTTGTTTTTGCCGTTGTTCAGTAATTTTTGCAGCTTTTGCAGACTTTGCGCTTTGGTCAGCGTCGGCGAAAACGCGCGAATCAGCGCCGCCATATACTCCTGCGCTTTGGCTTTTGCCGCCTTTTGCTCTGGCCCTCTGACCGGTAGCCAGGTCATCTGCATGGATTTAATTTTCAGCGTGCCGCGTTCCAGCGCCGTGGAGGCGTACAGATTGTCGTTAATTTTGGTCGCGGCGCGGGTCAGACGTTCGGTATCACTACGCGAATCTACAGCGCGAAATTCGTTGAGCTGCAGGTCGGGGTTATCTTCGTTGAACTTTTCTCTGAACTGGCTGATGGATTGTTCGAATGTGGGGGCTCCTGGCAGCAGATACGGGGCCGCAGCCGCAGGTGGCGTATCCTCTGCGAAGGCATAGTGGTTGATGAAGAGCGCCGTAAACAGGAGCCACCAGGTTTTCATTAACATCGTCCTCACTTCTCTTTGTTCACGATTAAAACGATAACAGTCTGGCTTGTCAAAAACTCACGTGACCAGGGTAAACTACGCAGCACTACAATTAAAGGAACCTTACATGGGTATTCAGCAGTGGTTGTTCTCATTTAAAGGCCGCATTGGTCGTCGTGATTTTTGGATCTGGACCGTTATCTGGGTGCTGGCGATGGCGGCGTTGTTTTACGCGGTCAGTTTTGAACTTCTGGCCAGCCAAAATGCCGCGTTTATGCTGGTTTGCCTGCTCTGGCCAACCGCGTGTGTGATTGTGAAACGACTGCATGACCGTAATAAGTCCGGCAGTTGGTCGTTGTTATTTATTCTTGCCTGGATGCTGCTGGCAGGGCACTGGGAGATACTGGGCGGTACGTGGGAATGGGTTGTTGGCCGCTTCGTGCCAGTGCTGATAATGGTAACGATGCTCATCGACCTGGGCGCATTTATCGGCACCCAGGGCGAGAACAAGTTCGGCAAGGATACGCTTGAAGTACAGTTCCGCTGATTACCAGTAGTGTTCAGCGGTGATGTGGCCCGGACGGCGGCGCAGATGTTTCGCCATCTGCCGGGTCTCTTTCAGTAACTGCTGTGTGTCACGCACCATCTGCGGGTTGCCGCAGAGCATTACGTGGCTGGTTTCGGTGTTGATGGGCAATCCCACTGCCTCTTCCAGTGTACCGTTCTCAATCAGCGCAGGCACACGCCCTGTGAGCGACCCGGGCACTGTTTCCCGGCTAACCACCGTTTGAATCCGCAATTTACCCTCATAGCGCTTCTGCAGTTCGAGCATCAGCGGCAGATAACTTAAATCCGCGGCGTAGCGTACCGCATGCACCAGTACCAGATGAGTAAAGCGTTCCAGGTCCTTACCTTCCTGTAGGATCGACAAATACGGCCCAATCGCGGTCCCGGTTGCCAGCATCCACAGCGTGTCGCAGTCCGGCACTTCGTCGAGAACAAAGAACCCTGCCGCCTCGCTGACGATTAACACCTCATCACCTGGCTTCAGTGCGGCCAGACGCGGACTGAGCTTGCCCTCAGGGACGGTGACCAGATAAAACTCCAGATCGGGGTTACCTGGCGCATTGACGTAAGAGTAGGCACGTTGTACCCGCTCACCGTCGATTTCGAGGCCCAGCTTGGCAAATTGTCCGGCAGTAAAGGGATGAACGGGGGCATGAACGGTCAGACTGAACAATGCGTCGGTCCAGAACTCGACGTTTACGACTTTTCCTGTAACCCAGTCGGCCATGATTTTCTCCTGTTCAGAATCATTGCCTTATCTTCGTCGTGAATGGAGAGGATTTCCAGCCCGCTCAGGAAAGAAGGCTCTATTGAACAAATAATTTACAGGTTAATACAACCGCATTAAATCCGCTCTTCCTTGAGCGCGCGGCTTACAGAATATGCGTCTGTACGTCCGGGTCTTTGCGATCCAGATAGTGGATAGACTGAATGCGGCGGATGGTACGCGATTTTCCGCGAATCAGCAGGGTTTCGGTGGTGGCAATATTGCCTTTGCGGCTAATACCGTCCAGCAAGTCGCCTTTGGTAATCCCGGTTGCTGAGAAAATTACGTTGTCGCTGCGTGCCATATCATCCAGGCGCAGGACTTTATCGGCCTCAATGCCCATCGCCTGGCAGCGAGCCAGCTCGATTTCCCCGATACGACGGTTCTCTTCGTTGTCGCCTTTTACGTGATGACGTGCCAGCAAGCGGCCATTCATATCACCATCCAGCGCGCGGATGACGGCAGCTGAAACGACCCCTTCCGGCGCACCGCCAATACCATAAAGGACATCGACTTCACTGTCCGGCATGCAGGTCAGAATGGAGGCGGCAACGTCGCCGTCCGGAATAGCGAAAACGCGTACGCCGAGCTTCTGCATTTCAGCGATGGTGGCGTCGTGGCGAGGTTTGGCCAGAATCGTTACCGTCAGCTCACTGAGCGGTTTTCCGAGCGCATTAGCCACATTACGCAGGTTATCGGCAAGCGGCAGGTTGAGGTCGATAGTGCCTTTTGCGCCAGGGCCGACAATCAGTTTTTCCATATACATATCCGGCGCATTGAGGAAGCAGCCTTGATCACCCACCGCCAGTACTGCCAGGGCATTAGCCTGACCCATGGCGGTCATGCGGGTGCCTTCGATCGGATCAACGGCGATATCCACCGCATCGCCTCTACCAGTACCGACTTTTTCACCGATATAGAGCATTGGGGCTTCGTCGATTTCCCCTTCACCAATCACAATGGTGCCGTCAATATTGACCTGATTAAGCATGATGCGCATGGCGTGAACGGCAGCGCCGTCGGCGGTATTTTTGTCGCCGCGGCCCAGCCACTTATAGCCAGCCAGCGCCGCTGCTTCGGTCACGCGGGAAAATTCAATGGCAAGTTCTCGTCTCATAGCAAACTCGTGAAGTGAAAGAAATTGCGCGAAGTTTAACACAGAGAGGGGGCATGGGTGCGGTCAGGTGCGGTGTTGCCTGAGGCCCTCACCCCGGCCCTCTCCCTCAGGGAGAGGGAGAAAACAGAGGTGAGGGGGAGGGGATTACTCGTCGTGCTCTTCCCACGCCAGCGCACGTTTCACGGCTTTTTTCCAGCCCGCGTAGCGAACGTTGCGTTCGGTGGTTTCGATGCTCGGGCGGAATTCACGCTCAATCACCGCTTTCTCCTGCAGTTCGTCCAGGTTCTGCCAGAAGCCCACCGCCAGGCCCGCCAGGTAAGCTGCGCCCAGTGCAGTGACTTCACGCACTTCCGGACGCTCAACGCGGGTGCCCAGAATGTCGGACTGGAACTGCATCAGGAAGTTGTTGGCCACCGCGCCGCCATCCACGCGCAGGGCGTGCAGACGAATGCCGGAGTCAGCCTGCATGGCTTCCAGAACGTCACGTGTCTGGTAGGCGATAGATTCCAGCGTTGCGCGAATGATGTGGTTTGAGTTTACGCCACGGGTCAGACCAAAAATCGCGCCACGTGCATACGGGTCCCAGTACGGTGCGCCCAGGCCGGTGAAAGCAGGCACCACGTAGACGCCATTGGTGTCTTTCACTTTGGTGGCGAAATATTCCGAGTCAAAGGCATCGCTGATGAGTTTCATCTCATCGCGCAGCCACTGGATTGACGCACCCGCCATGAACACGGCACCTTCCAGCGCATAGTTCACTTCACCCGTCGGTCCGCAAGCGATAGTGGTTAACAGGCCGTTTTCTGATTTCACCGCTTTTTCGCCGGTATTCATCAGCATAAAGCAGCCGGTACCGTAGGTGTTCTTCGCCATCCCTTCTTTTACGCACAACTGACCGAACAGCGCTGCCTGTTGGTCACCGGCGATCCCGGCGATAGGAATACGGGTACCGCCTTTACCACCGATGTTGGTCTGGCCGTAGACTTCGGAAGATTTACGCACTTCCGGCAGCATGGCGCGCGGGATATCCAGCGCGTCCAGCATTTTGTCATCCCAGTCCAGATCATGGATGTTGAACAGCATGGTACGGGAGGCGTTGGTGTAGTCAGTAACGTGTACGCGACCCTGGGTCATTTTCCAGATAAGCCAGGTGTCGACGGTACCGAACAGCAGTTCGCCACGTTTCGCGCGTTCGCGAGAACCTTCTACATGATCGAGAATCCACTTCACTTTGGTGCCGGAGAAGTACGGGTCAACCACCAGGCCGGTGGCGCTGCGCACATACTCTTCCATGCCATCGCGTTTGAGCTGCTCGCAGATTTCTGAGGTGCGGCGGCACTGCCAGACAATGGCGTTATAGATAGGCTTACCGGTTTCGCGCTCCCAGACTATGGTCGTTTCACGTTGGTTGGTGATACCAATCGCGGCGATTTCATCGGAGTTGATGTCTGCTTTAGCCAGCACTTCTACCAGCGTTGAGCTTTGCGTTGCCCAGATTTCCATTGGGTCATGCTCTACCCAGCCTGGCTTAGGATAGATTTGTTCGAATTCGCGCTGCGAAACGCTGATGATGTTGGCGTCATGATCCATTACGACGGCGCGGGAGCTGGTGGTACCCTGGTCCAGCGCAACGATATATTTCTTTTCAGTCATGATTTATGTCCCGTAGTCACATTACAGCGGAGCTTTTTGTTGTGAAGTCGTGGTGGCGTCTTTGTCATCTTCCACAGCACAAACGTCACACGGTAAATTACGGCCAATCAGTTTACGATAACCGAAGGCACCCAGTGATGCGCCGACAATCGGCCCAAACAGCGGTACGAGGAAGTAAGGAATATCTTTCCCACCCGTGAAGGCGACATTGCCCCAGCCTGCCAGCCAGGCGAACGCTTTTGGTCCGATATCACGAGCAGGGTTCATCGCAAACCCGGTCAGCGGGCCCATAGAAGCACCAATAACAGCAATCAGCAGGCCAATCAGCAGTGGTGCCAGCGGGCCACGCGGGATCCCGTTGCCGTCATCACCCAGCGCCATGATGACGCCCATCAGAACCGCGGTAATCACCATCTCAACAGCAAAGGCCTGGAAGAAATTGATGTGCGGGTTAGGGTAGGTTGAAAAGATGCCTGCCAGATCGAGACTTTCGACGCTGCCACGCACCATATGGTGAGTTTGTTCGAAATCGAAGAAAAGATTGTAATAAAGCCCGTAAACAAGTGCGGCCGCGCAGAATGCGCCAGCAAATTGAGAAGCAATGAAGGGGACAACTTTGCGCCCGTCGAAGCAGGCAAACAGCCACAATGCAATGGTCACTGCCGGGTTAAGATGTGCGCCGGAAACCCCTGCGGTCAGGTAGATGGCCATCGCCACGCCCAGACCCCAAATGATACTGATTTCCCACTGTCCGAAGCTGGCACCTGCTACTTTAAGTGCCGCAACGCAGCCCACACCGAAGAAAATCAACAACCCGGTACCGAGAAATTCGGCGATGCACTGACCTTTTAAGGTTGAGGTTTGACTCATAATCGGATCCTGCAAAGAGTTTAATGGTTATAGTTTGCATGGAGGGAGAAGACTCCACGATGCCGTGTAGACATACTGTTAATTTATCGTTAACGAGCAAAAACGAGAAATATCGAAATCAAAATGTGTGTACTGCGTCAATAAAATGAGCGTTTTCGCGCGATGAGGCGCGTTTGCGAAGGGGTGCGACAGGATGCGAAGTGTGAGCTGAATCATTTTTGTAACCCTCAATTTAACAATTTATTGAAGCGGACCGCAATTGCACCAGGTTTAGACTGAAAAGTGTTGCAAAGCGCGATCTGCGCGGGTTGTCGCTGGACAGGGGCTAAAGGGCTTCATACAATCGGGTACTAAGACCGTGCGCTAAATACATTAAGGCGTCGCCGTTCACGGAACGCGGTTTTACCCGAGTGGTATATACCCATCAACGCCTTGCAATTCAGGAGAGGTATGACGATGTCATTAGAAGTATTCGAGAAGCTGGAAGCGAAAGTACAGCAGGCGATTGATACCATCACGCTGCTGCAGATGGAAATCGAAGAGCTGAAAGAGAAGAACAACAGTCTGTCCCAGGAAGTCCAGTCCGCACAGCATGATCGCGAAGAACTGGCTCGTGAAAACAACCAGTTGAAAGAACAGCAGCATGGCTGGCAGGAGCGTCTGCAGGCACTGCTGGGCCGTATGGAAGAAGTCTGATTACGCTTCTTCTTTCGTGTTAGCGGCGTTGGCGGCGCTTACTGACCCCAGTCACATCACTGTTTATGTTGCTGGGGATTCGCTCAGTTGCCGCCTTGCTACAACGCATAAAAAAGGCACCTTTCGGTGCCTTTTTTGATCACTCGATATCCAGTGGATCTTCGGAAAGGATGATACCGGTGTTATCGGCATAGAGATGGTCGCCGGAAAAGAAGGTCACGCCGCCGAAATTGACGCGAATGTCGCTTTCGCCGATACCTTCCCCTGCGGCGCCGACCGGAATCGCGGCAATGGCCTGAATGCCAATGTCCAGCTCTTCCAGGTCATCTACCTGACGCACTGCGCCATAGACCACAATGCCTTCCCACTCGTTTTGCAGAGCGATGCGCGCCAGGTCCGCATCAATTAACGCACGACGCACAGAACCACCGCCATCGACCAGCAGTACACGACCACGGCCATTTTCTTCGAGCAGATCGTACAGCAACCCGTTGTCCTCGAAACATTTCACCGTGATGATTTGACCGCCAAACGACGACCGTCCGCCAAAATTGGAGAACAGTGGTTCCACGACGTTGACATCTTCCTGGTAGATGTCACAGAGCTCAGACGTATCGTATTTCATAGGCTTAACGTTCAGTTGCTGCGAGAGTAGTCAGTATATCGCGCATCACGCATTGTTGGCAAAATCATCAATTGTTAATTGATTTTTGTCAGTTAAAACTGCGTCTGACTCAGCATAATTCCAACCACAAACAATAGGTTAGTCAGCAAAGCCCCTTTTACGGTACGTTCGAGCATCGGCGGCATGGCTTTCGGATCCCGCTCGCGCATCACAAAACGCGCCTGTTTGAACAGCAACGGCGCGGAAAAGACGAACAGCCAACCCCAGGCGCTATGCAGCGACAGCACGTTAAACAGCGCCAGGCAGAGAAGGGCTCCGGCCAGCAAACCCGCATGGTAGCGGCGTGCGTTCACCGGCCCTAAGCGCACCACGAGCGTGATTTTGCCATTGGCGCGATCGCTGTCGATATCACGCAGGTTGTTGATATTCAGCACTGCAGTTGCCAGCAGGCCGCACGCCGTAGCCGGCAAGATAATCGCGGGGATCAGCATATGGGTTTGCAGATACCAGCTTCCCATTACGCTCAGCCAGCCAAAGAAAATCAGTACCGAAACATCGCCAAGGCCGATGTAACCGTAAGGGCGTTTACCGACGGTATAGGTAATAGCGGCGATGATCGACAGCGCGCCAAGCACCACAAAGCCGATGAAATCTGTCAGGGTTTGCGAGGCCGCCAGCAGCAACAGCAGGCCCGAGATGCAGCTCAGTACAATGACGATGATGAGCGCACGCTTCATCTGCTCAAGCGAAATCGCCCCTTTTTGCATGCCGCGCAATGGCCCAATTCGGTCAGGCTTGTCGCTGCCCTTAACCGCATCGCCATAGTCATTGGCGAGGTTGGAAAGGATTTGCAGCAATCCGGCGGTGCTTAATGCCAGTACGGCAACCAGCGGATCGAAGAAACCCTGCCACCGGGCCAGCGTCGTCCCTACCACGATAGCGGCAAACGCCAGCGGCAGTGTTTTTGGGCGCAGGCTTTCCAGCCATGCCTGAGTGCGGCTTAAAGGTTGTGCGTCAGTCATAGTCACCAGCCAGTAATAAAAAATGGGGGCATAAGCCCCCATCGGAAATGATGAAAACGTTGTGGCGGGGATTATAAGATAAAACGGCTCAGATCTTCATCTGCCACTAAAGCATCAAGGTGCTTACTCACATAGTCGGCGTCGATGATGATAGTTTCGCCATTCAGGTCGCTTGCGTCATAGGAAATGTCTTCCATGAGGCGCTCCAGAACGGTGTGCAGACGGCGCGCACCGATGTTTTCGGTGGTCTCGTTCACCTGCCAGGCCGCCTGTGCGATGCGTTTAATCCCGTCGTCGGTGAAATCGATGTTGACTCCTTCTGTTGCCATCAGCGCTTTGTACTGCACGGTAACCGATGCGTTTGGTTCGGTCAGAATGCGTTCAAAGTCTTCCGTAGTCAGGGCCTTGAGTTCGACGCGAATCGGCAGACGACCCTGCAGTTCCGGGATCAGATCTGACGGGCTGGCCACCTGGAATGCACCGGAGGCGATAAACAGGATGTGATCGGTTTTGACCATGCCGTGTTTGGTGGAGACAGTACAGCCTTCTACCAGCGGCAGCAGGTCGCGCTGAACACCTTCACGGGAAACATCCGGACCGGAAGTATTACCGCCGCGCTTACAGATTTTGTCGATTTCATCAATGAAGACGATACCGTGCTGTTCAACTGCGTCGATTGCATCTTGTTTCAGCTCTTCCGGGTTCACCAGCTTCGCCGCTTCTTCTTCGATCAGCAGCTTCATCGCATCTTTGATTTTCAGCTTACGCGGTTTCTGTTTTTGCCCGCCCAGATTCTGAAACATGGACTGAAGCTGGCTGGTCATCTCTTCCATTCCTGGAGGTGCCATGATCTCAACGCCCATCGGTGACGCGGCCAGGTTTATTTCAATTTCTTTATCATCGAGCTGGCCTTCACGCAGTTTTTTGCGGAAGGACTGACGTGCAGCAGACGGCTCAGCGACCGTTTCCGGCTGGCCCCAGTTATTTTTTGCCGGGGGGATGAGCACGTCCAGAATACGCTCTTCCGCCATCTCTTCGGCGCGATAGCGATTTTTTTCGATGGACTGCATGCGGACCATTTTCACGGCGGCATCGGTAAGATCGCGGATAATGGAATCCACTTCTTTACCGACATAACCCACTTCGGTGAATTTGGTTGCTTCAACTTTTATAAAGGGCGCATTCGCCAGTTTCGCCAGACGGCGGGCAATTTCGGTTTTACCCACACCGGTCGGCCCGATCATCAGAATGTTTTTCGGGGTCACTTCATGGCGCAGCTCTTCATCAAGCTGCATACGGCGCCAGCGGTTACGCAGGGCAATCGCCACGGAACGCTTCGCCGCATCCTGACCGATAATGTGTTTGTCCAGTTCGCTGACAATTTCGCGTGGGGTCATTTCAGACATGAGGGATCCTTACGCCTTGGTGGTCAATTCTTCGATGGTGTGGAAGTGGTTAGTGTAGATGCAGATGTCACCGGCGATATTCAGCGCTTTCTCGGCGATATCGCGCGCGCTGAGGTCGGTGTTTTCCAGCAGCGCACGGGCAGCCGCCTGGGCATACGGGCCACCAGAGCCAATGGCAATCAGGTCATTTTCCGGCTGCACAACGTCACCGTTACCGGTGATGATCAGTGAGGCCGTTTCATCGGCTACAGCCAGCAACGCTTCCAGCTTGCGCAGCATGCGATCGGTACGCCAGTCTTTGGCCAGTTCCACCGCCGCTTTTACCAGGTGACCCTGGTGCATCTCCAGCTTACGTTCAAAGAGTTCAAACAACGTGAAGGCATCAGCCGTGCCCCCGGCAAAGCCAGCGATGACTTTGTCGTTGTACAGACGGCGAACTTTCTTCACGTTGCCTTTCATAACGGTGTTGCCCAGTGTCGCCTGGCCATCACCAGCGATAACGACATGGCCGTTACGGCGTACGCTTACTATTGTTGTCACGAGCAGACCCCCTGGTTACGAATGCAGAATACACGCCCCGTAGTGATACGGGGCAGAATGCAAGTATAGATGGGGGGGATTTTGGGGGTTTCAACCCCCGGCGGCGAGACGGATGCAGTTTGTGTGACCGGCCATTTTCAGACGGCTAATGGTGCCGTCCGCGTTATCTTTGCCTTTAACCGGGCCGATAACCACGCGATTCCAGCCGTTATTGCTGGTGATGCGAGAGTCAAACCCTTCAAAGGCGAGCTGGGCACGAACGGTCTCTGCCTGATCGGCACCTTTGAACGAACCACACTGTACCATCCAGCGACGTTCGTCTTTTTTCTCGGCCGTTTGCTTCGGTGCCTCTTCATGCGTCACCGGCGCTGCCTGCTGCGTTTTCGGCGCGGTTGCCGTGGTGTGTGCTGGTGTTTGCAGCAAGTCCTGGTACGGCTGTTGGCTGGCGGCGGACGGTTTTTGCTGCGGCGTCTGCTTGGGTGCCTGTACAGGCGCGGTTTGTGCCGTACGTGGCTGCTCTGTTACCCGCGGTGGCGTACGCGTCGGTTGTTCAACCTGAACGTTACTCCACTGCTGTTGTTGCATCTGCTGCTGTACCTGTTGTTGCGCCTGACGCTGGCGTTGCAGCGTTTGCTGACGCTGCTCCTGCGTCTGCTCGTTCCACGGTACTTCGTTCAATTGCGTAGGCTGCTGGCGCATATCTGCCTGCATTTGCGCCAGTAACTGACGTTGTTCGTTCGTCAGTTGCTCCGGTTTTTCCACTTCACCACCCGCAGACGGTTCAGTAGGCGCACGCACGCCTGGCTGGCGGCTTTCCAGCTCTTTGATATAACGCCAGCGCTCTTCCGGTTTTGGCGGCAGACCATTGCCTGCAACCTTCTGGCTTTGCAGCGTTTCAGATTCTTCTTTCTTGTGGTGGGTAATAAAGTACAGGCCACCGATAAAAGCTACCAGTACTGCGGCGGCAATCGCGACCATTGCGGGCGAGACAGCGGATACGCTACGTTGCTTCTTCCTTGAGCTACTCTTTTTTTGCCGCGAAGGAGCCGACTGGCTGCGGCGTACATAATCTCGTTGTGCCACTATCGTTTCGCTGTATTTATTTCGTTTGTCAGCCCGTCATGTTACTTAAGCGACGGGCTTTTGACCAGAAGAGGGATTCCGATAACGCATTTACGTTAAGTCAACGCCTTAGTTGACCCACGTATGACCAATTCGCAATCCAGTAATCGGGAGCCGCTGCTTACCGTATGACCTTGTAACTGTTCGAGTAGTAACAGCATTGCTTCACGACCGATATCGAAACGCGGCTGGGCGACGGTAGTAAGAGGGGGATCGCAGAATTCAGCCAGCGAAATGTTATCGAAACCAATAATGGACAAATCATGCGGCACTTTCAGGCCGCGGCGCTTCGCATAAGACAACGCGCCGAGCGCCATCACGTCGCTGTGACAAAATACCGCAGTAGGCGGCTTCGGCAGAGAGAGTAACCGTTCCAGCGCCTCGCCACCGGCGGCAAAGGTAAAGTCGCCACGGGCAATATAATGCGGGTCAACGGTAATACCGGAGCGACGCAGCGCCTGTACATAGCCCTGCAGGCGGTAGTGGCACAACGGCATCTCTTCCGGTCCGGCGATGCATCCAATGTACTGATGCCCCTGCTCGCGCAGGTAATTCACGGCATTGAAGGCGGCGGTCAGGTTGTCGATATGTACCGTGGGCAGTTCCAGTTCCGGGGCAAATTCATTCGCCATCACCATTGGCGGCAGGTTACGTTGTTCTTCGATGCTGGCATCGAAAGGCAAGCGCGAACCGAGCAGCAGCATCCCGTCTATCTGCTTAGTGATGATTAAATCTATAAAGGTTTTTTCTTGCTGATTCTGATGCGCGCAATCGCCGATCAGAACCAGATAACCATTTTCTGCGGCAGTGACTTCGATACCACGGATAATTTCACTAAAAAACGGATCGCAAATATCCGGCACGATCACCAGGATCGTCCGGGATTCATTACGTTTAACATTACGTCCCATCGATTGCGGCAAATAACCCACTTCCATTGCCGCCTGCTCAACCCGATTGCGGGTAGCCTGCGACACTTTATCCGGGTTCATTAACGCACGGGACACCGTTGCCGTGGACACCTTCGCTTTAACGGCAACATCTTTCATGGTCGCGGCTGCAACCTGATTCCTGGTCTTCACCTTCTTCTCCTCGCATGCGCGGCGCAGGCGCAGACACATTTTTATCAGATAGTTAATCTAATCGGTTACAGAATTTTCATTAAAAATGTGATGAAAGTTGAATTTTTCGAGGTGCCTCGCAACCTTAGCCCTCGATAGGGTCCACATCCAGCACCCACTTCACTTTGCGTGCCTCAGGTAAGGTGTTGATAAGCGTAAGCGTGCCGCTGACAATCTGTTGCAGGCGTACTCGCGAAGGGTGTTGCAGCAGGAGCTGCCAGCGCCAGCGCCCGGCACGCTTGGGTGCCAGTGCCGGAACCGGACCAAGCACCCAAAGATGCTGGTCCGCCAGCGGACTGGATTGCAGCAGATTTTTCAACTGTTGCAGGAACAACGGCGCCTGCTGGTTGTTATGATCTTCCGCACGGATGAGCACATGGCTGGTCCAGGGGGGAAGCTGGAGCGTCTGACGCTCCGCCAGCGCCTGCTCAGCGAAGGTGTCGTAGCCTTTATGCAGAAGTGTCTGCAACAAAGGGTGTTCCGGATGGTGGGTTTGCAGTACGACTTCCCCTTGTTTCCCTGCGCGCCCGGCCCGCCCTGAGACCTGGGTATAAAGCTGCGCAAAGCGTTCTGCAGCGCGGAAATCGGCGGAGAAGAGCGCGCCATCGACATCCAACAGGGCAACCAGCGTGACGTCCGGAAAATGGTGCCCTTTCGCCAGCATCTGTGTGCCGATAAGAATACGCGCACCGCCACGATGCACTTCCGCCAGATGCTGTTCGAGCGCGCCTTTACGACTGGTGGTGTCCCGGTCGATACGTGACAGCGGAACCCCAGGAAAAAGCGGGGCGAGCGCCTGCTCCAGTTGTTCTGTGCCCAGCCCAACCGGCATCAGATGGGTTGAGCCGCAGGAAGGGCATTGCCGTGGTACCTGGCGCTGGCTGTCGCAATGGTGGCAACGTAAATGCTGTTGAGCCTGGTGTAACGTGTAGTAATGATCGCAGCGCGGACATTCGGCAATCCAGCCGCAGTCGTGACACAGCAGCGCTGGCGCGAAGCCTCGACGGTTCAGGAACAAGATGACCTGATTGCCCGCCTGCAAGTGTTGGCGCATACGATTCACAAGGGCCGGAGAGAGCCCTGCCTGTAGCGCCTGACCTTTTAGATCCAGCACATGTTGTATGGCGGGACGGGCGTTGCCGGCGCGGCGCGTCAGGCGCAGCATCCTGTATTTACGCGCACGCACGTTGTGGAGCGTCTCCAGTGCGGGCGTCGCCGAGCCGAGTATGATCGGAATTTGCTCGCTGTGGGCACGATAAACGGCCAGGTCGCGTGCATGGTAGCGCCACCCTTCCTGCTGTTTATAAGAGCTGTCGTGTTCTTCATCGATCACGATCACGCCCAAATTTTTAAAAGGGGTAAACAGCGACGAGCGGGTGCCAATCACAATTGCCGCTTCGCCGTTTTTGGCTTTTAGCCAGGCGGACAGGCGTTCACTGTCATTCAATCCGGAATGCAGTACCTCGACCGGGGCAGAAAAGCGTTCACGAAAACGGGCGATGGTCTGCGGCGTCAGGCCGATTTCCGGTACCATCACCAGCGCCTGTTTCCCCTGTGCCAGCACATTCTCCAGTACGCTGAGATAGACTTCTGTTTTGCCTGAACCGGTTACACCTGCCAGCAGCCAGGCTGAGAATTGATCCGCCGCGCTGTGGATCGCTCCCACTGCCGTAGCTTGTTCGGTATTAAGCCGCAGACGCTCGCCGCAGACGGAAAAGCCATGCCGCCAGTCATGATGCGCTGGCTCCTCACTGTTGAGTTCTGCCAGCCCTTTCGTGCGTAATGACTGGAGCGCGGCGTCGTTGAACTCAAGCTCCGCAACCTGATGACGCCAGATGCGTCCCTGGCGCAGGGCCGCCAGCGCCTGTTGCTGTTTTGGCGAACGTTTAAGGCTATTGAGATCGACCGCCTGCCCCTGCTCGGTCGCAAACCAGAACCACTGCACTGCTGCACTGGCCGGTTTACCCTGGCGTAGGGGTACAGGAATGGCGTTGAAAAGTACATCGCCAATGGCGTGGTGATAATAGTCTGCCGCCCAGAGCAGAAGCCGCCAAACCGGGACGGAAAAGACGGGGTCGCTGTCCAGCACCTCGATCACGCTTTTCAGCTCATCGAGCGGCAATTCGCTGGTCTCACCGACGGAAACCACAATCCCCACCCGTTGCTGGGTGCCAAAGGGTACGCGCACCCGGCAGCCCGCGCTGGCCACCATGCTATCAGGAAGCAGGTAGTCAAAGGTGCGGGGCAACGGTACGGGTAGCGCTACATGGGCGACGGGCATCTCAGGATCCTGACTTGAAAACTGGCGGGATAGTATACACATTGTTAAAGGTGGGGCGCGGATCAGTTTGCATACGTTGGTTAATTTCTGTATGATTCGCCGCCTTTGGTACGTATTCACGCGCCAGAGATCCACTAATACATTAACTCGCGTGGTGTCTGGCGTTAGGGCTGGAAGAGCGACGCGGCCTTAAACTGAGGTTTCCCATGAAAAAAGGTATTCACCCGAATTATGTAGCTATTACTGCAACCTGTTCTTGCGGTAATGTCATCAAAACCCACTCTACCGTGGGTCACGACCTGAACCTGGACGTGTGCGGCAACTGCCACCCGTTCTTCACTGGTAAACAACGTGTAGTTGATACCGGTGGTCGTGTTGAGCGTTTCAACAAACGCTTCAGCATCCCGGGCAGCAAATAAGTTGCCTGATGAAAAAAGCGCCGCAAGGCGCTTTTTTTGTCCCTGAATTCCGCGTCCTTCCTGCGATCATCTTCCTTCCCATCATCCCAGACTGTAATTTTCGCAACGTTAGTTCTCTTGATTTGGCACATCGTTTCTATTTGTTGGGTCTATTGTTTCAGTTGGTGACATTGAGCTGATGTATCTTTGCTTTTTTGCCACTTAACCGGAATGCTGGCAAAAACTCAAAGGTTTGTACATTTACACTAAAATACAATTCCTCACGTTATTAGGACATTTTTAATTTGTAGCTGTCTTTCACTCGTTACGCTGGCCTGCGAATCCATAGCTACACGCTTTTCTTTTATTGAAATTTACGTCAAAGAGGAATTTCCATGAAGTTGAAATATGCGTTGTTATTACTGCCGGTACTGGCAGGAACAGCCCATGCGGGTTACGTAGACTATCGTCATGAATATTATGATGATGGACGTAACTATGATCGTGTTTATATTTCCCAACGATTTGCCAGCGGTTTTGGGGTAGCGTTAGAAGGTATTTCCCGTTCTGATGATGCGGATGCTAAAAAACCGCTGAATAATATGGAAACGAACGGGATTGAGTATACTGCCAACTACCAGTTTACCTGGAGCAACCTGATATGGCTTCCTGGTATTGCCATTGAAACGGATGAAAATCAAACAATTTACAAGCCATTCGTGCGTGTTCAATACAATATCAACGAAAATTGGTGGACAGCATTCCGCTATCGCTTCGAGTACACCCGCCGTAACGCGCAGGGCCGTGATGACCGCCGTATTGATCGTCCGGAAGCGTGGATTGGTTATAACACCGGTAACTGGATGTTTGAGCTTAACGGTATTTATAAATTTGCCGAAAATGAGAATATTTATAACAACACTAAACAAGATTACGAATATAATTTCCGTGTTGCGTATAAAGCAGGTAATTGGGTGCCATTTGTTGAAGTAGGTAACGTGTCTTCGGGTTATAAAACAGCGATTACTGATGATCGCCAGACGCGTTATCGCGTTGGTATTGGTTATAACTTCTAGTTACCTCTCTTTCTGTGTCTGAATAATGCGGCGGCAATATATATTGCCGCCGTGTCCGCTCGCAATTTTTAAGTCGAGATTTTATATTTCGCTAAGGATTGGGTAAAACAATGTCTACACGCAAACCGGGTTTAGTGAATTATCTGGCGTACGGCTCCGGAGATTTTCTGGGAGCGGGTACAACAGCACTGACTGCCGCATGGTTACTTTATTTTTATACGACCTTTTGCGGCTTGACGCCGATTGAGGCGACATTTATTTTCGCCATGGCCAGGGTATTGGATGCCGTAGTCAGCCCACTGATGGGTTATCTGACCGATAACTTTGGCAATACCTGGCTCGGTAAACGATTTGGTCGCCGTAAGTTCTTCATTCTGCTCGGTATCCCGTGCGTATTTTCCTATACGCTGATGTGGGTCGGCCACATGAACTACTGGTACTACTTATTCACGTACCTGCTGTTTGACGTGGTGTACACCATGATTCTGGTGCCTTATGAGACGCTGGTGCCGGAGATGACCGATGATTTCAAACAGAAAACCAAGTTTTCCGGAGCGCGTATCGCGCTGGCACAGCTTTCCGCCATTCTGGCTGCTTTCCTGCCCGGTATCCTGTTGAGTCACTTCGGTAAAGACAATGCTGTTTCTTTCTTCTATGCCAGCATCGTCTTTGCCGTGATCTGCGCGATAGTATTGACGCTGGTGTGGATTTTCACCTGGGAGCGCCCACGTGATGAACAAGCGGAAGCCGTTAAACCAAAACTGACCCTGGGACAAAGCCTGGGCCGTCTGATCATTGAATTGAGTTCCACCTTCCGTATCCGTATTTTTCGTCAGCATCTGGGGATGTATCTTGGCGGATATATTGCACAGGACGTCTTCAACGCGGTCTTCACCTACTATGTGGTGTTTGTGTTGATGCAGAGTCCGACGCTGGCCTCCAGTCTGATGGGAACCATGGCGATTCTGCAGTTTATCGCGGTTATGGGGATGATCCCGCTCTGTATTCGTTTCGGCGCTGCGCCGTCTTACCGTATTGTCGTGGTGCTGTTTGGTCTGGCTGCGGTTTCCTTCGCCCTGCTGTCGCTGGCTGGACAGAGCGATAATATGTCGCTGCTATTATTTATTTCGGGTATTGCCGGGTTAGGGCGTGGCGGCATTAACTATATTCCGTGGAACATCTATACCTATATCGCCGATGTGGACGAGGTGGTGACGGGTCAGCGTCGCGAGGGTATTTTTGCCGGGATCATGACCCTAACGCGTAAGGCCTCTCAGGCTGGCGCAGTGATGCTGGTGGGCATTGTGATGCAAATGTCCGGTTTTATTTCCGGGCAGAGCACACAGGTGCCGGGAGTGAGCCATACCATCCTGATGATTCTGAGTATCGGCACCGTGCTGGTGCTGTCGATCGGTTTCCTGGTGTCGTTGCGCTTTCGTCTGAACTTGTCCACGCACAGCGTTCTGCGTGAAGAGACGGCAAAAATGCGTAGTGCGGGCCGCCTGACGCCGGAATCCATTACGCCGCAGGCGCGTAAGACGGTGGAAATGCTGGCGGGTATGCCTTACGAAAAACTGTGGGGCAATAATGATATTGGCTACACCAACCGGCAGAAGGCACGTGAAGTGCAATCGCACGCGTCAGCCGTGTAGGCGATCATTTGAGTGAAATTTTTTGTGATGAAGGTCACAAAAATATTGCTGGCGACATGGAAGAGGCATAGACTTTTCACAGCGAAAGACATCATTAACAACGCGTGAAAGGATATGACTATGCTAAATGCACTGAAAAATGTCGTTGTGTCTTATTTTATTTCTCTGGCAGAGGTTCACCCGGAAGTGACCCGCTTCTGATTGAGCCAGCGCAACAGACAGTCCAACAAAAAGGCAGAAGATTTCTTCTGCCTTTTTTGTTGTCACCCCTAAACCACCTCCTGGGGAGGTGGTGATTGATCCTGTAAGGCTATAGCCTGAAGAATGCCCATGCCGGAATATCTCTGCTTACTCACCACAAGTAAAAGGAGACAAACCGACATGGGGCTTTACAGGAGTTCATCACATGTATATTGGCGTTGCAAATACCACATAGTATGGACGCCAAAGTACCGTTTCAGGATCCTGAAAGATAATCTGGGCAAGGAACTTTACAGGACAATCTACATCCTATGCGGAATAAAAGATTGTGAGGTTCTGGAGTTAAATGTTCAGCCAGATCATGTACATCTGGTTGTAATAGTCCCGCCGAAAATCTCGATATCAACCCTGATGGGGCATCTGAAAGGCCGCAGTGCAATCAGGCTCTACAATCGTTTTCCACATATAAGAAAGAAACTATGGGGTAACCATTTTTGGTCCCGTGGCTACTTTGTCGATACGGTGGGAGTGAATGAAGAAATTATCAGGAGATATGTGAGGCATCAGGAGAAAAAGGAACAAACGCATGAACAGCAGATGGAATTGCTAGAGTAGTAACAGGAAGGAGACAGTAGCCCCCCTTATAGGGGGCATTCTAAAAAGCCACCTTCTAAGAAGGTGGTCTTTTACTTATCTCTGCTCCATTACTGGGGATAGCAGTACACATTCAGGCATGCTCTGTGGTTATCCACTGCGTGTATAACGCTTCCCGCCGTTAACGTAAGCGACGTATCCAACGTCCCCCCTGCGCTTTACAGCCCCTTGGCCGTCCATTTTTTTGCGACGGTTTCCAGTTGCGGGGCGTCAAATAACGCTTGTGGCGAGATCACTGTTTCGTTCAGCGGGATATTACGCCCGTAACGCTCGTTGAGTTTGGCGCGCACGACCGGGGAGTTCAGATCGAACTCTTTAAGTTTCTGCAGCTTACCCGGCTGTATCCCCAGCGCACGGTCATACACCTTCCACACCACTTCTGAGCAATACTGGCGCTCATCGGTCCATGAAAATGCCAGGTCATAGGGTTTGCCGAGGTAGCGCGTTGCCGTCTGCACCAGTTTTTGCTGCTGTGAAATGGAAAGCCCACCTTTCACGCGGCGGATGATGTAGTGCCCTTTTTCCCCACAGTTGATGAATTTTTGCAGTGGCGTATAGACCACCGGGCCGATGGCTTCAAAAACATAGGGGACATTGTTACGCAGCACGATCATGCCAGTGTGGCTAAAGCGCGAATGAGTGGCTTGCTGGATAGCTTTACTTTGTGACGAGCGAGACATCTGAAAGATGATATCGCCCGTCTGCGGTTCATAAGCCAGAACCGGGAAAACCATCACCGTGAGCAGCAAGAAGACAAACTTCTTTGTCATGATTTACATCCTTGTTCGAGACAAAAAAGGCGATTCAATCCATGAGCCGCCTTTTTAAATCAGTACTCCCACGTATCGGGGTCGATACCCAATTCGCGCATAATCACTTTTGCCTCTTCCGGGATTTCGTCGCTGCGCTCTTTCCGCAGGTCTTCATCGTTGGGCAACGGTTGGCCGGTAAACGCATGCAGGAATGCCTCACACAGCAGTTCGCTGTTGGTGGCATGACGCAGGTTATTAACCTGACGACGGGTGCGCTCATCGGTGAGGATTTTTAACACCTTCAGAGGAATGGAAACCGTAATTTTTTTTACCTGTTCACTCTTCTTACCGTGCTCAGCGTACGGGCTGATATATTCGCCGCTCCATTCAGCCATGAGATACCTTTAATCCTCTCAGTCATTAATAAAAGGTCAGAACCTGATCAATGCAGCGCCCGGACCATAATCTCGCGTAGTTTACCGTAGAGTCAGTACCGTGACACGGTGTATCGCTCTGCGCCACTTCACTAAAGCATATAATTTTAACGGCTATTGCGATTTTGCTCAATCTATACGCAAAGAAGTTTAGATGTCCAGATGTATTGACGTCTATTATTCTTATGTTTACTCTGGTGCCTGACTTTTCATCCATTAAGCCAGGAAGCCTTCACCATGACGCGTAAACAGGCCACCATCGCAGTGCGTAGCGGATTGAACGATGACGAGCAATACGGTTGCGTTGTTCCGCCAATTCATCTCTCCAGCACCTATAATTTCACCGGTTTTAATGAGCCACGAGCCCATGACTATTCACGCCGTGGTAATCCGACGCGCGATGTCGTGCAGCGTGCGCTGGCAGAGCTGGAGGGTGGTGCGGGTGCCGTGATGACCAACACTGGTATGTCGGCGATTCATCTGGTGACCACGGTTTTTCTGAAACCGGGCGATCTGCTGGTTGCGCCGCATGATTGCTATGGCGGCAGTTATCGTCTTTTCGACAGTCTGGCAAAACGCGGCTGCTATAAGGTTTTGTTTGTCGATCAGAATGATGAGCAGGCATTAAAAGCGGCACTGGCGCAAAAACCAAAGCTGGTGCTGGTGGAAAGTCCGAGCAACCCATTGTTGCGCGTCGTGGATATTGCGAAAATCTGCCAACTCGCGCGCGAGGTCGGTGCGGTCAGCGTGGTAGATAACACCTTCCTGAGCCCGGCGTTGCAAAACCCGCTGGCGTTAGGCGCAGATTTGGTATTGCATTCATGTACTAAATACCTGAATGGCCACTCGGACGTTGTCGCGGGCGTGGTGATTGCCAAAGACCCGGATACCGTCACAGAACTGGCATGGTGGGCGAATAATATCGGCGTCACCGGTAGCGCCTTCGACAGCTATCTGCTGTTGCGTGGCCTGCGTACCCTGTCTCCACGTATGGAAGTGGCGCAGCGTAACGCCCAGGCAATCGTTGAGTTTCTGAAAAAGCAGCCGCTGGTGAAAAAACTTTATCACCCGTCGCTGCCGGAAAATCAGGGGCATGAGATTGCCGCACGTCAGCAGAAAGGCTTTGGCGCAATGTTGAGTTTCGAACTGGATGGCGATGAGCAAACACTGCGTCGCTTCTTAAGCGGTTTGTCATTATTTACGCTGGCGGAATCGTTAGGTGGGGTTGAAAGCTTAATCTCCCACGCTGCCACGATGACACACGCGGGCATGGCGCCGGAAGCACGTGCCGCCGCCGGGATTTCAGAGACGTTACTGCGTATCTCAACCGGCATTGAAGATGGTGAAGATTTGATTGCCGACCTGGAAAATGGCTTCCGGGTCGCGGCTGAGGGATAAACATGAGTGTGAATGCGCAGGCAGGGGCGAAGGTTCGTCAACTGCATAAGTTTGGTGGGAGCAGTCTGGCTGATGTGAAATGTTACCTGCGCGTCGCGGGGATCATGGCGGAATATTCGCAACCGGGCGATTTAATGGTCGTTTCGGCAGCCGGCAGTACCACTAACCAGTTGATTAGCTGGCTCAAATTGAGCCAGACCGATCGTCTCTCTGCGCATCAGGTTCAGCAGTCGTTACGTCGTTATCAAAGTGAGCTGATTGCCGGGCTGTTACCAGCTGATGTGGCTGACGGTCTGATTAGTGAGTTTATTCGTGACCTTGAGCGGCTGGCCGGGTTGCTTGATGCCGGCATTACCGATGCGATCTATGCCGAAGTGGTGGGGCACGGGGAAGTGTGGTCTGCGCGTCTGATGTCTGCCGTACTAAACCAGCAAGGGCAGGCCTCAGCATGGCTTGATGCGCGAGAGTTTCTGCGCGCGGAACGTGCGGCTCAGCCGCAGGTCAACGAAGGCACTTCCTGGCCGCTGTTCCAGCAACTGCTGGCGCAGCATCCGGACAAACGTATCGTTGTGACGGGCTTTATCAGCCGCAACGAGGCGGGCGAAACCGTGCTGCTGGGGCGCAATGGTTCTGACTATTCGGCAACGCAAATTGGCGCATTAGCCGGGGTTACCCGCGTGACGATCTGGAGCGACGTGGCCGGCGTATACAGCGCCGACCCGCGTAAAGTGAAAGATGCCTGTCTGCTGCCGTTGCTGCGTCTGGATGAAGCCAGCGAGCTGGCACGTCTGGCGGCGCCGGTACTTCACGCCCGAACCTTGCAGCCGGTTTCCGGCAGCAATATCGATTTGCAGTTGCGTTGTAGCTACAACCCGGAGCAGGGTTCCACGCGTATTGAGCGCGTACTGGCATCCGGCACGGGCGCCCGTATCGTCACAAGCCATGATGATGTTTGTCTGATCGAATTTCAGGTGCCTGCCGGGCAAGATTTCAAACTGGCGCAACGTGATATTGATGTGATCCTTAAGCGCGCTCAGGTTCGTCCGCTGGCGACAGGCGCTCACGCGGACCGTAATCTTCTGCAGCTCTGCTACACCTCGGAAGTGGTGGATAGCGTCTTTAAACTGCTCGACGAAGCCGGTCTGCCGGGCGAACTGCGTTTGCGTCAGGGGCTGGCTCTGGTGGCAATGGTCGGGGCTGGCGTTTGCCGTAATCCGCTGCACAGCCACCGTTTCTGGCAGCAGTTGAAAGGCCAGGCCGTGGAATTCGTCTGGCAGTCAGATGAAGGTATCAGTCTTGTCGCAGTGCTGCGCGTAGGGCCAACGGAAAGCCTGATTCAGGGGCTGCACCAGTCATTGTTCCGTGCGGAAAAACGCATTGGCCTGATGTTGTTTGGTAAAGGCAATATCGGGTCTCGCTGGCTCGAGCTGTTTGCCCGCGAACAGAGCGCATTGTCTGCCCGTACCGGGTTCGAATTTGTTCTTGCAGGCGTGGTGGATAGCCGCCGTAGTTTATTGAATTACGAGGGGCTCGACGCCAGCCGGGCGCTGGCCTTCTTCAATGATGAGGCGGTCGAGCAGGATGAAGAGGCGCTATTCCTGTGGATGCGCGCGCACCCGTACGATGATCTTGTTGTGCTGGATGTCACGGCAAGCCCGCAACTTGCCGACCAGTATCTGGATTTTGCCAGTCACGGCTTTCACGTGATCAGCGCGAATAAACTGGCAGGTGCCAGCAGTAGTGACAAATACCGTCAGATCCACGACGCGTTTGAAAAAACCGGGCGTCGCTGGCTGTATAACGCCACCGTCGGAGCCGGGTTGCCGGTAAACCATACGGTTCGCGATCTTATCGATAGTGGCGATAGTATTCTGGCCATCAGCGGTATCTTCTCCGGTACGCTCTCCTGGTTGTTCCTGCAATTTGACGGCACCGTGCCGTTTACTGATTTGGTCGATCAGGCCTGGCAGCAGGGGCTGACCGAGCCGGACCCGCGCGTTGATCTTTCCGGTAAAGACGTGATGCGTAAGCTGGTCATTCTGGCGCGCGAGGCGGGTTATGACATCGAACCCGACCAGGTGCGCGTGGAGTCCCTGGTACCGACGAGCTGTGAAGAGGAGTCTATCGACCATTTCTTTGAAAATGGCGATGAGCTCAATGAGCAGATGACACAGCGTCTGGAGGCTGCTCGCGATATGGGGCTGGTGCTGCGTTATGTGGCGCGTTTCGATGCCAACGGCAAAGCGCGTGTGGGTGTGGAAGCGGTGCGTCCGGAACACCCTCTGGCGGCGCTACTGCCTTGCGATAATGTGTTTGCCATCGAAAGTCGCTGGTATCGCGATAACCCGCTGGTGATCCGTGGGCCGGGAGCTGGCCGCGATGTCACCGCCGGAGCGATTCAGTCAGATATCAATCGTCTGGCACAACTGCTGTAGTCGTCTCTTTTCGCCCTCTCCCCGTGGGAGAGGGCCGGGGTGAGGGCATCAGGCTGCACTAATCCCCTCCGTATCCTGAACCTTTTTCATCTTCGCTGAACATTCCTCACGCAGTATGATGATTTTCCAGTTGACGTGCGTCGGCTTTTCCGTCATTTTTACATCTGGACGTCTAAACGGATAGATGTTCGTAGCGCAACAAATAACAACACGCGATTGATGAGGTAAGGTATGAGCTTTTTTCACGCCAACCAGCGGGAAGCCCTGAATCAGAGCCTGGCTGAAGTGCACGGTCAGATTAATGTTTCATTTGAATTTTTTCCGCCGCGCACCAGTGAAATGGAACAGACCTTGTGGAACTCTATTGATCGTCTGAGTAGCCTCAAGCCGAAATTTGTCTCCGTCACCTACGGCGCCAACTCCGGCGAGCGCGACCGCACCCATAGCATCATCAAAGGCATTAAAGATCGTACCGGTCTTGAGGCGGTGCCGCATTTAACCTGTATCGATGCAACCCGTGATGAACTGCGTGCTATCGCCAAAGATTACTGGGACAACGGTATTCGCCATATCGTGGCGCTGCGTGGCGATCTGCCGCCGGGAAGCGGTAAGCCGGATATGTACGCTGCCGACCTGGTGACGTTGCTTAAAGAGGTGGCGGATTTTGATATCTCCGTTGCCGCTTATCCGGAAGTGCATCCGGAAGCAAAAAGCGCGCAGGCCGACTTGCTCAACCTGAAGCGCAAAGTGGATGCGGGCGCTAATCGCGCAATTACCCAGTTTTTCTTCGACGTAGAGAGCTATTTACGTTTCCGCGACCGCTGTGCGTCAACGGGCATAGATGTTGAAATCATCCCGGGGATCCTGCCGGTCACCAACTTTAAACAGGCAAAGAAATTTGCCGACATGACCAACGTGCGTATTCCGGCGTGGATGTCACAAATGTTTGAAGGGCTGGATGACGATGCCGAAACCCGCAAGCTGGTGGGCGCCAGCATCGCCATGGACATGGTAAAAATTCTCAGCCGTGAAGGGGTTAAAGACTTCCACTTCTATACCCTGAACCGTGCGGAAATGAGCTACGCCATCTGCCACACACTGGGCGTACGCCCGGCAGTATAAGCCAGCGGAAAACGCCGGGTGATCGCATCATCCGGCAACGCTGTATGCCACCTCGCCACCGCAGAACGTGGTGTGCACATCATAATTATCCTCCAGCACCACAATATCTGCGTCATAACCGCGTTGAAGCTTGCCTTTGTGTCCGTCCAGCCCCAGCAGGCGCGCCGGGTTAATCGTGCAAGATTTCAATGCCGCGCCAAACGGCACCATCGCTCTTTCTACCATATTGTATAAGCCGCGATTAAGTTGCAGCGTGCTGCCAACCAGGACACCATCTTCGCGTCGTGTTGCGCCATCTTCACCCAGAATCATGGGTTCGCCGCCGAACATATAGCGGCCTGGCGGGCAGCCTTTGGCTTTCATCGAGTCGCTGATCATGATGACGTAGTCATCATTTTTCAGGCGATAGAGGTGCGATGCCGACACCAGACCCACGAAAATGCCATCGGCGATGACTTCGCCGTACAGCCCATCCAGGCGAAAGGCTGCGCCGAGCAGGCCCGGTTCGCGGTTTACATATTTCGCCATGCCGTTGTAAACATGGGTAACGTTTTTGGCGCCGTTAGCGACGGCTTCCAGCGCCTGTTCAAACGTGGCGTCTGAATGACCCATATTGACGACAATCCCCCGCTGCGTGCAGTAACGGGTGAGGGCGAGATCGGCATCCTCTTCTGGCGCCAGAGTAATGGCGATGATGCGATTGTTGGCGGCCTTCTCAAAACCCTGAAACTGCGCGATGTTCGCCGGACGGATTTGTTTTTCCGGCTGTGCGCCGCGGTATTTCTGGCACAGGAACGGGCCTTCAAAATGGATGCCGAGGATTTCCGCGCCCGCGTTGCCTTCATCCATTACACGGGAGATATTTTCCAGCGCCGCCAGCAGCGTGGCGTCTTCATCCGTCACGGTGGTCGGACAAAATGCCGTGACCCCTTCTGCCGGAAGATTTACCGCCCAGCGGCGCAGGCCTTCCGGATCGTTTTCATTGGTGTCGTAATTCCATCCACCGTGAGCATGGCTGTCAATCAGGCCAGGGATAATACGACGCGAGCCGAAATCATGGGCGGCATGGTGCGTCAGCCCGATGGCAATGTGACTGATTCGTCCCTCTTCTACGGTGATGTTCGCCGGATAAAACCCGCCGGAGAGCCAGACACGTTCACTTTGGATGATCATACGCTCACCTCAATGACGAAATCAGCGATGCTGCTTCGTTGTCGCACATGACGGTTACATTCGGATGCAGCAGCAGGAAAGAGGCCGGAAACATCGGGTCGATGGCTGTGCAATCGTGCAGTTGCTTCATGACCTGGGCTTTGGATTGACCGTTGGCGATCAGTACAATCTCTTTACTTTTCAGTATGGTGCCCATGCCGAGGGTGATAGCCTGACGCGGCACGTCTTCCTGGCGCGAAAAGAAACGCGCGTTCGCCTCGATCGTCTCTTCGTTTAGATTGATGACATGGCAAACCGGGCTATGGGTAGCCTGCGGTTCATTAAAGCCAATATGCCCGTCGTGACCAATGCCGAGTACGGTCATATCAAAATCGCCATGATCGACAATCGCACGTTCATAGCGGGCGCATTCTTCATTCAGGTCTTTTGCCAGCACGTCGGGAACGAAACGGTTCTCCGGCGGCACATTGGCATGCTGATAGAAGTGGTGATCAAGAAACCAGTAGTAGCTCTGGGGATCGTCTTTTTTCAGCGGGATGTATTCGTCAATATTGAATGAAAAAGCACGGGAGAAATCCGCCTCTTTTTCCTGCGCCATGCGGCTCATCTCTGCCAGCAGCCCAACCGGCGTACCACCTGTAGGGAGCGCCATCACTAAATCGGGTTTGCGGGCAAGCGCTTTAGCTACGCGCCGGGCTGCAAGCGCGCTCATCTCTTCGTATGACTGGGTAATAATAAAATTCAGCATCTTTTTTCCTTAACCGCCGATGGTGGCTTTTAAGCCAATATCTTCGGCGTACTGTTTAATCTGCTCGGTCATTTCGCGCTGTACGGGGGGAATCCCGTTAAGCAAATAGGGCATGCCGAGTTTTTCGTATTTACCGATACCGTAGATGTGATATTCGAGAATATCGACCTGCTGTACGGCACTGCCCAGGCTGCGAATAAACTCAAGCCGTTTACGAATATCTTCCGGCTGATCGTTGCGTGTCGGCACGATCACCATCCGTGCCAGGATCGGCTTACCCGTTGCCGCGATCGTTTTAGCATTTTCAAGAATCAGTCGGTTATCTACGCCGGTACAGGTGAGATGGATTTCCGGATCGAATGCTTTGAAATCGTAGGAGACCATGTCCACCGCATCGACCAGCGGCAACAGTTTGTCGCGACGTATATTACCTGCGGTGTCGAGACAAAGATGAACTCCCGCTGCGCTGAGAATGTGTGCGGTTTCGGTAACAAACTCTGCCTGCAGGGCGGGCTCGCCGCCGGAGAAGGTGACGCCGCCGCCGCTTTCGTCGTAAAAGGTTTTATCCCGCAGCAGCAGATCTGCCAGCGCCTGCGAGGTCATCTCCTTGCCAACCTTTTCATAGGCGTCGTAGGGGCAGGCATCAACCATATCCAGCAGGTTAGTGCAGCGTTTACGGTCAATGACCACGCCATGGCCGGGTTCGGCGAAGGTGATGGCGTTATTGGCCGCCGCCTGCACGCAGGTGCCGCACTGGCGGCACCGCTCCTTGAACCAGAAGACGTTGAATCCTGACCTGAGCGTTTCAGGATTTGCGCACCACTGGCAGCGCAGGTTGCACTGCTGCATAAACACCGTACTGCGCAGCCCCGGACCATCCTTGGTGGAATAACGCTGAATACGTGAAATCAGGCCAGTTTTCATATCACCTCACACTTACCAGCTCAGTTCAGTTCGGGCGATGATCGCATCCTGTGCTTCCGGCATCAGCGTGGAGAACAGGGCACAATAACCGGCGACGCGTACCATCAGGTTCGGATAATCTTCCGGATGTTCTTTTGCCGCCCGCAGGATGTTTGAATCGATGATGTTGAACTGATTGTGGAAAATATTTTTCGCACGACCGGCTTCCATAAAGGCGGTGAATTTTTCCAGATTATCCTCGCCTTCCAGCGCGCTCGGGGTGAACTTCATGTTCAGCAACTGACCACCGGCAATTTTCTGGTTAGGTAGTTTAGCGATGGAGTTAATGACCGCCGTCGGACCCTCTTTGTCCGCGCCGAGGCACGGTGACGCTCCTTCGTTAAGCGGCATGGTCGCCAGGCGGCCATCCGGCGTTGCGCCCACATCAAAACCATTTGGCACGTAGGAGGTGATGTTGGAGGTTGACATGGTGTAGCCGCAGCCTTTTGGTCCTTTGCCATAACGATCCGTTTTATATTTCGGCAACAGTTTGAGATAGGACTCGAACACATCGGCGACGATGTTATCCACATAGTCGATATCGTTACCGAACTTCGGCGCGTTACGGCAAAGCTTACGTACACGAGCGCCTTCAATGCCGTCAAAATTGCTGTCCATGGCGTCGCGCAGTTGTTTCAGCGTCAGCACCTTGTCATCAAAGACCAGTTTCTTCACTGCAGCCAGGCTGTCGCCCACCACGGATGGCCCGATATTGGAGGAACTGACGAAGTCATACTCCGCGCCGCCATTTTTCAGTGTCTTACCGCGTTCCAGACAGCAGTTAATGGTGGCGGAAGCGAAGGCGTCGGCATCGTGATATTTCAGCGCGCGGTCGCAAACCCGGTCGCAATCCACCGCCAGGTCGGAGTAGAACGCCAGCAGCTGGTTCCATGCCGCCCAGACTTCATCATAAGAGGCGTAGTTAATGTCGCGGCCTTCTTTGCCGTTCACATTCACCAGTTGAACGCCGGTTGTCGGATCGCAGCCGTTGTTCATCACCAGTTCAAGGATTTTGCCGAAGTTTACGTAGGTCATACCGGTAGCACGGTGGCCCCAGCGTCCCGGAATAGCGGTTTCCACGCAGCCCATCGAGGCATATTCGCGCGCGACTTCTTCACTCAGACCCAGCGTCATCATCGCCGGAATCACCACTTCGTCACAGAAAATAGACGGCATGCCGAAGCCTTTACGGATCAGTTTTGCCGAGTCTTGCATCAGTGAGTGCGGAGTATCTTTGGAGAAGCGTACGCTCAGGTTAGGTTCCGGCAGGCCGGTCAGTGCCATGGCTTCCAGCGACAGGTAAGAGAGGTCATTGGTGCCGTCAGTGCCGTCTGGCTTCATCCCGCCAACCATCAGGTTGGAATAGAGCGGGTAGCCGCCGCTGTACTGGGTATGGCCCCAGGGGCGCACTTTGTTGAGGCTGTTGGTCATGATGAAGAAGTGGGTCAGGATCTCCAGCGCCTTCTCTTTGCTGATTTTGCCAGAATTGATATCCGCTTCGTAGAACGGCCAGACGTACTGATCGAAGCGACCAAAAGAAAAGGAGTGACCGTTACTCTCGATCATCATCAGCAGGTGTGTGAGGTAAACGGTCTCTACGGCTTCCCAGAAGTTGCGCGCTTTGCCTTCCATCAGATGGGCAAACATCTCGCTCATCGCCTGCAGTTCGTCGCGACGTTTTGCATCGGTCGTTTTCGCTGCCTCTTCTTTAGCAAGCAGGGAGAAGCGCTTACAGTAATTCAGTGCCGCTTCCATGGTGATGATCACGGCCTGGTAGAAATCTTTTTGTTCGTCGGTCAGGTCGGTATCTTCCGCCAGGTGCTGTTTCGCGATATCACGCATACCGCCGTAGCCCACTTCCAGTACGAAGTCATGGTTAGGAATGATGTGACCATCGCCAGACATACTGATGCCGCCGCGGTGCAGTACCCCCTGTTTTTCCGCCAGGCGGTTAATGTGCGGCAGGTTAGCCAGCACTTCATCCTGATGGGTTTTACCCTGCCAGTAATCCTGCAATACACGCAGACGTGCTTTCGTCTCTTCGCTTACCTGGAAGCTGTCGCCTGAGCGTTTATCAAATTGATCCAGCTCTTCAATCACCCAGTTGAATGAATATTCCGGGAAGACCGGCGCGGCGAAGTTCGCACTGGCCTGGTTGCCGGCAATCAGCATGTCCGGTTCGATATAGATGGTCATTTTTTCAAGAATATCGGCCATTGCCAGCGCGCGGCGAATAACGATCGATTTGCCTTCTGAGCGTTTGAAAGACTCAGTAATGATTTCGGCACGCTCCGGGCAGATTGTCGCTACGCGGTGGAACATCTGGTCCTGTTTTTTAGCGATGCGTTCGAAATCACAATCGTTATTGGTGGGTTTGAAGCTGAGTAATCCGTTCATAAATTCCCTCACTGGTGAAATGGTTTCTCTGTGTGCATTTCATGCTTGAGGTGTGTTTTTGTCAACCTTAAAATGATTCATTATGTTTCTTTTGTCACAAAAGAATCTAAATGGAACATTTAAAGGTGAAGGAAACACAGGCGCCCGTGTATGGGCGCGAAGGATTATTCGGCGCTGTCGGCCAGAATGAGTTCAGCTGAATGGCTGTTAAGAAGGGAGAGGATGTCGTCCGACATGCCGCTCTGGCTGACGATCGTATCGAAATCACCCAGATGACCATGACCCGCAAGGAAGGTCTGGCCAAATTTGCTTTTATCCGCCAGCAGGATTTTCTGCCGCCCGGCATCGGCCAGCGCGCGCTTCACATGAGCGTCGGTCATTTTGGGGACAGTAAGTTCACCCTGTTCGTTGATGCCCTGGGTGCTGAGAAAGACTTTATCGGCATGGAGAGTGCTGAAAAACTCGGCGGTACTGAAAGAGACCATGCCCTGGGTGTCGTCTTCATATTCACCTGGTGCCACAATCAACTTAATGTTACTGCGGCCTTTAAGCAGGTTTACGACAGGGACAGAGTTGGTGATCACCATGATTTTCTTGTCGAAAATACATTGGGCAAAGGCCAGCGCCGTGGTGCCGCAGTCGATGATAATGGTATCGCCATCTTCTACTAAATCAGCCGCTTTTTTCCCGATCAGGTGCTTATCATCGACCATTTGTACTGATTTAAGCTGGAAGCTGGGCTCTACGCTGGCACCGCTGGTGAGATATGCGCCACCGTAGCTGGTTTTTACAATGCCCTGCTTTTCGAAGAAGGAAAGGTCGCGGCGAATGGTCATTTTGGTGACGCCAAACTTCTCTGCCAGGTCATTGACCACGACCTTTTTGTCCTGCTGCAGAATGGCATAGATGCGCATTCTTCTGTCTGATGATTGCATGGTGCGGGTTCACTAAGAGGAAAAACGCACTATAAAGCACATAAATTACCGTGGCAATATGGCTTGAAAGGAACATAAAGAAACACTCCCGGATATCACCGGGAGTGTGAGGGGGTTATTCCCACTCTGCAAGGAAGCGTTGACCGTACTGGTCGGCGACCAGGAGCGCGGCGTACACCTCATCTGCCGTCGCGCCGCCAGGCATGTTATGGATGGTTTCGCCTTCGGCACAGGCTGCTTCTGCCACGATACGCATTTTGGCGGGGATGTCGTCCGTAATATCCAGCTGTGCCAGCGTAACAGGCAACCCAACGGTGTGGCAAAGCGCAGCGACGGTTTCAATTTCTTCCGCTGGCGCGTTTTCCAGAACCAGCTGCGTCAGCGTACCAAATGCCACTTTCTCGCCGTGGTAGTAATGGTGCGCATCGGGAATAGCCGTCAGACCGTTGTGGATAGCATGTGCCGCAGCCAGACCGCCGCTCTCAAAACCCACGCCGCTCAGATAGGTATTGGCTTCAATAACACGTTCCAGCGCTGGCGTGACCACGTGCTGCTCGGCGGCCAGCATCGCTTTTTCGCCTTCGGCGATCAGCGTGTTGTAGCAAAGCTCTGCCAGCGCTAATGCTGCCTGAGTGCACTGTCCTCCTGCCATGGTGGTGGCGCCGCTGCGCGAACAGGCTCGGGCTTCAAACCACGTTGCCAGCGCATCACCGATACCGGCAGCCAGTAAACGCGCCGGTGCGCCGGCTACGATTTTGGTGTCGACAATGACGCGATCCGGGTTATTGGGCAGCATCAGGTAACGATCAAACTCGCCTTCGTCGGTATAGATAACCGAGAGCGCGCTACAGGGTGCGTCTGTGGAAGCGATAGTTGGCGCGATAGCGACAGGTATGCCCATAAAGTGGGCCAGCGCTTTTGCCGTATCCAGCGTTTTACCGCCGCCGATACCGAGCACCGCGCCGCATTTTGCTTTTTCCGCGATGGTACGCAGACGGTCGATCTCATTTTGGGAGCATTCGCCGCCGAAAGGCACCACTTCGCAGGCAAGTCCGGCATCTGCCAGACTTTTTTGCAGCGTCTCCTGGGCGAAACCTAAGACAAATTTGTCCCCCACAACCAACCAGCTTGCTGCCAGCGGTTTGAGATACTCACCGAGACGGGTGATAACGTCTGCACCCTGAATATACTTACCTGGGGATTGAATAATGCGGTCCATACATTTCCTCCATTCTGGCGATGCGGGCCACGTACCGTGACCCTGGCGCCGGGTTACAGGTTTAGATTGCCAAATGCGTTACTCCAGTCCTGCTCAAACTTCTCTATGGCCGACTCTACCGCAGGTGTATTGAGCATTTGTTGCGCTACATCCAGGGGAAGCGTGATCGCTTCACAACCTGCCAGCAGGCAATCGAGCGCCTGGCGCGGAGTTTTGAAGCTGGCTGCCAGTACTTTACTTCCCGGGGCATGTTGTTCGAGCAGGCTTTGCAGTTCCTGTACGGTGCGGATACCATCTCCGCCCTGGGCATCGACACGGTTCACGTAAGGCGCCACATATTTCGCGCCAGCCAGCGCGGCAAGCAGACCTTGCGCTGCACTGTAAACAGCAGTGCCAAGTGTCGGGATGCCTTCTTTTTTCAGAAGCTTAATCGCGGCGAGGCCTTCGGAAGTTACCGGGATTTTGACAACGATGCCGGGTACGGCATTGCTCAGGCGTCTGGCTTCTTCCACCATTCCCTGGGCGTCCCGGCTCATGGTCTGGGCGAACAGAATGCCCTCCGGGCCAACAGCCTTTTGCAGGCGCGGTAACACATCCCAGATGGATTCCTTACCCGCAGCAATAATGCTCGGGTTAGTGGTCACGCCCGCGAGGGGGTAGATACGCGCCAGCCGTTCAACTTCTTTCACATTGGCGGTGTCCAGATACAGTTCCATGATACGTCCTCTTAAATTTCCCCGAATGATTTCTGCCTACAGGATACGAGGGGAATGCGGGAGCCGCTACGCGACATTTCTGCCAAAAACTAGACAAATGTAATATCCAGCTGAAAGCATGATCTGCATCATATTTAGAGAGGACGCACAGTTAACCTGTTGAATATAAATAGTTTAAAAAATGGCGAGGTGTTTTCATATTACAAAAATCCAGCAAATAGCATTTTTATACTCACCTGTCTTGAGGCTGAGTTATTGCAGTTTTTTCTCCGTCAGCTGGCTGTGGTACTGTCGACGATACTCAGAGGGCGAACGCTCAGTATTTTTCCGGAACAGACGGCAGAAATAGTTGCTGTCGACAAACCCACAGGTGTGCGCCACCTCTTTCACCTTCAGATCGTAACCCTTTAGCAGCGTTTTGGCGTGTTCCAGCCGCGTATGGTTCAGATATTCGTTGAAACCGATGGCGGCTGTTTTCTGAAACAGGCGCGAGAGGTAATTCGGCGAGATATAAAACGCCTGGGCCACCGATTCACGGCTTAAAGGCAGAGCATAATTTTCGTCGATATAATCGCGAATGGCTTCGAAAAGTGCCTGACTACGCGACGCCGTCTGGATTTGACTGCCGAGCAGATCGGCACAATGACTTAGCAAGCTGGCGACGATAAGGCGTGCTGTTTGCTGTTCTTTCGGCTGCATCTGCATCTCGTGCAATGTTTGCAGAAGGAATGAGCCAATACGAGGGCCCCGGCGAGCGACGTGCTGTTTAGCCAGATTATGCAACGCGCTGCCATCCCACTGAGTCACGCTAAAACCCAACTGCTGTTTGCCAAATAGTACGCTCAGCATAGTGACAGGCATCTGCCATTGGGGAGCGTTCCAGCCGCCTGCGGGGATGTAAAGCACATCTTGTTCGGTCATCAATGATGTTTCTCCATTGATGCTCAGATCCATCAATGTTCCTTCCAGTACGATCTCCAGGCGCGGGAAATCCACCTGTAACGCTGAGGCAGGTGCTGGACCCGCGGCCGTGGCAAAACAGATTTGCCGCAGAGGTGTCTGGCCGCTAATCAGGCGGGTAAGCAGATCGCTGACGTCGTAATTCATGGTTTCCTTTTCCGCGCGCATGAAACCGCTCAACCTTAACTGGCGACATAAAAAAAGGCCACACTGTGTGTGACCTTTTGCACAAGGCTGTGAAGGTTAGCCAGTATTACGCATACCCGCCGCAACGCCTGCGATGGTCACCATCAATGCCTGCTCTACGCGGCGATCCGGTTCTTTACCTTCTTCTTCCGCTTTACGGGAACGGTGCAGCAACTCAGCCTGCAGCACGTTCAGCGGGTCAGTATAAATATTACGCAGCTGGATAGACTCGGCAATCCACGGCAGATCCGCCATCAGATGGGAGTCGTTGGCGATGGCCAGAACCACGTTGATGTCGGCTTCGAGCAGCTTACGCAACTCACTGCCCAGCGCCCACAGCTCAGGTTTCACCAGACGCTGATCGTAATATTCCGCGAGCCACAGGTCCGCTTTGGAGAACACCATTTCCAGCATGCCAAGGCGGGTTGAGAAGAACGGCCAGTCGCGGCACATCGCTTCCAGCTCGCTCTGTTTGCCGTCTTCCACCACTTTTTGCAGCGCCGCACCCGCACCCAGCCAGGCGGGCAGCATCAGGCGGTTTTGCGTCCAGGCGAAAATCCACGGAATGGCGCGCAATGACTCTACACCGCCGGTCGGACGACGCTTGGCCGGACGTGAGCCGAGCGGTAATTTGCCCAGTTCCTGCTCCGGCGTTGCGGAACGGAAGTACGGCACAAAGTCTTTGTTTTCGCGCACATAGCCACGATACATGTCACAGGAAATGGTAGACAGCTCATCCATGACGTGACGCCACGCATCTTTCGGCTCTGGTGGAGGCAGCAGGTTGGCTTCCAGAATGGCGCTGGTGTACAGCGACAGGCTGCTGATGGTCACTTCCGGCAGACCGTATTTGAAGCGGATCATCTCGCCCTGTTCGGTCACGCGCAGGCCGCCTTTCAGACTTCCCGGCGGTTGTGAAAGCAGTGCCGCATGGGCCGGGGCGCCGCCACGACCAATCGAGCCGCCACGACCGTGGAACAGCGTCAGCTCAATGCCGGCTTTCTCGCAGGTTTTGATCAGCGCGTCCTGTGCCTGATATTGCGCCCAGGATGCGGCCATCACGCCCGCGTCTTTTGCGGAGTCGGAATAGCCAATCATCACCATCTGTTTGCCCTGAATAAAGCCGCGGTACCAGTCGATGTTCAGCAACTGGGTCATCACGTCGTTGGCATTGTTCAGATCGTCCAGGGTTTCAAACAGCGGCGCAACCGGCAAGGCATAGTCGATACCGGCTTCTTTTAGCAACAGATGAACACCCAGCACGTCGGATGGGGTCTTCGCCATGGAGATCACGTAGGCGGCTACCGATCCTTTCGGCGCGTCAACGATCGCTTTGCAGGTATTGAGCACCTCGCGGGTTTCATTGCTCGGCTCCCAGTTACGTGGTAGCAGAGGACGTTTGGAGTTCAGTTCGCGAATCAGGAATGCCTGTTTGTCGGCTTCGGACCAGCTTTCATAATCGCCGATACCCAGGTAACGGGTCAGTTCGCCGAGCGCTTCGGTGTGACGGGTGCTCTCCTGACGCACATCAATACGCACCAGCGGTACGCCAAAGCATTTCACGCGCCTAAGGGTATCAAGCAGTTCACCATTCGCGATGATGCCCATACCGCAGGCTTGCAGAGATTTGTAACAGGCGTAAAGCGGTTCCCAAAGCTGTTCGTTCTGGCTCAGCAGACCTTCTGGTTTCGGCAGTCTTTGGCCTTTCAGGCGCGCTTCCAGCCAGGCCTGCGTCGCCATCAGCTGGCCGCGCAGTTTTTTCATCAGATAACGGTACGGTTCCTGAGCGCCTTCGGCACCGGCCAGCTCGCGAAGCTCGTCGGTACATTCAACCATCGAGAGCTCAGAAATCAGTAACTGAATATCTTTCAGAAACAGGTCGGTCGCCTTCCAGCGGCTCAGCAGCAGGACGTGACGGGTAATCTCTGCGGTGACGTTCGGGTTGCCGTCGCGGTCGCCGCCCATCCAGGAGGTAAAGCGTACCGGTACGAAATCGACTGGCAGTTTGTAATTCAGGTTCGCTTCAAGCTGTTCGTTAAGCTCGCGAAGATAGTTAGGCACACCTTCCCACAGGCTGTTTTCCACCACCGCAAAGCCCCACTTGGCTTCGTCGACCGGGCTGGGACGGTGTTTACGGATTTCATCAGTATGCCAGGACTGTGCGATAAGCTGGCGCAGTCGGCGCATCAGTTGATGGCGCTCATAATCGGCGATATCGGTATTATCCAACTGCTTTAAGCAGTTATTCACTTCCACCATTTTATGGATCAGCGTACGGCGGGTAATCTCTGTCGGGTGGGCTGTCAGTACCAGCTCCAGCGACAGTGATTCGACGGCTTGCTTGATGGTCGCTTCGTTGAGATCGGGTTGGTCTTTCAGTTTACGCAGAGTACGAGCAATCACTTCCGGGTTGCTTGCGGCTTCGCCTTTTGGCGAAATGCTGTGGTATTGCTCAGCGGTGTTGGCAAGGTTCAGAAACTGGCTGAATGCACGGGCTACCGGCAGCAGTTCATCATTGGACAGGTTTTGCAGCGTATTGAGCAGTTCCTGACGACTCGCTTCATTACCAGCACGTGAAGATTTGGACAGCTTACGGATTGTTTCGACCCTATCAAGGATATTCTCTCCCAACGCATCCTTGATGGTATCCCCCAGCAGCTTGCCGAGCATACTGACATTACTACGCAAAGCGGAATATTGTTCGTTCATGTTAACCCAGACACCCCATCTCATTTTATTTTGTTATATCCACCGCCATGCAACGTGAAACGGATAGATATCAGACACCGCCTTTTATAAAGCCACGTAAAACCCACGGCGTCAATTGCGGCGAAATCGGTTCAGCAAACGAATAAATGGCGTGAATTTACGAAATTTAATTCGCTTCCCGGCTAATAAGCGTTGCTTATGGAATTGTGAACAATGTCACTCAATTTTATCCTTACTCCGAATGTGGTTACTCGGAGCGAGGGGGTAAATCAATGCCAGCAGAAGTGATGGACCACCTGCGTAATCAATTCACGCGTGGGTTTAATAAAGCGGGTCTCAAGATATTCATCAGGCTGATGAGCCTGATTGATTGATCCCGGTCCCAACACCAGGGTCGGGCACAGCGTTTGAATGAACGGCGCTTCGGTACAGTAGTTCACCACGTCGGTTTTCTCGCCGAGCAGTTTTTCCACCACTTCAACCAACTGATGATCCGGCGGGCACTCGTAGCCTGGGATCGGCGGATGCAGTTCAGAAACCGTCAGGCGGCCCGGCCAGCGCTCGCTCACGGGTGCCAGTGCTTCATTCAGTAAGCCGTCGAGATCGCTCAGCGTCATACCTGGCAGTGGGCGGATGTCCATATGCAGTTCGCAGCAGGCACAGATACGGTTGGAAGCATCACCGCCGTGCAGGCTGCCGAGGTTCAGCGTTGGATAAGGTACGGTGAACGCATCGTAGTGATAGCGCTCTTTCAGGTTGTCACGCAGAGTCATGATGCGCCCGATGGCATCGTGCATCAGTTCAATGGCATTCACGCCACGTGCCGGGTCGCTGGAGTGGCCGGACTGGCCCATCACACGCACCGCTGTGGAGATATGACCTTTATGGGCGCGGATCGGTTGCAGAGACGTTGGCTCACCGATGATGGCGCAATCCGGGCGAATCGCTGTGTTTTCGGAGAAATAGCGTGCACCCGCCATGCTGGTCTCTTCATCGGCCGTCGCCAGAATGTAGAGCGGCTTTTTCAGTTTCGTCACATCAACATCACGCAACGCGTCAAGAATGAAGGCGAAGAAGCCTTTCATATCGGCGGTGCCCAGGCCGTAGAGCTTGTTATCGTGCTCTGTCAGGGTGAAAGGATCGCGTGTCCAGCGCCCGTCATCGAACGGAACGGTATCGGTGTGGCCAGTCAACAGAAGGCCACCGGCGCCCTCGCCAATACTGGCTAACAGGTTAAACTTATTGCGTGTGCCGGGGACGGGTTGTACTTCAACCTTGAACCCGAGGTCGCCAAACCATCCAGCAAGCAGATTGATTAAAGAAGCATTGCTTTGATCAAGGGCTTCTTCCGTTGCACTGATAGACGGAGTGCCAATCAGGGCGCGGTAAATCTCGATAAATGGTGGCAAATTCATTTTCATTGTTGACATACCTGAGTTCGTGATAGTATCAATATTCATGCATTAATAGTGAATAAAAATACATTAATGCTGAGCGTAAAGGAACCCATCCGGCGCCTTTACTGCGCGACGTGGGATTGATGTCGAATCACTCCCTGGCAAACATGACGTACTAAGAAGGTAGACTGCCCCGATGTTGAACACATTAATTGTGGGTGCCAGCGGTTACGCCGGCGCAGAGCTAGTGACCTATGTAAATCGCCATCCTCATATGAACATAACCGCTTTGACGGTTTCAGCGCAAAGTAATGATGCAGGAAAATTGGTCTCTGATTTACATCCGCAGTTGAAAGGCATTGTCGACCTGCCATTGCAGCCGATGTCGGATATCAGTGAGTTCGCGCAAGGTGTGGATGTCGTGTTTCTGGCAACCGCGCATGAAGTGAGCCACGACCTGGCACCGCAATTTCTCGCAGCGGGCTGCGTAGTCTTCGATCTCTCTGGTGCGTTTCGTGTTAACGATCCCGCGTTCTATGAAAAATTCTATGGCTTTACCCATCAGCATCCGGACCTGCTCGCGCAAGCAGTGTATGGCCTGGCGGAGTGGAGTACGGATGCGCTGAAAGAGGCGAATCTGATAGCCGTGCCGGGCTGCTATCCGACAGCGGCTCAGCTCTCCCTTAAGCCGCTGATTGATGCGGGCGTGCTGGAACTGAATCAGTGGCCAGTGATTAACGCCACCAGTGGTGTGAGCGGTGCAGGGCGTAAAGCCGCGATCTCGAACAGTTTCTGTGAAGTCAGCCTGCAGCCGTATGGCGTGTTCAACCATCGCCATCATCCGGAAATCACCACCCACCTGGGGGCTGAGGTTATTTTTACCCCGCATCTGGGCAATTTCCCGCGCGGCATTCTGGAAACCATTACCTGCCGTTTGAAGCCGGGTGTGACCCATGCGCAAGTTGCGGAGATTTTCCACCAGGCTTATGGCAATAAACCGCTGGTACGCCTGTACGATAAAGGCGTTCCGGCGCTGAAAAATGTGGTTGGCCTGCCATTCTGCGATATTGGTTTCGCCGTGAAGGACGAGCATCTGATTGTCGTGGCCACCGAAGATAACTTATTAAAAGGTGCGGCTGCACAGGCAGTGCAGTGTGCCAATATTCGTTTCGGCTACGCTGAAACCCAGTCTCTTATCTAATTGAGTGCAGGCCTGATGATGAATCCATTAATTATTAAACTCGGCGGCGTGCTGCTGGATAGTGAAGAAGCGCTGGAGCGTCTGTTTACCGCGCTGGTGAATTACCGTGAATCGCACCAGCGTCCGCTGGTCATTGTCCACGGCGGCGGCTGCGTAGTGGATGAGTTGATGAAACAGCTCAACCTGCCCGTGAAAAAGAAAAATGGCCTGCGCGTGACCCCTGCCGATCAAATCGACATTATTACCGGTGCGTTGGCGGGTACGGCGAACAAAACTCTGCTGGCCTGGGCGAAGAAACACCAGATTGCATCTGTCGGTCTCTTCCTTGGCGATGGCGACAGCGTAAAAGTGACGAAGCTGGATGAAGAGCTTGGTCATGTGGGTCTGGCCCAGCCAGGCTCGCCTAAACTGATTAACGCGCTGCTGGACGGTGGTTTCCTGCCGGTGATTAGCTCTATCGGTGTGACCGACGAAGGCGAACTGATGAACGTCAACGCAGACCAGGCGGCGACGGCGCTGGCGGCAACACTGGGCGCAGACCTGATTTTGCTCTCCGATGTGAGCGGTATTCTGGATGGTAAAGGCCAGCGTATTGCCGAGATGACGGCGGCGAAAGCCGAGCAGTTAATCGCGCAGGGCATCATCACCGATGGCATGATTGTGAAGGTGAATGCGGCGCTTGATGCGGCGCGTACGCTGAATCGGCCGGTGGATATCGCCTCCTGGCGGCATGCGGATCAGTTACCGGCGCTGTTTAACGGCACACCGATCGGCACACGTATTCTGGCTTAAAATTTTCTCTGGCCCTCTCCTGAGCGGAGGGGGTGAAAGACAGGCAACATTAAACGAATTTAAGGAAGCATGTTATGGCACTTTGGGGCGGGCGTTTTACTCAGGCAGCAGATCAACGGTTCAAACAGTTCAATGACTCTTTGCGCTTTGACTATCGCCTGGCGGAGCAGGATATCGTTGGCTCTGTGGCCTGGTCCAAAGCGTTGGTCACCGTGGGTGTATTAACCAACGATGAGCAACGACAACTGGAAGAGGCGCTGAAGATCCTGCTTGAAGAAGTGCGTGCGAATCCGCAGCAGATCCTCGAAAGCGATGCCGAAGACATTCATAGCTGGGTGGAAGGTAAACTGATCGATAAAGTCGGTCAGTTGGGTAAAAAACTGCACACCGGGCGTAGCCGTAACGATCAGGTCGCGACTGACCTCAAACTATGGTGCAAAGACACGGTGGCTGAGCTGCTGACGGCAAACCGTCAGTTGCAGAGTGCGCTGGTTGAAACCGCGGAAAATAACCAGGATGCAGTGATGCCGGGTTACACCCACCTGCAACGTGCGCAGCCGGTAACTTTTGCCCACTGGTGCCTGGCCTATGTAGAAATGCTGGCGCGTGATGAAAGCCGCCTGCAGGATACGCTCAAGCGCCTGGACGTGAGCCCGCTGGGCTGCGGCGCACTGGCGGGCACTGCTTATGAAATTGATCGCGAACAGCTGGCCGGCTGGCTGGGTTTTGCATCCGCAACCCGTAACAGCCTGGACACCGTATCTGATCGTGACCATGTGCTGGAGCTGCTCTCTGACGCCTCTATCGGTATGGTTCATCTCTCCCGTTTCGCCGAAGACCTGATTTTCTTCAATACCGGTGAAGCCGGGTTCGTTGAACTGTCCGATCGCGTTACCTCCGGCTCTTCTCTGATGCCGCAAAAGAAAAACCCGGATGCGCTGGAGCTAATCCGCGGCAAGTGTGGCCGCGTGCAGGGCGCGCTGACCGGCATGATGATGACCCTGAAAGGTCTGCCGTTGGCGTACAACAAAGATATGCAGGAAGACAAAGAAGGGCTGTTCGATGCGCTCGACACCTGGCTTGACTGCCTGCATATGGCGGCGCTGGTGCTGGACGGCATTCAGGTAAAACGTCCGCGTTGCCAGGAAGCGGCGCAGCAGGGGTATGCGAATGCGACCGAGCTGGCGGATTACCTGGTGGCCAAAGGCGTGCCATTCCGTGAAGCGCACCATATTGTTGGTGAGGCCGTGGTGGAAGCTATCCGCCAGGGCAAACCACTCGAAGATCTGGCGCTGGCGGATTTGCAGAAGTTCAGTGCGGTGATTGCCGATGATGTGTATCCGATTTTGTCGCTGCAATCTTGCCTGGATAAACGCGCAGCAAAAGGCGGCGTGTCGCCGAAACAGGTCGCTCAGGCCATTGCGGATGCGAAAAATCGCCTGGTATAAGCTTCTCTGAGTTCCCTCTCTCAGGGCGAGAGAGCCGATCCTGACAAAGGCAGCGCTGGCTGCCTTTTGTTTTTATCCTGTGCAAAAAAAAGCGGACCACGGGGGTCCGCAAATGTTCACGTTGGCTTTAGTTGTTCAGAGAAAACTGGCAGTGGCATCAAGGGTAATATGTCCCGCTTCGTTTCTTGAGTTAATTATTGAACAGAATGCTTGATAGGGATAATCGTTCGTTGCTATTCTATCTATCGCCATGAACTATCGTGGCGACGGAGGATGAATAATGAATATTCGTGATCTTGAATATCTGGTGGCGTTAGCTGAACACCGCCATTTTCGCCGTGCAGCGGATTCCTGCCACGTCAGCCAGCCAACATTGAGCGGGCAAATTCGTAAACTGGAAGACGAGCTTGGCGTTATGCTGCTGGAGCGTACCAGCCGCAAAGTCTTGTTCACTCAGGCCGGTTTGCTGCTGGTTGATCAGGCACGCACCGTGCTGCGTGAGGTCAAAGTGCTCAAGGAGATGGCAAGCCAGCAGGGGGAGACGATGTCCGGCCCACTGCATATTGGCTTAATCCCTACCGTTGGACCCTATCTGCTTCCGCATATTATCCCTATGCTGCACCAGACATTCCCGAAACTGGAAATGTATCTGCATGAGGCGCAGACCCATCAGCTTCTGGCGCAACTGGACAGCGGCAAGCTCGATTGTGCAATCCTGGCGTTGGTAAAAGAGAGTGAAGCCTTTATTGAGGTGCCGCTGTTCGACGAACCCATGATGCTGGCGATTTATCAGGACCACCCCTGGGCGAATCGCGACCGCGTCCCGATGTCCGATCTGGCGGGTGAAAAGCTGCTGATGCTGGAAGATGGACACTGCCTGCGCGATCAGGCGATGGGCTTCTGCTTTGAAGCGGGTGCCGATGAAGACACTCACTTCCGGGCGACCAGTCTGGAGACACTGCGTAATATGGTCGCTGCGGGCAGCGGTATCACGTTGCTGCCTGCACTGGCAGTACCGCGTGAACGTGTGCGTGATGGCGTGGTATATCTGCCATGCATTAAACCGGAACCGCGTCGTACGATTGGGCTGGTTTATCGTCCTGGCTCACCGCTGCGTAGCCGCTATGAGCAGCTGGCAGAGGCCATCCGTGGTGCGATGGATGGCCATTTCGACAGTGCGTTAAAACAGGCGGTTTAGGCCATTTAGCGCGGCTACCCGATAGGCTTCCGCCATGGTCGGGTAGTTAAAGGTGGTGTTAACAAAGTATTCTATCGTGTTACCGCCACCTTTCTGCTCCATAATCGCCTGGCCGATGTGAATGATTTCGGCCGCGCGTTCCCCAAAGCAGTGAATCCCTAAAATCTCTTTGGTTTCGCGATGGAACAGGATTTTCAGCGTGCCAACGTTCATACCCACAATCTGCGCGCGCGCCAGATGCTTAAACTGAGCCCGACCCACCTCGTAAGGTACTTTCATTGCCGTTAATTGCTGCTCGGTTTTGCCCACAGAGCTAATTTCCGGAATGGTGTAAATGCCGGTTGGAATGTCTTCCACCAGGTGGGCTGTCGCTTCACCTTTCACCATCGCCTGTGCGGCAATACGCCCCTGATCATACGCCGCCGAAGCAAGGCTTGGGTAACCAATGACATCGCCCACGGCATAAATATGCGGCAACGCTGTCTGGTACATACTGTTGACTTTCAACTGACCACGGCCATCAGCATCCAGACCAATATTTTCCAGCTGCAGGCTGTCAGTGTTACCGGTACGTCCGTTGGCGTAGAGCAGGCAGTCTGCTTTCACTTTCTTGCCAGATTTCAGGTGCATAATCACACCATCATCCATCCCCTCAATCTGTTCATATTCTTCGTTATGGCGAATAACGACGCCACTGTTCCAGAAGTGATAGGAAAGGGAGTCCGACATTTCCTGATCCAGAAAAGCCAGCAGGCGATCGCGGGTGTTGATCAGATCGACTTTGACATTCATTCCCCGGAAGATCGACGCGTATTCGCAGCCGATCACCCCCGCACCGTAGATGATCACATGGCGAGGTTCGTGGTGCATATTCAGAATTGAGTCGCTGTCATAAATGCGTGGATGAGAGAAGTCCACATCGGCCGGGCGATAGGGGCGCGAACCACAGGCTATCACGAACTTCTCGGCGGTGAGGGTTTCTACTGAGCCATCCGGGCACTCCAGCGAAACTGTGTGTGGGTCAACAAAATGGGCGTTACCCTGCAAGATCTCGCAGCGATTACGCTCATAAAAGCCTTGCCGCATCTGCGTTTGTTGGTTAATCACGCTATCTGCATGATTGAGAATATCGGCGAAAGAAGAACGAAGAAGGCGGGTGTGGTCGCTATATAAAGGGTTTTGGTTAAATTCGATAATACGGCTGACCGCATGGCGAAGGGCTTTCGAGGGGATGGTTCCCCAGTGGGTACATCCTCCGCCCACGTTGTGATAGCGCTCAATGACAGCTATCCGGGCACCTTGTTTAACCAGCCCCATAGCAGCGCCTTCGCCGCCGGGACCGGAGCCTATAACTATTGCGTCGTAATCGTAGGAATGTGGCATGGGAGGGCTTACCTGTTCTTATACATAAAAACAACATAATAGTAACATCGTTAGCGGGATAACCCAATTATCGTTGTGCTTTTTTCATGCAGTAAAGCAGAAAGAGCTCGTAAACAATCATTCACAATCCAGTACAATCCGATTAGTTTTATTCTCTGGTATAGTGCCAGCAGGTCTGCGGAGGGATTCAAGCATCGTGATGGGCGTTAGAGCGCAACAAAAAGAAAAAACCCGGCGTTCGCTGGTGGAGGCGGCATTTAGCCAGCTTAGCGCTGAGCGCAGTTTTGCCAGCCTGAGTTTGCGCGAAGTTGCGCGTGAAGCGGGCATTGCCCCGACGTCCTTTTATCGCCATTTCCGCGATGTGGATGAGCTCGGCCTGACCATGGTTGATGAGAGCGGATTGATGCTGCGTCAATTGATGCGTCAGGCACGCCAGCGTATTGCAAAAGGCGGCAGCGTTATTCGAACGTCCGTTTCGACCTTTATGGAATTCATCGGCAACAATCCGAACGCATTTCGTCTGCTACTACGTGAACGTTCCGGCACCTCAGCGGCATTCCGCGCTGCGGTAGCACGTGAAATCCAGCACTTTATTGCGGAACTTGCCGATTATCTCGAACTCGAAAACCATATGCCGCGTGCGTTCACCGAAGCGCAGGCCGAGGCAATGGTAACTATTGTTTTCAGCGCGGGTGCCGAGGCACTGGATATCGGCGTTGAGCAACGCAGGCAATTAGAAGAGCGGCTGGTATTGCAACTGAGGATGATCTCCAAAGGTGCGTATTACTGGTATCGCCGTGAACAAGAAAAAATGGCGCATCAAACCGACGAGTGAAGGATAAGTAATGAAACAATCTGTCCAGGATAGAGGTACATTGTTGCTGGCGCTGATCGCTGGCTTATCGATTAACGGCGCATTTGCAGCGATTTTTAGCTCGATCGTGCCTTTTTCCGTCTTCCCGATCATTTCACTGGTGCTAACGGTGTACTGCCTGCATCAGCGTTATCAAAACCGGACTATGCCGGTCGGGTTGCCGGGCCTGGCAGCGGCCTGTTTTATTCTGGGCGTGTTACTTTACAGCACCGTGGTACGGGCGGAATACCCGGCTATTGGTTCTAATTTCCTGCCGGCGGTATTGTCAGTGATCCTGGTTTTCTGGATTGGTTATCGCATACGTAACCGTAAGTCGGAACTGTAAACCAAATAAATGAAGCGCATCGGCCCATGAGCCAATGCGCTTCGCTTTTACTTCGCAGTGAGCAATACGCCGCATTCCATATGGTGCGTGTAAGGGAATTGATCGAACAGCGCAAGGCGTTCAACGCGGTGTGTCTGGCTTAGGGTTTCCAGGTTCTTACACAGCGTCTCCGGGTTACAGGAGATATAAAGAATGCGCGGATAGGCCTGCACCATTTTTTCCGTTTCCGCATCCAGCCCGCTACGCGGCGGATCGACAAAAATCGTCTCGCACTGATAACCTTTCAAATCGATACCCTGCAAGCGGTTGAATTGACGCACACCGTTCATGGCCTGGGTAAACTCTTCTGCCGACATACGAATGATTTGCACGTTACCAATATGATTCGCCGCGATATTATATTGTGCAGCCGCAACTGAAGGTTTGGCGATTTCCGTGGCCAGAACGCGGTCAAAATTACGTGCAAGCGCCAGTGAGAAATTGCCGTTGCCGCAGTAGAGTTCCAGCAGGTCGCCTGTTGAATCTTTTGTCGCGCCCAGCGCCCATTCCAGCATTTGAATATTCATCGCCGCGTTGGGTTGCGTGAAGCTGTTTTCCACCTGGCGATAAATCATCTCTTTCCCGGCGATCGGCAGACGTTCGTCGATATAATCCTGATCCAGTTCGATTTTGGTTTTAGTGGCACGCCCGATCAGGTGCACGTTCAGGTTTTTTGCACGTAAGGCATCACGCAGACGCGTAGCCTCTTCACGCCATTCATCATCCAGTTTCTTGTGATACAGCAGGGAGACAACGGCCTGATTGCTCATGGTGGTCAGATAATCAATCTGGAATAACTTGTGACGCAGCACTTTATTGCCGCGCAGTCCGTCCATCAGCGCTTTCATTAACTGATTGATCAGCTCGCTTGCCGCCGGGAAGCTATCGACACGGATTCGGCTTTTCGTCTGTTGATCAAAAATAATGTGGTAAAGATCGTCGCCGTCGTGCCAGATGCGAAACTCCGCGCGCATGCGGTAATGGCTGACCGGTGAGCGGAACACCTCCGGAACGGGCGCGGAAAAAGGCGTCATCATGGCTTGCAGACGTACGACTTTTTCAGCCAACTGGGCTTCGTACTGTTCTGTCGGCAGGTGTTCGGGTGTCATTGTGCTTCCTGAATGATTAAGAATAACGCGGGGATTGTAGGGATTGCTCAGGGGATGTCCAGTCCCGGATGTTTTTTCACTTCCCGGCATAGCAGTCTGGACATCTATATGTTTCTGAATGTAGCATCCTTGTTCCGGTCCTGTGAGTTAAAAGGGAATCCAGTGTAAATCTGGAGCTGACGCGCAGCGGTAAGGATGTGTGGGATGATAGCGAAAGCAGACACTGCATATATATGTGGGAAGTCATCATCTTGTTGTACCTCCTAGCCCGAAGACCTGCCGGTATTACGTCGCATATGGTGCCATCATCGCGAGCTATTGATGACGCCTGCGGCATCCTTATTATTTTGTGGATGCTCTCACAATGATTAAAAAAACTTCGCTGCTGACGGCGCTCTCCGTCACGGCTTTTTCCGGCTGGGCGCAGGATGGCTCCCCGGACACTCTGGTGGTAACAGCAAACCGTTTTCAACAACCGGTGAACACCGTACTGGCACCCACCGATGTGGTGACGCGTGAAGATATTCAACGCTGGCAGTCAAAAGACCTTAACGATGTGATGCGTCGCCTGCCGGGCGTGGACATCGCCCAGTACGGTGGAATAGGGCAGAGTTCTTCTCTCTTTGTTCGCGGTACCGAAGCGCGTCATGTGCTGGTGCTGATTGACGGCGTACCGATGGCCCGTGCCGGTATTGGCAATGCTATCGATATTGGTCAGATCCCGGTCTCGCTGGTACAGCGTATTGAATACATCCGTGGGCCACGCTCTGCGGTTTATGGATCCGGTGCCATCGGCGGCGTGGTTAACATCATTACGATGAGTGACGATGAGCGCGCGCAGATTAACGCAGGGATGGGGAGCAACAGTTACCAGAACTATGACGGTGCGATAAATCAACGCTTTGGCGATACGATGGTCACCGCTGCTGGTGCGTATCAGACGACCAAGGGTTTTAACGTACAGCCGGATTCAACCTACGCGGATGACAGCGATCGCGACGGTTATCGCAATAAACTGTTCTGGGGCGGCGTTCAGCATAAATTTAACGATAGCGTCTCAGGGTTCTTCCGCGGCTATGGCTACAGTTCAAATACTGATTACGACCAGGGCAGCGGTGGTTACGCAGGCGGTGGCGATGAAAGCCAGAATTACACCCAATCATGGGACACCGGCCTCAATTATCATTCCGGCATCTACTCATCTCAGTTGATTGCCAATTATCAGCACCTTAAAAATTATAATTACAATGCGCAGGATGGCCGCTATGCAGCGAGTGCAAGCCTGGACAATATGGAACAGCGTTACATCCAGTGGGGTAACAACGTCGAGGTGGGGCATGGCGCGGTAAGCGGAGGGGTTGACTGGAAACAAGAGAAACTGCAATCCAGCGGCACTTCCAGTACGGATATCTACAAGCGCGACACCACCGGGCTCTATCTGACCGGCCAGCAGCAAATTGACAAGGTAACCCTGGAAGCGTCCGGGCGTGAAGATCACGACGAACAGTTCGGTTGGCATGGTACCTGGCAGACAGCGGCGGGGTGGGAATTCGTCGATGATTACCGAGTGACGCTTTCTTACGGCACCGGGTTCCTCGCGCCATCGCTTGGGCAGCAGTTTGGCGCAGAGCGCTTTGGTATTGCTTCCAACCCGAATCTGAAACCGGAAGAGTCTAAACAGTGGGAAGCCGGGCTTGAAGGGCTGACCGGGCCAGTGGACTGGCGTCTTTCTACGTATCGTTATGAAATCAACAACCTGATTGATTACGACAACAACGCTTACTACAACGTAAAATCGGCCACGATCAAAGGACTGGAGTGGACCGGAAACGTGACGACAGGTCCTGTCGATCATCATCTGACGCTGCAATATATCGATCCGCGTGATGACGAAACCAATAAGGTGCTTGCACGTCGTGCCAAACAGCAGGTTAAGTACGAACTGACCGGGCAGATTTATGACCTGGGCTGGAATGTCGCGTATCAATATATGGGGCAACGCTATGACAACGCCTATGACGCAACAACTTATACCTCCCATACGGTTAAGTTGGGCGGTGTAAGTGTCTGGGACATTGGATTGTCATATCCAATGACCTCTCATCTGACAGTTCGTGGTAAAATAGCTAACCTGTTCGATAAAGATTACGAGACAGCTTATGGCTACCAAACTGCAGGACGAGAATATACCTTGTCTGGCAGCTACACCTTCTAAACTGCGGCCCACTGTGCTGGTGTTTGATTCTGGCGTAGGGGGGTTATCGGTTTATGATGAGGTCCGGCATCTCCTGCCGGACCTGCATTACATTTACGCGTTCGACAACGTCGCCTTTCCTTATGGGGAAAAGAGCGAAGAATTCATCGTTGAACGTGTTGTCGAAATCGTTACTGCCGTTCAGGCTCAATATCCTCTGGCGCTTGCCGTCATTGCCTGCAATACCGCCAGCACCGTTTCTTTACCTGCGCTACGTGAGAAATTCGCTTTCCCGGTTGTAGGGGTGGTTCCCGCGATCAAACCCGCTGCACGCTTAACGGCGAATGGCGTGGTTGGGTTACTGGCAACGAGAGCAACGGTAAAACGTCCTTATACGCATGAGCTTATCAAGCGTTTTGCCAATGAATGCAAAATTGAATTGCTGGGTTCTGCGGAGATGGTTGAGCTTGCGGAAGCGAAGTTACACGGTAAGCCCGTTCCGCTGGATGAGCTCAAACGTATTCTACGCCCGTGGCTGCGTATGCCGGAGCCACCCGATACCGTAGTACTCGGCTGTACACACTTCCCTTTATTACAGCATGAGTTGTTGCAGGTACTCCCCGAGGGGACGCGGCTGGTGGATTCCGGTGCGGCTATTGCGCGTCGTACGGCCTGGTTGCTTGAGCATGAAGCGCCTGATGCTAAATCAGCAGATGCGAATCTGGCGTATTGCATGGCCGTTACACCAGAAACTGTTCTTTTATTGCCCGTTTTACAGCGCTATGGCTTCGGAGCGCTCGAAAAACTCGCGCTCTAGTGGTGTTTTGAGCAAAAAAGAGACGGTTGAAAAGTTTTTTAAAATTAGGGCTTGTCACTTCCAGAGAACTCCCTATAATGCGCCTCCACTGACACGGAACAACGGCAAGCAAGCCGCCGGGTCAGCAGGGTTCTCAGGCGAATGCCGGTGAGAAACCCGCAGAGAAAAGTAAAAATAAATACTTGACTCTGCAGCGGGAAAGCGTAATATGCACACCCCGCGCCGCAGCGAAAAACGAAGCGGCACTGCTCTTTAACAATTTATCAGACAATCTGTGTGGGCACTCAAAGTGACATGGATTCTTAATGTCTTCGGACAATAAATGAATACCAAGTCTCTGGAGTGAACACGTAATTCATTACGAAGTTTAATTCTAAGAGCATCAAACTTTTAAATTGAAGAGTTTGATCATGGCTCAGATTGAACGCTGGCGGCAGGCCTAACACATGCAAGTCGAACGGTAGCACAGAGGAGCTTGCTCCTCGGGTGACGAGTGGCGGACGGGTGAGTAATGTCTGGGAAACTGCCCGATGGAGGGGGATAACTACTGGAAACGGTAGCTAATACCGCATAACGTCGCAAGACCAAAGAGGGGGACCTTCGGGCCTCTTGCCATCGGATGTGCCCAGATGGGATTAGCTAGTAGGTGGGGTAACGGCTCACCTAGGCGACGATCCCTAGCTGGTCTGAGAGGATGACCAGCCACACTGGAACTGAGACACGGTCCAGACTCCTACGGGAGGCAGCAGTGGGGAATATTGCACAATGGGCGCAAGCCTGATGCAGCCATGCCGCGTGTGTGAAGAAGGCCTTCGGGTTGTAAAGCACTTTCAGCGGGGAGGAAGGCGATACGGTTAATAACCGTGTTGATTGACGTTACCCGCAGAAGAAGCACCGGCTAACTCCGTGCCAGCAGCCGCGGTAATACGGAGGGTGCAAGCGTTAATCGGAATTACTGGGCGTAAAGCGCACGCAGGCGGTCTGTCAAGTCGGATGTGAAATCCCCGGGCTCAACCTGGGAACTGCATTCGAAACTGGCAGGCTTGAGTCTTGTAGAGGGGGGTAGAATTCCAGGTGTAGCGGTGAAATGCGTAGAGATCTGGAGGAATACCGGTGGCGAAGGCGGCCCCCTGGACAAAGACTGACGCTCAGGTGCGAAAGCGTGGGGAGCAAACAGGATTAGATACCCTGGTAGTCCACGCCGTAAACGATGTCGACTTGGAGGTTGTGCCCTTGAGGCGTGGCTTCCGGAGCTAACGCGTTAAGTCGACCGCCTGGGGAGTACGGCCGCAAGGTTAAAACTCAAATGAATTGACGGGGGCCCGCACAAGCGGTGGAGCATGTGGTTTAATTCGATGCAACGCGAAGAACCTTACCTGGTCTTGACATCCACGGAATTCGGCAGAGATGCCTTAGTGCCTTCGGGAACCGTGAGACAGGTGCTGCATGGCTGTCGTCAGCTCGTGTTGTGAAATGTTGGGTTAAGTCCCGCAACGAGCGCAACCCTTATCCTTTGTTGCCAGCGGTCCGGCCGGGAACTCAAAGGAGACTGCCAGTGATAAACTGGAGGAAGGTGGGGATGACGTCAAGTCATCATGGCCCTTACGACCAGGGCTACACACGTGCTACAATGGCGCATACAAAGAGAAGCGACCTCGCGAGAGCAAGCGGACCTCATAAAGTGCGTCGTAGTCCGGATTGGAGTCTGCAACTCGACTCCATGAAGTCGGAATCGCTAGTAATCGTGGATCAGAATGCCACGGTGAATACGTTCCCGGGCCTTGTACACACCGCCCGTCACACCATGGGAGTGGGTTGCAAAAGAAGTAGGTAGCTTAACCTTCGGGAGGGCGCTTACCACTTTGTGATTCATGACTGGGGTGAAGTCGTAACAAGGTAACCGTAGGGGAACCTGCGGTTGGATCACCTCCTTACCTTAAAGAACCTGCCTTTGCAGTGCTCACACAGATTGTCTGATGAAATACAGCAGTAAAAAATCTCTGCAGGCTTGTAGCTCAGGTGGTTAGAGCGCACCCCTGATAAGGGTGAGGTCGGTGGTTCAAGTCCACTCAGGCCTACCAAATTCTTCCTGAATACTGCGTTGTGAAATGACTCGCATACCGGTGTATGCTTCGTTATTCCACGCCTTGTCTCAGAAAGAATTACGGTTAACGAGATTTGACCACGATGGGGCTATAGCTCAGCTGGGAGAGCGCCTGCTTTGCACGCAGGAGGTCTGCGGTTCGATCCCGCATAGCTCCACCATCATTTACTGCGAACACAAGAAAACTTCAGAGTGAACCTGAAAAGGTGCACTGCGAAGTTTTGCTCTTTAAAAATCTGGATCAAGCTGAAAATTGAAACGACACACAGTGTCTGTTCTCCGTAATAAGAACAGATGACAGTGTGTTCGAGTCTCTCAAATTTTTACAGCGCGAGGATGAATCGAAAGAAACATCTTCGGGTTGTGAGGTTAAGCGACTAAGCGTACACGGTGGATGCCCTGGCAGTCAGAGGCGATGAAGGACGTGCTAATCTGCGAAAAGCGCCGGCGAGGTGATATGAACCTTTGACCCGGCGATGTCCGAATGGGGAAACCCAGTGTGATTCGTCACACTATCATTAACTGAATCCATAGGTTAATGAGGCGAACCGGGGGAACTGAAACATCTAAGTACCCCGAGGAAAAGAAATCAACCGAGATTCCCCCAGTAGCGGCGAGCGAACGGGGAGCAGCCCAGAGCCTGAATCAGCTTGTGTGTTAGTGGAAGCGTCTGGAAAGTCGCGCGATACAGGGTGACAGCCCCGTACACGAAAGCACACAGGCTGTGAGCTCGATGAGTAGGGCGGGACACGTGGTATCCTGTCTGAATATGGGGGGACCATCCTCCAAGGCTAAATACTCCTGACTGACCGATAGTGAACCAGTACCGTGAGGGAAAGGCGAAAAGAACCCCGGCGAGGGGAGTGAAAAAGAACCTGAAACCGTGTACGTACAAGCAGTGGGAGCACCTTCGTGGTGTGACTGCGTACCTTTTGTATAATGGGTCAGCGACTTATATTCTGTAGCAAGGTTAACCGAATAGGGGAGCCGAAGGGAAACCGAGTCTTAACTGGGCGTTAAGTTGCAGGGTATAGACCCGAAACCCGGTGATCTAGCCATGGGCAGGTTGAAGGTTGGGTAACACTAACTGGAGGACCGAACCGACTAATGTTGAAAAATTAGCGGATGACTTGTGGCTGGGGGTGAAAGGCCAATCAAACCGGGAGATAGCTGGTTCTCCCCGAAAGCTATTTAGGTAGCGCCTCGTGAATTCATCTCCGGGGGTAGAGCACTGTTTCGGCTAGGGGGCCATCCCGGCTTACCAACCCGATGCAAACTACGAATACCGGAGAATGTTATCACGGGAGACACACGGCGGGTGCTAACGTCCGTCGTGAAGAGGGAAACAACCCAGACCGCCAGCTAAGGTCCCAAAGTCATGGTTAAGTGGGAAACGATGTGGGAAGGCACAGACAGCCAGGATGTTGGCTTAGAAGCAGCCATCATTTAAAGAAAGCGTAATAGCTCACTGGTCGAGTCGGCCTGCGCGGAAGATGTAACGGGGCTAAACCATGCACCGAAGCTGCGGCAGCGACACTATGTGTTGTTGGGTAGGGGAGCGTTCTGTAAGCCTGCGAAGGTGTGCTGTGAGGCATGCTGGAGGTATCAGAAGTGCGAATGCTGACATAAGTAACGATAAAGCGGGTGAAAAGCCCGCTCGCCGGAAGACCAAGGGTTCCTGTCCAACGTTAATCGGGGCAGGGTGAGTCGACCCCTAAGGCGAGGCCGAAAGGCGTAGTCGATGGGAAACAGGTTAATATTCCTGTACTTGGTGTTACTGCGAAGGGGGGACGGAGAAGGCTATGTTAGCCGGGCGACGGTTGTCCCGGTTTAAGCATGTAGGCTGGTTATCCAGGCAAATCCGGATAATCAAGGCTGAGGTGTGATGACGAGTCACTACGGTGATGAAGTAACAAATGCCCTGCTTCCAGGAAAAGCCTCTAAGCATCAGGTAACACGAAATCGTACCCCAAACCGACACAGGTGGTCAGGTAGAGAATACCAAGGCGCTTGAGAGAACTCGGGTGAAGGAACTAGGCAAAATGGTGCCGTAACTTCGGGAGAAGGCACGCTGATGTGTAGGTGAAGTCCCTGCGGACGGAGCTGAAATCAGTCGAAGATACCAGCTGGCTGCAACTGTTTATTAAAAACACAGCACTGTGCAAACACGAAAGTGGACGTATACGGTGTGACGCCTGCCCGGTGCCGGAAGGTTAATTGATGGGGTTATCCGTAAGGAGAAGCTCTTGATCGAAGCCCCGGTAAACGGCGGCCGTAACTATAACGGTCCTAAGGTAGCGAAATTCCTTGTCGGGTAAGTTCCGACCTGCACGAATGGCGTAATGATGGCCAGGCTGTCTCCACCCGAGACTCAGTGAAATTGAACTCGCTGTGAAGATGCAGTGTACCCGCGGCAAGACGGAAAGACCCCGTGAACCTTTACTATAGCTTGACACTGAACATTGAGCCTTGATGTGTAGGATAGGTGGGAGGCTTTGAAGTGTGGACGCCAGTCTGCATGGAGCCAACCTTGAAATACCACCCTTTAATGTTTGATGTTCTAACGTGGACCCGTAATCCGGGTTGCGGACAGTGTCTGGTGGGTAGTTTGACTGGGGCGGTCTCCTCCCAAAGAGTAACGGAGGAGCACGAAGGTTGGCTAATCCTGGTCGGACATCAGGAGGTTAGTGCAATGGCATAAGCCAGCTTGACTGCGAGCGTGACGGCGCGAGCAGGTGCGAAAGCAGGTCATAGTGATCCGGTGGTTCTGAATGGAAGGGCCATCGCTCAACGGATAAAAGGTACTCCGGGGATAACAGGCTGATACCGCCCAAGAGTTCATATCGACGGCGGTGTTTGGCACCTCGATGTCGGCTCATCACATCCTGGGGCTGAAGTAGGTCCCAAGGGTATGGCTGTTCGCCATTTAAAGTGGTACGCGAGCTGGGTTTAGAACGTCGTGAGACAGTTCGGTCCCTATCTGCCGTGGGCGCTGGAAGATTGAGGGGGGCTGCTCCTAGTACGAGAGGACCGGAGTGGACGCATCACTGGTGTTCGGGTTGTCATGCCAATGGCATTGCCCGGTAGCTACATGCGGAAGAGATAAGTGCTGAAAGCATCTAAGCACGAAACTTGCCCCGAGATGAGTCTTCCCTTGTCCTTTAAGGACACTAAAGGAACGTTGAAGACGACGACGTTGATAGGCCGGGTGTGTAAGCGCAGCGATGCGTTGAGCTAACCGGTACTAATGAACCGTGAGGCTTAACCTTACAACGCCGAAGATGTTTTGGCGGATTTGAGAAGACGAACAATATTCAGCTTAGATTCAGAGTCCGAAGGATTTTGCGCTGAGACAAGGCGGCCAGCGAAGAAAAGGAAGGAGCATACTGAGGTATGTGACTGACTTTACGAGAGCAGCCAACGCAGTATCAGCACAAAAGACACAGGACAGAGCACAAAGAATTTGCCTGGCGGCTTTAGCGCGGTGGTCCCACCTGACCCCATGCCGAACTCAGAAGTGAAACGCCGTAGCGCCGATGGTAGTGTGGGGTCTCCCCATGTGAGAGTAGGGAACTGCCAGGCATCAAATTAAGCAGTAAGCCGGTGCATTAATCCGGTGATGAAAGAAGTATTCGGTGGAGCGGTAGTTCAGTCGGTTAGAATACCTGCCTGTCACGCAGGGGGTCGCGGGTTCGAGTCCCGTCCGTTCCGCCACCCTATTTAGGGGCGTAGTTCAATTGGTAGAGCACCGGTCTCCAAAACCGGGTGTTGGGAGTTCGAGTCTCTCCGCCCCTGCCAGAAAAAGAAAAAATCCTTTGCTCAGGCAAAGGATTTTTTTTTGCTTCTTTCTGGTAAAACAATTCAGACGCACCCGTAATGGATGCGCCGCTTTCATTCCATTACCTTTATTTTCAATAACTCCCGAATCTGGTTTTGTTTATCGCTATTTTGTAACCAGATAGCATAAAGTGGACGGGATAGCGTCGTGCTATCAACCACCATATGCAGGCCACTCCTTTGCTGCGCCCAGGAGACGGGTAGCCACGCACACCCATTTAATAGCGTCAGTTGCTGATGAGCGACCTCTGCTGAACTGGTAGTTAATGTTGGGACATCGTCGCTGCCAATCAATTCGGACTCATGTTGCTGAAAATCCGGCCCCCATTCCAGACGCAAATAATTCAATTGTGACTTCGTCTTTTCGGGCGTCGAGCAATAGAGGCCAAGTGTAAAATGTCCTAATAACTGGCTGCTAAATTCGTCCATTTTGGGTGTTTCTGTTGTGATCAGGAGATCAAGTTGGCGCTCATGTAGCTGTTTCACCAACGATTGTCGCTGTGCAATTCGTGCTTCAAATTGCAGGCTTTCCTCTAGCTGGTACAGCCTTCCAAGCCAGTCGCTAAGCATACATTCCCATAGCGAGGCACTTGCACCGATAGAAAATTGATTGTGTCTCGATGTATGCGCAACCTCTTTGCGTGCCGCCTGCCAGGTATTCATCAGCGTTTCGGCATAGGGGAGAAGTTTTTCCCCGGCCGCCGTCAGGCGGATATTGTTGCGATGGCGCGTGAAAAGATTTACGCCAAGCTGGTTTTCTAACTGACGAATACGAAAGCTCACGGCTGACTGGGTCAAATAGAGTGCTTCAGCTGCACGCCCGAAGTGGCGAGTTCGGCTGACTTCCAGGAAAGTTTTTAGCAATTCCGTATCCACAGGTTTCTCCGCAAAATTATTTGTCGTAATGATTTAAATGTTTTGTTTTACACTCTGTCAAGCGTAACTAATACTCCGCGCCATAAATAGCTCGGCCAAAGAATTAGGAGCGTGCAGGATGGCGGAAAGCTTTACGACGACTAATCGTTTTTTTGACAACAAACATTATCCGCGCGGGTTTTCCCGTCATGGTGATTTCACCATCAAAGAAGCTCAGTTGCTTGAGCGTCATGGTTATGCTTTCAACGAGCTGGATCTCGGTAAGCGCGAACCGACCACAGAAGAAGAAATCCGTTTCGTCGCAGTATGTCGCGGCGAACGCGAGCCAGATACCGAAGCAGAACGCGTCTGGTCTAAGTATATGTCACGCATTAAGCGTCCAAAGCGTTTTCATACCCTGTCAGGTGGCAAACCGCAGATGGAAGGGAACGAAGACTACACGGATTCTGAAGACTAAAAAAAGGGGCTACGGCCCCTTTTTTATCCCAACATTTTCTGCAAATGAATGAGTAGCCTGTCGATAGCGCGATAGCTGAGCGCTTCCTGTAGATGATCGCGCTGAATATTTTCTGCACCTTCCAGATCGGCAATGGTTCTCCCGACTTTCAACAAACGTTGCCAGGCTCGTACTGACAGACCAAGCCGTACCAGTGTTTGTTCCAGCCACTCTCCATCAGCTTGCGTGAGCACGCAAAAATCCCTCATTTCGCTGTTTTCCAGTAACGCGTTAAGCTTCCCTTGTCGCTGATACTGCCGTTCCTGTGCAGCGATAACCCGTGCACGCACGACACTACTCTTTTCACTGCCGTGTTGGTTGTGGCTCAACATACCGGGCGGCAGGAGTGGGATCTCAAGCGACAGGTCGAAGCGGTCTAGAAATGGCCCAGAAAGGCGCCCAAGGTAGCGCAATGTCTGTTCCGGCGTGCTGCGGTTATGGTTCCCTTGATAATGCCCCGTTGGGCTGGGATTCATGGCGGCAATAAGTTGAAAACGGGCAGGGTATGTGACTTTCGCCCGCGTACGGGAAATATGAATCTGCCCTGACTCGATGGGTTCGCGCAACGCGTCCAGCACCCGTCGCTCAAATTCAGGAAGCTCATCGAGGAACAACACGCCGTTATGGGCCAGCGATATTTCTCCGGGGCCAGGTATTGCGCCGCCGCCGACCATAGCCGTAAGTGAGGCACTATGATGCGGTGCGCGAAAAGGTCTCTGTCGCCATTGACGTATCAATCCTGAGGTATTGACCAGACTCAGGATGGCCGCGCTTTCCAGCGCTTCCTGGTTGCTCAGCGGTGGCAACAATGCCCCAAGCCTGCTGGCAAGCATTGTTTTCCCCGTGCCCGGTGGGCCGATCAGGAGCAAGTTATGCCCGCCGGCCGCCGTAATCTCCAGTGCACGCTTACCTTGCTCCTGCCCGATGACGTCGCTTAAGTCATGTTGCGCTGTATTCGGGTTACTGCTGATGAAATGGGGAGATGGTGGAGATAACTCATGTTTACCTTCAAGAAAAGCACACACCGCCTGCAGATGCTCGGCGATGTAACAATCTTTCGTTCCTGTCAGGCTTACCTCGGCTTCGTTCTCTGCGGCGACAATAATGGACCGGCCAGCCTTGATTGCCTCCATGGCACTGGATATCGCCCCGGGAACGCCGCGTAGCGCTCCTGTAAGGGCCAATTCACCGACGAACTCAAACCGATGAAGATGGCTAGTCTGCAATTGCTCAGAAGCCGCGAGAAGCGCAATTGCGATAGGTAAATCATATCGCCCTCCCTCTTTGGGAAGGTCTGCCGGTGCCAGGTTGATCGTGATCTTTTTCGCGGGGAATTCGTAGCCGCTATTGATGATCGCGCTACGCACGCGATCCCGGGCTTCCTTCACCGTTGTCTCCGGTAGGCCCACCATCGTCAAGCCGGGAAGACCGTTGCTGATGTGCACCTCAACGGTGATTAACGGCGCACAAACCCCCAGCGCTGCACGCGTGTAAATAACCGACAACGTCATAACACCTCCTTGTGGAAGGTAAGTATGCGGGGCAAATAGACTTTACCTTCCCGAAAAAAAGAAGGTTTGCGCGCAGGCTTCCACACTTTTTTCGGCGGTTGCAGACGATCTATTTTTTTCTGGAATTCTCCTCGCATGTTACGGCCTGGTGCCTAAAAGCCCTTTTAGTGTTGAAAAAAATGAAATTATTTCATTTCAATTTTTCTTTATAAAAAACAAGGCTTTTTATTGATATTGTTTTGCCAACCAAAAAAACCGTCATAAAAAAATCTTGTGTCATGTCTCATATCTGTGATAACTCTTTAGGTATTCCTTCGAACATGAAGCCAGAAAGTACAGAAAATGACAGCCCTTCTACGAGTGATTAGCCTGATTGTGATTAGCGTGGTGGTGATTATTATCCCACCGTGCGGGGCTGCACTTGGACGAGGAAAGGCTTAAAAATCAAGCCTTAACGAACTAAGACCCCCGCACCGAAAGGTCCGGGGGTTTTTTTATGACCTAAAAAACATAAACGAGGAGCAGAGAATGAGTAGTAGCACAAAATTCTGTTTCTCCCGATTTACGGCGGGGAACTAACTATGAATGGCGCACAGTGGGTAGTACATGCGTTGCGGGCACAGCAGGTTGATACAGTCTTTGGGTATCCCGGCGGCGCAATTATGCCGGTTTACGATGCATTGTATGACGGCGGCGTGGAACACTTGTTGTGCCGGCATGAGCAGGGGGCGGCAATGGCGGCTATCGGTTATGCACGCTCGACAGGTAAAACGGGTGTGTGTATCGCCACGTCCGGTCCGGGAGCAACTAATCTGATCACCGGGCTGGCGGATGCGCTGCTGGATTCCGTTCCTGTCGTTGCTATCACCGGTCAGGTTGCCGCGCCATTCATTGGTACCGATGCCTTCCAGGAAGTGGACGTTCTCGGTTTGTCGCTGGCCTGCACTAAACATAGTTTTCTGGTGCAGTCTCTGGAGGAGCTGCCGCGCGTGATTGCCGAAGCGTTCCAGGTGGCAAACTCAGGCCGTCCTGGTCCGGTTCTCGTTGATATCCCTAAAGACATCCAGTTAGCCTCCGGTGATCTGGAACCGCATTTTTCCACCGTTGGGGATGAGTTCACCTTCCCACATGAAGACGTGGCGCAGGCCTGCCAAATGCTGGCTCAGGCCAAAAAGCCGATGCTGTACGTAGGTGGTGGCGTAGGGATGGCGCAGGCTGTTCCGGCGCTGCGCGAGTTCATCGCCGTGACTCAAATGCCAGTCACCTGTACGCTGAAAGGCCTTGGTGCGGTTGAAGATAGCTATCCATGGTATCTTGGCATGCTGGGGATGCACGGCACCAAAGCAGCGAATCTGGCGGTGCAGGAGTGTGACCTGCTAATCGCTGTGGGGGCACGCTTTGACGATCGCGTCACCGGCAAACTGAACACCTTTGCGCCAAATGCCAAAGTTATCCATATGGATATCGATCCGGCAGAAATGAATAAATTGCGTCAGGCACATGTCAGCTTGCAAGGCGATTTGAATGCGTTACTGCCAGCATTGCAACAGGAGCTGGAGATTAACGAATGGCGCCAGTTTAATGCCGACATGCGTAGAGAGTTCGCCTGGCGTTATGACCATCCAGGTGACGCGATCTATGCGCCGCTGTTGTTAAAACAATTGTCAGATCGCAAACCTGCCGACTGCGTGGTGACCACCGATGTGGGTCAGCATCAAATGTGGTCTGCACAGCACATGACTTACACCCGTCCAGAAAATTTCATTACCTCCAGTGGATTAGGCACAATGGGCTTTGGCTTGCCAGCCGCCGTGGGGGCGCAGGTGGCCCGTCCGAATGATACGGTAATCTGTATCTCCGGTGACGGTTCCTTCATGATGAATGTTCAGGAACTCGGCACCGTAAAACGCAAACAGTTACCGCTGAAAATCGTGTTACTGGATAATCAGCGTTTAGGGATGGTTCGCCAGTGGCAGCAGTTATTCTTCAACGAACGTTATAGCGAAACAACACTTACCGATAACCCCGATTTCCTCGTTCTGGCCAGCGCCTTCGGCATTCCCGGCCAGCACATCACCCGTAAAGACCAGGTTGAAGCGGCTCTCGACACCATGCTGTCCTGTGAGGGGCCATACCTGCTTCATGTCTCAATCGACGAGCTTGAGAATGTCTGGCCGTTGGTACCGCCAGGTGCCAGTAATGCAGAAATGCTGGAGAAATTATCATGATGCAACATCAGGTCGCCGTGCAGGCCCGCTTTAACCCCGAAACGTTAGAACGTGTATTACGTGTGGTACGCCACCGTGGCTTTCAGGTTTGTTCAATGAACATGGAAGCGGCCACCGACGCGCAGAATATAAATATTGAATTGACCGTTGCCAGCCCGCGCCCCGTCGAATTACTGTTTAGCCAGCTAAGCAAACTGGTCGATGTCGCCCGGGTTGATATCCAGCAATGTACAACATCATCACAACAGATCCGCGCCTGAGCGCAAAGGAATTAAAATGACGACGAAAAAAGCTGATTACATTTGGTTCAATGGCGAGATGGTTCCGTGGGGAGAAGCAAAGGTTCATGTGATGTCCCACGCTCTGCATTACGGTACTTCCGTGTTCGAAGGTATCCGTTGCTATAACTCGCACAAAGGGCCGGTGGTGTTCCGTCATCGTGAGCACATGCAGCGTCTGCGTGATTCAGCCAAAATTTATCGCTTCCCGGTTTCTCAAAGCATTGATGAACTGATGGAAGCTTGCCGTCAGGTGATTCGCAAAAACAACCTGACCAGCGCCTATATTCGTCCGTTGGTGTTCGTTGGTGACGTAGGTATGGGCGTTAACCCGCCGGATGGTTACACCACTGATGTGATCATCGCAGCTTTTCCCTGGGGGGCATACCTCGGCGCAGAAGCGTTGGATCAGGGAATCGACGCGATGGTTTCCTCCTGGAACCGCGTTGCACCGAATACCATCCCGACGGCGGCAAAAGCTGGTGGTAACTACCTTTCTTCTCTGCTGGTTGGCAGTGAAGCACGTCGTCATGGTTATCAGGAAGGTATTGCGCTGGATGTGAATGGCTATATTTCTGAAGGTGCGGGTGAAAATCTGTTTGAAGTGAAAGATGGCATCCTGTTCACTCCGCCATTTACCTCCTCCGCGCTGCCGGGTATCACCCGTGACGCCATCATCAAGCTGGCGAAAGACCTCGGTATTGAAGTTCGCGAGCAGACCCTGTCCCGCGAATCGCTGTACCTGGCCGATGAAGTATTCATGTCCGGTACCGCAGCCGAAATCACGCCGGTTCGCAGCGTGGATGGTATCCAGGTAGGCGAAGGCCGCTGTGGCCCGGTCACCAAACGTATTCAGCAAGCATTCTTTGGCCTTTTTACCGGTGAAACCGAAGATAAATGGGGCTGGTTGGATCAGGTTAATAACTAAGTATAAAAGATGGGGCGGCACGCAACGCCCCATTTAACAGAAACTGGGAGTAACTAAAGCATGCCTAAGTACCGTTCCGCCACCACCACCCACGGGCGTAATATGGCGGGTGCCCGCGCGCTGTGGCGCGCCACCGGGATGACAGACGCCGATTTCGGTAAACCGATCATTGCCGTCGTGAACTCGTTTACCCAGTTCGTGCCCGGGCACGTGCATTTGCGCGATCTCGGTAAGCTGGTTGCTGAGCAAATTGAAGCCTCCGGCGGTGTGGCGAAAGAGTTTAATACCATTGCCGTGGATGACGGTATCGCCATGGGTCACGGCGGCATGCTTTATTCACTGCCATCGCGCGAACTGATCGCGGACTCCGTTGAATACATGGTGAATGCCCACTGCGCCGATGCCATGGTGTGTATCTCCAACTGTGACAAAATCACCCCGGGGATGCTGATGGCATCACTGCGCCTGAACATTCCGGTCATCTTCGTTTCCGGCGGCCCGATGGAAGCCGGTAAAACCAAGCTGTCCGACAAAATCATCAAGCTCGACCTGGTCGATGCGATGATTCAGGGTGCGGACCCGAAAGTGTCTGATTCGCAGAGCGAACAGGTAGAACGCTCTGCCTGTCCGACCTGCGGCTCCTGCTCCGGTATGTTCACCGCTAACTCAATGAACTGTCTGACCGAAGCGCTGGGCCTGTCTCAGCCGGGTAATGGTTCGCTGCTGGCGACCCATGCCGATCGTAAAGATCTGTTCCTCACCGCAGGCCAGCGCATCGTTGAACTGACCAAACGCTACTACGAGCAGAACGATGCTTCCGCGCTGCCACGCAACATTGCCAGCAAAGCGGCATTTGAGAACGCAATGACCCTGGATATCGCCATGGGTGGTTCAACCAATACCGTTCTGCATTTGCTGGCGGCGGCGCAAGAAGCAGAAATCGACTTCACCATGAGCGACATCGACAAGCTGTCCCGTAAAGTGCCGCAGCTGTGTAAGGTTGCGCCGAGCACGGAGAAATACCATATGGAAGATGTTCATCGTGCCGGTGGCGTACTGGGGATCCTCGGCGAGCTGGACAGAGCAGGTCTGTTGAACCGCGACGTGAAAAACGTGCTCGGTTTGACGCTGCCGCAGACGCTGGAGCAGTACGACATCACGGTAACCCAGGATGAGGCGGTGAAAAAAATGTTCCGCGCTGGTCCTGCGGGTATCCGCACAACGCAGGCCTTCTCGCAGGATTGCCGTTGGGATTCGCTGGATGATGATCGCGCTGAGGGCTGTATCCGTTCTCTGGAACATGCCTACAGCAAAGACGGCGGCCTGGCCGTTCTGTACGGTAACTTCGCCGAAAACGGCTGCATCGTAAAAACCGCAGGCGTGGATGACAGTATCCTGAAATTCACTGGTCCGGCAAAAGTGTACGAAAGCCAGGATGACGCAGTTGAAGCGATCCTCGGCGGTAAGGTTGTGGCGGGTGATGTTGTGGTTATCCGTTACGAAGGGCCAAAAGGTGGGCCGGGCATGCAGGAGATGCTGTATCCGACGACCTTCCTGAAATCCATGGGCCTGGGTAAAGCTTGTGCGCTGGTAACTGATGGTCGTTTCTCGGGCGGTACCTCTGGTCTCTCCATTGGTCACGTGTCTCCGGAAGCGGCGAGCGGCGGCAATATTGCCATCATTGAGGATGGCGACATGATTGCTATCGATATCCCAAATCGCGGTATTCAACTGCAACTGAGCGATGCTGAAATTGCGGCACGCCGTGAAGCGCAGGAAGCCCGTGGCGCCCAGGCCTGGACGCCGAAATCTCGCGAACGTCAGGTTTCCTTCGCGTTGCGTGCATACGCCAGCCTCGCTACCAGTGCAGACAAAGGCGCAGTACGCGATAAATCCAAACTGGGTGGCTAATCATGGCAGATTCACAACCCCTATCCGGCTCCCCTGAGGGGGCCGAGTATCTACGCGCGGTGCTGCGTGCACCCGTGTATGAAGCGGTGCAGGTTACCCCCCTGCAAAAAATGGAAAAACTCTCTTCGCGCCTCGACAACATTGTGCTGGTGAAGCGTGAAGACCGTCAGCCGGTACATAGCTTTAAGCTTCGTGGCGCTTACGCCATGATGGCGGGATTAACCGCTGAGCAGAAAGCCCGCGGTGTGATCACCGCATCGGCAGGCAACCATGCACAGGGCGTGGCCTATTCTTCCGCGCGCCTTGGCGTCAAAGCCTTGATCGTGATGCCAACCGCAACCGCGGAGATCAAAGTGGATGCGGTGCGGGGTTTTGGCGGCGAAGTGCTGCTCCACGGGGCCAATTTTGATGAGGCGAAAGCCAAAGCGCTTGAGCTCTCTCAGCAGCAGGGCTTCACCTGGGTGCCGCCGTTTGATCATCCGATGGTGATTGCCGGGCAAGGTACTCTGGCGCTGGAACTGTTGCAGCAGGATGCCCATATCGATCGCGTTTTTGTGCCGGTTGGCGGCGGCGGTCTGGCGGCGGGCGTAGCCGTGCTGATCAAACAGCTGATGCCGCAAATCAAAGTCATTGCCGTTGAAGCCGAAGATTCAGCCTGCCTGAAAGCGGCGCTGGATGCCGGGCATCCGGTGGATCTGCCGCGTGTGGGGCTGTTTGCCGAAGGTGTTGCCGTCAAACGTATTGGCGATGAGACTTTCCGTCTGTGCCAGGAATACCTCGATGACATCGTGACGGTCGACAGTGACGCCATCTGCGCGGCTATGAAAGACCTGTTTGAAGACGTTCGCGCAGTGGCTGAACCGTCCGGCGCACTGGCGCTGGCTGGGATGAAGAAGTATGTCGCTCAGCACAAGATCCGTGGTGAACGTCTGGCGCATGTACTGTCCGGCGCTAACGTGAATTTCCACGGTCTGCGTTATGTTTCCGAACGCTGTGAGCTGGGTGAACAACGCGAAGCGCTGCTGGCGGTGACGATTCCGGAAGAGAAGGGGAGCTTCCTGAAATTCTGTCAGCTGTTAGGCGGTCGCTCGGTCACGGAGTTCAACTACCGCTTTGCCGATGCGAAAGATGCCTGCATTTTCGTCGGCGTACGGTTAAGCCGCGGGCTGGAAGAACGTCAAGAGATTCTGCAACTGCTGAACGAAGGCGGTTACAGCGTGGTGGATCTGTCCGATGACGAAATGGCGAAGCTGCATGTGCGCTATATGGTCGGTGGCCGTCCCTCGAAACCACTTACCGAGAGACTTTTCAGCTTCGAGTTTCCGGAATCACCCGGCGCGCTGCTGAAATTCCTGCACACGCTGGGTACACACTGGAATATCTCGCTGTTTCACTACCGCAGCCACGGTACTGACTATGGTCGCGTACTGGCGGCGTTCGAGCTGGGCGACCATGAGCCGGATTTTGAAACCCGCCTCAATGAGCTTGGCTACGACTGCCATGATGAGACCAATAACCCGGCATTTCGCTTTTTCCTTGCGGGCTAGCGTCAGGCTGAAAAAAACAAGGCACGATATTTCGTGCCTTGTTTGTCTGGCGGGCCCGGCGGCATAATGCGCCAGAACATTTCCGCTAAAACAGGTGAAGCATATGGCAGGACGCTTTCAGGGGTTTGCGCAGGAAGGGCTCGACTTCCTCCAGCAAGTCCGTATCGAAAACGATAAGACCTGGTTTGAAGAGCATCGTTTTATCTATGACCGTAGTGTCCTCACCCCTTTTCGTGCGCTGGTGGATGACCTGGCTCCCGCGATGCTGGAAATTGATTCGCTGCTGGAAACACGCCCGGCGATCGGCAAGACCCTGTCGCGTATTCATCGCGATACCCGTTTTTCTCACGACAAATCTCTTTATCGCAGCCGAATGTGGCTGACCTTCAAACGCCCGGCAAAGAACTGGACGGATGCGCCGGTTTACTTTTTCGAAATCAGTCCGGACACCCTGCGCTACGGCGTGGGGTATTACAGCGCCAGCAAATCGACGATGGACCTTTTTCGCCATACGTTGAAGCAACGACCGGCGCAGTTTCTGGCGATAGCTGACGAATGCTGCCAGCCGCCGTTTGCGCTGGAGGCTGAGCGTTATAAGCGGCCGCTTGTGAAAGATCTCGATCCGGCGATGGCCAACTGGTATCAGTGCAAAACGTTCGCGGTCATGGTGACCGATAACGACGTGGAAAAGCTGTTCCACGCCGGGTTAGTTAATCTTCTGGCAGAGGGGTTTCGTCAACTGGAACCGTTGTATCAATGGCTGATGACAGTGGAAACGATGAAACAAATCGATCCCGATGATTTATAAATCCACACCGCAAGGATAAGCGAGAAGGGACATGCCTTGTGTCACTTCATCACCGTCCCTCGTACATACTTATCCAGCTTATCCGATTCATAAAAGCTGACGCATTGCGCCAGCACGTTATTAGCCGTTTGGGCATGATCAGGATGTAATGACATGGTTAGCTTGTTGAAATTTTCCGTCTCTTTAGCGACGAATTTCTGAAATTCCTTCCAGACGCCGGCATTGTCTAATGCGTAGCTCTCGACAAGGAATGATGCATCCTGCGAGGGGGCTGATTTTGTGCCCTCTGGCGTCCGGGCCTGGTAATTCGCCACCAGGCATTGTTTCAGCGCCAGATGTTTTACATCCTGTACCGTAACGTCCTTTGGTTTAGCCTGGGCAGTACAGCATGCCGCAAGGGCTACAGTTAACAACAGGACCTGTATACGCATCATTTTCTCCTTATTTAGCCTGAACAATTTCCCAGAATGCATTAATCAGTGGCTCATGCAGCCGCTTTTTCGGCGCACAAACGCCCAGTTCGAAGGGGGTTTTTTCATCACTGCGCTCCAGAATCATGACACGGTTGCGTACGGGTTCAGGGCTATTTTCCAGCACTACTTCTGGGATTAGCGCCACGCCACAGCCGAGCGCCACCATGGAAACCATCGCCTCATGGCCGCCTACTGTTGCGTAAATTGATGGATTACTGATTTTATGGCGACGAAACCAGAGTTCAATACGGCGGCGTACGGGGCCTTGATCGGCCATGATAAACGGCACTGTGGCCCAGTCAGGACTTTCCACAGAGACCTGATTGCGAACAGGACAAGGCAGTGCCGGGGCAATCAATACCACTGCCAGATTCTCCAGCATAGAAAACGCCACTGCGCCAGGCAACGTTTCCGGTTTCCCGGCAATCGCCAGGTCGGCTTCTCCCGTAACCACTTTTTCCATCGCATCGGCGGCGTCACCGGTGGTGAGCTTGATTTCTACCGAAGGATGCGCGGCGCGGAAGCGATCGAGAATCGGTGGCAGATGGCTGTAGGCGGCCGTGACCGAACAGAAGATATGCAACTCACCTGACAACGACGGGCCTTTCTGATCGATGGCGTGGCGCAGTTGCTGATACTGCAATAAAGTTTGATGAGCAAATGCCCGCAACTCTTCGCCCGCTTCGGTGAGCGTAACGGTGCGGTTATCACGGACAAAAAGCGCCTGACCGAGATCTTCTTCCAGACGCTGAATCTGTCTGGAAAGTGTGGAAGGACTGACGTGCATGGCGCGTGCACTGCGGCCGAAGTGGCGGCTCTCCGCCAGATGCAGGAAGGTTTTCAGGTCGCGTAAATCCATGAGACAGACTCCACATTTTTACGTTGCATAAATTGCAATGTCACATTGTTAATATATCAATTTAAGCAACACATTTCCTGTTGTAATGTGGGTACATTCTCGCACTACAGCGAACCTAATAACAAAAGCACGACACATCGACGAGGAATCACCATGGCTAACTACTTTAATACACTGAACCTGCGCCAGCAGCTGGCGCAACTGGGTAAATGCCGCTTTATGGCGCGCGACGAATTCGCCGATGGCGCAAGCTACCTGCAGGGTAAAAAAGTGGTCATTGTCGGTTGTGGTGCGCAAGGCCTGAACCAGGGTCTGAATATGCGTGACTCCGGTCTGGATATCTCCTATGCGCTGCGCGCAGAAGCGATTGCGGAAAAACGCGCGTCCTGGCGCAAAGCAACCGAGAACGGTTTCAAAGTGGGGACTTACGAAGAACTGATCCCGCAGGCGGATCTGGTGGTTAACCTGACGCCGGACAAACAGCACTCTGACGTTGTGCGTTCCGTACAGCCGCTGATGAAAGATGGCGCAGCGCTGGGTTACTCCCACGGCTTCAACATCGTGGAAGTCGGCGAGCAGATCCGTAAAGACATCACCGTCGTGATGGTGGCGCCGAAATGCCCGGGTACCGAAGTGCGTGAAGAGTACAAACGTGGTTTCGGCGTGCCGACCCTGATTGCGGTTCACCCGGAAAACGATCCGAAAGGCGAAGGTATGGCCATCGCTAAAGCCTGGGCTGCGGCCACCGGCGGTCACCGTGCGGGCGTGCTGGAATCCTCCTTCGTGGCAGAAGTGAAATCTGACCTGATGGGCGAACAGACTATCCTGTGCGGCATGCTGCAGGCGGGTTCTCTGCTGTGCTTCGACAAGCTGGTGGCAGAAGGTACCGACCCGGCATACGCCGAAAAACTGATTCAGTTCGGCTGGGAAACCATCACCGAAGCGCTGAAACAAGGCGGTATTACCCTGATGATGGACCGTCTGTCTAATCCGGCAAAACTGCGTGCTTACGCGCTGTCCGAACAGCTCAAAGAGATCATGGCACCGCTGTTCCAGAAACATATGGATGACATCATCTCTGGTGAATTCTCTTCTGGCATGATGGCGGACTGGGCCAACGACGATAAGAAACTGCTGACCTGGCGTGAAGAGACCGGTAAAACCGCGTTCGAAACCGCACCGCAGTTTGAAGGTAAAATTGGCGAGCAGGAGTACTTCGACAAAGGCGTTCTGATGATCGCAATGGTGAAAGCGGGCGTTGAGCTGGCGTTTGAAACCATGGTGGATTCCGGCATCATCGAAGAATCCGCTTACTACGAATCGCTGCACGAGTTGCCGCTGATCGCGAACACCATCGCTCGTAAGCGTCTGTACGAAATGAACGTAGTTATCTCCGATACCGCAGAATACGGTAACTACCTGTTCTCTTACGCTTGTGTACCGCTGTTGAAAGAGTTTATGACTACCCTGCAGACGGGCGATCTGGGTCAGGCTATTGCAGAAGGTTCCGTAGATAACGCACAGTTGCGCGATGTTAACGAAGCCATTCAGTCTCACCCGATTGAAGCGGTTGGTAAGAAACTGCGTGGCTATATGACCGATATGAAACGTATCGCGGTCGCGGGTTAAGTTTGAACATCGGGTAACCCTCCGGTTACCCCTTAAAATGTCCTGTTTCTAAAAAGCCTGATGAGCGCATGCGCCGTCAGGTTTTTTTTCGTCGGTCGGAAAATAATCTGCGGCAAGTATTGTTATAGTGTAACTTATGTAATATCGTAAGTTACATGAAAATAAACAACTCATTCTCAGCAACACTCCACATCCTGCTGCATATGGAGCAGGCGGATAAACCGATGACATCGGAACAGATGGCCGCTTATATCGACGGCAACCCGGCGTTCATTCGTAAGCTTCTCGCCGGGCTTCGGGAAAATCAGATTGTGTGTGCAACAAAAGGTCACCACGGTGGCTGGCGGCTTTGTCGTCCCGCCAGCGAGGTCACACTCCACGATATCTATATCGCTTTGGGTTCTCCGGCGCTGTTTGCGCTGGGAAATCGTAGCGAGAATCCCCAGTGTCTGGTTGAACAAGGGGTTAACCGGGTAATGTCATCCACGCTGGCTGATGCGCAGTCGCTGATTCTGGAGCGTTTTAAAAACCTGACGCTGCAGGACGTGGGGGCAGAATTTATCAGTTACTTCAATGAAAAAGGCCATAACCATGATTTCCACATTAATGACTGAGCTGACGACCTGCCTGATGATTGCACTGGCAGCCAGTAGCATCTCAATGACGGTAACGCAAACAGAACTGTTCGCCGCATTTCGGGAATGGACAACCAAAAAGAATGCAATGTTAGGGCACCTTTTCCATTGCTTTTATTGTCTGAGTCATTGGGTGGTATTTGGCGGGATGCTGGTTTATCGCCCGGCGTTGCTGCAAAGCGGTTTTGCGCTGATTGACTGGGTGATGACGGCGTTTATCACCATTACCCTGACAACGCTGATTAATGGATTGATGTTCAAGGTATTCCAGGCGGCAGTCAGCACGCACGTGATGAAATTCGAAGCGCAAAAGACGCTGCAATCCGATAAATAAAACAAGCCAGCCTCTCATGAACAGAGAGGCTTTATTGCCGAATTATTTCCGGTACAGCACCTTAATGATGTGGTAACCGAACTGGGTATGCAGCGGGCCAGTTGGCTCCAGCTCAGGGCAGGAGAAGACCACTTTATCGAAAGCCGGCACCATCTGACCCTGCTTAAACTCGCCTAAATGACCACCTTTCTTGCCGGAAGGGCAAGTCGAGTGTTTTTTTGCCAGTTTCTCGAAATCGCCGCCATTTTTAAGCTGTTCCAGAAGATCGAGTGCCAGTTTCTCTTCTTTCACCAGAATATGCATTGCTGCCGCTGTTTTTGCCATGATTGCGCCTTGATGAGGTTTATATAAATGCGGGCGCAATAGTAGCACGCGTTAGCGGCGATACAGCACCTTGATGATATGATAACCGAACTTCGTCTTAACCGGGCCAAAAGGGGTGAGCAGTGGGCAACTGAACACGGCTTTATCGAATGGTCCTACCATCACGCCCTGTTTGAATTCGCCCAGATCGCCGCCGTTACGTGCCGAAGGGCAGGTGGAATAGCGCTTTGCCAGATGGTCGAAACTCGATCCTTTTTCCAGCTTAGCCATAATTTCCTGCGCCAGTTTTTCAGTTTTCACCAGAATATGCAGCGCTGCCGCTGTCTTCGCCATGTTCACGTTCCGTAGTTAAGAGAAGTCTCCACACTTTACCATTGGCGGGTAAATCTCTGGCAGGCTTTCTGCTACAATCCTTCCCCCGTTCGAAGATTGAGCAATACCTCCATGCGTTTAAATCCTGGCCAACAACAAGCTGTCGAATTTGTTACCGGACCCTGCCTGGTGCTGGCGGGAGCTGGCTCGGGTAAAACCCGTGTGATCACCAATAAAATTGCCCATTTAATTCGAGAGTGCGGCTATCAGGCTCGGCATATTGCGGCGGTTACCTTCACGAACAAAGCCGCGCGCGAAATGAAAGAACGCGTGGCGCAGACGCTCGGGCGTAAAGAAGCGCGCGGGCTGATGATTTCAACATTTCACACGTTGGGCCTGGATATTATTAAGCGGGAGTTTGCCGCGCTGGGGATGAAATCCAATTTCTCCCTCTTTGACGATACCGATCAAGTGGCGCTGCTCAAAGAGCTGACCGAAGGGTTGATCGACGATGACAAAGTGGTGCTGCAACAGCTGATCTCGACGATCTCAAACTGGAAAAATGATCTGCTGACACCCTCCCAGGCAGCGGCAAAAGCGACAGGCGAACGGGATCGTATTTTTGCCCACTGCTACGGTCTTTACGATGCACATCTGAAAGCGTGCAATGTTCTCGACTTCGATGATCTGATTCTGTTACCAACACTCCTGCTACAGCGTAATGAAGAGGTGCGCGAGCGCTGGCAGAATAAAATCCGCTACCTGCTGGTGGATGAGTATCAGGACACCAACACCAGCCAATATGAGCTGGTCAGGCTGCTGGTAGGGCAGCGAGCGCGCTTTACCGTTGTGGGGGATGATGACCAGTCCATCTATTCCTGGCGCGGCGCGCGTCCCCAAAACCTTGTGCTGCTGAACGAAGATTTTCCGGCACTGCGGGTGATAAAGCTCGAGCAAAATTACCGCTCATCGGGACGCATTCTGAAAGCCGCGAACATCCTGATTGCGAATAATCCTCATGTGTTTGAAAAACGCCTTTTTTCTGAACTGGGATACGGTGCTGAGCTTAAGGTTCTGACGGCGAATAATGAGGAACATGAAGCAGAGCGTGTAACCGGTGAATTGATTGCTCATCACTTTATCAACAAGACCGAATATAAGGATTACGCCATCCTCTATCGCGGCAACCACCAGTCGCGTGTGTTCGAAAAATTCCTGATGCAAAACCGTATTCCGTATCGTATTTCGGGGGGCACATCCTTTTTCTCACGCCCCGAGATCAAGGATCTGCTGGCTTACTTACGCATACTCACTAATCAGGATGATGACAGCGCATTCCTGCGTATCGTGAATACGCCGAAGCGCGAAATTGGCCCTGCAACATTACAAAAGCTGGGGGAATGGGCGACAACACGCAACAAAAGCTTGTTTGCCGCCAGCTTTGATATGGGACTCACACAGACCCTGACCGGGCGCGGCTATGAATCACTGACCCGCTTTACCCACTGGCTTGGTGAGATCCAGCGTCTGGCAGAGCGGGAGCCGATCGCTGCCGTGCGCGATTTGATTCATGGTATCGACTATGAATCCTGGCTGTTTGAGACCTCCCCCAGTCCAAAAGCGGCTGAAATGCGGATGAAAAACGTCAACACGCTCTTTACCTGGATGACAGAAATGCTGGAAGGGGATGAACTTAACGAGGCGATGACGCTGGATCAGGTTGTTACCCGCTTTACTCTACGTGACATGATGGAGCGCGGTGAAAGTGATGAAGAGTTGGATCAAGTGCAACTGATGACGCTACACGCCTCAAAAGGGCTGGAGTTTCCGTATGTCTTTATGGTGGGGATGGAAGAGGGCTTCCTGCCGCATCAGAGCAGTATTGACGAAGATAACATTGATGAAGAGCGCCGCCTTGCCTACGTGGGCATTACCCGCGCGCAGAAAGAACTTATCTTCACCTTATGCAAAGAACGCCGTCAGTATGGGGAACTGGTGCGTCCTGAACCGAGCCGATTTTTGCTCGAATTGCCGCAAGATGATGTGATCTGGGAGCAAGAACGTAAGGTCATTACTGCAGAAGAAAGGATGCAAAAGGGACAGGCCAGTATCGCCAATATACGGGCGATGATGGCTAAAGCGAAAGAGAAATGAAATCCCTGCCTCTCTCCCGTCTGTGAGAGGCAGAAACGGTTTATTTCAACTCAAGCGGCCAGTGAACGTAACTTTGCCACTGACTTTCCTGCTCGATAACTTCTGCGCCTAACGGATGACTTTCCAGCCAGCCGTGCGGTAATGCCAGGGTCAATGCCTCCCCGTTGGCAGAAATATCGATCTTAGGCAGGAGATCGTCGCGGCGGCGGCTGGCAAAAATAATCGCCAGGCGCAGTAAGCGACAGAGATGTTCCGCAACGCGCGGCGGAACAGCATTTTGTTGATGCAAAGAAGAGAGATCGACCGGGTTCGTCTGGTTTAATAACAGCGTTGCGAGCAGCTTTTTCTGCGCTGGCGTAAACCCAGGTAAGTCCAGATTGCGTACCAGCCAGGCCGCGTGCAGCGGTGCCTGCTTGAACTCAATGCTTAGACCAATTTCATGCAATTCACTGGCAACTTGCAGAATTTCGATGCTGTAGGCATCTAAATCCCACTCATTAGCGACCGCGCTGGCAAACTGTGTCGCCAGGGTAGAAACCCGTTTCGCCTGGTCGGTGTCGATGATAAAACGGCGCTGGATATTACGCAGCGTGCGGCGGCGGATATCTTGATCAACAGTCAGATGCAGCATGCCATAGACCAGTCCTTCACGCAGCGCGCCGCCGGCCAGTGTCATACTCTGGATATTCATCTCGGTGAAAATAGCGATGAGAATAGCCAGTCCACTTGGAAAAACCAGGGCTCGTTCCAGCGTGAGGCCTTCGATTTCCAGTTCTTCAAGGCGTCCGCACTGGATGGCGCGCTGTTTTAACTGCTGGAGTTTGGGGAGGGTGATACGTTCATCCATCCCCTGCGCCATCATGATTTCCTGCAATGCCTGTACGGTACCAGAAGCGCCGACGCAGACCTGCCAGCCGTGATGACGAAGCGCATCGGCAACCGGGCGTAAAACATCGCGCGCGGCTTTTTCCGCAGCGTCGAAATTTTCCTGGCCAAGATTCCGATCGGTGAAAAACCGTTCAAGCCAGGTTACGCAACCCATGGACAGGCTGAATAGTGATGTAGCCTGGGCACCTGTTCCGGTAACAAGCTCTGTGCTGGCGCCGCCAATATCGACCACGAGTCGCTGATCGGAGCCGCCTGTTGTATGCGCAACGCCCTGATAAATAAGACGTGCTTCTTCTTCTCCGCTGATGACCTGCACCGGGCAGCCGAGGATCTCCTGCGCTCTGCTGATGAATTCACCGGCATTGACTGCCAGACGAAGCGTCGCTGTGGCGACGACACGAATTTGCGCCGGAGGAATATCCTGAAGCCGTTCTGAAAAAAGGCGCAGACACTGCCAGCCGCGCTCCATTGCTTCCTGTGAAAGCACGTTTTCCTGACTCAGGCCCGCAGCCAGGCGAACCTTACGTTTGATGCGGGTAAGCGTCTGGATGCTTCCAGCCACCTCGCGCACAACCAGCATATGAAAACTGTTTGAGCCTAAATCAATAGCCGCATAGAGCGAGGCGGAAGCGAGCATATCTTTAACCTGAACGACGACGATTACGTGGCGCACCGCTGCGGCGCGGACCATTGCCGGAGCGTGTACGCGTCAGGCGTTTCGCGGGTGGCAGATCACTTAACAGGGCATCCGGATTGTACTTGCTCACCGGAATAGAGTGCCCAATGTAGGTTTCAATCGCCGGCAGGTTCAGTGCGTATTCTTCACACGCCAGGCTGATAGAGTGACCGCTGGCACCAGCACGGCCGGTACGGCCAATTCGGTGGACGTAGTCTTCACAGTCGTCCGGCAGATCGTAGTTAAATACGTGCGTCACCGCAGGGATATGCAGACCGCGCGCCGCAACGTCAGTCGCGACCAGAATATCCAGATCGCCGCGAGTGAATTCATCAAGAATACGCAGGCGCTTTTTCTGTGCGACATCGCCCGTCAGCAAACCAACACGATGACCGTCTGCGGCAAGGCTGCCCCAGATATCTTCACAACGGTGTTTGGTGTTGGCAAAGACGATAGCGCGATCCGGCCACTCTTCTTCGATTAAGGTTTGTAGCAGACGCATCTTCTCTTCATTAGAAGGGTAGAAGAGCTCCTCTTTAATACGGTGGCCTGTTTTCTGCTCTGGTTCCACTTCAACGTACTCGGCGTTGTTCATCTGCTCGAAAGCCAGTTCACGTACACGGTAAGAGAGCGTTGCGGAGAAAAGCATATTCAGACGCGCAGTTGCCGGCGGCATGCGGCGGAACAACCAGCGGATATCTTTGATAAAGCCCAGATCGTACATGCGATCGGCTTCATCGAGAACCACGACCTGAATCGCGCCCAGGTTAATATGGTTCTGTTTTGCATAATCGATAAGGCGACCGGTGGTGCCGATAAGGATATCGACGCCGCTTTCAAGCACTTTTAACTGCTTGTCGTAACCGTCGCCGCCATAGGCCAGGCCCAGCTTCATACCGGTGGATTGCGCCAGCGGTTCAGCATCAGCATGGATTTGTACAGCCAATTCACGGGTTGGCGCCATGATAAGCGCGCGCGGCTGATTCACCTTGCGATCATCAATCGCCGGATGAGAAAGAAGATAATGAAACGTTGACGTTAAAAACGCCATCGTTTTGCCAGTACCGGTTTGCGCCTGCCCTGCAACATCACGACCTTCCAGCGTCAGCGGGAGAGCCAGTGCCTGTATGGGCGTACAATTATGAAACCCTTTAGTTTCAAGGGCTTCAATCACCTTAGGGTGCAGGGCGAAGTCGGAAAACTTCTGTTCAGTTAAATGTGTTTTGCTCATAGTGTGGTAGAATATCAGCTTACTATTGCTTTACGAAAGCGTATCCGGTGAAATAAAGTCAACCTTTAGTTGGTTAATGTGGCATCAACACGTTGTTGTTTTATGCTACACCAACACACCAGGCTTATTCCTGTGGAGTTATATATGAGCGATAAAATTATTCACCTGACTGACGATAGTTTTGACACGGATGTACTCAAAGCGGACGGGCTGGTTCTCGTCGATTTCTGGGCAGAGTGGTGCGGTCCGTGCAAAATGATCGCCCCGATCCTGGATGAAGTCGCTAGCGAATACGAAGGTAAACTGACCGTCGCGAAGCTGAATATCGACCAGAATCCAGGTACTGCGCCGAAGTACGGTATCCGTGGTATTCCGACCCTGCTGCTGTTCAAAAACGGCGAAGTGGCTGCGACCAAAGTGGGTGCGCTGTCCAAAGGGCAACTGAAAGAGTTCCTGGACGCTAATCTGGCGTAACTCCTCGAATCTCAGCCGGTGCGCCAGCCTCCTAAATTATGTGGATCGCTGGACGCCCGGCTTCAGTCGTGCTAATTTAGTTTTGACTTCGTTGTAAACATACCTTGTAGTTTGAATCTTGTGTTACCCGACGCTTCCCGTTGAGCTTAGCCTTACGAGAGAAGCGGATAGATTCCGGGCTTGTCACTTTTCCGTCTTGTCGTTTCAGTTCTGCGTATTTACCTTTGACCAGGCAGCGATTGGACATAAGTGATGGCCGTTAACAGGCATGGATGACCCTGCCATACCATTCACAACATTAAGTTCGAGTTTTACCCCGAGTTTAAGAACCCACACCACTATGAATCTTACCGAATTAAAGAATACGCCGGTTTCTGAGCTGATCACTCTCGGCGAAAATATGGGGCTGGAAAACCTGGCCCGTATGCGCAAACAGGACATTATTTTTGCCATCCTGAAGCAGCACGCAAAGAGTGGCGAAGATATCTTTGGCGACGGTGTGCTGGAGATTCTGCAGGATGGATTTGGTTTCCTCCGCTCCGCAGACAGCTCCTACCTCGCCGGTCCTGATGACATCTACGTATCCCCCAGCCAAATCCGTCGTTTCAACCTCCGCACTGGTGACACCATTTCTGGTAAGATTCGTCCTCCAAAAGAGGGTGAACGTTACTTTGCATTGTTGAAAGTTAACGAGGTTAACTACGACAAGCCGGAGAACGCGCGTAATAAGATTCTGTTCGAGAACTTAACGCCGCTGCACGCGAACTCTCGCCTGCGCATGGAACGGGGTAACGGTTCTACCGAAGATTTAACGGCACGTGTCCTGGACCTGGCTTCGCCAATTGGTCGCGGCCAGCGCGGTCTGATTGTTGCACCGCCGAAAGCCGGTAAAACGATGCTGCTGCAGAATATTGCCCAGAGCATTGCCTACAACCACCCGGATTGCGTACTGATGGTTCTGCTCATCGACGAACGTCCGGAAGAAGTGACCGAGATGCAGCGTCTGGTGAAAGGTGAAGTTGTCGCTTCCACTTTTGACGAACCGGCATCTCGTCACGTTCAGGTTGCGGAAATGGTGATTGAGAAGGCGAAACGCCTGGTTGAGCACAAGAAAGACGTTATCATTCTGCTTGACTCCATCACCCGTCTGGCGCGTGCCTACAACACCGTGGTTCCCGCTTCCGGTAAAGTATTGACCGGTGGTGTGGATGCCAACGCCCTGCATCGTCCGAAGCGTTTCTTCGGTGCTGCGCGTAACGTGGAAGAGGGCGGTAGCCTGACTATTATCGCAACGGCGCTTATCGATACCGGTTCCAAAATGGACGAAGTTATCTACGAAGAGTTTAAAGGCACCGGTAACATGGAGCTGCATCTCTCCCGTAAGATCGCTGAAAAACGCGTCTTCCCGGCTATCGATTACAACCGTTCCGGTACCCGTAAGGAAGAGCTGCTTACCACGCAAGAAGAGCTACAGAAAATGTGGATCCTGCGTAAAATCATCCATCCGATGGGTGAAATCGACGCAATGGAGTTCCTCATTAATAAACTGGCAATGACGAAGACGAATGATGAATTCTTCGACATGATGAAGCGCTCTTAATAGAAATAAAGCCAGGAAACGCCACGTTTTTACGTGGCGTTTTTCATTTATGGACTATACGCTATATGCATTGGGACAGGCACCGTCCGCTACAGGCCAGCTCAACACAAATACCTAAGCAATCAATATTCTGCTTGCTTAAGAAACATACTAAAACGCCTGTGAATGACCTGCTTTCTTCTTTTTGGAGCGAGGCATCGTCGTTATACTGCCAGGATTAACATTCGCTGAGAGCATGCATTGTGAATTTACTCACTGCGTTTACTGAATTATTCAGTATTTTCTTATTCACGACCGCATTTTTATTCTTTGCCCGAAAAATGGCGAAGCGCGTCGGTCTGGTGGATAAGCCCAACTTCCGTAAACGGCATCAGGGTTTGATTCCGCTGGTTGGGGGTATCTCAGTGTTCGCAGGTATCTGCTTCACCTTCGGTATTGCTGATTACTACATTCCCCATGCGGTGTTGTATCTGTTCTGCGCCGGGATTCTGGTGTTCGTGGGCGCGCTTGATGACCGCTACGACATCAGTGTCAAAATTCGCGCAATGATTCAGGCACTTGTCGCGATCGTTATGATGTCGGTCGGCAAACTTTATCTCAGTAGTCTGGGCTACATCTTTGGTACCTGGGAAATGGTGCTGGGGCCGTTTGGCTATCTGCTGACGCTCTTTGCCGTCTGGGCTGCCATCAACGCTTTCAACATGGTTGATGGTATTGATGGGTTGCTGGGGGGGTTGTCCTGCGTCTCCTTTGCCGCCATCGGCATCATCTTATGGTTTGATGGTCAAATCAGTCTGGCGATGTGGTGTTTTGCCATGATTGCCGCGATCCTGCCGTACATTATGTTAAACCTCGGGGTACTGGGACGTCGCTATAAAGTCTTTATGGGTGATGCCGGCAGTACCTTTATCGGTTTCACCCTTATCTGGATTTTGCTCGAGACTACGCAGGGTAAGACCCATCCTATTAGCCCGGTTACCGCATTGTGGATTATCGCAATCCCATTAATGGATATGGTGGCGATCATGTATCGTCGCTTGCGCAAAGGAATGAGCCCGTTCTCAGCGGACCGCCAGCATATTCACCACCTTATTATGCGTGCCGGATTTACCTCGCGGCAGGCCTTTGTGTTGATCACGCTGGCGGCGGCGCTACTGGCGTCAGTGGGTGTGTTAACCGAGTACCTTCACTTCATTCCTGAATGGGTGATGTTGGCATTATTTTTGCTATCCTTTTTCTTATATGGCTACTGCATCAAGCGCGCATGGAAAGTGGCGCGGTTGATAAAGCGTGTGAAGCGCAGAATGCGCCGTAACAGCGGTCACAAACCAACCTTAACCAAGTAAATCTGGGAAAGCGATGACTCAACCATTGTCGGGAACACCTACAGCGGGTACGGAAAACGAGCTGGATATTCGTGGTCTGTTTCGTACTTTATGGGCCGGAAAATTATGGATTTGCGGGATTGCGCTACTGTTTGCGTTAATCGCCTTAACGTGGACCTTCTTTGCTCGTCAGGAGTGGGGAGCAACCGCCATCACCGATCGGCCCACGGTAAATATGTTGGGTGGGTTTTATTCACAGCAACAATTTCTGCGTAACCTGGACGTTAAGGCGAATCTCGCACCTGTAGACCAGATTTCTGTCATGGATGAAGCGTATAAAGAGTTTGTGATGCAACTGGCGTCATGGGATACACGGCGTGACTTCTGGATGCAGACGGACTATTTCAAGCAGCGGAAAGTCGGTAACAGCAAAGCGGATGCCGCCATGCTGGATGATTTAATCAATTACATCCAGTACACGCCGGGGGATGTTACGCGCAATCTTAACGACAATGTCAAACTGACGGCTGAAACTGCGCCTGATGCTAACAATTTATTGCGTCAGTATGTGGCGTTTGCCAGCCAGCGCGCTGCGCGCCATCTGAATGATGAGCTTAAAGGTGCGTGGGCGGCTCGTACTATTCAAATGAAAGCGCAGGTGAAACGGCAGGAAGAGGTGGCCAATACCCTTTTCACTCGCCGCGTGAGCAATGTCGAGCAGGCGCTGAAGGTGGCAGAAGAACACAATATCTCCCGCAGTGAAACAGAAGTGCCGGCGGATGAGCTGCCGGATTCGGAAATGTTTTTGTTAGGCCGCCCGATGTTGCAGGCGCGCCTTGAAAATTTGCGTGCGGTAGGGCCTGAGTACGATCTGGACTACTTCCAAAACCGAGCCATGCTTAATACGCTGAATGTGGGCCCGACTCTTGATCCCCGCTTTCAGACTTATCGATATTTGCGCACACCTGAAGAACCGGTAAAACGCGACAGCCCGCGTCGTGCCTTCCTGATGATCATGTGGGGCGTGGTGGGGGCACTCATCGGAGCTGGTGTTGCATTAACGCGTCGTCGATCATTTTGACACGCAGCCTAAGATGAAGGCTTCGTGCCTTCATTACCTAATCGAAGAGAATCGTTGTGAAAGTACTGACCGTATTTGGCACACGACCAGAAGCCATCAAGATGGCGCCTCTGGTACACGCGCTGGCAAGGGATCCTGATTTCGACGCGAAGGTATGCGTCACTGCGCAGCATCGGGAAATGCTCGATCAGGTATTGAATCTTTTTTCTATTGTTCCGGATTACGACCTGAATATTATGCAGCCCGGGCAAGGACTGACAGAAATTACCTGTCGTATTCTGGAAGGACTTAAACCTATCCTGGAGTCTTTCCGTCCTGATGTCGTACTGGTTCACGGCGACACGACGACCACTATCGCTGCAAGTCTGGCTGCGTTTTACCAACGCATTCCTGTCGGGCATGTAGAGGCAGGATTGCGCACGGGAGATCTGTCATCGCCATGGCCGGAAGAGGCTAATCGCACGTTAACCGGTCATCTGGCGCTGTACCATTTCGCGCCGACGGAAAACTCCCGCCATAATTTGCTGCGGGAAAACGTCGCGGATAAACATATTTTTGTTACCGGCAATACCGTTATTGATGCGCTGTTTTGGGTGCGTGATACCGTGCTTAACAACCCTTCACTTGAAGAAGAACTGGCGTCACGTTATCCCTTCCTCGACAGCAATAAAAAACTGATTCTGGTTACCGGGCACCGCCGTGAGAGCTTCGGTCTCGGCTTTGAACATATTTGCCATGCGCTGGCGGAAATCGCTTCCGGGCATGACGATGTGCAGATTGTTTATCCGGTACACCTTAATCCTAATGTCAGCGAACCTGTGAACCGTATCCTCGGTCATGTGGAAAATGTCACGCTGATAGAGCCGCAAGACTATTTACCTTTCCTGTGGTTAATGAATCGCGCCTGGCTGATTCTCACTGACTCCGGTGGTATTCAGGAAGAAGCCCCTTCACTGGGTAAGCCCGTTCTGGTGATGCGTGACACCACCGAACGCCCGGAAGCCATTGAAGCCGGAACCGTCAGGTTAATTGGAACAGACAGCCTGCGTATCGTTGAGGAAGTATCACGCCTGCTTTATGACAATGATGCCTGGCAGGCCATGAGCCGCGCGCACAATCCGTACGGAGACGGGCAGGCCTGTGGTCGAATTTTGCATGCACTAAAAAACTATCGGGTAACACTATGAGTTTCGAAACGATTTCCGTCATTGGCCTTGGCTATATTGGACTGCCAACTGCGGCGGCTTTCGCCTCACGGCAAAAAGAGGTGGTAGGGATTGATATCAATCCCCATGCCGTGGAGACCATTAATCGCGGGAAGATTCATATTGTTGAGCCTGAACTGGACAAGGTCGTCAAGACCGCTGTCGAGGGCGGCTGGCTGCGCGCCAGCACGACACCTGTGGCCGCGGATGCCTATTTGATTGCCGTTCCGACCCCTTTTAAAGGCGAACATGAGCCGGATATGACCTTTGTCGAAGCGGCGGCAAAATCCATTGCGCCTGTGCTGAAAAAAGGATCGCTGGTTATCCTTGAATCGACATCGCCCGTGGGGGCGACGGAGCAAATGGCAGACTGGCTGGCCGCGGCTCGCCCGGACTTGACTTTCCCGCAGCAGGCGGGAGAACAGGCAGATATTAATATTGCCTATTGCCCGGAGCGCGTTTTGCCAGGCCAGGTCATGGTTGAGCTTATCAAGAATGACCGGGTCATTGGCGGTATGACGCCCGTATGCTCGGCACGCGCCAGCGAGCTGTATAACATTTTTCTCGAAGGCGAGTGTGTGGTGACAAACTCCCGAACCGCTGAAATGTGCAAACTGACGGAGAATAGCTTTCGCGACGTCAACATCGCGTTTGCCAATGAATTATCGCTCATTTGCGCTGACCAGGGCATCAATGTCTGGGAACTGATTCGCCTGGCAAATCGCCACCCGCGTGTGAATATTCTGCAGCCAGGCCCCGGCGTAGGCGGTCACTGTATTGCCGTCGATCCGTGGTTTATTGTGGCACAAAACCCCCAGCAGGCCCGCTTGATTCGTACCGCGCGCGAAGTGAACGACAGTAAACCGCATTGGGTACTGAACCAGGTTAAAGCCACCGTCGCCGATTGCCTGGCCGCAAATGATAAGCGTGCCAGCGAGGTTAAAATTGCCTGTTTCGGTCTGGCATTTAAACCCAATATTGACGACCTGCGTGAAAGCCCGGCGATGGAAATTGCCCACAGTATTGCCGAGTGGCATAGCGGTGAAACGCTGGTCGTAGAGCCGAATATTCATCAATTGCCTGCGCGTCTGGCAGGGCAAAGTAAGCTGGTCAGCCTTGAGGACGCAATGGCGCAGGCTGATGTGCTGGTCATGCTGGTCGATCACAACGAGTTCAAAGCTATCGCGGGCGACAATGTGCGCCAGCAATACGTTATTGATACCAAAGGCGTATGGCGCTGAGGTCACTTCCCATGACGCTACACGGCACCATCGACGAACTGGCGTGGGAAAGTGAATTCTTTGGCCTGCGCAGCGCCATCGTGCGTTTGCGGGACGATGGCCCGGCGCTTGATGCTTCTGCTTTCGACAGTTGGCCGCGCCTACAGGCGAAAATTTCCGCATCTAATACGCAACAGCTTGATGCTCTGCAACATTTTGGCTTTCGTCTGGTCGAAGGCGAAGCGGATTTTGCATTATCGGTTCCGGTACAGAATGTCGATCCGCAGGCAGAGACGGCAGTAACAGGCGATATTGCGGCGTTGCGCCAGATGGCGGCGATGATGTTCAGCCAGAGCCGATTCCGCGCGCCCTGGTATCCCGAAGATGCCAGCGGGCGTTTTTATGCGCAGTGGATTGAAAACGCGGTGAAAGGCGTATTTGACCATGAATGCCTGCTGTTTCGCGGAGAAAATGGCGATATCGAGGCTTTTGTCTCGATGCGTCAACTCGATGCACAGGAGGCCCGGATTGGTTTGCTGGGCGGACGCGGCGCGGGCGAAAAACTGATGCAGGCGGCCTGTTATTGGGCTCAGCAGCGGCAGCTTAAGACAATTCGTGTAGCGACTCAGATGGGCAACCTTGCGGCAATCAGACGCTACACTCGCAGCGGTGCGATAATGGAAAGCACCGCCTACTGGCTATACAGGTGACTCTATGATCCCTTTTAATGCACCTCCTGTGGTGGGAACGGAACTCGACTACATGCAGTCGGCGATGGGCAGCGGCAAACTGTGCGGTGATGGTGGTTTTACCCGTCGCTGCCAGCAGTGGATGGAGCAGCGTTTCCATAGCCCGAAAGTGCTACTGACCCCCTCCTGTACGGCATCGCTGGAGATGGCGGCGCTACTGCTGGATATTCAGCCTGGCGATGAAGTGATCATGCCAAGCTACACCTTTGTTTCTACGGCTAATGCTTTCGTACTGCGTGGCGCGAAAATCGTCTTTGTGGATATCCGACCAGATACGCTGAATATCGACGAAACCCGTATTGAAGAGGCCATCACCGAAAATACCCGCGCCATTGTGCCGGTTCACTATGCCGGCGTGGCCTGTGAAATGGACACCATTATGGCGATTGCCAAACGGCATGATCTGTTTGTGGTGGAAGATGCCGCGCAGGGTGTGATGTCCACCTATAAAGGTCGGGCGTTGGGTACTATCGGACATATTGGCTGCTTTAGCTTCCATGAAACCAAAAACTATACTGCGGGTGGTGAGGGCGGCGCGACGCTGATTAACGATCGCGCGCTGGTTGAACGTGCGGAAATCATCCGCGAAAAAGGGACTAACCGCAGTCAGTTCTTCCGTGGGCAGGTGGATAAATACACCTGGCGCGATATTGGCTCAAGCTATCTGATGGCGGATTTGCAGGCGGCTTATTTATGGGCGCAGCTCGAAGCGGCAGATCGTATCAATCAGCAACGTTTGTCCCTGTGGCAAACCTATTTCGACGCATTATCGCCGCTGGCACGCGCCGGGCGCATTACGCTGCCGTCGATTCCCGAAGAGTGCGGCCATAACGCCCATATGTTTTATATCAAACTGCGTGATGAAGAGGATCGCAGCAAACTCATCGCCTTCCTCAAAGAGGCCGAGATCCTCTCCGTATTCCATTATATTCCGCTGCATGCATCACCTGCCGGGGCGAAATTTGGTGAGTTCCATGGCGAGGATCGTTATACGACGCAGGAAAGTGAGCGCTTGCTTCGTCTGCCTCTGTTCTACAACCTTGCCCCTGTTAACCAGCGTACCGTGATTAACACGTTACTGAGCTACTTCCGCTAACATGTCGCTGGCAAAAGCTTCTGTCTGGACGGCGGCAAGTACTCTCGTCAAGATTGGCGCCGGGTTACTGGTGGTTAAACTGCTGGCGCTGGCCTATGGTCCTTCCGGGGTTGGGCAGGCGGGTAATTTTCGCCAATTAATCATTGTGCTGGGCGTGCTTGCAGGCGCCGGTATCTTTAATGGCGTGACGAAATTTGTCTCCCAACACCATGACGACCCCTCGCGGTTGCGTGAGGTAGTCGGCACGTCTTCAGCCATGGTGCTGGGCTTTTCAATTCTGCTGGCGCTGATCTTTTTACTGGCGGCGGCCCCTATCAGTCGCGGTTTGTTCGGCCATGCCGATTATCAGGGGCTGGTGCGGCTGGTGGCGCTGGTGCAAATGGGAATTGCCTGGGCGAACCTGCTGCTGGCGGTGATGAAAGGTTTTCGCGATGCGGCGGGTAACGCGCTGTCACTGATTATTGGCAGCGTGGTGGGGGTGGCCGCCTGGTATTTTTGCTATAAGTTGGGTGATTATCAGGGGGCGTTGCTCGGTATGGCGCTGGTACCTGCGCTGGTGGTGTTCCCGGCGATGCTGTTGCTGGCACGCCGCAGTCACCTCCCGTTAAGCTATTTTCGCCCGCGCTGGGATAACGGACTGGCCGGACAACTCAGCAAATTCACCCTGATGGCGCTTATCACCTCGGTCACGATCCCGCTGGCCTATGTGATGATGCGAAATCTGCTGGCTGCACATTATAGCTGGGATGATGTGGGAATCTGGCAAGGAGTAAGCAGTATCTCCGATGCTTATCTACAATTTATTACCGCCTCGTTTAGCGTCTATCTGCTTCCTACTCTTTCGAGGCTCGCTACAAAACAGGAGATCACCCGCGAGATCGTGAAATCGCTGCGCTTCGTATTGCCAGCGGTGGCAGCCGTGAGTTTCTGTGTCTGGTTGCTGCGCGACGTGGCGATCTGGCTGCTGTTTTCTGACAAATTTACGGCGATGCGTGACCTGTTTGCCTGGCAACTGGTGGGGGACGTATTGAAAGTGGGCGCTTACGTTTTTGGTTATCTGGTTATCGCGAAAGCCTCGCTACGGTTTTATATCCTGGCGGAGGTGAGCCAGTTTACCTTGCTGACGCTTTTTTCCCGTCTCTTGATTCCGACCCACGGTGCGGCAGGCGCGGCACAGGCCTATCTGGCAACCTACATTATTTATTTCGCCCTCTGTTGTGGCGTGTTTTTACTCTGGCGTAGACGGGCATGACGGCACTCATACACGTACTGGGATCGGATATCCCTCATCATAATCACACCGTGCTGCGTTTCTTTGATGAACATCTCGCGGCAACGGGCATTCATGCCCGTGAATTTATGCTCGCCGGGCAGGATGACGGCATGAGTGACGCTTACCCGAACCTGCATCTGCATTTTTATGGCAGTAAGTCGGCGCTGGCGAAAGCTGTTATTGCCAAAGCGCAGGGCAACAGGCAGCAACGTTTCTTTTTCCATGGTCAATTCAACACCGGTATCTGGCTGGCACTGTTGCGCGGGGCGATTAAGCGCCAGCAATTTCACTGGCACGCGTGGGGTGCCGATCTGTACGAGGTATCTCGTAGCCTGAAATTCCGCCTGTTTTACCCGTTGCGGCGTCTGGCGCAGGGAAGGGTTGGCACTATCTTCGCGACCCGTGGCGATCTGGCCTGGTTTGCAGACCGACACCCTGATGTGCGCGGTGAGTTACTGTATTTCCCGACGCGTATGGACCCGGCACTCAACACCCTGGGTTATGAAATGCAGCGCGCGGGCAAGCTGACGCTGTTGGTAGGGAATTCCGGCGATCCGAGCAATGAACATATCGCCGCCTTAAAAGCGATTCATCGCCAGTTTGGCGATACGGTAAACATTATTGTGCCCATGGGGTATCCGGCCAATAACGAGATCTATATTGAGCAGGTTCGTCAGGCCGGGCTGGCGCTGTTTAGCCCGGATAATTTGCGTATCCTGAGCGAGAAGATGGCGTTCGATGACTACCTCACGCTGCTTAGCCAGTGCGATTTGGGCTATTTCATCTTCGCGCGCCAGCAGGGTATTGGTACGCTTTGCCTGTTGATTCAGGCGGGTGTGCCCTGTGTGCTCAATCGCAAGAATCCGTTCTGGCGGGATATGGTCGAAGAGGGCATTCCGGTGCTGTTTACCGATGATACGCTTAGCGAAGCGGTCATTCGTGAAGCACAGCGTCAGTTGCTGGCGGTGGATAAAGACGCGATTACCTTCTTTAGCCCGAATTTTATTACACCCTGGCATCAGGCGCTGCGTATTGCCGCAGGGGAGGCATGATGACTCCGCTAGAATTCAGTGGGTTGCTGATCATCTGGCTGCTGGCGACGCTGTTTATCGCCACGCTGACGTGGTTTGAGTTTCGCCGCGTGCGCTTTAATTTCAATGTCTTCTTTTCATTGCTGTTTTTGCTAACCTTTTTCTTCGGTTTTCCATTAACCAGCATCCTGGTGTTTCGCTTCGATGTTGGCGTGGCGCCGCCTGGTATTATGCTACAGTCCTTGCTGGCTGCAGCCTGTTTCTACGGTGTTTACTACGTGACGTATAAAACGCGGTTGCGTACGTCATCCCGCATGGACGAGCGCCGCCCTCTGTTTACCGTAAATCGGGTAGAAACGCATTTGACCTGCGCGATGCTGATGATTATTGCGCTGGTGAGTGTCGGTATCTTTTTCATGCATAACGGTTTTTTACTGTTTCGCCTGCATTCTTACAGCCAGATATTTTCCAGCGAAGTCTCCGGTGTCGCGCTCAAGCGGTTTTTCTATTTCTTTATTCCCGCCATGCTGGTGGTCTATTTTCTGCGTCAGGATGGGCGGGCGTGGCTGTTTTTCCTGGTCAGTACCGTGGCGTTTGGCCTGCTGACCTACATGATTGTCGGCGGGACGCGCGCTAACATCATCATCGCTTTTGCGATCTTCTTATTTATCGGGATTATTCGCGGCTGGATTTCGCTGTGGATGCTGGCAGCAGCAGGGGTGATGGGTATTGTCGGCATGTTCTGGCTGGCGCTTAAGCGTTACGGGCTCAATGTGAGCGGTGATGAGGCGTTTTATACCTTCTTGTATCTCACCCGCGACACCTTCTCGCCCTGGGAAAATCTGTCGTTGCTGCTACAAAATTACGACAAGATCGATTTCCAGGGATTAGCCCCAATCGTCCGTGATTTTTATGTCTTTATCCCCACCTGGCTGTGGCCTTCACGTCCGGGTATTGTTTTGAATTCGGCGAACTATTTTACGTGGGAAGTGTTGAATAACCATTCGGGTCTGGCGATTTCCCCCACCCTGATTGGCTCACTGGTGGTGATGGGCGGTGTCTGGTTTATTCCCCTGGGCGCGGTCGTGGTTGGGCTGATTATCAAGTGGTTTGACTGGTTGTATACCCTTGGCAATCGGGAGACCAACCGCTACAAGGCCGCCATTTTGCACAGTTTCTGTTTTGGTGCCATCTTCAACATGATCGTGCTGGCGCGTGAAGGGCTGGATGCATTTGCTTCTCGAGTGGTTTTTTTCCTCGTCATCTTTGGCGCCTGCCTGCTGATGGCGAAACTGTTGTACTGGCTTTTTGATAGTGCCGGGTTGATTAACAAGCGCGGCACCTCTTTGTCGCGGGTCTGACTAAGGATACGAATGACTGACAACACTGTGGCTCCGGTGTATGAGCTGCGTGGGCTGAAACTGATTGGCTGGCGTGATATGCAACATGCACTGGACTATTTATATGCCGATGGCGCGCTTAAGGAAGGAACCCTGGTCGCCATCAATGCTGAGAAAATGCTCACGATTGAGGACAACCCGCAGGTGAGGTCGCTGATTGAGGCGGCTGAATTCAAATATGCCGATGGTATCAGCGTGGTGAGGTCCATTCGCAAGAAATTTCCCCAGGCACGCGTTGAACGTGTTGCGGGGGCCGACCTCTGGGAAGCGCTGATGGAAAGAGCGGGGCGCGAAGGAACGCCGGTGTTTTTGTTGGGGGGAAAACCAGAAGTACTGGAGCAAACGGAAGATAAGCTGCGTAAACAGTGGCAGGTCAATATCGTTGGCAGCCAGGACGGTTATTTCCGTGCCGAAGACCGACAGGGGCTGTTTGAGCGGATCCGCGCAAGCGGGGCGAAGATCGTGACCGTTGCGATGGGTTCACCGCGCCAGGAGATATTGATGCGCGACTGCCGTGAAGTCTACGCGCATGCTCTCTATATGGGAGTCGGGGGCACCTATGATGTTTTCACCGGTTATGTAAAACGGGCGCCAGGCATCTGGCAGCGGCTGGGGCTTGAGTGGCTCTATCGCCTGCTTTCGCAGCCAAGCCGCGTTACCCGGCAGCTGCGTCTGCTGCGTTATTTGTCCTGGCATTATCGCGGCAACCTGTAATTTTCTCCTGCCATGCCCCGTTGATGCGGGGCATTCGCTTTTTTATTGTGCGATACCCAGATTTTTTTTACACATCATTTGCCATTTTCGTCATTTTAAGAAACCATTCGCTCACTCAATGCATCATCCCGGTATATTTTGCGCGGTTATCGCCTCTGGGTGAGCTTTGACGCACGTTATTCTCATAAAAACAACCCGCACAGCGGGAAAGTTGCAAACACGACAGAGGTTATATGGCTGAACACAAACCCGAGCTCCAGCGCGGCCTGGAGTCTCGTCACATTGAATTGATCGCCCTGGGCGGCACGATAGGCGTGGGGCTCTTTATGGGGGCCGCAAGCACATTGAAATGGGCTGGCCCTTCCGTGCTACTGGCGTACATTATCGCCGGTCTTTTCGTCTTCTTTATCATGCGCTCAATGGGCGAGATGCTCTTCCTGGAGCCGGTTACCGGTTCCTTCGCTGTTTACGCGCACCGTTATATGAGCCCCTTCTTTGGCTATCTTACCGCCTGGTCCTACTGGTTTATGTGGATGGCGGTGGGTATCTCCGAAATCACGGCCATTGGCGTTTATGTCCAATTTTGGTTCCCGGACCTAGCGCAGTGGATACCCGCGCTGATTGCCGTTGGGCTGGTCGCAGTCGCCAACCTGGCGGCGGTGCGCCTGTACGGTGAAATTGAATTCTGGTTCGCAATGATCAAAGTCACCACCATTATCGTGATGATTATCGTCGGACTGGGCGTCATCTTCTTTGGTTTTGGTAATGGCGGCCACGCAATTGGCTTTAGCAACCTGACCGAACATGGCGGCTTCTTTGCCGGCGGCTGGAAGGGTTTCCTGACGGCGCTGTGTATCGTCGTGGCGTCATACCAGGGCGTAGAACTTATTGGGATCACCGCCGGTGAAGCGAAAAACCCGCAGGTAACTCTGCGCAGCGCGGTAAGCAAGGTGCTGTGGCGTATCCTGATTTTTTATGTGGGCGCGATTTTCGTTATCGTGACTATCTTCCCGTGGAATGAGATCGGCACTAACGGTAGCCCGTTTGTTCTGACTTTCGCCAAAATCGGCATTACCGCAGCGGCAGGTATCATCAACTTTGTTGTCCTGACGGCTGCGTTGTCTGGCTGTAACAGCGGTATGTACAGCTGTGGACGTATGCTCTACGCACTGGCGAAAAACCGCCAGTTACCGGCGGGCGTGGCGAAAGTGTCGAAAAACGGGGTTCCCGTTGCTGGCGTGGCCATTTCTATCATTATCCTGCTGATTGGTTCCTGCCTGAACTACATCATTCCTAACCCGCAGCGCGTGTTTGTCTATGTCTACAGCGCCAGCGTATTACCCGGCATGGTACCGTGGTTTGTGATTCTGATTAGCCAACTGCGATTCCGCCATGCGCATCGTCAGGCGATTGCCAGCCATCCGTTCCGCTCAGTGATGTTCCCGTGGGCGAACTACGCGACCATGGCATTTCTGGTGTGCGTACTGATTGGTATGGCCTTCAATGAAGATACGCGTATGTCGCTGTTTGTCGGCATCATCTTCATGGCAGCGGTGAGCGTTATTTATAAAGTGCTGGGGTTAAACCGCTACGCTGTTACGCAGCGAGTGGGGGAATAATCAGCAAAATGCGCAAAGCATAACCAAACGCGCATTTTATTTAAAAAGGCACTAGACAGAGGGGGGGGAAGTCCGTATTATCCACCCCCGCAACGGCGCTAAGCGCCCGTAGCTCAGCTGGATAGAGCGCTGCCCTCCGGAGGCAGAGGTCTCAGGTTCGAATCCTGTCGGGCGCGCCATTAAATTCGGCGCTTGAGCTGCGGTGGCCTGTGAAGTTTGCAGGGCCGCGTGAAAAAATTTGTAGTGGTGGCTATAGCTCAGTTGGTAGAGCCCTGGATTGTGATTCCAGTTGTCGTGGGTTCGAGTCCCATTAGCCACCCCATTATTTAGCAGTAAAAGTTTCGTGGAATGCGAAGGTGGCGGAATTGGTAGACGCGCTAGCTTCAGGTGTTAGTGTCCTTAGGATGTGGGGGTTCGAGTCCCCCCCCTCGCACCACAACTTGTATTGAACAAAAAATTCAAAAAGCAGTACATCGGCGAGTAGCGCAGCTTGGTAGCGCAACTGGTTTGGGACCAGTGGGTCGGAGGTTCGAATCCTCTCTCGCCGACCACTTTTGAACCCCGCTTGAATAAAGCGGGGTTTTTTGTTTTTTCCATTCCGGAAAACCTCTCCTTTTACGGTGTTGCGTATCAGCGACATTCCAGTGCTCTTTTGTCGCCGATGGGTGACACGTAATCCTTTGTTTTATAAGAACCAGACTATATGGCATTGTAGTTGTCTCCTGATGGAGACAATAACGTGTCTGTCACCCGGCTAAAGAGAGGCGGTTGCCGACGCAGAGCCCGGATTTCCTGTTATCTGAAAAGAACTTAAGCGTGCTGTTTTGCTAATGCGAACCTGGCACACTATGTGCAATAATATATGCGTAGATGCTCATTCCACCTCTTATGTTCGCCTTCTGGCCTCATAAACTCCGGAATGATGCAGAGCCGTTTACGGTGCTTATCGTCCACAGACAGATGTCGCTTCGGCCTCATCAAACACCATGGACATTACGTTGAGTGAAGCACCCATTTATGTTGTCAAACAGACCTGTTTTAACGCCTGCTTTCGAGCAGGCGTTTTTTTATGCTTTATTGTCGGTAGCGCACCATTACAACACTCATCAGAAGCAATGCGCTTAGCGATACGCTATAGAGCGCCTGCGCTGCGCCCCATTGGCTGGCAAGAAAGGCAGCAATGGTCGTCATCAGGGTGGCGGTTAACGTTTGCCAGCGCCACGCTTTTGCGCTGGCTGCCGGGATCTCATCGCCGCTAAACCCGGCAAGCAGACTAAACGTACCGACAGCAAACACGACATTCGAAGCCAGATGGGCGATAAAAATAAGCCCCAGCGCCGCAATCTTCTCACCTGAAAGCAACGGCAGAAGACCGTACGCCCCCAGAAAAATAGCCAGGCACAGCAGCAACAGATAATTGCGCCGGGCATAGTGCGGCAACTTGTCACCATTCAGCAGCAGCGGGCCACAAAGCTGCCCCAGACTACGGGCGAACAGTAGCGGCAATGCCAGCCCGCTAGCGTCGTCCGGGCGTATCTGCTGCGCCAGCGCGGGTAATAACGCCATGGCTGGCGAGCCAACCGCGGCAAGGGCAGGCAGGATCAACAGGCTGCGCTTTTGTGCGGTTGTCAGTGAAGACCATACGACAGTGAGTGTCGGTTGGCCGTTATCACTATTGCCGATGTCATGGGCACAATAATGTGTCCGTGTCAGCATGAGTAGCATCGCCGATGCCAGAAAACTCAGTGCATCAATGCTCAGCAGCATTAGCGGGGCAACATGGTCGAACAACAGCACGCCGGCACCTGTTCCCAGCAATACCTGAGAGGCAAAAATAACGCTCTCCATTCCTGTGGCCGCGGGCAGCTCATCATGTGTAAGCCCACGCTTGAACACCAACGCCAGTGCAGGCCAGGACATCCCGCCAAGAAACGCCTCTGTCGACTGAACCATCAGCAACGCGGGGATGTTGTGGTATATGAGCCCAGTCAGGGGAAGGACGAGGGCGATCATACCCAACAGCTCTGCAAAGATTAAAAGAGACACGGGCGATAAGCGTCGACAGAGCTTTTCTCCCGCCAGGCTACCAACAAAGCCCGGTAATGTTGCCAGCAGATAAGCGAGAGTGAGGGTTGACGGTAAAGCGTGCCAGCGTAATAACTGACCGAAGACCAGCACCTGAGTCAGGCCATTACCCAGTGAAGATAAGACAAATGCGCAGAGGAGCAGCCGTAGCCAGCTGTGCGTGCGCAGCGCGCGGATGAGCACGAATAAAAGGGTGTTCATGATAACGATTTCCTAAAGCGAGTTATTTCCTGCAGCAAACGCTGCATCGTCAGAAAAGGGTTAACTCGGGAAGATCGTTACATTGGCAGAGGCGTTCCGTTAACAGAGACGGGAAAACTCTAGCACAGGATAGTGAGAAATGTCAGCCAGGCAAAAAAATCGGGGTCTTGCGACCCCGATAGTCGGTCAGGATGGTGGGTTGTTCTGCAACGTGAGCAGCAAACCATCTCGACGCATCTCTGCTGCTTCTTCCGGCTGCTGCAGTCGATCAAGGCAGTCCGCAAGCCAGGCGTAATCAAAGGCATCCGGGCGTTGTTTCAGCGCGGCACGAAACGCCAGGCAGGCTTCTTTCCACTCGCCGTGTTTCATCAGCGATTGTCCCAGCGTACTCCAGAGCATCGGGCGGTCGCCCTGGGTTTTGATTTGCTGGCGCAAAACTTTTTCTACCTGCTCAGGATTGTTCGTTTTCAGGCGCGGGATCACCAGAACCAGTCGGTCGTCATACTGTCGTTTCAGCCCATCCAGAAGGATTGCCTGGGCAGTATCATGATCGTCACATTCAATAAGGTGTTCGGCGATTGCCACCTGCAAGGGGATCTGATGACGGGTTTTACGACTCTGGTTTTTCCACCAGCTTCGTAGCCCCTCGCTTCCCAAATCCGCACGCGCCTGATCCATTTGTCCGATCCAGGCTTGTTGCTGGAGTGCTTCGCGATGCGCCTCATCGCCAACGTTCGCTTTTGCCATCGACGGAATGATATCCAGCAGTGAACTCCATGCGCCGGTGCGGATGTAAGCCTGTTCCGCCAGACGCAATACTTCCGGATGGCGCGGGGTAATTTCCAGCAGTCGGTCAACGCCATGGCGCGCGGCATGATTTTCATTGCGTGCCAGTTGCAGACGGACGCGGGTAATTTCGACCGGAATCGGATCGTTTTCCGACAGCTCTGCGGCACGCTCAAGGTGCTGATTCGCACGCACTTCATCGCCACGCTGTTGTGCCGCTTCGGCCGCCAGTAAGTAGTTCACCATGGGTTGTTGCGCATGATCGGCATTTTTCGCCATCAGCTTCTCAACCTGCTGATAATCGCCTTCTGCCAGCTTGATGAGCGCCAGTTCTGTCTGCTTACGTGCACGGCGACGTTTACGACCAACGAACCAGCCACGTGTATGCGCGCCGGTGCGGAAAATACGGCGTAACAGCCATTCGAGGGCAAAAAGCACCACCAGCGCCAGTACCAGAATGATGACCAGGCCAGTGACACTGGTTTCAATGTTGTAATTGTCAGTCTGGATAAGCACATAGCCCTGATGACCCGCAATCATCGGACCTAACACGATGCCAGCGATTAACAGCGCAAAGAGTAATAATACTTTCAGCATGATTATTCTCCCTGAGGCGCTTGAGCGGGCGCATTTGGATCCGGGGCAACGCCTGGCTGCGCCAGAAGATTACGCACACGGGTCTGCATCAGTTTCTCCAGAATCGGCTGGCTTTTCAGCGACTCAGGTACTGCCATGGCGATGGACTGCTGCTCAAGCTTGTCAATTTCCTCAAGAAACGCTTTGGTGGCGGAGTCATCCGTATCGTAGTAGGCGCGAATCCAGGTGGAGACGTTATCCAGCGCCTGCTTGTAGGTTTCTTCCTGATGGCGAGGGACGGCCTGCGCCGCAACTAACAGTCTGGAGCGGATATTTTCACGCAGATAGATGTCCTGATTCGGGGCTAACAGCGGCACCGCGGTTTCATCGCGACGGCGAATCGTGATGAAGCTGTCCATAAAATTCTGCCAGCTTTTTTGCAGATTCACGCGCCATTCGCTAAGGGAACTCGACAGCTCGCTGCTATCTGAATCCATGGGGGAGTCGTCGTCGTTGTTATCCGCCAGACGCAGGTTATCAATCTGGTTCGAGAGTTGGTTCACTTTCAGGATGATGCCATCATAGTCCACCTGGGAAATCGCAGAGAGGCTGGCGACATCATCTGTAATAGCGCGACGCGCGGTGATAAGGCTGGGATCGTTCATGTCCGCCAGGCTGGCATCTGCGCTTTTCAGCAGCGCGGCGGCGGTGGTGACGTCCTGGTCGCTCCACAGCTTACGCCCGGCCAGTTTAACCAGAAAATCAGCCTGCGCCAGCAGCCAGGTTTTCGCATCGGTGCCGGAAATCGTGGCGACTTTTTGCTGTACCTCATTTAACTGCCTGGCGAGCGCATCTTGCTGGCGTTTGGCCTCATCAAGTTGCGTGGCTTGCTGTTTAATGACGCCTTCCAGCGCGGCTTTTTGTTTGTCCTGCGCTTGTTGCATCGCGATGACCTGGTTCGCCAGCTCATCATTTGTTGTGCGCAGTACAGTTGTTTGCTGTTTTACCCAGCCATAAAGACCGACGCCTGCTGCCAGCGCAATCGCAATAGCAATCACGCTAAGTGCAAGACTTGTCTTGCCTGCGCGGTTGTTCTTCTCGGCGTTTTTCGGCGGCGGCGTGTAGCCATCAGCCTGTTTGGTTTCTTCAACCACGGCAGAGGAGTGTTGTTGTTCCGTCATTATGGCTTCCCATTATGAGTGTTATTGTAATGCGCGAAGCAGCGCATCGTTGTCTGCGTTTTCAGCGACCTGAATATCGTGCCAGCCCAGTTCCCGGGCGAGGTGCGCCAGACGCTCGCTGACGACCAACAGCCGACAGCGTAGTAACCAATTTTCGCGATACCAGCGTGGAATAAGCGTAAAAAGCTGTCGCAGCATCTCACCGCTGGTGACCACTAGCGTATCCACACCGCGCGTATGCCAGCGCATAGCCTCTTGCGCCCCGTCGTAAACTTTTCCAGCACGTTGATAACATTCGCAAAACTCAACCTGAGCACCACGAGCCACCAGCGTTTCACCTAATAACTCGCGCCCACCGTTTCCCCGTAAGATTAGCGCACGTTTGCCCTGAATGTTTTGTAATTCAGGCAATTGTAGTAAGACTTCACTGATTTCCTGGTCGAGCGGATAGCGTACCTCAATACCGCTTGCAGTATGTAACGCCAGCGCGGTTGTGCGACCAATAGCAAAGTAGGCAGGCTGTAAAGGCCAGTGAGTGTGAGTTTGTTGTAAATGGGCATGGGCAAAAGTCACGGCATGCTGAGATAAAGCAAAAACCATATCGTCTTTGCCCAGTACTGACAGACGTTCGGGCAGCACGTTCAGTTCCCTGCCCGGGGTGAATTCAATCAACGGAAAGCTCCATGCCACCTGTCCCAGTGCGCGCAGTCGGCTCACTAACATTTCCCCTGCCGGGGATGGGCGGGTGACAAGGATATTCATGCGGGTGCATCTCCGTTGTAGACGTCTGCCAGAATTTCTCGTGCGCCGTTATCCAGCAGTTCCTCTGCAAGCGAGATACCTAGCTGGATGGCATCGTCCGGGTGGCCGCGACGTTCGCCGCGCACCATTTTTGAACCGTCCGGCGCGCCTACCAGCGCGCGTAGCCACAGTTCTCCGTCATATAATTCAGCATAGCTGCCAATCGGCACCTGGCAGCCACCTTCGAGGCGCGTATTCATGGCACGCTCTGCGGCAACCCGCACGGTGGTGTCGTGATGGTTAAGCGGAGCAAGTAGCATACGGGTGCGTTCGTCTGCAAGACGGCACTCAATGCCAACGGCGCCCTGGCCGACTGCCGGAAGAGACAGTTCTGCCGGCAGCGCGACGCGAATACGCGATTCGAGCCCCAGACGTTTCAGACCGGCCACCGCCAGGATGATGGCGTCATAATCGCCGCTATCGAGTTTTGACAGACGGGTACCGACGTTGCCACGCAAAGAGCGGATCACCAGATCCGGACGGCGTGCTGCCAACTGGCATTGTCGGCGTAAACTTGATGTGCCAACTATGCTGCCCGCAGGCAACGCGTCAATATCGCTGTAGTGATTAGAGACGAAGGCATCGCGCGGATCTTCACGCTCACAAATCGTCACCAGCCCCAGCCCTTCCGGGAACTCAACGGGGACATCTTTCATTGAGTGCACGGCGATATCGGCGCGGTTTTCAAGCAATGCCAGCTCAAGTTCCTTCACAAACAGGCCCTTACCGCCAACCTTCGCCAGGGGGGTATCCAGAATGACATCGCCACGCGTGACCATAGGCACCAGTTCGACCGTCAGGCCTGGGTGGAGTGCCTCAAGACGCTGCTTAACATATTGTGCCTGCCAAAGTGCAAGGGGACTTTGCCGTGTGGCAATTCTCAGAACATTGTCTAACATGCTTGTTACCGTCATTATCATCCATCGACCATCCTAACATTCTTGTCTTAGGGTGTCAGTGTTCGTGGTGATTGCATAGGTAAGGCGAGCACGGTCCCGTCAATACGAGACACACCCTCAGCCGTAATTGGGAATTTACAGATTGTAAATGGTGCTAAACTGGTATGTAGCGCATCTTTCTTTACGGTCAATCAGCAAGGTGTTAAATTGATCACGTTTTAGACCATTTTTTCGTCTGTACCACCATAAAGACAAGGGCGAAAAAAGGTGACGGCGATTTTGGACTTTCTGTAAACATCAGGCGATACGTCTTGTACCTCTATATTGAGACTCTGAAACAGAGGCTGGATGCCATCAACCAATTGCGTGTGGATCGCGCGCTAGCGGCCATGGGCCCTGCTTTCCAGCAGGTTTACAGCCTGCTGCCCACGCTTTTGCACTATCATCATCCGTTGATGCCGGGCTACCTCGAAGGTAACGTTCCAAAAGGCATCTGTCTTTACACGCCTGATGAAACCCAACGCCACTACCTCAACGAGCTTGAGCTCTATCGTGGAATGCCCCCGCAGGAATCGCCAAAAGGCGAGTTGCCGATAACCGGCGTCTACTCCATGGGCAGTACTTCATCGGTAGGACAAAGCTGTTCTTCTGACCTGGATATCTGGGTTTGCCACCAGTCGTGGCTCGATAACGAAGAACGCCAGCTGTTGCAACGTAAATGCAGCCTGCTTGAGAGCTGGGCCGCATCGTTGGGTGTGGAAGTCAGCTTCTTCTTAATTGATGAAAACCGTTTCCGCCATAATGAAAGCGGCAGTCTGGGTGGTGAAGACTGCGGCTCGACGCAGCATATTTTATTACTTGATGAATTCTATCGTACCGCCGTGCGTCTGGCCGGTAAGCGTATTCTGTGGAATATGGTGCCGGGCGATGAAGAAGAGCACTATGACGATTACGTCATGACGCTCTATGCACAGGGGGTATTGACGCCAAATGAATGGCTGGACCTCGGTGGCCTCAGCTCCCTGTCTGCCGAAGAGTACTTCGGTGCCAGCCTGTGGCAACTTTATAAAAGTATCGACTCCCCTTATAAAGCAGTGCTGAAAACCCTGCTGCTGGAAGCGTATTCCTGGGAGTATCCGAACACCCGCCTGTTGGCGAAAGACATTAAACAGCGTCTGCACGATGGCGAAATCGTTTCGTTCGGTCTTGATCACTACTGCATGATGCTGGAGCGCGTCACGCATTATTTGACCGCTATTGAAGATTTCACCCGTCTCGATCTTGTGCGTCGATGTTTCTATTTAAAAGTATGTGAGAAACTGAGCCGTGAGCGTGCTTGTGTGGGCTGGCGGCGTGAAGTCGTCAGTCAGCTAGTGAAAGAGTGGGGTTGGGACGAGGCGCGTCTCACCATGCTGGATAACCGGGCAAACTGGAAAATCGACCAGGTGCGTGAAGCACATAACGAGTTGCTTGATGCCATGATGCAGAGCTATCGTAATCTGATTCGCTTTGCGCGCCGCAACAACCTGAGCGTATCCGCCAGTCCGCAGGACATCGGAGTGCTGACCCGTAAGTTATACGCCGCTTTTGAAGCATTGCCGGGTAAAGTCACCCTGGTGAATCCGCAGATTTCTCCGGATCTCTCCGAACCCAATTTAACCTTTATCTATGTGCCGCCGGGCCGTGCTAATCGTACGGGTTGGTACCTGTACAACCGCGCCCCAAACATGGATTCTATCGTTAGCCATCAGCCGCTGGAATATAACCGTTACCTGAACAAATTGGTGGCGTGGGCGTGGTTCAATGGTTTGCTGACCTCACGTACACGACTGTTTATTAAAGGTAATGGGATTGTCGATTTGGCAAAACTGCAGGAGATGGTGGCAAACGTGTCCCATCACTTCCCGCTGCGTCTGCCTGCGCCAACGCCAAAAGCGCTATATAGCCCCTGCGAAATCCGTCATCTGGCCATTATTGTCAACCTGGAATATGACCCAACTGCGGCATTCCGTAACCAGGTCGTGCATTTCGATTTCCGTAAGCTTGATGTTTTCAGCTTTGGCGAGCAGCAAAACTGCCTGGTTGGCAGCGTCGACCTGCTTTATCGCAACTCCTGGAATGAAGTGCGTACACTGCATTTCAACGGTGAGCAGGCGATGATTGAAGCATTGAAAACCATTTTAGGAAAAATGCATCAGGATGCCGCGCCACCGGATAGCGTTGAAGTGTTCTGTTATAGCCAGCACCTGCGCGGTTTGATCCGTACGCGTGTTCAGCAACTGGTTTCTGAATGCATTGAGCTGCGCCTCTCCAGTACCCGTCAGGAAACCGGACGTTTCAAAGCGTTACGTGTAGCCGGACAGACCTGGGGTCTCTTCTTCGAGCGTCTGAATGTGTCAGTGCAAAAACTGGAAAACGCGATTGAGTTTTATGGCGCGATTTCACATAACAAACTGCACGGGTTGTCGGTTCAGGTCGAAACGAACCATGTCAAACTGCCGCAGGTGGTGGATGGGTTTGCCAGCGAAGGGATTATCCAGTTCTTCTTCGAAGAGACCGGCGATGACGGTTTTAATATTTATATTCTGGATGAAAGCAACCGTGCGGAAGTGTATCACCACTGCGAGGGTAGCAAAGAGGAGCTGGTGCGTGACGTTAGCCGCTTCTATTCATCGTCGCATGACCGATTTACTTATGGCTCAAGCTTTATCAACTTCAACTTGCCGCAGTTCTATCAAATCGTGAACGTTGATGGCCGGGCGCAGGTGATTCCGTTCCGCAATCAGGCTATCACGCCCGTTGCACCTGCTAATCAGGATAACGACGCGCCGCTGTTGCAGCAGTACTTCTCCTGACGTTTTTTGCGGGTAGCCCGGGTAAGCGCAGCGCATCCGGGACGCCCGGATGCGGTTTAATGTCTTATTCCTGCTACGTGTTAGCCGCGAAAGCTCACCTTTTCGCCCGCCTGTTGCGATGCCGCCTGTTCCAGCAGATCCCAGAAGGTTTCGCCTGAACGGTCGCAAACCCACTCGTCACCTTTCAGATCGAAGTGGTAACCGCCTTGTTTGGCTGCCAGCCACACCTGATGCAGGGGCTCCTGGCGGTTGATGATGATTTTACTGCCGTTTTCAAAGGTGATGGTCAATATGCCACCGTTGATTTCGCAGTCGATATCGCTGTCGCCATCCCAGTCGTCCAGACGCTCTTCAATGGTCATCCACAGGGTGTCAGCAAGGCGATGAAATTCACTGTCGTTCATTGTCGTTTCCCGTTTTACGTGATGGCGGCAGTATAACGCGAAACATTTCCCGCTGCAGGGAGAGTGCAAACTCTTGCTTTTGTGTCTTCTCCTGCGATGATAGAAAGCAGAAAGAATGAACCAACAGGCAACCTACAATGAAAGACGTGTGTCGAACCCTGGCTGTATTATTAACCTTATTTAGCCTGACGGGCTGTGGTCTGAAAGGGCCGCTCTATTTCCCGCCGGCTGACAAAAATGCGCCGCCGCCTACGAAAAAAACCGAAAGTACCATTCAGACAACGACCCCGGATCGTAACGATCGTGGCGATAATGATGGCCCAACGCAGGTGAATTACTAACGTTCCCGTGTTGTATCCGCGTATATGGAGTAGATGATGCAGTTCTCTAAAATGCATGGCCTTGGCAACGATTTTATGGTCGTCGACGCGGTAACGCAGAATGTCTTTTTTTCCCCTGATCTGATCCGTCGGATGGCTGACAGGCATCTCGGGGTGGGATTCGATCAACTGCTGGTGGTCGAGCCGCCCTACGATCCCGAACTCGATTTCCACTATCGTATCTTTAATGCTGACGGCAGCGAAGTCTCTCAGTGCGGAAACGGCGCCCGCTGTTTTGCCCGTTTTGTGCGCTTGAAAGGGTTGACCAATAAACGTGATATTCGCGTCAGTACCGCAAATGGCCGCATGGTATTAACCGTGACGGATGATGAGCTGGTGCGTGTGAATATGGGTGAGCCCAATTTCGAGCCATCACAGGTCCCGTTCCGGGCGAACAAAGCGGAAAAGACCTATATTATGCGGGCGGCGGAACAAACAATATTGTGCGGCGTTGTCTCAATGGGCAATCCGCACTGCGTTATCCAGGTCGATGATGTCGATACCGCTCCGGTCGAAACACTGGGGCCGGTAATGGAAAGCCACGAACGCTTTCCTGAGCGCGCCAACATTGGTTTCATGCAAGTGGTCAAACGCGATCACATCCGACTGCGCGTGTATGAACGCGGCGCGGGCGAAACGCAGGCCTGCGGAAGTGGCGCTTGCGCGGCGGTAGCGGTCGGCATCCAGCAAGGTTTGCTGGCAGAAGAAGTACGTGTGGAACTCCCAGGCGGTCGGCTGGATATCGCATGGAAAGGACCGGGCCAACCGTTGTTTATGACTGGCCCGGCGGCACATGTCTACGACGGATTTATTCATCTATGAAGCAACCAGGGGAAGAACTGCAGGAAACGTTTACAGAACTGGATGACCACGCTGTCGTCGATTATCTGTTGCGTAACCCTGAGTTTTTTATCCGTAATGCACACGCTGTTGAAGCTATTCGTGTCCCTCATCCCGTACGCGGTTCGATTTCGTTAGTCGAGTGGCACATGGTGCGGGCACGTAACCATATCAACGTGCTGGAAGAGAACATGACGTTGCTGATGGAGCAGGCCAGCGCCAATGAAGGCCTGTTCTATCGTCTGCTGCGTCTGCAGGGCAAACTGGCTTCGGCCAAAAGCCTTGAGGAAATGTTGAATCGCTTCCAGCGGTGGGCCAGAGATTTGGGGCTGGCAGGTGCGACCGTCCGCCTGTTCCCGGACCGCTGGCGTCTTGGCGCACCGTCCGGTTTTACCCACCTTGCACTCTCTCGTCAGGCCTTTGAGCCACTGCGTATTCAGCGTCTGGGTCAACAACAGCACTATCTCGGTTCCCTGAACGGACCGGAGTTGCTTTTACTCTTGCCAGAAGCGAAAGCGATCGGTTCTGTGGCGGTAACAATGATGGGGCCAGACGCCGATCTGGGCGTGGTCCTGTTCAGTAGTCGCGACCCGCATCACTACCAGCATGGACAGGGCACGCAACTGCTGGAAGAGATCGCCATGATGTTACCGGACCTGCTGGAGCGCTGGATCGAGCGCGTATGACCGATTCACCCCTGCACCAGGCTGTCACGCGTTTCCTGCGCTATCTGGGCGTGGAACGTCAGTTAAGCCCCATCACGCTCCTCAATTATCAGCGTCAGCTTGATGCCATCATTGCGCTTGCCGGGGAAATCGGCCTGCAGCGCTGGCAACAATGTGACGCCGCCGCAGTACGGGCTTTCGCCGTACGTAGTCGTCGCAAAGGGTTGGGGGCTGCCAGCCTGGCGCTACGCCTTTCGGCTTTACGCAGCTTCTTTGACTGGCTGGTGAGCCAGGGCGAGCTTCCGGCCAATCCCGCGAAGGGCGTTTCCGCCCCGAAAACGCCGCGTCACCTGCCAAAAAATATCGACGTGGACGACGTCAATCGTCTGCTGGATATCGATCTTAACGATCCGCTGGCCGTACGCGACAGGGCGATGCTGGAGGTGATGTACGGTGCCGGGTTGCGTTTATCCGAACTGGTGGGTCTGGATATCAAACACCTGGATTTGGAAAGCGGTGAAGTCTGGGTGATGGGTAAAGGCAGCAAGGAGCGCCGTTTACCTGTTGGGCGTAATGCGGTTATCTGGATTGAGCACTGGCTGGATCTGCGCGGGTTATTTGGCGCCGAAGAAGAGGCGCTGTTTCTCTCGAAATTGGGGAAACGTATTTCCGCGCGCAATGTACAAAAACGTTTTGCCGAGTGGGGAATCAAACAAGGGCTGAACAGCCACGTGCACCCGCATAAACTGCGTCACTCTTTTGCTACCCATATGCTGGAGTCGAGCGGCGATCTGCGCGGCGTGCAGGAACTCCTGGGGCATGCTAACCTTGCCACCACACAAATTTATACCCATCTTGATTTTCAACACCTTGCCTCGGTGTATGACGCAGCGCATCCACGCGCCAAACGGGGGAAATAATGCGATTTTACCGGCCTGTGGGCCTTATCTCGGCCATCACTTTCGATCTCGACGACACGCTTTACGATAACCGTCCGGTTATTCTGCGAACTGAACAAGAATCCCTTTCGTTTGTACAACAATATCACCCTTCTCTGAATGCGCTGGAAAACACGGATTTAAAACGCATTCGTCAGTCGCTGCTTCTCACAGAACCGGAGATCTACCACGATGTGACCGAATGGCGCCGTCGTGCGGTTGAACGCGCCATGCTGGAGGCGGGGTTAACGGCGGATGAGGCGGCAGAAGGGGCGCAAGCGGCAATGCAGCACTTTGCGAAATGGCGTAGTCGTGTTGATGTGCCACAAGAGACTCACGAAACCCTGGCGAAGCTTGCTGAAAAATGGCCGCTGGTGGCGATCACTAACGGCAACGCGCAACCGGCGTTGTTCGGACTGGCCGATTACTTTGAGTTTGTGCTGCGCGCTGGCCCTGACGGGCGTGCGAAGCCGTTTAACGATATGTATCACCTTGCGGCTCAACGCCTGAACATGCCGCTGGGGGAAATTCTGCACGTCGGGGATGATCTGACGACCGATGTCGCCGGTGCCATTCGCTGTGGTATGCAGGCCTGCTGGATCAAACCGGAAGGGGCTGACCTGCTGACGGCGACTGATAGCCGCTTGCTGCCGCATCTGGAGATTTCACGGTTGGCATCCCTCACCACGCTGATATAATCACCACAAGCTCTGTATAAATTCCCAGGGGTTGTTGCGCTTCATCCTGTGGTCTACAGGTGCGTTGGCTGAATTCACTCATCCCGGTTACATAGTTAATCTATGCTCCTGGGGAGTCATGTGCTTGCCGCCTTCCTGCAAACCCAATGATATAGCGCAACGGCTTCATACTAACCCGGCGGTGCCAATGGACGTTTCTTACCTGCTCGACAGCCTTAATGACAAACAGCGTGATGCGGTTGCCGCGTCGCGTAGCAACATGCTGGTGCTGGCCGGGGCAGGCAGTGGTAAAACGCGTGTGCTGGTGCACCGCATCGCCTGGCTGATGACCGTGGAAAACTGCTCGCCCTATTCCATTATGGCGGTGACGTTTACCAACAAAGCGGCGGCGGAAATGCGCCACCGTATTGGCCAGCTTATGGGAACCAGCCAGGGCGGTATGTGGGTTGGTACTTTCCACGGGCTGGCGCACCGCCTGCTGCGTGCGCACCATATGGATGCTAACCTGCCGCAGGATTTCCAGATCCTCGACAGCGAAGACCAGTTGCGTTTGCTCAAGCGTCTGATTAAAGCGATGAACCTGGATGAGAAGCAGTGGCCGCCGCGCCAGGCCATGTGGTATATCAACGGTCAGAAAGACGAAGGCATTCGCCCACATCATATTCAAAGCTACGGTAACCCGGTCGAGCAGACCTGGCAGAAGGTTTACCAGGCTTACCAGGAAGCCTGCGATCGCGCCGGGCTGGTGGATTTCGCCGAACTGCTGTTGCGCGCGCACGAGCTGTGGCTCAATAAGCCGCATATCCTGCAGCACTACCGCGAGCGTTTCACCAATATCCTGGTGGATGAATTCCAGGATACCAACAACATCCAGTATGCCTGGATCCGCCTGCTGGCAGGCGATACCGGCAAAGTGATGATTGTTGGCGACGATGACCAGTCGATTTACGGCTGGCGTGGGGCGCAGGTGGAAAATATTCAGCGCTTCCTTAACGATTTCCCCGGCGCGCAGACAATTCGCCTGGAGCAGAACTACCGCTCAACCAGCAATATCCTCAGCGCAGCGAACGCCCTGATCGAAAACAATAACGGTCGTCTGGGTAAAAACCTGTGGACTGACGGCGCCGATGGCGAGCCGATTTCGCTCTACTGTGCTTTTAACGAACTGGACGAAGCGCGTTTTGTTGTTAACCGCATCAAAACCTGGCAGGAGAGCGGCGGTGCGCTGGAGCACTGCGCCATTCTCTATCGCAGTAATGCCCAGTCACGCGTACTGGAAGAGGCGTTGTTACAGGCCAGCATGCCGTATCGTATTTACGGCGGGATGCGCTTCTTTGAACGTCAGGAAATTAAAGACGCGCTCTCTTATTTGCGCCTGATTGCAAACCGCAATGACGACGCCGCCTTTGAACGCGTGGTGAATACGCCGACGCGTGGGATTGGTGACAGAACACTGGATGTCGTGCGCCAGACTTCGCGCGATCGCCAGTTAACGTTGTGGCAGGCGACACGCGAATTGTTGCAGGAGAAAGTACTGGCTGGTCGCGCGGCAAGTGCATTACAGCGCTTTATGGAGCTCATTGACGCGTTGGCTCAGGAGACGGCTGACATGCCGCTACACGTCCAAACGGACCGGGTGGTGAAAGATTCCGGTCTGTGGATGATGTACGAGCAGGAGAAAGGCGAGAAAGGCCAGACGCGTATTGAGAACTTAGAGGAACTGGTGACGGCGACGCGCCAGTTCAGCTACAACGAAGAAGACGAAGATTTGATGCCATTGCAGGCATTCCTCTCCCATGCCGCGCTGGAAGCGGGCGAAGGGCAGGCGGATACCTGGCAGGACGCGGTACAACTGATGACATTGCATTCCGCCAAGGGGCTTGAGTTCCCGCAGGTGTTTATTGTCGGGATGGAAGAGGGGATGTTCCCTAGCCAGATGTCGCTGGATGAAGGGGGGCGTCTGGAAGAGGAGCGTCGCCTGGCCTACGTCGGCGTGACCCGTGCGATGCAGAAGCTGACGCTGACTTATGCCGAAACCCGCCGTCTGTATGGCAAAGAAGCCTATCACCGTCCGTCTCGCTTTATCGGCGAGCTGCCGGAAAACTGTGTGGAAGAGGTACGTCTGCGCGCTACCGTTAGTCGTCCGGTCAGTCATCAACGCCTTGGCGCGCCGATTTCAGAGAACGACACGGGTTATAAACTGGGCCAGCGAGTACGTCATCCGAAGTTCGGCGAAGGGACAATCGTGAATCTGGAAGGCAGCGGTGAACACAGCCGTTTGCAGGTCGCATTCCAGGGGCAGGGCATTAAATGGCTGGTGGCTGCCTATGCACGCCTTGAAACAGTGTAACTTTCAGAAAAATATCATTATTTTGTAATATTCTGCTAGCCTTATACGCTAAGGGGGAAATATTACCCTTTAGCGTTTCGTTGCGTGTTGACGCCTCATTTTTGCTGGCGTAACATGCGCGCACGATCACGCTAAGAGGACATTCGCCTTGGACACACCCAGTAGATACTGGCTCAATTCCCTGTCATCCAGGAACAACTCCTAAGGCTATCTCCTCATGCTGATGGCCTTAGTGGTTGTCAGCGACCTGCTGTATTCCCGTCGCGCTGAGTCAGGCTGTTTAATGGTCTGAAACGCCAAATGTTTCTTGTGTGCCCAACCGAACTGTCCAGTCATTTTTGCATTGGGAGTCCCGGCTATGCTGAGCGCATTTCAACTGGAAAATAATCGTTTAACCCGTCTCGAAGCTGACGAAATAAAGCACCTCGCCAGTTCCGTCTGGGTTGATCTGGTCGAGCCGGACGATGACGAGCGAACCCGTGTGCAGTCTGAATTGGGTCAGAACCTGGCGACACGCCCGGAACTGGAAGACATCGAAGCGTCTGCGCGTTTTTTTGAAGATGAAGACGGCTTGCACATCCACTCCTTCTTCTTCTTTGAAGATGCGGAAGACCACGCCGGCAACTCTACTGTGGCATTTACTATCCGCGAAGGCCGCCTGTTCACCCTGCGTGAGCGCGAGTTACCGGCATTTCGTCTCTATCGCATGCGCGCCCGTAGCCAGGCAATGGTTGATGGCAACGCCTATGAGTTACTGCTCGACCTCTTCGAGACCAAAATCGAACAACTCGCAGATGAAATCGAAAACATCTACAGCGATCTGGAAAAACTCAGCCGTGTGATCATGGAAGGTCATCAGGGCGATGAATATGACGAAGCGCTCTCGACGCTGGCGGAGCTGGAAGATATCGGCTGGAAAGTGCGTCTGTGCCTGATGGATACCCAGCGCGCGCTGAACTTCCTGGTGCGTAAAGCGCGTTTGCCTGGCGGTCAACTGGAGCAGGCCCGCGAAATCCTGCGCGATATCGAATCTCTGCTGCCGCACAATGAATCCCTGTTCCAGAAAGTGAACTTTCTGATGCAGGCGGCAATGGGCTTTATCAATATTGAGCAGAACCGGATCATCAAGATCTTCTCGGTCGTTTCCGTTGTCTTCCTGCCGCCGACACTGGTGGCCTCCAGTTACGGGATGAACTTTGAGTTTATGCCTGAGCTGCACTGGAGTTTTGGCTACCCAGGCGCGATTGTCTTTATGATCCTCGCCGGGCTGGCGCCATATCTCTACTTCAAACGTCGTAACTGGCTGTAAATCTAAAACAAAAAGGTTCAGCAATTCTGCTGAACCTTTCTTTACGGATCTTATTGCGCGTGGCTTCCTTCACCTGCTCCGGCTGATTTAAGACGCAGCGACATCAGCGGTACGGGATCCTGATGCCGGGAATTATCGACCCCTGCGTTGGGTATACAGCGCATCCATTACGAAGATGGCGAGCGCGACCCAAATAAACCCGAATGTCACCATTTTGTCTGCGCCCGGATGCTCGTCATAAAACGTCACTGCCAGCAGGAACATCAGCGTTGGGCCAATGTACTGGAAGAAACCCAGTGTTGACAGGCGCAGACGCATCGCCGCCCCGGTAAAGCACAGCAGAGGAACCGTGGTGACCACCCCGGCGGCCATCAAGAGCAAATTAAGCGACCAGCTGTTTTGCGTCATATGGCTGGTGGCGCTGTCGGCAATCCCAAACAGCCAGATAGCCGCCACGGGCAGCAACCACAGCGTTTCCACCAGCATGCCGGTTTGCGCGTCGACGGCGATTTTTTTACGCAGCAGTCCGTAGAAGGCGAAGCTAAAAGCCAGGCCCAGTGAGATAATCGGCAAGGAGCCGAAGGCCCACAACTGTACCAGTACGCCACTGGCAGCCAGTATTACCGCCAGCCACTGCATGCGGCGGAAACGTTCACCAAGGAACACCATCCCCAGCAGAATATTCACCAGTGGGTTAATAAAATAGCCCAGGCTTGCTTCCAGCAGATGGTGATTGTTCACCGACCAGATAAAGAGCAGCCAGTTTCCCCCGACGAGCACGGCGGACACCGCCAGCAGCAAGATTTTCTTTGGCGTATGTAAAAGCTGTTTCACCTGCGACCACTGACGACTAACGCTTATCAGGGCGATCATGAAGAAGAAGGACCAGATAATGCGGTGAGTCAGAATTTCATCGGCGGGAACAAACCAGATGACTTTGAAATAGGCCGGCGCGATACCCCAAATAAAATAAGCGGCCAGAGCAAGTATTACCCCTAACCGCGTCTGTTTTGCATCCATCAGGAAAACTCGTTGCTAAAAAGTAACAATATTTTACCTGATTTTTGCTGCTCAACCCACCATATAGGTTGCCGTCGCACTGGCGATATAGAGCTGCTCTTCGTTATGTAACTCGACACGAGCGACCGCAACCTTGTTTCCCGCACGCAGTAGCGTACTGGTGGCGGTGAAGCGATTGCCACGACCCGGGCGTAAATAGTCGACGCGCAAATCAATGGTGCCCATTCGCGACAGGCGAGCGCGCAACTCCTCTTCGGTAATGGTGTCATGGCGCGTCAGCGTGCTGCCAACGCACACCAGACCTGCGGCGACATCCAGTGCGGAGGCAATCACCCCGCCGTGCAAAATGCTCTGCGCCCAGTTTCCCACCATCATAGGTTGGTTATTGAAGCTGAGCTGGGCGAAATCCTTCTCGTAGCGGGTAAGCTCCAGCCCCAGCGCACGATTGAAAGGCATGTGGTAGACGAAAATCTCGCCCACGAGTTTTAATGCGGATTCTGCTGTGAGGACGGCAGACATAGTGACGTTTCCGTTAGGTTAATGAAATGTTGATTTTATGCCTCTAAATTGTTGAATTCCAGTTTAAGACAGGATACCTGCGCAGCGTCTCAATAAATATGTAGAATAGATGTTGTAAAAATATTCAGTTTATCAACATTGTTCAGGGGAAGAAAACCGATGCGGACGTTTCTGGGTTGGTTTGTGGCATTATGTGCGCTGCCTTTTGCGGCTTTTGCGCAGGAAGCGACAGTAAAAGAAGTTCATGATGCGCCTGCTGTGCGCGGTAGTATTATCGCGAATATGCTGCAGGAGCATGATAATCCGTTCACGCTCTATCCGTACGAGTCGAACTACCTGCTTTATACCTATACCAGCGACATGAATAAAGAAGCCATTCGTTCGTACAGCTGGTCTGATGAAGCGCGTAAGGATGAAGTAAAATTCCAGCTCAGCCTGGCATTTCCGCTGTGGCGCGGCATACTCGGTCCGAATTCCGTGTTGGGCGCTTCCTATACGCAAAAATCGTGGTGGCAGCTTTCTAATACCAAGGAACCGGCTTCTTCGCCATTCCGCGAAACCAACTATGAACCACAAATGTTCCTCGGCTTCGCCACCGATTACAGCGTTGCGGGCTGGACGTTGCGCGATATTGAGTTTGGCTTTAACCATGACTCCAATGGCCGTTCTGATCCCACATCGCGTAGCTGGAATCGCCTCTATACGCGTTTGATGGCGCAAAATGGCAACTGGCTGGTGGAAGTAAAACCCTGGTATGTTGTAGGGAACACCGACGATAACCCGGATATCACCAAATATCTCGGTCACTATCAACTGCGCGTCGGCTACCAGTATGGCGAGGCCATTTTCAGCGTCAAAGGGCAGTACAACTGGAACACTGGCTACGGTGGCGCAGAGGTCGGTGTAAGCTATCCGATCACCAAACATGTCCGCTTCTACACCCAGGTGTACAGCGGTTATGGCGAGTCGTTAATTGACTACAATTTCAATCAGACGCGTGTCGGTGTCGGCGTAATGCTTAACGATCTGTTTTAAGCATTGCAGTTTCATGAGCAGGCGCTGAAAATAGCGCCTGTTTTATTTTGTCGAGTGGAGTAAATGTGGCGCAGGCGGAAGTATTGAATCTGGAATCGACAGCCCTGGAAGTTTTACGGGAAACCTTCGGCTACCAGCAGTTCCGTCCGGGTCAGCAACATATCATTGATACCGTGCTCGGCGGCCGCGACTGTCTGGTTGTCATGCCTACCGGTGGCGGCAAATCGCTCTGTTATCAAATTCCGGCACTGATTCTGCCTGGTCTTACGGTGGTGGTATCGCCACTGATCTCACTGATGAAAGATCAGGTTGATCAGTTACTCGCTAACGGCGTTGCTGCGGCCTGTCTGAACTCAACGCAAAGTCGTGAACAACAGCTTGAGGTGATGGCTGGCTGCCGCACCGGGCAAATCCGTCTGCTGTATATCGCTCCCGAGCGGCTGATGCTTGATAACTTCCTTGAGCAACTGACGCACTGGAACCCGGTACTGCTGGCGGTCGATGAAGCGCACTGTATCTCCCAATGGGGCCATGACTTCCGTCCTGAATATGCCGCACTCGGTCAGCTTCGTCAGTATCTGCCATCTGTGCCTTTTATGGCATTGACCGCCACGGCGGATGACACCACACGTCGAGATATTGAACGTCTGCTGGGATTGAACGATCCGCTGATTCAGATCAGCAGTTTTGACCGCCCCAATATCCGCTATATGCTGATGGAGAAATTCAAACCGCTCGATCAGCTTCTCCGCTATGTACACGACCAGCGCGGCAAGTCCGGAATTATTTACTGCAACAGCCGGGCGAAGGTGGAAGACACCGCCGCTCGCCTGCAAAGCCGGGGCTTTAGCGCTGCGGCGTATCATGCCGGGCTGGAACACGAGGTGCGCGCCAGCGTGCAGGAGAAATTCCAGCGCGACGATCTGCAAATCGTGGTCGCGACTGTTGCGTTCGGTATGGGGATTAACAAACCCAACGTGCGATTTGTGGTTCACTTCGACATTCCACGTAATATCGAGTCTTACTATCAGGAAACGGGTCGCGCCGGGCGTGATGGCCTGCCCGCTGAGGCGATGTTGTTCTACGCGCCGGAAGACATGGCCTGGCTGCGCCGTTGTCTTGAAGAAAAACCCCCCGGACAGTTGCAGGATATTGAGCGCCACAAGCTCAATGCAATGGGGGCGTTTGCCGAAGCGCAAACCTGCCGCCGCCTGGTCTTGCTCAATTACTTTGGCGAAGGGCGCCAGGAAGCCTGCGGTAACTGCGATATTTGCCTTGATCCGCCACGCCAGTATGACGGGCTGAAAGATGCACAGAAGGCGCTTTCGGCTATCTACCGGGTGAATCAGCGTTTCGGTATGGGCTATGTGGTAGAAGTGCTGCGTGGCGCCAACAGCCAGCGTATCCGCGACCTGGGGCATGACAAACTGCCGGTCTACGGTATTGGCCGTGAGCAGAGCCATGAACATTGGGTGAGTGTCATCCGCCAGCTTATTCATTTGGGTCTGGTCACGCAAAACATCGCCCAGCACTCCGCCTTACAACTGACCGAAGCCGCCCGCCCGGTGCTGCGCGCCGAAGTACCGCTCCAGTTGGCTGTACCGCGCATGGTCGCCCTGAAATCCCGCGTGATGCAAAAGGCGGCGGTCGGCAACTATGACCGCAAACTCTTTGCGAAGCTACGCAAGTTGCGTAAAGCGATTGCCGATGAAAATAACGTGCCGCCGTACGTGGTTTTCAATGACGCAACGCTGATTGAAATGGCCGAACAGATGCCCATTACGCCAGGCGAAATGCTCGGCGTTAACGGTGTTGGCGTCCGCAAACTTGAGCGCTTTGGCCAGGAGTTTATGGCGCTGATTCGTGCCCATGTTGACGGTGATGATGAGTAGTCAGCACGAACGAAAAGTGCCAGGATAGTCATCCCCTTTATTATTTTCCCGCGAGTTGATCATGCTAATACTGTTTTTCACCGTCGCCCTGGTGCACATTGTTGCCCTGATGAGCCCCGGTCCTGATTTCTTCTTTGTGTCGCAAACTGCCGTCAGTCGCTCCCGCAAAGAGGCGATGATGGGCGTGCTCGGCATTACCACAGGCGTGATGGTGTGGGCAGGCGTTGCACTGCTCGGTCTTAACCTGATCCTCGAAAAAATGGCCTGGCTGCACAGCATTATCATGGTTGGCGGTGGCCTGTACCTGTGCTGGATGGGCTATCAGATGCTGCGCGGTGCGCTGAAAAAAGAAGAGAAAAAAGCCGTTGCGCCGGAGGTTGAACTGGCAACCAGCAGTGGTCGAAGCTTTATGAAGGGGCTTTTGACGAACCTTGCGAATCCAAAAGCGATTATCTATTTCGGTTCGGTGTTTTCACTGTTTGTCGGCGATAGCGTGGGCGCTGGTGCGCGCTGGGGTATCTTTATGCTGATTACGCTGGAAACCTTCGCCTGGTTTACCGTGGTGGCAAGCCTGTTCGCGTTACCGGCGATGCGTCGCGGCTATCAGCGTCTGGCGAAGTGGATTGATGGTTTTGCCGGTGCGCTGTTTGCGGGTTTCGGTATCCATCTGATCATTTCGCGTTGATTGTTTTCGGGCGAATTCACGCATGTCTTGATTGCTGGTAGATACTGTGAACGGAACCCACCTCCCGAGCCGCATTTTCCCCCTCACCCTGGCCCTCTCCCTCAGGGAGAGGGAACCGATCGAGCTCGCATTTTTGTCGGGATCCCTCTCCCCTCTACGATCGGGCACCGAACCCGTAGCCCGGATAAGGCGTTCGCGCCGCATCCGGGACGACATGACCGCCAAAACTCAGGCATGTCTTGCCGATGCCAGTAGCGCCCCCACCAGCATAAACAACGAACCAAACACCTTGTTCAGCGCTTTCAGCTGACGCGGGCCTTTAATCCATGCGGCAATACGTTGCGCCAGCGTCGCATAGCCAATCATCACGATAATATCCACGACGATAGTGGTGACGCCGAGTACCACGTACTGCATCACCTGCGGCTGATTGGGCGCAATAAATTGTGGGAACAACGCGGCGAGAAAAACGATGCTTTTGGGGTTCGTCAGATTGACGAAAACCGCGCGTTTAAACAGACGTGTCCGCGATTGCGTATGCGCAAGGGTGTTGAGGTCTATCGCACCCGCAGCGCGCCACTGCTGAATGCCCAGCCAAATCAGGTACGCGGCACCGGCCCATTTCAACACCTCAAACGCCAGTATTGAGCGGGAGAAAAGGGTGCCCAGCCCCACGCCGACCAGCACAATATGAATGCCTAAGCCGGTTTGTAGCCCGGCAATGGACGCCGCCGCGCCGCGATAACCGTGGCTTATCGAGGTGGTCATGGTATTAATCGCGCCGGAGCCGGGCGACAGGCTGAGAATGATCGATGTCAGCAGATAAGCGAACCACCACTCGAAGGTCATGAGAAACTCCCTGATTGTCTGTTTTTATGCCACAATACGCTATTGTTAGCGGAATTAGCTACAGGTCACAAAAACGTTTTTGTCGCGCAAGTGAGGGCGTAGCCAATGTTCCGGCAAAACAAGGAGTGGGAAACCAGAGAAAGCGCGTTTGCTGCCTTTGCCACTGGCCCGTTAACCGACTTCTGGCGGCAACGGGAAGAGGCAGAATTTACCGGTGTGGATAATATCCCGGTGCGCTTTGTCCGTTTCCATGCCGCCAGACATGACAGGGTTATCGTGGTTTGCCCTGGTCGAATTGAAAGCTATGTGAAGTATGCTGAGCTGGCGTATGACCTGTTCCATCTCGGCTTTGATGTGCTCATCATCGACCACCGCGGTCAGGGGCGTTCCGGTCGTTTGCTGGAAGATTCTCATCGCGGCCATGTGGTCAATTTCAGTGATTATGTTGATGATCTCACGGCGTTCTGGGAGCAGGAAGTGACGCCCGGCCCGTGGCGTAAGCGTTATATTCTGGCCCATTCGATGGGGGGCGCGATTGCCACGCTCTTTGTGCAACGCCACCCACAAGCCAACTGTGATGCCATTGCCCTTTGCGCGCCGATGTTCGGCATTATTATTCACCTGCCGGACTGGATGGTGCGTCCGCTGCTGGACTGGGCGGAAGGCTACCCGCGTATTCGCGAGAACTATGCCATTGGCACTGGTCGCTGGCATGCGTTGCCCTTTGCCATGAACACGTTGACCCACAGTCGCGAACGTTATCGGCGGAACCTGCGTTTCTACGCCGACGAGCCTGAACTCCGCGTGGGCGGGCCCACCTGGCACTGGGTGCGGGAAGGTATCCTGGCCGGTGAAGAGGTACTGGCGGGAGCCGCCTCAGACACATCGCCCATGTTAATTATTCAGGCAGAAGAAGAGCGCGTTGTCGATAACCGCATGCACGATCGCTTTTGTGAAATGCGCGCCGCGGCGGGCCATCCCTGCGAAGGGGGGAAGCCGCTTGTCATCAAGGGCGCGTACCATGAGATCCTCTTTGAAGAGGACGCTATGCGCTCAGTCGCGCTCAACGCTATCGTCGATTTTTTCGATCGATATAACTAAATGAATTATTGAGGTTAACGTTTCCTATGTATCAGGTTGTTGCGTCAGATTTAGACGGCACATTGCTCTCCCCCGACCACACACTCTCCCCTTACGCGAAAGAAACGTTGAAGCTGCTCACCGAGCGCGGAGTGAATTTCGTTTTCGCCACGGGCCGCCACCACGTGGATGTCGGGCAAATCCGCGATAATCTGGGGATCAAGGCGTATATGATCACCTCTAATGGCGCGCGCGTTCACGATACCGATGGCAATCTGGTCTTCACTCATAATCTGGATCGGGATATTGCCAGCGATCTGTTTGGCGTGGTGCATAACAACCCGGACATCATCACCAATGTGTATCGTGATGATGAGTGGTTTATGAACCGCCACCGCCCGGACGAAATGCGTTTCTTCAAAGAGGCGATTTTCCAGTATTCCCTCTATGAGCCAGGCATGCTGGAACCTGAGGGTATCAGCAAAGTCTTCTTTACCTGCGAAAAACATGAACAACTGCTTCCGCTGGAGCAGGCGATTAATGCCCGCTGGGGCGATCGCGTGAACGTCAGTTTTTCGACGCTGACATGCCTGGAAGTCATGGCTGGCGGGGTGTCGAAAGGGCACGCGCTGGAAGCCGTTTCGAAGGCGCTCGGTTACAGTCTGAAAGAGTGCATCGCGTTCGGCGATGGCATGAACGATGCCGAAATGCTCTCGATGGCCGGTAAAGGGTGCATTATGGGCAACGCCCACCAGCGTCTGAAGGATTTGCATCCGGAGCTGGAAGTCATTGGCACTAACGCCGACAACGCCGTGCCGAATTACCTGCGTAAACTCTATCTGAGCTGATTTTTTGGTCGTTTATTGACCAGTTGTCAACCGAAGACTCCGCTACAATGGGTGCTCCTTATTCTGTGAGACATTCATTGTGGCGTTACTCATCATCACCACGATCCTGTGGGCCTTTTCCTTTAGCCTGATTGGCGAGTACCTTGCCGGGCACGTCGACAGCTATTTTTCGGTCCTGATGCGCGTGGGCCTGGCGGCTCTGGTTTTCTTACCATTCCTGCGTACCCGTGGGCAAACGCTAACAACGATCCTGCTCTACATGCTGGTGGGGGCGATGCAACTTGGCATCATGTACCTGTTTAGCTTCCGCGCGTACCTCTATTTGAGCGTCTCGGAGTTCCTGCTGTTCACCGTTTTGACGCCGCTTTATATCACGCTGATTTATGATCTTCTCAGCAAACGGCGCTTACGCTGGGGCTATGCCCTGAGTGCGCTACTGGCGGTGGTGGGTGCGGCGATTATCCGTTACGACAAAGTCAGCGACCACTTCTGGACGGGCCTGATGTTTGTGCAACTCGCCAACCTCAGTTTCGCCATCGGCATGGTGGGGTATAAGCGCCTGATGGAAACACGCCCGATGCCGCAGCACAACGCCTTTGCCTGGTTTTACCTTGGCGCCGCGATTGTGGCTGTTATCGCCTGGTTCCTGCTGGGGAATCCGCATAAACTGCCGACTACCAGCCTGCAATGGGGCATCCTGGTGTGGCTGGGCGTCGTGGCGTCCGGGCTGGGTTACTTTATGTGGAACTACGGGGCGACGCAGGTGGATGCCGGTACGCTTGGCATCATGAATAACGTGCATGTCCCGGCCGGGCTGCTGGTTAACCTTGCCATCTGGCAGGTGCAGCCGCATTGGCCGAGTTTTATCATTGGTGGGACGGTGATACTGGCCTCGCTGTGGGTGCATCGGCGCTGGGTCGCTCCGCGCTCCGCACAAACGGCAGATGGTCGCACGCGTGGTTCCTCGCTGAGCGAATAAATGCCTCGGTCACCGGCTGGCGCTGCTCGCCATCGCGCACGGCAGCGTACAGCCGGCTCCATAATCCCTCGCCCAGGGTTTTGGTCACCACCAGCCCCTGGCGTTCAAAACTTTCCACTACCCAGTGCGGCAGGGCGGCAATGCCCATCCGCGCCGCCACCATCTGAATCAGCAGCAGCGTATTGTCCACGCTTTTAAGCTGCGGGCTGATGCCTGCCGGCTGCAGGAAGTGACGCCAGATATCCAGGCGGCTACGCTGCACCGGATAAATCAACAGTGTCTCGGTGGCGATATCTTCCGGGATGATCCGCGTGCGTGAGGCCAGCGGATGATCCGGGGAGAGTACCAGCCGCACTTCAAAATCAAACATCGGCGAATAGTGCAAACCACTGCGCGGCAGAATGTCCGAGGTCATCACCAGATCCAGCTCGCCTTGCTGGAGCGCGGGCTGCGGGTCGAAGGTGACGCCCGATTTAAAATCCATCTCCACATGCGGCCATTGAGCGCGAAAACTCTCCAGCGCCGGGGTCAGCCACTGAATACAGCTATGGCATTCAATCGCGATGCGCAGGCGGGTTTGCTGCGGTTCATTGCAGGCCAGTAATGCGCTGCTGATTTGCGGCAGCACCTGATTCGCCAGCTGGAGCAGGATCTCTCCTTGCGGCGTAAAGCGTAACGGCTGGCTTTTGCGCACAAATAGCCGAAAGCCGAGGCGCTGTTCCAGATCGCTGAACTGGTGGGAAAGTGCGGATTGCGTCTGATGCAATGCCGCCGCCGCGGCAGCCAGCGACCCGCAGTTCCGTAACGCCTGTAGCGTTTTCAGATGTTTAATTTCGATCATGAAAGTCCTTCACTTCGGCATGACAAATTTGCGCTTGAGGAGGATACAGTAACTGTCAATTATGGATGTGTAAACATCTGGACGGCTAAAATCCTTCGTCTTTTAAATTTATGGTGCGTTGGCTGCGTTTACTTACCCCGGTCACTTACTCCAGTAAGCTCCCGGAGATAAGCAAACTTGCCGCCTTCCCTAAATTCAAAATCCATTGGATTTACAATTAATTAGAGGAAGCACATATGACAGTTTTAAACCACACCCTCGGTTTCCCTCGCATTGGCCTGCGTCGCGAGCTGAAAAAAGCGCAAGAAAGTTACTGGGCGGGTAACTCCTCCCGTGAAGCGCTACTGGCGACAGGGCGCGAACTGCGCTCTCGCCACTGGGATCAGCAAAAAGCGGCGGGTATCGACCTGCTGCCGGTGGGGGATTTCGCCTGGTACGACCATGTTCTGACCACCAGCCTGCTGCTCGGCAACATTCCGGCTCGTCATCAGAACAGTGACGGCTCCGTCGATATCGATACCCTGTTTCGCATTGGTCGTGGCCGCGCGCCGACCGGTGAACCGGCGGCAGCGGCGGAAATGACCAAATGGTTTAACACCAATTACCATTACATAGTGCCGGAGTTCGTGAAAGGGCAGTCGTTCAAACTCACCTGGACGCAACTGCTGGAAGAAGTCGACGAAGCGCTGGCGCTGGGGCACAACGTGAAGCCTGTCCTGCTGGGGCCAGTGACATATCTGTGGCTGGGCAAAGTGAAAGGTGAACAGTTTGATCGACTAAGCCTGCTTAATGACATTCTGCCCGTCTACAAACAGGTGCTGGCTGAACTGGCGAAACGCGGCGTCGAGTGGGTACAAATCGACGAGCCCGCACTGGTACTGGAGTTGCCGCAAGACTGGCTGGATGCCTTCAAACCGGCTTATGACGTACTCGCAGGCCAGGTGAAACTGCTGCTGACCACCTGGTTTGAAGGCGTAACACCAAACCTCAACATCATCACCGCGCTACCGGTACAGGGGTTGCACGTTGACCTTGTCCACGGCAAAGATAACGTTGCCGAACTGCACACACGTCTGCCCGCTGACTGGCTGTTCTCGGCAGGGCTGGTGAATGGCCGTAACGTCTGGCGTACCGACCTGAGCGCAAAATATGCGCAGATTAAAGAGGTATTAGGGCAGCGCCCGCTGTGGGTGGCCTCTTCGTGTTCCCTGCTGCATAGCCCGATTGATCTGAACATAGAGACGCGTCTGGATGCGGAAGTGAAGAGTTGGTTTGCCTTCGCCCTGCAAAAATGTGAAGAGTTGGCGCTTTTACGCGATGCGCTGAACAGCGGTGATACTGCTGCAATTGAGGCCTGGAGTGCCCCGATTCATGCGCGTCGCCACTCAACCCGCGTGCACAATACCGCCGTTTCACAGCGTCTGGCGGCCATCACGGCAGAAGACAGCCAGCGCACCAGTACCTATGAAGACCGCGCCAAAGCACAGCGCGCTCGCTTTAACCTGCCCGCATGGCCGACCACGACCATCGGTTCCTTCCCGCAGACCACTGAGATCCGTGGTCTGCGCCTGGACTTCAAAAAGGGCAATCTGGACGCGCACAACTACCGTTCCGGTATCGCTGAACACATTAAGCAGGCAATTGTGGAACAGGAGCGTTTAGGGCTGGACGTGCTGGTCCACGGTGAGGCCGAGCGTAACGACATGGTGGAATACTTTGGCGAGCATCTCGACGGTTTTGTCTTTACCCAGAACGGCTGGGTGCAGAGCTACGGCTCCCGCTGCGTGAAGCCGCCGGTGGTGATTGGCGATATCAGCCGTCCGGAAGCGATCACTGTGGAGTGGGCGAAGTATGCGCAGTCCCTGACCAACAAGCCGGTAAAAGGCATGCTGACAGGGCCGGTGACGATTCTGTGCTGGTCCTTCCCGCGTGAAGACGTGAGCCGTGAAACCATCGCTAAACAAATTGCCCTGGCGCTGCGCGATGAGGTGGCGGATCTGGAAGCCGCCGGTATCGGTATCATCCAGATTGACGAACCTGCCCTGCGTGAAGGCCTGCCGCTGCGCCGTCGCGACTGGGATGCCTATCTGGCGTGGGGCGTAGAGGCTTTCCGCATCAGTGCGGCCGTGGCGAGGGATGACACCCAGATCCATACCCACATGTGTTATTGCGAGTTTAACGACATTATGGATTCCATCGCCGCGCTGGATGCAGACGTGATCACCATTGAGACGTCGCGCTCGGATATGGAACTGCTGGAGTCGTTCGAAGAGTTTGAATACCCGAACGAAATCGGGCCGGGCGTGTATGACATTCACTCGCCGAACGTACCGAGCGTGGCGTGGATTGAGGCGTTACTGACGAAAGCCGCCCAGCGTATCCCGGCAGAGCGCCTGTGGGTAAACCCGGACTGCGGCCTGAAAACCCGCGGCTGGCCAGAAACCCGAAGCGCCCTGGCAAACATGGTAAAAGCCGCGCAGAATTTGCGTCAGGCGTAAGAAGCTGGTGGCTCATAATGAAAAGCGATCGCCAGGCGATCGCTTTATTTACTTGTCTTCTGAAGCCAGAATGTTGATGGTGTAGGTTTTTTCAAATTCCTTTGAACTTTCAAACATATGTGCGTAACCACCTCCTGCAACCAGGAAGGTGACAACCCCTGTTTTGACGGGTGTGCCTTGCACCTGAATGCAATTCAGATCACGGGTATCTGTTGTTTTGTCTGACATTCGCCACTCTGGGATCTGGCAATATTTGATGGTAAGACCCGTATTTTCTGGAGCAAGACGTAATTCTATACCGGGACTAATAACAGGGGCGCCGAAAATAGTGATTTTCGCCGAATAAGGCTGATGTACTACGGCATCATGTAACCTGGGGTTTTCTGGTAAGAAAGAAAAATGTTGGCTACATGATGTCAAACATATTGTCATCATCAGTATAAAGATTTTATCCATGTGTTAATTTATCCTTGAGTTATACCTATAGCGAATAGTGATGCTATTCATCTTCTGAATATGTATGTTAATGGTCCAGAACATTAATGGTGTAGGTTTTGTCGAAATGTGGAGCTTTTTCGAACATAGCAATATAACCCGACCCTACGATTCGAAGTGTTACGAGGCCTGGTTTAACTGGTATTCCTTTAATCAGGACACAATTGAACTTTGTAAGCGCAGTTCTACCATATGGTTCAAGATACAGGCCGCTATCTGAAGGATAAAAGTCACTACCAAAACTCTTGCTGATGACGGGTCTGCCAATAATATTGATTTTGGCTGAATAGGGTTGATGTAATACGGCATCATTGAGTACGGACTTTTCAGGTAGAAATCTTATATGTGGGGTACATGCCGTACATGTAAAAATGATAACAATTAGTAGCATCTTAAATGTTTTCATATTAATGGTTTGAAAACCAACCCCCCAAAAAATCTGTTCTGAAAAAATTTAATACCTTGATCTTGTTTAACTAAATTGTCTATTTCACCCCATGAAAAAAGCTTCAGATTGAGATTTCTATGAACATCTTCCGTTAACATACCATCCCAAACGATCCAGTGATTTGGCACAGTGAAAATTGAATCGTTACCTTCTAGCAATCCTCCGGCGACAAGCGTAACGACTTTGTACCCTCTGTTGACGTAATCATTAAAGAGATGAATGTCTTCCACGCTACCCCGTGTGATGCCTGCATTGCAGAATACAAGTTCATAGCCCGCCTTCTGGAACCACTCTGTCAGGGTCTGCCACATGGTGACCCCGGCGGCAGGGCAATCGACGGCGTCGTAGCTGAGCACCGTATTTTCCGAATCTCTGAGGCTGGCGAGGGTTATCCAGTCGATACCAGAAATAGTGGCTCTTGGGGGCAAGGTGTGATTGTAAAATGCCCCTGATGGATGTCTACACCCCTCTCCCGGCACAATTTCCAACTCGCCAATTTTGGTTTTACCCCAGCACCAGAGTTCACGTGCTGCCTGCGCGTAGACATCGGGTCTGTCCATTTGCAGGCAGTAGAAAAAAGCGGCTGGGCCGCATAAGCTGCTATCGCCCTGATCTGGATAATCCAGCTGATTGAATCTCGTGGTTATCTGCTCTTGAATGGTACTGCGTTCGAAGGGATCGAGGTCATGGCCAATAGGATACTCCTTAGCAATAAAGGGACGTTCGGGCCTTGATATCATAACGACCTGTATGTTTTCCTCACCGGATTTTACCAGGCGCGTTTGTCCTGTTGTCACGAAAAAACACGGATTCTCGCGTTTAATTGCAGACCATGCACGCCCGGAACCAAATTCCCCTAAGGAATACATTTTGGTAAAAGGCGTGTCGTGAACCCGCGATGCACCCAGCATACGTTTTCGGTAAAGGGTGACTTCCATGATATACATCGTTGAGAGCGGATCGGCAGTTTCCTGAGTAATATGTCGTTGTGTTTCATAATTACTCAGTATTTGTTGTTGTGTCACCTCGACAATAATATGTTTATTACGCTGTGAATCCATTCGATAAATTAATAGGTCATAAAGAATATCATCAGGTTTGACGTTAGAACGAATTTGGGTGCTTACGGTATAGGTGGGCATTATTAATCCTTTAATCGTATTGACGTGATGAGAGTAAACGTCATCCTGACGTTATTTAATGATTGGCTGAGATGTGTTTTATATATGCAATTGATTTGATTTACGACCCACAGAGATCACGAATTATGTGATCTCTTTATTTTCAGGGTACGTACATTGAATATGCTATTTTATTCTTCCCGACACAGCCATTGCGTGCGGCGCTGTGCCAGCAGGTCGCTTTGGGGGCCGGTAGGGGCTCTGTCGCTCACCACATAGTCAAAGTCGCCGATATCACCGTTGCGGCACATCGCCCGGCGGCCAAACTTGGTGCTGTCGACCACCAGGACATTGACTTCCGCACTGGCGACCAGCGCCTGACGTGCGACTACCTCTTCATCGTTGAAATCGTACAACTCGCCTTCTTCACCAATGCCGCCGACGGACACCACGCCGATATCCACGCGATAGCGGCGAAAGAAGGTCAGGGCGTCACTGCCAATCACATCCAGATCGCGCTTACGCACGCGACCCCCCGCGACGGTCAGTTCGCAGCCAGGGAGCAGGCTGAGCGGCGTGGCGGCGTGCAGATTATTGGTACACACCGCCAGATGGATATCGTCCGGCAGGGCGCGCGCCACCATTTCCACGGTGGTGCCGGTTCCAAGAAAGCAGCTTTGCGCCTCGCTGAGCAGCTGCGCGACTCGCTCGCCAATCCAGCGCTTACCGATGACGTTGACGATCTCGCGCTGCTGATAACCGATATTTTCGCGCGCGAAAGGGGCGACCATGCCATGACGGCGTAATAACAGCCCTTGCGCGGTGAGCTCACGCAAATCGCTGCGCACCGTTTGCAGCGAGACGCCGAAATAGTGCGCCAGTTGTTCAATGCTGCTCTCACCGTGCTCTGTCACGATGGCGACAATCGCGCTGCGACGTGTTTCAGGAGTCATATTTGCGTCCGGCAGAGGGGATTTGCGCTCATGCTATCCGGCGAATATGAAATTATTACTACGAAAAAAACGGGTCATATTTCTGTCAGATTCCCTTGTTTTAATCGTCACAACGAAAACCAAGGGGACGAAACCATGAGTAAGAAAATTGCGCTGGCAGCGGCTTTGCTGGCTTTCATGAGTGGTACTGCTTTCGCGAAATCCACTCTGACGCTCTACACCAGCCAGCCAACCGAAGATGCGCAAATGACGGTGAGCGCGTTTGAACAGGCGCACCCGGATGTCGAAGTAAAATGGATTCGCGATGGAACCGCAAAGCTGATTGCCCGTATGCAGGCTGAAATTTCCGCTGGCGGCACCAGCCCGGATGTCTTACTCATTGCCGACAGCGTATCGATGGAGTCCCTGAAACAGCAAAATCTGCTGGCGGCTTACAAATCACCGCAGGCCAGCCGCTACGATGCGCAGCTCTACGATAAAGACGGTTACTACTACGGAACGAAACTTATCACCACGGGCATTGCCTATCACAGCAAAGCCCCGGTAAAGCCGGAATCCTGGCAGGATCTGCTCAAGCCTGAGCTGAAAAACATGACTACGTTGCCAAGCCCGCTCTATTCCGGCGCCGCGCAGATCCATATGGCGACGTTAATGAATGACCCGCAGCTAGGCTGGCAGTATTACGAGAAACTGAAAGAAAACGGCGCGATGCCGCAGAGCGGTAATGGCGGCGTGATGAGCGCTATTACCTCCGGCAGCAAAGCCTACGGCGTACTGGTGGATTACATGGCGATCCGCGAGAAAGCCAAAGGCGCACCGATTGAGTTTGTCTTCCCGAAAGAGGGCGTCAGTATCGTGACCGAACCGGTCGCCATGATGAAAGGGGCGAAAAACCCTGAGGGTGCGAAAGCCTTCATTGATTTTGTTCTCTCCGCAGACGGACAGAAGCTGGTGCTCAAACAGGGCTACCTGACCGCGGACGCCAGCTTGCCAGTACCGCAGGGTTTCCCGGCGCGTGACACCATTAAACTGATGCCATACGACCCGGCAAAAGCGCTGGCTGATACCGAAGCCAACAAAAAGCGCTTTGCTGATCTGTTCGGAAACCGCTAAGTCATGGCAGATATGACACTGCGTCAACCCGCCGCCAGCAGCCCGCCGAAAGGGCTGCTATGGCTTTTACTCGCACTGATCGCCTTGCTGAGCCTGCTGCCCAGCCTGCGACTGCTTATTTCCGCGCTCTTTGACTGGCAACAAGGCAGCAACAGTAGTCTGTGGCGCGTGTTGAGCAATGAATCCACCTGGGTTGCGCTCTATAACAGCCTGTACACCAGCGGCCTGGGCACGATACTGTCGCTGCTGTTGGGCAGTTTTTTCGCCTTTTGCCTGGCCCTGACCAATATTCGCGGTAAGCAGATTTGGGTCTTTCTGTTCATGTTGCCGATGATGATCCCTCCGCAGGTCACTGCCCTGAGCTGGTTACAATTGTTTGGCCCCAGCAGCATTTTGCTCAACAGTATCGGGCTTGCGCCAGGGTTCGGCAGTACCAATCCCCTTTACTCGCCGGAAGGCATTGCGCTGTTGTTGGGTATCCAGCATGCGCCGCTGGTGTTTCTGGCGCTGCGCACACAGCTACAGTGCCTGCCAAAGGAGCAAATTGAAGCCGCGCGCCTGAATGGCGCGTCGTTGTGGCGGGTCTTTATCGATATCGTATTGCCGCTGTGCCGCACCGCGCTGTGGGCCGGCGCGGCAATTGCGTTTGTCTCCGCACTGGGTAACTTCGGTATTCCCGCCATGCTCGGGATACCCATTTCCTATTTTGTTCTGCCGATTCAGATTTACCAGACGCTCTCCAGCTTTGGTCCGTCGATGTTAAATGACGTTGCGGCGCTGTCTGTGCTGATGGGTGTTCTTGCCATCGGTATCGTGACTTTACAGGGAGTGATGCAACGTCGCCATGTGCTGCCGCTTATCGGAATGGCCGGGCGGGCACTGAGCTTTCAGTTAGGCAAATGGCGGCTGGTGACCGAAGTGCTGCTGGGCATGGTGCTGTGTGCCATTCTGCTGGCGCCGCTGCTGGCGCTGATTGCGACGTCGCTGGTTCCCACGCTGGGCGTACCGCTGAATGCCGATACGCTGACCTTTGCCGCCTGGCGGGCGATGTTTGATAACCAGAGCGCCACCTGGCGTGCGCTCACCAACAGCATCACGCTTTCCGTGAGCGCCTCACTGGTTCTGATGCTGCTGTGCCTGCCGCTGGCCTGGCTACTGGTGCGTTTTCCCAGTCGTCCGCTGCGATGGTTGTATAACGTTATCGATATTCCTTACACCCTGCCGGGGGTGGTGCTGGCGATTGCCTTTATTTTACTTTTTGCCCGCCCGCTGCCGCTGGTGGGGATCAGCCTGAGTGGCACGCTGACTATCATTTTCCTCGCCTATCTTGCCCGTTTCCTGACGGTCTGCTTAAAGCCGGTGCATAACAGCATGCTGCAGCTCGACCCGGCGATGGAAGAGGCGGCCAGTCTGGCAGGCGCTAACTTCTCTCAGCGCCTGCGTCATATTGTGCTGCCGCTGCTAGCTCCCGCCGCATTTGCCGGGGCGCTGCTGGTCTTTCTGACCGCCGTCAATGAGCTGACTGTCTCTGCGCTGCTGTGGAGCGCGGGTAAAGAGACGCTCGGCGTAGTGATTTTTAATCTCGACGAAAGCGGTAACAAAGTGTTGGCCTCGGCGATCTCCGTGTTAGTCGTGGGGTTGGTGGCCTGCGTCATGTTGCTGCTGAGTACTCTCGGCAAATATTTACCCAAAGGAGTTATCCCGTGGCAGAGCTAATACTGGAACGGCTGAACAAGGTGTTTGGTGAACAGGCCGTGGTGCGGGATCTGAATCTGACCATTCCCGAAGGGGCGTTCACCGCGCTGCTGGGGCCGAGCGGCTGTGGCAAAACTACTACGCTGCGCATCCTTGCCGGACTTGAACACCTCTCTTCCGGGCGTTTGTTGCTGGGGGATCGCCTGCTGGCGGATGCGCGGGTGCATATGCCACCGGAGACCCGTGATATGGGGATGGTGTTTCAGTCTTATGCCCTCTGGCCGCATATGACCGTGGCAGAAAACGTCGGTTATCCGCTGAAATTGCGCAAAGTGAATGGCGCTGCGCGCCAGAAGCAGGTGATGGAAGCGCTGGATGTGGTGGAGCTGGGCGCGTATGCCGGGCGCTCGCCGCAGGCGCTCAGCGGCGGTCAACGCCAGCGCGTGGCGCTGGCCCGCTGCCTGGTGTCGGAGCCGGAAGTGGTATTGCTGGATGAACCGCTGGCAAATCTCGATCGCCATCTGCGCGCCACCATGGAACAGACGTTTCGCGAATTTCATCGTCGTACCGGGGCGACATTCGTCTATGTCACGCACGATCAGGCTGAGGCAATGGCGCTGGCCAGCCACATTGCAGTGATGCATCAGGGGGAATTAATGCAGTGGGGCGCGCCGCAGACGCTGTATCAGCATCCGCAAAATGCCTGGGTGGCAAGGTTTATCGGCAAAGGCAGCATTCTGTCGCTGGCGGCCCGGCATCCGGCAGCGCAGTTAGAGAGTCAGCAACTGCATGAAGGTCTCGCGCCCGAAAATACCCAACCGCGCCAGCAGGTACTGGTTCGTCCGGAACATGTCATGGTGGGGGATAACGGGCTGCCGGCAATGGTGGAAAGCTGTATTTTCCAGGGGGAACGCTATCTGCTGGAGCTGCGTCTGCCGGACGGACAGCACTTAAGTGCTTTCCATTCTTTGCCATTGCGTGAACAGCAGAGCACTCGTGTGCGTCTGATGCAGGGATGGTGCCTGGAGGCGGCGTGACGGTACAAATTGAGATTATCAGCGGGGCGGGACATAAAGCCCCCGCAGCGATTCTGGTTTCCACGCCCCGGCAACGTATTTTGCTCGATGCAGGCGGCGCGCTGGATCCGCATGCGGAACTCTGGCCTGTACCGGAAAAGATCGATGCGATCCTGCTAAGTCACGATCATGTTGATCATATCGGCGGCCTGCATCGTCTTGCGCCGCACATCCCGGTCTATTGTACGCAGACCACGGCGCAATCTTTACCCGCAGGGCGTAACGTCCACCCGATTGCGGTGCGTGGGCAATTCCAGTTGGGCGACATTACGGTGACGACGGGCAGTTGCGGACACGCCTGGGGAGGGGTGTGGTTTCATCTGGATGTGGCCGATGGCCTGTTTTATAGCGGCGATATCAGTATGGAGTCGGCATTATTTCGCTTTGATGTCCCCCCGCCTGCCGGGCTTGCGCTGGTGGATGCGTCATACGGGCTCTATAACGTTTCGCAACGCCAGCAGTGGGATAAATTGCGCGCTCGCTTGACGCTTCCTGCGCTGTGTCCGGTGCCGCCGTCGGGCCGGGCGGTGGAACTGGCGCTGCTATTAGCGCGTGAGGGACGTACCGACATCGCGCTTGATGCGCCTTGCCAGGAGATGCTCAGGCAAATGGCGGCGCATAATGACGGCAGTTTGCACCAGGATGTGGAGGCTGAGCTGCAGCAGCTTTTACGCACGCTTCCGGCCTTTTCCGCTCAGTCATCGCTGATCCTGATGGGCAAAGTGGGATGGCGGGGGAACTGCGTCGACGAAAAGATTTCCATCACCGCACGTTGTTTACGGGTCATATGAATCGCCTTAACCATCAACAATGGCTGGCCGGGGAAGTGGATTTTTGTCGCTGGAATGTGCATCCAACTCTCAAAACCTTAATGTTGTTAGTGTCGATGCTAAAGTGCAGCAGGCTGGTGCCGATGTTTACTCATGTAGAGGACATCCAGGACTGGCAGTTCGCGCCTGGATGTCACATCGTTACGCAGAATATGTTGAGGGTGGATTTATGCCACTGATATGCAAACCCTTTGTTTTTGTTCGTCACGGCGAGACGCCGCTTAACCGCGATAAAGTGATTGGCGGGAGCACGGATGTGCCGCTGACCGACGAAGGGGAGCAGCAGGCACGTTCCGCTGCACCCATTCTGGGCCGCTATGACTGGAATGGGGTGGCGGTGAGTTCACTCAAGCGGGCTCAGCGTACCCTCGAACTGGCGCTGCCTGGCGCGGCCCATGTTGTTATGCCGGATTTATGTGAGCGTGACTGGGGCGAGCTGGAAAACCGTCCGCTGGCCGAGTTAACCCCCTATGAAAACACGCCGCCTGGCGGCGAAAGCTGGGAGACGTTCTGCACCCGCGTGACGGATGCGCTTAATAGCCTGTTGGAACAATACGATACGCCGTTGATTGTGGCGCATTCTGGTGTTTACCGTGTGATCCGTTACCACGCCTTCGGCACGCCTTATGGCGATCGGGTGGGCAACGCGGTGCCTATGTGGATCTCGCCTGGTGAAACGCCGCAAGAGTGGCAGATCATGCCGCTGGCGGAACGTGGTTAAGCGGCACGCGATGCAAGAAGTGCTGCGGGCAACACAGGTCATATTCTCCTGCGTCGCGCCGCATGGGCAGTATTAGCGTGCGACGCCGCCGTACTGGGCGAACCAGTCCAGCATCCGGTGCCAGCCATCTTTGGCCGATTCTTCATGGTAGCTGGGACGATAATCGGCGTTAAACGCATGCCCGGCGTCAGGGTAAACTACGATCTCGGCGTGCGCGTTGGCGGCGCGTAACGCCTGCCGCATGGTGTCGACGGTTTCCAGAGGGATCCCTGTATCCTGTGCGCCATACAGACCAAGTACCGGTGCATTAAGGTCTGTGGCGATATCCACCGGATGTTTCGGTGAATTCAATGATTTTTGTCCCACCAGTTTTCCATACCAGGCGACCGCCGCTTTCAGTTGCGGGTTATGCGCCGCGTACAGCCAGGCAATCCGTCCTCCCCAGCAAAAACCGGTCGCCAGCAGGCGATGGGCATCACCACCGTTACGTGCCGCCCAGTTGGCAACATGATCGAGATCGGCCAGTACCTGCGCATCGGGCACCTTCATGACCAGTCCATCAAAGAGGGTCTGAATATCGGCGAAATCATTCGGATCGCCCTGACGAAAATAGAGTTCCGGCGCCACGGCCAGATACCCTTCGAGGGCAAGGCGGCGACAAAGATCGCGAATATGTTCATGTACGCCAAAGATTTCCTGAATCACCAGTACCACTGGCAAAGGGCCACTGGCGTCTTTTGGTCGTGCGTGATACGCCGGCATGCTGTCGCCCTGGCTTGGGATCGTGGTTTCGCCAGCGATGATGGCGTCTTCCGGAGTGTGCAGTGTAGTGGACGCGTGAGGTGATGCCGCCGGTGCGAAGCCCGGTAATGTATTTGTTGTCATGGCTTTCTCCATACCCTTTATTTAGCGCTCCATTAACTATAGTCCGACAGAACGCAAATCATCCTGTGCGAAAAAGGCTATCTTTGGAGCAGGGCGAGGCGGCTGAATGTGTTAGTGTGATTGATATCATTATTTTATGGAAATGTTATGCAAACAAATTACATCATGGAGATCTCAGTCACGAAATTGCGCGCATGCCTTCTGTAAAGTACCGTTTTGCTTCTTCTGACTAACCCTGATCACAGAGGAGTTTTTATGTCCAAGTCTGATGTTTTTCATCTCGGCCTCACCAAGAACGATTTACAAGGGGCTACGCTTGCTATCGTTCCGGGCGATCCAGAGCGTGTGGAAAAGATCGCCGCGCTGATGGATAAGCCGGTTAAGCTGGCATCTCACCGCGAGTTCACCTCCTGGCGCGCAGAACTGGATGGCAAAGCTGTCATTGTCTGCTCCACCGGTATCGGCGGCCCGTCGACCTCTATCGCTGTGGAAGAACTGGCCCAACTGGGTATCCGCACCTTCCTGCGCGTCGGTACGACAGGTGCTATTCAGCCAAACATTAACGTTGGCGATGTACTGGTGACGACCGCGTCCGTACGTCTGGACGGCGCAAGCCTGCATTTTGCGCCGATGGAATACCCGGCTGTGGCTGACTTCGAGTGCACCACCGCGCTGGTGGCGGCGGCGAAAGAGGTTGGGGCAACCACCCATATCGGCGTGACCGCCTCATCCGATACTTTCTACCCAGGCCAGGAACGTTATGACACCTTCTCCGGCCGTGTGGTAAGCCGTTTCAAGGGGTCTATGGAAGAGTGGCAGTCCATGGGCGTGATGAACTACGAAATGGAATCCGCAACCTTGCTGACCATGTGCGCAAGCCAGGGCCTGCGCGCCGGGATGGTAGCGGGCGTTATCGTTAACCGTACCCAGCAGGAAATTCCAAACGCTGAGACCATGAAGCAAACGGAAAGCCATGCGGTGAAAATTGTAGTAGAAGCCGCGCGCCGTCTGCTGTAATTGTTTCCTTTCGTATAAAGGCCGGCATGTCCGGCCTTTTGCTTATCTGTTGTTTCCCGGGGCGGGATTAATCCGTATTTCGCCCACCTGCCACGCTTGCGGTTCACAATAAAAACAACCGATTCGACCTCGACGCTTTCCGAACACGGGCTTAATGAACTGTTCAGCGGAGGGTTGAAACGTAGGGCAATCTCGCCCAATCTGTTACACTTCACGAACATTTTCTTCAATAGCAGGCACTAAGATGGCGGAAGATTCAAAAGAGACGACGCACTTTGGTTTTCAGACCGTCGCCAAAGATCAGAAAGCCGAGATGGTGGCGCATGTGTTCCACTCGGTTGCCGCAAAATACGATGTCATGAACGACTTAATGTCGATGGGCATTCACCGTTTGTGGAAACGTTTTACGATCGACTGTAGCGGCGTGCGTCGCGGGCAAAAAGTTCTCGATTTGGCCGGCGGAACCGGCGACCTGACGGCTAAATTCTCTCGTCTGGTCGGCGAAACAGGTCAGGTTGTGCTGGCAGACATTAACGAGTCCATGCTCAAAATGGGCCGCGAAAAACTGCGCAATATTGGTGTTATCGGCAACGTCGAATATGTCCAGGCGAATGCCGAAGCGCTGCCGTTCCCGGATAACACCTTTGACTGCATCACCATCTCTTTTGGTCTGCGTAACGTCACCGAAAAAGAGAGCGCTCTGCGTTCCATGTACCGCGTGCTTAAACCGGGTGGACGCCTGCTGGTGCTGGAGTTTTCCAAACCGATCATTGAACCACTGAGCAAGGTATATGACGCCTACTCTTTCCACGTGCTGCCGCGCATCGGGCAACTGGTCGCCAGTGATGCGGAAAGTTACCGCTATCTGGCGGAATCCATCCGCATGCATCCGGATCAGGAAACCCTGAAAGCGATGATGCAGAGCGCGGGTTTTGAAAACGTCGATTACTACAACATGACCGCAGGCATTGTTGCGCTGCATCGTGGCTACAAGTTCTGACAGGAGTTCACATGCCTTTTAAGCCACTGGTGACTGCGGGTGTTGAGCGTATGCTGAATACCTTTTTTTATCGCGAGCGGGCGCTTAAACCTGCCCGTCAGCGGTTACAGGGAAAAGTGTTGCGCATTGCGCTAAAAGAGTTTGCTTCGCCACTGGTGCTGGCCTTTAGTGAACGCCAGGTCGATGTGCTGGGCGAATGGGAAGGCGAGGCGGACTGTACGGTGATGACCCAGCTTCGCGTTTTGCCTGGGCTGCGCGACAGAAAACAGTTAACTGCGCTGATTCGCTCGGGCGAGCTGGAAGTACAGGGCGATATCCAGGTGGTGCAAAATCTTGTTGCGCTCATGGATCTGGCCGAATTCGATGTCGCGGAACTGCTGGCCCCTTATACCGGCGATGTCGCTGCTGAGGGGATTGGCAAGGCGCTGCGTAATGGCGTGTTTCTGGCGCGCCACGTCTTTGAGCGTCAGCAGCGCTATGTGGCAGAAGTGCTTACCGAAGAATGGCGTCTGGCTCCAGGGGCACTGGAAGTGGCCTGGTTTGCTGAAGAAACGGCCGCAATGGAACGTGCGGTTGACGCATTTAGCCAACGCCTGGATAAACTGGAGGGCAAATGACGCCAGGAGAAATACGGCGCCTCTATTTCATCATCCAGACCTTTTTGAGTTACGGCCTTGATGAGCTTATCCCCGTCATGCGCATTACGTTGCCGCTGCGACTCTGGCGGCGCACGCTATTCTGGATGCCCAACCGGCATAAAGAGAAAGCGCTTGGGGTACGCTTACGCCTGGCGTTACAGGAGTTAGGTCCGGTATGGATTAAATTCGGGCAAATGCTCTCTACCCGACGCGATCTCTTTCCGCCGCACATTGCCGATCAACTGGCCATGTTGCAGGACAAAGTGGCTCCTTTCGATGGCGTACTTGCTAAACAACAGATTGAAAAAGCGATGGGCGGTCTGCCTGTGGATGCATGGTTTGATGATTTTGAGATTGAACCGCTGGCGTCTGCCTCCATTGCTCAGGTGCACACCGCGCGGCTGAAAGAGAACGGCAAAGAGGTGGTCATTAAAGTTATCCGCCCGGACATTCTGCCGATTATCAAAGCGGACTTAAAATTGATTTACCGTCTGGCCGGCTGGGTGCCTCGCTTGCTGCCTGACGGGCGGCGTCTGCGTCCGCAAGAAGTGGTGCGCGAGTACGAAAAAACGTTGATTGACGAACTCGATTTGCTTCGTGAATCGGCGAACGCTATCCAGCTGCGACGTAATTTCGACGATAGCCCGATGCTCTATATCCCCGAAGTGTATCCGGACTACTGTAGTCAGAACATGATGGTGATGGAGCGCATCTACGGCATTCCGGTTTCCGATGTGGCGGCACTGGAGAAAAACGGTACCAACATGAAATTGTTGGCTGAACGAGGCGTTCAGGTGTTCTTCACCCAGGTCTTCCGCGACAGTTTCTTCCATGCAGATATGCACCCTGGCAATATTTTTGTCAGCTTTGAACACCCGGAAAATCCACAGTATATCGGTATCGACTGCGGTATCGTCGGGTCGCTGAACAAAGAAGATAAGCGCTATCTTGCGGAAAACTTTATCGCCTTCTTCAATCGTGACTACCGTAAGGTGGCTGAACTGCATGTCGATTCCGGTTGGGTGCCGCCGGATACTAACGTTGAAGATTTTGAGTTTGCCATTCGTACCGTGTGCGAACCGATTTTTGAAAAGCCGCTGGCGGAAATATCGTTTGGCCATGTGCTGCTGAACCTGTTTAACACCGCGCGCCGCTTCAATATGGAAGTCCAGCCGCAGCTGGTGCTGTTGCAAAAGACCTTGCTTTATATTGAAGGTGTGGGACGTCAGCTTTACCCACAGCTTGATTTATGGAAAACGGCGAAGCCGTTCCTTGAATCCTGGATTAAAGATCAGGTGGGTATTCCGGCGCTGTTGAAAGCGGTGAAAGAGAAAGGCCCCTTCTGGATCGAGAAGATGCCAGAACTTCCTGAACTGGTGTACAACAGCTTGCGGCAGGGTAAGCAATTGCAGCATAGCGTTGACAGGATCGCCAGCGAGTTGCAGACAAACCATGTGCGTCAGGGGCAATCCCGTTATCTGTTTGGCATCGGTGCGACGCTGATGTTGAGTGGGACCCTGTTGCTGATTAACCGTCCGGAATGGGGTTTCTCGCCAGGTTGGTTAATGGCTATCGGTTTGTTAGCCTGGATTGTCGGTTGGCGCAAATCTCGCTGATTTTCACATCGCCCCTGGGAGGCACGGTAACGTATACTGTGGCTTGTTTTCATCATCTCCTACAGAGGACTATGTATGGGTGGTATCAGTATTTGGCAGTTGTTGATTATTGCGGTTATCGTCGTGCTGCTGTTTGGAACGAAAAAACTCGGTTCTATCGGTTCCGATTTGGGGGCATCGATCAAAGGCTTTAAAAAGGCCATGAGCGACGATGACAAGCAAGACAAAGACAAATCTGCAGAGGATGCGGATTTCACTGCTAAATCGCTTGCTGATAAGCAAGAGGACGCGAAGAAAGATGAAAAGCGTCACGACAAAGAACAGGTGTAATTCGTGTTTGATATTGGTTTTAGCGAACTGTTATTAGTCTTCGTCATCGGCCTGGTCGTACTGGGGCCGCAGCGTTTACCCGTTGCGGTGCGTACGATTGTGGGCTGGATCCGCGCGCTGCGCTCGATGGCGACGACGGTGCAAAATGAACTGACTCAAGAGCTCAAGCTGCAGGAGTTTCAGGACAGCCTGAAGAAAGTTGAGAAAGCCAGCCTGGAAAACCTGACGCCGGAACTGAAGGCTTCAATGGATGAATTGCGTCAGGCGGCCGAGTCGATGAAACGTTCTTATACCGTCAACGATCCGGAAAAGGCCAGCGATGAAGCGCACACTATCCATAACCCGGTGGTGAAAGGCAACGAAGCGCAGCACGAAGGCGTCACGCCGGCAACGGCGGAAGCGCAGGCCAGCGCACCGGAACAGGTTCCTGATATTCAGGATGTGCCCGAGGCGAAAAAAACGGTAACTCAGGCTGCAGAAGCGAAAACGGCTTCTGAGGCGACCCCTTCTTCAAGTGATAAATCCTGAACATGGCTGTCGATGATACTCAACCGCTCATCACGCATTTGATTGAGCTACGTAAGCGCCTGTTAAACTGCATCATTGCAGTTATCGTGATTTTTCTGGCGTTGGTTTATTTTGCCAATGACATCTATCAGATAGTCTCAGCGCCATTGATTAAACAGATGCCGCTGGGCGCGACAATGATCGCAACCGATGTGGCTTCGCCCTTCTTCACGCCGATCAAATTGACCTTCATGGTGTCGCTGATCCTCTCGGCGCCGGTCATTCTCTATCAGGTGTGGGCGTTTGTGGCGCCGGCGCTCTATAAACATGAGCGCCGTCTGATCATCCCCTTGTTGGTTTCCAGTTCGCTGCTGTTCTATATCGGTATGGCCTTCGCCTACTTTGTGGTATTCCCGCTGGCGTTTGGCTTCCTGACACATACGGCACCGGAGGGGGTACTTGTCTCGACCGATATTGCGAGCTATTTGAATTTCGTCATGGGGCTGTTTATGGCCTTTGGCGTCGCGTTTGAAGTGCCCGTCGCTATTGTGCTGTTGTGCTGGATGGGCGTCACTACGCCGCAATCGCTGCGCCAGAAACGACCGTATGTACTGGTAGGGGCATTTGTGGTGGGCATGCTGTTGACGCCGCCGGATGTTTTCTCCCAGACGCTATTGGCTATACCCATGTACTGTCTGTTTGAGGTGGGCGTCTTTTTCGCGCGCTTCTACACGGGTAAGCGTCGTCAGGGTGACGAAGGCGAAGAAGAAACCACTACAGAAGAGTAAATTCAGCCGCCCGTCAGGGCGGTTGTTGTCTGGAGCGCTGTATGTTTGATATCGGTGTGAATCTCACCAGTTCCCAGTTTGCCAAAGATCGTGATGATGTGATGGCCCGTGCGCAGGCGGCGGGTGTCAGCGGCATGCTGCTTACCGGCACTAACCTGCATGAAAGTCTGCAGGCACAGCAACTGGCCAAACACTACCCGCGCTGTTGGTCCACCGCCGGCGTACACCCGCACGACAGCAGTAGCTGGACACAGGAAACGGCAAATACCCTCCGGCAACTCGCCGAACAGCCAGAAGTGGTGGCAATAGGGGAGTGTGGGCTCGATTTCAACCGTAATTTCTCTACCCCCGAAGAGCAGGAACGGGCTTTTACCGCGCAGCTGGCGCTGGCGGCAGAACTTGCTATGCCCGTTTTTTTACACTGCCGCGATGCCCATGATCGTTTTCTGACGCTACTGGATCCGTGGCTTCCTCGCTTGCCCGGCGCGGTGCTGCACTGTTTTACCGGCACATTACACGAAGCGCAGGCGTGCCTGGCTCGGGGTATCTATCTGGGCATTACCGGCTGGGTGTGTGATGAACGACGTGGACTGGAATTGCGCGACGTGGTGCCGCATGTCCCCGCTGACCGTCTGTTTGTTGAAACCGATGCGCCGTATTTACTGCCGCGGGATTTGTCGCCGAAACCGGCATCAAGGCGCAACGAACCCGCGCATCTGGGGCATATTCTGTCCTGTGTCGCTCAGTTGCGCGGCGAAGATGCCCAATGGCTTAGCGACGTGACTAACCAAAACGTGCAGACGCTGTTTGGCATCCGGCTTTAACGTGGGATCAGACTTTACGGAAGTCGGTGTTTTTGATGCTCTGCAGTACCTGTTTATTTAACAGGTTAAGCAGCAACATAGAGCGGGCTTCGCCATCCGGCTCTTTAAAGATAGCCTGTAGACCTTCGAGCGCGCCTTCGGTAATGATCACGCTATCGCCGGGGTACGGCGTTTCAGGGTCGGTAACCCCTTCGGGTTTATACAGGGAAAGCTGGTGAATGACCGTCGAAGGAACCTGCGCCGGACTCGCGCCAAAACGGACAAAGTGGCTAACGCCACGGGTAGCATTAATCGTCGTGGTGTGAATCACCTCGGGATCGAACTCGACAAACAGATAGTTTGGGAATAGCGGTTCGCTCACCATGGTACGTTTACCACGGACCATTTTTTCCAGCGAGATCATTGGCGTCAGGCAGTTTACCGCCTGGCGTTGAAGATGTTCCTGGGCGCGCTGGAGCTGGCCTCGTTTGCAGTAAAGTAAATACCAGGATTGCATAATGTTCTTTTCCGAAAGTTCGGTGAGCAAGCATACCAAAAGCCTAAGGCGATGGCGAAGTTGATTATAACTGGCGACAATACTTACCGTCCTCTTTCACCTTGATTTAACAAAATTACAGCAACGTGAAGATGAACACCGTATAATAGAGCGCTTAGCAAGAGGCCATTATAAACCCCATGAAATACCATGACCTACGTGATTTTCTGACGCTGCTTGAACGGCAGGGCGAATTAAAACGCATTACGTTACCGGTTGATCCCCATCTGGAGATGACGGAAATTGCTGACCGCACCCTGCGCGCGGGGGGGCCGGCGTTACTGTTCGAAAACCCAAAAGGTTACACGATGCCGGTGCTATGCAATTTATTCGGTACACCACGTCGGGTTGCGTTGGGTATGGGGCAGGAAGAGGTAAGCGCCCTGCGAGAAGTGGGAAAATTACTGGCCTTTCTGAAAGAGCCGGAGCCGCCAAAAGGCTTCCGCGACCTCTTTGATAAGCTCCCCCAGTTTAAACAAGTGTTGAACATGCCGACTAAACGGCTGCGCGGTGCGCCTTGCCAGCAAAAGGTGGTGCAGGGCGACGATGTCGATCTCACCAAAATCCCTATCATGCAGTGCTGGCCTGATGATGTCGCGCCGCTGATTACCTGGGGGTTAACCGTTACGCGTGGGCCACAAAAAGAGCGCCAGAATTTAGGCATTTATCGCCAGCAACTGATTGGAAAAAATAAGTTGATCATGCGTTGGTTGTCCCATCGCGGCGGTGCACTTGATTATCAGGAGTGGTGTGCGGCGCATCCGGGCGAACGTTTCCCGGTCTCTGTCGCCCTGGGCGCCGACCCGGCGACCATTCTGGGGGCGGTGACGCCTGTTCCGGATACCCTGTCGGAATATGCTTTCGCCGGGTTACTGCGCGGCACCAAAACCGAAGTTGTCAAATGTCTTTCCAATGATTTAGAAGTCCCGGCCAGTGCGGAAATAGTACTGGAGGGCTATATTGAGCCTGGAGAGATGGCGCCCGAGGGGCCGTATGGTGACCATACGGGTTACTATAACGAGGTCGATAACTTCCCGGTCTTCACCGTCACGCACATTACTCAGCGTGAAGATGCGATTTATCATTCGACCTACACCGGACGCCCACCGGATGAACCCGCCGTATTAGGTGTGGCGCTCAATGAAGTGTTCGTCCCGATTCTGCAAAAGCAGTTCCCGGAAATCGTCGATTTTTATCTGCCGCCGGAGGGCTGTTCTTATCGCCTTGCGGTCGTCACTATCAAGAAACAGTACGCAGGTCATGCAAAACGCGTCATGATGGGTGTCTGGTCGTTCTTGCGCCAGTTTATGTACACCAAGTTCGTGATTGTCTGTGACGATGATGTCAATGCGCGTGACTGGAACGATGTTATTTGGGCGATCACCACCCGTATGGACCCGGCGCGGGACACAGTACTGGTGGAGAACACGCCAATTGATTACCTGGATTTTGCCTCGCCGGTATCCGGACTTGGCTCAAAAATGGGCCTGGATGCCACCAATAAATGGCCTGGCGAAACCGAACGAGAGTGGGGACGCCCTATCAGGAAAGATCCTGACGTGACGGCGCGTATCGACGCCATCTGGGATGAGCTGGCCATTTTTAGTGACGGTAAAGGTGCCTGACGCGCCACCGTTTTTCGCCAGACATTACGACAACGAGTATGAACCCGACAGAGGGAGCGCATGACAACCTTAAGCTGTAAAGTGACCTCGGTAGACGCCATCACCGATACCGTATATCGCGTCCGTTTAGTGCCGGAAGCGGCTTTTTCTTTTCGCGCTGGCCAGTACTTAATGGTAGTGATGGATGAACGAGACAAACGCCCCTTCTCTCTGGCCTCCACGCCGAGCCAGCATGATTTTATCGAGCTGCACATTGGCGCATCCGAATTAAATCTCTACGCCATGGCGGTGATGGACCGCATCCTGAAAGACCGGGAAATTGTGGTTGATCTTCCGCACGGTGACGCCTGGCTGCGTGACGATGAAGAACGTCCGCTGGTGCTAATTGCCGGGGGGACCGGTTTCTCCTACGCCCGTTCTATTCTGCTGACGGCGCTTGAGCAAAACCCAAACCGTGATATCACCATTTACTGGGGCGGACGCGAAGAGAAGCACCTGTACGATCTGTCTGAGCTGGAAGCGCTGTCCGTTGATCACCCGAACCTGCGCGTGGTGCCGGTCGTTGAGCAGCCGGAAGAGAACTGGCGTGGCCGCAGCGGAACCGTACTGACCGCCGTATTGCAGGATTTCGGTACGCTGGCAGAGCACGATATTTATATTGCCGGACGTTTTGAGATGGCGAAAATCGCCCGTGACCTGTTCTGCAATGAACGTGGCGCGCGTGAAGACCGCCTGTTTGGCGACGCATTCGCATTTATTTAAGCCTTTCCGAACACCACCCCTTCCCGGGGGTGGTGTTCAGCAATCACTCATCCACGCTATAGAAATAAACAAACAGCGGCTTATCGTTTTCTAACAGACACATCATCTCTCCTGTCGCGCCTTGCTTTGTTTCGAGGCTTGCCGTCACCCTGGTCGCAACATGCTGGCTACCGATGTTTTCATCGAAACGCTCAATAACCGCGGTGCTGGCGTTCGGTCTGGCGGTTTGTAGTTTCGCATATAATCCCTGATCGTCGGCCTTGAGCTTGTTGAGCCCAAACGTCAGGCAGCGTTGCGCCATCACCTGTTCCTGGCTGACGTCTTTATTGGCCAGTGTGAGCGTAGGTGCCAGAGCAATCAGGCAGGATAACGGCAGAATAATATTCATCATGTATTCCCTTATTGATGGAGTGTTATTTCCATGGGGAGTGTAAGGGATGGTGTGAAGGATAAGAAATAAAAAGCCCGCCCCTGACAGGCGGGAAAACGGCAACTAAATTTACCCCGACATCATTCACACTGCTTTTTTTGTTGGCGGCGGATGGCCGGACCTTACCCCGGTCACAGCGTTATCTGTGTGTCCGGGGATGTGCTCCGTTGCCGCCATGATGCAGCGCGAATTATTCAGGGATGTTATCGTGATTAAACTCGCTCAAATACCGTTGCGATGCCCTGACCCAGACCGATGCACATGGTCGCCAGACCAAACTGGGCGTCTTTGCGTTCCATCAGATTGAGCAGGGTGGTGCTGATACGTGTACCGGAACAACCCAACGGGTGACCGAGCGCGATCGCGCCGCCGTTAAGGTTGATCTTCTCGTCAATCTGCTCCATTAGCCCCAGATCTTTAATGCATGGCAGGATCTGCGCGGCAAACGCTTCGTTCATCTCGAACAGGTCGATGTCGCTGGTAGTCAGACCCGCTTTTTTCAGCGCCAGTTTCGATGCCGGAACCGGGCCATAACCCATAATGGACGGATCGCACCCGACGACAGCCATGGAGCGTACGCGCGCACGTGGTTTCAGACCCAACTCGCGGGCACGGCTTTCACTCATGACCAGCATTGCCGATGCGCCGTCGGAAAGGGCGGAAGAGGTTCCTGCGGTCACCGTGCCGCTAACCGGATCGAACGCCGGTCTTAAGGCCGAGAGCGCCTCAACGGTGGTTTCCGGGCGGATAACTTCGTCATAATTAAATTGCTTTAACACGCCATCGGCATCATGGCCGCCGGTGGGGATGATTTCGTTTTTAAATGCCCCGGACTGCGTGGCGGCCCAGGCGCGGGCATGAGAACGCGCGCCAAATGCGTCTTGCATTTCACGGCTAATGCCGTGCATCCGTGAGAGCATCTCGGCGGTAAGCCCCATCATTCCCGCGGCTTTTGCCACATTACGGCTCATGCCCGGATGAAAATCCACGCCGTGGCTCATGGGAACATGGCCCATATGCTCCACGCCGCCAACAAGGCACACCTGCGCATCGCCGGTCATGATCATGCGGGCAGCATCGTGTAACGCCTGCATTGAAGAACCACACAGGCGGTTAACGGTGACTGCCGGAACCGAATGGGGGATCTCCGCCAGCAGCGACGCATTGCGGGCAATATTGAAACCCTGCTCCAGAGTCTGCTGTACGCAGCCCCAGTAGATATCGTCAATCGCAGAGGCGTCCAGCGCCGGGTTACGCGCCAGCAGGCTGCGCATCAGGTGCGCGGAGAGATCTTCCGCGCGCACGTTGCGAAATGCGCCGCCTTTTGAACGGCCCATCGGGGTGCGAATTGCATCGACAATGACAACCTGTTCCATTGTGACTCCTTAAGCCGTTTTCAGTTCGCCTGCCGGACGAGCAGGTTCAACCGGGGGATAATACGCCTCGTTCTGGCGCGCTTTCTCGCGCAGCCCGGCCGGGACTTCATAGAGCGGGCCAAGGTGCTGGAACTGATGCGCCATATCGAGATATTTTGCGCTGCCAAGCGTGTCGAGCCAGCGGAATGCCCCGCCGTGGAACGGAGGGAAACCGAGACCGTAGACCAGCGCCATATCGGCTTCTGCCGGACTGGCGATAATGCCCTCTTCCAGGCAGCGCACTACTTCGTTGACCATCGGGATCATCATGCGGGCGATGATCTCATCGTCGCTAACGTCGCGCTTCGGCTGGCTAACCTCTGCCAGCAGGCCATTCACCTCGGTATCGTCTTCTTTCTTCGGTTTACCTTTGCTGTCTTCTTTATAGCGCCAGAAGCCAAGACCATTTTTCTGCCCGAAGCGACCGGCATCGAACAGCGCGTCGATAGCATCGCGATAATCTTTCTGCATCCGCTGGGGAAAGCCCGCCGCCATGACGGCCTGAGCGTGATGTGCCGTGTCGATACCGACCACATCCAGCAAATAGGCCGGGCCCATCGGCCAGCCAAAAACTTTCTCCATGACTTTATCGACTTTGCGGAAATCCGCGCCGTCGCGCAGCAACTGACTGAAACCTGCAAAGTAGGGGAACAGCACGCGGTTGACGAAGAAACCGGGGCAGTCGTTCACTACAATCGGCGTTTTGCCCATTTTGCTGGCCCACGCCACCACTTTGGCAATGGTTGCGTCGGAGGTTTTTTCTCCGCGAATCACTTCAACCAGCGGCATACGGTGTACCGGGTTGAAGAAGTGCATCCCACAGAAGTTTTCCGGGCGCTTGAGTACGCTTGCCAGCTCGGAAATGGGAATGGTGGAGGTATTTGAAGCCAGAACGGTATCCGGGCGTACTTTGTCTTCGGTTTCCGCCAGTACAGCTTTTTTAACTTTCGGGTTTTCAACAACCGCTTCAACCACGACGTCGACGCGCTCAAATCCGGCATAGTCGAGGGTCGGGTGAATCGTGGAAATCACGCCTGCCAGTTTCAGACCGTCGATCTTGCCGCGCTCAAGCTGTTTATTGAGCAGCTTACCCGCTTCACTCATACCCAGCGTCAGCGATTTGTCATTGATATCTTTCATGATGACCGGCACGCCTTTCCAGGCTGACTGGTAAGCGATGCCACCGCCCATGATCCCGGCACCCAGCACGGCGGCCTGTTTTGGCGTCTCAACATCACGGGTCAGTTTTTTCGCTTTGCCTTTCACGTACTGATCGTTGAGGAAGATACCAACCAGTGCGCGGGCTTCTTTACTGTGCGCCAGGGGAACGAAACTTTGGTTTTCAAGCCTCAGGGCTTCTTCACGACCAAAGCGAGCAGCCGCTTCAATGGTTTTAACCGCTGTTATGGGGGCGGGGTAATGTTTGCCTGCTGTCTGCGCGACCATGCCTTTGGCAATGGTGAAGCTCATGGTGGCTTCAATTTTACTTAAGTGCAGCGGCTCCAGCTTCGGCTGGCGCCTGGCTTTCCAGTCGAGATCGCCGTTAATCGCCTGGCGTAAAATCGCCACCGCACCCGCTTTTAATTTTTCCGGCTGAACCACGCCATCAACCAGGCCGATTTTCAGCGCCTCTTCGGCTCCGACATCTTTCCCTGCAGCAATGATTTCCAGCGCACTGTCTGCACCCAGCAAACGTGGCATTCGGACGGATCCGCCAAAACCTGGCATGATGCCCAGCTTTGTTTCCGGCAGACCAATGCGCAGATCCGGCGTCGCGAGACGGTAGTCAGTTGCCAGTACGCATTCGCAGCCACCGCCCAGGGCATAGCCGTTGACGGCAGAAATCGTCGGTACCGGCAAATCTTCCAGGCGATTGAACACGCTGTTGGCAAAGTGCAGCCAGGTACTCAGTTGTTCTGCCGGAACCAGGAACAGAGAGAGGAATTCGGTAATATCGGCACCGACAATGAACGCCGCTTTTTCTGAACGCAGCAGCAGGCCTTTCAAATCCGCTTGTTTCTCCAGCACATCCAGCGCCTGGCCGAGGCTGGCGACGGTTGCTGTGTCTAATTTATTCACCGACCCGGGGGCATCGAACACCAGTTCGGCAATGCCATCTTCCAGCCAGTTAAGATATAGGGTATCGCCTTTGTAGAGCATGTCAGTCTCCTGAATCCAGCAAGGGATCTGGTCATACCAGATGAAGCGGAGTGTGGTTTTTATGTTAATAAATTGCAAATTTATCTTTAAGAAATTGCTAGTTTGATCACGCTCAGTCGAAATCACCCTGCCGGGATCAGGTGTGCTAAGATGCAAAAACTTGAGCTCAAAAAAACAGAAGGAAGAATGATGGACTCACTGGCTGCGCTTTATAAAAATCATATTGTTACGCTGCAGGAACGTACCCGGGACGTCCTGGCCCGCTTTAAACTGGATGCGCTGTTAATTCACTCCGGTGAACTGTTCAATGTCTTTCTCGACGACCATCCGTACCCTTTCAAAGTCAATCCGCAGTTTAAAGCCTGGGTGCCGGTGACACAGGTTCCAAATTGCTGGTTGCTGGTGGATGGCGTAAATAAACCGAAGCTGTGGTTTTATTTGCCGGTGGATTACTGGCACAACGTTGAACCACTGCCCACGTCCTTCTGGACCGAAGAAGTTGACGTCATTGCCCTGCCAAAAGCCGACGGCATTGGCAGCCTGTTGCCTGCTGCTCGTGGCAATATTGGGTATATCGGCCCGGTGCCAGAACGTGCGCTTTCACTGGATTTCGCCGCCAGTAACATCAACCCGAAGGGGGTGATCGATTACTTGCACTATTACCGCGCCTATAAAACCGATTATGAGCTGGCGTGTATGCGCGAAGCGCAGAAAACGGCGGTGATGGGCCATCGCGCGGCGGAAGAGGCATTCCGTTCCGGGATGAGTGAGTTCGATATCAACCTGGCCTATCTGACAGCGACCGGGCACCGCGACACCGATGTGCCTTACAGCAATATCGTGGCGCTCAATGAGCATGCTGCTGTACTCCATTACACCAAATTGGATCATCGGGCACCGGCGGAACTGCGCAGTTTTCTGTTGGATGCAGGAGCTGAATACAACGGCTATGCCGCAGACCTGACGCGTACCTGGGCGGCGCACAGTGATAACGACTATGCCCATCTGGTGAAAGACGTTAACGATGAACAACTGGCGCTGATCGCCACGATGAAAGCAGGTGTTAACTACACCGAGTATCACCTCCAGTTCCATCAACGCATCGCGAAGTTACTGCGCAAACATCAAATAGTGAATGATATGAGCGAAGAGGCGATGGTGGAAAATGACCTGACCGGGCCGTTTATGCCGCACGGTATTGGTCACCCGTTGGGTCTGCAGGTACATGATGTCGCGGGTTTCATGCAGGATGACAGTGGCACGCATCTGGCGGCGCCGTCCAAATATCCTTACCTGCGCTGCACCCGTATTCTGGAGCCGCGTATGGTGCTGACGATTGAACCGGGGATCTATTTTATCGAATCCCTGCTGGCACCGTGGCGTGAAGGCCCGTTCAGCAAACACTTCAACTGGCAGAAAATCGAGGCGCTTAAACCGTTCGGCGGCATTCGTATCGAAGACAACGTGGTTATTCATGAAAACAGCATCGAAAACATGACGCGTGATTTGAAACTGGCGTAATGGATAGCTGGCTGATACCGGCAGCGCCGGTCACCTTCATTGAAGAGATCAAGAAAAGCCGTTTTATCACCTGCCTTGCGCATACTGAGGGTGTGGAAGCGGCGAAGGCGTTTGTCGAGTCAGTGCGCGCGGAGCACCCGGATGCGCGGCACCACTGTGTGGCCTGGGTAGCCGGGCCGCCGAATGATTCGCAGCAACTGGGTTTCTCTGATGATGGTGAACCGGCGGGCACGGCAGGTAAACCGATGCTCGCTCAGCTCATGGGTAGCGGAGTTGGCGAGGTGACCGCTGTGGTGGTGCGTTATTACGGTGGCGTGCTGCTGGGAACTGGCGGTCTGGTTAAAGCTTACGGTGGTGGCGTAAGCCAGGCACTTGCGCAGATGACGACGCTGCGCAAGACGCCATTAACCGAATATACTTTGCAGTGTGAATATGGGCTGTTAACCGGAATTGAAACATTGCTTGGGCAGTTTTCCGGCAAGATTGTGGCGAGTGAATACGAGGCGTCTGTTCGACTTCGGGTGGCGCTTCCCCAATCTGAACAGGCCGCGTTTTCAACAAAACTTGCTGATTTCAGTCGTGGTGCGTTGCAATTACACAAGATTGAAGAATAATCCCCACCTAATTTTTGCGTACCTAAGGAAGCGGCAGAGATGCATTTTCGTGCCATAACCCGAATTGTTGGACTTCTGATCATTCTCTTTTCCGGGACGATGATTCTGCCAGGGCTGGTTGCACTTATCTATCGTGATGGCGCAGGAAGGGCATTCACACAGACATTCTTTGTCGCGCTGGCGATAGGCTCCCTGCTGTGGTGGCCTAACCGCCGTGAAAAGAGTGAGCTGAAATCGCGCGAGGGCTTTCTGATCGTTGTGCTGTTCTGGACCGTGCTGGGGAGTGTGGGGGCGCTGCCCTTTATCTTCTCTGAAAGTCCAAACCTGACGGTAACGGATGCCTTTTTCGAATCGTTCTCCGGTTTAACGACGACGGGGGCCACCACGCTGGTGGGGCTGGACTCGTTGCCTCACGCGATTCTCTTTTATCGCCAGATGCTGCAGTGGTTTGGCGGCATGGGAATCATTGTGCTGGCGGTGGCTATCCTGCCTATTCTGGGCGTCGGGGGGATGCAGCTCTATCGCGCTGAAATGCCAGGGCCCTTAAAAGATAATAAAATGCGCCCGCGTATTGCCGAAACGGCGAAGACGCTCTGGCTCATTTATGTATTACTGACTATCGCCTGTGCGCTGGCGTTGTGGTTTGCCGGTATGCCCGCTTTCGATGCGATTGGGCACAGCTTCTCAACCATCGCGATTGGCGGTTTTTCGACGCATGATGCCAGTGTGGGTTACTTCGATAGCCCGACGATTAATACCATTATTGCCATCTTCCTGCTGATCTCCGGCTGTAACTATGGTCTGCACTTCTCTTTACTCAGCGGTCGCAGCCTGAAGGTGTACTGGCGCGATCCTGAATTTCGTATGTTCATCGGCGTGCAGCTGACGCTGGTGGTTATCTGCACCGTGGTGCTGTGGTTCCATAATGTCTACAGTTCGGCGATGACGACGCTCAACCAGGCTTTCTTCCAGGTGGTGTCGATGGCGACAACCGCAGGCTTTACGACCGACAGTATCTCTCGCTGGCCATTATTCCTGCCGGTGTTATTGCTCTGCTCAGCCTTTATTGGGGGTTGTGCGGGCTCCACGGGGGGCGGCCTGAAAGTCATTCGTATACTGCTGCTGTTTAAACAGGGTAACCGTGAGCTAAAACGTCTGGTGCACCCCAATGCGGTATATAGCATCAAACTGGGGAATCGCGCGCTGCCGGAGCGTATCCTTGAAGCGGTATGGGGCTTTTTCTCCGCCTATGCCCTGGTGTTTATTGTCAGCATGCTGGCGATCATTGCGACCGGCGTGGATGACTTTTCCGCATTCGCTTCTGTCGTGGCGACGCTCAATAACCTGGGGCCGGGACTTGGCGTAGTGGCGGATAACTTCGCCAGCATGAACCCAATTGCGAAATGGATCCTGATTGCCAATATGCTGTTTGGTCGTCTTGAGGTCTTTACCTTATTGGTACTGTTTACGCCGACCTTCTGGCGCGAATAAGGGAGCTATACATGAAAACGCTAATTTTGTTTTCTACCCGTGATGGACAAACGCGCGAGATTGCCGCTTATCTGGCCTCGCAATTAAGCGAACTGGGGGTGAGTACCGATGTGCTCAACCTCAATCGCGTTGGGGCGATTGACTGGTCAGCCTATGAGCGCGTCATTATCGGCGCGTCTATCCGTTATGGTCATTTCAATCCGGCGCTGGATAGTTTCGTAAAGCAGTACCAGAAAAACCTGAATGCGCTGCCCAGCGCGTTCTTCTCCGTCAACCTTGTCGCGCGCAAGCCAGAGAAACGTACTCCACAGACCAACAACTATACCCGCAAGTTTTTGCTGCGTTCACCATGGCGTCCTGATGAGTGCGTGGTGTTTGCCGGGGCGCTGCGCTACCCACGTTATCGCTGGTTTGATCGCCTGATGATTCGACTCATCATGAAAATGACGGGAGGGGAAACGGATACCAGCAAGGAAGTGGTCTACACCGACTGGCAGCAGGTGACGGAATTTGCGCGCAAAATCGCTCAATTAAACAGCAAGGCGCCGGTTTAATCGTCGCTATGAATGAAATGTGAGCGAACGATAATTTTTTTGAATTTTATACTTGTCACTTCCTAAGAACTCCCTATAATGCGCCTCCACTGACACGGAACAACGGCAAACAAGCCGCCGGGTCAGCGGGGTTCTCAGGCGAATGCCGGTGAGAAAACCGCAGAGAAGAGTAAAAATAAATACTTGACTCTGCAGCGGGAAAGCGTAATATGCACACCCCGCTCCGCAGCGAAAAACGAAGCGGCACTGCTCTTTAACAATTTATCAGACAATCTGTGTGGGCACTCAAAGTGACATGGATTCTTGATGTCTTCGGACACTAAATGAATACCAAGTCTCTGGAGTGAACACGTAATTCATTACGAAGTTTAATTCTAAGAGCATCAAACTTTTAAATTGAAGAGTTTGATCATGGCTCAGATTGAACGCTGGCGGCAGGCCTAACACATGCAAGTCGAACGGTAGCACAGAGGAGCTTGCTCCTCGGGTGACGAGTGGCGGACGGGTGAGTAATGTCTGGGAAACTGCCCGATGGAGGGGGATAACTACTGGAAACGGTAGCTAATACCGCATAACGTCGCAAGACCAAAGAGGGGGACCTTCGGGCCTCTTGCCATCGGATGTGCCCAGATGGGATTAGCTAGTAGGTGGGGTAACGGCTCACCTAGGCGACGATCCCTAGCTGGTCTGAGAGGATGACCAGCCACACTGGAACTGAGACACGGTCCAGACTCCTACGGGAGGCAGCAGTGGGGAATATTGCACAATGGGCGCAAGCCTGATGCAGCCATGCCGCGTGTGTGAAGAAGGCCTTCGGGTTGTAAAGCACTTTCAGCGGGGAGGAAGGCGATACGGTTAATAACCGTGTTGATTGACGTTACCCGCAGAAGAAGCACCGGCTAACTCCGTGCCAGCAGCCGCGGTAATACGGAGGGTGCAAGCGTTAATCGGAATTACTGGGCGTAAAGCGCACGCAGGCGGTCTGTCAAGTCGGATGTGAAATCCCCGGGCTCAACCTGGGAACTGCATTCGAAACTGGCAGGCTTGAGTCTTGTAGAGGGGGGTAGAATTCCAGGTGTAGCGGTGAAATGCGTAGAGATCTGGAGGAATACCGGTGGCGAAGGCGGCCCCCTGGACAAAGACTGACGCTCAGGTGCGAAAGCGTGGGGAGCAAACAGGATTAGATACCCTGGTAGTCCACGCCGTAAACGATGTCGACTTGGAGGTTGTGCCCTTGAGGCGTGGCTTCCGGAGCTAACGCGTTAAGTCGACCGCCTGGGGAGTACGGCCGCAAGGTTAAAACTCAAATGAATTGACGGGGGCCCGCACAAGCGGTGGAGCATGTGGTTTAATTCGATGCAACGCGAAGAACCTTACCTGGTCTTGACATCCACGGAATTCGGCAGAGATGCCTTAGTGCCTTCGGGAACCGTGAGACAGGTGCTGCATGGCTGTCGTCAGCTCGTGTTGTGAAATGTTGGGTTAAGTCCCGCAACGAGCGCAACCCTTATCCTTTGTTGCCAGCGGTCCGGCCGGGAACTCAAAGGAGACTGCCAGTGATAAACTGGAGGAAGGTGGGGATGACGTCAAGTCATCATGGCCCTTACGACCAGGGCTACACACGTGCTACAATGGCGCATACAAAGAGAAGCGACCTCGCGAGAGCAAGCGGACCTCATAAAGTGCGTCGTAGTCCGGATTGGAGTCTGCAACTCGACTCCATGAAGTCGGAATCGCTAGTAATCGTGGATCAGAATGCCACGGTGAATACGTTCCCGGGCCTTGTACACACCGCCCGTCACACCATGGGAGTGGGTTGCAAAAGAAGTAGGTAGCTTAACCTTCGGGAGGGCGCTTACCACTTTGTGATTCATGACTGGGGTGAAGTCGTAACAAGGTAACCGTAGGGGAACCTGCGGTTGGATCACCTCCTTACCTTAAAGAACCTGCCTTTGCAGTGCTCACACAGATTGTCTGATGAAATACAGCAGTAAAAAATCTCTGCAGGCTTGTAGCTCAGGTGGTTAGAGCGCACCCCTGATAAGGGTGAGGTCGGTGGTTCAAGTCCACTCAGGCCTACCAAATTCTTCCTGAATACTGCGTTGTGAAATAACCCGCATACCTGAGTATGCTTCGTTATTCCACGCCTTGTCTCAGAAAGAATTACGGTTAACGAGATTTGACCACGATGGGGCTATAGCTCAGCTGGGAGAGCGCCTGCTTTGCACGCAGGAGGTCTGCGGTTCGATCCCGCATAGCTCCACCATCATTTACTGCGAACACAAGAAAACTTCAGAGTGAACCTGAAAAGGTGCACTGCGAAGTTTTGCTCTTTAAAAATCTGGATCAAGCTGAAAATTGAAACGACACACAGTGTCTGTTCTCCGTAATAAGAACAGATGACAGTGTGTTCGAGTCTCTCAAATTTTTACAGCGCGAGGATGAATCGAAAGAAACATCTTCGGGTTGTGAGGTTAAGCGACTAAGCGTACACGGTGGATGCCCTGGCAGTCAGAGGCGATGAAGGACGTGCTAATCTGCGAAAAGCGCCGGCGAGGTGATATGAACCTTTGACCCGGCGATGTCCGAATGGGGAAACCCAGTGTGATTCGTCACACTATCATTAACTGAATCCATAGGTTAATGAGGCGAACCGGGGGAACTGAAACATCTAAGTACCCCGAGGAAAAGAAATCAACCGAGATTCCCCCAGTAGCGGCGAGCGAACGGGGAGCAGCCCAGAGCCTGAATCAGCTTGTGTGTTAGTGGAAGCGTCTGGAAAGTCGCGCGATACAGGGTGACAGCCCCGTACACGAAAGCACACAGGCTGTGAGCTCGATGAGTAGGGCGGGACACGTGGTATCCTGTCTGAATATGGGGGGACCATCCTCCAAGGCTAAATACTCCTGACTGACCGATAGTGAACCAGTACCGTGAGGGAAAGGCGAAAAGAACCCCGGCGAGGGGAGTGAAAAAGAACCTGAAACCGTGTACGTACAAGCAGTGGGAGCACCTTCGTGGTGTGACTGCGTACCTTTTGTATAATGGGTCAGCGACTTATATTCTGTAGCAAGGTTAACCGAATAGGGGAGCCGAAGGGAAACCGAGTCTTAACTGGGCGTTAAGTTGCAGGGTATAGACCCGAAACCCGGTGATCTAGCCATGGGCAGGTTGAAGGTTGGGTAACACTAACTGGAGGACCGAACCGACTAATGTTGAAAAATTAGCGGATGACTTGTGGCTGGGGGTGAAAGGCCAATCAAACCGGGAGATAGCTGGTTCTCCCCGAAAGCTATTTAGGTAGCGCCTCGTGAATTCATCTCCGGGGGTAGAGCACTGTTTCGGCTAGGGGGCCATCCCGGCTTACCAACCCGATGCAAACTACGAATACCGGAGAATGTTATCACGGGAGACACACGGCGGGTGCTAACGTCCGTCGTGAAGAGGGAAACAACCCAGACCGCCAGCTAAGGTCCCAAAGTCATGGTTAAGTGGGAAACGATGTGGGAAGGCACAGACAGCCAGGATGTTGGCTTAGAAGCAGCCATCATTTAAAGAAAGCGTAATAGCTCACTGGTCGAGTCGGCCTGCGCGGAAGATGTAACGGGGCTAAACCATGCACCGAAGCTGCGGCAGCGACACTATGTGTTGTTGGGTAGGGGAGCGTTCTGTAAGCCTGCGAAGGTGTGCTGTGAGGCATGCTGGAGGTATCAGAAGTGCGAATGCTGACATAAGTAACGATAAAGCGGGTGAAAAGCCCGCTCGCCGGAAGACCAAGGGTTCCTGTCCAACGTTAATCGGGGCAGGGTGAGTCGACCCCTAAGGCGAGGCCGAAAGGCGTAGTCGATGGGAAACAGGTTAATATTCCTGTACTTGGTGTTACTGCGAAGGGGGGACGGAGAAGGCTATGTTAGCCGGGCGACGGTTGTCCCGGTTTAAGCATGTAGGCTGGTTATCCAGGCAAATCCGGATAATCAAGGCTGAGGTGTGATGACGAGTCACTACGGTGATGAAGTAACAAATGCCCTGCTTCCAGGAAAAGCCTCTAAGCATCAGGTAACACGAAATCGTACCCCAAACCGACACAGGTGGTCAGGTAGAGAATACCAAGGCGCTTGAGAGAACTCGGGTGAAGGAACTAGGCAAAATGGTGCCGTAACTTCGGGAGAAGGCACGCTGATGTGTAGGTGAAGTCCCTGCGGACGGAGCTGAAATCAGTCGAAGATACCAGCTGGCTGCAACTGTTTATTAAAAACACAGCACTGTGCAAACACGAAAGTGGACGTATACGGTGTGACGCCTGCCCGGTGCCGGAAGGTTAATTGATGGGGTTATCCGTAAGGAGAAGCTCTTGATCGAAGCCCCGGTAAACGGCGGCCGTAACTATAACGGTCCTAAGGTAGCGAAATTCCTTGTCGGGTAAGTTCCGACCTGCACGAATGGCGTAATGATGGCCAGGCTGTCTCCACCCGAGACTCAGTGAAATTGAACTCGCTGTGAAGATGCAGTGTACCCGCGGCAAGACGGAAAGACCCCGTGAACCTTTACTATAGCTTGACACTGAACATTGAGCCTTGATGTGTAGGATAGGTGGGAGGCTTTGAAGTGTGGACGCCAGTCTGCATGGAGCCAACCTTGAAATACCACCCTTTAATGTTTGATGTTCTAACGTGGACCCGTAATCCGGGTTGCGGACAGTGTCTGGTGGGTAGTTTGACTGGGGCGGTCTCCTCCCAAAGAGTAACGGAGGAGCACGAAGGTTGGCTAATCCTGGTCGGACATCAGGAGGTTAGTGCAATGGCATAAGCCAGCTTGACTGCGAGCGTGACGGCGCGAGCAGGTGCGAAAGCAGGTCATAGTGATCCGGTGGTTCTGAATGGAAGGGCCATCGCTCAACGGATAAAAGGTACTCCGGGGATAACAGGCTGATACCGCCCAAGAGTTCATATCGACGGCGGTGTTTGGCACCTCGATGTCGGCTCATCACATCCTGGGGCTGAAGTAGGTCCCAAGGGTATGGCTGTTCGCCATTTAAAGTGGTACGCGAGCTGGGTTTAGAACGTCGTGAGACAGTTCGGTCCCTATCTGCCGTGGGCGCTGGAAGATTGAGGGGGGCTGCTCCTAGTACGAGAGGACCGGAGTGGACGCATCACTGGTGTTCGGGTTGTCATGCCAATGGCATTGCCCGGTAGCTACATGCGGAAGAGATAAGTGCTGAAAGCATCTAAGCACGAAACTTGCCCCGAGATGAGTCTTCCCTTGTCCTTTAAGGACACTAAAGGAACGTTGAAGACGACGACGTTGATAGGCCGGGTGTGTAAGCGCAGCGATGCGTTGAGCTAACCGGTACTAATGAACCGTGAGGCTTAACCTTACAACGCCGAAGATGTTTTGGCGGATTTGAGAAGACGAACAATATTCAGCTTAGATTCAGAGTCCGAAGGATTTTGCGCTGAGACAAGGCGGCCAGCGAAGAAAAGGAAGGAGCATACTGAGGTATGTGACTGACTTTACGAGAGCAGCCAACGCAGTATCAGCACAAAAGACACAGGACAGAGCACAAAGAATTTGCCTGGCGGCTTTAGCGCGGTGGTCCCACCTGACCCCATGCCGAACTCAGAAGTGAAACGCCGTAGCGCCGATGGTAGTGTGGGGTCTCCCCATGTGAGAGTAGGGAACTGCCAGGCATCAAACCAGTAAGAAGCCCATCCTGACGGATGGGCTTTTTGCGTTTTTATTCCTTCCGAAACCTTCCATATAACCACAAGCGCTCACCTTGCATATGCGGTAAACTAGCCGGGTTTTTGCATCAGGACAGCGTCTATGAACCACTCCCTTAAGCCCTGGAATACCTTCGGCATTGATCACAATGCAAATAAAATAATACGTGCTGAAAGTGTGCAGCAATTGCTTGAAGCGTGGCAGGAATCCGTAAGTAATGGACAGCCTGTGTTGATGCTGGGTGAGGGCAGCAATGTTCTTTTCCTGGAAGATTTCGCAGGTACGATCATTATCAACCGTATCCTGGGTATTGAAACTGAGGAAAGCGCCGAAGCCTGGCATGTCCACGTTGGTGCCGGAGAAAACTGGCATCAGCTCGTACAGTATACGCTCTCGCACGGAATGCCCGGACTGGAAAACCTGGCGTTAATCCCCGGTTGTGTTGGTTCATCGCCTATCCAGAACATAGGCGCATACGGTATTGAATTGCAGCGTGTCTGTGCCTATGTCGATTGTATCGAATTGAGTACCGGCGATACCCGGCGATTAACCGCTGAAGCTTGCCGTTTTGGTTATCGTGATAGCATCTTCAAGCATGAGTATCAGGATCGCTACGCAATCGTTGCGGTCGGCCTGCGCTTACCTAAGCAGTGGCAGCCGGTCCTGACCTATGGCGATCTGATTCGCCTGGATCCGGCAACGGTAACGCCGCAGAACGTTTTTGAAGAGGTTTGCCGCATGCGTACCAGCAAGTTGCCTGACCCAAAAGTAAACGGTAATGCTGGTAGCTTCTTTAAAAATCCGGTTGTGAGCGCTGAAATGGCCGCCGCACTACTGGAAAAATCGCCGAAAGCTCCTCATTACCCTCAACCTGACGGTACAGTAAAACTCGCTGCCGGATGGCTTATCGATCAATGCCAGTTAAAAGGTGTATCCATTGGCGGGGCTGCAGTTCATCCGCTACAGGCTCTGGTGCTAATTAATCAAGATCACGCGACCAGTGAAGATGTCGTTCGTCTGGCACGCCATGTACGCGCACAGGTTGGGGCGAAGTTTGATGTCTGGCTGGAGCCGGAGGTGCGTTTTATCGGCCATCGTGGCGAAGTTAATGCCGTGGAGGTGATTGCATGAAAGACAGCACCATTCCGTTAACCCTGGTTTCTATCCTTGCTGATGGCGAATTCCATTCTGGCGAACAGCTCGGTGAACGGTTGGGAATGAGTCGTGCAGCTATCAATAAGCACATTCAAACCCTGCGCGACTGGGGAGTGGATGTATTTACTGTGCCAGGTAAAGGTTACAGTCTTCCTGAACCCATCCAATTGCTGAATGGAGAGCAGATTGTAGCGCAGGTACAAACAGGTAAAGTGGCCGTGTTGCCGGTTATTGATTCTACTAATCAATATCTACTGGACCGTATAAGCGAATTGCGATCCGGCGATGCCTGTGTCGCAGAATATCAACAGGCGGGGCGGGGACGCCGTGGTCGTAAGTGGTTCTCTCCTTTTGGCGCTAATCTTTATCTTTCTATGTACTGGCGACTTGAGCAAGGCCCAGCGGCGGCAATTGGACTCAGTCTGGTCATTGGTATCATTATGGCCGAAGTGCTACAGGAATTAGGCGCTGAAAACGTTCGGGTTAAATGGCCTAATGATCTCTATCTGGGCGACCGTAAACTTGCTGGCATCTTAGTAGAACTAACAGGCAAAACTGGCGATGCTGCGCAGATCGTGATAGGGGCGGGTATTAACCTCTCTATGCGACGTGCGGAAAGTGATGTTATCAATCAAGGCTGGGTGAACCTGCAAGAAGCGGGAGTCGTCATTGATCGCAATACGCTTGCAGTGCGTTTAATCAATGCATTACGTTCCGCGCTCCAGTCCTTTGAACAGGAAGGGTTAAGCCCCTGGCTATCTCGCTGGAAGAAACTGGATAACTTTATTGATCGCCCGGTGAAATTGATCATTGGCGAGAGAGAAATATTTGGCATCTCACGTGGTATTGATGCACAGGGCGCATTGTTGCTTGAACAGGATGGGATAATTAAACCCTGGATGGGTGGGGAAATTTCCTTACGCAGTGCCGAATAATAACAAGGGGAGCATTTCGCTCCCCTTGTTTTATTTTCGCAGGCGTACCTGCTCGACCGCGTGATTGGCGCTTTTGGTCATGACAAGGCTTGCACGCTCACGGGTTGGAAGAATATTTTCTTTCAAATTTAGCCAGTTAATTTCTTTCCAAAGAGATGTGGCTATATTGATGGCTTCTTCTTCTGTCAATTTCGCATAGTTGTGGAAATAAGAATCCGGGTCGGCGAAAGCCCCTTCACGAAATTTCAGGAAGCGATTGATATACCATTTCTGCAACAGTTCTTCCGGCGCATCGACATAAATAGAGAAGTCGACGAAGTCAGAAACAAATACATGATGGGGATCATGCGGGTAATCCATACCGCTTTGTAATACATTGAGTCCTTCAAGTATCAAAATATCTGGCTGGGTTACTGTTTTATCCCCGTCCGGGATAACATCGTAAATTAAATGTGAATATACTGGCGCAGTAACGTTTGGCACGCCGGATTTAATATCGGAAACAAACTTTACCAGACGGTGCATATCATAAGACTGCGGAAACCCTTTCTTCTTCATCAGGCCGCGATCTTTTAAAACCTGATTAGGATGCAAAAAACCATCGGTGGTGATTAATTCAACGCGACGATGTTCAGGCCAGCGGCTTAATAACGCCTGCAGTACGCGCGCCGTCGTGCTTTTACCCACGGCAACGCTACCTGCAATGCTGATAATATAAGGAATTCTTTGTCCATTCGTGCCTAAGAATTGTTCAAGCACGGCCTGACGACGCAAATTCGAACTGATATAAAAATTGAGCAAACGCGACAGTGGCAGATAGATTTCTGCGACCTCTTCCAGAGAGAGATCTTCATTAATGCCTTTTAACCGCGCGATTTCACCCTCAGTGAGCGTCATCGGCACTGAATCACGAAGCGCAGCCCACTGGCTACGATTGAACTGCAAGTACGGAGTCATTAACGTTTGCTCTTTTTTACTCATAAGCTTTTTCTGCCTGCCATGGTGGCTCGCCACGTATGCTTCTGACACGGAGCGAGAAGCCTTCTTTTAAGGTAATGCGATGGCGCGACGTTATTGATATAAGTTAGGACAATGGGCAGGAGGTTAACACCAGATGACAGGGAATAATATGAAAAATCGCGTCTGCATGATGCTTTCCGGAGAAAGCATCACGTTTCAGAGACCGCCGACAATAGCGCAGGTTACCTGACTTGCCTCGAATAAACGCGGGAAATAATTCGCAGCTGAATGTGTGCTTCCATCTGTTGAGTCCAGGTAATCCTCTATTTCACCAGCCCGGCGTTATCCCTATATACGGTTGAAACCTTCTGTGTGCGAACCGGCACGAGAAAAGGTCGCATTGCCGGCATACGCCCGTTTCACAATTGCCTTAATAAGGCATCATCTACAGCGCCTGGCGGAGCCGGCAATGGACTCAATGCATCTTAATGGTTGCATGGTCGGGCATCCGGACGTCTTTACGGTGCTATAAATCAATGCAGCCAGCATTCCGCCTGTTGAGGAATGACCATCTCGCCCTCCTTAAACGCGGGATTTCTTACTGATGGGTTAAGAAGACCTATGGCGAGAAGGCAAATGCACCTTATGCAAGCAAACGTGAGATACGCCTGGCATAAAAGTTGAAGGGAGATGCCCGTTAATCACGGTTCCGGTACTGGTTTTTTCCGCTGATTTGCTTGAAATAGCAGCATTTAACGGCCTTGTCGTGCAAAATGTGAGCGATAGAACAATTTGTGCAATTTTTTAGTTGCATCAAGCGCGCTGTCTCCCTAGAATGCGCGCTACTTGATGCCGACTTAGCTCAGTAGGTAGAGCAACTGACTTGTAATCAGTAGGTCACCAGTTCGATTCCGGTAGTCGGCACCATCAAGTCCGGTGGGGTTCCCGAGCGGCCAAAGGGAGCAGACTGTAAATCTGCCGTCACAGACTTCGAAGGTTCGAATCCTTCCCCCACCACCATTTTCGGTCACCTTGTGTGACCAGAGTTGGTGTCAAAACTGAATCAACTCAAAGGGAGAGTTTTCTTCTCCTGAAACACAGAAAGAATAGGGTAGCCGAGTTTTAGGATGCGGGCATCGTATAATGGCTATTACCTCAGCCTTCCAAGCTGATGATGCGGGTTCGATTCCCGCTGCCCGCTCCAGACGTGCTGATATGGCTCAGTTGGTAGAGCGCACCCTTGGTAAGGGTGAGGTCCCCAGTTCGACTCTGGGTATCAGCACCACTTCTTTATCTCTCCTCCCCTGTTTCTCTCTGTTTATTGCATTCAACAAGTCGGGCATGTTGCCTGGTTGATGTGGTGATATCACCGATTTATCCGTGTCTTAGAGGGACAATCGATGTCTAAAGAAAAGTTTGAACGTACAAAACCGCACGTTAACGTCGGTACTATCGGCCACGTTGACCATGGTAAAACAACGCTGACCGCTGCCATCACTACCGTTCTGTCCAAAACTTACGGTGGCCAGGCTCGCGCATTCGACCAGATCGATAACGCGCCGGAAGAAAAAGCACGTGGTATCACCATCAACACCTCTCACGTTGAATACGATACTGCGATCCGTCACTACGCACACGTAGACTGCCCGGGCCACGCCGACTATGTTAAAAACATGATCACCGGTGCTGCGCAGATGGACGGCGCGATCCTGGTTGTTGCTGCGACTGACGGCCCGATGCCGCAGACTCGTGAGCACATCCTGCTGGGTCGTCAGGTAGGCGTTCCGTACATCATCGTGTTCCTGAACAAATGCGACATGGTTGATGACGAAGAGCTGCTGGAACTGGTTGAAATGGAAGTTCGTGAACTTCTGTCTCAGTACGATTTCCCGGGCGACGACACGCCGATCGTTCGTGGTTCTGCTCTGAAAGCGCTGGAAGGCGACGCAGAGTGGGAAGCGAAAATCATCGAACTGGCTGGCCACCTGGATACCTATATCCCGGAACCAGAGCGTGCGATTGACAAGCCGTTCCTGCTGCCGATCGAAGACGTATTCTCCATCTCCGGTCGTGGTACCGTTGTTACCGGTCGTGTAGAGCGCGGTATCATCAAAGTAGGTGAAGAAGTTGAAATCGTTGGTATCAAAGATACTGCGAAATCAACCTGTACCGGCGTTGAAATGTTCCGCAAACTGCTGGACGAAGGCCGTGCGGGTGAGAACGTTGGTGTTCTGCTGCGTGGTATCAAACGTGAAGAAATCGAACGTGGTCAGGTACTGGCTAAGCCGGGTACCATCAAGCCGCACACCAAGTTCGAATCTGAAGTGTACATTCTGTCCAAAGATGAAGGCGGTCGTCACACGCCGTTCTTCAAAGGCTACCGTCCGCAGTTCTACTTCCGTACAACTGACGTGACTGGCACCATCGAACTGCCGGAAGGCGTAGAGATGGTAATGCCGGGCGACAACATCAAAATGGTTGTTACCCTGATCCACCCGATCGCGATGGACGACGGTCTGCGTTTCGCAATCCGTGAAGGCGGCCGTACTGTAGGCGCGGGCGTTGTAGCAAAAGTTCTCGGCTAATCGCTGATAACATTTGACGCTAAGCGTAAGAAAAGGGCATCATTTGATGCCCTTTTTGCACGCTCTCGAATCAGAACCTGGCTCATCAGTGATTTTTTTTGTCATAATCATTGCTGAGACAGGCTCTGTAGATGGCGTTAAATCCGAAACGCGCCAGAGCATTTCGGTTTGGTTGCCTCGCCTATGCGGGGCAAAAATGTTTGTCTGATTCTTGTAACAGGTTGGTTTATGAGTGCGAATACCGAAGCTCAAGGGAGCGGGCGCGGCCTGGAAGCGATGAAGTGGGTTGTTGTTGCTGTTCTGTTGCTCGTAGCGATCGTTGGCAACTACCTTTATCGTGACATGATGCTGCCGCTGCGTGCGCTGGCCGTTGTGATTCTGATTGCTGCAGCAGGTGGTGTCGCGCTGTTGACGACGAAGGGTAAAGCGACCGTTGCGTTTGCCCGCGAAGCGAGAACTGAAGTCCGTAAGGTAATTTGGCCGACTCGCCAGGAAACATTGCACACCACATTGATCGTAGCTGCCGTAACTGCGGTTATGTCACTTATTTTGTGGGGACTGGATGGTATTCTGGTTCGCCTCGTTTCCTTTATCACTGGCCTGAGGTTCTGAGATGTCTGAAGCTCCTAAAAAGCGCTGGTACGTCGTTCAGGCGTTTTCCGGTTTTGAAGGCCGCGTAGCGACTTCGCTGCGTGAGCACATCAAATTACACAACATGGAAGAGTTGTTTGGCGAAGTTATGGTGCCGACCGAAGAAGTGGTCGAAATCCGTGGTGGCCAGCGTCGCAAAAGCGAACGCAAATTCTTCCCGGGTTACGTACTGGTCCAGATGGTCATGAACGACGCGAGCTGGCACCTGGTGCGCAGCGTTCCGCGCGTAATGGGCTTCATCGGTGGTACTTCCGATCGTCCGGCGCCGATCAGCGATAAAGAAGTCGATGCGATTATGAACCGCCTGCAGCAGGTGGGTGATAAGCCGCGTCCGAAAACGCTGTTCGAACCAGGTGAAATGGTCCGCGTTAACGATGGTCCGTTTGCTGACTTTAACGGTGTGGTCGAAGAAGTTGACTACGAAAAGTCTCGCCTGAAAGTTTCCGTCTCCATTTTTGGTCGTGCGACCCCGGTGGAACTGGACTTTAGCCAGGTAGAGAAAGCCTAAAAAAAGGCGATCAAATGTTGCACAAGGCGCGAAGTTGGCATACAATTTCGCGCCTTTTGATTTTATGGGTCCAGTACCCGTAAAACGAATTTAAACACGGGGAGCCCTTCCGGGCGCTATAACCCAAACGAGGAAATTTCAATGGCTAAGAAAGTCCAGGCCTACGTCAAGCTGCAGGTTGCAGCTGGCATGGCAAACCCGAGCCCACCGGTTGGTCCGGCTCTGGGTCAGCAGGGTGTTAACATCATGGAATTCTGTAAAGCGTTCAACGCGAAAACTGATTCCATGGAAAAAGGTCTGCCGATTCCGGTTGTTATTACCGTTTACGCTGACCGTTCCTTCACTTTCGTTACCAAAACGCCTCCGGCAGCAGTTCTGCTGAAGAAAGCGGCTGGTATCAAGTCTGGTTCCGGCAAGCCGAACAAAGACAAAGTGGGTAAAATCTCCCGCGCTCAGCTGCAGGAAATCGCGCAGACCAAAGCTGCCGACATGACTGGCGCCGACATTGAAGCGATGACTCGCTCCATTGAAGGTACTGCACGTTCCATGGGCCTGGTAGTGGAGGATTAAGAAATGGCTAAACTGACCAAGCGCATGCGCGTGATCCGTGACAAAGTTGATGCGACCAAACAGTATGACATCAACGAAGCTATCTCTCTGCTGAAAGAGCTGGCCACTGCTAAATTCGTAGAAAGCGTTGACGTTGCTGTTAACCTCGGCATCGACGCGCGTAAATCCGATCAGAACGTACGTGGTGCAACTGTACTGCCGCACGGTACTGGCCGTTCCGTTCGCGTTGCCGTATTTACTCAGGGCGCAAACGCTGAAGCTGCTAAAGCTGCAGGCGCTGAGCTGGTAGGTATGGAAGATCTGGCAGACCAGATCAAGAAGGGCGAAATGAACTTTGACGTTGTTATTGCTTCCCCGGATGCAATGCGCGTTGTTGGCCAACTGGGCCAGGTTCTGGGTCCGCGTGGCCTGATGCCAAACCCGAAAGTGGGTACTGTAACGCCGAACGTTGCTGAAGCGGTTAAAAACGCAAAAGCAGGTCAGGTTCGTTACCGTAACGACAAAAACGGCATCATTCACACCACCATCGGTAAAGTGGATTTTGACGCTGACAAACTGAAAGAAAACCTGGAAGCTCTGCTGGTTGCGCTGAAAAAAGCAAAACCGACTCAGGCGAAAGGCGTGTACATCAAGAAAATCAGCATCTCCACCACCATGGGTGCTGGCGTTGCCGTTGATCAGGCTGGCCTGAGCGCTTCTGCAAACTAATGCCTTTACGTGGGCGGTGAATTTGTCTACAATTTTACCCCCACGATTCTGCAAATAGCAGATTTATATTCGAGATATTCAGGTTGTGGCAAGGCAGCAACCGAGTGAATCGCCAGGAGCATAGATAACTATGTGACTGGTGTGAACGAGGGAAGCTAACGCCGCCACGGGCTGAATAACGACGAATAAAAAAGATTTGTTCGTTGGAGCCTGGCCTAATCCAGGCCTCCGTCGAAGACCGCAGGTGTCTCGTAAGAGACTTAATCCCCTGCGTAGACGGTGACAGAACGCTAAGATTATTTTTTTGATACTCTGGCTTGTTTCTGCTCACCGTATTCAGACGCTCTTCATTTGAAGAGTGAAGTGAGTTCCAGAACATTTTGTTCTGGCAAACATCCAGGAGCAAAGCTAATGGCTTTAAATCTTCAAGACAAACAAGCGATTGTTGCTGAAGTCAGCGAAGTAGCCAAAGGCGCGCTGTCTGCGGTAGTTGCGGATTCCCGTGGCGTGACCGTAGACAAAATGACCGAACTGCGTAAAGCAGGTCGCGAAGCCGGCGTATACATGCGTGTTGTTCGTAACACCCTGCTGCGCCGTGTTGTTGAAGGTACTCAGTTTGAGTGCCTGAAAGACGCGTTCGTTGGTCCGACCCTGATTGCATACTCTATGGAACACCCGGGCGCTGCTGCTCGTCTGTTCAAAGAGTTCGCGAAAGCGAATGCAAAATTTGAGGTCAAAGCCGCTGCCTTTGAAGGTGAGTTAATCCCGGCATCTCAGATCGATCGCCTGGCAACTCTGCCGACCTACGAAGAAGCAATTGCACGCCTGATGGCAACCATGAAAGAAGCTTCGGCTGGCAAACTGGTTCGTACTCTGGCTGCTGTACGCGATGCGAAAGAAGCTGCTTAATCGCAGTTATCTTTGTAAAGCATCTGCTTACGTATAAACTTATTCTGATATTCAGGAACAATTTAAATGTCTATCACTAAAGATCAAATCATTGAAGCAGTATCCGCTATGTCCGTAATGGACGTTGTTGAGCTGATCTCTGCAATGGAAGAAAAATTCGGTGTTTCCGCTGCTGCTGCTGTCGCTGTAGCTGCTGGCCCGGTTGAAGCTGCTGAAGAAAAAACTGAATTCGACGTAATTCTGAAAGCTGCTGGCGCTAACAAAGTTGCTGTTATCAAAGCAGTACGTGGCGCAACTGGCCTGGGTCTGAAAGAAGCTAAAGACCTGGTAGAATCTGCACCTGCTGCCCTGAAAGAAGGCATCAGCAAAGACGACGCCGAAGCACTGAAAAAATCTCTGGAAGAAGCTGGCGCTGAAGTTGAAGTTAAATAAGCCAACTTTTCTGGTTGAAGCCTGAGAAATCAGGCCGATGGCTGGTGACTTTTTAGTCACCAGCCATTTTGCGCTGTAAGGCGCCAGCAGCATTTCACACTGTTTGACTGCTGGTAGTCCTGACAATGTTTGTTTCTATCGACGACTTAATATACTGCGACAGGGTTCTCGCTCTGTGTAAATCGCAATGAAATGGTTTAAGCGTGATAGCAACAGATATTGCGGAAAGTATTCAATTTTCCGGTCAACAAAATGGTGTTGCATAAACTGTCCCTCCGATGGACAGAGTGGGTCGACTTGTCAGCGAGCTGAGGAACCCTATGGTTTACTCCTATACCGAGAAAAAACGTATTCGTAAGGATTTTGGTAAACGTCCACAAGTTCTGGACATTCCATATCTCCTTTCTATCCAGCTTGACTCGTTCCAGAAGTTTATCGAGCAAGATCCTGAAGGGCAGTACGGTCTGGAAGCGGCTTTCCGCTCCGTGTTCCCAATTGCCAGCTATAGCGGCAATTCTGAACTGCAGTACGTCAGCTACCGTCTTGGCGAACCTGTATTTGACGTTAAAGAATGTCAAATCCGTGGCGTGACCTATTCCGCACCGCTGCGCGTAAAACTGCGTCTGGTGATCTACGAGCGCGAAGCGCCGGAAGGCACCGTTAAAGACATTAAAGAACAAGAAGTGTACATGGGCGAAATTCCGCTCATGACCGACAACGGTACTTTTGTCATCAACGGTACTGAGCGCGTTATCGTTTCTCAGTTGCACCGTAGTCCTGGCGTTTTCTTCGACAGTGACAAAGGCAAAACCCACTCTTCTGGTAAGGTGCTGTATAACGCACGCATCATCCCTTACCGTGGTTCCTGGCTGGACTTCGAATTCGATCCGAAAGACAACCTGTTTGTCCGTATCGACCGTCGTCGTAAATTGCCTGCAACCATTATTCTGCGTGCACTGGATTACACCACTGAGCAGATTCTTGATCTGTTCTTTGAAAAAGTTGTCTTCGAAATTCGCGACAACAAGCTGCAGATGGAACTGGTGCCGGAGCGCCTGCGTGGCGAGACCGCATCTTTCGACATCGAAGCTAACGGTAAAGTCTATGTAGAAAAAGGCCGCCGCATTACCGCGCGCCATATTCGTCAGCTTGAAAAAGACGAAATTCAGCACATCGAAGTACCGGTTGAGTACATCGCGGGTAAAGTCGCGTCCAAAGACTATGTTGATGAGTCTACGGGTGAGCTGATCTGTCCGGCGAACATGGAGCTGAGCCTTGATCTGCTGGCTAAACTGAGCCAGTCCGGTCACAAGCGCATCGAAACGCTGTTCACCAACGATCTGGACCACGGTCCGTACATCTCGGAAACTGTACGCGTCGACCCAACCAATGATCGCCTGAGTGCGCTGGTAGAAATCTATCGCATGATGCGCCCCGGTGAGCCGCCGACTCGTGAAGCTGCTGAAAGCCTGTTCGAGAACCTGTTCTTCTCCGAAGACCGCTATGATCTGTCTGCGGTCGGTCGTATGAAGTTCAACCGTTCTCTGCTGCGTGATGAGATCGAAGGTTCCGGTATCCTGAGCAAAGAAGACATCATCGAAGTGATGAAAAAGCTCATCGATATCCGTAACGGTAAAGGCGAAGTGGACGATATCGACCACCTCGGCAACCGTCGTATCCGTTCCGTTGGCGAAATGGCGGAAAACCAGTTCCGTGTTGGTCTGGTCCGCGTAGAGCGTGCGGTGAAAGAGCGTCTGTCTCTGGGCGATCTGGATACCCTGATGCCTCAGGATATGATCAACGCCAAGCCGATTTCTGCGGCAGTGAAAGAGTTCTTTGGTTCCAGCCAGCTGTCTCAGTTTATGGACCAGAACAACCCGCTGTCTGAGATTACGCACAAACGTCGTATCTCCGCACTCGGCCCTGGCGGTCTGACCCGTGAACGCGCAGGCTTTGAAGTTCGAGACGTACACCCGACTCACTACGGTCGCGTATGTCCTATCGAAACGCCTGAAGGTCCGAACATCGGTCTGATCAACTCCCTGTCCGTGTATGCACAGACTAACGAATACGGTTTCCTCGAGACCCCGTACCGTAAAGTGACTGACGGTGTTGTAACCGACGAAATCCATTACCTGTCTGCTATCGAAGAAGGCAACTACGTTATCGCTCAGGCGAACTCCAACCTGGATGACGAAGGCCACTTTGTAGAAGATCTGGTTACCTGCCGTAGCAAAGGCGAATCCAGCTTGTTCAGCCGCGACCAGGTTGACTACATGGACGTTTCCACCCAGCAGGTGGTTTCTGTCGGTGCGTCCCTGATCCCGTTCCTGGAACACGATGACGCCAACCGTGCATTGATGGGTGCGAACATGCAACGTCAGGCCGTTCCAACTCTGCGCGCTGATAAGCCGCTGGTTGGTACTGGTATGGAACGTGCTGTTGCCGTTGACTCCGGTGTTACTGCGGTTGCTAAACGTGGCGGTATGGTTCAGTACGTGGATGCCTCCCGTATCGTTATCAAAGTTAACGAAGACGAGATGTACCCGGGCGAAGCCGGTATCGACATCTATAACCTGACCAAATACACCCGTTCTAACCAGAACACCTGTATTAACCAGATGCCTTGTGTGTCCCTGGGTGAACCAATCGAGCGCGGTGACGTGCTGGCAGATGGCCCGTCCACCGACCTCGGTGAGCTGGCGCTGGGTCAGAACATGCGTGTGGCATTCATGCCATGGAATGGTTACAACTTCGAAGACTCCATCCTCGTATCCGAGCGTGTTGTTCAGGAAGACCGTTTCACCACCATTCACATCCAGGAACTGGCATGTGTGTCCCGTGACACCAAGCTGGGGCCAGAAGAGATCACTGCTGACATCCCGAACGTGGGTGAAGCTGCGCTCTCCAAACTGGATGAATCCGGTATCGTTTACATCGGTGCGGAAGTGACCGGCGGCGACATTCTGGTTGGTAAGGTAACGCCGAAAGGTGAAACCCAGCTGACGCCAGAAGAAAAACTGCTGCGTGCGATCTTCGGTGAGAAAGCGTCTGACGTTAAAGACTCTTCTCTGCGTGTACCGAACGGTGTCTCTGGTACCGTTATCGACGTTCAGGTCTTTACCCGTGATGGCGTAGAAAAAGACAAGCGTGCACTGGAAATCGAAGAGATGCAGCTCAAACAGGCGAAGAAAGACCTGTCTGAAGAACTGCAGATCCTCGAAGCTGGTCTGTTCAGTCGTATCTACGCGGTGCTGGTTTCCGGTGGTGTTGAAGCTGAGAAGCTCGACAAACTGCCGCGTGACCGCTGGCTGGAACTGGGCCTGACCGACGAAGATAAACAAAATCAGCTGGAACAACTGGCTGAGCAGTATGACGAACTGAAACACGAGTTCGAGAAAAAACTCGAAGCGAAACGCCGCAAAATCACTCAGGGCGATGATCTGGCACCGGGCGTGCTGAAAATCGTTAAGGTTTATCTGGCCGTTAAACGTCAGATTCAACCGGGTGACAAAATGGCAGGTCGTCACGGTAACAAGGGTGTTATCTCTAAGATCAACCCGATCGAAGATATGCCGCACGATGCTAACGGTACGCCGGTAGATATCGTACTGAACCCGCTGGGCGTACCGTCTCGTATGAACATCGGTCAGATTCTGGAAACCCACCTGGGTATGGCAGCGAAAGGTATCGGCGATAAGATCAACGCCATGCTGAAACAGCAGCAAGAAGTCGCCAAACTGCGCGAATTCATCCAGAAAGCGTATGACCTCGGTGCCGACGTTCGTCAGAAAGTTGACCTGAACACCTTCAGCGATGAAGAAGTACTGCGTCTGGCTGAGAACCTGAAAAAAGGTATGCCGATCGCAACGCCAGTATTCGACGGTGCGAAAGAGTCTGAAATCAAGGAACTGTTACAGCTGGGTGGCCTGCCGACTTCCGGTCAGATCACACTGTTCGACGGTCGTACCGGTGAGCAGTTCGAGCGCCAGGTTACCGTTGGCTACATGTACATGCTGAAACTGAACCACCTGGTTGATGACAAGATGCACGCGCGTTCTACCGGTTCTTACAGCCTGGTTACTCAGCAGCCGCTGGGTGGTAAGGCGCAGTTCGGTGGTCAGCGCTTCGGGGAGATGGAAGTGTGGGCGCTGGAAGCATACGGCGCAGCATACACCCTGCAGGAAATGCTTACCGTTAAGTCTGATGACGTGAACGGTCGTACCAAGATGTATAAAAACATCGTGGACGGCAACCATCAGATGGAACCGGGCATGCCGGAATCCTTCAACGTACTGTTGAAAGAGATTCGTTCGCTGGGTATCAACATCGAACTGGAAGACGAGTAATTCTCGCTCAAACAGGTCACTGGTGTCGGGTTAACCCCCGACACCAGATTGTGCTAACTCCGACGGGAGCAAATCCGTGAAAGATTTATTAAAGTTTCTGAAAGCGCAGACTAAAACCGAAGAGTTTGATGCGATCAAAATTGCTCTGGCTTCGCCAGACATGATCCGTTCATGGTCTTTCGGTGAAGTTAAAAAGCCGGAAACCATCAACTACCGTACGTTCAAGCCTGAGCGTGACGGCCTTTTCTGTGCGCGTATTTTCGGGCCAGTAAAAGACTACGAGTGCCTGTGCGGTAAGTACAAGCGCCTGAAACACCGCGGTGTGATCTGTGAGAAGTGCGGCGTTGAAGTGACCCAGACTAAAGTACGCCGTGAGCGTATGGGCCACATCGAACTGGCATCTCCAACGGCGCACATCTGGTTCCTGAAATCTCTGCCGTCCCGTATCGGTCTGCTGCTGGATATGCCGCTGCGTGATATCGAACGTGTTCTGTACTTCGAATCCTATGTGGTTATCGAAGGCGGTATGACGAACCTGGAACGTAACCAGATTCTGACCGAAGAACAGTATCTGGACGCGCTGGAAGAGTTCGGTGACGAATTCGACGCGAAAATGGGTGCGGAAGCTATTCAGGCCCTGCTGAAAAGCATGGATCTGGAGCAAGAGTGCGAGCAACTGCGTGAAGAGCTGAACGAAACCAACTCCGAAACCAAGCGTAAAAAGCTGACCAAGCGTATCAAGCTGCTGGAAGCGTTCGTTCAGTCTGGTAACAAACCAGAGTGGATGATCCTGACCGTTCTGCCGGTTCTGCCGCCAGATCTGCGTCCGCTGGTTCCGCTGGATGGTGGTCGTTTCGCAACGTCGGATCTGAACGATCTGTACCGTCGCGTGATCAACCGTAACAACCGTCTGAAACGTCTGCTGGATCTGGCTGCGCCGGACATCATCGTACGCAACGAAAAACGTATGCTGCAGGAAGCGGTTGACGCCCTGCTGGATAACGGTCGTCGCGGTCGTGCGATCACCGGTTCTAACAAACGTCCTCTGAAATCTTTGGCCGATATGATCAAAGGTAAACAGGGTCGTTTCCGTCAGAACCTGCTCGGTAAGCGTGTTGACTACTCCGGTCGTTCTGTAATCACCGTAGGTCCATACCTGCGTCTGCATCAGTGCGGTCTGCCGAAGAAAATGGCACTGGAACTGTTCAAACCGTTCATCTACGGCAAGCTGGAACTGCGTGGCCTCGCCACCACCATCAAAGCCGCTAAGAAAATGGTTGAGCGTGAAGAAGCTGTCGTTTGGGATATCCTGGACGAAGTGATCCGCGAACACCCGGTACTGTTGAACCGTGCGCCAACCCTGCACCGTCTGGGTATCCAGGCTTTTGAACCGGTACTGATCGAAGGTAAAGCTATTCAGCTGCACCCGCTGGTTTGTGCGGCGTATAACGCCGACTTCGATGGTGACCAGATGGCTGTCCACGTACCGCTGACGCTGGAAGCCCAGTTGGAAGCGCGTGCGCTGATGATGTCTACCAACAACATCCTGTCTCCGGCGAACGGCGAACCTATCATCGTTCCGTCTCAGGACGTTGTACTGGGTCTGTACTATATGACCCGTGACAAAATCAATGCCAAAGGCGAAGGCATGGTGTTGACTGGCCCGAAAGAAGCGGAGCGTCTGTACCGTTCTGGCCAGGCTGAGCTGCATGCTCGCGTTAAAGTACGTATCACTGAGTTTGAAAAAAATGCTCAGGGCGAATTTACGTCTAAAACCAGCCTGATCGATACGACGGTAGGTCGTGCGATTCTGTGGATGATTGTGCCGAAAGGTCTGCCGTTCTCTATCGTGAACCAGCCGCTGGGCAAAAAAGCAATCTCCAAAATGCTGAACACCTGTTACCGCATTCTGGGTCTGAAACCGACTGTAATCTTTGCTGACCAGACCATGTATACCGGTTTTGCGTATGCAGCACGTTCTGGCGCCTCTGTTGGTATCGACGATATGGTTATCCCGGCGAAAAAAGCCGAGATCATCGCCGAAGCCGAAGCAGAAGTGGCTGAGATTCAGGAACAGTTCCAGTCCGGTCTGGTAACAGCGGGCGAACGCTATAACAAAGTTATCGATATCTGGGCCGCGGCGAACGATCGCGTATCCAAAGCGATGATGGATAACCTGCAGACTGAAACGGTTATTAACCGTAAAGGTGAAGAAGAACAGCAGGTTTCCTTTAACAGCATCTACATGATGGCTGACTCCGGTGCGCGTGGTTCTGCAGCACAGATTCGTCAGCTGGCAGGTATGCGTGGTCTGATGGCGAAGCCGGATGGCTCCATCATCGAAACGCCAATCACCGCGAACTTCCGTGAAGGTCTGAACGTACTCCAGTACTTCATCTCCACGCACGGTGCGCGTAAAGGTCTGGCGGATACCGCACTGAAAACAGCGAACTCCGGTTACCTGACCCGTCGTCTGGTTGACGTGGCACAGGACCTGGTCGTCACTGAAGATGACTGTGGCACTCTGGAAGGCATCACCATGACCCCGGTTATCGAGGGTGGCGATGTTAAAGAGCCGCTGCGCGATCGCGTACTGGGCCGTGTCACTGCGGAAGACGTTCTCAAACCGGGTACCGCAGACATTCTGGTTCCGCGTAACACGCTGCTGAACGAACAATGGTGTGACCTGTTAGAAGTGAACTCCGTTGACTCCGTTAAGGTTCGCTCCGTTGTATCCTGTGACACCGACTTTGGTGTTTGTGCGCACTGCTATGGTCGTGACCTGGCGCGTGGCCACATCATCAACAAAGGTGAAGCGATCGGTGTTATCGCAGCACAGTCCATCGGTGAGCCAGGTACACAGCTGACGATGCGTACGTTCCACATTGGTGGTGCGGCATCTCGTGCGGCTGCTGAATCCAGCATCCAGGTGAAAAACAAAGGTAGCATCAAGCTCAGCAACGCGAAATCGGTTGTGAACTCCAGCGGTAAACTGGTGGTGACCTCCCGTAACACCGAGCTGAAATTGATCGACGAATTCGGTCGTACCAAAGAGAGCTATAAAGTGCCTTACGGTGCTGTTATGGCGAAAGGCGATGGTGAGCAGGTTGCCGGCGGTGAAACCGTAGCAAACTGGGATCCGCACACCATGCCGGTTATCACCGAAGTGAGTGGTTTCATCCGCTTCACTGACATGATCGACGGTCAGACCATTACGCGTCAGACCGACGAACTGACCGGTCTGTCTTCTCTGGTGGTTCTGGATTCTGCTGAACGTACCGCGGGTGGTAAAGACCTGCGTCCGGCACTGAAAATCGTTGACGGCCAGGGTAACGATGTTCTGATCCCAGGTACCGATATGCCTGCTCAGTACTTCCTGCCAGGTAAAGCGATTGTTCAACTGGAAGATGGCGTACAGATCAGCTCTGGTGACACCCTGGCGCGTATTCCGCAGGAATCCGGCGGTACCAAGGATATCACCGGTGGTCTGCCGCGCGTTGCGGACCTGTTCGAAGCACGTCGTCCGAAAGAGCCGGCTATCCTGGCTGAAATCAGCGGTATTATTTCCTTCGGTAAAGAGACCAAAGGGAAACGTCGTCTGGTTATCACCCCGGTAGACGGTAGCGATCCGTACGAAGAGATGATTCCGAAATGGCGTCAGCTCAACGTGTTCGAAGGTGAACGTGTAGAACGTGGTGACGTGGTTTCCGACGGTCCGGAAGCGCCGCACGACATTCTGCGTCTGCGTGGTGTGCATGCTGTGACTCGTTACATCGTTAACGAAGTTCAGGACGTATACCGTCTGCAGGGCGTTAAGATTAACGATAAACACATTGAAGTTATCGTTCGTCAGATGCTGCGTAAAGCCACCATCGAAAGCGCAGGCAGCTCCGACTTCCTGGAAGGCGAGCAGGTTGAATACTCCCGCGTCAAGATTGCTAACCGCGATCTGGAAGCGAACGGCAAAATCGGTGCGACCTTCTCGCGCGATCTGCTGGGTATCACCAAAGCTTCTCTGGCAACCGAATCGTTCATCTCTGCGGCATCGTTCCAGGAGACTACCCGTGTCCTGACCGAAGCAGCCGTTGCGGGCAAACGCGACGAACTGCGTGGCCTGAAAGAGAACGTTATCGTGGGTCGTCTGATCCCGGCCGGTACCGGTTATGCGTACCACCAGGATCGTATGCGCCGTCGCGCAGCGGGCGAACTGCCGGCTGCACCGCAGGTTACTGCAGAAGATGCTTCTGCAAGCCTGGCAGAACTGCTGAACGCAGGTCTGGGCGGTTCCGACAACGAGTAATCGTTGCTGACACGTTGATGTAAGTTAAGCTGCACCCCAAAGGTTGGGTTCCAACTGAATAGGGTGCAGTTTTTTTTTGCCTTTTCATGCCAGATTTTCCTTCCCCCCCTTTTTCAGTCAAACCTTCACCACACCACCATTCTCAATAAGTAAAATCCTGGATTAATTAAAATGAAATGGTGTTTTAGTTGTCTTCGTCACAATTTCTTTTCCTCTGTTTGTTAAAATACGCCCCGTTAGCATGCCTTTACCCAGGCCATTTTCGTGACCAGAAAGAAGGGGCTTTATTTTCAAATCCTGATAGTAGTCTTATGTTCAGATTTATAACGACTGGTTAATTTTAACCAGCGCGTCGCTATAGCATTAAATAATGCAATCCTTTTTAGGTTGCTAAATTATAACAATAATTCTGAGAGTTATTCTTAGGGCTCAGCTCGTTTTAATATTACTGAAATACTAACTAAAAGATACAAAACATTATCAGTTAATAATCAATGCTTACGGTGGAAGGGTTTATTATGGATTACGTCATTAAAATATTAGGTACGCCAGCAATAATTATAGCTTTTATTGCTTTTCTGGGATTGGCTCTACAAAAAAGTAGCATTACGAATATTATCAAAGGAACGCTCCTTGCTTTTATTGGCTTTGTTTTAATAAAAACCGGTGGCAGCATACTTGGTGGTGTTCTGACGATGTTCAGTGACCTGTTCACTAATGCATTCGGCTTACGGGGAGTTGTTCCAAGCAATGAAGCTATCATGGCATTGACTATTGATAAGCTGGGCAGGCCTGCCGCATTTATTTTGTTCTTTGCGATGATTATTAACGTCCTGCTGGCACGTTATACCCGTTTTAAAGCGATATACCTCTCGCTGCATCTGATAGTCTTTATGTCATTTTCCGTTACCGCAGCCCTCATTGGCCTTGGCTATGGTGAGCAATTTGCTATTATTTTTGGCTCTGTGGTCATTGGCACTTACATGGCCGTTTTTCCTACCATATTGTCACGCTTTAGCCGTAAAATTATTGGCCATAATGATTATTGCATAGCCCATGCGGCATCCAGTTCCTATATTATTGGCTCTTATTTAGGGAAATGGTTTGGCAATACAGCGACTAACGTTGAAGAAGTGAAAGTTAGCGATAAATTCAGCTTTCTCAAGAATGCTGATGTTGCCACTTTTCTGACTATGTTCTGTCTGTTGGGTATTTCTTCTATATTCGCTGAACATGCTTTCCTCGATAAGATGTTAGCGGGTAAACCTTATCTGGTTTGGTTATTAGAAAAATCAGCTACCTTTGCTGGTGGTTTGTATATAGCCAAGAAAGGTGTGGTCATGTTTACCGAGGAAATCGTACCCGCTTTCAAAGGCTTTTCTCAAATTGTTGCGCCTGGCTCTATTCCCGCGGTGGATCCGATGGTGTTGTTTGATAAGTCCCCGAACGCGGTACTCATCGGTTTTCTGGTGAGCTTTATGGCGGAGCTGTGCTGCGTTGCACTGTTCCCGTTTATTGGCCTGCCAGTGATTATTCCCGGCATCATGGCGAGTTTTATTACCGGCGGTAGTGCTGCTATTTTTGGTAATGCGACCGGTGGCTTGCGGGGGGCATTGATCGCCAGTTTCGTAAACGGTCTGCTGCTGTGCATTCTGCCTGCATTAGTACTGCCGTTGTTCAGCCACCTGGGTGTTGACAGTGTGACCTTCGCTGACCCTGATTTCACATTCCTGTCAGCCATTATTAAATATACGTTTGGTTTGGCTCATTAATCGTACTGCAGGCCATATATAAGGCCTGCAAAGTCTGTTTTAGCGAGGTGTAAGAATGTTTATTTATAAAAATGAGACGGTGCTGGAAGATTTGGGTAACGGTGTCAATCGCAGAATTCTGGCCCATGGCGGCACGATGATGGCGGTGGAGGTTAACTTTACAAAAGGTGCCGTAGGACCGATGCATAGCCACCCGCATGAGCAGCTCACTTATGTGTTATCCGGACGCTTTAGCTTTACGATTGATGGCGTGACGAAAGAGGTCAGCGCTGGCGATACTCTCTACAAAAAGCCACATGTTGAGCACGGTTGTGTTTGTCTGGAAGCGGGAACGTTGCTGGATACCTTCACGCCGCAACGTGAAGACTTTTTGTCCTAAGCGCTTCCGCGCTTAATGACAATAACATCCGCATCGTACCCAGGAATGCGCGTTGGCAATGGCTAAATAGCAAAATGCCCGACTTGTCGGGCATCATGCATGACTGAAAAAGAGGGATTATTGATTAACGGGCGGCAGGCGGCGGTAGAGCTCAATCATGTCTCCGGCCAAATCCTGGATGACCATCGCATTCATTAGATGATCCTGAGAATGGACGGTAATCAAGTTGACCGGCAGTTTTCCGGTACCCTCATCAAGACCAATAAGCTGGGTCTGTATTTTATGCGCGTTTTTAACGAACTCATGGGATTCTTCCATGGCCTGTTCCGCGCCGGAAAAATCGCCTTTACGCGCCAGTTGCAGCGCCGTCAGCGCCTGGCTACGTGCTGCGCCTGCATTAACTAACAGCTCCATAATGATGGTTTCTAAATCTTCCACGCGCTTACTCCATCAGCTTGAGGGCTTTTTCCAGAACGACATCACCTTTCATCATGCCGTAATCCATCATATCGATAACCGCGACCTTTTTGCCCAGCGGTTCAGCCTGCGCCTGCAACTTGGCCTGCTCATATTTCACCTGCGGCCCGAGCAGTACAATATCAGCGGTAGCGATATTGTCTTTAAACTCAGCGACGGGAACGGCTTTAATGGAAACTTCTACCCCTTTTTTCTGCGCTGCGTCTTTCATGCGTTGAACCAGCATGCTGGTGGACATCCCCGCAGCACAGCATAAAACGATGTTTTTCATAGTCAGCCTCGATGTGGATGGGATAATTGATAATTATCCCGTGCCGGCCCCTTCAACAACCGCATTTCCATGAATGTGTGTATAGCATCACAAACATTCACTACGCCGCCTGAAACCGGTTACAACGAGGTTGACGAATCGGAGGGAAGCGACTTACTGCACGACACGATTTGGTTTTTGCCCTGCTGTTTCGCCCGGTAAAGCGCCTCATCAACGCTATTAACCAGTTGCTCCAGCGGCTCCATTTGCCACTCGCCTAGCCCGGCGCTAAAGGTTACGTTAAGGCCTTCTTCGCGCCAGTCACGATTGGCCACATTGATGCGCCACTGTTCAAGGAGAGGGTGCGCATTAGCCATATGTTCACCCGGGAAGATAACGGCAAACTCTTCGCCTCCATAACGGTACAGGGAAATATGCTGAGGTTGTAAAACCTGTAGTCCCTCCCTGGCGACGTTCCGTAACACAATGTCACCGCTCAGGTGCCCCCAGGTATCGTTGATGGACTTAAAGTTGTCGATATCAACCAGCGCCAGCGCAAACTCCTTATGTTCGTTCATGAGTGAGGCAATATCGCCATCAAACGCCCGCCGGTTTTTACAGTTGGTGAGCGCATCCATGGTGGCCTGACGTACCCAGTTTTGCTCTCGTTCTTTATTGGTCAAAATCGCCTTACTGAGCATAAGCTCCAGTTTCGGGGCGCTTTTAACATCACCTGTTTCAATGGCATTAATGATATTCATCAACACCGTGCGTGAGGCATGGCGTAAATACAGACCGAACAGGATGATGATTATCGCCGCCGCCGCAAAGCCCCAGATGACCGTTAAACTTTCATGGCGCAGCAGGTTATCCATCGTCGTGTCAGTGACTTTGAAAATCGCAAACCAGTCCGGGTTGGTCAGTGAACTGTAGTAATACCAGCAATGGAATTGCTCATCATAGAGGATACCTTCGCCGCTGGTCATTTCCGCCGTTAGCGCCGGGCGGATTGCTGTATTGAACAATATCCCTGTGTCAGGATGCATCATTATTTTCCCGTCACGATCGACCACGAAAAATTCCCCCTGGGTAGGAGACTGCATTTTTCGCAGGCCGAAACTCATTGAGGCGAGATCAAGATGAAACGCCAGCGTCCCCTTTAAGCGACCTTCCGGTGAAATGACCGGTTTGTAGAGAGTGATGGTGGGTTTATGGGTAAAGTAGTCGCTGTAGGTACCGGTATACTGACTTAACATCCGCGCTTCGGCTTGATGGACAAACCACGGTCGAGTCTGCGGCTGAAAGCGCTGGCTCTCTTCGGTGTTGAGGACTTCCGGCGCGCGCAGATGATGGCCTTGTGGATCCGCAAGGGAGATAGAGGAAACGGAAGGCATTAACGACAGTATCTGCATTAATGTCTGCAAGCCTTCCTCTGCCCCTGAGTTTACCATCGTGTTGAGTCGGTCATTATGGGCAAAATAGCTGGCGGCGCGGTCAAGAATAAATTCATCCTCCTGCAGAACCGTCTCGGTATAATTTGCCGCTATGTTGTGGGTAAATGCCAGGTTAACTTTATGATAATCGTCAAGATTATCTTTGCGCTGGCTCAGTGTCACCAGAGCGGCGATCACCACAAAGCAGACAAAGATACCGATAAAGCTCACCAGAACAGGCATCGTGAAGGAAAGCTTTTTGCTATGTATTTTCATGATCTTCGGGTGTGATGGACAGTGAACAGAAAAAGTATAGGGAAGCGTAGCGAACAGGGGGAAAACTATTACCGATACTGCATTTTTATGTTTATCTGATCAATATTACATCAATCAGCATACTGTGTGGTAATGGTGCTTTTTTAAATGAGAGTTATGCTGACTTATATCAATTATGTAGTTTTATATTGAGCCTAAGAGGCGGGGTGGCAGCGAGAAATATGTCCACCCCGGTCAGCATCCATTGCTGACAGGCGCAGAGTAGAAAATCGGGGCGTCGTCCTCAACGTCCCGATAGGCGTGATGCGCGGCGTCTCGAAAGATATCAGCGCGTGACTGCAACGTTGCCATTTTCTTGCGGCGTTCTTCCCAACCAACTGTCCCAGTCTTTCCACACGGGTTGTAAACCTCGTGCTGCCAGCGCGCTGGCTACCTGTTCTGGCCGACGGTTATCATGCGGTGAAAATTGTTCCAGTTCCGGATGATTATCGGCATAACCACCGGGTTGGGTTTTGGAAAATGCGCTGACGTTATTGATGGCCAGCGGCACCACATGATCGCGAAACCAGGGGGATTCACGTGTTGAGAGTGACAGTTCGATTTCTGGTGAAAAGAGTCGAAAAGCGCAAATGGTCTGCACTAACTGACGCTCATCCATAATCGACGCGGGCTCAATGCCGCCAGCGCAAGGGCGTAATCGGGGAAACGAAACAGAAAAACGGCTTTGCCAGTAGCGCTGCTGTAGCCATAACAAATGCTCCGCCATCATGTAACAGTCCACCCGCCAGCTGTCAGAAAGGCCAATTAACGCGCCAAGGCCGATTTTATCGATACCCGCCTGGCCGAGCCTGTCCGGCGTCTCCAGGCGCCAGAAAAAATCCTGTTTCTTGCCGCGCAGATGATGCCGGGCATACTGTGCTTCGTGCCAGGTTTCCTGATACACCATGACGCCATCCAGCCCCAGTGTTTTCAGCTCGGCATATTCCTCCATGGAGAGTGGCTGTACTTCCATCTGCAATGAGGCGAACTGGCGACGAATCGTCGGCAGGTGACGGCGGAAATAGTCCATTCCCACTTTTCCCTGGTGCTCGCCAGTGACCAGCAACAAATGTTCGAACCCCATTTCACGGATGGCTGCACATTCGCGCGCGATATCCGATTCATCGAGCGTCTTGCGCTTGATGTGGTTACTCATCGAAAAGCCACAGTAGGTACAGTCGTTGGCGCATAAGTTAGAGAGGTACAACGGGACGTAAAAGCTCACCGTATTGCCAAAGCGCTGGCGTGTGAGACGCTGTGCTTTTTGTGCCAGAGGCTCCAGATAAGCGCCGGCGGCGGGAGAGAGAAGGGCCATTAAGTCATCGCGGGTCGGGCGCGCGGCATTCAGGGCTCGCTCCACATCGGCCGCCGTTTTACTGCTAATTCGTAGCCGAAGATCATCCCAGTTCAGCGTTCGCCAGTAATCGGTAAACGTCTTCATACACTGGCCTCCAGAAAACCGGTAAGCGGGCTGGTGGCAACAGCATGCGAATGACGCGCGCCGGGAACCGCCCGCCGTGCCAGCATGCCGGCCTCAACCGCCAGACGGAACGCATGCGCCATTGTTACCGGATCGTCAGCCACGGCAATCGCCGTATTCACCAGAACTGCATCAGCGCCCATTTCCAGCGCCTGCGTTGCATGGCAGGGGACGCCAATACCGGCATCGACCACCACCGGCACGGTCGCCTGTTCGATGATGATCTCCAGCATCGCGCGTGTTTCCAGCCCCTGGTTGGAACCAATGGGTGCGCCCAGAGGCATGACGGCGGCACAACCGACCTCTTCGAGACGCTTACATAACACCGGATCTGCGCCACAGTAAGGCAACACGACAAATCCCTGTTTCACCAGCGCTTCTGCCGCTTTCAGCGTCTCGATAGGGTCCGGCAAAAGCCAGCGGGCATCCGGGTGGATTTCCAGTTTCAGCCAGTGCGTGCCCAGTGCTTCGCGTGCCAGTTGCGCGGCAAAAATGGCTTCTTGCGCCGTTTTCGCTCCTGATGTGTTAGGCAGCAGCGTGACGCCGGCTGCCAGTAGTGGCGCGAGGATGGCATCGTTATGCTGACGTAAATCCACGCGTTTCATCGCCAGTGTGACTAACTGGCTGCCGGAAGCGCGAATGGCATCAACCATCAGCGCTGCGTTGGCAAATTTCCCGGTGCCGGTAAACAAATGTGAATCAAATTGTTTGTCTGCAATGCGTAACATCTCAGCCCCCTGCAATAACCTGGAAAAGCAGGATCTGGTCGCCGTCCTGCACGATATGCTCTTCCCACCGCTCACGCGGGAGAATTTGTTGATTAAGCGCCAACGCGGCGCCGGGTTTTAACTGATCAAGTTGCTGCAAAAGGGCCGTGATGGTCAGCGCATCGTCGAGTTGCATTGGGCTGTCATTGAACTGGATGTGCATGTAGCCCTCCACAAACCGGGCAATCGCTGGCCCGGCGTAATGCCAGGCTGCGCCAGTTGTTGGCGCGGGCGTCGAACAGGCGCAATTCCCCGCTGGTAGTGGTTATCCCACTCAAAAGCTTGATGGCTTCCAGCGCCTGTAATGTGCCCATTACACCAACCACCGGACCGATCACACCGGCGGTACGACAGTTGCGTTCAGGCTCCTGTTCATCTGGCCACAAACAGCGATAGCAACCATGGGTCCACGGCGGTGTGAGCACCATCAACTGCCCCCCGAAACCCACGGCGCTGGCGGTAATCAACGGTGTGCTGGTGCTGACGCAGGCGGCATTAATCGCCTGACGTGTCGCCATATTGTCGGTGCAATCGAGTACCAGATCGGCATTGTCCACCGCGTGGCGCAACGCCTCGCCGGAAAGGCGTTGCTCAAGGGCGAACAGTGAAATTTCCGGGTTGAGCCGCCCCAGGCGCTGCCTGGCGACCTGTGATTTCGACCGCGCGATATCGTCGGTCGTAAACACGATTTGCCGCTGCAGGTTACTCAGATGCACGTCATCGTCGTCGGCCAGCACCAGCGTACCCACGCCAGCACCTGCCAGGTAGAGCGCGGCGGGGGAGCCTAACCCGCCTAATCCGACAATCAGCACCCGACTGGCGAGCAGTTTTTGTTGCCCGTCAATGGCGATATCTTCCAGCAACATCTGGCGGCTATAACGCATAAAGTCACGATCATTCATCGCCAACCCCCGCCAGATCCAGTAATTGCGCCGTTGCCTTACGCCAGTCAGCCGCCTGCGTAATAGCGCTGACGACCGCAATACTGCCTGTGCCGGTCGCAAGCACTTCGGGCGCGCGTGCAAGGCTGATCCCTCCGATGGCGACGGTCGGATAATCGGCAAGCCTTTTGATATGGCGTGCCAGTTGTTCCAGCCCCTGCGGTGCCGAAGGCATCTGTTTCGTCTGCGTCGGGAAGACATGTCCAAGGGCGATATAGGACGGGCGTGCGGCGAGCGCCACGTCAATTTCCATATCGTCGTGAGTCGATACGCCGAGACGCAGGCCCGCCGCCTGAATCGCTTTCAGGTCGGTGGTTTCCAGGTCTTCCTGGCCCAGATGTACGCCGTACGCGTTATGTTTTATCGCCAGTCGCCAGTAGTCATTGATAAACAGGCGGGCGTTGTAGCGACGCCCCAGCGCAATGGCAGCAACCACGTCGGCCTCAACCTCTTCGTCACGCTTCTCTTTGATGCGTAACTGAATGGTTCGTACACCGGCTTCAAGCAGGCGTTCAATCCACGCCACGCTATCGACCACCGGGTAAAGGCCTAAACGCAGGGGGACCCGCGGGAAATCTGGTTGGTACATCAGACTTCCTCCTTTTTGAGATAGATCTCACCGCCTTTGGCGCGGAAGGTTTCAGACATATCAGCCATCCCCACTTCAATGGTCTGGGCTGCGGCGTAATCCCGCACTTCCTGGCTGATCTTCATTGAGCAGAATTTCGGTCCGCACATGGAGCAGAAGTGGGCGACTTTACCGGACTCCTGCGGCAGGGTTTCATCGTGATAGGCACGGGCGGTGAACGGGTCAAGCGCCAGGTTGAACTGGTCTTCCCAGCGGAATTCGAAACGCGCTTTGGACATGGCGTTATCGCGGATCTGCGCACCGGGATGGCCTTTCGCCAGATCCGCTGCGTGGGCGGCGATCTTGTAGGTAATCAGTCCTTGCTTCACATCCTCTTTGTTTGGCAGGCCGAGATGCTCTTTTGGCGTGACATAGCAGAGCATGGCGCAGCCAAACCAGCCGATCATTGCCGCGCCAATCCCGGAGGTGAAGTGGTCATAACCCGGTGCGATATCGGTCGTCAACGGCCCCAGCGTGTAGAACGGCGCTTCATGGCAATGCTCAAGCTCTTCGGTCATGTTGCGGCGAATCATCTGCATCGGTACGTGCCCAGGGCCTTCAATCATCACCTGCACATCGTATTCCCAGGCAATTTTGGTCAGTTCGCCCAGCGTATGCAGTTCGGCAAACTGCGCTGCGTCGTTGGCATCCTGAATCGAGCCTGGACGCAGACCATCGCCGAGAGAGAGCGAGACATCATAGGCGGCGCAGATTTCACAGATTTCGCGGAAGTGTTCGTAGAGGAAGTTTTCCTGATGGTGAGACAGGCACCACTTCGCCATGATAGAACCGCCGCGCGAGACGATGCCGGTCAGGCGTTTGGCGGTCATCGGCACGTAGCGCAGCAGCACGCCGGCGTGAATGGTGAAGTAGTCGACACCTTGCTCAGCCTGCTCCAGCAGGGTGTCACGGAAGGCTTCCCAGGTCAGGTTTTCGGCGATGCCGTTCACCTTCTCTAATGCCTGGTAGATCGGCACAGTACCAATCGGCACCGGGCTGTTACGCAGGATCCATTCGCGGGTTTCGTGAATATAGCGGCCCGTTGAGAGGTCCATTACCGTATCCGCGCCCCAGCGCGTGGACCACACCAGCTTTTCGACCTCTTCTTCGATGGAGGAGGTGACCGCCGAGTTGCCGATGTTGGCGTTGACCTTCACCAGGAAATTGCGCCCGATAATCATTGGTTCCGATTCCGGGTGGTTGATGTTGGCGGGAATGATGGCGCGTCCGACTGCCACTTCGTCGCGCACGAATTCCGCGGTGATATTTTCTGGCAGGTTAGCGCCAAAGCTGTGGCCAGGATGCTGCTGGCGCAACACCTCGCCACGGATACGCTCGCGACCCATGTTTTCACGAATGGCGATGAACTCCATTTCCGGGGTCACAATCCCCTGGCGCGCATAATGCAGTTGGGTAACACGCTGGCCCGCTTTGGCCCGTTTCGGTGTCAGTAAACCGCTAAAACGCAGGTCGTTCAGGCCATCATCCGCAAGCCGCTCCCTGGTGTACACAGAACTGCGATCGCGCAGTTCTTCGGTATCATCACGGGCGTCAATCCACGGCTGACGCAGTTTTGCCAGCCCTTGCTGCGCGTCGATAGCCACATTCGGGTCGCCATAAGGACCGGAGGTGTCATAGACCGGAATCGCCTCATTTTCTTCGTATTGGGGGTTGTCTTTCGAGCCGCCGATAAGCGTCGGGCTAAGCTGGATTTCGCGCATCGGAATACGAATATCAGGCTGGGAGCCGGTGATGTAGATGCGTCTTGAGTTCGGGAATGCGGTGCCTTCCAGCGTGTCGATAAAATGTTGCGCCTGGGCGCGTTGTTCACGGCGTGTAAGTTGATTTGCAGACATAGCTCATTCCAGATGTTAAGGACATGGCTTGTCAGACGACGGATGGAGTAATAACAACAGATCACCGCAAGGGTGATTGATGTGAATGGATTACTCTTGTTCCCTTCGCAGGTTCTAACCTGATCAGGTTCCGCGGATCCCGAATTAACGGTCTCAGCCTTTTCCACTTCATGCTTCGCGCTGTCTCTTTGATGGCTACGTCCGCTCACCCCGTCGCTTACTTATGTAAGCTCCCGGAATTCACTGACCTGCCGCGTCAAGGCATCGCGAATGCTGCTGTGGAAATATAGGCACTCCGACAAGAAAAACCCCGTCCAAAGACGGGGGACTGTTTTTTAAACTACGCGTTAATCAGAAAGAACTCAAGCAGGACGCGCCATTCCACTTTCGTCGTTAGCGCCGTCCTTAAGATTGTTGTCGTATGCCAGTACGATCAACTTATCCTCAAGCGTGAAGCGGGCTGCCAGCGCTTCACCGATATCAGACAGCGCCTGCTGGAATTCAACGTAATTGTCATCATCGATAGCGTTTTCCAGGCTGGAGTCGTAATACTCCATAATTTCCAGGGTATTGGCTTCGAGGAGAGGATAAATCTGCGTGGAGGCTAAAAGTGGGCTGGTCCCTTCCATTTCACCGATAATCCGTTCATAAATATTAAAATGACCGGCGGAAAGGTATTCAACCAGGTTATGACAGAATTCGTCCAGCGCTTTTTCATTCAGCTGCATGTACGAGCCTTTTCCAGGTGTTATGCCAACCAGGTTGTAGTAATGAACCAGTAGCTGTTTTCGGTTATACAGCCAGTTGTCGACCAGTTCGTTACTTCCTCCAATTCGTTCCGCCAGGGTTGCTAACTGGTTTAGCATAATTGACTCCGCAATATTAAGATTAAAAAAAGCTCGAATGTAATAATAATGTTAACAACATGCCAGTAAAGCTAAGGTAGTGCAAACAAATGCATCGTATTATCGAGTCATCAGATCATGGCTGGTGGATCGTAAGCCATGAACAAAAATTATGGTTGCCCGGGGGAGAATTACCACTCGGTAATGCAGGAAATTTCGATCTTGTGGGGCAAAGCGCACTGCGGATAGGCGAATGGGACGGCGAACCTGTGTGGATGATCCGCCAGAATCGTCGGCAGGAGATGGGAACCGTTCGTCAGGTCATTGAGCAGGATCCTGGATTGTTTCAACTGGCCGGGCGTGGTGTTCAACTGGCTGAGTTTTACCGCTCACACAAGTTTTGTGGTTATTGCGGGCATACTATGCACCCCAGTAAGACAGAGTGGGCCATGCTATGTGACCATTGCCGCGAACGTTATTACCCGCAAATTGCGCCTTGCATTATCGTTGCCATTCGCCGCGACGACAAAATTCTACTGGCTCAGCACACCCGTCATCGTAATGGTATTTATACCGTTCTGGCCGGTTTTGTCGAAGTGGGCGAAACGCTGGAACAGGCCGTCGCGCGTGAAGTGATGGAAGAGAGCGGTATCAAAGTGAAAAACCTGCGTTATATCACCTCGCAGCCCTGGCCATTCCCGCAATCGTTGATGACAGCTTTTATGGCGGAATATGACAGTGGGGAGATTGTTATCGATCCCAAAGAGTTGATAGATGCCGGCTGGTACCGCTACGACGATCTGCCGCTGTTGCCGCCACCGGGTACCGTGGCCCGTCGTCTGATTGAAGATACGGTAGCGCAGTGTCGGGCAGACTACGAGTGACATGATACACTTCGTCCTTCAATTGGCCTCATTGTTGGCTGCTTTTGCTTGCCCCGGCCACTGACCTGAGTAAGCTCCCGGGGTTCGCTCAATTGCTGCGGCGATGCCACGTAAATGACTTTGTGTATAAACTGGCGGCCAGACGCTAAAGGAATGTAAACATGACCGAATTAAAAAACGATCGCTACCTTCGCGCACTTTTGCGCCAGCCGGTGGATGTGACGCCAGTATGGATGATGCGTCAGGCTGGTCGCTATCTCCCGGAGTACAAAGCGACGCGCGCGCAGGCAGGTGATTTTATGTCGCTGTGCAAAAATGCCGAGCTGGCGTGCGAAGTCACCCTTCAGCCTTTACGTCGCTATAACCTCGACGCGGCCATCCTGTTTTCCGATATCCTGACCATCCCGGACGCGATGGGGTTAGGACTCTATTTCGAGGCGGGCGAAGGTCCTCGTTTTACCTCTCCCATTACCTGCCATGCGGACGTGGAAAAACTGCCCGTGCCCGATCCGGAACAGGAACTGGGTTACGTCATGAACGCCGTGCGCACGATCCGCCGTGAGCTTAAAGGCGAAGTGCCGCTGATTGGTTTCTCGGGTAGCCCGTGGACGCTGGCTACCTATATGGTGGAAGGGGGCAGCAGCAAAGCCTTTACCGTCATTAAAAAGATGATGTACGCCGAACCGCAAACGCTGCATTTACTGCTCGATAAGCTGGCCAGCAGCGTCACTCTGTACCTTAACGCACAGATCAAAGCGGGTGCCCAATCCGTGATGATTTTCGACACCTGGGGCGGTGTGCTGACCGGGCGCGATTATCAGCAATTCTCGCTCTATTACATGCATAAGATTGTTGACGGCCTGCTGCGTGAAAACGACGGCAAGCGCGTGCCCGTGACGCTGTTTACCAAAGGCGGCGGACAGTGGCTGGAAGCGATGGCGGAGACGGGCTGTGATGCACTGGGCCTTGACTGGACGACGGATATCAGCGATGCACGCCGCCGCGTCGGCCATAAAGTGGCACTGCAGGGCAACATGGATCCCTCGATGCTTTATGCCGCACCTGCCCGCATTGAAGACGAAGTGGCGTCTATACTTGCTGGTTTCGGACAAGGTGAAGGGCATGTGTTTAACCTCGGTCACGGCATCCACCAGGATGTGCCGCCAGAACACGCTGGCGTATTTGTGGAGGCGGTGCACAGGCTCTCAGCCCCGTATCACCAGTAAGGAGTCGTTATGGATCTTGCGTCGCTACGCGCTCAACAAATTGAATTTGCCGCTTCTGTTTCCCGTGAGGATCGTCTGGAAAAAGATCCGCCTTCCCTGATCGGCGGTGCGGATGTGGGGTTTGAGCAAGGCGGTGAAGTGACGCGTGCCGCAATGGTGCTGTTGACCTGGCCTGAACTGGAACTGGTTGAGTATAAAGTGGCGCGTATTGCGACCACGATGCCTTATATCCCCGGCTTTCTCTCTTTCCGTGAATATCCCGCGCTGCTTGCTGCGTGGGAGCTGCTCTCGCAAAAACCGGATCTGCTCTTTGTCGACGGGCATGGAATATCGCATCCCCGCCGTCTGGGGGTCGCCAGCCACTTTGGCCTACTGGTAGATGTACCGACCATTGGCGTGGCTAAAAAACGGCTGTGCGGGAAATTTGAGCCCCTCTCTGACGAACCGGGCGCTCTGGCGCCGCTAATGGACAAAGGCGAACAACTGGCATGGGTCTGGCGCAGCAAAGCGCGCTGTAATCCACTTTTCGTGGCGACAGGGCATCGTGTAAGCGTGGATACCGCGCTGGCATGGGTACAGCGTTGCATGAAAGGCTATCGCCTGCCTGAACCGACCCGGTGGGCCGATGCAGTGGCATCGGGTCGCCCTGCATTCGCGCGTTGGCAGGAAATTCAGCGTTGATTCAGGTACACTGCCGCTAATTTCTGCATCAGAGAACCTATCATGTTACAAAACCCGATTCACCTGCGTCTGGAGAAGCTGGCAACGTGGCAGCACGTCACCTTTATGGCCTCTCTTTGCGAGCGCATGTATCCCAATTACGCCATGTTCTGCCAGGAAACGGAGTTTGGCGACCCGCAGCTTTATCGCCGCATTCTCGATTTGGTGTGGGAAACGCTGACGGTAAAAGATGCGAAGGTGAATTTCGATAATCAGCTTGAGAAGCTGGAAGAGGCAATTCCCTCGGCTGACGACTACGATATGTACGGTGTCTACCCGGCGATTGATGCGTGTGTGGCGCTTAGTGATCTTATTCATGCTCTGCTGAGCGGTGAATCGATGGAGTACGCGGTTGAGGTGAGTAAGACGTCTATTACCACCGTTGCGATGCTGGAAATGACCCAGGAAGGTCGCGAAATGACCGACGAAGAGCTGAAAGAGAATCCGGCGGTTGAACAGGAATGGGACATTCAGTGGGAGATTTTCCGCCTTTTGGCTGCCTGCGAAGAACGCGATATTGAGCTGATCAAAGGCCTTCGCGCAGACCTGCGTGAGGCCGGAGACAGTAATATCGGTATAAATTTGCAGCAATGAGACAACAAAACGTGATTTAACGCCTGTTTTGTCGTCCTGGGAGGCTTCCCTTCGCACCCCCGTCTGGTCTACATTTGGGGGGCGAAAAAACGTGGCTATCGGTGCGTGTATGCAGGAGAGTGCTTTTGAGGCATTTCCGTCGCACTCGATGCTTAGCAAGCGATAAACACATTGAAAGGATAACTTATGAACAAGACTCAACTGATTGATGTAATTGCAGACAAGGCTGATCTGTCTAAAGCGCAAGCGAAAGCTGCTCTTGAATCCACCCTGGCTGCGATTACTGAGTCTCTGAAAGAAGGCGATGCTGTACAACTGGTTGGTTTCGGTACCTTCAAAGTGAACCACCGCGCTGAGCGTACTGGCCGCAACCCGCAGACCGGTAAAGAAATCAAAATCGCCGCAGCTAATGTACCGGCGTTTGTTTCTGGTAAAGCACTGAAAGACTCTGTTAAGTAAGACAGGCGTGGCAGTGAACAGTTTTATCGAAGGGGCTTTGCGGCCCCTTTTGTCTTTCTGGCACCGATCACGGGTGCTGGCGGGCGTGCTGTTCTTAACTGCCTGTAGCCACAACGCCTCACTTCCCCCCTTCACCGCCAGCGGCTACGCCGGGGACCAGGGCGCAGAGCGCCTTTGGCGCAAAGATTCCGACAGCGAGACCCATCTTCTCGCCGCCTTTAGCCCGTGGCACAACGGGAATACCTCTCTGAGCGAATACCGCTGGCAGGGCGATGAACTCCAGCTTATTGAACTCAATATCTATGGTAAAACCCCGGAACATATCCGTGTGCGCTTTGATGATCACGGCGAGCTGAGTTTCATGCAGCGTGAAGTCAACGGTCAGAAACAGCAGCTTTCCAGCGATCAGATAGCGCTCTACCGTTATCGCGCGAACCAACTACGGCAGACCAGCGACGCATTGCGTCTTGGGCGTGTGGTGCTCCGCCAGGGCCGTTGGCATGCCAACGGTTCCGTAACAACATGCGAAGGCCAAACTGTCAAACCTGACCTCGATTCTCTGGCTATTAGCCATATAGAGCGTCGGCAGAATCATTCATCGGCAGAAGTGAGCGTTGCGTGGCTGGAAGGGCCAGAGGGTTCTCAGTTGCTGCTGGTGGCCAATGAGGATTTTTGTACCTGGCAGCCAACTGAGAAAAGCTTCTAAGTCTTACCAGTGATTCATTCCCATATGTTCGCGACCTCCGCCGCAACTTCCGTGTCCCATGCCTTCGCCGCGAGGAATACCTGCCTGTGCTAAGGCGATATCAAACTTGACTCGCTGCTGGTCCAGTTTTTGTCTCAGTGTTTCCATCTCCTGGGCTGCGGACTCAATTTTTGTGCTGTCCGGCTTATCGGCGGTTAATAACGCATTGTATTCATAGCGTTTTGAGGTGAGTTGCTGGCGTAACGCACGGGTTTGTTCATAAAAATCATTATGTAGCTTCTGGGCAGTGGCCTGTTGTTCAGTGCTCAGTTGGCTGTAACCCTGCGGGCCCATTCCGTTTCCGTTATTCCCGTGGTGCCTTGCCCATGCTGAGCTGCTACCTAAGGTCAGTGCGGCAAGGGTAATGAGTGTCACTGTTATTTTTTGGTTCCGTTTCATCGTTTATTCTCCTGGGTGGTAGTTATTCAGTGATTTGCATCTTCCATGCCAGGATGAGAGACCCGCAGATATAGGGTGCTATAGGGGCACAGGCCGATGGCGGCGAGTAAAAATGACTCACGGTAAAGAGTAAGGTGGGTCATTTTTACTCGTTCTCCTTGCGGGTTTATGGCCGCGGGCAGGTTTACCGCGGCAGAAAAATGGCATGATTTCTGCTGAGTGAACGGGAGCAGAAATAAAGGGAGTCGTAATAAACATGATGCGGTTGTCGAAGGATTCCGTCGCCGTTGGTCTGAGCTGGCTATTGACTGGTTTTATTGTGCTACTGGTGTGCCTGTTCTCCGCGCTTATCGTGCGTGACTATGACCGGGAGAACAATGCCGCGCGGCAAACCATTCAGGAGAAAGGCAGCGTGTTAATTCGCGCCCTTGAGTCCGGAACCCGCGTGGGCTTAGGTATGCGTATGCATCATACGCAACTGCAGGCGCTGCTGGAGGAAATGGCCTGGCAGCCCGGCGTGTTGTGGTTTGCGGTGACGGATGAGAACGGCAAAATTCTCGCCCATAGTGATCCACAGCAGGTTGGCGGGACACTGTACTCCGCCAATACGATGCACGAACTGAAGATTGGCCGGGAAGAACGCTGGCGGCGGCTCGAACAGCCGGAACCGGCACTGGAGATTTATCGTCAATTTCGCCCGCTTAACAGCGGTGGCGGCCATCATATGCGTATGATGCTATCCCGCGAATCTGCTGTTCAGCGTGCCGAGCTACCGCAGGTCATTTTCATCGCTTTTGATACGCGCGAACTGGATGCTGCCAGGGTTCGTGGCCTGCGCAATATGGTCATTATGATCTGCGCTGCAGGGGTCGTCATGATTGCAACCGTGTTGAGCCAGTTCTGGTTTCGCCGTTATCAGCGTTCGCGTAAACAATTGCAGGAGGCGATGGCGCGCAAAGAAAAGCTGGTGGCGCTTGGGCATCTGGCTGCGGGTGTCGCGCATGAGATCCGCAATCCGTTGTCTTCCATCAAAGGGCTGGCAAGGTATTTTGCCGAACGCGCTCCGCCTGATGGAGAAGCGCATCAACTGGCTCAGGTGATGGCGAAGGAGGCCGATCGTCTGAACAGGGTTGTCAGCGAGCTACTGGAACTGGTGCGTCCGGCCCATTTAACCTACCAGTCAGTTGATCTGAATGAAGTGATTAGACACTCGCTTCGGTTGGTTAGCCAGGATGCCGCAAGCCGGGCGATTATGCTCAATTTCAGCCCGCAGCCAGAGTTATGCCGTATTCAGGCCGATCCGGATCGTTTGAAGCAGGTGTTGCTGAACCTCTACCTCAATGCTATCCATGCCATTGAGCATGATGGTGTCATTACGGTTGCAGCGAGTGAATGTGGCGACGGGCGAGTTAAGGTAAGCGTTGCGGACAGCGGTAAGGGGATGACGGCGGAGCAGTTACAGGCCATCTTCACCCCGTATTTCACCACCAGGGCCGACGGCACCGGGCTGGGTTTAGCGGTGGTGCAAAACATTATTGAGCAGCACGGCGGAATGATTCAAGTCGAGAGCATTCCCGGCAAGGGGGCGGCATTTATTATCTTTTTGCCGATCAACGGGCAACAGAAGGATGAACAAGGATGAATGGCAGGCAGGTCGATATTCTGGTGGTGGACGATGACATCAGCCATTGCACTATTTTACAGGCCCTGTTACAGGGCTGGGGATATCGTGTTGAGTCGGCCCATAACGGCATGCAGGCGCTGGAACAGGTGCGTCAGCATGTATTTGATCTGGTACTTTGCGATATCCGCATGGCAGAGATGGACGGTATCGAAACGCTGAAAGAGATCAAAACCTTGAATCCGTCGATTCCGGTATTAATCATGACTGCGTACTCCAGCGTTGATACCGCAGTGGAAGCGCTGAAATCCGGAGCGCTGGACTACCTCATCAAGCCGCTGGACTTTGACAAGTTGCAGCAAACATTGTCTCAGGCGCTGGCGCACACGCGTCTGAGTGAGTCCCCCGTAGCAGACACTCCCGCCGCGCAGTTTGGTATGGTTGGCGATAGCCCGGCGATGCGAACTTTGCTGAACAATATTGCCCTGGTTGCGCCATCTGATGCGACGGTATTAATTCACGGCGAGTCGGGAACCGGGAAAGAACTGGTCGCGCGGGCGCTGCATGCCAGCAGTGGTCGCAGCCACAGGCCGCTGATTACCCTCAACTGTGCGGCGCTTAACGAGTCGTTGCTGGAGTCGGAGCTGTTTGGCCATGAGAAAGGTGCGTTTACCGGCGCGGACAAACGTCGGGAAGGACGTTTTGTTGAGGCGGACGGCGGCACGCTATTTCTGGATGAGATTGGCGATATTTCGCCGCTGATGCAGGTACGTCTGCTACGAGCGATTCAGGAGCGCGAAGTACAACGCGTGGGCAGCAACCAGACCCTTTCGGTCGATGTGCGGCTGATTGCCGCCACCCATCGGCAATTAGCCGAAGAAGTCAGCGCCGGGCGTTTTCGGCAGGATCTTTACTACCGTCTGAACGTGGTGACTATCGACATGCCGCCGCTGCGTCAACGCAGGGAAGATATCCCTCCGCTGGCGCGCTATTTTCTGCAACGTTACGCCGAGCGTAACCGCAAAACGGTACTGGGATTTACGCCACAGGCGATGGACATGCTGATTCACTACGAATGGCCGGGCAATATTCGTGAGCTGGAGAATGCGGTGGAGCGGGCGGTGGTCTTGCTGACCGGGGAGTATATTTCTGAGCGTGAGCTGCCGCTTGCGATTGTCGGTACGCCAGTTTCAGGCAGGCCACTCGAAGGTAACCTGATTCAGCCACTGGTAGAAGTAGAGAAAGAAGCGATCCTGGCGGCACTTGAAAAAACGGGCGGCAACAAAACCGAAGCCGCCCGTCAGTTAGGGATCACCCGTAAAACACTGCTCGCAAAACTTTCGCGTTAGTTTTGCTCGCGGGCAATCGCACGATAACCGATATCTTTACGGCTAAAGCTGCCTTCCCACTGAATATTTTCCATTAATGCATAGGCACGCTTCTGGGCGTCGGCAACGGTATGACCCAGCGCAGTGGCGCACAATACGCGACCACCATTGGTGAGAACGCGATCATCATCGGCCAGCTTCGTCCCGGCGTGGAAGACCTTCGCGCCGTCCACCTCTTCCAGCGGCAAACCGTGGATCTCATCACCGGTGTTGTAATTGCCCGGATAACCCCCCGCTGCGATAACGACGCCGAGAGACGCGCGTTCATCCCAGTCGGAGGTTTTCTCATCGAGCTTGCCATCGCAGGCGGCGAGACACAGATCCACCAGATCGGATTTCATGCGCAGCATGATCGGTTGCGTTTCCGGATCGCCAAAGCGGCAGTTGAACTCGATAACCTTCGGGTTACCCTGTTTGTCGATCATCAGACCGGCGTACAGGAAGCCGGTATAAGTGTTCCCTTCGGCGGCCATCCCTTTCACGGTCGGCCAAATGATACGTTCCATGGTGCGCTGGTGGACTTCATCCGTCACTACAGGAGCAGGGGAGTACGCTCCCATACCGCCCGTATTTGGGCCGGTATCGCCATCGCCGACACGCTTATGATCCTGGCTGGTCGCCATCGGCAGCACATGCTCCCCATCGACCATCACAATAAAGCTGGCCTCTTCACCGTCGAGGAATTCCTCGATCACGATGCGATGGCCCGCGTCACCAAACGCATTACCCGCCAGCATATCGTTGACGGCGGCTTCGGCTTCCTCAAGCGTCATTGCGACGATAACGCCTTTACCGGCAGCCAGACCGTCGGCTTTAATGACGATCGGCGCGCCTTTTTCGCGCAGGTAAGCCAGCGCGGGCTCCACTTCGGTGAAGTTCTGGTATTCCGCAGTCGGAATGTTATGACGCGCCAGAAAATCCTTGGTGAAGGCTTTGGAGCCTTCAAGCTGCGCGGCGCCTTCGGTTGGGCCGAAGATTTTCAGACCTGCCGCGCGGAAGGCGTCAACCACGCCAATCACCAGCGGCGCTTCCGGGCCAACGATGGTCAGATCGATTTTCTCGTTTCGGGCAAAATCCAGCAGGGCCGGAATATCGGTCACGCCGATCGCCACGTTTTGCAGCGTCGGTTCCAGCGCGGTGCCCGCATTACCCGGCGCGACGAAAACGGTGTCGACCAGCGGTGACTGTGCCGCTTTCCACGCCAGCGCGTGCTCGCGCCCGCCGTTACCAATCACTAATACTTTCATTCTTTGCTCCGGGAATTAATGGCGGAAATGACGCATGTCGGTGAAGATCATCGCAATGCCGTGTTCGTCGGCGGCGGCAATCACTTCGTCATCGCGGATAGAACCGCCAGGCTGGATTACACAACTCACGCCAACGGCGGCAGCGGCATCAATACCATCACGGAACGGGAAGAACGCATCAGACGCCATCGCGGAACCTTTCACTTCCAGCCCTTCATCACCGGCTTTGATCCCGGCGATTTTCGCGGAGTAGACGCGGCTCATCTGGCCTGCGCCTATGCCAATGGTCATGCTCTCTTTGGCATACACGATAGCGTTGGATTTCACGAACTTCGCCACTTTCCAGCAGAACAGTGCATCACGCAGTTCCTGTTCGGTTGGCTGGCGTTTGGACACGACGCGCAGTTCGCCTTCACTTACCATACCGAGGTCGCGATCCTGAACCAGCAGGCCGCCGTTCACGCGTTTGAAATCGAGGCCCGGAACACGTGCGGTCCACTCGCCGCAGGTCAGTACGCGGACGTTCTGCTTCGCGGCGGTGATTTTCAGCGCCTCTTCTGTGGCTGAGGGGGCGATGATCACTTCCACAAACTGGCGGGAGATAATAGCCTGCGCGGTTTGCGCATCCAGCTCGCGGTTAAAAGCGATGATGCCGCCGAACGCGGAGGTCGGGTCGGTTTTGTAAGCACGATCGTAAGCATCCAGAATAGAGGAACTGACCGCCACGCCGCACGGGTTAGCGTGTTTAACGATAACGCAGGCCGGTTCGCTGAACTCTTTCACGCATTCCAGCGCCGCATCGGTATCGGCGATATTGTTATAGGAAAGCGCTTTGCCCTGTACCTGCTGCGCAGTCGCAACAGAGGCTTCTTTGATCTCTTCTTCTATATAGAAGGCTGCCTGCTGGTGGCTGTTTTCGCCGTAGCGCATATCCTGCTTCTTAATGAAGTTCAGATTCAGTGTACGCGGGAAGCGGCCAGCCGCTTCTTTTGTCTCGCCGTGATAAGCCGGAACCATGCTGCCGAAGTAGTTGGCGATCATGCTGTCGTAAGCGGCGGTATGTTCGAATGCTTTAATCGCGAGGTCGAAGCGGGTTGCCAGCAGAAGCGAGCCTTCGTTGGCATCCATCTCTTCAATAATAGTGTTGTAGTCGCTGCTCTTTACGACGATGGCCACGTCTTTATGGTTCTTCGCCGCAGAGCGCACCATGGTCGGGCCGCCGATATCGATATTCTCGACCGCATCTTCCAGAGAACAGCTTTCGCGGGCAACGGTCTGGGCAAACGGATAAAGGTTAACAACCACCATATCAATAGGAGAGATGTTGTGCTCGGCCATAATGGCGTCATCCTGGCCGCGACGGCCAAGAATACCGCCATGGACTTTCGGATGCAGAGTCTTAACGCGTCCATCCATCATTTCCGGGAAACCGGTGTAATCGGACACTTCGGTAACCGGCAGGCCTTTATCAGCTAACAGACGGGCAGTGCCCCCTGTAGATAGCAGTTCTACACCGCGTGCAGAAAGTGCCTGGGCGAATTCGACGATACCGGCTTTGTCAGAAACGCTGAGCAGCGCGCGGCGGATTGGACGACGTTGTTGCATGGTAAATCCCCTGGATTTGACGATTACAGAGAGCGTTAGCTGAATTTTCATCAAAAAACTCAGCTAACGCCCCTAACGGGGCATCCTTGTTTTAGCGGGGGCATTTTAACGAAAACGTTTGCGCAACGCTCGCGAATTTTCACTTTTTCGCAGCATTGTGGATAAGTCTGTGTGCAAAAGGGTATAAGGCGGGCTTTTGCTGTGGAATGCAGCAGTCAGTCATTTTTCTGCAATTTTTCTATTGCGGATGCGCGGGAACTCCCTATAATGCGCCTCCATCGACACGGCAGATGTGAATCACTTCACACAAACAGCCGGTTCGGTTGAAGAGAAAAATCCTGAAATAACGGGTTGACTCTGAAAGAGGAAAGCGTAATATACGCCACCTCGCAACGGTGAGCGAAAGCCGCGTTGCACTGCTCTTTAACAATTTATCAGACAATCTGTGTGGGCACTCAAAGTGACATGGATTCTTAACGTCCCCGGACGATAAATGAATACCAAGTCTCTGGAGTGAACACGTAATTCATTACGAAGTTTAATTCTAAGAGCATCAAACTTTTAAATTGAAGAGTTTGATCATGGCTCAGATTGAACGCTGGCGGCAGGCCTAACACATGCAAGTCGAACGGTAGCACAGAGGAGCTTGCTCCTCGGGTGACGAGTGGCGGACGGGTGAGTAATGTCTGGGAAACTGCCCGATGGAGGGGGATAACTACTGGAAACGGTAGCTAATACCGCATAACGTCGCAAGACCAAAGAGGGGGACCTTCGGGCCTCTTGCCATCGGATGTGCCCAGATGGGATTAGCTAGTAGGTGGGGTAATGGCTCACCTAGGCGACGATCCCTAGCTGGTCTGAGAGGATGACCAGCCACACTGGAACTGAGACACGGTCCAGACTCCTACGGGAGGCAGCAGTGGGGAATATTGCACAATGGGCGCAAGCCTGATGCAGCCATGCCGCGTGTGTGAAGAAGGCCTTCGGGTTGTAAAGCACTTTCAGCGGGGAGGAAGGCGATACGGTTAATAACCGTGTTGATTGACGTTACCCGCAGAAGAAGCACCGGCTAACTCCGTGCCAGCAGCCGCGGTAATACGGAGGGTGCAAGCGTTAATCGGAATTACTGGGCGTAAAGCGCACGCAGGCGGTCTGTCAAGTCGGATGTGAAATCCCCGGGCTCAACCTGGGAACTGCATTCGAAACTGGCAGGCTTGAGTCTTGTAGAGGGGGGTAGAATTCCAGGTGTAGCGGTGAAATGCGTAGAGATCTGGAGGAATACCGGTGGCGAAGGCGGCCCCCTGGACAAAGACTGACGCTCAGGTGCGAAAGCGTGGGGAGCAAACAGGATTAGATACCCTGGTAGTCCACGCCGTAAACGATGTCGACTTGGAGGTTGTGCCCTTGAGGCGTGGCTTCCGGAGCTAACGCGTTAAGTCGACCGCCTGGGGAGTACGGCCGCAAGGTTAAAACTCAAATGAATTGACGGGGGCCCGCACAAGCGGTGGAGCATGTGGTTTAATTCGATGCAACGCGAAGAACCTTACCTGGTCTTGACATCCACGGAATTCGGCAGAGATGCCTTAGTGCCTTCGGGAACCGTGAGACAGGTGCTGCATGGCTGTCGTCAGCTCGTGTTGTGAAATGTTGGGTTAAGTCCCGCAACGAGCGCAACCCTTATCCTTTGTTGCCAGCGGTCCGGCCGGGAACTCAAAGGAGACTGCCAGTGATAAACTGGAGGAAGGTGGGGATGACGTCAAGTCATCATGGCCCTTACGACCAGGGCTACACACGTGCTACAATGGCGCATACAAAGAGAAGCGACCTCGCGAGAGCAAGCGGACCTCATAAAGTGCGTCGTAGTCCGGATTGGAGTCTGCAACTCGACTCCATGAAGTCGGAATCGCTAGTAATCGTGGATCAGAATGCCACGGTGAATACGTTCCCGGGCCTTGTACACACCGCCCGTCACACCATGGGAGTGGGTTGCAAAAGAAGTAGGTAGCTTAACCTTCGGGAGGGCGCTTACCACTTTGTGATTCATGACTGGGGTGAAGTCGTAACAAGGTAACCGTAGGGGAACCTGCGGTTGGATCACCTCCTTACCTTAAAGAACCTGCCTTTGCAGTGCTCACACAGATTGTCTGATGAAAAGTGAATAGCAAGGCGTCTTGCGAAGCAGACTTCAGTGTCCCCTTCGTCTAGAGGCCCAGGACACCGCCCTTTCACGGCGGTAACAGGGGTTCGAATCCCCTAGGGGACGCCACTTGCTGGTTGTGTGAGTGAAAGTCGCCTGCCCTACTATCTCAAAACTGACTCACGAGTCATGTTTGAGATATTTGCTCTTTAAAAATCTGGATCAAGCTGAAAATTGAAACGACACACAGTGTCTGTTCTCCGTAATAAGAACAGATGACGGTGTGTTCGAGTCTCTCAAATTTTTACAGCGCGAGAATGAATCGAAAGAAACATCTTCGGGTTGTGAGGTTAAGCGACTAAGCGTACACGGTGGATGCCCTGGCAGTCAGAGGCGATGAAGGACGTGCTAATCTGCGAAAAGCGCCGGCGAGGTGATATGAACCTTTGACCCGGCGATGTCCGAATGGGGAAACCCAGTGTGTTTCGACACACTATCATTAACTGAATCCATAGGTTAATGAGGCGAACCGGGGGAACTGAAACATCTAAGTACCCCGAGGAAAAGAAATCAACCGAGATTCCCCCAGTAGCGGCGAGCGAACGGGGAGCAGCCCAGAGCCTGAATCAGCTTGTGTGTTAGTGGAAGCGTCTGGAAAGTCGCGCGATACAGGGTGACAGCCCCGTACACGAAAGCACACAGGCTGTGAGCTCGATGAGTAGGGCGGGACACGTGGTATCCTGTCTGAATATGGGGGGACCATCCTCCAAGGCTAAATACTCCTGACTGACCGATAGTGAACCAGTACCGTGAGGGAAAGGCGAAAAGAACCCCGGCGAGGGGAGTGAAAAAGAACCTGAAACCGTGTACGTACAAGCAGTGGGAGCACCTTCGTGGTGTGACTGCGTACCTTTTGTATAATGGGTCAGCGACTTATATTCTGTAGCAAGGTTAACCGAATAGGGGAGCCGAAGGGAAACCGAGTCTTAACTGGGCGTTAAGTTGCAGGGTATAGACCCGAAACCCGGTGATCTAGCCATGGGCAGGTTGAAGGTTGGGTAACACTAACTGGAGGACCGAACCGACTAATGTTGAAAAATTAGCGGATGACTTGTGGCTGGGGGTGAAAGGCCAATCAAACCGGGAGATAGCTGGTTCTCCCCGAAAGCTATTTAGGTAGCGCCTCGTGAATTCATCTCCGGGGGTAGAGCACTGTTTCGGCTAGGGGGCCATCCCGGCTTACCAACCCGATGCAAACTACGAATACCGGAGAATGTTATCACGGGAGACACACGGCGGGTGCTAACGTCCGTCGTGAAGAGGGAAACAACCCAGACCGCCAGCTAAGGTCCCAAAGTCATGGTTAAGTGGGAAACGATGTGGGAAGGCACAGACAGCCAGGATGTTGGCTTAGAAGCAGCCATCATTTAAAGAAAGCGTAATAGCTCACTGGTCGAGTCGGCCTGCGCGGAAGATGTAACGGGGCTAAACCATGCACCGAAGCTGCGGCAGCGACACTATGTGTTGTTGGGTAGGGGAGCGTTCTGTAAGCCTGCGAAGGTGTGCTGTGAGGCATGCTGGAGGTATCAGAAGTGCGAATGCTGACATAAGTAACGATAAAGCGGGTGAAAAGCCCGCTCGCCGGAAGACCAAGGGTTCCTGTCCAACGTTAATCGGGGCAGGGTGAGTCGACCCCTAAGGCGAGGCCGAAAGGCGTAGTCGATGGGAAACAGGTTAATATTCCTGTACTTGGTGTTACTGCGAAGGGGGGACGGAGAAGGCTATGTTAGCCGGGCGACGGTTGTCCCGGTTTAAGCATGTAGGCTGATTATCCAGGCAAATCCGGATAATCAAGGCTGAGGTGTGATGACGAGTCACTACGGTGATGAAGTAACAAATGCCCTGCTTCCAGGAAAAGCCTCTAAGCATCAGGTAACACGAAATCGTACCCCAAACCGACACAGGTGGTCAGGTAGAGAATACCAAGGCGCTTGAGAGAACTCGGGTGAAGGAACTAGGCAAAATGGTGCCGTAACTTCGGGAGAAGGCACGCTGATGTGTAGGTGAAGTCCCTGCGGACGGAGCTGAAATCAGTCGAAGATACCAGCTGGCTGCAACTGTTTATTAAAAACACAGCACTGTGCAAACACGAAAGTGGACGTATACGGTGTGACGCCTGCCCGGTGCCGGAAGGTTAATTGATGGGGTTATCCGTAAGGAGAAGCTCTTGATCGAAGCCCCGGTAAACGGCGGCCGTAACTATAACGGTCCTAAGGTAGCGAAATTCCTTGTCGGGTAAGTTCCGACCTGCACGAATGGCGTAATGATGGCCAGGCTGTCTCCACCCGAGACTCAGTGAAATTGAACTCGCTGTGAAGATGCAGTGTACCCGCGGCAAGACGGAAAGACCCCGTGAACCTTTACTATAGCTTGACACTGAACATTGAGCCTTGATGTGTAGGATAGGTGGGAGGCTTTGAAGTGTGGACGCCAGTCTGCATGGAGCCAACCTTGAAATACCACCCTTTAATGTTTGATGTTCTAACGTGGACCCGTGATCCGGGTTGCGGACAGTGTCTGGTGGGTAGTTTGACTGGGGCGGTCTCCTCCCAAAGAGTAACGGAGGAGCACGAAGGTTGGCTAATCCTGGTCGGACATCAGGAGGTTAGTGCAATGGCATAAGCCAGCTTGACTGCGAGCGTGACGGCGCGAGCAGGTGCGAAAGCAGGTCATAGTGATCCGGTGGTTCTGAATGGAAGGGCCATCGCTCAACGGATAAAAGGTACTCCGGGGATAACAGGCTGATACCGCCCAAGAGTTCATATCGACGGCGGTGTTTGGCACCTCGATGTCGGCTCATCACATCCTGGGGCTGAAGTAGGTCCCAAGGGTATGGCTGTTCGCCATTTAAAGTGGTACGCGAGCTGGGTTTAGAACGTCGTGAGACAGTTCGGTCCCTATCTGCCGTGGGCGCTGGAGAATTGAGGGGGGCTGCTCCTAGTACGAGAGGACCGGAGTGGACGCATCACTGGTGTTCGGGTTGTCATGCCAATGGCATTGCCCGGTAGCTACATGCGGAAGAGATAAGTGCTGAAAGCATCTAAGCACGAAACTTGCCCCGAGATGAGTTCTCCCTTGTCCTTTAAGGACACTAAAGGAACGTTGAAGACGACGACGTTGATAGGCCGGGTGTGTAAGCGCAGCGATGCGTTGAGCTAACCGGTACTAATGAACCGTGAGGCTTAACCTTACAACGCCGAAGATGTTTTGGCGGATTTGAGAAGACGAACAATATTCAGCTTAGATTCAGAGTCCGAAGGATTTTGCGCTGAGACAAGGCGGCCAGCGAAGAAAAGGAAGGAGCATACTGAGGTATGTGACTGACTTTACGAGAGCAGCCAACGCAGTATCAGCACAAAAGACACAGGACAGAGCACAAAGAATTTGCCTGGCGGCTTTAGCGCGGTGGTCCCACCTGACCCCATGCCGAACTCAGAAGTGAAACGCCGTAGCGCCGATGGTAGTGTGGGGTCTCCCCATGTGAGAGTAGGGAACTGCCAGGCATCAAACCAGTAAGAAGCCCATCCTGACGGATGGGCTTTTTGCGTTTTCTTCGCATGATAAAAGGAATTTTTCATGTCTGTTCTTTATATCCAGGTTCGCAAAAATCATATCACCGTTCGCAACATTGAGCGTAAGCAGGATGTATCAGGAAGCGGTGCGTTTAGTAATCAACGCCTGCTTATTGCTGATTTTTTCAAGGCCGAAAAAGTTCTGTGGGACCTGATCGAACAGATCCGACCCCGTTCATGGTTCAGGAAACTGCTGCGCACAGACCGCTTTGACATTGTTATCAGCGCGCTGGAAATGAACGAGGGCGGATTATCGCAGGTCGAAGAACGTATCCTGCAGGAAGTCGTCGCAGGTGCGACGCGAATGCGTTATCGCCGCTTGATAACGCACGCGCAATCAACACCCCTGAGCGATGACGCTGTGATGGCGCTGATTGCGGAGCGGTAAAAAAGAGTTAAGCGGTGAACATTACGGTTGATAGCGTAAATGCAGCAGTGGATATGGCCTGCCGGAATCATCCTTTTCGCTTCGCCCGGTTACCATAAATCCCAGCTTAAGGTAGAACCCAATGGCCTGCTCGTTTTGCTCATTAACGTTGGTCGTTAAGTTGGGAGCCAACAACAGAGCGTGTTCAACCAGTCGTTTCCCTACGCCGCTGCCGCGAACGTCAGGATCAATAAACAGTGCATCCATATGCTTATCGGTGAGTAGCATAAACCCAACAGGTTCATCCTGTTTATTGACGGCAACCCAAAGCGGCGCTGTCGGTAAAAATGCACTCACCTGCTCCTCCAGTTCTGCCCGATAGTCTCTGGACAAAAAATCATGTGTCGCATCGACCGAGCGGCACCAGATAGCGATCAGCCTCTCTCCTTCCTCAGGTCGCGAACGACGAATACTAATAACCATATTGTCTCCTGTTATGCGTGCTTATATTCTAACGCAAACACTTTCGTGAAACTTTCTCACCTTGAACATGCAGACTCGACAACACGCCTATTCCTGGGTATTGTCAGCTATCTGGATGTCTAAACGTTTAAACGTATGCAGTGAGGATATAAGTTATGCCGATTCGGGTGCAGGACGAGCTACCAGCCGTCAATTTCTTGCGTGATGAAAATGTCTTTGTGATGACGACATCGCGTGCTACAGGTCAGGAAATTCGTCCGCTCAAGGTGCTTATCCTCAACCTGATGCCAAAGAAGATAGAGACAGAGAACCAATTTTTGCGGTTACTCTCCAACTCGCCACTGCAGGTGGATATCAAGTTACTGCGTATTGACGCCCGTGAATCACGCAATACGCCGACGGAACATCTCAACAACTTCTACTGCAACTTTGATGAAATCAGCGAAGAGAATTTCGATGGTTTGATCGTAACCGGTGCGCCCCTGGGTCTGGTCGAATTTAACGACGTTGCCTACTGGCCGCAGATCAAACAGGTACTGGAGTGGGCAAAAGATCATGTCACCTCCACGCTATTTGTCTGTTGGGCGGTACAAGCCGCACTCAACATCCTTTACGGTATCCCGAAGCAAACCCGCAGTGAAAAGCTGTCCGGTGTCTACGAGCATCACATTTTGCATCCACATGCCCTGCTGACGCGTGGTTTTGATGATACTTTCCTCGCGCCGCACTCACGCTATGCTGATTTCCCGGCGGCACTGATTCGTGACTATACCGACCTGGAAATTCTGGCTGAGACCGAGCAGGGCGATGCCTATCTGTTTGCCAGTAAAGATAAGCGTATCGCCTTTGTTACTGGTCATCCTGAGTACGACGCCAATACCCTGGCGGGGGAATATTTCCGTGATGTTGAGGCCGGGCTGTCACCGGACATCCCGTATAACTATTTCCCGAAAAATGATCCCCGGAACAAGCCACATGCGACATGGCGTAGTCATGGCAATCTGCTATTTACCAACTGGCTGAACTACTACGTTTACCAGATTACGCCGTTCGATCTGAGCCACATGAACCCAACGCTGGATTAACGTTTCAGCAAGATCCTAAAGCGTTTCAGCATCCCTTTTCAGGCACCTTCGGGTGCCTTTTTCATACCTGAAACTCCCTCCATCAAGTAATTAAATTTTAAATTTATTGTTATCAACAGGTTAAGTGTATTTTTAAATTAAAATGGAAATTGTTTTTGATTTTGAAAATTAAATGAGTAGTCTTAATTGTGCTGAACGAAAACCATACAACGATCTTTCGTTCGCGTTGGGGAGTGTACGCGGATCAACGATGAGGAGCAGCACAATGACACAACAGGCAACGACGACAGGCGGATTGGCTTTTAATAAGCCTCATGGCGAAATGGAAAAGCAAATTCTGACCCCGGAAGCGGTCGAATTCCTTTCTGAGTTGGTGACACGCTTTACGCCACAGCGCAATAAGTTACTGGCCACGCGTATGCAACAGCAGCAGGATATCGACAACGGTAAGCTGCCTGATTTTATTTCGGAAACCAATTCCATTCGTGAGGGTGACTGGACGATTCGCGGTATTCCACAGGATTTGCAGGATCGACGTGTTGAGATTACCGGGCCGGTTGAGCGCAAGATGGTGATCAATGCGCTCAATGCCAACGTGAAAGTTTTTATGGCGGATTTCGAAGACTCCCTTTCACCGGACTGGGATAAAGTGATTGATGGGCAAATTAACCTGCGTGATGCAGTGAATGGCACTATCAGCTATACCAACGAAGCCGGAAAAATCTACCAACTCAAACCCGATCCGGCGGTGCTGATTTGCCGTGTCCGTGGTCTGCACCTGCCAGAAAAACATGTCACCTGGCGTGGTGAAGCCATCCCCGGCAGTCTGTTCGACTTTGCGCTCTATTTCTTCCACAACCATAAAGCGTTGCTGGCAAAAGGCAGCGGTCCTTACTTTTATCTACCCAAGACGCAGGCGTGGCAGGAAGCGGCATGGTGGAGCGAAGTATTTTGCTATGCCGAAGACCGCTTCGATCTGCCGCGCGGCACCATCAAGGCCACCTTGTTGATTGAGACACTGCCTGCCGTCTTCCAGATGGATGAAATCCTCTATGCGCTGCGCGATCACATTGTTGGTCTGAACTGTGGCCGTTGGGATTACATCTTTAGCTATATCAAGACATTAAAAAATCACCCTGACCGTGTGCTGCCCGATCGTCAGGTGGTAACGATGGATAAACCGTTCCTGAGTGCCTATTCACGGCTGCTGATTAAAACCTGTCACCGTCGTGGTGCGTTTGCAATGGGCGGCATGGCGGCCTTTATTCCCAGTAAAGATGCTGAACGGAACAACCAGGTACTCAACAAAGTAAAAGCGGACAAGCTGCTGGAAGCCAACAATGGCCATGACGGTACATGGATTGCGCATCCGGGACTGGCAGATACCGCCATGGCTGTCTTTAACGAGGTACTGGGTGATAACAAAAATCAGCTGACGGTTACTCGCGAAAATGATGCGCCCACTACGGCAGATCAACTGCTGGCGGCCTGCGATGGCGAACGTACAGAAGAGGGGATGCGCGCCAATATTCGCGTGGCCGTCCAGTACATCGAAGCCTGGATCTCCGGCAACGGCTGCGTACCGATTTACGGCCTGATGGAAGATGCGGCAACGGCTGAAATCTCGCGCACATCAATCTGGCAGTGGATCCATCACGAGAAAACGCTCAGCAACGGCAAGCCGGTTACGAAGGCCTTGTTCCGTCAAATGCTGGCCGAAGAGATGCTGGTCATTCAGGAAGAGCTGGGCGAGCACCGCTTTAGTAGCGGGCGTTTCGACGATGCTGCGCGCCTGATGGAACAGATCACCACCTCAGATGAGTTAATCGACTTCCTGACGTTGCCAGGTTACCGCCTGCTGGCGTAATGACCCAGGCTATTTTGTTTGCCATTTTGGCCCCGGGCAGTGCTCAAAATCCTCACGTACGCTAAGTACGCTCCGGTTTTTGCGCGGCTTCCCGTGACCAAACTGCCTTCACCAATAACGCCTGGGAAGCCAGGACGATAATATGGAGCATCTGCACATGAAAACCCGTACCCAACAAATCGAAGAACTGAAAAAAGAATGGACTAACCCTCGCTGGGAAGGCATCACGCGTCCTTATAGCGCGGAAGAGGTGGTGAAATTACGTGGCTCGGTGAACCCGGAATGCACGCTGGCGCAGATGGGCGCAGCGAAAATGTGGCGTCTGCTGCATGGTGAGGCGAAAAAAGGCTATATCAACAGCCTTGGCGCACTGACGGGCGGGCAGGCATTGCAACAGGCAAAAGCAGGCATCGAAGCGATTTATCTGTCGGGCTGGCAGGTGGCGGCAGATGCGAACCTGGCCTCCAGCATGTATCCGGATCAATCGCTCTACCCGGCCAACTCCGTTCCGGCTGTGGTCGATCGGATCAACAACACCTTCCGCCGTGCGGATCAGATCCAATGGTCAGCGGGTATTGAACCGAACGATCCGCGTTACACCGATTATTTCCTGCCGATCGTGGCGGATGCCGAAGCTGGTTTTGGCGGCGTACTGAATGCCTTTGAACTGATGAAATCGATGATTGAAGCCGGTGCAGCGGCCGTTCACTTCGAAGATCAGCTGGCGTCGGTGAAAAAATGCGGTCATATGGGTGGGAAAGTGCTGGTCCCGACGCAAGAGGCGATTCAAAAACTGGTGGCCGCGCGTCTGGCGGCGGATGTCATGGGCGTACCGACGCTGGTAATTGCCCGTACTGATGCGGATGCCGCGGACCTGATTACCTCCGATTGCGACCCCTATGACAGCGAGTTCATCACTGGCGAGCGCACCAGCGAAGGATTCTACCGTACCCGCGCCGGGATCGAACAAGCCATTAGCCGTGGTCTGGCGTATGCGCCGTACGCCGACCTGGTATGGTGTGAAACCTCAACACCCGATCTGGCGCTGGCGAAACGCTTTGCCGATGCAATTCATGCGAAATTCCCGGGCAAACTGTTGGCGTATAACTGCTCACCGTCCTTCAACTGGCAGAAAAACCTGGACGACAAAACCATTGCCAGTTTCCAGCAGCAGTTGTCGGAGATGGGTTACAAATATCAGTTTATTACCCTGGCGGGCATTCACAGCATGTGGTTCAACATGTTCGACCTTGCACACGCCTATGCGCAGGGTGAAGGGATGCGGCACTACGTTGAAAAAGTACAGCAGCCGGAGTTTGCCGCCGCCAAAGAGGGCTACACCTTCGTTTCTCACCAGCAGGAGGTGGGCACGGGCTACTTCGATAAAGTGACCACCATCATTCAGGGCGGGGCGTCCTCTGTTACCGCGTTAACCGGGTCAACTGAAGAAGCACAGTTCTAATCTTTTCCCCCTCACCCCTCTCCCCTGAGGGGAGAGGGGGCGGTTTGGCGCAGGTCTGTTTTTCGCCCTCTTCCTGTCGGGGAGAGGGCGAGGGGGAATCTATGTCACGTGGTCTGGAATTACTGATTGCACAAACCATCCTGCAAGGTTTCGACGCGCAATACGGACGCTTTCTGGAAGTCACTGCTGGCGCACAGCAGCGTTTCGAACTGGCCGACTGGCATGCCGTTCAGCAGGCGATGAAGCAGCGTATCCATCTTTATGATCATCATGTTGGGCTGGTTGTGGAACAGTTACGCTGCATCACCGACAGCCAGCGACCGGATGCCGAATTTTTGCTGCGGGTGAAAGCGCATTACACCCACCTTTTGCCGGATTATCCGCGCTTCGAAATTGCGGAGAGTTTTTTTAACTCCGTCTACTGTCGCTTGTTCGATCACCGCGCGCTTAGCCCCGAGCGTCTGTTTATTTTTAGCTCTCAGCCAGAACGGCGCTTTCGCACCATTCCGCGCCCGCTGGCAAAAGACTTTTGGCCAGAGCGTGGCTGGGAATCCCTGTTAACCAAGGTCTTATCCGATTTGCCGCTTCGCCTGCCCTGGCAGGATAAAGCACGGGATGTGGGTTATATCATTACTCACCTGACAAAGACGTTTGGCGCAGATACGCTGCGTCAGTCTCATCTGCAGGCCGCAAACGAGCTGTTTTACCGTAATAAAGCGGCGTGGTTAGTGGGTAAATTGATCACCCCTGCGGGCACGCTTCCCTTCCTGTTGCCGATTCATCGTACCGACGAAGGCGAGTTGTTTGTCGATACCTGCCTGACCTCGCACGCGGAAGCGAGTATTGTCTTCGGCTTTGCTCGCTCCTATTTTATGGTATATGCCCCGCTTCCCGCGGCCACCGTCGAGTGGCTACGGGAGATCCTGCCGGGAAAAACCACCGCCGAACTCTATATGGCCATTGGCTGCCAGAAACACGGTAAGACGGAAAGCTATCGCGAATACCTGAACTATATTCATGCCTCGGACGAACAGTTTGTTGAGGCGCCGGGCATTCGCGGCATGGTGATGCTGGTCTTCACGCTGCCGGGCTTCGATCGGGTCTTTAAGATCATCAAAGATAAATTTCCGCCACAAAAAGAGATGAGCGCGGCGCATGTGCGCGCCTGCTATCAGCTGGTGAAGGAGCATGATCGCGTCGGGCGAATGGCGGATACGCAGGAGTTTGAACACTTTGTTCTGGAAAAGCGGCAGATTGATCCGGCGTTAATGGCGCTATTGCTCCAGGAGGCGCCGCAGAAAATCACTGACCTTGGGGATCGTATTTCAATCAGCCATCTCTATATCGAGCGCCGGATGGTGCCGCTCAATATCTGGTTTGAGCGGGTACGCGGTTCGCAGTTGCGCGATGCGGTGGAAGAGTATGGTAACGCCATCCGTCAGCTTGCTGCGGCGAATATTTTTCCCGGCGATATGCTGTTTAAAAACTTCGGCGTGACCCGTCACGGGCGCGTGGTGTTCTACGACTATGACGAGATCTGTTATATGACGGAGGTAAATTTCCGTGATATACCGCCGCCGCGTTATCCGGAAGATGAATTGAGTGCCGAACCCTGGTACAGCGTTGCGCCAGGGGATGTTTTCCCGGAAGAGTTCCGCCATTGGTTGTGCGCCGATCCGGAAATTGGCCCCCTGTTTGAAGAGATGCATGCCGATCTGCTGCGTGCTGATTACTGGCGAGGCCTGCAGGCACGAATCAAAAACGGCCATGTGGAAGACGTTTATGCCTACCGTCGCCGCCAGCGTTTTTGCGTTCGCTACGGCAACCTGCAGCAGGCGGGGTAAACCGGCATCCTGATTCAGGCCACCTCGACAACGGCAAACTCCTCAAAAATCAGCTCCATATCCGCGGTCCATGTGCCTTCACGTTCAAAGAAGGCCTGATGCGCCGATTGCCAGTAAGCCAGGCTCAAATCACCTTCACCTTCCAGCGCCGCGAGCTCGGGGCTCATTTCGTTAAAACGGATGAGCCTGAGCGCCAGGGTTCGAATCACGCATACCGCTTTACCTTTGCCGTCCAGCACAATGTGATATGTGCCAGGCGTCACGGGCGGTTGTTCTTGCTGATAGCTGGCAAGCGAGCCGCAGGTTCCGCGCTTTTTCCCTGCGACGACCAGGGCCGCCAGCTCATCGGCCAGTTCCGGTGAATCACCGAACGACCAGCAAAAAGCAGAAGGGTATTTATCCTGCCAGTATGATTTCAGATCAGCCATTTTGTCGCATCCCACCCCAGGCGATCGTCACCTCTTTGGCCCCTTTGATCGCCAGCGCGCCCAGCTCAGTGACCCGATCATCGGTGATACGGGAAATCGGCCCGGAAATTGAAATCGCGGCAAACGGTACGCCATGTTCATCATAAATGCAGGCGGCGACGCAGCGCAGGCCAAGGGCATGTTCTTCATCATCAAAGGAGTAACCGCGCTTGCGCGTCTGAGCGAGATCTTCTTTCAGGTGTACCGGGGATACCAGCGTAGCATGGGTGTAAGCATGCAGCCCTTTGCGGTGCAGCAGGCCGGAGACCTGGTCATCGTTTAAATACGCGAGGAACGCCTTACCCGCGCCGGAAGCGTGCATCGGCAGCTTCCCGCCAATGGGCGCGGACATGCGCATCAATTGGGTACACTGCACCTGGTCTATAATTATGGCCTGATGATCGCTTTGGTCGAGCACCGCCAGGTTGACCGTCTCGCCGGAATCTTCCATCAACTTGCGCAGGATCGGATGGACAATCGCCATCAGATTGCGGCTTTGCAAAAAGCTGCTGCCGACGATAAACGCGTGGGCGCCAACGGACCAGTGACCGAGTTCGCCTACCTGTCGTACAAAGCCAAGCTGTTGCATGGTCGTGAGCAGACGGTGGGTGGTGGAGTTGGGCAGGCCGGCCTGTTGCGCCAGTTCGGTGAGCGCAACGCTACCGGGGGATTCGGCGATTGACTCAAGCAGTTTGAGTCCACGCGTCAGAGACTGGACTTGCCCGGTAGCCTGAGCGGCGGGGGCGGCGGGTTTTCTGCCGCGTTTAGCGGGGACAGTGGCAACCATGGCTGACTCCTTTTCTGTATCGTGGAAATCATTTTCGTTTTATTTAATTATAATGCAACACTGGCGCGGACTGATCGGATGAGTTCAAATGAACATCTCTCATGTTACCCCTGTGTGCCTTTTCCGCTCTGTCAGTTTGTGCCAGTATGTCCTGCTGGCCTTTTGGCCTGGTTGAGCGTTGTCGGGAGCACGTGTGAGCAGCAAAGTTGAGCAACTGCAGCAGCAGTTAAAAGAACGAATTTTGGTTCTGGACGGGGGCATGGGCACCATGATCCAGAATCAGCGTCTCAGTGAGCAGGATTTTCGCGGCGAGCGATTCGCTGACTGGCCCTGCGACCTCAAAGGTAACAATGACCTGCTGGTGATTACAAAGCCGGAGGTGATTGCCGCTATCCATTCCGCTTATTTTGCAGCGGGCGCGGATATTATTGAGACCAACACCTTTAACTCCACAACGATCGCGATGGCGGATTACCAGATGGAATCCCTGTCAGCGGAGATCAACTTTGCGGCCGCCAGACTCGCTCGTGCGTGTGCCGATGAATGGACTGCCCGCACACCGGATAAACCGCGCTATGTCGCCGGTGTCCTTGGGCCAACCAACCGTACAGCCTCGATATCGCCGGATGTTAACGATCCCGCGTTCCGTAATATCACCTTTGATCAACTGGTCACCGCCTATCGCGAATCGACCAAAGCGCTGGTGGAAGGTGGTAGTGACCTGATTTTGATCGAAACGGTATTCGATACCCTGAACGCAAAAGCCGCTATTTTCGCGGTGAAAGCTGAGTTTGAGGCGCTGGGCGTCGAACTGCCGATCATGATTTCCGGCACCATTACCGATGCTTCCGGGCGTACGCTTTCCGGGCAAACCACGGAAGCCTTCTATAACTCATTGCGCCATGCCGATGCGCTCACCTTCGGCCTGAACTGCGCATTGGGGCCGGACGAGCTGCGCCAGTATGTCCAGGAACTTTCGCGCATTGCCGAATGCTACGTCACCGCGCACCCGAATGCGGGTTTACCAAACGCCTTTGGCGAATACGATCTCGATGCCGACACCATGGCCGCACAAATTCGCGAATGGGCAGAGTCCGGCTTTCTGAACGTGGTTGGCGGCTGCTGTGGCACCACACCTGATCATATTAAAGCGATGAGCGATGCCGTCGCAGGCCTGCCCCCGCGCCAGTTGCCGGAAATTCCGGTCGCCTGCCGTCTGGCGGGCCTGGAGCCACTGAATATTGGCGATGACAGCCTGTTTGTTAACGTAGGAGAACGTACTAACGTTACCGGTTCGGCGAAATTCAAGCGTCTGATCAAAGAAGAAAAGTACAACGAAGCGCTGGATGTGGCGCGTCAGCAGGTAGAAAACGGCGCGCAAATCATCGATATCAATATGGATGAGGGGATGCTCGACGCTGAAGCGGCGATGGTGCGTTTTCTTAACCTGATTGCTGGCGAACCGGACATTGCCCGTGTGCCCATTATGATCGACTCCTCGAAATGGGACGTTATCGAAAAAGGGCTGAAATGCATTCAGGGTAAAGGCATCGTTAACTCCATCTCGATGAAAGAAGGGGTAGAGGCCTTTATCCATCACGCGAAGCTGGTTCGTCGCTATGGCGCGGCCGTGGTGGTGATGGCCTTTGATGAAGTCGGGCAGGCGGATACCCGCGAGCGCAAAATCGACATTTGCCGCCGGGCGTACAACATTCTGACCAAAGAGGTAGGCTTCCCGCCGGAAGATATTATTTTTGACCCGAACATCTTCGCGGTCGCCACCGGTATTGAAGAGCACAACAACTACGCGCAGGACTTTATCGGCGCCTGTGAAGATATCAAACGCGAGCTGCCCCATGCACTGATTTCCGGCGGCGTCTCCAACGTCTCATTCTCGTTCCGTGGTAATGACCCGGTTCGTGAAGCGATTCATGCAGTCTTTCTTTATTACGCCATCCGTAATGGCATGGACATGGGGATCGTCAACGCCGGACAACTGGCGATTTACGACGACCTGCCGACAGAACTGCGCGATGCGGTCGAAGATGTGATTCTTAACCGTCGCGATGACAGTACAGAACGCTTGCTCGATCTGGCGGAAAAATACCGTGGCAGCAAAACCGACGATACCGCCAGCGCCCAGCAGGCGGAATGGCGGACCTGGGATGTGAAGAAACGCCTGGAATATTCGCTGGTTAAAGGCATCACCGAATTTATCGAAGAGGATACCGAAGAAGCCCGTCAGCAGGCTGCCCGCCCGATTGAGGTGATTGAAGGGCCGCTGATGGACGGTATGAATGTAGTCGGCGACCTGTTCGGCGAGGGCAAAATGTTCCTGCCGCAGGTGGTGAAATCCGCACGCGTTATGAAACAGGCGGTGGCCTACCTTGAGCCGTTTATTGAAGCCAGCAAAGAGAAAGGCTCCAGCAACGGCAAAATGGTTATCGCCACCGTTAAAGGCGACGTCCATGACATCGGTAAAAATATTGTCGGCGTGGTCTTACAGTGTAATAACTACGAAATCGTCGACCTGGGCGTCATGGTGCCAACGGACAAAATCCTCAAAACCGCCCGTGAAGTGAACGCCGACCTGATTGGCCTGTCTGGCCTGATCACCCCGTCGCTGGATGAAATGGTCAACGTAGCGAAAGAGATGGAGCGTCAGGGCTTTACCATCCCGCTGCTGATTGGCGGCGCGACGACATCGAAAGCGCACACGGCGGTAAAAATCGAACAGAATTACAGCGGTCCGACGGTCTATGTGCAAAACGCCTCACGCACCGTGGGCGTGGTCTCCGCGCTGCTTTCCGACACTCAGCGCGACGATTTTGTGGCGCGCACGCGCAAAGAGTACGAAACCGTGCGTATCCAGCACGGACGTAAAAAGCCGCGCACCCCGCCAGTGACGCTTGAGGCCGCCCGCGAAAACGATCTCGCATTCGACTGGCAGAGCTACACCCCGCCGGTGGCGCATCGCCTGGGCGTGCAGGAAGTGGAAGCAAGCATCGAAACCCTGCGTAACTATATCGACTGGACGCCGTTTTTTATGACCTGGTCGCTGGCCGGCAAATATCCGCGCATTCTCGAAGATGAGATTGTCGGAGAGGAGGCACAACGCCTGTTCAAAGATGCCAATGATATGCTTGACCAGTTGAGTGCGACAAAAGCGCTGAACCCGCGCGGTGTAGTGGGCTTGTTCCCGGCGAACCGCGTTGGCGACGATGTTGAGATCTATCGCGATGAAACTCGTACTCAGGTGCTCGCGGTAAGTCGTCATCTGCGTCAGCAGACTGAGAAAGTCGGCTTTGCTAACTACTGTCTGGCCGATTTTGTCGCGCCGAAGTTGAGCGGTAAAGAAGATTACATTGGTGCGTTTGCCGTTACCGGTGGTCTTGAAGAAGACTCGCTGGCAGAGGCCTACGACGCGCAGCATGATGATTACAACAAAATCATGGTGAAAGCGGTGGCTGACCGTCTGGCGGAGGCCTTCGCGGAATACCTGCATGAGCGTGTACGTAAGGTCTATTGGGGCTATGCGGCCAATGAGAACCTCAGCAACGAAGAGTTGATCCGCGAAAACTATCAGGGGATTCGCCCGGCACCGGGGTACCCGGCCTGTCCGGAGCATACGGAAAAGGGCACCATCTGGCAGTTGCTGGATGTGGAGACCCATACCGGTATGAAGCTGACGGAATCCTTCGCTATGTGGCCGGGTGCCTCGGTTTCTGGCTGGTACTTTAGCCACCCTGACAGCAAGTATTTCGCCGTGGCGCAGATTCAGCGCGACCAGGTTGAAGACTACGCACTACGTAAGGGGATGAGCGTGGCGGAAGTGGAACGCTGGCTGGCGCCGAATCTGGGCTATGACGCGGACTAATCGCAGCCTGTCCTCTCTCTACCGGCCTGTTAGCAGGCCGGTTTTTTTATGTCCGTCATACGCTTACTGCTGACATATTTAACTCGCCGGAAATATTTTTTGATTATTTTTTATTAATCGTATGACAAATATAGTTTGTTATCTCTGGTCTTAAAATATATAACTGTATAGGCAGTTGAGATCGTGCGGTAAAATAATAACGTATTAAAAGTGATACCTTAAAAATATATTAAAATTCCGGTGTTATTTTTGATACTTTAAAAGTCCCTCAATAAATCAGGTTATGTGATCGCTGTTAGTAACTCAGCATAGTTGCATTTAATAAAATAGCCAAATAAACACAGCGCTTTTATTACCTGAATCAGAGCTAAATAAACCTGGCTCTAATCTATATTACTGAGGCCATATTATGGAAACCGTTCAAAATACCCTCGTCGCTCGCGAAAGCAGCGGCTGGAGAAAAAGTGATACCGTGTGGATGCTGGGTCTGTACGGTACTGCTATTGGCGCAGGGGTGCTTTTCCTGCCGATTAACGCCGGGGTTGGTGGTTTAATTCCGTTAATCATCATGGCAATTCTCGCATTCCCGATGACATTTTTCGCTCACCGTGGTTTAACCCGTTTCGTTTTATCGGGTAAAAATCCGGGTGAAGATATCACCGAAGTGGTTGAAGAACATTTCGGTATCGGCGCGGGTAAACTCATTACGTTGCTCTACTTCTTCGCTATTTATCCGATTCTGCTGGTTTATAGTGTCGCCATTACCAACACCGTCGATAGCTTTATTACTCACCAGCTTGGCCTGGTTTCACCGCCGCGCGCCATTTTATCGCTGATTCTGATTATCGGCATGATGGGCATTGTCCGCTTTGGCGAAAAAATGATTGTTAAAGCGATGAGCGTACTGGTATTCCCGTTCGTTGTTGCGCTGATGATGCTGGCGCTGTATTTGATTCCGCAATGGAACGGTGCGGTCCTGGATACACTTTCACTGAGCAACGCGGCGCCGTCTGGTCACGGTTTGTGGATGACCCTGTGGCTGGCAATTCCGGTCATGGTTTTCTCCTTTAACCACTCGCCGATTATCTCCTCTTTCGCAGTGGCTAAACGCGAAGAGTACGGTCAGGATGCCGAACGCAAATGTTCCCGTATCCTGGGCTTTGCACATATAATGATGGTGCTGACCGTGATGTTCTTTGTGTTCAGTTGCGTACTGAGCCTGTCCCCGGAAAACCTGGCGGAAGCGAAAGCACAAAACATCTCCATTCTCTCCTATCTGGCAAACCATTTTAACGCGCCGGTGATTGCCTGGATGGCGCCGATTATCGCCATGATCGCCATTACCAAATCTTTCCTCGGTCACTACCTTGGTGCGCGTGAAGGTTTCAACGGCATGGTGATTAAGTCTCTGCGTAGCAAAGGCAAATCCATTGAAATCAACAAACTGAACAAGATCACTGCGCTGTTTATGCTGGTGACCACCTGGATTGTTGCGACCCTCAACCCGAGCATCCTGGGCATGATTGAAACACTGGGTGGCCCGGTTATCGCGATGATTCTGTTCCTGATGCCGATGTATGCCATCAACAAAGTACCGGCTATGCGCAAGTACAGCGGTCATATCAGTAACGCGTTTGTGGTGCTGATGGGTCTGATTGCCATCTCCGCCATCTTCTTCTCTCTGTTCAGCTAAGTTTTCAGCGCCGCCTGTCACAGGCGGCGCATCCGTTTTGCTTTGTAACCGCATGGGTGCCACATGATTAGCGTTTTCGATATTTTCAAAATCAGCATCGGGCCGTCCAGCTCACACACTGTTGGGCCGATGAAAGCAGGAAAACATTTTGTTGATACCCTGCAGGAAAAAGGCCTGCTGCATAAAGTGACTCGTCTGGTGGTGGATGTGTACGGTTCCCTGTCATTAACAGGTAAAGGCCACCACACCGATATCGCGATTATTCTTGGGCTGTCCGGGTATTTGCCGGATACCGTCGACATTGACGCCATTCCCGGCATTATTCGCGATGTAAACACCATGCATCGTCTGTTTATTGAAGAAGGTCAGCGGGAAATTGAGTTCCCGGTGGCGGAATGCATGCGTTTTCACAATGAGTTTCTGCCGCTGCATGAAAACGGCATGAGCATAACGGCGTTTTGCGATGGTAAAATCGTCCATTTCCAGACCTATTATTCTATCGGTGGCGGTTTTATCGTCACGGAAGAAAACTTTGGCAAGAGTCAGGACGCGGATGTCGATCTTCCGTTCCCGTTCTATTCTGCCCGCAACCTGCTGGCACACTGCCACGACAACTGCCTGTCGATTTCTGCGGTGATGATGAAAAATGAGATCGCCCGCCACGGCAGGGAGAACGTTGAGCAAAATATGGCGAAAATCTGGGAGACCATGAGAAATGCCATTAACCGTGGTATGAACACGGAAGGCATTTTGCCCGGGCCGTTGAAAGTACCGCGTCGTGCCTCTGCGCTGCATCGTGTGCTGGCGCCGCAAAGCCAGTCTATTACGCCGTTAAGCGCAATGGACTGGGTCAATATGTTCGCCATGGCCGTCGGCGAAGAGAACGCGGCAGGTGGACGCGTGGTCACTGCCCCGACCAATGGCGCCTGCGGTATCATCCCGGCAGTACTGGCCTATTACGATCGCTTTATCAAGGCGGTGACGCCGGAAATCTATATGCGCTACTACCTGACGGCGGGCGCGATTGGCATTCTGTATAAAATGAATGCTTCTATTTCCGGGGCGGAAGTCGGTTGTCAGGGGGAAGTGGGCGTGGCCTGTTCGATGGCCTCCGCCGGCCTGGCCGAGCTTCTGGGCGGTAGTCCGGAGAAAGTGTGCATCGCGGCGGAAATCGGCATGGAACATAACCTTGGGCTGACCTGCGATCCGGTCGCCGGTCAGGTTCAGGTTCCGTGCATTGAGCGTAACGCGATTGCGGCAGTGAAGGCGATTAACTCGGCGAGTATGGCGATGTACCGCACCAGCGATCCGAAGGTCTCACTGGATAAAGTCATCGAAACGATGTTTGAGACAGGCAAAGACATGAACGCCAAATACCGTGAAACCGCACGAGGCGGTCTGGCGATTAAAGTCGCGGTATGTGAATCCTGAGTTCCCTCAAAAAACCGCCTGCTTGCAGGCGGTTTTTCTTTCTCCGGCGGTGCAAACTTACCGGGACATCTCCCAAAACGAATTACCCTTTTTTCTCTGTGTCAGGCGGCAGGAAAGACCAGACCACACTGTGAGAAGCCGATGAGGTATACCATTCGTTGATGGTGGCGTTAGTGTCGCTGGTCTGCGTTGCGGCGGTGAATTTTTCTTTTGGCTGGTGCGCTTTTTTCCGGATACGGATGCGGGAAGGGGTTGCGGCATTGATTTGCGCGTTAAAGGTGCGAATGTGCGAATCGAATAAAACCGACTCCAGTTGATGCAGACGATCCAGACCGCGCAGAATACCGATAAGCGTACTCAGGGTCACAGATTCGCCTAATTCAACGCGTTTGATGGTTGCAGCGCCGACTTGTGCGCGCTCGGCCAGTTCAATCTGCGATAGCCCGAGCTGCATACGCGTTTCTTTAATTCTGCGGCACAATTCAGAAATAATTTCACTGTCGGACATAGTACTGAAACGCATCTTTATTCCCCTACTGCGTAATAACTCATGGCAGATTATTTAGCATATTAATTTATAAATAAAGCGGATAATTTCTCTTTTGCGAGAGTAACAACATTGTTTTTTCGTTAACAAAGTTTCTACAGAAGAAACGATAATTAAAGACAATCCGCTGAATATGAAAGTCGTGCCAGTCGGCCATTTTATTATTCATTCTGGTATTGATAATGCAGTTTACTCTGTTTTGTTTATCTCTTTATTACATCTTTGCCTTTATACTGATAAAAAGCGCTATGCATAACAGGGAAGCAGTAATGATATGAGTTATAAAGATAAAATATTTACGTTCTGGGGAACGATGGATCTTCTGGCCATCGGAAGCTATCTTTTCTATTCCCTAAAAATGGGTCACGTACCGATCTGGTCCGATATCCAGCTTTTCTACACCCAACTGACGTTAATGGAAGTCAGAGGGGCTGACCGTATTTTTCTGCAATCCCTCTTTTTTATCCATTCAGGGTTGTTGTTATCACTGTGTTTTTCGGCATATGCCTTTCTCGTCAAAAAGAAAATACGTTTCCTGCTCATTGGGTTGCAGGAAATGATGCGTATTTTATCGCTCACCTGCTCGGTCGCCCTTTTTCCGCTGCTCCTGCAGGTCATGCGAATTGAGGATGCGTTCGTTGCCCTTATTTTGTTCGTCATTTCCGAAACGCTTAAGATCGGTTCGTTGCTGTGGCTGAGAAAACGGGCATTGTTAACGTAATGTTGAATCCACATGTCTCTTTATGGCGCGTAAGTATTTATACTTAGATTTAATAATCCTTGCTCTGAACTGACAGAGCCTTTTCTCCCCGACTCGCAGGATAAAACCGGGAAAAGGGGAAAACGAAAGGAATCGACAACGATAAGGAGAACCTGAATACGTGTTAATTTTGCTTCACTTACTCTCTTCTGTTGCCCTCCTGGTATGGGGCACGCATATCGTACGTACCGGTGTCATGCGCGTTTTTGGCGCGCGGCTGCGCACGGTACTCAGTCGCAGTATTGAAAAGAAGTCCCTCGCTTTTAGCGCCGGGATTGGCGTGACCGCACTGGTACAAAGCAGCAATGCCACCACCATGCTGGTAACGTCGTTCGTTGCCCAGGACCTGGTGGCGCTCGCGCCTGCGCTGGTGATCGTGCTGGGCGCTGACGTGGGGACTGCGCTGATGGCGCGTGTTCTCACCTTCGACCTGTCGTGGTTATCTCCGTTGCTGATATTCATCGGCGTGATTTTTTTCCTGGGGCGCAAGCAAACGCGCGAAGGCCAGTTGGGGCGTGTCAGCATCGGCCTTGGCCTGATTTTGCTGGCGCTTGAGCTGATTGTTCAGGCGGTGACCCCGATTACTCAGGCCGATGGCGTTCAGGTGATCTTCGCCTCGCTGACGGGCGACATCATGCTGGATGCCCTGATTGGCGCGGTGTTCGCTATCATCAGCTATTCAAGTCTGGCGGCAGTGTTACTGACCGCCACGCTGACCACGGCGGGGATCATCTCCTTCCCGGTGGCGCTCTGTCTGGTAATTGGCGCCAACCTCGGCTCCGGCCTGCTGGCGATGCTCAACAACAGTGCCGCCAACGCCGCAGCACGCCGCGTGGCGCTGGGCAGTTTGCTGTTTAAGCTGGTGGGGAGCCTGATCATTCTGCCGTTTGTGCACGTACTGGCCGATGTGATGGGCAAACTGCCGCTGCCCAAAGCCGAGCTGGTCATCTACTTCCACGTCTTCTACAACCTGATTCGCTGCCTGGCAATGGTGCCTTTTGTGGGCGTGATGGCGACCTTCTGTGAACGGTTAATCCGCGATGAACCGGAGCTGGATGCGCGCCTGAAACCGAAGCATCTCGACAGTTCAGCGCTGGATACGCCAACGCTTGCGCTGGCCAATGCGGCCCGGGAAACACTACGGATGGGTGACGCGATGGAGCTGATGCTGGAAGGGTTACATAAAGTGATGCACGGTGCGCCCAGGGAGGAAAAAGACCTGCGCAAGCTCGCCGATGACATTAATGTGCTGTATACCGCCATCAAGCTCTATCTGGCACGTATGCCAAAAGAAGAGCTGGCGGAAGAGGAGTCAAAACGCTGGGCTGAGATTATCGAGATGTCTCTTAACCTGGAACAGGCCTCTGACATTGTAGAGCGTATGGGCAGTGAAATCGCCGATAAATCACTGGCGGTGCGGCGGGCCTTTTCCGTTGAAGGATTGAAAGAGCTCGATACGTTACATGAACAGTTACTCAGCAATTTGAAACTGGCGATGTCGGTCTTTTTCTCTGCCGATGTCACCAGCGCGCGCCGTCTGCGTCGCAGTAAGCATCGTTTCCGTATTCTCAACCGTCGCTACTCCCATGCCCATGTTGACCGGCTGCATCAGCAGAACGTACAAAGTATCGAAACCAGCTCGCTGCACCTGGGGCTGTTGGGCGATATGAAACGCCTTAACTCGCTGTTCTGCTCGGTGGCTTACAGTGTGCTGGAGCAGCCTGATGAAGATGATGAAAGGGATGAGTATTAAAGTGGAAAACGCCTCGCACAATGGATGTGTGGAGCGTGACGCTGTCCTGGAAAATACTCTACGTTAGGCACTCGATAACCACGGATGGAGAAATAGAAAATGCTCGTTCACTACGCTAATCTTAAACAATTCATGCGCATTACTATGGGGGTTCTCATGCGCAGTGCATCGAACGTAAAAAAATCGGTGAATGTTTCGCTGTCGCCCGACATTCTTAGCCAGGCGCGCGAGCTCAACCTCAATCTGTCAGCAGTGTTAACCGAGGCGCTGCTTGAAAAATTTCGTGAAAATAAACGTGATGAATGGCTGCGTGAGAACCAGAAATCCATTGATGCCATTAATCAGTGGGTAGATGAAAATGGTTCATTTAGCGATTTTCAACGGTCATTCTAATGGAGCAGTTTCACGCTTTTGAAAACAATGGCAGTGGGAAAAACGTCTACCCTTTTTTGATTAATCTCCAGCATCCCGTTGCTAATGTGCTTAAGCACGTTCTTGTTGCACCCGTGGTTGAACTTACTCACCTTGCCGGTATGTCGCCGCCAGCGAAAATATGCCCCGTCGTGGAAATCTATGACAAACCTTATGTCGTCATGATGTACATGATGGCTGGCATATCAGTAAAAGAGCTGGGTGAACGTGTTGCAGATTTGACGAGTGCGAGAGCAGTATTGCGTGATGCTATTGATTTCCTGATTAATGGATATTGAGCACCTTCCCTGGTGCTCTTCGAATGCCATCAACCCGCTCTGGCAAAGGCCGATGCTTCGGCGATAAGCGCCGCATCCGGGCGCACGCCGGTGTACATCGCGAACTGTTCGACGGCCTGCAGCGCAATCACTTCTGCGCCGCTGATGGTCTTTTTGCCATGCTGCTGCGCCAGACGAATCACCGGGGTTTCTGGCGGCAGGGCGACCACGTCAAAGACCACGCTGGCGTGGTTCACCATCGCTTCGCTAAATGACAGGGCCTCGCTCTCTTTGCCGCCTGCCATGCCGACCGGCGTGACATTCACCAGGATATCGGTACGGATCCCCTCCGGGTGCGGCTGCCACTGAAAGCCGTATTGACGGGCAAGCGCTGTTCCATTCTCGTGGTTACGGGCGGCAATGATTACGTCACGGAATCCCGTGTCGCGAAAGGCCGCGATCACCGCTTTACCCATCCCGCCGCTGCCGCGAATCATCACCCGTGCCTGGGTATCAAGCTGGTGGCTGGTAATCAGGCTTTTTATCGCGATGTAGTCGGTGTTGTAACCCGTTAACCGTCCTTCGTCATTGACGATGGTATTCACTGAATCAATCACTTTAGCCGAGGGATCGATCGCATCCAGAAACGGCATGCAGCTCTCTTTGAAAGGCATTGAGACCGCACAGCCGCGAATCCCCAGTGCGCGCACGCCTTTCACCGCCGCCTCAATATCCTGGGTAGTAAACGCTTTATAGATAAAATTTAGCCCTAATTTTTCATACAGATAATTATGAAAACGGGTGCCGAAGTTGCCGGGACGACCGGCAAGTGACATACACAGCAGCGTGTCGTGGTTAATCATGAGCAATCTCCTGAGCGTGAGCCAGCAGGTACTGCTCGGCCTCCCCGGACCAGATGCCTTTATGGCGCTTAAGGATGGCGGCAAGCTCAGGATCGTCCATTTTGCTCAGCGCGGTCAGCGGCAGGTATTTCCCGGTATAGACCAGCTTTTTGCCCCCGCCGACGGCAGGCAGTTCCAGCGTAGTTTCACCTGCGGCATTCAGCCCAAGAATATGTGTGACCACTTTGGCAGCCTGCACTTTCTTCTCTTCGATCAGTTTTACCGCCGCACGCATGTCGTCGGTGTTACCGCCAGAGGTGCCCACATAATGGGTAAAGGCGTAATGCACATCATAGAAATTCACCGGCGCGCTGAACTGTTTATCCTGCGGACCAGCAAAGAAATTCATGCAGCCATCAGGGGCAAGTAATGACGAGGCGAGGGTGACCAGTTGTTCATTCGGCACGAAGACAAAAATATCGTCGAAGCCGTGACCACCGCTCAGGGTCATTAACGTATCAAATGAGGCATCCTGCGCGTGCAGATAGTGAATCAGCGTGTGCGGCTCAGAAGGGTAATGCGTGCGGGCATAGCTGAGTTTGTCGTTATTGGTATCGGTGACAACCAGCAGCGACGGGTTAACCGGGCCGTGCAGCGCGTAGTCTATAGCCAGCAGCCCCATCGGCCCGGTGCCGCCGAGGATCAGTGTGCGGCCCTGCGGGCGGATGCCCATCTTGTGATTGTAGGTCCCTTCCTGCAGATGATAGTTGGCGTTGAACGCGCCAATTACACAGGAGAGCGGTTCGACCAGGGAACCTTCAAAATAGGTTTCGCCCTCATAAGCCAGCAAACAATCTTGTGCCATCACGTCGTTGGGAATCACCACGTGCGTCGCTTCGCCGCCGACCCACGGGAAAGAATAACCGGGGCAATCCGGGCGATCCGGCAGTTGCAGGTTTGCCTGAATCACATAGCGCTGTCCAGGCTGGAACTTATGCTGCCATTTTTTCCCGACGGCCAGAATGTCGCCGCAAAATTCATGGCCGATGATAATGGGGTTTGTCGCTACATCATCCGGCACTTTTTTGTGGTTTTCGCCCTGATTGGCCTCTTTCCAGGAGGAGAGGCACAGGCTGTCGGTGACGACCGTCGCCAGGATTTCATTGTCCTGCATCTCAGGGAGTTCAAAGCTTTCCAGGCGCAAATCGCGTTTGCCATACAGGCGTAGAGCTGTTGTTTTCATCACTAAACCACCTCATCCCCTTTATCTTTCGAACGTCAGCGGTGTTGGCTTCTTTCGCGTCCCCCGGTCACGTAGTGGATCTACGCGCCCGGGGATGCACTCAGTTGCCGCCTTGCGGACACCCGAAATCTTGCGGGGCTAATTTGTTAAGGGAACCCGGCATTCACGCCGGGGCGAAAAATCAGGACAGGAAGCCCAGCGCGTTGCCGACAATCCCCAGCCCAAACAGGGCGAAGATCAGCCATACCGGGTTAATTTTCTTGTTGAGCAGGCGGACCATCAGCAGCGTCAGCCCCAGCGCCAGCAGGCCTGGGCACAGCTGATCGAGGATGTTTTGCACCGTCATGGTGACGATGGTACCGTCGGCGCCAGGGGTTTGTGAGACCACCAGTGGCACGTGGATACTCGTCCATTTGGTGACCAGCACGCCCATCACAAAGAGACCGAGAATTGATGCTCCTTCGGTCAGTTTCTGCAGCAGGTTGCCGCCCATGTCGCTAACGATGTTGACCCCTTTTCGGAAGCCAAGCTGCAGGCCATACCACTTCATGGCAAGACGTACCGCGTTGAAAATAAAGAAGAACAGCAGGGGGCCAAGCAGGTTGCCTGACAAGGCTAATGAGGCACCCAGCGCGGCGGTAATTGGACGTAATGTCCCCCAGACCAGCGGATCGCCAACGCCCGCCAGCGGCCCCATTAGACCGACTTTGATGCCGTTGATGGCGCCATCGTCAATTTCCGCGCCGTTGGCTCGCGCCTCTTCCATCGCCGCCGTCACGCCCAGCACCGGGCCGCACACGGCTGGGGTGGTGTTGAAGAACACCAGGTGGCGTTTGAGTGCCGCGACCTGATCTTCTTTCAGTGGATAGAGGCGCTTGATGGCAGGGATCATGTCGTAGCAAAAACCCAGGCCATGAATACGTTCGAAATTGAATGACGCCTGCTGCAGGTTCGAGCGGACAAACATGCTGAACAGGTCGGAACGGGTAAGTTTTTTCGCTTCCATAATGGGCACCGTTAGTCGTCAAGCTGGTCAAGGGCGGTAGAAGGAGAGGTTGCGGCAGACTGAGGTTCCGCCTTGCGCCACTGTGGATTGAGCTGGATATAAACCAGCGCGATGATCACGCCGACGCCACCAAAGGCCAGCAAGCTAAAGTCGAGGTAACCACCGGCAAGGAACCCGAGGAAGAAGAAGGGCATCAGGTATTTCACGCCCATCATGCGCAGCACCATGGCGTAGCCCACCACCACGATAAAGCCGCCGGCAATCTGCAAACCACGTGTGACGAATTCCGGGATGGCGCTCAGCATGTTGCTGACCATGTCGGCGCTGACAAACAGCGACACGACGAGCGCCGGAATGGCAACACGCAGTGCCTGAACGCCGAGTGCTGAGACATGTAGCAAGTCGATGGTGCGAAAACGGGCCTCTTCCGCTGCTTTATCCGCCGCGTGCTGGAACACGACGGTGATGGTACGAGCGAAGACCGTCAGAACCTGGCCTGCCGCCGCGACGGGCAGGGCGATAGCGATCCCGGTAGCAATGCTCTGGTGACCGACAATGACCAGAATGGCAGAGATAATGCTGGCGAGCGCCGAGTCGGGTGATTGTGCCGCCCCCACGTTCATCCAGCCGAGTGCGATCAGCTCCAGCGTACCGCCGAGCATAATCCCGCTTTTTAAATCACCGAGAATAAGGCCGATAACCGTACAGGCAATTAACGGACGGTGGGTCTGGAATTCATCCAGCACGCTGCCCATTCCGGCAATACAGGAAAATATAAAGATGGCTATGATTTGTAGGGTACTGATTTCCATAATTAGACCTTTAAGGTGTGTTTGTTCCTACCTGTTACGGCATAAACACAGGCGCTTTTATTTATTCTGTTACGGAGATATCTTTTATTTTATCGAGGATATTCACCGATGGATCGGAGGCCACGACGCGTAAATCTAATTTCACGCCGAGTTTATCCAGTTCGCGAAAGGCAGAAATATCCTCTTCATCCAGTGATACGGCCTTCGTTAATTGCGTTTTGCCGGGGCGCCAGGCCATGCCGCCAATATTTAAGGTGGCAATTTTCACCCCTTGTTTCACCATCGCTAATGCATCCTGCGGTCGGGTAAATAAGTAAAAAACAGTTTCATCCTGATATTGTGGGTTATGAAATACCGCGATGGCCTTTTCAATATTCACCACATTCACTTTCATCCCCGGCGGTGCTGCCTGGCGTAATAGCGTGCGACGGACTTCGTCGTTATATACCTCGTCATTGCAGATAATAATGCGTTGCGCATTCGCGACTTTTGACCAGACGGTGGTCACCTGACCGTGGATAAGGCGGTCATCAATACGAGCCAGCGTAATATTCATCAGAAATCCTCTTCGGCGGTTTCCCGTTTTTGCCAGACCACGCATGTCTGACGGGCGATTGTCGTCAGGTGCGCACAGAGTTCATCGACGTTCATGCTTGCCTGGTTGTCGACCAGTTCAAGCGCCAGGGGCAGAGAGAGGCCGCTTATCACGCGCAGCTGCGGATTGTGCATCGCCAGCGTGGCGGCGGCATTCCACGGGCTGCCGCACTGTAAATCGACGGCAATCAACCACTCATTATGTATGTATGCATTCACTAACTTTTGTAGTTTCCCGGCGATGTCGCTGGCGTTTTCTCCGGGGACAAATTCCACGGCAGCCACGTTCACATCGCCGTAAACCATCTGTACCGATTCCAGCATCGCGCAGGCCAGTCTGCCGTGGGCGCAAAAGATTGTATTGACCATTTCGCCTCCTTAACCGCGCGTTTTACCGCCCGCAATGTTAGTGGTTACTCCGGTAATGTAGCTGGCACGCTCAGACAGGAGATAACAAACAAAATCAGCAACTTCGGATAAGCGACCCGAGCGTCCAATCGGAATCGCGTTCTTTGTATAGCCGTCACGCAGCTGTTCCACAGTGATATTGCGCGTCCAGGCCAGCGCTTCTTCGTACTCCGGCGTGCGTAGCCCGGTTTTTTCCAGAATACCCGGTGCGATACCCACCACACGGATGCCATGCTTGCCCAACTCTTTCGACCAGGAGCGGGTAAAACTGTTGAGTGCGGCCTTGGTGGCGGCGTAGCAGCTTTGGCCTTCTGAACCTTCCAGCCCACTTTCTGATGAGACATTCACAATGACGCCGTCATGCTGTTTAACCATCTGGCGTGCCACCGCCTGGGACATTAAGAACACCCCTTTCTGGTTGATATTGACCATTTTTTCAAAGGCGGCTTCGTTTAATTCATATTTTCCGGCCGGGGCTTTTTCATCCACGAGCAGGCGCGGGAAATTGACGCCAGCATTATTGACCAGGCCGTCAATACGACCGAAGCGCTGAATAATTTCGCTAACCGTATTCGTGACATCTCCGGTACTGGAAATATCCGTTGGCCAGAAATGATAATGGCTATTTCCTTCGTGTTTCCCTTCGCCGCCATGAATATCTGCCATCTGGACATTGGCGCCCTGGGCTAATAACTCCTCGACAATCGCCAGGCCAATACCTGATGCACCGCCGGTGACGAGAATAATTTTATCCTGCAGATTTAACCACGTTTGCATACCATACTCCTGATTTTGGAAAAGGGGATCCCCGCGCAAAATAATGCGCTGTCTCGGGGCTAGAAATTTACTTCAACAATAATTCAGCAGTTTCGCGATTGGTCACCAGACAATTAATATATTTACCGTGCAATGCGCCGAGGATACCGCTGTATTTCGCCTCGCCCATCGCCACGCCTATGGAATAACGTGCCTGTTTTAAACGTTGCATCTCAATAGAGAGCGTTTTCGGGCTCATATTGGTTTCAACGGACGCGCCGTTAATATCGAAAAAGCGTGAACAGATATCACCGGCTACATGGCGGGCATTCAGATCATCACTCTCTTCGCTGCCATAAAACGCATGCCAGTTCGCACCGTCACGGATAGCAGGAGAACCGATACCAACCAGCGCGACATCCAAATTGTCCCAGTACGCCGAAATAGTTTTAAAGTGCTGAGACTGCATAATACCGTTACGGATCAGTTCGTTATCCAGCAGTGCCGGGAAATCCGCCAGATGAGATTCCCCTTTAAGCCGGGCCGCCGCGCTGTAGGTCAGCGTGTTCACGTGATAGCGACTTTCGAGTTTGCCAGAAGGCCCGCCGATAATCGGTACGCAAATCAACTGTCTGGACTGGCTTGCGGGAGATAATCCTTCAACCAGCGCCCGAACCGCGCGACCCCATGAAAATCCGATGATATCGCCCGGTTCCAACAGGCGCTCAAGCAATTGCGCACCGTGCTGACCTATCACACTGAGTTGTTCCTCTTCCTGCTCGGCATCACTTGCGGCGACGACCACCTCTTTAAGGTCAAATTTCTGTTTTAACTGCTGCTCCAGCCACAAATTCTCGTTGTAGTCGTAATTGATGGCGATGGTGACGATCCCTTGTTCGCGCCCGCGTTTAAGCAACCGACTGATGGTCGTGCGGTAAATTCCCAGTTCACGGGCGATTTGCGCCTGTGTCATATCCTGCTCATAGTAAAGCTGGGCAATTTTTACGATCAGGCGGATATCATCACTGTTTTCCATTGCTCTCTTCCGACCTTTGCACATTTGTGCAAACCACGATTTATGTTCCTTGATTTGATATAACCGCATGCAGGGGCATATTCAAAGGAATTTTGTTCTCTTTCACTGCGTTGGCGTGAGGGAATATCTTGCACAAATGATTATGCGCACAGCGAGTGTCAGCACGTTTGTGCAATGGAGTCTAAGTGGTTGATTCTACTTTTGTTCGCCACACAAAATTGCATGTGCGATAAGCCATCACTTTTGTGTAGAAAGACGCTGTGGATCACATTTAGCGCCGGGATGCGAGAAAGCGCAGATTTTCTTAACCTTCTGATAAGATATATTTCGCTTTTACAGGAGAATTTATGCTGCCAGACTCATCAACCCGATTAAACAAATACATCAGCGAAAGCGGAATTTGCTCGCGCCGCGAAGCCGATCGCTATATCGAACAAGGCAATGTTTTCATTAACGGTAAACGTGCCACCATTGGCGATCAGGTTAAGCCTGGCGACGTCGTAAAGGTAAACGGTCAGTTGATTGAGCCGCGCGAGGCCGAGGATCTGGTCTTTATCGCGCTGAATAAACCCGTGGGCGTTGTTAGTACCACGGAAGACAGCGAAAAAGACAACATTGTCGATTTTGTTAACCACAGCAAACGCGTTTTCCCGATTGGTCGTCTCGATAAAGACTCCCAGGGGCTGATCTTCCTCACCAACCACGGGGATCTGGTGAACAAGATTTTGCGTGCCGGCAATGATCACGAAAAAGAGTATCTGGTGACGGTGGATAAACCCGTCACGGACGAATTTGTGCGTAGTATGGGCGCAGGCGTGCCGATTCTGGGAACGGTCACGAAGAAGTGCAAAGTCAAAAAAGAGGCGCCGTTTGTCTTTCGTATCACGCTGATCCAGGGGCTGAATCGCCAGATTCGCCGTATGTGTGAACATTTTGGCTATGAAGTCACGAAACTTGAGCGTACCCGGATTATGAACGTCGGGCTGGCTGGCCTGCCGCTCGGGGAATGGCGCGATCTGACCGATGACGAATTGATCACGCTGTTTAAGCTTATCGAGAATTCCTCGTCCGAGGCGAAGCCAAAGACAAAAAGTAAACCGAAAACGGCGACGACCGCCGCGAAGAAGCCCGTCGCCAGTGGGGCGAAAAATATGGCAAAAACCCCGGCGGAAATGGCGTCGCGTAAACGCTTTACCTCTCCGGGGCGTAAGAAGAAAGGGCGTTAACGCCTGCCGCGCGTCGACGTATTGGCCGACCACGAGAAGGTGGTCGCTTCATCCGGTTTATAAGCCTGCTTTTTCTTCGTCTGGCGGGCTTTTTTGGCCTCTGCTTCACGCTCAACCATTAATTTATCGATGTACTCTTTTTTCACGCTGTTGGTTTCGGCGTTGGTCAGAACCCGTCCGTGCGCAATACGCGCGCGGTCGAGCAAGGTTTTCAGTTCACGCTGCTCGCGCTCGGTCATCTCTTTTTGGGTAATGCGGGGGAGTGCCATGTCGGTGCCCTCAGTAAGCCGATGGTTTCAGTGTACGGTACAGGCGTGTCGTCTCACAATAAATAAACCGTACTGACTCGTAGCCCCGGTAAGCGTTAGCGCCACCGGGGGAACGTCAAAGCTAAACCTGATACGGCCTGTCAGTTTTCTTTTACTGTTTCGCGTGGTTTGTCTGCAATAGGCTTACCGGACCAGTAACCCGCCAGCAGTGAGCCGGACAGATTATGCCAGACCGAGAAAAGCGCGCCTGGCAGGGCAGCCAGCGGCGAGAAGTAGAGTTTACCGAGTGCGGCAGCAAGGCCGGAGTTCTGCATCCCCACTTCGATAGCCAGTGTGCGGCAGGTGGATTCGTCGAAACCGAACAGACGCCCACCCCAGTAACCACCCAGAAGACCGATACTGTTGTGCAACATCACCGCGACAATCACCACCAGGCCTACGGACGCAATGTGTGAAGCGGAACCCGCCACCACGGCGCTGATGATTGCCAGGATACAGACCATCGAAAAGGCGGGCAGATACGGCTCCACCACCTTCACTACGCGCGGGAACAGGTGGTGAATAATCAAACCCAGTCCAATCGGAATCACCACAATCTGCAATATGCTCAGCAGCATACCCATCACATCCACCTGAATGTGGGCATCAACATAGAGGCGCGTCAGCAGCGGTGTGGCGACTACGCCAACCAACGTTGAGACAGACGAAATGGTCACTGAGAGCGCCACGTCGCCTTTCGCCAGATAGATCATGACGTTGGAAGCCGTACCACTGGCCACGCTACCGACCAGCACCATCCCGGCAGAAAGATCCGGCGGCATTTTGAAAATCATCGCCAGTAGCCAGGCGGCAAGCGGCATCACCAGGTAGTGCAGGAAAATGCCTGCGGCAACCGGGGCCGGGCGGGAAAGCACACGTTTAAAATCGTCAATTTTCAGGTGCACGCCCATGCCGAACATAATCAACATGAGTAGGGTGGTGACCCACGGGCCAATGGGCGTGAAGGTAGAGGGCGTGTAATAAGCAAGTACAGAGAGCAGCAGCGCCCATAACGGGAACAGCCGGGTGAGTACAGCGAGCATAGTGTTTTCCTTTAACGCGTGGTGTTGTGTTTTGTTATAAAAAAGGCCGGGGTCGAGCCCGGCCGTCAGTACTGTTTATCGCGTGAGGAAATTTTATTCAAACAAATTAAGATGAAGAGGATTCATGTAGCAGGGCGGATGTTTTCCCAGCTCAGCCCGAAGCGCGCGAGGTATTTGCGCAGACGGTCAGCATCATTCGGATTAGCCTTTTTTAAGCGTGAAACGGCAAACAATTCACGCCCGGCGTCGGAAATCGAGCGGTGACGTCGACACACCTCCAGTACCGTTTCCAGTTGGCGTTGCTCAAACAGATCGATTTCCTCTGCTAAAGGGGGGAGTGAAGATGGTGTCTGCCAGGCGTGCTGCAAACGGGCTATTTCTTCTTCGGCATTAGCCAGAGTGATACGTCCCTGTTCGGCCAGCGTCGCCATACGAGCAATCGAGGAACTCAGTTCACGAAAGTTACCGCGCCACTGTGCCTGTCCGGAACAGGTAAATGCCAGATAACGTTCACGCGCGTCTTTGTCGAAACGGATCTGAGTCTGGGCTTCGGCGCTAAAGCGCTGGAGTTCGAATTCAATATTCGGCGCAATATCTTCCCGTCTTTCAGCAAGTCCCGGCAGAGCAAACGTCCACATATTGATACGCGCATAGAGATCCTCACGGAATTTCCCTTCCTCCACCCACTGGCGCATGTCGCGGTGTGTACCGGCAATAAGCTGAAAATCACTGTGGACCTCTTTATCCGAGCCAAACGGGAAGAACGTTTTTTCTTCAATGGCTTTCAGCAGCATCGCTTGCTCATCCAGGCCCAGCTCCGCAATTTCATCCAGAAAAAGCACCCCGCCATCGGCTTCGCGCAGCAGACCCATTCGTGGCGTTAGCGCCCCGGTAAATGCCCCTTTCACATGGCCAAACAATGTCGACATGGCGTTATCGCCTCGCAACGTGGCGCAGTTTACCGCCACCAGTTTGCCCGCCACACGATGGCGCGACTGGCGAAGCTGGAAAATACGTTTTGCCAGGAAGGATTTGCCCGCCCCGGTGGGCCCGGTCAACAGAATCGGTGCCGTGGAGCGCAAGGCCACCCGTTCAATTTGATCGATAAGCTTATTAAACGTTGTGTTGCGTGTATCGATGCCGGCTTTGAGCAGCGAAACCGACTGTTGCTGTTCGCGTTGAAAGCGGCTGGTTAAGGTTGCATAGCGGCTTAAATCGAGATCGATAACCGAGCAAACGCCGGCGGCAATATCTTCCTCCGAAGCCCCTTTCGGCGCCGGGCTGGTTTGCAGCAGGCTGGCGGGCAGATAGCGAGCCTCTGTCAGCAAAAACCAGCAGATCTGCGCCACGTGCGTGCCGGTGGTGATATGCACCAGATACTCTTCGTTTTCTGTATCGAAATCATAGTGGCTGGCGAAATCCAGGAACGCGGCATACACCTCTTCAAAATCCCACGGATCGCGAATAGTCACCGGATGAGGGCGTACGGTGGTTTGCGGTGAAAGCAGTGCGATATCTTCCGCCAACTGTTGGGCCATGCCTTCATCGCGCGGCTGATGGAGCAACTCCAGCCGATCAACCGGAAAGTCCGGCTGCTGGCATAACCCAACGGTTGGCCGCCATTTACGAAAGCGATTTGCCCGCTTGCCGCGTTTATCCAACACTGTTCCCAGTACACCTATCACCACTCTGCGCTTTTGCATTTTTATCCTTAAAGATAAATAACGATAAATAAATATAAAAAAATTACCGGGATACCAGCAAGTGAACAAAGAGATGAAAATTTAATTTCTTAAATATCAGTAAATTAAAATTTAATGTTCCACTTCTTCCAACCTGGCACGCTTCTGGCAATACCTGATATGTCACGACGCTGAGCACGCAGGGGATTATGCCCCGCCAGCGCACCCGGAACGGTAAGACGTTATCCGCGGGGCGTTCTGTCAGCCGAGAGACACCATGAGGGTTCGATTCCCAACTCACCTTTCCGGTGAACACTGGTTGTGTTCGTAAACGCGCCGTCGGGTGGTTAGCGATGGCAATGAACCGGCGCCGATAAGGGCTCCGGGTCGCAGGCAAAACAGGCTGGCAGTGGTGGTCTGTTTCCCTCCGGCTCCGATCCTGCATTCGCGCCGGTACGTGAAAATTTAAGGAAGATCAAATGAATAAAAAAATCACTCTCCGCCAGGGACAAGTGGGCCTGCTGGTAAAAGCAGGCGATTACACAAAAATTCTTGAGGCAGGAGAGCACCGCCTTTCCTGGTTTAATAAGCAAGAGGTCATGGTCGTTGAGCTCAATGGCAGCGATGTGTCGGCAGAACTGGCGAATTATCTGCGCCGTTTCAGACCTGAGTGGGTCGAGGCGTACTGCCTGAGCGTCGATACCACCGGGCATGAGGTGGCTGCGCTCTACCGTGACGGCATCCTGGTGGAAATTATCCCGCCAGCGTCACGCCGCCTGTTCTGGCAGGACGGTAGCCTGAGCGTGGTGTTGATCGATACCCGGGATGTGCGTGTACCTGAGAGCATCATGAATGCCGTATTGCAGCCACGTAGCGGCGCAGCCGTTAAAGGCCGGGATGCCATACTGGCGGTTAATGTCGCGGCATGGCACGTCGGTGTAGTAAAAATCGATGGTGTAACACAACCTTTGTTGCCACCGGGATTGAGCGCTTACTGGAAAGTGAACCATCTGGTTGATGCAGACGTTGTCGATACGCGTTTGCAATTGATGGAAGTGTCCGGCCAGGAAATCCTGACCAAAGACAAAGTGAACCTGCGCATCAACCTGGGGGCGAACTGGCAATACAGCGATGTGTTACAGGCATTTAGCCAGTTAACCAAACCGCTGGACCACCTGTATCGCGAATTGCAGTTTGCCCTGCGTGAAGCGGTGGGAACCCGTACGCTGGACGAACTGCTGGAAGACAAGCAAATCATCGATGAGGTAGTCAGTGCTCAGGTAAAAACACGCATGGCTCCCTTTGGCATGGATGTCGCGTCGCTGGGTGTGCGGGACATCGTGTTGCCGGGCGATATGAAAACCATTCTGGCGAAGCTGGTGGAAGCGGAAAAATCGGCGCAGGCGAACGTGATTCGTCGGCGTGAAGAGACAGCGGCAACCCGCTCATTGCTTAATACCGCGAAAGTCATGGAAAACAACCCGGTAGCGCTGCGCTTAAAAGAGCTGGAAACGCTGGAAAAAGTGGCTGAACGTATCGATAAAATCTCGGTATTCGGTGGCCTCGATAACGTCCTGAATGGACTGGTGAGTATTAAAGGATAATCAAATGCAGCATAACGAATTTCAACTGCTGACGGCGCAGGACAGTGCGCCGATAAAAATGTGGACTCACGGGGTGCCGGTAGAGCCAGAGGCGCGTGAACAGTTGCAGAATACCGCGAAGATGCCGTTTATTTTTCAGCATCTGGCGGTAATGCCCGATGTACATCTTGGTAAAGGTTCCACCATCGGCAGCGTGATCCCGACCAAAGGGGCCATTATCCCGGCGGCGGTTGGTGTGGATATTGGTTGTGGGATGATCGCCGTGCGCACCTCGCTGGTGGCAAGCGATTTACCGGATAACCTGAGCGGGCTTCGCAGCGCAATCGAACAGGCGGTGCCGCATGGGCGTACCAGTACACGTTCCGGCCGGGATAAAGGGGCGTGGGAAACGCCCCCGCAGGAAGTGGATAACCACTGGACAATGCTGGCGGCACGGTTTAAGCGTTTGACGGATAACTATCCGCAGCTATTGAAAACCAATAATTATCAGCACCTGGGAACGCTGGGTACGGGCAACCATTTTATTGAGGTCTGCCTGGATGAACAGCAACGTGTATGGGTGATGTTACATAGCGGTTCGCGCGGTGTGGGTAATGCCATTGGTACGCTGTTTATCACGCTGGCCCAACAGGACATGCAGCAGCATATTGCCAACCTGCCGGATAAAAACCTGGCCTATTTCAGGGAGGGGAGTAAGCACTATGACGACTATATGGAAGCCGTGTCGTGGGCCCAGGACTTTGCCCGTCATAACCGGGAAGTGATGATGTCGCGCGTACTGGCGGCGCTGTCGCGTATCGTGACAAAACCGTTCATGACCCAGCAGGAGGCGGTGAATTGCCACCATAACTACGTGCAAAAAGAGACCCATTTTGGCGAAGAGGTGCTGGTGACGCGTAAAGGCGCGGTCTCGGCACAAAAAGGTCAGATGGGGATTATTCCCGGTTCGATGGGGGCGAAAAGCTTTATCGTACGTGGATTGGGAAATGAAGAGAGCTTCTGTTCTTGTAGCCACGGCGCAGGGCGCACGATGAGTCGTACGGCAGCGAAAAAGCGCTTTACGGTTGATGACCAGATTCGGGCGACCGCTCACGTTGAGTGTCGTAAAGACAGCGACGTTATTGATGAAATTCCGATGGCCTATAAAGATATCGACGCGGTGATGGCGGCGCAGGCGTCGCTGGTGGAGATTGTTCACACCTTACGTCAGGTGGTCTGTGTAAAAGGATAAAGAAATGACGGAGAACGGCGTGGATGCCGCGATGCGTGAACGCGTGCGGCAGCAATTAAAAGAAGTAGAGCAGCGTTACGGCGTCAGAGTGCTGTATGCCTGCGAATCCGGCAGCCGTGGCTGGGGTTTTGCCTCGCCGGACAGCGACTATGATGTGCGTTTTTTATATGTGCATCCGCCGCAGTGGTATCTGCGTGTAGAGGCGCCGCGTGATGTGATTGAACTGCCCATTGATGATGAGCTGGACGTGAGCGGCTGGGAGTGGCGTAAAGCGTTAGGTTTGCTAAAAAGCGCAAACCCAACGCTGATCGAGTGGCTGGATTCGCCGGTGGTCTATCAGCAAGACGATGCCACCGTCGGTGCGCTTAAGGCGGAGATGCCGAAATGGTTTTCTGCCGTGCGGGCGCGCTGGCATTACTACTCCATGGCCCGCAGAAACTTCCATCAGTATTTGCAGGGCGATAAGGTGCGATTAAAGAAATACTTTTATGTGCTGCGCCCGTTACTGGCGGTGCGTTGGGTGGAAGCGGGAAAAGGCGTACCGCCGATGCGCTTTGCCGAACTGTTGGCCGGAAGCGAACTGGATGCGCAATTGCGTCTGGAAATCGATGATTTACTGGCACGTAAGCAGCGTGCAGGGGAAGCGCAATACGGCGCGCGTCTGCCACGCTTACACGCGTTTATCGCGGACGAGATCGAAAGGGGAACCCTTCCCCCCACGTTACCGGAAAGCCGGGAAGGCGACGTCAGAACGTTGGACGCGTTGCTGTACCGGACGGTCATGGGGCAGATGTAGGTTGGGCAAGCAACGCTTCCCGGATGCGGCGCAAACGCCTTATCCGGGCTACGGCTGGTTGCTAAATTACGGTTACCCCGGATGGCGGCGTAAACGCCTTGTCCGGGCTACAGCCCGTAGCCCCGGTAAGCGCAGCGCCACCGGGGAAACAACGCCTGCGATCACTCGAACAAATTATGATGCAGCTTCTGCACAACCTGCTCTGCTTCGGCGCCCGGCACCAGGAAACACAGGTTGTGGCTGGACGCGCCGTAGCAAATCATGCGGATGTTGAACGGATCCAACACGCCGAAGACCTCTTTGCCAACACCGCAGGCTTTAGACAGGTCATTACCAATGATCGCCACCAGTGCAAGATTCTCTTCCACTTCCACACGGCAGAGTGAAGAAAGTTCGGTCAGCAGACCCTGCGTGAGCAGTGTATCGCCCGTTGACGTGGAGCCGGTGGTATCCAGGGTCAGCGCCACGCTCACCTCCGACGTGGTGATCAGGTCAACCGAAATACTGTGGCGCGCCAGAATGCCGAACACTTCCGCCAGGAAGCCACGAGAATGCAACATGTTCAGGCTGTGTAGCGTCAACAGGGTCTGTTTGCGACGTAGCGCCAGCGCGCGGAATAGCGGCGGGTTGCTGGTTTTGTTGCACACCAGCGTGCCGCCTGCTTTCGGGTCTTTGCTGGAACCGACAAAGACCGGGATATCGCTACGAACGGCTGGCAACAAGGTCGCCGGATGCAGAACTTTCGCCCCGAAGGTCGCCATTTCAGCGGCCTCTTCAAAGGCAATCTCGTCAATGCGTTTGGCGGCAGGCACCACGCGTGGGTCGGTGGTATAGATGCCGGGGACATCGGTCCAGATATCGACGCGGGTCGCATGCAACGCTTCGCCGAGCAGCGCGGCGGTGTAGTCGCTGCCGCCACGGCCCAGTGTGGTGGTGCGACCTTTCGCTTCACTGCCAATAAAGCCCTGGGTAATGACGATGCCGTCGGCAAGACGTGGGGCGAGTTGCTGAGTCGCCAGCTCTGCGAGAGCAGCTACGTCCGGCTCAGCGCGGCCAAAGCGATCGCTGGTACGCATCACTTTACGCACGTCAAACCACTGCGCCTGCACATTGCGTTCACGCAGGATTTCAACAAACAACAGGGTGGACATCAGTTCGCCGTGGCTGACCAGTTCATCGGTTAATGCATTGGAGGTGGCCAGTGAAGCGGCTTCTGCCAGAGTGGTGATATTTTCCAGCAGACGTTCGATCTCTTCGCGAATGACGTTTGGATTGACCAGACGTTCCAGAATATCGAACTGAATTTTGCGAATCGCATCGAGCTTAACGAAACGCTCAGTCGCCTCCAGCCCTTCGGCAAGCGCAACCAGCAAATTGGTAACACCGGCAGAGGCAGAAAGCACGACCAGACGTACGCTCGCATCGGAAAGCACCACGTCCGCACTGTGGTTCATTGCATCAAAATTTGCCACGCTGGTACCGCCGAATTTGGCGACGACGAGCGGGGAAACGGAGTGACTCATTGTTATAACCTCGTGTCAGGGAAGCCTGGCGTATAACGTCAGACAAAATTACTCAGCCATGGCACAAGGGAAGAGCGAAAAGGGGTAGGCGCAGAGCAAAAGACAACTACGATTACACCCAGAAGTGCTCCACCACTTGTGAAACGCCCGACTGCGAACGTTTCTGGTGACAACTCAAGGGATTCAGCCCCTGTAGCCGATGATGAATGCCGCCATGCAATTCACCACCTCGGCGTTACTCCCCCTCAGGTGTTTTCTTCAGAATGGCTCTTCCAACACCGTACCTGGGTAACGCTCCTCTTCTGGCCCGCGCGCGCGCAGGTAGCGCCCTAATAAATAAAGGCTAGCGGCATCGCTGTCAATGTTACGATTATGCGGATTTTTCATGCAGACGAATCGATTAGAAAAACGCCTTATATTGGACGTATTTATCGCGTAAAAAGGGTCGTTTTAGCGACGCTGCTGGACAGCGACACAAAAACCATCACAATTTTCATTCGCAGGCGCTACAATCGACCGCAGTCACAATTCTCAAATCAGAAGAGTATTGCTAATGAAAAACATCAACCCAACGCAGACCGCTGCCTGGCAGGCATTACAGAAACACTTTGATGAAATGAAAGACGTTACTATCGCGGATCTGTTCGCGAAAGATGCCGATCGTTTCTCTAAATTCTCCGCGACCTTCGATGATTTAATGCTGGTGGATTTCTCCAAAAACCGCATCACCGAAGAGACCCTGAGCAAACTGCAGGATCTGGCCAAAGAGACCGCTCTGGCCGATGCGATCAAGTCCATGTTCTCCGGTGAGAAAATCAACCGTACCGAAGATCGCGCCGTGCTGCACGTGGCGCTGCGTAACCGTAGCAATACCCCGATTATTGTTGACGGCAAAGATGTGATGCCGGAAGTCAACGCCGTGCTGGAAAAAATGAAAGCGTTCTCCGAAGCGATCATTTCGGGTAGCTGGAAAGGCTATACCGGTAAAGCGATTACCGACGTGGTTAACATCGGTATCGGCGGTTCTGACCTCGGCCCGTTCATGGTGACCGAAGCGCTGCGCCCATATAAAAATCACCTTAACATGCACTTCGTTTCTAACGTCGATGGTACCCACATCGCCGAAGTGCTCAAGAAAGTAAATCCGGAAACCACGCTGTTCCTGGTGGCGTCCAAGACCTTCACCACTCAGGAAACCATGACCAACGCCCACAGTGCGCGTGACTGGTTCCTGGCGACCGCGGGTGATAACAAACATGTGGCGAAACACTTCGCCGCGCTCTCGACCAACGGTAAAGCGGTGGGCGAGTTTGGTATCGACACGGCGAACATGTTTGAGTTCTGGGACTGGGTCGGCGGCCGTTACTCTCTGTGGTCTGCCATCGGCCTGTCTATCATTCTGTCCGTGGGCTTCGACAACTTTGTTGAACTGCTTTCCGGCGCACATGCGATGGATAAACACTTCTCCACCACCGCACCTGAGAAAAACCTGCCGGTACTGCTGGCGCTGATCGGTATCTGGTACAACAACTTCTTCGGGGCCGAAACCGAAGCGATTCTGCCATACGACCAGTACATGCACCGCTTTGCCGCCTACTTCCAGCAGGGCAACATGGAATCCAACGGGAAATACGTTGACCGTAACGGCAACGCGGTGGATTACCAGACGGGCCCCATTATCTGGGGTGAGCCGGGTACCAACGGTCAGCACGCGTTCTACCAGCTGATTCACCAGGGCACCAAAATGGTTCCTTGCGACTTTATCGCTCCGGCGATTACCCACAACCCGCTGTCCGATCACCATCCGAAACTGCTGTCTAACTTCTTCGCCCAGACCGAAGCATTAGCGTTCGGTAAATCCCGCGACGTGGTTGAGCAGGAATATGCGGACCAGGGTAAAGATCCGAAGACGCTGGAACACGTGGTGCCGTTTAAAGTGTTTGAAGGCAACCGTCCGACCAACTCCATCCTGCTTCGCGAAATTACCCCGTTCAGCCTGGGGGCGTTGATCGCGCTGTATGAGCATAAAATCTTTACCCAGGGCGCGATCCTCAACATCTTTACCTTCGACCAGTGGGGCGTTGAGCTTGGCAAACAGCTGGCTAACCGCATCCTGCCGGAGCTGGGTGATGATAAAGAAGTCAGCAGCCATGACAGTTCCACGAATGGCCTGATTAATCTTTATAAAGCCTGGCGTTAATATCGTTCAGCGATAAGGGTGAGCGAAATAGGTAAATTAAAATGCCGACATAACGTCGGCATTTTATTATCGGATAATTCTTGTTGTTCCGTCGTCGACATAATTCTTCATTATGAGGTTATTCTGAAAAAACAGAATATCCAGTTAATACCTCAGTGTTATTTTCAGATGTTACGTATACTTCCCTATTGCTGAAATATTTGTAACTTCATGAAATACAATATTTTTATTTTAAATTAATATCTGCAATTTATCGATTTTATCCAATTTTCTTAAAACTTCCCGCTGCGTTTCCCATTCGGCAAATAGCCTGCTTTAGTTGTGTATACTCGTTCTCGCCTGTTTATTTTCAGGCAAATCTCCATTCATTCAATGAAGGGAAATTGATATGAAAAAAGCACTGTATGGCATTTTTGCCATTACCGCGCTTGCGGCGACTTCTGCTTTTGCGGCACCGATTGAAGTGGGTGACGCGGCAGGGTCGGCAGCGACGACTGTTTCTGCGGGTAGCTCCTCAGCAACCAGCGTCAGCACCGTAAGTTCTGCGGTGGGTGTTGCCCTTGCGGCAACCGGTGGCGGTGATGGCTCCAATACCGGAACCACGACCACCACGACCACCAGTACTCAATAACGGCGAGTACTTTAATCATAACCACACTTCGGTGTGGTTATTTCGTCCCCCTCTGGAGAAGAGTCGTGAAGCGACCCGCAATCATCCTGATTTGCCTGCTGATTCAGGCCTGTTCATCCACCACCAAAGGGCTGGGCCATTCACTGTGGAACAGCGTGTTCGGCACGCCCGGCGTCCAGTTAACCGAGGACGAAATCCAGAATATGCCCTACGCCAGCCAGTATGTGCAGCTCAATGGCGGACCGCAGCTCTTCGTGGTGCTCGCCTTCTCAGAAGACGGGCTGCAGAAGTGGGCAACACAGGATCAGGCCATTTTCGTTACCCGGCATTATCGCATTGTGAAAACCCTGACCAACGGCGACAACCTGCTGGAGGTGAATAACCTGGCGGCAGACCCGTTAGCCAACCCGAATCAAATTATTGATGGCGCGAGCTGGACCCGCACGATGGGCTGGACGGAGCACAAACAGGTGCGTTACGCGACGGCACGCTCGGTCTTCCACTGGAATGGTTCGGACTCGGTCACGCTGGGCAGCGAATCCACCCATGTTCGCATTCTTGATGAAGAGATTACGACGGACCAGACCCACTGGCGTAACCGTTACTGGGTGGACGAAGACGGATTAATTCGTCAGTCGGAACAGTACCTGGGGGCGAACTGGTTCCCGGTCAGAACCACGCTTATCAAGGCGGCGAAATCATGAGGCTCTTATCCGCTAGCGCGTTTTTACTCTGCTGCGCCTCTTCGCTGGCGCAGGCGGCGGGCAACGTCAATGTCTATATCGCAGGCGACAGTAAACCCAAAATACTCACCAACGCGGCGCGTCTGATTGATGTTGTCGGGCAGCCCCGTCTGGCACAAAGCTGGTGGCCCGGAGCCGTCATCAGCGAGCGGCAGGCCACGGCTCTTGAAGAGCAGCGCCAGCAGGCGTTACTGGGCCGCCTTAGCGCGCTGGCCGCCGAGGAAGAGGGCGATGATGCGGCAGCGATAAACAGCCTGCGTCGCCAGGTCCAGGCGCTGCGTGTGACGGGGCGGCAACAAATCAATCTCGACCCGGATTATGTGCGCATCAAAACGCGTGCTAACCCTCCGCTGGAGGGCGAGTACAGCTTGTGGGTGGGACCCCGGCCCACGACTGTCACCGTGGTGGGGCTGGTGAGCCAACCGGGTAAAAAGCCCTTTACGCCAGGGCGTGATGTGGTGAGTTACCTCAATGAGATGAGTTTGCTGAGCGGGGCGGAAAAAAGCGATGCCTGGCTGATTTATCCCAATGGTCGGACAGAGAAAGTGCCGGTGGCGTACTGGAACCGACGCCATGTTGAACCTATGCCAGGCAGCGTGATTTTTGTCGGCTTCGCTCCAGCGTTATGGGGCGATCGCTACGAAGTGCTGAACGCTGACATTCTTCGCTTACTGACGCATCGGATACCGGAAGAATAATGAAAAAATCGTTTGTCATCAGTGTCCTGGCGCTAAGTGTGAGTGCCGCCTGCCAGGCTGAAACGTATCCGGCACCTGTTGGGCCCTCGCAATCGGATTTTGGTGGCGCAGGGCTGTTGCAAACGCCTACAGCCCGTATGGCGCCTGCGGGGGAAATCAGCCTCAATTATCGCGATAACGACCAGTACCGCTACTACTCAGGCTCAATGCAGCTTTTCCCGTGGCTGGAAACCACACTGCGTTATACCGATGTTCGAACCCGCAAATACAGCAGCGTGGAGGCCTTCTCCGGAGATCAGTCGTACAAAGATAAAGCTTTCGATCTGAAAGTACGTTTATGGGAAGAGGGATACTGGCTGCCGCAGGTGGCGGTTGGCGCGCGCGATATCGGTGGTACCGGCCTGTTTGACGGTGAGTACATTGTGGCAAACAAAGCCTGGGGCCCCTTTGATTTCTCTCTCGGGCTTGGCTGGGGATATCTGGGCACCTCTGGCAATATCAAAAACCCGCTTTGTACCTATAAACAAAAATTCTGCTATCGCGATAACAGCTATAACCAGGCGGGCTCTGTGGATGCCAGCCAGATGTTCCATGGCCCGACCGCGCTTTTCGGCGGGGTGGAATACCAGACGCCCTGGCAACCGCTGCGTCTGAAACTGGAATATGAAGGCAATAACTATCAGCAGGACTTTGCCGGTAAGCTACCGCAAAAGAGTAAGTTTAACATCGGCGCGATTTATCGGGTGACGGACTGGGCCGACGTTAACCTGAGCTATGAGCGTGGGAATACCGTGATGTTTGGTTTTACCCTGCGCAATAATTTCAATGAGTTGCGTCCGAACTACAACGATAACTCACGTCCGAAGTATCAGCCGCAGCCCCAGGATGCCATTCTTCAGCACTCCGTCGTGGCCAATCAATTGACCTTGCTCAAGTACAATGCCGGGTTTGCCAATCCACAAATTCAGGTGAAAGGCGACACGCTCTACGTGACCGGAGAACAGGTGAAATACCGTGACTCCCAGGAAGGCGTGATACGCGCAAATCGCATCATCATGAACGATTTGCCGGAGGGTATCCGCACGATCCGCGTGACGGAAAACCGTCTGAATATGCCGCAGGTCACCACCGAAACCGATGTTGCCAGCCTGCAGCGTCACCTTGAAGGCGAACCGCTGGGTCAGGAAACGCAACTGGTGCAACAGCGCGTTGAGCCGATTGTGCCGGATTCGCCGGAACAGGGCTGGTATATCGAGAAGTCGAGCTTTGATTTCCACATCGACCCGGTGTTAAACCAGTCCGTTGGTGGTCCGGAAAGTTTCTACATGTACCAGCTTGGGGCGATGGCGACCGCAGACTGGTGGCTGAGCGATCATCTGCTGACAACCGGCAGCCTGTTCGCCAACATCGCTAACAACTACGACAAATTTAATTACACCAATCCGCCGCCGGATTCAAAACTGCCACGTGTGCGTACCCGCGTGCGTGAGTATGTGCAAAATGATGTCTACGTGAACAACCTGCAGGCCAACTACTTCCAGTACATGGGCAACAATTTCTATGGTCAGGTTTACGCCGGTTATCTGGAAACGATGTACGGTGGCGCGGGTGCGGAGGTGTTATGGCGTCCGGTTGACAGCAACTGGGCCTTCGGTATTGACGCCAACTACGTGAAACAGCGTGACTGGCGCAGCGCGCAGGACATGATGAAGTTTACGGATTATAGCGTTAAAACCGGGCACTTAACGGCCTACTGGACACCCCCGTTCGCCCAGGATGTGCTGATCAAAGCGAGCGTCGGGCAATATCTGGCGGGTGATAAAGGCGGCACCCTGGAAGTGGCTAAACATTTCGACAGCGGGGTGGTTGTCGGGACGTATGCCACTATCACCAACGTGTCGCCGAAAGAGTACGGGGAGGGGGATTTTACCAAAGGGGTGTATGTCTCTATTCCTATGGATCTCTTCACTTCCGGCGCCACCCGCAGCCGTGCGGCCGTGGGCTGGACGCCGCTGACGCGTGATGGCGGACAAATGCTGGGACGTAAGTTTGATCTTTACAGTATGACCAGCGATAAGAGTTTGAATTTCCGTTAATTCCCGGATGCGGCGCAAACGCCTTATCCGGGCTACGACCGGGCGTGTAGCCCCGGTAAGCGCAGCGCCAGCGGGGGATTCCCGGATGCGGCACAAACGGCTTATCCGGGCTACGACCGGGCGTGTAGCCCCGGTAAGCGCAGCGCCAGCGGGGGATTCCCGGATGCGGCGCAAACGCCTTATGCGGCTACGACCGGGTGTGTAGCCCCGGTAAGCGCAGCGCCACCGGGGGGCTATAATCGCCGCAACAGCCTCGCCGGATTGCCTGCGTAAACCCCTTTCTCGGTAATCGATTTTGTAACCACGCTACCAGCGCCAATCACCACGCCATCGCAAAGGGTCACCGCCAGAATAGTGGCGCCGCTGCCAATCGACACGTCATTACCCACCACGATCCTGCCCCAGCTTTCCCTGTCCGGGTTGGGTTTGCCTTCCCGGAACATATCGTTAGCGAACATCACGCCATGGCCGATAAAACAGCGCTCGCCAATGGTCACGTATTCACAGATAAAACTGTGAGACTGGATTTTGCTGCCCTTGCCGATTTTCGAATGTCCCTGAATTTCAACAAAAGGTCCGATGAAAACGTCTTCTGCCAGTTCACAGTCATAAAGGTTCACCGGGTCATAAATCACCACGTTTTCGCCGCATATCACGTTACGGATGGTCGCCTGCCGAATATTCGCACTCATCACAGCTCCTTAAATGGCCTTGCCCAGAATATGCAGCGTGCTCTGCTGCGAGGCGGTACTGAAGACGGTATCACGCAGATGTTGAAAACCCTGGCGTTCATAGAATCGACGGGCCTGCGGGTTGGCATCCAGCACTTCCAGCCAGAGAAAATGTTCACCATGCGCCCGCGCGCGACGGATGACCTCCTGGATAACCTGTTCCCCATAACCTTTGCCGGTCGCCTGCGGCAAAAAATAGAGTTTATGCAGTAGCGTCCCTGACGGGCCCTGGGGGCCAGCGGCAGCATGCCAGCTAAATTTGGCAAAGCCGACCGGGATACCGTCAGAAAGAGCGATCAGCCAGCAGCAGCGCTTGTCCTGCACACTCTGCTGCACAACGGGCAGCGCATATTCCTGTGTGAGAAAATTCGCCAGTTCATCTTTTTCCTGCCACAAATGGGCGAAATGATAGGTGTAGCTGGCGTACGCCATATCATGGAGCCGTTCGGCATCATCAACCTGCGCCTTACAGATTGTAAGCATTAGATTTGTCACTCCCTGTTTGCATGCTTGCAGGGGGATATGTCATCACGAGGAAGCACAAAATATAAGCAAAAAATCTAGATCTGGATCACATTTTTGCGTTATACAGAAAGCTCGCCACAGAGAATGAGGTGCCGGTATGACAATGCCATCGCTAACTGTTCGTCCACGCGTTGAGTTTATCTCCACCGTTCTCCAGACCGTGCTGAATCTGGGTTTGTTGAGTCTTGGCCTGATTCTGGTTGTCTTCCTGGGTAAGGAGACGCTGCATCTGGCGGATGTCCTTTTCGCGCCTGAACAAACCAGCAAGTATGCGCTGGTGGAAGGGCTGGTGGTTTACTTTCTCTACTTTGAATTTATCGCACTGATTGTGAAGTACTTTCAGTCCGGTTTTCACTTCCCGCTACGTTATTTTATCTACATTGGGATCACCGCGATTGTGCGGCTGATCATCGTCGATCATAAATCCCCGATGGATGTGCTGATTTATTCGGGCGCGATCCTGCTGTTAGTGATCACTCTTTGGCTGTGTAACTCTAAGCGACTGAAACGCGAGTAAAAAAATGGCGCTCCGGGGAGCGCCTAACAACAGTCACAAGTTAACTCGTCATACTTCGTGTTGCAGGTGCGTTGGCGGCGCTCGTTTACCCCAGTCACTTACTTCAGTAAGCTCCCGGGGATGCTCTCTCTTGCCGCCTTCCTGCAACCCGAATTATTTAGAGTTTCGGGTCAATATTCCAATGAGGACTACAGTGGCATATATACTCGTCATACTTCACGTTGCAGATGCGTTGGCTACACTCGTTCACCCCGGTCACTTACTCCAGTAAGCTCCCGGGGACTCTCTCATTTGCCGCCTTCCTGCCACGCGAATTATTTAGAGTATGACGATAAAAATTAACCTTTTACACCGCCCGCGGTGAGGCCGTTAACCAGCCAACGCTGCGCAAGCAGAAAGACAACCGTAATCGGGATGGCTGACAGCACCGCTGCTGCCGCAAAGTCGCCCCACAGATAGTTTTGCGGGTTGAGGTATTGCTGCATGCCAACGGCCAGGGTGTAGCTGTTGACATCGCGCAGTAGCAACGATGCTACGGGTACTTCGGTGATCGCAGCGATAAACGACAGGATGAACACTACCGCCAGAATCGGCACCGACAGCGGCAACAGTACCAGACGGAATGCCTGCCACGGCGTCGCGCCATCCAGCGCAGCCGCTTCCTCCAGCGAGTTGTCGATGGTTTCGAAATAACCTTTAATCGTCCAGACGTGCAGGGCGATGCCGCCCATATAGGCGAAAATAACCCCGCCGTGGGTGTTCAGGCCGATAAACGGAAGGTACTGGCCCAGACGGTCAAACAGGGCGTACAGGGCAACCAGCGACAATACCGCCGGGAACATCTGGAAAATCAGCATCCCTTTCAACAGCGTCGCTTTGCCGGGAAAGCGCATACGGGCAAAGGCATAGGCGCAGGTCGTCGAGAGCGCTACCACACCAATGGCGGTAATCGCGGCGATCTTGATGGAGTTCCACAACCACAGCAGCACCGGGAAGGGAGGAGGCGTTACGCGACCATCGGCGTGCTCCACGCTAAAGCCCAGCGCCAGTTTCCAGTGCTCCCACGAGATGCTTTCCGGAATCAGACTCCCGGTGGCGAAATTACCTTCGCGCAGAGAGATAGTGACCACCATCAGCAGCGGGAACATGATTGCGGCGATGAACACCAGCAATAATAAATGGGTAACGAATAACCTTAACTTTTGCGATTTCGCCTGGACCATAGCCATAATCATCGCCCTCCTTAATCAAATTTCATGCGTGTGGCTTTCAGATTGACGATGGCAAGCACGCCAACCAGCAAGAAAATCAGCGTGGCGATAGCGGCGGCGAGGCCAAAATCTTGCCCACCGCCACCTTCAAAGGCAATGCGGTAGGTGTAGCTGACCAACAGGTCGGTGTAGCCCGCAGGCGTGGTGGTGCCGATACGATCCGGGCCACCGTTAGTCAACAACTGAATCAACACGAAGTTATTAAAGTTAAAGGCGAAACTGGCAATCATCAGCGGCGTGAGCGGCTTGATCAGCAGCGGCAAAGTGATGCGGAAAAAGTTCTGGAACGGCCCGGCGCCATCCATTGCCGAGGCTTCATACAAATCGTCCGGAATCGCTTTCAGCAGCCCCATGCACAGAATCATCATGTACGGATAACCGAGCCAGGTGTTGACGATAATGATCATCGAACGTGCCGTGGTCGGGTCGCTAAACCACGCCGGTTTGATGCCAAACAGCGCGCTCAGCATCATGTTGATCTCACCGAAGCTCTGGTTAAACAGCCCCTTGAAGATCAGAATCGAGATAAACGACGGTACGGCGTAAGGCAGAATCAGCAGGACGCGGTAGATGGCCTTGCCTTTCAGCGATTCCCACTGCACCAGACAGGCCAGCACCATGCCGACGGCAACGGTCAACACGACGGTTAGCAGCGAGAAGACCACCGTCCAGACGAAAATCTCAATAAACGGTTTCTGGATACCCTCATCGGTAAAGACGCGCATGAAGTTATCCCAGCCAATGGTCACGGTGTATCCCGGACTGAGCTTTTCATCACCCCAGCTGTTATCGGCATTAACCGCCTGGTAGAAACCCAGACTGTTATTAGGACGGTATTTCACACCACTCTGCTTGTTGGTGAGCGTGCCGTCCTCCGCCATGCTGTACAGCGGCGTGGTACCTGAGAACTGACGCAGCGAACTCATCACAACATTGCTGTTATCTGGCAACACGGCGGTCAGCTGGTTGAGCGCGGTGCGGTTTTGTGTGACGTCACGCAGGGTGCCACGTTCACCCGCAGGTAGGGCATCCGTCTCTTTTAAGACGATTTTTTGCTCGCCCCCGAGTTTAAAGGCGTCCGAAAGAAAGTTTTTGCCGCTTTCCCCGTCGGTCAGGGCCAGTCGCCAGCTTCCCTCTGACGGGAAAAGGGTAAAGTTATAGGTTTTGCCCGCCTGATAAGAGCGGTCCATCAGCACCTGCTGCGCGCGTTCTTGCGTGAGCTGGTGGGTACTACTGTAGTTAGTAAACGCAATGGCGATGGTACAAATCAACGGGAACAGGACAAACAGCCCCATCCCTGCCAGGCCCGGATAAACATAACGCCAGGCGTAGGTTTTACGGTTAGCGAAGATGTACAGGCCAGCCGAGCTCAGGATCAGCGTCGTGATGGCGAAAAGGTATTCCCCTTGTGCGTACATTAAAACTACAAGGTATCCCACCAGTAAGCCCAGCAGACCTATCACTGACCATTTCAGCGCGTCGCTTTGCCACCAGTGCTTCTTTTTAATGACATCCATGGGGATCTTCCTCTACAACAATTAAACAACCCTCACCCCAACCCTCTCCCTGAGGGAGAGGTGGCGGTTTTCTCCTTCTCCCTTGAGGGAGAAGGCCGGGATGAGGGGGGAACAGCCTGACTTACTTCGTAATACGGCCCTGTGCGTCTTTCAGCGCAGCATCGACAGTCTGACGACCGCTCACAGCGTTGATAACCGCGGTGCGGGTGGCGTACCAGAAGGCGGCCATCTGCGGGATGTTCGGCATGATTTCGCCTTTCTGGGCGTTATCCATCGTTGCCGCAATACGTGGGTCTTTCGCTAACTGCTCCTGGAAGGATTTCAGCGCTACTGCGCCGAGCGGTTTGTCTTTGTTCACTTCTTCCAGACCCTGATCGGTAATCAGGTAGTTTTCCAGAAACTCTTTTGCCAGTTCTTTGTTCGGGCTGGCGGCGTTAATACCGGCGCTCAGCACGCCAACGAACGGTTTGGACGCTTTGCCTTTAAAGGTTGGCAAAGAGGTTACGCCGTAGTTGATTTTGCTCTTATCAATGTTGCCCCACGCCCATGGACCGTTGATGGTCAGCGCAGTCTCGCCTTTGTTAAACGCGGCTTCGGCGATGGAGTAATCCGTATCCGCATTCATATGTTTGTCTTTGATGAGTTTGACCAGGAAACCCAGACCTGCTTTCGCGCCTGCGCTGTCCACGCCGACGTCTTTCACGTCATATTTACCGTTTTCAAACTTGAAGGCATAACCGCCATCAGCAGCAATCAGCGGCCAGGTGAAGTACGGTTCTTGCAGGTTGAACATCAGCGCGCTCTTACCTTTCGCTTTCAGCTCTTTATCCAGCGCGGGGATTTCTTCCCAGGTTTTAGGCGGGTTCGGCACCAGATCTTTGTTGTAAATCAGTGAGAGGGATTCCACGGCGACCGGGTAGGCGATCAACTTGCCGTTATAACGCACTGCATCCCAGGTGAACGGGAATAACTTGTCCTGGAAGGCTTTATCCGGGGTCACTTCTGCCAGCAGGCCAGACTGCGCGTAGCCGCCAAAACGGTCATGGGCCCAGAAAATAATGTCCGGGCCATCACCGGTGGCCGCAACTTGCGGGAATTTCTCTTCCAGCTTATCCGGGTGCTCAACGGTGACCTTAATACCGGTATCTTTCTCGAATTTTTTACCCACTTCGGCCAGGCCGTTATAGCCTTTGTCGCCGTTGATCCAGATAACCAGCTTACCTTCTTCAATCTTTGCGAGGGCAGAAGCGGAGAACATCATCGTCGTCAGTGCGGACAATGCGAGGATGCGTGCGCCTGTTTTGAATTTCATATATCCCGTCCTTTAGGTGATGTGCTCGTGGATATGTTTGGTGGTCTAACGGGGTGTAGTCTCCTTTGTTGGCAAGCGCTTCTCATCCTCCTCAAACCTACGCCCCCGGGGGTATTTGTGTGATCTCTGTTACATAAAGTTTCTTTATGTGTGTCAGCGCACATAAAAAACCACCGATTTTTGCCGCCTGCGTCACGAAAATCGCCCCGGCCTCCGGCGCCCCGGGGCAGACTCGTCCCTCTCATCCTCCCGTCTCCTCCCCCATAAAAAAGCGAGGGGGTGGAGGATTCGCCAGCGTTATCAATAGCCCATAGTCAGCCCATCTTGAATGTTTCTGTAAGTGACAGGTTGTAACGAAGGGAGAAGGGCATGGCGAGCGTACAGCTGCGGAATGTAACGAAAGCCTGGGGCGATGTGGTGGTGTCAAAAGACATCAATCTCGACATCCACGAAGGAGAGTTCGTGGTGTTTGTCGGTCCGTCAGGCTGTGGGAAGTCGACGCTGCTGCGCATGATTGCGGGTCTGGAAACCATTACCAGCGGCGATTTGTTTATTGGCGATGCCCGCATGAACGATATCCCGCCCGCCGAGCGCGGCGTGGGCATGGTGTTTCAGTCTTACGCACTCTATCCCCACCTTTCCGTGGCGGAGAACATGTCATTTGGCTTAAAGCTGGCCGGGGCGAAAAAAGAGGTCATTAACCAGCGAGTAACGCAGGTAGCAGAAGTCTTGCAACTGGCGCATTTACTGGAGCGTAAACCGAAAGCCTTGTCTGGCGGTCAGCGTCAGCGTGTGGCGATTGGCCGTACGCTGGTGGCGGAACCGCGCGTTTTTCTGCTGGATGAACCGTTATCCAACCTTGATGCCGCACTGCGTGTACAGATGCGTATCGAGATTTCACGCCTGCATAAGCGTCTGGGTCGCACGATGATTTACGTCACCCATGATCAGGTGGAAGCGATGACGCTGGCCGACAAAATTGTGGTGCTGGACGCTGGTCGCGTCGCCCAAGTGGGCAAACCGCTTGAGCTTTACCACTACCCATCAGACCGCTTTGTCGCCGGGTTTATTGGTTCGCCAAAAATGAATTTCCTGCCGGTGAAGGTTACCGCTACCGCCATTGAACAAGTCCAGGTCGAGTTGCCTAACCGCCAGCAGGTCTGGCTGCCTGTCGACAGCGCCAATGTGCAGGTCGGCAGCAATATGTCACTCGGTATTCGCCCTGAACACTTGCTGCCCAGCGACATCGCCGATGTCACCCTGGAAGGTGAGGTTCAGGTCGTTGAACAGCTCGGTCACGAAACACAAATTCACATCCAGATCCCCGCCATCCGTCAAAACCTGGTCTACCGCCAGAATGACGTGGTGTTGGTAGAAGAGGGGGCCACATTCGCTATCGGTCTGCCACCGGAGCGCTGTCATCTTTTCCGTGAAGATGGCACCGCCTGTCGTCGGTTGCATAAAGAGCCGGGCGTTTAAGGTCTCCCATTAAAAAAGCAAAACGCTAAACCATTCGCGACGGTATCGACGCGGTAAGCGAATGACAAATTCGTCAGGAACGAATTTGAACAGCCGAAGGCTGCCTTCGGTGAGGGACAGGGATGTCCTTCCTTCATTGTCGGGATCGTACGGCGAGTACGTGACTAGGGGTGAAGAAGTGCAGCCAACGAAGAGGCAGTCCGAAGGGCGGCGCGTTTAAAGAAAAGCAATGATCTCAGGAGATAGAATGATGACTACTCTGCGCAAAGTTCCACTGGCAATCGCCATCGCCGCGGGCATTTTGTCTGCCCAGGCGGGCGCTGTCGATTTTAAAGGCTATGCCCGTTCGGGTATTGGCTGGACCGGCAGTGGCGGCGAGCAACAGTGCTTCCAGGCCACCGGTGCTCAAAGTAAGTATCGTCTTGGTAACGAATGCGAAACCTACGCCGAACTGAAACTGGGCCAGGAAGTGTGGAAAGAAGGCGACAAGAGCTTCTACTTCGATACCAACGTAGCCTACTCCGTTGCCCAACGGAATGACTGGGAAGCGACCAGCCCTGCGTTCCGTGAAGCCAACGTTCAGGGTAAAAACCTGATCGACGCGCTGCCGGGCTCCACCATCTGGGCAGGTAAACGCTTCTATCAACGTCATGACGTTCACATGATCGACTTCTACTACTGGGATATCTCTGGTCCTGGTGCCGGTCTTGAAAACGTTGACGTTGGCTTCGGTAAACTCTCTTTAGCGGCAACCCGTTCATCTGAAGCGGGCGGTTCCGGTACTTTTGCTGACCGTGACTCGCTGGGTAATCGCGTGTATGACAACCTGGTGCCGAATGATGTCTTCGACGTGCGTTTAGCGCAAATGGCTGTCAACCCTGGCGGTACGCTGGAGTTCGGTGTGGATTACGGTCACACCAACCTGCCGGACAAATATGACCTGGCACCGGGCGCATCGAAAGATGGCTGGATGTTCACCGCTGAACATACCCAGAGCATGATGAAGGGTTACAACAAGTTTGTTCTGCAGTACGCAACAGACTCCATGACCTCTAACGGTAAAGGTATTCCGCAGGGCGGCAGCATCAACAACAACGGTTCACTGTGGCGCGTGCTGGATCACGGTGCAATCAACCTCGCTGAAAGCTGGGACCTGATGTATGTCGGTATGTACCAGGATATCAACCGTGACGACAACAACGGTACCAAATGGTGGACCGTGGGCGTACGTCCTATGTACAAATGGACGCCGATCATGAGCACCCTGCTGGAAGTGGGTTATGACAACGTCAAATCCCAGCGCACCAGCGAAACCAACAACCAGTACAAAATCACCCTTGCTCAACAGTGGCAGGCTGGCGACAGCATCTGGTCTCGTCCGGCGATTCGTGTTTTCGCAACCTACGCGAAGTGGGATGAGAAATGGGGCTATGCCAACAGTGATTCCGGTGCCGCTTACACCTCTGGCTTAGCGTATCGCGATACTTCCGCGAAAACCTTCAGCCGTGGTGATAACGACGAATGGAGCTTCGGCGCCCAGATGGAAATCTGGTGGTAATTCTCACCACCTGACGTACCGAAACAAGAGGGGCGCAAGCCCCTCAATTCTTCGAGACAGTGCGCTATTGCCGGGCGTTAGCTGTCTCTCGTAAAGAAGGTGATAACAATGAAAATGAAAAAAAGTTTCGTCGCCCTGTGCCTGACCGCGGGTTTACTCGCCGCAGCGCCTGGGGTTAGCTTCGCTGATGTTAACATTGTCCCGCAAAATACCACGGCGGCCCCGGCCATTCCGGCCTCCGCACTCCAGCAACTGAGCTGGACGCCTGTCGATCAAAGCAAAACACAAACGACCGAACTTGCCACCATGGGCCAACGCCTGAATGTGGCGGGTATCAGCGGCCCGGTGGCCGCATACAGTGTCCCGGCTAACATCGGTGAACTGACGCTCACGCTCAGCAGTGAAGTGAATAAACAAACCAGCGTTTTTGCGCCCAATGTGTTGGTTCTTGACCAGAACATGTCACCTGCCGCTTACTTCCCCAGCAGCTTCTTTACGTATCAGGAGCCGGGAGTGATGAGTGCCGACAGGCTGGAAGGGGTGATGCGCCTGACGCCTGCGCTGGGCCAGCAAAAGATCTATCTGCTGGTCTTCACTACCGAGAACGATCTGCGCCAGACCACCAAACTGATGGACCCGGCCAAATCCTACGCCAAAGGAACGGGTAACGCGGTACCGGATATCCCCGATCCGATAGCCCGTCACGTTACTGAGGGTGTGGTGAAACTGAAAGTGAAAACCAGTAGCGGTTCCAGCGTGCTGGTAGGCCCGCTGTTCGGTTCATCCGGACCAGGGCCCGTGACGGTAGGTAACACTGCCGCGCCTGCCACGGCCTATAGCGCACCGGCAGCTGCACCTGCTGCTGTGGCTGCCGCACCGGCCTCTGCGCCTGCATCCGCCGCGAAAAGTGAGCCGATGCTGAATGATACTGAAAGCTATTTCAACCAGGCCATTAAACAGGCCGCCGCAAAAGGGGATATCGATAAGGCCCTGAAGTTACTGAATGAAGCTGAGCGTCTCGGGTCCACATCCGCCCGGAAAACCTTTATCAGCAGTGTAAAAGGCAAGGGGTGACCGTCTCCCCGCAATGCTGATGTTTGCAACAACTGGTGCGTCGCCTGACGCACCCTTTTTTCTGGCGCAACGACGCTGTTGCATATCTGTTGCGCTTATGAAAACTGAATGAAGTTTCCCCGCCGGAACAGCCTGTTCTGCGATACAATAATGTGACGTTATGTATTGGAGAGTAAGGCATGTCACACCCCGCGCTTACGCAATTGCGTGCGCTGCGCTATTTTGACGCACTTCCCGCGCTCGACCCGCAGCAACTGGATTGGCTGTTGCTGGAAGATTCCATGACGAAACGTTTTGAGCAACAGGGTAAACAGGTATCCGTGACGCTTATCCAGGAAGGATTTGTGACGTCCGATATGCTCGATGGCGAGCGCCACTTGCTGCCTGACGACGCGAGGTACTGGCTGCGGGAGATCCTGTTGTGCGCTGACGGCGAACCCTGGCTTGCCGGACGAACCGTGGTGCCAGAGTCTACGCTGACCGGGCCGGAACTTGCGCTGCAGAAGCTGGGTACCACGCCGCTTGGGCGTTATCTCTTTACATCATCTACGCTGACACGAGATTTTATTGAAGTTGGTCGCTATGACGCGCTGTGGGGAAGACGCTCCCGCCTGCGCCTGGGAGGGAAACCTCTCCTGCTGACTGAACTGTTTTTGCCTGCGTCACCGCTGTACTAAGAGGAAAAAAGAATGGAGTGGAGTCTCTCGCAGGATAAGCTGCTGGCCTATCATCGACTCATGCGCACGGACAAGCCCATTGGCGCGTTGTTGTTGCTCTGGCCAACGCTGTGGGCGCTGTGGGTGGCAACGCCTGGTGTTCCTCCCCTGTGGATCCTGATGGTTTTTGTGGCAGGGGTCTGGCTGATGCGTGCGGCAGGCTGTGTGGTAAATGACTATGCGGACCGTAAATTCGACGGCCATGTAAAACGCACTGCCAATCGTCCGCTGCCCAGCGGGGCGGTCACGGAAAACGAAGCGCGGATACTGTTTGTGGTATTGGTGGTGCTGGCATTTGCGCTGGTGTTGACGCTTAACGCCATGACCATTCTGCTCTCCGTTGCGGCGCTTCTGCTTGCCTGGGTATATCCGTTTATGAAGCGGTATACCCATTTGCCGCAGGTGGTGCTGGGGGCGGCGTTTGGCTGGTCGATCCCGATGGCATTTGCCGCGGTAAGCGAATCCGTGCCGCTGAGTTGCTGGATAATGTTTCTCGCCAATATTCTGTGGGCGGTCGCCTACGATACGCAGTACGCCATGGTTGATCGCGACGATGACCTGAAAATTGGTATTAAGTCGACCGCCATTCTGTTTGGGCGCCACGATAAGCTGATTATCGGCATATTGCAGGTGGCGGTACTGGCGTTGATGGTGGCGATTGGCGCGCTCAATGGCTTAGGCTGGCACTTCTACGGGTCGGTCATTATCGCGGGCGCGCTGTTTGTTTATCAGCAGAAGCTCATTGTGAATCGCGATCGCGACGCTTGCTTTAAAGCGTTTATGAATAATAACTATGTGGGGCTGGTACTGTTTATCGGCCTGGCGACAAGCTACCTGGCGTAATGCGATTTTGCCGGATGTGGCGTTGCCTTATCGGGGCTACTGTAAGCGTATAGCCCAGAGTAGCCCCGATAAGCGAAGCGCATCAGGGAAGTTACTCCCGGATGCGGCGCTTTACTCACTCCGCCTGCGTTGCGCTCTCGATAGTCAAACGCACATCAGAAGTAATCAGCTCTGCTAACAGCTGATACACCGCCAGCGTCTGCTCGGGCTCGGCATCGCCGGTATCGCTGATATACCCTTCATCACGCAGCGTCAGCACCAGAGTACTGAAAACCGCCTTGTCGAAGAATTCCGGCGCATTGATGCCGTGCAGCACTGACAGACGTTGCGCCAGCGTACGGCTCTCTTTCTCCAGCGTACTGCGGTTCATCGCCGGATTTGCGCTCAGCAACCAGAACGTGATGGCATAACGTTGCAGCGTTTCGCGCGCGCCAGCCGCCAGCAGTTGCAGAGTACGGGAATGTACCGGATTGATATAGAGCTGGCCATCCTTCATGGTGATCAGCCCCTGGCGCAGTAATTCCTGTGCGAGGCTCTCCAGTACGCCGGCCAGTTCCTCTTTTTCCCAGCGCAAGAACAGCTCGGCTTTCAGCATCGGGTAGAGCAGTTCAACATGGCGCAGCATTTCGTCCTGAGAGATATGACGATGCTGGGTAATAATGGCCGCCATCAGCGATGGCAACATCAGCATATGCGCAATGTTGTTGCGATAGTACGTCATCAGCACCGCCTGCTCGCGCGGCAGAATGATGATGTCGCCAATCGTGTCTTTCTCAACCTCAAACTTGTTCATCTGCAGGGCGTGCTCAATAAGCGCGTCCGCACTGACGGTGGGCACCGTTGTGTCGGCAGCATAGGGCACATTGCGCATCAGGTTGAGGTAACAGTCCAGTTGCTCGGTGAGCTGTTCACGGGTCAGTGAACGCTGACGTGAGGCCAGAAGCGCAGTACAACAGAGGTTCATGGCGTTTGCCGCACCGGCATTATTAATACGCACCATCAGATCAGCAGCAATAGCATTCACCGTCGGCGTCAGCCAGGCAGGACGGACAGCCTCGATGGGATCGATGGACTCGCGCCATTCCGGCACGCGATGATTCAGATAGTTCATCAGCGGAATGGGCTCGCCAAAGTTGACGTAGCCCTGACCGAGATTACGCAGCTTGCTTAAACCGCGTACCATCTGGGCAAAACCTTCTTTCTCTTTCGTCGCGCCGCGCAGCTCTTTGGCGTAGGTGCCCACTTCCATGACGTGCTCATAGCCAATGTAGATGGGCACCAGCGTGATCGGACGCGTGCCCCCACGAAGCATGGCCTGAATCGTCATTGAGAGCGTGCCGGTCTTTGGATCCAACAGACGGCCGGTACGAGAACGCCCACCTTCCACAAAGTATTCCACTGAATAGCCGCGGTTAAACAATTCACCCAGATACTCGCGGAAAACCGTCGAATAGAGCTTATTGCCTTTAAACGTACGGCGAATAAAGAACGCGCCCAGACGACGGAAAATGGGACCCGCCGGCCAGAAGTTCAGGTTGATGCCGGCAGCGATATGCGGCGGTACCAGCCCCTGATGATAGAGCACGTAGGAGAGCAACAAATAGTCCATATGGCTGCGATGGCAGGGCACATAGACAATTTCATGACCATCATGGGCGAGCTGACGAACACGTTCCGCGTTATGTACATTAATGCCCTGATACAGACGGTTCCAGGTAAAGCCGAGGATACGGTCTGACAGACGGATCATCTCATACGAGAAGTTCGCCGCAATCTCTTCCATCAGCGCAATTGCGTTTTGTTGTGCTTTATCATGGGAGATTTTCTTGCTGCGCGCTTCGTCTTCGACGGCGCGGGCGATGGCTTTGGAGGAGAGCAGCTTATTAAACAGGTCCTGACGGGCAGGCAAACGCGGCCCCACTGCGGCCAGGCGCTGGCGGGCGAAGTGCATACGCGCTACGCGTGCCAGTTTTTGCGCAATGGTTTTGTCTGTCCCGTGCTCGGTTGCCATACGACGCAGCGAAACCGGCGGCGAGAAGCGCACAAAGCTGTCGCGGCCAAGCCATGAGATCGCGAAAAATTTCTGAATACCGTTTAGCATACGCAGCGGCGGGTTGACTTCACCCTTTTCGCGACCTGGAGAACGGCCGAACATCATCGATACAGGCACCATCTGAACATCCAGATCGGGATGGCTGCGGTGCAGATCGAGATAGTCATGGAACAGCTTGATCGACTCTTCTTTAGGCGTGTACCAGGTAAAGACGCGCGGCCCGCCGTGAATAAAGATATAACGCGGCAGCTCCGCTCCGTCGATTTCAAGCGGTTCGAGGGGGTCGGGCAAATCGTGTGCCAGACACTGAGCGCGCAAGGTAAGCAAGTCTGCCTTCGAATTATAAGGCAAAACGTACATAATAGGGCGTGACGTATCGAGTCCTAATTCCTGGGCGGGTTCCGCCGGGATAGACTTGCTTTTTACCAGGACGCTTAATGGTAAATTTAGTAATTTGTAGTAAATTCGTGGCCAGCCGGACATAAACGATGTAAAGCCTCTGGTTAATAATGCCATTGCGCGGCAAGAATATCAGAAAGTCCGCAGAATTTCTTTTCTACCTCTATAAGCTTACATAGACATTGACGTTCATTACATAAAAAGGTTGTTTTTCATGGCCAACAATACCACTGGAATTACCCGCATCATTAAAGCGGCAGGCTATTCATGGAAAGGGGTGCGCGCAGCGTGGATTAACGAAGCTGCTTTTCGTCAGGAAGGTGTTGCGGTCATTATTGCCATCATCATTGCGTCGTTTGTGGATGTTGACGCGATTACGCGTGTTCTGTTGATTGGTTCTGTTGTGCTGGTGATGATAGTGGAAATCCTCAATAGTGCGATTGAAGCGGTGGTTGACCGTATTGGGTCTGAATTTCATGAACTCTCAGGACGTGCGAAGGACATGGGGTCTGCGGCAGTATTAATGGCCATTCTTCTGGCACTGTTTACATGGGTTTCTCTGCTGTGGGGCTATTTTCGATAAGGCTTCCAGAAATGCGTTAAGTCCGCGTTTTTTGCTTAATTTTGGTTTCAAAATCACCTTTAACTGTATATACTCACAGCATAACTGTATATACACCCAGGGGGCGGAATGAAAGCTTTAACGGCCAGGCAGCAAGAGGTGTTCGATCTTATTCGCGATCGAATCAACCAGACAGGTATGCCGCCGACGCGTGCGGAGATCGCGCAACAGTTGGGGTTCCGTTCCCCAAACGCGGCAGAGGAACACCTGAAAGCGCTTGCGCGTAAGGGCGTTATTGAGATTGTATCGGGTGCGTCTCGTGGTATTCGTCTGTTGCTTGAAGAAGAAGAGGATATCGGGCTGCCGCTTATCGGGCGTGTCGCTGCTGGCGAACCTTTGTTGGCGCAACAGCATATCGAGGGACACTATCAGGTCGATCCTTCTCTCTTCAAACCTAACGCTGACTTCCTGCTCCGCGTAAGCGGTATGTCGATGAAAGATATCGGCATCATGGATGGCGACCTGCTGGCTGTCCATAAAACTCAGGATGTTCGTAACGGGCAGGTTGTTGTTGCGCGTATTGACGATGAAGTTACGGTCAAGCGCCTGAAAAAACAGGGTAATACGGTGCAGCTACTGCCTGAAAACAGTGAGTTTTCCCCAATTGTGGTTAACCTGCGTGAGCACAACTTCACCATTGAAGGCCTTGCGGTTGGCGTTATCCGCAATGGTGAATGGCTGTAATACCTTTCTGAGCCGTGGCGGCTGATCTGCTGTCACGGTTGCTTTCCTTTCCTGACAAAGCTTTAACTTCTCCCTTATCCTCCTGATCTCGCTTAGGTTTGGTCTGCATATCTGTTCGGTAATTTCCTTTCTGATGGTTAAAAATTCCGAATAAAGATTCATGGTCGCTATCCTTAACTACAATAATAATCACGTTCAGGATATTTAGAGCGTAACGAAAGGAATAACGCTGTTCATGACCAACGATGAGGAAATTATGATGAATAAAGACGAAGTCAGCGGCAACTGGAAACAGTTCAAAGGTAAAGCGAAGGAACAGTGGGGTAAATTGACTGACGATGATATGACCATCATCGAAGGTAAACGTGACCAACTGGTCGGTAAAATTCAGGAACGTTACGGCTACGCCAAAGATCAGGCAGAAAAAGAAGTCGTGGACTGGGAAACGCGGAATGATTACCGCTGGTAGCCTTCACATCCCCCTCAATGTGTAGACCCCCAATGGCTACCCTGCCCGAACGGTACACGGATGTACCACCCTCAATTTATTTGTCCGTTTAAAAGAGAAAAATCGCGACTAGCGCGATTTTTTTTTCAACTGAATCGTGTGGTCATGATGGCATTCGCCGGGATGTCGGCACGCTTCAACCTCGGCGCAATCAGCGCATAATCCATGTGCTTCAATGACGTTATGGCGCAGCGCAAAACCGCGTTTTGCCGCCAGTGCGTGCATAATATCTTCCACGCCTTCCGCCTGCTCTTCTTTTACCACGCCGCAACGATCGCAGATAAACATCGCGGAGGTGTGCGTCGGTTGATCGAAAAGATGGCAAAGCACATAGCTATTTGTGGACTCCACTTTATGCACAAAGCCTTGTTCTAACAGAAAATCCAGCGCGCGATACACAGTAGGGGGTTTGGCCTGAGGCTCTGCCTCACGCAGGAGATCGAGCAGGTCGTAGGCGCTGATGGCCCCCTGTTGCAGACTCATCAGGCGTAACACTTCGAGGCGCTGGGGAGTCAGGCGCACATTGCGTTGCACACACAGTTTTTCGGCCTGCGCGAGCATCTCTTGCGAAGTGGACTTATCCATAGGCGTTCTCTCATGAAATGGCGACATAAGCCCCCACTTTATCATGTTCTGTACTAAACGCCGAGATCGCGACCGCGCCTTCACCTTTCGCAATCCCCATGTGTCTTCTATAAATATTGATGGTCACTTCATATAACAACATCTTCTGTAACGTTTTATTACATTCCGTAGAAATAGGATGTTTTTTGGATGTTATTCGCAGCAATAGAGCCACCCTGTTCATGTCACAACTAGCAGGGTCATAAACTCATTTGATTACGAGACGCATAACTGTGAAAAACAATCTTAAACTTTCGGTGGTCGCTATCGCTGTCTCCTTTTTCGTGGCAAATCAAGCCGGAGCGGCAAATACCTGGGCAGAGGCACGTAATGATGCAATGGGGGGGACAGGTGTTGCCTCCGCAAATTACGGCAGTGGTGCATTCATTAACCCGGCGTTGCTGGCAAAGGCGAAACCGGAAGACAATGTTACGGTCATCTTACCGACCGTTGGCGCACAGATAACCGATGAGGACAACCTGCGCGATGAAATTAATGATATCAGTGATAAAATCGATTATTACAAAGACATAGTTAATAATCTCACCCTGCGCGAAGTGCTGCTTAACCCTGTTGGGACTGTCGATCAGTTCCAGATGGCGGCAAAAGATCTTGCGGATTCGCTTGATTATCTTGATGGCAAAACCGCGAGTGCGAATGCCGGGGCCGGTATCGCTGTCACTATTCCTAACGATGTATTATCTGTTGCCTTTGTGACTAAAGGCTATGCGCATGCCCGTGTGAGTTCGAATATTGATCAAAACGATATCACCTACCTTCGTAGCATCCAGAACAGTGATACCGTCGCCACGGGAGTTGCCCTCGGCGCTGTTCTCTCACCTAATGGCTCGGACGAGATCACAAAAAATCTTAACTCCACGGCATCAGGTCGTGCGGCTATCATTACGGACTTTGGTATCGCAATGGCGCATCAATTCGACGTGGGCGGCGTTCCTCTTTCCGTCGGCGTTACGCCAAAACTGCAAAAGTCGTGGATCTATAACTACACCACGTCGATTTATGATTACGACAAAAATGAATGGAACAACAGTAAGTACCGCAAGGATGACACGGGCTTTAACATTGATGTTGGCCTGGCGGCGGATTTAACAGATAACGTCACCCTCGGTCTGAGTGGACAAAACCTGGTCTCGCGTAATATCGACACCAAAGATGTTTTTATCACCAATGGCAGAACCGGCGAAGTTAAAAACTACAAAGATACCTACCAGATCAGTCCATTGGTTACCGCTGGAGCGGCGTGGCATAACGATCTGCTGACACTGAGCGCTGACGGTGATCTGACGGAAACCAAAGGCTTTAAGAGCGAGAAAAATTCGCAGTTCGTTGGTGTCGGTGCGGAAGTTCGTCCTCTGAGTTGGCTGGCGGTGCGTGCTGGCTACCGTGCTGATGTGAAAGGTGATGAAAGCAATGTCTTCACAGGCGGTGTCGGTTTTGCGCCATTTAACCGTGTACACGTTGATCTAATGGGGTTAGTCGGTGAGAACAAAACCTGGGGGGCCGGTGCGCAGTTGAGCATGACATTCTGATGCACAATCGGAGGCCTTGCGCCTCCGGTTTTTCTTTGTGGTCAGGCAAATGTCCTCGCTGCCCGGCGGCGGTTCTCTGTGCTATAGTAGCGCCCCTTTTTTACCTAAAGCTCATTTATTCGCCATGTCGCCAGAAAATCAGTCTGCTGCCTATCCCGCTCACCGTTTCTCCATCGCGCCGATGCTCGACTGGACGGATCGCCATTGCCGCTATTTCCTGCGCCTGCTTTCACGCCATACGCTGCTCTATACCGAGATGGTCACCACTGGGGCCATTATTCATGGCAAAGGCGACTATCTGGCATACAGCGAGGAAGAGCATCCGGTCGCATTGCAACTCGGTGGTAGTGATCCTGCACAGCTTGCACATTGCGCGAAGCTGGCGGAGCAGCGCGGTTATGATGAGATCAACCTGAATGTGGGGTGTCCATCCGATCGTGTGCAGAACGGCATGTTTGGCGCCTGCCTGATGGGCAATGCACAACTGGTGGCCGATTGTGTGAAAGCGATGCGCGATGTGGTGTCTATTCCGGTGACGGTAAAAACCCGTATCGGCATTGACGATCAGGACAGCTACGAATTTCTTTGTGATTTTATCAGCACGGTTTCCGGCAAAGGTGAATGTGAGATGTTTATCATCCACGCGCGTAAAGCCTGGCTTTCTGGTTTAAGCCCGAAAGAGAACCGTGAAATTCCCCCACTGGATTATCCGCGTGTCTACCAGCTTAAACGCGATTTCCCGCATTTGACGATGTCGATCAACGGCGGCATTACCTCGCTGGAAGCGGCCAAAACCCATCTCGCGCACATGGATGGGGTGATGGTTGGGCGTGAGGCCTATCAGAACCCGGGCATTCTGGCGCGCGTTGATCGGGAAATTTTCGGCGCGGATGCGGTGGATGCGGACCCGGTAGCGGTAGTACGGGCAATGTATCCCTACATTGAGCGTGAATTGCAGCAGGGAACGTATCTGGGGCATATCACCCGCCATATGTTGGGACTGTTTCAGGGGATACCTGGAGCCCGCCAGTGGCGTCGCTACCTGAGCGAGAATGCCCATAAAGCCGGGGCCGATGTCGCGGTGCTGGAACACGCGCTGAGCCTTGTGGCAAATCGCGAATAATTTCGCTAAAAAATGGTCAAATTCACCAGGCTTCGCATCATGATGCGGAGCCTTTTCTTATATAAATCAATGCACTAAAACTGGCATGTTTCTTGTAATGCATCTTGTAAGTCATAGTCCCGATGTCATTATCTATTATCTGGAGCGCGCCATGCTTGAATTACTGTTTGTTATCGGCTTTTTTATTGTGCTACTCGCCACCGGCGTTTCATTGCTGGGCATTATTGCAGCACTGCTGGTGGCAACCGCAGTGATGTTTTTAGGTGGCCTTTTTGCTTTGATGATCAAGCTATTGCCCTGGTTGTTACTGGCAGTGGCGGTGGTGTGGATTATTCGGGCGCTCAAAACCCCTAAAATTCCTCAATATCAGCGCAATAACCGTTGGCGTTACTAAAGTATTGAGCACTTGATCACAACCTCGACACTTTTCCGGGCGCTTTGCTAAGAAGCGAATAGGATTTACTTATCAAATCTGTCACTATCGCCGCGTTAACGAATTCATCGAGCTGTACCCTACATACAGCCGAACTAAAAAAAGAATGGGCTTCCTTCGGGAAGCCCTAATTCTTTCTACCCCTATGCTTCAAGCCGCAGGCTTAATGGTTGCGCTCATTCATCCCGGTCATTTATTTGAGTAAGCTCCCGGGCATTTACTCACTGGCCGCCTGCCTGCAACGTGAATCATTCGGAGGACCAGGTTTATGGAATCAACAGGCTCGACCCCTGGGTTGCGCGACTTTCCAGAACTTCGTGTGCGCGTCGTGCATCGGTAAGGGCAAATTTCTGCGACTGTGCCACATCCACTTTGATCACGCCGCTGGCAATCAGCGAGAACAGTTCATTGCTGGCCTCTTCCAGCTCTTCTCGGTTCGTCACGTAGCCATTGAGGGAAGGGCGGGTCGCATACAGCGAACCTTTCTGGTTCAGAATGCCCAGGTTGACGCCTGATACCGGCCCGGAAGCGTTACCAAAGCTCACCATCAGGCCGCGGCGTTGCAGGCAGTCGAGAGAGTCTTCCCAGGTGTCTTTACCCACCGAGTCATAGACAACGCGTACTTTTTTCCCACCGGTTATCTCTTTTACGCGCTCAACAATGCTTTCTTCGCGATAGTTAATTACCTGCCATGCGCCAGCTTGCAGGGCCCGTTGCGCTTTCTGCGCGGAGCCGACAGTACCAATTAATTTTGCCCCCAGCGCCTTCGACCACTGGCAGGCAATCAGCCCTACGCCACCCGCCGCCGCATGGAACAGGAAGGCTTCATCAGGTTTAATTTCGTAAGTTTTGCGCAGCAGATAAAAGACGGTGAGCCCTTTCAGGAAGGAGGCGGCAGCCTGCTCGAACGAGATGGCATTGGGCAGAATAGCAACTTTATCTGCCAGCACATTATGCACGGAGCTGTAGGCGCCAAGCCCGGATTGAGCGTACACCACGCGATCGCCTGCCTTAACATGTTTTACGCCAGAGCCCACTTTGCTGACCACACCCGCCGCCTCGGTCCCCAGACCGCTCGGCAACGAGGGGGGGGGATACAGACCGCTACGGATGTAAGTGTCGATATAATTAATCCCTATGGCTTTGTTTTCGACCTGGACTTCATTTTCCGCCGGAGCGGCGGGATTAAATTCGACAGCGTGTAAAACCTCTGGGCCACCATGCTTGTGAAATTCAATTCTTGTCGCCATGCTTCCTCCCGAATGATAATCTTTCGAACCATTCATTACGTTGGTAACTCCATTCACTATGGCAGGAAATAAACCCTTCAACAAACAGACTGAACCCCGCGATTTTCAGGTCGAGGGGATGAAAGTGCCGCCCCATTCCATTGAAGCGGAACAGTCGGTGTTGGGCGGTTTAATGCTGGATAACGAGCGCTGGGACGATGTGGCCGAGCGCGTTGTGGCAGATGATTTCTATACTCGTCCGCATCGCCATATCTTTACTGAGATGCACCGTTTACAGGAGATGGGCAAACCCATTGACCTGATTACGCTGGCGGAATCGCTGGAACTGCAAGGGCAGTTGGATATCGTCGGCGGCTTTGCTTATCTGGCTGAACTGTCCAAAAATACGCCAAGTGCGGCGAACATCAGCGCTTACGCAGATATCGTGCGTGAACGTGCGGTTGTGCGCGAGATGATCTCCGTCGCCAATGAAATCGCCAGTGCCGGTTTCGACCCTCAGGGTCGCACCAGTGAAGACCTGCTCGATCTTGCTGAGTCGCGGGTTTTCAAAATTGCGGAAAGCCGGGCCAACAAAGACGAAGGTCCGAAAAACATCGCGGATGTGCTTGAGGCGACGGTTGCCCGTATTGAGCTGCTATTCCAGCAGCCACACGACGGTGTTACCGGGGTCAACACCGGCTATGACGACCTCAATAAAAAAACCGCCGGTTTACAACCGTCGGATCTGATCATTGTCGCCGCGCGTCCATCAATGGGGAAAACCACCTTTGCGATGAACCTCGTTGAAAATGCGGCAATGTTGCAGGATAAACCGGTTCTCATCTTCAGTCTTGAGATGCCCTCCGAGCAGATTATGATGCGTTCTCTGGCATCCCTGTCGCGTGTGGACCAGACGCGTATTCGTACCGGTCAACTTGATGACGAGGACTGGGCGCGTATTTCCGGCACCATGGGCATCCTGCTGGAAAAACGCAATATTTACATTGATGACTCATCCGGTCTGACGCCGACAGAGGTTCGCTCCCGTGCGCGACGTATTGCACGTGAGCATGGCGGTATCGGGCTTATCATGATCGACTACCTGCAATTGATGCGCGTGCCGTCGCTGTCCGATAACCGTACGCTGGAGATTGCGGAGATTTCCCGCTCTCTGAAAGCGCTGGCGAAAGAGCTACAGGTGCCGGTTGTTGCCCTGTCGCAGCTTAACCGCTCACTGGAACAGCGTGCGGATAAGCGTCCGGTCAACTCCGACCTGCGTGAATCCGGCTCTATCGAGCAGGATGCCGACTTGATCATGTTTATTTATCGTGATGAGGTTTATCACGAAAACAGCGACTTAAAAGGGATCGCTGAAATCATTATTGGTAAGCAGCGTAACGGCCCAATCGGTACGGTACGTTTGACCTTTAACGGACAGTGGTCGCGTTTTGATAATTATGCCGGCCCACAATACGACGACGAGTAAATCTCCTTCCTCCTTCACGCCGCAGCTGCGTTAACTGCGCCCGTTCACCCCGGTCACTTAGTTTACTAAGCTCCCGGGGATGCCCGGACTTGCCGCCTTGCTGCAACGCGAATGACTTTGGAGATTCTTTTAATAAGGAATTCAAATGCAAGCGGCAACTGTTGTAGTCAACCGCCGCGCTCTGCGACACAACCTTCAACGTCTGCGCGAACTGGCTCCCGCCAGCCGCCTGGTTGCGATTGTGAAAGCGAACGCTTACGGACACGGTCTTCTTGAGACCGCGCGAACGCTCCCCGATGCCGACGCTTTCGGCGTCGCCCGTCTCGAAGAGGCCCTTCACCTGCGCGAGGGGGGCATTACCCACCGCATCCTCTTGCTTGAAGGATTTTTTACCGCTGACGAGCTACCGCTGGTTTCAGCGCATCACCTTGATGCCGTAGTGCATAGCATGGAGCAACTCGCGGCGCTGGAGGCGGCGCAGCTCGCTGAGCCTGTTACCGTGTGGATGAAGCTTGATACCGGTATGCACCGCCTTGGCTTTCACCCGGCGCAGGCAGATGCGGTTTACCAGCGCCTGAGCCAGTGTAAGAATGTGCGCCAGCCGGTGAACATTGTCAGCCACTTTGCCCGTGCCGATGAGCCGGACTGTGGCGCGACAGAACGTCAGCTCGATATCTTCACCACCTTTAGTGATGGCAAGCCGGGCCAGCGTTCAATTGCCGCATCCGGTGGTACGCTGCTGTGGCCGCAGGCCCATTTTGACTGGGTACGTCCGGGCATCATTCTCTATGGGGTGTCACCGCTCGATCGTCACCCCTGGGGGGCTGACTTTGGCTTCCAGCCCGCGATGACCCTGACCTCCAGCCTGATTGCCGTACGCGAGCACAATGCGGGGGATGCGGTCGGTTATGGTGGAACCTGGGTGAGCGAGCGTGACACACGCCTTGGGGTGGTGGCGATGGGCTATGGCGATGGTTATCCGCGTGCGGCCCCGTCCGGGACGCCGGTGCTGGTCAATGGTCGCGAAGTCCCGATTGTTGGCCGGGTGGCGATGGATATGATTTGCGTCGATTTAGGGCCGGATGCCCAGGATGCCGTTGGCGATTCGGTTGTCTTCTGGGGGGACGGTTTGCCCGTTGAGCGCATTGCGGAAATCACCGGGATCAGCGCCTACGAATTGATTACGCGCCTGACGTCACGTGCTGCTTTGAAATACGTCGATTAACATAGCGTCGACCCCGCCCGTAGCCCTGGCAAGCTTTTGCGCCGCCGGGGGAGTACCCGGATGCGGCGCAAGCGCCTTATCCGGGATATGATTTTGCCGCGCTGGCGTTTGGTTTTCTCCCTCTCCCCGTGGGAGAGGGCCGGGGTGAGGGCATCAGACGATCAGGTGCAAACATCCCGCTCGATCTTCTTTCTCTTCCGGTTTATTGTGTCTTATTCTTCCTACTGTAAACCTGGAGAACCGCCAAGTGTTCCAAAAAGTTGACGCCTACGCTGGCGACCCCATCCTGAGTCTGATGGAGCGTTTCAAAGAAGACCCTCGCAGCGACAAAGTTAACCTCAGCATCGGGTTGTATTACAACGAAGATGGCATCATCCCACAGCTACAGGCCGTTGCCGAAGCCGAGGCCCGCCTCAATGCTCAGCCACACGGTGCGTCTCTCTATCTGCCGATGGAAGGTTTGAATACTTATCGTCACACCATAGTGCCGTTGTTATTTGGCGCAGAGCACCCGGTGGTGGCGCAAAAACGCGTGGCAACGATCCAGACGCTGGGCGGCTCCGGCGCGCTTAAAGTGGGTGCTGATTTTCTGAAACGCTACTTCCCGGATTCCGCTGTTTGGGTCAGCGATCCCACCTGGGAAAACCATGTCGCCATTTTTGAAGGCGCGGGCTTTAAGGTCAGCACCTATCCCTGGTTCGACAGCGAAACCAATGGTGTACGTTTTACCGCGCTGCTGGAAAAACTCGATACCCTGCCGGAGAAGAGCATCGTTCTGCTACACCCATGCTGCCATAACCCGACCGGCTCAGATTTAACGAACGCGCAGTGGGATGAGGTGGTAAACGTGCTGAAAGCCCGTAACCTGATTCCTTTCCTCGACATTGCCTACCAGGGTTTTGGCGGCGGTATGGAAGAGGATGCGTACGCAATCCGTGCGATTGCTGACGCGGGTTTACCGGCGCTGGTCAGCAATTCGTTTTCCAAAATTTTCTCCCTCTATGGCGAACGTGTAGGCGGACTCTCTGTTATCTGTGAAGATGCGGAAACGGCGTCTCGCGTCCTGGGCCAGTTGAAAGCGACGGTGCGTCGAAACTACTCCAGCCCGCCAAACTTCGGTGCGCAGGTTGTTGCCACGGTACTGGGCGATACGGCGCTGAAAGCCTCATGGCTGGCGGAAGTCGAGACAATGCGAACACGCATTCTGGCGATGCGTCAGGAACTGGTGAATGTGCTGAAAGAGGCCGTTCCGGGGCGAAACTTTGACTATCTGCTTAAACAACGCGGTATGTTCAGTTACACCGGCCTGAGTGCTGCCCAGGTTGACCGTCTGCGTGAAGAGTTTGGTGTCTACCTCATTGCCAGTGGCCGTATGTGCGTTGCCGGGCTTAATAGCCGCAATGTGCACCGTGTCGCTCAGGCATTTGCCGCTGTGATGTAAATGACGCATTTTTTCCTCCCTTCATGGAGGAAAATGTCGCGATCCTGCTACGAATATTCCTGTTTACGCTGATGAAACCGCAGAAACGCCTTCCTTTCACCCGTGTCTGAGGGTATGGTCGGAGAGCTTTTTGATGCTTTACACGCCATCTGACAATAACGGACTGAAAATTTAGGGATAAATATGCGAAAGTTCACATTAGCCCTCTGCTTATCGTTTTCGCTCACCGGCGCGTTCTTTGCCCAGGCTTCGACGCCGACGCCGGACAGCACAGGTACCAACGTTGCCAAATTGGCTGAACAGGCCCCCATTCACTGGGTCTCCGTCGTTCAGCTCGAACGCAGCCTTGTGGATCGCCCACCGATGGCCGTTGGGTTTGATATCGACGATACGGTTCTGTTTTCCAGTCCTGGTTTCTGGCGCGGCAAAAAAATGTACTCTCCGGATAGCGAAGCCTATCTCCGGAACCCGGAATTCTGGGAGAAAATGAACAACGGCTGGGATGAATTCAGTATTCCCAAAGAGGTCGCGCGGGCGTTGATCGCGCTGCATGTGAAACGCGGCGACAGTATTTATTTCATTACCGGTCGTACTCAGACGGCGACGGAAACCGTCACCAAAACCCTGCAGGAAGATTTTTTGATTCCGGCAGCGAATATGAACCCGGTGATTTTTGCTGGGGTGCAAGACGGTCAGAACAGTAAGACGCAGTGGCTGGCCGATAAGCAAATCAAAATCTTCTATGGCGACTCGGACGACGATATGACGGCGGCGAAAGCGAGTGAGGCCCGACCGGTACGCATCCTGCGCGCATCGAATTCAACCTATCGTCCGCTGCCGCAAGCGGGGGCATTTGGTGAAGAGGTGATCGTAAATTCCGAGTATTAAGATTGTGCTGTTGTTTTTTTAAGCAAATCTGGTCTGTCGGGTTTTACCTTTCGCCGACTTGCTGCACACTTAAAAAGATTCGTCTTTTAAAAGGAAGCAGCAGATGTGGTATCAACAGACTCTTGTACTTGGGGCAAAACCCCGGGGTTTTCATCTGATCACTGATGAGGTGCTGGGGCAGATCCGCGATCTGTCTCGCATCAGAACAGGCTTGTTGCATCTGCTTCTCCAGCATACTTCCGCTTCTCTCACCCTCAATGAAAATTGCGACCCTACCGTACGTCACGATATGGAACAGCATTTTCTGCGAGCGGTGCCGGATAACGCCCACTACGAGCATGACTATGAAGGCGCGGACGATATGCCTTCGCATATCAAGTCTTCTGTGCTGGGTGTGTCGTTATCACTTCCTGTCGCCAGCGGGCGCGTTCAGCTTGGGACGTGGCAGGGGATTTGGCTGGGAGAGCATCGCATCCACGGCGGTTCGCGAAAGATCATCGCGACGCTACAAGGGGAATAAAGATGACAATTTCGGAGTTATTGCAGTATTGCATGGCAAAGCCGGGTGCTGAGCAGAGCGTACACAGCGACTGGAAGGCCACGCAGATAAAAGTTTCAGACGTGTTGTTCGCGATGGTAAAAGAGGTGGAAGGCCGCCCGGCGGCCTCTTTGAAAACCAGTCCGGAACTGGCTGAGCTACTGCGTCAGCAACATAGTGACGTGCGCCCAAGCAAGCACCTGAACAAAGCACACTGGAGCACCGTCTATCTTGATGGCTCGCTACCGGATTCGCAGATTTACTACCTTGTGGATGCCTCATACAAGCAGGCGATAGAACTGTTGCCTGAACAGGTCAGGCAACAGCTTTACTCCGCCTCATCCAGGGCTTAATACAGCCCGGAAGGTTATTTCAGCATCGGTTTCAGGAATCGCGCCGTGTGTGAGGCTTCACACTCGGCGACGGTTTCTGGCGTGCCGGACACGAGGATTTCCCCGCCGCCGCTGCCGCCTTCCGGACCGAGATCGACAATCCAGTCTGCGGTTTTGATCACGTCCAGATTATGCTCAATCACCACGATGGTATTGCCCTGGTCACGTAACTGATGCAGGACGTCCAGCAGTTGCTGAATATCGGCAAAGTGCAGACCGGTGGTCGGTTCATCCAGAATATAGAGCGTCTGGCCGGTACCGCGTTTCGACAGTTCTCGCGCCAGCTTCACGCGCTGTGCCTCACCGCCGGAGAGCGTCGTCGCTGACTGACCCAGGCGGATATACGTCAGGCCTACGTCCATCAATGTCTGCAGCTTGCGCGCCAGCGCCGGGACGGCATCAAAGAATTCACGGGCTTCTTCGATAGTCATATCCAGCACTTCGTGGATAGTTTTGCCTTTGTACTTAATCTCCAGCGTTTCGCGGTTATAGCGTTTGCCTTTGCACTGGTCGCACGGCACATAGATATCCGGCAGAAAGTGCATCTCAACCTTGATCACGCCGTCGCCCTGGCAGGCTTCGCAGCGTCCACCACGGACGTTAAAGCTGAAACGCCCTGGGGTATAGCCGCGTGAACGGGATTCCGGCACACCGGCAAACAGTTCACGAACCGGGGTGAAAACACCGGTATAGGTCGCCGGGTTGGAACGTGGCGTACGGCCAATCGGACTCTGGTCGATATCAATGACTTTGTCGAAATGTTCCAGCCCCTGAATATCACGATAAGGTGCGGGTTCGGCGATGGTGGCACCGTTCAACTGGCGCTGGGCTATCGGAAACAACGTGTCGTTGATCAGCGTGGATTTACCCGAACCAGAGACCCCGGTGATGCAGGTGAAAAGCCCTACCGGCAGCGTCAGCGTTACGTCTTTCAGGTTGTTGCCGCGCGCCCCGGTCAGTTTGAGCACTTTTTCCGGATCGGCTTTAACACGATTTTTCGGCACCGCAATCTGGCGTTTGCCGCTCATATACTGCCCGGTGAGGGATTCCGGCACGGCCATAATCGCCTCCAGCGGGCCTTCGGCGACCACCTGTCCGCCATGCACCCCGGCGCCCGGGCCGATATCGATAACATGGTCTGCGGCGCGAATGGCATCTTCATCATGTTCGACCACGATGACCGTGTTGCCGAGGTTACGCAGGTGGATCAGCGTACCGAGCAGACGTTCGTTATCGCGCTGATGCAGGCCGATGGACGGCTCATCCAGCACATACATGACGCCCACCAGACCTGCGCCAATCTGGCTGGCGAGACGGATACGCTGCGCCTCACCGCCGGAAAGGGTTTCAGCGGAACGGGAAAGCGTCAGGTAATTCAGGCCGACGTTAACCAGGAATTTCAGGCGATCGCCAATCTCTTTCAGCACTTTTTCAGCGATTTTCGCGCGCTGGCCGGACAGTTTCAGATTATTGAAGAAGTCCATTGCGTGACCGATGCTCATGTCAGAGATGGTCGGTAACGGCGTATTTTCCACGAAAACATGGCGAGCTTCACGACGCAGGCGCGTACCTTCGCAGGTGGCACAAGGACGGTTGCTGATAAATTTCGCCAGCTCTTCACGCACCGCGCTGGATTCCGTCTCTTTATAGCGGCGTTCCATATTATGCAGCACGCCTTCGAACGGGTGGCGGCGCACGGAGGTATCGCCACGGTCGTTCATGTATTTGAATTCAATACTCTCTTTGCCGGAGCCGAACAGCACCACTTTATGTACGGTAGGGCTGAGGCTCTCCCATGGCGCTTCCACATCAAATTTGTAGTGATCGGCCAGAGATTTCAGCATCTGGAAATAGTAGAAATTACGGCGATCCCAGCCGCGAATAGCGCCCCCAGCCAGCGACAGTTCCGGGTTTTGGATCACGCGGTCAGGATCGAAATATTGCTGTACGCCGAGGCCATCACAGGTCGGGCAGGCACCTGCGGGATTGTTAAAGGAGAACAGGCGCGGTTCCAGCTCGCGCATGCTATAGCCGCAAATAGGGCAGGCGAAGTTGGCCGAGAAAAGCAGCTCTTCGGCTTTGGAATCATCCATGTCGGCGACCACGGCCGTGCCTCCGGAAAGCTCCAGCGCTGTTTCGAATGACTCTGCCAGACGCTGCGCCAGATCCTCGCGCACTTTAAAGCGGTCGATCACAACTTCAATGGTGTGTTTCTTTTGCAGCTCCAGCTTCGGCGGATCGGACAGATCGCAAACCTCGCCATCAATACGCGCGCGGATATAACCCTGGCTTGCCAGGTTTTCCAGCGTTTTGGTGTGTTCGCCTTTACGTTCTTTTATCACCGGCGCCAGCAGCATCAGACGTTTGCCTTCCGGCTGCGCCAGTACATTGTCGACCATCTGGCTGACAGTCTGCGCCGCCAGCGGAACGTCATGGTCCGGGCAGCGCGGCTCGCCTACGCGGGCAAACAACAGACGCAGATAGTCATGAATTTCGGTAATTGTCCCGACGGTAGAGCGCGGGTTATGCGAGGTCGACTTCTGCTCAATAGAAATAGCAGGAGAGAGCCCTTCAATATGGTCAACGTCAGGCTTTTCCATCAGCGAAAGAAACTGACGGGCATAAGCGGAAAGAGATTCAACGTAGCGACGCTGCCCTTCGGCATAAAGAGTGTCGAAAGCCAGTGAAGATTTACCCGAACCCGACAGACCGGTAACGACAATCAATTTGTCGCGTGGAATGACGAGGTTGATGTTTTTGAGATTATGGGTGCGCGCGCCCCGTACTTCGATCTTATCCATTCACCTTTCCCGGTAATAACTCGGCATGCCTGGTCGATTTGAAGGACAACCGGCGGTCAGAAACGGCTAATTATGACACAATTTAACCTGGCTGGATATACAGTATTGGAATGCGGTACTTGGCAAATTGTGCAACAATGTACAGTCCGCGAGAACTCTGGAAGATGCTTCGAAACTTTCGAAAGACCACGTGGAAATGGTACACTCCCGCGCTTACACTATTTAGAAATGTTTTCAGGAGACACGATCATGGCCAGCAGAGGCGTAAACAAGGTGATTCTCGTCGGTAATCTGGGGCAGGACCCGGAAGTACGCTATATGCCGAGTGGTGGTGCAGTGGCCAACATTACGCTGGCGACCTCCGAATCCTGGCGTGATAAAGCGACCGGCGAAATGAAAGAGCAGACTGAATGGCACCGCGTTGTGCTGTTCGGCAAACTGGCGGAAGTGGCCGGTGAATATCTGCGTAAAGGTTCTCAGGTCTATATCGAAGGTCAGTTGCGTACCCGCAAATGGACCGATCAGTCCGGCGCTGAGAAATACACGACCGAAGTCGTGGTTAACGTGGGCGGCACCATGCAGATGCTGGGTGGCCGTCAGGGCGGCGGTGCTCCGGCAGGCGGCAATATGGGCGGCGGCCAGGGCCAGCAAGGTGGTTGGGGTCAACCTCAACAGCCGCAGGGCGGTAACCAGTTCAGCGGCGGCGCGCAGTCTCGCCCACAGCAGTCCGCTCCGGCGCCGTCTAACGAACCGCCGATGGACTTCGACGACGATATTCCGTTCTGATTGCAGGCCATCGGCCTTATCAGCGCGACCCGTTCTGGGAAACGTATCGACAAAAACCCCGCGCTGCGGGGTTTTTTGTGACCTGGTGACGTTATGAAGGGCTTACTGTCAGGTAATCACCATCGGCCATTCGGGAGAAGATTTCTCTGACATCTCCGTCATGATATTGATGACGTTGTGCCAGACGGCATGGACATCGACCATCGTAATGCCCAGCAGGCCCGTCGCGAACCAGCAAGCGGCTACCAGACCGAGGCCGCTGCTTATCACAGCAAGACCTACATAATCTGCTTTACGAAAGCGAATGTTCAATGTGCTGGCCATAAACATCAGCACTGCACTCAGTATCTGCCAACGAAGAAGAACGACACTGGTGGTTAATGTTGCCATGAAAACGATCCTCGAAAGAAAAACTTTCAGGCACAAGGGGATACGCCATGAGCCTGATCAATGTGTGCAGGCGCAGAAAATCTGCTGAAATAACGTTCTACGTTGAAACAGTGTTCTCTGTCTCAAGAATGTGTGAACTATATCACATTTGTTCTTTTATTCGCCAGTGTGCAAATGAGCAAAATTGTCTGTGCAAAGGGGCATTTTGCGTCCAGGGGAAGCGATCCCCGATGTGACGATATCGTTTTGCTATGGCCACGAGGAATCCTTTTAAATTCATGAAGATACTTCTATTGTGATTTCATGCCTATTTTGCCAGAGTTGGCACTTTTCGGAACATCGATTATTCTTGATCGAATAGTTATATATATCTTGATGGGTAATGGTGCCAACTTACTGATTTAGTGTACGATGGTGTTTTTGAGGTTCTCCCGTGGCTTCCATCTCCATCAGTTGTCCCTCCTGCTCAGCTACTGAAGGCGTGGTGCGTAACGGTAAAAGTACTGCCGGACATCAGCGCTATCTCTGCTCTCACTGCCGTAAAACATGGCAGCTACAGTTCACTTACACCGCCTCTCAGCCCGGTACACACCAGAAAATTATTGATATGGCCATGAATGGCGTCGGATGTCGCGCCAGTGCACGCATTATGGGCGTTGGCCTCAACACGATTTTACGACACTTAAAAAACTCAGGCCGCAGTCGGTAAACTCACGCATACAACCGGGCAGTGACGTCATTGTTTGCGCGGAAATGGACGAACAGTGGGGTTACGTCGGCGCTAAATCACGCCAGCGCTGGTTGTTTTACGCGTATGACAGGATACGGAGGACGGTTGTGGCGCACGTATTCGGTGAACGCACGTTGGCCACGCTGGAGCGTCTTCTGGGCCTGCTGTCGGCCTTTGAGGTCGTGGTATGGATGACGGATGGCTGGCCGCTTTATGAATCACGCCTGAAGGGAGAACTGCACGTTATCAGCAAGCGATATACGCAGCGCATTGAGCGGCATAACCTGAATCTGAGGCAGCATCTGGCAAGGCTGGGCAGGAAGTCACTGTCGTTCTCAAAATCGGTGGAGCTGCATGACAAAGTCATCGGGCATTATCTGAACATAAAACACTATCAGTAAGTTGGAGTCATTACCAGGTTACGAGGTGGCGATTGATGACTTCGGAACCGGTTACTCGAACTTGCACAACCTGTACTCCCTCAATGTCGATATCTTAAAGATCGATAAATCCTTTATCGATACCCTGACGACCAATAGCACCAGCCACCTGATCGCCGAGCACATCATTGAGATGGCACACAGTTTGCGCCTGAAGATTATCGCGGAGGGTGTGGAAACAGCAGAACAGGTAACCTGGTTACTTAAGCGTGGCGTGCAGTACTGTCAGGGATGGCATTTTGCGAAGGCACTGCCGCCACAGGAGTTTAAAGCCTGGGTCGCGCAGCCACCTTCGCTAAAGTAATCATCCCGGCGACACTTACGCATGGTGGCGATAGTCGCTGGGAGTCCGATCGAATTCCCGACGAAACACGCGTGAAAACGTTTGTTGCGAAACGTAGCCCAGATCCATCGCAATATCAAAAATGGGACGCCGCGTAGTACGCAGTGCTTCCGCAGCCAGTAGCAGACGGCGCTGACGAATATAGTCGCCCAGCGTCTGATGCATCACGGTACGAAACATTCTCTGCAAATACCATTTTGAATATCCGGACTTTCTGGCGACTACATCAATGTTCAACGGTTGGTCGATATGTTCATCAATCCATTCCGTAAGGGTCTGAATAATTTGCTGATGGGACATAGAGCTGCCTCTTTCTCGATTCGTCGTTTTGTCTGCGGTGGAGTATAATTCCTCAAGTTAACTTGAGGTAAAGAGGTTTTATGGAAAAGAAAACACCGCGTATCAAGACGCTGCTTACGCCCGGCGAAGTGGCGAAACGCAGCGGCGTGGCCGTTTCCGCGCTGCATTTTTACGAAAGCAAAGGGCTTATAAAAAGTACCCGTAATGCCGGTAATCAACGTCGCTATAAGCGCGATGTATTACGTTATGTGGCGATCATTAAAATCGCCCAGCGTATTGGTATTCCTCTGTCGACCATCGGCGATGCATTTGGCGTACTGCCGGAAGGGCATACGCTAAGCGCGAAAGAGTGGAAGCACCTTTCGTCACAGTGGCGCGAAGAGTTAGACAGGCGTATTCACACGCTGGTGGCGTTACGTGATGATCTGGATGGTTGTATTGGCTGCGGTTGTCTGTCCCACAGTGATTGCCCGCTACGAAATCCTGGGGACCAGTTAGGTGCTCAGGGCACAGGGGCACGGCTGCTGGAAAGCGATTAGCCGAAAAAAGGCAGTCCCCCGGTGGCGCTGATGGGGCGACAGCAATGCAAAAAACTAAAGCGCCCACCTGGGGCGCTTTAGTCGGTCCGGTCTTTGTCTTTCTCTCTATCCCAATCTGTTATGGGAGGGTTTCCCCCGACATCAGCACCCCTCAATATGTTGGAGGTTCCGGATTGTGCTGACACTTTTAGTCTAGGCAATGGCGAAAATTTCGCCACATCAGAACCCTTTTTTTTAGGAAATTTTTCATCCAAAGGGCAAGCTTTTCTATAGTTAATTCGAATAACTCAGCGGGAGCCTGTCATGCTCAAAGTTCACCATCTTAATCAGTCTCGTTCTCAGCGCATTCTGTGGGCGCTGGAAGAATTGGGTTTACCGTATCAACTCATTCATTATCAACGTGAAAAAAACATGCTGGCCCCAGCGTCACTCAAAAAAGTGCATCCGTTGGGCAAATCACCGGTGCTTGAGGACGACGATCTCATCATTGCTGAATCCGGCGCTATCCTGGAATATTTACAGGAGACCTACGATACAAACAGCCAGTTGAAGCCACAGGAGAGAGAGTTACGTCAGCAGTATCGCTTTTGGCTGCATTATGCCGAAGGATCGTTGATGCCTTTATTATTAATGAAGCTGGTTTTCACCAGTCTCGGTAAACCACCGGTGCCGTTTGGTGTGCGAACGATAGGAAAAATGCTTGGCCAGGGCATCCAGAAAGCCTGGCTTAATAAGCAAATTGAAACCCACGCGCGTTTTATCGAGTCGCAGCTGGCGGTGAAGCCCTGGTTTGCCGGAGAGCAGTTAAGCATGGCCGACATTCAGATGAGTTTCCCGATTTTCGCATTGCTGTCGCGAGGCGGTATTACCGATCTTCCGCATACGCAGTCATGGAAAAAGCGCGTTGAAATGCGCCCGGCCTGGCAACGGGCGATTGAGCAGGGCGGCCCTTTTGATCTCCCCGGTGCGTAATAATGATCCTGAAATGTTGCAAAGTTGCGCAGGGACGATAACGTTTGCGCATCGGTCGGTTAATTCTTCATCGTCATAAGCGAAAATTAGCAAAAAGCGGCAAAGTTCAGTTGAAAAGCGATATCTAAACGCTGGATAATCGTTTGCCTTTTTTGACCAACCGTTTTGTATGCGCGGAGTTAATCGTTTGCTTTTTGTGACACCCCTTCGTCACAACGCAGCTCAGGGAGACGACGTTTAACCGGCAGTGGACACTGTCCGCCACGCATATCAACGAAAGATAAAAACTCTCAGGGGATGTTTCCTATGTCTACGCCTTCTGCGCGTACCGGCGGTTCGCTTGACGCCTTATTTAAAATTTCTGCTCGCGGCAGTACTGTTCGTCAGGAAATTGTTGCTGGTTTAACCACGTTTCTGGCGATGGTCTATTCCGTTATCGTCGTGCCTGGCATGCTCGGTAAAGCGGGCTTCCCGCCAGCGGCGGTGTTTGTCGCTACCTGCCTGGTTGCTGGTGTAGGTTCGATTGTCATGGGTCTGTGGGCAAACCTGCCGCTGGCGATTGGTTGTGCCATCTCACTGACCGCGTTCACCGCGTTCAGCCTGGTGCTGGGTCAACATATCAGTGTTCCGGTCGCTCTGGGTGCCGTGTTCCTGATGGGTGTGCTCTTTACCGTTATTTCCGCAACCGGCATCCGTAGCTGGATCCTGCGCAACCTGCCGCAAGGTGTTGCGCACGGCACCGGTATCGGTATCGGTCTGTTCCTGCTGCTGATCGCAGCGAACGGCGTAGGCCTGGTTATCAAGAACCCGCTGGACGGCCTGCCGGTCACGCTGGGTCATTTCGCCAGCTTCCCGGTGATCATGTCGCTGATTGGCCTCGCGGTGATCATCGGTCTGGAAAAACTGAAAGTACCGGGTGGCATCCTGCTGACCATCATTGGTGTCTCGATTGTCGGGCTGATCTTCGACCCGAGCGTGCACTTCTCCGGTATTTTCGCTATGCCATCGCTGAGCGATGATAAAGGCAACTCCCTGATCGGCAGCCTGGATATCGTTGGCGCGTTAAACCCGGTCGTGCTGCCAAGTGTGCTGGCGCTGGTGATGACGGCGGTATTCGATGCTACCGGTACTATCCGTGCGGTAGCCGGTCAGGCGAATCTGCTGGATAAAGACGGCCAGATTATCGATGGCGGCAAAGCGCTGACCACCGACTCCCTGAGCAGCGTGTTCTCCGGTCTGGTGGGCGCAGCGCCTGCAGCGGTGTACATCGAGTCTGCGGCGGGTACGGCGGCAGGCGGTAAAACCGGCCTGACAGCGATCACCGTTGGCGTGCTGTTCCTGTTGATTCTGTTCCTCTCTCCACTCTCCTACCTGGTTCCGGCTTACGCTACGGCTCCGGCGTTGATGTACGTAGGTCTGCTGATGCTGAGCAACGTGGCGAAGATCGACTTTGCCGACTTCGTTGATGCGATGTCCGGTCTGATCACCGCAGTATTCATCGTACTCACCTGTAACATCGTTACCGGCATTATGATCGGTTTTGCCTCTCTGGTGATTGGTCGCGTGGTCTCCGGTGATTTCCGTAAACTGAATATCGGTACTGTGGTTATCGCCGTGGCGCTGGTTGCTTTCTATGCTGGCGGCTGGGCAATCTAATATCCCGCTTCATGTGTAAAACGGGTGGCTCAGGCCGCCCGTTTTCATTTTTTGCGCACATCCTGTTTCCTTTGCGTTAAGCTGAATGTTCTATCATCAAGGCATGACGCCTTAATAAAAAACATCGCAACAGGGAACGCATGGAAATCTTTTTTACCATCCTCATCATGACCTTAGTGGTATCGCTCTCGGGCGTTGTCACGCGTGTAATGCCCTTCCAGATCCCCCTTCCTCTTATGCAAATCGCCATCGGCGCACTGCTGGCTTTCCCGACGTTCGGGTTGCATGTGGAGTTCGATCCGGAACTGTTTCTCGTTCTGTTTATTCCGCCGTTACTGTTCGCCGATGGCTGGAAAACCCCCACGCGTGAATTCCTTGAACATGGCAGGGAGATCCTCGGTCTTGCGTTGGCCCTGGTGGTGGTTACTGTCGTCGGGATTGGTTTTTTGATTTACTGGCTGGTACCCGGTATCCCCCTGATTCCGGCGTTCGCGCTGGCGGCGGTCCTCTCACCCACCGATGCGGTAGCGCTTTCTGGCATCGTCGGGGAAGGGCGCATCCCAAAAAAAATCATGGGAATTTTGCAGGGCGAAGCGTTAATGAATGACGCATCCGGCCTGGTATCACTGAAATTTGCTGTGGCGGTCGCCATGGGCACAATGGTCTTTACCGTCGGCGGGGCGACGCTGGAGTTCGTGAAAGTGGCGCTGGGCGGCATTCTCGCCGGCTTTGTCGTGAGCTGGTTGTATGGACGCTCGCTGCGTTTTCTGAGCCGTTGGGGGGGTGATGAACCTGCCACGCAAATCGTTCTGTTGTTCCTGCTGCCGTTTGCCTCGTACCTGATTGCGGAACATATTGGCTTTTCGGGCATCCTGGCGGCGGTGGCTGCCGGGATGACCATTACCCGTTCCGGCGTGATGCGCTCTGCCCCACTGGCGATGCGCCTGCGTGCCAACAGTACCTGGGCAATGCTGGAGTTTGTGTTTAACGGCATGGTGTTCCTGCTGTTGGGCCTGCAATTGCCGGGCATTCTGGAATCCTCGCTGGCGGCGGCAGAAGTTGATCCGAATGTCGAAACCTGGATGTTGTTCACCGATATCGTGCTGATTTACGGTGCGCTGATGCTGGTGCGCTTTGGCTGGCTGTGGACAATGAAGAAATTCAGCAGGCGCTTTTTGCACAAAAAGCCGATGGAGTTTGGCTCCTGGAGCACGCGAGAATTGCTGATCGCTTCCTTTGCGGGGGTGCGCGGTGCGATTACGCTGGCCGGTGTGTTATCCATTCCGCTGTTTTTGCCCGATGGCTCAGGGTTCCCTGCCCGCTATGAATTGGTCTTCCTGGCGGCGGGGGTGATTCTGTTTTCACTGTTTGTCGGCGTCATTGCCCTGCCTGCGTTGCTGCAACATATTGAGGTCCGCGATCATACTCAGCAGCATAAAGAAGAGCGCCTCGCGCGGGCGATCACCGCGGAAGTGGCAATAGTGGCCATTCAGAAAATGGAAGAACGCCTGGCCGCCGATGCGGAAGAAAACATCGATAATCAATTGCTCACGGAAGTGAGCTCAAGGGTCATTGGTAATTTGCGTCGCCGTGCGGATGGCCGCAACAATGCGGAAAGTTCGTTGCTCGAAGAGAACCTTGAGCGCCGTTTCCGTCTTGCAGCCCTGCGTTCGGAACGGGCAGAGCTTTACCACCTGCGGGCAACACGGCAAATCAGCAACGAGACGCTTCAGAAGATGCTGCACGATCTCGATTTGCTGGAAGCGCTGCTGATAGAGAATAAGTAGGTTTTCCCCTCTCTGAGGGAGAGGGCCTGGGGGAGGGGGAAATGCGGCGCTGGTGGTCATTCCGTTCACTTCATGTTTATTGATTCTCTGTCACGTCAGAACCTGTGAACGTGCCAGGGTGGCTCACCGCCACCACCCTGGCGACCCGGGCTCCCGGCCAGCCGCCCTCATCGATTTTGTAGCCTGGATTAAGCGTTTACGCCGCATCCGGGATATTCCCCCGCTTGGGCTACATCTTTCCTTCGCCCGGCGGCAAATCCGCAATATTCGTATTCACCCAGAACCCTTCACAGCATTGCAGCCAGGCCTGCGCACTGCGGGACAAATAGCCACCTTCACGCCAAATCATCCCCAGATGCCAGCGTAAATCACTCTCCAGCGGGACCCAGCGCAGCGTCTGTTTATCCAGCCGTTGGCAAATAGGCTCCGGCAAAATCGCTATCCCCACCCCTGCCTGTACCATCGCGGCCAGAAAATCCCACTGCCCGCTACGCACGGCGATCCGGGGCTTGACGCCATGCTCGTTAAACAGCTGCATAAGCTGGCGGCTGAGGGCGAAATCTTCGTTATAGATGAGCAGCGGGTGCCCGGCCAGTTGTTCAGGCGTCACCGACCTGGCGTTCAGCCAGTCGCCGGAGCGCGGCACCAGCACACAGAGGGGATGGCTAAACAGCGGCAGCGTAGAAAGACCGCTTTCCTCTTCGACGGGCAGGGCGGTCATCGCCAGATCCAGTTCGCCGTTGATGACTGCCTGCTGGACTGTCAGGCCGCCAAACTCGGAGATTTTCAGTTCGACGCCGGGATAGCGCTGACGAAACAGGCCTATTGGCCCGGCCATCAGCATGCCGACCATCGGGGGGATGCCGAGGCGCAGCAGCCCTTTATTTAAGTGGTTGATATCATCGAGCTCCGCCTCAAGCTGACGAAACTCAGCAAGGATAGCCAGACCGCGCTCAAACACCACGCGCCCGGTATCGGTGAGAAGTAATTTGCGTCCGTCGCGAATGAGTAGCGTACAGTTCAACTCATCTTCGAGGTTTTTCAACATCTTACTAATCGTTGGCTGAGTGACGAACAACCGTTCCGCTGCGCGAGTGAAACTTTGTTGACGCACGACTTCCACAAAATAGCGCAGCGTTCTGATGTCCATAATTATTCCTTTAAACTATGCATGCGATGAGTTTAATTCATTTCAGTATGGCGTAGCGGATCCCTATACTGTGCTCTCTGTCTCATTTCCGCGAGAATTATCTATGGATATGGCGTTAGGTCGTATTACGCCTGCCATTGTGCGTCGACTGCAGGTTCCGGTTCAGGTTTTTCTCTATGCCGGGCTGTTTATCGTGGCGCAATATCTGGTGCAGTGGCTGCATCTTCCCCTTCCCGCTAACCTGGTGGGCATGATCCTGATGCTGGCGCTGATTTTATGCCGGATTGTTCCCCTTAACTGGGTGAGAGCCGGCGCGCGCTGGCTGCTGGCCGAAATGCTACTGTTCTTTGTGCCAGCCGTTGTCGCCGTGGTGAATTACGCACAGCTTTTGATGGTGGAAGGCTGGCGTATTTTTGCCGTTATTGCTCTCAGTACCTTGATGGTGCTGGGGGCCACGGCCTGGGTGGTTGATAAGGTTTATCGCTTCGAAATCAGCAGGCTGAATCATGAGTGATTTTGCCCTGAGCGTGCTCTGCCTTGTCATGACGCTGGTTATCTATTATCTCAATAAACGCCTGTACCGCCGATTCCATAAGCTCCCGTTAATGCCGTTAGTCTTCACCCCGATACTGTTGGTGCTGATCCTGGTGTTCGGGCATATCTCCTGGCAGCGTTATATCGGTGAATCCCACTGGCTGCTTTGGCTGTTAGGCCCGGCGACCATCGCGTTTGCTGTGCCGGTCTATGACAATCTTGCTGTCATTCGTCGTCACTGGATGTCGCTTTCTGCTGGCGTTATCACCGCTACGGTGGTCGCGGTAACCAGCTCAGTCTGGCTGGCGCGTTTATTTACTCTGCCGGATGACATTCAGCGCAGCCTGGCGGTGCGCTCGGTGACGACGCCGTTTGCGCTGGCAGCGGCAGGGCCGTTGGGTGGGCAGCCGGATCTGGTGGCGCTCTTTGTGGTCATTACCGGAGTGTTTGGCATGGCGGTGGGGGATGTGCTTTTTTTACGCCTCTCGATTCGCGAAGGCATGGCAAAAGGTGCAGGGTTTGGTGCGGCATCCCATGGTGCGGGAACGGCGCGTTCTTACGAGCTGGGTCAGCAGGAAGGGGTGGTCGCCAGCCTGGTGATGATGCTCTCCGGTGTGGTGACGGTATTAGCCGCGCCGCTGGTGGCGCGGCTGATGTTTTAACCCTGTTTTTTCAAACGCGACACCAGTTCGAATTCACGGAAATTGACCGGACGCTGTTGCTGCAGAGAAATATTACCCGCGATGCCGGTCAGGATCGACATCGCCCCGGCGCGGTGATCGGCGGCGCGGTTGAGCGGATCGTTACCCGGCGTGCCGAACAGATCGGCCAGCATCGCGTTATCACCGCCGCCGTGACCGCCCTCGCCGAGGGTAAAATTCGCCTCCCAGGGGGCGGCAAACATCGGGAAGACGGTAATATTGCAGGACTCCAGGCTCCCCTCGTTCGCCCGTTCTCCCCCGGCGTTCACATAGGATTTCTCGACGATTTTCATCTCCAGCCTGCCTTCACTGCCGTTAAACACCACATTCAGCCCTTCCCAGGGCAAATACGTATTCAGCGAATAGCTGAGCTGGCACTGGTTCTGGTATTTCACCAGCACCGAGAGGGTATCTTCAATAGTGATGCCGTCGCTGAAAACGCTCTGATCGCGCCAGTAGTTATCTTCATGCTCCGCATCCAGATAGAGCGCCTTAAGCTGCGGATTGTCCGCCATGTGCAGGGCAAACGGATCTTCTTTGGCCGCCGCATAGCCGTGGGCGCGCGGATAGAACTCCGTCATACCCCGTTTTTCCGCGTTTTCTTTGCCATAAAAGCGCAGGCCGCCTTCGGCGTAGACGCGCTCCGGATAGCTATTGAGCCAGAAATTCATTAAATCAAAGTGGTGGGTTGATTTGTGAACCAGCAGGCCGCCGCTGTTGCGTTTTTCCCGGTGCCAGCGGCGAAAATAATCCGCGCCGTGCTCGGTGTTGAGCAGCCATTCAAAGTGAACGGAGTAAACCTCGCCAATGGTGCCGTTCATCAGCAATTCACGCACCTTACTGTGGTGCGGCGCATAGCGGTAATTAAACGCCACGCGAACGGTGTGACCGGTATCTTCGATGGCATCAAGAATGCGCAGCGCCCGTTTTTCATCAATGGTCATCGGCTTTTCGGTGATCACATCACAGCCTGCTTTCAGCGCCCGCACGATATAGTCGTCGTGGGTGCGGTCCATGGTGGTGACGATAACAATATCCGGGCGCGTCTCATGGATCATCGCTTCAAATTGCGTGGCTTTCCAGGTTGATACCGGCGCCGCGCCTTCATTTTGTAATAACGTATTGGCGTAATGCATTCGCGTCTGGTTGGTATCGCAAAAAGCCACCAGTTGCGCGTTCTCTTTCCACTCGCCGCCGATGGCGGAAATATACAATCCGGCGCGTCCGCCTGTCCCGACAAGAGCATATTTTTTCATCGCATCCTCTTTTGACGTTAATAAACAAACCAAGTAATAAAACAATGTTTCATTTTGCTTGTTTACTGTAGCGCGACCGGAAAGGATGGATACTGTGACGGAGGAAAAATGTGATCCCCGGCTAAAATAGCCGGGGAGGAGAGAGAGGAAATCAGTGTGCGCGGCCCTGGGCGATACCGACACCCGTTTGTGAACGGATGAACTGGGCACGGAACTGTTCGCGCTCGCGAATGCCTTCTTGCGTGTTGTCGGTAATCGAGAAGATCCAGATACCGATAAAGGCCACGGCGATAGAGAACAGCGCCGGGTATTCATACGGGAAAATAGCCTGCGCGTGGCCGAGGATTTGCACCCAAATGGTCGGGCCGAGAACCATCAGAATCACCGCCGTCAGCAGGCCCAGCCAGCCGCCAATCATTGCGCCACGGGTGGTCAGTTTCGACCAGTACATGGAGAGCAGAATGATAGGGAAGTTACAGCTCGCCGCGATGGAGAACGCCAGCCCCACCATAAAGGCAATATTCTGCTTTTCGAAGAGAATACCCAGCAGGATGGCGACCACACCAAGCACCAGAACGGTGATCTTCGACACTTTCAGCTCCTGACGTTCGGTGGCGTCTTTACGAATGACGTTAGCATACAGGTCATGAGACACCGCCGACGCGCCCGCGAGCGTCAGCCCGGCGACCACCGCCAGGATGGTGGCGAAGGCTACGGCAGAGATAAAGCCGAGGAACAGGTTGCCGCCGACCGCATCCGCCAGATGCACCGCTGCCATGTTATTGCCGCCAATCAGCGCGCCCGCCGCATCTTTAAATGCCGGGTTTGCCCCGACCAGCATGATGGCGCCGAAGCCAATGATAAAGGTCAGAATGTAGAAATACCCCATAAAACCCGTGGCGTAGAACACACTCTTACGGGCTTCACGCGCATCTGACACTGTGAAGAAACGCATCAGAATATGCGGCAAACCTGCGGTACCAAACATCAGCCCCAGGCCCAGCGACAGTGCGGAGATCGGATCTTTAACCAGACCGCCTGGACGCATAATGGCCTCCCCTTTCGGGTGAACCGCCATCGCTTCGCTAAACAGGCTATTGAAGCTAAAGCCGACATGCTTCATCACCATAAAGGCCATAAAGCTTGCGCCAAACAGCAGTAATACGGCTTTGATGATCTGTACCCAGGTGGTGGCGAGCATGCCGCCGAACAGGACATACATCACCATCAATACGCCGACCAGCACTACCGCAACGTGGTAGTTGAGGCCAAACAGTAACTGAATAAGCTTACCTGCACCGACCATCTGGGCTATCAGATAGAGCGCCACCACCACCAGCGAACCGCAGGCGGAGAGCGTGCGAATCGGTCCCTGTTTGAGGCGATACGAGGCCACATCGGCGAAGGTGTAACGTCCCAGGTTACGCAGACGTTCGGCAATCAGGAACAGAATAATTGGCCAGCCGACGAGGAAGCCCAGCGAGTAAATCAGCCCGTCGTAGCCGGAGGTGTAGACCAGCGCAGAGATCCCGAGGAACGATGCGGCTGACATAAAGTCACCGGCAATCGCCAGGCCATTCTGAAAGCCCGTGATATTGCCGCCTGCCGTGTAGTAATCGTTACGCGAACGCACGCGTTTTGACGCCCAGTAAGTGATATAGAGCGTCAGCGCCACGAAGATCAGGAACATGATGATCGCCTGCCAGTTGGTTGGCTGGCGTTGGACCGCGCCGGTAATGGCATCGGCGGCATTGGCCGTAAAAGGCAGTGTGGCGGCGAGCGCCGTCAGAACACGCTTCATGATGCTTTTACCTCTTGCAGAACGGTTTTTGTCAGACGATCAAACTCGCCATTTGCCCGCCAGACGTATACGCCGGTCAGCACAAACGAAATCACAATCACGCCAATACCGATTGGAATACCCCGCGTGACGCTACTGCCCGCGGAGATCGGCGTACCGAGCCAGCCCGGTGCAAAGGCGATCAGCAGAATAAAACCGACATAGATAATCAGCATGATGATGGAAAGAATGAAGGCAAACCGTTGCCGCTTTTCGACGAGCTCCCTGTAATGCGCATTGTTTTCTATCCGTTGATAAATGGTGTCATTCATCACAGAACTCTCCAGAGGTAAGGTAGGGTTTGTTGTTATTCCCTCTCCCTTGAGGGAGAGGGTGAGGGGGTGGTTTGTTGCAATGCCCTCACCCCGACCCTCTCCCACGGGGAGAGGGGGAATGCGAGGTTACGATGGCATGGTGATGGCCTGTTTCTCTTCGAGCAGTTTCTCCACGACACCCGGATCCGCGAGGGTCGAGGTATCGCCGAAGTTGCTGGTATCCCCGGCGGCAATTTTGCGCAGAATACGGCGCATGATTTTGCCGGAGCGGGTCTTGGGCAGAGAGTCGGTCCAGTGCAGGACATCCGGCGTCGCCAGCGGACCAATCTCTTTACGCACCCAGTTACGCACCTCGGTATAGAGCGCAGGCGTTGGCTCTTCACCATGATTCAGGGTGACGTAAGCGTAGATGGCCTGGCCTTTAATATTGTGTGGGATGCCCACCACCGCGGCTTCGGCGATTTTCGGGTGGGACACCAGCGCCGATTCAATCTCCGCGGTCCCCAGACGGTGGCCGGAAACGTTCAGCACGTCATCCACTCGGCCAGTGATCCAGTAGTAGCCATCTTCATCGCGGCGCGCGCCGTCGCCACTAAAGTACATGTTTTTGAAGGTAGAGAAGTAGGTCTGCTCGAAACGCTCGTGATCGCCAAACAGGGTACGCGCCTGGCCTGGCCAGGAGTCAGTGATCACCAGATTACCTTCGGTAGCGCCTTCTTGCGGATGACCTTCGTTATCCACCAGCGCAGGCTGTACGCCAAAGAATGGACGGGTCGCAGAACCCGCTTTGAGCTGTATCGCACCGGGTAATGGGGTGATCATAAAGCCCCCGGTCTCGGTCTGCCACCAGGTGTCCATGACCGGGCATTTCTCGTTGCCGATTTTCTTCCAGTACCACTCCCAGGCTTCCGGGTTGATGGGTTCGCCGACTGAGCCGAGAATACGCAGCGAAGAGCGATCGGTACCGTCAATAGCTTTGTCGCCCTCCGCCATCAACGCACGGATAGCCGTTGGCGCGGTGTAGAGAATATTGACCTTGTGTTTGTCTACGACCTGGCTCATACGTGCTGGGGTTGGCCAGTTCGGTACACCTTCAAACATCAGCGTGATCGCGCCGCAGGCCAGCGGTCCGTAAAGCAGATAGCTATGACCGGTAACCCAGCCGACATCGGCGGTACACCAGTAAACGTCGCCGTCATGATAATCGAAGACATATTTAAAGGTGGTGGCTGCGTAAACCAGATAGCCGCCGGTGGTGTGCAGTACGCCTTTAGGTTTACCCGTCGAGCCGGAGGTATAGAGGATAAACAGCGGATCTTCCGCATTGACTTCAACCGGCTGATGTTCCGCGCTGGCGTTAGCGGTGAGCGCGTCCCACCACAGGTCACGGCCTTCGTGCCAGTCAATTTTCCCACCGGTCCGTTTAAGCACCACGACGTGTTCAACGGATTTCACGTTCGGGTTTTTCAGGGCGTCATCAACGTTCTTTTTGAGAGGAATAGTGCGCCCGGCGCGCACGCCTTCATCGGCGGTGATCACCAGCCGGGAGCTGGAATCAACAATACGTCCGGCAACGGCCTCCGGCGAGAAGCCGCCGAAAATGACTGAGTGGACCGCACCGATACGCGCACAGGCCAGCATCGCAACCGCGGCTTCAGGAACCATGGGCATATAGATAGCGACCACGTCGCCTTTATTAATGCCCAGATCTGTCAGGACATTGGCAAAGCGACAGACTTCCGCATGCAACTGGCGGTAGGTAATCTGTTTACTCTGGCTGGCGTCATCGCCTTCCCAGATGATGGCCGTTTGATCGCCTCGTTCGGCAAGATGGCGGTCAAGACAGTTGGCCGCGAGGTTCAGCGTACCGTCTTCGTACCATTTAATGGAGACATTACCCGGGGCGAAGGAGGTGTTTTTCACCTTCTGATAGGGTTTAATCCAGTCAAGGATTTTGCCTTGCTCGCCCCAGAAAGTATCCGGGTCAGTAATAGATTGCTGATATTTAGCCTCGTACTGCTCCGGATTAATCAGGCAACGTTCCGCAATATTTGCGGGAATATCGTGTTTATGGATTTGGCTCATGGCTTTTGCTCTCCTTGTAGGATGTTAATAATATGTCAAATAAACGTTAATTATAGGGGCTTTGCCTGGTTTGTTTATTATTTGCGCTATAGATCACGCATTGATTGAACCGTATGAAAACTGAACAAATGAATCTTTGAAGCAAAATAATTGCCGGGGTTAATTATCTAAAAATGACAGAAAAAAAGTTTTTTCATAACAACTGGTTATGCATGATAAATGGCATAAAAAAGCGTTTTTATGCATAAATTCAGTCAATCCCCCTTCTGGTAAAGGCTTGCGCCCTACGCCCTGCAAATGGTACTGATAATGCGCGTTAAAAAACCCCGCAAGAGCGTGTGACGCTAACCATACCCTTTCCGTATGAGTCGTTCCCCACCGGGAAGGTCGCTTCATTGAGGATGTCTCGAGTTATGAAAAATTTTAAAGTCAGCCTGGCCTGGCAGATTTTGCTGGCCCTGGTGCTGGGTATTCTTCTGGGCAGTTACTTGCATTATCAAAGCGACAGCCGCGAATGGCTGATTGCGAACCTCCTGTCTCCGGCAGGCGATATCTTTATTCACTTGATTAAAATGATAGTTGTGCCGATTGTTATTTCCACACTGGTTGTGGGTATTGCCGGTGTAGGTGATGCGAAACAATTGGGTCGTATTGGCGCCAAGACCATTATTTATTTCGAAGTGATCACCACGGTGGCCATTGTGCTGGGTATTACACTGGCGAATGTTTTCCAGCCGGGGGCGGGCATTGATATGTCGCAACTCGCCACGGTGGATATTTCGAAATACCAGAGCACCACGGCAGAAGTGCAAAGCCACGCGCATGGCTTAATGAATACGATATTGTCTCTGGTGCCGACCAACATCGTGTCATCGATGGCGAAGGGCGAAATGCTGCCGATTATTTTCTTCTCGGTACTGTTTGGCCTGGGGCTTTCTTCACTGCCTGCAACGCACCGCGAACCGCTGGTTACGGTATTCCGTTCTATCTCTGAAACCATGTTCAAAGTGACCCATATGGTGATGCGTTACGCGCCGGTCGGGGTCTTTGCGCTGATCTCCGTAACGGTCGCGAACTTCGGTTTTGCTTCCCTGTGGCCGCTGGCGAAACTGGTGGTGCTGGTTTACTTTGCGGTGCTGTTCTTTGCGCTGGTGGTGCTGGGACTCGTGGCGCGGATGTGCAAACTCAGCATCTGGACGCTCATCCGCATCCTCAAAGATGAGCTGATCCTGGCGTACTCCACCGCAAGTTCAGAAAGCGTGTTGCCGCGTATCATCGAGAAGATGGAAGCCTATGGCGCGCCGGCGTCAATCACCAGCTTCGTGGTACCGACCGGTTACTCCTTTAACCTCGATGGCTCTACGCTGTACCAGAGTATTGCGGCCATCTTTATTGCCCAGCTTTACGGTATCGACCTGTCGCTGGGCCAGGAGATCATTCTGGTGCTGACGCTGATGGTTACCTCGAAAGGCATTGCCGGTGTGCCGGGGGTTTCATTTGTGGTATTGCTGGCAACGCTGGGCAGTGTGGGTATTCCGCTGGAAGGTCTGGCCTTTATTGCCGGTGTTGACCGTATCCTGGATATGGCGCGTACCGCTCTGAACGTTGTGGGTAATGCGCTGGCGGTGCTGGTTATCGCCAAGTGGGAACACAAGTTCGACCGCAAAAAAGCCGCGGCTTACGAGCGTGAAATGCTCGGGAAGTTCGACAAAACGGCCGATCTGTAATGTTCACGCCGCCTTCCGTCCGGGAGGCGGCGCTTTTGTTTCAGGCCGTGATGAGCGTAATGTGATGTTCCTTTAAGACGGTACGCAGTGCATCGCTGATATTCGCCTCAATGACGATCACGTCAAGCGCCTGAGGCCGTGCCACCACATAGCGCGCTACGCCGGGCAGTTTATCTGCCGTCAGGGCGACAACCGTCTGATTACTCTGTTTCAGCACCGCCTTTTTAAATTCGCAGTCGGCGAAATCAAACCCCGTCAGCCCAATATCCGGATCCATGGCGCAGCCGCCAATAAACACCTGATCGAATAACATCTCCTGAATCTGTGCCACAGCGCCGCTGCCGACGCATCCTCCGGTGGCCTGATGAATCTGCCCACCGAGGAGAATCACCTCGCTATGCGCGCGTGTCATGAGTTCTACGGCGATTTCAGGGGAGTTGGTCACTGCTGTGATGCGGATCTCCGCGGGCAGCGCTCTGGCGATGGCCAGATTGGTCGTACCGGCATCAATGAAAATACAGGTGTCTGGTTTCACCAGCGCTGCGCATTGCTGCGCGATCTTGTCCTTTTCTGAACTGTTTTTCACTTTTCGGCTGTGAAAATTCCCGGCTTCCGGCAACGGTAATACCGCGCCGCCGTAGACCTTTTTGCATATGCCTGAATTGCTAAGTTCTTGTAAATCCCTGCGAATAGTATGTTCAGATACCTGCATCTGGCTGGCCAGTTCTGCACAGACAACGCGTCCGTTTTCCTGCAAAAGCTGGCGAATACGTGCTTGTCGCTGTTGCGGGAAAGCTGCATAATCGAGCATAAAGCCTCTTTATTGAAATATCATCGAGCAATAATGAGCATAATCCAGCATTCTTAACTGCCTTGTCAACGCTGTCACCGGGCATAACCACGATGGAGATAAAAGATGAAAATTGCACATGTCGCGCTCTGGACACGCAACCTCGATGCGCAAGTCGCTTTCTGGCAGGACGTGTTCGGCGGTCAGAGCAACGAACGCTATCTGAGTAAAAATCGTCCTGGGTTCGCATCGCACTTCATTTCCCTGACCGAGGGGCCAACCATTGAACTGATGGCCTTGCCTGAGCTTGATGATGCGCCAGCTAACCCGGAGTTTGTCGGCTGGGCGCATATCGCGATTACTGTCGGCAGTGTTAAGGATGTGGAAGCGATGGCGCAAAAAGCACAGGCTAACGGGCGTTTACTCAGCCCCGCAAGATGGACCGGCGATGGCTTTTATGAAGCGGTCATTGCCGACCCGGACGGCAATTGCATTGAGTTGGTTGCGGCGTAAAGCCTCTTACAGGTTCCTATAATATCTGTATAGCGCGTGTCGCCCCCCAAATTGCGGGGGCGATTTTTTTATAGCAGATTAAATAATTGTAGCCATAATACTTCTGTCGCGGATATTGGCGCGCGTTTAACGTTTCCCTGATGATAAGGAGAGTTCAGGAATGTCAGACTTTTATCTACACGAAGGCAATCGCTATATTGTGAAAAATCAAAAGGGATTGAAAATAGCCCTTGCGATCGCGTTTGCTGCGTTGGGGGTTTATGCTTATTTCAAACATGAATCATCACTGCGCGGTATTATTGTCGCGCTAGTTTTATTTGCCGTTGCAGGGGTGATGCTGGCAACGCTGCGTATCAAGATGGTATTCGATTTAGATAAGCGCATCTTTTATATCCAGAATGGCGGTGGTAAAACGACGTACAATCAATCGCTGGATAATTTCGCCGGGCTTGAGTTGATTCGTCAGTACCGCTTTTTTGGCCTGATTCGTAACAGTATTGTGAATGTGGTCTTTAACGTTGACGGGAAAACGTCGAAAATGCCGATAAGGCAGTTTGGCCCCGGTCAGAAAGCGCCGCAGGCCATGATGGAAGAGACGGAAACCTTTCTGGGCATCAGCCAGCGGAGAGATGCATGATGCCAGCCTCTATGCTGGTGGAATTGAATGACCGACGTCTGGTATATCGCCCGTGGAAGGTCGGCAGCGCACTGGTATTTGTCATTGCCGGTATTGTCCTGCTGATCGGCACCCTTATTTGGGCGCAAATGAATGGCAGAACATTACAATCAGTCATCGTGTTTCTGCTTTTCGGCGCTATTCTGACGGGCTACGGGCTTATCTACACCCTTAAAAATGCGGAAGTACTCATTTTTGATGTCGCCACCGGGCGAATAACGAAGAAAGCCCCATTCCTCCCGGAAAAACATCTCAGCCGCTTTACTGAGATCTATACAATTTCGCGCGTGGGAGAGATGAGAACATTTCATTATGCCCTGAGCCGTAAGAGCGAGCATGGCGGTGGCGATATTCCCATTTCTGATGACTTCTTAAGTGAAAAGCGTGAACCTGAACGCGTCGCGTTTGAAGAGAATATTTTGCCCGTTATTTCAGCACTGCTCAATTTAAAACCATAATAAATTAATGGTTATGTCATAAATAACAAAATAAAACGGGGGGCGATAATCGCACCCCGTTTTTTGTACGCCACGATTAACCCAGCGCGCTTTCACGCAGGCGCGATTTCAGTTTGTTGTACTCGTCGATCACATACTGCTCGGCAGCATGCTGGTCGGGAATACGTTCCACATTCACCGCACAGTACTTGTACTCTGGCGTTTTGGTAATCGGACTCAGGTTCTCCGTCACCAGCTCGTTGCAGGCACCAATCCACCACTGGTAGGTCATATATACCGCGCCTTTGTTCGGGCGTTCACTGACCTGCGCACGGGTGATAATCCGGCCTTTACGCGAGTTGACCCACACCAGCGCTTCATCTTCAATACCGAGGCGCGCGGCATCGGCGGTGTTGATTTGCGCGTAGCCAGGTTCATCCGCCAGGGCCGAGAGCGCCGCACAGTTGCCGGTCATCGAACGGCAAGAGTAGTGGCCTACTTCACGTACGGTGGAGAGCACCATCGGATACTCGTCAGTGAGTTTATCGATAGGTGCGACCCAGTCGCAGGTGAAGAATTTCGCCAGCCCGGTATCGGTGTCGAACTTCTCTTTAAAGAGATACGACGTCCCTTGATCGGCATCCGATGTGTCACGACACGGCCACTGGATGTAGCCCAGCTCACCCATTTTCTCATAGGTGGCGCCGTAGAAATCCGGGCAGAGATGACGTAACTCATCCCAGATTTCCTGCGTGTTGTTGTAATGCATCGGGTAGCCCATACGGGTGGCTATCTCACTGATAATCTGCCAGTCCGTTTTCAGATCCCACTTCGGTTCCACCGCTTTAAAGAAGCGCTGGAAGCCACGGTCAGCCGCCGTGAACACACCTTCGTGCTCGCCCCAGGAGGTGGATGGCAATATGACGTCCGCCGCCGACGCGGTTTTGGTCATAAAGATATCCTGCACGATGACCAGTTCCAGATCCTCAAACGCCTTGCGCACGGCGGAGAGCTCTGCATCGGTCTGCAGCGGATCTTCCCCCATGATGTAGGCGGCGCGCACTTCACCATGCGCCGCGCGGTGCGGCAGTTCGCTGATGCGATAGCCGGTATGCGCAGGCAGGTCCGTAACGCCCCAGGCTTTCGCGAATTTATCGCGGTGAGCCTGTTCTTTGACGAACTGGTAGCCGGGGAACGTATCCGGCAGCGCACCCATATCGCAGGCGCCCTGGACGTTGTTCTGCCCGCGTACCGGGTTCACCCCAACATGCGGTTTGCCCAGATTACCCGTCAGCATGGCGAGACTGGTCAGTGAACGCACCGTCTCCACGCCCTGATAGAACTGGGTTACGCCCATGCCCCACAGAATCGTGGCGTTTTTCGCACCGGCATACATACGGGCTGCTTTACGAATATCCGCCGCGCGCACGCCCGTTACCTCTTCCACCGACTCTGGCGTATAGCCTTCGACGATTTTTTTGTACTCTTCAAAACCCTGGGTACGCGAGGCGACAAACGCCTGGTCATACAGGTTTTCTTCAATAATCACATGCCCGAACGCATTTAACAGCGCGATATTCGAGCCGTTTTTCAATGCAACGTGCATATCAGCAATACGCGCAGTTTCGATTTTACGCGGATCGCAGACGATGATTTTGGCCCCGTTCTGTTTCGCCCGAATGACGTGGTTAGCCACGATAGGGTGCGAATCCGCCGGGTTATAGCCAAAGATGAACACGAGATCCGTGTTATCGATTTCGTTAATGGCATTACTCATTGCGCCATTGCCGACCGACTGGTGCAGACCTGCAACCGATGGGCCGTGTCAGACGCGTGCGCAGCAGTCCACGTTATTGGTACCAATAACGGCGCGCGCAAATTTTTGCATAATGTAGTTGGTTTCGTTCCCCGTACCACGGGACGATCCGGTTGTCTGAATCGCATCCGGGCCATACTTCTCTTTAATGGCGCTCAGGCGAGTGGCAACGTAATCCAGGGCTTCATCCCAGGAGACGGCTTCCAGTTTGCCGCCACGCTGGCGACGGATCATTGGGGTTTTCAGACGAGGCGTAAGGATTTGTGTATCATTAATAAAATCCCAGCCATAGTAGCCTTTCAGACACAGGGTACCCTGGTTGGTCTTTCCTTGCGCAGCCTCCGCCCGAACGATTTTTCCGTTATCCACCACCAGGTTAATCTTGCAACCTGAGGCGCAATACGGACAAACCGTGACGACTTTTTTCATCGCTATCGCTCCAGTTAAGAAAGATCGCGCTTTGCGCGCTCACTCGACCCATTATGCATCTTTTATGCCATGCTTCTTTTGTGGGTATTGCCTGATTTTATGTCTGAATTTTGGTCAAAATACTGACGAAGGGCAGGCCATCGTCAAATTTGACGTGTCGAAGACGAGGGGATGTGACCGCGATTATAAAAACAGCATTAATTCACTGCCTTTATGGTTCTGCCAAATAAAATAAAGCAACGAGTCACTTTTCCTGACGGATGCGGACAATGAAACCTGCAATTCTGGTAGTGGATGACGATTTGGCGGTCTGCGAACTGCTCAGGGACGTGTTGAGCGAGCATGTCTTTACGGTACATGTGTGCCATAACGGACTGGATGCGATTGCCACTACGGCACGGCATCCTGAGATTGCGCTGGTGCTACTCGACATGGTTCTGCCTGACATCAACGGCCTGATGGTGCTTACCCAACTGCAGAAACAACGTCCTGAGCTGCCGGTGATTATGCTCACGGGGCTGGGTAGCGAATCGGATGTCGTGGTGGGGCTGGAAATGGGGGCCGATGATTATATCGGCAAACCCTTTACCCCACGCGTGCTGGTGGCGCGGGTGAAGGCGGTGATGCGTCGCACGGGGGTGCTGGCGGCCGATGTGCAGACGGTGAAAATGGCCGGCTACGCCTTCAATGGCTGGCACCTTGATCCCGCACGCTGCCAGCTCAGCGACCCCCGTCAGCAAACCGTCGATTTAACCCAGGGGGAATACAGTTTGCTGCTGGCGCTGGTACAAAATGCGCGGCGGGTGCTGAGTCGTGAGCAACTGCTGGAGCTGACCCACAGCGAGAGCATTGAGGTGTTCGACCGCACCATCGATGTGTTGATCATGCGCCTGCGCCGTAAAATTGAGATCAATCCACATCAACCCGCGTTAATCAAAACGATACGCGGGCTGGGCTATGTGTTTGCGGCGGATGTCATACACAGCGAGCAGGCGGCATAGTGGCGCTACGGCGTGCTGTCGATCTCTTGTTTTAATTCTTCCAGCGATTTCGCCCCGTCAATGGCGTTCGCGCAGAGCAGGCTGGCGCGGGCGCAGGCATGAGCCAGTTGAATGCTTTGCGCCAGCGGCCAGCGCTCGTGGCAACCGTAGAGCAGTCCGGCGCAAAACGCGTCTCCCGCGCCCACGCTACCAATAATTTCCTCCTGCGCGAGCATCTGTGTCGCTATCCACTGCCCCTCGCGGCCAGGTTCCTCGCCCCATGCCCCTTCGGGGCAGTGGATCACCACGCGCTGGCGTACCCCTGCGGCGAGTAGCTGCGAGGCGGCCGTAGCGATGTTGGCGATATGCGGTGAATCGTCAGGCAGCCGCATTTCCAGCCCGCTAAATTCTCCCGCCTCCATCTCATTGATAACCAGATAATCCAGATGCGGCAGGCAAGGCATCACCAGCGGCTGATAACGCGGGTCGCCCTTACGGGAGACCAGATCGAGCGATGTTTCGTAGCCCTGTTCGCGCATCTGCGCCAGCAGGCGGGCGCTGCGGGTACCAAACTCCTCATCCGGCAGGTCAAGGCTGTCGAGCAGCAACAGATAGCCGAGATGGAAGATTTTCATGGTCGGGTCCAGGTTGCCGAATGCCGGAAGATCCAGAAGACGGTTGGCGCCGGGGGAGTGGAAGAAGGTGCGTTGCCCGGTTGGATCGGTCATGACCTGCGACATAGACGTTGGTGCTGAATTGGTGCGCTGCACATGCTGACGATTGACATGATACTGGTCGAGCATCGCCATAATATAATCACCGTCACTGTCTTCGCCCACCAGTCCCACCGCCTGTAGCGGCATGCCCGTGCGCATTTTGGCCAGTGTCAGCAGGACATTGAGCGGCGCTCCGCCGGTTGAACGCTCGCTTTGCGTGATCTCAGCTAACCAGCCACGCTCCGGCCATTGCACTATCTGGTGTACGTGATCGACCAGCATGTTTCCGGCGGCGATAACGCCTTTTCGTTCCATCAGAGTTGCCCCGCGCTGCCAAAGATGCGCATCTGTCCGGCAACGGTGTCGGTGATGGCCTGTTCCACGCTCAGCAAGAGCTGGGCGAATTCGTCGTAGATGGGCTGGCGGTTGGCCATGCGTGCTTCAATGGCGTCCAGCGCCGCCTGCGACATCCCGGTATAGAAATTGATTTTATGGATGCCGAGCCCGATAGCACGGCGGAAATCCGCGTCACTGATGCCGGAGCCGCCATGGAGCACCAGCGGCAGGCCGGTTTGCTGGCGAATCGCTTCCAGGCGAGCAAAGTCGAGCTTCGGCTCCCCTTTGTATTTGCCATGGGCGTTACCAATGGCGACGGCGAGAGTGTCGATCCCCGTGCGGTCGACAAAGTCACGCGCTTTGGCCGGGTCGGTAAACCAGGCTTCATCCGCGTGACCATACAACGCGCCGCCTTCATCGCCGCCAACGGCGCCGAGTTCTGCCTCGACCGAGACGCCCACCGCATGGCACATCTTCACCACTTCCCGGGTCTGGCGAATATTCTCTTCGTATTCCAGCGTAGAGCCATCAAACATCACCGAGGTAAAACCCAGCCTTAACGCGCGCACCACGGATTCAAAATGCAGACCGTGATCGAGGTTAAGTACCACAGGGATATCATGATGGGCGGCCTCGTATTTCACCGCTTCCACCAGCGATTCGAGGGAGACATATTTGAAATGCACCTCGGCGATATTGATGATAAAGGGCGATCGCTCCTGTTTCGCCGCCGCAAACAGCGCGCGTAAAAAGTGGGAGTCGAGCACGTTGAAGGCGCCCAACGCATACTGATGTTCACGGGCGTGCGCCAAACCCTGGGCAAGCGAAATCAAAGCCATCGTATTCTCCTTAGCTCAGAAACAGACCATATTCGTTACACAGCACCAGCTGCGCGGGTTCGTCTTCCAGAATGTCGTTAAAGCGATCCACCGGGTGCAGGAAGTGATTGTCGTGTTCGTCATCGTTGACTGACGACACTTCGCCGACCAGCACATCGCCGAAACCAGACTCACCCCAAAAGCTGTGATACAGACCGGGCGGCAGGCAAATGCTTTCCCCTGGTGAGAGGCGTAACTGGCTGCCCGCAGAATGTGTCTGGATACAACCGTCAATCACCACGCTCACGTCGGTATACATCGTCTCTTCATGCGCACCGGCGTTCCATAGCTCGATAATCAGATTTCCGCCGCCGCGATTAATAATGTCTTCGCGTTTGCGCCAGTGAAAATGCATGGGCGTTACCTGCCCGTCGCGCACGTGCATGATTTTTTCCGCATAGCATTTGGCGTAAGGGGTGCCATTAGGAGAACCGTTGCGCAGGGTGAAAAGGGTGAGCCCCTGGGTGTAAAAATTGTCACCGCCGAAAGCGGTGACATCCCAACCCAGCTTTAAGTCGAAGACTTCGCGCCAGCTGTCGTGATCAAGCTGTTGCCATTTGGTGGGGGGAAAGCTGGCGAAGGGCGGCAAGTGGATGTCGTGCATGGAAAAAAACTGCCGGGTATGGCCGAGGATCTCATTGATTTCGGAGCGTTTCATGGCGATCTCCCAGAGTCTACAGAAAACCCCCTCACCCCGGCCCTCTCCCTCAAGGGAGAGGGAGAAAACCGTACCAGACCGTGAAAAAGGAGTCAGGAACACATTCCCTCTCCCAGTGGGAGAGGGTTAGGGTGAGGGCATCAGGCGGCACAAACCTTATTTAACCGTCCAGCCCTTATAGGTGCCGACGTTTTTCTTGTCGATCATCGTCACCGGGATCAACACAGGCTCTTTCGGTGCGGGTTTCCCCTGGAGAATGTCATAGCCGATTTCCACCGCTTTTGCCGCCATCACCTGGGGATCTTGCGCCGGCGTCGCGACAAACAGCGAGTTCTCGCGTTTCAGCGCCTCTTCACCGTCCGGGCTGCCGTCGACGCCTACGATAAAGAACTCGTTACGCTGTGCCTGTTTAGCGGCCAGATCGGCGCCGATCGCGGTCGGATCGTTAATCGCAAATACGCCGTCGATCTTCGGATTGGCGGCCAGCAGCGAGGTCATGACTTCCAGCCCCCCTTCGCGGCTGCCTTTGGCGTTCTGGTTAGACGACAGCACTTTGATATCCGGGTGGCGCTTGAATTCGGTCTGGCAGCCTTCCACACGGTTTTGTACCGCAGAGACCGGCGGTCCGTTGATGATGACCACATTGCCTTTGCCTTTCAGACGGTCGGTAATGTACTTACAGGCCATTTCCCCGGCCTGGGTGTTATCCGAGGTAATGGTGGCATCAGCCCCTTCCGCCGCAACGTCAACCGCGACGACCACGATACCGGCATCTTTCGCGCGTTTTACGGCAGGCCCAATGCCTTTCGAATCAGCGGCGTTGAGGATAATCATGTCCACTTTGGCGGCGATAAAGTTATCGATCTGCGCTACCTGTTGACCAAGGTCGTAGCCGCTGGAAACCAGCGTCACTTTCACCTTGTCGCCCGCCAGTTTACGCGCTTCCAGCTCCGCCCCTTTGGTGATTTGCACGAAGAACGGGTTGGCAAGATCGCCTACCGTAACCCCGATCGATTTCAGTTCTTTCGCCTGCACAAATGGCGCTGCGGCAAGCAGCGCGCCAGCACAGAGCGCGGTTACTAACGGCTTCAAACGCATAGTCTTTCCTCACGTAGGGTTTTCAGGGAAATCTTGTTGTTATGCACTTTGATGATGTCGGGTACGGTACTTGTCTATCAGCACTGCAATGATGATCACCGCCCCTTTGATCACCAGTTGCCAGAAGTAAGAAACGCCCATCAATGTCATACCATTGTTCAGGGTGGCGATAATTAACGCCCCGACCAGCGTACCGGTGATGGTGCCGATGCCGCCGACAAAACTGGTGCCGCCGAGAATGACCGCCGCGATGGCGTCAAGCTCATAGCCCATGCCAAGGTTGCCGTTGGCGCTGTACAGACGTGACGCGCTCATCACTCCGCCAAGCCCGGAGAGCAGGCCGCTCATGCCATAAACGAACAGCAATACCAGCCACACTTTGATACCGGTAAGGCGGGCCGCCTGCATATTGCCGCCGACGGCATAAATGTGAACGCCAAGGGTGGTGCGACGCAGGATGAACCAGCACACCACAATCACAGCCAGCGCAATGACCACCAGCCACGGAATGGGGCCGAGGTAGTTATTGCCGATCCACTCGAACCCGATACTGGAGTTGATGACCGTGGTGCCGTCCGCCAGCAGGTAAGCTGCGCCACGTAGCGCCGTATAGGTGCCAAGCGTGACGATAAACGGGGGAAGCCCGGCGAAAGCGACCAGTATGCCGTTAAATAACCCCAGCACCAGACCGAGCATCAGCGCCGCAGGCACGGAGAGGAAGGCCAGTTGCGGGATCAACGACACCACCATCGCCGCCACCGCCGTGGTGCCGAGGATGGAACCGACGGACAGGTCAATGCCGCCGGTCAGAATGATGAAGGTCATCCCTGCCGCCAGCACGATATTGATCGAGGCCTGACGGGTGATATTCAGCAGGTTACTTTCTGTAAAAAAGTTAGGTGCAATAAAGCCAAATACAGCAACGATCAGGATCAAGATTGGCAAGATGCCGACCGTTTGCATCAGATCGCCCATCAGCATTTTTTTCGCCGAGGCCGATTTCGCCACCTGTTGCGGCGTGGGGACAGAGGTCTCTTTCGATTCAGTCATGGTGTACCGCCTGGTGATGGGATTCGTTCATACCGGTCGCAAGCTGCATGATGTTTTCCTGGGTAATACGCTCGCCTTCCAGCTCGCCGGCGATGCTGCCTTCATGCATCACATACACGCGGTCGCTCATGCCGACCACTTCCGGTAACTCGCTGGAAATCATCAGGATGGCCACCCCTTTGTGGGCCATCTGGCTCATGATGCGATAGATTTCGCTCTTGGCGCCGACATCAACGCCGCGTGTTGGCTCATCGAGGATCAGGATCCGCGGCCCGATGGCGACCCAACGGGATATCAGCAGCTTTTGCTGATTGCCGCCGGAAAGGCCCCCCGCCCGCACCTGTGAATGAGGGACGCGGATATTGAGTAACTTGATGGCGTCATCGGAGATGGACTGCGCTTTTTTTCGATCGAGCAGACCGTAACTGGCGTCGCGCTCGATGGTCGCCATCGTGATGTTTTCCTGCGCGGCCAGCTCCAGAAACAGCCCTTGTTCTTTGCGGTTTTCGGTAAGGAATCCGATGCCTAAATCAATGGCGGCTCGCGGGGAGTGGATCACTACCGGTTCGCCATCGATTTCAACCACTCCGCCGGTGGCTTTACGCACGCCAAAAATCAGTTGTGCGAGTTCTGAACGGCCTGCGCCGACCAGTCCGGCAAGGCCGACGATCTCTCCGGCGCGTACCTGCAGGCTGACCGGCTGGATTTTTTTGCCGTCGGTGAGGTGATGAATGTTGAGACGGACGTCGCCCCGTGGAATATCGCGTTCTTTATTAAAGAGATCGCTGAGCGGGCGGCCCACCATCATACGCACCAGCTCTGAGGCGTTGAGTTTGTCGCGGGTCAGGCTACCGACATACTGGCCGTCACGCAGGACGCTGACCCGGTCGGAGAGCTCATACACTTCTGCCATGCGGTGGCTGATATAGATGATTGCCATCCCTTCATCGCGCAGGCGCATGATCAGTTCAAACAGGCGGTGTGTTTCACGGGAGGAGAGGGCGGCGGTGGGTTCGTCCATCACCAGAATACGGCTGTTACGGTGCAGGGCGCGGGCGATTTCGACCTGCTGCTGTTCGGCGATGGTGAGTTTCATCACCAGGTCGCTGGCTTTGAACTGAGCGCCGAGGCGGTCAATTACGCTTTGCGCCTGAGCGACCATATCCCGACGCTGAATCAGCCCGCCGCGGGAAATCTCACTGCCAAGAAAGATGTTTTCGGCGACGGTCAGATTAGGGGCTAACTGCATCTCCTGATATATCAACGTGATGCCAGCCGCCAGCGCGTCTTTTGGCCCTTTGATATTGAACGGCTGTCCGTCAATCAATATCTCGCCGCTGGTGGCGGTGTATGCCCCCGCGAGGATCTTCATCAGGGTGCTTTTACCGGCGCCGTTTTCCCCCATCAGCGCGTGGATTTCGCCAGGATATACCGTCAGATCCACCCCTTTCAGCGCATAAAACTTGCCAAATACTTTGGCAATATTGCGCATCTCCAGAACGGGCGTCTTGCTCATGGCTTGCTCCTGCAAGGGTTTCGATTGCGCCAGTCCATCACGGCAAAATAAATGCAGAATGTCATTGGGCATTCATATTTGTCATATTGCTGAATAGTTAACGAAGATCACAGTTACGCAACATGACTTCCTTCACCCTCACCCCAGCCCTCTCCCTGGAAGGAAGAGGGAGAACGCCAGGACCACACCCCCACGTTTCTGCGCTTTGGGGGAGAAACCCCAGCCCGCACCGAACAGTCCCCTCGCTCCTTTGGGGAGAGGGTTAGGGTGAGGGGAGAAACTGACAACGGAGCCCGCTATGCCCTATCGGCACAATTCGTTTTTCGCCAGCGCGCGCGGGCGGTTACTGTTCTTCAATTTGTTGGTGATGACCGTGACTCTGATGGTTTGCGGCGTTGCCGTATTGGGGTTTCGCCATGCCAGCCAAATCCAGGAACAGGTGCAGCAACAGACGCTGGACGACATGACCGGCAGCATGAACCTTGCGCGTGATACGGCGAATGTCGCCACGGCGGCAGTGCGCCTTTCTCAGGTCGTGGGGGCGCTGGAATATAAAAGCGAAGCGGAACGGCTTAAGGCGACCCAGATGGCGCTGCAAAAATCGTTGGAGCAACTGGCCCGTGCGCCGCTGGCCCAACTGGAACCGCAACTGGTGGAGCGCATTACCTGGCGCAGCAATGAACTCGAACAGAGCGTGACGCAGATGCTGGAGCGTGGTCAACGTCGCCATCTTGAACGTAATGCGCTACTCAGTTCGCTGTACCAGAACCAAAGTTATCTGCGCCATTTGCAGGAGATAAACCTGCGTGATGGCATCGCCATCGGCGATCCCCGTTTACTCGGCGAAATGGATCGGCTGCTGGCCGCCGCTATTCGTACTCCCTCGCCGCGCCCGACGATACAGCAACTGACGGAAATACGCGCGCAGTTGCCAGACCGCACCGACAACCCGGTAGTGAACGGTATCCTGCAGGATTTCAGCAATGAACTGGCAAAGCTCGGTCCTCTGGCGGCGCAACTGGATGACAGCGATCTGGCGATAAGCTGGTTTATGTTTCATATCAAAGCGCTGGTCGCCATTCTGAATACCGATATCAATCAGTACGTTGCTCAGGTTGCGCAGGCCTCTGAGCAGCGGACCGCGCAAAGCCACAGTGAAATGCGCTCGATTATTATCTTTATCAGCGCCTTTGCTCTGCTGGCGCTGGTGATTACCGGGTTTGCCGGCTGGTATATCTACCGTAATCTGGGGTCGAATTTAACGGCGATTTCCCGGGCGATGTCCCGTCTGGCTCGCGGTGAGCCGGATGTTCCCGTTCCGGCGTTGCAACGGCGCGATGAACTGGGCGAACTGGCGCGGGCCTTTAACGTCTTTGCCCGCAATACCGCCTCGCTGGAACACACCTCAAAGTTGCTCAAAGAGAAGAGCACCCAACTGGAGACGACCTTCCATGCCATGCGCGACGGCTTTGCCCTGTTTGACAGCCAGGGCTGTCTGGTGGTGTGGAACCCGCAGTACCCGCTGTTGCTTGGCCTCTCTGCCGATGCGCTGCAACGTGGTCAGCACTATCAGGGTTTGCTGCGTCAGGTGAGTGAGCTGCCGGACCATGTGCAGGAGAACCTCGCGCGCCCGATGCCAAAACCGCAGGAGCTTCGCCTGGCGGATAACCGCACCATTGAACTGCGATTTAGCCCGGTACCTGGGCGTGGGATGGTCAACGTCGTGCTGGACAGAACCGAGCGTAAGGGGCTGGAAGAGGCGCTGTTGCACAGCCAGAAAATGAAAGCCGTCGGTCAGCTTACGGGCGGGCTGGCGCATGATTTTAATAACTTACTGGCGGTCATTATCGGGAGCCTTGAGCTGGTGAACCCGCAATCGCCGGATGCACCGCGTATCTCCCGTGCGTTAAAAGCGGCTGAGCGCGGAGCGATGCTGACCCAGCGTTTGTTGGCCTTCTCGCGCAAGCAATCTCTGCACCCCCATGCCGTGGAGATGCAGCCGCTGCTGGAAAACTTAAGCGAACTGATGCGTCATTCTCTCCCTGCCACGCTGACGCTGGAAATTGAAGCTCAGCAACCCGCCTGGCCTGCATGGATAGACGTTGGCCAACTGGAAAATGCCATCATCAATCTGGTGATGAATGCGCGGGATGCGATGGAAGGACAGAAAGGAACGATCAAGATCCGCACCTGGAATCAGCGCGTCACGCGTAGCGACGGACGCAGGCAGGATATGGTTGCGCTGGAAGTGATCGATCGCGGTTGCGGCATGTCGCAAGACGTGAAGGCGCGCGTTTTCGAGCCATTCTTCACCACCAAGCAGACCGGCAGCGGCAGCGGCCTGGGGCTGTCGATGGTATACGGCTTTGTGCGCCAGTCCGGTGGGCGGGTGGCCATTGATAGCGTGCCAGGGCAGGGAACCACAGTGCGTTTACAACTTCCACGCGCGTCGGTGCAGGTCGTGAGCCCGGTTGAGCCGTTACCGGCACAGGAAGCTGACCGTACGGATAAATTAATCCTGGTGCTGGAAGATGAGGCGGATGTACGACAGACCCTTTGTGAACAGTTACATGGGCTGGGGTACTTAACGCTGGAGGCGGAGTGCGGCGAACAGGCGCTGGCGTTGCTGGCTGCGTCCGAGGATATTGGCATGCTGATCAGCGACCTGATGCTGCCGGGGCAGATGAGCGGCGCAGAGGTGATTAATTATGCCCGTCAGCACTATCCGCATTTGCCGCTGTTACTGATTAGCGGCCAGGATTTACGTCCGGTACATAATCCTGCGCTACCGGACGTTGAACTGCTGCGAAAACCCTTTACCCGTGTGCAACTGGCGCAGGCGCTGCGACGGATTGCGGCGTAAAGCGGCTGCGGGCAAGTGTGGCCGCACCCTGCGCACCGTTAAACGCGGAGGAGGACGCCGCCAGAAAACGTACTTCATCATGCGGTAAGGGTTTTCGCACGTGTACACGAATCGCCGTAATCAGCGCATCCCGTGGGAATGACGGCATATCCATCACCCCGCCGCCCAAAATCACCGCGTCCGGATCGAACAGGTTAACACTGGTGGCGATAGCGCGCGCGGCATGGTCGAGCAATGCCTTGACGAAGGGCTCATGGCTTGCGTGTTCGAAGAGCGCGCCCAGCTCGTAATCCCGCGGCTGCTGTTCGTACCAGCGACGTAGCGCGATCCCTGAACAGACGGTCTCCAGGCAGCCGGGGTTACCGCAAGCACAATGCTGCTGTATATCACCCTGAGGAATATGTCCCAGCTCACCCGCTACACCGTGCGCACCGGTCCAGGGGGCGCCGTTGAGCCAGATGGCGAAGCCCATGCCGGTGCCCAGATAAGCCGCCAGCACTTCCTGGCCCGCCAGCCCGTTTTCCTGCACATCAAATGACAGTTGCAGGTTCACATCGCGGGAGAACTCCACCGGGCAACCCAGCGCGTCTTCGAGCTGCTCTGCCAGCCCAATCAGTGAATCCGGCGTCAGCGGCAGGTTCGGCGTGGAGATGATGGTGCGCTTGTCCTTACCGACCAGCGCCGGGAACCCCATCACCAGGCCATAACACTGCGCGTTATACTGCTCCAGCAACTGGCTGAGCAGGCCGCTTATTCCGGCCACCACACCGCTCTCAATAGTTTCGGCGGTGCGGCGCTTTTCACAGTGCAGCACATCGCCCGCGGCGGTTTGCAGGCAGATGCGGATATGGGTCGCCCCCATATCCACGCCTGCGACCACATTATGCTGTTGGTGCATGAGGTTGTACCTCGTTTTTCGCGGCCAGAACGTGCTCTTCCAGAACGGCCCAGGCATCGCCAATCTGCTCTGCCTGGTTGAACAGGCCGGAGGTGCCAACGATAAACACATCCGCTCCGGCTTCCATCAGACGCTTATAGGTTGCTTTGTTGCAGGATCCGTCGATCTCGATTTCAAAGCTTAGCCCTTCGCGCTCACGCCAGGCTTTCAGTTCGGCGATTTTATTCAGCATTTCCGGAATAAACGGCTGACCAGCAAAACCCGGGTCAACGGTCATCACGGTCACTTTGTCGGCTTTGTGGATGTAGTACTTCATCGCATCCACGGTGGTTTCCGGGTTCAGGATCAGACCCACTTTCATGCCCAGGCGGCGAATTTCGTCGATCAGGCGGAAGGCCTGGCCGTTAATGGTCTCCGGGTGCAGGGTGATGATGTCTGCCCCTGCGCTTGCCAGTTGGCTGATGTAGTCCTGTGGCCGCGTTACCATCAGATGGCAGTCGAGCGGCTTACTCGCCAGCTTTTTGACCTGACTTACGAAGAACGGTGACAGCGTCAGGTTAGGGACGAAATGTCCATCCATGATGTCGATGTGGAAATAGTCTGCGTGGGTATCGATAAATTCGATCTGTTCTTTAAATTTCAGCAGATCCATACACATCAAAGAGGGGGAAATTTTCATGCTAACTCCTGAATTTTGATTTTTGGCGGCAAGAAGCCCATCGGCTCGTCAATTCCCTGGTAAGGAGCCAACCGACAAGGCAGAACACCTGCGACCTAAAGCGATAAGGTTATTTACTGATCAGTCTGTCCAGGGCGACTGCGGCGATAATTAGTCCGCCCATCACCACCAACTGGTAATACGTTTGAACCTGCAAGATATTCAGACCGTTGTTGATGGTGCCGATAATCAGCCCGCCAATAACCACTGAGAAGATGCGCCCCTTGCCGCCGAAGAAGCTGGTGCCGCCGATGATGGCGCTGGCAATGGCGTAGGTCTCAAAACCCATACCGGCCAGTGGTTCTGCGGCACCCAGACGTGCGGTGGAAACGACGCCCGCCAGCCCGGCGCAGATGCCGGAGATAATGAACACCACCAGAACGTGGAATTTCACATCGATACCGGAATAAAACGCAGAGTTCTTGTTACCGCCGAGCGCATAGATGTTGCGACCCAGGCGCATACGGGTGGTCAGAAACCAGAGAATGATCGCCACGGCCAGAGAGAAGAGTACCGGCACCGGGATGCCGATAACGCTCGCGGCGAAGAAGTTAACGAAATCAAAGGAGAAGCCATAAACCGAGTTGGCATCAGAGATAACGAGCGTGATCCCACGGAAAATGGCGTTGGTCCCAAGCGTAATGATGAATGGATGTAGCCCTGTCCAGTTCACCAGGCAACCGTTGATGGCGCCCAGTAAGCCACCGACCACCACGCCGCCGATTACGGCTGCCAGGAAAGGGTCAACACCGGCCAGCATTAACTTGGCGGTGACCATCCCGGAGAGCGCCAGAATTGCGCCGACGGACAGGTCGATACCAGCAATCAGGATGGCGAAGAACTCGCCCATACCGATCAGTACTGTCACCGAACTTTGGACAAAGATCTGCGTGATATTATTCGCCGTCAGGAAGTACTGGGACGACATTGTGCCAAAGATCGCGACGATGATAGCCAGGATAAAAAAGGTGCCGTATTTATCCCAGAACAGCGCGAAGTTGAAGGGCTTTTTCTCGCTCATTTCGCTTTTCACTCTTGTGGTAATGCCCATGCCATAATCTCCTCTTCGCTCATATCGTCGCGATTGGGCAGGATTTGCGTCAGTCGTCCTTCGCAGAACACGGCGATGCGGTCGCAGACGGCGATAATTTCAGGAAGTTCGGATGACACCATCAGGATGACCTTTCCGTCATCCGCCAGTTGGCGCATCACTTTGTAGATTTCAGCTTTTGCGCCAACATCGATACCGCGTGTCGGCTCATCGAAAATGACCACGTCAGGGTTGCAGCACAGCCATTTGGAGATCAGTACCTTCTGCTGATTCCCACCGGAAAGCTCGGTGATGTTCTGATCGACGGAGTGGCATTTCAGCCCCAACAACTCACGCTGCGCCTGCGCAACGTTTCGCTCTTCGACTTCATTAAACAATCCCATTGCACCTTTATAGCCACCTTTCTTCAGACTCTGGCTTACCGCCATGTTCTGGGCGATAGAGAAGTTGCCAAAGAAACCATTCTCGCGGCGGCTTTCGGTGATGTAGGCCATTCCTTTTTTCAGTGCGTCCAGCGGGGAACGCGGAGAGATAACTTTGCCATTGAGACGGATTTCACCGCTGCTGCGTCTATCCACACCGAACAGGCAGTTCATCAGTTCGGTACGCCCTGAACCGACCAGCCCGGCGAAGCCGAGGATCTCGCCGCGATTGACGCTGAACGAGATATCGCGCACTTTTTTCTTGTCGCGGCTGGTGACGTTTTTCACTTCAAACACCGTGTCTCGCTCAACGTTGCCGGTGTTCTCTTTCATTGCGTTGAAGCGGTTTTGTAACTCACGGCCGACCATCAGTTTGACGATGTCGTCATTAGAGACATCGCTGACCAGGCCGCTGCAGACGCTGCTGCCGTCTTTCATGACGGTATAGCGGTCACAAATACGGCGGATTTCAGCCAGTTTGTGAGAGATATAAACAATTGCCGTCCCTTCTTTGCGTAGCTGATTCATTATCAGAAAAAGATAATCAACCTCTTTATTCGTCAGCGAAGAAGTTGGCTCGTCCATAATAATAACTTTGGCGTTGAGCATTAATGTCTTGGCAATTTCGAGCATTTGTTTGTGGCTGATAGATAAATTCGCCACTTTTTCATCAAGGTCTACTTTTAGGCCAACACGCAATAACATCATTGCGGCGCGGACGCGCATTTCTCGCCAGTCAATAAGATTGACACCACAAACCTTCTTCGTCAGGTGACGGCCGATATACAGATTTTCCAGTACGGTTAATTCATCAATAACACTGAGTTCCTGATAAATAATACCAATGCCGAGTTGCGCCGCCAGCTTATGATCGAGTTTGTCGTAATTAATATCATTAATGGTGATGGTGCCTTTGGTCGGTTCATAAATTCCCGATAATACTTTCATTAACGTTGATTTACCGGCACCATTCTCACCCAATAATGCATGTATTTCATTAGGGTAAATAGTTAAATCGACGGATTTTAATGCGTGAACCGGACCAAAGGATTTGCCGATACTCGCCATCGAAATATATGGCGTGACCATAATGAGTTTCCTTTATTACCTTTTGTTGGAGCCGCGTATTTCCCCTCACCCTGACCCTCATCGCACTGTTTGCCTTTCACCCTCTCCCAGTGGGAGAGGGCAGGGGTGAGGGCATCAGGCCGAACTGACCTGCATTACTTCGTGACCAGGATTGAATCGACCAGCTTGAATTCCGGGGCCTTATCCAGCGGAATAACCTTACCTGTTTTCGCTGCATCAACCATCATTTTCAGGCCAGTGGCGCCGATATCAGCCGGGTTCTGGGCAACAGTGGCGGTCATCTGACCCGCCTCGACCATCTTACGGGCTTCCGGAACACCGTCGGTGCCGACAACCAGTATTTTGCCTGTCTTGCCAGCATTAGCTACGGCCTGAGCCACGCCCATCGCCATGGTGTCATTGGCGCAGTAGAACGCTTTCAGGTCCGGGTTACGCTGCAGTACGTTGGTGGCAACGTCCAGGGCTTTGATACGGTCCCAGTCGGCGGGCTGGCTGGCAACCAGTTTAATCTGGCTGGCTTTTTTAAAGGCTTCGGTAGCGCCGTTACGACGTGCTTCACCGGACGCATTACCGGCTTTACCTTCGATAATGGCCACTTCACCACCCTGTGTACCCAGTTTCTCTACGATAAAGTCCGCACCTTTTGCACCAACGGCGACGTTATCGGTGGTAATAAAGCCTTCGACGTTACCGCCTGCTTTTTTGAGGTTATCCATGTCGATTTTTTCATCGAGGTTAACCAGATAAATACCTTTTTTCCATGCACGCGCAACCGGCATAACCAGATTGACGGAAGAGAGTGGTGCGAATGCGATACCTTTATAATTCTTATTGCTCAGATCTTCGAATAACTGAAGCTGTGACTGAAAATCGCCTTCTGAAGGAGATGCGAAAATATCTACGCTGACGCCCAGAGTTTTCGCTTCGTCTTCAATGCCTTTTTTCATATCCACCCAGAATGGGTTAGACAGTGTTTTTAATACGACGGCATAGTCGGCGGCAGCAAACGCGCTGGTAGATAACATTAAACCCATAGCAGCGCCGCTGAATATTTTCAGGTATTTATTCATAGCAGTATTCTCATTGTAGGGAAGCGTTGTGGTTAATCCCACAGAGATAATGGGATTAACCTTTTTTAGTTTTACTTTAATGCGCCCGGTGAAAAGAAATCAACAATTGCACCGGTCTTTTCCATATTTTTGGTCGCCTGTTCGATATTCTGTTGAGCAACCGATACAAAGAATGCGTCGAGTAATGTCAGTTGTAATATTCTTGCAGATGCGTTTCTGCCTAATAAAGGCGTCTCTGGTGCTGGCGAGCAAATAATAAAATCAGCCATCCTGGCAATGGGCGAATGATAGCTATGTGTGATGCAAATAATTTTTGCCCCATTCCTTTTTGCCAGTTCCACTGCTGCTTTAACATCGCTTGTCCGCCCTGAGTGGGTAACCACCAGTACAACATCGCCTTCTTGTAATAGCGCTGCGGACATCATCATTATGTGTGCGTCCTGATGAGCCTGGCAGCGTACACCGATACGTAAAAACTTATGCTGGATATCCGCGCAGATGGCATTTGATCCGCCCGCGCCGTAAAGATCCCGCTGTTTCGCCTGGTAGAAAAAGCGCGCCGCGCGATGAATTTCTTCCACATTCACAATCGACTGACCTTCCATGATGGTGCGTAATGTGATGTTGAAAACCTTGTTCACCACATCCAGTGGTGCTTCATCAAAAGCAAGTTCTGCGGGGAGAACCTGCTCGGACTGAGAAAAGTAGTCCACGAGTGCGCTACGCAGGTTACGAAAACCGCTAAAGCCCAGCAGCTTTGAAACCTTAACAATCATCGCCTCTGACACGGCGAGTGCTTCCGCCACATCTTTAATGGCTGGCGCGTCGCTCAGATTACCTGGTGTAAGTAACCAGTCCACAATGCGGCTCTCGTTATCGGTCATTCCTTCCTGCTTCATTCGCAGCCAGGGGGCGAGGCCGATACCGTTAGGGAGTCCTTGATCAAACTCTGACTGACTCATTGCTTTCTCTTGTTTTTGTATTGATGACGACACTATATCACCACAGGCATCATCATAAATATGTCGCTAACTTCACACAATAGTTAAATTCATAAAGTTTTATTTTTTGTGAAGTTAGAGGATGTTCTGGTATGCAGATTTTCAATTAATTACAATAATATCAATAAATTATATTTATATTTTTGATGGTGATATTTTTTATTTTGATGATTAGAACACAACGATTAGTTGATTTGTAAATTAATGCCGTGTAGAAAAGGCGCTGAACCCGGTGATTTTGGGGTTTTATTCAGCAGAAAACCGGTCAGAAATCACAAAGGTCACCGGGTCCGTAAAGTTTGCTCAATCATAAGGCGGAAAACATGAAGAGGATTGCGTTCGGCTGCGATCACGTCGGTTTCATTCTTAAGGGGGATATTCTGGCGCACCTGGCGGCGAGGGGGGTTGACGTTATCGATAAAGGTACGTGGTCAGGTGAGCGCACTGACTATCCACGCTTTGCCAGCGCAGTGGCGGAGGCGGTGGTGGCAGGGGAAGTGGAAGGCGGCATTCTGATTTGTGGTACGGGCGTCGGTATCTCTATTACCGCTAATAAATACCCTGGCATTCGTGCCGTTGTGTGCAGCGAGCCTTATTCGGCACAGCTTTCCCGTCAGCATAACGACACCAACATCCTGGCGTTTGGTTCACGGGTTGTTGGCCTTGAGCTGGCGAAAATGATTGTCGATAGCTGGCTGGCCGCCGAGTTTGAAGGAGGGCGCCATCTTACGCGCGTTGAGGCGATTCAGGCGATAGAGCAACAGCAACGCTAAGAATGCGTCGGCGGGGTGGCATCACTGGCGAGGCCAAGTACCGGAGGAACGATCTCTTCGAGCAGCGCGATCAATGCAGGCGCCATGTAGCGGTAGTCATCAGGGATGTCGAGAACATGAAGCGGCTTGTTGCCGATGATGCGGCGAAAGTCGGCCATTAACCGGTTTTTATGTTCCTGTTCCATCACGCAAATAACATCCGCCCACTGAAGCCATTCGGCAGAAACCGGTTTTTTGGCATTACGGCTGGTGCCTGCGGAGCGGACATTAAGCCCGGCATAACGGCGGAACACCTGTTCCGCCGTGGGGCTGCGCCATTGATTGCGGCTACAAATGAAAAGGACATTCATTGGCAAGCAGATACTCTTCCAGGCCACGCTTCGTCCGTTGTCGACGGGTTATCCGTGGATACTCCATTCCCAGTTGTGCGGCCCGCGAGACTTTTTCAGAACGCAGGTACAGCATCTTCCAGTTTTTTTCGCCACGAAAACGCAAACGCGCGGTGTGAACATCACGGGATTTCTTGCGCCGCTTTTGGGCGAGGCGCCAGTCCCGGCTACGGGGTTTTTCCATTGTATTTTCTCTCACAGATTGATCGGGTTCAGCAGCCGCGATAATACGGAGAGAGTGAACAGCGAAATTCTATTCCATTTCGTTATGGTATGCGACAGCAATTAATAACCTTGTCATCTCATTGATATATGTTGCGTCACGTTACAGGAAGAACAGTATCTTCCGTAATAATTCATATTCTATTAATCAACATTCTTTAAGATTTTATCGGCTTATTCTTCCTGACCGAAAATAATAATATGGAGTCGCGAATTTTTTGTAGCTGCACCTATACTTACCTGTCTGCAATGTAATTGAAAAATCAGAGATCTGAAAAAATTATGGATAATAAGATCGTCGCTATTGAGCAGCATGATACCGCGGTAAACCTGCATGGCCTTATGCAGGTATTAAGTAAACACCTTTACTCCACGCCCATCGTCGCGTTACGTGAGCTGGTGCAAAATGCGCATGATGCGATAGTCCGGCGCAGGCTGGAGGACGTTACTTCTGCCTTCACGCCTGAAATTCGGGTTACCGGAAACCCGCAGAATAAAACGATTACGATTTCTGACTCGGGCGCGGGTCTGACAAAACAGGAAATCCATGAATTCCTGGCAACGGTCGGAATAGGCTATACGCGGCAATTGCGTCAGGAGGATGATGACACCGGTCTCATTGGTATGTTCGGCCTGGGTTTCTTATCGTCATTCGTGCTGGCACGGCAGGTTACTGTCCATACTACCTCCTGGAAAACGCCTCAGGAAGGGTGGGTTTATCGTTCAGATAACGGGGAAACGTACCGAATCGAATCTGCCTTCCCCAGGGAGCCAGGCTTTACGGTCACCCTCAGCCTCAAAGACGAGTTTAGCTATCTTGCGGATAATCCGTTGCTGGAAACGTTGCTTGGCCGCTATTGCGTGTTAATGCGTGAACCGCTGTTTGTGGGTCAATCGGAGACGGCGGTCAACCATCTTTCACCCCCCTGGCGCCGGGACCACGAATCGCCGGTCGTCCTCCATCCCGGGCTTCGGCAGAAGCAGAATATTGAGTTCGCCAGCCGTTTTGAACGTACGTTTACCCCTATTTGCACCATTGATATCACCCCTTCTGGCAAAAGCGATGTGGTCGGCATTCTCTGGATTCAGGATGGCGCGACCTACGGCACCAGCGATAACCGTAATCTGTCGCTCTTTTTGCGCGGCATGCTGCTCGACGATCAGGCACACGATCTGTTGCCGCTGTGGGCAGGTTTTGTTGGCGGTGTTGTAGAGTCCAACATCCTGACGCCCACGGCGAATCGGGAAGATTTACAGCGTGATGACGCCTATTTCGCCACGCAGCATGCGTTAGCCGAAGGGTTAATTAAAGGTCTGGGCGAGCTGGCAAAAAATCAGCCGGCTATCTGGCGGCGTGTACTGCTGCGTCATAATGAAGCCTTGTTAGGCGCAGCGATTTGCGATGAAAGGTTGTTTGATCTGCTCAAAGATGATCTGCTCATCCCGACCTCAAAAGGGGAGATTCCGGTCAGCCATCTGCGTCAGCAAAATACGCTACTGGTGATGCCGGGAGAAGAGAGCTCCTTCGAGGAGATGTTATTTCGTCTTTCCGGGCGCCCCGTTGCGCTGGGGCATCGCTATGCCGTTATACCGTTTCTTCGCCGTTGGGCAACGCTCTATTCAGCGCGATTGATTGAAATTGGCACCTCGGGCGGTAATCAATCATTGTTCTCCTGCCATGAGATTAGCCAGCAAGAAGAACAGTGGTGGCGCGAGCAACTGGCTGACGATGAAGAGTGTGTTATTTCACGCTTTGAGCCCGCAGTGCTCCCCTTTGTGGTGGTGCCGAATCGCGAAGTCGAATTGAAACAGCGGCTGGAACAAGATGATGCCGATCGACGAATGAGTACTGCGGCACTGATGCTGGCACGGCAGTTTACTCAACGGATCAGCGAGCAGTCCGATAAACAGCTCTATATTAATTTTAATAATCCGGCCATTAAGGCGCTTTCTGCTTCCTGGCAAAACGGGAAACACACTGATGTTGCCTGTCAGTTATTGAAAAGCCTGAAGGTCATTTTATCTTTTCAGCTGCAACGTTCGGGACCCAATGATTTTCATCAGGCGCTGGATAATATTAACCAGATAATAATGACTCAATTTCTTGCACATAAAGGGGAATAATAAAATGGATATATGGCAATGGTACAACCAATATGAAAGGGATCTTCATGCTGCAGGCCAACCCTATATTACAGATCATTTGAATAAATTAATTAACGCCATTTGTGACGTTAAGCCTGATGTGAGCGAAGCGTTACTGCCGGAGGCGCGATCATTTAAGAAGACGGCGGGGAATCCCTGGCTTGAGGTGTTCATTGGCCACTGGGAGATGCGCCATCGACTGGGCATGGGAGAAGGTGAGACAGCGCTGGGTGATGCGGTGACTTTCTTTGAGCGCGCCCATCAACCGGATGCTATTGCGTGCCCCCAATCCGTTTGTGTTACTCAGGATCTCAGCGATTGCTACGGCAATATCGACGGCCCGGGCTGGGCGGATGAACGTATTGCCGTGTGTCAGGAAACAATGGAACGTATTACGCCGTTATGGAGCTGTTTCCAGTGTTTATCGGACGAGCAATTCTGCGCCATGGTCGATAAAGGCGAAACGCAGCAGGCGCTGGATTACATTCGGGGGCAGATAAAAAAAGTGCGTGATGCAGGGGAGCCTGATGTCACTGGCCTGCTGGAAAACGAAGCCGAAGCATTGATTTACTTAGGGCGTTATGAAGACGCGCTGGCGGTGATTGAACCCCTCTGCGCGCCTGAGGAACTGGAAGGCTGCGCCGAACAGATACGGCTTACGCGCACGATGATCCGCGCGGAAGCCTATGCCTGTATGGGACGGCTGGATGACGCCTGCAACAGTCTGATCCACTGGAAGCAACTGCAAACACGCGGCGTCGTCCGTTGGGTGAGGATTATTGACCAGCTTTGCCGCCATGATGCGTCTTATAACAACTGGCAGACAGGCGTGTCGTTACAGCAAATCCTGGAGCAGCGTATCGCCCGACAGGCCTGGCGGGCAGCAATAGATACCGCGATAGTGCATATTCGTCTGGCGCTGGCGCGCAACGCGACCTGGATTGCCCGCCGGGCGTTAGGGCAGGCAAAAGCCTGTTTGCCGCGTTTACGTAAACAAATGGGCGCCGATCGCACCCTGGCGGAACTTGAACGCGACATTGCCGGTAAAGAACAAGAAGTGCTGCTCCCGGTTCCTGCAGATGAGCTGTATGAGTGGCTTGAAGAGCGCAGTAAACAAAACGAGGGGCGTGACCCTGAACAGGAGGCGGAATGGCTGAAACTGGCGGCCATGCAGTTGCCTGATAATGAACAACTGGTTGCGCTGGCGTCATCCGCACTGGAGGCTTGCCATGCCGCTGATGAAGCCATCGCGCTGCTGCAAACCTGGCGGTTACGCCATCCACAGAGTGAGTCCCCTCTGCTTTTCGAGTTGCTGGGCGTGTTGCTACGTACGCGGCGGTTCGATGAGATATTAGCCCTCGCTAAGGACTATCGCGATACGCTCCCCCACGTCGCGTACTGGTTCGAAATGCAGGTCGCCTTTGGTAATGAGGATTGGGCGGCGCTGGAAACTCTGAGTGAGTCGATGCTCAATACGCCAGAAGGTAGCAGTAAAATTGCTCCATTGTTGATGGCGAGCCGTGCGGCAATGAAACTGCGCGCCAGCGAGCGGGCTATCCCACGTCTTCAGCGTGCTATTGCGATGCTTGAGGCGCAGGAACAAGAGACTAACAATGTGCTGTGGGATCTGATCACGGCGGCGAGTATTCAGGAGGAGTGGGCGCTGGTGCGTGAGGCCGGAACGAAGCTGGGAATGAAATTCGAAAGCGAAGACGGCCCCATTGAAGAAAACTGGGGAGCTGTGCGGCTACGTTTCAGGGAAGAGCACGACTATGTTTACTACCTTGCTCAGCGTACCGGGCCTGCCACGGCCAGAGTCTTCCAGCCGGCCTGGCCGAAAGCGCAGCAGCATTTAGGCGACAGCGTGGTCTTTGATGTCGAACTGCTCAATACCCCTCCGGAAGATGAAGCCGAGCGGGAATATTTTATCGGTCTCTATGATGTTGTCGAAATCATTGAAGAAGGCAGCTATGCCCCATCATGGTTTGTTGATGGCGTTTATCCGGGCGAGGAGATGTTTGATCAGTTTGAGAAAAAAGTGCGCGAATTCGGTGGGCAAGTGTGGGTGAGCAGCGAAGCGGATTATGAAATAACCGATCGCGAACATCCTGAGCATCCGCTGCCAGGCGTGTATTTTAATCTGGCTACGCCGTTATCGATGCTGCCGCAGGAAGTGGACAATATGTTGCTCACGCTTACGCGTGACTGGCCGCATCCGGTGCACTGGCTTAGCGTCGCCGCTAAAGGTGGGCTGGATGAACAGCGCCATCGGCAGATCATTGACCGCTATGGTTTGTAAGCGGCTAACCGACGTAGTTTGAGATTCCTCCGCTACTCGTGAGAATGGCGCTTGATTAACGTAAAGCCAGCCCACTATTGAGACTGGCTTTATGAAACGTTACGCAATCTTGCTGTTTATCAGCGCACTCTCTCTTACCAGCCATATTGCCCGTGCTGACATTGTCGATGATGCCATCGGCAATATTCAGCGGGCCATCAATGATGCCTATCACCCCAGCGATAGCCGTAACGACGATGATCGGCAGTATGATGACGATCGCCGCCGTAGTGACGAGCAGAGCAGACGCTATGAAGACCGGCGCAGACAGCTTGAAGACCGACGCCGCCAGCTCGATGACCGGCAGCGTCAGCTCGATCAGGAGCGTCGTCAACTGGATGACGAGGAACGCCGACTGGAAGATGAGTTCTAATCCGCTGGTGTGTAGAACGACAATCAGTTCTTTTTAACAAACTCGGATTTCAACTTCATTGGGCCAAATCCGTCGATTTTGCAGTCAATGTTATGATCGCCTTCGACCAGACGGATATTCTTCACTTTCGTGCCGATTTTCAGCATGGAAGAACTTCCTTTTACTTTCAGATCTTTAATGACAGTGACGCTGTCGCCGTCGGCCAGTAAATTGCCGTTGGCATCTTTGACAATCAATTCGTCGCTTTCGGCAGCTGCTTCGTTGTCATTCCATTCATGGGCGCATTCCGGGCAGATGAACATGCCATTATCTTCATAAGCGTATTCAGAATTGCATTTCGGGCAGTTTGGCAGTTGCATGGGTTATCCTCGAAAAAGTACATATGATGCTGGAAACAGGCCAGCGAAAAAGGCGGTTTATGCCAGAAAAGTCCGCGATTATACATCAAGTCCGTATAATTACTGTTGCTATTCTTTTTTTCAGAAAAAGATAAAAAAGGTGATGCAGGTGACATAACCTGTCATTGCCTTAGGCGATGCTAAGCCCAGGTGATGAGAGAAAAAAGCTTATGTATGATATTTAGAATATTTTCCTCGGGAAATTGCTACCCATTGCCAATTCAGATAAGGTGAGGTGACGCAACCGGTGTGAATAATTAGCAAACAGTCATGTCAGCAGCGTCTTCTGACGAAGACAGTTAATTACCTCGCAAATTGGGGGGGTAAATAAATGACGATATATCCTGGTCGTTCTTGAAAATGAGCTACGCTCTCTATCTCTCGGGCTTTTTATGTCCGGGACGGCGCGCTCTGTCATTCTCTACCGAGAAATTACATTTTTCCTGATTCCCATCAGGCATTTATCTTCTATAAGATATTTTCCACACGTAATTATAAAAGCCGAAACTTCACAAATAAAAACATCGCGGCTTAATAAAAGTAAGAAATTTGCGTTAAGGAAAGACTTTTATCATGCACACACAGACAATTTTCGAATTAAGCCAGGAAGCAGAGAGGTTGTTACAACTCTCCTTGCATAATCTGCAGGCGCTCAAATCCCTGCCGATTGCAACGCTTAATGAGGCGGCTTCCAGCAAAGCAGATAACGCAAATGTACTGCCATTACATTTTAGCGCTCGCGGCATTGAGACGCAGCAAGCCACTCTGCACAACGAATTACGGAAAATCACCCGACTGGAGATGGTACTAGCGATTGTCGGGACGATGAAAGCAGGTAAGTCGACCACAATCAACGCGATTGTGGGTACTGAGGTTTTGCCTAATCGCAACCGCCCTATGACGGCGCTACCGACACTGATTCGCCACACACCGGGCCAGAAAGAGCCTGTACTTCATTTCGCCCATGTCGGGCCAATCGATACGTTGACCCAGCAACTCCAGACGCGGCTTTATACCTATGACCGTGAAAAGCTGGCGCAAAAGCTCGAAATCGATAAGGACATGAGCGCCCTGCTCGAACGCATCGCTAAAGGAGATGCATTCGACAAACATTATCTGGGCGCACAGCCCATTTTTCATTGTTTAAAGAGCCTTAACGACCTGGTGCGTCTGTCAAAAGCGCTGGATGTTGATTTTCCCTTCTCGGCTTATGCCTCTATAGAGAATATCCCGGTTATTGAAGTGGAATTTGTTCACCTGGCGGGTCTTGAAAACGACCTGGGGCAATTGACGCTGCTTGATACCCCAGGGCCAAACGAAGCGGGACAGCCGCATCTGCACAAGATGCTTAATGAGCAACTGGCGCGCGCGTCTGCGGTACTGGCGGTGATGGATTACACCCAGCTTAAGTCGATCTCTGATGAAGAGGTACGCCACGCCATTTCCGCTGTTGGGCGCTCTGTTCCGCTGTATGCGCTGGTGAATAAGTTCGATCAAAAAGACCGTAATAGCGATGACGAAGAACAGGTACGGGCGCTGATCGCCGGAACGCTAATGAAAGGGTATATCAACCCGACGCAGATTTTTCCCGTCTCGTCGATGTGGGGCTATCTGGCGAACCGCGCCCGTCATGAAATCAAACAGCAGGGGAAATTACCCGACCCGGAAGAACAGCGCTGGGTGCAGGATTTTGCCGAAGCGGCGCTGGGCAGACGCTGGAGAATGGCCGACCTGGATGACGTTGAGCATATTCATCACGCCGCCGACCTGCTGTGGGAAGACTCGCTGTTTGAGCAACCGATTCGCAAGTTGCTGCATGCCGCACACGCCAACGCGTCGCTGTATGCGCTGCGTTCGGCGTCGCATAAGCTGCTTAATTACGCCCAGAGCGCCCGGGAATATCTTGACTTCCGCTACCAGGGGCTGACAGTTGCGTTTGAGAACCTTGAGCACAATATCACACGCCTTGAAGAAGATATGACGCTACTGAAAAATTGTCAGGAGCGCGTCAGCGATGAGATTGATCATGAGGTGGATGAAGCGCTGGCGGCGGCGGACGTGTTCATTCATGGCCAGCAACTGGAAATTATTGAAGTCATTAACGCCTGGTTTAGCGATGGCAGGATGATGGAAATGGCCAGCGAAAGTCAGGCCGACCTGCGTCTTGATTCGGGATTTTCGCCAGGCCAACTGGTGCTGGAAGATGAAGGGCAGGCGCAGATTGTCCTGAGTAAAATGCGCTCCTCCTGCGAAGCGATTTTTGTCACCGCGCAGGAGAAGATCAGTCGCGAACTGGCGATGCGTTTTGACCAACTGGAAAATACCCTGGCCCGCTCACTCAATGATGCGATGCGCCCGATTGAGATGCGCATTAAAGAAGAGCTCAGCCACGCTGGTTTCCGGGCTCGTATCAGTTTCCCGGCATTCCAGGCAAGCGCACTCAACTTTAATACTCGCCAGCTTTTTACCAATGCGATCGCGCCGGAAGATACCCCGGCAGGGCAGGCGCCACGTAGCGGAAGCGTACGTGAAACGGTCTCGCGCTGGCTAAATAATCCGAGCTGGGGTTGGGATGATTATGTGGTGACCCGTACACGCTATGTCATTGATGTGGCGTCATTGCATAACAAGCTTGTCCAGCATGTTGCTAATTTTTGTGAACAAATTCGTAAAGCTTTGGCTGCTCAGGTCGATGTTTCTGTTACGGCGGGTATGGCGACGTTCTTTGCCGAGTTCTCACTCAGTCTGGCAGGGCTACAAGATAGTTTGCGTGACAGTCTCGCGATTCGTCAGCAAAACGAATCATCAGTGTTAGCATTGCGTCAGCACCTGAAACACTGCATCAAGACTGCTAACTGGATTCAAGAAGATGCACGTCTTTTACGCGATGATATACAAACACTATTCGCAGCAGAGTAATTATGAAAAATCGACTACTGGAAGGGCCTGGGCGAACGCTTGAGTGCATTCATCCGAAGTTCATTGTGGATTTAGTGCAGGGTGCTGATGCGCCTCGCCAGAGTCAGATTGTGCCCCAACAGCAGTTGTTTCGTGAAAGACTGACCCAGGAAGTAATGGCGCAAACCCAACTGCGTCCGTGGGCCATGTCCGGCGTATTAAATGAGAATGACTCGTTACGTCTGGGGCTGGCGGAAAAGCTAGCCAGCATGCTCGATCCCGGCCATCTTGCGCTCACGCGCATCTCCCAGCGCCTGGTCGCACTGCAACAGGCTGAGCAGCGCCGGCCGGCGACCAGCACGCCTGGTAATCAGCAGCAATATGATGAATTAATTGAGCATTTTAGCCAACGAGCGAACTGGAAAGAGAAGGCGCTCGGTCAGCGTGGTTTAACGGTCCAGGCGGGAAATCACAGCGAACAAATTTTTACTCGCTGGCGGGCCGGGAATTACAACGGCTGGTCGATGGTGGGCCGCTGCTATGTTGCGCTGGAAGAGTTGCGCTGGGGCGCTTTTGGCGACGCCTGCCGCCTGGCGAGCAGCGAGGTGGCTTCTATGCTCAAAGATAACCTGCGTACGATGGCTTCTGATTTTCTGGCGCAGGGTATCAATGCTGCGCCAGCCACACGGCATTTTTATCACCAGTGGCTGACAACGCCCGCGACACCGGGCCTGATGGATTATAAAGATTTGCTGGGCTGGCTTGGCGACTGGTGCGATGCGGAGCGCCACCCCATTTGCTGGTCGGTGACCCAAAGCTGGCAGACGGTAGCGTTGGGCATGCCCAGGCTGTGTTCGGCGTCGCGCTTAGCCAGCGCTATGGTCGATGAGATTTTCGGTGAGTAAAAAGATGTGCCCTGCAATTAACCAATGTTGATAACCAATGTTGATGGCTAATTGCAGGACATAGCTACAAACAGGTTAAAAAGCGGCCCCCGGCGTATATCGTCGGGGGCTTTTTTTAATGATTGAGCGAGGTGGCGGGTTTGTCTGCCGCTTTTATCGTTTCTGGAACCTCGCCAAAGCGTCTGGCGTAGAGCGCGGTGATGATGGGCACCAGAATCGCCGTCACAATGACGCTTGCTGCCACCAGCGCCGTTGCGGAGGCGGCTACCGGTTCAAACGCCGGGTTAATCTGGGCGATGATTACCGGGTTTGCTACCGCAGCGCCTGCCGCAGAAGAGGCGGCGACACCCGCCGTACCATTACCACCACCAATGACTTTGTCAGCAATAATCAGCGGAATACCTGTGATGATGATAACCGCGATACCCAATACGATACCCAGCAGACCGGTGTCGAGAATGACTTTCAGGTTGATGGTATTACCCAGCGCGAAGCCGAAGAACGGGATCAGTACCGGTGTGGCTTTACTAAAGAATGCACGCAGGTCGTGGTCGAGGTTGCCCAGCGCAAAGCCAATCAGGAACGGCAGTACCGCCCCGATAAAGTGATGCGGTTCGAAGGATGCCAGGCCTGCGGATCCCAGAATGACCATGGTCATCAGTGGGCCGGATTCCAGCGACATCAGCACGAATGCGCCGGATTCTTCTTTCGTGCCGTACTGGTTCATCAGGCTGGCATACAGGCCACCATTGGTCATATCCATCGCCGAAACGATAGCCAGTACAGAGATGCCAGCGAAGAAACCGGTCTGAATACCGCCTTCCGGGATAAACGTGGCGGCGATCATCGCCACAACCCAGGCAACGGCGATTTTTGTCAGTACCAGCGTGCCGGATTTACGTAAGACCGTGCCGGTCGCGCGTAAATCAATTGACGCGCCGATACAGAAGAACCAAACGGCGAGAACAGGTACCGTACCTGTGATCATGCCTTTGGTAAAAGAACCGAAATACGCGCCTGTATTAGGAGCCAGCGTATTTAAAATTGCCCCAAGCAGCAAAGGTATTAACATCATCCCACCGGGGATGCGTTCAATGGTGGCTTTGATTTTCATTATAAATCCTCATATCTCATCATGTACCATGACCGAGAAACTAAAAACTTGATATTCAATGAGTTAAACCTTCCTGGTTTGACTTTATTTAATACCTGGCGCCGTTAATCCTTCACGGGAAGCACCGTCGTTATCATTCTCTGGTTTGTTTCTGGGCGTATGATGCGATCATTGGAATATTGATTCAATGAAAATAAAACAGTGTTTTAGTTATCTTCATCACATATTCAGTGTAAAGATTTATATGTGAACAATTAAATAACTTTGCGTTACGAACTTTCTTATGAAAGGCAGTCCAATACAGCTAGCAGAATAATAATCACGGGGGTTATGGCGCGTTTTATGAATAATGCTCTGGGATATTTTATAAGTTAAAAACAGATTTTCTCGTTAAGTAAAACGCAGTTTCGACGGAAAGTGAGGTGGATTGCTAAAATTGTGTTTGTCATCACAGGGTAATTTTGTGTGAAGTTGATCACGTTTTTAAACCCTGTTAGGGTAAAAGGCGGTTAAACAATGCCCTGCCAGGCGTCAACAGGTTCGGTTGTACAGGCTGTAACCAGCCAGTGTAAGTAAACCTGCTACGCTTGAACAAGGTAAGTCGGCATGCACGGCTTAATACGCGCAATCCTGCTATGGCTATCCATTGCGCGGTTCAGGGCGAAAGTCAAAAGAGGACATCATGTTAAAAAGGAAGAAAGTTAAACCTATTACACTTCGCGATGTAACCATCATTGATGACGGGAAGTTGCGAAAAGCGATAACTGCCGCTTCACTCGGTAACGCGATGGAATGGTTTGATTTTGGCGTATATGGCTTCGTGGCTTACGCGCTGGGTAAAGTGTTTTTCCCGGAAGCCAACCCCAGTGTGCAAATGATTGCCGCACTGGCAACCTTCTCCGTCCCGTTCCTTATTCGCCCGTTGGGTGGTCTGTTTTTCGGGATGCTGGGCGATAAATATGGCCGGCAGAAAATCCTCGCCATCACCATTGTGATTATGTCCGTCAGTACATTCTGTATCGGGCTTATTCCTTCGTATGCCACCATCGGTATTTGGGCACCTGTCCTGCTGTTGCTGTGTAAAATGGCACAAGGGTTCTCTGTGGGCGGGGAATACACCGGCGCATCGATTTTCGTGGCGGAATACTCCCCGGACCGTCGGCGCGGTTTTCTGGGCAGTTGGCTTGATTTTGGTTCTATAGCAGGCTTTGTTATCGGTGCGGGCGTTGTCGTGCTGATATCTACGGTCGTTGGTGAAGAGAACTTCCTCAGTTGGGGCTGGCGTATTCCCTTCTTCCTCGCGTTGCCTCTGGGGATTATTGGCCTTTATCTTCGTCATGCGCTCGAAGAGACCCCTGCGTTTCAACAGCATGTGGATAAACTGGAGCAGGGCGATCGCGAAGGGCTACAAAACGGTCCGAAAGTCTCTTTCAAAGAGATTGCGACAAAGCACTGGCGCAGTTTGCTGATCTGTATCGGTATGGTCATTGCGACCAACGTGACCTATTACATGTTGCTGACGTACATGCCGAGCTATCTGTCGCATAACCTGAATTATTCAGAAGACCACGGCGTGCTGATTATTATCGCGATTATGGTCGGTATGCTGTTTGTGCAGCCTGTCATGGGCTTACTCAGCGACCGTTTTGGCCGCCGCCCGTTTATTATTCTGGGGAGCGTGGCGCTGTTTGCGCTGTCCATCCCGGCGTTTATCTTGATTAACAGCAACGTGACGGGGCTGATTTTCGCGGGATTGCTGATGCTGGCCGTGATCCTCAACTGCTTCATTGGCGTGATGGCATCGACATTGCCGGCAATGTTCCCGACCCATATTCGTTATAGCGCACTGGCGAGCGCCTTTAACATTTCGGTACTGGTTGCTGGCCTGACCCCGACACTGGCCGCCTGGTTGGTTGAAAGCACGCAGAACCTGATGATGCCAGCGTATTATCTGATGGTTGTTGCAGTGATTGGCCTCGTTACGGGCCTTACGATGAAGGAGACGGCGAACCGCCCATTAAAAGGGGCGACGCCTGCGGCATCCGATATCCAGGAGGCGAAAGAAATTCTGCGCGAGCATCACGATAATATTGAACAGAAAATCGAAGATATCGACGCGGAAATTGCTGAACTACAGGCGAAGCGCTCACGCCTCGTCGATCAGCACCCACGGATTAACGAGTAACCGATACAGCCCGGTCATGTACCGGGCTTTTTTATCAGCAGCCCGCCGCAATATAATCACCGCCAGGGCTTACCGGAACAACGGTTAAGAATAACACCACGGCAAACAGAATCAGCGCCAGGCCGCCGACGATGTTGAGCATCGGTATCAGCCATGGCATGCTGCCGCCCTCCTGACCGAAAAAGGCGGCAGTACGGTTACGGGCATAGCGCACTGCCAGTGACAGACCCATAATCGACATAGCGGTGCCAAATGCCATCGTCATGACTGCCGCAATCCCCCAGCTCACAATGCCCAGCGCGTTTGAAAAGAGCAAAATCATGATTGCGCCGCTACAGGGGCGTGCGCCAATGGCAAGTATGACGCCCAGCCGGGTTTTCCAGTCGCCCGACATATTGATTCCCACCCCGTGATTCCCGCAGCCGCATTCGTCATAATGCGTATGAGGCAACGGCCTCATGGCAGTGATGTTCATTTTCTGTGGTTTGAGGGTTTTTATCGCCTTGAAGATTAGCCAGATGCCAAACCCGCCAACCATAATTGCGCTGATTTTCTCGACGTACCAACGACTTTCACTGAGATCGCCGGAGGCGAGGTTAAAACCCACTGCGAGGATAAAGACAAAAAGAATCGCACTCACACCCTGCATCAGACTGCCAAGAAAAGGGATGACGCGGGCGGCGGTTTGGCTCTCCTGGTTGGTAGTTAGGTAGGTTGTGACGATAAATTTTCCGTGACCCGGCCCAACCGCATGTAACACGCCATAGAAGAACGAACCGGTCAGTAGCCATAGCCCCCCGGCATACTGATGGTTATTCAGTTGCAGCAGGTACATCACCAGATAGCGGTGCAGCGTAATCTGGGTTGCCAGACACCACTGGATAAAGGCGTTCCAGTGCGTATGCAGAGCGAAGGCTGCGGCCAGCAACAATATTACTGCCACGATGGCGCCAGGCAGACGCCATTGACGGGTAAGTGTTTGGGTTGTCATAAGCTTTAGAGGGATGGTTAAAGCATGACCGCAGTATAGGTGCTGCTCAGGGGGAGCTCCAGCCTGATGGGGGGAGATTCGTTACCAGACGTAAGTACGGGATAAAAAGGCCTGCCAGGCTATTGAGCGAGGCAGGCCCCGAAGGGGTGAGCCGCTTGCGGCGAATAATCGAACGGCGTTCGATGGAGAGTCCGATTGCAGAAAAGCAAAAACCCAGCCATAGGCTGGGTTCTCTGAATAAGTGGTGCCCGGACTCGGAATCGAACCAAGGACACGGGGATTTTCAATCCCCTGCTCTACCGACTGAGCTATCCGGGCAACGGGGCGCATTAAACCCTAATCACCGTAATGCGTCAACTCTATTTCAAAAAATGCTGTTCAGTTGCTCAAGTTTGCGGCAGTCTGAGTGATTCTGCGCCACAAAACGGCGTATTGCACAAATCTTCCAGATTTTTTCCGCACGGGGGAGTAATGCTGTTCCCGGGGATTTCGGAGGCAATATGGCTAATGACTGGCTGGAACTGCGGCAACATGCGGATACCGGCATCGAAACAATTCGCGCCCACTTTGAAGGCCATGCGTACGATCCGCACTGGCATGATAGCTATCTGGTGGGTATCACCCTCAGCGGTACGCAGGAATTTCATTGCCGTCGTGAACGGCATCGCAGCATGCCGGGAGATGCCTTCTTGCTCGAACCTGGGGAAATTCACGATGGTGATGCGCCGGTTGCGGGCGGTTTCACCTACCTGACATTTTACCTTGATGAAAGGTGGCTGAGTTCCACTCTCCGTGGATTGTACGAGTCCGTACCCTGCAGTTATTCGCTGCATTTCTCCCGCACGATGGCGCGTGAGCCGCAGCTTGCTGGCGCGATCGCCCGGACCTTTCATGCGCTGCACAGCGAGGAGATGCGTATTGTGCAGCAAAGTACCATGGATGATCTGCTCGGGCAGCTCACCCGGCACAGCCAGTGGCGTAAGCGCCTGCCATCACATCTGCAAAGCACGGCGGTGGCCCATCGCGCACGGGATTATTTGCATGCCCATATGGGGGAAAACATCGGCCTGTCCGATCTGGCCCGCGAAACGGGTACCGACCGGTTTACCCTGACCCGTTGTTTTAAACGTGAATTTCATCTCTCCCCCCATGCCTGGCTTATTCAACTGCGGCTGGCCAATGCCCGAAGTATGCTGGCCCGCGGCGAACAACCGGCGAGCGTGGCGGCTGCGCTGGGATTTGCCGATCAAAGCCATCTGGGGAGGTGGTTCCAGCGGGCATATCGGCTATCGCCAGCCCATTACCGGAAACTTTGCACAAATCTTCCAGACGACATCAATAAATAACGCCAAAGTCACAGGACGGAGAATAAGGAGTCCCGACTGTGAATACACTCTACAGCTACCTGCCATTTATGTTGTTTGCCTTTGTGGCGTCGATAACCCCCGGCCCGACCAATATTCTGATCCTTACCAGCAGTCAACGCTATGGCATCAGGGCCACGCTACCTGCGGTAATCGGGGCCTGCGTGGCGGCAAGCCTGATTGTGTTTATCTCCGGAGCGGGCGCAGGGGAACTCCTGCGGGGGTATCCGTTGCTACGTGAGGGGATGAGTTGGGCCGGTGCACTGTGGCTTAGCTGGATGAGCTGGCAGTTATTTACCGCACCGGCTGCGGATTTGAATGAGAAGAGTGGCGAACCCTTTAGCGGCAAAGCGGCGGCCATGTTGCAGCTTATCAATCCCAAAACCTGGATGATGGCGTTGGCCGTGGTCAGTCTGTTTGCGCCGAACGGCGCGCATCCCGTGCGCGAAGTGTCGTTTTTGTCACTGAGCTTCCTGCTCATTTCGGTGCTCTGCCTGGGCGCGTGGACGCTACTGGGCAAAGCGGTAAACCGACTCTTTCGCAGCGCGGCATCGCTAATCTGGTTTCAACGGGCGATGGCACTTTGCCTGTTGATTTCCGCCTGGGCCGGATTTATGCACTGATCAGGTTAATGCGCCGCCCTGACGACAACATGCAAAACGAAGAATATCTTCTGCCAACTGTCGGGCGGTATCGACATCGGTCTGGCTACGATTGACCAGCATCCGGCTGAGGCAGCCTTCCAGCACCAGTTCCATCTGTTTCGCGACCATGGTCGGGTCGTCCACTTCCAGTTGGGTTAACAGGTCATGCGTGAAGGCGAACGCCGCCTGCTTTTGCTGATCCGCCAGTTGGTGTATCGGATGGTCCGGGTCGGGGTAAAATGTACAGGCGGCGATAAACAGGCAGCCCGGATAGCGATTATGACTGACGCAATCCGTTAATGCCCCATAACGCGCCAGCAATTTTTGCTCTTTTGTCAGCTCTTCATCGAGTAATAACTGCCTGCGCCAGATATCAACCTGCTGGCTGAGATAGCGTAGCGCATCGTAAAACAGCGCTTCTTTATCCGGCCAGAAACGCAAAAACTCCTCTAACGGATAGTTAATACGTTCCGCGACCATTTCCGGCGTGGTGTCGGCAATCCCTCTTAATTCAAATAACTGAAGTGTCTGGCTTAAAACATCTTCACGTTGCACGGTAAGTTCCTCCGTTGTCAGAAGCCTGCGTCCTCAACCAAGTGTTGTTTACGGTGCGTGATTGCGCAAATGTGCGGTAAAGGCGGAAGCATCCATAAAGCCCGTGACCCGCCGTGCCGATTGCTCATGGCCTTGCGCATCGAAAAACACAATGGTGGGTAAGCCCAGAACCTGCAAATGTTGCAGCAGCGCTTGATCCTGTGCGGTATTGGCGGTGACATCCGCCTGTAGTAACACGGAATTGTTTAATGCTGCCTGAACCCGCGTATCGCTAAAGGTGTACTTCTCAAACTCTTTGCACGCCACGCACCAGTCGGCGTAAAGATCCAGCATCACCGGGCGGCCTTTGGCTTGTGCCAGCGCCTGATTAAGCTCATCCACGGTGTTGATGGTGGTAAACGGCAGATGTGCCTGGCGTTGTGCTGTCGACGGACCAAAGGCCCAGTCCTGCAAGGGGCGTGCGCACACCAGCGCCGCCCCTAGCAGGACGATTTGCAGAATGCGCGTCACCGGGCGGGTTGCGCTGAGACTGGCAATAAAGGCCCAGGCGAAAAAGGCGACGCCGAGCAGCGACCATAAGCGTAAACCCCAGTTTTCACCCAATACGCGCTCAAGCAGGAAAATGGGTAAGGCCAGGATCACAAAGCCAAAGGCGATTTTGACCTGCGTCATCCACGGACCGCTTTTTGGCAGCAGACGGTTGCCAAAGACGGTAACCAGAATCAGTGGCAATCCCATCCCCAGGGCATACAAATAGAGCGTGCCGCCGCCCAGCCACAGATTACCGCTCTGGGCGATATAGAGCAGGATGGCGCTCAGCGGCGCAGTGGTACAAGGCGAGCAAATCAGTCCGGCAATCGCCCCCATAGCAAACACTCCGCCTGCGGAACCCCCTTGCTGGCGGTTGCTCATCAGCGTTAGGCGGGTTTGGAGCGAGGCGGGCAATTGCAGGGTGAACAGGCCAAACATCGACAGCGCCAGTAGGATGAAGACCACCGACAGGCCAACCAGCACGAACGGATGCTGGAGTGCCGCCTGGAACTGCAGCCCGGCCGCCGCTACCACCAGGCCCAGCGCGGTGTAAGTCAACGCCATGCCCTGCACATAGATAAACGCCAGCAGCAGCGCACGGGGCGTTGAAAGGCGTTGTTTGCCGCCCAGCACGATACCTGAGATCAGTGGGTACATCGGTAAGACGCAGGGCGTGAAGGCCACACCAATACCAATCAACAGCGCCCACAGGGCGGAAAAGGGCAGCGTGGGGCTGTCGCTATTATCCCTCACTCCGGTACTCTCTCCGGCGGGACGAGGAGCGTTGTCCGGCGCGGCGCTGGTTTGTCCCCTTTCCTGAGGGAGCGGGTTAGGGCGAACCTCACTCAGCGGAATCACTTTCGTCTCTGGCGGATAACAGAACCCGGCGTCCGCACAGCCCTGGTAGATTACTGTCAACGTCGCGCCTTTGGCCGCCTCGTTGATTGTCACCGGCAGGTGCAGCTGTTGGCGATAAATCTCGCTTTTGCCATAAAACTCATCGTTATGCGGCTCGCCGAAAGGCAATTGTGGCGGTGCGATGTCTGCCTGTTGCACAGTGAGTTTGATTTGCTGGCGATAGAGGTAATAGCCCTCTTTCACCTGCCAGTTGAGCCTGATCTCATTTTGCTGTTGCTGGAAATCAAACATAAAGGCCTGATCGGCCGGAACAAAACTGGACTGTCCGGGGGCGTCAAATAAGCCGGCAAGGGCAGGCGTGCTGCATAACAGCAGAATTAGCGTAAGGATGCGTTGAGCCATGTGAGGTAATCAAAATCTCCGTGAGTAACCGGTATAGCGAGTAATTCTGGGGTCTGATAAGGGTGATGCGATTTTATGCAGGCGAAGAGATCTTCAAGATGGGCAACGTCGGTTTTGAGCAGCAACTGTACTTCATACTCCTGCTCCAGCTTTCCCTCCCAGTAGTACATAGAAGTGGCGCCGGGGAGGAGGGTCACGCAGGCGGCCAGCTTATCAGCCAGCGTTTTGGCGGCCAGCTCCTGGGCCGTCGCTTCATCCGGGGCGGTACAGAGCACAACAACAGTATCAGGCGTGTTCATCGGTAACCTCTTCGCAGCGAAAAGGGGACTATATCACGCACAATGAAAACGGGCCGCAGTACGGCCCGTTTTTAACGACTTTTACAACAATATGCCGCCAATCACGAAGCCCAGCACCACGCACAGGGTGATGGCGATGACGCCTGGGATCAAAAAGGCATGGTTAAACACATACTTGCCGATACGCGTTGAGCCCGTATCGTCCATTTCCACCGCCGCAAGCAGCGTTGGGTAGGTTGGCAACACGAACAATGCAGATACTGCTGCAAACGATGCCACGGCGGTCAGCGGGCTGACACCCAGCATCAACGCCGCAGGCATCAGCGCTTTCGCGGTTGCCGCCTGGGAGTAAAGCAGAGTAGAGGCGAAAAACAGCACCACTGCCAGCAGCCACGGGTAGTTGTTGAGCAGATTGCCGGCCACAGTCTGGATATCCTGAATGTGGTTTTTCACAAAGGTATCGCCAAGCCACGCCACGCCCAGGACGCAAATACAGGCGCTCATACCGGATTTAAAGGTACTGGCGTTGAGAATGTCGCCCGTGTTGATTTTACAGGTCAGGCAAATCAGCGTGGCGATAGTGAGCATGAACACTACGATCGCTTCGTTACGCGGCAACACCGGGTTCGTGATCAGACCCACGTTCGGACTGATTGCCGTGGCGTACAGCATGACGGCGATAATCCCAACGAGGAACAGCAACACGGAGCGTTTTGCATGGGGCTTGATTTCGAAAACTTTGCTGCCACGCAGTTTGATTTCCCCTCTTGCCAGACGCTCCTGGTACACCGGATCATCTTTCAACTCGGCGCCGAGGAAGTTACACACAATGGCCGTCAGCATGACGGCAATCAGCGTAACCGGAATACAGATTGCCAGCAGCGTCAGGTAGCTCACACCGAGCGGTTCCAGAATACCGGCAAAAAAGACGACGGCCGCAGAGATGGGGGAGGCGGTAATAGCGATTTGCGAAGCCACTACGGCAATGGAGAGTGGGCGGGAAGGACGGATCCCTTGCTCTTTCGCCACTTCGGTAATGACCGGCAGTGTAGAAAACGCCGTATGGCCGGTACCCGCCAGGATGGTCATAAACCAGGTGACCAGCGGGGCGAGAAAGGTGATGTATTTGGGGTGGCGGCGCAGCATACGCTCCGCAAGGCTTACCAGGTAATCCATGCCCCCTGCCACCTGCATTGCGGCAATAGAGGCGATAACCGCCATGATGATTTCAATAACATCAAAGGGTATAGCGCCGGGTTTGATTTGAAAAAAGAGTGTCAGTACAAGCACGCCGAAACCACCAGCAAAACCGATGCCGATGCCGCCGAGTCTGGCCCCCAGGTAAATAGCAAGCAGGACGAGTACAAGTTCTGCAGCAAACATAATTGCCTTCCTTGTTGATGAAATGATAATGATTTTTTTTTACTGCAGGCTAAAAAAAAGGCACGTCAGGGCTGACGTGCCTTATGGATTTAGCCGTCAGTGTTACTGTTCGCTTTCATCGGTATAACGCTTCGCTTTATAGGCCGGATGCATCAGGTTTTGCGCTGAGAAAATATCATCCAGCTCCGCTTCGGTCAGCAGACCGCGCTCCAGCACGACCTCACGCACACTCTTGCCCGTTTCGGCGCAGATTTTGCCGACGATGTCACCGTTATGGTGGCCAATAAACGGGTTGAGGTAGGTCACAATGCCGATGGAGTTGAAGACATAGCCCTCGCACACGGACTTGTTAGCGGTGATGCCGCTGACGCATTTTTCCAGCAAGTTGTAGCAGGCGTTGGTCAGAATATGGATTGACTCGAACATGGCCTGGCCAATCACTGGCTCCATCACGTTCAACTGTAACTGGCCCGCTTCGGACGCCATGGTCACCGTGGTGTCGTTACCGATAACTTTGAAGCATACCTGGTTCACGACTTCCGGTACGACCGGGTTCACTTTAGCGGGCATGATGGACGAGCCCGCCTGCAGTTCCGGCAGGTTGATTTCGTTCAGACCCGCACGTGGACCCGAAGAGAGCAGTCGCAGGTCATTACAGATCTTGGACATTTTGACGGCCAGGCGTTTCAGCGCGCTGTGTACCATGACGTAAGCGCCGCAGTCGGAGGTCGCCTCAATCAGGTCTTCCGCCGGGACCACCGGCAGGTTGCTCACTTCGGCCAGTTTCTGTACCGCCAGTTGCTGGTAGCCATCCGGGGTATTCAGACGTGTACCGATCGCCGTCGCGCCGAGGTTCACTTCCAGCAGCAGTTCGGAGGTGCGCAGCAGGTTTTTCGTCTCTTCATTAAGCAGCACGTTAAAGGCGTGGAACTCTTGTCCCAACGTCATTGGAACGGCGTCCTGCAGCTGCGTACGGCCCATTTTCAGGATGTCGCGGAATTCATCTGCTTTGTGTTCAAAACCTTCACCCAACTGAGTGATGGCATCGACCAGTTTGAGGATGGAGGTATACACCGCGATACGAAAACCGGTCGGGTAGGCGTCGTTAGTGGACTGGCATTTATTGACGTGATCGTTAGGGTTGAGGTACTGGTATTCACCTTTCTGATGGCCCATTAATTCCAGACCGATGTTTGCCAGTACTTCGTTGGTGTTCATGTTTACCGAGGTTCCCGCACCGCCCTGATAGACGTCGACCGGGAACTGGTCCATACATTTGCCGTTATTCAGGACTTCATCACATGCCGCTACGATGGTGTTCGCAATGCTCTTCGGAATGGTTTGCAGCTCCTTGTTGGCAAGTGCAGCCGCTTTTTTCACCATTACCATCCCCCGGACAAACTCAGGGATGTCGCTGATTTTACTGTTACTAATGTAGAAGTTCTCAATCGCTCTAAGAGTATGTACACCATAATAGGCATCCGCTGGAACTTCCCTTGTGCCCAACAAATCTTCTTCGATACGAATGTTGTTTAACATGTGAACCTTCTTTATCAAGCTACGAATGAATACACCAAACACACAGTATATATGTGGTTATGTGTGATTTCGGGCCGACGATTATCTCCTTAATCGGCCAGATATCTGCGATCATATGCTGATCCGAGCGAAAAGCCGTAATCTGGATCACTTATTATCTTAGCCACTTTATCAGAATCATTAATCTGTGAAATGAATCACCGCTAGCGCTGCGCTGGAAAAAATAGTTGCCGGGAAAAATTGAATTTCCAGCGTTTGCCACCATCTCACTCAGTATGCGAATCGCAAAAATTTACCAACAGGCGCCGGTGGCGTCTGTTCACTGAGGAGAAACCAGTGCGCTGGATACCGCTGCTTGCTGTTTTTTTATACGTTTACATCGAGATATCGATCTTCATTCAGGTAGCGCATGTCTTTGGTGTGCTTATGACGCTTATCCTGGTGATTTTTACTTCGGTTATCGGCATGTCTCTGGTGCGTAATCAGGGCTTCAAAAACTTCCTCTTGATGCAGCAAAAGCTGGCGGCAGGGGAAAGCCCGGCGGCCGAGATGATTAAAAGCGTGTCGCTGATTATCGCGGGCTTGCTGCTGGTACTGCCGGGGTTCTTTACCGATTTCCTCGGCTTACTGCTGCTGTTGCCGCCGGTACAAAAGCATCTGACGCTTAAACTGATGCCGCATTTGCGTTTTTCCCGTATGCCGGGCGGCGGCTTTAGCACCGGGCCGGGTAATACTTTTGAAGGGGAGTATCAGCGCAAAGATGATCCGCGCGACCGTCTGGATAACAAAGACGATCGCTAAGCATACCGAAGCTTTTTGTGGCCCCCAAAAGGCGGTGACGCCTTTTGGGGTTTACGGGCGCTGAACCGCCACGCCGCGCCCGGGTAAAAATGCCCACAATCCTGCCAGCATCACAATCGCATACAGGCTCTTCCAGCCAGGAATGGCCAGCAGCAGTAAGCACAGGATGCTGCCCACCCAGGCCAGTACTTTATAACGCCCTTTCAACAGGCGGCACCCTGCCAGCATGCACAGCAAGTAAATCAAAATGAAAATGCCGTTGGCGTAAATGATGAGTGTGTCGAGATTAATGGCAAACGCGTAGATACCCAGCGTACAGATAACGCAGCACGTCAGGACGGCATTGAGCGCGTTAAGTGGGATTTGTCGGGAGGACAAACGGGCCAGCGGGCTTTGCGGTTTGTATTGTGCCTGCGACCACACCAGCCGGGCGAAGCTCTGAATATAGATATTGAGGCTGGCAAAACAGGCTAGGTAACCGATGATGCAGGCAATCCACTGCGCCTGCTTACCGAACAGTTCAACGACAATGATCGGTAAGGATGCTGCTGCCCCTGCGCTATGCCAGAGTGGGAAATGCAGCACCACTACGGTACAGGCCCAGTAGACTGAACCCGCCAGAATCAGGCCAATCATCAGCGCGCGAGGGAAGTCGCGTTCAGGGTGCTTAAACTCCGAGGCCAGATGAGCAAACGCTTCCAGGCCGACAAAACACCAGAACATAACGGCCAGTGAGGCCGTCATGCCGGAGAGGGGAACGTCTACGGGAGCCGGAAAAGAGAGGGCGCTAAAGGAGAGCCCGCCACGCCACCAGATGGCGACAATCAATGCGACGATAAGCCCGGCAATGATGGATTGCAGGTTGGCGCTGGAACCAGCACCGCGCGTTCCAATCAGCCAGATGAGCGCCAGGGTGGTCAGTTCGGCTATCAGCAGTTGCGCTCCCTGCCAGCCAAACATGCCCTGCCAGAAACCAGCGGCGATATGCAGGGCTGCAGGTAGCCCGACCGGGATCACTGACAGGAACAACCAGCCGGTGACGCGCTCCAGTCGTGAACCGAACGCCATGCCGACAAAGTGGGCGACGCCACCCGCGCTGGGAAACTGCCGACCCAGAACGGCGAAGACGATAGCGACCGGAAAGACCAGCAGAATAAGCACAGGCCAGGCCCACAGGCTGCTGTCGCCTGCCGCCAGCGCCGCTAGCGCGGGGACGGCAAACACCCCCGTTCCGAGTAACGATGTAGAAAGTAACCCAATCCCTTGTGCCAGCCCCAGCTCTTGTTTCAGTCCACTCATGGCCTGTATCCCACGCGTCATCGCAATATAAAGAGGGGTAATGCTAACACAATCAATTTTACTTATGGCTGTTGGCGCGCCTGCCTGTTCTTATGGATTGTTTTTTCATTTTTTCGCCAGCTAAGCGCTTTGTGCGAAATTTTTTTTAAAGTGCCCCCTTGAAGGGGGAAAAACCCATCCCCATCTCTCTGGTCACCAGCCGGAGAACCGATTGCGGGCCGGCGTCACCCATAACTGATAATGACTTTCTCAAAGGAGAGCTATCAATGAGTATTCGTCCGTTACATGATCGTGTGATCGTCAAACGTAAAGAAGTTGAATCTAAATCCGCTGGCGGCATCGTTCTGACCGGTTCTGCAGCAGGCAAATCAACGCGTGGCGAAATCATCGCTGTCGGTAAGGGCCGCATCCTGGAAAACGGTACAGTGCAGCCACTGGACGTGAAAGTGGGCGACATCGTGATTTTCAATGATGGTTACGGTGTTAAAGCTGAGAAGATCGACAATGAAGAAGTGTTGATCATGTCCGAAAGCGACATTCTGGCAATTGTTGAAGCGTAATCCGCGAACGACACTGAACATACGAATTTAAGGGAAAGATTAAAATGGCAGCTAAAGACGTAAAATTCGGTAACGACGCTCGTGTGAAAATGCTGCGCGGCGTAAACGTACTGGCAGACGCAGTTAAAGTGACCCTGGGCCCGAAAGGCCGTAACGTAGTGCTGGATAAATCCTTCGGCGCGCCGACCATCACCAAAGATGGCGTTTCTGTAGCACGTGAAATCGAACTGGAAGACAAGTTCGAGAACATGGGCGCACAGATGGTGAAAGAAGTGGCCTCCAAAGCGAACGACGCTGCAGGCGACGGTACTACCACTGCGACCGTACTGGCGCAGGCTATCATCACCGAAGGCCTGAAAGCTGTTGCTGCGGGCATGAACCCGATGGATCTGAAACGTGGTATCGACAAAGCCGTTCTGGCCGCTGTTGAAGAACTGAAAGCACTGTCCGTACCGTGCTCTGACTCTAAAGCGATTGCTCAGGTTGGTACTATCTCCGCTAACTCCGACGAAACCGTAGGTAAACTGATCGCAGAAGCGATGGACAAAGTCGGTAAAGAAGGCGTGATCACCGTTGAAGACGGTACCGGTCTGCAGGACGAACTGGACGTGGTTGAAGGTATGCAGTTTGACCGCGGTTACCTGTCCCCTTACTTCATCAACAAGCCGGAAACGGGCGCTGTAGAACTGGAAAGCCCATTCATCCTGCTGGCTGACAAGAAAATCTCCAACATCCGCGAAATGCTGCCGGTTCTGGAAGCCGTTGCGAAAGCAGGCAAACCGCTGGTTATCATCGCAGAAGATGTTGAAGGCGAAGCGCTGGCGACCCTGGTGGTTAACACCATGCGTGGCATCGTGAAAGTCGCTGCGGTTAAAGCACCGGGCTTCGGTGACCGCCGTAAAGCGATGCTGCAGGATATCGCTACCCTGACTGGCGGTACCGTTATCTCCGAAGAGATCGGTATGGAGCTGGAAAAAGCGACCCTGGAAGACCTGGGTCAGGCGAAACGCGTTGTGATCAACAAAGACACCACCACCATCATCGATGGCGTGGGCGACGAAGCGGCAATTCAGGGCCGTGTTGGTCAGATTCGTCAGCAGATCGAAGAAGCGACTTCCGATTACGACCGTGAAAAACTGCAGGAGCGCGTAGCGAAACTGGCTGGCGGCGTTGCGGTTATCAAAGTCGGTTCAGCTACCGAAGTTGAAATGAAAGAGAAAAAAGCACGCGTTGAAGATGCCCTGCACGCGACCCGTGCTGCGGTGGAAGAAGGCGTGGTTGCCGGTGGTGGTGTTGCGCTGATTCGCGTTGCAAGCAAAATCGCTGACCTGAAAGGTCAGAACGAAGACCAGAACGTGGGTATCAAAGTTGCGCTGCGCGCAATGGAAGCTCCGCTGCGTCAGATCGTGCTGAACTGCGGCGAAGAGCCGTCTGTTGTCGCTAACACCGTTAAAGGTGGTGACGGCAACTACGGTTACAACGCAGCGACCGAAGAGTACGGCAACATGATCGACATGGGTATCCTGGATCCGACTAAAGTGACCCGTTCTGCTCTGCAGTACGCGGCCTCTGTGGCTGGCCTGATGATCACTACCGAGTGCATGGTGACCGACCTGCCGAAAGGCGACGCGCCTGACTTAGGTGCTGCTGGTGGCATGGGCGGCATGGGCGGTATGGGCGGCATGATGTAGTGCGACGAGAGTCGCGTAGGTAGCTAGCCTAGCGGGCTACGTCGATAGTGAACACTAACTTAGGTTGTGTTCACTATATCCCGCATTAAGTAGCATAAATGTAATAAATGTCCGATGTTCCGGACTTTAAATGCCTCCGGAACATCGGCGCTTCGCTTAGCGAAGCCCTAACTTCCGGATATGGCTTTAAAGTCAGAGTCCCTTAAAACTTACAAATGTATTAACTGTTATAACTATTTGAAATTTATCAAATATATTAACTTTTATAACTATTGTAACGTCTCAATAGATTCACGCTGAAGCAAGTTGCTGTTTTGACTTGTGATGTAGCGGGGAAGACATCGTCTTTATTAATGTTATGTACGCTAGCACCTACCGGTGTGAAGCTGTACGCATGATTGTCTGACTGTATTGCTGTTTGATACAGAGCCAGACCTGTTATGTAACTAGCAGTAGCCTAGGAGCAGCGCGTCGCCAGTAATGGTGAGGTGTGAGAGCGCTCTGACAATGTACTCCCCGATGTTTGGGTGCTGTTTTATCGTGAGATAAGCAGTGGATTTTGCCAGTAGCAGGCATATGAGAGGCTAGGCTGGATCATAGGGTTAACGTTAAGTGAACTGTCCGTAAGCACCGTCAGCCGCAAGCAGCAAAAGCTACTGATATGCTGTGACCAAAAGGTACAAGGTCGGTTATTCCTTTTACATCTGGGAATACGTTACCAACAGACCTTCGGTGTATAGGCAGAACCTAAGTGATTCGTGTCATGAGTACGGAACTCGGTAAGCCCGTATCTTCGCCACAATGTGGCAGGTGAGTCGCAAGACAAGCTGTTGAGGGTGCGGGTAGAGGAGGTTGGAGAAAGCGAATGCCATTCTGTAATGGAATGGATAGGGGGTTAAATGTTCCTCCACCGGAAACGGGGCAGACTTCCGACTGGTCTTTAATTGTGTGCAGTACTGTAAAGCAATCTAACGTGGCAGAAAGCTGGCTAGGGTGGTTCATACCCACCCTAACCAGACCCTTGCGGGAGCATAAGATAACTCCCGTAAGGGGGTTGTCCGTCTGCTATTCGCTCGGGGCTTTCTAACCAAAAGCACTGAGGAGGGTAGCAAGTTGAGTACGTTAATAAAAGTACCTGCGCTTTCCGGCAGGGCGGAAAATTGGCACCAGATTAACTGGCGTCAGGTACACCGTCAGGTCAGAGGGCTACAGATACGAATCGCAAAGGCAACGGAGCAGAAGCGCTGGCGTAGGGTGAAAGCCCTGCAAAGGATGCTGACGCGCTCGTTTGCAGCTAAAGCACTGGCTGTCAGGCGAGTTACCGAAAATCGAGGCAAAAAGACAGCCGGAGTGGATCGCCAGTTGTGGAACACTCCCGGAAGTAAGTGGCAGGCGATAGGTCAGCTAAAACGGACGGGTTACAAACCGTCTCCGTTAAGGCGTGTTTACATTCCCAAGAGCAACGGCAAACGCCGTCCTCTGGGTATACCGACGATGAAAGACAGAGCGATGCAGGCGTTACACCTGCTGGCACTTGACCCCGTCTCGGAAACAACGGCCGACCGCAACAGCTATGGCTTTCGTCCGGCACGTTCGGCGGCAGATGCGATTGAGCAGTGTTTTGTTAATCTCAGTCGTAAAAGCTCTGCTGAATGGGTACTGGAAGGCGATATAAAAGGGTGTTTTGACAATATCAGCCATGACTGGTTACTTGCCAACATTCCGTTGGACAAACAGGTGCTCGGGAAATGGCTTAAAGCGGGATTCATGGAATCCGGTCGGTTATACCCGACGGAGGCTGGTACACCACAGGGGGGCATTATTTCCCCTGTACTGGCGAATATGGCACTGGATGGGCTGGAAGCGGTGTTAGAAACCCATTTTGGGAAGAAAAACACCAAAGCCAGTTACAAAACCAAGGTCAATTATGTGCGTTACGCAGATGATTTTATCATTACGGGGATCTCTAAAGAGTTGCTGGAAGATGAAGTCAAACCCCTCGTTGAAGCCTTTATGGCGGAACGGGGGCTGCAATTATCACCCGAAAAAACGGTGATAACGCATATTTCCGAAGGGTTTGATTTTCTGGGGCAGAACGTGCGCAAGTACCATGGCAAAATGCTGATAAAGCCCGCTGCCAAGGGACTGCGTAATCATCTTCAGAAAATCCGGCAAATAGTGAAACGAAATGCGGCGTCAAAACAGGGTGACCTGATAAGGCAACTTAATCCGGTACTGCGGGGTTGGGCAAATTATCATCGTCATATTGTCGCCAAAGAGACGTTTAGCTATATCGACTTTCGCGTCTGGAAGTTGCTCTGGCGCTGGTCATGCCGTCGGCACGGTAATCGCAACAAGTACTGGGTGAAACGGAAGTATTTTCACTCTGTAAGTAGCGAAAACTGGGTATTCCAGAGTATCGATGCGGATAATGGCCTGCAAAGGTTAGTCTCCTGCAAAGATATCCCTATAAAACGTCACATTAAAATCAGGTCTGAGGCTAATCCATATGATCCGGTTGACGAGTTGTACTTCGAACAGCGGCAGGTTAAGCGCTGGAAAGAAGGTAAAATGCAGCGAGGAAAACTGAGATTAATTTGGGAGCGACAAGGCCATCGGTGTCCGATCTGCCACCAGATATTCAGAGATAATGATGATTGGGATGTCCATCACATTATCAGACGAGTAGACGGTGGTGGTGATGAAATCGATAATTTAATGATGCTGCATCCTAACTGCCATCGGTTGATCCATAACCATGAAGTGGATTAGGTACTACATGTGGTGTTTTTACATAAAATAAAGATCAATATGTTGATCTTGAAATGAATGCTATGGTAATTTATACAGTGTCATGAAAACTGTAAGGAGGTGACCCATGGCAGGTAAAAATCAGCACGTAGTTAAAAGAAATGACGGTTGGGCTGTGCTTGGTGAAAAGAACTCCAGAGATACTTCACATCATCGCACGCAGCAGGAAGCTTTCGAAGCTGCGCGTGATATAGCAAAGAATCAAAGGAGTGAGGTTTTCATTCATGGTGAAAATGGGAAAATCCGTGAGCGGAATACTTACGGTAATGATCCTTTTCCACCAAAAGGCTAACTCAACAGTTAAAATGTTGCTGGCCCAAACATTAGTGCGGGCTTATAAAGGCTTGAGCCGTATGCGGGGAAACTTGCATGTACGGTTCTTAGGGGGCGGCGGCGCAGTAATGCGCTGCTGCTACCCGACATGTGCCCTTCGCCCTGCATCCTTCAGGCTGCAGATGCGTTGGCTGCGTTCGGGAACCCCAGTCACTTACTTGAGTAAGCTCTTGGGGATTCCCGAACTAGCCGCCTTCCTGCAACCAGAATGATTTGGGCGTGTATATCGCAGAAATGAATAAACCCTCGGGCAGAAATGCCCGGGGGTTTTTCTTTTGGTCATCTTTTTAGTATAAGATTCACACACGGACGCAAGACGTCCAGCTCATTGATTGTGGGGAATAACATGCACGTTAAATATTTAGCAGGGATTGTCGGCGCAACGTTGTTACTGGCAGGCTGCAGCGCCGGTAATGAGCTTTCTTCGGGCGGGCAGAGTGTTCGCTTCGTAGAGGATAAACCTGCCGCAAACTGTCAGTATCTGGGCACCGCGACGGGTAAACAAAGCAACTGGCTTTCTGGCCAGCATGGCGAAGAAGGTGGCTCAATGCGTGGCGCAGCGAATGACCTGCGCAACCAGGCTGCGCAAATGGGCGGCAACGTGCTGTATAGCGTCTCCAGCCCGACACAAGGCTTTATGTCCAGCTTCGTACCGACGGCCAGTGAAATGACCGGTCAGGTTTATAAATGCCCGCAGTAAAATAAATTGCATTGCTCCCATTTAGAAATGGGAGCAATGATCTCGCTGTGCTCTGCATGCTTTATTATTAATATCATTTTTAAACGGGCGTTTTAATCATAACTCTTTAATTTTTAAAGTTATTGTTTATTTTATTCTAAATTAAAGATTCACGTTTTTTATTTTTCCTCCTCATATAGATTAAGATTTCTTAAGGTTTCACTTATGTGAGAGTTTTCACATCTTTTTTTCAATTCGTAAAGTAAAAGTTAACTTATCGCTAAAGTTTTAATAAAACCCACCGATAAATAAAACCGAAGTGTGAAAGGATTCTCCCTCATGGTGGTTATTCATCATGGTTTATTAAAGATACTAAAGTTAAATTTGGGAGGTATGATGAACATCACCAAACGGTTATTACTTGCTTTTTCTCTACTTATCATTAGTTTGATAGGCACAAATATCATTGCGATAGTGTCTTTATCAAAGATTAGTGAGGACACTAATTATTTCCAGGAAAACATTCTTCCCAGCCTGAGTTCAATGAATAAAGAGATGATTCAGGCTACAAGCGTTCGTTCGCAACTTTATTTGCATGGCTTAACCGAAGACCAGGCGCAAATGGATGTCATTAAACAAAATGCCTATAAAATTTATGATGAGCTTCTTGCAAAGCATCAATACTATCTCAAAGAATTGATTTCAGACCAACGCGATCAGGAACTGAGTAATAAAACGCTGGCAGATTTGCAGGCTTTCCGTGGGGCAATGGAGCAATATTTTAAAATATCGGAATCCAATGACCGCAAGGCGATTATTAACGCGATGCAAAAAGGCGGATTAATCGCAGATAAAATTGCTACGCTAATTGCTGATTTTAATGACCAGATCGACTACAACACCTCTTTAGTTGTACAGGCAAATGCGGCCAGCAAATCGCTGATTAACAAAGCGCAGATTTTATCAGTGAGTGCAACACTGGCGGCAACCATTATTCTCGGCTTGTTTGGTCTCTTTACCGTTTTGAATATTCGTCGTCGTTTGAATGCAATGCGAGATGGCATGGTACAGATCAGTCAAGATCTTGATCTGAGCAAAAATCTACAGGCCGGCCGCCAGGATGAAATTGGGCATGCGATCACAGCATTTAACCACTTAATTGATCGGGTGGCGGAATCCCTCACCATGGTGAGAAATGCTTCTGCTTCGGTAAATACCGCAGCGAATGAGATTTCTTTAGGTAATGATGAGCTGTCAGCTCGTACCGAACAACAATCTGCTGCCGTTGTCGAGACCGCTGCCAGTATGGAAGAATTGAGCTCAACGGTAAAACAGAACGCGCAAAACGCCCAGCAGGCGAGTTTGCTGGCTGTTACTGCGTCCGATACGGCGAGTCAGGGGGGAACCGTTGTGGGTAATGCGGTGAGCCGGATGAAAGATATTATTGAAAGCTCGCGCCGCATTTCTGAAATTACCACCGTGATTAACGGTATCGCGTTCCAGACCAATATTCTGGCGCTCAATGCCGCCGTTGAGGCTGCACGTGCAGGCGATCAGGGCCGTGGGTTTGCCGTTGTTGCCGGGGAAGTGCGTTCATTAGCGCAGCGCAGCTCTCAGGCCGCAAAAGAGATTGAAGCGCTTATCGGCGAATCAGTCCATTTTGTAGAAGAGGGGGCAAAACAGGTCGATCTGGCGGGCGAAAGTATGAGTGGTATTGTTCACTCGGTTACCCAGGTTAAAGATTTAATGCAAGAAATTGCCGCAGCGTCTGACGAGCAAAATCGGGGTATTGCGCAAATTGCTCAGGCCATGTCTGAAATGGATACCACCACGCAGCAGAACGCGGCGCTGGTCCAGGAATCATCTGCTGCTGCGGGGAGCCTGGAAGATCAGGCAGTCAAGTTGCAACAACTGGTTGATGTATTCCGTTTGCCTGGGGTACAAGCGGCGGCGGCGCCTAAAACGACAAAACGTCCACTTAAAATGTCCCCTGTGTCTGCGGTTGCAGGACATGATGCAGGTTTGGAGACATTCTAAAACAGAGACTTAATACAATAATCTCGCACCTTTTCACCAGGGGATAATTATTTAAACGCTGCCGCGGAACATCGTGGCAGCGTTTTCGTCATGTTATTTTTTTTCTTTTTTGACCAGTGGCTTCGCCGTGATTTGATGGCGTATCCGGTTCAGCGTATGCATGCATTTATCCAGATTAAGAGGTTCATCACCTTTAACATTAATAGCCTGAATGTGAACCTGACAGGCTTTATTGGTGAGTTTTCCCAGCCGTGGGCTGAAAGCCAACAGTCTTTTGGCGATAGCCTGCGTTTCAGGCGTATCAGGAAGACTTCTGGTTTTGATCACGGCCGCGCAGAAACGGGATTTTTTCTCTGCGTCGGCATAGTGGTACAGAAGAATTAAATAATGATCAAATAATGCCGTTTTCCAGTCTGGCTGTGTATAGGTGTCGTAGATCATTTTACCGTCGGGTTGGCAATCAACATCATACAGAGGCAGGAAATCCAATAGTGAAGACATACGCAATGCCAGGTCTTGCATACCAGCATTATTAATAGCATGAATTAAAACGTGGGTAAGTAACTCTATTTGCAGCTCATGGATTTCGAATATAAATTTTTCGTTATTATGCAGCCGCAAAGTAAAAATAAGTTTCCCTTCATCGTATGCAAAATGGTCAATAGCGTCGACACGATAATCTATATCAGCATTCTCCAGTTCCTCTTTTTTTAAACCTGGAATATGAGCATGCATTGTTTTGGTTACCGCCGTTTGCGCGGCGATGAAATCTTTGCGTTGATCTTCACTCAGCGCTTTCTGCTTATGAAGGTAATATTCCATGGCGATAAAAAGATCGCGCAAGGTTAAGGCCGGAAAAAAAAGCAGCGTTGAGTCACTGTTTTTAATGTTTAGTTTTAGCGCAACGGCGAGGAATTCTTCATTGTTGCGTATAACGCCAGCATTAATGCCTGCAATATTCATTTCCATTATGGTTCTCCATAACCATTGTTAAAATATATATATTCCACTAAAGAATAAAAACGGCGAATATATTTATGACATAACCTAAAAGAGGAAAGTTAAAATACCATAATAAACGCCGGGAACAACCAGACAGGCCAAAAAGCTGAGCCTCAACGGGAAAATCTATCGTGTTCTTAAAAAAACTAAGCGGTGCATTCCTGCACCGCTTTTCTGTACACCGCGTTGGCTTTTATTGTTGCCGTAACTGCAAATCCAGCGGTGTTTTACTGGGCTCGCCGCCAATTTCCCGAGCCAGTTTCGGCACCATATAGCCTGAAACTAACGTCAGTAGCTCACGCATAATTTTCCGCGCTTCGTCATCGCTTACCATGAAATGGGCTGCGCCCTGAACTTTATCCAGCACATGCAGGTAGTAGGGCATCACCCCAGCATCAAACAACGCGTTACTGAGGTCTGCAAGCGTGCGGGCATTGTCATTGACGCCACGCAACAGCACACTCTGATTTAACAGCGTTACCCCTGCCTGACGCAGTTTTGCCATGGCCGCACGAAAGGCGTCATCAATTTCCTGCGCATGATTGATATGGTTCACCAGCAGAATCTGTAATGAGGAACGCGCAAAACGGGCGACGAGCGTGTCGGTGATTCGCGTCGGAATAACAATCGGCAGGCGGCTATGTATACGCAGTCGCTTGATATGGGGGATCGCTTCAAGCTGTTCGATCAGCCAGTCCAGCTCATGATCTTTAGCCATCAGCGGATCGCCACCGGAGAAGATGATCTCATCAAGTTCCGGTTGCTGCGCAATATAATCCAGCGCGACCTGCCAGTTGCGCTTGTTGCCCTGATTTTCCGCATACGGGAAGTGGCGACGGAAGCAGTAGCGGCAGTTTACCGCGCACCCCCCTTTCACCAGCAGTAATGCACGGTTACGGTACTTATGCAGCAAGCCAGGCACCACACTTTCCTGCTCTTCCAGTGGGTCGGTGCTGTATCCTGGGGCGGCAACAAACTCTTCACTTGCTGTCAGGACCTGACGCAAAAGCGGATCGTTGGGGTCGCCTTTTTTCATTCTCGCGGCAAAAGCGCGGGGTACGCGCAGTGCAAACAGGCGTTTTGCTTCGCGCCCGGCGGTCAAATTTGCGTCAGTGTCTATATTTAAAACACGCAGAAGTTCATCTGGATCGGTTATTACATCGGCAAGTTGCAATAACCAATCTTCTCTGGATGGGGTATTTAGGGTTACAATATGCGCCATTTTGTGGCTTAGCTACCAGTTAACATTTTTAGAGGGCCTTTATGGCGACTTACTATAGCAACGATTTTCGTGCCGGTCTTAAAATCATGCTCGACGGCGAACCTTATGCAGTTGAAGCCAGCGAATTCGTTAAACCAGGCAAAGGCCAGGCATTTGCGCGCGTTAAACTGCGCCGCCTGCTGACTGGCACCCGCGTAGAAAAAACCTTCAAATCGACTGACTCTGCCGAAGGCGCTGATGTTATCGATATGAACCTGACTTACCTCTACAACGACGGTGAGTTCTACCATTTCATGAATAACGAAACCTTTGAGCAGCTGGCTGCTGATGCGAAAACCGTTGGTGACAGCGCGAAATGGTTGCTGGATCAGGCTGAGTGCATCGTAACGCTGTGGGATGGTCGTCCGATCGCGGTAACGCCGCCGAACTTTGTTGAGCTGGAAATCATCGAGACCGATCCAGGTCTGAAAGGTGATACCGCAGGTACCGGTGGTAAACCGGCTACGCTCAGCACTGGCGCAGTGGTTAAAGTTCCGCTGTTCGTACAGATTGGCGAAGTCATTAAAGTGGATACGCGTTCCGGCGAATATGTCTCCCGCGTGAAGTAATTCACGTTGACCCTTTAGGCTGCCTCTTTATTGGCTGTGGTCAGAGAAAACCCAGTTATCTGGGATTTCTCTCTTACGGTCGCGACGCAGCCTGAATACTTTACGAGATATTTGGGCTCTCACCTTATTGCACCCTCGCTTTTCCAGGGCAGGAATGATGAAACGTCTTCTCAGTCTTGTAGCACTCTTCCTTCTCACCACCACCTTGCTGGCGGGCTGTAATACCGCGCGTGGCTTTGGTGAAGACGTCAGGCATCTCGGCAACGCCATTTCTCACGCAGCCAGCTAATTTCTTCCTGTCGTCCTAAAAATTGGCGACCTTCCGTCAGGTTGCGCAATCTTGTCTATCCTTAAGTAGCTATACACAAACAATATTGACTACATAAGGAAGATATTATGGTTAAGAAGACATTTGCTGCGATCTTTACTGTACTGGTTCTTTCCTCAGCACTGACTGCCTGTAACACCACGCGAGGTGTCGGTCAGGATATCTCTGAGGGTGGTAGCGCTATTTCTGGCGCAGCGACAAAAGCGCAGCAGTAATTTCTGCCGGTACGCGGTACGGCCAGCGCCGTACCGTTAATTCAGATTATCTTGTGCGCTTTCTGGCGCTTCTGGCAAAGAAAGAAACGGTGTAAAGCGGTTACCCATTCCCAGTTTCATCCGAATATTGCGCTTATAGGTATAAACCGTCTTTCCATTGATACTCATTTTGGACGCAATAGACTGATTACTGCGGCCTTCCATCCATAATGAGAGCACTTTTTCTTCCTGGCGTGTGAGCAGCGGGGTGGCAATCTGGGGCCCGGTTCTCACTGGGCGCGACAGAACGGCATGATCAATGACTTTGGCCAGCGTCTCCATTGGCTCGCTTTTTTGCAACGTCGCCTGGACCTGATACTGAGCACAATACGCCATCAGTTGCGCATCTTCCCCTGACTGCAAAAGGATAAGGTGGTTATCTTTTCCACAGGCGGTGAACAGTGAGGAAAGCTGTTGAATATGGTGGAGATCATTCTTAAAGCCGTAGAGATCGGCAATGATCAGATCCGGCTGCCATTGCACAATATGCTCTTTTGCCAGCATCAGGTTATTCAGTGACGTCACAAGAAATGAAGCCGGGAAAAAATCAGTTTGATTGAGCCAGCTTTCCAGCCCCGTTCGGGTGAAGTAACAACGGTCAATCAAGAGAATTTTGAACATATTTTTCTTCGCAGTAAGAATAGTGACGCACGGCTTCCTGTCGCTGGCAGCACTTCATCATAGGGGGTACCTATGGGGAATAAATGCGTGAACTGCGTTGCTATCTGTAGCTATTTCTTGCTTTAAGTCACTTAAATCTGCGTAATTCCGCAAAAATTGCATTCTGTTTGTAACCAGGTCAAAATTTATCTCTCACAACCAGCCTGTCGGGACGACCCGATTGCGCAACTCTCAATGGGGACGGCCCCGCACTGGAGCCACTTGTGTCCTGGATAATCCTTGTTATTGCCGGTCTTCTTGAAGTCGTTTGGGCTATTGGCCTGAAATATACGCACGGTTTTACCCGCCTTGTACCCAGCGTTATCACCGTAACGGCAATGATTGTCAGTGTCGTTATGTTGTCATGGGCGATGAAAAACCTGCCCACAGGCACCGCTTACGCGGTCTGGACAGGTATTGGTGCCGTGGGGGCTGCTATTACCGGAATGGTGTTGTTGGGCGAATCAGCCAATCCCGCGCGCTTGCTCAGCCTGGCGCTGATTGTCGCGGGGATTATCGGCCTCAAGCTCAGTACGCCTTAAAGGGTCTGATTTATCCACAGCAGTTTTTCTACCGCAAACCCTTCGCGGGCCGCGACATCAACGAGCTGTTTTTTCACCGCATCCGGAAGTGTTGGTGTGCGTGACAAAATCCACAGGTAGTCACGGTTCGGCCCGCATACCAGCGCGTATCGGTAATCTTTGTCCAGCGCAATGATGTTATAGCCGCCATAGAAAGGACCGAAGAATGAGACTTTCAGCGCGGCTCTGCGAGTATCCCCGGTAAAGTACGCCTTACCGACCGATTGTTGCCACATGCCGCGTTCCGGATTGTACCCTTTATTAATGACCTGAATGCCGCCGTCATCCATGGTGCTGTAGGTGGCGGTCACCTTTTCCAGGCCACGCTCGAAGCGGTGGTCAAAGCGGGCAATTTCATACCAGCGGCCAAGGTAACGTTGAGCATCGAAATTATCCACCACGGTGACGCCAGAAGGGGGAGTGGGGGAACTGCAGGCTACCACCAAAAATGCCGCAGCAGCCGTTGCGATAATCGGCAACAAACGCATGATGTTTTCCTTCCAGGTTTTTTAGTTAAGTGTAGAACCTGTAGGGAAAAATGCTCTCCCGCCAGGGCGGGAGAGCGAGGTTACTTAAAGGAAGATGACTCCGATGAGCGTGACCACACTCAGGATAGCGGCGAGACCGTAGAAGACCCATTTACCGCTGGGGATGTGGACTTTGATATCATGCATAGCATGGTGCAGGCGGTGCAGCCCACACCATAGCGGCAGAACAATCATCAGGAATAAAAATGCACGGCCAATAAAGCTTTGGGCGAATGCCAGTACACGTTCATAGCCGAGCGCTTCGCCGGGGTAGAGACCCAGTGGTAGCAGTACGCCAACCAATAGAATCATCACCGGCGCGATAATCGCACTCCACATGCCGCCTGCGCCGAACAGTCCCCAGAAGACGGGTTCATCGGAACGTTTTGGGTTTGGATTGATCACCTTTGGCCTCCTTACCAGAACAGTGCAACGAAAAGAATAATAACCGTCACCAGCCCGGTCACGACCCATAAACCCCTGATAACAGGCTCGGGTTTAAGCTTTTCGTCTTTGATGATGATATTCGACGCTTTTGGCGCCAGTTCAAACCAGGTTTTGGTGTGCAGCAGTGCTGCCACCAGGGCAATCAGGTTCAGGATCACCACAATCGGATTTTGCAGGAAACCGACAAAACCCGCCCAGGATTCCGGACCATGCTTTAAGGAAAATAGCCCGCAGATCAAAATGATGCTGAACCATACCGCCGGTAACGCCGTGCCTTCACGCAGCATATAGAAGCGATAAAACGGCAGTGATTTCCACCAGGTCGACGGCATTGGCCGGACATAGGCTTTGCGTTTAGTCGTCATGATGCGCTCCTTAGCGTGGTTTCAGAGTGGCGATAAGAAAGTCTTTCGAGCTTTCCACTTTGCCCTGCTGGATAGCGGCCGCCGGGTCGACGTGTTTCGGGCACACTTCCGAGCAGTAGCCCACGAAGGTACAGCTCCAGACTCCGTTTGGGCTGTTCAACTGCGGCATACGCTGCTGTTTCCCGTGGTCGCGGTTATCCAGGTTGTAGCGGTGCGCCAGCGTGATGGCAGCCGGGCCAATAAACTCCGGATTGAGTCCAAACTGCGGACATGCCGCATAGCACAGACCACAGTTGATACAGCCGGAGAATTGATGGTATTTCGCCATCTGCGCCGGGGTTTGCTTGTTCGTTCCCTGATCCGGCGTACGCGTGTTGCCAATGATGTAGGGCTTAATGGCCTCCAGGCTTTCGATAAAGTGGGTCATGTCGACCACTAAATCACGCTCAATAGGGAAGTTGGCCAGCGCCTCGATTTTTAGCCCCTTCGTGTAGTCACGTAAAAACGTTTTACAGGCCAGTTTCGGCACCTTGTTGACCATCATGCCGCAGGAACCGCAAATCGCCATACGGCAGGACCAGCGATAGCTCAGGTCAGGCGCCAGGTTATCTTTGATATAACCCAGCGCGTCCAGTAACGACGTTTGCTCATCGTAAGGCACATCATAAAAGGCGCTGTGCGGAGCGGTATCTACTTCCGGGTTATATCGCACCACCTCAACTTTCAGGGTTTGCATCTCAGCCATGGGTCGACTCCTTCTTGTCAGCGGCTTCCGCTTCACCACCGTAAACACGTTTCGCAGGCGGCAGCGTCGTTATCTTCACGTCGCTGTAATCGAGACGGGTAGTACCGTCTGCGTCCCGGTACGCCAGGGTGTGTTTGAGGAAGTTGACGTCATCGCGCTCCGTGCAGCCTTCATCCAGACGTTGATGCGCTCCGCGCGACTCTTTACGTGCCAGTGCGGAATGGGCCATACATTCGGCGACGTTCAGGCCATGTCCCAGTTCAATGGTATAAAGGATGTCGGTATTGAACACGCTGGATGTATCCGTGATGCGCACGCGTTTGAAACGCTCTTGCAACTCCGCCAGTTTATCAACGGTTTTTTGCATCAGTTCTGGCGTACGGTAGATACCGCAGCCTTCTTCCATTGACTCACCCATTTCGTCACGAATTTTAGCCCAGCTTTCCGTGCCTTCCTGATTAACCAGATTTTTCAGCCGTTGCTCAACATCTGCGGCCTGTGCGTTCAGCGCTGCGTCGCTGGCCGCAGTGGCAGAGGCGGCACGCGCCATAGCCTGTTCACCCGCCAGGCGGCCAAACACGACCAGTTCCGCCAGTGAGTTAGAGCCAAGGCGGTTTGCGCCATGCAGGCCTACGGATGAACATTCACCCACGGCAAACAGCCCCTGAATGCGGGTCTCACACTGCTGGTCGGTTTCGATACCGCCCATGGTGTAGTGCGCGGTAGGGCGTACCGGAATCGGTTCTTTTACTGGATCCACGCCAACGTAGGCTTTTGCCAGTTCGCAAATAAAGGGCAGACGTTCCAGCAGTTTTTTCTCGCCAAGATGGCGCAAGTCAAGATGGACGACATCGCCGCGTGGGGTCGAAATGGTGTTGCCTTTACGCCATTCATGCCAGAATGCCTGCGACACTTTATCGCGCGGCCCCAGCTCCATATATTTGTTTTTCGGTTCGCCCAGCGGGGTTTCAGGACCCATGCCGTAATCCTGCAGATAACGGTAGCCGTTTTTGTTGACCAGGATACCGCCTTCGCCACGGCAGCCTTCTGTCATCAAAATACCGGAACCCGGCAGCCCGGTGGGGTGGTACTGGACAAACTCCATATCACGCAGCGGTATGCCATGGGCAAGTGCCATGCCCATTCCGTCGCCCGTGACAATACCGCCATTGGTGTTGTAACGGTAAACACGGCCCGCGCCGCCTGTCGCCATCACAACCGCGTTGGCACGAATCTGCACCAGCGTGCCTTCCATCATGTTCATTGCCACCAGGCCGCGCGCATGTCCCTCGTCGACCAGGATATCCAGCACGAAGTGCTCATCGAAACGCTGAATTTGCGGGAACTGGAGCGATGCCTGAAAGAGGGTATGTAGCATATGGAAGCCGGTTTTATCTGCGGCAAACCAGGTGCGTTCGATCTTCATTCCGCCAAAGCGGCGTACGTTGACAGAGCCATCAGGGCGGCGGCTCCACGGGCAGCCCCAGAGTTCAAGCTGTGTCATTTCGGTGGGGCAATGACGAACAAAGTAGTCAACGACATCCTGCTCGCACAGCCAGTCGCCACCGGCTACCGTGTCGTGAAAGTGGTACTCGAAGCTGTCATGATCCTGTGCAACGGCGGCGGAACCGCCTTCTGCGGCCACGGTGTGGCTACGCATGGGGTAAACTTTTGAAATAAGGGCGATTTTAGCATTTGGGTTTGCCTGGGCGGCAGCTATGGCGGCACGTAAACCCGCCCCACCCGCGCCAATTACAGCAAGATCGGCTTGAAAAGTTTGCACGACATTCCTCCTGATTATTGTTATTTCGCAACCCGTTTTGATCTGACTTTGTGCCTGACCAGCCAGGGCCTCGAATACGATTCCACTGCTCCTTTATTGGTACGCATTATAATCTTAGGACTATGAGGGAAATTTGACCTGTTCGATTTTTTTAATGTATGAATGGCCTAAAACATCATTGATTTTGATTAATTTAATTACAAAACCCCCAACCTTTAGTGTTTTTACCTCCCAACGCTGAACCCTTATTCCGCTCAAAATTTGTCTCTCTGAGCCGATACGGGTAGACTTCGTGCCCTTGTTTGAATTCGGAGAAAGTACCATGAGCGAGACGGCAACCTGGCAGCCGAGCGCATCCATCCCTAACTTATTAAAACGCGCAACTATTATGGCGGAAGTTCGGCGCTTCTTCGCCGATCGCGGCGTGTTAGAGGTGGAAACGCCTTGTATGAGCCAGGCCACGGTAACCGATATTCATCTGTTCCCGTTTGAGACCCGTTTCGTTGGTCCCGGCCATTCTCAAGGGATTAACCTTTATCTGATGACCAGCCCGGAATACCACATGAAGCGCCTTCTGGCGGCAGGATGCGGTCCGGTTTTCCAACTGTGCCGTAGCTTCCGTAATGAGGAAATGGGGCGTCATCATAATCCTGAGTTCACCATGCTGGAGTGGTACCGCCCGCATTACGATATGTATCGTCTGATGAATGAAGTGGATGACCTTTTGCAACAGGTGCTGGAGTGTCCGGCAGCGGAGTCGCTCTCTTATCAGCAGGCGTTCCAGCGCTACCTGGAAATCGATCCGCTTTCTGCGGATAAACCCCAGCTGCGTGAAGTGGCGGCGAAGCTCGATTTAAGCAATATCGCAGACACTGAAGAAGACCGCGATACCTTGCTGCAACTGCTGTTTACCATGGGCGTGGAACCGCATATCGGCAAAGACCGTCCGGCGTTTGTCTACCACTTCCCGGCAAGCCAGGCCGCGCTGGCGCAAATCAGCACCGAAGATCATCGCGTGGCAGAACGTTTTGAGGTCTACTTCAAAGGTATTGAACTGGCGAATGGTTTCCATGAACTGACCGATGCCCGCGAACAGCAGCAGCGTTTTGAGCAGGATAATCGTAAGCGTGCCGCGCGTGGTTTGCCGCAGCAACCCGTGGATATGAATCTGCTGGAAGCCCTGAAAGCCGGTATGCCGGATTGCTCAGGAGTGGCGCTGGGGGTTGATCGTCTGGTGATGCTGGCGCTGGGGGCAGAAAGCCTCGCTGAGGTGATGGCCTTTACCGTCGACCGCGCCTAGGTAAAAGCAAACGGCAACCTGCAGGTTGCCGTTTTAGTGTTTGCTCCCTCTCCCCGATGAGAGAGCATCAGGCCGCAGCCACCTTAACCACTACACACTTCCTGCCGGACGATTCCCTTTCCCTGCCGATGTCAGCGTGCGCGCCGTACGCTTACCGTCCAGACTTTCAAGCCGCATCTGGAAAGGCGGGAACGGCAGATCAATGCCATGCTCGCGGAAGCCCGCCAGAATCAACTGGTGGATCTCATGGCGCAGCGGCATACGGTGCCCCATCTCTGCCGCGTAGATACGCAGTTCAAACAGCTGAATCCCTTGCTGGAGATCAACCAGGAACACTTCCGGAGCAGGGTTATCAATCACAAACGTACAACGTTCCGCCGCGGTATAAAGGATCTGCGTGACCTCTTCGCTATTGGCATCGGCGGGTGCCGGCACTGTCAGTACTACACGCGTCACCGAATCCGACAGCGACCAGTTGATAAACTGCTCGGTAATAAACGCCTTATTTGGCACGATGATCTCTTTGCGATCCCAGTCGCTGATCGTCGTGGCGCGAGTGTTGATCTTCGTGACGCTACCGGTCAGGTCGCGGATCGTCACGGTATCGCCGATGCGGATCGGTTTCTCGAACAAAATGATCAGGCCTGAAATAAAGTTAGCGAAGATCTCCTGCAGGCCAAAGCCCAGACCGACACCGAGGGCGGCAACCAGCCACTGTAGTTTTGCCCATTCGATGCCGATCATTGAGAATCCAACCAGCCCGCCAAACAGCATTAGCAGGTATTTGGTGATGGTCGTGATGGCGTAACCGGTGCCAGGGGTGAGATCCAGGTGCTGTAACAGGGCAAGCTCCAGCAGCGCCGGGAAGTTACGCACCAGTTGCGTGGTGATGATAAACACCAGAATGGCGATCAGCACCGCGCCAAGGGTGATGGGCTCAAGACTTTCTACTCCCTGCACCGTGGAGGTGACATCCCATAAGGAAATGTTCTCCAGGAAGCCGAACGCCGAGTGAATTTCTGACCACAGTACAATGACCGAGAGCAGCGCGATAAGCATCAGGATCGAGCGAACCAGACGCAGTGATTGCACGCTAATGGCGTCCAGATCGAGCTCTTTCTCGTCTATCTCCACCGATCCTTCGGTGCTGGTGGAGTGCGGCGTCTCATCTTCGCCTTTCGCGCGCTGGGCGAGGATCTCAGCACGACGATGTCGGGCACGATCGAACGCCAGACGGCGGCGCTGAATCAGCATCCAGCGGCGAATAATGTGATAGACCACCAGCAACAGGAACCAGATAGCGACGGAGGTCTCCAGACGTGCCAGTAGTGCCTGCGAGGTGGCCAGATAACCCACCGCGGCAGCCAGAATCGCAATGAGCGGCGCGCTTAGCAACAGATTCCACAGCAGGCGGTTCGGCATATTGTCGCCCGAACCACTCTTGTCGACGTAGAGCGGGATCCCCGCGCGTTTAAGGCTGAGCGTGACGACCGCCAGCGCACCACAAATCAGGATAAAACAGAGCCTCCCCAGTGACCCGGAAAACTCCCTGTCATTGAGGTTATCGAACATGATCAGCGCCATAATCAATGGCACGATAAAACCAATGCTCATCAGGTAGTTACGCATTCCACGCGCCACACGATGACGCGGCCAGCCGAAATGGGCGACAAATAGCCCGGTTGGGCGGGCGAAGGTGGCGCAAATCATGACGACCCACAGTAGCGGAACGGTCGCGGTGACCCCGTCGCCAATCGCCACTGCCAGCGGATAAGGCCAGGCTTCGCGTAAGCCGTAACCGAGCGTTGCCCACAGGACAGGAAGTGGAAGGGCGACCAGAATCGACCAGAACACGGTGCGCATTGTTAGCCAGAAATGATCCTGGGTGACTTTACCGACTTTGGCACTGGAACGCTCCAGAAAACGGGTGAAATGCTTACGCGAGTAGAGGCTAAAACCCACAAGGATAAGTGCGCCGAAAAGCGGGAGCAGGGTCTCCTTGCTGGTCAGCATCATCGCGCTGGCCTTGCCGAGTTGGCTAAAGGTATCCAGCGAGATCAGGCGTCGCAGATCCTGCACGATTTCAACCGGCCAGCTCAGACTCATCGGACTGACGTCCGCCGTCCAGAAAAGGTAACGGTGGGTGGCTTCATTCACCTCGCGCAGCGCATCCTCAAGCTGGCTATTGGACACTTTAAGCTTTGTCAGCTCCAGTATCAGCGTATCACCGCCCTGCAGTAATGAGGAGAGGAGCTCGCGCTGCGTACGCAACTGGGCATCAAGGATACGGCTCTGTTCAGCCGTCAGTTGCTGGCCGTCAGCCTGGCGAATCTGTCGCAACTGAGGCTGCTTGTTCACCAGATCTTCGTAGCGCATCCGATGCACCCGCAACTGCGCCATTTCCGTGTCGAGCTGCTGGGGCTTAGGCATCTCCGGCAGTCGGGCGACCTGAGCACGCAACGCTTCGCCGAGCATATTTGACGCGCCCAGCCACTGTGACTGCTCGCGCAGGGTGTTCAGCGCCTGACGGACCTGCAACATCTGATTGGTCGCCTGACGCTGCTGCGAGGCGACCAAATCCATGCGCTGCGCCTGCTGATTCAGCGCCTGCGACAGCTTACGGTTGATCTTGAACTGTTCAACAATACCCGGCGGTAGGTTGTCGCTGTTTTCCGCCAGTTGCTCGGTACTCTCCAGCGCCTGTTCGGCTTCACGCTGACGCTGGCTGTTAAGCTGGTTGCGCAAAGCCTGCAGGTAGGCATCGAGTTGCTGTGCCTGCTTTTGGGCCAGCTCGGAGCGCATCCGCGACAATTCCTGGCGGTTATTCGCCGACAGCTGTGCCAGTTCCAGTTCATCGACCAGCGCCCTCAGCTTTGCAGACTCTGCCTGCGCACTGAGATTTTGCGCCTGCGCGAGCGGCGTATTGCTGGTTTGCGTGCCGATACGACGTTCAACTTCATTGACCTGACGGCGGGTATCCGTTTGCTGTTGTGGAAGCTGGCTCAGCGAATCGTTAATTTCCCGGGCACGCTCTTGCTCTTGTTGCGCCTGGCGGGTTTTTTCCAGCAATTGACTGCTGACCTGCAGAATTTCCTGATTCAGCGCGTCGGTGCTCATATTGGCAGGCACCGATTTTGGCTCATCGCGCAGGTTATCTAACTGCGAGCGTAGCGTTCGGGAAAGTTTGGGAAAATTATCGATAACATCTTGATATTGCTGAGCGCGCTCAAGCGAACCTTTACGTTCTTCAAGCGCGTTCAGCGCGGCCTGGAGCACCTCGACGGTTTCAGCCTGTTCGGGCGTGGCTTTTGCCGCTTTGGCTTGCTCCAGTTCTTGCGAGATTTGTTTTGCATCAGGGGCCGTTGCTGCATTAGCCCCCAGGCTGAGGCACCAGGCCATCAGAAAAATGATAATCAGGCGCACTACAGCTTACCTTCTTCGTTAAACTTCGTCTTTCTTGTCGTCTACCAGCGGGCTGGCATCCCGTTCGGCGGCAATTTCTTCTGCCGGCAGAGGCGTCGGTTCAGCTTCCGGCGTAAACAGCGTTTCGGTGGAGATGGCCAGCGGCTCGCCGATTTTGGTCACAGAAAGGCTTTGCAGGTGTTCCGCCAGATTCACTTTACCCGGCGCGAACAGGTTAATCACCGTTGAACCCAGTTTGAAACGGCCCATCTCCTGACCTTTCAGCAGCGCCACTGCACCCTCGCTTTCGCCTGCAGGCCAGGTCCAGCGTTTGATGATGCCTTCGCGCGGCGGGGTGATCGTACCGGCCCAGACTGTTTCAATACTGCCGACAATCGTGGCACCAACCAGAATTTGCGCCATCGGGCCAAATTCAGTATCGAACAAGCAAATGACGCGCTCGTTACGGGCAAACAGGTTCGGCACGTTCTGCGCAGTCAGATGGTTAACCGAAAACAGGTCGCCCGGGACGTAAATCATTTCCCGCAGAATACCATTGCAGGGCATATGCACGCGGTGATAGTCACGCGGTGACAGATAAGTAGTGGCAAAAGAACCATTACGGAACAGGTCCGCCATCAGGTAGTTGCCTGCCAGCAGGGCTTCAAGGCTGTAATCGTGACCTTTGGCTTGCAGGATTTTGTCGTTTTCGATTTTACCGAGCTGGCTTATTACGCCGTCTGCGGGCATGACCAGAATGTTCGGATCGGTATTCAGCGGGCGAACGTCATCACGTAACGGGCGTACAAAGAAATCGTTGAAGGTGCGATAGCTGGCTGTGTCCGGCTTTTGCGCCTCTTTCATATCGACCTTGTAGTATTTGACGAACAGATCAATAACCAGTTTAGTCAGCCAACCTGCGCGTTTGCTTGCACCCCAGCCCGCCAGGCGAGTGAGCCACAGTTTAGGCAGAATGTATTGAAGCGAAAGTTTAAATGAGTTTAACAAAGTAGCCTCCAGGCCATTGTTTTTGTCGTTCCTGACCCGGCGCTATCGCCAGGTCTTTGCAAAAAAGGGGACGATTCTAACGACGCTTAGCTTAGTTGTCAGTCATCGGATTCAGAAAAGCTTTTACGCGTTTTTACTTGTGCCATGCTTTCAAGAATACGGTGATAATTTTCGAACCGCGTCTCGGCGATTTCGCCCTTCTCGACGGCTTCACGAATGGCGCAGCCTGGGTCGCTGGCGTGTTTACAGTCACGGTATTTGCAGTGGCCGATATAGTCATGGAATTCGACAAAGCCGTTAGTAATTTGTTCCGGCTCCAGATGCCAGAGCCCAAATTCACGCACTCCAGGAGAATCAATAACATCGCCGCCGTGGGGGAAGTGATACAAACGTGACGCAGTGGTCGTATGCTGACCCAGACCGGAGTTATCAGAAACCTCGTTGGTGAGGATCTCATTCTGTAAGCCAAGCAGGTTATTCAGCAGGCTTGATTTACCCACGCCAGACTGCCCGGCAAAGATGCTGATGCGGTCAGTTAAGGCCTCTTCAAGCGGCTGCAGACCGTTTTTCTTGTGGCTGGATACCATCAAGACGCGATAGCCAATTTTGCGGTAGATATCCATCTGCTCATTCACAAAGGCCATGCCTTCATCGTCCAGCAGATCGATTTTGTTCAGAACGATCAAGGGCTCAACGTTCAGCGTTTCGCAGGCCACCAGGTAGCGATCGATAATATTCAGCGACAGTTCCGGCAGGATGGCGGAGACGATCACGATCTGATTAATATTCGCAGCGATCGGCTTCACGCCGTCATAGAAATCCGGGCGAGTCAGAACGGACGTGCGCTCGTGTACCGCTTCGACAATGCCTTTTACCGTAACGCCTTCGGCGGCCTCTTTGCCCGGACGCCAGACGACGCGGTCGCCTGTGACCAGCGAACGAATGGTACGACGAATATTGCAACGGTGTACGGTGCCATCCACGGATTCAACGTCCGCGTGCATGCCGAAGCGGCTGATCACTATGCCCTCAGACGGTTCGCCAAACAGGTTGTCATCGTAGTCGGCTTTCTCCACAGACGTTTTTAACCGACGCTGATGATTCGCGTTGACGCGGCGTTGTTGTCCTTTGGAGAGTTTATTTTTACTCAATCGTACTGGCTCCTGGTCGCCCCGGATGGGCAAAACCTTTATGATACACGCTATTTTAGATGAATATAGTCACGCTGAATATGACGCGAGAAGGGTGGAAAATAGCATGAGTGCAAATGAAAACAACCTGATTTGGATCGATCTGGAGATGACCGGGCTGAATCCGGAACGCGATCGTATTATTGAAATCGCAACCCTGGTCACCGACGCAAATCTGAATATCCTGGCGGAGGGGCCGACAATTGCGGTTCATCAGTCTGACGCTCAACTGGCGCTGATGGATGACTGGAACGTACGTACCCACACTGGCAGCGGCCTGGTGGAACGCGTCAAGGCAAGCCCGTTTGATGACCGTGCGGCTGAACTGGCGACCATCGAATTTCTGAAAGAGTGGGTGCCGGCGGGCAAATCGCCAATTTGTGGCAACAGTATCGGTCAGGACCGTCGTTTTCTGTTTAAGTACATGCCGGAACTGGAAGCTTACTTCCACTATCGTTATCTGGACGTGAGCACGTTAAAAGAGTTAGCGCGTCGTTGGAAACCGGAAATTCTCGACGGTTTCAAAAAACAGGGCACGCACCAGGCGATGGATGATATCCGCGAATCTGTGGCCGAGCTTGCTTACTATCGCGAACATTTTATTCAGCTATAAAAATGCTGTCCGGACGGATGAAAAAGAGAGTAAGGTAGTCCGTCCGGTGCAAAAACAGGCAAGATGACGAATAATCGAGCACTTGAAAGAAAAATTTAAAAAATCGTTTTCGGGGGGCTTGCAGGAGAAAGGAATTCTCGTATAATGCGCCTCCCGTGACGACACAGAAATGTGAAATTACGGCAGCAAGAAAAATGATGTTTGCGGGAATAGCTCAGTTGGTAGAGCACGACCTTGCCAAGGTCGGGGTCGCGAGTTCGAGTCTCGTTTCCCGCTCCAAAATTTGAATGCACCATCAATCGCCGGTATGCACGTGTAGCCAAGCTGTTGCAATGTGAAACCAGAGATTATGCGGGAATAGCTCAGTTGGTAGAGCACGACCTTGCCAAGGTCGGGGTCGCGAGTTCGAGTCTCGTTTCCCGCTCCAAAATTTGAAAGTATCGAAAGATACGTACCATCCGAATCACAGGATTTTGAGTTGCAACAAAGTGGCAACTTAAAAGACGAAGATTAAGCGGGAATAGCTCAGTTGGTAGAGCACGACCTTGCCAAGGTCGGGGTCGCGAGTTCGAGTCTCGTTTCCCGCTCCAAATTTTTACTCCATCAAATTATCCACAGCGGAAAGCACATGCTGCGGACGATTTTTTTCGTCCTTACATATTCTTGTAAACAGACTTATCCACAGATCGCTCGCCTTCATTTGAAATGACAATCGCTTCGCCTGATTAATAATCTCACTTTAACGTATTGAAATGTTTAATAAAAAATTCATCTTAAACTGTTAATCGGATCACTTGACGAATTTGTGGGCATTGATACGCAATGTGTTTTTAATTTTATTCACAAGCTGTGGATGGCTCAGGCGTCACGCATTAACCCTTTCTCGATGACCCTTACAAGGCGTTGTTTCTTCGGTGTCTGGACCTCCACCACGCAGGCATTTCGCTTTTCCACCTGTTGCGCAATGGCCCATTCTATATGTTCATCAAGAAGTGGGTGCTCACCCCGGCGTTGTTCCAGCGCACGAATATTGGCTTCGTCCCAGGGCGCATTGCCCAGCGCGACGGCAATATTACGCAGCCAGCGTAGATGACCAATACGGCGAATCGCCGATCCTTCCGTCACTTTCAAAAACCAGCTCTCACTCCAGGCAAATAATTCAATCAGTTCCGGTGCATGTAGCGCCTTGCGCGGACTGAAATCAGCTTCGTCTGTTAACTGTGAGAAACGGTTCCACGGGCAGATAAGCTGGCAGTCATCACAACCATAGATGCGATTACCGATTAACGGACGGAACTCCTCTGGAATCGCACCTTCCAGCTCAATAGTGAGATAAGAGATGCAGCGGCGCGCATCGACCGTATAGGGTTCGACAATCGCCCCGGTCGGGCAAATGGTGAGGCAGGCCACGCAGCGACCGCAGTTCTCTTCAATGGGCTGGTCGACTGGCAGGGGCAAATCAATGAGCAACTCTCCCAGAAAGAAGAACGATCCGGCGTGGCGATTCAGAATAAGTGAGTGCTTACCTACCCAGCCAAGCCCGGCTTTTTCAGCTAACGGGCGCTCAAGAATGGGCGCAGAATCCACAAAGGGTCTAAAATTCAGCGAAGCACAATGCTGCTGGATCTTTTCACCGAGTTGCTTTAATCGGTTACGTAACAATTTATGGTAATCGCGACCCAGCGCGTAGCGGCTGACATAGCCCAGCGTCGGGTTTTTAAGTGTGCTGGCGAAGGCGGCATTGGCGGGAAGATAATTCATTCTTACGCTGATAACCCGCAAGGTACCGGGCAGAAGCTCGTGTGGGCGGGCGCGCATCATGCCGTGTCGCGCCATCCACTCCATTTCGCCATGATATTGTTTGTCCAGCCATGCCTGCAGCTTGGGCTCGCTGGCGGAAAGGTCGGTGTCAGCGATCCCGACCTGCTGAAAACCCAGTTCAGTACCCCACTGTTTGATGCTGTGCGCTAATTGATTGAGATCGAGGGGTTCTGACATGACGGACCATACAATGAAGAAATACGCAGTAAGTATACCACACTCCATCTGGCCTGCGGATGAACTGCGACGGGCGGAAAAGGAGGCAGCAGATAGCCTGGGGATTACGCTGTTTGAGCTGATGCAGCGTGCGGGCGAAGCCGCGTTCAACGTCGCGCGGGAACACTACGCCGCAACGCGGCACTGGCTCGTGCTATGCGGCCATGGTAATAACGGCGGGGATGGCTATGTGGTCGCACGTCTGGCAGCGGCCGCGGGCATCGGGGTGACCCTGTTGGCTATTGAGGGGAGTAAGCCGCTGCCGGAAGAGGCACAGGCAGCGCGAGAGGCGTGGCTGAATGCGGGCGGTGTCATCCATGCCGCGGATATCGTCTGGCCTGATGACGTCGATCTGATTATTGATGGCTTACTGGGTACGGGGCTACACAGCGCTCCGGGAGAAGCTATCGCGGCTCTCATAACCCAGGCTAATGCGCATCCGGCCCCGGTCCTGGCGCTGGATATTCCTTCTGGTTTACAGGCCCAGACCGGTACAACGCCCGGCGCGGTCATCGAGGCTGCACACACCGTCACCTTTATCGCCCTGAAACCGGGGCTGCTAACCGGTAAGGCCCGGGATGTTGTCGGCGTGCTCCATCATCATGCTCTGGGGCTGGAGAATTGGCTGGCCGGGCAAGAAACGTTACTGACCCGGGTTGATGCGCGTTTCCTTACCCACTGGTTTACGCCACGCCGCCCCACCTCGCATAAAGGTTCTCATGGCCGACTGGTTATCATTGGCGGCGATCATGGCACGGCTGGCGCTATCCGCATGGCGGGTGAAGCGGCGCTACGGGCGGGGGCAGGGCTGGTGCGTGTGCTCACGCGTAGCGAAAATATTGCGCCCATCATGACAGCGCGACCGGAGCTAATGGTACATCAACTCACGCCACAGAGCCTTGAAGAGAGCCTGGAATGGGCCGATGTGGTGGTCATTGGGCCGGGACTTGGTCAGCAGGAGTGGGGCAAAAAAGCCCTGCAGAAAGTTGAGAATTTCCGCAAACCGATGCTCTGGGACGCCGATGCGCTGAACCTTCTGGCAATCAATCCCGATAAACGTCACAATCGCATCCTGACGCCACACCCTGGCGAGGCAGCGCGTCTGCTTGGCTGCTCCGTTGCAGAAATTGAAAGTGATCGCTTACTTTCTGTGCAACGTCTGCTACAACGATACGCAGGCGTTGTCGTTCTTAAAGGCGCGGGGACGGTGGTGGCGGGCGTTGACGGTAAGGTCAGCATTATTGATGCCGGCAATGCGGGTATGGCCAGCGGCGGTATGGGAGATGTGCTGTCTGGTATTATCGGCGCGCTGCTGGGGCAGAAACTTGAACTGTATGACGCGGCCTGCGCAGGCTGTCTCGCCCATGGCGTTGCGGCAGATGTGCTGGCGGCGCGACAGGGGATGCGGGGCATGCTGGCAACCGATCTTTTTTCCACGCTGGTGCGTGTAGTTAACCCGGACGTTATTGAAACAGAAGATGATGAATCGAGTAATTCCTTTACCTGACGAGCAAGCGACCCTGACTTTGGGGCAACGCATGGCGCAGGCTTGCGATGGCGCGACAGTGATTTACCTGTATGGCGACCTGGGTGCGGGTAAAACCACGTTCAGCCGGGGTTTTCTGCAGGCCCTGGGTCACCACGGGAACGTAAAAAGCCCGACCTATACGCTGGTTGAACCCTACACACTCGATAAGCTGAATGTGTACCACTTCGACCTGTATCGTCTTGCGGATCCTGAGGAGCTCGAATTCATGGGGATCCGCGATTACTTTACCAACGACGCTATTTGCCTGGTCGAGTGGCCGCAACAAGGTGCGGGTGTGCTGCCTGACCCGGATGTCGAAATTCATATTGATTACCAGGCGCAGGGGCGTGAGGCGCGCATTACTGCTGTATCCTCATCTGGCGATGCATTACTGGCACGTTTGGCCGGTTAATCTAAGGGATGACGGGATGATTTATCGCGTTAAAAGTTGGCTAATGACCGCACTGATTTTATTCAGCATGCAGGTCGGTGCGGCGAGTTTGTCAGATATTCAGGTTTCCAATGGAGATAACCAGGCCCGTATTACATTCAGTTTTATGGGCGACCCGGAATATGCCTTTTCTCAAGAAGGGAAGCGCAGCGTTGCGCTGGATATCAAACAAACCGGTGTCATTCAGGGGTTGCCGCTCCAGTTCAGCGGTAACAATTTGGTCAGAAGTATTCGTTCGGGCACGCCGAAGGATAGCCAGTCGTTACGTCTGGTGGTCGATTTAACGCAAAACGGTAAAACCCGTGCGGTGAAACAGCAAAGCGGCTCAGGTTATACCGTGGTGTTCACGATTGATGCCGATGTGCCGCCTCCGCCTCCACCGCCAAAAGTGGTGGCAAAACGCGTTGAAACACCAGCCATCGTGCCACAGCCGGTGCAGACCCAAACCGGGCGTAACCCTTTTAGCGCCAGTAACGATCGCATCACCAGCGTCACCAGCAGCAATACGGCGGTTCGTCCTGCGGCACAAGCGCGTCCGGCTTCCGGTGACAGTAAAGTCATCATTGCTATTGATGCCGGGCACGGTGGGCAGGATCCGGGCGCGATTGGTCCTGGCGGCACCCAGGAGAAAAACGTCACTATCTCTGTGGCGCGTAAACTGCGTACTTTGCTGAATGATGACCCGATGTTCAAAGCTGTAATGACTCGCGACGGCGATTACTTTATCTCGGTGATGGGGCGTTCAGACGTGGCGCGCAAACAAAACGCAAACTTCCTGGTATCGATTCATGCGGATGCCGCACCGAATCGTGATGCTACCGGCGCCTCTGTCTGGGTGCTTTCTAACCGTCGCGCCAACAGTGAAATGGCGGGCTGGCTTGAACAGCACGAGAAGCAGTCTGAGCTATTGGGCGGAGCGGGCGATGTGCTGGCGAACAGCCAGTCTGACCCTTACCTGAGCCAGGCGGTACTGGATTTACAGTTCGGCCATTCTCAGCGCGTCGGTTATGATGTCGCCAGCAGTATGATTACTCAGCTTGCGCGTATTGGCGCGCTGCATAAGCGACATCCGGAACACGCAAGCCTCGGCGTGCTTCGTTCGCCAGATATTCCATCGGTGCTGGTTGAAACCGGGTTTATCAGTAACAACAGCGAAGAGCGTATGCTGGGCAGCGATGAGTACCAACAGCAGCTTGCAGAAGCGATCTACACGGGTCTGCGCAATTATTTCCTTGCACACCCTCTGCAGTCAGCTCCGCAGGGTGGCACTGGACAGATGGCTAACGCCGCAGCGCCCGCCAGCGGATTGCTTAATTAAGGAGACTTCATGCCGATTCAGGTTTTGCCGCCACAGCTTGCGAACCAAATCGCCGCTGGCGAAGTGGTGGAACGCCCTGCCTCGGTGGTGAAGGAACTGGTGGAAAACAGCCTGGATGCGGGCGCGACCCGCATCGATATCGACATTGAACGCGGCGGAGCTAAGCTCATCCGCATTCGCGATAACGGCGGCGGCATTAAAAAAGATGAGCTGGCGCTGGCGCTGGCACGTCATGCCACCAGTAAAATCGCCTCGCTTGACGATCTGGAAGCCATCATCAGCCTGGGGTTTCGCGGTGAAGCGCTGGCCAGTATCAGCTCTGTTTCGCGTTTGACGCTCACCTCGCGCACCGCCGAACAGCAGGAGGCCTGGCAGGCTTATGCAGAAGGCCGCGATATGGACGTCACGGTTAAACCGGCCGCCCATCCCGTTGGTACCACGCTGGAAGTGCTGGACCTCTTCTATAACACCCCGGCGCGGCGCAAATTCATGCGTACCGAAAAAACCGAATTTGGTCATATCGATGAAGTTGTTCGACGCATCGCGTTGGCGCGTTTTGATGTCACCATCAACCTGAGCCATAACGGTAAAATGATGCGCCAGTACCGTGCGGTGACCCAGAACGGGCAAAAAGAGCGTCGACTGGGGGCTATTTGCGGTACTGCATTTCTGGAACAGGCGCTGGAAATCGAATGGCAGCACGGAGACCTGGCGCTACGTGGCTGGGTGGCCGAGCCCACGGCGACCACCTCCGCGTTTGCCGAAATCCAGTATTGCTATGTGAATGGCCGTATGATGCGCGATCGGCTGATTAATCATGCGATTCGTCAGGCCTGTGAAGACAAGCTTGGGGCCGATCAGCAGCCGGCATTTGTACTCTATTTAGAGATAGACCCGCATCAGGTCGATGTGAACGTACATCCGGCCAAACATGAAGTGCGTTTTCACCAGTCCAGGCTGGTGCATGACTTTATCTACCAGGGCGTGCTGAGCGTACTGCAACAGCAGACCGCGACAGCGTTACCGCTGGAAGATGAACCCGCACCGCGTCCGATACCGGAAAACCGCATTGCCGCCGGGCGCAATCACTTTGCCGAACCCTCGGTGATGCGCGAGCCCGCGCCACGAGCATCTGTTTCATCAGGGGTTTCTTCGGCAGGTTCTTCGCGTGCGCCATCGTGGCCAAACGCACAGCCGGGTTATCAGAAGCAACAAGGCGCACTGTACCGCCAGTTACTGGAAACCCCGGCTGCCGAACGTAAAGCGGATGTCGTCAAAGAGGCCGCTCCCGTTCTGGACGCGCACAGTCAGAGTTTTGGGCGAGTACTGACGGTTGTCGCGCCTGCTTTTGCTTTGCTCGAACGCGGCGGCAGGGTAGCGTTACTGGCGTTACCCGTGGCGGAACGTTGGTTGCGGCAGGCGCAATTGTCGCCGAATGGCGGCCCGGTGTGCGGGCAGCCGCTACTCATTCCCGTGCGTCTAAAAGTTTCGTCGCAAGAAAATGCCGCGTTAAAACGCGCGCAGCCTGTACTGGCCGAAATGGGTATCGAATTTGTACCGGATGGCCAACACGTTACGATTCGCGCCGTGCCTTTACCCTTACGACAACAAAATTTACAAATCTTGATTCCTGAACTGATAGGCTACCTGGCGCAGCAGACAGAGATTGATGCGATGAATGTTTCCCACTGGCTGGCCCGTCATCTGGCGAGCGAGCACACCCAGTGGAATATGGCGCAGGCCATTAGCCTGCTTACCGACGTCGAGCGTCTTTGTCCGCATCTGGTTAAGACCCCGCCAGATGGTTTGTTACAACCTGTTGATTTATCTATGGCGATGAATGCCCTGAAACATGAGTGATGTAAGCAAGGCTGGCCTGCCTAAGGCTATTTTTTTGATGGGGCCGACGGCCTCCGGCAAAACGGCATTAGCCATTGAGTTACGTAAAGTTTTGCCAGTTGAGTTGATAAGCGTGGATTCAGCCCTTATCTATCAGGGGATGGATATCGGTACGGCGAAACCGAATGCCGCAGAATTACGTGCCGCTCCGCACCGGTTGTTAGATATTCTTGACCCGGCGCAGGCGTACTCCGCGGCCGATTTTCGCCGCGATGCGCTGGCCGCTATGGCGGAGATTACCGCAGAAGGGCGCATTCCCCTGCTGGTTGGCGGCACAATGCTTTACTTTAAGGCGCTGCTGGAAGGGTTGTCCCCTTTGCCATCAGCGGACCCTGCGGTACGAGCAGAAATTGAAAGACAAGCAGCAGAGCGTGGATGGGACGCGTTGCACCAGCAGTTACAGACCATTGATCCTGTAGCCGCAGCGCGAATCCATCCAAATGATCCGCAAAGGCTTTCCCGGGCACTGGAAGTTTTTTTCATTTCGGGTAAAACTTTAACAGATCTGACGCAAACGTCTGGAGAGACTCTGCCGTATCAGGTGCATCAGTTCGCCATCGCCCCGGCGAGCCGTGAACTGCTCCATCAGCGAATTGAGCAGCGTTTTCATCAGATGTTAGCTTCGGGTTTTGAAGCAGAAGTGCGGGCGCTTTTTGCTCGCGGAGATTTGCATACGGATATGCCTTCCGTTCGTTGTGTGGGTTATCGCCAGATGTGGTCTTATCTTGAAGGCGAAATCTCCTACGACGAAATGGTTTACAGAGGTGTTTGCGCCACGAGGCAGTTAGCGAAGCGGCAAATAACCTGGTTGCGCGGCTGGGATGGCGTTCACTGGTTAGACAGTGAAAAGCCCCAAGAGTCATACAACGAAGTGTTACAGGTTATTGGTGCGATCGCGAATTGAATGTGTACAATCAAGTTGTATCGTGCGCAAAATTTTACGCAGTTTTCAGAACTCCCGGGTTCTAAGTACAAAACAAGCATATAAGGAAAAGATAGAATGGCTAAGGGGCAATCTTTACAAGATCCGTTCCTGAACGCACTGCGTCGGGAACGTGTTCCAGTTTCAATTTATTTGGTGAATGGTATCAAGCTGCAAGGGCAAATTGAGTCTTTCGATCAGTTCGTGATCCTGTTGAAAAACACGGTCAGCCAGATGGTCTACAAGCATGCTATTTCCACTGTTGTTCCGTCTCGCCCGGTTTCTCATCATAGCAACAACGCGGGTGGCGGCTCCAGCAGCAACTATCATCATGGTAGCAATGCACAGGCTTCTGCGCAGCAGGACAGCGAAGAGACCGAATAAGGTTGCTTGCTGTTTATCTACATCGGGGAGCCAGGGTTTCTGTGTTCCCCGCTGATCTTTTTTGAGGGTTTACGCTTGTTTGACCGTTATGACGCCGGTGAGCAGGCGGTACTGGTACACATCTATTTTTCGCAAGACAAAGATATGGAAGATCTCCAGGAGTTTGAATCTCTGGTCTCTTCCGCCGGTGTCGAAGCAATGCAGGTGATTACCGGGAGCCGTAAAGCACCGCACCCCAAGTATTTTGTTGGTGAAGGTAAAGCCGTTGAGATTGCGGATGCCGTGAAAGCGACGGGCGCGTCCGTTGTGCTCTTTGATCATGCGCTGACCCCAGCCCAGGAACGTAACCTGGAGCGTTTATGTGAATGCCGTGTTATCGATCGCACGGGGTTGATATTAGATATTTTTGCCCAGCGTGCGCGTACCCATGAGGGTAAGTTGCAGGTTGAGCTGGCGCAGTTGCGTCACCTGGCGACACGCCTGGTGCGTGGCTGGACCCACCTTGAACGACAGAAAGGCGGGATTGGTTTGCGTGGCCCGGGTGAAACCCAGCTCGAAACTGACCGTCGTCTTCTGCGTAATCGTATTACCCAGATCCTCTCGCGTCTCGAACGCGTTGAGAAGCAGCGTGAGCAGGGACGTCGTTCCCGCACGAAAGCGGACATCCCTACGGTGTCGCTGGTGGGCTATACCAACGCCGGTAAATCCACCCTGTTTAATCAAATAACCGAGGCTCAGGTGTATGCCGCGGATCAGCTGTTTGCGACGCTCGATCCGACGCTACGCCGTATTGACGTCGCCGATGTAGGGGAAACCGTACTGGCGGATACCGTCGGTTTTATTCGCCATCTGCCGCACGATCTGGTGGCGGCGTTTAAAGCGACGTTGCAGGAAACCCGGCAGGCAACGCTGTTATTGCATGTCATTGACGCTGCGGATGTGCGTGTCGCTGACAACATCGATGCCGTCAATATTGTGCTTGAAGAGATCGATGCACATGAAATTCCGACGCTGCTGGTGATGAACAAAATCGATATGCTGGACGATTTTGAACCGCGTATCGACCGTGATGATGAAAATAAACCGATTCGGGTGTGGCTTTCCGCCCAGACCGGAATCGGCGTACCACTGTTATTCCAGGCTTTAACTGAGCGACTGTCTGGCGAGGTTGCGCAGCATACGTTGCGTTTGCCGGCAAAAGAAGGTCGTCTGAGAAGTCGTTTTTATCAGCTTCAGGCCATCGAAAAAGAGTGGATGGAGGAAGACGGAAGTCTGGGCATACAGGTGCGTATGCCAATTGTGGACTGGCGTCGCCTCTGTAAACAAGAACCGGCACTGGAAGACTACGTCGTCTGACCGGTTGGCCAGAAGGATTTTCCCCTTTTGGGGTACCATAAATGATTTGGGTTGCAGCGCGGCGGCAACTGAATGCGTTCCCGGCAGCATAGAGAACTATGTGACCAGAGCAAATGAAGGCGGTCAACAAAGAGGCAGCCCAAAGCATGAAGGGTAAAACCGCATAACAAATATGGAGCACATACATGGCGTGGAATCAGCCCGGTAACAACGGACAAGACCGCGACCCGTGGGGAAGCAGCAAACCAGGCGGCAACTCTGAGGGAAATGGAAACAAAGGCGGTCGCGATCAGGGGCCACCTGATCTGGATGATATCTTCCGTAAACTGAGCAAAAAACTCGGCGGCCTGGGCGGTGGCAAAGGCACCGGTTCAGGTGGCGCAGGCCAACAACCTTCCGGCCCGCGTGGCCATGTTGGCGGCCGTATCGTAAGCATCGTTGCGGCTGCCGCCGTGATTATCTGGGCTGCCAGTGGGTTCTACACCATCAAAGAAGCGGAACGTGGCGTTGTAACCCGTTTCGGTAAATTCAGCCATCTGGTAGAGCCAGGTCTGAACTGGAAACCGACCTTTATCGATAACGTGACGGCGGTAAATGTTGAGTCCGTTCGCGAACTGGCAGCGTCCGGAGTGATGTTAACGTCCGATGAAAACGTCGTGCGTGTCGAAATGAACGTGCAGTACCGCGTGACCGATCCTGAACGTTATCTCTATAGCGTGACCAGCGCGGATGACAGCCTGCGCCAGGCGACAGACAGTGCGCTGCGTGGCGTAATTGGTAAATATGGCATGGACCGCATCCTGACGGAAGGTCGTACCGTTATCCGTAGCGATACCCAGCGTGAGCTGGAAGAGACCATCAGACCGTACAACATGGGCATCACGCTGCTGGACGTCAACTTCCAGGCGGCGCGTCCGCCAGAAGAGGTCAAAGCCGCGTTTGATGATGCGATTGCCGCACGTGAAAACGAGCAGCAATTCATCCGTGAAGCGGAAGCGTACACCAACGAGGTGCAGCCACGCGCAAATGGTCAGGCGCAGCGTATCCTGGAAGAAGCGCGTGCGTACAAGACCCAAACCATTCTGGAAGCGCAGGGTGAAGTGGCTCGCTTTGCGAAGATTCTGCCTGAGTATAAAGCCGCGCCGGAAATTACCCGTGAGCGTCTCTATATTGAGACCATGGAAAAAGTGCTGAGCCATACCCGTAAAGTGCTGGTCAACGATAAAGGCGGCAACCTGATGGTTCTGCCGCTTGATCAGATGCTGAAAGGCGGGAATGCACCTGCGGCAAAGAGCGATAGCAGTGGCGCGAACAACCTTCTGCGCCTGCCGCCTGCATCCTCTTCCGGTAACAGCGGTGCGAGCAATTCATCGTCCATCAGTCAGGGCGACATCATGGACCAACGCCGCGCTAACGCGCAGCGTAACGACTATCAGCGTCAGGGGGAATAACGATGCGTAAGTCAGTTATCGCGATTATCATCATCGCGCTGGTAGTGCTCTACACCTCTATTTTTGTCGTAAAAGAGGGTGAACGCGGGATCAAATTCCAGTTCAGCAGCGTCGTGCGTGACGGCGATAAAAAGCCGGTAATTTATGAGCCTGGCCTACATTTCAAAGTGCCTTTTATTCAGTCCGTTAAAATGATGGACGCGCGTATTCAGACGATGGATAACCAGGCCGATCGTTTCGTGACCAAAGAGAAGAAAGACCTGATTGTCGACTCGTACATTAAGTGGCGAATCAGCGATTTCAGCCGTTACTTCCTGGCAACGGGCGGCGGCGATGTCTCTCAGGCAGAAGTACTGCTGAAACGTAAATTCTCGGACCGTCTGCGTTCTGAAATTGGTCGCCTGGATGTCAAAGACATCGTGACCGACTCCCGTGGTCGCCTGACGCTGGAAGTACGTGACGCGCTGAACTCCGGCTCTGCGGGTACGGTAGACGAAGTGACCACGCCAGCGGCGGATAACGAAATCGCTAAAGCGGCGGAGCGCGTTCAGGCTGAAACCAACGGCAAAGTGCCAGTGGTCAACCCGAACAGTATGGCGGCTCTGGGTATTGAAGTTGTTGACGTGCGTATCAAGCAGATCAACCTGCCAACCGAAGTTTCAGAAGCGATCTTCAACCGTATGCGTGCTGAGCGTGAAGCGGTTGCCCGTCGCCACCGTTCTCAGGGTCAGGAAGAGGCTGAAAAACTGCGCGCAGCGGCTGATTATGAAGTCACGAAGACACTGGCGGAATCTGAGCGTCAGGGCCGTATCCTGCGTGGTGAAGGCGATGCCGAAGCAGCAAAACTGTTTGCTGACGCCTTTAGCCAGGATCCAGACTTCTACGCCTTTATTCGTAGCCTGCGTGCTTACGAAAGCAGTTTCCAGAGCAACCAGGATGTTATGGTGCTCAGCCCGGATAGCGATTTCTTCCGCTACATGAAGACACCGACTTCCGCGACACGTTAAACTGACCTCATCGGTTTAGACGTCAAAACCACCGGCCTCATCAGGACGGTGGTTTTCTTTTTATAAGGATAAAAAATGAACGCAACAATCTGGCTGGCACTGGCGCTCGTGCTGGTATTTGAAGGTCTCGGTCCGATGCTGTATCCCCGAGCCTGGCGGCGAATGATTGCCACGATGAGCACATTGCCAGATAACCTGCTGCGTCGCTTCGGAGGGGGTCTTGTGGTCGCCGGTATCGTTATCTACTACATGTTGAGGAAAACGATTGGCTGATCAAAAAACGGTCGGATTTGCCTCATTTTGGGTACAAAAAGTGCTGTATATCTGAAAAAGCGATGGTAGAATCCATTTTTAAGCAAACGGTGATTTTGAAAAAATGGGTAACAACGTCGTCGTACTGGGCACCCAATGGGGTGACGAAGGTAAAGGGAAGATTGTTGATCTTCTGACTGAACGGGCTAAATATGTTGTTCGCTACCAGGGCGGTCACAACGCAGGCCATACTCTCGTAATCAACGGTGAAAAAACCGTCCTCCATCTTATTCCATCAGGCATTCTTCGTGAAAATGTGACCAGCATCATCGGTAACGGTGTTGTGCTGTCTCCGGCTGCACTGATGAAAGAGATGAAAGAACTGGAAGACCGTGGTATCCCGGTTCGTGAACGTCTGCTGCTCTCCGAAGCATGCCCGCTGATCCTTGATTATCACGTCGCGCTCGATGTGGCACGTGAGAAAGCGCGCGGTGCAAAAGCTATCGGCACCACCGGTCGTGGTATCGGACCTGCTTATGAAGACAAAGTTGCTCGCCGCGGTCTGCGTGTGGGTGATCTGTTCGACAAAGCGACCTTTGCTGACAAACTGAAAGAGGTGATGGAATATCACAACTTCCAGCTGGTGAATTTCTATAAAGTTGAAGCGGTTGACTACCAGAAAGTGCTGGACGATGTCATGGCGATTGCCGACATCCTCACTGCCATGGTGGTTGATGTTTCCGATCTGTTGGATCAGGCGCGTAAGCGTGGCGACTTCGTCATGTTCGAAGGCGCGCAGGGTACGCTGCTCGATATCGACCACGGTACTTATCCGTATGTAACCTCGTCTAACACCACCGCAGGCGGCGTGGCAACCGGCTCTGGCCTTGGCCCGCGTTACGTTGATTACGTACTGGGTATCATCAAAGCTTACTCCACACGCGTGGGTGCGGGTCCGTTCCCGACGGAACTGTTCGATGATATCGGCGAGTTCCTGTGCAAACAGGGTAACGAGTACGGTGCAACCACGGGTCGCCGTCGTCGTACCGGCTGGCTGGACTCTGTTGCCGTGCGTCGTGCCGTACAGATCAACTCCCTGTCTGGCTTCTGCCTGACCAAGCTGGATGTTCTGGACGGTCTGAAAGAAGTGAAGATCTGTGTTGCTTACCGTATGCCGGATGGCCGCGAAGTGACGACGACTCCGCTGGCAGCAGACAACTGGGAAGGTATTGAGCCGATTTATGAAACCATGCCGGGCTGGTCTGAATCGACCTTTGGCGTGAAAGAGCGTAGCGGGTTACCGCAAGCGGCGTTGAATTACATCAAACGCATTGAAGAACTGACGGGTGTACCGATCGATATTATCTCTACCGGTCCGGACCGCACAGAAACTATGATCCTGCGCGACCCATTCGACGCGTAATGATCCCGGGGCTTGCCTGGCAGGCCCCACTCTTCCTGCTTTTTTCCCCTTCAGTTCAAATAAATTAGCGGCATTCCTGTTGGCTGGTTTATCATCAATAGAGTCAATACCTGTAGGTATCTCACCTTTCTCCCTTTTACTGAGGTAGATGTGCAGTTAACAAGTTTTACGGATTACGGATTACGCGCGCTGATTTACATGGCTTCTTTGCCGGAAGGAAAGATGACCAGCATTACCGAGGTCACTGAAATTTATGGCGTGTCCCGTAATCATATGGTCAAAATAATCAATCAACTTAGTCGTGAAGGTTACGTTGCTGCCGTCAGAGGAAAAAATGGCGGGATTCGTCTTGGTCGGGCAGCGAAAGATATCTGCATTGGCGATGTCGTGCGTGACCTGGAACCCCTGGCGCTGGTTAACTGCAGCAGTGAGTTTTGCCATATCACTTCCGCCTGCCGCCTTAAGCGGGCGCTTTCTAAGGCTGTGCAAAGTTTTCTCAAGGAGCTGGATAACTACACGCTGGCCGATTTGGTTGAAGAGAATCAACCGCTTTACAAATTATTGCTGGTGGACTGAAAACATCGCCACCAGAGATGACAACGGAGGAACCGCTATGTCACACGATCCTTTCCTGGAACGCGAAGCTGAAAAATACACAAACCCCATCCCCAGCCGCGAATTTATCCTCGAACATTTAACAAAACGCGAAAAACCTGCCAGCCGTGAAGAGCTGGCGATTGAACTCAATATCGAAGGCGAAGAGCAAAACGAAGCACTGCGCCGTCGCCTGCGCGCCATGGAGCGCGACGGGCAGCTGGTCTTTACCCGCCGTCAGTGTTACGCCCTGCCAGAACGCCTTGATTTGCTCAAAGGAACGGTTATCGGCCACCGCGATGGCTATGGCTTCCTGCGCGTAGAGGGCCGCAAAGACGATCTGTACCTCTCCAGCGAACAGATGAAAATGTGTATCCACGGCGATCAGATTCTGGCTCAGCCGCTGGGTGCCGATCGTAAAGGCCGTCGCGAAGCACGCGTTGTGCGTATTCTGGTGCCAAAAACCAGCCAGATTGTCGGCCGCTACTTTACCGATGCGGGCGTCGGCTTTGTGGTGCCGGATGACAGCCGTCTGAGCTTCGACATCCTGATCCCGCCAGAAGAGATCATGGGCGCACGCATGGGGTTTGTGGTGGTGGTTGAACTCACCCAACGCCCGACTCGTCGCACTAAAGCCATCGGTAAAATCGTTGAAGTGCTGGGCGATAACATGGGTACCGGCATGGCTGTTGATATGGCGCTGCGAACTCATGAAATCCCGTATGTCTGGCCGCCTGCGGTTGAAAAACAGATCTCAGGGCTGAAAGAGCAGGTGCCGGAAGAGGCCAAAGTGGGCCGCATAGACCTGCGTTCCTTGCCACTGGTCACCATCGATGGTGAAGATGCCCGCGACTTCGACGACGCCGTTTATTGTGAGAAAAAACGCGGCGGCGGCTGGCGCCTGTGGGTTGCTATTGCCGATGTCAGCTATTACGTCCGTCCTGGCACACCGCTCGACGACGAGGCGCGTAGTCGCGGTACATCGGTCTATTTCCCTTCTCAGGTCGTACCGATGCTGCCGGAGGTGCTCTCCAACGGCCTGTGTTCACTCAACCCGCAGGTTGACCGTCTGTGTATGGTTTGTGAAATGACCATCTCGGCAAGGGGTCGTCTGACAAGCTACACCTTCTACGAAGCGGTAATGAGCTCCCATGCCCGTCTGACCTATAACAAGGTCTGGCATATACTGCAGGGCGATCAGGATCTGCGCGAGCAGTATGCGCCGCTGGTTAAGCACATCGAAGAGCTGCACAACCTCTATAAAGTTCTTGATGCCTCCCGTGCCGAACGTGGCGGTATCTCTTTTGAGAGCGAAGAGGCGAAGTTTATCTTCAACGCCGAGCGTCGTATTGAGCGCATTGAGCAAACTCAGCGTAATGATGCCCATAAATTGATTGAAGAGTGCATGATCCTCGCGAATATCTCAGCAGCGCGTTTCGTTGAGAAAGAGGATGAGCCCGCGCTGTTTCGTATCCACGACAAGCCAACGACTGAAGCGATCACTTCTTTCCGTACCGTCCTGGCGGAGTTGGGCCTGGAGCTACCGGGCGGTAACAAACCCGAGCCGCGCGATTATGCTGAACTGCTGGAGTCCATCGCCGATCGTCCCGATCATGAGATGCTGCAAACTATGCTGCTGCGATCCATGAAGCAGGCGGTCTACGATCCGGAAAATCGCGGTCACTTCGGCCTGGCGCTACAATCCTATGCGCACTTTACCTCGCCGATCCGCCGTTATCCTGACCTGTCGCTGCACCGAGCCATCAAATATCTGCTGGCGAAAGATGAAGGCCATACCGGCAACAGCACCGAAACCGGCGGCTGGCATTACTCTATGGAAGAGATGCTGCAGCTGGGCCAGCACTGTTCAATGACCGAACGTCGCGCGGATGAAGCAACCCGCGAAGTCTCTGACTGGCTGAAATGCGACTTTATGCAGGACCAGGTGGGTAACACCTTTTCCGGCGTCATCGCCAGTGTTACCGGTTTTGGTTTCTTTGTCCGGCTGGATGATCTGTTTATTGATGGCCTGGTGCACGTCTCCACGCTGGATAACGACTACTATCGCTTCGATCAGGTTGGTCAGCGTTTGATTGGTGAATCGGGCGGCCAGACCTACCGTCTGGGCGACAAAGTGCAGGTTCGTGTGGAAGCGGTCAATATGGACGAGCGCAAAATCGACTTCTCGCTGATCTCCAGTGAACGTGGTCCGCGCAATGTCGGTAAAACCGCACGCGAAAAGGCGAACAAAGGCAACGGTGCGAAACCGTCGGGTAAACGTCGTCAGACCGGTAAGAAAGTCAATTTCGAACCCGACAGCGCATTTCGGAAAGCCAAAGGCTCAGCGAAACCGAAGAAAGAAAAAAGCGCCAAAAAGCCGTCCGCGAAGACGCAAAAAATCGCCGCAGCGACCAAAGCGAAACGCGCCGCTAAAAAGAAAGTGGCTGAATAAGCCGTCCTGAAATACCGTCTAATAACCCCTCTCAATGCAGAGGGGTTATTCTTTTTTAACGTAATATATTCTCTCGGGTAATAGAAATCGCCATCCGGAAGGTTATTTCTCTGACTTAGCTAAATTGTGAAAATCGATATTTATTATTGGTGATTAGCGCTCAGAATCAGATGTGTATAGTGACTCCCATCCGTTATTCGCTTATTTAGCAAGGAGTCGTTATGCATCTGGCGCGCTTTCCCCGACTTTCACTCGGTCATTTTCCCACCCCTCTGGAGCCTCTGAATAATCTTTCTGCCTTATTGGGTGGTCCGAAAATATGGATCAAACGCGATGATGCAACAGGGCTTGCCAGTGGCGGAAATAAGACCCGTAAGCTGGAATTCCTGCTGGCCGATGCGCTGGCGAAAAACGCCGATATCGTGATTACCCAAGGGGCAACGCAATCGAACCACGTACGCCAGACCATCGCCGGGGCGGCAAAACTTGGCCTGGCTGCCAAAGTGCTGCTGGAAAAACGCGTCACTGACTTTGGCGAAGACTATCAACGTTCCGGCAACATTCTGCTGGATGATTTGCTGGGCGGCGAAATCGTTGCCCATCTGCCGGGCGGCACGGATATGCAACAGGCAATGGAAGAGTATGCCGCGACGCTGCGTGAGCAAGGGCATAATCCCTACATCATTCCCGGTGGTGGTTCAAACCCCATTGGCGCACTGGGCTACGTCGCCTGCGCCGAAGAGCTTCTTTACCAGTCTTCTCAGTTACGCTTGCGTATCGATCACGTTGTGCACGCCACAGGCAGCACGGGTACACAAGCCGGGCTGGTTGCCGGGTTTACTGCCACCAATAGCCAGGTGCCGGTTCTGGGGATTAGCGTTCGCGCGCCGAAGGCGAAGCAGGAAGAGAATGTCTGGAATCTGGCTTCACGCACGCTGGCGTTGCTGGGGGTGACTGGTGAGTTGCCGCGCGAGGCGGTGGTGGCGAACAGCGATTACGTGGGGGACGGCTACGGACTGCCGACCGAGAGTATGCTGGAAGCCCTGACCCTGTTTGCCCGCCACGAAGGCATTCTGCTCGACCCGGTCTATTCCGGGAAGGGGGCTGCCGGGCTTATCGACCTGATTCGGAAAGGGCATTTCCATAAGGATGAGAACGTGGTGTTTATCCATACCGGTGGCTCGGTTGGCCTGTTTGGCTATCGCCAGGTGCTGGAGGCGCATGCCCGCCATGGCTAAACCCTTTTTACTCGGCGTGCTGGGCGGCATGGGGCCGCTCGCCACGCTCGACTTTCAGCACAAATTGCTCGACGCTACGCCGGCGCAGAGCGATCAACACCATTTGCCGTCGGTAGTGTGGAATGTGCCGCAAATTGCTGACCGGCAAAAGGCGCTGGCCGGGGTTGGCCCGTCGCCGTTACCTCAGCTTCTTGAAGGTATTGAAAAATTGAATCAGGCAGGGGCGAGCCATATCGCTATCCCCTGCAACACCGCGCACCACTGGTATTCGCAACTGAGCGCCGCCAGCGATGCGCCCATTCTGCACATCGTGGATGCTACCCTGGACGCGCTATTAACGTCGGCTAAAAAGCCTGAACGTGTCGGCATTATTGCCACCAAAGGGACGCTGGATGCCGGCTGGTATCAGCAACGTCTTGCGGCTCAGGGGATTGAATCCATTACGCCCACCGAAGACGAACTGGCGGAGTGGTTTGTGCCCGGCTGCTATGCCGTGAAGCGCGGCAAACTGGCTGAGGGGGGAGAACTGCTCGCATTGCAGGCGCAGGCGCTGATGGCGCGCGGCGCGCAGCAACTGGTGCTGGCCTGCACGGAAGTCCCGGTGGCGCTGCGTGCTGTCGATGCGCCGTTCCTGTCGCTCACTCATGACCCCGCACAATCGCTGGCTGAACGATGTTCCCGCCTCTGGCAGGACCATCGTCTTACGCAACTGGCATAAATAAAGCGCTTTAATTGACTATTTTCTCCTGTTTTGCAGGAGAGATGACATGCATTGACCTCAAGGAAAAAGAAATGAAAAAAACGATCGGCGTATTACTCGCAGCAGGCAGCCTGTGGGCCAATATCAGTATGGCCGCTACGCCTTCTGAAGTTCGCGTCGCCTATAGCGGCGGCTCGCAGGTATTAATGCTGGCAAAAGCCGATGGCTCTTTAGATAAGGCATTACACAGCCCGGTGAAATGGGTGCAATTCGCCTCCGGTGCGGATGCGCTTAATTATTTCGCCAGCAATGCGATTGATATTGCCAATTTCGGTTCCAGTCCGGCAACGGCAGGTATTGTCCGTAAATTGCCTGTAGAGATTATTGGTGTCTCCGGTGTGATTGCCAGTTATGAACGTTTAATTGGTAAAGAGGGCATCAACAATATTAAAGATATTGAAGGCAAACGCGTGGCTTACCCGCCTAACTCCACCGCAGCCTATGCGCTGGAAGCGGCAATTAGCGTCAATAAACTCGATCGCAGCAAAATTACTTTGCTGCCTTTACGCCCGGCAGAGATGGTGGCAGCGTGGAAACGCGGCGACATTGATGCAGGTTACGTCTGGGCACCGTTTGCTCAGGAGCTGGAATCTTCCGGCGGTCATCAGGTTTTCGCCACCAAAGACCTGCAAAAAGAGGGCTACCTGATTTACAACAACTACGTGGTACGTAAGGCCTTTGCCGAGCAGTACCCGGAAGCGGTAACCGCCTTCCTGCGCGTGCACCAGCAGAAAGTCGATGAATTTAAGAAAGACCCGGAAAGCGCAGCCGCCATTGTGGCGAAAGAAGTCGGTGCTCCGATCACCACCGCCGCCAATACCCTGGGCGGGCTGGAATACCCAACGCTTGCTGAGCAGGGCACCGCGGCCTGGCTGGGTAATGGCACCGACACCACCCACAGCGGCATTGGCAAAGCGCTGACCAAAACGTCCAGTTTCCTTGCTGGCATTGGTGAAATTCGTAAGCAGGATATCCCGCAAAACTGGGATGCCGCGATTAACTCCCGTTATATCCGCGACGCGGCGGCAAAATGAGAGTAAGTCAGCATATCGCCATCAGCGTGCTGTCGGTGGCGATCTTCTTTGCACTCTGGCAGTTGGCGGCCACCCGGCAATGGGTGGACCCGCTGCTGTTGCCTTCGCTCACCGATATTGGCCTCACGGCAGAAGAACTGCTGGCAGACGGCTACCGCCAGGTGCCGCTGTGGCAGCACGTAGCGGTGAGCCTGGCCCGTGCCCTGAGCGCTTTTGCCGTCGCCATTGTGCTGGGCATCCCGCTCGGGCTGTTGATGGGGCTTTCGCCGGGTTTGTCCGCGGTGCTTAACCCGTTTGTGCAGTTTCTGCGTCCGCTGCCAAAAATCGCACTGATCCCGCTGGCGGTGGTCTGGCTGGGGATTGGTGAGGCCTCGAAATTTTTCCTGATTTTTATCGCCACCTTCCTGAGCGTCGTGGTGGGGGCGTCGGCGGCGGTAGAGTGCATCGGGCGGGCACGAATTCGCGTCGCCCAGACGCTGGGGGCGAACAAAGGGCAGATTTTCCTGCGCGTAGTGCTCCCTGACGCGCTACCGGATCTCTTTACCACCGTCAGGCTCTCCATCGGCATTGGCTGGACGTCGCTGATTGCCGCCGAAATGGTGGCTGCCAGTTCCGGCCTCGGCTGGATGGTGATTAACGCCAGCTCTTACTTACGTACTGATATCGTCATGCTCGGCATTCTGCTGCTGGGCGGGACGGGTTATTTACTGGATTTGATCCTGTTGGGACTGCAACGCCTGTTTGTCCCGTGGGCGGGGAAAGAATAATGAGTGCCATTGCGTTGGAAAACGTCTCCCTCTCGTTTGCCGCCAAACCGCAGCCGTTTACGGTGCTGGAGGAGATCAATCTCACTTTGGATAAAGGGGAGTTTGTGGTGCTGCTGGGGCCATCGGGCTGCGGCAAATCCACCATCCTCAATCTGGTCGCCGGGTTTACCAAACCGGACAGCGGACGCGTACTGGCGAGCGGCCAACCCGTGCAGCGGCCGGGGCCGGAACGCGGCATGATCTTCCAGCAACCGAACCTGTTTCCGTGGTTGTCGGTACTGGAGAACGTCACCTTCGGTCCGCGCCTGGGTCGCTATCAAAAAGAAGAGGTCAACGCGCGGGCGCTGGACTGGCTGAACCGCGTTGGTCTGAAAGGTTTTGAACAGCATGCGCCCTGGCAGCTTTCCGGTGGCATGAAACAGCGTGTGGCGCTGGCCCGTGCCTGGCTGCCGGGGCCGGAAGTCTTATTACTGGACGAACCCTTCGGTGCGCTGGACGCGCAAACCCGCCTGATGATGCAGGAGCTACTGCGCGAGGCCTGGCTGACGACGCAGACCACGCTGCTTTTCGTCACCCATGACGTGGAAGAGACACTGTTTCTGGCCGATCGCATCCTGGTGATGTCGGCGAAACCGGGAAAGATCGTCGAAGAGATTGTCCTGCCCTTTGGTCGCGAACGTGACATCGAAACGCTGGCGGAGCACCCGCAGTACGGCGAAATCAAGCAACACGTCCTGCATCGCGTGCGTCAGGAGGCGAAACGCCATCTTAGTTGATTCGATCTGGGGCGTCTGTCGGTTATAATGGGCGATGTGATTATCTGAACCTTTTCAACCCGGCGATATCGCCTCAAATGAGTACCCTTAATGAGTGAAATGATTTACGGCATCCATGCGGTGCAGGCCCTGCTGGAACGCGCGCCAGAGCGTTTTCAGGAAGTGTTTATTCTTAAGGGGCGCGAAGACAAACGTCTGCTGCCCCTGATCCACGCGCTGGAAGCGCAGGGTGTCGTGATTCAGGTCGCTAACCGTCAATATCTGGATGAAAAAAGCGAAGGCGCGGTGCATCAGGGCATTATTGCCCGTGTGAAGCCGGGTCGCCAGTATCAGGAAAACGATCTGCCGGATCTGATCGCCAGCCTCGAACAGCCCTTCTTCCTGATCCTCGATGGCGTCACCGATCCCCATAACCTCGGCGCCTGCCTGCGTAGCGCCGATGCCGCTGGTGTCCATGCGGTCATCGTGCCGAAAGATAAATCGGCTCAACTGAATGCGACCGCTAAAAAAGTGGCCTGCGGTGCGGCGGAGAACGTCCCGCTGATCCGTGTGACCAACCTGGCGCGCACCATGCGTCTGCTACAGGAAGAGAACATCTGGATTGTCGGCACTGCCGGTGAAGCAGATCATACCCTGTTCCAGAGCAAAATGACCGGCCCAATGGCGCTGGTGATGGGCGCCGAAGGCGAAGGCATGCGTCGTCTGACCCGTGAGCACTGCGATGAACTGATCAGCATTCCGATGGCGGGTAGCGTGTCGTCACTGAACGTGTCGGTCGCCACCGGTATCTGCCTGTTCGAAGCGGTACGTCAGCGCAGCTAAATGGTGTTGTAAAAACCACCCGAATGGGTGGTTTTTTATAATCAGATGGCTGTTAATGTTTTCTTTGCGTGTTATTTTAATACTGTTATGACATGGTTCAATTCATACAGGATGTTAAAATATGTCATGGTCGAAGATGTCGTTGTACAACGTATTATCAAAATGCTCGGCTTTAAATATCGATCTAAAAAATAACCGTGATTTTTTTATCCTCGTAATGAGGAATTACGGTAAATTGCAATTAAATATCCTGCTGGCATCCTGCCAAATAATTATTGAAAGATATATTTTTCTGGTTAAGTTAATTCGACAACCTGAGAAATTCAACGCGTTTTTATTGCGTAGATTAGTTTGCTAAGGAAAAAGAATGCATACCGTGGACGCTTTGTTGGCTTTTTGCTCGTATTTTTTTATCGGTACAGCAATGGCAATCTGTTTTTTGTTTATATACTCGCGCATAACCCAACATGATGAATGGGGTTTGATTAAAAATAATAATATTGCAGCTTCGCTCTCATTATCCGGTTCGCTACTCGGCTATGTGGTCCCATTATCTAGCGCAGCGATTAATTCAGTCAGTATTCCAGATTATTTAATTTGGGGTGTTATTGCACTGATTGTCCAGCTATTAATATATGCTGGTGTGCGGTTATATATGCCAAGGTTTAGTGATTATATTGTCGATAATAACGTCGCAGTAGGTTTGTTTATGGGTGGCGCAGCGCTGGCAGGTGGTATTTTCAACGCAGCCTGCATGACATGGTAATGAATGATCATGGGCAGAAAAATAAAATCAAAGAGTAACGATAATTCGCCAGCACAGGTTCGGTTTAAAAATTATGGTAATGGCGAAACGATCGACTCACAGACGAGAGAACGAAAAAGTGCCAGCTACCTGACGCTGGCGATTATGGGTGGTGCCGCCTTCTTCGTGCTCAAAGGTTGTGAGGATGGTAACGCAGACAACGAGGGTGACGGCGTATTTTATTCCTCGCCGCAAGACTGCATTAAAAAGGGTAACAGCGCTCAGTTATGCACCGATGCCTGGAACAGTGCCAAAACAACGTTTGAAAATGAACTGCCAAAAAATATGTCGCAGGAGGATTGCTCCCGACAATATGGGCAGTGTTATTACAACAACGTGGGGCAGAGTTGGACACCCGTACTGGCAGGCTTTCTGCTAAGCCAGGTGGTACGTGAAAACCGTGATGACAAGGATACTAACACCAGCACCAACACCAGCAGTGTTGGTGGGGGAAGCGGCTACAGCTCGCGTGCAGTCTGGAATACCGCATCAGGCGATTATGCCTGGCGTTCTGACAGTAAAAAATCCGCTGACAACCGCTATGGCATAACAGTCCGAAAAGCGACCACTGTTGCACGCGGTGGCTATGGGCGCTCTTCAGGTCTACGTGGAAGTTGGGGAGGATAACCATGTTGCGACATGATGTACCTGTTCGTCCGGAACTGGATAAGATCGCCCACGACCACGGTTTCGATTTTCATATCATTGATGATGAAATTTACTGGGACGAAAGCCGTGCTTATCGTTTTACCCTACGGCAAATTGAAGATCAGATCGAAAAGCCAACGGCCGAGCTACACCAGATGTGTCTGGAGGTTGTGGATCGGGCGATAAAAGATGATGCATTACTGGAGCAACTGGCTATTCCGTCGTTGTACTGGGATGCTATTGCTGAAAGCTGGCGTAACAACGATCCCTCGTTGTATGGCCGGATGGATTTTGTCTGGTGTGGTAAAGATCCCGTCAAGCTGCTGGAATATAACGCGGATACGCCAACCTCGCTGTACGAGTCGGCTTATTTTCAGTGGATCTGGATGGAAGAGTCTCGACGTAGCGGTACTATCCCGCGTGATGCCGATCAGTTTAACGCTATTCAGGACAAATTGATCGCTCGTTTTAATGCATTGCGGCGCGAAGAGCCTCTCTATTTTTGTTGCTGCAAAGGCACGGAAGAAGATCGCGGTACGGTGTTTTACCTTGAAGATTGTGCTCGTCAGGCAGGATTAGATACACGCTTTATTTATATTGAAGATCTGGGATTAGGTGTTGGCGGCGTACTGACAGACCTCGATGATAACGTTATTCGCCAGGCATTTAAACTATACCCGCTTGAGTGGATGATGCGTGACGAAAACGGCCCTATGCTACGTAAGCGTCATGAACAATGGATTGAGCCGCTGTGGAAAAGCATTCTGAGTAATAAGGGTCTTTTGCCATTGTTGTGGCGTTTTTTTCCGGATCATCCTAACCTGCTGCCCGCCTGGTTTGACGGTGAAACACCGGTGATTGCGCCGGGTTTCGCAGGTTGCGTGCGTAAGCCACTGTTTTCCCGTGAGGGGGGGAACGTGACGATTTTTGACAGACATAAGAATGTGATTGTCCATGAAGATGGAGATTATGCGGACGAGCCGATGATTTATCAGGCTTTCCAGCCACTCCCGCGTTTTGGCGACAGCTATACGCTGATTGGGAGCTGGGTGGTCGATGATGAAGCCGTAGGCATGGGGATCCGCGAGGATATTTCGCTTATCACCAAAGACACCTCGCGTTTTATTCCGCACTATATTGCCGGATAGTTCATCGGCTCTCCGGTGTTGTCTGGTCGTCTAACGTGCGCTGATGGTCATCCTTCCTGAGCGTCATCAGCGCAATTACACTGACCACCGCCGTTGCCATCACGTAATATGCCGGAATATCGAGATTCCCCGTTTGCTTAATCAGCCCGGTAATAATCAGTCCCGCACAGCCTGAAAAAATCGCATTCGACAGCGAATACGCCAGCCCCAGCCCGGTATAACGCACCCGTGTTGGGAACATTTCCGCCAGCATCGCAGGCCCGGGCCCTGCCAGCATACCTACCAGTCCACCAGCGATAAATACGACGCATGCTTTCACCAATAAGCTGCTGGATTCTGCCTGTAAAATTTTCAGCAGTGGCAACGCCAGAATTAGTAGCATCACAGCAGCGGTGACCATCACCGCGCGTCGCCCAATCCGATCGCTCAGCATGCCGGACGGAATAATCGTCAGGGCGAATCCGGCGTTTGAAATCACCGCAATCAATAGCGCCTGATTAAAACCCGTGTGCAACGCCGATTGAAGGTAGGTCGGCATAATGACCAGATAGGTATAGCCTGCCGCTGACCAGACCATCAGGCGGCCAATGCCGGTGATAATGGCTTTTAACGTACTGGCGAAACTGGCCGCCTGAGGTGGAGTCGACTGCGTTTGCTGGCGTACGAAACTGGGGGTCTCTTCCATGTTAACGCGAAGCCAGAGCGCAACGCCTCCCAGTGGAATGGCGATGAAAAAGGGGATGCGCCAGCCCCAGTCGTGCAGCGCTTCCGTACTCAGTAATGCTGACAACAACGCGACGACTCCGGCTCCCGCCAGAAGCCCGAGGGCGACGGTCAATGATTGCCACGCACCGTACAGCCCGCGCTTACCTTTTGGCGCAAATTCGGTCATCAGCGAGACAGCCCCGCCGTATTCCCCACCGGCAAACAGTCCCTGCAAGATCCGTAACAATGTAATGAGCAGCGGCGCGGCAACGCCAATGCTGGCATAAACTGGCACCAGGCCAATCGCCGCGGTCGCCAGCGTCATCAATACGAGGACAATAATCAGCGTCGGCTTACGGCCTATCCGGTCACCCATGCGACCAAATACCACCGCTCCCAATGGCCGGAAGAAGAAGGCCACAGCAAATGCGGCATAGGTCAGGATCAGACTGGTGATAGCCGATTCACCTGTGAGGGTAAAAAAGTTCTTCGCAATCACCGTGGCAAGAAAGCCATAGACGGCAAACTCGTACCATTCGATAAAATTGCCGATAGAGCCTGCAATCAGCGCTCTTTTTTGTGCATACGTTGTCGTCATGGGCGTCACCGTTCCTGGTTTCATAACATTAAGCCTCGCCGCTAAGTGTGGGTAACGCAAACAGAAAGCGCCCATACGCGCCGTTTTGTGACCGCCATCGCGGGCGGAACGCCCCCCATCTGCCCATACTTACTGCCGATGCCATTGATGGAGGGCAAACAGATGCACTGGCAAACGCATACCGTTTTCAATCAACCCATCCCCCTGAATAACAGTAATCTTTTCCTTTCCGATCGAGCCCTGTATGACGCTGTTATCCGTGAAGGGGCGGCCTGGGATACGGATTTACTGGCCAGTATTGGTCAGCAATTGGGGACAGCGGAATCGCTGGAGCTCGGCAGGCTGGCTAATGCTAATCCGCCGGAACTGCTGCGTTATGACCCGACGGGGGCACGACTTGATGATGTGCGGTTTCACCCCGCCTGGCACTTGCTGATGCAAGGCCTGTGCGCCAACCGCGTTCATAACCTGGCGTGGGAAGAGGATGCGCGTAGCGGCTCGTTTGTTGCCCGCGCCGCCCGGTTTATGCTCCATGCGCAGGTGGAAGCCGGTTCGTTATGCCCTGTAACGATGACCTTTGCCGCCACGCCGCTATTACAGCATTCGCTTCCTGCCCCTTTTAAAGACTGGCTAAAACCACTGCTAAGCGACCGTTATGACCCCCATCTCGCGCCAGGCAACCAAAAGCGTGGCCTGCTGATGGGTATGGGGATGACGGAAAAACAGGGCGGTTCGGATGTGCTCAGTAATACCACGCGAGCGCAACGCAGCGGCGACAGCTATCGGCTGGTGGGGCACAAATGGTTTTTCTCAGTACCTCAGAGCGATGCGCATCTGGTGCTGGCGCAGGCAGAAGGCGGACTCTCCTGCTTTTTCGTACCGCGTTTTTTACCCGATGGTCAGCGCAATGGAGTGCGACTCGAACGCCTGAAAGACAAGCTGGGCAACCGCTCAAATGCCAGCAGCGAAGCGGAGTTCTGCGAGGCCAGCGGCTGGCTGGTCGGGGAAGAGGGTGATGGCGTGCGTCAAATCCTCAAAATGGGCGGCCTGACCCGCTTTGACTGTGCGCTGGGGAGCCACGGTCTGATGCGCCGGGCATTTTCCGTGGCGCTGTATCATGCCCATCAACGGCAGGCATTCGGGAAAAACCTCGTCGACCAGCCCATGATGCGGGAAGTCCTTAGTCGGATGGCGCTGCAACTGGAAGGGCAAACCGCGTTTTTATTTCGCCTTGCCCGAGCGTGGGATGGTCGCGCTACGCCGGAAGAGACGCTTTGGGCACGGTTGTTTACTCCCGTTGCGAAATTTGCGGTCTGCAAAGCGGGTATGCCATTTGTTGCCGAAGCCATGGAGGTCCTGGGCGGTATTGGCTATTGCGAAGAGAGCGAACTTCCCCGGCTATACCGGGAAATGCCGGTTAACAGTATCTGGGAGGGCTCGGGCAATATTATGTGCCTTGATGTGTTACGCGTACTGGCCAAACAGCAGGGGATCAGTGAGTTGTTGCACGATGCGTTTGGCGCAGTCAAAGGCCAGGACAGGCATTTTGATCGCGCATGGCGCCAGTTACAGCAACAGTTGCGTAAGCCTCTGGAGGCGCAAGGGCGGGAAATTACCCAACAGCTGTATTTGTTAGCGACGGGGGCACAAATGTTGCAGTTCGCTTCCCCGTCGATAGCGCAAGCCTGGTGCCGGATGATGCTGGATATACGCGGCGCGTCGGTTCTGACGGAGCAGGTACAAAATGACCTGCTGCTGCGTGCCACGGGCGGTGTCGGTTAGTCCGTTTTCAGGCTAAACAGGCGGACCACCTCCGTCAAATGCGCCCCTTTTTCGCGCAGTGTCTCAGCGGTTTGCTCACTGCGCGTAACCCGTTCTGCGTTAATGTGCGTGGCTTCGCCGATATGCGCCATGGCGATATTGACCTGGTTAATGCCAGCCGACTGCTCATGAGAGGCGTTGTTAATCTCATTAACCAACTGGTTAATGTGGTTCATATGCGCAGTAATAGACTCCATCGCCTGTCGGGTATTGTTGGATAAAGTATGGCCCTCACGGACTTTTTTGAGTGTATCGCTGGTCAGCTCATCGATCTCTTTTACCGCATTGGCGCTGCGCGCTGCCAGCGCCCGTACTTCCTGGGCCACGACGGCAAATCCTTTACCATGTTCCCCGGCGCGAGCGGCTTCAACCGCGGCGTTAAGCGCCAGGATATTGGTTTGAAAGGCTATTGATTCAATCACATGGGTGATGTCGGCAATCCGCTGGGAGGCGGTACGAATCGCGTCCATGGTCGCCACCGCTTCTTCGACGGTGATCCCACCCTTTTGTACTTCCACGGCGGTTTCATTCACCAGCGACTGCATCTCTTCCATACTGGCGGCATTCTGCTGGAGCGTCGCGGCAAGTTGCTCCATGCTGGCTGATGTCTCCTCGACGCTGCTGGCCTGCTTGTTAATTTGCTCGCTGATTTCACTGCTGTCGGCGGCAAGCGCATTGGTACCGTGGTGAATATCGCTGGCAGATTCACGGACTTGCAAGACAATGGTATGCAAACCATTGCCGATCCCGTTGATGGCCTCAATGAGTTGCCCCACTTCGTCCTGACGTTTGATATCCAGACTATCCCGCAGGTCGCCCGACGCGTAACGGCTGGCCAGGCCGATGGCTTCACGCAGAGGGCGGGTCAACCAGCGGCGAACAATCACCACAAACAGTGCGGCAAACAGCAGAGAGAGCGCCAGCCCGGCAATCAGGAACTGGTTGCGTAACGTATTGACATCATTAAGTAATACCGCTTTATCGACTTCGCCCACCACCGTCCAGTTCCAGCCGGGCACGGTTATCCAGGAGAGCATTTGTCGATGACCATCGGGGCGCTGCTGTTCCAGCGTACCGGCAGTCTCTTGCAAAACGGTATTCAGATCGCGTTCATCCCACTGTGGACGTTTACCCTCCTCGCTGGGGTGGAACAGATAGTTACCGTAGTTCTTGCCATTATTACGATCCAGTACGTAGAAATGACCGCTATCACCAAGCTGGCGCCCGAGGATCTTACTGCGCATGATCTCCCATGAGTGGGTGATGTCCACGCCGACAAATAAAATGGCTATTGTGTTGCCGCTACTGTCTTTTACCGGCTGGTATTGCGTGATGTAGCGCTTACCGAATAATAAGGCCAGCCCACGGTACGTTTCGCCTTTCAACGCCGGTGCAAAAGCCGGGCTGGCTTTGTCCAGTTTTGTGCCTATTGCACGATCGCCATTCTCTTTACGTAATGAGGTGGCAACGCGCACAAAGTCATCGCCGCTGCGCACAAACAGTGTGGCGATAGCCCCGGTGCGGGTAAGAAAGTCATCAACAAGGGTGTTGTTTTCATGAAGATCGCTGTCGCCCCCTTTCAGCAAGGGAACGCTGATACCGTTAATGTCACGGCGCTGCGCCTGATCCAGGGTAACAGGCTGAGGCAAAAAACTATTGAACAGGCGGGTATAGCTTTCAACCTCTTCGCTCAGGCTGCTGTTAAACATTTCTACCATATCCTGGACGCCCGTGGACTGATTATGGAGATCTTCCACCGCCAGCGTTTCCAGTTGTTGACTGGCTTTATTGCTTAACAGAAAGGTAAAAACCAGGAAAAGCACGGCTACGCTTGTACCCGTCAAAAGAGAAAGTTTAGTGCCGAGTCCAATGCGACTAAAAAAGGTGCTCATAAAATATCCGCTGAAAAGAGTGTCAGCACCTTCAACGGCAATAATTCGATAACATTTAATGTGTCAGTGTAACAAAATATTGCAAAATTGTATCTCTATGGTAAATCATTGTTAAAAATGACATAAACAAAAAAGCCACTTTTTAAAAGTGGCTTTTCGGAGGGGGACCTGTCAGGCATAAAGTATGGCCTGAACTCGCCAGTTATCTGCCCGTTGTTCTTCCTGCATCTGAATAATGCGATACCATGATGCGCCTTGTTCGTCGGCTTTTAACGCGATGACACGCTCCACATCTTGTGGACTTCCGGAAACATTGTTGACAGAAATCAGGCCAATTTCATTGAGCCCGGTGACGCAGTCAGCGCTCGCGAACTCTGCTGGCTGCGCTGTTATGCTGGCTAAACCTGTAGAAAGCAACAGTGAGTTTAAGGCAAGAGATCGTTTCATATCAGCTCCATTCCACGTTACCCCGACTTTTTCCAGGGCACTCCTTCGCACGAAAATTCCATACATTCCATTGTGCACAGGCAAACATAAAAGGACGCAAAGCAGTGTAAATCTTCCTTAAACCCAGACGCTTAATGACGATATAACATCGCCCGTGCGTACCAGCGACCTGGAATTACCGTGTCATCCATCATTATGATGACGTAGTAATCTGCTTTTTCAGTGGTCGCTCTGGCTTTTATTTCATCTTCAACGTCCATAGGCGAACCCAGCACGGATACGCTAAATGCTCCCATTTCCTGCAGGTTTTGCGTCTGATTACGACTTATCTCCTGCGGATGATCGCTGACGGGCGGAGCGGGCTGTGGTTTACCTTCCAGCACACTACATCCACTCAAAAACAGCGCCACAACAAGTGCGAGAAACCAGCGCGTCATGTTTTCATGTCTCCTGATAGCCATAGTGTAGTTCCATAATAAATACGCAAGAGGGGAATGTTCCCAATTTTGCTATTGCCAACATAAGTTTCGAATGAAAATGCGATCGGCGCAGCATCTTTATCTAAAGGGTAACACTGAATAGGCAAACGCAGACTTGCAGCTTCGAAGATGTGATGGCATACCAGCACTATAGATCAAGGAGAGGCCAATGATTGAACTCGACGTACGGCATTTTGCCGGGATTGAAACCTTGCACGCGTTTCCTGCGGGCAAGGGGGAACAGCCATTACCCTGTATTGTTTTTTACCACGGATTTACCTCGTCCAAACTGGTATATAGCTATTTTGCCGTGGCGCTGGCTCAGGCCGGGTTCCGGGTCGTCATGCCTGATGCTCCGGAACATGGCGCCCGGTTTGACGGCGATGAAAGTCGGCGGCTACAGCGTTTCTGGCAAATCTTGCAGGGAAATTTTGCGGAGTTTGCGGCACTGAAAGCGGCGCTGTATCAGCAGGGCTTGATTGACAATCACCGGCTCGGTGTGGGAGGTGCATCCATGGGTGGCATGACGGCGCTCGGTATTATGACGCAGTTCCCGGAGGTCAGGAGCGTTGCCTGCCTGATGGGGTCCGGCTATTTTTCCACCCTGGCGAGTACACTTTTTCCGCCGCTGGAGGTGACCACGCCGGAACAGCAGGCGGCCTTCGGTGAGATTGTCGCGCCGTTAGCAAAATGGGATGTCAGCGGGCAATTAGCACAGCTTGCCAGCCGTCCGCTTTTTCTCTGGCATGGGGAGGAGGATGATGTGGTACCCGCAGCGGAAACATTACGCCTGCAACAGGCACTGACGTCTGCTCACCTGGACGGGCAGCTAACCTGCCTGTGGGAAGCCGGCGTAAAACATCGCATAACACCTACCGCCCTGACGGCCACCGTCCGCTTCTTCAGCGACCATCTGTAATGACACATCTACCTACACGCGCATCACTTTAACCCCCTGATCCTCAAGTTTTTTGAGGATTTCGGGGTTGGCCTGTTTGCCGGTAATCACCAAATCAATTTGATCGGCGTTGCTGAACAACATACCCGCACGCTCACCGACTTTGCTGCTATCCACCAGAACGACCAGTTTTCCCACCATGTTCAGCATTTTCTGTTCGGCCATCGCCGTCAGCATGTCGGTTTTATAGAGACCTTCTGCCGTCAGCCCTTTGCCACTGGTAAACATCCAGTGACCAGCATAGAGGCTATTTTCACTGCTTTGCGGGCTCAGTGTGATGGACTGCGTCTTATTGTACTGACCGCCCATAATGACCACGCTTTCGTGTTCTTGTTCGATAAGGTAGTTGGCGAGCGGTAGATAGTTAGTGATGATTTGCACCGGTTTACCGCAGATTTCGCGCCCCAACAGGAAGGCGGTTGATCCACAGTTGATCACCACGCTTTCTCCAGCGCTAACCAGTTGCGATGCAGCCCTTGCGATACGCACTTTTTCATCGTGGTGGAGTGCTTCATGGATATTCATCGGCGACCAGCGTGGACGTTGCTGGCTGATGGCCTCGGCGCCGTTACGCACTTTCTTAAGTTTGCCACTCTCATCCAGTTTATTGATATCGCGGCGTGCGGTTGCAGGAGAAACACCCAGGCTGGCGATCACTTCTTCAACTGTAATAAAGCCCGTCTGCGCCAGTTGATCCAGCAGTATTTGATGTCGTTGCGCTTCCGTCATGAGCTATTCCGATGATTAATGATGTGAAAAGATGATATTTGAAATAGCCTGAAATTACTAAAGATAAGTGCACGATACTGATGATAAAAAGCGGGTACACACAGGTACCCGCTCCGGTTTTTAGAGGAAAGACTTAAACGGTAAGTCTGGCTCGATAGAGAAGCAGTCATCAAAACCACGAGGGTAGTGATATTCAAAATTGTCTTTATCCAAAGGCCAGGTAAATTTCCCGCCCACCTGCCAGATATAAGGCTTAAAGCCATACTGTAAGCGATCTTTTTTCATATTCCACAGAACACGGATCTCTTGTGGATCGGCCTGAAAATTTGACCAGATATCGTGGTGGAAAGGGATCACGACTTTTGCATTCAGCGCTTCAGCCATACGCAGAATATCGGCACTGGTCATCTTATCCGTAATACCGCGTGGGTTTTCGCCGTAAGAACCCAATGCCACATCGATCTGATGCTCGTTGCCATGCTTCGCATAGTAGTTGGAATAGTGCGAGTCGCCGCTGTGGTACAGCGTACCGCCGGGCGTTTTAAAGAGATAGTTCACAGCTCGCTGATCCATGCCGTCAGGCAGTATGCCCGCTGCTTTTTGCTCTGCCGGGAGGGTAATTAATGCGGTGCGATCGAATGCATCAAGCGCATGAATTTCAATATCTTTCACGCGAACAATATCACCCGGTTTGACGACGATACAGCGCGATTTCGGTACGCCCCAGCCAATCCATAAATCGACACAGGTTTGTGGGCCGATGAAGGGAACATCATCAGCACAGTTCTTCATGACGGCAGCGGCGACGTTGACATCAATATGATCGTTGTGATCGTGGGTGGCGAGGATGGCATCGACCTGACGGATAGCGAACGGGTCCAACACAAACGGCGTTGTGCGCAGGTTCGGCTGCAATTTTTCGACACCGGCCATGCGCTGCATCTGATGGCCTTTTTTCATCAACGGGTTACCATGACTCTGCTTGCCCGTACCGCACCAGAAATCGACACACACATTGGTATGCCCTTCTGATTTCAGCCAGATACCGGTACACCCCAGCCACCACATAGCAAAGGTGCCGGGAGCGACATGTTCCTGCTCAATTTCCTCATTAAGCCAGCTTCCCCATTCAGGAAACGTGTTCAGAATCCATGATTCCCGGGTAATGGTTTCAATCTTACTCATCGTGTCGCTCCTTACCTTTAAATCAAAATAAATCATAATGTGATAACTTGTGATTTATATTTTCACAGTTTCATCATGATAGCAACAGGGTTGGAGGTGTTATCTCGCATCAGAATTGTGCTTTTACGGCGGTTTTTTCATGCTGATTTTTATGTGATTTATATTAATTAATTGAATTAAATAAACTATTTTAAAGGTTCTGGTACTGGATATGTACGCACAGTGAGAATGGGGAAATAAATTGCGTGATGCATCACAATTAATCAAAAACAATCTTTTTGTGATTATTTATGATTGATAGAGTGTTTTCACCTTGTGCTGCATTGCGCAGATGCAGCCACTTTCTTACTGGAGCAAGTTATGGAGATTCTCTACAACGTCTTCACCGTCTTTTTTAATCAGGTGATGACCAATGCCCCGTTACTGCTGGGGATCGTGACCTGTATTGGCTATATCCTGTTGAGAAAAAGTGTCAGCGTTATTGTTAAAGGCACGATCAAAACGATCATCGGCTTTATGCTGCTGCAGGCGGGGTCGGGGATTCTGACCAGTACGTTTAAACCGGTGGTCGCCAAAATGTCGGAAGTGTACGGCATCAACGGCGCGATTTCTGACACTTATGCGTCAATGATGGCGACCATCGAACGTATGGGCGATGCATACAGTTGGGTGGGTTACGCCGTATTGCTGGCATTGGCGCTTAATATTGGCTACGTACTGCTGCGACGTATCACCGGAATTCGCACCATCATGCTAACCGGTCACATCATGTTCCAGCAGGCTGGTCTGATTGCGGTGTTCTTCTTTATTCTCGGCTACTCCATGTGGACCACCATTATCTGTGCCGCCGTGCTGGTTTCACTCTATTGGGGCATTACCTCCAATATGATGTACAAACCCACGCAGGAAGTGACAGATAACTGTGGCTTTTCTATCGGTCATCAACAGCAGTTCGCCTCCTGGATTGCTTACAAAATCGCCCCTTATCTTGGGAAAAAAGAAGAGAGCGTTGAAGATCTGAAACTGCCGGGCTGGCTGAATATCTTCCACGACAACATTGTCTCTACCGCCATTGTCATGACGGTTTTCTTCGGCGCGATTCTGCTTTCCTTTGGCCTCAATACTGTTCAGGCGATGGCGGGGAAAACCCACTGGACGGTTTATATCCTGCAAACCGGCTTTCAGTTTGCGGTAGCGATTTTCATTATCGTCCAGGGCGTACGTATGTTTGTCGCTGAGCTTTCCGAAGCTTTCAACGGTATTTCTCAGCGCTTGATTCCGGGTGCTGTGCTGGCGATTGACTGCGCGGCGATTTATAGCTTCGCACCGAACGCGGTGGTCTGGGGCTTTATGTGGGGGACAATCGGCCAGTTGATTGCGGTCGGCATCCTGATTGCCTGCGGTTCCTCCATTCTCATCATTCCTGGCTTCATCCCGATGTTTTTCTCTAACGCCACTATTGGCGTCTTCGCCAACCACTTCGGCGGCTGGCGTGCCGCCATCAAGATTTGCCTGGTGATGGGGATGATCGAAATCTTTGGCTGTGTGTGGGCGGTAAAACTGACGGGGATGAGTGCGTGGATGGGGATGGCTGACTGGTCCATCCTGGCACCGCCGATGATGCAAGGCTTTGCCTCCGTAGGGATCGTGTTTATGGCCGCGATGATTTTGATTGCCCTGGCTTACATGTTCTTCGCCGGTCGCGCTCTGCGTGCTGAGGAAGACGCGGAAAAACAACTGACAGAACACTCTGTTTAAAAAGGAGTTTGATTATGACCGTACGTATTCTGGCTGTGTGTGGTTGTGGGCAAGGCAGTTCCATGATCATGAAAATGAAAGTTGACCAGTTTTTGACGCAACAAAAGGTCGACCATACGGTGAACAGCTGCGCAGTGGGGGAATACAAAAGCGAGCTGAGCGGGGCGGACATCATCATTGCCTCTACCCATGTTGCCAGCGAAATCGAGGTCTCCGGTAATAAGTACGTGGTTGGGGTACGCAATATGCTCTCTGCCGCTGATTTTGGTCCGAAGCTGATGGAAGTCATCAACGCCCATTTTGCACAGGATGTGAAATAAGGACTCACTATGAAATTACGTGACTCTCTGGCGGAGAACAATTCGATTCGCTTACAGGCAGAGGCCAGAACGTGGCAGGAGGCAGTGAAGCTTGGCGTGGATCTTCTGGTAGAGGCTGAGGTTGTTGAACCGCGTTACTACCAGGCCATTCTGGATGGCGTTGAAAGGTTCGGACCGTACTTCGTGATTGCCCCGGGGCTTGCCATGCCTCATGGCCGCCCGGAAGAAGGGGTGAAGAAAAATGGCTTTGCACTGGTGACCCTAAAAACACCGCTGGCTTTTAATCACGAAGACAACGATCCGGTCGACATTCTCATCACTCTGGCGGCAGTGGATGCACGTACGCATCAGGAAGACGGCATCATGCAAATCGTCAACCTGTTTGAAGATGAAACGAATTTTGACCGTTTACGCGCCTGTCGCACGGCGCAACAGGTACTGGATTTAATTGATAGCGCCACGGCGGCGTCTGTATAAGGAGCAAAAACATGTCTGATTTACCGATGTTACAGGTGGCCCTGGATAACCAGACGCTGTCACATGCTTATGAGACCACCCGCTTAATTGCCGAAGAGGTGGATATTATTGAGGTAGGCACCATTTTATGCGTTGGCGAGGGCGTTCGTGCTGTTCGCGATCTCAAGGCACTGTATCCTCACAAAATTGTACTGGCCGACGCCAAAATTGCCGACGCCGGGAAAATCCTTTCAAGGATGTGCTTTGAAGCCAATGCTGACTGGGTGACCGTGATCTGTTGCGCTGATATCAACACGGCCAAAGGCGCACTGGATGTGGCGAAAGAGTTTAACGGCGACGTTCAGATTGAACTGACCGGCTACTGGACGTGGCAACAGGCGCAGCAGTGGCGAGATGCAGGCATTCAACAAGTTGTCTATCACCGCAGCCGTGATGCGCAGGCGGCAGGTGTCGCCTGGGGTGATGCGGATATCAATGCGGTGACAAAGCTGGCCGAAATGGGCTTTAAGGTGACGGTGACCGGCGGGCTGGCGCTGGAGGATCTGCCGCTGTTCAAGGGCATTCCCATTCACGTCTTTATTGCCGGGCGCAGTATCCGCGACGCCGCTGATCCGGTTGAAGCGGCGCGTCAGTTTAAGCGCTCGATTGCTCAACTATGGGGCTAAGGAGCGGGCATGTTGTCGAAACAGATCCCGCTGGGTATCTACGAAAAAGCACTCCCTGCGGGGGAGTGCTGGCTGGAACGGCTGCGACTGGCGAAAACGCTGGGTTTCGATTTTGTCGAAATGTCGGTTGATGAAACCGATGCGCGTCTTGCCCGCCTCGACTGGCACCCCGAGCAGCGTCTGGCGCTGGTGGCTGCGATAGCCGAAACGGGTGTTCGCGTTCCCTCTATGTGTCTGAGTGCGCATCGGCGTTTTCCGCTGGGCTGCGAAGATGACGCGGTACGCAACCAGGGTCTGGAGATCATGCGCAAGGCTATCCGGTTTGCGCAGGATACCGGTATCCGCGTGATTCAGCTCGCTGGTTATGATGTTTATTACCAGCAGGCAAATGATGAAACGCGCCGCCGTTTTCGTGACGGGCTCAAAGAAAGCGTTGAAATGGCCAGCCGTGCGCAGGTAACCCTGGCGATGGAAATTATGGATTACCCGCTGATGAACTCGATCAGCAAAGCGCTGGGGTACGCACACTACCTTAATAACCCGTGGTTTCAGCTCTATCCGGATATAGGCAACCTTTCTGCCTGGGATAACGACGTGCAGATGGAACTATTGGCAGGCGTCGGCCATATCGTTGCGGTTCATGTCAAAGATACGCGCCCTGGCGTTTTCAAAAATGTCCCCTTTGGCACTGGCGTAGTGGATTTTGAACGTTGTTTCTCCACGCTCAAAGAGAGCGGCTACTGTGGTCCCTATTTGATCGAGATGTGGAGTGAAACGGCAGACGATCCTGCGGCAGAAGTGCTAAAAGCGCGTGACTGGGTGAAAGCGCGAATGGCAAATGCAGGTTTAGTGGAGGCGGCATAATGCAAAAGCTTAAACAGCAGGTATTTGACGCCAATATGGATCTGCCACGCTATGGGTTAGTAACCTTTACTTGGGGAAATGTCAGCGCTATTGACCGTGAACGTGGGCTGGTGGTGATTAAGCCCAGCGGTATTGCCTATGAGCACATGAAGCCAGATGACATGGTTGTGGTGGATGTTCAGGGTAACAGGGTGGAAGGGCAGTGGCGCCCGTCTTCCGATACCGCAACACACCTTGAATTATACCGGCGCTATCCGCAGCTTGGCGGTGTTGTACATACCCATTCCACGCATGCCACGGCCTGGGCGCAGGCGGGGCTGGCCATTCCGGCGCTTGGCACCACGCATGCAGATTATTTCTTTGGCGATATTCCCTGCACCCGGGCACTTTCTGAAGAAGAGGTACGGGAAGAATATGAACTCAACACCGGAAAAGTGATCGTCGAGACGCTGGGTAAAAGTAATCCACTGCATACGCCGGGAATGGTGGTTTACCAGCACGGTCCGTTTGCATGGGGAAAGGATGCTGCGGACGCTGTTCATAATGCGGTGGTCATGGAAGAGGTTGCCCGGATGGCCTGGATCGCATGTGGCATCAATCCGGCGTTAAAACCGATTGATAATTATCTGATGAACAAACACTTTATGCGTAAACACGGGCCGAATGCCTATTATGGTCAGTAGGTCATCGCCCGGCCAGGTGAAGCACTGCTGGGATCGCACATTAATTATGCTCCGGAATGTATACGCCTTCGGGATGTTACTGGTCTGATTCCGGGGCCTTTTTATGCCTGACGATAGGCTGAGGGTATACAGTGCATCCCGGCTAGCGTAATCACGCAGATCGCGGCACCGGCATAAAATGTTGAGGCCGCGCCCAGGGTTTCCCACAAAATACCGGCGCCGGCGCTGGCCAGCAGTAGAGCGATACCGCTCATCAGGTTAAACATACCAAAAGCGGTGCCGCGTAGTTCTGCAGGCGCGGTGTGGGCGATCATTGCCGCCAGCAAACCCTGAGTCATTCCCATATGTATACCCCACAGGCCAACGCCGAGAAGCAGCACACTCCAGTGGTGACTTAACGCCAGTACCAGATCGGCGGCAATCAATACCAGCAGGCCCGCCTGCAGCATTTTACTGTGGCTCATGCCGTCGGAAAGTTTACCAAAAGGGTAAGCTGTCAGACCGTACACCAGGTTCATCGCGACCATTACCAGCGGAATGGCAAACAGTGGAATCTCCATCTGCTGTGCACGCAGAACCAGGAAGGCTTCGCTAAAACGGGCGAGGGTAAAGAGGCTGCCCAGTCCAACGACCCACCAGTAAGCGCTGCTGAGTTTTGCCAGGTTCTCACGGGTAAGCGGGTTGGTGCGCTTGTTGGTAATGGGTGTTTTGGGTTCATCAAGCCCGAAATAGAGCAGCGCGATGGCCAGTGCGCCAGGGATCACTGCCACCCAAAAGATGGACTGGAAATCGTTGCTCCACAGAAACATCAGTCCCACGGCCAGTAGAGGACCAAGGAAAGCCCCGGCGGTATCCAGCGACTGGCGCAGGCCGAATGCGGCACCGCGAATGTCGGGGGGCGTGACATCGGCAACCAGCGCGTCGCGAGGCGCCCCACGGATCCCTTTGCCAACGCGGTCAATCATCCGCGCGCCGAATACGAGGCCAGAGGAGGCGGCTAAAGCAAACAGCGGCTTACTGAATGCTCCCATACCATAGCCCAACAGGGCCAGCCCTTTTCGTTTACCCAGATAGTCGCTGAGCACACCAGAAAACACTTTAATGATAAGAGCGGTTGCTTCCGCAAACCCTTCGATCAGACCAATGATAATGACGCTGGCACCTAACGTGGTCGCCATAAAGAGAGGTAACAGACTGTGGATCATCTCGGACGAGACATCCATTAACAGGCTTACGCCGCCGAGAACCCAAACACCTTTCGGGATACGACTCAGGATTGCAAAACGTACAAACACGATATCACTCCTGATGATCCGTTTCTTAAGAGGGTATTACATCAGCGACCTGCGGTTTTAATAAGCATACAGCACAAATAATTATCCTTTGATGATGAGCAAAAAAATGCCCTCGTGGGAGAGGGCAAGGTAATAATGGCAAGGGTAATTTTGTTTGTGTGTACTAGCGGTAAATGTCAGCGCTGGCATGAATCAGGCCATTGCTGCCCGGTTCCCGAAGTAAGACCGGGTGATAATATTTCGCACCCTTCGCGTCGGTTTCGACTTTGAGTGCTTGATCCGCTTCGCTTTCAGTGGCGATGTTATGGTTAATGTAAATAACGCCTAAGCTCTGCACATCATCCATGTTTTTGGCCTGCCGCCCGTCGATTTTGATGGCTGCCGCCGCATTGGCGCTAAGGAGTAGCGCTGTGAGTAAAATTGCGATGTTTTTCATAATATTGTGCCCCATTACTGCTTACGTCGTGTGACTACCAGAACATCTTTCCTCCCGTGTCATTGGGTATGTTTAAAGTTTACGCTTTCTCGCCAAAACGTATCGCGACCATTTCTGATGCTGTCGTTCAAAAATTTGCCGTAATCCGTTTTGTTTAATTTTAATCGCACGCTGTGAAGCGGCTTTGCGCTTAGTGCGAATTATTTGTGCAATCAGCTTGAGTTTGGCAGGCGAGATAAGTATTATGACGCGTCAATTTTTCAGCCGCCCTTTAATCACGTTCCTTGCCTCCCCGGGCCGCGGCTGACCCAGACAGGAGGCTGAATAATCCGTAAGGAGCAATTCGATGCGTCATTACGAAATCGTTTTTATGGTCCATCCTGACCAGAGCGAACAGGTTCCGGGCATGATCGAACGTTACACTGGTGCAATCACTGCAGCAGAAGGTACGATCCACCGTCTGGAAGACTGGGGCCGCCGTCAGCTGGCTTACCCGATCAACAAACTGCATAAAGCTCACTACGTTCTGATGAACGTTGAAGCGCCGCAGGAAGTTATCGATGAGCTGGAAACAAACTTCCGCTTCAACGATGCCGTTATCCGCAGCATGGTTATGCGTACTAAACACGCTGTTACCGAAGCATCTCCGATGGTTAAAGCGAAAGACGAGCGCCGTGAGCGTCGCGATGATTTCGCAAACGAAACCGCAGATGATGCAGATGCTGGGGATTCTGAAGAGTAATTTCTGATGACCAACCGTCTGGTGTTGTCCGGCACCGTGTGCAGGACCCCCCTTCGAAAGGTCAGTCCATCAGGAATTCCTCACTGCCAGTTCGTGCTTGAGCACCGTTCTGTGCAGGAGGAAGCCGGGTTTCACCGGCAGGCGTGGTGCCAAATGCCCGTTATTATAAGCGGACATGAAAACCAGGCCATTACTCACAGTATAACGGTCGGTAGTGCAGTAATCGTTCAGGGGTTCATCTCTTGCCACAAGGCAAAGAACGGCCTGACCAAAATGGTTCTGCATGCCGAGCAGATTGAATTGATAGATTCTGGAGACTAGCCATATGGCACGTTATTTCCGTCGTCGCAAGTTCTGCCGTTTCACCGCGGAAGGCGTTCAAGAGATCGACTATAAAGATATCGCTACGCTGAAAAACTACATCACCGAAAGCGGTAAGATTGTCCCAAGCCGTATCACCGGTACTCGTGCAAAATACCAGCGTCAGCTGGCTCGCGCTATCAAACGCGCTCGCTACCTGTCTCTGCTGCCGTACACTGATCGTCATCAGTAATCGGGCACGGTCCATTAATACGACTTTAAGAGGATAAGGTAATGCAAGTTATTCTGCTTGATAAAGTAGCAAACCTGGGCAGCCTGGGTGATCAGGTAAACGTTAAAGCGGGTTACGCTCGTAACTTCCTGGTTCCACAGGGTAAAGCTGTTCCGGCTACCAAGAAAAACGTTGAGTTTTTCGAAGCTCGTCGCGCTGAACTGGAAGCCAAACTGGCTGACGTTCTGGCGGCTGCTAACGCTCGCGCTGAAGCAATCAACGCACTGGGCACTGTAACCATCGCTTCCAAATCTGGCGACGAAGGTAAACTGTTCGGTTCCATCGGTACTCGCGACATCGCTGACGCTGTAACTGCAGCTGGCGTTGACGTGGCTAAGAGCGAAGTTCGTCTGCCGAACGGCGTTCTGCGTACCACTGGTGAGCACGAAGTGGACTTCCAGGTTCACAGCGAAGTATTCGCTAAACTGATCGTTAACGTTGTTGCTGAGTAATTAGCTTCTGACGCTGCGTAAAAACGCCGGCCTTGTGCCGGCGTTTTGCTTTTTATCCTTCTGGTTTTTCCTTTTTATCCCTTCGAGCTCACAACCTGATCTCTGTTTTCGCATATCTGTTTCCATTTCCTGGCTATTCCGCAATAATTAAAAATAAAACGTTATTTTAAATTGGTGAATGTATGGAAACGATACACCAGGTTCCGCTTTTTGCGCGAAAAAATGCAGCGTATGCGGGCGCGGCATTCTGCTGTTTATTATGGGGAAGCGCCTACCCGGCGATTAAAAGCGGGTATGAGATTTTCCAGATTGCCGTGGATGATATTCCCTCAAAAATCGTCTTTGCGGGGTATCGCTTTTTCTTCGCAGGGCTACTGTTATTACTGATTGCGCTGGCGCAGCGTCGTCCGCTGGCCCGGCTCTCTTCCCGGCAGTTTGGTCAACTGGCGCTGCTAGGGGCCACGCAAACCTCACTCCAGTACGTCTTCTTTTATATTGGTCTGGCCTTCACCACTGGGGTGAAAGGTTCAATTATGAATGCGACGGGTACCTTCTTTAGCGTGCTGCTGGCCCACTTTATCTACCAGAATGACAAGCTGAGCTATAACAAAACTCTTGGCTGCGTGATGGGATTTGTTGGCGTGATGGTGGTAAATCTGAACAGTGGCCTGATGGATTTTAGTTTTAGCCTGATGGGCGACGGCTTTGTGATCCTGGCGGCGTTTATTCTGTCTGCATCAACACTGTACGGCAAACGCATTTCGCAAACGATCGATCCGATGGTGATGACGGGTTATCAACTGGGGTTTGGCGGCGTAGTGCTCGCGGTCGGCGGGTATGTTTTTGGCGGCGAGCTTACCGTGCATGGCCCTTCCTCGGTGGCGATTCTCGGCTACCTGACGCTGCTCTCCTCGGTTGCGTTTGCGCTGTGGAGCATTCTACTCAAGTACAATCGGGTGGGGATGATTGCGCCGTTTAACTTCTTAATCCCGGTCTCAGGTGCGTTACTGTCGGCCATTTTTCTGGGCGAGAATATTCTCGAACTAAAATACGCTGTTGCGCTGGCGCTGGTGTGCTCGGGCATCTGGTGGGTAAACAAGGTCGCCAGGAAAAGCGATTAACGCCAAAAGCCGGATGACATTGACGCTCATCCGGCCTGTGGAGCTTACCGCGCCCGAATAAAGCTGCCATCCTGCTGGCGGACAAACAAAACAGACTGGCCGCTGCCATTTTCGATGGTTAACCCGGTGACGACCCCATTCGCGTTCTGACGAATTTTCACCATCTGGCCGCTTTGCAGAGTACTGAGCGGTTTACCTTCGCCTTCGACTTTTGCCATGGCATAGACATCGGTTGGCGGTAAATTGTGGTCGCGGAAGACCTGAGCCAGCGTTTTGCCCTGTTCGACACGGTAGGTGCGCCACTGCTGCTCAATACCGCCAGCGGAAGAGGCTGAAGGGGCAGAGTGTTCGGCGACCGGACGTTCCTGTTGTATCGGCTCCTGCACGGCCTGCGGCTCCTCGTTAAGGACAGGAGCGGGTTGCTGGTTTTGTACCGGAGGAGAGGTTACAAGCGGTTGAGAAGGCTGCGATTGTGTCTGCGGCTGTGATTGCGACTGAATATTCAATTGTGCTTCTCGTCCGACAGAGGTGGGTGGCGTCACCGTCTCTTTCGGGGTGGGCAGCAGGAAACCAATAACCACCAACAAAAACGCGAGGATCAGCCCTCGACGGTGCATCGGCGGAAGCGGATCCAGAATGCGAAAATGATCCGGGGCGTGCCAGATTTTCGCCAGGGTAGGTTTCAGTTCAAATCGCCCGGGCATGGCTTTCCTCCTGCTCCGCGTCATCATTTATCCTGTCTCGTTGAGTATAGATGGCTAACTACCTGATTGGCTGTGTAATGCATTGTCTCGTGACATCATAATGAGAATTATCTTACCGGGAGTATTGTTTCTGTTTCTCTGCGATTTGTCATCTTTACTACGACAAAGTTTTACCCGCTGCAGCGTGGCTGCTATGCTGCGCGCTACCTTAAAAAGTGATGAAAGGAAAACCCATGACAACCCCAACGTTTGACACGATCGAAGCGCAGGCCAGCTATGGCATTGGTTTGCAGGTAGGACAGCAGCTTAGCGACTCCGGCTTACAGGGGCTGTTGCCGGAAGCGCTGGTCGCAGGTATTGCTGACGCGCTGGCAGGTAAACAACCGGCAGTGCCGGTGGATGTTGTTCATCGTGCGCTGCGTGAAATCCACGAACGTGCTGATGCAGTACGTCGTGCGCGCTTTGAAGAGATGGCGGCAGAAGGCGTGAAATATCTGGATGAAAACCGCGAGAAAGAGGGTGTGAACAGCACCGAATCTGGTCTCCAGTTCCGCGTTATTACCCAGGGCGAAGGCGCTATCCCGGCGCGCACTGACCGTGTCCGCGTTCACTACACCGGTAAACTTATTGACGGTACCGTGTTCGACAGTTCCGTCGCCCGTGGCGAACCGGCTGAATTCCCGGTAAACGGCGTTATTGGCGGCTGGATCGAAGCGCTGACTCTGATGCCGGTTGGCTCCAAATGGGAACTGACGATTCCGCACGAACTGGCCTACGGCGAGCGTGGCGCTGGCGCATCCATCCCGCCATTCAGCACCCTGGTATTTGAAGTGGAATTACTGGAAATCCTGTAATCTTCCCGATGTTTTCCTCTCCTCTTAAGGGGGAGAGGACGTCGATATGCGTTAATTATTCATTAAATGAATTAGTTTCGATACTTTATCTTGCCATGCGCGAATTGCGGTGTATTTTTGTGAACTCCATCCCCTAATTTGAGTGATATGCTGCTCACTTTAAACAAATATTTAACATCTCTTTTAATTCAGAGTATTCATCCTACCAATTCTTACCTAATATCGTTGCGTCCGCGAAAGGGCGAAGTATGCATTTAAAGGCCAGAAGAGCCTCAACAACACAGACAGGATATAAACATGGTAGATCAGGTAAAAGTCGCGGCCAACGAAGAGGCATCGACTGAACAATCGCTGCGGCGAAATCTCACAAACCGTCATATTCAGCTTATTGCTATCGGTGGCGCCATCGGTACCGGGCTGTTTATGGGCTCCGGGAAAACCATCAGCCTTGCAGGACCGTCGATCATTTTTGTCTATATGATCATCGGTTTCATGCTGTTTTTCGTCATGCGTGCGATGGGTGAGTTGCTGCTGTCGAACCTTGAATACAAATCTTTTAGCGACTTCGCCGCCGACCTGCTCGGACCGTGGGCAGGGTATTTTACCGGCTGGACATACTGGTTCTGTTGGGTCGTCACCGGGATGGCCGATGTGGTGGCGATCACCGCTTACGCGCAGTTCTGGTTCCCCGGACTATCCGACTGGGTGGTGGCGCTGACCATTGTCGTCGTTCTGCTGAGTCTCAACCTCGCCACCGTAAAAATGTTCGGTGAGATGGAGTTCTGGTTTGCGATGATCAAAATCGTCGCCATTGTGGCGCTGATTGTTGTGGGTCTGGTGATGGTGCTGACAAGCTTCAAATCGCCGACCGGGGTTGAAGCCTCCATTGCGCATCTGTGGAACGACGGTGGCTGGTTCCCGAAAGGCATCAGCGGTTTCTTTGCCGGTTTCCAGATTGCCGTTTTTGCCTTTGTGGGGATTGAGCTGGTCGGAACTACCGCGGCGGAAACTAAAGACCCGGAAAAATCGCTGCCGCGCGCCATCAACTCCATCCCAATCCGCATCATTATGTTCTATGTGTTTGCGCTGATTGTGATCATGTCCGTTACCCCATGGAGTTCCGTGGTGCCGGATAAGAGCCCGTTTGTTGAGCTATTTGTTCTGGTGGGCCTTCCTGCCGCAGCGAGCATCATTAACTTCGTGGTACTGACATCTGCCGCGTCTTCCGCCAACAGCGGCGTGTTCTCGACCAGCCGTATGCTGTTCGGTCTGGCGCAAGATGGCGTTGCGCCGAAAGCGTTCGGTAAGCTCTCTAAACGTGCTGTACCGGCGAAAGGGCTGACCTTCTCCTGCATCTGCTTGCTGGGTGGTGTGGTGATGCTGTACGTGAACCCAAGCGCGATTGCGGCGTTCACTATGATTACCACCGTCTCGGCCATCCTGTTTATGTTCGTCTGGACGATTATCCTCTGCTCTTACCTCGTCTATCGCAAACAGCGTCCGCAGTTGCATGAAGCGTCCATCTACAAAATGCCGCTTGGCAAAGTGATGTGCTGGGTATGCATGGCGTTCTTTGTGTTCGTACTGGTGTTGTTGACGCTGGAAGAGGACACCCGTCAGGCGCTGATTGTCACCCCAATCTGGTTTATCGTGCTGGGTGCGGGCTGGCTGATTGTGGGTAAAAAACGTCTGGCAGGTATGCGTTAAGCATTCGTAGTTCCTGCATCCCCGGTGGCGCTGACGCGTACCGGGGCTAGGACAGGTCGCCGGAAAAGGCGCCGCATCCGGGAAAGATGAAGCGCAGATATAAAAAAGAGCCGCGCAGGCGGCTCTAAAGTGACTTCCATGGAACAGGGCGCTCTCGGGCGCCTTACATTAATTCCCTGCGAGGGCACGCGGAAACAGAACGTTGTTTTCCAGACTGATGTGTTCCATCAGGTCATCAATCAGTTCGTTAATACCGTTATACATCGCTTTCCAGGTGGTGCAGGCTTCCGGCGGCGGTGTCACACCATTGGTAATGTGTTTGATCACCTCCAGCAGCTCGCCTGCATCATCATGTTCGCTTTCCATCACGCTAATGGGGCCCATCGCCTGGCTGCCCATTCCCTCTTTAATCATCGGAAACAGGATGCGCTCTTCTTTCATCATATGGCTGGAAAGCTCGTCGTGCAGCATGGTCAGGTATTTGGTTAAGCCTTTTGGCACGTTGGGTTTGTCAGCATGAACACGCTCCACTTTGGTCGCCTGCAGAATAAGCTCCGGAAGTTGTTCACGGTGACGGTCGTGATAACGCACGATGATGTGATCGATGATTTCGCTAAGCGCAGTGACGCGCCAGTCTTTCTCGATGGGCTGATCGGCCAGTTTCGCCAGCTCGGTTTCGATGATACCCACATCCAGTTCTTTGCGGGATGCGGCGCGCTCCAGCGTCTGCTTACCGCCGCAGCAGTAATCCATATCGTATTTACGAAACAGCGCTGACGCACGTGGAATGGATAGCGCCAGTTCACCCAGGGGTTGGTCACGGAAGGCCATAGCATTTACCTCATCAGAAATTATAACATGCATTTTAAATGCATCTTTAATTCGATGATATACCCCTTTCGGGGCAAGGTAAACAAGACCACGATTAACGGTGGTCTGAAACTGGCTGAACCAGAGGCTTTTCTGGCTTCGCGCGTACGGCCATGACCACGCCACAGACCAACAGGGTGATACCACAAAGGGTGAGCCATGGCGGCGTTTGCTGGCGTAGCATGAAGGTATAAAGCAGGCCCGCCAGGGTTTCAAAAACAATCAGCGGCCCGACAATCACCGTCGGTAAACGCTGACTGGCAACATTCCAGCACATAGCGCCAACCCAGGAGCAGAGTATCGCAATGGTGAACATCAAACCGATAAACACTGCCGGGCGCGGACCAAAAGGTTGTGCAAAACCAGGTTGTTGCACGTGCAGCCAGAGACAGGCAGCCGCATAGCCGAGCAAAGAGACCGGGAGCGTCACCAGCGCCTGCGCGGTTGCCCACATCATCGGGTTCTTGTCCGGGTTTTCCCGCAGCCAGCGGGCGTTACGCAGCGCATACCACGCCCAGCAGGCGACGGAAACCAGCGCAAGGGCAATGCCGGAGCCATAGCGCCACCAGGAGAAATCCGGCAGGCCGCCGTGCAGCTCGGCAATATTGACGCAGGCCAGTCCTGCCGCAATACAGAGTAGCGCCGGGCCGAGGCTGTTCCAGGCGCGTTTGCCGTCACGCTGGCTATAGAGCAGGTTCGCGCATATCGGGATAACCACGGGCAGGGTAGCAATGATCATCGTCGAAACCGGTGCTCCGGTGCGCTGAATCGCGCTGGCAAGACAGACGTAATAGATCAGATTGCCCATCATGGTCAGCGCCAGCGCTGTGAGCCAGTCTTTCTGCGTTAACTGCCGTAGACGCTGACGACCCAGCCAGGCCAGCGGCAGGGCAATGATCCCTAACGCCAGATAACGGCCGGTTGACTGCAAGGCTGCCGGGTAATCCGGCACAATTAACGGCCCGACAAAAATAAGTCCCCACAACATACCCGCGAGCAGGGCATACAACACACCACTAATCATACTTCCACCTGACGTTTCTGTTTGCCGTCACAGTGTAGGAGGGGAGGACAACGGAATATTGTATGAGATTGCGCATTAGCGCCGGGCGACCTGCTTCTGGTAGCGCACGGGGGTAATGCCGTAACGACGCGTAAAGGCGCGGGTAAGGTGTGACTGGTCAGTCAGCCCGGTGGCGGCGGCGACTTCGGCGGCGGGCATCCCGTGGGTCAGGAAATCTTTCGCCCGCCACAGACGGATCGCCATCAGCATTTGATGGGGTGTTACGTGAAAATGGGCTTTGAACTGACGCTGAAAATGGTACGGACTTAACGAGACCACCTGTGCCAGCTCATCCAGCGTCAGGGGGTGCATGAAATTATCATGCAGATAGTCGCGGACCCGTGCAAAACGATGAGTCCCTTCCTGACTGACCGGCGCGTGGCGAGCCAGTGGCGTAAAGGTATCGATCAGGTCCAGTAGCATCCCTTTTTGCGCCAGCGAATCGTCGGTGTGCCACAGGCCGTGAATCAGGCGGCAGATGTGGGCCGTACGCAGGGGATCGTGACGGGTGGCATCGCTAAACCACCAGTGACGGATACCGGTCACCTCTTCCAGCAACGCGGGGTCGAGATAGATCATGCGATAGCGCCAGCCATACTCGGTTTCCGCCTCGCCGGTATGCAGCTCGTCCGGGTTCATGGTGACAACGGAATTGGCAGGCGCTACGTACTGTGTGCCGCGATAACGAAAGCGTTCGGCACCCGCTTCGATTGCACCGATACCGAAGGCTTCGTGGGTGTGGGGCTCAAAGGCGTAACGGGAAATATGCGCATGGTAAAGCTCGACGCCCGGCAGGTGTGCCAGGTGACGAAAACGCGCGCTGTCTCGCTCGTCAAAGAATTGTTCCGGTACGCCTTCCACTTTTTGTCTCCGCTCGGGCCATCCTCACATTATTAAGGATGACCCGGCGGCGTGCTACAAAAATTAACCAGCCTGTAACAGTTACAGGATGCCTTTGACGCTTTCCGCGAGCGGGGTGGTCGGGCGACCAATCAGTTTGCTCAGGGTATGGCTGTCATCGAATAAACCCCCTTTCGAGGCACCGATATCCGAATCAGCCAGCAGGTTGGCGAACACATCCGGCAGGCCAACGCCTTTCAGCGCGCCAGCAAACTCGGCTTCGCTCATGTTCTGATAGACCACCGGTTTACCGCTCTGTTTGCTCAGTTCAGCCGCCAGTTCACTGAGTGTCCAGGCGCTGTCACCGGCCAGTTCGTAGACTTTTCCGGCATGGCCGTCGGTGCTGATAACACGTGCGGCAGCAGCGGCATAATCTGCGCGGGTTGCCGAGGCGATTTTACCCTCTCCCGCAGCGCCAATAAACACGCCATGAGCCAGAGCTGCGGGGGCACTGGCCAGGTAGTTTTCGGTATACCAGCCATTGCGCAACAGGGCGTAGGGGATGCCGGAATCGGCCAGCATGTTTTCGGTTTCAACATGCTCAACATGCAGACCCAGCGGAGATTTATCCGCATGCAGCAGGCTGGTATAGGCGATAAACTTCACGCCCGCCGCTTTGGCTGCATTAATCACGTTACGATGCTGGGCGGCACGCTGTCCGACTTCGCTGGAAGAGACCAGTAGCAGTTTTTCTACGCCCGTCAGTGCAGCAGTGAGCGCCGCCTGATCGCCGTAGTCGGCCTGACGAACGACGACCCCTTTCTGCGCCAGCGCGTCGGCTTTTGCCGGGTTACGTACAATCGCGACGATCTCACTCGCGTTGACGGTTTTCAGTAAGGCTTCAACAGCCAGTGCGCCCAGTTGGCCTGTAGCGCCAGTCACTGCGATCATGATGAATCTCCTTCGTGTTTGTCTTGTGTTGTGGCACACTATCACCATAGCTAACTTTTAGTAAGTACGTACAAAAAGGTAAGTATGGAAAACACAAATCCCACTCTGAGCGAGCGGATGCGCGATGGTAATCTGTTTGCAGAAGAGTGCCCCTCGCGTGAGGTGCTTAAACACGTAACCAGCCGCTGGGGCGTACTGATTCTGGTGGCGCTACGCCACGGTACCCACCGTTTCAGCGATTTGCGCCGCAAGATGGGCGGTGTCAGCGAAAAGATGCTGGCGCAATCTCTCCAGGCGCTGGAACAGGACGGTTTTATTAACCGTATTTCGTATCCGGTAGTGCCGCCGCATGTGGAGTATAGTCTGACGCCGCTGGGTGAGCAGATTAGCGAGAAAGTCGCCGCTCTGGCCGACTGGATTGAACTGAATTTGCCGCAGGTGCTGGCGACGCGAGATGACCGCGCCGCCTGAGTGAACCCGGATGGCGGCGTGAACGCCTTATCCAGGCTACGCCGTGCCTGCACAAAGGCCTGTAGCCCCGGTTAGCGCAGCGCCACCGGGGATGTTTCCGGATGCGGCGCAGGCGCCTTATCCGGGCTAAAGTTGCGGGGTAAAACGGCTTACTTACTCAAATCCACCTGATAGAGCGCAAAGCCAATCTCGTCCGTACCGACCTTCTTCATCGGGTACTGCGCTTTCTCTTTGATAAATGCAGCCGCCTTCTCAGAAGGTGAGGTTTCGAAACGGATATCCAGCGCCGTATTGCTGTGAATCGGCGCCAGGCGCCAGTTGTTATCCGCTGCCGGATGGATTTCGCCCGCTTTTGCCGATTCGTCGGTTATCCATTTTGCCAGTACCGCGCGGTTTTCATCCGGCGAGGCAAAGGCGATATGGCTGTCACCTGTACCGGCGAATTTGCCGCCATAGGCGCGGTAATTATTGGTTGCCACCAGGAACACCTGATCCGGGTCGATCGGTTTGCCGTTGAAGGTAAGATCTTTAATGCGCTCTGCCTGCGGATTGATGCTCTGACACTCACCGTCATAACGAGCAGGTTGCGTCACATCAATCTGGTATTTCACCCCGTCAATGACATCGAAGTTATAGGTACGGAAGGTCTCCCAGTTGATTAATGACTGGGGCTTCGTGCTGGTGGTATCGATCTGATTAAACTGCCCGGCGGAGCACTCCAGCCACTCTTTCACCTCTTTGCCTGTCGCTTTCACGACTACCAGCGTATTGGGGTAGAGATACAGGTCAGCGGCGTTACGGAAGGTGAGCTGCCCTTTTTCTACCTCAACAAAACTGGCCGGATCGTTTTTGCGGCCACCGGCTTTGAACGGTGCGGCGGCAGATAATACCGGCAGGTTCGCCAGATCCGGGTCGCCCTGAATAAAGTGCTTCACATAAGCCGTCTGGGCGTTGTTAACAACCTGTACGGTCGGGTCATCCTGTACAAGGGAGAGGAAGCTGTACATATTGTCGGCGGATTTCCCAACAGGCTTGCCGACGAACTGACGGGTGGCATCGTGATCGTGTTTCAGGATTTCCACCAGTTTGCTGTCTTCCGCCGCCAGCGATTTTTTGCCAGCAGTATCATAAATCGGGCGCGCTTCGGCCTTTGAAGAGGTGACCTGCCACTTGCCGGCATCATTGTTCAATACCAGATCCACCACGCCGAGATGGTCGCCCCACATGCCTGGCATCACTGAGGGCACGCCGTTTAACGTGCCTTTCTCGATATCCGCGCCTTTAATGGTTGCGAAATCTTTTGACGGGAAGACCGCATGGGCGTGACCAAACAGAATCGCGTCAACGCCGGGGACTTCGCTTAAGTAGTAGACAGAGTTTTCTGCCATCGCCTGATAAGGTTCAGAAGAGAGGCCGGAATGGGCAACCAGCACCACCAGGTCGGCCCCTTTTTCGCGCATCTCCGGAACATATTTCTTCGCCGTTTCGGTGATGTCGTTAACCGTCACTTTGCCGCTCAGGTTCGCTTTATCCCACACCATAATTTGCGGCGGAACAAAGCCGATATAGCCAATTTTCACCGTATGCGTTTTGCCGTCGGTATCGGTAACGGCGGTCTCTTTAATAAGATACGGGGTAAACAGCGGCTTTTGGGTTTTGACATCGATAATGTTGGCATTCACGTAAGGGAATTTGGCCCCTTCCAGTGCCCGATGCAGATAATCGAGGCCATAGTTGAACTCGTGGTTACCGAGGTTGCCAACGGTATAATCCAGCGTATTCAGCGCCTTATAGACAGGGTGGATGTCGCCCTTTTTCAGCCCTTTGGCTGCCATATAATCGCCCAGCGGGCTACCCTGAATTAAGTCGCCGTTATCCACCAGCACGCTATTTTTGACTTCACTCCTGGCGGCATTGATCAGGCTGGCAGTGCGTACCAGTCCGAATTTTTCTGTCGCAGAATCTTTATAGTAATCAAAGTCCATCATGTTGCTATGCAAATCAGTGGTTTCCATAATCCGGAGATCCACCGTTGCCGCTTGCACGCTGGCTGCGACCAACGTGGCAAGGAGCGTTGCGCTAAACTTAATCATCAGAGGTGTCCTTTTTAGATCTGAGCCACAAAAGAAATGATATGTACATTTTGTTGCTTACAGAATTGTGAATTCTGCCATGAAATTTGCCACATAAATGCAACAACTATCACACCTGGCAGATTCGACCGTAATGCGATATAAGTAAAACAATGAGTTATACCCGTCATACTTCATGTTGCATGAACGTTGGCTACGTTCACTCACCCGAATCACTTACTGAGGTAAGCTCACGGGATTCCTTCACTTGCCGCCTTCCTGCAACGTGAATTATTTGGGGTAAAGATCCCACTGCCATACATAAGAGGTGGATGATGTTAGAAGCCATTTGTCAGCTCGCGCGGGAAGCGGGCGATGCCATTATGCAGGTCTACGACGGCCATAAGCCGATGGATGTGACCAGCAAATCCGATGATTCACCCGTGACGGCTGCCGATATTGCCGCACACGCGGTAATTGCTGGCGGGCTACAGGCACTGACCCCGGATATTCCGGTTCTGTCGGAAGAAGATCCGCCTTCCTGGAGCGTCCGTCAGCACTGGCAGCGTTACTGGCTGGTCGATCCGCTGGACGGCACGAAAGAGTTCATTAAACGCAACGGTGAGTTCACGGTAAATATTGCCCTGATTGAACACGGGAAACCGGTACTTGGCGTCGTGTATGCTCCGGTGCTGAAAGTGATGTATTGCGCGGCGGAAGGCAAAGCGTGGAAAGAGGAAAACGGTACGCGGACGCAAATTAAAGTACGCGACGCGCGTCCGCCGCTGGTGGTGGTAAGTCGTTCCCACGCGGATGATGAACTCAAAGAGTATCTCCTCCACCTGGGCGAGCATCAGACGACGGCTATCGGCTCATCGCTGAAATTCTGCCTGGTGGCAGAGGGGCACGCTCAGCTTTATCCGCGTTTTGGGCCGACCAGCGTCTGGGATACGGCCGCGGGTCATGCGGTAGCCGTTGCAGCCGGGGCGCATGTTCACGACTGGCAGGGCAAAACCCTCGATTATACGCCGCGTGAATCTTTCCTTAACCCCGGCTTTCGGGTGTCGATTTACTGATTGTCGAGTAACTTATGCAGCAGGGCGATGACCTGCTGCACTTCCGCCTGTGTCAGCCCGCCATCTTTGGCATATTGCACCCGCCCGTCTTTATCCAGCACAACGATGGCTGAACTGCCTTCATCCAGTTGCCAGGCCTTACGCGCTACGCCATCACTGTCGACAATAAATTGTGACCAGGGATAGAGCTTTTTGTTGCTCTCAATACTGCTGCGCACAAACATTGCCGAGCCGGGGATAGCATCATCCGTATTGATGATGGTTGTCGTCTGGTAACGGTCGTGAGGTAAATTTGCGGCCTTGATCGCTTCAATCAGCGCTGCATTTTTCTCTTTTGCAGAGGTCCGACCGGCAATATGTTGCACCACTCGCACTTTGCCAGGAAGCTGCGCGCTGTTCCAGTTTTTGTAGCTAAACTTATCATTATTGAGAATCAATTCCCCTCTGTCGGCGACGCCCACAGGCGGTACTCGCTGGCTGGTCTCAAAATTGTGGGCTTGCGCCAGAAGCGGCAGTAGCAGGCAGGTTGCTGCCAGGATGTTACGTAAGGTCATGGTGTTTCCTTTTATTGTTTGCAGGTGATCCGACCACTTAACTACACCTTTTAATCATAAGTGCGATCAATGTGCTTTTCCCGCAAACCGGATGCCAGTTTGCGGGGCAACGCACATAACTGCGAAAAAACGACGACTTATACTGCCTGTTCGTAAGCACTGAAAAGAAAATTCTGAATAACTGTAATCAAAAGGTAAATAAACTTATACATACTAGGTCTCATGTTGTTTCTGAACTATGCTCATTGAGCACTAAAATTTGCGCTCATCACTGTCGGGCCAAGCGTGGCACCGCAAGGGCGTATTACTTAGCAGGAGATACAAAAATGAAAATTTTCCAACGTTACAACCCACTTCAGGTGGCTAAGTACGTGAAAATCCTGTTCCGTGGACGGTTGTACATCAAGGACGTTGGCGCTTTCGAGTTTGATAAAGGTAAGATCCTTATCCCGAAAGTGAAGGACAAACAGCACCTTAGTGTTATGTCCGAAGTCAACCGTCAGGTTATGCGTCTACAAACTGAGATGGCTTAACCAACCCACTACGCTATGCAGTAATCGCAGTACAACAAAAACGGCTCCGTCAGGGAGCCGTTGATGTTTTCCAGACAATGAAAGGCAGGCAATAAAAAAGGCGGCAATGATGCCACCTTCTATGCAGGACATTGGCCGTCGCGATTATTCGCTTTTCCCTTCCGCATCCGGCAGCTTTGGCGTTAACACCGTTGCCTTGTTATCAATCCGTGTAACCAGCAACTGGTCGATACGGTAGTTATCGATGTCCACGACCTCGAACTTATAGCCGGAGAACTTCACCGAGTCGGTGCGTTTCGGGATCTTGCGCAGCATGAACATCATAAAGCCGCCAATGGTCTCGTAATTGCCGGACTGAGGGAACTCATCGATATCCAGTACTCGCATCACGTCATCAATCGGCGTGCCGCCGTCAATCAGCCAGGAGTTTTCATCACGCGCGACGATTTGTTCTTCCAGCCCCTGACCGACCAGGTCACCCATCAGGGTGGTCATGACGTCATTGAGGGTGATAATCCCCACGACCAGCGCATACTCGTTCATGATGACCGCAAAGTCTTCACCTGCTGTTTTAAAGCTTTCCAGCGCTTCGGAGAGCGTCAGGGTATCCGGCACAATGAGCGTATTGCGAATTTGCACGCCGCTGCTCAGTACCAGGCTTTGGTTGGCCAGTACGCGAATAAGCAGGTCTTTTGAGTCGACATAACCCACGATATGGTCAATGTCTTGATTACAGACGAGAAACTTGGAGTGCGGGTTTTCGGCGACTTTTTGTTTTAAGCTTTGCTCATCTTCATGCAGGTCGAACCACACTACGTTTTCGCGCGATGTCATTGACGATGGCACCGTGCGTGATTCCAGCTCAAACACATTCTCGATCAGCTCATGTTCTTGCTTACGCAACACCCCGGCCAGGGCCCCGGCTTCTACCACCGCATAGATATCATCCGACGTGATGTCGTCTTTACGCACCATTGGCAATTTAAACAGGCGAAAGATAACGTTGGCCATGCCATTAAAGAACCAGACCAGCGGGCGGAAGATAAACAGACAGAAGCGCATCGGGTTGATGATACGCAAAGCCACGGCTTCTGGCGCAATCATACCGATGCGTTTCGGTGTGAGGTCGGCAAACAGGATAAACATCCCGGTTACCAGCGAAAACGAAATAATAAAGCTCAGTCGATCTGCGAGTTCCGGCTCAACCAGATTGATAAGCATGCTGTAAAACGCAGGGGAGAAGGCAGCGTCGCCGACAATACCGCCCAGAATCGCAACAGCATTCAGGCCGATTTGTACCACGGTAAAAAAGGTGCCTGGGTTTTCCTGCATTTTCAGGATGCGTTGCGCATTGATGTTGCCTTCATCGGCAAGCAGCTTAAGTTTGATTTTTCTGGAGGCGGCCAGCGAGATCTCGGAAAGCGAGAAAAACGCACTCACACCTATCAGACAAAGTATGACTAAGATACTGTTTAACATAATTTATCCAGCTACAAGCGGGATCCTCGGAGGGAAGTTGAAAAATCCTTGTGGTAAACACATTGAAAGCGGGTCCGAAGCGGTGGACCCACAATTTCGACGGCTAGTATAGCGTAAGCGTGTTACAGCCTGCCAGCAGTGTAAGCAGTTTGTTACAGGTAGACAGGAATCTTTCTCAATTACGTGCGCGTTTGGTGCGCAAGTGGCGCAATGTTAAGGCTGTTTTCAGCTAAGCGCTTCGCCCAGCGTGAAGACACAAAGGTTAATGAAAGAGTAAAAGGAGTAAAAAGAGGGTTTTATATATTCCTCAGGGCACATTATTACTTCCTTTTACTCGCACTAAGGTCTTACCTTCATTTTCTCTATTGTGGGGGTGACCTTGTCATTATTAGGCTCACGTTTTTGTGCATAACGATTAAAGCAACCACTGTAGTTTTTTTAAGGGTACAGAACGATACATATAGCCCTGAACAGCCCAGATACCGCAATCCTGAAGCACCGAAAATTCCCACGTACTTTGTACGCCATCGATAATGACGCGATCCGAATAAGATTTCCGAATGTTCTTAATCAATTCAGGGAAAGTGGGTTTTTGTACTTGCTTATGGTAGAACTCTCGATTAATCACGACGGCCTGACGGACATTTTCCCGCCATAGCCCAAATAATGCCGGATCTTCCTGCTTCATTAATGTCAGGTGTGGAAACTGAGCGGTAGTATCTGTAAGATTCCTGAGGTTGTTAACATAAAACAAAAGCCCATTTTCTACTGAGAAGTCAGAACAATACTTCAGGTGATGGCTGTGCGGGGGGTGATCGCTACAGTCCATTGAAAATCCAACAATTGTGCCATTCAGGCTGTGAATGGGTATTACGCTAACCCGGTCCATATCCTTTCCTTGTTAATGCCTAGATATATCTAATATTGATCGTTAAAAGTTATTAATCAATCATTTATTGATCGATAATTAATATCAATATATATACCTATCAAAGGGTATTTCTTTGATAGTTAGCGCATTTGTATATTACCGATTGTGAAATGAATGTTGTTGAGCGGTGATGGCTCTGACTGCGACTTTTATAAGAAGCCGACTTTTCCGTGGGCGTAACACATAATTGCCTACCTTCGTAGGTGTTGGAATCTTTCACTATTTACATGTAAAAAATCAAAGCAAAATATCAATCCATGTTGGATTCGCAATAAATGAAACTGCAAATGGGCATAACGAATTGCAACAATGACTTACATTAACTGATGCACCTTGCTGAACGGTGTTGGCGCATAAAGCCCGCAACAGGCCCAAATACCTGCCTCTTCAAGTGCTCTGCGGTTAATATCATTATCTATTTTAATAATGATTTTTTCACAATAACGCTTTAAGTTTTGGATAAGGTAGGGAAATGTGTTTTTGCTTAGCTCGTTGCTGGTAAATGTTTCATCCAAAATGATGGCTTCGCAATACTGGATAAAAGGCGCATCTTTATTCCCCACATGGCTCAGCCAGATACCATTTTTACTTTTTGCTAAATCCCCTATGGCTGTTTCAAATGTTTGGTTGATTTGTAATTTAACAAAGGGCAGTCGCGCCAGTGTTGCCTGCAACACTAAGTCGAACGTTAATAACATGGCGATCTCTTCATCGGTGATTGAGACCAGACAGAACAACCCACGTTTTTTAAAAAAGTCGGCTTTATTACCAATGGCATTCATTAAATCAAAAAGATAAGTTCTTTTTTTTTCGATGCTGTTCAGGACAGGCGCTTTTCTGGGGTAGATCTTAACTCCCAGGAGTTGACCGTGTGGAGTGGTAATCCTTTCTGCTAAGTAAGGCATATAAATTCTCCCTCCAGGTGGTATTCACATCGCTTTCTGAAAAACACGCTTACAGCCTGTGGAACTCATACTAAGAGCATATTGCGACAGGTGGTGTCATTCATAAATGGAAATTTATCTGAAATACGCTTATGCAAATGATGCTTATATATGACAGATTTTACTTAAGTAAAAAAACGGAATGGCATAAATAAAGTTTGCAATAAAATTAAAGAGATACATGTGGCTTGTTAGACAAGTCAGACATGCGAAATTAAACCCGTCATTGCGAGAAAATAGTGTGGTTGGTTTAGAAGGAATAGCGAAAAGCGGGTGCGCGAAATTGCAGAAGGGGAACGGTCAGGTGTGACGTTAAAACCGGTTCAGGAAGGCTGAACCGGCAATAAACGAATATCAGGCGAGCTGTGGCGGCAGGCAAACGCCAATCCCGCCGATGCCGCAATACCCATAGGGGTTTTTATGCAGATACTGCTGATGATCGTCTTCGGCATAGTAGAACGGCGGTGCGTTAACAATTTCCGTCGTGATAGTACGGTCATCATGTGCGGCCAGCATTGCCGCCTGGAAGCGTTCGAGGCTGGCATGGGCGGCAGCGCTCTGCTCTGGCGTCAGCGGATAAATCGCCGAGCGGTACTGGGTGCCGTGATCGTTCCCTTGCCGCATCCCCTGGGCCGGATCGTGATTTTCCCAGAAGACCTGCAGAAGCTGCTCATAACTGATGACCGCCGGGTCATACACCACGCGCACCGCCTCAGCGTGACCCGTTTGGCCGGTACACACTTCGCGGTAGGTCGGGTTGGGTGTATAACCGCCCATATACCCTGCAGCGGTGCTATAGACACCGGGCAGTTGCCAGAACAGGCGCTCGACACCCCAGAAACACCCCATCGCAAAATACGCGGTTTCCATCCCTTCCGGCACGTTTGTCATGGAGTGCTCGTTAACAGCATGTAACGTAGCGACGGGCATCGGCGTGTTTCTTCCTGGTAGTGCATCCGATTGAGTAACAAGGTTTTTCTTATCAAATAGACTCATGCTGAGGCCTCCCGGAAACGCGAATTGCGGTTAAGGTTGTAACGAAGCGTCTCTTTTAACACAATAAAGACGGTAAAGCAGACTAGATTTAAACATAAGAAATATTTGGGGTGTCGTCCGTTTTTCAATCCACATATTGGATTTTTTACAAGCCGCGGAGCGGTGTTGACGTTTCCTTCCAGGGGTGGGAACAAGGGATATTCAGGAGAGAACGTGCCAAAAATCCGTATTTTATGTTTTGCCGGTTTGTTGCTGGCAAGCCATAGCGCCATGTCGGCAAATGTCCGATTGCAACTGGAAGGGTTGACCGGAGCGTTGCAGAAAAATGTTCGCGCTCAGCTTTCCACCATCCAGAGCGATGAAGTGACGCCGGACAAGCGATTTCAGGCGCGTGTCGATGATGCTATCCGTGAAGGGCTAAAAGCGCTGGGATATTACGAACCCGCTATTGAGTTCGAGCTCCGCCCGCCGCCAGCAAAAGGACGTCAGGTGTTGATTGCCCGTGTCTCACCAGGGGAACCGGTACGCATTGGCGGCACGGATGTGATCCTGCGCGGCGGTGCGCGTACCGATGAAGATTATATTGCATTACTGAAAAATCGTCCGGAAAAAGGCACGGTGTTAAACCACGGTGATTACGACGGTTTTAAGAAATCACTCACCCGTGTCGCTCTGCGCAAAGGTTATTTCGATAGCCACTACAATCACAGCCAGCTTGGTATCGCGCTTGACCGGCATCAGGCATTCTGGGATATCGATTATGACAGCGGCCAGCGCTACCGTTTCGGCGATGTGACGTTTGAAGGTTCGCAAATCCGCGAAGAGTATCTGCAAAATCTGGTGCCGTTTAAAAAGGGCGATTACTACCAGACCAAAGATCTGGCGGAACTCAATCGTCGTCTGTCGGCCACCGGCTGGTTTAACTCGGTGGTGGTGGCGCCGGAGTTTGATCAAGCCAGAGAAAGCAAGGTCTTACCTTTAAAAGGCGTCGTCGCGCCACGCATTGAAAACACCATTGAGACCGGGGTCGGGTATTCAACCGATGTGGGTCCGCGCGTGAAGGCCACATGGAAAAAGCCGTGGATAAACTCCTATGGACACAGCTTTACCACCACAGCCAGCGTCTCCGCGCCGGAACAGCAACTGGATTTTAGCTACAAAGTCCCGCTACTCAAAAACCCGCTTGAGCAGTACTACCTGATACAGGGTGGGTTTAAGCGCACCGATTTAAATGATACCGAAGCGGACTCCACCACGCTGGCGGTGTCCCGTTACTGGGATCTCTCCAGCGGCTGGCAGCGCGCCATTAACCTGCGCTGGAGTCTCGACCACTTTACTCAGGCGAGTGTGACCAATACCACCATGCTGCTTTATCCGGGGGTGATGATCAGCCGTACCCGTTCGCGTGGCGGCCTGATGCCGACCTGGGGTGATTCTCAGCGTTATTCCATCGATTACTCCAGTACAGCCTGGGGCTCGGATGTGGATTTTATCGTGATGCAGGCACAAAACGTCTGGATCCGCACGTTATATGACCGCCACCGTTTTGTGGCCCGTGGCAACCTGGGGTTGATTGAAACCGACGATTTCGACCGCGTACCACCGGATTTACGCTTCTTCGCCGGGGGCGATCGCAGCATTCGCGGCTATAAATACAAATCTATCGCGCCGAAGGATGATGACGGCAAGCTGATCGGCGCCTCGAAAATGGCCACCGGATCGCTGGAATATCAATACAACGTAACGGGCAAATGGTGGGGCGCGGTCTTTGTCGACAGCGGCGAAGCGGTAAGCGATATCCGCCGTAGTGATTTCAAAACCGGTACGGGTGTCGGGGTTCGGTGGCAATCACCGGTTGGCCCGATCAAACTCGATCTGGCCGTTCCGGTCGGAGATAAAGACGAGCACGGATTACAGTTTTACATCGGTTTGGGGCCTGAATTATGAGTTTATGGAAGAAAATAAGCCTCGGCGTACTGGTGTTTATCCTGTTAGTGCTGGGGACGGTTATTTTTCTCGTCGGGACGACGAGCGGGTTACACCTGCTGTTTAAGGCCGCCAACCGTTGGGTGCCGGGTCTGGAGATCGGCCAGGTGACTGGCGGCTGGCGTGATTTATCGCTGAAAAACGTCCGCTACGATCAACCGGGTATTGCGGTGAATGCCGGCGAACTCCATCTGGCGGTTAAGCTGGGCTGTCTGCGAGACAGTAGCCTGTGCGTAAATGATATCTCGTTGAAAGATATCAATGTGGTCATTGATACCAAAAAGATGCCGCCTGCCGCGCCAGTTAAAGAAGAGGATAACGGGCCGTTAAACCTTTCCACGCCGTATCCCATCACGCTAAGCCGAGTGGCGCTCAATAACGTTAATATCAACATTGATGACACGACTGTCTCGGTCATGAACTTCTCCTCCGCACTGAACTGGGAAGAGAAGAACCTGACCCTGAATCCGACCTCACTGAGCGGCCTGCTGATTGCTCTGCCGAAAGTGGCTAAAGTGGCGCAGGAACAGGTCGTGGAACCGAAGGTTGACAATCCGAAACCGGATGAATTGCCGCTGGGCGAATCCCTAAAGCAGCTCTTCGCCAAACCGCTGCTGCCGCAGATGACCGACGTGCATCTGCCGCTCAATCTCAATATTGAAGAATTCCGGGGTGAGCAACTTCGCTTAACCGGCGACACAGATATCACCGTCAGCAATATGCTGCTCAAAGTGAGCAGCATTGACGGCAATATGAAACTTGATGCGCTCGACATCGATTCAAATCAGGGCACGCTTAATGCCACGGGCACGGCGACATTGCGGGATAACTGGCCGGTGGACATCACCCTCAACAGCATCCTGAATGTCGATCCGATGAAAGGCGAAAAGGTGAAGCTCAAAGTCGGCGGCGAGGTGCGCAAGCAACTGGAGTTTGGCGTAAACCTGTCTGGTCCGGTTGATGTGGTTCTGCGCGGCCAAACGCAGCTTGCCGAGGCGGGGCTGCCGCTCAATCTGGACATCACCAGTGAACAACTTTACTGGCCATTCACCGGCGAAAAGCAATATCAGGCCGACGACCTTAAACTCAAGCTGACCGGCAAAATGACGGACTACACGCTGTCGTTTCGCACGGCAGTAAAAGGCAAGGACGTTCCGCCTGCCACCCTCACCCTGGACGGCAAAGGCAACGAGCAGCAGATCAATATCGACAAGCTGAGCGTGGCGGCGCTGGAAGGGAAAACTGAACTGAAAGCCTTGCTCGACTGGCAGAAGGCGATTAGCTGGCGTGGTGAGTTAACGCTGGACGGTATCAACACGGCGAAAACCTTCCCGGACTGGCCGGCAAAACTGAACGGGCTGGCGAAAATGCGCGGCAGTCTCTACGGCGGTAGCTGGCAGGTGGATATCCCTGAACTGAAACTGGCTGGCAACGTGAAGCAAAATAAAGTCAGCGTAGACGGGCAGCTTAAGGGCAACAGCTATATGCAGTGGATTATTCCGGGACTGCATCTGGAACTGGGACGCAACCAAGCCGACGTCAAAGGCGAACTGGGGGTGAAAGATCTTAACCTGGATGCCAACATTGACGCGCCAGGTCTGGATAACGCGCTGCCAGGACTGGGCGGTACCGCTAAAGGGCTGGTGAATATTCGCGGTACAGTCGATGCACCACAGGTGCTGGCGGATATCACCGCCAGCAATCTGCGCTGGCAGGAACTGCACATTGCCCGTGTGCTGGTGAAAGGGGATGTCAAATCAACCGATCAGCTTGCTGGCGTGCTGAATGTCCGGGTTGAGCGCCTTTCTCAGCCTGGAGTGAACGTCAGCCTGGCAACGCTCGCGGCTAAAGGCAGTGAAAAGCAGCACGAGCTTGAACTGCGGGTGCAGGGCGAGCCGGTAGCCGGGCAGCTAAAGCTGGCGGGGAGCTTCGATCGTAACGAGCAACGCTGGAAAGGCACACTTAGCGATACGCGATTCACGACGCCCGTAGGGCCTGTTGCCCTCAATCGCGCCATCGCGCTGGATTACCGCAATCAGGAACAGAAGATCAGTATTGGGCCACACTGCTGGACGAACCCAAATGCGGAACTTTGCGTGCCACAGACAATTGATGCCGGCGCGCAGGGGCGCGCAGTGGTCAATCTTAACCGCTTCGACCTGGCGATGTTGAAACCCTTTATGCCGGATGCCACCCAGGCCAGCGGCACATTCAGCGGTAAAGCTGACGTCTCGTGGGATGCCACCAAAGAAGGCTTGCCGCAGGGGGAAGTGACGCTGGCCGGGCGTAACGTCAAAGTGACCCAGGTCGTCAACGATGCACCGCTGCCGGTCGCCTTCGAAACGCTGAACCTCAACGCGAAGTTACAAAATAACCGCGCGGATTTGGGCTGGTTGATCCGTCTGACCAATAACGGCCAGTTTGACGGTCAGGTACAGGTCACCGATCCGCAGGGGCGGCGTAACCTTGGCGGTAATGTCAATATTCGCAATTTCTCGCTGGCGATGGCCAACGCCATCTTTACGCGCGGCGAGAAAGCGGCGGGTACGCTGAACGCCAATCTGCGGCTTGGCGGTAATCTGCAAAGCCCGCAGTTGTTCGGGCAGATGCAGCTTAACGGTGTGGATGTCGAAGGTAACTTCATGCCGTTCGATATGCAGCCCAGCCAACTGGCAATGAACTTCAATGGCACCACCTCGACCCTGCAAGGGGTCGTGCGTACCCGGCGTGGGCAGATTAACCTGAGCGGTGACGCAGACTGGAGCCAGATTAACAACTGGCGTGCCCGCGTGGCGGCGCAGGGGAGCAACGTGCGCATTACCGTGCCGCCTATGGTACGCCTGGACGTTTCCCCTGATCTGGTGTTTGAGGCTACGCCGACCCTGTTTACGCTTGATGGCCGGGTCGATGTACCCTGGGCGCGTATCGTCGTCCATGATTTGCCGGAAAGCGCAGTGGGCACCTCCAGTGATGAGGTGATGCTCAATGCGGATCTGAAACCGGAAAAACCGAAAAGCGCAGCGATTCCGATTAACAGTAATTTGATTGTGCATGTCGGCAATAATGTGCGGATGGATGCTTTCGGGCTGAAAGCGCGGCTGACCGGCGATCTGAAAGTGACTCAGGATCAGCAGGGGCTTGGCCTTAACGGGCAAATCAATATCCCGGAAGGGCGCTACCACGCTTATGGCCAGGATTTGATTGTGCGTAAGGGGGAGCTGATTTTCTCTGGCCCTGTCGATCAACCGTTGCTGAATATTGAGGCGATTCGTAACCCGGACGCCACCGAGAATGATGTGACGGCCGGGGTGCGGATTACCGGCACAGCGGATGAACCGAAAGCGGAGATCTTCTCCGACCCGGCGATGTCGCAGCAAGAGGCACTTTCTTACCTGCTTCGCGGGCAGGGTCTGGAGAGCGGACAAAGCGATAGCGCAGCAATGACTTCAGCCTTAGTAGGCCTGGGGGTTGCACAAAGTGGTCAGGTTGTGGGTAAAATCGGCGAGACGTTTGGCGTAAGCAATCTGGCGCTGGACACCGAAGGGGTGGGAGACTCTTCCCAGGTGGTGGTCAGCGGCTATGTACTGCCAGGTCTACAGGTAAAATATGGTGTGGGTATTTTTGACTCACTGGCGACTCTCACGTTACGTTATCGCCTGATGCCTAAGCTGTATCTGGAAGCGGTGTCTGGCTTAGATCAGGCACTTGATCTGCTCTATCAGTTTGAGTTTTAGCAATGCGAATATTTGTCTACGGCAGTTTACGACGCAAGCAAGGCAACAGCCACTGGATGACCAATGCTCAGTGGCTGGGCGATCATTGCGTTGAAGATTATCAACTCTACAGTCTGGGGCACTACCCTGGCGCTGTACCGGGTGATGGCAGTGTGCTGGGTGAAGTTTATCGCATTGATGCGGCAACGCTTGGCGAACTGGACGCGCTACGTACCGCTGGGGGCGAATATAAACGTCAGCTTATCCAGACGCCTTATGGCAGCGCCTGGATGTATGTGTACCAACGCTCGGTAGAGGGGAAAAAGTTTATCCCCACCGGCAACTGGTTAGACAGAGACCAGTATTAATACAAACACGCCACCTTCGGGTGGCGTTGTTTTTTGTCTATAGAAAACCCCCAGCTAGGCTGGGGGTTCCGGAAAGCTTTCAGCTTTAAGCCAGTTATTAAAACCCCTTTTGATTTGTTAAAACACCTTGCGGTCTGGCAACTGCAAAAGTTCAACAAGAAATCAAAAGGGGGTCCCAATGGGGGACGAAAAGAGCTTAGCGCACACCCGATGGAACTGTAAATATCACATAGTTTTTGCGCCAAAATACCGAAGACAAGCGTTCTATGGAGAGAAACGTCTTGCGATAGGGAGCATTTTAAGAAAGCTGTGTGAGTGGAAAAATGTACGGATCCTGGAAGCTGAATGCTGCGCAGATCATATCCATATGCTTGTGGAAATCCCGCCCAAAATGAGCGTATCCGGCTTTATGGGATATCTGAAAGGGAAAAGCAGTCTGATGCTTTATGAGCAGTTTGGCGATCTGAAATTCAAATACAGGAACAGGGAGTTCTGGTGCCGGGGATACTACGTAGACACGGTAGGGAAGAACACGGCGAAGATACAAGAATACATAAAGCACCAGCTTGAAGAGGATAAAATGGGCGAGCAGTTGTCGATCCCTTATCCGGGTAGCCCGTTTACGGGCCGTAAGTAACGAAGTTTGATGCAAATGTCAGATCGTATGCGCCTGTTAGGGCGCGGCTGGTAACAGAGCCTTATAGGCGCATCCGAAAAACCTCCGGCTATGCCGGAGGATATTTATTCCAGGTAGCCCGACTACCAGTGCTTAATCAGCGAGTCGCCGATGTCGGCGATTTTTTTGTTTCGTTCATCCATGGTTGCCTTCGTCCCGGTAAGGTAGATAACGACGATGCGGGTCGGTTTACCGTCAGGCCCCAGTGCCGCAACGATGCCGCGTGAACCTCGTCCCCCCGCCCCCGTTTTATCGGCAATAAACCAGCCTGTCGGTATGACCGAGCGAATCAGCGGTCCACCGACTTTATCCGCTTCCATCCAGGCCATTAACTGCTGCTGTGATGCTGGCGTCAGTATCTTGCCAGTGAGGAGCTGGCGCAGCGTCTGAGCCATGGCCTCAGGCGTCGTCGTATCACGCTCATCGCCGGGCAACGCTTCATTCAACGCGGTTTCCCACCTGTCGAGTCGGGTGACCCGATCGCCCGTTTTACGCAGGAAAGCCGTGAGCTCTGAGGGCCCACCGATCGCAGACAGCAGCAGATTGCCCGCGGTGTTATCACTCATCGTGATGGCGGCGCTGCAAAGTTCGGCCATAGTCATCCCGTCGGTAAGATGTTTTTCCGTTACCGGTGAGTACTCGACCAGGTCCTGTTGGCGATACTGTATGCGACGGGCAAGCTGCTCCTGTCCGGCATCAACCCGTGCCAGGACCGCGCCGCACAGCAGGACTTTAAAAGTACTCATCATCGGGAAACGTTCCTGAGGACGATAGCTGCCCCGCATCTGCCCGTTGGTGAGATCCAGTTCGGCGTAGCCCACTCGCGCGTTAAGCTGGTCTTCGGCCTGTTTTACGCTTTCCTGCGTGGCCGGGTGAGCAAACGCAGGCAGGCAAAAGGCAGCCAGCAGGGATAAAAGGGGCAGACGAAACCGTGACATAGAGATACGCTTCCTTGTGGCTATTTCGGGGAGTCGAGCAATCAAACAACGGTATGGATTGTAGATGTATATGTTTATCAATGCGCGGTGGATGAGAGGAAAGATTCGCACAAACCACGACGGCGGGGCGAAGCACAGCGCCATCCGAGCCTGGATCGAATGGCGCTGCTGATGATTACGCGGCGTTTTGCCGCAGTTTGAACTGACTAACGGCTTCTAACAGCTCTTCCGCCTGCCGCTGCATCTGATGCGCGGCAGCCGAGGATTGCTGTGACAACGTGGCGTTTTGCTGGGTCGCGGTATCCATATGCGTTACCGCCACGTTCACCTGATCGATACCGGTGCTCTGCTCTTTGCTGGCGGTGGAAATGGATTCTACCAGCTCGCTCACCTGCTGCACGCTGCGCAAAATCTCGGTCATGGCGGAACCGGCGCTTTGAACCTGTTCGTTCCCTTCGGCGATACGATTAACGGAATTGTCGATCAGGTTACGAATATCCCTCGCCGCAGAGGCAGAGCGCTGCGCCAGCGCGCGGACTTCGGCAGCAACCACGGCGAAACCACGGCCTTCGGTACCGGCGCGTGCGGCCTCAACGGCGGCATTCAGCGCCAGGATATTGGTCTGGAAGGCAATACTGTCAATCACGCCGATGATGTTATTTATCTGGCTGGAGAGCTGGTGGATATCGCTCATGGTTTGCACCACGCGCTCCACGGCTTGCCCGCCCTGGCCTGCAATAGTGAAAGCATCGCGGGCGATAGAGCTGGCAAAGCGGGAGTTCTCGGCGTTGCTTTTCACCACCGAGGTCAACTCTTCCATAGAGGCAGCCGTTTCTTCCAGAGCGCTGGCCTGTGCCTCGTTACGTGACGAGAGTTCACGGCTACCGGTGGCTATTTGCACCGATGCCGAGGCAATGGATTCCGTGCTGTGGCGAACACCGTGCACGATACGGGTCAGGTTACCGTTCATCTCCTGCAAGGCGTGCATCAGTTCGGCTGTCTCGTCGCGACCGGAAATGCTAAAGATGGTCTGCAAGTCACCGGAGGCCACCGTACGGGCAACGGTAACGGCCTGCGCCAGCGGATGGGTAATGCTGCGTACCAGCCACCAGGTGATAATCCCACCGGCCAGCATGGTCAGCGCCATGGCAATCAGCAACATCAGGCGGGTTTGCTGATATTGCGCCAGGTTGCGCGCGTCCGTTTCCACATGGATGGCACTGGCATGCTCCAGCGTACGAGCGACCACTTCGTCAATCATACGCGTCGGCTCGCGGTCAATGCCGGTCACCAGTTTGTCGACACGCTGAGCACTGGTTGGGTCGGCCAAATCGTATTGCTGTAATGCGCTCAGGTAATGCGCTTCGAGCTCAGCATGGAGCTTGCGAGTCTGTTCAACCTGCGCGTTATCCATCCCAAGCTGAGGCAACATAGCGCTCAGTTTTTCCAGCAATTGCTGTGTTTTTTGACTCTGAGAAACGAAGGCCGCTTTGTATTTGTCAAACGCCTCCTGTCCCTGAGCACCGCGTAGCAGCGTGTTCTTCCACTCCTGAACCTGGATTTTGAACTGAACCTGGGCGTTACGCGCAGTGTCAATGCTCTCGACGAGCACTTTCTCCGTTGCCATCATTTTTTGATTCTGCCCGAAGCTGTCACTGTTTATCGCCAGCCCGCGCAAGCCGATAAACAGCGTTGCCAGCAGTAACAGTGTTGCCATCAGGCCGAGTCGTTGCCCAATTGTGAAGTGATTAAGTTTCATGTTGTTCCCCGGTGGAATTAAAGATCACGGCCACAAAAGGGGTATCGACCCGTATGAGATGGACTTTACAGAGGGCGGATGGCGGTAGTGGGGCGGGTTTGGCTTATAGTGTTCAAACGTATGGGAAAAGATTTTTATGACATTTTTATGACACTTTAGGAAACGGGCCCTGAAAGGGCACGAAGAGAGAGGACAGAGGAAAAAGGCATAAAAAAACCCTGTCCGCAGCTATCCGCGTTCAGGGTTTTTCAGATAAAACGGATTACTTCTTCGCAGCGCGCTCGAAGGAAGCAACGATTTCCGCTTTAGCAGCTTCAGCGTTGTCCCAACCGTCTACTTTCACCCATTTGCCTTTTTCGAGATCTTTGTAGTGCTCGAAGAAATGAGTGATCTGGGCTTTCAGCAGTTCCGGCAGGTCGTTCACATCTTTAATGTGATCGTACTCTTTGCTCAGTTTGGTGTGCGGTACAGCAACCAGTTTGGCATCTTCACCAGACTCGTCGGTCATTTTCAGTACGCCAACCGGGCGGCAGCGAATGACAGAACCGGGTTCCAGCGGGTACGGCGTTGGGACCAGCACGTCTACCGGGTCACCGTCCAGAGACAGGGTGTGGTTGATGTAGCCGTAGTTGCACGGATAGAACATCGCAGTGGACATGAAACGGTCAACGAACAGCGCGCCGCTGTCTTTATCGACTTCGTATTTGATCGGATCTGCGTTAGCCGGGATTTCGATAATAACGTAGATATCTTCTGGCAGATCTTTACCCGCCGGGACGTTGAGTAAGCTCATGTTTGTTTCCTTTAAAATGTGTGGCAAACAAGTGCCGGGTATTATAGCCAACTCATCGGGAATGTCTTTGCTTGTTTTACGTTGTGACACGCCAGGCTCACCGTTTTTTTTCTAAAAAAGTAGCTGAATTGTCCATAAAGATAGCTGCATCCTGAATAAAATTGTGAAAGCGATTACACTGAACAAAAGGGACATGGCTTTGAATGAAAATTTGTGTCTTTTCAAAGCATGATGCAGAGGCGATCGACCTGTCTCTTTTCGCGCGCCAGATCCCAACTGACAACTAACAATTCATTCACTTTTCTGATTTGTGATGTAACGCATTCTGTTACATCTCTAATTGTCTATAGTTTTCCCCGCAGGCGAAGTTGTAGCCAACTATAACCCTACGAGGATACCCCTATGTGGAAGCGCTTACTTCTTGTCACAGCAGTTTCAGCAGCCATGTCGTCTATGGCGATGGCCGCCCCGTTAACCGTGGGATTTTCGCAGGTCGGATCTGAATCCGGCTGGCGAGCAGCCGAAACCAACGTCGCTAAAAGCGAAGCTCAAAAACGCGGTATTACCCTGAAAATCGCTGACGGTCAGCAAAAACAGGAAAACCAAATCAAAGCGGTGCGTTCGTTCATTGCCCAGGGCGTGGACGCCATCTTTATTGCGCCTGTTGTCGCGACAGGCTGGGAACCGGTGCTGAAAGAAGCTAAAGATGCAAAAATCCCGGTGTTCCTGCTCGACCGTTCGATTGATGTGAAAGATAAATCCCTCTATATGACCACCGTGACCGCCAACAACGTTCTGGAAGGCCAGCTGATTGGTGACTGGCTGGTGAAAACCGTCGCGGGCAAACCGTGTAACGTGGTTGAACTGCAGGGCACCGTTGGCGCGAGCGTGGCGATTGACCGTAAGAAAGGCTTTGCCGAAGCCATTGCCAAAGCATCCAACATCAAAATTATCCGTTCTCAGTCCGGCGACTTTACCCGCAGCAAAGGGAAAGAGGTCATGGAAAGCTTTATCAAAGCTGAGAACAACGGCAAAAACATCTGCATGGTTTATGCCCATAACGATGACATGGTGATCGGCGCAATCCAGGCCATCAAAGAAGCAGGCCTGAAACCGGGCAAAGATATCCTGACGGGCTCCATTGACGGCGTGCCGGATATCTACAAAGCGATGATCGACGGCGAAGCGAATGCCAGCGTGGAACTGACGCCGAACATGGCCGGACCGGCGTTTGATGCGCTGGAGAAATTCAAAAAAGACGGCACCATGCCTGAGAAGCTGACCATCACCAAATCCACACTCTACCTGCCGGATACGGCGAAAGAAGAGTTAGAGAAAAAGAAAAACATGGGCTACTAAGCCGTTGATACCCTCACCTTAGCTCTCTTTTGTACAGTCCGGAGACATAGTGAACGCTTGTTCGGGGACATGGTGGACACTTACAACTGAGGCATAAGAACCCGTTTATGGAGTCGCTTATGCCCTGGGATGCGAGAGATACCATGTCATTACGTTCTGAGTTTGTACTGTTCGCCTCGCAGGACGGGGCGAACCTCCGGGCACTCTGCCGTCATTTCAACATTTCGCCGTCCACCGGCTACAAGTGGCTTCGCCGCTGGACTGAGGAAGGCGCCGCCGGCCTTGCTGACCGTTCCCGTGCGCCTCTGCATTCGCCCCGGCGAACCGATGACCGTGTGACGGACCTGCTGCGCATGGCCCACTGCGCCCATGAACGCTGGGGCGCCCGTAAGATTAAGCGCTGGCTTGAGGACCGCGGACACGTTCTGCCCGCGTTCAGCACCGTGCACAACCTGATGGCCCGCCACGGTCTGCTGCCGGGAGGCACACCCGGCATTCCTGCCACCGGACGCTTCGAACACACCGCGCCCAACCAGCTCTGGCAGATGGATTTTAAAGGTCACTTTCCTTTTGCCGGTGGCCGCTGCCACCCGCTCACCCTGCTGGATGACCATTCCCGGTTCTCGCTCTGTCTCGCACACTGTCCTGATGAACGGCTCACAACCGTCCGGCAACAGCTGGTGAGGGTGTTTGAACGTTACGGTCTGCCGGCGCGGATGACGATGGATAACGGCGCGCCCTGGGGCGACACCACAGGAAGCTGGACCGCGCTGGAGCTGTGGCTGATGCGCCAGGGTATCCGGGTGGGGCATTCGCGGCCTTACCATCCACAGACGCAGGGCAAGCTGGAACGTTTTCACCGCAGCCTGAAGGCCGAAGTGCTGCAGGGCCGGTGGTTCACGGACGCCAGCCAGTTACAGCAGGTGTTCGACGACTGGCGCGCGGTCTATAACCTGGAGCGTCCACATGAAGCGCTGGACATGGGGGTCCCGGCGTCACGTTATCAGCCGTCATCGCGGCAGTACAGCGGGGCGGTTCAGCCGCCGGACTATGATGAGGGCGTGCAGGTGAGGAAGGTGGATGTGAGCGGGAAGCTGAGCATAAAAGGAGTGAGCCTGAGTGCAGGGAAAGCGTTCAGGGGTGAATATGTGGGCCTGCGTGAAACGGCAGAGGATGGCTGCTATGAGGTGTGGTGGTACAGCACGAAAGTGGGGATGATCGACCTGAAAAAGAGGTCGATCATCATGGGGAAAGGGTGTTAAAAAGTGTTCACCATGTCCCCGAACACCTGTCTACCATGTCTCCGGACCGTACACTTTGGAAGGCAGAGGGCGTAGTCAGGTGAGGGTGCGCTTGCTTGTTGACTCGATATATCCCCCTCTCCCCACTGGGGAGAGGGCAAGGGTGAGGGGGAGAACATAATGACCACCGAACAACACCAGGAGATCCTCCGTACTGAGGGGCTTTGCCAGTACTTCCCGGGCGTTAAAGCGCTGGATAACGTCAATTTCAGTCTGCGTCGGGGCGAAATCATGGCGTTACTCGGTGAAAACGGTGCGGGAAAATCCACGCTGATTAAAGCCTTAACGGGCGTCTACCATGCAAACAGCGGCACCATCTGGCTGGAAGGCAATGAAATCCGGCCTAAAAACACCGCTCATGCCCAGCAACTGGGCATCGGTACGGTGTATCAGGAAGTCAACCTGCTGCCGAACATGTCAGTCGCGGATAACCTGTTTATTGGACGCGAACCGCGTCGTTTCGGTTTTATATGCCGCAAAGAGATGGAAAGGCGCGCCACCGAGTTAATGGCGTCTTACGGCTTTTCCCTCGATGTGCGCGAGCCGCTCAATCGTTATTCCGTCGCCATGCAGCAGATTGTGGCGATTTGTCGTGCTATCGACCTTTCCGCGAAGGTACTGATTCTCGATGAACCCACCGCCAGCCTGGATACACAAGAAGTAGAAATGCTCTTCACCCTGATGCGCCAGTTACGGGCGCAAGGTGTTGCGCTGATTTTTGTGACTCACTTCCTTGACCAGGTTTACGAGGTAAGCGACCGCATCACCGTTCTGCGTAATGGCGGCTTTGTCGGCTGCCGCGAAACGCGAGAACTGCCGCAGATCGAGCTGGTAAAAATGATGCTGGGACGCGAACTGGACAATAACGCCCTGCAACGCGCGGGACGTACCCTGTTGAGCGAAAAACCCGTCGCGGCATTTAAAGATTTCGGTAAGAAAGGGTTGATAGCGCCGTTCGATCTGGAGGTTCGTCCAGGCGAGATCGTCGGGTTGGCGGGGCTCCTTGGTTCCGGACGTACCGAAACCGCCGAGGTGATTTTCGGTATTAAACCCGCCGATAGCGGCAGTGCGATGATCAAGGGTAAGCCGCAGACGCTGCGCTCACCGCATCAGGCCTCCTGCCTTGGCATCGGTTTTTGTCCTGAGGACCGTAAAACGGACGGCATTATTGCCGCCGCGTCCGTGCGGGAAAATATCGTTCTCGCGTTGCAGGCGCAGCGCGGCTGGCTACGGCCGATTCCCCGGCGCGATCAGAACGCCATCGCTGAGCGCTTTATCCGCCAGTTGGGGATCCGGACGCCGAGTGCGGAACAGCCGATTGAGTTTCTCTCCGGCGGCAACCAGCAGAAGGTGCTCCTTTCCCGTTGGCTGCTGACCAAACCACAGTTCCTGATCCTCGATGAGCCAACGCGTGGCATCGACGTCGGGGCGCATGCGGAAATCATCCGCCTGATTGAAACGTTGTGCGCGGACGGCCTGGCGCTAATGGTTATCTCTTCGGAACTGGAAGAGCTGGTGGGCTACGCTGACCGGGTAATTATCATGCGCGATCGCAAGCAAATAGCGGAAATCCCGCTGGCAAAGCTCTCGGTCCCGGCGATCATGAATGCCATTGCGGCATAAGGAGTACTGTGTGATGCCTCAATCACTCCCGCAAACCGGGCAGCCGAAGCGCCGCTTTAAGTGGCCCACCGGGACGCCACAAATACTGGCGCTGATTCTGGTTCTTATGGTGGATAGCCTGGTGGCACCCCATTTCTTCCAGATTGTTTTACAGGATGGGCGCCTGTTCGGCAGTCCGATTGATATTCTCAACCGCGCCGCGCCCGTGGCGTTACTGGCTATCGGCATGACGCTGGTAATCGCGACCGGGGGGATCGATCTTTCCGTCGGCGCGGTAATGGCCATCGCCGGGGCGACCGCCGCCTCAATGACCGTGGCCGGATATGGCTTGCCGATAGTGCTGCTTGCCGCGCTGGGGACGGGGATCCTCGCCGGTCTGTGGAATGGCGTTCTGGTCGCGATTTTGAAGATCCAGCCGTTCGTCGCCACGCTGATTTTGATGGTGGCCGGACGTGGGGTGGCACAACTGATTACCTCCGGGCAAATCGTCACGTTTAACGCGCCAAATCTGGCCTGGATTGGCAGCGGTAAGCTGCTCCTGTTCCCGACGCCGGTCATTATTGCACTGGCCACACTGGTTATCTTCTGGCTGTTTACCCGTAAAACGGCGCTGGGCATGTTTATTGAAGCGGTGGGGATTAATATCCGCGCGGCGAAAAATGCCGGGGTCAATACCCGCACCGTAGTGATGCTGGCCTATGTGCTAAGCGGCGTGTGTGCGGCTATTGCCGGGGTGATTGTGGCGGCGGATATCCGCGGGGCTGATGCCAACAACGCCGGGCTATGGCTGGAGCTGGATGCCATCCTCGCGGTGGTGATTGGCGGCGCATCGCTAATGGGCGGACGCTTCAACCTTGTGCTGTCGGTGGTAGGGGCACTGATTATTCAGGGCATGAATACAGGGATTTTGCTCTCCGGCTTCCAGCCAGAGCTTAACCAGGTGGTGAAAGCGGTGGTGGTGCTGTGCGTACTGATTGTTCAGTCGCCGCGCTTTATCGCACTGATTAAAGGAGCGCGCGGTCATGATAAAACGTAATTTACCGCTGATGATCACCCTGGGGGTTTTTATCCTTGGGTATCTCTACTGTCTGACGCAGTTTCCGGGCTTTGCGTCTACACGTGTCATCTGCAACATCCTGACCGATAACGCCTTCCTGGGGATTATCGCCGTCGGTATGACCTTTGTGATCTTGTCCGGCGGGATAGACCTTTCCGTGGGGTCAGTCATCGCCTTCACGGGGGTGTTTTTGGCGAAAGCCATCGGCTTCTGGGGGATATCGCCGCTGGTTGCCTTCCCGCTGGTGTTGGTGATGGGCTGTGCGTTTGGCGCGTTTATGGGGCTTTTGATCGACGCGCTGAAAATCCCGGCGTTCATCATTACCCTGGCCGGAATGTTCTTTTTACGCGGTGTCAGTTATCTGGTTTCCGAAGAGTCGATCCCGATTAACCATCCGGTCTATGACACTTTGTCCGGGCTGTCATGGCTGATTCCCGGCGGTGGACGTCTGAGCGCCATGGGGCTGCTGATGTTAGGGGTGGTGATTATCGGTATTTTCCTTGCCCACCGTACCCGTTTTGGCAATGAAGTGTATGCGATTGGCGGCAGTGCAACATCGGCGAACCTGATGGGCATCTCAACGCGCAGTACCACCATTCGTATCTATATGCTCTCGACCGGGCTGGCGACGCTGGCAGGCATTGTCTTTTCTATTTACACCCAGGCGGGTTATGCGCTGGCCGGTGTCGGGGTTGAACTGGATGCTATTGCCTCGGTGGTGATTGGCGGTACCTTGCTGAGCGGCGGCGTGGGTACGGTACTGGGCACGCTATTCGGTGTCGCGATTCAGGGGCTGATCCAAACCTATATCAATTTTGACGGAACGCTGAGTTCCTGGTGGACTAAAATCGCGATCGGCATTTTATTGTTTATTTTTATCGCGTTACAACGTGGTCTTACGGTGCTGTGGGAGAATCGCCAGAGCTCGCCTGTTACACGTGTTAGCACAGCGGCAACAAGACAGTAACACATTGAAATAATTAAAAAGAAGTAAAGTTTTTCCGGTGGCGGTCGATAACCTGCCAATGAGGCTTATTTTACGCCTGAAAGAATCTCTGCTACCGGAAAAACTATCATGCTCAGAACGCTCTCGCTTCGTACTGGTTTGCTTTCCCTCCTCGCTATTATGACTTTCCTGCTGCTGGTGGTAAGCGGCATGGGAATTTATGCCCTCAGCAAAAGCTCATCTTCCCTGGAACGTATTAGCGTTCTGCAAGGTGAGAAAATGGCGCGCCTTAATGAAGGCTATACGCAAATCCTGCGCGCGCGTAATGAGTCGGGTCAGGCCGTTCGCATGATGGAGGTAGGCCTGCTTGCTGACGCAGGGAATGCGGTCAAAATCATTAATGGCGAAATCGAACAGGGAAATAAAGCGCTGGATAGCGTCATTAAAGCGGGCGTGGATGATGAACAGGGAGCCGCGCTGCTGACTCAGGTTGCGAAAAGCTACAAGGCATATCTCGATCAGGGTATCAAACCAATGCAGGCGGCGTTAAATCAACAAAGCGCCGATGCCTATTATGATCTGCTGGAGAGCAAATTAGTGCCGGTTTCTCGCCAGTTTGATAACGACATTCAGGCGTTCCTTTCCTGGGGAGAAAACCGCGGTAAAACCGAAGTCAGCGCCGTTCAGTCGAGCAAAAATTTTGTGATGATGCTGATTGTCGTTGTTGCGCTGGCGGCGGCGGGCATTATCGTGCTGGCCTGGCTGGCGCTGCGCCATATGCTACTGAAACCGCTTGATGCATCGATTGTGCAACTCGAACACGTTGCCGCCGGAGACCTGGCGTCGGTGAGCGTCAGTACCACCAGTAAAGAGTTTAACCGCCTGAATGCGGCGATTGAGAATATGCGTCACTCGTTGATCAGTTCCGTTACCCGCGTGCGTGATGCCAGCTCGCAAATCGATACCGGCAGCCGTGAATTATCGCTGGGTAACGTCGACCTGGCGCAGCGTACTGAATCAACGGCAACGTCGCTGGAACAGACCGCTGCCAGCATGGAAGAGATCACCGCCACGGTGAAACAGAATGCGGATAACGCCGACCAGGCGCATCAACTGGCGAAGTCGGTCTCTGATACTGCCGATCGCGGTAGTGAAATGGTCTGCTACGTCATTGAGAAGATGCGCGACATATCCGACAGTTCCAGCCGTATCGCCGACATTCTGAGCATGATTGACAGCATTGCCTTCCAGACTAACATTCTGGCGCTGAACGCCGCCGTTGAAGCGGCCCGTGCAGGTGAACAAGGACGCGGCTTTGCGGTAGTGGCAGGTGAAGTGCGTAACTTGGCGAGCCGCAGCGGCGATGCGGCCAAAGAGATCCGCCAGCTTATAAGTAGCTCGCAGGCGCATGTGTCAGAGGGTAGCGATCTGGCGATGCAGGCAGGCGAAACGATGGATGAGATTGCCTCGGAGGTCATGCGTATGACGAAGCTGATGCGTGAAATCGCCAGCGCGTCGCAGGAACAGAGCCGTGGCATTGAGCAGGTGAATATTGCTGTCAGCCAGATGGACGAAACGGCACAGCAAAACGCCTCGCTGGTGCAGCAATCTTCCGCCGCGACCCGCTCGCTGGAAGAGCAGTCCCGCGAATTGCTGGAAGCGATGGCCTCTTTCCGTTTGCAGCCAACTGCATAATAATTTGCCCTGCGCAGGTTCGCGCGGGGCTATTTTATACAGGGTAAGGATAGATGGACACACAGGAAGAGATCAGAAAACACATTTGTATTCAGTGCGATAACGAAGCGCTTAAAGGCGGCGATTACTGCGCGGCGTGTGAGGACAAAGCATTTAAGAAAATCGGTGGCTGGTTGTATCTTCCCGCGTTGGGGCTGCTTGTGGCGTTAGTGATGAGTATTTTTGCCATCAATAACACCGCGCGTGCGCTACTGGCATTCAGCAACAGTTTTACCACCACAGGCCTTGTGGTCATTTACTTTGAGCTCTTTGGTTTTATCGGACAGTTCCTGCTCACTATTTATGTCGGCAGTCTCTTTTTGCGCAAAAAGCGCCAGTTACCGCTTACTTACATCATTTTTCTTCTTTACGGCGTGGTGTTTGTGGGTGTGGATTTATGGCTCGCGAACGCGCTGATGAACCTTCCGATTGGCTATGACGACATACGTTCTCTGATTCGCGCGATTGTCGCTTGCTGTATCTGGATACCCTATTTCCGGATGTCTGAACGTGTAAAACGGACTTTTGTGCATTAAGCAAAAGACCCGGATGCGGCATAAAGCCTTATCCGGGCTATTAACCCGTAGCCCCGGTAAGCGCAGCGCCACCGGGGAGTCAGATATTACGCGTCCGGGAACTCACGCATAAAGCGTTCGACGTCATCTACCATGTGTTCATTCCCGACGAAGAACGGGCGGCGCTGATGCAGGCTTTCCGGCACGATATCCAGAATACGGTTTTTACCGTCACTCGCTTTACCGCCAGCTTGTTCCGCCAGGAACGCCATCGGGTTGCACTCATACAGCAGACGCAGCTTCCCTTCCGGGTGGCTCGCAGTGCTCGGATACAAATAGATACCGCCTTTGAGCAGGTTTCGATGGAAATCCGCCACCAGTGAACCGATATAGCGCGTGGTGTACGGGCGCAGCGTGGACTTATCCTCTTCCTGACAGAATTTGAGGTACTTCTTCACGCCCTGCGGGAATTTGATGTAGTTGCCTTCGTTGATGGAGTACGTGTTTCCTTTTTCCGGGAAGCGCATACGCTCCTGGCACAGGCAGAACACACCCAGAGACGGGTCATAGGTGAAGGCATGAACGCCACAGCCAGTGGTGTACACCAGCATGGTGGACGAGCCGTAAACCACATAGCCCGCAGCAACTTGTTTACTACCCGGCTGCAGGAAATCTTCTTCGGTGACAGGCGTGCCTACCGGCGTAACACGGCGGTAGATAGAGAAGATGGTACCGACAGAAACGTTAACATCGATGTTACTGGAGCCGTCCAGTGGATCCATGAGCACAACATATTTCGCGTGTTCGCAGCCTTCGAAAACGACGATTTCGTCTTCTTCCTCAGAGGCAATACCCGCGACAATATCTCGCGCACGCAGCGCGGCTTTCAGTTTTTCATTGGCAAACAGGTCGAGTTTTTGCTGTACCTCGCCCTGGACGTTCTCGGCGCCACTGGCACCCAGGATATCAACCAGACCCGCTTTGTTGATATCACGATGGATGATTTTGGCACCCAGTTTTATTGCCGAGAGCAGTGCAGTCAGCTCACCGGTAGCATGAGAAAATTCATGCTGCTTTTCGACAATAAATTCACCTAACGTTTTCATACCCTGTCCCTACGTTTTATATGGAGTAATGTCACTGCAACAATATTAACAAAGATTCAAATGTTCGCGCACAGGTGAATCGCGCCAGCACAATACGGATTATCCTGAAATGCATTTCCGTCGTATGAGACAAGAGGGTAAAATGTGCGCCGTAAATAAGAAGGATAGAGACGAATGCGCATTCATATTTTGGGGATTTGTGGCACCTTCATGGGTGGGCTGGCGCTGCTGGCGCGCTCACTGGGCCATGAAGTAACGGGTTCGGACGCCAATGTGTATCCGCCGATGAGTACCTTGCTTGAGAAGCAAGGCATTGAACTTATTCAGGGTTACGACGCCAGTCAGCTTGATAACGCGCCGGACCTGGTCATCATAGGCAACGCAATGACGCGCGGGAATCCGTGTGTTGAGGCGGTGCTGGAAAAAAACATTCCGTATGTTTCAGGCCCGCAATGGCTGCATGACTTCGTGTTGCGCGACCGCTGGGTGCTGGCAGTGGCGGGAACACACGGCAAAACGACCACGGCAGGCATGGCAACCTGGATTCTGGAAGCCTGTGGTTATAAGCCCGGATTTGTTATTGGCGGCGTGCCGGGCAATTTCGAGGTTTCCGCTCGCTTAGGGGAAAGCCCGTTTTTTGTCATCGAAGCCGATGAATATGACTGCGCGTTTTTCGACAAGCGTTCGAAATTCGTGCATTACTGCCCGCGTACACTGATCCTCAATAACCTTGAGTTCGATCATGCAGACATTTTCGACGATCTGAAAGCGATCCAGAAACAGTTCCACCATCTGGTGCGTATCGTACCAGGGCAGGGCAAGATCATCTGGCCTGAAAGCGATATCAATCTGAAACAGACGATGGCGATGGGCTGCTGGAGCGAGCAGGAGCTGGTGGGCGAACAGGGTCACTGGCAGGCCAAAAAACTGACCACCGATGCGTCTGAGTGGGAAGTGCTGCTGGACGGCGAATCTGTCGGGCAGGTGAAGTGGGGGCTGGTGGGCGAACATAATATGCATAACGGCCTGATGGCGATTGCCGCTGCCCGCCATGTTGGTGTTGCGCCAGCCGATGCTGCTGATGCGTTGGGCTCGTTCGTGAATGCCCGTCGTCGCCTTGAACTGCGCGGTGAAGCGCACGGCGTTAAAGTGTATGACGATTTCGCACACCATCCGACGGCGATTCTGGCGACGCTGGCGGCCCTGCGCAGCAAAGTGGGCGGTACGGCGCGCATTATTGCGGTGCTGGAACCGCGCTCTAACACCATGAAAATGGGTATCTGCAAGGATGACCTGGCACCCTCCCTGGGGCGGGCCGATGAAGTCTTCCTGTTACAGCCTCAGCATATTCCATGGCAGGTCGCGGAAGTGGCTGACGCCTGTGTGGTGCCCGCCCACTGGAGCGGCGATGTCGACGCGCTGGCAGATATGATCCTCAAAACGGCGATGCCGGGCGATCACATTCTGGTGATGAGCAATGGCGGATTTGGCGGTATTCATCAGAAATTGCTGGATGGGCTGGCGAAGAAAGCCGAAGCGGCCGTAGAGTAATTGTCCTGCTTGTCGTGCGACAGTACAGGGCGGTTGCGCAGGCGGTAAGCGTGAGATGAGATGTGCAGAAAACCGCGCCATCTGATGGGAATGGCGCGGTTTTTTATTTTTATTCTTTGGCGATTGGCGTGTCGATAATCTGCGGTGCTTTATTACCCTGAATATCGGCAACGCGTTTTTCCACATCCTTCACCTGGCTTGCATTATGCAGCAGGGTGTAGGTCAGATCGAAACGGGTGCTCTGGCCCGGCTCAAGTTTCTTGACGCGTTTCTGTTCGCGCTCAATGGTTACCGGGTAAGCGTAGCTGGTGCCCGGCTCAATCCCCGTCACATAGCCCTGTTTCAGCGTGTCGGTATTTTTCCACAATGTCAGCACCGGCAACTGCTGGGTGTTAAAGCTGATAGCCGCCCCTTTATCGCCGGCTTTGTTAATCACCGCCGCCACCGTCTCTTTACGCGCGTCAGCCAGCGGCTTGAAGTTAAATACCATTTCATCGAAGCCTTTCGTTGGCCCGCTGTAGGTTTGCCAGTTTTTCAGCCCGGCTTTGGCATAATCGTTGAACGGACTGACGCTCTCTACCGGGGCGATAAAGCGCGCGCCATCTTCCAGAATCGGCGTGCCGAAGTTGCTGTGGTAGATGATCTGGTAATCGTGCGCATAATCAGCATGGTTGGTCAGCACGTCATGCAGAGTAAAGCTGTTGCTGCCCGGAATGTAGCTCAACTCCATTTCGGTCTGCAGATCGGCTTTCTTGAAGGTGCTCTCTTTCACCAACCCACGAATGCGAATTTCATACGGCGCTTTCTCGCTGACATCAACGGAAACCTGTGAGGCCGGGGTGTTACCCACTTTGCCATGCAGGGTGTAGATCTGACCGTCAGCGGTGACCGGGTGCCCCGTCCATTCATAGCCGCAGCGCACCAGCATTTCATTGAATCCTTCCAGCCAGCCCAGTCCATTGCGGCTTTCCAGATTCATATAAGCCGGATTAACCACCTCTTTTACCGGTGAATCCCAGCCCATCCGCACGCCAAAACCTTCAACGCGAAGCAAATTCATGCCGCGTGTCGGGCTCAGGGTGATTGTCAGACCATTCTGGCTGCTGATGGTGATAATTTTACTGCCTTCCTGCTTGCCGCCATGCAGGACTTTTTGCTCAATGCTGAAGGTCTGATCCTTAATTTTCAGCTGCTGGCTTGTGACCTGCCAGTTTCCTTGTTCCACGCCGCTTTCAGCGCTTGTCAGCAACCATGTCTTTGCGCAAACGTTGCCAGAGATAAGCAGAGCGAGGGTAGATAACACCAGGGCTTTTTTCATTTTTATTCCTTTTTGCTGAATCGATTATTTTCATGACCCCTGAAATCTAATAATTGCAGACGCTAAAAAATGTGATCCGTTTCATCTGGTGTAATAAAGCGCAGTTGAGTGATCAAAAATCTGCCATTGATCGCTTTTATCTATGTAATGATGGGCTTATATACATAAAAAATGTGATGTATGAAGATTTTTGCTTTAACGATTCAGCTTGAATAAGCAGTGATTATCAAACAGATAGATGCCAGGGCAGGGTTGCCAAAGGCGAGGGGAAGGGGGAAAAGCGATGTGCGGGGCGAGCCGCACATCCGGGAGAGATTACTCTGCGGCTTCGGACAGCTCGCGCAGGTACTGGAAAATCAAACGCGCGGATTTCGGCGGTTTGTTTCCTTCTTTCTCTTTCTTCGCGTTGCGGATAAGCGTACGTAATTGCTGACGGTCTGCGTCCGGCCACAGACCTAACACTTCAGCAATGGCGTCATCGCCTTCCTCAATCAGGCGGTCGCGTAGCTGTTCCAGCTTGTGGAAAAACGCCACCTGTTGGTTATGGCGGTTTTTCAGCTTATCCAGCGCCTGGCGAATCGGCTCAACGTCGCGTTGGCGCAGCAATTTACCAATCAGCTGCAACTGGCGGCGGCGGCCTTCCATCTTGATACGTTGCGCCAGTTCAACGGCGTCGCGCAGGTCCTGGTCGAGCGGGATTTTCTCCAGCGCGTTTTTACCCAGGTCTACCAGTTCCGCGCCCAGGCGTTTTAATTCCTCGGCGTCGCGTTTAATTTCACTCTTACTGACCCAGATGATCTCATCATCTTCGTCCTCGATGTCGTCACCGGGAACGTCGTCGAGCCAGTCGTCGGGCTGCTTTGTCATCTCAGGTTCCTCAAAAAAGAGGCTAATGTTACCAGTTAAGGGGCGCACTGAAAAACGGTTCTCTGTTAGACTTCAAAGATTCTCTCCTCTAATTATGGCATTGGCGATGAAAGTAATCACACAAGTTGCACAACAACGCAAAGCACTGGAAGAAGCGGTTTCTACCGCGCTGGAGTTGGCCTCCGGAAAAGCGGATGGTGCGGAAGTGTCTGTCAGCAAGACCACCGGCATCAGCGTCAGCACGCGCTACGGTGAAGTGGAGAACGTAGAATTTAACAGCGACGGGGCGTTAGGGATTACGGTTTATCATCAAAACCGTAAGGGCAGCGCGTCGTCTACCGATTTAAGTCCGGATGCCATTGCTCGCACCGTGCAGGCGGCGCTGGATATTGCTCGCTACACCTCGCCGGATCCCTGTGCCGGGGTGGCGGATAAAGAGCTGCTGGCCTTTGACGCACCGGATCTGGATCTCTTTCACCCGGCGGAAGTCACCCCGGATGAAGCCATCGAACTGGCCTCGCGCGCAGAGCAGGCGGCGCTGAAAGCGGACAAACGCATTAACAACACCGAAGGCGGCAGTTTCAATAGTCACTACGGTATTAAAGTCTTCGGCAACAGCCACGGTATGCTGCAGGGCTACGCCTCCACGCGTCATTCGCTCTCAAGCTGCGTTATCGCCGAAGAGAACGGGGATATGGAGCGCGATTACGCTTACACCATTAGCCGTGATATTCGCGATTTGCAAAGCCCTGAATGGGTGGGCGAAGAGTGCGCGCGCCGTACGCTGTCGCGCCTTGCGCCGCGTAAACTCTCGACAATGAAAGCGCCGGTCATTTTTGGTCATGAAGTGGCGACCGGGCTGTTCGGCCATCTGGTTGGGGCGATTGCGGGTGGGTCGGTGTATCGCAAATCGACCTTCCTGCTCGACTCGCTGGGTAAGCAAATTCTGCCGGAATGGCTGACCATTGAAGAACACCCGCATTTGCTGAAAGGGCTGGCGTCCACGCCGTTCGACAGTGAAGGGGTGCGTACAGAACGTCGCGATATCATCAAAGAGGGCGTTTTAACGCAGTGGCTGCTGACTAACTACTCTGCACGTAAACTGGGGCTGAAAAGCACCGGGCACGCGGGCGGGATCCACAACTGGCGGATCGCCGGGCGCGGCCTGAGTTTTGAGCAACTGCTCAGGCAGATGGATACGGGTCTGGTTGTTACCGAACTGATGGGGCAGGGCGTTAGCGGCATTACAGGCGACTATTCCCGTGGTGCGGCGGGTTTCTGGGTGGAAAATGGTGAAATTCAGTATCCGGTAAGTGAGATCACCATTGCAGGAAATCTGAAAGATATGTGGCGTAACATCGTTACGATTGCTGACGATATCGAAACACGTAGTAATATCCAGTGTGGTTCAGTGTTGTTACCGGAGATGAAAATCGCCGGTCAGTAATGCCCGTCATATTTCTGGTTGCAGGTGCGTTGGCTGCCCGTGCTTACCCCAGTCGCTTACATGGGTAAGTGGCTGGAATTTACGCGTTGGCCGCCTGCCTGAAACTCGAATTATTCAGGGTTTGGCTTTTTTAATAATAAAAAAGGAAGTGAGCAATGCGGAAAAAACTGCTGGCGATGTTAGCTGTCTCTACCCTTGTCCTGAGTTCGGCACAGGTGTTCGCCGCCGATCTTGAAGATGACATGGGCATCCTGAATGACAATCTTAAAGTGGTCGAAAAAGCAGATGATGCAGCGACCATCAAAGATGCATTAACCAAAATGCGTACCGCAGCACAGGATGCGCAGAAAGCCACCCCGCCGAAGCTAGAAGGTAAAGCGCCGGACAGCCCTGAAATGAAAGATTATCGTCAGGGCATGGAGACGCTGATTGGGCAAATCGATGGCGCACTCAAACTCGCCAACGAAGGCAAAGTAAAAGAAGCAAAAGCGGCGGCTGAAGATTTCAAAGCCACCCGCAACAGCAACCACAAGAAGTTCCGCTAATATCCCAAAGCGGGGCATAGGCCCCGCTTTCCTTCCCTCTACGGGACAAGTACGATCTTCCCGCTAAACGCCCGGTTTTCGAGCAAACGATGTGCGTCTGCCCCTTCATTAAGTGAAAACGCGGTGATCTCTGGCAGGGAGACATGTCCGTCCTTGATAAGCCCGAACAGGCGATCCGCACGCAATTGTCGTTGCTCACGCGAGGTTAAATAGGTCCACAGGTCGGCTCCCAGAACCCCGGAGGATTTCAGCAGGAAATCCGCAGGATCCACCGCCGGAATTTTCCCTCCTGACATCCCAAACAGCACCACGCGACCGCCTTCTTTGAGGGCTTCCAGGCTCTGCAACAGCGTGCTGCCAACGGAGTCAAAAACGATATCGCAGCCTGTGGCCTGTTTCTGCCAGTTGTCATAACCCACCGCCATTTCCGCCCCGTGGGCGAGGCAGATTGCCTGCTTCTGCTGGCTTGATGCGACAGCAAGCACGTGAATGCCCCGGTGGACGAGCATGCGCGTCAGTAGCCGTCCGACACCACCGGCCGCCGCCAGCACGGCAACGCGCATCCCCGGTAAAACCGGCAGGACATCGTGGATCAGGTAATCAGCGGTCAACCCTTGCAACAGCACGGCGGCGGCCTGTTCCTCGCTAAGCCAGTCGGGAAGGTGAATGGCATGGGTTTGCGGTACGAGAACGTGGCTGGCATGTGCCAGCGGCACATCGGTAAAGCCGATACGATCCCCAGGCTGCCAGCCACTGACCCCCGCTCCGACCTGCACCACCCGTCCGGCCCCTTCATAGCCCGCTGTCCATGGGGCGTCGCCGGCAAGGGGATAGCGCCCCTGTCGTCGGTAGACATCGGCAAAGTTAAGCCCGGCAGCGGAGATTTCAACCAGAATGTCGCCTTGCCCTGGCGGGGGAGTGGCGCGCTCTCGCAGGTACAACACGTCGGCAGAGCCAAACTCATCAAAAACCAGTGATTGCATAATAAAATGACCTAATAGAGGGTAATATGACGATTATTCCTCCCTGCCATGGGCGAATAAAGAGGGCTTCGTTATTTAGATTTGATAGCCAAAATTTATAATTGGGGTGGTGAATGGATTACTTAAAATGCGTTGAGTCTTTTGTCCGCACGGTGACCTGCGGCAGTTTCACCGCCGCGGCGGAAGAGCTTGGCATCACCCCGGCAATGGTAGGGAAACATGTGCGCGAGCTGGAGGCCAGAACGGGTTGCCAGTTGATTCACCGGACCACCCGGCGTCAGGGGTTGACGGATGCCGGCCAGCGTTTTTACCAGTATGGGCTGCAGATCCTTGCCACCATTCGTGAGGCGGACGGGCTGGCAAACCACCTTTATGACCATGTCGCGGGCATGCTGCGTATTAGCGCGCCGGTGACCTATGGTCAGCGCGTCCTCACCCCCATTCTGTCGCGTTTTTTGCAGCGCTATCCTGGGGTCGATGCTGAAATGGTGCTGACTGATCGGAAAGTGGATCTGATTGAGGAGCGCTTCCAGTTGGCTGTCCGCATTGGCAATATCAACGATGACGGGATCGTCGCCATTCCGCTTCCGCCGTATCGTATGATCCTTGCCGCCTCCCCCGAATACCTGCAACGCCACGGTACGCCGCTCACGCCGCAGGATCTGAGGCAGCATCATTGCATCAGTTTCAGCCAGTGGCGCTCGGATCATTGCTGGCAACTGGAAGGCCCCTCTGGCAGGCTGGAGATCGCTGTCACGCCGCGTCTGATGGTCGATTCTGGTGAAGCGATACGCCAGGCGGCGCTGTCCGGGCTGGGGATCGTGCAGCACTCCGTTCTGACGTTACAGCAGGACATCGACGAAGGCCGTCTGTGCCCCGTACTGCCAGACTACCTGCCGCCACCGCGGCCAATGCATCTGTTGCGCTTACCGATCAGGCCGCTACTGCCGATCGTCTCCTCGTTTACCGACTACTTTTTGCAGGCGATTAAAACGCCTCTTTGACTCTTTTTCATAAGGAACCCTTATCACGTCACACTTTTCCCTTCACCTTGATCGTTTTTTTATTCTCCCTGACTCCCGTTTTTCCGCATTTTTCCGTCAAAGATGTGACCACTGCACAGTGAAAAGCCCCGCAGGGGTGCAGTAATGTGGCGCAGATCACTAAAGTCTCCCGGCTTTCCACTTCAAAGTGGAAAACTCCTCGCTACAAACTCTTAACCTGCAACGTTAGTTTTATTCCAGGCCATTAACGGGGTAAGACGAGTGAAAAACGGAGCGGTAATGAACGACGCTGGAGACGGGGCGGAGCATACGGCAAATCTGGCCGAACGCATGCTGACGCAGGTGTATACCTTGCTGAGCCACCACAACATTACGCCTAACGCGGTACAGCAACAGATGTTGACCTCGCATGTCCGCGCGATGGCGCACCGGTCGGTGACCGGCGAGCCGCTGCCGGAGGTGGATGCCAGTCTGTTTGACGAAATCTCGCCTGAATCAATGCAGCTTGCCCGCGACATCGTGGCGCAATTTGGCAATCTCCCGGAAGAAGAAGCCTGGCTGCTGTCGGTGCACTTCGAAGTGGCAAAAGACAACCTGTAAGGAGCGAACAATGGAACAAATTACCGTAGTGATTGGCGACCGTCTGGGGAAAGGCCAGAAAGTGGCGGCAGGTGTTGAGAAAGCCGGTGGTCGCGCCGTGGTGGTACCGGGCGTGGCGGCAGATATTAAGCTGGGCGATGTGATGAAAGCGGAAAACGCGACCTTCGGCATCTCGTTTTGCGGCAGCGGCGGCGCGGGCGCTATCACCGCGCAAAACAAACACGGCTATAAAGCCAAATACGGCATGCGCTCAGTTGAAGAGGGCGTGACCGCCATCAACGAAGGCTGCAATGTGCTGGGTTTCGGCTTTATGGATAAAGAAGAGTTAGGCGAGCGCCTGGTGCAGGCGTGGCAGAAGAAATACGGCGCGTAACCATGAAAGAACAGTTCACCACCACGGTCAGGGTTAAAGGGAAAGGCGAGGCGAAAGCACGCGCGTTTTCCGATGCGCTGAACCATGTTCAGGCCGCGGTGATGAAAGCGTCGCCGCACATTTTACTGCGCATAGAGCCACAGGATGTGCAGGTTGTTCATGCGCATGAAACGACGCGGAAAGAAGCTTTTTTATTCTTCTTTCTGCGCCGCGAAAGACGGACGTACAGCGTGGAGCTGGATGTCACCGTCAACGTGACCGCCATCAATCTCGACAAAGTGGATTTCGTCACGCAACGCTGATTCTGACTAAAAGGGCAGACTGATGTTCTTAATCATACTAATAAAATCGCTCATCATCGGCGGCCTTGTGGGCGTCGGGGTAGGCGCTGGGGCTGCACGCATGTTTCATGCGCCGACCACGCAAGGGATGGGCGCATTTCGTACACTCGGTGAGCTGAACTCCTGCGAAGGGGATCCAGCCTCTCACTTCTCCTTTGGTTTAGGCTTCTTCTTCAATGCCTGGGCCTCGTCCGTTGCGGCGGGTTCCTTCACCCAGGATGTTGATCATCGCATTATCCCGAACTGGGGCGCGGCGGCATTGATGGTGAAAAACCGCAACGTCGGCGAAACCCTCCACGATCCGAAAAAGATGGCCATCGCCTGTGGCTTGATCGGCATGATCGTGGTGACCTTCCTTAACCTGACGGCCTCCTCCGTTCCGGCGGCACTGCAGGTGACGGCGGTGAAAGTGCTGGTGCCTGCGGCGAACCTGCTGGTCCACACGGTCATGCCAGTAATTTTCTGGCTGGCGGCGATCGACGCGGGTAAAAAATCCGGCTTCTGGGCCACCGTCTTTGGCGGGGCGGCACAGCTCATCATGGGTAATGCCGTGCCAGGCCTGGTACTGGGCATTCTGATTGGTAAGGGTGTGGAAGAGAGCGGCTGGCATCGTGTCACCAAAGTGATGATGAGCGCCATTGTGGCCCTGTTTGTCCTGAGCGCCTTCTTCCGTGGCTTCGATCTGAAAATGATCCAGTCCTTCCACCTGAGCGCGCCGAACTGGCTGGAGCTCATCCATAACTCGCTCAGCGGCAAGTAAGGAACGATGATGGAACAGAATAAAGGTTTTTGGTACGCAGACTGGTCATTCCCGATTTTTGTCGGTCTGCTCTCTTCCGGCGTGTTCGCCGGGACACATATGTACTACCTCTACGGTATCGGTGCCTTTAACGAAGTGGCGTTCGTGGCGATGCTGAAATCGGGTATTGATACCGGTGCATACGGCGCGGTAGCCGCCTTTGGCGCGAGCTTCCTGTTCGCCCGTATTATCGAAGGTTCGCTGGTGGGCATTCTGGACATCGGCGGGGCGATTCAAACCGGTGTGGGCCTTGGCGTTCCGGCGCTGTTGCTGGGGGCGGGGATTATGTTCCCGGTGACCAACTTTATCGCTTCACTGGCGACCGGCCTGGTGATTGGCCTGGCGATTGGTTACATCATTATCCTGGCGCGTAAGTTCACCATTAACCAGAGCGACTCCACCTACGGGGCGGATGTGATGATGGGGGCGGGCAATGCTTCCGGCCGTTTCCTGGGGCCATTGATTATCCTCAGCGCGATGACCGCGTCGATTCCTATCGGCATCGGCTCGTTGATTGGCGCGTTGCTGTTCTATCTCTGGCAAAAACCGATTACCGGGGGTGCCATCCTCGGGGCGATGCTGCTGGGCTCCCTCTTCCCGATTGCACTTTGATCTGACCGGGCGCGTAAGCGCCCGCTATCACTGGAGATTTGCATGTTTGATTTACTCCTGCGCCGGGCGCGTCTGGTGGATGACACGGTGACGGATATCGCCATCGAAAACGGTAAAATCGCGGCGCTGGGCGACATTAGCGGCCCGGCGGCCAAAACCGTCGATTTAGGCGGTGAGCATTACGTGAGTGCGGGCTGGATTGATTCTCACGTCCATTGTTACTCCAAATCACCGCTTTACAATGACCAGCCTGACAGCGTCGGTATCGCGACGGGGGTGACCACGGTAATCGATGCAGGGAGTACGGGTGCAGACGACATTGATGACTTTTATGCCCTTACCCGCAAGGCCGTGACCGAGGTTTATGCGCTGCTCAATATCTCGCGCGTTGGGCTGATCGCGCAAAACGAACTGGCGAACATGGCGAATATTGACGCCGATGCTGCGCGCGAGGCGGTGAGACGCCATCCGGATTTTATCGTTGGCCTGAAAGCGCGTATGAGCAGCAGCGTGGTCGGCGAGAATGGCATTAAGCCACTGGAGCGCGCCAAAGCGATCCAGCAAGAGAACGGCGACCTGCCGTTAATGGTTCATATCGGCAACAACCCACCGGATCTGGATGAGATTGCCGACCTGCTGACCTCTGGCGACATCATCACCCACTGCTATAACGGCAAGCCTAACCGCATTCTGACGCCGTCCGGCGAACTGCGAGCCTCTATTATGCGTGCCATTTCGCGTGGCGTGCGTCTGGATATCGGGCACGGTAGCGCCAGTTTTAGCTTTGCCGTTGCGAAGCAGGCTATTGCTCTTGGCATCCTGCCGCAAACCATCAGTTCGGATATCTACTGCCGCAATCGGATCAACGGCCCGGTCTTCTCGCTGGCGAAAGTGATGTCCAAATTCCTGGCTATTGGTATGTCGCTGCCGCAGGTGATTGCCTGTGTGACCGACCATGCCGCCGACGGCCTGCGTTTGCGCCGCAAAGGCCGGCTTGCCGTCGGCTATGACGCCGACCTGACCATTTTCGACCTGCGCCGTCAGCCCGTGCTTTTTCGTGACGCGGAGAATGACACGCTGCAGACCGACCAGTTACTCACGCCGCTTGCCGCCATTCGTGCAGGCAAGGGCTATATGACCGAACAAGGGAGTGCGGAACATGTCTTCGATTTATGAAAAATATCAGCTAAAGCAAGTGATTAATGCCTCCGGGCGCATGACGGCATTGGGTGTTTCCACGCCGCGCCCGGAGGTCGTGGATGCCGTGCTGAGCGGCATGAATCACTACTTCGAAATGAAAGATCTGGTGAACAAGACCGGCGACTACATTGCGAAGCTGCTGGAGGTGGAAGGGGCGACGGTGGTCTCCTGCGCCTCGGCGGGGATCGCCCAGTCGGTGGCGGCGGTGCTGGTAAAAGACAGCGACTGGTTGCTGGAAAACCTGCACAGCACGGCGATCGAGAACAACGAAATTGTTCTGCCACGCGGCCATAACGTCAACTTTGGCGCGCCGGTGGGCACCATGGTGGCGCTGGGCGGCGGAAAGGTGGTGGAAGCAGGTTATGCCAACGAGTGTTCTGCCGATCAACTGGCGGCGGCCATCTCCCCGCGCACGGCGGCAGTCCTCTATATCAAATCGCACCACTGTGTACAAAAAAGCATGCTCAGCGTCGAGCAGGCGGCGGTTGTGGCGCGTAAGCACAACCTGCCGCTGATTGTGGATGCGGCGGCGGAAGAAGATTTGCAGTGTTATTACCGTGCCGGGGCCGATCTAGTGATTTATAGCGGCGCGAAGGCGATCGAAGGGCCAACCAGCGGGCTGGTCATCGGCAAAACGCAGTATGTGGAGTGGGTCAAACGCCAGACGGCGGGGATCGGGCGCGCCATGAAAGTGGGTAAAGAGGGCATTCTCGGTCTGACATGCGCCATTGAACACTACCTGAGCGCCACCAAAGAGAGCGGCGCAGAGATGGTTGCCAAAATGACGCCGTTTATCGACAGGCTGAACACCCTCAATGGCGTCAGCGCGCGGGTAGTGTGGGACAGCGCTGGTCGCGACATTGCCCGTAGCGAAATCAAGTTCGATGAAGCCATCACCGGTATCGCCACCGGCGAGCTGGTCAGTGCCCTGAAACAGGGGGAATACGCCATTTATTTCCGTGGTTATAAAGCCAATGAAGGGATTATCGAAGCCGATGTACGCAGCGTGACTGCTGAGCAACTGGACATTGTGGCAAATCGTATCGCCGAAGAATTGAATAAGGAGCACCGCGCATGAAACTGACGCCCAATTTTTATCACGACCGTGTCTGCCTGAATGTGCTGGCAGGAAGTAAAGCCAACGCCAGCGCTATTTACGAGGCCGCAGAAGGTCATGTACTGGTGGGGGTGCTCTCCAAAAATTACCCGGATGTGGCAAGCGCGGTGGCGGACATGCGCGAGTATGCGGCGCGCATCGACAATGCGCTCTCCGTGGGGCTGGGGGCGGGTGATCCGAATCAGTCGGCGATGGTGAGCGCCATCTCCCGCGAAGTACAGCCGCAGCACGTTAATCAGGTCTTTACCGGGGTGGCGACCAGCCGTGCGTTGCTCGGGCAGAATGAAACCGTGGTGAACGGGCTGGTGTCGCCAACGGGCACGCCGGGCCTGGTCAAAATCTCTACCGGGCCGCTTAGCAGTCAGGCGGCAGAGGGCATCGTGCCGGTGGAAACGGCGATTGCCCTGCTCAAAGACATGGGCGGCAGTTCGATTAAATATTTTCCGATGGGCGGCCTGAAATGTCGCGACGAGTACCAGGCCGTAGCTGAGGCGTGCGCGCGTTATGACTTCTGGCTGGAGCCGACGGGCGGTATCGATCTGGAGAACTTTGGCGAGATTTTACAGATCGCACTGGACGCGGGGGTGAGTAAAATCATTCCTCATATTTATAGTTCTATTATTGATAAGGTAAGCGGCGATACCCGCCCTGCGGATGTGCGCCAGTTGCTGGCGATGACCAAAGCGCGCATGGGTTAAGAGACCCTCACCCCCGCATGTTTTATGTCCCCTCGCCCCTCTGGGGAGAGGGTTAGGGTGAGGGGACAACCTGACCGCCATATTCAGAAGCAAGAGGACAATGACGTGCGATTCCCCAACCAACGTTTAGCGCAACTGTTCATGATGTTGCAAAACGAGACGCTGCCGCAGGATGAACTGGCGCAGCGGCTGTCGGTTTCCACGCGTACCGTCCGGGCTGATATCACTGCACTGAATGCTTTACTGGAAAGCCACGGGGCGCAGTTTATTCTCAACCGTGGCAGCGGTTATCAGCTAAAAATTGACGATGCTACCCGCTATGAGACGTTACAGGCGGAGCGACCCCGCACATTGCGTATTCCGCGCAGCGGGCCGGAGCGGGTGCATTATCTGCTGCTGCGCTTCCTGACGTCGGCCTTTTCCATCAAGCTGGAGGACCTGGCTGACGAGTGGTTTGTCAGCCGCGCCACGTTGCAAAATGACATGGCGGAGGTGAGAGAGTGGTTTTCCCGCTACCGACTGACGCTGGAGACCCGGCCACGCCACGGCATGAAGTTGTTCGGTAGCGAAATGGCGTTACGCGCCTGCCTGACGGATTTGCTCTGGGAGCTGACGCAGCAGAACGCCCGCAACCCGCTTGTCACCGACGAGGCGCTCAATAAAGGGATACCGGAGCAACTGGCGGTGATCCTGCACGACGTTTTTACCCGCCATCACATTCGGCTGACCGATGAGGGCGAATTGTTTATTCGCCTGTATTGCGCGGTAGCGGTACGCCGTATCAGCGAAGGATTTCCGCTCTCAGAGTTCACAGCCGAAGACGGTGACGAGAACGTGCGGGATGCCGCGCGGGAGATTGCCGATGCGCTGCAACAAATGGCGGAAAAACCGCTGGCGGCTTCGGAAGTACACTGGTTGCGGGTACATATTGCCGGGCGTCAGTTGCAGGACATTACCCCCAGCGCCATCAGTGCGGACGATGACGAAGCGCTGGTTAATTACATCCTCAATTACATCAACAGCCACTATAACTACAACCTGCAAAACGATGCGCAGTTACATGCGGACCTGCTCACCCATATCAAGACCATGATCACCCGGGTGCGCTATCAAATCATGATCCCAAATCCGTTGCTGGATAACATCAAACAGCACTACCCGATGGCGTGGGACATGACGCTGGCAGCAGTCTCCAGTTGGGGGAAATACACACCCTATGTGATCAGTGAAAATGAAGTCGGTTTCCTGGTGCTGCACATCGGCGTTGGCCTGGAGCGACATTACAATATTGGCTATCAGCGACAGCCACGCGTGATGCTGGTGTGCGATGCGGGCAACGCGATGGCGCGCATGATTGAAGCGGTGTTGCAGCGCAAGTATCCGCAGATTGAGGTCACCCGTACGGTGACGTTGCGCGACTATGAGCAGTGCGAGGCCATTAGCGAAGACTTTGTTATCTCCACGGCAAGAATCAGTGATAAAGATAAGCCGATTGTGACCATTGCGCCGTTCCCGACGGACTATCAGCTTGAACAGATTGGCAAACTGGTGCTGGTGGACAGAACGCGACCGTGGATTCTTGAAAAGTATTTCGATGCCTCGCATTTCACTATTATCGACCGTCCGTTAGACAGACAAACGTTATTTACTACGCTTTGTGCCCAGCTTCAGCGGGAAGGGTTTGTTGATGCTGATTTCCTCGACTCGGTTGTGGAACGTGAAGCAATTGTCAGCACCATGCTGGGGGAAGGGATCGCGTTGCCGCACTCGTTGGGGCTGCTGGCGCAAAAAACAGTGGTCTATACGGTGTTGGCGCCACACGGTATTCAGTGGGGAGAGGAGACCGCTCACGTTATTTTCCTGCTGGCCATAAGTAAAAGTGAATATGAAGAGGCGATGGCGATATACGATATTTTTGTGACATTTTTACGTGAGCGCGCTGCATCCCGATTGAGTGCCTGTAAGGATTTCATGGCATTTAAAGCGGTGGCAATGGAATGCGTTAGCCGTTTTTAATGGGTTTGCGCGTTGAAACAACGCGCCCCATTTGACCAGACGTTAATGCTTAATATTCCGAAAGAGTAAACCAAATATTCTCTTCAATGCCTGAGCTTATTTTCCTTGCTGGAATAAGGCTTTCTTATCTTATATTCCTGTGTGCGTAGTAAATGATTCACTATTCCGCAAGGAAAATTGATTATATTTTTTTATATTTATTCTGCGCTTCCGGCATGAGATTTAATAGTCTCTCCCGGTGTCCCCGCAATATTGGCCATCTCAATATTTAATGCGTCCTGAACGTTTTCTGTAGAATGACTAAACTGTTGCTGCAGGTCCTGTGCCGTTAATCTGACGCCAGAGAGAGCATCAACCATCTCTTCACTCCCGTCAGGATACTTCACCACCGAGACCAGGCGGCCATGAAATAGCGGGATGCCCGTCATTTCCAGGGTGTAGTCAGTCTTTTTTATTTCTTCCTGTTTTAATTGATGTTGTTTCTTAATTTCCTCCGCGGTTTTGGACGATAGCGAAAGTTTGGTACTGCTATCATCGCTGCCAGAGCTATTCGTGTCAGAATTAATATCTGCTGATTTGGGTTTATTTCGCAGACCAAACGTACTTTCATTATTTGATAAATGAGGATCACCGAGTGAGCCTGCGCTTACGGCGGTAATTTTATCAATACCGTTCATTGTCATCTCCGAAAAATGCAATCCAGGACCTGATGCAAGGAGCCTTGTGCCTCGTTGGATGATGAATCTACGCGGGAAAGAACGAGACTACGTCATTATCGGCAGTAAAAAGAATATATTTAGAAAATAATCATGCAAAGGGTTCTTTCACTTTTTTTGAATGATAGATCCAAATAGTTCTGCTTTCCCTAACCGGCTGGCAGGATTACTCTTTTCACAGTCAGGGCGAACAGCCAGTGGGGTGTTTGCTCTCGTTTAAGGGACAGACAGGAATCAGCGAACCATGAACTCGTTTCAGCGAATTTTGAACGCACTACTTTCCCGGGAGCAGCCTGTCACGCAAACCCCAACTCCGTTGGAATTCACTACGCTTTCAGGAGGCGTTATGCCAGAGAACTACCTTGCTTTAGCAAAACAACGCAGAACGATTTATGCACTGGGTAAAGACCTGCCGTTGCCGGACGATGACGTTATTCAGACTATTCAGGACGCCATCAAGCAAGCGCCATCTGCATTCAACTCGCAGAGTTCTCGCGCGCTGATCCTGCTGGGCAATGAACACAACAAATTCTGGGAACTGGTTCGTGAGCAACTGAGAAAGATTGTTCCGGCAGAGAGCTTCCACGCCACCTCCGATAAACTCGATGGTTTTGCTGCTGCTGCGGGTTCCGTGCTGTTCTTTGAAGATCAGGACGTCGTGACCGGACTACAGGAGCAATTTGCCGCCTACGCCGACAATTTCCCGATTTGGTCAGAGCATAGCTCCGGTATCGCGCAATATGCGGTATGGCTGGCCCTGGCTGAGAAAGGTATTGGTGCCAACCTCCAGCACTACAATCCGCTGGTGGATGAGGATGTTCAGCGTACCTGGAATATCCCGGCAAGCTGGAAACTGCGTGCGCATATGAACTTTGGTTCGATTATTGCGCCTGCCGGTGACAAAGCTTATATGGATGACGCTAAACGCTTTATCGTGGCGAAATAATCCAGCTGGTTCCGATGTGGCTCGCGTATCCATAGCTCCGGTAAGCATCATGCTTCCGGGGAAGGCCCGGAGAGTGGTATACGTATCTTCTCCGGGCTATGCGATTAAACGCCATGACGCACAGTCCCCACCAGACAGGTGATAATTCACCTGTCTGTAAAGGGCCAAAAAAGAGAGTGAGTTTTAACCCTTCGATATTACCGAAACCCTTAAAACATGAAGAAATAAGATAAAGTGTATGCGGCTTTTATATTCATCAGAGTTCTGCTTTTGCGAAAAATAATTCCACGTCTCGCTGTGACTCCTTAATATTTATGAAGAAATTACACATGCCCTCCCTCATCTCCTGGTAAACTTCTTTCTCCATTTATCAAGTTAATGTCACGTCTTAATACGATTTTATCTACAAGCAATAAAAATGTAGGTTGAAAGCGATACGCGAATTTCAGTACAATCCGCAGAAACAATATTACATGAAGTAACCCGTCCCACTTTTATTTCATGCGAATTATATATGGCTCATATTTATCATTTACATGAATGTTTTGGATAAAGTGAAGCTAATATTCTTCATATAAATGCATTAAGAGGAATGAGATATTTCACGGAGGGATATACCATGCATGGACGTGCGTTTTTTCTATTTTTCCTGTTCTGGTGTGCGGCGACACAGGCTGGGATCCAGTTCGACAGCACGCGGATTATTTATCCGGCGGCAAAGCGCGAAATAACGCTCGCGCTGACCAACAATGCCAGCACGCCGCGCCTGTTACAGGCGTGGATGGATAATGGCGATCCCACTCTTCGACCCGATACGTCCACCGTTCCTTTTATCGTCACGCCGCCTGTTTTTCGTCTCAATGCCGCCAAAGGTCAAACGCTGCGTATTCGTTTTATCGGCGGTAATGTTCCGCAGGAACGTGAATCGGTTTTCTGGCTGAACGTGCTGGAAGTGCAGCCAAAAACGAAGCACAAGGCAAATGACGATAACGTTATTCAATTCCCGGTGCGCTCCCGTTTAAAACTCTTTTACCGCCCGACGGGGTTATTGGGTACGCCGGGCGATGCGGTGAAAGCGCTGCGCTGGCGGCTGGTCAGTGAAGCGGGCCAGGACAACATGGAATGTGAGAATCCGTCGGCATTCAGCGTCTCTTTTGCCCGTATCAGCCTGAGTGAAGCCGATGAACAGGATGAGGGAGTAACAGGCATGTGTCCGGCGAAAGGACGTTATTTTTTTACGCTACCAGGTACGGGGCAGGGAAAAATTTATTACACCACCATTAACGATCATGGCGGCTTTACCCGGCATCATGCCGTATATAGCCATTAAGGGAATAAATTATTAACGCTCCGGTTGGAGCAGGGAAATATGCGATGAATGTGCTAAAACATTTTTTTAATTTGTCTCTGTTTATGGGGTTAACGACACTGAGTTTTATCTGCAATGCAGGATGTTGGTATACTTTTGGTAACACTCATAATTATTCTTACACTGTTAATATTACATCGCTGTCAGTGGCGAGTAATCAGCAGCCTAATACACCTCTGGGCCCAGTAATGTCCATTCCGCAGGGCGGTCAGACATTTTTTGCATGCCATTCAGCGCCTGTTAATATGATGACAAAATTTTCTGAAACATTGACAGAGTCTGCTTATCCCGGGATTTATAAGACTAATGTGGCAGGTATAGGTATTAAGGTTTGGGTGGAGAGTAGCAGTAATGTTGTCGGTAACAATTTATCGGTATATGGCAAATGGCCAACTTCCAGTTTTGGGAGTTTCGTCTTTGGGAAGACATATGCTCAATTCTATGTTATCGATGTGGTTAGTAAGGATGACGGCCCGTTAATGCTCGACTTTACGGTGGAAGGATGGATAAATAACACAGTTTCCACCAGCGGCGGCATAAAAACTGCCGACATAAAATTTACCAGCGATATCCCCGTCACCGTCAAATCCTGCGAAACCCCCGATATTTCCGTTGACCTGAAAAAACACAGTAAATCTGATTTCGCCAGTGTTGGTTCCACCAGTGCCGCGACACCGTTTAATTTTGCAATCAAAAAATGCAGTAAGGATATGGCGGCGGTGAAGTATACCTTTAAGCCTGCTGCGGGGATCAATCTGGTCAATTCAGGCGGCAGTGATCAATATATCACTCTGCGAAGTGGCTCGACGGCGAGCGGGGTGGGGATTCAGGTGCTGTATGCCAATGACACGCTGGTGCCTTTTAACAGCGCGGTGAAATACACCGGCTACAACCCCTCTTTGGGCGGTGATTACGTAATCCCGATGAAAGCCCGTTATATCCGCACGGGTGAAGTCAGTCCCGGTTCAGCAAACTCTGCCGTGGAATTTATGATGTCGTATGAGTAATTCTCTCACTGTCATCGGTATCCTCAGAGGGGATGCGCTTATCCGGCCTGTGAATCACCTCAGCGTGTGCTGGGGTGATTTATTAGCGCAGGTGATGCACAACCTGGTTGCTGCTGCCCCGCCAGATAAGTGCCGGGTCTTTTAAATCCTGCACGAACTTTCCGTCAATCAACACGTTAATTAAATCGACAACGGCCATTTGCGCGTCGTTCAGTTCGTTTTTCTTATACCCGGTCCAGACCCAAATATCTTTACCCGGACACTCGGCGCGGATGCGCTGCACCAGTTTAAGGATATCCGGTACATTCTGCGGATGGAGCGGATCGCCGCCGGACAACGAAATCCCCTGGCGTTTCACCCGGGTGTCGTTGAGATCGTGAATGATCTGGTCTTCCATCTCCTGGGTAAATGGCTTGCCGGAGTTTAACCGCCAGGTGCTTTTGTTGTAGCAGCCCGGGCATTCGTGCACGCACCCGGAAACGAACAGGGTGCAGCGTGTGCCGGGGCCGTTGACTATATCGACAGGGTAATACTGGTGGTAATTCATTTTCGCTTCTCAAGTGACGCCATTACTGCGTTGGCTGCTCTCACTCATCCGGGTCACTTACTTGAGTAAGCTCCCCGGAATTCCTTCGTTTGCCGCCTCGTCCTGACGCCACCTGCTTTGCGAAAAACGTGGATCAGGTAAGTTACAGTAATTGAAGCTGCTTTCGATCGGCACCCTCTCTCTTGAGGGAGAGGGTGAAAACCGGCGCAGAACTTAACTCCGCTCTCGATCTGTCCCCTCGCCCCTTTGGGGAGAGGGTTAGGGTGAGGGGAACAAAAGAGCAAATCAGCCGAGCTGCCCGTTCCCCAGATGTTTCACGCGGCGTTTCACTTCCTCCTGCTTCCCGGCGTTAAACGGACGGGCATCCGGGCTGCCAAGATAACCGCATACGCGGCGGGTCACCGACACACGTGCGGCGTCGTGGTTGCCGCATTTCGGGCAGGTAAATCCTTTGCTGGTACACTCAAACTCGCCGGTGAAGCCGCACTCATAGCACTCATCAATCGGCGTGTTGGTACCGTAATACGGCACATGTTGATAGCTGTAATCCCAGACGTCTTCCAGCGCACGCAGGTTGTGCTGGATATTCGGGTACTCGCCGTAGCAAATGAAACCGCCGCTGGCGAGCGGGGGGTACGGCGCTTCGAAATCAATCTTGTCGTACGGGTTTACTTTCTTCTCGACATCAAGGTGGAAGCTGTTGGTGTAATAACCTTTATCCGTAACGCCATCTACCACGCCAAACTCGGCGGTATCCAGACGGCAGAAACGGTCACACAGGTTTTCACTCGGCGTGCTGTAGAGGCTAAAGCCGTAGCCCGTCTCTTCTTTCCACTGATCCACCGCCTGACGCAGACGTTCCACAATCGCCACGCCTTTGGCGCGCAGCGCTTCACTGTCGAACATATGCTCATTGCCGAACAACGCGTTGATGGTTTCGTGGATGCCGATATAGCCCAGGGAGATAGACGCACGGCCATTTTTGAAGATTTCAGAGACATCGTCGTCTGCTTTCAGACGCACGCCGCAGGCCCCTTCCATGTACAAAATTGGCGCCACACGCGCTTTTACCCCTTCCAGGCGGGCGATTCGGGTCATCAGTGCCTTACGTGCCAGCACCAGACGTTCGTCCAGCAGTTTCCAGAACGCGGCTTCGTTGCCTCTGGCTTCCAGCGCGATGCGCGGCAGGTTCAGACTAATGACGCCCAGGTTGTTGCGTCCGTCGTGGATCTGTTCGCCGTTCTCTTCATACACGCCGAGGAAGCTACGACAGCCCATCGGCGTCTTAAACGAGCCGGTCACTTTCACGACCTGATCGTAATTGAGGATATCCGGGTACATGCGTTTGCTCGCGCACTCCAGCGCCAGCTGTTTGATGTCGTAGTTCGGGTCATCAAACTTATGGTTCAGGCCGTCTTTAATAGCGAACACCAGTTTCGGGAACACGGCGGTTTTACGGTTTTTCCCCAGACCCGCGATACGGTTACGCAAAATCGACTGCTGAATCAGGCGCGATTCCCAACTGGTGCCCAGACCAAAGCCAAAGGTGACGAACGGGGTCTGACCGTTGGCGGTATGCAGCGTATTGACTTCGTATTCCAGTGACTGGAAGGCGTCGTAACACTCTTTTTCGGTGCGGCTGTGCGCGTAACCGTCGGCATCCGGAATCTGCCATTCGTCGGCGACTTTACGGTGTTTGGCAAAGCTTGCAGTGACAAACGGCGCCAGCACTTCGTCGATACGGTTAATGGTCGTGCCGCCGTAAATATGGCTGGCTACCTGCGCGATAATCTGTGCGGTGACCGCAGTGGCGGTAGAGATGGACTTCGGCGGTTCAATTTCCGCATTACCCATTTTAAAGCCGTGGGTCAGCATGCCTTTCAGGTCGATCAGCATGCAGTTGAACATCGGGAAGAACGGTGAATAGTCGAGATCGTGATAATGGATTTCGCCACGTTCATGCGCCAGTACGACATCGCGCGGCAGCAGGTGCTGACGGGCATAGTGTTTGGCAACGATGCCGGCCAGCAGGTCACGCTGGGTCGGAATGACTTTACTGTCTTTGTTTGCGTTTTCGTTCAGCAGTGCGGAATTGGTCTGTTCCACCAGGCCGCGAATTTCCTGGTTCAGGCGGCCCCGTTTTTCACGCGCGATGTCGCGGTCATGGCGATATTCAATATAGGCACGCGCGAGTTGTTTGTGGGAACCGGACATCAGCTGGTTTTCGACAGCGGTCTGGATCTCGCTGATGTCGACCTGCGAACGGTTTTGCATCTGCTGACTGACAATTTCTGCGACGGTGGCGCAATAGTCTGCGTCATCGACTCCCGCTGCTTTAGCTGCACGTAGAATGGCTTCTTTGATGCGCTCTGATTTGAACGGTACTTTCTTACCGTCTCGTTTCATCACATGCGGTGTCATGATCACTCCATATTAAAAACAGGTTATCCACAGAGGTGAGGAATTATTCACTGGAGGTAAGTGTTGTTGCGACAGTGAGTTCCCCGAATCCTGACCCTTGTTATCCACAATTCCGGCCAGCGTCGGTACCGTTGCTTTGTTGGAATAATAGACGATTAATACAATATGTTGGGTCGGCGTGCATTCTAAGTTCTATATATAGTGATTTGCATCAAACAAGTTTGCGATTTTTTTGATGCAGAACAAAGTAAAAAAGGGAGAGTACAAATGGCGGGCGCTGGCGGCATTGTAAATTCTGCCAAGAAAAATCTGATTAATTATTCAACAAAAACAGTAAGGTAAAATGACTCGCAGACATAACAGCCCCCCGGTGTCGCTGCGCTAACCGGGGCGACGGGCGGGTAGCCCGGATAAGGCGCTTGCGCCGCCATCTGTAGGGTGTTCCCCGGTGTCGCTGCGCTAACCGGGGCTACGGGCGGGTAGCCCGGATAAGGCGCGTCCTGCGCCGCCATCCGGGGGTTATTCCCCGGTGTCGCTGCGCTAACCGGGGCTACGGGCGGGTAGCCCGGACAAGACGCCTGTGCCGCCATCCGGGGGGTGTTCCCCGGTGTCGCTGCGCTAACCGGGGCTACGGGCGGGTAGCCCGGATAAGGCGCCTGCGCCGCCTCCGGGGGGGGCCCGGTGTCGCTGCGCTAACCGGGGCTACGGGTGAGTAGCCCGGGTAAGGCACCTGCGCCGCCATCCGGGGGTGTTCCCCGGTATTGCTGCACTAACCGGGGCTACGGGCGGGTAGCCCGGATAAGACGCTTGTGCCGCCTCCGGGGGGTTATTCCCCGGTGTCGCTGCGCTAACCGGGGCTACGGGCGGGTAGCCCGGACAAGGCGCCTGCGCCGCCATCCGGGGGTTATTCCCCGGTGTCGCTGCGCTAACCGGGGCGACGGGCGGGTAGCCCGGATAAGGCGCCTGCAGCCGCCTCCGGGGGGGCCCGGTGTCGCTGCGCTAACCGGGGCTACGGGCGGGTAGCCCGGATAAGGCGCCTGCGCCGCCTCCGGGGGGGGTTCCCCGGTGTCGCTGCGCTAACCGGGCGACGGGCGGGTAGCCCGGATAAGGAGCGTCATGCGCCGCCATCCGGGGCAGGTCAGTCTTCGGATTGCAGCCACCACACCGCTTCAAACGGACGCAGCGTCATCTCACCGGGCGCCGGAGAAAATTCGGCGTAATTACTCATGATCGGCTGCCACTGTCCAGGCATCTCTTTCGGTTGCCACTGCTGGCACTCGCGGCTCAGGTTTGCCGCGACCACCAGCGTCTGCCCGAGCCACTGACGGCGATAACACCACAGCCATGGATGCGCTGGCAGCAAATCCTCATAATCGCCCCAGGTCAGAATTGGCTGCTCTTTACGCAGGGCTATCAGACGCAGATAGGTATAAAACACAGAATCCGGATCGTTCATCGCCGCCTGCGCGTTAATCTCGTCGCGGTTATCGCACAGGCCAATCCAGGGTTCACCGGTTGTGAACCCGGCATGCTTCTCGCTCGACCATTGCATCGGCGTGCGGCTGTTATCGCGGGATTTACTGGCCAGAATCGCCAGCAGCTCGTCGGCATCGCGCCCGCTGGCCCGCAATTCGGCAAACATATTGTGGCTTTCCACGTCCCGATAATCGGTGATCTGCGCGAAGTGCGGGTTGGTCATCCCAATCTCTTCGCCCTGATAGATATAGGGCGTCCCTTGCATACCGTGCAGCACCATCGCCAGCATTTTGGCGGACGGCACGCGTAGCTCGCCTTCATCGCCAAAGCGCGAGACAATGCGCGGCTGGTCATGGTTACACCAGAACAACGCATTCCACGCTACCTTGTGCATCCCCTGCTGCCAGTGATTGAACAGCGCTTTGAGCGCCACAAAATCTGGCCTGGCCTGGGTCCATTTCTTGCCGCCGGGATAGTCCACTTTCAGATGGTGGAAGTTGAACGTCATCGACAGTTCGCGCCCGTCCAGCGCGGCATATTGCTGACAATGTTCCAGCGAGGTCGATGACATCTCGCCCACCGTCATCAGATTACGCGGCTGGAAAACATCCCGACTCATCTCCTGCAAGAATTCGTGGGCACGTGGCCCGTCGGTATAAAAACGGCGTCCGTCACCCTCATGATCGTCCGGGAAATCCTGATCTTTGGAGATCAGATTGACCACATCCAGACGTAAACCGTCCACGCCGCGATCGGCCCAGAATTCACACACCTTTTTCAGCTCGCGGCGTACCGCCGGGTTTTCCCAGTTCAGATCCGCCTGCTCCGGCGCAAAGAGGTGCAGATAGTACTGCTCACTTGCCGCATGCCAGCGCCAGGCGTTGCCGCCAAACTTCGAGCGCCAGTTATTGGGAAGTTCATCCGGTGTGCCATCGCGCCAGATATAAAAACTGCGGTACGGGCTGGCGGGATCCTGAGACTCACGAAACCAGGCATGCTGCGTAGAGGTGTGGTTAAGCACCATGTCCAGCACCAGGCGAATGCCGCGCGCTTTGGCCTGGGCGACCAGCTCATCAAAATCTTCCAGCGTACCGTAGAGCGGGTCGATAGCGGTGTAATTAGCGACATCGTAGCCGTTATCCACCTGCGGTGAGATATAAAACGGTGTCAGCCAGATGGCATCTACGCCGAGGGTTTTCAGGTAATCGAGGCGCATAATCACGCCGCGCAAATCGCCCGTGCCGCTGCCTGTCGTGTCCTGAAAACTTTTTGGATAGATCTGGTAGATGACGCCGTTTTGCCACCAGTGAGGAAGGGTATTCATAGTGATTTCCTGGTAAAAGCGAAGGGGCGCAATGGCGCCCCAAAAAAGTTACACAATCTGCAGCGTGCCCTGGCGGAACTTACGCTGATAAACCACCGTGGTCAGCGCCATCGGCACAATAATCGCTACCGCCATCGCCAGTGCGAATACCTGCCAGTAAGAGGGCTGAATGGAGAGGATGCCCGGCAGGCCGCCGACACCGATGCCGTTTGCCAGCACGCCGTTCAGGCCACATAGCAGCCCGGCAAGGCCGGAGCCTACCATCGCGCAGAGCATCGGAAAGCGGTATTTCAGGTTGATGCCGTACATTGCCGGTTCGGTCACGCCGAGATAGGCCGCAATGGCCGCCGGGACGGAGATTTCACGCTCGTTCTGTTTACGGCTGATAATAATGATCCCGGTTACCGCCGATGCCTGAGCAATGTTAGAGAGCGCAATCAGCGGCCACACCGGGGTGCCGCCCATGCTCTGAATCATCTGCATATCGATGGCAAGCGTCGTCTGGTGTACGCCGGTGATGACCAGGGGAGCATAGAGGAAACCAAACAACGCCGCGCCGATGGGCGCAAAGCTGCCGGTCATCAGGTGGCGTACCGCGAAGGCCACGCCATCGCCAATCATACGACCGAACGGGCCGATAAAGGCATGAGCGAGGAACACGGCGAGCAGCAGAGAACAGACCGGGACAACCACCAGATAGAGGTAATCCGGCACCCATTTTTTGAGGCGTGTTTCAATCACGCCCAGCGCCAGACCGGCCAGCAGGGCAGGGATAACCTGGGCCTGATAGCCCACTTTGGCGATACTGAACAGTCCGAAGTTCCATACTTCCGGCACCTGGGAGCCGAGCAGATAGGCGTTCATCAACTGTGGGGAGACGAGGGTCACGCCCAGCACGATCCCGAGGATCGGCGTGCCGCCCATTTTGCGCACCGCCGACCAGCAGATGCCTACCGGCAGATAGAAGAAGATCGCCTCGCCAATCAGCCACAGAAAGTCGTAAACGGTTTTGAGACCGGGATACATCTGCGCCAGCGTCTGGCCGTTGCTCATCGGCAGATCGCCAATAACATTACGGAAGCCGAGGATCAAACCGCCGCTGATCAGCGCCGGCAATAGTGGGAAGAAGATCTCGGCAAAGTGCGAGATCAACTGTTCATGCCATTTCATGTTCTGGCGCGCCGCGCGCTTGATCTGCTCTTTATCGGCAGAGGCCTGGCCGATGGCACCGATCAGTGCCTGATACCAGTCGCCGACGTCAGTACCAATAACGACCTGAAACTGTCCGGCGTTGGTAAAGCAGCCTTTGACCATCGGCAATGTTTCGATGGTTTTCGGGTCAGCTTTGTCCGGTGCGTTCAGGACAAAACGCAGGCGGGTGATGCAATGACTCACCGTAGCGATGTTTTCACGTCCGCCGACCAATTCAATAAGCCTGGCGAGATCCTCTTGTCTGACTTTGCTCATCGTGATGCCCCACTGAGAGAAATAATGACTGCTGATGAATGTGCGCAAGCATATCTAGTGGTTCAGTAACTGAAAATGGGAACGTTCCCGAAACCAAGCGAAGATCACAATAAACCGTGCGGGAGGGGAACTCAGGCGAGGTGGGCGGGGATCACGATTTGGCGTGGATCGGTGCGACCATTTACCTGATCGATCAGCTGTGCTGCGGCCTGGCGGCCTGCTTCGGCATAGCCGGGATCAACGGTGACGATCTCCGGGTGGAGAAATTTCATGAGCGGCGTATTCCCCACACTTGCCAGCTGCAAATTATCAATGCGCTGTTCCTGTAGATACTTGCTGGCCCCCAGGGCAAGGGTATCCGTAGCACAGAGCAGGGCGCTGGTGTCAGGCGTCAACACGCTGGCGACGTTTTCGTAGCCGTGTTTCATCGCGAGACCCGGCAAAATGAAGTGGGGGTGAAGTTGATGGCGTTCGCAAAACGCCATATAGGCCTCGTGGCGACGCTTGCCGGTAGTAATGTCGCTGTGTGGCACGCCAATAAAACTGATGTGGCGATGACCCTGATCGTAAAGATTTTGCATCAGCAGATTGATGGCCCCTTCGTCGTCATAGCAGACAGAGGCGAACCCTTTGGCGTCCCGCGCCAGCAAGACCAGCGAGGCGCGCCAGGACGATAACAGCGTCTCTGTCACGCCCGTAAAGCCAAACAGCACCACGCCATCAATATTGCGGCGACGTAGCATATGCAGGTGCTCTTCGACCATATCCGGCGAGAACTGGCTTTCCATCATGATCGGGTCATAACCCTGTTCATAGAAAGCCGGGAGCATGGTCTGGACGGCAAGGTTTTCCGAAAGGGAGTCGAGACGGGAGACAATAATGGCCACCACTTTATCGCTCTGACCGCGCATGGCGCGTGCGGAACGGGAAGGTGAAAAACCGTGTTGATTGACCACCGCTTCCACGCGTTCGCGGGTACGTTCACTCACACCGCTTTCATTATTCAGCACGCGAGACACCGTTGATTTCCCAACGCCACTTAAACGCGCAATATCTTTGATCGTCAGCCGGTTTTGCATGCGTCCTGTCCTGTTCCTCTTCAAGGCGGATAGCAGAATAAAGAAAGTTTGGTGAGGACTCAACCAAACGACAATGGGTAAAGTCTGGTTTACGTTCGGTTTAATTCACCGGAGTTATAATAGCGGCGCTTGAGATAGTTCCCTTTTCACCCTTACCGGAGGTTTTATGGACCCTGATCCCGCACCTCTCCCACGACGGAGATACTCTTTCCGGTAAGCCCGCCTTTGCTGCCTTATCGGAAACGTAAGGCAGTGACGCAAGACGTCCCTGCATAACTGAAAACGCCTGCTGGCGCGGATGTTCCGTGCCCGCGGCAATGCACAAAATCATTCGCGATGTGTCGAGGCGGCAAGACTGGGCATCGCCGGGATGCTTATTGAGGTAAGTGACCGGTGTGAACAGGGGAAGCCAACGAAGAGACTGCGTGGATGATGGCGTGTAGTGGCACCCGCGTGATGCGGGGGCAAGGATGACTACTATGTTCAAAAATATCACCCGACTCCTGGCCCGGCTTAACCGCCACTTACCTCGCCGTCTCGTGCAGCGTGACCCGCTGCCTGACGCCGCAAATATTCAACACGTCGACGTCCCGGCCTCGTTAAGCGATCGCTGCCTGGCCCTGTCGACGATGGAACTCGCCGAACTGTGGCAACAACTCAACAGCCATCCGGAAGGGCTGAATGAAAAAGAGGTGCAGGACGCACGGGAACAACACGGTGTTAACCAGATCCCAGGGCAGCGTCGGGTGCCCTGGTGGGGTCACCTGTGGTCCTGCTATCGCAACCCGTTTAACCTGCTGCTGACCTGTCTGGGGATTTTCTCCTACGCGTCTGAAGACCTGTTCGCCGCCGGTGTGATTGCGCTAATGGTCGCCATCTCGACTTTCCTGAATTTTATTCAGGAAGCGCGATCCACCAAAGCGGCGGATGCGCTCAAGGCGATGGTCAGCAATACTGCAACGGTGCTGCGTGTAGCCAATGAGCAGGGGGAAAACCGCTGGATGGAGATCCCGCTCGACCAACTGGTTCCTGGCGATATCGTCAAACTGGCGGCAGGCGACATGATCCCGGCTGACCTGCGTGTGGTGCAGGCGCGCGACCTGTTCGTGGCACAGGCGTCGCTGACCGGCGAATCCCTGCCAGTAGAAAAAGTGGCAAAAACCCGCACAGCGGATCAGACCAACCCGCTGGAAAGCGACACCCTCTGTTTTATGGGCACCAACGTGGTGAGCGGTACGGCGCAGGCGGTGGTCATCGCCACGGGCGGCAACACCTGGTTTGGGCAACTGGCCGGGCGCGTGAGCGAGCAAGAGAGCGAGCCGAATGCGTTCCAGAAAGGGATTGGCCGCGTCAGTATGTTGCTTATCCGCTTTATGATGGTAATGACGCCAGTAGTATTGTTGATTAATGGCTTCACCAAAGGTGACTGGTGGGAAGCGGCGCTGTTTTCGCTCTCGGTTGCCGTGGGGCTGACGCCGGAAATGCTGCCGATGATCGTCACCTCTACCCTGGCTCGCGGGGCGGTGAAACTGTCGAAACAGAAAGTGATCGTCAAGCATCTGGATGCGATTCAAAACTTTGGCGCTATGGACATCCTGTGTACCGACAAAACAGGTACGTTAACGCAGGATAAAATCGTGCTGGAAAACCACACGGATATCGCCGGTAAAGTCAGCGAACGGGTGCTGCACTGTGCGTGGCTGAATAGCCACTATCAGACGGGGTTAAAAAACCTGCTTGATACGGCGGTGCTGGAAGGGGTGGACGCGGAAGCCGCACGCACGCTCTCTACCCGCTGGCAGAAAATTGACGAGATCCCTTTCGATTTCGAGCGTCGCCGCATGTCGGTCGTGGTCGCTGAAAACGCAGATGCCCATCAACTGATTTGCAAAGGGGCATTGCAGGAGATCCTCAACGTTTGCAGCCAGGTACGTTACAACGGCGACATTGTGCCGCTGGATGAAACCATGTTGCGCCGTATTCAGCGCGTCACCGAAACGCAGAACCGCCAGGGGTTGCGGGTGGTGGCGGTGGCAACCAAATATCTCCCAGCACGCAGCGGTGATTACCATCGCGTGGACGAATCCGACCTGATCCTGGAAGGCTATATTGCATTCCTCGATCCGCCGAAAGAAACCACGGCGCCGGCGCTGAAAGCGCTGAAAGCCAGCGGCGTGACGGTGAAAATTTTGACCGGCGATAGCGAGCTGGTGGCGGCGAAAGTCTGCCTGGAAGTCGGGCTGGATGTGGGCGAGGTGGTGACGGGCAACCAAATTGAGCATCTGGGTGATGACGAACTGGCAGCGCTGGCGAAACGTACCACGTTGTTTGCGCGCCTGACGCCGATGCATAAAGAACGCATTGTGACCCTGCTGCGTCGTGAAGGGCATGTGGTGGGCTTTATGGGCGACGGCATCAACGACGCCCCGGCGTTGCGCGCGGCGGATATCGGTATTTCCGTTGATGGCGCGGTGGATATTGCCCGTGAAGCGGCCGATATCATCCTGCTGGAAAAAAGCCTGATGGTGCTGGAAGAGGGGGTTATTGAAGGGCGTAAAACCTTCGCTAACATGCTGAAATACATCAAAATGACGGCCAGTTCTAACTTTGGTAACGTGTTCAGCGTGCTGGTGGCGAGCGCCTTCCTGCCGTTCCTGCCCATGTTGCCGTTACACTTGCTGATTCAGAACCTGCTTTATGATGTATCCCAGGTGGCGATTCCGTTTGATAACGTGGATGATGAGCAGATTCGTCAACCGCAGCGCTGGAACCCTGCCGATCTCGGTCGCTTTATGATCTTTTTCGGTCCGATCAGCTCCATTTTCGATATTCTGACATTTTGCGTTATGTGGTGGGTATTTAAGGCGAATGTGCCGGAAGCCCAGACGCTGTTCCAGTCGGGCTGGTTTGTGGAAGGGCTACTGTCGCAGACGCTGATTGTGCATATGATCCGTACTCGCCGCGTGCCGTTTATTCAAAGCCGCGCCGCCTGGCCGCTGATCATGATGACGGTGATGGTGATTCTGGTAGGTATCGCGCTGCCGTTCTCGCCACTGGCAAGCTATCTGCAACTGCAGGCATTACCGCTTTCTTACTTCCCGTGGCTGATTGCGATCCTCGCCGGATACATGACGCTGACGCAGATGGTGAAAGGCTTCTACAGCCGCAGGTATGGCTGGCAGTAAGTGATAAAAGCATCCCCGGTGGCGCTGTCGCTTACCGGGGCTACGTGGTAGCCCGGATAAGGCGCTTGCGCCGCATCCGGGAAAACCTTAGCGACGTACGGCAATCGCTTCGATTTCAATCTTCACATCTTTCGGCAGGCGCGCCACTTCTACGCAGGAACGCGCCGGGAAGGTGGCTTTGTGCTCAGTAAAGAATGCTTCGTAGGTCGCGTTAACGGTCGCGAAGTCGTTCAGATCTTTCACGAACACCGTCGTTTTCACGATATCACCCACGTTAAGACCTGCGGCTTCCACGATAGCTTTCACGTTTTCCAGCGACTGACGCGCCTGGGCAGAAACGTCTTCCGGCACGCTACCGGTTTTCGGATCAACCGGGATCTGACCGGAAGTGATGATCATGCTGCCGAGATCAACACCCTGTACATAAGGGCCGATTGCTGCTGGTGCATTTTCCGTCGCGATAGTTTTAGTCATGATTTCTCCTGAATTACAGCGGTAATAAGGTCGGGGCTCATTATATACATGAGTAACAGGTGTGTCGCACCAGGCGTACACACCTGCATTCATTACCCTGCCAGTACCACAGAATGCGAAAACTCTTTTTCACAGTATTTGCATTTCAGGGCGATATCGTGCGGGCGTTTTTTCACCGCGAAGCTGGAAGAGACCGGCTCAGCGTGGCTGATGCAGTTGCTGTTCGGGCAGACCAGCACGCTGTCGATACGATCTGGCAGATTCGGATGAGACTTGCTTACCACTTCGTAATTGTCGATGCGGTTTACCGTCGCCTGCGGGGCATACAGCGCCAGCTGGTTTACCTGCTCATCCGTCAGGAAAGTATTTTCGATTTTGATCAGGTCTTTGCGGCCCATTTCGCCTGACGGCAGATTCAGACCGATAGTGATGCGCTGCTCGGTTTCCGTCAGTTTAAACAGCGTCAGCAGCTTAAAGCCCACCTGCGCCGGAATGTGGTCAATCACGGTACCGCGATTAATCGCTTCGACCTGGAGTTTGTTGTCGTGTGTCATTGTCGTTTCCCCTTACTGCGCCAAATCACTATTCAGAACCAGTGCCAGCAATGCCTGACGCGCAAAGATGCCGTTACCGGCCTGCTGGAAATACCAGGCGTGCGGCGTCTTATCCACGTCGGTGGTGATCTCATCCACACGCGGCAGCGGGTGCAGCACTTTCATGTTGCTGCGTGCGCCGATGAGGTCGTTAGCACGCAGGATGAACTGGGCCTTCACGCTGGCGTACTCGGACGGATCCAGGCGCTCTTTCTGCACGCGGGTCATATACAGAATATCGACCTCAGCCATCACCTCTTCGATGCTGGCGTGAAGGCTCCAGGTCAGTCCTTTCTCATCGAGCATATCCAGAATGTACTGTGGCATGGCCAGCGCATCCGGGGCGATAAAGTAGAAGCGGTTGCCGTTAAACTTTGCCAGCGCCTGCGCCAGTGAGTGCACGGTGCGACCATATTTCAGGTCGCCGACCATCGCGATGTTGAGGTTCTCCAGACGGCCCTGGGTTTCCTGAATGGTAAACAGATCCAGCAGGGTCTGCGTCGGGTGCTGATTAGCGCCGTCGCCCGCGTTCAGAACAGGAATGCCGCCGGAAAACTCGGTCGCCAGACGGGCGGCCCCTTCCTGCGGGTGGCGCATCACAATCGCATCCACGTAGGTGCTGATCACTGAAATCGTGTCCGCCAGCGTTTCGCCCTTTTTACCGAGCGAGGTGTTGCTACTGTCAGAGAAGCCCACCACGCTCGCCCCCAGGCGATGCATGGACGTTTCAAACGACAGGCGGGTACGCGTTGAAGCTTCAAAGAAGCAGCTTGCGATCACTTTGTGCTTGAGTAACTCCGGCTGCGGGTTGGCTTTCAGTCGAGCTGCCGTGTTCAGCACCAGTTCAAGTTCTTCGCGGCTGAGATCGTTTATGGAAATGATATGTTTTTGATATAGCGGGTTAGCCATGTTTATCTCCTGACGACTGCGCAAAAAAAAGCCCCTCAATAGAGGGGCTGTGGAATGGGGTAAGCAACGGGAAGAAAAACGGCAGGCCTGCGTCTTTTTTCAGACGCCCAGGGACACTATGTCGAACACACTGGACCATGCTTCCTCCCGGCAAATTGTCCGCGATTATACTCAGCTACTTTTCGGTTTCAAGCGATTAATGCAACATTTGCGTCAGGCAATCGGTTTATCTGCATATAAATGCATAAATAATAAATAACTAATTAATTTGCGAACCTGAGAATAGTTGTACTGCCACTCTGGCGGAATAAACATGCGCAAGCGCAACTCTTCGCTAAAAAGGGGTGGTGAGCAGCGGCATTTTTCCGTATAAAAGCTAAAAATGAAACGATGTTTTATCTTAAGGAGATAGTTATGATCGTTGGCAACATTCACCACTTACAAAGCTGGTTGCCGGAAGAACTGCGCCAGGCCATTGAACACGTTAAAGCCCATGTGTCGGATGCCACCCCGACCGGGAAGCATGATATTGACGGCAACAACCTGTTTTATCTGGTTTCGGAAGATATGACACAGCCGTTTGCCGAGCGTCGCGCCGAATATCACGCCCGTTATCTGGATATCCAGATTGTACTGAAAGGCCAGGAAGGGATGACATTCAGTACCCTGCCTGCGGGCGAGCCTGACACCGACTGGCTGGCGGATAAAGATATCGCGTTCCTGCCGGAAGGCGGTCAGGAAAAAACCGTGGTACTGAGCGAAGGGGATTTTGTGGTGTTCTACCCAGGTGAAGTCCATAAACCGCTCTGCGCCGTGGGTGCGCCCGCACAGGTGCGTAAAGTGGTGGTGAAGGTGCTGGTGGCGTAAATCGCTGCTGTTTCCCCTCACCGTTCCCGGATGCGGCGCTTAACGCACCTTATCCGGGCTACGATCGAGAGGGCAGGGGTGAGGGTGGGCAGACAGCACTATGCTTGCGCCAGCGTCGCCACCATCACCGCTTTAATGGTGTGCATGCGGTTTTCCGCCTGATCAAACACAATACTGGCCGCCGATTCAAACACCTCGTCGGTGACTTCCATGCCGCCGTGCAGACCGAACTCTTCCGCCATCTTCTTGCCAAGCGTCGTCTGGTCGTCATGGAACGCAGGCAGGCAGTGCAGGAATTTCACATCCGGGTTTCCGGTCAGGGTCAGCATCTGGCTATTCACCTGATACGGGCGCAGCAGATTAATACGCTCGGCCCACTTCTCTTTTGCCTCGCCCATCGACACCCATACATCGGTGTAGATAAAGTCCGCGCCTTTCACCCCTGCGGCGATATCCTCGGTCAGCGTAATGTTGCCGCCGTTTTTCTCCGCCAGCGCTTTACACTTCGCGACCAGCGTGGCTTCCGGCCAGCAGGCTGTCGGGGCGACGAGGCGCAAATCCAGCCCGGTCAGCGCTGCCGCTTCCAGCATGGAGTTGCCCATGTTGTTGCGTGCATCGCCTGCATAAACCAGCGTCATTTCATTAAACGCTTTGCCCGGCATATGCTCTTGCATGGTCAGCAGGTCAGCCAGTAACTGCGTCGGGTGAAACTCATTGGTCAGGCCGTTCCACACCGGAACACCAGCAAACTGGGCCAGGGTTTCGACGATCTCCTGGCCGTAGCCGCGATACTGAATACCGTCGTACATTCTGCCCAGGACCCGCGCGGTATCCTTAATTGATTCTTTATGCCCAATCTGACTGCCGCTTGGGCCGAGATACGTGACGCGAGCGCCCTGGTCAAATGCGGCAACTTCGAAAGAGCACCGGGTGCGAGTTGAGTCTTTTTCGAAGATGAGCGCGATGTTTTTACCGGTAAGTTTTTGTTGTTCCTTGCCATTTTTCTTATCAGTTTTGAGTTTGGCGGCAAGTTGCAGCAGAGCATTGATTTCAGCAGGGGTAAAATCGAGCAATTTCAAAAAATGTTTCTGGTAAAACGACGACATGGTTCCCTCACCTGGCTAAAGCCACTTATTGAATTAAAATTCAATTTATATGTATGAATATTCATTTGCAAGCCAAATGAATAAATCTTTTCCGCCAGGAGTGGAGGCATTGCCAACGGTATGTGACAATATCTCTATCTGCCACATTATGAGGAATGAGCCATGGCGAACCCGGAACACCTGGAAGAACAGCGCGAAGAGACGCGTCTGATTATTGAAGAATTGCTGGAAGATGGCAGCGATCCTGATGCGCTCTACACCATTGAGCATCACCTGTCGGCAGATGACTTCGAGACACTGGAAAAAGTGGCCGTTGAAGCGTTCAAACTGGGTTATGAAGTGACCGAGCCGGAAGAGCTGGAGCTGGAAGAGGGCGAAGTGGTAATTTGCTGCGACATCCTGAGCGAATCCGCGCTGAATGCAGAGCTGATTGACGCACAAGTTGAACAACTGATTAACCTGGCTGAGAAATTTGACGTCGAGTATGACGGTTGGGGCACCTACTACGAAGACCCGAACGGTGAAGACGAAGACGGCGAAGAAGACGACTACGAGGATGAAGACGACAACGGCGTACGCCACTAAGTCTTCCCTATGCGGCGGCTACGGCTGCCGCAGTGCAAGGAACAGCCATGGATTACCCGCAAATACTCTCCCCGGTTTTACATTTTCTGCATTGCCCAACACCTCAGACCTGGATAGATAAAGCCCGCGACCCGCAAAATCTTCCGCTGTTGCTCACCGATCATATGGTCTGCGAATTGAAAGCCGCGCAAACCGCTATGCTGCTGGTGCGTAAATATGTGGCAGATAAAAGCGGGGCCGATACGCTGCTTGAATGGCTGAAACCCTATGAAGCCTTCGCCTTTCGTGAAGGGCCGGAACCGGACTTTGTGGCGCTGCACAAGCAGATTGCTAAAGGCGCGATGCCAAAAGCGGATGACCCATGGGGCAGGGCGCTCATCGACAGTATGGTGCTGCTTATCAAAGAAGAGCTGCATCATTTCTGGCAGGTGCGCGAAGCCATGCTTGTCAGGAACATCCCCTATGTGAAGATCACGGCCAGTCGCTATGCGAAAGGGATGCTCAAAGGCGTGCGTACCCATGAGCCGCTCACGCTTATCGACAAGCTGATTTGCGGTGCTTATATCGAAGCGCGATCCTGCGAACGTTTTGCCGCGCTGGCACCGTATCTGGAAGAGGATTTACAAAAATTCTATCTGTCATTGCTGCGTTCCGAAGCCCGCCACTACCAGGATTATCTTGCGCTGGCACAGCAGGTCTCGGAAACGGATATCGCACCACGGGTTCGCTATTTCGGTGAGCTCGAAGCCGAACTGATTACTTCGCCTGACCCGGAGTTTCGTTTTCACAGCGGCGTGCCGGGCTGACCTACCAGAATCAGTCGTTATTTCGCCCGCCAGGTGACAATCCCCGCCGGGCTGGTACAACAATCAGCACAGTGGTTACAAGGAACCTGAAATGAACTGGACGTCTGTTTTACTCTCCGCTCTGGTCGCCGGTCTGGCGGCAGCACTAACTCAGTATCTGCGCCGGAAAGGGAAAATCGGCGGTATTACCTCGGCGGTCATTATCGCGGTGGCGATTCTGGTCTGGAACGTTAGCTATCGGCAGTATATTGCGCCCTGGCTGCAAAATAGCGGTGAATCGCAAATGGACGTGGCGTTCCGTGCAATAAGCAGCATGCCGACCTACCAGGTCTTGCGTGAGCAAGAACCTCAGTTGCTGGAAACCATTCGCACTACGGCGAAGAATATGGAAAAAGAGGGAAAAACCCCTCAGCAGATTATTGATTATATACAACCGCAGATCATTGGGGTGCAGATGATGCGTTTACAAAATGCCCCTGATGAAAACGTGATCGCTTATATGCAGATCAATATGGAGCAAACCGCGGCCATTCAGAAAGTCAGCGATGATAATTGCTTCCGTTTCCTGTTCCCGGCGGTGAAAGGGGGAATCAATCCGGCGAAAATATTGCCGGGTGATTTCCTGATGAAACGCATGAATATTGATGCCGCGATGATGCGCGCTGCCTACGGCGTCAACCGACATACGGTAACAGATAAAGAACGGCAGGACGCGCAGCAGCATCTGCAACCAATTATTGCGCTGCTGGTCAAGAAATACGGTCAGGATATTGAGATCATGCCGGACCCGCGTAAAGGTGTCGGCAAAGAGAAAGTTGCCTGCGACATTGTGCAGGACTTGTGGAGTAACGTGCTGACGTTGCCACAGGATCAGTCGGCGGGAATGATTCGTCTGATTATGGCGCCGGAGAATCAGTAAAGAAGAGGTTCCGGTCCTTTCCAGTAGAAAAGGAAAGGACCGGGAGAAATTACAGTGTTTTCAGCATTCGTACTTCGCAATCCACATGCCCGGTACAGCCCAGCGGCCCGCTGATATGGCTAAATCCGAGATGTTCATACAGGCCAATCGCCTCTTTTAAGAATGCGGTCGTTTCCAGGTAACAACGGGTGAAGCCCTGGGCGCGGGCGTGTTCAAGGGCCAGCAGCGCCAGCTTCTTCGCCAGCCCCTGACCGCGCGCGGCAGGCAGGAAATACATCTTTTGCAGTTCGCAGATATCCGGCTCACTACATTTCAGAGGGGCGACACCGCCGCCGCCTACCACTCTGCCATCCTGCTCCACCACCCAATAGGCGTGCCCCGGCTGGCTGTAGAGCTGATACAACTCGTCCAGGTTGGGGTCCGCTACGGTATAACCTTTATCGGCGGTAAGGCCGTATTCGGCAGAAACCTGACGAATAACGGAGGCAATCGCGGCATTATCTCCGGCAGTTATCCGGCGTAATGTCACGCTCTGCTTGGCCACAACATTCATAGACTCACTCAATAAAACATATGTATTTATACGCGTATTTAATATCACTCTCTGAAAGTGGCTGCAAGTCGTTTAATTGTGGTGTGATCGTTAAAGAGATACGTTATGTTGCGCGCTTCACGGAAGTGATAATCATTATTTATCGAATCAATGCTTATATTTAAGGATGATGTAGTTATGAACGGTGATATCCGTTATACGAATAAAACGCGGCGCACATTTATATTTCATGGCAAAGGTCTGGATTATTTTCTTATTTCTCTGGTTAATATTCTGCTGAGTGTTATTACGTTAGGGGTTTATGTCCCCTGGGCAATGGTACGCTCCCGGCGCTACGTATACGAAAACATGGAGTTAAATGGTGCGCGTTTTGGCTATCATGCCAGGGGCGGAGCGCTGTTTTTGAGTTGGTTGCTGATGTCGATATTCCTTTTTATCCTCATCCTTGTGGCCGAACTTCTTCATCCATTCTTAGGTTCTCTGGTGATCTTTTTACTGATGCTGGTTATGCCTTTCTTTATGGTGAAAAGCCTGCAATACAATGCGCTGATGACCACATTAAATAATGTCCGTTTTGCCTTTCATTGCGCAATGAAAAGTGCCTGGTGGATAATGATGGGGCTGCCCACATTGCTGCTTATTTTGCTGTGCGTGATTATCTTTGGTATCGGGAATATGATGTTCAGCGGTTATAATTTTGATGGCTTATTGGTGAAAATTATTATTCTGGCGCTTATCGGCATTGTGGGGATGAGTGTGATCAATGGCTATGTCTATGCCAAATGGCTCGCCCTGACCGGAAAAGGCGGACAATTCGGCGTGCATAAATTCGATATTCGCGTCAGTACGACATATTGCATCAAAGCCTGTCTGTTTTCTTTCTGTATTCTGGTTCCGTTTCTGGGGCTGATGTTTTACTTACTCTCGACGTCCTACAGCAGTATGGCGATGCTGCGTGCGATTAACGGTTCGGGGGATGAGGGGCTTTCAGGGTTTCCGGGGCAAATCCTGCTGTGCTATCTGCTCTATATTGGCGCCATTTTGCTCTCATCGGCCTATATCTGGCAGGCTTTTCGCAATCACTTTGTGAATGGCCTGACGCTGGCGGACGGACGTATTCGTTTTGCTTCCACGCTGACATTTCATGGTGTTGTGGTGCAACTGCTGCAATTGATCGCTGTTTCCGTTATTACGCTCGGCATTGCTTATCCGTGGATGAAAATGCGCTTTATCCGATATCAGGCCACTCATTCCCATGTGGAAGGGAACCTGGACGACGTTGCGCTGACAGATCATGACGAGCAGGTTGAGAAAGGCTTTCTCGCTCTGATTTCGCGCGGGGTGCTGCCGGTGGTTCCTTTCATATAAAACCAAAAGGCCGGAGTCTGCTTCGGCCTTTATTTGCGCTTATCGCCGTTTCCCTGCCATACCATCACTCTCTTTCGCTGACAAGACCAGTAATATTGGGCGCTACATTTTTAGTACAAAGTTTACTAAACTTAATAACGGAAATAAAAATACCGCAATATTTCTATGGCTTAATTGATGTTGTTCTGATTTACGATAAGGATTGTTATGACTTTCGAAAATGGTGGTGCTGCGGCGTCGCCTTCCCGGAATTTTGTGTTTCAGGGAAGTGGCGCGGGATATTTCTGGATCTGGCTGGTCAACGTCTTACTCACCATCGTCACCTTTGGGTTGTTTCTGCCCTGGGCGCTGGTGCGTGCCCGCCGTTATTTTTATGAGAATACCGATCTGCAGGGGGCGCGTTTTTCTTATCACGCCACCGGCCGCTCAGTATTTGTTGGCTGGCTGTGCATCATGGTGCTGTATATCATCTTTCTGGTTAACATGGCGCATAATAACGTTGGGTTATCCCTTTGTATGATAGGGCTGTTTTTACTGTTTTTCCCATGGCTGGTGACACAGGGGCTGCGTTATCAATTCCTGATGACGGAGATTAATAATGTACGCTTTAGCTTTTACGCCAGCCCGCTGCGCGCCTGGTGGGTGATGCTGGGCTGCCCGTTGTTAATTATGACTGTCTCAGTGGTGGTGTTTTCGCTGTTTATGTCCAGCACCATCAGCATGGGTTCCTATACGGCGATTATTGTGGGAATAGGTATTGGCACGCTGGCATTGCTGTTGGGTTCCGCCATCATGCAGGGGGTCTACACAGCTCAGTGGTATGGCATGCTGGTGAATAACCTACAATACGGCACGCAGAAATTTGCCGCGACCTATTCCATTAAGAAGTGTATCTGGATTGCGCTCTGCTCTATGTTGCTGCTGTTCCCGTTCCTGGCACTGTCGCTGTTTATCATCGTGCCGGCCTTCTATACGCTGATGCAATATTCCCAGGTGGTGGGCGATAGTCCTGAACAACTGGCGGTGTTAGCCGGGCCTTTCTACGGCAAGATGGCGCTGGCGTATGTGATTTATCTGTTCGGGATTATTGTCTGCTTTATGTATGCCTTCGTGAAAATGCGTAATTACGTTTACGGGCAAATTACGCTGGCAGGACACATTCGCTTCTCCTCTACCGTGACGCTCGGACGTGTACTGTGGCTGTCGATTACCAATACGCTGGTGTGCATGATCACCCTGTTCCTGGCGTATCCGTGGGCCAAAGTTCGCTTTACTCGCTATGTGCTGGAAAATACCCATGTTCATGGTGAGTTGCAGAATCTGACGCTGGAAAATCACGGTCAGCAACCGGCGAAAGATCCGGCAAATCTGCTGGCGCGCGGGCTGTCGTTCTTCCCGGCGGTATTCTAAGGAGGGTTCCCGGGTGCGCTGCGCTTACCCGGGCTACCAGAACCGTAGCCCGGATCAGGCGTTTACGCCGCATCCGGGAAGTCCCGGGTGCGCTGCGCTTACCCGGGCTACCTGAGCCGTAGCCTGGATCAGGCGTTTACGCCGCATCCGGGAAGTCCCGGGTGCGCTGTGCTTACCCGGGCTACCTGAACCGTAGCCCGGATCAGGCGCAGCCGCATCCGGGATAATCCCCGGTGGCGCTGACGCTTACCGGGGCTACAGCTGGTGCGATTACAGTGCGCTAATAACCGCCTGCTGTTCAATCAGCTTGGTTTTAGCCTCTGCATAGCCGTCCAGTTTCTCACGCTCTTTGGCAATCACCGCTTCCGGTGCGCGTGCCACAAAGCCTTCGTTGGACAGTTTGCTTTCGATACGACCAATTTCGGCGTCGATCTTCGCCACTTCTTTCGCCAGACGCGCCAGCTCGTCTTCTTTGTTAATCAGACCCGCCATCGGGATCAGCAGCTCGGCGCCGTCGATGATTTTGGTCACGGAAACCGGACCTTTGTCATCGGCAGGCAGTACGGTGATGCTTTCCAGACGCGCCAGATTCAGCAGGAAGCTGCGGTTATCGTTCACACGACGCTCCGCATCTTTACTGCAACCACGCAGCAGCAGCTCCAGCGGTTTACCCGGGGAGATGTTCATCTCGGCACGAATGTTACGTACTGCTACGATCGCCTGTTTCAGCCATTCAGTGTCAGCCAGCGCGGCTTCATCCACCTGAGCGGCATCGTACTGCGGGATCGGCTGCAGCATGATGGTATCAGCGGTAATGCCTTTCAGCACTTTCACGCGCTGCCAGATGGTTTCAGTGATAAACGGAATAATCGGGTGCGCCAAACGCAGCAACGCTTCCAGCACATTCACCAGCGTGTTACGCGTGCCGCGCAGCTCCGCCTCAGAACCGCCGCTCATCACTGGCTTGGTCAGCTCCAGATACCAGTCGCAGAACTGGTTCCAGGTGAATTCATACAGGATGCCCGCGGCGATATCGAAGCGGAAGTTATCCAGCGCTTCGCGGTACGCTTTCACGGTCTGGTTGAATTCCGCCAGGATCCAGCGATCGGCGAGGGAAAGCACCATATCGCCGCCGTTGAAGCCGCAATCCTGATCTTCGGTATTCATCAGCACGAAACGGCTGGCGTTCCACAGCTTGTTACAGAAGTTGCGGTAACCTTCCAGACGCTTCATATCCCAGTTGATGTCGCGACCGGTCGACGCCAGCGCAGCCAGGGTGAAGCGCAGGGCATCGGTGCCGTGCGGCTCAATGCCATTAGGGAACTGTTTCTCGGTACGCTTACGGATTTTTTCCGCCAGCTGCGGCTGCATCATGTTGCCGGTACGTTTCTCCAGCAGATCCGCCAGGGAAATACCGTCCACCATATCCAGCGGGTCAATAACGTTACCCTTGGACTTGGACATTTTCTGGCCTTCGTCATCACGAATCAGACCGGTCATGTAGACGGTATGGAACGGCACCTGCGGCTTACCATTTTCATCTTTGATGAAGTGCATGGTCATCATGATCATGCGGGCAATCCAGAAGAAGATGATGTCGAAGCCAGAGACCATCACGGTACTTGGGTGGAACTGACGCAGGGCATCGGTGTTTTCCGGCCAGCCGAGGGTAGAGAAGGTCCACAGGGCAGAGGAGAACCAGGTGTCCAGTACGTCTTCGTCCTGGCGCAGGGCAACGTCAGCGCCCAGGTTATTTTCCTGGCGCACTTCGGCTTCGTTACGGCCAACGTAGACGTTGCCGCTGTTGTCATACCATGCCGGGATGCGGTGGCCCCACCACAGCTGACGGGAGATACACCAGTCCTGAATATCGCGCATCCAGGAGAAGTACATATTTTCGTACTGCTTCGGCACGAACTGGATATCGCCGTTTTCAACCGCTTCAACTGCCGGTTTCGCCAGGACGTCAGCACGCACGTACCACTGGTCGGTCAGCATCGGCTCGATAACCACGCCACCACGGTCGCCGTAGGGAACGGTCAGATCGTGCGGTTTGATCTCTTCGAGCAGACCCAACGCGTCAACCGCGGCAACCACGGCTTTACGGGCAGCAAAGCGTTCCAGTTTCTGGAATTCCGCCGGGATTTCATTGGAGTAGACGTCAGATTCGTTGCCTTTGGTGTCGTACACTTCCGCGGTTTCGCGAATGTCGCCGTCAAAGGTCAGGATATTGATCATTGGCAGGGCGTGACGTTTCCCGACTTCGTAGTCGTTGAAGTCGTGCGCCGGGGTGATTTTCACGCAGCCGGTGCCTTTTTCCATGTCGGCGTGCTCGTCACCCACGATCGGAATACGGCGATTCACCAGCGGCAGAACCACATATTTGCCAATCAAATCTTTATAACGCGGGTCTTCAGGGTTAACCGCCACGCCGGTATCGCCCAGCAGGGTTTCCGGACGGGTGGTGGCGACCACCAGATAATCTTTGCCGTCGGCGGTTTTTGCGCCGTCAGCCAGCGGGTAGCGAATATGCCACATGGACCCTTTGGACTCGCGGTTTTCCACTTCGAGGTCAGAAATCGCGGTGCGCAGTTTCGGGTCCCAGTTCACCAGACGCTTACCACGGTAAATCAGGTCTTCTTTGTACAGACGGACGAATACTTCTTTCACAGCATTGGAGAGCCCTTCGTCCATGGTGAAGCGCTCGCGCTCCCAGTCCACGGAGTTGCCCAGACGGCGCATCTGACGAGTAATAGTGCCGCCGGATTCTGCTTTCCACTGCCAGATTTTGTCGATAAAGGCGTCGCGGCCGTAATCGTGGCGGGTTTTACCTTCTTCGGCGGCAATCTTACGCTCAACCACCATCTGGGTTGCGATACCCGCGTGGTCGGTACCTGCCTGCCACAGGGTGTTTTTGCCCTGCATACGCTGGTAGCGAATCATGGTATCCATGATGGTCTGCTGGAAGGCGTGACCCATGTGCAAACTGCCGGTGACGTTCGGCGGAGGGATCATGATGCAGAAGCTTTCCTGGCTTTCATCGCCATTCGGTTTGAAGTAGCCCTGCTTTTCCCAATGCTCGTAAAGCGGCTGTTCGATCTCTTGGGGGTTGTATGTCTTTTCCATTATTTCCAGGTTGCCGTGTTCAGGTTGAAACCAGCCATGCGATAGGCTTTATAGCGTTCGCGAGCCAGTTGTTTCAAAGAATCTTCGTAAGGAACGAAGTCTATCACTTCTGTGAAAGCGGTGGCAAAATCTGCAAAGTTTGTCCGCAAACTGATGAGAATATCGCGCGGGTTACCGTTGCGCTTTTGCGGCCAGGCAATTTCGACAGGCGCACCGCCTCTGGGGCCTTCACCGGCGAGGTTGTGCGGTACAAAACTCTCCGGCGGTCGTGCCCACAGCGCTTCATCGAGCCGCAGCGCCTGCTGCTCGTCTTCGCAGGCAATCAGCACGCGTTTGCCATTGCGCCAACGTTCTGCGGCAACCTCACACACCAGTTGTTCCACGGCGCTCAGGCCGTCGACGGTGGTTTCATTGTCCAGAAGATAAAACGTGGCGTTCTTCATGATATGGGGCTTCTTATGGTGGATTACATCCCCAGAGAGCAGGGAACAGATCCCCTCTCCCAGCGGGAGAGGGTTAGGGTGAGGGCGGATCATAACACCCTTACCCCGGTACTCTCCCTGAGGGAGAGGGAGTAAAACTACTCTTCGCCAGTAAACCCGGCGCGGTTCAGCAGGAACTGCGACAGCATGGCCACAGGACGACCGGTTGCGCCTTTGGCTTTACCGGAGCGCCACGCGGTACCGGCGATGTCCAGATGCGCCCAATTGTACTTGCGGGCAAAGCGCGACAGGAAGCAGCCTGCGGTAATCGCGCCGCCTGGACGACCGCCAATGTTCGCCATATCGGCAAAATTGGAATCCAGTTGCTCGTAGTACTCATCGCCTAACGGCAGACGCCATGCGCGGTCGCCCGCCTGCTCGGACGCGCCAATCAGCTCGTGCGCCAGCGGGTTATGGTTCGACATCAGGCCGGTGATGTGGTGGCCCAGGGCAATCACGCACGCGCCGGTCAGGGTCGCCACATCGATAACCGCTTCCGGTTCGAAGCGCTCAACGTAAGTCAACACATCGCACAACACCAGACGGCCTTCGGCGTCGGTATTCAGCACTTCAACGGTCTGGCCTGACATAGTGGTCAGCACGTCGCCCGGACGATAAGCGCGCCCGCCCGGCATGTTTTCACAGCCCGCCAGCACGCCGATAACGTTAATAGGTAGTTGCAGTTCGGCCACCATCCGCATCACGCCATACACCGCCGCCGCGCCGCACATGTCGTACTTCATCTCATCCATCCCTTCGGCCGGCTTGATGGAGATACCGCCGGAGTCGAAGGTCAGGCCTTTACCGACCAGGACAACAGGACGCACGTCTTCTGACGGATTACCTTTATATTCGATAACCGACATCAGCGATTCGTTTTGTGAGCCCGCGCCGACGGCGAGGTAAGAGTGCATCCCCAGCTCGCGCATCTGCTGCTCGCCAATGACGCGGGTGATGACGTTTTTACTGTAGCTGTCTGCCAGTTGGCGCGCCTGAGAGGCGAGGTACGCCGCATTACAGATATTTGGCGGCATATTGCCGAGGTCTTTCGCCGCTTTGATGCCCGCAGCAATCGCCAGACCATGCTGGATTGCGCGCTCGCCGCTCGTCAGTTCACGACGGGTTGGCACATTGAAAACCATTTTACGCAGCGGGCGACGCGGCTCGCTTTTGTTGGTTTTCAACTGGTCAAAGCTGTAGAGGGATTCTTTTGCTGTCTCGACCGCCTGGCGCACTTTCCAGTAGGTGTTGCGGCCTTTAACGTGTAGCTCGGTCAGGAAGCAAACGGCTTCCATTGAACCCGTATCATTCAGGGTATTAATGGTTTTCTGAATGACCTGCTTGTACTGACGTTCATCCAGTTCGCGTTCTTTACCGCAACCAATCAACAGAATGCGTTCGGAGAGGACATTCGGAACGTGGTGCAGCAGCAGGGTCTGGCCCGGTTTGCCTTCCAGTTCGCCACGGCGCAGCAGTGCGCTGATATATCCGTCGCTGATCTTGTCGAGTTGCTCGGCAATCGGAGAGAGACGGCGCGGTTCAAAAACACCCACAACGATGCAGGCACTCCGCTGTTTCTCCGGGCTACCGCTTTTTACACTGAACTCCATGCACTATACTCCTGAATCTTAAAGACAACAGCAGGGGCTACAGATATACTCGACCTCTTTCAAACCGCAGATGCGTTGGCTACGCCTGCTCACTCCTGTCACTTACGGCATGTAAGTTCCGGGGTTTCACAGTCTCGCCGCCTTTCTGCAACTCGAAATCCATTGAGTATATAATTGCAAGCTTTCGTAACTCATGTCCGCTGTTGCGGTGACTTCGTGTTAATCTTAACGATACTTAGGTTTCGGCACGTCAGATACGGGTCGGATACGTTTTACCGCTGAGTATATTAATCTTAGCGATGATTTCGACGACTCAAGAGAATAAATGACGTTTAAGCCACGAAACAAGCGATTTTCCAGTAAAAAGACTGGTTTTTACGGGCGTAATATAAAGTGATAATCATAAGATATCTTGCGCGGGAGACGCTAAAAAGCCAGTTTGCGATCCTCTTCATTCTGCTTCTGATCTTTTTCTGTCAGAAACTGGTGAGGATCCTCGGCGCAGCGGTCGACGGCGAAATCCCCACGAACCTGGTACTCTCGCTACTGGGCCTCGGTGTGCCAGAGATGGCGCAACTTATCCTGCCGCTCAGTCTGTTCCTCGGTCTGCTCATGACGCTGGGCAAACTTTATACCGAAAGTGAAATTACGGTCATGCACGCCTGCGGCCTGAGCCGGGCTGTGCTGGTCAAAGCGGCGATGATTCTGGCGCTGTTCACTGGAGCACTGGCGGCGGCTAACGTCATGTGGCTCAGCCCCTGGTCATCGCGCCATCAGGAATCGGTGCTGGCCGATGCCAAAGCCAACCCTGGCATGGCGGCACTGGCGCAAGGGCAGTTCCAGCCGGCCTCTGACGGCAACTCGGTACTGTTTATCGAAAGCGTGGAAGGCAGCAAATTCCACGATGTCTTCCTGGCGCAGATTCGCACGAAAGGCAATGCCCGCCCGTCTGTTGTGGTGGCTGATTCAGGTCATCTTTCGCAACTCAAAGACGGCTCTCAGATAGTCACCCTGACCACCGGCACCCGCTTTGAAGGGACGGCGCTGTTGCGTGATTTCCGCATCACTGATTTCAAAGATTATCAGGCGATTATCGGCCACCAGGCGGTGACGCTGGACCCGGACGATACTGAGCAGATGGGGCTTGATACGCTGTGGAAAACGGATAACCCACGAGCCAGGGCAGAGTTACACTGGCGTCTGACACTCATATTCACCGTATTTATGATGGCGCTGATGGTCGTGCCGCTGAGCGTGGTGAACCCACGTCAGGGACGCGTGCTGTCGATGTTGCCGGCCATGCTGCTGTATCTGGTGTTCTTCCTGCTACAAACCTCCCTGCGATCCAATGCCGCAAAAGGCAAAATCGATCCGTTTATTTGGATGTGGGCGGTTAACCTGGTGTACCTGGCATTGGCGATGGGTCTGAACTTGTGGGACACGGTACCGATGCGTCGGATTCGCGCCCGTGTGATGGGCAGAGGAGCCGTATAATGCAGGCGTTTGGCGTACTTGACCGTTATATCGGTAAAACCATTTTTACCACCATCATGATGACGCTGTTCATGCTGGTGTCGCTCTCCGGCATTATTAAATTTGTCGATCAGTTGAAAAAGGCTGGGCAGGGCAGCTATGACGCGATGGGGGCGGGGCTTTATACCATCCTCAGCGTGCCGAAAGATATTCAGATCTTCTTCCCGATGGCGGCGCTGCTTGGCGCACTGTTGGGGCTGGGGATGCTGGCCCAGCGTAGTGAACTGGTGGTCATGCAGGCGTCGGGGTATACCCGTATGCAGGTGGCGTTGTCAGTGATGAAAACCGCCATCCCGCTGGTGTTGTTAACCATGGCGATTGGCGAATGGGTGGCGCCGCAGGGCGAACAAATGGCGCGTAACCAACGCGCACAGTCAATGTATGGCGGTTCGCTGCTGTCTACCCAGCAGGGGTTGTGGGCGAAAGATGGCCAGACGTTTGTCTATATCGAGCGGGTGAAAAGCGATGATGAACTGGGTGGCGTGAGTATTTACGCCTTCAACGATCAGCGCCGTTTACAGTCCGTTCGCTATGCCGCTTTAGCGAAGTTCGATAAAGACACGAAGATGTGGCGGCTGTCGCAGGTGGATGAATCCAACCTGACCGATCCGAAACAAGTGACCGGCGCACAGACGCTGACCGGCACCTGGAAGACCAACCTCACGCCGGACAAACTGGGCGTGGTGGCGCTGGACCCCGATGCGCTGTCGATTAGCGGTCTGCACAATTACGTGAAGTACCTGAAATCAAGCGGTCAGGATGCCGGGCGTTATCAGCTCCAGATGTGGAGTAAAATTTTCCAGCCGCTTTCCGTGGCGGTGATGATGCTGATGGCGCTGTCGTTTATCTTTGGTCCGCTGCGTAGCGTGCCAATGGGTGTGCGCGTGGTGACGGGGATCAGCTTCGGCTTTGTTTTCTACTTACTGGACCAGATTTTCGGCCCGCTGACGCTGGTATACGGCATTCCGCCGATTATTGGCGCGTTGCTGCCGAGCACGTCGTTCTTCCTGATTAGCCTCTGGCTACTGATGCGTAAGAGCTAGGTTTCTGCTTCTTTCCCGGATGCGGCTTCGCCTTATCCGGGCTATACGACATTTTCCCCGCATGCGTGTTAATCCCTCTCCCTGTGGGAGAGGGTATCTGGCCGCACTAAACGCCCCCCATTTCCGCGACACACTTTCTCTTATCCTGGCTACGCTTTCCTTACGGTTCTCAAAAAATTCAGGAAGCTATGTCCAGATTCTTCTTTAATGACCGCAAGCAACTGGTCAATGACGCCATTGAAGGAATGGTGATTTCCGCTCCCCACGGCAATTTAGTTCGCCTCGACATCGATCCCGCTATTCGTATTGTTGCCCGCGCCGACTGGGATAAATCCCGCGTTGCGGTAATTTCCGGCGGCGGCTCCGGCCATGAGCCCGCCCACGCTGGCTTTGTCGGTAAAGGAATGCTCACCGCTGCCGTCTGCGGCGATGTGTTTGCCTCGCCGAGCGTTGATGCGGTGCTCAACGCTATCGTCGCCGTCACCGGCGATCGCGGCTGCCTGTTGATTGTTAAAAATTACACGGGCGATCGCCTTAACTTCGGCCTCGCGGCAGAAAAGGCTAAACGCTACGGTCTGAAAGTCGAGATGGTGATCGTCGCCGATGACATCGCTCTGCCAGACAACAAGCAGCCGCGCGGTATCGCCGGAACGGCGCTGGTGCATAAAATCGCAGGCTACGCCGCCGAGCAGGGCAAATCCTTAAGCGAAGTGCGCGACATCGCCCGACAGGCCAGTGAGAGTGTCTGGAGCCTGGGGCTGGCGATGGAGACCTGCAACCTGCCGGGCAGCAGCGATGAAGATGACCGCATTCAGCGCGGGCAGGTCGAACTGGGGCTCGGTATCCACGGCGAGCCGGGGGCGAGCACCGTTGACTCGCACAACAGCCAGAAGCTGATGGAGACGCTGGTTGCGCCGCTGAAAGCACAGGCCGGGGAGGGCCGCGTTGCGGTGTTAATCAACAATCTGGGCGGTGTATCAGCGCTGGAGATGGCCCTGCTCACCAAAGAGCTGGCACATTCGGCGCTCAAAGATCAGATCGCTTATCTGATTGGCCCCGCGCCGCTGGTCAGCTCGCTGGATATGAAAGGCTTTTCCCTTTCGCTGTTACGCCTGAACGAGACATTTGAGAAAGCCATTAATGCCGATGTACAGACCGTCGGCTGGCAAAAACCGGTGCCTTTTGCGCCAATGAAAACTCAGCGCCACAGCCCCGTTTACAACCAACTGGAAATCGAACCGTCGGAAAATCCGCAGGTAAAAACGCTGGTCTCGACGGCGGCACGGACGCTTGTCGATCTCGAAAACCGCCTGAATGCGCTGGATGCCAAAGTGGGTGATGGCGATACCGGCTCGACATTCGCCGAAGGGGCACGGGAAATCATCCATTTGCTGGAGCAGGGCGAACTGCCACTCAACAACACCGCGCAGTTGCTGCAACTGATAGGCGAACGGCTGGCAACGGTGATGGGCGGCTCCAGCGGCGTGCTGATGTCGATTTTCTTCACCGCCGCGGGCCAGGCCGTGCATGATGGCAAGCTGCTACCGGAGGCGTTGCTGCGTGGACTGCATCAGATGAAACATTATGGCGGCGCGGAACTGGGCGACCGGACACTTATCGACGCGCTGCAACCTGCCCTTGAAGCCTTGCGCGACAGTGGGCTGGATGCCGCCGCCTCAGCCGCAAAAGCGGGAGCCGCCAGAACCGCAACCATGCAGACCGCCGGCGCAGGCCGTTCGTCCTATGTGAACAGTGAGAATCTGGAAGGCGTCACCGACCCCGGTGCCGTGGCGATTGCCGACGTGTTTGCCGCGATAGCGAAGGGGTAGTCTTTCCCTCTCCCGACTAACAGGCCGGCCCCGCCTTGCGCCCTCTCCCCATGGGAGAGGGTTGGGGTGAGGGCATCAGGCCGCACCGCGGCATTTCCCGGATGCGCTGCGCTTATCCGGGCTACGCCTGGTTCCTGATGCAAATATGAGTGCGGGTTTTCTCCCTCTCCCCGTGGGAGAGGGTTGGGGTGAGGGCAGCAGGCCGTACCGCGCCATTTCCCGGATGCGCTGCGCTTATCCGGGCTACGCCTGGCTTCTGATGCAAATGTGAGTACGGGTTTTCTCCCTCTCCCGACTTACAGGCCGGCTCTACCTTGCTCCCTCTCCCCGTGGGAGAGGGTTGGGGTGAGGGCATCAGGCCGCACAGCGCCATTTCCCGGATGCGCTGCGCTTATCCGGGCTACGCCTGGCTTCTGATGCAAATGTGAGTGCGGGTTTTCGCCCTCTCCCCGTGGGAGAGGGTTGGGGTGAGGGCATCAGGCCGCACAGCGCCATTTCCCGGATGCGCTGCGCTTATCCGGGCTACGCCTGGTTCCCGATGCAAATATGAGTGCGGGTTTTCGTCCTCTTTCCGTGGGAGAGGGTTGGGGTGAGGGCATCAGGCCGCACTGCGCCATTTCCCGGATGCGCTGCGCTTATCCGGGCTACGCCTGGCTCCTGATGCAAATATGAGTGCGGGTTTTCGCCCTCTCCCCGTGGGAGAGGGTTGGGGTGAGGGCATCAGGCCGCACTGCGCCATTTCCCGGATGCGCTGCGCTTATCCGGGCTACGCCTGGTTCCTGATGCAAATATGAGTGTGGGTTTTCGCCCTCTCCCCGTGGGAGAGGGTTACATCAGAAATCCGCTTTCAACACCACGCGGTAACGCGCCTTCCCGTCACGCACATGCTGCAATGCCTCGTTAATCTGCGACATCGGGAACATCTCAGTCGTCGGCGCCACCTTCGCGCGTCCGGCAAACTTCATCAGCTTACGCAGCTCGAACGGCGTACCGGTTGCGGAACCGGACACGCTTCTGTCGCCGCCAATCAGCGTAAAGGCCGGGACTTCCAGCGGTTTCAGCACTGCGCCAACGGTATGGAACGCGCCACCATGGGCCAGCGCCTCAAAATACGGCTGCCACTGCAAATCGACGTTCACGGTGTTGATAATCAAATCGAACTGGCCCGCCAGCGCTTTTAAGGCCTCCGGATCGCGGCTGTTCACCACATAATCCGCACCCATCAGGCGCACTTCGGCCTCTTTCGCCGGGTTCGAACTGAACGCCGTCACCTCACAGCCCATTGCCCGCAGCAGTTTGATGGCGATATGGCCCAGCCCGCCAATCCCAATCACCCCGACACGGCTGGTGGCGGTGATATGGTGCATCAGCAGCGGTTTAAACACGGTAATGCCGCCACAGAGCAGCGGCCCGGCGGTCTCGACATCAATGGTATCCGGCAGCGGGATCACCCATTGCCAGCCCGCGCGGATTTTGTCGGCAAAGCCGCCGCGGTTCAGGATGGTGGGCACCGCGCCTTCCTGACAGTTGATATTGTCGCCGTTAATGCAGGCGTCGCAGTGACCGCAGCTTTTCGCCGTCCAGCCGATGCCCACGCGCTGGCCGACTTTCAGCCCTTTGTTTTGCGCGGCACTTCCCAGCGCCACCACGCGACCAATCACTTCATGCCCGGCGACCAGCGGATATTGAGAGAAGCCCCACTCGTTGTCGATCATCGACAAATCCGAGTGACAGATCCCGCAATAATCCACTTGCACTTCAACGTCTTCCTGACCCAATTCTCCCGCGTCGTACTCAAACAGCTCCAGGTCTGCCCCGGCTTCTTTAGCGGCATAGCTTTTGATAATCGACATCGCCTTTCCTCATGATGGTGTGAGATTTGAGTGTAGAGGATAGTCAGAGCGGTGGAGTTAATCTTTGCGTAACAAGGCGTTAAGCCAGGTTTCCGCGCGATCCGGGCGTTTATCCTGCGTCGTCCACATCGACACCACCTGAACATCCGGTAACGGGCTGACCAGTGCGGTCAGGCCTGATTCGGTTAAATCACTGAAATGACGACCTTCTTTCTCTCTTTCCTGTTCGCCATATTTGAACGAGACATACCAGATACCTCCGGGTTTCAGCGCCTGCGCCAGCGTAGACATCACCTGCGGTAAAGCGCTTGCTTCCACGTGCAGCAGCGACGCACAGCACCAGATGCCGTCGTAACGGTCAGTGGCATCAACATCGCTGAATGTCATTTGCTTAACCGCCAGCCCGCTGTGTAGCGAGGCCATGCGAACCATCTCGGATGATGCATCAAAGGCCTCGACTTCATAGCCCATCTCCAGAAACGCACGGCTGTCGCGTCCGGAACCGCATCCGGCGTCCAGCACGCGTGCGCCTGGGGCAAGGTGCGCGACAAAGGGGGCGTAGAGCGACGACATATCGACGCCGATGGTGTCGGCAAAGAATGCCTGTGCATGGTTTTGATAGTAGTTAATGGTCATCAGAATGTATCCGGCCCGGCGGCCTTTGGCTCCCATTCGTGGAATAAGTTTACGCGCGCAGTGTTCCAGACATTTGACAGGAAATCATGCCGTTTTGCGGTGCTCGCACCGGTCTGGCGCATCAGGGTTTCGCGCAGCGGGAGGTGGCTGGTAATGAAGTACTCGTTACGATCGTGCAGGCGCTGCAGCAGTTTCAATGAGGGGACGTGGGCAAATTTCCCCTGTTTACCCCGGTTACAACATTTACAGGCCAGCACCAGGTTCCAGACGCCATTGACATTCCTCACCTGATCTTTGAGCGTCCAAGGAATAAAGTGATCGACATCGGCCAGGTTTGCGTCACCCGACTCCACGCTGATGGGCGAGAAGCAATAAAAGCAGCGCCCTTTCTGGTAGCCGTTGAGGCTGTCGCGACAGCTGGTGATGGTGATGCGACGGTTATTCTGGATGCTGAACAGCATGTTGTCCTGTTCGTCATGTTCCACGGCGATGAGGTTGCGCGACACACCCATCGCCCAACCCTGCTCGACCAGGTTCCAGCGCGCGTCCGTCTCCAGCTTAAGGTTCTGATACTGCATACCTTCGGTGAGCTGATGAAAATTTGTCGTCAGGCGTATGCCTTTATTGCTTTTGCGCTCATCAATAAAAAAACGCTTTTCGATTTCGCCCTGGTTGACGTTGTGAAACGCATTGAGCACAACACTAAAACCATTTCGCAGCGTCGCTTCTGTCAGCGCATTCTGGTCGATTTCCCCGGCATTAAACTGAAGACAGGCATCCAGATACTGACTTCTGGCAGAGGTGATTTGTTTCGGTGCCTGCGCCAGATGGCGACACAGATGCTGGCTGAACGGGACGGCAAGATCTTCAAGCAGGATGAGGTCGCTACCGTCGCGCTTCACGTCGTACAGCGCATGGGCCAGCGCGAATTTATAGGAAGCGACATTTTTGCCAAAGAGGATTATGCCGCGCCAGTAGTTCTCCAGCGTGGGCTCAACCTGATAGAAACGCATGCCTTGTCCTGATCTATGGATGTGGGGAATGGGTAAAACCCGTAACAGGATCAGATAACAAGATGCGATAAATGTAAACCGCTGCCGTCACGTTGCAGCGTTTTGCGAGAAGCGTTCCAGATAGCGGGGGAGTGCAGCGGAGATGTGTCGATTTTTTCGGCATTTAGACGCGACAAGGCGGGGGAATGCTTGCGCCGGGATCTGCAACAGGTATAATGCAACCCGCTATCAGCATCCCCTTCAGTGCCGAAGTGGCGAAATCGGTAGACGCAGTTGATTCAAAATCAACCGTAGAAATACGTGCCGGTTCGAGTCCGGCCTTCGGCACCAAAAGCATGTAAATGGACCTCAACAGAGGTCTTTTTTTATGCGTAAAATCCAGTATTTATCTACCTTTCCCGCTATATTAACTCTCTCAAGGTCAACCTACATCAACGTACATCTACCAACAGATGTTGGTACAGATGATGGTATTTCCGGTTCGATAATGCTTGTACCAACAGGGGGGCATAAGCATGGCGTTAAGAGATATCAAGGTCAGAACAGCCAAACTAACAGATAAGCAATTGTAGTTCATTGATAGAAAATGGATTGTGGTCGAGGGATGCGGTTGAAAGGCAGATGTGAATCGCCACGGGTTTAACAGACACCTCAGAGTCATTTAAGATGGCTTAAAGAGAGGTGCCCATGAGCGGTAAGCGTTATCCCGAAGAGTTTAAAACTGAAGCAGTCAAACAGGTTGTTGATCGCGGTTATTCTGTTGCCAGCGTTGCAACACGTCTCGATATCACCACCCACAGCCTTTATGCCTGGATAAAGAAGTACGGTCCGGATTCTTCCACTAATAAAGAACAGTCAGATGCTCAGGCCGAGATCCGCCGTCTCCAGAAAGAGCTGAAACGGGTTACCGACGAACGGGACATATTAAAAAAAGCCGCGGCGTACTTCGCAAAGCTGTCCGACTGAGGTACGCCTTTATCCGTGACAACTCCTGTTGCTGGCCTGTTCGCCTGCTCTGTCGGGTGCTGGATGTTCATCCCAGTGGTTTTTACGCCTGGCTTCAGCAGCCGCATTCACAACGCCATCAGGCAGACCTGAGACTGACAGGACAGATTAAACAGTTCTGGCTGGAGTCGGGATGCGTCTATGGTTATCGCAAAATCCATCTGGATCTGCGTGACAGCGGGCAACAGTGCGGAGTAAACAGAGTCTGGAGACTGATGAAACGTGTCGGAATAAAGGCTCAGGTCGGATACCGAAGCCCGCGGGCACGTAAAGGCGAGGCCAGTATCGTGTCACCCAACAGGCTCCAGCGACAGTTCAATCCGGATGCTCCTGATGAGCGTTGGGTAACGGACATAACCTACATCAGGACCCACGAAGGCTGGCTGTATCTTGCCGTTGTTGTTGATCTGTTCTCACGCAAAATTATCGGCTGGTCCATGCAATCCCGGATGACAAAGGACATTGTCCTGAACGCACTGCTGATGGCTGTATGGCGGCGTAATCCCGAAAAACAGGTGCTGGTTCATTCGGATCAGGGCAGTCAGTACACAAGCCATGAGTGGCAGTCGTTCCTGAAATCACACGGCCTGGAGGGTAGCATGAGCCGTCGCGGTAACTGCCATGATAATGCGGTTGCAGAAAGTTTTTTCCAGTTGTTGAAACGTGAACGGATAAAGAAAAAGATCTACGGAACGCGGGAAGAAGCCCGCAGTGATATTTTTGATTACATCGAAATGTTTTATAACAGTAAGCGTCGGCATGGTTCTAGCGAACAGATGTCACCGACAGAATATGAAAACCAGTATTATCAACGGCTCGGAAGTGTCTAGATTATCCGTGGCGATTCAGTTTTACCTATTCGTGATGCTGTTGTGCACTTTTAAAATTAATGTGCGGTTATGCTCTGAGGGATGACGTATGTCTGCAATACCTATTGCCGGCCCGGGGATCGGGATCGTGCGCAACAATATGAAAGATGCCCATAATCACGGTGAACCGCGAGATATGGCGCTTCCTTTAACTTATTACTGGTTTTATCAGAAAGTCCGCAACAAGGGACCCTGGGACTATAAGCAATTTGATCCCTATTGGGCAGCATTTGGGAATTTTAATTTTGGCGCAGCGGGATATGCGGCTGGTATTCCCGCAGAGATTCTCTTAATGGGGGCTGGTTGGGCACAGAGCCGAGCGAGAACTTCAAGGCCAGAATGGGGTAAATGGTATAAAGACGCACCTTATGGCGACGATCCACAGGATCAGTACTGGATAAAGGAAGGGATCAAATATGCCATTGAAAACGGCTATTAAGTGGTTTCATTATGCGCTAACTCTCATCTTGCTGATCATTGTCATTGGTTTTGTGATGCTCAATGCTGGTGGCGATAACAGGGCAGATGACAAACTGGTTAGCTCGCAGCAAATTAGCGATAGCACCTGGCTTTATGTCACGGAGTATTCAGGTGGTGGAGCGACGGTGGCTGACTCTTATCGGTATTATTTATCCGGGAAGCTGGAAGGCAATATAACAGCAAGCCTCGCAAAGCAGGTGCCATTCCTGGTGGCTGCCGGTAGCGCAGCGAACGTGAGTGCTGAGGGTAACACCATTAATATCAAGTACAGTGGCCGAGTATTTTCGTTCAGTAATTCCATTGTCTATGAAGCGAATGGTGACGCGACGTTGCCGCACATTAATTTTCAGGCAACTAACTAACTCCAGACAATACGGTCATATCATAGCGAGGTACGCCCCTGTAAAACAGCCCCAACCGTGCCAGCCAAACGCTGGCACGTCGTTTATCAGGACCACAAATTTAGCCCCCTTAACCCAGGTTATATCGTCCTTCTGACCCGATTGCCTCTCCCACATCTCCCCCATTACATCCCGTTACCGTCCATTTTGTGATCAAGCCTCAAAAAAGCGCAGCCATCCCTGCTGTCTGATTTACCTCCATGCAACACCTGGATTACAGTGAATCAAATTATAAGAACGTTGTTCTATAATGTAGAACAACTTCCAAAAAGACGTCATCAGCCGTTCTTTGAACGCGGTTGACCGGGAGAATACGACAATGTCCATCGACACCATTTTTACGCCGCAGGATGAACAGTTCTATGCGGTGAAAACGCACGCTGCCGGGCCGCAGGGCGCGCTGCCGCTCACCACGCAAATGCTGCTCGAATCCCCCAGCGGCAACCTGTTCGGCATGACGCAAAACGCCGGTATGGGCTGGGATGCCAACAAACTCACCGGCAGAGAAGTGCTGCTGATTGGCACCCAGGGCGGCATCCGTCACTCAGATGGCCGTCCCATTGCGCTGGGTTATCACACCGGGCACTGGGAGATTGGCCTGCAAATGTCGGCGGCGGCAAAAGAGATCACCCGCCTGAGCGGCATCCCATTCGCCGCCTTTGTCAGCGACCCGTGTGATGGACGTTCTCAGGGCACCCACGGCATGTTCGACTCGCTGCCATACCGTAACGACGCGGCCATCGTCTTTCGCCGCCTGATCCGCTCGCTGCCGACGCGGCGGGCGGTGATCGGCGTCGCTACCTGCGACAAAGGCCTGCCCGCGACAATGATCGCGCTGGCCTCTATGCACGATCTGCCTGTGATCCTCGTGCCGGGCGGGGCGACGCTGCCACCCACCTTCGGTGAAGACGCCGGAAAGGTACAGACCATTGGTGCGCGTTACGCCAACAACGAACTGAGCCTGAAAGAGGCCTCTGAGCTGGGCTGTCGTGCCTGCGCTTCCCCCGGCGGCGGCTGCCAGTTCCTCGGCACCGCGGGCACTTCGCAGGTGGTGGCCGAAGCATTAGGGCTGGCGCTGCCACACTCGGCGCTGGCGCCATCGGGCCAGGACGTCTGGCTGGAGATTGCCCGCCAGTCGGCGCGCGCGGTCATGGCGCTGGATGAGAAGGGCATTACCGCCCGCGACATCCTCACCGACAAAGCCATCGAAAATGCGATGGTGGTGCATGCAGCCTTTGGCGGCTCCACCAACCTGCTGCTGCATATTCCCGCCATCGCTCATGCGGCCAAATGCCGTATGCCGGACGTGGCGCACTGGAGCGCCATCAACCGCAACGTGCCGCGCCTGGTAAGCGTGTTGCCTAACGGGCCGGATTACCACCCGACGGTGCGCGCGTTCCTCGCGGGGGGCGTACCGGAAGTGATGCTCCACCTGCGTCGGCTGGGGCTGCTGCATGAAGATGTGATGACGGTAACCGGACAGACGCTGGGCGAAAACCTCGACTGGTGGGAGCACTCGGAGCGCCGTACGAAGTTCCGCCAGTGCCTGCGCGAGCAGGATGGCGTGGAGCCGGATGAGGTGATCCTCTCGCCGGAAGGGGCGAAAGCCAAAGGGATGACCTCCACGGTGGCCTTCCCGGTGGGCAATATTGCCCCGGATGGCTCGGTCATCAAAGCCACGGCCATCGATCCGTCGGTGGTGGACGACGACGGCGTCTATCGCCATACCGGCGAGGCGCAGGTCTTTGTTTCGGAAGAGGCGGCCATTAAAGCCATCAAACAGGGGCAGATCCGGCAGGGCGATATCATGGTGATCATCGGTGGTGGGCCATCTGGCACCGGCATGGAAGAGACCTACCAGCTCACCTCGGCGCTGAAACATATCTCGTGGGGGAAAACCGTTTCGCTGATCACCGATGCGCGTTTCTCCGGCGTCTCGACCGGGGCCTGCCTGGGGCATGTCGCGCCGGAAGCGCTGGCGGGCGGGCCGATTGGCAAGCTCCGCAGCGGCGATCTGATTGAGATTATTGTCGATCGCCTGTCGCTGGCAGGAAGCGTGAACTTTATTGGCCGCGTGGGTGACCGTCTGACGCCGGAAGAGGGGGCAAGGGTGCTGGCGGAGCGCGAACTGCATCCGGAACTCAAAGCACATGATTACCTGCCCGACGACACCCGACTGTGGGCGGCGCTACAGGCGGTGAGCGGCGGTACCTGGAAAGGGTGCGTGTACGATACGGATAAAATTATTGAGGTGATCAATGCGGGTAAAAAAGCGCTTGGCCTTTAAATAATTAAACCAATTTGCCGGGCCGCCGAATAACTTTTTCGGCGGCTAAAAAATATTACGAAATAAAGCATCCCTTACGGGAGAAATAACTGTTTCTGTCACCAGGTAAAATGTATCGCTATCACAGAAGCTAAAATACATAATTGCGAAAGCAAAATTGATAATTGTTGCTGCATATATTCCTTCCTAGAATCAAATCCGCACTGATCATCTAATAAGCGTACGAATAAAGGGTGTATTCCTCAAAAAGTGCACTGCCACGCATTTTATTTTGTAGGTCCCGGCCGTTCGCAATCAATCCCTCTCATATGACTGGAGGTAGACATGCAGTTAACGATGAAAGATAAAATCGGCTACGGGCTGGGGGATACCGCTTGCGGTTTTGTCTGGCAGGCCACCATGTTTTTGCTGGCATATTTTTATACCGACGTCTTTGGCCTGTCAGCGGGCGTCATGGGCACGTTGTTTTTGATTTCGCGCGTGCTGGATGCGGTAACCGACCCGCTGATGGGGCTGGTGGTCGACCGTACACGTACTCGCTACGGCCAGTTCCGCCCGTATCTGCTGTGGGGCGCTATTCCGTTTGGTATCGTCTGCGTATTAACGTTCTATACGCCGGATTTCTCCGCACAGGGGAAAATCATTTACGCCTCCATTACCTATATTTTACTCACCCTGGTCTACACCTTCGTTAACGTTCCGTATTGCGCTATGCCTGGCGTTATTACCTCTGATCCTAAAGAACGCCACGCGTTACAATCCTGGCGCTTTTTCCTCGCCGCTGCCGGTTCATTAGCCATCAGCGGTATTGCCCTGCCGCTGGTGAATATTATCGGTAAAGGCAATGAGCAGGTGGGTTATTTTGGCGCGATGTGTGTGTTGGGTATTTGCGGTGTTATTCTGTTATTTGTCTGCTTTTTTACCACCAAAGAACGTTACACCTTCGACGTTCAGCCTGGCGCTTCGGTTAAGAAAGACCTGAAACTGTTAATGGGTAATAGCCAGTGGCGAATCATGTGCGCCTTTAAAATGATGGCGACCGGCTCAAATGTGGTGCGCGGTGGCGCGACGCTCTATTTTGTGAAATACGTGATGGACCATCCGGAGCTGGCCACGCAGTTCCTGCTTTACGGTAGCCTCGCGACTATGTTCGGCTCCCTCTGCTCATCTCGCCTGCTCGGGCGCTTTGATCGCGTCACTTCGTTTAAGTGGATTATTGTTCTTTATTCACTGATCAGCCTGAGTATTTTCTTTATTCCTGCGAACAATATCGCGCTGATTTTCGCGCTCAATATTCTGTTCCTGTTTGTCTTTAACACCACTACACCGCTGCAATGGCTGATGGCATCCGATGTGGTCGATTATGAAGAGAGCCGCAGCGGGCGTCGCCTCGACGGCCTGGTCTTCTCTACCTACCTGTTCAGCCTGAAAATCGGTCTGGCAATTGGCGGCGCGCTGGTGGGCTGGATCCTCGCGTTTTCCAGCTACTCGGCAAGCAACGCCGTCCAGCCGGATAACGTCCTGACCACCATCAAAATCCTCTTCTGCATTGTGCCAGTGGTGCTCTACGCCGGCATGTTTACGCTGCTGTCGTTCTACAAACTGAGCAGCAAACGGGTGGAAGAGATCAGCCTGCAACTGCAACGTCAGCGCGCTGCGCACCATGCGACGCAGCCTGCCGATGCCGCGGCGGCGGTGAACTGAGGAGAAAACCATGTACCAGATTGAAAACCCGATCCTGACAGGCTTCAACCCGGACCCGTCCCTCTGTCGCGTGGGGGAGGATTACTACATCGCCACCTCCACCTTCGAGTGGTTTCCTGGCGTGCGTATTTATCACTCCCGCGACCTGAAAAACTGGTCACTGGTGAGCACGCCGCTCGACAGCGTGGCGCTGCTGGATATGAAAGGTAACCCGGACTCCGGCGGCATCTGGGCGCCCTGCCTGAGCTACGCCGATGGCCAATTCTGGCTGCTTTATACCGACGTGAAAATTGTCGATTCGCCGTGGAAAAATGGCCGCAACTTCCTGGTGACCGCCCCTTCGGTGGAAGGGCCGTGGAGCGACCCGATTCCCATGGGCAACGGCGGGTTCGACCCGTCGCTGTTTCACGATACGGACGGGCGTAAATATTATATCTATCGCCCGTGGGGGCCGCGTCATCACAGCAACCCCCATAACACCATTGTGATGCAGGAATTTTTTGCCGATACGGGCACGCTCTCGCCCCTGCGTTCAACACTCTTTACCGGTACGCCGCTGGGCTATACCGAAGGGGCGCATATTTATCGCCGCGATGGCTACTACTATCTGCTGGTGGCGGAAGGGGGCACCAGCTACGAACATGCGGTGGTGATGCTGCGGGCGACGGACATTACCGGGCCTTACGAGTTGCACCCTGACGTAACGATGATGACCAGCTGGCACCTGCCGGAAAACCCGCTGCAAAAAAGCGGCCACGGCTCGCTGCTGCAGACCCACACCGGCGAGTGGTATATGGCGTATCTGACCAGCCGTCCGCTGCATCTGCCGGGCATTCCGCGCCTGGCGGCGGGTGGGCGCGGATACTGCCCGCTCGGGCGCGAAACGGGGATAACCCGCATCGAATGGCGTGGTGGCTGGCCTTACGTTGAAGGCGGTAAACATGCGGCGCTGACGGTGCCAGGGCCGCGGATGACCGAGCAGCCGGGCGCAGGCACAGGCGCATGGCGCACAGACTTCGACAGCGAACGGCTCGACCCGGAGCTGCAAACGCTGCGTATTCCGTTTGATGAGCACTCAGGTTCGCTCACTGCCCGTCCCGGCTTTTTGCGCCTCTACGGCAATGACTCGCTCAACTCTACCTTTAGCCAGTCAACCGTGGCCCGCCGCTGGCAGCATTTTCGTTTTCGCGCCGAAACGCAGATGGCCTTTTCGCCGCAACATTTCCAGCAGAGCGCCGGGCTGACCTGTTACTACAACAGCAAAAACTGGTCGTACTGCTTTATGGACTATGAAGAAGGGCGTGGGCGAACGCTGAAAATTATCCAGCTCGACCACAACGTGGCGCACTGGCATCTTTACGATAACCCGATTGCGGTGCCGGAGAGCGCGGAATACGTCTGGCTGCGCGTGGATGTCGATCGGCTTGAGTACCGCTACAGCTATTCATTTGATGGGGAAAACTGGCAGACGATTCCGCTCACCTTTGAGGCGTGGAAGCTGTCGGATGACTATATAGGCGGCAGGGGCTTCTTTACCGGGGCGTTTGTAGGCCTGCACTGCGAGGATATCAGCGGTGACGGCTGCCATGCGGATTTCGCCTCGTTCACCTATCAGCCAAATATATAGCAGGACGCCGGGCTAGCGTTCACGGTAGCCCAGCGCTTTTGACAGCCCCAGCCCGGCCTCCATCAGCTTCTGACGGCAGGCGGCCAGTTGCTCGTCGTTAACCCGCGAGGTGAGGGTCGAGAGGCTGAGCGCGGCAATAACCCGCGACTCGTGGTTCCACACCGGCACTGCAATGCAGCGCACGCCAGGCTCGTTCTCTTCGTTATCGAGCGCGTAATGGTTGTGGCGGGTTTGCGCCAGCGCGGCCAGCAGCGCGTCGCGGTCAGTCAGGGTGGCGGGCGTAAAGCCCGTGAATGCATACCCGTCCAGTAAGGCGGTAAGTTCCTCGTCCCCAAGCCAGGCCAGCAGCACTTTGCCAATGGCTGTGGCGTGTACGGGCAGGCGGCGGCCAATGCGTGAATAGGCGATGGCCGCCTGCTTACCTTCGATTTTTTCGATGTAGACGCCTTCGTTGCCGTCCAGAATCCCCAGGTGGGTCGTCTGCCCCGTCTCCTGCGAAAGGGCGGACAGCCAGCTTTTCGCCTTCTGGCGAATGTCCATGGTGCCCACGACAAAGTGACCGCGCTCCACCAGTTTCATTCCCAGACAATATTTGTCGTTATCCGGGTTCTGATCGATATAGCCATGAAGCTGAAGCGTTTTGAGAAGTGAGTGAAGGGTGCTTTTGCTCAATCCCATCTGTTTGCTTATCTCGGTGATTTTGAGTTCCGTCGCCTGATCGTTAAAGAGGTCGAGGATCTGCAAAGCACGTTCAACAGACTGAATTATGGGCATAATTTTTACCATTCACGGGGAATTATCTGCGTGTGACCGTACTATTTTCACCGGGGAAAAGCAATGGCGGGGAAAGAAGGGAGCCCGGTGCGCGCTGACGCCGGGGCCGGGGTATCAGAACGATGGCAGGGTGCCGATCTTCCCTTGCCGCCGACCTGCCGGGCGATCCCCACCCGCAGGTGAGGATCGCTTAACGCAACTTATTGATTATCCAGTTGTGCACGGACATTGCTTAGACCGGTACGGTTAATGCGATAGGGCTGGCCATTTACCGATCGGATCAGTTTTTTGCTTCTTAATTTTTTGAAGACGGCGAGGGTACAGTCGCTGAGCAATAACCCTTCACGGGTGTAACACTCAACCGCAGTGACGCGCCCGGATGTGTCGCGGGTATGAACGATACGACCGCCTTTGGCAAGGACGTGCAGGGTACGTTGTTCCTGACGGGAAATATTCATGCTGAAAATGCCTGTAATCATCTTGTGCAAAACCTGCCAACACCCTGGGGTGTTAGCGCGAGTGTTTAGCGCAGTGATAACCAGCCCGGCCGCACAGGTCGGAAAGCTGATTATCAGATGGTTGCATTCTCCAGCATCGAAGCCTCGGTATTCGCCATGAAAGTATTTATCCACGGAATATTAACACGCTGCACAGGCAGGAAAATAATTTTGCTTAAGGAGTGTGATCTGTGTGGGGGCAACGTGGCGCGCTTTTTTTCACTCTGTGCGCGCGGCGACGTTATGGACAATGAGGTTATCGCGAAGGCACGCATTGCTTATGAATGTTCATTTTATAAGACAATACTTAAGACAGAGAAGCATATGGCCTTACACAGCACGTCGGCGGACTGAAGGAGTATGCGAATGAAAAGACAAGACCTGAACGCAGTGAAGAATTTTGATTTTTTGGCACGCAGTTTTGCCCGTATGTATGCGATGGGCCAGCCAGTTAATATTGACGCCGTTACCGGCAATATGACCGAAGAACAGAAACAGTGGTTCCAGGAACATTACAACCACTATTGCAAACAGGCGCAGCGCGCCAGAGTTAAAGAACTGCAATAGCGGTAATTACAACGGGCCTGGTGGCCCGTTGTGCTTTCTGGCTTCGCGGTTTATTCCCACTTTACCAGAGACCCCTTTGTGAATGCGCCAGAAGCCGTGATTGTCAGGTGAGATCGTGCAAGGACTTATCGAGTGGCGGCGTTAAGGCCATCTCGCTGAATTTCACAGCTAATCCTTGCCGTTCCGGGGTACAGCACATCACCCCGACCTTCACGTTTCCGGCGGGAAAATGGCACAAACGCAGCAACGGCCAGCTCAGACCATCCGTCGAATATTGCAGACGCAGGGCGTCATCTTTACGCGTCAGACGTAGCCAGAATTCGCGCGGGTTTCCCGGAAAAAGCCCGGTGGCCCAGTCGGAATAGCCCAGGGTCAGTACGCTGCCGATAGCGGGGGCGCCGTCGTTGAATTCAATACCGGCCTTAAGCCAGTGGCGGTTATCGGTCATCAACATGATACCCGCCTGGTCATAAAGGATGGTGAATTCCGCACAGATTTTTACCTGAAAGGTAAAATCCTCAGCGACCTCTTTGGCGTACAAATGACCGGAGAAGCGTTCGAAGCCGTACCAGGTTTTGTGCCAGAAATCGGTGTGTTCATCGGTGACAACCGACAGGCCCCCCTCTTCACAATGCCATTTGGCCGGTTCGTTAACCCACTGAAACTCCTCATGCATGACGCTTCTCCTTTGTCTTTTGCGCGTTAGACCGGTTCCTGCGCTTTGTGCGCCCAGGCCGGCATGGCCGTCAGATAGCGCACCGCGCGCTTGCGTGACTCTTCCGGCCCGACGTGTTGCCATGAATCAAGATAGCCCGCAAGTCCGGCTACCGCCTCCTCCCAGGATTTAAGATTGCCTTCGCTGTCGGTGCAATATTTGCAGTATTTGTCGCTCGGCCCCTGGGCATCGGGGGCGGAAAGCGGCATTCCGCAGGAATGGCAGCATGCTTCATGTTGGGACACAGGACTCTCCTTGTTTGATGAGATGAACAATAAATGTACATCTTTTTGCCAGAGCAGACGTGCCGCACGATCATATAACCATAAATAAAAAGTGGATTTTCAGTTGTGCTACGCGTGATCCTGCTTACGTCTAACCCTTGACGCCCGACAAAGTAAAACGTGCCGATCACTCGCATAATCACGGCCGCTTATCATTCCACAGGTGTGACCCCATGGCTTACCAACTAAACCTTAACTGGCCTGAATTTTTAGAGAAATACTGGCAGAAAAAGCCGGTTGTATTGAAAAACGCGTTTGCGAACTTTGTTGATCCGATCACGCCAGATGAGCTGGCAGGCCTGGCGATGGAAGTGGAAGTCGACAGCCGCCTCGTCAGCCATTTCAATGGTGAATGGCAGGCCAGCAACGGCCCGTTCGAACATTTCGATGGTCTGGGGGAAACCGGCTGGTCGCTGCTGGCGCAGGCGGTCAACCACTGGCACGCGCCGTCTGCCGAGCTGGTTAAGCCGTTCCGTGCGATCCCGGAGTGGCGCTTTGACGATCTGATGATCTCCTTCTCCGTACCGGGCGGCGGCGTTGGCCCGCATATCGACTGGTACGATGTTTTCATTATCCAGGGGATGGGCAGCCGCCGCTGGCGCGTCGGGGATAAATTGCCTCTCAAAGAGTTCTGTCCGCATCCGGCGCTGCTCCATGTTGAGCCGTTTGAGCCGATCATTGATGAAGACCTGGCGCCGGGCGATATTCTCTATATTCCGCCGGGATTCCCGCACGACGGTATTACCCACGAGACCGCGTTTAACTATTCCATCGGTTTCCGCGGGCCAAATGGTCGCGATCTGATCAGCAGCTTTGCCGACTACGCGGTGGATAGTGATCTGGGTGGCGATCACTACACGGATCCGGACTTAACCTGCCGCGAAAATCCCGGCCGAATCGAAGATTACGAACTGGAACGCGTGCGCGGCATGATGATCGAGATGATCAACCAGCCGGAGGATTTCAAACAGTGGTTTGGTTGCTTCATTACGACCCCGCGCCACGAGCTGGATATTGCCGCGGCGGAACCGCCGTATGAGCCACAGGAGGTGCTGGAGGCGTTGCAGGACGGTCAGATGCTGACGCGTCTGGGCGGGCTGCGTATGTTCCACGTGAGCGACGCTTTCTTCGTGAATAGCGAGCGGTTTGACACCGTTGCGCCGAAAGCGGCCGAAGCACTGTGTCGTCATCTGTTGATTGGCAAAGAAGAACTGGGCGAGGCGGTGAATAACCCGACCTTTATTGCCGAGCTGACCGGGCTGATTAACCAAGGTTACTGGTACTTCGACGAGTAAGCGAGCCTCATTCGGGCCGCGGTTTTGCCTGTAGCCCCGGTAAGCGCAAGCGCCACCGGGGAATGTCCCGGATGCGGTGCTTGCCGCACCTTATCCGGGCTACGAACCCTTATTCGGGCCATGGTTTTGTTTGTAGCCCCGGTAAGCGCAAGCGCCACCGGGGAATGTCCCGGATGCGGTGCTTGCCGCACCTTATCCGGGCTACGATCCCTTATTCGGGCCATGGTTTTGTTTGTAGCCCCGGTAAGCGCAAGCGCCACCGGGGAATGTCCCGGATGCGGTGCTTGCCGCGCCTTATCCGGGCTACGATCCCTTATTCGGGCCATGGTTTTGTTTGTAGCCCCGGTAAGCGCAAGCGCCACCGGGGAATATCCCGGATGCGGTGCTTGCCGCGCCTTATCCGGGCTACGATCCCTTTTTCGGGCCATGGTTTTGTTTGTAGCCCCGGTAAGCGCAAGCGCCACCGGGGAATGTCCCGGATGCGGTGCTTGCCGCGCCTTATCCGGGCTACGAACCCTTATTCGGGCCATGGTTTTGTTTGTAGCCCCGGTAAGCGCAAGCGCCACCGGGGAATGTCCCGGATGCGGTGCTTGCCGCGCCTTATCCGGGCTACGAACCCTTATTCGGGCCATGGTTTTGTTTGTAGCCCCGGTAAGCGCAAGCGCCACCGGGGGAGTTCCTGGATGCGGTGCTTGCCGCACCTTATTCGGGCTACGAACCCTTATTCGGGCCATGGTTTTGTTTGTAGCCCCGGTAAGCGCAAGCGCCACCGGGGAATGTCCCGGATGCGGTGCTTGCCGCACCTTATCCAGGCTACGATCCCTTTTTCGGCCTCGGTCCTGATCCCCTCTCCCGGTGGGCTGAGGAATCCCCGATCATATGACGTTTTACAGCGATAACACCGCGTAATGAGAATAAAACTGTGACAGCGATGACAGGGTCCGGCTGAAAATCGATGAGGCGTTGGCGGCTGACCGGGGCCGCCCGCAGGGATGTGGGCGGAGGGGATAGCCTGCAAGGATGCAGGCTGGTCCCCGACCCGAAAGTCAGACGGCATAAGGCGAATGGACCGCGTCAGCGGCGATTTTCCTGGCCGGGAGCCCGGGTCGCCAGGGGGGGGGCGATGAGCCCCCCTGGCACGTTCACGTGTTCTGTCGCGATAGAAAAGCACAGAACATAAGGTGAACGGAATGACCACCAGAGCCGCATTTTCCCCCTCACCCAGACCCTCTCCCTCTGTACAGTCCGGAGACATAGTGAACGCTTGTTCGGGGACATGGTGGACACTTACAACTGAGGCATAAGAACCCGTTTATGGAGTCGCTTATGCCCTGGGATGCGAGAGATACCATGTCATTACGTTCTGAGTTTGTACTGTTTGCCTCGCAGGACGGGGCGAACCTCCGGGCACTCTGCCGTCATTTCAACATTTCGCCGTCCACCGGCTACAAGTGGCTTCGCCGCTGGACTGAGGAAGGCGCCGCCGGTCTTGCTGACCGTTCCCGTGCGCCTCTCCATTCGCCCCGGCGAACCGATGACCGTGTGACGGACCTGCTGCGCATGGCCCACTGCGCCCATGAGCGCTGGGGCGCCCGCAAGATTAAGCGCTGGCTTGAGGACCGCGGACACGTTCTGCCCGCGTTCAGCACCGTGCACAACCTGATGGCCCGCCACGGCCTGCTGCCGGGAGGCACACCCGGCATTCCTGCCACCGGACGCTTCGAACACAGTGCGCCCAACCAGCTCTGGCAGATGGATTTTAAAGGTCACTTTCCTTTTGCCGGTGGCCGCTGCCACCCGCTCACCCTGCTGGATGACCATTCCCGGTTCTCGCTCTGCCTCGCACACTGTCCTGATGAACGGCTCACAACCGTCCGGCAACAGCTGGTGAGGGTGTTTGAACGTTACGGTCTGCCGGCGCGGATGACGATGGATAACGGCGCGCCCTGGGGCGACACCACAGGAAGCTGGACCGCGCTGGAGCTGTGGCTGATGCGCCAGGGTATCCGGGTGGGACATTCGCGGCCTTACCATCCGCAGACGCAGGGCAAGCTGGAACGTTTTCACCGCAGCCTGAAGGCCGAAGTGCTGCAGGGCCGGTGGTTCACGGACGCCAGCCAGTTACAGCAGGTGTTCGACGACTGGCGCGCGGTCTACAACCTGGAGCGTCCACATGAAGCGCTGGACATGGGGGTCCCGGCGTCACGTTATCAGCCGTCATCGCGGCAGTACAGCGGGGCGGTTCAGCCGCCGGACTATGATGAGGGCGTGCAGGTGAGGAAGGTGGATGTGAGCGGGAAGCTGAGCATAAAAGGAGTGAGCCTGAGTGCAGGGAAAGCGTTCAGGGGTGAATATGTGGGCCTGCGTGAAACGGCAGAAGATGGCTGCTATGAGGTGTGGTGGTACAGCACGAAAGTGGGGATGATCGACCTGAAAAAGAGGTCGATCATCATGGGGAAAGGGTGTTAAAAAGTGTTCACCATGTCCCCGAACACCTGTCTACCATGTCTCCGGACCGTACAAGAGAGAGGGCCAGGGTGAGGGGGAAAATACGGCGCTGGTGGTCATTCCGTTCACTTCATGTTCATTGTTTCTTTGTTACATCAGAACCCGTGAACGTGCCAGGGTGGCTCACCGCCACCACCCTGGCGACCCGGGCTCCCGGCCAGGAAAATCGCCGCTTCGCGGTCCACTCGCCTTATGCCGTCTGACTTTCGGGTCGGGGACCAGCCTGCGTCCTTGCAGGCTATCCCCTCCGCCCGCATCCCTGCGGGCGGCCCCGGTCAGCCGTCAACGCCTCATCGATTTTCAGCCGGACCCTGTCATCGCTGTAACGGTTTTATTCTCATTACGCGGTGTTATCGCTGTAAAACGTAATATTACTGGGGATCCCTCACCCCTGAGGGAGAGGAAGAAAACGCATTCGGGGTTGTTCTAAAGGTGAGAACAATTCTCAATATTATTGCCGCCTGGCGGGGGCAATGGTAATCTGTAGGCGTTTTTCAGGGCGTCGACCCGGAAATTTTCGCGCATCCCCGGTGGAATGTTGAACATTGGACAGGATCACAATGGCTGCCCGCTATGCAAAAAAGACACTTTTCCGTTGAAGATTTTATCGGGTTCGGCGAACGCTACGGCATTGATTATCGCTTCCCGTCACTCTCTGCCTGCCGCGACGTCAGTAAAGAAAAACACATTGTGATTCAGGGCGATGTCGAAGAGATGTCGTTCTCATCCGGTCTCAACCTCACCAGCTCAGATATTCGCATCCTGCAACCCTATGAAACCACCTCCTTGCATAGCTGCCCGCTCTATATGCTGGTGGTGCTGGAAGGCAGCGTGATGCTGCGCGTCAACGGTCAGGAATTTGTGGTGCGCTCCGGTATGGCCTTTACCTCGCGCCTTGGCGAGCAGCAGGTGATGAACGCCGTACATCTTGCCGACTACCACTTACGCACGCTTTCGCTGGGCGTAGACCCGGCGCGCTGCTGGCAATCGCCGCTGCTCTCTGTGTTGCTTCAGCAGTGGGAAAACGGCGGGGCGCCAACCTTCTTATGGCAGGTGCCGGGCTTTTTGCTCTCTGGCCTGCAATACATCCAGCAGTCCAGCCAACCTGTGCTGTCGCGCCAGTTAATGCTCGAAGGCGTCATGCTACAACTGTTAGGTCACGGCCTGTCACAGCGCCTGCAAAACCACACCTCCCGCCATGCCCCCAGCGGCGAACAACATCGGCTCGAAACCGTGCGTCGCTTGCTGGAGCAGCAGCCGGAGAAAGAGTACACCCTCACGGAACTGGCCCAACTGGCAGCCATGAGCAGCAGCAGCCTGCGGACCAAGTTTCGCCAGGCCTATGGTCACTCGGTGTTTGATTATCTTCGCGATTGCCGTCTGGAGCTGGCCCGCCGCTATCTGGCACAGGGGTACAGCGTACAACAGGCTGCATGGATGTCGGGATATCAGCATGCCACCAATTTTTCTACCGCCTTTCGCCGTCGCTATGGCATTACCCCCGGAGAGGCGCGCCACGCCTGTTAATCCCCGTTCTTTATCCGGTCGTCCACGGGCCTGTAGACCAAAGTTCCATAGTGGTGATGCGTTTTGTCACCGTGCATACGTCTCTTGTCATTGCGCATAGCTGCCACCGTCGGCAAAAGGGTAATAATTCTTATTTACAATAAAAACGGCTTCTGGAGATTTTCATGTTCGCAAAAACGCGACTGGCGCTGATGATTGGCTGTATTACGGGTGGATTTAGCGCGGTAGTCCTGGCACAGGACACCACGTCGACAAAAGAAGAGACGGTGGTGGTGACCTCACAAATGCAAAGCGGCGCAACCAAGCTGGAAACGCCGGATATCGAAACCCCGCAGTCGGTCTCTATTGTGACGCGCCAGCAGTATGAAGAGCAGGGGGCCACCAGCGTGCGCCAGGCGGTGGGCTACACGCCGGGGGTCTATGCCAACCAGATTGGCGCCTCCAATCGCTTTGATTACATCGTTTTGCGCGGCTTCTCCGACGGCAGCCTGGATAATATCTATCTCGACGGCCTGAAAATGATGGGTGACACCAACTCGCACAGTTCGCTGGTGGTGGACCCGTGGTTTCTCGACAGCATCGAAGTGGTGCGCGGCCCGGCTTCCGTACTCTATGGTCGCTCTTCGCCAGGCGGAATTGTGGCGCTGAACACCCGCAAACCGTCGTTTGACGCGGGGGGCGAAGTCAAACTGTTCGCCGGGAATAACAACCAGCGCGGCGCGGCCTTTGATGTGACCGGCCCGGTGGATGATAACGACCGCGTTGCCGTGCGTTTAACCGGCATGACCCGCTATGCGGACTCACAGTTTGATCCGCTCAAAGAAGAGCGTTATGCCCTGATGCCGAGTCTGACCTGGCGTATCACCGACACCACGCGTCTCGATCTGATGGCCTATCTGCATCGCGATCCGGAAGGCGGCAGCCACTCGGGCTTACCGTATGAAGGCACCGTTGTCCCCCATGCCGGGCAGAAAATTTCCAATACCTTCTATGAAGGGGAAGACGATTACGACAAGTACGACCGCCGCGAAAATATGGTTGGCTACAATTTCGAGCATGCCTTTGACAGCGGCTGGTCGGTGCGCCAGAAATTGCGCTATTTGCACACCAAAGTGAACCTGAACCAGGTGTATGCGGCAGGCTGGCTGAATGATACCGAACTGAACCGCGGCTATTCCGGCTCTGATGAGAAGATGAATGCCATCACGCTCGACAATCAACTGGACGGCAGCGTGGAGACCGGCCCGGTAAACCATCGCCTGCTGATGGGCGTGGATTACCAGCGGCGCAGCAATAATGTGGCCGGTTACTACGGCGCATTCCCGGCGATCGATGCGTTTAACCCGGTGTATGGCGCAGATCCGGATTACATCACCCAGTACAGCAGCGAGAAGCATAAGCTGGAGCAGACGGGGATCTACGTGCAGGATCAGATGTCACTCAATAAGTGGCGTCTGACGCTGGGTGGCCGCCACGATCAGGTGAAGGTCACTAACGTTAACAAGCTCAATGATACCAGCGATACCCTGGATCAAGGTCATTACAGCAGCCGCGCGGCATTGCTGTATCTGTTCGATAACGGTTTTGCCCCGTATGTCAGCTACTCGACCGCGTTCACGCCGACCAGCTTTACCGATGAAAACGGCAAGATCCTGCAGCCGATGAAGGGAAAACAGTGGGAGGCCGGGCTGAAATTTGAGCCAGAAGGAACGCAGGCGATGTACAGCGCCTCGGTGTTCCGTATCAACCAGAAGAATATTGCCACCAAAGAAGAGCCAACCGATCCGTACCGTTCTATCGGCGAGATCGAATCCGAAGGGGTGGAGCTGGAAGCAGTGGGTCAGTTAACGGATAGCCTGCGCCTGCAGGCGGCCTATACCTATACCGATATCCGTTACAAGAAGAGCAGCCCGGAAGAGCAGGGCAAGCGCGCCGTCTACGCACCGCGTAACCAGGCCAGCGCCTGGCTGAGCTACGATGTGAAAAGCGGCCCGCTGGATGGCCTGACCGTCGGTTCCGGCGTGCGTTATGTGAATGGTATTACCTCGGATCGCCAGAATACGCATACGCTGCCGTCGTATACGCTGGTGGATCTGGCGGTCGGCTATGATCTGTCGAAGGTGGGCCTGAAAGGGCTGAGTGCGCAGGTTAACGTCAATAACCTGACGGACAAGAGCTATATCGCCGCCTGTAACTCGCTCTCTTATTGCTACTTTGGTGCCGAGCGCAGCATCGTGGGCAGCGTGTCGTATACGTTCTGATCGTGAGTCGTCCCGGGTGGCGACGCGGCCGCGCCTTACCCGGGCTACGATGCCGCAGGTGCGGTGATTTGGTAGCCCCGGTAAGCGTGAGCGCCACCGGGGAGGAAAACGGAGTGTATTGAGACTCCCGGGTGGCGGCGCGGCCGCGCCTTACCCGGGCTACGATGCTTCAGGTGCGGTGATTTGGTAGCCCCGGTAAGCGTGAGCGCCACCGGGGAGGAAAACGAATGTATGGAGACTCCCGGGTGGCGGCGCGGCCGCGCCTTACCCGGCTACGATGCCGCAGGTACGGTGGTTTGGTAGCCCCGGTAAGCGTGAGCGCCACCGGGGATAATCGCAACACCCTGAGCGAAAGGGAGATTAACTCTCTTCCATCGCGATATGAATTGCTTCGCCCAGCTTCGCAATGGCCTCTCGATACCGTTCGGTGAGCGGCAGGGCGCAGTTGATGCGCAGGCAATTGCGGTATTTTCCTGATGCCGAAAACAGCGAACCCGGCGCCGTCTGGATTTTCAGTCGACAGAGCTGGCGCGACACACAGATCATATCCACCCCTTCCGGCAATTCAACCCACAGCATATACCCGCCTTTTGGCCGCGTGACGCAAATTCCACAGGGAAAATACTGGCGGATCCAACAGGTATAGGTTTCCAGGTGCTGCTGATAAAACTGGCGCATCCGGCGAATATGGCGATGGTAGTGGCCGTCGCGAATAAACGCCGCCATCGCCAACTGATTAGTAGGCACTGTGCTGCCGATAGCGGCATATTTCATATGCAGTACCCGATCGCGATAGCGCCCCGGTACAATCCAGCCCACACGCAGCCCCGGCGCGACCGATTTGGTAAACGAGCTGCACAGCAACACGCGGCCATCGATATCAAAAGATTTAATGGTGCGCGGGCGGGGATAGTCGGTGACGAGTTCGCCATAGATATCGTCTTCGAAAATGACAATGTCATGGCGCTGCGCCAGCGCCAGTATCGCTTTTTTGCGCGCATCCGGCATGATCGAGCCCTGCGGGTTGCTGCAACTGGGTACGAGGATCACCCCTTTGATCGGCCACTGTTCCAGCGCAAGTTCCAGTGCCTCAATACTGATCCCGGTTTCCGGATCGGTGGGGATCTCCATCACTTTGATGCCGAAACCACGCAATAACTGCATGGTGCCATAGTAGGAAGGCGATTCCACGGCCACGATATCGCCCGGTTTACAGACCGAAAGCAGGGCAATGCTCAGCGCGCCGTGGCAGCCGTTGGTGATGACGATATCCTCCGGATCCACCACCGTACCGCCATCAACCATCAGGCGGGAAATCTGCTCGCGCAGTTCGCGCCGTCCTTGCAGGGCGTCGTAACTCAGAATGTCACACTGGTTGTGTTGCACCAGTCGCGCCATCTCGCGCCACAGCGGTTTTAATGTTGGCTGGGAAATGTCCGGCGCGCCGCCGCCAAAGTTGAGCATCTCTTTGTCCGAACGGGCATCCAGCAGTGTCAGCACCTCATCCCATTGCGTTACGTCTACCGGGCGCTGAACAGGGCGAGATATGGCGGGCACCGGCGGTTTGGCTTTGCGCGGGGCGACAAAATAGCCCGAGCGCGGCTGCGGGGTGATCAACTGCAGGTTTTCCAGCACCTGATACGCCTGCTGTACGGTGCTGATGCTCACACCGTGTTCCTGGCTCAGATTCCTGACTGACGGCAATTTCTCGCCGTGACGGTAGAGGCCTTGCTCAATGCGCTCCGCCAGTAAGGTGGCCAGATTTTCATAACGTGTCATGCTGTATCATTTGTTGCCACCATACAGATTATAAAACCAGTACAGATGGCGGAGAAAAATGCCGTTCAGATACAGTTGTAGGCGATCTGTATGTTAAAGAAAAGTAATTTCTGCGTCTGTATTGCATACAGGAATTCCAGAGAAAATAGGGCTCTGTTCTGGTGAGGAGAGACGCGATGGAATTCTTTGAAAATAGACCGAAACGACCGTTTGTCGGGTTCGTACAACTGTGGCATTGGGTGAAACGAAAATGGGAACGGCGTAAGACGCGGATAATTTTGCAGAATCTCAGCGATGAGCAACTGAAAGACCTGGGGTTGCGTCGTGACGATCTGGGTTATTGATCCCCCAAAAGTGCGGAGATAACATCTTGTTATTTTCCGCCTTTTATGGCGTAGACTATACTTAATGCCATTATCACTACGGGGGATTCACCATGCATTACATGGGCAGTAAAGACGACGATAAAAAAGAGAACGAAGGCGGCAACGTCACGCAGATGATGCAGCAGAAGTTGCTGGATTCGCGCTCGATCATTATCTCCGGTGAGATTAACCAGACGCTGACCGAAAAAGTGGTGACCCAACTGCTGCTATTGCAGGGGATCAGCGATGCGCCGATCAAAATTTACCTGAACAGCCAGGGCGGCCATGTAGAAGCTGCGGATACCATTCACGACATCATTAAATTCATCAAGCCGGAAGTGCATATCATTGGCACTGGCTGGGTGGCGAGCGCCGGGATCACCATTTTCCTGGCGGCGAAAAAAGAGCACCGCTACGCGCTGCCGAACACCCGCTTTATGATCCATCAACCGCTGGGCGGCGTACGTGGCCAGGCGAGCGATATTGAGATCGAAGCGAAAGAGATCATCCGTATGCTGGAGCGTGTGAACCGTCTTATCGCCGATGCGACCGGGCAACCGGTAGAGAAAGTGAAACAAGACACTGACCGCAACTACTGGATGAACCCGCAAGAAGCGATTGATTACGGCATTGTCTCCCGCGTAGTAAACAGCTACGGCGACCTGAAACTGGATTAATTACCCCTCTCCCGATCCCCTTCCTGTGCGAGGGGGATCAAATCCACGTTATTTCCTTTCACCGTAGAAAAAATTTCACTTCTCCGAATGCGCTAAATTCTTCACACTGTCGGCGATGGTGAATACGGAGAAACGGCATGAATAAGAGTTATAAAGCCGCACTGGTGATGATAGCGACGCTCAGTGCGCCGGTAATGGCAGAAAACAATAGCACCACGTTTAACCACAAAGATTGGGAAGTCGTTTGTGATAACACGCTGACCTGTCGCGCTGCGGGTTATAGCAAGGAAGAAGAGGCCAGCGGGTCGGTACTGCTGGTGCGTAAAGCCGGTGCGAATACGCCGCTGGTTGTCGATGTTGTGCTTGCGGAAATGGAATCTGATGAGACCTCGCCGCAGCCCAAACTGGTCCTGTGGATTGATGACAAAGAGATCGGTGAAGTCGAGCCGGAAGACAGCGATACCTGGCGGTTATCGCCCGCGCAGACCCAGGCGCTGATCGAGGCGGTAAAAGGCAGCGGCAAAGTGGAGTTTAAAGGCGGTGCAAAACCATTCGAGCTGTCTGGTGATGGCGCGACAGCGGTGCTGCTGAAGATGGATGATGTGCAGGGGCGTCTGGACACCCCCGGCGCGCTGGTGAAGAAAGGTGATAAACCGGAAAGCGGTGTACCGGCGGCGAAAGAGCCTCCGGTGATTCAGGCAGCCAAAGTCAGCGATGCGCAAGAACGTGTGCTCAATGAAACGGAGGTTGCCGCGCTTAAGCCTAAATTGATTGCCTCTTTACCCAAAGACACCAATTGCGAGCGTCTGAAATCGCCGGACCCGCAGGCGGATGAGGGGGATAACGATATCAGCCTGACGCCGCTGGACGATACCCACGCGCTGATTTCCACGCTCTGCTGGCGCGCGGCCTATAACGAAGGCTATGGCTTCTGGGTTATCGACAGCAAACTTGCGGGCGAACCGGTGCTGGTGACCGACTCCGCTTCGGATTACAGCGATGGCCTGATTTCGCTGGGGCAGCGCGGTCGTGGCATTGGTGACTGCTGGGCATCCGCTGAGTGGGTGTGGGACGGTAAAGCGTTCACCCAGAGCAGCGAATCCACCACCGGTATGTGCCGCTATGTTCGTGCTGGCGGTACCTGGGATCTCCCATCGTTTGTCGCCCAGGTTAAAGAGCCGGAATAAGGCGCATCCTGAACACCCCCGGTGGCGCTGTCGCTTACCGGGGCTACGAAGGCGCGGTGGTAGCCCGGATAAGGCAACGACGCCTCCGGGAACACCCCCGGTGGCGCTGCCGCTTACCGAGGCTACGAAGTGCGGTGGTAGCCCGGATAAGGCGCAGCCGCCTCCGGGAACCCCCCGGTGGCGCTGACGCTTGCCGGGGCTACGAAGGTGTGGTGGTAGCCCGGATAAGGCGCAGCCGCATCCGGGTTATTCTTCTGGCTGCATTACGACTTCATATGTACGCCAAACCCGCCTTCACCAGGCGCAATATCCTCGCGTAACGTCAGCGCGGGAATCACATAATCCCCCGCGTTTTGCTGCCGGAAAGGCAGCGGTTCTACCTGCCAGAGCGTGTCCAGACGGTGTGCCAGTTGCTGGCAATACGCGGCATATTTCTTATCATCTGTTTTGCTGGTGCGATAAATCACCAGCGGCGGCAACACCTCGAAACCCGGATAAAACAGCATCCCGTGCTGGATAGGGAACAGAATATCGTCGATAGGGCCGTTGATTCCGCGCGGGCTATAGTGTGATTCCCAGCCACCCGTCGTCACCAGCAACATTGCCCGTTTACCTGACAGGTTTCCCTCGCCATAGCGATCGCCCCAGTGAGTGTCGCTGTGTTCACCCACACCATAGGCAAATCCGTACGCATAAACCCGGTCGAACCACCCTTTCATAATGGCAGGCATCGAAAACCACCAGAGCGGGAACTGGAAAATGACCGCGTCCGCCCAACGTAATTTCTCCTGCTCGGCGGCAATATCCGCACTCTGCAAACCCTGCTCAAAGGCCTGTTTTGAATCCATTGACGGGTGGAAATGGTCACCTGCCAGCGGGGCGAGCGTGTCGTCGGCATCCAGCTGTGATTTCCAGTTCATGGCGTAGAGATCGGAAACCTGCACGTGGTGCCCGGCATTTTCCAGATGTGAAACAGCAAAGTTATTGAGCGCGCCGTTCAGGGAGTGGGATTCGGGATGGGCATAAACCATCAAAACATTCATCGTATGTACCTGGTATGGGGAAAGTCCCCCCACGGTAGTGAATGAAGAGGTATAGTAGAAATTAATTACTGTTATTGCAGGTATAGTCATGGTTAATTTTCGTCGTATCGATTTGAACCTGTTAGCGACGCTGGATGTACTGCTGACTGAGCTTAACGTGACGCGGGCCGCGCAGCGGCTCAATTTGTCGCAGCCCTCGGTCAGCGTGCAGCTCGCCCGCCTGCGGGAGATTTTTGCTGACCCGCTGTTGCTGCCAGGACCACGCGGCATGCAACCGACCGCCCGCGCCGATGAACTGCGGGTGCCGTTACGACGGGCGCTTGATGCGCTGGAAAGCGCTGTGTCATCCGGTAGCGCCTTTGACCCGGCAAGCGCCGATCTGACCTGGAAGATCGCCGCCACGGATTACACCGAGTCCGCCGTGGTGCTCCCGGCACTCAACAGCCTGCGGGCCGCTGCACCCGGCACCCGGTTGGCGCTGTTCGAGTTGAACCCCGCGCAGATTTTGCGCCAGGCGGAGCAGGGCGATGTCGATCTGATCTTTCATACTCGCGAAGGGTCGCCGCCTGCCCTGCACCAGCGACTGCTGTTTACCGAGCGCTATGTACTGGCCGGGCGACTGAACCATCCGGCCTTAAAACGGCGCCCGACGCTGGCGCAGTTCTGCAAGCTGGAACATGTGATTGTGTCGCCGGAAGGCGGGGGCTTTAGCGCGATAACCGATGAGGTACTGGCAAAAAGTGGGCTTTCACGGCGCGTCGTTCTTTCCGTACCCCATTTTTTGTTTATGCTGGAGGCGCTGGCGACCAGCGATCTTGTGGCCGTATTGCCGGAACGTCTGGTGAAAAAGGCTGGGGCCTTGCAGGTGGTGGACCCGCCCGTGCCGCTGCCGGGGTTCGATATGCTGATGCTCTGGCATGAACGTCTGCATCGTGACCCGGCGCACCAGTGGTTGCGACAACACTTACTCGACTGCCTTTAATTTCTACTGAGATGACAACATGTTAAAAGGCCTGAATCACCTGACGCTGGCGGTGAGTGATATTGCCGGTAGCATCGATTTTTATCATCGCCTGTTGGGACTGCCCCTGCATGCGCGCTGGGATAGCGGCGCGTACTTGAGCTGTGGCGATCTGTGGCTTTGCCTGTCGCTGGACGCGCAGCGGCACTACATCGCCTCGCAGGAGAGCGACTACACCCACTATGCGTTTAGCATTGATGAAAATGACTTCGCCGCGTTTGTGGCACGTCTTACGCAGGCGGGCGTGACGTCGTGGAAAGAGAACAAAAGCGAAGGGGAGTCGTTCTATTTTCTTGACCCGGACGGGCACAAGCTGGAAGCCCACGTGGGCAACCTCGCGCAGCGGCTGGCCGCCTGCCGCGCGAAGCCGTACAAGGGAATGGTGTTTTTTGACGGGTAGCCCCGGTAAGCGCAGCGCCACCGGAGAAATCCCGGATGTTTACGTACGCTGAATATCATTTATACCCACCATACCTACAAATGCATTGGTGCTGGTGTGGGTAGTGGGTATACTCTCTTTGCATTGTAAAAAGGGAGACATTATCGAAAGGGATGACAAGCAGAGAACTCATGAAACAACTGCAAGAGCGTGGCTGGGTTCTTGACCGGGTGAAAGGGAGTCACCACACGTTCGTCAAGGTGGGGGTATCATATGTGATTACGGTACCTCACCCTGAAAAGGATATTGCAAAGGGAACATTGCAGAAGATCCTGAAACAAATGTAATTAAGCGGCACCGGGCCGGTGCCCTTTCAATCTTAATAGAGGTAAACCATGAAATTTCCGATCTATCTGCATCAGGCTGATAGCGGCAGTTTCTCCGGATTTGTTCCGGACATCACAGGCTGCTATTTCGCGGGTGACACGATTGATGCCGCGATTGCCGATGCCTGGAGTGCGATCGATGCTCATCTGGATTATGTCACCGAGAAAGGCGAACTGGTGCCGCAAGCGCAGAGTATTTCCGTGCATATGAATGATGAAGATTGCCAGGGCGGTATTTGGGCTTATGTTGATGTTGATTTAAGCAAATATGACAGTAAAGCGGTGAAGTTGAACATTACCTTGCCGCAGAATTTATTAGTCAAAATAGACACGTACGTTGAGCGGCATCGGGAATACGGATCGCGCAGTGGCTTCTTTGCCGACCTGGCGCGTCGGGAGCTACAAAAAAGCGCATAACTCCCTTCTCATGAGCGCGTGCAGCCCGCCTTACACGGCGGGCTTTTCAGCCCATCACCCCAGCCAGACAGACAGCTCTACATCTTCGCTAAACGGTGTCGACAAATAACCGTTTTCTGGCGAACGGACCTTTTCCAGATACGGCGGGTAATAATCGGCGTTATCAGCGACGATCAGCGCCCCTTTTCTCAGACGCGGTTCCAGTAAATCCAGGATCTCCGGGTAGAGCGATTTCGCGCCGTCAAGCAGCACCAGATCAATCGTATCGGGCAGATCCTGGCGCAGGGTTTCCAGCGCATCGCCTTCGCGGATCTCAATCAGATCGCTCACCCCGCCCAGGTTAAAATGTTGCCGTGCGCGCGCCGCTTTGGATGGCTCGAACTCGCAGGTAATCAGCCTGCCGCCGCCGTTATCGCGCAGTGCCGCCGCCATGTGCAGCGCCGAGATCCCAAAGGAGGTGCCGTACTCGACAATGGTGTGCGCGTTGCTACTGCGCGCCAGCATATACAGCAGTGTACCGGTCTCTTTTGACACCGGAAGCCACAGATCTTTCAGTCGCCCATAGAGATCCCGGTAGTCGGTTTTGCTCTGTAAAAGGCGTATTTGTTCTTCTTCGGAAACATTATCCAGCGCGGTGCTGGTGGTCGCTTCGGCCTCGGCAAACAGACGCTCCAGTAACAATGACAGCGGCGCGGTGGTGAGGGTGGTCATGGTCATGCAGGACTCCAGTAATAAATGTGACTAATTATTCGCATTCAGAATATGATGGATTCGTCGCATTCACTATTCGCATTCCTCTGGCTGGAGACTCTTCGAATGACATCGCGTTCAACCCCGCGAATTTCCTCGCGAAAACAGCCGCGTCAGGCACGTTCTACGGCGCTGGTCACCGCAATCCTTCAGGCGGCTATTCAGGTTTTAGCCGAGGAAGGTGCGCCGCGATTTACCACCGCGCGGGTGGCGGAACGTGCCGGTGTGAGCATCGGGTCGGTGTATCAGTACTTTCCCAATAAGGCCGCGATTCTTTTCCAGCTCCAGTTTGAAGAGTGGCAGCGTACAACCACGCTACTGCGGGACATTTTGCAGGACACCCGTCATCCGCCATTCCAGCGTATGCGCTCGCTGGTGCTGGCCTTTGTGCGCTCGGAGTGTGAAGAGGCGGCGATGCGCACCGCGCTGGATGACGCCGCGCCCTTGTATCGCGATGCCCCTGAGGTAACAGCAGCAAAAGCCGCAGGAGAGGGGATTTTTCAGACCTTTGTGCAGGAGGTGCTACCGAATGAGACGCCAGTAAAACAGGCGCTGGTCTGTGAACTGGTGACCACCACCCTTGGCGCGGTGGGCAAAGCCTTCTCTGTAGCGCCACGTAGCGAGACGGACATTACCGCGTTTGCAGCAGAACTGGGGGAAATGCTGTGCGGATATCTGCAGTTGAAAGAAGGAAAGCCACGCGGCGGCGATTGAAAAATCATTCGTAAGGTTTATATATATGAGGTCGTCATAATCTGAGGATGTATATGGACGGGGAAGGGAGTCAGCGGTTATTGCAGCCGGGCGAGATCCGTCTGGCAAGAAGTGTCTTCGGTAACAGTCTTGAATATCACAAAATCTGGGTGCATCACGACAGCTATTTCCCGTTTGGCTTACAGCCCCAAAGTGCGGGAATGGCCCCTGATGGCGAACTCTATTTTCGCGAATGGTACCGCAACGATTTTTCGCGAGAGTCTCATCCTTTTCAGCATATCTTTATTCACGAACTCAGCCATATCTGGCAGCGTAATCGCGGCATGTATGTGCGGGTAAATGGCTTAATCAGTGGGCTGGTCAGCTATCGCTACCATTTAAATGGGCGGCCGTTACGACGTTATTCGATGGAACAGCAGGCACAAATCATTGCCGATTATTTCATTCTCAAAACTTACGGCTATGCTTCGTGGATGGCATTAAGAGCGAGAGGCGATGTGACGCTGGACGGTGATCTCCGGGAGTCCCGCATGTTGTCTGAATATCAAAAAACATTGCAGGGGTTTCCATGGTGCTAAGAAGGGGAATAACGCGCGGTATGCTCTTACTGGCGTCCCTGCTGGCATTGACGGGCTGTCCGGGGTCAGGCGACAGGCTCAGACCCGATGAAACGACCTCGGTGAGACGTACGGCAAATAATGAAGTCTGTTTTGCCGTACATAATGCGCAAGATTACCAGCCTGTTTTTATCTCTATTAATCCCCGCGCTATTCCGCCATCGAAACAAAAATATTTCCTGAGGCCGCCTTTAACAGTGAAAGATGCGCAACTGTGTATTCCGTCCTCTTTCTATACTTTCGCCAGTGACGGGCAATTTATTGTTAAGTACATCCTTAAATCGAGAACCCAAAGCGTGCCAACACGCAGCGTCGTGGTCGGGGTGGAAGTTTCAAAAGGGGAAATATATGCCTTCCCCTTAGCGAATAATGAAATCACTCGCTAAAGGATGATGTTAAGACGGAACAGCAAAAGGAGTCTATATGGCCGATTCACTGGCGCTGGCGGCAGGCCAGCTTTCTCTTAATGCCTGGCAGGGGAAGTGGGGTGAGGTTCTGGGTATCCTCGAATACTCTCCCTCGCTGATTAATCATGTTTCGCAGAAAAAAGGCTATTCCGCCCTGCATCAGGCTGCATGGCACGGTGCAGATTTAACGATCATTGGGCGCTTGCTGCAATACGGCGCGGATACCCAACTCAAGACGCATGAGCAGCAAACGGCGTATGACATTGCCGTTAAGAAGCATGCACAGCGTGAGGATCTGCGGTTTGTGCTCTACCCCGCCTCGCGAACACTCGCCCAGTTGATGCGCAAGATTTTCGCCCAGGGCATGCCGGAATTGATGCATTACCCCGATAAGTTGCTGATGGACAATCTGGTGATGCTGCTCAGCGATGAAGTGTGTGTTTCCCCCACGTCCAGCGCGAAGGAGCGCTTTTATGCCGCCTTTATGGCGATGACGGGAACGCCGCTCTCAACACCTTTTGAACGTCACGCCTCGATTCCCCCAAACTGGTGGGTGGATACCGACTACTGGCGCGATGAGTTTTTACCTCAACTGCTGGAGCTGGAAAAATGCAAATCATGCATTCCGCTGGAACATAGTTGGGCGACGATTGGCGATTTGCTCACACCGGACCACTCCGGTTGGGGGCTCAGAGGCGACCCCTGGTTATGGATGGAGATGCGCAAATCGTTATCCCGTGTCCCTTTGCCGGACACGCTAAAAGATCTGACCGCGCTGCTGCGTAACGTTGTGCTCGCGCGAACCAATTCAACTATGCTGGATGACGATGCCGTTTATGTCCCGCGTTTTTGCCGCGGCGGCATGAGCAGTGGCCATATCTCACTGCGTTTCTGGGAGCAGAAAGGCATCCCCGCTATTGTGCAGCGCGCCGAGTGGTTAAGGGAGATGTGGGGCACTGGCGAGCGGGGCTAAGGTATCGCTTGTTCACGGATTTTATGTGTTCATGCTGCGTGAACAACGGTAATACGTGAACAAGCAAGATCAGTTAACGCCCTTCAATGTCGTCACAACGTACTTGCGATTGCACAGGTAAAGCGTGTTTGTATCCGTTTCCAGCATACCCAGCGCAGAGTCCGGATGTTGTGGCGGCAGGCTGAAATCAAGATTAATGCAATTCCCCTGCTGTCTGTTTGCTGGTGTGACGGAAGTGTGCCCACTCACCACGTAATCGATGCCCTTCACTGGCGTATGGCAGCGAGTCAGATGTCGCCGCCTTCCGGCCAGGCAATTGTTTAGCGTCAGGCGATCGCCCGCAAACAGGGAAGCCAGAAATATATTGATGTCATTCACTTCGGGGATAATTTCACCGTGGATAACGCACCAGCGGTGGTTCTGGCCGGACAATAAAATCACCAGCGGAAGGCGGGAAATCGTCTCGCAAAGCGCGTGTTGTGCGGACGCGTGCAGCGTGAAAAACCACTCACCACCTTGCTGGGCGATCTTTTCCTCGGCCCTTTTTTTTGCGCCAGCGTCAGGGGCGAAATACCATGCCAGCAAGGCGTCTTCATGATTACCGCGAACGGCGTAGAACCAGGGCTTATCTGGCAACGTGAGACAGTCGAGTGCCGCCGGCCCTCTGTCAAACAGGTCGCCTGTGGCAATCAGCCGATCGTGATGTTCGTCGAAATGGGCATGTGAAAGTAGCGCCTGCAAAGATGGAAAAGCACCGTGCAAATCGCCGAGAATAAAATCTCTGCCCGTGCGATTAGGTAAAAGTGTGACAATCATGGTGTCTGTCTCCCTGACGATGACGGGCCTGATAGTAAAACAGAGGTTGCCCACGAGAAAGTTTTGTTCATAAAATGAGTTTGTTCATGCAGCGTGAACAAGAGGGGAATCGTGAACAAATGAATGACGAACTGAGTGTTGTGAGCGAGATTCTGGCGCAACTGCCGCCGCCGCTGAAAGGCGAGGTTGGGGAGCATCCCGAAGGCGGTAGCGACGGGGGGCTATTTTTAAATATGCCGGACGGGCAGGCGCGCTATTTTCACTATGGTGTAAAAATGCAGCCGCGCAAAGAATGGCTGATGAACTGGAAAATGCTGTGGAAAAAGGCAGAAATGTCCGAGGAGGTATTGCTATTTTGCGACCATCTCACTCCCGCATTACAACAATACTGCCAGCAAAATCAGATTAATTTTATCGATAGTGGCGGGAATGCATTTATCTCTGTACCCGGTTTTTATCTCAATATTTCAGGGAAGAAAAGTGAGAAAGTAAAAAAGCAAACCGGCCGAATGTCCATTGGCGTGATGAAATTGCTTTTTGTGCTGTTGTCTGATGAACGCATCATTAATTATACCTACAGAGAGATTGCTGAATTAGCCGGTATTTCGCTGGGTATGGTTGGCAAAGGCTTCGAGTATTTGGCCGATAAAAAATGGTATCGGCAGGGGCGTAATGGCCGCCGCTTTACCCGCCAGAGTGAGCTGTACCAGATATGGATCCAGGAATATGCGTCTGTTCTACGCGCCGGGATTAAAAGTATGCGCCTGGCAGGCAATATTCCCTGGCAGGACATCGTGTTGCAACCGGGAGAGTGCTGGGCTGGAGACGTGGCGGGCCATGAACTTAGTGACGGTTATTTGCACCCGGAAACCATAAAAATCTTCACGCCATTATCTTTCACCGAGCGCTGGAAAACGCTGGCATTACGCCCTGCGCCAGAGGGAAGTTATGAGCTTATCGAGACTTTCTGGGGAAACGCTTTTCGGATAAATACACAAAGCTATGCATTACTCACTATTGCAGAGCTGGTGGCATCGCAGGACGACCGAAGCATAGAAACGGCGAGGATGATCAATGAGCGATATTTACACGCTGAGTCAGCCATTATCGGCTGAAATCCAGACTACGTTAGAAAAGGTTAACCGCATTTGTACGGTCGCAGGGTGTGAGTTTTTTATTGCTGGTGCAACGGCCAGAGAGGTTTTGCTTACCCATGTTCACGGCAGGAAAACCGGGCGCCATACGCGAGATATTGATATCGCGGTTTTTATTGATACATGGGAGCAGTTTACTGCCTTAAAGGCATCGATGCTGGCGGGCGGCGCTGCGGAAGTCAAAGGCAATGCGCACCGTTTACTGTGGGATGACATTGAGCTGGATATCATCCCTTTCGGCGGTATTGCCGAGGGCAACGAAGTGGCCTGGCCGCCGGACAGGGACATCATCATGTCCGTGGATGGTTTTACGGAAGCCTGGACTCATGCCGTTTCCGTGGATATTCCGCAGTGTGGTGTCGTTCGTTTTTGTTCGCTACCTGGCTTGTTGTTACTGAAATTATTTGCCTGGCGCGACCGGGGTGACAGAAGCAATAAAGACGCTGTCGATATCTACAAAATCCTGTGTGAATATGCCGTGATTGAAGACGCTCGCCTCTATGACAATACCGAATGGGGAGAACGCGTCGACTGGGAGCCTGAGCGACTGGGGGGAATGCTTGCGGGGCATGATGTTGCGGCCATGGCAATGCCAGAAAGCCTTGAAAGTTTGCAAAAACTGGACCCGGATGCGCTGGTCGATGCAATTGTTCGCCAGCCGGGTGCTGGCCATGTAGATGACATCGAAAACAGAATAAACGATTTCTGGTACACGCTTGTGCAACAATAAGCAGCGGAGCGCGAGGGGTTGCGCTCCGAATATTACAGTGCGTTACGCTCGCAGTTTATTTGCGGCTTTACCGCTAATCACACCAATAAATTCCTGTACCTGCTTTTGTTTACGTGCAGACAGTTTATTAACCTGACGCAGGGAATGCATTAATTCCGGCTCTGGTGGTTTCACGGTCAGCACGATACAGCCTTCCATCACCTTAATATCGATTTTGCTGCCAGTGGCAAAACCGGCGGCTTCCAGCCACTGGCCCTTCATGATAATCGCCGGGATATGCTGGTGATCGTCAAAGCGGCTCGCATAACTTACGGTTAAGTGACGGTTATTTGCCGGGGAGACTTCTGGATCGCACGGATCTGCAATAGAATGGGTATCAGTCATGACTGCTATTCTCCGAGAATAGTGATTGTGATTAGCGAGGCGCTCGTGTTCCAGCACGGGCGTCTTGCGAAAAATACCTGTATATATCATCAGGGAATAGAAGGAAAGTCCAGCTGAAAATGAATGAAAATAACGGCAGGAATAAAGGGAAGGATTATTTCTGGTGATGGGAATAAAGCGGCTATTTAGCCGCTTTATTGGTTTCTGGGGCTGGTTAATTGATGGCGGCGTCGGTGAGGGCGTCGGCCAGGTGGAGCTGGGTTTGTTGGGCGGATTGAATTTGTAATTTCAAATTATCGCATATATGAAATAGCTCAGTTATTTTTTTATGAATTCTAAATTGTTCTTGTAATGGTGGGCATGCAAAAGCATAAAGCATCACACTATTAGCAGATAGATTAGGCTGCGCTGAACCATTATCAAAACGAAAAATTTGCGAGCGTCCAAATGGACTGATTAAATAATTATATATATGTTCTCCCATTTCTCTAATAAACGGTCGAATGATCATTAGAGACGATGCGATAGCACCAGATTCATATGGTTTTACGAATGCTGTTTTACCGAATGTAGCTCCGCGCAAACAATAAACTAAATCTCCGCTTTGAATTTTACCACTTCTTAACTCATTAAATTTTTTCTCAGTAATGAAATTCATATCTGTTATGGATAGAGTCCCATTTTTCTCTATGTGACCTGTATTTATCCAAGGGATTCCGTGAACAACGTATTCATTTTTATTAGGATAGTTGCTTCCCCGATCTCCGTTAATAAACTCAGAGATTAAACCAAATTTACACCATTGCCACCCACTCGGCAGTTCAAACGGTTTTTCCTCATCGCTAATCGGTGGCAACGGTTTTTGCTTTTTCATTTTCCCGTCTTTCACCAGTTGCGTTTTTTCCTGCGCAATACGGTTAAGCAGTTCAGAGGCCGGTTCGTCGTTCGGATCCTGTGGCACCAGTTTGCCCATCACCGCCAGTTGCAGAATGGTCTGTTTTAAGGCGTCAATGCTAGCTTCGGTGGTAAACAGCGTGTCGAAATGCTTGCTGATACGCGCCCAGTTTTCGGCCAGTTCATCGGCATTCTGGCTGTCGGTTAGCGTGGTTAACAGGGTTTCAACCAGTTGTTGATGGGCATCCAGACTGGTCAGGGAGTGCAGTTCCAGTTGATCGCATAAAGTCATCAATTCATTTACTTTTGATACGATGGCTTTCTGTTCGCTTTGAGGTGGAATCGCTATTGTTAAATTATAAGCATCGTTACGATTTAAGCCGGGCTTAATTCCTTTTCCCAAAGTATCGAGGCCTAAGGTATGAAATTGTATAAAGACAAACTCTAGATCCATCGCACTTGGAGGGATCGTACTATAAGCAACATCTGTCACCCAGCAGGCAGCCTGATCTGAGAGGTTTAATGCCCCTGCTGAACCTTTTCTGCCAATAACAATACATGGTGATTTAATGCATGCTTCGTTGTGTGTGCCTACAATTCCATTGGAGCCATATACATTATATTCGCCAGAATTAGCTCTTTTTTCTTGAGGTAAATTATTACCATATTCCATTTCATAGATGCTACCAAACCGTACCCACTCCCACCCCGCCGGCAGCTCAAACGGCTTCTCCTCCTCGCTAATCTCCGGCAGCGGCTTCTGTTTTTTAATCTTCCCCTGCTTCACCAGCTCGGCCTTTTCCGCCGCAATGCGTTTCAGCAGTTCAGACGCCGGTTCGTCGTTCGGATCCTGCGGCACCAGCTTGCCGCGCACCGCCAGCTCCAGGATCAGCTCGCGCAGCTTCTTAATGCCGTACAGATCGATCTTGCCCGAGCTGCCGCGCCCTGCCGTGGAGCGGGTTTGCAGCGCCGTGGTCCAGGCATCGATATGGTCGACAATCAGTTTTTCCACCGCCATCAGTTGGTCTCCTTACCGGAGAGCGCCGCGCCGAGGATATCGCGCAGCTGGTGGCGCAGGGTCTGGATCTCCTGCTGCTGCTTGGCGTACTGCGCCAGCAGTTCATCCGGATCGTGGCTGACGGTTTCCGCCTGGTGTGGGTTTTTGATATCGAGGTTAAAGTTGCGGGCAATCACCTCGTCGATGCTGACCTTCCACGCCTGCTCGTTCTCGACGCGGCTGGCGAAGCCGTCGGCCTCGTTGCCCCACCAGTCGATCTCGGCCTGGAACTCTTCAAACTTCATCGGTTTGGTTTTGCTGTAGTTTTTCACACCCGCCGGGTACGGGTGCTCGTAGAACCAGATCTCTTTGGTCGGCTGGCCTTTGGTAAAGAACAGCAGGTTGGTTTTGATCCCGGTGTACGGGTTAAACACGCCGTTCGGCAGACGCACGATGGTGTGCAGGTTGCACTCCTCGGTGAGCAGCTTTTTGATCTTGGTTTTCACGCCTTCGCCAAACAGCGTGCCGTCCGGCAGCACCACCGCCGCGCGGCCGTTTTTCGCCAGCACTTCAATAATCAGTTGCAGGAACAGATCCGCCGTTTCGCGGGTCTGCATCTCTGCCGGGAAGTTCTTCTCAATGCCGTCTTCTTCGGTGCCGCCGAACGGCGGGTTGGTGACGATGACATCCAGCTGTTCATCCCACGACGACAGCGGTTTATTGAGGGTGTTGTCGTGACGAATTTGCACCGGCACTTCAATGCCGTGCAGCAGCATATTGGTGGTCGCCAGCAGGTGCGGGAGCTGCTTTTTCTCCACGCCGTGGATCTGCTGTTGCAGCGTCTGGTGATCGGCCACGCTTTTCACGTATTTGGTTTTTACGTGATCGAACGCGCAGGCGAGGAAGCCGCCGGTGCCGCAGGCCGGGTCCATAATCGACTCGCCGAGTTTCGGATCGACGCGATCGACCATAAAGCGGGTGACGGCGCGTGGGGTATAAAACTCGCCGGCATTGCCCGCCGATTGCAGATCTTTGAGGATCTGTTCGTAAATGTCGCCGAACAGGTGGCGTTCGCTGGCGCTGGTGAAGTCGATTTCGTTGAGCTTGTTGATCACCTGACGCAGCAGGGTGCCGTTTTTCATGTAGTTATAGGCATCGCTGAACGCCTGTCTGACCACAAAGCCGCGCGGGTTCTTATCAATCGGTGCGGTGAGGTTTTTCAGCGCCGGGAACAGATCGTCGTTGACGAACTCCAGCAGGGAATCGCCGGTAATGCCCTCGGCGTTCGCCGCCCAGGTGCGCCACAGGTAGCGCTGCGGGATCGGGTACTGATAGTTATCCTGTTCCAGTTCCAGCGCCTCTTCCTGTGCGTCAAAGATTTTCAGAAACAGCAGCCAGGAGAGCTGGCCGAGGCGCTGCGCATCGCCGTCCACACCGGCGTCTTTGCGCATAATGTCCTGTAAGGATTTGATAACTGAGCTGATTGACATGATGTGTTCCATGCTTCATTAACAATAAGGCCCTCTGCTACGCGGTGGCAGCAGAAGGCGCAAAAGGGGAGTGGTTACGCGGAGCGGGGCGGTAAGTGGTAGATTTCGCTTTCCAGCTCGCTGATGGCCTGATTATACCCGTTACGGTCGCCGAATCCGCTTTTAATGATCTCCGGCAGCGTACCCATGCTGTCGAACGGCTTGAGCTTCAGCACCTGAATACTCTCTATTTCCTGCACGCCCGCGTCGGCATATTTATCCAGCAGCGTATTCAGTACCGCCTGCGCGGCGTCGGAGTATTTGGTGAAGTAGTTGCGCTTACGCACGTTCTCCGCCCGCTCTTTGCGGGTTAACGGCGGCTGACCATACACCACGTGGCACAGCATGTCGAACGGGTCGAGCTCTTTACCGACCTCTTCCGCCAGCACTTCCCAGATAATCCCCTGCTGCTCCAGCTCTTTGATGATGGCCTGTTTGCGCTCGGCGTCCTGCCATTTGCGGGTGAAATCATCCAGCGAGGCGTACTCTTTGAGCAGAGTTTTGCGGGTGTAGTCTTTGAAGGATTCGGTGACCAGCTTGCCGTCGGCGTCGTAATACTGCACGCGCTGGGCGATCACGCCGACGGCCACGCCGTTGACGTGGAACTTGCGCACTTTGTTTTCCTCGCCGGGAGGAACAGGGCCTATATCGTCGCCTGGTTTGCCAGATGTGTAAGGTGCAGGATCTTCATTTGCCCCGGTGACATTGTCTTCTGAATCGGTTTGAGCCGCTTCTTCCTCTGTCTCTTCTTCAAACTCTTTCTCAAAATCGGAATCGGGATTAGCGATATCGTCCGGCGTGGTGTCCATCACCTTTTCCGGAATACCGTCGAAGCGTTCGTCGGCGAACAGCTCGGTGGCTTTTTTAAAATCAAGGATGGTGAACCACAGCTTGTCGTAGCGTTCATCAATGCGGGTACCGCGGCCGATGATCTGCTTGAATTTGGTCATCGACTGAATGTTTTGGTCCAGCACCACCAGTTTGCAGGTTTTGGCGTCCACACCGGTGGTCATCAGCTCGGAGGTGGTGGCGATAACCGGGTAGTCCTTCCTGGGGTTAATAAAGTTATCCAGTTGAGCTTTTCCAATCTCGTCATCACCGGTGATTTTCATCACGTACTTGTCGTTCTTCTTAACCTGTTCCGGGTTGAGATTGACCAGCGCGCGGCGCATCCGCTCCGCGTGATCGATGTCGTTACAGAAGACGATGGTTTTATCCATCGGGTTAGTGCGTTTAAGGTAATCGGTAATGGTTTTCGCCACCAGTTCGGTGCGTTCATCGATCACCATCGTGCGGTCAAAGTCTTTCTGGTTGTAGATACGGTCGTCGATCAACTCACCGTTTTTATCCACCTGACCTTTCGTTGGTCGCCAGCCCTGCAGGTCAACATCAATGTCGACACGCACCACTTTATAAGGGGCAAGGAAGCCGTCTTCGATACCTTCTTTCAGCGAGTAGATATATACCGGGTCGCCGAAGTAATCGGTGCTGGAGACTTCATGGGTCTCTTTTGGCGTGGCGGTTAAGCCAATCTGTGTGGCGGCGCTGAAGTAGTCGAGGATTTCGCGCCACGCGCTGTCTTCCGAGGCGCTGCCGCGATGGCATTCGTCGATCACAATCAGGTCAAAGAAATCCGGCGCCACCTGTTTAAAGGCTTTTTGATCTTCTTCCGGGCCGGTGATGGCCTGATACAGCGCAAGATGGATTTCATACGCCGGGTCGATAGTGCGACCGCTGACTTTGGTCATTGCCGAACCGAAAGGATGAAAATCGTTGTTTTTGGTCTGGTCGACCAGAATATTGCGATCGGCAAGGAACAGGATCCGCTTCTTACTTTTTGCTTTCCATAAGCGCCAGATAATCTGAAAGGCGGTGTAGGTTTTCCCCGTCCCGGTAGCCATCACCAACAGGGCGCGATTTTGCCCGGCAGAGACGGCCTCAATAGTTTTGTTGATGGCCTGTAGCTGGTAATAACGCGGTGCTTTGCCGCTGCCGTCGTCGTAGTAGTCCTGGGTAATCACCGGAAGCTGAGCTGCGGTGTAGCCTTTCCAGACGCAGAGCTTATGCCAGAGTTCATCTGGCGATGGAAACTCATCCAGGGTAATACTTTTTTCGAGCAGTTCACCTTCTGCTGCCGTGGCATCGCGGAAAATAAAACCGTCGCCGTTGGTGGCGAAGACGAAAGGTACGTCCAGCAGGCGCGCGTACTCGATACCCTGCTGCATCCCTTTGCCGATTTCATGTTTGTTGGCTTTGGCTTCAATCACCGCCAGCGGAATGCCCGGCTTGTGATACAGCACGATATCGGCGGATTTCACCGTTCTACGCGCCGCAACCTTACCGCGCACGATGACTTTGCCGTCCCGGAGTTTGACTTCTTGTCTGATTTGCGTTGTGTCGTTCCAGCCAGCATCGAGGATGGCGGGTATAACGCATTTGGTGATGATATCTGCTTCCGTCAGGGTACTCAGGTTCAGGTCAGCCATTGGGTGCTCTCGATTTAATCAGGACCATTACGATTGTACATAAAATCAGTGGGCTGGCTATGACCACGGGCAGTATATGAGCTTCAAGTTATGGAAAATGACTCGCATAATGATGCTGCTATAGTCGCGGTTGAAGTCAAACTTAGGGTATAATTAGGCACGGTAATTGCTCTGGATTATTAGATTTAGAGTACTTCTCCTGCAACATAGTGATGCGAACAGAAATATGAAAGGTGACCTCAACATGCGTGATGTGGATGATGTAGAAAACGACATTATTGAACTCGAAGGGCAAGAAGAACTCGAGTTAACGTCACATCCGCATCAGATGGGGACTGATACGGAAGTTCGAATTGCGAAAGAACAATCTAGTGTTTTTGAATTATTGCGCCGTGAAGCTCGCGGGCAATTAGTGCTTGCTCCTGATTTCCAACGTAAGATTGTGTGGGACCGAAAGCACCAGTCAGAACTCATCGAATCTATTTTGATGGGGATTCCTATACCGTTAATTTATCTTTTCGAAGACGAAAATGGTGTCCGACAAATAATTGATGGAAAACAGCGAATTTCTGCACTTAAACGCTATATTAATAATGAATTCGCGTTAACAGATCTTTCAATGTTACCTGACTTGAGAGGGAAACATTTTACTGATATACCTCCATTATTGCAGGCTAAGCTTGAGGATTGTCAATTACACTCTTATGTAATTCAACCGCCGACGCCGGAATATGTGAAGTTTAATATTTTTGAGCGAGTGAATCGTGGTGGCATTAATTTGAATAAACAAGAAATGCGTCATGCCTTGTATCAGGGGATTGCAACTCTTTTAATTCAAAATTTAGCTGAACATGAGTCATTTAAGTTGGCAACCGGAGGCGGTGTAAAATCTGAGCGAATGAGGGATCGATATCTGATCCTTCGATTCGTTGCTTTTTATTTATTGATTACAGAGCAATTGCCTGGGGTCGAATTTCGTTCTGATATTGATGCTTTTCTCGCATCGGCTATGAAGTTTATTAATGCAAAAGCAAGTGATGCTTTAATTGATGAAGTTGAATATGCTTGCATAACCGGTATGACTAATATTTATAAAACTTTAGGTTCTGAGGCTTTTCGATTCTCTTCAAAATCGGGGGGGAAGAGACGGCCAGTTAATATGGGCTTGTTTGAAGTATTAGTTATGGTTTTCAGTCAGATTGATTTGAATTTTTTACCACATAATTCGGATCTACTAGGATTTATAGAAGAATATAAGAGTAATTTTGATGCGTTAGGTGTTTTTTCTGGGTCTATAGATACTACGGAATATGTGAAAATTCGATTTGATTTTGCTCGGGAAATGATAAAGAGGATTAAAGATGCTTACACAAATTAGTATCAATGGTTTCAAAAGCCTGGACTCTACGGAACTGCCTTTATCACCATTGACAATATTAACAGGTACCAATTCGTCTGGTAAATCTAGTGTTTTACAGGCGTTGATGTTAATCATTAAGCATAGTGCTTCAGTAAACCAATATAGCATGGAAGATGTTATTAGATTTTTGGCTGATTTTTCATCAATTAGAAATAAAAAAGTTAATGCGAAATCCATACGTATAAGTGTTCAGGATTCTAATAATACAAAACACAATCTAGTCTTGAATGCAGAATACACAGATACTGATAGTCACTTAGGATATCAATATGAACCTCGCGTGATTGGAATTGAGCCTGAATTACTTTATTTAAATGCTAATAGATTAGGTGCACAAGAGTTTCTTCCTGTAGCTGAACGTCGGGTTGGCGGGGCTGGGGAACATTTGTTTTCAACTTTCGATAAAATGAAAAATAATCCAGTTCCAGATTATCTGGTTAAAACCGCCGAGTCGAAAACATTGGCATATCAGGTTTCATACTGGTTGAAATTAATTACTGGAACGAGTTCAGAACTGGTCACTGAAAAAGTAGGAGATCAAGTTAAAGTTGCATTTAGCAATTAGAGAATTGGAGGGGAGTGTATCGCCATTAAATTTAGGTGCCGGAATGAGCTATATTGCTAAGGTGCTTATTATCTGTCTTATGGCGAAAAAAGGAGATCTAATTTTATTGGAAAATCCTGAGATTCAGTTACATCCTAAGGCTCAAGCTCATTTGGCTATATTCCTGACATTTATTGCAAGTAAAGGGATTCAAGTTATTGTTGAAACTCATTGTGAGCATTTAATCAATCGCATCGCTTATCAAATTTATGATGATGCAATATCCTCTACTGATGTTGTGGTTCATTATAAGCCTAACGTAGATGAATCTTTTGTTTCATTGCTTATTGATGATAATGGTGATTTTACCGATCTTAGCCATAATAAAGCATCATTCCCGAAAGGATTTTTCGATGCTACATTAGCTGAATTGATGGAGATGAGATAAATGCTAGGGAATATAGTTCTTGAAACGCCATTGCTAGTGGAGTATTTAAATCATACGGGTTCTAAAAAGTATAAAAGAATCTTAAAAAAGATTACGTTTCCGTATTCCACAAATAAAAAACAATGGGAAGCAGCTAAACAATTAGGCCTCAATAATGCAACTTATGAAAGAGTATTACCTCAGCTATTAAATGAGGGTGAAAAGGATGATGATCTTCTTACATTAGCTTCAAAATCAGCATTGAAAGTTATTTTAACTGATGACCCATCAAAGAAGTTGCCTTATGTTCACTATAAGGATGGATTAATCAATAACCATATTGCCATAAATATTGAAGCTAATGCATCTCGAGATGATTTGAAAAAGTACCTAGAAATATTATGCCGTGATGCATGGAAAGTAACAATTTGTGATAATTACTTTGCAACAAACTGGGATCATAACAAAAGCCTTTTTTATTCTATTCTTCCAAGAGGTAATCTAATTATTGAATATGCAGATACACCCGCGAAATTAAATGTTCTACTAAATAGTAAAGAGATTACAAATGATTTTGTCAAAAGTGTATGTCCTGATTGGAGTGTTCAGATCACTACTCAACAAAAATATCTAGGTTGCCATGATCGTTATCTATTAATAGAAATGCCTGGGCATAAGGTCGAAATATTACTATCAAGTGGTTTCGATCATATTTGGCGACCTAATCCTAAAGAACTCACCTGTGTCTTTCGTAATGTATCTTAAATACTATTGATTTTTAAGTGTTTATTGATAATAACTGGCATAATTTCGCGTGGGCGAACATAATATATGTTCATTTTACCGCCCACTTCATCGCCACCCCCAGCTGCACCGTCACCTCGCGGTGCTTCTCGATCGGCGGCAGCGCGCAGTTGTTCCTTAAGCAGTTCCGATAATTCCCTGAAGCTGAAAACAGCGAACCCGGCGTGACTTGGATCTTCATCCGGTACAGTTGCTTCACCACGCACACCATATCTACCTGCTCAGGTAATTCCACCCACAGCATAAAGCCGCCGGTCGGGCGGGTTACGCAGATCCCGCAGTGGAAAAACTCGCGCAGCCAGCAGGTGTAGATCTCCATGTTGCGCTGGTAGATCTGCCGCATCCGTCAGACGTGGCGGTGGTAGTGGCCTTCGCGGATAAAGTTAGAGGCCGCCAAATGGGGCGAGGAAACGTTGGTGCCATAACAAGAAGGCGACTCGACGGCGATGATGTTGTCAGGTTTACACGTCGATAGCAGCGCTTGATAGGCCTACTGAACGGTGCTTGTGCCTGGCAAAGCCTGTGTAATGAGGACATTTTTTCTCCAGGGGGATAAAGTCCTTGTTCGATTCGTTCTGCCAGCACCCAGACCAGATGTTGATAACGAGTCATGCTCAATTCTTGATTGCCGCTATACAGATTAAGAAACCAGCATATGTAGGCGATAAAAAATGAGTCTTGCTGTAAGTTTTAGCCAGTCTTGACCTGCCCCCAGAGTTAGATACAACCTTCAGTTAGTAATGTCGGTTGGTTTTTCTTCATATTTCCCGTTTCGCCAGCCCGCTGCAAATTCAGCCGGCGTCAGGTAATTCAGTGATGAATGTGGTCGACACTCGTTATAATCCAGTCGCCAGTCATTAATGATCTTCCTGGCGTGAACAATATCGCTGAACCAGTACTCATTCAGGCATTCATCACGAAAGCGTCCGTTAAAACTCTCAATAAATCCGTTCTGCGTTGGCTTGCCGGGCTGGATAAGTCGCAGCTCCACACCATGCTCAAAAGCCCACTGATCGAGTGCGCGGCAGGTAAACTCCGGGCCCTGATCGGTTCTTATCGTAGCCGGATAGCCGCGAAACAGCGCAATGCTGTCCAGAATACGCGTGACCTGCACGCCTGAAATCCCGAAGGCAACAGTGACCGTCAGGCATTCCTTTGTGAAATCATCCACGCAGGTCAGGCACTTGATCCTGCGACCTGTGGCCAGTGCGTCCATGACGAAATCCATTGACCAGGTCAGATTGGGCGCCATCGGGCGGAGCAGCGGCAGACGTTCTGTTGCCAGCCCTTTACGACGTCGTCTGCGTTTTACACTCAGGCCATTAAGTTGATAGATGCGGTAAACCCGCTTGTGGTTAACGCAAAGACCTTCACGTCGCAGAAGCTGCCAGATACGCCGGTAACCAAAACGGCGGCGTTCAAGTGCCAGCTCTGTGATGCGTAGAGACAGCTGCGCGTCAGCAGGCGGACGCTGAGCCGAATATCGGCAGGTTGACAGGGACAGACCTGCCAGCCTGCAGGCACGACGTTGCGACAGACCCTTAGCCTCGCACATGACTTCCACGGCTTCCCGCTTCTGGTCTGTCGTCAGTACTTTAGCCCAAGAGCCACCTGAAGCGCCTCCTTATCCAGCATGGCTTCAGCAAGCAGCTTCTTGAGTCTGGCGTTCTCTTCCTCAAGAGACTTCAGGCGCTTAACCTCAGGCACCTCCATACCGCCATACTTCTTACGCCAGGTGTAAAAGGTGGCGTCGGAAATGGCGTGCTTACGGCAGAGCTCACGGGCAGAAACGCCGGCTTCGGCCTCGCGGAGAATACAGATGATCTGTTCGTCGGAAAAACGCTTCTTCATGGGGATGTCCTCATGTGGCTTATGAAGACATTACTAACATCGCGGTGTATTAATCAACGGGGAGCAGGTCAGTCTGTATGTTAAAGAAAAGCATTTTGTGAATCTTTATTGTTCAGGCCCGGCTACGTAAAGATAAAGCTTTTAACAAGTCGAAGAGATAGAGTTTGGGTTTTAACAATATAAATAAAAACATATAGTTATATTTTTTCTCTGAGGCGGGTAATCAAAAAGTAGTGGCCTCGTGGGAATATCCCCACAATATTGCTGCGAATAAGCGACGAATAGCTAAGCCGGGCTCAGGATAATTAAAAAGTATTCACCTGTACTCCACTAAGCGTGAGCGAAGAAAATATTCTGATAAAATTTTTCCATTTCATGCTTTTCTTACCTCCGTTTCTTGATACTTATCATGATAACTATTATCCTCCTCACGGCTTAATGAGGAACCTCACATGACAGAAGACGAACTGTTTGCCCGCAGGCCGCTGGGAATGCGCATGGCGATGATTGTGCGCCAGTGGCGCGCCACTATTGATCATGCGCTTGCCGATACTGGCCTCACGCAGTCCGGCTGGACGGTGCTGATGCAGCTTAGCCAGTTGGGCGATAACGTCTCAGTCAGTGAGCTGGCGGAAGTGCAGGGCATTGAACTGCCGCCGTTAATGCGTACCCTCACGCAGCTTGAAAACCAGGGGTTGCTTGCGCGCACCACATCGCCCTATGACAAGCGTATCCGTCTGCTGGCGCTTACGCCGGAAGGCCATGCCATGCTAGAAAAAATCACCATTGTGATTGAGGCCTGTCAGGAACGTGCGGCGCAAAACATCCCAGCTGAGAATATGGAGATTTTCAGCGCCACATTGAATCAGATCGCCTGCAATTTGCGGAATATCCGCGAAGAAGATAACAAGACTCAATAAACCATGATGACGCCAGAACAAAAGTTTGCCCGCTGGGTAAGGGTGAGTATTGCCTCTTTCCTGCTGATGTTTGTCTACTTTATCGTTGCCGATATCTGGATCCCGCTGACGCCGGACGCCACCGTGATGCGCGTGGTGACTCCGGTATCGTCGCGCGTGTCCGGCTATGTCGCGAACGTTTATGTCCAGAACAACAGCGTGGTGAAGAAGGGCGACGTGCTTTACGAGCTCGATGCCACGCCGTTTAACAACCAGGTGGAAGCCGCGCAAATCGCCCTGGCACAGGCGCGACTCACCAATCAACAGCTGGACGCGCAGATTGCGGCAGCCGAAGCGAACCTCAAAACCGCACAGCTCACCGCGCAAAATGACAAAGTGACCTTTGACCGCTATCAACGTCTGGGAGCGATGCAAAACGTCTCGCAATCCGACCTGGATAAAGTGCGCACCACCTGGCAGAGCAGCGTACAGGCGGTGAATAACCTCAACGCGACCATTCACGCCCTGACGATTGAGCGCGGTGAGCGCAATGACAGCCGCAATGTGACGTTGCAAAAATATCAAAACAGCCTGGAGCAGGCGCAGCTCAACCTTGGCTGGACGCAGGTGCGTGCCGAGGTAGGGGGGAAGGTGAGTAACCTGCAACTGAGCCCCGGCTATTATGCCGCAGCCGGGAGCGCCACCCTGGCGCTGGTGCATGATAGCGCCGATATCGTGGCGGATTTCCGCGAGAAAAGCTTGCGTCACACTCACGCCGGTACGGATGCTGCGGTGGTGTTTGATGCGTTACCGGGCCATGTGTTTCGCGCCCATGTTACCAGCAGCGATGCGGGCGTGTTAGCCGGGCAAGAAGCGGTTAACGGCGAGTTGTCGCAACCGGAAACCTCCAACCGCTGGGTGCGTGACGCGCAGCGCATGCGTATTCACGTGGCGCTGGACGAGACGCTGCCGACGTCCCTGCCGACCGGCGCGCGCGCCACCGTGCAGTTGTATAACAGCGAAGGGCTGTTTGCCCGTTTCTTCTCAGGGCTGCAAATCCATCTCGTCAGCTGGCTGCACTATGTCTATTAATACCCTGGCGCGCGTCTTTACGCCGCACGGCAACATTGTCTATACCGCCAATGATTTTCGCCAGACGTTGCGTATCGTATTTGCCGGGATGCTCGCGCTGAGCATCTCCAGCTTTTACAACACCAGCTACGGCGTCTTTTACGTAGTTTACCCGGTGATGTTGCTGTCACTGGTACCCGTGTTTAATGGCCATGTGGCGAAGCAATTTATTTTTAGTGCGGTGCTGAACTGCGTCGAAATGGTATTGATCATCGGCTATTTGTCGAAATGGCCGCTCATCATGACGCTGGTAGTATTCGGCCTGTATGTGATGCGTTTTCGTTTTATGAGCAAGGGGCCGCTGTTCCTGTTTGGTTCCGCCGGGGTGGTGTGTCAGAGCACGATGCTCAACTTTATGAGCTACCCGACCAGCGACTGGCATACGCTAATCTTTTCGAACATCGAAGCCAGCGTAATGGCGGTGGCGCTCAGCGCGCTGATGCATTATCTGATCCCGGATGTAACACCGCGCAATCCGCCGCCGCGGATCGAAAAAAGCGATGCCCGTGTGCGGCATGAATCCCTGCTTTCTGGCACCGTGGCGACGATGATCTTTGTTGTCTTCCAGATAAGCGATCTCAGTGATTCGCTGTCGGCGCTGATGGCGGGGATCCTGATCCTGTTCCCGATGCACTATCGCGGCGCGGTGATGAGTTCGCTATGGCGTGTGGTAGGGGTGGTTCTCGCCTGTCTGTATATCCTGCTGGTGCAGCTGATTCTCTACAATCACAGCAGCCATATGTTGCTGATGATGCCGCTGATTGGTCTTGGGCTGGCGTTTAGCGCGCGGCTACATGTGATGGAAAAGGTGGGTGCGGGCGTTGGCTTTTCCAGCGTAACCACGATTGGCATTATGTTTGGGCAGAACCTGCACCCGGACACCGACCTGGTGTTCAGCGATCTGTATCGCATTGTGTCGGTGACGGTTGCTTTACTGGGCACGCTGACAATGGTGTTTCTGGTGCACCTGATCTTAAACCGCTTTGAAGCGACGCGGTTTGTGATTGACGATCAGTAGATCTTTTTCAGATCCATCTCTTCCTGAATGCGTTCACTGTACGCGGCGTGGGTGCGGATGGCTTCGTCGATCCCGGCGTTAAACAGCGTCGGGCCGATGTTTTCAATCACGAAATCGACAAAGAATTCGGCGTCGAATTGTTCCAGTTCGAGGTCGAAGTTGTCGGCGCAGTAGCGTTGCAGTTTCTCGCGTAGCATCTCGCGTTCACTGTGGCTGAGATCGATTTTGCTCATTGGGCTTCCAGGCTCGAGAAAAAGGGCATCATAGCAGAGGTTAGTGGTAAAGCGGTCCCGGATGGCGGCACGCTTTTCCCCCTCTCCCCGTGGTCTGAAGGATCCCCACAAAAAATGCGAGCACGATCGGTTCCCTCTCCCCGTGGGAGAGGGCCAGGGTGAGGGGGACAATGTGGCTCTGGTGGTCATTCCGTTCACTTCATGCTCATTGCTTCTCTGTCACGTCAGAACCCGTGAACGTGCCAGGGTGGTTCCCGCCACCACCCTGGCGACCCGGGCTCCCGGCCAGGAAAATCGCCGCTGGCGCGGTCCATGATGCTTATGTCGTCTGACTTTCGGGTCGGGGACCAGCCTGCGTCCTTGCAGGCTATCCCCTCCGCCCGCATCCCTGCGGGCGGCCCCGGTCAGCCGTCAACGCCTCATCGATTTTCAGCCGGACCCTGTCATCGCTGTGACTTTTGTATTCTTACGGCGCAGTGTTATCGCTGTAAAACGTAATATTACTGGGGATTCCTCAGCCCTGTGGGCGAGGGCATCAGGCCGCACGGCGCCATTTTCCCGGATGGCGGCGCAAGCACCTTATCCGGGCTACCAAACCCGCTCCAGGTAAGCGCAGCGCCATCGGGGAAAATCCCGGATGATGGCAAGCTTTTCTCCCTCTCCCCGTGGGAGAGGGTTGGGGTGAGGGCATCAGGCCGCACGGTGCCATTTTCCCGGTACGACTAATACACGGCCACCTGTTCAAACGCTTCTCCCTCGCAGCGGTAAACCGCCTGCGTTGCGCCGGGCAGCACCCACTGTTGTTCGGCGCCGGGTGGGCATTGCAGACGAATGCATAACCCGCAGCCGCCACGCAGGGTGCGGGGGATATCCGCCACGCGAAACGGTACACCGGCGGCCTGCAACAGCTTGCGGGTCTGCACCACGCCGACGGTGGAGTGAAATAAAAACAGAAACTCTACCATCAGCGTGCCCTCTGGCGCTGGCCAATCAGCGCCGCGCCAATCGCCCCGGCGTACTGAGCATCGTCATGGGTATGCACCGCCATGTTCAGGTGTTCACTCAACATGGCCCGGAAACGGGCGCAGTGGCTGACGCCGCCGGTAAACAGCAGCGGTCCTTGTGTAGTGAGACGCGAAATAAAGTGCCCGCTGCGCCGCGCCATGGCGTTAATCACCCCAGCCAGAATGGCCTCCGGGGCCACACCTGCCGAGCGCAGGCTGATCACTTCTGATTCGGCGAACACGGTGCACATGCTGGTCAGCGGATGTGGGGTGATGCCGTCAGTAATACCGTCCAGCGCCTCCACCGTGGTGCCCAGGGTGCGGGAAATCACTTCCAGAAAGCGCCCCGTCCCGGCGGCGCATTTGTCGTTCATCAGAAAATCGGTGAGATTGCCCTGTTCATCGAGCTGGATAACTTTGCTGTCCTGGCCACCGATATCAATCACCGTACGTGCCTCCGGCAACAGCAGGCGCGCCCCCAGGCCGTGACAGGAAATCTCCGTCACCTGCTTATCGGCAAAATCCACCAGCTGTCGCCCGTATCCGGTGAGGGTCAGGAAGGGCGTTTCTTGCAGACCAGCCCGCAGTGTCTGCCAGGCATCATGAATGCTGTCTGCCGGGCGAAACGAGGTGGGGCAGAGGAAACGCCGGACAATGGCGTTCCCTTCCAGCAATATTCCTTTGGTGGTGGTCGAACCGGAATCAATACCTATCGTGAACGTCACCCTGGCTCCTTACAGCATTTCAATAAACGCGGCGACGCGGGTGCTGAGCTGCCCGATATCGGCGGTGGAGTAGTCCGTCTCAATCGCCATATAAGGAATGTTGTGCTGCTGGCGTATGTGACGTTTGATGGCTAGCGATTCCACCGCATAGGTATGGCAGGCCTGCAAAATCACGTCCACCACCCCATCGGCCTGGTACTCTTCCACCATCTGGCTTAGCAAACGCAGGCGTTCGGTATTTGGCGAAATACAGGAGCAGCCAATCGCCAGATATTTGTCGGTCAGCGCGTCATACACATCACCCTCTTCCGCCACATTGCGTTCGGTGGCTTTCGCGCCGGTGCAGTTTTCATAGCCCACCACCCAGCCGCCGTTCTCTTCAATGGCGCGCACCACTTTTTCGGCCGCGCCGCCAATCGGGCAGCCGGTGATCAAGATGCGCGGACGTGACTCCAGCCGCTTGCCCTGTTCCCACTCGGATTTCACGCGGACAGTCATCTCATTGAGTTCACTGATCAATGCGTTTTTATCGAAACGGAAGGTCGCGCCGTACACCACTTTCAGGATGTCTGCTCCGCTCAGCGCGGGTGGGTTAAGCTGCCCCAGACGGTAGAAATCCGCTGTCGCCTGACGTTCGCGGTTTTTCAGCACGATGGCCTCGCGCAGGGCGGCTTCACTGATAGGCTGACCAAAGCGTTCCTCGATGTGCTGTTGCAGGCGCAGGATTTCCGATTTCCACAGCGCACGGGAGGCGGCATCCGTTGCGCTGTTGGGTAGCTGCATCACATGGACGGCTTTGAAATCCGCCATGTATTCGTACATTTTTTTCTTGCCGTCGCAGGTGGTTTCACCCACCACCAGGTCAGAGAAATAGAAGTACGGGCATTTGTCGGTTTTACCGAAACCGTAGCTGCTTTTTATCAGCGGGCAGAGGTTACGCGGCAGATCTTTTTCCGCTTCTTCAATGGTTTCGTCGTTGGTGGAGCACAGCGACACCACAACGGCCCCGGCGGCCATCGCGATTTCCTGCGGCATACAAGTACAGTAGGTGCCGACCAGCGGAATTCCGCGTTCTTTCAGTTCCATCACGGTGAGAAAACCTTTCTGGCGGGCGTCGGAGAATTGCTCAAAGATTTGCGGAAGTTCTGTAATAAGAGACATGTTTTTTCCTTCCCCGTCACACGGGAGATCCTAAAAAACGAGGCGGTCTGCTGCCGCCGAAGGAAGGATTATAACCATTATGAATGTATGGTTTTGTTGATCTGCCGCGAGATTAGCGGCATTCAGAGGTGTGGTACTGCTGCACCCGACGTACCAGACGGGTCAGGCAGAGTATGGCCAGGCAACCGGTGACCAGCGCCAACAGATGAAACGGAATACGCCCGCCGCCAGAGAACCACAGCCAGCGCGCGACTTCGATTAATAGCGCCACGGTAGTGAGCACCACGATGTTGAGCGACGCCGACACGGTACCTTTCGGTAAGTTATTAGAAAACAGCGTAAAACGGTACAGGGTCGAGAAAATCAGCCCGATGCCAAAGCAATAGATGCTGGTGCCGGCCACCGACCAGAACCAGAGGTGCGGAAAGAGCAGATTCCCGGCAAGCAACGTCACCAGCCCGACCAGTTGGATGGGCACGGTACGACGGATATAGCGTGGGTCGGTCGGATCGTCCACAACGCGCATCACCACGATATTGGCGGCGATCAGCGCTCCAAATACCGGGATCTGCGCCCAGGCAAATTCCGCGGTGGTCATGCCGCCCGCGTCGATCAGAATCACCGGGGAGACGGCCACCCAGCTCATGAGCGGAATATAATAAAGCGCAAGCGTGGCGGCACCGTTAAGGAAAACGCGGTTGCGGAATACCGCGCAAAAATCCTCTACCACGCTCATTACCCGTAGCGGTGTCTCCTGCCTTTTAACGGTTTCCGGCATGGCCAGCATCAGCCCAAGCCAGGCCATAAAACCAAGGGCGGCGATCACCGCGAAAATGACCTTCCAGTGGACAAAATGCATTAACGCCGCGCCACCCAGCGGCCCAATCACCGGGGCCAGCAGCACCGCCGAGGTGATAAGTGACATCAGTTTGATGGCTTGAGTGGGTTCAAAGGCTTCCTGGATGGTGACGTATCCGACCGTTGAGATAAAACAGATACTGGTGCCCTGAATAAAGCGCGCCGCCAGGAACTGCTCAAAGGTGGTGGTGAACAGGGTGGCAAGACAGGCAAGGGTAAAGATCAGCGCCCCGGTCAGCAGCACCGGGCGACGCCCAATTCTGTCAGAAAGGGGGCCTAACGCCCATTGCAGCGCCATGCCGCCTGCCATGTACAGGCTAACAGAGAGCGGTGCGAGGCTGACATCGCCGTCAAAATCGCGCACCACCTGAATGATGCCCGGCTGGATCATGTCGGTGGTGAGGTAGGCGGCAAAATCATAGAGCACCAGGGCCATCGGGAAGATAAAGACCCCGGCGTAACGGGCAAAAAAAGCAGGCTTCCATGACATAACACTCTCCTTTTACGGCGTTTCTTACCGCACGCCTCTATTGTGCGAGCAGATAATTTATATGTCGACGTGATTTTTGCCGCTTTTTTAACCTGTGGACAGGGAAAGCAGGGCGGGGATCTGCGAGAGCAGGTAGAGCACAAGGCCAATCGATCCGCCCACCAGCGTGCCGTTGATGCGGATAAATTGCAGATCTTTGCCAATGTTCAGCTCGATCTGGTGCGACATGTCACGGGCATCCCAACTTTTCACGGTATCGCTGATATGGCGGGTCAGAAACTCGGCAAAATCCGGTGCGACGCTGTGAGCCGCCTGCTCCAGGTGTTCATTAAGCGAGGTGCGCAGTGCGCCGTCCGCCAGTAGCGTTTCGCCAAACCAGAGTCCGGCTTCGGTGATGCGCTGTTTAATACGCGAATCATCGGCCTGCATATCGGTCTTCATCCAGTCGCGCAGGTCACCCCACATCTCGCCCAGATAGCGGTTAAACGCGTCATCTTCTTTCAGATAGCGTTTAATATTATCGGCCCTGGCAGCCATCTCCGGGTCGGTCTTCAGGTTGGCGATCAGTTTCAGTACGGCCTTATCAAAGGCACGACGGATCTGATGTGCGCTATCGTGGGTGACATCATCCAGCAACGTGTTCACCGCGCGCGTGACCATCACAGCACTTTGTTCACCCAGCCATTCGGTGGGCAAAATTTTGGCCTTCCGCGGATGTTCGGTTTTCAGCCAGCGCACAATCTGGCTGGCGATAAAGTCCCGGCTGCTCTCCTTTTGCAGCAGGATGATCATCTGGCCAATCAGGGCATCCAGCAGTACCTGATGGCGCTGGTTTTTGGTCATGCTCTCCAGCATCAGCGCGCCGGTTTCGGTGAGATCGACTTTATCGATCGCCCGGTGTACCGCGCGTTTAAGCAGGTTTTTGATCCGTGTATCGTCCGCCAGTTCCAGAAATCCGCTCATGACCTGCATCAGGTGCTGGCCGACACGACGGGCGTTATCCGGCTGGCTGAACCAGACGCCAATCATCTGCGCGGGTTGATGACGGTGAATGAGTGCGACCAGCGACTGGGTGTCGAGAAATTTTTCCTGCACGAACTGCCCGAGATTGTCGCCGATGCGGTCTTTATTGCGCGGAATAATCGCCGTATGGCGGGAGATAAAGGGCAGGGGGACGCGGCGAAACAGCGCCACCACGGCGAACCAGTCTGCCAGCGCGCCGACCATCGCCGCCTCGGCAATGGCCTTCACCCCGCTGACCCAGAAGTTGGGCGGCAGAAAAAGAGTGACGATGAATGTCGCTACCGCGATCAGCAGTAATGAGAGCGCCAGGCGTTTAGCGCGTTTGAGTTCTGTGATTTTGTTCATGGTTTAAGCATAGAGCATAGTGGCAGTTTCGCTTGGTTTTCAAGGTGAAGCGCGGTGGCGACGGTTCCCCTCATCCCGGCCTTTTCCCAAAGCGGCGAGAGGGAAAGGCCGGGCGAAAACCAAATATTGCATCTTCGTATGTCGGGGGTATGGTAGTCGCAGAAAAGATGGATAAAGGATGCGCTGACATGACGCTTACGATAATTGCCGCTGTGATTGCCGCCCTGCTGGGCGGTGCGTTTGGCTGGCTTCTTACCCAACAGACATTTACCCGCAAAATGGCTGCGCTGGAGCATGACCATGAGCTGGCGGAAGACGAACTGGCGGCAACCCAAAAACGGCTGCGCGAGCAGGAAGCCAAAACCGAAGCGGCGCGCAACGAAAAGCACCAGCGGGATATCGACGTTAGCGCTATGCGCCAGCAAATCAGCGACCTGAAAGGGAGAGCGGATGAGGTTTTGCAGCGTCTGGCCAGAACGGAAGCGCAACTGGAAGAGGAGCGCCGTCTCTCGGGCCAGCTCGACCATGACTATACCGAGCTGAAAACCACCCTTGAGCAGCGCGAGCACCATTTCCGTGAACAGTTTGCCAGCCTCGAAGAGACCAAAAAATCGCTGTCGCGTGAGTTTGAAAATATCGCCAATAAGATTTTCGAAGAGAAGGGCAAAACCTTCACCACCACCAGCAAAAACAGCCTGGATGACATGCTTAAGCCGTTCCGTGAGCAAATTGAAGGCTTCCAGAAACGGATTAATGAAGTCCATGATGCCTCCATTCGTGGCAATGCCGATTTGAATGCAGAGATTAAAAAGGTGCTCGATGTCGGTCTGAAAATGAGTACCGAGGCGACCAACCTGACCTCGGCGCTGAAAGGCGATTCCCAACAGCGCGGCGCCTGGGGCGAGGCACAGCTACGCCGGACGCTGGAGATGAGCGGGCTGGTAGAAAAAGAGCATTTCGAGGTGCAGAGCGCCTTTACAGACGAAAACGGGCGCCGGAAACAGACGGACTATCTGATCCGTCTGCCGGACAACAAGCACATCATTATCGACAGCAAAGTGTCGCTTAATGCCTATGACCGCGCCTGTTCGGCCGAAACGCCACAAGAGCAGCAGCACGCGATGGATGAGCACATCATGGCGGTACGCCGCCACATCGACGATCTGGCATCGAAGGATTACACCAGCCTGGCGGGTATTCGCAGCCCGAGTTTTGTGCTGATGTTTATGCCCATCGAAGCGGCCTATATTGAGGCGCTGAAAACCAATAAAGGGCTGTTTGAATACGGTTACCGTAAAGGGATTGTGCTGGTTTCCCATACCACGCTGATCCCGATTCTGCGTACCGTCTCCAACCTGTGGATGATTGAACGTAGTAACAGCGAAGCACGGGAAATCAGCGAGCGGGCCGGGGAGATCTTCAATACCGTGTGCCTGGTGGCTGAGCGCTTAAGTAAGCTTGGCGGCACGTTAACCACCGCCAGCAACCAATATAACGCCACCGTGACCTCGCTGGTGGGCAGTCAGGGGTTGTATGGCAGAGTGGAGCGCTTTGGCAAACTCTCCGAGAAGGTCAATAAGGAGCTGCCGAAGCTTGAGATTTCTCACCGCGACTTCGAGCACGAACGAATGGCGATGATCGTTGAAGCGATACAGGAGCCCGAGGCTATTGAGGAAGACCCCGCCGCGCTGCCGGAAACGCCTTCGCAAGCCGTTAACGAGCGCTAAGGATGGCGTTTTTCAGATTTTCATAGGTATTTTTTGTGGCTACAATGTAGCCACATAATGAAGGAGGACCTATGGACTCTGTTATCCGATCGCGTATCGACAAAGAGCTGAAAGAACGAGCGGCTAGCGTGCTGGAAGAGTGTGGACTGAGCTGGAGTGTGGCTATCCGCTTGTTTGCTGAGCAAATCGTAAAACATGAAGGGCTACCCTTTGAAGTAACCCGTAACCCGACTGTCCGTCTGCAAACCGCAATGCACGAAGCAGATGAGATTATTACGCACCGGCATGGACGCTTTGAGAGTGCAGAACAGCTTATGGACAGCCTGAATCATGGTAAAAAGCAAACGGACTAACTTGCCATTCCGATCGGATTACACCCGCTCTTTTATCAAAGCCTGGGAACGCTATAACAAAGCCGGGCGGCGGGATATGAACGAAACTGCCGCCATCATGGCCATGGTTCTTTCCGGTAACCCGCTTCCTGCGCAATATAACGACCATGCGTTGACCGGCAATATGCAAGGTTTCAGGGAGCTGCATATCGGTGGGGATTATTTGCTGGTGTATAAGCTTGAGTCCGAAAAGCACGTGGTCGTGTTCACTGATTTAGGGACCCATGCCGAATTGTTCGAATAACAAACAGCCTGAAACGACATCATACGTGGCCATTGTCCGGCGTATGATGTCCCCTCGACTGACCCTGAGTAAAAGAAACCATGAGCGCTATTGCTGCTAATTTGTCGCGCTTTCGCGACGCGATCGTCAATTTTTCCGGTCACAAAACGCCCGGTGAGTTACCCGCTGAATTTTTGCTGGCGCAGGAGGGAAACCTTGCCCAGTACTACATTCCCTTTGATGCGGTAAATACCCGTGCGCTGGTGGTGCTGGTGGGGATAACGCCTGGGTATGTGCAGTGGTATAACGCGGTGACGACGGCACAGAAAATACTGCGTGACGGCGGCGATGACGCGCTGGCGTTACGTGAAGCGAAAAAACACGGGGCGTTTAGCGGGCCACTGCGTAATAACCTGGTCAAATTGCTTGATGGTATTGGCCTGGCGCAGATGCTGTCGCTGGATTCCAGCGCGCAGCTTTTTACCGACCATACCGGGCTGGTGCATTGCACGTCGCTCTATACCCAGCCGCTGTTTGTGCAGGGCGTCAATTACAACGGTAAGCCGCATTTTTCCCGTTCCGCACTGTTAAGAGCGGCCATTGATGAGGGGTTCGCGCAGGAAGCGGCGGCGCTGAAAAAAGCGGTGTTTATTCCGCTGGGACCAGTGGCGACAGAAGGGGTTAATGTGCTGGTAAGCCGGGGTGTACTGGACGAGGTACGGGTATTGTCCGGGCTGCCGCATCCATCTGGCGCCAATATGGAGCGGATTAGCTATTTTCTCGGGCTGAAAGCGCGCGACACGCTGTCGAGTCGCACCAATGCGGATCTGCTTGATCAGGCAAAAGCCAGTTTACTGGCGAAGGTCAGTAAACTGGCGTTCATATAGTGTGGCGTCAGGCTTTCAGGCCGGCAAAGGCGTCGCGGATGTCCTGCTCCGGCAACTGGATGCCGATAAACACCAGCGTGCTGTGCGGCGGCTCGTCGCCCCACGGGCGGTCCCAGTCGGCACTGTAAAGCCGCTGTACGCCCTGGAATAACAGGCGGTTGGGCTCGCCATCAATCCACAGCATGCCCTTGTAGCGCAATAACTTGTCGGCAAACGACAGCAGCAGGTTTTCCATGACCCGTGAGACCGCGCTGATATCGACCGGATAATCCAGCTCCACCACAATGGATGAGACATCGTTCTGCTTGTCGGCAATAAAGTGGAAACGTGGTTTTGCGGTGATGTTCTCTTCCAGCATAAAGCCGTTGGTATTAAACAACAGCTCAAGGTTGATATCACCGTGGGTGACGGTATAGATCGGCGCACGGGCGTTGATGCGGCCCAGGCGTTCGCGCAGTTTTTCGCTTTCACCGGCGACATCGGTTTTGGTCAGCAAAATGCGGTCGGCATAACCCACCTGCGACTGGGCGATGGTGAACTGGTTCATCTGCTCATCTGCATGCACGGCATCCACCAGCGCGATCACGCCATCCAGCAGATAACGCTGGCAGAGGATCTCATGGGAAAAGAAGGTCTGGATAATCGGCCCCGGATCGGCCATGCCGGTGCATTCGATCACCAGGCGATCAAAGGCGACATCGCCGCGATCGCGGCTATCGAGCAAGTCGAGCAGGGCATCTTCCAGTTCGCTGGAGCGGGTACAGCAGATACAGCCGTTGGTCAGGGTTTTGATTTGCGTGGCGCGATCGCCAATCAGCTGGTCATCTACGGAGACTTCGCCGAACTCGTTTTCGATGACGGCGATTTTAAAACCGTGCTGTTCATTGAGGATGTGGCGCAGCAGGGTGGTTTTACCTGCGCCGAGAAAGCCGGTGAGTAGGGTAACGGCAATCGGGGTCATGCTCTCTCCTTTAGCAGCAGCGTACGCCGCCTTCGCCACTTCCGCCGTAGCGCGCTTCCTGGCGCTCGCGAAAGAATTCGTTGTAGGTCATGTACGGCTTGTCCGGATGGTTGGTTTTCATATGCTCAACGTAGTTGTCATAGTCCGGGATGCCAATCAGCATCTTCGCCGCCTGACCGAGATATTTTTTTGCCTGGCCTAAAGTACCAAACATTCTGCCGTCCTGTTAATGAATAAAGCCGGATGACGGCTTGCGCCTTATCCGGCCTACGTTAGCTACACTCTGTAGGCCGGGTAAGCGCAGCGCCACCCGGCATCAGTTTTAATGGTGTGAAGAGGTCTTCACGCCGCCTTCCGGTACCGGAACATACGGGGTTTCTTTGTCGGTACGTACGGTGTTGTTACGCACGTTCAACCAGGTTTTGATACCGTAGAAGATGATGCTGTACACGACCACCAGGAACAGAATACTCAGACCTGCGTTGGTGTAGTTGTTCACCACGATATGGTTCATGTTGGCAATCTGCTGTGCGGTCAGCTCAGAGCCGCCGGCAGCGATCTTCTCTTTGTACTGGTTAGCCATGTACAAGAAGCCTTCCAGTTGCGGGTTCGTGCTGAACAATTTCAGACCCAGCGCCCAGGTGGTGCACAGCAGCAGCCACAGCGCCGGAACCACGGTGACCCAGATGTATTTGGTGCGCTGCATTTTCACCAGCACCACCGTACCCAGCATCAGGGCGACTGCCGCCAGCATCTGGTTAGAGATACCGAACAGCGGCCACAGGCTCTTCACGCCGCCCAACGGGTCAACCACACCTTGATACAGCAGGTAGCCCCACAGTCCAACGCAACCTGCGGTACCGATGATACCCGCGACCAGGGAGTCGGTTTTCTTGAGGAACGGTACGAAGTTACCCAGCAGATCCTGCAGCATAAAGCGGCCAGCACGGGTACCGGCGTCCAGCGCGGTCAGGATGAAAAGAGCTTCAAACAGGATACCGAAGTGGTACCAGAAGCCCATGTCTGCCATCGGCATGATTTTGTGGAACACATGCGCAATACCCACAGCCAGCGTTGGCGCACCACCTGCACGGTTCAGTACGGACGGTTCGCCGATATCTTTTGCCGTTTGCAGAATCTGCTCAGGGGAGATCACGAAGCCCCAGGAGCTAACCGTTGCCGCTGCGTGCGCGGTGACATCTTTCAACTGCGCCAGAATCATCGGCGCATTGTCGCCGCCCAGCTCATGCAGGTTCGGCATGGTAATGCCAAGGCCAGCCGGCGGGGTGTTCATCGCAAAGTAGAGACCCGGTTCAATGATGGATGCCGCAACCAGCGCCATCACCGCAACGAAGGACTCCATCAGCATGGCGCCGTAACCGATAAAACGCGCGTCGGTTTCATTCGCCAGCAGTTTCGGCGTGGTGCCGGATGCGATCAGCGCATGGAAGCCAGAGACCGCGCCACAGGCGATGGTGATAAACAGGAACGGGAACAGCGCACCTTTCCACAGTGGGCCGGTACCGTCGATGTACTGCGTTACCGCAGGCATTTTCAGTTCCGGGTTGAGGATAACAATACCCAACGCCAGCCCAACGATAACGCCGATTTTCAGGAAGGTTGCCAGATAGTCACGCGGCGCAAGGATCAGCCATACCGGCAACAGCGCAGAGATAAAGGCATAACCAATCAGCGCGAAGGTAATGGTCGTGTCTTTGAAGGTCAGCGCCGGGCCCCAGTACGGGTCGTGGGCGATGATGCCGCCGAAATAGATGGAGGCCACCAGCAGAACGATACCAATGACTGACACTTCACCCACGCGGCCTGGGCGCAGGAATCGCATGTAGATACCCATAAACAGGGCAATCGGTACCGTGGAACAAACGGTGAACACGCCCCACGGACTTTCGGCCAGGGCTTTTACCACGATCAGCGCCAGCACGGCGAGGATGATGATCATGATTAAGAAGCAGCCGAACAGGGCGATAGTCCCCGGTACACGGCCCATCTCTTCTTTAACCATCTCACCCAGAGAGGCGCCATTACGGCGTGAAGAGATAAACAGCACCATGAAGTCCTGCACCGCACCGGCCAGGACAACGCCCGCCAGCAGCCACAGGGTACCCGGCAGGTAGCCCATTTGCGCTGCCAGTACCGGGCCGACCAGCGGACCAGCACCTGCGATCGCAGCAAAATGGTGACCAAACAGGACGTAACGGTTGGTTGGAACGTAGTTCAGACCATCATTATTAATAACGGCCGGGGTTGAACGTGTCGGATCGAGCTTCATCACCTTTTGCGCGATGTACAAGCTGTAGTAGCGATACGCCACGAGGTAAACAGAAACGGAAGCGACCACGATCCACAGCGCACTGACGTGCTCACCGCGTCGTAAAGCAATGACGGATAAGCAGAAGGCGCCGAGTATGCCGAGGAGCACCCAGGGTATATGTTTGAATAGCTTTTTAGTATCCATGTCAGACCTGATTATCAAGAAAATGAAATCGGAGTTGATGTGTTGAAAGACGGCCTTGCTGGTGCTGATCATGGCAAATTACAAGCGTAAAAAGGGCGCGATCTGACTGAGTGGTATGAATAGCGGGGTAAGCGGTCAACTAAGCGGATAAGCGGTTTTATACGGTGCTAAGCGGCTGAAAATATGTGATAAGGATCACTTTCGGCAGGCACGGTCAACAGGTCGCAGGAAGAGAGACTGTCCGCATATGTTACTATAATGTTAATAATATCAGCGCGTTTCAGCATGATTTCCTTTAAAGTTTTCTCTGGTCGGGCCGAAAATCTGTTACCTGGCTAATGGAAGATAGAAAACATGTTGAATCGTATGAAACTTGTCACCAGTTTACTTTTTGTACTGGGACTTTTTGGTCTTTTGCAGCTCACATCTGGCGGCTTATTCTTTAACGCACTTAAGCACGACAAAGAAAACTTCACTGTGTTGCAGACAATCCGTCAGCAACAATCCACGCTTAACGCCAGTTGGGTGGCGCTTTTGCAGACCCGTAACACGCTGAACCGCGCTGGGATCCGTTACATGATGGATCAGAATCAGATCGGCAGCGGTGCAACGGTGAACGATCTGATGCAGATCGCCAGCACCTCGTTAAAACAGGCAGAAACGCACTGGAAAGAGTATCAGGCTTTACCTCGCGACCCACGTCAGAATGAGGCGGCGGCAGCGGAAATCAATCGTACTTATGATATTTACCACAATGCACTCGCTGAGCTGATTCAGTTGCTGGGTGCCGGTAAAATCAATGAGTTCTTTGATCAGCCGACTCAGGGCTATCAGGACGCCTTTGAGAAGCCGTATCTTGACTACTTGCAGCAAAACGATCGTCTGTATGCTATCGCGGTAGAAGAGAGCAACGGTTCTTACTCGACGGCCGTATGGATAATTATCAGTGTCCTGCTGGTTGTGCTGGTGGTGATTGTCGCCGTATGGCTCGGCATTAAGCGTGGCGTTATCGGTCCGATGAATCATCTGATTGAAAACATCCGCCATATTGCCGGTGGCGATCTGGAACAGACTATCGATGTACACGGTAGCAACGAAATGGGCCAACTGGCCTCCAGCCTTCGTCATATGCAGTCTGAACTGGTGCGCACCGTGGGCGATGTCCGTAACGGCGCTGATGCCATTTACAGCGGCGCGAGCGAAATTTCGGCGGGTAACAACGATCTCTCCTCCCGTACTGAACAGCAGGCCGCTTCGCTGGAAGAGACTGCCGCCAGTATGGAAGAGCTGACCGCAACGGTAAAACAAAACGCCGAAAACGCCCGTCAGGCCAGTCATCTGGCTAAGAGCGCATCCGATACCGCGCAGAAAGGCGGTAAAGTGGTGGATAATGTTGTGCAGACAATGCGTGATATTACCGCCAGTTCGCAGAAAATTGCCGATATTATCAGCGTGATTGATGGTATTGCCTTCCAGACCAACATCCTGGCGCTGAACGCCGCGGTAGAAGCCGCACGTGCTGGTGAGCAGGGGCGTGGCTTTGCGGTAGTGGCAGGGGAAGTCCGTAACCTGGCCCAGCGCAGTGCGCAGGCGGCGCGTGAAATCAAGAGTCTGATTGAAGACTCTGTCGGTCGTGTCGAGCTGGGCTCTACGCTGGTAGAAAGCGCCGGTGAAACGATGGACGAGATTGTCAGTGCGGTAACCCGCGTCACCGACATCATGGGCGAAATCGCCTCTGCCTCCGATGAGCAGAGCCGTGGTATCGATCAGGTGGGCCTGGCTGTAGCTGAAATGGACCGTGTGACCCAGCAGAACGCCTCACTGGTAGAAGAATCTGCCGCTGCGGCAGCCGCGCTGGAAGAACAGGCCAGTCGTCTGACGCAGGCGGTTGCCGTGTTCCGTACCCGTCGCGTATCCCGCGAAGCACCGGTTGCCGCATCCACGCTGAAAACCCCATCCGCAAGCCCAATGCCGCGTAAAGCGGCGGTCGGCGACGAAAACTGGGAAACCTTCTGATAAACCTCGCGCCCTGCTGACACGGGGCGCACTTTATCTTTTTTCATCGTGCTATCCTTGGTTTTTTCCCCGGAGAAGCACGATGAACCTGACCGCCATTTCTGCCCTTCACTACAGTAGTGAGCAGCTTTCTGCTTTTTTAGGCGAGTGCTTTGAAGGCTACAGTGTCCCTTTTTCGCTTCCCCCCGAGCGCTTTGCGCAACGTTTTGGCGCGGAGGATATCAGCCTGACGGACTCCTGCATCTGGTGGAATAACGGCATGCGGGTGGCGGCAGCGATTATTACCCGGCGCGGCGAATCGGCAAGGCTGGGGGCTTTTTCCCTGATCCCGGCTTATCGCGGGAAAGGCTACGGCAAAAAGCTGCTGGCTCCGCTGTTGCAGGATTTGCGGGCGAAAGGCGTACGGCAAATGTGGCTGGAGGTGATTCAGGATAACCTGGCGGGTGTTGGGCTTTATCGTTCACTCGGCTTTGAGATTCGCCAGGGATTATACGGTTTTCAGGGCGATGCGCGTCCCGGCATTGGCGATAATTTGCTGCGTGAGATTAATCCGCTTGAGGTGGTCTGGCGTTCGGTGGGGGAAGTAAAGGAGTCGCTGCCGTGGCTGGTCGATCCGCTCTCCGTGGTGTCGTTGCCGTGCCGGGCATTTGAATATCGCAAACATGCGTATGCCATCGTCGCGACCCTGACAGAAAAACCGCAACTGCGCTTTCTCTATGTTGAACCGGAGTACCGCCGCAAAGGCTTTGCCCGCGAGATGCTAATGACCCTCAATCATCACTTTCCTGGCCTGACTACCAGCGTGGCGGTGCCGGAATCCTTCACCCCGCTGTTTTCGTCAGCGGGGTTTTCCACGATGGACATTAGCCAGTTTGAAATGCGGGCGATGCTGTGATCGCCCGGTTTGTTCATGCGTGTTGCTTCGGATCGCTGATCGGTTGGCGAACCAGCACAACATAAGCAATTGCTCCCAGCACCGTCACACAGCCGCAGATAATCAGCGCCAGGCGGAATGACTGGGTGGTATCGACGATAAACCCGGTCACGATCGGTGCAAACGAGGCGCAGATAAAGCTCGCGAAGTTCTGGATACTGCCCACCGAGGCCGTCATCCTTGATGCCACCGCGACGTGAATCAATCCCCAGCATGATGTTCCCGCAAAGTGGATACAGAACAGCGCCATGCCAATCAGCAAGACTGCGGCCAACGACGTCGTGGCCTCAGGTACGACGAAAGTAAAGGCGGCGGAACAGAGCATCCCGGTGATGATACTGATTTTGCGGCTTTTGATCGGCGCCATGCCACGCCTGACCAGCCAGTCGGTGATATACCCGTTGGTCAGCATCCCGGCAGCGCCAAACAGGAAAGGGATTGCTGTCATCATGCCGGTGCTTTTCAAATCGAGATTGTAAGAGGTTTGCAGGTAGCCAGGCAGCCAGGCAAGGTAGAGCCAGGCGGTGTAGTTGATACCGCTAAAGCCAAGCATCATCCCCCACATCGTTCGGTTACGAAACAGGCTGCGCCATTCTGCGAAACTCAGCGGATCGCGACGAACGTTGACACTGCCAGCATTCAGATAGGCCTGTTCAACGCCGGTTAGTTGCAAATCTTCGCGGTTGCGGTAGAGCATGTACCAGCCAATGGCGAGAAAGATCCCCAGCACGCCGATAACGATAAACATGCCGCGCCAGCCGATCATTAACATCATTGCGGCAAGAATGGGCGGGCTAATGGCGACGCCAATGGTTGATGCGGCGTTAAAAAAGCCCATCGGGCGACCGCGCTCTTTAATGTTGAACCAGTCGTTGATCACTTTCACGCCGCACGGGTTCATTGGCGCTTCACCCAACCCCATGCCGATACGTACCAGCACGAATTGAGTGAAGCTGTGCACCATGCCGGAAAGCGCCTGGAACAGCGACCAGAAGAACATGCCCAGGCCGAGCATGATGCGCGGGCCTTTGCGGTCAAGCAGAGGGCCACACGGAAGCTGCCCAATACCATAAGCCAATGAAAATACGGAAAGCAGGGCGCCAATTTCGGTGGCACTCAGGCCTAATTCCTGGCGAATGGTTAAATTCGCGACCGATAACGAACTTCTGTCGAGGTAATTGATAACCGCAGCAAAAAATAATAAAAGCATCGCTGTGGTTTGAATTCGCTTAATTCTGGCGCTACGTTTTAATAAACCCTCTGGCGGAACAGGAATATCCGCTTCGGTTGTTTTATCAAACGTTGTCCGTGGGTCGAGGGTAATATCGTTTTTTTCCACGCCTGACTCCAAAAAATGTCACTTATCTCCCTGCGTGATTTTTCAACGAAGGAGAAAATATCAATCCCGATACCAGATTAATAAATCTGACACCACTCACTTACATCCAGCTAATTCAGTCGACTCATTCAGAGAATAGAAGCGGTATTATTTTTATTTCTGCGCCTTTTAGCAGAAGCGTGCTCCGGATTGAAATTTGCTGTTTTTAATTGGTACTTAATAGTGCGCGGAAAGGGATTGCTGAATTGAACGGATCATGGATTCTTTAGCGGTATGCAGATGGTTGCGCAACGCGCACGTGGCATCGAGGTCGCTGCGGCACAGCAGGGCGCTGAGAATGGTCATATGTTCATCAATGGCGATAATATTACGCTGTTTCAGGTCACTTTCATCCCACTGATAATGGAAATGGAAGATAACAGAGATGATTTCAAGTGATTGATTGAAAAAGATATTATCAGCGGCGGAAAGCAATAGCGCGTGGAAGTCCCGATCCAGTTGCGAAAACATGCGAAAGTTGTCGCCGATGCTATCGCGAAGCATGCGGTGGCGTTCAAGCAGCGTTCTGGCGCTCAGCCAGCGCGGGTCATCCGCAGGCAGGTTCAGGAAGTGTTGCAGGGCATGGGTTTCCAGCATTTCCCGCAGTTCAAAAAGCTGTTCAGCGTAACGTTGATCGAACTGCTTCATGCTCCACTGGCCGCGTTTTTCATTCTCAATCAGATTGTAACGCCCAAATTTGAGCAAATATTCCCGCACAACTACCGGGCTGACACCTGCCTCACGCGCCAGTTGTAGCTCGGAAAAAGATTCGCCGGCGCGCAGCTGGCGCTGGTTAATCATGGTGAAGAAGGCTTGCTCAAAAATACGGTTTTGCTCGGCCAGTGGTGCGCTGATGCAGTTGAAGCCATCTTCCTGCGTGGGTTTGCGGACAATACACCAGGCGCCGGCAGACTTGACCAGGACTCCGCATTCGCACAGATGCGACAGCAGGTGCCGTACGGTTGTGCGGCTGATGTTATACATTTCCGCCAGCGCGTTTTGTGTGGGTAGCGGGGAGGGAATATGGCCGCGCGCTATATCGTCAATCACCTGGTTAATCACGTTATGGCGTAAATTTTGCGAACGGCTCATCGTTATCTCCTGTTTTTTTATTATTAAAAACCTATTTAAAACATTTTTATGGGCTGAGTTTCACAATTCAGCGCGACGATTCCGTTTTAATTCTCCTTTTCCCCGATATCTGGATATCTGGTGCAACAAGAAACACGGGAGAATGAACAATGACCACAATGAATGTCCTGGTATGCCAGGAGCCAAAAGTAATGATTTGGGAAAAACGTGAAATTCCAAAGCCTGGCGATGATGAAGCGTTAATAAAATTAAAAACAGTAGGGATATGTGGGACAGATATTCATGCCTGGGGAGGTAATCAACCTTTTTTTAGTTACCCACGAGTATTAGGCCATGAAATATGTGGTGAAATTGTTGGGCTGGGGAAAAATATAAATCATTTGCATAATGGTCAGCAGGTTGTGGTTATTCCTTACGTTTCCTGCCGTAAATGTCCGGCTTGCCGTAGTGGGCGCACCAACTGCTGCGAGAACATCTCCGTGATCGGCGTACACCAGGATGGCGGTTTTAGTGAGTTTTTAAGCGTGCCGGCGAACAGCCTGCTGGTGACTGACGGGATTGATCCGCACGCTGCCGCATTGATCGAGCCTTATGCGATCAGTGCCCATGGGGTACGCCGTGCAGCGATCCTGCCGGGTGAACAGGTATTGGTCGTGGGGGCGGGGCCAATTGGCCTGGGAGCGGCGGCCATTGCTAAAGCGGACGGGGCGCAGGTCGTGGTGGCTGATACAAGCGCGGCACGTCGTGCGCATGTCGATACATTTCTGGGCTTAACGACTCTCGATCCGTCTGCTGCGGATTTTGACGCCAGTTTGCGTGCCGCTTTTGGCGGTTCGTTAGCGCAGAAGGTGATCGATGCCACGGGTAATCCGCAGGCGATGAATAACACGGTGAACCTGATTCGCCACGGCGGCAGCATCACGTTTGTCGGTTTGTTTAAAGGGAATTTGCAATTTTCCGATCCGGAATTCCACAAAAAAGAGACCACCATGATGGGGAGCCGTAACGCGACGGAGGAGGATTTTGCCAAAGTCGGGCGTTTGATGGCGGAAGGGAAGATCACGGCACAAATGATGCTGACACATCGCTACGAGTTTCACGCACTGGCGGAAATCTACGAACAGCAGGTGATCAACAATCGTGAATTAATCAAAGGAGTTATTCATTTCTGAGTGCCTTTCGGCACGCAGATGGGGTGAGTTGAGGCGGCGGTTGTCACGGGGGCATCCGCCCGCGAAAGTACCTTGCAAAGACAGGCAGCACTAACAATTGCTATTCAGCGCCCAGGACAGTTCGGGCGCATTTTTTTATCCTGCCCTTTCAACAACTTTGATTTCTACCATCCCGATACCGAGCTTGCGCGGGGAGTGGCCGAGAATGTTCCCCTCATTGGTGGATTCGGGTTCCGGCGGCACAATCACCAGCGTATTACTGCGTGTCGGATTGTTGAAACGCAATGTGGTGGTGGACACATCGTTGCCCAGCATCAGCGTTTGTTCCTCGTCGCCTACTCTTACCGGAATAGGGCGATTGGCGTTTGCGCCATAAGCCTTTGCGGTGATCACCAGATCAAAAGATTGTGGCAGCGGGTCGTTAAACTCTATTTCGACTTCGTTGCCGAGCTGCGCATTCGACCAGCGTCCCCAGCTTTCCGGGCGGGAAATGCCGCTGAATTTTTTCACTTCCTCTGGTGCACCCGCGACGTTGAAGACAAAGCTGTCGGCTTTGTAGCGGATATCGTCATCGACAATTTTCAGCATATCCACATTTTGCTTGTAACGGTCGGTGCTGATGATGGTGTCTTTGAACGCCGTTTTTCCTTTCCACTGTTCTTTATCGACTGCCTGGACCTTCTGCTCACCGCCAAGCTGCCCCTGCGATACGCACCAGTCGGTGGAAAGCACCAGCTCCGGCGCCCACAGGCGGGCCATTTTGTAGCATTGATCAATCCAGACAAAGTTATCGCGTGGGGCGAAATCGGCGAGCTGGAAACGCAGCGGCGCGGAGTATTCGCTTTCCGGGATAGGCTCGATGCGTTTTGATGACACACGTACCAGCAGCGGAAGGCGGAAATTGCTGCCGGAGAAAGCAATCATCTTTTTATCGCGATCGATGGTGAAGTCCTTCATCTGTTTCGGGAAATTCCACAGGCGAATGATATCGGGCTTCCAGGCGACAATTTTCTCTTTCATATTGAGGAATTCGCCGGAAAGCGACTGCCCTGACAGGCTGCTGCGCCCAAGGCCGAGGTAGTTATCGCCACCGAGAATATCCAGCACCGTGACGCCGTTATCCATGGTGCTGCGCTTCACTGCCAGCGTGTCCTGCTGTGGATCATCGCCGCGCAGAACGAAAAACAGATTCTTACGGTCCTCTTTATTCAGGTATTTCCACGCCGTATTGTTCATGGCCAGATGGTCGGAAGAGACCACAATGACCGTATCTTTAAACCAGGGTGAGGCTTTTATTTTGTTAATCAGCGCGGCGATATGCTGTTGGCTACAGGTCACGGCGCTAAACGACTGATTTGGTTTACCCTCGTAGCTATAGCTTTTACGCCCACAGGTTCGGGAGATAAAACCGTCCGGGTGGTGGGTATCGACAGTTAACGCAAATAGTGAGAAACGTTGCCCGGAGCGCGAAAGCGTCTCGTACTTTTTCCATACTTCATCCAGTACGGTGTCGTCGTAGAAGCCCCAGTCATTGCGGTATTTAGGGTCGCTCACTTCGCCTTTTAACTCTTCTGCGCCGACCAGATGATCAAAGCCATGTGATTTAAGGAACACATCTTTACCGGCAAAACGCAGGTTTGCGCCCTGCACAAAATAGTTCTGGTAGCCGGAGTTTTTCAGGATGTCGCCAAGACAGATGTTTTGCGGGAAAAAGCTGGAAACAGATGCAGATGCGTTACCTTCAAACGGCGCAAACAGTGGGATCCCACACTGTGAGGCGACCATGCCGGCAATGGTGTAGTCCGTACCGGGCAACTGTTCCGTTTGCGAAAAATCCAGACCTTCTTCTTTTAATGCGCCCAGTTCAGGGGTCAGGCCAGGAAACGCGTTATCATCAAAATAGGTGCGTTCCAGACTCTCGCCGTAGATATAGACCAGGTTCAGCTTCGGATTCGGGATCTTTTTCGCCGGTTCACGATAATATTCTGCAAAATCAGGATCGCCTTCGCGGGATTGTGATTTAACGAGCTCAGTAATTTGATGAAATGCCGGGCTTGCGTCCACGGAGCCGAGTGCCAGCAACAGCGCCAGCAGGCTATAACCAAAGTGATAAGGGCGATGGCGACGGCGGCGCAGCACCCAGCCCAGCACGCCAAAAACCGCAGCCAGTGCGAGAACCAGGGCCGCACCTGGCAGCAGGTATTTACGCACCCCCGCGCCTGTCAGGCTATTGGTCAGCGTGTAGATAACCGCATCATTGATCCCATCGCCAGTGAAGTAGTTACTGGCGTAAAGGGTGATGTTTAACAGCACAAAGAAACCCAACACCAGCAATATTGCAGTGAACCACCAGGTATTACGGCCCGCTTTAGAGGCGTAAATCGCCACGGACGCGAGAAATAAAACAATAGAAAGTAACTCGGACAACCGTCATTCCTCTGCGACACCAGCATCCTGCTGGCAGAAATCCTTTAGGGCTACAATTTAATTGCGATGTCATGTAGCTGCAATTGTAGTGTCATCTTTATACAGATTTATTCGGAATTGGTTTAGAAAGATTTAAGTATGACCGCTGCCGCTTTCTCTATGGGGAGAGAAGGCTGGCAGGTAAACAAGGAAGGCGTCGCGCCTGCGGCCTTGGGGTGGCAAACGCGACGTTATGTGGCTCAGGAGAGAAAATTTACGCCCTGTTTCAGGACAATATCACAGGCTTTGGTTTTCACTTTCTCTGCCAGCGGCGTGCTGCCAATATTATTCAGATTGAGCTGCTCGCCGTTTTTGGTGTTTAACATCCCCTGCAGGCCTTCGAGATAGTTGGGGTCTTTCTGTTGCTCTGTCTGAGTACTCAGGCCAAGCTTATCCAGTACCTGATTTTTGATGTTATCGGTGTTAGTCAGCGAGGCGAGCTTATGTTTGGCGCAGTAAGACATTACGCCTGCTGCATTATTCATGGTGCTCGCGCTTAGTGACTGATTACCGCCATTAAGCAGGCCCGTCAGTGAAGACAGAGACATACCGCCTTGCTGCTGACCTGCACCGGAACCGCTCTGCTGACTAAGCTGACTGGCGGCACTGGAAAGATTTTCCTGCCAGGACGCGGCGTAACTCGCGTGAGTGAAAAATGCGCCGCTGGCGAAAGCGACGCAGAGGAGGTGTTTAGCAAAGGACATGGCTTAATCCTGGGGGTAGCCTGAAAGCGCACATTATACACCAGCAGGCGTCCGGATTAAGGAGGGGAAAACTCTCAATACTCTTTGCCGGTAACGCGGCTACGGTAGCTGTCCCAGTTAAAGATGACCCACAAACTGTTGCCCAGGCGCATCCTGTCCATGACGCGTTCACCCAATAGCTTATTCATCTCTTCCAGATTGCTGTTGGTGAGCATACCTGTCGGGCGTTTTGAGGAAGAACGACGATCGACAATCTGATTAATGATCACTTTTTCGTAGCGTGATTCGGTTTGCATGCCGATCTCATCGATAACCAACAGATCCACGCTGCTAAGATCGTTCAGTAGCTGTTCTTCGCTGTTATCGCGGTTACCAAAAGTCTCTTTCATGGCGGACATGATGTCAGCGACCGTGATGATCAACACGGATTTGCCGTGCAGTAGCAGTTCATTGCAGATAGCGGCCGCGAGGTGATTTTTACCGGTACCCGGTTTGCCGGAGAAGATAAAGCTGGCAATGTTTCCATCAAATTCGGCCACATACTGCCGCGCCTGGCTCAGTGCGCGCATCTGGCCTTCGCATTCCACTTTGTAATTATCAAAAGAACAATTCTGGTGAAGCGGACGGATACCTGAGCGATTAAAGGTGCGCTGCATTTTCATCGCCCGATTTTCGCGGGCAATCGCGGCGGCGCGGATCTTGCCCTGCTCCTTCTGCCAGGCCATGAGTTCCTCGCCGTTTTTAAATGCGGGCTGAGTATTGGCAGGCATCATCCGTTGCAGACGTTTCATCAGTTCAGCGACGTTTTTCATCGTTATCCTCTAAAACCTGGTGGAATTTGGCTGTCAGGCTGGGAAATCGCGTTAATGTCGCGTTTCGCCGCGCCGCCCTGATTGGCGCGATTTATCTGGATGCTTCGCGCCAATTTTTGCTGCCACTGTACATGGTGGAACACTTTCCCTTCGGCTTGCCAGTAAGCAATAAAAGCCGCCAGTTCTTCCGGCGCAACGGGGTGGTCAAGGGCGATGCCCCAAAGCGCCGCAAGACGCTGAAAATCCGCATCTGGCTGCCAGCCAGCATACATGGCAAATTTCCCCATTGGGACATTTACCGGCGTGGCGGCCGGCTCTTCGTAAAATTGATTATCCAGCGTGATATCGCTGGCCGGGCGCGCCAGACGTGATTCCAGCGCCAGCAATTCTGCCAGACGTTCGGGGGTAATAGCGTAAAACGCAGGGCTGTTATTAGCAAAAACAGCGACTGCGCCCCCTTCCGTTCGTGCCAGAACGCTTTCATGATCGCGCATAAAATCATCAATGCCGATAACGGTAGAAGTCAGAATTCTGGAAGACATAGCGCGTTCTCAAACAGGGCAACAACAGAAATACGTTCTGCGAAGATTTTCGCAGACATAATGACACATAGTAACACAGTGGAAGGCGGGGGGAGCAGAGACGAAAAAGCCGGGTTGCCCCGGCTGTGTGTTTTCCCAATGGTGCTGGCTGCCGGATCTTTGGCTAATGCCCGTCCGGCTTAGTATTACGCGATGATGTTTAACGTAACATCGACGTTGCCACGAGTGGCGTTAGAATAAGGGCAGACAATATGTGCGGCATCGACCAGTTTCTTCGCCTCTGCGGCGTCCATTCCTTCCAGGTGGATATTGAGTTTGACCTCAATCCCAAAGCCGGTCGGGAGCGGACCGATACCCACTTCTGCTTCGATAAAGGCGTCTTTTGCAATAGCGATTTTGTCGCGACCAGAGACGAACTTCATCGCACCCAGGAAACAGGCTGAATAACCTGCGGCAAACAGTTGTTCCGGGTTGGTGACTTCACCGCCTGCGCCACCCATCTCTTTCGGTAAACCCAGTTTGACGTCCAGTACCCCGTCAGAAGAGGTTGCGCGACCTTCACGGCCACCAGTGGCTTTGGCTTTGGCGGTATAAATCACTTTTTCTAAAGACATAACAGGTTCCTTTTCGTAATTGTCGTTTGCTATAAAATAGCGTGCTATATATATGGGCGCATAAAACCGTCCACAGTCGGGCTTATGCTTGCTGAAACTGTCGGCGCAATACTTCGAGCTGCTGCTTTAGCTCCATCAAATGCTTGTGGTCACATTCGAACGAACACATGACCGCATTCGGTATCGCTTTTGCCTGTTGTTGCAATTCCCGACCTGCCTCGCTCAGGGTGATAACGACCTGGCGTTCATCCTGGCGGGAACGTTGGCGAATAATTAACCCGGCGCTTTCCAGCCGCTTCAGCAACGGAGTAAGGGTTGCCGAATCCAAAAATAAGCGTTCACCAATCTCTGACACCGTGACGTCATCTTGTTCCCACAACACCAGCATCACCAGATACTGTGGGTAGGTCAGATTCATCGGTGCCAGTAGCTGCCGATACAGCTTGTGCAGCGCCAGGTTTGTTGAGTACAACGCAAAACAAAACTGGTTATCTAACGCGAGCTGCGCATTCGCGGGCGGAGTTGATTTCGTTTTCATGTTTTTGAATATAGATAGTGCACGATTTAATTGCAAGTTATTTTTTTAGGGACAGATATAACGCAACACAACTTGTACCGCCATTTGTCGATAGTGCTGACGCTGCTGCTGCTGATCTTCGTCCGCTTCGAAGAGCATAGAGAACGAATAACTATTGGCAACGTAATGAAAACTAAAGCTACTGATCAGCCGATGAAGATCGCGCGCACAGACGCTTTGGTTGAATAGCTGCTTTTGCTGGCCACGACGCAAAATATCTTCCAGCAGCGTCAGGGCGCTGAGATTGACCTCACGCAGCCAGGTGGATTGCTGGATGAAACGGCCACGCTGCATGTTCTCCATGCAGATGATGCGAATAAAATCCGGGTGGTCGGCGTGGTAATCAAAATTACTCTCTACCAGCTGTACCAGCGCTTCGACCGGTGGCTGAGCGGCGAGTTCGAGGGATTTTTCATTGGCGCGAATGGCAGCATAAACATACTCAAGAACCTGCAGATAGAGGTTTTCTTTGGTTTTATAGTGGTACACCACCATACGCTTTGTTGTGCCGGCTTTTTCCGCGATTTGCTCCATGCGGGCGCCATTGAGCCCATATTCTGCAAACAGGGTAATTGCGCTGAGGAAAATTTTGTCCTTCACCCGGGTATCGTCAAAACTGTCCGGTGAATAAATGTCATGGTGTTCCACATCCGCTCCTGGTCAGTCACAATCGGTTCGGGGAATTATCACCATGGCAAAGAAATAACTCAAATTTCACACACGTGGGCGTTTGCGGTAAATCCACAGTCCTGGGATCGACAGGCCGATAGACAGCGCGCCGACAATCGATGACGCTTTGAGAAAATTGGTCAGCAAAAGAATCATCAGATCTTCGTTATACCCGAGATGACTGATCTTCACGGCGGAGATCATCGCGGTATAGGCTGATATCCCGGGAAACATGGGAATCACTGCGGCAACCGTAAAGACTTTGGGATGCGCGAGATACCAGCGTGACCAGCGTATCCCAATACTGCCTACCAACATGGAGGCGATAAATGTCGACCACTCAATGTTAAAGCCCCAATAAACCATGGCGAAGCGCGTACCGTGACCGATTGCGCCCAGCAGTGCACACCAGGGCAGCGCGCGATGCGGGACATTAAACACCATTGCAAAACCCACGGCCGGGATGGCGGCCAGCACCATATCCTGGATCAAATTAAGTAAAAACCAGATTACATCCATCCGCGTAGTCCCCACATGGTCATAGCCAACACAACACCAATACAGGTGGCGAGAGTTAACAGGCTGGCGATAGCCCAGCGAGCGAGGCCTGTATTGATATGGCCTTTAAACATATCTGCGACGGCATTGATCAGCGGGAAGCCGGGGACCAGCAATAAGACACTTGCTGCCATGGCGACCGTGGAGGTATGCAGGAAAACGGGCAACGTGAGCATAAGCCCGGAAATTGTGGTTGCCACGAACGCCGTGATACAAAAATTTATTTGCGGGTGCATATGACGGTTTGCCAGCACCAGTCGGACATACATCGCCACACTGCTGGCGCAGAACGTAATAAATGCGCCATCCCAGCCGCCATTATTCAGCCGACAAAAGCAGGCACAGGACAGGCCAACCATCAGGGTGACCAGCCAGCGCGGGTAACGCAGCGGTTTGACCTGCGAGAAGCGCTTTTCGACATCGTGAGCGTCCAACAGCCGGTGCTCCGCCATGATGACGATATGCTGTACTTCCGTCACCACGTGCATGTTGATGCCGCGATCGCTGTTTTTTCGCGTCGACGTCAGACACTGACCGTCTTTAATGGTCGTCAGCACAATGGCGTTTGATGAGATAGAGCTTTCGACGCTATCCATGCCCAGTGCCAGTCCCAGACGCGTGGATAATTCTTCTACCAGTGCGCTTTCTGCACCGTGTTGCAATAATAAAAGGCCGCACTGGATACACAAACGTGTAATGGCGCGTTGTGTTGACTGGTCTTCTTGCATGATAGCTCTGGTAATGTTGCACAAGGCCCACAAGGCGTGGCGCGAAAAGTAATTTTTAACACAGGAAGCCCTGTATTTGGCGTGGTGATAGATCAAGATCCGTGCAATAAATCACAAAATGGTACGGTTTTGCCGCTTACTGGCAGGATTGTGCGCCCTTACCGCAAGGGAAAGGGAAACCTACGCTGTATGAGAGGCAAAAAGACAGATTCATTTCGTCGGTGTATTTCTTTTAAATAAATATATATTTTATGATTAATTAATTTCTGTTTCTCTTTTTGTCTTTTAAAGAGTACGTACCAGGTATCATTATTGGCCTGTAAGATATATTGACACCCCATTAAGCTGTTTTTATAATCACTAATTGTTACAACCGAATATTGACAAACATTCTCGTCATATTTTCATTTGATATTTATTAATAGGTAGTTTCCGCTGACACGGTGGTTGGCGTTATTAGTAAATATTCACATTACTTATTTTATAAGGCTCGCGAATGGATGCGGAGGTTACATGTTATCGAGAAGCTGTAAATATGGAATAGTTGTCAGCAAAATTCCCGTCATGACTGTTGGTCTGGGGGATATTCTGGAGCGCCATTTCCCCGAATATGAATTAACGTATTGTCGTTCTTTAGAAGAGATAACACTATTACAGTTACGCCGCGCCTCACTGGTCATCGCTGATCTTTCGGGCGAACAGCGTCAGATGCGCAATGCCTGTGAACAATATTATTCCCTTCTTTCTCAATATACTGATATTCATTGGATATTCTTTGTTTCACGTACGATTTATCCCATGGCTGTTGAATTGCTGATGCGTCCTTGTAGCACCTTACTTTCAGACAGAGAACCGGTGGACGGTGTCATAAAGGCTATTCGTGCTGGTGATGAAAGCGCAGAAAGAATTAGTCAGACTTTATTATCAGCAGATTTTTTCGATGCAGATGATGCTGTTAATAAGCTGGAGTCATTAACGCTTTCTGAGCGAAAGGTATTCCGTCTGTTAGGTAAAGGGTGGGGTATTAATCAAATTGCGATGCTGCTTAAAAAAAGCAATAAAACGATTAGCGCGCAAAAAAACAGCGCCATGCGTCGACTGTCATTACGGAGCAACGCGGAAATGTACGCATGGATTAATAGCGCGCAGGGTGCTAAAGAGCTGAATCTTGTGTCGGCGTATGGAGAGCAATCAGAATGGAAATCAGTGCCGGGAAAAAACATGTTGCCATCATCGAGAGATGCATGATGAGTGAGGCTGGTCTGCGCCATTTATTCGCATCGCCAGTCATGAAATCATATCACTTTCATTTTTTTAACAGTCACAAAGCATTTGTCGAAGCGCAGAAAAAGACATTTTTCTTTTCAGTGATTTATTCGCTATCAAGTATGCGAGAACTGCGTCGGGAATGTCTGCTTTGCTTACATGCCTTGTCGCTGACAAATCCAGGCATTCAGCGGATCGTACTGGCGGATGATGACCGTGAAGCACGCCTTGTCAGTCGCCTTTCTCCGTCACGATTGCACGGGGTTTTAAGTAAATCGGCTTCATTGCCCATTTTACTTGGACACATTGGTACTCTGTTGGGGGAGACCCGCCGTGTTAACGAGAACGTGGTTAATCACTGGTATGTCAGCCAAAATCGCACGTTGAGTCCGACCGAGCGCGCCATTTTGCAATGCATGACGCGTGGCCTGTCGATGCCAGAGATCGCTGTACAACTGGAACGTAACATCAAGACTATCCGGGCGCATAAATTTAACGCCATGGCTAAGTTAGGGGTGAATTCTGATGTAGGGCTGCTGAATGCGGCAGATATTTTAACCTGGGTTCCTGCGGCTGCCGCATTGAAAGGACCCCAATCCGCAGCATAGTCAGCGTATTAAGTGCCAGGTTAGCCCCCTGGCACTGTTCCGGTTACTCACAAACATCAATCCATTTTGCGTCCGTTAATTGCGCCATGCGTTCCGGGGAAATACGCACTGCGCTATGGATTGCACCCGCGGCCGGGAGGACTTCTGCGTAGTGTTTCAATGAAACATCACAATAAACGGCCAACGGGTTTTCCAGCCCGAACGGGCAGACACCGCCAACCGGATGACCGGTAAGAGTCACCACTTCATCGCTGCTGAGCATTCTCGCTTTTGCGCCGAAAGTGGACTTTAGCTTTTTATTATCCAGACGGGCATCGCCTTTCGCGACAACGAGCACCACGTCGTTTTTGATTTTGAGAGATAACGTTTTGGCTATCTGACCGGGTTCAACATTATGGGCGGCAGCAGCCAGTGCGACGGTTGCGGTACTTTGGTTGAGCTCGATGATGTCAATATCGGGGGCGTGTTCGGCAAAAAATTGCCTGACAGACTGCAAACTCATTTTCTTCTCCTGAACATAACCTTCAATAATCTGTCACAACCCTGTGAACCCTGTAAATATCTTGTCAAAACAATCCCGTTACCACGCGTTTCACGATCACCTTCACAATCGCGGAAACCGGTTACAGTAACCGGTTGCAGTGTTTTTCATCGGGGTTAATACTGATTTTGTCACTTCCTCTGTCCCGATAATCAATAAGAGCCGTCTATGAAACGTATCCTGCTTCGCTGTAATGCTGGTTCGTTAACCAGCATGGTCTTAAACCCTAAAAATGGATTGCTGCACGGCAGAACATTCGCTGTTGCGCTGAATTATATAGACTGACAGGAGAGCCGCTATGTCTGCCAATCATGCATTGTTTAACGTGATTTTTCGCTTTATCGAAAACTACGTCAGCCCTATAGCCGGGCGAATTTCTTCCCAGCGTCATGTCATGGCTATCCGTGATGGTTTCATTTCTGCCATGCCGTTTATGATAGTCGGTTCATTCCTGCTGGTCTTCGCCTACCCGCCATTTTCGCCGGACACGACGTGGGGCTTCGCGCGTGCGTGGCTCGATCTGGCAAAGCAGTATGAAGGTCGTATTTTGACGCCGTTCGATATGACGATGGGCATTATGTCTATCTACATCTGCGCGGCTATCGCCTATAACCTGGGCAAGCATTATGTGAAGTCACATCAGCTCGATCCCTTTATGTGCGCCATGCTGTCGCTGATGGCCTTTTTACTGGTTGCGGCTCCCAAAACGAATGGTACATTGCCGGTAGATAGCCTTGGAGGAACCGGGATTTTTACCGCGATACTGGTTGCCGTGTACTGTGTGGAGATGATGCGTTTCCTCAAGGCGCACAATATCGGCATCCGCTTGCCTGACCAGGTGCCGCCGATGATTAAAAACTCATTTGACCTGCTGATTCCGGTGCTGGTGGTTGTGCTGACCCTCTATCCGTTGAGCCTCCTTATTCAGTCGCAATTCAATGTATTGATTCCGCAAGCTATTATGGCGCTCTTCAAACCGCTGGTCTCGGCTGCGGATTCGCTGCCTGCGATTTTACTGGCGGTACTGATCGGACATTTACTGTGGTTTGCCGGGATTCATGGGGCGGCGATTGTATCTGGTATGCTGCAAATGTTCTGGCTGACTAACCTTGGGCTGAACCAGACGGCGCTGGCACAGGGTGCGCCGTTGCCGCATATCTTTATGGAGGCCTTCTGGACGTTCTTTATCGTTATTGGCGGGTCCGGTGCGACTATGGGGCTGGTGTTCTGCTATCTGCGCAGTCGCTCGGTGCATTTACGCTCTATCGGTCGTTTAAGCATTGTCCCCAGCATGTTCAATATTAATGAGCCGGTTATTTTTGGTACGCCGATCGTTATGAATCCGGTGTTCTTTATTCCTTTCCTGCTGGCACCGTTAGTTAATGCCATTATTGCCTGGGCGGCGATGAAAATGGATTTGATTGGTCGCGTGATTTCTGTTGTTCCGTGGACCGCTCCTGCACCTATTGGCGGGGCGTGGGCGCTCGGCTGGGATTTCCGTGCCGCGATTCTTGTCGTGATCCTCGCTGTTATCTCCGCCATCATCTACTACCCGTTCTTTAAAGTGTATGAGAAACAGTTACTGGAACAGGAAGCGGAAGAGGCGCAACGCGCAGAAGAAAATCAGCAAGTGGCCTAAATAAATGCAAAAAGGCAACGAAAGTTGCCTTTTTAAGTATTTACTCCCTCTCCCTGTGGGCAGAGGAATCCCCGGTCATATTCCGTTTTACAGCGATAACACCGCCTAATGAGAATAAAACAGTGACAACGATGACAGGGGCCGGCTGAAAATGGATGAGGTGTGACGGCTGACCGGGAGCCACGGTGAGGCATAAAGACGCATCGCTTCACAAGCGTGAGGGTATCTGGTCGCATGACGCTATTTTTTTAGTGTGCAGTCTCCGCACTGCTGAACATCTGGCAAGCGATATCGCTGGCAGCAGGTCCGCCTGACCAGCACGCCATCACGATTGACAACAGTCCGCCACAAAGGGTTGTCGTTGCCGTTTGAGAGCGTTTTCTCGAAGAAACAGAACTGGCGCAGTGCGGCGACACGCTCATCACCCAGAAAAGGCTTCATTTCGCCCAGACACCAGTTAATCAGATAACCCGTATTGCTCCAGATAAGCTTACCGTTGATCTCGCCTGTAGCCTCCAGTGCCGCGACGACGGGGGACATCGCCCGGATGATTAATGCCTCAATGCGCGGGATGTCCCCCTGGGTTGTCAGCGCTGCATCCTGCTCTACATCCATCCAGAAGCAGGCGGCGCGGCCGGTTTCATGAAACTCGACGTGCAGGTGTTCAGGTGAAAGATCGACGGCGATTTTTTGCGTTAATAAGGCCACCAGTAGCGGCGGCACCACCAGGCCGAGGTACCACTGTGCCCATAATGACAACAATGGTTTGCCTTCCTGCGACAGCGTTGGCTGCTTTAGATAGATATGCTTTGCGTAAGTGGTTCGTAGCGACTGCAAACGGTCCGGTCGCGCCCATTGCATCAGGGTTAGCGTCTGTTGTGGCGGAAGCTCGTTCAGCTTGATGAAATCGAGAAGATGAGGGCGCAGACGGGCAAGGATGTCGCGCACATCATTCGCCAGAGTGTCACTCGCAGTGAAGAGCCTCGCCCGACGGATCACAAATTCATTAACGGGTACGCAACGATAAGCCATAGTGTCAGAAAGATAGAAATCTAAATGATAATGATTTCCAATCGTAGCGAGAGGCCAGATCTATAGCAAGATGTTTATCGTAAAGTCAGTCTGGACAGGTCGAATCAGGCGACCTGCAAGTCACTGCTGACGAGAATACTGTTCCGTCCCTGATGTTTCGCTTCGTACAACGCTTTATCTGCTTTATCGAGCGCGTCATCGATGTCGCCATCTTCCAGCGGCGCAATGCCAATACTCACCGTGACGTTGGTCGCTACACTCTCATTAAACATATGCGGGATTTTCAGGTCGTAAACGTGTTGACGAATCCGCTCCGCCGCAAGGCGAGCACGTTCCAGGTCGACACTGTTTAATAAGATCAGAAACTCTTCACCACCAAAGCGGGCGACAATATCTCTGGAGCGCACGGCATTACGAATGGCGGCAGAAACGCGAATTAATGCCTGGTCGCCCATCATATGCCCGTAGTGATCGTTATAAGCTTTGAAGTGGTCGATATCCAGCAGTAACACGAAACGGGTACCGTCATCGAGCGCCAGCAGATTGTCGAGCTTGTTTTGCAGGCCACGCCGGTTGTAGAGCCCCGTGAGCGGATCCAGCATACTTAGATCATTCAGCGTCTTACGCTCTTGCATCAGACGATACATCAGAGCCTGTGAGAAATTATCATTGCGCTTTTGAATCACATGCTGAATAGCAATTCCGATCATGGGGAGTGCAAACGCGTAGATAATCCGCAATGTTATTTCACCGCTGCTTAACCAGAAACACCCCATGAAGGCAGGCGAAGAGTGCAGCATAAATGCAATGATATTATTAGAGAAAGCGAGCGAGCCAATAAATAAAACACTTAATAGGGCGATAAGGAGATAGGTTGAATCATTATCTCTTAATTCCGTGGATTTAATAATGATATGCCATGCCCACATACAGCCAAATAAAAATGAGATCAGCGTTATATTTATTTTCTTTTTTGGAAACTTCCAGTGCCAGAGCAAACCCGCCAGGCTTGACACCAGGATCAGGCATACGGGCAAGGTAAACGCACGCAGATTATAAAGTGGCAGTGCGATAGAAAAAAGGGCTGAGATGGTATTCAGTAACAAAAAGAGTCGCACAGATAAGCGATATTTCTTGTTACAAAGGGATTGCCAGGAGTGTGGTGTCATATTTAAAAAAAGTCGTTATTAATCTGCAATATGAAATTGAACTGGTTGCCAACGTGAAAAATAACGCGAAGAAAGAGTACCGCGAAAAAACGCAATTTTTAAGATTTAATTAAGTGGTGCTTAATTTATCACCTTCGCGAATCCCTGTCACCAGAAGATGCGTAAAGTTCATACCGATTCGCTAAGGTGTGCTGACAGATGAGAAACTTTATCATATGATATTGGTTATCATTATCGTTGTGAGAGTCTAAAGCATGTTGCAACGCACACTGGGGAGTGGATGGGCTATCTTGCTGTCCGGATTAATCGTCGCGATGATGGCCTTTGCGGATCTCTCCGCAGGCACCTGGCGCTCGGTGATTGTCATGGGTTTGTTGCTCACGCCCGCGATGCTTTATCACAAAAGATTACGTCATTTTGTTCTACTGCCGTCAGGGATTGCGCTTGTCGGGGGAATAATGCTGGTAATGCTGAATTTGAAGCTGATGGCGTAATACAGAGGTCATACAGGGGGAATAAGATATTTGGTGCGAGGGGGGGGACTCGAACCCCCACATCCTAAGGACACTAACACCTGAAGCTAGCGCGTCTACCAATTCCGCCACCTTCGCACATCTATCTTAATGGTCTTGATATCGCCTCGTTGGTGCGAGGGGGGGGACTCGAACCCCCACATCCAAAGGACACTAACACCTGAAGCTAGCGCGTCTACCAATTCCGCCACCTTCGCCCGGTGAGAGCAATATCAACGTGGATTATGGTGCGAGGGGGGGGACTCGAACCCCCACATCCAAAGGACACTAACACCTGAAGCTAGCGCGTCTACCAATTCCGCCACCTTCGCATACCATCGATACCCAATAAGTATCGTTACCACGGAGGCGCATTCTAGATGTTTTCCAGGTTTCGTCAATAGTTAATTGCATGTCGATTTTATAACTGCTTTAAAAACCAACACCTGGAATTTGCTGCGGAATTACCCGGTAACGAAATGCCACCGGGGAGCAGATATTAGCGTTTCGCCTGACGAGTCATCACTGTGCGGTAGACTTTAAAACGTCCGGTTTGCGCGATCACTTCGTGGAAACCAAAGGTCTCGTCCAGCACTGCCGGGTAGGGCAGAAAGGCGTTAGCGACGATACGCAACTCGCCGCCGCTGTTCAGATGCCGCACCGCGCCACGGATCAGTGTTTGCGCAGCTTCCAGGCTTGTTTGCAGGCCATCATGGAACGGCGGGTTTGAGATAATCATATCAAAACGGCCGGTCACCTCAGAGAAGACATTGCTGGCAAATACGTCACCTTCAAAGCCATTCGCCGCAAGGGTTGCGCGGCTGGCTTCAATGGCTGGCGCAGAGACATCACACAGGGTGAGCCGTACTTTCGGCGAGTGGCTGGCCAGCACGGCTGCAAGTACGCCAGCGCCACAGCCGACATCCAGCACCTTTCCTTTAGTATGCGGCGTCAGCGTGGAGAGCAATAACTGACTACCGACATCCAGACCGTCACGGCTAAATACGCCCGGCAGCGTTTTAATAGCCAGCCCATCCAGTTGATATTCATCCCAGAATGCCTGAGCATCAAACGTTGGCTGTTTTTCCAGACGTCCATGATAAAGCCCGCAGCGACGCGCACTGTCGACTTTATTCAGCGGCGCAAACTCCGCCAGCATTTGTTCAGCACTGCGAACGCCGCTGCGGTTTTCACCCACTACAAAAATATCCGTGCCAACCGGCAGCAGCGACAGCAGGTTCATTAACTGAAACTGTGCTTCCGGCTTATTCTTCGGCCAGTAATAAATGAGCGTATCGCTCTCGCCAGTGGCAGCCTCGTCAAGGGTCAGCCCGAAAACGGCCTTGTCGCCCATCTGACGGCTGAGTGTCTGCCACTGATGGTATTGTTGTGTCCAGGCGCGGCTTTCAACCAACTCCAGCCTTGCAGGCAGGTCATCCTGTAAATCACCGGCAAAAAGAATGCGGCTCTGTTCGAAATCGTCACTGTGGCGCAGCAAGACTTCACTTGCCGGAGTTAAAGCAGACATGAATGGTTGGTTCCTCATTAAACTTAGGCGGGGATTATACACGTTATCCTCTACGCTGCCTCTTTGTTGGCGGCGACTTTATCCATCAATGCCCCTTATCTACTGGATGGCGAAAATTCGTCGGGTTTGTTATATTTGCGCGCCTGACAGACAGGAGTGTTTCGCTATGACTTCCCGACGCGACTGGCAATTACAGCAACTGGGCATCACCCAGTGGTCCCTGCGCCGTCCGGCGGCGCTGCAAGGGGAAATCGCCATTTCCCTGCCCGCGCACATCCGGTTAGTGATGGTGGCTTCTGATCTTCCCGCACTCACTGAGCCGCTCGTCGGCGATGTACTGCGTGCGCTTGCCGTCAGTCCGGACCAGGTTTTACAGCTCACCCCTGACCGGGTAGAGATGTTACCGCCGGGCAGCACCTGCAACAGCTGGCGGCTGGGCATTGAATCGCCCGTCGCACTCAAGGGGGCGCAGGTAGCAACGCCTGGCCTCAATGAACTACGGGGCAACCCTGCGGCACGCGCCGCGTTATGGCGACAAATTTGCAATTATGAACACGATTTCTTCCCTCACAACGACTGATTTAGCCCGCGCTTACGAGATCGAAACCCGGGCGCACGCGTTTCCCTGGAGTGAGAAGACCTTAGCCAGTAACCAGGGCGAGCGCTACCTTAATTACCGTTTACGGGTGGGTGACGTGATGGCGGCCTTTGCCATTACGCAGGTGGTGCTGGATGAAGCCACCCTCTTTAATATTGCCGTCGATCCCGCCTGGCAACGTCAGGGGCTGGGACGTCAGCTGCTTGAGCATTTGATAGGCGAACTGGAAAAACGTGGCGTGTTGACGCTGTGGCTGGAAGTGCGGGCCTCCAATACCGCCGCCATCGCGTTGTATGAAAGCCTGGGATTTAATGAAGCGACGATTCGCCGTAACTATTACCCCACAGCGCAAGGACGTGAAGACGCCATCATCATGGCGCTGCCACTTTAATAAATGAAAGGTGATGTAATGAAATGGGACTGGATCTTTTTTGACGCCGACGAAACGCTGTTTACTTTTGATTCGTTTGGTGGCCTGCAGCGAATGTTTATGGATTACAGCGTGACATTTACTGCTGAAGATTTTAAAGATTATCAGGCCATTAACAAACCGTTGTGGGTGGAATACCAGAATGGTGCCATCACCGCACTACAATTACAGCATCAGCGCTTCCAGGGATGGGCGGAGCGTCTGCGCGTTGCACCAGGCGATCTGAATAACGCGTTTCTCAATGCGATGGCAGAGATTTGCGCGCCTCTGCCGGGTGCGGTGTCGCTCTTATCGGCATTAAAAGGAAAGGTGAAGCTGGGCATTATTACCAACGGCTTTACCGCGTTACAGCAGACGCGTCTGGAACGTACTGGTTTTCGCGACTACTTTGACTTGCTGGTGATTTCTGAACAGGTCGGCGTGGCTAAGCCCGATCCGCGTATTTTCGATTATGCGCTGGAACAGGCACAAAACCCGGACCGCTCACGGGTGTTGATGGTTGGCGATACCGCTGAATCGGATATCCTGGGTGGCATAAACGCGGGGCTTTCCACCTGCTGGCTGAATGCTAACGGTCGCGCATTGCCCGAGGGAATCAACCCGACCTGGACCGTGACATCGTTAACCGAACTGGAGCAACTCCTGTGTAAACATTCATTGTCTGCACTCAGCCGTTGAGTACAATAGCCGCATTTTTCGAATTTCATAGCGTGGCCGAGGCCGCGCATTTTCACAGAAGAATTTTACTATGACGTTGTCTCCTTATTTACAAGAGGTGTCGAAGCGACGCACGTTCGCCATCATCTCGCACCCCGATGCCGGTAAAACCACGATCACAGAAAAGGTGTTGTTGTTCGGACAGGCTATTCAGACCGCCGGTACGGTTAAAGGCCGGGGCTCTAATCAGCATGCAAAATCTGACTGGATGGAGATGGAAAAGCAGCGTGGTATCTCTATTACCACCTCTGTGATGCAGTTCCCTTACCACCACTGTCTGGTTAACCTGCTTGATACCCCCGGGCACGAAGACTTCTCTGAAGATACCTACCGTACGTTGACGGCGGTTGACTGTTGTCTGATGGTTATCGATGCCGCAAAAGGCGTTGAGGACAGGACCCGCAAGCTGATGGAAGTTACCCGTCTGCGCGATACGCCGATCATCACTTTTATGAACAAACTCGACCGTGACATCCGCGACCCGATGGAATTGCTGGATGAAGTGGAAAACGAGCTGAAAATCGGCTGCGCGCCGATCACCTGGCCGATTGGCTGCGGTAAGTTGTTCAAAGGCGTTTACCACCTTTATAAAGATGAAACCTATCTCTACCAGACCGGCAAAGGCCATACGATCCAGGAAGTACGCATTGTTAAAGGGCTCAATAGCCCGGATCTCGACGTCGCGGTCGGTGAAGATCTGGCTCAGCAGTTACGTGACGAGCTTGAATTAGTGAAAGGTGCCTCTAACGAGTTCGATAAAGAACTGTTCCTGGCAGGTGAAATCACGCCGGTCTTCTTTGGTACCGCACTGGGTAACTTTGGCGTTGATCATATGCTGGATGGCCTGGTGGAATGGGCGCCCGCGCCGATGCCGCGTCAAACAGACACCCGTGAAGTGGAAGCTGCGGAAGAGAAATTCTCCGGCTTCGTCTTTAAAATTCAGGCCAACATGGACCCGAAACACCGCGACCGCGTGGCTTTTCTGCGCGTGGTGTCCGGTAAATATGAAAAGGGCATGAAGCTTCGCCAGGTGCGTCTTGGCAAAGACGTGGTGATTTCTGATGCGTTGACCTTTATGGCAGGCGATCGCTCACACGTTGAAGAGGCTTACCCGGGCGATATCATCGGTCTGCACAACCACGGCACGATTCAGATTGGCGACACCTTCACCCAGGGTGAAATGATGAAGTTCACCGGCATTCCGAACTTCGCACCGGAGCTGTTCCGCCGCATCCGCCTGAAAGATCCACTGAAGCAGAAACAGCTGCTCAAAGGGCTGGTTCAGTTGTCAGAAGAAGGTGCGGTTCAGGTCTTCCGCCCCATCGCTAACAACGATCTGATCGTGGGTGCAGTAGGTGTGCTGCAGTTCGATGTAGTCGTTTCGCGTCTTAAGAGCGAATACAACGTGGAAGCGGTCTATGAGTCCGTTAACGTCGCTACCGCCCGTTGGGTGGAATGCAGCGATGTGAAGAAATTTGAAGAGTTCAAACGTAAAAACGAAGTACAGCTGGCGCTCGATGGCGGCGATAACCTGACGTATATTGCCCCAACGATGGTCAACCTGAACCTGGCGCGTGAGCGTTACCCGGATGTTCAGTTCCACCAGACCCGCGAACACTAATCTTCTCTACGGAGCGCGGCAGACGTCGTGCTCCGTCACTTTACCTGTCTTTTTAGCCTCTTGCGGAAAGTTCTTAAATAGCCGCATTTCCCTCTTCTATGGTTACTTTTTAACCGCTTTCGCAAGCGTTTCTGCGATTGTGTTCTATATTTAACAAAGTAATGACATTCTTGCTGGGTATAAATCCTATTCAATGCGTGTTTAGTGGTTTTTTATCCAGAAAATAATGCATTGCATAATATTAATTACTGACTTAAGTCTAATGAATGAGTGTTATTTACTTAACTCATTGATTTGTCAGACTGGTGATTCACCACAGCAGGAAAAGCGGCCTTCATTGCTGCTTACGGCCCAAATTGTGGGCAAACCAACAGGATATAGATCGATGACGATGACAAGACTGAAGATTTCGAAAACTCTGCTGGCTGTCGTGCTGGGAACAACTCTGGCAAGTGGTTCCGCAATGGCGGCAAACACGACGACCGATAAAGCACAAAACGCGGCCGATAACGCAGGGCAAAAAATCGATAGCTCTATGAATAAAGTCGGTAATTTCATGGATGACAGCGCTATTACGGCGAAAGTCAAAGCTGCGCTGGTCGATCACGAAGATATCAAGAGCACCGATATCTCCGTAAAAACTGAGAAAAAAGTGGTGACGTTAAGTGGCTTCGTTGAAAGCCAGGCACAGGCAGAACAGGCGGTAACTGTCGCGAAAGGGGTAGAAGGCGTTGCGTCAGTCAGCGATAAACTCCATGTTCGTGACGGTAAAAACACGTCTGCGAAAGGCTATGCCGGCGACACCGCGACTACCAGTGAAATCAAAGCAAAATTGCTGGCTGACGACATCGTTCCTTCCCGTAAGGTGAAAGTAGAAACGACCGATGGCGTTGTACAGCTGTCCGGTACCGTAGATTCACAGGCGCAAATTGAGCGGGCCGAAAGTATCGCTAAAGCGGTAGATGGCGTCAAAAGTGTGAAAAACGATCTGAAAGCTAAGTAACGATTCCTGAAATGTGCAATCCCGGCGTTTTGCCGGGAGTAAGTAGAACGCACCTGGGAAAATATCGCCAGTGAGCATCCTGAGCGCTCACATTAGCGGTCGACATTAACTATGGTTAAGGAGAGTCTTATGTTTCGTTGGGGCATTATATTTCTGGTTATCGCGTTAATTGCCGCCGCTCTGGGCTTTGGTGGTCTGGCGGGTACGGCAGCGGGTGCCGCGAAAATTGTCTTTATCGTCGGTATCATTCTGTTCCTCGTCAGCCTGTTTATGGGGCGTAGACGTCCGTAGCGCGAGCTTCACTCTTAAACGAATCATCAAGCCAGTCCTCGTGACTGGCTTTCATTGTTTCTGGGAGGGAAAAATTGCGTTACTTTGTTAATACCTAAAATTAAAAGGAAAGCAGGGTGGGGCAATATATTCCGGTAACGCTTGGTAACATTGCGCCATTAGCGTTAACGCCATTTCGCCCAGGTCGACTCGCTCTGGTGTGTGAGGGAGGCGGTCAGCGGGGCATTTTTACGGCCGGCGTGCTGGATGAGTTCATGCGCGCTGAATTTAACCCTTTTGACCTTTTTCTTGGCACATCCGCCGGGGCGCAAAACCTGTCAGCATACCTGTGCAATCAGCCCGGTTATGCGCGTAAGGTCATCATGCGTTACACCACCGCCCGTGAATTCTTTGATCCCGTGCGTTTCGTGCGCGGCGGCAACCTGATCGATCTGGACTGGCTTATTACTTCCACCTCGAGCCACATGCCACTGGCGATGGACTATGCCGCGCGCGTTTTCGACTCAGGGAAAGCCTTCTATATGTGCGCCTGTCGTCAGGATGACTACACGCCGGAATATTTCTCCCCCGACAGCAGCACCTGGCTGGATATCATTCGCGCATCCAGCGCTATTCCCGGTTTCTACCGCCCGGGCGTTACCCTTAACGGCGTGAATTACCTTGATGGCGGCGTCAGCGATGCGATTCCCGTTCAGGAAGCGGCGAAACGCGGAGCAAAGACCATTGTGGTTATTCGCACCGTACCGTCGCAAATGTATTACACCCCACAATGGTTTAAGCGGATGGAACGATGGCTGGGAGAAAGCAGTTTGCAGCCTTTCGTTAACCTTGTTCAACATCATGAGAAGACCTACTCGGCGACGCAGAAATTTATCGAAGCCCCTCCCGGTAAGTTGCGCATTTTTGAAATCTACCCGCCGAAGCTTCTGCACAGCATGGCGCTGGGAAGCCGTTTACCGGCGTTGCGCGATGATTACAAACTGGGAAGACTGTGCGGGCGTTATTTCCTGGCGACAGTGGGTAAACTGCTGGTAGAAAAACCGCCATTAATTCGCCATGTTCCGCGCGTGGCCACGACATCTGCTACCATCGTGGTGCCGCCAGCAGCCGTCGCCAACGATGCGGTCGATACGCCGCTTGTCAGCGCGGTTCAGGCCAACGATTTGCCCTTTAATAACGAGGATACGGCGTGACGTTCCGCTTTATCGACACTCACTGTCATTTCGATTTCCCCCCTTTTCAGGATGATGAATCGAACAGCATTACCCGCGCCAACGCCGTTGGGGTCGAACGGATTATCGTCCCGGCGGTTGGCGCACAGTACTTCGCTCGCGTTGTCAAACTTGCCCGGGATTATCCGGCGCTTTATGCCGCGCTGGGGCTGCATCCTATCGTCATTGAAGAGCACACACCGACGTGCGTGGAGCGCCTTGAGCAATTACTTGCCACGCGCCCGAAGAAGGTGGTGGCGGTTGGCGAAATTGGTCTGGATCTGTATCGTGACGATCCGCAGTTTGAACGCCAGCAAGAGGTTCTGGACGCGCAGCTTAAGCTGGCAAAACGCTTTGACCTGCCGGTGATCCTGCATTCGCGCCGTACGCACGACAAGCTGGCAATGCATCTTAAACGACACGACCTGCCGCGAACCGGTGTGGTACATGGCTTTGCCGGTAGCCTGCAGCAGGCGGAACGTTTTATCAGCCTGGGGTATAAAATTGGCGTTGGCGGTACCATTACTTACCCGCGAGCCAGCAAGACCCGCGAAGTGATGGCGCAATTGCCGCTAAACGCCCTGTTGCTGGAAACCGACGCCCCGGATATGCCATTAAACGGTTTTCAGGGTCAGCCCAATCGCCCGGAACAGGCGGCACGGGTCTTCGACACGCTTTGCGAGTTACGCCAGGAAGCACCCGATGTGATTGCCCAGGCGCTGTTCGACAATACCCACGCCACCTTTTCTTTAATCTGAGTTACAGATACAACGCCGGCAGACGTACTGTTTTCACGCCCCGGGCAGTAAGCGCCTGCGCCAGCGGTTCCACATCGCCGGCAACGGCGCTACGCCACTGTTGTGCTTCGCCATACACGCCATGAGCATGAAAGGCGTTAATACGCACCGGCACATCCCCTAACTCGCCGATAAAGTCGCTCAGTTCATCAATATGTTGCAGATAATCACACCGGTCGGGGATGAGCAGCAAGCGTAACTCCGTCAGCCGCTGATGCGCCGCCAGAAGACGGATACTGGCCTTTATCTGCGTATTATCACGCCCGGTCAGAAACCGATGATGGTCGCTGCCCCAGGCTTTGAGATCGATCATCGCCCCGTCGCACACGGGCAGCATTTTTTGCCAGCCCGTTTCGCTCAGCAGGCCGTTACTGTCGACCAGACAGGTGAGGTGGCGCAAGTCCGGGCTGGACTTAATCGCCCGAAACAGCGCAACCAGAAACGGCAACTGGGTTGTAGCTTCTCCGCCGCTGACGGTGATGCCTTCGATAAACATGGCCGCTTTGCGTACATGGGCCAGCACCTCTTCCACACTTAGCGTTTGCGCCATCGGCGTGGACTGTTGTGGACAGAGATGCAAACAGGTATCGCACTGCTGGCAGGCGTTGTCATCCCAGTTTACCAGCCCATCAACCAGCGTTAAGGCACCATGCGGGCAGGCGGGAACGCACTGTGCACAGTGGTTGCAGCGTCCTATCGTCCATGGATTGTGACAGTTTTTACAGTGCAAATTACAGCCTTGTAAAAACAGCGCCAGACGACTGCCTGGCCCGTCAACACAGGAGAATGGGATAATTTTACTGACTAAAGCGCATCTGCTGTTCATGGCTGACCACGCGCGGTTGTCTCTCAAGAATGCGGGTATTGCGGGCGGCTTCCTCACCCAGCCAGGTCGTGTTAGTGCGTGACCCCCTGATGCGGAATTTTTCCAGGTCCGACAGGCGAACCATATAACCCGTTACGCGTACCAGATCGTTACCGCTGACGTTGGCAGTAAACTCACGCATGCCGGCTTTGAACGCGCCGAGGCAGAGTTGCATCACGGCCTGCGGATTGCGTTTGACCGTCTCATCGAGGGTTAAAATGTCGCTGATACCCGCTGTGTACCAGGCATGATGCGGGGCCACCGTCAGCAGGTGGGTTATGGGATCGGGCTCATCGCCGTAGGGCAGGCGCGCCCCTGGCGTGGTGTCAGTATCAGAACTTATCCCCGACTGAGCGTGCAACATCGCTCGGTTATTCCAGCCATGTTTTACCGGCGTGTTCGCCACAAATGTCGCAAGTTGTTCGCTGATTCTGTAACCCAGCGTATTGGCTTGCGCATCTTTACCGTAGCGCACACCCAGCCCCGCACGTTCGCAGAGGATATTCACCGCTTCTGCCAGCCCGTACATGCCAAACATCGGTGCAAAACGAGTCGGGTCTATCAGCCCTTCGGCGACCAGGAAGCTATTCTCAAAGAAACCGGATTGCGAATAGAGGAAGTCACAGCGCGCGTCAATGATCGCGATTTGCTGCTGACAGTAGTGGGGAAGCTGGTGGGTAAAGAAATCCTCAATACTCCCGCTGCGTTCGGCAATGGCTTTCAGGTTTAGGCGCACCAGCGTGCTACCACCGCCACTCAGCGGCAGCGAATTGTAACAACTGACGACGCCATAACCACCTTTTGTGAAAATTTTATCATTTTCGGGGCCGTTGGCGATATGTGGCTTACTGCACTCACAGATATTTTTTGCCACCTCAAGCAGTAAATCATCCGGCGTCATATCCGGGTCATAAATAAAGGTCAGATTAGGCGCAACCTGCTTAAGCTCTGCATCCGCACGCAAAATGGCTCGGGTGATCGGCGTATCGGCAGGGCCAATATTGGCATGCATAAACGCATCTGGCAGGGTTCTGTCGAGATAACGCCAGAAACGTTTTATTCGAATATCGATCTCTTCTTGTGTTAGAATTCTAACATATGGTTGCAGTATCGCATCCAGTTGCCCCAAATAGACGGGCATGGAGGTGACTGAAGGAACATGGTGATAAAGGATGGTGAGCATCGATAACGCGTCGTCGAGATCGGTTGCCCCTTCAAGTTCCAGCCATTGCGAGCCATTTGCGAGGAATTTCGCATAATCCGGCAGAACATAGCGTGGTTTGTAGGGCGCATGCCCTTCGAACATATCGCAAATGGTACCCTCATCAAGTGCAGTCCGCGCTTCTTTTGTCAGTGAGGGATAAGGCAGACTGTTCTCGGCCTCAAGCGCCAGAAAGTGGCGTTTTTGTGCGGGAGTCAGGGTATTGCTTGTCGCAATCTGCTGGCAACGAGCCAGGTATGCTGAATCATTTGGCGTGGACATATTCGTTCCTCTTATTCCTTGAGCGTCTGCCCCAGTGTAAGTAACCGAACGGAACCCGCCTTTGATCCATACCCCTAAACATCCGGGTATGTGGCTACGTTAAGGCTAAAAATTTGATGAATGTCTCATTATAGTTTTGCAAGAATGAATGTGGTTTTCATTAACTGTGATGAGTGTCGAAGTGTAATGATGGGTTAATGTTAGAATAATAACAGACCCGTATTTAACCGGCTTAGGCCGACGGAGAGATAAATGACTGATTTAACTGCAAGCAGCCTGCGCGCGTTGAAACTGATGGACCTGACTACCCTGAACGACGACGACACGAACGAAAAAGTGATCGCGTTGTGCCATCAGGCAAAAACCCCGGTGGGTAACACTGCCGCTATCTGTATCTATCCGCGTTTTATCCCGATTGCGCGCAAGACGCTGAAAGAACAGGGCACGCCAGATATCCGCATCGCAACGGTCACTAACTTCCCGCACGGCAACGATGATATTGAGATCGCGCTGGCGGAAACGCGTGCGGCAATTGCTTACGGCGCAGATGAAGTCGATGTGGTATTCCCTTACCGTGCGCTGATTGCAGGCAATGAACAAGTGGGCTTTGATCTGGTTAAGGCCTGTAAAGATGCCTGTGCAGCGGCCAATGTTCTGCTGAAAGTGATTATCGAGACCGGTGAGCTGAAAGAAGAGGCGTTGATTCGCAAAGCCTCTGAAATCTCGATCAAAGCGGGGGCCGATTTTATCAAAACCTCCACTGGTAAAGTGCCAGTGAATGCCACGCCGGAAAGCGCACGCATCATGCTGGAAGTGATTCGCGATATGGGTGTGGCGAAAACCGTCGGTTTCAAACCGGCTGGCGGCGTGCGTTCAGCCGAAGACGCACAGACATTCCTTGCGATTGCCGACGAACTGTTTGGCGCTGACTGGGCGGATTCGCGCCACTATCGCTTTGGCGCGTCCAGCCTGTTGGCGAGCCTGCTCAAAGCTCTGGGTCACGGCGACGGTAAGAGCGCAAGCGGTTACTAATTCATTATCGTAGCCCGGACGAGGCGCACGCGCGCCGACTCCGGGATCTCCCCGGCGGCGCTACGCTTGGCCGGGCTACAGGAACGTAGCATGGGCGCAAGCTCGCTGCATTTAACCTGATTTATCGGGGGGTTACCGTGTTTCTCGCACAAGAAATTATTCGCAAAAAACGTGATGGTCACGCACTCAGTGATGAAGAGATTCGTTTCTTTATCAACGGGATTCGTGACAACACCGTGTCCGAAGGGCAAATTGCCGCTCTGGCGATGACCATTTTCTTCCACGACATGGCAATTGAGGAGCGCGTGTCGCTGACCATGGCGATGCGAGACTCAGGGACCGTCCTCGACTGGAAACAGCTTAATCTCAACGGGCCTGTCGTCGACAAACACTCCACCGGTGGTGTGGGGGATGTGACCTCGCTGATGCTTGGGCCGATGGTTGCGGCCTGCGGCGGCTATATTCCCATGATCTCCGGTCGTGGGCTTGGCCATACCGGCGGGACGCTCGACAAACTGGAAGCTATTCCGGGGTTTGATATTTTCCCCGATGACAAACGCTTTCGCGACATCATTAAAGATGTGGGCGTCGCGATTATTGGACAGACGAATTCTTTAGCTCCCGCTGACAAACGCTTTTATGCCACGCGCGATATTACGGCGACGGTCGATTCTATTCCGCTGATTACCGCCTCGATCCTTGCCAAGAAACTGGCGGAAGGACTGGACGCGCTGGTGATGGACGTCAAAGTGGGTAGCGGGGCATTTATGCCGACGCCAGAACTTTCTGCCGAACTGGCGCAGGCGATCGTTGGTGTGGCGAATGGCGCCGGTGTGCGTACCACCGCACTGCTCACCGACATGAACCAGGTGCTTGCCTCCAGCGCAGGTAACGCTGTTGAAGTACGTGAAGCCGTCCGCTTCCTGACCGGAGATTACCGCAACCCGCGTCTTTATGACGTGACGATGGCGCTCTGCGTAGAAATGCTGGTCTCCGGCAAACTGGCGAAAGATGACGCCGAGGCGCGCAGACAATTGCAGGCGGTGCTGGATAACGGTAAAGCGGCGGAAATCTTTGGCCGCATGGTGGCTGCACAAAAAGGCCCGACCGATTTTGTCGAAAATTATGACAAATACCTGGCAACCGCGACGCTCAGTAAGGCCGTCTATGCCGATACCGAAGGGTTCATTGCGCAAATGGACACCCGCGCGCTGGGGATGGCGGTGGTCTCAATGGGCGGCGGGCGTCGTCAGGCGTCCGATACCATCGATTACAGCGTGGGCTTTACCGATATGGCGCGTCTGGGTGATGCGATCGACGGGCAGCGTCCTTTAGCGGTGATCCACGCAAAAGATGAAGCAAGCTGGCAGGAAGCGGCAAATGCAGTCAAAGCTGCGATTGTGATCGCCGATAAAGCGCCAAAAGAGACGCCAACGGTCTGGCGACGCATTACCGATTAACGATATACTGATCTGATCGCTATTTTTTGAAGCACTACGTACGGAGAACAATATGAAACGTGCATTTATTATGGTGCTGGACTCCTTCGGCATCGGCGCAACAGAAGATGCCGAACGTTTTGGTGACGTGGGTTCCGATACCATGGGTCACATCGCAGAAGCCTGTGCCAAAGGCGAAGCGGACAACGGTCGTAAAGGCCCGTTGAACCTGCCAAATCTGACCCGTCTGGGTCTGGTGAAAGCACATGAAGGTTCTACCGGTAAAATCGCAGCCGGCATGGACGGCAACGCTGAAGTGGTAGGCGCATACGCCTGGGCGCATGAGCTCTCCTCTGGTAAAGACACCCCGTCAGGCCACTGGGAAATCGCCGGTGTGCCAGTACTGTTCGACTGGGGCTATTTCTCCGATCATGACAATAGCTTCCCGCAGGAATTGCTGGATAAACTGGTGAAACGCGCAAACCTGCCGGGCTATCTCGGCAACTGCCACTCTTCCGGCACGGTTATCCTTGATCAACTGGGCGAGGAGCATATGAAAACCGGCAAGCCGATTTTCTATACCTCTGCCGACTCTGTGTTCCAGATTGCCTGCCATGAAGAGACCTACGGCCTGGATAAACTCTACGAGCTGTGCGAAATCGCCCGTGAAGAGCTGACCGAAGGGGGTTACAACATCGGTCGCGTTATCGCGCGTCCGTTTATTGGCGATAAAGCGGGGAATTTCCAGCGTACTGGTAACCGTCACGACCTGGCCGTTGAACCGCCTTCTGCTACCGTGCTGCAAAAACTGGTCGATGAGAAAGACGGTCAGGTGGTTTCTGTAGGGAAAATCGCGGATATCTATGCCAACTGCGGTATCACCAAAAAAGTGAAAGCAACTGGCCTGGATGCGTTGTTTGACGCCACGGTGAAAGAGATGAAAAGCGCGGGTGATAAGACAATCGTCTTTACCAACTTCGTTGATTTCGACTCATCATGGGGCCATCGTCGCGATGTTGCCGGTTATGCGGCGGGGCTGGAGCTGTTCGACCGTCGTTTGCCGGAGCTGATGGAGCTGGTGGGGGAAGATGACATTCTGATCCTGACCGCTGACCACGGCTGTGACCCGACCTGGCAAGGCACCGATCATACCCGCGAGCACATTCCGGTGTTGATCTACGGCCCGAAAGTGAAACCCGGTTCGCTCGGCCACCGTGAAACCTTCGCCGATATCGGCCAGACCATTGCGTCGTACTTCGGTACGTCACCCATGGACTACGGCAAAAACATGCTTTGATTTGGTAAGGGGCATCGTCTGATGCTCTTACCCCGACTCTCTCCCGCGGGAGAGGGGGAAAACACAACGAATAAAAAGGAACTGAAGATGGCAACTCCTCACATTAATGCAGAAATGGGTGATTTCGCTGACGTTGTGCTGATGCCCGGCGACCCGCTGCGCGCAAAGCACATTGCTGAAACCTTTTTCGAAGATATCCGTGAAGTGAACAATGTGCGCGGCATGTTGGGTTATACCGGTACCTATAAAGGCCGCAAAATCTCCGTAATGGGCCATGGCATGGGTATCCCATCCTGCTCCATCTACGCGAAAGAGCTGATCACCGATTTCGGCGTGAAAAAAATCATCCGTGTGGGCTCCTGCGGCGCGGTACGTATGGACGTGAAACTGCGTGATATCGTTATCGGTATGGGTGCTTGCACTGATTCCAAAGTTAACCGCATGCGTTTTAAAGACCATGATTTCGCTGCGATTGCTGACTTTGACATGGTGCGTAACGCGGTTGACGCGGCCAAAGCGTTGGGTGTGGATGCCCGCGTCGGTAACATCTTCTCTGCGGATCTGTTCTATGCACCGGACGGCGGCGAGATGTTCGACGTGATGGAAAAATACGGCATTCTGGGCGTGGAAATGGAAGCGGCGGGCATCTACGGCGTTGCCGCAGAGTTCGGTGCGAAAGCGCTGACCATCTGTACCGTCTCCGACCATATCCGTACCCACGAGCAGACCACCTCTGCTGAGCGTCAGACGACGTTCAACGACATGATCAAAATCGCGCTGGAATCTGTACTGCTGGGCGACAAAGAGTAAGCGCTTTACCCCTCACCCTAACCCTCTCCCAGTGGGAGAGGGAACGGCCTGGAGCGGTTTTGGTTTTCTCCCGCGACCCGGGGGTGAGGGCATCAGACAGCCGCTACCGCACGGCCCCCGCAATCCACGCGGACAACTCCCGCAATTCGGTTTCCTGCTCCGGGAAATCCCCCAACAGCGCATCACACTCTTGTGCCAGCATATCCGCGCGATACAGACAGCCCTGCAGGCGTGCGGCCAGGGCCTCCAGCGGTGCGGGATTCAGGCTATCGGTAAACACCTGTGTGCGGGTGATATGCCCTTTCTCCACGTCAAAATGAAGCTCCACGCCGCCCCACGTAAAGCGTTCATCAAGCAAATGGCTGAATGCAGGTGCCTGACCGAAATTCCACTCCCAACTGCTTTGGCGGGCAAAAGTGTCAGCGAAATTCGGCAGATCCGGGGTGTTGTCCGGAGAAATTACCTCGGCTTTAACGCGCTCACCGTAGTGAGAGAAGAAGGCTTCCGTTACAGCCTCGCAGATGCGCTCGTGGCTGATACCCGGCAACAGTTCGACCAGATTTGCGACGCGTCCGCGCACGGAGGTAATGCCCTTGGCCTGGAGCTTTTTCTTGTCCGGGTTGAGATAGTTTGCCAGGCGGCTGAGATCGGCATTGAGCAACAGTGTGCCATGATGGAAACCGCGATCTTTGGTCTCACGGTAGGCGGAGCCAGAGACTTTGCGATCGCCCTCCGGCGTTTTGACCACCAGATCGTTACGTCCGGACGCTTCTGCCGTCACGCCCAGCGCATTCAGCGCCTGCAACACAATCGCGGTTGAGATCGTTTTGTCGTACTCCGGTTTACCCGCCATAAAGGTGAAGCAGGTATTACCTAAGTCATGGAACACCGCACCACCGCCGCTGCTGCGTCTTGCCAGACGAACATTGTCTTCTTCCATGCGCCGGGTATTACACTCTTTCCACGGGTTCTGCGCCCGCCCGATAACCACCGTATCGGCGTTACGCCAGAGGAAAAGTACACGCTGGGTCGCGGGCATCTGGCGGAAAATACACTCCTCCACCGCCAGGTTGAACCAGGGATCATAAGAATCAGAGATAAGCAGACGCAGTGTGGACATGGCAGATTTCCTTTCCTGAAAAGAGGTCGTTTTTCACGTTGCCAGCGCGCAGGCTGCAACGTGAAATCCGTAAGGTGCAGGTAGATTACTCTTTCTTTTCGTTCTCTTCCTCTTCCTGCACCGGCTTGCTGGCGGTAAGCAGGAAAGGGGACTGTTGCCAACGGGTTCGTTTTCCCTGCAACAGCGTACGGGTCAGTACGACGCCAATAGCCAGCGAAAGGAGCAGCATAAGGCGTAAAATATTGGTGGTGTTATCGACCTGTTTGGCTTCCGTCGCGAGGGTATGGGTATCCAGCGTTAAACGCAGGTAGCCCAGCGGGCTGTTTTTCCCCTGAATCGGCTCGACGATCTGCTGGTTGAAGTAGCCCCCGGCTTTTTTGCCGTCCAGCGCCAGCCTGTCGCGCACATCAATACTTTCGCCGGAACGGGCAATCAGATCGCCGCGTTCGTCATAGACGCCCGCATCAAGAATTCGGCTCTCCTCGGTCAATTGCCGGAGCACAATGCTGATACGCTTGTCGTCAGGCGTTTCCGCACGCATCAGTGGCGCAAGGTTTATCGTGACCTGTTTCGCCAGCGTGCGGGCCAGCTCTTCAAGCTGCGGATTGCGCTGACGCTGGTGATTCTGACTGAACCATGATGCGCCCTGCATAAGGGCAACAAGCAGCGCCAGACAGAAGAGCACGATCACGGCGCGATGAAGCCGGAATTTGAGTTTTGCGCGAGCCATATTCCACCTGTTGAAAATTTGCGGCTTAATGTTGCCAGAAGCGCTGGTTACAAGGTAGCCTCATGCGTTATTTTTACCTCAGCACATACCCCTACAGGAGCTGTAATGCCGAATAATTTGACCTGGTGCGACCTGCCCAATGACGTTTCTCAGTGGCCTGGGTTGCCGCTCTCTTTAAGTGGCGATGAGGTCATGCCCCTGGATTATCACGCAGGTCGTAGCGGATGGCTTCTGTATGGACGCGCACTCAATAAAGAACGTCTGACCGCCTGGCAGCGTAAACTGGGCGCGGCAATGGTAATCGTGGCAGCCTGGTGCGTGGAAGATTATCAGGTTATCCGTCTTGCCGGTTCACTCACCCCGCGTGCTACCCGCCTGGCGCATGACGAGGGGCTGGACGTTGCGCCGCTGGGTAAAATTCCGTCTCTGCGCCACCCTGGCTTGATGGTGATGGACATGGACTCAACCGCAATTCAAATTGAGTGCATTGATGAAATCGCTAAACTGGCCGGTACGGGCGAAATGGTATCGGAAGTGACGGAACGCGCCATGCGCGGTGAGCTGGACTTCACGGCCAGCCTGCGTCAACGCGTGGCAACGCTTAAAGGCGCTGATGCGAAAATTCTGCATCAGGTCCGCGACAGCCTGCCCTTGATGCCGGGCCTTACGCAACTGGTGCTAAAACTGGAAACACTGGGCTGGAAAGTGGCGATTGCCTCAGGTGGCTTTACCTTCTTTGCCGATCACCTGCGCGAGATGTTGCGCCTGACAGAGGCGGTAGCCAACCATCTGGAAGTGGTTGACGGTAAGTTCACCGGTAATGTTCTGGGTGACATTGTGGATGCACAGTACAAAGCCAATACCCTGAAACGCCTGGCGCAGGAACACGAGATCCCGGCTACTCAAACGTTCGCCATTGGCGACGGCGCAAATGATCTGCCGATGATCAAAGCCGCCGGGTTGGGTATTGCGTTCCACGCGAAACCGAAAGTGAATGAAAAAGCGGAAGTCACCATCCGTCACGCTGATTTGATGGGGGTGTTCTGCATTCTCTCAGCCAGTCTGGCGAAGAAATAACGAGGTCTCTGTGGCGAAAGCTCCAAAACGCGCCTTTGTCTGTAATGAATGTGGTGCTGATTATCCCCGCTGGCAGGGGCAATGCAGCGCCTGCCATGCCTGGAACACGATTACCGAAGTGCGTGTGGCTGCCTCGCCTGTCGTGGCGCGTAATGAGCGCTTAAGCGGGTATGCCGGCAATGCGGGCGCGTCGAAAGTTCAGAAACTTTCTGATATCAGCCTGGAAGCCTTGCCGCGTTTTTCGACCGGCTTTAAAGAGTTCGACCGTGTGTTAGGCGGCGGCGTGGTACCGGGAAGCGCTATTTTGATTGGCGGTAACCCCGGCGCGGGTAAATCGACACTTCTGCTGCAAACTCTGTGCAGGCTCGCGGAACAGATGAAAACGCTGTATGTCACCGGCGAAGAGTCATTACAGCAGGTGGCGATGCGTGCGCACCGTCTTGGCCTGCCCACTGCTAATCTGAATATGTTGTCGGAAACCAGCATTGAACAAATCTGCCTGATTGCCGATGAAGAGCAGCCGAAGCTGATGGTCATCGACTCTATCCAGGTGATGCATATGGCGGACATCCAGTCTTCGCCGGGTAGCGTGGCGCAGGTACGTGAAACGGCGGCCTACCTCACGCGCTTTGCGAAAACGCGTGGGGTGGCGATTGTGATGGTCGGACACGTGACCAAAGATGGCTCGCTGGCCGGGCCGAAAGTCCTTGAGCACTGTATTGACTGTTCTGTCTTGCTGGATGGCGATGCGGACTCCCGTTTCCGTACGCTGCGTAGCCATAAGAACCGCTTTGGCGCGGTGAATGAGCTGGGTGTCTTTGCCATGACAGAACAAGGACTTCGGGAAGTGAGCAACCCGTCTGCCATCTTCCTTAGCCGTGGCGATGAAGTGACTTCTGGCAGCTCAGTGATGGTGGTCTGGGAAGGTACTCGTCCGCTGTTGGTGGAGATTCAGGCACTGGTCGATCACTCAATGATGTCCAATCCCCGACGTGTTGCTGTCGGCCTTGAACAAAACCGTCTTGCCATTTTGCTGGCGGTGCTGCATCGCCACGGCGGCCTGCAGATGGCCGACCAGGATGTCTTCGTTAACGTGGTTGGCGGCGTAAAAGTGACGGAAACCAGTGCGGATCTGGCGTTGTTACTGGCTATGGTTTCGAGCCTGCGCGACCGGCCTCTGCCTCAGGATCTGGTGGTCTTTGGCGAGGTTGGGCTGGCAGGCGAGATTCGCCCGGTTCCCAGCGGACAAGAGCGTATTTCCGAAGCGGCGAAACACGGTTTCCGGCGGGCGATTGTGCCTGCCGCGAATGTGCCGAAAAAACCGCCAGAAGGGATGCAGGTTTTTGGTGTTAAAAAACTCGCAGATGCACTCAGTGTCTTTGACGACTTATAATTATATTCCCGTCGTCTTTCTGTCGGCAGGTGTGATGGCTGCGTTTACTCCCCGCCTCCTGCCCCGAAATGCATAGGGAATTTTGCATAATAAGCCTGGCACGTTGATGCTGCCAGGCAGGTTCAGCCAGCAGGAGGCACTCGTGTCGTCATTCGACTATCTTAAGACCGCAATCCGTCAGAAAGGCTGCACATTGCAGCAGGTGGCCGACGCCAGCGGCATGACCAAAGGCTATTTGAGCCAACTCCTGAATGCCAAAATCAAAAGTCCCAGCGCACAAAAACTCGAGGCGCTGCACCGTTTCCTCGGATTAGAATTTCCGCGTCGGCAAAAAAGCGTTGGCGTCGTTTTTGGTAAGTTTTATCCGCTGCATACCGGACATATCTACCTGATTCAGCGTGCCTGTAGCCAGGTGGATGAGCTGCATATCGTGATGGGTTACGACGAGAAGCGCGACCGCGAACTGTTTGAAGACAGCGCGATGTCCCAGCAGCCAACCATCAGCGACCGCCTGCGCTGGTTGCTCCAGACCTTTAAGTATCAAAAAAACATCCGTATTCATGCCTTTAATGAAGAGGGAATGGAACCTTACCCGCATGGCTGGGATGTCTGGAGTAAAGGCATTAAAGCGTTTATGGATGAAAAGGGCATTCAGCCTGACCGGATTTACAGTTCAGAAGAGGCGGACGCCCCCCAGTACCTTGAGCATCTGGGTATTGAAACGGTGCTTATCGATCCGAAGCGCACTTTTATGAATATTAGCGGCGCGCTTATTCGTGAGAACCCGTTCCGCTACTGGGATTATATCCCTACCGAAGTGAAGCCCTTCTTTGTGCGCACCGTGGCTATCCTGGGCGGCGAATCCAGCGGCAAATCGACGCTGGTCAATAAGCTCGCGAATATCTTCAATACTACCAGCGCGTGGGAGTATGGCCGGGATTATGTCTTCTCTCACCTTGGCGGCGACGAGATGGCGTTGCAGTATTCCGACTATGACAAGATCGCGTTGGGACAGGCGCAGTATATTGATTTTGCTGTCAAATATGCCAATAAGGTAGCCTTCATCGATACCGATTTTGTCACGACGCAGGCGTTTTGCCTGAAGTACGAAGGGCGTGAGCATCCTTTTGTGCAGGCGATGATCGATGAATACCGTTTCGACCTGGTGATTCTGCTGGAAAATAATACGCCGTGGGTCGCTGACGGGCTAAGAAGTCTGGGCAGTTCGGTGGATCGCAGCGAATTCCAGCAGATGCTGGTGAATATGCTTAAAGAGAATAATATTACCTGGCGGCATGTGGAAGAGCCTGATTATGACTCCCGTTTTTTGCATTGCGTGGAACTGGTAAAAGAGTTGATGGGGGATTAGGGGGAAACCTTCTGCGGCCTGATGCCCTCTTCCACAGGGAGAGGGAGAAAGCCAATATCGCGCTCAGACAGTACCCTCTCCCCGCGGGAGAGGGTTAGGGTGAGGGGAAACATCGAGGCTGTGCGGCCTGATGCCCTCACCCCGTCCCTCTCCCACGGGGAGAGGGAGAAAGCCAGCATCGCGCTCAGACAGTCCCCTCTCCCTACGGGAGAGGGTTAGGGTGAGGGGAACATCGAGGCTGTGCGGTCTGATGCCTTCACCCCGTCCCTCTCCCACGGGGTGAGGGCGTAAACCCTAAAAAAGGCAACGTGCGTTGCCTTTTTGCTTTAACCTCCACGGGGAGAGGGCGCAAACACTAAAAAGGGCAACTTGCGTTGCCCTTTTGCTTTTACTTTGAAATACGTTTGTACTTGATACGCTTCGGCTCCAGCGCGTCGGCGCCCAGCGTGCGTTTCTTGTACTCTTCGTATTCGGTGAAGTTACCTTCGAAGAACTCCACCTTACCTTCGTCCTGGTAGTCCAGGATGTGGGTCGCGATACGGTCAAGGAACCAACGGTCGTGCGAGATAACCATTGCGCAGCCCGGGAACTCCAGCAGGGCGTTTTCCAGCGCGCGCAGGGTTTCGATATCCAGGTCGTTGGTCGGTTCATCGAGCAGCAGTACGTTACCGCCGACTTGCAGCAGTTTCGCCAGATGCAGACGGCCGCGCTCACCACCGGACAGCTCGCCCACGCGTTTGCCCTGGTCAACACCTTTAAAGTTGAAGCGGCCAACGTAGGCGCGGCTCGGCATCTCGGTATTGCCGATCTTCATGATATCCAGGCCGCCGGACACTTCTTCCCATACGGTTTTACTGTTATCCATCGCGTCGCGGAACTGGTCGACGGAAGCCAGTTTGACGGTTTCGCCCAGGGTGATAGAGCCTGCGTCGGGCTGTTCCTGGCCGGACATCATACGGAACAGCGTGGATTTACCCGCGCCGTTAGGACCGATGATGCCGACAATAGCGCCTTTCGGTACGGAGAAGCTCAGATCGTCGATCAGTACGCGGTCTCCGTAGGATTTACGCAGGTTGCTGACTTCCACCACTTTATCCCCCAGACGTGCGCCTGGCGGAATAAACAGTTCGTTGGTCTCGTTACGTTTCTGGTACTCGACGTTGTTAAGTTCTTCAAAACGAGCCAGACGGGCTTTACCCTTAGACTGACGGCCTTTCGCGCCCTGACGAACCCACTCAAGTTCTTTCTCGATGGACTTACGACGCGCCGCTTCCTGAGAGGCTTCCTGCGCCAGACGCTGATCTTTCTGCTCCAGCCAGGAGGAGTAGTTGCCTTCCCATGGAATACCCTCACCGCGGTCCAGCTCCAGGATCCAACCGGCAACGTTATCGAGGAAGTAGCGGTCGTGGGTAATCGCCACCACGGTACCCTCGAAGTCGTGCAGGAAGCGTTCCAGCCATGCCACAGATTCCGCATCCAGGTGGTTAGTCGGTTCGTCGAGCAACAGCATGTCTGGTTTTTCCAGCAGCAGACGGCACAGCGCAACGCGGCGGCGCTCACCACCGGAGAGGTTGGCGATTTTCGCGTCCCAGTCCGGCAGGCGCAGGGCATCGGCGGCGCGCTCAAGTTGCACGTTCAGGTTGTGGCCGTCATGTGCCTGAATAATTTCTTCAAACTTACCTTGTTGCGCGGCGAGTTTATCGAAGTCAGCGTCCGGCTCAGCATATTTCGCATACACTTCGTCCAGACCTTTCAGCGCGTTAACCACTTCGGAAACCGCTTCTTCCACGGATTCACGCACGGTCTGTTCCGGGTTCAACTGCGGTTCCTGCGGCAGGTAGCCGATTTTCAGGCCCGGCTGTGGGCGGGCTTCACCTTCAATATCGGTATCGATGCCAGCCATGATGCGCAGCAGGGTAGATTTACCGGCGCCGTTAAGGCCCAGTACACCGATTTTTGCGCCAGGGAAGAAACTCAGCGAGATATTTTTCAGAATATGACGTTTCGGCGGAACCACTTTGCCGACACGATGCATGGTATAAACGAATTGAGCCACGTTGGACTTCGCCTCTTTTTATCCCTTCATCCATCAGGTTACAGTTACCGGGCCAGGATGCATTCCTGTACCGCCACCTTGCAACCTGACTTATTCAGGGCTAATGAATGGTGATAGTTTTCAAAGGCGAAGTGTAGCCGTTTTCCGTGCCCAATCCCAGCCAGCAGCACCCGTAGTGTTAAATCGCACAAGAAAGGTAAAAAAGTGTGCATTACGTGGCGCGTTAGGGCGTGCACGGTTAGCATTAAGGCATTATGCGGCATGACGCTGTAGGTATCGTTTATATAAGAGGAATAAGCTGTGCAGAGAGCTAAACATGCCGCCTGGCGTTTTCTGGCGGCCAGTATTTGTTTGCTGTCCCTCAGCAATGTGGCGCGAGCGGACTCACTGGACGAACAACGTAATCGCTATGCTCAGATCAAACAAGCGTGGGATAACAAGCAGATGGATGTGGTGTCGCAACTGATGCCAGGGCTGCAAAACTATCCGTTATACCCTTATCTGCAGTACCGACAGATAACCGATGATCTGATGAACCAACCCACCGTCACGGTGACCAATTTTATCCAGGCAAACCCCACATTACCGCCGGCCCGCACGCTGAAGACACGTTTTATCAACGAGCTGGCGCGTCGGGAAGACTGGCGTGGGTTACTGGCATTCAGCCCGGAAAAACCCACTACAACGGAAGCGCAATGTAACTACTACTTTGCGAAATGGAACACCGGGCAGGCAGAAGAAGCCTGGCAGGGGGCGAAAGAACTGTGGCTGACGGGAAACAGCCAACCGAATGCCTGTGACCGCTTGTTTGGCGCATGGCGCGCTTCAGGCACGCAAGATCCGCTGGCGTTTCTGGAACGTATTCGTCTGGCAATGAAAGCAGGCAATACGCGGCTGGTTATTCTGCTGGCGGGCCAGATGCCATCGGACTATCAGACCATCTCTTCTGCCATCATTACGCTCGCCAACGATCCGGGTAGCGTCATGACCTTTGCCCGTACCACCGGGGCGACCGACTTCACCCGTCAGATGGCTGCCGAAGCGTTCGAAAGCGTCGCGCGTGACGATGTGGAAAACGCCAGGCTGATGATTCCGTCGCTGGTGCAGGCGCAACAACTCAATGAAGAGCAGACACAAGCGTTGCGCGACATTGTCGCGTGGCGTTTGATGGGAAATGACGTGACCAGCGAGCAGGCGCGCTGGCGAGATGACGCTATTATGCGTTCACAGTCTATCTCGATCGTCGAGCGACGCGTGCGGATGGCTATCGGTAACGGCGACCGCCGCGGCTTGAATACCTGGCTTGCGCGCTTGCCGATGGAGGCAAAAGAGAAGGATGAGTGGCGCTACTGGCAAGCCGACCTACTGCTGGAACGTGGACGTGACGCCGAGGCGAAAGAAATCCTGCATGCGCTCATGCAACAACGCGGATTCTACCCGATGGCGGCGGCCCAGCGTCTGGGTGAAGAGTACACCATGAAAATCGATAAAGCGCCGGGGAATATCGATCCTGCGCTGGCAAACGGGCCTGAAATGTCCCGTGTGCGCGAACTGATGTACTGGAATCAGGACAACACTGCCCGTAGCGAGTGGGCCAATTTAATCACCAGTCGCAGCGTGCAGGAACAGGCGCAACTGGCGCGCTATGCGTTTAACCAGCACTGGTGGGATCTGAGCGTACAGGCGACCATCGCCGGTAAGTTGTGGGATCAACTTGAAGAACGCTTCCCGCTGGCCTATAGCGACTTGTATGCCCGCTATACGAGCGGGAAAGATATTCCGCAAAGCTATGCGATGGCGATCTCTCGTCAGGAGAGTGCCTGGAACCCCAAAGCGCGTTCCCCGGTTGGGGCCAGCGGACTTATGCAGATTATGCCGGGTACGGCAACGCATACGGTGAAGATGTTTAATATTCCAGGCTACAGCAATGCGGCTCAATTACTGGAACCGGAAGTAAATATCAACATCGGTACCAGCTATCTGCAATATGTCTATCAGCAGTTTGGTAACAACCGCATCTTCTCCTCCGCAGCGTACAACGCCGGGCCGGGTAGGGTGCGGACCTGGCTGAATAACAGCGGCGGGCGAATTGATGCGGTAGCCTTTATAGAGAGCATTCCGTTTTCCGAAACCCGTAGCTATGTGAAAAACGTGTTGGCCTATGACGCGTATTACCGTTTCTTTATCAATGGTAACAAAGCGCCGGTGCTGACAGATGCGGAGTGGCAGCGTCGTTACTGATTTCTGTGGTTTGTGTTATGCTATGTACTCTCTAGCGAGTACATAGCATAACGGCGGCATATTATGACCCAGCAATCACCTTATTCAGCGGCCATGGCCGAACAGCGTCACCAGGAATGGCTACGCTTTGTTGAACTCGTCAGGCAGTCTTACGAACAGGATCTGCATCTTCCGTTACTTAACCTGATGCTCACCCCCGATGAACGTGAAGCGCTGGGTACCCGTGTACGCATTATCGAAGAGTTATTGCGCGGGGAGATGAGTCAGCGTGAACTCAAAAGCGAACTCGGCGCGGGCATTGCAACGATCACCCGAGGCTCCAACAGCCTGAAAGCGGCACCAGCCGACCTGCGTTTATGGCTGGAGCAGACGCTGCTTAACGATCAGCGATAGACCGCATTGTGAAAGGGGCTTAATGCCAGTATCACGGCCTGGTGATAGACGCTGGCGCGCGTCAGTTTTCCGGCGGTAAACACGCCAATTGCGCCCTCTTTGCGCCCAATCTCATCAATACCGGTGTACGCCGACATCGCTGGTCCAAGCGCCTCACCTGCACGGATTTTCTGCAGGATCACCTCCGGCAAGGGGAGGGTGGCGGAACGCGCTTCGCCGCGCTGTTCCCGACTTTCGATGACTACCCAGCTAAAGGTGCTGCCTTCATCGATGCCGGCTTCGATAGCCACCCAAAAGTCCGCATCCGGGGAAGCGTGGCGAGCATTTGCGACACGGTTACGTGCGCCAGCAAGCGTTTCTTTACTGCCCAGAGGCTGTTCGGGTACGCCGCTCTCAACAGCGATCGCATCGATATGGCAGGAGCCTTCACCGAAAATCTCATTAAAAGCGTGCAGAATAGCCCGAATTTTGGCGGGGTTTGTGGTAGCAGCGACAACATGGTGCATAATCAATAGCTGGCTTCCCGTAATGAGACGTGTTCTGTCAGCATGGCGGGTAAGGCCTTCCTCATATAATAAACTTCATCGCAGTATAATGGATATAAAAGCATGTTACAGGTATACCTTGTCCGCCACGGTGAAACGCAGTGGAACGCCGAGCGTCGTATTCAAGGCCATTCAGACAGTCCGTTAACCGAAAAAGGGGAGCAGCAGGCATGGCAGGTGGCCGAACGCGCTAAAGCGCTGGGCATCACCCATATCATTGCCAGCGATCTCGGACGTACACGTCGCACGGCTGAAATCATCGCAGAGTTATGCGGTTGCGATATCACCCTTGATTCGCGCCTGCGTGAACTCGATATGGGCGTGCTCGAAAAGCGTAATCTTGAAACCCTGACCGAAGAAGAAGAAGGCTGGCGTCGCCAACTGGTAAATGGCACCGCAGGGGGGCGTATTCCCGGCGGCGAGTCAATGCAGGAGCTTGCCGATCGTATGCATGCCGCCCTTGCGACCACCCTGGCGTTACCGCAGGGCAGCCGCCCGATGATCGTCAGCCACGGTATGGCTCTGGGCTGTCTGGTCAGCACCATTCTGGGGCTTCCGGCCTATGCTGAGCGCCGCCTGCGTTTGCGTAACTGCTCTATTTCCCGTATCGATTATCAGGATAGCGCATGGCTGGCGTCGGGATGGGTGGTGGAAACGGCAGGCGACGTCTCACATCTGGACGCCCCTGCACTGGATGAATTGCAGCGTTAACGGCGGACCGGAATCAGATACTCACAGCGGATGTAAAGCGGCGGCTCTTGCGCCCGCGCATCTTCCTGCGGGTAGAAACGCTCGATATCCTGACCTTTACGGCGTGTCAGATTCAGCATCGGCATGCAGGTACCGTAGACGGTCAGGATAAACTCCTGCACGCCAGTCCCCGGCCCTTCATAGAAGAACATGACATACTCACCGCCTTCGAGTGTCACCGGTTGGGCGTTATGCATATAACCGTTCGCCATTTCCGGCGTTAAGGCGGTAGTGTAAAACACCTCTTGCTCGTCATCTTTTTCCAGGCTTGGTCGCGGTTCATGCAGGCCATACATCTCAGCCGGAATGGTTGGCGAATTGCCTAAAAAGTCACGCCAGAACTGGATACGCATCTGATTGCGGAAATCGGAAATCTCTTCCAGCGAGCAGGTATAGCTCTGCGTCGTACCGATAAGCTGCATATCCGGAAGGGTGATAAACTCATGCCTCGGCATAGCAAACTCACCTAAACGCAACGGTGGACGAATGCCGAAGGCGCTCCAGTCAGGTGAACGGCGATACAGTGCGGGTGTCAGATTAAACTGCTTTTTAAACGCGCGAGTAAAGGTTTGCTGAGAGTCAAAGCGATACTGCAAGGCGATATCCAGAATGGGACGCGAGGTCAGACGCAAAGCAACAGCAGACTTCGACAGGCGGCGCGCGCGAATATAAGCGCCAATCGCATGGCCCGTCACGTCTTTGAACATCCTTTGCAGATGCCACTTGGAATAACCTGCTTTTGCCGCCACATTATCTAACGACAATGGCTGATCCAGGTGGCCTTCCAGCCAGGTAAGTAGATCACGAATAATCCCAGCCTGATCCATAAAATATCCTCATCCTTAAAACGGCTTACGCCTGATACCAGGAAAGGGATAATACCACTGTTTGTTGATTTAGCATTCAGTGTTTTTTTTGTGCATTAGTGCGCATTGTGTCTGATTTTCATGATAATTTTTGTAAATTAGTGATCTATAAACCTTTTCCTGTTAAACCCGAGAATAGTCGCTCAACGTTATATTCAAAAATGGTAACAATATGAAATACACGCGTTTAATACTTTCCTCATTAGCATTGCTGTGGAGTTCTGCACATGCAGAACAGATTGGCTCAGTGGACACTGTATTCAAAATGTTCGGCCCGGATCACAAAATCGTGGTGGAAGCTTTTGACGATCCTGATGTGCAAAATGTGACCTGTTACCTGAGCCGGGCGAAAACAGGCGGTATTAAAGGTGGCCTTGGGCTGGCGGAAGATACCTCTGATGCGGCGATTTCCTGTCAGCAGGTGGGGCCAATTGAACTCAGTGATAAGATCAAAAATGGCAAAGCGCAGGGCGACGTTGTTTTCCAGAAACGTACCTCACTGGTGTTTAAGAAACTGCAGGTGGTCCGTTTTTACGACAGCAAACGTAACGCGCTGGTTTATTTGACCTATTCCGATAAAGTGGTGGAGGGGTCCCCGAAAAATGCACTGAGTGCGGTGCCGATTATGCCATGGGGTAAATAAAAGGAATGGAGATGCCGCAACCGCGAATATGGCTGGTTGAAGATGAGGCAAGTATTGCCGAGACGCTGATTTATATGCTGCAGCAGGATGGGTTCGCCGTCACCTCATTTGACCGGGGGCTGCCTGTTCTTGACGCGGCGACGCGGCAGTTGCCGGACCTGGCGATCCTGGATGTCGGGCTGCCGGATATCAGTGGTTTTGAGCTGTGTCGTCGTTTGCTGGCACGGGCACCAGGGCTACCCGTGCTGTTCCTGACCGCACGCAGCGACGAGATCGACAAGCTACTGGGGCTGGAAATGGGGGCCGATGATTATATCGCCAAACCGTTCTCACCCCGGGAAGTGTGCGCCCGGGTACGTACCGTGCTACGCCGCTTCCAGAAAGCGACGGTGCAATCTTCGCTTCTTCGTGTCGGGCAGTTCGAACTGGATGAAGAGGCGGCTATCATCCGCTGGTGTGGCGATATTCTCCCTCTTACACGTTATGAATTTCTCCTGCTAAAAACCTTGCTGCATGCGCCGGGCAGGGTTTTTTCGCGCCAGCAACTCATGGATCTTGTCTGGACCGATGCCGAAGAGAGCTTCGATCGTACTGTCGATACGCACATCAAAACGCTGCGCGCTAAATTGCGTGCGGTAAATGGCGACCTGTCGCCGATTAATACTCATCGCGGTATGGGTTATAGCCTGGGCATCCGCTAATGCGTATCGGAATGCGACTGCTGCTGGGCTACTTTTTACTTGTGGCGGTTGCCGCCTGGTTTGTGTTGTCTATTTTTGTTCAGGAGATCAAACCGGGTGTCAGGCGAGCCACTGAAGGCACGCTGATTGATACCGCCACGCTGTTGGCAGAAGTGGCGCGCGATGATTTGCTCTCCGGGCAGGCGCAAAATGGCAAGCTGGCAGAGGCGTTCACGTCACTTAACCAAAGCAACATTAACGCCAATATCAGCGGAATTCGTAAGGTACGTAACGAATACCATGTCTACATGACGGATGCGGCAGGTAAGGTCGTTTTCGATTCTACAGGCCGGGCCGTAGGGCAGGATTTTTCACGCTGGAATGATGTCTGGCTGACGCTGCGTGGAAAATATGGGGCGCGAAGTACGCCTTCCGATCCAAACGACCCGGAAAGTACGGTTATGTATGTGGCGGCTCCCGTCACCGACCAGGGGCGTATTATCGGCGTACTGAGCGTGGGTAAACCCAACAGTGCGATTGCCCCGGTTATCAGACGCAGTGAGCGGCGTATGCTCTGGGCCAGCGCGGCTTTGCTGGGGATTGCGCTGGTGATTGGGTTTGGGGTGACGTTGTGGATTAACCGTTCTATCGGCAAGCTGACACGCTATGCGGATGCCGTGAGCGAAAAAAATCCTTTACCACTTCCTGACCTGGGAAGTAGCGAGCTGCGTAAGCTGGCGCAGGCGCTGGAGAGTATGCGCCTTAAGCTCGAAGGGAAAAACTATATTGAGCAGTACGTCTACGCACTTACCCATGAACTAAAAAGCCCGCTGGCAGCTATTCGCGGCGCGGCAGAAATTCTTCATGAAAACCCGCCACCGGATATCGCCACCCGTTTTACCAACAATATTCTGGCGCAAAATGCGCGGATGCAGCTGCTGGTTGAGAAGCTGCTACAGCAAGCGAAGCTCGAAAATCGCCAGGAAGTAGTGACAACATCCATCCCCGTTGATGTCCTGTTCCGACAGCTTGAGGACGATCGTAGCGTGATGTTGGCCGCTAAAAATCTGACCCTCGAATGCGACGCAGGGCAGCTCGTTATCGAGGCGGATGCCGGGCTGCTTAGCCAGGCATTGGGCAATCTTCTCGACAATGCGATCGATTTTACCCCGCGTGGCGGACACATTTCGCTACGTGCTCGCGAGCAGGATGCACATACTGTCTTTACCGTGTGTGATAACGGGGCGGGGATTCCGGATTACGCCCTTGAGCGGATCTTTGAACGGTTTTACTCATTGCCGCGCGAGAATGGACAAAAGAGCAGTGGCCTTGGGCTGGCCTTCGTTCAGGAAGTGGCGCGTTTGCATCAGGGAACCATTGAGGTAAGTAATCGACCACAGGGCGGCGCTGAGGCGCGCCTGACACTTCACCGTCACTTCACATAACTTCAAATTCTCCTCTTATAGCCCCGTTACTCTGCGTGCATCACAAAGGAGGGGCTATGTTGAAATCACCGTTATTCTGGAAAATTACCACCCTGGCAGGGTGCATTTGTCTGTTGCTGATCCCATTGATGATGGTTGGCAATTTAATCAAAGAGAGAAGCGATTACCGTAATGAGGTCGCCGATACGTTACGGCAAAGTAGTGCCGGGCCGCAAAAGCTGATTGGGCCGCTGATTGCGATTCCGGTGACGGAGATGGTGACCTCGCTGGAGTCGACGGGAGATGAACCCCCGAAGGAGGTTCGCCGTTCGAAAAGCTATATCCGCTTCTGGCTGCCTGAAACACTCATGGTCGAAGGGAAGCAACAAGTTGAAAACCGTCAGGTGGGTATTTACGAAGGGCAAGTCTGGCAGGGGGATATCAGCATAAACGCAGAGTTTGACCCAAAGCGGGCTGGGCTGGAAGCGAGTGATACCCGGCAACTGGGCGAGCCGTTTGTTGTGTTTGCCCTGAGTGATGCCAGAGGGATCGGGCAAATACGGGCGATGAAAGTGAATGGTGAATCGCTCAACGTGGAGCCGGGATCGGGGCTGATAAGCGGCTTACAGGGTATCCATGTGCCACTGACCGCGCAGGGGATTACGCAGAAAAATATCAAACTCAACGCCTCTTTCAGTCTCAATGGCACCGGCGCCTTTTCCGTGGTTCCTCTTGGCAGAAACAGTGAAATGGCGATGATGGGGGACTGGCCTCACCCGGGCTTTACCGGTGACTTTTTGCCCATTAAACGTGAAGTGACTCCTGCGGGTTACCAGGCTAGCTGGCAAAGTACCTGGTTTGCCAATAACCTGGACAGTAAAATCCGCGATGTCCTGAGTCTGAGTGGTGACAATGAGTGGCGTCTGCCCGCATTCAGCGTCAATATCGCCACACCTGCCGATCAGTATCAACTGACAGACAGAGCGGTGAAATATGCGATTTTGCTTATCGCCCTCATTTTCGCTGCGTTTTTTGTCTTTGAAAGTCTTACCGGGCGACAAATGCACCCGATGGAATATCTGCTGGTGGGGTTGTCACTGGTGATGTTCTACCTGGTCCTGCTGGCGTTGTCAGAGCATGTTGGCTTTACCTGGGCGTGGATCATCGCCAGTGGGCTGGGAACGACGATCAATGGTGTTTATTTGCAGGGCGTATTGAAAAGCTGGCGTGCCAGCCTGCCTTTTAGCGGTGCGCTATTGATGCTCTATGGCGTAATGTGGAGTCTGCTGAACTCCGAAGACAGCGCATTGTTGCTTGGAACGGGCGTGCTATTTGCGGCGCTGAGTACCGTAATGATACTCACACGGCGGTTCGACTGGTACTCACTCTCGCGAACGACGAAAAAACCCGTAGAGAGCCAGATTTCTGGCGATGAAGAATTACGGATATGGAAATAAAAAAAGCGGCGCCAGGCGCCGCTTTTTTTTGGAAGGGAATTATTCCTGCAGATCGCCGCAGAAGCGGTATCCTTCACCATGAATCGTCGCAATGATTTCCGGTGTATCCGGCGTAGATTCAAAATGTTTACGGATACGACGGATGGTGACGTCAACCGTACGGTCGTGCGGTTTCAATTCACGGCCGGTCATTTTTTTCAGCAATTCGGCACGGGATTGGATCTTGCCCGGATTTTCGCAGAAATGCAGCATCGCACGAAATTCGCTACGTGGCAGCTTATACTGTTCACCATTAGGGCTGATCAGTGAGCGGCTGTTAATATCCAGTTCCCAGCCATTGAACTTGTAGCTGTCGACACTGCGGCGCTCTTCGCTGATTGTGCCCAAATTCATAGTACGGGACAGCAGGTTGCGCGCACGGATGGTCAGTTCACGCGGGTTGAACGGTTTGGTGATGTAATCATCCGCACCAATTTCAAGGCCCAGAATTTTGTCTACTTCGTTGTCACGACCGGTCAGAAACATCAGCGCGACATTCGCTTGCTCGCGTAATTCGCGGGCAAGTAAAAGGCCATTTTTACCTGGCAGATTGATATCCATAATCACCAGGTTGATATCATTTTCGGAGAGGATCTGATGCATTTCAGCGCCATCTGTCGCTTCAAAGACATCGTAACCTTCCGCTTCGAAGATGCTTTTCAACGTGTTGCGTGTTACCAACTCGTCTTCAACGATAAGAATGTGCGGGGTCTGCATGTTTGCTACCTAAATTGCCAACTAAATCGAAACAGGAAGTACAAAAGTCCCTGACCAGCCTGGTACATGTCGCAAATTAACATGAACGGCGTAACATGACTAAAGTACGTAATTGCGTTCTTGATGCACTTTCCATCAACGTCAACAACATCATTAGCTTGGTCGTGGGCACTTTCCCTTTGAACCCGACAGTGTCAAAAACGGCTGTCATCCTAACCATTTTAACAGCAACATAACAGGCTAAGACGCAAAGGACACCCAATAAAACTACGCTTCGTTGACATATATCAAGTTCAATTGTAGCACGTTAACAGTTTGGTGAAATCTTGATATCTAAATGCTAGCGATTATCACAATTTTTCAATAAACCAACTAGTTGCGGATATTAATTGATAAACAAGCTGAATCCAATAGAAGATTCAGATTCATCATTGAAATGCCATGAAGAAACATAGGGATAAGCATTTTCTGTTAACATTTAAGCGGATAATACCGTCAGTCAACAGTTTAGCTTTTTTTAACCGGTGGCAAAGCGAAATTCAGTGATTGCTGTTACAAAATTGTAAATTCGCGACGCGTAATATGCTGACATAATCCTTCATTTGCGCGTCGGACGAGAAAAAAGAGAGTAAAAAATGCACCTGGCCATTGTACTGGTTTCTCCCGCCAGAGCGGAGAATGTTGGCGCTGCCGCGCGCGCAATGAAAACGATGGGTTTTACAGATTTGCGCATTGTTGACAGCGATGCCCACTTACAGGATGGCGCTCGGCGTGTCGCACATGGCGCTGGGGATGTGCTTGATAATATTAAAACTTATCCAACGTTATCCGATGCGCTAGCGGATGTTTCGTTCAGCGTCGCCACGACGGCGCGCAGCCGTGCGAAATTCCATTACTACGCAACGCCTGCGGAGCTGGTGCCATTATTGGCGGAAAAAAGCGCGTGGCTGCCGTCGGCCGCACTGGTGTTTGGTCGGGAAGATTCGGGCCTGACCAACGACGAGTTGGCGCTTGCGGACATTCTGACAGGTGTGCCGATGGTGGCCGATTATCCCTCACTTAATCTGGGACAGGCCGTCATGGTTTATTGTTATCAATTAGCATCTTTAATACAAAATGTTCCCAACGTGGTCACGCAACGTGACGAAAACCAGCTTCGTGCTTTGCGTCTGCGGGCGCGTGCATTACTCGAAAAACTCGAGGTGGCGGACGACATGAAAATGGCCGACTGGCTGGATCAGCGTGTGGGGATGCTGGAGCAGCGAGACACCGCAATGTTGCACCGTTTGCTGCATGACATTGAAAAAAAACTCACCGAGTAAATCACTGCCATAAGAATGTTTTATGGATGAAGTCACTACAATGATGCGACTTGTATGGTCTTTACCTATGATAAGTCAATGAGTAGCGAGCGTAGCGGAAGGTCGCGGAAAATAGCTGAAAACTAAAAATACGTTGACTTAACGCGGCAGATACTTTAACCAATATAGGCAGAGCACAGACAGAATAAAATTACAGAGCACACAACATCCATGAAACGCACCAGCACCGTCACCATTATTATTACCACCACCATTACCACAGGTAACGGTGCGGGCTGACGCGTACAGGAAACACAGAAAAAAGCCCGCACCTGAACAGTGCGGGCTTTTTTTTCGAGCAAAGATCAAGGGGTAATACCATGCGAGTGTTGAAGTTCGGCGGTACATCAGTGGCAAATGCGGAAAGGTTTCTGCGTGTTGCCGACATCCTGGAGAGCAATGCCAGGCAGGGGCAGGTGGCAACTGTGTTATCTGCCCCGGCGAAAATCACCAATCACCTGGTCGCAATGATCGAAAAAACGATCGGGGGTCAGGATGCCGTACCGAATATTAGCGATGCCGAGCGTATTTTTTCTGAGCTACTGCAAGGATTGGCGGATGCCCAGCCTGGTTTCCCCCTCGCACAGTTAAAAACCTTTGTCGAACAAGAGTTTGCTCAGATCAAACATGTATTGCATGGGATAAGCCTGTTGGGGCAGTGCCCGGACAGCATCAATGCGGCGCTCATCTGCCGCGGCGAAAAGCTTTCCATCGCCATTATGGCGGGACTGCTGGAAGCGCGCGGTCATAAGGTGAGTGTGATAGATCCGGTCGAGAAACTGCTGGCTATTGGGCACTATCTTGAGTCTACGGTGGATATTGCGGAATCAACGCGCCGCATCGCCGCCAGCCGTATCCCATCCGACCATATGGTATTGATGGCAGGGTTCACTGCCGGAAACGAAAAAGGTGAGCTGGTTGTTCTGGGGCGCAATGGTTCTGATTACTCCGCCGCGGTTCTGGCTGCCTGTCTACGTGCGGATTGTTGTGAAATCTGGACGGATGTTGACGGCGTCTATACGTGCGATCCACGCCAGGTGCCGGATGCCCGTCTGCTGAAATCTATGTCGTACCAGGAGGCGATGGAACTCTCCTACTTCGGTGCGAAAGTGCTCCATCCGCGTACCATTACCCCTATCGCTCAGTTCCAGATCCCTTGCCTCATTAAAAATACCGGTAACCCGCAAGCGCCAGGTACCCTGATTGGCGCCACTTCTGACGAAGACGGCTTGCCGGTGAAAGGTATCTCCAACCTGAATAATATGGCGATGTTCAGTGTCTCAGGTCCGGGTATGAAAGGCATGGTCGGCATGGCTGCGCGCGTATTCGCCGCAATGTCGCGTGCCGGTATCTCTGTCGTGTTAATTACCCAGTCCTCCTCTGAATACAGTATCAGCTTCTGCGTACCGCAATCCGACTGCGCCCGTGCGCAGCGTGCAATGGGCGATGAATTTTATCTGGAGCTGAAAGAAGGCCTGCTGGAGCCGCTGGCTGTGATGGAGCGCCTGGCCATCATCTCTGTCGTGGGCGATGGCATGCGCACACTGCGTGGCATTTCCGCAAAATTCTTTGCTGCCCTGGCTCGCGCCAATATCAACATCGTGGCGATCGCACAGGGCTCTTCCGAGCGTTCGATTTCTGTCGTGGTGAGCAACGATGATGCCACGACTGGCGTGCGCGTCACGCACCAGATGCTGTTTAATACCGACCAGGTTATCGAAGTGTTTGTGATTGGCGTGGGGGGGGTCGGCGGTGCGCTGATCGAGCAGCTTAAACGCCAGCAAACCTGGCTCAAAAGTAAGCATATCGATCTGCGTGTTTGCGGTGTGGCGAATTCAAAAGCCCTGTTAACCAATGTGCATGGACTGAATCTGGAAAACTGGCAGGCTGAGCTTGCTGAGGCCAAAGAGCCTTTCAACCTGGGTCGTCTGATTCGTCTGGTGAAGGAGTATCATCTGCTCAACCCGGTGATTGTGGATTGTACGTCACACCAGGCGGTGGCCGATCAGTACGCCGACTTCCTGCGCGAAGGTTTCCATGTGGTGACGCCAAACAAAAAGGCTAACACCTCATCAATGGATTATTATCATCAGTTGCGCCACGCTGCGGCGAAATCCCGCCGTAAGTTCCTCTATGACACCAACGTGGGCGCGGGGCTGCCGGTTATCGAAAACCTGCAAAACCTGCTCAATGCGGGTGATGAGTTACAACGCTTCTCCGGGATTCTCTCCGGCTCGCTGTCGTTTATTTTCGGTAAGCTTGACGAAGGGATGAGCCTGTCGGAGGCGACTAAAATCGCACGTGAAATGGGCTATACCGAGCCTGATCCGCGTGATGATCTCTCTGGCATGGACGTGGCGCGTAAGCTTCTGATCCTGGCCCGCGAAACGGGGCGTGAGCTGGAGCTTTCCGATATCGCAATTGAACCTGTGCTGCCAGCAACGTTCGACGACGGTGGCGATGTTGACAGCTTCATGGCGCGTCTGCCGCAGCTTGATGACCATTTCGCCGATCGCGTAGCGAAAGCGCGTGATGAAGGCAAAGTGCTGCGTTACGTTGGCAACATCGAAGAAGATGGCACCTGTCGGGTGAAAATTGCCGAAGTGGACGGTAACGATCCGCTGTTCAAAGTGAAAAACGGCGAAAACGCCCTTGCGTTTTATAGCCACTATTATCAACCGCTGCCGCTGGTTCTGCGTGGCTATGGCGCGGGCAATGATGTTACAGCGGCGGGTGTGTTTGCAGACTTGCTGCGTACGCTGTCATGGAAGTTGGGAGTTTAAGATGGTGAAAGTATATGCTCCGGCCTCCAGCGCCAATATGAGCGTGGGTTTTGACGTGCTGGGCGCAGCGGTTACGCCAATTGATGGCACGCTGTTGGGTGATAACGTCTCGGTTGAGGCGGCTGACACTTTTAGTCTGAAAAATCTGGGGCGTTTTGCCAGCAAACTGCCGACAGAGCCGCGTGAAAACATTGTCTATCAGTGCTGGGAGCGTTTCTGCCAGGAGATTGGCAAAACGGTTCCTGTCGCGATGACGCTGGAAAAAAACATGCCGATTGGCTCGGGACTGGGCTCCAGTGCCTGTTCCGTTGTCGCGGCGCTGGTGGCAATGAACGAATATTGCGGTAAACCGTTAAATGAGACGCGTATGCTGGCGCTGATGGGCGAACTGGAAGGACGCATTTCCGGCAGCGTGCATTACGACAACGTGGCGCCTTGCTACCTCGGCGGCATGCAATTAATGATCGAGGAAAACGGCATTATCAGCCAGCAGGTGCCAGGCTTTGATGAATGGCTGTGGGTGCTGGCTTATCCGGGCATTAAGGTTTCTACCGCGGAGGCACGCGCTATCCTGCCAGCGCAGTATCGTCGCCAGGATTGTATCGCTCATGGCAGACATCTGGCGGGCTTTATTCACGCCTGCTACTCCCGTCAGCCTCAGCTTGCGGCGAAGTTGATGAAAGACGTCATTGCTGAGCCGTATCGCATGAAATTACTGCCTGGCTTTAATGAGGCACGTCAGGCGGTCGCCGAAATTGGCGCGCTCTCCTGTGGCATTTCTGGTTCCGGCCCAACGCTTTTCGCGTTGTGCGATAAAACGGAAACCGCGCAACGTGTAGCAGACTGGCTGAGCAAACACTATTTGCAAAATCAGGAAGGCTTTGTTCATATTTGCCGTCTGGACACGACGGGTGCACGAGTAGTGGGATAACCAATGAAACTCTATAACTTAAAAGATCACAACGAACAGGTCAGCTTCGCGCAGGCCGTCACGCAAGGGCTTGGCAAGAACCAGGGGCTGTTTTTCCCGCATGACCTGCCGGAATTCAGCCTGACTGAAATTGATGACATGCTGACCATGGATTTCGTTGCGCGCAGCGCCAAAATCCTCGGCGCGTTCATCGGTGATGAAATTCCGCAGGAAATTCTGGAAGCGCGCGTCCGGGATGCGTTTGCTTTCCCTGCACCCGTACAGTCAGTTGAGAGTGACGTTGGTTGTCTGGAGCTGTTTCATGGCCCGACGCTGGCGTTTAAAGATTTTGGTGGGCGCTTTATGGCGCAAATGCTGACCACCATCAGCGGTGACAAACCGGTGACGATCCTGACGGCGACCTCAGGTGATACCGGGGCGGCAGTGGCACATGCTTTCTACGGCCTGAAAAACGTCCGTGTCGTCATCCTTTACCCGAACGGAAAAATCAGTCCGCTACAGGAAAAACTGTTCTGTACGCTGGGCGGTAATATCGAAACCGTCGCGATTGATGCGGATTTCGACGCCTGCCAGGCGCTGGTTAAACAGGCTTTTGATGATGAAGAACTGAAAGTCGCGCTGGGCCTGAACTCAGCGAACTCTATCAACATCAGCCGCCTGCTGGCGCAGATTTGCTACTACTTTGAAGCGGTGGCGCAATTGCCGCAAGAGGCACGCAATCAGTTGGTTGTTTCCGTGCCGAGCGGCAACTTTGGCGACTTAACGGCTGGCCTGCTGGCGAAATCGCTGGGACTGCCTGTTAAGCGTTTTATTGCGGCGACTAATGCAAATGATACGGTGCCGCGCTTCCTGCAGGATGGTGAGTGGAAGCCAAAAGCGACACAGGCAACCCTGTCGAACGCCATGGACGTCAGCCAGCCGAACAACTGGCCGCGCGTAGAAGAACTGTTCCGCCGCAAAATCTGGCGCCTGAACGAACTGGGCTATGCCGCAGTAGACGACGAGACGACCAAAGAGACTATGCGCGAGCTGAAAGGCAAGGGTTATATCTCCGAACCGCATGCGGCCATTGCTTACCGTGCGCTCCGCGATCAGCTGCGTCCGGGGGAATATGGCCTGTTCCTGGGGACTGCGCATCCGGCAAAATTCAAAGAGAGTGTAGAAGATATTCTCGGCGAAACCCTGCCATTGCCGAAAGAACTGGCAGAGCGCGCGGATCTGGAACTGCTGTCGCACCATCTGCCTGCGGATTTCGCTGAATTACGTAAGCTGATGATGAGCAAAGCGTAATCCGTTTAGCCTCAAACCAGAACCGGGTAAGCATTATCGCTGCCCGGTTTTTTTACGCCAGGAATACGGAGAAATTAAGGAGAAATACGGCAGGAAAAACGGAGGAATTCTCATAAAATGCGGGCACTTAGAGATTAGGATTGCAGAGAATAACAAGCCGCCATCACTTTGCTTAATCTCCTTACATCGGCCCACAACGGGCAAGATGAACAAAGGAGTAACCCATGTTGAAACCTGTATTCTTAGCGCTTTCGTTGTTGATGGTGGCTCCGCTGGCGGCACAGGCTGCTGAAATTACTCTGGTGCCGGCGGTAAAACTGCAAATCGGTGATCAGGATCGTCACGGCAACTACTGGGATGGTGGTCACTGGCGTGATCGTGACTGGTGGCACAGACACTACGAATGGCGCGAAAACCACTGGCGCCCGCACGGTGACGACCATCGCGACTTCCGTGACGATCATCATGGCGATCGTCACGATGACCATCGTCCGGGGCCGGACTGGCGCCGCGATTAATCTCTTCGCTTAGTCTGCCCCCTCCTTAGAGAGGGGGCCACAGCCTTACTGCTCGTGGCGTTTAAAGACCAGTTCACCCTTCCCAGAGAGCGCTTCATCAAAGAAATAGCCTTCACTATCAAACGTGGTTAACTGCTCTGGTTTTGTCAGGCGGTTTTCAATGATGTAACGACTCATCAGGCCGCGCGCCTTTTTAGCATAGAAGCTAATGACCTTAAACTTGCCATTTTTCTCATCCAGAAAGACAGGTTTGATAATTTGCGCGTTCAGTTTTTGCGTTTTGACCGACTTAAAGTATTCATCGGATGCCAGATTCACCACGATGTCATCACCCTGTGCCTTAATGGCATCGTTCAGCGTGTTGGTGATGGTCTCCCCCCAGAACTGATAGAGATCCTTCCCCTTCGCATTTTCGAGGCGGATCCCCATCTCCAGACGGTAAGGCTGCATCAGATCCAGCGGACGCAACACGCCATAGAGACCAGAGAGCATACGCAGATGCTGCTGGGCAAAATCGAAATCAGCCTCGGTGAACGTTTCTGCCTGCAGCCCGGTATAGACATCGCCTTTAAAGGCCAGAATAGCCTGGCGGGCGTTTTTCAGCGTAAAGTCCGGCTGCCAGTCATGAAAACGGGTGGCGTTCAGGTCGGCGAGCTTGTCGCTGATGCCCATCAACGCTTTGATTTGTTGCGCGCTAAGTTTACGGGCGACCTTAATCAACTGCTGCGAATGATCCAACAATTCAGGCTGCGTGTAGCGCGTAGTGGCCAGCTCACTTTGATAATCCAGTGTTTTCGCGGGCGAGATGAGAATCAGCATAGTCAGTCCTTGCAGGAAAATTTCCGCTGACTGTAACAAAAAATAGCCCGTGATTGATCAATAGTTGCGATTGTCATTTACGATCCCGCTTTATCATCCCATGCACCGGGGGCGAGCTGCTGGTTGATGTCCGGATAACGCTTCGGATCGAACACTGGCGTCACCCCCAACTTGCGTTGGCGTAGATAATCGGCGGCAATAAGGCTGACGACGGGAGACAAGAGCAGAATCGCCGTCATGTTAGTGATGGCCATAAACGCCATCATCACATCTGCCACATGCCAGAGTAGCGGTATGCGCATTTGAGCGCCTATCAACACCATCACTAAGATCCCCAGACGCAATAGCCAAATATTTCGTCTGCTGTTCATGCGCAGGAAAATGAGATTATTTTCGGCGTAAACGTAATTGGCGATAATAGAATTAAACGCAAACATGATGATGATGACAGCGACAAAGCTGGCTCCCCATGAACCCGTCAGTGCGACCATCGCTTCCTGAACTTTTTGAACGCCAATGATGGCGTTATCTGTTGGCGTATCCTTTGCCAGTAGGAGAATAAACGCGCTGGCGGTGCAAACCATAAACGTATCGACCACCACGCCGACCATCTGCACAAAGCCCTGAGCGGCAGGATGAGGGGGAGACGATGCGGCGGCAGCGGCGGCATTCGGGGTTGAGCCCATTCCGGCCTCGTTAGAATACATACTGCGTTGGAAACCGCTGGTAAGCGCCTGACTCAGCGTGTAACCCATGGTGCCCGCCGCCGCTTCCTGCCAGCCAAAGGCACTTTTCACAATATTGGCGAACATCTCCGGCAAAGCGCTCAAGTGCGCAATACCAATGCCAAGACTGGTCATGACCCAGGCCAGGGCCATGACCGGAACAACCCACTGCATGATACGAGCAATCTGTTTCATGCTTTTCGTAATCAATAACAAAATCATGCCTGCAAAAATAAGACCGGTGTAGATCTCATTAATATGCCAGGCAAAATGGACGGCACGCGCTACCGAATTGGCCTGAATGGTATTGAATAAAAGCCCATAGACCAGCAACAGGAATACGGAAAACAGCACCCCCATCCAGCGCATGCCAAGGCCTCGCGCCATATACCATGCAGGGCCGCCACGAAATTGCTGGCTGGCGTCGCGTTCTTTGTAGAGTTGCGCCAGTATGCTTTCGGCGAAACACGTCGCCATGCCAATCAAGGCCGATATCCACATCCAGAAAATCGCACCGGGGCCGCCTGCCGTAATCGCTAATGCCACCCCCGCTAAATTACCGGACCCCATTCGTCCGGCAAGACTGAGAAACAGCGCCTGATAAGACGTCAGTCCACCCGACTGGGCGCGGCTATGTTTAAGGTTGTGGTAGAAGTCGCCAATCAGGCGAAACGGTACAAATTTGCTTTTAAAAGCAAACCAGATGCCTGCCGCAAGCAGCAGGTAGAGCATCAATGAACCCCAAAGTATTTCACTGATAAAAGAAAAGAATTCAGGCATCAACATCCCTCTTGTCTATGCCGCTTCGCAGGTTAACGAGCAGGGCTATTATGAATAGCACACTACTTCGCAGGCAATTAATAAATCGAGTTTACCATACCGGACGTGCGTAATGTCTGCGGTTGCGCTGGCAGGGCGTCGTGTTATCATCAGGGCAGACCGGTTACATCCCCCTAACAAGTTCAAAGAGAAACACTATCATGACGGATAAATTGACTTCTCTGCGTCAATACACGACTGTTGTTGCTGACACCGGAGATATCGCGGCTATGAAGCTGTATCAGCCGCAGGACGCTACCACCAACCCTTCTCTGATTCTTGGCGCTGCCCAAATCCCTGAATACCGCAAACTGATTGATGACGCTATTGCCTGGGCGAAAGATCAGAGCAGCGATCGCGCGCAGCAAGTGGTAGATGCCACGGACAAGCTGGCGGTGAATATCGGTCTGGAAATTCTCAAACTGATCCCCGGTCGTATTTCTACCGAAGTGGATGCACGCCTGTCTTATGATACCGATGCGTCCATCGCCAAAGCTAAACGCCTGATCAAACTGTATAACGATGCGGGTATCAGCAATGATCGTATCCTGATCAAACTGGCTTCCACCTGGCAGGGTATCCGTGCTGCTGAGCAGCTGGAAAAAGAAGGCATCAACTGTAACCTGACGCTGCTGTTCTCCTTTGCGCAGGCGCGTGCTTGTGCGGAAGCCGGCGTTTATCTGATTTCCCCGTTTGTGGGCCGTATCCTCGACTGGTACAAAGCCAATACGGATAAAAAAGAGTACGCGCCGGCAGAAGATCCGGGCGTGGTTTCCGTAACGGAAATCTACCAGTACTACAAACAGCATGGCTATGAAACCGTTGTGATGGGCGCAAGCTTCCGTAACGTTGGTGAGATTCTGGAACTGGCGGGCTGCGATCGTCTGACTATCGCGCCTGCGCTGCTGAAAGAGCTGGCGGAAAGCGAAGGCGCTATCGAGCGTAAACTGTCTTACACTGGCGAAGTGAAAGCGCGTCCGGAACGTATTACCGAAGCGCAATTCTTCTGGCAGCACAACCAGGATCCCATGGCAGTAGACAAACTGGCGGACGGTATCCGTAAGTTTGCTGTTGACCAGGAAAAACTGGAAAAAATGATCGGCGATCTGCTGTAATCATTCAGGCGTGGCTGGCTACCCGGCCACGCTTTCCCCTCTGTCTGCATTTCTCCTCAGCGTGTATCATTTCCGTTAGTCATTATTTTTTTGAACGGAATGAATATGGATACATTACGCATTGGCTTAGTTTCTGTTTCCGATCGCGCTTCAAGCGGTGTTTACCAGGATAAAGGCATCCCGGCGCTGGAAGAGTGGCTGGCGCAGGCGCTGACGACCCCTTTTACCATCGAAAAACGGCTTATCCCGGACGAACAAAGCATCATTGAACAGACGCTTTGCGAGTTAGTGGACGAGATGAGCTGCCATCTGGTTTTAACCACTGGCGGTACCGGCCCGGCGCGTCGTGATGTGACTCCTGATGCCACACTTGCCATTGCTGACCGCGAAATGCCGGGTTTTGGCGAGCAGATGCGCCAAATCAGCCTCAATTTCGTGCCTACCGCCATTCTCTCCCGCCAGGTAGGCGTGATTCGCAAGCAAGCACTGATCCTGAATTTACCAGGGCAGCCAAAATCCATCAAAGAGACGCTTGAAGGGGTGAAACAGCCAGACGGGCAGGTAACGGTACCGGGTATTTTCGCCAGTGTACCTTATTGTGTACAGCTCCTCGAGGGGCCTTATATCGAGACCGATCCCAAAGTCGTAGCGGCTTTTCGCCCAAAAAATGCAATTCGCGCGTCAATCTCCTAAAACCAGGGGTTTTTCGAATTAAGTTATACGGGCGCTGGCGTGTTGATTTATTTACGGTATAGTAATTTTTAATTTACAGCTTACGTAAAAACGAAATCAACACTCCCTCTTTACAAAGAGCCCGTTATGTCAAATTACACTCGTCCCCTCAATAAGCAGGATTACAAAACCCTCACGCTTGCCGCGTTAGGCGGTGCGCTCGAGTTTTACGACTTCATCATTTTTGTTTTCTTTGCCGCCGTTGTCGGTGAGCTGTTCTTTCCGGCAGACATCCCGGAATGGCTACGTCAGGTGCAGACGTTTGGTATTTTTGCTGCGGGTTATCTGGCGCGTCCGCTGGGCGGCATCGTGATGGCCCATTTTGGCGATCTGGTGGGGCGTAAGAAGATGTTCACCCTGAGCATTTTGCTGATGGCGGTACCCACGCTGGCGATTGGCCTGTTGCCGACTTATGCCTCTATGGGCATCGTTGCGCCATTGCTGTTGCTGTTGATGCGCGTGTTGCAGGGGGCGGCGATTGGTGGAGAAGTGCCGGGCGCGTGGGTGTTTGTGGCCGAGCATGTGCCGGAGCGCCGTATCGGGATTGCCTGCGGAACATTAACCGCCGGGCTGACTGTCGGCATCCTGCTGGGTTCTGTTGTCGCTACGCTCATTAATACCAGTATGACGCAGCAGGCGATTCATGATGGTGGATGGCGAATACCTTTCCTGCTGGGCGGCGCGTTTGGTCTGGTGGCGATGTATCTGCGCCGCTGGTTGCAGGAGACGCCCATTTTCCTCGAAATGCAGCAGCGTAAAGCGCTGGCGCAAGAGCTGCCGGTGAAAGCCGTCGTCATGAAACACAAAAAAGCGGTAGTGATCTCAATGTTGCTGACCTGGTTGCTTTCGGCCGGGATTGTGGTGGTGATTTTGATGTCTCCCGTCTGGTTACAAAAGCAGTATGGTTTCGCGCCTGCGTTGACCCTGCAGGCGAACAGCATTGCTACGATTATGCTCTGTTTCGGCTGTTTGACCGCCGGGCTGGTGATTGATCGCGTTGGCCCCAGCAAGACCTTTATCGTCGGCAGCATTCTGCTGGCCTGCTCAAGCTGGTTCTTCTATCACCTTACGGGCAGCCACCCTGAGCAGTTGTTTGTCTTGTATGGGCTGGTCGGTTTCTGTGTTGGGGTTGTCGGGGCCGTCCCGTATGTGATGGTTCGTGCTTTCCCGGCAGAAGTCCGTTTCACCGGGATCTCTTTCTCTTATAACGTCTCTTACGCCATTTTCGGTGGCCTGACGCCGATTGCGGTAACGATGCTAATGGGCGTTTCGCCAATGGCGCCTGCCTGGTATGTGCTCGCGCTGTCGCTGATTGGCCTGGGACTGGGGTTATGGCTGCGCCAGGACCTGGTTGCTACCCAGAGCCCGGCGCTAGCGAAGTCCACGCGCTAAGTGCACATTTGATAAAAAAGCGCCATCGGACGATGGCGCTGAGAGAGATTAGTGCGAAGGCGTGTAACTCAGGACGATATTGCCATCGGGGATCTGAGTGAAATCCTTGATGATGGTGTGATAATCCGCCAGCGGATCGATGTCTTTAAACAGGTCCGGGTAGAAAATCTTACTCAACGTTTCAATAGCGATAATGTTGTACGGATTATTGTAGAAGTGGTGATAGAGCGCGCCAGTATGACCCTGGGTAACGGCAGGGATGCTGCTGACGCCCTGGCGTGCCAGTAATGCGCTGAAGGCGGCGGTCACTTCTTTTTCGTCCACATTGTAGCCAAAAGGAATAATGGCGGTGCCTTTGCCCGGACGTTTTGATCCGGTCATCAGGTAGTAATCCGGGTTCATGGAGATGATTTTCTCCACTGATACATTACCCGTCGCCCCAGGTAACAGCTGTGAACCTATGTTCACACCGCCCGCCGCTTCGACCAGACCGCCCCAGCCATTGCGGGCATGCGTAAAGCAACAGCCATTATCCAGCCCTGCGACACCAGCGATGGGTTCGATAAACACCAGCGGTTTTTTGTGAGTGCTGGCCAGACGCTGATGTAGCATGTCCAGACGCTGCTGATAGAAGTTGATGTACTGTGTAGCGCGCTCATTTTGGCCGAGCACTTTACCCAGCAGCGCAATACTGGGCAGGGTGTTGTCTACCGGATGCAGTTCATAATCGACAAACACCACCGGTATATGCAAGGCGTCAAGTTTGGCCAGCACACCGCTTTGCACCAGTGATGGTTTAGCGCGCAGCTGCGCAATCATCAGATCAGGATGGCGCGAGATGATGGTCTCCAGATCGACATTGCCCTGATCTGAAAACTGCATATCCAGGATCTTTTCGGCTTCCGGCCATTTGCGCTTGAGGACATTCCAGGTTTCCGTGTCCTGTTTTTTCGGCAGGTTGTTCCACGCGACCACTTTGGCAAAGGGATCGTCACGTTCCAGCAGCGCCAGCGCCAGAATATCACGGCCATCCTGCAGGATGATGCGCTGTGGCTCCTGCGGGATCGTGACGCTGCGGTTATCCCGATCCGTCACCGTAACCGGCCAGCTTTGCGCCATCGCCAGCAGGGGCGCAAAGATCAGCGCGATCCCCATGATTGTCTTTTTCAGATTCATCTCTTCCCCGTCTTATGACTGTTTTAGGTTGTTAATCCGTCGACCACCACATGCGGCAGTCCCTGCGAACAATATTCGACACGGCCTTTTACCCCGTAGACGGTCGCCAGGTTTGCGGGCGTAACGACCTCGCCTGGAATACCACTGGCAACCCGTGCGCCATTTTTTAACATCACCGCGTATTCGGCATGGCGCAGCGCAATGTTGATGTCATGGATCACTACCACCGTCACGATGTTACGCAGACGCGTTTCACGGGCGACTATATCCATTACGTGAAACTGGTAATTGAGATCGAGTGCGCTCAGCGGCTCGTCAAGCAGCAAAAGGTCTGGCTTCCTGATCAGCGACTGGGCAAGGCCAATCAGCTGTTTCTGCCCGCCGGAAAGCTGGTCGAGGAAGCTCATCGCCAGATGCGAAATGCCGAGCTTATGCAGAATGTCGTAGGCCTCTTGCTCAACGTTTTCCCCGGAACAGAAGCCGCTGGCGCGTCTGGCTACAATGACCGACTCCAGCGCATGCAGATGCACGCCTTGCGGCAATGACTGCGGTAGGTAGACCACCTTTTGCGCCCGCTTCACCGGGGGCAACGTCATCAAGTCTTCGCCATTCAGCCACAGTTGCCCCTGAGCCGGGCTGAGATCGGCCAGCGCGCGCAGCAGGGTGGATTTGCCTGAGCCGTTTGGCCCGAGCAGCGCAGTGATTTGCCCGCGTGGCAGCATTGGGATGGTTAGCCCGTCGATAATTTTCTTTTTGCGATAGCCGGTATGCAGGGCGTGGATTTGCAGTCCGTCGGTCATAGATTCCCCCGATGGCGAATAATGATGCTCAGAAAGAACGGGACGCCGACCAGTGAGGTGACGATACCAACGGGAATGATGACGCCGGAGACAATATTTTTTGATAATACGGACGCCAGCGAGAGTACCAGTGCGCCAATCAACATGCTGCCGGGCAGATAAAAGCGGTGGTCCTCACCAAACAGCATCCGCGAAATGTGCGGTGCCACCAGACCAATAAAGCCAACAGGCCCGACAAAGGCCACGGTCAGCGCGGAAATGATACTGATGCGCAGCAGCGTCGCCATACGCAGTTGGCGCACATTGATACCAAAGCTGACGGCCCGGTCTTCTCCCAGACGCAGCGCTGTAAGCTTCCAGGCATTTTTCAGCGACAGGGGCACAATAAAAAGCAGGGCGAGGCTGAGAATAGCAAGCTTGTCCCATGAAGCGCGCGCCAGACTGCCCATGGTCCAGAAGACCAGCCCCTGCAATGTGTCTTCGCTGGCCACAAACTGCAGAATGGAAATCAGCGCATTGAAGGTGAACACCAGCGCAATGCCAAATAACACCACGCCTGATGTCGCCACGCGGGTCCAGCGGCTGATGCCATCAAGAATAAAGCAGGCCAGCAGGGCAAAGATAAAGGCGTTAACCGAGATAAACCACTGATCGGGAATACCCGGAATACCCAGACCAAGAATGATAGCCAGCGCGGCACCAAATGACGCGGCAGAGGAGACCCCGAGGGTAAACGGGCTGGCGAGCGGGTTATTGAGGATGGTTTGCATCTCTGCCCCCGCCAGGCCGAGCGCCATTCCGACAACGATCGCCATTAATGCAATGGGCAGGCGCAACTCCCAGACAATAACACGTGTTCCCGCATCGGCAGACCCGGCATCGACAAGCGCATGCCAGAGTGCAGCAAGAGAGAGCCCGGAAGGCCCAATGATGAAATCCAGAATCAGTGATAACAGAATAAACGCCAGAATCGCGCCTGCGAGCGCAAAACGGCGCAGCACGATTTTTCTGTAAGATGACGACACGGCGGAACCGTCAGGCTTAACACTGGCGACAAGAGGGGAACTCATTGGCTTACCTTATGCAACACAACAGAATCGATGTATCCCCCAACGTTCCTGTCCAGGCTGTTGCATGATATCCAATATCCGGGATGCTGCCGGCGACCATATTTAAAATGATAATGCTTATCAATTAAATAGGATTTTTATTACCATCTCGTTTAGCTACGGTTGTGGTTTTGGTCGAAAAATGCGCATTTTGCCATATTTCAAGCGCGCGACAGGTGGCATAGGCACCTGCGATTGACAGTGCGGCAGGTACCAGGAAACTGTGGTCCATTCGTGTAGATTCCATTACCAAGGCGAGGGTGGTGACGGGCATATGCGCTGAGGCAGCCAGGAACCCGGCAGCGCCCAGCAGGGCGAAGCTTTCCATATCGCTACCGGGGAAAAGCGGCCCGACAAGCATAAACAGCAGCGATCCCAGCAACCCACCGACGGCGAGGCCGGGTGTCAACAATCCGCCAGCCGCGCCTGCACGAATCACGGCGCAGATAACCAATACTTTCAGTATCAGTAAAACCACCGCAAGCCAGGCCGTCATTTCGCCACTGAGCGTTAACTGTGCAGCCCCTTTACCGTTGCCGGGAAGCTGTGGAAACCAGATGGAAAAGATACCCAGTAGCGTAAAGGCAATCAGACTGACCGCGGGCATTTGCCAGTTATCCCGCACTTTGCTGCCTGCATATTGGGTGAGACGACGAAACAGAAAAGCGCCCGCGCCCAGTAACGGACCACAAAGCACGCTCCAGAAAATCAACGAGGTGGCAGCGAATTCCGTCGTGAAGTGATACTGATGTTCATCGCCCAGTCCCAGCGTGGCGACCCAGGCCGCCAGCGCCGATGTGACCAACGCCGCAATAGCCGTATCCCAGCTAAAACTCACCAACAAGACTTCAAGTGTAAAGATAGCTCCCGCCAGCGGTACGTTATAGACCGCAGCAAGCCCCGCACCCGCACCGCAGGCGGTCATCAGTTGAATGTCGGCGGGGGTAAGACGCAATGTCCGCGCAGCCCCCCAGGCAAAGAGCGCCCCCGCTTCACGCGGAGCGACCTCGCGCCCGAGCGGTGAGCCCATCGCCACGGTGATAATTTGCAGCAGAATATGCACGAGCGTGGTGAGCGGCGGCATTGGTTTATCCGGGTTGTTTACCGCCGTACTGATGCTAATGCGTTTTTGGCCATAACGTGCAAGCAGCCACCATCCTCCTCCGGCAACAATGCCGGCGGCGAGCAGCACGATAAAGCGCCGCTGGGCGCTGGCGTCCGTCACACCCTCTAAAAATGTCTGTGGGCTTATCAACTGGTTCTGACTATATCCATACGCGAGATGCTGGATTTCGTGTAGCAGCATGGCGAGCAACATACCGCCAAGTCCGGCCATGACCCCGGTGAGAAGAAGCGCAACCCAACGTTGTAACCAGTAAGTACGACCCTGGAAAAGCATAGCCATTGTCAGATTCTGTCTGAGAAGAAATACCGCCATCATCCCATAAAGTAAGTGAATGCGTAATCAACAGGAGGGCAAAACAGGGGGATTCGTGCCTGCATAACAGGCACGAAGGAGGGATTAGTGCTGCCCTTGTTCGCCAATCGGCAGAACGGTACGGCCATACTGCTCGTTCAGGACTTCACCCATCGCCAGGTAGATAGCGCTTGCGCCACATACCAGACCAATCCAGCCGGCTACATGAACGATACCTTCATTGTCCGCCAGATGGCCTACCGCCAACAGTGCGAATAACACGGTCAGGCTCAGGAAGACGAACTGCAGCATACGTGCGCCTTTCAGCGTGCCGAAGAACATAAACAGGGTGAACACGCCCCAGATCCCCAGATAGACACCCAGGAAGTGGCCATTTGCCGCATCTGCCAGACCCATTTTAGGCAGCAGCAGAATGGCGACCAGGGTGAGCCAGAAAGAACCGTAAGAGGTAAATGCGGTTAAACCGAAGGTGTTGCCTTTTTTATATTCCAGCAGACCTGCAAAAATCTGCGCGATACCGCCATAGAAAATACCCATAGCCAGGATAATACCATCCAGCGGGAACATGCCAATATTGTGCAGGTTAAGCAGAATAGTGGTCATGCCGAAGCCCATAAGGCCCAGCGGAGCCGGATTAGCCAACTTGATGTTGCCCATAATTCCTCAAAATAAATCAACATTGAAGGATGAAATGTATTCCCCGCATCAATGTAGAGAGGAGGCGGGGCGCGGCATCATAAATAGCGTCATTGGCTGTGTCTATGATCTGAACAGGTGGAAATTAAAAATTTTTTTATTCCTTACCCCTTGATGAGCTTCGTTGCGACCCCATCTTGTAGTCAACCGCAATGTGTGGACCTGAAAAAAAACGAACGAGGGTAGTTGAAACCGCACGATTCGCCCTTATTACAGGTTCACAACCACATGTTGACCGAATTTTTAGTGGAGACGTTTAGATGGGTAAAATTATTGGTATCGACCTGGGTACTACCAACTCTTGTGTAGCGATTATGGATGGCACCACCGCGCGTGTGCTGGAGAATGCCGAGGGCGACCGCACCACGCCTTCTATCATTGCTTATACCCAGGATGGTGAAACTCTGGTTGGTCAGCCGGCTAAACGTCAGGCAGTGACAAACCCGCAAAACACCCTGTTTGCGATTAAACGCCTGATTGGCCGCCGCTTCCAGGACGAAGAAGTTCAGCGTGACGTTTCTATCATGCCATACAAAATCATCGCTGCTGACAACGGTGACGCATGGCTCGATGTGAAAGGCACCAAAACTGCACCGCCGCAGATCTCTGCCGAAGTGCTGAAAAAAATGAAGAAAACGGCTGAAGATTACCTGGGTGAGCCGGTAACTGAAGCGGTTATCACCGTACCGGCCTACTTCAACGATGCGCAGCGTCAGGCAACCAAAGATGCTGGCCGTATTGCAGGTCTGGAAGTCAAACGTATTATCAACGAACCGACTGCCGCTGCGCTGGCCTACGGTCTGGATAAAGAAGTCGGCAACCGTACTATCGCGGTCTACGACCTTGGTGGCGGTACCTTCGATATCTCTATTATCGAAATCGACGAAGTTGATGGCGAAAAAACCTTCGAAGTACTGGCAACCAACGGTGATACCCACCTGGGTGGCGAAGACTTCGACAGCCGTCTGATCAACTATCTGGTTGAAGAGTTCAAGAAAGATCAGGGTATTGACCTGCGTAACGATCCGCTGGCGATGCAGCGTCTGAAAGAAGCGGCAGAAAAAGCGAAAATTGAGCTTTCTTCCGCTCAGCAGACCGACGTGAACCTGCCGTATATCACTGCAGACGCGACGGGTCCGAAACACATGAACATCAAAGTGACTCGCGCGAAACTGGAAAGCCTGGTCGAAGACCTGGTAAACCGTTCCATCGAGCCGCTGAAAGTTGCGCTGCAGGACGCTGGCCTGTCTGTATCCGACGTGCAGGACGTTATCCTGGTCGGCGGTCAGACGCGTATGCCGATGGTGCAGAAGAAAGTGGCGGAGTTCTTTGGTAAAGAGCCGCGTAAAGACGTTAACCCGGACGAAGCCGTTGCTATCGGTGCTGCGGTCCAGGGTGGTGTGTTGACGGGTGATGTGAAAGACGTTCTGCTGCTGGACGTTACCCCGCTGTCTCTCGGTATCGAAACCATGGGCGGCGTGATGACAGCGCTTATCACCAAAAACACCACTATCCCGACCAAACACAGCCAGGTGTTCTCTACCGCAGAAGACAACCAGTCTGCGGTGACCATCCATGTGCTGCAGGGTGAGCGTAAACGCGCTTCTGATAACAAATCTCTGGGTCAGTTCAACCTGGATGGTATCAACCCGGCACCGCGCGGCATGCCGCAGATCGAAGTGACCTTCGATATCGATGCTGACGGTATCCTGCACGTTTCCGCGAAAGACAAAAACAGCGGTAAAGAGCAGAAGATCACCATCAAGGCATCTTCTGGCCTGAACGAGGAAGAAATTCAGAAAATGGTTCGCGAAGCAGAAGCGAATGCTGAATCTGACCGTAAGTTCGAAGAGCTGGTTCAGACCCGTAACCAGGGCGACCACCTGCTGCACAGCACCCGTAAACAGGTGGAAGAAGCCGGCGACAAACTGCCAGCGGAAGATAAAACCGCCATCGAAGCTGCGCTGACCGCGCTGGAAACGTCCCTCAAAGGCGAAGACAAAGCGGATATCGAAGCGAAAATGCAGGCGCTGGCTCAGGCTTCTCAGAAACTGCTGGAAATCGCACAGCAACAGCACGCTCAGCAGCAGGCTGGTAGCGCTGACGCTTCTGCGAACAACGCGAAAGACGACGATGTTGTCGACGCTGAGTTCGAAGAAGTAAAAGACAAAAAATAATCGCCCTGATGCAGGGTAATTAATCGGCACGGGCGTAGGAGATCTCTCCACGCCCGTGCTCGCATGTTAGGGGTAGATAAAAAAAGATGGCGAAACAAGACTACTACGAGATTTTGGGCGTTTCCAAAACAGCGGAAGAGCGCGAAATCAAGAAGGCGTACAAGCGCCTGGCCATGAAATATCACCCGGACCGTAACCAGGGTGATAAAGAGGCCGAAGCCAAATTTAAAGAGATCAAAGAGGCGTACGAAGTCCTGACCGATGCGCAAAAACGCGCTGCGTACGACCAGTATGGCCATGCGGCGTTTGAACAAGGCGGCATGGGCGGCGGTGGATTCGGCGGCGGCGGCGCTGACTTTAGCGATATCTTTGGCGATGTCTTCGGCGATATTTTTGGCGGTGGCCGTGGTCGCCAGCGTGCGGCGCGTGGCGCCGATTTACGTTACAACATGGAATTGACGCTGGAAGAGGCCGTTCGCGGTGTCAGTAAAGAGATCCGTATCCCGACGCTCGAAGAGTGTGACGTTTGCCATGGCAGCGGCGCGAAAGCGGGTACTCAGCCGCAGACCTGTCCGACCTGTCACGGTTCCGGCCAGGTACAGATGCGCCAGGGGTTCTTCGCTGTTCAGCAGACCTGTCCGCATTGTCAGGGACGCGGTACGCTGATTAAAGATCCGTGCAACAAATGTCACGGTCATGGTCGCGTAGAAAAAACCAAAACCCTGTCCGTTAAAATTCCGGCAGGCGTGGATACAGGCGATCGCATCCGCCTGGCGGGTGAGGGCGAAGCGGGTGAGCACGGCGCACCGGCAGGCGATCTGTACGTCCAGGTGCAGGTGAAACAGAACGCTATCTTTGAGCGTGAAGGTAACAACCTGTACTGCGAAGTTCCGATCAACTTTGCTATGGCGGCGTTGGGTGGCGAAATTGAGGTTCCGACGCTGGACGGTCGTGTCAATCTGAAGATCCCTGGTGAAACTCAGACCGGCAAGCTGTTCCGCATGCGCGGTAAAGGCGTGAAATCGGTGCGTGGCGGCGCGCAGGGCGATCTGCTGTGTCGCGTGGTCGTTGAAACGCCGGTTGGCCTGAACGATAAGCAGAAACAACTGCTTAAGGATCTGCAGGAAAGCTTTGGCGGGCCGACAGGTGAACACAATAGCCCACGCTCCAAAAGCTTCTTCGATGGCGTCAAAAAGTTCTTTGATGACCTGACGCGTTAAACATTTACTGAATAAATAAAAAACCCGACTATTACGTCGGGTTTTTTATACTTTTTGCTTAATGCTCGGTAAAACCGAGTTTATCCCCAAAATTTATCTGATTTTATCGATGATTCTACCGGGGTAAGATAAGCGTCCGAGGGAGTTGTAAATCGAGAGAAGATCATGAAATTTCTACAACGTTTTTTTAGCAGTGATATCTCAGGCGGGATTGTCCTCATCATTGCTGCCGTACTGGCGATGCTGTGCGCAAACCTTGGTGTGACTCAGGCGGGCTATCAGGCCTTTCTGGACACGCCCGTTGCGTTCAAATTTGGCGCGCTGGATATTGATAAAAACATGCTGCTCTTCATTAATGACGCGTTAATGGCAGTGTTTTTCCTGATGGTGGGCCTGGAAGTGAAATATGAGCTGGTGCAGGGCGCACTGGCCACGCGTCAGCAGGCCATTTTCCCGGTGATTGCGGCGCTCGGTGGGATGGTTGCTCCTGCACTTATTTTCCTGGCGTTTAATTTTCACGATCCGGTGGTCAGCCATGGCTGGGCTATTCCAACGGCTACCGATATTGCGTTTGCCCTCGGCGTGCTCGCTCTGCTGGGCGATCGTGTTCCCGTTGTATTGAAAGTGTTCCTGATGGCGTTGGCCATCATTGACGATCTGGGCGCTATCATCATTATCGCCCTCTTTTATACCAGCGACCTTTCGATGGCGGCCCTCGGCGTTGCCGCGACGGCTATTGTCGCGCTGGCGCTGCTGAACATCTTTAATGTCCGGCGCACCGGTATCTATATCCTGGTGGGGTTAGTGCTGTGGACGGCAGTGCTTAAATCGGGGATTCACGCCACGCTTGCGGGTGTTATCCTGGGCTTCTTTATTCCGTTGAAGGAGAAGGACGGTGTGTCTCCGGCCCGGCAATTGATCAATGCCATTCATCCCTGGGTGTCCTGGCTCATTCTGCCGCTGTTTGCTTTTGCCAACGCCGGCGTGTCACTGGAGGGCGTCTCGCTAAGCGGCCTGACCTCCCCGTTGCCGCTGGGAGTCATCGCTGGCCTGTTGATTGGCAAACCCGTCGGTATCTCCCTCTTCTGCTGGCTGGCATTGCGTTTGGGACTGGCAAAACTCCCCAAAGGCGCAGCCTTTAAGCAAATCATGGCAGTAGGCGTGTTATGCGGCATCGGTTTTACCATGTCCATTTTTATCGCGACGCTGGCCTTCGGTGATGCCGATCCGCATAGCGTCGGTTGGGCGAAACTGGGGATCCTGACGGGCTCTGTTCTGTCTGCAATTATAGGTTATTGTCTGCTGCGCACGCGGATCGTCCGTTAACCTCTGGCAGGAAGGCGAGTGACCGCCTTCCCGTTATCTCACTCCGGGAGCGAAGCGGCGATGTCCAATATTAATTACAATCACTTGTACTACTTCTGGCAGGTCTACCGTGAAGGTTCGGTTGTCGGGGCGGCAGAGGTACTATTCCTGACGCCGCAAACCATTACCGGGCAGATCAAATCGCTGGAGGAGCGGTTGCAGGGCAAGCTCTTTAAGCGCAGGGGAAGAGGGCTGGAACCCACTGAACTTGGCGAGCTGGTGTTTCGCTATGCGGACAAGATGTTCACGCTCAGTCAGGAAATGCTAGATATCGTTAACTATCGCAAAGAGTCACATCTGCTTTTCGATGTGGGCGTTGCGGATGCGTTATCAAAAACGCTGGTCAGTGGCATTCTCGATGTCGCCGTGCAGGAAGGGGAGCCTATTCACCTTCGCTGCTTTGAATCCACTCATGAAATGCTGCTTGAGCAGCTCAGCCAGCATAAGCTCGACATGATTATCTCGGACTGCCCGATCGATTCGACGCATCAGGAAGGACTGTTTTCGGTGAAGATCGGCGAGTGCAGCGTCAGTTTCTGGTGTCAGAAGCCGGCGTTAAATAAGCCGTTCCCGGCCTGTCTGGAAGAGCGTCGTCTGTTGATTCCCGGGCGCCGCTCTATGCTCGGCAGAAAATTGTTGAACTGGTTTAATTCGCAGGGGCTGAATGTTGAAGTGCTGGGCGAGTTTGATGATGCGGCGTTGATGAAATCGTTTGGCGCAGCGCACAACGCCATTTTTGTCGCTCCGACGCTCTATGCAAAAGATTATTTTGCCGATGAGAATATCGTTGAAATTGGGCGTGTGGATAACGTGATGGAAGAGTACCACGCCATTTTTGCCGAACGTATGATTCAGCATCCCGCCGTACAGCGTATCTGTAATCGTGATTATTCCCGGCTGTTCAAGGACCCCGGATAACACGCGCCATATTTCGTTAACCACCGAAGCATGACTTTTTCAGCACGGTAGATTTATCTCTCTTACCGATGCAGGAGATAGATCATGATTGCTGTACTTTTCGAAGCCGACGCGGTTACGGCAAAGCAAGAACGCTACCTTGAACTGGCTGCGGAACTGAAACCACTGCTTGCCGATATCGACGGCTTTATTTCAATCGAGCGTTTTCAAAGCCTGGCGACGCCCGGCAAAATCCTTTCGTTATCCTGGTGGCGTGATGAGGCGGCCATTCAGACGTGGAAAGCGCACCACCTTCACCGTGCCGCTCAGACGGAGGGGCGTAACGAAATTTTTGCCTTTTACCGCATTCGTATCGCCCGTCTGGAACGGGAATATTCATCGGAAAGCCGGGGGTAAGGTGATGTACGACATTCACGTAGTACTGAAAAACCTGCCTGGTGAACTGGCGAGACTGGGCAAAACGCTGGGTAGCAATGGTATCGGTCTTGAGGGCGGTGGCGTTTTTACCTGTGGCAATGAAGCACACGCGCATTTTCTGGTGGAAGAGGGCATACGGGCAAAAGCGGTACTGGATCATCATGGTTTTGATGTCCGCGATCTGCGCAGGCCTCTGATCCGTAAGCTCAAACAGGAGCGGCCTGGCGAGCTGGGCGAGATAACGGCAGCGCTTGCGGCCCAGGGCGTAAATATTCTCGTGCAGTACAGCGATCACGCAAATCAGCTCATACTGGTGACAGATAATGATATCGTTGCCAGCGAGGCAACAGAACCCTGGGCGGTTTATGCAACATCATCCTGGGCATCTTTCTGATGACGCGCTTGAGCTTTCGGTCGCGGCAGTTGCCGCAGCGATGGCGGATCCTTCACGCGTGAAAATGCTGTGTGCGCTAATGGATGGGCGGGCATGGACGGCAACGGAATTGAGTGTGGCGGCAGGCGTTGCGGCCTCCACCGCCAGCGCGCATCTGAGTAAGCTGGTTGACAGCCAACTGGTCTGTTTCCTTTCACAAGGACGCCATCGTTACTACCGCCTGGCAGGCAAAGAGGTTGCCCGGTTGATTGAAATGATGATGGGAATCTCCTGGCGACGGGATAAACCTTTAGCAACGCGCACGCCCGTGGCGCTGCGGCATGCGCGTACCTGTTACGATCATCTGGCGGGCGAGCTGGCGGTAAGCATTTATGATGCGCTGGTGGAAAAAAAGTACCTGACCGCTGATGGGGCGTCGCTTACCGAAGAAGGGCTGACATTTTTTACCCGGGTGGGGTTGCCACTGGAGAATAAATCAACGCGTAAACGTAGCTGTGCCTGTCTTGACTGGAGTGAGCGGCGCTTTCATCTGGGTGGTCATGCAGGCGCGGTGTTGCTGGTTTATTTTGAAACGAAGGGGTGGATCCGCCGGACGCCCGGTTTTCGTGAAGTCACGCTTACCGCGAAAGGTCGACAGGGGGTACAGACGTTACTCGGCATTGACGTCAGGTAACAGGCATAAAAAAACCCGCTTTACGCGGGTTCTTTCACAAAGTACAACAAGCGGGCGATTAAGCCAGTTTGCTGATCTGTGCAGTCAGGTTTGCTTTATGACGCGCAGCTTTGTTTTTGTGGATCAGACCTTTAGCGGCCTGGCGATCCACGATCGGTTGCATTTCGTCAAATGCTTTCTGTGCAGCAGCTTTGTCGCCAGCTTCGATCGCAGCGTACACTTTCTTGATGAAAGTACGCATCATAGAGCGACGGCTTGCGTTGTGTTTGCGAGCCTTTTCAGACTGAACGGCGCGCTTCTTAGCTGATTTGATATTAGCCAAGGTCCAACTCCCAAATATGATCTATATGGACAATTCAAAGGCCGAGGAATATGCCCTTTTAGCCTTCTTTTGTCAATGGATTTGTGCAAATAAGCGCCGTTAATCTACGACGCTACGTTACGTATTGATGGCGCAGGATTCTACCAGCTTGTGGTCATCGAATACAGCTTTTCCACTATAAAAATCGCTTTCTGGGCCAGTTTTTCATGCGCTAAGAAGGCAGCCTGATGAAATCCTTCTCCTTTCTGGCGGGTTCGGGCAATCGTCGGTTAACGTCGCACGTTGTACAAGGTATACTCTGACGATTTTCACTGTTTTGAGCCAGACATGAAGCTGATACGCGGCATACATAATCTCAGCCAGGCACCGCACGGGTGTGTGCTGACTATTGGTAATTTCGACGGCGTGCATCGCGGCCATCAGGCGCTTTTACAAGGGCTTAGCGAAGAAGGTCGTACCCGTGCTCTCCCCGTAGTGGTGATGATATTCGAGCCGCAACCTCTCGAACTTTTTGCGGGTGATAAAGCGCCCGCGCGTCTGACCCGACTGCGAGAAAAAGTGCGCCTGCTGGCCGAATGTGGCGTCGATTACGTACTGTGCGTACGTTTTGACCGACGTTTTGCCGCGTTGACGGCGCAAGCCTTCGTCAGCGACCTGCTGGTTGACAAACTCGGCGTGAAATTCCTCGCCGTGGGGGATGACTTCCGCTTTGGCGCTGGTCGCCAGGGGGATTTCTTGTTATTACAGAAAGCCGGTCTGAAATACGGCTTTGACGTGACCAGCACGCAAACCTTCTGCTCTGGCGGGGCACGCGTGAGCAGTACGGCGGTACGCCAGGCGCTGGCCGATGACAACCTTGAGCTCGCGGAACAACTGCTGGGCCATCCGTTTAGTATCTCCGGGCGTGTGGTTCACGGCGATGAGCTGGGGCGCACGATTGGTTTTCCGACGGCGAACATACCGCTACGCCGCCAGGTTTCCCCGGTCAAAGGGGTCTATGCGGTAGAAGTGGCTGGCTTAGGCGATACTTTACTGCCCGGTGTGGCCAACATTGGTACGCGCCCGACGGTAGCCGGGGTTCGCCAGCAGCTTGAAGTCCATCTGCTGGATGTTGTAATGGACCTCTATGGACGCCATATAGATGTAGTACTGCGTAAAAAAATACGCAACGAGCAGCGATTTACATCGCTGGATGAGCTTAAAGCGCAGATCGCGCGTGATGAGTTAACGGCCCGCGAATTGTTTGGGCTATAGAACCGGCTTAACTGCCTGTGTGATAAATACGGAACCGAGAATCTGATGAGTGACTATAAATCAACCCTGAATTTGCCGGAAACAGGGTTCCCGATGCGCGGCGACCTCGCCAAGCGTGAACCGGGAATGCTGGCGCGTTGGACTGATGATGACCTGTACGGCATCATTCGTGCAGCCAAAAAAGGCAAAAAAACCTTCATTCTGCATGATGGCCCTCCTTATGCGAATGGCAGCATTCATATTGGTCACTCTGTTAATAAGATTCTGAAAGACATTATTGTGAAGTCCAAAGGCCTCGCGGGTTACGACTCGCCGTATGTGCCGGGCTGGGACTGTCATGGTCTGCCGATCGAACTGAAAGTTGAGCAGGAATTCGGTAAGCCGGGTGAGAAATTCACCGCTGCGGAATTCCGTGCAAAATGCCGTGAATACGCCGCGACCCAGATCGACGGCCAGCGCACAGACTTTATTCGTCTTGGCGTACTGGGCGACTGGGAACATCCGTATCGCACCATGGACTTCAAAACTGAAGCCAACATCATTCGCGCGCTGGGTAAAATCATCGGCAACGGCCACCTGCATAAAGGCGCAAAGCCGGTGCACTGGTGCGTGGACTGCCGTTCAGCTCTGGCGGAAGCGGAAGTTGAGTATTACGACAAAACCTCTCCGTCCATCGACGTGGCATTCAATGCCGTTGATGCCGACGCGGTAAAAGCGAAATTTGGCGTGGCCAGCGTTAACGGCCCGGTTTCTCTGGTTATCTGGACCACCACCCCGTGGACCCTGCCGGCGAACCGCGCAATCTCCCTGTCGCCGGAATTCGACTATGCGCTGGTGCAGGTTGAAGGCCAGGCGCTGATCCTCGCAAAAGATCTGGTAGACAGCGTGATGAAACGCGCAGGTCTCAGCGAATTTACCGTGCTGGGCGTGGTGAAAGGTTCTGAACTGGAACTGATGCGCTTTAAACATCCGTTCCTCGACTTTGATGTTCCGGCGATCCTTGGCGATCACGTGACGCTGGAAGCCGGTACCGGTGCGGTGCATACCGCCGGTGGTCATGGCCCTGATGACTACACCATCAGCCAAAAATACGGTCTGGAAATCGCTAACCCGGTTGGCCCGGACGGTACTTACCTGCCGGGTACATATCCCATTCTGGATGGCGTAAACGTCTTCAAAGCAAACGACATTATCGTCAACCTACTGCGTGAGAAAGGCGCACTGCTGCATGTCGAAAAAATGCAGCACAGCTACCCGTGCTGCTGGCGTCATAAGTCGCCGATCATCTTCCGTGCGACTCCGCAGTGGTTCGTCAGCATGGATCAGAAAGGCCTGCGTATTCAGTCTTTGAAAGAGATCGATCGCATTGAGCAGGAAGGTCTGGCGAAAGAGAACCTGAGCGGCTGGATCCCGGCATGGGGGAAAGCACGTATCGAATCGATGGTCGCGAACCGTCCTGACTGGTGTATCTCCCGTCAGCGTACCTGGGGCGTGCCGATGGCGCTGTTCGTGCATAAAGACACCGAAGAGCTGCACCCGCGTACTACCGAACTGATGGAAGCCGTGGCTAAATACGTTGAGAAAGACGGTATTCAGGCGTGGTGGGATCTCGATCCGCGTGAAATCCTTGGCGATGACGCTGACAACTACGTGAAAGTGCCGGATACCCTGGACGTGTGGTTTGACTCCGGTTCAACGAGCTACTCTGTCGTGGACGCGCGCCCGGAATTCGGCGGTCACGTAGCGGATATGTATCTGGAAGGTTCTGACCAGCACCGTGGCTGGTTTATGTCCTCCCTGATGATCAGCGTCGCGATGAAAGGCAAAGCGCCTTACCGCCAGGTACTGACCCACGGTTTTACCGTCGATGGTCAGGGCCGTAAGATGTCTAAATCTATCGGTAATACCGTTTCTCCGCAGGACGTGATGAACAAACTGGGCGCGGATATTCTGCGTCTGTGGGTGGCATCCACCGATTATACAGGCGAAATGGCCGTTTCCGACGAGATCCTCAAACGTGCTGCCGACAGCTATCGTCGTATCCGTAACACCGCACGCTTCCTGCTGGCGAACCTTAATGGTTTCGATCCGGCAAAAGACATGGTGAAACCGGAAGAGATGGTGGTACTGGATCGTTGGGCAGTTGGCTGCGCGCAGGAAGCGCAGAAAGATATCATCAGCGCGTACGACTCCTATGATTTCCATGAAGTTGTGCAGCGCCTGATGCGTTTTTGCTCCATCGAGATGGGCTCTTTCTACCTCGACATCATCAAAGACCGTCAGTACACCGCGAAGGCGGACAGTGTTGCCCGTCGTAGCTGCCAGACTGCGCTGTACCATATCGCAGAAGCACTGGTGCGCTGGATGGCACCGATCATGTCCTTCACCGCCGATGAAATCTGGGGTTACCTGCCAGGCGAGCGCGAAAAATATGTGTTCACCGGCGAATGGTACCAGGGGCTGTTTGGTCTGGCGGAAACCGAAGCCATGAACGACGCCTACTGGGAAGCGTTGCTGAAAGTGCGTGGCGAAGTGAACAAGGTTATCGAACAGGCGCGTGCTGACAAGAAAGTAGGCGGTTCTCTGGAGGCGGCGGTAACCCTGTTCGCTGAACCGGAACTGTCTGCGAAACTGACGGCGCTGGGTGACGAATTACGATTTGTCCTGTTGACCTCCGGTGCAAAAGTTGAAGATTATGCCAACGCTTCCGCTGATGCCCAACAGAGCGAGCTGCTCAAAGGTCTGAAAGTGGCGTTAAGCAAAGCCGACGGTGAGAAATGCCCGCGTTGCTGGCATTACACTCAGGATGTCGGCAAGGTAGCGGAACACGCAGAAATCTGCGGACGCTGTGTCAGCAACGTCGCCGGTGACGGCGAAAAACGTAAGTTTGCCTGATGAGTAAACCGATCTTTTCAACAGGGCTACGCTGGTTGTGGCTGGTGGTCGTCGTGCTGATTATCGATCTGGGCAGCAAGTTCCTTATCCTCCAGCATTTTGCGCTGGGGGATACAGTGTCACTGTTCCCGTCGCTTAATCTGCATTACGCGCGTAACTATGGTGCGGCGTTTAGCTTTCTGGCAGACAGCGGTGGCTGGCAGCGTTGGTTCTTTGCCGGTATCGCCATCGGTATCTCCGTTGTGCTGGCGGTGCTGATGTACCGTTCAAAAGCGTCGCAGAAGCTGAACAATATCGCCTATGCGATGATTATCGGCGGCGCGTTAGGCAATCTGTTCGATCGCCTGTGGCACGGTTTTGTCGTTGATATGATCGACTTTTATGTCGGCGACTGGCATTTCGCCACCTTCAACCTTGCCGACAGTTTCATTTGCGTCGGCGCGGCGCTGATTGTGCTGGAAGGCTTCTTACCGAACGCGGCTGCGAAGAAACAGGCGTAACAAAACCTGCCGGGCGGCGTTACGCTTGCCCGGCCTGGGTTATCCGTAGGCCCGGTAAGCGTTATCGTCATCGGGCAAAACAAGTGAGCGAACCTGCATGTCAAAATCTGTACAGAGTAATAGCGCGGTGCTGGTGCACTTTACGCTCAAACTCGAAGATGGCTCCACCGCTGAGTCAACCCGCAATAATGGTAAACCTGCGCTGTTTCGTCTGGGAGACGGTTCGCTGTCCGAAGGGCTTGAACAGCATTTACTGGGGTTGAAAGCAGGCGACAAAAAAGCGTTTTCGCTGGAACCGGATGCGGCATTTGGTACGCCGGTTCCCGATCTGATTCAGTACTTCTCGCGCCGTGATTTTATGGACGCGGGCGAGCCGGAAATCGGCGCGATTATGCTCTTTACCGCAATGGATGGCAGCGAAATGCCGGGCGTTATCCGTGAGATCAACGGCGATTCTATTACCGTCGATTTCAACCACCCGCTGGCAGGGCAGACCGTTCATTTTGATGTCGACGTGCTGGAAGTGGAACCGGCCCTGGAGGGAATACATGCAGATCCTGTTGGCTAACCCACGAGGTTTTTGTGCAGGCGTAGACCGCGCGATTAGCATTGTTGAAAACGCGCTGGAGATTTATGGCGCGCCCATTTATGTCCGTCACGAGGTGGTGCATAACCGTTACGTGGTGGACAGTCTGCGTGAACGCGGGGCCATTTTTATAGAACAAATCAGTGAAGTACCGGATGGCGCGATCCTCATTTTCTCTGCGCACGGTGTTTCACAGGCGGTCCGTAACGAAGCGAAAAGCCGCGACCTGACCGTGTTTGATGCCACCTGCCCGCTGGTGACCAAAGTGCATATGGAGGTCGCTCGCGCCAGTCGTCGTGGGGAAGAGGCTATCCTGATTGGTCATGCTGGACACCCGGAAGTCGAAGGCACCATGGGGCAGTACAGCAACCCGAAAGGGGGAATGTACCTGGTGGAGTCGCCGGAAGACGTACAAACGCTCCATATCAAAGATATCAATAAGCTCTCTTTTATGACGCAGACGACACTCTCCGTGGATGATACTTCCGACGTGATTGATGCGCTGCGCGAGCGCTTCCCGAAAATTGTCGGGCCGCGTAAAGATGACATCTGCTACGCCACGACCAACCGCCAGGAAGCCGTACGCGCACTGGCGGAACAGGCGGAAGTCGTGCTGGTGGTCGGCTCGAAGAACTCCTCCAACTCCAACCGTCTGGCGGAGCTGGCCCAGCGTATGGGTAAATCCGCTTACCTGATTGATGATGCTTCTGATATCCAGGAAGAGTGGGTGCGCAATATCCGTTGCGTTGGCGTTACGGCCGGGGCGTCGGCGCCTGACGTGCTGGTGCAAAACGTTATCTCCCGTTTGCAGGAACTGGGCGGCGGCGAAGCCATTCCGCTGGAAGGTCGTGAAGAAAACATTGTTTTCGAAGTACCGAAAGAGCTGCGGGTCGATGTTCGCGAAGTCGAATAACTTTTTCGCCTTGAGTTTATGAGAAGATGCCAGGCATAACGCCTGGCATTTTTTATGGAGGATGTATGCGTCTGCCGATTATTCTCGACACCGACCCTGGTATTGACGACGCGGCTGCCATTGCCGCTGCGCTTTTTGCACCTGAGCTTGATCTCAAACTGATGACGACGGTTGCAGGTAATGTCTCGCTGGAAAAAACCACCCGTAATGCCCTGCAATTGCTTCACTTCTGGAATGTGAATATCCCGGTGGCGCAGGGGGCTGCGACGCCGTTGCTGCGCCCGTTGCGCGATGCGGCAAGTGTCCACGGTGAATCTGGCATGGAAGGCTATCACTTTGTTGAACATCAGCGCCAGCCGCTGGCAAAGCCCGCGTTTCAGGCAATCCGCGATGTGCTGATGGCATCACCTGAACCGGTCACGCTGGTGGCGATTGGGCCACTGACCAATATTGCTCTGCTGTTATCCCACTACCCGGAATGTCAGTTCAACATTCGTCGTCTGGTGATGATGGGCGGTTCTGCCGGGCGCGGTAACTTCACGCCAAATGCGGAATTCAATATTGCCATTGACCCGGAAGCGGCCGCACGCGTCTTTGCCAGCGGACTGGAGATCGTCATGTGCGGTCTGGATGTGACTAACCATGCCACACTTGCCCCGGATTATCTGGCAACGCTGCCTGCGGGAAATCAAACCGGGAAAATGCTGCATGGCTTGTTTAGCCACTACCGTAGCGGCAGCATGGCGACCGGGCTACGTATGCATGATCTTTGCGCGATTGCCTGGCTGGTGCGCCCGCAGATTTTTACCCTGAAATCCTGCTTTGTAGCGGTGGAAACCCAGGGGACATACACCGCGGGCACCACGGTTGTGGATATTGACGGTCGTCTGGGTAAGCCCGCGAATGCGCAGGTAGCCCTGGGCATTGATATTGATGCATTTCGCGCCTGGGTGGCAGACGTATTTAGTAAGGCGCCGTAAGCGAGACGTAGGGCATCTTCTCACTTAAATAATCAATCATCGCCCGCATTCTGGCGGGCATATGCTTTCCCGACGACCACAGTAGCCAGAGCTGTCCTGAATACTCGCTAATAAACTCCCAGTCCGGCAGCACCTGACGTATTTCGCCTCGCGCCAGTGCCGCACTTGCGGTAAACAGCGGCAGGCTGCCTATCCCCAGATGATTTAGCACCGCATCGAGGCGAACACCGGTATGGTTCGCGGCATAGCGCCCATGGGTCTGAATAGTTTCGCTTTTGCCGCGCTTACGAAATTTCCAGCGTGAATCAGCGGGCGTTTCGCCAAGACTGATGCAGCTATGCTGGCGTAAATCTTCCGGCTTATCGGGTGTGCCGTGCTGGCGCAGATATTCCGGTGTGGCGCAAATCAGATGGTTAATTGGTATCAATGGTTTACCGTGCAGGCCAGGAGAAGGTGAGTTGGTAATACGCAGTGCCAGATCGACGCCGTCATCAATTAAATCCATATAACGATCTTCCAGACGCAGCCGTACATCGACCTGCGGGTAGCGGATAAGAAATTCGCCCATGAGTGGATGGATAACAAATCGACCCACGGCTTTCGGTACGCTGAGGGTCAGGGTGCCTTGCGCACTATCCTGCACGCTGCTGCCGGCATTCATCGCCTGCCTGGCGGCTTCCAGCATCATCTGTGCATGTTCGTACACGCTAAGGCCAGACTCACTTAACCGCAGTTTTCGCGTTGTGCGGTGCAATAATTTATTGCCCAACGCCTGTTCAAGGCGCGAGACGCAGCGGCTCATTGCCGATGGCGTCGCACCGGAAATACGTGCGGCGGCTGAGAAGCTGCCCTGATCGATAATCAGAACAAAAGTCGCGAGATCGGGAAGCAGGGTGGTATTCATTTGTGTCTGCCAGGCAAAAGTGTGTTGAAAGCATAACGGATTATCATAGTCCGTGAAAATAATATACTGGTTGCGTAATCAGGAGGGAAAAATGACAACACGAAATTACTACACCAGCGATGAGACGCACGGCCAGGCCAACGTTATGCAATGCATTCCCGATGGAGAGGGCGGCTTTTTGATTGAGCTGGATGCCACGCTCTTTCATCCACAGGGCGGCGGGCAGCCTTCTGACGGCGGCACCATTGGTGGCGTGCCCATACAGCGGGTTTTCACTAACGGTGAGACCGTATGGCATCGTACTGCCACGCCAGTCGCGCCAGGCCCGGTTACACTTTGTGTCGACGGGGAATTACGTCACGTTCATGCGCGCTGGCATTCGGCGGGGCATCTGATTGGCACGGCAGGCGAAGCGTTCGGCTGGCAACCTGTTAAAGCCCATCACTGGCCTGGGGAAGGACGCATCACATTTAACGGTAGCGGGAGTATCACTGCGGAGCTGCTGACGGGAAAAATCAGCGCATGGATAGATGAAAATTTGCCGCGACACATCGATTTTTATGAAGGGAAGCGGCAGGTTCGCTTTGGCGAATTGCCCGCCTATGGCTGTGGTGGTACCCATGTTTGCTCGTTGCGTGACATCGGGCAAATCACGCTTACCGGTGTCAAAATGAAAAAAGGACAGCTGGTTGTCAGCTATACGGTGGACGAAAGCTGACCGTTCGCTGACGTGCAGTGAGTTATTGCTCAGCAATATACGAGGTGATAGCGCACCGCCGCAGCGGAAAATCTTCTTAGAATACCAATGCTCAGCGTCTTCTGTGGGTTTTGCTGGTCAAATCGCAACATGCGAACTCATGTCTTTTACTGATATTTCCCGCTGTTTATCATTTAATTCTAATTATCGGTGTTTTCGGCTGGTAGCCCCGACGTGGGCTGGTTAATCTGAGAACGATTTTCAGCATTTCATTAACAAAAGAGTACAACTATGCATGATGCACAAATCCGCGTAGCCATCGCGGGCGCCGGTGGGCGTATGGGCCGCCAGTTAATTCAGGCAACCCTGCAGATGGATGGCGTCGCGCTTGGCGCAGCGCTGGAGCGAGAAGGTTCTTCCCTGCTGGGTAGCGATGCAGGAGAGCTCGCTGGCGTGGGTACCACAGGCGTTACTGTGAGCAGTGATTTGCAGGCGGTAAAAGACGATTTTGATGTACTGATCGATTTCACCCGTCCGGAAGGGACCCTGGTACACCTGGCGTTTTGTCGCCAGCACCGCAAAGGGATGGTTATCGGTACAACCGGGTTTGACGACGCAGGTAAAGCGGCAATTCGCGATGCGTCGCAAGAGATCGCCATTGTCTTCGCCGCGAATTTCAGCGTTGGCGTGAACGTGATGCTTAAGCTGCTGGAAAAAGCGGCGAAGGTGATGGGGAATTACACCGATATTGAAATTATCGAAGCTCATCATCGCTATAAAGTGGATGCGCCGTCGGGGACCGCGTTGGCCATGGGAGAGTCTATTGCCCATGCGCTGAATAAAGATTTAAAAGATTGTGCTGTTTATGCACGTGAAGGCCATACCGGCGAACGCGTACCGGGCACAATTGGTTTTGCTACCGTCCGTGCGGGCGACATTGTCGGCGAACATACAGCGATGTTCGCTGATCTCGGCGAACGTATTGAAATTAGTCATAAAGCGTCAAGCCGAATGACGTTTGCCAATGGCGCCGTTCGCTCAGCTTTATGGCTAAAAAACAAAGAAACCGGCCTTTTTGATATGCGAGATGTGCTGGATCTGAACAATTTGTAAGAATTATTACCCATCGTGATGTGGTTGTTGCAGTCGTAATGTCTTGATTGCATAGGGCAATATTTTATTGCCCTTTTATTTTGCCTGTTTCTTCATATTTCCTCATTTAGATCTCCATTAATATCCATCTTAATTCTTATTTTAGTTGCTGAAATGTAAATTTTGACCGTCTGGTCCACATTTTATGAAGGCAAGCTAGAGATAACCAGTTTTATGGCGACGCAAGCGTTTTCCTCTCTCCGGAAATGTGATCTTTTTGCCCTTTAAATCATGCTGTTCTTTTATGTGGCGCAAAAAGACATGAAAAAGATGCGCTATAAGTTGACTTTTACCCTTCATGTCTCCAGAATGCCGCCGTTTGCAAAAAATTCGCGGTTACGCAAATTTGCATTGATTCAAGGCTCATAATTGAATTAATATGCAAATAAAGTGAGTGAATATTCTCTGGAGGATGTTTTGATTAAGTCAGCGCTATTGGTTCTGGAAGACGGAACCCAGTTTTACGGTCGGGCCATAGGGGCAACAGGTTCGGCGGTTGGGGAAGTCGTTTTCAATACTTCAATGACCGGTTATCAAGAAATCCTCACTGATCCTTCCTACTCCCGCCAAATCGTCACCCTTACTTATCCTCATATCGGCAATGTCGGCACCAATGCCGCTGATGAAGAATCCTCTCAGGTACATGCGCAAGGTCTGGTCATTCGCGATCTGCCGCTGATTGCCAGCAACTACCGCAATACCGAAGATCTCTCTTCATACCTGAAACGCCACAATATCGTGGCGATTGCCGATATCGATACCCGTAAGCTGACGCGTCTGCTGCGTGAAAAGGGCGCGCAGAACGGCTGCATCATCGCCGGGGACAATCTGGATGCTGCGCTGGCGCTGGAAAAAGCGAAAAGCTTCCCGGGGCTGAACGGTATGGATTTGGCGAAAGAGGTGACGACTGCCGAGCCGTATAGCTGGACGCAGGGGAGCTGGACACTGAAAGGCGAACTGCCGGAAGCGAAAAAAGAAGATGAGCTGCCGCTGCACGTGGTGGCCTACGATTTCGGCGCGAAACGTAACATCCTGCGTATGCTGGTGGACCGCGGCTGCCGCCTGACGGTGGTCCCGGCGAAAACCTCCGCAGAAGACGTCCTGAAAATGAATCCGGACGGTATCTTCCTCTCTAACGGCCCTGGCGACCCGGCACCGTGTGATTACGCCATCGACGCGATTGGGAAATTCCTTGAGACCGATATCCCGGTATTCGGCATCTGCCTCGGCCATCAGTTGCTGGCGCTGGCGAGCGGCGCAAAAACCGTGAAGATGAAGTTCGGTCACCACGGCGGCAACCACCCGGTAAAAGATATCGATAACAACACGGTAATGATTACCGCACAGAACCATGGTTTTGCGGTAGATGAAGCCTCCATGCCTGCCAACCTGCGCGTTACGCACAAGTCGCTGTTTGATGGCACCCTGCAGGGGATTCATCGCACGGACAAACCGGCATTCAGCTTCCAGGGCCACCCTGAGGCGAGCCCGGGTCCGCACGATGCAGCGCCGCTGTTCGACCATTTTATCGAGTTAATTGAGCAATACCGTCAGTCTGCTAAATAATCAGGAGCGAAAAAGAGCCATGCCAAAACGTACAGACATAAAAAGCATCCTGATCCTTGGCGCCGGTCCGATTGTCATCGGTCAGGCGTGTGAGTTCGACTACTCCGGTGCGCAGGCGTGTAAAGCGCTGCGTGAAGAGGGGTACCGCGTCATTCTGGTGAACTCCAACCCGGCGACGATCATGACCGACCCGGAAATGGCGGATGCAACTTATATTGAGCCGATCCACTGGGAAGTGGTACGCAAGATCATCGAAAAAGAGCGTCCGGATGCGGTTCTGCCGACCATGGGCGGCCAGACAGCACTGAACTGTGCGCTGGAGCTGGAACGTCAGGGCGTTCTGGCTGAGTTCGGCGTCACCATGATTGGTGCGACCGCCGACGCAATTGATAAAGCAGAAGACCGCCGCCGTTTCGACGTGGCGATGAAGAAAATCGGTCTGGAAACCGCGCGTTCCGGTATTGCGCACAATATGGAAGAGGCGCTGGCCGTTGCGGCTGACGTGGGCTACCCGTGCATCATCCGTCCATCGTTCACCATGGGCGGCACCGGCGGCGGTATTGCCTATAACCGTGAAGAGTTTGAAGAGATCTGCGCCCGTGGCCTGGATCTGTCACCGACCAATGAGCTGTTAATTGATGAATCGCTGATTGGCTGGAAAGAGTATGAGATGGAAGTGGTGCGCGATAAGAACGATAACTGCATTATCGTCTGCTCCATCGAAAACTTCGACGCCATGGGCATCCACACCGGTGACTCCATCACCGTTGCGCCGGCCCAGACCCTGACCGATAAAGAGTATCAAATCATGCGTAACGCCTCGATGGCGGTACTGCGTGAAATCGGCGTGGAAACCGGCGGTTCTAACGTGCAGTTCTCGGTTAACCCCAAGAATGGCCGTCTGATTGTTATCGAGATGAACCCGCGTGTCTCCCGTTCTTCCGCACTGGCTTCCAAAGCCACTGGCTTCCCGATTGCCAAAGTGGCGGCGAAACTGGCGGTAGGTTATACCCTCGACGAGCTGATGAACGACATCACCGGTGGCCGCACCCCGGCGTCTTTCGAGCCCTCCATCGACTACGTTGTGACTAAAATTCCTCGCTTTAACTTCGAGAAATTCGCGGGTGCAAACGACCGTCTGACCACCCAGATGAAATCGGTCGGTGAAGTGATGGCGATTGGCCGCACACAGCAGGAATCCATGCAGAAAGCCTTGCGTGGTCTGGAAGTGGGCGCGACCGGTTTTGACCCGAAAGTGAGTCTGGATGACCCGGAAGCGCTGACCAAAATCCGTCGCGAGCTGAAAGATGCTGGCGCCGAGCGTATCTGGTACATCGCCGATGCCTTCCGCGCGGGTCTGTCCGTTGATGGCGTCTTCAACCTGACCAACATTGACCGCTGGTTCCTGGTACAGATTGAAGAGCTGGTGCGTCTGGAAGAGAAAGTCGCCGAAGTGGGCATTAATGGCCTCGACGCGGACTTCCTGCGTCTGCTCAAGCGTAAAGGCTTTGCCGATGCGCGTCTGGCTAAACTGGCCGGTGTACGTGAAACGGAAGTTCGCAAGCTGCGTGACCAGTACAACCTGCACCCGGTCTACAAGCGTGTGGACACCTGTGCGGCAGAATTCGCGACCGACACCGCTTACATGTACTCCACCTATGAAGAAGAGTGTGAAGCGAACCCAAATCAGGACCGCGATAAAATCATGGTACTGGGTGGCGGCCCGAACCGTATTGGTCAGGGTATCGAATTTGACTACTGCTGCGTACATGCCTCGCTGGCGCTGCGTGAAGATGGTTACGAGACCATCATGGTCAACTGTAACCCGGAAACAGTCTCCACCGACTATGACACTTCTGACCGTCTCTACTTTGAGCCGGTAACCCTGGAAGATGTGCTGGAAATCGTGCGCATCGAGAAACCGAAAGGCGTTATCGTGCAGTACGGCGGCCAGACGCCGCTGAAACTGGCGCGCGCGCTGGAAGCGGCAGGCGTGCCGGTTATCGGTACCAGCCCGGATGCCATTGACCGTGCCGAAGACCGTGAGCGTTTCCAGCAGGCGGTTGACCGCCTGAAACTGAAACAACCGGCGAATGCTACCGTAACGGCTATCGAACAAGCCGTTGATCGGGCGAAAGAGATTGGTTATCCGCTGGTGGTGCGCCCGTCTTACGTGCTCGGCGGCCGCGCGATGGAAATCGTTTATGACGAAGCCGACCTGCGCCGTTACTTCCAGACCGCAGTCAGCGTTTCCAACGATGCGCCAGTCCTGTTGGACCGCTTCCTCGACGACGCGGTAGAAGTGGATGTGGATGCTATCTGCGACGGCGAAATGGTGCTGATTGGCGGCATTATGGAGCATATCGAGCAGGCGGGCGTGCACTCCGGCGACTCCGCGTGTTCCCTGCCAGCGTATACGCTGAGCCAGGAGATTCAGGATGTGATGCGCCAGCAGGTGCAGAAACTGGCTTTCGAGCTGCAGGTTCGTGGTCTGATGAACGTCCAGTTTGCGGTGAAAGATAACGAAGTTTATCTGATTGAAGTGAACCCGCGAGCAGCGCGTACCGTACCGTTCGTCTCCAAAGCAACCGGCGTTGCGCTGGCGAAAGTGGCGGCGCGCGTGATGGTTGGCCAGACGCTGGCACAGCAGGGCGTCACCAAAGAAATCATCCCGCCGTACTACTCGGTGAAAGAAGTGGTGCTGCCGTTCAACAAATTCCCGGGCGTTGACCCGCTGTTAGGGCCAGAAATGCGCTCGACCGGGGAAGTGATGGGCGTCGGACGTACCTTTGCCGAAGCGTTTGCCAAAGCGCAACTGGGCAGTAACTCGACCATGAAGAAATACGGTCGCGCGTTGCTCTCTGTGCGTGAAGGAGACAAAGAGCGTGTGGTTGACCTTGCGGCGAAGCTGCTCAAGTTCGGTTTCGAACTGGATGCGACCCACGGTACGGCGATTGTGCTGGGCGAAGCCGGTATTAACCCGCGTCTGGTGAACAAGGTACATGAGGGTCGTCCGCACATTCAGGATCGTATCAAGAATGGCGAATACACCTACATCATTAACACCACCGCAGGTCGTCAGGCGATTGAAGACTCCAAGTTGATTCGCCGCAGCGCGCTGCAGTACAAAGTGCATTACGACACCACGCTGAACGGTGGTTTTGCTACCGCGATGGCGCTGAACGCTGATGCCACCGAGAAGGTCACCTCCGTTCAGGAAATGCACGCGCAGATTAAGCCGTAACGCGCTGCGCAGACAAGCGCATAGCATTACCGATTAAATAAAAACGGTTCCTGTACAGGAACCGTTTTTTTATACATAACATTCGTACTGCATGTGTCCGTCATTTTTACCCTTTTTTCTAATGTAACAAGCACGATTTTGCTCACACTAATGAACATCAAACCTGCATACTATTTCTTATTGACCGTAGATTTAATGTGGTTAATGGGTTTGCCGATATTCGGGCAAACATGACCATAACAAGATCTTTAATTTGTAAAAATGGTGTGCTTATGAGTAAAGAATATGTTGAAAAACCCCTTTATTTGTTAATTGCCGATTGGGTAATGGCGGAAAACCGTTGGGTCAGCGCCAAAGAGATTGCCAGGCATTTTGACATGGACCACTGTAAAGCGATCAATACGGTTTCTTATATTCTTTCTGAGGTAGAAGAAATTAGCTGTGAGACCAAGACAATTCCAAATCAACTGCAGGGAAGAGGTTGCCAGTGTCAGCGCCTGGTGCGCGTAAAAAATATTGATGCGCAAATCTATAGCAGGCTGAAGAATAATGCGCAGGAAAAAATTCTCAGTGCAACGAAAACATCTCATATGCCTGTAGTTCTTCCGGCAGAACTGAAGACGGAACAGAAATGGCAAATGATGTTGTCAAAAAGTTTGCGCCGTTAGGCGCGATTATCAAATGGCGCAGGTGCGCCATTTGATAAAATCATTGAACTGATTTCGGCTTCACCTCTGTTGTGCCTTTCAGCCGTGGTCGGTTTTTTTCTGGCTGACATAACGGTTGCGTTTCATATAATGATGAGCGACAGCGGAGAGTCAGATCCTGATATTCCCGGGTATTCAGTTGCTTCCACTGCAACTCTTTTTCGGTTACCTCACGGATAAAGCGGGCCGGTGTTCCCACCAATAATTGTCTTGCTGTGCCGATAAATCCGGCTTTTACAAAGCTCATGGCGGCAACAATACTCTCTTCGCCAATGATCGCGCCGTCCATAATGACGCTATTCATGCCGACCAGCGCATCCCGGCCAATCACGCAGCCATGCAGAATCGCACCGTGTCCAATATGTCCATTCTCACATACGATGGTATCGGTATCGCAGTAGCCGTGCATGATGCACCCATCCTGCAGATTAGAACCGGGTTCAAGGATCAGGCGGCCATAGTCTCCGCGAAGTGAAGCATGGGGGCCGACGTAGACTCCCGCGCCTACAATTACGTCGCCAATCAACACTGCGCTCGGATGTATATACGCCTCGGGATGGACGACCGGGATCAAGCCTTCAAAGGCGTAATAACTCATGTGTCATTAACGTCCTTTCCATACCGGTGAGCGCTTTTCTGCAAATGCCAGCGGCCCTTCGATTGCATCTTCGGAGTGCAGGACGCCCGGATAATGTTTCAGCGCACCGCTGCGGAGATAACGATAGCCCTCCTCAACCGGCATTTCCCGTGTTGTGCGGGTTATCTCTTTGAGCGCGGCAATAGCCAGCGGCGCACTTTGAATAAGCTGTTGCGCCAGTTCACGCGCCTTGTTTATCAATGCATCCTGGCTGACAACGTGATTGACAATACCCCAGCGCAGAGCTTCATCAGCATTCATACGTCTGCCGGTCATCACCATCTCATTGACGATGGCGGGCGGTAAGCGTTTAGGTAATCGCAGGACGCCACCACTGTCGGGCACGATACCGAGTTTGGCTTCTGGCAGGGCAAAACTGGCGTTTTCCGCGCAGATAATAAAATCTGCGGCCAGCGCCAGTTCAAATCCACCGCCAAAGGCATAGCCGTTAACGGCGGCAATGACCGGTTTATCGAGGTCAAAAAGTTCGGTCAGCCCTGCAAATCCGCCGGGCCCAAAGTCGGCATCCGGTGCTTCGCCTTCAGCCGCAGCTTTTAAGTCCCAGCCAGCGGAAAAGAATTTGTCGCCAGCACCAGTGATAATGGCTACGCGCAGTTCAGGGTCATCGCGGAAATTCAGGAAGACTTCACCCATGGAAAAACTGGTTTTGGCATCGATAGCATTGGCTTTAGGGCGATCCAGCGTAATTTCCAGAATATGTCCATTGCGGGTCAGATGTAATGATTCACTCATATTTTACTCCTTTTAAATATGTTTATGCTTTGCAGAGGCATGTAACCTCTGCAACATATGAAATGTTTACGTTATTTTTATCTCGATGAACTAACGTTCACCCAAATAAGTTACGTTAAATTCTTTTTAATCACTTTCCCTGAGCAGTTGCGTGGCAGATCGCTCCTGAATTCAACGAGAGTGGGTACTTTAAATTTCGCCATATTATGTGCGCAAAAAGAAAAAAACTCCTCAGCACTTAATGTTTCGCCTTCATGAAGAACAATAAAGGCTTTTATAGCTTCATCCCTGATAGTGTCTTTAACGCCAATAACCACGGTATCCTGAATTTTGGGATGGGTCGAAATAATATTTTCCAGTTCGACGCATGAGACATTTTCACCGCCGCGCTTAATCATATTGCAGCGTCTGTCGACAAAATAAAAAAAGCCCTCTTCATCGTAGTAGCCTGAATCACCAGTATGTAACCAGCCGCTTGTATCCAGGGCTGCGGCGGTTGCGTTCGGCTGTTCGAAATACTCTTTAAAAAGCGTTTTTCCCGGAATACCTTTGACGCATATTTCACCGATTTCATGGGGAGGAAGGGGCTGATTTTTATCATTACGAATTTCCGCTTCGTAACAAAAACCCGTGCGCCCAATTGACGGCCAGCGCCGTTTATCACCAGGTCTGTCGCCGATAATACCGACAATGGTTTCCGTCATGCCATACGATGTCAGCAACCTCACGCCGAAGCGTTCAATAAACGCATCTTTTTCCTTCACGGAAAGATTGAGATAGAAAAGCACTTCACGAAGGCAGTGTTGGTTATCCTCCGGCACTGGCGGTTGCACCATCAGGGTTCTAATCATCATAGGAATGCATTCGGTGACAGTGGCACGGTATTTTCGCACCTGGTTCCAGAACGCACGTGCACTGTATTTCTCAAGCAGTACAAAGGTGGCGCCGCTGGAGAAGGCAGCCATTGCCGCCGTACACTGGCAATCAATATGAAACGCGGGCATAGCGGTCAGATAAATATCGTCTTCACGTAATGCGCACTGCCAGGCGGAGTAATAACCCGCAAAGCGTAAGTTGTATTGGGTAATGACCACGCCTTTCGGCCGTGATGTGGTACCTGAGGTGAAAAGGATTTCTGCAGTATCGTCAGTGCTTAACATTGGTGAATAATTAAGGACAGGGGGTTGTGCACGCTTAAGTTGGTAAAAATCACTCACCGCGGTATCGGAGACGCAGAAATTGCGGTCAATAAGACAGATATGATTGAGATGCGTTTTACCTTCCTGATGAATCCGACGGTAAAGGGGATAAAAGTTTTCAGTGGTCACCAACAAACGCGCCCGGCTGTTTTGCAGGATCCACAGACTTTCATCATGCAATAGCCTGGCGTTTATCGGCACCATGATGGCACCGATTTTTGCCAGTCCGAACCAGCAAAAGAAAAACTCGGGGCAGTTATCCAGATGCAACGCGACTTTATCGCCTTTTTGGATCCCCAGTCCGTTGAACAGATTCGCTGTGCGATTGATTTCCTCATTGAGGAAGGTGTAGTTGAACTGCTGCGCTTCACCTTCGCATGACTCAAAAATCAGCGCCGTTTTATCGCCATAGACTTCTGCCAGGTCGTCCCACATCTGACGTAAGTTTTGATCGCCAATAACATCCATCGCACTTTTATCCACTGAAAGTAGACGTAAGCGCTAACCGGGTGGTTACAAGATCCCGTTAGCGCTACGCATTTAATCCTCAATCCTGGCCAGCCCCTTGCTTACCAGTTCCTTAATATCTGCTTCGCTGTAACCTATGTTCTGCAAGATGGCGGAGGTATCCATGCCGTGTGAAGGCATGCCGCGCCAGATTTTTCCGGGGTTGTTTTTGAATTTCGGCATAATGTTTGGCCCCTTGCAGGTGCGGCCATCCAGGGTTTGCCATTGGGTGATGGATTCGCGGGCAACGTACTGCGGGTTGCCTTCCAGTTCTGGAATGGTCAGCACTTTTGCACAGGCAATATTCAGCTCAGCAAAGCGCGCTTTCACTTCGGCAATGGTGTGCGCCAGCAGCCATGCATCCAGCTTCTCTTCTACCAGTGGGCCGTAAGGGCACTCGATGCGGTGAATGAGCTGCGTTCCTTCCGGGACTTCTGGCGTGCCGAGAATATGCGCCAGCCCGATATCTTTAAAACACTCGGCAATTTGCGTAATGCCGACCAGTTCCATCACGATGTAGCCATCCGCGCATTTATACAGACCACATCCGGCATAGTAGGGGTCTTTACTTTTGGTCATGCGCGGACAGATTTCGCCGCCGTTGAAGTAATCCATCATGAAGTACTGGCCCATGCGCAACATGACTTCATACATCGCAATATCAATACTTTCCCCTTTGCCCGTTTCACGTACTTTATGCAGCGCTGCAAGTGCAGCGGTTGTCGCCGTCATGCCGGAAAAATAATCTGCCGTGTACGGGAAGGCAGGCATCGGCTGGTCAACGTCGCCATTCTGAATCAGGTAACCACTGAAGGCTTGTGCAATGGTGTTATAAGCCGGAAGGTTGGTGTACTCCTCTGTCCCAAACTGGCCAAAACCAGACAGATGGGCGATAACCAACTTCGGATTGTGTTCCCATAACACCTCATCGGTAATGCCCCGACGCGCGAATGCCGGACCTTTACTGGCCTCAATAAAAATATCTGTGGTTTCCATCAACTTAAGGAATGCTTCTCGCCCTTCATCTTTGAAGATATTCAGCGAAAGGGCGTGAAGATTGCGACGCGAGAGTTGCGGATAATTGGGCTGGACACGAATAGTGTCGGCCCAGGCGACATTTTCAATCCAGATAACTTCTGCTCCCCATTCGGCAAACATTTGTCCGGCGAAGGGCCCGGCAATTTCGATACCGGAGAACACAACCCGCACACCCGCAAGGGGTCCAAACACGGGCATTGGTAAACGATGACTCATGACATACTCCTGTGTGGCATCCCTGGAACCCCATCACAGCGCGATGGGGTTATTACCCGATTAACGGTACTGTTTGAGCACTGCGCGACCCAGTGTCAGGATCTGCATTTCGTCGGAACCGCCGGATACCCGGTCAACGCGCAGATCGCGCCAGAAGCGGGTAATACGGTGGTTGCCCGCAATCCCGACGCCACCGAGGACTTGCATCGCACTGTCAACGACTTCAAATGCCGCGTTGGCGCAGAAGTATTTACACATTGCGGCATCACCAGAGGTGATCGTGCCGTTATCTGCTTTCCAGGCGGCTTCGAGCAGCATGTTTTTCATGGAGTTTAATTTGATTGCCATATGGGCAAACTTCTCCTGAATCAGCTGGAAGCGACCGATCGTTTCGCCGAATTGCACTCGCTGGTTGGCGTAGCGCGCCGCATCTTCAAAGGCACACATTGCGGTACCGTAGTTCGTCAGAGCAACGAGGAAGCGTTCGTGGTCAAACTCTTCTTTCACACGGTTAAACCCATTACCTTCACGGCCGAACATGTCTTTTTCATCCAGTTCAACATCGTCAAAGGTAATTTCGCAGCAGCTGTCCATGCGCAAACCGAGCTTCTCAAGTTTGTTAACTTTGATGCCTGGCTTGCTCATATCGACAAACCATTCGGTGTAAATGGGTTTATCCACAGACGCACCGTCACGTGCCATTACCACGATATAAGGGGTATAAGCGCTACTGGTGATAAAGCACTTACTGCCATTAAGATAAACCTTACCATTTTTGCGGGTATACGTGGTTTTCAGACTGCCAACATCCGATCCGGCTCCCGGTTCCGTGATCGCGGAGTTCCACATCTGTTTACCTGTTCCCTGAAACGCCATGATCTTATCGATCTGTTCCTGGGTGCCTTCACGTAACACCGTGTTGAAGCCGCCGGGAAGTTGATAGAGAACATAGGTTGGTGCGCCCAGGCGGCCTAATTCCATCCATACCGCCGCCACGGTAACGAAGCCGGCATCCAGACCGCCACGTTCTTCCGGGAGTAACAGGCTATCAATGCCCATATCGGCCAGTGCTTTTACAAAACGTTCAGGGTAGACGCTATCGCGATCACACTCTGCAAAATAGGCTTCCCAGTTTTCACTGGCCATTAATTCACGAATACCGGCGACGAACAGCTCCTGCTCATCATTCAAGTTAAAGTCCATCTTTTAACCTCTTGATAGGGTTGATTTCTATTAATTATCTTTCCAGTGCACTTTGGCGTCCTTAATAAAGGACAGCGTGACCATGATGTTGACGAAGAAGAGAGGGCAGCCACCGGCGATGATCGCCGTTTGTATCGGTTTCAACCCGCCGAGAGCCAACAGCACAATCCCGATAACGCCAACCAGAATCGACCAGCCGATACGTACCAGCAGAGGCGGCTCTTCACCGTCGCGTATTTCGCGACAGGTCGACATGGCCAGCGTGTAAGAACAGGCGTTGATAAGCGTGACGGTGGCAATAAAGCAGAGAATAAAGAAGCCCCACATTGTTGCCGTACTCAGGGGCAGGGCGGCCCAGGTCTCGATAATGGCGCGTGGCACGCCATGCTCAGCGATGAGGTTCGGAATGTTAATGATGTTTTTATCCATCAGCAGAAGCGTGTTGCTGCCGAGCGCGGTCCACAGGATCCAGGTGGAGGCCGTCAGGCCCAGCACCATTCCGAAGCACAACTCACGAACGGTACGGCCACGAGATATACGGGCAAGGAAGATACTCATCTGGATGGCGTATATTACCCACCAGGCCCAGTAAAAAACGGTCCAGCCTTGCGGGAATCCGCCTTTGCCGATTGCATCGGTGTAGAACAACATACGGGGCAGATACATCAACAGCATACCGACGGAATCGGTGAAGTAATTCATGATGAAGCTGGCGCCGCTGACGATGAACACCCAGCCGAGCATCAGGAAGCTCAGGTAGCTACGCACGTCGCTGGCGATCTTCACCCCTTTCTGCAGACCACAGGCCACGCAGATAGCATTCAGAATGATCCAGCAGGTAATAATGATCGCGTCCAGTTGCAGCGTATGCGGGATGCCGAAGAGATACTGCATACATTCGGTGACCAGCGGCGTAGCCAGACCGAGGCTGGTGCCCATTGCGAAGATCAGTGCCACAAGATAGAAGTTATCGACAATAGTCCCGAATAACCCTTTCACATGCTTCTCGCCAACTAAGGGCACAAGCGTTGAGCTGGGGCGGATCACATCCATTTTGCGAACAAAGAAAAAGTAGGCGAAAGCGACGGACAGGAAGCTATAGGTAGCCCATGGTAGCGGTCCCCAGTGGAACAAACTGTAGGCAAGGCCAAGCTCTTTTGCGCCGGTAGAGTTGGGTGCTAAGGCAAACGGTGGCGTAGAGATATAGTAGTAGATCTCTATCGATCCCCAGAACAGCACGGCTGCGGAGGTACAGGAGGCGAACATCATGAAGATCCAGCTGGCGGTGCTGAATTCGGGTTTCTCGTCGCCCAATCTTTTTTTAGCGTAGGGACCAAAAACCAGCCAGAACCAGCCAAAGAGCATCACGACCATATACCACTCGAATGCCCATCCCCAGACATTTGTCACGTACGAAAATACTGCATTAATAATTACATTCGCGGCATCAAGGTCTCTAACAGTTAGCCAGCAAAGTATTCCGACGATAATGAGTGGTGGAAAAAAAACCTTTGGCTCTATTCCTGATTTTCTCTTGTCATTTTTCATTTTCGAATTCCAGTATCATAATGGATTTATATTTCGTTCCCATTTGTTATATTTATGTTCATTTTTGTGAGCGTTTATTTACCGACTTTTTAACCTCAGCGATACCTCGGGAAGTACTCCATGATGGGTATTCGTTACAGTGTATTCTGTTATTTTAATCACACTTTTCTGTCGGTTTTCGCTTCGCCTGTTTTGGTTTTTTATTTGTTTTAAAACAATGTGTTGTGTTGGTTTTTGTTGTTTTTTTATCCCCTCAATGTTCAATATTGGTGATCCCTGAAACAATATTGAAATTTATATGCTGGAATCGTTTTTTCAATATTGGTGAAGTAGCTAGCAATATTGAAACTCCCATTTATCAGTGTGTGACATTTTCAATATTGGTGATTAATGTTTTATCCCGTAATTAAATGATGTGATATCTGTATTTACCATCACCGATATGGACGACGATTCCTTCATGATTTCTGGAGAGGCAATGAAGATAATTACTTGTTACAAATGCGTACCTGATGAACAGGATATTGCGATCAATAACGCGGATGGTTCGTTAGATATTAGTAAAGCGGATGCCAAAATTAGCCAATACGATTTGAATGCCATTGAAGCCGCTTGTCAGTTAAAACAGCAGGCCGGAGAAGCGCAAGTGATCGCCATGAGCGTGGGCGGCAAGGCACTGACCAATGTGAAAGGACGTAAAGACGTACTTTCGCGCGGCCCGGATGAGCTGATTGTTGTGATTGATGAGCAGTTTGAACAGGCGCTCCCACACTCTACCGCCGCCGCTTTGGCTACCGCTGCACAAAAATCTGGCTTTGACCTCATTATCTGCGGCGATGGATCTTCCGATCTTTACGCACAGCAGGTCGGTCTGTTAGTGGGCGAAATGCTTAACATTCCTGCTATTAACGGCGTGAATAAAATTCTCTCCCTGACGGAAAGTACGCTTACCGTTGAGCGTGAACTGGAAGATGAAATTGAAACCCTGACGATTCCTCTTCCTGCGGTTGTGGCGGTCTCGACAGACATTAATGCTCCACAGATTCCGTCAATGAAAGCGATTCTGAATGCCGCGAAAAAGCCGGTGCAGGTCTGGTCTGCGGCAGATATCGGTTTCAGCGCGCCTGGCGTGTACTCCACGCAGAAGGTCGCAGCACCAAAACAGCGTGAGCGTCAACGCATTGTTATTGAAGGGGATGGTGAAGAACAGATCGCCGCGTTTGTCGATAGTCTGCGCAAAGTCATTTAATAATCAGGGGATATTATGAACACGTTTTCTCATGTCTGGGTATTCAGTGATACCCCTTCTCGTCTGCCGGAACTGATGAGCGGCGCGCAGGCGTTAGGTGAACAAATTAATACGTTTGTACAAAGCGATGCAGAAGGCACGACAGCCATCCAGTTGGGTGCGAATCATGTATGGCAACTCAGCGGTAAACCAGACGATCGCCTCGTGGAAGACTTTGCGGGCGTGATGGCGCAGACCATTCGCCAGCAGAGCGATGCAGGCCTGGTACTGCTCCCCAATACCCGTCGCGGCAAGTTGTTGGCGGCAAAGCTGGGCTATCGCCTCGCCGCGGCTATTGCGAATGACGCCAGTGCCGTGACTCAGCAGGATGGCCACGTAACGGTTAAACATATGGTTTATGGCGGTCTGGCCATGGGTGAAGAAACCATTCATTCCCCTTTTGCCGTGATGACCCTGAGCAGCGGTACGTTTGAAGCGCAGCAACCGGACATTTCACGCCGTGGCGAAACGCATAGTGTGCAATGGCAGACGCCGGACGTTGCTGTAACGCGTACGGCGACGCAGGCCCGTCAGAGCAACAGCGTTGATCTCGACAAAGCACGGCTGGTGGTCAGCGTTGGACGCGGTATTGGCAGCAAGGAGAACATTTCTCTGGCGCAGGCATTATGTCAGGCCATTGGCGCGGAACTGGCCTGTTCCCGTCCGGTGGCTGAAAACGAGAAATGGATGGAGCACCAGCGTTATGTTGGCATCTCAAATCTGATGCTTAAACCGGAACTGTACCTGGCCGTGGGGATCTCCGGGCAGATCCAGCACATGGTCGGGGCTAACGGCGCACAGACTATTTTTGCCATTAATAAAGATAAGAACGCACCGATCTTTCAGTACGCAGACTATGGCATCGTCGGGGATGCAATGAAGATCCTGCCTGCGCTGACAACGGCACTGGCGCGTTGATCTATTTGGGCAGAGCCGGAAGCTGGCTCTGCCGCTGACAGGGAGTGAGTATGTCCGAAGATATCTTTGATGCCATCATCGTGGGTGCCGGACTCGCCGGTTCGGTCGCGGCGCTGGTTCTTGCCCGTGAAGGGGCGCAAGTCTTAGTGATCGAACGGGGTAATTCCGCCGGTGCGAAGAATGTCACCGGCGGGCGTATTTATGCCCATAGCCTGGAGCGCATTATTCCGGGCTTTGCAGAGAAGGCTCCCATTGAGCGAATAATTACCCATGAAAAACTCGCCTTTATGACCGATAACGGGGCGATGACCGTGGACTATCTCAATGGCGAGGAGGCCGTGCCGTCTCAAGCCTCTTACTCAGTGCTTCGCAGTAAATTCGATAATTGGTTGATGGCGCAGGCGGAAGAGGCCGGGGCACAGCTGATCACCGGTATTCGCGTGGATAATCTTGTTCAGCGCGACGGTAAGGTCGTGGGCGTTGAGGCCGACGGCGACATTATCGAATCCAACGTGGTGATCCTGGCTGACGGGGTCAACTCGCTGCTGGCAGAAAAATCAGGCATGGCGAAACGCGTTAGCGCTGAACACGTTGCGGTGGGGGTGAAGGAGCTTATCGAATTGCCTGAATCGGTCATTATGGATCGCTTCGGGTTACAGGGAAATGAAGGTGCCGCCTGTCTGTTCGCGGGTTCTCCTACCGATGGTCTGATGGGGGGCGGCTTCCTCTATACCAATAAAACTACCCTCTCACTGGGGCTGGTTTGCGGTCTTCATCATCTGAAAGACGCGAAGAAATCAGTTCCGCAAATGCTGGAAGATTTTAAACAGCATCCCGCAGTCGCACCGTTAATCGCAGGCGGAAAGATGGTGGAGTATGCCGCACACGTTGTTCCTGAAGCGGGAATGAACATGCAGCCTGAGCTGGTGGGTGACGGCGTGCTGATCGCTGGCGATGCCGCCGGAATGTGTATGAATCTCGGGTTCACCATTCGCGGGATGGATCTGGCCGTGGCGGCAGGAGAGGCCGCAGCGAAAACAGTGCTTTGCGCCATGAAAAACCATGATTTCAGCCGTCAGGGACTCGCGGCGTATCGTCAGCATCTTGATAACGGCCCGATGCGGGACATGCGTATGTATCAGCGTTTACCGGCCTTCCTCGATAATCCGCGTATGTTTAGCCGCTATCCGGAAATGGCAGTGGGCATCGCCCGCGATCTGTTTACCGTTGACGGTAGCGCGCCGGTACCGATGCGTAAGAAAATCCTGCGCCATGCGAAGAAGGTCGGCTTTATCAATCTGATGAAGGATGGCATCAAAGGAGCGAGCGTACTATGACTTCCCCCGTTAATGTGGACGTCAAACTGGGCGTCAACAAATTCAATGTGGATGAAGAGAATCCACACATCATTCTGAAAACGTCTCCGGATAAGCAGGTGCTGGAGGTGCTTATTAAAGCGTGTCCCGCCGGGCTGTATAAAAAGCAGGATGACGGCAGCGTGCGCTTCGATTACGCCGGATGCCTGGAGTGCGGCACGTGTCGGATTCTGGGGCTTGATGGGGCGCTGGAGAAGTGGGAGTACCCACGCGGTACCTTTGGTGTTGAGTTTCGCTACGGATAACGAGTACAGGTTTACGCACCCACAGGCCGGATAAGGCACAACCGTGTCGCTATCCGGCAATGACCTTTATCGGATGGCGGCGTAAATGCGTTATTCGGCTGACAAATGACGCTTTGCCGTATTGAAACAGGAAGTCGCTATGCAGCAGCCCAGAAATTTTGATGATATCCAGTTCTCATCTATCCACCGTCGCATCATGCTGTGGGGCAGCGGCGGACCTTTCCTGGATGGGTATGTGCTGGTGATGATTGGTGTTGCGCTGGAACAGCTCACGCCTGCACTGAAGCTGGATGCCCAATGGCTGGGGCTGCTGGGGGCGGGGACGCTGGCGGGGCTGTTTGTCGGCACATCGTTGTTTGGCTACATCTCAGACAAAGTGGGACGACGAAAAATGTTCCTCATTGATATCATCGCCATTGGGGTGATATCGGTGGCGACGATGTTTGTTTCTTCCCCCATGGAGTTGCTGGTGATGCGCGTGTTGATTGGCGTGGTAATAGGCGCCGATTATCCTATCGCCACCTCGATGATCACCGAGTTTTCCAGTACCCGCCAGCGCGCGTTTTCAATCAGCTTTATCGCTGCGATGTGGTACGTCGGCGCGACCTGTGCCGACCTGGTCGGATATTGGTTGTACGATGTGGAAGGCGGATGGCGCTGGATGCTGGGGAGTGCGGCGATTCCTTGCATCATGATCCTGATTGGCCGTTTTGATCTCCCGGAATCTCCGCGCTGGCTTTTGCGTAAAGGGCGGGTGAAAGAGTGTGAGGAGATGATGATTAAACTGTTTGGCGAACCTGTGGCGTTTGATGACGAACCGCCGCAAGAAACTCGCTTCTTACAGCTGTTTAATCGCCGTCACTTCCCATTTGTTCTGTTTGTTGCCGCCATCTGGACGTGTCAGGTGATCCCAATGTTTGCCATCTATACTTTTGGTCCGCAGATTGTCGGCCTGCTGGGGCTGGGTGTCGGGAAAAGCGCGGCGCTGGGCAATGTGGTCATCAGCTTGTTCTTTATGCTGGGCTGCATTCCGCCGATGTACTGGCTGAACAGCATGGGAAGGCGACCATTACTGATCGGCAGCTTTATGGTGATGACACTCGCGCTGGCCGTGCTGGGATTGATTCCTGACATGGGGATTTGGCTGGTGGTAGCGGCATTTGCGGCTTATGCCTTTTTCTCCGGCGGGCCGGGAAACCTCCAGTGGCTTTACCCGAATGAGCTGTTCCCGACCGATATTCGCGCCTCTGCCGTTGGCGTCATTATGTCCCTGAGCCGAATTGGCACCATTCTTTCTACCTGGGCGCTGCCGATTTTTATCACTAAATATGGGATCAATTACGTCATGCTAATGGGGGCGGGAATTTCGCTTTTTGGCCTGCTCATTTCCATCGCTTTTGCACCGGAGACACGAGGATTGACGCTTACCCAGACGAGTAGCATGACGATTCGTCGCAAGTCTTTATACTGAGGTAAACCTTCAGAGTGTTCTGCATTTTCTTTTAAGGTCAGTCAGTTAATCTACAATAAACCTGTATTTAACTGAAAACGACTGAAAAGCAGGGGAGAACACCATGCGATCGAAACTGTTATTAACGTCACTGTTTGCTGCCGCCACACTCTTTACCGTTGCCGGTTGTTCGTCTAACCAGGCCGTTAAAACCACCGATGGCAAAACTATCGTGACTGATGGCAAACCGGAAATCGATAGTGACACCGGCCTGGTCTCTTACAAAAATGCGGAAACCGGTAAAACCGAGCAGATTAACCGCGATCAGGTGAAAAACATGAGTGAACTGGATAATTAATCCCGCTCTATGACAGAAAGCATCCCGCCATTTGCGCGGGATTTTTTTTGACTTACTCAGATCCGTAAGCCACCGCTCAGGCATTATGCCGACGCTCGCGCCTGCGCGGCTTTAACCGCGATTCTGGCAGGCACTGCGTTGGTGTCAGCCAATCCCGCACAGATTGTCGCTGTTAGCACGACGATTAACTGTCTACACTCAAACAAAAAAGTAGGCAGTGAAAACAGGCTAATCGATGATTCTGATAATTTATGCCCATCCCTATCCGCACTATTCCCATGCGAATAAGCGGATGATTGAGCATGCAGGGACTCTGGAGGGGGTGGAAATCCGCTCTCTTTATCATCTCTATCCCGACTTCAATATTGATATTGCCGCCGAGCAGGAGGCGCTGAGCCGCGCCGAGCTGGTTGTCTGGCAACATCCCATGCAATGGTACAGCGTACCGCCGCTGCTTAAACTCTGGATTGATAAAGTCCTGGCGCACGGCTGGGCCTATGGTCATGGCGCACGCGCGCTGCAGGGGAAAAGCCTGTTGTGGGCGGTCACCACCGGGGGTGGGGATCAACACTTTGATATCGGTTCACACCCTGGGTTTGATGTGCTGGGGCAGCCCTTACAGGCCACGGCGCTCTATTGCGGTATGAAATGGCTGCCGCCGTTTGCGACCCACTGTACCTTCATTTGCGACGACGAAACCCTGCAGGCGCAGGCTCGCCACTACAAACAAGTGTTGCTCGACTGGCAGGAGGCCCACCATGGATAGTCATACGCTGATTCAGGCGCTGATTTACCTGGGGGCGGCCGCGCTCATCGTGCCGATCGCGGTACGCCTGGGGCTGGGGTCCGTGCTGGGGTATCTGATCGCCGGCTGTATTATTGGCCCGTGGGGCTTACGGCTGGTGACTGACGCTGAATCTATTCTCCACTTCGCGGAAATCGGCGTGGTGTTGATGCTGTTTGTGATTGGCCTTGAGCTGGATCCCCAGAGACTGTGGAAGTTGCGCGTGTCGGTCTTTGGCGGCGGCGCGTTGCAGATGGCCTCCTGCGGCGTTTTGTTGGGGGTGTTTTGTATGGTACTGGGGCTCGACTGGCCGGTGGCGCTGCTTATCGGCCTGACGCTGGCGCTCTCCTCAACCGCGATTGCCATGCAGGCGATGAATGAGCGTAACCTGACCGTCTCGCAAATGGGGCGTAGTGCCTTTTCCGTGTTGCTTTTCCAGGATATCGCGGCCATTCCGCTGGTGGCGATGATCCCGCTTTTGGCCAGCAGTGGCGCATCCACAACGGTGGGGGCGTTTGCCCTGTCGGCGTTGAAAGTGGTTGGCGCGCTGGCGCTGGTGGTCGTGCTGGGGCGCTATGTCGCGCGTCCGGCACTGCGTTTTGTTGCCCGCTCCGGATTACGTGAAGTATTCAGCGCCGTGGCACTGTTTCTGGTGTTTGGTTTCGGTTTATTGCTGGAAGAGGCCGGGCTTTCCATGGCGATGGGGGCGTTCCTGGCGGGCGTGCTGCTGGCAAGCTCGGAATACCGTCATGCGCTGGAAAGCGATATCGAACCCTTTAAAGGCCTGCTGCTGGGGCTCTTTTTTATCGGCGTCGGCATGTCGATAGACTTTGGCACCCTGGTCATTCATCCGCTGCGTATCCTGCTTCTGCTGGTCGGTTTCCTGGTGATTAAATCCGTGGTCCTCTGGCTGATTGCCCGCCCGCTGAACGTCCCTGGTAAGCAACGTCGCTGGTTTGCGGCGCTGTTGGGGCAGGGGAGTGAATTCGCGTTTGTGGTTTTTGGTGCAGCACAAATGGCAGGCGTGCTCGACCCGGAATGGGTCAAAGCTTTGACGCTGGCGGTCGCTTTGTCTATGGCGGCAACGCCTGTGCTGTTAGTCCTGCTGACGCGTCTGGAAAGCGCAGTCACCGGACAAGCGCGGGAAGCCGATGAGATTGACGAAGATGAACCGCGGGTCATTGTGGCCGGATTCGGCCGCTTCGGCCAAATTGCCGGGCGTCTGCTACTCTCTAGTGGAGTCAAAATGGTCGTTCTCGATCACGACCCGGATCATATCGAAACGCTGCGCAAATTCGGCATGAAGGTCTTTTATGGCGATGCGACGCGCGTGGATCTGCTGGAGTCAGCCGGTGCCGGAAAAGCCGAAGTGCTGATCAATGCGATTGACGATCCGCAGGCTAACCTGCAACTGACTGAGCTGGCGAAAACCCATTTCCCGACGCTGCGTATTATTGCCCGTGCCCGCGATGTCGATCACTACATCCGCTTGCGTCAGGCAGGCGTTGAGAAGCCGGAGCGTGAAACGTTTGAAGCGGCGTTGAAAGCCGGGCGGTTGGCGCTCGAAGGGCTCGGACTGGGGCCTTATGAAGCGCGTGAGCGGGCCGATCTTTTCCGCCAGTTCAATACCCAGATGGTCGAGGAAATGGCCGGGGTGGATAACACCGCTCAGGCCAGAGCGGATGTCTTTAAGCGGACCAGCGCAATGTTGACGGAGATTATCAGCGAAGACCGGGCGCATCTGTCCGTGGTTCAGCGTCATGGCTGGCAGGGAACCAAAGAGGGCCGACATACGGGGGATATCGCTGATGAACCAGAGGCGAAACCACAGCCATAGCGCATGTTAAGACTGAGTGGCGGTGAACGGTTTGATTCGCGAGAAAGTGGAAAGCAAGGGGGGCGATTGTGCGGCGTGGGTTTGCTTACAGATTACGAAAATTTTCTGTCTCTTTACCTGCCGCCAGTCGACGAAAGAATACGCTTTCCGTATAGTGGCGACAATTTTTTGCATCCGGGAAATTATCAATGATCAGTCTGATTGCGGCGTTAGCGGTGGATCGCGTGATCGGCATGGAGAATGCCATGCCGTGGAACCTACCTGCCGATCTCGCCTGGTTTAAACGCAATACGCTAAACAAACCTGTGGTTATGGGACGCCTGACGTGGGAGTCGATTGGACGCCCGCTACCAGGCCGTAAAAATATTGTCATCAGCAGCAAGCCGGGTACTGACGATCGCGTGCAGTGGGTCAGCTCGGTCGACGCGGCGATTGCCGCGTGCGGCGACGCGGAAGAGATCATGGTGATCGGCGGTGGCCGTGTCTATGAGCAGTTCCTGCCGAAGGCACAAAAGCTCTATCTGACGCATATTGATGCCGAAGTCGAAGGAGATACCCATTTCCCGGATTACGATCCGGACGACTGGGAGTCGGTATTTAGCGAGTTTAACGATGCGGATGAGCAGAATTCTCACAGCTATTGCTTCGAGATTCTGGAACGTCGGTAATTGTCTGCCCCGGCGGCGCGTTGCGTACCGGGGCGACATCATACCCTAAGAGGCGACCGCCTCGTCTTCACCTAAATCCATCTGACGATTTGACGGTTGTACAAACCAGGCTTTGTCTTCCCAGCGCAGACAGGTCAGTGTTCCACCCCAGCAGCATCCGGTATCCAGCGCGTAAATGCCCTCTGGCGTGCCTTTTCCTTCCAGCGACGCCCAGTGACCAAACACGATGCTGTACTCCTGCGAGACAGGGCCGGGAATGGTAAACCATGGCTTCAACGGTGCAGGCGCGTATTCCGGCACATCTTTGCAATACATATCCAGCTCCCCATTCGGGAAGCAGTAGCGCATCCGCGTAAATGCATTGCTGATAAAACGCAGCCGTGCCATTCCGCTCAGTTCCGTTGACCAGCTGTTCGGATAGTCGCCGTACATCCCGTCGAGGAAAAAAGGATAAGAATCACTGGAGAGGATAGCTTCAACGTCGCGTGCGCACTGTTGAGCGGTCTCCAGATCCCACTGCGGCGTGATACCCGCATGGGCCATCACCAGCTTTTTCTCCTCATCAACCTGCAACAGCGGCTGGCGACGCAGCCAGTTGATAAGGTCGTCGGCATCGGGCGCTTCCAGTAGTAAATTAAGCCGGTCTTTGGGTTTATTACGGCTAATGCCGGCAAACACCGCCAGCAGGTGCAGATCGTGGTTGCCGAGGACGAGGCGAACGCTGTCGCCCAGTGATTTTACGTAGCGCAATACATCCAGCGAGCCGGGACCGCGCGCGACTAAATCACCCGTCAACCACAAGGTGTCCTGCCCAGGTACAAAATGCACCTGGTTTAACAATGCGAGCAGTTCATCATAGCAACCATGAACGTCGCCAATAAGGTATGTAGACATTGTTTCAGTGGATTAGTGTTTGAACGGCAAGTCGGAAGACCGGGATAGCGATGCGGAACGCCTTCCCTTGCGCATCGATCATTTCATAATGGCCTTCCATGGTACCGAACGGCGTTTCAATTACCGCACCGCTGGTATACTGATATTCTCCGCCGGGTTCAATGTGCGGCTGAACGCCGACAACACCTTCACCCTGAACCTCAGTCTCACGGCCATTCCCGTTGGTGATAAGCCAGTAGCGTTTAAGCAACTGGACCGGCGCTCGCCCCAGATTCCGGATAGTAATGGTGTAAGCGAAAACATAGCGTTCTTCATCGGGTGAAGATTGCGATTCAATATAGACACTTTGCACCTGAACAGAAACTCGGGGCGAATTGATCATGACTTAACTCTCCTTCGGCGGCGCATTATCAGTCAGATAGTTCGCCATCTTGCAATACTGCGCAACAGAGATGTTTTCAGCACGCATCGCCGGATCAATGCCCAACTCCGTCAATACCTCAACGGAGAAGAGATTGCCAAGGCTGTTGCGGATCGTTTTACGGCGCTGGTTAAAGGCTTCCGTGGTGATCCGGCTCAGCACCCGGACTTCTTTCACCGGATGCGGCAACGTGCTGTGCGGCACCAGACGCACAACAGCAGAATCCACCTTAGGCGGTGGGGTAAATGCTGATGGCGGCACTTCCAGTACCGGAATAATCTGGCAATAGTATTGCGCCATGACGCTTAAACGACCATACGCCTTACTGTTTGGCCCTGCAACCAGACGATTGACGACCTCTTTTTGCAACATAAAGTGCATGTCGGCAATGGCATCAGTATAGCTAAACAGATGGAACATTAGCGGCGTGGAGATGTTATAGGGCAGGTTGCCGAATACACGCAGCGGTTGCCCCATGGTCTGCGAGAGCTCGCCAAAATTCATGGTCATCGCATCTTGCTGAAAAATCGTCAGCTTTGGCCCGAGAAACGGGTGTGTTTGCAGACGAGCGGCCAGATCACGGTCCAGTTCGATAACGGTGAGTTTATCCAGACGTTCGCCTACTGGCTCGGTCAGCGCGGCAAGGCCCGGGCCGATTTCAACCATCGCCTGGCCTTTTTGCGGATTGATAGCCGAAACAATACTGTCGATCACAAACTGATCGTTGAGGAAGTTTTGCCCGAAGCGTTTACGGGCTAAGTGGCCCTGATGGACTCGATTAGTCATTGAGTATTAACAATCATGGTGATGGCGAGATTAAGCGCCGTGATAAAACTGCCGACATCGGCTTTTCCCTGGCCCGCCAGTTCCAGCGCGGTGCCATGATCAACAGATGTACGAATAAAAGGTAAACCGAGCGTGATATTCACGCCACGGCCAAAGCCCTGGTATTTTAGCACGGGCAGGCCCTGATCGTGGTACATCGCCAGTACGGCGTCGGCATTATCAAGATATTTAGGCTGAAAAAGCGTATCGGCAGGCAATGGACCACTGAGGTTCATGCCTTTAGCACGCATTTCATCAAGAACCGGAATGATCGTATCAATCTCTTCGGTTCCCATATGTCCGCCTTCCCCGGCGTGGGGGTTCAGGCCACATACCAGAACATGTGGCTGGCGGATGCCAAACTTTTGCTGCAAATCGGTGTACAAAATGGTGATGACGTCGCGCAGCAAATCCGGCGTGATGGCGTCTGCAACCGCTTTGATGGGCAGATGAGTGGTGGCCAGCGCGACGCGCAGTTCTTCTGTTGCCAGCATCATCACTACTTTGTTGACGCGTGAACGCTCCTCGAAGAACTCGGTATGTCCGGTAAACGGCGTACCGGCGTCGTTGATCACCCCTTTATGCACGGGGCCGGTGATCAGCGCCGCAAACTCGCCGCTCAGGCAGCCATCGCAGGCGCGCGCCAGCGTGTCGACCACGTATGGCCCATTCTGGACGTTCAGCTCGCCTGGCACTACTGGCGTTTTGAGTGCGACGGGTAATACGGTGAGGCTGCCGGCCTGTTGTGCAACAGCCGGTTGTCCTGCGCGGTACTCGCGCAGGATGAGGGGCAAGCCTGATAGCGCCGCACGTTCGGTGAGCAGCATAGGATCTGCACACACAACCAGCTCGACAGGCCAGTCACGCTGGGCGAGTTGTACGACCAAATCAGGACCAATCCCGGCGGGTTCGCCGGGAGTGATAACGACACGATGTGCGTTCATTAGTTGCTCAGGATTTTAACGTAAGCACTGGCGCGCTGTTCCTGCATCCAGGTTGCCGCTTCTTCGGAGAATTTACGGTTCATCAGCATGCGGTAGGCACGATCTTTTTGCGCAGCATCGGTTTTATCGACGTTACGGGTATCCAGCAGCTCAATCAGATGCCAGCCAAAGGAGGAGTGTACCGGACCGCTCATCTGACCACGGCTGAGCTTCATCAATGCATCACGGAATGCCGGATCGTAGATATCCGCTGCCGCCCAGCCCATATCACCGCCCTGATTGGCAGAACCTGGATCCTGGGAGAACTCTTTCGCTGCCGCAGCAAAAGTGGTTTTACCACTCTTGATATCAGCCGCGATCTGTTCCAGTTTCACGCGTGCCTGGTCGTCACTCATGATCGGCGACGGTTTCAGCAGAATGTGACGCGCGTGAACTTCGGTCACGGAAATGCTCTGGCTCTGGCCACGCAGATCGTTCACTTTCAGAATATGGAAGCCAACGCCTGAACGGATGGGGCCAATGATATCGCCTTTTTTCGCCGTGCTAAGCGCCTGAGCGAAGATTGACGGCAGTTCCTGAATACGTCCCCAGCCCATCTGGCCGCCTTTCAGCGCCTGTTGATCGGCAGAGTAGGTAATGGCCAGTTTGCCGAAATCGCTGCCTTTACGCGCTTCGTCAACGATAGAACGTGCCTGGTTTTCTGCTTCATTCACCTGGTCGGAGGTTGGATTTTCAGGCAGCGGAACCAGAATGTGGCTCAGGTTCAGTTCGGTACTGGCGTCGTTTTGATTGCCCACTTGTTTAGCAAGCGCTTCAACTTCCTGCGGCAGCACGGTGATGCGGCGGCGAACTTCGTTGTTGCGAACTTCGGAAATGATCATCTCTTTGCGGATTTGGCTACGGTAAGTGTTGAAATTCACACCGTCGTAAGCCAGACGGCTGCGCATCTGATCCATAGAGATATTGTTTTGTTTGGCGATATTTGCGATGGCCTGATCAAGTTGATCGTCGGTCACCTTGATGTTCATTTTCGTCGCCATCTGCAGAATGATTTGATCCATGATCAGACGTTCAAGAATCTGATGACGCAGCGTAGCGTCATCAGGCAACTGCTGACCCGCCTGGCCCGCGTTAAGTTTCACGGATTGCATCAAACCATCAACGTCGCTTTCGAGCACCACGCCGTTGTTCACGACGGCAGCTACTTTATCGACAACCTGCGGTGCAGCGAAACTGGTATTCGCAACCATAGCGATACCGAGAAGCAGCGTTTTCCAGTTCTTCATACTTTTTCCATTTCAATTAACCGATAACTTTGCAAATCAACCACATCATAACGAGCTACGGTACGGCAGAATGTTCGAGCGCAGCATTTGATGCGTGCCCAGGCCGTAATTCGAGCTCAAACCGCGCAACTCAATGTTGAAACCGATGACGTTGTCATACTTGCTTTGGTTGTTTTCCCAGCCGTTAATTTTGCGTTCATACCCAACGCGAATCGCATAACAGCAGGAGTTATACTGCAGACCTAACATCTGGTCGGCAGGCTTGCTTATATTGGTATCGTAGTAGTAAGCCCCGACGACAGACCAGCGGTCGACGATCGGCCAGCTTGCTGCAGCACCAACTTGCGAAATGCCGTCTTTATACTGCGGCAGGGTCCATGTTGTATCATTTTGGTCTCTTGGAAGTGTCGCTTGAATGTATTCCGGGCTGGCATAGCGATAGCTGAGCTGTACCATACGGTCTTCATCGCGGCGATATTCAACTGACGCGGTGCTGTTAGCGATATTGTCCAGACGCGTGTCATACTGCACGCCGCCACGTAAGCCCCAGCGATCCGAAATGCGCCAGTAGGTATCTCCTGCCCACACCAGTGAACCCGTTTTGTTGTCTTTCTCCCAGTTTATGTTGTCATCGCCAGTGCGCGACTCCGTGAAATAGTAGATTTGACCAACAGAAACGTTAAAACGTTCAACGGCGGCATCATCATAAATACGCGATGTGACGCCGGTAGTAACCTGGTTTGCCGATGCGATGCGATCCAGACCGCCGTAGGTACGGTCGCGGAACAGGCCGCTGTAGTCGGATTGCAGCAAGGAGGAGTCGTAGTTTTTGATAGTGCTCTGGTTACGATACGGCACATAGAGATATTGTGCCCTTGGCTCCAGCGTCTGGGTATACCCTTCTGCCAGGGTCATATCACGCTCGAAAATCAGCTTCCCGTCGACTTTAAACTGCGGCAGCACACGGTTAACTGAATCTTTATAATCAGTATTGTTAGCTGCGTTGTAAGCATCAAGATTGGTCTGCTGATAGTGCGTCGCCATCAGCTTCGCTTCGGTATCAAGACTGCTCCACTTGTTCGACAACGGCAAATTTAACGTTGGTTCAAGGTGAACACGCGTGGATTCCGGGTAAGTTCCGTTGGTGTTAACGAAATGTACCGCCTGGCCATAGATATGCGCATCAAACGGACCCAGGTCGTTTTTGTAGTAATTCACGTCTAACTGTGGCTCAGCGGCGTAGGAATTACTATTCTGTCGGTTAAATACCTGGAACTGTTTGGTCGATACGGTGGCGTTAAAATTCTCCAGCCAATACCCCATGCTGAATTTCTGCGTGGCGTAACCGTCAGTACTGGTACCGTATTTCGATGAAAAGTCGTTAAAGTAGTACGGATCGCTGACTTTGGTGTAATCAACGTTAAAACGCCACACCTGATCCATCACGCCAAAGTGATTCCAGTAGAATAACCAGCGATGGCGATTCGACTCGGCAGGATAGTCGTCCTGATAGACGCTATCCGACGGCAGATAGTCGAATTCGACGAGACCTGTTCCCGCTTGTGTCAGGTAGCGGAATTCGTTCTGCCACTGTGTACTGCCACGTTTTTGAATGTAATGCGGTGTGATCGTCGCATCAAAGTTGGGGGCAATATTCCAGTAGTACGGTAAATAAAACTCAAAGCCGTTGCTTGTGCCGTACTTGGCATTCGGAATCAGGAAACCAGAACGGCGCTTGTCACCCACCGGCAATTGCAGGTACGGGCTGTAGAAAACCGGCACCGGGCCAAGCTTAAAGCGCGCATTCCAGATTTCGGCAACCTGTTCTTCACGATCGTGGATGACTTCACTCCCCACGACGCTCCAGGTATTAGAACCCGGTAAGCAGGAGGTGAAAGAACCGTTTTCGAGGATGGTGTAACGGTTTTCGCCACGCTGTTTCATCAGGTCTGCATCACCACGTCCCTGACGCCCCACCATCTGGTAGTCGCCTTGCCAGACATTGGTGTCTTTCGTATTTAAATTTGACCAGGCTTTCGGACCTTTCAGGATGACCTGATTGTCGTCGTAGTGCACATTACCCAGTGCATCCACTGTACGCACCGGGTCAGGCTGGCCTTCCACCTGTTTCTGATGAAGTTGAACTTCATCCGCACGCAGACGGCTATTACCCTGATTAATATCCACATTGCCTTTAAAATTGGCGTCGTCAGGGTAGTTACCTTTGGCGTCATCGGCATTGATGGTCACCGGCAGATTGTTAGTATCGCCTTTCACCAATGGGCGGTTATAGCTCGGAACGCCAAGCATACATTGCGAGGCGAGACTGGCTGTCATCCCTTGTTGACTATAAAGGGCTGTGCCGATCATTGTGGCCAGGAGGGTGGGAATACGTTTTTTCATACGTTGTATTTGTTGTTCCGTCATCTGTGGCTTTACGCTGGCAAACGGTCAGAGACTAACGTACTCATCTTCGCAGCGCTAGTTAATCCTGCCCGTTTTCGAGCCAGGTCAGAGAAGACTGTGCCTGTGCACGGCATAGAATGACGGGTATGATAAAGCAAATTTTAGCCGACGGCATGACGATTTGGGGAGTATATGCAGTATTGGGGAAAAGTGGTTGGTGTGGTTTTCGCTCTGATCATGGGCGGAGGCTTTTGGGGCGCGGTTCTCGGACTGTTAATCGGCCATATGTTTGATAAGGCTCGCAGCAGAAAAATGGCGTGGTTTGCCAATCAACGGGAACGTCAGACGCTCTTTTTTGCCACCACCTTCGAGGTGATGGGCCATTTAACTAAATCCAAAGGTCGCGTGACGCAGGCTGATATTCAGGTTGCCAGTCTGTTTATGGACCGGATGAACCTGCACGGCGACTCACGTGCGGCGGCGCAGCAGGCGTTTCGCGTAGGCAAAGCGGACAATTACCCCTTACGTGACAAAATGCGTCAATTTCGCAGTGTTTGCTTCGGACGCTTTGATTTAATCAGAATGTTCCTGGAAATCCAGATTCAGGCGGCATTTGCAGATGGTTCGCTGCACCCGAATGAGCGTGAAGTGTTGTACGTCATTGCCGAAGAACTGGGGATCTCTCGCGGCCAGTTCGATCAATTTTTGCGCATGATGCAGGGCGGGGCGCAGTTTGGCGGTGGCTATCAGCAGCAGGCAGGTGGCGGCTGGCAGCAGCAGGCGCAACGCGGTCCAACGTTGGAGGATGCCTGCAATGTACTGGGCGTGAAACCAACGGATGATGCCACCACCATTAAGCGCGCCTATCGTAAGCTGATGGGCGAGCATCACCCGGATAAGCTGGTAGCGAAAGGTTTACCGCCGGAGATGATGGAGATGGCGAAGCAGAAAGCGCAGGAGATTCAGAAGGCTTACGAGCTGATTAAAGAGCAGAAAGGGTTTAAGTAAGTTGCGGGCTTGACGATAGGCTCCGCAATAATCCCGGGAGTCGGCGTAAAACGCCTCGCCCGGGCTACCTGATTTGATTGCGCTCTGGTTGCTGTGCGCAGGCCGTGAATAATCTGCCTGCGCCGCTGACGCCCGCCGTCGCTGGCTTGACGGTAGGCTCCGCAATAATCCCGGGAGTCGACGTAAAACGCCTCGCCCGGGCTACCTGATTTGATTGCGCTCCGGTTGCTGTGCGCAGGCCGTGAATAATCTGCTTGCGCTGCTGACGCCCGTCGTCGCTGGCTTGACGGTTGTCCGGATAAGGCGGAGCCGCATCCGGAACCGCAAGCCACGTTAATTTAAAAATCCACCGGCGCCCTGAACGTCATGCTGTTGCCATACGCCGGGTGGGTTATTGTCAACGTTTCCGCATGCAGTAACAGACGTGGCGCCAGAGCGAGAGCCTCTGGCGTCGCATAGAACCTGTCGCCCAGAATCGGATGCCCCAACGCCAGCATATGCACACGCAATTGATGCGACCGACCGGTAATCGGCTTGAGCCGCACGCGCGTAGTATTGTCGGCGGCGAGTTCCAGTACTTCATACTGCGTTTGCGCGGGTTTACCGGTCTCAAAACACACTTTCTGCTTCGGCCGATTCGGCCAGTCGCAAATCAAAGGGAGATCCACCAGCCCCTCTTCTTCCGCCAGATGTCCCCAGACACGCGCCACATACTGCTTTTTCGGCTCGCGCTCGCGGAACTGGCGTTTGAGCTCGCGCTCCGCCGCTTTGGTCAGAGCCACCACAATCACGCCGCTGGTCGCCATATCCAGGCGATGCACGGATTCCGCCTGCGGGAAATCGCGCTGAATACGCGTCATCACGCTATCTTTATGCTCTTCAAGGCGTCCCGGCACGGACAACAGGCCGCTCGGCTTGTTGACCACCATAATGTGCTCATCCTGATAGAGGATGGTTAGCCAGGGATCCTGAGGCGGATTGTAGGACTCCATTACCATAGCCTGCTCCGTTACTGATGCGTCACAACAATAAGACGCAGCGCGTCAAGACGCCAGCCTGCCTGAGAAAGGCTTTCCAGCACCTGCAGGCGGTTGCTCTCAATAGCGCTCAGCTCGTCATCACGAATATTCGGGTTAACGGCTTTGAGGGCTTCGAGGCGCGACAGCTCTGCTGACAGTTTTTCATCCGCTTCGCTCTTCGCGGCGTCGATCAGTGCCTGCGCGGCTTTCTCGACCTGTGCTTCGCCTTTTTGCAGTATGGTGTGGACATCCTGCTGTACGGCGTTCACCAGCTTGCTGCCGGTGTGGCGGTTAACCGCGCTGAGCTGACGGTTGAAGCTCTCAAACTCAACCTGAGCGGCAAGGTTTGTGCCGTTTTTATCCACCAGCAGACGAATCGGCGTCGGCGGCAGGAAGCGGTTAAGCTGCAGTTGTTTCGGCGCCTGGGCCTCAACGACGTAAATCAGTTCCAGCAGTAGCGTACCGACAGGCAACGCCTTGTTTTTCAACAATGAAATGGTGCTGCTACCGGTATCGCCAGAGAGGATAAGATCCAGGCCGTTGCGAATCAGTGGATGTTCCCAGGTAATAAACTGGGCATCTTCACGGGACAGCGCCACCTCACGCTCAAAGGTGATGGTACAACCATCTTCCGGCAGGCCCGGAAAATCCGGTACCAACATATGATCGGAGGGTGTCAGCACAATCATGTTATCGCCGCGATCGTCCTGGTTGATACCGATGATATCGAACAGGTTCATGGCGAAATTGATAAGCCCGGTGTCATCGTCCTGCTCTTCAATGCTTTCGGCAAGCCGCTGGGCTTTTTCACCGCCGTTAGAGTGGATTTCCAGCAGACGGTCTCGCCCTTGCTCAAGCTGTGCTTTCAGCGCGTCGTGCTGTTCGCGGCAGGCTTTGATCAGATCATCAAAGCCCTCGGTATTTTCTGGCGCGGCAAGGTAATTAATCAGTTCAGTGTGGACCTCGTCGTAAATCGTCCGCCCGGTTGGGCAGGTGTGCTCGAAGGCGTCCAGGCCTTCGTGATACCAGCGTACCAATACGGATTGCGCGGTTTTTTCCAGATAAGGCACATGGATCTGAATATCGTGCGCCTGGCCGATGCGGTCCAGGCGGCCGATACGTTGTTCGAGCAGATCCGGGTTGAACGGCAGATCGAACATCACCAGATGGCTGGCAAACTGGAAGTTACGTCCTTCAGAGCCGATTTCAGAACACAGCAGTACCTGTGCGCCGCTGTCTTCTTCGCTGAACCAGGCCGCCGCGCGGTCACGTTCAACGATCGACATGCCTTCATGGAATACCGCGGCACGGATACCTTCACGCTCGCGCAGGACCTGTTCCAGTTGCAGCGCAGTGGCCGCTTTGGCGCAGATCACCAGAACCTTTTGTGAACGATGGCTGGTGAGATAGCCCATCAGCCATTCGACGCGTGGGTCGAAATTCCACCAGGTTCCGCTATCGCCTTCGAATTCCTGATAAATCTGTTCCGGGTAGAGCATATCGCGGGCGCGGTCTTCTGCACTTTTACGCGCCCCCATGATCCCGGAGACCTTAATTGCCGTTTGGTACTGTGTGGGCAGCGGCAGCTTAATGGTATGCAGTTCGCGTTTCGGGAAGCCTTTCACGCCGTTACGGGTGTTACGGAACAGCACGCGGCTGGTGCCGTGGCGGTCCATCAACATCGAAATCAATTCCTGACGCGCTGTCTCAGCGCCGTCGTGGTCACTGTTGGCTGCCTGCAGTAAAGGCTCGATATCTTGCTCGCCAATCAGATCGCTCAGCGTATTAAGCTCGGTATCGCTCAGGTGCTTGCCTGCCAGTAGCAGGGCGACCGCATCGGCGACCGGACGATAGTTCTGTTGCTCATCAACAAACTGGGCAAAATCATGGAAACGATTAGGATCCAGCAGGCGCAGGCGCGCAAAGTGGCTCTCAAGGCCCAGTTGCTCAGGCGTTGCGGTGAGCAGCAAAATGCCCGGTACGCGCTCGGCAAGCTGTTCAATAGCCAGATATTCGCGGCTTGGCGCCTCTTCGCTCCATACCAGGTGATGGGCTTCATCCACCACCATTAAATCCCACTCGGCGTCGCACAGGTGCTCCAGGCGCTGCTTATTACGGCGCACGAAGTCCAGCGAGCAAATCACCAGCTGTTCTGTTTCGAATGGGTTGTCGGCATCGTGTTGCGCTTCGGCGTAGCGTTCGTCGTCGAACAGCGCAAAACGCAGATTGAAGCGACGCAGCATTTCAACCAGCCACTGATGCTGCAGGGTTTCCGGCAGGATGATCAATACACGTTCCGCTGCGCCAGACAGTAACTGCTGGTGCAGTATCATCCCGGCTTCGATAGTCTTTCCTAAACCTACTTCGTCCGCCAGCAGGACGCGCGGCGCATGGCGACGGCCAACATCATGGGCGATATGCAACTGATGAGGGATAAGGCTGGTGCGCTGGCCGCGCAGCCCGCTCCACGGCATACGGTACTGTTCGCTTTGATATTTGCGCGCGCGAAAACGCAGCGCGAAACGATCCATACGGTCGATTTGCCCGGCGAACAGGCGATCTTGCGGTTTACTGAAAACCAGTTTGCTGTCGAGAAAGACCTCACGCAGCATGACGTTGGTTTCCTGCGTATCCAGGCGCGTACCGATATAGGCGAGCAGACCGTTATCTTCTTTTACGTCTTCAACAGTCAGTTGCCAGCCTTCGTGGCTGGTTACCGTATCGCCAGGATTAAACATGACGCGTGTAACGGGGGAATCGCTGCGTGCATACAGACGATTTTCTCCCGTCGCGGGAAAAAGCAGAGTGACGGTTCGCGCATCCATCGCTACGACTGTACCCAGTCCGAGTTCGCTTTCCGTGTCGCTTATCCAGCGTTGACCAAGTGTAAAGGGCATAAATTGAACTCTATATCTCAAATTGCAGGCAATAGTTCGTCACCGCCTGAGAATCAGGCGGACGTTTCAGTTTGGGGCCAGGAATAGAAAGGGCGCTATGGTACTGGATGGCAATGCTTTCGTCACTCTCGTTATGCCCGTTGTTTTGCAAGTCACCGCGTTGTTGGCTCGTTGAACATCTTATTCGTTATACGCCAGAAAACGAACTCAACGCTGACCGGGAAGCAACCTGCAATCCAGATGCTCTATGGCTGGCCCTCTGTTACCACGCCAGCCAGATACGAAATCAAAACAATCCCAGTTGCCCTGTCAGTAGTGTAGCAAAATCATCGTCAGTGAAGGGCAGTATTCCTTCCGCGACCGGCTGAAGTTGTTTGGTCAGATAATGATCGTAATCCAGAGGCGCTTGCTGATAATCAACAGGTTCCGGGCCCTGCGTCGTCCAGACATATTTGATGGTGCCCCGATTTTGATACTGCGCCGGGCGGCCGCGTTTTAGATTTTGTTCATCTGCGAGTCGTGCCGCGCGAACGTGGGGCGGCACGTTACGCTCGTAATCGGCCAGCGGGCGACGCAGGCGCTTGCGGTAGACCAGCAGCTCATCCAGTTCGCCTGCCATCAGCTTATCGATCGTTTCACGCACATACTCCTGGTAGGGTTCGTTGCGAAAGATACGTAAATAGAGCGTCTTTTGAAATTGTTGCGCCAGCGGCGTCCAGTCGGTGCGTACTGTTTCCAGCCCCTTGAATACCATCCGTTGTTCTTCACCTTCCTGTATCAACCCGGCGTAGCGCTTTTTACTTCCCTGCTCCGTGCCACGAATGGTCGGCATCAAAAAACGGCAAAAATGGGTTTCGAATTCCAGCTCCAGCGCACTGGTTAATTGCTCAGCGGACAGATGTGCCGACCACCAGTTGTTAACATAGGCCACCAGTTCGCGACCAATACGCGCCGCATCAGACTCGTTATGCGCTTTTTTAAGCCAGACAAAGGTGGAATCCGTATCGCCATAAATGACGTCATAGCCCTGAGACTCAATCAGCGCTTTGGTCTGACGCATGATCTCATGGCCGCGCATGGTGATCGATGAAGCAAGGCGCGGATCGAAAAAGCGGCAGGCGCTGGTGCCCAGCACGCCGTAAAAAGCATTCATGATGATCTTAAGCGCCTGCGATAGCGGTTTGTTTCCCAGCCGTTTGGCTTCATCGCGCCCGTGCCAGATTTGCCCGACGATCTCCGGCAGGCAGTGGATCTGCCGGGAAAAGCGCGCCCCCAGAAAACCACCGGTACTGTGTTCGGGATCCGAATGCGCCATCCCTTCCACCAGACCAACCGGATCGATTAAGAAGGTGCGGATGATCGAGGGATACAGGCTTTTGTAATCCAGCACCAGTACGGAATCGTAAAGGCCGGGGCGCGAATCCATCACATAGCCGCCGGGGCTTGCCTGCGGCGGTACGTCGCCGAGGTTTGGCGCGACATAGCCCGCCCGGTGCATGCGCGGAAAATAGAGGTGGCTAAACGCCGCCACCGAGCCGCCATGTCTGTCGATTGCCAGACCGTTCACCGTGGCGCGCTCCAGCAGGAAAGGCATGATCTCCGTTTTGTGGAATATGCGCGTTACCAGCTCACAATCTTTCAGGTTATAGGTCGCAAGAGCGGGTTTATTCTCGGCAAAACGGCGATCGATTTCGTCCATGCGATCCCAGGGATTATCGATCGCTTTGCCTTCTCCCAGTAGCTCCTGCGATACCGTTTCCAGCGAAAAAGAGGAGAAGTTCCAGAAAGCGGATTTTAGCGCTTCAATCCCGTCAATAATCACCCGGCCGGTTGCCTGGGCGAAGAAGACGCCGTTTTTAAAACCGTGCTCCCGCCATTCAAGCGGCTGATTGCCACGCCCGAGCAATAAAGGCAGGCGATAACGCTCCGCGCTTTTCTGCAGTACGCGCAGGTCGAATTGCACAACGTTCCAGCCGATAATCACATCAGGGTCGTACTGCGCAAACCAGGCGTTGAGCTTTTCCAGCAGTTGCGGACGGCTGGCGACATATTCGAGATGAAAATCCAGCCCGCTGGCATCACCGTTTTCCGGACCGAGCATATAGACCGTGCGCTGGCCGCACCCCTCCAGACCGATACAGTAAAGTTCACCGTTACGGGTGGTTTCGATATCCAGTGACACCCATTTAAGGGGCGGGCGGTAATGTGGGCTGGGTTTAAGGCGTGCATTGATCAACTGCTCGCCGCGCGGCTCGCCATCCACCCATACCGGCGCGGTAATAAAACGCTCCATCAGAAAGCGTTCTGGCGGGCGGATGTCGGCTTCATAGACCGTGACGCCACCGTCGCGCAGCAGCTTTTCATAGCGCATCAACTGGCGGTGGGCGCGACAATATAACCCGTGGACGGGCTGGCGCTGAAAATCCTTAAGTTGCAGCGGCGTGAGGCGATACTGGTTTTCTGTGGCGAGTAAACGCTGTGCCTGGCTGACTTGCGCGCTGGGGATAAACGCAACCGATTCTTGTGGCGGCAAAAAGACCTGTAGCGGCCCGTCGTCTGTCGCCAGCCAGAATTCCACCTCGGTTCCTTGTGGCGTGTCCCGCCAGTGTCGGGTCAGTAAAAAGCCTTCTCGCGCTTGCGTCACACCGTTCTCTCATTGGGTCATTATCGGCGAGATTATAGCCTGGTTTGCCCGAAAATACTGACTTTTTGTACAGGTATGCGGGTGCGTGATCAGTACTGCGCGTAGCCGGACTACTGCGCGTTGTTCTCTGGCGGAATAGCCGGTAAATAACGCAGGATGCGATAACCGGTGTAGTAGAACGCTTCCCTCAGCAGAAAAGGCAGTTGCGTTTGCCATGAACGGTACCGGCTTGTCGTGGTGGGCGATGACCAGCTCACCATGTCGTTATCGTATGCAATGAGGCGCATACGCAGCATATGCAAAGGATCGCTGACCAGTAGCGCGGTTTGCATATGCTGGCGCGCCATGATTATTTTGGCGTTATGAATATTTTCACGGGTAACGGTAGACTGCTCGTCGATAAAAATGACGGCCTCGGGAACGCCCCGGTTTAAGAGATAATGTCGGGCGATAGCTGCATCGGATTCGCTTGCCCCGTTACTGCGCCCCCCCGTCAGGATAAGCGAATTCACCTTGCCTTCCTGATATAACCACATCGCGTGGTCTAATCGGGCGGTAAAAACCGGGCTGGGGGATTTTTCAGTGATACCTGCTCCGGCAACAATCGCGCAGTCGGCTTTGCGTGTCTGGTCCTGTTGGCTAAAGCGGTAAATAGCGATGGCGTTATAAACTATTACGAACGCCGCCGTGACGAGCCCCAGCAGTATCCATTTTCCTGCCCCTTTTATTTTCACTGGCTTTTCTCCTGCCGATTCTGCCGATTGCCTTACCGCATAGCATTGTCAGTTTGCAGCGAAATGGCAACGACAGGCAGGATGTAAGGCGGAAAATTAAGAAATTAAAAATGAGCGACCCGAAATGTCCCGGCTGGCGCAAGGCTTAGCCGGGCTACGGGTTGGCAGAGGGGGCCGGGAGAGAGGAAAACTTACTGCCCGTAATAGGCTTTCGCGCCATGTTTGCGCAGATAGTGTTTATCCAGCAGTGTCTGCTGCATATCCGGCAGCTCAGGGGCGAGCTGGCGGCAGAAAATACCCATATAGGCAACTTCCTCCAGCACAATGGCGTTGTGCACCGCGTCATCGGCGTTTTTCCCCCAGGCGAACGGCCCATGGGAATGCACCAGTACGCCAGGCATCTGCGCGGGATCGATCTGCTGCGTCCTGAACGTTTCAACAATCACGTTACCGGTTTCCCACTCGTATTCACCGTTAATTTCGGCATCGGTCATTTTGCGCGTACAGGGAATGGTGCCGTAGAAATAATCGGCGTGAGTTGTTCCGGTTGCCGGAATCGCCTGGCCAGACTGCGCCCAAATGGTGGCGTGGCGCGAATGGGTATGCACAATGCCGCCAATGGTCGGGAACGCCTGATAGAGCAAGCGATGTGTTGGGGTGTCGGAAGAGGGTTTCTTTTTACCTTCCACCACTTCTCCGGTTTCAAGGCTGACCACCACCATATCCTCGGCAGTCATGACGCTGTAGTCGACGCCGGACGGTTTAATTATCAGTACGCCATGTTCGCGATCAACGGCGCTGACATTCCCCCAGGTGAGGGTCACCAGATTGTGTTTTGGCAGCGCCAGATTGGCTTCCAGCACTTGCTGTTTCAATGCTTCTAACATGCTTTCCTCCAGGAAAAAGCGGCCTGCCGGAGCAGGCCAAATGTTCCCCTGTTAACGTTTGGAGCCGTAATACACTTCGTTCCAGCGCAAAGCGTCTTTAAAGGCAGGCAGGCGGGTGTCGTTATCGATAGTCACAATTTCGATCCCGTGTAGCTCAGCGAACTGACGCATGTCATCGAGGTTCAGAGCGTGGCTGAACACGGTATGGTGCGCGCCGCCCGCCAGAATCCAGGCTTCGGAGGCCGTCTGCAGATCCGGCTGCGCTTTCCACAATGCGTTAGCAACCGGCAGTTTCGGCAGATCGTGCGGCGTCTTAACGGCATCAACACAGTTCACCAGCAGGCGGAAGCGATCCCCCAGATCGATCAGACTGGCGTTAATGGCCGGGCCGGTTTTGGTGGAGAAGATCAGGCGTGCCGGATCGGCTTTACCGCCAATGCCGAGGTATTGAACATCGAGGATCGGTTTTTCATCCAGCGCGATGGACGGGCACACTTCCAGCATGTGTGAACCGAGTGCCAGATCGTTGTTCTCTTCGAAGTGATAGGTGTAGTCCTCCATAAAAGAGGTGCCGCCCTGCAGACCGGTCGACATCACCTTCATGATGCGAAGCAGAGCGGCGGTTTTCCAGTCACCTTCGCCAGCAAAGCCGTAGCCCTGTTGCATCAGGCGTTGTACGGCCAGCCCTGGCAGTTGTTTCAGGCCGTGTAAATCTTCAAAGGTGGTCGTAAAGGCATGGAAGCCGCCCTGTTCCAGGAAGCGTTTCATACCCAACTCAATGCGTGCGGCATCAATGACATTCTGACGCTTGTCGCCGTTCACCTGCGCGGCAGCAGTCAGGCGGTAGCTGCTTTCATACTCGTCGACCAGTGCGTTAATATCGCCTTCGCTGATGCTGTTCACTACCTGCACCAGGTCGCCCACACCCCAGGTGTTGACGGAGAATCCGAATTTAATTTGTGCGGCCACTTTATCGCCGTCGGTCACCGCGACTTCACGCATGTTGTCGCCGAAACGGCATACTTTCAGATGACGGGTATCCTGTTTGGACACGGCCTGACGCATCCAGGCACCAATACGCTGGTGCGCTTTTTTATCCTGCCAGTGACCGGTTACCACTGAATGCTGTTGGCGCATGCGGGCACCGATAAAGCCGAACTCACGGCCGCCGTGCGCGGTCTGGTTCAGGTTCATAAAGTCCATATCAATGCTGTCCCATGGCAGGGCAGCATTAAACTGGGTGTGGAATTGCAGCAGCGGTTTGTTAAGGATAGTCAGGCCGTTAATCCACATTTTTGCGGGTGAGAAGGTATGTAACCACACCACCATACCGGCGCATTTGTCGTCATAGTTGGCGTCCCGGCAGATATTGGTTATCTCATCCGGCGAGGTGCCGAGCGGCTTAAGCACCAGTTTGCAGGGTAATTTGGCTTCTGCATTCAGCGCGTTCACCACTTGCTCGCCATGCTGCGTCACCTGACGCAGGGCTTCGGGTCCGTAAAGGTGTTGGCTGCCAATCACAAACCAAACTTCATAATTATCAAAAATCGTCATTATTGTGTCCTTAGTGAGAGAGCGCTGCCTGCGTTGCTGGCGCAGTTACAGGGAGATAGTGAAGCTCGGCGCTTTTCGCCCATTGCTGGTAGCGGCGATAGAGTTGTTCAAAGCGTTGAGCCTGCGCAGGCACAGGTTGCAGCGTGTTTTCGATCTGGCTGGCCATTTGCTGTTGCGCCGCGGGAATATCGGTGTGAACGCCTGCGGCGACGGCGGCAAAAATGGCCGCGCCGAGCGCACAACACTGATCCGAGGCGACAATTTGCAGCGGGCGATTAAGCACATCGCAGCAGGCCTGCATGATGACGCGGTTTTTACGGGCGATACCGCCCAGCGCCATGACGTTGTCCACCGCGATACCTTGCTCGGTGAAACATTCCATAATGGCGCGGGCACCAAAGGCGGTAGCGGCAATCAGCCCGCCAAAGAGCGCCGGGGCATCGGTGGCAAGATTCAAGTCGGTGATGACCCCTTTCAGGCGCTGGTTCGCGTTCGGTGTACGGCGACCGTTAAACCAGTCGAGTACCACCGGCAGGTGTTCCAGCGACGGGTTTTGCGCCCAGGCTTCTGTCAGCGCTGGCAGCAGTTGTTTCTGACTGGCTTTAATTTGTGTTTTCAGTTCCGGATGCTGTTGCGCCAGTTGTTCCAGCGGCCAGCCGAGGATGCGGCCAAACCAGGCGTAGATATCGCCAAACGCGGATTGGCCCGCTTCCAGACCAATAAAATCGGGCACCACGCTGCCGTCCACCTGACCACAGATACCTTTCACCGCACGATCGCCGACGCTGGGTTTATCAGCAATCAGGATGTCGCAGGTGGAAGTACCAATGACTTTGACCAGCGTGTTGGGCTGTGCGCCGGCGCCTACTGCGCCCATATGGCAGTCAAACGCGCCGCCGGAAATGACCACCGTTTCGGGTAAACCAAGGCGTTGCGCCCATTCCGCCGTCAACGTGCCAACCGGAATATCTGCGGTGAAGGTGTCGGTAAATAACGGGCACGGCAGGTGTTTATTGAGGATCGGATCGAGTTCGTCGAAGAAACTGGCCGGTGGTAAGCCACCCCAGCTTTCATGCCACAGGGATTTATGCCCGGCGCTGCAGCGACCGCGGCGGATATCCTGTGGACGGGTGGTTCCCGAGAGCAGGGCAGGTACCCAGTCGCACAGTTCAATCCACGATGCGGCAGCCTGGGCGACCTCATTGTCGGCGCGGGTTACGTGCAGGATTTTTGCCCAGAACCATTCGCTGGAATAAATCCCTCCGATGTAACGTGAATAGTCGACTTTACCCGTTGCGTGGCACAGGGCGGTGATCGCTTCGGCTTCCTCCACCGCCGTATGATCTTTCCACAGCACAAACATCGCATTGGGATTGTCTGCAAACTCCGGACGCAGCGCCAGAACGCGACCTTCTGCGTCGATGGGCGCGGGTGTCGAACCGGTGCTGTCCACGCCAATACCCTTGACCTGGGCACGCTGTTCAGGCGACAGCTCTGCCAGCACGCTTTTAAGCGCCATTTCCATCGACTCGATATAGTCCCGGGGATGGTGGCGGAATTGATTATGTGCCGCGTCGCAGTAACGTCCCTCTTGCCAGCGAGGGTACCACTCCACGCTGGTGGCGATTTCTGCCCCAGAGGTACAGTCCACCGCCAATGCGCGAACGGAGTCGCTGCCAAAATCGAGGCCAATTGTGATTGCCATCGTTTTGCTCCATGAAGAATAACCTTATGGAGAAACATAGTGATCGGCTGAAAAAAGCGTCAGGCAGGATTCGCTAATCTTATGGACGAAAATGCTATGGGAGTGCAAAGTGTGACCGTGTGCAAAAATTCCATGTGGACATTTTAATCGCCTTTATAGACACTTTGGTTGACTCTTTTTAACCCCCTGGCGTCATAAAAATGGCGTAATTGCTTTTATCTGGCGGGGTTAAAAGTGACGGTGTTTTCCTTGTGCCTGGTCAAAACGCCTGATTAATGAAAAGCGTATCAATATGGACAATTGGTTTCCTTCATGATGCCCGGAGTATCGAGTTTATGGCTGAGTCGCAAAATGATCCTCTGTTGCCTGGTTACTCGTTTAACGCCCATCTGGTGGCGGGGTTGACCCCAATCGAGTCTGAGGGCTATCTCGATTTTTTTATCGATCGTCCGCTGGGAATGAAGGGATACATTCTCAATTTCACCATCCGCGGTGAGGGAGTCATCAATAACCACGGGAAACAGTACGTTTGCCGCCCCGGCGATATGATTTTGTTTCCACCGGGAGAAATTCATCACTATGGCCGCCACCCGGATGCCAAAGAGTGGTATCACCAGTGGGTCTACTTCCGCCCGCGCGCCTACTGGCATGAGTGGCTAAGCTGGCCGACTATTTTCGCGCAAACCGGTTTCTTTCGCCCGGAGGAGCCCTGGCTAGCGCAGTTTAGCGAGCTCTTTGGGCAAATTATCGATGCCGGTCAGAGCGGGGGACGTTACGCTGAATTGCTGGCGATAAATCTCCTCGAGCAGCTGTTGTTGCGCCGTATGGATGCCATCAATGAATCTCTGCATCCTCCCCTGGATAACCGCGTGCGCGATGCCTGCCAGTACATTAGCGATCATCTGGCGGACAACCATTTTGATATTGCCAGCGTCGCGCAACATGTGTGTCTTTCACCGTCCCGTCTCTCACACCTGTTCCGTCAGCAATTAGGGGTGAGCGTGCTGAGCTGGCGCGAGGATCAGCGTATCAGTCAGGCGAAGCTGCTGTTGAGTACGACACGTATGCCGATCGCCAGCGTGGGGCGCAATGTCGGCTTTGAAGATCAGCTCTATTTCTCGCGGGTCTTCAAAAAATGTACCGGCGCCAGCCCCAGTGAATTTCGTGCAGGATGTGAATAGAGCGTAAAGATAGGCAAGGAGTGGCCCGGCAACCTGTCATAACCGGCAAAATATTCAGATAATTGAAGCTTGACCCTCAAGGTATGCGCCTGGAGAATGCCAGCTTCATTTTTTGACCGGAAAACGTATGCAAGCATTGCTGGAACACTTTGTTACCCAATCTACGGCCTACACGCTGATTGCGATTGCGCTCGTGGCTTTCCTGGAGTCGCTGGCGCTGGTGGGGTTGATTCTTCCCGGTACGGTGATGATGGCGGCGCTCGGGGCGCTGATTGGCAGCGGCGAAGTGAATTTCTGGTACGCCTGGATGGCGGGGATCGTGGGGTGTCTGCTGGGGGACTGGATCTCATTCTGGCTCGGCTGGCGTTTCAAAAAGCCGCTGCACCGTTGGTCATTCATTCGTAAGAACAAAGCGCTGCTGGATAAAACCGAGCATGCGCTGCATCAGCACAGTATGTTCACTATCCTGGTTGGGCGCTTTGTCGGCCCGACGCGCCCGGTTGTGCCAATGGTTGCAGGCATGCTGGATTTACCGGTCACGAAATTTATCCCTCCCAACATCCTTGGCTGTCTGTTGTGGCCGCCCTTTTATTTCCTGCCTGGCATTCTTGCCGGGGCAGCGATTGATATTCCGGCGGGAGAGCAGAGCGGTAATTTTAAATGGCTACTGTTACTGGCGGCGGTGCTGCTTTGGCTGGCGTTCTGGATGTGCTGGCGCCTGTGGCGCAGCGGTAAAGCAGGGCTGGATCGTTTAACGGCCTGGCTGCCGCGTCGTCGATTGTTCTGGCTGGCGCCACTCCTGACGGCAGGAGCCCTGGTTGCGGTGACGATACTGGTTCGCCACCCGTTAATGCCCATCTACCTGTCTATTTTGCAAAAAGTAGTTACCTGATCCCAAGCAGGGTAGAGACAGGCGCGTTGCCGCTGAGCAATTCGTCTGTTTTCCCGTCCCAGGCGATACGTCCATCGGCAATCACCAGCGCACGCGATGCGATGCGGGCGGCATCTTCCACATTGTGCGAGACCATCAACAGCGTTAACTGCTGGCGATGGCACACCTCTTTTACCAGCGCCAGCATCTCCAGGCGAAGGGCCGGATCGAGCGCGGAAAAAGGTTCATCCAGCAAGAGCACCGGTTGTTCACGAACCAGGCAACGGGCCAGCGCCACGCGTTGGCGCTGGCCGCCAGAAAGCTGATCCGGCATGCGGTCAAGCAACGCATCCAGCCCCATCGTACAGGCAATGGTCGCAAGCTTTGTATTTTGCGCCGTGGACAGTTTGAGGCCCGGGTCCAGCCCCAGACCAATATTTTGCCTGACGGTGAGATGGGTAAAGAGGTTGTTCTCCTGAAACAGCATTGACACCGGGCGCCGCGAAGGCGGTGTGCCGGTGTGATCGCTATCTTCAATCATGATGACGCCGCTGGCTGGCGAGAGAAAACCGGCGATTAAATTCAGCAGTGTACTTTTCCCGGCCCCGCTCGGACCAAGCACGGCGACCTGCTCACCCTGTTTAATCGACAGCGTAAAACGCATGGGTAAGTGCTGATACAGCCAGGTTACATCAATCAGTCTTAGCATGGCGGCCCGGAAGTTTTTCGATAAGGGTGAACAGTAAAAAGCACAGAAGCAGCAAAATCAGCGCGGTAACGGCGCCGTCCTGCGTGCGGTAAGAGCCAATCTGCTGATAAAGCCAGAACGGCAGCGTACGGAAATCATCATTGCCAAACAACGCCACGACGCCAAAATCGCCAATCGACAGCACACAGGCAAATGCCAGCGCCTGGGCCAGCGGTGCTTTCAGGGCACGCAGCTCCACGACGCGTAAGCGGCTAAACCCCTCAATCCCCAGCGACTGACAGAGCAGGCTATAGCGTGCTGTGACATCACGCATGGGGTTTTCCAGTACTTTCATGGCATAGGGAATCGCCATCAGCGCATTGGTGAAAATCACAATACCGTCGGCGGATGAGGGCAGGCCGATGCTGTTACTCAGCAGCAGGAAAAAGCCGGTCGCCAGCACAATGCCCGGCATAGCCAGAATCAGCATGCCGCTCATCTCCAGCGTTTGCCCGGCCAGTTGATGCTGGCGCGAGCGTAACTCACGACTGCTCCAGAGCAACATCATGGTCAATGTGACGCACAGCAATCCCGCTCCCAGCGCAATGCGCACGGAGGTCCAGATTGCCTGCCAGAGCACGGGCTGGGCAAGCACATGAAAAAGTCTCAGGTTCAGGCCGTCGACAATGACCGCCAGCAGGGGCGGCAACAGTAGCAGGAGCGCCAGTAGAATGAGTGAGTAGTCGGTGAAACGGCTGAAAAAACGATCTTCCGGGTTGCGCCAGCCCTGGATCTGATGGCTGCCAACGGATATGGCTTTGCTAAGGCGCTGGCTAAGCAGGACCAGACCCAGGCAGCAGATCATCTGAATGAGTGCCAGCAGTGCCGCGCGGCCAGGGTCGAAGTCGTAACTCAATGCCTGGTAGATAGCCAGTTCAATCGTCGTCGCTTGCGGGCCTCCGCCCAGCGACAGCACGGTGGCAAAACTTGCAAAGCAGAGCATGAAGATTAGGGCCGCGACAGGCGGGATTTGGCGACGCAGCCAGGGCCACTCGACATAACGGAAGAAAGACCAGCCGCGCATACCGAGCTGAGCGGCCAATTGTCGCTGCTCGCCGGGGATCTGCTCCAGAGTCTGTAACAGCAGACGGGCGGCCATCGGCAGGTTAAAAAAAACGTGCGCCAGCAAAATGCCCAGTAATCCGTACGGTGAAAATGTCCAGTCCAGACCTGCCGCGCGAAACGCGGAGGCAAGCCAGCCCTGGCGGCCATAGACACTCAGAATACCAAATACCCCAACCAGTACCGGGAGGATCAGCGTCATCGCGCACAGGCGCAGTAGGGCAAGACGACCTGGGAAGCGTCGCCGATAGAGCGCGCGGGCGAGAAAAATGGCCGGCACGACGGAAAGCAGCGCCGATAAAAAGGCCTGCCAGAAAGAAAAACGTACCACGTGCCACAGATAGCTATCGTGCAGGAGTACTGTCAGATCGGCCGCAGGGGCGTTTTGCCAGAGTGCGAGAAACGCGGAGATGGCCACCACCACCATCAGTGTGGCGGCGGCCAGACCGGGAACCAGCCAGCCGAAGGTTAGCGGCTGACGGCGCGTTGCCATGCATTAATCCATTCGCCGCGCTGGGTTGCGACGTCTTGCGGGGTATATTCCAGCGAGGTTTGTGGTTTCACCAGCGCATCGAATCCGGCGGGCAGAGAGACATTGCTGACCGGGTACATCCAGTTGCCAGTCGGGATGGCGTTCTGGAATGCCGGAGAAACCATAAATTTCAGGAACTTCTCTGCCAGTTCCGGCTGCTTACTGGCAGCGGTTCGGGCAGCAACCTCAACCTGCAGGTAGTGACCTTCGCTAAAGGCCGCGGCGGCGTAGTTGTCTTTCTTCTCTTCAATGATGTGGTAAGCCGGAGAGGTGGTGTAGCTCAGCACCAGGTCACCTTCTCCTTTCAAGAACAGACCGTACGCTTCGCTCCAGCCCTTGGTGACCGTGACGGTTTTGGCCGCCAGTTTTTGCCAGGCGTCCGGGGCCTTATCGCCGTACACTTTCTGCATCCACAGCAACAGGCCGAGACCTGGCGTACTGGTCCGCGGATCTTCATAAATCACGCGCCATTTCTGTGAGCTTTCTACCAGTTCTTTCAGGCTTTTCGGTGGGTTTTTCAGCTTGTTTTTGTCATAAACGAACGCAAACCAGCCGTAGTCAAACGGAACGAAGGTGTCGTTTTTCCAGCCGCCAGGCACGGTAACGGCGTCCGGGGAAATGCCGCTTTTGGCGAACAGTTTGGTTTGTGTGGCGGCTTCCAGCAGGTTGTTATCCAGCCCCAGCACCACATCCGCTTTGCTGTTTTTGCCTTCCATACGCAGACGGTTAAGCAATGATACGCCATCTTCCAGCGCGACAAATTTCAACTCACAGTTGCAGTCGGCTTCGAAGGCTTTTTTTACCGCGGGTCCCGGTCCCCATTCCGCAGAGAAGGAGTCGTAGGTGTAAACGGTCAGGGTCGGTTTCGCGAAAGCGGGAGCTGCGGCAAGCAGCAGGAATGGCAGAACTTTTTTAAGCACTTTGCACCTCAAAAATGGGTGGCAAAGAGGATTTTAAGCGATAGCCTCAAATCCCTTCGCCGGCGTTATCCGGATCAGGTTCGACGGGTATTTTCTCAGCACACGCTTTTGGCGTAGCACCCCGTTGAGCACTGCGCCATTGTAATGATTTTGTAAGTTTTCTGAAAGCGCCCCTTTATCATTCAGCAGGAAGCGCCAGAATCTGAACGATTACCGGTCGGGCGGGGCGAACCATGCGGATTTGAAGTCAAACCAGCCAAGGGTGTTCATACGCAGACCGCGCATACTGCGCTGACCCTGAATCCGCAGCCAGTGATGAATCAGCGGAACCAGGGTTTTGCTTGCCAGTAACTGCTGACACCAGACGGCCAGATTCATCTTTCCGGCGCGCCAACGCTCAGCATCGGCCTGCCAGTCCAGCGGGACGCAGTGTTGAATCAGCGGGACTTCATACAAATGCGTAAAGAGGGAAAAATCGAGCGGCAGCGTGAAGTTGGCGCTATTGAGCCAGATATCGCTGACGATATCGCCGCGGTGCCACTCTTCGTAATCCACTTCTTGTATCTCCAGGCGCACATCATGTTGCGCCAGTAGCTTGCTCATGGTGTTGGCAATCGCTTTATGCTCGTTGTGATCGCGATAGAAAGTCAGGGTGAGTGATTCCAGCCCCGCTGGTTTTTCACCGCTGCCAGGTCGCGCATGGTGCCAGCGCGGCAGCAGTCCGTACGCCGGGAACCAGTACTGCTGATAATGTTCTTCCGCGTGGTAGAGCAGCCGGGTGGGGGAGAGAACCTGGCTTATCCAGTCGCGAACGGCCTGGTTTGCGCCCCGGTGTGAGCGGGCATCGAAGAGCAGATAGTAACAGCCCTCTTCGAGGCGGCTTTCGACCGCTTTTTCGCCGTCGGTTGGCCCGTCAATGGTCAGGCCGCCATTCGGTTCATCGCCAATTTCCGGCAGTACCCAGACATTGACTTCATCGATAAGCGCGCGATAACCGAAGTAGTCATCAAACGCATGAATTTTCAGCTGGTTATTATTATTGCGCGTGACCGCATAAGGCCCGGTGCCGACAGGATGGCTGGAGAAATTGTCCATCGAGTTCCACTCCTGCGGCAGGATCATGGCGGGCACATGTCCCATCAGCCAGGGCAGCCAGGTGTCCGGCTGCGACAGGTGAATATCCAGCGTCCAGGGCGTCGGAGAGATAACCTGGGTGATATGCGAGTAGAGCGGCAGTGTACAGACGCGTTCGAGGGAGGCGATGACATCGCGCATTTCGAGTTCACGCCCATGGTGAAAATGGATGCCGGGGCGCAAATAAAAACGCCAGTGGAGCGGCGTGATCGCTTTCCAGTGATGCGCGATATCGGCTTCCAGTTCCCCATTTTCCTCATTTATGCGTGTCAGCGCGCTAAAAATCTGCCGCGCCATGTGGGTTTCAGAGCGCCGCAGGGCGGTGCCTGGCAGCAGATTACGCAGTGGACGGTAGTACAAAACCCGCAGAATATGCCGCCCCTGGCGGAAGCTACGGCCCAAATGCGAGATCAACATCTGGCGGACCGCGCTCTTATCGCCCACCAGTTGAACCAGTTGCTCGATTCGATCCTGTTCCAGTAAGTCCTCTGCCCGCTGTTGCTGTAAGGCGAGACCGGTATAGAGAAATGTCAGGCGCGAACGTTTGCCGCGTCCGGCTTCTGCCTCCCAGGTCAGCCAGCCACGATCTTGCATGGTATTGAGCAGGGTGCGCATATGGCGACGGGAACAGCTCAGCAAATCGGCCAACTCATTGAGCGTTGTCTCCTGAGATTTCCCGTCACAACATTGCCATAGACGAATGAACTGTTGTTGCAGGCGACCTGATGGCATAAAAGGGGAACTCCTGATGAAAAGTCAGCAATTTATTTATCCCTATATTAAGCCAATAATCCTCCGTGATGAAGCGAGGAGGTGGCTATGAAGAGATCGTCTACACGGCAATTTTACTTAGCGTATTTTCGCGCGACGCAGGATGCGTCCCGACTCTTTCGTCTGAGTACGAACCAGCGGCTGAAAATGCTCGAAGAATTAATGCAGTGGGAAGTGACAATCCCGGTCTCTGAACCCTGAAACGCGTCCATCATGTGTGACTGAGTATTGGTGCTTATCACCACGCCAGCAGTTATTATCTGCTGGCTTTTTTCGTTTCTTTCGCGTGCAAGGGATCTTTATGCTCTGGTTAGTCACGATGGGACGTCGCCTGAACGGGGTCTTCATCGCTTTTATGATCGTCGCGTTTATGATCGGTGTTGCCGGTGCTTTGCAGGCCCCGACGCTGAGTCTTTTTCTGAGTCGTGAGGTGGGGGCGCAACCGTTTTGGGTTGGACTGTTTTATACCGTTAACGCCATTGCCGGGATTCTGGTCAGCCTCGGACTGGCAAAACGCTCTGACCAGCAGGGCGATCGCAAAAAACTGATTATGTTTTGCTGCCTGATGGCGGTGGGAAACGCCCTTCTGTTTGCCTTCAATCGCCATTATCTGACCCTTATCACTTGTGGCGTGATGCTGGCGTCGCTGGCGAGTACCGCTATGCCGCAGCTTTTCGCGCTGGCGCGGGAATATGCGGATAGCTCAGCGCGTGAAGTGGTGATGTTCAGCTCGATCATGCGTGCGCAAATTTCGGTGGCATGGGTTGTTGGTCCGCCGATGGCCTTTATGCTGGCGCTTAACTATGGCTTTACCGCTATGTACGCGATCGCCGCCGGTATCTTCGTGATAAGCCTGGTGCTGGTGGCGTTGTGGTTGCCCTCCGTGAAGCGGATCGAACAGCCTGCAGATATCGCCGTGACGGAAGTCAGCGGTTGGGGCAATAAGAACGTCCGTATGTTATTTATCGCCTCGACGATGATGTGGACCTGCAACACGATGTACATCATTGATATGCCACTGTGGATCAGCAGCGAGCTGGGTTTACCGGACAGTCTGGCGGGGGTGTTAATGGGAACGGCCGCAGGACTGGAGATCCCGGCAATGATCCTCGCGGGCTACTACGTTAAGCGTTTTGGCAAGCGCAAGATGATGGTCAGCGCGGTGGCGGCGGGGGTGGTCTTTTACGTTGGGCTTATCGTGTTCCATAGCCGTGAAGCGTTGCTTGGCCTGCAGATCTTTAACGCTATCTTTATTGGGATTATTGCCGGTATAGGCATGCTATGGTTCCAGGATCTGATGCCTGGCCGTGCCGGATCCGCGACAACGCTGTTCACCAACAGTATCTCTACGGGGGTGATCCTCGCCGGGGTTATACAGGGCGCACTGGCGCAAAGTTTCGGCCATGCGAAGGTGTACTGGGTGATTGCGGCGCTCTCGCTGGTGACGCTCTTTTTGACCAGCCGGGTTAAAGACGTGTGATGTGAAAAACCGCTCCCGACAGACTGTTGCCGGGAGCAGTGGGTTATTTCAGTACAATGCGTTTGATATCACCAATGATAAAAATATAAGCGACAACGCCAATCAACGCCGTCAGGCCAATATAGATAAGTGCGTAGAAGAAATTCCCGGTACCGGAGATAATAAAGCCAATAATCAACGGCGTAATAATCGATGCCATGTTGGCGCAGAAATTGAAGATCCCACCCGTTAGCCCTGCCATATTTTTGGGAGCAATATCGGAAATTAACGTCCAGCCTAGTCCAACCATGCCCTGGCCGAAAAAGGCAACCGACATAATTACGATCACCAGCGTATTATTCGATACCCAATTCGCTGCAATAATAAAACTTGAGAGCAGCAAGCCAGAGATGATCGGTAGCTTTCTGCTGATATTTACAGAGGAGGTTTTTTTCAATAACTTATCTGAAATCCATCCGCCAAAAATGATTCCCACCGCTGCCGAGAGAAACGGCCAGGTCGCAAAAAAGCCGACGTGTAGCCACGGGAGATGCCGCTCGTGAGCGAGATACGTGGGAAACCATGTCAGAAAGAACACCAGCGTGGTGTTACCCGCAAATTGCCCTAAGCTAGCGCCAATGACCTGTCGGCAGCACAGTAGTTTTTTTGCATCCGACCAGTTAAAAGGGATGTTCTCGCTGCCTTTTTCTTTATTGCCAGCCCCAATGTATTCCAGCTCTTCTTTATTTGCTGTTGTTGATTCATGCGGCTCTTTATAAAATCTCCACCATACAAACGTAAAGGCAATGCCAAGCGAACCGGTAATAAAAAATAATGTTCGCCAGCCATGATGTTCAAGGATTAAAAATAAAATTGGGGAGAAGGCCGCCAGGCCAATATATTCTCCGACAGTATAGGTTGCGGTTGCCCGGGCGCGTTCATGTTGTGGGAACCATGTTCCTACGACGCGACTGTTAACAGGGAAGCAGGGGGCTTCACTGATCCCCAGACCTAAACGAAATAGCAGCAGAGACTTTAACCCTAGCGAAAAACTTTGCAGTAAGGTAAACGTTGACCAGAAAAAGATAGAAAGGGCGTAGGTTATTTTGTTTCCGAAGCGATCTAAAAACATTCCTCCGGGAATTTGTGCCAGTGCGTAGGTCCAGGCAAAGGCGGAGAAGACGATACCCATCATAGCGGGATCGATATGGATCTCATTACTTAGTGCGGGAGCGACAATACCTAAGATGGTACGATCCAGATAATTGATCATCGTACCAATAGATAATAACAATAAAATTACAATTCGCGCTTTGGTTCGTTTCTGTTGGCCCACCAGGGGCACAGCACTTTCCCGGCTGATACTTGTCCTCATGTTATTTTCCTTTAATATTTAAAATATTTTTGCATATTCCTCAATATGCAGAAACATTTTATTTTCTCGCTGTTTATTTTCACGCTATAAACTAACGCTTAACATATTATTCACCGCATCATATGAATATTTGATATTGCCCAAGAATTGATGCTTTACCCCCTGAGGATTATCTCTGCTGTGCTATATTTAACGCAATATCTTTAATCTTATATTATACGGTCAAAAATAATGAACCTAAAGCAACTTTATTATTTTAAGCGTTTATCAGAAACGGAGCATTACACTGAGGCAGCTTCCAGCCTCTTCATTACTCAACCTTCCTTAAGTCACGCTATCTCTGAGCTGGAGAAGGAGCTTGGCGTATCCTTGTTTGCCAGAAAGGGGCGAAATGTTGAAATTACGCAAAATGGAAAACGCTTTCTCCCCTATGTCGAAGATGCGCTGACATCGCTGGAAAATGGTCGAATGACCTTGCAGAAAAGTGGGCTGGAAAATAAGGAGAACATTCGCATCGCCTTTATATATACAATGGGTGAATATGTTGTCCCGCAGTTAATTCACAAATATTCTACTCTTCCTTCCCGCCACAATGTGACCTTCTCCTTTACTCAAGGGACCTCACTGACTTTATTGCAGGAACTGAAAGCCGGCAAGAGCGATTTAACGATTTGCTCATATATACCTGATGAACCGGATATCGATTTTATTCCTATTATTCAGCAGGAATTGGTGGTCGTTACCGCAAAAGATCATCCGCTGGCGCGTTTGTATCAAAATGAAGTGGATCTTGTGGAGACGATTCACTACCCGTATATCTACTTTTCGGAGAACAGCGGCCTGCGGCCGTTTATCGATAATGTCTTTATGCAGCAAAAACTGGTGCCTGATATTGCCTGTTATGTTGATGAGGATACGGCGATGGCGGGGCTGGTCAGTATTGATTACGGTATTGCGATCATGCCAAGAATTTCTGCACTCTCGTATTATAACGTCCATATTCTGGCGATAAAAAATAAGATCCCGCCGCGTTATATCTATCTGGCGACCATGAAAGATCGCGTACTTTCACCAGCAATTCAGTCATTTAGAAACTTCATCATTGATGACAGCCAGCAAAAGCGCTGACAAAAAACCCGGAGACAGGCTCCGGGCCTTTTGTTTTAGTACAGAATATCCATCAGTTCACGCAGTTCTTTGATGGCGATCTGTCCTGGTGCCGAGGCCTGACCTACGGTACCAAACGTCATCGCTGAACCAAACAGGCGACCTGTCACGCGACTGACGCCGCCCATTTTTGCCATCGACATGGTAATAATGGGGCGCGTCGCATATTTCTCTTTCATGGTCAGCGTGGCGGCGAGAAGCGTCAGCACATCCTGCGGCGTTTGCGGCATTACCGCAATTTTCGGCAGGTCTGCGCCCAAATCCTGCATGCGGCGAAGACGGTAGATGATATCTTCCTGTGCCGGTGTTTTGTGGAAATCATGGTTACTCATGATTACTTTAACACCCGCGCCATGGGCCACATCAATCACCGCACGAATCTGCGCTTCATCGTTGAACAACTCAATATCAATAAGATCGACCAGACCACTGAGCGCTGCCTGACGATTAAGCTCAAAATAGGCTTCATCGCTGATTTCCGTTTCGCCGCCTTCTTTTTTGCTGCGGAAGGTGAACAAGAGCGGAATGTCGGCCAGAATCTGGCGAAGGTCGCTAAGCGCCTGGTGCACGTGCTGCGGTTCGCGAACCTGCGTAAAGTGGTCGATACGCCATTCGATAAGATCGGCACCGGCGGTGGCCAGCGTCCGGGCATTTGCTTTCAGTTCGTCGAGCGTTTTGCCGATCAGCGGCACACAGATAAGTGTGGTCCCTTCCTGAAAGGTGATGTTTTTAACCGTTACTGCTTTCGTCATTTTGGTATCCATAATTTTCTCGCCGAACCGTCAGGCAGTGGCGGTTGCGCGGACCGTTTTTTGGGCAGCGCGAGCCTGAAACTGACGATAACCGATGTACAACGCAATCACAAAGCCGATTATGGCGATAATTAAATCAAACCACATAATGCTGGCAATGCTGATTTTGGACAGTTTCGCCGTAATCAACGGGATAGTGAAGCTGGCAATACTGCCGGCGGTGTAGAAGATCCCGGTGGCTTTGCCTTTCCCGTTCGGAAAGCTCATCGCCATGATGGTTGCGCCCAGTTGCAGTACGCCACCCGCTGCCGAGAAACCGATCACGAAAGCGAAACCGGTCACGATCATTGGCGTCGGGAACATACATACAATCAGCAATGAAATCATCGAGATGCCAGTGTAGAGAATCATTGCAACGGCAGAGTTCATGACGTTTTTCACAAAGGTTGCGGTGACAAATACACAGGTCAACGAGCCCGCCGTATAGATACTCAGTAACTTGATGGCTGATTCGTAGGGAATACCCGCAACGAACTGGCCGTACTGTGCGAGCCACTGGCTGACCAGGTAGAAGGTCGCCATACCAATATAGCCGTACAGCGTGAACACCAGCATATCCATCGTACCGGCATCAGACTGCGGCGTTGTTGTCGCGGCAGGTTTTTCAGACGTCTCTTTTTTCGCCCGGTTGTCAGGGAAGGGCATTTTGATCAAATAGAGGGCGCTAAGAATCATTAACACAGCCGCGATGATAAATGACCAGCCAAACCACAGGTTCGCCCAAATCAACAGGCTAATAATGAACGGCAGCAGAAATTGCCCGGCCGAGACAAACGCTTTGATTAACACGTTCGCACGGCTTGCTGAGTTCGGGAAAGATTCCATCAGCGCCGGGTAGGTTCCGGAGTCGAGGAAGCTGTTCGCCAGACCGGCCATGATGCCAAAGCAATAGGCAGCATAGATGTTTTTGGTCAGCAAAATGCCGAAGAAAAACAGCAAATAGCTCAGAATACCCAGATAGATAAAGGGCTTACGACCATAGCGGTCAGAAAGGAAACCCGTCACGATGGTGGCGAGTTTACCGATACCCAAAGACGAAATAACAATCGAAACGCCGGCTCTGTCTGTTCCCCACTGTTCCTGTAAATTCGCCATGTTGAGGGTAATTAACAATACCCCCATACCATGGATCAGGTAGTTGAGATACAGCCCAGCCGCAGTTGGGACATATCTATTTTTCATCGTGCCGGGCCTCAGAAAAGGACGTTTTTGACGTAATCGACCGGCATCTCTTTACCTGTCCAGATTTCAAAGGCTTTCGCCCCTTGCCAGAGCATCATTCCCAGACCGTTCAGGGTGCGGCAGCCTTTCTTCTCAGCAACTTGCAGCAGATGGGTTTTGCGTGGGTTATAAATTACGTCAGAGACGATCAAATCAGGGCGCAGGAAACTGTCGTCCGGCAGCAGCATCTGTCCCTCAAACGGTTTCATGCCAACGCCGGTAGCATTCGTGAGGATCATGCTGCTGTCGATTTCCTGACGCAGTTTGTCATGATCGGCAAGATCGTAGAGATGAATTTCACAGTGGGTGTTATTGCGGATCTTAGCGACAGTTTGCTCCGCATTGGCGAAGAATTTGTCTTTCTGGTTGAAGATGGAGATCTCTTTCACGCCATCCAGCGCAGCCTGAACGCAGAGCGCCGTTGCCGCGCCACCCGCGCCCAGGACCGTCATTTTCTTGCCAATAATGTCTATGCCTTCTTCGGCCAGTGCGCGCATATAACCGGTACCGTCGGTGATATGACCCGTTAACACACCATTGTCATTAACCACGGTATTGACCGCGCCGACCAGCTCTGCCGCCGGAGAGAGTTTATCCAGGTACTGGCAAATGGCGGTTTTGTTCGGCATGGAGACGTTAAACCCGCGCAGTTTGAGCGCCCGGAAACCCTGTACCACATCTTTCAATTCCTGGTTGTCTACTTCAAATGCCAGATAGACATAATCCAGACCCAGATGGGCAAAGGCTTCGTTATGCATTGTCGGCGACATGCTGTGACGAATCGGCGTTGCAATCAGGCCAATCAGCTCAGTGTGACCAGTAATACGTTCTGCCATGATTAAATCCTCAATATGTTAGAAGTGGAATTTTTGCGGATTCGCGGTTGCCCAGAGCACCCATATCTTCGAGGGTGTCCAGCACGTTGCGCCCTTCGCGCACGCCATCAATGATTCGCCGGGCCATCAGGCTGTCGCCGATGTTCATTATTTTTACGTTATTGGCTCTGGCCCATTGCTCAATTTCATTGAGACCGGTGGTATTGGCACGCATTCCCAGGCAAACAAAGCCGTAGTCAAAAGGAATGTCGTGAGCACGGTCGGCTTGCTTGACGCTAAAGTGTGTCGGGTGAACGGCGACGAGTTGTGTTTGCATGTGCTGTTCCACGTGGTGTTCATCCAGCATGGTCAACATGGCATTTTTGGTGATGATGTCCAGGTCGCGGCCCGGGCCATCCTGCATCTCAATGAGCGTGGTACGTGCTCCGCGTGCAGAGAAATATTCGATGACATCCAGACCGACGGCTCCGCCGCCAACAACGGCAATCCGTTTTCCTTCTACGTCCGCGAACTGGTCCAGGTGATGAATCATGCCCATGATGGAGAAGACGTTGCCGCCCTCGACATCGATGCACTCTTTCAGCCCGTTAATCGGTGGGAGCAGCGGCGTGGAGCCCGTAGCGTTAACAATCAGGTTCGGCCGCAGCCCGGCAATGCGCTCAACATTGGCCTCCTGACCAACCATCAGCATTAAATTGTCTAATCCGGCCATCCGGTTTTTCATAAATTGTGGGAAGTCGGCGATACGCTTCTTCTCCGGCAGGCGCGAGATTTCAGAGGCGAGTCCGCCGAGGCTATTTTTCTTCTCCAGCAACCAGGTATGGCAGCCGACTTCTGCGGCGGTACAGGCGGCTTCCATTCCTGCGGTTCCCGCACCGATAACCACGACACGGATATCGCGATTTACCCTGCGTAGCTTATAAGCGTCGCCATGAATGATGTCCGGATTGATGGAACAGCGCAGCGGACGAGAGCGGGCGATACGGTGATCGGCACAGCCAATATTGCAGGAGATGCATTTGCGCATCAGGCGTTCATTGCCGCTCTGGACCTTTTGCACCCATTCTGGTTCGGCAATCAGGCCCCGGCCAATAGCAATCAGATCCGCATCGCCCGTTGCGATAATGTCTTCGGCGACTTTCGGTGAGCGAATATTGCCGGCGATAACCGTCGGCTTATTAAACGTATCGCGTACGGCGCGGGAGAGATAACGTTTCCAGCCATCTTCCAGCGACATCTGATCAATCTGCAGATTCAGGTTATCGTTTTGCGCGGCCGAAACATTGAGAATGTCGACCTTATCCTGGCAGAGTGCCAGCATACGCAGCGTGTCTTCCAGCGTATTACCGCCCTTAAGGAAGTCATCGGCACTGAAACGCAGGCTAATTGGGAAACGTGGCCCGACGCAGGCACGCACTTTATCAACCACCAGCGTTAAAATGCGGGCGCGATTTTCAGGGGAACCGCCAAATTCATCGGTACGTTTATTAAACAGCGGCGATAAAAACTGACTGATTAGATAAGAGTGGCCTGCGTGAATTTCCACGCAATCAAATCCTGCACGTTTAACACGCTCTGCCGCTTCACCAAATTTATTAACTGCATGATATATTTCGTCATGGGTCATGGCGCGAGGAATATTGCCGTTCTTTTTCGACGGTGTATTCGAAGAAGAGAGCGGCTGTTCGCCATTCAGGCGATAAGCATAAGCAGAAGCGCCCGCATGATTTAGCTGAATAGAGACGCAGGCACCGTGTTTATGCAGTGTCTCGGTTAATTTGAAAAGTCCGGGAATATACTGATCGTTATCGATACGCAGTTGCGTTGTGCCATTCGAGGCAAACGGGAAATCGATACAGATATTCTCAATTGTAATTAAACCAGTCCCCCCTTTTGCCCGCAGTTCGTAGTATTCCAGCTGTTCCTGAGAGACTTCGCCGTTCAGGCTCGCCAGATTGGTGCCCATTGGCGGCATGATGATCCGGTTTTTTATCGTCATCCCGTTAATGGTTAACGGGGTGAAAAGGTGTTGGTAGTGGCTCATTTGCTCTCTCCACGGGAAATCCAGGAGGCCGACATGCGGAGGCCCTGATATATCCAAAGTTAAAATGTTTCTGTGGGAAAGATAACGAGCGAAGGAGGGGAAAAATAATGCTTTTTTTTGCATGAAACCATAGGGTCTTTCTATGCAATTAACCGTTTTTTCACATGCTTGTATTCTTATATTAAATACTTGAACTGTATTTTTACTTGTGTTGCCTGGTTTATACAAAAAAAGAGCGGAATTGCACAGAATAAGAGCATTATGACGGGTCATTAATTTTTATATTTTCAAATATCCTTAAATATTGGCGAGGTGATTATCGAAATTTGTGATCTGCGTATCATTGAAAAACGTAAAATGCCCGGCCAAAAGACCGGGCACGAGTGACCGCAGACGCGTTTAATTCATAAACGCGGGCTGTTTTTCCTCGTAGCTGGAGATGGCATCTTCATGCTGCAGGGTCAGACCAATACTGTCGAGACCGTTCAGCATGCAGTGGCGGCGGAATGCGTCGATGACAAACGGGTAGGATTTATCCCCGGCTTTCACCACCTGCGCTTCCAGGTCCACCTCAAACGAGATACCCGGATTGGCCTGGACCAGTGTAAACAGCTCATCCACTTCTTCGTCGCTCAGCTTCACAGGCAGCAGCTGGTTATTGAAGCTGTTGCCGTAGAAGATATCCGCGAAGCTTGGGGCGATAACGGTTCTAAAGCCGTAGTCGGTCAATGCCCAGGGCGCATGCTCACGCGATGAACCGCAACCGAAGTTTTCGCGCGCCAGCAGAATCGAGGCTCCTTTATACTCCGGAAAGTTCAGAACGAAGTCCGGGTTTGGTACTTCGCCTTTATCATCCAGGAAACGCCAGTCATTAAACAGATGCGCACCAAAGCCAGTACGCGTGACCTTCTGCAAAAATTGCTTTGGAATAATGGCGTCCGTATCGACGTTGGCGGCATCCAGTGGGACAACCAGGCCGGTATGCTGTGTATATTTCTCTGCCATGATTATCTCCTCTTACAAGCTGCGAATATCAGCGAAATGACCGGTGACCGCAGCAGCGGCTGCCATTGCAGGGCTGACCAGATGGGTACGACCGCCACGGCCCTGACGACCTTCAAAGTTACGGTTGCTGGTGGATGCGCAACGCTCGCCCGGATTCAGGCGGTCATTATTCATGGCCAGGCACATAGAACAGCCCGGTAAACGCCACTCGAAACCGGCTTCAATAAAGATCTTGTCCAGCCCTTCGGCTTCAGCCTGGGCTTTCACCGGGCCAGAGCCTGGAACCACCAGCGCCTGTACGCCTGGCGCGACTTTGCGCCCTTTGGCAATTTCTGCGGCGGCGCGTAAATCTTCAATGCGTGAGTTGGTACAGGAGCCGATGAAGACTTTATCAATAGCAACGGAGGTCAGAGGCACACCCGGTTGCAGGCCCATATAGGCCAGCGCTTTTTCTGCGGAGGCTCGCTCAACCGGATCGCTAAAAGAAGCCGGGTCCGGAATGTTGTCATTAACGGAGATCACCTGACCCGGGTTGGTTCCCCAGGTGACCTGCGGGGCAATCTCTTCGGCCTGCAGTGTCACAACCGTATCGAAAGTTGCATCTTCATCGGTTTTCAGCGTCTTCCAGTATTCTACTGCGTCGTCATAGTCTTTGCCTTTCGGCGCATGCAGACGGCCTTTCACGTAGTTAAACGTGGTTTCATCCGGTGCGACCAGACCCGCTTTGGCGCCCATTTCGATAGCCATGTTGCACAGGGTCATACGGCCTTCCATGCTCAGCGCCGCAATAGCCTCGCCACAGAATTCAACCACATGCCCGGTACCGCCTGCGCTGCCGGTTTTACCAATAATCGCCAGCACGATGTCTTTCGCGGTGATGCCTGCCGGCGCTTTGCCTTTGACTTCAATCTTCATCGTTTTGGCGCGGCCCTGTTTCAGGGTTTGCGTCGCCAGCACGTGCTCAACTTCGGAGGTACCTATACCAAAGGCCAGTGCGCCAAATGCACCGTGGGTGGCGGTGTGGGAGTCACCGCAGACGATGGTCATGCCCGGCAGGGTGACACCTTGTTCCGGTCCCATCACGTGCACGATGCCCTGATAAGGGTGGTTCAGGTCATACAACTCAACGCCGAACTCTTTGCAGTTCTTGATCAGTTCCTGCATCTGAATGCGCGCCATCTCGCCGGAGGCATTGATGTCTTTGGTCTGCGTGGAGACGTTATGATCCATGGTCGCGAAGGTCTTGCCCGGCTGACGTACCGGACGGTTGTGCGCGCGCAGACCGTCAAATGCCTGCGGCGAAGTCACTTCATGCACCAGATGACGATCAATGTATAACAATGGGGTTTCGTTTGGCGCTTCGTACACGACGTGCGCATCAAACAATTTTTCGTACAACGTCTTAGCCATGATTACACCCCTTCTGCGATATAACGGGCGATGATGTCACCCATCTCATCGGTACTAACAGCTGCGGCGCCACGGGCTAAATCACCGGTACGCACACCTTCTTCTAATGCGCGGTTAATAGCGCTTTCAATGGCGGTTGCCGCGTCATCGGCATCCAGGCTGTAACGCAACAGCAATGCGAGAGACAGGATTTGGGCTATCGGGTTGGCAATATTTTTGCCCGCGATATCCGGCGCGGAGCCGCCAGCCGGTTCGTACAGACCAAAACCTTGTTCATTCAGGCTGGCAGACGGCAGCATACCCATGGAGCCTGTGATCATCGCACACTCATCAGAGAGGATATCGCCGAACAGGTTGGAGCACAGCAGCACGTCAAACTGGGACGGATCTTTAATCAGCTGCATGGTGGCGTTGTCGATATACATATGCGCCAGCTCAACGTCCGGGTATTCCTGTGCCACTTCGTTGACGATTTCACGCCACAGCAGGGAGGTCTGCAGGACGTTGGCTTTATCAATGGAGTGCACTTTTTTACGGCGTTTACGTGCTGATTCAAATGCGATACGCGCGATACGTTCAATCTCAAAACGGTGATACACCTCGGTATCAAACGCTTTTTCATGCTGACCGCTGCCTTCACGACCTTTTGGCTGACCGAAGTAGATACCGCCCGTCAGCTCACGTACGCAGAGAATGTCAAAGCCGTTAGCGGAAATATCAGCGCGCAACGGGCAGAACTCTTCCAGCCCCTGGTACAGCTTCGCCGGCCGCAGGTTGCTGAATAATTTAAAATGCTTACGCAGCGGCAGCAGAGCACCACGCTCCGGCTGTTGTGCTGGCGGCAAGTTTTCCCATTTGGGGCCGCCTACGGAACCAAACAAAATAGCGTCTGCCTGCTCGCAACCTTCCACGGTTGCTTGCGGCAGCGGGTTGCCATGACGATCGATTGCGATGCCGCCTACATCATAGTGGCTGGTAGTGATTCGCATATCGAAACGGCGACGAACGGCGTCCAGTACTTTTAAAGCCTGGGCCATGACTTCCGGGCCAATGCCGTCGCCCGGCAACACGGCAATATGGTAGTTCTTCGACATCACACGGTTTCCTTGTTGTTTTCTTTATTTTGAGCTTTGCGTTGCAATTCTTTTTCGACTTCTGCGGCGCGCCAGATGTTGTTCAGGACGTGCACCATTGCTTTGGCGGAAGATTCTACGATATCTGTTGCCAGACCCACGCCATGGAAACGGCGACCGTTGTAATTGACGACAATATCCACCTGACCCAGCGCGTCTTTGCCCTGACCTTTAGCATTGAGATCATATTTAACCAGCTCAATGTCATAACCGGTGATGCGATTAATCGCTTGATAAACGGCGTCTACCGGGCCGTTGCCGTTGGCGGCTTCTGCTTTCGTTTCTTCGCCACAGGCCAATTTCACTGAGGCGGTAGCGATATCGCTGGAACCGGACTGCACGCTAAAGTAATCCAGACGGAAATGCTCTGGTTCTTCCTGCTGCTTATTAATGAACGCCAGCGCTTCCAGATCGTAATCGAAGACCTGGCCTTTTTTGTCCGCCAGTTTCAGGAACGCGTCGTACAGATGGTCCATGTTGTAGTCGGTATCTTTGTAGCCCATCTCTTCCATACGATGTTTCACCGCCGCACGGCCAGAACGGGAGGTCAGGTTCAACTGCACCTGATTCAGGCCAATGGATTCCGGGGTCATAATTTCGTAATTTTCACGGTTTTTCAGCACGCCATCCTGATGGATACCAGAAGAGTGAGCAAAGGCGCCGGTGCCGACAATCGCTTTATTCGCCGGGATTGGCATGTTGCAAATCTGGCTCACCGTCTGGCTGGTACGCCAGATTTCATGGTGATTAATGCCGGTATGCACATTCATGATGTCTTTACGCACTTTAATAGCCATGATGACTTCTTCCAGCGAGCAGTTTCCTGCGCGTTCGCCGATACCATTCATCGCCCCTTCAACCTGACGCGCGCCGGCATGGACGGCAGCAATCGCGTTACCGACGGCCAGACCTAAATCATCGTGGGTATGGACGGAGATAATGGCTTTATCAATGTTCGGCACTCGTTCGTATAAGCCGCTAATAATACTGGCGAACTCGAAAGGCATGGTGTAGCCAACGGTGTCCGGGATATTAATGGTTTTCGCACCCGCGTTGATGGCGGCTTCAACCACACGCGCCAGGTCTGCGATCGGAGTACGGCCTGCGTCTTCACAAGAGAATTCAACGTCGTCGGTGTAATTACGGGCGCGCTTAATCATATAGATGGCACGCTCGATTACTTCATCCAGCGTACTGCGCAATTTGGTGGCGATATGCATCGGTGACGTGGCGATAAAGGTATGGATGCGAAACGCCTCGGCGACTTTCAGCGATTCGGCCGCCACATCAATATCTTTCTCTACACAGCGTGCCAGCGCGCAGACGCGGCTGTTTTTAACCTGACGCGCGATAGTTTGTACGGATTCGAAATCGCCCGGAGAGGAGACCGGAAAACCGACTTCCATGACGTCAACGCCCATACGTTCCAGCGCCAGGGCGATCTGCAGCTTCTCTTTCACACTCAGGCTTGCCTGTAACGCTTGTTCACCATCACGTAAGGTTGTATCAAAAATAACGACTTGCTGGCTCATGGTTTGGTCCTTATCTCTCTTCGGTCGCCTTGCTACGAGCATAAAAAAACCCGCGCCAAGGCGCGGGTTCTTAGTGTTAACTGGAGGATGATTAACGCTGAGCGTCGTCCACCGGTCTACCGCGCACATGGGATGCGTTTAGTAGTAGTAGACCGAGGAAGCGAACATTGCGAATCATGACCATGCTCCAGATGAATGTGATTAACTGCGATATGCCTTTAGTGGTACTGGATTCAGAAATCAAAGTCAACACTTAGCCCCGTAAAAGCGCATGAAAACGGATTTGGTACCGTGTTTTTCTTTAGTTAATCGTGCTGTAATTCGATGAAAAATCAAAATAAGGTATTAGTGCTATTTCATACTTAACGTTGTTTGTACCTTTGATGAACAATTCTTTGCAGTTGGTTATATTTACACACTTTTAAGACCAGCTTTCTATCTCAATGATTAATCATGATTAATTTATTGGGGTTATCGTTTTTCTTAATCAAAATGGAGGAATGAAAAATTTAAGTTAAATTATTTTGTTTGCAATGGTGAAATATTTCTGCCGCAGAGCATTTATTGCTTAGTGAAGTTGTATTGTACATTCATTCTAATTATGTTTTGATCCCGGTACGCCGTTTTATTTAAGCGGGAATACTTGATTTAATGTCTCTGTTTGCGAATGCAATTAGCAGTCATTGAAATATCTTTATACATTCCTATTTTTTGGAATTCCTCTTTTCCTTATCTCATATGCGTGATAAATCATATTTCTTTAGATTATTGCTGCCGGGATAAATGGAATTTTGCATGATACTGGAGAAGGACATGTCAGAAGAGAATATTGAAAATGCTCATATTAATGAGATAACGAAACCGCAACTTCGCAAAGTTGATCTTAATTTGTTAACTATTTTCGATGCGGTAATGCAGGAACAAAATATTACGCGAGCAGCCCATACATTGGGGATGTCACAACCGGCGGTGAGCAACGCCCTGGCCAGACTTAAGGTTATGTTTAATGACGAACTGTTTGTACGCTATGGTCGCGGGATACAGCCTACGGCGCGTGCCTTCCAGCTTTTTGGTTCGGTCCGACAGGCGCTACAACTCGTGCAAAATGAACTACCAGGGTCGGGTTTTGAACCCGTGACCAGCGAGCGCATTTTTAATCTCTGCGTTTGTAGTCCGCTCGATAACCTTCTCACCTCTGTCATCTACAATCGCGTGAATGAGGTTGCGCCGAATATCAATCTGGCCTTTAAATCATCATTAAATAAAAATACCGAGCACCAGCTTCGTTACCAGGAAATAGAATTTGTCATTGGTTACGATGAATTTCGCCGACCAGAATTCGCATGCGTACCGTTGTTTAAAGACGAGATGGTCCTGGTAGCCAGTAAAAAACATCCACGTATTAACGGGCCACTTCGGGAAAGTGATATTTATTGTGAACAGCATGCTGTGGTTTCACTGGACCGTTATGCATCGTTTAGCCAGCCATGGTATGACACGACAGATAAACAAACCTGTGTCGCTTATCAGGGAATGGCATTGACGAGTGTGCTTAATGTCGTTTCTCAAACTCAGCTTGTGGCCATTGCCCCTCGTTGGTTAGCAGAAGAGTTCGCGGGGAAATTAGACCTCCAGATTTTACCGTTACCATTAAAACTGAATAGCCGTACCTGTTACCTTTCATGGCATGAAGCGGCGGGGCGGGATAAAGGCCACCAATGGATGGAAGAATTACTGGTCTCAGTTTGTCGCCATTAAAAAAGCAGTCCATGCGCTGAGTGTGCCGATAGCGGATTTCTTCTGTTTGTACATATTGATGCGAAATTTTATGCTGAGATATTTCTCTGACGCATCAAATCGCGCCGTAAAAATGCATGAATTACTGAGCAGGAAGTGATTCGAATGACGAATTGTCATCGTCTTTGCTTATTACAGACAAATTCACTAAATCCCGCTTGTTAACCTTATTTTTTCTCTTTTGGGACGGGATGCGGTGAATCGTTTGCTAATTGCCTGCCAGATTTTCAGCGGTTATGGTAACTGCCATTCATAATCAGAATACAGGGACTTCCTGTACTGAACAGAGCGACAAGACGGAAATGCGTTCTGTCGTCAGTCGCCAAACCCAAGCCTGGAGGCAAACCATGGAGATGTTGTCTGGAGCCGAGATGGTCGTCCGATCGCTTATCGATCAGGGCGTGAAGCAAGTATTCGGTTATCCTGGGGGCGCGGTCCTCGATATTTACGATGCGCTACATACGGTCGGTGGAATCGATCACGTCCTGGTACGCCATGAACAGGCAGCGGTGCATATGGCTGATGGTCTGGCAAGGGCGACGGGAGAAGTCGGCGTTGTGCTTGTCACTTCCGGGCCGGGAGCCACGAATGCTATCACCGGGATTGCAACAGCCTATATGGACTCGATTCCGCTGGTCGTTCTTTCCGGTCAGGTGGCAACTTCCCTCATCGGTTATGACGCTTTCCAGGAGTGCGACATGGTGGGGATATCCCGCCCGGTGGTAAAACATAGTTTCCTGGTTAAGCAGACCGAAGACATTCCCGGCGTGCTGAAAAAAGCGTTCTGGCTTGCTTCCACTGGTCGTCCTGGTCCTGTCGTCGTCGATTTACCAAAAGATATTCTCAATCCGGCTAATAAGCTGCCTTACGTATGGCCGGATTCAGTCAGTATGCGTTCCTATAACCCGACAACACACGGGCATAAAGGGCAAATCAAACGCGCTTTGCAGACGCTTGTGGCGGCTAAACACCCCGTTGTCTATGTCGGCGGTGGCGCGATCACATCCGCCTGCGAACCGCAACTGAGCGCGCTGGCAGAAAAATTGAATCTCCCTGTTGTCTCGTCGCTCATGGGGCTGGGGGCGTTTCCGGCATCGCATCGTCAGGCGTTAGGTATGTTGGGTATGCATGGTACTTACGAAGCCAACATGACCATGCATCACTCGGATGTGATCTTTGCCGTTGGAGTGCGCTTTGATGATCGCACAACCAATAATCTGGCGAAGTACTGCCCAAATGCGACCGTGCTGCATATTGATATTGATCCCACGTCGATTTCGAAAACTGTGCAGGCCGATGTGCCCATTGTTGGGGATGCCCGGCTGGTGCTCGAACAGATGCTGGAGTTGTTGGGACAAGAAGAGTTTCAACAGCCTTTAGACGACATTCGCGACTGGTGGTTGCAGATTGAGCAATGGCGTGCCCGTCAATGCCTGAAATACGATACGCAAAGCGAGAAGATCAAACCGCAGGCGGTAATCGAAACGATCTGGCGCTTAACCAAAGGCGATGCCTATGTCACCTCGGATGTCGGCCAGCATCAGATGTTTGCGGCACTCTATTACCGCTTTGATAAACCGCGTCGCTGGATAAACTCCGGCGGGCTGGGCACGATGGGCTTTGGTCTGCCAGCTGCGCTGGGTGTGAAAATGGCACTCCCGGATGAAACGGTTATCTGCGTTACGGGCGACGGCAGTATCCAGATGAATATTCAGGAGCTGTCTACCGCGATGCAATATGAGCTTCCGGTACTGGTACTGAACCTGAACAACCGATATTTGGGTATGGTGAAGCAGTGGCAGGATATGATTTATTCGGGTCGCCATTCGCAATCGTATATGCAGTCGTTACCTGTCTTTGCGCGTGTCGCTGAAGCTTATGGTCATGTTGGGATCACTATTACCCGTCCGGACGAACTGGAAGCGAAGCTGAGTGAGGCGCTTGAGCAGGTGAAGAATAACCGCCTGGTCTTTGTCGATGTGACCGTCGACGGGAGTGAACATGTTTATCCGATGCAGATCCGTGGCGGTGGCATGGATGAAATGTGGTTGAGCAAAACGGAGAGAACCTGATTATGCGCCGGATATTATCTGTATTATTGGAAAATGAATCGGGCGCGTTATCGCGCGTGATCGGCCTTTTTGCCCAGCGTGGCTATAACATTGAAAGTCTGACGGTGGCACCGACAGATGATCCTACACTTTCGCGAATGACGATTCAGACGGTCGGTGACGCCAAAGTGCTGGAGCAAATTGAAAAGCAACTGCACAAGCTGGTTGATGTGTTACGTGTAAATGAGCTTGGGCAGGGTGCCTATGTTGAGCGCGAGATCATGCTGGTGAAAGTCCAGGCCAGCGGTTATGGTCGTGAAGAGGTCAAACGCAACGCGGAGATCTTCCGCGGGCAGATCATTGATGTCACGCCTTCTATTTATACGGTTCAGCTCGCAGGCACCAGTGATAAGCTTGATGCTTTTCTGGCGACCATTCGTGATGTGGCTAAAATCGTTGAGGTGGCGCGGTCTGGCGTGGTCGGTTTATCGCGCGGCGACAAAATCATGCGTTAAGTGTTACGCGTACGTCATTTTCCTGGCCTGGCGTTATCCGCTGGGCTTTTTTTTTGCGAAATCCGCCGGAAGCGAACACAAAAGCTGTTGCCGCAGTGTCTATTCTGCGCTTAGATGTTATGGAATTTAACCTATATCCCTAAAAAGGTTATGGAGTATCTTTTATTTTTTGAGGGGCAATTGTGAAACTGGATGAAATCGCCCGGCTAGCCGGCGTCTCACGTACCACGGCAAGCTATGTCATTAATGGAAAGGCAAAGCAATATCGTGTCAGCGACAAAACCGTCGAGAAAGTTATGGCGGTCGTACGTGAGCATAATTACCACCCGAATGCGGTGGCGGCTGGGTTGCGAGCGGGACGTACTCGCTCCATTGGGCTGGTTATTCCTGATTTGGAGAACACCAGTTATACGCGTATTGCAAATTATCTGGAGCGGCAGGCGCGTCAACGCGGTTATCAACTGCTTATCGCCTGCTCGGAAGATCAGCCAGATAACGAAATGCGCTGTATCGAACATCTGCTGCAGCGCCAGGTGGATGCCATTATCGTTTCAACATCGTTGCCGCCGGAGCATCCTTTCTATCAGCGTTGGGCCAATGATGCCTTTCCTATAGTTGCACTTGACCGCGCTCTGGATCGTGAACACTTCACCAGCGTTGTCGGCGCCGATCAGGATGACTCGGAAATGCTGGCGGCGGAATTACGCAAATTCCCGGCAGAAAAAGTACTCTACCTGGGTGCGCTGCCTGAACTTTCTGTTAGCTTCCTGCGCGAGCAGGGTTTCCGTACTGCCTGGAGGGACGATCCGCGTGAAGTGGATTATCTCTATGCAAATAGTTATGAGCGCGAAGCTGCTGCGCAGTTATTTGAAAAATGGCTGGAAACGCACACCATGCCGCAGGCGCTTTTCACTACCTCTTTTGCGCTATTACAAGGCGTGCTGGATGTTACGTTGCGCCGCGATGGTAAGTTACCGTCTGACCTGGCCATTGCTACTTTTGGTGATCATGAGTTGCTGGACTTCCTGCAGTGCCCGGTCCTGGCGGTGGCGCAGCGTCATCGGGATGTTGCTGAACGCGTGCTGGAGATTGTGCTTGCCAGTCTGGACGAGCCGCGTAAACCTAAGGCGGGTTTGAGCCGCATTCGTCGTAACCTCTACCGTCGTGGCGTATTAAGCCGCGTGTAGTGATCAAATAAAGGCAGTAATCGCTGCCTTTTTGTTGCGAATGAAAGGCGATAATTAATTTTATTGCCAATTCAGATAAATCCTTATTTTTAAGGCTGTTAATTTAATTAATTTGCCTTATTTCACTCAGGACACATTTTAAAGTAATTAAGACGTAACTGAACGTGTCTCCCGTATTACTTTGTTACATCTCCCGGCGTAATCGTTGAAATAACAACCACTTTTTGAATGCGGACTTTATGTCTGCGGCTTTTCTTAGAGTTCCCCCGCCGCGCAGGCGGCATCTGGCACTGTTATCTGGCTGCAATATGTCTTAAAATGCCGCCCGCGTCGCAAACTGACACTTTATATTTCGCGCGCATAAAATAAGTGGTTTTTAACGCCCCAATGCATATTCAGTTTTTTTCTTACAAATATTCATGACGTTAATTTGCCTCATTAGTTGAGCGGTATTTCACCAAAGTGGAATGTAACCGCGAATAAGGGATCTTTTATTCTGGTTAGCCTTTGCACTGGCTTGACAAGCTTTTCCTCCGCTCCGTAAACTCCTTTGGTGGGGATTTGTGGGATAAAGTGGTGAAATAGGTCACTCAGGGGTGGGGCTGGTATGTTCCGTGGAGCTACATTAGTCAATCTCGACAGCAAAGGCCGATTAGCCGTGCCGACCCGTTATCGGGATTTGCTGCTGGAGAAAGCTTCCGGTCAAATGGTTTGTACCATTGACATCCGTCACACCTGCCTGCTGCTTTACCCCTTACCCGAATGGGAAATTATTGAGCAAAAATTGTCGCGTCTGTCGAGCATGGATCCACAAGAGCGCCGGGTACAACGTCTCTTGCTGGGGCATGCCAGCGAATGTCAGATGGATAACGCAGGGCGCTTATTAATCGCGCCCGTTTTACGGCAACATGCCGGGCTGACGAAAGAAGTGATGCTGGTCGGACAGTTCAATAAATTCGAGCTGTGGGACGAAACGACCTGGTATCAACAGGTCAAGGAAGATATCGACGCTGAGCAAGCGGGCACTGAAATACTTTCAGACCGATTGCAGGATTTGTCTCTGTAATGATGATGGAAAATTTTAAACACACAACGGTGCTACTGGATGAGGCCGTTAATGGCCTGAACATTCGTCCGGATGGCATTTACATTGATGGCACTTTTGGCCGCGGTGGTCACTCACGCCTGATCCTCTCCCATCTGGGTGTGGAAGGACGTCTGCTGGCTATTGATCGGGATCCGGAAGCGATTGCCGTCGCAAAAACGATTGATGATCCCCGCTTTTCCATCGTGCATGGTCCTTTTTCCGCGTTGGCTGAGTATGTCAGCGAGCGTGGTCTCACCGGTAAGATCGACGGAATTCTGCTCGATCTTGGGGTTTCTTCTCCGCAACTTGATGATGCTGAGCGCGGTTTTTCTTTTATGCGTGACGGTCCGCTTGATATGCGTATGGATCCGACGCGCGGTCAGTCTGCTGCTGAGTGGTTACGAACGGCCGATGAAGCCGATATCGCCTGGGTAATAAAAACCTTTGGTGAAGAGCGCTTTGGTAAACGCATCGCGCGTGCCATCGTCGAACGTAACCGTGAAGAACCGATGACCCGCACCAAAGAGCTGGCTGCGGTGGTGGCTGCAGCGACACCGGTGAAAGATAAATTCAAACATCCTGCGACCCGTACCTTCCAGGCGGTTCGTATCTGGGTAAACAGTGAACTGGAGGAAATAGAGCTGGCGCTAAAAAGCTCGATCGACGTCCTGGCCCCGGGAGGGCGGCTCTCGATCATCAGTTTTCACTCGCTGGAAGACCGCATTGTAAAACGTTTTATGCGTGAGCAAAGCCGCGGTCCACAAGTTCCGGCAGGATTACCGATGACGGAAGAGCAACTCAGGAAACTGGGTGGCCGTCAGTTACGAGCACTAGGCAAGTTGATGCCGGGCGAAGAAGAAGTGGCTGAGAATCCACGTGCCCGTAGTTCAGTTCTGCGTATTGCAGAGAGGACGAACGCATGATCGGCAGAGTGTCAGAGACCCTTAGCAAAGTTAAAGTGTCGTTAGGAAGCAACGAGCGCCATGCCTTGCCTGGCGTGATCGGCGACGACCTTTTGCGATTTGGGAAACTGCCACTCTGCTTGTTCATTTGCATCATTATGACGGCGGTGACGGTTGTCACTACCTCGCATCATACCCGTTTGTTGACGGCTCAGCGTGAACAACTCGTGCTGGAACGCGATGCGCTGGATATTGAATGGCGCAACTTGATCCTTGAAGAGAATGCGCTCGGCGATCATAGCCGGGTTGAGCGGATCGCGACCGAGAAGCTGCAAATGCAGCATGTCGATCCGTCCCAGGAAAACATTGTTGTACAGAAATAAGGAACCACGCGACGCATGAAAGCCGCAGCGGTGAAAACGCCAAAACCGAAACGCCAGGAAGAACTGGCCAGCTTTGTGAGCTGGCGTTTTGCCTTGCTTTGCGGCTGCATTTTGCTGGCGCTGGGCTTTTTGCTGGGTCGCGTGGCGTACTTGCAAATTGTGAACCCCGATATGCTGGTGCGTGAAGGGGATATGCGTTCGCTGCGCGTACAGGAAGTCGCAACCTCACGCGGCATGATTACCGACCGTTCTGGCCGCCCGCTGGCAGTGAGTGTGCCGGTGAAAGCGATTTGGGCCGACCCGAAAGAGGTGCAGGATGCCGGCGGCGTAACGCTCGATAATCGCTGGAAGGCCCTTTCTGACGCATTAACTATCCCGCTCGATCAACTTTCCTCGCGCATTAATGCTAACCCTAAAGGGCGCTTTATCTATTTAGCGCGTCAGGTGAATCCCGATCTTGGCGAGTACATCAAAAAGCTTAAGTTGCCGGGGATTCACCTTCGCGAAGAGTCCCGCCGTTATTACCCTTCGGGCGAAGTAACTGCTCACCTCATCGGCTTCACTAACGTCGACAGTGAAGGTATCGAAGGGGTCGAGAAAAGCTTTGATAAGTGGCTTACCGGCCAGCCGGGTGAGCGTATTGTGCGTAAAGACCGTTATGGCCGCGTGATTGAGGATATTTCCTCTACCGACAGCCAGGCGGCGCATAACCTTGCGCTGAGTATTGACGAACGCCTACAGGCGCTGGTCTATCGCGAGCTGAACAATGCGGTGGCATTTAACAAAGCGGAATCGGGCAGTGCCGTGTTGGTGGATGTGAACACCGGCGAAGTGCTGGCGATGGCGAACAGCCCCTCTTACAACCCGAACAATTTCACCGGTACCGCGAAAGACGCCATGCGTAACCGCGCCATTACCGACGTCTTCGAACCAGGTTCGACGGTGAAACCCATGGTGGTGATGACCGCGCTCCAGCGTGGCGTCGTGACGCCTAACACCGTATTGAACACGATCCCATACCGAATTAACGGCCACGAAATCAAAGATGTGGCGCGCTACAGCGAATTGACCCTGACCGGGGTTCTACAGAAGTCGAGTAACGTTGGTGTTTCTAAACTGGCGTTAGCGATGCCGTCCTCAGCGTTAGTAGATACTTACTCACGTTTTGGGCTGGGAAAGGCGACCAATTTGGGGTTGGTCGGAGAACGCAGTGGCTTATTTCCTCAAAAACAACGGTGGTCTGACATAGAGAGGGCCACCTTCTCTTTCGGCTACGGGCTGATGGTAACGCCGTTACAGTTAGCGCGAGTCTATGCAACTATCGGCAGCTACGGTGTCTACCGTCCGCTGTCGATAACCAAAGTTGATCCCCCTGTTCCGGGCGAACGCATCTTCAATGAATCTATCGTACGTAATGTCGTACATATGATGGAGAGTGTGGCCCTGCCTGGCGGCGGCGGTGTAAAAGCGGCGATTAAAGGCTACCGCATCGCGATTAAGACCGGTACGGCGAAGAAGGTGGGGCCGGATGGCCGCTACATCAACAAATACATTGCTTATACCGCGGGTGTTGCGCCCGCCAGTAATCCACGCTTTGCGCTGGTGGTCGTTATTAACGATCCACAAGCAGGTAAATACTACGGTGGCGCCGTTTCTGCGCCGGTGTTTGGTGCCATCATGGGCGGCGTTTTACGCACCATGAACATCGAACCGGATGCGCTGACAACGGGCGATAAGAATGAATTCGTAATTAATCAAGGCGAGGGAACAGGTGGCAGATCGTAATTTGCGCGACCTTCTTGCTCCGTGGGTGCCAGGTGCGCCGGAGCGAGCACTGCGAGAAATGACACTCGACAGCCGGGTAGCGGCGTCGGGTGATCTTTTTGTTGCAGTCGTGGGTCATCAGGCGGACGGGCGTCGATATATCCCGCAGGCGATTGCGCAAGGTGTGGCTGCCATTATTGCCGAGGCGAAAGATGAGGCCTCCGACGGCGAAATTCGCGAGATGCATGGCGTACCGGTTATCTATCTGAGCCAGTTAAATGAGCGTCTTTCTGCATTGGCCGGACGTTTTTATAACGAGCCTTCTGAGCAACTGCGCCTGATTGGCGTGACTGGCACTAACGGTAAAACCACCACCACACAGTTGCTGGCGCAATGGAGCCAACTGCTTGGTGAAACCAGCGCGGTGATGGGCACTGTGGGGAATGGTCTGTTGGGCAAAGTGGTTCCATCGGAAAATACCACTGGCTCCGCCGTTGATGTGCAGCACGTGATTTCAAGTCTTGCGCAGCAAGGCGCAACGTTCGCCGCGATGGAAGTCTCTTCTCACGGGCTGGTTCAGCACCGCGTAGCGGCATTGAAATTTGCTGCCTCTGTCTTTACGAATCTGAGCCGCGATCATCTGGACTATCACGGCGACATGACCAATTACGAAGCGGCCAAATGGCTGCTGTTTTCTGCTCACCATTTCGGTCAGGCCATCGTCAATGCTGATGATGAAGTCGGACGCCGTTGGTTAGCAAAACTGCCTGATGCAGTTGCCGTGTCGATGGAAGACTATATCAACCCTGATTGTCATGGTCGCTGGCTAAAAGCGACCAACGTGGTGTACCACGACAGCGGCGCGACTATCCGTTTTGCCTCCTCCTGGGGCGAGGGTGAGATTGAAAGCCGCCTGATGGGCGCCTTTAACGTCAGCAATCTGCTGCTGGCGCTGGCGACATTGCTGGCGCTGGGTTATCCGCTGGCTGATTTACTTAACACTGGCGCACGTCTGCAGCCGGTTTGTGGGCGTATGGAAGTGTTCAGCGCGCCGGGCAAACCAACCGTGGTGGTGGATTATGCACATACGCCGGATGCGCTGGAAAAAGCGTTGCAGGCGGCACGACTGCACTGCACCGGAAAACTGTGGTGCGTATTTGGCTGCGGTGGCGATCGCGATAAAGGCAAGCGTCCGCTGATGGGCGCTATTGCCGAGCAGTTCGCCGATATTCCGGTCGTAACGGATGACAACCCGCGTACCGAAGAGCCGCGAGCCATCATCGACGATATCCTGGCGGGAATGCTTGATGCGGGCCGCGCACATGTGATGGAAGGCCGCGCAGAAGCGGTCACCAACACCATCATGCAGGCGAAAGAAGATGACGTTGTCCTGCTCGCAGGTAAAGGCCACGAAGATTATCAAATTGTCGGTAACCACCGTCTCGATTATTCAGACCGTGTCACCGCGGCGCGTCTGTTGGGAGTGATCGCATGATTAGCGTAACGCTTAGCCAGCTCGGCGGCATTTTGCACGGCGAACTGCAGGGTGCAGACGCAACCATTGAAGTGGTGACTTCCGATACCCGTAAGTTGACCTCTGGTTGCCTGTTTGTGGCGCTGAAAGGTGAACGTTTCGATGCTCATGATTTCGCTGATAAAGCGAAAGAGGGCGGTGCTGGCGCGCTGTTAGTCAGTCGCAAACTGGATATCGATCTGCCGCAAGTGGTGGTGAAGGATACCCGTCTCGCGTTTGGCGAACTGGCAGCCTGGGTTCGTCAGCAGGTACCTGCTCGCGTTGTGGCACTGACCGGCTCTTCCGGCAAAACATCGGTGAAAGAGATGACGGCCGCCATTCTCAGTGAATGTGGCAATACGCTCTATACCGCCGGGAATCTGAACAATGATATCGGTGTGCCGATGACCTTGCTGCGCCTGACAAAAGAACATCAGTATGCGGTGATTGAACTTGGCGCTAATCATCAGGGCGAGATCGCCTGGACCGTGGCGCTGACCCGTCCGGAAGCGGCGCTGGTTAACAACCTTGCGGCAGCACACCTGGAAGGGTTTGGTTCTCTGGCCGGAGTGGCAAAGGCCAAAGGCGAGATTTATACCGGCTTGCCGGACAATGGCATTGCCATTATGAATGCCGATAACAATGACTGGCTGAACTGGCAGAACATAATCGGCAATCGCAAAGTCTGGCGCTTCTCGCCAAATGCCGCTAACAGCGATTTTACCGCGACTAATATTCATGTGACCTCCCACGGTACAGAATTCACGCTGCAAACCCCAACGGGCGGTATAGATGTCACGTTGCCATTGCCAGGGCGTCACAATATCGCGAATGCGCTGGCGGCAACCGCGCTGGCGATGGCGGTAGGGGCGCCGCATGACGCAGTGAAAAAGGGTCTGGCTAATCTGAAAGCGGTTCCGGGGCGTCTTTTCCCGGTGCAACTTGGCGAAAACCAATTACTGTTGGACGACAGCTACAACGCCAACGTGGGATCGATGACGGCGGCGGCACATGTTTTAGCCGAAATGCCGGGCTATCGGGTCATGGTTGTCGGCGACATGGCGGAATTGGGTGATGAAAGTCAGGCGTGTCACGTTCAGGTGGGGGAAACGGCAAAAGCTGTTGGTATCGATCGTGTGTTAAGCGTCGGCAAGATCAGTAAAGCCATCAGTGATGCCAGCGGCGTCGGTGAGCATTTTGATGATAAGGCGGCAATGGTTGCGCGTTTAGAGGCGCTGATTGCCGAGAAGCAAATTATTACCATTTTGGTGAAAGGTTCACGTAGTGCCGCCATGGAAGAGGTTGCACGCGCATTACAGGAGAAAAGGGCATGTTAGTTTGGCTGGCCGAACATTTGGTCAAATATTATTCCGGCTTTAACGTCTTCTCCTATTTGACGTTTCGCGCCATCGTCAGCCTGCTGACTGCGCTCTTCATCTCTTTATGGATGGGGCCGCGCATGATTGCCCGTCTGCAAAAACTCTCATTTGGCCAGGTCGTACGTAACGATGGCCCGGAGTCGCATTTCAGTAAACGCGGTACGCCGACTATGGGCGGCATCATGATTCTGACCGCGATCGTGGTGTCTGTACTGCTGTGGGCTTACCCGTCCAATCCCTACGTCTGGTGTGTTCTGGTTGTACTGGTTGGCTACGGCATCATTGGTTTTGTCGATGACTACCGCAAAGTCGTGCGTAAAGACACAAAGGGGCTGATTGCTCGCTGGAAATATTTCTGGATGTCGGTGATTGCGCTGGGCGTTGCGTTCGCGCTGTACCTTGCGGGTAACGACACGCCAGCTACACAGTTGGTGGTGCCGTTCTTTAAAGATGTCATGCCGCAATTGGGCATCTTCTACATCCTGCTGGCGTATTTCGTGATTGTGGGGACAGGTAACGCGGTCAACCTGACCGACGGCCTTGATGGTCTGGCGATTATGCCCACCGTGTTTGTGGCGGCGGGCTTTGCACTGGTTGCCTGGGCGACCGGTAACATGAACTTCGCCAGTTATCTGCACATTCCATATCTGCGTCATGCGGGCGAGCTGGTCATTGTCTGTACGGCAATTGTGGGCGCAGGGCTGGGATTTCTGTGGTTTAACACCTACCCGGCCCAGGTTTTTATGGGGGATGTGGGCTCGCTGGCGTTAGGTGGCGCACTGGGCATTATCGCCGTGCTACTGCGTCAGGAGTTTCTGTTGGTCATTATGGGCGGCGTCTTCGTCGTCGAAACCCTGTCTGTGATTTTGCAGGTTGGGTCGTTCAAATTGCGTGGTCAGCGTATTTTCCGTATGGCGCCGATTCACCATCACTATGAACTGAAAGGCTGGCCGGAGCCGCGCGTGATTGTGCGCTTCTGGATTATTTCGCTGATGCTGGTCCTGATTGGTCTGGCAACGCTTAAGGTACGTTAATCATGGCAGATTACCAGGGTAAAAAAGTCGTCATTATTGGTCTTGGTCTGACGGGACTCTCGTGCGTGGAATTTTTCCGCGCGCGCGGCGTTACGCCAAAAGTGATGGACACCCGCGTTTCGCCGCCGGGGCTGGATAAGCTGCCGGAAGAGGTGGAACGTTATCTTGGTGGTCTGAATGATGACTGGCTGTTGGCGGCCGATCTGATCGTCGCGAGTCCAGGGATCGCACTGGCGCACCCTTCGTTGAGCGCAGCGGCAGATGCGGGTGTCGAGATCGTAGGTGATATTGAGCTTTTCTGCCGCGAGGCGCAGGCGCCGATCGTGGCGATCACCGGGTCGAACGGTAAAAGCACGGTCACGACGCTGGTGGGCGAAATGGCAAAATCCGCCGGCAAGAACGTGGGCGTCGGCGGCAACATCGGTCTGCCCGCGTTGATGCTGCTGGAATCTGCCTGCGATCTCTATGTGCTGGAGCTTTCCAGCTTCCAGCTTGAAACCACATCCAGCCTGCATGCTGCCGCGGCGACCATTCTCAATGTCACCGAAGATCATATGGACCGGTATCCGTTTGGTCTGCAGCAGTACCGTGCGGCAAAACTGCGTGTTTATGAAAATGCGAAAGTTTGTGTTGTCAATGCGGATGACGCGCTGACCATGCCGGTGCGCGGCGCGGATGAGCGCTGCGTTAGCTTTGGCGTGGATGTCGGCGATTACCATCTCAATCGCCAGCAGGGGGAAACCTGGCTGCGCGTGAAAGGTGAGAAGGTTCTGAACGTTAAAGAGATGAAGCTTAGCGGTCAGCATAATTATACAAACGCGCTGGCAGCACTGGCCCTGGCCGATGCCGTGGGATTGCCGCGCGCCAGCAGCCTGAAAGCGTTAACCACGTTTACTGGCCTGGCGCACCGCTTCCAGCTGGCGCTGGAGCACAATGGTGTGCGCTGGATTAACGATTCCAAAGCGACCAACGTCGGCAGTACAGAGGCAGCACTGAACGGCCTGCATGTGGATGGCACGCTGCATCTGCTGCTCGGTGGCGATGGTAAATCGGCAGACTTCTCTCCACTGAAACGCTATCTCGAAGGCAGCAATGTTCGCTTGTATTGCTTTGGCCGCGATGGTGCGGAACTGGCTGCGCTGCGTCCGGAAATTACCGAGCAAACGCAGGATATGGAACAGGCAATGCGCCTGATCGCGACGCGGGTACAGCCGGGCGACATGGTGTTGTTATCGCCCGCCTGCGCCAGCCTCGATCAGTTTAAGAACTTTGAACAGCGTGGCGATGTCTTTACCCGCCTGGCGCAGGAGTTAGGTTGATGCGTTTAAGTCTCCCCCGCCCGAGAATGCCGCACCTGCCAGGATTTGGGATCCTGAGCTGGCTGTTTGGTGCATTAAAAGGTTGGGTGATGGGCTCACGCCAGAAAGATAACGACAGTCTGGTCATGTACGACCGCACGCTGTTCTGGCTGACGCTGGGCCTGGCGGCGATCGGTTTTATCATGGTGACGTCGGCGTCAATGCCGGTGGGGCAGAGGTTGACCGCAGACCCATTCTTCTTTGCCAAACGCCATGCGCTGTATCTTTTCCTGGCGTTTTGTCTGGGGCTGGTAACGCTGCGGTTGCCGATGGAGTTCTGGCAGCGCTGGAGCTCGGTAATGCTGGTGGCCGCTATTGTCATGCTGTTGGTTGTTCTGGTGGTGGGTAGCTCAATCAACGGGGCGTCGCGCTGGATTGACCTGGGCGTAATGCGTTTCCAGCCAGCGGAATTTACCAAGCTGTCGCTGTTCTGTTATCTGGCGAACTACCTGGTGCGTAAGGTAGATGAGGTGCGTAATAACCTGCGCGGGTTCCTCAAGCCGATGGGCGTCATCATGGTGCTCGCGGTGCTACTGCTGGCGCAGCCTGACCTGGGTACCGTGGTGGTGCTCTTTATTACCACGCTGGCGATGCTGTTCCTGGCCGGGGCAAAACTGTGGCAGTTCATCGCCATTATCGGTTCCGGTATCGCCGCGGTGATTTTGCTGATTTTGGCGGAGCCATACCGTATTCGTCGTGTGACATCATTCTGGAACCCCTGGGATGATCCGTTTGGCAGTGGCTACCAATTGACGCAGTCGCTGATGGCATTTGGTCGCGGTGAGCTGTGGGGGCAAGGACTGGGGAACTCCGTACAAAAGCTGGAGTATTTGCCCGAAGCGCATACCGACTTCATCTTCGCCATCATCGGCGAAGAACTGGGTTATATCGGTGTGGTACTGGCTCTTTTAATGGTATTCTTCGTCGCTTTCCGCGCCATGTCCATCGGACGCAAAGCGCTGGAAATCGATCAGCGGTTTTCTGGTTTCCTGGCCTGCTCGATTGGCATTTGGTTCAGCTTCCAGGCATTAGTAAACGTTGGCGCTGCCGCAGGTATGCTGCCGACTAAAGGGCTGACTCTGCCGCTTATCAGTTATGGCGGCTCCAGTTTATTGATTATGTCGACGGCGATCATGCTGTTGTTACGAATTGATTATGAAACGCGTCTGGAAAAAGCCCAGGCGTTTACACGAGGTTCACGATGAGCGGTCAACCGAAGCGGTTAATGGTGATGGCAGGCGGTACCGGTGGGCATGTTTTCCCCGGGCTGGCGGTTGCGCACCATTTAATGGATCAGGGCTGGCAAGTGCGCTGGCTCGGAACCGCCGATCGCATGGAAGCCGATTTGGTACCGAAACACGGTATCGAGATTGACTTCATCCGTATCTCCGGCCTTCGCGGTAAAGGGGTAAAAGCTCTGCTGCTTGCGCCGGTGAGAATTTTTAACGCCTGGCGTCAGGCGCGCGCCATTATGCAGCGCTTTAAGCCAGACGTCGTGTTGGGGATGGGCGGTTATGTCTCCGGCCCTGGCGGGCTAGCCGCATGGTCGCTGGGCATTCCCGTTGTGCTGCATGAGCAAAACGGCATTGCAGGGCTAACCAACAAATGGTTGGCAAAGATCGCCACCAAAGTGATGCAGGCTTTCCCGGGCGCATTCCCGAAGGCAGACGTGGTAGGAAACCCGGTACGTGTGGATGTACTGGCGCTGCCATTGCCGCAAGAACGGTTACCGGGCCGTGAAGGGCCAGTACGGGTTCTGGTCGTGGGCGGTTCGCAGGGGGCGCGCGTACTGAATCAGACCATGCCGCAGGTCGCGGCAAAACTGGGCAGCGCGGTGACTATCTGGCATCAGAGTGGAAAGGGCGCTCAACAAGCCGTTGAGCAGGCCTATGCCGATGCCGGGCAGCCTCAGCATAAGGTGACCGAATTTATTGATGATATGGCGCAGGCCTACGCCTGGGCGGATGTCGTGGTATGCCGTTCCGGCGCGCTGACGGTAAGCGAGATCGCTGCCGCCGGCCTGCCAGCGTTATTTGTTCCGTTCCAGCATAAGGATCGGCAGCAGTACTGGAATGCGCTGCCGCTGGAAAAAGCGGGTGCCGCGAAGATTCTGGAGCAACCGCAATTTACGGTCGATGCCGTGGCAGAAACGCTCGCGAGCTGGAACCGGGAAGCATTACTGGAAATGGCCGAGCGCGCACGTGCCGCTGCCATTCCCGATGCCACTGAACGAGTGGCGAAAGAAGTGAGTCTTGCAGCACAGGCTTAATACTGGCGACGCCTTTTGCGTCGCGCGAATTTGAAGTGGTAGATGGCGTTTAGAGAATGAATACACAACAACTGGCGAAACTGCGTTCAATCGTGCCTGAGATGCGTCGCGTCCGGCACATTCACTTTGTCGGCATTGGCGGTGCTGGCATGGGCGGTATTGCCGAAGTTCTGGCTAACGAAGGCTATCAAATCAGCGGTTCTGATTTGGCGCCGAATCCGGTAACGCAGCAGTTGGCGTCGCTTGGCGCGACAATCTACTTCAACCATCGCCCGGAGAACGTTAGCGATGCAAGTGTCGTCGTCGTGTCCAGCGCGATTGCAGCTGATAACCCGGAAATCGTCGCCGCTAACGAAGCGCGTATCCCGGTGATTCGCCGTGCCGAAATGCTGGCAGAGCTGATGCGCTTTCGCCACGGGATTGCTATCGCCGGTACGCATGGCAAAACGACAACGACTGCTATGGTTGCCAGCATTTATGCCGAAGGCGGGCTTGATCCTACCTTTGTGAATGGTGGTCTGGTAAAAGCGGCAGGCGTACATGCGCGTCTGGGCAATAGCCGTTATTTAATCGCGGAAGCAGACGAGAGTGATGCGTCATTCCTCCACCTGCAACCGATGGTGGCGATTGTCACTAATATCGAAGCTGACCATATGGATACCTACCAGGGCGACTTCGAGAATTTAAAAACGACATTTATTAATTTCCTGCACAACCTGCCGTTTTATGGTCGCGCGGTGATGTGCGTGGACGATCCGGTCATTCGCGAATTACTTCCGCGCGTGGGTCGTCAGCTCACCACATATGGCTTTAGCCAGGATGCGGATGTGCGCATTGAAAACTATCAGCAGAAAGGCGCGCAAGGGCATTTCACCCTGATTCGTCAGGACAAACCGGAGCTGCATGTCACGCTGAATGCGCCGGGCCGCCATAATGCGCTTAATGCAGCGGCTGCGGTCGCGGTGGCGACAGAGGAAGGCATCGACGACGAAGATATTCTTAGCGCGCTGGAAAGCTTCCAGGGCACCGGGCGTCGTTTTGATTTTCTGGGTGAGTTTCCGCTGGCGTCCGTTAACGGTAAGCCAGGGACTGCGATGCTGGTGGATGATTACGGTCACCATCCGACGGAAGTAGATGCCACCATTAAAGCGGCACGCGCAGGCTGGCCGGATAAAAATCTGGTGATGGTCTTCCAGCCGCATCGCTTTACCCGTACGCGCGATCTGTATGACGATTTTGCCAACGTTCTGACCCAGGTCGATTCACTGTTGATGCTGGATGTTTACTCTGCGGGCGAAACGCCGATCCCGGGGGCGGACAGCCGTTCCCTGTGCCGTACTATTCGTGGCCGTGGGAAAATCGATCCGATCCTGGTATCCGATCCGGCTCAAACCGCGGTTATGCTGGCTCCTGTTCTGACCGGTAATGATTTAATTCTGATCCAGGGCGCGGGCAACGTTGGCAAGATTGCGCGTCAGTTGGCGGAAGCGAAACTCAAGCCGCAACAGGAGGACGAGCGCAATGGCTGATAAAGTCGCGGTCCTGCTGGGCGGAATTTCTGCTGAGCGCGAGGTGTCATTAAACTCCGGCGCTGCGGTGCTTGCGGGTTTACGTGAGGGTGGCATTGATGCGCACCCGATTGACCCGCGTGATGTGGATGTTACTCGCCTGAAAGCGATGGGCTTCGATAAAGCATTCATTGCGCTGCATGGGCGTGGCGGGGAAGACGGTAGTCTGCAAGGGTTGCTGGAGCTAACAGGCGTGCCTTATACCGGCAGCGGCGTTATGGCATCGGCAATCTCAATGGATAAATTACGCAGTAAATTGCTCTGGCAAGGTGCGGGGTTACCTGTTGCCCCGTGGGTTGCTTTAACACGCAACGAATTTGAATCGGGGCTCAATAATGACGTTATTCAACGCATTGAAGCGTTAGGTTTACCGGTTATCGTTAAACCGAGCCGCGAAGGTTCAAGCGTCGGTATGTCAAAAGTTGAAGAATTTGGTGCATTAACGGCTGCGTTAGCGCTTGCCTTTCAACATGATGATGAAGTTCTTATCGAAAAATGGCTAAGTGGGCCCGAATTTACAGTTGCCATGCTCGGAAAAGAAATTTTACCTTCAATTCGTATTCAGCCCGCTGGAACCTTCTATGATTATGAGGCGAAGTATCTCTCTGATGAGACGAAATATTTCTGTCCGTCAGGTCTGGAAGCAAACGATGAGGCCACTTTACAAAACCTGGTACTGAAAGCCTGGCGTGCGCTGGGATGTCGGGGCTGGGGACGAATTGACGCCATGTTAGACAGTGATGGTCAGTTTTATTTGTTGGAAGCCAATACCGCGCCGGGTATGACAAGTCATAGCCTGGTACCGATGGCAGCGCGACAGGCGGGATTAACCTTCTCGCAACTGGTCGTGCAAATTCTGGAACTGGCGGAGTGATATGTCTCAGGCTGCGCTGAACACGCGAAATCGCGATGTCGAGGAGATGCCATCCTCCCGCCGCAATAATGGAACGCGTCTTGCAGGAATTCTGTTCCTGCTGACGGTGTTGTGTACCGTGTTGGCTAGCGGCTGGGTAGTCCTGGGCTGGATGGAAGATGCGCAACGGTTACCGTTGTCGAAGCTGGTGTTGACAGGCGATCGCCATTACACCCGCAACGACGATATTCGCCAGTCTATTCTGGCGCTTGGCGCACCCGGCACGTTTATGACGCAGGATGTCAATATAATCCAGAGCCAGATAGAACGTCTGCCCTGGATAAAGCAGGCAAGTGTAAGAAAGCAATGGCCTGATGAATTGAAGATTCATCTGGTTGAATATGTGCCTATAGCACGTTGGAATGATCAGCATATGGTGGACATGGACGGTAATTCGTTCAGCGTTCCTGCGGATCGAACCAGCAAGCAGGTTTTACCCATGCTCTATGGCCCGGAAGGGAGTGAGAGCGAAGTTTTACAGGGCTTCCATGACATGGGACAGGTGCTGGCGAAGGATAAATTCACGTTGAAAGAGGCGGCGATGACTGCCCGGCGGTCGTGGCAGGTGACGCTTAATAACGATATTAAGCTCAACCTCGGCCGTGGCGATACGATGAAACGCCTGGCGCGCTTTGTCGAATTGTACCCGGTTCTGCAACAGCAGGCGCAGGCGGATCGCAAAGAAATTAGTTACGTGGATTTACGCTATGACTCTGGCGCGGCGGTAGGTTGGAAGCCGGCCCCAGTTCAGGACCCTAATCAGCAACAGAATCAGGCACAGGCAGAACAATAATGATCAAGGCGACGGACAGAAAACTGGTAGTAGGACTGGAGATTGGTACCGCGAAGGTAGCCGCTTTGGTAGGGGAAGTTCTGCCCGACGGTATGATCAATATCATCGGCGTGGGAAGCTGCCCGTCCCGTGGTATGGATAAAGGTGGCGTTAACGACCTGGAATCTGTGGTGAAATGCGTTCAGCGCGCCATCGATCAGGCCGAACTGATGGCCGATTGCCAGATTTCTTCTGTTTATCTGGCGCTGTCGGGTAAACATATTAGCTGCCAGAATGAAATTGGTATGGTGCCGATTTCAGAAGAAGAAGTGACGCAGGAAGATGTAGAGAATGTGGTGCATACGGCGAAATCGGTTCGAGTGCGTGATGAACACCGCGTTCTGCATGTCATTCCTCAGGAATATGCCATTGATTACCAGGAAGGTATCAAAAACCCGGTAGGTCTTTCGGGTGTGCGTATGCAGGCGAAAGTCCATCTGATCACTTGCCATAACGATATGGCGAAAAACATTGTTAAAGCGGTGGAACGTTGCGGTCTGAAAGTTGACCAACTTATTTTCGCCGGACTGGCCTCCAGTTATTCCGTGTTGACGGAGGATGAACGTGAGCTGGGTGTCTGCGTTGTAGACATTGGCGGTGGTACAATGGATATGGCTGTGTATACAGGCGGAGCGCTGCGCCATACGAAAGTGATCCCGTATGCAGGGAATGTCGTAACCAGCGATATCGCCTATGCATTCGGTACGCCGCCAAGCGACGCCGAAGCCATTAAAGTTCGTCATGGTTGTGCGCTGGGCTCCATCGTGGGTAAAGATGAGAGTGTTGAAGTGCCAAGTGTGGGGGGGCGTCCGCCGCGTAGCTTACAGCGCCAGACGCTGGCCGACGTGATTGAGCCACGTTATACCGAGTTGCTCAATCTGGTGAATGATGAGATTTTGCAGTTACAAGAGCAGCTTCGCCAGCAAGGGGTGAAACATCATCTGGCGGCGGGGATTGTGTTAACGGGCGGGGCAGCGCAAATTGAAGGTCTGGCGGCATGTGCCCAGCGTGTATTCCATACGCAAGTGCGTATTGGCGCGCCGCTCAATATTACTGGTCTAACGGATTACGCCCAGGAGCCGTATTATTCAACGGCGGTGGGATTGCTGCACTACGGGAAAGAAACCCATTTAAGTGGTGAAGCAGAAGTGGAAAAACGTGCATCAGTCGGCTCGTGGTTTAAACGAATCAACAGCTGGCTGCGTAAAGAATTTTAATTTTCGGAGACCGGAAAACATTAGCGGTCTCAGGCGACAGGCACAAAACGGAGAGAAATTATGTTTGAACCTATGGAACTGACCAACGACGCGGTGATTAAAGTCATCGGCGTCGGTGGCGGCGGCGGTAATGCCGTTGAACACATGGTGCGCGAGCGCATTGAGGGTGTTGAATTCTTCGCAGTGAATACCGACGCGCAAGCGTTGCGTAAGACTGCGGTGGGTCAGACCATTCAGATCGGTGGTGGTATCACCAAAGGTCTGGGCGCTGGGGCTAACCCGGAAGTAGGTCGTAATGCGGCTGAAGAGGATCGTGAAGCACTGCGCGCTGCGCTTGATGGTGCTGACATGGTCTTTATCGCAGCGGGTATGGGCGGCGGCACCGGCACGGGTGCGGCACCGGTCGTTGCGGAAGTGGCTAAAGATTTGGGTATCCTGACGGTTGCCGTCGTGACCAAGCCTTTCAACTTTGAAGGCAAGAAGCGAATGGCATTCGCTGAACAGGGTATCGCTGAGCTGTCCAAACATGTGGACTCGCTGATCACTATCCCGAACGATAAATTGCTGAAAGTTCTCGGCCGTGGTATCTCTTTGCTGGATGCATTCGGTGCGGCAAACGACGTACTGAAAGGCGCTGTGCAGGGGATCGCCGAACTGATTACCCGTCCGGGTCTGATGAACGTTGACTTCGCTGACGTGCGTACCGTGATGTCCGAAATGGGCTACGCCATGATGGGCTCTGGTGTTGCAAGAGGCGAAGACCGCGCAGAAGAAGCGGCGGAAATGGCGATTTCCTCTCCGCTGTTGGAAGATATCGATCTGTCTGGCGCGCGCGGCGTGCTGGTTAACATCACCGCGGGCTTCGACCTGCGCCTGGATGAGTTCGAAACCGTGGGTAACACCATTCGTGCATTCGCATCAGACAATGCTACTGTTGTTATTGGTACATCGCTGGATCCGGATATGAATGATGAGCTGCGTGTTACTGTTGTAGCAACCGGTATTGGTATGGACAAACGTCCGGAAATTACCCTGGTGACTAACAAACAGCAGCAGCAACCGGTAATGGACCGCTACCAGCAGCACGGTATGTCGACGCTGCAGCAGGAGCAGAAACCTCAGTCTAAAGTGGTCAACGACAATACGCCGCAGACGACTAAAGAACCGGATTACCTGGATATTCCAGCGTTTTTGCGTAAGCAAGCTGATTAAGAATACGCTGGAAGTTGGGCATCTTCGCTCTTTGTGCTAAACTGCCCCACCGATTGTGTAGTACACTTCGGTTGGATGGTTAATTAGGCGAGATTATACGATGATCAAACAAAGGACACTTAAACGTATCGTTCAGGCGACTGGTGTCGGTTTACATACCGGCAAGAAAGTCACACTGACGTTGCGCCCTGCGCCGGCCAATACCGGGGTCATCTATCGTCGCACTGACTTGAATCCACCGGTAGATTTCCCGGCTGATGCTAAATCTGTGCGTGATACAATGCTCTGTACGTGTCTGGTGAACGAGCATGACGTACGGATTTCAACCGTAGAGCACCTTAATGCTGCTCTGGCCGGTCTGGGTATCGACAACATTATTGTTGAAGTCGATGCGCCGGAAATCCCGATTATGGACGGCAGTGCTGCACCGTTCGTTTATCTTCTGCTGGATGCAGGCATCGAAGAACTGCGCAGTGCGAAGAAATTCGTGCGAATCAAAGAGACGGTCCGCGTTGAAGATGGTGATAAATGGGCAGAGTTCAGGCCGTTTAACGGTTTCTCTCTCGATTTCACTATCGACTTTAACCACCCGGCCATTGATGCCAGCACTCAGCGTTACGCGATGAACTTTTCTGCCGACGCGTTTATGCGCCAGATTAGCCGCGCGCGTACCTTCGGTTTCATGCGTGATATCGAATATCTGCAGTCCCGCGGTTTGTGCCTGGGCGGCAGCTTCGATTGTGCCATCGTTGTTGACGATTATCGCGTATTGAACGAAGACGGCCTGCGTTTTGAAGACGAATTCGTTCGTCACAAAATGCTCGACGCGATTGGTGACTTGTTCATGTGTGGTCACAATATCATCGGTGCGTTTACTGCGTATAAATCGGGTCACGCGCTGAACAACAAACTGTTGCAGGCAGTCCTGGCGAAACAGGAAGCCTGGGAATATGTGACCTTCGAAGATGATGCAGAACTGCCACTGGCGTTCAAAGCACCGACGATGGTTCTGGCGTAATACCAGACAATAAGTAAGACCTAAATTCGACTGGTCCACCTGGCACACTCTCTCCTGCCAGGAGTGCCAGTCGTTTTTTATTTTAAAATCTGTACTTTTGCCTCGCTTTGGTTGATGAAGATTGTTTTTACCACTCAATGAGCGCGATCGCTGCTTTCCTGGCCGTTTTTATCCCCCGGAGCGCCTTATAATCGCTGTCCTCCCGCTGCATTAATGGTAATATCTTTGCGCAAAATAATGCGTACCGAAGTAAAAAGCGGACAACAGTGATTTTTTTGGTGAACTGAGTGAGCGGAATTCTGACGCGCTGGCGACAACTTGGCAGACGTTATTTCTGGCCGCATCTCTTATTGGGGATGGTCGCGGCAAGCTTCGGCATGCCTGCGCTCAGCAACAGCAACCACACTGAACCGGCTAAAGCGACGACACGTAATCATGAAGGCGCTGGTAGCGTTAACTTCACTAATCTTGCGCTGCTTGAAGGGACGCGTCGTCCGAGCTTCACTGTTGATTACTGGCATCAGCATGCCATCCGTACCGTTATTCGCCACCTCTCTTTCGCGATGGCGCCGCAGGCGTTACCCGTCGTGGAAGAACCACTGCCTTTGCAGGCTCACCACCTCGCTCTCCTGGATACGCTCAGCGCGCTGCTAACCCAGGAGCAGAGACCGCCGGCAATTGATAGCCAGACATGTGGTACCGATTTCCCCGACCATTGCGCGTTTAGCGTCCGGGCCTGGATTAGCCAGGTTCAGGGCATCCGCGCGGGACCTCAACGCCTTAGCTGAAAAATTATCCTTCAACTACATTTGTGACTCCGCAGAGCGGGGCGTTTGAGATTTTATTATGCTTATCAAATTATTAACAAAAGTATTCGGTAGTCGTAACGATCGTACACTGCGTCGTATGCGCAAAGCAGTCGGCATCATCAATGCGATGGAGCCGGAAATGGAAAAGCTGTCAGACGACGAACTGAAAGCAAAAACAGCGGAATTTCGTGGCCGTCTGGAAAAAGGCGAAACGGTTGAAAGCTTGATCCCGGAAGCGTTTGCCGTCGTGCGCGAAGCCAGTAAACGTGTCTTCGGTATGCGTCACTTCGACGTTCAATTACTCGGCGGCATGGTATTGAATGAACGCTGCATCGCAGAGATGCGTACCGGTGAAGGTAAAACGCTGACCGCGACACTGCCTGCGTATGTGAACGCCCTGAGCGGCAAAGGTGTTCACGTGGTTACCGTGAACGACTATCTGGCGCAACGTGACGCCGAAAACAACCGTCCCTTATTCGAATTCCTGGGTATGACCGTCGGGATCAACCTGCCGGGTATGCCGTCTGTAGCGAAGCGTGAAGCCTACGCTGCAGATATCACCTACGGTACTAACAACGAATACGGCTTTGACTACCTGCGCGACAACATGGCGTTCAGCCCTGAAGAACGCGTGCAGCGCAAACTGCACTATGCGCTGGTGGATGAGGTGGACTCCATCCTCATCGATGAAGCGCGTACACCGTTGATCATTTCCGGCCCGGCTGAAGACAGCTCGGAAATGTACAAAAAAGTGAACAAAATCATCCCGCACCTGATCCGTCAGGAGAAGGAAGATTCCGATACCTTCCAGGGCGAAGGGCACTTCTCTGTTGATGAGAAGGCGCGGCAGGTGAACCTGACCGAACGTGGCCTGGTGCTGATTGAAGAATTGTTGGTTAACGAAGGCATCATGGACGAAGGTGAGTCCCTGTACTCTCCGGGTAACATTATGTTGATGCACCATGTTACCGCAGCGTTGCGCGCGCACGCGTTGTTCACCCGTGATGTGGATTACATTGTTAAAGACGGCGAAGTTATCATCGTTGATGAGCACACTGGCCGTACCATGCAGGGCCGTCGCTGGTCTGATGGTCTGCACCAGGCTGTGGAAGCCAAAGAAGGTGTGGATATTCAGAACGAAAACCAGACTCTGGCTTCGATTACCTTCCAGAACTACTTCCGTCTGTATGAGAAACTGGCGGGGATGACCGGTACTGCTGATACCGAAGCATTCGAGTTCAGTTCTATTTACAAACTCGATACCGTGGTGGTGCCGACCAACCGTCCGATGATCCGTAAAGATATGCCGGATCTGGTCTACATGACCGAAGCGGAAAAAATTCAGGCGATTATTGAAGATATTCGTGAGCGTACTGCTGCAGGCCAGCCGGTGCTGGTGGGTACGATCTCCATTGAGAAATCCGAAGTGGTTTCAAATGAGCTGACGAAAGCGGGTATCAAACACAACGTACTGAACGCGAAGTTCCACGCCAAAGAAGCAGATATTGTTGCGCAGGCGGGTTATACCGCAGCGGTAACAATCGCAACTAACATGGCAGGCCGTGGTACCGACATCGTGTTGGGTGGTAGCTGGCAGGCAGAAGTCGCAGCGCTGACCGACCCGACGCCGGAACAGATCGCGCAGATCAAAGCTGACTGGCAGGTGCGTCACGATGCCGTACTGGCTGCGGGTGGTCTGCATATCATTGGTACCGAACGTCACGAATCACGCCGTATCGATAACCAGCTGCGTGGCCGTTCTGGTCGTCAGGGCGACCCGGGCTCATCCCGCTTCTATCTGTCTATGGAAGATGCGCTGATGCGTATTTTTGCCTCAGATCGCGTGTCAAGCATGATGCGTAAACTGGGCATGAAACCGGGCGAAGCGATTGAACACCCGTGGGTGACCAAGGCGATTGCCAACGCCCAACGTAAAGTGGAAAGCCGTAACTTCGATATTCGTAAACAACTGCTGGAATACGATGACGTAGCGAACGATCAGCGTCGTGCAATCTACACCCAGCGTAATGAACTGTTGGATGTGTCTGATGTGAGCGAGACCATTAACAGTATTCGTGAGGATGTGTTCAAGGCGACCATTGACGCCCATATTCCACCGCAGTCGCTGGAAGAAATGTGGGATATTCCTGGCTTGCAGGAACGCCTGAAAAATGATTTCGACCTCGATCTGCCGATTGCTGAATGGCTGGATAAAGAGCCGGAATTGCATGAAGAGACCCTGCGTGAGCGTATCCTGGCTCAGGCAATCGAAGTCTATGGTCGCAAAGAAGAGGTTGTTGGCGCCGAGATGATGCGCCACTTCGAAAAAGGCGTCATGCTGCAAACGCTTGACTCACTGTGGAAAGAGCACCTGGCGGCGATGGATTACCTGCGTCAGGGGATCCATTTACGTGGCTATGCGCAAAAAGATCCGAAGCAAGAGTACAAGCGTGAATCTTTCTCAATGTTCGCCGCGATGCTGGAGTCGCTGAAATATGAAGTGATCAGCACCCTGAGTAAAGTTCAGGTGCGTATGCCGGAAGAAGTTGAAGCAATGGAGCAACAACGCCGCGAAGAAGCAGAGCGTCTGGCACAAATGCAGCAACTTAGCCACCGTGATGATGAGTCTGAGGCGGCGGCAGCGCTGGCTGCGCAGACCGGCGATCGCAAAGTTGGTCGTAACGACCCTTGTCCATGCGGGTCAGGTAAAAAATACAAACAGTGCCACGGTCGTCTGAGCTAAGGTACGAATAAATAAAGAAAGGCGCAGATAACTGCGCCTTTTTTATGGAGTAACGACAATGAAAATACTGCAAATCGCCGTTGGCATTATTCGCAACTCACAGGGTGAAATCTTTATTACCCAGCGCGCAGCCGATGCGCATATGGCTAATAAATGGGAGTTTCCTGGCGGCAAGATCGAAGAAGGCGAAACGCCTGAACAAGCGGTTGTCCGTGAGTTGCACGAAGAAGTGGGGATCAACGCTGGTGCGGTAACTCTGTTCGATAAGCTGGAATATCACTTCCCGGACCGCCACATTACGCTCTGGTTTTATCTTATTGAACAGTGGGAAGGTGAGCCGTGGGGAAAAGAGGGGCAGCCTGGACGTTGGGTTCACCAGACTCAACTGCTGGCGGAGGAGTTCCCGCCAGCCAATGAACCCGTCATCTCAAAACTGGCAAGCGCCTGATCGTGCAGGTGGCGGGGCTCCCCGCCACCGAACTATTTACTGCTGCTCTTCGCTCCAGTCGTCGCTGTCGGAAAGGTCGCCCGCACTCGGGATGCGTTTTTCTTCCGCAGCCCATTCCCCCAGGTCTATTAACTGGCAGCGTTTTGAACAGAATGGACGGAATGGGCTGGTTTCGCTCCATACCACGCTTTTGCCGCAGGTTGGGCAATTAACACGCGTTGCGTCTGACATCATTTCTCCTTAACAACAAGCCAGTTCGAAATCCAACCGTTCCGGGACGATGCCATTTTCGCTGTCGAGCGGCAGAAAACGAATGGCGAAACGACTTTTATGTCCCGAAATCTGCGGGAATAACTGGCTGCCTAAATCCAGATGCAGACGAAGCAGATCGGCATCTTCACCATTATCCTGGTAAAAACCGTTCAGGCTGGTTTGCTTACGGAACGGGGCTGAGTTGCGGATCAAATCCAGAATCAGTGATAACGTGTGATTGAGCGGCGTCAGGCTGGCCAGCCAGATATTCACCTGCTCGTCACGCTGAGCTTGCGGCAGGTGCAGCCAGACATGCAGGGTGGGCAAATCAAAGCTGCAACATCCGCCCGGTATACTTAGGCGCTGGCGTACCAGGCCGATTAACCGGTCTTCACGTAAAAGTTGCCCAATGCGGGGGGCCGCCATCAGCATAGTGCTGGTCTCTTTTAACTGCTGGCGAATGGCATCGATACGTCCCTGATCAACGCCAGGCACTTCGGCCCAGGCTTTCAATTTACGTTGCTGGCGTTCCAGTTCTTTAAGCAATTCGGTACGCGTGTCACCACGCTCGAAAATATCCAGTAGCTCACCGGTATTACGGAAGAAATGCAGCGCGTCCGCATGATCGGCAAGAGGAAGGCGAGCGGTCAGTTGCTGGAGCAGAAATTCGATACGCAGCCAGGTGCGCATCTTTTCGTTGAGCGGGTGTTCAAATAGGACGTGGGTCTGCATTAAAGGTTTTCCTGTGAAACTGCCTGCGATGCATAACTCAGATAAGCCGCATGCAGGCGGGCAACATCCGATGCAATTGCATCTGGTGCGCCATTATTGTCAATAATATCATCCGCAACGGCAAGGCGTGCTTCACGTGTCGCTTGCGCCGCCAGAATATGCTCAGCATTTTCACGGCTTACGCCGTCACGTTGCATCGTTCGCAAAATTTGCGTCTCCGGAGAGACGTCGATAACCAATACCCGGTCGGCTTTGCTCTGTAAGTGGTTTTCAACCAACAAAGGAACAACCCACAATACATAGGGGGAGGTAGCTCCGGCAATTTGTCGCTGGGTTTGCTGATGGATTAATGGGTGCAGCAAACCATTGAGCCAGGTTTTCTCGGCCGGGGAAGCAAAAATCCTTTCGCGTAATACGCGACGGTTCAGTGAGCCCTCTGGTGTGAGGATGTCTGAACCAAAATGTTCTGCGATGGCCTGTAATGCAACAGAGCCCGGTTCAACAACCTGACGGGCAATAACATCTGCATCGACAATATCCACACCAAAACGGGCGAAGGCATCCGCGACCGTGCTTTTGCCGCTACCAATACCGCCGGTTAACGCGACCGTATACCCCATAGAGTCTGATCTCAAAAAAGTCGGTGAAAAAATCATAACCCACACATTTTCAATTTTGCCAGTTTGCTTAACTCAGGTCGTCAGTAAGCGAAACGCGGAAAAATAACTATGCATTTTTCATCTGAATCAGCAGGTTATAATTTGTGCAAGATGGACTTACGCAAATGCGGCTAATCTTGCCCTTTCACCAGGTAAATTTATAGGATTGTAGCGTAAAAAAAGAGAATTTCGCAGTCTTGCGGAGTCCTGATTAGTGCGTATGATAGCGTCACTGGAGTTGTGTGTTTGCAAGTCTGCGTTGTTCGCCATTAACCCCAGGAATCCGCACATGCGTATTGAAGAAGATCTGAAATTAGGTTTTAAAGACGTTCTTATCCGCCCTAAACGCTCTACCCTCAAAAGCCGTTCCGATGTTGAGCTGGAACGCGAGTTTACCTTTAAGCATTCAGGACAGAACTGGTCTGGCGTACCGGTAATTGCTGCCAATATGGACACCGTTGGTACCTTTGCCATGGCGAAAGCGCTGGCGTCGTTCGATATTTTGACTGCGGTGCATAAACATTATTCCGTCGAAGACTGGAAAGCATTTATTCAGCGCGAGTCTGACGATGTATTACGCCACGTGATGGTATCGACAGGCACCTCAGATGCCGACTTCGAAAAGACCAGACAGATTCTGGCGCTGCACTCCCAACTGAATTTCGTCTGTATTGATGTTGCCAATGGTTATTCCGAGCACTTCGTGCAGTTCGTGTCGAAAGCACGTGAAGCCTGGCCGAATAAAACGATTTGCGCAGGCAACGTCGTGACTGGCGAAATGTGTGAAGAGCTGATCCTCTCCGGTGCGGATATTGTAAAAGTGGGCATCGGCCCAGGTTCTGTATGTACCACTCGTGTGAAAACCGGTGTGGGTTATCCTCAGCTTTCTGCTGTTATTGAGTGTGCCGACGCGGCGCACGGTTTGGGCGGTCAAATCGTTAGCGATGGCGGCTGTACCGTACCAGGCGACGTGGCGAAAGCCTTTGGTGGTGGCGCTGATTTTGTCATGCTTGGCGGGATGTTGGCAGGACATGAAGAAAGCGGTGGTACCGTAGTTGAAGAAAACGGTGAAAAATTCATGCTGTTTTACGGCATGAGTTCTGAGTCGGCGATGACCCGTCACGTTGGTGGGGTGGCTCAGTACCGTGCGGCAGAAGGTAAGACCGTTAAGTTGAAACTACGTGGCCCGGTCGAAAATACCGCGCGCGATATCCTCGGTGGCTTGCGTTCAGCCTGTACTTATGTGGGCGCATCTCGCCTGAAAGAGCTGACCAAACGCACCACCTTTATCCGCGTGCAGGAGCAAGAAAACCGCGTTTTCAATAGCCTCTAATCGGCTTACAGGCGCAGTTCGCTGCGCCTGTCTCATCCCATTCCACTCATTGCATCTCCCAGATGGAAAATCGGCAGATACATAGCCACAATCAGCGTGCCGACAATAAGACCTGTCACCACCAGCAGTATGGGTTCCAGTATGGACGCCAGACCGTCAGCCAGCTGCTGCGTATGTTCACTATGATGCTTTGCCAGATTGCGTAACATTGCGTCCAGCGCGCCTGAGGCTTCCCCCGTGCTGACCAGTTGAATGCATAGCGGCGTAAAAACCCCTCTGGCGCTGAATGCCGCTGAAATCGACAAACCCTGGGTAATATCCTGATGTATTGCAGTAACGATTTCTCGCCACCATGGGCATGTGAGCGTTTCTTTGACGCTTTCCAGACCTTGTAAGAAGGCGATTCCAGCTTGCTGCGTCAGCGATAGCACGGTAAAGATCTGACTGAGTTTCTGTCCCAGAACAAGCTGTCCTGTCACTGGGCACGCCAGCAGGATACGTTGCTGATAGCGTAGCCAGCCTGAATGTTTCTGTAAGCGACTGAGCAGAATGGCCAGCATCAGGCTGATAATGGCTAAGGGAAGGCTGCCTTGCTGGAGGATATCCGCACACGCCAGTACTCCACGCGTGAGTGCAGGCAACGGCGTATTAAATGTCTGGTATATCGTGGCAAATTCCGGGAGGACGAAATAGACCATCGCCAGCACCACGATGAATGCCAATATCAGAACAATAAGCGGATAGCGCAGCGCTTTTTTCACTTTCCGCACGAGGGCAAGCTGCGTTTTTTGCTGTGTGGCGAGCTTAAAGCAGCACTCATCCAGCTTCCCCGTCAGCTCACCCGTTCGTATCATTGCCAGGTAAAGCGGCGGGAAGACCTCCGGCCAGTGTGACAGCGCACCGGAGAATGTCTCGCCCTGGGCCAGATTTTCCGCCAGCGTCTGTAGCAGCGCCTGCCATTGCACAGAAGACTGTTGTTTGGCCAGTAACTGCAAGCCATCCGGCAACGTCAGGCCTGCCTGCAGTAGCGTGGCAAGCTGATGGATGACCTGGCTACTGTATTCTCCGCGCCACTGTGCCTGACGTACCGGGCGACGACGCAGAGAGAGTGGGTGCAGGCTTTGCTGTTGCAACGCGAAGAGGACATCGCCACGCTGTTCCGCCCAAAAGGCACCATTGTGCCGCTCACCGTTGTCGTCCAGCCCGGACCATTGCCAGAGTTGTTTAGTCGCCATCGGGCATACCCAATACGCGAACCAACTCTTCGAAAGTGGTAATCCCTTTTTCTACCGCCAGACAGCCATTCTGAAACAGTGTCGTCATACCTGCCGCGCGTGATTGCTTTTCAATGTCGCTGGCGGGGAGTCCGCTGGCAATAGCCTGACGCAGTACACCGTCTATTTCCAGGACTTCAAATAGCGCGACTCGTCCATAAAATCCGTGATAACAACGCTCACAGCCCTTTGATACCCAGCGCGGTAATGAGCGCGGCCAGAGTGCTGTCGGCAGATTAACATCCTCATGCTCACGGCTGCGGCAATGGGGGCACAGTTTTTGTACCAGGCGCTGTGCAACAACCAAAGAGATCGCGGAGGAGATCATCCAGCGGGCAACCCCCATTTGCTGGATACGCACCAGTGTTTCTGCTGTCGAGTTAGTGTGAAGTGTTGACAGGACCAGATGCCCGGTTTGTGCGGCCTTGATGGCGATTTCAGCCGTTTCGCCATCACGGATCTCGCCGACCATAATGACATCCGGATCCTGGCGCAAAAGGGCCCGTAACACGCTCTGGAAGGTCAGCCCGGCGCGTGGGTTAATCTGCGTCTGATTCAGACCGTTAAGCGGGATCTCTATCGGATCTTCCACACTGCAAAGGTTGATATCAGGCTTATTGCGAGCCTGCAACGCACTGTACAGAGTGACGGTTTTTCCACTGCCCGTGGGGCCAGTCACCAGCAGCAACCCCTGAGGTTTGTTCAACGCCTGCTGAAATTGCGCCAGTTGGGGGTGGGTCATTCCAAGCTGTCGGAGGTCGAGTGCCTGACTCACCTGCTGCAACAACCTCAGTACTATTTTTTCGCCATGTCGGCACGGTAGAGTGGCTATGCGAAATGAGACATTCTGCCCGTTGAGCGCGATGCTAAACTGCCCGTCTTGCGGCAGCCTGCGTTCGGCAATGTCCAGATTGCCCAGGACCTTCAGCCGTGCAGTCAGCGTATTGGCGAGCGCGCTGGAAACCAGAGGCAGAGCATGTAGTACGCCGTCAACGCGTAGCCGGATGCGATAGGTCTGTTCTGCCGGCTCAAAATGGATATCGGATGCCCTCTGGCTAAGAGCCTGTTGCAGCGTCTGGTCAAGCAATTCGACCGCTGAACCTGAATCCTCGACGGGCAGAAGTGGTTGTACTTCTGCCGACTGTTGATGGTGGCTGTCCATCTGTTCCTGCGTCCAGCATTCGATATCAACCCGTTTTTGTGTCGCGAAACGTAGTGCTTCCAGCAGCTCTGATGAGGGGTCGCCCACGACGGCAATGGTCAGCATCTTTTCGTCACAGTTAAGTAGACAGGCATGGTGGCGTTTACACAGCGTGGTGAGTTTATCCTGGCGCATGGGCTATCCTCAGTTACTGTTTCCACGGAAGACATCTTCACAGGCCTGTTTCAGCGTACCGTTATCGGCCACCGTGCAGCTACGCGTCCAGCCCGACATACCATTGCCCGCATTCCACTGCGGCGTCATGACGATGCTCAGGCCAGTAAGGCTTTCCTGTCCGGTGAGGGTAATGACTCCTTTGCTGATGGTCATGGCGGAAACATAGCGGGTGGTGGCGGGGGCAGAAATGCCGTTAGTGCCGCCATCGCAACCCGTGACGCCACCACGGTCCAGTGCGCATAGCTCAACGGCCGTTCGATAGGGGATAAAGGTTTGCAGCATGTCGGTGAGTGCGGCTTTGCGAAGGTAGTTCTGGTATGCCGGAATACCGATCGCGCTCAAAATCGCAATAATGCCAATAACCACCATGAGTTCGATAAGGGTGAAGCCCCGTTGTTTGTCCATTGTTCGCTCCTTGAGTTAGCTGGCGTTACTTTGGCAAACATAAGGAATGACCCGCGAGGGACAAAAAACGAAACGGGAACGGGTCTTCAGCCGTAATTGAACAGATTGCAGAACTGAACAAAAGGTTTGCGAGGCTTTACGAAAAACGAGTCACAAAGTGGCGTAAGCGTTTTACCTGGCTGAGGAAACAGAGAAGGATAAGCCCGACAGACAGAGACCATCGGGCCAGTGGGAATCAGCGAAAACGCATCGACAGGTCCAACGCGTGGACATGCTTGGTCAGCGCACCGACAGAGATGAAATCGACACCCGTTTCGGCAAATTCACGGATAGTCTCAAACGTGACGTTGCCGGAAACTTCCAGACGCGCCTGGCCATGGGTACGTTTAACCGCTTCGCGCATCATCGGCGTATCGAAGTTGTCCAGCATGATGATATCGGCACCGGCTTTCAGCGCGTCATCCAGCTCTTCCAGCGTTTCCACTTCTACTTCAACCGGAACGTCAGGATGCAGCCAGAAAGCTTTCTCGACGGCCTGGCGAACGGAGCCAGCAGCGATAATGTGGTTTTCTTTAATCAGGAACGCGTCGGACAGCCCCAGTCGATGATTCGCGCCGCCGCCGCACAGAACCGCATATTTCAGCGCGGTACGCAGGCCTGGCAGGGTTTTACGCGTATCCAGCAACTGTGTTTTGGTTCCGTCCAGTAAGGCGACATAGCGGCGTACTTCACTGGCAACGCCGGACAGCGTTTGCACAAAATTAAGCGCCGTACGCTCACCGGTGAGCAGAACGCGGGAGGGACCTTCCAGTTCAAATAATGGCTGGTTCGGCGTCACCGCATCGCCATCGGCGACATGCCAGGTAATGCGAACATCATCGCCAGCCAACTGAATAAAGACCTCTTCGACCCAACGCTTGCCGCAGAATACGCCTTCTTCGCGGGTAATGATCACCGCATGGGAGCGGTTATCCGGTGGCAATAATTGCGCAGTAATATCGTTGTTCGCATCCACTTCGCCACCCAAATCTTCGCGCAGGGCCTGCGCGACGGCAGCGGGGATGTCCAGTTCAATGCGTTGCAAAAGCGCGTCACGTCGAAGATCGGGGTTGTAACGGCGAGGCGGCATGATAAAACTCCAAAAAGGGTAACGAATCAAAAAGTTAGACAGTGTCCTGTCATTGCGAGTTTCGTCAACGTACAATGACCGGACAGCGTCTGAACATGCTACTCTAGAGCGTGTTTGAGCACCATAATTAAGGAGATCCTGCATGCAGTTAAATGAGGGCTGGCTGGCGAATGCGCGGCGCGTACCTTCTCCGCACTTTGATTGCCGTCCGGATGGTGAAACGCCTTCGTTGCTCGTGGTCCACAATATCAGCCTGCCTCCAGGCGAATTTGGCGGGCCGTGGATCGATGCACTGTTTACCGGTACGTTGGATCCTGACGCACATCCTTTTTTTGCCGGGATCGTTCATCTGCGCGTCTCCGCTCATTGCCTGATTCGCCGTGACGGTGAAGTCGTTCAGTATGTTCCGTTTGATAAGCGTGCCTGGCATGCAGGGGTGTCGAATTATCATGGGCGGGAACGTTGCAATGATTTTTCCATCGGTATTGAGCTGGAAGGCACTGACAATCAGCCCTATACCGACGCCCAGTACCAGCAACTGGCGAACGTTACCCATGCTTTGATTGCGCTTTATCCCCGGATTGCCAACAACATGACCGGGCACAGCGATATTGCCCCTGAGCGCAAAACCGATCCCGGCCCGGCGTTTGACTGGCCCAGATTTCGCGGACTGGTGGCGGGAGAATCAGATAAGGAGATGCCATGACACTGTTTACCATGCTGCTGGTTCTTATTGCCGAGCGGCTTTTTAAACTCGGAGAACACTGGCAACTGGATCATCGCCTGGAGGTGTTGTTCCGCCGGGTCAGACATTACTCTATGCTAAGAACGCTCCTGATGACTGTGCTCACCATGCTGGTGGCGTTCCTCATTCTACAGTTGCTGGAAGGGCTATTTTTCAATGTGCCGCTGTTGGTCGTGTGGATCCTGTTGGGGCTTTTGTGCATCGGCGCCGGGAAAGTGCGCCTGCATTACCATGCTTACCTTAAAGCGGCGGCGCGCAATGACAGTCACGCCCATAACGCGATGGCGAATGAACTCACATTGATTCACGGTATACCGCCGGGCTGTAATGAACGGGAGTATCTGCGTGAGCTGCAAAATGCGCTTTTGTGGATCAATTTTCGTTATTATCTGGCACCGCTGTTCTGGTTTATTGTCGGCGGAGTATGGGGGCCTGTGACGCTGGTTGGCTATGGCTTTTTACGTGCATGGCAGTCGTGGCTGGCACGTTATGAGACCCCAAATGAACGCCAGCAGTCCGGAATCGACGCTATTTTGCACGTGCTGGACTGGATCCCGGTGCGCCTGGCGGGTGTGGTTTATGCATTAATTGGTCATGGAGAGAAGGCGCTACCGGCGTGGTTTGCCTCGCTGACCGACCGACATTCTTCCCAATATCATGTGCTAACGCGTCTTGCTCAGTTCTCGCTGGCCCGCGAACCGCATATGGATAAAGTCGCAACACCAAAAGCCGCTGTATCAATGGCCAAAAAGACCTCGTTTGTGATGGTGGTCGTGGTGGCGCTGTTAACCATTTACGGCACGCTGATGTAACTGCGTGACGTTATACTCGTCATTCTTCAGGCTGCATGTGCGTTGGCTGCGCCAGCGCACCCCAGTCACATCGTTATCTATGCTCCTGGGGACTTACTGACTTGCCGCCTTCCTGCGACCAGAATTATGTAGAGAATAAACTTACAGCGTATCCGCAGGCGGGATGCCGAAATCGGGCATCCCGTTATCTTGCCAGCGAATCAGTTTGAGGCGGGTATGGCGGTTCGGATCGTAAAGCGGGTCGCCTTCAATCTCTGTATAATTTCGCGCATGGTAGACCAACACATCTTCACCGTTTGCGGTTTGGGTAAAGCTATTGTGGCCGGGGCCATATTGCCGGTTCTCATAACTGGTTCGGAATACCGGTTGCGGTGATTTATGCCAGTTCGCCGCCACCAGCGGGTTAGCGTTAATATCAATCCACAACAGCCCCATACAGTAGTTTTCGTCTGTGGCGCTGGCAGAGTAACTGATAAACAGCCTGTTGCCGTGAAACAGCACCGCCGGACCTTCGTTTACCAGAAAACCTCTGCATTCCCAGTCGTACTCCGGCTTGCTCAGTAATACAGGCTCGCCTTTTAGCGTCCACGGATTTTCCATTTCAGCGAGATAGAGGTTTGAGTTACCCGCAATTGCCGGTGATTTCTGCGCCCACAGGTACCAGCGTTTACCCTGATGAACAAAGGTCGTGGCATCCAGTGCGAAGGTATCGAAGGGTGTTTTCACCTGGCCCTTTTCGATCCAGGCCCCGCTAAGAGGATCGGCATCGGCGCACTCCAGCACAAACATCCGATGCTGAAACATATTCAGTGCATCCAGCGCTTTCGTCCCGGCGGCGGCAAAATAGAGATACCATTTCCCGTCAATGTGGTGCAGCTCAGGTGCCCAGATAAGCTCGCTCATCGGGCCGCTGGCGGGTTTGCGCCAGACAGTGACACCTTGAGCCATGCACAATCCCTCAAGGGTGCTGGCCCGGCGGATTTCCAGGCGATCATATTCTGGCACCGAGGCGACAAAATAATAGTTGCCGTCATGACGCAAAATATACGGGTCGGCACGCTGCTCAATAAAGGGGTTCGGCCAGTTCATTATGCTTTCCTTACGTGTTCACCCACGGGAACGCTCTGGTTCTCGCTCAGTTCATGATAATTGACGCGGCGTTTTTCCAGGTCGGCCTGGATAGTTTTCATCAGTTCCCGATCCACTTTCAGCAAGCGTACAACCCCTGCGGTAATCAGATAACCCACGCCTGGTATAACGGTAAACAGCAGTATGATGCCATTGATAGCGCTGGTGCTTTGCGCTTTGGCGCCTGCATCGTAACCGTACCAGGAGAGCAAAAAGCCCACCATCGCGCCTGCAACCGCCAGCCCAACTTTCAGGAAGAACAGGTTGCCGGAGAAGCTGATGCCGGTAATACGCTTGCCCGTTTTCCATTCGCCATAGTCGTCCACATCCGCCATCAGCGACCAGTGCAGCGGGGAAGGGATCTGATGAAGAATATTCAGCAGGAAGTAGAGCACCACAATCATGACCGTGGCTTTCGGATCGAAAAAGTAGAAAGCACAGGAGAAAATTGCCAGCGCGATGTTTGTCCAGAAGAAGACTTTCAGCTTGCACCAGCGGTCCGTCAGGACTTTTGCCAGCATACTGCCGAGCATCATTCCGACAACGCCCAGGCTGATAAAGAGCGTGGCAAAGTGTGTGCTTTGCCCCATGACCCAGGTCACGTAATACATGGTGGCGGCCATGCGAATAAAGCCAGGGCAAACGTTACACAACGTGAGCAGCAAAATGCGCACCCATTGATCGTTCTTCCAGACATCCTTCATGTCCTTTTTCATATCGTCATTGGTAGGCACCGCCGGACGAACACGCTCGCGAACCGTAGCGAAACAGAACAAGAACATACACATGCCGATAAACGCCAGCACCGTCATCGCCATTTGGTAGCCTTTGGCTTTGTCTTCACCGCCAAACCATTCGGCCATCGGCAGTAATGTCAGAGACAGAAGCAAAGTGGCAATGCCCACCATCACGAAGCGATAAGACTGGCAGGCCACTCGCTCTTTCGGATCGTTGGTAATGACGCCGCCTAACGAGCAGTAGGGGATGTTGATCGCGGTATAGGTCAGCGAGAGCAGGAAGTAAGTAATAAAGGCATAGATAACTTTGCTATTGTAGGTCCAGTCCGGCGTGGTAAACATCAATACGCTGAATACGGCATAAGGTAAGGCAATCCATAAAAGCCATGGACGGAAGCGTCCGTACTTGCTTTGTGTGCGGTCGGCAATCGCCCCCATGATCGGGTCGGTGATGGCATCTATCACGCGTATTGAAAGCAATAACACGCCTACCAGCGCAGGCGCCAGACCGAAAATATCCGTATAAAAATAGTTAACAAACAGCATGATGGCGCCAAAAATGATGTTACATCCGGCATCGCCCATGCCATAGCCGATTTTCTCTTTAACAGACAGTTTGCTGTTGTCCATTGACGCTACTCCCGGTGAGTTGTGGGAATAATTATTTGCCTGCTAAAGGAAATTTGCGTTACAGGATGTTGGCAGGAATATGGACAAAACAGCTACATCGGGGAAAGTGTGAGTTTGATTACATTTCAATAACACCCCTCTCCCGGGCGGGAGAGGGGCAGGCAAAATTAGTGGGCTTTCACCGTTTTTGCGCTTTTCTCTTTGAACATATAGCCAATGCCGAGAACGACCAGCCATACCGGAATCAGGTAGACGGAGATAGCCATACCGTCAGTCATTAGCATAATGATCAGTACGGCCGCCATAAACAGCAGACAAATCCAGTTACCTAACGGGTATAACAGCGCCGGGAAACGCGGCGTCACGCCCTGTTGCTGCTTAGCCTTACGGAACTTCATGTGCGCCAGGCTAATCATCGCCCAGTTAATAACCAGGGCAGATACCACCAGCGCCATCAGCAGGCCAAATGCAGATTCAGGCGCCATATAGTTGATCAGCACGCACAGCGCAGTCACCACAGCGGAAACCAGAATGGTATTAACCGGAACGCCACGTTTGTCCACGGAAAGCAGCATTTTCGGCGCATTACCCTGTTGCGCCAGGCCGAACAGCATACGGCTGTTACAGTATACGCAACTGTTATAAACCGACAGCGCGGCCGTCAGCACGACGATGTTCAATGCATTCGCCACGAAGGTGTCACCCAGCTCATGGAAAATCAGTACGAACGGGCTGGTATCAGCGGTAACGCGTGTCCACGGGAGCAGAGAAAGCAGGACAGCCAGTGAACCCACATAGAAGATCAGGATGCGATAGATAACCTGGTTGGTGGCCTTTGGAATGCTCTGCTCCGGGTTGTCTGCTTCTGCGGCGGTGATCCCCACCAGCTCCAGACCCCCGAAGGAGAACATGATGATAGCCATCATCATTACCAGTCCTGAGATACCGTGCGGCAAGAACCCGCCTTGCTCCCACAGGTTGCGTACGGTTGCCTGTGGGCCCGCGCTGCCGCTGAACAGCAGCCAGCCGCCAAACAGGATCATCGCGACCACAGCAACCACTTTAATAATGGCGAACCAGAACTCCATCTCGCCAAACACTTTGACGTTTGTGAGGTTAATGGCGTTGATAACAACGAAGAAGGCCGCAGCGGAGGCCCATGTTGGGATTTCCGGCCACCAGAACTGGATATATTTACCAACCGCGGTCAGTTCCGCCATCGCAACCAGCACGTACAGCACCCAGTAGTTCCAGCCGGAAGCAAAACCCGCGAAATTACCCCAGTATTTGTACGCAAAGTGGCTGAATGAGCCGGCAACCGGCTCTTCAACGACCATCTCGCCCAACTGACGCATAATCAGAAAAGCAATGAAACCTGCAATGGCGTAGCCCAGGATAATACCTGGCCCTGCGGAATTGATGACTGAAGCGCTGCCCAGAAACAGGCCAGTCCCGATAGCGCCGCCCAGCGCAATAAGCTGAATATGGCGGTTCTTAAGGCCGCGCTTAAGCTGATCGCCGTGCTGTTGACCTTCCATCATGAAACCTCGTGTGTGGTTATTATGTCTACGCTGTTGTCTGCGTGTAAGAAAGAAATTCCATTTATTGTATTTTTTTATTTACGAAATGCTGACATGAATTTGCACTCATCCCTTTCGTGAAGCTCAGAATAGTGGTAAGCGCAGGCGTTTGCACCTGCTTTGTGAAAGAGAGATGACGACTTGCATAAAAAGAAACCATTTGTAAATCGCCTCGTTTTCGGCTGTTTTGTAATCTTCTGCGTTTTTATGCAGAAATTTAGTTTAAATATGCAAAATTATTCACACTGAATCGGTTCAGATTTGTTTGAGCGCGTTTCAATAAAGTTAAAACTGCCTCTTTGGGGGTAAACGAGTCATTTGTGCAAGGTTACATGTTTGAAACGTTATTTCTGTAACGTTGTTAAAATGTGCAGTGTTTACTGATTTCAATCAAAACCTGTATGGACATAAGGTGAATACTTTGTTACTTTAGCGTCACGAATATGAAATTGGTAAGACCAATTTACTCCGGGCGAATGGTAGAGACAGGGAACAATGGCCTACAGCAAAATCCGCCAGCCAAAACTATCCGATGTGATTGAGCAGCAACTGGAGTTTTTGATTCTTGAGGGGACGTTACGCCCCGGTGAAAAATTGCCTCCAGAACGCGAACTGGCCAAACAGTTCGACGTTTCACGTCCTTCACTGCGTGAGGCCATCCAGCGCCTCGAAGCGAAAGGGCTTCTGCTGCGTCGACAGGGTGGCGGTACGTTTGTTCAAAGCAGCCTCTGGCAGAGCTTCAGCGATCCGCTGGTTGAATTGCTCTCCGATCATCCCGAATCCCAGTTTGATTTGCTTGAGACGCGTCACGCACTGGAAGGCATTGCCGCTTATTACGCCGCATTACGTAGCACGGACGAAGACAAGGTACGCATTGGTGAACTGCATCAGGCCATTGAGCTGGCGCAGCAATCCGGCGACCTCGACGCGGAATCGAACGCTGTCGTGCAATATCAAATCGCTGTAACCGAAGCGGCACATAATGTTGTGCTTTTACATCTGCTTCGTTGCATGGAACCAATGTTGGCACAGAATGTTCGTGAGAATTTCGAGTTGCTCTATGCGCGCCGCGAAATGCTGCCGCTGGTGAGCAAGCACCGCAGCAGTATCTTTGCAGCCATTATGGCGGGCGAACCTGAAGAAGCGCGTGAAGCCTCTCATCGCCACCTGGCCTTTATCGAAGAGATCTTGCTGGACCGCAGTCGTGAGCAGAGCCGTCGTGAACGCTCGCTCCGTCGGCTGGAACAGAGAAAGAATTAGCATTTTCTGGTGGAGTTTGTGCCGGAAGAGTTGTAACCGGAGCGCCAAAAATTTAGAGCGCGGCAACTAAACGCAGAACCTGTCTTATTGCACTTTTAGTTGTTCAAAATAATTTTGGCTGTATCGCGGCGGCAAGCGCGCGAATCCCCGGGAGCATAGTGAACTATGTGACTGGGGTGAGGAAGCGAAGCCAACAAAGAGACAGCCAGGAGTATGAAGAACAAAGAGTGCAATGGGACAGGTTCCAGCTAAATCAACGTATTAGATAGATAAGGAATACCCCCCATGTCAGAACGTTTCCAAAATGACGTGGATCCGATTGAAACTCGCGACTGGCTACAGGCGATCGAATCGGTAATCCGTGAAGAAGGTGTTGAGCGTGCTCAGTATCTGATTGACCAGCTGCTTTCCGAAGCCCGTAAAGGGGGCGTGAAAGTCGCCGCTGGTACCGGAGCTAGCAACTATGTCAACACTATTGCCGTTGAAGATGAACCGGAATACCCGGGTAATCTGGAGCTGGAACGTCGCATTCGCTCGGCAATTCGCTGGAACGCCATCATGACCGTTCTGCGCGCTTCCAAGAAAGATCTGGAACTGGGTGGCCACATGGCGTCCTTCCAGTCTTCCGCAACTGTTTACGAAGTGTGCTTCAACCATTTCTTCCGTGCAGCCAATGAGAAAGACGGCGGCGATCTGGTGTACTTCCAGGGCCACATCTCTCCGGGCATCTATGCACGCGCCTTCCTGGAAGGTCGTCTGACTGAAGAGCAGATGAACAACTTCCGTCAGGAAGTTCACGGTAAAGGTCTGTCTTCTTACCCGCACCCGAAACTGATGCCTGAATTCTGGCAGTTCCCGACCGTATCGATGGGTCTGGGCCCAATTGGTGCGATCTATCAGGCTAAATTCCTGAAATACCTGGAACACCGTGGCCTGAAAGACACCTCTGAGCAGACTGTTTACGCTTTCCTGGGCGACGGTGAAATGGACGAGCCGGAATCCAAAGGTGCTATCACCATCGCGACCCGCGAGAAGCTGGACAACCTGTGCTTCATCATCAACTGTAACCTGCAGCGTCTGGATGGTCCGGTAACCGGTAACGGCAAGATCATCAACGAACTGGAAGGCATCTTCGCGGGTGCTGGCTGGAACGTGATCAAAGTTATGTGGGGCGGTCGTTGGGATGAACTGCTGCGTAAAGATACCAGCGGTAAACTGATCCAACTGATGAACGAAACCGTTGACGGTGACTACCAGACCTTCAAATCCAAAGACGGCGCCTACGTTCGCGAGCACTTCTTCGGCAAATACCCTGAAACCGCAGCCCTGGTTGCCGACTGGACTGATGAGCAGATCTGGGCTCTGAACCGCGGTGGTCACGATCCGAAGAAAGTCTACGCTGCACTGAAAAAAGCGCGTGAAACCAAAGGTAAAGCGACTGTTATCCTGGCCCACACCATCAAAGGTTACGGCATGGGTGATACTGCAGAAGGTAAAAACATCGCTCACCAGGTTAAGAAAATGAACATGGACGGCGTGCGTTATATCCGCGACCGTTTCAATGTTCCAGTCACCGATGAGCAGGTTGAAAATCTGTCTTACCTGACCTTCCCGGAAGGCTCTGAAGAGTATAAGTACCTGCACGAACGTCGTCAGGCGCTGAAAGGCTACCTGCCTGCTCGTCAGCCTAAATTCACCGAGAAGCTGGAACTGCCTGCGCTGGAAGACTTCTCTCAACTGCTGGAAGAGCAGAACAAAGAGATCTCTACCACTATTGCTTTCGTGCGTGCCCTGAACGTGATGCTCAAGAACAAGTCGATCAAAGACAGACTGGTTCCAATCATCGCCGACGAAGCGCGTACCTTCGGTATGGAAGGTCTGTTCCGTCAGATCGGTATCTACAGCCCGAACGGCCAGCAGTACACCCCGCAGGACCGTGAGCAGGTTGCTTACTATAAAGAAGACGAGAAAGGTCAAATTCTGCAGGAAGGTATCAACGAGCTGGGCGCTGGCGCGTCCTGGCTGGCTGCTGCGACCTCTTACAGCACCAACAACCTGCCGATGATCCCGTTCTACATCTACTACTCCATGTTCGGGTTCCAGCGTATCGGTGACCTGTGCTGGCAGGCAGGCGACCAACAGGCTCGCGGCTTCCTGGTCGGTGGTACTTCCGGTCGTACGACCCTGAACGGTGAAGGTCTGCAGCACGAAGATGGTCACAGCCACATTCAGTCTCTGACTATCCCGAACTGTATCTCTTATGACCCGTCTTACGCATACGAAGTGGCGGTCATCATGCATGACGGTCTGACCCGTATGTACGGTGAAGCGCAAGAGAACGTTTACTACTACATCACCACCCTGAACGAAAACTACCACATGCCGGCGATGCCAGCAGGTGCCGAGGAAGGTATCCGCAAAGGTATCTACAAACTCGAAACCCTCGAAGGTAGCAAAGGTAAAGTTCAGCTGCTGGGCTCCGGCTCTATCCTGCGTCACGTACGTGAAGCAGCACAGATCCTGGCGAAAGACTACGGCGTAGGTTCTGATGTATACAGCGTCACCTCCTTCACTGAACTGGCGCGTGATGGCCAGGATTGTGAGCGCTGGAACATGCTGCACCCGCTGGAAACGCCGCGCGTTCCGTACATCGCTCAGGTGATGAACGATGCCCCGGCTGTTGCGTCTACTGACTATATGAAACTGTTCGCAGAGCAGGTTCGTACTTATGTACCGGCGGATGATTACCGCGTACTGGGTACCGACGGCTTCGGCCGCTCTGACAGCCGTGAAAATCTGCGTCACCACTTCGAAGTTGATGCTTCTTATGTGGTTGTTGCAGCACTGGGCGAACTGGCTAAACGTGGCGAAATCGATAAGAAAGTGGTTGCGGAAGCAATTACCAAATTCAACATCGATGCAGAAAAAGTTAACCCGCGTCTGGCGTAAGAGGTAAAGAGATAATGGCTATCGAAATCAAAGTACCGGACATCGGGTCTGACGAAGTTGAAATCACCGAGATTCTGGTCAAAGTGGGCGACAAGGTTGAAGCAGAACAGTCGCTGATCACCGTAGAAGGCGACAAAGCCTCTATGGAAGTCCCGTCTCCGCAGGCTGGCGTTGTTAAAGAGATCAAAGTCTCTGTTGGCGACAAAACCGAGACTGGCAAACTGATCATGATTTTCGATTCCGCCGACGGTGCAGCAGCCGCTGCACCTGCTAAGGCAGAAGAGAAGAAAGAAGCGGCTCCGGCAGCAGCACCTGCTGCGGCAGCGGCAAAAGACGTTAACGTACCTGACATCGGTGGCGACGAAGTAGAAGTCACTGAAATCATGGTGAAAGTGGGCGACACCGTTGCCGCTGAGCAGTCTCTGATCACCGTAGAAGGCGATAAAGCCTCTATGGAAGTACCGGCGCCGTTTGCGGGCGTGGTGAAAGAGATCAAAATCAGCACCGGCGACAAAGTGTCTACCGGTTCTTTGATCATGGTCTTCGAAGTGGCGGGCGCTGCGCCTGCTGCTGCCCCGGCTCAGGCGGCTGCTCCGGCACCTGCTGCTGCTCCAGCTGCGGCTGGCGGTGCAAAAGACGTTAACGTACCGGATATCGGCGGTGATGAAGTTGAAGTGACCGAAGTGATGGTGAAAGTGGGCGACAAAGTTGCCGCTGAACAGTCACTGATCACCGTTGAAGGCGACAAGGCTTCTATGGAAGTCCCTGCGCCGTTCGCGGGCGTGGTGAAAGAGCTGAAAGTTAACGTAGGCGACAAAGTCTCTACCGGCTCTCTGATCATGGTCTTCGAAGTGGAAGGCGCTGCGCCTGCCGCAGCTCCGGCTGCCGCGGCTGCTCCAGCCCCTGCTGCTGCACCGGCTCAGGCTGCTAAACCGGCTGCTGCGCCTGCTGCCAAAGCAGAAGGCAAATCTGAGTTTGCAGAAAACGACGCTTACATTCACGCGACTCCGCTGATTCGCCGCCTGGCGCGCGAATTTGGTGTGAACCTGGCGAAAGTGAAGGGCACTGGCCGTAAAGGTCGTATCCTGCGCGAAGACGTCCAGACTTACGTCAAAGAAGCTATCAAGCGCGCAGAAGCCGCACCTGCTGCTGCCACTGGCGGCGGTATCCCGGGCATGCTGCCATGGCCGAAAGTCGACTTCAGCAAGTTCGGCGAAATCGAAGAAGTGGAACTGGGCCGTATCCAGAAAATCTCGGGTGCCAACCTGAGCCGTAACTGGGTGATGATCCCGCATGTTACGCACTTCGACAAAACCGATATCACCGATCTGGAAGCGTTCCGTAAACAGCAGAACGCCGAAGCTGAAAAACGTAAACTGGACGTGAAATTCACCCCGGTTGTCTTCATCATGAAAGCCGTTGCCGCCGCTCTGGAACAGATGCCGCGCTTCAACAGCTCTCTGTCTGAAGACGGTCAGCGCCTGACCCTGAAGAAATACATCAACATCGGTGTTGCGGTTGATACCCCGAACGGTCTGGTTGTTCCGGTCTTTAAAGACGTGAATAAGAAGAGTGTTACCGAGCTGTCTCGCGAGTTGACGGTGATCTCCAAAAAAGCGCGTGATGGCAAGTTGACGGCTGGCGAAATGCAGGGTGGTTGCTTCACCATCTCCAGCATCGGCGGCCTGGGCACGACCCACTTCGCACCGATTGTTAACGCGCCGGAAGTGGCTATTCTGGGTGTCTCCAAGTCTGCGATGGAGCCGGTCTGGAACGGTAAAGAGTTCGTTCCGCGTCTGATGATGCCGATCTCTCTGTCCTTCGACCACCGCGTGATTGACGGTGCTGATGGTGCGCGCTTCATTACCATCATCAACAACATGCTGTCAGACATCCGTCGTCTGGTGATGTAATCGAAAGGCCGGCCTGACGGCCGGCTTTTTTCCTTTTAACCTCATATTGACTGTGAGGTTATTAGCGAAACGAGAATTCGTGAGCCGTTTGTTGTTTCAAAATTGTTAACATTTTTGTAAACTGCGGGCGGATAGAACGTCCCGGTGGATAAAGGGCGACAAGTACCTGACTGCCGGAAATCAATAAGAGGTCATGATGAGTACTGAAATCAAAACTCAGGTCGTGGTACTTGGGGCAGGCCCGGCAGGTTACTCTGCTGCCTTCCGTTGCGCTGATTTAGGTCTGGAAACCGTCATCGTAGAACGTTACAACACCCTTGGCGGTGTTTGTCTGAACGTCGGCTGTATCCCTTCTAAAGCGCTGCTGCACGTAGCGAAAGTCATCGAAGAAGCGAAAGCGCTGGCGACTCACGGTATCGTATTTGGTGAGCCGCAGACTGATATCGATAAAATCCGTACCTGGAAAGAAAAAGTTATCACTCAACTGACTGGCGGCCTGGCAGGCATGGCGAAAGGTCGTAAAGTGAAAGTGGTCAACGGTCTGGGTAAATTCACCGGGGCAAACACCCTGGAAGTTGAAGGCGAAAACGGCAAAACCGTGATCAACTTCGACAACGCGATCATCGCCGCAGGTTCCCGTCCGATCGAACTGCCGTTCATTCCGCATGAAGATCCGCGCGTATGGGACTCCACCGACGCACTGGAACTGAAAACCGTTCCTAAACGCCTGCTGGTTATGGGTGGCGGTATCATCGGTCTGGAAATGGGTACCGTTTACCATGCGCTGGGTTCAGAAATTGACGTGGTTGAAATGTTCGACCAAGTTATCCCGGCTGCTGATAAAGACATCGTGAAAGTCTTCACCAAACGCATCAGTCAGAAATTCAACCTGATGCTGGAAACCAAAGTGACTGCCGTTGAAGCGAAAGAAGACGGTATCTACGTTTCCATGGAAGGCAAAAAAGCGCCTGCGGAAGCACAGCGTTATGATGCGGTGCTGGTGGCTATCGGTCGCGTACCGAACGGCAAACTGCTTGATGCAGGCCAGGCGGGTGTTGAAGTTGACGAGCGTGGCTTTATTCGCGTTGACAAACAGCTGCGCACCAACGTACCGCACATCTATGCTATCGGCGATATCGTCGGTCAGCCGATGCTGGCGCACAAAGGTGTTCACGAAGGTCACGTTGCCGCCGAAGTTATCGCCGGTAAAAAACACTATTTCGACCCGAAAGTTATCCCGTCTATTGCTTACACCGAACCAGAAGTGGCATGGGTAGGCCTGACTGAGAAAGAAGCGAAAGAGAAAGGCATCAGCTACGAAACCGCCACCTTCCCGTGGGCTGCTTCTGGCCGTGCAATCGCTTCTGACTGTGCAGACGGTATGACCAAACTGATTTTCGACAAAGAGACTCACCGTGTCATCGGTGGTGCGATTGTTGGTACCAACGGCGGCGAGCTGCTGGGTGAGATCGGTCTGGCTATCGAAATGGGCTGTGATGCAGAAGACATCGCGCTGACCATCCACGCACACCCGACGCTGCACGAGTCTGTAGGCCTGGCAGCCGAAGTGTTCGAAGGTAGCATCACTGACCTGCCGAACCCGAAAGCGAAGAAAAAATAATCTCGCTTCCTGTTAAGCGCCTCTTCGGAGGCGTTTTTTTTGCCCGCCGTTTGAGAATAAATTCATAATTTCTCCATTTTGGTATAAATAATGCGCGCGATCTGCCGATGTATATACTCCATACCTTATCGATGAGAGAGGGAGTTTCATCGTCATGATCACTGGCATCAACAACAAGACGTTTCTGACCACGCTGTCACATCTGGCGTCTTCTGTCGGCAACTCCTCACCGACAGTGAAATCCAACGGCTCGGCATTGCCTGCCGCGGCATCCGCTTCTGCGAAAGTGATTTTCGGCAGCCAGACGGCAGAAATTGCCGCCGTGTACTCCATGTCGCCAACCAAAATTAGCGATGCTGCGAAAGCGTCAACGCAAGCGGACAGTGCGCTTTCGGGGCTGATGCATCTGGGGTTGAGCAGTGAAGGCGTATCCTCGTTAAGTGGGCTGGGGGGGTTACTGCTCAGTAACTACGCCGATAATCAGGGCGATGTGAGTCAGGCGCTGACCAGCCTCGGGCTGGATAACAACATAACTTTCCCCACTAAATCTGCCGTGTCGCTGAATATCACGACGCAATCAGGTTCTGTTGTCCATCTGAATCTGACGCGTCAGAGCGATGGTATTGCTGTGGAGCTCACAACCGAGGGCGGCAAAGCCAGCAATGACGAAGCGGCAGAGATAGCGAAATTAGGCAATGCTTTTCAGTCTGCGCTTAACGGTTTGAGCGAGAAGCCTCCGAGAATGGACGTTTCTGGCCTAACGCAGTTTGACAGCTCTCTTATCAAATCCGTCGATCTGAAAACCGATCTCAGCCGTGGCGATTTGTCACAGCAATCCCTTAACTTCCATGCGGATGGGAGTGAACGCTGGATTGGCTATCAGGACAATAATTTCTCGCTGAAAATGACCAGCGATACGTCTAATCCGTCTCTGGTGGGCAATGCGGCGGAACAACAGGCGGCCTTAAACGCCTGGGATAGCAAGTTTGATAAAGCACGTCGTGATGGCCACGGCGATAGCGATCAAATGGCGATGCTTAAATCCGCCTTCCATGCGCTCAATAAGACGCAGCCCAAAGAGAGCAGCAAGGCGAGCTCAACGGGCGCAATTCAGATGGGCGGCGATGGCAAGGTACAGATCCGCGGTCTGAGTGATTTCTCCCTGTCGCTGACGGAAACAGAGAAAGCCATTAACCCGTATCGTATGGATGAGAAAGAGAGCTTCGCGTACCAGGCATCGCAATCGACACAAGAGAGTACGTCGCATGATGGTTCGTTGAGCGTTAAGCAGACGCTGCACACGCATTTGACCGCGTCCTGGTATCAGGCGCTGGACCCGGCCACGCCGCTTTCGCTTAACTCGAGCAAAAATTCACAGAATTATCTGTACCATACGGTGGATAATGAAGAAACCAATGCCACCACCTTCAATTACAATGCGAAAGGCTTCCTGACCAGTATCGGTAACCATACGCAGGTGAATAACGTCGAAACGGTGCGTAAGTATGTGTTGGGCGAGCTGGTGGATAAAACCATCACCCCAGAAAAGTATGAGCGCAATAACTTACTCAATATGTCAAAAGACAAGTAACGTTTCTTCTGGTACGGCCCTGCGGGGCCGTATTGCGTGGTTTCTACCGTTTTTTCTCTGTCTTTAAAAGACGATTTCCTCTGCTTTATCCTGCCCTTAACGATTCAGCCAATTTTTAATGTTGCTTTTTTGTAAACAGATTAACACCCCCTGAAAATCCTGCTATCCTGCCCGTTGCGGTATTGCGGATTTACCCTACAAACTGCTGTCTCACAGGAGCGTGAAGAGAATCGCCTGCCGCATTATGACAATGAGAGCGAGGAGAACCGTCGTGCTAGAAGAATACCGTAAGCACGTAGCAGAACGTGCCGCCGAGGGAATTGTACCCAAACCTTTAGATGCAACCCAAATGGCCGCGCTCGTCGAGCTGCTGAAGAACCCGCCTAAGGGCGAAGAAGAATTCCTGTTAGATCTGTTGATCAACCGCGTACCGCCTGGTGTAGATGAAGCTGCCTACGTAAAAGCCGGATTCCTTGCTGCTATCGCCAAAGGCGAAGCCACCTCCCCACTGGTTACTCCTGAAAAAGCCATTGAACTGCTCGGCACCATGCAGGGTGGTTACAACATTCATCCGCTGATTGACGCGCTGGATAACGACAAACTGGCACCGATTGCCGCTAAAGCGCTCTCTTCTACGCTGCTGATGTTCGATAACTTCTATGATGTCGAAGAAAAAGCGAAGGCGGGCAATGCATACGCGCAGCAGGTACTGAAATCCTGGGCGGATGCCGAGTGGTTCCTGAGCCGTCCGGCACTGGCAGAAAAAATTACCGTTACCGTCTTCAAAGTGACCGGTGAGACTAACACCGATGACCTGTCTCCGGCGCCGGATGCGTGGTCGCGTCCGGATATCCCACTGCACGCCCTGGCGATGCTGAAAAACGCCCGTGAAGGCATTGAGCCGGATCAGCCTGGCAGCGTTGGCCCGATCAAACAGATCGAAGCCCTGCAGAAAAAAGGGTTCCCGCTGGCCTACGTGGGTGACGTTGTGGGGACCGGTTCTTCCCGTAAGTCTGCGACCAACTCCGTGCTGTGGTTTATGGGGGATGACATCCCTCATGTGCCGAACAAACGCGGCGGCGGCCTGTGCCTCGGTGGTAAAATTGCGCCGATCTTCTTCAACACCATGGAAGATGCGGGCGCGCTGCCCATTGAAGTGGATGTGTCAAACCTGAATATGGGTGACGTGATTGACGTGTATCCGTTCAAAGGTGAAGTGCGTAACCACGAGACCAACGAACTGCTGGCCAGCTTTGAGCTGAAAACCGACGTGCTGGTCGACGAAGTGCGTGCCGGTGGCCGTATTCCGCTGATTATCGGCCGTGGTTTAACCACTAAAGCGCGTGAAGCGCTGGGTCTGCCGCACAGTGATGTCTTCCGTCAGGCGAAAGACGTGGCGGAAAGCAGCCGTGGTTACTCTCTGGCGCAGAAAATGGTCGGTCGCGCCTGCGGCGTGGCCGGTATCCGTCCGGGCGCTTACTGCGAGCCGAAAATGACCTCCGTCGGTTCTCAGGACACCACCGGTCCGATGACCCGTGATGAGCTGAAAGACCTGGCATGCCTGGGCTTCTCTGCTGACCTGGTGATGCAGTCTTTCTGTCACACCGCGGCGTATCCGAAGCCGGTTGACGTGACCACCCATCATACGCTGCCGGACTTCATCATGAACCGTGGCGGCGTCTCCCTGCGTCCGGGCGATGGCGTTATTCACTCTTGGCTGAACCGTATGCTGTTGCCGGATACCGTGGGTACCGGCGGTGACTCCCATACCCGTTTCCCGATCGGCATCTCCTTCCCGGCGGGTTCCGGCCTGGTGGCGTTTGCGGCGGCGACTGGCGTGATGCCGCTGGATATGCCGGAATCGGTACTGGTGCGCTTCAAAGGTAAAATGCAGCCGGGCATTACCCTGCGTGACCTGGTTCATGCGATCCCGCTGTACGCTATCAAGCAAGGCCTGCTGACCGTTGAGAAGAAAGGGAAGAAAAACATCTTCTCTGGCCGCATCCTGGAAATCGAAGGTCTGCCGGATCTGAAAGTCGAGCAGGCATTTGAGCTTACCGATGCGTCTGCAGAGCGTTCTGCTGCCGGCTGTACTATCAAGCTGAACAAAGACCCGATTATCGAGTACCTGAACTCCAACATTGTCCTGCTGAAATGGATGATTGCCGAAGGCTACGGCGATCGTCGTACGCTGGAGCGCCGTATCCAGGGCATGGAAAAATGGCTGGCGGATCCGCAGCTGCTGGAAGCCGATGCTGACGCAGAATACGCGGCGGTGATCGACATCGATCTGGCTGAAATTAAAGAGCCGATTCTGTGTGCGCCGAACGATCCGGACGATGCGCGTCTGCTCTCTGATGTTCAGGGCGCGCAGATCGATGAAGTGTTCATCGGTTCCTGCATGACTAACATCGGCCACTTCCGTGCTGCCGGTAAACTGCTGGATGCGCATAAAGGCCAGCTGCCGACCCGCCTGTGGGTTGCGCCGCCGACCCGTATGGACGCCGCGCAGTTAACCGAAGAGGGCTATTACAGCGTGTTTGGTAAGAGCGGCGCGCGTATTGAGATCCCGGGCTGCTCCCTGTGTATGGGCAACCAGGCGCGCGTAGCTGACGGTGCGACGGTGGTCTCCACCTCAACCCGTAACTTCCCGAACCGTTTAGGGACTGGCGCTAACGTCTACCTGGCGTCGGCTGAACTGGCGGCGGTGGCTTCTCTGCTCGGCAAACTGCCGACGCCGGAAGAGTACCAGACCTATATTGCTCAGGTTGATAAGACCGCGATGGATACCTACCGTTATCTGAACTTCGATCAGTTGAACCAGTATACGGACAAAGCTGACGGCGTGATTTTCCAGACGGCAGTGTAAATGCTACCCTCTCCCGTGGGAGAGGGGCTGGGGGTGAGGGCATCAGACCGCACCTGACCCATTGCTGGGGGTGAGGGCATCAGGCCGCAGGGTCTTGCTCTCACCTTTTTATTTTCATTCCTCCCACCCTCCACGCTTTTTTTCTTCCTCTCTGCTGCGATAATTACCCTAATGGCTTTGCAGAGGAAAACACTATGGATTACGAATTTCTGCGCGACATCACCGGAGTGGTAAAAGTGCGCATGTCGATGGGCCACGAAGCTGTTGGTCACTGGTTTAATGAAGAAGTGAAAGACAACCTGGCCCTGCTTGATGAAGTGGAGCAGGCAGCGCATACCGTGAAAGGCAGCGAACGCTCGTGGCAGCGCGCCGGGCATGAATATACGTTGTGGATGGATGGCGAAGAGGTCATGGTGCGTGCCAACCAACTCGAATTCTCAGGCGATGAGATGGAAGAGGGGATGAGCTATTACGATGAAGAGAGCCTGTCGATGTGCGGTGTGGAAGACTTTCTCAATGTGGTAGCGGCATACCGCGAGTTCCTTAAACAGCGTTAATTTACCCCTTGCTTCTCCGGGACCGGTCTTCCGCATTGCCGGGAACCGGTGCTCTGTCCCTGTAAATGCGCGTAGTGAAAAACCTCAGCTGTTTTTCATATTTCCCTTTGTCGATTTTTTGCGCTGGAATGGTCTTCCGGATAGCTTGCGGAGACTGAGATGAAAGCGTTTATTTCCCGTTATTTTTTGCGCAATTCAGCGCGCGCTCAGCGCCATGATGCGGAACATAACAGCAGACGAATAATGGAGTCGCTGCTCGCCGTCGCCAGCCTGTACGGTGTTGATATTGCCAATGTTGACGTGGAGTGGTTCCATGACGAAACAACACGCTGAACATCGCGCGACCCGCGAAACTTACTGGAATGAGCGATGCGCTCTGGCAAACAGACCGGAGCATCCTTGCTCCGTTGTGGGTTACACGGCCGGAATGTTACGACCGTAGTAAATTTCACGCATCTCTTTCCATAGCGCTTCCGTAATCTCTTTACGCTCTTGCGTTGTCAGCTCTTCTGGTTTGGTATGGAACATGTAGTGCTTAAGATCGAATTCTTTAAGCAACATCTTGGTGTGAAAGATATTTTCCTGATAAACGTTCACGTCCACCATGTCATACAGCGACTTCATATCCTCTGACATAAAGTTCTGAATAGAATTGATCTCATGATCGATAAAGTGCTTCATGCCGTTGACGTCACGGGTAAAGCCGCGAACGCGATAATCGATTGTCACAATGTCCGATTCAAGCTGGTGAATCAGGTAATTCAGCGCTTTCAGCGGTGAAATCACCCCGCAGGTCGACACTTCTATATCCGCGCGGAAAGTGCATAGTCCCCCTTCCGGGTGGCTTTCCGGATAGGTATGCACGCAAATATGGCTCTTATCGAGGTGGGCGACCACAGCTTCGGGAAGCGGCCCGGGATGCTCGGTTTTATCGATAAGCTGCGGGTCGACCGGTTCTTCGCTGACCAGAATAGTCACGCTCGCACCCTGCGGCTCATAATCCTGACGGGCGATATTGAGGATATTGGCTCCGATGATATTACAGGTTTCCGTCAGGATTTCCGTCAGACGATTGGCATTATAGAGCTCATCAATATAAGCGATATACCCATCACGTTCTGCTTCCGTTTTGGCATAGCAGATATCGTAAATACAAAAACTCAGGCTCTTGGTCAGGTTGTTAAAGCCATGCAGTTTCAGTTTTTTCAATTTCGTATCTCTCCTTAGGACGACTGCGAAGAGAGTGCGTCTTGCAGATATTGTGGCAGAGCAAACGCTGCCGTATGAATGGCCGGATTGTAATAACGGCAGGTCAGGCCTGCGTTATGGAAACGCGCCTGAATAATCTCGCTGGAAAGGTGACGTAGCGCTTCATTATCTGTCGCCCAGGCGAAAGTCATAATGCCACCGTAATAGGTGGGAATAGCCGCCTGGTAAAACCCGACATCGGTGAAGTAATGACTGAGCTTACGGTGGCTGTCCAGCGCTTCATCCTGTTGCAGGAAGCAGACGCCATTCTGTGCGACAAAGATGCCACCGGGATTCAGGCAGCGTTTGCAGCCTTCGTAAAACGCCGAGGTAAACAGGCTTTCGCCGGGACCAACCGGATCCGTACAGTCGGAAATGATCACGTCAAACGTTTGCGTGGTTTGCGTAACAAAGTTCACGCCATCATCGATAACCAACTGGAAACGGGGATCGTCGTAAGCGCCCGCGTTGTGTTTCGGCAGATACTGGCGGCAGAAAGAGACGACGCCGGCATCAATTTCCACCATGGTAATGGTTTCGATATTTTTATGGCGGGTGACTTCACGCAGCATGGCGCCATCGCCACCGCCGATGATCAACACCTGTTTCGCGCGGCCATGGGCGAGCAGCGGAACGTGGGTCATCATTTCGTGATAGATAAATTCGTCGCGTTCGGTGGTTTGTACCACGCCATCAAGCGCCATGACACGGCCAAAAGCGGCGTTTTCGAAAATGATAAGATCCTGGTGCCCGGTTTTCTCGTGGTACAGCACCTTATCAACGGCAAAGTATTGCCCAAACTGGTCGTGCAGCGTTTCGTGCCACAGCGTGTTATCGGCCATAGGTTGCTCCTTTGTTAACACCTGCTCAAAACAGGCGCAACATCATAGCTAACTCTGACTGTGGATGCACGGCCAGCGTCCCTCGCTGGAAATAACTTATTTCACGTAGGCGAGCAGGCTGAGCGAGTCACGCGCCAGCGCTTTGCATTTTTTGGCGGTAGGAATGCGGATGCCACTCAGGTCGCGATAGCTTGCTTCGCCGAGCGATTTCATGTCCCAGGAGTCGTAGTTACTCAGATCCCACTGGTTTTGCTGTGCGAAGAAAACCAGCGCCCGGCGAATCTGTCCATTGGGTAAATTGTTATAGCCACAGTCATTTTTCAGAAAGACAAATACAGCCGTAAGGTCGGCCATATCTTCCGCTTCGGATTCATTCAGGGCGTAGCTATTAGCGGAGACAGCCAGCAGGCTGCCGAATAAAATCGTTCTGAAAAGCGTCTTCATTATTTCTACCACGGCATAACGGAAATTAAACGTTAGCACACTGTTGGCGAGGCGACGATATTTATTATCGTCCGAATACAGCCACATTTCTTGACCTTCCGGCAAGGGGAGGGTTTATGCTCAAATTCCAGGCTGATAACAGTAAGGAAAGGGACATGCAACGTCGTGATTTTTTGAAATACTCTGCTGCGCTCGGCGTGGCGAGTGCACTGCCGCTCTGGAGTCGTTCTTTGCTGGCGGCGGAAAGGCCCGTGTTACCGATTCCCCCGTTGCTGAGCGCCGATGCGCAAAACCATATCCAGCTTACGGTTCAGACAGGAACGTCGACGTTTGCGGGCAAACAGGCAACAACCTGGGGCTATAACGGCAGCCTGCTCGGGCCAGCGATTCAACTGCGTCAGGGGAAAACCGTTAACGTGTCCATTCGCAACGCGCTGGCGGAAGAGACAACCGTACACTGGCACGGGCTGGAAGTATCGGGTGACGTCGATGGCGGGCCGCAGGGTGTGATTAAGCCCGGCGATAGCCGTACGGTCTCGTTTACGCCGGATCAGCCTGCATCAACCTGCTGGTTTCACCCCCATCAACATGGAAAAACCGGCCATCAGGTGGCAATGGGGCTGGCCGGACTGCTGCTGATTGAAGATGAAAACAGCCGTAAGTTACGGCTGCCTCAACAGTGGGGCATTGATGATATTCCGGTCATCATGCAGGACAAACGCTTTGCCGCTGACGGGCAGATTGATTATCAACTGGATGTGATGAGCGCGGCGGTAGGGTGGTTTGGCGATACATTACTGACGAACGGCGCCCTCTATCCACAGCATGCGGCACCTCGTGGCTGGCTGCGTTTACGCCTGCTCAATGGATGTAACGCTCGCTCGCTGACCGTAGCTGCCAGCGATAATCGCCCGCTTTACGTGATTGCCAGTGACGGTGGCTTACTGACTTCTCCGGTGAAAGTCAGCGAGCTGTCACTGTTGCCGGGAGAGCGCTTTGAGGTACTGGTTGAGACCCGAGATAATAAAGTCTTCGATCTGGTCACGTTGCCTGTACAGCAAATGGGGATGACGGTTGCGCCATTTGATAAGCCGTATCCGCTGTTGCGTATTCAACCGGTGGTGGTAACCGCATCCGGTACCTTGCCTGACACACTGGCGACGCTCCCTGGACTGCCAGCGCTGGAAGGATTAACACAACGGACGCTACAGCTCTCCATGGATCCGATGCTGGACATGATGGGGATGCAGGCTCTGCAGCAAAAATACGGCGATGCTGCTATGGCAGGTATGGGGATGCACCATGGCAATATGAACCATGGTCAGATGCAGATGAACCACGGTGGTATGAACATGAGCATGAACCATGGCGACATGGGGCAGATGAATCACGGTAATGGGGAAATGGAATTTCATAGCGCCAATCGTATCAATGGCAAGGCATTTGATATGCAAGTGCCTGCGTTTGCCGCGCAGAAAGATACCTGGGAGCGTTGGGTCATTTCCGGTGAGGGCGACATGATGCTGCATCCGTTCCATATCCATGGCACACAGTTCCGCATCCTGTCGGAAAACGGTAAACCGCCTGCCGCACATCGCGCAGGCTGGAAAGATATTGTCAGCGTTGAAGGGGCGAAAAGTGAAGTGCTGGTCCGTTTTGCTCACGACGCGCCGAAAGAGTATGCCTATATGGCGCACTGTCATCTGCTGGAACATGAGGATACGGGGATGATGGTAGGGTTTACGGTTTAGGAAATCGGCTCCATGCAGTTCCCTCTCCCTTGAGGGTTAGGGTGAGGGGGAAAAGACAACTCTGCGGTTTGATGCCCTCACCCCGGCCCTCTCCCACGGGGAGAGGGAGAAAACACTAAAAAAGCAACGTACGTTACCTTTTTGCTTTTACCTTGTGCGGTCTGATGCCCTCTCCCTGAGGGCTGAGTAATCCCCGGTCATATTACGTTTTACAGCGATAACACCGCGTAATGAGAATAAAACAGTTACCGCGATGACAGGGTCCGGCTAAAAATCGATGAGGCGTTGACGGCTGACCGGGGCCGCCCGCAGGGAAGCGGGCGGAGGGGATAGCCTGCAAGGACGCAGGCTGGTCCCCGACCCGAAAGTCAGACGACATAAGACGAGTGGACCGCGAAGCGGCGATTTTCCTGCCGGGAGCCCGGGTTGCCAGGGTGGTGGCGATGAGCCACCCTGGCACGTTCACGGGTGCTGTCGTTATAGAAAAGCACCGAACATAAGGTGAACGGAATGACCACCAGCGCCGCATTTTCCCCCTAACCCTGGCCCTCTCCCTCGGGGAGAGGGGACAGGTCGTGCTCGCATTTTTATGAGGATCCCTCACCCCACGGGGAGAGGGAGAAAACATTAAAAAAGGCAACGTGCGTTGCCTTTTTGCTTTTACCTTGTGCGGGATGAGGGAACGGTTTTTTTACTTCTCGTCCGGCAGGGCGTAGGCAACAATATAGTCGCCCATCTTCGTACCAAACGAACCGTGACCGCCTGCAGAGATGACCACATACTGCTTGCCATTCACTTCATAGGTCATTGGCGTCGCCTGTCCGCCTGCTGGTAAACGACCCTGCCACAGTTTCTCACCGTTGCTCATGTTATATGCGCGCAGGTAATTATCTGCGGTTGCCGCGATAAACAGCACATTACCCGCCGTGGAAATCGGACCGCCCAGCATCGGCATGCCCATATTGAACGGCACCGGAACCGGCATCGGGAACGGCATGCTGTCCTGCGGCGTACCAATACGTTTTTTCCAGACAACCTGATTGGTTTTCAGATCCAGCGCGGAGATATAACCCCAGGCTGGCTGTTTACACGGCAGACCAAACGGGGACAGGAACGGGTTCAGGGTTACGCCGAAAGGCACGCCGTACTGCGGCTGAATCCCCGCTTCCGTACCACTGCCTTTCGCATCTTTCGGCTGTTCCATCGGGTTGCCTGGACCGCGTGGGATCAGTTTTGACACAAACGGCAGCGCCATCGGGTTGGCGATCGCCACCTGACGGTTAGGGTCAACGGAGATACCACCCCATTCGAACATCCCCAGGTTACCCGGGAACACCAGCGTGCCTTGCTCAGATGGCGGGGTGAAGATGCCTTCATAGCGCAACTGATGGAACATCACGCGACAGACCAGTTGGTCGAACATGGTCGCGCCCCACATATCCGCCCCGCTGAGATCTTTCTTCGGACGAAAACTCAGGTCGGAGAACGGCTGCGTTTTGGTCACGTAGTCGCCTTTGGCCGCACCCTGCGGAACCGGTTTTTCCGGCGCCGGGACAACCAGTTTACCGTTACTGCGATCAAGCACGAAGATATTGCCGGTTTTCGCCGGGGCGTAAATCACCGGCACCGTTTTACCGTTAACCGTGATGTCTGCCAGCGTCGGCTGGGACGGCATATCCATATCCCACAGATCGTGGTGAACCGTCTGATAGCTCCAGGCCAGTTTACCGGTGGTGGCGTTCAGGGCCACGATGGAGCTGGCGTAGCGTTCCTGCTCCGGCGTGCGATAGCCGCCCCAGATATCCGGGGTGGTCACACCCATTGGCAGATACACCAGGTCCAGCTTCGCATCATAGGCGGCTGGCGCCCACGAGTTAGGCGAATTGAAGGTAAATCTATGTTCGTCAGACGGAATCGCGTTCGGGTCTTTCGCGCCCGGATCGAAGGCCCACAGCAGCTTACCGGTGTTCACGTCGAAACCACGGATAACGCCAGAGGTTTCACGGGTAGAGAAGTTGTCGGTCACCGAACCGGCAATCACAATCACTTTATCGGTGATGATCGGCGGTGAGGTCGGCTCATACAGACCCGGCGTGGTGTCCGGCATGTTGGTCTGCAGATTCAGTATACCTTTGTTGGCAAAGGTTTCGCACAATTTGCCGTTGTCGGCGTTGATTGCAAAAAGACGCCCATCGTTTACCGGCAGCATAATGCGGCGCGGGCAATCTGCCACGACATCCGGGCTGGCGTTATCTGCACGTGCTTCATGATAAGAAACGCCGCGACAGGTCACGTGCTGGAAGGACTGGTTGGCATTTAACTGCGGGTCAAAATGCCATTTCTCTTTCCCGGTCGATGCGTCCAGTGCAAACAGGCGCTGGTGAGCGGTACACAGATAAAGGGTGTCGCCCACTTTGATTGGGGTCACTTCGTTGGTCAATTCACCCGGGTCAGTCGGCAGCTTCAGGTCGCCTGTGCGGAACACCCAGGCTTCCTTCAGATTTTTGACGTTATCGGCATTAATCTGTTTGAGCGGAGAATAGCGTTGACCTTCCTGGTTGCGACCATAAGCCGGCCAGTCGCCATCAGCTACCTGTGAGATAGGGGCGGCTGGCGTGGCATCCGCTTTCAGCGTTCCGTTCACTTCTTGTGGGTCATTAAAGCCAGCCCAAGTGAGAATGCCGCCGCTAATCAGCAGTGCTACCACCAGTGCGGCAACTGCACCGCCGGAAGGAAAAATCAATCTGCGCCAGACAAAGGGCAGAATCAGCCAGATACCGAAGAAGACCAGGATATCGCTGCGCGGCGTGAGCGCCCAAAAGTCGAAGCCCACCTCCCATACGCCCCAAATCATGGTCGCCAGCAGCAACGCGGCATACAGCCATAGCGCAGAACGCTTACGTCGCCATAAAAGCGCGGTGACGCCCAGCATGATAATACCCGCGATGGGGTAGTACCAGGAGCCGCCAAGGGAGACCAGCCATACCCCGCCGATCAGTAACCAAAGTCCGCAGAATGCTGCGAACAGCGCTGTCAGTATCACGAGGATACCTGACCGTTGCGTTTTTGTTTCAGCCATAAAAAGACACTCACCAAATTCATTAATATTTTAGTAGCAACTAATTATAGGATTTAACAAGTGTGATCGTCATCACAAAATGAGCTTTATCGACAGATAAGCATCGGAAATGCGTTTGCTGGTATACTGCACGCCTTGCGCTTCAGTAACCAAAGCAATAAGCAGGTTATTGAGTGATTTATTATTTAAATCATATGGTTATTTAAAATGAAACATAGTGTTGAAGTGATGATCCCGGAAGCGGAGATCAAAGCGCGTATCGCCGAATTGGGTCGTCAAATCACAGAACGTTATCAGGACAGCGGCAGTGAAATGGTGCTGGTGGGCCTGCTGCGCGGCTCGTTTATGTTCATGGCGGACCTTTGCCGTGAAGTGCAGGTACCGCATGAAGTCGATTTTATGACCGCCTCCAGCTATGGCAGCGGCATGTCTTCGACCCGCGATGTTAAAATTCTCAAAGATCTGGATGAAGATATTCGCGGTAAGGACGTTCTGATCGTTGAAGATATTATCGATTCCGGCAATACGCTCTCTAAAGTGCGCGAAATTCTCAGCCTTCGCGAGCCGAAGTCCCTGTCTATTTGCACCCTGCTCGATAAACCGTCGCGCCGTGAAGTGCAGGTTGAAGTGGAATTTGTCGGCTTTTCGATTCCGGACGAATTCGTGGTGGGTTATGGCATCGATTATGCGCAACGTTATCGCCACCTGCCGTATGTCGGCAAAGTCGTGATGCTGGAAGAGTAAGCATAAAAAAGCCGGGCCTTAGCCCGGCTGATGCCGCATTCCGGCTGGCATCATGCCGCCGGGAATGCAGGATTATCTGTGATTGATATGTTTCTTGCTGAGGTTCGAAACGCCCTGACGGTAACGCTGTTCCAGGCTTTCGCGGTTCGTTGCGGTGACTTCCAGGTCACGCAGTAAACCATCGTGAATGCCATATGCCCAGCCGTGAATCGTGACCTTTTGCCCACGTTTCCAGGCCGATTGCATAATGGTTGAGTGGCCGAGGTTATAGACCTGCTCCATCACGTTCAGCTCACACAGGGTATCAAGGCGGCGCTCCTGCGGCATCTCGCCAAGCAACGAACTATGCTTGAACCAGATATCGCGAATATGCAGCAGCCAGTTGTTTATCAGCCCCAGTTCCGGGTTTTCCACCGCTGCCTGCACACCACCACAGCCGTAGTGGCCGCAGATGATGATATGCTCAACCTCCAGTACGTCAACCGCGTACTGAACGACAGAAAGGCAGTTCAGGTCGGTATGAATAACCAGGTTGGCAACGTTACGGTGAACAAACAGTTCGCCTGGCTCAAGGCCGGTAAGGCGTTCTGCGGGAACGCGACTGTCAGAACATCCAATCCATAGAAAACGCGGTTTCTGCGCTTGCGCCAGTTTTTCGAAAAAGCCGGGATCCTCTTCCACCAGCATTTTTGACCATAGTGCATTGTTGCTGATGAGTGTATCTATGTCTTTCATGGAAGTTAACGACCTGTAACCAAATAAGTGCGTTGCGCTAATATAGGTCAACTCCCATGTTTTTTAAACCACACATCGAGTGTAAGAATAAGGTAAGTGAAAATTCATGACCATTGCACTGGAGCTTGAGCAGCTTAAAAAAACCTACCCGGGCGGCGTTCATGCGCTACGTGGTATTGATCTTAAAGTCGAAGCGGGGGATTTTTACGCGTTACTGGGACCAAACGGCGCAGGAAAATCTACCACCATAGGTATCATCAGTTCACTGGTAAATAAAACGTCCGGACGGGTGAGTGTCTTCGGCTATGACCTGGAAAAAGACATCGTTAATGCCAAACGGCAGCTCGGTCTCGTTCCTCAGGAGTTCAATTTTAACCCGTTTGAAACCGTACAGCAGATTGTGGTGAACCAGGCGGGTTACTACGGCGTTGAACGTAAAGATGCGCTTGAACGCAGCGAAAAATACCTGAATCAGCTCGATCTGTGGGAAAAGCGTAACGAACGTGCACGCATGTTGTCGGGCGGGATGAAGCGTCGTTTGATGATTGCCCGTGCGTTGATGCATGAGCCGAAGTTGTTGATTCTTGATGAGCCTACTGCCGGGGTGGATATCGAACTGCGTCGTTCTATGTGGGGCTTCCTTAAGGATCTCAATGACAAAGGTACCACTATCATTCTGACCACCCATTATCTGGAAGAAGCGGAAATGCTGTGCCGTAACATTGGCATTATTCAGAGCGGTGAGCTGATTGAGAACACCTCAATGAAGTCGCTGTTGGCGAAGCTGAAATCGGAAACTTTTATCCTTGATCTGGCAACGAAAAGCCCGTTACCGAAGCTGGAAGGTTACCAGTATCGGCTGGTGGATACCTCGACCCTGGAGGTCGAAGTGCTACGTGAACAGGGGATAAACAGCGTGTTCAGCCAGCTTAGCGCGCAGGGCGTACAGGTCTTAAGTATGCGCAACAAGGCTAACCGACTGGAAGAGCTATTCGTCACGCTGGTGCATGAGAAAAAAGGAGAGCACGCATGATGCAGCTTTACTGGGTGGCGTTGAAAAGTATCTGGCATAAAGAAATTCAACGGTTTATGCGTATCTGGATACAGACGCTGGTGCCGCCGGTCATTACCATGACGCTCTACTTTATTATCTTTGGCAACCTGATTGGCTCACGTATCGGTGAAATGCATGGTTTTACCTATATGCAGTTTATCGTGCCAGGTCTGATCATGATGGCTGTGATCACCAACGCCTATGCAAACGTGGCGTCATCATTTTTCAGCGCCAAGTTTCAACGCAATATTGAAGAGCTGCTGGTCGCCCCGGTGCCAACCCATGTAATTATCGCTGGGTATGTTGGTGGTGGTGTGGCGCGCGGTTTGTGTGTTGGGGTGCTGGTGACCGCCGTGTCGCTGTTTTTCGTGCCTTTTCAGGTTCATTCGTGGGTCTTTGTTGCGTTAACGCTATTGTTGACCGCGGTATTGTTCTCGCTGGCGGGACTGCTGAATGCGGTTTTTGCGACGACCTTCGATGACATCAGCCTGATCCCGACATTTGTTCTGACGCCGCTGACCTATCTTGGCGGGGTGTTCTATTCGCTAACGCTGTTACCACCGTTCTGGCAGGCGCTGTCTCACCTCAACCCCATTGTTTACATGATTAGCGGTTTCCGCTTTGGTTTCCTCGGTATTACCGATGTGCCGCTTTTCACCACGGTGGCGGTTTTGGCAGTGTTTATCATCGCTTTTTATCTGTTGTGCTGGTACTTAATCCAACGTGGACGCGGTCTACGCAGTTAATCACCCTTTCCCGGCGGCGTTCGTCGCCGGGTTCTCCTTGCCCTTTTAATCTATGATATCTGTCACCGACGGCTGATGGTCACCTGGCTAAACTGCAAGTCTGCTAAGGAGATACGTATGCTGGGATGGGTCATTACGTGCCATGGTGAGCTGGCGCAGGAGATGCTGGACAGTCTGGAGTGCCGCTTTGGTCCGCTTACGCAGTGCAGGGCAGTTAACTTTCGCCAGGGGCTTAGCACCAATATGCTCAGCCGTATGATTTGCGATGCATTACATGAAACAGATTCCGGCGAGGGCGTGGTTTTTTTAACGGATATTTCCGGTGCCGCACCTTATCGTGCCGCCTCGCTAATGAGCCATAAGCATGAGCATTGTGAAGTGATATCCGGCGTTGATGCTACGTTGCTGGAAGCGATGTATCCGTTGCGTGAATTTTGCAGCAGCGCCGATTTTCGTAACCAGATTGTGGTCGCTGGCGCGCCGGGGGTAAGCAGTCTCTGGCATCAGCAGCAGAAAAATCCGCCGTTTGTGTTGTTACATGATTTGTATGAAAAATAAACGTTGGTATTCATTTTTCTTTTTCCTACAATAATCTAAATTATATTTAGCCTGGTTGGGTGCATGCCTCGTTTTCTCCTCATTCTGTTCTTGCTGGTGTCATATAGCGTTTCTGCCCGTCTCGTTAGTGAAAATCCCGATCCTGCTCGTTACATGCAAATTACGGAAGATGCCGACATATGGGCGCAGATTGGCAACAATGTTATGACCGTTGGCAATATCCGCGCCGGGCAAATTCTGGCTGTGGTGCCGGGGGCGGAAGACTATTACGAATTTCGCTTTGGTTTCGGCAAGGCGTGGATTGATAAAGGGCATCTGGGGACGGTTCGTGGCAATGAAAAGGTGCAGGACAGCCTCGGTGACCTGAATAAGCCCCTGAGTAATCAAAATCTGATCACCTGGCGTGATACGCCAATGTATAACGAGGCGGATAATACCAGTGAGCAACTGGGTACGCTGGCCGGAAATCTGCGTTATCCCATCATTAGCAAACTGAAAGACAGACTTAACCAGACCTGGTATCAGATTCGCATTGGCGAACGGCTGGCGTGGATCAGTAGCCTGGATGCGCAGGAAGATAACGGTATCCCGGTGCTTACTTACCACCATATTCTGGAAGATGAGGAAAACACGCGTTTTCGTCACACCTCGACGACGACCTCTCTTCGCGCTTTTACCAACCAGATGACCTGGTTGCATGACCAGGGCTATACCACGTTAAACATGTATCAGCTGGAGGGTTATGTACGCAACGCGATGAACCTCCCCGCACGTTCGGTGGTGATCACCTTTGATGACGGGTTGAAATCGGTCAGTCGCTACGCCTATCCGGTGTTAAATGAATATGGTTTCAGGGCGACCGCTTTTATTATTTCGTCGCGCATTAAGCGTAAACCGCAACTCTGGGATCCAAAATCCCTGCAGTTCATGAGCATTTCTGAGCTGGAACAAATTTCTCATGTTTTTGATTTTCAGTCACATACCCATTTTCTGCATCGCACCGATGACGTGGGGCATCCGATCCTGCTAAGTCGCAGTTATGACAATATCCTGATGGATTTCAAGCATTCACGCCGCGCGCTTTCTCAATTCAACCGGCATGTATGGTATCTGGCGTATCCGTTCGGGGGCTATGATGACAAGGCGCTGGCAGCTGCGAAGGATGCCGGTTTCCATCTTGCGCTGACCACGGTTCGAGGAAAGGTTAAGCCTGGAGATAATCCGTACTTGCTAAAACGGCTGTATATCTTAAAGACGGATTCGCTGGAGGAGATGTCGAGGTTAATCAGTAATCAGCCTCAGGGGTAAAATCAGGGGTATAAGGCTATTTTATTTGTCATTTTGAACCCGGGCAGTGCTCGAAATCCTCACGTACTGTGTGTACGCTCCGGTTTCTGCGCGCTGTCCGTGTCCAGACTGACTGCATCAATAACGCCTTCTCCCCCTGATTGGGGCAATGATGCTATTTTATTTGTCATTTTGAACCCGGGCAGTGCTCGAAATCCTCACGTACTGCGTGTACGCTCCGGTTTCTGCGCGCTGTCCGTGTCCAGACTGACTGCATCAATAACGCCTTCTCCCCCTGATTGGGGCAATCATGCTTTACCGCCGGATGACTTATGCCACCTGCACCGGTACTGCTTTTGCCGTGCGTTTCATCTCATTGTCACCGTCAAAATAGGCGACTTTCGGTTGCCAGCTACGCGCTTGTTCATCCGGCATGGTGACATAGCTTGCGATGATCAGGATATCGCCAACATCAGCGCAATGCGCTGCGGCGCCGTTGACCGAAATAATGCGGGAACCACGTTCACCGGCGATAGCATAGGTGGAAAAGCGCTTACCGTTGGTGACGTTGTAAATATCGATGGCTTCGTATTCCAGGATACCAGCCGCCTCAAGGAAATCCTGGTCAATCGCGCAGGAACCTTCGTAGTGCAGGTCGGCCTGTGTCACTTTGACGCGGTGGAGCTTGCCTTGCAGCATAGTGCGAATCATAACTTCTACCTTTAATGGCGTAACGAAATACAGGTATATCGCCGGGCGGCATTTGGCTGTCCGGCCAGATTTTCCCGGCCCGGCGACAGCGCCAGACCAGGCCGATAACAGGGCAGTATTGCCCGTTTTTTAACCCCTGTCTACGGGGGTGAGTTCAACCACTTTATTGTCGATAAGACGCGCCTGGCCCAGCCAGGCGGCCATCAAAATCACCGCGCGTTTGCTGGTCTGCGCAAGTTCCAGAAGCGTGTCTGCATCGCGGATCTGAATATCATCCGCACGCAAACCTGCGTCATTCAGCTCCTGTTCAGCCAGGGCAATGATCTCGTCAAGATTACGCTCGCCAGCCTGCAGTTTTGCCGCCATTGCATTCATGATTTTGCTCAGCGCGGGTGCGATTTTGCGTTGCTCGGCAGTGAGATAGCCGTTACGTGAGCTGAGCGCCAGGCCGTCTTTCGCACGCACGGTCGGTACCCCGACAATCTCAATGTCGTAGCCCATATCGGCAACCATTTTGCGGATCAACTGCAACTGCTGATAGTCCTTCTCGCCAAAGCAGGCGACATCCGGCTGGACCAGATTAAAGAGCTTGCTGACGATAGTGGATACTCCGCGAAAATGCCCGGGGCGGCTTGCGCCTTCAAGCATGGTGGAGATGCCCGGAACATCCACATAGGTTTGCGTGTCCGTACCCTGCGGATAAATATCATTCGGCGCAGGAGCGAAAACAAAATCCACTTTTCGTTTATTCAGCTTTTCGCAATCTTCTTGCAGGGTACGCGGATAGCGTGCCAAATCGTCGGCGCGATCAAACTGCATCGGGTTGACGAAGATGCTCACTACGACCACATCTGCCCGGGTTTTGGCTTCCTCAACCAGCGTCATATGGCCATCGTGCAGGTTGCCCATCGTAGGCACCAGCGCAATCCGTTTTCCTTCCTGACGCGCTCTGCGGATATGCTGGCGCAGCAGCGGCAGGGTTTCGATAATCAACACAACGGCACTCCTTAATGGAAACTGTGTTCTTCGCCCGGGTAAATCCCGGACTCAACATCGGCAACATACTGGCGCACGGCAGCGCGCATGTCGCCAGCCTCGCTCAGAAAGTTTTTCGCAAATTTTGGGATATGACCGCCGGTAATGCCGAAGGCGTCGTGCATCACCAGAATCTGGCCGTCTGTGACGTTGCCTGCGCCGATACCAATTACCGGAATAGTCAGCGCTTGCGTGACGCGCTTTGCCAGCTCGACCGGCACACATTCCAGAACCAGCAACTGTGCGCCTGCGGCTTCCAGCGCCAGCGCATCGTCCAGCAATGTTTGGCCAGCATCGCCGCGCCCCTGAACTTTATAGCCTCCGAAGATATTCACGGACTGCGGTGTTAACCCCAAATGCCCGCATACCGGCACAGCGCGTTCGGTGAGCATTTTCACCGTGTCACTCAGCCAGCGACCGCCTTCGATTTTTACCATGTTGGCCCCGGCACGCATCACGGCGGCGGCGTTTTCAAATGCCAGCTCCGGGGTGGCGTACGCCATAAACGGCAGGTCGGCCAGCAGCAAACAATGAGGGGCACCACGACGCACTGCGCGCGTGTGATAGGCAATGTCGTCTACCGTCACTGGCAGGGTGGAATCATGACCTTGTACCGTCATCCCTAACGAGTCGCCAACTAACATCACGTTGATGCCTTCTTCGGCGAACAGTTTAGCGAAGCTGTAATCGTAGGCTGTGATGGTAGCGAAGCGTTTCTTTTCCTGTTTGCACTTAAGCAGCCAGGAGATGGTGGTGGGTTTCATAACGTTTCCTGATGGCTAAAAACGAATTCTGGCGCATTCTAACAGCAACGTTCAGGTGAACAATGATTTTAGGCAATCGTTTAACACCGATCACATCAGATGCGCCAGAAAAGCGTTTTACCACAAGGCAGGTTTGTCCGCTGCGCATTCTGTAAGGGCAGCGGCCAGCGTCACACCATCAGGAAAGACCAGCGCAGGAGCAATTTCAAATAACGGCCACAGCATAAAGCCGCGATTTTTCATGTCGTAGTGAGGAACGGTAAGACGCGGTGTCTGAATGACCCGATCGCCAAACAGCATGATGTCCAGGTCCAGCGTGCGCGGCCCCCAGCGCTCGGCTTTGCGCGCGCGCCCCTGCTGCAGTTCAATACGCTGGGTATGGTCAAGCAGCGCGTCGGCTTCAAGTGTGGTTTCCAGCGCGACAGCGGCATTCAGATAGTCGGGCTGATCCTGCGGGCCAAGCGGAGGCGTGCGGTAGAACGCAGAGACAGCGGCCACGCGGCTTTGCGGGATCTCTCCAAGGGCGTCCAGCGCTGCCTTTACCTGTTCCAGAGGCGATGCGAGATTACTGCCGATGGCGATATAGCAAAGGGTCGGGGACATACAGGCTCCTGCGTTTTTTGTTTCTGTATAGCATCAGGCCTGCACGCGGCAGGCCTGAATGGGATGATATTACGCGCTGCCTTCACGGCGAGGCGCGCGTTTGCGCGGTCGGCGGTGGCGACGACGAACAGCGGGTTCATCGCCAAGGTCGTCAAGCATATCTTTCTGCTCCGGCGGTGCGGAAACCTGAAATTCTCCCCACCATTTCACCAGGCGCTGCAGTTCACCGTTGTTTTCCACCTCGGCACGCAGGGCCAGCAGATCGTAGGCCGCCCGGAATTTTGGATGCTCCATCAGTTTCCACGCGCGTTTACCCTGACGGCGGGACATACGCAACTGGAGCTGCCAGATATCGCGAATCAGCGAGGTGATGCGTTTCGGAATGGCCAGTGAACGGCAGGCTTCATCAAGCACATCATTCATGGCAAGCGCAAAGGCGTCGTAATACGCAAGGCCGCCTTCCTGGGTAATACGCTGTGCGGTTTCCAGCAGCGGATACCAGAACATAGCGGCAAACAAAAACGCCGGATTAACACGCATATCGTTGTGAATACGGGTATCGGTGTTTTTCAGTACCTGAGCAATGATGCGTTCCATCGGGCTGTCACCGTTTTCGGTGAAGAAGCGGCTGATGGTTGGGAACAGAGGCTGGAAGAGATTGTATTCACGCAGCAAGGTGTAGGTATCAAAACCATAGCCCGCCTGCAGTAATTTCAGCGACTCTTCAAACAGGCGCGCAGGAGGAACGTCGTTGATCAGGGCGGCCAGACGAGGAATGGGTTCGGCGGTCTCCGCGCTGATCGCCATCCCCAGCTTGGCGGCGAAACGCACCGCACGCAACATGCGTACCGGGTCTTCGCGATAGCGGGTTTCCGGGTTCCCAATCAGGCGAATGACGCCTTCTTCCAGATCGCGCATGCCGCCAACATAATCACGTACGGTGAAGTCAGCTACGCTGTAATAAAGACTGTTAATGGTGAAATCGCGACGCTGGGCGTCTTCTTCGATAGAACCGAAAATATTGTCGCGCAGCAACATGCCATTTTGCCCACGCTGAGACGTGGTGCGGTCGGCTTCGGTATCTTCGTGATGACCACGAAAGGTCGCGACTTCGATGATTTCTGGCCCAAACATAACGTGGGCGAGGCGGAAACGGCGACCCACCAGGCGACAGTTGCGGAATAATTTACGCACCTGGTCCGGCGTGGCGTTCGTCGTGACGTCAAAATCTTTTGGTTTTTTGCCCAGCAATAAATCACGCACGCCACCACCGACGAGATAAGCCTCATAACCGGCTTTGTTCAGGCGGTAGAGGACCTTGAGCGCATTTTCACTGATATCTTTGCGTGAAATAGCGTGCTGTTCACGCGGGATAACCGTCATCTGAGGTTGTACGATAGCCTCAACGACCATGCTCTCTTCGCGGCTTAGCACCTTTCGGCAAAAATTAGCGACTCGGGTAAAAATAGTGCACCTCGGTAGTGTCAAACGTCAGGACAAAAAAATAGCGGCTAATCATAGCTCAGCGCGAGGCGTTTGAGAATGCCGTATTCACATCCACTGCAATGGGCACATCGGCGAGCGTCCAGTTCGCCACCGCATTTTTCAATAAATCATCGACGCTGAGATCCTGCCACTCATTTGTTGCGCTCTGGTTTAAGAATTGTAACGCCCTGATTATTATGGGGCGAGGATCGCCGCCGGGCAAGGCGGGCGCGTGGTTTTGCTTGGAGAGTTTATTCCCCTCTGCATTTAACGCCAGCGGCAGATGGACATACTGCGGTACCGGCCAGCCAAATTGTTGGTACAGCGAAATTTGCCTCACCGTGGGTTCAATTAAATCCGCGCCGCGCACAATTTCCGTGATGCCCTGAAAATGATCGTCAACCACGACGGCGAGATTATAGGCAAACAGGCCATCCCGGCGATGAATAATAAAATCTTCGCGCGCCAGTTTTTCATCCGCATAGAGTTCGCCGCGCAGTCTGTCGTGAAAATGGAGCACCGGATGTTGCTGTACCAGACGCACAGCCGCATTTTCCGGGCCATTATTAGCGCGACGGCAATGGCCGTCATAGATGCCCCCCTCGCTCTGAATACGCGCCCGCGTACAGGTGCAGTAGTAACTCAGCCCCTGGGTATGAAGCCAGTCCAGCGCCTCGCGGTAGGCCTCATGACGTTGTGATTGCCAGAGCACGTCTCCGTCCCAGCACAGGCCGTAATGCTCAAGCTGGCGCAGAATGGTGTCTGCGGCGCCGGGGACTTCACGCGGGGGATCAATATCTTCGATACGTACTCGCCAGATACCCTGCTGCGCGCGCGCCTGCAGGTAGCTACCCAGTGCAGCAATCAGCGAGCCAAAATGGAGTTCACCGGACGGTGACGGCGCAAAGCGCCCGATATAGTGAGAGTCAGACATAAAGAACGGGAAACGCCGACAATACGGGAAATTTTCCCCGACTATAGCACAGCATGATTTGAAGGCGCAGGCTGGAATCAGCGCTGCGCCGTCTGAGGGGGTGACCGATGGTCGGCCAGAAGCGAATTAACCCGCCATCTGTTTTTCGCGGATTTCCGCCAGTGTTTTGCAATCGATGCACAGGTCAGCGGTCGGACGCGCTTCCAGGCGGCGAATGCCGATTTCAACACCGCAGGATTCGCAGTAGCCGAAATCTTCGTCTTCAACTTTTTTCAGCGTTTTCTCGATCTTTTTGATCAGTTTACGCTCGCGGTCACGGTTACGCAGTTCGAGGCTGAACTCTTCTTCCTGTGCGGCACGATCTACCGGGTCCGGGAAGTTAGCTGCTTCATCCTGCATATGGGTGACGGTGCGATCGACTTCATCCCTGAGTTGATTACGCCACGCTTCAAGAATACGCCTGAAGTGCGCCAGCTGGGCTTCATTCATATACTCTTCGCCCGGTTTCTCTTGATACGGCTCCACCCCAGCGATGGCGAGAATACTCAGGGACGATGTTTTACGGTTTTGCCCTTCTTGCATGTTGCTTCTCCTTAACACGCACTATCGATCCCCGTGTTGGGGGAAAATCAGGCCGCTATAAATAGCAGATGCTTTTCCGGATGGCAAATATCTAAACGTAACACTTGACAAGCCTGTGAGGAAAAGCGTATTTGCGCACGCGACCAGAACACTTATTATTCAATGGCTGCCCTATATCGTGAAAGGCAGCGGCAATCTCAGAGTCATATTTGTAGCAGAAAGTTCCGCTTTTACCGCCAGAATTTCTACCCCCTGATTTTGTGCTTCCTTTAGCAATCGTGCGTATTTCTCATCAATATGGCGCGCTGGAGAAAAATGTTCAACGGCTGAATGCAGCACGGCAAACAGTATAACTGCGCGGTCACCGCTGGCCGCTACGCTCATTAACTCACGCAGATGTTTTTGTCCGCGTAGCGTAACGGCATCAGGGAAAAAACCGCATTCCCGCTCGGCGAGCGTTACTGATTTAACTTCAATATAGCAGTTGCGGCGACCATCCGCCTGTAACAGAAAATCAATTCTGCTGCCTTCGGCACCATATTTCACTTCATTTTTCAGTGTGCTGTAACCCAACAGCTCAGGCAGACGGTTTAGCTGGATCGCTTCCTTCGTTAACGTATTAGCGCGAAGCGTATTAACGCAAATAAAGGCGCCCTGTTGGGTTTGCGTTAATTCCCAGGTATGCGGATATTTGCGTTTAGTATTTTCTGATGTGGAATACCAAACCGTATCGCCAGGTGTTGCACAACCGGTCATTGCGCCAGTATTAGGGCAATGGATTGTCAGCGTTTCGCCTTCTGGGGTGATCACATCGGCAAGGAACCGCTTATAGCGCTGAATAAGCGTGGCGGATCGGAGGGGGGGCGAAAATTCCATGACGTATCCTTTTTATGTTTTTAACGTCCAGCGGTTTAACGCCGTATAACGCAGACGTCCTGCGGCAAACTGCGATTCATATAAGACAAATTCTGTAACAGGAAAAGTCCAGTGAAAGCCCGGCGGCGGTATCGTGACCGCATGACTGGCATCGCGCAGCAGCGTGATATGAGGATGAAACGGCGTCGGGCTTTGCCAGCATCCGCTACGTGAAGCCTGGGCGCGCAACATATCCGCCAGTTGCAACAGCCCGCGTGGTGACTGGCGACAACCTAGCCAGACAACACGTGAACGCAGCCATTGCCCGGCGTCATCCAGTTGTAGCGTAAAGCCCGGCTGGCGAATGCGCCCGGCCAGGATTTCCAGCGCACGCTGTTTTTCCGCACTCACTTCCCCTAAAAATGCCAGCGTCAGATGTAAGTTTGCTGCCGCAACCGGCCGCCCGGCATCCTGTGGGAAATGTTCCGCCCGCCAGCGCACCACCTCCTGACGGGTGGCGTCGGGCAATTCGATGGCGAAAAACAGCCTTTTCGATTCAGACATGACAGGCACTCAGTTAGGGTTTGTCGCGATGCTACAATGGCAGACGGGCGCCCGCAAATGCTTCGGCGCTCCAAAGCGCCGCAGTTCATGTACAATTGGCACCGTCCTTATCAATGTGAGTCCTCTGGAGCCTTGTGTGTCCTTACTGCCGGTTGCTGCCGTATTACCCGACCTTCTCCATGCGTTACAACGCGCGCCCCAGGTACTGCTGACCGCCCCAACAGGTGCGGGGAAGTCAACCTGGCTGCCGCTGCAATTGTTGCAGCAAGGCGGCATTGACGGACGTATTTTACTGCTTGAACCGCGCAGACTGGCTGCCCGTAACGTTGCGCAACGGCTGGCGGAGTCGCTTAATGAGCAGCCCGGCGACACCGTCGGCTACCGAATGAGAGCTCAAACCTGTGTTGGGCCGAATACGCGTCTGGAAGTGGTGACGGAGGGGATCCTGACGCGAATGATCCAGCACGATCCCGAGCTCAGCGGCGTTGGTCTGGTGATCCTTGATGAATTTCACGAACGTAGCCTGCAGGCCGATCTGGCGCTGGCGCTGTTGCTGGATGTTCAGCAGGGATTGCGCGATGACCTTAAACTGCTGGTCATGTCAGCCACCCTTGATAACAGTCGCCTGCAGACGCTACTTCCGGATGCGCCGCTGATTATTTCAGAGGGGCGTATGTACCCGGTAGAACGGCGTTATCAGGCATTAAGCACTCATCAGCGCGTTGACGAGGCGGTCGCGGTGGCGACTGCCGATCTGCTGCGTTCGCAATCGGGGTCGTTGTTACTGTTTTTGCCGGGGGTAGGGGAAATCCAGCGTGTACAGGAACAACTGGCCAGTCGGGTCGCTGAGGATGTGATGCTTTGTCCGCTGTATGGGGCGCTGCCACTCAATGAACAACGCAAAGCCATTCTTCCCCCGCCAGTCGGGAAAAGAAAAGTCGTGCTGGCCACGAATATCGCTGAGACCAGCCTGACCATCGAGGGCATTCGCCTGGTTGTGGACAGCGCTCAGGAGCGCGTGGCCCGTTTCGATTCGCGAACAGGGCTAACAAGGCTTGTCACTCAGCGCGTGAGCCAGGCGTCGATGACGCAGCGTGCCGGGCGTGCGGGGCGTCTTGAACCGGGTATCTGCCTGCATCTGACTGGCAAAGAACAGGCCGAAAGGGCGGCGGTGCAGAGCGAGCCGGAGATTTTACAAAGCGATTTGTCTGGCCTTTTTATGGAGTTGTTACAGTGGGGATGCCAGGATCCGGCGCAACTTAACTGGCTGGATTTACCGCCGACGACTAATCTTGCCGCAGCGAAGCGGTTGTTGACGCAACTGCGGGCGCTTGAAGGCGATCGCCTGTCGCCATTCGGGAAAAAAATGGCATCGTTAGGTAACGATCCGCGCCTCGCTGCGATGTTAGCGAGCGCCAGCAATGCGGATGAAGTGGCAACGGCGGCGAAACTGGCTGCCATCCTTGAAGAGCCGCCTCGCGGTGGAAACACCGATTTGCGTAGCGCCTTTTCCCGCAATCAGCCTCAGTGGCAGCAGCGGGCCCGACAACTGATTCGGCGGTTGAAAAGTGCGGAAGGGGAGCCCGATAGCGACCTGTTGGCACCGTTGCTTGCCAGCGCCTTTGCCGACCGCATTGCGCGCAGACGTGGCCAGGACGGGCGGTATCAGTTGGCAAACGGCATGGGCGCAATGCTGGATGCGGACGATGCGCTTAATCGCCATGAATGGGTGCTTGCGCCGCTATTGTTACAGGGAAGCCAGTCGCCGGATGCCCGTATTTTGCTGGCGCTGCCGTTGGACATTGATCGGTTAATGGCGGCCTGTCCGCATATTGTTCAGCCGTCTGACTCTGTGGAATGGGATGAGGCCCAGGGAACCTTAAAGGCGTTTCGTCGTAGCCGGATTGGTCAACTGACGGTGAAAGTTCAGCCGCTGGCGAAGCTTCCGGAAGAAGAACTGCATCAGGCGATGCTCAACGGGATACGCGATAAAGGGCTGGATGTCCTTAACTGGACGCCAGAGGCGAAACAGTTACGTCTGCGTTTACACTGCGCGGCGAAATGGTTGCCGGAAGAGGCATGGCCTGCGGTAGATGACGCTTCGCTGCTTGCTTCTCTGGAAAGCTGGTTGTTGCCGCAAATGAGGGGCGTGCATTCCCTTCGTGCGCTGAAAGCGCTGGATGTGGGCGAAGCATTAAAAGCTTTCTTACCCTGGCCTTTGCGTCAACGTCTGGATAGTGAACTGCCTGGGCATTACACTGTGCCGACAGGAAGCCGGATTGCCATTCGTTATCATGAAGATAATCCGCCTGCTCTGGCGGTGCGTATGCAGGAGATGTTTGGTGAGGCGACGACACCTGTTATCGCTCAGGGGCGCATTGCGCTGGTGCTGGAGCTGCTTTCGCCGGCTCAGCGTCCGCTGCAAATTACGCGCGATTTAGCGGCGTTCTGGCAGGGCGCATACCGCGAAGTGCAAAAAGAGATGAAAGGGCGCTACCCGAAACATGTCTGGCCAGACGATCCGGCAAATGCCGCGCCGACGCGGCGCACTAAAAAGTATTCGTAGTTGAGGGCAGGGTAGGCTGGCACCCTCACCCCGGCCCTCTCCCACAGGGAGAGGGAGCAGACACTAAAGATTTTCTCGTTGAGAAAATCTGCTGTTTACCTGGCGTGCGGTCTGATGCCCTCACCCCGGCCCTCTCCCACAGGGAGAGGGAGCAAACACTAAAGATTTTCTCGTTGAGAAAATCTGCTGTTTATTTTGAGAGATTTCTTCTTCTGCCTGGAGGCGGAAGAACTGAGAATCAGGCCCTTGCGCCTGAATGTTGCGGAGAGAGAGCATGGCGGGGAATGACCGCGAGCCAATTGGACGTAAGAGTAGACCTTCACGTCCGGCAAAAGAAAAAGTAAGTCGTCGTCGAGTCAGAGAAGAGGAATACGACGAGTACGAAGATGATGATGGCGATGAGCAGGACTCAGCGCCACGCAAAGGAAAAGGTAAAGGCGGTAAACCTCGCGGTAAGCGCCGTTGGTTCTGGCTGCTGTTGAAAATTTGTATCGTGGGTGCGGTGCTACTCGCCATTTATGGCGTGTACCTGGATCAGAAGATCCGTAGCCGTATCGATGGCAAAGTGTGGCAATTGCCGGCTGCGGTGTATGGCCGTATGGTCAACCTTGAGCCGGATATGCCCATCAGCAAAAACGAGATGGTTAAACTGCTGGAAGCCACGCAGTACCGTCAGGTGACGAAGATGACGCGTCCTGGCGAGTTTACCGTGCAGGCGAAAAGCATCGAGATGATCCGCCGTCCGTTTGACTTCCCTGACAGTAAAGAGGGGCAGGTCCGCGCACGCCTGACGTTTGATGGCGACCGACTCGACAGCATTGAAAACATGGACAGCAACCGTCAGTTCGGTTTCTTCCGTCTCGACCCGCGTTTGATCACCATGCTTTCGTCGCCAAACGGCGAACAACGTCTGTTTGTACCGCGCAGCGGCTTCCCGGACCTGCTGGTGGATACGCTGCTGGCGACCGAAGACCGCCATTTCTACGAGCATGACGGCATTAGCTTCTACTCGATTGGTCGTGCGGTGCTGGCGAACCTGACCGCCGGGCGTACAGTGCAGGGGGCGAGTACGCTGACCCAGCAACTGGTAAAAAACCTGTTCCTGAGCAGCGAGCGATCTTACTGGCGTAAGGCTAACGAAGCCTATATGGCGCTGATCGTCGATGCCCGCTACAGCAAGGATCGTATCCTTGAGCTGTACATGAACGAAGTTTACCTTGGGCAGAGCGGCGATAACGAAATCCGTGGTTTCCCGTTAGCAAGCCTTTACTACTTTGGCCGTCCGGTGGAAGAACTGAGTCTTGATCAGCAGGCGATGTTAGTCGGGATGGTGAAAGGCGCGTCAATCTATAACCCGTGGCGTAACCCTAAACTGGCTCTGGAGCGACGTAACCTTGTCCTGCGCCTGATGCAAGAGCAGAAGGTCATCGATCAGGAGCTGTACGACATGCTCAGCGCCCGTCCGCTTGGCGTGCAGCCGCGCGGCGGCGTGATATCACCGCAGCCTGCGTTTATGCAGATGGTCCGTCAGGAGCTTCAGGCTAAACTCGGCGATGATAAAGTGAAGGACTTGTCGGGTGTGAAGATTTTCACCACCTTTGATTCTGTTGCGCAGGATGCGGCAGAAAAAGCGGCGGTGGAGGGCATTCCGGCCTTGATCAAGCAGCGTAAGCTGGACGATCTGGAAACCGCGATGGTGGTTGTGGATCGCTTCAGTGGCGAAGTTCGGGCCATGGTGGGTGGGGCGACGCCGCAGTTTGCGGGCTATAACCGTGCGATGCAGGCGCGCCGTTCTATCGGCTCGCTGGCAAAACCGGCGACTTACCTGACAGCATTAAGCCAGCCGGATAAATTCCGTCTGAATACTTCCATTGCCGATGCGCCGATTTCACTGCGTCTGTCGAATGGTCAGACCTGGGCACCGCAGAACGACGATCACCGTTTTAGCGGCCAGGTGATGCTGGTGGATGCGTTAACGCGTTCCATGAACGTGCCGACGGTGAACCTTGGGATGGCGATGGGTCTGCCTGCGGTAACCGATACCTGGTTGAAATTAGGTGCGCCTAAAGACCAGTTAACGGCTAACCCGTCCATGCTGCTGGGGGCACTCAACCTGACGCCGATTGAAGTGGCGCAGGCGTTCCAGACTATCGCCAGCGGTGGTAACCGTGCAACGTTGTCCGCGCTGCGTTCAGTCATTGCGGAAGATGGTACGGTGCTCTACCAGAGTTACCCGCAGTCTGAGCGCGCGGTGCCCGCGCAGGCGGCCTACCTGACCCTGTGGACCATGCAGCAGGTTGTTCAGCGCGGTACGGGGCGTCAGCTCGGTGCGAAATATCCAGGGCTGCATCTGGCAGGTAAAACCGGTACCACCAACAACAACGTCGATACCTGGTTTGCTGGTATCGACGGGCGTGAAGTGACGATTACCTGGGTTGGTCGTGATAATAACCAGCCGACGAAGCTGTACGGTGCGAGCGGGGCGATGGCTATCTATCAGCGCTATCTGGCCAACCAGTCGCCAATTCCGCTGGATCTGACGCCGCCGGAAGATATCACCACCATGGGCGTGGATGATATGGGCAACTTTGTGTGTGGCGGTGGCGGTGTGCGTTCACTGCCGGTCTGGACGACCAGCCCGGAAACGCTGTGTCAGCAGAACCCGGTGCAGCAACAGCCGCAGCAGGGTAATCCGTTCGATCAGTCAACTCCGCCGCCGCAACAGCAGCAGCCTCAGCAACAGCCGCCACAGCAGCAAGAGAAGAGCGATGGTGTCGCTGGCTGGATTAAAGATATGTTCGGCAGTAACTAACGCTCAAACCCCCAGTCGTCTGGCTGGGGGTTTTCATTTTGGCACGTATCAAACACCCCTTTAACGTCGCTTTAAACCCTTTTTAATCCCTTATTAACGCCCTGCTTTTTACCTGGTTGTTTATTAATCCCTCACACTGCACAGGGCCGCTTAGCGCTTGCTATGCAGTCGACGCTTCGCATATTATGCTGCCGTCATAATAATAATTATCGTTTACGTTATCATTCACTCATTGTCAGAGAATAAACAATGGCGCGTCAAAAAACTGCTCAGCCAGTCAACACCTCGCTGCGTAAGCTCGCAGTAGTTGTAGCCACAGCGGTTAGCGGTATGTCTGTCTATGCACAGGCTGCAACGACCCAACCCGAAGATACTGTTACCGTAACCTCCAGCAGTACGGCTCCTCAGGAAAATGCATGGGGCCCGGCGGCGACGATTGCCGCGCGACACTCAGCGACGGGGACCAAAACCGACACCCCGATAGAGAAGACCCCGCAGTCGATCTCTGTGGTGACCAGTGAAGAGATGGCCTTACATCAGCCTAAGTCAGTGAAGGAAGCGCTGAGTTACACACCGGGAGTCGCCGTTGGGACGCGTGGCGCATCCAACACCTATGACTATCTTGTCATTCGTGGATTTGCGGCGGATAACCAGAGCCAGAATAACTACCTCGACGGTATGAAGATGCAGGGCAACTTCTACAACGACGCGGTGATTGATCCTTACATGCTCGAACGTGCTGAAATCCTGCGCGGCCCGGCTTCTGTGCTGTACGGCAAGAGTAGCCCGGGCGGTATACTGAACATGGTCAGCAAACGTCCGACAACGACGCCGCTGTACGAAGTGCAGTTCAAGATGGGTACCGATAACCTGTACCAGACAGGGTTTGATTTCAGCGACGCACTGGATGACGACGGCGTTTATTCTTATCGTTTGACCGGTCTGGCGCGCTCCGCTAACGCCCAACAGGAAGGGGCAAAAGAGCAGCGCTACACCATTGCGCCGTCTTTCAGCTGGCGCCCTGATGACAAAACGAACTTCACGTTCCTCTCCTATTTCCAGAACGAACCGGATACCGGTTACTACGGCTGGTTACCAAAAGAGGGGACCGTTCAGCCGCTGCCAAATGGCTCCCGTCTGCCGACCGACTTCAACGAAGGCGCGAAGAACAACACCTACTCCCGTAATGAGAAAATGGTGGGTTACAGCTTCGAGCACGGCTTTAACGATACCTTCACCCTGCGCCAGAACCTGCGTTTTGCTGAGAACAAAACCGCTCAAAACAGCGTATATGGCTACGGCATGTGTTCCGATAAGCTCTATTCCAGCAGCCCGTCTACCAGCCCTTGTGCGGATATTCCACAGTCTGAATGGGGTCACACACTGACGCGTCAGTACGTGATTGATAGCGAAAAACTGCAGACCTTCACTGTCGATACCCAGTTGCAGAGCAAATTTGCTACCGGCACCATTGATCACACCTTACTGACAGGTGTCGATTTCATGCGGATGCGTAACGATATCGACTCGTATTTTGGCTATGCAGGTTCTGTGGCACCATCTGATATCTACAATCTTGATCGCAGCGATTACGACTTCGGTGCGCATGATGGACCGTCTGGCCCTTACCGTATCCTGCTCAAACAGAAGCAGACCGGTGTCTATGCCCAGGATCAGGCGCAGTGGGATAAAGTACTGGTCACCCTCGGGGGGCGTTACGACTGGGCGAAGCAGGATTCCCTGAACCGTGACTATGGCACCCACCCGGAACGTGAAGATAAGCAATTCACCTGGCGTGGTGGTGTTAACTATCTGTTCGACAACGGTGTCACTCCCTATTTCAGCTATAGCGAATCCTTCGAGCCGGCATCTACAACGGGTGCTGACGGCGCTATTTTTGCGCCGTCTAAAGGTAAGCAGTACGAAGCCGGTGTGAAATACGTGCCGAAAGATCGTCCGATTGTCCTGACCGGCGCACTGTACCAACTGACCAAAACCAATAATCTGATGGGGGATCCTGCGGGTTCCGTATGGTCTGTTGAAGGTGGAGAAATCCGCGCCCGTGGTGTTGAAGTTGAAGCAAAAGCCGCCTTGTCTGCCAGCGTCAACGTGGTGGGTTCTTACACCTACACCGATGCGGAATACACCACCGATACCAACTACAAAGGCAACACCCCTGCCCAGGTGCCAAAACATATGGCATCCCTGTGGGGTGACTACACCCTCTTTGATGGCGCGCTGTCTGGTCTGACGCTGGGTACCGGCGCTCGCTTCACTGGTTCCAGCCAGGGCGATCCGGCGAACACCTTCAAAGTGGGAAGCTATACGTTAGTTGATGCGCTGGTGCGTTATGACCTGGCACGCGTTGGCCTGGCAGGCTCCAATGTGGCGTTACACGTGAACAATCTGTTTGATCGTGAATACGTTGCGAGTTGCTTCAACTCGTACGGCTGCTTCTGGGGCGCTGAGCGTCAGGTGGTGGCGACAGCAACCTTCCGCTTCTAATCTCTCTTCGGGCACGGTTCGCCGTGCCCTTTTAAAAGTTGGCACTCATGCAGGAAAACAACGCGCTTCCCGATACCACGTTTCAACTCACCGACGTCACATTCAGTGTGCCTGGCCGCACGCTGCTGCATCCTCTTTCTCTGACCTTTCCGGTTGGCAAAGTCACTGGCCTTATCGGGCATAACGGTTCAGGGAAATCCACATTGCTGAAAATGCTGGGGCGTCATCAGCCGCCTTCGCAGGGTGATGTTCTGCTCGACGGACAGCCGCTGGCAAGCTGGAGCAGTAAGTCTTTTGCCCGCAAGGTGGCCTATTTGCCACAGCAGTTGCCGCAGGCAGAAGGGATGACGGTACGTGAACTGGTGGCGATTGGCCGGTATCCGTGGCATGGCGCATTGGGCCGTTTTGGTGTGGCTGACAAAGAGAAAGTGGACGAGGCAATAACGCTGGTTGGACTCAAACCGCTGGCACACCGCCTGGTTGATAGCCTGTCCGGCGGCGAACGTCAGCGTGCATGGATTGCCATGCTGGTCGCGCAGGATAGCCGTTGTCTGCTGCTGGATGAACCGACCTCGGCACTGGATATCGCTCATCAGGTGGACGTGCTGGCGCTGGTGCACCGTTTAAGCCAGCAGCGCGGGCTGACGGTAATTGCCGTGTTGCACGATATCAATATGGCGGCGCGCTATTGCGATTACCTTGTCGCATTACGCGGTGGTGAAATGATTGCCCAGGGGACCCCGGATACACTCATGCGTGCGGAGACTCTCGAACAAATTTACGGTATCCCGATGGGGATTCTTCCTCACCCGTCAGGTGCTGCCCCGGTGAGCTTTGTCTATTAATGGATGGCCTGAACCTGATTAGCCGTCGCCGTCTGTTGACGATGATGGCGCTCTCTCCCTTGCTGTGGCAGATGCGCAGCGCGCAGGCCGCGGAAATCGACACACAGCGGATTGTCGGTCTGGAGTGGCTGCCGGTCGAACTGCTGCTGGCGCTGGGGATTAAACCTTACGGCATTGCCGATATTCCCAACTACAACCTGTGGGTGAATGAACCTGCGCTCCCCCCCGGAGTTATTGACGTTGGGCTGCGCACGGAGCCCAATCTGGAACTGCTTACGCAGATGAAACCTTCTTTCCTCGTCTGGTCTGCCGGCTATGGCCCCTCTGCCGATGTACTGGCGAGAATCGCGCCGGGGCAGGGGTTCAGTTTTAGCGACGGTAAGAAACCGCTGGCAACGGCAAGAAAATCTCTTAATGAGATGGCGCGTCTGTTCCAGATGGAAGCGGCGGCGAAAGCGCATCTGGATACGTTTGATAGCTTTATTGCCGACAAAAAACCGCATTTCAGACAGCGCGGCGAACGCCCGTTGTTGATGATGACGTTGCTTGATGCACGCCACATGCTGGTCTTTACCCGCAACTGTCTGTTCCAGGAGGTTCTGGACGAATTTGGTATTCAAAATGCCTGGCAGGGGGAAACCACATTTTGGGGAAGCACCGCCGTGGGGATTGATCGCCTGGCGATGTATAAAGACGTCGACGTTCTCTGTTTTGACCACGGTAATGATACTGAGATGCGTAAGTTGATGGCGACCCCGTTGTGGCAGGCGATGCCATTTGTGCGCACGGGCCGATTCCAGCGCGTACCTGCCGTCTGGTTCTATGGTGCGACGCTCTCTGCCATGCACTTTGCGCGCGTCCTGGACAACGCACTCGGGGGCAAAGCATGAGAAGACCGTTCGCGTTACTGCCGGGTCTGCTACTGGCGGTGTTATGTATCGCTGGCGCCTGGCTAAGCTGGCTGAATTTCAATGCCGCGCTTCCTCGCGCCCAATGGGGGCAGGCGCTCTTTACGCCCGACATTGATGTGATTGAACAGATGCTGTTCCACTACAGCCTGCTGCCACGACTGGTGATTTCGCTGTTAGTCGGGGCGGGGCTGGGGCTGGTGGGCGTGCTGTTCCAGCAGGTGTTACGTAACCCGCTGGCAGAGCCCACAACGCTCGGCGTTTCTACCGGCGCACAACTGGGCATTACGGTTACTACGCTATGGGCGTTGCCGGGCGCGTTGACGATGCAGTTTGCCGCGCTGGCCGGCGCCTGCGTGGTCGGGGCGCTGGTGTTCGGCGTTGCCTGGGGGAAACGGCTTTCTCCGGTGACGCTCATTCTGGCGGGGCTGGTGGTGAGCCTCTACTGCGGGGCGGTGAATCAGCTGTTGGTGATTTTCCACCACGATGCGCTGCAAAGCATGTTCCTGTGGAGCACCGGTACACTTACTCAGACTGACTGGCGCGGCGTACAGCACCTGTGGCCGCAGTTGCTCGGCGGCGTAGTCCTTACCTTGCTGTTGCTGCGCCCGTTAACGCTGATGGGGCTGGATGATGGCGTTGCCCGTAACCTTGGCCTCGCGTTATCCCTGGTTCGTCTGGCCGCGCTTACGCTTGCGATCGTGCTTAGCGCATTGCTGGTGAATGCGGTCGGTATTATCGGTTTTATTGGGCTGTTTGCCCCCCTGCTGGCGAAAATGCTCGGTGCGCGGCGACTGCTGGCGCGTCTGATGCTGGCACCGCTGATTGGCGCCCTGATTCTTTGGTTATCTGACCAGCTCATCCAGTGGCTCGCCCGCGTATGGATGGAGGTCTCAACAGGGTCTATGACCGCGCTGATTGGCGCACCGTTGCTGCTGTGGTTGCTGCCACGTTTACGCAGTATGAGCGCGCCCTCGATGGATGTTGGGGACAATGTTCCCACGGAACGGCAGAACGTGCAGTGGTTTGCGCTGGCAGGGCTGGCTGTGCTGCTGCTGGGCATACTGGCGGCTCTTTCGTTTGGACGCGACGCGGAAGGCTGGCGCTGGATTAGCGGTACGCTGCTCGACGAGCTGATGCAGTGGCGTATGCCGCGGATTATCGCTGCGCTGACCGCCGGGATCATGCTGGCGGTGGCCGGGTGTATTATTCAGCGCCTGACGGGTAACCCGATGGCAAGCCCGGAAGTGCTGGGTATCAGCTCCGGAGCGGCCTTCGGTGTCGTGGTCATGCTGTTTTTCGTGCCGGGGAATGCCTTTGGCTGGCTGATGCCTGCCGGAAGTCTTGGCGCGGCCATTACCCTGCTGATCATTCTGATCGCCGCCGGGCGCGGCGGTTTTTCGCCGCACCGTATGCTGCTGGCCGGGATGGCGCTCAGCACCGCATTTACCATGCTGCTGATGATGTTGCAGGCAAGCGGCGATCCACGTATGGCGAAAATCCTGACGTGGATTTCCGGCTCGACCTATCACGCAACCTTTGAGCAGGTGATACGTACGGGCCTGATGATGATCGTGCTCCTGGCGCTGGTGCCCCTATGTCGTCGCTGGCTGACGGTATTGCCGTTGGGCGGTGATACGGCGCGTTCGGTGGGGATGGCATTAACCCCATCACGTATAGGGCTATTGCTGCTGGCGGCGGCGTTAACAGCAACCGCAACAATGACTATTGGTCCGCTGAGTTTTATCGGTCTGATGGCACCGCATATCGCCCGTATGATGGGCTTTCGCCGTACCCTGCCGCATATCGTTATGTCCGCGCTGACGGGTGGGGTACTGCTGGTGTTTGCCGACTGGTGCGGGCGAATGATGATGTTTCCCTACCAGGTTCCGGCAGGGCTACTGTCGACCTTCATCGGCGCGCCGTATTTTATCTATTTGCTGAGAAAGCAGAGTCGGTAATCCGGAAGAGCCCGGAGCGGGTTCGGTTTGTATGTAGCCCCGGTTAGCGAAGCGACACCGGGGAATGTCCCGGATGGTGGCGCAAACGCCTTATCAGGGCTACGAGTTTGAGAAAGCAGAGTCGATAATTTTTCACCCGCTCCCGTAGGAGCGGGCATCAGCCCGCACAGGTGCCGCGCAAGGCGACATCTGTTTCGTCAGGGATTACAGTTTCGCAAACACGCGGCGTGCTGCATCAACCGTATTGCGGATATCTTCTTCGCTATGCGCGACGGACATAAAACCTGCTTCGAAGGCTGACGGCGCAAAATAAACACCTTCTTCAAGCATGAGGTGGAAGAAGCGTTTAAAACGTTCGACATCGCAGGCCACCACATCCTGGTAGCAGGTGACTTCCGGCGCATCGGTAAAGAACAGACCGAACATCCCGCCTACGTGGTTGACCACCAACGGAATACCCTGGCCGCGCGCCGCATCAATCAGGCCATCTGCCAGCAAGGCCGTCAGATCATTGAGCGTTTCATGTACCCCCACCTGTGACACTTCGGTCAGACAGGCATAACCCGCAGCCATGGCGATCGGGTTACCGGAAAGCGTACCCGCCTGATAGACAGGGCCGGTCGGCGCCAGGGCTTCCATGATATCGCGACGGCCGCCAAATGCGCCCACTGGCATCCCACCGCCGATAATTTTACCCAGACAAGTCAGGTCCGGCGTAACGTCATAGTAAGATTGCGCACCGGCCAGCGCGACCCGAAAGCCAGTCATTACTTCGTCGATAATCAGCAACGCGCCGAACTCATCGCAGAGCGCGCGCAGCCCCGGCAGGAAGTCATCTTTCGGCGGAATACAGTTCATGTTGCCCGCGACCGGCTCGACGATGATACAGGCGATATCCTGCGGATATTGCTCGAAAGCTTCGCGGACGCTCGACAGATCGTTATAGGTGCAGGTCAGGGTATGTCTGGCGAAATCCGCAGGCACGCCCGGCGAGTTTGGCTGGCCCAGCGTCAGCGCGCCAGAGCCGGCCTTGACCAGCAGGCAGTCTGCGTGACCGTGGTAGCAGCCTTCAAATTTGATAATTTTATCGCGGCCGGTAAAACCGCGAGCGAGACGAATCGCGCTCATGGTGGCTTCTGTACCCGAGTTCACCATACGCACCATATCCATGGTCGGTACCAGTTGGGTCACCAGCTCGGCCATTTTCACTTCCATCTCGGTCGGCGCGCCAAAGCTCAGGCCTCGCTGGGCGGCTTCAATCACCGCATTACGAATGGCCGGATGGTTGTGACCCAGTACCATCGGACCCCAGGAACCGACGTAATCAATGTAAGCTTTGCCGTCGGCGTCATAGAGGTAAGCGCCGTCAGCTCGTTCAATAAACAGCGGCGTGCCTCCTACGCCGGTGAAGGCGCGTACCGGCGAGTTAACGCCGCCGGGGATAAGTTCGCGTGCGGCGTTGTAGAGGTTTTCTGACTTACTCATGAAATTGTTCCTGGTTTGTTAAAAGCAATAGCGCTTATTCTAAGGGATTCCTGGAAGAGGATAAAAGTATTGCGCACGGAAAGGATAGCCGCCCCAGGGGGAGAATACTTGAACGAATAACCAGGGTAATAGATAATAGCCAAAATGATCGGGTTATTATTTGCCCAGATCGCAGTATGAATGGGAGCGAAAAATGAGTGATGATGTAGCGCTGCCGCTGCAGTTTACCGACGCAGCAGCCAGTAAAGTTAAAAACCTGATTGCGGATGAAGACAATCCGAACCTGAAACTGCGTGTCTACATTACCGGCGGCGGTTGCAGTGGCTTCCAGTATGGCTTCACGTTTGACGACCAGATCAACGATGGCGATATGACCATTGAGAAACAGGGCGTTGGCCTTGTTGTTGACCCGATGAGCCTGCAATATCTGGTGGGTGGTTCGGTTGATTATACCGAAGGTCTGGAAGGTTCCCGCTTCGTGGTGACCAACCCGAACGCGACAAGCACCTGCGGTTGCGGATCCTCATTCAGCATCTGAGCCCTGTTCGGATGCCACAAAAAAGCCGTGTCACTGACACGGCTTTTTGCTATCTGCCAGTCTCATCCAGCGCAAATGTTGGCAGTTTGAGATGCCAGCGTATGGCGGCAAGGCGAATGCCCAGTGTAACGACCATCCCAAGCATCGCAGCGTTTTCCAGCGGTACATCAAAAACGTAAGCCGCTGTTGAATGCACAATGCCGCCAATGATACAGGCGGTGGCGTAGATTTCCGTTCGCAGGATCATCGGTACTTCGCGTGCCAGCACATCACGAATGATCCCGCCGCCAACCCCGGTCAGCACGCCCATACCCGTTGCGACCAGCGGCCCGGTACCGGCCATAAATGCTTTGTTTACCCCAATACCGACAAACACGGCCAGCCCGACGGCGTCCAGCACTGGCAGCACCCACTTCGGCAGGCGTCTTGGCTGGCGAACCAGCAAAATCGTCAGCATACAGGTGACCATGGCGACGACCAGATCGGTCGGATCTTTCACCCAGAATACCGGTCCGTGGGCCAGTGCCATATCGCGGATCGTGCCGCCGCCGACGGCGGTCACCACGCCTAATACCAGCACACCAAAAGGATCCATCCGGAGTTTGCCGGCAAGCAGCACACCTGAGATGGCAAAAACAGCGGTACCGACAATATCCAGCCAGTAGACGAGCATGGTTCAATCCCCGGTTATTTCACCTGCGCCAGGGCAGGGCAGAGTTGTTGAGCGGCGAGGATAATACGCGGACCTGCGCGCTCAAACCAGTCGCTGGTTAGCGGAATAACGGGAATATCGAGCTGTTTGCGCCAGAATTGTTCGATTTTAGGAATTTCGCTCGCATCTCCTGCTACCACGATAGCATGGGGTTCGCGCGCCAGCACTTGCTCACGGCTCACCTGGGGCCAGGGAACCCGGCTGGCGGCAAAGATATTTTCGCCGCCGCAAAGTTCCAGCACTTCATTTTGCAACGAGCCTTTACCGCTGGTGAAAAGCGGTTCCCCGCCAAACTGCAAAAATACGGGTTTTTTACTTTGCCCGGCATACTGTTTTTTTAGCGCGTGGTACTGGGCAAGCAGCTCAGTTGATGCCTGCTGCGCTTGTTTGGGGTGTGGGCTGTATTGCGCGAGTTCGGCCAGAGATTCCGCGACCTGTTCGATGGTCACAGCATCCAGCCACAGCACCTTGATACCCAGCCGTTCCAGTTGATCAACCTGACGTTCCGCATTGCCGCCGCGCCAGGCGAGGACGACGTCGGGTTTTAACGCCACAATCCGCTCGATGTTCAGCCCTTGCCAGGTGGCAACCTGCTCGATTTTTTTCGCCTCAGGGGGAAAGTCGGAATAGCTGCTGACGCCCACGGGCGTGATGCCAGCGGCAAAGGCCATTTCCGTATTCGCAGGAGAAAGGGAGATAACGCGCGGCGCGGCGCTAAGCCACGCCGAAGCAAAAATAAGCAGGGCGGCCAGCGCCCTGAACAGATGTTTAGCCACGAGCCAGGTTCTGCACCAGTGTCTCAACCATCAGGCTGGACTGTTTCGCGGCAACCACCAGGAACTCATCAAAGCTCAGGTGGGATTGCTGATCGGCTACGTCAGAGATCGCTCGTACCACCACAAACGGCACGCCAAAGTTATGGCAAACATGCGCGATGGCGGTGGCTTCCATTTCGACGGCTACCGCCTGCGGGAAGTTATGGCGAATTTTGGCCAGACCTACGGAGCCGTTAATAAAGGCATCGCCGCTGACGATCAGACCGCGAACCGCATTCAGATTGAGCTGTTTAATGCAGCTTTCTGCCGCCGTAATCAGCTTTTCATCCGCCTTAAAGCCCGCCGGACAGCCGGGTAACTGGCCGAATTCGTAGCCAAAGGCAGTGACGTCCGCGTCGTGATAGCGCGCTTCGTCAGAGACAACGATATCGCCGACTTTCAGCGTTGACGCCAGACCACCGGCGGAACCTGTATTGATAATCACATCTGGCTTGCAGCGTTCCAGCAGCAGGGTTGCGCCCATTGCGGCGGCCACTTTGCCGATGCCAGATTTCAGCAAGGCGACTTCTGTACCATTCAGCGTACCGGTGTAAATTTCACAGCCGCCAATAGTCAGCGTCTGACGATTTTCGATTTTGTCACGCAGCAGCGTAACTTCTTCTTCCATTGCACCAATAATGCCAATTTTCATGGAGATACTCGCTAATGTGATAAGACAGGGTTACGTTTTCAGGGCATAGTCTATCATGGCATACACAATTGCATGATATCCGTGACGCCTCGCTGACAGGAGAGGAAATGGCTGAGATCGATTTTCGCAAAAAAATAAACTGGCATCGTCGCTTCCGCTCGCCGCAAGGCGTGAAAACTGAGCGCGAAATCCTGCGCATTTTTGAAAGCGATCGGGGCCGGATAATCAATTCAGCGGCGATTCGTCGTCTGCAGCAAAAAACACAGGTCTTTCCCCTGGAACGCAACGCGGCGGTACGCACGCGATTGACCCATTCGCTGGAAGTACAGCAGGTTGGGCGTTACATCGCCAAAGAAGTGTTAAGCCGCCTGAAAGAGCTTCGCCTGCTTGAAACCTATGGCCTGGATGAACTTACCGGGCCGTTTGAAAGCATTGTTGAGATGGCGTGTCTGATGCACGACATCGGTAATCCGCCGTTTGGTCATTTTGGCGAGGCGGCGATCAATGACTGGTTCCGCCAGCGCCTGGCGCCAGAGGATGCGGCCAGCCAGCCGCTGACGGACGATCGCTGCGAAGTGGTGGCACTGCGTCTGCGGGAGGGGGAGGACACGCTGAACGCGCTACGTCGCAAAGTGCGCCAGGATCTGAGCCATTTCGAAGGAAATGCGCAGGGTATTCGCCTGGTTCACACCCTGATGCGCATGAATCTGACCTGGGCGCAGGTGGGGTGCATTTTGAAATATACCCGTCCTGCCTGGTGGAACGGTCCGCCGCCACCCTCCCACAGCTATTTAATGAAAAAGCCGGGTTTTTATTTTTCCGAAGAGGCGTATGTTGCACGGCTGCGTAAAGAACTTGATCTTGATACTTACAGTCGTTTCCCGCTGACGTGGATAATGGAAGCTGCAGACGATATTTCTTATTGTGTTGCTGACCTTGAAGATGCGGTGGAAAAGCGCATTTTTACCGCAGAGCAACTCTATCAGCATCTCTATGACGCCTGGGGTGAACACAGTAAAGGTTCATTATTCTCTCAGGTAGTGGAAAACGCCTGGGAGAAATCCCGGGCAAATTCATTAAGCCGCAGCGCCGAAGATCAGTTCTTTATGTACTTACGTGTAAATACATTAAATAAACTTGTACCGTATGCCGCGCAGCGATTTATTGAAAACTTACCGCAAATATTCAGCGGGGAATTCAATCACGCACTGCTGGAGGATGACAGTGATTATAGTCAGCTCCTTGAACTTTATAAAAATGTCGCCATTAAAGAGGTGTTCAGCCATCCCGATGTTGAACAACTGGAGTTACAAGGATACCGCGTGATCAGTGGGCTGCTGGAGATTTATCGTCCACTGCTGCAATTATCGCTGGCGGATTTCTCAGAGCTGGTGGAAAAAGATCGCGTGCGACGCTTCCCTATTGAATCACGCTTGTTCCAGAAGTTATCAACGCGTCATCGGCTGGCTTACGTTGAAGCCGTGAGCAAATTATCCCAGGAAGAGTCCGACTTCGCGATAATGGAATATTACCATCGCTGTCGCCTCATCCAGGACTATATCAGCGGAATGACGGATTTATATGCATGGGATGAATACCGTCGCTTGATGGCTGTCGAATAATCGGTTGGGAATTGTAAAGACGGACAATAAATTTTTACTTTTTCCAAAAACTTAATCCCGGAACTTCACGCTATAAAGCGACTCTGAGTGATACATACACAGCCGTTTGCGTTACCAGTAAAGAGATTGAGAGACATGAAAAAAACGACATTAGCAATGAGTGCACTGGCGTTGGCTTTAGGCCTGGCGCTGTCCCCTGTTTCCGTGATGGCTGCTGAAACCGCGTCATCGGTATCGACTTCGCAGCAGATGCCAAGCCTGGCGCCTATGCTTGAGCAGGTCATGCCATCCGTTGTAAGCATTAACGTAGAAGGCAGCACGACGGTCAACACGCCGCGTATGCCGCGTAACTTCCAGCAGTTCTTCGGTGATAATTCCCCGTTCTGCCAGGATGGTTCTCCCTTCCAGGGCTCGCCTTTCTGTCAGGGCGGCGGTGCGCCGGGTGGACAAGGTGGCCCGGGAAATGATGGCGCTCAGCAGCAGAAATTTATGGCACTGGGCTCGGGTGTCATCATTGATGCGGCTAAAGGCTATGTGGTGACAAACAACCACGTGGTAGATAATGCAACCTCCATCAAAGTTCAGTTGAGCGATGGTCGTAAATTCGATGCCAAAATCGTTGGTAAAGACCCGCGTTCTGATATCGCGCTGGTGCAAATTCAGGATCCGAAAAACCTGACGGCGATTAAAATTGCCGACTCTGACGCGCTGCGCGTTGGGGATTATACCGTTGCCATCGGTAACCCGTTTGGCCTGGGGGAAACCGTGACTTCGGGCATCGTCTCTGCGCTGGGGCGTAGCGGCCTGAATGCGGAAAACTACGAAAACTTTATCCAGACCGATGCGGCGATCAACCGGGGGAACTCCGGCGGTGCGCTGGTTAACCTGAATGGTGAACTGATTGGTATCAATACCGCAATCCTTGCTCCGGATGGCGGCAACATCGGTATCGGCTTTGCGATCCCAAGCAATATGGTGAAAAACCTGACGGCGCAGATGGTGCAGTATGGTCAGGTACGTCGCGGCGAACTGGGCATTATGGGTACTGAACTGAACTCTGAGCTGGCGAAAGCGATGAAAGTGGACGCCCAACGCGGTGCCTTTGTCAGCCAGGTTATGCCGAACTCTGCCGCTGCGAAAGCTGGTGTGAAAGCCGGTGATGTGATTACTTCACTGAATGGCAAACCGATCAGCAGCTTCGCCGCGCTGCGTGCGGAAGTGGGTTCTATGCCTATCGGCAGTAAGGTAGAGCTGGGTCTGGTGCGCGATGGTAAACCGGTGAGCGTGAGCCTCGAACTGCAGCAGAGCAGCCAGAATCAGGTTGATTCCGGGAATATCTTCAGTGGTATCGAAGGCGCAGAGATGAGTAACAATGGCAAAGAGGAAGGTGTGGTTGTTACTACGGTGAAACCTAACACGCCTGCTGCGCGCATTGGCCTCAAGAAAGGCGATATCATCGTCGGTGCTAACCAGCAGCCGGTGAAAAACCTTGGCGAGTTGCGCAAAATCATCGACAGCAAGCCTTCGGTTCTGGCTTTGAATATTCAGCGTGGTGATACTTCAATCTATCTGCTGATGCAGTAATCCGCATAAACCCTCTTCTTCCATCCGGAGGAAGAGGGTGCTCTCCTCAGATTTTGTGAGGCCTTCCACAACTCCATACTTCCGCCGCCTGCTTTGTGCTTTTGCACAATGCACACCGTAATTTTCTCCCTTATGCTTGTGCTCTGCTCACGGGAGGGTTACATGGCTGGCTGGCATCTTGATACTAAAATGGCGCAGGATATCGTGGCGCGCACTATGCGCATTATCGATACAAACATTAACGTAATGGATGCTCGTGGCCGCATTATTGGTAGCGGCGATCGCGAGCGAGTTGGGGAATTGCACGAAGGTGCATTGCTCGTACTGGCGCAAGGGCGCGTGGTGGATATCGATGATGCGGTGGCTCGTCACCTGCATGGGGTCCGTCAGGGCATCAATTTGCCGTTGCGTCTGGAGGGTGAAATCGTCGGCGTTATTGGCCTGACTGGGGAACCAGAGTCGTTGCGCAAATACGGCGAGCTGGTATGCATGACTGCCGAAATGATGCTTGAACAATCTCGCCTGATGCACCTGCTGGCCCAGGATAGTCGTCTGCGTGAAGAGCTGGTAATGAACCTGATTCAGGCAGAAGAGCATACGCCAGCACTCACCGAATGGGCGCAGCGTTTGGGGATCGATTTAAATCAGCCGCGTGTGGTTGCCGTGGTGGAAGTCGATAGCGGGCAATTGGGCGTGGACAGCGCCATGGCCGAGCTCCAGCAACTGCAAAATGCCCTGACCACACCTGAGCGCAACAACCTTATTGCGATTGTCTCGTTAACCGAAATGGTGGTACTCAAACCAGCGCTGAACCAGTTTGGCCGCTGGGATGCGGAAGATCACCGTAAGCGCGTTGAACAGTTGATTCAGCGCATGAAAGAAAACGGCCAGTTGCGTTTTCGCGTTGCGCTGGGTAACTACTTTACCGGGCCGGGCAGTATCGCCCGCTCATACCGTACTGCACGCACCACTATGATGGTGGGCAAACAGCGCATGCCTGAAAGCCGTAGCTATTTCTACCAGGATTTGATGCTACCGGTCCTGCTCGACAGTTTACGCGGTGGCTGGCAGGCAAATGAACTTTCCCGCCCGCTGCAGCGCCTTAAAGCGATGGATAATAACGGCCTGTTGCGGCGTACGCTTTCCGCATGGTTCCGCCACAATGTTCAGCCGTTGGCGACGTCAAAAGCGTTGTTTATTCATCGCAATACGCTGGAATATCGGCTGAATCGTATTTCTGAACTCACCGGGCTGGATTTGGGAAATTTTGACGACAGGCTGCTGCTTTATGTGGCGCTACAACTGGACGAACAGCGCTAGGTAAAAAACAAAACGGCAACCGTTGGGCTGCCGTTTTTGAGGTTTTCTCCCTCTCCCGTGGGAGAGGGCGGGGTGAGGGCATCAGACTGCACCCATCATCATTATTTATTGCGCGTCAGCTTTTCCAGATCGGACTCAATTTCGCTGATCTTGTTCGCGACAACGCTTTCCAGATGGCGGAGATCATCCAGGATCTTACGTTTCAGATCGACATCCGTACGGTCACGCTGACAGATTTGATCCAACTCGTCGATCACGTAGCGCAGGTTTGGACTGATCTCCTGCACCTCTTTGTAGCCCTGACCGATGCCATCCGCGACGACTGTTTTGCGCTGACGAGGGTATTTAAACTTAACGCTCTTAGCAAAAAACTCGCCTTTATCCTTGTGGAAATAGATTTTCAGAATGTCGTTGTTTGCTTCCTGACGGAGGCTATAGCGATCAATTTCATCAGGATTGGTGATGCCTAAACTTTTCAGATTATCGTACATAGCGGTACCCTTAAGCTCAACATAACCTATGAATAATTAACGAAAAAATCTATTTTCGCCACCTGGAAATGCAAAAAAGGCGGGATATGTCACCCTCTCCCGAATTGGGAGAGGGTACGACTTAGTCGATGGTGCGCAGCAGTTCGTTGATACCGACTTTACCACGCGTTTTGGCATCGACTTTTTTCACGATGACAGCGCAATACAGGCTGTATTTACCGTCTTTAGACGGCAGGTTGCCTGAAACGACAACGGAGCCCGCTGGTACGCGGCCATAGTGAACTTCGCCCGTTTCGCGGTCATAAATACGCGTACTTTGTCCAATGTACACGCCCATAGAGATCACAGAACCTTCTTCAACAATAACACCTTCCACAACCTCGGAACGTGCGCCGATAAAGCAATTATCTTCAATAATGGTCGGATTGGCCTGTAATGGCTCCAGAACACCACCAATTCCGACGCCGCCAGACAGGTGAACGTTTTTACCGATCTGCGCACATGAACCGACCGTCGCCCATGTATCGACCATGGTGCCTTCATCAACGTAAGCGCCGATATTCACATAAGACGGCATCAGTACGGTGTTACGGGCGATGAATGCACCCTGACGCACTGCCGCAGGCGGCACGACGCGGAAGCCTTCTTTCTGGAAACGCGCTTCGTCGTAATCGGCGAATTTCATCGGTACCTTATCGAAGTAGCGGCTTTCCGCACCTTCGATAACCTTATTATCGTTAATGCGGAAAGAGAGCAGCACGGCTTTCTTCAGCCACTGGTGAGTGACCCACTGACCATCAATTTTCTCTGCGACGCGCAGCGCGCCGGAATCTAACAGGGCAATAACCTGGTTAACCGCTTCACGGGTAACGGTATCTGCGTTTGCCGGGGTAATCTCTGCGCGACGCTCGAAAGCGGCTTCAATAACGTTCTGTAACTGCTGCATTGTTAAACTCTTTCCATATAAAAAAACACGTCACCCTTTATCGTTTGGATTGAGGGCCTCTGTCAACCGTTGTTGTACCTCCTTTTGCAGCTCATCATTAAGGCCACGCCGGTCGGCAGTCGCGATTATAAATAAATCTTCTACTCGCTCACCAATTGTCGTAATTCTCGCTCCATGGAGAGAAATGCCAAGGTCGGCAAACACCTTGCCCACGCGGGCCAGCAACCCAGGTTGGTCCAGCGCGATAAGCTCCAGGAAACTTTTTCGGTCGGTATGCGTCGGCAGAAAATTCACTTCTGTATCGACGGTAAAATGGCGCAACTTAGCCGGTTGGCGACGAGGCTGAGGTGCCTGCCAGCTGTGCTGTGTAATCGCCTGTTCCAGGCCAAAGCCGATTGCGTCATGACGATCCGGCGACAGTGGGCTACCGTCTGGCTCCAGCACGATAAACGTATCCATCGCCATGCCATCACGGGTCGTGAAAATCTGTGCGTCGTGTACGCTCAGGTTACGCCGGTCCAGTTCGGCGCAGACGGCGGCAAACAAATAAGGCCTGTCCGGGCTCCAGATAAAAATCTCGGTACCGCCGCGCGTGGCCTGCGGGCTGAGCAGGATCAACGGCTTACTCAGATCATGTTGCAACAGATGCCGCGCGTGCCAGGCAAGCTGGTTTGGACTGTGGCGGACGAAGTAGTTCGCGCGACAACGTCCCCAAATCTGGTGCAGTTGCTCTTCATCTATATTGTCCATACGCAGTAGCGCCAGCGCCTGAAGCTGATGGTGGCGCACGCGTTCGCGCATATCAGGCGTGTTTTGCATGCCCCGGCGCAGCTGTTTTTCTGTGGCGAAATAGAGTTCACGCAGCAGGCTCTGCTTCCAGCTATTCCACAAGGTTTCATTGGTGGCGCAAATATCTGCCACGGTCAGGCACACCAGGAAACGCAGACGGTTTTCTGTCTGCACTTCTTCGGCGAACTGTTTGATAACCTCCGGGTCCTGGATATCGCGCCGCTGGGCGGTGACGGACATCAGCAAGTGATGGCGTACCAGCCAGGCAACCAATTGCGTCTCCCGGGAGTTAAGACCGTGTAATTCGGCAAATTTCAGCACATCCTGCGCGCCGAGTACCGAGTGGTCGCCTCCGCGACCTTTGGCGATATCGTGGAACAGTGCAGCGATCAGGATAAGTTCGGGATGCGTCAGACGAGGCCACAATTCTACGCAAAGCGGATGGCGCTGACGTGTCTCTTCATCTGCGAAACTTTCCAGTTTCAGCATCACCCGGATGGTGTGTTCGTCGACGGTATAGGCATGGAACAGGTCGAATTGCATCTGCCCGACAATGTGCGACCACTGCGGCATGTAGGCCCACAAAACGCTATGGCGGTGCATCGGCAGCAGGCCGCGCTTCACGGCGCCGGGATGGCGGAGCATGCTGAGAAAAATTGACCGTGCTTCGGGGATATAGCACAGCGGCTGTATCAGGTGGCGTCTCGCATGGCGCAGATGTCGCAAGGTGGTGGAATAGATACCGGTGATACTGCTGTTACGCACCATCATATAGAACATACGCAAGATAGCCTGCGGCTCGCGGATAAACAGATTATCATCGCGCAGGTCAATCAGCGTGCCGCGAAGCTGAAATTCGTCATCAATCGGTCGCGGCTTTTCGTCGGCGGTGAGCGCCAGAATGGCCTCATCGAACAGCTGCAACAGCATATGATTCAGTTCGGTTACGCGACGAGTGACGCGAAAGAAATCCTTCATCATATGTTCGACCGGTTGGTTCCCCTCACCGACGTAATTCAGGCGTTGGGCGACGCTGAGCTGGCGGTCAAACAGCAGACGGTTGTCATAGCGGTTGAGTTCAAGGTGCAGGGCGAAGCGGATACGCCAGAGCAGGTGCAAACACTCATTTAGCTCGTTGCGTTCGGCTTCGGTTAAAAAGCCAAACCCCACCATTTCATCCAGTGAGGTTGCGCCAAAGTGGCGACGTGCGACCCATTGCAGGGTGTGGATATCGCGCAGGCCGCCAGGGCTGCTTTTGATATCAGGCTCCAGATTGTAACTGGTGCCATGATAACGCTGGTGACGCTCATTTTGTTCCGCCACTTTGGCCGGGAAGAATTTTTCTGATGGCCAGAAATCTTCACTGAAAATATGCTTTTGCAGTTCAAGAAACAGAGCGACATCGCCAATTAACAAGCGTGATTCAATCAGGTTAGTGGCGACCGTTAAATCGGAAAGTCCTTCCTGTAGACACTCGCTTAGCGTACGTACGCTGTGGCCGACTTCCAGTTTAACGTCCCATAAGAGCGTGAGCAGTTCGCCGATTTTCTGCGCCTGTTCGTCCGGCAATTTCGTGCGGCTCAAAATGAGAAGATCGATATCCGACAGCGGGTGCAACTCGCCGCGGCCGTAGCCCCCCACGGCCACCAGCGCGGTATCGCTGATGTCGCCAAAACCATACTCCAGCCACAGGCGTTGCAGAAGTTGATCGATAAACTCCGTGCGCGCTTCTATCAGTTGTTCGGCAGAAAGACCGGCGTCAAAAACATGCCCCAGCCATTGCTGAAAAGTATCGATATGCGCCTTGATGGTGGCGCAATTCAGTTCGTCCTGCGACCAGTTTCCCGGATAGTCCGGTTGACCCGGAAGGGTGGGTTTCACCGTACTGATGAATTGTTCAGAAAATGTATTGCTCATTAACAGGCCACCCATAAGTTGAAGGCAGGACGCGACATAACCGAAGCAGACAGCGTTCGGGATGCGAAGACATATGCGACAAATTAGAAGAGATAACGAGAAATGAAAAGTCGTTTATATATATGACGCGAAGCGGGGCTGAGGGGAGAAAACAACGGCCCGCAGCGCGGACCGTTAAATACTCTTACGCGGCGGTTAACACTGCGTCGATAGTGTCATCTTTGCGCAGGGTCAGAATCTCGCACCCTGTGTCGGTAACCACAATTGTATGCTCATACTGCGCCGAGAGGCTGCGGTCTTTGGTTTTCACCGTCCAACCGTCTTTCATGGTGCGGATACGGTAATCACCCGCATTTACCATTGGCTCGATGGTAAAGGTCATCCCTTTTTGCAGCACTACGCCGCCGTCGTCCGCATCGTAGTGCAGCACCTGCGGCTCTTCATGGAAAACGCGACCAATACCGTGGCCACAATATTCACGTACCACAGAGAAGCCTTCTGCTTCCACGAACTTCTGAATTGCCGCGCCGAGGGTGCGCAGACGAATACCCGGTTTCACCATTTTCAGCGCCAGATAGAGGCTCTCCTGGGTGATACGACATAGACGCTCGCCCAGAATGGTGGGTTTACCGACGATAAACATTTTCGACGTGTCGCCATGGTACTCATCTTTAATTACTGTCACGTCGATGTTGACGATATCACCATCTTTCAGCAGTTTTTCGTCGTCCGGAATACCGTGGCAGACCACTTCATTAATAGAGATGCAAACGGATTTCGGGAAACCGTGATAGCCAAGGCAGGCGGAGATGGCATGCTGCTCGTTAACGATATAATCATTACAGATACGATCCAGCTCGCCAGTGCTGATGCCGGGCTTAATGTAAGGTTCGATCATTTCCAGCACTTCGGCGGCGAGGCGGCCGGCAATGCGCATTTTTTCAATTTCTTCTGGAGTCTTTATTGAGATAGCCATGAATTCTGTCCATCAGCGTCGAATTTTTCGACAATACTAGTCTAAGTGCTGTCAATGGTAACAGTCTGACGAGTACTGTGCCAAATTGAGAATCATTCTGAACTTCGTCTTTCGCACCGCACGTGTACTGAGATGCTTCGCTGTAACAGGAAATTCATCGTTCAGCGCCGCGCGTAGCGCCAACAATTATTGGAGTCTGACGCCTGTTTATGGTATAAAGCGCGCCGGACTTCCGTTCCTCTTCGGAACTGAGGCGACCAAATCTCACTTTGTGTAATAACACACACGTATCGGCACATATTCCGGGGTGCCCTTCGGGGTCGGTAATATGGGATACGTGGAGGCATAACCCCAACTTTTATATAGAGGTTTTAAACATGGCTACTGTTTCCATGCGCGACATGCTCAAGGCTGGTGTTCACTTCGGTCACCAGACCCGTTACTGGAACCCGAAAATGAAGCCGTTCATCTTCGGTGCGCGTAACAAAGTTCACATCATCAACCTTGAGAAAACTGTACCGATGTTCAACGAAGCTCTGGCTGAACTGAACAAGATCGCTTCTCGTAAAGGCAAAATCCTTTTCGTTGGTACTAAGCGCGCGGCAAGCGAAGCGGTGAAAGAAGCTGCAAACAACTGCGACCAGTTCTTCGTGAACCATCGTTGGTTGGGCGGCATGCTGACTAACTGGAAAACCGTTCGTCAGTCCATCAAACGTCTGAAAGACCTGGAAACTCAGTCTCAGGACGGTACTTTCGACAAGCTGACCAAGAAAGAAGCGCTGATGCGCACTCGTGAGCTGGACAAGCTGGAAAACAGCCTGGGCGGTATCAAAGACATGGGCGGCCTGCCGGACGCACTGTTTGTTATCGACGCTGACCACGAGCACATCGCGATCAAAGAAGCAAACAACCTGGGTATCCCGGTATTTGCTATCGTTGATACCAACTCCGATCCGGACGGTGTTGACTTCGTTATCCCGGGTAACGACGACGCAATCCGTGCTGTTAGCCTGTACCTGAATGCTGTTGCTGCGACCGTCCGTGAAGGCCGTTCTCAGGATCTGGCTGCTCAGGCGGAAGAAAGCTTCGTAGAAGCTGAATAATAAGGCTTGCTCTTTAAGAGCCCTTATTAACCAGGTAGTTACAAGTTTGGTTAGGGGGCCTGTCTCAGGCCCCTTTTTTACTTTCATATCTGTGCGGTTCTGCGAGCCGGGCAGGTCAAATTCTCCCGAGGATTAAAGAATGGCTGAAATTACCGCATCCCTGGTAAAAGAGCTGCGTGAACGTACTGGCGCAGGCATGATGGATTGCAAAAAAGCACTGACTGAAGCTCACGGCGACATCGAGCTGGCAATCGAAAACATGCGTAAATCTGGTGCTATCAAAGCCGCGAAAAAAGCAGGCAACGTTGCTGCTGACGGCGTGATCATCACCAAGATCGACGGCACCTACGGTATCATTCTGGAAGTTAACTGCCAGACTGACTTCGTTGCGAAAGACGGTGGTTTCCAGGCATTTGCTAACAAAGTTCTGGACGCAGCGGTTGCAGGCAAAATCACTGACGTTGAAGTTCTGAAAGCACAGTTCGAAGAAGAACGTGTAGCGCTGGTTGCTAAAATCGGTGAGAACATCAACATCCGTCGTGTTGCTTCTCTGGAAGGCGAAGTGCTGGGTTCTTACCTGCACGGTGCGCGTATCGGTGTTCTGGTTGCGGCTAAAGGCGCAGACGAAGAGCTGGTTAAACAGCTGGCGATGCACATCGCTGCAAGCAAACCAGAATTCGTTAAACCGGAAGACGTGTCTGCTGAAGTGGTAGAAAAAGAGTACCAGGTTCAGTTGGACATCGCCATGCAGTCTGGCAAACCGAAAGAAATCGCTGAGAAAATGGTTGAAGGCCGCATGAAGAAATTCACCGGCGAAGTTTCTTTGACTGGTCAGCCTTTCGTTATGGATCCGAGCAAAACCGTTGGCCAGCTGCTGAAAGAGCAGGGCGCTGATGTAACGAACTTCATCCGCTTCGAAGTGGGCGAAGGTATCGAGAAAGTTGAGACTGACTTCGCAGCAGAAGTTGCTGCCATGTCCAAGCAGTCTTAATGATTAAAGCAGCCGCCTGAGGGCGGCTTCTTTTTGTTCCCGTCAGAGTAAAATCAGCCAATCGCTATAGTGTTTGCGCTGACAGGCGACGTATCATATCGCCGGATTTAAACCCGTCTAATTGTTGACAGTCTCAGGAAAGAAACATGGCTACCAATGCAAAACCCGTCTATAAACGCATTCTGCTTAAGCTGAGCGGCGAAGCCCTGCAGGGTTCCGAAGGTTTCGGTATTGATGCAAGCATCCTTGACCGCATGGCGCAAGAAATCAAAGAACTGGTTGAACTGGGTGTTCAGGTTGGGGTGGTAATTGGTGGCGGTAACTTGTTCCGTGGGGCTGGCCTGGCGAAAGCGGGTATGAACCGCGTGGTGGGTGACCACATGGGCATGCTGGCTACGGTCATGAATGGCCTGGCAATGCGCGACGCGCTGCATCGCGCCTATGTGAATGCCCGCCTGATGTCCGCATTTCCGCTGAACGGTGTGTGTGACAACTACAGCTGGGCTGAGGCAATCAGTCTGCTGCGTAACAATCGTGTTGTGATCTTTAGTGCCGGTACGGGTAACCCGTTCTTTACGACAGATTCTGCCGCCTGCCTGCGTGGCATTGAGATCGAAGCGGATGTCGTACTGAAAGCCACCAAGGTGGATGGCGTGTTTACTGCCGATCCGGCAAAAGATCCGGCTGCGACCATGTACGACCAACTCAGTTATACCGAGGTTCTTGATAAAGAACTGAAAGTCATGGATCTTGCTGCCTTTACTCTGGCCCGCGACCATAAATTACCTATCCGTGTGTTCAACATGAACAAGCCGGGTGCGTTGCGTCGTGTGGTAATGGGTGAAAATGAAGGCACTTTGATTACGGAATAATTCCCGTAAGCAACAAATAAGGGTAAGATTCCGCCTTAATTTATTTAGCAGTTCTGTCAGGCATCTTCACGGTGCCTTGTACTGAACGAGACTATACTAACCACTCAAGTGGCGTATGGTTTGCCTGAGACAAGATTTCAAGGATTCGTAACGTGATTAGCGATATCAGAAAAGATGCTGAAGTGCGCATGGAAAAATGCGTAGAATCGTTCAAAACCCAAATCAGCAAAGTGCGCACAGGCCGTGCTTCTCCGAGCCTTCTGGATGGTATCGTCGTTGAGTATTACGGTACTCCGACGCCGCTGCGCCAGCTGGCGAACGTAACGGTAGAAGACTCCCGTACGCTGAAAATCAACGTGTTCGATCGTTCCATGGGCCCGGCCGTTGAGAAAGCCATTATGGCGTCTGACCTCGGTCTGAACCCTAGCTCCGCAGGAACCGACATTCGCGTTCCGCTGCCGCCGCTGACCGAAGAACGTCGTAAAGACCTGACCAAAATTGTTCGTGGCGAAGCTGAACAAGCACGCGTTGCCGTTCGTAACGTACGCCGTGACGCGAACGACAAAGTAAAAGCGCTGCTGAAAGATAAAGAAATCAGTGAAGATGATGACCGTCGTTCTCAGGAAGACGTGCAGAAACTGACTGACGCTGCAATCAAAAAAGTCGATGCGGCGCTGGCGGATAAAGAAGCAGAACTGATGCAGTTCTGATTCAAAAACCGACGAAAAACGCCGTACAGAGAGCCGCCACGGGGGCTTTGCTGGCGGCGTTTTGCTTTTAATCTGCACAATATTGTGAGCGTTTCATGAAGCATTTAACCCTTCTGGGCTCAACAGGTTCTATTGGTTGCAGCACGCTCGATGTGGTTCGCCACAATCCCGATCGCTTTTCCATTACTGCCCTGGTTGCGGGTAAAAATGTTACCCGTATGGTGGAACAATGTCTGGAATTCACCCCGCGTTTTGCGGTGATGGATGATGAAGCCAGTGCGCGTCAGCTAAAAGCTGGGTTGCAACAACAGGGCTGTCCGACGCAGGTCATGAGTGGTCAACAGGCGGCCTGTGAGATGGCTGCGCTCGATGATGTCGACCAGGTGATGGCGGCGATTGTTGGCGCTGCCGGCCTTGTGCCTACGCTTGCGGCCATTCGCGCGGGTAAAACCGTGCTGCTTGCCAATAAAGAGTCGCTGGTTACCTGCGGACGTCTTTTTATGGACGCAGTAAAAGAGAGCGGGGCGCAGCTCCTCCCGGTGGATAGCGAACATAACGCTATTTTTCAGAGTTTACCGGAAACAATCCAACAAAACCTGGGGTACGCTGATTTAGAGCAGAATGGCGTTTCGTCTATTCTGCTTACCGGGTCTGGTGGCCCGTTCCGTGAAACGCCCATGTCCGAGCTGGCTTCAATGACGCCGGATCAGGCATGTCGTCATCCGAACTGGTCGATGGGGAGAAAGATCTCCGTTGATTCCGCCACCATGATGAACAAAGGTCTGGAATACATTGAAGCGCGCTGGTTATTCAACGCTTCCGCCCGCCAGATGGAAGTGCTTATTCACCCGCAATCGGTGATCCACTCCATGGTGCGTTATCAGGACGGCAGTGTTTTAGCGCAGCTTGGTGAACCGGATATGCGTACACCGATTGCACATACTATGGCCTGGCCTGAACGTGTGCCCTCCGGTGCCAACGCCCTCGATTTTTGTAAACTGAGTGCGTTGAGCTTTGCCGCACCTGATTATGACCGCTACCCTTGCCTGAAACTGGCGATAGATGCGTTTGCGCAGGGGCAGGCAGCGACCACGGCGCTGAATGCGGCGAATGAGGTAACGGTGTCGGCATTTCTGGCTTCCGCTATCCGGTTTACGGATATTGCTGCGCTGAATCTGTCTGTTCTGGAACAGATGGTATTAAGCGAACCACAAAGTATTGATGATGTATTGGCTGTGGATCGGCTTGCACGTGATGCCGCGCAAAAACAAGTGACGCGCTTCGCAAGCTGGTGATAATCCAGCCACTAATAGTCATGCTATTTGTTAGCGTTGGGCTTCGGTGATATAGTCTGCGCCATCCATCAGCCTGTTTAATGTCGGGCTGTCAGGGGAAGCCGTGGTTGACACGGCTTTTTTGCGTAAAGGCTTTTGTATTCCTGAGTACCGCTAAATCCTTTTCAGGGACTAAAACGCGTTATGTTGTCTGCGAATCAACCAATGAGCGAAAATTTGCCAGCGCATGGCTGCCGCCATGTAGCAATCATTATGGACGGCAATGGTCGCTGGGCGAAAAGACAAGGAAAGATACGGGCATTTGGACACAGAGCTGGTGCGAAATCAGTTCGCCGGGCCGTTTCTTTTGCTGCCAACAGCGGGATTGATGCGTTAACGCTTTACGCGTTCAGTAGTGAGAACTGGAATCGTCCGGCGCAAGAAGTCAGTGCGCTAATGGAATTATTTGTATGGGCGTTGGACAGTGAAGTGAAGAGCCTGCACCGACATAATGTGCGTTTGCGCATTATTGGTGACACCAGCCGTTTCAACGCGCGTCTGCAAGAGCGTATTCGTAAAGCGGAAGCGTTGACTGCTCAGAATACAGGGTTGACGCTAAATATCGCGGCGAATTATGGCGGACGCTGGGATATCGTACAGGGAGTACGGCAATTGGCCGTTCAGGTTCAGGAAGGGGTATTACGTCCTGATCAGATTGATGAAGATTTGCTGAGTCAGCAAATCTGTATGCATGAACTGGCACCTGTAGATTTAGTGATTAGGACGGGTGGGGAACATCGCATAAGTAACTTTTTACTTTGGCAAATTGCCTATGCCGAACTTTACTTTACGGATGTTCTTTGGCCCGATTTTGATGAACAAGACTTTGAAGGTGCGCTGCATGCCTTTGCCAATCGAGAGCGTCGTTTCGGCGGCACCGAGCCAGGTGGCGACAAAGCCTGATGGGGGTAGCTTTTGCTGAAGTATCGCCTGATTTCTGCGTTTGTATTAATACCCATTGTCATTGCTGCATTGTTCTTATTGCCGCCCGTGGGTTTTGCGATTGTTACGCTCGCCGTTTGCATGCTGGCAGCATGGGAGTGGGGGCAACTGAGCGGTTTTACGTCACGGACACAGCGTGTCTGGCTGGCGGTATTATGTGGGCTGGTACTGGCGCTGATGTTGTTTATGCTGCCGGAGTACCATCATAATATTCATCAGCCAGTGGTTGAGGTTTCGCTTTGGGCTTCACTTGCCTGGTGGATTATCGCTCTGGCGCTGGTGCTGGGGTACCCGGCATCTGCAGCGATTTGGCGTAATTCGAAACCCATACGGTTGATTTTCGGCGTTCTCACAATTATTCCTTTTTTCTGGGGTATGCTGGCGCTACGGTCGTGGCATTATGCTGATAATCACTACAGCGGGGCGCTATGGCTGCTGTATATCATGATCCTGGTATGGGGCGCTGATTCTGGTGCGTACATGTTTGGCAAACTGTTTGGCAAACATAAGCTGGCGCCGAAGGTGTCACCGGGAAAAACCTGGCAGGGCTTTATTGGCGGCTTGTTTACCGCAGGAATTATTTCCTGGGGCTATAGTGCGTGGGCAAATCTGGATGTTTCGCCATCGACATTATTACTCTGTTCTGTGATCGCGGCGCTGGCCTCGGTGCTGGGCGATCTGACGGAAAGCATGTTTAAGCGTGAAGCCGGTATCAAAGACAGTGGTCATCTAATCCCCGGTCACGGTGGTATACTTGACCGCATCGACAGCCTGACGGCGGCGGTTCCTGTATTTGCCTGCCTGTTGTTACTGGTTTTCAGGACGATTTAACGGACGGTTTTATGCTGAGCTTTCTCTGGGATTTGGCGTCGTTCATTGTTGCGCTTGGTGTTCTTATCACCGTGCATGAATTTGGCCATTTCTGGGTTGCTCGCCGTTGCGGCGTGAGAGTGGAGCGTTTTTCCATTGGTTTTGGCAAAGCGCTCTGGCGTCGCAAGGACAAGCAAGGTACGGAATTCGTTATTGCCGTCATTCCGCTTGGTGGTTACGTCAAAATGCTGGATGAGCGCGTTGAACCGGTGACGCCGGAAATGCGCCATTACGCCTTCAACAATAAAACCGTTGGCCAGCGTGCTGCGGTTATCGCGGCGGGACCGATCGCCAATTTCCTCTTTGCTATCGTGGCTTACTGGCTGGTCTTTATCATTGGTGTACCGGGTGTTCGACCGGTTATTGGTGAAATTGCGCCCAATTCCATCGCGGCAAATGCGCAAATTACGCCAGGTACGGAACTTAAAGCGATTGATGGTATCGAAACGCCTGATTGGGACGCTGTGCGTTTGCAATTGATCTCCAAAATTGGCGACAAGCAAACCACACTCAGCGTGGCACCGTTTGGCAGTAATAACCGTCAGGACAAAGTTCTCGATTTACAACAGTGGAATTTTGCACCTGACAAAGACGACCCGCTAGCGTCATTAGGGATTCGTCCTCGCGGTGCACAGATTGAACCGGTATTAGCTGAGGTACAATTAGGCTCGGCTGCAAGCAAAGCAGGTTTGCAAGCTGGCGACAGGATCGTTAAAGTCGATGGTCAGCAGTTAACGCAGTGGATGACGTTTGTCACCCTGGTGCGCGATAATCCGGGCACACCGTTAGCACTGGACATTGAAAGGCATGGGAGTCCCTTGTCTTTAACGCTGATTCCGGATGAGAAACCCGGTAACAAGGCGGAGGGTTTTGCCGGCGTTGTGCCGAAAATTATCCCGCTGCCGGATGAATATAAGACAGTACGCCAGTACGGACCATTTAGCGCCATCGCTGAAGCCACGGACAAGACGTGGCAGTTGATGAAGCTGACGGTCAGTATGTTGGGGAAATTGATAACCGGTGACGTAAAACTGAACAACCTCAGTGGGCCGATTTCGATCGCTCAGGGGGCTGGGATGTCAGCGGAGTTCGGGTTGATTTACTACCTGATGTTCCTCGCGTTGATAAGCGTGAACTTAGGCATCATCAACCTGTTCCCATTACCTGTCCTTGACGGGGGTCATCTGCTGTTTTTAGCGATTGAGAAGCTGAAAGGCGGACCGGTATCCGAGCGGGTTCAAGACTTTAGTTATCGCATTGGCTCGATTTTGCTGGTGTTGTTAATGGGGCTTGCACTTTTCAATGATTTCTCTCGGTTGTAAGAGAGTTTGTTAGGAAGAACGCATAATAACGATGGCGATGAAAAAGTTGCTCATAGCGTCGCTGCTGTTTAGCAGCGCCACCGTATACGGTGCTGACGGGTTCGTAGTGAAGGACATTCATTTCGAAGGCCTGCAGCGTGTCGCCGTTGGTGCGGCCCTCCTCAGTATGCCGGTTCGCCCAGGCGACACGGTGAATGATGAAGACATCAGTAACACCATCCGCGCCCTGTTTGCCACTGGTAACTTCGAGGATGTCCGCGTACTCCGCGACGGTGATACCCTTCTCGTTCAGGTAAAAGAACGTCCGACTATCGCCAGCATCACATTCTCCGGCAACAAGTCGGTGAAAGATGACATGCTCAAGCAGAACCTTGAAGCTTCTGGTGTACGTGTAGGCGAATCTCTGGATCGCACTACCCTGTCTGATATTGAAAAAGGCCTGGAAGATTTCTACTACAGCGTTGGTAAATACAGCGCCAGCGTGAAGGCGGTCGTTACGCCTCTGCCACGTAACCGTGTTGACCTTAAGCTGGTCTTCCAGGAAGGCGTATCAGCGCAGATCCAACAGATCAACATCGTCGGGAACCATGCGTTCAAGACCGAAGAGCTGATCTCCACCTTCCAGTTGCGCGATGAGGTGCCGTGGTGGAACGTTGTAGGCGATCGCAAATACCAGAAACAGAAACTGGCGGGCGACCTTGAAACTCTGCGCAGTTACTATCTGGATCGCGGTTATGCGCGTTTTAATATTGATTCCACGCAGGTGAGTCTGACGCCGGATAAAAAAGGCATCTACATCACCGTCAACGTGACCGAAGGGGATCAGTATAAACTCTCGGGTGTTGAAGTCAGCGGCAATCTGGCGGGTCACTCCGCAGAGATTGAAAGCATGACCAAAATCCAGCCGGGTGAACTGTATAACGGCACCAAAGTGACCAAAATGGAAGATGATATTAAAAAGCTTCTTGGTCGCTATGGCTATGCCTACCCACGCGTTCAGTCGCAGCCGGAAATCAACGATACGGATAAGACCGTTAAGCTGCATGTGAACGTCGATGCAGGTAACCGTTATTACGTGCGCAAAATTCGCTTCGAAGGTAACGACACGTCTAAAGATGCCGTACTGCGCCGTGAAATGCGTCAGATGGAAGGCGCCTGGCTGGGTAGCGACCTCGTAGATCAGGGTAAAGAACGTCTGAACCGTCTGGGTTACTTCGAAACGGTAGATACCGATACGCAGCGTGTGCCGGGCAGTCCGGACCAGGTTGACGTCGTGTATAAAGTTAAAGAGCGTAACACCGGTAGCTTCAACTTCGGTGTCGGCTACGGTACAGAAAGCGGTGTTAGCTTCCAGGTTGGTGTTCAGCAGGATAACTGGCTGGGTACCGGCTACTCTGTGGGTATCAACGGTACGAAGAACGACTACCAAACCTATTCCGAATTCTCGGTCACTAACCCGTACTTTACGGTGGATGGTGTGAGTCTCGGCGGGCGTATCTTCTACAATGACTTTAAAGCAGACAATGCTGACCTGTCTTCCTACACCAACAAAAGTTATGGTCTGGATGGCACGTTAGGCTTCCCGGTTAACGAATACAATACCCTGCGTGTGGGCTTAGGCTATGTCCATAATGATCTGTCGAAGATGGAACCGCAGGTGGCGATGTGGCGTTATCTGGACTCCATTGGTCAAAGCGCCAGTAAAACCGATGATAATAACGGTTTCACGGCAAACGACTTCACCTTCAACTATGGTTGGACATACAACAACCTTGACCGTGGTTACTTCCCGACCAAGGGTTCCCGTGTCAACCTGAACGGTAAGGTGACGATTCCGGGTTCCGATAACGAGTTCTACAAAGTTACGATTGATACGGCGTCTTACTTCCCGATCGATGACGATCACAAATGGGTTGTACTGGGTCGTACGCGTTGGGGTTACGGGGACGGCTTAAGTGGTAAAGAACTGCCGTTCTATGAGAACTTCTATGCCGGTGGTTCAAGCAGCGTTCGTGGCTTCCAGTCCAACAACATCGGTCCGAAAGCCGTTTATTACGGAGCGAAAGGGCTGGATAACTGTGACTCGACGACGAAAAAATACTGTAGCTCCAGTGACGCCGTGGGCGGGAACGCAATGGGCGTGGCGAGCGTAGAGTTCATTACGCCGACGCCGTTTATCAGTGAGAAGTATGCGAATTCTGTGCGTACATCGTTCTTCTGGGATGCAGGTACAGTTTGGGATACCAACTGGCAAAATACTGCTGATATGAAGGCATTAGGCGTACCGGATTACAGTGACCCGAGCAATATCCGTATGTCCGCGGGTATCGCCTTACAATGGATGTCCCCATTGGGGCCGTTGGTTTTCTCCTACGCCCAGCCGTTTAAGAAATACGATGGAGACAAGGCAGAACAGTTCCAGTTTAACATTGGTAAAACCTGGTAATTTGCCGCTGCGAAGGAATGCATAAGTAGTGTCGTGATGGTGAGGCAGTGCACGTTGTACTGCCCGCCAACGCAAAGAACGGTACCTCCGGGTACAAACGGGATGGTGAGGAGTTAATTGTGAAAAAGTGGTTATTAGCTGCAGGTGTAGGTTTGGCAATGGCAACGTCTGCTCAGGCGGCCGATAAAATTGCGGTCGTGGACATGAACAGCCTGTTCCAACAGGTTGCGCAGACTTCTGGCGTTTCTCAGACAATGAAAAACGAATTCAGTGGCCGTGCCAGCGAACTGCAGCGTATGGAATCCGATCTGCAGACTAAAATGCAGCGTTATCAGCGTGACGGTTCCACAATGAAAGCGGCCGATCGTACTAAGCTGGAAAAAGATATCCAGGCTCAGCGTCAGGATCTGGCCCAGAAAGGTCAGGCTTTTGAACAGGATCAGGCTCGTCGTTCTAACGAAGAACGTGGCAAGCTGATGACCAAAATCCAGGCTGCTGTGAAGAAAGTTGCTTCCGATCAGGGTGTGGATCTGGTTATCCCTTCCAACGCCGCTATCTACAACAGCAATGACGTTAAAGACATCACTGCTGATGTACTGAAACAGGTTAAATAAGTAATGCCTTCAATTCGACTGTCTGATTTAGCTCAACAGTTGGATGCAGAGTTACACGGTGATGGCGATATCGTCATCACCGGCGTTGCGTCCATGCAATCTGCTAAAGCAGGGCAAATCACCTTCATGGTAAACCCAAAATACCGTGAAAGCTTAGCCGCCTGTCAGGCGTCTGCTGTCGTAATGACGCAGGACGATCTTCCTTTTGCCACAAGCGCTGCACTGGTAGTGAAAAACCCCTACCTGACATACGCACGCATGGCCCAAATTCTTGATACCACGCCGCAACCGGCACAGAACATTGCCCCAGGGGCGGTGATCGATCCCGATGCGACGCTGGGGAACAACGTGGCGATTGGCGCAAATGCGGTCATCGAATCCGGCGTGACGCTTGGCGACAATGTTGTCATCGGTCCGGGCTGCTTCGTTGGGAAAAATACGAAAATTGGTGCGGGCTCCCGTTTATGGGCCAATGTGACCATTTACCACGAGATCGAGATCGGTGAGAATTGCCTGATTCAATCAGGCACAGTAATCGGTTCTGACGGTTTTGGTTATGCCAACGATCGTGGTAACTGGGTTAAGATCCCGCAACTTGGCCGCGTTATCATTGGCGATCGTGTTGAAATTGGTGCATGCACCACCATCGATCGCGGTGCGCTGGATGATACCCGTATTGGTAATGGCGTCATCATTGATAATCAGTGTCAGATTGCACATAACGTCGTGATTGGCGACAATACCGCGGTTGCTGGTGGCGTCATCATGGCGGGTAGTTTGAAAATTGGCCGTTATTGCATGATTGGCGGTGCCAGCGTTATCAACGGGCATATGGAAATCTGCGATAAAGTCACCGTGACGGGAATGGGGATGGTGATGCGTCCTATCACCGAGCCAGGAATTTATTCCTCCGGGATCCCGCTACAGCCAAACAAGGTGTGGCGTAAAACCGCAGCCCTGGTGATGAACATTGATGACATGAGCAAGCGCCTCAAGGCTATTGAGCGCAAGGTCAATAAAGAAGACTAATAGCTCGCTCGCTACGTTTAAACTTCCCGGCCTGTCGGCATTCTTACGATTGCCGCGGGCCGTGTTATTATGGCCTTTTAGTATATTTAGACAGGAAGAGTATTTTGACTACTGACACTCATACTCTGCACATTGAAGAGATTCTGGAGCTTCTGCCGCACCGTTACCCGTTTTTGCTGGTAGACCGTGTGCTGGACTTTGAAGAAGGTCGTTTTCTACGCGCAGTTAAAAATGTTTCGGTAAATGAGCCTTTTTTCCAGGGGCATTTCCCTGGTAAACCGATTTTGCCTGGCGTGTTGATTCTGGAAGCGATGGCGCAGGCGACCGGTATTCTGGCGTTCAAAAGCGTCGGTAAACTGGAACCTGGCGAGCTCTACTATTTCGCAGGTATCGATGAGGCGCGCTTTAAGCGTCCGGTTGTGCCAGGCGATCAAATGATCATGGAAGTCACCTTCGAAAAAACGCGCCGTGGCCTGACTCGCTTCAAGGGTGTCGCGCTGGTAGACGGCAAAGTTGTTTGTGAAGCTACTATGATGTGTGCACGTAGCCGGGAGGCCTGATACGTGATTGATAAAACCGCCTTTATTCATCCTTCTGCCATTGTTGAAGACGGTGCCGTTATTGGTGCCAATGCTCACATTGGTCCGTTTTGTATTGTTGGCGCTAACGTCGAAATCGGCGAAGGCACCGTACTGAAGTCTCATGTTGTCATTAATGGCCATACCAAAATTGGTCGTGATAACGAGATTTATCAGTTCGCCTCCATTGGCGAGGTTAACCAGGATCTGAAATATGCTGGTGAACCGACCCGCGTGGAAATTGGCGATCGCAACCGCATTCGCGAAAGCGTCACCATTCACCGTGGCACATTACAAGGCGGTGGGTTGACGAAGGTGGGCAGCGATAACCTGCTGATGGTCAATGCGCACGTTGCGCATGATTGCACCGTTGGCAGTCGTTGCATTCTGGCGAATAACGCCACACTGGCAGGCCATGTTTCCGTTGATGATTTCGCGATCATCGGTGGTATGACCGCGGTGCACCAGTTCTGCATCATCGGTGCGCACGTTATGGTTGGCGGCTGTTCTGGTGTCGCACAGGACGTCCCACCGTTCGTGATTGCTCAGGGTAACCACGCCACTCCGTTTGGCGTGAATATTGAAGGTCTTAAGCGTCGTGGCTTTAGCCGTGAAGCGATCACCGCGATCCGTAACGCGTACAAACTGCTGTACCGCAGCGGCAAAACGCTGGATGAAGCGAAACCTGAAATTGCCGAGCTGGCAGAACAGCATCCGGAAGTGAAAACGTTCATGGCGTTTTTTGAACGTTCCACGCGTGGTTTAATTCGGTAATGGCCGAACGTCGTCCGTTAACGATTGCCCTCGTCGCCGGAGAAACCTCCGGCGATATTCTTGGTGCCGGTCTCATCCGCGCACTAAGAGCGCGTATGCCCGATGCGCGCTTTGTCGGTGTTGCCGGGCCGCGTATGCAGGCCGAAGGCTGCGAGGCCTGGTACGAAATGGAAGAGCTGGCGGTGATGGGTATCGTCGAGGTGCTTGGTCGCCTGCGACGTTTGCTGCACATCCGTGCAGATCTCACGCGCCGCTTTAACGAGCTTAAACCCGATGTTTTTGTCGGCATCGATGCCCCCGATTTCAATATTACCCTTGAGGGGAACCTGAAAAAAAAGGGTATCAAGACCATTCATTATGTCAGCCCTTCGGTATGGGCCTGGCGCCAAAAACGCGTTTTCAAAATAGGCAGAGCCACCGATCTGGTGCTCGCTTTTCTGCCTTTCGAAAAAGCGTTTTACGACAGATTCAATGTCCCCTGCCGTTTTATCGGTCATACCATGGCGGATGCGATGCCGCTGGACCCGGATAAAAATGCGGCGCGGGACACGTTGGGCATCCCTCATGACGCCCACTGCCTTGCGTTACTTCCGGGTAGTCGTGGTGCTGAGGTTGAGATGCTGAGCGCCGACTTTTTGCGTACGGCGCAGCTATTACGTCATCACTATCCGGACCTTGAAGTCGTTGTACCGTTGGTAAATGCAAAGCGCCGTGAACAATTTGAACGCATCAAAGCGGCTGTCGCACCTGATTTACACGTGCATATGCTGGATGGTCTGGCGCGTGAAGCGATGATCGCCAGCGATGCAGCATTACTGGCGTCCGGCACTGCGGCACTGGAATGTATGCTGGCAAAATGCCCGATGGTAGTGGGTTATCGAATGAAGCCGTTTACCTTCTGGCTGGCGAAACGCCTGGTCAAAACCGACTACGTTTCACTGCCCAATTTACTGGCGGGCCGTGAGCTTGTTAAAGAGCTGCTGCAGGATGAATGCCAGCCTCAGGCGCTGGCTGATGCATTACTTCCCCTGCTGGCAAACGGCAAAACCAGCCATGCGATGCACGATATTTTCCGGGAGCTGCATTTGCAGATCCGCTGTAATGCCGATGAGCAGGCCGCAGACGCCGTACTGGAGTTGGCACAATGATGGAATTTGTTTACCCCCATATGCACCTGGTTGCGGGTGTGGATGAAGTTGGACGCGGTCCGTTGGTTGGCGCAGTGGTGACTGCCGCTGTCATCCTCGATCCTGCGCGTCCCATTATCGGTCTAAATGACTCGAAAAAATTATCAGAGAAACGCCGTCTGGCGCTGTATGACGAGATCAAAGAAAAAGCGCTGGCCTGGAGTCTGGGCCGCGCGGAGCCGCACGAAATCGACGAGTTAAATATTCTGCATGCCACGATGCTGGCGATGCAGCGTGCGGTCGCTGGGTTGGGGATCATTCCGGAATATGTTCTCATCGACGGCAACCGTTGCCCCAGTCTGCCAATGCCTTCGCTGGCGGTTGTAAAAGGCGATAGTCGTGTGCCTGAAATCAGCGCCGCCTCCATTCTGGCGAAGGTCACTCGAGATGCAGAAATGGCCACGCTCGATATGACTTTCCCCCAATACGGTTTCGCGCAGCATAAAGGCTACCCGACAGCTTTCCATCTGGAAAAACTGGCTGAGCATGGCGCAACGGAACATCATCGGCGCAGTTTTGCGCCCGTCAAACGCGTGCTGGGCCTTGTGTCCTGATTCTGTGACGTGAAGAGATCTGAAAATGGCTGAACCACGTTTCGTACACCTGCGGGTGCATAGCGACTACTCCATGATAGACGGGCTGGCGAAAACCGGGCCGCTGGTGAAAAAGGCGGCCTCTCTCGGCATGCCTGCGCTGGCGATCACCGATTTTACCAACCTGTGTGGCCTGGTGAAGTTTTACGGAACGGCCCACGGCGCAGGATTAAAACCAATTGTGGGCGCCGATTTTCATGTTCAGAGCGAATTGCTCGCAGACGAACTGACGCAGCTCACCGTACTGGCAGCAAACAACGTCGGCTATCAAAACCTGACGCTGCTGATTTCCCGTGCTTATCAGCGTGGCTACGGGGCGGCAGGGCCATGGATTGACCGCGACTGGCTGGTTGAGTTGAAAGAGGGGTTAATCCTGCTGTCTGGCGCCCGGATGGGGGATGTGGGAAGAAGCCTGATGCGCGGCAATAGCGTGCTGGTCGATCAGTGCGTGGCGTTTTACGAAGAGCACTTCCCCAACAACTATTATCTTGAACTGATTCGTACCGGTCGCGCGGACGAAGAGAGCTATTTGCACGCGGCGGTGCAGCTCGCCGAAGAACGCGGTCTGCCTGTTGTCGCCACCAACGATGTCCGTTTTCTTGATGCGGGCGACTTTGACGCGCATGAAATCCGCGTTGCTATTCACGACGGCTTTACCCTGGATGACCCTAAGCGTCCGCGTAACTACTCTGCACAGCAGTATATGCGCAGCGAAGACGAGATGTGTGAGTTGTTTTCCGACCTCCCGGAAGCGCTGGAAAATACGGTAGAAATTGCCAAGCGGTGTAACGTCACGGTGCGTCTGGGCGAGTACTTTCTGCCTCAGTTCCCGACCGGGGAGATGACTACAGAAGATTTCCTCGTTGCGAAGTCGAAAGAGGGGCTGGAAGAGCGTCTGGCATTCCTTTTTCCGGATGAAGCGGTCCGTAAAGAGAAACGTCCTGAGTATGACGAGCGCCTGGATATTGAACTCCAGGTTATCAACCAGATGGGCTTCCCTGGGTACTTCCTTATCGTAATGGAGTTTATCCAGTGGTCGAAAGATAACGGTGTGCCAGTAGGCCCTGGACGAGGCTCCGGTGCGGGCTCGTTGGTGGCCTATGCACTGAAAATTACCGACCTCGACCCGCTGGAATTTGACTTGCTGTTTGAACGTTTCCTTAACCCGGAACGTGTCTCCATGCCCGACTTTGATGTCGATTTCTGTATGGAAAAACGCGATCAGGTTATCGATCATGTGGCCGATATGTATGGTCGTGATGCGGTATCGCAGATCATCACCTTCGGTACGATGGCGGCAAAAGCGGTTATCCGCGACGTTGGCCGCGTGCTGGGGCACCCGTACGGCTTTGTCGATCGTATTTCCAAGCTGGTTCCGCCCGATCCAGGCATGACGCTGGCGAAAGCCTTTGAAGCGGAACCGCAACTGCCAGAAATCTACGAAGCTGACGAGGAAGTCAAAGCGCTAATTGATATGGCGCGTAAGCTGGAAGGTGTCACGCGTAACGCCGGTAAACACGCCGGTGGCGTGGTTATCGCACCGACCAAAATTACCGATTTTGCGCCGCTCTATTGTGATGAAGCCGGGCAACATCCGGTTACCCAGTTTGATAAGAACGATGTGGAATATGCGGGTCTCGTGAAGTTCGACTTCCTGGGGCTGCGTACACTCACCATCATCAACTGGGCGCTGGAGATGATCAATGCCCGCCGTGAGAAGAACGGCGAGCCACCGCTGGATATCGCCGCTATCCCGCTTGACGACAAGAAAAGCTTCGACATGTTGCAGCGCTCGGAAACCACCGCGGTATTCCAGCTTGAATCTCGCGGCATGAAAGATTTGATCAAACGTCTGCAGCCTGACTGCTTCGAAGATATGATAGCCCTCGTGGCTCTGTTCCGTCCAGGCCCCCTACAGTCCGGGATGGTGGATAACTTTATCGACCGTAAACATGGGCGCGAAGAGATTTCCTACCCGGACGTACAGTGGCAGCATGAGAGTCTGAAACCGGTACTGGAGCCGACCTACGGCATCATTCTGTATCAGGAACAGGTGATGCAGATTGCTCAGGTCCTTTCTGGTTATACTCTCGGCGGCGCGGATATGCTGCGTCGTGCGATGGGTAAGAAAAAGCCAGAGGAAATGGCCAAGCAGCGCGGGACCTTCGAAGAAGGGGCGAAGAAGAACGGCGTTGATGGCGAGCTGGCGATGAAAATCTTCGATCTGGTGGAGAAATTCGCCGGGTACGGATTTAACAAATCGCACTCTGCTGCCTATGCTTTAGTCTCATACCAGACGCTGTGGCTGAAAGCGCACTATCCGGCTGAGTTTATGGCGGCGGTAATGACTGCCGATATGGACAACACCGAGAAGGTGGTCGGCCTGGTGGACGAATGCTGGCGTATGGGGCTCAAGATCCTGCCGCCGGATATCAACTCTGGCCTGTACCATTTCCACGTCAATGACGACGGTGAAATTGTTTACGGCATTGGGGCTATCAAGGGCGTGGGTGAAGGCCCGATCGAAGCGATACTTGAGGCTCGTAATAACGGCGGTTATTTCCGGGAATTGTTTGATCTCTGCGCCCGTACTGATACCAAAAAACTCAATCGCCGGGTGCTGGAAAAGCTGATAATGTCCGGGGCGTTTGACAGGCTGGGGCCGCATCGTGCCGCACTGATGAACGCATTGGGCGACGCGCTGAAAGCCGCCGATCAGCACGCGAAAGCGGAAGCGATTGGTCAGGCCGATATGTTCGGTGTCCTGGCGGAGGAGCCAGAGCAGGTTGAACAGTCATATGCCAGTTGCCAGCCGTGGCCAGAGCAGGTGGTACTGGACGGTGAACGTGAAACCCTGGGGCTGTATCTGACCGGGCACCCGATCACCCAGTATTTAAAAGAGATCGATCGTTACGTCGGTGGTTACCGACTAAAAGACATGCACCCGACCGAACGTGGCAAAGTCACCACGGCGGCGGGGCTGGTAATTGCAGCGCGGGTTATGGTCACCAAGCGCGGCAATCGTATTGGCATCTGTACGTTGGATGACCGTTCCGGGCGCCTGGAAGTCATGTTGTTCACGGACGCCCTGGATAAATATCAGCAACTGCTGGAAAAAGACCGCATACTGATCGTCAGCGGACAGGTCAGCTTTGATGACTTTAGCGGGGGGCTTAAAATGACCGCCCGCGAAGTGATGGACATTGACGAAGCTCGTGAAAAATATGCGCGCGGGCTTGCTATCTCGCTGACGGACAGGCAAATTGATGACCAGCTTTTGAACCGACTCCGTCAGTCTCTGGAACCCCACCGCTCGGGGACCATTCCAGTACATCTCTACTATCAGAGGGCGGATGCACGTGCACGATTACGTTTCGGCGCAACGTGGCGTGTCTCTCCGAGCGATCGTTTATTAAACGATCTCCGTGGCCTCATTGGTTCGGAGCAGGTGGAACTGGAGTTTGACTAATACAGGAATACTATGAGTCTGAATTTCCTTGATTTCGAACAGCCGATTGCCGAGCTGGAAGCGAAAATCGATTCTCTGACGTCCGTAAGTCGTCAGGATGAAAAACTGGATATTAACATCGATGAAGAAGTGCATCGTCTGCGTGAAAAAAGCGTAGAACTGACGCGCAAAATCTTTGCCGATCTTGGTGCATGGCAAGTTGCTCAGTTGGCTCGCCATCCGCTGCGTCCATACACCCTGGATTATGTCCGCCTCGCATTTGATGAATTTGACGAACTGGCTGGCGACCGCGCTTATGCGGACGATAAAGCTATCGTCGGTGGGATCGCTCGCCTCGACGGGCGTCCTGTGATGATTATCGGCCACCAGAAAGGCCGCGAAACCAAAGAAAAAATTCGCCGCAATTTTGGTATGCCAGCGCCGGAAGGGTATCGCAAAGCGTTGCGCCTGATGGAAATGGCAGAACGTTTCAATATGCCGATCATCACTTTTATCGACACCCCAGGTGCATATCCTGGCGTGGGTGCGGAAGAGCGTGGTCAGTCTGAGGCGATCGCGCGTAACCTGCGGGAAATGTCCCGTCTGAGCGTACCGGTTATTTGTACCGTTATCGGTGAAGGTGGTTCTGGCGGTGCGCTGGCCATTGGCGTGGGTGACAAAGTGAATATGCTGCAATACAGCACCTATTCCGTTATCTCCCCGGAAGGCTGTGCGTCCATTCTGTGGAAAAGCGCCGACAAAGCGCCATTAGCTGCCGATGCAATGGGCATCATTGCACCGCGTCTGAAAGAGCTGAAACTGATCGACTCGATCATTCCGGAGCCGTTAGGCGGCGCACACCGTAACCCGGAAGCAATCGCTGCCTCTCTGAAAGCGCAACTGATTGCGGATCTGGCGGATCTGGACGTACTGAGCAAAGATGATCTGCGTAATCGCCGTTACCAGCGTCTGATGAGCTACGGTTACGCCTGATAAGCGTTGAAAGATCATTCTGAAAAGCCACACATTGTTGTGGCTTTTTTTATACCCACGGTTTACCTCAACTATGATTAACTTAGGTTTTTTTCAGGAGGTAACCGTGAATATTATTGCCATCATGGGGCCGCACGGCGTCTTTTACAAAGATGAGCCGATCAAGGAGCTTGAGCAGGCGCTCCAGGCGCAAGGGTTTCAGATAATCTGGCCACAAAATAGCAGCGACCTGCTGAAATTTATCGAACACAACCCGCGCATCTGCGGTGTCATTTTCGACTGGGACGAGTACACGCTCGATTTATGCAGCGATATCAACCAGCTTAACGAATACCTCCCTCTTTATGCCTTTATTAATACCCATTCAACGCTGGACGTCAGTGCACAGGATATGCGCATGGCGCTGTGGTTTTTTGAATATGCTCTGGGGATGGCCGATGACATTGCAACACGTATTGGGCAGTACACGAAAGAGTATCTCGATAACATCACGCCGCCTTTTACCAAAGCGCTGTTTACCTATGTGAAAGAGGGGAAATATACCTTCTGTACGCCAGGTCATATGGCGGGTACGGCCTACCTGAAAAGCCCGGTCGGCTGTCTGTTTTATGATTTCTTCGGCGGAAATACGCTGAAAGCTGATGTTTCTATCTCGGTTACCGAGTTGGGCTCGCTTCTGGACCATAGCGGGCCCCATCTGGAAGCCGAGGAGTATATTGCCCGCACCTTTGGCGCTGAACAAAGCTATATGGTCACCAACGGGACCTCCACCTCTAATAAAATTGTGGGTATGTACGCCGCGCCGGTGGGCAGTACGCTACTTATCGACCGCAATTGCCACAAGTCGCTGGCCCATCTGTTAATGATGAGTGATGTTACGCCGCTGTGGCTGAAACCGGGACGTAACGCGCTGGGGATTCTGGGCGGCATTCCGCGCCGGGAATTTACCCATGCCAGTATTGAACAAAAGATTGCTGCAACCGCTGGCGCAGCCTGGCCGGTCCATGCGGTAATCACCAACTCCACGTATGACGGGCTGTTATACAACACCGACTGGATTAAAAAAACGCTGGATGTGCCTTCTATTCATTTCGATTCCGCGTGGGTGCCGTACACAAATTTTCATCCGATTTATGCCGGAAAGAGCGGCATGAGCGGAGAGCGGGTGCCTGGAAAAGTGATATTCGAAACGCAATCGACACACAAAATGCTGGCGGCGTTTTCGCAGGCCTCGCTCATTCATGTTAAGGGTGAATATGACGAAGACACCTTTAACGAAGCGTTTATGATGCATACGTCCACATCGCCGAGCTATCCGCTGGTTGCCTCCATTGAGACCGCCGCGGCCATGTTGCGCGGTAATCCGGGTAAACGGCTGATTAACCGTTCGGTTGAGCGCGCGTTGCATTTCCGTAAAGAGGTACAGCGGTTAAAAGATGAAGCCGATGGCTGGTTTTTTGATATCTGGCAACCCGAGGAGATCAACGAGGCGGACTGCTGGCCGGTAGCGCCAGGAGAAAGCTGGCACGGTTTTCGCGACGCCGATGAAGATCATATGTTCCTCGATCCGGTCAAGGTGACTATTCTGACGCCGGGTATGGATGAGCAAGGCACTATGAGTGAAGAGGGGATCCCGGCGGCGCTGGTGGCGAAGTTTCTTGATGAGCGCGGCGTGGTGGTGGAAAAAACGGGTCCTTACAATCTGTTGTTCCTGTTCAGTATCGGGATCGATAAAACCCGTGCCATGGGCTTATTGCGTGGATTAATGGAGTTCAAACGATCCTATGATCTCAATTTACGCGTGAAGAACATGCTGCCGGATCTGTATGCAGAAGATCCTGACTTCTATCGCAACATGCGGATCCAGGACCTTGCGCAGGGCATCCATAAATTGATTCGCCAGCACGATCTGCCGCAACTGATGCTGCGGGCGTTCGATGTGTTGCCGGAAATGAAGCTGACGCCGCATCAGGCATGGCAACAGCAAATTCGTGGTGAGGTAGAAACCATCGAACTGGAAAGGCTAACGGGACGTATTTCCGCCAATATGATCTTACCTTACCCGCCGGGCGTGCCGTTACTGATGCCGGGCGAGATGATCACCGAAGCGAGTCGCTCGGTTTTGGATTTCCTGTTAATGCTCTGTGCGATAGGGCGGCACTATCCGGGTTTTGAAACAGATATCCATGGCGCGAAGAGGGGAGAAGATGGCGTCTATTGGGTACGTGTCTTAAAAAGACCGTAGCCTCTTGCGGGTTACCTGCCACAACGGTAACGTGCGAAGAGACAAAAGGAGACACTATGCTGGGTTTAAAACAGGTACATCACATCGCCATCATCGCAACGGATTATGTAAAGAGTAAAGCGTTCTATTGCGATATCCTGGGTTTTACGCTGCAAAGCGAAGTTTATCGGGAAGAGCGCGACTCATGGAAAGGCGATCTGGCGTTGAATGGTCAGTATGTCATTGAGTTGTTTTCGTTTCCCTTTCCGCCAGCACGTCCGAGTGGGCCGGAAGCCTGCGGATTGCGTCATCTGGCTTTCAGCGTTGCGGATATCGATCAGGCGGTTGCTCACCTGCAGGCGCACAATGTCACCTGCGAGGCAATACGTGTGGACCCCTATACCGGTAAACGCTTTACCTTTTTTAAAGATCCTGACAACCTGCCGCTGGAACTCTATCAGCAGTAAGCCTTGCCAGTCACAGCAATGCCCGGTAACGTGCCGGGCATGATTTCCGTTTTGGTTAATACCATGATCCTGCCATTACTTTCTCGCTTGCCTGTCCATCAACGCCAGTTTTTGGTGGCATTCAGCGGCGGGCTCGATTCGACGGTACTGCTGCACCGTCTGGTACAGTGGCGTCATCAGCAGCCGGATATTTCCCTGCGCGCGATTCATATTCACCACGGATTAAGCGCCAATGCGGATGCCTGGGCTGCCCATTGTCAGCAGATCTGCGAGGGCTGGCAGGTGCCGCTTGTTGTTCATCGGGTACAACTCGTGGATGAGGGTGATGGGATTGAAGCGCAGGCGAGAAAAGCGCGCTATGCCGCTTTTACTCAGGCGTTACTACCCGGGGATTTACTGCTTACTGCCCAGCATCTTGACGACCAGTGCGAGACATTTTTACTGGCGCTTAAACGGGGAAGTGGTCCGGCCGGGCTTGCGGGTATGCCGGAAACGCTGCCATTTGCCGATACCATGCTCCTTAGACCGCTGTTGAATGAAACACGCGAATCGCTGCTTCGCTGGGCGCAGCAACATGGGTTATCGTGGGTTGAGGACGAGAGTAACGCCGATGATGCATATGACCGCAACTTCCTGCGTTTGCGCGTTCTGCCGGTATTGAATGCCCGTTGGCCACATTTCGCCGATGCGGTTGCCCGGAGTGCTGCTTTATGCGGCGAGCAGGAGCACTTGCTTGATGAACTGCTGGCAGAAGAGCTCGCGGCAGCGACTCACCGTGACGGCGGGCTGTCGATTGCGGCGCTGGAAACGTTAAGCGCGGTACGCCGTGCTGCTCTCTTACGTCGTTGGCTTTCCGCGCAAAAGGCGCCGATGCCCTCCCGGGAGATGCTGCGAAGGGTCTGGCAGGAGGTGGCGTTAGCCAGAGAAGATGCCACGCCATGTCTGTGCCTTGGCGAGCATGAAATCCGCCGCTATCAGGGCTATTTGTGGTGGGTTAAGACCCTTACGGGCCAGCGCGAAAATGTGCTGCTATGGAGCGATCCTTTTTTGCCGCTGACGTTACCTGACGGGCTTGGCGTTCTGCGGCTTATGCCTGGTGATGAACTGCGGCCGCCGAAGGCTGACGAAGCGGTATCGGTACGCTTTCAGGCGACAGGAACCTTGCACATCCAGGGGCGTAACGGGGGCCGTAAGCTCAAAAAGATCTGGCAGGAGTTGGGTGTTGCGCCCTGGCGTCGGGATACAACGCCACTGCTTTTTTACGGTGAGTCACTGATTGCTGCGGCGGGCGTGTTTGTTACGCAGGAGGGAAAAGCAGAAAATGGGCAGCCTGGAATGCGGCTAATGTGGCAGAAGTAACGGGCAGTCAACGCTGCCCGAAAGTGCCGTCAGGATTCGCTCACCACGACGGTGCCGATTTCCGGATGACTAAAGCTGGCAATTTTGTCGAGACGCAGTTCGCGCGTTGTTCCTGCAATTTCAACAACCAAATATTCCACATTTTTGCGAGATACTAAATCGCTGGCTTTTGCCTGCAGTGTTTCGCCATCTTTGAGCTCGAGCGTCAGTAAGAGATGATGCTGACAGGCGAGTTCCAGGTTGTCATAGTCATCGCAATTGATGGGTTGATAGGTATCATTCATTGACATAATCGCTCACCAGTAAGTTCGCGGCAGCATACGCCGCCTTTTCCCTGACCGACTCTGAAACGGCATCGTCCGAAGCCACTTCATTCAAAACCTTCAATACGCACCCCAGCGCATCCGGGATATACCCTAAGTCTCCGCTGGCAATTTCCGCATACCGCTGGCGTATTAACTCACAATAATTTCCCACACGTCCTCCTGTCAGCACTCTGGCTTTACTGTGAGATACCATTAAGCCTACGAAGATTAACTCTGTTTAGCAAGGTGACTATACCATACCCGACAGGTCATTATCAGAGTGATGAATTAACCGCAGAATAAGAGATAACAGCACGTTATATCTTTATTCGCTACAATAGCCGCTGTTATGCAAAGGAGGCGGTATGGCGCTTAAAGCAACCATTTATAAAGCTACTGTGAATGTGGCGGATTTAGACCGGAATCAGTTTCTCGATGCCACATTGACGCTTGCCCGTCATCCTTCCGAGACACAGGAGCGCATGATGCTGCGCCTGTTGGCATGGATTAAATTCGCGGACGAACGGCTACAGTTCACCCGTGGGCTCTGTGCGGATGATGAGCCCGAAGTGTGGCTACGCAACGATCATCTGGGTATCGACCTGTGGATCGAGCTCGGATTGCCGGACGAACGGCGGATAAAGAAAGCCTGTTCCCAGTCGAAAGAGGTGGCGCTGTTCACCTATAACTCTCGAGCGGCGCAAATCTGGTGGCAGCAGAACCAGACTAAACTCGCTGGATTTAAAAATCTGAGCATTTGGTATTTGGATGATGAGCAACTGGCGATGCTCAGTGGGCTGGCGGAGCGGACAATGTCGCTGCAAGCCACTCTCCAGGAAGGAACTATCTGGCTGAGCGATACTCAAACCAATCTGGAAATCCACCTGACGACCTGGCAACAGCACGCATGATTGAGATATCCCGCCAGGTCAGTATTCCTGATGAAGAGCTGGAGATCACGGCAATTCGCGCGCAAGGGGCGGGTGGACAGCATGTGAATAAGGCCTCTACGGCTATCCATCTGCGTTTCGACATTCGTGCGTCCAGCTTGCCCGAGTTTTATAAAGAGAAGCTGCTGGCAGCGACGCATCATCTCTTAACGTCCGAGGGCGTCGTGATTATCAAGGCGCAGGAATACCGTAGTCAGGAAATGAATCGCGAAGCGGCGATCGCCCGGCTGGTGGCGTTAATCAGGGAACTGACGGTGGTGCAAAAAAATCGTCGGGCTACTCGCCCAACGCGGGCGTCGAAAGAGCGGCGCCTGGCGGGTAAAGCGCAGAAATCCTCTGTAAAAGCGCTACGAGGGAAGGTTCGTCGCCCGCAGGAGTGACGAACGAGATAAGAACTGTTCATAAGGAAAAAAGAGTGAATAAAGTGATTGTATCTTTGGCTGCGGCAATGACACTCTTTGCGCTGATGGGGTGCAACAACCGGGGAGAGGTTGAAACGGTATCCCCGGTGCGGGCTGAAAAGCTCAAGCCAATGCAACAGAGCTGGCGCGGTATTTTGCCGTGCGCTGATTGTGAAGGCATCGAAACCTCATTGTTCCTTGAAAAAGATGGCACCTGGGTGATGAATCAGGGTTATCAGGGCGGCAAAGCACCATCAAATTTTGCCTCCTACGGGCGATGGGCTCGCACCGCAGACAAGCTAGTGCTGACGGATGCCGGTGGCGATAAACTCTATTTCCGCGCGAAAGGCAGTGCGCTGGAAATGCTGGACCGGGAAGGGAATCCGATTCACTCGCAGCTTAATTATGTATTGCAGCCGATCACCGCAACATTGCCAACAACGCCGATGGCGATGCGGGGCATGTATTCGCGTACTGCTGGCATGGCGGAGTTCGCCGATTGTATTACGGGCAAACGGGTTGCAGTAAGCAACGACGCGCGGCTCGAACAACAATATAAAGCAGCGGCAGGTCAGACTTCGCAGCCGGTATTGCTGGAGGTGGAAGGGCATTTCACGCTACAGCCGAAAACGGATAACGGGGTGATGGAGAAGGCGCTGGTGGCGGATAAAAACGCGAAATTTATAGCCGGAAAAGATTGTAATCACTAATAAAAAAGCCTCGCATATGCGAGGCTTTTTACTGTTAGCCCTTGATGGCGCTGACAAGGTAATTCAGGATATCGCCCGTCTTGATCATCTGTTTCTCGCCGGTGCGACGGTACTTGTATTCAATCTCGTCGTTGTCGAGGTTACGATCGCCCAGCACGATGGTGTGCGGAATACCGATGAGCTCCATATCGGCGAACATGACGCCCGGGCGCTCTTTTCGGTCATCCATCAGTACGTCAATACCCTGCGCGCTCAGCTCGGCATACAGCTTCTCAGCCAGCTCCTGAACGCGGTAAGATTTGTGCATGTTCATTGGCAGAATCGCTACCTGGAACGGCGCAATCGCTTCTGGCCATACGATACCGCGATCGTCGAAGTTCTGTTCAATCGCCGCAGCCACAACACGGGTTACCCCGATACCGTAGCAACCCATGGTCAGGATCTGGTTACGTCCGTCTTCGCCCTGAACAGCCGCCTTGAGCGCTTCTGAGTATTTGGTACCTAACTGGAAGATGTGACCGACTTCGATACCGCGTTTAATCAGAAGCGTACCCTGACCGTCCGGGCTCGGATCGCCGGCAACCACGTTACGGATATCGGCAACTTCCGGGGTTGCCACATCGCGATCCCAGTTGATACCAAAGTAGTGTTTACCATCAATGTTAGCGCCAGCGGCAAAATCGCTCATTGCCGCAACGGTACGGTCTATAACGACCGGAATCGGCATATTTACCGGCCCCAGCGAACCCGGACCCGCATTTACCACGGCGCGAATTTCGGCTTCGGTCGCGAAAGTCAGCGGGCTGGCAACCTGTGCCAGTTTTTCTGCTTTTACTTCGTTCAGTTCGTGATCGCCACGCACCAGCAGGGCAACCAGCGGGTAGCTGCTGCCTTCAACGGCTTTGACCAGCAGTGTCTTGACGGTTTTTTCAATCGGCAGGTTGAACTGCTCAACCAGTTCGGCGATGGTTTTCGCGTTCGGCGTATCAACCAGCGTCATTTCCTGGGTTGCCGCCGCACGCGGCGCTTTCGGTGCTACCGCTTCTGCCAGTTCGATGTTTGCGGCATAGTCAGAAGTATCAGAGAAGACGATATCATCTTCACCGCTCTGCGCCAGTACCTGGAACTCATGAGACGCGCTACCGCCAATAGAGCCGGTATCGGCCTGAACCGGGCGGAACTCCAGCCCGATGCGGGTAAAGATTTTGCTGTAGGCGGCATACATCGCGTCGTAGGTTTCCTGCAGCGATTCCTGAGAGGTATGGAAAGAGTAGGCATCTTTCATCAGGAATTCACGGGAACGCATTACGCCGAAACGCGGACGTACTTCGTCACGGAACTTGGTCTGGATCTGGAAGAAGTTCAGCGGCAGCTGTTTGTAAGAGCTGAGCTCGTTACGAATCAGATCGGTAATCACTTCTTCGTGAGTCGGGCCGAGTACGAACGAACGCTCGCCACGATCAGAAATACGCAGCAGTTCCGGGCCGTACTGCTCCCAACGACCACTCTCTTGCCACAGTTCAGAAGGCTGAACGACCGGCATTAACACCTCAATCGCACCGGCGTTGTTCATCTCTTCACGCACGATGTTTTCGACTTTTTTCAGGACGCGCACGCCGGTCGGTAGCCAGGTGTACAACCCGGAGGCCAGCTTACGGATCATCCCGGCGCGCAACATCAACTGATGGCTGATGACTTCGGCGTCGGCAGGTGTCTCCTTCAGTGTGGAGAGCAGGTATTGGCTAGTACGCATGTTGTTACGGTTCCATTTGGACGATTGGAACAGACTCAAAAGGAGCCTGATTCAAAAAAAGTGATTCAGTTTACCAGCGAGAAAGAGATGCCAAAAGTAGAGGGAGGAGAAATTAACGGCCTTCAAGCGCAAACACTTCAAAACCTGCCGTGGTCACGCGCCAGCGTACGTTGAAATCCAGCAACAAGACAGCGTACGTTTTCCCCATTTCCTCATCTTTACGGTATGCCGGGCGCGGATCCTGCGCCAGAACCTCAATAATAAACGACCTTAGCTGCGGGTAACGCTTTTCTAACTGAGGAAATGTCGCTTCGATCTCCGGCATGAAGTACACCGGCATCTCCGCGACGGGTGCCTGCTGCGCATAGCTGGCGCTGGCATGCGGCAGAGCCTCAGCAAAGGGTAGGTAAGGCTTGATATCTACGACGGGCGTGCCGTCAACGAGATCGAGACTGCCCAGGCGCAAAATGACATGTTCTTTCTCGCAGTGGATACCTTTAAGTTCCACCAAAGACATACCAATCGGGTTAGGGCGGAAGGTCGAGCGTGTGGCGAAAACACCCATCCGCGCATTCCCTCCGAGCCGTGGCGGGCGTACCGTAGGGCGCCAGCCGCCGGCCATAGTCTGGTGGAAAATAAACACGACCCAAAGATGACTGAATGCTTCGAGTCCGCGTACGGCTTCAGCCTGATTGTAGGGAGGCAGCAGATGGAGTTCGCCGCCCCCGTGTTTAACCAGACCAGGCTGGCGGGGAACGGCAAACTTTTCTTTATAGGGGGAGCGGATGACGCCTATCTGCTCAATGGCAAATGTGGTCATTTCGCCGTTACGTTCAGTGCTGAACCTACGCACACAGCCTGACGGTAGCAACCCGGCGTGCCGCTGGTGATTTCACAACTGTGGAGCAGAACCGCATTCGCTTTCATTTTTGATGCGTTGATTTGCATGCGTTTACGGGCGGTCGGGATATTCGGCGGTGAATCCTGATTCGTTGCCTGGCAAGAATCGCCGGTAACTTCACCTAAATCACGGAACGGTTTACCCACCAAATCTTCAGCATTGGTAATGATTCGAACCGGCGTCAGACGCGGCGGCTTCGGTTTTGCGGGTTCTGTTTTAGGCGGGGTTGCTGTGCTTTGAACAGGTTCGACAGGAGATCTGCTTAGCATTGAACAGCCGCTCAGCATGAGTGCTAAAAAACAGATCGGTAAAGCACGCATAATATATCCTCAAAAAATGATCTTAACGCCGCTTATTGAATCAGGAGCTTGCACAAATGACAAGACGGGCAAGCGCCCGTCCTGAAGGATATTGCTGACGGGCAGAATTACCAGCCTTTCACCGCACCACCATTGAAGACTTTGTTCGCGGCTTCGTAGACTTCGTCAGACTGATAAGCCTGAACGAATTTCTTCACGTTTTCTGCGTCTTTGTTGTCTTCGCGGGTAACGATCAGGTTAACGTACGGAGAGTCTTTATCTTCGACAAAGATACCATCTTTTGCTGGCGTCAGATTGATCTGACTGGCGTAGGTGGTGTTAATAACGGCCAGTGCGATTTGCGCATCGTCCAGTGAACGTGGCAATTGTGGGGCTTCCAGCTCAACAATTTTCAGGTTTTTCGGGTTCTCTGTAATATCCAGAGCGGTCGGCAGCAGGCCAACGCCATCTTTCAGTTTGATCAGACCTTGTTTCTGCAACAGCAGCAGAGAACGGCCGAGGTTAGTCGGATCGTTTGGTACAGCGACCTGAGCACCGTCCTGCAATTCATCAATAGATTTGATTTTTTTGGAGTAGCCTGCGATCGGGTAAACAAAGGTATTGCCAACAGCGACCAGTTTATAGCCACGATCTTTGATCTGCTGATCCAGGTACGGTTTGTGCTGGAAGGCATTGGCGTCAATGTCACCTTTACTCAGCGCTTCGTTCGGCAGAACGTAGTCATTAAAGGTTACCAGCTCAACGTCCAGACCGTATTTCTCTTTCGCGACTTTCTGGGCAACCTCGGCAACCTGCTGTTCAGCACCGACGATGACGCCGACTTTAATGTGGTTCGGATTCTTTTCGTCCTGACCACAACCTACCAGAGCCAGAGAACCAATCAGGGCACCCACTGCCGCAAAGGTCTTGAATTTAAAAGCCATGTGTTTTTTCCTTTCTTTCAGAGTCGTTGTGTTGTGAGCAACGTTATTTATGCGTAACAGAGCGAACGATACGATCGCCTGCAAACTGAATTAAGTAAACCAGAATCACCAGCAGCGCCAGGACGGTATTCATCACAACGGCGTTATAGCCAATGTAGCCGTACTGGTAGCCAATCTGTCCCAGACCGCCAGCGCCCACGGCACCCCCCATCGCGGAATAACCCACCAGGGTAATCAGGGTAATCGTTGCCGCATTGACCAGACCCGGCAGCGCTTCCGGCAGCAGCACCTTACGGATGATCTGCATCGGGGTTGCGCCCATTGCGCGAGAGGCTTCAATCAGGCCAGTCGGAATTTCCAGCAGGGCGTTTTCCACCATACGGGCAATAAAAGGTGCTGCACCGACGGTCAGTGGCACAATTGCTGCCTGCAGGCCGATAGAGGTTCCCACAATGATGCGGGTGAACGGGATCATCCAGACCAGTAAAATGATGAACGGGATCGAACGGAAAATATTCACCAGCGCCGAAATCGTACGGTACAGTTTTGCGTTCTCAGATATTTGCCCCGGGCGTGAAACGTACAGCAGCACGCCAACCGGAAGACCCAGTACAAAACCGAAGAAACCAGATACGAAGGTCATCGCCAGCGTTTCCCAGACGCCGCGCGCCAGTAACCACATCATTGCCTCAGACATAACCCAGCACCTCTACTTTCACATGGTGTTCCTTAAGCCAGGCAATAGCGGCTTGCGTATCTTGCGGCTCGCCGTGCATTTCTGTCAGCATAATGCCGAATTTCACGCCGCCGGCGTAATCCATCTGCGCGCTGATAATATTGTTATTCACGTTATAGCGGCGTGCGGTCTCAGAAAGCAGTGGGGCATCAACCGATTGACCAGTGAACTCCATGCGTAACATCGGCACGCTGCCGGCCAGCGGCTGCTCTTTCAGGCGCTGCAGATAATCCTCAGGGATATCCAGGTGCAACGTTGACTGAATAAATTGCTGTGCCAACGGCGTTTTGGGATGAGAGAACACTTCACTTACCGTGTCCTGCTCTATTAGCTCACCGTTACTGATAACGGCAACGCAGTCGCAAATGCGCTTTACAACGTCCATTTCATGGGTAATGAGCAGGATCGTCAGGCCCAGTCGACGGTTAATGTCTTTCAACAATTCCAGAATGGAACGGGTCGTTGCCGGATCCAGCGCGCTGGTGGCTTCATCACACAGCAACACTTTCGGGTTGCTCGCCAGTGCGCGGGCAATGGCTACACGCTGCTTTTGACCACCGGACAGGTTCGCTGGATAGCTGTCGTGTTTGTCGCCCAGCCCAACCAGGTCCAACAACTCTTTGACGCGACGGTTAATCTCTTCGCGCGGCGTGTTATCCAGTTCAAGCGGCAACGCGACGTTACCAAACACGGTGCGGGAAGAGAGTAAATTAAAGTGCTGGAAGATCATGCCAATCTGACGGCGGGCTTTAGTCAGTTGTGCTTCTGAAAGGGCGGTCAGCTCCTGGCCGTCAACCTGGACGCTTCCCTGGGACGGGCGCTCAAGCAGGTTAACGCAGCGAATTAGCGTACTTTTACCGGCGCCAGAGGCTCCGATGACGCCATAAATTTGCCCGGCAGGTACATGCAGGCTGACATTGTTCAGCGCCTGTATGGTGCGCGTTCCCTGCTGGAACACTTTGGTTATATTGGAAAGTTTAATCATCAGATTATTTTTATCATATGAGAGTTAGCCGTGGCATTTTGTTCTGCCTGTTACGGGTGATGACCGTAAACAAGGCGGATGTTAAGGCATCCAGACGTCTAAATCAATCGAACCCTGCTCGATGAGCACTTTCCTGTGCGGTGAAACATGAGATACTACGCGCACATGCCTTTTTCAGGAGCAACCCGGTGGCAAAATCAGTACCCGCAATTTTCCTTGACCGTGATGGCACGATTAATGTCGACCACGGCTATGTGCACGAAATTGATAATTTCGAATTTATAGAGGGTGTCATTGACGCCATGCGCGAACTTAAAGCTATGGGCTTCGCGCTGGTGGTGGTGACCAACCAGTCCGGTATCGCACGCGGTAAATTCACCGAAGCGCAATTTGAAACGCTCACCGAATGGATGGACTGGTCGCTGGCCGATCGTGATGTCGATCTGGATGGTATCTATTATTGTCCGCACCATCCTCAGGGAACAGTAGAAGAGTTCCGCCAGGTGTGCGACTGCCGCAAACCCCATCCGGGCATGCTCATTTCTGCTCGAGATTATCTGCACATTGATATGTCTGCTTCTTATATGGTGGGTGACAAACTCGAAGATATGCAGGCCGCTGCCGCTGCGGATGTGGGAACGAAAGTGCTGGTACGTACCGGGAAGCCCGTCACGCCAGAGGCGGAAAATGCGGCAGATTGGGTGATTAATAGTCTTGCGGACCTGCCTGCGGCTATCAAAAAGCAACAAAAATAACCGTTATGATGAAAAGATGAGCGGTTGAAATAAAAATGCATTTTTTCGCTTGTCATTCATCGCGGGCTGCCTATAATGCGCCTCCATCGACACGGCGGATGTGAATCACTTCACGCAAAAAGCCGGTTCGGTTGAAGAGAAAAATCCTGAAATAACGGGTTGACTCTGAAAGAGGAAAGCGTAATATACGCCACCTCGCAACGGTGAGCGAAAGCCGCGTTGCACTGCTCTTTAACAATTTATCAGACAATCTGTGTGGGCACTCAAAGTGACATGGATTCTTAATGTCTTCGGACAATAAATGAATACCAAGTCTCTGGAGTGAACACGTAATTCATTACGAAGTTTAATTCTAAGAGCATCAAACTTTTAAATTGAAGAGTTTGATCATGGCTCAGATTGAACGCTGGCGGCAGGCCTAACACATGCAAGTCGAACGGTAGCACAGAGGAGCTTGCTCCTCGGGTGACGAGTGGCGGACGGGTGAGTAATGTCTGGGAAACTGCCCGATGGAGGGGGATAACTACTGGAAACGGTAGCTAATACCGCATAACGTCGCAAGACCAAAGAGGGGGACCTTCGGGCCTCTTGCCATCGGATGTGCCCAGATGGGATTAGCTAGTAGGTGGGGTAATGGCTCACCTAGGCGACGATCCCTAGCTGGTCTGAGAGGATGACCAGCCACACTGGAACTGAGACACGGTCCAGACTCCTACGGGAGGCAGCAGTGGGGAATATTGCACAATGGGCGCAAGCCTGATGCAGCCATGCCGCGTGTGTGAAGAAGGCCTTCGGGTTGTAAAGCACTTTCAGCGGGGAGGAAGGCGATACGGTTAATAACCGTGTTGATTGACGTTACCCGCAGAAGAAGCACCGGCTAACTCCGTGCCAGCAGCCGCGGTAATACGGAGGGTGCAAGCGTTAATCGGAATTACTGGGCGTAAAGCGCACGCAGGCGGTCTGTCAAGTCGGATGTGAAATCCCCGGGCTCAACCTGGGAACTGCATTCGAAACTGGCAGGCTTGAGTCTTGTAGAGGGGGGTAGAATTCCAGGTGTAGCGGTGAAATGCGTAGAGATCTGGAGGAATACCGGTGGCGAAGGCGGCCCCCTGGACAAAGACTGACGCTCAGGTGCGAAAGCGTGGGGAGCAAACAGGATTAGATACCCTGGTAGTCCACGCCGTAAACGATGTCGACTTGGAGGTTGTGCCCTTGAGGCGTGGCTTCCGGAGCTAACGCGTTAAGTCGACCGCCTGGGGAGTACGGCCGCAAGGTTAAAACTCAAATGAATTGACGGGGGCCCGCACAAGCGGTGGAGCATGTGGTTTAATTCGATGCAACGCGAAGAACCTTACCTGGTCTTGACATCCACGGAATTCGGCAGAGATGCCTTAGTGCCTTCGGGAACCGTGAGACAGGTGCTGCATGGCTGTCGTCAGCTCGTGTTGTGAAATGTTGGGTTAAGTCCCGCAACGAGCGCAACCCTTATCCTTTGTTGCCAGCGGTCCGGCCGGGAACTCAAAGGAGACTGCCAGTGATAAACTGGAGGAAGGTGGGGATGACGTCAAGTCATCATGGCCCTTACGACCAGGGCTACACACGTGCTACAATGGCGCATACAAAGAGAAGCGACCTCGCGAGAGCAAGCGGACCTCATAAAGTGCGTCGTAGTCCGGATTGGAGTCTGCAACTCGACTCCATGAAGTCGGAATCGCTAGTAATCGTGGATCAGAATGCCACGGTGAATACGTTCCCGGGCCTTGTACACACCGCCCGTCACACCATGGGAGTGGGTTGCAAAAGAAGTAGGTAGCTTAACCTTCGGGAGGGCGCTTACCACTTTGTGATTCATGACTGGGGTGAAGTCGTAACAAGGTAACCGTAGGGGAACCTGCGGTTGGATCACCTCCTTACCTTAAAGAACCTGCCTTTGCAGTGCTCACACAGATTGTCTGATGAAATACAGCAGTAAAAAATCTCTGCAGGCTTGTAGCTCAGGTGGTTAGAGCGCACCCCTGATAAGGGTGAGGTCGGTGGTTCAAGTCCACTCAGGCCTACCAAATTTCCCTGAATACTGCGTTGTGAAATGACTCGCATACCGGTGTATGCTTCGCCATTCCACGCCTTGTCTCAGGAAAATTACGGTTAACGAGATTTGACTACGATGGGGCTATAGCTCAGCTGGGAGAGCGCCTGCTTTGCACGCAGGAGGTCTGCGGTTCGATCCCGCATAGCTCCACCATCATTTACTGCGAACACAAGAAAACTTCAGAGTGAACCTGAAAAGGTGCACTGCGAAGTTTTGCTCTTTAAAAATCTGGATCAAGCTGAAAATTGAAACGACACACAGTGTCTGTTCTCCGTAATAAGAACAGATAACGGTGTGTTCGAGTCTCTCAAATTTTTACAGCGCGAGAATGAATCGAAAGAAACATCTTCGGGTTGTGAGGTTAAGCGACTAAGCGTACACGGTGGATGCCCTGGCAGTCAGAGGCGATGAAGGACGTGCTAATCTGCGAAAAGCGCCGGCGAGGTGATATGAACCTTTGACCCGGCGATGTCCGAATGGGGAAACCCAGTGTGTTTCGACACACTATCATTAACTGAATCCATAGGTTAATGAGGCGAACCGGGGGAACTGAAACATCTAAGTACCCCGAGGAAAAGAAATCAACCGAGATTCCCCCAGTAGCGGCGAGCGAACGGGGAGCAGCCCAGAGCCTGAATCAGCTTGTGTGTTAGTGGAAGCGTCTGGAAAGTCGCGCGATACAGGGTGACAGCCCCGTACACGAAAGCACACAGGCTGTGAGCTCGATGAGTAGGGCGGGACACGTGGTATCCTGTCTGAATATGGGGGGACCATCCTCCAAGGCTAAATACTCCTGACTGACCGATAGTGAACCAGTACCGTGAGGGAAAGGCGAAAAGAACCCCGGCGAGGGGAGTGAAAAAGAACCTGAAACCGTGTACGTACAAGCAGTGGGAGCACCTTCGTGGTGTGACTGCGTACCTTTTGTATAATGGGTCAGCGACTTATATTCTGTAGCAAGGTTAACCGAATAGGGGAGCCGAAGGGAAACCGAGTCTTAACTGGGCGTTAAGTTGCAGGGTATAGACCCGAAACCCGGTGATCTAGCCATGGGCAGGTTGAAGGTTGGGTAACACTAACTGGAGGACCGAACCGACTAATGTTGAAAAATTAGCGGATGACTTGTGGCTGGGGGTGAAAGGCCAATCAAACCGGGAGATAGCTGGTTCTCCCCGAAAGCTATTTAGGTAGCGCCTCGTGAATTCATCTCCGGGGGTAGAGCACTGTTTCGGCTAGGGGGCCATCCCGGCTTACCAACCCGATGCAAACTACGAATACCGGAGAATGTTATCACGGGAGACACACGGCGGGTGCTAACGTCCGTCGTGAAGAGGGAAACAACCCAGACCGCCAGCTAAGGTCCCAAAGTCATGGTTAAGTGGGAAACGATGTGGGAAGGCACAGACAGCCAGGATGTTGGCTTAGAAGCAGCCATCATTTAAAGAAAGCGTAATAGCTCACTGGTCGAGTCGGCCTGCGCGGAAGATGTAACGGGGCTAAACCATGCACCGAAGCTGCGGCAGCGACACTATGTGTTGTTGGGTAGGGGAGCGTTCTGTAAGCCTGCGAAGGTGTGCTGTGAGGCATGCTGGAGGTATCAGAAGTGCGAATGCTGACATAAGTAACGATAAAGCGGGTGAAAAGCCCGCTCGCCGGAAGACCAAGGGTTCCTGTCCAACGTTAATCGGGGCAGGGTGAGTCGACCCCTAAGGCGAGGCCGAAAGGCGTAGTCGATGGGAAACAGGTTAATATTCCTGTACTTGGTGTTACTGCGAAGGGGGGACGGAGAAGGCTATGTTAGCCGGGCGACGGTTGTCCCGGTTTAAGCATGTAGGCTGATTATCCAGGCAAATCCGGATAATCAAGGCTGAGGTGTGATGACGAGTCACTACGGTGATGAAGTAACAAATGCCCTGCTTCCAGGAAAAGCCTCTAAGCATCAGGTAACACGAAATCGTACCCCAAACCGACACAGGTGGTCAGGTAGAGAATACCAAGGCGCTTGAGAGAACTCGGGTGAAGGAACTAGGCAAAATGGTGCCGTAACTTCGGGAGAAGGCACGCTGATGTGTAGGTGAAGTCCCTGCGGACGGAGCTGAAATCAGTCGAAGATACCAGCTGGCTGCAACTGTTTATTAAAAACACAGCACTGTGCAAACACGAAAGTGGACGTATACGGTGTGACGCCTGCCCGGTGCCGGAAGGTTAATTGATGGGGTTATCCGTAAGGAGAAGCTCTTGATCGAAGCCCCGGTAAACGGCGGCCGTAACTATAACGGTCCTAAGGTAGCGAAATTCCTTGTCGGGTAAGTTCCGACCTGCACGAATGGCGTAATGATGGCCAGGCTGTCTCCACCCGAGACTCAGTGAAATTGAACTCGCTGTGAAGATGCAGTGTACCCGCGGCAAGACGGAAAGACCCCGTGAACCTTTACTATAGCTTGACACTGAACATTGAGCCTTGATGTGTAGGATAGGTGGGAGGCTTTGAAGTGTGGACGCCAGTCTGCATGGAGCCAACCTTGAAATACCACCCTTTAATGTTTGATGTTCTAACGTGGACCCGTGATCCGGGTTGCGGACAGTGTCTGGTGGGTAGTTTGACTGGGGCGGTCTCCTCCCAAAGAGTAACGGAGGAGCACGAAGGTTGGCTAATCCTGGTCGGACATCAGGAGGTTAGTGCAATGGCATAAGCCAGCTTGACTGCGAGCGTGACGGCGCGAGCAGGTGCGAAAGCAGGTCATAGTGATCCGGTGGTTCTGAATGGAAGGGCCATCGCTCAACGGATAAAAGGTACTCCGGGGATAACAGGCTGATACCGCCCAAGAGTTCATATCGACGGCGGTGTTTGGCACCTCGATGTCGGCTCATCACATCCTGGGGCTGAAGTAGGTCCCAAGGGTATGGCTGTTCGCCATTTAAAGTGGTACGCGAGCTGGGTTTAGAACGTCGTGAGACAGTTCGGTCCCTATCTGCCGTGGGCGCTGGAGAATTGAGGGGGGCTGCTCCTAGTACGAGAGGACCGGAGTGGACGCATCACTGGTGTTCGGGTTGTCATGCCAATGGCATTGCCCGGTAGCTACATGCGGAAGAGATAAGTGCTGAAAGCATCTAAGCACGAAACTTGCCCCGAGATGAGTTCTCCCTTGTCCTTTAAGGACACTAAAGGAACGTTGAAGACGACGACGTTGATAGGCCGGGTGTGTAAGCGCAGCGATGCGTTGAGCTAACCGGTACTAATGAACCGTGAGGCTTAACCTTACAACGCCGAAGATGTTTTGGCGGATTTGAGAGATTTTCAGCATTGATTACAGATTATATCAGAACGCAACGCGCGGTCTGATAGACAGAATTTGCCTGGCGGCTTTAGCGCGGTGGTCCCACCTGACCCCATGCCGAACTCAGAAGTGAAACGCCGTAGCGCCGATGGTAGTGTGGGGTCTCCCCATGTGAGAGTAGGGAACTGCCAGGCATCAAATTAAGCAGTAAGCCGGTGCATTAATCCGGTGATGAAAGAAGTATTCGGTGGAGCGGTAGTTCAGTCGGTTAGAATACCTGCCTGTCACGCAGGGGGTCGCGGGTTCGAGTCCCGTCCGTTCCGCCACTCATTAAGAACCGCATCTCGTTTGAGATGCGGTTTTTTTTCGTCTTCTGTTTATCGGGAAAGCTGGCGAAAAAGGGCGCAAGGCCCTTAATTTCATTCTTACTGTGAGTCGTCCCAGCGTTTTAACAGTAGACTGGCATTCACACCACCAAAACCAAACCCGTTTGAAAGCGCATATTCCATTGTTAGCTGTTGTGCAATTAGCGGTACAAGGTGCATGCCCGCAGCAGCACTATCCGGATTATGCAGGTTCAGGGTAGGTGGTACGATTTGATCGCGCAACGCCTGGATGGTGAAGATCGCTTCAATCCCGCCTGCTGCTCCCAGTAAATGTCCGGTGGCAGATTTTGTTGATGTGATGGCAACCGGATGTTCAGCAAATAGCCCACGTATTGCCGCCAGTTCGCCTTTATCTCCTACCTGAGTTGATGTTGCATGCGCGTTAATATGTTGCACCTGATCCGGCGAGATAGCCGCCTGCTGTAATGCGGCCTCCATTGCACGTCGTGCGCCATTACCATCTTCCGGTCCGGCTGTAAGGTGGTAGGCGTCTGCACTGGTGCCATAGCCTACCAGTTCCGCCAGCGGCGTCGCTCCACGAGCCTGCGCATGTTCGAGCGATTCAATCACCAGAAGACCAGCACCTTCTCCCATCACGAAACCGTCCCTGTCCTGATCAAATGGTCGCGATGCTTCGGCTGGATTATCATTAAATCCACTCGAAAGCGCTCTGGCTGCGGCAAAACCAGCCAGACTAACGCGATGGATTGCAGCTTCACTGCCTCCACAGAGTGCAATGTCTGCTTCACCGGCGCGGATTAGCCTTGCCGCATCCCCGATAGCCTGTGCTCCGGCAGCACAGGCGGTCACCGGCGCACCAATGGGGCCGCGAAAACCATGCGCGATAGATACATGGCCTGCCGCAAGGTTTGCCAGGAAAGAAGGGATAGTGAAAGGCGATAATTTGCGTGGGCCACGGTGTTCGGTTGTCTGTACTGCCTCGGCAATTTGAGTAAAGCCACCAATGCCTGTCGCAATAATGGTCGCGGTACGATCTTTTAACGCCTGTAGTTGCGGGAACCAGTTTGCCTGATGAAGAGCTTCCTGCGCTGCCACCAGCGCAAATTCGATAAAGCGATCCATCTTCTTGCGCTCTTTTGCCGGAATGACGGATAGTGGATCAAAACCGTGCCGGGGATCTTCTTCAATTCCAGGAACCTGCCCTGCCACTTTACAGGCGATATCCTCGATAATCGATGCAGGAAGTGATCGAATCCCCGATTTTCCTGCCAGTAGCGATTGCCAGACGTGTTGGACGCCGCACCCCAGCGGGCTGACTATCCCCATCCCTGTCACGACAATACGTCTTTGTAGACTGCTCATAGAACTCTCCAGATGGTGTCATGCTATGCCTGTGGTTTCTTCATAAAAGGAACCAGCGCGGCAGCAATTAAGAATCCGATCATGATCAAATAGAACGCGTCGGCGAATGCCTGCGTCCGTGCTTCTCGTAGTGCTAATGCGGCCAGATTTTTCAGGGTGGCCGCCTGAGCCGAACCGGCATCCATCCCCTGATTCATTAACGCTGCAGCACGCGTCTGTACAAAATCACCCAGGTTGAGGTTTGTCCCGTTGAGATGATCAGCAAGACGGCTGTAATGAATGTTTGTGCGATCGTTGATAACGGTACCGCACAGCGCGATACCAATGGCACCGCCCAGGTTACGCATCAAATTGAACAGTCCGGATGCTAGTTTTAGACGGGCAGGAGGCAGACTACCAAGCGTAAGCGTCACCGTTGGGGCGACGGCAAATTGCTGCGCTAACCCGCGAAAGGCCTGAGGCAACAGCAGTTCTTTCGCTCCCCAGTCATGCGTGAGCGGAATAAAGCTGTACATCGAGAAGGCGAATCCCAGCAACCCGGCCATAAGCAGCCAGCGCAAGTCCACTTTATTAGCAAGCCAGGAGTAAAACGGGATCGAAAGCACCTGAAACAAGCCGGTGGAGAAGATAGCCAGGCCGATATCCAGCGCGCTAAAACCGCGAACCATACCCAAAAAGAGTGGCGTCAGATAAATAGTAGAGAAGATCCCGACCCCGGCCATAAAGGAAAAGTAACAGCCCAGGGTGAATGTACGATCGGAAAGCGCCCGCAGGTCCATGACCGGCTGGGAATGACGTAGCGTTCGTATGACAAACATTACGCCGCACAGTAGCGCCAGCCAGCCCGTTGTGGCGAGCGTACTGTCATCAAACCAGCCCCAGCGCGGTCCTTCCTCCAGGGTATATTCCAGGCAGCCGAGCGATACCGCTAAAAGCACAATGCTGAGGTAGTCCGCGCCGCGCAATAACCCTGGGCTGGGCGCATCGATATTAACCAGCACAGGTACCGTTACCGCAATATAAATGCCTGGTAAAATATTGATAAAAAACAACCAGTGCCAGCTAAAATTTTCGGTGATCCATCCCCCTACCGTCGGGCCCAGGGTGGGAGCCAGCGAAGCAAGACCACCGATCGTGGCAGCGGCGATAACGCGCTGTTTGCCCTGAAAAAACGCAAACGCAGTCGTGAATACCAGCGGGATCATTGAGCCTCCGGCCAGTCCCTGCAACGCACGAAAAGCAATCATGCTCTGGATATTCCACGCCCATCCACACAGCAGGCTCATCAGCGTAAAACCCGCAGCTGACGCAGCAAAAAGCCAGCGGGTCGACATCACCCTTGCAAGCCATCCCGATAGCGGAATAATAATGATCTCCGCAATCAGGTAGCTGGTTTGTACCCAGACTGTTTCATCATCGCCGGCAGAAAGGCCACCGCCAATATCACGCAGAGATGCCGAGACGATCTGAATATCCAGCAGCGCAATGAACATTCCCAGGCACATTGTGGCAAAAGCAAAAAGCTTTTGGTTCATCGGCAGCGTAGTGCCCTGCAACTGCGCTGGTGCTGTGGCGGTACTCATTGGCGACTCTTTTCATCCACGGTAACCGCCACCGACAAACCTGGACGTAAAAGCCCTAATTGGGACGCTTCGCCATCAAGAGCGATGCGAACCGGGATGCGCTGAATGATTTTGGTGAAATTACCGGTCGCGTTTTCGGCGGGAAGAAGACTAAAGCGTGAACCGGTTGCCGGGGAGATGCTCATCACATGCCCGGTAAAAGTGCGTCCTGGCATGACATCCGCCACTACTGTCGCCGCTTGTCCGGGACGCATATTTGCCAGCTGGTTTTCTTTGAAGTTGGCGTCGACCCACAAATCGTGGCTGGGTACCAGAGAAAGCAACTGTGTACCGCTGCTAACGAATGAACCAGACCATGCGCGTCGATTTCCAACAACGCCATCAAAAGGGGCGCGAATCTCTGTATAGCTAAGATTGAGACGGGCCATATCCAGCCCCGCCTTTGCCTGAGTAAGGGCCGCACGAATTTGTTGCTCCCGTGCATCCAGTACCAGCAACTGGCGTTCGGTAACCGCTTTATCCGCCCGGGCTTTGCCTTCTTCTGCTTTGGCGCGGTGGTAATCTGCCTCAGCATTTTCGCGCACCTGTGCCGAGATAGCGACCGTCTGTGCCAGCGCGTTATAGCGGCGACTGTCGCCTGCCGTTTTCAGCGTGGTGGCCTGCGCGGCTCCGAGGCTGGCCGCAGAGCCTTCGATGGTCGCCAGTTGTAATTGCCGGGTGGCAATAAGGTCAGCCATCGCCGCTTGTTGAGCGGCAACTTCACCTTCCGCTTTTGCCAGCGCCGCCTGATAGTCCCTTGCATCAAGGCGAACAAGCAGCTCACCTTTCTTCACAGGCATGTTGTCTTTTATGGCAATCTCCTGGACATAACCCGAGACTTTCGCCGAAATGGCGCTGATATCACCGCCAACATAGGCATCGTCTGTCGACTGCAAAAAACGCGCGCTGGTATACCACCAGGCGCCATAGCCTACGGCGCCTAATACAGCGATACCGGATAACGATAAGGTAAGAGCGCGTTTTTTACTCTTGAGATTCATGATGCTGATCCAGATGTAATTGCGGCACGAATTTTTGCGTGTTGTCTCCTGCACGCTTACGTTGCAGGTAATCATGGCGATAACGAATCATGGGGGAGGCGGCAGGGCCGGGAACCAAAGCGTATTTCTCGGGCGTAAGTGGATGACCGGTTTCGGCATCGACCATCATGGCGTGGACCAGACGCTGAGTCTCTTTCTCGACCAACTGAATCTGACGACCTTCCGTTGCAAAATGGCGATTACCCCATTCGGCAAGCGCGATGATCACCGGACGAAAATCACGCCCACGCTCGGTTAAATGGTACTCATAGCGGGGGGGCGTACTGCTGTAACAGATTTTTTCCAGTAAACCGTCATCCACCAGCTCTTTCAGGCGTCGTGACAGAATATTGGGCGCCACGTTTGCGCTTTTTTGAAACTCATCGAAACGGGTAAAGCCTGCGAAAGCATCACGCAGGATTATTATGCTCCAGCTGTCACCAATACGACCGAGACTCCTGGCGATGGGGCAAGGGGCTTCACAGAGCGGTTGGTTTTTCATTTTTCTCTCCAGAATTCATCTGGAAGCACATTCTCACAGTGACTATCAAAATGCAAGTTACTATGATTGAGAGGATTGACTCTGCGTGGAGCGGAACGACGGCAAAACGGTTGAGAGTTCGTGCGAGGCGTGGCGGAGAAGTATCAGGCGAGATATTCGCTGACGAAATCGATAAATGCCCGTATGCGCGTACTGACAGCTCTATCGCTGTAATAAACTGCGCTGAATGGCGTCTCAACCGGTAAACGCTTGCTCGCCAGGACCTCCACGAGTTCGCCGCTTTCCAGTTCTTTTGCGATCATAAAATCAGACAGGCTGGCGATACCGTTACCGCTCAGGCAGAGATGTTTAAGCGTCTCGCCGCTGTTAGAAGAAATATCGCAATCGATTTCATAGAGTTGGCCATCCTGGGCGGCTACGGGCCAGGTATTCAGCGAGGCCGGCTCGGTAAATCCGAGACAGGTATGTTTTTTGAGATCTTCAGCGGTTTCGGGTATACCGTAGCGGGCGAGATAATCCGGTGAGGCAATCAATTTACGGTAGCTGGTAAAAATGGGCCGGGCCCGCAAGCTGGAGTCGGTCAGTTTACCCACGCGGATCGCAACATCGACTTTTCGTTCAATTAAATTGATAAAGGTTTCACTGGAAACCAGCGACAATGTAATTTCCGGATAGCGTTCGCGAAAGGGCTTAATCATCGGCATCACAAAATGCAGCATCACAGGTGTTGCGGCATCAATTCGTAAAACGCCGCGGGGTGTCAGTTTGGCCTCCATTACCTCGGTCTCTGCTGCGGCCATCTCCTGCAGTACCCCCTGAATGCGACGAAAATAGCGCTCGCCTTCTTCTGTAAGACTCAACTGACGAGTTGTGCGATTAAGCAGGTTAACCCCCAGTTTACTCTCCAGTTTTTTTACCGCCCGGCTGATGGCTGAATTCGCCTGGCCCAGGCGCTCTGCGGCACGGCTAAAGCTGCCGCTTTCCACGACGGCGACAAATATCATCATTTCTTCTGAGGTGGCTTTCATTCTTGCGCCTGTAGCAATAGTTGGTATCGATTATGAGCGTTTGGCTATTTAATCATCCCGCCAGCTTCCCTGCCATACTCTCTTTGCTCATTATGGTTATTGAGCGCTTACTAACTTTTACTTGCGGCTTTTCTGCCCATTGCCGTTGAAACTCTGCGCTAAAATCCCTATAACTGAATGACCCCCTTTTTTGTTGTGCCGGGGTTTAAAACGAAGAGGTCTAAAACCGAAAGTGCCCAAAAATACCTATGCCATGCGATATGTTGCCGGACAGCCTGCGGAGCGCATTATGCCGCCGGGGTCCTTCGCAAGTATTGGCAAGGCATTGCCAGCGGGTGTTCCCCTGAGCAGTGATGATAAAATCCGGGTTCTGGTATGGAACATCTTTAAACAGCAGCGCGCCGAGTGGCTCTCCGTTTTGCAGAGTTTTGGTAAAGACGCGCATTTGGTTTTATTGCAGGAAGCGCAAACCACGCCTGAACTGGTGAGGTTTGCGACCACTAACTATCTCGCCGCCGACCAGGTTCCCGCATTCGTTTTGCCTCAACATCCCTCCGGTGTGATGACGCTCTCTTCTGCGCATCCGGTCTATTGTTGCCCGTTGCGTGAACGGGAGCCGATCCTGCGTCTTGCCAAATCAGCGCTGGTGACGGTCTATCCATTGCCGGACATGCGAAATCTGATGGTGGTGAATGTGCATGCGGTGAATTTCAGCCTTGGCGTCGATGTTTACAGCAAGCAATTGCTACCAATTGGCGATCAAATCCTGCGCCACAGCGGGCCGGTTATCATGGCCGGTGATTTCAACGCCTGGAGTCGTCCACGTATGAATGCGCTTTATCGCTTCTCGCGTGAGATGTCGCTGCGTCAGGTACGCTTTACGGATGACAATCGCCGCCGGGCATTTGGTCGTCCTCTGGATTTCGTCTTCTATCGTGGTCTGAACGTGCAGGAAGCCTCTGTGCTGGTTACGCGCGCGTCCGATCACAACCCGCTACTAGTAGAATTCAGTCCCGGCAAACCTGATCAATAATGGTTATGTCAGGTCTGCCGTGGGGCAGGCCTGATCCGAGGTGCTGCCCTTTATTTCAACTCAACTAAGGACAACACAATGACCACAGGTTCCCATCATGACAACGTTGAAAAGCAGTTTGATGCACAAGCCAGCGCCTATTTAACCAGCGCAGTACACGCTTCTGGCCGCGATTTGCAACGGCTGGCGGAACGGCTTAGCGTATTTCCAGAAGCTCATGTGCTGGATTTAGGCTGTGGAGCAGGGCATGCAAGCTTTGTGGCTGCAGGGCAGGTTGCGCAAGTCACGGCATATGACCTTTCCAGTCAGATGCTGGACGTGGTGACCAAAGCAGCAAAAGAACGCGGCCTGGACAATGTGACGACACGTCAGGGGTATGCTGAGATTCTGCCTTTTGATGACAGCGTGTTTGATGTGGTGATCAGCCGTTACTCTGCTCACCACTGGCATGATGTTGGGCAGGCGCTGCGTGAAGTGACGCGAGTGCTTAAGCCTGGTGGAACAGTCATCATTATGGACGTGATGTCTCCGGGCCACCCGGTGCGGGATATCTGGCTGCAGACGGTCGAGGCATTACGCGATACGTCACACGTACGCAATTATTCCAGCGGTGAGTGGCTCACGCTGTTTAATGACGCAGGCCTGACGACGCGTAATCTCATCACCGATCGTTTGCCCTTAGAATTCAGCTCATGGATTGCCCGTATGCGTACGCCGCAGGCGCTGAGCGACGCCATCAGGCTGTATCAGCAAAGTGCGTCACAGCAGGTGAAGCACTACTTCGAATTGACTGAAGATGGCTCGTTTACCAGCGATACCATCATGGCCGAAGCGCAGAAAAATGCATAACAAAAAAGGCACCGGGGGAAACGGTGCCTTTTTTATATTTCTTGCTGTCAGGAGTCAGGCGACGTGCTGTTTTTCACAAACAACGTTAGCTGATCGCCAGGCTTCAGATTGTCGGTATCACTGTTCCAGCGCATGACGTCACGTATATTTACGCCGTGGCGTTTAGCGATGCTGGAGAGCGAATCGCCTTTGCGTACGCGATAGGTGATGCTATCGCTATTATTCGCGAGACGCGACGCACTGCCGCCTGCTCCAACCGTCAGGTTCTGACCCACTTTCAGGTTCGCTCCGCGCAGGTTATTCCACTGCTGGAGATCTTTTGTCGTCACGCCAAGACGCGACGCAATGCCCGAAATAGTATCACCTGAGCGCACTTTGTAGCTGCGACTGGCAAGCGGCGTATTCTCCGCAACCAGCGTTGGCTGAACGGCGGCGATTTCACCTGATGCCAGAGACTCACGCAGTTGATCCGCATGTTTCTGAGGAACCATGACATATTGCGGCCCGCTTTCACCTAAGGTTGATCCTTTAACGCCTGCGTTGAAGGTCTTAAGTTTGCTAACCGAAATACCCGCCATATCCGCCAGTTGATCCAGCTCCACCGGATTACTCAACCTGACACGCGCCAGTGCACGGCTTTCGTCTGAGGTAGGCAGACTCACACCGTACCGCTTGCTGTTTTTGAGTATGTCACTCAACGCCAGCATTTTTGGCACGTATATTTTGGTTTCCTGTGGCAGTGAAAGTGACCAGAAGTCCGTGGGTTTCCCCCGCGCCTTATTCACTTTCATTGCCTTCAGTACTCGCCCTTCACCGCTGTTATAGGCGGCAACGGTTAATAACCAGTCACCGTCAAACATACGGTTCAAACGCTGCATCATGTCGAGGGCAGCCGTTGTGGATGCCACCACATCACGACGCGCATCGTAGCTGCGAGTCTGTTTTAAACCATAGTTACGACCCGTGCTCGGAATGATCTGCCAAATGCCTGCGGCATTGCGACCAGACGTTGCATGTGGGTCAAAAGCGCTCTCCACTATGGGTAGTAGTACCAGTTCCATGGGCATGTTACGTTTTTTAACTTGCCCTGCTATCCAGTACATATACGGCTCTGCCCGTAAAGTTACATCGTGGAGATAGCTCTTATTGCTTAAATACTTTAGTTTCTGTTCGCGAATCCGGGTATTTTCCGGAATTCCCATCTTTAGCTCGTCGCTTATGGAAGCCCACAAGTCTTGCTCCTGCCCGGCGAATGTTCCATCGTCCATCCACCGCGCCTGACTTGTAAACTTCCCTGCTTCCCCTTGACCAGCTGCAGAAAGGCTCTGTGCGTGCTGTTGTACGGTACCATCGTGCTTAGACGACTGGCACCCCACAAGCAGGACAGAGGCGAATAATATCGCTTTTGCCTTCATGTGTGTGTCAATAGTTGCTTAAAAGACGAGCGATCATAACGGCGAAGTTTTAAAAAGGCAACCCGCAATTGTCAGAAGTTATCTTTCTTTGACCTTAACCAGGCAAAACGCGCGCTAGCTTGTTGCAACGTTGTTTCTTTATTGATTACTTCAATTAAATCAGCGTCTTGTGTGCGTAAAAAAACATTAATCCGACGCTCAATTTTCAGAGTTGTGGGGAGTGTTTTTTGATTCTTTGCACGTAACTCATTAACTTTTCGATAATATTCGTTAAGGTCAGGATCTTCAGGTAACAGGCTAAGAGCAAACTTAATATTTCCTGAAGTATACTCATGTGCGCAACAAATGAGCGTATCGTCGGGAAGCGCATTAATCTTACAAAAAGAGGCAAACATCTGATCTGCTGTGCCTTCGAAGAGTCTTCCGCATCCGCCAGAGAACATCGTATCGCCACAAAAAAGATAAGGTTCGCTAAAGTAACAGATATGTCCTAAAGTGTGACCTGGCGTGTGAAATACGCTGAATTCTTGCCCGAGGAGCTGTAGTCGATCGCCCTCTTCGACGATTTTTGTCGCCCCCTTATGTTGTGTCTCTGCCGGTCCGTAAACCACAATATTCGGAAATTTCCGACTCAGTTCCTCCACGCCGCCAACATGATCGTTATGATGATGGGTGAGCAGGATCGCAACTGGTTGCCAGTGATTCTCTTCGAGGGCTTTCAGTACGGGGGCAGCCTCTCCGGGATCAACGATCAGGCAGCGACCGTCATCTTCACTTAATACCCAGATGTAATTGTCCTGAAATGCGGGAATACTGGTAAGATTCATAGTTACCTCTCAAAGCGTAATGGAAGGTTGTGATGAAACCGGCAAGGACTCCCCGTAAGTACATAGCACCGACACATTGGGCTGAGTTGCCTAAGGGCGAGTATTACCGTGAAGCACTGGAGAAGGAGCTCAAGCCGTGGTTTGCAAAAATGTATGGATTTCATCTGCTTAAGATTGGCAATCTCAGCGCAGAAATCAATGCCGAAAGTTGCGCTATTTCACATCAGGTTAATGTTTCACTCACCGGCGACCCTGTTCACGTCCGCGCTGACCCATTGCATCTTCCCTTTGCGGCGAAATCCGTCGATGCCTGCCTGCTGGGCCACACGCTACCCTGGTGCCCGGATCCGCATCGTCTGCTGCAGGAAGTCGATCGCGTGCTGATTGATGATGGCTGGCTGGTGATCAGCGGGTTTAATCCAGTCAGCTTGCTGGGAATAGGCAAAGCTATTCCGGTTTTGCGTCGATCGCCTGCAATCAGCAGTCGCATGTTTACCCTGATGCGCCAAATCGACTGGTTATCGCTACTGAATTTTGAAGTGCTTCATTATAGTCGTTTTCGGGTTATTCCCTGGTCGAAGCAGGGAGGGCGACTGTTAAACACCCATCTGCCTGCGCTTGGCTGTATGCAACTGATTGTCGCGCGTAAACGCACGATCCCGTTAACGCTAAATCCGATGAAAATGCGCCGGGCAAAACCCAGCGTACGCCAAACCGTCAGCGCAACCCGCCAGACACGTCAGCCTTGATCAGCCAGATAGCCGATATCCTCCTGCGTTGGCTTCAATGCCGCAGCCCGTGCGAGTTCATCACAGCGTTCGTTTTCCGGGTGCCCGGCGTGGCCTTTTACCCATTCCCAGCGGATTTTATGCTCGCCGAGGGCAGCATCCAGGCGTTGCCACAGATCGACATTTTTCACCGGTTTTTTTTCTGCGGTTTTCCAGCCGCGTTTTTTCCAGTTGTGGATCCACTGGGTGATCCCCTGGCGAACGTACTGGCTGTCGGTGCTAAGAATCACTTCGCAATGTTCTTTGAGGGCTTCCAGCGCGACAATAGCAGCCATCAGCTCCATCCGGTTGTTAGTGGTCAGACGATAACCTTCGCTGAATGATTTTTCGCGGCCACGAAAGCGGAGAATCGCGCCATAGCCGCCGGGCCCTGGGTTACCCAGGCAAGAGCCATCGGTGAAAATTTCTACCTGCTTAAGCATCTCTGGTAGACTTCCTGTAATTGAAATCGAACTGTAAAACGATAAGTCTGACATAAATGACCGCTATGAGCACTGCAATTACTCGACAGATCGTCCTCGATACCGAAACCACCGGTATGAACCAGATCGGCGCACACTATGAAGGGCACAAAATCATTGAGATCGGTGCCGTTGAAGTGATTAACCGTCGTCTGACGGGAAATAACTTCCACATTTATCTCAAGCCCGATCGTCTGGTAGATCCAGAAGCCTTTGGCGTTCACGGTATTGCGGATGAATTTTTGCTTGATAAACCTACGTTTGGCGACATCGCCGATGAGTTTATCGAATATGTACGCGGTGCGGAGCTCGTTATTCATAATGCATCGTTCGATATCGGCTTTCTTGACTATGAGTTCAGCAAATTAAATCGCGGTATTCCGAAGACTGAGACGTTCTGTAAGGTCACAGACAGTCTGGCGCTGGCGCGACGTATGTTTCCCGGCAAGCGTAATAGCCTTGATGCGCTTTGCTCACGTTATGAAATAGATAACAGCAAACGTACCCTGCACGGGGCGTTACTCGATTCCCAGATTCTGGCTGATGTGTATCTGCTGATGACGGGCGGTCAGACTTCCATGGCTTTTTCAATGGAAGGTGAGGGGCAACAGCAGCAAGGGGAAGCCGGTATTCAGCGCGTTGTCCGTCAGGCAAGTAAGTTACGGGTTGTTTTAGCCAGTGATGAAGAACTGGCGGCGCATGAGTCGCGTCTGGACCTGGTGCAAAAAAAGGGCGGAAGCTGCCTCTGGCGCGCGTAACCCCTTAACTTTTGATGATAAAATGGCGCGTTGGGTGATTTTTGCAGCAAACGATACAAATCATCAGAAAAAGCGTTGACGGCTCTAAGCACAATCCGTAATATGCGCCTCGTTCCCCAACGGGAACATCGCGGAGCGGTAGTTCAGTCGGTTAGAATACCTGCCTGTCACGCAGGGGGTCGCGGGTTCGAGTCCCGTCCGTTCCGCCAACATTAAGTTCAGATGTCTTTGACATCTGATAAGTAAGAAAGCCGCAGCGTTGCAAAACGGATGCGGTTTTTTTTCGTCTGTTGATATCTGCCTCCCTGAATCTCGTTACGAATTTTATATAACCCACCTGAATAATATTTCTATTACTTTCTGTCATAAGCCCTTACAACAATTAGCTCAATTTATTCTGTTTTATCGAGCTATTAAATAGAGCGGGTACGATGAATACAAAGGTTTATTAACCATCAGGAAGGATATTTCTTGTAGATATGAAATTATTATCGTTGTTTATCTGATTATAATTTATATATGCATTATTTATATGAGAGGCTTCGAAAAGAATAAAGCATATTTCCTAAAATCTTTATTCTGTGAGTTTCATTAAAATTTTCATCTTTTAATGAGCTGATTAACATCAGCCTGTAATAGCGATTAGACCTGATGTGGTCGTGTTCTGCTGATAATAATTACTGTTGTCTGGCTCTTTTTGTATTTTTCCGTACCTTGCGTCTTAACGGGTGAGAGTGATAACTTTACAAAAATGATGACCAGGATATATCGTGCTATTCATTTAAGGAACGTATTAACCCAGGGAGAGAGAAAATGGCAGGCAGTTTTCAAAATGAAGTTCCATCCGCACGCGTCAATATTAAGCTCGATCTTCATACCGGAAATACAAAAAAGAAAATTGAGCTTCCACTCAAGTTACTTGCTGTAGGTGATTACAGCAATGGTAAAGAACAGCGGCCGCTCTCGGAAAGAAGCCGAATTAACGTTGATAAAAACAACTTCGATGGCGTCATGGCTGAACTGGCGCCAGAGGTGAATTTTACCGTTGAGAATACGATAGCCGTAGATGGCAGCGAGGAGCGGGTTAGTCTTCGTTTTCGCGACATTAAAGATTTCGAGCCTGAGCAGGTTGCCCGCAATATCCCGCAACTTCGCGCATTAATTGCCATGCGTAATTTGTTACGCGACCTCAAATCTAACCTTTTGGATAACACGGAGTTCCGCCGCGAGCTGGAGAAGATCCTGAAAGATGCCGAGCTGAGCAATGAACTGCGGGCAGAGTTGACGGCGCTGGTACCTGAGTAATACGCCTTTACAGCCGTATCAGAAAGGATCAATGGAGAAGGACTTTAAAAAAGGGAATGATAATGTCTTTACAGGAAACGGCCTCACCGATTGCATCAACGCAAACCATCACGAAAGAAAATATCTATCAGTCATTGTTTGAGAAAATTCACTTAACGCCAGTGACATCGTTAAAAGAGATTGACGAATGGCAAAGCAATGAAGCCATGGCGGAAGCCAGTACTGATGAACGCGTCTCTGCTGCCATTCAGGTTTTGCTTTCTTGCATCGCCACATCCGGAAAAAATATAGAAAAGCTGGATAAATCACTGCTGGATTTTCATATCAGTGAACTTGACCGAAAAATTAGCGAGCAGCTCGATGCCGTTATGCATCACCCTGAATTTAAAAAGGTGGAGTCCTTATGGCGCGGTACATGGTCGATGGTCAGCGGTATCGATTTTCGCAAAAACGTCAAAGTAGAGTTGTTGGATGTCAGTAAACAGCACCTGCGCGAAGATTTTGACGATGCGCCAGAAATCATTCAGAGCGGGCTTTATCGACACACCTACATTGAAGAATATGACACGCCGGGCGGCGAGCCCATCGCCTCTGTTATTTCCAACTATGAGTTTGACAATAGCCCGCAAGATATCGCCCTGTTGCGCAATATTTCCCGTGTCGCTGCGGCTTCGCATATGCCGTTTATCGGCGCTGTCGGGCCTGCATTTTTCCTCAAAAACTCAATGGAGGAAGTCGCCGCGATTAAGGACATCGGCAACTACTTTGATCGTGCCGAATACATTAAATGGAAGGCATTCCGCGACACGGATGACGCACGTTACATCGGCCTGACTATGCCGAATGTGCTGGGTCGCCTGCCTTATGGGCCAGATACGGTACCCGTGCGCAGTTTTAATTATGTTGAGGCGGTGAAAGGGCCGGATCACGATAAATATCTGTGGACCAGCGCCGCATTTGCGTTTGCCACTAACATGGCAAAAAGCTTTATCAATAATGGCTGGTGCGTACAAATTCGCGGGCCGCAGGCAGGCGGCGCTGTGACCGATTTGCCAATCCACCTTTATGATCTGGGTACCGGCAATCAGGTCAAAATCCCTACCGAGGTCATGATCCCGGAAACGCGCGAGTTTGAATTTGCTAACCTGGGCTTTATCCCGCTTTCTTACTATAAGAATCGCGACTACGCCTGTTTCTTCTCTGCAAACTCCAGCCAAAAACCTGCGCTTTATGACACTGCGGATGCTACTGCTAATAGCCGTATCAATGCCCGTCTGCCTTACGTCTTCTTGCTGTCGCGCATTGCCCACTGCCTCAAGATTATTCAGCGGGAAAACATCGGAACCACCAAAGATCGTCGTTTGCTGGAACTGGAATTAAACACCTGGATCCGCAATCTGGTGACGGAAATGACCGATCCGGGCGATGAATTACAGGCATCCCATCCGCTGCGTGACGGGAAAGTGGTAGTAGAAGATATCGAAGATAACCCGGGTTTCTTCCGTATCAGACTCTATGCGGTGCCGCATTTCCAGATTGAAGGAATGGACATCAACCTGTCGCTGGTTTCCCAGATGCCGAAAGCAAAAGCCTGATCTGCCGGTGGTGTGATTTATGAAAATTTATCGTCCACTGTGGGCTGAGGGGACATTCCTGTCCTCTCAGCAGTTTCAACAGCAGGCCCGCTGGGAAACGTTCAATCATAACAATATTGCACGTATCGGTGTTCGCCACCCCTGGGGTGTTGCCAGCGTTGAATTCGATGAAGGTGCATTAGCGTTGGGGAAACTCAAAGCGCAGTCCTTGCGCGTGCGTTTTCCAGACGGTGTGCTGGTGGATACCACCGTGTCGGATGTGCTGCCCCCCGCCTGTGATTTAACCAACATTGCCGGGATAAATACAGTGACGGTATTGCTGGCATTACCGCTGGAGCATAGCAATGGCGGCAACCTTGGGCAGGATGTGTTAACGGACAGGCCGCTTCGCTATCGTCAGGAATGGCAGACCGTGCAGGATATCTATGGCAGCGACAGCGAAGATATGGCCGTTGAACGCTATGCGTTGTCACTGCGTTTTGCACATGACAGCAATGCCGATTATGTCACCTGCCCACTCGTCCGACTGATTCGGGATAACCAGGGTAACTGGGCGCTGGATGACAATTATATCCCGCCGTTACTGGCGTTTAACGCACACCAGGGTGGAATGCAGTTTCTGGAAACCCTGCTATTGCAGCTACAGGCAAAAAGCCGTCGCCTGATGGCCATGCGTCGGGAGAGCAACCAGCGCATGGCGGATTTTGCCGTGGCGGATGTGTCTCTGTTCTGGTTATTAAATGCGCTGAACTCTATCGAACCCATCCTGGCTGACTTCCTGCGTTATCCCGCCGTTCATCCTGAGCTTGTATGGCGTGAACTGGCTCGTCTGGCCGGATCGCTATTAACCTTTTCACTGGATCACACGGCAAGTGGGATACCTGCCTATGTTCACGAGTCGCCGTCGCAGACGTTTCCTCCCTTGTTTACCCTGCTCAACACGTTGCTCGAAGCCAGTCTTCCGTCGCGCGTGATAGCTCTGGAACTGGACGCGCTACCCGGCAACCGCTGGAAGGCCGATCTGCACGATCCGCGTCTGCGGGAAGAGGCGGATTTCTACCTGTCGGTACGCTCTTCGCTCGCCGCGCATCTGGTGCTACATCAGTTACCGCGGGTGTGCAAAATTGGCGCGCCGGATGATGTCACTCACCTTATCAACGTGGCGCTGAACGGTGTCCCTATCGTGCCCCTGACTCAGGTGCCCGCAGCACTCCCGTTGCGGTTGGAAAACCACTATTTCGCGCTGGATATGCACAGTGCTCCTGCTAAAGCCATGCTGGAATCCGGGTGCTGCATGATTTACGTGCCCGGCACCATGGGCGATCTAAACCCCGAGCTTTTTGCGGTGCTGCGCGTATGAAAAACGATATGGAAATAAACATAGATGTACTGCTTCGCGACACCTGGCTAACGGTTGTTGAACTGCGACAGGGTACGCCTGTCCGACGTGGTCTGGCGCTGTATCACCACTGCCAGCAACAGGTTGAGCAGGTTCGCCAGACATTACTCGATGCAGGGTTCAGCCAGCAGGACACAGAACATATTACCTATGCCCAGTGTGCGCTGTTAGATGAGACCGTGCTGAGCCGGGAGGATCCGGACGACGGGCAAAAGGTCTGGCTGGAAACCCCGCTCCAGGCGCATTTCTTCAATACCCTCCAGGCGGGAGAATTGTTGTATGAGCGTATCCGCCAGGTTCTGCATGAGCCTGCTCCCGTCCCTGCCGTGCTGACCTGTTTTCACCGGGTTTTACTGCTGGGGTTTCGTGGCCGTTATCAGGATCCGTTATCGGCGGATCGCGAAAAACTGGTTGCGATGCTCAGCGAGCGTGTTGCCCCATTTCGTGTTTCACCAGAAACCGCGTTGCTCAATGGGGGGCGACCAGTGCGCAAATCACGCTTGTGGTACTCCCCCCTGTTCTGGTTAAGCGTGGCGGCCATCGTCCTCGTTGGGGTGTGGTGGGGGCTTGATAGCTGGCTGGACAGGCTGGTGGGTGAACTCTTGCCGCCCGGGCAGCGTTAAGGGAGCACCGAATGAATAACACGCACAAACAGGCTGTTTTGCTATGGGGGTTGTTACTGCTTCTCATACTGTGGGCGATTTTTTCTCCCGCATCGGCGGCAGTCAAATATAGCCTGGTTGCAGTGGTTGTCATCGGAGTCGCCATCGTCTTGCTCTTCTGGCGGCAAAAAACGCTGCCAAAACAGGCCGATGATGCGTGGGTGGCCTCTCTGCCTGCGGAGAATTACCAACAGCCCGTGGTATTGGTCTGTAGTGATGGCACGACACCGCTCTTTTCTGGCCGTTCGTTACGGCAAGTTCCCACAGGGCTATATCTGCATGTCGCTGATGAAGAGCAGCTTGTTTCATTGACGGAATCCCTATTGTCCCGGCGCCCGGCATGGGGGGCACAGCTCTGCGTGGCACGGGTGGTTATACCGGGTCAGCACCAGGACGCCGCGGTCCTGGCCGGGCAACTGCAGCGTTTTTCCCGAAATCTGATGCGTTTACGGTGCAGAGTGGGGGCGAAGGTGCCGTTGATTCTCTGGAGTTACCAGACTGCACCAGCAACGGAAGAACCTTCACCGTGGTTTATCTGTGCTGGATGTGATGTTCAGGTCGTGACAGGCGATGGTGAGAGTGAACCGGCTGAGTGGATTGCTCAGGCCAGCATGCCAGCATGTAGCCAGCGGCTGGGCCAGATGCTTCTGGCGGAGAACCTGTTGCGCTGGCTGAACCAGATAGTAATGCCAGCGCTCGACAGAGAGGAGTCCGCATGTTTACCGCTGGCGTTGGGGGCGGGCTTCGCGTCTTCTCTGCCGGAGAAGAACGGCAATGTGTGGCAACAGTGGATTACTGGCAAAACATGCCTGACGCCAGAGGTATCGCGGCACACCTCGGCCAGCTACGCGTTGTCTTTTCCGGACGCGATATTGCCGTTATTGCCGCGCCAGTCGGGGCCAGGCCCCGTGCGGCGAGCATGGGCAACGGCGCTGGCAATGACCACCGTCGCTGGGATTATTGCGCTTTGCCTGTCTGCCATGGCGAACCGCAGTTTGCTGCGGCAGGTCAGCGATGATCTGCACAAATATGCCATCACGCCGATGGCCGACACGGTGGTCAAAAGCCGCTATCTGTCGGTGTTGAAAGAGGATGCGCAGCGGCTGGATGACTATTACCGCGAAGGCGAGCCACTGCGTCTTGGCCTTGGGCTTTACCCTGGCGAACGTCTGCGCCAGCCCGTCTTGCAGGCAATACGGACCTATCGGCCACCGGAATTAAAAACAGAAAGCGTACCCGGCGGCGCCGTTCAGACCGTGCGTCTGGACAGCATGGCACTGTTTGATGTGGGGCAGGCGAGGTTAAAAATCGGCTCGACAAAAGTTTTGGTAGAGGCGCTGGTCAACATCAAAGCGAAGCCCGGTTGGTTGATCCTGGTAGCCGGTTACACCGATTCCACCGGCGATGAAAAATCTAACCAGCAGTTGTCGTTACGGCGTGCCGAAGCGGTGCGTGATTGGATGCTGCAAACCAGCGACATCCCGTTCACCTGTTTTGCCGTGCAGGGACTGGGCGAAAGCCAGCCTGCGGCGACGAACGATACGCCAGAAGGCCGGGCAACCAATCGGCGTGTCGAAATAAGTCTGGTTCCGCGTTCAGACGCCTGTCAGGACGTGAAACAGCAAATACCGCCGGAGTTGGCGGTGTCTCAATTCAATCAACAAGGAGAGTAATTCTCATGGCTATTCCAGTTTATCTCTGGCTGAAAGATGACGGTGGCGCGGATATCAAAGGGTCCGTAGACGTTCAGGGGCGTGAAGGCAGTATCGAAGTCGTTGCGCAGGAGCATACGCTCTATATCCCAACCGATAACAACACGGGCAAACTGACGGGCACCCGCATTCATACCCCGTTCCTTTTCACCAAAGAGATCGATTCGTCCAGCCCCTATCTGTACAAAGCTGTTACGACAGGTCAGACCCTGAAAACCGCTGAGTTCAAATGGTATCGCATCAATGATGCGGGCCAGGAAGTGGAGTATTTCAACACCACGCTTGAGAACGTCAAACTGGTGAAAGTCGCTCCGCTGATGCATGACATCAAAGATCCGGCGAAAGAGAAACACAACCATCTGGAACGCATTGAACTGCGTTACGAAAAAATCACCTGGACCTACAAAGACGGCAACATCATTCATTCCGATTCATGGAATGAGCGTCCCTCCGCCTGATAACTGCGGCAGACAGGAAACTGTCTGCCTTTTTTTTGCGTTTGCTGAATGCCGGATGGAGTCGGTACTGAGCGAACCCTGTTAATCCGCTGATGAAACCCGATGGGCCTGTGGTGATGGCTACGGGCGGTAGCATGGGCGAGCGGCAATGACAGGAACTGAACATGACTACGTCAAGAAGGGACATCTATGACCGTAAACCACCCCGCCGCGCTGCTGCGTCGTCTCAACCCTTTTTGCGCCCACGCGCTGGAAGCGGCCGCCTCACTCTGCCAGACCCGCGCGCACGCAGAAATTACCATTGAGCACTTACTGCTGAAACTTCTGGAACAAGGGGAAGGGGATCTCACCGTGATTTCCCGGCGCTATGAATGGGATTTAGACGTGGCCTGGCAGTCGCTGCTGGCGCATCTGGCGACCCTCCCGCGCTCTGTTCATACACGCCCGCGCTTATCTGAGCCACTCATCACGCTGCTGACACAAGCCTGGCTAATTGCCTCACTCGACGTAGACGCTACGCAAATCCGCAGCCAGCACCTGCTGATGGCGCTGACAGAAAAACCGGCGCTGCTGGCGGCGAACGATCTGTGGATCCTGCTTAGCCTCGGGCGCATACAACTGGAACGTTTACGTTTCTTGCTGGATGCCCAGTCGGAAGAGAATCCAGGCCGACAACGTCAGGTCAGCGAACCGCTGATGGCGGATTTACCCGATATGGCCGCGAATGAGTCGGGGTTAATCGAAAGGGAAAACAGTCATAAGCACGACGATCGGCACCGCACGGTTCTGGAACGCTTTACGGAAGATGTCACACAAAAGGCGCGTGATGGTCGCATCGACCCGGTGTTTGGTCGCGACACGGAGATCCGCCAGATGGTGGATATTCTCTCCCGCCGTCGCAAGAACAATCCCATCCTGGTTGGCGAACCCGGCGTTGGCAAAACCGCGTTAGTGGAAGGGCTGGCGCTGCGTATTGCCGAAGGCAATGTGCCGGAAAGCCTGAAAAAGGTCCACATTTGTACTCTGGATTTGGGCCTGTTACAGGCGGGGGCCGGCGTCAAAGGTGAATTTGAGCAGCGGCTAAAAAACGTTATTGATGCAGTACAACAATCACCGCAACCCGTTCTGCTGTTTATCGATGAGGCACATACCCTCATTGGCGCGGGGAATCAGGCGGGCGGCGCAGATGCGGCGAACCTGCTGAAACCGGCGCTGGCCCGTGGCGAGCTGCGCACCATTGCGGCGACCACCTGGAGTGAATACAAGCAGTACTTTGAACGCGACGCTGCGCTGGAGCGCCGTTTTCAGATGGTGAAAGTGGACGAGCCGGACGACGCCGCCGCCAGTCTCATGCTCCGTGGTTTGAAAGCGCGCTATGCGCAACACCATGGCGTACACATCACGGACGATGCGGTTCGTGCCGCGGTGACACTTTCCCGACGTTATCTCACCGGACGTCAGTTGCCGGATAAAGCCGTCGATCTGCTGGACACGGCGTCCGCTCGCGTGCGCATGAGCCTCGATACATTACCAGAGCCCTTAACCCGCATTCGGGCTTCACTTACCGCGCTGGCCATGGAAAAACAGGCGTTACAGGAAGATGGCACAGTGGGTGAGCATTCTTATGGCGAACGACTTGCCGCTATTGAGCGTGAAGAGAATGCGTTGATCGTGGAACTCGATACGCTTGAGACCCAGTACCAGCAAGAGCAAGACCTTACCCAACAACTGCTGGTCTGTCGTCGTGATCTCTCACGTCAGAAAGAGGTAGCCGCTTTACAGTCACAACTGCGTCTCGTGCAACATGCCAGCCCGCTGCTGGGGCTGGATGTTGATGCCCGAACCGTGGCTACGGTGATTGCCGACTGGACGGGGATTCCGCTCTCGTCATTACTGAAAGATGAGCAGACGGCGCTGTTAAGTCTGGAAGAGAATCTTGCAACACGGGTCGTGGGCCAGGACGCTGCGCTGAGTGCTATTGCCCGGCGATTACGCGCCGCGAAAACGGGCCTTACGCCAGACAACGGTCCGCAGGGCGTGTTCCTGCTGACGGGGCCAAGCGGGACAGGCAAAACGGAAACCGCGCTTGCCCTTGCCGACACTCTATTTGGCGGCGAGAAATCCCTCATTACTATCAATCTTTCCGAATATCAGGAACCACACACCGTCTCGCAACTTAAGGGATCTCCCCCCGGTTATTGTACAGTCCGGAGACATAGTGAACGCTTGTTCGGGGACATGGTGGACACTTACAACTGAGGCATAAGAACCCGTTTATGGAGTCGCTTATGCCCTGGGATGCGAGAGATACCATGTCATTACGTTCTGAGTTTGTACTGTTCGCCTCGCAGGACGGGGCGAACCTCCGGGCACTCTGCCGTCATTTCAACATTTCGCCGTCCACCGGCTACAAGTGGCTTCGCCGCTGGACTGAGGAAGGCGCCGCCGGCCTTGCTGACCGTTCCCGTGCGCCTCTGCATTCGCCCCGGCGAACCGATGACCGTGTGACGGACCTGCTGCGCATGGCCCACTGCGCCCATGAACGCTGGGGCGCCCGTAAGATTAAGCGCTGGCTTGAGGACCGCGGACACGTTCTGCCCGCGTTCAGCACCGTGCACAACCTGATGGCCCGCCACGGTCTGCTGCCGGGAGGCACACCCGGCATTCCTGCCACCGGACGCTTCGAACACACCGCGCCCAACCAGCTCTGGCAGATGGATTTTAAAGGTCACTTTCCTTTTGCCGGTGGCCGCTGCCACCCGCTCACCCTGCTGGATGACCATTCCCGGTTCTCGCTCTGTCTCGCACACTGTCCTGATGAACGGCTCACAACCGTCCGGCAACAGCTGGTGAGGGTGTTTGAACGTTACGGTCTGCCGGCGCGGATGACGATGGATAACGGCGCGCCCTGGGGCGACACCACAGGAAGCTGGACCGCGCTGGAGCTGTGGCTGATGCGCCAGGGTATCCGGGTGGGGCATTCGCGGCCTTACCATCCACAGACGCAGGGCAAGCTGGAACGTTTTCACCGCAGCCTGAAGGCCGAAGTGCTGCAGGGCCGGTGGTTCACGGACGCCAGCCAGTTACAGCAGGTGTTCGACGACTGGCGCGCGGTCTATAACCTGGAGCGTCCACATGAAGCGCTGGACATGGGGGTCCCGGCGTCACGTTATCAGCCGTCATCGCGGCAGTACAGCGGGGCGGTTCAGCCGCCGGACTATGATGAGGGCGTGCAGGTGAGGAAGGTGGATGTGAGCGGGAAGCTGAGCATAAAAGGAGTGAGCCTGAGTGCAGGGAAAGCGTTCAGGGGTGAATATGTGGGCCTGCGTGAAACGGCAGAGGATGGCTGCTATGAGGTGTGGTGGTACAGCACGAAAGTGGGGATGATCGACCTGAAAAAGAGGTCGATCATCATGGGGAAAGGGTGTTAAAAAGTGTTCACCATGTCCCCGAACACCTGTCTACCATGTCTCCGGACCGTACAGTTATGTGGGGTATGGGCAAGGAGGTGTCCTTACAGAAGCTGTCAGAAAACGTCCCTACAGTGTGGTGCTGCTGGACGAAGTGGAAAAGGCGCACCGCGATGTAATGAACCTGTTCTATCAGGTTTTTGACCGGGGATTGAAGTGGTTTACTGAATTTGGCCACCTGAACAGAGGTGATATGCTCACCTCAGAACAACACAGGTGCCATAATGAAAAAAAGAAATTTCAGCGCAGAGTTTAAACGCGAATCCGCTCAACTGGTCGTTGACCAGAATTACACCGTGGCAGATGCAGCCAGCGCTATGGATGTCGGCCTTTCCACAATGACGCGATGGGTGAAACAATTACGTGATGAGCGGCAGGGAAAAACACCAAAAGCCTCCCCCATTACCCCGGAACAAATTGAAATCCGTGAGCTCAGGAAAAAGCTACAACGTATTGAAATGGAAAATGAAATATTAAAAAAGGCTACCGCGCTCTTGATGTCAGACTCCCTGAACAGTTCTCGATAATCGGGAAACTCAGGGCGCGTTATCCTGTGGCCACTCTCTGCCATGTGTTCGGGGTCCATCGCAGCAGCTACAAATACTGGAAAAACCGTCCTGAAAAGCCAGACGGCAGACGGGCTGTATTACGCAGCCAGGTACTTGAACTGCATGGCATCAGCCACGGCTCTGCCGGAGCAAGAAGCATCGCCACAATGGCAACCCAGAGAGGTTACCAGATGGGGCGCTGGCTTGCTGGCAGACTCATGAAAGAGCTGGGGCTGGTCAGTTGCCAGCAGCCGACTCACCGGTATAAGCGTGGCGGTCATGAGCACGTTGCTATCCCGAATCATCTTGAGCGACAGTTCGCCGTAACGGAACCAAATCAGGTGTGGTGCGGTGATGTGACCTATATCTGGACGGGTAAGCGCTGGGCGTACCTCGCCGTTGTTCTCGACCTGTTCGCAAGAAAACCAGTGGGCTGGGCCATGTCGTTCTCGCCGGACAGCAGGCTCACCATGAAAGCACTGGAAATGGCATGGGAAACCCGTGGTAAGCCCGTCGGGGTGATGTTCCACAGCGATCAAGGCAGCCATTATACGAGCAGGCAGTTCCGGCAGTTACTGTGGCGATACCGGATCAGGCAGAGTATGAGTCGGCGTGGAAACTGCTGGGATAACAGCCCAATGGAGCGCTTCTTCAGGAGTCTGAAGAACGAATGGGTGCCGGCGACGGGCTATGTAAGCTTCAGCGATGCAGCTCACGCAATAACGGACTATATCGTTGGATATTACAGCGCACTAAGACCGCACGAATATAATGGTGGGTTACCGCCAAACGAATCAGAAAACCGATACTGGAAAAACTCTAACGCGGTGGCCAGTTTTTGTTGACCACTTCAGATTTATGCGCGACGGTGAAGGGCGTGAAATCGATTTTCGTAATACGGTCATCCTGATAACCGCCAATCTCGGCAGCGACCCGGTGATGCAGTTGCTCGAAGAGACGCCTGATGCCACGGAAGGTGAGCTGCAGGCATTGCTTCATCCTCTCCTGCGCGACCATTTTCAGCCCGCGTTGCAGGCACGTTTCCAGACGGTCATTTATCGTCCGCTCGGCCCTGCCGCGATGCGGGTCATTGTGACGATGAAGATGGAACAGGTTATTCGTCGTCTGCGTGAACATTACGGTATAGAGACCGACGTGAGTGAAAACCTCTATGACCAGCTTTCCGCTGCATGCCTGCTGCCGGAGAGCGGGGCACGCAACATCGATAGCCTGCTTAACCAACAAATTTTACCGGTACTGAGTCAGCAGTTACTGATGCACCAGGCGTCGCAGCGAAGACCTGTACATTTGACTCTGGGCTGGAATGACGATGAGGGTATTTCCCTTGAGTTTGATCAGGACGCAGGAGGCACCGCATGAACGCGCTGAATTTCGACCACGCCCACCACACATTAAAAATCCGTGGCCTGAACAGCCCGCCTGACGTGCTCTCTTTTGAGGGCCGTGAGCACCTGAGCCAGCCGTTCTGCTATGAAATTCAGTTCACCAGCCGTGATAAAACCCTGGAGCCGGAAGCGGTGCTGATGCAGGACGGCGCGCTCAGCCTCTGCGCCCCGCCGGTTCAGGGGATGCCGGTACAGATGCCGCTGCGTACCCTGTACGGCGTGATCACCGGGTTTAAACAGCTTTCCACCTCGCGCGATGAAACGCGCTATGAAGTGCGCCTCGAACCCCGGCTGGCGCTGCTCGCCCGCAGCCATCAGAACGCCATCTACCAGAATCAGAGCGTGCCGCAGATTGTGGAAAAAATCCTGCGCGAGCGCCACGGGATGCTCGGCCAGGACTTCGTCTTCTGCCTGGCGGGAGAGTACCCGTCGCGCGAACAGGTGATGCAGTACGGCGAGGACGACCTGACGTTTATCTGCCGGCTGCTGGCGGAGGTGGGGATCTGGTTCCGGTTCAGTACCGATGTACGGCTGAAAATTGAAGTCATTGAGTTTTATGACGACCAGAGTGGTTATGAGTGCGGTCTGGTGCTGCCGCTGCGCCATCCGTCGGGGCTGAGCGACAGCGGCACGGAGTCCGTCTGGGGGCTGAATACGGCATACCGGGTGGTGGAAAAAAGCGTCACCACCCGGGACTACAACTACCGCGACGCGACCGCTGACATGACCACGCCGGCGTTTGACGTATCAGGCGGCGACAATACCACTTACGGCGAAGCCTGCCACTATGCCGACAACTTTCTGACGGCAGGCGGCCCGGACGTACCGGAGAGCGGGGCGTTTTACGCGCGTATCCGCCACGAACGTTACCTGAATGACCGGGCCATGCTGCAGGGGCTGAGCTCCAGTGCCCTGCTGATGCCGGGGCTTGAGCTGAAAGTGCCGGACGCGGACGCCCCGGCGGTGTTTCGCAGGGGGGCGCTGATAACCGGCCTGACCGCCCGCGCAGCCCGTGACCGCAGCTACGAACTGGTGTTTACCGCCATTCCGTATTCAGAACGCTACAGCTTTCGCCCGGCGCGCATCGCGAAACCGGTGATGGCCGGGACGCTGCCCGCGCGGGTGACCAGCACAACGGCAAACGACATTTACGCCCATATCGACAAGGACGGGCGCTACCGGGTGAACCTCGATTTTGACCGCGAGGCCTGGAAGCCGGGTTACGAAAGCCTGTGGGTGCGGCAGTCCCGCCCGTATGCGGGGGATACGTACGGCCTGCATCTGCCGCTGCTGGCGGGTACGGAGGTCAGCATCGCGTTTGAGGGCGGCAACCCTGACCGGCCCTATATCGCCGGGGTTAAGCATGATTCCGCCCACCCCGACCCCGTGACGATCCAGAACTACAAGCGCAACGTGCTGCGCACCCCGGCAAACAACAAGCTGCGCCTCGATGATGAGCGCGGCAAAGAGCATATCAAGCTCAGTACGGAGTACGGCGGCAAGAGCCAGCTCAATCTCGGCCATCTGGTGGACGCGGGAAAACAGCCGCGCGGGGAAGGCTTTGAGCTGCGCACGGACAGGTGGGGCGTCATCCGGGCGAAGAAGGGGATATTCATCAGCGCTGACGGCCAGGAGCGGGCGCAGGGCCAGGTGCGGGAGATGGCGGCGGCCCTGAGCGAACTGCAGCGCGCGCAGTCGCTGGCGGAAGCCCTGCGCAGTGCGGCAGAGGTGGCAAAAGCAGAGCTGGCAGATGTGCAGGCGCAGCAGGCACTGCTGGCAGAAAGCCTGACGGAGCTGAAACAGGCTGCACTGCTGCTGAGTGCGCCTGAGGGGATAGCGCAGGTCACCCCCAGAAGTCTCCAACTGTCGGCCGGGGAAAACCTTGTCAGCACTGCGGGACAGCATGCGGATTTCAGCGTGCTGAAAAAGTTTACTGTGGCCGCTGGCGAAGCAGTCAGCCTGTTTGCCCGGAAGCTGGGGATAAAAATTTTTGCCGGCAGGGGCAAAGTGGAAATCCAGGCGCAGAGTGACGACATGACGCTGGATGCACTGAAAGATATCCGGATAAGCAGTTGTGAAGGAAAGATCCTGATTTGCGCAGAGAAAGAGATCATCCTGACCAGCGGCGGAGGTTATATCCGTATTGCTGACGGCGCGGTGGAATGTGCAGCACCGGACAAGATCATTGAACGTGGCGCAGTATGGCAGAAATTCGGCGGGCGGAGTATGGGGCCGGAGAAATTAAAGTCTGAGCTGGTAGAGTTACCTGTGAATGAGTTGGGGGAGTATAACCTGAAATATCAGATAACAAATACAATAGGTAAATTTGTTTCTGATGCCAGGTATCTATTGATAGATGAGTCAGGAACAGTGACTTCAGGCATAACTGATCAAAACGGATTTACCGATGTTATTTATACTGATAATTCAATAAATTTTAGTATTCATGTTATTTTGAATGAAGGGGATGAGAATGACTGATGTGAATGTATATTATACTGAGAGGGTGGAAATAACTGATTTGCCTGCATATTTAGATGAAAAATATGTTGAGTATGAAATTAAAGTCGAAAAAAAAGACTCGATAACTGGAGCTCTAGATAATGCAAAAATTATAAACTCGATAGAGGTTTCTGATAAGCATGGTAAAGTCATGTTAACACTTAGGGTCCAGGGGATTAAGATTAAAAATGTAAGCCTGAGTATATTTGAGCGTGTGGTGACGAAAGTTATCTCCTTGAAGTCCACAGTGTCTGAAACGTGCATGGAAAAAGATAATATATGTTCTTTTGAATTGAAGTTGAATGTTTATATGATAGATAAAGTTAGTAATAAACCTATATTGTTGGATTTGAAGGAAATTGAAAATATTGCAAGTGAAAATAATTTAACGCTAGGCTATTTTATAAAAAGGCGAACAGGAAAGATATCTACGACATCAAAGGAAACAATAGGTAAGATTAACAATCCTGAACTCATAACGAATAAGTACATTAAATATGTTTTGGAGGATTTTAAAAAAAGATGTAATGATGGAACAGTTGATTTTCCAAGGTTATTGTTCAAGGATTTAATGAAGTCTGTTTTTGAACACTTTTTGAAAGACAATGATAGTCCAGATAATGTAATTAATGAAATTGGTGATATATTTGGTACGAAGGTTAATGATAGTTATATGAAAACAGAGCTAAGGGCATTCTATCATATATATGAGGCACTGGTGCCTAAAACATTATCAAGCCCCGGTTATGATAAGATTCAGCATTTTACCTATTGTGTTAAAGAAAGATATAATACTTCTAAACTTGTAACTGATGCTGCTCAATATATTGCGGAGGCATATGATTTAATAAATGGAGGGAGTTGGGATGATACTCTATCAGATATGGAAGCTAATAATTTAGGCCAAGCCTACGGTAAAGAATTGTATGATAGATATCATAAAGCGACTGTTTATTAAAAAGTAGCCGTTAGGGGTTTTATGAATAAAAAGTTTCCTATTTTATTTGTTTTTTTGATAAGCGCCGTTCTATTTGGTGAGCTAAATTTTGGGTATCACCATGGAGAACCAGAAAGTTTTGATGTGGCTTGTAATGAGAGTATAAAATATTATTTGAGATGTGATTTTGTGGTCTTTGTTTTAAATGTCATGCTACTAGTTTCTAGTTTTTGGTTTTTTTTAAAGGGGGAACCAGGTAGTAGAACAATAAAATTTTACATCTTGGTCTTTATTTATTTTTTAAATATTGTTAATGGGGCTGTTTTTGTTTTGATAAATTACAGTATAAACCATGCTGAATCCTCCGAATCGGAATTGAGAGTTTTTCAATATCTGATAATAGAATATGGAGCTATTGCTAACATGATTTATGTTTTTCCTCTGATTCTTTCAATTGTAATGTTTATTATATTAATTTGTTTTTGTAGAAGAAGATTGTAAGACATAAAACAATAGTGGCTGTTTTGTTTTTCTTAATTACGTTCTCTTTTATTACTCCACTTCATGAGGTGACTATGCTCTCCTTCATTTTCCCTCTGATTATAATGGAGGGTATAAGCAATTGAATGGAGATGCAGTCAGGGATAGATGTATCGAATGGAAATAGTAGAGATTCATTCTTAATATTGAAATTATTAAATATATTTTTTCTCCCTTATCTTTTGCTGTGCATTTTTTTTTTTGCGTTATAAATGCAGCAGAAAGTAAATCTTTGGTATTCCCTGTAGATATTACTCAATTGAAGTATAGACAGTAATTAGATATGGAAACATTGTTTTATAATTGTCCATCTATTGTCGACCTCCCCCAAAAAAAATACAAGAGAAGACTTAATAATTTTAACCAACAAGAAGTCAACATTCCTGTTAAAGGCGATAATTTTGGTTCGCCAAATATGGAAGTAGGTGTGCATTATTAGGCTATTGATGGTTTTGGTTAGGATAGTCATCGGGTCGATGCTTTATTGTTGAATAGTGTATTTTGCTATGAAGATATCGTCCCATTTTCTGATTTTGTTATTAATGCTGATTACACGATAAATATTGATGGCAATGTGCTTTATAGAAATGAGGGTGATGTAGTAGTGAAAAATAAAAAACAGTCATCCAGGTTTATCTAAAGGAAAAATACATAATAAAAACGGTCGAATCGAATTAATAAGTGGAATGAAAATAAAAACGAAGTTGTGCTATATGCCTTTGATCAATTGATGGTCGTTCATTATGAGTGTTTAATAAAGTTATAGATGTGTTTTAATTTAATATTTTTTTAGTCGTTCTTTTACAGTTGTATATTATTTCTGATAACCAAAGGGATTGAAAATATGCCGGGAATTGTTTGTTTAGGCGATGCTACCACGCATGGTGGTAAAGTTATCACTGCGTCATCAGCAATGTATATCAATGGTATTAGAGTTGCTCTTGTCGGTGATTTGGTCTCCTGTCCAAAGCATGGTGTTAATCCAATACGTGAAGGCGATACAACATCTACTGATATGGGGCGCTATGTGGTTGTCAATAATTGCAAGTGCGCATGCGGTTGCCAGGTCATCAGTTCTCACCCAGAAAACAGCATTGAGTCTTAATATGGGGTGGAAGATTCCGGATATTCCCGACAAAAAAGAAGCGCCCAAACCCAACTATCGATTGCGGGGCATATTGTTTATCCCGATGGCAGTTGCTGGCATCTTTTTTAGCCTGTTTACTCTAAATGTGACGAGTTATTTTGAGGTGATGATCTACGGCATACTTCCTGTGGGGCTTCTTTGGATGTGCTTTATGGGTGTTTCGATCAACAGATATCAACAATCTCTTAATGATGTTCTTATCTGGAACGAAGAGAAAGAAATCACAAAAAAGCACTGGCAGAGATGGAGTCGACGGCAACTGGCCATTGTCGGCAATGTCATTTTTACACCAGAGCAGAAAGGCATGGGTGCATTGTTAGGTGAGCCAGAGAATGTTCCAGCTTACCCCTGTAAAGCAAGACCACTGGCTGATGTTACTCACCATTCCGTTGCGTCTTTGCTTGCAGATATCCATGTACGTCTGGAAGAGCAATGTTCTGATTATCATCATATGCTACATGCTGTTTATTTATTCTCCTCATCCACAGGAGGGGACGAAAAAACAGAATATGCTGTTTTTCAACAATGGGGTTTATTCCCTGAACCTTTTACATCAATCGATGCTATTAGTCCCCTTTTCGATAATGATTTTGATGGCCTCATTTTAGTGCTCTGTGCGCAACTGTGGCAGGAAGGTAATGAGAAACGAGAAAGCGAGTTTGTTTCTGCTCAGTTAATTTCATCATCATTATTTGCACAACAGAATTCTATCCCTGTCTTTGCAGGGTTAGGACGCGTTATGCCACTGGATCCGGAAGGTATCGCGTATAATATGGATATTTTATTGGAATATAACCAACTGCAATTCAATGAATTACATCATGTTTGGGTTACACAAACAGACGAAACCTTAGTCGCTAATATCATGCAATATGCGGATCAGCGTCAATGGCAACTTCCCAAAAGACTCCCGGTACATTTAATTGATCACTCCTTCGGACCAGCCAGTGATATGGCATTTCCTCTGGCCCTCGCAATGCTGACCGATGCTGTCAATATCACCGGCCAGGATCAACTCATTATTGGCCGGACTTTGCCACAAACGAAAACAATGCAGCTTTGCCTGATTACTGAAAAGCTCTTTTCTGAGTAGGAAGGGATAACATGTATTCTTCACGCTATGGCTTTTGGGGTTATTTTCTTCTGATTATAGGCTTATTAGGAATTCTGGCTTTTCTACTATTTATTAACCAGGATGCTTTGACCAGGCAGGGCATTTCAATGCGTCAGGCCTGGATATTATGGTCTGGACTCTTTTCCGTCTTAATGCTGGGGGGACTGTGTTCTCCAGTCTGGTGGCGCTGGAAACAAAAAAAAATACATCTGCAATACAGGCCTGAGGCTGCAACGGCGCAGAAAAAAACGGAGCTACATAACACTCTAACCAACCTCAGATCCTTCTTACGCACCCGTTACGGTCTCTTTTGGCGCTATAAAGTCCGCCTGTTCCTCATCATCGGTGAGCCTGCCGAAGTGGAATCCATCGCTCCGGGCTTAACCGAACAGTGCTGGCTGGAAGGCGACAGTATCGTGCTGATCCATGGCGGTAACGCGTTAGCCGAACCGGATGCCGAACTGTTGGCATCATTGCGAAAACTGCGTCGCCGCCGCCCACTGGATGGCATCGTCTGGCCGCTGACGACAGAACAGAGCCAGCAGTCGGCGCAGATGGATAAGGCCTGGCGCGGGCTGACCGAAAGCGGAAAACGACTCGGTTTTCAGGCCCCACTTTATCTGTGGCAGGTCTGCGATGATGGCGGTTACCAGACCGAACGCACCCCGCAGGCTGTGGGCTGCCTGCTGGCGGAACATTGCACGGCAGAACACCTGGCCGCCATGCTGGAGGCACAAACACCGCGACTGACAGAGCAGGGGATGCAGCAGTTACTGTCTGATAATCGTCATGATTTCCTGTTGCAACTGGCACATTCCCTGCAAAATAAGGGCGTTGCCCACTGGCAAAACACATTGAAACCTCTGTTATCGGGCGGAGCATATTCTCTGTCATTGCGTGGCCTGATGTTCAGTCCGAAGCATGTGGCCGGAGCAGATACCGCGCCTCACGCCTGGATCCCTTCTCCGGTATGGGCGGGCATCACTGGTGATAACGTCCGGGGGCGTAAGGTGGGTTTCCCGTGGGCACGCGCGACACTGGCGGTGTTGAGCATGGTGGTGATGGTGTGGGGAACCGGGCTGGTGATCTCTTTTCTGACCAACCGCACGCTGGTTCAGGATACCGCCGCGCAGACGGCGCATGCACTGAATACTCGCCTGCCGCTCTCTGAACAGCTGGTGGCGTTGCATAGATTGCAGGGCGAGCTGGAGCGCCTGCAATACCGCATTCGCCACGGCGCGCCGTGGTATCAGCGTTTCGGGCTGGAGCGTAACACGCAATTGCTTGATGCGGCATTTCCCGGTTATGCGCAGGCCGCCAGCCGTCTGGTGCGCGATGTCGCGGCCACGCATTTGCAAAAACAACTCAATGCGTTTGTCGCCCTGCCTCCTGACAGCCCTCAACGTACGGCAACAGGCGAGCAGCGCTATAAACAGCTCAAAGCGTTGTTGATGATGTCCCGTCCGGAAAAAGCGGATGCGGCCTTTTTCCGCGCCACGCTGATGGCCGATGGTCTGCGCTACCCGGGGGTAGCAGAAGGCATCACGCAGAGTATCGTTCCTTCGCTGCTTGCCTTCTGGGCCGCGAATCTGGCTGAGCACCCGCACTGGAAGGCGGCACAGCAGCCGGAACTGACCGCCATCGTGCGAAAAATCCTGTTGCGCCAGATTGGTGTGCGCAATGCGGAAAATACGCTCTATCAACGTGTGCTGAAACAGGTTTCCCGTAATTACGCGGATATGACGCTGGCGGATATGATCGGCGACACTCAGACCGACGCGCTTTTTGGTACTGAACAGAATGTACCGGGGATGTTCACCCGCCAGGCGTGGGAAGGGCAGGTCAAAGAGGCGATAGAGCAGGTTGTATCTGCCCGACGCGAAGAAATTGACTGGGTGCTCAGTGATCGCCAGCAAGACGCGTCATCCGAGGTATCGCCGGAGACACTCCGCGCCCGACTCACTGAGCGTTACTTTACCGACTTTGCCGGAAGCTGGCTCTCCTTTCTCAACAGTCTTCGCTGGAAAAAAGAAGCTACGCTGTCCGGTGTGCTCGATCAACTGACACTCATGGCCGATGCTCATCAGTCGCCGCTGATTGCCCTGATGGATACGCTGACGTGGCAGGCAGCAACGGGGCGACCGAACCGTGGGTTGTCGGATTCGCTGGCGACATCGGCAAAGGCGCTCTTTAACAGCGAAGATCAAGGCCGTCAGGACGAAACGCCTCCCGGTCCGCTGGATAAAACCTTTGCCCCGCTGCTGCGGCTGACGGGGGAACGTGCTGCCAGTAGCGGGGATACGCCGCTCAGTCTGCAGACTTATCTAACGCGCGTTAGCCGTGTGCGGCTCAAGCTGCATCAGGTCATCAACGCTCCGGATCCGCAGGAAATGACGCAACAGCTGGCGCAGACGGTGTTCCAGGGCAAAACCGTCGATCTTACCGATACCCGCGACTATGGCCGTCTGGTTGCCGCCAGCCTGGGAGCGGCGTGGAGCGGCTTTGGTCAGGCGCTGTTTGTTCACCCTGTTGATCAGGCATGGCGACAGGTGCTGACGCCCGCGGCAGAGAGCCTCAATCGGCAGTGGCAGCGTGCCATTGTCAGCCGATGGGAACAGGATTTCGCAGGGCGCTACCCCTTTAGTGCCACCCGGAATGATGCCTCTTTGCCGTTGCTGGCACAGTACCTGCGCGATGGCGGGCGCATCCATCAATATCTCACTACGCATCTTGGCGGCGTGCTGAAACGCGAAGGGCGCGACTGGGTGGCCGATACCATGAACACGCAGGGGCTGGTGGTGAATCCGGCGTTTCTGCGTTCCCTGAATCAGCTTGGCGATATCGCAGATACCGCCTTTGCCAGCGGAGATGCCGGAATGCATTTTGATCTGCGCGCTAAACCTGCGCGTGACGTGATGAAAACACAACTGAAGGTTGACGGGCAAACACTGGAATATTTCAACCAGAAGGAGCGCTGGCAGCGTTTTACCTGGCCTGGCGAGCAGTGGCAGCCAGGCGCCTCACTGAGCTGGGCCAGCACGCAAAACAGCGAGCGCATTCTGGCAGATTACCGGGGAAGCTGGAGCCTCATCCGCTTACTGGAACAGGCGGAGATTACGCAACTGGACAGCAGCAGCTATAAGGTGCAGTGGCGCGCCCCGGACGGCCTCCCGTTGCATTACCTGATGCGCGTTGAGCAGGGAAAAGGGCCGATGGCACTGCTGGCGCTGAAAAATTTTCGCCTGCCACAGCAGATCTTCCTGACCGGGAACGTCATGGCAGAGGTGCAAGAACAGGGAGAGCACGAGGATGAGTGAGTTGCTGCAGCAGTTAACCCGTAGCTGTTTTAGCTGTGGCGATGTCCTGCAGGCTGCGCGTGAGCAGGCAGCGTTATGGCAAAAATGGTTATTGCCCGTCAGAGACGATGCGCCTGTTGGCGAAGACCCCGGCTATCACGACGATTTCCTGCTTATGCGCGATGAGATGAACAAGCTGTCCGGCGCCGATACCACGTTGATTTGTACCCTGGCGGAATCCTTACTTCTGACGCAGGCAAAAGATCTGCGTATCGTGACCTATTACATCTGGGCACGGCTTCATCGCGACGGCGAGCATGGGTTAGCGGAGGGGCTGGCGTTGCTGGCCGGGCTTGTTGAACGTTTTGGCACCGCGCTGCTACCGTCCCGACCGTCGAGCCGAAGACTGGTGCTTGAGTGGCTGACCGGCGACAAAATGCTCGATAGTCTGGCGCGTTTTCCGGAAGTGGCAAAGGCGGATTTCGCCAGGATCATCGCCGCGCTGAATTTGCTGTCAGTGTCATTCACGGCGTGGACAGAAGACCAACAACCTCCCTCGCTGATGCCGCTTATCCACGCGCTAGAGTCACGCCTGGTGCAATCGGGCGGAATGAATGCCGTCGTACCTCAAAATAGCGCGGCCCTCTCGCCGCCTGTCGCTTCTCCCCTCATGGGTACAACCTCGTTACAGGTTATCAATTCCGGCCGCGATTTGCTGGATCAGGCCAAAACACTTTCCCGCTACCTGAACGAACAGCCCCGGGGCTGGCTGGCGGCGCATCGTCTGATGAAAACCCTGCGCTGGGACACCGTTCATGAGCTTCCTCCCGATGTCGATGGCAAAACGCGGCTGTCGCCACCACGCACGGAATCGCGTAATCAACTTAAACGCTTGTATGCGCAGCAGAACTGGACAGAACTGCTGGAACAAGCCGACCGGATGTTCAGCGAAGGTGTGTGCCACTTCTGGCTGGATATTCAGTGGTATCTGCACCAGGCGTTAAGTAAAGCAGGGACGCCGTGGGACCGGTGGACGGCGGTTGTCCGTCAGGACCTGGCATTATTGCTGGAACGGCTGCCGGGGCTGGAGCAGCTTGCATGGAGCGACGGTAGCCCGTTTGCGGATGACGTAACGCGAAACTGGATTGCACAGCAGGTTATACCACGGGATGAGGGGGCATGGCTGGCTGGTGGGGCGTCTGTTGCTGGCGAATCATCCCAGGACGATCTTCTGGCGCTGGAACCCGAAGCGCAGGCGCGTGCCGATAGCGAAGGGGTCGATGCCGCGTTGGGCTGGCTCCAGTCACGACCGGGGATTGTTAGCGCGCGACAGCGCCTGCAATTGCGTTTACTCATGGCCCGGATCGCGGAGCAATACGGCAAAACCGAGATGGCGCTGTTGTTGTTAGATGAACTGGATGGGAGTTCGCAGGGGGTGACGCTGGCCCAATGGGAACCCGAGTTGATCTTCGAGATCAAAGCCCGACAGTTGAAACTGCTGCGTTTAAGGGCGCACCGCCATGCGGATAAAGCGCTGCTGGCACGAAAAATGGAAACCCTGCTCGGTACGCTGGTGGCGATAGATCCCGCACGCGCTGCCGTATTATGCGATTCGCAACATAAGGATTGATGTTTGTCTGTTTTTCGAATTAAAGGATTTTCATGGACGATCTAACCCAACGCTATTATGAAGCGGAAATGCGCTACCTGCGTGAAGCAGGTAAAGAATTCGCACAGGCCTATCCCGACCGTGCGGCAATGCTGAACCTCGACAAACCCGGTGCTCGCGATCCCTATGTCGAACGCCTGTTTGAAGGTTTTGCTTTTCTGATGGGGCGGCTGCGTGAAAAGCTGGATGATGATTTGCCGGAGCTCACCGAAGGGCTGGTCAGCCTGCTCTGGCCGCACTATCTGCGCACCATTCCCTCACTGTCTATTGTTGAGCTGGCAACCGATTATCAACTGATGAAACAGCGCGAAACGCTCAGCCATTTTCAGGTGCTGTCACGCCCGATTGGAGAGCGCAAAACCCGCTGTCGCTATACCGCCACGCGAGATGTCACGCTCTATCCTCTGGCTCTGCCAGAGGTATCACTGCAGCACGAGCCGGACGGGCGTTCCATCATTCGCCTGCGTTTTGCATGCAGTCCGCTGGTCGGCGACTGGTCGCACATTGATTTATCACGACTTCCGTTGTATCTGAATGCCGACAGCCCGGTAGCCTGTGCGTTACACCGGGCGCTGACACTGGGAACGCAGCAGATCTGGCTGCGTCTACCGGGACAAGAGCGGTGCGCGCTGAAAGGCCATTTTTCCCCGCAGGGAATGACTGACGATGACAGGCTCTGGCCCAAGGGAGAATCCGCCTTTAGCGGCTATCAGCTGCTGCTGGAGTATTTCACTTTCCGCGAGAAGTTTATGTTCGTGGCGCTTCATGGGCTGGAAAATATCGCCTGGCCGGAAGGGCTGAACGGCTTTGAGCTGGATGTCGTGCTGGCAGAAAGCTGGTCCCACGATTTACCGTTCAATGCCGATAATATCCGCCTGCACTGTGTTCCGGTTATAAACCTGTTTCCGCTGGAGGCCGATCCTCTGCATCTCTCGCCGCTGGAAAATGAATACCTCTTACGGCCCATGCGTATCCAGGATGGGCATACCGAAATCTATTCCGTTGATCGTATCGTCTCCTCACGCCATACCGGCAATCAGGCGTATGTCCCTTTTGCCAGCTTCCGCCATCGGGGCGGCATGTTGCGTCACGATGCCCCCGAACGCTATTACCACACGCGGGTGAAGCGCGGTCCCTCGGGTCTGCATGATAGCTGGTTGATTTTGGGCGGTGATGCATTCGATGCGGACAGGTTGCTGGAAGACGAAACCTTGTCGCTGAGCCTGACGGGCACCAACGGTCAGCTTCCGCGTAAGGCGTTGCAAAGTACGCTCCTGGATACCCCCGTTCATGCGGCGCAAAACAGTTTGCGAGTCCGTAATCTCTGTGCGCCAACGCAGCCTTGCTATCCTCCCTCGCGTGACCGTTTCCACTGGCGGGTTCTCAGCCATCTGGGCTCAAACTTTCTGTCGATGATGGATAATGCGGAGATCCTGCGCGGCACGCTGGCGCTCTATGACTGGACGGAGAGTGAGATGAACCGGCGTCGTCTTGAGGCGATTGTCGATGTTCAGCACCATCTCATTCAGCGTTTCGAAAAAGGCTTTCTGCTGCGTGGGGTAGACATTCAGGTCACTCTCGACAGCAACGGTTTTGCCGGGGAGGGGGATATCACCCTGTTTGGTGAACGGCTCCACCGCTTCTTCGCGCTCTATGCCGATATCCATCTCTTCACACAACTGACCGTAATATTGCAACCCACAGGGAAGTGTCTGCAATGGACCGAACATCACAGCCAGCGCGTACCGGGCTGATCAACCGACTGACGCCGCAGATTTCGCGGATTAACTTTTACCGTTTTTGCCAGTATCTGGAACAGGCCACGCCACATGCTCCGCCGCTGGGCAGTACCGCGAATCCGGCAGATGATGCCGTGCGTTTTCGCCCGCACCCCGGGATGGGTTTCCCCGTCAGCGAACTTAAAGCGGTCGAGTATGCTGCACAGCAGCCTGACGCGCCGCTCACGGTACGCACCACTTTTCTGGGACTTTACGGCGTCGATTCCCCTCTGCCGACGGCTTACCTGGACGACATTGCGCAGGGAAAAGACGGCCAGGAGGCGGTGATGGCGTTTCTGGATATCTTTAACCACCGCTTTACCACGCAGTACTACCGCATCTGGCGCAAATACAACTATCCGGCGTCGTTTGAACCGGGGGCTATGGATGCGATTTCCCGTTGCCTGTTAGGGCTTATCGGTTTGGGAATTCCCGGAAGCGAAAACCATATCGCCACGCCCGTTTCCCGTTTTCTGGCGCTGTTGAGCGTAATGCGCCTGCCGACTCGTACAGCAGAAGGGGTGACGGCGTTAGTGGCGCTGCTTGCGCCAAAGACGCTGGCAACGGTAACACCTCACGATCCACAGCCTGTGGTACTGAAAAAGCGGTCTTGTTTATCCCGATCCTCGCGCATTGTTCTGAAAACGCGCCCTCTGCTGGGGCGCACGGGCACGGACGTTAACAGCCAACTGCTGCTGCAACTCTATACCGAAGAGGCTGATGAGGCGCGCGGGTGGCTGCCAGGAGGACAGTTACATACCGATCTTCTGGTGCTGCTGCGTGTGTATCTTGGCTGGCGCTGCCAGGCGCGATTACAGCTCACGCTTCCGGTCAGCCTGCTGCCTGCCGCGCAGTTAGGTAAGCAGCGTGTGCAGCTTGGCCGAACCGGGATTTTGCCAGGTTCCGCGCCAGCCGCCGGGACTGTGACGGTGAAACTTGGTCGCTATCAGGGATTAATGCCCACTTCATCCATCTGTGACAGGGAGAGTATTACGCATGTTTGTTATCCACAGTAAGCGCCGGGTGCTGGCCTGTGCGGTGGTGCTGTCGGTTTGCCTGACGGGCTGCGGGCTGAGTCAAAAGGTGATTGAAGGCTCGAAAAGCATGGCCGCCGCCCTCTTCTATAAACAGATCAACATATTGCATCTGGATTTCATTTCCCGTGGCGCGCTCAACACGGACGCGCAAGACACGCCGCTTTCCACCATGGTGCATATCTGGCAACTGAAATCGCGTGCTCGTTTTGATAAAGCGGATTACGACACCTTGCTCACCCAGGAAGAGGCGACGCTCAACGGGGATGTCCTGGCAGAGCACTCGGTCTGGATTAAACCCGAAGGCGCAGTTTCACTGGATGTTCCGCTGGACAAAGAGACGCAGTTTGTTGCCATCGCCGGGCAGTTTTATCAGCCGGATGAGAAGCATAATACCTGGCGGTTGATCCTGACACGGGACGATCTGGATGCGGATAAACCCCGCACTATCGAGCTTCTGCGTAGTCAGTTGACGCTGCTAAAAGTGCTGCGTCAGTGCGAACTCTGGCATCTGACCCGAATGGATATTGTTGCCGGGCAGTTGCGTAATGTCGCACTGAGACTCGAACGGCTTACACCGCAGGGGACGGATATCAACGTAACGCCGATAAACGCGCTCACCACAACGCCCATTGCGCCGGAAAACGTTGTTCAGCTTGCCGTACAGCCAGAGCGGCAGGCGGCGGCTACAGCCCCCCGGCGTTCATGGCCGGTGTTTTTTGCCGGAATGATGACCGCAGCGTGCCTGAGCGGTATTGGGATTGGTGGCTGGATATTCCTCAATCAATCTGATTTACGGGAACAAGAGCGTAGCGCGATGCCGATTTCTGAGCTGTCTCATTACGCGCAGGCACAAAAACAGTTGCAGCGTCTTTCTCAGCAACTGGATACCCTGGATGAACGTAAAGGGAAGTATTTAACCGCATCAGAACTGAAAACGGCCGTTTTCGCGATTCGGCAATCATTGCAAACGCCACCGCTGGAAGAACTGCTTCGGCAACTGAATGAACAGACGCGCGCTGGTGAGGTTGCGCCTGCGCTGATCGTACAAATCGAGACCCGCTTTCAGCAGTTGCTCAACCGCTACGCCATTTTAAGCAACTCACGCGAGAATCACTCAGGGCAGGAGAAGCAGTAAGTGTCGTGTGGTTTGCTTCTAACCCTCTGTCAGCATAAGGCCCGGACCACCCCAGTCCGGGCCTTTTTGCATTTACTCCTTCGCCGTTGCGCGACGTGGAGCAAACCCTTCGCTAACCCCTTCGCGATCGTGACGTGCAATCCAGCGATAACTGCATGCACCCAGAAACACGCCGATAAACCAGCTAAAATTAGCGACTTCGTGCAGTGATGGAATAAAGCTAATGATCAGGCATACGGCAACCGACGGTACCAGAGCAGCAACGGCTTTCGGATTAATGCCGTTTTTGTACCAGTAACGCCCATTCGGGGAGACAGTAAACAGATCGTCGACAAATACTTTCCCGCGTTTAATCAGGTAGAAGTCAGCCAGCAGGATACCGAACAACGGCCCGATAAAAGAACCCAGCACATCCAGCGTATAGTGGATGAGTTCCGGAGACTGGAACAGGTTCCACGGCGTCAGCAACACGGAGCCAACTGCGGCGATCATCCCACCCGTACGGAAGCTTATTTTCTGCGGTGAGCAGTTAGAGAAATCGAACGCCGGGGAGACGAAGTTTGCCACGATATTGATGCCGATGGTGGCGATGATCATGGTCAACAGGCCAATCGCCATCGCCAGGCTGTTGCCCACGTGGCTGACGGTCTCGATGGGGTCGGTGATCATTTTGCCGAACAGCGACTGCGTGCCTGAAACGATCACCACGGTAACGATGGAGAACAGCAGGAAGTTAAACGGCAGACCCCAGCGGTTGCCGCGACGAATTTCCTGCATGCTCTTGCCGTAGCGCGAAAAGTCGCCAAAGTTGAGCAATGGCCCGGAGAAGTAAGAAACCACCAGCGCAGTTGCGGTGATCATCTGCCAGGTTTGCTCGCCTGCGGTCAGCTCTTTGCTGGCAAGGGTAAAGGAGATACCGCTAAAGCCGGTTTGTGACAGGATCCACACCGCCAGCGCCAGCATCACCACGTAGACTGCCGGGCCAGCGATATCGATAAAGCGTTTAATCGCGCTCATCCCGTGCCAGAACACCAGCGCCTGCAATACCCACATGATACCGAAGCACACCCAACCCAGATGCGACAGACCCAGGAAATGCCCCTCGGTCATCGGCGCCAGAGACGGCCAGAATTTCAGCATCACCAGCATTAACGCATTGGCTGCCAGATAGGTTTGTATACCATACCAGGCAAAAGCGATAAGCCCACGGATGACGGCAGGAATGTTGGCACCGAACACGCCAAATGCCTGGCGACAGATCACCGCATAGGGCACGCCAGCCATTTGGCTTGGTTTGGCGACAAGGTTTGCGCACAACTGCACAATACAGATGCCCAGCAACAGGCACAGTAATACCTGCCAACTGGCAAGGCCGAGCGCGAAGAAGCTGGCCGCGACCACGTATCCGCCCATGCTGTGCACGTCGGACATCCAGAAAGAGAAGATGTTGTACCACGTCCAGTTCTGGTCGCGCGTTGGGGCCAAATCGTTGTTAGTGAGTCTTGGGCTGTAACTGTCTTTGTAATTTGGTTCAAGGTTTGGCATGGAATCTGCTCCTCTGAATACAGATTGTGACGTTATGTCTGCCATCCTGTATTGCATGAACCAGGCCAGGTTTTAATTTTATGTATACAAAATACTTTAATGATGTATACAAATAGATAAGAAATACGTAACAAAGGAATACCCCAATGAAGCAACCAACGGGGCTACAGACCCCAGCAGATCTGGAAGATAAAGAAAACTTCATCTGGCAGTCGCTGATGACTGCCATTGTCGAACATCAACTCCCGCCAGGCAGTAAATTACCCGAAGAAGCGCTGGCTGACGTGTTTGGCGTTAGCCGCACGGGGATCCGTAAGGTCCTGACGCGCCTTGCGACGGTGCAAATGGTCACCATGACGCCCAGACGTGGTGCATTCGTCGCCAAACCGGATATCGACGAGTCGAAATCGATCTTCGCCACCCGCAAAATGATCGAGTGCGCCAATCTGCCGCAGGTGCTTGAGCATCTGCAGGCACCGCATATAGTGGGGCTGGAGAAAATCATCGCGCAGGAAGAAGAGGCGCATCAGAACCACGATGGCGCGGCGGCGATTCGCCATTCTGCGGCGTTTCATATTCAACTGCAGGCCATCTCGGGTAATGCGGTGGTGACAGATATCGTGACCACACTGGCACAGCGCTCGTCACTGGTGATTGCCGCCTGGGGCGCCCCCTGGCAGCGCGGATGCCGCTGTGACGACCACGACAGGCTCATCGAGCTGCTACGTAAAAAGGACGGCGCAGCGCTGAACCACGCCATGGCGCATCACTTCGACCATATCGTCTCGAGCCTCAGTTTTGAGCGCGGCGGCGACATCCTTCCCGACTTTGCCCGCCTGTTCGGCGCTGCAGGAGAACACCCATGATGCCATGTTGTATACAGGTGATTAATCCTAATACCAGCCCGGAGATGACCCACACCATCGCCAGCGCCGCCCGCCAGGTTGCCGCGCCGGGTACAACGATCCTCGCCAGTTGTCCGACCCAGGGCGTAGCGTCGATTGAAGGGCATTTTGACGAGGCGATTGCCGCCATTGGCGTGCTGGAACAGATAAAGAGAGGGGTGGCGCAGGGGGCGCAAGGTCATGTGATTGCCTGCTTTGGCGATCCGGGATTGCTGGCCGCGCGAGAACTGGCAACCGGGCCGGTGGTGGGGATTGCCGAAGCGGCTATGCATGTCGCTACTATGGTCGCAACGCGTTTTTCCATCGTTACCACCTTGCCGCGCACGGTGATTATCGCCCGTCATTTATTGCAGCAATATGGCTTCGAACACCACTGCGCCGCGCTGCATGCGATCGATTTACCGGTACTGGCGTTAGAAGATGGCACGGGTCTTGCTCAACAGAAAGTACGCGAGCGCTGTATACAAGCCAAACGAGAAGATAATAGCGGCGCTATTGTTCTCGGCTGTGGCGGGATGGCAAACCTTGCCAGCGAGCTGACGCAGGAGCTGGGTATTCCGGTGATTGATGGCGTCACGGCCGCGGTGAAAATGGTGGAATCCTTCCTGGCATTGGGGCTTGGTACCAGTAAGTACGGCGATCTGGCGTATCCCAATAAAAAGCCGCTTTCAGGATGCTTTGAAATGCTGAGCTGAAAGCGGCCCCAAAATGAGGTCGAATCAGCATGCATTCAGATACGGACAAGCCTGTCTGGCACTTTACCGATAACTACCCGCGCGATCTGGCGGGGTACGCCGGGAAACCTCCTCATGCGCAGTGGCCCGGTGGGGCGCGCATTGCCGTGCAGTTTGTCCTGAACTTCGAAGAGGGCGGTGAGAACCATATTCTGCATGGCGACGCCGGTTCTGAACAGTTTCTGTCCGATATTATCGGCGCGGCCAGCTACCCTGACAGACACATGTCCATGGACTCGCTATATGAATACGGTTCCCGCGCAGGTTTCTGGCGCATTCACTATGAGTTCCAAAAGCGCGGCCTGCCGCTAACGGTATTCGGCATTGCAATGGCGCTGGCACGCAACCCGGAGATCGTCGCGGCGATTAAGGCGGCGGATTACGACGTGGTGAGCCACGGTTGGCGCTGGATCCACTATCAAAATATGGATATCCAGACGGAGCGCCAGCACATGCAGCAGGCAATGGAGATCCTCACTACGCTGTTTGGCAAGGCGCCGAGCGGCTGGTACACCGGACGCGACAGTCCGAACACCCGTAAGCTGGTGGTAGAGCAGGGCAATTTTTTATATGACAGCGATTACTATGGCGACGATCTGCCGTTCTGGACGACGGTCGACCAGAAGCCTCACCTGATTGTGCCCTATACCCTGGATGCGAACGACATGCGCTTTGCCACCGCGCAGGGTTTTAATACCGCTGAGCAGTTCTATACCTACCTGAAAGACAGTTTCGATGTGCTGTATGAAGAGGGAGAGACGTCACCGAAAATGATGTCGATTGGTATGCACTGCCGACTGCTGGGTCGACCTGGGCGCTTTAAGGCTCTGCAGCGTTTTCTGGATTATGTGCAGAGCCACGAGGATGTGTGGGTGTGCCGCCGCCAGGATATCGCCGAGCACTGGGTGAAGACGCACCCGTATCAGTCCGAGTGATTTTCCCTTCAGCCTAACCTTCTCCCTGAAGGGGAGTGGGGGCATACTGTAGCCCTGGTAAGCGCAGCGCCACCGGGGATAATTCCCGGATGGCGGCGCAAGCGCCTGATCCGGGCTACGTTTTCTGTAGCCCTGGTAAGCGCAGCGCCACCGGGGACAATTCCTGGATGGCGGCGCAAGCGCCTGATCCGGGCTACGTTTTCCATACGAGCAGAGAGGGGGTTTCGCCCTCTCCCTGTGGGAGAGGGCAGGGGTGAGGGGAAAAACCGCTTCACCCCATCAAGCTGACATGGGCCGCCACAATCCGCCAGCCATAGGGAAACTTCACCCAGGTCTGCATCTGGCGGCCTACTCGTTCACTGTTCTCGCGCGTAAACTCCGTGCTCGCGACCGCCATATCCTCACCGTAGGTGGTGATCGTGGTGTTACGCAGCAGCCTGTCCAGCCCAGCTGACGGACGGGCGTTGCGAAACTCGCGAATCGCTTCAATGCCGTACAGGTTTTCCGTTGCGCCATAGCGGACGGTTCGCGGATCTGCCCAAAAAAGCTCATCCAGCACGGCCACATCATTACTGATAAGCGCCTGCTCATAACGGTAAAACGCAGCGGTGACCTCATTCAACACGGTCGGACGGTCAATATGTTCTCTGTTCATCATGCTTCCTGTGGGTAAAGAATGCCCGCCTGCTCCAGCCGCCACGCCGCCTGCAGGCAGCGCGACTCCTGCCAGGGGGCCGCAATAATCTGTACGCCGATGGGCAATCCCGAGGCGGTTTTCACGGGTACGGTGGCAACCGGCAGACCTAAAAACGAGATGGGCTGCGTCAGCATCCCCATACTGGCTTTGATCGGTAAATCGGTGTGGTTAATGCGCATGGTATTCTCGCCAATCGGCGTCGCACTGCAGGGTGTCGCCGGAGCCAGAAGCAGATCCACGTCGTTAAACAGCGGCAGCGTTTGATCGCGAAACCAGGCGCGAAAACGCTGTGCCTGGGTATACCAGGCCGAGGGCGTCATTGCGCCTGCCAGCAGACGCTCACGGGAATTTGGCTCGAACTTATCGGCATCCGTTCGCAGCGCCGGGAGATAATGGTTGCCCCCCTCTGCCGCAGAAAGCAAAAATGCGGCGGAACGGGCCAGTTCCGCTTCCGGCAATACCCGCGTCTGATTGGCTCCCAGCGCCTGCGCGACCACGTTGACGGCGGCACGGGCATCGGCAGTACACCAGGTTGTAAAATAGCCCTCCAGCACGGCACAGCGTAGCGTCCCCGTCGCGGATAATGCTGGCAGAACAGCGACCGACTCGCGTGCGGATTGCCAGTTATCTTCCCCGTCATGTCCCAGTAGCGCGTCATAGACGCAGGCTAAATCCTCCACGTTTCGTGCCAGCGGGCCAATGTGGTCCAGGCTGGCAACAAACGGATGGCTGCCGCTGCGTGATAAGCGCCCAAAGGTGGGTTTTAACCCTAGTACGCCGCACAGCGAGGCGGGAACGCGAATAGAGCCGTTGGTGTCGGTACCCAGCGCGAAATTAACCAGCCCGGCCGCAACCGCCGCAGCCGAACCGCCCGAGGAGCCGCCCGCCACGCGGGTGAGGTCTCGCGGGTTACGCGTTGCGCCGTAGTGACTGTTTTCTGTGGTGAAGCCATAGGCATAGGCATCCATATTGAGCGTGCCGGCCAGCGTTGCGCCCGCATTTGCAAGCTGGCGAATGGCGAAAGCATCTTTTGTTGCGGGGGGCTGGGTGCTGAACAGCTTTGCCCCCGCCAGTGTGGTCACTCCCTCGACATCGAACAGGTTTTTCACCGCGTAGGGCACGCCTGCCAGCGCAGGCAGTGTTTCGCCTGCCGCCCGGCGCGCATCGATATGTGCGGCTTCGGTGAGCATGCGTGTCGCGGTTACGCCGGTGAAGGCGTTGATGTCAGGGTTTGCCTGCTCAATCAACGCCAGTGATTGCTGTGCCAGTTCGCGCGCGCTAAACGTTTTGCTACGCAGTCCTTGCTGAATGTCCCGAATGGATAAGCTCATAGCCGATACTCTCCTGCGCCTTCCTGGCGGTGCGGCAGGGGAAAGGCCATCAGCGGCTGCGCCATGGCTGCGATGCGGGTAAGCTGAACTTCCAACTCGGCCCGGCGTGCATCGTCCAGCGGTACCGCCAGTAATTGTTCCATCAGCCGGATGTATGTCGGCCAGTCGAGTGTGTTATCGCTCATGATGACTCCTTAAAAACCGGCCGCGCTGCCGTTGCTGCGTGGATCAAATGCCCCTTCGAGCATGCCGTTGGGATGACGCACAATCGCCCCCGCGTGCCCCGTCGCTTCGCTCAGTCCCGGCAACCATTCCACGTCATGGCCCAGGTCACGCAGCGCCTGATATGTGGCCTCGCTGAACCGCCCCTCCAGCTTCAGGCTATCGGACGTCTGCCCCCAGGTGCGGCCCAGCAACCAGCGAGGGGCGCATACCGCTTCCTGTAGGGGCATGTTTTGCATCACGTGACGGGTAAATATGGCGGCCTGCGTTTGCGGCTGCCCGTCGCCGCCCATCGTGCCGTAGACCATGGTGCGGCCATCTTTCAGCCGTGCGGCTGCCGGGTTGAGGGTGTGGAACGGCTGTTTGCCGGGCACCAGCGCCAGCAAATGGGCCGGGTCAAGACTGAATGCCGCGCCGCGGTTTTGTAACAGCACACCGCTTTCCGGCAGCACCACGCCACTACCAAACTCGTGATAAATGCTCTGAATAAACGACACCGCCAGTCCGTTCTTATCCATCACGCCCATCCAGACGGTGTCGCCGGGCCCTTTCCCCTGGCCCCAGGGCGCGGCCCGGTGTTCGTCAATACTGTTTGCCAGTGCTTGTAACGGCGCCTGTTCCAGCAACGTTTGAACCGGTAGCGTCACGTGGCGCGGGTCGGTGATGTAACGATCACGCAGGCCAAAGGCCTGTTTGGTCGCTTCGACGATGCGGTGAATGGTCTGCACTTCACTGGCCTGAGACATGTCCAGGTGGTCGGTAATCCCGAGGATCGCCAGCGACACCAGCCCTTGCGTCGGCGGCGTCATATTGAAGATGTCGCCCTGGCTGTGGGACAGACGAAGCGGTACCCGGCGGTGAGCACGATGGGCCGTCAGATCCTGGGCGGTCAGTGGCAGTCCGAGGGCGTTCATTTCCGCCGCCATCTGATCGGCGAGTGCGCCGCGATAAAAACTGTCCAGCCCGTCGGTGGCGAGGCGGGTTAAGGTACGCGCCAGACGCGGCTGGCAGAAACGGCTACCGGCCTGAGGGACATCGCCCTGAACGAGAAAGGTCTCGCTAAAGCCCGGCACAGCCACCAGTTCCGGGTATTTACTTTGCGTGGCGCTGGCCTGCGACTGCGTAACCGGAATCCCTTCGCTGGCGTAACGAATGGCATCTGCCAGCAGGCGGGAGAGTGGCAATTGCCCGCCTCCCATTGATGCCGATACTTTCAGCGCCTCGTCCCAGCCGCTGAGCGTGCCGGGAACCGTCAGCGCCGCCAGCGGACCACGATGGGGAATATGACTGTGCCCCGCATAGAACGCCTGTGTCGCCAGTTGCCCGGCGGCGCCGCTGGCATCAATGGCAAGGGGTTCGCCTTCGGGCGGCACTATCAGCCAGAAACCATCACCGCCGATGCCATTCATATGGGGATAGACCACCGCGATGGTGGCCGCCGCGGCCACCATCGCCTCAATCGCATCGCCGCCGTGGCGCAACACCGATAATGCCGATTCGCTGGCCAGGTGGTGGGGCGTTACCGCCATACCGGAAGGGGCAATATTACTTTGCATCGTCATGCTCTCTTTGTTCGGGTAAGTCAGAGAGCTAAGCAAGAGCTGTTCCAGATTGACGACAAGCGTTTCACTGTGTCAGCTTAATGTGAAACGAAAGTTGCAGGAGAGCCTATGCAGCAGTTAGATACGCGCTTACGTGAGTGCTACAACGAATTATCTCCACAAGAACAGAGAGTTGCCTCATTTATCATGGATCATTTTGATGATCTGATGAGCTACAACAGCGCCGAACTGGCCCGTCTGAGCGGCGTGTCGAAAGCCACTGTCAGCCGCCTGTTTAAACGGCTTGGCTATGATCGTTTCAAAGAAATGCGTGATGAGGTACGTACACTGCGCCAGAGCGGCATGCCGCTGACGGAAAACCGCGATGCCGTACAGGGCAATACGTTGCTGGCGCGGCACTACAAGCAGGAGATGGCGAACCTGACCCAGTGGGTGAATGCGCTGGATGCCGTGCAATTTGCCGATGTGGTGCAGGCGCTGGGCGCGGCGCGGCGCGTCTTTATTCTTGGCCTGCGCAACAGCGCGCCGGTGGCCCTGCATCTGCGCCAACAACTGATGCAAATCCGTGGTCAGGTCTGGCTGATGCCCCAGCCAGGGCAGACGCTGGCGGAAGAGCTCGTGGATATCACGGAGCAGGATGTGGTGGTGGTGATCGCATTTCGCCGTCGCCCGCGGGTGATCCGCCCGGTGCTGGAGGCGCTGCAAAAGCAGGGGGTGCCGACGCTTGCCATCAGCGAGCCGCAGGCGTCAGGCATTACCACACTTGTCCGCTGGCATTTTGGCCTGCCGCTCGACAGCGTGTCGGCGTTCGACAGCTACAGTAGCGCCATGAGTCTGGTGAATTTACTGGCGAACGCGTTACTGCATAGTGCCCTGACAGAGGGGCGCCAGCGTATCCATAATATCGCATCGCTGTATACAGACCTCGATGAGCTGGAACAACGGTGATGCACTGATTTGGTGCTTATGCACCAGTTCTGGGGATCCTGATGGCGCAGGCGGTCAGCATCAATTTCGTCTGAAAAATACATAAATCAGCCTGATAGCAGGCTGGTATCATCATTTTCTCTGTGGCACATTAGTTGCAGAAAGCATTTACAAGAATCTTTTGTTTCATGGCGATCACTTTTGTATACCGAAGGATGTGTCTATGTTCGACTCTCAGCAATCTGCGCAAATTAACCCGCCACATCGTTTACTGATGGGGCCAGGACCTATCAATGCTGACCCGCGGGTCTTACGTGCCATGGCGAGCCAACTGGTGGGGCAATATGATCCGGTCATGACCGGCTATATGAATGAGGTTATGTCCCTCTACCGCGACGTTTTCCGCACCCAAAACCGCTGGACCATGCTGGTGGATGGCACCTCGCGCGCCGGCATCGAAGCGATCCTGGTTTCAGCGATCCGCCCCGGCGACAAGGTGCTGGTACCGGTCTTTGGCCGTTTCGGGCATCTGCTGTGTGAAATCGCTCGCCGCTGCCGCGCGGAAGTGCACACCATCGAAGTGCCCTGGGGCGAAGTCTTTACTGCGGATCAGATTGAAGATGCCATCAGGCGTGTTAAGCCACGCCTGTTACTGACGGTGCAGGGCGATACCTCCACCACGCTGCTGCAGCCGCTGGAAAACCTGGGCGAAATTTGTCGCCGTCATGGCGTGCTGTTTTATACCGATGCCACCGCATCGCTCGGCGGCAACGCGCTGGAAACTGACGCCTGGGGGCTGGATGCGGTCTCTGCCGGTTTGCAGAAATGCCTGGGTGGCCCGTCGGGCAGCTCGCCGATTACCCTGAGCCCGCAAATGGAAGAGGCCATCCGCGCGCGTAAATGCGTGGAGCAGGGGATCCGTACCGATACGCACCAGGACGGCGATGACGAGATGATCTACTCCAACTATTTCGATCTCGGCATGGTGATGGACTACTGGGGGCCTGAACGCCTGAACCATCATACCGAAGCGACCAGCATGCTGTTCGCCGCCCGTGAATGCGCGCGCATCATGCTGGAAGAGGGAATGGACGCGCTGATCGCCCGCCACGAATTACACGGCCGCGCCATGCTCGCAGGTATTCAGGGGATGGGGCTGGAAGTGTTTGGCGACATTCGCCACAAGATGAACAACGTGCTGGGAGTGATGATCCCCTCTGTTGTACACGGTGAAGAGGTGCGCAAGCGCCTGCTGGATGATTTCCATATTGAAATCGGCACCTCGTTTGGCCCGCTGCAGGGCAAGATCTGGCGTATCGGCACCATGGGCTATAACGCGCGCAAAGATTGTGTGCTGCAAACCCTCACCGCGCTGGAAGCGGTACTGAACCGTCTGGGCTTCCGCACCGTACAGGGTGCGGGGATGCAGGCCGCCTGGGACGTGTACGAAGGGGTTGCATAATGATGACTGCCGATGACGCTGACCGCGCTGCGCGCCGGGTAATGGAACGCTGCGATACGCTGGCAGAGATCAGTGAAACGCCGGGTCAGCTGACCCGGGTTTACCTCTCTACTGAACATCTGCGGGCAAACGCGCAGGTGGCGCAGTGGATGCAGGAGGCGGGAATGCTCACCTGGCAGGACGCGGTCGGCAATATTTGTGGGCGTTACGAGGCGGCAAATGACGGCGCCCAGGCGGTGTTGCTGGGATCGCATCTGGACACCGTACGCGACGCCGGACGTTACGATGGTATGCTCGGCGTACTGACGGCGATTGAAGTGGTGGACTGGCTGCATCGCCAGGATCTTCGCGGATCGCAGGCTATTGAAATCGTCGGGTTCGCCGACGAAGAGGGCACACGCTTTAATATCACGCTGCTGGGAAGCCGCGGCCTGACCGGCACCTGGCCGCAGGGCTGGCTGGATTGTGAGGATGCGCAGGGCGTTAGCGTGGCGCAGGCGATGGTCAATGTCGGTCTGGATCCCACGCGTATCGCCACGGCGGAACGTGCCCGTGAAGATTTCTCGGCGTATCTGGAACTGCACATTGAGCAGGGGCCAGTACTTGAACAGGAAGATCTGCCGCTTGGCGTCGTTACGGCGATTAACGGTGCGCGCAGGTTGACCTGTCGATTTAGTGGGGAAGCGGGGCATGCGGGTACCGTGCCGATGAGCCATCGCCACGATGCATTAACCGCCGCCGCCCAGTGGATCGGTTTTGTTGAACAGAAAACGCGGGAATCTGGCCCGGAGCTGGTGGCGACGGTGGGTACGTTGCAGTGCGAACCGGGTGCGGTGAATGTGATTCCAGGGGCGGTGACGCTGACGCTGGATATTCGTAGCCCGAACGATGCTCTGAGGGAGACGCTGTTAAACGCCTTGCTGGATGAGGCCGCGCGCATCGGTCAGGCGCGTGGTGTTGCCTTTAGCTCCGATATTTTTTACACCATCGCGGCAACGCCTTGTGATACGCACCTGCGTAATGTGCTGGCCGGTGCCGTTGAGTCAGTGCAGGGGCGCGTGCACTTGCTGCCAAGCGGTGCCGGGCATGATGCCATCGCCATTGCGGAACGCTGGCCATCGGCGATGTTATTTGTGCGGTGTGACAGAGGGATCAGCCATCACCCGGCCGAGAGCGTGCAGCAGCAGGATGTGGCCCAGGCGTTACGGGCATACAGTGAGGCGGTGCGTAAGCTGATGTAGTGTGGTGCGGCCGGTTACCCTCACCCCGGCCCCACAGGGAGAGGGAGAAAACCAGGCAGCCAGGGCGTTAGACCGCACTTTACAGTCCCCTCTCCCTGTGGGAGAGGGTTAGGGTGAGGGGAACGTCATATCACCCAAGCGTAAACGGATCGGCGTCCTGCCAGGCGGGAAACTTCTCGCGGTACTCTTTTAAGGCGGTCATCGACAACTCGGCATCAATGCGGATAGCCTGGTGCGGCTCGGCGGTGGCGATAACCTCGCCCTGCGGGTTAATGACCCGGCTGTCGCCGCGGTAATGATGCCCGTTGCCGTCGGTTCCCACACGGTTGCAACCAGCGACATACGCCAGGTTTTCAATCGCGCGGGCCACCAGGAGCGATTGCCAGTGCAGTGAACGCGGCGCAGGCCAGTTGGCGACATACAGCGCCAGGTCGTAATCATCGCGATTGCGCGACCAGACCGGGAATCGCAGGTCATAACAGACCAGCGGTAAAATACGCCAGCCGCGCCACTCAAACACCACACGCTCATTACCCGCTTCGTAATGATGATGCTCATCGGCCATGCGGAACAGATGGCGCTTATCATAGAAATGAACGGTTCCTTCCGGTTCGACCAACAGGAAGCGGTTAACCGGGCCACGTTCCGTTTGCAGCGCGGCGCTGCCCGCGACCAGCGCGTTCGTCTGTTGGGCTTTGGTTTGCATCCACGCCACAACTTCTTCTTGCGGCATCGACTGCTTTGCCGCTTCCATGGCAAAACCGGTGGTAAACATTTCCGGCAGGACAATCACATCACGCCCGGTGATATCTTCAAGCTGGCGATCAAAATGGCGCAAATTGGCCGGACCGTCCATCCAGACTAATGGTTGTTGCAACAGCGTAATTTTTAAACCAGGCACGATTTAAGCTCCCCTAAAACAGCATTTTTACACTTTAGCACGAGAAAAAGGGAATTTGTGGTAATAAAAAACCCCGCACGAAGCGGGGTGGGGGCTATCCGGGTGTGCGTTATGCAGCCTGAGGCTTACGCACTTTTTCCTGCGGTTTTACCGGCTGTGTCGCCAGCTCTTCCGGGTCGAAGTCATCGACATTAATACTGCGCAGACGGCTGGTTTCGGCTTTTGTCAGGATCTCAGCTTCATCCTGATTGATAAGCCCGCCGGCCAGCGCCTCTTTTGCCAGCGCGTCCAGACGTGTAAATGGCAGGTTTTTACCCAGCTCTTTACAAATGCGCTGATGAATCGGGTCGGCGGCGATGACGTCAAGCAGCGCTTCTTCCAGCAGACCGACCGGGTTGTGTTCACTCGGCGTCAGGTACTGACCACGACCAATGCGCGAACGGGTGGCACACGGCGTTTGCAGAATTTTGGCGACCTGATGATCCAGTTTATCGGACGGTGCCAGATAGTGGCGACCGGTCGGGAAAATCACTACGCGCAGCAGACCCGCGACAACACGGTTCGGGAAGTTGGAGAGCAGATCGTCCATCGCCTGTTCAGCCTGATACAAGGCATCCTGTACGCCCCAGTGCACCAGCGGCAGATCCATTTCGTGACGGCCTTCATCGTCATAGCGTTTCAGCACAGCAGAGGCGAGGAACACCTGGCTTAAAATATCCCCGAGGCGCGCCGAGATACGTTCGCGACGTTTCAGGCTGCCACCCAGTACCGCCATCGACACATCCGACAGCAGCGCGAGGTTGGCGCTTAAGCGGTTGATATGCTGATAGTAGCGTTTGGTTGAGTCGCTGGTGGGCGCAGAACTGGTCAGCCCGCGCGTCAGCCCCAGCCAGAAGCTACGCATCTTATTGCTGCCCACGTGGCCGATATGTTTAAACAGCAGTTTATCGAACGCATCCACGTCATTGTTTTGTGCAGCGGCCATTTCATCCAGCACGTACGGATGGCAACGAATCGCGCCCTGACCGAAGATCATCATGCTGCGAGTCAGAATATTGGCCCCTTCCACGGTGATAGCAATCGGTGCGCCCTGATAGGCACGAGCCAGGAAGTTGCCCGCGCCGAGCATGATGCCTTTACCGCCCGCGATATCCATTGCATCAATGACTGACTGCTGTCCACGGTGAGTACAGTGATATTTCACGATAGCGGAGAGCACTGCCGGTTTCTCGCCGAGCACAATGCCGTAAGTGATCAGCGCGGCTGCGGCATCCATCACGTAGGCGTTGCCTGCGATGCGTGCCAGTGGCTCTTCGATTCCTTCCATCTTACCGATGGCGACTTTGAACTGGCGACGGATATGCGCATAAGCGCCGATCCCCATGGCCACCGATTTCAGGCCGCCCGTAGAGTTGGATGGCAGCGTGATACCGCGGCCCACGGACAGACATTCCACCAGCATACGCCAGCCCTGTCCGGCCATTTTCGGGCCACCGATGATGTAATCAATCGGTACGAAAATGTCCTGACCCCGTGTCGGACCGTTCTGGAACGGGACGTTCAGCGGGAAGTGACGACGACCAATTTCAACACCCGGGGTGTTGGTGGGGATCAGTGCACAGGTGATACCGAGATCTTCTTCGCCACCCAGCAGTTTTTCCGGGTCAGAGAGTTTAAACGCCAGGCCCAGTACGGTCGCGATCGGGGCCAGCGTGATATAGCGTTTATTCCAGGTCAGGCGCATACCGAGCACCTGCTCACCCTGCCAGTCGCCCATGCAAACGACGCCAGTATCCGGAATTGCGCCCGCATCGGAACCGGCTTCCGGGCTGGTCAGGGCGAAACACGGAATTTCCTGTCCACGCGCCAGACGGGGTAAGTAATGATTTTTCTGCTCTTCAGTGCCGTAGTGTTGCAGCAGCTCACCTGGCCCTAAGGAGTTCGGTACGCCGACAGTGATTGCCAGAATGCCGGAAACGCCGGAGAGCTTTTGCAGCACGCGGGACTGGGCATAAGCGGAGAATTCCAGTCCGCCGTACTCTTTTTTAATGATCATCGCAAAGAAGCGATGTTCTTTCAGGAATGCCCACAGCTCTGGCGGTAAGTCGGCCATTTCATGGGTAATCTGAAAGTCGTTAGCCATACGGCAGGCCTCTTCCACCGGACCATCAATAAAGGCCTGTTCTTCGGCGGTCAGACGCGGCTGCGGGTAGTTGTGCAGTTTTTTCCAGTCAGGATTACCGCGGAACAGATCGCCTTCCCACCAGGTTGTACCGGCATCGATGGCTTCTTTTTCCGTGCGTGACATTGGCGGCATTACTTTACGAAAACCGCGGAATACCGGGGCGGAGATCAGCGATTTACGCATCGGCACAAAGTTGAACGGCACAAGGATAATGGCCAACGGCACCAGTACCCAGATTGACCACAGACCTGTAGCGCCAAGGGCGGCAGTCCATGCCAGGAGAATTACGCTGCTGAGCAGCAGACTCACCCGGTGATAGAACAACACGCCGAGTAGGATAACAGTTGCGAGTAGACTCAAAATCATCATAGAGAAAAGCTCCCTTGCTTGTAGGAGGTCTGACCACTTGTGATTATATGGTTGTAGTGGATGTTATTTCTTTTAGCAATGTGTTTACAAAATAATTACAACCTGGTTCACATTGTTTGGCAGGAATGTGGCACGAAAAACGAAAACCCCCGACGATCACCAAGGCTTTAGCTTCTCGCTTGCCATGCTATCCGGTAAACTGCGCGCGAGAATTTACATTCATACTGCTTTCATACTGAAGGATATCCTCATGTACCAGGATCTGATTCGTAACGAACTGAACGAAGCAGCGGAAACGCTGGCAAACTTTTTAAAAGATGATGCCAATATCCACGCCATTCAGCGTGCGGCGGTTCTGCTGGCTGACAGCTTCAAGGCCGGCGGTAAGGTATTGTCCTGCGGTAATGGTGGTTCCCACTGTGATGCAATGCACTTTGCAGAAGAGTTGACCGGGCGTTACCGTGAAAACCGTCCGGGTTATCCGGGTATCGCCATCTCCGACGTGAGCCATCTCTCCTGCGTCAGTAACGACTTTGGCTACGACCATGTTTTTTCTCGCTACGTTGAAGCCGTTGGTCGCCCGGGCGATGTACTGTTAGGTATTTCTACTTCCGGTAATTCTGGTAATGTCATTAAAGCGATTGACGCGGCGCGTGCGCAGGGGATGAAAGTCATCACTCTGACCGGTAAAGATGGCGGTAAAATGGCGGGTACTGCCGATGTGGAAATCCGTGTACCGCATTTTGGTTACGCTGACCGCATTCAGGAAATCCACATTAAAGTGATTCATATCCTGATTATGCTGATCGAAAAAGAGATGGTAAAAGCGTAAGAAGGCTATTTATTTGCCATTTTGAACCTGGGCAGTGCTCAGAATCCTCACGTACTCCGTGTACGCTCCGGTTCTTGCGCGCTGTCCGCGTTCAGGCTGGTTGCAACAATTACGCCTTCTCCATTTGGGCGTTTGGGGGTGTTGTATGTGCGAACTGCTCGGGATGAGCGCCAATGTGCCAACCGATATTTGCTTTAGTTTTACCGGGCTTGTTCAGCGCGGTGGGGGAACCGGGCCGCATAAAGACGGCTGGGGTATTACCTTTTACGAAGGCAAAGGCTGTCGTACGTTTAAAGACCCGCAACCCAGTTTTAACTCTCCGATTGCCCGTCTGGTTCAGGATTACCCAATCAAGTCCTGCTCGGTGGTGGCCCATATACGTCAGGCGAACCGTGGCGAAGTGGCGCTGGAAAACACCCATCCTTTTACTCGCGAACTCTGGGGACGCAACTGGACTTACGCCCATAACGGGCAGTTGACCGGTTATAAATCACTGGAGACAGGCAACTTCCGTCCGGTCGGGGAAACCGACAGCGAAAAAGCCTTCTGCTGGCTGCTGCATAAACTCACTACGCGTTATCCGCGGACACCGGGCAATATGGCGGCGGTATTTAAATACATCGCGTCGCTGGCGACTGAGCTGCGTGAGAAAGGTGTGTTTAATATGCTGCTGTCGGATGGACGCTACGTGATGGCGTTCTGCTCCACCAATCTGTTCTGCATTACCCGTCGGGCGCCGTTTGGTGTGGCAAAACTGCTGGATCAGGATGTGGAAATTGATTTTCAGCGGGAAACCACACCTGACGATGTGGTTACCGTGATTGCTACCCAGCCGCTAACGGGCAATGAAACCTGGCAAAAGATTATGCCAGGTGAATGGGCCTTATTTTGTCTCGGGGAGCGTATAGTTTGACGCCAGCTGCGGGTGAACAACTTCGTGGCTCAGCGGTTTGCTGACCACGTAGTTCCCGTCGATAACGGAGACCACAGGCGGTTTCTGCGTCTGCTGGAAGAAGTCATAACCCGGTTTTAACTGTTCCCAGAATTTCGCATAGGTCGAATATTTGTGGCGCTGCATATTCGCGTCGGTCATTCGGAACGGGTAGATGCTCAGCTGTACGCTTTCCTGACCAAACACCAGCGCTGCGGTAACAAACTGGAAAATCTCGTCAATTTGCGAATCGGTCATGGCATAGCAGCCAATAGAGACGCATGCGCCATGAATCATCAGGTATTTCCCTTCATAACCGTGGGCACGGTCATAGGCGTTAGGAAAACCAATATTAATGGCTTTATAAAAACGGCTGTCCGGTTTTAGCTGGCTGCGCTGAATGGAATAAAACCCTTCCGGGCTTTTGAAATCGCCCTGACGCTGTTTCGGCCCCAGGCCGCCGGAGTAGTTACAAATTTTGTAACTATTGAGGAGCTGGTATTGCTCGCCCATTTTGACGTAGAGATCAAGGGTTCGCTCTTCTTTGAAGATCTGGATGTATACCGGCGACCCCATCAACTGCTGCTTATATTCTTTGCTGATCGGCGTTGTTGAACCATTGCTGCTTAATAAGCTGGCAAACGAGACGCACGGCATCAGAAGCATCGCAAGAAAAAATGCGATTTTGCGCATACTGCTTGTTTCCTTGATAAAACGGTTACCACATTGCCAGGACGGCAAAAGAATCCCATAAATTCAGATTAATCTGGATTGGGTGCGCCCACAGTAGCATCACGGTAGTTTTTCGCAAGCCCGGATCGCTGAGTTTACAAATTAGTTTTTGGCAGCGATCCCCCTGTTAAATATTGTCTGATGAAAACCCCAGAAATAACAGCGATATTGGGCGTTTTTTTCACGACGAACTCACTTTTTTCCCCTCGCTTCTCATTTCGGGTAATAATGCTGTATACTTATCCAGTATCTGATAAGGTGAGCGTATGCGCAAAATCATACATGTCGATATGGACTGCTTTTTTGCCGCGGTGGAGATGCGTGATAACCCGGCACTGCGGGATATCCCTATCGCTATCGGCGGCAGCCGGGTTCAACGCGGCGTCATCAGCACGGCCAATTATCCGGCGCGCAAATACGGCGTACGCAGTGCTATGCCTACGGCAATGGCGTTGAAGCTGTGCCCACATCTCACCTTATTACCGGGTCGCTTTGAAGCCTACCGGGAAGCCTCTCACCAGATCCGCGAAATCTTTTCCCGTTATACAAGCCTGATTGAGCCCCTGTCGCTGGATGAAGCGTATCTGGATGTGACCGACAGCCCCCATTGCCACGGTTCGGCAACGCTCATGGCAGAAGAGATTCGCCGGACCATATTTCGGGAAACACAACTCACCGCCTCGGCCGGTATCGCGCCGGTGAAGTTTCTGGCGAAAATTGCCTCCGATCTGAACAAACCTGACGGGCAATATGTGATTGCGCCTGCGGATGTGCCTGCATTTTTACGTACGCTGCCGCTGAGCAAAATTCCAGGCGTGGGCAAGGTGTCAGCAGCAAAACTGGAAAAGCTCGGGCTGCGTACCTGCGAAGATGTGCAGAACAGCGACCTGGCAATGTTGCTAAAACGCTTTGGTAAATTTGGCCGTGTGTTATGGGAGCGTAGCCAGGGCATTGATGAGCGGCATATCAGTAGCGACAGGCTACGTAAATCGGTGGGCGTGGAGCGAACGCTGATAGAGGACATTCATGAGTGGGAAGAGTGCGAGGCTATTATCAACCAACAACTCTATCCGGAACTGGAACGGCGGCTGTCGAAGATAAAACCCGATCTGCTTATTGCCCGACAGGGGGTTAAGCTCAAGTTTGCCGATTTCCAGCTCACTACCCAGGAACACGTCTGGCCACGCTTAAATAAAGACGATTTGCTGGCCACGGCGCGGAAAACCTGGAATGAGCGGCGCAGCGGGCGCGGCGTTCGTTTAGTGGGTTTGCATGTGACGCTGCTCGATCCGCAATTAGAACGTCAGCTGGTACTGGGCCTGTAAATAAGGGTGAAAAAATGACAGTACCGGAAAGACAGAAGGGAAATTGTCCGCACCATCCGGTGCGGACAGCACGACTTATTTCGCCGGAATGGCTTTCAGCAGCTCGGTCAGCAGTGTCCAGTAATGGCCCACGCTTTCGATATGTACCTGCTCGTCCGGAGAGTGCGGACCGGTGATGGTTGGCCCGATAGAAACCATGTCCATGTCCGGGTACGGTTTTTTGAACAGACCGCATTCCAGACCGGCGTGGATGATCTGGATGTTCGGCGTCTTGTTGAACAGACGCTGATAGGTTTCACGCACCAGATGCATCACCGGGGAGTTCGCATCCGGCTGCCAGCCAGGGTAGCCGCCTTTCGGTGCGGTTTTTGCGCCCGCCAGTTTGCCCAGCGACGCCAGCATGCTCACCACGTAATCTTTACCGCTGTCGATTAAGGAGCGGATCAGACAGATGATTTCAACGTTGTCGTCCTGCATGGTCACTACGCCAACGTTCAGGGAGGTTTCGACCACACCTTTGGCGACGTCGGAGTTGCGGATCACACCGTTCGGTGTGGCATTCAGCAATTGAATGAAGCTATCGCGGGAAGCAGAGGTCAACGCCTGTTTGTCTGTGGAGACAGACTCCAGCAGTACAACCAGATTTTTCTCTTTCATCGCCAGCTCGTTTTTCAGGATGTCCTGATACGTTGCTGCCAGCGTTTTCAGTTGTTCAGCCTTATCGGCCGGAACGGCGAAAGTCGCGAACGCTTCACGCGGGATAGCGTTGCGCAGGGTACCGCCGTTGAAATCGGTCAGACGCAGGTCCAGCTCAATCGCGTGGCCCGCCAGGAAGCGCGCCAGCAGCTTGTTGGCGTTACCGAGACCGAGATGGATATCGCCGCCGGAGTGGCCGCCTTTCAGCCCTTTCAGGGTCAGTTTGAACGTCTGGTAACCCGCAGGTACCGCTTCACGGGAGAGCGGCAGGGTAGTGATGAAATCAATACCGCCAGCGCAACCCATGTAGATTTCGCCTTCTTCTTCTGAATCGGTGTTGATCAGAATATCTGCCTGCAACCAGCCAGCCTGCAAACCAAACGCGCCATCCATACCGGACTCTTCGGTCATGGTCAGCAGCACTTCCAGCGGCCCATGCTCAACGCTGTCATCCGCCAGCACTGCCAGCGCAGAAGCCATACCGATACCGTTATCTGCACCCAGCGTGGTGCCGCGCGCTTTTACCCATTCGCCATCGATGTACGGCTGAATCGGGTCTTTAGTGAAGTCGTGTACGGTGTCGTTATTTTTCTGCGGCACCATGTCCAGGTGCGCCTGCAGCACAACCGGTTTGCGGTTTTCCATACCTGCCGTTGCCGGTTTGCGCAGCAGAATATTGCCAACCTGATCGCGTTCCGCATGTAAGCCTTTTTCTTTCGCCCAGCTCATGATGTGTGCGGCGAGTTCTTCTTCATGGTAAGACGGATGAGGGATTGAGCAAATCTTGGCAAAAATATCCCACAGCGGTTGTGGCGATAGTTGAGACAATTCAGACACGATGAGTCTCCTTTAAAAGGCCTGCCAGCATATTTTGCAGGTCCGAGGGTTAAACTACAGAACAATCACAAGGCCGGATTGCGAGATGGACTTGAGAATACCACTTTATTGTCTCTCTGTTAGTACGCGTCGCGTAAAAAGCGCCAGCAATGCCCGGTAACACTGGTTTTTAGCGCGACAGATCTCTATAATCTCGCGCAACCTATTTCCCCGTAGAACACTTTTTAAGCCGTAGATACACAGGCTGGGACACTTCACATGAGCGAAAAATACGTCGTCACCTGGGACATGTTGCAGATTCACGCACGCAAACTGGCAAACCGCCTGATGCCTTCTGAACAATGGAAAGGCATTATTGCCGTTAGCCGTGGTGGTCTGGTTCCGGGCGCATTACTGGCACGTGAACTGGGTATTCGCCATGTCGATACCGTTTGCATTTCCAGCTATGACCACGACAACCAGCGCGAAATGAAAATTATCAAACGCGCAGAAGGCGATGGTGAAGGTTTCATCGTTATTGATGATCTGGTCGATACCGGCGGTACCGCGGTGGCTATCCGCGAAATGTATCCAAAAGCGCACTTCGTCACCATTTTCGCTAAACCGGCTGGCCGTCCGCTGGTTGACGATTACGTGATTGACATCCCGCAGGATACCTGGATTGAACAACCCTGGGATATGGGCGTGGTCTTCGTTCCGCCTATCTCTGGTCGGTAATGCTTTCTTTATGATTATTTACAACGCCTGGCATCGCCGGGCGTTGTTTTTTTTCGCATCCGCCAGGTTACAATACCGTCATTGACGTATTCATGGAGGCTGCGCGTAATGCCACAAGCTAACCTCAGCGAAACCCTGTTCAAACCCCGTTTCAAGCACCCGGAAACCTCAACGCTGGTGCGTCGCCTTACCCATAATAAACTGCCGCCTATCGAATCCACCCTCGACGGCAACAATACGCCCCACTGGTATCGCATGATCAACCGATTAATGTGGATCTGGCGCGGCGTCGATCCGAAAGAGATCATGGACGTACAGGCGCGGATCGCCATGAGTACGGCGGAACATACCGACCCCGATCTTTACGATACGGTGGTGGGCTATCGCGGCGGCAACTGGATCTACGAATGGTCTACTCAGGCTATGCAGTGGCAGCAAAAAGCCAGCCAGGAGCAGGATACCACCCTCAGCGGCCAACACTGGCTGCACGCGTCAAACCTCTATAGCATCGCCGCTTATCCGCATATAAAAGGGGACGTGCTGGCAGAGCAGGCACAGGCGCTGGCGAATCGCGCCTATGAAGAGGCGGCGCAACGTCTGCCTGGTACAATGAAAGAGATGGAGTTTGCCATTCCCGGCGGTTCGCCGGTGATTGGCTTTTTACATATGCCCAAAGGGGAGGGCCCTTTTCCTACCGTCCTGATGTGCGGCGGGCTGGATGGTCTGCAAAGCGACTACTACAACCTGTATGAGCGCTATTTTGCACCGAAAGGCATTGCCATGCTGACGCTGGATATGCCTTCTGTGGGCTTCTCTTCAAAATGGAAATTGACCCAGGATTCGAGCCTGTTGCATCAACACGCGCTAAAAGCGCTGGCAAACATTCCATGGGTTGACCATACACGCGTGGCCGCGTTTGGTTTTCGCTTTGGTGCCAACGTGGCGGTGCGCCTTGGCTATCTGGAGTCCCCGCGCCTGAAAGCCGTAGCCTGTCTGGGGCCGGTCGTGCATGCGCTGCTGGCTAACCCTCTGCAACTGGGGCGTGTGCCGGAGATGTATATGGATGTGCTCGCCAGTCGGCTCGGCATGCATAATGCCTCGGACGAGTCACTTTATGTTGAGCTGAATCGGTACTCGTTAAAAACGCAGGGGTTGCTGGGGCGACGTTGCCCGACGCCGATGTTATCTGGCTTCTGGAGAAACGATCCGTTCAGCCCGGAAGAAGAGTCGCGTTTAATCACTTCGTCATCCGCCGACGGTAAATTACTGGAAATCCCGTTTAATCCGGTTTATCGCAATTTTGACAAGGCGCTGCGGGACATTACGGACTGGATCAATTATAGATTGCGTTAATGGATTGCTAATTTTGATTGATTTGGTAAAACAGTTGCATCACATAAGGAGATCGCAATGACGTTACCGAGTGGACATCCGAAGAGCAAACTCATTAAAAGGTTTACCGCGCTAGGCCCGTATATTCGGGAAGAACAGTGTGCCGATAATCGCTTCTTTTTTGATTGCCTGGCCGTATGCGTCAATGTAAAGCCCGCGCCGGAGAAGCGTGAGTTTTGGGGCTGGTGGATGGAAATTGAAGCGCAGCAAAACCGTTTTACCTATAGCTACCATTTTGGGCTGTACGATAAAGACGGGAACTGGAAAGAAACCGCAATCAAAGATTCAGAAGTGACTGACCGACTGGAGCATACGCTCCGTGAGTTTCATGGTCGCGCCCGCGAGGTCCTTGCGGCGCTGGAGCTGAAACTGGAGCCGGCAGAAAATTTTACCGACGAAATTAACCTGACGGCGTAAGCGGAGTTAAAAGAGTCGCCCGACAAGAGACAATCCGGATTCAGCCCTCTGATTCCGGATTTTTTACGTCTGAATACCCTGTTGATGCTGGCTTTGGGGCGCTGGATTCAGGTGAAATCCGATAATTTTTGGCCGGAAACGATCAACTCTTTGAGCAACATCTGACGGCGCTCCTCCGGCGTATCACGGCTCACCATAAAGCAGATAGCCGCCACCGCCTGCCCGCTACGCGAACGAATCGGCGCCGCCATACAGCAGGTAAAACTCTCCGACAACCCCTCAGTCAGACAATAGCCCTGCTGTCCGGCGCGATGAATGTCTTCAAGAAAGGCCTGCTTATCGAGGACCTGCCCGTTCGCCAGACGGTAATCTTCTTCGGGGATAAGATCGAGAATGGCACTGTCCGACCAATTACTGAGTAACAGACGGCCCGTGGCCGTCCAGGTAATCGGTACCCGCACGCCAATATCCGACGTGATCTTGAACGGGTGGGCATTACTTTCTGATAGCACGACGGTGTACTTATTCCCTTCCAGCATACAGAGCTGCACCGTTTCGCCATGACGGGCGACAAGTTCAACCATTAACTGATGTGAGCGACGGATGAGATCGTTATGCGCCATGTAATCCGCACCGTAATAGTGCATTTCGCGGCCAAAGAACACCGCGCCATCGGCATCCAGTTCAAGCAGCCCGGCCTCACTGAGCAGACTGACGAGCTCATATACACTGGAGCGCGGCGCGCCGGTGGCCTCGATTAAATCGCGCATCGCCATAGGCTGACGAGCGATATGCAACTGGTGAAAAATGTCGATAACCCGGTCAACACCGCGCGCTCGCGATGGCTTCTCGTCCGGCATAAGCAAATTCTCCTGATGCAGTCGGGCGGTCGCGCCAGACCGTAAAGACAGTAAAAAAGAAAAGCATGATACACCCAGTGCTGTCGTTAACCCATCCCCGCTAATTAAATTTTTACAGCCGGCGTTTATATTTCTTTGGTCTATTTTGGGGCCTCATTTTAGCGCATAACGTGCAAATTGATTTTTTAAAATTACGACCGAGGTAGCATTTTCATTCAGAAATTACCTCCATTCATTTTTTATTTTGCGATCGCGACAACACCACAAAAAATTAAATTCACCGGGATATATTGCAAAAATAAAAAACCTGTGCAAATCTTGCTCTATCCGGTATTGCAGATAATAGTCTGGTATATCAGACGGAAATTGTGCAGTACGCATGGCAATTCTCACAACAAAAAGGAGCAGCATTGCATGACGATTAAGCGTTATGGCATTGAAGGCGGCACGGGTACGGGTGGGCAGAAACTGCCGTTCGCACGCGCCGTTGAGGCTGATGGCTGGCTGTATATCTCAGGCCAGACGCCGATGCGCGAGGGCGAAGTGGTGGAAGGCGGGATCATTGAGCAGACCCGCCTGGCGTTTGATAACTGCCTGTCCATTATGCGCGAGGCGGGGTACAGGGTGGAGGATGTGGTTCACGTCACCGCAGTATTAACCGACGCCCGTTACTTCAGTTCCTTTAATAAAGTTTTCAGCGAGATATTTACCGGCAATCCACCGGCTCGTATTTGTAGCGTGCAGGATTTAGTCGTCGACTGCAAAGTGGAAGTGGATATGAAATGCTTTCGCGCCGATCGAAAATAATATTATTTATTTGATAATGCACTGAGATTTTTATTTATTCGCCCACACCAGGGCTGTCCGTTAATAACTGATGCTTTTTATGTCGTCTCCATTTAATAAGCGAGTAAAACAATGAATGCAACTTCGTTAAAAATCATCGCCGGAGCGCTGGCCCTGCTGGCCGTTGCCGGTTGTACCCCCACGGAAGAGAAGCAAGTGGCGGGTGCGGCCCCGCAATCGACGCTGCAAACCGTATTGCAACGCGGCACGTTACGCGTGGGGGATTGCCTGAGTTTCGCGCCCTTCGGTTTTTACGATAAAGACGGCAAACCCGATGGTTATGATGTCGATTTGGCGAAAGCGCTGGCGAAAGAGATGGGCGTGAAACTGGAAATGGTCAATACCACCAGTGCCAACCGCATCCCTAACCTGCAAACCAACAAAGTGGATGTGGTGTTCTGTAACTTCACACGCAATCTGGAACGCGCCAAAGAGATCGGTTTCACCCAGCCCTATGTCGTGGCGAGCGAAGCGATGTTGGTTCGTAAAGAGAGTGGCATCAAATCAGCCCATGACATGGCCGGTAAGACCATCGCCACGGTGAAAGGGTCCACCAACGGGGACGAAGTGCGTAGCATGGGCATTGAGGTCAAAATCCAGGAATACGACTCCTCACAGGCGGCCATTCTGGCGGTAAAACAGGGGCAGGCTGATGCAATGATTGAGGATAACAACTTCCTCGCCTATCAGGCCAAACTTGATCCGACCCTGACTGTCACTAACGAAGCGCTGGTGCCGCTGGAGTACAACGCCTTTGGCGTGAAGCAGGGTGACCAGGTGTGGCTGAACTACCTCAATGAATTCCTGTTTGAGATCAATGCCTCCGGTGAGAACGCCACGCTGTATCAAAAATGGTTTGGTGATAAGCCGCGTTACCCACTGAATCCGCAATTCTGATTGCCTGCGGTGTAGCACGCTTTGAGCTGCTACACCGCAGGAAGGAGTCCATGCATGAGTTATCAATGGTTAACCCTGTGGAGCTACGGCGAGACCTTCCTGGCCGCTGCCTGGCTGACGCTACAGGTCACACTTCTCGCTTTTATGCTGGCTGTCGCACTCGGGTTGCTGGCAGCGCTGGCGAAGGCCTCTGCGGTGGCGCCGCTACGCTGGCTGAGCCACTGCTATGTTGAATTCATCCGCAACACGCCGGTGTTGCTGCAAATTTTCATTATCTTTTTCGGCCTGCCTTCCCTCGGCATCACCATGAGCGCCTTTACCGCAGGGGTGCTGGCGTTGGGCATTAACGTCGGCGCTTATCTGTCGGAGACCTTTCGCGCAGGCATACAGTCGGTACCTAAAGGGCAACGGGAGGCGGCATGGATTTTAGGCATTTCACGCCGCCAGGTCTTTCTGAGTGTGGTGTTGCCCCAGGCTGCGCGCGCCGTATGGCCCGCCATTATTAACAACCTGATTCAGTTGTTGTTAGGCACGTCGCTATTGTCGGCGATTGCGCTGCCGGAACTGACCGGCACCGCCACTGTGATAAACGCCCGCACGCTGCTTTATATCCAGACTTTCAGCGTGGTGGCGCTGGTCTATCTGCTACTGAGTAATCTCTTTTCCTGGCTCGGGAACCTGTTGGGAAGCCGCTTGTTTCATCCGCAACTGGTCACTCCGGTAAAAAAGTCCGCCCGGTGGTGGGCAAAAAAATGGCTGACTAACCCACTGAACCGGGAGAATGCGCTATGAGCAATATGATCGCCAGTTCATTGCCGTTGCTGCTGGAGGGGCTATGGATCACGCTGCTGCTTTCGGCCGCTGCCATCATTGGCAGCACGCTGCTCGGCCTGCTCGCTGCCGTGTTGCGTACCAGTCGTGTGTCTGTTGCCAGCCACATAGCCGTGCTTTACACCGAGCTGTTTCGCGGCACGCCGGTGTTAATCACCCTGATGTTTATCTACTTTGGTGTGGCCTACTTTGGCTATGAAATCAATCTGTTTGCCGCCGGTATTCTCGGCCTGAGTATTTACCAGGGCGCCTATATCGCCGAAGTATTTCGCGCCGGGATCGAGGCCGTGCCTAAAGGACAATGGGAAGTGTCGTGGATCCTCGGGCTATCAAAACGCCAGACCTTTCTTAGCGTGATCCTGCCTCAGACGCGCGGCATCGTACTGCCGCCGCTGGTAGGGCAGTATCTTTCCCTGATTAAAGATACCTCTATCGTCAGCATGATTGGTATGTCGGAACTGATGCACCAGGGCCAGGCGATCGTTGATCGTATCGGCCAGCCGGTAGTGATTTATGCGCTGGTGGCCGTGCTGTACTTCATTGTTTGTTTTCCGCTTTCCCGTTGGGTTCAACATCATCAAACCAGGAGCCAGTTCTCATGAGCAAATCTGCCATTACGCTGAGCCGTATCACCAAATCTTTTGGCAGCACCCAGGTGCTGAAAGAGATCAGCCTTGATGTTTCGCCCGGCGAAGTGCTGGTGCTGATTGGCGCATCAGGCTCCGGCAAAAGTACCGTGTTACGCATCATGAGCGGGCTGGAAACGGCCGATGGAGGCGAAATCTGGGTTAACAATGTGCCATTGCACGACCATAAACGCAGCCGTGAAATTTGTGGTCATGTCGGGATGGTGTTCCAGCAGTTCAACCTGTTCCCCCACAAAACCGCCCTCGGCAACGTGACGCTGGCGCTGATAAAAGCGCAGAAACTGTCTGAGGCCGAAGCCAATACACGCGGCATGGCAGCCTTGACACGCGTTGGGCTGGCCGAGCGCGCGCACTATTATCCGGCGCAACTTTCCGGCGGCCAGCAGCAGCGGGTGGCGATCGCCAGGGCGCTGGCTGTCGAACCAAAAATCATGTTTTTTGATGAGGCTACCTCCGCACTCGATCCCGAGCTGGTCGGCGAAGTGATGGAAGTGATGCGCAGTCTGGCGCGTGAAGGGATGACCATGGTAGTGGTCACGCATGAGATGGGTTTTGCGCGCAAAACCGCAGACCGCGTGGTGTTTATGGATCAGGGGGTGATTGCTGAACAAGGATCGCCTGAGCAGATTTTCGTTAATCCACAGAATCCGCGCACCCAGCAGTTTTTATCGCGTGTTCTTGAGCATTGATCGGAGGCGTTATGTCGATTCATTTTCCGTTGGTGGCCGAGGGGCTACTGGATGCGCTGCAACCTGCGCCACGCTTTAAATCTGTTGCAGGCCGTGGCGATGCGCCGTTACCTGTTGGAACCCCGGTACTGGCCAGCGATAGCGTCTTTTCCCCACTGATGCTGATGAAGCAATCTGCGCTGGAGAATAATCTGCGTCAACTGGCCGATTTTTGTCGTGAACAGGGCGTGATGCTGGCGGCACACGGCAAGACGTCAATGTCTCCGGCAATCCTGCGTCGTGCCATCACCGAAGGCGGTGCCTGGGGATTGAGTGCGGCCACGCCTGCACAGGTTCGCGCTTTGCGCCAGTTTGGTATTCGTAACGTCTTTCTCGCTAATGAGCTGGTCGACCCCGCCGGTATTCGCTGGATTGGTGAGTGGCAAAAGCAGCATCCTGACCATGGCTTCCTTTGCTACGTTGATTCGCTACAGGGGGTTCGTTTGCTGGAACAGCATCTCGGTGACAACGCCATTGCGGTGCTGCTGGAAATGTCGGTGAGCGGCGGGCGTACCGGCTGCCGCTCATCCTCGCAGGCTCTGGAGATAGCCGCCGCGATTGCGGCAAGTCAGGTCCTGCAACTGGTGGGCGTTGCGGGTTATGAAGGCGCACTGGGGGCGGAGCGTGATGCAGCCGGTATCGCCAGGGTGCGCGATTATTGCCAGATGTTGATCGCGACGGCTGCGCTGGTGGCTGAGAAAGGGCTATTCAGCAGCGACACCATTATTCTCAGCGCTGGCGGCGGCGCCTGGTTTGATGTGGTCAGCGCCTGTTTTACCGAGGCCCGACTATCGCTACCGATCACGCCATTGATTCGCTCGGGAGCCTATATGGCACACGATAACGGGTTATATGCCCGCATCGCCCCGTTTGCCCAGCCGAACGCCCGGCATCATTTTGAACCTGCGCTGGAGATCTGGGGGCGAGTATTATCGCGCCCTGAGCCGGGGCTGGCGTTTGTTGATTTCGGCCGCCGTGATGTGCCCTTTGATCAGGATCTGCCCAATCCATTGTGGGTGCGAAATGTGGAGGGGAGCGCCCCTCGTGTCGCTTCTGGTATGCGCATCAGTGAGGTGAACGATCAACATGCCTGGTTGTTGCTGCCAGAAGAGGATGCGTTAAAGCCCGGCGACTGGCTGGGCTGTGGTATTTCACATCCCTGTACCGCGTTTGATAAGTGGCGCTATTTGCCACTGGTAGATGACGATTATCGTGTCACCGATTCAGTGGAAACTGCATTCTGAGTAAAGCGTATGTCTGTCATGGCGCGATACCGCGCTGTTTCAGAAGGTTTTACGACAGCACCGTTCCGTTTCCTGTCCTGGCGGAAAAAAGAAAGCACCGACGAGATTATCGTTCGGTGCTTTATGTTTCGCACTTATGTCAACGTGCGTTTCAGACTTAGAACTGGTAAGTCACGCCGACAGCAACGATGTCGTCGGTAACGTAGCTGGAACCTACGTAAGTCGCGAAATCGCCTTTGTCCAGCTGGTTGATTTTGTAATCGACCATTGCAGAGAAGTTTTTGTTGAAGTAGTAGGTTGCGCCTACGTCAACATATTTAACCAGGTCCTGATCACCCCAACCGTTTTCCAGGTCTTTACCTTTGGTCTGTACGTAACCAATAGACGGACGCAGACCGAAGTCGAACTGGTACTGAGCAACGGCTTCGAAGTTTTCAGATTTGTTGGCAAAACCACGGCTGCCGATTGGCGTCATGTTCTGCGCGATGCTGTACATAGCCGCCAGGTAGATGTTGTTAGCGTCGTATTTCACGCCAGAGATCCACGCTTCCGCGTTAGCGCCTTTACCCAGAGCCTGAGAGTTCTGCAGATCGGTACGGTCTGATTTTGCATATGCAGCAATCAGAGTAACCGGGCTGCCGCCAAAGTTGTAAGACAGGGAGGTACCGAAGCCGTCGCCATTCTGTTTAGAAGCAGTGCGGCCAGTTTCGTTTTTACCCTGGTACTGCAGGCCCAGGTTCAGACCGTCCACCGCACCGAAGAAATCGGTGTTACGGTAGGTAGCCACGCCAGTGGTACGTTTGGTCATGAAGTTATCGGTACGGGTCAGAGAGTCACCGCCGAATTCCGGGAACATATCGGTTACAGACGCTGCATCGTACAGGATGCCCAGGTTACGACCGTAGTCGATAGAACCGTAGGTTTTTGCCTTCAGGCCAGCGAACGCCAGACGGGTTTTCTGAGTAGAGCTGCCTTCGTCGGTGTTGCCAGCGAATTCAGATTCCCAACGACCGAAACCAGTCAGTTGATCGTTAATCTGCGTTTCGCCTTTGAAGCCCAGACGCACGTAAGTTTTGTCGCCATCCTGAGTGGTATCATCGCTGAAGTAGTGCATGGCTTTGATTTTGCCGTACAGATCCAGTTTGTTACCATTTTTGTTGTAGATTTCCGCAGCGTTGGAAGAAGCAGAAACAACACCAAGGCCGATCATCATTAATGCCAAAGTAGTTTTTTTCATTATGTTTCCTGATTAATTGTAATTAACGCGCTTTAGATCGCTGAACGTCGCCGCTCAAGTGAAAAATTCACGTAGGGTTTTAACGTCTGCGAATTAAAGTTTTATGACAATTCTTATTTATTTTTTTACAAAGTGGGTTTTACAGCTAGTGTCATAAAAACGTCAAGTTTTGTAAGTAGGTTTTCTGATTGCCTTCAAGGATTTTCTTATGTTGTTAAAACTCACAGTTGGAAGTTGGCTCTGATCCTGTTACAAAGACTGTTTAATTTTTTTCTTCTACGTTGAACGGCAGAAATCATGAGCGACAGCCAGACGCTGGTAGTGAAACTCGGCACCAGTGTTTTAACGGGCGGATCACGCCGCCTGAACCGCGCCCACATTGTTGAACTTGTGCGCCAGTGCGCACAACTGCATGCAGCAGGGCATCGTATTGTTATTGTGACTTCTGGCGCAATTGCCGCCGGGCGCGAGCATCTGGGTTACCCGGAGTTGCCCGCCACTATCGCATCGAAACAGCTTCTTGCCGCTGTCGGGCAAAGCCGCCTGATTCAACTGTGGGAACAGTTGTTCTCGATTTACGGCATCCACGTTGGGCAAATGCTATTAACGCGCGCTGATATGGAAGACCGCGAGCGTTTCCTCAATGCGCGTGACACCCTGCGAGCGCTCCTCGACAACAACATTGTGCCGGTCATTAATGAGAATGACGCCGTTGCGACGGCGGAAATCAAAGTCGGCGACAATGATAATTTATCGGCGCTGGCCGCTATTCTGGCGGGCGCAGACAAACTCCTTCTGCTTACCGATCAGCAAGGTCTTTTCACCGCTGACCCGCGTAACAACCCGGACGCTGAATTGATCAAAGATGTCTACGGCATTGATGACGCGTTGCGCGCGATTGCGGGTGACAGCGTATCTGGCCTGGGTACCGGCGGGATGGGAACCAAATTACAGGCGGCGGATGTCGCCTGCCGAGCAGGTATCGATACCATCATTGCCGCAGGCAGCAGGCCGGGTGTGATCGGCGATGTGATGGAAGGGGTTCAGGTCGGGACGCTTTTCCATGCGCAGGCCTCACCGCTGGAAAATCGCAAACGCTGGATTTTTGGCGCCCCTCCGGCAGGTGAAATCACCGTTGATGAAGGCGCGACAGCCGCTATCCTGGAACGCGGCAGTTCCTTACTGCCAAAAGGGATTAAAAGCGTGACAGGCAACTTTTCCCGTGGTGAAGTGATCCGCATCCGCAACCTTGAAGGTCGCGATATTGCACATGGCGTTACCCGCTATAACAGTGACGCGCTGCGTCGCGTTGCAGGTCATCATTCGCAGCAAATTGATTCCATTCTCGGCTATGAATATGGCCCGGTCGCCGTGCATCGCGACGATATGATCATCCGTTAAGGAGCAGATGTATGCTGGAACAGATGGGCATCGCTGCTAAAGCAGCGTCGTACAAGCTGGCATTGCTCTCCAGCCGTGAAAAAAATCGCGTGCTGGAAAAAATCGCCGATTACCTGGAAGCACAGTCTGACGAGATTATTCTCGCCAACGAACAGGACGTTCTGGAAGCTCGCCGTAATGGCCTGAGCGAAGCGCTGCTTGATCGCCTTGCGTTGACGACAGCGCGTTTGAAAGCGATTGCGGACGATGTTCGTCAGGTATGTAAACTGGCTGACCCGGTAGGGCAGGTGATCGACGGTGGTCTGCTGGACAGCGGCCTGCGCATTGAGCGTCGCCGCGTGCCGCTCGGCGTAATTGGCGTGATTTATGAAGCGCGTCCGAATGTCACCGTGGATGTGGCATCTCTGTGCCTGAAAACCGGTAACGCAGCGATTCTGCGTGGCGGTAAAGAGACCTGGCGCACCAATGCGGCAACGGTAAAAGTGATTCAGCAGGCGCTGGAAGAGTGCGGTTTACCCGCTGGCGCGGTACAGGCGATTGAAAGCCCGGACCGCGCGCTGGTCAATGAAATGCTTAAGATGGATAAATACATCGACATGCTGATCCCGCGCGGTGGCGCTGGCCTGCACAAGCTGTGCCGCGAACAGTCCACCATCCCGGTGATCACTGGCGGTATCGGGGTTTGCCACATTTTCGTTGATGATTCTGCGGAGTTTGCGCCTGCGCTGAAAATTATCGTGAATGCGAAAACCCAGCGTCCAAGCACCTGTAATACCGTCGAAACACTGCTGGTTCATCAGGAGATTGCGGGCACGTTCCTGCCTGCGTTGAGCAAGCAGATGGCGGAAAGCGGCGTTACCTTGCACGCGGATGCCCAATCGCTGACCACGTTGCAATCGGGTCCGGCAGTGGTGGTGCCGGTTAAAGCGGAAGAGTACGACAATGAGTTCCTGTCGCTGGATCTGAACGTGAAAATCGTTGCTGACCTGGACGATGCTATCGCCCATATCCGCGAGCATGGCACGCAGCACTCTGATGCTATCCTGACGCGTACGCTCAGCAATGCGAACCGTTTTGTCAACGAGGTAGATTCTTCTGCTGTGTATGTGAATGCCTCCACGCGTTTCACCGACGGCGGTCAGTTTGGCCTGGGCGCGGAAGTGGCGGTGAGCACGCAAAAACTGCATGCGCGGGGACCGATGGGCCTTGAAGCCCTGACGACCTACAAGTGGATCGGCTTCGGCGACGATACGATTCGTGCGTAAATAACAATGGGGTGATGCAAAAGTAGCCGTTTGATTCCAAAGGGCATTGACGCATCACCTCGTTAGATCTAACCTTTTGCACCGTGGTTCACCGACGTGAATCCCGTCCTTTCAGGGCCGATATAGCTCAGTTGGTAGAGCAGCGCATTCGTAATGCGAAGGTCGTAGGTTCGACTCCTATTATCGGCACCACCCTATCTATTTTGACGTATCCCAAAGCCTACTCAATAACCCTTTAAACCCTTTAAACCCTTATAACACGCGGTTTCACGGCCCTTATTGTCTCTGCTCGTCTACTCACGTTCACAGAAATCTACGGTGAGTTGGGGGCATCGCTGGGGGCATGTCGTGTTCGGTCTAGAGGCGATGCCCCCAAATGAAGCTCAATGCCAGACAGGTAGAGACTGCCAGGCCCAAAGATAAACCCTACAAGATGGCTGATGGTGGGGGCATGTATCTTGAAGTCGTTCTGTAAGCATCTCTGAAAACAGTGCCAGTCTAAACTGAAGTATCCGGTCTTTCTTCCATCTCGCTGGGAGGCACATCGCGGGCATTCCCATTCTTAGTATCTGGCAAATATGCAACTCGCGTTTCAAGGTTGATAAAGCGCCATCGTAGTTCTGCGATCTCGCTACGGCGTATGGCTGTCTCTAACGCCAGAAGAATATTCGTGTGCCAGCTCAACAGGGCGAAAGGCTCGACTGGAAGGAGATTATGCAAAGCAATAACCCCGACATCACCATGCTTCATTACGATGCTGCTGATGCAGTTTGGGTTTCTGCCGTACATTGTTTACTCTTTAACGCGTTTCGCTTTACTACAGGAAAATCTTACACAGTATTGATTGCGACCGTTATTAAAGCCAAAAAAGCGCGCCTGTATGAAGTCACGTTTGCAGCAGGGAAGGGGTAGCGCTAATTCAACACAAAATTCTGACCACCTTAGGCAGAGGCGGTCAGAAAAAGCTAAGGGGCATCTTTTATTCCAGATTTAGCATTTGAAGCATTTTTATTTCTTTAATACGCTGTTTATTCATATTGATTGTGCACCCTGTTGCAGCATTACCAAGATAGTGCGTGCCCTGTGAACCCGTCGCTGCAATGTCGCAATAATCATCACGATATTTGAGCCATTCGGCCTGGTTTTTTTTGAATAATTCAATCATCCGTTTTTTTTGTTCTTCATCGCCCATCCACCACTGGGTGTAGTCGAAGTTCTCCATCTCCTTAAGCTTATCCGCATAGGCCTTATTAAGCGTCTCGGTAGATTTATCCTCAATGTCGCCTAAGCATTCACTGTTTTCGTCACCATATTTCTCTTCGCAGACTTTGACTTCATCGTTTCTTGTTACGTTTGCTGTCTCAGCCGCCAGCGAAGCGTGGCTGGTTAAGAAAAAGCAAAAAAAAAATGATTTTTTTTCATTGGGTTAAGTTCCTTACTCGTATATTTGTGAATCGCCACGAATTCAACAGACACCTCAGAGCCATTTAAAGATGGCTTAAAGAGAGGTGCCCATGAGCGGGCCTTTAATTACCCGGCCATTATTCATATGAGCGAGGACCACGATTTCAGCGCGGAAAGCTCAGCAACAACTCCCTCAATAGTGATTCAAGCTGCTGGCGTTGAGTGTCGGAAAGGTTGGCCAGTATCGCGTTTTGCGTTTCAGTGTGGACAATCAGCGCTTGTTCGATACGTTCTCGCCCATAAGACGTCAGGCTAACCAGTGTGCTGCGTTTGTCTTCGGGATCATGAATTCGCTCAATCAGTCCTTGCTCTTCCAGATGGTTAAGGCGATTTGTCATCGCGCCGGAAGTGACCAGCAGCGATTTATATAGCTGTGTTGGAGAAAGACAATAAGGCGCGCCGGCGCGCCGCAAGGTGGCAAGGACGTCAAATTCTCCATCGCGAAAGCCGAACGGCTCCAGCGCCTGGGCACGCATCTTTCCCAGATGCTTCATCACCCTCAACATTCGGCCAAACACTTTCATTGAAGAGGCGTCCAGCTCGGGCATTGCGCTGTCCCACTGGCTGACAACAAAGTCTATATGGTCATGCATTTTCGTACCTTAAACAGGGATATTTATCGAGTTGTGCGGTCCATCTTACACAAAGGAAACATTTATCTTAATGTTAAGATAAATGCTTACGGCATTTTTTGCTGGAGCAATCACATGCCAAAAAGGATCACGTTTTGAAACGCATAGCATCTTCGCCTTTTATGTTCGCATTTATCGCTTTTTTGATCGGGTTGAATCTTCGCCCCATTCTGGCTTCCATCGGACCGTTATTTCCGTTTTTACAGCGCGAAGCGGGGTTATCAGCCACAGAATTTAGTCTGCTAACTACCCTGCCGGTCGCAATGATGGGGCTGGTTGCGCTAAGTGGGCCATGGCTTTTAGCCAGAACCGGTGCTGTGCGGGGAATTACCGTAGGGCTTTCCATCCTGCTTTTCGCCTGCTTATTCCGAGGCTTTAGCACGTCACTCACGGGGCTTATGTGTACAGCTTTAGCGGGTGGTGCGAGTATCGGCATGATCCAGGCGTTAATGCCAGCGCTGATAAAAAAAGAATACACGCAATCGGCCAGCACGTTTATGTCTCTGTTCAGCACCGGTATTATGGCGGGCGCGGCGCTGGCTGCCGCGACCGCCGAGCCTTTGTTTACCCGGCTTGATCTAAAGCCTACGCTGGCAATAGCTGGTTTGTTAGCGCTTCTTGCCCTGATATTTTGGCTGTCATGGGCCAGGCACCGCCAGGTGGAAAAAACGGTGTTCGCAGAGGTGACATTATCTTCATCCAGGACAGGGTTGTTATTGCTATTTTTTGGCATCGGGACAGGCGCCTATACGCTGGTACTGGCGTGGCTTCCTCCTCTCTACATTCAGGCGGGTTGGAGCGCACGCAGCAGCGGCTATATGCTGGCCTGGCTTACGTTAACCGAGGTTGTGGCAGGCTTTGCTGTATCAGCCCTGATAACGCGATTTCCTGATCGCCGTGTTCCGCTGCTCACCGTGCTGTTGATGTTGCTGGCAGGGTTGATGTGTCTTGTCTTTTCTCCGGGGACGACACCAGTGGTGTCAACGTTGCTACTTGGTTGCGGTATCGGCGCGTTGTTCCCGCTATCGCTCATCGTGACATTTGATCATGCGCGAACGCCGGCCGAGGCAGGGAAACTGTTGTCACGCGTGCAGGGAGGCGGATACCTGATTGCCGCGCTGATGCCATTAATCGCCGGTATCGTGCGCGACAGCGGTGCGTCACTGACAAACGCGTGGCTCATCATGAGTGCAGGCGTCATCCTGTTGATGGCGATAGCGTTACGCTTTAAGCCCATTGTGAGCAGGTAAAAATAACAGCCTGTTCCGCTCTGCCAATTACCTGCGATGTTGACCGTACCTTCACTGTCAAACCAGAAGGTATCTGGCAATCAGATGGGCTTATTGGCAAACATTATGTGTATGTTCTGCACTACCTTCGAACATTATTGAGCATTTTTTGTAGTGCCACGCTAGTGATGAACAACGAAAAATCACTATGCGTGGCCCTCAAGAGGTGTTTAGCGGTATCGTCGTATATACAATCGAGTTTCTGAAACGATAATAATTAATAGCATCGCAAGACTAATTAATCCTGGGATGATGTAAATATTTTTATCATATCCTAGAGCGATGGTGTGCATACCTTTCTCTACGTTCGCGCCTATAAAACCATTATCTAAATATATTGGCTGTATCTTTTTATTATCAATCATAAGATAATAACCAGAATACATAATATAAGGTAGGGTAAAGAGGGTCGGTTTTTCTGCTTTAACATAGAAATAAGGATATCCATTATTAAAACCATTCGGTTTTTCAGTGACAAGAGATCCTGCTGTGTTGAGGGATTCATGAGTAATTGGGAATTTTATATTATTATTAACATAATCACGGTATAAAATGTTTGAACTGAATTCTGGCGGTGTGGAAAAAATTGCACCGTGAATCGGGAATGTGATTTGCAATGCGATGAGTGTCGGTAAAATAAATATCCAGCTTTTTGTTTTATTCATCCATTGCAATACAGGCAGTACAGCATAAAGGGAGAGGATTGCAGTGATGCAACTCAACAACCTCCATGAGAACTGAATTAGCTGTAATACAGATATTTTTTCAGGTATCCAGTTCCATGAAAAAACAGGGCATAGCATTAATGTAAGAATAACAGCGACCAGAAGCATAGATCTTGATGTACGTTCTTTATCAGTGAATAGTGCAATAAAAGATAAAACAATAATTAAAATTCCAGGGCTTAGAAATAAGCTATACCCAATCGTTCCACTTGTGTTTTTAGTTGCAAATAATACGTGGGCAATTTTAACCCTGGTTTGATTTATAAATTCATAAGATTTCTGCATTTTGGTGAATGCAAAGATATCAGAGTAATGCATATGATAGATCAGTGGTAACCAGTAAAAACTGGAAATTAGTAGACTAACCAGCGCTGATTTTGCCAGAAAAACAATGTTTTCACGAGTAATTATTTTTTTTATGTTTATCAGCGAAAATATGAAAAAGAAAATTAATACAACGATGAAGCTCGGGATGTTGGCTAATAGTATTAATGTGCAGGACAAAGGTATGAGTTTTCGATCTTTGTCTCCTGTTAATAACGCATTGCATCCCCTAATAAGCAATGGCATGAATGCCATTGCGAGACATTCCCCGACAGCAAATCGTTGGAAGAAATTGCATAAGAAATAACTTGAACTAATAAAAAGTGTTGCGCTGATATGGCCAGCTGTTGCGGATGAAAACTCCCGTTTAGCTGCATAGTATGCTGAAAATGCTGAGATGAGAATAATTGATCCCAGGGTGAATTTCATCTGTAGCGCATTATTGTCAAAGCCAAATAGAAAAAGTCTGCTTATAAAAAGCAATAAAGTACTCAGAGGGGGATAAAATGCTCCCCACGATAAGCCGTACTGATTTTCTGTCCAGTAGTCAAAAAGGGGAGGGAATTGTTGATGGTCAAGTTGTACATTGAGAGCTTGCAGCCTTAATACATGTGGCCCCCAATCATCGCCTCCCCATAAGTTATGGTGGAACATTGGAATGAAGAGAGCGGCTAATGTCAAACTCAGCAAAAAGAACGACCACCGTTGAGTGGTCATTTTATCGCGCATATCTCTTCCCATCATAGGTTGCAGTTTTACGTCCATAAAGGTCAGGTTCCACACAGATTTTGTGACTTTTGCGGTACTCTAAGGGATCTAATTATTATTTGTACATGATTTTTTCAATGATTCATCTGCATACTCTCCTTTGCAAGGAGCCGATATCATTGAATTGATATAAATTAATCCGTCTCACTATTCTTCGACGCATTAGCATAGCTTTTTTGCATTTTTCTTGTGCTATGATCCTGCGGCGCATAATCCCCTTTACGCTTTTCGGTGATGTGAGATGAAAATTATCTTGTTTATTGTTGTGCTGATTGCTGCGCTCTTTCTGATGCATGATCGTTGGGTTAACGATATTTTTATGCGTCATATTTCTGTTACGGGTGATGGCGAAGAAGCAATGAACAATTACGCCTTCACGCTGTTGCTTATCAAGACTGGTCTGGCCGCTGTGATCGCTGCTTTGGCGCTATGGAGTTACCATCTATTTAAACGCTGATTAAATGTTGAGTGGTAAACGTTCTGTATGCGATGAAACACTGCGGAGTGTGAACAATTTACTGTTCACCTTCTGTTGATGGTTTATGGCGTATCGCCAGTTCCGTTAAACGGGCGATATCTGACAATATGCAGGTTTATTCACAGGAGACGTAAAACTCATCTTTGCGGTATCCATACCACGCGGAGCATTTTTGGGCTGTTACGGGCACTTTGACTGTGGCAGTTTTATGGGTCCCATTATACTGGCAAACAAGAAATACGGATGTGTTATGTGCCTTCGCGTAATCCTGCGAATCTTTAAGTGTCCATACCATTTCTTCGTCTGTATCCGGTAATAATGAGGCCCTTTCTTCTGGCGGCCCGACGAAAACATCAACGACATTCATTCGGTATGTTTTATTGCCGTCCTGTAAAACAGGCGGGCAGTTGATTTTTTCGGCAAAGACAGCGCTGGAAAAAAGAAAAACAGCACAACCTAAAATTATTTCCTTACTCCACGACATAGTCATTCCCTCCAGTGTTTTTGCGGCGGGATAATTTTCCTGCTGATCATATCAGTTAGAGGGTATTAAGGTAGTCCTCAAATAACTTGCCACGGCCATGGCGAAATTTTTGCCCGGCGAAAGCATGGAGTTTGGTTCAGTATGCTAAGCGCTTGCCGATGACATCACCCGCGCCAGAGATTTTCTGGCGCAATTCATCGGATTTCTGCATCAATTACATCGACTTCTTGCGTTATTCATCGGTTAACCCGAATGATATCCTGCACCAGGCTCGGGAAAAAATCCCCCTACACAAGAAGGACATTATGAAACCAACATCCTTTGTTCTGGCTGGCTGCATGTTATTGTCATCCGTTATTTCACAGGCGGTTGCCGCCGCTGAAACCTTACCCGGATCAACCGAGGGTGCAGAGATAATGAAATTTACGCCGTCACAGGATCAAACCGATTTATTCAGCAACGTGATTTATTCGCAAGTCAAAGATGGCGTGGCGATCAGGCAACTCAGGATGTCGCTGTTGGTCCCGCGCAATAATGACCTGAAACCGGCCATTGTCTACTTCCCCGGCGGCGGTTTTATGACAGCCAATCACGATAAATACATCGCAATGCGTATGGCGCTGGCGAATGCAGGTTATGTGGTTGCCGCCGCGGAATACCGCGTGATTCCGGATAAATTCCCCGCGCCATTGGTTGACGGGAAAACGGCGGTACGTTACCTCAGAGCGCACGCCAAAGAGTACAACATCGATCCTGCACGCATTGCCGTGTTGGGTGATTCCGCCGGGGGATGGCTGGCGCAAATGCTGGGAACGACCAACGGCGAAAAAGAGTATGACAAGGGAGATTACCCCGAGCAGTCATCTGACGTTCAGGGTGTGGCCACGATTTATGGTATCTCGAATCTGCTCAATATTGGCGAAGGTTTCCCGGAACAGATACAGCAAGTGCATCGCTCAGCGGCGGTGACCGAAGCGTTACTGGTCCACGGTGCGGCGTTTCGCACGTTTGCCGGGGCGACCATCGACAGCGACCCGAAAAAAGCGCTTGCCGCAAGCCCGATGGGCCATATTACCGGCCGCGAACCGCCGTTTTTGATTATGCACGGCAGTGCGGATACGCTGGTTTCTCCTCAGCAAAGCGCGCAACTGTATCAGGCGCTGAAAGCCAAAAAAGACACCGCTGAATATGTGCTGGTCGAGGGGGCGGAGCATGGCGATATTCACTGGTATCAGCCACAGGTGATTGACCATGTTGTCGCCTGGTTTAAACACACCTTAGGCGCGCCGACAAAACAGAACGCGCCCGCGAAGACGGACAAAAAATCTAATCTGTAATCCCGTCATGGGATGCTGAGCCTGCCATAAATCGCCCTTTATCAGGGGGGAGGGCAGGCTCAGCGTCTTCCTGTCCAGCAGCCAATAATCACGGCGCGCTTTTTATATAATCGGTTGTTAAATATATAATACATACGCCAGCCAGGAATTTTCTTAATTTAAAATCCGCCCTTGTCCTCTATTTGCATATCTTTACATTAGATGCAGAATGTCATCACTCAACTTCTACGGGTGTTAACTCCATGGCATATATCGCAAAAACGCCGTTAGCGTATGTCGGTCAGTCTGTAGGTAATGGTCAATGTGTGGCGTACACACAAAAAGCGGCCAATATGCCACGCACGGTAGCATGGAAACGGGGCGAGTTAGTTAAAGGTAATATGACCATTGCGCCCGGTACGGCGATTGCCACGTTTGATGCGGACGGTCGCTATGGCAACCATACTGACGGGCGTTCCCACGCCGCTATTTATCTGGGGCAGGATGCGTCGGGTATAAAAGTGTTGGATCAATGGGTGGGGCGACATCGCGATAGTCAGGGACGTCTGGTTGTCGCTCCCAAGCCAGTCAGTGAACGCACCATTAAATTTTTAAAAACGCCGCGCATTGAAAACAATGGAGATAATTATTATGTCGTGGAATAACGTATTGTTATTGAGCGCCGGCATGTTTTTGTTTTCAGGTATTGCCCAGGCCGAAAAAATAAACTGTCCTGAGACATTAAAGGAAGGTAATAAGACTTACACAATGAATTACGTCAGTCTCTTTATGGGGCCTCCGGAAGAGAAAGCGGATTTAATGCCAGACACGCTCGATGCGTGGGTGTGGACATTAAAGGATTATCAGGATTATGTGAAAGAACATAATACGTCTTTATTCCTGGTCTGCCGTTATAAAGGAATAGACAAAATCGTAACAATTAAAGTCCCTGCGGCTGCAAAAAAATGCTCGGCCCATTATGGCAAGAAAGACGCCGTGTTAGCGGCCTGTGAGTGAACCCGGGCTACATGAGAAAACCACCATGGCGATGGATGTTAAATTGCGTGGTTATGTCCGGGGGACATTCAGTCTTTGAAGGAGCCGACAGCTATGCCATGGTGTAAGTTTTTTTTGTCAGGAATAGGATTATCTTTGTCTATTGCCGCAGCACAGGCAACCCCAACGGTTTGTCCGCAACATCCAACGCAGCAAGATAAAGCATACGCCTTAAACGATGCCAGTTTGTTCGTGGGGCCGCCTAAAGATTTAGTCGAACTGATGCCGGATAACGATCGGGAGACGGTATGGACGCTGCATGATTATCAGGATCAGGCGAAAGAGCATGAAACGTCGCTCTATTTTATATGCCACTATAAGAATACGAAGCAGAGCGTCGAGTTGATTGTTCCGGCCAACGCCAAAAAATGTTCCGTTGCCTATCATAAGAACCGTAAGCTTATAGCAGCTTGCGAATAATGCCCCTCTGCACACGGGGCGGCGTGGTTCTTTTATACACCAACCCGCCGTAAGGGCGATTTCTGCCGAACAATAGAGGTGGCTATTATGCCCCGGAGTAAATGGATAATATTAAGCGCAGCATTACTGTTTTCAGGTTTGACAAGCGCAGAAAAAATCCATTGTCCTGATTCGATGACCGTGAAGAAGAGATCGTACAGGATGAATGACGTCAGCCTTTTTCAGGGGCCACCGGAAAAGCAGGGGGAGTTAATGCCTGACACGCTGAATGATACGGTGTGGACGCTGGGCGATTATCAGGATTATGGTCGGGAAATGAATTTGCCGCTCTATCTGGTCTGCCGTTATAAGGGGACGAAAAAGACAGTGGATTTGAAAGTGCCTGATACCGCAAAGAAATGTTCGGCATGGTTTGGGGATAATAAAAATCAGCTTTATGCTTCTTGCGAGTAGTCTTTCTGCATCGTCGTTGTACTTTCGCACAGCGTTATTCCCGAAAAGGAAATAACGCGGCCGTTTTTTCATTTTCTGTTGTTTTCGCCATCCCCTAAATCTGGAAATGACCGGGTGCGATATCCTCTTCGCCGGACCAGCAAACCACTTTGTTGCGGCCAGTCTGTTTGGCGATATACAGCGCGTGGTCGGCTTGTTTAATTAACGCGTTGCTGTCATTGGCAGAGGAGGACTCCGCAAGACCGAAGCTCGCAGTCACCTGCAGCCCGTCGGCGATATGGCGATAATCCGTCTGCGATAAGGTGACTCGCAGCGACTCGCAAATCGCCGCGGCCTGCGCTATCGGCATATGCGGGAACAGCAGCGTGAACTCCTCACCGCCCCAGCGGGCGCTCAGCCTGGCGTCCTGCTGTGTGTTACGCAGCAGGTCCCCGATGCTTTGCAGCACTTTATCGCCCACCACATGCGACCAACGATCGTTTATCTGTTTAAAGTGATCAATATCGAAGATCGCCAGCGTCAGCGGATAATCGTGCGCACGGGCATCGTCGAAGCCGAGCATCAGTTGTTTATCAAAGACCCGACGGTTCGCCAGCCTGGTTAACTGATCCTCTTTGGCCTGACGTTCAAACTCCTCAGCCTGCTCCTGTAAGGCCAGCGTCTTAGCGGCAACCAGCGTTCGCAGACGCTCTTCGTTACGGCGTGCCTGCCTCAGACGCCAGCGAAAGATCGCAAACAGCGCCAGCAAAATTAACAGCACTAACAGCGCCTGAAAGAGGGGTCGCTGCCAGAAAAATGGGTTAATACGCAGGTTGATAACGGTGTTCGCGCCATTCCACTCCCCGTTGGGGTAACTGGCGGAAACGTTGAAGCGGTAGTTCCCCGGCGGCAGGTTGGTGTATTCCGCTGACGTATTGTTCTCGCGATCGATCCACTGCGGATCAAAGCCCTCCAGGCGGGTGCGATAACGAATCCGCTCCGGCAGAACGTAGCCCAGGCCGGAATAGTTAATCCGGATACGTGTCGTTCCGGCAGGGAAGGTGTAGTCCTTGTTGAGCGGCGTGGTATTACTCTCAACGGACTCCACCACCGCCGTTAACCGCGTCTTGCTAAACTCGCCTAATCGTTCCGGGTGAACCATCACCGCGCCGCGGGCAGTTGCGACCCAGATACCGCCATCACCGGCGCGCGTGGCGGCGGGCATTGAGCCGCCATTGGCCTGCGCGCTAATCATGCCATCGCTTTCACCGAACGTGGTCACGGCAATCTGCTGCTTACGACCCTCAATAACCTCCACAGCTTCGGCTTTGCTTATCCGAATCATGCCGCGGTTCGAGCTAAGCCACAGATACCCCATATTGTCGGGTATCACCTGGAACAGTTTATCGATGGGCAGACCGTTTTTGCGCCCCACCATTCCTATTGCGCCGTCGCTGCTCCGATAGCGGAGCAAACCCCGGTCGGTTGTCATCCACATATAGCCGGGTTCGCTGTAAAAGCCGAAGGCATATTCGGCATTTTCCATGGCGGAAATATCGATGTGCTCAAATTTTCCGTTATGAAAAACGGAGACCCCCACGCCCGTACCCACCCAAATACGGTGCTGCTCGTCTTCCTGCAAGGCCATAATAAAGCTGGCAGGAAGGCCGTCGTCTGCTGAGTAGGTATGGAGCGCGCCATTTGGTCGTAAGACGCTCAATCCGGAAGCTGTACCAATCCACAGGTTCTGCTGGTGATCGGTGAGGATGGCGCGTACCTCGTTGCCCGGCAGGCCGTTAGATTGCTGTAATACTGGCGTTAATTGACCATTTTTCCAGTGCAGCAGGCCATCGGTATAGGTGCCCACCCATACGCTGCCGTCCGTGGCCTCGCCCAGACTCAGCACTGAAGGCTGCGTGTGTTGATCCCAGTTAATTTGTTCGACGTGCCCATCCCGAATACGGTTTAGCCCGGTACTGGTGCCCACCAGAATACTGCCATCCGAGTGCGTCATGACGGTGCGGACATAATCACCGTTCAGGCCCTGACGGGTGCTAATAGTAATAAACGGCGCACGACGCAAGCGAATCAACCCGGAATTGGTGCCAATCCAGATACTCTGTTCCCTGTCTTCGAGGATGCTTTGCACGCGGTTATGAACGATACCATTATCAATATTCAGATGTTCCAGCCCTTCAGGACTGAGGCGGAAGATGCCGTGGTTGATGGTGCCGAACCAGATATCGCCACGCTTATCCTGCATCATGGTGGAGACCACTTCATTGGTGAGTGCCGGGTGCAGCGGCTGAAAATCTTCGCCGACGCGCTTCCAGACGCCGCCTTCGGTACCTACCAGCAAGGTATTATCGTTTGTGACCAGCAAACTAAAGGCGCGAACCTGCGGTAAACCGCTGCCTGGAGACACCAGGGTCGCTTTATTGTCGATCACCTGATACAGGCCGTTGTCGGTGGCGGCCCAGATAATGCCGTTCGCGTCTTCCACGCTTTTGTTGGCAGTGACGTTATCGATAATGTGCACATCCCGCGTTGCGCGGGTTTCATTGGCGGGACGCATCAACAGGCCTTTTCCGGGCATGGTAACCCACAGATTGCCTTTACTGTCGCGCATGGCGGAACCAATCATCGTAGGCGCCGGCGCATAGGGCGTCCAGACCCCCTCTTTCCAGGATGAGAGGCCACCGCGTGCGCCTGCAACCAGCAGGCTGCCGTCTGGTCCGGCGACAAACGCCAGCGTCCCTGAGTCGGGCATGCCGCTTTCGCCGCCGCGCTCAAAGATCTGGAAGGTTTTGCCGTTGTAACGAGCGAATCCTTCCCAGGTTCCGAACCACAAATAACCTTCGCGGGTTTGTGCAATGTCGTTAATGCTGTTGTGTGGCAGGCCGTCTTTTGTCGACCAGGTTTCAATAAAATATTCGCTTAATGCAATGTGAGGTTCATCTGCCAGTACCGGGCGGCAGAAAAGAAGGAGAAACCCAAAAAAGAGAAGGCGCAGGGTATCAGTGAAAGTGTCGATATATTTATGCATGGTTCTGTGCATTAATTAACCACCCTGTCTTTACTGGTTATAGTATGAATACAGATAAGACTCAGCGCCAAACTCGCAAAATGAATTTTCTCTCTTTGCTTTATTTTTCGACATATTCCAGGCGTATATTTGGGATGCTATTTCCCCTCACAAAATTTGTTTTGCCTTAAACGAAATCAGGCTCCCATATGTATTGGTATTCAACACGGGAGACGGACCGTTTTCACGCCGCTGATTTAAAGATAATGCGCTGTTGGATCAAGGATTGTCTTCTTGTTTTTAAACAGAATTATTAATAGCACTACTCTTCTGCTTTCGCGCATTTTTATCGCATATTATTGTTCCTGTAAAAGAAACATCAGCATTTTAAAAGGAATAACGAGGTTATCCTTTCCCTCGTTATTTCCTGTCATCACCATTATTGCGCCGGGGCAGGACACTGGCTGGAGACGTCATTCAGCCCTTCGGCATCACGGCTAAAGGATTTAAAATGCTGCTGCGCGTCAAGCTGAACCACAAAAATCGAATCAAAGTCCGCAGAGGGCCATGAAGGAATCTGTGAGGCGTCGCCACCCGTTTGAGTAATCAGGGTTCGCGCTGCGGTGACCAGATTTTTGTGTTCCCAGGAAATAAAGGTCAGGGGCTGGTTTTGCTGCGCCAGCAGGGCGGAAACCAGTTCCTGGGTGTCATCAGCATGGAAACGCAGCACCACCGGTTTGGACACCTGAATCGCCAGCGGCGTGATGGTCGTGAGTGGGCGTAGCGAGCTGCCGGTTTTTTTCTTTTTTGGCGCAGAGGCATATAATGCGTCCGGGTTACCGTAGCGCTTGAGCAAGACCGAAGGAAGAGTGAGCGCCCGGTTCAACCCTTTGCAGGTGAGCTGCCCGCTGTTGTTGTCCGGTTTTTCGCCGTGACGAAAGAAAACGTAAGTGCTGTCAGCCGATGCGGCCAGGGGAGAGAGCAGTGCCGCGCTAAGTAGCGCCACAAGCCAGTTTTTCATGGTGTTTTTTCCACGTGTCAGAGAGGTTTTATCAGGGGGATGAAGACGTAATATCCTTCCATCCCGTGCGCTATCAGAACAAATAACGTTGTCGAAAAATAGGCTCCCTGCGGCACCGCTACGGGGAACAGGGAAGCTATCATTGCGAGTCAGCTGTCGGGTAAACGAGCCGATAGCCCTCCTCTTGCGGCACAATATGAGCAAAGCCCGGCAAAGCAAAGTGCATCCCGGCAACCAGCAGCGTTTTTCCCAGACCACGGATGAGATAACCATTAATGTGAATGTTGCCGGGTGCGGTTATACCCGCCTCGTGCTGGATTTGACCGGCATCTGATGGAGTGATGCCCTTTAGCAGTTCCAGGCTGGCGGACATATTGCCATCGCTCAGGACGGTAACCTGAAAATCGCCGATCTGATGTGAGGTCACGGTGGGCGGGGTCATAACGCATTCCTTTCAGGACAATGTTGAATAATGCATTTATTCGGTAAATATATGCTGATGTTTCATCATGCTACGCGCAGTTGCGCCCCGGTTAAACCCGCAATATTTCCTCACCCATTGCCATTTTGTCACCAACGGTAAATAGGGTGATGCACAGCAGGGACATCAGGGCTGTGTGGTCGCGTCTGTCACCACCATACCCAGCGCGTTAGTCCGCTTTACCACCCGCACAGTGCGATCAGAATAGAGATTGCCGGAGGGCCCGCAGATGCGGATTTCTTTATCAAGTTCGCGGTCATAGACGTCGGCCCCTGGACAGCTTCGTGAGCCGCCAGCGCTGTAGCTATAAGGGGCGATGTAGGACGATTCCACACCGGGTAGCAGCCAGATGAGTGTGGTGAAGAGCGCGGAAAACACAGACACCATTGCCAGAGCCATACCGCACCAGGCTTTGAGATATTCCTTGCGTGTACGGATATTCGCGGCAAAACGTTTTCGTAGGGCAAAACAGGCGAGTACTGTCGCTGCAAGCGAGGTCATCACCATATATCGACAGGTCGTATGGGACATGAACGTAGGGCGATAAACCATGTTGCGCCAGACAAAAAAGCCAAAAATCGCCGCCACAGCGGCAGTGGCGAGAGTAAACAAAAACGGGTAAGAATACTTTTTCATTGGCGGCGCTCCCTGCGTGGCTGTCTTTGTACTTGATGATTGTCAGAATCGGCTCAACACGGCATTTTATTCTGCGGGCGATTTTTCCTCACTCCAACGCCTCCTGACGCGCTTTGCTTTGCATCCGCTATTATTTCGCCGGGAAAAGCGGTGTGTATTATAGCGTCATTTGCGCGACGGAATTATAGGGGAAATGCAGAATAAGCGGCGGCAACCGACAGCAAAAATAACCGCCGTTGTAATGCCGGCGCTTACGCTTAAGAATTATTATTGGTAAATGCACCCATCATTTCCTGAAAATGTGCTTGTTCATCTCACCCGTCAAAACGGATAAATAGTCGGTTATTTAAGTTAACAGCACTACCTCTGCTGTAATAACATACCCGCCGCGCTGTCACCGAATCCGGACCCTCGTTTCGATATTTCATCACTTACGTTAAATTGATGAACATGGTCGTCTGGTCGATTGCCCGCGAATAATGTCGTCGCGAGGTTATAGCTAACGCCGTTCGGTATGGCAAAAAAGAAACAGAGTCCGATACCCTGGGAGTGTTATGTCTTTAGCGCTTATCTCACAGCAACGTCTGATACCAGAATACGGCGTTGATTTTCGCCAGTGTCACGCATCGACGCTGGTGGTCTTACCCGAAGGCGACCTGCTCGTGGCCTGGTTTGCCGGGCAAAAAGAGGGTAGCGGCGATACGGCTATCTGGCTGGCGCGCCGGGAAAAGGGGCGCTGGCACTCCCCGCAGCGCACCGTTGCTTGTGATGGACTCGCGCACTGGAATCCCGTTTTATTCAACGCGCCTGACGGACTGTGGCTGTTTTATAAAGTCGGCTCCGGTGTACACGTCTGGAAAACCCGCTATGTGAAATCGACCGATGGCGGGGTGAGCTGGAGTGAACCCGCTGAACTGGTTAACGGCGATGCGCTGCCGCGCGGACCGGTCAAAAATAAAATTCTGTTAGCGGCTGACGGGACCTGGATTGCACCAGGTTCCATTGAAGATGATCGGCACTGGGACGCCTTCGTTGATCGTTCTGACGATAACGGCAAAAGCTGGCATTTTTCGCCGGTTCCACTTGAGCATTATGATAGCGCCAGCGCCCGGCACAGCCATTTATGGCAGGGGTTAAAAGACGAAGCCTTATGGGAAAATGACCTGAGCCGCGTTTTACGCTGGGACGGCGTTATCCAGCCTTCATTATGGGAATCTTCTCCGGGCCATATTCATATGCTAATGCGCAGCACGCGCGGTTGGCTGTACCGCAGTGATTCTGTTGATAACGGGAAAACCTGGTGTGCGGCCTATGCCACCGCGTTGCCCAATAATAACAGCGGTATTGATCTGGTGATGGCGGACGGGAATAAACTGGTACTGGTCTGCAATCCTGTTAGCGGTAACTGGGGGCAGCGCTTCCCGCTCTCCCTGTCTGTATCCGGGGATAATGGCGAAAGCTGGTCGTCTTCACTGGATTTGGAAAGTGAAGAGGGGGAGTTCTCCTATCCGGCGATCGTGAGTGAAGGTAACACGTTGCACCTGACCTACACCTGGAATCGTCAGAACATTATTTACTGTGAGCTCCAGCTTGCCTGATAGCGCATGAGGTCAGGCGGTAACGTATTACCTGTAACAATGGCATATTGCCCACAGTAAGGCGGCGACAGACGGTGGCAATACGTTTTGACGAAGAAAATAAGGTTAGCGTCATGTCAATTTCTCTTGAAATGCCCGCAGCGCCAAAGCTGGATTTAGATAAAGCGAACATTCGCCGGGTGGTTATCTCAAGCTGGGTGGGGAACACCATCGAATATTACGATTTTTTGCTTTATGGTCTGGCAAGCGCGCTGGTGTTCGGCAAAATCTTCTTTCCCAATATTAGCCCGCTTGCCGCACTGCTGGCCTCTTTTGCAACCTTTGGCGTAGGTTTTATTGCCCGGCCTCTGGGCGGCATTTTCTTTGGCCACATGGGTGATACCCTGGGCCGAAAAATCACGTTGCTAATTACCCTGGGGGGAATGGGGGCCGCCACCTTTCTGATTGGTTGTCTGCCATCGTACGAGACTATCGGCATCTGGGCGCCCATTCTGTTGGTTTTGTTGCGCTTTGTGCATGGATTCCTGGTCGGCGGCGAATGGGGCGGCGCCATGCTGATGGTGGTGGAAAGCGCGCCCGCTAACCGTCGCGGCATATTGGGTTCAATTCCACAGACCGGTGGTTTCTCCGGCCAGTTACTGGCAACGGGGATCTTTGCGCTGGTGATGTTGCTGCCGGAAGATCACCTGCTTTCCTGGGGCTGGCGTGTTCCGTTTATGCTGAGTGTCGTTCTGGTGCTGGTCGGGCTGTATATGCGCCGCCGTCTGGATGAAACGCCCGTTTTCCAGCATGTGCAACGTAAGCAAGAACTGGAAAAGAAAAACAAGCCGGTGCAAAAACAGGAAAGCCCGGTTATACACGTTGTCCGCCAGGCGTGGCGCAGCATTTTGCTGATTATGATGTTGCGTTTTGCGGAAAGTGTTCCGTTCTTTATGTGTACGGTGTTTGCTGTCTCTTATGCGACGGGAACGCTGGGCGTGGATAAACAAACCATGCTCAGCGTCGTAATGGCAACCTGCATGCTGGCTTTCCCGATGCATGTGATTTTCGGCGCTATTTCTGACAAGGTTGGCCGTCGTCCGGTCTATATTTTCGGCGCGTTATCTGCAGCGGCCATGGCGTTTCCGTTCTTTTGGTTACTGGAAAGCGGCTCTTTCGCGCTGATGGTTACGGGGTATGTGCTGCTGATTAACATCGCCCATAATTCGATAAACGCCGTGCAGCCCTCTTTTTTTACGGAACTGTTCGGGCCAAAAGTGCGTTACAGCGGGGCTTCCATTGGCGCGCAATTGGGCGCCATTGTGGCGGGCGGCTTTACGCCGTTTATCGCCAGGGGACTCACGGCCCTGGATAACAACAACTGGACGTTGGTTGCCTGTTATGTGGTCATAGCGGCGCTGGTGGCCGCCTGGGCTGCCTGGCGTGCGCCAGAAACGTCAACGCGTGATTTAACCAAAGATACGCTGTAAAACCTGAACGCCGGAGCGCCAGTCGCTCCGGTTTTGTATGCATTACCGCAACCGACCAACCACATGGAACATCGCTAATGCCAACGTCAGCCAGTCAGCCTCGCCAGATTCGCCTGTTTTTGTCTTCCACCTTTCGGGATATGGAAAACGAGCGTCATGAATTACTGACCCGCGTTTTCCCCCTGTTTCGGCAACAGTGCCTGGAACGTCAGGTGGTATTTAGCGAGATTGACCTGCGCTGGGGGATTACCGAAGAAGATGCGCATAACGGACAGACGGTGCAAATCTGCCTCGAAGAGATTGCCCGCTGCCGCGCGCTGGGCATTTCGCCGTTCTTTATTGGTTTTATCGGTGAACGTTACGGTTGGATACCACAGCGCCACGAACTGGAAAATTACTGGTGCCAGGCCGCGCAGTCTGAAAACCCCTATGCCAGACGTATCGAAGCGGCGCTGGCAGAAGGTATCAGCGTTACCGAACTGGAGATGCGCTTTGGGTTTATGGACGATGGAGAAGGTGTCAGCAGGCAGCGGGTCCAGCTCTATTTTCGCCACCCGGATTTAACGGCCTCTCTTGCCGGGAAAGAAACGGCCACCTTCTATGAAAGTACAGCAGACGCCCGCGACAAACTTGCGGCACTGAAAAGCGCAATCAGAGAGACGCGCGCGGAGTGTATCGGTGTCGATGGCTACCAGGCGATCAGCGAGTTTGGTCAGCAGATCCTCGATTTTTTATCTGCCGAACTGGATGCCCACTTCCCTCGCGATGATGTGCCGGATGAGCGGCAGCTCAGATTACATGCGCAACAATGTTATGCACTTTCCCGGCGTGAGAATTATGTCCCGTTGGTCGCCTTTAAACATCAGGTTGAGACGTGGGTGCAGGAGACGCTGAGTGCTTTGCCTCCGGACGAGGAACAGGCGCGCGATCCCCGGAACCGTCTGGCGCTGGTTGGCGATTCCGGGCGGGGAAAAAGTGCGTTTATGGCCGATCTGATGACCTCAGAGGCCTTCAGCAAGGCGTGGGTGATAGCCCATTTTGTTGGCGCGGACGGCGATAACACGCCGGAAAGCTGGCGTGAGCGGGTACTACAGGCGCTCACACCTTATCTACCCGCTACACTTGATGTTCCCACCGAAGACGACGCGCGCTGGGCGGCGTTCGCGGAACGGGTGAGCACCGCCCAGGTACAGATGGGCAAGCCCCTCATTCTGCTGCTGGATGCCATTAACCAGTTTTCGCCTCAGGACGCGGGGATGCGTCGCCTCAACAACCTGCGCTTCTTACCGGGCACATTGCTGGTGGTGACCTCAACAGAACCGCTACCGGAAGCATGGTCGACGCTGCCCTTCCCGGAATTGACCGAAGATCATCGCCGCGAAGCCATTACTCTGTTTTTGCGTCAGTACAGCAAGAAGTTGCCGGAGACATTAATCGGGCAACTGGTTACCGCCCCCGCCTGCGGTAACGCGCTCTTTTTGCGTCTGGTGATGGAAGAGTTACGCCTGCATGCGGATCATGACTCACTGGCGGAACGGGTGAGCGCATTACTCACTTATGACGATGCGGGGCAACTGTTCCTCGCACTGTTAAATGAAACCGACCGGGATTTTCGCAGTGAAGGCTACTCCCTGGCCAGCCATGCAACGACGCTGATTGCCGCTTCCCGCGCCGGGGTCTCGCACAGTGATTTGGCCGTTCTGCTGGCGCCGCATCTGCACCAGTCAGCCCTGAAAATGGCCGACCAGACCTTGCTGCGTTTACTGGCGCGTATCGCACCGTTTTGCCTGAACGAAGACGGCAGGTTGCGTATCACACATACCATCTTCACCCAAACGCTGACCGCGCTGTCGCCGTTGATGTCCCCGTCCCGGCGGGCGCTGGTGGCCCGGTTTAATCAACGGGATGCGTTTTCGGTGGCCGAACGCACATACCAGTGGATGGCGCTGGAAAATTATGAGCAACTGGTGGAGACCCTCGGGCATGTCGACGCCTTTTGCGCATTACAGCAAAGCTATCCGGAGCTGGCCTCGCAGGCGATGCTGGCCCTTGGCGCAGGACGAAGTTCCCTTTCGCTGTTATTACATGCGCTGGTGGAAAACTGGAGTGCCTGGCGCGCTGAGGTGGCGTTTATGCCGGCAATGAACGCGGTAAGCGCCTGGTTTCTGCAACGTGGGTTCTGGCTGGTGGGCGCGCGCTGGAGTGAACTGGCTGTCGTCATGGTACGTAAAGCCACACCCGTTAATCTGATCAACACCATGGGGACGGTTAATAGCCTGGCGCTTTTTTATCGTCTGCTTGGACAGTATGACAAAGCGGAACCGCTGCTTCAGGATGCGCTGGCATTGATGCGCAAAATGTTGCCAGCAGGACATCCGGATATCGGCGTCGTACTCAATAACCTGGCCGGCATTTACGGTGCACTGGGCCAGCCGGCGAAAGCAGAGCCGCTGTTGCGGGAAGCGCTGCAAATGGTGAGCAACGAAAACAGTATCGATTTTGCCAACCTCGCCCAGAGCCTGGGGGAGTGCTATCAACATCTGGAAGAATATGAACAGGCGGAGTCCTTACTGCATAAATCGCTGGCGGTAAGAACGCGTCTGCAGGCTCGCGACAATCCCGATTTGATTGGCTTAACGCGCAGCCTTGGCGGCCTTTATATGGAGCTTGGGCGTTACGACGAAGCCGAACCTGTTTTGCTTGACGTCCTGGCCTTGCGCCAGAGGGTTCTGCCGCCGGAACATCCCGATATCGCCACAAGCCTCAACGATTTGGGAGAGCTCTATTATCGTCAGGGCGAGGCCGGGAAAGCCGAACCGTTGTTTACGCAGATGATGGACATCCGGCGTAAATCGTTATCGCCGGGCCATCCTGACTTCATTGCAGGGCTGTTCTATATGGCAGAGTTATATCATTCCATGGGACGTCTTGAGGACGCTGCCGCTCAACTGCGGGAAGCCGTCTCTTTGCTTGCGCATCTCCCTGATAGCCAGGCAGAACTGTTGTTCGCCCGGCAATCGCTGGCAAACCTCTATATGGAGGGTGATTGCCATGAAAAGGCGATCCCGCTGTATGAAGCGATGTTGACTACCCAATCTGAACTGAGTCGGCCTGATAGCCCGGTGATGTTACGGCTAATTGATGACCTGGGCATGTTGTATCTGGGGCAAGATCGTCTGGATGAGGCGGCAGCCTCCTGGGAGAAATGGCTCTCTTTACAGGACGGCAAGCTTTCGCTGGACAATGCCGACAGGCTCAAGGTTATGCGTAATCTGGCATGCACGTACAAAGCGTTGCAGAAATATCAGGAAGCGAAAGCGTTGCTGCTGCACATTATGTCGGTTCGCGTAGAGCACGATCATGGCGACGTTGAGCTTAAGGTACAGTCCGTGGCAGAGGCAGCAGAAATGCACTATTTTCTGGCTGAGTATCCGGTTGCGGAAACCTTGTACCGCACGCTCTTTACCCTGGTGGAGCCGCAGTGGTCTGATGGATCTGCGGAAAAAAATGAGCTGTTTCAATGGCTGGTGGCAAGAGGCGTGCTGGACAAAACCGGGCGTAAGAAACAAGGGGGGCAAACGCCGGTCAGTATGGCGTCACCGTCCTGGCAGACATCCATTAACGTCGATGTCTCAGCATGGCCCGTCGCGCCCCAATCCGGGACGCCAGCGCAGCCGGTATCTCGTACACAGGAATCGGCGGCAGAACCGCTGGCGCCTGTGGGCGCGCAGAATGAGGCAAAGCGTAGCGTGGGAGAAAAGCTACGCAGTGCCTGGAATAAGCTTGTTCACTAAGTGGGGTTACTCCGCCTGGCCGTGCTCGCAGGCCAGGCGGTAAAACAGATTGCGACTTTCCTCAAGCTTACGTATTTCGCTCGCGTCGCTGCGGTAGATCGTTTGTACTGCCGCAATGGCGCGGTCATAGAGTTCGACGGCGCGGGCAAAATCTTTTTCCATCAGCCAGACGGTGGCGAGCTCCTGATACATCGATGACAGCATAATTTGCCGCTGCGGCGTCGGCGGCATCTGTTCGATGAGGGCAACCGCTTCCTGCAGATGCTGTTCCGTTTCGGCGCTGTTGCCGCTTTGGGCCTTAATCTGTGCGATTTGCATGATAACGTTGGCCAGAACGGCAGGATCGCGCGGGGGCTGCAGGGCTGCTACTTTTGCCTTTTGATAAAGCTCCAGCGCCTGTTCACGCTTGCCCGCCGCATTGAGTTGTTGCGCCATGTTAGACATGGTTACTGCCAGCATTTTCATTCCGTCCTCGCCCGGATTAAACAGATTTTCCAGTACCTGCTCCATGGCCTCTTTTGCCAGGGCGGGGTTAGCGGTTTTTTGCGCCAGAACGGAGAGCGTATTGTAAAAATGCGCTTTGAGTCCGGGGGGCGTATTGTCATCATCCACGCAAGGTTTAATCATCCCGGCCCACTGCGTTGCCGCCTTTTCCGCCCGACTCTGTCGTAACCAGGTGAAGATGGCGAGTGCCGCGGGCAGGTAGCTTTGCATCGCCATCGCGTCCGGGGCGCGCCACTCAAACGCCTGTTCAAACCGGGGGTCAAGGCGACGCCCATCGTAGATGCCGCTCAATTGCCAGACCGTGCGTAACAGTGCTGGATCAATCTCGTGCAAACGGATCACCGCCATGACCTCAGAGAGTTCGCGTATGACCGGATCGATCTCGCCGAGCGACAGCCACTGCCAGGTTCGTTCCGCCAGCGCAAAATCGCTGCTGTCCTGGAACTCTCTGAGAATACTTTCCCGGCAGCTTTCCATTTCATCATTGCTCTGTAGTGCCTGATAGAGCGTGTTATGTAATAACCGCAGGCGACCATTGCTGTTCTGACAATACGGAGCAAGTCGCGCGAGCAGCGGCACTAACTCGCTATCCGGGACTTTCAGCGAAGGGTAAACCGCCAGAATGCGGGACAGTTCGCTATGGGTCAGCCCGCGACGAGAGGCCGCAATGGCGCAGGCGGCCCGGGTCGCCAGTTTTGGCAAACTGAAATCGCGGTCTGACGCCTGTAACACCGAGGTAAACAAGGCGCCAGGTTCTGTACAGGCCAATAGCGCGGCGAGTCTTTCCGGCAACGCTTCGTGGCGGCCATGCAGGCAGAGTTCTTCTAACACCAGATGCATAAACAGCGGATTGTTGCAGGCGGGCGCGGCCATAAGCTGTCCGGTCAGCTCCCTGGATAAAGACTTACTGACCTGGCTCAGGCTTGCCTGACAAAGCAACCCGCGCTCTTCTTGCGTCAGCGCCGGGAGCGGGTGGCATTTCCACGCGATCTTTTGCTGCTCAAGGAATGACTGCACCTCTGGCGTGGCGGTTAATACCAGCAGCACGCGTGACGGCCACTCAAGTTGCTGCAGGCGATGAATCGCAAGCTCAGGCTTATCAAACTGGTTGATGGCATCCAGAATCAGGACCAGTGTCGCCTTTTCGTTCTGGCGGAAGCGTTGCAGCCTGTCCATCACCTGCTGCCAGGCGTGATGCTCCTCGGAGGCGGGTTCTGTGCCGTCTCCCGCTTCGGCAAAAAACCAGAACAGCCGGTTACGCCAGTTGTCCAGCGTCGTGTCGCCATCCGCACCAATATAGTGGCTGAACACGCGATAGTTATCGTCCTGGCTCAGTAGTTCGCTCATTTCAAGCGGCACATAATCGTCGTCCCACGGCATCGGTGCCGGGCGGTTTTTCTCCCGCAGCGTGCTTTCTAAGTCGGCTAAAAAGGCGCTTTTACCCATCCCCGAAGGGGCGGTTATCAGCCAGGGCGCCGGGGAGATAGCCATCCAGCCCTGGTTGAGTTCGCTGATTATCTGCTGGCGAAACGCCGTGAGCGGCACATAGGCGCGGCGACGAGCGGCGGCAAACTGCGCATGTTCGTGGGTGCGCTGCTGCCAGCGATCGGGCATCTGTTGCGCTGGATAAAGCGTATCGATGGCATTGAGCAGGTAAGCCCTTACCGCCTCGCCGAATTGCTCCACGCTGTCATAGCCGTCGATAGCGATCGTCTGCGCAAAATGCTGACGCAGCCGCTGTTTCAGCAAAGCCAGTTGTTCTGTGCGCGTACTGTCCGGCGTGCCATCAGGCAGGCGATCAAACCAGACATCCTGCGGTGTCTCAGCGTTGGCCATAGCGGCGGTGACGGCTGGATCGCGCAAAAACATCTGTACGCGCGGCGTGCTGGCGGAAGAGAGGGGGACGACATCCGGCGGTGGCGCCAGAAACGCAAAGCGAATTTCCAGCTCCGTGACGCTGATATTTTCTTTCAGTGCATCGCGAATCAGCCCGGCGTAGCGCTGGTCCGGAGATTGCAGCCAGTAGGCGGCAAGATCGTCAGCCTGGGGCACCCAGCCATAACGCTCGCCAAGGAAACCGATAAAGAAGGGGGGAATGCCAAGCGACCTGCAGCGTTCAATCTCCTCAAGACAGATTTGCACCGTGCGGCCATTATGAGCCGCCTCTTCGGTTATTCCCCAGCGGAGATCGATTTCGCTGAAATTGATCATCCGCTGATAGCAGATCTGGCGGATCTCCGGGAAGACGCGGATCACCAGGTAGTGGCGTTCGGCGTCCATATCCCGAAACGTGGAGGAGAGAAATACGCGGATTTCGCGCTGCAACGTCGCCTGGGTCATAGTGCTGTTCCTTCACGAAAGCGGGGGGTTAGCCGCCAATAATTTCCACATCACGTCCGGTAGTACGCGCCACCCAACGTGCATTTTCCTGTAAGGTTTCAATACCGAGCGCATACAACGTTTCCTGCAAGTCTTCGGTATCCGGCGTCGGCGAATGGGATTCCATTTTCGCCAGCGCCGTAGAGAACAGCACCGCAGAACGTTCGTAGTCCGCAATGTCCTCTTCATAGCCAAGAAATTTCGCGTAAGCGGCGCAAAGTGCGGCGCAGGCGATCAAAAACTCCGCCAGGTGCTCGCCCGCCATATTCCAAAAATGGAGCGTATGCGCCAGGTGCTCATCGGTAAGCCCCCACAGGCTGGAGACCAGTACCCCAGACGTGATGGCGATACCGCAGATAAACAGTCCGAAGGCCATGCGTTTTGCCAGGCGATGCTTGCGCTCTTTTTTATGCACGTTTTTTTCGAAGTAATTTTTCTGATCGCGCACCCAGCTCTCTTTCACTCCGTCAATCGCGGTTTTCAGCGTACTGGCGTCGCTTTGTGGGTAAATACTCGCAGCCAGCATGGCCCGGCGTACCCAGGCGATATTGTCATGGCTGCGGCGCAGGTAATGCAGCGAAACGGCGCGCGTGATCCCGGCCTGACGCCAGACATTCTGTACACGTAGTCCCTCCGACAGCGCACGTAGCTCGGTGGCATTACGATTGGCGCGTGAACTGTGGACGCGGCTGAGCGCGACGGACAGCAGAACCAGCAGAAGCAGAGACAGGCTGAGTGAGGTAATAACCCAGTGCTCACCATCGCCCGGCACACGGTTACCCACCAGAGCCATGACGGCGGCCAGTCCAAAGATAAGGTTGTACACCTTGCGCATATCTTTCATCTCTTTATTTGCCAGCCTGTCGATATGGGCAAAGGCGGCATGACAGAGATGCGATGTACCGAGGCTGGCGTTCGCGTCATCTTCTTTAGCGACACGCGCATTAAGCTTATCGAGCCGCTCAAGGCTGCGGTACCAGGACTCTTCGCCGTGGATCGATGGCGTCTCCGGCTGGCCTTTGACTGGCAGCGGCGGATACCAGGAGACCGAAGGGGAGGTGGCGCCGTCAGCGTAGGTTCCCGCTTTGCGGCGCACGTGAATGTGGCATACCAGGCCCGTGTCCGGTACATCCAGCAGGTTGGATTGCCCCAGGTAGCGCTTGATGCCGGGCAATTTGGCATTTAACGCGGCCAGGTCGTTATCCTGAATGCGTCCTTCGCGGCGGAAGTTAACCACCTGCGCGGTGCCCCCTAAGCCCCTGGCTTTTTCGCCATCCCACAGCGCGAAAAGGATGTGACAACGTTGTGCCAGATACATGCCGGCTTTGGCATATTGCAGGTCGCGGTAGAGGGAGCCCTGCGGGTTTTGGTCCAGGGAAATCATGGGTTCAGAGCCGGGGATGACTGTGTCGATACAGTAGATACCGCCGGTTTTGTGGGCGTAATCGTAGAGCTCGCGAAATTCCGCCACCGTGGCGGCGAAGTCACGCTCGTACTCGTCTTTGGCAAAAGGCAGCACGACGTGCAGCGGTAATCTTTTTTCCATGATCACGCGGGCAAACAGGCGGTCAGCCCCTTCGGCCAGCGAAGAGAGGGCCATGACCGGTGAATGGGGGTAGCGTGCCTGAATCGCGCTGATTTCACTCTCCAGCAGGATGAGAAGTTGCTCTGTATCCTGCACATCGCGGTGCCCCGTGACGCCTAAGGTCACGGGTAAAGTTGAAAATTGAACGGGCATAGTATCGACAACAAGATGGGTGAATTTGCGTCAATATACGTTCTATTTCCCGGAGGGAAAACTACCAATATTTCGACTCATCATGTGGAAAACAGAAGGTTTTTTGTGCCGGAGGGCCGCAGCCATCGCCGCTGAAAAGATATGCCATGCTAACCAACGCCACCCACGATGCAACCCGGACACGGCATGGTGCCGTCATCCGGGAACCTGGTTTATCCCCCCAGATACATCTTCTTCACTTCCGGGTTTGCGAGCACATCCTTTGCCTCGCCGGAGAGCACTATCTTGCCGTTTTCCAGCACATAGGCCCGGTCGGCAATCCGCAGCGCCGCCGTGGCGTTTTGCTCAACCAACAAGATGGTGATGTTCTCCTCACGCAACTGGCGAATGGTGGCAAATAACTCGCCCACCACTTTTGGCGCAAGACCCAGACTCGGCTCGTCGAGCATCAATAACACCGGCTCGCTCATCAACGCGCGGGCGATGGCGAGCATCTGCTGTTCACCGCCGCTCATTGTTCCCGCCATCTGTTTACGCCGCTCTTTCAGCCGCGGAAAGAGGCTGTACATCCTGTCACGCAGATGGGGGAAATTCGCCAGATTGTTATAGGCTCCCATCCGCAGGTTCTCTTCGATGGTCAGGTTGGTGAAAATTTTTCGCCCTTCCGGAACCAGCGCCAGCCCTTTGCGTACGATGTGGTGCGTCTGACTGCGGGAGATATCCTCATTCAGAAAATTGACCGTTCCGGTGGAGCGCACCAGGTTGACGATACCATTCAGTGTCGAGGTTTTCCCCGCGCCGTTGCTGCCAATCAACGTCACAATTTCCCGGTCGTTGATCTCGATATCTACGCCTTTCAGCCCCTGAATCACGCCATAAAACACTTTTAGCTCACGGGCGCTAAGCATAATCTACGTCCCCCAGGTAGGCGGAGATCACCTCCGGATGTTGAATCGCGTCGGACATCAGTCCGCTGAATAACGGTTTGCCATATTCCAGTACCATGACGCGTTCACACAGGGCGTTCACGAACGGCATATCATGCTCAATTAACAACACGCTTAGCTGATAATCCTTACGCATGCGGAAAATCAGGCTGGCCAGATCCTCCGTCTCTTTGGGGTTCATCCCTGCGGCGGGCTCATCCAGCAAGAGCAGTTTTGGCCCCGTCGCCAGCGCGCGGGCAATCTCTACTTTGCGCTGGTTGCCATAGCTCAGGTTGGTGGCCTGCATATTGGCGTACTCGGCGATGCCGATATAATCCAGTAGCGCCATCGCCTTCGCCCGTGCGGCACGTTCGGCAGGGAAATAGCGACCAATATGCAGCGCCGCCTCCAGCAGTGAATAGTGGCTGCTGTGATCCAGCCCGACCATTACGTTTTCCAGTACGGTCATTGAGTTAAACAGGCGGATGTTCTGAAACGTACGGGCAATCCCCGCGTTCACCACCTTGTTCGGCTTCAACCCTTTGATCGATTTGCCATCCAGCAGCACGTTGCCATTGGTTGGTTTGTAGTTGGCGGTGATAACGTTAAACAGCGTGGTTTTCCCGGCGCCGTTTGGGCCAATCAGCCCGAAGATTTCGGCTTCATCAACGTGGAAACTGACGTTATCAATCGCGCGCAGGCCGCCGAACTGCATGACGACTTCCTGCACCTCAAGGATGGCTTTATTTGACGTCATGGCGGTGCCTCCCGAAGCGGACTTGCCACACTTCTTTCTTGCCAAGCAGACCTTCGCGGGCGAATAACATTATGATCAGCAACAGCAGTGAGAACACCACCATACGCAGCCCCGGATAAGAGCCCAGATCGTGGCCGAATAATGTCAGCGGCTGGTCAAGGAAACGCAGCCATTCGCCGCTTCCCACGACCACGATAGTCCCGAGCAGGGCGCCCGTGGTACTACCCAGACCGCCCAGCACGATAATGATCAGCAGCTGGAAGGTGAGCATAAAGTCGAACAATCCCGGCGCGATGGTGGTCAGCAGCGAGGCCAGCAACCCGCCACCGATGCCTTCGAAAAAGGCGCTGGTGGCAAACGCACAGGTTTTGATACGAAAGGTGTTTACCCCCATGGCGATGGCGGCGTCTTCATCATCGCGAATCGCCTTCATCATGCGGCCATACTTTGACCAGACCAGTTGCAGGATCATCCCCGATGCCGCCAGGGCGAACAGCCCGCACCAGAACAGCAGATGGGGCTGCTGCGGAATATCATTTAGCCCAATTGCGCCGTTGGTGATTTGCGGATTATTGATAGCGAGGATCTTGATAATAAAACCAAAACCCAGGGTCACAATCGCCAGATAGTCGCCGCGTACGCGGAACACGGGGAACGCGAGGCAGACCGCCAGGAAAGCGGCGCACACCCCGCTTATCAACAGCGCCGGTAAGAAACTGGTATGCAACATCAGGATAAACGGGCTTGGCGCGGCCATCTCGAACATCTCGACTTTGCTGTCGCCAGAGAGAATAAACAGCGCGGTGACATAGGCGCCCACGGCAACAAAACCGTTGGGTTCCAGTGACAACTGGCCCGTCACGCCGTTAATCAGGTTGTAGCTCACCGCCAGGATCATAAAGACAAATACGGTGCTGATAACCCGAATAATGTAATCGTTGAAAACCAGATTCATCCCGGCCAGTAGCGCAATGGCGAGCACAATAATGACCAGGTTTCGCCCCTGAGCGCCGAGAGTGGTTGAAGCGTTAAACATTAGAAGCGGCTCCTTTCCAGACGTTCGTCACCCATAATGCCCACCGGGCGGAACAACAAGACCAGAATCAAAAACATAAAGGCGAAGGCGTCTTTGTAACCTCCCAGTTCAGGGTACAGCGCGACAGCGACCACTTCGGTAAAGCCGAGAATGAACCCGCCCAGCACCGCGCCGGTGACGCTGCCAATACCACCGAGCACGGCAGCGGCAAACGCTTTCAGGCCAATCAGAACGCCCATCAAGGGATCGATAGTCGGGTAGCTGATGGAGTAAAAGACACCGCCCAGTGCGGCGAGGCTGCTGCCAAGGGCGAACACCAGCGAGATAATGCGGTTCGCATCGATGCCCATCAGGCGCACGGTATTGACGTCAAATGCCACCGCGCGGATCGCCATCCCATAACGGGTACGGTAGAGCAGCCAGAGGATCGCCAGTAGCAGGAGCACGGTGATCAGCGGCACGACCCACGCCACGTTAGTGATGATGATGTGACCAAAGGTCAGGGTGTTGTTGAACCAGTCCGGAGCAGAAAAGAAACGCGAGCTGCCGCCGAAGAGGACGTTAAACAAGTTTTCCAGGAAGAAGCTGACGCCAATGGCGGTGATCAGCATGGAGATTTTTGATGCCTGACGCAGTGGACGATAGGCCACCCGGTCGATAAACATCCCCAACAAGCCGCAAAATCCGAGCGTCAGTAAAATGGCTACCCCGAAGGGCAGCCCAATAGAAGAAAAAAGAAACAGGGTTGCAAACGCACCGACCATCATGACATCCGCATGCGCGAAGTTAATCAGGCGCAGAACCCCATACACCATGGTATAGCCAATGGCGATCAGGGCGTACATGCCGCCCAGACTCATGCCATTGACGACCTGCTGGAGAAATATGGTGCCATCCATCTAGTTTAATAACCTCTTATTACTGCTTACGGATTCACCACAGTTTTGAATGCCAGCTGACCATCTTTCACTTCGTTAATCACGGCGCTGCGAATGGCGTCGCCGTCTTTCAGGGTTAACGTACCGGTTACGCCCTGGAAGTCTTTGGTCGCGCGGATTTTCTCGTTAACGCAGACGCGATCGTGCGGATCGCTACACTGATTCATCGCATTGACGATTACGTTGTAGGCATCAGCCGCCATTGCGCCCCAGGTATGGGTGGGCGATTTGAATTTATCTTCCCAGCCTTTAATAAAGGTTTCGCCTGCAGGGGTCTGCTCTTTGGCGTTCGGTGAGTAGTAGTCGGTGGTCATGTAACCGTTCACCGCATCTTTACCCACATCAAAGAACACCGGATCCGCTGCCAGACCATCGCCGCCGACGACCGGTTTGTTTAAGCCCAACTGTTTTGCCTGCACGGCAATCAGCGCGCCTTCGGTGTAGTAAATCGGCATGTAGATCATGTCGACGTTTTTGGCTTTCACGCTGGAGAGTTGCGCTTTAAAGTCTTTGCTGCCCGCAGGCGCCTGGACTTCGATAGGAATGGTGCCGCCGTTTTTCAGGAACTGGGCGCGGAAGGCTTTGGCCAGGCCAACGGAGTAGTCGTTGCTGCTGTCAAAGACGATGGCTGCCGTTTTCGCATTCAGATCGCGTGAGGCCAGATTGGCGCCTACCACGCCCTGGAAACTGTCGGAGAAACAGACGCGGCTGACATAAGGGTGGTTACGGGTGACGCGGTCGTTGGTTGCGGTAGAGGAGACCAGCGGCGTTTTGCTGTCATCCGCAATTTTGACCATCGCCAGGGTGTTACCGGAGGTGACTTCACCGATCACCGCGTCCACTTTGTCGCTGGAGACCAGGCGCTGCATGGCGTTTGCGGCTTCGACTTTGTCACTTTTATCGTCAATCACGATAAGCTTGACGGTGTCGCCGTTTTTCAGCGTTGGGGTGATGCTCTGAATCAGTTCCAGGCCTTTCTGTGAAGGCTGACCATATCCGCTGAGCGGTCCGCTCAGGGGCAGCACCACACCGATTTTAATCTCTGCCGCCAGTGCGCTGTGCGCCCCAGCCAGGCCGGAAATCAGTACTGCCATTAAAGAGACTTTCCCACAAAAACTCTTCATTGTTACCTCACCGTCCGTCAGTTAATTGTGAATGTTGAATCATCAAACACCGCGTAACACTGAATACTGATGCGCCTGGCACCACGCGGCCGCGTCGTCTGGAATGCGCTGCATGTCGTACTGACTTCTTCCGTAAACGCGAGCCTGATATTTCCATCAGAAACGAAAGTCGGAAGAAAGAAATATTAATTAATGGCCAGGCCTTTTGATTTTCCAGAGATATTTCTGGCGGCAATTTCCATCAATAACGGATTCACCTTACATCCATTAATTGGATTTTTCTCATCCATTCTTCTTATAGATTTATCGTGTGTAATAGCACTGTTTTGGATCGCTAAAATAGTGCATTGCGCCTTATTGGTGCATGAATAGTGATGAGATCACATTGTGATAAATATTTTTATTGTCTGAGTTCAGGAAGGGGGTGGATTTAAAGATTAATATTTTCACAAGGGTTTTCTGGATTTCCTTTATCAGAATAAAACACTGCCTAATCGCAATAAACATGGTAAATAAAGCCTGTGATAGCGACAGTTGACAATAATAAAACCCTTGTTATTCTGCATAAACAGTCAGCCTTTATTTAATATTTTTCAGAAATGTTATTTCTGCGTTAATTTATTTTTAGCCTTATCCTGAGGGGGATAAATAATGAATATCCAAAAGCCCTATCTGCTTTTTCTTGGTGATGCGCATGACCAACTGGCAGCAAAAGTTGCCGATGGGATTAAACAGTGGCACCCGGAATATTGCGTGGGTCAGTACCGTATGGCGAATTGCCATGCCGATTGTCAATTAACGGATATGGATATTGATGCTGCGGTTAAAGCGGGCGCAAAAACACTGGTGGTGGGTGTGGCTAACCGTGGCGGTATTATTTCAAAAGAGTGGATTTCAGTACTGAGTGCAGCGCTGGAAAAGGGAATGGATTTAGCGGCTGGCCTGCATAATAAACTGGCCGATGTCCCCGAGTTGAAAGCGCTGGCCGACCGTTTGGGCCGCAATCTGTTTGATGTTCGCCATCCGACGCAGCAATACCCGGTTGCCAGCGGGCGCAAACGTAGTGGTAAACGCGTGCTGCCAGTGGGAACTGACTGCTCGTGCGGCAAAATGTATACCGCGCTGGCCATTGAAAAAGAGATTCTGGTGCGCGGCGGCAAAGCCACCTTTCGCGCCACCGGGCAAACCGGCATCCTGATTAGCGGTGCGGGTGTGAGCGTTGACGCAGTGGTTTCCGACTTTGTCTCCGGCGCAGTGGAAACGCTCGCCCCGGCGAACGAGGCCGATCACTGGGATGTTATTGAAGGACAGGGATCGCTGTTTCATCCCTCTTTCGCGGGCGTGACGACTGGCCTGATTCACGGCGCGCAGCCGGATGCGCTGGTGCTGTGCCATGAGCCGACCCGTACCCATATGCGTGGCGTGGACTATCCGATTCCTGACATCGCCGACTGTATGGCGCTGAACCTGAAGATGGCGCAACTGACCAACCCGGACGCCCGTTTCGTGGGGATCTCTTTGAATACCTCCGCCCTGAGCGATGTTGATGCCCTGGCGCTGATGGCCGAACTGGAAGTACGTCACGGCCTGCCGGTGGTGGATCCGTTCCGCCAGGGCGTGGGCGCGATTGTTGATAAGCTGGCGGCACTGTAATGGAGCTTGCCATCGCCCATGAACGCTGGCCATTACGCCATGCGTTCACTATCGCCAGAGGGAGTCGCACTGTAGCCGATGTGGTGAGCGTCACCCTCCAGTTGCAGGGATTTACCGGACGTGGCGAATGCCTGCCCTATGCGCGTTATGGCGAATCGGTTGCGAGCGTTATCACGCAAATCGAGCACCTGCGCCCCGCGCTGGCGGCTGGCATGACGCGTATGCAGTTGCAAAGCGCACTGCCTGCGGGGGCGGCGCGTAATGCGCTGGATTGCGCGTTCTGGGATCTGGAATGTAAGTCGTCCGGTCAGAGCATCTGGCAGCAGGCCGCGTTGCCCGCGCCACACAGTTTACATACCGCGTACACGCTGTCCCTTGATACGCCAGCGCGTATGCAGCAGATGGCGCAGGAAAACGCCTGGCGTCCGCTACTTAAACTCAAGCTTGCCGATGACGAGGACATTGCCCGTGTGAGCGCCGTGCGGGAAGGTGCGCCGCAGGCCAGACTGATTGTGGATGCTAACGAAGGCTGGGATGAGGCGATCTATCTGCGCCAGGCTCCCGAGCTGGCACGTCTTGGCGTCACGCTTATTGAACAGCCGCTCCCGGCAGGCAAAGACGCCGTGTTGGCTCAGTTGCCGCACCCGGTGCCGCTGTGTGCCGATGAATCCTGCCATGATCTTGACTCGCTTGGCGCTATCGCCGGGTGCTACGAGATGGTGAATATTAAGCTGGATAAAACCGGCGGATTAACCGAGGCGCTGCGCGTGCGGGAAGAGGCCACGCGGCTTGGCTTGCAGATCATGGTGGGTTGTATGGTCAGCACATCGTTATCGATGGCGCCCGCCGTGGTGGTGGCGCAGCAGGCGAGTGTGGTCGATCTCGACGGGCCGCTGTTGCTGGCCGAAGATCGTGAATATGGGTTGCGTTACGATGGCAGCGAACTTTTTCCTCCGACCCCGGCGTTATGGGGTTAGTGGCGTAATGATGTAAGGAGATGGACATGTCACGCACGGTTTACCTCAACGGGGAGTATGTGCCGGAAGAAGAGGCCAAAATTTCCGTTTTTGATCGTGGTTTTTTATTTGCCGACGCGGTGTATGAAGTCACGGCAGTGGTGAACGGCAAGCTGGTGGACTTCGCCGGCCATTTTGCGCGGCTCGCGCGATCCTGCCGTGAACTGGGCTTACCTCTGACGCTGGCGGAAGACGATCTGCGCGAGATCCACCAGCGCCTGATCGTGGAGAACAGGCTTACGGAAGGGGGGATCTATTTGCAACTGACGCGCGGTAACAGTGGCGATCGTGATTTTCACTTTCCGTCGTCGCAGACCCCCACCACATTGGTGTTGTTTACCCAGTCGCGTGCGGTTGTCGACCATCCTGCTGCCAGTAAGGGTATTCGCGTGGTGACCTGCCCGGATATTCGCTGGCAACGGCGGGATATTAAAACCGTGCAGTTGCTGGCGCCGTGTCTGGCAAAAGCCTGGGCCGAGGCCAACGGCGCGGATGATGCGTTTCTGGTGGAAGATGGCTTTATTACCGAAGGCAGCTCCTGCAACTGTTACATCGTGACGGCGGATAAAACTATCGTCACCCGACCGCTGAGCAATAACATTTTGCACGGTATTACCCGCAAGGCATTGTTCCGTCTGAGCGAAGAGCACGGCATTACGTTTGAAGAGCGGTTATTTACGCCAGAAGAAGCGCGCCGGGCGAGCGAAGTGTTTATCAGTTCCGCCACCACCTTTGTCTGGCCGGTGGTAAGCGTGGACGGTCAGCAAATCGGCGACGGCAAGCCGGGAGAGATTACGAAGTTGTTGCGCCGAATTTACCTTGAGATGGTGGGGTAACACTTTCTCCCTTACCCTGAGAGAAGGCGAAAACCACAGCGACATCTTTGTAACCCGTTGGCGCAGCGCGTGCAGCGAGGGGGTTGAGTCTCCGCTGAAATCGGTGAGACGAAGACCCGATGACAAGGTCAGGCCGCCAGGGATGGCGGGCTGAGGTTTGTCGAGACAGGACGTCGAGTCAAACCGACCGAAGGCAGCGGGGCGGGAGGCGAACGCAGTGCGAAGCACCGATTTCTTTGCGGGGCCGCGGGGATTGTAAAGGGGAACGCGGTGTTCCCCTTTACCCGTTCACGTGTTCGGAGGGGCCATTTCGCCATGAACATACGGTGAACGGAACCCACTTACTGAGCCGCATATTCCCATCACCCCACACAGATCTTACCCCTCAGCGAGGGTAATACTCCCACCACAGGCGATGCAATGCGTACCACTTATCGCCTGGCTCGGGAACCTTTTCCCAAGGCTTATCAATAATGTAATGCACATTTTTTACCCGGCTGAAATCCCACATTTTCGGGTGCTGCAAACCCAGCGTCTTTAGCGCGTTATACCCATAATGCAGCGGCACCCAACGATCGCGGAACACGTCGTTGAGAAAATCCTGCTCGGCAAACACATAATCGGAGATATCCGCCATGGCGGCCAGTTGCGTCACCATCCTGTCGTACACATCCTTATCAGGCGTCAACAACAGAAACCCGCCGTTAAGATAGTTATCCAGCGTGGCCGGCGGGTGCGCTGTCATCTGCGGGTCTTCACACCAGGTGTAATAGCAGTTTTCAGGCTGCCAGCTTTCCGGGTAGCTGGCGATACGGTTGGGATTACACCGACAGGCGTGGCAGGCGGCAATAAAACCTGTCGGAAGCGGTAACTCGAACAATTCATCCATGTTCTGCACCACCAGCATGTCGGCGTCGAGAAACGCCACGCGCTGATATTCCTCAAGCGTCCATACCGCCAGTTTGCTCCACACCTCAGCAAAACGGGCATTGGCGTAGCGGTGCGCCAGCGCGGGATCGGGACCAAGAATCGGCACCTCCCGAATCACGCATCCGGCGTCGCTCAACGACCTGCGTGTTCCGGCGTCAATGGCAGGCGTCACCATCACCACCAGCGGCCACGGTGAACCACTTTTTTGCAGCGAGTGGCGCAGTGCCTCCACGCCCGGTACGTAGCCGGGCTGGGTGAGCAGCGTCACCCAGGCGAACGCGGCGCTCATGACAGCAGCTCCGCCATAAAATCATTGAGGAATTTCCCCTCAGGATCGAGCGTCCGGCGCACCTCCCTGAAAGCGGGTAACTGCGGGTAGAGCGTCGGCCAGTCGTACAAACTGGCGTCGAAATATTTCCCCCAGTGCGGCTTCCCGCCCTCGCTTGCCAGAAGTGTTTCGACCCCGCGCAAAAAGGAGAGCCCCTCTTCGGACAGTGAGCCATCCTCGGCGTAATAGACCACAAAACCGAAAAAACAGGTGGGTTGCTGCCAGGATGGACTCAGCCAGGCATCTGATGGCCCGGTACAGCGCAAAATGATCGGGTAATGCATATGGGGCTGTTCGCGGGCGTGCCACTCCCGGATCCGCGTAATCAGGGCGGGGGCGCGGTCCATCGGTACGCCGATCTCGATATTGATCTGCGGCGTGGCGATCCCACGACAGAACACCTGATAGATATCGCCAATCACGTCGGAGAAATCTTTAAAGCGCGTCACAGTCCGAAACGGCTTGCCGTTTTCATCCACGATACGGGTGTCGTTGCGCATATGGTGCAGGGTATTTTCCACTGCGGAATTCATCTGATCGCTGGTCTCTTCCAGCGTCAGCAGATCACCATGGTTATCCCGCCAGGCCTGACGCTCATGGTCATGCGCTTCCCGGGCATTCCATGCGTGGACTTTGTTTTCCTCCACAAACCACCAGGCTTTACTGAATGTCCATTGCTGATTCCAGGCAATCAAATCCTGTTCTAGCGTATCGGCGCTGTGCGCGCTTTTAAAACAGGTAAATTGGGTGTAAGGGCGGGTGCGGAGTGTGACGGCGCTGATAGCGCCCAGCGTTCCCAGCCCCAGTTGCGCCGCGGCAAACCAGGGATGCTGATTATCCAGCGTATGAATCTGGCCCGCCGCATCAATCAGCCGGATAGCAAGCGCTTCATCCGCCAGCGAACTTTGCTGCATACCCTGGCCATGCGTGCCGGTCGAGATCGCGCCGGCGAGCGTCTGGGAGGCAATCACTCCCGGCGACGCGTTGAGCATACGGTTCATGGAGGTCAGGATTTCATACACCTCATGCAGCGGGGTACCACCGGCAAAGGTGACGCTGTCGTCACTCACCGCCAGCAGACCCCGCAGACGGGAGAGATCGATCAGGCTATCCTGCGGCTGAGTTATCGCGAGCATTCTGCCCGGAGACATACGACTGCCCATGATGCGTACCCGTCCCTGACAACGGGCGATAGCCTGTTGCAACTGCGCTTCATTTTCTGGCGTGATAACCGCGCTTTCTTGTGCCAGCGTGGCGTTTTGTGCCCAGTTCAAAACAGCGTGCTCATCTGCAACGGGATGCGTCTGGCGGCGTGGGAAAAGCGGTTGCCGGGTGGTCATTGGCGTCTCCTTAGAATGAAATTTATCCTACCTAACAGCATAGCCTGTTGTGTAAAAGTGTGAGGAATGTCTCGCTTGCTCTGATAAAGGAGCGGTACTACGGGCAGGCGAAAAGCACAGAGAAGGGGGCGGGGATTAAGGATTATTTTTCATTATTAATATTAATAACCCTTATTTTTCGCTTAATAAGAAAACGATTCTTAAGGCAAGTTAAAATATTTATAAGTTTGCACTATGTCTAATTAATTCAGACAGATGTTAATATCGTAAAACGATAGTGCCAGATATAAGAACCTGTTATTATGGCCTATGCACAATATCATTGGTGCATTTTCACAGCGAAAAACTGTAGGGATTATAATTTAATCCCCGGCTTTCTGAATTGATGACGGGAAACCCGAGCCAGGACGACATTAAGGTGACGCAGTGACAATAAAAAAATTGGCTGCAATATTAGGCCTATCTCATACCACGGTATCACGGGCATTAAACGATCATCCCGCCATTAGCCAGGCCACAAAAGAGAGCGTGTTACGGGCTGCGCGAGAATATGGTTATATTCCCAATAGCGCCGCGCGCGCGTTGCGTAATGCCAGTACTGGCGCATTTGGTCTGGTGATCCCGGATATTCAGAACGATTTTTTTATTACCGTCACGAATGCCATTGCGCACGTGGCCGCTGAACGCTCCTGGCAGATGATGCTGGGCATTACCAGCGACAAGCCGGAGATGGAGCATACCGCGCTGTTGCGTTTGATGACTGCCCGCGTGGACGGCATTATTTTCGCGCCGACAGCCAACCCGCTCCCGGAAACGCAAGAGCTGATTACCCGCACGAATGCCGTCCAGTTGCTGCGTAAACACCGCAGCCTGCAGGCGCCAGTTATCGCGATTGACGATCGCCACGGCATTTCGCTGGCGGTAAAACACTTGCGTGAACTTGGCCACCAGCGTATCGGCTATATTGGCTCCTCCGAAGAGCTGAGCACCGGCTACGAGCGTTTACAGGGCTTTTTGCAATGCTTCACGCCGACAGAACAAGCGGCGCTGCAGGCGCTTATCCATGTCGGCCCACCGCAGGCCGGGTTTGGCGGTGACGCTTTCAGGCGCATCATGGCCGCTGACATGCCGCCTACCGCCCTGGTGCTCGGCAGTCCACGTTACGCCATGAGCATCTTGCTGGCCGCGAAAGAGAAAAATATCCGCATCCCCGACGATCTTTCGCTGGTGGCCTATGGCGATGTCTCCTGGAGCAGTTTACTGGAGATGAAACTGACTTATATTTCGCTGCCGGAAAAACAGATTGCTGATGCCTGTGTTGCCATTATTGAGCGCCTGATGAACCAGGATCAGACGCTCACCCCGGAGGCCTTTTATGCCTCTACCGAGAGCCAGATTTTTACCCCATTGCTGGTGGCTGGCGACTCCACAAAAGCGTTGATCGCCCGTCGCTAAAAGAAAAAACCGGATGGGGCTGTTGCGCGCATCCGGAAAAGAAAAACCCAGGTTACTACAAGTGCTTCGGGAAACTATCTGAATGTCGCCAGCAACAGCTCCGCGCCTTTGGTCAATAGCCCCTGGTCAGAACCAATGGCGATCATCTGAAAGCCAAGCTCGATATAACGGCGGGTTTGTGCTTCATCCGTACACAGAATGCCGACGGCTTTCCCGGCCGCTTTGATGCGCCTGCCGGTATCTTCAATCACGTTAATGACGTCCGGGTGCATCGGCTGACCAATATAACCGAGGCTGGCAGCAAGATCGCCGGGGCCGATAAAGAAGGCGTCAACGCCGTCAATCGCCGCCATTGCCTCAATATTTTCCAGCGCCAGGGTGGTTTCCGGCATCACGATAAGACAAATTTCTTCCTCGCAGGTGGTGGCGTAGTTTTTAATCCGACCAAAGCCGGACGCGCGCGGTGCGCCACAGTAGCCGCGCACGCCGTGAGGCGGATAGCGTACTGCGGAGACCAGCGCTTTTGCCTGCTCGACGGTATCTACCTGGGGCACCATCAGGGTATTTACCCCCGCATCCAGATAACGCTTAATCAACGAAATATCGTGGTTGGGAATGCGTACGATGGGTTGAGTGGGTCCGCCAGCCGCGCAGGCCTGCAACTGCGTGTAAATTTCGATGTATTCACTCGGGCCATGTTCCGCATCGAGTCCGATAAAGTCATAACCACAGTCGGAGAGGATCTCAGCGGCGATATAGCTGCCCAACTGGGTCCAGAGGCCCAACTGTACGGTGTTATTTTTAATGGCATGCTTGAAATGATTTTTCTGCAGTTCCATCACGGCCTCCTTTAAGCCTGCGGGGATCCCTTATTCGGCAAAGCGGGTGCTGATAAGGCCCACTCCGGTAATTTCCGCATCAAAGGCATCACCCGGTTTGGCGGACACCGCCGGACCGATAGCGCCAGTGATAACAAACTCGCCGGCGCGCAGCGGCTTACCCATGCGCACCAGGTCATCAGCCAGCCATTTCAGCGCATGCAGAGGATGGCCGAGAATGGCCGTCGCTTTGCCTTGTGAGACCACTTCTCCTGCGCGTTTAGTGACCATTTCGCTGCGTGCGATATCGCAGTCGGAGAGGTACACCGGTTTGGTGCCAAGAACTACCAGGCACGCGGCGGCGTTATCTGCGACGAAGTCACAGGACTTCACGTTCCACCCAATGACACGGCTGTCGCAAATCTCAAACGCTGGCAGGATGTAATCCACGGCGTTGATGATGTCGAGAATGGTGTGCTCGGTTTGCGTCAGGTCTTTTTTCAGGACGACGGCAATCTCGGTTTCTACGCGCAGATCGCTGACGACCGGTTTAGTGATTTCCGCGCCGTCGATCAGCACCATGTCGGCGTAAATGTTGCCGTAACACGGGTCTGAAATGCCGAACTGCTTCTGCACGGCTTTGTTGGTTAAGCCCAGTTTACGTCCGACCCGGCGGCGACCCTGCGCCTGCCAGATTTTATCGTTGTAGTCCTGAATCATGTAGGCTGTCGTCAGATTTTCACTGTCGACAAGGTCGCGAATAGGGTCGCCCGCTTCGTTGTTATCCCAGGCCTGGCGCAGCAAATCCGCTGCCTTGATAATGTTATTTTCCATTGTTCTTTCTCTAATTATCGCTTTGGTTTATGTGGGGTTGTCAGTCACCCACGCGGTTCTGCGGTTGTCCGGCCAGAAAGGCTTTTACGTTATCAACGGTGGTCGCCAGAATACGCCCGCGCGCTTCCACTGAGGCCCAGGCAATGTGTGGGGTAATAATGCAATTCTTCGCGGTCAGCATTGGGTTCTCAGGCACCGGCGGTTCTTTGGAGAGAACGTCGACGGCGGCACCGGCAATCACGCCGTTATTGAGCGCGTCGGCAAGGTCCGCTTCGTTAACCAGATCGCCGCGTGAGGCGTTAAGCAGCAGGGCGGATTTCTTCATTTTGCGCAGGGATTCTGCGTTGATCATGCCCTGTGTTTTGGGCGTCAGTAAGCAGTGCAGGCTGATAACATCGGCTTCGGCGTAAAGGGTATCGAGGTCGACATAGCGGACGCGGTCGTTTTCCAGCGCTGTGTTCCGGTATTCGTCATAAGCCAGTACATTCATACCCAACGCCTGTGCCACGGCGCCGAACGCCTGACCAATGCGGCCATAGCCGATAATGCCCACGTTTTTGCCTGTCACTTCGAGCATCGGTTTCAGCCAGTAGCAGAAGTCTGGTTTTTTACCCCAGCCGCCGGCGTGGACATCATTGTTGTGCAGACCAACCTGGTTGCAGAGTTCCAGCATCAACGCGGTCGTAAATTGCGCGACGGTAGAGGTTCCGTACGTCGGGACATTGGATACCGTCACGCCGTGGTTTTTTGCCGCTGCGAGGTCAATAACGTTATAACCGGTCGCCGTAACGCCGATAAATTTCAGGTTCGGACACTGGCTGAATTCCTTTTCGCCTAAAACAACTTTGTTGATAATTGCAATTTCCGCATCGCCGATTCGTTTAACCACTTCTTCCGCAGCCGAATTGTCATAAACGGATATTTCACCCAGTTGCGAAAGCGCATCCCACGACAAATCGCCAGGATTAAGTACGCCACCATCTAAAATAACAATTTTCATACATTACCTTTTCCAGTTTATTTTCAGCAGTACACCAACTTAATCGATGTACTGCTGTTTGGTCAGCAATTAATGTAATTCTTTGGTCTGATTAATGGCTGTTTGTTTATGGTCGAGGGTTAATACCGCCAACAAACTTAATACAGCGTTAAATCCAAGCCAGACGCCCACCATCGCATTACTGTTAAAGGTGTGGTTAAGCCAGGTACAAATTGCCGGCGTCAGGCCACCCAGTACGGCGGCGGCCACCGCCTGAGCAAAAGAATAACCCGCCGTACGCGCATGTGCCGGTACCAGTTCAACCATCGCGGCAACCTGTACGGAGCTGTAGCAGGCATACATGAACGAGAACCAGAGCTCAAAGACGACGAATTTCAACACCGTCGGGTCAGCCGCCAGCCACGAGAGCATCGGCCATGCGGTGAGCGCACCGGTCAGCGTCACCACAATCAGCATGGTTTTTCTGTTGACCCGGTCAGCGATCATCGCCGTGATCGGCAGCCAGAACAGGATTGACAGGCCCACAAAGAACAGCGTGATAAAGCCAACGTTTTCACCCAGATTCAGGCTTTTAATAAAGGTGGGAGCATAGGTGGTGACCGTTTGCGCGGTGACGGTTGCCATCGCTACCATCCCCATGCAGACCACAATGGTTCGCCATCCGGTGACCAGACTGGCGCAAATCTCTTTAACGGTCGGTGTGGTTTTCTTCTTCGCGAAAACGTCGGTTTCTTGCAGGTTAGAACGCAGCCAGAACATCAGCGGGATTACCGCGCAGCCAATCAATAACGGAACGCGCCAGCCCCAGTCGTGGAGATCTTCGGTGGACATATTGTACAGCAGTACCAGGCCGATAATAGACGCAGCCATGACCGCAAACTGCTGCGAACCCACCTGCCAGCAGGTATAGAATGCCCGGCGATTCGGTGGCGATATTTCTGCCAGATAGACAACAACGCCACCCAGTTCCGCCCCCGCTGAGAAACCTTGTAGCAAGCGACCGAGAATGACGATGATCGGTGCGGCTATGCCGATTGAGGCATAGGTCGGCGTCATGGCGACGCACAAAATACCGATCGACATCAGGGTCAGGGCCATAATTAACCCTTTCCGACGACCGTGACGATCGGTGTAAGCCCCGAGAATAATGGCTCCAAACGGACGGGCGAAGAAACCTAACGCGAATGTCATCAGCGTGAGCATTAATGACACATATTCATTATCTGACGGAAAGTAAGCCTGCGAAATATAACGCGCATAATAGCCGTAGACCATAAAATCGTATATTTCGAGAGCGTTCCCGGCACCCACCTGAACAATGGGCTTAATCTGCATTTTCTTTCTGGCTGCAGGCAAAGCCTCGCCGCTGTAATCGGTCATTTGAATCTCCTGAAATTATATATCGACAATTTGGAAAAACTCATACAACCAGAACAGACATCGAAAATTCAGGTCAATGCGTAGGGCCCGGAGATAACGCCTGTTCAGCTAATCGGAATAAAATTAAAAAATTATTTATGATCTAATGCGGCTATGCCGAAAAATCCCAGAGCATGCGTGTCTTCCAGTCGAATAGCTTCATTCCATTTTGAGGTTCGCTCTGAGCGGGTCATTGAGCCCACTTTTAATTGCCCCGCATTTAAACCTAATGCGAGGTGGACAATAATATTATCTTCAGTTTCACCTGAGCGCGCGGAGACAATTGATCCATATCCTGCTTTTTGTGCTTCGGCAAAAGCATTACGCAATTGGGTAATAGTGCCAGCCTGGTTGGCTTTTAATAACACGGCGTTACAGGCGCCCATTTCTGCTGCCGCTTTTACGCGCTCGCCATTTGTCACGAAATAATCATCGCCGACAATTTGTACGCGAGAACCTGCGGCTTTCGTAAAGGCGATAAGCCCTTTTTCATCATCTTCTGCCAGCGGATCTTCAATAGAGCGGATCGGATAACGATCCAGCCAGCCGAGCAATAATTCGCACATGCCATCGGAGTCATATTCCGAAGATTCCAGCGCCAGTCGGTAGCGACCCTGTTTACCAAATTCAGACGAGGCGATATCCAGCGCGATAGAGACATCCTGACCCGGTATATAGCCCGCGCCTTCAATCGCTTTCACCAGAGTGTCCAACGCCTGCTCATTGCTGTTGAACTCTGGCCACCAGCCGCCTTCATCCGCCACGCCGCTTAAATGACCCCGTTGTTTCATGATACGGCCCGCGCTGTGATACACCTCAGCGGTCATCACCAGCGCTTCTTCAAAGGATTTCGCCCCGTTGGCGATAACCATCAAATCCTGGATATCAATACGACGCCCGGCGTGGGCGCCGCCGCCGAAAATCTGAATTTGCGGCAGCGGCATCGCCACTTTCTGCTCGCCTGCCAGATATTTCCACAGCGGCAGATGGGCATTGTTTGCGGCGGCATAGATTGCCGCCATGGAACAGGCGACCGAGGCGTTTCCCCCCAGGCGGGAGAAGGTGCCCGTGCCGTCCAGTTCAATCAGAATGCTGTCGATCAGTTTCTGATCGTTGATATCCGTACCGATAAGCGCCGGGGCAATTTCATGTTGAATGTTATGCAGCGCTTTCTGCACATCTTTGCCGGAAAGGACGCTGCCGCCATCGCGCAGTTCCACCGCTTCGTGCATCCCGCAAGAGGCCCCCGCGGGAGCCATACCGCGACCGAACAGACCATTTTCCAGATGAACTTCAACCTCAACTGTCGGCCAGCCGCGGGAATCCCATACACGACGACCTATCACATTTTTAATGCGACTCATAACCCGTTCTCCTTCCTCCAGAATGAGGTAATGTCTTTTAATTGCCTGAATTGACGTTCCAGTAATGCGCAACTTATGCGACGTACGTTATGCGCGTTCTGATCCTGTATATATTCCGCCGGTGATTTGCCGTCGACGCGGGCCAGAATTAAACAGGGCAGTAGCGCTGCGACACGGGTTTCATATTCCCCGACAGGTTCCCAGGTGATGTGGTCAAAATAACGTTGGTACATTGCATCAAAGGCGAGCATGAGTTTTTGCTGCGCCTCCTGAGACCCGGCAATAACGGTTTTCAGCAAGAAGTGATTTAAGCAAAAAGCTAAATCAAATGCCGGGTCGCCATACCATGCACATTCCGCGTCAAGAATGACCGGGCCTGCGGGACCGCGTAAGATATTTTTCGGGCTGATGTCACCGTGAACCAAAGCCAGTCGGGTGGATTGTGTTCTGTGTAATACCGTCAAAATAACGTCAGCATATTTCGGGTGAACGCGAGCTATTTCCCCAAGATAGGGATCCAGACGCAGTGAAAAGAAGTTATCGTCATAGGCGAATGTTTTTGCCAGTGTTTCGTTTTTCGCGGTTTTCTGATGAATTTCGCCTAATACATTGCCCAGTTGCGCGGCAAAACCGATATCTATTTGCCCGTTTAATAACTGTGATTTCCAGTTATGAAATTGTTCAGCAGGCAGATAATCCATCGCAAAACAGAGGGTGGTACGGTCGATGCCTGTTATATGTGGAACGGAGTGCGGTGCAATGCCCGCGACGGTTTGCATCCAGTCTATTTCGGCAAATACGCGTTCAAGCGGTGCATGCCATTCTTTGGCCACTTTCAATTTCGGCAGCGCCTGTTTCAGGCAAAACTGCCGTTCCCCGGCGTTAATTTTCAAAATATTGGAGGAAACGCCGCCCGTAAGTGGGCTGACGCGCAGGGCATCCTCAGCATTGAGGAGCCCCATTGTTTGCAACACATCGCGTATTGCATCCTGATTGATAGAAAGATCTTTGAAACACGTGTCCATGCATCACCCATGATTGATGTGTTTACGTAACTGTTTCTGACGCGTAAAAAACAGGAAAACATTCTTTTTGGCGAAAGTAACCGTAACGCGTCTGGCGCTGCTTCTTTACCGCTAAAGGCTACCTGTCATGGCGAATAAAATATGCCTGGATAAATGCAGGTCGTCCTGAATTTAGCATTTTCAATCATAATGCATTTATTTATGCACACGTGTGCATAAGAGTCAATCAACCGACGAGGTAATTATGTTGATGCGTCTCTCATTTATTTTTTAACGAATGCAACTTACTGTTTTGTTTGTCTTTTTGTGAGTGTGATCTTGATCGTAATTATCAGAAATAAGGTTTTTACGCCGTTTCGCATCCTGAATATCGGTACCTGAGCGGGAGCATGTGGACAGGGTTTTAACAGTCTCAGCTATATAAGGAATTACTTTTATTTTTTTAAAAGCTATGTTTGTGGGGGGAGATAATGATAATGAAAGGGACCATCAGGAAACTGACTGCGGCATAAAGGCGGAGAGCCGCAGTGCAGAGCAGGTTGTAGGGCTACTTCGCAATAATCGAGATATGGCCATTGCGTTCAAGAATAGCGTATTTAATATCATCAAGCTTATCAATGCCCTGATTATTGCGTGCGGAGACCATGATGTCATCATAGGTAATATCAGCCTCCTTCATTTTACCGTGTAACATCTGACCATGTTCCACCAGAATAACCGGGGCACCGTCGATCAGGTCTTCGGCGTTATTGATATATTTTTTGATATAGCCGAACAGGATGTCTACCGTCACCAGGGTGATGATAGTGAGCGCAGCGCCAGTGACGGAAAAATCATTTCCCAGCAGCGCCTGTTGTGTGGCCTCGCTGATGATCAGCAGCAGGATAAGATCAAAAGAGGTCATTTGTAATAGCGCCCGGCGTCCGGCGATTTTAAAGACCACCATTAACACCAGATAGATGGCGATTGCCCGCAATACCATTTCCATTGTCTCGCCCTCAGGGATAGATAAATTGCCAGATGCCGGTGCTGGATACGCCTTCCACACCAATTTGCGACGTTGCGCGGCCCGGAAGCTGCGGGGTCAGCCCCAGCCAGAGATCGAAGTCTTCTCCCGGATGCGCGTGGGAATATTCCAGACGCAGTATCCCGTTTCGGCTGGAGACCTGGTCAGGCTGCGGCTGTAGGGTACGTATCTCATACTGCTGCATAAAATCGCCACCCAGCGTAATGACGAGCTGCTCATGCTTTGGCGCTCTGACGGTAATGGCCAGCGCCATATCGCTTTGTAAACGTCCGAATCGCTCGTAATGAATCAGCAGTTGTTTATCGCCGGTTTCCTGCGTCCTGTCGCTTAAAAAACCATGGGAAAACAGGCCCGCAAGGGCGCTGATGACAATCAAAAAAAGCAAATAAGCGCCATATTGCTGTATCCGGGATTCGAATCTCAGCCAGCGCGGGTTCTCTCTCACAGGATGATGACGGGGATCAGGTGCGGTCTCTTTCACCTTGGAGTCTCCACAAACGCAGAATGCACACAGGGTTAAGAGAGTATGGAACAAAATTTTCGTTACGCTTCGCGCTTTATCCAGGGCGATAAAGCGCGCAGAAGGCGGGCTAGCGAATGCGTGGTGTTACGCGTCCATGCAGGGCAGGGTTATCGCTTTCATCTTTTAACTTCACACCTGTAAGTCGGCGCAGGAACGCCTGTTCCAGCAGCCAGGCGAGCTTAAAGGCGGCGGCGTCGTAATTCAGCCCCTCAGGGCGGATGTTTGAAATGCAGTTGCGCTCCGACTCCAGCCGCTTGCGCTCGGGTTTCCATGTTAAATAGACGCCAAGGCTGTCCGGGGAGGAGAGACCAGGACGTTCGCCAATCAGGATCGCGACCGCTTTGCTGTTGAGCGTTTCGCCAATGTCATCCCCCAGCGCAACCCGTGACTGATGCGCCAGCACCACCGGGGCGAGTGAAATACCCAATGTTTCCAGATACGGCAGCAGCGCTTTAATCAACCCGACAGACTGACGCTGCACCGCATGCGAAGAGAGTCCATCGCCAATCACCAGCAGCAGGTCGTGTGCGGGTGTCCGGCTCGCTTTTAACGCATCACGGCTCTCTTCGCTGAGCATGCGCCCTAAATCAGGTCGATTCAGATAGATGTGTCTGTCTGTCGCCGCACTGTGTGCCTTGAGCGTTTGCAGCCCCAGTGCGTGTAATTGTGCCGCCAGGTTTTCACTGTCGAACGGCTGGTGAATGGCATCTCGGGCCTGCGCATGGGCCAGGCCAAAGTTCAGCACTTCGCGCGTGGGCAGACTGGCGCCGCTACGTCCAAGCGCGATGCGGGCATCGGTAAATTCGCGCAGCAATGTCCAGGCATCCGGTGGATTCATGCGCTCACTCCTTGTGGTAATGCGGTCAGCAGCGGGTGGTTCGCCCCGGTTAAACGCAACTGCCCGTGGGTATCGATAATCTGCATACGGGTGAGCCAGTCGGCGAACTCCGGCGCATGCTTAAGTCCCAGCAAACGGCGGGCGTAAAGGGCGTCGTGGAATGAGGTGCTCTGATAATTCAGCATAATGTCATCCGCGCCCGGTACGCCAATCAGGAAGGTTAGCCCGGCGTTACACAGCAGCGTCAGCAAGGTGTCCATATCATCCTGGTCAGCTTCGGCGTGGTTGGTGTAGCAGACGTCGCATCCAATGGGCAGCCCCATCAACTTGCCGCAGAAGTGATCTTCTAAACCGGCACGAATGATCTGCTTGCCGTCATAGAGATACTCCGGCCCGATAAATCCGACCACGGTATTGACCAGTAACGGGTTGAAGTGGCGCGCCACGGCATAGGCCCGTGCTTCACAGGTTTGCTGGTCAACGCCGTGATGCGCATTCGCTGACAGGCAGCTCCCCTGGCCCGTTTCAAAATACATCACGTTGTTGCCGAGCGTGCCGCGCTTGAGGCTCAGGGCTGCGTCCTGCGCCTCTTTGAGCATCGACAAATTGATACCAAAACCGCTGTTGGCGGCTTCGGTTCCCGCCACCGACTGAAAAACCAGGTCCACCGGCGCGCCACGTTCAATCAGTTGCAATGTATTAGTGACGTGAGTCAGCACACAGGATTGGGTGGGGATGGCAAAACGGCTGATGATGTCATCCATCATATGATTGAGCCGTTCAAGAACCGGCAGACTGTCGCTGGCCGGGTTAATGCCGACTACCGCATCACCTGCACCGTAGAGCAGGCCATCGAGCATGCTGGCGGCAATCCCTTTTAAATCATCAGTAGGATGATTCGGTTGCAGGCGCACGCTCAGATGACCGGGCAGGCCGATAGTGTTACGAAAACGGGTAATCACGCTGCATTTGCTGGCCACCAGAATCAAATCCTGGTTACGCATCAGCTTGCTTACTGCGGCCGCCATTTCCGGCGTGATGGCAGGAGCAATATGCGTCAGCGTGGCGGCATCGGTGGTATCAGCCAGCAACCAGTCACGAAAGTCACCGACGGTCAGGTGGCGAATCAGCGAAAAGGCATCGGCATTGTGGGTATCAATGATCAGACGGGTGACTTCATCGCTTTCGTAAGGAATGAGCGGATTGTCCAGAAGGTCACTCAGCGGGACGTCGGCAAGGGCCATTTTCGCCGCCATGCGCTCTTCCGCTGAATCTGCCGCGACGCCCGCCAGCACATCCCCGGAGCGGGCCGGGGATGCTTTTGCCATGAGTTCTTTTAGACTGGCGAACCGGTATGTCCGGTGCGCCAGGGTCGTTTTATACATTTCGCCTCCTCAGGAGAGCGCACGCAGTTGCGGATCCATCGCCGCACGCTGACGGGCTGGCGCTGTTTTACGGAACCACATGTAACCCCCCAGCATCATCAGCGCGAAAATGAGCGCCAGCAGGGTGTTGTACCAGACCATCGCGACCAGGCAGAGTATCGCCATGCCCAGTGCAAACGCGGGTGCAATCGGGAACAGGGGCGCTTTAAACGGACGCACCAGGTTCGGCTCGCTGCGGCGCAGTTTGAACAGCGCGGCCATTGAGATGATATACATAACAATAGCGCCGAAAACTGACATCGTCACAATGCAGGCGGTCAGCGGCATACCGCTAATGGTGACAAGCGAATCGGAGAAAATGGCCGCGATACCCACCACACCACCAGCCAGAATCGCCAGATGCGGGGTGCGCGTTTTGCGATTCAGGTTTGCCAGGCTTGCTGGTAGATAGCCCGCACGCGCCAGTGAGTAAATCTGACGGGAGTAACCCATGATAATGCCGTGGAAGGAAGCCACCAGGCCAAACAGCCCCAGCCAGACCAGCATGTGCAGCCAGCCGCTACTGTTACCCACCACGGCTTTCATCGCCTGCGGTAAGGGGTCATTAATGTTCGACAGGGTACGCCAGTCACCCACGCCGCCGGCAAATATCATCACGCCAACGGCCAGGACGGTCAGCGTCAGGATGCCGCCGCCCAGCGCGCGAGGAATGGTGCGTTGCGGATCTTTGGCTTCTTCGGCCGCCATAGATGCGCCTTCAATCGCCAGGAAGAACCAGATAGCAAACGGGATGGCGGCAAACATACCCGACAATGCCGGGGCACTAAAGCTTTCTGCGCCTGCCCAGCCGTTAGCTGTGAAGTTGTCCCAGGAGAAGCCCGGTGCAACGACTCCCATAAAGACCAGCAGTTCAAATATCGCCAGCAGTGTGACGATCAATTCAAACGTAGCGGCAATACCGACACCGAGAATATTCAACGCCATAAAAATGATATAGGCGCCGCAGGCGATCCATTTTGGATCGAGCGATGGAAATTGCACGTTGAGGTAAGCACCGATGGCCATTGCAATAGCCGGTGGGGCAAACACAAATTCTATGAGCGTTGCAAAACCGGCAATAAATCCGCCTGTGGGGCCGAAGGCACGATAAGCATAAGCAAAGGGCCCGCCTGCATGTGGAATCGCCGTTGTCAGCTCAGTAAAACTGAATATGAACGCGCAATACATTGCGGCAATCGCCAGCGCGACAATCAAAAATCCCATCGTTCCGGCCTGGGACCAGCCATAACTCCAGCCAAAATATTCGCCTGATATGACCAGGCCGACGGCGATGCCCCATAAGCGGAAGCTGCCGAGTGTTCTTTTTAATGTGGTTGATTCTGTGGTCATCATTTACTGCCTCGCCATTAAACACAGTACATGGGCAGTAGCAAAGGCAGTGCCAAACTTAAAAAATCAATTTATTCAGTTAGTTATTTATGTTTTGTGGCGTGATGTGAAAAAATTGCGGCACAGATGTCGCGCCTGACGGGTAATTCTGGTGCATGCTGCCCCGCAATGGTGAAATTTAGCGGACAGTAAACGCTTTCTTTGTGTATCGCGGGGCGAACTCGCTGAAAGTGAAGCGTAAAAATAATGCCTTGAGTGAAATTTCCGCAGGCAGAAGGGGGTGAATTTTTTATATGTCAGGAAAAAACAAAATATTATAGGGAACCGCTGATTAATAAATCCGAAAATTCTTACACCCTTTTTATCGCTGGAGCGCTTTACTATTATTTATTAATGGCGATATTTACTGTTTTTATTTCACATACTTTTTACATTTTGGATTTTATTGCCTTATGACATTGTTTTGTCGGCTGCATCACAATGTTTTCAGGCAATTACCTGATGTTAAATTTAATCATTGAGAATGAGTTGACCTGAATTGTTTCGCACTTTAGTTTGAGAGAAAAAATTTCAGGCAAATCCAGGATTATATTTAACTAAGGAGGGGCATATGGCCTGGCGACCGATTCTCTATGTTATTTTTACGACTAACCCACGGCTGAGCAGCAGACGAGCGCGGTTGCGTGTGGTCGCCAATCATCCGTAGGATCATGATGACGGTTAATTTTCAGAAAGATGACTTGTCCCGCAACCATCCGCTGGCTGCGCTCCTCTCCAGCCAGTCGTTCGTCCTGTTAGATGGCGCAATGGCTACCGAGTTGGAGGCGCATGGCTGCAATTTGGCCGATTCTTTATGGTCAGCAAAGGTGTTACTGGAAGCACCGGATGTCATTCGTCAGGTGCATCTCGACTATTTTCGCGCCGGGGCGCAGATTGCCACCACGGCCAGCTATCAGGCGACGCCCGCTGGTTTTGCCGCCCGTAATCTCAACCAGACACAGGCCACGGAACTGATTGCGAAAAGTGTACAACTGGCCTGCCAGGCGCGGGCAATGTATCTGCAGGAAAACCCCGGGGCTGGCACGCTACTGGTGGCCGGTTCAGTTGGGCCCTATGGCGCTTATCTTGCCGATGGTTCGGAGTATCGCGGCGATTACGTCTGCCGCGATGAGGATTTTCAGGCATTTCATCGCCAGCGCATTGAAACGTTGTTGCTGAGCGGCGTCGATCTGCTGGCATGTGAAACCTTCCCTTCTTTCCCGGAAATCTGCGCGTTGATTGCATTGTTACGTTCGTGGCCGCAGGCGCGCGCCTGGTTTTCGTTTAGCGTACGTGACAGCGAACATCTCTGTGACGGTACACCGCTGCGGGAGGTGATGGCAGCGGTGGCAGGGTCTTCTCAGGTGGTGTCCGTGGGCGTTAATTGTCTTGCGCCCGAGCGGGCTGCGGCAGTGCTACGTCATTTGCGTAGTCTCACATCATTACCGCTGCTGGTTTATCCCAATTCCGGGGAGCGTTACGATCCGCAGTTGAAAAGCTGGCATCGGCATGCGAGCAACGGCCCGACGCTGGTGGATTATTTACCCGAGTGGCTGGAGGCGGGCGCACGTTTGATTGGCGGGTGCTGTCGCACCACGCCAGACGAGATTGCCACACTCAGGCAGCATCTTCCCCGGTGGCGCTGACGCTTACCGGGGCTACGGCTGGTGCGGTTGGTAGCCCGGATAAGGCGTAGCCGCATCCGGGAAATACTTTGCGAGATGCTTTCCATAACATTGCTGCTTTTCAGTCCAGGGCTTGTTCTTCGGATTACGTTGAGTGCCCGGGGCATTCAGGCACATGGAGCGGCATTTGGTAACTTATCGGCGATATTACGTGAACGGCGGTACCTGGTTCTTCACGGTGAATCTTAAAAACCGCAGAAGCTTTCTTCTCACGACTCATATTGAGGCTTTGCGCCAGGCGGTGAATACCGTCAGGCAGCGAAAGCCCTTTCATATTGATGCCTGGGTTGTTCTTCCTGAACACATTCATTGCGTATGGACATTGCCCGCAGACGATACAGACTATTCGGGGCGATGGCGCGATATCAAAAAGCAATTTACCCGGACATTACAGCAGCGGAGTATCTGGCAGCCTCGTTTCTGGGAGCACACGATTCGCGATGACGTGGATTACCGCCATCATGTTGATTATGTTTACAACAATCCTGTCAAACATGGTTGGGTGGAACAGGTAAGGGATTGGCCATTTTCAACCTTTCATCGAGATGTAAGACGTGGGTTATACCCGGAAGATTGGGGTGGGGGAACGACAGAAATTGCGGCAGGTGAACGCCGTTAGAACACCCCCGGTGGCGCTGACGCTTACCGGGGCTACAATGGCTGAGGTAGCCCGGATAAGGCGAAGCCGCATCCGGGAATCCTCCGGTGGCGCTGACGCTTACCGGGGCTACAATGGCTGAGGTAGCCCGGATAAGGCGAAGCCGCATCCGGGATAATCCCCGGTGGCGCTGACGCTGACCGGGGCTACAGCTGGTGCGGTTGGTCGCCCGGATAAGGCGCAGCCGCATCCGGGAATCCTCCGGTGGCGCTGACGCTGACCGGGGCTACGGTGGCGGCGGTAGCCCGGATAAGGCGTAGCCGCATCCGGGAGAAACTCACGCTGTTTCGGCCAGTTCGAACATACCGTAGGGGTGGATTTGCAGGTAATACTGCTCTCCAACATCCGGTTGCAGGCGGGTGGCGTTAACCTGCAACAAAATGCGCTGGCCGTGCCATTCCACAATCACCTCGTACTGCGGGCCCATATATGCCACGTGCACGATCACGCAACGCTGGCTGTCATCACCCTGTTCGCCCAGTGTGATGGCTTCCGGACGGACACCCACCGTACCGCTGCCCTGGGCCGAAAAATGCGTCGGTACAGGTAGTCGGTATCCATAGATATCAACATATTGCGAATGGAATGTGGCCGGGAACAGGTTGGCATCGCCCATAAAACTTGCCATAAAGCGTGACGCAGGCTGGCGATACAGATTCTGCGGCGAGCCCATCTGCATAATATGGCCCTTATTCATCACCAGCACCGTATCGGAGACGGCAAAGGCCTCGCTCTGATCGTGCGTGACATACAGCGACGTGATGTTGAACTGTTTTTGCAGTTCGCGAATCTTATCGCGCATGCTGCGACGCAGGTTGGCGTCGAGGTTACTCAACGGCTCATCAAACAACAGCACCTTCGGTTTGAGGATCAACGCACGCGCCAGTGCCACACGTTGTTGCTGCCCACCGGAAATCTGATCCACATAGCGGTCTTCGAAACCTTCCAGGTCCACCATCGCCAGCGCTTCTTTCACCCGCGTTTTCACCTCTGCGCGTGACACACCGAGCATCTTAAGACCATACCCCACGTTTTCCCCCAGCGACATGTGCGGGAAAAGGGCGTAGGACTGGAACACCATGCAAATATCACGCTGCTGAATGGAACGATGCGTGACGTCCTCGCCATCAATAAAAATTTGCCCCTCAGACGGTTTTTCCAGCCCCGCCACCAGACGCAGCACCGTGGTTTTGCCACAGCCTGACGGCCCGAGTAACGTCACCATCTCACCCTGCGGGATAGCAAGATTAATGTTGTCGATAACCGTGTTGTTACCAAATCGCTTGGTGACATTGCGCAGTTCAACGAAATGTTTTTGTGTCATGGTCGCGCTCCGTTACGCCTGGTTTTTAGCTTTGGAACGGGAGATACGCGCCTCACCGATCAGCCAGTCGAAAATAAAGATGATGGCGAGCATCACCACAATAAGGATTGAGCCATAGGCAATGGCTACGCCGTATTCCCCGTCTTCCACGCGGTTCAGAATGTAGGCTGTCGCCACACGCGTGTCCGGCGTCACCAAAAAGACAATGGCGCTGACGGTGGTGATGGCACGGACAAAACTGTAAATCAGCGCGGATAAAATCGCCGGGCGCAGCAGGGGCAGCAAAATCTGCGTAATGGTACGCAATGACCCGGCACGCAGGCTCAGCGAGGCCTCATCCAGCGATTTATCAATCTGACCTAAGCCTGCGATCCCGGCACGAATGCCGACCGGTACGTTACGCATCACCATCGAGATAATGACGATGGCGGCGGTACCGGTGATGTACACCGGGGCGCTGTTAAAGGCGAGAATATACGAAACGCCCGCCACGGTGCCGGGAACCGCAAAGCACAGCATGGTGGTGAACTCGATGGTTTTTTTCCCTTTGAATTGCTGGCGAACCACAATCCAGGCAATCAGCAGGCCGAAAATGGCGGTAATCGGGGCGGCAATCCCGGCGTACAGCAGCGTGTCGAGCAGGGAAGGCCACGCGCCGTCGCTCATGCCCTGACCAAACAGCTTGATAAAGTTATCCAGCGTCAGGGTGTAATCCACGCCCCAGTTCACCGTGAAGCTGCCGTAGAAAATGCTGCCATAGAGCAGGGCGTTGAACGCCACCCATACTGCCAGCAGTGCCACTACACTCCACACCAGGGTGACCGGCAGGGGCTGTACATCGCCGCGATAGGATTTGCCGGAAACGGTGACGTAAGAGCGTTTGCCGATCCACATGTACTGCACGCAGAACACCAGCAGCGAGAAGAGCAGCAGGAAGGCGCCGAGCGTACTGGCGGCCTGATAATCGAGCTGTGAACCGGTAATGTAGAAGTAGATTTGGGTGGCCAGCACGTCAAAGTTACCGCCGAGCACCAGCGGGTTACTAAAGTCGGCCAGCGATTGCACGACCACAATCAGAAACGCGTTAGCCAGCGCCGGTTTCAGCAACGGAATGAACACCCCGTTAAAGGTCTGCCAGCGGCTGGCGCGCAGGGTGTACGAGGCCTCTTCCAGCGACGGATGGATGGTCTTAATTGCCCCGTCGAGGATCATAAAGGCCATAGGCGTAAAGGCCAGTACTTGTGCCAGCCAGATACCGGTAAACCCGTACAGCCAGTTGGTGTTAGTGAGCCCGAACCAGTCGACCATTAATTCGGTGATGTAGCCGGAACGCCCCATCATCAGGGTGACGCCAAGTCCTACCACGAACGGCGGGGTGACGATCGGCAAAATGGAGAATACGCGGCCGATGATGGCACTGCGTTTGGCAATACGCGTGGTATAAATCGCCAGCACCAGACCGAAGAAGGTACAGCCGACGCCCACAGCAATGGAAAGCCAAATGGAGTTCAGGATCACCTGAATGATGTGCGCCTGTGCGAGCACATTCATAAACGCCAGCGGGGCAAACTCGCCACTGTCGGTGGTGAACATCGGAATAAAGATGGCGATGCTCGGCCAGACAATGAAGACCCCGATCAGCGCCACGATGACAATCAGCGAGCCGATAACAAAGCGGTCACCGCCGAGCCACTCCAGGCGGGTGAGGGCCAGCGTCATGATGGCGGCAAGGGCGACAAACAGCACAATGACCGCGTAACCGAGGCCACGTCCTTCAACGGTGGCGCTGACGGCCACAAACGCCATGCACAGCAATGCCCAGCCCGCGTCAAAATAGTGGCGGCCGCGCTGCTTACGCCGGGTTTCGCTCAGGGGGCGAACCAGCAACACGCTGGGCAGCAGATACCACAACCAACTGACGTTAACGTGCGACCAGCCGTAGGCGTCGATAATTTCATCGCGCGTGGACTCCAGCAGGCCGTAATCCAGGCTCCAGCCTGGCAGCAGCGCGAAGGCCAGCCAGCTGAGCAGAACCCAAAGGAATATCGCATCCCGCTTTGGGGCGGGATGGAGTGTGAGTGTGTGTGACATAAGCATTCCGTTAAAGCCAGAGAGATAAGCTATTTGCCCTCACCCCAACCCTCTCCCACTGTACGGTCCGGAGACATGGTAGACAGGTGTTCGGGGACATGGTGAACACTTTTTAACACCCTTTCCCCATGATGATCGACCTCTTTTTCAGGTCGATCATCCCCACTTTCGTGCTGTACCACCACACCTCATAGCAGCCATCCTCTGCCGTTTCACGCAGGCCCACATATTCACCCCTGAACGCTTTCCCTGCACTCAGGCTCACTCCTTTTATGCTCAGCTTCCCGCTCACATCCACCTTCCTCACCTGCACGCCCTCATCATAGTCCGGCGGCTGAACCGCCCCGCTGTACTGCCGCGATGACGGCTGATAACGTGACGCCGGGACCCCCATGTCCAGCGCTTCATGTGGACGCTCCAGGTTATAGACCGCGCGCCAGTCGTCGAACACCTGCTGTAACTGGCTGGCGTCCGTGAACCACCGGCCCTGCAGCACTTCGGCCTTCAGGCTGCGGTGAAAACGTTCCAGCTTGCCCTGCGTCTGTGGATGGTAAGGCCGCGAATGCCCCACCCGGATACCCTGGCGCATCAGCCACAGCTCCAGCGCGGTCCAGCTTCCTGTGGTGTCGCCCCAGGGCGCGCCGTTATCCATCGTCATCCGCGCCGGCAGACCGTAACGTTCAAACACCCTCACCAGCTGTTGCCGGACGGTTGTGAGCCGTTCATCAGGACAGTGTGCGAGACAGAGCGAGAACCGGGAATGGTCATCCAGCAGGGTGAGCGGGTGGCAGCGGCCACCGGCAAAAGGAAAGTGACCTTTAAAATCCATCTGCCAGAGCTGGTTGGGCGCGGTGTGTTCGAAGCGTCCGGTGGCAGGAATGCCGGGTGTGCCTCCCGGCAGCAGACCGTGGCGGGCCATCAGGTTGTGCACGGTGCTGAACGCGGGCAGAACGTGTCCGCGGTCCTCAAGCCAGCGCTTAATCTTACGGGCGCCCCAGCGTTCATGGGCGCAGTGGGCCATGCGCAGCAGGTCCGTCACACGGTCATCGGTTCGCCGGGGCGAATGCAGAGGCGCACGGGAACGGTCAGCAAGGCCGGCGGCGCCTTCCTCAGTCCAGCGGCGAAGCCACTTGTAGCCGGTGGACGGCGAAATGTTGAAATGACGGCAGAGTGCCCGGAGGTTCGCCCCGTCCTGCGAGGCGAACAGTACAAACTCAGAACGTAATGACATGGTATCTCTCGCATCCCAGGGCATAAGCGACTCCATAAACGGGTTCTTATGCCTCAGTTGTAAGTGTCCACCATGTCCCCGAACAAGCGTTCACTATGTCTCCGGACTGTACACCCACAGGGAGAAGGGGAAGGCGGGCCTGTAGATCCGGGCGTGGGCTTATTGGCCCATCTTCACGTCGCTAACCCATTTGTTGATGAGTGCTTTACGAATGTCTGTGGAACCGTATTTATCCATGTCGTAATTGATCAGTTTCAGATCGTCGAGCTTGAGCGAGTTTGGCGAGGTTTCGGCGGTGGTATTAGTCAGAATCTGATAAGACTTGCCCTTTTTCCATGCCAGCTCCTGTGCCTCTTTTGACAGCGCCCAGTCAACGAACAGCTTCGCGTTATCCAGGTTACGTGCCCCTTTCAGGATACTGATACCGCCAATTTCGTAGCCGGTGCCTTCACAGGGCGAAATCAGTTCAAGCGGCGCGCCTTGTTCTTTCTCCAGCGAGTAGTCATGCAGGAAGCCAATGCCAATGGCGGTTTCGCCACGCGCGGCGTTACGTGCCGGGGCGATACCGGATTTGGTGTATTGAGAGATATTGCCGTTGAGCTGTTTTAAGTAATCGAAAGCCTGGTCTTCTCCCCACAACTGAACAAAGGTTGCCAGCGCGGTATAGGCGGTGCCGGAACTCTGCGGATCGGCGATTTGAATTTCGCTCTTGTATTCTGGCTTCGTCAGATCTTTCCAGCACTTCGGTATCGGCAGATTTTTCTCTTTCAGGCGCTGGGTGTTAACGCCAAAACCGAGAATGCCCACATAAACGGCGGAAGAGAGATTGCCTTTCACTTTGGCCGGATCGCGGAATTTCTCCATGATCTGCTCCAGGTTGGGAGATTTATAGGGCTGCAGGAGACCCATTTCCCCGGCCTGGGACTGAGGATCCAGCGTGCCGCCGTACCAGACATCCGCCTGCGGGTTTTTCTTCTCTGCATCCACTTTTGCCAGCGTGCTGCCAGAACCGTTGCGGATGAAGGACGTCTTCACATTATATTTTTCGCCAAAGGCCTGCGTTTCCGATTCACACATTTCGTTGGTCGCGCTGCAGTAGACCACCAGACGACCTTCTGCTTTTGCCACGCCGCTGAGCGCTGCCAGCGCCAGACCGGATGCCACCAGGGTAGAGAGCAGGGTAACTTTCATTGTTTTATCCTTCCTGTGAGGTTGTAGGACTGCGAGACGACGTAATGCCCACCATCAGCAAGGGCATCAGAAGTAAACCCATCAACACGGCGGCAACGGAGAGCAAACTAAACATCCCCGACCAACCGTAACGTTCAATCACCTGCGACAGCGGCCAGCCCGCAAGCGCGGCGCCGATATAGGCAAAGACCCCGAGAAAACCGGTAATCGACCCTGCCGCTGCCTTATGTCCACACTCCACGGCGGCCAGACCGATCAGCATTTGCGGACCAAATACAAAAAATCCTACGGTAAAAAAGCACATCGCCAGCAACGCGTAGTGATGTACCGGCGCCAGCCAAAGCGCGGCGACGGAGACAATCAGCCCCAGCGTGAAGAGCAAAATCATCGGTGCGCGTTGTCCGCTGAACAGGAGGTCGGACCCCCAACCCGCGAACAGCGCGCCGAGCAGGCCGCCGACCTCAAACAGCATCACCGTGGCATTGGCGCTTAATAAATTGACGCCGTGGCTTTCCGCCAGCCAGATGTTGCCCCAGTCATTGAGCGCAATGCGGATCAGGTAGACCAGCACATACGACACGCCCAGCAGCCAGATCATCGGGTTACGTAGCATGGTGATGCGTAACATCTGCCATAAGCCCATTGGGGGGCTTTGTTGTTCCTGGCGCAGCTCCAGCGGGTCATGCCGCCATTCGCCTACGCTTGGTAATCCTTCTTCCTGCGGTGTGCCCCGCAGTTGCATTGTCAGCCAGACGCCGAGCGCCATGCTGATTATCCCTGGTGTCAGCATCGCGGCCTGCCAGCCCCACCAGTGGGCGGCAAAGGCACATATCAACGGAATAACGGCCCCGCCAATATTGATGGACATGTTCCAGCATCCCCACCAGAAGCCGCGTTCATTGCGGGAATACCAGTGGGTGAGCAAGCGAGCGCAGGGCGGCCAGCCCCAGCCCTGAAAAAAACCGTTTAAGGTCCAGACCACCAACAACAGCGGCAATGCGTCACCGAAAGCGAACAGCACGTTCAGCAAGCCGGTGGCAAACAGCCCGCAGCCCATAAAGGCGCGTTGCCCGTGGCTGTCGTGCCATAGCCCGGCGGCAAATTTCGACAGGCCATAGCTGAGGTAAAACAGTGAGCCCATCAGTCCGATGTCGCCTTTGTCTAACCCCAGATCGCTTTGCAGCGCCGGGAGCACGTAATTGACACTTTTGCGCGTCAGGTAAAACGCTGCATAGCCCACCACCATGCACAGCAGTAACCGTGGGCGACAGGCCCGGTAACGGTGTTCAATGTCGGCGAATGAAATGGCATGCATAACGGTCTCCAGTTGCGCTGACTATAGGTAAGCGCAAACGAAAGCGGATGAGAGAAACTCCCCAGGCGGCTAAGACTTTTTCCTGGTCAGAGCGGGTTTTGTTGCAAAATTGTGGGCAAGTTAACAGTTACATGGGTTCCCTGACGCGACTCGAGCATTAATTCGCCACCCAGGGCGTGGACACGCTCGCGCATTCCCTGGATACCAAAGCCCGGCATTTTCTCTGCGGCGATACCGAGGCCGTTATCATGCACTTCAAGACGCAGGAGGCCGTTTTGCTCACTCAGGGTGATGCGTACGTCACTGGCGCAGGCGTGTTTGCAGACGTTATTGAGCAATTCTTGCAGCAGACGATAGAGGGTAAACACCAGCGTTTCGCTGGCAGGGGGCGAACTGAGTCGATAATCGAAATGGCAGACAATCCCGCGCTCGGCGAAGGCAAATTCGTTAACCAGGTGGTGCAGCGCCTCTTGCAGGGAAAGCTCATCCAGCACCGGCGGGCGAAGCTGACGCAGCAGTTGCCGGGTGGAGTGGTGAATGCGTCTGGACAGTTCGTTTATCTGATTGGCCGCCTCCAGCGCCTGCGGCGTTTCTCCTGCCCGTTTCACTAACTGTGACTGGATTTGAATGGCGGTAATGTTCTGGCCAATTTCGTCATGTAGCTCGCGGGCTAGGTTTTTGCGGGTGTCCTCTTCCGTATGGATCAATTTTTCGGTTAAGGCCCGGCGAGCCTGTAATTCGGCCTCCAGCCGCTTGCGATAATGGTGCAGGTTTTGCGCCAGATGCTGTTGGCGGCTGATGGCGATCCCCAGGCCAATACCCAGCAGCGCCTGCGTGGCGAGGAAAATTTCCAGCTCCAGCAGGTCGCTAAAGCCCACGCCAATCTGACGGGCGATGGTGATCAGCATACTGCCGAGCAGGCCTGACAGCACGCCGCCCTGCCAGCCAAACTTCCACGCCATCACCACATTGGGTAAAAAGACCACGATCAATAGCAGACGTTCTATCTGCGGTGACAGCACCATTTGTGTGCCGATACCGATAATAAAAAAGAGGCTACACCAGATGATGAGCGAGGTACGTAACGGCGGCGCGATCGTATCGAGACCAAGCAGGTGATGGCGGTGTTGCTGACGCAGGAACTCAAACATGAGATAGACGAAGGGCGTCAGCAGCACGCCGCCGGTGAAGGAGGCCAGGGCCAATAACAGCAAGGGGCTTTGCAAAAAAGGGCCAAGTAGCAGGGTATGTAATAACGCGCTGCAGGTTACGGCCGTCAACAACAGGGAAAGGCGCTGCCAGTAAAGGGGAAAACGGTGCCAGAAATGTTGCGTCATGAGTGCCGGAAGCAGGCCGATCAGGGGCGCAGCCAGCATCGTGTAGCCACTAAGGAGTTGCTCGCAGTGAAGCCAGAAAATGAGTGCTAATTGTGGGAGCAATAAGGCTGGCCAGAAGCGACGCGAGAGCAGAATCAGCAGCGCCAGATACACGCCATGCGGCAGGAAGAGCACCGCCTGTTGGCCGTTATGGGTGAGATAGAAGCTGAGCGTCCACAGCATCAACCAGCCCGGTCCCCAGGCCAGAACAATAAATAATGAGATGATCCAGTGGCGCAGTGAACGCGACATCAGTGATTCGCCAGCAGGTTATGATTAAGCGCAAAATGGACCAGCTCAATGGTGGTGGCGCAGTTCAGTTTTCCCAGCACGTTGGCGCGGTGAACATGCACGGTTTTATGGCTGAGATCGAGTTTGAAGGCGATCTCTTTGACGCTGTCACCCTTCACCAGTAAATCAAACACTTCCCGCTCACGCGGTGTCAGAGATGCCAGAACTTTGACTGGCTCGATCCCGCCGCGCAGCGCTTTTAGCGCATCAGCGCAAAGGTAATGGCCGCCAAGACCGACGGAGCGCACCGCTCGCACCAGTTCTTCCGGGCCGCAGCGTTTGGTCAGATAACCACTGGCACCGGCATCCAGCGCGCTTTGCACGAAGGCGGGGGTGTCATAAATACTCAGGATAATGGCGCGAAAATCGGGCCGCTGGACCCGCAGACGTTTTAGCAAACTCAGGCCATTTTCATCCGGCATGGCAACATCCAGTACGGCGACATCCACATCGTTTTTTAATAGCGCAGGCCAGGCTTCAGCGGCGGTGCTGTATTGCCCACTGACGCTGAGATCCTCTTCAAGGCCGAGCAATTGGGCGAAGCCCGAACGCACCACCACATGATCATCCACCAGAACCACACGAATCATAACGCACTCTCACCGGGTAAAACGTCATGATGCCGTCTGGTTCGGGCGTGGCAATGCTCTGGTCTGCGATATGTAACCGATGTAACAAAATTGCAATATTTAGCGTGCCACAGAAAAGAAGAGGGGGGCGTCTGCTGAGGCCGTCCCTGGCCTGCAAGGGTCCGTCCGGGGTGTCAGGCCGCCGTGTCGTTAAGATGGGTGGCGATATAACGTTCGTAGCGGTTCGCTTTCAGGTACGTTAAATCCACCAGCACCAGCCCATCCACGCAGTTATTGAAGTCCGGGTCGCAGCCAAAATCGATAAACTGCACGCCGCCGGGTTCGCACAACTCAGAATACTGTTTGTACAGCGGCGGAATGCCGCAGCCCAGGTTGCCCAACAGCGATTTCAGGCGCGTCAAATCTTCGGTGTAATCTTCGCCCGTAAACTGGGCAAGGACGTCAGGAAGCGTGGCAGGCCATGGGCGACGCGATTCAGCCAGCGGCCAGTTTGCCGGAAACCACAGGCGATAAAAGGCGACCAGTAAATCCCGTGCGGCAGGAGGGAAGCCGCCGGAAATCGAGACCGGGCCGAACAGATAGCGGTACTGCGGATAACGCGCTAAGTATGCACCAATGCCCGACCATAGATAATCAAGACCGCGGCGTCCCCAGTAACGCGGCTGAATAAAGCTGCGCCCCAGTTCGATACCGTGCTGTAACACCTCAGACATCCGCTCGTCGTAATGGAACAGGCTATAGCTGTACAGCCCTTGCGGACCATGTGCTTCCACCTGACGTGCCGTGGGCATAAAGCGGTACGCGCCGACAATCTCCAGATCGCTGTCATCCCATAAGATCAGATGCAGGTAGTCGTCATCATAACGATCCGTGTCGCGACGTTTGCCACTCCCTTCACCCACCGCGCGGAACGCGATTTCGCGCAGGCGGCCCAGCTCACGCAGCAACGGCGCATCTTCTTGCCCCTGACGCTGCCAGAGGTAAATGATTTTGCCATCAGCGGTGCGACCCAGACACTCCGCCCGGCTGAGTTCCCGGCGCAGCGTGGCTCTGTCTTCCGGGCGGGGGATTGCACACTCGGTTCTAAATACGCCCGGCGCTTTTTTACCCAGGCGCCGCACGTGTTTGCGGCATTTATCCGCCAGATCGCGTGGGGATAGTGAGGTTGAATGCCAACTGTCCCACGCAATGCGCTGACCGATGGTAATGGGCAGTGGGGTACCACGGCGACGGAACATCTGCTGCATCAGAAGTAGCATTGGCAGCGTATCAGACAGTAAGGCGCTGGCGTAAAAGAGGGGACTGTTGCGGGCGTTGATCCATACCGGCAATAGCGGTGCGCGGAATTTGGTCGCCAGTTTGATAAAGCCTGGGTGCCATTTACCGTCGCGGATGCCTTTACGGGTCAAACGTGACACCTCACCTGCCGGGAAGAAGATCAGTGCGCCGCCGTTCTGCAACTGGGCTTCCATCTGCTGCAACGAGGCTTTGCGGGTGCGACCTCCACCCATATTGTCCACCGGAATAAACAGCGAACTGAGGGGTTCCAGATGGCTCAGCATACGGTTGGTGACGACTTTTACATCGCGACGCACGCGGGAAACCGCATACATCAGTGCCAGACCGTCCAGCGTGCCTGTCGGGTGGTTGGCGATAATCACCAGGGGGCCTTGTTCGGGGATTTGTTCAAGATCGTAGGCGGGGATAGTGCAGCGAATTTGTAGATGCTCCAGAACCTGTTCCACCATATCCAGCCCTTTCAGATGGGGATGGTTTGCAGCGAACTGCTGGAACTCTTGTTCGTATAACAAACGCCTGAGCAGGTTCTTTTGCCAGGGCGCGGGTTTGGCCTGTGGCCAGAGGTCGTCGAGTACATTGTCGAGACTAAACATGGTGGCTCCTCCTGCCGTCTTGCGATGACAGTAGAAGTGCCGGATGACAGTTGCATTTCAGCTTTATGAATAAATGATAATACGGGGGAAACGAGGGAGAGCAGGCCCGGCAGCCGCGCCGGGCCTGAGGGCTTACAAAATCTTACGTTCCGCGAGGTCGAGAGCGAAGTAGCTGAAGATCAAATCGGCACCGGCGCGTTTAATGGCGCCCAGGCTTTCCAGTACGACTTTATCTTCGTCAATGGCGCCGGCTTGCGCGGCGAATTTGATCATTGCGTACTCACCACTCACCTGATAAGCACCCAGCGGTAACGTGGTGCGCTCACGGATATCGCGCAGGATATCAAGGTAAGCGCCAGCCGGTTTGACCATCAGGCAGTCAGCCCCCTCGGCTTCATCAATCAGCGACTCGCGGATCGCTTCACGACGGTTCATCGGGCTCATCTGGTAGGTTTTACGATCGCCTTTCAGCGCAGTACCGGCGGCTTCACGGAATGGGCCGTAGAATGACGACGCGAATTTAGTGGAATAGGACATGATGGCGGTGTCGGTAAAGCCCGCAGCATCAAGCGCCTGGCGAATCGCCTGCACCTGACCGTCCATTGCGGCGGAGGGGGCAATAAAATCAGCGCCAGCAGCGGCAGCAACCACCGCCTGTTTCCCGAGATTAATCAGCGTTGCGTCATTGTCGACGCCGTGGTCGCAAAGTACGCCGCAATGACCATGCGAGGTGTACTCACAGAAACAGGTATCCGACATGACGATCATCTCCGGCACCGCGTCTTTGGCGATGCGCGACATGCGCGCCACCAGGCCGTTTTCCTGCCAGGCATCGCTACCCGTGGCATCCGTATGATGAGAAATACCAAACGTCATCACGGAACGAATGCCTGCTTTAGCAATGCGCTCGATTTCGCGGGCAAGGTATTTTTCCGGAATACGCAGCACGCCGGGCATGGCATTGATGGCTTTGTAATCGTCGATCTCTTCTTCAACAAAGATAGGCAACACCAGATCGTTCAGAGTGAGTGTTGTCTCTTCGAACATAGCGCGGAGCGAGGCAGATTTGCGCAGGCGGCGCGGGCGGGTGATTAAGTCGGTCATGATTTGCCTGATGTCTTAGGAACAGAGGGGACATTGTATCCGAAAAGTGACCAGTATGTTTCACCAAAATCGGCGTTAAGGTGACGGGATATTGCGGGGGAAGCAAGGATATTGCTGAGGTTTAAGTCATTCATCCGTTCAATTTTAATTGGCGGTGTTTATTTTTTGTTGTGATGTTATATGTCTTATTGTCGGTGGTTCTATTTCCTATAAAATGTATAAATGAATTTTTAATTGATGATTAGATAGTGGCTTTTTTCTATCTTGTTGATTTGGATGTGTTTGCTATCTTGTTATATTCTGATTTTTTAATTTCTTACTTAATAAGTCTGAATCCGGACTTTACGTGAACTTTAATTGAACCATTTTCTTTTTCTACGGCATAATTTCCCCGCAAATAATTTTATTGCATTTGATGCATTAATAATTGATGGACCAACGATAATGTCCCTGAGGAGGGATGACAAATGCACTCGTGGAAAAAGAAACTTGTAGTATCTCAATTAGCATTAGCCTGCACGTTGGCAATCGCTTCTCAGGCTCAGGCGACGACGTATAATACCTTCGGGTATCATGACGACACTACCACTGCGTTTAGCTGGGATGACTGGACTAACGCCGATAAGCTTAATTACATCTCTTATTATGGTTATATCTATAATAACGCGGCTGATGGTGCTTATGACCAAACCTTTAGCGGCGATGTGGTAAACGGTATTCTCTCCACGTATTACTTGAATCATGATTATACCGATGGTACTGCAAATACGCTGACCGTTAAGAATTCAACAATTCACGGTATGATTACGTCCCAAAAAGTTTATGATCATGATGGTTATGGTTGGACGAATGGAACTGACGTTGATTATAAATGGCATGACGGCGATGTATTCACTCTGAATATTGAAAACTCAACCATTGATGACGATTACGAATACTTCTATTTCACCGACACCTACCTTGATGGCGACAGCAAAACGGTATCAAAAGATTATCGTACCGCCGATTATGCTTATTTAGGTACTGCGGTAACGCTGGATGTTGAAAGTAATATCAATATTACCAAAAACTCTCGCGTTGCAGGTATTGCGCTGTCTCAGGGCGACACCTCTAATACGGGTTACACCACCGAATCCCATACCTGGGACAATAACATTGTTGTTGTAGATTCCACGGTGACGTCGGGTTCGTATGATCCGCTGGAAAACAACGGTTTTTATGGCAACTCTGCCGAGCCGAGCGATTATACTGGTAGTGGCGGTTCTAACGATGTTGCGCTTTCTTTCGCTGATAATTCCGCATCCAACTATGCAATGAAAAACAATGTGTCGCTCAGCAACTCAACGCTGAGAGGCGATGTTGTTTTCAATAGCAGATGGAATGCCAACTTCTACGCGAATGGTCATGATTCAAACAATGATGGTGTGCTCGATACCAACGGCGGCTGGATTGACGATGGTCTGAATGTTGACGAACTGAACATCACGCTGGACAACGGCAGTAAATGGACCGGTGCGGCAATCTTTAGCTATGATGCGATTGGTCCGGCAACTATGTATGACGTTGCAGTTAACAGCCTGGAGCCGGATTCGACCTATGACAAATGGGGCAACGTTGTTGATAACAAAACCTTCCAGAGCGGCCTGTTCAATGTTGCGCTGAATAATGGTTCCCACTGGAATACCGTTAATCGTTCAAATATCGATACCCTGACCGTGAATAACGGTTCTCATGTTGACGTAGCAAACGGTTCTACTCTGTTGGCTGACAGCATTAAATTGACCAATGGTTCAGCGATGAACCTGAGCTCTGGCGGTCAGGTCTCAACCGACCATTTGACTGTTGACAGCTACAGTACCGTCGATCTGAATAACGAAACTACCTGGCTGTATGCGAATACCATCACCGTGTCTAACGGCGGTGAGTTCAGTATTGGTGCTGGTGCGTATGAAGCTCGTGCGTTTGGTACGAATACCATGGAACTGACACATGGTGGTGTATTTGACATCAATAGCAGTGACTACGTATTAGATGCCGACCTGGTCAACGCCCATACCAATACGAAACACAAGTCTGACCCAACGTATGGTTACGGTATTATCGCTATGAATTCTGATGGTCACCTGACCGTCAACGGTAATGGTAATCTCAATAATGCCGACCAGGAATTCAGCGTTTACGATGCGAATGACAATGTAGTTGCAGCAAGCGGTAATTACAAAGTCCGTATCGACAACTCTACCGGCGCGGGCCGTATCGCTGACTACAAAGGTAAAGAACTTATCTACGTCAACGATGCAAATACCAAAGCAACCTTCAGCGCAGCAAACAAAGCTGACCTCGGTGCATATACCTATCAGGCAGAACAAAAGGGTAATACCGTTGTTCTGCGCCAGATGGAGCTGACCGACTACGCGAACATGGCGCTGAGCATTCCTTCTGCAAATACCAACATCTGGAATCTGCAACAGGATACTCTGTCTACCCGTCTGACCAATGGTCGCCACGGTCTGGTTGATAACGGCGGCGCATGGGTCAGCTACTTCGGTGGCAGCCTGAATGGCGACAACGGCGTGATCAACTACGATCAGGAAGTTAGCGGCATCATGGTGGGTGTGGATAGCCTTGTTGACGGCAATAACGCGAAATGGACCGTCGGTGCAGCGGCTGGCTTTGCAAAAGGTGATGTGAATCATCGCACTGGCAAAGTCGATCAGGACAGCCAGTCGGCCTACATCTACTCTTCTGCGCGTTTTGCTAACGATGTCTTCCTGGATGGTAACCTGAGCTACAGCCGTTTCTCTAACGATCTGACTGCAACTATGAGTAATGGTCAGCATGTGACTGGCGACTCATCTACGTCAGCATGGGGCTTCGGTCTGAAACTCGGTTATGACTGGAAAGTGAACGACAAAGGTTATGTAACTCCGTATGCAGGAATCTCCGGTCTGTTCCAGTCTGGTGATAACTACCGTCTGAGCAACGGCATGAAAGCAGGCGATCAGGATTACGACAGCCTGCGTTATGAACTGGGCGTGAACACGGGTTATACCTTCACTTACGGTAGCGACCAGGCCCTGACGCCGTACTTCAACCTGGCTTATGTTTACGATGATTCCAACAACAAAGCTAAAGTGAATGGCGATTCCATCGACAACGGTGTTGAAGGTTCCGCAGTTCGCGTTGGTCTGGGTACGCAGTTCAGTTTCACCAAAAACTTCAGCGCTTACACTGATGTGAACTACCTGGGCGGCGGCGACGTTGAGCAGGATTGGGGTGCAAAAGTTGGCGTGAAATACACCTGGTAATAAATGTAGCAGGGAATATGATTTCCCTGCTATTTTATCAGTATCCAAATTCCCGCCACGGATTGGCGGGAATTTTATTTTACAAGGGATATGAATGATTGCATTAGACAAGCCGCTGGCGGAATTGTATTTATTGGATGAATGTTTTTCCCCCTATGGTATGCCTTTCGAATTGCCTAATGAGACTGTTTTAACGTTCGAAAATATTGACCCCAATAACGTGACCCTTATTCTTCATCAGGGTGAAATTGCCATTAGCCGCAAATTTAACAATGTATTATTGGGCATTGCCAAAGCGCCGTTTATCAAAGGGCTCAGTACTGGCCTTATTCAGCGGCCGTCCGAATACATCTATACCGCGCAAAATAAATGCTCAGGGTATTATTTGCCTTCAGATTTAGCCATGACACTTGTAGAGAAACACCAGCGCTGGCGGGAAGCTTTCGCCTGGTTGACCTGGTGGCACCGTATTGCCGAAACACGGGATTGTCAGCTCATTGGCAGCAGTACTTACGATCAGATTCGGGCATCACTTTTAACGATGTCAGACTGGGACGAACCACTGCGGGCGCAGGTGGGCGTTTTGCAGTATATACAACGACGAACGGGCATTTCCCGCTCTGTCATTGCCGAAGTGCTGTCGGCACTCCGTAGAGGAAACTATATCGAAATGTATAAAGGCAAGCTGTCAAAGATTAACCGCTTGCCTTATGAGTATTGAGTGACGGTCTTGATAAATCAGGACGATGGTGTCATCACTGGCTTATTGTTGCTTAACTCGCTGACCAGGTCGTTTACGCCATCGCTCATATTAACGAAACGCGTCAACGGGGAACGTGTGATCACCACGAACACGCCGACATTACTTTGTGGGATCATCGCCATATAAGTAATGAAACCACCGCCGCCACCCGTTTTCTGAATAATTCCCGGATGTCCATCTTTCGGCGCCATATAGACCCAGCCCAGGCCTAACGCATCGGCTTTACCCGGCACATCCATCCCGACAACCCGTGTGAGCTGATTGCGCTGATAGATCAACGTCTGCATCCGATCCGCCTGGCTATTACGGCTGTAAAAATCGGAGGAGAGGAATTGTTGCATCCAGCGCATCATATCACCTGGCGTTGAATAGACACCGCCGCTGCCAATGGCTGCCAGGGTGTTATCACACGGACTCGCGCCTTTTTCTGCCACCATCAGACGACGGCACTGGTCAGGCGATGGCGTAAACGTTGTGTCTTTCATCCCCAGGGGGCGCGTAATCTGCTCTTCGAAAAGCTGAGGGTACGGTTTACCCGCTGCATTTGCCAGGGCGTCGGCCAACAGATCAAACGCCAGGTTAGAATACGCAGCCTGGGTTCCTGGTGCAGATTTTAATGTCGCTGTAGAGAGCCAGTTCCAGCGCTCTGTACGGGTCGGCCAGGTAAACACGGTACGCTTCGCCGCACCGCCCGGTTGTTCACGCGGCAGTGCGCTGGTATGTGTCGCCAGGTTAACCAGCGTAATCGGCGCTCCCTGATAAGTTGGCACGCGCGCACCCGGAGGCGCATATTTGCTTAACGGATCGTTGAGTTTCACTACGCCCTGATCGAGGAGCTTCACCAGCATTTCGCTGGTCATAAGCTTGGAGAGCGAGGCAATGCGGATAACCGAGTCCAGTTGCGGACGAACGTTCGAACCGGGACGCGTTTCACCAAAGCTTCTGAATACTCGCTGATTACCATCAATCGCTACCATCGCCATCCCTGTTGCGCCACTGCCATAAAAAATATGGTTGGCGTAACGATCAACAATATCAGACGCGAAGACAGCATCGGGCGACTGTTGTGCTGCATGAGCGGAAGTCAGTGTTAACGCGCACAGCGTCGCAGAGAAAAACAAACAACGTTTCAACGAAAGCATCCGTAAATGAAAGAAGTGAATAATGCGTATTTATACTACCAGGCGGCCTATTTCAAAGCACCGAAAAGCGCATTAATTCGCTAAATAACGTAACGAGGGGTAAACATGAACTTTTTTCCGCATCGCAAAATAGCCGCTTCGTTGTGATACCCTTTTTCTTTCCGCAGCGAATTTCTGGAGGCGAGCAATGTCAGGTAAGCGAGTGGTGATGGTCGTGGATATGCAAAACGGGGTTTTTGCGACGCCACGTCTACGACAAGAAGAGTGTGTAACACAGATTAATAAGCTTACACATGCCGCAGATACGGTGATCTTCATCCAGCACATCGAAAATGGTGGTCTGGAAGAGGGGAGCGAGGGATTCCAGTTGCTGCCCGATCTTTACCAGCCTGATAACGCATTGTATGTCACCAAAACCGCCTGTGACGGCTTTTACCGGACCCGTCTGGCGGATGTTTTATCCGAGCATGATATATCGGCATTCGTCATATGCGGCTGCGCGACCGATTATTGTCTTGATACCACATTAAAAAACGGAGCCAGCCGGGGATATGCTATCACCGTGGCCGGAGATGCCCATACGACAGCCAACCGACCAGCGGCCCCGGCTGAAACGTTAATCGCCCATTATAATGAAGTCTGGCGCACACTTACGGTGCCGGATAACCCCGTTTTTGTGAAACCCGTCGAAACAATTCTTCACGAGTGGCAAACGAACTAAGGCGTTACGCTCAGGTCTGATTCTACAGTTCTCACAACGCACGCTTCCGCAGGCATCTCCTGCGGTGGGGAAGCGTTGTGTGCCGTATGAGCGACGCACAAAAAATAAGAAGTGAGCAGGAGAGTATTATGTTTAAGTCTTTTTTCCCAAAGCCGAAGCTGTTCTTTCTCTCGGCCTTTATTTGGGCACTGATCGCAGTCGTTTTCTGGCAGGCCGGTGGGCAAGCCTGGATAATGCGGCTGGTTGGCGCTTCTGAGGATGTTCCCATCAGCGCTGCGCGCTTCTGGTCCCTGAACTTCCTGCTGTTTTATGCCTACTACGCATTTAGCGTCGGCCTCTTTGCGCTCTTCTGGTTTTTCTACGCCCCGCATCGCTGGCAGCGCTGGTCAATTCTTGGAACGGCTTTAATCATTTTTGTGACCTGGTTTCTGGTGGAAATCAACGTCGCGATTAACGCCTGGTACGCGCCATTTTACGATCTTATTCAAAAGGCACTCAGCGCGCCGAATAAAGTCAGTATTGGTCAGCTTTACAGTGAAATTGGCGTCTTTTTATGGATCGCACTGATTGCGGTAACCGTCGCGGTGCTCAACAACTTCTTTGTGAGCCATTATGTCTTTCGCTGGCGTACAGCCATGAACGAATTTTATATGGAGCACTGGGATCAGTTGCGCCATATCGAAGGGGCGGCGCAGCGCGTTCAGGAAGACACCATGCGTTTTGCGTCTACGCTTGAAGACATGGGGGTTAGCTTTATCAATGCCGTCATGACGCTGATTGCTTTTTTGCCGGTTCTGGTGGCACTGTCGCCACACGTAGAGGAATTGCCACTGATAGGGCATCTGCCATATGGCCTGGTGATTGCGTCTATTGCCTGGGCTCTCTCAGGAACCTTTTTACTGGCATTTGTCGGGATTAAACTGCCGGGGCTGGAGTTCAAAAATCAGCGCGTGGAAGCTGCATATCGTAAAGAGCTGGTGTATGGCGAAGATGATGTCAACCGCGCCAAACCGCATACGGTGAAAGAGCTCTTTTCTGCCGTTCGCCGTAACTATTTCCGTCTTTATTTCCACTATACGTATTTCAACATCGCCCGTATTTTGTACCTGCAGGTGGATGTGGTGTTCGGCCTGGTCGTACTTTTCCCGACCATCGCCGCCGGGGCCATTACTTTTGGTCTGATGCGCCAAATCACAAACGTGTTTGAGCAGGTACGCAGCTCATTCCAGTATCTGATCTCCTCCTGGACCACACTGGTGGAACTGATGTCCATCTATAAACGTTTGCGTAGCTTTGAAAGCGAGTTGAATGCACCGCCAGCATCGCAAATGACCAACACTTTCAGTTAATGCAAGGAACGATATGTCTGTTTGCGCGCCGCGTCTTATCGCGACCACAATGACACTACTGGCGGGAATGATTCTCGCCGGTTGTACAACACCAAAAAACACGACCAGTGCGGGGAAAGAGGCGAAGGAGGGCGAAGCGGAAAAACCCCGTGATGTGGCGAGCGTGGTCAGAGAAAAAATGCCCGCAAGTGTGAAAGACCGGGATGCGTGGGCGCAAGATATTGCCACCACCTTTTCGAGTCAGTCGATTGCACCGACGCTGGAAAATATCTGTTCGGTGCTGGCGGTCGCGCAGCAGGAATCTAACTATCAGGCCGATCCAGTGGTACCCGGGTTGAATAAAATTGCCTGGAAAGAGATTGACCGTCGCGCGGCACGTTTACATATCCCACTTGCCCTGGTGCACACCGCGCTGAAAATTGAATCGCCCAATGGCAAAAGCTATAGCGAGCGGCTGGACAAGGTCAAAACCGAAAAACAGCTGAGTGAAATTTTCGATGATTTTATCAGCGTCGTCCCGATGGGGCAGACGCTCTTTGGTTCTTATAACCCGGTGCATACCGGTGGGCCTATGCAAGTCAGCGTTGCGTTTGCCGAGAAGCACACCAACGGCTACCCGTGGAAAATGGAAGGCTCGGTGCGACAAGAGGTCTTTACCCGTCGCGGCGGCCTGTGGTTTGGCACATACCACTTACTCAATTATCCGGCCAATTACACAGCCCCCCTTTACCGCTTTGCTGATTTTAATGCCGGACATTACGCCAGCCGTAATGCGGCGTTTCAGAATGCGCTAAGCAAAGCCACCGGCGTTAAACTGGCGCTGGATGGCGATCTGATTCAGTACGGCAGTAGCGATGCAGGAGCAACAGAACTGGCGGCCAGAAAACTGGAGGCAAAACTCGGGATGAGCGACAGAGATATCCGCCGCCAGTTACAAACCGGCGACAGCATTGCCTTAGAAAAAACGACGTTATACCAGGATGTTTACCGTCTGGCCGAACAGAAGGCCGGGAAGACGTTACCGCGCGAAATGCTACCGGGGATCCAACTGGAGAGCCCGAAGATCACACGCAACCTGACAACCGCCTGGTTTGCGAAGCGTGTCGATGACCGCCGGGCGCAATGTATGTTGAAAAACTAATGATGGCGTCGCCAGCGCAATACCAGGGCAATCACGCCCAGAAATGCGCTGCCAATCAGGAAAGGCACCAGACCAAAAATGGTGCCGACGCCAAACCCCATCTCGACATGTGGTCGGCTGGTGTCCTGCATCTGCATCAAATGTTCAAAAACCCCGGGCGCATGCACCAACAGGTTAAGCAGCTGCGCGCCCGCCCAGAAGCAGAGCAGCACAAACACGGCATAAGCGATATTACCGGGCGTAGAGGCGTCGCGAGTTTTTTTACCCGAAAAGGGTTTCGACAGGGTAAAGTCAGCCATATAGACCTCCGCTACGTTTAATTACGTTGGCTCAGTGCCAGTGAATCGATGTAATTTTGACAGGTCGGTTAAATTGTCAACATCGGAATGGTGATAATTTCGCACCGGGAATGATTCCCGATGTGTAAATTTTGTGCGTGCTCACATTTCCGTAACATTTTGATTACTGAATTAACATTTCAGAATTTCCGCATATGCCACAGACGGGCCATGACAAATATGCGAGGATGGCGTTTTTATTGCCGGAGTTGTCATGAAGCTGCCTTCAAAAATACGCCGTGACTGGCATTACTATGCGTTTGCGATTGGTTTGATCTTTATTCTGAATGGCGTTGTGGGTTTGCTGGGTTTTGAAACGAAAGGCTGGCAAAACTATGCCGTCGGGCTTGTAACCTGGGTTATCAGTTTCTGGCTTGCCGGATTTATTATTCGCCGCCGCCCCGAAGAAAACGAAGAAGCGGCGAATGAGGAAGAAAAAACGCAGGATTAACCGTTCATCGAGCTTTTCAGCGCGCTATCAGCTTGATGGCGCGCCAGGGCCAGTTCAATCAGGCGCGTGATCAGATCGGTATAGCCGAGACCACTCGCCTGCCACAGTTTCGGATACATGCTGATATTGGTGAAACCGGGCAATGTGTTGATCTCATTGATGATCACTTCGTTGTCAGGCGTCAGGAATACGTCGACCCGCGCCATTCCGGCGCAGCCCAGCGTCTGATAAGCCTGGATAGCGATGGCACGTATATGATCGTTCACTTCGGGCGCGATTGCCGCTGGGACAACCACCTGAGCACCATTATCGTCAATGTATTTGGTGTCGTAGGCGTAAAACTCGCTGTTAAGCACGATTTCGCCACAGGTGCTGGCCTGCGGATCGTCATTGCCCAGCACCGCACATTCGATCTCGCGACCGATGATACCTGTTTCGACAACCACTTTATGGTCAAATTCGAATGCCAGGCTGACGGCGGCATGGTATTGCGCTTCGCTGGTGACCTTACTGACGCCGACGGAGGAGCCCTGGTTGGCGGGTTTCACAAACAGAGGCAGCCCAAGCTTCGCCTGTATCTCAGCAAAAGGAATACGATCGCGATTGCTGCGGGTTAAGGTGACAAACGGCGCGATGGCGAGACCTGCATCACGCAGAAGGCGTTTGGTCACGTCTTTGTCCATACAGGCGGCGGAACCCAGAACATCGGAACCAACAAAAGGCAGATTTGCCATGCGCAGCAGGCCCTGTAGCGTGCCGTCTTCACCCTGCGTACCATGAACGATCGGGAAAATCACATCCACTTGCGCAAAGGGCTTAGCATCACTGGCATTCATCAGTTGCTGTGACGGTTGTCCTGGTACCAGCGCAACGCTGCTTTCAGAGGGATTAAGTGCAATTCGCGCCGGATCGCTGGCATTTTGTAGATAATTATTCGCGTCGTTGATATGCCACTGACCCTGTTTATCGATCCCCAGCAGTACTACATCGAAACGCGATTTATCCATTGCATCGACAATATTTTTTGCCGATTGCAGCGACACTTCATGTTCAGCCGACTTGCCGCCGAACACGACCCCTACCCGCAGTTTTGCCATCTCAACTTTCACTCACTTGAATCAGAAAGCACATACCATATCACTTCTGCCATACTGTTTTGCAGTGATTAATGGAGGGGATGAGTGAAAGGGAAAGGCTTCATCATTTTGTTTATTTTGTTGGGCGGACTGGCGGTAGGCTGGCGCTATTTGCCCGCGTACTATAACCCTTTCGCACCCTTACAACTTACTGATCCTCCAGGTCGAATTACTCAGTTTAAGTTACGTCGGCTCAATTCGGGGCAGTGCATCGATTTGCTGCAACAGGCGAACCAGCAACAACTCATCTCCTCAACCTCTGTCGCTGATACTCAGGGGGACTGTCCGCTGAAAGAGGTGGTACGGGTGCGCGATTTTGGCCCGGTCAAACTCAGCAGTAGTTTTCTTGCCAGTTGCCCGCTGGCGCTCAGTTCGGCACTCTTTGTTGAACAACAGGCCCGGCCGCTAACGCAGCAATTTATGCGTAGTCCGCTCACGCGCATCGACCATCTGGGAAGTTACGCCTGCCGTAATATCTATAATCGACCCGGTGCCCGGCTCAGTGAACATGCCACTGCTGAAGCGCTGGATATTAGCGGTTTTCGGCTGGCAAACGGCCAGCAAGTGACGATACTGCGTGGTTGGCCGCGCGATGACACGCATCCCTGGCTACAGGCGATGTTAAGCGCAAGTTGTGGGTATTACGGCAATAGCCTCGGGCCGGAATATAACGCGGCGCACGCCAACCATTTTCATCTCGGGATGCGTGGGTTTGGGCTCTGTCGCTAAAGCATAAACAACCGAAATAAGTGTGGTTTATATTCTGGGCTGTGGTCTGTGGTGGAATAGGGAAGATAAAAAACCAAAAAAAAACGAATCGCACCTCTGGCGCGTATTCTTATTCCCATTCTTGTTAACCTGTGCGTAATTTGTCAAAAACTGAAAAATAATTGCTGTTTATGGAATCCTGGAGAATTAACCTTATTTCCGTATGGTTCGGCTGTTTTTTCACCGGTCTTGCCATCAGTCAAATCTTACCGTTCCTGCCCTTATATGTCTCCCAGTTAGGGGTCTCTTCTCACGAAGCTTTGTCAATGTGGTCCGGGTTGACCTTTAGCGTCACTTTTATGGTTTCCGCGATAGTGTCACCACTCTGGGGCAGCCTTGCTGACAGAAAAGGGCGCAAATTAATGCTGTTGCGCGCCTCGCTGGGTATGGCAATCGCCATTTTACTGCAGGCTTTTGCGACAAATGTCTGGCAATTGCTTATTTTACGCGGCGTCATGGGACTCACGTCCGGTTATATTCCCAATGCAATGGCGCTGGTAGCCTCTCAGGCTCCTCGTGAGCGTAGCGGTTGGGCGCTGAGTACACTCTCAACAGCGCAAATCAGCGGAGTCATTGGCGGGCCGTTAATGGGGGGCTTTCTGGCTGACCATTTTGGTTTACGAACCGTTTTTTTAATCACCGCGACGCTGCTGATTGTCAGTTTTCTGGTCACCCTGTTTTTGATTAAAGAGGGGGCGCGTCCTAAGGTCAGCAAGGCACAGAGGTTGAGCGGCAAGGCCGTTTTTTCCTCGCTACCTTACCCAGGCCTGGTCATAAGTCTCTTTCTGACCACGCTGGTTATCCAGTTATGTAATGGTTCTATCGGGCCTATTCTGGCGCTGTTTATCCAGTCTATGACTCCTGACAGCAACAATATTGCCTTCCTTAGTGGGATGATTGCCGCCGTACCGGGTGTTTCCGCGCTTATCTCGGCGCCGCGTCTGGGGAAGCTTGGCGATCGAATTGGCACGGCGCGTATTTTGATGGCAACGTTAGTCTGCGCCGTGGTGCTATTTTTCGCCATGTCCTTTGTCACCTCGCCGCTGCAACTGGGCATTCTACGTTTTATGCTTGGCTTCGCCGATGGCGCGATGCTGCCTGCCGTACAAACGCTGCTGCTTAAATATTCCAGTGACCAGGTGACAGGCCGTATTTTTGGTTATAACCAATCGTTTATGTATTTAGGCAATGTGGTCGGGCCGCTAATGGGGGCATCCGTTTCGGCGATGGCCGGATTCCGCTGGGTATTTGTCGCCACGGCGCTTGTAGTCTTATGCAATATCTGGCAGCTCGCGCTGGCATTACGTAAAACGCGACGCTGAGCGAATATCCAGATCGGAAACTTCTGGCTCCGGTCTGGATATAATTTTCCTTTATAGAAAAATAAATCCATTTATCTCCCGCTTCGCTTTTATAGGCTATATATTTGCTTTTACGTCATAGAAACGTTTCGTTACTCGATTTCCCGGTTTAGGTCTCTACATAGCGCAAAATTTAGCGAAAAATAATAGATGCATCCACTTTGCAACTACAGAACAGAGTGCTAACGTCATCGCATATCACATAAGGAAATAGCGCTATGAAAAATCTCATTGCAGAGCTGTTGGTAAAACTCGCGGAAAAGGAAGAGGAATCCAAAGAACTGGTTGCGCAGGTGGAAGCGCTGGAGATTGTTGTGACTGCACTTTTACGTCAGATGGCGCTGGCTGAGCAACAGGCGCTTATCCAGAGTATCGAAGGTGCGATGGACGATGTTCATCCAGGAACGGACGTTTCCGATCATGATACGGAGTTGCTGCAACAGTATATAAAAAAGCTTTTAAGGCACCCGCGCACCTGAGATTTTGAGATAAATCACGCTGTCATCTCACTGTCATGCGCGGTGCCTATAGTCGCTCTGTTTTATTTCTTTTTAAGTATTTATACACGGAGAAAATAAAGTGAAACAGAGCGCATTATTCGTCGCCTTATTCCCTATGTTGTTTACCCCTGCTATTTATGCGGATACCACTTCCGCTACCATCGTTCTTGAGAATCGTGCCGCTAAGGGCGATATTACGACGCAAGGCGGTGCCCGTCGTTTAAGTGCTGATCAAACTGACGCAATACGTTCCTCGCTCAATGATAAACCGGCTAAAAATATTATTCTGCTGATCGGCGATGGCATGGGCGACTCCGAAATTACCGCTGCACGAAATTATGCCGAAGGGGCTGGCGGTTATTTTAAAGGCATCGATGCGTTACCGCTGACGGGCCAGTACACCCACTACGCTCTGGATAAGAAAACGGGCAAACCCGACTACGTGACCGACTCCGCGGCATCCGCAACGGCGTGGTCTACCGGCGTAAAAACGTATAACGGCGCATTGGGTGTCGATATTCACGAAAAAGATCATATGACGATACTGGAGATGGCAAAGGCAGCCGGCCTTGCCACCGGTAACGTCTCGACAGCTGAATTGCAGGACGCTACCCCTGCCGCGCTGGTTTCCCATGTGACATCGCGTAAATGTTACGGCCCGAGCGTTACCACTGAAAAATGTGCCAGCAATGCGCTGGAAAAAGGTGGCAAAGGCTCCATTACCGAGCAGTTATTGAATGCGCGTGCCGATGTCACCTTAGGCGGCGGGGCGAAGACATTCAGTGAAACGGCAACTGCGGGTGACTGGAAAGGTAAAACGTTGCGTGAGCAGGCGCAGGCGCGTGGTTATCAGTTAGTCGGGGATGCCACGACGCTGGCCGCCATTACCGAAGCAAATCAGGATAAACCCCTGCTGGGTCTGTTCTCTGATGGCAATATGCCGGTTCGCTGGGAAGGCCCGAAAGCCTCATTGCACGGTAATATCGATAAACCCGCGGTGACCTGCACGCCGAATGCGAAACGTACCGACAGCATACCGACACTGGCGCAGATGACCGAAAAAGCGATCGATCTGCTGAGCAAAAATGAAAAAGGTTTCTTCCTGCAGGTAGAAGGCGCATCGATCGATAAACAAGATCATGCTGCCAATCCGTGCGGCCAGATTGGTGAAACCGTAGACCTTGACGAAGCCGTGCAAAAAGCGCTGGCCTTCGCCAAAAAAGATGGCAACACGCTGGTCATCGTTACCGCCGACCATGCTCACGCCAGTCAGATTATCCCGGCTGATACCAAAGCGCCTGGTCTGAGTCAGTTGTTGAATACCAAAGACGGTGCGGTGATGGCGATCACATACGGTAACTCTGAGGAAGAGTCGATGGAGCATACCGGTACGCAGGTTCGTCTGGCAGCCTATGGCCCACATGCGGCTAACGTCGTAGGCCTGACCGATCAGACCGATCTGTTCTTCACCATGAAGGACGCGCTTGGACTGAAATAAGCGCCAGCCCGGCAGGAAATCTCTCTTGCCGGGTGGTTTTTTCGCCATGACAGACCATCCTTAAGGGGCAAGGCTTACAGAAGGATGGTGCTATGAAAATAACGTTACTTGTTACGCTCCTGTTCGGCCTGGTGTTTATTACTGCACTCAGTGCCGCTGAGAAGACCCTTACCCCTCAACAACAACGTATGACCCTCTGCAATCAACAGGCTACTGCGCAGACCCTTTCCGGCGATGCCCGCAAGCGGTATATGAGCGATTGCCTGAAAAACACCAAAACCGAGCCCGGACAAAAAAGTCTGAGTCCCCAGCAGCAAAAAATGCGCGAATGCAACGCACAGGCGACGCAGCAGTCGCTTAAAGGCGAAGATCGCAGCAAATTTATGCGTGGCTGCCTGAAAAAAACGGGCTAATCCAAACGGGTGAGTTCGCCACGCGACTCACCCGAAATTTCATACTTTCCCCGCATGACCCCTCTCTATAATTTGGGAAAATGTTTCAGAATGTTCCCAAAAATGATGAATGATAATAACTTTTATACATCAGAGAGTGGCAAGGAAAGACGTAGCACACTGCACGACGACGATCCCCATGCGATGGGGCTCCAGTTTGCGCAGCGGGAAAGGCTGCCTCGGACGGCAGGGCTGGCCTGCTTGTTTATGCCGCTGGCGGGCGTACTGGTATCACAGCCTGTTGCGGGTGGATGGTGGATATTGTTGGCCTTATGGAGCTTCGTCTGGCCGCATCTGGCCTGGCAACTGGCGGCCCGCTCAAGCGATCCTCACGCCAGCGAAACCCACAATTTAAAGGCTGATGCCGTGCTGTCCGGCGTATGGATTGCGCTAATTGGTGTGAATATGCTCCCGTCAATCGCGCTGGCAATGATGGTTTTTATCACCACGATGGGCGCGGGCGGGCCACGGCTGTGCCTTGCCGGGGTGGTTCTGATGGCGGTTTCCTGTCTGGTGACTCTCCAGCTCACCGGCATCACTATTGCGCCTGCCAGCTCGCCTCTGATTATCTGTCTGACGGTGCCGGTACTTCTGCTGTATCCCCTCCTTTTTTCCTGGGTGAGCTTCCGTAATGCCGCGAGGCTGGAGGAGCACAAACGTCGCCTGCAGGTGATGAGCATCCGTGACGGCATGACGGGCGTTTACAATCGTCGCCACTGGGAAAGTCTTTTGCGAGATGAATTCGATAATTGTCGGCGTCATCAACGGGTTGCGACACTACTGCTGATCGATGTCGATCATTTCAAAACCATTAACGATACCTGGGGACATGATGTGGGTGATGAGGCGATCATTGCCATTACCCGCCACCTGCAACTGACTTTGCGCGGTAGCGATCTGATTGGGCGTTTTGGCGGTGATGAATTCGCCGTCATTATGTGTGGCACGCCGCCTGAAAATGCCATTGCGGCCATGGAGCGTGTCCATGATCGCCTGACCGGTTTCCGCCTGCCTTCGGCTCCCCAACTGGCGCTGCAAATCAGCGTTGGGGTTGCCCCATTGACCGATGAAATGACCCATTATCGGGAGTGGTTAAAATCTGCCGATCTTGCGTTATACAAAGCGAAAAAAGCCGGGCGCAATCGCACCGAAGTGGCCGCCTGACTCCCCGGCTGGTTGCTATAGGCCCATTCTCTGCCAGGCTTAACGGGTCATCATTACACATTGAGTACTTCTTATTTCCTCGTGGTGTGCGCTGTCTGGCGTTACGTCCGTATCACCAACACTGACACGAGAGCAATGTTATGAGCTACCAATACGTCTTAGATATCAACTCACTACCGGAGAACACGCCGGTTAAAGTCGAAGTGGCGGGTACCGCCATGATCCTCATCCGCACCTTAACCCAGGTGCGTGCATTTCAGAGTAAATGCCCCCATGCGGGCGCCCCCCTGGAAAAAGGGGCTGTCTGTGAAGGGCGCCTGGTGTGCCCATGGCACAAAGCTGAATTCGACATTAAAAATGGACAATGGCTTGAGCCGCTTGCGTTGACCAGCCTTAAGCAGTATCCGGTGTTGCTGGAGCAAAACCGCGTCCTGGTCAATCCGCGGCCAATGTCCCCTGCCAGCAGGCCGCTGATCCGCGGTGAACAGGAACAGACCACGGTTATTCTGGGAACCGGGGCCGCCGGGAGTTCTGCCGCCATCACACTGCGTGATTCGGGCTACGCCGGGCGTTTGATCCTTATCGATAAAGAACAAGATGCCCCCTATGACCGTACGGCACTGAGCAAATTTGTCCCTGCGGGCAAAATGAAAATCAGTGATGTGCCGCATGTGCTGGATGACGCGTTTTACCAGCAGCCGGGCGTTGAAAGCCTGCGTGAAGAGGTGGCTGACCTCAACAGCCGCGAGCGCTTTCTCACCCTGAGTAACGGACAAACGCTCCATTTTGACAAACTGTTGCTGGCGACAGGCGGGCAGCCATTATGTCCGGATATTGAAGGCAATCATCTGAGTGGCGTCCACGTTTTGCGGGATCTCCATCAGGCGCGGCAGTTGCTCAGCGATGTGGAGCAGGAACATCAACTGGTGATCATCGGCAATAGCTTTATTGCCATGGAGCTGGCCGCGGCCTTACGCAATCAGGATATCGATGTGACGGTGGTGTCGCGTCATGAATTGCCTTTTGTTCCGCAGTTTGGTGAAGAGATGGGCCAGCACTTTCTCAATATGCATAAGCAGAATGGCGTGAAATTTGTGACCGGGGAACCTGCGGCTCTGGAGGGCAACGGGCATGTACAGGGGGTACGCCTGAAAAATGGCCTTACGCTGCCTGCACATGTGGTGGTGTTTGCCACCGGGGTTCGTCCATTTACCGATCTGGCCCATGATCTTCATCATGAAGAAGACGGCAGCCTGACGGTGGATGAAACCTTATGCGCCGCACCAGGTGTATGGGCGGTAGGCGATATCGCCAGCTATCCTGCGCCGGAAGGCAGACGCCGGATTGAACACTGGCGCGTGGCGCAACAGCAGGGGCGGCTGGCGGCAAAAAATATGCTGGGTGAACATCACGCGTTTGATCGGGTGCCGTTTTTCTGGACTACCCATTTCGGTACGCGCTTTGAATATCTGGGCTATGCGCGGGAGTGGGACAGTGTGAAAATGCTCGGCTCGTTTGAGAGTAAACGCTTTGCGGTGCTCTATGGCGAAGAGGGCATGCTGAAAGCGGTGCTGAGCTGTGGTGAAAATACGGCAACGGCAGAACTGCTGGTGAAAATGCAGCAGCCGATGCCTCTGCGTCAGGCCAGTGAGATGCTGGCGTAGCGCTTATTGCGCCGCTGGCAGACCGGCGGCGCAATCAGGGATTTATTTGCTCATCTGTTCGGATTTCGCCATACAGGCCTGAATAGCGTCGATAACAGCCGCGCGGAAGCCTTTCTCTTCAAGCACTTTGACCGCTTCGATGGTCGTACCGCCAGGTGAGCAGACCATATCTTTCAACTCTCCCGGATGTTTGCCGGTTTCGAGTACCATTTTTGCCGATCCCATCACTGCCTGCGCGGCAAATTTATAAGCCTGCGCACGTGCCATCCCGCCCAGTACGGCGGCATCGGCCATGGCTTCGATAAACATAAAGACATACGCCGGGGCGGAACCACTGACACCGACCACCGGATGGATCATCGGTTCGGCAATCACTTCGGCAGCGCCAAAGCAGCGGAAGATAGTAAGCACGTCGGCAATATCTTCCGGCGTCACCAGGGCGTTGGGCGTAATGGAGGTCATACCGGCATTCACCAGCGACGGTGTATTAGGCATGGTGCGTACGATTTTCCGATCGTGACCCAGCGCCCGTGCCAGTTGATCAAGCGTGACGCCTGCGGCAATCGATACGACCAGAGACTCTTTGTTCAGGCTGGATGCGACGTCGCTCAGCACCTTGACCATAATATTCGGTTTTACCGCACCAAAGACGATGTCGGCTATCTGGGCCACTTCCTGCGCGCTCTGCGCGGCGTTAATGCCGTACTGATCATGCAGTGCAGCGACTTTATCCGGCGATGGGGTATAGACCCAAATCTGCCCGGGCTGTACCTGGCCGCTGGCGATCAGACCGCCGAGAATGGCTTTGCCCATGTTGCCGCAGCCGATAAAACCGATTTTTTTCTCCATTACGTCTGTCTCTCTGCTGTTAAGTGTTCTGAGTTATAGCTTAACGTGGAAAGGCTTACAGGGCTAAAGCTTAACGTCATCCTTTGCGAAGCGGGGCATTTAACGCGACAATGCCCGAAACGAGAGTGAGGAGCGATAATGGCGATTTGGGTTGATGCGGACGCGTGTCCGAATGTGATTAAAGAGATTCTGTTTCGTGCAGCCGATCGCACGCAAACGCCGTTGACGCTAGTGGCGAATCAAAATATCCGCGTACCGCCATCGCGCTTTATCCGTTCCGTACGCGTTGCGGCGGGGTTTGATGTCGCAGATAACGAAATTGTACGGCTGTGTGAGGCGGGCGATCTGGTGATCACGGCAGATATCCCGCTGGCGGCGGAAGTCTTAGCCAAAGGCGCGGCAGCCATTAACCCACGCGGAGAGCGCTACACCGAAGCGACGATTCGCGAACGGCTGACGATGAGAGACTTTATGGATACGCTGCGCGCCAGCGGGATCCAGACAGGCGGTCCGGACAGCTTGTCCCAGCGTGACCGCCAGCAATTTGCCGCCCAACTGGACAAATGGCTGCTTGAGCGTCAGCACCGCCAGGCTGATGAGTAGTATCATCAACTGTTATATGAATATGTTACGCTAAACGGGCCTGTGGGCTTGTCAACATACAATCTTTTAAAGTAAGGTTATCGCTACATAGGTTGCATTAAAATCTTTACACTCAAATGTGGCGTCGTCTCTGGGTTTTTATGAGGAAGGATGCAAGTTGTTTTTGACGCGTAACGATTTGTTTACGATCGCTCAACGCCCGGCAGGGTGATTTACCGTTATCTTATTTTTCTTTTTTCACCTTGCGATATCAGAGGGAACATCCGTTCATGACGCTACCCATTTTTTTAATTGGCGCACGTGGTTGCGGTAAGACTACCGTTGGTCATGCGTTATCACAGTTACATGTTTGTCAGTTTGTCGATACAGACCACTGGTTGCAGGAGCAGGCGCAGATGACCGTCGCCCAGCTCGTAAGCAAAGAAGGCTGGCATGGTTTCCGCGCGCGTGAAACCGAAGCGCTGGAGGCTGTCACCGCCCCTGCGCGTGTTGTCGCCACAGGCGGCGGCATCATTCTGAGTGAATACAATCGCAAATTTATGCGCGAACAGGGCGTGGTGATTTACCTGTCTGCGCCTGTTTCTGTGCTGGTCGAGCGTCTGGAAGCGTATCCAAAAGAGAGTCAGCGTCCGACATTGACCGGTAAACCTGTCCGCGAAGAGGTGGGTGAAATTCTGGCAGGTCGTGAAGCCCTTTACCGCGAAGCCGCACATCATGTGGTGAATGCGGCGCAAGATCTTGACCTGGTGATCGCTGAAATTCAGACAGCTCTGCGTCTGGCGCGCGCCAGCTAGCGAAACGATTGTCTATACTTAAGGCCTGACACTGTAATTGAGGTAACGTCATGCCTGGTAAACCACCTTATCCTCGTGAAGCCCGTGTTGTTGCTGTAGAAAAAGGCACAGCCGGGCAGACCGTCACCTGGTACGAATTACGTGCCGATCATCCCAAACCTGACTCATTAATCAGCGAACATCCCACTGAGCAGGAAGCACTGGATGCTAAAAAGCGCTATGAGGATCCAGATAAAAACTGACTGCTTTAAAAAAGTTCTGAAACATGAAATAAGTGGCGCCTCATCACATTTTTCCCCCTGGCAAGATGGATGAGGACCGTCAATAATCAGACATTACTGGCGTATTTGGGAATTTTTAAGAACCAGACATTGTCTGTCGGTTCAGACTGCGTCAAGGCATTAACAAAAAAGCAGTGTTGCAAGGTGGATAAACAAAATGAGCGCAACGATGGCGATCCTCACCATAGGTGTGGTGCCTGTAGAAACGATATTACCGTTGCTGATCGAGCATATTTCTGAGCAGCAGATAACCCATTTCAGCCTGCTTGGTAAAATGGACCCTCAGGACGCCCTGACAGAGTACAGGGTTGATCGGGGTGAAACGCCGCTCCCCACGCGCTTGTCTGATGGCAGTATTGCCATGGTCTCGCGTCAAAAAGTGGAGCGTGATCTGCAAAGCGTTATCGAAGTGATGGATAACCAGGGCTACGACGTTATTTTGCTGATGAGTACCGCGGATATTTGTGGGCTTAATGCGCGAAACGCCATTCTGATCGAGCCACAGCGCATCATTCCACCGCTTGTAGCCTCCATTGTTGACGGTCATCAGGTTGGGGTGATCGTGCCGATTCCTGAGCTGATGCAACAGCAGCAGCGAAAATGGAGCGTGCTGGAAAAGACACCGTTATATACCCTGGCGCATCCGTACAAGGCGACTGAGTACGAACTGCTAACCGCGGGAAAAGAACTTATTGAACAAGGTGCGGACGTATTAATGCTTGATTGCCTCGGTTTTCATCAATGGCATAGAGATTTGCTCCAGAAATCATTGGATGTGCCCGTTCTACTCTCTAATGTTCTGGTGGCGCGTCTCGCCTCGGAACTGCTGGTATAAGCCATCCTTTCCTGCAATTTCGCGTGACAGGAGCGAAGTCTGGCCTCTATAGTGTTTTTCCACACATTTTCTTTTTTAAGGGCCAGTTCATGCTTCAAAGTAACGAATACTTTTCCGGTAAAGTGAAATCGATTGGTTTTACCAGCAGTAGTACTGGCCGTGCCAGTGTGGGCGTGATGGCGGAAGGCGAATACACCTTCGGTACCGCGCAACCGGAAGAGATGACGGTTATTAGCGGTGCTCTGCACGTTCTTCTGCCTGGTGAAACGGAATGGAAGACTTACTCTGCGGGTGAAGTGTTCAATGTTGCCGGACAAAGTGAATTCCATCTGCAGGTAGCCGAGCCGACGTCTTATCTGTGCCGTTATCTGTAAAAAAACGCCCGGTTTAACCGGGCGTTCTGCTTTTAGCGTCTGCTGTTTTTCGTCTTAGCGCTGGGCTTCGCCGCCCAGTCCTTCTACCAGACTGTGGATCAGCGTCGCCAGTTCACCGGTCATCAGAATAAAATCGGCATCAAAGCGCTGGGCGACATCATCGCGGTCGATATCTTCGTTCTGATCGCGTAACTCATCACCAAATTTCAGGCGCTTAATCGAACCATCATCACACACAACAAACTGAACGCGTTGCTGCCAGTCGAGCGCCAGTTTGGTCACCACTTTGCCTGCTTCGATATGCACGGCGATCTCATCGCTGACCAGTTCTTGTTTTTTACAGCGAATGACGCCGCCATCTTCCAGGATGGCTTTCAGCTCGGCTTCATCAAGAAGCTGGAAGCCCTGCGCCACCGTACCGGAACGTACCCATTCCGTCAGCGTCAGTTCAATAGGCGTTTCCAGAGTAAGGGGGACAACCGGCAGAGAACCCAGGCTTTTACGCAGCAGCGCCAGCGTATCTTCCGCTTTTTTCGCGCTGGCGCAGTCCACCATAATGAGACCATTAACGGTATCAATCCACATCATAGTCTGGCTAAAACGGCTGAAAGCACGCGGCAGCAACGAGTGCAGAACTTCGTCTTTCAGGGAATCTTTTTCGGTTTTTTTCAGCTTGCGGCCCTGGTCGGCCTCAAGACGGGAAATTTTGGCTTCCAGCGCCTGTTTAATCACCGGAGCAGGCAGAATTTTCTCTTCTTTGCGCGCGCAGATAATAATCTGACCGTTCGCAGTGTGGGTCAGCGCGTCACTGTGTGAACCCATCGGTGGAACCCACCCGGTTTTCGCCATATCCTGACTACCGCACGGGGTAAACGATAGTGGGACAAGCTGTTTTTCCATCTCTTCCGCCCGCAGCGCTACATCGCGGCTGAGACGGTAAACCATTAAATTTTTGAACCACAGCATGATATTTTCCACGGTCTAGTCGTTAATTGCAGCGGGCATGATAACCAATTGTCGCCGCGCTTGCATGTGAATGCGTTGTCCAACTATGAGGAGCATTATGTGCGTATTGGTATCGATTTAGGCGGCACAAAGACGGAAATCATTGCGCTCAGCGATAGCGGCGACGAGCTGTTTCGCCATCGTCAGCCGACGCCGCGTGATTACCATCAAACCCTTGATCTGCTGGCCTCGCTGGTGGCGTTGACTGAGAAAGAAACCGGGCAAACCGGCACCGTCGGTATGGGGATCCCCGGCTCTATTTCCCCTTATACGGGCGTGGTAAAAAATGCCAACTCAACCTGGCTCAACGGCAAGCCGTTCGATAAAGATTTAAGCCAACGTTTAAACCGGGAAGTTCGTCTGGCGAATGACGCTAACTGCCTGGCCGTTTCTGAGGCAGTGGATGGTGCAGCGGCTGGCGCGCAGACCGTGTTTGCGGTAATTATCGGTACGGGCTGCGGAGCGGGACTGGCGTTCAATGGTCGTTCGCATATCGGCGGCAACGGGACGGCGGGCGAGTGGGGGCATAATCCGCTACCGTGGATGGATGAGGATGAGCTGCGCTATCGTGAAGAAGTGCCATGTTACTGCGGCAAACAAGGGTGCATCGAAACCTTTATCTCCGGCACCGGCTTTGGCACCGATTATCAGCGTTTGAGTGGACATACGCTTAAAGGCAATGAAATCATTCGCCTGGTGGAAGAGCAAGATCCACTGGCCGAGCTGGCGTTAAGCCGCTACGAGCTACGTCTGGCGAAGTCGCTGGCCCATGTGGTGAATATTCTCGACCCGGATGTGATTGTACTCGGCGGCGGGATGAGCAATGTGGAACGGTTGTATAAAACCGTACCGAATCTGGTGAAAAACTGGGTTTTCGGCGGCGAGTGTGAAACCCCGATCCGCAAAGCGCTGCACGGGGATTCCAGCGGCGTGCGCGGCGCGGCATGGCTGTGGCCGCAGGTGTAAGAGTATGACTATCCCGGCACTAACATTGCCGGGATATATTTTGGGCTTAGTATTAGCAATTATAAGATTGTTTTTTAGAATTAGATGGCGAATTTAATTATATCGCTTCTCTTGTTTGTCTGGTAAGCATATTTTCGCTAAAAATTATATTCTGATATTTTTTGTAAAATAATTTTTTTGCTGGGCTGTGCCTGTTATTTCAGAATTCATCATTGTTTTCTTGGTTTTTTAGCGGGGAGGTGGCTTTGTCAGCATGTTTTTTTTAAGCGAGCTTTAGTGTTCAGGCTTTAATGATTTTTTGCAAAATAAAATCGAGGTAACATAAAAATTTATGCTTTTTGACAGGCAGAAATAACCAGCGTATTTAACCCATCGAAGTCATTGATTCAGAAAAGGGAGTTCATACGATGCATCGGTGGGGTGTACTCATAATATTTCTTTCAACAGGTGTGCAGGCTGTTGCGCTTTCTTGTTCAGGACCGAGTCAGGTCGGTGGCATATATCAACTTCCTTTTCCAGGAAGAAATGTCACGCCACCGAATACGGGAAATGCGGGTTCTGTCGGAGGAACGGGTGGGGAATGCACCCCAGCAACCTGTTTCGAATTATTTACGGTAAAACGCAGTATCCCCGGAGGGCGATATGCAATGAATCAATCTTGCTCACCCGCTCGGGGCATAAAAATTGGTTATTCAGTTAAGAGTTATCCTTCAGGGATAATCTATAGTTTTAATGGTTATAAAATTTTCCCGACAACAGTAAAAGGAATCGGCATTTCTTTTAATGATGCCCATAATAGTCCTAATCCGGCGTACCCAGCCTGGCCAAATGCTTTGTGGCCTCATGCAGCTAGCGGTAGTTTTCAGGGCGATACATGGATTGATATACGTGTGTGGAAAACGCCAGAGTTTACACCAGCAGGAAATATTGATTTTACAGGGCCTGTTTTTATGCAGATTTTAAGCCCTACAGCATCCGAAGATACTATTTCGAGCTGCCCTGATAATACGTCAGAAGGAAAGATTGATAACCGCACTTGTGTCTGGCTTAGCCGCGAAATTAAAGGAAGTGTTAATTTCCAAAGCGGGACATGTGAATTAACTAATACTACACGCACAGTATATATGGGATCTTATCACTCAAGCATCGGTAAATCGCCCTGGAAAGATGCTCGTTTTACCTTAACTTGCCCGGCAGCCTATGGTTATAACAGTACCGTTTCGAATGCTGATAATCCTTTTGACGCCAATGATGGTTCTCGTAGCGCACAAAATGCAACTCGCAACAAGCCGGTAAGAATACAAATTTATCCTTATGGGAATGTTATCAACGCTACGCAGGGTATTTTTGCACTTACCCCTGGTGGGGCAGAAGGATACGGAATTCAGTTGGCATGGGGAGCTCCCGGGGAACAGACACATGCGGATAATCCCATTAGTCCCGTCGTATTTGGGTTTAATGGGCGGGTCCTGGCCAGTTCAAAAAACAGTAATTTTAACGATGGTAGTGGTGGGAATATTGGATTAGGTGCACGGGCATTGCCTGTCGGGGCTGATGGTACGATTAATATGTCTGCCCGCTATATTCGTACAACCGGCCCGATAAAGCCTGGGCCGGCAGACGGTAAAGTTGAAATTATCGCTGCGTATGAATGAGAGAGCGATACCCCGGATAAGGCTTTTACGCCGCATCCGGGGTATTTACCGATTAGGTGTGCGGCACCGAAAACACGCTATCCAGCTTGCTGTAACCCAGGCCGTTAATTTTCCTGACTTTAATCTGCACCGGAATACGCTCCTTCATCGCTTCCACATGGCTGATGACGCCAATGGTTTTGCCGCTGGCATTCAGCGCATCAAGGGCATCGAGCGCGGTATCCAGTGTTTCGCTGTCCAGGGTACCGAAACCCTCATCCAGGAAGAGTGAGTCGATACGGGTCTTATGGCTCACCAAATCCGACAGCGCCAGCGCCAGCGCCAGGCTCACCAGGAAGCTCTCACCGCCGGAAAGCGTGCGAGTATCACGTATCGCATCGGCCTGCCAGGTATCGACGACTTCCAGCTCCAGCGCCTCGCTGACTTTGCGTTTGAGCAGATAGCGCCCGTGCAGGCGGTTCAACTGATTGTTGGCCAGCCACACCAGATTATCGAGCGTTAACCCCTGGGCGAACTTACGGAATTTATCCCCTTCTTTCGAGCCAATCAGCGCATTGAGATGCCCCCAGTCATCGCAGCGCAGCGCCGCACTTTCAATGTCCAGCATCAGCGCCTGCAAGCGCTGGCGGTTGTCCGCATCTTGTTTAAGTTGCTGACGGCATTCCCCCTGGCGGGTGGTATTTTCACGTAGCTGGCGCGCCAGCAATGCCAGCGCTTCACGGGATTTTTCAGTATCAGTATCGTCACTCAGAGGGGCGGGAAGCTGTGCGTTGTGTGCTGCGAGAGCCTGTTCAGCGCTGGCGACCAGTACCTTTGCCTGTTGCTCATCGCTATCGAGACGCTGGCGAAGCTGTTCCAGGCGCGTGCGCTCGTCGTCGCTCAACAGCGCATCGAGAAAATCCTGCTGATCGGCAAACTCACTGTTTGCCAGCGCATCGACAAACTGTTTTTCCAGCTCTGCCAGACGCTCCGTCTCATACCTCAGTTGCTGCTGCAGCGTTTGCCACTGGCTGTGCAGTGACACGCAATCGTTATGTACCTGCCGCCAGTTGTCTAAGGCAACGGTTTTTATCTCTGCCGGGATAGCGTCTTCCGGCAGGGTATCGAGAAGCGGTGTCAGCAGCGCAATCTGCTCATGCAATGCGCTAAATGCACGCTGTTTTTCCTGCCAGTGTTCGGCTTCTGCTGTGCGTGCTGCCAGCCATTGTGCCTCTTCACCTTCTGGCGGCAGCGTTAGCCCCAGCGGCTCCAGCATGGCAGCCAGACTTGCCCGGCGCGCCTCTGCCGCCTGCTGGTATTGCTGAATCTGCTGGCGTAACTCATTGATCTGGTTTTGTAATGTCAAGCGCTGACTCAGCTGATAAAGCTGATGTTCGTAGGCATCCTGCGCGCCCAACCAACTGGAGATGTCATGGTGCGGCCGCAGGGTGATGTTCAACGCCAGGCACAGTTCCTGCCACTCGTTTGTGAGCGTTTGCTCCTGTTCCCGAAGTGATTTCGCTTCGCGGTCATCTTTTTCAATACGCTCGCTTATCCCTTTCAGACGTTCGCCGAGCGCCACGCCATCTTCTTTTATCTGGCGTACTTCGAGATCCAGGGCATCGCGGCGGGCATGGTTCACGCCAGGGACAATGGCCTGATACTCAGCAATCGCCGGGTGCGTCGTCGAACCACAAAGCGGGCACGCATGACCCGGTTGCAGGCGGGCACGTTCGGTTTCCAGGCTATGGATGCGGTCTTCCAGCTCGCAAAGGGTGCGGATATCCGTCAGCAACTGGTTTTTTTCTTTATATTGCTCACGCTTAAGCGCCAGTTCGGCCGTCAGTTTTTCCTGCTCCGCTTTGAGTTCGCTCAGGCTTTGCTGACGCTGGGCGAGATGTTTTTGTAGCGGGGCAAAACGCGCATGCAGGGCGGTCAGTCGCTGACGTAACGGGCGATTCTGCGCACAGAGCGTCATCGCTGCAGTAACCTCGTCGGTGGTCATCTCCAGCGAAACAGTCATCAGGTTACGTAATTTGTGTTCATTTTGTTGAATGCGTTCCTGCAGCGCATGCCACGGCTTTTTGTCATCTTCCTGCTGGCTTAGCATCGCCCGCCAGCCGGTTAACTCGGTCTGCCAGCGCTGGAAGCGTTTGTTGTCTTCAAGCCACTGTGAGAGCGTTTTTTGCGACGCCATCAATTCCTGATGCTGGCGTGCGGCGCTGGCGCGAATCTGTGCCCGTAACGCCAGGCTCGCCTGTAAGCGAGTATTCACTTCTTCATTCTGGCGAAGACGGCTGTCCTGTGCTTTGTGTTGCTCCTGCAACCGTTCCCAGACAGGCCGCAGTAGCAGGGCGGGTTGCACCCGTGCAAGCCGCGCCAGTTGTGCTTCGGCGGCGGTACGTGCCTGCTGTGCCCGCTGCCAGGTTTTTTGTGCCTGGTCGCAGGTGGTTTGCAGTTCACCGCTGCGAATCAGCCAGTTCAGTTGCGCCTGCACCCTGCGCTGCCCGTCTGACAGGCGCTGTTCTTCGTCAGTGAGCGCCTGCACACTTGCATTCAGGGATTCCCGCTGCGCATCGGTAAGTAGCACGACGCCTTCGGCCTGCGCCTGCAGTTTCTCCAGCTCGATTTTGGCAACTTTATGTTTTTCAAACACATTGGCGGAAATCTGCCCATAGATTTCGGTGCCGGTCAGCTCTTCGAGCAGTTCTGCGCGTTCTTTCGGTTTGGCATTGAGGAACGCAGCGAATTGCCCCTGGGAGAGCAACATGGAACGGGTGAAACGGCCATAATCGAGCCCGGTTAAGGCAGCGGTGAGCTCCAGTTTATCTTTCACTTTGTCGGCGAGGATCTTGCCGTCCGCACAGCGGGCCAGCTCGACACGAGGGACCTGTAAATTGCCGTCCGGCTGATTACGCGCACGGCTCTGGCTCCAGAATGCGCGATAAGCGACCTCTTTAACTTCAAATTCAACTTCTGCCAGGCAATCGGCGGTGTCGCGGGTCATCAGATCATTCTGCGACTGCGAAACGGTATTCAGGCGTGGTGTCTCGTGGTAGAGCGCCAGGCAGATGGCATCCAGCAGGGTCGTTTTCCCGGCGCCGGTGGGGCCGGTGATGGCGAACAGGCCGTTACTGGCAAAAGGTTCAGCGGTGAAATCAATCTTCCACTCGCCTTTTAATGAATTAAGGTTTTTCAGGCGTAGGCTGAGGATTTTCATGCGTCATGCTCCTGATTGAGCGAGTGGAGCGTTTCGGAAAAGAGTGACTGCAGGCGGGCAGTCTGGACGTCATCAAGCTCCTCCTGTGCCAGGCGACGCGCGAAAACCTCTTCTACTTTTAACTCGCTCAGGGTTTCGCGACGCTCCCCCGCGAGGATGCGCTCCCGCTGTTCGCGACTGCGGCGAACCAATAACACCTCGACCGGCAGATCGGCGGTGAGTGCCTGAATTTTTCGCTGCATGTCACTCAGATAATCCTCGGTCGCGATCTCAATATCCAGCCAGACGGGGGCATCCGTTGGGCCGCCTCGCCACTGCTCAAGTTGCCGACGAATCGACGCAAGATCGCCCTTTATAACCGCCAGTTGCTGCGTAACAGGGACTTCCAGCGCTGTCACATCCGCCAGTTTCCCTGCTGAAAATGTCACCAGATTGACATATTTGCTGTTACCGGTTTCGTCGAAGCTCAGTGCGATCGGTGAGCCGCAGTAGCGGATATGCTCTTGTCCGCCAGGCTTTTGCGGACGGTGAATATGCCCAAGCGCGATGTAATCCGCAGGCGGAAAATTTTGCGCAGGGAAGGCATCCAGCGTACCGATATAGATGTCACGTACGGCGTCACTTTTACTGGCACCGACGGTGGTCAGATGCCCGCTGGCGATGATTGGCAGCATGCTGTCACCGCGTAATTCGCAGGCGGCCTTATACTGTTGCTGATAGTAATGGGTGATGGCTTCGAGCAAATGTTGCTGTTTTTCTTGCCCGGAGCGACCCGCCTGGCTGGTCACGATGTCGCGCGGACGTAAAAAAGGCACCGGGCAGAAAATCGCGCCGGGCGAGCCATCACGCAACGGTAAATAAAAAGGCGCGTGGCCTGCGCTGGCGACAACGGTGGTCTTTAGCCAGGCGAGGATATCTTTCGATTCATTCAGCGTGGCGACGGAATCATGGTTCCCCGCCAGCACCACCAGATGACACCCCGTTTGCTGTAATTTCACTACAAAGCGGTTATACAGCTCGCGCGCATAGCTGGGCGGGGAGCCGGTATCAAAGATGTCGCCAGCAACAATAATGGCATCGACCTGGTGTTCTTCTGCGGTTTCCAGTAGCCAGGTGAGAAAGGCGTCGTGTTCAGCGGCGCGGCTTTTACTGTAGAAGTTCTGACCCAGGTGCCAGTCCGAAGTATGGAGAATGCGCATAGCGGTTCCGTGGCAAAAAAGCGTGAACGCGATTATAACATTCAGGGGCACACGAGCCGCCAGTGAAACAATTCCCCACTGTCATAAAACAAAGGCTTGAGTCACCTGTTGGTCATTTGTTTCATAAATCTGTCACAAAAGTGACGCATAATGGCGCCGCATTTAGCTGATGACTCAAATTAAACAGGGCAAATTATGGCAAGACGCATTCTGGTCGTAGAAGACGAAGCGCCAATCCGTGAGATGGTGTGCTTCGTGCTCGAACAAAACGGCTTTCAACCTGTCGAAGCGGAAGATTATGACAGCGCGGTGAACCAACTTAATGAACCCTGGCCTGACCTGATTTTGCTCGACTGGATGCTGCCAGGTGGCTCAGGTATTCAGTTCATTAAACATCTCAAGCGTGAAGCGATGACCCGGGATATCCCGGTGATGATGTTGACCGCTCGTGGCGAAGAAGAAGATCGTGTGCGCGGGCTTGAGACAGGCGCGGACGATTATATTACGAAGCCGTTTTCGCCCAAGGAGCTGGTGGCACGCATTAAAGCCGTCATGCGCCGTATCTCCCCGATGGCGGTAGAAGAAGTCATTGAAATGCAGGGCCTGAGCCTTGACCCAAGCTCTCACCGTGTGATGACCGGGGAAAATCCTCTGGACATGGGGCCGACTGAGTTTAAGCTATTGCATTTCTTTATGACCCATCCTGAGCGTGTGTACAGCCGCGAACAGCTGCTGAATCATGTCTGGGGAACGAATGTGTATGTTGAAGACCGCACGGTGGATGTTCATATTCGCCGTCTGCGTAAAGCGCTGGAACACAGCGGCCACGATCGTATGGTTCAAACCGTTCGCGGCACGGGTTATCGTTTCTCGACCCGTTTCTAAAATCTGAAAGGAGTGTGACGCGTGCTGGAACGGCTGTCATGGAAAAGGCTGGTACTCGAACTCATCCTTTGTTGTCTACCTGCTGCGCTGCTCGGCGCTTTTTTTGGTTATCTGCCCTGGTTTTTACTGGCGGCAGTCACCGGGTTACTGGCCTGGCATTTCTGGAATTTAATGCGTCTTTCCTGGTGGTTGTGGGTCGATAAAAGTATGACTCCCCCCCCGGGGACGGGAAGCTGGGAACCGCTACTTTATGGTCTGCATCAGATGCAGATGCGTAACAAAAAACGTCGTCGCGAGCTGGGTAATCTGATCAAACGTTTTCGTAGCGGCGCGGAGTCGTTACCTGATGCGTTAGTGATGACCACCGAAGAGGGTGCTATTTTCTGGTGTAATGGCCTGGCGCAGCAATTATTGAATCTACGCTGGCCGGACGATAACGGACAAAACATTCTCAACCTGCTGCGTTATCCGGAATTTACCCGCTACCTTAAAACGAAAGATTTCGCCCGCCCGCTTAATCTGGTGCTTAACAGTGGTCGCCACCTGGAGATCCGCGTAATGCCCTACAGCGAGCAGCAGTTATTGATGGTGGCGCGTGATGTGACGCAAATGCATCAGCTTGAAGGGGCGCGGCGTAACTTTTTTGCTAACGTCAGCCACGAGCTACGCACACCACTGACGGTATTGCAGGGCTACCTGGAAATGATGCAGGAGCAGACGCTGGAAGGGCCACCGCGTGATAAGGCGCTGCACACCATGCGTGAGCAGACATCGCGAATGGAAGGCCTGGTCAAACAGTTACTGACACTCTCCAAAATAGAAGCGGCGCCGACTTTACCGCCGAATGAGATTATTGATGTGCCGATGATGTTGCGTGTCGTCGAGCGCGAGGCGCAGACGTTAAGCCAAAAGAAGCATGAGCTTGAATTCATCGTCGACAATGGCCTGAAAGTGCTGGGTAATGAGGATCAGCTACGCAGCGCGATTTCGAATCTGGTCTATAACGCCGTCAACCATACGCCAGCGGGCACGCACATTACCGTGCGCTGGCAGCGTGCGGCCTCTGGCGCGCAGTTTATCGTTGACGATAATGGGCCGGGCATTGGACCTGAACATATTCCTCGCCTGACAGAGCGCTTTTACCGGGTCGATAAAGCGCGTTCGCGGCAAACCGGCGGCAGTGGTCTGGGGTTGGCTATCGTAAAACACGCGCTTAACCATCACGAAAGTAAGCTTGAGATCGACAGTACGCCGGGCAAAGGCACCCGTTTCAGCTTTACCTTACCTGCACGTCTCGTCGCGAAGAACGCAAGCTGACACCTCAGGTGTCAGCTTTTCTTTCCACTTCTGTCATTGACCCGCTTTTCTCTCTTCGTTTTCCCCGAATCTTCAAACAAATTATGTCTCTGGCTATTTTTTGTTCGCATGATTAGCCATCCGTTTTTCTTATATACAGTATCTTCATCTGGCATTTATTGTAGAGTTGGTATAACCATCTGGTTTTGCGATCCCTTATTGCCTTTAAACGTTATAAGCGTTTAAATTGCGCCCCGTATGTCGTCAGACCGACTGTATTTGCGTGGTAAATCGAAAAACTATTCTCCGTCACGCAATGTGGGAAGTGTTTCCCGCTACGTTTTAAGGTTATTTCCGCCCTAATGTTCCGCTGAAATAAGGCGAAAATTTCAACATTTACAACATCACATCCACAGGCAGTAAACGTTTATGACCCATCATTTAAAACCACGAGACATTGTTGCTCTGGGCTTTATGACTTTCGCGTTGTTCGTCGGCGCCGGAAATATCATTTTCCCCCCGATGGTTGGTTTGCAGGCGGGCGAGCACGTCTGGACCGCCTCAATTGGCTTTCTGATTACCGCTGTGGGGCTGCCGGTTCTGACCGTCGTCGCGCTGGCGAAAGTGGGCGGTGGGGTTGATAGCCTCAGTACTCCGATTGGTAAAGTCGCGGGTGTACTGCTGGCCACCGTTTGCTATCTGGCGGTGGGGCCGCTATTTGCCACGCCGCGTACCGCGACGGTATCGTTTGAGGTGGGGATTGCGCCGCTGACCGGTGAAGGCTCACTGCCGTTGCTGATTTATAGCATTATCTACTTTGCGCTGGTTATTCTGGTGTCGCTCTACCCTGGCAAGTTGCTGGATACCGTCGGGAATTTTCTCGCGCCGCTGAAAATCATCGCGCTGATCATTCTTTCCGTTGCTGCCATCATCTGGCCAGCCGGTCCGATTAGCCATGCCATGGATGCTTATCAGCATGCAGCATTCTCGAACGGTTTTGTGAATGGCTATCTCACCATGGATACGCTGGGCGCGATGGTGTTTGGTATCGTTATCGTTAATGCGGCGCGTTCACGCGGCGTAACGGAAGCCCGCTTACTGACCCGCTATACCGTCTGGGCTGGCCTGATGGCCGGCGTTGGCCTGACGCTGTTGTATCTGGCGCTGTTCCGTCTGGGTTCCGATAGCTCGACGCTGGTGGATCAGTCAGCCAATGGCGCGGCGATTTTGCATGCCTATGTTGCCCATACCTTTGGTGGTGCAGGCAGTCTCCTGCTGGCTGCGCTGATTTTTATCGCCTGCCTGGTAACGGCAGTGGGCCTGACCTGCGCTTGTGCAGAGTTCTTCTCGCAGTATCTGCCGCTCTCTTATCGGGCGCTGGTGTTTATCCTGGGCATCTTCTCCATGGCGGTGTCGAATCTGGGGCTGAGCCATCTGATTCAAATTTCTATTCCAGTGCTGACAATGATTTATCCGCCGTGTATCGCACTTGTGGTGTTAAGCTTCACGCGCTCCTGGTGGCACAATTCGACCCGCGTGATTGCGCCAGCGATGTTTATCAGTTTGGCCTTTGGCGTGCTGGACGGTATCAAAGCGTCTGCGTTTAGCGATATGCTCCCGGCCTGGACTCAGCGTCTGCCGCTGGCGGAGCAGGGGCTGGCCTGGTTGATGCCGACAGTGGTAATGGTGGTTCTGGCAGTGTGCTGGGATCGTGCCGCCGGGCGTCAGGTGACATCCAGCGCCCATTGATTGCATAATAAGGTTTACTAACCACGGGACGTTAAATCCCGTGGTTTTTTGTTTTTTTTACATCCTGGAACAGGAAACCATGGAAAGTACGAACAAGCTAAAGCGAGGTCTTAGTACCCGGCACATTCGCTTTATGGCCCTGGGGTCGGCGATTGGCACCGGGTTGTTTTACGGTTCCGCCGATGCCATCAAAATGGCCGGGCCAAGTGTATTGCTGGCCTATATCATCGGTGGGGTGGCGGCGTATATCATCATGCGCGCGCTGGGCGAGATGTCAGTGCACAACCCGTCCGCCAGTTCATTTTCCCGTTACGCGCAGGAAAACCTCGGGCCCTTGGCTGGTTATATCACCGGCTGGACCTATTGTTTCGAAATCCTGATTGTGGCGATTGCCGATGTGACGGCCTTTGGCATTTATATGGGCGTCTGGTTTCCCGCCGTACCGCACTGGATCTGGGTGCTCAGCGTGGTGCTGATCATCTGTGCCATCAATCTGATGAGCGTGAAGGTCTTTGGCGAACTGGAATTCTGGTTCTCCTTCTTCAAAGTCGCCACCATCATCATCATGATTGTCGCGGGTTTTGGCATTATCATCTGGGGGATTGGCAACGGCGGTCAGCCTACCGGTATCAGTAACCTGTGGAGCAACGGCGGTTACTTTAGTAACGGCTGGCTGGGAATGGTGATGTCGCTGCAAATGGTGATGTTCGCCTATGGCGGTATTGAAATCATCGGCATCACCGCCGGGGAAGCGAAAGACCCGGAGAAGTCCATTCCACGCGCAATCAACTCGGTGCCGATGCGCATTCTGGTGTTCTACGTAGGGACGCTGTTTGTCATTATGTCTATCTACCCGTGGAACCAGGTGGGGACCGACGGCAGCCCGTTCGTGCTGACTTTCCAGCATATGGGGATTACCTTCGCGGCCAGTATTCTTAACTTTGTCGTCCTGACGGCCTCACTGTCGGCGATTAACTCCGATGTGTTTGGCGTGGGGCGTATGTTGCACGGTATGGCGGAGCAGGGCAGTGCGCCCAAAGTGTTTGCCAAAACGTCCCGTCGCGGCATTCCGTGGGTCACCGTCATGGTGATGACGATCGCGCTGCTGTTTGCGGTTTACCTCAATTACATCATGCCGGAAAACGTCTTCCTGGTGATTGCCTCGCTGGCGACGTTCGCCACCGTATGGGTGTGGATCATGATCCTGCTGTCGCAAATCGCTTTCCGCCGCCGTTTGTCGCCGCAGGAAGTGAATGCCCTGAAATTCAAAGTGCCGGGCGGTGTCGCCACTACCGTGGTCGGCCTGGTTTTCCTGGTCTTTATTATTGCGCTGATTGGCTGGCACCCGGACACGCGTATTTCGCTGTATGTGGGCTTTGCGTGGATTGTACTGCTGCTCATTGGCTGGATGTTTAAGCGCCAGAAGGCGTAGATCCGGTTACGCCCGCTAGCGTCTTGCTGGCGGGCAACGACCTCCCCCCTTTCCATACCCTTCGCCGCCCCGTTTCCGGTTCGCGTCCCGACACGCTATTTATCACCCTCACGACAGCGCTGGTCGCCACCCGTCGCGCGCTGACATTTCATCTGCGCCCCGGCTCTCAACCCCCTAAAAAAGCAGAAAAGATGAGCTGGTAAGACTAGATTTGTGCAAGAGTGAGGTCATTTTTGACATAGGGGAAAGTCGATGTTGCAAGCCTGGCATCTGCCTGTCGCGCCGTTTGTAAAACAGAACAAAGATCAACTGGTCATTACACTCTGGCTAACCGGAAGTAAGCCCCCATCTCGTGTCACGTTACGGACCGAGATAGACAATGAAGAGACGGCGATACCGATGCGGCGGGTCCGCCTGGCGCCAAAACCTGGCGTGACGGCGTGGCGTGCGGCCGTCTCGCTGGAAAGCGGGCAGCCGCGGCGACGTTATAGCTTTAAGCTGCTGTGGGATGACCGCCAGCTGTGGTTTACGCCGCAAGGGTTTAGTCAGTTTCCTCCTGCGCGGCTGGAGCAATTCGCCGTCGATTACCCTGACAATGGACCGCAGTGGGTGGCGGAACAGGTGTTCTATCAGATCTTCCCCGATCGTTTTGCCCGCAGCGAACAACATGCCGATCAGCAGGACAACGTTTACTATCACCACGCCGCAGGCCAGGAGATCGTGCTGCGCGACTGGGATGAACCCTTAAGCGCAGAAGCCGGCGGTTCGACTTTTTACGGCGGTACGCTGGACGGTATCAGCGAAAAGCTGCCTTATCTGCGTGAACTGGGCGTGACTGCACTCTATCTTAACCCGGTCTTTGTCGCCCCCAGCGTGCATAAATACGACACGGAAGATTATCGTCACGTTGACGCGCGTTTTGGCGGCGATCAGGCGCTGTTTCGTCTACGTCGTAATACACACCACATGGGGATGCGTCTGGTGCTGGACGGGGTTTTTAATCACAGCGGTGATTCACATGCCTGGTTTGACCGGCACAACCGCGGCACCACAGGTGCCTGCCATAACCCCACTTCCGAATGGCGCGAATGGTACAGTTTTGATGAGAATGGCCGCGCACGCGACTGGCTGGGCTACCCAAGCCTGCCAAAGCTGGACTACCAGGCACATACGCTGGTGGAAGAGATGTACGAAGGTGAAGACAGTGTGGTTCGTCACTGGCTGAAGGCGCCCTGGAATATGGATGGCTGGCGGCTGGATGTGGTGCATATGTTGGGTGAAGGGGGAGGTGCGCGCAATAACCTGCAACATGTCGCCGGGATAACCAAAGCCGCCAAAGAGACGCTGCCTGAGGCCTATATCGTCGGTGAACATTTCGGCGATGCGCGCCAGTGGTTACAGGCGGACGTGGAAGACGCGGCCATGAACTACCGTGGTTTTACCTTCCCGGTATGGGCATTTCTGGCGAATACCGATATTTCAATGGATCCGCAGCGGATTGATGCGCAAACCTGCATGGCGTGGATGGATAATTACCGCGCCGGGCTTTCGCATCAACAGCAGTTGCGCATGTTCAACCAACTGGATAGCCACGACACGCCGCGTTTTAAAACGGTGTTGGGGAAAGATGTGGTCAGGTTGCCGCTGGCGGTGATTTGGCTGTTTACCTGGCCCGGCGTGCCCTGCATTTATTATGGTGACGAAGTTGGGCTGGACGGCGCCAACGATCCCTTCTGTCGCAAACCTTTCCCATGGGACAAAGCAAAACAGGACACGGAACTGCTGGCGCTCTATCAGCGGATGTCCCGTTTGCGCAAACGTAGTCGGGCGCTCTGTTATGGTGGATGCCACGTTATCTACGCCGAAGAGAATGTGGTGATATTCTTGCGTCTGTATCAGCAAGAACGGGTGCTGGTGGCTGTTAACCGTGGTGAACCCTGCGAAGTTGTCCTGCCGGCGTCGCCGTTACTGGATGTTAAAGTCTGGCATAACAAAGAGGGCAAGGGCGCATTACAGGACGGGGTGCTATCGTTACCGGCAATCTCTGCATCAGTATGGCAGGGGAACTAATTTTACCTTTATTAAAACGGGCGTAAGTAATTACGTCCGTGTTTTAATAGATTATATTTTATTTGTAGTTTACGTTTTTTCTTATTAATTTGGTAGTATTTGATTTATAAATATATTTTGTTTGTTTTTGCTTGGGTATTCACAGAGTGAATTTTTCGTCCTTAATTATATCTATTTTACATGTTTAAGTAAGTTGATTTTTATTCATGTCTTCAGTATTTTTACTGTCTGGATTTGCTGTTCATTATTTTATTATGTGGTTGAGAATAATATCATAAGGATGTGAATGTTGTTTAAGCTTATTTTGTTGTCACTATTGTTAGCTGCAAATGTCGCACTGGCGAATACAGTTTCGTGCACACCAAATAGTGGGCTGGCCGAAAGGTCAATTACTGTACCTCTGGGGGGAATTAAGACCACGCCATCTGAAGGTTCTTACAATCAGCCATTATATACTTTTAGCGCCTATTTTATGGGTAATATCAAGCTTGATTGTAATTCATCAGATGGCTTCGCAACGCCAGCATCAAGAACTGCATTTATTACCTCCAGCAGTGGCGGTCTTCCCGCATTGGAAATGAATACTTTATACCCTCAATATATTTATTCTACATCGGCAGCAGGAATCGGTGTCTCATTTTCCTATCATGCAGGAAATACTGGACTGTCAACTAAAAATAACCCGGCAATATTGAATGCCTCTTTTGACAGTAATGGTAATTATTCATGGGCAGATAGGCTTGATATTACTGTTTGGAAATTAGGTTCATTCCCTGTTAATGCGCGTTCTGATAATAGCTACATGATCAATGATACTTTTCAGTTTGTTCATGCTATGACTCTTTTAAATTCAAATAGTACCTTTTCTACGTTTCCTTTTCCCGAAGCTGGTGTTTTCAATAGTTGGGTAATCAACAGGGTAAATATTACTTTTAGTGGTGCGATGGAAATAGTACGAGGAACGTGTAATATCCAGAATAAGACGGTGTGGATGGGGCACCACCCGCTTAATGCTGTGAGTCAATCATCTCCCTGGAAAGATGCGAGTTTCACTGTTAACTGCAATACAGCATGGGGGTTGGATCAGATAGATAACTACTCAGACTCTCACACCTATATAAATACAGTATCGAGGGTAAATAATTGGGGGTATATAGTCACTGTTCTGCCAAGGACAAATGTTATTGATAATACCAATGGCATCATTGCACTAAAGAGTGGTGGGGCTCAAGGTTATGGCCTTCAGTTGGCCTGGGGGAAACCTGCTTCTCAAACATCCGCTGGTCAACCTGCGAATCCAGTGTTATTCAACAGCCAAAATTTGGGGCTTTTATACCCGACATCGGATTCCCTGAATTTGAACACGGTGCCACGCCTCAGCAAGAATTTAATATGTCCGCCCGCTATGTCCGCTTGCCTGGCGAGACTGTGCAGCCAGGTGATGCGAACGCAAGTGTGGAAGTGGTAGTAACATATCTTTGAAGTGGAAAACGTAAAAATGCACTAGCAATGCATCAAGGAGTCCTTCCTTTACACCATCACTTTCATTCTTTATCTTCACATTCATCGTTTTTGACCCCGCTTCGGTAAATTTTTGTGCCAAAGTATATGCACGCTCCGGAATGAAGGTGAAATCATGGATGGACTGGTACTGATAGCCTGTACTGTGTTGTTTATATTGCTGGTGGTTATCCCGGTAATGTCGATTCTGGCTTACCGGCGTAGTAATGCGGCCAGAGAGGAGTTGTCGCGCCTGCGCCAGCGTGTGGACTTGCTTGAACAGCAGCTTAGCGGGCGAGTGGTGAGTGAGGCGCCGATCGCGCAAGAGGCTGCTTTACCTGTTGATTCGCCTGAGGAGGTTATCTCACCTGAGGCTGCTGTACCTCAGCCGGAACCCGAGCCAGTAGCGCCCGAACCCGTTCCGGCGGTGCCTGAACCCGCTCCGGTGAATGTCTGGGCGCGAGGAACGCCGGCGGCCGCCATTTCGGCCAGAGGGGCCGTTCCCGTACCGGAACGCGATGATCCCGTACCCATTGGCCAGGCTGGCGGGATGGTTACCTCGCTGGTGCGCTGGTTTATGCAGGGGAACCCGCTGGCAAAGCTGGGTATTATTCTGCTGTTCCTCGGACTGGCCTTTCTCTTTCGTTATAGCGTCGAACGCTCGCTTTTCCCGCTGGAGCTGCGTCTGGTCGTTGCCGCGCTGGGCGCGATGGCACTTTTATTCCTCGGCTGGCGTTTACGCCACAAACAGCCTGTCTTTGCCTTAATTTTACAAGGTGGCGCAACAGGCGCGCTCTATTTAACGGTCTTTGGCGCGTTTCGACTGTGGCAGATGCTCCCCATGTCGCTTTCGTTTGCGCTGTTATTGCTGATTTGTGCGGCCAGCGTCGGGCTGGCGGTGCTACAGCGCGCGTTAAGCCTGGCCATGCTGGCGAGCCTTGGTGGTTATGCCGCGCCGCTGTTGTTATCCTCGGGCGGCGGCAGTCATGTCACGTTATTCTCTTTCTACTTATTACTGTCCGTCGGCATCCTGGCAATCAGCGTCTGGCAGCACTGGCGTGAACTCAACCTGCTGGGGATGTTCTTCACCTTCGGCGTGGGTGGCCTGTGGGGCATCGCCGACTACCGACCTCAGTACTATCTGAGCTGCCAGCTCTTCCTGATTGCTAATCTGGTGATTTTTGGCGTATTAAGCGTGGCGTTGTCGCTGCGGGCGCAAAAGAAAGGCCGACGAATTATTGATGGCGTGCTGCTCTTTGCTCCGCCGCTGGTCGGGTTTGGCATGCAATATGCCATCACACAGCACCTGACATATGGCCCGGCACTCAGTGCGCTGGGCTACGGCGCGTTTTATATGTTATTGGCCTGGGGGGCCTTAAAACGCTTCCCTGGCGCGGGTAAACCGCTGGTTCTGGCGGCGCTGGCGCTTGGCGGCGCGTTCACCACGCTGGCTATTCCGCTGGCGCTTTCGGCCCGCTGGACGGCGATGGCCTGGGCGCTGGAAGGGTTGGGTGTGCTGTGGCTTGGCGTGATGCAAGGGCAGCGTCGCATGAGCTATAGCGGTACTGGCTTGCTGGTACTGGCGCTCGGCAGTGCACTGTGGGCGATGACCGACGGCACAACGGCGCTCTCGGTGATGGTGATTTTTGCGGTATTGAGCGCGACCTGGCTGGTTGCCGCCAGACTGTGGCGTCGACTGCCTGCGCCGGGAAGTCTGGTACTGCTGGCGGGCGGCATCGCCTTCTGGCTGGTGGCGCTCTGGGGGGCGTCTGACGGGTTGCTCAATAAAGGCATTCCGGCGGGGGTACTGGGTCTGCTGGCGCTCTCTGTCTGGGGCTGGCGCTATATGGCGCGGCGGCTTCACTGGCGGGCATTACACTATGCTGTATGGCTGCTCTGGCCCGTGATGCTGGCGGTTTTACTCTGGCAACTGACTATCGAGCGGCAATTGCTGGGGGCGGGCTGGCAAAATCTCACCTGGTGCGTGGCGCTGCCTTCGGCGTATTTGTTGTTACATCGGGAGCGCAGAGTCCCGGCCCGGTTGTCGCAGGGGCTGCATATTTCGCTGCTGTGGATGATTTTACTGGCGGCGGGAACCGAGCTTTTCTGGTTTGTTGACGCGCTCCCCTGGGGAATGGATGCCTGGCGTATCGGCCTGCCGATGGCGGCTGGCGGCATAGTTATCCTGCTGCTTCATGGCGGCATTCGTCGCGGCATCTGGCCGCTACGCGTCTGGCCTGCGCTCTATGGTCAATGGGGACCACTGCCGCTTATCCCGCTGTTAATTGCTCTGCTGGTGGCAGGTAATATGCACGACGGGCGCGTTATTCACTCCCTTTATCTGCCGTTGGTTAACCCGCTGGAAGAGGGGGCAGCCTTCGCGCTGCTCGGCGTGTGGTTCTGGTGTCGTTATGTGCGACCGCGCCTGCCTGTGACCGTGACGCCGTTGGTTTCGCCAGCGCTGCTGGCGCTGGCCTTCTGGTGGATTAACGGGCTATTGCTGCGCCTGCTGGCGCACTATGGCGGTGTGGACTGGGATAGCGAAAGCGTGTGGAATTCCCGTCTGATACAGACCAGTTTTGCGCTGTTCTGGATGCTGGCGGCGCTGGTGATCATGCTGCTGGCTACCCGGCGTGGGTCGCGGCGCCAGTGGCTCGGCGGCGCGGCGCTGCTGGGGGTTGTCATCGTGAAATTAATGCTGGTAGACAGCGCGGGCGGCGGCGGGCTGGCGCGGGCTATCGCCTTTATTGGCGTGGCGGTGCTGGTGTTAATCATAGGGTATTTCTCTCCCTTACCGCCTAAAGGTGCGAAGGTGTTCCGCGAGGAAGAAAAACCATGAAATGGAAGATAGCGATTTTTACCGGCGCGTTATGGTGCGCCGCCTTACCAGGGCTTGCCCAGGAAACTGCCCCGGAGTCGCCGCAGGATTACGCCTGGGGCCGGTCGCTGACGACAACGGCCTCATCGCCCTGGTATCGGGTCGCACTACCCGACGACGTCTACCAGCAAAGCGTCTGGCCCGATCTGCGCGATGTCCGGGTATTTAACCATCAGGGCGAGCGTGTGCCCTTTACGCTCCAGGTGCAGCAGGAGGTGCAGCCCGCACCGAAGGAGCAGGCCTTACGCCTTTTCCCGCTTGCCGCTTCACCTGTTGAAAAGCAGTCAGACGCCGGAGAACGGGTCTGGTTGCGTTCCCCGGAAGGTTACGAAATCAAGCTTGAAGGGGAACGTATTAACGCGCCGGGAGAGAGCTACCTGCTGGTGCTGCCGGATAACGTGCAAAGGAAGGGCGTAACACAGCTGCAGCTTGGCTGGGATAAGCCGGCAGCGAACTGGCAGGGGAAAGCGTCGCTTTACTACAGCAGTGATATGAAAGAGTGGGATTTAATGCAGGAAGATGCGCCGCTAATGGACGTTGCGAGCGGCAACGATCGTCTGACGCTGAATACCATCAATATCAGTTTGTCGATGGTTATCAACCCCCCGCGCTATTTACTGCTGGTGTTTGATAAGCCGCAGTTGCCTGTCACTCTGACCCGCGCAGTGGTGATAGAAAACCCGCAGTCGACGGAGATAACCAACGTGGCTCTGTTAGCCGCGGGGCGTGCGACTTCCCAGGATCAGGCGATTTACCACTGGGACAGCCCACAGCCTATAACCTCCATTTCTCTGAGTCTGGAAGAACGGGGGACATTGCCGGTGGAGATCGCCTGGCGCGCCTCCGCCGCCGAGGCGTGGCGGCCGCTTACTAAAACAGTGCTGTGGAATTTAGACAGCCAGATATCAGCGCCGATCCCCGTCGCGGTGGGTAACGTGCAGGAGATTCAGGTGACAACGGTTAACGCTCACCTGCCGAAAATTGTGCCGCAACTGACAGGGTTACGCCCGAGCCAGACGCTTATTTTTAATGCTCAGGGCAGTGGTCCGTACATTCTGGCGTGGGGGAATAAAGCGGCGCAAACCGCGGCAACGGATCTTGATGCGTTGATTCCTGCGGCTTTACGCCAGAAGCATGCGCCGGAAAGCCTGCCGGAAGCGTGGGTTGGTGAGGAGGTAAAACTGGGCGGTGAAACGCGTCTGAAAGCCACCTCACCGATTGAGCAGCGCAGCCAGTGGCTCACAGGTCTGGTCTGGGCCGCGTTGGTGCTGGGCGTACTGGCGCTGGCATGGATGGCGCTGCGTATATGGCGCGAGGTGAAAGAGAAGGCGTGATTACAGCGTCCTGGCTTCTGCCTGCGCCATCATGCGCGGGTAGAATTGCCAGAACTTCTCTTCAAGCCGCGAGTAGTGATCATCCAGATCCTGCCACGAGTCACGCAGGGCATCGAGTCGCGGTCGGCGGCTGGCCATGCCGTTCAGCACGCGCTGAATAAAATCCATCTCCCGGTAGCGTTCCAGCCAGCGCTCCGACCATAAATAATCATTTAAATTAACGAAACGTGGCGGGGCCTCCGGCAGGATCACACTGACTTGTGCATGTGCGTAGCCGACAAATTCGCTCAGCGGCATTGAAGGGGAGATCTGCTCCCAGTGGCGCGAGACGAAATGATCCCACATCACATCAAGTGTTATCGGTGCAACACGCCGCGTTTCAGGACGGAACCAGCCGCGCGCCTCTTTGACTTCCGGCAGGTTGTCGGTCAGTACGTCGATACGACGGTGCATATGGATGCCGGAAACTACCTCCGGCGCATAGTGTTCATCCGGATTGCCGCGAACAAAATCGGCCAGCAAATTACCGGAAAGCGAACTGTTGGCGAGGTGTGCGAGGTGCAGGTGCGCGAGAAAATTCATTTATCTACTTTATCCTTCACGTTGCTTCTTTGTTGGCTGCGCGTGCTCACCCCAGTCACAACTTTTTCTCTGCTCGTGGGGATTCTCTCGCTTGCCGCCGCGATGCACCTTGAATGATTGTGTGTATATATTTTTCATGAGATTCAAGCTGCAATTACCCGGTGGCGCGTGCTATTCCCGTCAGGATTGCCGGGGATTTTCGCTGCTGCCGCCATTTGTAATGCGAATTATTTAGAGTATATGAACTCTCCGGAGGGGTAAAGGTTGCAGGGAGAACGCCCCGGCACTAGACTACCCGCCTCTTATTTATGTCTCGAGTTAGTGTCATGCGCGTTGCCGATTTTTCCTTTGAATTACCTGAATCCCTGATTGCCCATTATCCGCAGCCTGAGCGCAGCAGTTGCCGCTTGCTGTCACTGGACGGGCCGACAGGCGCGCTTGCGCACGGTACGTTCACGGATTTACTCGACAAACTCAATCCTGGCGACCTGTTGGTCTTCAACAATACGCGCGTGATCCCGGCGCGCCTGTTCGGACGCAAAGCCAGCGGCGGTAAAATTGAAGTGCTGGTTGAGCGTATGCTCGACGATAAGCGCATTCTGGCCCATATCCGCGCCTCAAAAGCACCGAAACCGGGCGCCGAACTGTTGCTGGGTGATGATGAGAGCATCCATGCCACCATGGTGGCCCGTCATGATGCGCTGTTCGAAGTGGAATTTAATGACGAACGGCCGGTACTCGATATTCTTAACGCCATTGGCCATATGCCATTGCCGCCTTATATCGACCGTCCTGACGAAGAGGCTGACCGCGAGCTTTACCAGACGGTCTATAGCCAGAAGCCGGGGGCAGTTGCGGCGCCGACCGCAGGTCTGCATTTCGATGAACCGCTGCTGGCTCGTTTGCGCGAGAAGGGTATCGAGATGGCATTTGTCACGCTGCATGTTGGGGCGGGAACCTTCCAGCCAGTACGCGTGGACAGCATCGAAGACCATATCATGCACTCTGAGTACGCCGAAGTGCCGCAGGAGGTTGTCGACGCGGTGCTGGCGGCGAAAGCGCGCGGCAATCGTGTTATCGCCGTGGGAACCACCTCCGTGCGTTCGCTGGAGAGTGCGGCGCAAGCGGCGAAAGAGGCGCTGATCGAACCGTTCTTTGGCGACACGCAAATCTTTATTTTCCCGGGCTACCAGTATCAAGTTATCGATGCGCTGGTGACCAATTTCCACCTGCCGGAATCCACCCTGATTATGCTTGTTTCCGCTTTCGCCGGTTATCAGCACACCATGCGCGCCTACCAGGAAGCGGTTGCGCACAAATATCGCTTTTTTAGTTACGGTGATGCGATGTTTATCACGTACAATCCGCAGGCTATTAATGAACGTCCGGGTGAGTGATCTCCCCTGACCGTCGTAGCCCGGCTAAACGATAGCGCCAGCCGGGGCACTATTAGCACCCTGGCGTGATGCCTGGGTGAATTTTTAACCATCAGACTGTCTCTCTGATGCAGGAGAAATGAAGTGAAATTTGAACTGGATACCACCGACGGGCGCGCACGCCGCGGCCGTCTGGTGTTTGATCGTGGCGTAGTGGAAACGCCAGCATTTATGCCCGTCGGCACCTACGGCACCGTCAAGGGGATGACGCCGGAAGAAGTGGAAGCCACTGGCGCCCAGATTATCCTCGGTAATACCTTTCACCTCTGGCTGCGTCCAGGTCAGGAAATCATGAAATTGCACGGCGACCTGCATGATTTTATGCAGTGGAAAGGGCCGATCCTGACTGATTCCGGCGGCTTCCAGGTCTTTAGTCTGGGTGACATTCGTAAGATCACTGAGAAAGGCGTGCACTTCCGTAACCCCATTAACGGCGATCCGATCTTCCTCGATCCTGAGAAATCCATGGAAATTCAGTACGATCTCGGTTCCGATATCGTGATGATTTTTGATGAGTGTACGCCGTACCCGGCCGACTGGGACTACGCCAAACGCTCCATGGAAATGTCACTACGCTGGGCAAAACGCAGCCGCGACCGTTTTGATTCACTGGAAAACCCGAATGCGCTGTTTGGCATTATTCAGGGGAGCGTTTACGAAGATTTACGCGATATCTCGGTGAAAGGTCTGGTAGAGATTGGCTTTGATGGCTACGCTGTCGGCGGTCTCGCTGTGGGCGAACCAAAAGAGGATATGCACCGTATTCTGGAACATGTTTGCCCGCAAATTCCGGCGGATAAACCACGATACCTGATGGGCGTGGGTAAACCAGAAGATTTGGTAGAAGGCGTTCGTCGTGGCATCGATATGTTTGACTGTGTTATGCCAACACGTAATGCCCGCAATGGTCATCTGTTTGTGACCAACGGCGTGGTGAAAATCCGTAACGCGAAATACAAGAGCGATACGGGTTCACTCGACCCTGAGTGTGATTGCTACACCTGTCGCAATTATTCGCTCGCTTACTTGCATCATCTCGATCGTTGCAACGAAATATTGGGCGCGCGACTCAATACCATTCATAACCTGCGTTACTACCAGCGCTTGATGGCGGGTTTACGTAAGGCTATCGAAGAGGGTAAATTAGAGAGCTTCGTGACCGATTTTTACCAACGTCAGGGGCGAGATGTTCCGCCTTTGAATGTTGCTTAATTTTAATAATGAGGGAATTTGAATGAGCTTTTTTATTTCTGATGCGGTAGCAGCAACAGGCGGCGCGGCAGGTGGCAGCCAGAGCCCGATGTCTCTGATCCTGATGTTGGCGGTGTTTGGTCTGATTTTTTACTTCATGATCCTTCGCCCACAGCAGAAGCGCACTAAAGAACATAAAAATCTGATGAACTCCATCGCGAAAGGTGATGAAGTGCTGACCAACGGTGGTCTGGTTGGTCGCGTAACCAAAGTAGCGGAAACTGGCTACATTGCTATCGCGCTGAACGACACCACTGAAGTGGTTATCAAACGTGACTTCGTAGCTGCCGTTCTGCCGAAAGGCACCATGAAGGCGCTGTAATTTCTTGTTTTCCCAAAGGGAACTGCCGTGTTAAACCGTTATCCTTTGTGGAAGTACATTATGCTGGTCGTCGTCATTGCCGTCGGCCTGCTCTACGCACTTCCCAACCTGTATGGTGAGGATCCGGCTGTTCAGATCACTGGTGCGCGCGGTGTCGCCGCCAGTGAGCAAACGCTGATCCAGGTCCAGAAAACTCTACAAGAAGAAAAAATCGACGCGAAGTCTGTGGCACTGGAAAACGGCGCTATTCTCGCTCGCTTTGACAGCACTGACGTTCAGTTACGCGCCCGTGAAGCGCTGGTGGCTCAACTGGGTGACCAGTTTGTCGTGGCGCTTAACCTTGCTCCGGCCACACCGCGTTGGCTGAGCGCAGTCAACGCCGAACCCATGAAACTGGGTCTCGACCTGCGTGGCGGCGTGCACTTCCTGATGGAAGTGGACATGGACACCGCGCTTGGCAAACTCCAGGAACAGAATATCGACAGCCTGCGTAGCGATCTGCGCGATAAAGGCATTCCTTACACCACCGTGCGTAAGGAAGATAATTATGGCCTGAGCATTCTCTTTCGCGATGCCAGCGCACGTGACCAGGCGGTCACTTATCTGACCCAACGTCACCGTGACCTTGTTATCACCAGCCAGGGCGACAATGCTCTGCGTGCGGTGATGTCTGATGCGCGTTTGAGCGAAGCTCGCGAATACGCGGTACAGCAAAACATCAATATCCTGCGTAACCGTGTTAACCAACTCGGCGTGGCTGAGCCGCTGGTACAGCGTCAGGGCTCGGACCGTATCGTGGTTGAACTGCCGGGTATTCAGGATACGGCGCGTGCAAAAGAAATTCTGGGTGCGACTGCGACGCTGGAATTCCGTCTGGTAAACAGCAATGTCGATCAGGCCGCTGCTGCTGCGGGCCGTGTGCCGGGCGATTCCGAAGTGAAACAGACCCGCGAAGGGCAGCCGGTTGTGCTGTACAAACGCGTGATTCTGACCGGTGACCATATCACTGACTCCACGTCCAGTCAGGATGAGTACAACCAGCCGCAGGTGAACATTTCACTGGATAGCGCTGGCGGTAACATCATGTCTAACTTCACCAAGGACAACATCGGCAAACCGATGGCAACCCTGTTTGTGGAGTACAAAGACAGCGGTAAAAAAGACGCGAATGGTCGCGCTATTCTGGTGAAAGAGGAAGAGGTGATTAACATCGCCAATATCCAGTCTCGTCTGGGTAACAGCTTCCGTATCACCGGTATCAACAACCCGAACGAAGCCCGTCAGCTTTCTTTGCTGCTGCGTGCGGGTGCATTGATTGCGCCGATTCAGATTGTTGAAGAACGTACCATTGGCCCAACGCTGGGGATGCAGAACATCACTCAGGGTCTGGAAGCCTGTCTGGCAGGTTTGGTCGTCTCCATCATCTTCATGATCTTCTTCTATAAGAAGTTTGGTCTGATTGCGACGAGCGCGCTGATTGCCAACCTGGTACTGATTGTCGGCATTATGTCCCTGCTGCCTGGGGCGACGCTCACCATGCCGGGTATTGCGGGTATCGTGTTAACCCTTGCGGTTGCGGTCGATGCGAACGTACTGATAAACGAACGTATCAAAGAAGAATTGAGCAACGGTCGTTCGGTGCAGCAAGCCATTGATGAAGGTTATAAAGGCGCGTTCAGTTCCATCTTCGATGCGAACGTCACCACGCTGATTAAAGTCCTGATCCTGTATGCAGTGGGTACGGGCGCCATCAAAGGCTTTGCCATTACGACCGGTATCGGTGTGGCAACGTCGATGTTTACTGCCATTGTCGGCACCCGTGCCATCGTGAACCTGCTGTACGGCGGCAAGCGCGTTAAAAAGCTGTCTATCTGAGGAGTGCGTTGTGGCACAGGAATACACTGTTGAACAATTGAACTACGGCCGTAAAGTCTGGGACTTTATGCGCTGGGATTACTGGGCGTTCGGCATCTCTGGTCTGCTGTTAATCATCTCTATCGCCATTATTGGCGTACGTGGGTTTAACTGGGGGCTGGATTTTACCGGCGGTACAGTTATCGAAATCACGCTGGAAAAACCGGTCGACATGGACCAGATGCGCGACGCGCTGCAGAAGTCGGGCTTTGAAGAGCCGCTGCTGCAAAACTTTGGTAGCAGCCGCGACATCATGGTGCGTATGCCGCCTGTACACGGGGAAACCGGTGGTCAGGAGCTGGGCAGTAAAGTCGTTAAAGTGATTAACGAAACCAGCAGCCAGAACGCGACGGTAAAACGTATTGAGTTTGTGGGGCCGAGCGTCGGTGCTGACCTTGCGCAAACTGGTGCAATGGCGCTGATGGTGGCGCTGATTTGTATCCTCGTTTATGTCGGCTTCCGCTTTGAGTGGCGTCTGGCAGCAGGGGTTGTTATTGCACTGGCGCACGACGTGATCATCACCATGGGTGTGCTGTCGCTGTTCCATATCGAGGTTGACCTGACTATCGTGGCATCGCTGATGTCCGTTATCGGCTACTCGCTTAACGACAGTATCGTGGTGTCCGACCGTATTCGTGAAAACTTCCGCAAGATCCGCCGCGGAACCTCTTACGAAATCTTTAACGTGTCGCTGACCCAGACGCTGCATCGTACGTTGATCACCTCCGGGACCACCTTAGTCGTGATCCTGATGCTGTATCTGTTTGGCGGTCCGATTCTGGCAGGCTTCTCACTGACCATGCTTATTGGTGTCACCATCGGTACGGCGTCCTCGATTTACGTGGCCTCTGCGCTGGCGCTGAAACTGGGCATGAAACGTGAGCACCTGATTCAGCAGAAAGTGGAAAAAGAAGGGGCGGATCAGCCGTCAATTCTGCCGTAATCTGGCACACCGCTTTACAAAACCGCAGCCTCAGCGCTGCGGTTTTTTTTCGCCTGACAATCTCTCCTGACAGTATGCTGTCAGGAGGGGAGTGTCAGACTCTCTTCGTCGAAAACACAACGAGGAAGAGAGAATATGCGTAAGGTTATCAATTGGTTTGAAATCCCGACTCTGGATCTGGATCGTGCAATGGCATTTTACGGCTACTGCCTGGGGGCCGAGTTCAGACTTGAGAGCGCGGCCTGTATGACAATGGCCGTCTTTCATTACGAGGAGCCTGCTACCGGTGGAGCGCTGGTATATTCTGAGGCGCTGAAACCGTCTGTGGACGGCGTAGTGGTCTATCTCTTCACGCCTGATATCAACGCTTCCCTGGAAAAAGTGGCAGAGAAAGGCGGTTCCTGCTGTTTTGGACCGTTAACATTGCCGGATGATATTGGCACGATTGCCCTTTTCATTGATAGTGAAGGGAACAAAGTCGGGTTACATCAACCTGCCTGATAAATCATAACCAGCCTTGATGGGAAAACCACGATGAGTCGCCGCGCCGATCGCTTGTTTCAGATAGTGCAAATCCTTCGCACCCGTCGGCGCGTCACGGCGGCGCTCCTGGCGGAGCGGCTGGAGGTTTCAGAACGTACGGTGTATCGGGATATCCGTGATTTATCGCTGTCGGGCGTGCCGATTCAGGGCGAAGCCGGGAGTGGGTATCGTTTGATGCCCGGCTTCGATATTCCACCGCTCATGTTTACGGGACTGGAAGTGGAGGCGCTGATCGCGGCCATCGGCATGTTGCAAACCTGGAGCGGTGATGTTTTAGCGCAGGCGGCGGGTTCGGCTCAGGAGAAGCTACTTGGGGTACTGCCTGCTGACAGGCGTCTGCTGGCTGAACGTAACCGGATAATCACCCCGAACATGGGGAAATATCCTCAGACCCGGCGCTGGTTTGATGTTCTGCATCAGGCCATGCGTCAGCGTGAGGAAGTGTACATTCGTTACGAAAATGACAAAGGGGAAGCTTCCGAGCGGGCCATTCACCCGCTTGGCCTCTCTTTCTGGGGAGAAGTATGGGTGTTAGTCGCCTGGTGTTTACTGCGGGATGATTATCGCAGCTTCCGGCTGGATCGCTGCCAGGCTGTCGCGATTACGGGGAAAGTATTTACCGAACGCCCCGATCGCTCTTTTGAAGACTTCATTCGCCGACAGAAAATGCGCAACAAAGACGTCGATGATGTGGCTTCATCGTAACTGCAGACGGTGAGCGGAATGTCCCTGGCGGCAGGCCCCGTATCGGATCATTGCTAAAAACGTGGTGGCACGCGAAACTAGCCGCATCCACCATTGACCCAGGTACTGACTGACTTATGGCGATTATCCCGAAAAACTATACGCGGCTGGAAAGCGGCTACCGTGAAAAGGCATTAAAACTGTTCCCGTGGGTGTGCGGTCGCTGCTCGCGTGAATTTGTCTATTCAAATCTGCGAGAACTCACCGTTCACCATATCGATCACGATCATACGAACAACCCGGAAGATGGCAGCAACTGGGAGCTTCTTTGCCTGTTCTGCCACGATCATGAGCATTCGAAATATACCGAAGCGGATCAGTACGGTTCTACGGTTGTTGCGGGCGAGGATGCGCAGAAGGATGTTGGCGAGGCGACGTATAATCCTTTTGCCGATCTGAAAGCGATGTTGAATAAGAAAAAGTAAAAGGTCTTACTGCGTAAACGGATCGGAATGGATAAAAAAAAGCACCGATGAGCGTTTCGTTCGGTGCTTTTTCTATTCAGGTCATCCGGGCAGGATGAAGGATAACTTCACTTAGAAATTGTAACCCACCACCAGATAGCCACCCCAACCGGTAGAGCGGACGTTCTCTTTCATCCAGACCAGATCGGCATCGTTATTCCACTGACCACCATTGTGCCAGTAACGCGCAACAGCGGAGTAGTGCCAGTGATCGTAGCTCAGAGACAGGATGTGGCTGGAGGCGATGGAGTTGTTGGTGCGCTGTTTAATGCCGTTTTCAGCGTATGCGCTCTTATCGCCCAGATCTGAACCCCAGTCAAAGTTGGTGAAACCGATATAGCTCAGGTTGCCGCCCCACAGAGAGGTGATCGGCACAAAGTATTTCACTTTGAAACGGTAACCGTCCCAGTCGTTCTGGTTTTCTGCACCGTAGTTCTGCCATTGGTATTTCGCGTACACGTTCAGAGACAGGCTCATCGGCAGACCGGTATTGATATCGGTACCCAGACCCATGTACCAAGTGCTCTGGCGGCCGGATGCATTGCGACCCATGTCATAGATGTAGTTGTTCGCGAAATACCACTCTTTGAACGGACCGAAGCTCAGGTCGGTACCGGTCAGTTTATCAATAGAGAAACGCGGTTCGATTTCCATGAACAGCGGAGAACCGTGGTTCCAGATACCTTTTGCTTCGGTGTTACCGCCGAAGAAGACCGGGGCATCGGCATAACCATAAAAATCGAACCAGTCTTTTTTCGCAAATGCTTCATATTCCAGGTAGGTATCGTTACGAATTTGCGGTCCGAAGCGGGTGTGATAGCTGCCCACCACGTTAACGCTCTGGTGCCACCAGTCAGACACGTATTCCGGTTTGCTGTTATCCGCTGCATTCACGGAGAAAGAGGTCGAAAAAGCCAGTGCAGCGCCAGCTGCGAGTAATGTTTTCTTCATAATTATGCCACTGATAAGAGATCCCTTACGGGAATGAAAGAATGCACGCATTGCGTTTCTAAATATTTCATGTTTCTGCGAGCTTATTATAAGTATCCTTGCTCACAAAAATATGTGTTGTTTCACATTACTGAAACACACGTAATCGATTGCGTTCACGTTTACGCGCATTCAGCAGCAGGGATTGTACTGATGATCATCATTGTTGCCAATAAATGACACCCACCAGATTTTCATCCGGAGGGTGTGCAGGCGTAACAAAGTGTGAATAAGCGCGACAGTGTCGCCGGGAAAAATTACTGCGGACTGGCGGGTTGAATATCGTGGATACGAACAAAACCTAACTGCTCTGGCGTAATACCATTGAGCTGTAGCGCGACATCCACATCGCTTGGTGCCAGCGTGCTGGCCGGTGCGCTAATTAGCTGGTTTTGCACGTTAACTTCCTGATAGTTCTGAGTAGTGCCCTGAATTTCTCCCCACTCTACTGTGCCGCTGAATGCCGGGAGCGGGTCGTTAGACTCTCCCTGAATACGCAGCGTGGCCCGCGTGCCGTTCGCATTTGGCGTGATGTCTTTCAGGGTCATACGCAACATACCGATCTGACTGTTCAGTCGGGCAGGGGTGTTGGAACCCGGCAGCAGATAGACGCCGTTACTGGATTTTGCATTCAGCGCGTTTTGCTGGGTGATTTTCACCGTTTCTTTGTTCAGTTTGGTCATTTCCTTGTTCAGGGTACTGACATCCTGATGCAATTGGCGGACCTCGCTTTGCTGCGCACAGGCGCTAAGGGCGAAAACGCTTCCCAGCAACAGGGATCTTAGGTAACGTCTTGTCATTCTGTCTGTTTCCTTGAAGATGAGGATGTTCTTAATGGTAGATCGCAACGGCTGGGTTGCCATCTATCCATTGTCTCAAAATCGGCTCGTCTTTGTTGTCATGCCAGTTCAGGGTAAAATAGATTTCAGTTAACTCACTCGCCAGGACGTCGTATGCATTGCCCATTCTGTTTCGCCGTGGATACCAAAGTAATTGATTCTCGCCTTGTCGGTGAAGGTTCGTCTGTCCGTCGCCGTCGCCAGTGTTTGGTATGCAATGAACGTTTCACCACTTTTGAAGTGGCAGAGCTTGTCATGCCGCGCGTTGTTAAAAGTAATGAGGTTCGAGAACCGTTCAACGAAGATAAGCTACGCAGCGGCATGTTAAAAGCGTTGGAAAAGCGCCCGGTGAGCTCCGATGACGTTGAAATGGCGTTAAATCATATTAAGTCACAATTACGCGCTACCGGGGAACGCGAAGTCCCCAGCAAAATGATCGGTAATCTGGTCATGGAACAGCTGAAAAAGCTCGATAAAGTTGCCTATATCCGTTTTGCGTCGGTATATCGCAGCTTCGAAGATATCAAAGAGTTCGGCGAAGAGATCGCCCGTTTACAGGACTGATCATGCAGGACGAAATGTACATGGCCCGCGCGCTTAAGCTCGCGCAACGCGGACGTTTCACCACCCATCCGAACCCGAATGTCGGCTGTGTGATCGTGAATGACGGCGAAATTGTCGGCGAAGGCTTCCACTATCGTGCGGGTGAGCCGCACGCCGAGGTGCATGCATTGCGAATGGCGGGTGAGCGCGCGCGCGGTGCGACCGCCTATGTGACGCTAGAACCGTGCAGCCATCATGGTCGTACACCGCCATGTTGCGAAGCGCTCATTGCCGCAGGCGTTGCCCGCGTCGTGGCGGCCATGCAGGATCCGAATCCACAGGTTGCGGGGCGTGGTTTGTACCGCCTGCAGCAGGAGGGCATCGAGGTCAGTCATGGCCTGATGATGTCAGAAGCCGAAGCGCTGAATAAAGGCTTTTTAAAGCGCATGCGTACCGGTTTCCCCTGGATCCAGCTTAAACTTGGCGCATCCCTTGATGGTCGCACGGCGATGGCCAGCGGCGAGAGCCAATGGATCACATCGCCGCAGGCGCGACGCGACGTCCAGCGTTTACGCGCCCAAAGCCACGCGATTTTAACCAGTAGCGCGACGGTACTGGCAGATGACCCCAAACTGACCGTACGCTGGGAGGAACTCAGCCCGGAGATCCAGGGATTGTATCCCCAGGAAAACCTGCGCCAGCCGGTGCGCATTGTGGTGGATAGCCAGCATCGCGTGACACCTGAACATGCTTTAGTGCAGCAGCCGGGGGAGACCTGGTTTGCGCGTACGCGTCATGATAGCCGCGCCTGGCCTGAATCCGTTCGTGAGATCCTTGTTCCGGAGCACCGTGGTCATGCGGACCTGGTCACGCTGATGATGATGCTGGGCAAACAGCAGATTAACAGCATCTGGGTGGAAGCGGGGGCTCATCTTGCAGGCGCATTGCTGCAGGCGGGGCTGGTTGATGAACTGATCGTCTATCTTGCGCCGAAACTGCTGGGCGCGGATGCGCGGGGGCTGTGCGTGCTGCCAGGCCTGGAAGCGCTGGCCGATGCACCCGCTTTTAAATTCAATGAGATACGTCAGGTTGGGCCAGACGTCTGCCTGCATCTTACCCACGCGTAGCCTCTGCTGTAAAAGGGAGGCAGCGCGTGAAATATTATGATAAAATCCGCCCCCCTGCGGGGTCTGAAATGAACCTGTAAAGGAAGAGTATGAACATTATTGAAGCTAACGTTGCTACCCCGGACGCTCGCGTCGCCATCACCATTGCGCGTTTCAACAACTTTATCAATGACAGCCTGCTTGAAGGTGCGATTGACGCCCTGAAACGCATTGGTCAGGTCAAAGATGACAACATTACCGTTGTTTGGGTTCCAGGCGCGTATGAGCTGCCACTGGCGGCTGACGCACTGGCGAAAACCGGTAAATATGACGCGGTGATTGCGCTGGGTACCGTTATCCGTGGCGGCACCGCGCACTTTGAATATGTGGCTGGCGGTGCAAGCAATGGCCTGGCGCATGTCGCTCAGGACAGTGGAATCCCGGTAGCCTTCGGTGTTCTGACCACTGAAAGTATTGAACAAGCCATCGAACGCGCTGGCACCAAAGCCGGTAACAAAGGTGCAGAAGCTGCACTGACCGCGCTGGAAATGATTAACGTATTGAAAGCCATCAAGGCCTGAATTTTGTAAGGGGAATTCCGTGAAACCTGCTGCTCGTCGCCGCGCCCGTGAGTGTGCCGTCCAGGCGCTCTACTCCTGGCAGTTGTCCCATAACGACATCGCTGATGTTGAATACCAGTTCCTGGCGGAACAGGACGTGAAAGATGTGGACGTTCTGTACTTCCGTGAACTGTTGACCGGAGTGGCGACTAACAGCGCGTATCTCGACGGCCTGATGAAGCCGTACCTGTCCCGTCTGCTCGAAGAGCTGGGCCAGGTTGAAAAAGCGGTGCTGCGCATTGCACTGTTCGAATTGTCTAAACGCGATGATGTCCCGTACAAAGTTGCGATTAATGAAGCTATCGAACTGGCGAAAACCTTCGGTGCAGAAGACAGCCACAAATTTGTAAATGGCGTGCTCGACAAAGCAGCCCCCGCGATCCGTCCCCACAAAAAATGATCCGTAAGCCGGAGCCGGGCGTTGTTTTGACACGCCCGATCCGGCTTTTTCTTTTCTTTGCTGAGGCATAACGTATGGCATGCGGCGAATTCTCCCTGATTGCCCGTTATTTTGACCGTGTAACAAGCTCGCGCCGTGACGTTGATACCGGCATTGGCGACGACTGCGCACTGCTCAACGTACCTGAAAAGCAGACGCTGGCAATCAGCACTGACACGCTGGTGTCAGGCATCCATTTTCTTCCTGATATCGAACCGGCTGATTTGGCATATAAAGCACTGGCAGTGAACATTAGCGATCTGGCGGCTATGGGGGCCGATCCGGCATGGCTCACGCTGGCGCTGACATTGCCGAGTGTCGATGAAGCGTGGCTTAAAGCGTTTAGCGACAGCCTGTTCGAACAGCTCAATTACTACGATATGCAACTCATTGGCGGCGATACGACTCGTGGTCCGCTGTCGATGACGTTGGGTATTCATGGCTATGTCCCCGCTGGACGCGCCTTAAAACGCAGCGGCGCCAAACCAGGTGACTGGATTTATGTCACCGGCACACCGGGGGATAGCGCCGCCGGGCTGGCTATTTTGCAGAAGCAGTTGCAGGTGGCCGACGCACAAGATGCAAAATATCTGTTGCAGCGACACTTGCGTCCTGTGCCCCGTGTCTTACACGGGCAGGCGATGCGCAATCTGGCAAGCTCGGCTATCGATCTTTCCGATGGGTTGATTTCCGATCTTGGACATATTCTCAAGGCCAGCGGTTGCGGTGCACGGGTCGATCTCAATGCATTGCCTTATTCGCAGGCTATTCTGCGTCATGTGGATGCGGAACAGGCTCTGCGCTGGGCGTTATCAGGCGGCGAAGATTACGAGCTGTGCTTTACCGTACCGGAAATCAATCGGGGCGCGCTGGAGGTAGCCGTTGGCCATCTGGGTGTGCCTGTGACCTGTATTGGGCAGATGAGCGCTGATGTGGAAGGCCTGAATTTTACCCGCGAAGGTAAAACAGTGACGCTTGACTGGAAAGGATATGACCATTTTGCCGCGCTTTAAAGACATTGCCAAAAGCCGTTTGAAAATGAGCAACCCGTGGCATTTACTGGCCACGGGGTTTGGTAGCGGATTAAGCCCTGTCGTGCCGGGTACAATGGGCTCTTTAGCTTCCATTCCGTTCTGGTATCTGATGACCTTTCTCCCGTTGCAGCTCTATTCGCTGCTGGTGATGCTGGGGATTAGCGTGGGGGTTTATCTCTGCCATCGTACGGCGAAAGATATGGGCGTGCACGATCATGGCAGCATCGTCTGGGATGAGTTTATCGGGATGTGGATCACCCTGATGGCGCTACCGACTAATGACTGGCAGTGGGTTGCCGCCGGTTTTGTGATCTTCCGTATTCTCGACATGTGGAAACCATGGCCGATCCGCTGGTTTGACCGCAATGTGCACGGGGGCATGGGGATCATGGTTGACGATATTGTGGCCGGCATTATCTCTGCTGGAATTTTGTATGCGCTGGGACACTACTGGCCGATCGGCATTCTCTAGTGGTATTTCTGATCTGATGTTGTCCGGGCAGGCGTATCCGCATCGGGGGAAACCCCGGTGGCGCTGACGCTTACCGGCGCTACGGAAGGTAGCCCGGATAAGGCGTATCCGCATCGGGGGAAACCCCGGTGGCGCTGACGCTTACCGGGGCGACGGAAGGTAGCCCGGATAAGGCATATCCGCATCCGGGGAAACCCCGGTGGCGCTGACACTTACCGGGGCTACGGAAGGTAGCCCGAATAAGGCGTATCCGCATCGAGGGAAACCCCGGTGGCGCTGACACTTACCGGAGCTACGGAAGGTAGCCCGGATAAGGCGTTTCACGCCGCATCCGGGACATTCCAGACCGTTCAAAAACCCACTAACGCATTATTTAAACCCGACCACCGGATGCTGTTTGTAAGGGGTTTCCATTTCGGCGATCTGCTCTGGTTTCAGCGTTAAATCTACGGCCTGTAACAGCTCTTCCAGTTGCTCTTCGCGCGATGCGCCGATAATCGGTGCGGCAACACCGGGTTTGCTCAGCAGCCACGCCAGGGCGACCTGCGCGCGCGTAGCGCCGGTTTCTTCGGCTATGGAACCAAGACGTTCAGCAATTTGTGCGTCGTTTTCATCACTTTCGTCGTAGAGTTTTTTCCCCACTTCGTCCGATACGATTCGTGCGGTGGTTTCGCCCCAGGGACGCGTCAGGCGACCACGCGCCAGCGGACTCCATGGAATCACCGCAACCCCCTCTTTATAGCAGAGCGGCAACATTTCACGCTCTTCTTCACGATAGATGAGGTTGTAGTGATCCTGCATGGTCACAAACGGCGCCCAGCCGTGCTGTTTTTGCAATTCCAGCGCCTGCGCGAACTGGTGAGCGTGCATGGAAGATGCGCCGATGTAACGGGCTTTGCCGGATTTTACGACATCATTGAGCGCTTCCAGCGTCTCTTCAATCGGGGTGTTGTAGTCCCAGCGATGGATTTGCAGTAAATCGACATAGTCCATCCCCAGGCGTTGTAGGCTGTCATCAATGGAGCGCAGAATTTGCGCACGGGAGAGACCTTCTGTGAGCGTGCCGGACGCATGGTAGACCTTGGTGGCTACCACCACGTCTTCACGGCGGGCGAAGTCACGTAGCGCACGGCCCACGATCTCTTCGCTGCTGCCATCAGAATAGCTGTTTGCGGTATCGAAGAAGTTAATTCCGCCATTCAGGGCGTGCTGGATAATAAGACGGCTGCTCTCTTCTGGCAGGGTCCAGGCGTGGTTACCACGGTCTGGCTCGCCAAAAGTCATGCAGCCAAGGCAAAGGCGGGAAACTTTTAGATCTGTTTTTCCTAATGTGTTGTATTGCATGGTTCCACTCCTGCTTATGCTCGTCATATTTCGAGTTACAGGTGCGTTGCCTGCGTCAGTGCACCCCAGTCACAGAGTTGTCTATGCTCCCGGGGACTTACTGACTTGCCGCCTTCCTGTAACCCGAACTATTCAGAGTAGGGTTAAAAACGTTACCGTTAAGCATAGCAGGAGCGTCAGCGGGGGTTATGCGAGCCAGCGCGTGATACGGTTTTGAATCCCCGCCGCATCCAGCCCCAGTTCAGCACGTGCTTCGTCCTGGGTTCCCTGCGGAATGAAAAAGTCCGGCAGGCCAATATTCAGCACAGGAATCGGTTTACGCTGCGACATTAATAGCTCGTTCACGCCGCTGCCCGCGCCACCGATGATGGCGTTTTCTTCCAGCGTAACCAGCGCGTCATGCCGTGCTGCCAGCGCAAGAATCAGTGCATCATCAAGCGGTTTAACGAAACGCATATCCACCAGCGTGGCGTTAAGTTCTTCTGCGGCTTTTGCGGCTTCCGGCAATAAGGTACCGAAGTTAAGGATGGCGATTTTCTCACCTTCACGCTTCACTACGCCTTTACCTAATGGCAGTGTTTCCAGCGGTTCAAGCGTCACGCCAACCGCGTTGCCACGCGGGTAGCGCACGGCGCTCGGGCCTGCGTTGTGGTGGTATCCGGTAAACAGCATCTGGCGGCATTCGTTCTCGTCGCTTGGCGTCATGATAACCATGTCAGGGATACAGCGCAGGTAAGAAATATCAAACGCTCCCTGATGGGTCTGGCCATCCGCGCCGACAATCCCTGCACGATCAATAGCGAACAACACCGGCAGTTTCTGAATAGCGACGTCGTGGATAACCTGATCATAGGCGCGCTGCAGGAAGGTAGAGTAGATGGCGACCACTGGCTTATAACCGCCAATCGCCAGCCCGGCGGCAAACGTCACCGCGTGCTGTTCAGCGATCGCAACATCGAAATAGCGATCCGGGAATTTGCGGGAAAACTCCACCATGCCTGAACCTTCACGCATCGCGGGGGTAATCGCCATTAACTTGCTGTCTTTTACCGCCATTTCGCACAGCCAGTCGCCGAAAATCTTCGAATAGCTCGGCATACCGCCGCTGCTTTTTGGCAGGGTACCGCTGGTCGGGTCGAATTTTGGCACCGCATGGAAGGTGATGGGGTCTTTCTCTGCGGGCTCATAGCCCCGGCCTTTCTTGGTCATGATATGCAGGAACTGCGGGCCTTTCAGACCGCGCATATTCTTAAGCGTATTGATAAGCCCCAGAACATCGTGACCATCGACCGGGCCAATGTAGTTAAAACCTAGCTCTTCAAACAGGGTGCCGGGCACCACCATGCCTTTGATATGTTCTTCGGTACGCTTGATAAGCTCTTTGATCGGCGGCACGCCGGAAAGCACCTTTTTGCCGCCTTCGCGAAGCGTGGAATAGAGTTTACCGGAGAGTAACTGCGCCAGATGGTTATTCAGCGCGCCGACATTTTCAGAAATCGACATCTCATTGTCGTTCAGCACAACCAGCATATCCGGGCGGATATCGCCTGCATGGTTCATGGCTTCAAATGCCATCCCGGCGGTAATCGCGCCATCGCCAATCACGCAGACGGTGCGGCGCTGCTTGCCTTCTTTCGCTGCGGCAACGGCAACGCCAATGCCCGCGCTGATGGATGTGGAGGAGTGACCGACGCTTAATACATCGTATTCACTTTCACCACGCCACGGAAAAGGATGCAGGCCGTTTTTCTGCCGGATAGTACCAATACGATCGCGCCGACCTGTAAGAATTTTGTGCGGATAAGCCTGGTGGCCAACATCCCAGATTAACTGATCAAATGGCGTGTTATAGACATAATGCAGTGCCACGGTCAGTTCAACCGTGCCAAGCCCGGAGGCGAAGTGTCCGCTGGAGCGGCTCACGCTGTCGAGCAGGTAGCGACGCAGTTCGTCGCACAGCTTTGGCAGGCTCTCTTTTGGCAGCGAACGTAATTCCGCGGTGGAATCAACAAGTGCCAGGGTCGGGTATTTGGCTATATCAAAACTCATCAGAGACTCATCGTGTTGCTCGTCATCCATTGGGCGATGTTTTTGCCTTTCGGCAACCCGGACGATTCAAAGCGTATTGTTTATTTATCACGCTGGATTATGTAATTCGCCAGTGCTTCCAGTGCCGTTGTATCCAGTGATTGCGCCGCCAGAAGATCCAGAGACTGGCGAGCATCGGCAATCAGATCGCGGGCTTTCATCCGGGCTTGCTCAAGGCCCAGTAACGCAGGATAGGTGCTTTTGCCGAGCTGCTGATCGGCGCCCTGGCGTTTACCAAGTGTCGCAGTATCGCCGACAACATCCAGGATGTCATCCTGAACCTGGAAGGCCAGACCGATGCTTTCCGCGTACTTATCCAGCACCGGCAGCCATTGATGGCCTGTATTGCCCGCGCTCAGCGCACCCATTCTTACCGCCGCGCGAATTAACGCGCCTGTCTTATGGCGATGAATACGCTCCAGCGCGGCTAAATCGACCTGTTGACCTTCTGCGGCGAGATCCAGAGCCTGACCCCCGCACATACCCGCTGCACCGCTGGCGATAGCCAGTTCACGAACCATGGCAAGGCGATCTTGCGTTGCCACTTCTGGCATGGGCGCATCGCTGAGTATAGTGAACGCCAGCGTTTGCAGCGCATCTCCGGCCAGTATCGCATTCGCTTCGCCGAATTTGATGTGGCAGGTGGGCAGGCCGCGACGTAAATCATCGTCGTCCATGGCAGGCAGGTCATCGTGAATCAACGAATAGGCGTGAATACACTCAACCGCCGCGGCTGGGGCATCCAGGGTTTCCCGGCTGACGCCGAACATGCTGCCGGTCGCATAGACCAGGAACGGACGCAGGCGTTTACCGCCTAATAGTGCGCCATACTGCATTGCCTCAACCAGAGGAGTGTTCTGAAAGGGAAGGGGGGCAATAAACCGCCGCAATGCATCATTGGCATGCTCGACACAGGCCTGTAACTGTTGGCTAAAGTCCATTTACTCGTTATCCGGTGTGAACGGCGTGAGAGGCGCGTCTTCATTGTCGGACAGCAAAATCTGTACGCGCTGTTCCGCCTGCTGGAGTTTCACTTGACCCTGACGGGCAAGCTGTACGCCACGTTCGAATTCATTAAGGGCCTCTTCCAGCGGAAGATCGCCGCTTTCAAGACGAGTAACAATCTGTTCCAGCTCGCTTAACGCCGTTTCAAATGTGGCGGGTGCGTCGTTTTTCTTTGGCATAGTGAATGTTTGACTCTTATTGATACCGACTACGATATGGTAGCGAAGTCGTGAGGCTTAGCAAATAACGCGCAATGGTCATGCAAAATGCCCAGGAGCTTCGCGATGGTGGTATACTTCCGCGCCTGGATGGCAGCCGCGTTATACACTTCATCCTTCAAACTGCTTCTTTGTTGGCTGCCTTTGTTCATCCCAGTGACTTACGTAGGTAAGCTCCTGGGTTCACTCAGTTGCCGCCGCGAAGCATTTTGAATGATTTTGTGTATAAGGGCTGCTGTACTATTTTCCATTACACGCCCCGTCGGGCTTACCAACGAACCATTGCCGCCATGAAGTTTATCATTAAATTGTTCCCGGAAATCACCATCAAAAGCCAATCTGTGCGTTTGCGCTTTATTAAAATTCTTACCGGGAACATTCGTAACGTTCTTAAGCAGTATGATGAGACCCTCGCTGTGGTCCGTCACTGGGATAATATCGAAGTGCGCGCCAAAGATGAAAACCAACGTCTGGTGATTCGCGACGCGCTGACCCGTATCCCGGGTATTCACCATATTCTGGAGGTGGAAGATGTACCGTTCACCTCTCTGCACGATATTTTCGAAAAAGCGCTGGTGCAATATCGCGAGAAGATTGAAGGCAAAACGTTCTGCGTGCGGGTGAAACGTCGCGGCAAGCACGAGTTCAGCTCAATTGAAGTGGAACGCTACGTCGGCGGCGGTTTAAATCAGCACGTTGAGACCGCCCGCGTGAAACTGACGCACCCGGATGTCACCGTGAATCTGGAGATCGAAGATGATCGCCTGCTGCTGGTGAAAGGCCGTTACGAAGGTATTGGTGGTTTCCCGATTGGTACGCAGGAAGATGTGCTGTCACTGATTTCCGGTGGTTTTGACTCTGGCGTATCAAGCTATATGCTGATGCGTCGCGGCTGTCGCGTGCATTACTGTTTCTTTAATCTGGGTGGCGCCGCGCATGAGATTGGCGTGCGTCAGGTTGCGCATTACCTGTGGAACCGCTTTGGCAGCTCCCACCGCGTGCGGTTCGTCGCGATCAATTTTGAGCCCGTGGTCGGCGAGATCCTCGAAAAAGTCGACGACGGTCAGATGGGTGTCGTACTCAAACGTATGATGGTCCGTGCGGCCTCTAAAGTTGCCGAGCGCTATGGTGTGCAGGCTCTGGTGACCGGTGAAGCGCTTGGTCAGGTCTCCAGCCAGACGCTGACCAACCTGCGCCTGATTGATAATGTCTCCGATACCCTGGTCCTGCGCCCGCTGATCTCTTACGATAAAGAGCACATCATCGATCTGGCGCGTGAGATCGGTACCGAAGATTTCGCCCGTACCATGCCGGAATATTGCGGTGTCATTTCGAAAAGCCCGACGGTGAAAGCCGTGAAGGCCAAAATCGAAGCGGAAGAGGAGAACTTCGATTTCGCCATTCTCGACCGGGTGGTGGAAGAGGCCTCGAATATCGATATTCGCGAAATCGCTGCGCAGACCAGCGAAACGGTTGTGGAGGTCGAAACGGTCAGCGGATTTGGTCCGAACGATGTCATTCTCGATATCCGTTCCATTGACGAGCAGGACGATAAGCCGCTGGCGGTGGGAGGCATCGACGTGGTGTCGCTGCCGTTCTATAAGCTGAGTACCAAATTTGGCGACCTTGATCAGAGCAAAACCTGGCTGCTGTGGTGTGAGCGTGGGGTGATGAGCCGCCTGCAGGCGCTTTATCTGCGCGAGCAGGGTTTTAACAACGTGAAGGTCTATCGTCCGTAAGCGTTGCTGTGTCTATGGGCCGGGCGACATGTTGCCCGGCCTGTCTGACGCCCCCAGGGAAATCCTGGCAGGCTAAGCAGGCACATTATGCGCCGTAATAGTTATAAATACCGGCTGGAATGACCAACTGCGACGCCACCTCATGGGCTTTTTCCCCGCCGACCAGCAGATCAATAATTTTCAGTGCAAAGTCGATAGCGGTTCCCGGCCCCTGGCTGGTGAGCAATTTCACGCGTGGATCCCAGACGACGCGTTTGTCCTGCCACTGCTCCGGCGGAATTTTCTCTTTCAGTGCCGGAAAGCCGGTCATATTGCCAAGCGGGAACAGGTTATGTGGCACCAGCACGGTGGCGGCCGCTGCGCAAATGGTCGCGACGATACGCCCGGAAGCATGGAACTGCCGTACGGTCTCAACCAGCAACGGGCTGTCACGAAAACATTCGGCCCCTTTGATTCCACCCGGTAAGACAATAACGTCGTAATCACCGTCCGCCACAGAGACCAGGGGGGCATCTGCCAGCAGCCTGACCCCACGCGAACAGATGATAGCAAGATTTCCGTCGCTGGCGACACTGGCCGTCGTCACGCTAATACCGCCACGTACCAGCAGGTCGATAGTGGTGACCGCTTCGGTCTCTTCACTACCAGGGGCGAGACATACCAGAGCTGATGCGCTCATACTCACTCTCCTTACGTTTCACTAAGTCATACAGCCGCGCGTTTTCCGGGACCGCGATACCGTGGGCACGGGCGCGTTTGAGCAGGTAACCTGTGATGTAATCGCACTCGGTATGACGCATGGCGCGAATATCCTGCAACATGGAGGAAATATTATCCGCCGTGTTATCAATCACCTGATAGACATAGCTTAGTAACTCATCCGCCGAGATATGGTGACCTTCACGCTCAATGACGGCTGCGACCTCATGGGTAATTTTCTTGATTTCATCGGGAAAGTTACGTAAATCGCCGTTTCGGCAATTTTCCAGCGCGCTTAGCGGATTTACCACACAGTTGACCGCCAGTTTACGCCAGAGGGCCGGGCGGATGTTGTTGTGCCAGGCCACATCCGGAAGCACCTCCTGCAGACTATCCGCCAGGTAGCTAAAGTCACCGTCCTGTTGTCTCGCCGGGCCAATATGCGTCGTGCCGCTGGCGACATGCACAATGACATTGCCGTCGCGCCGCGCCGCGTGCGTCGTGGTGCCAATCAGTAAAGGCTGCGACAGTGATTTCAGCTCTTCTACCGTTCCCATGCCGTTATGAATAAGCAAAATGGGTGTAGTGGCAGGCAAAATCGCCGCTAAACTTCTCACCGCGTCGGAAACTTGCCAGGCTTTAAGCGTGACGAGCAATAAATCGCTGCTCGCCAGAAATTCTGGATCGTTCGCGGTCAGGGATTCGTTAAAAATGGAGCCATCTTCATCAACCAGGTTCACACTGCAAAAGGGTTGCGGTACGCGCAACCAACCCTGTACTTCGTGTCCATGCTTGCACAGGGCAGTTAACCACAATTGCCCTAAAGCACCGCATCCGAGTACGGTAATTTTCATTGTTCCTCCTCACCTGCAACTGCGCCAGGTGTCACTGCTTACAGTATAGCGCCGTCAGCACTGCATTCGGCTATTACAAGTTGAGTTATGCTTCGTTGCGGGTATTATGCATCGCAATAAACACTGAGGGAGAAGAAAAGATGCCATCTTTCGATATTGTTTCTGAGGTTGATCTTCAGGAAGTCCGCAACGCTGTTGAAAATGCGACCCGTGAAGTCGAAACACGCTTCGATTTTCGTAACGTTGAAGCCACTTTTGAGCTGAATGAACAGAATAAGACGATCAAAGTTCTCAGTGAGTCCGATTTTCAGGTCAATCAATTGCTGGATATCCTGCGCGCGAAGCTGTTAAAACGCGGCATTGAAGGTACATCAATTGATGTTCCGGAAGAGTTTGTCCACAGTGGCAAAACCTGGTTCGTTGAAACCAAACTCAAACAGGGCATTGAGAGCGCCGTTGCCAAAAAAATCGTTAAGCTGATTAAAGACAGCAAACTGAAAGTGCAGACGCAAATTCAGGGCGAAGAGATTCGCGTTACCGGAAAATCCCGTGACGATCTGCAGTCGACAATGGCACTGGTGCGCGGCGGAAACCTGGGGCAGCCTTTCCAGTTCAAAAACTTCCGCGATTAATAAAAAAGCGGGGTTCCCCCGCTTTTTTTATGCCCTGCTAATGGCTTGCTCGACCTCGAAGCGATTGGTGACTTTGCTGTCGATTTTGACGTAGGCGCTACGTTCCTCAGCAACCACCAGTACTTCGCTCACCCCTTCTGTTGCCAGCAGCCGCGCCTGCAATGAGGCATCTGGCGTGACGCCCTCCGGTATCGCAATGCGCAGGCTGCTCACATAGGCGGGTTCCTGCATGCTTCCGGCTACCAGCAGCCAGATCATGGCCAACAACGCGCCCGCCAGAAAGACCGTCTGTGAGTCAAACAGGCCATCGACCCAGCCCCCCAGCGCGCCGCCAATCGCCACGCCAAGAAACTGGCTGGTGGAGTAAATCCCCATTGCTGTGCCTTTGTATCCGGCAGGGGCTTCTTTACTGATAAGCGACGGTAGCAGGGCTTCCATCAGGTTAAAGGCGAGGAAGAAAATCTGTACTCCCAGCACCAGTTCCCAGAAATGGGGACCCGCGCCCCAGAGCACGATCTCCGCAATAAGCAGTAGCACGACGCAAAATACAAACACGCGTTTCATGCGGCGCTTCACTTCCGCATAAATGATAAAAGGCACAACGGAAACAAACGACACCAGCATGGTGACGAGGTAGATTTTCCAGTGATCGCGGGCGGCAAATCCGGCGGCTTCGAGCATGCCCGGCAGGGCGACAAAGGTGGACATCAGCAGAATATGCAGACACATGATGCCGAAATTGAGTTTCAGCAGTTTTGGCTCCATCAGCACCTTGCTAAAACAGCCTCTTACCATGCCTGACTCGCGGTTCAGGACATGATTTTTGCTGTCCGGCACCACCCACAATGTTAATACGATACCCAGGGTCGCCAGCCCGGCAATCATCCAGAACAGCGCGTGCAGGCCCAGTTTATGGGTGATAATCGGGCCAAGCACCATGGCAATCGCAAACGTTACACCAAAACTGACGCCAATAAAGGCCATGGCTTTGGTACGATTTTGTTCGCGGGTTAAATCTGAGAGCAGGGCCATCACCGCAGCCGCAATGGCGCCGGAGCCCTGTAATGCTCGCCCAAGAATAATGCCCCAGATGGAGTCTGAGAGAGCCGCAATGATACTGCCGATGACAAAGATGGCGAGACCACCGACGATCAATGGCTTGCGGCCAACGCGATCAGAAAGCAGACCGAAAGGAATTTGAAACACCGCCTGGGCCAGACCGTAAATGCCAATCGCCAGACCAATCAGCGCCTCACTGGCACCCTGTAATGCCATGCCATATGTGGTCAGAACGGGCAGGACCATAAACATGCCAAGCATGCGCAGGGAAAAAACAGTCCCTAAACCCCAGGTTGCGCGCAACTCGCCTGGCGTCATTTTATAATCGTTCATCACCACCTCAATCTAAAAACAGGCCATAGTTTAGGCGTGGTGTCAGGCGCGGTAAATAGGTGATTGTTTAATAGATATTACGAGGCTGTGAACGGTATTTTTTCCTTCGCCAACCTGCGTTTATTAAAAAACCGAAACGGACAGTTTCCAGGGCCTTCGCAAATTGAGTCTGCGTGTGTGATCACCTGCTGTTGCAGCGCTTTAAGATAACCGTTCTGATGATCACATCAAGGCCGTGCCGGTGAGAGGCGGTAAGGGGGAGGGGGGAGAAATCAGAGCGCGGTAGCCCACTCGCAGACATAAAAAAACCGGGGGGATCCCCGGTTTTTAACAGGCGCTACCCGTTACCAGACAGCAGCGAGCAGATTGTGAGAGTCAGGAACCATAAAATCCACTGACATCATCACGCTTAGCGCAGTAATCGCGATGATGGAAAAGCCGAACAGCTTACGCGCCCAGACTTTGTCGTCTTCCACTTTGTAGCCACGCAGCGCCATACCCAGCCACCATACGCTTACGGCCGCAGCAACCACCAGATATTTATACCCGGCGTAACCGCCAAGGGAGAGCATCAGTGTTGCGACAGCAAAAGCGATGATATAGAGCGTGATATGGTTCTTCGCGACAGAAATGCCTTTCACCACCGGCAGTACCGGGATGTTTGCCGCCTGGTAATCTTTAAAGCGGAAAATGGCAATGGCGTACGAATGGGGCATCTGCCGGAGGCTGAAAATCGCCAGCAGAATAGCCGCACCGCTGTCAAACCCGCCAGTGACGGCACAGTAGCCAATCACCGGAGGCGCTGCGCCGGAAAGCGAGCCGATGAGCGTGCCGTAGACCGAGTGGCGTTTCATATACAGGCTGTAGACGCCTACATAAACCACAAAGCCCATCACCCCCAGCCAGCAGGCCAGAGGATTCGCGCCAAACCACAGCAGCATGAAGCCAGCAATACCCAACAAGGCAGCGTAAACCAGCGAGACTTTCGGCGAAATCAGGCCCCGGACCAGCACGCGGTTTTTCGTCCGCTCCATCTTCTTATCGATGTCACGGTCAATGTAGTTGTTAAATACACAACCGGAGGCGACAACCAGCGACACGCCAATCAGCGTGTAGACGAACAGCGGGTAGTCAATATGGCCTTTAGAGGCCAGCAGGAACCCACCGATCACCGAGATCAGGTTGCCAAAAATAATGCCAGGTTTCGTTACTTGCAGGTATTGCTTCAACATACTCGCCGCTCTTAGTGAACCATCATGTTGTAGTTGAGGTTCCACATGATCCAGATGGAGCCGACTACCAGGATTGCGATGATAATCACGGTAAAGACGAAAGCCGTCATATTCCAGCCTTCATCGGACTTGGTGTTCATGTGCAGGAAGCAAACCAGATGCACCAGAATCTGCACAATCGCGGTAACCAGTACGGTGCCCAGAATCGCAGCATGAGAAGCCGTGCCGCTCATCACCATCCAGAACGGAATGACCGTCAGGATGATCGACAGGATAAAACCTGTCATGTAGGTTTTTACGCTACCGTGGGAAGCGCCGTGTTCCGTTGAATGACTCATTACATCGCCCCCATCAGATAAACTACAGAGAACACACAGATCCACACCACGTCCAGGAAGTGCCAGAACAGACTCAGGCACATGATACGGGTACGGTTGGTGCTGGTCAGGCCGCGACGGGATACCTGGAACATCAGTACAGCCATCCAGATAAGACCCGAGGTGACGTGCAGACCGTGGGTACCTACCAGCGCGAAGAACGCGGAGAGGAAACCACTGCGGTCCGGACCCATGCCTTCTGCGATCAGGTGATGGAATTCATAAATCTCCATACCTACGAACCCGGCACCGAAGAGGAAAGTCAGCGCCAGCCAGGAAATCACCTGGCTTTTGTTGTTTTTGTACATGGCGATCGCCGCCATGCCGTAGGTGATGGAGCTGAATAACAGCAGTGCGGTTTCTACCAGGACGAACGGCAGCTCGAAAATGTCCTTGCCAGCCGGGCCGCCCGCAGTGCCGTTCACCAGAACGGCATAGGTAGCAAACAGGCATGAGAACAAAATGCAGTCGCTCATCAGGTAGATCCAGAACCCAAATACCTTAGTCGGGCCTGCATCGTGGTGCCCATGATCGTGCGCGTGGGCATTCGCGTGCGTTAAAGTATCAGTTGCCATTTTTCAGCCCTGCCTTTGAAACCTCAGCGAAATGCTGGTTTTCCAGTTTTTCGATTTCTGCAACCGGTACGTAGTAATCCACGTCCTCGTCGAAGCTTTTCACAATCCAGGTAATGATCATGCCGGCGAAGCCAACAATCGCCATCCACCAGATGTGCCAGATCATCGCGAAACCAAACACCGTTGCGAAGGCGGCAATAACAACGCCTGCACCGCTGTTTTTCGGCATATGAATCTCTTCATAATGTGCCGGTTGTTTGTACGCTTCGCCTTTTTCTTTCATTTCCCAGAAGGAATCACGTTCGTGAATCTCAGGAACGACTGCGAAGTTATAGAACGGCGGCGGAGAAGAGGTCGCCCATTCCAGCGTACGGCCACCCCACGGGTCGCCGGTCAGGTCACGGTTCTGGTCGCGGTCGCGAATAGAGACGTAAATCTGGATCAGCAGGCAGAGAATACCGATAGCAATCAGCGCCGCACCACAGGCTGCAATCACCAGCATGGAGTGGAACTGCGGGTCAATCTGCTGGCTCAGGCGACGGGTCATCCCCATAAAGCCCAGCACATACAGCGGCATAAATGCAACGAAGAAGCCGATGATCCAGAACCAGAATGCGCGTTTACCCCAGGTTTCATTCAGCGTGAAGCCAAACGCCTTCGGCCACCAGTAAGTCAGACCTGCAAAGCAACCGAACACCACACCACCGATAATAACGTTATGGAAGTGGGCAATCAGGAACAGACTGTTGTGCAGGACGAAATCCGCACCTGGAACCGCCAGCAGAACGCCGGTCATACCGCCCACGGAGAAAGTGACGATAAAGCCGATGGTCCACAGCATCGCAGAGTGGAACACGATGCGACCCTGGTACATGGTGAACAGCCAGTTGAAGATCTTCACCCCGGTCGGGATGGCGATGATCATCGTAGTAATACCGAAGAAGGCGTTTACGTTCGCGCCAGCACCCATGGTGAAGAAGTGGTGCAGCCAGACGATGAACGACAGGATGGTAATACAGATGGTCGCCCATACCAGCGACGTGTAACCAAACAGACGTTTACGCGAGAAGGTTGCTGCGATTTCGGAGAACACCCCGAACACTGGCAGAACCAGGATGTACACTTCCGGATGGCCCCAGGCCCAAATCAGGTTGATGTACATCATCATGTTGCCGCCCATATCGTTGGTAAAGAAATGGGTACCGATATAACGGTCGAGGGTCAACAGCGCGATGGTTACGGTCAGAATGGGGAATGAGACAATAATCAGTACGTTGGCGCACAGAGATGCCCAGGTAAATACCGGCATCTTGAACATGCCCATGCCCGGTGCACGCATCTTCAGAATCGTCACGAAGAAGTTGATACCGGTCAGCGTCGTACCGATACCGGAGAGCTGGAGCGCCCAGATCCAGTAATCGACCCCGACACCAGGGCTGTATTCAATTCCCGATAGCGGCGGATAAGCCAGCCACCCCGTCTGCGCGAACTCACCGACGCCCAGAGAGATGTTAACCAGAATCACACCGACAACCGTGAACCAGAAGCTCAGGTTGTTCAGGAACGGGAACGCCACGTCACGCGCACCGATCTGCAGAGGAACCACCAGGTTCATCAGACCGATAACAAATGGCATCGCCACGAAGAAGATCATGATCACACCGTGAGCGGTGAAAATCTGATCGTAGTGGTGAGGCGGCAGGAAGCCTGCTTCCCCGGCTGAAGCCAGCGCCTGCTGGCTACGCATCATCACGGCATCAGCAAAGCCACGCAGCAGCATAACGACTGCAACCGCAACATACATAATGCCAAGACGTTTGTGGTCTACAGAGGTAAACCATTCATTCCATAGCCATGCCCACTTCTTAAAGTAAGTGAGCAGACCGACTACCGCCAGTCCCCCGACGATAATCGCAGCAACCGTGACCATAATAATGGGTTCATGGTACGGCACTGCATCCAGTGTAAGTTTTCCGAACATCGTATTCTTCCTCGACCCCTTTAGTGAGAGGCTTCCGCGTGGCTCATGTCCATGCCTTCCATACCTTCATGCGAGGCGTGCTCACCTTCTGGCTGGGTCATGTCCATGCTCTTGCCGTGGCCCATAAATTTGTTGATAACGTCTTTAAACAAATCGGGTTTCACGCTGGAGAAGTATTCAACCTTGTTGTATTCGCTTGGTGCGGCAACTTTCTCGTACGCATCCATGTCAGCCATGGTGTTCTGAGATTGTTTCACTTTAGCGACCCATTGGTCGAACGCTGCGCGGTCCGGCGTGGCAATAGCTTTGAACTTCATACCGGAGAAGCCTGGCCCGCTATAGCTGGCGGAGATACCGTCATAGGTACCGGCTTCATTGGCGATAAGATGCAGTTTGGTCTGCATACCCGCCATCGCGTAAATCTGGCTGCCCAGACGCGGGATAAAGAACGAGTTCATCACGGAGTTGGACGTCACCTTGAATTCCACCGGAGTGTTCGCCGGGAAGGCGATTTCATTCACGGTAGCAATGCCTTGTTCCGGGTAGATGAAGAACCATTTCCAGTCCATGGCGACAACTTCAATCGTGACAGGTGCTTCGTCATGCGCCAGCGGTTTGCTTGGTTCGAGCGAGTGGGTAGTTTTCCAGGTGAGTACTGCGAGGAACAGGATGATCAGAATCGGCACCGTCCAGACCACAGCTTCAACTTTGTTGGAGTGTGACCAGTTAGGGCTATACTTCGCATCTTTATTGCTCGCACGATACTTCCAGGCGAAACCAACGGCCATCAAGATGGCGGGAATAACGACAATCAACATCAGGCCAAATGCCGTCAGTATCAGCGAACGTTGCTCCAGTCCAATCTGTCCTTTGGGGTCAAGTAGTGCAGAATCACAGCCACTGAGTAAAACCGTGCCTGCAAATAATGACAACCATCCCAAACTTTTATTGTATTTCCTGAGTCTCATTTACCGACCTCAATTCCACGGGGATCTGGTGGCGTTTAAAGTGTGCGGGCATTTTACGGGAAGGTTACATTACTGTAAACATGAATGGCGTAGTGTCAGTATGGTGTTACTGGGTTCTGCCGATTATGTCACACGAAATGCAACAACCTGTAAAATCGGGTGTTCGCACAGCCTGTTATTAAGGTTATAACGAAAATCCAGGATTACAATAAGGGTGAGGGTAAATTGGTATAACCAATCAAAATGATAAACAATTGGTTAACAATATTTCAGCATTTATTGAACATTACCGGAAACATTAAATTAATAACTATGCTGAATCGTTCAAGAGTAACGCTTAATTAATACCGCACAAAATAATTAAAGAAATTTTCTTCATCTCTCGATAAATATTCTCATGTTGAATATTTTATGCTTGCTTGTTTATTGAGCGAAATAATAACTGAAAGTGAATATCTTAAACGAATCCGCATAACGTGCCGATTATTAGATTGTGATTCGTTTTTGCTTTGTGATCAGTGACTAAGGGATAGAAATGACCATAACAGGAAACGACTCGCCAATTATTGGGATTGATCTGGGAACATCTAATAGTGCTGTCGCATGGTTTGATGGCGCGAACCCGCAGTTGCTCATGGGTGCGCTGGGCGAAAGATTAACGCCCTCCGTGGTGGGGCTGGACGACGCCGGTAATCTGCTGGTTGGCGAAGCGGCGAAAGCGCGGCTGGTCAGCCATCCGCACCTGACGGTCGCCAGTTTCAAACGCTACATGGGAACAGATAAAACGTGGAACCTGGGTTCACGCCGGTTCCGGGCGGAAGAGCTGTCGGCGTTAGTACTACGTAAACTTAAGACCGATGCGGAAGTCGCGCTGGGTGGCGCTATTTCTCGCGCAGTCATTACTGTACCTGCTTATTTCAATGATGTTCAGCGTAAGGCGGTCAAAGCGGCAGGAAGGCTGGCCGGACTTGACGTTGAGCGCTTGTTAAATGAACCCACCGCGGCATCCCTGGCATATGGGCTTGCAGATAATCGCGAGCAAAAATTCCTGATTTTCGATCTCGGCGGCGGCACCTTCGATGTCTCTATCGTCGATATGTTTGAAGGGGTGATTGAAGTTCGCGCCAGCAGCGGCGATGCCTGGCTTGGCGGCGATGATTTTACTCAGGTCATTCGTCAATGGATGCAAGCGCGTTACCCAGCGTTAGCCGATCCGAATGCAGCGTGTGCGGCGGAGTTAAACCGGATTGCCGAGATGTTCAAATGCACGCTGAGCCAGCAGGATGAAACCAGTACGGCGCTGAACTGTAACGGTGAGGAGTATCGCTGGACCTTAACGGCAGAGACCTTTGCCGAGTGTGCCGCCTCTCTTCTCACGCGGTTAAAAAAGCCGGTTGTGCAGGCATTGCAGGACGCACATTTCGACCCTGAGCACCTCGATCATGTCATTCTGGTAGGAGGCGCGACCCGTATGCCGATTGTTCGTCAGATGGCGACCCGGATGTTTGGACGTTTCCCGCGTAGCGAATTAAACCCCGATGAAGTGGTGGCCCTTGGCGCCGGTGTCCAGGCCGGGCTGATTGCCCAGGCATGCGCGCTGGATGATATTGTCCTGACGGATGTCATGCCGTACTCCCTGGGGATCGAGGTTTCAAGACGAAATGGCGACAAAATCGATACCGGCTATTTCCTGCCGATCATTGAACGTAACGCCTTTGTGCCTGTTAGCGTGATGAAGACCGTAAGTACGCTGTTTGATAATCAACAGTATCTGGAAATTGAGGTTTACCAGGGGGAAGCCCGTCGGGTAAGCGACAATCTGTTGCTGGACAAAATGAAGATCTCCGTCCCGCGCCGCAAAGCCGGCGACGTGAGCGCTGACATCCGCTTTACCTATACGCTGGACGGCATTCTGGAAGTTGAGTGTAAGGTTCAGGGTGAAGAGACCGCATCAACCCTGGTTATTGAAAAAGTACCCGGTCAGCTCAGCGAAGAAGAGATTCGTGAACGTCTTCAGCAACTCGATGACCTGAAAATGCACCCCCGGGATGTGCCAGAAAATCGTCATTTACTGGCAGAGGCTTCGCGTTGTTACGAACAGCATCTGGGGGAGCGGCGACAAATTATCGATCACTACGCCAGCCAGTTTGAGCAGTCACTCGATCGCCAGGATGTGCGTATGATTGCCACTGCACGGGATGAATTGCGTCAGGTGCTGAATCAATTTGATGACGGGATGTGAGTGATGGCGACAATTTGGGAAACCCTGGGAATCGAACCGACAACCGATGAAGCGGTCATTCGTAGGGCATACGCACGGGAGCTTAAGCAACATCGTCCCGATCAGGATCCGCAAGGCTACCAGCAACTGCGTGAAGCATTCGATGCGGCGAAAGAATATGCCAAAGGCGAGATGATTTGGCTTGATGACGGCAACGTGCAAGCCGCGGTCAACCTCGATTCCCTACTGGCCGGATTAACGCAAGCTGAAACACACGTGGTTCCGCAACGGGTTGCCCCTGCCCCCTTGCAGCCTGACTGGCAACGAGAAACCCTTGAGGAAGATGCGGAGCGCTTTTCCGTTCAGTTACTGATGGATGAAAGTGACGCGCTTAACGCGCTGCGCCACTACCTGGATCACAACCTGCCGGATGCGCTGGAAGCCCGACGCGTATTCAGCCTTGAGCTGGCGCAGGCCCTGAGTCAACGACAGGGGATTTCCCGTAGCCTGGTCAATAATGTGTCAGACATTATGGGATGGGATCTGGGGGGATATCGCGATTCACCCCTGCCTTACTGGGTCATTCACGCCCTGGACACGCAAATTGATGCGACTGCGGCGGATAATCACTGGGACTATTTACGCCGACAGGCTAGCCTGGATCGGCAGCGCCGTCTGGCCTGGCGCATTTTGAGCGGCGAAGTACAGCATTTACCCTGGTGGGCACGGCTCATACCGGATTTCGTTCAGGGGTTATTGAATCAGGTAACGGAGATCAGAAATGCTTATCCGCAATTACTGGAACGGGTTAACCCTGAGTTGCTCCGTCTTTCTACTCCCACGCTGGCCGTCTCCTGGGGCGCGCTGATCGCTATCTGGTTTTGGGGTTTTGCTCTGTATATTCAGGTCAAGGCTGATGCGCATTTAGTCTGGCAGGCGGTAACCATGGTGGGGATCGTGATCCTTTATTTGTGGGGGGCGCCTGTGCTGCTGTCGCACTACTTACGTGAGAAACCGCTCGCCCGCATAAGCCATATTTTCTTCTGGCTACTTTCATGGGGCATTATGGCCGTTCCCCTGTTCCACATCTACGTGCTGCTTTATCACTATCCGCCAGCAAGTATCGGGGTTGCACGGACCTGCATGTTCACTGCTGTGATTGCTTACCCTGTCTGGTGGCTGGTGCGCAGTAATTTACATCAGTGGTACGCCATGCCCTTTAATGGTGTCGTAAAACTGATCATGCTGCCTATCCTGTTCCTCAGGCAGTTGCCCCCCATGGTCAATGTCGTCGGACTCATCGTCCTGCCACCGTTATATAGCTACGTGATTAAGTGGATCTATTTTTTCAATTAATCCCTGTGTGAGCGCCAGTAATGCTGGCGCTTTCAGACAACACGCGTTTTGCGTAGCGACAGAAAATCCAGTAGCCCGCCATAGAGAATGCCGACAAGCGCCAGGATTGCGCCGAATTCCAGAAACGTACTGCCAATGGCGATATGGGCCCATCCGCTGGCGTTCACTATCAGAATGAACAGCCAGATACCCAATAACAGACAACCAGTAGCAAGCAGGCGTAATGCCAGACGGTAGGCTTTGGCATACTCAGTGCGAGGCATAAAACGTTCGGTGCGTTGCGTGAATTCAAGCGTCTCTTTACAGAGAAGCAGCATCAGAAGACCTGGCAGGGCAGCCACGATAGAAAACAGATAAAACATTGACCAGCCATGCGCTTCGACAAACCAACCTGCCAGCGGCCCAACGTAAACCCGACCAACGGCAGAGAGCGCAGAAAGCAGGGCGAACTGCGTGGCAGAAAAGGACTTGTTGCACAGTGTCATCAGCAACGCGACGAAGGCCGACGTGCCCATACCGCCGCAGAGGTTTTCCAGAAAAACCGCTGACGCCATGCTGATGAGATCTTTCGGCGTAACAGCCAGCAGCCAGTACCCGGTATTTGAAATGCCCTGCAGCAGACCGAAAATCAGCAACGCGCGAAACAGTGACAAGCGTTGCATTAATACGCCGCCCCAGAGTGCGCCAATAATGGTGGCAATAAGCCCAAGGGTTTTGTTAACCACGCCCACTTCACCGGCGTCAAACCCGACGCCGCGAATCAGAAAGGTGGTTGTCAGGCTCATCGCGAACGCATCACCGAGCTTATAAAGGACAATCAACAGCAAGATAAGCCAGGCATTGTTGCGACCAAAGAAATCGCGCAGTGGTTCGACAACGGCTTGTTCCAGCGTGCGCGGTGCCGGGATCGCATCGTTCGGTTCAGGAGCCAGTAACGTTGCAATAATACAGGGAATCAGCAGCCCGGCCATCAGCCAGTACATGCCTTGCCAGCCCAGCCAGCGGTCAGCCAGCCACAGCGCCAGGCCGCCAGAGACTAACATGCCTAAGCGATAACCCAGGACGCTAATTGCTGCCCCGGCTCCCCGCTCCTCTGCGGGTAGCACATCCGTTTTCCACGCATCGAAAACAATGTCCTGCGACGCAGAACAAAAAGCGATAACGACCGCCAGTCCCGCCATCCAGCGCAGATGACTGCCTGGCTCAAGAAAGCCCATCGCCGCGATCGAAGCAAGTAAACCCAGTTGCGTAAGGAGGAGCCAGCCCCGGCGTCGGCCAAGGAATGATGGGGTGTAGCGGTCCATCATCGGCGACCAGAGAAATTTAAATACGTAGGCCTGGCCGACAAGCGAGAAGAAACCGATGGTTTTCAGATCGACATTCGCCACTGTCATCCACGCCTGGAGCGTACCGGATGTCAGCGCCAGCGGTAAACCTGAGGCAAAACCAAGCATCAGCAGAATGGCTGATTTGGGTTGCTGAAAGATGCGAAGGTAATGACTGGACATGATTCAGTACTGGCCCGGCGAACCGGGCCAGCGTGCGGAACTTAACGCGTGTTCTGCTTGATGAACTGATGAATGGTGGTGTCCTGAGACATATCCGCGATAGTGTCGGTCAACACGCTGTTAACGGCATTCGTTATCTTGTCGTTAGTCGCCTGGAGTGCGCCTTCAACGTTATAGCTGGCACGATAATTTTTCGTCATTTTATTGCCGTTAGCGGCGGTTGCGATGATCGCAATATCTGCTTTCGTCGCAATGCTGTAACGCAGGTTGCCCTGAGAAACATCGGCATACAGCTGGTTAACAATGATTTGCAGGTTAGCCGCACCGCTTGGGCCGATCATATAACCGCGTGCAGTCATTTGTTTTTCGAGCACTTCTTGTAGTAAGAAGCGCAGGTCGCGGGACGCCGTTAAGGTAACCAGTTGGTTATCGCGGGTGACTTTTGCCAGTGCCTGGTCAGGACGCTGGTCGGCACCAGTAATGCTCACTGTAACGCCCATCAGGCTAGGATCCTGCTGTGGCAGCGTAATCTTCGGTGACACTTCAAGCGTGGTTGGCGGGGTGGCACACCCGGCCAGCATAAATAAAGCGACCAATGGGAAGAGAAGTTTTTTTAACATGTTCAGGCTCTCAGTGGATCTTAAGCTTAGATAGGGAAAATTCTTGCCATCATAACATCGACGTCAGCAAGGGGAAGTCCTCAACGCATGTAAATTCATCGCCTTGTGCTTTTTTTAACCGTACGGGATAGTTGCCTTGCCGGGTATGACGTAATTTTTGACCTTTTTAGTACAGTTCATACCTTTGAATGAGAAAATAGGACGAAAGCTAAATTTTTGTTGTTTTCTTGTTATGAACAAGATAAAAGCGGCTAACATTTAAAGGGATGGGTCGCATCTCAGCGTTGTCGGAGGAGTCCTTTCATGATGATACGTGAGCAAATAGAAGATAAATTAAGGGCAGCGTTTGAACCCGTGTTCCTCGAAGTTGTTGATGAAAGCTATCGTCACAATGTACCGGCCGGTTCCGAAAGCCATTTCAAAGTTGTGTTGGTCAGTGACCGCTTTTCCGGGGAGCGTTTCCTTAACCGCCACCGTATGATTTACGGCACCCTGGCGGCGGAACTCGCGTCCACTGTCCATGCACTGGCTCTGCACACTTACACGATTAAGGAGTGGGAAGGTCTGCAGGATACCGTTTTCGCCTCGCCGCCATGCAGGGGAGCAGGCAGCATCGCGTAAAACGCATTTGCAACTGCCTGAGCTTTTCCAGTATGTTGCGTACAGTTTAAGTAAAAACGGCCTGCGGGCCGTTTTGTTTTGTCTGAGTTTTGAGCGAGAAGCGCAATTTTTAGGTCAAAATTACCTCGGAATTGTGAAAAATGGCGCAACAATGCGGCATTCCCGTTCTCGACTCACTAAAGTGATGCCGCTATAATGCCGCGTCTTTATATATGAACGTCTTCGGGATGATTCTGGTGACAGGGAATGTATATCTGATTTGAGAGAGCATCCCGGTTCTGCGAAGCCCTATGACAGCTTCCAGATATAGAGTTGACCGAGCACTGTGATTTTTTGAGGTAACAAGATGCAAGTTTCAGTTGAAACCACTCAGGGCCTTGGGCGCCGTGTAACGATTACTATCGCTGCTGACAGCATCGAGACCGCTGTGAAGAGCGAGCTGGTCAACGTAGCGAAGAAAGTACGTATTGACGGCTTCCGTAAAGGCAAAGTACCGATGAATGTCGTTGCTCAGCGTTATGGCGCTTCCGTACGTCAGGACGTACTGGGCGAACTGATGAGCCGCAACTTTATTGACGCGATCATTCAGGAAAAAATCAACCCGGCTGGCGCACCGAACTACGTTCCGGGCGAATACAAACTGGGCGAAGACTTTACCTACTCCGTAGAATTCGAAGTTTATCCGGAAGTTGAGCTGAAAGGCCTGGAAACTATCGAAGTTGAAAAACCGGTTGTAGAAGTGACCGACGCTGACGTCGACACTATGCTGGACACCCTGCGTAAACAACAAGCAACCTGGAAAGATAAAGACGGTGCTGTTGACGCTGAAGACCGCGTGACTGTTGATTTCACCGGCTCTGTAGACGGTGAAGAGTTCGAAGGCGGCAAAGCCACTGATTTCGTGCTGGCAATGGGCCAGGGTCGTATGATCCCAGGCTTTGAAGACGGCATCAAAGGCCACAAAGCGGGTGACGAATTCACTATCGATGTGACCTTCCCGGAAGACTACCACGCTGAAAACCTGAAAGGTAAAGCAGCGAAATTCGTTATCAACCTGAAAAAAGTTGAAGAACGTGAGCTGCCGGAACTGACCGAAGAGTTTATCAAACGTTTCGGCGTTGAAGATGGTTCTGTAGCGGGTCTGCGTGCAGAAGTGCGTAAAAATATGGACCGTGAGCTGAAAGGCGCTGTGCGTAACCGCATCAAGTCTCAGGCAATCGAAGGTCTGGTGAAAGCGAACGAGATCGAAATCCCGTCTGCCCTGATTGACAGCGAAATCGACGTTCTGCGTCGTCAGGCTGCTCAGCGTTTCGGTGGTAACGAGAAACAAGCGCTGGAACTGCCGCGTGAGCTGTTCGAAGAGCAGGCTAAACGCCGCGTAATCGTAGGCCTGCTGCTGGGCGAAGTGATTCGTACCCATGAGCTGAAAGCAGACGAAGAGCGTGTTAAAGGTCTGATCGAAGAGATGGCTTCTGCTTACGAAGATCCGACCGAAGTTATCGAGTTCTACAGCAAAAACAAAGAGCTGACCGATAACATGCGCAATGTCGCTCTGGAAGAACAGGCTGTCGAAGCTGTACTGGCAAAAGCAAAAGTGACTGAGAAAGCAACCAGCTTCCAGGAACTGATGAACCAGCAGGCTTAATTTACTCATCCGGTATAAAGAGTAAACAATAAGCCCGTCACCTCCTGGTGACGGGCTTTTTTTATCGCATTGATGTTATCAGAAGTGTGCTAAAAGGGCGTTTCAGTGTTAGCGTAACAGCAAAAGGTTGTTATGCTTGAAATAAGGTGTGGTCATCCCCATTAAGGGACTATCGACTGTGAACACTCTGGCTGATAATCCGTCCGTGAGGGGTCGTAGTCAGACCTGGCTCACTCAAGTACAATCAGTACAGCAGGTTATTTATTTTTAGATCCAGGAGACGGACATGTCATACAGCGGCGAACGAGATACCTTTGCACCCCATATGGCCCTGGTGCCAATGGTTATTGAACAGACCTCACGCGGTGAGCGCTCCTTCGATATCTACTCCCGTCTTCTTAAGGAACGTGTCATTTTCATGACGGGTCAGGTTGAAGACCACATGGCAAACCTGATCGTGGCGCAGATGTTGTTCCTGGAAGCGGAAAATCCGGAAAAAGATATTTACCTGTATATTAACTCTCCGGGTGGCGTTATCACCGCCGGAATGTCAATTTACGACACCATGCAATTTATTAAGCCTGACGTCAGCACCATTTGTATGGGCCAGGCCGCGTCCATGGGCGCATTCCTGTTGACGGCGGGAGCAAAAGGCAAGCGTTTCTGCCTGCCGAACTCACGTGTGATGATCCACCAACCGTTGGGGGGTTACCAGGGGCAGGCGACGGATATTGAGATCCACGCCCGTGAAATCCTGAAAGTGAAAGGGCGTATGAACGAACTCATGGCGCATCATACGGGTCAATCTTTAGAGCAAATTGAACGAGATACCGAACGTGACCGTTTCCTCTCTGCGAACGAAGCCGTCGAATACGGTCTGGTTGATTCAATTTTGACCCATCGTAATTAATGCTCAGGCCGGAGTAGTGCCGCTATAATGAATATCGAGCGGCACTACGCTAGCCAGCGTTTTGCGCCTGGAATGGCATTTGCGTCGTCATGTGCGGCACAAAGAACAGAAAAGAGGTTTTGACTCATGACAGATAAACGCAAAGATGGTTCGGGCAAACTGTTGTACTGCTCTTTTTGCGGCAAAAGCCAGCACGAAGTGCGCAAGCTCATTGCCGGGCCGTCCGTGTATATCTGCGACGAATGTGTTGATCTGTGTAACGACATTATTCGCGAAGAGATTAAAGAAGTTGCGCCCCATCGCGAGCGCAGTGCACTGCCGACCCCGCACGAGATTCGCCATCACCTGGACGATTATGTAATCGGTCAGGAACAGGCGAAAAAAGTGCTGGCCGTCGCGGTATACAACCACTACAAACGTCTGCGTAACGGCGACACCAGCAATGGTGTTGAGCTGGGCAAAAGTAACATTTTGCTGATCGGGCCGACCGGTTCCGGTAAAACATTGCTGGCTGAAACGCTGGCGCGCCTGTTGGATGTTCCGTTTACCATGGCGGATGCCACCACCCTGACCGAAGCGGGTTATGTGGGTGAAGACGTTGAAAACATCATCCAGAAGCTGTTGCAGAAGTGCGATTATGACGTACAAAAAGCGCAGCGCGGCATCGTCTATATCGATGAGATCGATAAGATCTCGCGTAAATCTGACAATCCGTCCATCACCCGAGATGTATCCGGTGAAGGCGTACAGCAGGCGTTGCTGAAACTGATCGAAGGTACTGTGGCAGCCGTACCGCCGCAGGGGGGACGTAAACACCCACAGCAGGAATTCTTACAGGTTGATACCTCCAAGATCCTGTTCATTTGCGGCGGCGCATTTGCTGGTCTGGATAAAGTGATTTCCCATCGTGTTGAAACCGGTTCTGGCATCGGCTTTGGCGCGACGGTGAAAGCGAAATCCGAAAAAGCGAATGAAGGCGAACTGCTGGCGCAGGTCGAGCCTGAGGATCTGATCAAATTTGGTTTGATCCCGGAGTTTATTGGTCGTCTGCCGGTGGTGGCAACCCTCAACGAGCTGAGCGAAGAAGCGCTGATTCAGATCCTCAAAGAGCCGAAAAATGCCCTGACCAAACAGTATCAGGCGCTGTTCAATCTTGAGGGTGTAGATCTGGAATTCCGCGACGAAGCGTTGACGGCTATCGCTAAGAAAGCCATGGTGCGTAAAACCGGTGCACGTGGTCTGCGTTCCATCGTCGAAGCGGCGTTGCTGGACACCATGTATGATCTGCCATCTCTGGAAGAGGTCGATAAAGTGGTGATCGATGAGTCCGTGATTGCCGGACAAAGCAAACCACTACTGATCTACGGTAAGCACGAAGCGCAACAGGCATCTGGTGAATAATTCACCAATCCATACATACAGTTAATGAAAAAGGGGGGATTTTATCTCCCCTTTTATTTTTCCTGATTCTCGCCGTTGAATGTGTGGGAAACATCCCCATATACTGCTTTACATGTTAATGGTGCGTGTTGCACAGTCACGTCACCGGATTACCTGGCGGACATTAAACTAAGAGAGAGCTCTATGAATCCTGAGCGTTCTGAACGCATTGAAATCCCCGTATTGCCGTTGCGCGATGTGGTGGTTTATCCGCACATGGTCATACCCCTGTTTGTTGGGCGGGAAAAATCTATCCGTTGTCTTGAAGCGGCCATGGACCATGATAAAAAAATCATGCTGGTTGCGCAGAAAGAAGCGTCAACGGATGAGCCGGGTGTAAACGATCTTTTCACCGTCGGGACCGTGGCCTCTATTCTGCAGATGCTGAAACTGCCTGACGGCACGGTTAAAGTGCTGGTGGAAGGTCTGCAGCGCGCGCGCATTACCACGCTGTCGGATAATGGCGAACATTTCACGGCTAAAGCGGAATACCTCGATTCCCCGGCCATTGATGAGCGCGAGCAGGAAGTGCTGGTACGCACTGCCATCAGCCAGTTTGAAGGCTATATCAAGCTCAATAAAAAAATTCCACCGGAAGTACTGACTTCGCTCAACAGCATTGACGACCCTGCGCGCCTGGCCGATACCATTGCCGCGCATATGCCATTGAAGCTGGCCGACAAACAGTCCGTACTGGAGATGTCCGACGTTAACGAACGTCTGGAATATCTGATGGCGATGATGGAATCGGAAATCGATCTCCTGCAGGTCGAGAAACGAATCCGCAATCGCGTCAAAAAACAGATGGAAAAATCCCAGCGCGAGTACTATCTGAACGAGCAGATGAAGGCCATTCAGAAAGAACTCGGCGAGATGGATGACGCGCCGGATGAAAACGAAGCGCTGAAACGCAAAATCGACGCGGCCAAAATGCCAAAAGAGGCAAAAGAAAAGGCCGAAGCCGAGCTGCAGAAACTGAAAATGATGTCTCCGATGTCTGCGGAAGCCACAGTGGTCCGTGGTTATATCGAGTGGATGATTCAGGTTCCGTGGTATGCGCGCAGCAAAGTGAAAAAAGATCTGCGTCAGGCGCAGGAAGTGCTCGATACCGACCACTATGGCCTTGAGCGCGTCAAAGACCGCATTCTTGAGTATCTCGCGGTGCAGAGCCGCATGAACAAACTCAAAGGCCCAATCCTGTGTCTGGTTGGACCGCCAGGGGTAGGTAAAACCTCTCTGGGGCAGTCTATCGCCAAAGCGACCGGGCGTAAGTACATCCGTATGGCGCTGGGCGGCGTGCGTGACGAAGCGGAAATTCGCGGTCATCGTCGTACCTATATCGGTTCTATGCCGGGCAAACTGATCCAGAAGATGGCGAAAGTGGGCGTTAAAAACCCCTTATTCCTGCTTGATGAGATCGACAAAATGTCCTCGGACATGCGTGGCGATCCGGCATCTGCACTGTTAGAAGTGCTTGATCCGGAACAGAACGTTGCATTTAGCGATCACTATCTGGAAGTGGATTACGATCTCAGCGATGTTATGTTTGTCGCGACGTCTAACTCCATGAACATTCCGGCACCGCTGCTTGATCGTATGGAAGTGATTCGTCTTTCCGGTTACACGGAAGATGAGAAACTGAATATCGCGAAACAGCATCTGCTGACGAAACAGATCGAACGCAATGCGCTGAAACCGACAGAACTGACCGTGGATGACAGCGCCATTGTCGGCATCATCCGTTATTACACCCGTGAAGCGGGCGTGCGTAGCCTTGAGCGCGAAATCTCTAAATTGTGCCGTAAAGCCGTGAAACAGCTGCTGCTGGATCCCTCGTTGAAACATATCGAGATTAACGGTGACAACCTGCACGATTACCTGGGTGTTCAGCGCTATGACTATGGCCGTGCGGATGATGAAAACCGTGTGGGCCAGGTAACCGGACTGGCGTGGACCGAAGTCGGCGGTGACCTGCTGACCATCGAAACCGCGTGTGTACCAGGTAAAGGCAAGCTGACCTATACCGGTTCGTTGGGTGAAGTCATGCAGGAATCCATCCAGGCAGCACTGACCGTGGTGCGTGCTCGTGCTGAAAAACTCGGCATTAACGGAGATTTCTACGAAAAACGCGATATCCATGTTCACGTACCGGAAGGGGCTACGCCGAAAGACGGCCCGAGCGCCGGTATCGCGATGTGTACTGCGCTGGTTTCTTGCCTGACCGGCAACCCGGTACGTGCTGATGTGGCGATGACAGGGGAAATTACCCTGCGTGGTCAGGTACTGCCGATTGGTGGTCTGAAAGAAAAACTGCTGGCGGCACACCGTGGCGGGATCAAAACCGTGCTGATTCCTTATGAGAACAAGCGCGATCTTGAGGAAATTCCGGAAAACGTCATCGCTGATCTGGACATCCATCCGGTTAAGCGCATTGATGAGGTTCTGGCGCTGGCACTACAAAACGAACCCTTTGGTATGCAGGTCGCGACCGCAAAATAGTGACCTCGCGCAAAGAGCGTTGATAAAAACAAGGCTGGTAAGGCATTTCGGACTTGCCAGCCTTTTTTTGTATAGCTAATTTAGATTGCTGGTTGGGTGTGTCATCAACAACTGGTGTTGTAAGGGCATGACAGGCCTGATATAACTGCTGCGCGGTCGCGCTGTGAAGGACTCAGGCGCGATATAAATTATAAAGAGAGGAAGAGAAGAGTGAATAAATCTCAACTGATAGACAAGATTGCCGCGGGAGCTGACATCTCTAAAGCGGCTGCTGGACGTGCGTTAGATGCTTTAATTGCTTCTGTTACTGAATCTCTGAAAGAAGGGGACGATGTAGCGCTGGTAGGTTTTGGTACCTTTGCCGTTAAAGAGCGTGCTGCGCGTACAGGCCGCAACCCTCAGACCGGTAAAGAAATCACTATCGCCGCAGCTAAGGTTCCGGGCTTCCGCGCAGGCAAGGCACTGAAAGACGCGGTTAACTGATCGCTTTCCCGGTGGGAAGGTGAAAAGTACAAGGGCGCATCGAGAGATGTGCCTTTTTTATTTATTCAGTCACTCTTATCTGAGTTTCTGCGAGTTGTGGGCTGACAATTGCCCCCTTTTCTTGTCAAAATACGACCCTATACGCAGCGTCGGGAAACTGAGTGACTGCGCGAGGTCTACAGTCACCTACAGCGGAGTGTTGTTACACCATGATGGACAATTTACGCACGGCAGCAAACAGCATCGTGCTCAAGATCATTTTCGGCGTCATTATCGTGTCGTTCATTTTGACCGGCGTCAGTAGCTACCTTATTGGCGGTAACAATAATTATGCCGCAAAGGTTAATGACCAGGAGATTGGTCGCGCGCAATTCGAAAATGCGGTTGCCAGTGAACGTAATCGTATGCAGCAGCAACTGGGTGACCAGTTCTCAGAGCTGGCCGCGAATGAAAACTACATCAAATCTATGCGTCAGCAGGTGCTGAACCGTCTTATTGACGAAGCATTGCTGGATCAGTACGCGCATAACCTGCACCTGGGCATCAGCGATGAGCAGGTTAAGAAAGCGATTTTCTCCACTCAGGCTTTCCAGACCAACGGTAAATTCGATAACGACCGTTTCAACGGTATCGTCAACCAGATGGGTATGAGTGCGGACCAGTATGCACAAGCGCTGCGCAATCAGTTGACCTCTCAGCAACTGATCAACGCAGTTGCCGGCACTGATTTTATGCTGAAAGGTGAGACGGACGAGCTGGCGGCGCTGGTTTCCCAACAGCGCGTTGTGCGCCAGGCGCTGATCGACGTAAATGCGCTGGCGACAAAACAGAGCGTAAGCGACCAGGAGATCGCCGGTTTCTATGAGCAGAACAAAACCCGCTTTGTCTCCCCTGAGCAGTTCCGCGTCAGCTATATCAAGCTGGATGCGGCCAATATGCAGCAGAACGTCAGCGACGCGGATATTCAGTCTTACTATGATCAGCATATGGATCAGTTCACGCAGCCGCAGCGTAATCGCTACAGCGTGATTCAGACTAAAACGGAAGATGATGCGAAAGCCGTACTGGACGCGCTGAGCAAAGGGGCTGATTTTGCCGCACTGGCGAAAGAAAAATCTACTGACATCATCTCTGCCCGCAACGGTGGTGATATGGGGTGGCTGGAGCCGGCCACCACACCTGACGAACTGAAAAATTCGGGCCTGAAAGACAAAGGCCAACTGTCAGGCGTGATCAAATCTTCCGTTGGCTTCCTGGTGGTGCGCCTTGACGACATTCAGCCTGCAAAAGCGAAACCGCTGAGCGAAGTGCACGATGAGATCGCCGCGAAAGTGAAGCAGGATAAGGCGCTGGATGCCTGGTATGCTCTGCAACAGAAGGTGAGCGAAGCTGCAAGCAACGATAATGAATCTCTGGCGGGCGCTGAGCAAGTCGCCGGGACAAAAGCCGTTGAAACCGGCTGGTTTAGCCGTGACAGCCTGCCGCAAGAACTCAATTTTAAACCGGTTGCCAATGCTATCTTTGATGGTGGTCTGGTCGGGGTGAACGGTGCGCCAGGCAGTAACTCTGACATTATTACTGTCGATGGTGACCGTGCCTTTGTGCTGCGTGTGAGCGAGCATAAAGCAGAAGCGATCAAGCCACTGGAAGAGGTTAAAGCTCAGGTCAGTGATATCGTTAAGCACAACAAAGCGGAGCAGCAGGCCAAACTGGATGCTGACAAGCTGATCGCTGAACTGAAAGCGGGTAAAGGCGACGATGCGCTGAAAGCCGCAGGGTTAAGCTTTGGTGCAGCCAAAACATTGACCCGTACCGGTCAGGATCCGATTAGCCAGGCCGCATTTAGCCTGCCGCTGCCGGAGAAAGACAAACCGGGTTATGGCGTAGCGAACGATGCTCAGGGCAATGTCGCGATTCTGGCGTTGGATGAAGTAAAAGCCGGTACTATGCCGGACGATCAGAAGAAAGCGATGGTTCAGGGAATTACCCAGAACAATGCCCAGATTGCTTTCGAGGCACTGATGACCAACCTGCGTAAAGAGGCCAAAATTAAACTTGGCGCCATTATGGAACAGCAGGAATAACGAGACGCCTCCCACAAATATTGCAATGCTTTGCAATTCAAAAGGCCGCTTTCGCGGCCTTTTCCACATTTGTCATCCGCCATTTGTACCGTTTTCCCCGCTTGTTTATCGTAGCGTCGTTGTTAAACACCAAGGAGAAACAGCATGAAACATGGAATCAAAGCACTTCTACTAACCCTGTCTTTTGCCTGCGCTGGCATTAGCCATAATACGCTGGCGGCCCCTGCCGATACTGGCGCCAAAGCCCCTGCAGTACAAACTAAAGCCGATAATGGCGCGACGCCGGTGGCCAAAACACCTGACGCGGTAAAAAGTGCCGACGAGGATGGCACCAGAGTCAGCATTAACACGGCCAGCGCCGAGGATCTGGCGCGGGTGATGAATGGCGTGGGAATGAAAAAAGCCCAGGCGATAGTCAGCTACCGGCAAGAATACGGGCCGTTTAAAACCCTGGACGATCTCAAGCAGGTGCCTGGTATGGGGAGCGCGCTTGTTGAACGCAACCTCGGAAACCTGACGCTGTAAAAGATGGGGCTTGCGTAGTCGCGAAATTTTGCCAGACTAAAGAGGTCATACCAGTTATGGCCTCTGTTCCTATAACAAAAGTGAAGGTTAAAGCGCTATGCAGACTCAGATCAAAGTTCGTGGTTATCACCTCGATGTCTATCAGCATGTGAACAATGCCCGTTATCTGGAATTCCTGGAAGAAGCGCGTTGGGATGGGCTGGAAAACAATGAAAACTTTAAGTGGATGACGACGAACAACATCGCGTTCGTGGTCGTCAACATCAATATCAACTACCGTCGACCTGCCGTGCTGGGCGATCGTCTGACCGTGACCAGCCACGTTAAACAGATTAATGGACGAAGCGGCGTGCTTAGTCAGGTCGTGACGCTGGAGCCTGGAGGCGAAGTGGTAGCCGACGCACTGGTGACCTTTGTGTGTATCGATCTGAAAACGCAAAAGGCGCTGGCGCTGGAAGGGGAGTTACGTGAAAGGCTGGAGGAGATGATCCGCGAAGAGGCGTGACACTACAGCAAACTCACCCGGATGCGGCACAAATGCCTTATCCGGGCGACGCGATTATCACAGTGGATACACAATGTAGCCAGGGTAAGCGGACCCGGGAATGTCGACCGAGACGTTAGCCCAGATCAGTAAAAGCAAAACGGCAATATTTTTAGTGTTTGCTCCCTCTCTCCGTGGAGAGGACACCTGGCCGCACAGCAGGTAGCCCGGGTAAGCGCAGCGCACCCGGGAAACCAGAAGGGTGCGTTACTTCAACCCGGTTTTCTTTTTCATGGCAGCCATCACCCCGGCCTTATCGGCCAGGTAGTGGCGCAGACCATTCGCCCGCAGGTTACAGGCGGCACAGTGTCCACAGCCATCGCCTTTGATGCCGTTATAGCAGGTCAGCGTCTCATTGCGCACCAGTTCCAGCTTGCCCCAGTAATCGGCCAGCGCCCAGGTTTCGGCTTTGTCTATCCACATCAGTGGCGTTTCAAAGCGAATGTCTTTCGCCATGCCCAGATTCACCGCATGGTTCAGGGCTTTGACAAATTCGTCACGGCAGTCCGGATAACCCGAAAAGTCGGTTTCGCAAACGCCGGTAATCACTGCCTCGGCCTGCACCTGATACGCATAAATCGCCGTCAGGGTTAAAAACAGAATATTGCGCCCGGGCACGAACGTATTCGGGATACCACTGGCATCAGGCTGATAATCCGGCACCGGGATGCTGTCGCGTGTCAGGCTACTGACCGCCAGTTCATTCAGTAACGTCACATCAAGGACTTTATGCGCTCGGGCGCCTGACTGTAACACCAGTTCGCGCGCCACATCGATTTCCGCACGATGACGCTGACCATAATCGAAGGTGACACAATGCACTTCATCGTATTGTTGCAACGCCTGAATCAGACAGGTTGTAGAGTCTTGCCCGCCACTGAACACGACTACGGCACGTTTCATAAGGAATCCCGGTATTCATTCATAAAGGCGCTATGGTAGCGCGTGCGGATTGCCTCGACCAGCTTCTTCACCGCGCCGGGGCCGGTAGCCAGGCCTGAGTAAAATCAAACCAGCCACGAGTGTTCAGTCGAATGCCTTCCACGCCAGGGGGGGCGCTAATGCGATACTGATAATTAAACAGCGGTGTCAGTATGGCCTTATCCATCAGATGGCTGAATACCGCCTGCAACGCCTCGCTACGTGCAGTTTCATCCGGCACGCTTTGCACGGCATCGAGCGTCGCCTGCAAATGAGAAAATTGCGCGCGGCTGAGTACATTGGGCCAGACCGGATCGCAGCGCAGCCACTGTTCCAGGGCATACTCCGGGGCTTCGCCAATCAGCCTGTCCCCCATCATTAAATCCGCCTGTGCCAGTGCACTGCACCCATCCCAGGTCTTCGCATCATGAAAGATCAGCGTAACTTCGCAACCGAGCGCGGCCAGATAATGTTTGAACTGTTGTGCCATGGTGTGTAACTCCACTGGCAGATGGTAAAGCAGGGTTAACCTGGACGGTAGCTCAACACTCTCATCCGGCGGCCACTGTGGAATCGTCCAGCCAGGGAGTAGCTCTTTACTGGGCGTAATGAGGTTTTCATCCAATGGCAGCGTGTCCAGCAACGACGTCTGATGGATGATCTGCACAAGCCGCCGTGATTGTGCCGGAGTGAGATTTGCGCCAATACGCTGTGTCAGATAACAAAACCCCAGGCTGACACTGTTACTCACGGGCTGCAGGTGCACGAGCTCATCGGGTTCGCCAATCGCAATCTGCACAGGATGACGACAACTGGTCCCGAGATTCTGCTCAAAAAGCTGCGGTGTAATCCAGAACTCCACAGCTTTCAATAAGGGATGGGTGAGGTGGTACTGCTCATGACTTTCCAGCCTGACCAGGTCATTACTGAATGAGGTAAGACGGAACGGCCCGGTACCGATAAGCGGCATTTGCGGATGCGCCAGCGTGGTGGCATAGCTGGCAAGCCGGTGCGCCAGCCAGAAATCCGGATGGTGCAGCGAGAATGTCAGACAATGGGAATGGGTGGCCTCCACGCTTTTGACGCTGGCGAAAAGTGTCCGTAAAGCGGGCAGCTCAAGGAGTAGCATAAAGCGCGTTTGTAACTGGCGAATATCCACAACATCGCCGTTGTGCCAGTGCAGCGTCGTGCGAATATGAAACCGCCAACGCAGCTTGTCCTCGCTAATATCCCAGTGATGTGCCAAATCGCCCTGCGGTAAAAAGCTATCGTTAACGAAACGCGTCAGGCCAGAAAAGATTTGTCCGGCAAGATGCTGTTCCGCCCGGCCGGGTAAGAACCCCTGGCGTAGCGGCTCCAGGGGACGGTAGTAAGGAATGCGCAACGTCGGGGTGTCGTTTTGCCAGAGCCCGCCGAGGAAGGGGTTCAGTAAGATGCGCAAATCTTCCGGTGCGAGCTGCGCCAGCGCCAGCGCATTTTGTTGCTGACCCTCATTAAGCGCCTGCTCCATCATCTCCTGGCGCAAGGATTCCGGCGTGCGCAAAAACTGTAACGCCGCACGTTTACCCCGGCCGGAACGGGAGTCCCAGTGCAGCCAGTCTGCTTGCTGCATTTGACGTAACAGCGTACGCATATGGCGTTCGCTGCAAAAACAGCGTGTGGCAAGTTCTGCCACGCTGACCTGTTGCGCTTCGCCTGATGAGACCTTCCAGAGGCGCTGGTATTGATTGAGTCGGTTAAGAAGTCGCATAAACCCGGAACAATTATCTCTATCTGCTCACTATTACTTCCGTATATATCAAGCAATACTTCTGCGCAATACACGGCATCACATCTGGAGATGAAATATGGCCCGGCTGGCTGCTTTTGATATGGACGGTACTTTGCTCATGCCCGATCACCGCCTTGGTGAGCAAACGGTGGCAACGTTACGCCGTTTGCGTGAACGCGACATTACTCTCACTTTTGCGACCGGCAGGCATGCGCTGGAGATGCGCAAACTTATCGACATTCTCGCGCTGGACGCTTTTTTGATAACCGGTAACGGCACACGCGTCCATTCTCTGGATGGGGAGCTTTTACATCGCCAGGATCTTGATCCCGAAGTGGCTGAACTGATACTTCACAGCAAATGGGATACGCAAGCCTGCATCCATGTGTTTAACGATGACGGCTGGATGACGGATAAACCTGTCCCGGAGGCGTTGGACGAACATATCTACAGCGGGTTTACTTACCAGTTGGTGGATCTAAAGCGGCTGCCTGCCCATGACGTGACCAAAGTCTGTTTTGTGGGAGAACATGACGACCTGTGCCGCCTGCGCATCCAGCTTAATGAGGCGTCAGGCGGACGCGCTAATTTATGCTTTTCCGCGTCTTATTGTCTGGAGGTATTACCGCTCGGTTGCAACAAAGGGTCGGCGTTGGCCATGCTCAGCTCGCGGTTGGGCGTGCCGATGCAGGATTGTATGGCGTTTGGCGACGCCATGAATGACAGAGAGATGCTGGCAAGTGTAGGGCGCGGCATGATCATGGGAAATGCCATGCCACAGTTGCGCGCCGCGCTTCCACACTTACCGGTTATCGGACACTGCCGCGATCAGGCCGTATCGCACTTCTTAACGCATTGGCTGGATACACCTAATCTTCCTTATTCCCCCGAATGATGAGATCTTTCCAGCAGCCAGGTTAAATACCTGGCTTTTTTATTTCACCAGCGCGTTAATTTCTTCCTGCCATGGGCGAACATCGCCGATGTTGGCTTCAACCCACAGCGGGTTGTAGTAGGTATCAAGATAACGATCGCCACTGTCACACAACAGGGTCACGATAGATCCGCTCCGCCCCTCGTCGCGCATACGCGACGCCAGTTGTAATGCTCCCCACATATTAGTGCCGGTCGATGCGCCAACCCGACGGCCCAATTGTGTTTCCAGCCATTGGGCCGTCGCCACGCTGGCAACATCGGGTACCCTCAGCATCTCGTCCACGACATCAGGAATAAATGACGGTTCAACGCGTGGTCGGCCAATCCCTTCAATTTTACTCCCCACCGCAGAGCGTAGCCCTGCCTCGCGGGTTTGCCAGAAATCGAGAAACACCGAGTTTTCTGGATCTACCACCATCAGTTCAGTGCTGTAGCCCTGGCAACGAATATAACGCCCGATAGTTGCCGATGTGCCGCCCGTCCCGGCACTCATGACGATATAGTCCGGCACCGGATGCGGCTCGTTTTTCATCTGGCGAAAAATGCTGTCTGCAATGTTGTTATTACCCCGCCAGTCGGTGGCGCGCTCGGCATAGGTAAACTGATCCATATAATGGCCGTTCAGCTCGCGAGCCAGCATTTCTGAGGCCGCATAAATCTCGCAGGCGCTCTCCACGAAGTGACAGCGACCCCCGTAAAATTCAATCTGCTCGACTTTTCGTTTGGCTGTGCAATAGGGCATAACGGCAATAAACGGTAACCCCAGCAGACGGGCAAAATAAGCTTCTGAGACTGCCGTTGAGCCGGATGACGCTTCAATAATGGTGGTGCCTTCTTTAATCCAGCCGTTGCAAAGACCATAGAGAAAGAGCGAACGCGCCAGACGATGTTTGAGACTTCCGGTTGGATGTGTACTCTCATCTTTCAAATAGAGCCGAATGCCGGGAAAAGCAGGCAGTGCGAGACGGATCAGGTGCGTGTCCGCAGAGCGCTGATAATCGGCATTGATTTCGTTAATAGCATGCTTAACCCAGTCACTGTTCATACATCATTTCCATTTATCATTTTGTGCCCAGATTAGCGGAAAATGCAGGAAAAATTGTTGCCATTTAAACTTTGAAATAGACTGTTAAGAGAAAAATTTTCTCCTGGAAGACGTAATGCTAGATAAAATAGATCGTAAGTTGCTTTCTTTGCTCCAGCAGGACTGCACACTCTCTTTGCAGGCGCTGGCAGATGCCGTTAATCTGACCAGCACGCCATGCTGGAAACGTCTAAAGCGGCTGGAGGAGGAGGGCATCCTTCTCGGGCGCGTGGCCGTGCTGGATGCGGAGAAACTTGGCCTGAGTCTGACCGCATTTGTGCTGATCAAAACCCAGCATCACAGCAGCGACTGGTATTGTCGTTTCACCGCTGTAGTCTCGGAAATGCCGGAAGTTTTGGGATTCTGGCGTATGGCGGGGGAGTATGATTACCTGTTACGCGTTCAGGTTGCGGACATGAAACGTTATGACGACTTCTACAAAAAACTGGTTAATAGTGTGCCTGGCTTGTCCGATGTGACATCCAGTTTTGCGATGGAACAGATTAAATACACCACGGCTTTGCCCATTGAATAACCCTCCCGGCGGTAGCCGGAAAAATCACGTTCAGGATGTAACCGCGTGCGATTATTTGCTCAGTTAAGCTGGTACTTTCGCCGGGAGTGGCGACGTTATCTCGGTGCTGTAGGCCTGCTTATCATTATTGCGATTTTACAACTCGTCCCACCTAAGGTGGTGGGGATCATTGTCGACGGCGTTACCCGCCAGCACTTTACCTCGTCGCAGGTCATGATGTGGGTAGGTGCGCTGGTGCTAATTGCTATCGTCATCTACCTGCTGCGTTATGTCTGGCGCGTCTGGTTGTTTGGCGCGTCGTATCAACTTGCTGTCGAGCTACGCGAAGATTTTTACCGCCAGCTCAGTCGCCAGCATCCGGAATTTTATCTGCGCCACCGTACCGGTGATTTAATGGCGCGCGCCACGAATGACGTTGACCGGGTGGTGTTCGCCGCCGGGGAAGGTGTGCTTACGCTGGTGGATTCACTGGTGATGGGCTGTGTGGTGCTGGTGGTGATGTCCACGCAGATTAGCTGGCAATTGACGCTGCTTTCCCTGTTACCCATGCCGATTATGGCCATTTTTATTAAGCGTTACGGTGACCAGTTGCATCAGCGCTTCAAGCTGGCGCAGGCGGCGTTCTCCTCGCTTAACGATCGTACCCAGGAAAGCATGACCAGCATTCGCATGATCAAGGCGTTTGGTCTGGAAGACAGGCAGTCGGCGCTGTTTGCCGCCGAAGCGGCTGATACCGGGGCGAAAAACATGCGTGTAGCCCGCGTCGACGCCCGTTTTGATCCGACCATTTATATTGCTATCGGTATGGCAAATTTGCTGGCGATTGGCGGCGGGAGTTGGATGGTGATTCAGGGCTCGCTCACACTGGGGCAGCTCACCAGCTTCACCATGTATCTTGGATTAATGATTTGGCCGATGCTGGCGCTGGCCTGGATGTTTAACATTGTTGAGCGCGGTAGCGCCGCTTATAGCCGTATCCGCGACATGCTGGCGGAAGCACCGGTTGTCACCGACGGTACTGAACCGGTTCCGGAAGGGCGCGGTAGCCTGCAGATTGCGATTCGTGAGTTTACTTATCCGCAAACGACACATCCGATTTTGTCGAATGTGAACGTCTCTCTGTTACCTGGCCAGATGTTAGGGATTTGCGGGCCAACGGGGGCGGGTAAATCCACCTTGCTGTCGCTGATTCAACGCCATTTTGATGTTGAACAAGGGGACATTCGTTTCCATGGGGTGCCGCTGACGCAACTGAAACTTGATGACTGGCGTAGCCGCCTGGCGGTGGTGAATCAGACACCGTTCCTGTTTTCCGATACTGTCGCCAGTAATATTGCGCTGGGCAAACCTGGCGCGACGCAGGAAGAGATTGAACATGTGGCGCGACTGGCCAGCGTACATGAGGATATTTTGCGACTGCCGCATGGCTACGATACCGAAGTTGGCGAGCGTGGCGTGATGCTCTCCGGCGGGCAAAAGCAGCGTATCTCTATTGCGCGAGCGCTGTTGCTCAATGCAGAGATTTTGCTCTTGGATGATGCGCTCTCTGCCGTGGATGGCCGCACCGAGCATCAGATTTTGCACAACCTGCGTCAATGGGGGGAGGGGCGTACGGTGATTATCAGTGCCCATCGCCTGTCGGCGCTCACGGAAGCCAGTGAGATTTTAGTGATGCAGCATGGACATATCGGGCAGCGCGGACAGCATGAACAGCTTGCGCGTCAGCCCGGCTGGTATCGCGATATGTATCGCTATCAGCAACTGGAAGCGGCGCTGGATGACGCCCCTGAGGAGGCGGTTGATGCGTAAGTTTGTGCAGCAGTGGCCCACCCTGAAACGTCTGCTGGTTTACGGTTCCCCGTGGCGTAAACCACTGACAAAAGCCGTCGTGATGCTGTGGGTTGCGGCGGCGGCGGAAGTGTCCGGTCCGGCGCTAATCAGCTACTTTATCGATAATATGGTGGCCAGGAGCTATCTGCCTGTTGGTCTGGTGGCGGGAATGGTCGTGGCCTATATTGGCCTGCAGATGCTGGCGGCCGGGCTGCATTATGCCCAGGCGTTACTGTTTAACCAGGCCGCCGTCGGCGTGGTGCAGCGGTTGCGTACCGACGTGATGGATGCCGCGTTGCGACAGCCGCTGAGCGCGTTCGATACCCAGCCTGTCGGGCAGATCATTTCACGAGTGACCAACGATACCGAAGTGATCCGCGATCTCTATGTGACGGTGGTGGCGACGGTATTGCGCAGTGCGGCACTGATTGGCGCAATGCTGGTGGCGATGTTCAGCCTCGACTGGCGCATGGCGCTTGTCGCGATTTGCATCTTCCCGGCTGTGATCATCGTGATGTTGATTTATCAGCGTTACAGCACGCCGATTGTACGCCGCATGCGGGCCTATCTGGCCGATATCAACGATGGTTTCAACGAAATCATCAATGGGATGAGCGTAATTCAGCAGTTTCGCCAGCAGGCGCGATTTGGTGAGCGCATGGGGTCGGCAAGCCGTTCCCATTATCTGGCGCGAATGCAGACGCTACGCCTCGACGGCTTCCTGTTGCGTCCCTTACTGAGCCTGTTTTCCGCGCTGGTGCTGTGTGGCCTGTTAATGCTGTTTGGTTTTAGCTCGGCTGGCACGATGGAAGTGGGGGTGTTGTATGCCTTTATTAGCTACCTTGGCCGCCTGAATGAGCCGTTAATTGAGCTGACGACCCAGCAGTCGATGCTCCAGCAGGCGGTAGTAGCCGGGGAGCGTGTCTTTGAGTTGATGGACTGTCCACGCCAGACTTATGGTTATGACGATGAGCCGTTAAAAAGCGGAGCGATTGAGATTAACGATGTCTCGTTTGCTTATCGCGATGACAGTCTGGTACTACAGGATATAAGCCTGAATGTCCCTCCCCGCAGCTTTGTGGCCCTCGTGGGGCATACCGGCAGCGGTAAAAGCACGCTCGCAAGCCTGCTCATGGGGTATTATCCGCTGACCAAAGGGGAAATTCGTCTGGATGGCCGACCGCTGTCCGCGCTGAGCCACAGCACATTGCGTAAAGGGGTGGCGATGGTGCAGCAAGACCCGGTGGTGATGGCGGATACCTTCTTCGCCAACGTTACGCTTGGGCGCGATATTTCAGAGGAGCAGGTCTGGCATGCGCTGGAGGTTGTACAACTGGCCGGGCTGGCGCGTGACATGCCGGAAGGGATTTATACCCGCCTGGGCGAGCAGGGGAATAATCTCTCCGTCGGGCAGAAGCAATTGCTGGCGCTGGCCCGTGTTCTGGTTGATACGCCGCAAATCCTGATTCTGGATGAAGCCACGGCAAACATCGACTCAGGCACCGAAAAAGCCATTCAGCAGGCGCTGGTGGCGGTCAGGCAGCACACGACACTGGTCGTGATTGCACACCGACTTTCAACGATTGTCGAGGCGGAAACTATCCTTGTTCTCAATCGCGGCCAGGCCGTTGAACGGGGTACGCATCAGCAACTGCTTGAGGCAAAAGGGCGCTACTGGCAGATGTACCAATTGCAACTGGCAGGAGAAGAGCTCGCCGCCAGCGTCCGAGAAGAATCGCTAATCGCCTGATGCACCAAAATTAAGCATGCTACTAACAGGATTCGCTGTTGGTGCAAAAAAGTAACGCACCACGCACTGTCGTGGTGCGTTTTTCTTTTCCAGGAACAATCTGAACCATTCCCATTTTCATCGCTGCGCTATGACAACCTTCTTCTACGGCTTAACAACCTGAAATTTTCCCGTTTTTCAATTTTGGCACACCGCTTGCAATATCTCTGGCGTGTTAGCTGCGGCCATTATCGATTTTCGACTGGAGGGGGATCTATGAAGCTGGTTACCGTGGTAATTAAACCATTCAAACTGGAAGACGTTCGTGAAGCGCTGTCTTCAATTGGTATTCAAGGGTTAACCGTGACCGAAGTGAAAGGTTTCGGACGTCAGAAAGGGCACGCTGAGTTGTACCGCGGTGCGGAGTACAGCGTTAACTTCCTGCCAAAAGTGAAGATTGATGTGGCGATTGCTGACGATCAGCTTGATGAAGTAATTGATGTCATTAGCAAAGCGGCCTACACCGGAAAAATTGGCGACGGCAAAATTTTCGTTGCTGAGCTGCAACGCGTCATTCGTATTCGTACCGGCGAAGCCGACGAAGCGGCACTGTAATACCTGGCACACAGTGAGGGGATGGGTAAATGAAGAAAGCAATATTAAAAGCGGGTCTGGCCTCGCTGGCTCTACTGCCATGTCTGGCCATGGCAGCCGATCCGGTTGTCGTCGATAAAGCCGACAATGCCTTTATGATGATTTGCACCGCGCTGGTGCTGTTTATGTCAATTCCGGGCATCGCCCTGTTCTATGGTGGTTTAATCCGCGGTAAAAACGTTCTTTCTATGCTGACGCAGGTTGCGGTTACCTTCGCGCTGGTATGCGTACTGTGGGTGGTTTACGGTTACTCTCTGGCCTTTGGCACTGGCGGCAGCTTCTTCGGTAGCTTCGACTGGGTGATGCTGAAAAACATTGAGCTGAAAGCGCTGATGGGCACCATCTATCAGTATATTCACGTTGCGTTCCAGGGGTCGTTTGCCTGCATTACCGTCGGACTGATTGTCGGCGCGCTGGCAGAACGTATCCGTTTCTCTGCGGTACTCATTTTCGTCGTGGTATGGCTGACACTCTCCTACGTGCCGATTGCACATATGGTATGGGGCGGCGGTCTGCTGGCAACGCATGGCGCAATGGACTTTGCAGGTGGTACTGTTGTTCACATTAACGCCGCCGTTGCCGGTCTGGTGGGGGCTTACCTGATTGGTAAACGTGTCGGTTTCGGTAAAGAAGCCTTTAAACCGCACAACCTGCCGATGGTGTTTACCGGTACAGCGATCCTCTACTTTGGCTGGTTTGGCTTCAACGCGGGTTCTGCGAGCGCGGCGAACGAGATTGCCGGTCTGGCTTTCGTGAACACCGTGGTGGCAACAGCGGGCGCGATTCTCTCCTGGGTCTTCGGTGAGTGGGCTCTGCGCGGCAAACCGTCTCTGTTGGGCGCCTGTTCTGGTGCGATTGCCGGCCTCGTGGGTATCACCCCGGCTTGTGGTTACGTTGGTGTGGGTGGCGCGCTGATCGTGGGTATCGTTGCAGGTCTGGCAGGTCTGTGGGGTGTGACTGCTCTGAAACGCTGGCTGCGTGTTGACGACCCTTGCGATGTGTTCGGTGTCCATGGCGTGTGCGGTATCGTGGGTTGTATCATGACGGGTATCTTCGCAGCCACATCTCTGGGCGGCGTGGGTTATGCCGAAGGCGTGACCATGGGTCATCAGGTTCTGGTACAGTTGGAAAGTATCGCCATCACTATCGTATGGTCTGGTATCGTTGCCTTTATCGGTTACAAACTGGCTGATATGACCGTAGGGCTGCGTGTTCCGGAAGATCAAGAACGCGAAGGGCTGGACGTCAACAGCCACGGCGAGAACGCCTACAACGCCTGATCGAACTGAGTTATCTCCTGAGCAACATAAGCCTCCCATCGGGAGGCTTTTGTTATTGTATGGAAGGTCAGACCGACGCACCGCGGTTACGCATCACCCCTTCCTGTACCGTGGAGGCGACCAGTACGCCATCCCGGTTATAAAACTCCCCACGAACAAAACCGCGTGCGCTGGATGCCGAGGTGCTTTCCACACTGTAAAGCAGCCAGTCGTTCAGATCGAACGGGCGATGGAACCACATTGAGTGGTCGATGGTGGCGACCTGCATGCCTTTTTCGAGGAAACCAACGCCGTGTGGCTGGAGCGCAACCAGCAGGAAGTGGAAATCAGAGGCGTAGCCGAGCAGATATTGCTGGACGCGTAAGTCCTGCGGTAACGTGCCATTGGCGCGCATCCAGACCTGGCGGGTCGGCTCTGCGACATGTCCTTTTAGCGGGTTGTGAAATTCCACAGGACGGATTTCAATCGGTTTATCGCCGAGAAATTTCTCTTTCACCAGCGGCGGTAAAAACGCGGACAGCTCGCGGGCAATTTCTGTTTCGGATTTCAGTGACTCCGGCGCGGGCGCATAAGGCATCGCCTTCTGATGCTCATATCCTGGTTCCGGCGCCTGGAAGGACGCCGTCATATAAAAAATCGGTTTTCCGTTTTGAATAGCCGCCACGCGACGGGCGCTAAAGCTGTTACCGTCACGTAATACTTCAACGTCATAGATAATGGGTTTCTGGCTGTCGCCGGGGCGCAGAAAATAGCTGTGAAAAGAGTGCACCAGCCTGTCTGCCGGTACCGTTTCTTTTGCCGCATATAACGCCTGACCAACCACCTGACCGCCGAACACCTGGCGCAGACCTAAATCTTCGCTCTGCCCTCGAAACAGACCTTCCTCTATTTTTTCCAGATTCAACAATGACAACAGATTTGTAAGCGCCTGACTCATAGGTGTCCTCAATAAAAATAAAACCGACGCAGCGGATTCCTTATTCAGTATAACCTGGAAATAAAAGTGGTCCGATGGGTGCAATAATCTGAATAGATGGGGGTTTGCAGGCAAATATCAGTGACCTGTGCCACACTTGTACTCGTTACGATGGTCCAACCACACATTCTGGCAGAAAACATTCTTGCTGGTGCATAGAAGATAAGGAGAACTCATGAAACTCGTGCACATGTTAAGTGGTTTAGCAGTCGCTGTAGCGCTGACTGCCTGCGCAAAGAAAGCCGCAGACATTCCAACGCCTGCACCAAACCCGCAGGCACCTGCGGCGAGTACGGCGGCGATAACCCAACCTAACGTCTCTGGTACGGTATGGATCCGCCAGAAAGTGGCGTTGCCGCCGAATGCGGTCCTGACCGTCACTGTCTCTGACGCCTCCATGGCCGATGCACCGTCTAAAGTGATTGCCCAAAAAGCAGTACGTACCGAAGGTAAACAGGCACCGTTTAGCTTTGTCTTGCCGTTTAATCCGGCAGACATCCAGCCTAACGCACGCCTGCTGCTGAGTGCGGCTATCACCATTGATGACAAAATGGTCTTTGTCACCGAGACGGTTAAACCGATCATTAACCAGGGCGGTACGAAAGCTGACCTGACACTGGTTCCGGTACAGCAGACAGCTATTCCGTTGCAGCCGGGTGGCGGTTCAGCAACAACCGTGCCATCAACATCCCCTACCCAGGTAAGCCCTTCTACGGCTACGCCTGCACCGACGCAGATGTAATGTGCATGCCTCCTCTCCTGCGGGAGAGGAGGTTTCAGTAAATCCAGCGATAACGTTGCAAATCAATCTGTCCGCTACCGGATACCACCACGCCTTCTTCCATTAATGCTTGTCGCTGACGTTGTAAATCCGGCCCACTTAATGAAATTGAGCCGTGACGATTAACCACCCGATGCCAGGGTAAGGTACTGCCCTCCGGTAAACGCTTTAATACGCCACCGACCTGCCTTGCTGCCCGCGGTGAACCTGCCAGCCTGGCGACATCGCCGTAGGTGGTGACATATCCCTGCGGAATCGAGGCGACGATTTGCCATACGCGCTGTGGAAAAGAATCGTGATTATCCATACTGCTTTCCTGACTGACGACACCTCAGCATAAACAGCCCGCTTGTAGCTGTGAAGGGGAGATTGCGCAAGAAATCGGCATCCGTCAGGGTGCGGCTTGCAATTGGGTCATGGGACATGGATAATGCGCCAGCGCGTTGGTTAACAACGCTCTCAATGGGGGCTCTGTTGGTTCTCCCGCAACGCTACTTTGTTTACCAGGTCAGGTCCGGAAGGAAGCAGCCAAGGCAAAGGACGTGTGTGCCGGGATGTAGCTGGCAGGGCCCCCACCCATTTCTGGTACTCGCTTTTACTTGCCCACCGTACGCTTTCTGCCTTATGGTCAATTTACCGCCGTTTATGCAGAAAGGATGCCTGTGAACACACCACAACTTGTCACCGAACGATTACTTCTTCAGCCGTTGGTTTCTGCCGACGCAGAACAAATTCAACGGGTTTTCCCTCGCTGGGAGATTGTGCGTTATCTGATTGGCACGATTCCCTGGCCCTATCCGCAAGATGGTGCTGCTCAGTATGTTAATCATGTCGCCTTACCCGCATCCGGGGCGGGGAAGGGCTGGTTCTGGACTATCCGGCGCAAAGCAGAGCCAGAGCAGTTGATTGGCACGATATGTCTGATGGACTTGCCCGATAACAATCGTGGGTTCTGGCTGGTGCCGGAGTGGCAGGGGCAAGGTCTGATGTCAGAAGCCAGTGATGCGGTGACGCGTTTCTGGTTTGAGGAATTAGATAAAGAGGTGTTACGTGCGCCAAAAGCGGCGGCGAATAGCCGTTCTGTCAATTTTTCGCAGCGCAGCGGCATGCGCATGATCCGTCGCGAAAAAGCGCATTATGTAGCGGGTGAACTGGATTCCGAACTTTGGGAAATCACCCGCGAGGAGTGGCGGCGCTTACCGCGTTAACTCAGAGATCGTCACCGGTCACGGTGCTGCGTGACTTTGAATCTCCGGGATGTTTTCTGCCGAGTAAATCAGCGTCGCGCTGCTCTGCGCATCTTCATTGCTGGTCCTGAGCAGCGAGATATGATTGTTATCGAAATTAATGAACGCCGTTTTATTGGGATACAGATCCACGTCCTGCATCTCTTTTTGCGAAGAGTGCGCGGCTACGCCATATTTTTGCTTCAATGTTTCAAGCGTCTTCGCGACATCGTCGTCGGGAATCGCAATGGCGATGCGAATAAATTTATCGTTAACGAAAAACAGGGTTGCCTCGGTTTTATTGCTGGCAAACGTAAAGTCTTCACAACTGTACATTTTACCGACAGGCGCTTCTTCAGGTTCTTCCATCGTGCAATTCGCCTGAGCGAGTACAATTGCCGTCGATGCGCCGAATTTCATGTCCCGGTAGCCATCCGTTGCGCAGGCAGAGGCAGAAAAGGCCGCCATACCCAGTAGTAACCACAACGGCAGTGTGTTTTTAAAACGCATGTAAATCTGCCTTAATAGAATGATTGCTGTAAGTGATAATTAGCGATTAAGGTTCTTCTTAGTCTCATCAGCGCGTTATACTAATCCGGGTAAAGAGCAAGTAAAGCAATTTGCTGACTCGTTACACCTTCTTCGGCCCGAGAAACGTCCCCCGTGCTACCCTCTCCAGGCGCTGCCGTTATCCATTCCTGACTATCAATAATGCGTTGTCATATATTTGAAATATTACTTTCACCCAAATGTCATAAATCGTGGGTAAAATATTTGTGGGTAATTTTAATTTGTCATAAGCTTTTAATATAACTGTGGATCGGTATGTTAACTTCGTGTATTAATACTTTGCTAACTTCACACGGGAAGGGATAATCATGACCAGTGCAGTATTGAACGTCAAAATTGATCAGGCGTTGAAAGAGAAGCTGCGTCATTACGCAGAAGAAAATAATGAGAACCTCAGTACGGCGACTGAAAAACTGCTGCTGCTGGCGTTTCAGTCAGTTGAACAGGATGGTGTGTCGGAAGGGGATATTGATAACCAACACCTTGAAGAAGAAAGTACTGCTCCATTAAATCCAAAAGAAATCAAAGCATTACGTAAACTTCTGAAGAAGAAAAAATGAACCAACAACTGCTCTCAACGGCCAGCAATTATTGTGAGGCCTGTGACCTGTTACGATCAGGTTTTGTAAAACATGTCCGCCTGAACTGGAATATTGGTAGTGATGAGTTCTTTCGCATCGCAACCGACTGGTGTGATGCGGGCGCAAAAATAAAAAAAGAAGGCGATAGTTTCGTTATTTCTATAAAAGGGTTTCCTATTCCGCGCCAACAGTAATTGTATTGTCATGAAACTGTCATTTAAATTGCACTCAGTTTTGTGATGATGATTGAAAATATAAATATGTTGTAACCATCTCATCATCACGGACGGTGTTTACGACGGGCCACTCTGGCTCGTCGCTATTTCTTTTTCCCCACCTTGCTTCCCGGACGCGTTTTGACGGCTTTGCTGGCATTTCGTTCGCCTGCATAACAGTTGCTGGCGTAATCGGGTACACTGACGCGAAATCCGTCGCCAGATGAGTGCCATGAAAACCATTACGCTCTATGATGTCGCCCGCCTTGCCGGGGTCTCTTACCAAACCGTTTCGCGCGTTATCAATCAGGGCGAGCATGTGTCGACGCGCACGCGGGACAAAGTGCTGGCGGCGATGGCGGAGCTGCACTACATCCCTAATCGCGGTGCGCAGCAACTGGCGGGGAAACGGACCAAAACGCTGGGGCTGCTGACTTCCGACCTGGCCCTGCATGCCCCCTCTCAAATTGCCTCGGCGGTGAAATCCCGTGCCACCCAATCCGGCGTGAATGTGATCATTTCGATGCCGGAAGAGCTGGACGCACGCGGATGTACCGCCGCATTGCAGGATCTCCTGGCTCAACGGGTTGATGGGCTGCTGGTTAACGTCCCGCTGGATGATGAACAGGCTGAGGCCTTATCGGCGCTTGCAGGCCCGGTTCCTGTTCTCTTTCTTGATGTTAGTGAAACGGCGGCCGTCAACAGTCTTATTTTTGATGCTGACCAGGGGGCAAGGCTTGGTGCCGCGCATTTGCTGGGACAGGGGCATCTGCGCATTGCGTTATTGGGAGGGCCGCAAACATCGGTCTCTGCAAGGGCAAGAATGTCAGGATGGCTGGCGGCGCTGGAAGAATCGGGATTAGCGCCCTGTGGCTGTGAATACGGCGACTGGAGTGCGGCGTCCGGCTATGAAAAAGGGCATCTGCTTCTGGCGGCAGATACGCCACCGCAGGCTATCCTCGTTGCGAACGATCAAATGGCCCTTGGCGTGATTCGTGTCTGTGCGGAGCGGGGCTTAACTGTACCGGGCCAGATTTCAGTGGTCGGTTATGATGATACGGCCGACAGCGCCTGGTATTCACCGCCGCTCACGACCATTCATCAGGCGTTCAAAATTGCGGGTGAACGTAGCGTGGAGTGGATCCTTGCACGTCTTTCCGGTGAAGATACGGCGATGAGCCAGACGTTGTTGCCAGTGACACTGGTGGAGCGGGCCTCGACCTCGCCGGTTTCATCGGTAAACGTCAGCGGCGAAACGCTGGCCAGACGACTGAAAGAGCTGGCACAGCTTGCCGCACTGCTCGATCGTCGTTAAATCTTTTGTGATCCTTTTCGCTTTGACGCACGTAAATCCTTTACGCCAGTATCGATTGGGTGCATTGTGCATAAAATTGTGAGCGCTTCGCAAAATGAGGTCACTATGTCTGTTTCCGCGTTAAGTTCGTTATTCTCTCGTCGGGACTGGGAAAACCCCGTCATCACGCACTGGCACCGTTTACCGGCGCATGCGCCAATGTTTAGCTGGCGGGATGTGGGCGAAGCGCTTCATGGCGAGGTGCCGACAACCCGTCGTTTACTCAACGGCGACTGGCAGTTTAACTTTTTCTCGTCGCCCGAGTCCGTACCGGAAAGCTGGATCGCTGCCGATCTCGCCGATGCGGTGTCTATGCCCGTGCCATCGAACTGGCAGATGCAGGGTTTTGATACCCCCATTTACACCAACGTCACCTATCCGATAGCGGTAAATCCGCCGTTTGTACCGCAGGAAAATCCGACCGGTTGTTACTCGCTCACATTTAATGTCGACGCACAATGGCTGGCGAACGGGCAGACGCGGATTGTCTTTGACGGGGTTAATTCCGCGTTTTATCTCTGGTGTAACGGCCAGTGGGTCGGTTATTCCCAGGATAGTCGCCTGCCCGCGGAATTTGATCTGAGCAACGTGCTGGTGGCCGGAGAAAACCGCCTGGCGGTTATGGTACTACGCTGGTGCGATGGCAGTTACCTTGAAGACCAGGATATGTGGCGAATGAGCGGCATTTTCCGTGACGTCTCCCTGCAACATAAACCCCATACCCGTATCGCCAATTATCACTACACCACCCACCTCAATGCGTCATTTACCCACGCGCAATTGCATACGGAGATCGCGCTCGCCGGGGAGTATGCTGATTGCCAGGTGGTCGTCGCCCTGTGGCGTGGGGAAGAAAAAATCGCTGAGGCCAGCCAGAAGCCGGGGGGTGCCGTGGTTGATGAGCGCGGAGCCTGGGCCGAACGCGTAAGCGTGACGATGCCCGTTGAGCGGCCGTTACTGTGGAGCGCGGAAACCCCTGAATTGTATCGGTTGACGATGGCGCTGTATGACGGTGAGAAGCATCTTCTGGAAGTGGAAGCGTGCGATGTGGGCTTCCGCCATGTTGAGATCAGCGAGGGGTTGTTGAAACTGAACGGGCAGCCGCTGCTGATCCGTGGGGTCAACCGCCATGAACATCATCCGGAAAAAGGGCAGGCGATTGATGAAGCCACGATGCGCCGCGATATCGAGCTGATGAAGCAGCATAATTTCAATGCTGTACGCTGTTCGCACTACCCGAATCATCCGCTGTGGTATCGCCTGTGCGATCAATACGGGCTGTATGTGGTGGATGAAGCGAACATTGAAACGCACGGCATGGTGCCGATGAGCCGTCTGGCGGATGATCCGCAATGGCTGCCGGCAATGAGCGAGCGTGTGACCCGCATGGTGCAGCGCGATCGCAACCATCCGTCGGTCATTATATGGTCATTGGGGAATGAATCCGGCCATGGCGCGACGCATGACGCGCTCTACCGTTGGGTGAAAACCACCGATCCAACGCGTCCGGTGCAATATGAAGGTGGCGGCGCCAATACTGCGGCAACGGACATTGTCTGTCCGATGTACGCCCGCGTCGATCAGGATCAACCGTTCCCGGCAGTACCGAAATGGTCAATCAAAAAGTGGGTCGGCATGCCGGATGAAACCCGTCCGCTGATCCTTTGTGAATACGCCCATGCCATGGGCAACAGCTTTGGCGGGTTTGCGAAATACTGGCAGGCTTTTCGCGCTTATCCTCGCCTGCAGGGTGGTTTTGTCTGGGACTGGGTTGACCAGGCACTGACCAAAATCGATGAACAAGGTGAGCCATTCTGGGCCTATGGCGGCGATTTCGGCGATACGCCGAATGACAGGCAGTTCTGCATGAATGGGCTGGTCTTCCCGGACAGAACGCCGCATCCGACACTGTATGAAGCGCAGCGCGCCCAGCAATTTTTTCAGTTTCAACTGATCGGCACCTCACCGCTGGTGATTGATGTAACCAGCGAGTATTTATTCCGCGCGACCGACAACGAGGTTTTGCGCTGGTCCATCTCCCGTGACGGCGACGTGCTGGCACAAGGGGAGGTGGCGCTGGCGATTGCCCCGCAGGGAACCCAACGTATTGAACTCAACTGCCCGCCTTTGCCCGCCCGGACCGGCGCAGTCTGGCTGAATGTGGATATCTTTCAGCGCGAAGCGACAAGCTGGTCACCCGCACAGCATCGCTGTGCCTGGGATCAGTGGCAACTGCCGACGGCACTCGCATTACCCGCAGAAAGAGCCATACACCCGCGGCCCACGTTGCAGATTGACGATGCACATTTCGTGGTTGAGCAGGGGAGACATCGCTGGCAATTCTGCCGGACGAACGGCCATCTGTCGCAATGGTGGCGTGATGGGCAGCCCACACTCCTTGCCCCGGTACTTGATAACTTTACCCGCGCTCCGCTGGATAATGATATCGGCGTCAGCGAGGCCACGCGCATCGATCCCAACGCGTGGGTAGAGCGCTGGAAAGCGGCGGGAATGTATGACCTGGCGCCCGTACTGTTGCAGTGCGACGCGCTGGAAAATGCCCAGGATGTGGTCATCGCCACGCGCCATGCCTGGCAGCATGACGGACGGACGCTGTTTATCAGCGAGAAAATCTGGCGAGTGGCTGGCGATGGCGTTCTGCATGGCGACATTCAGGTGCAACGCAATCTGGACGCGCCGCCGCCCGCGCGTATCGGCTTGCAATGTCAGTTTGCTGAGGTTGCAGAGCAGGTCAGTTGGCTGGGACTTGGGCCGCACGAAAACTACCCGGATCGCAAACTGGCCGCGCGTCAGGGGCGCTGGACATTGCCGCTATCTCAATTACATACGGACTATATTTTCCCGACCGAAAACGGCCTGCGTTGTGACACGCGGAAGGTGAATTATGGCGCTCATCGTCTGAACGGTCAGTTCCACTTTTCCCTGAGTCGCTACAGTCAGGAGCAATTAAGGGAAACCTCCCACTGCCATTTACTGCGCGAAGAGGACGGCTGCTGGTTACAGCTTGATGCGTTTCATATGGGGCTGGGGGGCGACGACTCCTGGAGCCCGAGTGTTTCCCCGGAATTTATCCTCAGTGACGATATTGTGCGTTATACCTTCTCTTGGTCTCAGGGCTAAACTTAATGAGCCAGACGCAGCGGGAATCGTCCCGCTGTGCGGTTCACTTCGGAGACTCACTCATGAAGTATGTCGACGGGTTCGTGGTGGCGGTTCCAGCAGATAAAAAGGAGGCTTATTTGCAACTCGCGGCCAGGGCCGCCCCGCTGTTTAAAGCGTTTGGCGCAACGCGGATTGTCGAGTGCTGGGCGGACGATGTTCCGGCCGGAAATTTCACCGACTTTCGCCGTGCGGTAAAAGCAGAAGATCATGAAGAGGTGGTGTTTAGCTGGATTGAATATCCGTCTAAAGAAGTTCGGGATGCCGCTAATCAAAAAATGATGGCTGATCCCCGGATGCGCGAGCTGGGAGATGAAATGCCTTTTGATAGCAAGCGCATGATTTATGGTGGCTTTGCCCCGTTGCTGGACGAATAATCCTCAGGTACCGGGATAAATAATGCCTCGCGGCAGATAACATCGTCAGCAATACGAAACACTCCCCCTCCGGCGCACGGGATATGCAGCCATGTCGGCAGGGGGCCAGTCAGTGGCGCACATCATGCAGCGGCGAGAATGGCTTTTGCATTGCGCTATCGCCATGCGTAACCCCGTTTAAAAAGTAACAAACTCAGGAAATACTCCGGTTGCTTTCTGCCCAGCACAGAAACGCGTCTTTGGGCAGCGCTTTGCTGTATAGCCAGCCTTGACCGTACTGCACGCCATGTTCGCTAAGCCATTTGAGTTGCCCTTCGGTCTCGATACCCTCGGCAACCATCGCCAGCTTTAACGCTTTGGCCATTTCGATGATATGTGTAGTCATGTTTTTGTATTCCAGCGCATCCACAAAGGATTTGTCGATTTTAATAATGTCGACATCCAGATTTTGCAGATAGCTGAGGCTGGAGTAACCCGTACCAAAATCGTCGATATAGATGGCATGTCCGGCCGCACGTAATGCTGTGATGGTGGGCATACAGGTCGTGGGATCGGCAAAACCATGTTCGGTCACTTCCAGAGCAATTTGTGACGGCGAAATGTGCCAGTCATTGCTCAGTTGCTGTAATTGCGCCGGAAGCGTCAGGGTTAAAAGATCGGAAGGCTCAAGGTTAATAGAAACATGCAGATCCGGGTTTTTCTGTAGCCAGGGTCCCATATCCTCAAAGACTTTTTCGATGATCACTTTGGTCAGTTGTGGCATCAGCCCCGTTTGTTCTGCCAGGGGAATAAAAGTGTCCGGCGCGAGGAAGCTGCCATCTGCTTGTCGCCAGCGGGCCAGCGCTTCCGCACCGACAATTTTCCCGTCAGCCAGCGTCACGATCGGCTGGTAGAACATCTCAATCTCTCGTGCACGAATGGCGTCCTGCATACGGTGTTGCGGTGACTCCAGGCGACGCAGCATGCGCAATAAAAAGAAGGCCAGCACCAGACTCAGCAGCAGACCAACAGGCACCCAGATGATCAATAATCGGTGCCAACTCTCCTTAAGCGGTGTCAGCGACGCCCAGGTAATAATAGTTACCCCCAGTTCGGGCTCCTGCAACGTATTCCACGCTTCGCCGCCGATAAGCTTTTGGGTGGGAGTATGGAGGTCAATCTGCTTTAGCATATCCGGATCCAGCGTGCGACTGCTGGCAATCACCCGTCCGCTGTTCGTCCCGACCAGCGCAATATTAATAGGCCATGGGCCCCGGGAGAGCACATCGATAAAAGAGAGTGGGTCGGTAATCACGATATAGCGACGCGTACCAAGACCGACCATTGCACGCGTCAGACCCAAATCGTTATGGCTGGTTAGCCAGGCGCGAAAACCATCTTTAGTGACCCTCTGCGGCGCGGGAAAGGGCGCGCTGCTGCTGTTTCTCTCCAGGGACGAGCAAAGCGGAACCGTTCCTTCGAGGTAAATGACCTCCTGGACATAACGGAATGTGTAAGAGATACGTCGCATTGCCAGCAGGTGATCCTGGCTACACGAAATACCATCGTAAGTTTCCAGCTGGCGCAAGGCTGTTTTCCCCTGACTCACCACGCGGTCAGCACGCATTTTTACTAATGCGGAGAAAGTATTGAGTTCGTTCATAAACGACTCTTCAGCCTGGCGATGCGCCAGCCAGACGCTTAAAGCCACCGGCAAGAGAACGGCGAACAGCAGTATACCTGTAATAAGGCTAACTAATCGTCGGTTTGTCATGACCAAAAATCCCTGTTTGATACTGAGAAACAAGCGTATTTGAGACCAGCAAGTGTTATAACACGCGTCAATGTTTGATTTCTTTCAGGAATTGCAGGGATGAAGAAAAAAGAATTTGTGACGCAGGATCTCTTAAGTAAAATTTATCAAAATAACGAATCCGGGCCTCGCAAACTTCCCCCTGAAAGGCAGTTAGCCGAAGAGTATGGCGTTTCCCGTTTTACCATCCGCCAGGCGGTCGAAAAGCTGGCGAGTATCGGCATCGTGCGGATCGTACAAGGTTCCGGGATCTGGATTAACGAGCAGGCGCGCAACAACCCGCTGGTCTACAACTCCATCACTGAAAAGCGCTTCGATCAGATCCGTTTTCGCCTGATCAGCCTGCATAAGAAACGTCCCGATCGCGATGAACAGCAGATCTTTGGGCTGACGGAAGAGAGCTTTATCTGGCAATTTTGTCGACTACGTTTTGTGGATGAAGAGGCCGTACAAATTGAAATCTCGCGTATGCCTGCTGCTGATTTTGCCGATCTGAACCAACAGATCATTGAGAGCTCACTGCAACAGTATGTCTTAGGCAAGGGGTATCAGATCTCACATATGCTGACGACCTACCGTGCCGTGAATGTTAGTCGTGAACAGGCGGCGCTGCTGGGCTGTAAAAAAGGTAGCCCGGCTATGCACATCAGTAATCGCGGGATCCTGGAAGGCGGCAGGGTGTACGAAATCAGCGATATCATCGACATTAACTACACCTGCACCTATGTCATCCCGCATAACCGGGAAAACCTTGCCTTTCGCAAAGGCGACGGCTGATTTACGGTGTGTGGATTGCGCCATCCGGCAGGCGGCTTTGCGTCCATTCGTGTGGGCGGTAAACCACCGGGTAGCGTCTGCCTTCCTCTTCGTTAAAGGTCACGCCGATACCTGATGTTTGCGGCGCATAGACAAACCCCTCTTTTACCACCGGCGCGCCGGGAAAGACCTTGTCGGTTTCTGCGGAGCGCGGAATATACTCCTGAATGGCTGCGTTATGCAGATGAATATTAAGATGTGTATTCACCGCGACCCCAATAGGGGACATATCGCCCGGGCCATGCCAGGCAAGGCGCACGCCAAAAGCCTGACACAGCACAGCCAGTTTTAATGCCGGGGTAATGCCGCCGATTTGCGATATATGGCAACGAATAAAATCGATGCGCCGGTTCACTATTACATCATGCCATTCGGCCGGATTATTAAAGAGTTCCCCCATCGCCAGCGGAACGCAGCTATGCTGGCGTACCTGTTCAAGCCAGGCACTCTGCTGCGGCGGTAAAATATCTTCAATGAAATAAGGCTGATACGGCTCTAGTTGCTTCGCCAGTTGTATTGCCTGCTGGGGGAAAAGACGTTCATGTACGTCATGCAGAATATGCAGCCCGAAGCCGTATTTTTCCCGTAGCGCCCTGAACATGGCAACGGTGTTGTCCATGTACTCTTGCTGATCGAACCAGGCGCCGGGGGTGGGGTTTTCCGGCGTATGTAATTGCGCAGGCGTACCGCCGTAAAAACCCAGCTGGCAGCGAATATGGCGATAACCCTGTTCGCGCAGGCGGTCTACGCTGGCGAAGAGCTCCTCCAGCGTTTCGCCGCTGGCATGGCTGTAGGCGGCGATGGCATCCCGGGATTGCCCGCCCAGCAGTTGATACAGCGGCATATCGGCTAACTGGCCTTTAATATCCCACAGTGCCATATCGACGCCGGAGATGGCGTTATTCATCACCGGGCCGTTTCGCCAGTAGGCATTGACGTTCATCATCTGCCAGAGGTCTTCGATATGGTTGGCATCACGCCCGATCAGCAACGGTTTCAGGTACTCATCGACCATGGTTTTGACCGCCAGCGGGCGCTGCTGAAAGGTAGCACAGCCGTGGCCGATGATGCCTTTATCGGTGGTCACCCGTACGGTAATCAGATTATGTCTGTCGGGGCGAGTGATAAAACATTCGATATTTTTAATGAGGGTTGGCGTCACCAGGAGACTCCTTTACAGCGAAGTGATATGCCGGAATGGGTATTATCATCCCCTTAATTTTGTACTGAGGTAAACCGTTTTTTTTATAAATTTTTTGGTCAGTTATTCTTTTTAAATTTAATTAAAAACCATACCAATTTTACGTTTTATGTCATTTTCATTGCTTGGTATTGGCGGTTTGTGATGTGTGTCATGTTTTATTGGTTTGTTTAGTTTTCTCTCTTTCTCTACCCTTGATTACAGATAGTAAAACGACAATATTCCTGCAGGAGCATTTATGGGGACGCAAGAAGCCATCACCAATATTATTCGTCTGGTGGGTGGACAGGATAATATCAATAATGTCTGGCACTGCATGACGCGCTTACGCTTTGATCTGGTTGATGATAATAAAGTCGATCAGAGCGCCATTAAGGCACTACCAGGCGTTCTGGGAGCGCAACTGCAAAGCGATCAGTTTCAGATTGTTATCGGGCCGAAGGTCAATAGCTGGTATGAGTACATGCTGACGGTGCTGGGAAAAGCCCCGCAAGGCGAGACGCATACCAAAGGGCGTAAAAGCCTGGTCTCGATGTTTATGGATACTGTATCCGGCGTGTTTGGCCCTATCGTGCCTGCGATTGCCGGTGCCGGGATGATTAAAGGTCTGCTGGCCGGGCTGATAGCACTGAAAGTAGTTTCGGCAAAAAGCGATACTGTGGTGGTGATTGATTTGATCGCCAGCGGTGTCTTTTATTTCCTGCCGTTTTTCCTGGCCGTCTCGGCGGCAAAAATTTTCAAGACCAATGAATATCTGGCGGCGGCAGTTGCAGCCTGTCTGATGTATCCCTCACTGATCGATGCCGCAAAAGCGCTGGCGGCGCATCAGGAAGGGGCGGTGAGCGCCTTCTGGCTGTTAAGTGTATTGCCGATCCCGGTCTTTAACTACGCATCGAGCGTGATTCCGGTCATCTTCTCTATTCTGGCGCTGAGCTATATCCACCGCTGGGTGGACAGGATAATGCCTGACGTATTAAAGACGGTCTTCACGCCTACGTTGACCTTATTCCTCGGGGCGCTGGCGGCGCTGGTGATTATCGGGCCGATTGGGATTTGGTTGGGGAAAGCGCTGGCCTTCCTTATTCAGGGACTTTTTGGTATTTCAGCCAGTTTTGCCGGGCTGGTAGTGGGGGCAATTCGTCCGGTTGCCATTCTGACCGGTATGCATCACGCTATGACGCCCATCGCTCTGCAAAACTTCAGTGAACATGGCTACGACATGCTGATGCCAATGATGTTTATGGCGAATATGGCGATTGCCGGCTCGACATTCGCCATCTGGCGGATAAGTAAAAACCGCCAGGACAGAACGGTGACCCTGTCGGCGGCGATTTCCGCGCTGTTGGGCATTACGGAACCCGCTCTGTTTGGTGTCCTGACGCGTTACAAAAAGGCGTTTATTGCCGCCACGGTGGCCAGTTCCCTGGCCTCTGCGTTTATTGCCTTCTTTGGCGTACGGTTGTATGGCTACATTTTGTCGAGCATCTTTAGTCTGCCTGCGTACATTGGCCCGTACTTCGTCTTTGCGCTCTCAGGCGTGGCGATGGCGCTGGTGCTCTCCTTCCTGCTGACCTCTGTGCTGGTCGGCAAAGACGCAGCGGGGTAAGCTACCGTCGGTGCGCCAGTCGGCGCACCAGGCGATCGCCAGCCATCTGCACCCCTTGCACCATGGCCAGTAAAATCACCACGGTACCCACCATTACTTGATCGTTAAAACGCTGATAGCCATAGCGAATAGCGAGATCGCCCAGTCCGCCGCCGCCAATAACCCCCGCCATGGATGAGAAGCCAATTAGCATCACTACCGTAAGTGTGATCCCCGCGAGTAGCGTTGGCAGCGCTTCGGGCAGCAGGGCTTTCGCAATCACATGCCAGACGTTACCGCCCATCGACAAAATGGCTTCGATGCGTCCGTAATCCACCTCGTCCAGCGCGCTTTCCGTCAGTCGTGCAAAGAAAGGGAACGCGCCAAGGGTGATAGGCACGATTGCGGCAGTGCTGCCAAGGGTGGTGCCGATCAGCAGTCGGGTGAAGGGAATGAGCGCTATCAGCAGTACGATGAAGGGTAACGAACGGCCAAAATTGACGATAGCCCCCAGCAGCGCATTAACGCGTGGCAGGGGAAACAGGCCGTTACGGCGAGAAAGAAACAGAATGACGCCCAGTGGCAGGCCGATCAGCACGGTAAACAGCGACGCCAGGGCCACCATGTATACTGTCTCCAGCGTGCCGTTGAGCAGCAGCGGCCAGAGATCTTCCCAACTCATGCTACCCCGCATAAAGGCCTCCCGTTAAAACCGTGGCGGGCAAGGAAATCCTGCTCAGCCTGGGGATCGTGTAATAGCGCATGGCGCAGTTTTGACCACGGCGCAGTCAGCAGATCGGCGATTTTCCCGCTCTCCCGTACTTCGCCGTTTTCCAGCAACGCAGCGTGATCGCAGAGGGTTTTTACAACGTCCAGTTCGTGGGTAATCAGGACAATGGTTAAATTCAGCTTCTGGTTAATGTCAGCCAGCAGTGCCAGGACAGACGCGGTGGTTTCCGGATCCAGCGCGCTGGTGGCTTCATCGCACAACAGCACGTCCGGCCTTGCCGCCAGCGCCCGCGCGATACCGACACGCTGCTTCTGCCCACCAGAAAGCTGCGAAGGAAAAGCATCGGCTTTATCGCTCAGGCCCACCAGATACAGCAGTTCCTCCACGCGCGCATGGCGCAGCGGTTTCGGCACGCCGGCGATTTCCAGCGGAACGGCGACGTTATCCGCCACCGTGCGCGCGTGCAGCAAGTTGAAATGCTGGAATATCATGCCTGTGCGCAGTCGATGCTCACGCAGACCGGCTTTATCCAGTTGTGTAATGTCGCTGCCGTTGATGATGATGCGGCCCGTAGTGGGCCGCTCCAGCAGATTCAGACAACGGATTAAGGTGCTTTTCCCCGCGCCGCTGCGGCCCAGGATGCCGTAAATAGCCCCCTTAGGGACATGCAGCGACACGTTGTTCAGCGCCGGTCGGCCTGTTCCGGCATAGGTTTTACTCAGCCCGTCAATGTCAATCATGACTGAGGAGCAACCGGGATCACCGAGCCGTTGTAGGTTTTACGAATAAACTCTGCCACCTGGGGGGAGGTGAGGTCTTTGGCCAGTTCTTTGATGCGTGGGTCATTAGCCAGAGACGGATTGGTCACCAGGATATTGGCATACGGGTTATGTTCCGCGCTCTCCAGTCCCAGCGCGTCTTTGGCGGGCGACAAGCCTGCTTCCAGCGCGTAGTTGCCATTGATCACCGCCAGGGCGACATCATCCAGCGAACGTGGGATCTGCGGGGATTCCACTTCGAGGATCTTCAAGTGTTTCGGATTCTCAACGATATCTTTCGGCGTCGCCAGCGTGCTGGCCGGATCGGTAAATTTCGCATCCAGTTTGATTAACCCCTGGCTTTGCAGCAGGAACAGCGCGCGGCTCAGGTTGGTGACGTTATTAGGAACGGCGACGGTCGCACCCTCCGGTACCGATTTAAAATCTTTGTATTTATGCGAATAGATGCCCAGCGGTTCGATGTGTACCGTGGCGGCGACGGCAAAGGTTTTACCCAGCGCTTTTTCCTGGCTTTTCAGGTAAGGCACATGCTGGAAATAGTTGGCATCCACATCGCCACTCGCCAGCAATTCATTGGCATTTGCGCCGCTGGTCAGCTCAACGATTTTGATATCCAGTTTCGGATCCAGTTTTTTAACGTAGTTAAGGATCTCCGCGTGCGGAACCGGGTCGGCTGCAACACGCAGTGTTTCTGCCTGCGCGGTACCCCATGCCAGTGAAAGAGACAACGCTACCCCTGCCAGTTTAAAAGCGGCATTTTTCATGATCTATTTTCCTGTGTTGTTATGGTGTCAGACTATCAATTGTTCACTGCGCTCACGCAGTACATCGCGGTAATAACGCTCGGCGACATCCGGGTGAGAACGTAAGCGACCTTTCAGGTAGTTCCAGCCAACATCGCGTAAAAGAGGATTGTGCGGATCGCTCTCCGGCCCGTGCGCTTCACGCGCCAGCGCCTCCGGCAGGGCGTAAACGGGGACCACGGCATCCAGCTGTGCGCCAAGGAAAAAAGCGATCGACAGGCGATCTTGCCCCGCGGGTGGCGAGACCACGCGGTGTACCGTGGCGCGCAGATAGCCATTGGTGGCCAGTTCCAGCAACTCGCCAATGTTGACGACAAAACTGCCTGGCAGCGGTGCGGCGTCGAGCCAGCGATCGGGGGAGACTTCAACCTGCAGCCCTTTTTGCTCGTCCTGGAGCAGGAAGCTCAGAAACCCCGAATCCTTATGCGCGCCCACGCCCTGGTTGCCTTGCGTGCTCTCCTGGCCGGGATAGCGAATCAGCTTGATATGTTCATTAGGTTTGTCGCCATACAGTGCGTCGAAGGCGTTAGCCGGCAGGTGCAGGGCTTCGGCAAAGGCACGCAGCAGCACAATGGCCATCTCGGTCATCGATTTTTGCCAGTCGAGTAACGCGGTTTTCAGTTCTGGCTGCTCCTCTGGCCATAAATTTGGGCCCTGCAAGCGCCGCCAGCGTGGGTCGCTGTCGCTCAACAGCAGTTCCGGCCTTTCTGCACCGATATCGAACTGTTCACGCCAGTCCGGTTTGCCACGGGTGATTTCCGATGCCGCACGGTTGTAGCCGCGAAAATGGGGGGAGTGAATCATCGCCACCTGCTGTTTTTGCGTGTCGCTGAGGGCAAAAAAGCGGCGGGCTTCGCGTTGAACGGCACGCTGTAGGTCGTCATTCACGCCATGGTTAATGAGGTAGAAAAAGCCGATATCACGTGCGCTTGTGCGCAGTTGCTCAAGGAAAGCATCCCGTTCAGCGGGATTGAAGTAGTGGGCCAGATTGAGGATGGGTAAGGTTGTCGCGTTCATTGTGTTCTCCGAATAGGCGTTCGCAGGTGATAATTTTTAGAGTCCGGGGTTGGGCACAACAGCAGCGCATCATGATGCTTTCCTCACAAGTGATTTAGGTCCAGCTTGCCTTACGGCAAAGAATTCAACCAATAACGTTCTTTTCTAATTTATGACCGTCCGGGGTTCGTTGCTTTTGCGAAAAATGCATTTAGCGCAGGAGTTGCTTAGGGAAAAGAATTTCGCTAGACTTTTGTTATGTTATAACAATACATGCGAGAGCAAAATGAAACCTGATATCCATCCGCACTACCGCACGGTGGTGTTTCACGACACCAGCGCAAACGAATATTTCAAAGTCGGCTCGACCATCAAAACCGATCGCGAGATTGAGCTGGAAGGCGTGACATACCCTTACGTGACCATTGACGTCTCGTCTGTTTCTCACCCGTATTACACCGGTAAACAGAAAGTGGTGGGCAATGAGGGAAGCGCGGCGCGTTTCCAGCAACGTTACGGGCGTTTTATTGGCACGAAAAGAGGTTAATTCATGCAAGTACTGAACTCGTTACGCAGTGCGAAACAACGCCACCCTGACTGCCAGATAGTGAAGCGCAAGGGGCGTTTGTACGTGATTTGCAAATCTAATCCGCGTTTTAAAGCGGTGCAGGGAAGAAAGAAAAAACGTTAACTGCGCAGGCTCTCAAGGGATTGCAACTGTTTGCCGTCGGCAATGAAATTTCCGGCGGCAAGCCACTGTCGAAACGCGTTATCCAGGCGCGGCCATTCGCTATCAATCACGGAAAACCAGTCGGTATCGCGATTGCGTCCTTTCAGAACCTGCGCCTGACGAAATCGCCCTTCATACTGAAAGCCCAGACGAAGTGCCGCACGACGGGATGGTTCATTCAGGCTATTACATTTCCATTCGTAGCGGCGATACCCCAGCGTCTCCAGAGCATAACGCATCAATAGCCACTGCGCTTCGGTAGAGGCGCGGGTGCGCATAAGCAGGGGAGAAAAATGCACACTGCCTACCTCGACGACGCCATGGGCAGCATCAATACGCATGAGCGCAAGTGTCCCAAGCGGCGACTGAGTCCGGTTATCTATGACCGTGAAATGAAGAGGGTCCTTTAATTCACAGACGCTTGTTACCCATGCGGCGAATGCTTCGGCGTCATTTTCCGGTTCACGCAGCAGCCATGTCCAGCTACTGCCATCTCCGGCCAGACGATGGGCGGCAAACAGTGCCGGTGCGTGTTCGACCCTCAGGGGTTCCAGGCGACAATATTGCCCCTCAAGCGTCACACGTTCAGGAAAAGGGCGGGGCTGCCAGTCTGGGAGGGCATCGCCCACGGGTTGTCCGTATTGATTCAGTTGACTCATAGTGGCTCCTCTTTGCAATTCACCGAGCGTAAAATTTCACTGGTTCCATAAGAAGTACCATCAGGCTATATTTTTATGGGACCACCAAGGGGTAAGCCGATGAATATTCCAGATGACGCTTTACAGGCACTATTGCGCCCGGCGCTGGCAGAACGTAACGGATTGACGCGCCAACGGGCCTTATACGTGGCACTGCGGGATGCCATCCTTGATGGAACGTTAAAAGCACATTCGCTACTTCCAGGCTCACGCGTGCTGGCAAAAACACTCGCTGTTTCCCGAAACACCATTAACGCCGCGCTGGAACAACTCGCTATTGAGGGCTTCGTTCAGCGTGAACGGCAGGGCACGCGGGTATCGACATTGGCCAGTGCGCCTGTTGTAGGTAACACGCCAGTCGTTTCCCTTGCACAGCGGGTGCGGACCCTGCCGCAGGGGGTGACGCGAAACTCTCCGGCACTTGCCTTTACCCCGGGTCTACCTGCAGTGAACTATTTTCCCATGGCTACCTGGCGACGGCTAAGCGAGCGCGTCTGGCGTGATGAGGGGAGTGCACTGTTGGGTTATGGCGATTCGGCCGGGGAATTACGGCTGCGTACGGCCATCGCCCGACATCTCGCACTGGCCAGAGGCATTCATTGTGAAGTCGAACAGATTGTGATTACCGAAGGGGCGCAGGATGCGTTGATGCTATGCATCCATCTTCTCTGCGACCCGGGCGACATGGCCTGGGTGGAAGAGCCCGGCTATAACGGGGCGAAAAGTGCTTTTCTGGCGGCCGGATTGCAGGTGAAGGGGATCCCGGTTGATGAAGAGGGAATGACGTTGGCGGCATCGGAAACGCCGCCGCGCATTATTTATACCTCGCCTTCGCATCAATATCCGCTGGGTTATGTAATGAGTGCTGCCCGACGTTTGCAGATTCTGGACGCGGCTATACGCGCCGGAAGTTGGATCATCGAAGATGACTATGACAGCGAGTTTCGCTATCTCGGCGATCCGGTGCCTGCCATGCTGGGTATGACTCCTGACCCACCGGTGGTTTACCTGGGAACATTTAGCAAGACGCTCTTTCCGTCGTTACGTATTGGTTTTATGGTGATGCCTCCTGCGCTGGCGCACGCGGCGGCACCGGTTATTAATAGTCTGCTGCGTGGCGGGCATCGTAGCGAACAACTGACTCTGGCGCATTTTATTGAGGATGGCCACTATGCGCGCCATCTCGCAGCGATGCGTCGGTTGTACCGGAAGCGACAGGTGCAATTACGTGAGGCGTTACAGACGGCGCTGAGCATCGAACATCGGGTATTGGGTGGCGACGGTGGGCTGCATTTGACGCTTTCGGTGCCGGGAATCAACGACCTGGACGTTGTGCGTGAGGCGCGCGCGTTTGGTCTTGCGCCTCATGCATTAAGCCGTTTTTACTTACAGCCAACAGCGGCATCGAGTGGCCTGGTTCTCGGCTATGGCAATACTTCTGCAAGCCTGTTCCCCGGTAGTGTGCGAACGCTGGCGCGACTGATTACGCGGTCTCAGATCGGGTAAGGGTAAATACGTCATAGAAAGAGAGTTCTCCCTTGCGGGATAGCATCTGCTGGAGCTGTGTCTTACGCGCAGTATCGACCGCAGGAGAGGTAAGGATGGCGCTGATAAGCTCCTGGGGGACAAAGCGGGTGTTGTACCATTCGCCGTTATAACAGACGCGAAAATCGAGGACATCGATATCTTCGTAGTGATAGCGTGGATAGACATCGAAGAAAAAGAAGCCGTTCAACAAGACGAACAGCACCACCAGCAGCCACACGGAGTCTACCAGCGTTTCTGATTGCAGCATGACGGCAAGCGTGGCGAGCCAGGCAATATACATGCCGACAAACAGGCCAGGATGTTTGCGAATAAAGCTAATGCTAAAGCGCGGACGGTTGTCTCGCTTTTCACGCTGATTAATGTCGTCGATTGTTTCGCTGAGCAGCCGCTGGATCTCTGTCATCTCACGCCTTCGTCTTTGGGGATATGCCGATTAGAGCGTATTTTAAGTTGCCATTTTGTGTGAAAAAAGTAACAGTTTATCGACAAAAAAAGATAACAGTTAAATTGCTTCACCCGGAATGGCTTTGATAACTCGGGCGGGGTTGCCGCCGACGACCACATTCGGCGGAACATCTTTTACGACCACCGCGCCGGAGGCAATAACCGCATTATCGCCAATAGTCACGCCTGGATTGATTACCGCACGTCCACCAATCCAGACGTTATTACCAATGCGAACCGGTTTACCGTATTCGAGACCGCTATTGCGCGCGTTGGCTTCCAGCGGATGTGTTGCCGTATAGATATGTACACCTGGCGCTAACATACAATTGTCGCCAATATGGATGGGGCAAACATCCAGCATGACGCAATCGAAATTGGCGTAAAATTCCTTACCCAGAAAAATATTGTAGCCATAGTCACAGCGAAAGTTTGGTTCAATATATGCGCCGGAACTTTGGCCAAGTAATGTAGCAAGAATCGCAGCGCGTTCTGCTTTTTCGTCAGGGGCGGAATGGTTATACCGATGAATCAGCTCTCTGGCATGCATGCGGTCAGCTCGTAGCGTATCGTCCGCAGGTCGATACGGTAAGCCGGAAATCATTTTACGTTTTTCTTCGCTCATGAAGATAACATGCGCCTGCTAATGCCGCTGGATAGAAAAATGAAAACCATAAATAAACATCGGGAAGACTTAACGTACAAATTTCCACACAGAAGGAGGGATTTTGTCATACAGTTTATTCATGGTTAGTTCAGCCAGACGATGATCGGCTGCTGAATAAAACACCGTAAGCTCATGGTCGGGCAGTTCATATTTATTTTTTTCAATGACGCGTTCGAGTGTGTCAATTGTCTGACAACGTCGTAATCGCATCAAATAATCAATTTTGGTTAATGGCTTATCAGACATGATTTTACCTTTACTGGTTGAAATATTTAACAGGAGTGGCTAACAGGGTTAGCCTTGCTCACATTGACGAAACAACGGAACAATCGGTTTCCCGATTTACGCCATTTCTGCAAGTCTTGTGTGTTGATACCGTAACTACTGAACAGCATAAACGTATCATCAAGGTATTCGTCTATCTGCTCAATCAGTTTATTATCTTCATTATACTTAATTTTATAATTAAGTGCGAAGGTTGCTATATGTTCAATCAACTCATTTAACTGCAAATTGATTGCCGAAGTAGGATCGTTAACCCATCCATGATGGCTTTCTTCAAGATTCAGGAGGCAATCATGGTACAACGTTTCGCAGAGAAATTTAAGCTGCGCGATATCATGCCTTTTTGGCGAGTATTCGTCCATAACACATCCCCTTCTGAGTCGCTTTTTTTACTCACTGAACACTGCTCCGGGGTGGAAACGTCTGATCTGACCAGCAGCATATGCTGCTTTTCCTCATTGATTTAACTATAAGCCAGTCTTAAAAAGATTTCATTGGCCTATTACGAAAAATTACAATTATCGCGTTTTGCTCGTCAAAAATGGAGAAATCACCCCCGTTTATTTCCCTCTTTTATGCGAGAATTTTTGTGCGAAAACAGTAAGTTCCCTTATTCTTCATTGAGTTAGGGGCATTGTTGTATATTTAAGGTTATTTAAATATTCCAAAAAGGCTAATTACCAGGAATATTCTTACTTAAACTGATTGTACCAGATAATTAAGAATTTTACCTAAGTATATAAGATGCGCACTTAATGGCGTATTAATTCTGTGCGTTATTACGGCTGCACAAAATAAACAAAGTGACAATACGGAGTTTTAATGATCAGAGAAGGGAATATGAAAAAGGCCGCTTTCGCGGCCTTTTCATTCATCACTATCAGTGTTGCTCAACCTTATGAGCGTGCTCAACATCCTCACTTCTGCGGCTAAAGCGGCGGCGTACCACCACAAAGAACACAGGAACGAAGAATATCGCCAGTACCGTTGCGGTAATCATACCGCCCATTACACCGGTACCTACGGCGTTTTGCGCACCGGAGCCTGCGCCCGTACTGATAACCAGCGGCAGAACCCCAAGGATAAACGCCAGTGACGTCATCAGGATTGGACGCAGACGCATACGTACCGCTTCCAGGGTGGCTTCAATAAGACCTTTGCCTTCTTTATCCATCAGATCTTTGGCGAATTCGACGATAAGTATCGCGTTCTTCGCCGACAAGCCAATGGTTGTCAGCAGGCCTACCTGGAAGTAAACGTCGTTGGTCAGACCGCGTAAGGTCGCGGCCAGCAGCGCACCGACCACCCCGAGCGGGACCACCAGCATAACGGAGAACGGAATCGACCAGCTCTCGTACAGCGCTGCCAGGCACAGGAACACCACAATCAGAGAGATGGCGTACAGTGCAGGCGCCTGGTTACCTGACAGACGTTCCTGGTAAGACATGCCCGTCCAGTCATAGCCAATACCCGTCGGCAGTTTACTGGCCAGTTGTTCCATCATCGCCATGGCTTCACCGGTACTTTTACCCGGAGCAGCCTGGCCGAGGATTTCCATGGATGGCAAGCCGTTATAGCGTTCCAGACGCGGAGAGCCATACTCCCAGTGCGATGTCGCAAACGCAGAGAAAGGCACCATCGAGCCGCTTGCACCACGGACATACCAGTTACCAATATCGCTCGGTAACATACGGTATTTCGCGTCGGACATGACGTACACTTTCTTCACACGGCCACGGTCGATGAAGTCGTTAACGTAGCTACCGCCCCATGCCGCGCCAAGCGTAGTATTGATGTCACTTAACGAGACGCCCAACGCCTGTGCTTTTTCCTGGTCGATATTGATTTTGAACTGCGGCGTATCTTCCAGACCGTTCGGACGCACGCCGACCAGCAGATCCGGATGCTGTGCAATCTCTCCGAACAACTGGTTACGTGCCTGCATCAGCTTGTCATGGCCCAGGTTCGCCTGGTCAATCAGCTGGAAGTCAAAGCCCGTAGCCGTACCCAGTTCAACAATCGCTGGCAGGTTAAAGGCGAACACCATTGCATCTTTAATTTGCGAGAAGTGCGCGCTTGCACGACCTGCGATCGCCGGCACTTTGTTTTTCTCGCCCGGACGTTCATCCCAGTTTTTCAGCGACACGAACGCCAGACCGGTATTCTGACCACGCCCGGAGAAGCCGAAGCCGTTAACGGTAAACACAGAGTTCACGTTATCTTTTTCGGTTTCCAGATAGTATTTGGTCACCTCATCCAGCACTTTCTGCGTACGCTCTTGCGTCGCACCCGCCGGAAGTTGCGCCATGGTCAGGAACACACCCTGGTCTTCATCGGGCAGGAACGAACTGGGCAGACGAACGAACAAGATGGCCATGCCAATCACGATGAGAATGTAGAGCAGCAGGTAACGCCCCGTACTGCGCAGAATATTGCCTACGCTGTCGGTGTAGTGGTGCGTGCTCTTATCAAATACGCGGTTAAACCAGCCAAAGAAGCCCTTCTTGCCTTCACCATGATCGCCTTTGGCAATCGGTTTAAGCATGGTCGCACAGAGCGCTGGCGTCAGGATTAACGCTACCAGTACCGAGAGCGCCATTGCCGAAACAATGGTAATAGAGAACTGACGGTAAATCGCGCCGGTCGAACCACCGAAGAAGGCCATCGGAATAAATACCGCCGACAGAACCATCGCGATACCGACCAACGCGCCCTGAATCTGGCCCATGGACTTACGCGTGGCTTCTTTTGGCGGCAAACCCTCTTCGGACATGACACGCTCAACGTTCTCTACCACGACGATGGCGTCATCCACCAACAGGCCTATCGCCAGCACCATACCAAACATGGTGAGGGTGTTTATCGAATAACCAAATGCTGAGAGTATGGCGAAGGTACCCAACAGTACGACGGGTACCGCGATGGTCGGAATCAACGTTGCGCGGAAGTTCTGCAGGAACAGATACATTACCAGGAATACCAGCACGATCGCTTCAACCAGCGTTTTCACCACTTCGTTAATGGAGATCTTAACGAATGGGGTGGTATCGTACGGATAAACCACTTTCAGCCCGTGCGGGAAGAACGGTTCCAGTTTGGCGATAGTGGCACGCACTGCATTTGCAGTATCCAGCGCATTCGCACCGGTTGCCAGCTTGATGCCAAGACCAGATGCGGGTTGACCGTTGTAGCGGGCGATAACGTCGTAGTTTTCGCCGCCCAGCTCAATTTTCGCCACGTCACGCAGACGAACCTGCGACCCATCCTGGTTAACTTTCAGCAGTATCTTACCGAACTCTTCCGTTGAGGTCAGACGTGTCTGTGCGATGATAGAGGCGTTCAACTGCTGGCCTTTCACCGGCGGCGTCCCACCTAACTGGCCTGCCGCGACCTGGGCGTTCTGCGCTTTAATGGCCGTAATAACATCGACAGGAGTCAACTGGAAATTATTCAGTTTATTCGGGTCCATCCAGATACGCATTGCATACTGCGCACCGAACAACTGTACGTCACCCACACCCTTCGTACGGCTAACCGGGTCTTTTATGGTAGCACCCACATAGTCGGCAATATCTTCCTGCGTCATGGAACCATCGGTACTGATCATACCGAGAACCATCAGGAAGCTACTGGACGACTTCTCAACGCTCACACCCTGCTGCTGAACTTCCTGCGGCAGTAATGGCATTGCCAGCTGCAGTTTGTTCTGCACCTGTACCTGGGCGATATCCGCATCGGTACCAGAATCAAAGGTGATGGTGATCTGTACCGTACCAGAGGAGTCACTGGTGGAGGACATATACAGCAGGCCATCGATACCGTTCATGTTCTGTTCGATAACCTGCGTAACGGTATCCTGCACCGTTTTTGCATCAGCACCGGGATAGGACGCACTGATCTGAATTGCCGGCGGCGCAATCGTCGGATATTGCGCAACTGGCAGCTTCAGGATCGCCAGTCCCCCCGCAAGCATGATGATTATGGCGATCACCCAGGCAAATATGGGGCGATCAATAAAGAAATTTGGCATGTCTTAACGGCTCCTGTTTAAGTTAAGACTTAGACTGCTGTGACTGCGCGCCGGCCGGGGCTTGCTCTTTATTCTCAGCGGTCACTTCCTGTGCTTTTACCTGCGCACCGGGTCTTACTTTTTGAAGGCCTGTCACAATCACGCGATCGCCTGCTTTCAGGCCATCTGTCACCAGCCATTTATCGCCAATGGCCTGTGTTGCGGTGAGTTTACGGATTTCGACTTTATCGCCTTCACCCACGACCATCGCGGTAGCGTCACCACGTGGGGTACGGGTCACACCCTGTTGCGGAACCAGCAGTGCATTCGGATTGGTCCCTTCTTCGAGTTTCGCGCGCACGAACAGACCTGGCAGCAGCGTCATATCCGGGTTCGGGAAAATCGCGCGCAATGTGATAGAACCGGTAGTTTGATCAACGGTGACGTCAGAAAACTCCAGTGTGCCGGTCTGCGGGTATTTCACGCCGTCGTTGGTCACCAGCTCAACTTTCGCTTTACCGTTTTCCTGTTTCAGCGTGCCGTTCGCCAGCTCCTGTTTCAGTCGCAGGTAGTCGTTGCTGGACTGAGTCACATCGACGTAGATGGGGTCAAGCTGCTGAACGGTAGCCAGAGCGGTTGCTTGCCCGGTTTGCACCAGTGCACCTTCAGTCACGGACGATTTACCGATACGTCCGCTGATAGGAGAGGTGACTTTGGTATAGGCAAGGTTGATACGCGCGGTTTCAACCGCAGCTTTTGCCGCAACGACAGCAGCATCTGCCTGCTGTGCGTCAGCCTGAGCTGTATCATAATCCTGTTGGCTGATGTACTTAGTGCCCAACAATTTCTGATAACGAGACGCGGTCATGCGCGCGATGTTTGCCGCAGCCTGTGCTTTTGCCAGATCGCCTTTCGCGCTTTCATAAGACGCCTGATAGGTGGCCGGATCAATCTGATAAAGCGAGACACCCGCTTCTATATCACTACCTTCTGTGAAGTTACGTTTTAAAATAATGCCACTGACCTGAGGACGGACTTCCGCAACGCGAAACGCGCTGGTTCTGCCTGGAAGTTCGGTTGTGATCTGCAGAGGTTCTGTTTTTAGCGTGACGACGCCAACTTCTGGCGCCTGGCCCGCAGCGCCGCCCTGTTGAGCGGGTTTTTCATCACATCCTGTAAGCGCTAAGCTGCCTGAAAGCATCAGAACGACCGCCAGAGGCGTTAACCCTCTGTTTTTGTTCATATGTAAACCTCGAGTGTCCGATTTCAAATTGATCAATGGATCAAATGTCCCAAACCCATTGCTGCGTTTATATTATCGTCATGCTATGGTACAAACATTCATAAATGTATGTAAATCTGACTCCTGTCAATTCACCAACATATGGCACGAAAAACCAAACAGCAGGCACAAGAGACACGCCAGCACATCCTTGATGTGGCCTTGCGTTTGTTCTCCCGGCAGGGCGTATCAGCAACCTCACTGGCAGATATTGCACAGGCAGCGGGGGTGACCCGCGGTGCGATTTACTGGCACTTCAAAAATAAGTCGGATTTATTCAGTGAGATCTGGGAGCTATCAGAAGCCAGCATCAGCGATCTCGAAACTGAGTATCGGGCAAAATTCCCCGACGATCCACTGTCAGTTTTAAGGGAAATCCTGGTCTATATCCTCGAAGCAACCGTGGTCGAAGAGCGTCGCCGACTCATGATGGAAATCATTTTTCACAAATGTGAGTTTGTTGGCGAAATGGCGGTCTTGCAAGAGGCGCAGCGTAATTTTTGCCTGGAGAGCTACGATCGCATTGAGCATACACTTAATGAGTGTATTAAAGCTAAATTACTCCCTGAGAGCTTACTCACCCGCCGGACGGCAGTTTTGATGCGTGCCTATATTTCCGGCGTGATGGAGAACTGGCTTTTCTCCCCCCAATCGTTTGATTTAAAGAAAGAAGCCCGCGATTATGTAGCGATATTACTGGAGATGTGCCAGTTTTGTCCAACGCTGCATAATCAAGCTTCAGGGGTGTAAGCCCGGTCAGATTTTGCGGAAAAAGTGACTGCTAACATTACGTTACTAGGTTGTAACTTGTCGGCGTGATATCCTTCGCGTGTGGCTAGCTTCGGCCATCTTTCCTGTTCACAGATTAATCACGCAAATGATGCTGCAATCCACACGTTCAAGAAGTGCGCTCCCGGTTTTGGCTGCCGCGCTGTTTTTTGTCTTTGCCTTCATTACGGGCAGCGCTTTCGCGGCCCCGACAAACAACGAATTACCCGCTCGCTCCGATGTCCAGAGTCAACTCGACGCTCTGAATAAGCAAAAAGATCCCACCGCTACGGATAAACTGGTTATTCAGGATTTAACGGAAACTCTGGATGTTCTGGACAAAATCGAACGGGTTAAGCAGGAAACTGCGCTCTTAAAACAGAAAATCACCCAGGCGCCGGACAAACTGCGCCAGGCGACTGATGCCCTCAATGCGCTCAGCGATAAAGATAACGACGATGAAACGCGTAAAACGCTGGCAACGCTATCTCTGCGCCAGCTTGAGTCGCGCGTGGCACAATTGCTGGACGATTTACAAACAGCTCAGAACGATTTATCTAATTATAACAGTCAATTAGTTTCATTGCAGACGCAGCCGGAACGTGTGCAGAGTTCCATGTACACCGCTTCGCAGCAGTTACAGCAAATCCGCAATCGTCTTAATGGCACGGCGGCAGGTGAGGGGGCGCTGCGTCCGACACAGCAGACGCTTTTACTTGCTCAACAGGCATTGCTGAATGCGCAAATCGAACAGTTGCGTAAAAGTCTCGAAGGGAATACCACATTGCAGGACACGCTGCAGAAACAGCGCGATTACACCACTGCGAACAGCAATCGTCTTGAACATCAACTGCAACTGTTGCAGGAAGCTGTCAATAATAAGCGACTGACGCTGACAGAAAAAACCGCCCAGGAAGCCGTAACGCCGGATGAAACCGCGCGAATCCAGGCGATGCCATTAGTGAAGCAGGAACTGGACGTTAACCACCAGCTTAGCCAGAAGCTCATTACCGCGACGGAAAACGGTAACTCGCTGGTGCAGCAAAACATTAAAGTGAAAAACTGGCTTGACCGCGCGCTGCAGTCTGAGCGCAATGTGAAGGAGCAGATTTCGGTGCTTAAAGGCAGCTTGCTGCTGTCGCGCATCCTTTATCAGCAACAACAAACGCTCCCTTCCGCTGATGAGCTTGAAGACATGACCAACCGCATTGCGGACCTGCGTCTGGAACAGTTTGAGGTCAATCAGCAGCGTGATGCCCTTTTCCAGAGCGATGCTTTCGTGGCAAAACTGGAAGAGGGACATTCGAGTGAGGTCAACGACGAAGTGCATGACGCCCTGTTACAGGTCGTGGACATGCGTCGTGAATTGCTCGATCAACTGAATAAGCAGTTGGGTAATCAGTTGATGATGGCGATAAACCTGCAGGTTAACCAGCAGCAACTGATGAGCGTCTCGAAAAGTCTTCAGGAGATCCTCACACAGCAAATTTTCTGGGTAAACAGCAATAAGCCTATGGACTGGGACTGGGTGAAATCTTTCCCACAGGCGCTGAAAGACCAGATAAGTAAAATGAAAATCACCGGGAACTGGGAAAAAGCCTGGCCTGCTGTGGCGATTGCGTTCCTCACCGGTTTGCCGCTGTTACTGATTGCCGGCTTGATTCGCTGGCGTCTGAGCTGGTTGCGCAGCTATCAGGCGCGTCTTGCGGCTCAGGTTGGTCAGCTACGTAATGACAGCCAGTTACATACGCCGAAAGCGATTCTCATCGACCTGATTCGTGCGCTACCGGTGTGCCTGATTATTCTGGCGGTCGGTCTCATTTTGCTCACCATGCAGCTTAATATCAGTGAGCTTTTGTGGGCGTTCAGTAAAAAACTGACCCTCTTCTGGCTGGTCTTCGGGCTGTGCTGGAAAGTGCTGGAAAAAGATGGCGTGGCGGTGAACCACTTTAATATGCCGGCGCAACTCACCAGCCACTGGCGTCGCCAGATCGTCCGTATCAGTCTTGCGCTGCTGCCGCTGCATTTCTGGTCTGTGGTCTCCGAACTTTCGCCGTTGCATTTGATGGACGATGTTCTGGGGCAAACGGTTATTCTGCTTAACCTGCTGCTCATTACGGGCCTGGTCTGGCCGATGTTCCGCGAAAGCTGGCGAGACAAAGAATCTCATGGCATACGACTTATCACCATAACTGTGCTGGCCATCGTTCCGGTGGCGTTGATGGTTCTGACCGCCACGGGGTATTTCTACACGACGTTGCGTCTGGCCGGACGATGGATTGAAACCGTCTATCTGGTGATCATCTGGAATCTCCTGTACCAGACCGTGCTGCGCGGCCTCAGCGTTGCGGCGCGCCGTATTGCTTACCGCCGTGCGCTTGCCCGTCGCCAGAACCTGATAAAAGAAGGGGCCGAAGGGGCCGAGCCGCAGGAAGAGCCCGGGATTGCCCTGGAGCAGGTTAACCAGCAAACACTGCGTATTACCATGTTGGTGATGATCGCCCTCTTTGGCGTGGCGTTTTGGGCGATTTGGTCAGATTTAATTACCGTTTTCGCCTATCTGGACAGCGTTGTTCTGTGGCACTACAACGGTATGGAAGCTGGCGTCGCCGCAGTAAAAAGCGTGACCATGGGGAGCATGCTGTTTGCATTGATTGCCACGGTGGTGGCCTGGGCGTTGATTCGTAACTTGCCTGGTTTGCTTGAGGTTATCGTTCTCTCGCGGTTGAACATGCGCCAGGGGGCGTCCTACGCCATTACCACTATTCTGAACTATGTCATCATTGCCGTTGGCGCGATGACAGTGTTTGGGTCGTTGGGTGTCTCATGGGACAAACTACAATGGCTGGCGGCCGCTCTGTCGGTTGGTTTAGGTTTCGGCTTACAGGAAATCTTCGGTAACTTTGTCTCCGGCTTAATCATTCTATTCGAACGTCCGGTACGCATCGGCGATACCGTTACCATCGGCACCTTCTCCGGGTCGGTAAGTAAGATTCGTATTCGCGCCACCACGATCACCGATTTTGACCGCAAAGAGGTCATTATTCCAAACAAAGCGTTCGTGACCGAGCGTCTGATCAACTGGTCGCTTTCCGACACCATCACTCGCGTGGTGATCCGTCTGGGTGTCGCGTACGGTTCCGATCTGGACAAGGTGAAAGAGGTGCTATTGAAGGCGGCGATGGAACATCCGAAAGTGATGCATGACCCTGAACCGTCGGTGTTCTTTACCACCTTTGGCCCGAGCACGCTGGATCATGAACTGCGTCTGTATGTGCGTGAACTGCGCGATCGTAGCTACACGGTGGATGAACTGAACCGCACGATCGACAGACTGTGTCGCGAAAATAACATCGATATCGCCTTCAACCAGCTGGAAGTGCATTTGCGCAATGCCAGCGGTGACGAGCACACAGAAGTGACGCGCGAACTGAAAGGCGACGATCCGACGCCGGCACAGAATTAATTCAGAGCTCCCCGAATGACGGGCAGTACGCCTCTCTTGCTGTCGCCCCGGTAAGCGTTAGCGCCGCCGGGGATTATTCCCGGATGTGGCGTGAACGCCTTATCCGGGCTATGTTTCCCTGCGAGCAGGGAGCGGTTTTCTCCTTCTCCCGTGGGAGAGGAGCGGGGTGAGGGCATCAGGCCATACCCATCTCAGCCCTCGCTTTCCCTGACTTTGCGCGCAAAATCCCGTTGCACAATTTCCAGCGCTTTTAGCACGGTTTCCGGCGCAATATCATGTTCTTCCAACAACATAATCAAATCGACTGCCAGCTTGACCTCATCCGGTGCATCTTCCAGGGACATACATTCTCCTCGGGTTAACGTGTCAGGCGCGCCAGCACCCGTTCAATATTCTCCAGCGCCTCGCGACAGCGGCCCAGTCTGCCTTCCAGTGCAGTGATTTCTTTGTGTAATTGCTGCTGTTCGACGAAGGTGTCGACATTTGCCAGACGCACTTCCCGCTCACGTTTCATCGCCATCAGACGCTGTTCGAATTGCTGATGTTGCAACCGCTTACGCTGCCATTTTTGAATACCGGGCGCGGGGCTATCCCACTCGCGCAGCGACCATGAGGCCGCTTCGCGACTGAGGGCGGCAATTTGCGCCTCCAGATGCTCTGCAAGCCAGGCTACCTGCTCGATTTGCCGTGCGTCAACGGCATGGCGAAGCGCGCTCAGACTGCGCTGAGCTTCCTGCAGGCAGGCGTCCAGGGTGGTGCGACGTGTATGAAAGAGGTGACGGTCGAAACGTGGACTCACCGTAGCGTGCTTTACCTGAGGGGCGATGTGTCGCGCCAGCTCGTCCAGCTTTTGTTCCAGAGCCTGTAAAAGCAACGCGCTTCTCACGATTCTCTCCCCTGTAAATGGCGGCGACTATGCTACATTAGCCGCTCATCAATGATAATGATTCGCACTATGAAACGGACTATTTTAATCATCATTGGCTGGCTGGCGGTAGTGCTGGGTACTCTCGGCGTCGTTTTGCCTTTACTGCCGACCACGCCGTTTATCCTGCTGGCCGCCTGGTGCTTTGCGCGCTCATCGCCCCGTTTTCACCAGTGGTTATTGTACCGTTCCTGGTTTGGCGGCTATTTGCGTCACTGGCAAACCTATAAGGCAATGCCACCAGGCGCTAAACCCCGGACCATCGCCGTAATACTGATAACGTTCGCGATTTCTCTGTGGCTGGTGAAGATTATATGGGTGCGATGGCTACTGCTGGTCATTTTGTCTTGCTTGCTGATTTTTATGTGGCGCCTGCCCGTGATTGACGCAAAGCAACAAAAACCATAAAGCCCACCGATGGAAGTTGCAATTGTCGCGTTCTGCCAGTAAATTCGAGCGTTTTCGAGCACAGGCGCGACTGGTTAAATGTTAACCGCAGGTTACATGCGAAACCTCAGTATGCGCCGTGAGTAACACCGTTTCTATCAGGCAAAAATCCATGACAGCGACTGCGCAGCAGCTTGAATTTCTCAAAAACAGCATCAAAAGCATTCAGGATTATCCGAAACCGGGCATCCTGTTCCGTGATGTCACCAGTTTGCTGGAAGACCCGAAAGCGTACGCTCTCAGCATTGAACTGCTGGTTGAACGCTACAAAGACGCCGGGATCACGAAAGTAGTAGGTACAGAAGCACGTGGCTTCCTGTTCGGCGCACCGGTTGCGTTGGGCCTGGGCGTTGGCTTTGTACCGGTACGTAAGCCGCGTAAACTGCCGCGTGAAACGATCGCGGAAAGCTATGAACTGGAATACGGTACCGATCAGCTTGAGATCCACATTGATGCTATCCAGGCTGGCGATAAAGTCCTGGTGGTCGATGATCTGCTGGCCACAGGCGGCACCATCGAAGCGACGGTAAAACTGATCCGCCGTTTAGGCGGCGAAGTGACCGATGCAGCATTCATCATTAACCTGTTCGATCTGGGCGGTGAACAACGTCTGGAAAAACAGGGTCTGACTTGCTTTAGTCTTGTGCCATTCCCGGGGCATTAATTATCAGACTGCCTTATTTGTCATTTTAGCACCGGGCAGTGCGCGTAATCCTCACGTACTCTACGTACGTTCCGGTTACTGTGCGCTGTCCGTCACTAAACTGTCTGCAACGGCGACGTCCGAATTATTGCCAAAAGAGACAGCCTCGCTGATTAAGTGAGGTTGTGATAGCATTCCCCCCTATTAATCCACCTCCAGCGTTTCAGAGCCTGCCAATGAGTTATCAGGTCTTAGCCCGTAAATGGCGACCCCAAACTTTTGCTGACGTCGTCGGCCAGGAGCATGTGCTCACCGCACTGGCGAACGGCTTATCCTCAGGACGCATCCATCATGCCTACCTCTTTTCCGGTACGCGCGGCGTCGGTAAAACCTCTATTGCCCGCCTGCTGGCAAAAGGGCTGAATTGTGAGACGGGTGTCACCGCAACGCCCTGCGGCGTGTGCGATAGCTGTCGGGAAATTGAACAGGGGCGCTTTGTTGACTTAATCGAAATTGATGCGGCATCCCGTACCAAGGTCGAAGATACCCGTGACCTGCTGGACAACGTGCAGTACGCCCCCGCGCGCGGTCGTTTCAAGGTCTACCTTATTGACGAAGTGCACATGCTCTCGCGCCACAGCTTTAACGCGCTGTTGAAAACGCTTGAAGAGCCGCCTGAGCACGTCAAATTCCTGCTGGCGACCACCGATCCGCAAAAATTGCCGGTGACGATTCTGTCGCGTTGTCTGCAGTTTCATCTTAAAGCGCTGGACGTTGATCAAATCCGCCAGCAGCTTGAACACATTCTTGACGCCGAAAACATTCCTCACGAATTGCGTGCGCTCCAGTTGCTGGCCCGCGCCGCAGACGGCAGCCTGCGTGATGCGCTGAGCCTTACCGACCAGGCGATTGCCAGCGGCGATGGTCAACTGACCGCGCACGTAGTGAGCACCATGCTCGGGACGCTTAATGACGATCAGGCACTGGCGCTGATTGAAGCGGTCGTGGCGGCCGACGGCGAACGGACGATGGCGCTGGTAAATGAGGCTGCCTCCCGTGGCGTCGAATGGGAAGCTCTACTGGTGGAGATGCAAACGCTGATGCACCGCATCGCCATGATTCAGCTCAGCCCTGCGGCGTTGGGCAGCGATATGGCCCCCATTGAGCAACGCATGCGGGAACTGGCGCGTATAGTGCCGCCTGGTGATGTGCAGCTCTATTACCAGACGCTGCTCATTGGCCGAAAAGAGTTGCCGTATGCGCCGGACAGACGCATGGGTATGGAGATGACCCTGCTGCGCGCGCTGGCGTTTCATCCGCGCGAGCCATTAACAGTGCCGGATGCGCCCCAGGTTTCTTTCGCGCCAGCTGCGCCTGTGGCGGTGCTGAATCCGGTGCAGGTCCCGGCGCAGGCGGCGCCATCGCAGCCGCAACAGCAACCGCGGCATGATGTTGCCCTGCCTGATGCCACCAGCCAGGTGCTGGCGGCCCGTCGCCAACTGCAGCGCGCTCAGGGAGCGGACAAAACAAAAAAGAGTGAACCGGCAGCCGCAGCCCGCGTGCGGCCGGTGAACAATAGCGCGCTGGAGAGACTGGCGTCGGTTACCGAGCGCGTGCAATCGCGTCAGGCACCTTCTGCGCATGAAGAGGCTGCGGTAAAAAAAGAGGCCTACCGCTGGAAAGCGACAACCGTCACCGAAGAGGTGAAAGAGACGGTGGCCACGCCGAAGGCGCTAAAAAAAGCGCTGGAGCACGAAAAGACCCCCGAGTTGTCGAGGAAACTGGCGGAAGAATCGCTCGCGCGTGATGCCTGGGCGGCAGAAATCAGCCGGCTGACCCTGCCAAAACTGGTTGAGCAGGTGGCGCTTAATGCCTGGAAAGAGCAGGATGAGAACCGGGTTTGCCTGCATTTACGTTCTGCTCAGCGCCACCTGAATTCGCCATCGGCGCAAAAAACGCTGGCGGATGCGCTTTCGGCATTACATGGCAACACGGTTGAATTGACTATCATTGAAGATGATAATCCTGCGGTGCGAACGCCGCTGGAATGGCGTCAGGCCATATATGAAGAGAAACTCGCGCAGGCGCGCGAGGCGATTATCACGGATAACAACATTCAGACACTGCAACGTTTCTTCGATGCGGATCTGGATGAAGAGAGTATTCGTCCCATTTGATGGTAAGCTGGCTTGCTGTCAACTAACTATGACTTACTGAGAGAAGAGCCTATGTTTGGTGGAAAAGGCGGTCTGGGTAACCTGATGAAACAGGCCCAGCAGATGCAAGAAAAAATGCAGCAGATGCAGGAAGAAATCGCGAAGCTGGAAGTGACCGGTGAGTCTGGTGCAGGCCTGGTGAAAGTGACCATCAACGGTGCGCATAACTGCCGCCGTGTTGAGATCGATCCGAGTCTGCTGGAAGACGATAAAGACATGCTGGAAGATCTGGTGGCTGCGGCGTTCAACGATGCTGCGCGTCGCATTGAAGAAACCCAGAAAGAGAAAATGGCGTCTGTCTCTTCCGGTATGCAATTGCCGCCGGGCTTCAAGATGCCGTTCTGATGCAGACCAGTCCGCTGTTAACGCAGCTTATGGAAGCGTTGCGCTGTCTGCCGGGCGTCGGCCCGAAATCGGCGCAGCGCATGGCGTTTACGCTATTGCAACGTGACCGCAGCGGTGGAATGCGCCTGGCGCAGTCATTGACCCGCGCCATGTCGGAAATTGGCCACTGCGCCGATTGCCGAACCTTTACCGAGCAGGAGGTCTGCAATATTTGCAGCAATCCGCGCCGTCAGGAAAATGGCCAAATCTGTGTGGTGGAGAGTCCTGCGGACATTTACGCCATTGAACAGACCGGGCAATTTTCCGGACGCTATTTCGTGTTGATGGGCCACCTGTCGCCGCTCGATGGTATCGGGCCGGACGATATCGGTCTTGATCGGCTGGAGCAGCGTCTGCAGGCGGAATCGCTGCAAGAGGTGATTCTCGCCACTAACCCGACGGTGGAAGGTGAGGCAACCGCCAACTATATTGCCGAGCTTTGCGCGCAATATGGTGTGGAAGCCAGCCGTATTGCTCATGGCGTTCCGGTTGGCGGTGAGCTGGAAATGGTTGACGGTACCACGCTGTCCCATTCACTTGCGGGTCGCCACAAGATTAAATTCTGACCAAACGGAGGCTGCGACACGTGGCTTCCGCTTGAAAAAATCCCTCTGAATCCCCATTTCACCCTCATCATTTCAATAGCCTGTACATTCGCGGCGCGAAGCGTGGTGGCTATTACTTTTTTAATGGCATTGTTGAGGTCGACTTACATGAAAGGACAAGAAACCCGTGGTTTCCAGTCAGAAGTAAAACAGCTTCTGCACCTGATGATCCATTCCCTGTATTCCAATAAAGAAATCTTCCTGCGTGAGCTTATCTCCAACGCCTCGGATGCGGCGGACAAACTGCGTTTTCGCGCGCTGTCCAAACCGGATCTGTACGAAGGTGATGGTGAACTGCGTGTGCGCGTCTCGTTTAATAAAGACAACCGCACGCTGACCATTGCCGATAACGGTATCGGGATGAGCCGCGACGAGGTTATTGAGAACCTTGGGACGATTGCCAAGTCTGGCACCAAAGCGTTTCTGGAATCGATGGGCTCCGATCAGGCGAAAGACAGCCAGTTGATTGGTCAGTTCGGGGTGGGCTTCTACTCTGCGTTTATCGTCGCGGATAAAGTTACCGTGCGCACGCGTGCGGCTGGCGAAAGCGCTGATAATGGCGTGTTCTGGGAATCTGCGGGCGAAGGTGAATACACCGTTGCCGACATCAACAAAGCCGAGCGTGGTACCGAAATCACGCTGCATCTGCGCGAAGGCGAGGACGATTTCCTGAATGACTGGCGCGTGCGCTCGATCATCAGCAAATATTCCGACCATATTGCACTGCCGGTTGAAATTGAAAAGCAGGAAGACGTCGACGGCGAAACCGTGGTCTCCTGGGAAAAAATCAATAAAGCGCAGGCACTGTGGACCCGCAGCAAGTCGGAAATCAGCGACGACGAATATAAAGAGTTCTACAAACATATCGCCCACGACTTTACCGACCCGCTGGCCTGGAGCCATAACCGCGTGGAAGGTAAGCAAGAGTATACCAGCCTGTTGTTTATCCCTTCGCAGGCGCCGTGGGATATGTGGAACCGCGATCATAAGCATGGCCTGAAACTGTACGTACAGCGTGTCTTTATCATGGATGACGCCGAACAGTTTATGCCGAACTACCTGCGCTTCGTGCGTGGCCTGATAGATTCCAATGATCTGCCGCTGAACGTTTCCCGTGAAATTCTGCAGGACAGCACCGTCACCCGTAATCTGCGTAACGCACTGACTAAACGCGCCCTACAGATGCTCGATAAGCTGGCGAAAGATGACGCTGAAAAATACCAGAGCTTCTGGAAACAGTTCGGTCTGGCGCTGAAAGAAGGTCCGGCTGAAGACAACGCCAACCAGGAAGCGATCGCCAAACTGTTGCGTTTTGCCTCTACCCACACGGACTCTTCCGAGCAGACTGTTTCACTGGAAGACTATATCTCCCGTATGAAAGAAGGGCAGGAGAAAATCTACTTTATTACCGCTGACAGCTACGCCGCTGCGAAGAGCAGCCCGCATCTGGAATTGCTCCGTAAGAAAGGCATCGAAGTTCTGCTGCTCTCCGATCGTATCGACGAGTGGATGATGAGCTACCTGACCGAGTTCAGCGGCAAGCCGTTCCAGTCGGTATCTAAAGCCGACGAGTCGCTGGATAAACTGGCTGATGAAGTGGATGAAACCACCAAAGAAGCGGAAAAAGCGCTGGAGCCGTTCGTTGATCGCGTTAAAACCCTGCTGGGCGAACGTGTGAAAGAGGTGCGCCTGACCCATCGCCTGACCGATACCCCGGCGATCGTCACCACCGATAACGACGAAATGAGCACGCAGATGGCGAAACTGTTTGCCGCTGCGGGCCAGAGCGTACCGGAAGTGAAGTACATCTTTGAACTGAACCCGGATCATCCGCTGGTGAAACGTACCGCCGATACCCAGGACGAGACGAAGTTTGGCGAATGGGTTGAACTGCTGTTGGATCAGGCGCTGTTTGCGGAACGCGGTACGCTGGAAGATCCAAACCTGTTTATTAAGCGTTTGAATACATTGTTAATGTCGTAATTTCACATCCCTCTCACGTTCTCCCTCTCCCCGGTGGGGAGAGGGAATGACGTTGTGCGTTTTTTTCTCCCTTCTCCCGCCGGGGAGAGGGGCGGAGTGAGAGGGCTTGCCGCACTTTTCAAACATTCTTTCTCACTAACCGTTTCAGCCCCGCCGCCTTCCTTGAGCCATATTGATTCTGGTGGTATCGTTTAGCGCTTTTTTGAAAAATTGAATCGACATTTGAGGGGATTTCCGCAATGCGTATTATTCTGCTTGGCGCTCCGGGCGCGGGTAAAGGAACTCAGGCACAGTTCATTATGGAGAAATACGGTATTCCGCAAATCTCCACGGGCGATATGCTCCGCGCCGCTGTGAAATCTGGCAGCGAACTGGGCAAGCAAGCAAAAGACATCATGGATGCCGGTAAGCTGGTGACTGACGAACTGGTTATCGCCCTGGTGAAAGAGCGTATTGCCCAGGAAGACTGCCGCAACGGCTTCCTGCTCGATGGCTTCCCACGCACTATCCCGCAGGCTGATGCGATGAAAGAAGCGGGTATCAAGGTCGATTACGTCCTGGAATTTGATGTACCGGATGAGCTGATCGTTGACCGTATCGTGGGGCGCCGCGTGCATGCCGCGTCGGGTCGTGTCTACCACGTTAAATTCAACCCACCGAAAGTGGAAGGCAAAGACGATGTGACCGGCGAAGAGCTGACCACCCGTAAAGATGACCAGGAAGAAACTGTCCGTAAGCGTCTGGTGGAATATCATCAGATGACGGCGCCGTTGATCGGTTACTACTCCAAAGAAGCGCAGGCAGGTAACACCAAGTACGCAAAAGTTGACGGCACCAAAGCCGTGGCTGACGTGCGTGCAGAGCTGGAAAAAATCCTCGGCTAATCGCCTTTATCCCCGGTGTTCGCCGGGGATAATCTTCCAATCGCTGTGATTGGTTTCGTTTACGCGCTTTTCAGTTACAATCATTAACCAGTTCAATGGTTAAGAGGCGCGAATGAGTCAGACGAAAGCAGGTATTCTGCTGGCCAATCTTGGTACCCCCGAAGCTCCCACTCCCGAGGCCGTTAAGCGCTATTTGCGGCAATTCTTAAGCGACCAGCGCGTCGTCGATACCTCCCGTTTACTGTGGTGGCCGTTGCTACGCGGTGTCATTCTGCCTGTGCGCTCTCCGCGCGTCGCAAAGCTTTATCAGTCCGTGTGGATGGAAGAGGGCTCGCCGCTGATGGTCTACAGTCGCAGACAGCAAGCCGCGTTGGCCGCCCGTCTCCCTGACGTTCCCGTTGCGCTGGGTATGAGTTACGGCTCGCCATCGCTGGCGAGCGCGGTGGAAGAGCTACAGTCACAAGGTGTTGAACATATTGTCGTGCTGCCACTCTACCCGCAATACTCCTGTTCAACGGTGGCGGCAGTATGGGACGAACTGGCGCGTATCCTCGCCCCGAAACGCCATATTCCCGGCATCTCGTTTATTCGCGACTATGCGGATGACCCTGCTTATATCAACGCGCTGGCAAATAGCGTGCGTGCCTCCTTTGCTCGCCATGGCGAACCCGACTTGCTGCTGCTCTCTTATCACGGCATTCCACAACGCTATGCGGATGAGGGTGACGATTACCCGCAGCGCTGCCGGGACACCACGCGTGAGCTGGTCTCAGCTCTGGAACTGCCGCCAGAGAAAGTGATGATGACTTTCCAGTCTCGTTTTGGCCGGGAGCCCTGGCTGACGCCCTACACCGATGAGACCATGAAAATGCTCGGTGAGAAGGGGGTAAAACATATTCAGGTCATGTCTCCTGGGTTTGCCGCCGATTGCCTTGAGACTCTGGAAGAGATCGCCGTGCAGAACCGCGAGTTTTTCCTCGAAGCGGGCGGCGAGAAATATGAATACATTCCAGCGCTTAATGATTCCCCGGACCATATCGAAATGATGGTTCAGCTTACCCGGCCCTACCGTTAACGGTTGTTTTCGCAGAAAAATCGTGCGCCGTCACGTAGCGCACGATCTGCGGTCTCCATCATGCGTGAGTAATGCAGAAACGCGTGCAGTGTTCCCGGATACATTTGATAACGACAATGCGCGTTATGCTCCTGAAGGATTGCGTAGAGGGTTTCGCTGTCATCTATCAAGGGATCATATTCGGCGCTGGCGATAAAACAGGGCGGGATAGCCCGCGTCAGGTCGTTGTTAAACACGCAGTAATAAGGCGATTCGCGATCCTGTTCATCGCGCAGATAAGCCCGATCGTAATCGTGTAAATCTTTCCGGGTTAAGCCATCCCATGTGCCGCCATAGAGCCGGCGGCTTCGCGAATCCTGTAAACCATACAGACCATAGTAGAGCAGTAGCGCTGTCATTTGCCCGCAGTCAATATTGTGATCGCGTATCCACAATGCGGTCGCTATCGCCAGCATTGCGCCAGCAGAGTCTCCTGCGAACCCGAAACGCTGCATATTCAGGTTCAGGGTGTCAGCCTGCTGTGCATAAAACTGGCATACTGCCACGGCTTCCTCAATGGCTTGTGGAAAGCGCGCCTCAGGTGAAAGCGTGTAATCGATCCCGACCACCGTACATTGTGTGTAATGTGCCAGCAGTCGCATGATGCGATCGTGAGTATCAAGATTTCCCAGCACAAAGCCCCCACCGTGAAGATAAAAAAGCGTGGCCGGACACTCTTTTTCTCCCGAAGCGTAGATGCGCGTGCGAACAGAGCCATAGCGCGTGGCGACATCGATGTCTTTGGTCGGCATTTCGGGGCCCCCGGCGTTCCAGTAGCGCCGTTCTTCGTTATAGGCCCGACGCAGAGCGGGATAATCATTGCCATCCGGTAGCGGTGGCGGATTTTCCTGTTGAAAACGTAATATTTGCTGCATTTCAGCAGAGATACACTCAGGAACGCGTATTTTATTCCCTTTATCCATGATGTCCTCCGGTAAACAGTCTTCATTGTAAGGGGCATCACGAGCTGAACCGGGATCTGCGTAGCCGATATTGAACATGTCTGCGGTGTAATGCCGATCGCGAGAGGCAGGGAATGTGCTACCATTCCTGGCCCAATCCTCACCCGTAACGATGACCATGAAATTTCCCGGTAAACGTAAATCTAAACACTATTTTCCTGTTAACGCCCGCGATCCGTTATTGCAGCAAATTCAGCCAGAGAATGAAGCAAGTGCCTCCTGGGTGGTTGGCATTGACCAGACGCTGGTGGATATCGAAGCGAAAGTGGATGATGCGTTTATCGCCCGTTACGGTCTGAGCGCCGGTCACTCTCTGGTGATTGCAGACGATGTGGCCGAGGCGTTGTATCAGGAACTGGTGCGTGAAAACTTAATTACCCACCAGTTTGCGGGCGGCACCATTGGCAATACCATGCACAACTACTCGGTGCTGGCGGATGACCGCTCGGTGTTACTGGGGGTGATGTGCAGCAATATTCAGATTGGTAGCTATGCCTATCGCTACCTGTGCAATACCTCAAGTCGTACCGACCTGAACTATCTGCAAGGCGTAGACGGCGCAATTGGCCGCTGCTTTACGCTTATCAGCGAGTCGGGTGAGCGTACGTTCGCCATTAGTCCCGGTCATATGAATCAATTGCGTCCGGAAAGTATTCCTGAATCGGTTATCGCTGGTGCCTCCGCCCTGGTGCTGACCTCTTACCTGGTGCGTTGTAATCCGGGTGAGCCGATGCCGGAAGCCACCATGCAGGCCGTGGCTTACGCTAAAAAACACAACGTTCCGGTGGTGCTGACGCTCGGCACGAAATATGTGATAGCGGATAACCCTCAGTGGTGGCAAAACTTCCTGAAAGAGCACGTCTCCATTCTGGCGATGAATGAAGAAGAGGCGCAGGCGTTAACCGGAGAAAGCGATCCGCTGTTGGCCTCGGATAAGGCACTGGATTGGGTTGATCTGGTGCTGTGCACCGCAGGTCCGGTGGGGCTATATATGGCCGGGTTTACCGAAGATGAAGCGAAACGCAAGACGCAGCATCCTTTATTGCCAGGGGCTATCGCCGAATTTAATCAGTATGAATTCAGCCGCGCGATGCGCCATAAAGATTGCCAGCGGCCGTTGCGCATTTATTCGCATATTGCCCCGTACATGGGCGGCCCGGAAAAAATCATGAATACCAACGGGGCGGGAGATGGCGCGCTGGCGGCCTTGTTGCATGATATCACTGCCAACAATTACCACCGTATCAATGTGCCAAACTCCAGTAAGCACCAGTTTACCTGGCTGACTTACTCGTCGCTGGCGCAGGTCTGTAAATATGCCAACCGTGTGAGCTATCAGGTGTTGAACCAGCATGCGCCTCGTTTGTCCCGCGGGCTGCCGGAGCGTGAAGACAGTCTGGAAGAGTCGTACTGGTCGCGGTAACGTTGAGTTAAATTGTTACATGGTTTCCCGGATGGCGCTGGCGCTTATCCGGGCTACGATACAGAGGCGCATGCGGGCTACGATTTTCGCCCTCTCCCTGTGGGAGAGGGCCGGGGTGAGAGCATCAGGCCGCACGGACCTTTACCCGGTCATTGACTCAACGACTGGTGGCTTCTCAAGCAATGTCAGCATGGTGTTCGCAATTTCCCGCTCACCCATCACCACCTGGTTTGCCCCACGTTCGACAATGTATTCCACTTCATCGTCATAATGGGCGCGGGCGATAATCTCGATGTTCGGACACTTTTCTCGCGCCGTTGCGACAATCTCACCCGCTTCATAGCCGTTCGGAATCGTCAGCAGCAGCCAGCGGGCGCAATCCAGATGCGCGAGATTCATGATCTCCTCGTTGGCTGCATTCCCCAGCACGGCGCGAATGCCACGCTCGCGCAGTTCATCCACACGGGTACGCGATGTCTCAATCACCACCAGCGGAATCCCCTGGGCCATCAACTTCTCGCCTAACAGGCTGCCGACACGACCAAAGCCAACCAGCAGCGCGTGATTGCAAATATCCACCGGGATCTGCTTCTCTTCCTCGATAGCCTCCTCCAGGGTTTGCTCTTCCAGCGTTTCGGTTTTATCGAGGTATTTTTCCAGCAGCGTGAACAGTACCGGGTTCAGCATAATGGAGAGGATTGCCCCTGCGAGCACCAGGTTTTGCCCTGCCTGGGGCAGTAAATCCAGCGCCATACCCAGCCCGGCGAGGATAAAAGCAAATTCGCCAATCTGCGCCAGACTGGCGGCGATAGTCAGGGCCGTACGCGGCGAGTGACCGAACAGACGTACCAGGAAAAACGCAGCAACTGATTTACCGAAAATGATAATTGCCAGCGTGGCAAGCACCGCCAGTGGCTGATTAAACAGCACCATGGGGTCAAAGAGCATGCCGACGGAGACAAAGAAGAGCACCGCGAAGGCATCGCGCAGCGGCAAGGTATCGTGTGCGGCGCGGTGGCTCAACTCTGACTCGTTCAATACCATCCCGGCAAAGAAGGCGCCCAGCGCGAAGGAGACATCAAAAAGTTCGACCGCCCCGAAAGCGATACCGAGAGCCAGTGCCAGAACCGAAAGAGTAAAGAGTTCGCGCGATCCCGTTGCCGCGCTACGCGCCATGATCCAGGGGACCAGACGCCGGCCCACCAACATCATAATGGCGATAAAGGCGACCACTTTGCCGATGGTGATGCCCATATCGAGGGCCAGCGTCGCCAGCCCCACGTTGCCTTTTTCCATCATTCCGGCAACGGCGGGCAACAGGACCAGCGTCAGAACCATCACCAGGTCTTCGACAATCAGCCAGCCGATGGCGATTTGTCCGCGCTGGCTGTCAATGAGTTGCCGCTCCTCAAGCGCGCGCAGCAGCACCACGGTACTGGCAGTGGAGAGACACAGCCCAAACACAATGCCGGTCATCAGCGACCAGCCTAATGTTGCGGAGAGCGCCATACCCAGAAGCGTGGCGACGGCGATTTGCGCTATCGCTCCGGGAATGGCGATGGACTTTACCGCCATCAAGTCCTTTAAAGAGAAATGCAGCCCCACGCCAAACATCAGCAGGATCACACCCAGCTCCGCCAGTTCCGGCGCCAGCTTAGTATCGGCAACGAAACCAGGGGTAAAAGGTCCGGCCAGCACACCCGCTAACAGATAACCCACCAGAGGAGAAATTCGAAGTTTATTGGCAAGCATGCCGAGGATAAAAGCGAGAACAAGCCCGCCGACAATGGTGGTGATAAGCGGTGTGGCGTGATGCATTCCGTCTCCTTTCGTTAATGCGTGGATCCATTTTGGTTGATTAACCAAAACCCAGGTTACAGTTTATGACAATTTTAACCATTGTGTTTATGAATAATCGTTGAATTCTGAAGAAAATGGCACGTTGGGCGAAATTAAACGGCAACCCGGCCATAGAGAGCAGAGATCCCGTTGTAAGTGCATATTTGACTGAGAAGAAGGGGGCCAAAGCCAGGCTTTGGCCAGAGAGAAATCATGCTTTATGGCGATTATCGGGCAGGAATATGGTCAATATCCCCAGTAATGGCAGGTAAGCACAGATTTTATAGACCAGATCGATACTGGTATGGTCGGCAACGACCCCAAGTACTGCCGCGCCAAGGCCTCCCATCCCGAAGGCAAAACCAAAAAACAGCCCGGAAACCATGCCGATACGCCCGGGAAGCAGCTCCTGTGCGTACACCAGAATGGCGGAAAACGCGGAGGCCAGCACAAAACCAATAATCACCGTCAGTACCCCCGTCCAGAACAACGTTGCATAGGGTAAAAGGAGGGTAAAAGGCGCAACACCGAGGATAGAGCCCCAAATGACATATTTTCGCCCGATCTTATCGCCGACAGGCCCGCCAATCACGGTGCCGGCTGCGACGGCAAACAAGAAGATAAACAGGTGAATCTGTGCATTCTGGATGGATAAATCGAACTTATGCATCAGATAGAAGGTGAAATAGCTACTGATGCTCGCCATATAGAAATATTTCGAGAAAATCAGCACTAACAGAATGCAAACCGCCAGAATTACCTTATTGCGCGGCAGCGGATTGATTATCGTCGCTGCTTTTTTCCCCTTGTTCACCCGGTGCTGCGCGGCATACCAGCGGCTCACCTGCGCCAGTACCACGATAGCCAGCAGTGCCGCGAGCACGAACCAGGCAACATTACCTTTGCCGTAAGGGGCTATGATAATGGCCGCCAGCAGAGGACCCAGCGAGCTGCCGAAATTCCCGCCGACCTGGAAGATAGACTGCGCCAGCCCGTGACGCCCGCCGGAAGCCATACGCGCCACGCGTGAGGATTCCGGATGAAACACCGACGACCCCGTCCCGACAAGTGCGGCGGCGATCAGCACCGTTTCAAAGCTTCCCGACAGCGCCAGCAGGACCAGACCGCTGAGAGTAAAGCACATGCCGATGGGAAGCGACCAGGGCATCGGGTGCTTATCCGTCCAGTAACCGACGATCGGCTGTAGCAATGATGACGACAACTGAAAGGTCAGGGTTATCATCCCAATCTGTAAAAATGAGAGGGAAAATTCATTTTGCAACAAGGGATAAATCGCCAGAATCAGCGACTGGATCATATCGTTAAGTAGATGGGAAACGCTAATCGCACCAAGGATGCCAAAGGCGGTGCGAGCCTTAGGGACTGCCCCGGAAGACGGGGTCAGTGGCTGAGGAGTTTCACTGATTGCCATAAATACTCTGTCAGGTTTAGCGATGTAAGAATTGTCAGAACTGAAATAGTTATCTGGCTAACATACCTGCGGATAAGGTTTGAAGGAAGTCGCAATTCTGAAAACTTATTTGTCTATTCTTTCCGGGCACAGTACTTTTGCGTTTGTTAATGAATCAGGGAGAGAAGCATGAAATTGTTAAAAAAGAGCATGGTGCTGGCGCTGCTGGCCGCCTTTACGCTGGCAAGTGGTTCGGCTCAAGCCTATGAGCAGGACAAAACGTATAAGATAACCATCCTTCATACCAACGATCATCACGGCCACTTCTGGCGCAACGACTATGGCGAATATGGCCTATCTGCACAAAAAACGCTGGTGGACGGTATTCGCAAAGAGGTAGCGGCAGAAGGCGGCAGCGTCCTGCTGCTTTCCGGCGGCGACATCAATACCGGTGTACCGGAATCCGACCTGCAGGACGCGGAACCTGACTTTCGCGGCATGAACCTGATTGGCTATGACGCCATGGCCGTGGGCAATCACGAATTTGATAACCCGATGAGCGTGCTGCGCCAGCAGGAAAAGTGGGCCAAATTCCCGTTCCTTTCCGCCAACATCTACCAGAAAAGTACCGGTGAGCGTCTTTTTAAACCGTGGATGATTTTTGACAGGCAAGGGCTGAAAATTGCCGTGATCGGTTTAACCACCGATGACACGGCAAAAATCGGTAATCCCGAGTATTTCACGGATATCGAGTTTCGCAAACCGGCCGACGAAGCAAAGCTGGTGATTGAAGAGCTGCAACAAACCCAGAAACCGGACGTCATTCTTGCCACCACCCATATGGGGCACTATGACAATGGCGACCATGGTTCCAATGCGCCGGGCGATGTAGAAATGGCGCGAAGTCTCCCGGCCGGATCGCTGGCGATGATTGTGGGTGGTCACTCACAGGACCCGGTGTGTATGGCTTCGGAGAATAAAAAGCAGGTGAATTACGTTCCGGGTACGCCCTGTGCGCCGGATCAGCAGAATGGTATCTGGATTGTTCAGGCCCACGAATGGGGCAAGTACGTGGGGCGTGCAGACTTTGAGTTTCGCAATGGCGAAATGAAGCTGGTGCGTTATCAACTGATTCCGGTGAACCTCAAGAAGAAGATCACTTACGATAACGGCAAGAGTGAGCGCGTACTCTATACCCCGGAAATTCAGGAAAACCAGCAAATGCTCTCCCTGCTGACGCCTTTCCAGAATAAAGGAAAAGCGCAGCTGGAGGTCAAAATCGGCAATACCAACGGTCACCTCGAAGGCGACCGCAGTAAAGTCCGCTTTGTCCAGACCAACCTGGCGCGTCTGATTCTGGCCGGGCAGATGGCGCGTACCAATGCTGACCTGGCGGTGATGAGCGGCGGCGGTGTGCGTGATTCCATCGAAGAGGGTGACATTACCTATAAAGATGTGCTGAAAGTTCAGCCATTTGGCAACACCCTGGTCTATGCGGATATGAGCGGTAAAGAGCTGGCGGACTATCTCACTGCGGTAGCGAAAATGAAGCCGGACTCAGGGGCTTATCCGCAGTTTGCCAATGTCGGGTTTGTGGCGAAGAACGGCGTACTGAGCGACCTGAAAATCAAAGGTGAGGCTATCGATCCGGGCAAAACCTACCGTCTGGCAACGTTAAGCTTTAACGCCACCGGTGGCGATGGCTATCCGCGCATTGATAATAAACCGGGATACGTGAATACCGGCTTTATTGATGCCGAGGTGCTCAAGCAATTTATTGAGCAGAACTCGCCGCTGGATGCGGGGGCTTACGAGCCGAAGGGTGAGGTGAGCTGGCAGTAATGTTGCCCTCACCCAGGCCTTCTCCCTGAGGAAGAGGCCAGGGTGAGTGGGAAAATGCGGCTCTGGTGGTCATTCCGTTCACCGTATGTTCCTTGCTTTTCTATCGCGACAGAACCCGTGAACGTGCCAGGGTGGCTCACCGCCACCACCCTGGCGACCCGGGCTCCCGGCCAGGAAAATCGCCGCTGGCGCGCCATTATTCGCCCCATCCCTGGGGCTCACCCCTACGGGGCTAGCGCAAGCGCTATTCAAAATTGCTCTCGGCAATTTTGTCGTCTTATGCCGTCTGACTTTCGGGTCGGGGACCAGCCTGCGTCCTTGCAGGCTATCCCCTCCGCCCGCGTCCCTGCGGGCGGCCCCGGTCAGCCGTCAACGCCTCATCGATTTTCAGCCGGACCCTGTCATCGCTGTAACGGTTTTATTCTCATTATGCGGTGTTACCGCTGTAAAACGTAATATTACCGGGATTCCTCAGCCCTCAGGGCGAGGGCGGGGTGAGGGAAACACCTGCGCTGCATCGTTAATCCCGGCGGGCGATATCGGCAAACTTCGCGTCCAGCATTTTTGCCAGATCGCTTGCCGCCAGTTCAATATCCAGCCCGCGTTTGCCGCCCGAGACAAAGATCGTGGCGAATTCCTGTGAAGGGGCGTCAATCAATGTGGGCAAACGTTTCTTCTGCCCCAGTGGGCTGATACCGCCTACCAGATAACCGGTTGTACGCTGCGCCACCATCGGGTCGGCCATGTCTACCTTCTTCGCGCCCAATGCTTTCGCGACTTTTTTCAGATCCAGTTGACCGGCAACCGGCGTCACCGCAACGGCCAGATGCTTCATATCGCCATTGACCGCAACCAGCAGCGTTTTGTATACCTGATCGGCGTTCAGACCAAGTTTTCGCACCACTTCGTCTCCAAAATTTGTCTCGTTTGGATCGTGGTCATAGGTATGTATCTGGTAAGGAACCTTGTTTTTTTCTAACAACTTAACGGCGGGAGTCATAGCAATCCTTCAAACCACAGTGATTTCACGCGCCCAGCTTACGCCCGATTTATCACGCAAAAATAGTACTATCTTGCGCAATAGTATTGGCAGTGACGAAAAGTTTGAGCGACAATCCGCTAGTCCGAAGCACGAGCTTCGGTATAACTATAAAAACTGAAATTCCTCTTTGACGGGCCAATAATCTTATTGGCCATTTTTTTGCGCTAACAGCGACGGCAAATTCCCTTCACCGTACAAATGCAGTGCGCCTGCGGCGACCACATAACGCCCTGGTGGCAGTGCCAGCAGTCGTTCACACCAGGCGCGGTTACGCTGATGCATCAGCACATCATGCAGCGACTGACTGAACGTTGACGGTAGCGACAGCGGCTCACGGGTGGGTGGCGATTCCAGCCACCAGCTCATCATGACCTGAAGCAGGCGCGCATTTTCACGCCAGTGGGTCAGCGTATCCTGTAACAGTTCAAGACCGTCATCCGCCAGCTGGCGCAAAATAGCGACCTGATTCTCCGTACCTTCCAGTTCAATCACTGGCGTTGAGAACTGACGTGCGGCCTGTAGCAACTGGTAATCGATGCCGTAGTCGGGGCGAAGGCCCAGCCGCTGTGCCTGCACTGCCTGTAACACCAGGGCGATATGCCAGGCGGGACGCGTCTCGAATTCATCCTGCGACAGATCAAGACCTTCGATAGTCTCTCTTAACTGGATGAGGAGCTCAGGGCTAAGGCGTTCTGACAGGGGCGGGCTATCGGGGATATCGACAAAGGGTGAACCGCCGCTGGCGACATCGGCTTCGACAATCAGCGCATCGGCTTTGCGCAGTTTTTGCAGCAGTCGGGCGGGCAGGGGAGACATTCCCTGGGTACCCATATGGATGCTGCCAATCAGATGCAGATGACGATTGCCCGACAACGTAATATCGACAGCGGGCCATGGATAACGGCGCGTGCGAAAAAAGCTTTTTAACCAGTCAAACAGGCCCATGCGCGCTTCCTGAAATGAAAACGCCATGCTAGCGCGTAGGGGAGAAAGGTGCAATTGCCCCGCCGGATGGCGGGGCGGCAGCGGTTAGTCTTTTGGCCTAAAGCGCAGCAGGCGGTTGGCATTGCTCACCACGGTAATGGAGGAGAGCGCCATGGCGGCACCCGCCACCACCGGGTTAAGCAGGGTTCCCGTCAGTGGCCATAAGATCCCGGCGGCAATGGGAATGCCTAGCGAGTTGTAGACAAAGGCACCAAGCAGGTTTTGCTTCATGTTGCGCAGTGTCGCTTTCGAAATCGCCAGCGCGTCCGCAACGCCCGTCAGGCTGTGGCGCATCAGGGTGATGGCGGCGGTTTCAATCGCGACATCACTCCCGCCGCCCATGGCGATACCGACATCCGCCTGAGCTAGCGCCGGAGCATCGTTAATGCCGTCGCCGACCATCGCCACCCGGCGGCCTTCGCGCTGCAATTTCGCAATGGCGTCAGCCTTACCATCCGGTAAAACGCCGGCAATCACCTCATCAATCCCGGCCTCTTTTGCGATGGCTTTCGCCGTTGTGGGGTTATCTCCGGTGAGCATCACCAGGCGATACCCGGCACGATGCAGGCGTTGAAGGGCACTGACACTGTCCTCTCGCAGCGGATCGCGAATGGCAAGCAGCGCGGCAATTTTCCCATCAACAGCCAGCAGGACGGGGGTTGCCCCTTGTGCGGCCTGTGATGCCATCTCGTCTTCCAGTTCGCGTACGGTGACCTGCTGTTGTGACAGCAGCGCCTGATTGCCAAGCAGTAAGCTACTGCCTTCTGCTTCGCCGCTCACGCCAAGGCCACGCAATGTGCGGAAGTTCTGCACGCTCGGCAGTCTCTCCTCGCCTGTTTTTTCGAGGATAGCATGCGCCAGCGGGTGGCTTGAGCCTTGTTCCAGCGCGGCGGCAAAGCGCAGAGCCTGATGTTCGGTAAAGCCATTCGCCGTTTTGATGGCTACCACTTGCGGTTTGCCGCGAGTCAGGGTGCCGGTTTTATCAAATACCAGCGTATCAAGAGTGCTGGCCCGTTGCAGCGCATCGGCATCACGCACCAGTACGCCAAACTCCGCCGCACGACCCACGCCCGAAATAATCGACATCGGCGTTGCCAGCCCTAACGCACAGGGGCAGGCGATAATCAGCACCGTGGTGGTGATCACCAGCGTATAGACGATTTGCGGCGCCGGGCCGAAGAAATACCAGATAGCGCCGCTCAGCAGGGCTATCGCCACCACGACGGGCACAAACACCGCCGAAATTTTATCCGCCAGTTGGCCGATTTCCGGTTTGCTGCTTTGTGCCTGACGCACCATGCGAATAATGCGCGATAGCGTTGTCTGACTGCCCACCGCGCTGGCGGTAAACAGCACACTACCGTCCTGCACCACCGTTCCGGCGTGCACGGCATCCCCAATGCTTTTCTCCTGCGGAATGGGTTCGCCCGTCAGCATGGCTTCATCAAACCAGGCCTCGCCCTGGCTGATTTCCCCATCGACAGGCACCCGATCGCCAGTGGTTAAGCGCAGTGTCATACCGGGGTGAACCTCGGCGAGGGGCAGGGTTTTCTCGCCCTCGTCGGTCACTACACGGGCGGTGGGGGGCGTCAGATCGAGTAATTTTTCCAGCGCTTTTGAGGAGCGCTGACGCGCGCGCGCTTCCAGCATATGGCCGAGGTTGATCAGACCGATGATCATCGCACTGGCTTCATAATAGAGATGGCGCGCTTCCATCGGGAACCACTGTGGCCAGATATTTACGCTCATCGAGTAAAGCCAGGCCGCACCGGTACCGAGCGCCACCAGGGTGTCCATGGTAGCCGTGCCGTTGGTCAGGCTTTTCCATGCGCTACGGTAAAAGTGGCCGCCCGCGACAATCATTACGCCCAGCGTCAGTACGCCAATAAACAGCCATAGCGTGCGGTTAGCGTCGGTGACCATCATGTTGTCACCCACCATCCCCCAGACCATCACCGGTACGCCGACCAGCAGGGCGACGATGGCCTGCCAGCGAAAACGTTTCATGGTGGCAACGGCCGTTTCCTGCTGACGTTCGCGACGTTTTATATCGTCTTCAATGGCTTCCGCACCGTAACCGGCGCCTTCGACGGCGCTCACCAGGGCCTGTGCGGAGGCGCTGCCCATCACCAGCGCAGTGCGCTCCGCCAGATTAACCCGTGCCTGTGTGACGCCCGGAACCGCCTGTAGCGCTTTCTGTACGCGGGAGACACAGCTGGCGCAACTCATGCCATTAATTAACAGCTGCTGGCTGTCATCAAGGTCATCCGTTGCCGGAAGCTCAGGGGTGGCCGCTGTCAGTGCTTCCGACGGGGTTGATGACTCTGCCAGCGGTTTAGCCTTTGGGTGGCTAATGCTCGCTCCGTACCCGGCTTGTTTAATGGTATCGATAAGCGCAGCGGCATCGGCGCTGCCGGTGATTTGCGCATGGGTGAGGGTAACGTCTGCCTGCTCAACATCAGCACGTTGTTCCAGGCTCTCTTTAACGCGTTTAACGCAGTGGCCGCAGGACAGCCCGTCCAGCTCCAGCTCTGTAATGTGAGACATAATTAATTTCCTGTATGATAGGTCGTATAAAGATTGACCTGATTAATCACATGTACTAACTGTGTTACAGGTTAAACCTTCCATCAAGGGGAAGGTCAAGGGGGGAATGTGAATATCAGTATTGTGGCGAAAAAGACCGGATTAACCAGCAAAGCGATTCGCTTTTATGAAGATAAAGGGCTGGTGACGCCGCCGCTGCGCGGGGAAAACGGCTACCGCAGCTACACGCAGCAACACATCAATGAATTGACACTGCTACGCCAGGCACGCCAGGTGGGATTCAACCTCGAAGAGTGTGGCGAACTGGTGAATCTGTTTAACGATCCGGCCCGTCACAGCGCGGATGTCAAAGCCCGCACACTGCAAAAAGTGGCGGAAATTGAGCGCCATATTGTTGAACTGGAAGCGATGCGTAAGAAGCTCATATCGTTGGCGGAATCCTGCCCTGGGGATGACAGCGCCGATTGCCCGATTATTGATAATCTCTCCGGCTGCTGCCACCACCGGGCACATGCTAAGGGTTCAGCATAAAGATCACCGTGCCGCGATACCATGGCGAGGCGGCAAGGCGCTGTTCCTCATGCGGATCCCAGACGCCGTTTTGCACGCGTCCGATTTTAAACGGGATGCGTAATCCGGCCAGCGCCGGAAGGTAGGCTGTGTAATCTTCTACGGTATTGCGACCCTGATAGCTTTGTACCACTAGTTCATCCACCGGCAGGGCGTTCAGTGTTTTCACACTGCCGGTTTTCGCCCAGTCCAGCAGGCCCGTGACTCCCAGCGCAAACTGCGGCGAAAGGATTTCCCGCAGCCGGTGCAGAAACTGCGCGTAATGATCGAGGCGGTACGTTGCGGCATCAAAATCAATCTGCAGACCTGCCACATTGTTTCCGGCGGCCTGCCAGCGCAGCAACAGACGGTTCAGGCGCGCCAGCATCTCATCGGAAACATCGAGCGTCGTCAGGCGTACGGTCAGCCAGATTTGGGGAAACGTCAGGCGGCTAACCGGCAATCCTTTGCGCTCAAATACGGCGGTGCCTGAGAGGGTAATCACATCGCCCTGATGCAGATAGACGGTGCGGGCGTCGCGCAGCGCAGCGCCTGTTTTGACACCCGACCATAACCAGAAATCCTGCCCGTCTGCGGCATTTGCCACAGACATAAACAGGGAACTGATAAACGCGATCACCAGTAATACTTGAGGCTTTTCGCCCATACACTTCCCGGATAATCGCGCTTGAGTTGCTGGAACCAGGCTTTACGCACGGCTTTATCAACATCCTCGCCGCCGCAATCGTTGTAGCCCGATGGCGCATAGCACATCACCGCGCGGTAAAGCGCATAACTTTTGTCTTCCGGTTCTGCTTTCGCGTCGTTAATCACCTGTTGGTACCATGCCAGACGATGTGGTTTCCCGGAAAAATCATCCTGCCGGGTGGCGACATCAAGCGCATCGTTGCCGCCACGGTCTTTCGCCAGGCTGATTTCGGTTTGTGTGGTGCGGAAAAACTCACCCAGGCAGTTAAGGGCATGGCTATCCTGAGGATTATTACTCAGCACACCAACGGTCTCGTTCAGTGATGCGCAGGCATAGGCTTTTTCGGGGTCTGTGCCTGTCCATCGAAAGACGCTGACATCCACATCGTCAAACGCTTCGCCGGGAATGGCGGCTGTAATGGCCGTGAGCAGGGATTTATCCTGCAACCAGTCAGCATAGTGGCCCTGTGCCAGATCCTGTGTCAGCAAGGTATGCAGGGCAATGGTGCGTTCTTCGTTGTTTGGCCCCTTACTCGCCTGCTGACGTAGCAGCTCAGGCGAGGCTTTGGTTTTCAGCACCAGTGAACGATAGCGCAGGTTGGTTATCCGGCTATCCGGCTCGAAAATTTTATCCAGCGCATTGCTGTTGACCAGCGTAGCCGCCAGTTTTGCCTGGATCAGTTGCTGCTGCTCCGCATCTTTGCTGAGATCCAGCAGATGCAACCAGTGATCGCGTGCGGCATCCCATTGCTTCTGGCCCATCAGCGCATCGCCGTACAGCGCCTGTTCGCTAAACGCGAGAATATTGTGCTCGGGCAGGTTTTGTGCCGGGGTAATGTCTTTTACCACCGTCGCGTAATCCTGTTTGTCGTAAGCCAGCATCAGGCGCAAATAGTTCCACAGGTCGGCACGCTTGTTTTTCTCGAAATCGGCTTTGAGGCCGTCGAGATACGCCTGATCGACACAATGAGCGTGATTTTCGCACTGCGTATCGCGCATCAGCCTTAGCGTCTGGATAAAGGTCAGCAGCGACGCATCGGGCGCACTCAGAAAATAGCCGTCTCCCCAGGTGAGGTCTTTACTGAGTAGCTTGTTATCGCTTTCGTTAATCAGGGCGCTCAGCGCATCGCTGTCGCCAGCCTGCGGCAGGATGTGTTCATAGAGTGTTGCCAGGGTGTTCCAGTCCTGCAAATACCAGTTGATACGACGCAGCAGCCCCTGCGTCGAGTCGGCGTATTTTCCCTGCGGCCATTTTTTGAGGTAGTTATTCGCGCCGTCCCGCGCCTGTTGCGCCAGGGTCTTATCCACTTTAGTGACGTCGAAATCACCGTATTCGCCGTTGGCATTCTCACTGCTGGCGTTGAGCGCATTACGCATCAGCATGTAGCTGGCGGTTTCGGCGATCCACGGCTGCGGGTTCGTGCTAAGGGCGGCAAAGCGCTGTCCCGCGTCGGTGTAATTCCCGGCGTAAAATTGATTGGCGGCCTGCAAATAGTCGCGAAACGCGGCGGCGGAGCCATCCGGTACGCTGAGCTTGTTAAGTTCATCCTGGGCATTGCTGCTGCCATCGACAAGCAGACGCGTCTTCGCCAGCGTCTGGCGCAGCTCGGGGGTAAGAGACGTATCGGCAATCAGCGCGGCGAAGAAGTCAGACAGCGTATCAGTGTTCAGCGATACAAAACGGTTTTCGTTTTCGTCCTGTAGCGACGTCAGGTGATTGATCGACTCGGCATCAAGGCCCAGGGTTGCGATTTGCTGGCTGAGGGGATCCTCGCCGGATGTCGTATCCGTGTCGTCATCCACCGGGGGATCGTAATCCAGCATATGCATGCCGAAATAGAAATCCCGGCTGCGGGTGATATCCGTCGGGACAGGCTGGCGCAGGGACGAAAAGCCTTTTTGCTCATCCAGCAGTCGCAGCAGGTTATCGCGGGTGTCGTTTGCCACGCCAAGAACTGGCGGGCTGACCAGAAAACAGCCCGGGCTTGCCCAGGCACAAGAATCCATATCCATAGACGCCAGCGCAGCGCTGCTGGCGGCAAATGAGAGGCACAGGCCCAGCGTGAGGTGGCTTTTTTTCACCATCGTTCCTTGCGTATTATAACGATTATTCGACCGCAGCTTTGACGCGCAGCGTAATGCCTTCGACGGCAATAACTTCCACTTTACTTCCTGCCGGTAAATCAGACTCGGCGCTCACCGGCCATGAGCTGTCCCCCACCCGCATATGACCGCGTCCGTTGACCAGCGCATTATCCAGGATAAAACGACGCCCAACCAGTTGCTGCCCGCGCTGATTAAGCGACGCATCCGCCGGTTTTTGTTCGCGCACCCGTCTGGAAAGCCACAGCCACCACAGCCAGGCGGCGATAAGCGTGAGGACCGCGAAGATTACCCCCTGTAATTCCCAGCCAAAGGGAACCAGCCATACCAGCAGGCCAGTGACTACCGCCGCCACGCCGCTCCACAGCAAATAGCCGTTGCCGCCGAGCATCTCAGCGGCCAGAAGCAGGCCGCCGAGACTTAACCAGAAAATGTACGCATGTTCAAAGAGCAGGGCGATCATGGTTTTTTCCGTTCGCTGGCGCTGTCTTTAACCAGTTCGGCGACCCCTGCGATGGAGCCCATCAGGCTGCTGGCATCCAGCGGCATCATCACCACCTTACTGTTATTGGCCGAGCCAATTTGCTGCAGCGCTTCGGTGTATTTCTGCGCCACAAAGTAGTTAATGGCCTGAATATCTCCGGCGGCAATCGCCTCGGAAACCATTTTGGTCGCACGCGCTTCTGCTTCCGCCGAACGTTCACGGGCCTCCGCTTCAAGGAAGGCCGACTGCCGTTCACCTTCGGCTTTGAGGATTTTGGCCTGCTTCTCACCTTCCGCTTTGACGATTTCCGCCTGGCGAATCCCTTCTGCTTCCAGAATATAAGCACGTTTGGTTCGTTCGGCTTTCATTTGGGCGTTCATGGAAGAGACCAGTTCTGCCGGTGGGCGAACATCGCGAATTTCGATACGGGTGACCTTAATGCCCCACGGATTGGTGGCTTCGTCCACGATATGCAACAGGCGAGTGTTGATGCTGTCGCGCTGAGAGAGCATTTCGTCGAGCTCCATCGAGCCGAGCACGGTACGGATGTTGGTCATGGTGAGGTTAATGATCGCCAGTTCCAGATTGCTCACCTCATAGGCGGCTTTCGGGGCGTCGATAACCTGGATAAAGCACACCGCGTCGATGGTGACATTGGCGTTATCTTTGGAGATGACTTCCTGAGACGGGATATCGAGAACTTGCTCCATCATATTGATCTTACGACCAATGCGGTCCATAAACGGTACCACGAGACTCAGACCCGGCTGGAGCGAACGGGTATAACGACCGAAGCGTTCCACCGTCCACTGATATCCTTGCGGAACGATTTTGACACCCGCGCCTACAATGACCAGCGCGACGAAGATAAGAACGGGGATGACAATGAGCATCAAATAAACCTCCTGTTTAATTTGATGTCATTCTAACCAAATTTGGGGATCTTAACAGCGCGACCCCCAAATTTAGCGGGCGGGACTAGTAGAGCAGGGAGTAGAGCTGGCGACGGTATTTGGAGGCCAGCGCATCGCCAGTACCCAGCGCAGCAAGGATCTCCTGCAACATTTTGCGCGCTTCGCCGTCTGCTGCGCCTAAATCTTTACGCAGATGGCTGAATAGCAGCTCCAGCGCCTCTTCATTGCGGCCAACCTGATGCAGTTGCAGTGCCAGTTGCGTTGCCAGTTGGGCATCCGCCGGGTTCTTCTCGACCTGCTCTTGCAGATGCTGAATCTCCGGGGTGTCAGCCGCTTTTTTCAGCAGCTCGATTTGCGCCACCAGGCCTTGATAGCGAGTATCCTGATCCTGCAGCGGAATGGTCTTTAACACAGCTTCGGCATCATCAGATCGGTTAAGCGCAATTTGCGTCTCTGCCAGCAGCAGGCCGATTTCACTGTTCTGTTTCGATAACTGCCAGGCTTCTTTCAACAGCGGCAGCGCTTCAGCATGTTTACCTTCTTCCATCAGCTGCATTGCCTGCTGTGCTTTTAACTCTTCTTCACGCGGCAGGACTTTATCCAGCAGGGCACGTATAGCCTCTTCCGGCTGCGGCCCCTGGAAACCGTCGACCGGCTGGCCGTTCTGGAACAGGTAGACCGTCGGGATCGCACGTAAACCAAACTGCGACGCAAGCATCTGCTCAGCATCGCAGTCAACCTTCGCCAGAATAAACTGCCCGTTATACTGCGCCGCCAGGCTTTCCAGCACCGGGGTTAACTGCTGGCAGTGCTGGCTACGCTCGGACCAGAAATAGAACAGCACTGGCGTGGTCATTGACTGTTCAAGCGTCGGATGAAGGTTTGCTTCGTTAATGTTGACGATGTTCTGTACAGACATGAGTCATTCTCTGTTTAAGTGTTTATTCATACATGGGGACAGGCGCCGAGCCTTCAACTCACCCGTGTAAAATTTTATCCATTGCTCGTCCCGGCAGTATGCGTTTCAACAGGCTTACCACCCAGGTGACGACCGTGACCGGATAGCGCAGTTTAGGGTTCGGGCTTACAAAAGCATGGCGCACTTTGGCGACGACCGCCTCCGGGCCAAGGGTAAAACGTGCGGCAATACCGGGGTTTTCAACCGGTTTGTCACGTTGCGTCTGGTTGACGTTGTCCGTAAAGCGGGTGCGGATAGGGCCCGGCTCAATCAGGCTGACCTTGATGCCACTATGACGCAGTTCCATACGCAGCGCGTCGGACCAGGCTTCCAGGGCGTACTTACTGGCCGCGTAAGCGCCACGACCCGGGGTCGAAATCAGCCCCATTACCGAGGAGGTCATCACAATGCGGCCTTCACCATGCGAGAGCATGGCGGGCAGCAGGCGCATAGTGAGCTGGTGCGCGCCAAAAAAGTTGGCAGAAAACTGCTGTTCCATCTGTTCACGGCTGATGGTGGACAGCGGGCCATACAGGCCAAAGCCCGCATTATTAAAAATGCCATACAGGCGGTTTTCCGTCAGAGCAATGACCTCGTCCGCGGCACGTTCTACGCTTTCGGGGTCGTCGAGATCCAGCAGTACGCCGGTAAATCCGGCCTGATTCATCCGCGCGACATCGTCGCTTTTGCGGCAGGCCGCCAGAACGCGAAAGCCCTGACGCTTGAGTTCATGGGCGCTTTCCAGACCAATACCACTGGAACATCCTGTTATTAAGATCGTTTTTTGCATAACTTTACCTGAAAGCGTCCCTGATAAATCAGGAGTCGTGATTAACTAAAGGCGCCAACCGGGTCGCCATCCAGTCGGCAATAAAAGGTTGAGCGTCGCGGTTCGGGTGAATCCCGTCATCCTGCATCCACTGGGGTTTGAGATAGACCTCTTCCATGAAAAACGGCAACAGAGGAACATCAAACTCTTTGGCGAGCTTAGGATAGATGGCGCTGAATGACTCAGTATAACGGCGTCCATAGTTGGCGGGCAGCCGTATTTGCATCAGCAAGGGTTCGGCGTTTGCGGCTTTCACCGTCTGCAAAATGGTACGCAGCGTTTGTTCAGTTTGTTGCGGCGCAAAGCCGCGCAGACCATCGTTACCTCCCAGCTCCACCAGTACCCAGCGAGGCTGATGTTCTTTGAGCAACGCGGGTAAGCGTGCCAGACCTTGTTGCGAGGTATCGCCGCTGATACTGGCGTTGATGACAGGCGGTTTTTGTTGCCACTTTTCATTGAGCAACGCAGGCCAGGCGGTATTGGCCGCCATGCGATAGCCCGCGCTCAGGCTGTCTCCCAGAACCAGTAACGTGTCCGCCGCGGCGGCACGCAGGCTAAACAGAAGCAGAAACAGGAAGGCCAAATGCCAGCGGAAAACATTGTTGAAGTTCATCATCTTAAGAAGTCCGTCGGTCAGGGAGAGCATGAACTTTCCATCCTCACCGGAGTTGAGCTTGTTGTCAAACGGGCGCAGACCATCGCCCTGATTGGTGAATCCGGTTCGGGTAAGTCAACATTGCTGGCGATTCTTGCCGGGCTTGATGATGGCAGTAGCGGTGAAGTGAACCTGCTGGGCCAGCCGCTCCACGCGATGGATGAAGAGGCGCGGGCAAAGCTACGTGCAGATCATGTCGGTTTTGTTTTTCAATCCTTTATGCTCATCCCCACGCTGAATGCGCTGGAAAATGTCGAGCTTCCGGCCCTGCTGCGTGGCGAAAACAGCGCGCAGAGTCGAGCCAGCGCCAAAGGGCTGCTGGAAGAACTGGGGCTGGGTAAACGTCTTGATCACCTTCCCGCGCAGCTTTCCGGCGGCGAGCAACAGCGTGTAGCGCTGGCCCGTGCGTTTAATGGCCGTCCGGCGCTGCTGTTTGCCGACGAACCCACTGGCAACCTGGACAGGCAGACCGGCGATAAGATTGCTGATTTGCTCTTCTCAATGAATCAGCAATATGGCACCACGCTGATTCTGGTCACGCACGATCCACAACTGGCGGCGCGTTGCGACAGACGCTTACGTCTGGTGAATGGCGAACTGCGGGAGGAAGTATGATTGCCCGCTGGTTCTGGCGCGAATGGCGCTCTCCTTCGCTGTTGATTGTCTGGCTGGCGCTCAGTCTGGCGGTGGCCTGTGTGCTGGCGCTGGGCAATATCAGCGACCGGATGGAAAAAGGATTAAGCCAGCAGAGTCGCGAGTTTATGGCGGGCGACAGGGCGCTACGTAGCTCACGTGAAATCCCGCAGGCCTGGCTGGAAGAGGCGCGAAAAGAGGGACTTAAGGTTAGCGAGCAACTTTCATTTGCCACCATGACCTTCGCCGGCGACACGCCACAACTGGCAAACGTGAAAGCGGTGGATGACAGCTATCCGCTTTACGGTGAACTACAAACTACGCCGCCAGCGGTCAAACCGCAGGCCGGGACGGTGCTACTGGCCCCACGACTGATGGCGCTTTTAAAACTGAACACCGGGGATTCAATTGATGTGGGAGATGCCACGCTGCGTATCGCCGGGGAGGTGGTACAGGAGCCGGATTCCGGCTTTAACCCATTCGAAATGGCGCCGCGGTTATTAATGAACACGGCGGATGTGGCGAAAACCGGAGCAGTACAGCCGGGAAGCCGCGTTACCTGGCGGGTAAAATTTGCCGGGACGCCCGCGCAACTGGACGCGTACGAAAAATGGTTATTGCCGCAGCTTAAGCCGGAACACCGCTGGTATGGTCTTGAGCAGGATGACGGGGCACTCGGGAAGTCATTGCAACGTTCCCAGCAGTTCTTATTGCTGTCGGCGCTATTAACCCTGCTGCTGTCGGTCGCGGCGGTGGCAGTTGCGATGGGACATTATTGCCGCAGTCGCTACGATCTGGTAGCGATCCTGAAAACGCTGGGGGCGGGCAGAGCGCAACTGCGCAAACTGATCGTCGGCCAGTGGCTGATGGTGCTCGTGCTGGCGTCTGTCACCGGCGGGGCGATGGGATTGCTGTTTGAAAAAATACTGCTGATCTTGCTTAAGCCGGTTCTGCCGGTGGCATTGCCTGCCGCCAGCGGCTGGCCGTGGCTCTGGTCGATTGGCGCCATGCTGATGATTTCTCTGTTGGTGGGGTTACGGCCCTGGCGCTTATTGCTGGCAACGCAGCCTGTGCGTGTGTTACGCCGTGATGCTGTCGCCGATGTCTGGCCGCTGAAATTTTACCTTCCCGTTATTAGCCTTGTGTCTGTCTTGTTGCTGGCCTGGCTGATGGGGGCCAGCATGCTGCTGTGGTCAGTGCTGGCGGGGACGGTGGTGCTGGCGTTGTTATGCGGTATTGTTGGCTGGCTGCTGCTGCGGGGGATGAAAAAACTTACCCTCAAAACATTGCCGCTGCGTCTGGCGGTCAATCGCCTGTTACGCCAGCCATGGTCAACGCTGAGTCAGTTGTCGGCGTTCTCGCTCTCTTTCATGCTGCTGGCGATGTTGCTGGTGCTGCGAGGCGATCTGCTCGACAGATGGCAGCAACAGCTTCCCCCGGAAAGCCCGAATTATTTCCTCATTAATATTGCCCCGGAGCAGGTTGAGCCGGTGAAAGCGTTTCTCGCCGCGCACCATGTGGCGCCACAGGCGTTCTGGCCTATTGTGCGTGCCCGGCTGACGCAGATTAACGGTCACAGCACGGAGGGGAATTCGGATGAGGCGCTGAACCGCGAATTGAATCTGACCTGGCAGCGGGATGAGGCAAACCACAACCCGATTACCGCAGGCACCTGGCCGCCTAAAGCCGGTGAGGTCTCGGTCGAAGAAGCGCTGGCAAAACGCCTCGGGATCAAACCCGGCGATAGCGTGACTTTTGTGGGCGATACCCAAGATTTCACCGCTAAAGTAACCAGCCTGCGTAAAGTGGACTGGGAAAGCCTGCGTCCCAACTTCTTCTTTATCTTCCCGCAGGGGGCGCTCGATGGTCAGCCGCAAAGCTGGCTGACCAGTTTCCGCTGGCAGAATGGCAGCGGTATGTTGACCCAGCTTAACCGCGAGTTTCCCACCATCAGCCTGCTGGATATTGGCGCTATCTTAAAACAGGTTGGCCAGGTGCTGGAACAGGTGAGCCGGGCGCTGGAAGTGATGGTCGTGCTGGTCACTCTCTGCGGCGTGTTGCTGTTGTTGGCTCAGGTGCAGGTGGGGATGCGCCTGCGCCATCAGGAACTGGTGGTGTATCGCACGCTCGGCGCTGGTAAGCGTTTGTTGCGCGCCACGCTGTGGTGTGAATTTGCGCTGCTCGGACTCGTCTCCGGGCTGGTAGCGGCGATCGGTGCGGAAACGGCGCTGGCGGTGCTGCAAACAAAAGTCTTTGACTTTCCCTGGGAGCCAGACTGGCGGTTGTGGGTCACGTTACCTCTGTGCGGCGCCATCTTACTGTCCGCATGCGGCGGCTGGCTGGGGACGCGTCTACTGAAAGGGAAAGCGTTGTTCCGCCAGTTTGACCAGTAAAAGTATGTCATTTTGATTGCACGTCGGTTAAATAATCGGCGTGTATTTTTTTAAGTGCACAAATTGCTAACTAGCTGATTTTTAAGCGCACAAAGTACGAAAAACTCGACAACATGGCGTGCTTAATCGGCGTTAATATTCAGCTGGCAACTATTTGGCTGCTTATTAACCAAGGAAACAGCATGGCACATAAAATTAAAGCGCTGGCGATAACGATCGGCGCGGCACTGGCAATGGCCTCCTTTGCGTCTCAGGCCGAGATCACGCTGCTGAAACAAGATCCACAGGCAGGCGATCCGTTAAGTCGTCTCAATTTCACCGTGGGCGGGAGTATCCGTCCGCAATTCAATATGATGACGGGTGACGGTGATAAAGGCTCTTACAAACGTAACGGTTTTGACGGCGGTACGCGTTTCCGTTTCGCCAGTGATTACTACCTGTTTGATGACATCAGTTGGATTAACTACTACGAACTGGGCGTCAATATTCCGGCGGTCTTCGACTGGGATAACCACTATGCGAAAGGTGCCCACGACACCACGCGGCGTATGCTCTATACCGGTCTGAAAAGCAAAACCTGGGGAACATTAACCTACGGTCAGCAAAACAGTATTTACTATGATGTGGTAGGGGCGAAAACCGATATCTGGGATTACGACATGATCGCTCAGGCGCCGGGCAACGGTATTAACGGCGACTATGACGGATCTTATCGTTCACGCAATATGCTGAAATATAAGAATACGTTCGGGAGCGCGGATCTTTACGCCTCTTATCTGTTCGATGATAACGAATATCTGCCGGGCAACGGTCTGCGTTACAAACGTAAAGGCGGCGGCTCGCTGGGCCTGGATTACCATCTGACTAACACCTTGACCTGGGGGGCCGCATGGAACTATACCCGTGCTGAAATGCGCAATCCGGGCAATGATGACAGCAAAACGTATGACCAGAATATTCTTGGTACAGCGCTGAGCTGGACGCCGGACAACTGGACCTTCTCCGCTGGCGGCGGCTGGTATCAGAACTTCCTGCTGAGCAAGAAAAACACGGTTCACAATTATTTCGCGGGTGATGCGTGGGGCGTTGAATATTTCGCCGGTTATAAGATCCCTGTTAATCAGTATGCTGTGAAATCTATTCAGCCGTACTTTATGGGCGATCGCATCGAATACGTGAATGGGCGCAACTACCAGCGTATCGATAACGGCGTAGGTATCAGCTTCCAGCTGGATTATGGCTTCCGCGTGGATTACGAACACGTGTTTACCTCCAGCACCGATGATCTGGGCGATATGAACCTGGTGCGTCTGCGCTACGACTTCTAACATTCCAGGGCATCTGGCTATCTGACTTGCCAGTTTGAACCCGGGCAGTGCTCGAAATCCTCACGTACTCCGCGTACGTTGCACTTTCTACGCGCTGTTCGGGTTCAACCTGCCTGTGCCGAGAACGCCTACTGACCCGGAAGTAGAGTCCCGTCATTCTGCTTAGCAAAGATCTGAGTTTGCTTATCTAAAAAGTGCATAAAGGAAGGCGGGTGATTTTCGCTTTTCTTTATGCTTCATCGCCTTACCTTTGCAAAATCTCCCATCATTCAGTGACATACTTCACAACAACATGAATTTTTTTCAATTACCGCTGCGTTATCTTTATGCCATCTTATCCCTGTAATGAATATGGAGCGCGCCGCGTCGACGGTGCGCCACACAGCAGACACACTTCGTTAGGGAGAATGTATGGGACGTCGTCTCGGTTTACGCGCCACCTTTGGGGCACTACTTCTGGCATGCGGCTTATCTTCTGCGCAGGCCAACAGCGATCCGCACACCATCGTTTTCGGCGTTGCGCCGGGGCCTTATGGCGACATGGTAAAACAGGCTATTGAGCCGTCACTGAAAGAAAAAGGCTACAAAGTCGTGGTGCGCGAATTTAGCGACTACGTGCAGCCGAATATGGCGCTGTCGAACGGCAGTATTGATGCCAACCTGTTTCAGCATTCGCTCTATTTCGATAAATTCACTGCGGATAAAGGGTTGAAGCTGACCAAACTGATCACCGTACCGACGGCGGGTATGGGATTCTACTCCCATAAAATTAAGAGCCTCGATGAGCTGAAAAAAGGCGACATCGTCACGCTGTCCAACGATCCTACCAACCTGGCTCGCGGCCTGCGTTTCCTGAAATCGCTGGATCTGATTACCCTGAAAGACAACATTGATCCGACCAAAGCTTCTGAGCGCGATATTGCCGGCAACCCGAAAGGGCTGGTGTTTAAACCGCTGGAAGCCGCGCAGTTGCCGCGTACGCTGGATAGCGCCACCGCCGCGCTGGTCAACGGTAACTTTGCTATTGCCGCAGGCCTCGATCTGTCTACCGCGATCAAGCAAGAACATCTGGATGAGAATCTCAAAAATATCATCGCCGTACGTAGTGAAGATGCGGATAAGCCTTTCGCCAAAGATATTGTTGAGGTTGTGAAATCCCCGGCTTACCGCGCGGTGATTGATGACCCGAAAAATGTTTACGGCGCTTTCCAGAAACCGGAGTGGATGACCTCCGCGGATAACAAATAAGGGCGAATCCAGGTTAACAGGCAGGCTGCGGCCTGCCTTTTGCTATTTGAGGGACACATGATTGAGATAGATAAGGTGTGCGTGGATTTTCCCGCCGTGCGGGGAGCAAAACCCATGCGTGCTGTGGACAGTGTCAGCTTGCGTATCGCACCCGGTGAAATTTTTGGCATTGTCGGCACCAGCGGCGCGGGGAAAAGCACCCTCCTGCGTACATTGAATGCCCTGCAACGCCCGAGTGAAGGCTGCGTCAAAGTGAACGGCGTGGCGATTTCACAAATGGAAGGCCTGACGCTGCGTAAAGCGCGCCAGCGAATCGGCATGATCTTCCAGCACTTCAATCTGATGCACACGCGCACCGTGGCGCAAAACGTGGCATTCAGCCTGAAAGCGGCGGGGTGGGAGCGCAGTAAAATCGCTCCGCGGGTAACGGAAATCCTGGAACTGGTGGGGCTGGGCGATAAAGCCAACCGCTACCCGGTACAACTGAGCGGTGGGCAGAAGCAGCGCGTCGGCATCGCCCGTGCTATCGCCAACCACCCGGATGTGCTGTTGTGTGACGAGCCGACCTCCGCGCTGGATCTGGAAACCTCGGCCACCATTCTGGAACTGCTCAAGCAGATCAACACGCAGCTTGGCATCACGATCGTGCTGATCACCCATGAGATGAACGTGATCAAATCCATCTGCGATCGCGTGGCGGTGATGTCCGGCGGCAAGGTTGTTGAAAGTGGCGATGTGTTTGATATTTTTGCCCATCCACAGCATGCCTTCACGCAACAACTGGTTTCACGCACGCTGAATCTGACGCTGCCGGACCGTTTGCGCGAGCACCTGCCGGGACAATTATTGAAAATCCTGTTTATTGGCGATTCTGCCGAGCAACCGGTGCTGTCCGACGCGGCCATTAACTTTGGCGTGGCGGTGAATATTCTGCACGGCAAAATCGAGTATATCGGTGAGCGTGCGCTGGGCATTTTGGTGGTGCAACTCACTGCACAAGACCCGGCTGTGGTAGAACAGGCGGTGGACTACATTCGTAACCGTACCGCTCAGGTGGAGGTGATCCGTGGATGATTTAGTGGCCGATTTGAGCCTCGCGTTTGGCGAAACTTTCCAGATGCTGAGCATCTCAACGGTGCTGGCAATTATCGGCGGTCTGCCGCTGGGTTTTCTGATCTTCGTGACTGACCGTAACCTGTTCTGGCAAAACCGCGCGGTCTATCTCATCAGCTCCGTGCTGGTGAACATCATTCGCTCTGTGCCTTTTGTTATCCTGCTGGTGCTGTTGCTGCCGTTAACCCAGTTTTTGCTCGGCAACACCATTGGGCCGATTGCCGCATCGGTGCCGCTGTCCGTGGCGGCGATTGCCTTTTATGCCCGTCTGGTGGATGGCGCGCTGCGTGAAGTGGATAAGGGCATTATTGAAGCGGCGGAAGCGTTTGGCGCCAGTCCTATGCGTATCATCTGTACGGTGCTGCTGCCAGAAGCCAGCGCAGGCCTGTTGCGCGGTTTGACGATTACGCTGGTGAGCCTTATTGGTTATTCGGCGATGGCAGGGATTGTCGGTGGCGGCGGCGTCGGTGATCTGGCCATCCGCTACGGCTACTATCGCTACGAAACGCAGGTGATGGTGGTAACGGTTATCGCGCTGATTGTGCTGGTGCAGGTCGTGCAGATGCTGGGCGACTGGCTGGCACAGCGCGCCGATAAGCGCGACAGGCACTGAGGCTATCCCGGATGCGGCGTGACCGCCTTATCCGGTCTACAGTTCTGTAGCCCCGGCAAGCGCAGCACCGCCGGGGAGAGTTCCCGGATGCGGCGTGACCGTTTTATCCAGGCTACGGTTCTGTAGCCCCGGCAAGCGCAGCACCGCCGGGGACATTCCCGGATGCGGCGTGACCGCCTTATCCGGTCTACGATTTTGTAGCCCCGGCAAGCGCAGCACCGCCGGGGACATTCCCGGGTGCGGCGTAACCGCTTTATCCAGGCTATGGTTCTGTAGCCCCGGCAAGCGCAGCGCCGCCGGGGAGAGTTCCCGGATGCGGCGAAAACGTCTTATCCGGGCTACGGTTCTGTAGCCCTGGCAAGCGCAGCGCCGGGGACATTCCCGGATGCGGCGTAACCGCCTTATCCGGGCTACGATTTTGTAGCCCCGGCAAGCGTAGCGCCGCCGGGGACAGTTATCAGGCAAGCTTCGCCTGCGCCCAGGCAATACCGCTGGCATACTCCGGCGGCAGCAGGGGCACCAGCGCTTCCAGCGTCGCGCTCAGGCGGCCAGTGTCGCTGTCGTTCAGGTTAAGATGCCCCACCTTACGGCCTGGGCGCACCTCTTTGTCGTACCAGTGCAGATGCACCAGCGGCAGTTTCAGCCAGTCATAATTCAAATCGCTACCAATGAGGTTAATCATCACCGACGGGCTGTTGACTACCGGCGGCGGCAGCGGTAAATCCACCACCGCACGCAGATGCAATTCAAACTGGCTGATCGAGGCGCCGTTCTGCGTCCAATGGCCGCTATTGTGTACGCGCGGCGCCAGTTCGTTAATCAGCAAGCCTGCCGGCGTCACGAAGCACTCCATCGCCATCACGCCCACATAATTCAGGTCGTGCATAATGGCAGAGAGCATGCTTTCTGCCTGCTGTTGCTGGCGCATGTCGGCCTGCGGAAATACCACGCTGGTGCGCAGAATACCGTCCTGATGCAGGTTGTGAGTCAGCGGATAGAACACTGTGCTGCCGTCATGGCCGCGGGCGCCCACCAGCGATACCTCACCGGAAAAATTGATGCCCTGCTCAACGATGCATTCGCCGTAGCAGTCATCCGGCAATTGTTCCGTTTCACCTGCACGCAGGCGCCACTGACCGCGACCGTCGTATCCGCCTACGCGGCGTTTGACAATCGCCAGTTCACCCAGCGTATTGAAAACCGCAGGCCATTCGCTTTTGTCGGCCAGCAACTGCCACGGTGCGGTGGCAAGGCCGAGTCTGTCGAACAGCTGTTTCTGTGTCAGACGGTCAGCAATAATCGGGAACACATCGCGGTTTACAAATGCCGGGTGACGCGCCAGTTCGCGGGTCAGGGCGGTTTCCGGCCAGCGTTCGATCTCAGCGGTAATCACGCTCCGGGCGAACGGCACGGCTTCCGGGTCCGCATCCAGCCCCACGGGCCACACGGCGATGCTCAGTGGTTCGCCTGCCTGGCGCAGCATACGCCCAAGCTGACCGTTACCTAAAATGCAAACCTGTTTCATGCCGCACCCCGTGGATCCGGGTTTTCCAGCACTTCGTCGGTCTGAGCGCGACGGAACTCGGCCAGGCGCTGATGCAGTTCGGCGTCGTGCTGTGCCAGGATTTGTGCGGCCAGCAGGGCCGCGTTCGCCGCACCCGCTTTGCCAATTGCCAGCGTACCGACCGGAATACCGCGCGGCATCTGGACGATGGAGTAGAGGCTATCCACACCGCTCAGCGCGGCGCTCTGTACCGGCACACCCAGCACAGGCACTAAGGTTTTCGCTGCAATCATCCCCGGCAGATGCGCCGCGCCGCCAGCACCCGCAATGATCACCTGGAAACCGTTCTCTTCGGCGCTTTCGGCAAAGCTGAACAGTTTATCGGGCGTGCGGTGAGCGGAGACGACTTCAACATGGTGCGGGACATTCAGGATATCGAGAATTTCGGTGGCGAACTGCATGGTCGCCCAATCGCTTTTCGATCCCATGACAATGGCGATACGCGCCGGTTGGTTAGCAGAAGACATGCGTTAAGAAAACTCCTGTGGGTGCGACTACGGACAGCTTTTGAGGGCACAAAGAATAGCACGGAAAATGGGCAAGGAAAACGGTTGCGTAGCGATGAATGCTGCAATCCGCTGTGTCGATGCATGATCATCCAGCGGCTCAAATTATCCGAACGGAAAAGGGATTAACTCGACGTTGTCTGCGGTCACTTTCACCATCGAGCCCTGGGTATGCCAGGCGCCGAGGACCACGCGCATGGCGGGTTTGCTGTTTGCGATAAGCTCGTGTACGTCCGGGCGGTGGGTGTGACCGTGGATCAGGCACTGAACCTGATGTCTTTCCAGCGCGGCAACGACAGCCTGCGGGTTCACGTCCATAATGGCCAGCGATTTACTGCTGTTGGCAGCTTTGCTACTCGCCCGCATTTTTGCAGCGATACGTTGGCGAACAAACAGCGGCAGGGCGAGAAACAGCGTCTGGAGCCAGGGCTTGTGGACTTTGGCGCGAAACGCCTGATAGCCTGCATCATCGGTGCAGAGCGTATCGCCGTGCATAATCAGCACCTTGCGACCATAAAGATCGAGCACTTTTTCTTCCGGCAGGAGCTGCATGCCGCTTTCGCGTGCAAAGCGCTTGCCAAGCAGGAAGTCGCGATTGCCGTGGATGAAGTAGCAGGGAACGCCACTGTCGACCAGCGCCTTGATGGCGGCGGCGATCTCGCGATGAAGGGGAGTGGGGTCGTCGTCGCCAATCCAGGCTTCGAACAGGTCGCCCAAAATATAGAGCGCGTCAGCCTGGCGGGCTGTGCCTGTCAAAAAACGCAGAAAACCGGCGGTGATCGCCGGTTCTTCTGTTTGCAGATGAAGGTCTGCGATAAAAAGTGTCGCCACGATTACTCGCTAACGGTCACGCTTTCAATCACGACATCTTCTTTCGGCACGTCCTGATGCATACCGCTGCGGCCGGTAGGAACGGCTTTGATTTTATCTACCACGTCCATGCCTTCAACCACTTCGGCAAACACACAGTAGCCCCAACCCTGCAGGCTTTCGCCAGAGAAGTTCAGGAAGTCGTTATCTACGACGTTGATAAAGAACTGTGCGGTTGCAGAGTGCGGAGCCTGAGTACGCGCCATGGCCAGCGTGCCGCGGGTGTTTTTCAGGCCGTTGTTAGCTTCGTTTTTGATCTGGTCTTTGGTTGCTTTCTGATGCATGCCCGGCTCGAAGCCGCCGCCCTGGATCATAAAGCCATTAATGACACGGTGGAAAATGGTGTTGTTGTAAAAACCTTCACGGCAATAGTCCAGGAAGTTTTTAACTGTTTCAGGCGCTTTATCATCAAAAGTTTTGATTACGATGTCGCCGTGATTAGTGTGGAAAGTAACCATTTTTGCATCCTGTTCCGGTAGAGTGGTGCGCAGACCCGACTATGGGTCAGTGATAGTCGCCTGTTATAGCATAACCTGCTGCCGCGATCACCTTGCAATCAGTGCTGCTTCGGGATTGAATTACGGGTAATATATGCGTTTTTCCGGTCCACACACGTCTACATGGAATCTTCGATGTTAAAAATCTTCAATACACTGACGCGCCAAAAAGAGGAATTCAAACCTATCCATGCCGGGGAAGTCGGCATGTACGTGTGTGGTATCACTGTTTACGATCTCTGTCATATCGGTCATGGCCGTACTTTCGTCGCGTTTGATGTGGTCGCCCGCTACCTGCGTTTTCTCGGCTATAAGCTGAAATACGTGCGTAATATCACCGATATCGACGATAAAATCATCAAACGCGCCAATGAGAACGGCGAAAGCTTTGTGGCGCTGGTCGACCGAATGATCGCGGAAATGCACAAAGATTTTGATGCGCTCAATATTCTGCGCCCGGACATGGAGCCGCGTGCGACGCACCATATCCATGAGATCATCGAAATCACTGAACAGTTAATCGCCCGTGGTCATGCCTATGTAGCGGATAACGGCGATGTGATGTTCTCTGTGCCGACGGATCCGAATTATGGTCAACTGTCGCGCCAGGATCTCGATCAACTGCAGGCGGGCGCCCGTGTGGACGTCGTGGATGTGAAGCGTAATCCGATGGACTTCGTTCTGTGGAAGATGTCAAAGCCTGGCGAGCCGAGCTGGACTTCTCCGTGGGGTGAAGGGCGTCCGGGCTGGCACATTGAATGTTCCGCGATGAACTGCAAACAGTTGGGTAATCATTTCGATATTCACGGCGGCGGTTCGGACCTGATGTTCCCGCACCATGAAAACGAAATTGCCCAGTCTACCTGCGCCCATGACGGCGAATATGTGAATTACTGGATGCACTCCGGCATGGTGATGGTGGATCGTGAAAAGATGTCCAAATCATTGGGCAACTTCTTTACCGTGCGTGATGTGCTGAAATATTACGACGCCGAGACCATTCGCTACTTCCTGATGTCAGGCCACTATCGCAGCCAGTTGAACTACAGCGAAGAGAACCTCAAGCAGGCTCGTTCAGCGCTGGAGCGTCTGTACACCGCGCTGCGTGGCACCGATAAGTCTGTCGCGGCGGCTGGCGGCGAGGCGTTTGAAGCGCGCTTTGTTGAGGTGATGAATGATGACTTCAACACGCCGGAAGCGTATTCCGTGCTGTTCGATATGGCCCGTGAAGTGAACCGCCTGAAATCAGAAGATATGCAGGCGGCGAATGCGCTGGCCTCTCATCTGCGTAAGCTCGCTTCGGTGCTGGGGCTGCTGGAGCAGGAACCTGATGCGTTCCTGCAAAGCGGTGCGCAGGCCGATGATGGCGAAGTGGCTGAGATTGAAGCGTTGATTCAACAGCGTCTGGATGCGCGTAAAGCGAAGGACTGGGCGGCGGCCGATGCGGCGCGTGATCGTCTCAACGAGATGGGCATCGTGCTGGAAGATGGCCCGCAGGGTACCACCTGGCGTCGTAAGTAGTTTTTCCTCGTTACCCAGAGGGAGACGTAGCCCGGATAAGGCGCTTACGCCGCCATCCGGGATGTTCCCCGGCGGCGCTGTCGCTGGCCGGGGCTACGGGTTTGCACAACGCTAGGGCGAACGATGCTTAACATCAACGTCTGCGCCAGTGCCACAACACGCCCATCACAACGATCCCCGGCAACCACACCCACAGCAGTTCCGAAATAATCACTTGATGCCCGTATGGGGTCATATATCGCGACAGGGCAAACGGCGCGGCTTTAATCACCTGCCAGGGAGCCAGAAAACGCTCATCTGACCATGGCCAAAGCCAGCCAACCCCTTTCCCGCCACTGGTTATAGAATCCAGCAAACTGTGCGACAACAATGTGACGGTTAAAAAGACCCAGCAGCGCATCAGGCTGGCGTTAAGCCAGCGTCGCCCCAGCCATGTCACCAGAATTGGCACCACAAAGGCGAACAGCAGCGAATGGGTGAAGCCGCGATGTCCAAAAATATTGCCGTACGCCACGCCAAATTTGAATGCCAGCACATCGGCATCCGGCAACATCGCCAGGGCGACGCCGGCCAGTAACAGGCGTGGGGGAATGGTTTTGCTGCCAAGACCTAAGCCAAGACACAGAGGAACGGCGGCGTGGGTGATAATCGTGGGCATGATAAGTTTCTGTTTCTTTGCGTAAAACGGGAAGTATAAAACGCGACGCAGACATCATTATCTACCTGTTATCTGAAATTCGCGGGGAAAAGTACAAGTTCGCCTGTTGAGCGCGACAACCCGCTTCTCAGATCAGATCCTGGCATAGCGACCAGCACCGTGCGATAACGTCACGGTACATTCCGGTAAGACCCACTTTCCTATGCGGACTCTCTCACCACCAGTTGCCCGGAAAGGGTAATGGTCTGCGTCAGCAAATCTGGTTCTTTCAGCTTACGTATTATCAGCCCCGCAGCCTGTCGGCCCGCCTCTTCGCTGGCAGACGAGACATAAGTGAAAGAGGGGGAGGTGAGATTCACGTGGAGCATATCCTCGAAGCCAACCAGCGCCACCTGCTGTGTCAGGAAGACATCTTTACCGATGGTGCGGCCCACCTGATGAATGCCGCTGATGGAGCCAATCACTGCATTGGGCGAATGGCACAGCAGGGCGGTGATGGTATTATTTTTTTCCAGCAGATGGCGAGTCGCCAGGCTCGCTGATTCGGTCGATTCGCTGCAGGCAGGCGTGTATTCATCGCGCAGCGCCATGCCGTACTGCTTGAGCGCGCTGTGTACGCCCAACAAACGCTGATGGCGTACCAGGTCTTTTTCCAGACCGCCGATATAGGCAATGTTTCGGTGTCCGCGTTCAATCAGATAGCGCGTCGCCAGGCTGGCGGCCTGGCGGCTGTCGCGCATCACCAGATTGCAACTTTGCGCAGGTTGCGACTGCGACACCACCACCATCGGCAGCGGGCACTGGCTGATCTTTTCCGGTAAGTGCGGGTTGAGGGTATCCGAGGAGAGATAAATAACTCCCGCTACGCCCTGTTGCTTGAAAGAGAGCAGGCAGCGTTCAAGGTGTTCGTTGTCATCCAGTGGCTGGCCCAGGAAGACCATGTAGCCTTGACGTTCAAGCTCCTGAACAATGCTCGCCATCACTTTGATGGAAAAGCTGTCGCTGAAATCGCGCAGGATCAGGCCGATCAGATTAGAGGTATTGGCGCGCAGGTTCGCGGCTGCAATATTGTGCACATATCCCAGCTCATTGATAGCCGACTGCACTCTTTCGATGGTGGCGTCGGAGATTTTCCCCTTCTGGCGCAGCACCAGAGAGACGGTTGAAACCGAAACGCCCGCCAGTTTAGCGACATCAATGATGCTGACCTTTTTCAATCGTGCTCCCTGAAAGTACAGAATAATCAGTCAGAAATAGTAAAGCCTCCTGGGTAAAACCAGGAGACTTATTTCACCTTACCCGCACAAGGTTATTTGCCGAGTGATGTTGCCATAGCCTGGGCAATAAACTGTGCTCTGGCGCCGAATATCACCTGCACACCTTTATCACCGACAAAGACCACCCCGCGAGCGCCGACGCCGTTTAGCCCCTCTTTATCGACCTGGCTGCCATCCAGCACTTCAATACGCAGACGGGTGATACAGGACCCGACAGAATCGATGTTTTTGGCCCCACCCAACAGGTCAACAATTTCGGTGACCAGTTCTTCATCGGTTTTGTCTTTCGCATCCGCAGACACTTCGGTACGACCCGGCGTTTTAACATCAAAGCGACGGATGACAAAGCGGAAGGTGAAGTAGTAAATCAAAGCCATCGGTATGCCAATGATGACCGCATTCAGATAGTTTGTCTCATAGCCGTTAAACGACGGCAGAATGCCAAACGAAATGTAGTCGATAAGACCGGCGGAGAACGACTTCGCGATATGTGCATGCATCAGGTACATGGACATATAGGCCAGACCCGCCATGATCGCATTGAACACATACAGAATCGGCGCGACGAAAATAAAGGTAAATTCGACGGGCTCAGTGATACCGGTTAAAAAACAGGTCAGCGCGGCGGAGAAGAGAATACCGGCGGCGATTTTTTTATTTTTGGTATGCGCTTCATGGTACATCGCAAGACAGGCGGCAGGCAGCGCGAATAGCATCAGCGGGAACTCGCCTTGCATGAACTTACCGGCGTTCTGATAGGTATCGCTGCTGAATGACTTGGTACCTTCTTCCAGCATTTTGAACCAGATTGTCTGGTCACCGTGGATCACCTGGCCTGCCTGGGTGGTGTAGTCACCGAAGGAGTACCAGAATGACGGATACCAAATGTGATGCAGGCCGAGTGGGATCAACGCACGTTCTGTCAGGCCAAAGATAAAGGTCGAGGCTGCCTGATTATCGCCGTTGACGATAACGGACAGCGCGTCGATACCTGCCTGGATATGCTGCCAGACGTAGGGCAGGATCAGGCCGAGGATAAACGACATAAACGCGGTAGCGATGGCGACAAAGCGCTTGCCGGAGAAGAAGCCCAAAAGTTCGGGCAACTGCATGGTATGGAAGCGGTTGTAGCACCAGGCCGCGAGGATACCGCAGATTAAGCCGCCGAAGACGCCCATCTGCAAGGATGGAATACCGACCACCATCGCATATTTCCCGCCCTGTGATGCCATTTCAGGCGTAATCGTCAGTACGGTGCTGATGGTAATGTTGGTGACAAACACCGACACGGCCGCAGAAAGGGCGGCAATCCCGGATTCAGATGCCAGACCAACCGCAGAGCCGATGGCGAACAGCAGAGGCAGGTTATCGAAAATAACCCCACCGGCGTTCATCATCAGCGGTAAATGAAACTTATCGCCAAACGCCAGCAGCAGACCGGCGGCAGGCAGCAACGAAATAGGCAGCATTAACGCGCGCCCAATCATTGACAATTTTGAGAGTGACTTAATAAATCCCGATAACACATTCATGCTGTGATTCCCCCGAATCCGAACCATTATGTGTGCGAAATAGGCACATTTATTGTAGGTAGAACGTTCTAGTAAAACGTTCTACCTATCGTGGTGTAAGCATTCTGGCTCCGCAACAGAAATTTGAATTTCGGTCATAGCAAAATGTGATTATTTGAAGGCGATCAATTATTGACCGTACCAGGGGTAAGGATAATCTGAGAGGTGGCAGGCCCGGCGAGCGGGCCTGCAGAGGGGATATCAGGCGACGACCGTGACGCTTTGTCCCTGAAAGACTACCGTTTGTCCGGCGACGATTTTACAACGTTTACGCGTTTCGACCTTACCGTCGACCTTGACCAGGCCGTCGTCAATGGCGATCTTCGCCTGCGCGCCGCTTTCGCTCCAGCCTTCCAGTTTCAGCAGATCGCAGAGCTCGACATGCGGATGCTTGCCCAGTGAGAATGTTGCCATCTTATGCTTTCTCCACGTCGTGGTACTCTTCGCACGCCTGCAGCGTGTTCTGAATCAGGGTTGCGACCGTCATCGGGCCAACGCCGCCCGGAACCGGAGTAATGTACGAGGCACGCGCGGCAGCGTCTTCGTAAACCACATCGCCCACCACTTTGCCATTTTCCAGACGGTTGATGCCGACATCAATCACAATGGCGCCTTCTTTGATCCATTCGCCTGGAATAAAGCCCGGTTTGCCTACCGCAACGACCAGCAGGTCGGCGTTTTCTACGTGGTGGCGCAGGTTTTTGGTGAAACGGTGGGTCACCGTAGTGGTGCAACCGGCCAACAGCAGTTCCATGCTCATCGGACGCCCCACGATATTGGACGCGCCAATCACCACCGCATTCAGACCATAGGTATCGATGTTGTAACGCTCAAGCAGCGTCACGATACCGCGCGGCGTGCACGGACGCAGACGCGGCGCGCGCTGGCACAGGCGGCCAACGTTATACGGATGGAAACCGTCAACGTCTTTATCCGGCGAAATGTGCTCCAGCACTTTGACATAATCAATACCGGCAGGCAGCGGTAACTGCACCAGGATACCATCGATTTCGGCATCGGCATTAAGCTTGTCGATAAGCGTCAGCAATTCGGCTTCGGTGGTGGTTTCCGGCAAATCGTAAGAGCGGGAGATGAAACCCACCTCTTCACACGCTTTGCGCTTGCTGCCGACATAAATCTGCGACGCAGGGTTGCTACCAACGAGGATAACGGCCAGACCAGGGGCACGTTTCCCGGCTGCCAGGCGAGCTTTCACCTTTTCAGCAACCTCAGAGCGCACCTGCTGCGCAATCGTTTTACCATCTATAATCTTTGCTGCCATCAGAGAGAGGATTCCATCTGTAACTAAAAAGAAGTGGGGATGTGTATATTTTGTCAGAAGTGGGCGGCGCTGTCAGTTACCGTTTATGTTTCGTGCATAAAGGCAGGGCGGAGAAAGTGCGGAATGGTGCTCACTTCGCGAGCATCTGAGAGCAAAGCCATTGACTCAACTGGTGTTGACCGTATAATCCCGATCCGCAACTCTCCCGTCAGGGACATCAGTGCGCCCTTAGCTCAGCTGGATAGAGCAACGGCCTTCTAAGCCGTAGGTCACAGGTTCGAACCCTGTAGGGCGTACCATTTAAAATCAATGAGTTACCAGTTTATCTTCACCTCCATATTTTCATTGTGGGACATATTTGGGACATCATCGTTAAAAATCGCATCAATCTGACGCGCATGTTCGGTCAGGTGATTAGGTGCAAGGTGGGCATACCGACGCACCATTTCTATCGACTCCCATCCTCCCATCTCCTGTAAAACGGATAATGGAACGCCAGACTGTATTAACCAGCTAGCCCAGGTGTGTCTCAGGTCGTGAAACCTGAAATCAGTTATCCCTGCACGGCGACATGCTGCATTCCACGCCCGGCTATCATCGACACGCATCTTTCTTACTTGCGGTGTTAACGTTCCGTCAGGCCGATGCCAGGCTTTCGTGTGAACGAACACCCATTTATGGTGCTTACCTATCTGCTCCCTGAGTACGCGGCATGCTGTATCATTCAGCGCTACGCCAATAGCCCTGTTTGATTTGCTGTCCTCAGGATTTACCCACGCAACCCGGCGCTGCATGTCGAGTTGCGACCACTCCAGATTGATGATGTTCGACCGCCTTAACCCGGTTGCCAGCGCAAACTTAACAACCGATTTAAGCGGCTCAGGACATTCATCAATCAGCCTCCTTGCCTCTTCCTTCTCAAGCCACCTGATACGTTTATTCCTTACTGTAGGAATCTTGATAACAGGTGCTTTCTCCAGCCACTTCCACTCCCTCTCTGCCGCGCGCAGAATCGACTTCATTAGCGCCAGGTGTTTAGCCTTTGTCGCAGTGGTAACTGGCCTGGCTTCGTACTTAGGAATCGTGTCGCCGTTCTTCTGTGCAATAGCTGCCTGAATCCTCCATCTCTCAAGCTGCTTGCGGTTGCTCATTTTACTGACGGCAGAATATATTTTCTGCTCCGTCACATCCTTTAACGGCACACCCTCAAAATGCGCAAGCCAGAAAGCCATTCTGCTTCGATCGTCATTGAGCGATTTCTTCTCGGCTTTCTCTTCCAGCCAGCGCATGCAGGCATCATCAAACGTCACATCCGGAAAATCACCAAGTCGGTCTACTCTCCACAATTCAGCTTTGCGCTTGTCATGTAGTTCAGTAGCGAGCCGCTTGTCGGCAGTCCCAAGACTTTCCTTAATTCGCTTCCCGCCCGGGAGCGAGTACGACGCGTACCATATTTCACCTCTGCGGAAGAGTGACATTGTGTTTCCTCTCTGATGTCATCACCCGCGCTCACGGCGACAGTATGCAGCGGTGACTGTAAAGCCGCAATGCATGCCTGTCTGGTGGTGAGGTAAGGGGATTTTGGTTTTGCGGGGTCTTTTCGGGTTGCTTGTAGTCGGCCTGAGCGTATCCAGTTAGTGGCGGTGGGTCTGGATATTTTCAGAAACGCGCAGGCCTCATCGAGTGTGAGGCTGTGTGATTCCATAGTTATCTCCTACGCATACCATTTCTCAATAGCCTTGAACTCTTTCACCACATCTGAATAGCCGATGGCCTGTAGCAGATCACACAGAGCATCGTCTGCTTCCTTGTGGCAATAGTCAGGTTCATTAACCAGTTGCAGGATTTTCAGCCGCTCGATAGCGTTTCGTCGTATGGCGTCTTCACGCGTCATGGTTATCTCCGGGCAATAAAAAGCCCCGCTATTGCGAGGCTGTCAGGGTTTGCGCATACGGCGCTGTTTGAGTTTGCTGGTCATGGTGTCACCTTCGGCGCATCTGGCAGAGGTTGCCAGTGAGTAGCATCGATTTCATGGCCTTTGTTGTCTACCAGGCAGCGATATGTTTTGTATGTGATAGGGTCTTTTGATGTACTGTAAACCGCAATCAGTGAATACCCATGACGATGCCACGCCAATACCTCATCGTTAAATTCAGGCATCCGCTCGCTTACCGGAATCCAGCCGTCAGATGCCACAGGTGCCGCGGCGAGCATGTCATGAAGCTTCGACCACATGGCGCATTGCGCACACGGCTTGTTTGCTTTTTCTCCGTTATCGCTATCCCAAACACCAGGAATATCATGAGAGTGACCGGGGAATGACTTCCTGTCGCCGACCTCTTTAAAAGCCTGATTTACCGTATCAATGAATTCAGCGCTAACCAGCACATACCCGGCGGGCACATGTCCTGAATTACCGGACTGGATGGCTGCGCGGCCTTGCCAAACAATCCATGCGACCACCATGTCCCAGGCGAAATACCCACCATCACCATTTTTCACATGACGGCGGTCGATGAGGTCACGGAATTTTTCTTCCATGAATTTCTCAAATGCCGCCTGTTCATCAGACAACAACGTTTCGTCTTTCACGATTTACCCCCGTTGAGCATGGCGGCGCGGCTTGATAACCATGATTCCCATCGCTCCTGAGTTTTATAGCTTTCGTATGCTTCTCCGCATTTATGCAGGTTAAAACCATCATCACGCTGACGCTCAGAGTACTCAAAAGCAATTCGCCATGTGTTAATATCCGGCACCGCAGGGACTGGCGCGGGGTGGGTGTAGAGCGGCGTTACTTTGCGTTCAGGATAAGCCAGCGCATATTCTTTAACGGAAGAAATATGCTGCGGAATTCCGTTCACTTCATCCTCAATAATCCACGCCACCGGCTCTTGCTCATGCGCCGCCAGGAGTGCGCCTATAACTTCAACTGCTGACCCCGCACTTATTGGTGCCATGTTTTCATGGGCTTCGCGTTTGCAGTGCGCTAAAATATGCTCCAGACGCTCTTTCGGTATCGGTAATTGTGTTGTCATAAGTCCTCCTGATTTCTTTTTGTTAACGCACGAATCCCATCAGCCAGCTCTACCAGAGAGTACGAATATTCATGCTGTGCATCGTTGCCGAACTCAAACGAACCCGTTGCTGTGTCAGTCATCCCGTGCTCGTCGTCGTATGCCTCACGTTTTTTATCTATCCAGTCAGCAGCGGCTTTTATGCCGTCAAAATACGCCGACTCAACAGGCGTAAACGATAAATCAGCGAAGAACTCCCCGAACCCAAAGCACACGGAGTAAGCGAGACGCCCGTGAGGCTTGTATCCAGGATTGGTGATATCCGTGGTGGCATAGGTAGCGGTAATTTCCGCAACTACATCCTCTGGCTTTGATGGCTTCTCCACCCACGGAATGCATATCATGTCAAAGTCACGCGCCATAGTTCCGTGAATAGCCATCGCATAACCATGCTTGCGAGCTATCTCAGCCAGCGCCGGATAAAGTGCGCAATAAACTGGAGCAAAATTTGCTGGTTTCATCTTTCACTCCCCCACGACTAAAGTGATGCCAACGGCGGCAAGTTCCTTGTTCATCGCTTCAACATTGACGTATGCGCCTGACGCAAAACGCGAGCTTAACTTGAAGTCGAAAAATGAGACTGGCGGCAACTTAACGGTGACCGTGCGGGCCTCACTATCCAGAGGCGGAAGGTCTGGAGCGCTCACGCCAAACAATGCCGCCAACGCCCTGTAATTCTGCTCACTGTGGTAACGGCCTTTGCAACGAACCAACTTTTCAGCAGAAGCGCGGATGATCTCCAGTTCAGCGATGCGTTGGCGCAGCGTTTCAAATAGCACAACGCTTTCCGCAATCAGCGCCTTATCAGCGTCACGCTCTGCCAGCAGGGAGAGGATGTTGGCATGGTCTTTAACAAAGTTGTGGTATTGGTCATTTACAGATATGTACTCACGAATAGTAATTTCTGCCCGGTCATATCTTTCTTCTGCTGTTGCCAAATTCTCAGCAGCCGCTTTGAATTCCTGAATCTGTTCGTTGGTCATAGTTCACCCCTGCGGTATTGCTGTTCTGCCAAAGTTTCTTTACCAGCTATCTCAATTGCTGGGGCTAATAACTCACGATTTGCGCGCCCAATCGCACTGCGCGGATCGATATCAAGACCAGCAAGAGGTTTTGTAACTGCGTTGTTTCTGGCGATAATTTCAGCTCTGCGAATATCGACTTTCGCAATTACCTGTTCGAAATGTTCTTCGCAGGAAATGAATCCGCGATATTCATAGCAGGAATATCCATCGCAGATTTTCCCGCACAGGCAGCATTTGTATTCGCTCATTTCTGCGCTCCTTTGCTCTCGACTGCGCTGGATTTCACAGCCAGGGCTTTTGCCTCTTCTGGTGTGGCTACTTCAAATCGAGGATGCTTATTGCCATCTGGTGTTACCACTTCGAGTTCATGCATGCTGAACAAGCCGCCAAGAGTCCAGTTGCATCCATGGTTATTGCCCTTTTCTTTTGATGGGCTACCTTTCCCCGTAAAGCGACCAACGCAGGAAAATCCCAAGTACTTTTCAACTTCTTCGAAATCTTTCCCGGCACCTGCGGCTATCAGCATTCTTGCTGACTGAATAGTCCCGCACATTGGGCATTTGAAAGCGAAGTCATTATGCTCAACACCCTGTGATTTGATGGTTTTACGAAATTCTTCAAGCGTCATGGAAATCACGATTGCACCTCCCCTTTGCTCTCGCGAAGCTGGCGGGCGAACTCGCAAATGGTTGAGCATCCTTCCTCCGGGTACTCGGCGGTTGCGATGTGCAATCCGTAAACCTTCTTCCCGTCGCCGTAATCGACCTCACCAACAAACAACGTCCCGTCAGTAAATTCGCCAAACTGATGTCCACCGTCGCCGCAATGGACGCAAATACCTTCCATAGACTCGGCTGGTAGATGCATTTCCTGAGGAACAAGTACATAACCTTCTGGAATCACCTCAGCCTGTGCTTCCGCTCTCAGCGCTGCGATTGCGGAGGATGTGGCGGGGGTTGATGCATAAACTTCATCGACAGTTTTTATTAGCTCGCTTGCGTCTTCCATCGCGCCGCGCCAGTCCATACGTCCACCACTATGTTCAAGAATGGAAACGGCCAATGCGCGGATGAAAATATGGCGCTCGCGAGCTTTGGAATTTTCCACCACCAACGCGTCGCGCTGCTCAGTCACTGCTACCAGTTTTTGTTGCAATTCTTCATATTCAGCATATGAAATAAAATCGCCTTTCCCATCTGCAACAATCCCGGATTTGAAGTCGTATCTAAAGCGTTTAATCATTTCTGCATCTCCTTTAATCGTGCAGTGAGGTATCTGTTATTAGCGAGTCGATGCTCGTTATCGAAGCTATTGCGGTTGAGTAATTCAGAGCGGGAAGGGAAGGGAAGGGTTTGACGCGCTGGCGAATGATTAAATCGCCCGGGGTTATGTCGGGATTGTATGACCTGCTCCCCGTTGATTAATACACCGCGATGTTAGTAATGTCTTCATAAGCCACATGAGGACATCCCCATGAAGAAGCGTTTTTCCGACGAACAGATCATCTGTATTCTCCGCGAGGCCGAAGCCGGCGTTTCTGCCCGTGAGCTCTGCCGTAAGCACGCCATTTCCGACGCCACCTTTTACACCTGGCGTAAGAAGTATGGCGGTATGGAGGTGCCTGAGGTTAAGCGCCTGAAGTCTCTTGAGGAAGAGAACGCCAGACTCAAGAAGCTGCTTGCTGAAGCCATGCTGGATAAGGAGGCGCTTCAGGTGGCTCTTGGGCTAAAGTACTGACGACAGACCAGAAGCGGGAAGCCGTGGAAGTCATGTGCGAGGCTAAGGGTCTGTCGCAACGTCGTGCCTGCAGGCTGGCAGGTCTGTCCCTGTCAACCTGCCGATATTCGGCTCAGCGTCCGCCTGCTGACGCGCAGCTGTCTCTACGCATCACAGAGCTGGCACTTGAACGCCGCCGTTTTGGTTACCGGCGTATCTGGCAGCTTCTGCGACGTGAAGGTCTTTGCGTTAACCACAAGCGGGTTTACCGCATCTATCAACTTAATGGCCTGAGTGTAAAACGCAGACGACGTCGTAAAGGGCTGGCAACAGAACGTCTGCCGCTGCTCCGCCCGATGGCGCCCAATCTGACCTGGTCAATGGATTTCGTCATGGACGCACTGGCCACAGGTCGCAGGATCAAGTGCCTGACCTGCGTGGATGATTTCACAAAGGAATGCCTGACGGTCACTGTTGCCTTCGGGATTTCAGGCGTGCAGGTCACGCGTATTCTGGACAGCATTGCGCTGTTTCGCGGCTATCCGGCTACGATAAGAACCGATCAGGGCCCGGAGTTTACCTGCCGCGCACTCGATCAGTGGGCTTTTGAGCATGGTGTGGAGCTGCGACTTATCCAGCCCGGCAAGCCAACGCAGAACGGATTTATTGAGAGTTTTAACGGACGCTTTCGTGATGAATGCCTGAATGAGTACTGGTTCAGCGATATTGTTCACGCCAGGAAGATCATTAATGACTGGCGACTGGATTATAACGAGTGTCGACCACATTCATCACTGAATTACCTGACGCCGGCTGAATTTGCAGCGGGCTGGCGAAACGGGAAATATGAAGAAAAACCAACCGACATTACTAACTGAAGGTTGTATCTAACTCTGGGGGCAGGTCAAAGCATCTTCATCCTGGTGACTGGACGAGTATCTGGCCTGAATTAATGGCCGCGTAAGCAACACCGCTCTTTAACAAAACTGGCTCACGTCTCCACCGAAATGTGGAGATATTTCGCAACCTGAAAGGGGCTGCATAACTATCTATTTCACTAAGGTAAGTATCAATCATGGAAACTGCAAAGAAACGCAACAGCGAGGCATTGCGCATAGAGAGTGCCTTGCTAAACAAAATCGCACTGCTGGGAACAGATAAAACAGCAGCCGCTGTCGGTGTCGATAAAGCTCAGATAAGCCGGTGGAAACGAGACTGGATACCAAAGCTGTCGATGTTACTGGCTGTGCTGGAGTGGGGGATTGTTGACGATGAGATGGCAAGGCTTGCGTCTCAGGTGGCGGCGATTCTCACAAAGAAAAAATCCCCGGTGTGCAAGACCGAGGATTCTCAAATCACGATGGATTTTTAGACACTGTGTTACGCCAACAAATCTAACAGGAGTAAGTATGACAAATACCGCCGAAGTAATCAAATTCCCCGGACCTGAACCTGGAGAACAGGAGCGTAGAGTGGCTGATATCGATGATGGTTATACCAGATTCGCTAACGAGCTGCTGGAAGCTATTGCAAGCGCCGATTTAACCGCTCGTCAGCTTAAAGTAATGCTGGCGTATATCCGTAAGACATACGGCTTCAACAAGAAAACAGATCGCATTGCTGATGAGCAAATTGCTCAGTTAACCGGACTGTCCAGGCAGAACGTAAACAAGGCGAAGAAAGAGCTGATTTCTATGGGTTGCCTGTTTATGGATGGCAGTCAAATTGGCGTTAACAAGGAGGTTTCTGCATGGCATTTCAGCAAGTGTCTCCAAGTTAGCAATTTAGTCTCGAAGTTAGAGACAAAAGGTGTCTTTAAGTTAGAGACAAATGAAGTCTCTAAACCAGAGACACACAAAAGACATTCTTTAAAGACAAAGAAAGACAATACAAATAAACCCCCTATAGTCCCCCGGGAAGAAAATTCAGTTAAACCTGAAAAGCCGAAGAAAAATGCCACTCAATACCCTAATAATTTCTCTCCTAATGATGGGAATAAAAAACTGGCAGATAGCCTTGGAGTTTCACTGGATTCTGAGGTTCCGGCATTTGCCGATTATCACCAGTCAAGGGGGTCGACTTTCAAGGACTGGAATTTGGCGCTGAATACCTGGCTGCGAAACGCCGTTAAGTTCGGAAGAAAAGCACAGCCACCACAACGAAGCGCTGGTAATAGACAGCCAGAAAACTTTGCCACCAAAGATTACGGGCAGACCGTAGTCCCTGATTGGGCGAGGGAATAATCATGACACTTGACGAAAAAATCTCTGAGCTAGAGAAGCTTATTGATAGCCTTAAAAATCCACCCGCCGAAATTGAAGACACCGAAGTTTCTTTAAGCACTGAAACCTGCGAGAAACATGGGAAGTTTGAGTGCAGAACGCGAATTTATACTGGCTCGGCCATTAAAATTCCTCCCCGCCCAAGTCGTTGCCCTGGATGCTTGAGTGATGAGCTTATCCGACTGCAAGGCGACAGGATTCGCATCGATGAAGCGGCTCGCAAAAGAAATATTGAGTCTCTCCTTGATTCGTTAAACATCCCTGCCAGATTTGAGAGCTGCACTTTGCAGAACTATGAACCGGTAAACGACGATGCACGGCGAGCTTTGAGAGTTTGCGAGGCGTATGCCAGTCGATGGCCTGAACGTCTGCAAAAAGGTGGCGGCCTTGTCATGTGCGGTAAGCCTGGCACAGGGAAGAATCATTTGGCGCTTGCCATAGCCCGCCATGTAATCACTGAACACCAGAGTTCCGCCGTATTTACTACAGCTCTGAAAATCGCGAGAGAGTACAAGTCAACATGGTCCAAAGGCTCAACACGCACCGAAGATGATGTGATCCGTTATTTCACCAGGCCTGACCTGCTGATTATTGACGAGGTTGGCGTCCAGTTCGGAAGTGATGCTGAGAAGCTGATTATGTTCGAAATCATCAACACTCGCTATGAGCGAATGAAGCCCACCATCCTGATAAGCAATCAGACCAAAGATGAACTGGCTGCATTCATCGGTGAGCGTGTAATTGACCGAATGAACGATGGCGGAGGATGCACATTGTCATTCACCTGGGATAGCTACCGGGAGAGAAAATGATGGACTCACTTAAAAAACGAATCATCGCCTGCATCAAAGAAAACCAGCCTGTAACCACCGACACCATCCACCAAAAGCTCAACGTATCCAGAAACTCCGTTCGCACTGAACTGGCGAAACTCAGGGAGCTTGGCGCTATACATTCCCAGGTTGCTATTGGTCATTTTGCGAGCCAGGAAGATTTCAACCTGTGGCTTGAAAATGGCGGCCGTGAGTACATGACAGCGCGTGGAGCGGCGGGTAATAAGCGTAGCCAGGAGATGCGGAGGAGAGCGGGAACCGTCCGGCAGAAGATAGCAAATACCTTGCGTAAATATGGACCGCTGAGTGGCAAGGAAATAGCCGACATGATGAGCGTGACCTATCAGCGCATCGCCAGTCAGATATGCGAAATGGTGCGACTAAATCAGCTCGTGAAGCATGGTAAGTCAGGAAGCTATCTGTATACAGCGGTCGGAGATGCAGAAGTCTTTCCGGCTGATGAGGTGACGCAAGAGGATATCGAGTTGCCAGAAATGCCGACAAACATCCCAGATATTTTCACCCAATGCCGCAACAGCGAAGCAATGAAACGAGTGCTGAGCTTCTACGGGAGAGCGGTATGAGCTTACCTGCACAAATTAAGCTGCTACTGGCCACTAACCCACGATTCACTGCGGTGCTCGAAATCTGCCTGGAAGAGCTGGAGCTTATCGAAAACTTCGAGCGGCTTTATGGCGTAACCCGCCCACCAGTTCGCAGAACGCCGATTGAGGCGATGGTAGACGAGGCAACTGGTTTCCGAAAGTCACAATGAGAAGAGTTCTTCAACGCTTTCATCCCATTCGTTTACGACTGCATCTGGCTTCGCTGCAAAGAGCTTCACGACGATAAATCGTGGTGCGACCGCCCTGTTCAATAAATTACTGAGAGAGATGAGACGATGAGTGCGGAAAGTAAAACTCACTACTGTCCTTTCTGCCAAAGGGATTTGGAGCCAGAAAAGGACGAGTACGGTGACGTAATTATGATTGAGGGAGGGATGGTTTACCTGCATGACGAGGTAATTCATGACGAAGATTATAAGTTTGAAGAACTGCAGTGAGGAGTCAATCGTGAAAGTTAAAAAATACGAAGAAATGGATTGTGGAATTTTGGCGATATTAAACAAGCACCCGACACCAATTTGGGATATCTGGCTTAAGTACCGTGATGAGGTGAAAGGTATTGAGGTTATCGACCGAAGAATGCAATCGCTCCGCAAGAAAGGATTGGTTGCTAACATTGCTGGAAAAGGATGGGTGCGCGTATGAAAGTTAAAACAGCAGAGCTGCTTCCGAAGAAACTCACAATGGACGACGCAGTGAAATTCCTCAGCGTGTCATTCACACAGGAAAACACTGGAGTGTCCGGTTACATCGCTGGATATAACGCATTGCTTGATGAAGTGCTCAAGCGTCTTGGTGACACGGTAGACATTCCCGATGAGCTGATGGAGGTGGGAGAGTGAGCACTGTAAAAGCCGTTTAAGGAGAAGTGAGATGAGCCTATCAAAACCATGCCCATTCTGCGGAAGCGGAGATATTGGCATTGTCGCCCATAGCAATGCCCGGTGGTTCTTTGCTTATTGCGGGAACTGCGGCGCGGAAGGGCCAGAAGAATCATCAAAGGTTAAAGCCGCATTAGCATGGGAACGGAGAGTGGGAGATGAAGCAGACATACCAGCTTCGCAGCGAAGCAATCAGAAATAACGCCATAGACACCATTCTCGCATTACCCATCGACGCCAAGTCACCACACGAAGTCCACGTTAAAGAACCCAAGCGAAGCAAAGCACAAAACGACCGTATGTGGCCCATGCTACAGGATGTGTCGCGCCAGGTGCTTTGGCATGGAAAGCGCTATGACGAGGCTGACTGGAAAGACCTGTTTACTGCTCTCTGGCTAAAAACAAAGAACCAGGAACATCGCAGCGCACCCGGCATTGACGGCGGCATTGTGATGTTCGGAGTTCGTACCAGCAAGATGCGCAAGGCCAACATGACCGAGCTTATCGAAATCATGTTCTGGTTTGGAGCTGAAAGAAACGTGCGGTGGAGTGAGGATTCAAAGCGGGAAATTGAATGGTTTCAACGCTCAGGAAGGAAAGCAGCATGACCGATAAATCAAACACACCGAAAGAGCAGAAGGATTTATGGCGAACGCCGCCAGAGATATTCCACGCTCTGAATGCTGAGTTCTGTTTCGTGATGGATGCAGCCGCAAGCGCAGAGAACCGCCTTTGCTATAGCCATATCACTGAAACGCAGGACACTCTTAAAACGCCATGGCAATCAGTAATGCCGGATATTCCCGGTTATGTCTGGCTTAACCCGCCTTATAGCCACCCGATGCCTTTCGTGAAGAAGGCAGCCCAGGAAAATGCAGATAACTGGACAGGCTGCGTGATGCTACTCAATGCCGATTGTTCCGTTGGCTGGTTTCTTGAGGCTATCAAAACGGCGCACGAGGTCAGATTCATTACTGGCGGTCGGCTGGCATTCCTGAGCGCATCAACTGGCAAACCGGTGTCCGGGAATAACAAAGGCCAAATGCTGGTTATCTGGCATCCATACCCACGCGCTGGCGATTGCCGAATGACAACTGTTGATCGCGATACGCTGATGAAATACGGCAGAAGCAGAATGAGGCCTGCAACGCTCAAGGTGGTCGCATGAAACATTGCTACCGCTGCGGAGAGCGAAAAGAAGATATCCGGTTTCGTCCCGGGCAATCTTACTGGTTCCGGTGGTGTATCCGTTGTGAAAGGACGCCAGTCGGTCAAATGCCGTTACCTCAAACACAGGAGGACGTATGGCGCGACAGCGACGAAGCATCACACAGTTAGCCTTAGACAATCTGATATTCCGCGTCACCCACCGCAAGAAACGCAAGCCAGAAGTACCGCCATCCAAAATACCTTCATTCGATTACACCGCGCACCTGGTCCAGGTGAGATGGGACCGCATGCGCGCCAGGAGGAAATATGACTGATTATTCTAAATTGAGTGATTTTGAGATTAACAAACGCGTGGTTATCGCTCTGGATATTGATATGCATTTCTTTATCCCTGAGTCAGAAGATTCATTCGGCGCTTGTTTTTCCCCATCTGAATTAGGGCCAATCTGGCAAACAAGTGCGTATTGGGTAGGCGATTTTAAAGTTTCAAACGGGAATAAGTTTAACCCATGCAACAACCCAGCCGACGCATGGCAGATCATTTTTGAGAACAAAATAATGCTATCTCCTCGATGTGCTGATGATGAGTGGAAGGCTGAAATATATTTAGGCAGGGAAGATATTTTTGATAACTACGCAAGCGCATGGCACAAAAACCCACTCCGCGCCGCCATGATTGTCTTCCTCATGATGCAGGATGCCAACCATGCTAACCCCTGAATCTATCCAGCAATACCAGTCAGAGAGTAATCACCGCGCAGGATATTGTCTCCAGTGCGGAATACGGCTTGCTCCTGTCGAATGTCATGTTTGCGATACGTGCGCTGTTTTGCTGTACGCAGACCCCAATAGCGAAATGCGTGAAGAGGATGAAGATGGCCCTACCGATTAACCCAAACAAGCCTTACAGCAAGCTGGAGAAAGATTACATCGCTCGCGTAGCTGGGAAAGTACCGTTGCAAGTTATAGCTTCCGCCATCAACAGACCACCATCTGGCGTTCAGCAATGGGCCAACGCACACGGTATTAAATTGCGCGTTCCGTACTCAATTATGGTTAAGCACTGGAGGGAATATGTCCCGGCGCATCAAGCAGCCGAAGCCTAAAATTTGCCCCATCTGCTCTACTGAATACATCCCACGAAGTTCTCTCCAGAAAGTCTGCCACAACTACAAATGCGCACTCGAATTCAATCGCCGCGTGGATGCGAAGAATGCTGAATGCGAGAAGAGCAAGCGCGATAAAGCTGAGCGTGCGAAGTGGCGGGAAAGAAAAGCCAATGTGAAACCGTTAAGCCACTGGATGAGCATGACCCAGCGAGCATTTAACGATTACATCAGAGCCAGAGATGGGGATATCTGTATTAGCTGCGGCAGCACAACAGCCATCAGCTACCACGCAGGGCATTACCGGACAACGGCGGCGGCATCACAACTAAGGTTCAATGAGGATAACGTCCATAGCCAATGTGCAGCATGCAATGTGCATCACTCAGGAGCTATCGGTCCGTACCGCATCAATCTCATAGCCAAAATCGGCGCAGAACGCGTTGAGGCGCTTGAAAACAACAATACCCCCCATCGATATACCCGCGAAGAACTGGATGCGATTAGAGCGCATTACAGGGCTTTGCTTCGCGAGTTAATCAGCAACAGGAGTGAGGCAGCATGACAGGTGTAAGCAGAGAAGCATGCGAGCAGTACCTTGATGCGCTTGTGACTGTGGAGCTGGCTGTTAAGTTCGCGCAGCTCGACGGCAGGAAAATCAACGCAACCATCCGCGAAACAGTGCGGCAGATACTCCCCAAACTAACCGACAGACAGGTCAGAAGCATCTTCAACGGCCTTTGCAAACAACCATTCCCTGACGGCGCATTGAAGATGCTACGCCGACAACTTGATTCATTAGTGGGAGAGCCAGCATGACGACGCAAAACACGCTTTCGCTTCTGAATATGTATCGAGCAAGAAATGTTCACGCAGTTAAGACGCCATCAGGTGTGGTTTTTATGGGCGTCAGAAACCTGCGTGGCGATGAACTGAAAACACTACGAGCAATTCCACAATCTGAGCTTGAAGCAGCTTTAAGGTGGCAGAAATGAGCACCGTCACACCTATCACATCTGCACAGCAACGCCAGTTTGACAGACAGCAACTGGTAACAATTGATGCAGCATTGCAGGCTAATGAAGAGGCCAGAAACAGATTGCAGGAGGCGAGGAGAGAACTGGTTAATCGCCTGGGATTGAATAAGCCTGATGGCCCGGAGGTAGCGTGAGCATACGTGAATTAAAACTCACAAATGACCAGCATGAATGGCTCAATGGATGGCTTGAGCTATGGGGCGCATGGGTTTACTCAGGAAGACTGGAAAAACGCATGAGCAGCGTTATAGCGAAGTTTATGGAGAGCGCAGAGCCGGGAAGGATATTAACCAGGCCAATGTGCAATGATGATGATGGAATGTTGATTTCTCAGGTCGTAGATTCCGTCCTGCTCATCGACAAAAAAGCTTTTGGCATCATTCTCAGCTACTACGCTCACGGCTCATCCAGGTACTCCATATCATCCTACTATCACAAGGTCGCAAGTCCTCGCAAAATGACAGGAAGAGGTGGTGAAAGAATTCGCAAGCCATCGCTAATCACTTGTCGTCGTGAAGTGGATGAAATACTCAACGCTTCACTCTTCCTTCTCTATCAACCAATGGTAAATGCGTTCAATAACCGCAAACGTGTCGATAAAATTAAACATGTTGCGTAGAACGTGTTGACATCGTTGAGCAATTGAGCAATTATAAATGCATAAGCTGCCGTTAGTGACTCTTAAGTTGCGCGGTGGCTTTTTTATTGCGTCCAATACCTTTCCCCTTCCCGCCGTGGCGGGTTTTTTATTTGAGAGTTGGATACTTTCCGGCTCTGACTTTCATTAGCCACCGCATGGTGGAGACTACGCAATGGCAAACACGGAAATACTTCCGGCGTTGCTTCTCGCGCTCATCATGACCGTGCTCGGCTCACTGGCAAAGTATCAGATCCGCCCGCAGAGTGAAAAAGTCACCTTGCCCAGTCATATGGTCGTGTCGATCTTCGCTGGGACTATGATGGCGCTTTATGGCCTGGATAAACAATGGTCGCTCTATATTCTTGGGATGGGCTGTGGCGCTGCCGGTTGGCAGGGCGCTGCGGTGTTAAAGAAGCTGCCGTGGTTTAGCCAGAATGAAAATGGTGATGATTATGGCAAGAACTGAATTGAGAATCGGGCGATATATTATCGATTTCGTGCCGATTGTTTTTCTGGTATTGACCGCGATTCTTTGCAATCAGCTCAACGACTCAATGAGCAAGAGCGACGATGCAATGAAGTTGGTCAGTGACATGAACCGCCAGCGAACAGTAGCAGAGATGAGGGCATTAAAAGCCGAACAACAACTGGCTAACTCAACCGCGCAAAACTCGCCTGGTGTTGTGATTATCACGCCGGACGGCAAGGCAATACCAAGCTCTGAGCAACCAAAGCCAGTCAATCGTATTCAGCGCGAAGTCTCTTTCTGAGGTGAATCATGACCAAAGACCAGTTCACCCGCGCTACCGGGATTAGCGCATCTCTGGCTGACAAGTGGTATCCGCACATCATCAAAGTGATGGATGAGTTCGGCATCAATACGCCGCTGCGTGAAGCGCATTTCCTGGCACAGATTGGCGCTGAATCGAACGGCTGGCGCTCAGTTGTAGAATCGCTGAATTATTCAGTTGCCGGGCTGCTCATATTTGGTGATCGCCTTACTGCTGCTCAAAGAGAAAAGCTCGGACGCAAGCCTGGTGAATTAGCATTATCTCCGGCGCGACAGGCTGATATTGCCAACATCGTATACGGCGGTCGTTACGGCAACACACAACCAGGTGATGGTTGGAAGTATCGGGGTCGCGGACTGAAACAGGTCACATTTCGCGCTAATTATGATGCCTGCGGTAAAGCGCTTGGCCTCGACCTCGTAAACAATCCTGATTTATTGCTTCTGGACCAGAATGCGGCTCGTTCTGCTGGCTGGTTCTGGAGTGTTAACAACTGCAATTCATTTGCAGACAAAGATGACATTGTCGGACTGACAAAACGTATCAACGGCGGGACTAACGGTCTGGATGATCGCAAAGCTCGTTATAGCGTCGCTAAAAGCGTCCTGGTGGGAAAATGAAATTCATCGATAACCTTCCGCAACTGTGGAAAATGTGGTCAGTTCGCATTCTGGCTGTGCTGGCGCTGGTTGCTTCCGTGTGGGAGCAAATTCCGGATAGTGTGAAAGCACTCATCCCGGCGCAATATCTCGGCTACATCGTCGCTGGCGTATCTGTGTGCGGCATCATCGCCCGCGCTATCAAACAGTTTGATACGGCATCCGGAACTGATACCAGTGCAGACCAGCAAAAATGAATATCACCTCACTGTTTCAGCCTGGCTGGAAGTGGTGCGGGATTGCGTTGCTGTTGGGCGCTTTGCTTGGCGCATGGTCTTCATGGTGGGTGACTGACAATAAATTCACCGCTGATATTGCCACGCTGAACAAACAGCACTCTGATGCGTTAAAAGCGATTAGCGACGAAGCCACTAAGCAGACAGTCGATACGCTACAAAAGCAGCAAACATTCGCAAAAACTGTCTCAGCCAGCGACCAGAAAAACACCCAGGAGCTAAACGATGCTCTCGCTAAAAATCAGGCTCTGCGTGATGACATTACCACTGGCAATCAGCGCCTGCGGTTCGCAAACGCAAAACTTGCAACCTGTCAGCTCGCAGCAGATACAGCTAAACGCGCCAGCAGCCTGGACAATGCAGCCAGCGTCGAAATCTCTCCAGAAGCTGGACGAAACATTCTCGATATCCGCGCCGGAATCATCAGCGACCAGCAAAAACTGAAAGCGCTGCAAGACTATATCCGTGCAGGTCAGGATGCTGGCGTGATAACCAAATAAATAGATTGTGTACCCCGCAAGGATGGTGATCCGATCTGGCTGACGGGCAAGCCGTAAGTAGCCGAGCACCGCTGAAAAGCAGAGCGAACGCTGCGACAAGAATCATCAAAGCTCAGTCAGAAATGGCTGGGCTTTTTTATTGCTCCAGACCAGCGCATCCACCCGCGCTATCTCCACCGAGAGCCTTTCAGTAAGTGAGCCTGAGGAATGTCGTTATAGTCGGCGGACTCTCTCGGGCGGCACTTCCTGGTGGACAGGCTCATTTTCTAAAAGGTAATCGCAATGAAGAATCTCATTAAGCAAGTTAATGGTGTTCCTGTTGTTAACACCGATGTTGTAGCCAAGGAGTTTGGTCGCGAACATTTCCGCGTCATGAGTAGCATAGATTCACTCATCGCATCCGGGCATTTAGGAGCCTCCGATTTCAGAGCCTCCTCTTACATAAGTAAGCAAAACAAAGAAATCGCCTGCTATGAGCTAACCGAACGCGGATTCCTGATTGCGATGCCATTCATCGGCGGAGATAAAGCAAAAGACGGACAGGTCAGGCTGGTAGATAGCTTTATCCAGTATCGTGAGTTAGCCAAAAAAGAAGCAGCGATTCGGGCTGAACGGGAAGTGGCAAGGCTTGAATACCGGCCTATGACTGACGCCATTAAGCGGTTGAAAGAATCGGAAGGTAAAGCGCCAGAGCATTACCATTTCAGCAATGAAGCCGACATGATCAACCGAATCGTGTTAGGCAAGCCGTCTGCCAGATTCCGCAAAGAAAACGACATCGGCAAAGATGAAGCAATTCGCGATTACCTTACCGCTGAACAGATTCGAGCCATTACTGAATTACAGAGAGCGGACACCGTATTTATCACAATGGGTTGGACATTCGATCAACGCAAAGAGGCGCTGAAAGGTCTGTTTGACCGTAATCACCGCTTGCCGCTGATTGAAGAACAACACCGCCTGGCAGCATAACCACAAATTTGTGGTTTTGAGAGCCCATTTCACAACGGCTTTCCATTCCAAAGCTCATCTACGGGTGGGCTTGATAATGATTAACGAGGAAACAGATATGGCCGCTCCAAAGGGTAATCGATTTTGGGAGGCTCGCAGCAGCCACGGGCGAAACCCTAAATTCGAATCGCCTGAGGCGTTGTGGTCAGCATGTTGTGAGTACTTCGAGTGGGTGGAGAAAAACCCATTATGGGAGATGAAGGCGTTCGCATATCAGGGAGAGGTTACGCAAGAGCCCATCGCCAAGATGCGCGCAATGACTATTACAGGCTTGCTTTTGTTCCTCGACATAACAAAGCCAACATGGGCTCTGTATAAGGCTCGTGAAGATTTTAATTACGTCACTACGCGAGCAGAAGAAACAATCTACGACCAGAAATTCTCCGGAGCAGCAGCAGATCTGCTGAATGCCAACATCATAGCCCGTGACCTGGGCCTCAAAGAGCAGTCGCAAGTTGAAGACGTGACACCTGATAAGGGAGATCGCGACAAGCGGCGCTCCCGCATCAAGGAGCTTTTCAACCGTGGAAGAAATTGATGCTGTTCTCGACAAATTAAGCGAAGACGAGCAGATAGAATTGCTCGAATTGCTGGAAGAGGAAGAAGCGTACCGCAATACCCATCAGTTGTTTGAATATACGCCTTACGGAAAACAACGAGAGTTCATAGATGCAGGTTCAGAATACCCTGAACGGTGCTTCATGGCCGGTAACCAGCTTGGTAAGTCATACACTGGCGGGGCGGAAGTAGCATTTCACCTTACAGGACGTTACCCTGGCACAAATGGTTACCCTGATGATGGGATGTATGGCGGTGAATGGAACGGAAAACGATTCAATACGCCAGTTGTATTCTGGGTCGGGGGAGAAACCAACGAGACTGTAACAAAAACTACTCAGCGTATTCTTTGCGGTCGAATTGAAGAGAACGATGAGCCAGGTTACGGTTCAATACCGAAAGAAGACATCATCAGTTGGAAAAAGTCTCCGTTTTATCCCAACCTGGTAGACCATATTCTTGTCCGCCATCATAACGCCGATGGTGTTGTTGATGGCATGTCTATCTGCTATTTCAAGCCGTACTCACAAGGGCGTGCACGCTGGCAGGGTGACACTATACATGGAGTATGGTTTGACGAAGAGCCGCCTTACAGCATCTATGGAGAAGGCCTGACACGTACTAACAAGTACGGGCAATTCTCACTACTGACATTTACACCGCTGATGGGTATGTCAGATGTCGTTACCAAGTTCATAAAGAATCCGAGTAAGGCTCAGAAGGTTGTCACCATGACAATCTACGATGCCGATCACTACACGGATGAGCAGAAAGAACAGATTGTAGCCTCATATCCTGAGCATGAGCGAGAAGCCCGCGCACGTGGCATCCCAACAATGGGCAGCGGTCGCATCTTCCAGATACCGGAAGAAACCATTAAGTGCCAGCCATTCGAGTGTCCTGACCATTTCTACGTCATCAACGCCTGTGACTTTGGGTGGGACCACCCTCAGGCACATATCCAGTTATGGTGGGATAAAGACGAGGATGTTTTCTATCTCGCACGCGTCTGGAAGAAGAAAGAAAAGACGGCAACAGAGGCATGGAGTGCGGTAAAGGCATGGAGCCAAAAGATACCTGTAGCATGGCCTCACGATGGACATCAGCATGAGAAGGGTGGTGGTGAGCAGCTACGTACACAGTATGCCGATGCTGGATTCCTTATGCTGACTGAGCATGCAACATGGCCCGATGGTGGAAACGCAGTAGAGCCTGGGATAGTTGAGATAAGGGACCTGATGATTGAAGGTAGATTCCGCATCTTCAATACCTGCGAAGATTTCTTTGACGAGTTCCGTCTCTACCACCGCGATGAGAATGGGAAAATCGTGAAAATCAACGATGACGTACTATCCGCAACGCGGTATGGCTACATGATGCGCAGATTCTCCAGGATGATGCGAGACATCAAGAAACCGAAAGAAAAGAAAATACCCGCACCGATTAGACCAGTTTCCAGAGGACGATAATGGCTGACAACGAAAACAGGCTGGAGAGCATTCTGTGCAAGTTCGATGCAGACTGGACAGCCGGAGATGAAGCCAGAACCGAGGCGAAGAATGATCTGTTCTTTTCCCGAGTCTCTCAATGGGACGACTGGCTAAACCAGTACACCACATTGCAGTATCGGGGACAGTTCGATGTAGTGCGCCCGGTAGTGCGCAAACTGGTAGCAGAGATGCGCCAGAATCCTATTGATGTGCTGTATCGCCCTAAAGACAAAGCAGGGCCAGATGCCGCGGATACTTTGATGGGAATGTACCGTACAGATATGCGGCACAACTCAGCAAAGATAGCGGTAAACGTCGCTGTTCGTGAGCAAATCGAATCAGGCGTAGGTGCTTGGCGCATCGTCACTGAATATGAAGACCAGGACCCTACCAGTAATAATCAGATTATCCGTCGAGAGCCCATTCACTCTGCCTGTTCATGTGTGATTTGGGACAGTAACAGCAAGCAGATGGATAAGTCTGATGCTCGTCACTGCACCATAATTCACTCGATGAGCAAAGAAGGCTGGGAGGATTACGCAGAGAAAAATGGTCTTGATGATGACAATATCCCCGGCTTCCAGAGTCCGAACGATTGGGTATTCCCATGGATAACTCAGGACACTATCCACATCGCTGAATTCTACGAGGTGGAAGAGAAGAAAGAGACAGCATTTATCTACCAAGACCCTATCACAGGCGAGCCTGTTAGCTATTTCAAACGCGATATTAAAGATGTGATTGATGAACTGGCAGACCGTGGATTCATCAAGGTTGCAGAACGTCAGATTAAGCGTCGCCGGGTATATAAAACAATTCTGTCTTCGTCTGATATCTACAAAGACAAGCAGCTTATTGCAGGTGAACACATCCCAATTGTTCCTTGCTATGGCGAGTGGGGATTTGTAGAAAGCAAAGAGGTGTATGAAGGCGTCGTAAGGCTGACCAAAGACGGGCAGCGACTGCGCAACATGATTATGTCATTCAACGCTGACATAGTTGCCCGTAACCCGCAGAAGAAACCATTCTTTTATTCGGAGCAGATCTCCGGATATGAGCATATGTATAGCGGCACCGATGCGTACCCTTACTACCTGATTAACCGCACTGATGAGAATAGCGGAGACCTTCCTCCAACGCCTATTGCGTACATGGAAAGCCCGGAAGTACCTCAAGCAAACGCATACATGCTTGAGGCGGCAACCAATGCAGTGAAGGAGGTTGCCACTCTTGGAGTTGATGCAGAAGCGGTAAACGGCGGGCAGGTAGCATTTGACACTGTAAACCAGCTAAACATGCGCTCCGACCTGGAGACGTATGTGTTCCAGGATAACCTGGCTACCGCAATGCGCCGTGACGGTGAAATATACCAGTCTATGGTAAATGACCTTTATGACGTTCCTCGCACCGTGACGGTCACCCTTGAAGATGGCAGCGAGAAAGAAGTTCAGTTGCTTACTGAGATGGTTGATCTGACAACTGGCGAACGTGTTGTTCTCAACGACATTCGTGGTCGTTATGAGTGCTACACAGATGTTGGCCCGTCATTCCAGAGCATGAAACAGCAGAACCGTGCAGAGATTCTTGAATTGCTTGGTAAAACCCAGCAGGGTACTCCTGAGTATCAACTCCTGTTGCTCCAGTATTTCACATTGCTGGATGGTAAAGGAGTTGAGCTTATGCGTGATTACGCTAACAAACAGCTAATCATCATGGGAGCCAAGCGACCTGAAACGCCAGAGGAGCAGCAATGGCTCATTGAATCTCAGCAGGCCAAACAAGGCCAGCAAGACCCGGCAATGGTTCAGGCACAGGGCGTTCTTCTGCAAGGTCAGGCAGAGCTTGCTAAAGCTCAGAACCAGACGCTTTCACTGCAAATCGACGCAGCTAAAGTTGAAGCCCAAAACCAGCTTAATTCAGCGAAAATTGCAGAAATATTCAACAACATGGACCTCAATAAACAATCCGAGTTTATAGAGTTCATCAAGACAGTTGCTTCATTCCAGCAAAACCGCAGCGAAGACGCTCGCGCCAATGCTGAGCTACTCCTCAAAGGCAATGACCAGACGCATAAACAGCGCATGGATATTGCCAACATCCTGCAATCGCAGAGACAAAATTCACCTTCCGGCAGCGTAGCCGAGACACCTCAATAAGAGAGAGTTAATTATGTTCGATACCACCGAAACTCAGGGCTCTGAGGGCCAAGTCGTGCACGTCGATAATGCGGCGGCATCCGCAGTCGATACTAATTCACATGCCAGTGAAGAGGGTGTGCATGATTCCGGATTTGAGATTGTCCTGAAAGACGATGAGACGAAGCAAAAACAAGACCCGGCAACTAACGCGCAATTTGCACAGCGTCGCCTTGAGCGCAAGCGTCAGCGTGAGCTTGAAGCACAGGCAGAAGCAGTCAAGCGCGGAGATTTGCCGGAGAACATCCGGGTAAACCCTGAGTTACCTCCCCAGCCAAATGCTAATGACTTCTTCTCTGATGAAGCCATGGCTAAATATGAATACGACCAGACTCGTGCACTTGCAGCATTCCAGCAGGCCAATAACGAATGGCTTGTGAAAGCTCAGGATGCTCGCAGTAATGCCGTGGCTGAGCAGGGGCGTAAAACTCAGGAGTTTACTCAGCAATCAGCGCAATACGTCGATGCTGCTCGTAAGCACTATGACGCAGCAGAAAAACTCAATATTCCTGATTACCAGGAGAAGGAAGAGGCATTCATGCAGATTGTTCCGCCACAGGTTGGCGTGGACATCATGCGTCTTTTCCCTGAGAAGTCTGCGGCGATCATATATCACCTGGGTTCTAACCCGGAGAAAGCCCGCCAGTTGTTGGCGATGGATGGGCAGTCAGCGCTGATTGAACTCACTCGACTATCTGAACGTTTAACTCTCAAACCTCGCGGTAAGCAAGTTTCCTCCGCTCCTGCTGCTGATGTTCCTGTTACTGGAGATGTAACTGCGGCCAATAAAGCTGCACTACAGAAACAGATGGATGCAGCGGCAAGTAAGGGCGATGTGGAGACTTACCGCAAGATTAAGAAACAATTACAAGGAATTCGATAATGGCTCTTAACGAAGGTCAAATGGTGACGCTGGCAATTGATGAGGTGATCGAAACTATCACCAGTCTGACGCCGATGGCACAGAAATCGAGCAAATACACCCCTCCTGCTGCTGAAATGCAGCGCTCCAGCAATACCATCTGGATGCCTGTAGAGCAGGAGTCTCCTACTCAGGAGGGGTGGGATCTTAGCGGACAGGCAACTGGCATTCTGGAGCTTAACGTTCCGGTAAGCCTGGGCGAGCCTGATAACGATTTCTTCCAGTTGCGTGCGGACGATCTGCGTGATGAAACGTCATATCGCCGTCGCATTAACTCAGCAGCTAAGAAACTGGCAAGTAACTGTGAAGTGAAAATTGCCAATCTGGCGGCTGAAATGGGCTCTCTGGTCGTTACCAGTTCTGACCCTATCGGCACAACTGCTGGTAGCGGATGGGATTTCGTTGCAGACGCAGAAGAAATCATGTTTTCTCGCGAGCTGAACCGCGATTCCGGTTTGTCTTACTTCTTTAACCCGAAAGACTACAAGTCGGCAGGTCATGACCTGATTAACCGCGACATGTTTGGTCGAATTCCGGAAGATGCATACAAAGACGGCACGATTCAACGTCAGGTGGCTGGATTTGATGATGTGCTTCGCTCTCCTAAACTGCCAACTCTGACGGCATCAACTGCTACCGGACTGACTGTTAGTGGCGCACAAAAATTCCAGCCCGTTGCATGGGACCTGGATGCTGACGGCAACAAACGAAACGTAGACAATCGTCTGGCTACCGTAACTCTGTCAGCCACTACCGGACTGAAACGCGGCGATAAAATCAGCTTTACCGGAGTGAAATTCTTATCACAGATGGCGAAGAACGTTCTCACCCACGACGCAACATTCTCTGTTGTTCGTGTTGTTGATGGCACTCATATTGAGATCACTCCGAAACCGATCGCACTGGACGATACCGCTCTATCTCCTGAGCAGCGGGCCTATGCCAACGTCAATACGTCTCTGGCTAACACCATGGCAGTTAACGTGCTGAATACCGCAACAGCGCGTACAAACGTGTTCTGGGCTGATGATTCAATCCGTATCGTAAGCCAGCCAATCCCGGCTAACCACGAACTGTTTGCTGGTATGAAAACTACCTCTTTCAGCATTCCTGATGTGGGTCTGAATGGCATCTTCGCAACGCAGGGTGATATCAGCACTTTGTCCGGCCTGTGCCGTATTGCAGTGTGGTATGGCGTCAATGCCACCCGCCCTGAATCAATCGGGGTGGGCCTGGCTGACCAGTAATAAAGCAAGGGGCTTCTGCCCCTTTATTTTTGGAGCGCGTAATGACACAGATGGTATATCGGAAAGGTAAAAACAAGGTATGGAAAGGCGTTCCCTACGATTGGGAAATCATCGATGAGGATGAATTGCAGGAATATCTGGATGCGGGATGGCTTGCGCATCCTGATGACCTGCTGAAATCTCCTGATGAGCCTGAGCCTGAACCTGAGCCTGAACCTGAGCCTGAGCCTGAGCCTGAGCCTGAGCCTGAGATTAGAGAGCGCAGAAAGCCGGGGCCAAAACCTAAGGCGGATAAAGATGCTGATAGCAACTAAAGGCGATCTGGTAAGGGCCGCGCTACGTAAATTAGGAATCGCGTCAGACGCCGCCCTTACCGATGTCGAACCGCAATCAATTCAGGATGCGGTTGATGACCTCGAATCAATGATGGCTGAGTGGTATCAGGACGGGAAAGGTATTATCACAGGCTATGAGTTTGCCGACCCTGATAATCCGCCAGCAGAAGGTGATGAACACGGGCTTAGGTCAAGAGCCGTTAGTGCTGTCATCCACAATCTTGCATGCAGAATAGCGCCTGATTATGCACTTGAAGCAACAGCAAAAATAATCACCACAGCGAGAAATGGCAAAGAACTTTTGTATAAGCAAACTGCCATTGCGCGAGCTACGCGTTCACCATATCCAAATCGCATGCCAATTGGCAGTGGAAACAGCTTTGCCACCCTGAACGGCTGGCATTTCTTCCCAGGAGAACAGCAAGATGCCGATTCAACAACTCCCGCTGATGAAGGGAACTGGTAAGGATTATCAGAATGCTGACTACATCGACTACCTTCCTGTAAACCTGCTGGCAACACCCAAAGAGGTGCTAAACGCGGCAGGTTATATGCGCTCATTCCCTGGCATAGAGAAGCGTGATGATGTGAGTGGTGTATCACGTGGTGCTGAATACAACATTGCTCAGGGTGCTGTATATCGCGTTTGCGGAGGAGGTTTGTATAAGAGCAGCGATCTGATTGCAAATGTTGGTGGTATAGGTCGCGTTTCAATGGCGCACAGCCGCACAAGTCAGGCAGTAATAGTGGAAGGCCAGATTGTTATGTACCGGTATGACGGTTCTACAAAGGTTATGGAAAACTGGCCTGCATCAAGCAACTATACCCGCTATGAAATTGGATCAGCAAGAGACATTATCCGCGTTAGAGGACGATATATCTGGTCAAAAGATGGCACGGATTCATTCTTTGTCTCTGACCTGGAAGATGAAGCTCATCCAGACCGAAATAGCGCTGAATATCGTGCTGAATCCCAGCCTGATGGAATTATAGGGATGGGGGCCTGGCGTGATTTTGTGGTGTGTTTTGGTACATCAACCACTGAGTTTTTCTCCATTACCGGGGCAACTACTGCGGGTTCGGCTATTTATGTAAACAACCCGTCATATTTTGTTCCAAAGGGCATCGCCGGTACGCATTGCAAATGTCAGTATCTTGATGCATTCGCCATTATCAGCAATCCTGCAACCGGAGCGCCGTCAGTTTACCTGATGGAATCAGGTCAGGTTAAAATAATCGCCACGTCCAGTATTGAGAAGATAATCCGCTCATACCCCGCAGATGAGCTTGCTACTGGGGTGATGGAGTCTCTGCGATTCGACTCGCATGAATTGCTCATTATCCACCTGCCTAACCACGTGCTGGTATATGACGCAGCAGCAAGCCAGAACGGGCCTCAGTGGTCAGTATTGAAGACTGGTCTCGCCGATGACGTATATCGAGCTATCGACTTTTTCTATGAGGGAAACACAATCACCTGCGGTGACAAGTTTCACGCAGTGACAGGGCAGTGCAAATTCGACGTATCCAGTCAGTATGGTGAGAGGCAGGAGCATCTATTGTATACGCCGTTATTCAAAGCAGACAATGCACGGTTATTTGACCTTGAGCTTGAGTCATCCACTGGTGTGGCACAACTGGCAGAGCGGATGTTTATATCCGCCACCACTGACGGCATTAATCACGGCAGAGAGCAGTTGATATCATGGAACACTCCATTCCGCTATGACCAGAGATCGATATGGAAACGCATAGGCAGAGTGCGAAAAAACATCGCTTTCAAAATTCGAATAGTGACCGGTTCTCCCGTCACACTATCAGGATGCCAGGTAAGGACTGAATAATGTCATTGAATGAGCCAGTAAGAGTATCAGCGGTCACATTAAGTGCCTCATCACTTCCTGATGGCCTGTCTGCTGCATATCAGCAATACATCCTTAGTCAGTCACTTGACTTCACTAACGTTGCCGGAAAGGCGAATGAAGCTGGTCAGGGTGCCTATGATGCGCAGGTGAAGAACGAAGAGCAGGACGTAAGGCTGGGTGATATAGATACCGAGCTTGCCGATCATGAATCAAGGATAACTGCTAACGAAGTTGAACTGGCAGGCCATGAGACAAGAATAACGGCAGCAGAGACCACACTCACCGATCATGAAAACCGAATAACCACCGCCGAGGGGAATATCACATCCCTGTCAGTCCGGATGACGACAGCGGAAAACAAAATCACCACAATACAGGGTGATTACGTTTCCAAATCAGTAACGACGCTGCAATCAATGGCATCACCTGTCAGCGTTCAGTCATATTACGCAATCAACGGTACTCAAGTTGTTGGCCCAAGAGCGTCAGGATGGACGGCGGCAACAGGTACTGCACTGCTCGGAGCTTTTAACTCCAGCGCAACCTACTCAGTAAGCGCAACGTACACGCAGGCAGAAATAACCGCTATCGCAACAGGACTTGTCCAGGCAAGGCAACGCATCAAAGCGCTAGAAGACATGCTGCGCACCCACGGTCTGATGAACTGAGGTAAATATGATTATTTTCACGCCAACACGCAACATCGACCTCATTGAGTCCATTGGTAATCACCCCAGCATCATTGCCGGGAGTAACAACGGTGACGGCTATGACTACAAGCCTGATACGAAATACTTCGAAGTTAGCGTGCATGGGCAGTTTGGAGGCATCGTCTATTACCACGAAGCGCAGCCATTCACCTTTGACTGCCATGCAATGTACCTACCGGAAGTTCGCGGATTCAGCAAAGAAATAGGTCTTTCTTTCTGGAGGTTCATTCTTTCCACCACTCAAGTGCAATGCGTAATGTCATATGCCGCACGAAAATTCAGGCACGGACAGATTTACTGCGTGATGGTTGGACTGCAACGAGTAGGCACTATTCGCAAATACTTTAAAGGTACCGATGATGTGACGTTCTACAGCGCAACTCGCGAAGAACTTACAGAATTCCTCTCGCATCACACCAGATAGGTAAAATCATGCTCATTTTCCAGTTAGCGAGTAAGCATCTCGATAATCGCCTGTACCTTAAAGGCGGCAAGGGCGGAGATAACGGCGCAGGAGCGCAAGCCAAAGCCATGAGCAAGGCTACCGATTTGCAGCGCCAGCAGTGGCAAACGGTAATGAATAATCTGGCACCGTTCACTCCACTCGCGCAGCAGTACATCAGCCAGTTACAGGGACTTTCAACCCTTAGCGGGCAGAGTTCAGCGCTCAATGATTATTACAATTCTGACCAGTACAGGGCACTTGCTGACCAGGCTCGTTACCAGACGCTGCAATCTCAGGAAGCAACAGGGGGGCTGGGTTCTACTGCAACCAGCAACCAACTTGCTGCGATTGCCCCAACATTAGGCCAAAACTGGCTGGCTGGACAGATTAGCAATGCTCAGAACCTTGCAAACATTGGCCTTGGCGCACTGCAAGGGCAGGCAAATGCAGGTCAGACATACGCCAACAATGCCGGAGCGCTCTACCAACAGCAGGCTCAGCTTGCAGCAGCCAATGCCAGCAGGCCATCAGGATTTCAAAGTGCGCTTGGTGGGGCGTTTGGAGGAGCATCAGCCGGGGCTGGGATTGGCAGTATCGTTCCAGGGGTTGGGACTGGTCTGGGTGCAGCAATCGGTGGCGGCCTTGGCTTGCTTGGTTCTTTGTTTTAAGGAGTCGTCATGGCTACGTGGCAACAAAGTGTCAACTCTGGCGGACTGCTTGCCGGAATTGGAGGCAATAATACCAATGCCCCTCAGGTGAGCGATATAAGCAATGGCCTCGCTCTTGTAAGGGCGAATAACGATATGATCCGTTCAGGGCAAAATAATGCTGGTCTCACTGCGTTACAGGGTCTTGGGAATATCGCGCAGTCTTATCAGCAGGGGCAGCATGCAGAACAGCAAAGAGCTTTTGATCAGGCTCATGCGACTGCGTGGAAAACTGGTGATATGGCACCTTTGCGTGATTTTGCAGTGCAGAATCCAGCATTTGTTGAGCAGGCACAAAAAGCCGTAGCAGGACTTGATTCCCAACAAAAGAATGACTTGGGCAACCTTGCTATGGGCGTAAATACTGCTCTTGCACAGGGTCCAGAGACTTTTAGTAGCTATGTAAGCAAGAATTCAGACGCACTACGGCGCATAGGGGCAGACCCTGACTGGATGATTAAGACGGGCGTAAATAACCCAGAGCAATTATCTCACCTTGCCTCTACGCTGGCATTAGGTGCTGTTGGTCCTGAAAAAATGTTCGACATTAAGGATAAGGCAGAAGGCAGGCAAATTCAGAGGGATTCACTTGCGGAAACTGTACGCAGCAATAAAGCAGGAGAATCACTCACGGCCAGGGGGCAGGACATTCAGATTAGGGGACAGAACATATCTGCTCAGAATGCGCAGCTTTCAGCTAATGGCGCAACTACAGATATGAAAAACTTTACTGCCTACTCCAGGCTTCTGAAATCAGACCCAGAGGCAGCTGCGATATTTGCTCAGGTTGCTGGGATAAAAACCACAGGAGCAGATAACCGCCAGGTACAGCTTTCAGATGGGCGCACAGTAACAATTAATGGCAAGCTTCACGGTGCTGGGCCGAACGCGTTTTATGAGGCAACTGATAATGCCGGAAATACAATACGAGTACCACCTGCTGCAATCTCGGCTACAGCTTCATCGGCGACAAATGCTCAGAATTTTGCGATGAAAAAAGACCTAGACCTGATCAGCAATGCAGATCCTAAGAGTCTTGATTTCCTTACAGGTATAACTGGGGGTACTGGAAAACCAGCGCTTGGCGCTGATGTAAGAAGCAGGCTTGGAAGTGGAGAGCAAAGGCAGTTATTTAACGCCGCCCAGCGCATCCAAGGGAAAATGCAGAATCAGGGTATTGCAGCTGCAAGGGATATGGGGGCATCCGGCATCAATACCGTAGCCGAGGCAAAAATGTATTTTCAGGGTATGCCCCAGGTTGATTTTTCCAGCCCGGAAGCGACTCAACAATCAATCAGAGACATAAAAACGTACACTGACAATTACAACCAGCAGTATAACGTCAATGTCGGATCACCAAAGCAAAACGCTACCACTAACGCTCAGACAAATTCACAGCCAGCAGCAGGCGTTCATGTGTCTAAATCAGGTATCCAATTCACGGTGAAATGATGGAAGTTACAGCGAACGGCAAAACCTTCAATTTTCCTGACGGCACCAGTAACGAAGATATTGGGAATGCGATTGATGAGTACTTTGCTAGCCAGGCTACACAACAGCAGGCAAATCCTGAAACCCAGGGTAAAGCTCAACAGCCAGAACCATCGTTAATGAAGCAAGCCGGTGACTGGCTCACAGGTGGGGCTAGTGCTGGACAGATTGCAGAGCAGGCTGGTCGTGGGTTGGTAAACATTCCATTTGATGTGTTGCAGGGAGGTGCAAGTCTTATCAATGCCATCAGTCAGGGATTAGGAGGCCCAAAAGTACTTGATGACGTCTACCGCCCGGTTGACAGGCCGACTGACAAATACGCGCAGATGGGAGAGGCAATAGGCAGCTATTTAACCCCGGGTCTTAAAGCAGGACCAAACATGGCGCTTGGCTCGCTGGCAGAGGCATCAAATCAACAGGGTGATTTTGCTCAGAATGCGGCAACTAATGCCGCCGTTAACCTTGGCGCACAGGGATTACTGTCTACGGCAGCAAAAGGAATCGGAAGGGGAATCACTGCGCTAAAAGGTGAAATTGCACCGGAAGCACAGCAAGCCATTAACTTTGCCAATCAGGCTGATGCGCCTTTGCTAACTACTGATGTTGTTCAGCCAGGAACATTTACAGGCAGATCTGCACAGGCGCTTGGAGAGAAGGTCCCCGTTACTGGTACTGGCGCATTAAGGCGCGGTCAACAAGAAGCCCGTAGCGAGCTTGTTCAGCGTTATGCTCAGCAATTCGATTCACCTGCACCTGATGAGATTGTTCAGAGCCTGCAACGGCAGACAAACAAAGTCAAACAGGCGGCAGGGCAGCGAATGACACAGGTTAATGATGCTATGCAGGCAGCAGGAACCATAACGCCAAATCAGGCCATATCTGCTATTGATACGGAAATAACCCGGTTATCCAGGCTTGGCGGCGCGGCTGATGAGCAGACAATTTCCAAGTTGCAGACGTACAAGGATGAGCTCAGTAAAGGTGCTGATTTCGGATTGCTCAGAGACCTGCGCACTCAGTTCAGGCAGGACGTTAAAGGTGATCGCGTTACCTGGCCTAATCAATCTCAGGCCGCAGTAAATCGCGTTTACTCTGCCCTGACTAATGACGTCAACCAGGCTGTTAATGACACGCTGGGCTCACAGGTAGCAAGCAGGTATAAACAAGCCAATGCTGTTTATGCCAATGAAGCCCAACTGGTCAATAATACCCGCCTGAAAAATGTTCTCCAGAAAGGCGATCTAACCCCTGAGGTTGTGAATAACCTGCTGTTCAGCAATAAGCCAAGCGAGGTAAGGCAATTATATAACTCGCTTGACTATAAAGGCCGTAGCGCTGCCAGAGCCTCTGTAATTGGAAAGGCGTATGAAAAATCAGGTGGTAGTCCTGATAAGTTCCTGAATGAAATTAATCGCCTGTCATCACAAACAGGGATACTGTTTAAAGGCGCAGATCAGCAATACCTGAATGGCTTGTCTACCTATCTCGACCAGACGCGTCGCGCCGCACGTGCGGGGGTTGTAACGCCAACCGGGCAGGAGCTATTTCAGGTTGCAGTTCCCGCTGGAGTGGCAAGTGACGTAATCGGCACCGGAGGTGTAGGGACAGCCGCTGGGCTTAGCTATGGTGCTGTTGCCAGATTCTACGAGAGTAAGCCAGTAAGGAATGCAATGCTCAGGCTGGCGAATACAAAAGCAGGTACGCCAGCTTATGAAAAGGCCTTAAATCAGGCCGCAGTAGCGGTTAGGCCGCTACTGACTAACCAGGTAACTCAGCAGTAAATGAAAGCCATGGACGGCTTACATTTTCTTACAATCATGTTAAATTACTTAAAAACATAAGGGATTTATCATGATTAAACAATTTGCACTGGCGGTTACAGCATTATCTTTGCTTTCCGCTTGCGTACACACAACTCCTATGCCGGTTCAGGCGTCACAGCCTGGTGACGCTAATATGTCATGCCAATCCATCGTAAGTGAGATGGAAGAAATGACAAACCTAGTGAAGTCAAAGGATAGTGAACTTAACGGGCAGATCGCTAAGAACTCAGCCCTTGGTGTTACTGGTGCATTTCTTCTTGTCCCACTGTTTTTCATGGATACAAGCGATGCGAAAACAGTAGAGGGGCAAGCGGCAAAAAACAGGTTCAAGAAGCTACAGCAACTTTATTCTGATAAGAATTGCGCCAGCGACGGAAAGTAAGGCGGAAGCCACGGATGGCTATTTTCTGATTGTTGATTTTATTTCAATCCATGCACTCAATAGGGCCAGAGAAAGAAAGAAGAGTGCAAATCCGCCTCCTACGCTTGGATACATCCCCAACCCATAAAAAGTAAAACCACCGACAAAAACCAAAATCTTCAAAGCACCAACAATCAGTCGTTTCATAACCACTCCATGTAGATAAAAGAAAGCCCGGATAACCTGGCATTACTCCATTAAATTTTCTTGTCTTTCGGTAGATATTTGTGAATAGGCCATTCCATGAAAGCCAGCGCAAACCAAGCTACAACGTTGAAGCCAGGTATTGCTAGGCATACGGCCATTTTCCAATCAAACCCAGCCTTTTTAGATATTTTATATCCAGGCCAAAAACCAACCACTACAAAAACCAGAATCATAATTATTAGAGAAAGCGGTGAGCCTTGCTGTTGTTCCATGTGACCTCCTTAGTTTTCTAACACTGTACACCAAACATCAAAGCCTCGGCACATCCCGGGGCTTTTTTGTATCTGAAACGCGCCTCGCACGCGCTAAACCACGTCGAACCAGTCACTTTGAAATGAGCCTTTGAGGAAGTCAGTTAGTGCTGGCGAGCCTCGACGGGCTGATTTCCTGTGCGGCAAAGGTTCATTTCAAATAAAGGAAACGCAATGAATAACCCGTCAGTTATTCCGGCTTTCAACTTTAATGACATGGTCTTCACTGTCGATAACAAAGTTATCACGACGTCACTAAAAGTGGCTGAATATTTCAGCAAAGCCCACAAAAACGTAATCAGAGCCATTAAGCGCCTTGAGTCTGATTGCTCACCAGAATTTAACCGGCTCAATTTTGAGCCCGTTGAATACATCGATAAAAAGGGTGAGATGCGCCTTATGTACAACATCACAAAAGATGGATGGATGATGCTTGTAATGGGCTTCACTGGTAAGGCTGCAACTTGCATAAAAGAACAGTTCATCGCTGCATTTAACTTCATGGCTGAAAACCTGTCTCGCCGAATGTCGATTATCGAAGACATGCAGCACAAGCATGCAATCAAGGATACTCGCTCTAAATTGAAAGGGACAATCGGTAGCCGGCTGATGAATGAGCGCAAGAAGGAGAAGCTTGTGCTGAAACTGGAGCATGAGCACATCATGCAGATAACGCAGCCAGACCTTCTTAATAACGCCGCATAAAACAAAGCCATATTCATAACTCAACCCGCTTCGGCGGGTTTTTTATTGCACAAAACATACCGCAGCTTTGCTGTGGTGACTACTCGCTCCCGGAGCACAGGAAATGACGGATATCACAGTAAATGCAGTAATTAGTATGCCTGGTCAACTTTTCACAATGGCACGGTCATTCAAAGCAGCGGCTAACGGCAAGATTTACGTAGGTGAAATTGACACTGATCCAACCAATCCAGTCAATCAAATTCAGGTATATCTGGAAAATGAGGATGGAAGCACCGTTCCGGTTGCGCAGCCATTATCTATAAACGCTGGCGGGTATCCAGTTTACAACGGAGAGATTGCAAAGTTTGTCACAGACAGGGGCCACAGTATGGCCGTTCTTGATGCCTATGACGTTCAGCAATTCTACTTTCCCAACGTTCTTAAATATGACCCAGACCAGTTCTCATCACGCCTTGCTGGAGGCGGGGCAGAAGAAGGTGATGTTCTTGTCGGAGTTAAGCAGGCTACACCAAATTCTGTTTTGATTACCCAGCATGATGTCAATTTACAATCTGTATCCATCCAGCAATATGGCGGAAAGGATGACTACAACGGAACGTCTGGGACAAATTGCTGGAGCGCGCTCCAGGCTATTTTTACTGACTTCCCAAACGGATGCAAAATCAGGTTTCCTAAAACTGTGGGTGGTACAGGTCGTTATTACATGAACGGCACCATGACATGGCCTGATATGTCAAAATATATTATTGACCCAGACCCTGGTGTTGATATTACGCACGAAGGTGGCGGAACCCCATTAATCGGGGCCGGACTGGTCGTAACGCGTCCGCTAAACATTATTCTGCCAACGCTGGGATACACGTATCGTTTAAGCCCAACACCTTACGGACCATTATCAGGGAAACCTTATTTCATTAGTTCAGGCGACGGAGAATCCCCGGTAGTTGAGAAAATTCAGGCCAACAGCGAACTCGCTTTTTACGCAGTGAATCCGGCAACAGGGGCATCATCTGGAGCATCTGCATCTGGCGATGTGGATATCGTAACTTTCAGCAATATCCCCACGGGGCAATTTATTGTAGGTAGTGTTCCCGTTCGCCCAGGATGGGAGGCACACGCCCAGGTAACTATGCCAGGGTCTACCGCCAGTATTGCTATTTACGTGCAAACAGAGCGTGGGTTTGTTATCTACAGCCAGCCTATTGGTGGCGGTGATATTACCCGATACGTTTTCAGGGAGGGTTACCCTGTACAATCAGTAACAATTCCCAACCCGGTACAAGACAACCCAGCTTATAATTTTGATGTTTCTGAAATCGGGATAAAAATCCACTCTCCAACGTCATTCTCAATTCTGTGTAACCATTCCGAGGTTGCCAGAATTGAGGGGCTTCCATACAACATAGTACGTGCTGGCTGGGGCGCAGGTATTGCAAACAATACTAACGCCGCGTATATCACGTATCCTGTTAGAGTGAAAAATAATAAAACCTACGGTATGCGACCGTTGCGCGTCGTTATTGTCGGTGACTCAACTGCTGACAAAAATAACCATCTTTCATGGGTTAACCACATGGTGCGTGTTTCCAGCGGCGCGGGTGGATTGCAGTTCAAAAATATTTTAAACCTCGCGGTAGCAGGGCAGACAGCAGTACAACAGGCTGCAATATTTAACTCAACTGATTTTGTGGCGCTTGGTGGATTTGATTACGCCATGATTGATGTTGGGATTAATGATATTGCGGGAGGTTCAACGGCAGACCAGTTTATTACAGCGATCACCAGTATCGTAACAACATGCCAGACCTACAATATTACCCCGATTATAGGTATTCCGGCTCTGTGGTATAACGGTAGCGCAGCGGTTCCATTTGGACAATCAACGGGCAAGCTTGATTCTAACGCAGTTCGAGGCGCTTCATATCGCCTGCGGTTACTCAGGACATTGTCAGATCTAGGCGTCCAGGTCGCCATGCTGCCTTTACAGGATATGGGTGCCATTGTTCCTTCTCTTCTTGTGCATCCTGAGCTTGATCCGGTTGTCCAGGATAACCTGCATCAGTCTGGATTCGGTGCACAACTCAAAGGAGGTGGTTGGGCTAAAGCCTTAATCGGATATCTTTTTTGCCGGACCAGAACCAACATTAGCCCAACAGAAATTATTCCTGGATGGATACCGTCTGCAATTTCAGCAACATATGGCGTTGCCGTTAAACCAAAATTTGAGGTTGTCGGTAACGAATTTGGCCTGACAGGGTTAATGGACACCCCAGCCCCCGTTCCAAACAACACTACAATTCTCCAGTTGCCGCAGGCATACGCGCCTTTGTCTCAGCTATATATCCCGCTGACCTGTTTTGATGTAAATAGCGTTCCACTTCAAAGCGTGGCCACACTGAGGATAGACACCAGTGGCGCATTTGTTGTTAACAACGTGCCGTCTACGTCACGATATTTTGCGTTCGGTAATTGCAGATATAACCTGCCTCAATAAGCAAAAGCCCGCTTCGGCGGGTTTTTAGTTCGGCGTCAAAGGCATGGATGCTTCCGCTGAAAATATTGATCATGTGGCGTTGCAACGTTCATTTACATCTTATTATACTGTTTATACATACAGTAACTTACGAGGTGATTTATGGTTGCAATGTCACAGTTCCCAAGCCCGGCTGCTGATTACCACGAAGATGCGATATCTCTCGACAGGGAGTTGATACGAAAGCCTGCTGCAACATTTTTCGTTCGCTATACCGGTACATCATGGCGTGAAGGCATTAAGAAGGGGGCGCTATTGGTCATGGATACGTCTTTACGTCCTGTAGACGGCAGCCTGGTGATTTGTCATCTTCACGAACAACTGCGTCTGCTTCGTCTCAGACTGCTACCACGTGTTCACCTGGAAGAACTGGATAACGCAGACAATAAAACATACATCACTGACGATGACTGTGAGGAAAGAGTGGTAGTGAAGGGGGTAATCACTTACATCATCAATGACGCGCGAACGGGTGAGTTTGATGACTGCCTGGTGATGTGAGACAGATTTGAGACACGCAAAGATTTGCACCGCTTTGCAAGTCTTTGCATATTTTCGCATCATGGGACGTGTGAGCGCAGGAGTGACGCGGTAAGTTATTGTTAACTTAGGTAGTTCCAGGAACTTCTAAGCCGTAGGTCACAGGTTCGAACCCTGTAGGGCGTACCATTTAATTCAATAAGTTAGCCTATAAATATGAAAAACCCGCTACGACGCAAGGTCAGGTAACGGGTCAGGTATTGAAATCAAAATGGCTGGCTTTTATTACTGATTACCCAATCTTCATAAACCTTCTCGCTCCACCCCAGGAATGTCCCACTTGCCGTTCGTTCTGGTTTAGGGAACTCGCCGCGCTTTGCATACATTCGCCATAACGTAGGTTTACTCTTCCCTGTTAACTGGCACATGTCTTTCATTGTGAGATATTTTGTAGCCATACTTTCTCCACTACCGGCTGCACCCGGTTATCGATCATTGTAGGCACAAGCGGAACAGCCGCCCCGTGCGCCGTCATTACATTTAAGGCAAAGCTGATGCTCTACGCGCTTGGCCTTCATGCCTTCAATTACTGCTGGTGGCACCATCATCGGCAACACTACATGAATCACCTGGCAGTTCAGTCGCTCAATCTCGGCAGCATGTTCCAGTGCGATTTCTTTCCAGTCGTTGGCCTCTTCGCGCCACCAGGCTACATCGTCACGGAGTCGGCGCATACGGCGCTGTTTGAGTTTGCTGGTCATGGCGTCACCTTTGGTGCATCTGGCAGGGGTTTAGATGGTAGGCACGGCAGCGTGAGCCACAGATAAATTTCACTAACGGGGAAAGATGAACCATCATGCAATTCAAGCCACTCTCCATTTACCAGGCCTGATACATATTCTCCATGCCGTGATACGACAGAAACGTAGCTATTATTTTCCGGCATCCGCTCGCTTACCGGAATCCAGCCATCAGGTGCTTTCGGCGCTGCGGCGAGCAACGCATCTGCATCCGAGATAATCTTCCGCATAGCAGGAAACTCGCTATCCCTGCGACCTTCCCACATCTCGCAGTATTTTTCGATTTCGGGGTGAGCAAAATCGCGCAGGTCTGATAGCAAATCAACCGGGACCAGCACATACCCGGCAGGCACCGTTACAGGTTGCGCTGAATTACCGGACTGGATGGGCGGCGCGACCTTTTTGTTGACATCACCAGAATGGTCTACCATATCGAGGTGTTGCTCGGGATGGTTAAGCATGGCGGCGCGGCAGGCGTTCCACGACATCAACATTGCCTGTATGTGTGTATAGAGTTCGATTGAATCATCATCCGGGGGGATGTATTCCCCGGTTTCGTTGTCAAAATCTGCAAATACGAAATCCGGTTTCGCAATTATTTCTTCCCTGAACCATGACTCAAATAGCGCACGGGAGTTTGCTTCCTCCGCTGCCGGGATTGATGGCGCGGGGTGGGTGTAGAGCGGAGTTATTTCAGTAAATTCGAGCTCCCATCCGAATCTCTCGGCATGCTCCTCTACAGCCGATTTGGTTTCGCCAAATGCAAAGCTATCAAGGTGAGTGGCTTTGTACGCCACCGGCTCTTGCTCATGCGCCGCCAGTGCGAAGAGGGCCATAGCTTCGATTTCGTCATGAGACGGTGGAAGCGCCATGCTTTTTGAAAAGCTGGCTATCTGTGCCAGTCTCACCTTGCTCGGAAATTGTTCTGTCATACGGCCTCCTTAACCCGCCGTGCTTTCAACGGCTGACGGAAAATCTATGGTTTCATCAAAATCAGCACCGATATTCTGGACAGCGGTACACCAGTCACTGGATAGCCTTGCATCCAGTGCAGTCATGACTTCATCGCATCGACGCAAGTCATACAGGAAAATAGTTGGGTCGCCAATTGTGTAAAAACCGATCTTCTTCGGCGATGGGCAGCGGTCTAGCACGGCTTGCAAATCATCTACCCAGGCCTTTTCTGCTTTGGTCAGCTTTGCCATCGTTCACCCCCCCACTTCCAGATGGATACCAGCGGACTCCTGCTGCTGATATTGTTCGAACCAGAACACAACCGGCTTATCGATGACCTCTACCAGGCCAAAGCGCTCTGCGGTGCGGAAGTTGACGCTGTATGCGCGTGCCCGTTCTGCTTGAGCTGCAATTTGTTCACGGAAAATCTCGACAGTGAATGTCGCTTTAAACAGATTGCAAGGTGCGCAGGCCGGGAACAGGTTTTCGATAGCATCATTCTCAGGCCGCCAGAATTCACCTGTTGCAACCGTGCGCCGGACACCATTAGCCTGACGCTCGCTAAATTCCCACTTACGCAAAGCGGCCTCAACATGGTCGGCATGCCAGCCATTTTCTGGAAGCTCGCATCCGCAATACGCACAGCGACCGCCAAATTTCATGCGCAATTCGGCGCGTTGTTTTTTGGTGAGTGTCATCTTTCACTCCCCCACGTCTAAAGTGATGCCAGCGGCTGCGCATAAATTCTTAGTGTCAGATGTGGCTTTGTTATAACCGTCTGCATACGCCATAGACTCACCGTTATCCCAATAATGAGCAGGTGCAGCTTCTGGCCCGATAGGCTCCGGCAACTTAACGCTCACCGTCCGCGCTTCCATCTCCAGCGGCGGCAGGTCAGGTGTCGTTACGCCAAACAGAGAAGCCATGGCGCGATAGTTTTGCTCGCTGTGATAGCGGCCTTTGCATCGCACCAGTTTTTCTGCGGCGGCAGATATCGCTTCCAGTTCAGCGATCCGGTCTTTAAGCTGACCGCGCTCTGCAAGTAGTCGTGCTGCATGCACACGGTGATTATGCTCAAGCTCAGCAATCCGCTTCTTGTCGGCGTCACGCTCTGCCAGCATGGCGAGGATGGCTACGGGGTTAGCTTTGGCAATAAAATCAGCCAGCCTGGCATCGTCCCCGTCTTCACCTGACCATTCTGAAATTGAAACGTCGATAAACGGGCAGAGGACACCATCATGGTCATAAGTGCCAACCCAGGTTGACTCTCCGTCTTCATCTCGTTCGGTACCCCATTCCTGCTGATAACCATGAGCAATGAGTTGCGCAGCCGCTTTGAGTGCCTGAATCTGTTCGCTGTTAATGGTCATATCAGTGCGTCCTGAATCCGTTGCAGTTTCTGAGAAAATCTACGATGTAGCCCTTCATGCGGGCATGCCACTCACGATCATTTCCGTTGCACCACCCATCAGGAGGCGTCCACTTCTCTATCAAATCAGCCATTTTTTTAGCTTTTGACGGTGTTGCAGTCGCTGAATCGCAGTAATGGCTCGTATCTACTAGTGCGCCCATCCCGGGGATATCAAGAACACAAAACCAGGTATGATTCGGCATTTCCACGCACGGGATTTTCTCACTGTGGCGCCGTTTATCTGTCAGGCATACAGTCATGACTGCGCTCCTTTGCTCTCGCGCTGAGCTGAAATAGCCTTATGTTCATCAACAATCGCCAGCACCTCTGCCAGCGCGAGACCTTCCAGAGTGACTACACCGTTATCATCAATCCCGGCCAGGCTGATCAGTTCGACGAGACGGCGGGCGCTTTTGACGCTGATCTCCGGGGCGATAACCTTTTTAGTGATTTTCTTTTTGCCAGCAGCAGCGGCAACGGCGCGATCCTGCTCCAGTACTTTCCCTGCGTTCTCACCGTGCTCACGAACGCGCTCAACCGCGACACCTACGGAAACTTCGCCATTTTTAACAATCTGCTGAACGTCATGGTTAGCAGTAGCGAGGGTCAGTAACTTCTCAACCGTAGGGACCGACTTGTGAACAAGCTTCGCTATTTCCTGATTGGTCAGGTTGAAAGTTGTAGCCAGTTCCTTAATTACCTGTGCCTGTTCCAGCGGGGTGAGGGGCAACTGGTTATTACTGGTCATGACACGAGCCAGGCGCTCAACGTCATTGCCAACGAATGGCATGATGTGAACGCGGTCAACCGGTTTACCCGCATCACGGCAGCGCTCATAGCAGCGGCGACGACGGTGGCCTTCAACAACCCAAACACCGCCTTCGTCGCGTGGGGTAACTTCCAGTGGGGGAACGGTACCGCCATTCATGAGGTAGTTGAAAAGGTCGTCATCAGCCTGGCGAGTACGCTCGTCATCGTCGCGTTTGTTAAAGCCCTCTTTGACGAAGATGTTATCCAGGCTGATAAACATCCCGGTATCGGTGCGTTTAATCACACCGCCCTTCGTGGTCATCTTTTTGAATGAGTTAGCGGCCATTGCTGGTGGCCTCATTCATGTCTGAATGACATTCGCTGTTGTAGTGCTCGCGCAACGCTCCAGAAGCAACTGAAACCAGCGAAGAAAAATCACAAACAACAGTATCGCCTTCATGCTGCTCAGAATTGGCAATCACAGTTAATGCCTTAGCAAGTTTCTTACGCTGCTCCAGCGATTCGCTTAACGCCACGCTGGTAACGTCCAGACGGTTAGCCAGTTCGTTCATAATGTCGGCAGAAGCCGCAGGGAGATATTTTGCCGCTGTGCGAGCGGCTATCAGCAACTGCTCTTTAGTCATTCTCATCGGTAGTTCTCCATATATATGCACGCTGCACCGCGCTGTTTTTAGAGCGCAGCAACCCAACCCATTCACATGGGGTAATTGCTGCATTCGGGTTAAGCTGCTGGCTTTTGCTGTTCTGGCTCTTTATAGGCCAGCAATTTGCAGAGTTGGTTTACTACCTGGCTGAATTGGAAGAGATCCGCACCAGTCTGATGACGCCACTGGAAGGCTTTATCTTCATCGTCAGAGTAATTAAAAGACTGAGTATCAATTCGACGGAAGTGGAAGCGCTCGGTCAGGAGAAAGTTAACTCCGCACCCATTTAATTCCATCTGATCGACAGTAAACCCGCCCGCAAGACTTTCCGTAAGCTCATTGGTGATGGATGCGTGCTCGGCTGAGAAACGAAGCACTTCTTTATGTTCAACCAGGCGTGAAAGCTGGATGTAGTCACCAACGGTAAACCCATCAAAAGCATCATTGCTTCCATTAAGGTGATTTTGCAGTCTCGTGGTGAGGCCATTTTTAATGTTGTCGATATGTATAGTCTCGGTTTTAAGAGACCCAACAACCTTAATCAGCAACGAACCAACCAGAGAAGAAATGTTTTTGTTCGTGGTATTCACGACCAGCAGGTTATCTTTGCTGTTATAGAGGGAAAGGATCAGCGAAGAACGGACGAATGCCTTTTTGCACAGATCTACTTTTACGTCGCAGATGATCGCGTTACGCTCCTGGCGTTTTAGCTTGCCACCGCTCAATTTCTCAATGCGTTCGATGCGCTCACGTGCTTCTTTTGCGACTACCTGAGCAGGAATTATCTTTTCATCACGACGGACGACGATGGCATACCCATTCTCAATCGGCGTAACAAGTTCACCGGTGATTGAGTTAGGTACGAACGCGGCGCGAGCGAACTCTGTTTCGCCGATTTCTTCATACTGCAATTCAGCCAGGTGACCTTCAATCGCTTCGATACTGAAGTGGTTTACTGAATTTGGCCACCTGAACAGAGGTGATATGCTCACCTCAGAACAACACAGGTGCCATAATGAAAAAAAGAAATTTCAGCGCAGAGTTTAAACGCGAATCCGCTCAACTGGTCGTTGACCAGAATTACACCGTGGCAGATGCAGCCAGCGCTATGGATGTCGGCCTTTCCACAATGACGCGATGGGTGAAACAATTACGTGATGAGCGGCAGGGAAAAACACCAAAAGCCTCCCCCATTACCCCGGAACAAATTGAAATCCGTGAGCTCAGGAAAAAGCTACAACGTATTGAAATGGAAAATGAAATATTAAAAAAGGCTACCGCGCTCTTGATGTCAGACTCCCTGAACAGTTCTCGATAATCGGGAAACTCAGGGCGCGTTATCCTGTGGCCACTCTCTGCCATGTGTTCGGGGTCCATCGCAGCAGCTACAAATACTGGAAAAACCGTCCTGAAAAGCCAGACGGCAGACGGGCTGTATTACGCAGCCAGGTACTTGAACTGCATGGCATCAGCCACGGCTCTGCCGGAGCAAGAAGCATCGCCACAATGGCAACCCAGAGAGGTTACCAGATGGGGCGCTGGCTTGCTGGCAGACTCATGAAAGAGCTGGGGCTGGTCAGTTGCCAGCAGCCGACTCACCGGTATAAGCGTGGCGGTCATGAGCACGTTGCTATCCCGAATCATCTTGAGCGACAGTTCGCCGTAACGGAACCAAATCAGGTGTGGTGCGGTGATGTGACCTATATCTGGACGGGTAAGCGCTGGGCGTACCTCGCCGTTGTTCTCGACCTGTTCGCAAGAAAACCAGTGGGCTGGGCCATGTCGTTCTCGCCGGACAGCAGGCTCACCATGAAAGCACTGGAAATGGCATGGGAAACCCGTGGTAAGCCCGTCGGGGTGATGTTCCACAGCGATCAAGGCAGCCATTATACGAGCAGGCAGTTCCGGCAGTTACTGTGGCGATACCGGATCAGGCAGAGTATGAGTCGGCGTGGAAACTGCTGGGATAACAGCCCAATGGAGCGCTTCTTCAGGAGTCTGAAGAACGAATGGGTGCCGGCGACGGGCTATGTAAGCTTCAGCGATGCAGCTCACGCAATAACGGACTATATCGTTGGATATTACAGCGCACTAAGACCGCACGAATATAATGGTGGGTTACCGCCAAACGAATCAGAAAACCGATACTGGAAAAACTCTAACGCGGTGGCCAGTTTTTGTTGACCACTTCACTTTAATGGCTAATGAATTTCTGACTCAGTGTGAAATAGCCGTCAATACGGCAGCCGGGAGAAAGTTAAGCGAACAGGAAATGGAGTCCCTTGTTCGTGATATGAATGATACGACTAACCGTATTCTTGCTGGCAATGAAGCGCTATCTCTGGAAGAAGCTGCGTTACGTGCTGCTGATGAACTTACCAACGCCGATAAGCTGGCTAAAGTTATTGAGGCAAGGAATAAGGCACTGAATACGCGCATCGCCGCACAGCGCCTTTCAGATCTTCGCACAACATGGAAAGACCGCCCTGATATTGGTCTGGAAGCAATCCTGGTTGGACGCAATGATGCCCGTACCGGTTCACGACGCTCTGTAGCGTCAGAAGTAGCTCAACTGCGTGGGAAATATCATGCAGGAATAAACTACGATTTCGATAAGGCAGGGCTGGTAAAATTTATCAGTAGTGGCAGCAACGACCGTGAAATAGCAGATGCTATGTGGCGTATTGGTCGGGGACAATCAACCGATGGAATGACAAAACAGTCTGTTGATGCGGCAAATATCATCATGAAGTGGCAGGAGTCAGCGAGGATTGATGAAAACCGGGCAGGCGCATGGATACGCAAAGTACCTGGCTATATCGTACGCCAGTCGCATGACATCCTGAAAATACGCTCTGCTGGCTATGAGGCGTGGCGTGATTCTATCCTTCCTCGTCTGGATGATGTCACATTTGAGGGTGTGGCAGATCGCGAACAATTCATGCGCAACGTATATAACGGGCTGGCATCTGGTGTTCATCTCACCACTGAAAAACCAGACTGGATGAATGGATTCAAAGGCTCGCAGAATGCAGCAAAACGCGCAAGCCAGGAGCGTGTTCTGCATTTTAAAGACGGCATATCATGGCATGAATATAACCAGCAGTTCGGAACGGGAAGCTTGCGAGAAGCTGTATTTGGTGGATTAAACAGCGCGGCTCGTACAACAGGAATGATGCGTGTTCTAGGGACAAACCCGCAGAACATGTTTAATTACCTTGCTGAATCAATTTCTCATGATTTAAGCAAGTCTGGCACGCCAGCGGCTCAGGCTGATTTTTCTGAGAAGGTGCGTAAGCTCAAAAAGAATACCCTTACCCAGGTTGATGGTTCATTGAATATTCCAGGCAGTGTTGGCTGGGCAAATGCATCAGCCAACATTCGCGGCTGGCTGCGTATGTCACAGTTGGGTGGCGCTGTGATTTCCTCATTTAACGATGTGCCAATTTCCGCTACTGAAATGCGTTACCAGGGGCAGAACTTCATGGGTGCGCTTCTTGGTGCAATGAAGGGTAGATTCTCACGCTTCAATAGTGCTGAGGAAAAAGAAATCTTGTCATCTATTGGCGTCTACTCCGACACGATGACTCAGGAGATTATTCGCAGGATGTCAGGTGATGACAGCCTCAGCGGTAAGATGGGGCGCGCTCAACAGATATTCTTCAAGTATAACCTGATGAATTTCTGGACTGAGTCTGGGCGTAATTCCAACGCCATGATGATCACCAACTGGCTGGCTAAAAATGCCGAATTTCCATACGCAAACCTGACAGAGGATTTGCGCCGTGTTTTGGACATTCATGGTATTGGCGATGCCGAGTGGAATATCTATCGCGGAATGGATATGGCTGATAGCGAAGGCCGCAAATTCATGACTACCAGCGGAATTCGTTCTGTACCTGATGATGTGATCGCATCTTATGTCGAGTCTAAAGGCATCAAAGTAACAGACAGATCAATAGCGGACGCTCGTGACTCACTGGAGGGACAGTTACGTGGCTACATTCTTGATCGCCTGAACATCGCAATGTCTGAGCCAGGAGACAGGACTCAGGCATTAATGAAGTTTGGGACAGTCCCCGGCACTGTTGCTGGAGAGGCCGTCCGATTTGCTGGACAATACAAATCATTCACCGCAAGTTTCTTGCAAAATGTTTGTAAGCGTCGTCTCAGCACCGTCTGGCAGATCCTGATATTCCTGAGAGGATAGTGGACACCAAATATGGTGGACGCTATCCATGAAATCATTAACCGCAGTGCGTAAAAAAAGCCCTAATTATCCCGTTGAGTTCAAAATCAAAATGGTTGAACTCTCGCATCGACCAGAGATCTCCGTAGCGCAACTCGCTCGTGAGCATGGGATCAACGATAATTTGCTGTTCAAGTGGCGCCAGTACTGGCGCGAAGGAAAACTACGTCCTCCTTCAACAACAGAAAACAACGTGCCTGAGCTGCTCCCGATAACACTTGATACCGAAGATGTTGTCCCTGCAACCTCCCCCCGGTCACAACCTGTAGCTGCTGCGGCACCTGAATCACTCAATATCAGCTGTGAAGTGACGTTCCGGCACGGATCACTCCGTCTGAATGGTGCCATCAGCGAAAATATCCTGAACCTGCTGATACGGGAGCTCAAACGTTGATCCCATTACCATCAGGGACAAAGATCTGGCTGGTCGCTGGCATCACCGATATGAGAAACGGCTTCAACGGCCTGGCGGCAAAGGTGCAGACGACGCTGAAAGACGATCCGATGTCAGGTCACGTTTTTATCTTCCGTGGGCGTAATGGCAGTCAGGTAAAGCTCCTCTGGTCTACCGGCGATGGACTGTGTCTGCTGACCAAACGGCTGGAGCGCGGCCGCTTCGCCTGGCCGTCAGCCCGGGATGGCAAAGTGTTCCTCACACCGGCACAGCTGGCGATGCTCCTTGAAGGTATCGACTGGCGGCAGCCTAAAAGACTGCTTACGTCACTGACTATGTTGTAGGCCTCTTTATCCTGGTCGACGCTGAATGAGCCTGGTAATATACCCGGTATGAACAGCTTACTTCCTGACGATATCGATGAACTGAAACGTCTCCTTGCCGAACAGGAGGCGCTGAACCGTGCCCTTCTGGAAAAGCTGAACGAGCGTGAACGCGAAATAGATCACCTGCAGGCGCAACTGGATAAGCTGCGCCGGATGAACTTCGGCAGCCGCTCCGAAAAAGTCTCCCGCCGTATCGCGCAGATGGAAGCCGACCTTAAGCAGTTGCAGAAAGAAAGCGATACCCTTACCGGCCGGGTGGATGACCCGGCCGTGCAGCGCCCGCTGCGGCAGACCCGTACCCGCAAACCGTTCCCTGAATCACTTCCCCGTGACGAAAAACGGCTGCTGCCGGCAGCGTCATGCTGCCCGGAATGTGGTGGCGCGCTGAGTTACCTGGGTGAAGATGCCGCCGAACAGCTGGAGCTGATGCGCAGCGCCTTCCGGGTTATCCGGACAGTACGTGAAAAGCATGCCTGTACTCAGTGCGATGCCATCGTGCAGGCCCCCGCGCCTTCACGTCCCATCGAGCGGGGTATCGCCGGACCGGGGCTGCTGGCCCGCGTGCTGAGTTCAAAGTATGCAGAACATACCCCGCTGTACCGGCAGTCAGAAATATACAGCCGCCAGGGTGTGGAGCTGAGCCGCTCACTGCTGTCGGGCTGGGTGGATGCATGCTGCCGGCTGCTGTCACCGCTGGAAGAGGCGCTTCAGGGCTATGTCCTGACCGACGGTAAACTCCATGCCGATGACACCCCGGTCCAGGTGCTGCTGCCGGGCAATAAGAAGACGAAGACCGGGCGGTTGTGGACGTATGTTCGTGATGACCGCAACGCTGGATCAGCAGTCGCGCCGGCGGTGTGGTTCGCTTACAGCCCGGACAGAAAAGGCATCCACCCTCAGACCCATCTTGCAGGGTTCAGTGGTGTGCTGCAGGCCGATGCGTACGCCGGGTTCAACGAGCTGTACCGCGATGGCCAGATAACGGAAGCCGCCTGCTGGGCTCACGCCCGCCGTAAAATCCACGATGTGCACGTCCGCACACCGTCGGCGCTGACGGATGAAGCCCTGAAGCGTATCGGCGAGCTGTATGCCGTTGAAGCGGAGATAAGGGGAATGCCGGCGAAGCGACGCCTTGCAGAACGTCAGCAAAAAGCTAAACCGCGGCTGAAATCCCTGGAAAGCTGGCTGCGTGAAAAGGTGAAAACGCTGTCGCGACACTCAGAACTGGCGAAAGCGTTCACGTACGTACTGAACCAGTGGCCGGCGCTGGCTTACTATACTGACGACGGCTGGGCCGAGGCAGATAACAACATAGCTGAGAATGCGCTACGGATGGTCAGCCTGGGCCGCAAAAACTACCTGTTCTTCGGTTCGGATCATGGAGGAGAGCGGGGAGCGCTGCTGTACAGCCTGATCGGGACATGCAAACTGAACGGAGTGGAGCCAGAAAGCTACCTCCGTCACGTCCTTAACGTCATAGCGGACTGGCCGATAAACCGGGTCAGCGAACTACTCCCCTGGCGCGTAGCACTGCCAACTGAATAACACATCCCCGTCAATACGGTTCTCGCTGCACGCTTACAAATGTTCTTGGGAGAGAGGTGTTTGGGAGAGGTTACACGCCAGCAGGATTGGGAGAATCAAAAACATCATCTTTTACTAACGCTTTGCTGAATAACGGTAAAGGTGCATTTATTGGTGTGGCAAACCTGTTTGTGTGGGCAACCATGTTTGGATATCTGTCAATGCAGTCGAAGTTGATGTTAAAAGGACAGACACCAAGACCAGCAAATGCCAGCACTCTACGCGCAGCAGCTTTACAGGGTGGAGGACTAGGTATTCTTGGCGATTTCATGTTTGGTGAAGTAAACAGGATGGGGGCTGGAGCGATTACGTCCCTCGCTGGTCCAGTTCCTTCTGGTGCAGACAATATAATTCGCCTACTCCAGCAATCATCAAGGGGCGATGCTGACCTTGGCGACTGGTATCGTACAGCGCTAGATAATACGCCTTTCCTGAACGTATTCTGGCTGCGTACAACTATGAATGGATTGATCCTTAACCGCATTCAGGATGCGCTTGACCCAGGTTCTCTAGAGAGATACCAAAGGAGAGTTGAAAGAGAGCAAGGTAATACCTTTCTTATTCCCCCATCTCAGTTTATGCTAGGAAAATAGACAACAGCACTGAGATTGATTATGAATGAGGATGCTTTCTTCAAAAGAATTGATAATCTTGAAATGGATATATATGACTGTAATAGATATGTAAAAATATCTATAATTGTCATAATAATTGGGTTGATTTCATTTTTAGGCAATATTTTAGGGTTCTTCCATGAAAGTGAAATATTTCAAGGACTAGCCATTGGATCCTGCTTTGTAACATACATTAACTTTAAAAATAAAAAAGCTCGTTGTATTTTAGAGTTAAATGAAATGTGTTTATCCCGATACGGAAAATCATATGACTCATCGCTGAGTGAACTGATAAAAGAAAAAGCAGAGATTTCAAGAAAATCAATATTTGGTTAAGTTATTAAATAATAATGTATTTTTAAGTATTATTACTTAATGCATACAAGATAATCCTGATACATACCAACCCGCTTCGGCGGGTTTTTTATTGCACAAAGCGTACCGCAGCATTGCTGTGGGGATCACGCACGACTGGAGAAAAAGATGACTGTATCATCTGAGCAGAGCTTTATTGTATACAATGGCGATGGAACCACTAAAACTTTCACAATTCCATTTTATTTTCTTCTCGGCTCTGACATATCAATCACACTAACTGACACGGCAGGTTCGGAAACTGTATTGGTATATGGTGTTAACTTTTCTGTCGTAGGTGATGGGAGTCCATCAGGGGGCGCCGCCTGAATCGCCACGGATAATCTAGACACTTCCGAGCCGTTGATAATACTGGTTTTCATATTCTGTCGGTGACATCTGTTCGCTAGAACCATGCCGACGCTTACTGTTATAAAACATTTCGATGTAATCAAAAATATCACTGCGGGCTTCTTCCCGCGTTCCGTAGATCTTTTTCTTTATCCGTTCACGTTTCAACAACTGGAAAAAACTTTCTGCAACCGCATTATCATGGCAGTTACCGCGACGGCTCATGCTACCCTCCAGGCCGTGTGATTTCAGGAACGACTGCCACTCATGGCTTGTGTACTGACTGCCCTGATCCGAATGAACCAGCACCTGTTTTTCGGGATTACGCCGCCATACAGCCATCAGCAGTGCGTTCAGGACAATGTCCTTTGTCATCCGGGATTGCATGGACCAGCCGATAATTTTGCGTGAGAACAGATCAACAACAACGGCAAGATACAGCCAGCCTTCGTGGGTCCTGATGTAGGTTATGTCCGTTACCCAACGCTCATCAGGAGCATCCGGATTGAACTGTCGCTGGAGCCTGTTGGGTGACACGATACTGGCCTCGCCTTTACGTGCCCGCGGGCTTCGGTATCCGACCTGAGCCTTTATTCCGACACGTTTCATCAGTCTCCAGACTCTGTTTACTCCGCACTGTTGCCCGCTGTCACGCAGATCCAGATGGATTTTGCGATAACCATAGACGCATCCCGACTCCAGCCAGAACTGTTTAATCTGTCCTGTCAGTCTCAGGTCTGCCTGATGGCGTTGTGAATGCGGCTGCTGAAGCCAGGCGTAAAAACCACTGGGATGAACATCCAGCACCCGACAGAGCAGGCGAACAGGCCAGCAACAGGAGTTGTCACGGATAAAGGCGTACCTCAGTCGGACAGCTTTGCGAAGTACGCCGCGGCTTTTTTTAATATGTCCCGTTCGTCGGTAACCCGTTTCAGCTCTTTCTGGAGACGGCGGATCTCGGCCTGAGCATCTGACTGTTCTTTATTAGTGGAAGAATCCGGACCGTACTTCTTTATCCAGGCATAAAGGCTGTGGGTGGTGATATCGAGACGTGTTGCAACGCTGGCAACAGAATAACCGCGATCAACAACCTGTTTGACTGCTTCAGTTTTAAACTCTTCGGGATAACGCTTACCGCTCATGGGCACCTCTCTTTAAGCCATCTTAAATGACTCTGAGGTGTCTGTTAAACCCGTGGCGATTCACATATCGGCGCACCACTCTCACTTGTCACCCCTTCGAGGTTATCCTGTTCAAAGTCGCTGAGAATCCTCTTTTTGCGGTCAGTCATTCTCACGGCGGGGAGATTCCTTATTGTGGGATAGAGGTATTGTACAATAAGAATGAGGATACAAAGATTAAGGTAATAAACCGGGGAGGTTAATGTAGTTCAACGCACCACCCAAAAATTTTTTGGGTATGTTGCAAATTGATTGTTCTTTCTTGTTTGAATACAAACATTTATTTTTATATGGAACTCTGTAGGGACCCTTTTCAGGTTAACCTACTTTTTATCCACACAACGACTCGTTAAACCTGATTTGGTATGGTTTTTTCGCTGCCATTTCTGCAAATGCCTTTCCACACTCTTTGCGTAATTCCAGCCGCGCATTAATGGTTTCTGCTGTGATAGCGCATCCGGTATTTTCTAACTCCATCACTATATAACCGATAGCTTTCGCCATCTCTTCTTCACTCTGTTCTGTCGCTCGCATAAAACCACCTCAACGATAAGGGAATTCAGTGTCTCTGACTATTACACCTTCACACGCAGGGTTACCAGATGGTTCCATTCGCTCAGAGTGTCCCACGGGTGTTTTTGGTGATTAACGCAATGTATTTACTAAAGTATATGATTTACATATGGAATGGTGTTCGGGACAGATTGCCCGGTTATGGAACCATTAAACTGAGGGAAGTGGCGTGAATCGCCATCTGCGTGGGCGCGCGTTATGCCATTTACCCATTACCTTTGCATAATGCGGTTACCGAAGCGTAAAACGCTATATTGTCTATTTCCCCTGTTAACAAAAAAGCCGCCCGTTGCGGGGCGGCCTGGTAACACGCTACATCACTTAGAATGACCAGCGGAGGTTGGCGTTCAACGCGTTGACGCGGGTGTCGGAGCCGATTTGTCCTTTGTAACCGACATTCAGTGTCGCTGAGTGCGGCAGCGTAAAACTGACGCCCACATCACCCACCAACATATCCTCATCAACCGGGGTACCTTCGCTCGTGAAGCCATCGCTGCCGGCAAACGCCATGCGCGAAGAGGCTTTCTTATCACCATAAGCGTGTTGCCAGCCTAACGAGCCATAAAGGCTGACGTTTTTCGGCAGTTCCGCTACGCCGCGCGCGCCAAGTGTCGAGAAAAAGGTATCAGCGGTGTCGTTACGCACGCTCAGCGCTGCGGCACCGCCGTTCTCTTTGAAGTCATCCGTATTCAGACGGACATAGCTCAGGTTGACGAATGGCTCGATATTCTGCTCTGGCTGGCCGAAACGGTAACCGGCTTCGGTGAAGGCCAGCAGCGAGTTAGCGTCATAATTCGCACTCAGGCGATCCGAGTAGCCGCTGAAATCAACCTTACGCTCGGCATCAATTTTATGCCAGGTGTAACCCAGCGAGCCACGCAAGGAGAATGCATCCTGACGCGCCGCCGCATACAGACCGAGATGGTAGTTATCGATATCCATTGAGGAGCGACGACTGTCGACATCGTAATTTCCACGGCTGTAACCGAAGAAACCACCCACTCTGACGTTATGGTTGTCCAGCTTACGATCGGCACCCAACAGGAAACCTGCGGTGTTACCGTCCAGCTTACCGGTATTGCTGTCGCCGTCGGTTCTCACCCATGAGCCGAATGTCTGGCCCCATACGCCGTTGTTCTGTACCGGAGCAGGTTGGGCAAATGACATGGCCAGCGGTGGAATTGGCAGCGAGTCATTGTCGAATGACCCCGCCATGCGCTGATTCAACACATTAAACACCTGGCTGCTGCTTGCGATAAGCGTGGACTGGACGGAAGGGTAAGCCTCGCCCGACAGTTGATTGAACGCCTCGCGCGCTTCCGGCGCGCTTAGCATCAGCAGCGAGTTATATAGCGCCAGTGATGGGCCGCTTTGTGTGAGGGTAGAGAGCGCGCCTGCAGTATTCCACTGGTTGCTCGTCAGCGCCACTGTCTGGAAGATACCCGGTGTGCCCGTGCCGGGGTTGCCTGTGCCTGGATTACCGGGATTCTCGCTGCCCGGATTCCCCGGATTTTCACCGCCGGGATTACCGGGATTCTCACCGCCCGGATTCCCTGGGTTTTCACCGCCGGGATTACCAGGATTCTCACCACCCGGGTTGCCCGGATTCTCGCCGCTCTCTTTCTGTGCGATGCTCAGATCCACAGCGTTAGCGCTGTAGTTTAGCGCAACGTCCAGGAAGGCCGATTTAGAGATCGCAGAGGCAAACTGACCGTCGATGCCGCCTGCTGAGTTGATAATGCGGTAGACCTGGCCGGTCTGGTAGCTGGTTTGAGGATCGAGGGCAGTGACCTGCACAGTGGCCTGATTGCTGATGGTGGTTTTACCTTCCACGTTCAGCAGATCGCTGCGGCCATCGCCGGATATATCGACGTCATAGAACGACTCGCCGATAAAGTTCAGGTAGCGTTTCAGCGTCAGGGTACCGATATCACCGTCGCCGGGGGAAATGTGGCCGCCGGAGAGGATTTCTGTCTGCCCGAGGGTGCCGTTGCCGCCAAGAGTGCCGCCGGCCTTAATCGACGCGGCGCTGCTGTAACCGAGACCGTTGCTGACGTCGCTCCCGGCGTTAGCGTTAAGGATCAGCGTCCCGCCGTTTTCCGCGCTCAGTGTCTGGATATCAAAAAGATCGGTTTCAGGCTGCGTATTGATATCACTGGCAATAATGATTTTGCCGCCACGGGCGAGGACGTTCGCTTTAAGCCCGCTCAGGTCGCCGCTGAGCGTCGTTTTCCCCGACGTGTTGATGACATCACCTTCGCCACTCAGGGTATTGGCGAACAGGTAATTATCATCGGTGTGATTGAAATAGACATAGCTGCCGAACAGTCCGCCGCGCAAAACAATCGATGTCTGCGCATCAATGGCGCCCGCGCCACCCGCTTCGCCCAGCGTTGGCTCGGTAAGACCGGTACCGGTATCCATATTGCCGCGGCTACCAATAACCAGCGCCCCGCGGTTAGAACCCGATCCAGTATCGCCAAGCACGATCGCGTTAGTGCCTGCGGAGATCACGCCGCCATCCACCGCGGATACCACGCCGTTGCCGTAATCGCCCACGAGAATATTGCCAGCGCTGGTGAAGCGGGCATTATTGCCTGCGACATATAGCTCGGCGGTTTTGCGTGTACCCGAAACGCCCGCGACCTCCATGCTGCCGACGTTAACGGCACCGCCGTTGAGCACGTGCAGATCGCCATTAAGCGTCAGTAACTGGGTGACGTTCCAGCGCGAATTTTCACCCGTCACCGTGGCTTTCGGGTTCAGCTTATCGGTCTCATCCGGATCGTAGCCATCACCGATCCGTGCCTGGAGGCTGGTAGTAAGAACCGCGCCATCCGCGATGGAGACGGTAGAACGCGAGTCTGCCGCAGTGCCGACGCTCAGATAATTACTGGTAACGCGGGAATTCGCGCCAGTGGCGATAAGGTGGCTGTCGTAGCCCCGGGTGGTGCCCACCACAATCTCTTTCGCGCTGGCCAGCGCGCCATTTTCGACTCGCAGCGTGCCAAGGCCAAGGTCCAGGCTACCGTGCAGCACGAACTGATCGTACAGGGCGTTCAGTTCCGCATCCGGCCCGCTGACCGTCACCGTGCTTTCGAAAATCTGACCGTTATAGAGTCTGCCGATATTAATGTTGTAAGCCGTGATTTTCCCGTTATCGATGAGCAAGTTGCTGCCCTGTGTGCGACCCACATAGACATCGTCGGTATAGACTAACGACTGCGTGACCCGGGTATCGCCATCAAAGATCACATCAGCAGCCCGGGAGTCATCGGGTGTTAATAACATCAGCGGGGCAGAGAACAGAGCGAGGTAAAGTTTAGAGAGTGAGGTTTTCACTTTTAATTGGTGCGAGAAATTGTCATTCACGTGCTATCTCCAGATTGATTAACGTGATGTCGCGAAGGTCATTGTTTTATAGAGATTAAATTGACTGACCGGTTTAAAGCTTTATTTCGCGAATTCAGGCGTGCAGGTAAATTATCCGGCGAAGCGAAAACCTGTGATTCCCTGGCTATTACGCTTCGGCGGGTGAAAATAGAGAACGGTAGTAACGTTCACTGCGACAGATTATTTATGAGTGACGACAGGTGTGCAGGTTGGCGCGCTAAGCGTTGGCGCGGAACCTAAAATTCCTGGCATCATCATGGAAGAGCAATCAAAAATACGGCCCTTTTCCGTGGTCGCGCGGTAAGTCAGTTTTTGCCCTCCCAGAGCATCAGGCTGAGCGCCATTAACCTGCGTAACGGTAATTTCATCGGATGATCCCAGCCCCAGCATTTTTGCTGTTTCCGCCTGAAGCAGCGGAATAGCCTGATCGGTTTTCAATGTTGAACAACCCGCTACCATTATTGTAATGACAAGCGCGATGAGTGGTTTTTTCATAAATTATCCTTGTAATCAGTCCGTAGCGATTGCGACATGGCAATACGTTTCTCTTTTTTAAAAACTGAAATAAGATATTTCTCTTTTCTGGAATAAAGAACCCTCCTAAAGTAGGGAGTGTTGTTGATTTGGAAATTGGCAGAATATCGCTTTTTCCGGTCACGAAAAGGAGACACCTTTGGGAAAATATTATGCACTGGTTATTGATGACCACCCTTTGGTCGGCAGCGGAATTGCCAATTTTCTGACGTCCCACTTAGGGTTCAGGTCAGTCATGGTGGTGGCGGATGAGGAGAGTTGTTATCGGCTTATTCGCGACAATGGTCCCCCGGACTTACTGATCATTGACTTCTGGCTCTCATCTTCTACCGCACTGAAATTACTCAAAGAAATTAAGAACAGTTTTCCAAAAATGCGTTTGCTGGTGGTAAGCGGCGACGAAAATAATGATATCTGGATAAAGGTACAAAATGCCGGTGGTCATGGTTTTGTACTGAAAAACGAGACGCCGGAATTATTTGGTGAAGCAGTTCAAGCGCTTATGAATAACCAAACATGGTTTCCGGAGACTCATGCTGATTTGAATGTAAAAAATAGCGCAATATTGCAAAAATTTAACTTAACGCCGCGTCAGGTAGAGGTTTTACAGATGATGATGCGTGGATTACCAAATAAAAGAATCGCTTCACAACTCTCCATATCAGAACCCACGGTTAAAGAGCACATCAGCAATATTTTAAAAAAACTGGGTGTTAATACCCGAGTGGAAGTCATTACACTCCTTCACGGCCAGCGGGAAGAGACATCATGAAATGGATAGCCGATGTGGATAATAGTGCCATTTCCTCGCGAGCCCAGATCCGACTGCTCAATAATACCTTTATTCGCTTAGTGTTCAGCTTTACCGCAGTGCCTTTTGTCGGTATTCCATTTGCAATCTGGATCTATTGGCTGGGGGAGAACACCGGGCCAACCGTTGTCTGGATCGTTATTTACCTGCTTTGCGCAGGGTTAATCAGAATATGGCACCGACGCTATCAGCGAGACGTTAAAGAGAATAATGAAGAGGAGGTCCTGCGCCGCTGGCTGCCGAATCTTAATAAAGTCGCCCTGGCCCACGGGATGGGTATTTCATCGCTTTATCTGATTACCCCACAGAGCCAAAATTTTGATTTTTTCCTGCTGCTGAATATCAGTATCGCCGCCATTGTCGCCGCCAACGCGACACATTTAACGCCGGTCATCAGTACCTTTAAACGGTTTTTTTTCTCTTCCTGGGGATTCTTAAATCTCGGCATCATCTGGCGTATGGACGATGTGATGTTGATCGTGCTGATGCTGAACTTGCTATACGGTTTTGCGATCTATCGTCACGCGTTAACCTCACACGCTTTTTTCATTCAGCAGGCCAGGCTTGAAGAAGAGAGTGTGCGTTTGGCAGAACAATTTCGCCAGGCGAAAGAGGAAGCTGAGCAGGCGCTGAGGGATAAAAATCAATTTCTGACCACCGCCAGCCACGATCTGCGCCAGCCCGTACACGCCATGGGGTTTCTTATTGAGGCGATTATCCATAAAAACAACAATGACGCGCTGATGCCGCAATTGCTGGATTTGCAACAAAGCGTCCGCTCCGTCCAGTTGATGTTCAATTCGCTGCTTGATCTGAGCAAGATCGAATCGGGCAATATGATGACCGCCACCACCCATGTGGATATCGGTGCGCTGCTGGATTCAGTCATCACGCTGTTTCGCGAGGAGGCGAAAAGCCGGGGACTGAAGCTCCGTACATGGCGGCCCGGGCGGCGCATCCACGTGATGGGCGACCCCTTGCTGGTGCGCCAGTCGCTGATCAATCTGATCCAGAATGCCCTGCGCTACACGCCACACGGGGGTGTGCTGGTGGCCATTCGCCCGCGCGGCGAAGAGTGCCTCTTTGAGGTGTGGGACACCGGAGTGGGCATCGCCGATGACGAAAAAAACAAAATCTTCTCCCCTTATTATCGCCCGGAACTGGCGTGGAAAATAGACAGTGCCGGGCACGGCCTCGGGCTTGCGGTGGTGGCGCGCTGTGCGAAGCTGATGAATGTAACCTACGGCATGTATTCTGTTGAGGACAAAGGTTCCCGCTTCTGGATGCGCTTTAAACAGCACACTGGAGACACGAAAACGAGTGATTCCGCGCCAGCCGGCGACGCCGTCGCGCCGGTCAGTCGCCGAGCATCGCTAAGGGGAAGCTGCCTCGTGGTTGATGACGACCCGCTGGTCACCTCTGCATGGGAAAGTCTGATGAGCAGTTGGGGGATCGTCGTACGCTGTGCGGCTTCTGCTGAAGAGGCTTTTGCCATCGTCGATGGGGGATTTACCCCAGGTGTCGTGCTGTGCGATCAGCGATTGCGCTCGGGCGAAAGCGGTTTTGAGATCCTCAAGGCGCTGCTTGAACGCCTGCCAAAGGTCAGCGGAGCGATGGTCAGCGGAGAATTTAACTCTCCGGTACTTCGCGACGCGGAAGAAGAGGGGTATCTGGTGCTGCGAAAACCACTGGAGCCTGCAACGCTGCATGCCCTGTTAACGCAGTGGTCGACCAGCCAGTAGCGGCAAAATGGGGGCTCTCCTGCGCCTATAAATAATGCGTTCTGGCGATAAAAACGCCTGCGGCGATAAGTGCCAGGACAACCGCAAGGAGCTTCATTTTACGGCTTTTCTCGAAAATGACGCTGATAAACTGAATAACGATGATGCCGATAAAGATGAGCAGTGATGTCAGGTCACTGTTACTGGTGTCAGCGGTGACCGAACCCGCAGGCACGGAGGGATCCATTTCACTCATCCATGAATATTTATCGACGGAGACCAGGCATAAGAGGATTAGGCCCAGGCAATACATCAACAGTAACGCAATCCTTAAAATGTTATTCATGTTATCCCCAAATGAGTCTGCTGAATCGCTGCCAGTGATTGACAATAAAGTCACCATACGAGGTATTTCTCTTAATTTCTTCCAGTGTCGGGATAATCCCCCTGTTGTAACGGGCGCCGATAATCCTGACATCTTCCATGCTTAAAGCCGAGGGCAGTTTGTCATAATCAGCCAGTTGTCTCAGATGCTGAGCAACCAGGTTGATGTTATAGACATCTTTTTCCAGGCAATTCGCCAGCGTTCGCAACTGATTCATATCCATCTTTGACACATCCAGGCCCAGCGTCCTGGCCGCCGTGCGTAACTGCATGCTGACAAAACCAAAAGAGGTCTTTTCCGGCGGGTTAGTGATAGTCAAATGGCGATCGACAAAAGCAGGGCCGCTCCAGTCAAATGCCCTGACTTCAAACGCGACCCTGTCGATGAAATTCGGATCGCCACCCACTTCGATCCAGCATACCCCGGCCAAAAGTTCTACCGGTAAACTGTAACGTTCGGCCGCGGTTCTGATGGCGTTTTTATTATGAATAACCCAGGCATCTTTAAATTTCTGAATATAACCGATACCCCCGCCAAACTTATCGGAAACAACTTTCCAGATGAATACATCTATCAAGCCCCAGGACGGAGACGATTCCATCGGTTTACAGACTGAAAAATCGTTATCGCTCATAAAAATTCCAGCTCAGAAATTTAAAGAATAACGTGACGGGAGCTCATCATACTGAGAGGGGATATACGTCGGAACAGCAGAAAATTCTGATACTGTAATTTCTCTTGCGCGTTATCTGACAGGGAATGGCTTTCTCTATCGGCAGAAGGCACCAGCTATAACGATGGGGGACATTTGTGGTCGCCAGGGGGATGTTATCACCGGGAACCTGATGCACGGGTTCCCGGTGCGTTACGGAGGGGTTAACGGCCCGTATTAAAGAAGGCCACGGTCTGTGTCAGTCGTCGGGTCTGCGCTTCCAGGGCGCTGGCGGCGGCGACCGCATGCTGTACTAACTGAGCGTTCTGATGTGTCACTGAGTCGATTTGTACCATCGATTCATTCACCTGGCTTATGCCGATACTCTGCTCATCGGTCGCAACCGAAATTTGCGACATGATGTCTGAAACGCGCTGCACGGCTTCAATCATCTCGTCGATGTGGCTTCCGGCGATTTTGATCTGCGAAGAACCGCTGTTGACTCGCGCGACCGACTCTTCTACCAGGACTTTTATCTCCTGTGCAGCCTGAGAGCTGCGCAATGACAGATTTCGGACTTCGCTGGCCACCACGGCAAACCCTTTCCCCTGCTCACCAGCGCGCGCTGCCTCGACGGCTGCGTTCAGAGCGAGAATGTTGGTCTGAAAGGCGATGCTATTGACCACTTCAATAATATTGGCGATTTTTCCGGCGCTTTCAGAGATGTCACCCATGGTGCCGTTCACATTCTGCATCACCATACCGCTGCGCGAAGCGATATCCACCGCACCGCGCGCCAGTTCGCGCGCCTGCCCGGCATTTTCTGCGTTTTGTTTTACGGCGGCGGTAATCTCTTCCATGCTGGAAGACGTTTTTTCCAGCGAGACTGCCTGCTGCTCGGAATGTTCAGCAATCTCCTGATTGCCGGCGACGATATCATGCGTGCTGGTGTTAATAACCTCCGCTACTCCACGGATTTCGGCGATCACAGAGGTTAACTGTTCGCGCATCACGCCCATTTCATGTACCAGACTTTCATTATCACCGGCTTTTTTACTCACCGTCTGCGACAGATCCCCTGAGGCGATGCGGGAAACCACTTCTGCGGCATAACGCGGTTCACCGCCGAGTGTTTTCAACGTGCTGCGATTGATGAAATAGACAATAATCGAAAGCAGGATGCTGATAGCAACGAACTCAATAATGCTCTGGTAAAGCGAGCTCAAAAAAGCTTGCTGAATATCATCGACATACAGCCCGGTCGTGATTATCCAGCCCCACGGTGTCCACGGAATGCTGTAGGCGACTTTAGGTTGCGGCTCTGTTTCGCCAGGTCGCGGGAAAATATACTTTGTGAAACCCGCATGGTCGTCTTTGGTGACAGCGACCATATCCCGAAAAATATACACCCCATTCGCATCGGAAATATCCGGTCCTTTGCCAATGAGCGCAGCGTTTATCGGGTGCATGATGACCTGGGCCTGGTTATTAAGAATGGTAAAATAACCGGTTTCCCCATAACGCAAATCTTTAATGGTCTGAAGAGCGCGTTGTTGTGCCTCCTCTTGTGTAATCAATCCCTTGTCGGCGAGCGCGGCCTGCGTTTTAACAACATTGAGGGCCAGCTGCGATACATGCATTAACTCTCGTTCTCGCAGTGTTAGCTGGTTTTCTTTAATTTTGACTGAGCCGAAAAATAACGTTCCGGCGAGACTTAACAGCGCGACGATGAGTGGAATCCACAGTTTTTGGGCAAAGGATAATTTCATAGCATGCTAACCTGTTGTTGTTTTATATGGCTGGTTTAGCGTCGGCAACCCTGGTGTATCAAACCGCGCTATATCTTTTATCGGAAATTAAAAAAAAGAAATTAATCGATAAAAGCGATATATATATTTCAGATGTTCTTTTTTTGTTATAAAGAAATTAAGTAATTGGTAAATAAAGAATTGTTTTTAGCGTTTACGTTGAGGGCTTTAATGCTATAAGCATAAATATGAGCGTGATCACAATAATATTTTCAGTACGACTAAAGTTGCGAAATAAAAAGCGAAATGGGGAAGGTCTGGTGGGGGAGATAGTGTGGTTAGAAAAACCCTGAATGGTTTCATTCAGGGTTTTCACAACACCATTAACGCCAAAGACGATTAACGGTTTTCTTCAATGTAACGCGCCAAATCCGCAGGGGTTTTCAGCACGGTGGCGACTTCGGTCGGCGGGATCATGCAGCCGTAAACGTCCTGCACTTCCAGCACCAGATCGACCGCCAGAATTGAATCGAGAATGTCTGATTCAATCAGTTCATCGTGAAAGCCCACTTTGCGGGATAACACTTTTTCAAACAGGGCGAGAATTTCTTGTTCCATAATAATTTCCTGGCTAATTAATTCGTGCGGGCATGGGTGTCCAGCAATTTACGATCGATTTTGCCGTTCGGATTAAGCGGCAATGCATCTTTAATAATAATTTGTGACGGCACCATGTAATGGGGGATCACTTTCGACAAGGATGTTTTGATCACTTCCGGTGCCAGATCCGTCACGCAGAACGCTGCAATACGCAGCACGCTTCCGCATGATTTCATCAGCGGCAGCACAACCGCTTCACTGATGCCGGACATCGCCAGCAGGCGGTTTTCAATCTCGTTGATTTCAATACGGTAACCATTCAGTTTGATCTGGCTATCGTTGCGGCCCTGACAATAAATAAGACCGTCTTCGTAGCCCAGATCGCCGGTTCTGTAACCGCGATATTCTTCACCTTCGCGTCGCAGCAGTTTTGCTGCGTTTTCCTGCGGCAGGCCGAGATAGCCGCGCATCACGTTTTTCCCCCAGATAATCAGCTCGCCATCGGCGGTAATTTCCATGCGGGTTTCCGGCATCATCACGCCAACGGGCAGCAGCGGGTTGTCGTTATTGAGAATGTCATCGGTAATTTCGACCACCGTAGTGGCGATAGTCGCTTCAGTCGGGCCATAGGAATTAAGAATTTTGGCCTGCGGGAAACGGCGGCGTAACTGTTTTACCAGCGCTTTATTTAATACTTCACCGATAAAGATAAAGACATTCAGTTCAGGCAGATACTCGCTATTAAACTGCGGCGACAGCAGGCGCTGATAGGCGAAAGAGGGGGTAGAAACCCAGACGGAAACCTCGTTCGCTTTCAGGCGATCCAGCCAGTTTTCCGCCGCGATATCTTCTTTCGCGTTCAGCACAATGTGACCGCCTGTAGCCAGATTTGCCAGCAGAGGGATCAGCGAGAGATCGAAGCTGAACACGGCGTGGTTCATCAGCACCGGTTTTTCGGGCAAGGAAAAGTCCTGACTTACCCACTTCATGAAATGCCATACGCTTTCCCGTCCGATCTGCACCCCTTTCGGTTTTCCGGTGCTGCCGGACGTGAACATGATGTAAGCGAGGTCCTGTTCGGCAAGTACCTGGCCCGTCACACCGGTCGCGATGAATTGTTTCGCGGCCACATCATAATAGAAGGGGGCATTGGCGAGCTGGCAAATCTCTTTGAGACGCTCCTGCGGATAGATGCAGTCCACCGGAATGTACGGAATGTTATGCAACAGGCAGCTATACAGCGCGACGGCAAATTCTGCCTGTTGGTGTCCGTAGAGCACCACCGGCGTACCGGCAGGCTGGTTGCATTGTTGATAACGTTGCGCCCAGTCAGTGACCGCGACGGACAGCTGTTGCCAGGTAATGGCTTCATCGCTACCGCTGATCGCCAGTTGCTGAGGGGACGCGGGATCGCGTAATGCCGCACGCAAGAAGTCTTGCAGTTCCAGAAGCTCGGAGTCATTTTTCATAAGGGTGACATTCCACTAAAGATGTAAAGGGAGGCCGCGGCGCTTCCCAGCGTCAAGATTCGTCCCATAAACACAGAAACCGGATGTTGAAGCCCGTTGCTCAAAGCCGGATGGCGTTTGGCAAACCATTGCAGCATGTTGTGAACAACGGAAATGGCGCCAAACAGCGCGCCGCTAATGACATAATGTCGTTCGAGTCCATTCCATGCCCCCATACAAAACAGGGTGCAGAAGATGCCAATATTTTGCGCCAGCGTTTTGTTCTGACGGAAAAAATTGTGCTTCATCAAATTCATATAAATCGGCATAAAAACCACATCCCTCAGCCATTCAGAGAGGCTGATATGGAAACGGCGCCAGAAGTCCTGCGGGGTTTTCGCCAGAATCGGCATATTAAAGTTTGCCGGAATGTTCAGGCCAAATAAGCGGCCAGCCCCGATAGCCATGTTGCTGTAGCCAGCAAAATCAAAGTAGAGGTAGGCGCTATAGGCAATCGACATCACTACGCCTACTTTCAACGTAAACGCCTCATGGCTCCACGGTTGAACGACCAGGGTATCGACCAACATAGCGAATAAAAATTTCTGGATGATCCCGGTAATAATTTGCTCTAAGGCCCCTAAAAACTGCTCACGCGTCATCGTGAAGACCGGCTTATTGATATCCGTCATCCAGGTACGCCAGCGGTACATCGGGCCAGCCAGGATAATAAACGGCATAAACAGGTAGCAGAAATAGTGCAGGAAATTCTGGCCATCTTTCTTACTGCGATAAAGCAGCACATCGATGGCGCGGAAGGTCATAAAAGAGAGCCCGATCATACCCCAGTGGTTGTTCAGGTGTAATTTCACCAGAAACAGCGGCAGCAACGTTAATGTGACCGCTTGCCAGGTTTTTAACCAACCTTTCTCTTTTAATGTGACAAGAATATAAAAACTGAAAAATACTGCCGCCGGGACAATATAGTCGCCTTCGAAGATATAGCCCCAGCCTAATGCCGCCAGCACGGAAAAAGCGGATATATAGGTCAGTCGGTGATGCAATACGCGATTAACCAGCGCAAACACCAGCGCTGATGAGAACAAATAGAAGAAAAACATGCCTGAGCTGTACATTATTCGTCCTCAGAACTTTTGATATTCAAAATGCAATTGCAAACTCATGCTGTCATCCACGGAGGTCCACGCGACAATCGTTATCGCCAGCAGGAGATAAAGGACAAACAGGCGAATGGCGGTTTTCATCATTTAAAGTTCTCCGCGATAAAGCGAACCATAGGTACCCATGCAATTTCTGATGGGTGCAGACGATCCCAGTTCCAGCCGTTTTGATACGGCATCGCATACATATCTAAATAAGGCACCTGGTTTTCGGTCAGGATCGCCTGAATTTGCTTGTCAACCGGCTGAAAGGTATTGGTATTCGTTAGCGCCCACGGGTTAATCGGGTCAACAATCGCAATCACCTGGACATGACGCTCTTTCAAAAGCTTGATGGTCGCGCGGAAAACGTCGATTTGATTCGGTACAACAGGTGTGTCATCCCACTGCTCGGGGGTATCCCCGGCCTCATAGACCGTCTTATCCATCCACATTGTGGCTGCACTTTGTTTGCGCGCTTTGTTCAGCTCGCGGGCATTAGCCAGCTCTTGATCCCAGTCGGGCATCGTTATGCTGGCAGGCTGTGCGGGCCAGGGTTGTGCGGCAGGCTGTGGCTCAATATTGAGCAGGTCCAGCCAGTCGTTTTTTATCATTGTGCAGAAGTTGGCAAACTGATAGCTCACCTCTTCCCAGATCAGGTCAGGATGCCAGCCATAAATGGCCATTTCGCCAAAACTCAAATGGCTGATATCGTCCGCTTCAATATGCTTTAAGTAATTGACCAGCAAAGGACGAGCCTGCTTATCTTTCATTAATGGATCGAAAATTGAAGCCGGGAAATTATCCGCAAAGATTGCTGGCGGAAGCCCGTTTGAATAAAAGCTATCCGGGGCAAGGAGCAACACCACTTTACTGTTTGCGTTAAGGCTGTCTTTAAAACGGGAGAACAGTAAAAATTGTGTGACGTCGTCGACATAACTATCGCCATATGCCACTAAAGGTCTGTGCAATTGCTTATTGAAGTAATTATAGGCAGCGTAATGTTCATTTTCGGAAGTAGAAACTTCTGACGCTCCGATAAAGAAAATCGCATTCCCTTGTAATGCATGGGAAATGGTGGCTATTTTTTCTGCTTGCTCTTTTGGTGTGCCTTCCATCGATTTAATCATCGGCTGGAATTTAAGCGGCGGATCAAAGCTCGTCACCACCGGGTGAACGCTCAGGACCAGGATGGCGAGGAGAGCCATCAGGATATGTAGGCAGAGAGTATTTTTGATTTTCATTATCATTATAAAAAAGTAAGACTACATGACATTAACTTGTTTAAAATTTGTTGATTCTTAGCGTTACAACAAATAGACAACAATTGACACAATGGGTATTTGGACTTTATTCCAATCTATCATCTTTGACATTCTATACCAGGTGCATCTGAAAAGATGAGCATTGCTGTGTAACGGTATGTACAGCGTTAGCGTGTTAATAATAAGCGCGGCATTGATGAAGAAAGAGGGTTGCTGGCACTGACTTCTCCAGGCTTACTGCGAGTGGTAATCAACCACGATAAAGGGCCGGCAAACTGAACCGGCCCGTCTGTGATGCGGTTTTAAATGATGCGACAAACCACCCTGTCCGCGCCGGGAGAGGTGCGGATGTCGCGACCCGGCAGGGGCTCACGAGTACAGGACGGCGATCCAGATAAAAACGTGGCCTTATGAGCCGCAGGACGACCCGAGCGCATCCAGTGTGCGGTCAGCAACCCGCCGATAGCAGACGTGACAGAGAAGACCCTGTGCCATCCGATACACCAGAACGATAAAACATCAACAACACAAAAGCAGAGGTATCACTCGCTTCTCATTAGAGCAATCCATTCGCTTTTAAGTATTCCCACCAGGGGAACCCAATGACAATATGAGTAATAAACGTGAATAGCGCGACAATCGTACCGGTTAGCCACCAGGATTTTATATCGTTATAGCCGGCGGCAAAAATAATGGGGCCTGCCGCGCCGCCATAATGGGTAATACAGCCACCGTATGAGTTAGAAAATAAAATGGCTAATGAAAGGATTATCGGATCGGCGCCCGTAACCAGACCTAGTGTTGCAAATACAGGAACCATGGCAGCAACATAAGCCCCGCCAGAGGCAAATAAATAACGAATTACAATACTGAGGAACACAATAAAAATAATAACGTTGCTTCCGAAATGCATATGCGAAATATTTTCAGAGAGGAACTTCGCCAGCCAGCTAAAAAAGCCAGCTTTGCTAAGCACGCCACTCAACCCGATTATTCCACCATACCAGATGAGCGTATTCCATCCTCCCTTACTTTTTAACACATCGTCCCAACAAATCACATTAAACAGCAGTGCTGATGCCATGGCAATGATAGCCACAGAGCATTCATTGAGTCCCAGTTGCCGTGAGAAAATCCATCCCAGCAGAGCCAGGATGAATATGGCTATCAGCCCTTTTTCACGACGATTCATAGCGCCTATTTCGTTTAAACCTTTTAACGCAATCTCTTTATTATTGATTTTCTTTAACTCTGGCTTCGTTACTTTGTACGTTATATAAGGAATGACCGAAAGCATGATTAAGCCAAGCGGCGCGCCGGCAAGTGCCCATCCTGTCCAACTGATATGGATATGGAAGACATCTGAAATTAACTGTAGTGCCAGCGCATTACCGGCAAATGCCGTTAAAAACATATAGCTGGTGGTTTTTGTAACCATATAGATATTCACCATGAGATAGCGACCTGCTTTGCAGGGGCTTTCTTTCGGTGTTGAATTTAACGCCAGGGCAATGCTGTTGATAATCGGAAAGACGATACCGCCGCCGCGCGCTGTGTTAGAGGGAGTGGCAGGGGAAAGGATCAAATCCAGCAATACGGTGACATAACCCAGCCCAAGCGTGGTACCGCCAAACTGATAGATAAACCAGTACGCCAGGCGCTTCCCTAACCCCGTTGATACAAAAGCGGCACTGAGTGTGAATGCACTGAATACCAGCCAGGTTGTCCCGGAAGAATAACCATTTAAAACGTCGAGTGGCTTAATTGTTGAACCGCTAAAGTGAGTGATGGCAATACAAGAAGCGGCAAGTGCTGCGATGATAATAACAGGCTCAGGGTAAGGTTTACTCACCAGGCCGATGATAGCCGCAAGATAAATACTGGCCAGTATCCAGGCCTCTTTGGAAAGACCATCAGGAGGCGGTGTCATTAATGAAAGGCATATAATTAAAATCAGGAATACTATTTTTGATAACCTTGTGTTCATTTTAATTAATCCGTGTTCCATTCCTTTGATAATATCAGAGGCCTCATTTGGAAATGAGACCTCTGCCGATTCAAAAAAATAAACAGTTAATTAGAGGTGAGAGACATACCCAGGGATATAATCAGGCATGTTGTTGCGACGATTAAATCGTTATAACGTCAATTCGATGCTTTTCCGGTAACTGATACTCACTCAGCGCATCGAAATTTAAGTAACGATACGTCTCTTCACGTGCGGCATTGATTTTGTCCATGTGCCAGTGGTATTGCTCAACCGTCGGCATTTTCCCCAGCATGGCCGCAATCGCACTGAGTTCAGCCGACGCCAGGAAGACGTTTGCATCGGTACCAAGACGGTGCGGGAAATTGCGGGTTGACGTTGAGACAACGCTGCTGCCTTCTTTGACCCGGGCCTGGTTACCCATACAAAGTGAGCAGCCAGCCGGTTCAATCCGTGCGCCGGATCGGATGAATTTATTAAAATAGCCCTCGTTTGAGAGCTGTTGGGCATCCATTTTGGTGGGGGGCGCAATCCACAGGCGGGCAGGGATCTCTTTTGCCTCCGCCAGCAATTTTCCGGCGGCCCGGAAGTGACCAATGTTTGTCATGCAGGAACCAATGAACACTTCTTGTACCGGCGTCCGCGCGACTTCGGACAGTAAACGGGCGTCGTCCGGGTCATTGGGCGCGCAAACAATCGGCTCGGTAATTTCAGCCAGATCGATGTCAATAATGGCGGCGTACTCGGCATTTTCATCAGCGCTGAGTAATGATGGATTCGCCAGCCATGCTTCGATCTCTGCAATGCGTTTTTCAAGGGTTGGTGCGTGCTGATAGCCCTGGCTAATCATCCAGCGCAGCAAGGTGGCATTGGAACGCAGATATTCGGCAACGTTCTCTTCTTCGAGTCGCAGGACACAGGCCGCCGCTGAGCGCTCTGCGGACGCATCCGCCAGTTCAAAGGCCTGCTCAGCCTTCAACATCTGTAAACCTTCGATTTCCAGAATGCGACCAGAAAAAATATTGCGTTTGTTTTTCTTCTCGGTGGTCAGTAACCCTTGTTTAATGGCGTAGTACGGGATCGCGTGCACCAAATCGCGAAGAGTGATGCCTTTTTGCATTTCACCCTTAAAGCGGACCAGCACAGATTCTGGCATATCAAGCGGCATGATCCCCGTCGCGGCGGCAAACGCAACCAGCCCGGAGCCGCCCGGAAATGAGATCCCTAAGGGAAAGCGCGTATGTGAATCCGCACCGGTACCCACCGTGTCAGGAACCAGCATGCGGTTAAGCCATGAGTGGATAATTCCGTCGCCGGGTTTCAGCGCCACGCCTTTTCTGCTGGTGATGAACTGAGGCAGCGTTTCATGCAAATTCACGTCGATAGGTTTTGGATAGGCTGACGTGTGGCAAAACGACTGCATGACCAGGTCGGCAGAAAACCCTAAGCATGCAAGGTCCGTCAGTTCATCGCGTGTCATCCCGCCGGTTGTGTCCTGCGACCCGACGGTGGTGATTTTAGGTTCACAATATTGCCCAGGACGAATACCTTCAACGCCGCATGCCCTGCCCACCATCTTCTGCGCCAGCGTAAATCCGGCAGAAGATGGCGCAGGCGCTTTAGCTTTCCTGAAAATGGACGTTGCCGGCAGGCCTAAAGACGCCCGGGCTCTTGCCGTTAAACTGCGACCAATGATCAATGGAATGCGCCCCCCCGCCTGGACTTCATCCAGCAAGACTTCTGTTTTCAGGCGGAAGGAGGTAATAAGCGTCTGATCGTGATGGTTGCGAATTTCGCCCTTGTACGGATAAAGATCAATCAGCATCCCGGTGGACAAACCGGAGACATCCACTTCAACAGGTAATGCGCCGGAGTCCTCCAGCGTATTGAAAAAGATAGGCGCAATTTTTCCACCTAAAACAACGCCCCCGCTGCGTTTATTGGGTACGAAGGGAATATCCTTTCCGATATGCCAGAGGATGGAGTTTGTCGCAGATTTTCGGGAAGAGCCGGTACCCACCACATCGCCGACGTAAGCAAGCGGATACTGCCGGGCTTTTAATTCTTGTATCCGGGAGAGCGGACCGTATTGCCCGGGTTGGTCAGGGGTCACGCCTTCTCTCGGGGAACTCAACATCGAGAGCGCATGCAGGGGAATATCCGGGCGCGACCACGCCTCAGGGGCCGGTGAAAGGTCATCAGTGTTGGTCTCACCGGGTACTTTGAAAACCGTCAACGTCATTTTTTCATCAAGCGTAGCGCGCTCGGTAAACCACTCGGCATTCGCCCATGAGTCAATAACCGCTTTTGCATGCACATTCCCGTTACGGGCTTTTTGCTCGATATCGTTAAACTTTTCAAAGATAAGAATAGTATGACTCAGTTGATTAGCCGCTAACTGAGCCAGTTCAGTATCATCCAATGAATCAATGAGAGGCTGAATATTATAGCCACCCTGCATGGTACCCAGAATGGTGATAGCGTCCTCTGGCGTAATGCCGAATTCACTTGTTTTTGTTTTGATAATTCGGTCAAGGAATTCTGCTTTCACTTTCGCCGCAGCATCAACGCCGGGAGAAACCTGGTTAATTAACAGATTGATTAAAACTTCGCGCTCCTCGCACTGTTTATTTTCGAGGAGGGTAATTAATTCGCTGACCTGTTGAGCGGTTAATGGTTTTGCCGGGATTCCATTTTTTGCGCGCTCAGCGACATGCTTCTTATATTCTTCAAACATAAAATATCCTGACCTTATGATAGGAAATTAAAAATGTGCTATGGTGTTTTTTACATCAAATAATCATGTTGCTATTTTTAATAGCCTTTCTTCAAATTCAGCTATTCTCTCAAGGCCATAATTCCATTCACCAAACCCTGATTCCGAATTAATATGACCAGCATCACCCATGTCGATAAGCTCACATCCCCAGCAGTCAGACCAGAATACCGCACGGTTGAATGACATCAGCGGGTCATTACGACTGGCAAAGACAATGCCCGGGACGTTCAGTTTTGACGCGGTGACGATTTCTTCAAGTTCAAAACAGGAAGGTTCAGCCGGCGCGACCATAACAATTCCGACAATATTTGAAGCCTGGCGTTGAACCTGATACCAGGACGCAAGGGCACCAAAGCTATGACCAATTAAAATAACGGGTAACGTGCAAGTGGTTAATTCCCTGCGGATAGCGGCGCACCAGTTTTCAATATCCGGCTGGATCCAGTTTCGTTGGCTTATTCTTTTCCAGCGAGGCAAATGGCGTGCCCAGCAGGTTTGCCAGTGGTACTCGTCACTATCCCTCAATCCCGGAACCAGAATCGTGGTGAAAGAATTATCCAGTGCTAACAGGCGCGATATTGTCATGGTAAATTCCATCTATCTTTCGTTTTCCGCCCTCAGGCTGGAAAACGGGAAAGAAGCCAGGTTACGGCCAGAAGATCCGCGCTTCCTCCCGGGCTTAAATTACGGGCGATAAACGCATTGTCCATATTAAAAAGAGCCTGCCTGAATCTGTTGCCGGTAAGATTTTTAATACCCATGAGTCTGGACGCATACCGTCTGGCATAGCGCAACCCCGTGAGGCCGCCTCGCGAGAGGATATTGGTGTCAGGATTATGCGCAATGAATGAAAGCAAAACCCGCAGTAACGCCTCTTCTGGCGAATAACCTGACGCTATGGCTTTTTCCCATACGGGTAATCCGTAGCGTCTTACCGTCATAAATCCGCTTTCAGCTTCACCACGGGCCCCCGTGAAGCCATGATCCCGAAACAATTGCTCACCTTTGGTCTTCGAATCGCCATGTTGTTTCAACTCACGGCTCACCATACCGGCGCAGATGGCACTGATTTCAAGGCAGAGCGCGCTGCGGTTGAGCTCCTCCCCCTTGCCTTGCAGACGCCCGGCGGCAGAACAAAGCAGGCCAAGCGAAAATATTCCCCCCTTGTGGGTGTTGATCCCCCCCGTCGCGCGGAACATCGCCTGCTCGCACGCAAGACCGATAGGGCGGATAGCCCGCAGTGTCTGTTCGGGCTCTTGCCTGGCTGTCTGCATCCCTTTGGAGACAAACAACGCAAACCACGGGGCAATAGCCGCAATACTGGACATAAAAAGCTTCATATTCATGTCCGTATGCGAGCCATTATTGTGACGGTCTACCAGCCCCGGTTTGGGGGTCAAAATCACTTCGCGGTACATCGCTTCCGCGGCAAGCTCAGCAACATTGAGCCCCTCAACCCACGGTTCATTCCTGATGGCAGAAATAGTCATTAATCCTCGCCTCCATGACAGTTTGCAGCGAAAGAAGCGAATGGCGCCGCATACGTGAACAGACATGTGCGGGTTCATCACAGATGAAGCAACGTCTTTTATTTTCACCGACGGCGTTGCGGCTCAATAAACCGCTATCCGGGCAAAACACATCGATATCCCACAACCGGCCCAGAGGATGACGCTCCTCAAGGAGAACGGTGGCCTTTTTGACCAGCAACGCGGGCGCGTTAACGGACCAGAATGACTCTGGTCCGGTGACAAGCTGGCGAGCATCGTGCCGGATGATTTCCCAGCCATTAGCGAGAATGAGCCCGGAGAGGGCCTCATTCGCGACCCCCATTACGGCCCTGGAAACAGGCGTGTCTTTTACGTCGCCGGGCCAGACCAGGGTCGTTGAGATGAGCGTCTGCCCCCAGCACGTTAACCAATGCTGTTGTTGCGCTGCACGGGTTTCTCTGGACGCTAATAGTTGCGCTAATGAAACGGGTGAGCACGATGCGTCTGCCATCGCGTTCATTACTCTTTTACCTGGCGGACGACATCAATGACGCTTCCATCGCGGTAACGAACAATGCCCACGATTTTGGCGGTAAATTCGATGGCTTTTGGATGGCCGCAGATTTCCAGCGCTCGCTGATGTAAATCCTCAATACTCACTACCGGTAACCCGGCAGCCACTAACCGCTGATGAATTTCAGGGCGGGAAGGATTTACGGCAATACCGTGATCGGTAACCAGAACATCAATACTTTCACCCGGTGTCACGCAGGTTGTTACTTGCTTCACCACCGTTGGAATTCGGCTACGGATAAGCGGGGCCACCACCACCGTCAGGTTTGCAGCCGCCGCAACATCACAGTGACCGCCGGAAGCGCCGCGCATCACGCCATCTGAGCCTGTCAGCACGTTAACGTTGAAAGCGGTATCGATTTCAAGGGCGCTTAAAATAACAATATCGACCTGGTCACAGCATGCCGCTTTGGATGACGGATTCGCGTAGACGTTCGTTGAGATTTCAACATGATTGGGGTTTCTGGCCAGAGAGGCCGCGGCAGCGCCGTCAAAACTCTGGGTATCGAGCAGTTTGGCGATCAACCCTTTTTCATGAAGGTCCACAATACTGCCGGTGATGCCGCCTAAGGCGAAACTCGCCGTAATGTTTTTCTTTTTCATGCGCGATTCTAAAAAGCGCGTACAGGCCGTTGACGCAGCGCCAGAACCGGTCTGAATGGAAAAACCCTGTTCGAAGTAACCAGAGTGCTCGACCACATCCGCAGCGGAGCGGGCGATCATCAACTCACGAGGGTTGCTGGTTACGCGGGCTGCGCCGACGCTGATTTTTGCCGGGTCGCCAACGCTGTCAATTTTTACGATGTAATCGACCTGGTCCTGAACAATGCTTGCGGGCATATAAGGGAAGGGCTCGATAGATTCAGTCAGCAGTACCACGCGTTTAGGGAAGGTGCGAACAAGTTCCTGATATGAGATCATCATATTCATCCGGAGCGCATCCCAGAGGGACATCATGAGCCATCAACTCACCTTCGCCGATAGTGAATTCAGCACTAAGCGCCGTCAGACCCGAAAAGAGATTTTCCTCTCCCGCATGGAGCAGATTCTGCCATGGCAGAATATGACCGCTGTCATCGAGCCGTTTTATCCCAAGGCGGGCAATGGCCGACGGCCCTATCCGCTGGAGACCATGCTGCGTATTCACTGCATGCAGCATTGGTACAACCTGAGCGACGGTGCCATGGAAGATGCCCTGTACGAAATCGCCTCCATGCGCCTGTTTGCCCGATTATCCCTGGATAGCGCCCTGCCGGATCGCACCACCATCATGAATTTCCGCCACCTGCTCGAGCAGCATCAACTGGCCCGTCAATTGTTCAAGACCATCAATCGCTGGCTGGCCGAAGCAGGCGTCATGATGACCCAAGGCACTTTGGTGGATGCCACCATCATTGAGGCACCCAGCTCTACCAAGAACAAAGAGCAGCAACGCGATCCGGAGATGCATCAGACCAAGAAAGGCAATCAGTGGCACTTTGGCATGAAGGCCCACATTGGTGTCGATGCCAAGAGTGGCCTGACCCACAGCCTAGTCACCACCGCGGCCAACGAGCATGACCTCAATCAGCTGGGTAATCTGCTTCATGGAGAGGAGCAATTTGTCTCAGCCGATGCCGGCTACCAAGGAGCGCCACAGCGCGAGGAGCTGGCCGAGGTGGATGTGGACTGGCTGATCGCCGAGCGTCCCGGCAGGGTAAAAACCTTGAAGCAGCATCCGCGCAAGAACAAAACGGCCATCAACATCGAATACATGAAAGCCAGCATCCGTGCCAGGGTGGAGCACCCGTTTCGCATCATCAAGCGGCAGTTCGGCTTCGTGAAAGCCAGATACAAAGGGCTGCTGAAAAACGATAACCAACTGGCGATGTTATTCACCCTGGCCAACCTGTTTCGGGTGGACCAAATGATACGTCAGTGGGAGAGATCTCAGTAAAAACCGGAAATAACGCCAGAAATGGTGGAAAAAATAGCCTAAATAGGCTGATTCGATGTGTTTGCGGGAAAAAAATCGGCCCAGATCCGCGAAATTTTAATCAGCGAGTCAGCTTGGGAAGAAATGACCTGCTTATTCGCACCTTCCCTAACTGACCTTTGCAATATATTTTGTCTTTTGTTATGACTAATCCATTCTTACTGCTGCCGAAAACAGTATCATCGACAAGAACAAGAATATCATCGTGAGAGATATCATAACAATATGCTGATATTGCATTGGATGTTTTAGATCTGGGGATTAGTGGGTGAATATATACTTTGTCAGCCTTGCTAAGACCATTTCCTATGAAATCCAAAATGCTCATTATTTTTATTCCTTTTCAGTGACTAGTTCTGTCTGTATACAAGTGATGGTACTGTTTTCATCATAAGTGACATCTGATGCTACCTTTTAATCTACCCTGATCGGTATGACACCGTTGTAGTTGTAATAGTGCTGCCAATACAATTCCGGTGCATAACATTACCTTTTCCTTAATGCCATATCGTCTTCGCCGTTGAGGGTAATAACGGCATTCTTACCGAAAACTTAAGTACAATTCGTCACTGCCACTGAAAGTTGTAAGGCATGCTGGTGACAGGTGATGTCAATTAACAAAATTTCCTCGTAAATAATATTTCATTTTGGAATGGTTTCTTGTGTTTATTATTCTGGAGGTGAAGATATCCCGTTTGGATATGTGAGGTTGCCGATTTTTATGACAGGCCATTCCGCTCCTGCGGTAATAAACGCCACTGCCGAACCGGCCTGAGGGGATGATTTCAATTACTGTGACCCTGACCTCAGTCGACGGCGAGGCGCTCCCGAAGACGGCAGAATGTTAGCTGGCGCGCTAAAGAGTAATACCTGACCGCTGCGCTGATAGTCACTCGATGAGTGCGGCGTTAGTCTCAGGTGCAGTCAGCGTCTCCCGCATACATTCCATAAACACCCGCATCGCCGGGCTGACGACTTTTCCTGCGTGGTAAGCGCACAATGCCTCGATCGAAAGTGCTGTGGGGGAAAAGGGCAGTTCAACCAGAGTACCGGTTGCCAGTTCATTTTCTACGGTAAAGCGCGGTAAAAATGAAACCCCAAGATTACCCGCCACACACTGTTTAATGCTCTCAATGCTCCATAACTCAATGGTGTTATCGAGAGTGATCTGCCGCTGACGTAATGTGCTTTCAAAAATCTGGCGAAAGATACATTGCGGTTCGTTGATGATAAAGCTGACGGGAATATGCTGGCCTGACCGGGTGAAATCGACGTCGGTGAGTTGCGGTGAAGCGACCAGAACTAAAGGCTGTTCGCCATAGCTTTGCAGGGTCAGGGCTGAATCGTTGCCCACACGGTAAAAGATGCCAAGGTCCACCTCATCTGCCAGCAGTGCATCACGGATAGCGTAGCAGTTGAGTGACTGCAATGAGAGGCGAACGCCGGGCGCGCGTTGTTTAAACCGCTGGAGTACAGCGGGAATTTTATACGACAGCAGCGTTTCCCCGGTAGCGACCCGCAGTTCGCCGGCCGGTTCGTCTTTGTCCAGCGCGGCCTGGCGTAGCCCGTCCATCACCCGCATCAGTTCATAGACATGCGGCAAAATATTACGCCCGGACTCGGTCAGGATCATCCGGCGACCAATTTTTTCAAACAACTTGAGCGACAGTTCTTGTTCCAGTTGCTGGATCTGAAACGTAATGGTGGATTGTGTGCAGCAGAGTTTATTGGCTGCGCGGGCAAAGGATCCTTCTTCGACCACGGTTTTCAGTGTCATCAGGCGGCGCAGATCCATTCCTTCTCCCTTAAATCTATCGAAAATATCGAAGTCAGAATAACAAATATTTCGATTTTTTTAAGTATTTGCGCAGGGTAGTTTAAGCAAAAATTCTCTGAGGGATCCCTGTGAATACTGCCGTTATCAGTGCTTTTCTGACCTATACCGTTATCTCTGCTATCACTCCCGGTCCTAATAACATCCTGGCGCTCAGTTCAGTAAGTACTCATGGGCTCAGGCGCAGCGTGCGCGTGCTGGCGGGGATGACCTGCGGCTTCCTGGTGATTATGCTGTTATGTGCCGTTTTCACCGTTATGCTCACCCATGTATTGCCCACCGTCACCGGCTGGCTCAACATTCCTGGCGCACTCTATATTGTATGGCTGGCGCTGAAAATTGTGCGCAGCGATCCGGCGACAGCGCAGGGAACACCACTGTTACTGAGCTTCTGGGCCAGCTTTGCCCTGCAGTTTGCCAATGTCAAAATCATCCTTTATGGCATTACGGCTCTCTCTGCTTTTGTTTTGCCCTATACCCACAATATCGCCGTTGTTGCGGCGGTGAGCGTGAGTCTGGCCCTTATCGGGGCGGCGGGAAATTTTTGCTGGGCGGTAGCGGGTCACCTGTTTCAGGTATTGCTACGTCGCCATGCTCGCCCGGTGAATGCGTTGCTGGCCTGCCTGTTGATTTACAGCGCCATTCGACTGTTTATTTGATGGCTGCATATAGCGCTTTTTCGCAATAGCTCATCCATTTAAATACTTTGTTATTTCCGGCTTTTTCTCCCATCGTCGGCACAGAGAAAAGGTCGAATAAAGGGTGTTGAGTGGATGGCAAAAAGTAAGGCGGTTTACCTGCACGAGCAGCAGCGTGCGCTTATCGGGCGGCTGTCCCGGTCCTGGCTATGGCGCAGTGAATTTCCAACATGGGTACTTATCATCGTTATCTACGGCGGCTGGTTTGCTACGCTGGCCTTCCATGAAACGCTGGGTTTGTTGCCTGCCACATTACTGCTTATCTGGTTTACCGCCTGGTATATGTCGTTACAACATGAACTGATTCACGGTCATCCCACGCGCTACCCAAGGGTTAACCAATTACTGGGACTCATGCCGCTGGCCGTCTGGTATCCGTATGGCTTGTACCGCGATTCTCACCTTGCGCATCATCGCGCACACTTGCTGACGTTGCCGGATGACGACCCGGAGTCTTACTATTTTTCCGTCCATCGCTGGCAGCGTTTACCTCACTGGTATCGTCGCCTTATTCAGTTGCGTAATACTTTTCCGGGGCGTCTGTTGCTGGGGCCGTTGCTCGACATTATGCAAATGCTTGCCGCAATGATCGCGGCGTTTCGAGCCCGCCAGCGCGATGCTATTGTTATGTGGATGGTTCACGGGCTGTTAGTCGGGGTGACCTTTGCATGGATTGCCCACTGTGGTTTTTCGCTGGTCTGGTTCCTGCTGGCGGTCAGCTATCCGGCGCTGGCGCTCACCAAAGTGCGCTCGTTCCTGGAGCATCGGGCAGAAGAAGACCCGCTGGCTCGCTCGGTGATTAACGAAGCCGCATTGCCCTGGCGCGTGTTATTCCTCAATCTGAACTATCATTCTGTGCATCACGACTTACCAGGCGTGCCCTGGTATGGATTGCGCGCGATCTATTTAAACGATCGCGACGATTATCAGACGCGAAACGGTGGGTTTGTGGTGCGCGGTTATAGCGTATGGCTGCGGCGTTTCCTGTTCCGCGCTGTCGATGTAAACGCGCATCCGGGGTTTAACGCGAGCAATAACCATCATGCACCATGACATCGCGCTTCCAATGTACGATTTACACCGCCCGGACACTGAGGCGCTGCTGCGTGCGCTGACGGAACTGCTGGCGGCACGGGGGATTGTCGTTAAGGCGCTCTGCCCGCAAGAGGCACTGCTTGCCCACTGGCGAAGTGACACCCTGTTGCTGAGCCAGACCTGCGGTTTTCCGCTGGTTACGCAGTTGCCCGATGTGCAAACGGTCGGCTGCTTTCACTATACTGCCCCGGTTGTGACGGCTTTCACTACCGTAGCTTGCTGGTGGTACGTGAGGAAAACGCGCGACAAACGCTGGCGGATTTCCGCGGTCGCGTGGTGGCCTGTAATGCTGAGGATTCGCAATCGGGTTATAACGCCTTACGCAAAATGGTCGCGCCGTTGGCGCAGGGCGGGGCCTTTTTCTCGGCCGTGATATTGAGCGGCAGCCACCGGCAATCGCTGGCGGCGATTGGGCAGCGAAGTGCGGATATCGCGGCCATTGACTGCGTAAGTTGGGCGCTGTTAGCGCGCCATGAACCTGAATTGCTGGCCGGGCTGAAGGTGATGGGTTCCACGTCTCTGGCTCCGGGACTGCCACTCATCACCGCAAAACAGACATCGGCATCTACCCTTGCAAAACTCCAGGACGCATTACATGAACTGGTCAGCCATCCGCGCTATCAGGCGGTATGCGACGCGCTGTTAATTTCCGGGTTTAGCCCGATTGCGCGGGAAGCGTATTCCCCCTTGCTGGCCTGGCGTGATGAGGCGGCGGCGCTCGGGGTAACGCATTTATAACGTGCCGGATAATACAGGACGTTTTACGACCAGAAATTCAGTGTTAACCTCGTTTTATTCCTTACTCTGCAAAGGTTTCCCCTGTGTCCATTGATACTGTTTTTGCTTTCCTGGCCGCCGCGCTGTTTCTGGCGTTTGTGCCCGGCCCCGATAACCTGTTTGTCATGACCCAGGCCGCGTTACGCGGACGCCGCGCCGGGTTAACCATCACCCTTGGCCTGTGTACGGGGCTGATTGTCCATACCACCGCTGTGGCGCTGGGGGTGGCGGTGATTTTTCAGCAATCCGAGCTGGCGTTTAGCCTGTTGAAATATGCCGGAGCCGCGTATCTGGCCTGGCTTGCCTGGCTGGCGTTTCGCGCGAAGCCAACGGCTGCCGATAGCCGTGCCGGTTCGGTGCGTGAGGGAACCCGGCTTTATTTGCGCGGCATTTTGATGAATATTACCAATCCGAAGGTGTCTATTTTCTTCCTCGCCTTCCTGCCGCAGTTTGTTGATAAACACGCCGGGCATGTCACTTTGCAGATGTTTGCGCTGGGTGGTCTGTTTATTGTCGCCACGCTGTTTGCCTTTAGCCTGATGGCGCTCTTTGCCGCCAGCGCCGGGGCGCGGTTTGGTCAGTCGGCGGCGGCGCAAAAGGTGATGAATAAAATTGCCGGCGTGGTCTTTTTAGGGTTGGCGCTCAAACTGGCGACGACGCAGCGCTGATGGGCCCATATGGAGAACCTGGACGGGATAGCACCGCCCCTGGATTTTAGGGGAAATGAGGATAAAGGCTTCCGGTAGAGTGTCTGTTTGGGTAGGTTATCAGGCTCTGATATGACAGGAGCCGAATAATGATTGTAAGAACCTGGCATGGCTGTGTCCCCCTGGCGCATGCGGAAGGCTTTGCAACACATCTCCAGTTGACGGGCGTGACGCATTCACAAGGGGTTAAGGGGAATCTGGGCGCGTTTGTTAAACGTGTGACGCAGGGGGAGTGGGAACATTTCTTCCTGGCAACGTACTGGGCAGATATCGCCGCCGTTAAGGCGTTCGCCGGCGAGGATTACCACGTGGCGGTGACGTATCCGGAGGATGAGAAATTTTGCCTGCTTTCCGATCCTTACGTTTTTCAGCACGACGTCCCGTCAACGCAGCCGCTGTAAACGCAGAGATCTGCCGTTCCCGGTTGCCTGTCGCGCCGCTATTTTTCCCGCCTTTTTGAACGCTGTTGGTATTCACTGTTAGTGGAAAAACGGGTGAAATCAAAACGGTAAAGGGACGCTACAGTGTTCGGTGCCGTGTTATCGGCGTTCGCTTATAACAATGTTGTCCAGAGACTCAGAATGGCGACTTTTCTCGCCCGGACCAGACGGTCAAAAAATTTCATCAAGGACATTGCAGGCCTTGAGATTGCTGTCTAATTTTATTCTTGGTTTGGTTCTTCTGACATCTTGCAGAGAGCCGTAGTTTACTTTTTTACAGGAATGAATATGCAGAGCACGACAACTGAGGAACAATTAAACGCCTTTTTTGGCCGCGATCCTCATGCTTTCGAGGCGGAAGAACAGCTTATCGCAGAAATTACCCAGAGCCTCAGTGCTCGCAAAGCGGAAGTGAGCAATAAGGATCTTATCTTTGCACTCATTCAACTGCTTGAAATTGAAAAAGATGTTGTCAAACTGGATATCTATCGCAACGCCCTTGAAATGGTTGTTCAAAAAACACCCGACGATGTTTAATTGAAATTTTCTGATTCCCTTCCTGATGACATGCTGCCTTCACCTGTGCGTGAAGGCAGCTTTAATCATACTTGTCTGTGTCACGACACCATAATGCCGGGTGACCATTACAGCGGTTTTTTGCGCCGTTGTATCAGATATTGCCGGGTGGCTTCCAGAACGCTTCTCTGGCGGGAACATGTTGCCATGACTTCCTGCGCGCGAAGCACCATGACGAGGTTATCTGCCTTGATGGGCAGGCGCGAATTCATAAGATAAGTGGCGGCCAGGCCAATCGCCTCATGGATTTCCTCTGGTTGAACTTGCTCATTTTCGTTCAATTACACTCCCGTTGCTGAGATGATGAACGTCTTCTAAGGCCATCAGGCCAGTCAAATTCACGATGAGCATTATGTAAGAACATGCTTAGGCAAGTCTGATTAGAAGGGGTCAGTGGGATAGCAAACCTGTTAACCATACAGGTTAAACAGGGTGCTGATTCTTAGTGCTTGATTGCTTTACTGATATTTAAAAGAGTGTCATCGCGGAGTCGATTTTTGCGCTGGGTCGTTTGCAGAGACCAGGCGCTTTTTTTACTGTTTTCAGGCTGCGTACGGAAATGGTGCACGCCACTGATTGCGCTTCGCCAGGCTTCCTGCCTTTCACTGTCGGTTTCCGTTCTTAGGTTTTCCTGCAACTGCACAATTAAGGCATCGAAGGAAATATCCTCCGCTGATTCCAGAAGCGTCAAAATCGCTTCTCCCATGACAGTATCTACAAGTTTGTCCTTATCATTTTTACTCATTTCGCCTCTCAATATTTACGACACTGTTTTACACAAGCCTTAACCATTATGCACACGCAGGCCAAATCTGCCTTTTTTTGCTGAACGTATTTAAAATGTCCGGAGCTTTCACTTCTGACCTTTGGCAAAGATAAGCGTCATTAAGGCGCTGAGCTGCGCTTCTGTTACCGGGTTCGTCTCTGTTGCGATGCGGGCAGCAATTTTAAGGCAGATTGTGCGTTTGCTAACGGTTTGTTTCGCGTTCAACATCTCTTCGCACGAGAGCATCTGTGCTAAAGGGCACTCAATGGCGCCATTATCACTATCACGCGTACCCTTCACGACAGCCTCATTCAGTCAGGATCTCTAGCCAAAGATTTGGTGAACGCCATGCGGCAGGCAAGTAGATCCATAAGCGTAATCGATTTTCAAAAAAAAGCAAAAAAGCCAACATATTGATTTATTGAATAATCAGCAGGGAGCGCTGCCATGGAGAATATTTTAACGATACCCTGGCCAACGTAAGCCAGGGCGGGGGTTATTTCACATTGAATGTCAGATAGCCCAGGATACCGTCGCTTGGGCCATCTTTGGGGTGATGCACACCATCCATGACGGGAACGACCGGAAAATCGAAGGGCGAAACGCCGTCAATGCAAGCGACGTTTACACCAAATTGCTCTGGATTGGAGCGGCGCTGGTGAAAGGTATAAATCCCGCAGACAGAGCAAAAATAGTGGGCCGCGGCCTGGGTATTAAAGCGGTACTCGGTGAGTTTCTCTTTTCCCCGCGTCACCTCCAGTCCGGATAACTGGGCGGAAACGGCTACCGCACCGCGCATCCGGCAAAAGGAGCAGTTACAGCGGCGTAGGGTATTAAACCCATCGGTGAGTTCAACGGTAAACGCGACGGCACCGCAGTGGCATTGAGCGTGAAGCTTCTCTGACATAACAATCTCCGTGGTGACAAAAGAGGATGTAATGAGTGTAGCTGTCTGGCGTCTGAAAGCGGCTGAGTCGACGGGGTCAAAACGGGGTTTGGGGAGTTAGCTTTGCTTTTTCTTTTTATATTCCGCAATCGCCTGATTGATATTGTTAGTTTCGATGGAGTCGACCTTTTCGTTATCAGAGAAGACATCATAACGGCCTTCATTGTAGCGAAAAAGAACTGTGACGCCCTGAAAGCGAACCCTTTTTTCCTTGACCGTAATGCCACGACTGCGCATGGCAATTTTTGCGATGGTATCTATTTTTTTACTGTTCATGATGAGTCAGCTTGCCTTTTATTATTAATTATAGTGTCCCTGCTGGCATCAGGGATGGAATGATATTAAGTTTATAAACCCCGAAAAGAAAGGACGATACCCGAAATGGAAGCGGAAAAAAGAGGATAAGTTTCAGACGTGTTAAGGTTTTCTTAATCTTATGATGTTCTAAAAATTTTAAACGATATGTTTATTAAAATATTTAAAGTTTTTCAGTATTAAATAGCGAACTCAAATATTGAGAATTATTTCGATTCTCATTCCGGCGTCTGTGCGTTTAAACTCCAGCCAGCTTGCTAACGCTTCGTTTATACACACATTTTATAAGGAATGATTATGAAAAATCGCTTTTCGGCCCTGTGTTCGATAGCTTTGGTCATCTCTTCTGTTTTTGCAGGTTCTTCTGCTTTTGCGGCCGATAACGAAGAGGGCATTGTCATTTATAATGCTCAGCATGAAAATCTGGTTCAGTCGTGGGTAGATGGCTTTACGAAAGAGACCGGGATTAAAGTGACCCTGCGCAATGGCGGCGATACCGAACTGGGGAATCAGCTTGTCCAGGAAGGCAATGTTTCGCCTGCCGATGTTTTCCTGACGGAAAACTCCCCTGCAATGACGCTGGTTGACAACGCGAACCTGTTCGCCCCGCTGGATGCCGATACCCTGAAACAGGTACCTGCCGCTTATCGTCCGGCGCATGGCCGCTGGATTGGTATTGCTGCACGCAGCACCGTATTCGTTTATAACCCGAGCAAAATTAGCCCGGCACAGCTGCCGACATCTCTTATGGATTTAGCGAAACCGGAATGGAAAGGGCGCTGGGCCGCCTCTCCGTCGGGTGCCGATTTCCAGGCGATTGTCAGCGCCATGCTGTCATTAAAAGGTGAGCCGGCGACCCTCGACTGGCTGAAAGCGATGAAAACCAACTTTGTGGCTTACAAAGGTAACAGTACTGTCTTAAAAGCGGTCAATGCCGGGCAGATTGATAGTGGCGTTATTTACCACTACTACTATTTTGTCGATCAGGCAAAAACCGGCGAGAACAGCAAAAACACGCAACTTCACTATTTCAAACATCAGGATCCCGGTGCCTTTGTCAGTATTTCCGGTAGCGGTGTGTTAGCGTCCAGCAAACATAAAGCGCAGGCCCAGGCCTTTATTAAATGGATCACTGGCAAGGCCGGGCAGGATATTCTGCGCACGAACAACGCGTTTGAATATGCGGTGGGCGTGAATGCGGCTTCAAATGAAAAGCTGGTACCACTGAATAAACTGGAGGCCCCGAAAGTTGAGCCCTCTACGCTAAACAGCAAGAAAGTCACCGAGCTGATGACTCAGGCGGGTATTCTTTAAAATAATAACAGTGAGCGCCTTATGTCTGGTTTGAGCATTCCGTTGGCTGGAAAACAGCAACGCCAAACGCATCAGCATCGCCCCGCGCGCCTGTTGGTGATATTAGCCATGCTGGTTTCCCTGTTGGCATTACTGCCCGTTGGGTTTGTGATTGCAACAGGTATTGATACGGGATGGGAGAGCGTTAAGGCGCTCGTTTTTCGCCCGCGTGTCGCCGAGTTACTGACTAACACGCTGCTGCTGATCCTTTTCTCCCTTCCCGTTTGCGTTTGCCTTGGCGTGGCGCTTGCGTGGCTTACGGAGAGAACCGCACTGCGGGGACGTCGTTTCTGGTCGTTGTTGGTGGTTGCGCCGCTGGCGATCCCGGCCTTTGTGCAAAGTTACGCGTGGATAAGCGTTATCTCCTCTTTACATGGGTTGTCGGCCGCCGTGTTTATCTCCGTGCTGGCTTATTACCCGTTTATTTATATGCCGGTTGCTGCGGTCCTGCGGCGACTGGATCCGAACCTTGAAGATGTTGCTGCATCCTTGGGTTTTGCCCCGTGGCGGGTTTTCTTTCGCGTGGTATTGCCGCAACTGAAACTGGCCATCTGGGGAGGCGCGCTCCTGGTAGGGCTGCACCTGCTGGCAGAGTATGGCCTGTATGTAATGATCCGCTTTGATACCTTCACGACGGCCATTTACGATCAGTTCCAGTCTACTTTTAGCGGCCCGGCGGCCAATATGCTGGCGGGGGTGCTTGCGTTGTGCTGTCTGGGACTACTGTTGCTGGAAGGGGGAACCCGCGGTAAGGCTCGGTATGCCCGTGTGGGGGGCGGATCCGCCCGTCGCCAGAATATCCATGTACCCGCAATGGCAGGCCAATTTCTGGGACAACTTCTGCTGGTCTGCGTGGTGATGCTGGCGCTGGGAACGCCCATCGGGGTGCTGTGCCGCTGGCTATGGGCGGGCGGAATCGCGGTCTGGCAGAACGGCGATTTATGGCTATCCCTGCATCAAACGGTGGTCCTGGCGTCGGCCGGGGCGATCATTACCACCGGATTTGCTATCCCGTGTGCGTGGCTGGCGGTGCGCCATCCACATCGCCTTTTTCGGCTGCTGGAAAGCATGAATTATGTGGCCAGCTCACTGCCGGGTATCGTGACGGCGCTGGCACTGGTGACGGTCACCATTCATTACGCCCGGCCCATTTATCAGACCGAAGTGACGCTCTTTCTGGCATATATGCTGATGTTCATTCCCCGGGCGCTGATTAACTTACGCGCCGGTATCGCTCAGGCGCCGGTCGAACTTGAACATGTCGCGCAAAGTCTGGGCGTATCGCCGGGATGGGCGCTGTGTCGCGTGACGATGCGTCTGGCGGCACCCGGTGCGGGTGCGGCTGCGGCACTGATCTTTCTGGGCGTGAGCAACGAGCTGACAGCGACACTGTTGCTCTCTCCGCTGGGAACACGCACGCTTGCCACCGGTTTCTGGGCGCTGACCAGCGAGATTGATTATGTTGCTGCGGCTCCGTATGCCCTGTGCATGATCCTGATTTCTCTTCCCCTGACGGGCCTGCTCTATAAGCAATCACAAAAACTATCGGGTCGTTAAGATGTTCGAGCTTATTAACGTGTCGAAAAAATTTGGCCACACGCAGGTGCTGGATAACATCACGCTTTCGCTGTCACCCGGCAGTCGCACCGCGATAGTGGGGCCGTCAGGCTCCGGTAAAACCACCCTGTTACGCCTGATTGCCGGGTTTGAGATGCCCGACAGCGGACAGATAACGATGCGTGGTACACCGCTGTTTAGCCCGACAGTATCGGTTCCTGCGCATCAGCGAAAAATTGGCTTTGTCCCGCAGGAAGGGGCGCTTTTCCCGCATCTGACGGTTGAAGAGAACATTGGCTGGGGGATCCGCGCCTCGCGCCAGGAACGGCGCAAGCAGGTTGAAGCCTTGATGGACCGGGTGTCTTTGGACAGGCAACTGGCGCGTCACTGGCCGCATGAAATCTCCGGCGGACAGCAGCAGCGCGTGGCACTGGCGCGCGCGCTGGCACAGCAACCGGCGCTCATGTTGTTGGATGAGCCCTTCTCAGCGCTGGATACCGGTCTTCGTGCCACAACGCGTAAAGCCACCGCCGAGCTGTTGTCACAGGCCGGAGTCGCCACCGTACTGGTCACGCACGATCAGAACGAAGCGCTCTCCTTTGCTGAGCAGATTGCCGTTATTCGCCACGGGCGATTTGCTCAGGTAGGGACGCCACAGGCCGTCTATTCACAGCCCGTCGATGAAGAGACGGCGCTGTTCTTAGGCGACGCGCTGCTCCTGACGGCGCAGGTCACCAACGGTAAAGCGCGATGTCTGGTGGGCGATGTGCCGGTGGCTGACAGCGCCGCAGAAGGCGTGCGGCGCATTATGCTGCGTCCGGAGCAATTGATGATCACCCCGGTATCGGCAGGTGAAACCGCGTTGCAGGCGACGGTATTGGATATTGATTTTGCCGGTTATCTCTCGACGCTGACACTGGGATTTACGGATCGGGCGCAAACTCTGACGATAAACACCGTAACACCACAATTATTATTGCCAGGCACTACGGTTGCGCTCAAAATTACAGGCCATGCGCGGGTATTTGCGGCATAAAAATAGCCTGCTGATTGACGGCATATCCTGTTTTTATCCACGCATGTCTGAATATTGAGGGTAATAATGAATGGGAGAGAGCATGTTTTCACTCAGCAACTGGTTTATCTGGGCGCTGCTGTCCGCCTTTTTTGCTGCGCTGACCGCCATTTTCGCTAAAGTCGGGATCCAAAATGTGGATTCCGATTTTGCCACGTTAATCCGTACCGGGATAATTATCGTTATTCTGGCTGCCTTTATTTATTTTACCGGTAAGTGGCAGAATCCATTGCTGATTGGCAAACGCACCTGGCTTTTCCTGATCTTATCTGGCCTGGCGACGGGGGCGTCCTGGGTATGCTATTTCCGGGCGTTAAAAATCGGCGAAGCCTTTAAAGTGGTACCGGTAGATAAAATGAGCGTGGTGATGGTGGCGATTTTTGCTTTTATTTTTCTCGGCGAACGACCAGGGCTGCGGGAGGCGGGGGGACTGCTCTTGATTACCGCAGGCGTATTGTTACTGGCACTGCGGAGATAATCAGCCGTGACGTTGATGTGCGGGCAGAAAAATAACCAGTACGCCCGCAATAATAACCAACACACCAATCAGTGACCGAACAGAAAAAATACCGTGCATGCCGGGCACAATAAGCGATGCCGACCATACCAGAATATAACTGAGGCTCAGCAGGGCATAGGCTTTGCTCAATGCCAGATGGTGTAAAGCCAGATACCAGAAAAACATCGAGGCCAGATAACCCGCAAGCCCGGCCAGCAGCAGCGTTGTTTCCAGATGAACAGGCCACAGCGCGCCGATAAACGCATAAAATTGCGACACCGGCGGAAGGGCCGTCATGGCATAACCCATCGCAAGCTGTGCCGCGCTGGTTAACAGCACGCTGACCAACGTCAGAAGAACCCCTTTCATGCCGCACCGCCCAGAATCACAATTCCCACAATAATTAACCCCACGCCAAGCCAGTGGCGCAGGTTAACCGGTTCACGCCAGATCCCCCAGGCGGCCAGCGTCACCCAGACAAAGTTGAGACTTAACATCGGATAGGCGATGCCAACGGGGATGCTCTGTAATACCAGCAGCCAGAAAAGCATACCCAGGCCAAGGCAGGCAAGCGCCAGCCCGAGCCAGGTTAAAATATGCCGACGGCGGCCCACCCTAAGGGCAGGCCGCGTCGCTTGCTTTTGGCACAATTGACCGGCAAAGCTCAGCAGGCTTGCCAGCATAAGCAGAAACCAGCTCATCGTAGCGCTGCATACTCAATAAGTGCGATTCGCCCCTGAACAAATACATTTGATGGTGGAGGAATCGGCAGGCTATTGACACTTTCACCGCGTGAGAGCAGAACCACCAGCGTGACTTTGCCTTCCTGACGATGCTGCTCCAGCCAGTCATTGAAATCTTTCTCAGCGATAAATTTGTCTTTCGCATCCGGGTAGCTGAGGCCGTATTGCAGCTCACCGGTCTGGCCAAACATAATGATATCGCTACGTTTCAGTTCCCACGCCAGGCCTGCGGCGATGCCGACATTATCACTCAGAATATAGCGGCTGGATGCCAGTGACTCTTTGGCCATGCCGATCGCGAATTGCGGCTGTTTTGATTCCATCACCCGGTTAGGGATGGCAAAACCGACCAGCAGCGCGAGCCCGGCCGGACACAATGCCGAGAGCATCCAGCTTTTTTCGGTATTGCGCAGGGTATACCAGCCCACCAGCGCCCAGACGAAAAAGGCCATGGCGGCACAAAACACTTTATAGCTTTCGAGAGTGGTCCATACCGGGTTTTTCAAAGACCCCCAGGGAGAGGCAATAAACGCGGCAATCAGGCCAAACAGACCAAAGCCAATGTTGAGCCAGGCATTGACGCGCAAAGCACGGTAGCCTTTTTCTGCGGCCTGCACCGAATAGCCGGCCATCAGGATCGCCAGCGGTGCGAAGCAGGGCAGGATATAGGTCAACAATTTGCCTTTCGCGATACTGAAAAACAGAAATGGCATCACTACCCAGCACAGCAGGTAGAGCGTCGCGCGGTTGTTCTCACGGGTGAACCACGCCAGGCGAAGCGAGCCGGGCAGCAGTCCCAGCCAGGGCAGACTTCCCAATAAGATGACCGGCAGGTAGTACCAGAACGGGGCTTTATGCTGCGCATCTGCCATGGCAAAACGCTGAATATGCTCCACCCAGAAGAAGTAGTGCCAGAAATCTGGCTCATGCTGGGCAATCGCCAGCCCCCACGGCAGGACAACCAGCACGCAACTGGCGATGGAAAGCCAGCCCCAGATCAGCACCTCTTTCCATTTTTTCTGCACGATTATCCAGGGTAAAACGCTCAGTACCGGCACGGCCAGCGCCAGAAATCCTTTGGTCATCACTCCCATGCCGCAGGTCAGACCCAGCAGCACATAGCCCGCCGCTTTCACGGAGGTGGTCTTTGCCTGAGCGGCAATCCAGAATGTGCACATCCCGGCAACCAGCCACAGGGCGATCATCGGGTCGAGCACCGCATAAGTGCCGATGCCGTAAACTTCAAGCATGGTGATGAAAATGATGGCGGCCATCATCGCCACGCGTTTATCGCGCCAAATCTGCCAGGCAAACCATGACACCATTCCGGCAACCAGCGCGGTTGAAAAGATAACCCCGGCGCGTACCGCAAAGTTGTTGCCGCCGAACAGCCACTGGAATATAGAGTTCATCCAGTAACCGGCGATCGGTTTTTCGAAATAACGCAGGCCGAGGAAATGCGGCACGGTCCAGTTTCCGCTGCTGAGCATTTCACGGCTGATCTCTGCATAACGCGTTTCATCAGGCTGCCAGAGCAAACGCCATTCGACAGGGATCAGGTAGTAGAGGACAAACAGGGCAAGGACAACCATACCGTAGCGTGACGACTTCGTCATTCCGTTCTCTCCATTTGCTGACAACCCAGCCATCCTTCACGGCCAGCAATTTCACCACGTACAACCTTACCCGTGGGCAAGGTGCGTAAATTGGCAGGTAACAGTTCACCCAGCGGGCAGAATTGAATATTCGCTTCGGCGGCGCGCTGGAGTAAATCTTCAAACTCAAGGCGATGGGCGATCCCTTCGACCTCAGCGTGAATGGTATAGACCGGCACGCCGGGGTCATCCAGCATGCGGGCCAGAATGAAATCGTTGAACCCGCTGGCACTGACTTCACCCCCGACAACCTCATCCCAGGTGGGCAGCGTTACCGGAATCTGCACCGTACCCGTCTGGCCGACGCCGGTTACGGGTAAAAAGGGGGTGCTGCCCCGACAGTCGCTGTTATAGCGAAAATCGAAGGCTTCTTTCGCCTTAATGACCCGCTGGTCGGCACGCCAGCCGGCTACGGCTGAACAGGTAATATCTGTACCGATTATCGATTCCAGTTCTTCTTTACCCAGCGCGATGTGATGGAGCAACTCATCGCTGTCCCATACGCCGCACCAGGTTTGCCAGGCGTGGTGATCCCACGCATGCAGCCCCACTTCATGGCTGGCGGCGGCTCTGCGGATAATATCCGCGTTAGCGCGCCCGATATTCCTGCCGGGCCACGCGGTGCCCGCCAGTAAAATATCCCAGCCATACAGGGAGGCCGCTTTTGAGCGCAGCATCTTTAGTAAGAACTTCGGCTTAATCAGCCGCCAAAGATGCCGTCCCATATTGTCCGGCCCCACACTAAAGAAGAAGCTTGCGCGTACGCCGTAGCGGTTGAGCATGTCCAGCAGCGACGGCACCCCTTTACGGGTGCCGCGGAAGGTATCGACGTCTATGCGCAGGCCGACTTTTCTCATGGCTTCTGTTCCGTGACCTCAACGGTGCGTAAAAAGAAGTCCAGCGTCTCTTCGACCGTCTGGTGCATTTCTACCGTTGGCTGCCAGTCCAGGCAACGTTTGGCGTTGCGAATGCTCGGTTTGCGGTGTTCAACGTCCTGGTAGCCTTTCCCGTAGTAGTCGCTGCTTTCCACTTCGCGGAAGCCGGCAAACGGCGGGAAGCGGTCACGCAGCGGGTGACGTTCGAAGCAGTCGAGCAGCATTTCCGCCAGCTCTTTGATGCTCGCTTCGTTATCCGGGTTACCGATGTTGATGATCTGCCCATCACAGCGGCCATCTTTGTTTTCGATGATGCGGAACAGCGCTTCAATACCATCGCTGATATCGGTAAAGCAGCGTTTCTGTTTACCGCCTTCAATCAGCTTAATCGGCGAACCTTCGACCAGATTGAGGATCAACTGAGTGATGGCGCGGGAGCTGCCGATACGGGCGGCATTCAGGTTATCCAGACGCGGCCCCATCCAGTTAAACGGACGGAAGAGGGTGAATTTAAGGCCGGTTTTGTCGCCGTAGGCCCAAATCACACGGTCCAGCAACTGTTTGGACACTGAGTAGATCCAGCGCTGTTTATTAATCGGACCCACCACCAGATTGGAGGTATCTTCGTCGAAGTTCGCGTCGGTGCACATGCCGTACACTTCCGACGTCGACGGGAAGATGATGCGTTTGTTGTACTTCACGCAGTCACGAATAATTTTCAGGTTCTCTTCGAAGTCCAGCTCGAACACGCGCAGCGGGTTACGGGTGTACTCGATTGGCGTCGCAATGGCCACCAGCGGCAATACAACATCACATTTCTTAATGTGGTATTCAATCCACTCGGAGTGAATGCTGATATCACCTTCCACAAAGTGGAAACGCGGGGAGTCCAGGAAACGGCTAATAGCATCAGAACCAATATCCAGACCGTAAATCTCGTAATTATCATCCTGCAACAGACGTTCGGTCAGGTGGTTACCGATAAAACCGTTTACCCCGAGGATGAGCACGCGAGTACGGCGCTTAATGGCAGCAAACGGACGGCTGGAGAGCAGGGCTCCCGGCACCAGACCCATCGCGGGCGCAAGCTGGGTACCCTGCATGTAAACGCCGTTTGCGCTCTGGCCGGTCACGATTTCCAGCGCACCTTCACCACAGGCGACCACCAGCGGAGCGACAGACAGCACGGTGCCCGGCTTCGCTGCGGCGAGGTCGGTGCGTACGCGGGATTTCCAGACGATAAATTTGTTGGTGCCCACATAGCCAAATGCGCCCGGCCACGGATCGCTGACGGCACGTACCAGGTTATGCAGCTCCTGTGCCGGTTTTTCCCAGGTCAGACGACCATCTTCCGGGGTACGACGGCCAACATAGGTAGCCTGAGCCTCATCCTGTGCGCGTTCCTGAGTTTGACCACTGCGGATTTTCGGCAGCACGTCGCTCAGCAGGCTTTGTGAGGCCGCACAGAGTTTTTGATGCAGAGAAAGCGCCACGTCGGTGTCGCTGATCGCCACACTCTGTTGCGCCACAATATCGCCTGCATCGGCGCGTTGGGTCATACGGTGCAGGGTAACGCCGGTCTCTTTCTCACCGTTGACCAGTACCCAGTTCAGCGGCGCGCGGCCACGGTATTTCGGTAGCAGCGAACCGTGCAGGTTAAACGCGCCTTTTGTCGGCAGGCTCAGAATATCGTTGCACAGCAGGTTGCGGTAATAGAAGGAGAAGATCACTTCTGGCGCGAGTGCGCGAATGCGATCAACCCACAGAGGATGGTTTACATCATCCGGGGCATAAACCGGAATCTCCTGTTCAGCCGCCAGGCGCGCCACGGATTTAAAAAAGTGGTTTTCACCGGCATTGTCGGCGTGAGTAAAGATGGCGGCAATCTCAAAGCCTGCTTCCAGCAGTGCTTGTATGCCCGTGCACCCCATATCGTGATATGCAAAGACGACAGTTTTCATGACTCAATTTCCTCAATAGAATTTGGGGTTTCCTGACGGATAACGCGCTGAATAAAGTAACGGGGGCGGGCACGGACATCGTTATAGATGCGGCCAACGTACTCGCCGAGTAAGCCCATGCCAACGAACTGCGCACCAATGAAGGTGAACAGGACGGCGAAGAGGGTGAACACACCTTCGGCAGCCCACTGTGGCCCAAGCGCAAGACGCATGACGACTAAAACGACCGAGAGCGCAAAACCCACCAGCGCGATAACGCTGCCAAACACGCTCAGCATGCGCAGCGGCGTGGTGGTCAGGCAGGTCACCAGGTCATACATCAGGTTAATCAAACGCATAAAGCTGTATTTCGAATCGCCGTACTCGCGTTCCGCGTGATGCACGGGTATTTCCGTGGCCCGGCGGGCGAACATATTGGCGAGGATCGGGATAAAAGTGCTGCGCTCGTGGCAGTGCAACATCGCATCGACAATATGGCGACGGTAAGCGCGCAGCATGCAGCCGTAATCGCCCATCGCTTTACCGGTGGTGCGCTGAATCAGGTGGTTGATCATGCGTGATGCTGTTTTACGAAACAGACTGTCCTGACGGTTCTGACGAACCGTACCGACCACGTCATAACCTTCTTCGGCGCTTGCCACCAGGCGTGGAATCTCTTCGGGCGGGTTCTGTAAATCGGCATCCAGAGTGATGATCAGATCGCCGGTGACATGGCTAAAACCGGCCATGATCGCGGAGTGCTGACCATAGTTGCGGTTAAGCAGTACTGCCACAATATGGCTGCCGTCGGCTTGTGCGGCATCCACCAGCATTTTGGCGGAGTCATCGCTACTGCCGTCATCAACCAGCAGAACTTCATAATCCTTACCCAACAGATCGCAGGCGGCGGTAGTACGACGAATCAGTTCCGGCAGGCTGTCCTGTTCGTTAAATACAGGGATCACAACGGACACTTTGTTGATTGGGCTTGTTTCAAACATCGTTATTGCCCTGCCAGCTGATGAAGTGCGGCGATAACGCGGCTGGTGTCGTCATCGGTCATATCCGGGAACAGCGGTAGCGAACAGATACGCGCGCTATTCCACTCCGTATTGGGTAGTGAAAGATCAGGGAAATTCTCGCGGTAGTATTTCTGCGTGTGGGCGGCGCGGAAATGCAGGCCCGTGCCAATGCCCTGTGCTTTCAGCGCTTCCATCAGCGCATCGCGGGTCAGGCCACAGCGTGTTTCATCAACACGAATAATAAACAGATGCCAGGCGTGAACGTGCGGCCATGCCGGAACCGTCAGCGGCTGGAAGGGAGTGTCAGCCAGCTCGCGTAAATAGCGTTGGGCAATCTCGGTTCGACGCTTATTGGCTTCATGAAGCTTGCCGAGTTGCACCAGCGCCAGCGCGGCATTGATATCCGCCAGGTTGTATTTGTAGCCAGGAGAGATCACTTCCGCCTGCGGCGCGCGACCGTGTGTCTGGCGATCGTAGGCATCGACGCCAAGACCGTGGAATTTCAGGCTGCGGATACGCTGGGCCAGTTTCTCATCATCGGTTACCACCAGACCGCCTTCGGCACAGGTCATATTTTTGATGGCATGGAAGGAGAAAATCGCGGTTCCGCAACAGCCGACATGATGACCTTTGTAATAGGTTCCGGCGGCATGTGCCGCATCTTCAATGACGGGAATAGCGTATTTTTCACCCAATGCGCGAATCGCATCGATATCGGCAGGCGCGCCAGCGTAGTGAACAGGAATAATGGCCTTCGTTTTTGGTGTAATCGCGGCCTCAATGCTCTGCGCAGTGACCATCAACGTGTCGCGGTCAACATCGATCATGACCGGTGTCGCGCCGAGTAGCACTATCATATTGAGGGTGGAAACCCAGGTCATGGAGGGGGTAATCACCTCATCGCCAGCGCCGATGCCCAGCGCCATTAAGGTGACATGCATACCGGCTGTTGCCGAACTCAGGGCAATGGCATGCTGATTGCCCGTCAACTGGCAAAAGGCCTCTTCTAACTGTTGGTTTTTGGGACCTGTTGTAATCCAACCTGAACGCAGAACGTCCTGAATCGCCGTTAGTTCCTCGTCGCCCATAGAAGGACGTGAGAAGGGTAAAAATTCACGCATTACTTTTCCTTACCGTTGCTGGCAATGAATTCGCACTATAGCCAGGGAAGCAGCAGACTCATTTCGCTGAAAGTACTTACCCAGGATAGGGCTTATTTATTAACTCAACCTTAAGAGATTGTGTATTTTGATTAACGTTCACTTAAGATCGTTTTCGTTTAGCTGGCGTTGAGGGAATAATTATTAGCAGGCGATGTTTTTTTTAGGTTTTTTTATGGAAATCAAAACGTTGCCTTTGTTTTTTGCAGGAGAATAAAATGCCGTAACGGCGACATACGCAACCGTAAAGGTTTTTTTTCACTATCTTAATTTTGTTTAATTTATATTTATAGTCATCCTTTTGTCATTATGCTGTCACTAAATTTGGGAGGGGAAATAATAATGAACAGATGCACCTGCCTGAAAAACGAGAATAGCCAGATTTGGCTTTTAGTGCTGTAGCAGATCGTCATTTAAGTGACGCGGATCACAAAAACTGGCTGTTTTTCGTGCGATCACGGTGGCAATACGAATATTTCGGCAGAAAATCATTTCAAATCATTTAATTACAAATGTTATTGCATTTTATTTTTTCCGTGACGGCAAAAATTATTCTTTTTTAGCAATATTTTTCTCGCTCATTCGTCTACCCGGATACAACGATATGAAGGAGAAACAACATGAGAAGATTTGCTAATCACAGACGCCATCCCGGTAAGTTTGGTGTGATGTTCCTTGTTTTTGCCATCGTCATGGCGCTGGTGGTGATGACCCTGTGGAATGCCATCATTCCGGGACTGTTTGGCCTTAAAGCGATCGGTTTCTGGACCGCGCTTGGGCTGCTGGTACTGTGCCGGGTGCTGTTTGGCGGTATGGGGATGGGGCCGATGATGTTCAGAATGGCGCGCGATCATCGTCAATTGCATGAACGGTGGATGAATATGAGCGAAGAAGAGAGGCAGGCCTTTTTCCAGAAACGCCAGCGCTGGGGGGGACGTGATGGCTGGCGTTGCGGTCCTGGCGCGCCAACAGAGAACGAACCGCCAAAGCCGTCGGATAATGCGTGAGTATAATGGATAACGCCGACAACGCCCGGACGGCGCGGATCCTTGAAGCGCTCTCTGCATGCCGGACAACGCTGAGAGCCTTTATCCGCCGTCGCATTCCGCAGCGAGAAGACGTGGATGATATTTTGCAGGATGTGACGCTGCAATTGATCAACGTTGAACAACCGGTTGAAAACGTCTCCGCCTGGCTGTTTCGTGCAGCGCGCAATGAAATGATTGACCGCGGACGGAAAAAGCGGGAGTGGTTGTTAGGGGACGACGATGAGGCTGATGATCAGCTATATGATGTGCTGTTTGGCGAGGTTCAGACGCCGGAAGAGGCGCGATTAAAGGATATTTTCTGGGAGGAGCTGGAAAGCGCGCTGGCGGCACTTCCTGCGGCTCAGCGTGAGGTATTCGAAAAAACCGAACTGGAAAATTATAGTTTCAAAGCCCTTTCCGCTGAGACGGGGCTGCCCGTTCAGACTTTGCTATCGCGCAAGCACAAAGCGGTACGCTATCTGCGAGAGCGCCTTTCCGCACTTTATCACGACATTATGCTGCCGTAGGCTGATACCGAAAAATCCCCGCCACACCGGGCTGGCGTGGCGGGGATTATCACTATGCTTGCGATAAATCAGATAAAGCTGTCGTCGTCGTTATTGCCGCCGAAATCGTAGTCATCATCCTGATCGAGGAAACGGCTATTGTCGTCGTTGCTCTGGTCAAAGAAGCTGCGGTCAGAAGCATTCGTGAAGCTGTCCTGATCCTGAAAATCGTTAGAGAAATTCTGTCCGCCCGTCACTCAGAGACCTGTTCGATAGGTTGCTCAATAATGTTCACGATCTCCTGTGGCTGCGAGCGGTGGAACATACTGGTCAGCATATCGGCGAGAACGACACCACCGGCAACCCCGGCTGCGGTTTGCAGCGCCCCGGCCATAAAGCCGCCAGAACGAGGGGCCGGTTGCGCATACGTGGGCGCTGCCTGCTGCTGTGGCGGCTGTTGTTGCGGCGCGCTGTTCCAGTTGTTGGCAGGCTGCTGCGGCTGGCTTTTTCCCCCGCCAAACAGGCTGCTCAGGAAGCTGCCGTTACCACTTTGCTGGCTGTTTTTCAGTGAGGCCACTTCATTCTGGAGATCCTGAATCTGTGCATGAAGGCGTTTCAGCGCAGCTTCCTGAATCAGCATCGACTGGGCCATATAGTAAGGCGCAGAGGGTTGCTGGCGCACAAACTCAGCGATCAGGCGATCGGCCTGTCCATCCCGTGTGCCGCTTTGCTGCTCCGCCTGTTTCAGACGCTGGAAAAGCCCCTCAATAAGCCGTTGTTCTTCATTTTGCATAGCAAAAACCTCAGGAGTGCATGGAGTTGTGCAATGGCGTGCGGACCTGTGCAGGTATCGGTTACGCACGCGTGGTAAGAGTCATTTTAGCCGATCAAAGTTATACGAAATGACAAGCAAACGCAGAATGATCGGAAAAGAAGACGCGAAGAGGGGGTAAAAATAAAAATGGCCGGTGTGTTCCCGGCCATTTTCTCTGCGTGTTGCCGGTGGTTAGAAGGTCTGCCAGTTATCGTTGCTGGTGCTGGATAGCGGCACGCGTGCTGACGTAGCGCTGGTTTTTTTCGTGCTGCGAGCGGTGGAGACCGCACCGTTGCCCAGATCAAAGCGATCGACGGTCTTGTTCAGCCGTTCCGCCTCGGATTCGAGAGAGACCGCATTGGCGGTGGCCTCTTGTACCAGAGTGGCGTTTTGTTGCGTCACGCCATCCATCTCGGTCATCGCCAGACCAATTTGTTCAATACCACGGCTTTGTTCATCCGAGGCCACAGAGATCTCACCCATCAGGCTATTTACCTGGGCGACAGACTGGATGATCACAGCCATGGCGTCACCGGCTTCCTGTACCTGTTCGGCACCGGTTTTGACCCGGTTGACCGACTCACTGATCAGGGCTTCGATCTCTTTTGCCGCCTGCGCACTGCGCTGCGCCAGCAGGCGTACTTCGCTGGCGACCACCGCAAAGCCGCGGCCTTGTTCGCCGGCGCGAGCGGCTTCCACGGCTGCGTTCAACGCCAGCAGGTTGGTCTGGAATGAAATGCTGTTAATGACGCTGGTGATATCGGATATTTTTTGCGAACTGTCGGTGATGCCGTGCATGGTTTGCACCACCGTTGAGGTGATGTCACCGCCTCGTTTCGCCGTTCTTTGCGCTTCCTCGGTCAGTTTGAGGGCTTCGCGCACGTTCTGGGCGTTGTTTCTGACGGTAGAGGTCAGTTCTTCCATACTGGCTGCCGTTTGCTGTAGGGCGGCGGCCTGTTGTTCAGTGCGGCTCGACAGTTCTTCATTACCGCCCCGAATCTCACTGGTGTTGGCGAAGATACTGGCGGAGCTGTCCTGAATAGTTTTTACCGTTGTCTGCAGGCTCTCCTGCATCTTTTGGACATAGGGAATCAGTTGCCCGGCGCAGTTACGACCAAAATTATCAAGCTGGCTACTCAATTTGCCTGCGGTCAGCAACTCCAGGTGATTTTTTAACATGCCAAGCGGCTTAACCAGATAATTTACTAAATAACGATCGGTCAATAAGAGCGTCACCAGGCCTGCCAGTAACGCGCTGATTAATACTATTTTGTTATAGGAAATCTGAGCATTGGTTTGCATCAGAATGGCATCTGATTGAATCGCCTGGGTATATTTCTCAGCGGTGGCGCCAAATTGCACGCTCAACGGCGGATAGGTTTTACGAAATAGCTCGCGGAACTTATCCGTCTGGTTATTTTTCGCTGCGTCATACATCGGCACAATGGCGTTAGTCAGCAAGCTGTCCCAGTCATTGATCATCGATCTGATGACGTCATCGCTCACGCCTGGATGGCGGGCGTCACGAAATTGCGCAAGCATATTCTGGCTGATTGCCAGTGCTTTGCCGGCAGACTCCATTGTTTTTGCTGCATTTTCCTCATCACCGGTCTGGCGATAATCCATTGCCCGTAGCATGCGCGTCATAGTACGGAAATATTGATCATTGCCTTTTACCAGCATGGCATAGGCATTTTTCTGTGACGAGTTTTGTGTGAGTAATTGCTCAAGAGTAGAAAAGTTATAAAAAGTGAGCAGGCTAGCCATTCCCCAAATAATACTGAAAAGAACCAGTATCAGTAATACCATTTTCCTGATGGTAATATCGCGTAATATTCTCATAGCTACCCCCGGTAACTCAATATAAAATATATTTTCAGATGAGCAGCCCAGTTGGAAGGGCCTGGTGTTAAAGTTTTTATGCAATAGCGCATAAAATGAAATGTTGCAGACTAATTGTTATCCTGAGAACTAATTATGGTAACACGGTAAACCATCATTAAAGGTGTTCAGTTGCGTGCTGGTAAATAATGTTTTGATAACGTTAAGGATGGTAACATAAAATTTATATACGCTAAAGTTGTTATTACATCCTGGCGTAGGATCACAAATCTATGATTTAAAATTCTTCTTCCGCAATAATTATTTTTTTCTTATTAAAATTTGGGTTAAGTTCGATTTTATCCAGCGTGGTCGGATGACTTATAAAATACCCCTGCGCAATATCGCACTCAAATTCTTCCAGCTGCTGTAACTGAGAGAATGTCTCTACCCCCTCAGCGGTGACCTCAAGATTAAAGTCTTTACCCAGTCCGATAATCTTCTCGACGATATTTTTGGCACTTTCTGAGTCGCCCATTGCCATAATAAAAGACTTATCAAGCTTGATGCCATCAAAAGGGAAACTCCGTAGATAATTCAGTGACGCATAGCCAGTCCCAAAATCATCCATCAACAGTTTGACACCGAATGATTTTAATTGTTGCATGATTTTTAACGTAGTTTCTGGTTTGCTGAGCGTGGCGTTTTCAGTGACCTCCAGTTCGAGACGTGAAGGATCAAACCCCGTTTTTGCGAGAATTGATTTTACGCGACAAACAATGTCGCTGGCCTTAAATTCCACGGGCGATATATTTACCGAAAGGGACAGGTCTGCGGATTTAGCCCTTACCTCGCGGCATGCTGTTGTTAAAACCCAGTCTGTTAGTGCGATAATTATTCCGGTCTCTTCCGCCAGGGGAATAAATTGGTCAGGCATAAAAAGTCCGTGAGTCGGGTGCTGCCAGCGTACCAGTGCTTCGAGTGATGTTATCTTCTGCAGGGTTATATCGTAGCGAGGCTGGTACAGAAGAAATAATTGATTATGTTTAATTGCCTCGCGGAGTTCCTGTTCCAGTTCCCGACGTTGAACAATTTGTTCAGCCATATCAGGTTTATAAAAAACCCAATGCGCATTAGGATCATTTTTGGCTTTGTAGAGTGCGATATCAGAATAGCGCAGAAGATCGCTTGCGTTGAGTGCATCTTGTGGTGCCAGGGCAATACCCATACTGACGCCAATTACAATCTCATTGCCACAAATATCAAAAGGATGATTCAATTCTTCCACAATACGTGAACAAAAACGCTCGATATCTTCACGTCGGCTAAGATCGCTGGCAATGATGATAAATTCATCTCCGCCCTGACGCGTTACCAAATCTATGCTTCGCATGCAGCGGCGCAGGCGGTTGGAGGCTTCACTGAGTACCTGGTCGCCCACCGTATGGCCGTAGACATCGTTAATGGTTTTGAAATCATTGAGATCGACACTGATCATTGCCAGCGCATTTTCCGCTCCATTATCTGATTGCAGTCGACCCTCAAGGAATTCTTTCATCCTGACGCGGTTAGGCAGGCCGGTTAATTCATCATGGTGCGACAGATACTGAATACGTTCACTTGCCTCCACTTCCAGGGTGACATCTGTTGCGGTACCCCGAAACCCCAGTGAACCATCAATCAGGGTGACGCGTTTAAGGGTTAAATTACAGTAGCGCTGGTTGCCCTGGGCGGAAAAATAACTGCAATGATTAAGGGTGAGGAAATTACCTGCATAAGGAAGATCCAGCCATTTGGTCAGTGCCGGGTTTTCTTGTGCCAGGAATGCCCGCAGCGAACGGCCGATCCAGTCATCAATGCGGTGACCGGTAATCGCCGGAAAGCGCACCGATATCCAGGTAAGTTGTAAGAGCTCATCGGCTTCCCAGATCCAGTCCGTTGTGGTTTCAACCACATCACGAAAACGGCGCTCGCTAATGGCGAACGCCCGGCGGCTTTGCTCCAGCAGGAATGTTTTTTCATCATTCAGCCTTGCTTTTAAAAGCCCTTTTCGTACCAGTGAAAGCGCCAGAAGGACCGATGTGAGCATCAGCAGGACGAGCAAAGGGAGAACCCAGGTTAGCAGCGTGTCGCCTGGATTTTTATTATTCCATTCGAAATAGACATCGCCCTCGGATACAGGCCATGACATACCCGCTGTATGTGGTTGACGGCGCGTGGGTTTTGACGCCAGGCTGTGTAAATCTGCAATGGCATACTCTTCACCCATCGCCGCGAGTTTTTTAGGCGTCAGCTTATCCACAAAGATCATTATCGAATGATCCTGAGGCGCTTTCGCAAGCTCAATCTTATCTTCGGTAGTAATCCAGGCCGCTGAAATCAGGACTAATTCATTATTGGTGAAAATAACGCGCGAAATGGCTGTACCGTTGCTTACTTTCAATGCCGTGCTGAGTTCGGTATTAAGGTTTTTTCCCAGCCATTCCTCGAAAGGGACCAGGTGAAGGTTACCGTCGATGACGCTATAGCGCGTTTCTTCTTTTGGCGAGAGAACAAACACGCCTTCGTAACCGAATTTTGCAAACAGCGATTTGCCAAGGTTTTGTTCGTCCCAGGCCCAGCTTATGTCGACCTTGCGGTGAAGGTTATCCCAGGCTTCGTTCCACGCGGCGTTATCGGCGAGGTGTAAACGAAGATTTTCCTGGCGATTGTCGAGCGCTTTCATGAGCAACTGGCGGGTTTGGTGGCGAGTGTTTCGCGCCAGATCGTTTTCTGTCTGAATGAGAGCAAATATTGTGGTGAGAAAAATGAAGCTCATCAGCATCAGCACCAGCGTCACCGTCTGCTTCATGATGCGATGCGTATCAGATGCAGGTGCAGGCGCGTACTGGTCATCGAAAATGTTCATACTTCACCTTTTCTTCGCGTTTTAATAAGCAAAATATGTTTTTTTAGTCATCAGTATTAACGGCAAGAGATAATTAAACTTTAAATAAAAAACGTTATTTTCATAAAAACAGTTAAGTTTGTGATGCGCATCATTTTTTTATGCAAAAGAAAGAATTCGCCTTTATTTATATTAAGATAACCTTAAGGTTAATAAATTTAATGCATTTATCTCGTGGTAATTGCCGTACGGTATTATTTTGTTATTAACATTTTGATTTTTATCTTTTTTTTCATTTTTTGGTGATGTCGGGATATGTTAGCTATGGCACTGAGTAAAGTGCCATCAAATTAAGAACAGTAAATTAAGTGAATTGGGATTGAGTCTTAATCAGTAAGCGACAAATTTATCGCTTCCCAGTCATATGTACTGGAGGCGAAAAAAGAGCATTTATTTTCTTCTTTAAGAACACGTTACGATAGTATCGAAGAATAATACACGTTTAACAATAATGTTCGGTGAGATAAACATGATGCCCCGCCAAAACAGGAGGTTAAGCGAATAAGTTAAATATCACGAGTAATGTTGATTTAAAAGAAAAAAATACCGGAAAATGCATTGCGTACAATTCCACTAAAAGCTATGTGCACAAGCATTCATACCCTCACTGTCAATGTTGAAGAGGGTATTTGCCGGGTACGGGGCTGTTACCGGGAGATAAACATCCTTCAATGCACTGTGCAACACGACAAACAGATGATAAAAACCGGGGACGACGTGATCGTCCCTGGGGTTTTCAACATGGAATTAGCGATCCGGAATGATTTTCTCCGCTTTTAACCTGTCAAACAGCCCGGTAAAAGAATCCAGTGTGGCCCGATAGCCAGTGAACCCGGCCTTGCGGCTTTTGCTCATGTCGGTGAAGGCCTCCATCGGGCGGCCAAGGTCTGCATCGGTGTGCCACCAGGAGGCCAGTCGGTTGATGTCAGGCTCAACGAGCGAATAGCGGGCTGCAATTTCCCGCCAGGCGGCGGCAGCCTCCTGCATCCGTCCTTCCAGCGGCATCATCGTCTGAGGATTGCCGCCAGATTCGATACCAAAATAGGCAGCCAGGCGCGGCCATAGCCAGTTCCAGCGGAATACGTCGCCGTTGACCGCGTTAAAGTCTTCGTTTGCCGCATTCGGGCTTTGCGCCGCCCAGACGAGCTGCTCAGCCAGCAGGTTTGCGTCGGTGACGTCACAGACACCATGCCACTGCTCCGGCGAGCCCGGGAAAATAAACGGCCAGCCTTTTTCACGGCACAGGGTAGCGTAGACCGCCAGCGTCAGCCCCATATTCATTGCGTTACCGACCGCGTAACCGATGATGGTGTGCGGACGGTGTACACTCCATCGATAACCGTATTTTTCCGCGCCGGCGAAGATCTCGTCTTCCTGGGCATAATAGAAATTATCCACGGGCTGGCGACCCTGCTCTTCACGGAAAGGCGTAACCGGCACGGCACCTTTACCATAGGCCTCGAACGGACCGAGATAGTGTTTTAACCCGGTAACCAGGGCGACATGCGCACCGCGCAGGCGGTCACCCAGTGCCTCAATGACATTTTTGACCATCGCACCGTTGACGCGGATATTCTCTTTTTCGTTTGCCTGACGCGACCAGACGCTGAAAAACAGCGCGTCTGGTTTCACACCAGCGAGTGCCCTATTGACTGCCTGCGAATCCGTCAAATCGGCAGTCAGGCGGGTGCAACCTTCCGGCACCGCGCCACGCCCGCGCGACAGACCGGAGACTTTCCAGCCCTCCTGCATCAACTTTTGCGCCAGCGCGCGGCCAATCACCCCGCTGATGCCGACAATGAGTGCCTCTTTTTGCATTTTACTCTCCTCATGCATAAACCTTATGAGTAGACTAATCGAGAATTACATTCTCATTTATGGCATTAATTCACATCATTCGTAACTCAGGTTCATGAATCAATGCACGATCAACGACTAAAAGACATTGTGCCCTTTGTCGCCAGTATAGAAGGGGGGAGCTTCGCCGCCGCTGCGGAGCGTTTGCATGTGACGGGCTCCGCCATCAGTAAAAGTGTGAGTCGGCTGGAGGCGCGGCTGGGCTCAACGTTGCTGGAGCGGACGACCCGACGCCTGAAATTGACCGACGCCGGACATGCGTATTACCAGACCTGCATTCGCATTATGGAAGAGCTGGCGGAGGCGGAATCGGTACTGGCGGCGCAACGCAGTATTCCGTCCGGGCGGCTGCGGCTGGCTGTGCCGAACACCTATGGCAGGCTGTGTGTCATGCCGCGACTCATAACCTTTTGCCAGCACCATCCGGAGATTGATATCAGCATGACCTTCTCTGACCGTTTCATTGATCTGTTTGATGAAGGGATTGATGTCGCAGTACGGATTGGCAAAACGGCGGAGATGCCTGTGTCGTTGGGCTATCGGCAATTGGGGCGAGAGAAAATGGTGTTCTGCGCTTCGCCCGCCTATCTGGCGCGCGAGGGGCGCCCGGAAAGTGTCGAGGCGTTGTTGCAGCATCGAGCCATTGTCTACGAGCGTGTCGATGGCAGCAGTAAGCCGTGGCAGTTTGTCACCGAGGATGGATATCCGGACTGGCGTACCGTGCCCTATCATATGGCGCTGGGGGATGCGGATGCTCAGTTACAGGCTGTTCTTGGTGGGTTAGGGGTTGCCCAGATGCCGACATGGCTGATTCGTGATGCGCTTGCGCGCGGTGAGCTGGAGAGGGTATTGCCGCATATGCAGCCGGACGGGCTGGCGTTAACGCTGGTCTGGCCGCGACGTAAGCAGCTATTGCCCAAGGTGGATGCGCTGCTCTGCGCGTTGAGCGAGTTGGATATTGGCACATGAGCGCTTATCCCGGCTGGCGCTGCGCCGGGCGACGTATTCTCTGCGCGCACCGAATCGGTAGCCCGGACAAGGCGCTTACACCGCATCCGGGAAACCCCCTGCCCAACCTACCTACCCGCGATCATCCTTCGGTCCCAGGAACCAAAACGCAAAGGGCAGCGACCCTATGATGGTAAACATCAGGCTATAGATAAACACCCACGCGCCCTGAATCACAAACATTGATACTGACCACTCGTCCATCGGCAAATCATATTGTTCCACCACGCCCTGGAACGCGGCTTCTGAGATAATCGACACGGCGGCCACAAAAATGATGGCGACGGCGATAAGGAATTTTTTACCCTCACGGGTACGTAGTTTTTCCAGCATGTAAACCTCCTTCTTTTTATCCGCAGTCTGCAGGTGATGGTTGATAGCCACCGGACGCGGGCTGCTACCCGGATGCGATAATCCGCTGCTGCTTCGGCCGCCTTTTCCACGCCAGAACGCGGCGGCGCAAGCCATACGCCTGACCGCTGAATGACGCTGGTCCGTATAAAAACCACCCGTCATACGGGTTATAAAGCGTAAGTGTATCTTATTCTCATCTCAGTTGTTATCGCAGATTGGCTCGAAGTAAAGGGGGGCTGTGGGGGAGGTGTCCGTGTGGATTGGTGAAATATTAATCGCATATATCCGCAAATATGATGCAGTGCGCATTTTTTGAGCCAGGGCAGGAATAGCGTATCGGTAACATCCAGGAGGGCACTATCATGAAAAGGTTATTAATTTGTTGTCTGTTTGGTAACACGGCGATAACGCTGGCGAAAAAAATGCAGGGTGTGGCTGACGCACATCGCTATCAGATTCAAATTAGTGGGACAGGAGCAGACTCATTTGCCAGTCTGGCGCCTGCCTTTGATTGTTTTCTGGTCGCACCGCATATTCAGTATAAAAAAGAAGAACTGAAAAAAGCGATTAAAGAAGGCCAGCATATTGAGGTTATTGCCGGCTATCCTTATGCCGCTATTGATGCAGAAAAAATATTAAAATTTGCCATTGATCGTATGGAGGAGTTGGTTGAGTAATTTTTTATTAGGACACCTCCCGAGCGTCCGTACAAAGAAATGGCTCAGGGATGAGCTGGCAATGACGTCATTATTTTGGTGATGTTATCGTTCGGTTGAATTATTGTATCTTTATGAAAAATAAGTTTTTAGTATGTAGAGTGCCTTCCTTGTTATTCACAACGCTGCGTCATTATGTCTGCTCTGGTGCAAGCTGTCCGTTTAGTCAAACCATCGCTATTTCGTATTTTCCCCGGTTTTTTACGCTACGTATATTAACTCTGTCCGCGATTACGCATTCTTGCGCCTGCAGTTGCTTTCTGCGGGGCTAATGCGCGGGGATATTCACCGGTAAGGGGCTTCGGGATTCATTTAACGAGGGATATATGCGAGTAAAAAGACATTTCTCTCTGGGTGCGCTGTTGGGCACGGGCTTTGCCGCGATTATCGCTATTGGGTTGTTGGTGGCGATTTTTGGTCGGGCTGAATTGAATAACACCAGTAAACATATTGAGTTCTACGAAAAGTACCATCTGACAAATTTGCTGTCGATGCAGGCATTAAAGGACAACCTGAATAATGCCACTAAGGCCACGTTCATCATGGTGTTTCAGGATGATGAAAAGAGCCAAATGGAAGAGGAAAAGCTCACCGAACTGTCGATTAAACGTAATGACGAGCTGGTGGCGCAGTTACAGGCGAATGTCCATGACGCTGACCTGCAAAACATGCTGAACAGTTTTAAAACCACCCAGGTGGAGTACGTCAATGTTGTACGCCAGACCGTGGGGCTGGCAAAGAATGGTCAGATGCTGGACGCCCAGTCGCTGGCGGTCGAGAAGATGCAGCCGTTACAGATTCGCCTGTTTGAAGAGATTTCCGCCATGATCCAGACCCAGCAGGCCAGCACAACCTCGGCGGCGGCGGCCTCCACCGCCAGCGCCCGTGCCTCTGGCGACGCTCTGCTGATGATTGCCGGGGTGGCCGCATTACTGGGGATGGCCATTGCCTGGCTTTTTACGCGCTACATCAAGCGACAACTAGGGGGAGAACCCGCCTATGCGCTACAGGTGGTCCATGAAATTGCTAAGGGGAATCTGGCCACCCGGATTACGCTTGCTCCCGATGACAGCACCAGTTTGCTGGCGGGGATGGATGAGATGCGACAAAGCCTGAGCGGTATCGTCAATCAGGTGCGGGAAAGCAGTGAGTCCATATCAGCAGGGGCAAATGGGGTGGCGGAGGGAAGCACCGACCTGAGTCAGCGTACCGAGCAGCAGGCTGCCAGTTTGCAGCAGACGGCCGCCTCCATGGAACAAATCGGCCAGGCGATTCGACAGAATGCAGATACGGTACGGGTCACCAATCAACAGGCGGCAACGGCCAGCGAAATTGCCGCGAAAGGGGGCGAAGCGATTGAGAACATCGTGCGTACGATGGATGAGATCAGCCAAAGTTCACGCAAAATCAGTGAGATCATTGCAGTAATCGATGGTATCACCTTCCAGACCAATATCCTGGCGCTGAACGCAGCGGTAGAGGCAGCACGGGCAGGGGAGCAGGGCCGGGGCTTCGCGGTGGTGGCAGGCGAAGTACGTTCGCTGGCCCAGCGTTCTGCGTCTGCGGCAAAAGAGATTAAGGCGCTGATTATGGACAGCATTGAGCGTGTGGATAACGGCACGGCGCTGGTGAATCATGCGGGCGCGACCATTGGCGAACTGGTGCGGCAGTCGCACCATGTCGCCGGGATGATCGACGAAATTGGCGTGACGACGCGTGAGCAGGAGTCGGGCGTCGGGCAGGTGAATGAAGCCATTAACCAACTGGATAAAGTGACTCAGCAAAATGCGGCACTGGTCGGGGCGTCGAGCACTGCGGCGGAAGATCTGCGCGATCAGGCGCAGCATCTGGTAACGCTGATGAGCGTGTTCCGCACCGAGAGTTCGCGCTATCGCGCAAGTGAAATGAATACGGTGTCTGACGCGGTGTTAAGGACGGCGTGATCGCTTTTCTCCCTCTCCCCGTGGGAGAGGGCCGGGGTGAGGGCATCAGATCGCAGAGCCGCGATTTCCCCTCACCCTAACCCTCTCCCTTAAGGGAGAGGGGACCGATCGAGCACGATGTTAAATCCGATTCACCTTTCTCCCCAGCCAGCGGACTGCTCGCTTTTTCCTCTCTCTCTGTTGATCTGAACCCCATAACCTGGAACAGGTTCAAATCAGCGAGAGAGAGGGGGGAAAGACGCTGCCGTGCTGGCAAACCGCATTGAACGGTCCCCTCGCCCCTTTGGGGTGAGGGGCTTTGGCGATAACGTGGCCGAGGGAAAACTACCCCTCATTCGTTTGGTGGTGTCGACGCCATGCACCCGGCGGCATACTGTATTTTCGGGTAAAAACACGGGTGAAGGTTTGCTGGGAATCGAAGCCGTAGCGTGTGGAGATGGTGATAATCGACTCATTTGTCGCACTCAGGTCGTGGGCGGCGCCTTCCAGCTTCTTGTTGCGAATATAAACACCTAACGGAATATCAATAATTTGATGAAAGAGGCGCTGTAAATGCCATTTGGAATAACCTGCCCGGTGGGCAACATCATTAATCCGTAAAGGTTTGTCAATATTATTATCAATCCATGTCTGAATATCGAGGATAACCGATTTTTGCATGGCCATAATATATTCCCTCTTTGCTAAATATGAATGCGCTGAATCGTATTGGGTACAGGAAAGTGCGCAACATAATTGCCAGTTTATTACCTTGCGAGAGGAGTTTATGTCAGCGTGGCTGTCGTTAGCGTGACGTGAAAATGACATTCCTGACAGGTTTGTAAACAATGCGGCGCGGGTGGCGGGTCCAGACGGGCTATTGACGAAAAAAACTGAAATAGTGGCTTAATCTTGTTGTTTATTTCGTATTTGTAAGTATACGAACGAAGCAGGCTAATAAGAATATTTAAAGGATAAATTAAAATAAATGTATATTTTTGTTATCTGACACGTCTGTTATTTATGCGTCAGTGTACTGACAGCCAGCCTTTCTAAAATCATTCATGTCAGCGGATATTCCTGACTTTTCTCTTTGCGAGGTGGAAATATGAAGATGACGAAAGGCATTATGACCGCAATGATAGTTGGCCTGTTTTCTGCCGGCGCGCTGGCGGCGGTGCCCGTAGAGTCCGGTAGCGGCCTGCAAAAAATGGGGACGGTTTCGGCATCGGGCGCGACCACGCTGTCAGACTTGCATCAGGAACTGGCGCAAAAAGCGGATGAGGCGGGGGCGGGTTCTTACCGCATCGTCGCGGCCGGTGGCGAAAACCAGATGCACGGCGTGGCGGTTATCTACAAATAAACCGAAAAACAGGAGGCTTAGCCTCCTGTTTTCCTTTCTGTTCAGGCATTTTTGAATTGTGTTTGCTCATCAGGCACTGATTTACCACCCACAGTATGCTCATCGGCATCGGTCTTGCCGATCGCCAGCGACAGACCAAACGTATTGATGCCGTTTTCACTACGAGCAAACACATCGCCACGGTGCATCAGCGCGACCGCGCGAACAATGGATAACCCTAACCCATGGTGCGTGTCACTACGTGTGCGAGACGAATCGATACGGTAAAACCGCTCAAACAGGCGATCCAGATGCTCTGCGGCGATCGGCTCACCCACGTTGGCAACGGCAATGATCGCATGCTCATGCCGCTGGCGAATGGAAACGGTTATGGTGGTGTTCGGCTTTGCATGTCGGGCCCCGTTTTCCAGAAGGTTTGCCAGCGAACGGTGGAATAGCCGACGGTCAATACAGGCGACGATATCCCCTTCCACATGGATGGCGAGGTTTTTCTCGGCAAATGAGGGTTCGACATACTCGGCGGTTTTCCATGCCACTTCGCGCAATGACACTTCGGTAAGCTCGGTGGCATGTTCCCCGGCCTGGGCGTGCGAGAGAAACAGCATGTCATTGACGATCGATGTCATTCGCGCCAGTTCTTCCGGATTGGATTCCAGCAAATCCTCCAGCTCTTCAACCGAACGTTCGCGGGATAAACCCAACTGCGTCTGCCCTATCAGGTTGGTTAGCGGCGTGCGAAGCTCATGGGCCACATCGGCGTTAAAGCTTTCCAGTTGCCGCCAGGCCACTTCTTGTCGCTCAAGTACGCCATTAAAGGCTTCCGCCAGCGTTTGCAGTTCATCCGGCAAGGTGGCGGTATCAAGCCGCTGACCATGATCGCCGGGAGCCAACTTATGGGCCTGCTCGCTCATGGTATTGACAGGGCGCATGCCGAAACGCGCGATCATAAAACCCAGCAGGGCCACCAGCATCACCCCAAGGGCAGTGATCAGTAGCAGAGTGCGCGTGAACTCCTCCAGCGTGCCCATATACGGGGTGGAATCAATGGCAATCACATAGCGAATCGTTGGCCGCTCGCCGCGCGCGGGTATCTGCTTGACCAGAATATAAAGGGAGCAAGACTCTTTTGTCGCCCCAGGCGCTTCGCTAAATCCATCGGGCAGCGTTGCCCAGTTAACGCCTTCCGGCGGTTCGCCGCCGACCTGAAAGTGCGGATCGTCGCTCAATACCCAATACTTGACCCGTCCGCCTTCGGCTGTCGCCATATCGGCAAGTTTGGTGGGCAGCATTTGCCAGCTGTGCAGGGTGGTCCGCGAAAGCAGCCAGGGTTCCATCAGCGACTCCCTGAACAGCAGTTCGTTGTACATCTGTTTTTGCAACGATTCATGCAGAGTGCTGCGCAACAAAAAGCCGATCGCCGAGACGATCAGCACTGAGGCGAGGGCAAACATTAATGCAAGGCGTCCTGAAATCGAACGTTTCAGCATAGACTGGCTCTATTTCGTGGGGCTCTCCGGCCGTGTTTCAAGGACATATCCCATGCCCCGAACGGTATGCAGCAGTTTAACGGGGTAGGGGGCATCTACTTTGGCCCGCAGACGTTTAATCGCCACCTCAACGACATTGGCATCGCTGTCAAAATTCATATCCCACACCTGTTCTGCGATCATCATCTTGGAGAGGATTTCACCTTTATGGCGGGCGAGCAGGCTGAGCAGCGCAAACTCTTTCGCCGTAAGTTCCAGACGGTCTCCGGCCCGTGAGACCCGGCGGGCCAACAGATCGAGGTGCAAATCATGGATCTGCAGTTGCGTGGTGTCCGTGCCGTCGCTGGAGCGTCGGCGCAGCAACGCCTGAATGCGGGCGACCAGTTCTATCAGGGAAAACGGCTTGGGCAGATAATCATCCGCCCCCTGCCGCAGTCCTTTAACCCGCTCATCAACCGAGCCACGCGCAGAAAGCATCAGAACCGGCGTGTTTTTACTGGCGCGCAGGCCTTTTAACACGCTGTAACCGTCAAGGCCTGGCAACATCACGTCCAGAATGATGGCCTCATAGTCAAATTCCACCGCCAGATGTAAACCTTCTGTGCCGTTGGCGGCGACGTCCACGGTAAAACCCAGTTCGCTGAGGGCGCGATAAATATAGGACGAGGTTTTTTCCTCATCTTCGACCAGCAGAAGTCGCATGGATGCTCTTCCTTTGTCGCCACGGACAGATGTGATGATGACGGTGATTTTATCGCGTTATTGCCAACAGCGAGCTGACATTTTGCTGACATTTTTGTCAGCCTCTGTTACCGGCGCCAAAGAAAGCGTAGACACCACCTCGCCGGAAAGGAGAAAGGAGCGGGATACATTGCAAAAAATCAACCTGAGGACAATCAAGGGAAAATTGGCTTAACCGTGGGTATGTATTTTTGGTATAACAACTTTTCCGTGCCTGTCAGACCATTGTGAAAAATGGACGTTATCTATGCTGAGAACATGTTATGGCCTCGTCTGAGACACCCCAGATGCAAACACCCAAAAGCAAAGTGACCGGTAGCGGGCGTATTTCTGGGGTGGCGTTGCTGGTTGCCAGCGCATTTTTTATGGAGTTTCTGGATGGCACGGTGATCGCGACGGCCTTGCCGGATGTGGCGAACGCTTTTGGCGTTTCCGCGATTGATTTGAATATCGGCATCAGCGCCTATTTACTGACGCTGGCGATGCTGATTCCGGCCAGCGGTTGGGTGGCAGAGCGTTTTGGCGCGCGAACGGTATTTAGCCTCGCCCTGCTGATTTTTACCGTCGCGTCGCTGTGTTGCGGGCTAACGCAAAATGTCACCGGATTTGTGCTGATGCGCGTTTTACAGGGAGTGGGCGGCGCAATGATGGTGCCGGTCGGACGGCTGGTGGTGTTGCGGACCACGCCAAAAGATCAACTGATTAAAGCTATCGCCACGTTGACCTGGCCTGCGCTGGTGGCCCCCATTATAGGCCCTCCGCTGGGGGGCTTTATTACCACCTACGCAAGCTGGCACTGGATCTTTTTCCTGAATGTGCCGCTGGGGCTGGTGGCTATTGTTCTGGCACTGAAACTGATGCCTGGGTTGTCCGCGGATGAAAAGCGTCCCTTCGATGTGATCGGTTTTATCGCCACGGGGTTAACCATGCTGTGCCTGGTGGCGGGGCTGGAAATGTTCAGTCAGCAGCCTGTGAGTGTGGTGAGTGCCGGGGCGACGCTAACCGTTGGCGTACTGGCGCTGGTATGGAGTATTCGCCATTTGCGGCGTGCGCCTGCGCCGTTAATCGGCCTGAGTTCGCTGTCGGTGCATTCCTTTCGCATCACCATGCGTGGCGGGTTTATTTTCCGCGCCACCATCAGCGCCGCACCGTTTATGCTGCCCTTGATGTTCCAGGTAGGCTTTGGAATGAGTGCCTTTGAAGCCGGTTCCCTGGTACTGGCGGTGTTTGCCGGTAACCTGGCGATGAAGCCAGCCACCACACCGCTGATTCGCCGCTTTGGTTTTAAAAAACTGCTGACAGGCAACGGGATAATTTGCGTGTTATCGCTGTTTTTCTGCGCTTTTTTAGCGCCAGACTCGCCGCAACTGCTGACCCTTGCGCTGCTGTTTATCGGCGGTTTGAGCCGTTCAATGCAGTTTACCGGCATTAGCTCACTGGCGTTTGCTGAGGTGCCGACGACGGAGATGAGTTCGGCGAATACGCTCTTTAGTACGTCGTTACAACTGGCGAATGGTCTGGGGGTCACGCTGGGCGCGCTGAGTATTCGCGCAGGCGCGCTAATTACCGACGCGCTGGATATCGGCGATATTCAGGGGATAGCCTTTAAGCTGGGGTTTGTGATTATCGCGCTTATCACGGCGGTTGGCTTGTACGATATCACCCGCCTTGATACGGGTGCGGGGCGTAATGTTTCGCAAAAGCCGAAGCAATAAATGGAGGGGCGAATCCCCTTTTTCAGCGCATCTGATTGTTTTATCTCGTCTGCGGATTGACGTTTTTAATCCATCCTCCTGAATAAAGCCGCCTTTTCAGGCGGCATCGGTATGAACATGTGTATGGGGACTGCCTGCGAGCGGCAGCGAATGAACCTCAGATACCATGAGGATGTCGTTCTCCAGATCATAGGGCCAGACATGGAGTATCAGCTCAGGCGAGAAGAAAAAGGGTTTTAATGGCGCGGGGAACTCCCGTGTTTTAGGGTAAATCAACACCATCTCTCCTTTGCTCTCCAGGTATTTATGACCGTAGGCCAGCATCTGATAGAAATCTTGCTGCGCAAGGTCATATTTATTGTCGCGGGCCCCGGCATCCAGGCGTTTCCATTTGGTATCCAGCAGCCATTTTTGCCTTCCGAGCGCCATTAACAAATCCGGTTTTAACCTGAACATATCTTTATCGTCATGACGGCAGAGGTATTCACTCGCCGCCTGGGGACGAAGATATACTGTCGGGGGAAGCTGTTGTTTGAGCGTCCGCGCGACGTGTTGTTCGAACAGGCGCTCCATCGGAAAGAGCAGGCTGATTCCTTTCGACTGCCCCTGAACCGCCAGCGGAATCTGTTCCCCGAGGATCAGCTCACACCACGGACGGATGGGCTGGTAGTGGGCTAGCAAACGGTCGTTTCGCCAGTGGGCGAAATCGAGTTTTACCTGTCGGCTGGCGGGGATCGCTTGCATGATGGCATGCAGCTCATGGGCCAGTCGCCAGTTGTCAGCCTCCCTGGCCTGTTGGCACACCGTATTCAGCGCCAGACGCAACAGACGGTTTTCCGGCCTGTCCGGCAAAAACACCGCGTGACGCTGGTGAAAACGGTGCTCACGCCCCGGCGGTTGCCGCATCTGTCTGGCCATATCCAGTTGTCCGCGTAAATACGGCTGCTCTTCCTCAACCTGCTGATAATCAAAACGTAGCCCGCGTTTGAGTAATCGATCCAGCGCGTTTAAAAACTGGCGCATGATCCACTCGGTGAGCGGGAAGCGAAACAGTTGCAGGTCCGCCGTGCCGGTTTCCCGGTACGGCAAATTAAGCGCGGAAGCAATCAGTTTGCACAGCAGGGCCCGGCTGTTCTCCGGCGAGTCATCCTCGGCAACATGCTTGGGCAGAATTTCGATGTCCGTACCGCATGGGGTATGGATGATGCCGACATAGCTGTCCAGCCGGAGCCAGCGGCGATCTTCCACCTCCACCAGTCTGGCACCTTGCTTACTGAATCCGGCCTGCAATTGGCACAGCCAGTCGAAGGCGCTGGCACCGATTTGCGCGCGATCAAGGGTGTCTGTTACGTCCGAGGTGGTCAGGCGCGCGTGTTCGCGAACCGTTATCCACGTTGTTTTCACTCGGCCTCCCGCAGAATCAGACGATAACTCTCCAGGCACAGAAAGGCCGCCTCGTTACACTGCCAGCGTCTGTCGCTGAGTTCTGCGGCTACCTCTTTACCAAACAGCTTTTCCAGCGATGGGCCGCCGGCGGGAGGGCTGATAAAACGCGGCGTAATCCTGTCGGGGTGATGACCATTCAGCACCCAGTTAATGCGCTGCCAGTCTTCAAAGAAGTACTCTTGCAACAGCGGAATGACCTGGTTTTTGAAGATAGAGGCCAGCGTTGGCAGGGTGGGCGTTGCATGCAGCGGCATAAACCAGGCGTGCCCCAGACAGTGGTCGCGATCCAGCAAGACTTCAATACGCTGGTTGATGACGCGCAGCAGATTACCGACCTGAATATCCCCCTCTTCATGGCGAATGACCACATCGTCCAGCAATTCCGGTTGTGGAAGCATTTCAATGAAGGTGAAGCGGCGGCGCAGGGCAATGTCCAGTCCGGACAGCGAGCGGTCTGCGGTATTCATCGTGCCGATGATATACAGGTTGCCGGGGACACTAAAACGTTTCTTCGAGTAGGGCAGGATGGCGTCCAGCGCCTCGCTTTGCCCCTGACGTTTTGATGGCTCAATCAGGGTAATGAGTTCGCCAAAAATGCGCGAAATATTCCCGCGGTTGATTTCATCAATGATCAGAACGTGAGGCTGTGCAGGGAGCGTTTGCGCCCGGAGACAGACCTTTTTGAAAATGCCATCCTCGATACGGTACTGCAATCCTGCGCCGCTATCTGTAATGTCCGCGCGAATACCTTCGACAAAATCTTCGTAGCTAAAACTTTGATGGAAAGTGACAAAATCAATGTGTCCCTCATTAGTCAGTGCATCAAAACGCGCTTTGAGCAGATGTCGCTCGTCGCGATGAGCATCAAGAAACGCAGGATCGAGGATGGCCAGGGCATGATTCACCGTATTCCAGGTTTTACCGGTTCCTGGCGGGCCATAGAGGATTTGGTTTAATGCCACGACGGGTTGCTCAACATGAGGTTCGCTCTCATCATCGGTAATATCGTCCAGGCTCCGGGCTGGCGAATCGTCTTTTTCCGCTTCACTCTCTTTCCAGAGATCCAGACCGTATTGAATCAGGGGGTTATTACCACGTTTAGCCAGCAATATGCGGTAGGCGTCGGGGTGCGTAAGATTCCTGTTATCGGGCAACAAGGTCTGCAGCGCCTGCAGTTTGTATATGGGCAACACACATGGCTGATCATGATCCTGATAAAGGAAGGCGAGCTTCCACTTTAGGGCAATTTCAAAATCCAGCGCCTCGATAGTCTCGGTATCACCTGCCTGAGCCGCTCTGACGAGGGTCAGAATATGTGCTTTGATGGCGGCGAAGGCTTCCGCAGCCGTGTGTCCGTACTTATTTTTCCAGGAATAGCGGTCATCGGATGAGATAAATCCACGCTCGCCTTTGGCCTGCTTTTTACGCTCATAGATGCCAAACTTCGACGCATCGCCGCCTTTAATCGACCCCAGAAAACGACCTTCGCCAAACTCCAGCCAGTAAGCGAGCGTATTCTTATCGCCCAGGCAAATGTACTGTTCCAGCGTCAGGTTCTGCAGCGCGGAAAGGGGCCATTTACGGTGAAAATCCGCCAGTATTTGTTCTCGTTGTTCTGCCGTTACGGTCATCGCGCACTCCGTCCAATGGGTAATGATGTTCTGGAATCCAGCCATTATGCACAGGACGTTGACAGGCTGTGTCACTTCGTTGGCGACTGAACTCGGTGATGCAAAACAGGGTTACCGGCGCCATAAACGGGGCGGGCGCGTTTCAGCCTTTCTAAATTGTTATCGTTACAGCATATTAGTAAAACGTTAACATTTACTGTATCAATAATAGATAATTCAGCTATCGCTACAGCGTATAGTCAGGCGTCAACACCATTTTGCCCTTGCTGTCCGGGCGGTTTTGGGACATGCGGATAACATTCATGAGTGATAAAGAAAAATCGTTGCCCCTGCATGATGTTGATGTGCAGCATCTGTATGATTTACTGAATCAAAATTCAGATTGGGTGTGGGAAGTGGATGCGCAAGGACGTTATACCTGGGCTTCAGATGTGGTCACCAGTTTGCTTGGCTATCCGCCATCAGAGGTGATTGGCAAGACGCCGTTCGATTTTATGCCGCCAGGGGAAGCCGAGCGTGTGGGACGCGCCTTTATGGAGATTGTGCAGGAAAAAAGGGCGTTTTCCGGGTTGGTGAATCGTAACCAGCGCGCGGATGGGCGGATTGTCGTGCTGGAAACCAGTGGTATCCCTCTCTTCGATAAACAGGGTGAACTCTGTGGCTACCGTGGTGTTGACCGCAACATTTCCACCCTTGGCGAGCGTGTCCTGCAACTGGAGACCATCTACGATACGACCCCTGTTGCGCTGTGTATGATTGATCGTCAGGGGCGTCTGGTGATGTCCAACAAGGCAATGCATCGTCTGTTACACAATGACGGACACGAACTGGCGGAGAGTTTCCTGTCCCAGCATATGCCGGAGTTCTGGCATCTCTTCGAAGAAGATTTTGCGCTGGCGGACATGGGTGAAGAGATCCCTGGACGTGAAATGATCTGGCATGATCGCTGTTATGACGCACAGTCTATTGCGGTGACCGATGCGAGCAGTAATGTGGTGGGGTTATCGATAACCTGGGTGGATATCACCGCGCGTCGCCAGGCAGAACAAAAGCTGGCGGGGGCGAACCAGGTACTGCAACGGCATGCCCAGCACGATCATCTAACCGGTTTGTTTAACCGCCGCTTTATGGACGAGTGCTTGCTGTCGGAAGTCACGCGGTCTTATCATGGTCACTTCCCGTTATCTATCTGTCTGATAGATATTGATTTTTTTAAGTTGTATAACGACAATCAGGGCCATCAGGCCGGTGACGAGTGCCTGCAAATTGTGGCCAGGGCGCTGGTGGCCTCGCTGGTACATCCGGATGATAATGTCAGCCGGTATGGTGGCGAAGAGTTTCTGGTGATATTACCGGATACCAATAAAGCGGCTGCATTGTCCGTTGCCGAGCGTCTGCGCGAGCATATTAACGCCCTTAAATTGCCGCACGCCGCAAGCCCGATGGGCTATTTAACCATCAGCATTGGTGTGGCGACGCTCGATTGCGAGAGTATGCGCATGGAAGACAAGCCTCAGCATATGATTGCCAGCGCGCTCATCGGTAAAGCTGATACCGCCTTGTACGCGGCGAAGAAGCAAGGACGTAACCGTGTGGTGGTTGCCGGTGTCAAAAACGAGTGATTCCGCCTTCCTTATGCCAAAAAATACCCCTTCTGAAGATAAATCCATGGCTTCAGAAGGGGAGACCATATGGCCATTCGTTACAAAAGCCTCTCCAAAATAGTTAGCTGACTAGCAAAAGTCATTTGTATAAATAATTTTCATGAATATTACGAATAAGCACATATTGCTTATTAACAGTAAGGTTTTTGAGAGGTCTGGCAGCCAGAAAGTGGGGTGGAATGGGCATTGAGGGAAAAAACCCCCACCCGCAGGTGGGGGAAACGAGACACAAATCAGATATCGTCAGGCGTTGCGTGTACCACGCGTTCCAGTGTACTTCGATAGACGTCCAGTTTTGCTATTTCCTGTTCCGTCTCCAGCCTTAGCAGCAGTTCCAGAATGATGTCCTTATTAGTGGCCATGGATTTTCTGGCCAGTAACGTCGCTTTGATATCGGTAATAATCTGTTGCTCAATATCTTTCTCATGGGGATGCAGAGCAAATGGGAATTCACTCTCCGTCTCGTTAACGCTCATCGACAAATGTACCTGTGAAAAAGAGGCTGATGGCTCTCCCGAAAGGGCGAGAGCGTTTTGTTTCGCCAGATAAAACTAGACAGCGATGCCCATCTTTACAAATCGAAAAGTTATGAAATTTCATCTTTCATAACTATCTTTTATATAACCTGTGGCTATATAAAACAGATGTTCATAACGGAGCACAACGGCGTGTGAGTCAGAGAGAGGGGTGAAGTTCCTTGCTTTCGTCTACTGGGACCAGGTCTTCTATCGGCAGGTTTTGCAGACGGCTTTCGCAATACAGGGCGGTGACGATAGCGCTGTTGACCTGATAACCTTTATTATCCACGCGGCTGATAAAATCATCGTCAATGCCCATCATGCTCAATGTCAGTTTCAGATCCTGCATCACCTGCCATAAACGCGGTGCGGAAGAGCGCAGGCCATATTTATCCCAGACATTGATCATCAATCGCTGTGTTGTAATCACGCCTTTACCGCCATGCGCCAGTAAATACATCAGCAAACGTAGTTTGGTGTCGCGCAATGGAATGCGTTCGCGTTTGCCGGGTTTAAGCCGCCCACTGGTATTAATCAGATGCTTATGGATGATATCCAGCTGGATATCTGGACCGATATAGTAGCCGAATAATACTTTGTTCATTATTTTCGTCCTTGATATATGATGTCAGAACTGTTCAGCGATTATACAATTTAAATTCATCAGAGAAACCCGCAAAGTATTACCTTACGTAACGTAGTGGATAATATATTTATCTGGGTTATGTTTTTTGTATTTTATGATGGTAAATATAACCAGCGATAATGTTTTCTTGTTTTTGATAAATTTTGCAATACAAAATACATTCTCTTTACGTTCAGTACATAGTGAACACATAAAAATTTGTGCAATTTAATTACCTGTTTTTAAAGGTGATGTTTTTTGGTTCGTTTTTTGGTGCGCTAAAAATAAGAAAAAATTTCACGAAAAAAACGAGTTGATAATTTGATTTGGCGCAATTTATACAAATTAAGCCAACACAAAATATCCTGGTAATTGTCTTTTGTGGTGGAAGTGTCTATTTAACTGCGGGAGGTTAGTGATTCAGTTTTAGTGTTGTGATGATTATGTATATCACCCGTTTAAAGATAAATTTGCTCTCGAAAAGATGGTGAAGCGATAAGAAATATCTTCAGTGGCTTGCCTGTCGCCGTAAGTGTTCGTATCTAAGCCGCCATCTTTATCTGCTTAATCATTAAGCGAAATGGACGTTTGCAAATTTTTATCTCAATTATGGGACATCAAATATGAAAAAGCTTCTTATCGCATCATCTGTGTTGGCAGCACTGACAATGAACGCGGCATACGCGGCACCGGTAACCGAAAATGGCGGTACCATTGAGTTTATCGGTGAAATCACCGACACCACCTGCTATGTAGATGTTCAGGGCACTGTGGATGGCACCGGTGGCACTGCTGCCGCGGATACCTCGAACACCGTACTGCTGCGTCCTGTTCCTAAATCTGAATTTGCAGCAAATGGAGCCGCCGGACGTACGCCGTTCTTCTTACAGGTACACAGCCAGGCATCCGCATTACCTTCTCCATGCGTTATCGGTAAAGTTGCAGAAAGGGACAGTAGCGGTATCCCAACCGGCACTTCCGCTACTGTCACCAAAGTGAAAGCGATTTTCGGTGGTAATCTGGCGACCGGTGACGTTGAGCGCTATGAAAGTCGTCATGGGGCGGTTGCTGGTGCCGCGATGGCAGCGGAAATGCTGGGCAACGTTGACATGGTGACCGGTTATTTAAATAACATCGCTGTGCAAAACACCTCGCGTGCTTTTGCGGATGATTTGACTGTGACCCCGAGTGATAACGGTGCTGCAACCGGCGTGAAACTGCGCCTGCTGGACAGCGACTACCGTGTTATTAAAGTGGGTGACACTAACGACCAGATCGCCAATAACAAGGCAAGATTACTGGGCGGTGATACTTACAAAGGCGATGCTGATACCACGTCTTTACCGTACTTCGTGGAATACGTTTCTGACAGCGGTAGCGCGACGGGTGTGACTGCCGGTATGGTTCGTAGCTTTGTCGTATATGACCTGATGTACGAATAATGTCTCTAAGGGGCAGCCTCTGCCCCTTTCTTTTTTACAGGAGTGTATATGGGATTGCGTCATTCATTTAAATGCGCAGCAGTAGCCCTGACCGCCGTAATGCTCTGCGGGATGCAACTGGCGCAGGCAAGTATTGTTATTAATGGTACTCGTGTTATTTATCAGGGCAAGAAGAAAGAGGTAACGGTTACCGTTACTAATAATAATAAAGTGCCTGTCTTAATTCAGAACTGGATGGATGCTGGTACGGAAAAAGCGGTACCGGCTAACATTGCCGTTCCGTTTGTGTTAACGCCGCCGATTAACCGTGTGGATGCGGGTAAATCACAATCGCTACGTATCACGTACTTAGGATCGCCGCCGTTACCGCAAGATAAAGAATCTGTTTTCTGGGTAAATGTCCTGGAAGTACCGGCCAAATCGAAAGGAATTAAAGAAGACCAAAGTCGCCTGAATATTGCGTTTCGTTCACGCATTAAATTGTTCTATCGTCCGGCTGGGTTGAAAGGCAATTCGTTACAGGCTATTAAAGAACTTCAGTGGCAGCCTGCCGGTGATGGCGTCAATGTGACTAACCCGACGCCGTATTATGTCTCTCTACAGCTTCTACAGTATGGTGGCAAAGATACGGAGGGCAAAATGATCGCGCCTGGGGAAACACAGCATTATAAATTCTCAGGAATTAATAAAGTCACTGATATTAAAAAATTGTATTACCACGCAATAAATGATTATGGCGCATTGGTTTCTGCGCAGGCGCAAAACAAATAAATAAATCAATACCTCTGTGTTTTGCGGTTAATGGATTAACGGAGTTTACCGGGGTTTCTTATGGAATTGTCTAACGCCAGATGTAAAACATTGCCATTTCGAGGCCGGTTGTCACCTGTGGCGTTATCGTTGCTGATGGCTTTTCCTGTCTGGGGTGAAGAACTCGCGAAAAGCGAAGAGAATATCGAAACAACAGCAGTAGAAGAAATTGCAGCGAACGATCCCGATGATTATGCGCGCAATGTGGTTGAGTTTGAAGATGACCTGTTGCGTATGATGGGACACAACAAAGTCGACCTTGAGCGTTTTACTTTTGGCTCCAGTGCCACACCGGGCAAATACCGCGTCAGCATTTTTGTCAATGACGTACAAATGGCAAATGATGAGGTGGAGTTCAAGGAGGCGAGCAATAAGCGCGTTTACCCTTGCTTAACACCTAAACTGGTTCGTCTGATCAATTTAAAAGAAGACCGCCTGTCCACAGAGGCCAGGGAGACCATCGAAGCGGCCCACCCTTGTACCGATATTGAAAAACTGATTCCTCAGGCAAAGGTAGAGTTCGACAGTAGCGAGCAGCGTCTGAATATCACCGTGCCTCAGGCAATGGTTAACCGTACCATGCGCGGTGCAGTGAGTCCCGAATTGTGGGAGAGTGGTATTCCGGCCCTGATGCTGGGTTATTACCTCAACGGCTATGATTCCAGTTATAGCGGTTATGATTCTCGTTCATTATTTGCCTCGCTGAATGCAGGGTTAAATATTGGCGCATGGCAGCTACGCCATAATGGATCCTATAACTGGGATAAAAATCAGGGTGGCAAATATAACGTCACTAACACTTATATTCAGCGTGATATTGCCGCCCTGCGCAGCCAGTTTGTTGCCGGGGAAAGCAATACCACCGGTCAGATCTTTAGTTCCGTGCCTTTCATCGGTGCGCGTATCAACAGTGATTCGCGGATGTTGCCGGATGTGCAACGCGGCTATGCGCCAGAAATTCGTGGTGTAGCAAAAACCAATGCCAAAGTGACCGTCCGTCAGTTAGGCAATATTATCTATGAAACCACGGTAACACCGGGCGCGTTTATTATTGATGATCTCTATCCTGCTGGCTACGGCGGCGATCTGGAGATTACTATCAAAGAGGCCGACGGCAGCGTTCAGCAATACACCATGGCCTATGCATCAGTAGCCCAGCTATTGCGCCCCGGCGTTCAGGAGTACAGTTTCACCGCAGGTAAATTACGCGAAACCAATCTTTCCACCGAACCCGTATTCTATGAAGCAACGTATCAACGCGGGTTGAGTAATTACCTGACGGGCTACGGTGGTGTGCAGTTCAGTAAGCACTATCAGTCAGCGCAGTTGGGAACGGCAGTGGGCAGTGTTATCGGGGCATTGAGTGCCGACGTAACCTGGTCTAACAGCGATGTCGGCAAAAAAGGCGGCGGTAAACTGCAGGGACAAAGTTATCGCATTAGCTACAGTAAGCTTATTAACGAAACCGACAGTAATATCACGCTGGCCGCGTACCGTTTCTCCAGTAAAAACTATATGGAGTTTTTGACAGCGCTGCAGGCGCGGGACTATGTCAAAGAAGGCTACAGCGTTGACAGTATCTGGCGTTCGAAAAACCGCTTTAATATCAGCCTGAATCAGGGATTACCTGATGGCTGGGGCAGTGTGTATGCCAGCGCTACCATGGAAAACTACTGGAACAGTAAGCAGGGTTATAACAAATATTACCAGATAGGCTATTCCAATAATTTCTGGCGCTTTAACTACAGCATCAGCGCCGGGCGCAGCAAAACGGCCTCTGGTCGGGAACAAACGAACTTCTACCTTGGGCTTTCCATGCCACTGTGGGACAGCTTTGAAACCCGCGCGCCTTATCTGAGCCTGCGTTATAACCAAAACAGCGACGGGGGCAAAGGTGAGCAGGCGATGGTTTCCGGCACCTTTGGTGAAAATAACAAATACAATTACAACATGGCTGCCAGCCATGACAATTACAGTGGCACTTCGACCACCATGGGGTTGGGCTGGCAGGGGAGCGCTGCGACAATGAACGGCAGCTATAGCCAGGGAAGAAATTATAAGAGCACCTCCCTGAGCATGAATGGCGCAGCCGTAGTGCATTCTGGCGGAGTGACGCTTTCGCCAATTAATAACGATACTTTTGCGCTTATTGAAGCCAAGGGCGCTGAAGGCGCCAGAGTGGCAGGGTATGCCAGTTCGAAAGTTGATATGTTCGGCTATGCGTTATATCCGGGATTAGTGCCTTACAGTATGAACTCGGTCGCCATCGATCCGGAAGGTTCTTCGCTGGACGTGGAATTTGAAAGTACCTCACAAACTGTTGTACCCCGCGCAGGTGCGGTGGTGAAAGTGAAATTTGATACTCACCGCGGAACGGCAGTACTTATTCGTTCCACATTTGGCGGCGAGCCGGTACCTTTTGGTGCCGAGGTCTTTAATGATAAAAATGCCAACGTCGGTACGGTCACGCAGGGCGGTCTGATTTATGCCCGCGTAGAAGAAGAGAAAGGCACGCTGGTGGTGAAATGGGGTGAAGAAATGCATAACCGCTGTCAGGTGAGTTATGTCCTTGTGCCTGAACCTAAAGACAAAGAAATGCAGGGACTGCCTCAGCAGTTCACCATGCCATGTCAGACATACCAGGCACCAGGGCGTTCGGGTCATAGCGGCGGTACTCTGGCAGCCGTTACGCCGTAGTTTTCTTTCCCATAAAGCCTGTCTCGCTTTCGGCGGTAATTTCGATTACCGCCTTTTTTATGTGCCCTTCGTCCCTTTTTTATCGAATAATCACATGCTTGGAATTTTTCGAGCTGGATTCCGGAATAGTGTTTATCACAAATGAAAATTCAGAATAAGAGAGTTTACCAGCTCAAAAAATAGTTTTGTTTTGGAATATTATTCTGCGCATTGGAATGTAATTAAATATTTCAAAATTAATATCTGTTTTTTATTTTATTGCGAATTAATGTTTTTACGTTTTATGGAAATTGAAGGTTAACGATTGAAACGCTACTCTTTTTTGATAAAAAATAAAGTGCCTAATATTAACGGGTGAATATCAATACAATGGGGCGATCATCAAAATGTAGTATCTGTCTGTTGCAGTTTCGAGCATGGCTAACAAAGATGATGTTTATAATATCTCTTTCTTTGAGCTATGGCGAAAAAATAAGTGCGGCAGAACTAACCTGTTTATCCGGAGGAAACCCTGTGCCGGTTAACGTAGAAATTGCGCCTGTAAATATTACTGTCAGTTCACATATCACAGACTATAGCGAGCTTTATCGTCTGAATATGCAAATCGTTGACAATGTTACCGCACGCTGTACCTCCAGCCCGTCTGGTGGGCTGGTTTCAAGGGCGGCGACCTTAACATATGTCTCCGGTAGCGGAGATACCTCACAAGCTGGCTATATTATCTATCCCACTAATGTTAGCGGTATTGGTATATCCGTTAATAGCCTTGATGTATCGGGGTTTCCCGCTATCCCTGCCTGGCCCGCAATGCTGACGATAAGCAGCGAAACCGCGAATGGTACCAATTACTGGCGCCATCAGGGTGTTACCATTCGTCTGTGGAAAATTCCTGGCGATATTCCCTCTACTGTGTCGCCTTTTGGAATTATCGGGCCAACGGTTGTGCAGGGGTTTATTCCCGGTTCAGGGGGGGAACATCTTAACCCGGCAACATTAACCAGCAACCGGGCTTTAAGTGAGTCATTCTGGATAATCAGCGCACGCGCATTGCTTGGCAGCGCGAAACTGTATGTGGGTACCTGTAATCTGAGAACGCCCAATCAAACCGTGCAACTGGGCAAACACCTCAATTTTTATCGCTTTTCAGAATGGCGCGATGCCAGCTTTATCGTTGATTGCCCGGTGAAGGCTTACGGCTATGGCGGAATTGTGAATGGCTCCATAAGCAACAAAACCGCTAATAACAAAAATAAAGCGCCATCCTTGAAAATTATTCCCTACTCGTCGGTTATCGTAAGCGATCATTTGGGTAACCCGCTTGGCGGAACAATCGCGCTGGATGCCGGCGGGGCACAGGGTTATGGCGTTCAACTTGCCTGGGGCGATTACAGCACGCAGGTTACGGGTATTAACCCTGTTAAACCGGTGGCGTTTAACATGCCCATCTCGGTCAGTTCGCTGGTTAGCGGTTATGCCCCCACGATCACCTTAGGGGCTAATGCGCCTTCTGCCACCGTCAAAATGGCGGCACGTTTTATTCAAACCGAAGCGATACCACAGCCAGGCAGAGCCAGAGCAGCAATAGAAGTGGTTGCTAACTACGAATAAGCGATCGGTGCCCGGACATGGCTTAACCGGTGGTGCTGCCAGGGATTTCATCGGCCCACTGGGCCGCTGTCTTCATCAATTCCGCCACCACGCTGCGGTTAAACCCCAGTCTGTGGCCGAGCGCGCTAACATCTTCCCATTTATGGTTTTCGTAAAGCTGCGCCAGATGCAGGTAAGGGTATAGCGGGCCGCGTTTTTCCCGCAGCGCCATCATGACGTTCGCTGAGACGTCGATCTGGCCGATCAGGTCTGCCATCGGCATCTCAAAGATATCATCCAGCTGTGAAAACAGCCCCACGATAAAGGCATCATCAGACGAGTGGCGGCTGATGGAGCGTGCGGCGGCGAGCTCGCAGAATTTTCCACGGATCAGGCAACGATGGTATATCTCGTCCGTCTTGCCGACATTCACCGAGGTTAAACAGGCCACCAGCACAAAACGGCGCAGTTCATTAGTGCCGAGATAGAAAATGATGTCTTTAAGCGACTGGCTGCGCACGTTTTTGATGCCGCGCGCGTTAAAAACGATATTCTGCGCATAGCGCATGAGTTTGAAAGAGAGCGCCAGATCTTGTTTCAGCAAGGCTTCAATGCGCACAAAGTCAGGTGAATCCGCATTGACTTCTTTCATCAATTTCAGCGTGATGGACTGATTTTGAATGAGTTTGTTATTAGCATGGATAACAGGCTTACTGAAATAGTGGCCCTGAAATAACGTGCAGCCGAGTTTTTTATAACAGGCGTATTCTTCCTCTGTTTCCACTTTTTCGGCGAGAAACACAGTCCCTTCCAACAGGTCAGCTTTATTTTTTATGTACGCTTTAATCGCTTCTGGCGTGCTCATCCGCACATCAAATTTGATGATGCTGACATACGGCAGGAAGTCATTCCACGTATCGCCAAGTTCAAAATCATCCAGGGCGATTCGAAAGCCATGTTTATAAAGCTGTTTTACAGTCTGAAGCAGGCGGGGAGTCGGTTCAGCCGTTTCGAGTATTTCCACAATCACACGATCTTTTGGCAATGTCTCGGCCATGCCCTGGACCAGCAGTTCATACGGGAAATTGACAAAAATCGCGCTGTACTCCTTGAGGCGACCCAGCGGCGCGCCAAGAAATTGTTCGACGATGATTTGGGCAGTGGCATATTCCGGGGTAACGTCGGGAAACCGGTTCGTCATGCTGTCTCTGAACAACAGCTCATAACCGACTGTGTTCATATTTTCGTCGAAAATCGCCTGGCGGGCGACAAAAGAAAACATTGGATACTCCATACAGATGCCTGCAAAAAACAAAAACCGGTCAATAAGGTATGTAACCGGTTAATCCCCCATCATTTTCCTTTACCGATGAAATGGAAGCCTGGACGAAAATGGCAAAGACGTGTGTGGGTCTTACAGAAGATCGTATCTTTTGTAAACTTCTGAGGGACTTAAGTCAAATCCCATCTTCATTTACAGGGCATTATCGAGAAAGTTTTCTGTAAAAATGGACTGTCTGCTGAAAAAATAAACCCGATTGCCTGCAACCGGGTTTGGTATGACGTATCTGATTACGATCGAGACACAACCCCGGCTTTTTCCAGCATAGCGTGTAACAGCACATTTGCCCCGGACGTTACCTGTTCCGGTGATGAATATTCTATCTCATTGTGACTGATGCCATCCTTGCAGGGAATAAAAATCATTCCAGCAGGTGCGAGCATGCTCATATAAACCGCATCATGTCCTGCCCCGGAAACAATATCCATGGAAGAATAGCCGAGTTTTTGCGCCGCCCGCCGTACGGCCTCTTTGCAATCCGGGTGGAAAGGGGCCGCAGGATATTGCGAGACCTGTTTCAGCTCCACCTGCAGCCCGGTTTTTTGCGCCGTCTGCGCAATAAACGCTTTTAACGCCGCGTCCATTTCATCAACGTCGGCATCGGTCATATTGCGAAAATCGATAGAAAATTTGACGCTGCCGGGCACGACGTTGCGGCTGTTTGGATATACCTGGACCATACCTACGGTTCCGCGACCATGAGGCGCGAATTGCCCGGCAATGTTAACCACTTCCTGCATGATTTGGGTGGCAACCTGCAAGGCATCTTTACGCATAGCCATTGGCGTTGGGCCCGCATGCGACTCCATTCCCGTCACAATACAATCATACCAGCGAATGCCGAGCACCGCCTGAACCACGCCGATGGTGATATCCTTGTCTTCCAGAATCGGGCCTTGCTCAATATGCGCCTCAAAGTAGGCGCCGATAGGGTGGGTGCCTGGCACCACGTCACCCGCATAGCCAATTTTGTGCAGTTCATCTTTCACCGTTTTCCCGTCGGTATCAGTGGCCGCATAAGCTGTCTCCAGGGGGAAAATCCCCGCGAACACACCTGACCCCATCATAACGGGCACGAATCGCGACCCCTCTTCGTTGGTCCAGAAAACCATCTCTACTGGCGCTTCGGTTTCAATGCCACGGTCATTCAATGTGCGGATAACTTCGAGCGCAGCCAGAACGCCAAAATTACCATCGAATTTCCCTCCGGTAGGTTGGGTGTCAATATGGCTTCCCGCGACAATCGGCAGCAGGGCATTATTGCGGCCTGGTCTGCGCATAAAAACATTGCCAATTTGGTCAATTTCGACCGACAACCCAGCGGCTTTACCCCAGCCAACGACCAAATCCCGGCCCTGACGATCAAGGTCGGTCAGCGTTAACCGGCAAACCCCGCCTTTGGGGGTGGCGCCGATGTGCGCGAGATCCATTAATGATTGCCACAACCGTGCGCCATCCACACGAAGGTCGCTGATATCAATGCGGTTTGTCTCGGGTGATTCAACTTCGCTGCTCATGCTTGTTTCCTCTGTGTCAGATGATTAACGGGCGACGGCCTGTGGTGCGCGCTGGCGCTCCCACGCGGCGGCGGCACTGAAATCCGGCCCAAATGCCGGACGTTTGATATAGCGCCCCGCCCCTTCGCGAACGCGCAGTTCGCCGTCTGCCCATACCAGTTGGCCCTGGCTCACGGTATAGGCTGGTACGCCGGTAACCGTGCGGCCTTCGAAAATATTGAAGTCATTGCGCGAGTGGTGGGTGCTGGCAGAGAGGGTTTTGCTACCTGTCGGATCCCAGAGCACCAGGTCGGCATCCGCCCCCGGCGCCACACAGCCTTTACGGGGATAAATATTGAAAAGGCGCGCGGTATTCGCGGAGGTTATCGCAACAAACTCACTCGGCGTCAGACGCCCACTGTTCACCCCGGCATCCCAGATCACTGCCATGCGCTCTTCTACACCGCCGCAGCCGTTAGGGATCTTCGTGAAATTGTCGCGGCCTGCTGCTTTCTGGCTGGCGCAAAACGTACAGTGGTCGGTGGCGGTGGTGTGAAGCTGGCCGGATTGCAGGCCATGCCACAGTGCTGACTGGTGGGATTTATCGCGAAAAGGCGGGCTCATCACATGCGCGGCGGCGAAGCCAAAATCCGGATGGCGATAGACGCTGTCATCAATCACCAGATGCCCCGCAAGCACCTCACCATAGACACGCTGTCCGCGTCCACGCGCCCGTGCGATAGCGTCGGCCGATTCGCGGCACGAGACATGTACCACGTAAATCGGCACACCCATAATGCTGGCCACCGTAATCGCCCGGTTGGCCGCTTCACCTTCCACTTCCGGCGGACGGGAAAGTGGATGGGCTTCCGGCCCGCTGATGCCTTGCTTAAGCATCTCTTGTTGCAACAGCCAGACCATCTCGCCGTTTTCCGCGTGTACGGTGGGCATCGCCCCCAGTTCCAGGCAGCGGCGGAAACTGTTCATGAGCGTTTCGTCATCGCACATGATGGCGTTTTTATAGGCCATGAAATGTTTGAAGCTGTTGATGCCTTCCTGTTGCACCAGCGTGCCCATGTCCTGGCGTACGCTTTCGTCCCACCAGGTGATGGCGACATGAAAACTGTAATCGGCCGCCGCTTTTTCTGCCCAGCCGCGCCACTGGCGGTAAGCGTCCATCAGCGGTTGTTGTGGGTTGGGGATGACGAAATCGATAATGGTGGTTGTCCCGCCCGCCAGCGCCGCGGCGGTGCCGCTGTAAAAATCATCGACCGTGGTGGTGCCCATAAACGGGAAATTCATGTGGGTGTGCGGGTCGATGCCGCCAGGCATGACGTATAACCCGCCCGCGTCCACGGTTTCGGTACCGATGGGAAGATCCCACTGGGATGCATCGCCGACGGCTGCGATGATGCCGTCGACACAGAGCACATCGGCACGACACTGATGGTCCGCGTTGACGACCGTGCCGCCTTTGATCAACAGGTTACGCATTCGTTTTCTCCTGTAGTGCGTTGGTTTGGTGAGTGATGTTCATTGTCCCTCACCCTAACCCTCTCCCAGGGGGAGAGGGGACTGGATCGAGCTGTCTTTGTCTTTCTCCCTCTCACTTGAGGGAGAGGGCCGGGGTGAGGGGGAGCAGGCCGCACCGCTCTCAGCTACGCCGATTGCGCCATCGGGTTATTCGGGTGCGTTGTCCAGTTGGCGTACTGGTCCGTCACTACTTTGCCGGTACGCTTATCCACTTCGCCGGGTTGCAAACTACGCAGTGAAATACAGTTCTCCACCGGGCAAATCGAGGCGCACAGATTGCAGCCGACACAATCCTCTTCACGTACCTCGAAACGGCGTTCATCCCCGGTGGTGGCGGCAATCGCCTGGTGCGACGTGTCCTCACACACCAGATGACAGCGCCCGCACTTAATGCACGACGCCTGGTCGATTACCGCTTTATCCACGTGATTAAGGTTGAGATAACGCCAGTCGGTGACGCTGGGTAGCGCCATGCTGCGGAAGTCTTCGATGGTCCGAAACCCTTTCTGGTCCATGTAGTTTTCAAGGCCGCTTATCATGTCGCGCACAATCTGGAAGCCATAGACCATCGCGGCGGTACAGACCTGCACCGTGCCGCAACCCAGCGCGATAAACTCTGCCGCATCGCGCCAGGTGCCGATGCCGCCAATCCCGGAAATCGGCAACCCACGGGTCTGGGCATCGCGGCCAATTTCCGAGACCATATTCAGCGCAATCGGCTTCACCGCCGGGCCGCAATAGCCGCCGTGTGAACCCTGGCTGCCGGTATGAGGCGACATCAACATCTGGTCGAGATCCACGCCTATTACCGAATTAATGGTGTTGATCAGCGACACGGCATCTGCGCCGCCCGCTTTCGCGGCCCTGGCCGGATAACGAATATCGGTGATATTCGGCGTCAGTTTGACGATCACCGGCAGGCTGCAATATTGCTTGCACCAGCGGGTAACCATTTCGATATATTCCGGCACCTGGCCGACTGCCGCGCCCATTCCGCGTTCGCTCATCCCATGCGGGCAACCGAAGTTAAGCTCAATACCGTCAGCCCCGGTGGCTTCTACCTGCGGCAGAATGGTTTTCCAGGCCTCTTCTTCGCAGGGCACCATGATCGACACCACCACTGCCCGGTCGGGCCACCGCTGTTTGACGCGGGTTATCTCTTCAAGGTTGATGGCCAGCGTCCGGTCAGTAATCAGCTCAATGTTATTGAGCCCAAGAATGCGGCGGTCGGGCCCGAGCAGGGTGCCGTAGCGCGGCCCGCTCACGTTGACCACGTGCGGATCCAGCCCGAGCGTTTTCCACACCACGCCGCCCCAGCCTGCCTGAAAGGCGCGCTCTACGTTGTACTCTTTGTCCGTCGGCGGCGCGGAGGCCAGCCAGAACGGATTGGGGCTTTTGATGCCAAGAAAATCGGTATGCAGACTAGCCATGGGAGTGCTCCTGAAATGAGGTGGCGTTAGCGGCGTCGGTAATGGACAGAGCCAGTGCGATGGAACGGGCGGCGAGCTTGCCCTGGCGTACAGCATCGACCGTCAGGTCAAGGCCGCCCGCACAGCAGTCTCCCCCGGCCCAGACGCCCGCCAGCGAGGTGCGACCGCACTCGTCGGTGACAATACGTCCGTGTTTGAGCGAAATGGCTTGTCCAACGGGAGCGCTGTCGAAGGTCTGCCCGATGGCTTTGAGCACCATGTCGGCTTCCAGCGTGAAGGTTTCATCACTGACTTCACCCTCACGCACCACGCTGAACACTAGGCCCGTCAGCCGGTTGTTGTGCTGCTCGAAGCGCAAGGGGGCGGCCCACAGGCGTATCGTGACGCCATTAAGCTGCGCCCATTGCCGCTCTTTTTCCGAGGCTTTCATCTGTGCTTCGCCACGGCGATACACCAGCGTCACCTCCTGCGCGCCAAGTTTTTTCGCCTGCACGGCGGCGTCAACGGCGGTCATCCCACCGCCAATGACCACGACTTTACGGCCAACGGGGAACTGGCTCAGATCCGCGCACTGGCGCAAATCAGCGATAAAATCCACCGCTTCACAGACCCCTTCGGGTTCTGTATCTCCGGTTTCCAGTTGATTCACCCCCGCTAACCCAGTGCCGAGAAATACCGCGTCGTAGCGGGCTCGTAACTGAGCGAGGCTAAAATCGTTGCCCAATGTTTTATCCGTATGCAGCGTGATGCCGCCTGTTGAAAGCAGCCAGGCCACTTCCCGCGCGGCGAAATCGTCGGTCACTTTGTAGCGGGCAAGACCGTATTCATTAAGACCGCCAGCTTTGCTGCGGGCATCAAAGAGATCCACGCTGTGGCCTGCTATTGCCAGGTGGTGGGCGACAGTAAGCCCGGCGGGCCCGGCACCGACCACGGCAATGCGCCTGCCGGTTTCAGGCCCACGGACGAACAGGGGGTCCCCGGGGTTAGCAAAGAAATGGTCGGTGGCGTGGCGCTGGAGCAGGCCGATATTGAGCGGGCGGCCATCCTGCGCGTTACGCACGCAGGCTTGTTCGCACAAGGTTTCGGTCGGGCAGACGCGGCTACAGATCCCGCCCAACACATTGGCGCGTAAAATGATCTCTGCCGCGCCGCGATCGTTGCTCTGGGCGATGCGCTGAATAAAGCTCGGCACATCGATATCCGCCGGGCAGGCGCGGGAGCAGGGGGCATCAAAGCAGTAATAACAGCGTTCTGCTTCAATCACCGCCTGGGCAGCGGTTAACGGGGGGGCGCAGTCCGCAAACTCGCGGGCATACGCGTCGGGAGTCAGCCGTGCGGCCTGGATCCCCCGGGCGTGGATACCTGAATCGTTGCTCATCATGCTTCTCCTGAATTGTCAGCAGGGTTATCTCTCCCCTGCGTTAAAAATCCTGACCAGATGGTTAAGTTTTCGCGTAATAACCATGCTAATTACGTGCCATTTGCGACAGGTTTGCTGCATAACGCGTAAATTCAGGGGAGCAGAGAAACATGAATAAAATAACCGGACTGTTATTGCTGTTTTTTGGTGCATTTCGCACCTTATTTGACGCTGATTGCTGCATTTTGCAGCAAGGTTCATTCAAGGCCGCAGATTCGCCAGACACAGCGCAATACATGGTCTGTCGCCCGTTGCTGCGCTGTTTCGCTGTGCGAGTCATCTCCCAGTACGGCGGCAATCTGGATATCAAAATCCGCATAGGTTTGGGTCATGGACCAGACGGTAAAAAAGAAGTGGGTGGTGTCCATCGCAGAGAGCTTGCCGAGCGCAATCCAGCCATCAAGGATGCGGGCCTTTTCCGCCACCAGTTGTCGAAGCTGCGTCTTTAATAGTGGGTGAACCACCTGCGCCCCTTGCAGGATCTCATTGGCAAACAGGCGGGAGGCTTCCGGGCGGGCAAAACTAAAGCCGATCTTTTTACGGACATACTCTTCCAGCGCGGTTTTGGGATCGGCACTGGCGGAAATGCCTTCCAGCGGCGCCAGCCAGTCGTGCAGAATGCATTCCAGCACGCGCAAATAAAGGGTTTGTTTATTGCCGAAATAGTAATGCAGATTGGCTTTGGGCAGGTCAGCGGCATCGGCAATCTGCTGCATGGTGGCGCCGCGAAATCCGTACCGGGCGAAGATCCGTTCAGCGGCAGGCATTATGATCGCCTCGTTATCCTGGCGAATACGCCCTTTTTCCAGCGCGACCTCAATGCCGCTCAGCAGGCTTTCATTCATGACTGGCTCCAGTGAAACCCGCCGTCCCTGGCGGGGAGGGGTTATTTCAGTTTTGCCGCAGCATCCCAGACGGTATGGGTCATGGCGCTGTCACCCGGATCTTTTTTGATAACCGGTGTATCGCCACCGCTGTGCAATAAGACATCAATCGTGCGACGGTAGGCGGCCGGATCGAGATAGCCGATTTTCGGCGTGTTGGCGTTAGTGATAAGCTTCGCCACGTTCTCCATCTGGCGAGTCTGCACCTCTTCGGTGGCGGCACCGGAAGCATCTTCCGCAACCACGATTTTCGCCGCCTCTTGCGGGTGTTTCACCGCATAATCCCAGCCTTTAAACGAGGCTTTGAGGAACTTCGCCATTTTGGCGACGAACGCCGGATCTTTCAGGCTGGAATCCAGCACGTACAGGCCATCTTCGAGGGTGGAAACGCCCTGATCCTCATACGGGAAGGTGATCAGATCCGCCTCTTTTAAACCGGCGTCGATCAGCTGCCAGTATTCGTTGTAGTTCATGGTGGAGATACAGGCTGCCTGATCCTGCAACAGTGGATCGACGTTAAAGCCTTGTTTGAGGATGGTAATGTCTTTGCCCGGTTTCAGCCCCAGTTTGTTCATCCAGTTGAAGAAGGGGTATTCATTGCCGCCGTACCAGACGCCCAGCGTTTTACCTTTGAAATCGGCAGGCGTTTTAATGCCGCTCGATTTTTTACAGGTCAGCATCATCCCGGAACGATCATAAACCTGTGCGATGTTAACCAGCGGAACGCCTGCCTCGCGTGACGCCAGGGCATCCGGCAGCCAGTTGACGATGACATCGGCGGATTTTCCGGCAATCACCTGCACCGGGGAGATATCCGTACCACCGGGTTTGATCGTGACGTCCAGTCCTTCCTCTTTATAGAACCCTTTTTCCTGTGCCACGTAGTAGCCAGCGAATTGCGCCTGCGGCACCCATTTCAACTGCAGTGTCACTTTCTCTGCTGCGTGTGCTGAAAAGGTAAAAGCCACAGACATTGCCGCCAGCAACAACCCCCGGCGAAAAGCGGAACGTTTCATCATGGGATAACTCCTCGGGTTAGTGTGCATCATCATGTTTTTATGTTGTTTTACTTTTCCGTTGCCATCCCGCGAATCGAGGGATGCCAGAAATTCACGCGGCGATCGAGCCGAACCAGCAAGGTGTAAATCAGCGACCCCGCCAGCGATGACACGACAATCGCTGACCACACTATGGGCATATGCATCCGCGCCGATTCTGTGGAGATACGAAAGCCAAGCCCGGCGGTCGGTGAGCCAAAATACTCGGCGACAATGGCGGTGATGAGCGCCAGAGTGGCGTTGACTTTCAGCGCGCTGAAAATAAACGGCATCGCGGCGGGCAGGCGCAGCATGCGCAACTGTTGGTGGGGCGTTGCGGCGTAGCAATACATCAGCTCTTGTTCGAGCTTGCCGCTCGCTTTTAACCCGGCCAGCGTGCTGACCAGCGCCGGGAAAAAGGTCACCAGAATGACTACGGCGGCTTTTGACGGCCAGTCGAAACCAAACCACATCACGGCGATAGGCGCGACGCCGACCAGCGGTACGGTACTGGTCAGGCTCGCGACAGGCAGCAGCCCGCGTTGCAGAAAGGGAAGTCTGTCGATAAGCAGCGCCACGCCAATGCCTGCGCCGCAGCCGAGCAGATATCCCGCCAGCACCGATTTGAGGACCGTCTGCACCAGGTCACCCGCCAGCAGCGAGACGCCGTCGACCAGCGCAGTGAGAATGTCCAGTGGCGCAGGCAGGATGACCTGCGGAACGGCAAAGCCGGTGACCAGAATCTGCCAGAACCACAGCAGCCAGATGCCGAGCAGTGCGGCGACGGCAGCCGGAGGAACCGGGGCGCTCGCCAGACGCTGTACGCTGACGGCGGCAAGCAGCGCCAGCGCGAGGGTGCTCAGGCCATTAAACGGCAGCATTGCCAGCCAGAGTGCGCTGACAGCGAGTGCCACAGCGAACAACACGTGACGCAACGCCGTTTGTGAACAGGCCAGCAGCGAACTGACAATAAGCAACAGCGCATGAGAACGAAGTGCATAAGAGGCAGCGCTGTCTCCGCTTAACTGAATGAGCGACAGAACGGCCACGATGAAGGCGCCGACTAACAGCAGCGTGCCGGGAAGGGGATTTTTTTTCATCATGCTCCCTTACGCTGGCGCATCACCAGACGTTCGGTCAGGGTTACCAGCCCGGTTAAGGCCAGGCCTAATAATGAGGCCATCACCAGCGCAGACCAGATCTGGATGGTATTGCCGTAATAAGAGCCGGTGAGAAGCCTGGCCCCCAACCCGGCCTGTGCGCCGGTGGGCAGCTCCGCCACCATCGTGCCGACCAGCCCACTGGCAATGGCGACGCGAAATGCCGGAAAGAGATACGGCAGAGAAGAGGGCAGACGCACCATCCAGAAGATATCGACGCGTCGTGCGGCATAGGTATGCACCAGTTCCATCTCCATTTTTTGCGGCGAACGCAGCCCCTGCACGGTGGCGATGGTGACCGGGAAAAAGCACAGGTACATGGCAATGGTCGCTTTGGGGAGCATGCCTGTTACCCCCAGACTGCCAAGAATAATGAGCACGATAGGCGCGATCGCCAGTACGGGAATGGTTTGCGAGGCGACAATCCACGGCATCAGTGCTTTATCGAGCGTCCGTGAATGGACAATACACACCGCCAGCAGTACGCCCAGCACCACGCCCATGGCGAAACCGGTCAGCGCGGCGCTGGCAGTCACCCAGGTATGCAGTAATAGGTTGCGCGGCGAGGTGAGCGGCCACTGGGTGATGCTGTTCCAGATATCAATAATCAGCTGATGTGGCGCAGGCAGCAGCGGGCGGGTGGCATTCAGTGACGCGGCAATCAGGTCGCTACTGGTCCAGGGGCCGCGCGGGGTCAGTACGCGGTCAATCACCCCGGAAGCATTCAGGGCGAAGGCCAGCGCATACCAGAGGATCAACGCCACCAGCAATACGCTGCCGACGGGCAGAACATGCAGATGCAGACGTTGACTAATGGTCATGGTGTCCCTCCACCAGCGCTTCGCGCACGTCAGCGGCGAGCTGTAAAAAGGCCGGGGTGTCGCGAATAGACAGCGAGCGTTCGGCGGGCAGCGGAGAGTCAATCACCTTCACAATCCGTCCCGGACGCGGCGACATCACCACAATTTTGGTCGACAGGTAGACGGCCTCGGAAATGGAATGGGTCACGAAGACCATCGTGCGCTGTTCGTTAAACCACAGTTGCTGTAATTGCTGGTTGAGGTTGTCGCGCGTCAGTTCATCCAGCGCGCCAAAGGGCTCATCCATCATCAGAATTTTGGGTTCAAAACCCAGGGCTCGGGCAATGGAGACGCGCTGCTGCATGCCGCCGGAAAGCTGCCACGGATATTTTTTCTCGAAGCCTTTCAGCCCGACGCGTGCAAGCTGCTCGCGGGCGATTTCATCGCAGCGCTCCGGCGGCACGCCCTGGATTTGCAGCGGCAGCTTGACGTTGGCCAGCACGGTACGCCATGGCAACAGGACCGGGGCCTGGAAGACATAGCCGTATGCCCCCGCCTGGCGTGCTTCCGAAGGGGACATATCGTTCACCAGCACTTCGCCGGAAGTGATAGGTTCGAGGTCTGCAATAGCGCGCAATAGTGTGGTTTTGCCGCAGCCGGAAGGGCCGATAAACGAGACAAACTCTCCCTGGCGAATTGTCAGGTTAATGTCTTTGAGGGCATGCACCGGCTGGTCGGCTGCCGGATAAATCACGTTGGCCTGGTTTACCCTGATGGCCGGCCGTGCGGTGGCGGTTGCCGGTTTTAACGGTACGACCGCAGATTCCTCTGCATAGATCAACTGGCTCATTCCAGGCCTCCCCTGTTTTTTTGACTAACTGGTTAAGTTTGTTTCTCTATGCCATTTTTGTGCCAGGCGTTAAAAGGCGCTATTTCGCGGTTTTTGGCTGCAAGATAAGCTTTTTTGATGGCTAAATTGGTGCAAATGTCGGCAATGGTGCGTGGTCGTGGGGCAAGGCAGAGGCGGTGGGACAGGGCAATTTCGCTGAAAAAAGAAGCGGGAGTTTGCAGGCTACACGCCCCCTGCGCAAAGGGGGAGTGACAGTCTGGATGCAGCGGTGTGGCAGATGGGGTTACACCCCGTATAAGGCTGCGACCAGTCCGACTATTCCGCCTGCGGCCAGTAAAATCAGTGGTGAAAAGCGGGTTTTCAAAAACAGGACAATACACACCGCGATGGTGGCGAATTGCAGAGCATTGTGGACAACCGCACCGGCGACCAGCGCCCCGCCGGAGATAACCAGGCCGACTGTCAGGGGGACTAACGCATGGTTTAACACGCGTTTCATTTTCTCGTCGGTGTTCTTATTCCATAACGTCACGCATGCCACCACGATCAGTGACGAGGGGATAAACTGGCAAACGGTTGATACCAGCAGCCCGGCGATACCCGCAACACGCCAGCCGACCAGTGAGGTAATCATCATATTGGGGCCGGGCGCGGCCCGGGCCAGGGCGAACAGTTCGCTGAATTCCCGTGAGGTCATCCAGTGATGCACGTCGACCACCTGGCGCTGCAACTCAGGGATAATGGCGTTACCGCCGCCGAGGGCTAAAAACGAGAGCTGTAAAAAGATAAAGGCAAGGGAAAACAGCGTTGTCATGATGTGTGTTTCCGGTAGCTCAGCATAATACTCAGCGGCACGGCGACCAGTAAGACCGGCAGCAATGGCAGGCGGAAAAAGGCAATCGCAATAATGATCCCGCCAAGGATAAGCCACGATGTCAGCGCCCGCGGCATCGAGCGCAAAATTTTCAGGCCAGTGGCAATGATAAGCCCCGCCGCCGCCGCGGAAATACCGGCGAAGACCGAGGCGACCAGCGGATTGTCATGCCAGAGTAGCCAGATATTGCCGAGACAAACGATAACCAGTAAGGGAGCGGTCAGTAACCCCACCAGCGCGACAAACCCTCCTTTTATGCCATGAAATTCCACCCCGGTGGCGACGCACAAATTCACGGCATTTCCGCCCGGCAGAAACTGGCACAGCCCCAGCAGTTCGGCAAAGCGTTGTTCTGATAGCCAGCGCTTTTTTTCCACCAGCGCCCGGTGCATTAGCGGCAGCACTCCGCCAAATCCGGTCACTCCTAACATAAAGCAGGCCTGCCAGAGCTGCCACAATGTTGGTTTAGCGTCAGACGACGCGAACATCTTCTTATTTTCTTGCACAACGACCTACCTGTGATGACCGGATCCCTGGCGCGCGATAACCCATTTGTAATCGTGATGAAATTACAGGAATTTTATCAGCAGAAAAATGATCGCCGCCGGGATCTGTGGTGACAGAGACGGGAAGAAGGCAAAGGATAAGCGGAATTTCATCTACGCTAAGGAGACGACTCAACATTCAGGAGGTGCTATGGCTGATGTGAATCGTCGCTGTTTTATGAAGATGCTCTCTGGCGCCGCGCTGACGACTCCCTGGCTGCTTCAGGCAGCGGAAAAAGGGCTGTCTGCGGCAGCTTCGGCTCCCGTGACCGAGGCTTTTTTGCTTTCGCCGAAAGCGTGGGTGCCCAACAACCCTGCGTTGCCCGTCTTGCTATACCGTCAGGTTATTCCCGGACGGGCAACCGCTCAGGACGCGCAACAACTGTTTGCGAAAAATGGCTGGCCACCGCAATGGGTAAACGGAGTGTTTGATTACCACCACTACCACAGCACGGCGCATGAAGTGTTGGGGTTTGTCGGCGGTGAAGCCCGGTTGATGCTGGGCGGCCCGGGCGGTAAGGAATTGAACGTACGGGCGGGCGATGTGGTGGTATTACCCGCCGGAACGGGGCACTGTAACCTTGGCAGTAGCGCTGATTTTTCCGTCGTCGGCGCGTATCCGCCAGGGCAGGAGTTCGATCTCTGTCGTGATGCCCCCACTGCGCAAAGGCTGGCAGCGATTGCCAGCGCGACCTTCCCCCATAGCGACCCGGTTTTTGGCGCGCAGGGGTTGCTTTTGGAGCAGTGGTTATAATCCCATTGCCAGGAATTTTCTTGTTTTATGGCGGGGCGTTTTTTGCGGTCTACGCTTAAAGCGCATTAGGAATGCGAAGCTCTCTGTGTATGTAATGATGGTCTTCTCTATTGAAAGACACTGTTGAATAAAAGGTTTTGGACATGTTCGGCCAGCTCATGCGAGCTGGCTTTTTTTTTGGTGTCATTTAATGGATTTTTTGGAGCTTTTAGGAAATTATGATCGCCGTCATAATTCTGAAAACCTGGTATGATCTGCTTATTGCCAGGAATTTTCCGATAGACTACTATGGCCTCACCCCCAGACAGAGCTAACGCCACAATAAAGAGTGAGTGCCGGAGATAAGCGCCGGGAGGGTAAGTAAAATTGAAACATTTGCTCGATTTAAAACACCAGGCCCTGGCATCTGCCAGGGCTTAATCGTTTTTAGCACCGCGGTTTTTCTCCCTTCTTCCCGTTTTGTTATTTCCCTTCGATCGCCGAAGATCCTGTTTCGCGTTGCGCTTTGCAATAACCTCTTCTATACACTGCATATTCACGTCGTTGCACCTGCGCGACATTCGGCACAGAACCACTGAGAACCTTTATGGATATTGAAAAAATCAAGCAACTGATCAAACTGGTCGAAGCCTCAGGCATCTCCGAACTGGAAATTTCTGAGGGCGAAGGGTCGGTCCGTATCAGCCGCGCCGTCGCTACCCCTGTAACACAGCAAACCTACACGCTCCCCGTCATGGCGCAGCCAGCGCTGTCTAACGCGGCTGCACCAGCCGTAACGGCTGTGACAGCAGAGCCTGCGGCTGGCAAAATCAGTGGTCATTTTGTCCGTTCCCCGATGGTCGGGACCTTCTATCGCACGCCGAGTCCGGATGCCAGAGCGTTCTGTGAAGTCGGGCAGAAAGTGAATGTGGGCGATACCCTGTGTATCGTTGAAGCGATGAAAATGATGAACCAGATCGAAGCTGACAAAGCGGGGGTAGTGAAAGCGATTCTGGTGGAAAGTGGTCAGCCGGTTGAGTTTGACGAGCCGCTGGTCGTCATCGAATAACGCGACTGACGACCGGCCTGTTACGACGTGCTGCTACCCTGGCGGGCGAGTGCGATGCCCGCCTGCGCCGGGGGCATCCGGCGGAAAAAATCCTCATGCAGTGCAACCTGGTTACGCCCGCGCTTTTTCGCGGTATAGAGCGCGGCGTCGGCAGCGCTGTACAGATTTTCAAAATCGCTGTTTTTCAGGCCAAGGCTGACACCGAAACTGGCGGTTACCCGTTGTTGCGGTAAGACATCCAGCGGCGAAGCATTAAGAGAAGAGTGAATGTAGCTGGCGATGATCATCGCATCTTCAACACGGGCTTCCGGCAGTAAAATCGTAAACTCCTCACCGCCGACACGACCAATGGCGGCGCTTTCCGGCAGCGCGCGGCGAATGCGTGAGACCAGCGCGCAAATCACCCGGTCGCCCGTAGGGTGACCATATTCGTCATTGATACGTTTGAAGTGATCAATATCCAGCAGGATCAGGGCGACATTCGCCTGTGTCAGGGATTTATTGATGTGATTAATGATAGCGCTGCGGTTATATACGGCGGTGAGTGGATCGTGCGTCGCTTCATATTCCAGCTGCGCCGCCAGTTTTTGCAGTTGCTCGTTCATGCGGTTCAGTTCGCGTTCCGCACGGTCGCTGCGGCTGATCACGCGGTAGGATTCGCGGATCAGGCGTTGATAGTGCTTCGCCACGCTCCACAGCTTTTCACGACAGGCATCGGCGGGCAGCGCGGCGTCTGCCGCCGCCAGGCGAGCGTCTTCGAGTACGGAATATTCCTCCTTGAATAGCTCATTGATATCTAGCATGCGTCAAGATCCGGGATAAGAAAGACAGCCAGGGAAGGGAAGTCGATACGTAACTCCTGACCGAACTCTTCGGAAATATCGTCTTCCTCGTCATAGTACCAGTGCAGCTCGCAGGCGATACCACCTTTCGCAAAGCCATTCAGACACTCGAACAGTTCGAACAACAGCTTGGTGCTGGAACTATTGAAATAGCTCAGCGCAACATGCAAACGAACAGGCTCATCGGTGGTCGGTTTGTCCTGCAACCAGTTCTCAATGGCCTGCAACAGCGGGCGAAAGAACGCCGCGGCATTTTCAGGATAGGCTTCACCTTTAAGCACCAGACGATGTGCTGAAAAATCAAAATTCACTTCCGGTGTGGCCTGAGTTGCGGGCTGCTCGATGGAAGAGGTTAATGTTATATCAGTCATGGCAGAAGGTTGCCTTTAGGTGAAAGGCGGACAACGAACTGGCCGCCAGTGGATGAATGCGATACTCCAGTGGCTCACTGGTATCCCGCGCCATGGTCAACAAACCTATATTCGCACCTTTGCTCGTGGCAGGCGCTTCACTGCGTAATCCCTGTTTCCAGGCATTGCGGATTTCCGCCTGGGTCATCGTGCGCAGGACTTCGAGGTTTGTCTTTAGCAAAGAGGATTCTTCCGGGCCGACAAGATTTGCGGTTTCAAGGTAATAATTCACCTGGTCGGTGTGAAAGCAGAGTGAACCATAGCGCAGTTCATCCTGGCCCGTGCACAGAAAGCGTTCATCCGATGAATAGCGAACGATGTTTTGCCCCATCTCAATAAAGACGGAGAATAATTTGCGACGCGTCGCCGAGGAGGCTTCATGTTTATCCAGCCACGTGCGCATCACGTCACCCATCGACACAATGTGCTGTTGGGAAAAATAGCCCGTATAAAAAAGCTCGACAGCGCTTTGCCGCTGAAGAGTGAAAAGGGGGAGCAAAACAGCTTCTTTGACCTGCAGGTCGCTTATTTTCATTTAATTTATCACCAACGAAACCCAAACCACGTCATGTCATCGCGCGCAGATTGCTTACCCTGCCAGTCCGTCAGCGCGGAGAGTAGCGCTTCGGAAACAGAGGACATCGGCAGCGCACGTTGCTGCAATAACAATGACTGAATACGCTTCTTACCAAACATTATTTCCCGCGGGCCGCCAATCTGATCCGTTACGCCATCGGTAACGATCAACAACGTATCGCCACGGCGCAACGGACGTTGATGACGTTGCCACTGGTAATCTGTGGCCGTATCTGAATAGCCAATCCCTTTGCGGTCGCCGTCAAGATTAATGACATCTGCGTCGTCGGTACCGAGCATAAAGGCATGCATGCGAGCGTTAGACCAAATAAGCTGCTCATTTTGCGTATCGACAAACACGGCAATGGCGTCACAACCATCGTTCGACTGGCCCATATCTGCGGTGGGATGGCTCTGGCTCAACGTCTGTTTTATATAATGGTTAATTGACGCGAGCAGGCGCTCTGGCTCGTGGGGCTGAGCCTGAGTTAGCGCTTTTTCGAGCGCCGAGGAAAAAATAAAGGTCATAAAGGCGCCGGGAACGCCGTGCCCGGTACAGTCGGCCAGCACCAGCAGCCAGCCGTTTTCGCAGCGCTGAAAGGCGTAAATATCGCCGCCTACGCAGTCGCGCGGGTGCCAGTACAGACACCAGTCATCCAGCGTTTGCTCTATGTTTTGCCGTGAGCGGCTGAGCATAGACTCCTGAATGATCCGCGCATATTCAATGCTTTGCATGATTTGCATATGCTGTTTAGCCTGCAAATCCGAGACCGTGCGAATCAGATCAAGACCCAGACCAATACCGATATATTGGTTGTCTTCGGTGAGGATAAACCCTTCGGTAATCGCTTTATCGCCTGTTTCGATGACGCGCTCGGCCAGATAATCCAGACCTGCATCAGCTTCGACAATCAGCGGCGTTTTATCCATAAACGCGATACAGCTTTTCTGATCATAGAGTTCATGGAAAAACGGGCGGCTCATCTGCGACAAAAAAATATGGCGGTTAATCATGCCAATAGGACGATTTTGCTCAAGAACGGGTAAGCCAATCAGTGACTTATGTTCAGAGAACATCGACATGACCTGCACATTATTTGCTTCGGGGGTTACGTGCGGAACGGCAATACGTAGCACGCCCGCAGTAAGCTGCCGCGATGAAAGAGGTATATCCATGATCCTGCTGTTTTCCTTAATAAGAATAATCTGAGGATAAAGTCTGATTGTGACGATTTCATTGCAGCGGATTACAGCGGGTTATTACGATAGATTATTGTTCCCAAAGCCAAATCTTAGCCGTTTTGCCAGAGGCAAAAAAAAGCCCGCACTTGACGCGCGGGCAAATAATACTGGAAGCAATGTGAGCAATGTCGTACTGAATACCTGAGCGATTCACTCAACTATTCAGTAATGAGAAAGATAATCTTTATCATCTTGGTAATCAACCCCAAATTTTGTGCAGTATTCAAAAAAGTGGCGGGGAGGGTTGTGCGGCTGCTCCCCCTCACCTCGACCTTTTCCCTCCAGGGGTGAGGGATCCCCACAAAAAATGCGAGCACGATTGGTCCCCTCTCCCTGAGGGAGAGGGCCAGGGTGAGGGGGCAAATGCGGCTCTGGTGGTCATTCCGTTCACCTTATGTTCCTTGCTTTTCTATCGCTCCAGAACCCGTGAACGTGCCAGGGCGGCTCACCGCCACCGCCCTGGCGACCCGGGCTCCCGGCCAGGAAAATCGCCGCTTCGCGGTCCACTCGTCTTATGCCGTCTGACTTTCGGGTCGGGGACCAGCCTGCGTCCTTGCAGGCTATCCCCTCCGCCCGCTTCCCTGCGGGCGGCCCCGGTCAGCCGTCAACGCCTCATCGATTTTCGGCCGGACCCAGTCATCGCTGTAACGCTTTTGTTCTCATTACGCGGTGTTATCGCTGTAAAACGTCATATGACCGGGGAACCATCACCCCTCAGGGAAAGGGGAAAAACGATGCCCTCGCCCCTGGGGAAATGTTTAGGGTGAGGGGAAAAGGCCACCAGAAGGGAAAACCTACAGCCCCAGCGCCTCAAATTGTTTCCAGCTCACCTCGTCAACGTAGATCCCGCTCTCCAGCCGTTGTTGCCAGGCACGGGCTTCCGGTTCACCGGGGAGCAGGACATCGTGCCCCTGCTGGTCGTGCTGCATCCAGTCGAGTTGGGCAATCACTTCCTGCGCATAGTTCTCGCCCGCGCCCAGCCGGGCAGGATCAAAAATAATAGACAGCATATTATTGATGATGCCTGGGCGTGGCGGGATCTGATGGCTTTCAGTCTCGCCGCCGGTCAGTGCGGCGCCCAGCAGGCTGCAAATCAGCGACAGCCCTGCGCCTTTATGCCCGCCGAAGGCCAGCAGTGCGCCGCGCGGTTCCTCCATCAGCCAGCGCGGATCGGTGGTGGGATTACCCTGCGCATCCACCGCACAGCCAGGCGGAATGGCCCGCCCTTCATTCCAGGCGATACGCGCTTTGTTCCCGGCAATCGCGCTGGTGGCGAAATCCAGAATCACCGGCGCACGATCGCTAACTGGCACCCCCACGCAGAAGGGATTGGTACCAAGGCGCGGGTGGCGCCCCTCAAACGGTAATACCGCAGACGGCGCGGCGACATTGGCAAAATGGATCGATACCAGCCCTGCCGCGGCGACCTGCTCGGCCCAGGCGCCGATACGTCCCAGATGGTGTGAATCTGCCAGACTTACCAGCGCGACGCCGTATTGACGCGCGCGTTCAATACCCGCCGACATCGCCTGCCTGCCGAGGACCTGGCCAAAACCGCGTCCGCCATTAAAAGAGAGGAGTGGGCCTGCATCGCGAATCAGCCGCAACTGCGCCGCAGGTTGCAAATCGCCGGCCAGAATGGCGCTGATATAGCGTGGGAGCAGAGTCACGCCGTGTGAGTCGTGACCTTTTAGCGATGCTTCGACGAGGTTATCGGCGACCTGGCGGGCAATCTCCTGCGGGGTATTTACACGCACAAGATGTTGTTCCAGCAGCGTGCGCAATTGCTGGTGGGTTAATACAGGCATAATTAATCTTACCGCAAACAGGGTTATTGAGCGTATTTTGACTATAACGAGGATGTTTTTTTTACATAACCATCAAAATTAACTTTGCTTTGCCAGTTTTTGGCTATTCATTGGCAATAGAGACGACCCATAACGCTATTGTGATTTTTTAGATAAGCATTGCGAATAAAATCATTTCCTTTTTAATGCCCCGCCAGCCAATCATTTTCCGGATATGACATAAGAAACCTCCGGGGAAAGGATATGAATAAAATGACAATGATCGCCAGTGCAATGTTGACCGTTGCGTTGAGCGGTATTAGCGCATCGGCGCTGGCAGAAGGAAAAATCAGCATTGCCCAGCAGTTTGGTATTGGTTATTTGATTCTCGATGTGGTGCGTGACCAGCAGCTTATCGAAAAAGAAGGGAAAAAAGAGGGGCTTGATATTGAGGTTGACTGGCGCACCATTTCCGGGGCGACAGGGATGAATGAAGCTCTGCTTTCCGGTGCGCTGGATGTGGCCTCTGCCGGTGTTCCGCCGCTTCTGACCCTTTGGGATCGCACCAAAGACAAACAGAATGTGAAAGCGATTGCCTCATTAGGGTCGATGCCTAATTACCTGCTGAGCAATAACCCGGCGGTAAAAACGATTAAAGATCTCAGCGATAAAGACCGTATTGCAGTACCGGCGGCAGGGGTGGGTTTCCAGTCGCGGACCTTGCAGATTGAAACCGCCAAATTATATGGCAACGCAGATTTCAAACGCTTCGATAATATTAGCGTCAGCTTGCCACATCCGGATGCCAGTGCGGCGTTAATTGCCGGTGGTTCGGAAATTACGACCCATTTCTCCAGCCCGCCATTCCAGTATCAGGCGCTGGAACACAGCAATGTCCATAAAATTCTCAGTTCTTATGATGTACTCGGCGGACAGGCAACCTTTAATGTGTTGTACACCACGCAAAAATTTCATGATGAGAACCCAAAAACGTATAAAGCGTTTTATCGCGCGCTGAGTGAAGCGGCAAACATTATTAATGCCGATAAAAATGCCGCCGCAGAAACCTATATTCGGGTTGAGAAATCTCGTCTGCCATTAGCGCTGGTACAAAAAATTGTTAATGACCCGGAAATCAGTTTTACCGTTTCGCCTGAACGTACGGGCGTATACGCCGAAAAACTCTACGAGCTGGGCGTGTTGAAAAACAAAGCCGACTCCTGGAAAGACTATTTCTTCAATGAAGCGTGGGAAAACCCAGGCAGTTAAGCCGCATGGCGGAGGCAACAATGGCACAGACAACATCCGACGGACCGCTGCTACAGGTCAGAAATGTGGATATTGAATACCGCACCCGCGAACGTCAGGTGCGGGCCACCCACGATGTCAGCTTTGATGTCTGGCCAGGCGATCGCTTTATTTTGCTCGGGCCATCCGGGTGCGGGAAATCGAGCCTGCTGAAAGCGGCAGGGGGCTTTCTTGCGCCGCGCGGCGGTGAGATGTTGCTGGAAGGGCAACGCATCCGCGCGCCCGGGCCGGAGCGGATGATGGTGTTCCAGGAGTTTGATCAGTTGCCGCCCTGGAAGACGGTTCTGGAGAACGTGATGTTCCCGTTACTGGCAAGTCGCAAGGCGACCCGCGCGCAAGCCCGGGACACGGCGCTGCATTTTCTGGATAAAGTGGGGCTGGCGGACTTTGCCGATGTGATGCCGCACATGCTGTCGGGGGGGATGAAGCAGCGTGTGGCGATAGCCCGCGCGCTGGCGATGAAGCCGCGTATTCTGCTGATGGATGAGCCCTTTGCCGCACTGGATGCCCTGACGCGTCGCACCATGCAAGAAGAGTTACTTGCCCTGTGGGAGGAAGAACGCTTTACGTTGCTGTTTGTGACCCACTCCATTGAGGAGGCGCTGGTGGTGGGAAGCCGTATTCTGGTGTTATCGCCGCATCCTGGCCGGGTGCGCGCTGAGCTGAATTGCCATCAATATTCCCTGAATGACTATGGCAGCGAGGCGTTTCAACATGCCGCCAGCCATATTCACGATTTGTTATTTCCGACCACGGCTAACGACCCGCGGCCCGAACAGAAACAGGAGCGCGCGTATGTCGCAGCCACCTTACATTCGTCCTGAATTTGAGCGCGAGCTTGCGCCGTTACGCGATCTTCCTGTCGAGACGCCGCTGCCGCTGGGCCAGCGATTATGGCATCAGACATGGCTACGCAAGTCGCTTATTCTGCTGTTGGTGCTGGCATTATGGGAGCTGGCAGCGCGGGTGACACAAAATGATTTGATGCTGCCCGGCGTGGCGCAAACTCTGCACGCACTGGCAGAGGATATGCGTAACGGCGAGTTACCGGAGAAGATCGTCAACTCTTTTAGTACGTTGTTAAAGGGCTATTTGATTGGCAGCGTGCTGGCGCTGCTGGCGAGCGCGCTGGCGGTGACCACCCAGTTTGGTCGCGACCTGCTGAGCACGCTTACGGCGATGCTCAATCCACTGCCCGCCATTGCGTTGTTGCCGCTGGCGCTGTTGTGGTTCGGGCTGGGGAATGTCAGCCTGGTGTTTGTGCTGGTGCATTCGGTGATGTGGCCGATTGCGCTCAATACCTGGTCCGGGTTCAGTAGTGTGCCGGAAACGCTGCGCATGACCGGGCGTAATTACGGGCTGAGCGGCCCCCGCTATGTGCTGACTATTTTGATCCCGGCCTCGCTACCCTCGATCCTCTCCGGGTTAAAGATCGGCTGGGCGTTTGCCTGGCGTACGTTGATTGCCGCCGAACTGGTGTTTGGCGCTTCAAGCGGTCAGGGTGGGTTGGGGTGGTATATCTTCCAGAACCGCAATGAGCTGTTTACTGACAGAGTATTCGCCGGGCTGGTGACAGTGATTGTGATTGGTTTATTGGTGGAAGGCGTGGTATTTGCCAGCCTGGAGAAGGTGACGATTAAGCGCTGGGGTATGCAGCGTTAGCTTTTTTCCCTCGTACTGCCCCTCGCCCCCGGGCGAGGGCGCTCATCTTCGCTATGACCTTTAGAGTAAAAATACGCTGGACTTTATCTTCAACGGCTTTTAACTGTTATAGCACTTCATGCGTGACGACAGGGCAACAATAAACCGTAAGAGGAAGAGATGATCCAGATAGAAAAAGCCGATCCGTTATCGGCAGACTCGCAGGCGCTTATTGAAAAACTTTCCTCCGTGCTCGCGCAGATAACCGGCAGCAGCGGCAAACGTTCTTTTAATATTGCCGATCTGCAATCCGCGCGGGCAGTATGGGCGCTGGCCCGAAACGCGCAGGGTGTTGCGATAGGCTGCGGCGCCATTCGCCCGTTAACACAGGAAACGGCGGAACTGAAAAGAATGTATTCCACCGGTCGCGAAGCGGGGGTCGGCAGCGCCCTTTTGCGCTTTCTGGAACAGGCCGCAAGCGCGCTTGGCTATCGTGAAATCGCCCTCGAAACGCGGCGCATCAACCACAAGGCCGTGGCGTTTTATAAAAAGCACGGCTACACCGTTACCGACAATTATGGCGCCTATATCGGCAGGGATGACGCAGTGTGTTTTATCAAGACCCTGTAAGATCCGGGCAAGCGCTACGCGGTGGCAGTCGCGCTTATGGGATTATTTGCGCAGCAGCTTTTGCAGCCGTTTTTTCTGCCAGCCGGCAATCAAATTGCCAAAGACAAAAACACGCAGTCCACGCACCACCAGTAACGCGCCCCAGATAGCGGCTACCCATAGTGACCAGACGCTCTCTGGCGATGTCGTGCGATTGAGGATATAGAGTAAAACGCAGACCACCACTGCGGTTAATACCGAACGGTAAAAGCGGCTTTCTTGTTCCAGCTGCTTTCTGGCTTCCGTGATGCGCTGATCAAGCGCTTCATCGCCTTCGCTTTGCGTGCTGCCGGAAAGTTCGCTGACGCTCACCTCAAAAACGGCCGCCAGAGCGCTGAGCGTTTCCAGGCTTGGTTGTTCCTGGTTTTCAATGCGCTGTATGGTACGCACGCTTAATGCCGCCATTTCCGCGAGCTGTTCCTGAGACCAGGCACGGGCAAGGCGAAACTCTTTCACTCGATTGGTACTCATCATAATGTCTCCGTGGTAAGCAGGATTACAGCGTTGCCCAAAAGCGAAAATGGCGACACGACATGCACCCGACAGCAACCTGACAGGGGCATGACACGCCGCGTGCCGAGCCACTTTGCTCTTTGGCGTTGCGATATTCAAGCACAATGCGTGATGCGGTTTTTCGGTTTTATTCTGCTGCAAATGCGCCGGGTTTTGCCTTTTCACCCTGGAATCCATCGGTGCCGATCGGATTATCATCCCGCGTGTCTAAAGGACGGGAGATATCACATACCTGCTCAGGAGGCCCTTTTCCGCAGCCCTGACTTTCTTGCTACACCGTGCCGTAAATGTTAAAAGGTGCGGCTTTATGAAAACACGAAAAGGGGAAAGACGTGAAAAACGCGTCAAAGGTATCTGAGCACTCAGCAGATACCGCGTCGGATTCGGGGTCGACGCTGCAACGGGGATTGAAAAACCGCCATATTCAATTAATCGCCCTGGGGGGCGCTATCGGTACCGGCCTATTTTTAGGTATCGGTCCGGCAATCCAGATGGCGGGTCCGGCGGTGCTGCTGGGCTATGGTGTCGCAGGCATTATTGCCTTCTTAATTATGCGCCAGCTCGGTGAGATGGTGGTTGAAGAGCCAGTTTCCGGTTCATTTGCCCATTTTGCCTTTAAATACTGGGGGCCGTTTGCGGGCTTCCTGTCCGGCTGGAACTACTGGGCGATGTTTGTGCTGGTAGGTATGGCGGAACTGACCGCCGCCGGCATCTATATGCAGTACTGGTTTCCCGATGTCCCAACCTGGATCTGGGCTGCCGCCTTCTTCATCATTATTAATGCTGTCAATCTGGTGAATGTGCGTCTGTATGGCGAAACCGAGTTCTGGTTTGCCCTTATCAAAGTGCTGGCGATCATTGGCATGATCGGTTTTGGTCTGTGGATGCTGTTCGGTGGTCATGGCGGAGAGAAGGCCAGCTTCGACAATCTCTGGTCTCACGGCGGTTTCTTCGCCACCGGCTGGAACGGCCTGATCCTCTCCCTTGCGGTGATTATGTTTTCCTTCGGCGGCCTTGAACTGATTGGTATCACGGCGGCTGAGGCCAGCGAGCCGCACACCACCATCCCGAAAGCAGTCAACCAGGTGGTCTACCGTATCCTGCTGTTTTATATCGGTTCTCTGGTGGTTTTACTGGCGCTGTATCCGTGGGTCGATATCAAAGCCGACAGCAGTCCCTTTGTGATGATTTTCCACAACCTGAACAGCAATCTCGTGGCATCGGCTCTGAATTTTGTCATCCTGGTGGCCTCGCTGTCGGTCTACAACAGCGGTGTCTATTCCAATAGCCGTATGTTGTTTGGGCTGTCAGTACAGGGCAACGCGCCCGCCTTCCTGACCCGCGTCAGCCGTCGCGGCGTGCCGGTTAACTCGTTGCTCCTCTCCGGCGCGATCACTTCGCTGGTGGTACTGGTTAACTATATCCTGCCAAAAGAGGCGTTTGGGCTGTTGATGGCGCTGGTGGTGGCGACGCTGCTGCTGAACTGGATCATGATTTCGCTGGCGCACCTGAAATTCCGCGCCGCGATGCGCCGAAAAGGGCGCGATCCCCAGTTTAAGGCGCTGCTCTATCCTTTCGGCAATTACCTGTGCATCGCTTTTATGCTGATGATCCTCGTGCTGATGTGCACCATGGACGGGATGCGGCTGTCGGCCATTCTGCTGCCGGCGTGGATTGTCTTCCTGTTTGTTGCTTTCCGCGCATTACGTCGTCCTCAGAAACGCGCATAACACGCTGCCTCGCCAGATCCGGCGGGGCAATTTCTCCCCAGTAAATTTATCGTGATAGATCTCCCACTCTTGTCTCAACACACAGGAAAATTATTTTGTAATCGATTACTTTTCTTCTCGATGCATTTTGTAATCGATTACTTTTAATGGGTGAGGCAAAAAAATGGTGTCAACAACCGAAAGTAGTGGAAATCTCGTTCAGCATCGACTGCTGGTGCCCCGGCTGTCACTGATGATGTTTTTACAGTTTTTTATCTGGGGGAGCTGGTCCGTTACGCTCGGTCTGGTGATGACGCAACACAACATGTCGCTGCTGATTGGCGATGCGTTTTCCGCCGGGCCTATCGCGTCCATTCTGTCGCCGTTCGTACTCGGCATGCTGGTGGATCGCTTCTTCGCCTCGCAGAAAGTGATGGCGGTGATGCATCTGGCCGGGGCCGCGATTTTGATGTTTGTGCCGCAGGCGCTGGTGGCGGAAAACGGTGCCATGCTGATTGCGCTGCTGTTTGGTTATACGCTGTGCTACATGCCCACTTTGGCGCTGACCAACAACATCGCCTTCCACAGCCTGAGCAATATCGACAAAACCTTCCCGGTGGTACGCGTGTTCGGCACCATTGGCTGGATTGTGGCGGGGATCTTTATCGGCGTGACGGGCATTTCGTCGAGCGTGACCATTTTCCAGGTGGCGGCAATCTGCTCCGTGGCGCTGGCGCTCTATAGCCTGACGCTGCCGCATACGCCGGCGCCTGCTAAAGGGCTGCCGGTCGCCATGCGTGACCTGTTTTGCGCCGATGCGTTTGCCCTATTGAAAACCCGTCACTTCTTTGTCTTCTCGCTCTGCGCGATGCTGATTTCCGTCCCGCTCGGCACGTATTACGCCTACACCGCTTCCTATCTGGCAGATGCGGGCGTGGGGGACGTGAGTACCGCGATGTCCTTCGGCCAGATGTCTGAAATTTTCTTTATGCTGGTGATCCCGCTGCTGTTTCGCCGCCTCGGCGTCAAGTACATGCTGCTGATCGGCATGTGCGCCTGGTTTGTACGTTATGCTTTCTTTGCGCTCGGTGTGAGTGAGGAAGGGCGGTTCCTGCTCTATCTCGGCATTTTGTTACACGGTGTCTGTTACGACTTCTTCTTTGTGGTCGGCTTTATCTACACCGACCGCGTGGCGGGCGAGAAGGTAAAAGGTCAGGCGCAAAGCATGATTGTGATGTTCACCTATGGCATTGGCATGCTGCTGGGCTCGCAAATTTCCGGTGCGCTGTATAACCGCCTTGTCGCCGGGCAGACGTTGCCACAGGCGTGGGTGACCTTCTGGTGGATCCCGGCGATTGCCGCAGCCGTTATCGCGCTGATTTTCCTTCTTTCTTTTAAATACAACGATCAAGAGCACGCATAAGCTGTGGGAGGTGCTATGAAAACCATTCAGGGGCCGGCGATTTTTCTGGCGCAATTCATTGGGGAGCGGCCGCCATTTAATACGCTGGAAGGGCTGGCCGATTGGGCGGCAGGGCTGGGCTACAAGGCGCTGCAAATCCCCTGTAACCACCCGGCGATTTTTGATGTCGAACAGGCGGCGCAAAGCCAGAGTTATTGTGACGATGTGCGCGGCGTGCTGGCGGAGCGCGGGCTGGCGATTAGCGAGCTTTCCACGCATCTTGAAGGGCAACTCATAGCGGTACACCCGGCCTATGATGCTGCGTTTGATAGCTTTGCTCCTGCGTCGCGGCGTGGAAATCCATCGGCGCGTCAGGCCTGGGCGACAGAAAAACTGTTCCAGGCAGCGCGTGCTTCGCGAAACCTCGGGTTACGCGCGCATGCGACCTTTTCCGGCGCGCTGGCCTGGCCTTATCTCTACCCGTGGCCTCCCCATAACGCCCTGTTGTTTAAAGAGGCATTTGCTGAACTGGCCCGCCGCTGGCGGCCAGTGCTCGACAGCTTTGATGAGCAGGGTGTGGATCTGTGCTACGAAATCCACCCCGGTGAAGATCTGCATGATGGCGTCACCTTTGAGCGTTTTCTTGACGGCGTAGACAACCACCCGCGCTGCAATATCCTGTATGACCCGAGCCATCTTCACCTGCAACAGCTGGATTACCTGGCATTTATCGATATCTACCATGAACGCATCAAAGCCTTCCATGTGAAGGATGCGGAGTACCGGAAAACGGGGCGTAGTGGTGTTTATGGCGGCTATCAGAGCTGGGTCGACAGGCCGGGACGTTTTCGCTCGCCGGGGGACGGGCAAATCGATTTTGGCGCGGTGTTCAGCAAACTCACCCAGTACGGGTATGACGGCTGGGCCGTGCTGGAGTGGGAGTGCTGCCTGAAAGCCGGAGAGACCGGCGCGCGGGAAGGAAGTGAGTTCATTCGCCGTCACATTATTCCTGTGTCGGAACATGCGTTTGATGATTTTGCCGCCGGGCAAGAAGACCGGAATAGCGTGCGCAGCATGTTAGGGCTGGGGAGTGTGGAATGATTCAGGTCGGAATTATTGGCACCGGGTTTATTGGCCCGGCGCATATTGAAGCCATTCGGCGACTGGGTTTTGTTGAGGTGGTGGCACTGTGCGATGCAAATCTGGCGGGCGCACAGCAAAAGGCAAGGCAGCTCGGCGTACCGCATGCGTATGCCAGCGTGGAGGCGCTACTGGCGCATCCGGGGTTACAGGTGGTGCATAACTGCACGCCCAACCATTTGCATGCGGAAATAAACCGCCAGATTCTGCGGGCCGGAAAGCACGTGTTTTCGGAAAAGCCGCTGTGTATGACGGTCGAAGAGGCGCGTGAGCTGGTGGCGCTTGCCGAACAGGCGAACGTGGTGCACGGCGTCAGTTTCGTCTATCGCCAGTTTGCAATGGTTCAGCAGGCGGCGAGTTTGCGTCAGTCCGGGCAACTGGGGCGGTTGTTTTCTGTCTATGGCAGCTATCTGCAGGACTGGATGCTGCTGGAAACGGACTATAACTGGCGCGTGGATGCGGCATCCGGCGGTCCGTCGCGGGCGGTAGCGGATATCGGTTCGCACTGGTGCGATACGCTGCAGTTTGTCACCGGGCGGCGTATTACCCAGGTGATGGCGGATTTATCCATCGTCTGGGCGACTCGCAAAGCCAGCCGTGGAGCCGGGACTTTCACCCATACGCAGCAGGCGGCAGAGGTGGAAGACAAAACCGTGACCACCGAGGATGCCGGGTCGGTGCTGGTGCGTTTTGACGATGGCAGTAAAGGGTGCTTTAGCGTGTCGCAGGTGAGTGCGGGGCGGAAAAATCGCCTGAGTTTTGAAATAAACGGTAGTGAGTGCTCACTGGGTTGGGATCAGGAAGTGCCGCAACAACTGTGGATTGGCCATCGCCAGCAGCCTAACCAGATCCTGACTGATGACCCCGGGCTGATGTCACCGGATGTCGCCGCCAGCGCGCATTTCCCGGGAGGACATATCGAAGGCTGGCCGGATGCGTTTAAAAACATGATGCTGAACTTCTATCGTGCGGTAAAGGACGGGAAAATGCCTGCTCGTGACGAGGCCCGATTTGCCTCGTTTTACGATGGGGCCAACGTGATGTTTATTATCGACGCCATCCTGCAAAGCCACGCGCAACAAAAGTGGGTGACGGTGGCGTATTGATATTGGTTGACCTGGCGGGTGGCGAACGCAGTGCGAAGCACCGATTTCTTTGCGGGGCCGCGGGGATGGTAAAGGGGAACGCGGTGTTCCCCTTTACCCGTTCACGTGTTCGAGGGTGACATTTCGCCATGAACATAAGGTGAACGGAACCCACCTCCCGAGCCGCATTTTCCCCCTCACCCTGGCCCTCTCCCTCAGGGAGAGGGAACCGATCGTGCTCACATTTTGTGTGGGGATCCCTCCCCCCTCTACGATCGGGCACCGAACCAGTCGCCCAGATAAGGCGTAACCGCATCCGGGACAACCCTGGCGGCGCTTACGCCTGCCATGCTATCCGGATGCGGCAACAGGTGCGCGTCGTGCATGCCATCTGACGTTGTGGTAGCCTGCTAGCCAGACGCTAACCGCAGGAAATATCGACGTTATGTCCATTCAAAAAATCGCCAGGCTGGCTGGCGTTTCCGTCGCGACCGTTTCGCGCGTGCTCAATAACAGTGAATCCGTTAAAGCCAAAAACCGCGAGCGCGTACTCAAAGCCATTGCTGAAAGCAATTACCAGCCGAACCTGCTGGCGCGCCAGTTGCGTACCGCCCGCAGCTCAATGATTCTGGTGCTGGTTTCCAACATCGCCAACCCGTTCTGCGCCGAAGTAGTGAAAGGGATTGAAGAAGAAGCGGAAAAAAACGGTTTTCGTATCCTGCTGTGCAATACCGGTTCGGACATGGAGCGCTCACGCTCGGCACTCAACCTGCTTTCCGGGAAAATCGTCGACGGCATCATCACCATGGACGCCTCCTCGCGCTTGCCGGAACTGGCGACGCTTATCGGCAGCGCCCCCTGGGTGCAGTGCGCGGAATATGCCGATGACGGTGATGTCTCCTGTGTTGGCATTAACGATGTCGACGCAGCGCAATGTGTGATTGATCAGTTGCTGGCGCGCGGTTGTCAACGTATCGCGCTGATTAACCACGATCTCAGCTATAAATATGCCCGCTCACGCGAAGAGGGTTACCGCGCCGGACTTAAGGCGCATCAGCGTGATTATACGGTCGTTGAGTATGCGAGCGACCTGAGTTTTAGCGCCGGGAAAGCCGCCATGCAGGCTTTGCTGCGCAATACTGAACGTCCTGATGCGGTATTTGCCGTGTCGGATACTCTCGCAGCGGGGGCCGTACTGGCTATTCATGAAGCCGGGCTGAAAATGCCCCAGGATATTGCGGTGGTCGGGTTTGATGGTACAGAACTGGCGGAAATGGTTACGCCGCCGCTGACGACGGTCTATCAGCCGTCAAAAGAGATTGGCCGCCAGGCCGTTGGGCTACTGCTCAATAAAATAGATAATCCCGAGGCCCCGGCGCAGAGGATCATGATGGACTGGCAATACGTTTCCCGCGCCAGCGCCTGAGAATATTGATGTTATTTTTTTGCCCGCCTTTTCGCTGGCGGGTTATACGTTAGGGGCTTTGCCAATGAACCGGCAACGACAAGCAGAACTGTTCCTGGTCATCACCACTATGATTGCCGCCTGCGGCTGGATCTTTTCCCGCGAGGCCATATCCGGTATGCCCGTCTTCGCCTTTCTGGGGCTGCGTTTTTTAGGTGCGGCGCTGGTGTTGCTGCCATTTTGTCGCGGGCAGCCTATTGCGCTGGCGAAACTCCGTCAGGTCTTGATTAGCGGCCTGTGGATGGCGCTCACCCTGTGCCTGTGGATTTGGTCGGTATCGACCACACCGTCGCTGGGTGAAGGGGCGTTTATCATGAGCCTGTCGATGCTGTTTGTGCCGCTGGTCGCCTGGGGCATGATGGGAGTGCGTCCGGCTCGTGCGTACTGGGAATGCCTGCCGCTTGCCTTTATTGGCCTTGCGCTGTTAAGCCTGCATACGCCGATTGTCTTTCATCCCAGCCAGGGCTGGTTCCTGTTGACCGCTTTTGTGCAATCCATTTCGTTTTGCTACACCAGCCGTATTGCCCGCGATGTCCCGCTACTTCCGCTAACGGCGGTTCAACTGGCGCTAACGGGGCTGGCGGGGGTATTGATCTCGCTTTTCTTTGAACACTGGACGCAGCCATTTACTACCACTACGGCACTGTGGCTGGTTGCCAGTATTCTGATTGCCACCAGCCTGCGTTTTGGCCTGCAACTGCAGGGGCAGAAATATGCCGCCGTTGCCAGCGCCGCCATCATCATGGTGCTCGAACCGCTGCTGACGGTGATCGTTGCCGCTCTCTGGTACAGCGAACGCCTGCCGCTGCAAAAAATCATCGGCGGCGTGCTGATTCTGGTCGCACAGCTCTGGTTTCGCTGGCGGCTGGTGGCACGCCTGCCGTCAAAAAGATGATGTCCTCAGTTTGCCGGGCAACGGGGCGCAAGCTGCTGGCGTGCGCCAATCGCGGCGACGGCAAGCAGCAGCATCATCACGATCTCTGCGATTAAAAACCCGCCCAGCGCCTCGTTGTAATTGCCCTGGCTGAGGTTGAGCAGATGCAAAAACAGCCCGCCGAGCACTGCCGGACCCAGGCCCAACGTTGCCTGTTGCAGCGTACTGAGAATCGCACTGCCTGACCCCGCGTCCTGGCTTGCGATGTCACGCATCCCGATACGGTAAAAACTGTTCACGATCAACGCCTGTCCGTAACCAATTAGCGCGGTGGACGGCGCAAGATTCAGGGCGTTGAGATGGCCGTGGGTCAACCAGATCGTAGCGAACAGAGCCGCCAGACCGCTTATTTGAATCGCAATACCACTTAGCAGAATGGTACGCAGGCTGTGACGGGCGATCAGTGTCGGCGCATAACAGGCCGAGGCGAAATAGAACAATCCCAATACCACGAAACTGTTGCCGGATTGCCACGGCGCCATGCCGACACCGGCCTGTAATGTGAGCGCCATGCAGAACATAAAGCCGGACCAGGCGCAGAAAAACAGCAGCGCAATTAAGAGGCCGAAACGAATGCTGGCTAATTTGAGCAGGCGCGGAGGCATCAGCGGATGCAACCCGTTTCGCTCCTGACGCAGTGCGCCCGCGCGCATCCACAGTGCCAGCGGGATGATTGCCAGTAAGGCCACCTGGCTTTGCCACGGCCAGCCTAAATCCGGGCTAAGGGAGAGCGGGAAGAGCAGGCAGCACAAGATGAGCGCCAGCGCGAAAGTACCCTGCCAGTCAATGCGCGTTGGGGCTTCATTGCGGGTTTCCGGGACATAACGATGGCTTAATGCCAGTACCAGCAGGCTGATGGGCACGTTAATAAAAAAGGCGTTGCGCCAGCCGAGTCCGGCGATATCCGCCGACACCAGCCAGCCGCCCCCCATCTGTCCGATAATAAATGCCACACCGCCGATACCGCCATACAGGCTGATTGCGCGGGCGTGGGCCGGGCCTTTGAGGGTCACGTGCAGCGTTGCGAGAATTTGCGGCATGATCAGCGCCGCGCTCATGCCTTGCAGGGTGCGTGCCGCGAGGAGGGCGGTGATGGAATTTGCAAGACCGCACAGCAGGGATGCGATACCGAACAGCGCGACTCCCCATAAGAATATTTTGCGCCGGCCAAGGTTATCGCCCAGTTTGCTGCCCATCGCCAGGCAGACGGCAAACGCGACGCCATACAGCGCCACAATCAGGGAGAGTTGCGTCGTATTGGTATGCAGCGATAACGTGATGGAATCGAGGGCGACGTTGGTGATCGAGGTATCGATCATGGGCAGCATTTGCCCGGTCAACAGTAACAACAAGCCCGCACGACCGGGTGAAACAACTGACGTATTCATGGTAACTCCATTGCGTCATTCATCGGATAGACGTAGCATCTCTGATACTGAAAACGGGTACCAGTTCTTGCTTATACTGGTATTGGTACTACCATGCTGGAGGTTTTATGAGCCTGATGTCGGAACGAGCCCCTCTGTTGAGCGTACAGGACGAAAACCGAAAACAGCTCGGCGCTTTTTTACGTTCCCGCCGTGAAAGCCTCGACCCGCAGCGTCTCGGTCTGCCGCGCAGCGGTCGGCGTCGCACACCAGGCTTAAGGCGTGAAGAGGTGGCGTTACTCGCGGACGTCGGTGTGACCTGGTATACCTGGCTGGAGCAGGGAAGGGATGTCAACCCCTCTGCCAGCGTGATGTAGGCGATCGCCAACGCGCTGGAGTGTTCGGCAACCGAAACCCGCCATCTGTTTTTGCTCGCAGGGCTGACGCCTGCGGAGACGCCCGCCGTGCCGCAGTGTGAAGGTATCAGCATCGGGGCGCGTAAAATGCTCGATAGCCTGTTGCCACAACCGGCCAGTATCCAAAAGCCCAATTTTGATATTGTGGCGTGGAATGAGGCATTTTCGCGGATGATGGGCGTAGATTTTCATCAAATAGCGGAAGATGAGCGTAATTGTATCTATCTCTACCTGACGAATCCGACGTGGCGTAGCCGAATCGGGCGCAAAGAGAGTGTCCTGCCGACATTTGTTGCCTATTTCCGTGCGGCGATGGCGGAACACCGGGGCGACCCGCTGTGGGAAGCGAAGCTGGCGCGCTTTTGCGCCGTATCGGAAGAGTTTGCCTCGCTATGGCATAAGCACTATGACGTGCGAGGCGTGGAGAACCAGTTGAAAACCTTTACTCACCCCGAGTTAGGCGAATTTTCTTTGCAGCAAATGTACTGGTTTTCAGCGCCGCGCAACGGTTCGCGGCTGCTGGTCTATTTACCGATAGATGAGCAGGGGGAGCGGGCGCTGGCATGGCTGGCGGAGCATGGCTAGGGGCTTCTCAAAGAAAGAGCGTTCCGGCCAGAACCGTATGCGACTGGCCTGCCAGCGCTACCCGACCTGCTGAGGTCAGCGCAATGTGCAATTCCCCGCCGCGCGGTGAGGCCTGCCAGGCACAGAGGGTACGCTTATCCAGACGCGCCGCCCAGTATGCCGCCAGCGCGCAGTGCGCAGAACCGGTCACCGGATCTTCATTTACCCCCACCCATGGCGCGAAGTAGCGAGAGATAAAATCGTATTTGCCATGACCGGGGGCGGTAATCGCCACACCCCGTCCAGGCAGTGCGCTAAGCGCCTGGAACCGGGGTTTGAGCGCGTCAATTATTTGTGCGTCTTCGACCACCATCATCACTTTGGGGCCAAACTTCCCGCAGGCAGAGACGTCACTGGCGTCGAGACCCAGCGCATCCAGCAAAGCCTCATCCGGCACATACTGCATATCCGGCACCAGAAGCGGGAAATCCAGTTCGATGGTATCAGGACCGGCGGTCGCTTTAAGCGGCCCGGAGAGGGTAGTGAAGACAACGCTTTCACCCACGGCAAGCAGTCCGGTCTGGCGCAAAATATGGGCCGTGGCGAGCGTGCCATGACCGCATAAATCGACCTCTGCCTCGGGTGTAAACCAGCGCAGACGGTACTCATCGAGCGCCAGAAATGCGGTCTCGGAGACGGCCATCTCCGCCGCTATCTGCTGCATTGTGGCGGTTTCAAGACCCTGAGGGGTAATACACACGCCCGCCGGATTGCCGGAAAAAGGGCGTGTGCTAAAAGCATCAACCTGATAGATCTCAAGTTCCACTGCGCGTGCTCCTGTCAGAAAAACGAAAGTCTACCGTAACGCGTTTTTCGTTTTCCGAACAGTCAGCGCGGACGCAGGCGCTGCTGATCTTTTTTGGTCAGCGTATCGACCACGAGGTCCCGCGAGTCATTGATCAGATCGGCGAGCAGATTTTCGCTGATATCATCGCCAGCAAAAATGGAGATCCAGTGCTTTTTATTCATGTGATAACCCGGCTCAATACTGCGATAAATCTGTTGATTAAGCAGGGATTTTTGCGGGTCTGATTTCAGGGTCACCATGGGCCGACCATGAGCGGTGGTGGTCATCATAAAAATCTTACCGCCGACTTTGAAAATGTCGTGTTCCGGGCCAAACGGCCAGCACAGGTCAGTAAACGGCAGCTCCAGTGCAATGCGACGAGCCGTCTCCTGCAGGGTTTTACTGTCCATCGCTGTTATCCACGGTGAGCGCGCGCCACATGGCTTCAAAGCCCAGCCGTTTGGTCTCTTTTGCTTTTTGCGGGTCGCGACTGGCGAAATCCATCGTGGTTTCCGCCAGCGTCAGAAAAATGGCGTCGCCAAAGGGCGAGAGCGCTTCGGAAAGAAATTCCGGCCTCACCGAGCGGTGGCAGATTTCATGCAGCTCCGGGAACATATCCATAACCTGCTGGCGCGTTTCCGGGGTGATTTTTTCGCTCACCGCAATCTGGCGAATCGCGTTATGTGCAGACGGATGACGGATACCCCAGTCGATATAGCTGTTCCAAATGGACTGGGTGTGTATTTTAGGATCGCTGAGCGAACGATCGAGGCTGTCGATCTTGGTCTGGCAAAGGTCAGATTTCAAATGCAGGTAGAGCGCATTAAGCAGATCGTCTTTGGTGGCAAAATAACGAAACAGGGTGCCCTCCGCCACGCCCGCGTTACGGGCAATCACCGCGGTCGAGGCGGCAATGCCGGTTTTCGCGATAGCGACAGCTGCCGCATCCAGTAATGCCATTTTCTTATCTTCACTCTTCGGACGAGCCACTACACTTTCCCTCTCACATTTAGAAAAACCACGATTGAACCATGCCCTCTGTGACGCTGCAACGCTGAACATCAAAGATCGAAAATCATCTTGACGACTTTCTATTCATTTCTATAATGAGTGCTTACTCACTCATAATCAAGTCCAGTCTATTTTTAATGTTCCAGCGGAAGGGACATTTTCTCGGATCAGGGTATGCATCGTCTCTTACTTAGCGTGGTTCTTATTATGCTCGTTGTATCTGCTGCCAGTTTGCCTTTTGTTTTAAACGCCGGATTTGGTCAGCGCCCACAGGGCGAGCAACTGACCAGGGTGGAGCAGTCCCCGCAGTACCGGGACGGTGAATTTCATAATCAGTTACCTACGCCCAGTTATACGGGGCAGAAAAGTATGCTGGCGGCAATATGGGAGTTTTTAACCACCCGTCGGGAAAATGCACGCCCACAGCGGCCATTGCCGATGGTAAAGACCGATCTGGCAAGTCTGCCGCTGGAGCAGGACACGGCGGTATGGCTGGGTCACTCTTCCTGGTATCTGCAACTGGCCGGGAAGCGCATTCTTATCGATCCGGTGCTGAGCAATTACGCCGCGCCGTTCTCGTTTCTGAATAAAGCCTTCGACGGCGACTATCCGTGGACGGCGCAGGCCATGCCGGAAATCGATCTGCTAATCATTTCCCATGACCACTACGACCACCTGGATTACGCCACCATCAGGGGGCTGATGCCAAAAATCAAACGGGTGATCACCCCGCTCGGCGTGGGATCGCATCTGCGTTACTGGGGCATGAACCCGGACATCATCGAGGAAGCGGACTGGCAGCAGAAAATCACTGTTAGCGGCAAACTGGATGTGTATGTGCTGCCTGCGCGCCATTTTTCCGGGCGCGGTCTGAAACGCAACCAGACGTTGTGGGCGAGCTTTATGTTTGTCACCCCGGACCGCAAGCTCTATTACAGCGGTGATACCGGCTATGGGCCGCACTTTAAGGCCATCGGTGAGCAATTTGGTTCGGTGGATCTGGCGATCCTTGAAAACGGTCAGTACGACCAGGACTGGAAGTACATCCACATGATGCCGGAGGAAACGGCGCAAGCAGCGGAGGAGTTAAATGCGCGGGCGGTACTGCCGGGCCACGCCGGACGATTCGTGCTGGCAAAACATACCTGGGACGATCCTTATAAACGTCTGGCGGCGGCAAGCCTCGGCAAAGGGTATCGATTGTTAACGCCCACTCTCGGCGAGGCGGTTCATGCGGCGGATAGCGCCCAGAGCTTCCACGCCTGGTGGGAATAACGGTTTATTTCGAAGAGCAGAGAGGAGGAGCGCTGTATGACTATTTCCGCTCAGGTTATCGACACTATCGTCGAGTGGATCGACGACAATTTACATCAACCATTGCGTATTGATGATATCGCGCGCCATGCCGGGTATTCAAAATGGCATCTGCAACGGCTGTTTTTGCATTACAAAGGTGAGAGTCTGGGGCGCTATATTCGCGAACGCAAACTGTCACTGGCGGCGCGGGATTTACTCAATACCAATGATAAGGTCTACGATATTTGCCTGAAATATGGCTTTGATTCGCAACAGACCTTTACGCGGATCTTTACCCGCACCTTCAATCAGCCGCCGGGTGTCTGGCGCAAAGAGAATCATCCACGCGCGCATTGACGCCTAATCCCGGTGGCCTAAGGTCAACCGGGATTTTTTTGCCCTGAATTTTTCCCGGATGGCGGCGCAGGCGCCTGATCCGGGCTACGCATTGGTAGGTCGGGTAAGCGAAGCGCCACCCGACGGGTTTCCCGGATGGCGGCGCAGGCGCCTGATCCGGGCTACGCACTGGTAGGTCGGGTAAGCGAAGCGCCACCCGACGGGTTTCCCGGATGGCAGCGCAGATGCCTGATCCGGGCTAAGGTCTTGTAGCCCCGGTAAGCGCAGCGCCACCGGGGAGTGTCCCGGATGGCGGCGCAGGCGCCTGATCCGGGCTACGCATTGGTAGGTCGGGTAAGCGAAGCGCCACCCGACGGGTTTTCCCGGATGGCGGCACAGGCGCCTGATCCGGGCTACGCACTGGTAGGTCGGGTAAGCGAAGCGCCACCCGACGGGTTTCCCGGATGGCAGCGCAGATGCCTGATCCGGGCTACGCACTGGTAGGTCGGGTAAGCGAAGCGCCACCCGACGGGTTTTCCCGGATGGCGGCACAGGCGCCTGATCCGGGCTACGCACTGGTAGGTCGGGTAAGCGAAGCGCCACCCGACAGGTTTTTCCGGATGGCGGCGCAGGTGCTTTATCCGGGGCAGACCTTAAGCCAGTGAAAACCAACGGCGCCAGATAAAGCGCAAAACAAAGAACTCGATAATGCCAAGTAGCAGAAACCACAGACAAAACAGCACGGTATAGAGCTGATTCAGGTCCTGAAAATGGAAGGTATCCATCAGCTTTTGCGCCAGCACCAACCCCAGGGAAGGGGCGGGTAGCAGCAATACCGAGATGAAGGCCATCAGCAGAATACCTGCCGCGGTGGTTAATGTTTCCAGTGGGTGCTTCATAACAGTTAATCGGTTGTTAAAAACGATATTGTCCGGGAAAGTGCGCGGAGGTGCAATCTCCCGGGACTGTGCTAGCCCGCCGCCCAAATTTCGGTGTGTTTTTGCACCAGTCCAATCAGCGAGCCGCCGTCGGCAACAAAGTCGCGCATCATTTGCGATTCGCTTTTCCCGCGTTTGACGAAATTCATCAGTTCGGCGATGGCACTGCCCGCATTGAGTTTATCCGCCCACGGCGCAACTTTATCCAGCATCCGTTCAATATCGTCGGCTATCTTACGCTGCTCGCCGGTATGAACGTCGGTGATGATCCCCTCCAGACCAAAACGACAGGCCTGAAAACGGTTGAATTTATACAGCAGATAATCGCGCTCCTGATGTTTGAACGGGCGTTCTGCCAGCAGCCAGTGGGCGATAGCCTGAATAAATCCGGTGACATTAATCGCATGTGACAAGGTCAATGGCGTATCCATTACCCGCACCTCGACGGTACCAAAATGGGGGCTGGGGCGAATATCCCAGTGCAAATCCTTAATGCTCTCAATCATGCTGGTATAGCTGAGGCGACGAAATAATCCTTCAAACTCCTGCCAGTTACTGACCCAGGGCATGGGACCATTGTCCGGAAAAGAGGAAAAAATGTTCAGTCGCGATGAGGCGAAACGGGTATCCGTTCGCTGCACATAGGGGGACGCGGCGCCAAGCGCGATAAAATGCGGCACAAAGCGTGATAACCCATGAAGAAGATAGATGGCATCATCGCCACTCGGACAGCCCACGTGCACATGCTGGCCGAAAACGGTCGCTTGCTGCATCAGGTAGCCGAACATTTCCAGCGTCCGGTGATAACGTTCATCGTTGCTGATCTCCTGACGCTGCCATTTTTGAAAAGGGTGCGTGCCGCCGCCGCAAATCTGTACATGATGCTCGTTTGCCGCCTGCAAAATGATCTGTTGCATGGCGGAAAACTGGTGTGCCGCCTGGTTGATGTCGCGGCAGACTCCTGTCGCAATTTCCAGCATGCTTTGCGTGATGTCGTGTTTGACCTCTCCGGCTTTAACTTGCGCTTTTACCGCGTCGATCAGACGCGAAGAGTCCTGGCTGAGATCGTAGCCGGGTGGATTAACGACCTGGAGTTCAAGTTCAATCCCGAGGGTGAAAGGCTCTGATACATGAAAATCGGGTAGGGGCATGCTCGCTTATCCTTGTGAGGTTTTCGATAAGTATAGGCATGCCCTGGAGACCTGCATGGGCCGAATTTATCCGATTTGCTCCAGCTGTCCCCTGAGTACTTCAACACCGGGCACGATGGCATTTGGATTAATGGCATGGAATCCCATGCGGAAATAGTTATCCGGGGGCGCGCTATCAAGAAAATGACGCGCCCCCGGCTCAATCAATACCCCCGCATGGGCCGCGCGCCAGGTGAGTTGCTGAGTGCTGATATGTTTTGGCGTACTCAGCCAGAACGCGTTGGCATGTTCGCTGCCACCGAACGTTTTGCACTCGGGCAAAAAGGTTTGCAGCGCGTTATGCAAGGTATCCCAACGGCGTGCAGAGTCTTCGTGGTAGCGGCGCAGGTGTGTCTCGTAATGGCCCTGTGCCAGGAAATGGGCCATCTGATACTGAATGTTGGTTGGCGGATGGCGATACACCAGGCGACGTAGCGCGCGGGCTTCGTCAATGATTTCCGGCGCGGCTACCATAAAGCCCAGCCGCAGTCCGGGTGAGAGCGCTTTTGACAGGCTACTGACATAGATAACGCGCCCGCTACGATCGCTGGCTTTCAACGCCGGTAAGGGGTTTTGCGTAAAGTTACTTTCCGAGTCGTAGTCATCTTCAATGATCACCGCGTCATGCCGGGTGGCGTATTCGAGCAACTGGACCCGGCGCGCTTTACTCATGGTGACACCCGTTGGCACCTGATGTCCCGGCGTCACGTAGTAGTAATCGCAGGGCGTTTCGCCCAGTACAATGCCTTCTTCATCAACCGGATGCGGAACGATATGGGTATCGTTAAGCAGAAATGTATTGATCGCTTCGCGAAACCCCGGGTTTTCGACCGCCACACGCGTTTGCCATGACATCAACAGACGGGTCAGTAAATACAGGGCGTTCTGTGAGCCCAGCGTGATGAGGATTTCATCCGGAGCGGCAACGATACCGCGTTTCGGCAGCACCCGGGTGCGGATCTGCTCAACCAGCATGGGCACATCCTGATCGATATGATCGATAACCCAGGACGGGTCACGTACGCCGCCGTGCAGCCAGTTTGCCGCGGCACGCCAGAAGGCGAGGGGAAATTGTTGCGTGTCCGGCTGGCCGTAAATAAACGGGTAGCGATAGTGCATCCAGCCAGCGGGTTTTAGAATTGACTCCTGCTGGCTGGGCGTGATTTGCAGGCGGTTGCCCCATCGTGGTGCAGCGCTTTCGCATTCAGGTGCAGATTGCGACACGTTTTGACCGGCATGGTAGTAATCCGGGTGCAGGTAATACCCGCTGCGTGGGCGGCTGACCAGATACCCTTCATTGACCAGACTTTCAAATACCAGCGCCGTGGTATTGCGAGAAACATTAAGCTGACCAGCGAGTTGGCGACATGAGGGAAGAGGGGTGTCTGCCTGAAAAATGCCGCTCAGGATGGCGTTTATCAGCGATTCACGCACCTGTTCCTGTAAACCACGCTGACCATCAAAATTGACATGCAAAAGGTGACGAATCATGACGCACTCCGCTGGAAAAGACATGGATATATTTGAGCAAATTCCATACCAGCTTCCCGTTATCTGACACATTCATTTGCCGAAACTGGCTCTATTCAGAAAGCAAAAAGGCTCCCTATTGTAAAAACGCAGTCACAAAAGAGCGGTCAAGAAACGCAGTCGGCATATTTATTGCAATAGTTCCAGCATGTCTGGGATGAACCTTTCTGGCATATTTAATTAAGGGTAGAGAAATGAAAAAAGTATTCGGCAAATATTGTCTTGCAGCCATGTTCACTTTGGCTTTTTCTTTACACGCAGTCGCAGCAGATTTACCCGAAATCGAAAAGTCTGGCACTTTGAAAGTGGCGACTGAAGATGACTATGCACCGTTTAACTTTATGAAAGATGGTAAATCGGAAGGGTTTAACAAGGATATGCTCGACGAATTGCGCAAATACGCAAAATTCAATATCAACCAAAGTATTTTACCCTGGACGGGCCTGCTCGCTGCTGTATCTACCGGGCAATACGATATGGCGTTAACCGGCGCGGTGATTACCGATGAACGTCTTAATGTATTTAATTTCACACCGCCATGGGCGTCTGCGCAACATTATTTTGTGAAGCGCGCAGATGACAAAACATTAAATACCATCGCAGATTTGAGCGGTAAAAAAGTAGGCGTTCAGGCAGGCAGCGCATTGCTGGCACGTCTGCCAGAACTGAAAGCGATGCTGGAGAAAGTCGGCGGTAAGCTTGGCCCGGTTGTGGAATATCAATCTTACCCGGAAGCCTATGCCGACCTGGCTAACAAACGCGTCGATTACGTGATTAACGTGGTTATCTCCGTCAATGACCTGGTAAAAGCGAAGCCGAAAGTCTTTGCCAAGGGACTGCCGGTCTCTGGCCCTGGTTATATGGCATGGCCCATCTCCAAAAGCTCCCCGGAATTGCTGGCGTTCATGACCAAATTTATGAATCACATGACCGAAACCGGCAAGCTGGCTGAGTTGCAGAAAAAATGGTTTGGCGAAACCTACGATTTGCCGAAAGAGCCGATCACCAGTGCCGATCAGTTCCACAAGTTAGCCGGTTTATAAGTTTATTGCGGCGGGCAACCGCCGCCAGTCAGAAAAGGAGGGGACCATGGATTCAATGGCATGGCAGTTATTAATTGAAGGCGCATGGACGACCCTCTGGATTTCGGGCGTGGCTATCGCGTTCGGGGTGGTTATCGGTCTGGTAATCGCCTTTATTCGTATGATGAAAATCCCGGTCGTCGATCAGGCGCTGGTGGTCTATATCAGTCTGGCGCGTGCTACACCGCTGGTGACGCTGGTTCTGTTCCTGTTCTTATCGCTGCCGACGCTGGGCATAAACCTGGATAAAACGGCGGCGGCGATTGTGGCATTAACGCTGAATACATCCGCGTTTAATGCCGAAATCTGGCGTAACGCCTTTCGTAATTTTCCTCGTGAACAACGTGAGGCCGCCGAATCTGTCGGTATGCGGCGCTGGACCTATTTTCGCTACATTATGTTGCCGCAAATGTGGATTGAAAGCCTGCCTGCGCTAGTGAACGAGATGTCTTTTCTCATTAAAGGCAGCCCGGCGATTGCGATAATCGGCGTGGTTGACCTGACCCGCGTCACCAACCGCATTTCCTCGGTGACCTATGAACCCCTGTCTCCCATTCTGGCGGCGGGATTGCTCTACGTCATCATTATCGGCTTGTTGCTGAAATTGCAGGGCATGGCGGAACGTAAAGCGAAGCGCCTGGCGCGATAAAAGCAGGAGGGTATATGAGTCAGTGGAGTATTGTCTGGTCAGCACGCGAGAGTTTTTTCAATGGCCTGCTTTCAACGCTTGAATTGTTTATTATTGCAGCGGTTGTCGGTTTATTTATCGGCATTCTCCTGTGCTACATTATGGAATACCAAAATCGCGTAATTGACAGAATAATTATTGCTTTTGTCAGCCTGATGCGTGCTGTTCCCTTTCTGATTCTGGCCTACTTACTTTATTATGGCCTGCCGCAGTTGGGTATTAGTATGGAAGCCTGGACGGCCGGTCTGCTGGCGCTGGTGATTTATCATGGTGCCTATTTCTTCGAAATATTACGTAGCCAGCGCCGTATATTTTCTGCAGGTTATATCGAAGCTGCTGTGTCGCAGGGGTTTTCTCGTTATAAAATCTTTCAGCGTATCATCCTGCCTAATATTTTCTCTTCTGCGCTGCCGCTGATGGGCAACCAGTTAATTATCTGCCTGAAAGACACGGCCTTCCTGTGCATTATTACTGTACAGGAGATCACCGCCGCCGCGAATAGCGTGCAGTCAACGTACTTTATTCCGTTTAACGCCTTTATCGTCGCCATTGCGCTGTACTGGGGCATCAGTATTTTACTTGAACTGCTGATTAAACGACTAAGCCAATATGGAAACAAGAGAGGAATGACCCATGCCTGAACAAAGTGCGGTTAGCGTTAAGAATCTGTCCAAGCAGTTTGATAACGTTGAAGTGTTACGTGATATCAACCTGACGGTGGAGAAGGGCACGGTGGTCAGTATTCTCGGTTCTTCCGGTTCAGGGAAATCGACCTTGTTGCGCTGCATGAACTGGCTGGAGCAGCCCGATCGCGGCGAAGTGCGCATCAGTGGTCAGCGCCTTGGCGTGGATGACGCCTCGGGCAAGGCCATGTCGCACAAGGATTTGTCGAAAATCCGCGAACGCGTGGGCATGGTGTTTCAGAGCTTTAATTTGTGGCCACATCTGACGGTGCTGCAAAATGTCACCGAAGCGCTGATTCATGTGAAAGGCATGAAGCGGGAGATGGCAGACGAGATTGGTCGTCGCCAGTTAGAGAAGGTCGGGATGAGCCATAAAACGGATGTGTATCCGATTACCCTTTCCGGTGGGCAGAAACAGCGCGTGGCGATTGCCCGTTCGCTGGCGATGTCGCCGGAGGTGATTTTGTTCGATGAACCGACGTCGGCGCTGGATCCTGAGCTGGTCAATGAGGTGCTGGGGGTGATGAAAAATCTCGCTGCCGAAGGCTATACGATGGTGGTGGTGACGCACGAGATGGATTTTGCCCGCCAGGTGTCAGATGAAGTGGTGTTTTTAGAGAAAGGATTGCTGATCGAGAAGGCCTCGCCAGAGAAGTTCTTTACTAACCCGGACTCAGACCGCGTGCGTAAGTTTTTGCAATCCAGCCGCTAATTTCCCTTCTCACTGTAGCCCCGGTAAGCGTCAGCGCCGCCGGGGGAAAACATGTCCCGGATGCGGCGTAAACGCCTTATCCGGGCTACGCGACGGTAGCCCTGGCAAGCGCAGCGCCGCCGGGGAGAGTTCCCGGATGCGGCGTAAACGCCTTATCCGGGCTACGCAACGGTAGCCCCGGTAAGCGCCAGCGCCACCGGGGAAAACATGTCCCGGATGCGGCGTAAACGCCTTATCCGGGCTACGCGACGGTAGCCCCGGTAAGCGCCAGCGCCACCGGGGGAAAACATGTCCCGGATGCGGCGTAAACTCCTTATCCGGGCTACGCGACGGTAGCCCCGGTAAGGGTCAGCGCCACCGGGGAAAACATGTCCCGGATGCGGCGTAAACGCCTTATCCGGGCTACGCGACGGTAGCCCCGGTAAGCGTCAGCGCCACCGGGGGAAAACATGTCCCGCATGCGGCGTGAACGCCTGATTCGGGCTACCGCAGACATATTAATCCCGGTCAATAGCAAACGGCTGCCAGGCCTGGCGCACTGGCATCACTTCCACCCGGTTGATATTCATATGATCTGGCAGCGTGGCGATGTAGAACATCTGTTCGGCAATATCCTGCGCGCTGAGCGGCGTGGTGCCACGGTACAAGTTATCGGATGCCGCCTGATCCCCTTTGGTGCGAACCAGCGTGAATTCCGTTTCCGCAATACCCGGCGCGAGATCGGTCACCCGCACGCCCGTACCCAGCAAATCGCAGCGCAGGTTATAGCTGAATTGCTTCACAAATGCTTTGGTTGCGCCATAAACGTGGCTACCCGGATAAGGCCACTGCCCGGCAATCGACCCGATATTGATAATACTCGCGCCTGCGCCGTGATTAATCAGCGTGGGCAGCAGCGCGTGGGTGACGTTGACCAGTCCGGTGACGTTGGTATCAATCATGGTCTGCCAGTCTTGCAAATCAACGTTTTGTGCGGGCTGTGGTGAAAGTGCCAGCCCGGCGTTATTGATAAGCGTGGTGATATCGGCGAACGCGGGGGGAAGTGCGGCAACGGCCTGTTTCACGGCGTCTTTATCGCGAACGTCCAGCTCAATAATGTGAACGGGGACATCTGCCGAAAGCGAATCCTGTAACGCCTCAAGACGTGCCAGACGGCGCCCGCTCAGCACCAGCGACCAACCTGCTTTGGCAAAGACCCGTGCGGCGGCTTCGCCGAATCCGGATGTCGCGCCGGTAATAAAGACCACTTTCTTTGCTGTTGTCATTTCTCTCTCCTGTGCTGGTTTCTTCCGCCACTATAGAAAACGCGCGCGCGGGAGAGACAGAGCCAGTTGGTGAGTAAATATGTGACACGTGTGTCACATGCCGCTAACAAGACTGGCTCTACCTGACTGCGGGTGGCGCGCCGCATGATGGAATCAACAACAACGGTATGAAAGGAGCAGGGTATGAAACTGGCACTTCAGAGCGAGATGGCGATAACCAACGATGATGTACGTCAGCTGGACCGTTCGTATGTGTTCCATTCATGGTCGATGCAAGGCAGCCTCAATCCACTGGTGATCGCCGGAGCCAAAGGGTGCGAATTGTGGGATTACGATGGCAACACGTATCTTGATTTCAGCAGCCAACTGGTAAACGTCAATATCGGTTATCAACATCCGCGCGTTCTGGCAGCGATGAAGGCTCAACTGGAAGAACTGACCACTATCGCACCAGCGACGGCAAATCTCGCGCGTGGTGAAGCGGCAAAACGCATCGTTGATTTGGCCCCCGAAGGCTTTAGCAAAGTGTTCTTTACTAACGCCGGTGCTGACGCCAACGAGAACGCCATGCGTATGGCGCGTATGTACACCGGACGCGACAAGATTTTTTCTGCCTACCGTTCCTACCACGGGAATACCGGTAGCGCGATTGTGGCTACAGGCGATTCCCGTCGTATCCCGAATGAATATGCCCGTGGGCACGTTCACTTCTTTAACCCGTACCTGTATCGCAGCGAATTTAACGCCACGACCGAGGAAGAAGAGTGCCAGCGCGCACTGGCGCATCTGCGTCGGATGATTGAGTGCGAAGGGCCGAATTCTGTTGCCGCTATTCTGCTGGAGTCCGTACCGGGCACGGCCGGGATTCTGGTGCCGCCAAAAGGTTATATGCAGGGCGTACGTGCGCTGGCAGATGAATTCGGCATTGTGCTGATTGTCGATGAAGTGATGGCCGGTTTTGGCCGCACCGGGAGCTGGTTTGCGTTCGAGCAGGATGGCATTGTTCCCGATCTCATCACCTTTGCAAAAGGCGTCAATGCGGGTTACGTACCGGCAGGCGGCGTCATTATTTCTGAGAAAATCTCGCACTACTTTGACGACCACTTCTTTGCAGGCGGCCTGACCTATTCTGGCCATCCGCTGGCGATGTCGGCGATTGTCGCCACGCTGGATGCGATGAAAGATGAAAAAGTGGTAGAAAACGCGGCGACGGTGGGGGATGGAGTGCTGCGTGCAGGCCTGGCGTCACTGGCGCAGAAACATGCGTTGATTGGCGATGTACGTGGGCGTGGCATGTTCCAGGCGCTGGAACTGGTTACCGACCGCGTGACGAAAACGCCAGTGGCCGCGGCCGATATGGCGGCGATCAAAGGTGCGTTGCTCCAGGCAGGCATTTTGCCTTTTGTCGCCGAAAACCGTATTCACGTGGTACCGCCGTGCACGATGAGTGCTGCCGAAGTGCAAAAAGGGCTGGCAATTTTTGATGCAGTACTCGGTGAGTTTGGTAGCCTGGCGAAGTAATTTTCAACCAGTAAACGTTTTCTGAAAAAGTCGTTTTACTGGATATCAATACAGTTTTTGGTCGTATGCAGGGAAGTAAGTGGGTAGCATTCTCGCGGGTGCCTGAGGCTTTCTGAGTCAGGCATTTGCAGGGTTCAGAAAGGTGAAAGCCCCAGGAAAGAGTGTTATCAACCTGAGGCTTACATCCCAACCCTCGACAAGTTGGTTGTTAGTCTCTTTTTTGCAAGGAGGCAATGACATGCTAACAACGAAGTACGCCCTGGTGGCGATCGTGGTGCAGAGCCCTCTGATAGAGGGTGCTGGCCATTTTTTGAAAGTTCGAAATCGGAACATCAGGCGTTTTCGCTGCAGCCAGTTTTGACACGGACAGCGCGGAACAACCGGAGCGTACACGAAGTACGTGAGGATTGTGAGCACTGCCCTGGGCAAAAATGGCAAAGAAGATAGCCTGATGTTTTGATTTAAAGCTCGTCTCGCGAACAACCGAAGAAGTAGCTGAATTGCGGGGAGTAATCCCCGCAAATCACCTTGTCAGGTTGGATCCTCACGCACCCAAACCCTTTGTCACTTAGCTCATGCGGTGTTCACCACGTATCAGCGCATCCCGGTCAAAAAAGCGCTCGATTTTGCCATTTGCCATAAAAGCGGCCCGGTCTGACATATGCGCGATGACATCCGCATCATGGCTAACCAACAAATAGCTCATATTGTGCTGGGCTTTCAGGCGGTTCAGTAAGTTGAGGATCTCTGCCTGGATTGACATATCCAGCGCCGATGTCGGTTCATCAAGCAGAAGAATTTGCGGTCGCAACAGCAGCGCCCGGGCGATCGCCACACGCTGACGCTGTCCACCCGAGAGTTGATGCGGGTAGCGCCTGGCCGAATCCGCAGGCAGCCCCACCTCTTCCAGCGCTGTGCTGACCCGCTGTTCTACCGCTTTCTCGCGGTGAATCTGTAACGGTTCTGCGAGAGTACGATACAGCGTGTGGTTGGGATGCAGTGAAGCATAAGGATCCTGAAAAACCATTTGTACGTTTCGTCGCAATGTTCCCTGGTAACGCACGCCTGCTTTTATCTTAGAACCGAACAATGACATTTCGCCGCGCCATTCACGCTGCAGCCCAGCCAGTACCCGCATCAGCGTTGATTTGCCACAGCCTGATGCGCCAATCAGGCTAAACGTCTCGCCCTGTTCGAGGGTAAAACTGGCATCGCGGACGACGGTTTTTTCCCCGAAGCTTACCTCCAGATGGCGAATTTCAGCGATGGCCATGGTCTGACTCCGTAAAAATGCGGCTGCGGTCAAGCGTCGGGAGCATTTGACCATAGGTCTGCGCCTGTGGACGGCAGGTCCACAGCGTGCGCGTGTAAGGATGTGCGGCATTGGGGAGTTCGCTGGCAGGCATTTCATCCACTTTCTGTCCCTGGTACATCACCAGCACGCGATGGCAATGCTGTGCGACCAGCGGCAAATCATGGCTGATAAGCAGCATGGCCATTTGCCGTTGTTCACACTGCGCCACCAGCAGTTCAAGGATTTGATTGCGCAGGCGAGCGTCCAGGGCTGAGGTGGGTTCATCCGCAATCAGCACCTGGGGATCGTTAACCAGCGCGATAGCGATCATGACGCGCTGGCCCATACCACCGGAAAGCTCACCGGGGTAACGCTGCAATACCGCAGGCTCCAGCTCCACGGCGCGCAATGCTTCGTTTATTTTTTCCAGCCGCTGTTTACGGTTCAGCCGCTGGTGGAGGGTGAGTGCTTCATCCAGTTGTGCAAACACGGTTTGTACAGGGTTCAACGCATAACGCGGGTCCTGTAGCACCATCGCAATGCCATTGCCGCGCAGGGCGCGCCACGCTTTATTCTCCAGAGTCAGTAAATCATGCCCGGATACGCTCAGTTCACTGGCGCTAACTTTGCCGGGTTTACGTACCAGTCCCATCAGTGCGCGGGCGGTCATCGATTTGCCGGAGCCTGATTCCCCCACCAGCGCAAGACGCTCATTGCCCAGCGTGAAGCTCAGGTCGTTGACCACGCGGGCGCCGGGATAATCGACATTCAGCCCCGATACGACAATCCGTTTTTCAGTCATGGTGTGGCTCCAGTACATCGCGCAGGCCATCGCCCAACAGGTTAAATGCAAGACTTGCCAGTAAAATGACCGCACCGGGTGCGGCGGCAATCCACCACTGATCGAAGATAACCTGCATGCCATCGGCAATCATTGCGCCCCATTCCGCCATCGGCGGGCGGGCCCCAAGGCCTAAGAAACCCAGCCCTGCGGCGGCGAGGATAATGCCCGCCAGATCCAGCGCCAGACGTACAATCGCGGATGGCAAACAGAGCGGCAGGATATGCCCCAGCAACAGTCGCCAGCCGCGAATGCCCATCATCTCCGCCGCGGCCAGATAGTCACTGTGACGAAGACGCTGGATCTCGCTACGTGCCTGACGCGCATAGGCAGGCCAGGTAGTGAGCGCAAGCGCAAGCGCACCATTGACGAGGCCGGGGCCCAGCATGGCGACAAAGGCGAACGCGAGAATCAGGCGCGGCATTGACATCACCACGTCGGTAAAGCGCATTAATACCCGTTCCAGCCAGCCACCGTAATAACCAGACAAAATGCCGACCAGCAGGCCGGCAGGCAGCGTAATGATGGTGACCAGAGCGACCAGCCCCAGCGCCGGACGCGTGCCGTAGATGAGCCGTGACAGCAAGTCACGACCATAGCTGTCGGTTCCCAGCCAGTGGGCGGCCGAAGGGGGCTGTAAGCGTGATGCGGCATCCTGCCAGTTGGGGTCTTGCGGCGCCAGCCACGGGGCAAAAACAGCAATCAAAAGCAGGACAATCACAATCATCAGACCGCTAAAACCCGCAGGGGAGTGGCGCAGACGGCGTAAAAAAAGAGTCGTCGGCATTAGCGAATCCTCGGGTCTGTGAGCCGGACCAGCAGGTCGGCGAGATTGTTTATCAGAACAAAGCAGACGCCAATAACCAGCGTACCGCCCATGATCGCGGTAGTGTCACCGGCAAACAGCGCGGTCGTCAGATAGCGGCCAATCCCCGGCCAGGAAAAGACAGTCTCGGTCAGCACCGCGCCTTCCAGCATGCTGGTATACGACAGCGCGACCACGGTCAGGAGTGTGCCGCGAATATTCGGCAGGACATGGCGTAGCATGATCGTCATCTCGCCAGCCCCCTTTGCGCGCGCCAGCAAGATGTACTCTTTGTTCATTTCGCCCAGGCAGGCCGAGCGGGTCAGGCGGGTGATACTGGCCAGAGAATAATAGGCGAGCAGAGTCACCGGGAGCACCATGTGGCTAAGGGCATTTCTGAATGCCTGACTGTCACCGGAAAGCCAGGTATCCATCAGCACAAAGCCGGTCTGTGGGGTGACCGTGTATTGATAGATATCATCCAGCCTGCCGGGGCCCGCGCTCCATTGCAACTTCGCGTAGAACAGCGCCAGCATTAACAGACCGAGCCAGAAGATGGGAACAGAGTTACCGAGTAGGGTAAAGGTGCGCACGGCCAGGTCCAGTGGGGAACCGGCAAAACGCGCGCATAACACGCCAGCGAAAATACCCAGCGCCGTGCCGATAACCAATGCGAGCGTGGCCAGTTCCAGCGTGGCAGGAAACGCCGAGAGCAGATCCTGCAAGACCGGTTGTCCGGTGGCGCTGGCGGTGCCTAAATCGCCGTGAAAAAGGCTCAGTAAATAGTGCCAGAATTGCACAGGAAGCGGTTGATCCAGCCCGAGCTGGTGGCGGACCTGGTCGTAGGTCGACTGGCTGGCATGGTCGCCGACAATTTGCAGCACCCGGTCAACGGGCGAAAGGGCCGAGAGAGAGAAGGTAACCAGTAACAGACCAAACAATGTCAGGGCGAGGGTTATCAGGGTCTGGGTAACCCGTAACAGCCTGGGTGAGATGTGGGACATGACTAACTCTTAATGGCATCATTCTTAAGTGAAAACCCTCCCCGAAATGAGAGAGGGTCACTGGCGCAATCGCTAACTTACTTCGTCACGCGGTCATACCACACCATATCCGCATTTAACCCTTGCTGGTAGCCTTTCACGTTATCACGCACCACGATCTGCGTTTTCCCTTGATCCACAAAAACATAAGGCGATTTATGCTGCAATTCTTGCTGCATTGTTTTGTACAGTTCCAGACGTTTGGCGGCATCCGGTTCGGCGACGGCCGCGAGCGTGGCTTTGTTCAGCTCAGGGATCTGCCAGCCATTTAACCCGGCAACGGTACTGGATTTACCGTCATTGTAGGCAAAGGCGCTGGCATTCGAGTGGGCGTCGAAGTAATCCGGGATCCACAGACGAATCGCCGCCTGATGCTGTTTGGCGCGTACGCGTGCATAGACCTGGCTACCCGCGGCGGGTAACAGGTCCACCTTCACGCCGCCCTGGGCAAAACTGGCCTGCATGGACTGGGCGATGGTAATGAACGGCGGTTTGTTTTCCACATCCAGCGTGAAGTGCGCATCTTTAATCCCCGCTTTGGCGAGGATCTCTTTGGCTTTTGCCGGGTCGAATTTAAACGGGTTATCTTCCAGCGCGCCTGGCAGGCCGACCGGCAGGAAGCTCTGATGAACGAAATATTGCCCTTTCAGCAGGTTTTTGGTGATGCCGTCGTAATCCACAAGCCAACGCGCCGCTTCCCAGAAGGCCGGGTTATTGAGTAACGGATTGGCGCTGTTACCGGTGTTAAACACCAGGTAGTTCTGCTCGGCAGACGGAATACTCAGCACTTTGATGCCTTTCTTATCCGTCAGCGCGCTAATCTGATCGGCGCCGAGGTCGCGCGCCACATCGGCATCGCCCTGTTGAATTAACAGACGACGGGAAGCCGGATCCGGCACGTTTTTAATGATGATGTTTTTCACTTTCGGCGCACCGCCCGGAGAGGTCGGGTTAGCGTCCAGCACAATGGCCTGATGCGGCTGATAGACGCGCATTTTAAACGCGCCGCTGCCTGCAGAGTGCAGCTTGAGCCAGGCGTTGCCGAAGTCGTTATCTTTCACATTGGCACTGACCAGTTTTTCGTCCACGATCGAGGCAATTGGCGTGGAAAGAATGTTGAGAGCCACCGCCGGGCTAACATCCGCCGTCCAGTGTAACTGAATCGTATGATCGTCGATTTTCTTTAACTGACTGGCAATATTATCCGGCTGCCAGCCCAGTACGTTCAGAATAAAGGCCGGGGATTTATTCATCGTCACCGCGCGGGTATATGAGAAAATCACATCCTCCGGGCGCAGCGGGTTGCCGGAAGCAAACTTCGCATCACTTTTCAGTTTAATGGTCAGGGTTTTGGCTGCCGCATCGGGCTGCCAGCTCTCTGCCAACACCGGGTTAATCTTTTCAGGGTTCTCACGATCCGGTTGCACCAGACGCTCATACAAGCTAGGTACGGTCTGGATACTGGAGAGCTCATTGGCCTCTGCCGGATCCAGGCTGACAATATCGTCCAGTCCTTGTGCAACAACCAGCGTATCCGGAGGCGTCGCAGCATAGCTAGTGGCAGAGAGCAGTGTCATGATGACGAGGGGCAGTAGTTTTTTGGTCATATGAGATCCCTGTAAAGTTAATTTAGTGTAATTATTTTGTCTCGCTAAAGTAGGCTGCTTCTGATTTTTCTTAAAGTTTAAATTCGTCTTTGTTTATGCGCTTACGGCATAAGCCAGATGATTTGGCTATGAAAATGACGCCGAAGAAAGATGCCACTCCGCTCTCCAGACCTGAACGCCGTTTGAAATGGAAGGGTAGCCACGACCACTTCCGATCATCATGATACTTGTCTACTTGAGCCTGATATTTATTGACTGCTATACAGAACGCAATTGAAGATGAAAGGGTATTAAAAAGGATAACCCTCATCCGTTGCTTGTCATCCTGATGTAGCATGACAGCACTTTGCATCATATTGGTGCTCGTTGTCTTCAGAGGGATTTTATGGGATGGAATAAAGACGCAGCAGTGGATTATCTTATAAAACACGCTGGGCCGACTTCAAAGATTAAGTGAGCGGTTTATACGCGCCTGGCTATTGCAGCCGGAGGAATAAATATTCTAAATACAGAATACGCAAAAGATTATGGTAATTCACTGCTCAAGGCCGGATTCACTGCTTTACCCTCATCTTCAAGTCCTGAAAAGGGCGATGTTGTTGTTATTCAGCCATATCCTGGAAGCGGCTGTGATCGCACAAAAATTGTGCCTTCCAGTCGAGAATATCCTTGGGCTTGCTGCAGAGGAAACTCAGTACGGGCAGGGGCGAATTGCAAGCACTTACAATAACTATTTTTCGATGCATGCTCCTGCCCCCGGGCAGCTATCAGATGCTCCGGTGAGTGGTACAAGTAAGGTACGAGTTGCTGTGTATTCATCGTTCTTGCAAAGTGGAGAATCCTTTGCTGCGCGATTTGGCAAAGCAGTAATGGGAAAACGTGATCCTCAGGCCTTTGCACAGGCTTTAATGATGTCTGGCTATAATTCAGGTGCTCCCCGAACAGGTGGAAGGGCGGGTTTTGCCAAATATCTTATTGATATCATTAATGCAGTAAAAGGAAGAATGGAATGCTGAATAATAAAAATGGTGCACTTTTCGTCATCATGGCATTCCTGTGTGGTCCACTCAATGCCAGTGCTACTGAGAAAGCGCTCTCTCCATCTCCGGTGATCAGTGGGCAGATTCAGCATGATGGACTAACAGCAGAACAAGCCAGAGAGCTTTTAATTATGGTGCTTAAACATGAAAATCTGTTTATTGATAAGCCCGGATTTAATATTGAACATATTGAATTCGTCCCGGGATATGCCAATTTTCATGTGACATGGGATTCATCGGAGGCTGCAGCTACTGATGTGATTGGTGAATTCGCCGTCAGTCCGCGGACAGGCGACGTTTGGGAAAGCAACAATTGTAAGCAATATTCATTTTCCGAACTAAAACAACTACAGGCTGAAATAATGAAGCGCACGGGATGGACATTTTCTGGTGAGTTAAAAGAAAGAGAAGGGCTGGGCTGCAATTAATCTACGAAGAGTGACCTTGCCCCATTGATTGACACAGCTTCAGATCTCGGCACTTAACTGCCTCACTGACGGCCTATCAGAGGGCCGTCATGAGCGAGCTGCGGACATTTATTTGACTTTGGACTCTCCCCTCAAGAGTGTCTACATAAGCAGTCGCAATTCAGTGTGCCACAACAAAGTTGATGAAAAGGGATCATTTCGGATTCATCAAATAAGAACGAGTTTGACTTCGGAAAGGCCACGTTGTGCTTTACAGGAGGAACACAGGGCGTGGAGAGTAAATCCTGCCATGCTTGCCTGGCACATCTGGAATTCTGTGCGATACATTTTTGTAAAGTAGAACGAAAATAGCCACAAACAAACAGGCAACCTCTGAGCTGCGCTGTGCTAATTAAAACACCGTGAGCATTACGAGGCGTTTCGGGAATCTGCGGACAATACCATTACTGGAGAAAATCCTTAAAGGGATATTAAAGATAATGGATACGGATAAACGTTTTTATACTTCTGATATCTGGGTACTGGAGATGTGCCGGAAACCGGGCAGTAAAGTTGCGATGCTGACGATCTGCAAAAATAGTGTCTGTCTTGCCTATCCGTTTTGACCGTTGTAAAACTTTTACGGTGTTTTTTGTTACAATATTCCCCAATGACGATCTCACCTTTAAAATTGCATAATAGTAAAAATTTTTACGACGCATCAAGGGATAGGGGAGCGTTCATGAGTAGTCGAAAAAGCTACAGACCACATATTATGCGGATTGATTCCACTCTGGGGGAGTGTGGCAACAACAAGCCAGAAGAGGTTTTGTGGTTTCAGCAAACACTCAGTAAGTCCGGCTATCAAGAACTAACCGGACGAGACGTTAAGATTACTGGCAAGTGTGACAGGGATACGATTGACGGTATTCGCTGGTTTCAGAATATGCTCTCTATGAAGCCTACCGGGATGATTCATCCCGGAGATATCTGGCTTCAGGAAGCTATAAACAATGTTGTTTTACAGCCATGGCGTAAGACTGTCGGGGCGGTACAGTTAAGGGTGCCTGAAGGCCAGGTTACCTTTGATGCTGAAGGAAATGATTATATATTCCCGGATTATGCTCCCAAGAGGGCACCTAAAAGACCTGATTATTTCTCCCGAATACTGCACTGGCCTGGTGATGTATCCGGCGTCACTCTAGGTCGCGGTTACGACATGAAGATGCGGACTGCAGGAGAGATTTTTTCAACATTGCGAAGTATTGGTATAGAAGAATATCGCGCAGTGATTGCATCAAACGCTGCATATCTTAGCGTAAGACAAGCAAAGGTTTTTGTCGATACCACATGGCAGCTCTTTGGAGAGATAAGCTATGTGCAGCAGATAGAATTATTTAAACGTTCTTATTTAGAGAAAAAGAATTACGCTAAGCCTTTTTATGTCAAAACAGCAACAAAAAAACCAACTGCACCCTCATGGGATCAGCTCGACCAGAAAATTAAAGATGTTGTTGTCGATATTTTTTATCAGGGTGACCTGCTCCCCGTTGATTAATACACCGCGATGTTAGTAATGTCTTCATAAGCCACATGAGGACATCCCCATGAAGAAGCGTTTTTCCGACGAACAGATCATCTGTATTCTCCGCGAGGCCGAAGCCGGCGTTTCTGCCCGTGAGCTCTGCCGTAAGCACGCCATTTCCGACGCCACCTTTTACACCTGGCGTAAGAAGTATGGCGGTATGGAGGTGCCTGAGGTTAAGCGCCTGAAGTCTCTTGAGGAAGAGAACGCCAGACTCAAGAAGCTGCTTGCTGAAGCCATGCTGGATAAGGAGGCGCTTCAGGTGGCTCTTGGGCTAAAGTACTGACGACAGACCAGAAGCGGGAAGCCGTGGAAGTCATGTGCGAGGCTAAGGGTCTGTCGCAACGTCGTGCCTGCAGGCTGGCAGGTCTGTCCCTGTCAACCTGCCGATATTCGGCTCAGCGTCCGCCTGCTGACGCGCAGCTGTCTCTACGCATCACAGAGCTGGCACTTGAACGCCGCCGTTTTGGTTACCGGCGTATCTGGCAGCTTCTGCGACGTGAAGGTCTTTGCGTTAACCACAAGCGGGTTTACCGCATCTATCAACTTAATGGCCTGAGTGTAAAACGCAGACGACGTCGTAAAGGGCTGGCAACAGAACGTCTGCCGCTGCTCCGCCCGATGGCGCCCAATCTGACCTGGTCAATGGATTTCGTCATGGACGCACTGGCCACAGGTCGCAGGATCAAGTGCCTGACCTGCGTGGATGATTTCACAAAGGAATGCCTGACGGTCACTGTTGCCTTCGGGATTTCAGGCGTGCAGGTCACGCGTATTCTGGACAGCATTGCGCTGTTTCGCGGCTATCCGGCTACGATAAGAACCGATCAGGGCCCGGAGTTTACCTGCCGCGCACTCGATCAGTGGGCTTTTGAGCATGGTGTGGAGCTGCGACTTATCCAGCCCGGCAAGCCAACGCAGAACGGATTTATTGAGAGTTTTAACGGACGCTTTCGTGATGAATGCCTGAATGAGTACTGGTTCAGCGATATTGTTCACGCCAGGAAGATCATTAATGACTGGCGACTGGATTATAACGAGTGTCGACCACATTCATCACTGAATTACCTGACGCCGGCTGAATTTGCAGCGGGCTGGCGAAACGGGAAATATGAAGAAAAACCAACCGACATTACTAACTGAAGGTTGTATCTAACTCTGGGGGCAGGTCAAGGGCATCAGATATCCAGCAAGCTTAATCGAGGCTGCAATAGCGGGCAGAACAGCGCTTATAAACTTCATCCGGGCAGATTCGTCACTCATGCGTTATGAGCCTACAAGACAAAGAATCAGGTATTTACAATGAAAAAAATTGTGTTTGCGATTATTTTGATGGCCTTAGTTCCGTCAGCCTTCAGTGCTGAGAAATCAGATATTATCGCCGGGCCAGAAACTGATAATTGTTGGCGTAATAATGCTGACCGCGGTAAAGCTTCTGAATGCTTACACGCCCTTAGTGATATAAGCAATAAAGATATGGACGAATTAATTACCAATACAGTCAGGCAAATAAAGGAGAACAATCCTGGTCCTGTTTACAAAAGTAAGGATCCTCAACTGACTATTGGTGATGTCTTTAGTAAGCTTTTCCTGGAGTCGCAAAACTCCTGGATAGAGTACCGTAAGAACTTCTGCTTAGGCGTAGGGTCGCAAATCGGGGAAGATACCTACGATTACTGGCCTTATATTTATCAGTGCCAAATCAACCTTAATAAGCGGCATGCTGAAGAGATAAAACTGCTTCATGCCGATGAAGAGTGATCGGGATTATTAAGTGATCTTGGTTGCCTGCTGACTGATTTTTGTAGTTCAGCGGGCCTAAGCCTATTAATGACTTCATGTAATGACATGACGTTCTCTTGCTGGTGGTTGGGGCGAGAAGGCGATTGAGTGGTTGTGATTCTTTGGACATGCCTGGTTTCTGTGACCAGTCCCACACAGATTATTACATTCCGATGTCTGCAACATCAGCTCCTGGCACAAAGCGGACTTTACTGACCGGACACGATGTCAAAGGGCAGGAAGGATGTTCAGGATGAAAATGATGCGTGCCGCTTCGCCGCTGATTCGCCGTCATAATGACTTGTCCACTATGAGCAATCATAAGCACCTTTTTCTTACTGGAAGACAATAATCCAGATTCCGCAACAATCCTCCTCAATTAATGCCTGTCCTGCATAAGTCCCTCTCATCTTCTCCGAAGATCCGAAAACCCCAAAAGTTGGAAGTGCAGGATATTGTAACGCCCTTAATTAAGGGCGTCAGAGGAAGGGGTTACTTACTCAGCAAGCTTAGTGCTGATTGAATTGCAGCAGGGAGCGCGGGTAATGCACCGGCAACGGTCACGACATTGGCGACATCGCCAAGCAAGGAGGAAATTCTGTCGCCAAACTTGCTTCCTGAACCGGCTTTTATTTCTTGCTTATACTCAGGATCAATAACGGCAAGTCCCAGAGTGGACTGGACGGCATCCATGACGGGCTCGATCCCTGAAATACTGTATGTTTCCAGCGCTTCCTGCAGTTGTGATAGTTGTCGCAATAGCAAAGTTTTGATCTTTGCAGATAAACCAGAACTGCGGATGTCATTACGGAGTTCCGTGATTTTCTCCAGCAACGATTGTATTTCTTCCTCGTCGATACTGGCATGCGCTCCGCGAGTTTCAAAGATCATTGACAGCAGCCCCAATTCTGACAGCGTCTGATCATTAATATGGCTAATAAATTTATCCCATTGCCCGTTCATCTCTTGTGCGAGAAAAGCAGCTTCAATACGTTGTCTCCAGTGCACTGACTGCCAGCGCGGATCTGGGAAATGGTCCTGCATGACCAGACTGATACGGGCAGGTAATCCCATAACTTTTCCAAGACGGGTGATCAGCTCTTGTTCGTTATTCTCCGGAACCGCCAGGATTCTCTGCCATACTTGGCGACAATTATAATGGCTGGCATTAGCTTTACCGGCGGTTAAAATATCCAGCAGACGTTGCGCCGGATTATCAATTTTTAGTTCACTCATTCTTAAAATATTCCGCAATTAAAGGCTGAATTTATTTTACCCAGTCTTCCAGCACAAGACCCGGCACCCGCTCAAACTCCTTCACATTATTTGTCACCAGTACGGCGCCAGCCGCAATGGCATGCCCGGCAATCGCCGTGTCGTTCGGGCCGATCGGCGTCCCGGCGAGGCGCAGCGCCACCTTAATCTCCGTGGTGGCGTCCACCGCGACCCGGTCCCAGGGCAGGATGGCATCGAGGCGGGCGCAGAACGCGTCAACCAGCTCAATGTGGCGCGGTGAGGCCTTGGGGCCGGTGGCACCGAAGCGCATCTCCGAATAGGTAATGGCCGAGATCACAATGCGCTGGTTGCGAAGCACCGCCTGCTCCAGACGCTTCAGGACGGCTTCCGGCTGCTCGCGCATAATGAAGGAGCAGATACAGGTGTCCAGCATATAGGTTTTGTTCACAGGTCGAATCGTCCTTCATCGGTGACAACGTCCTCACGCTCCGCCATAAAGTCCGGGTCTGCTTTCTCGAGCTGTGCGAACGAGCCCCAGGTCGGGCGGACGGGGCGCAGGATGATGCTGTCCCCTTCCCTGACGATCTCGAGCTCGCTCACTCCCTCAAAATCCAGATCGCGGGGCAGGCGAATGGCGCGGTTATTGCCGTTTTTAAAAATAGAAACTGTGCGCATGGTTTTTCCTCATATGCTGAGTGTGCCAGGGAGTATTCCCGCATAGGTGGAGTATATGCCTCCCGAACTGGTTTGTATAGGTAACACATATGCAGATGGCAGGTATATGCGTATGTATGACCTATGCAGATGTCCAGCATATGGATATGCCTCACCTATATATGCTTCTCTCTTTTTCCGTACAGATCCGATTTCCGGTAAAGTCGGATCTGGGCTGGCTAATCGTATGGAATGGTGAAAGAGATACGGCAGGAAGGAGTTCAGGGCAAAACGCAGGTGGGAACGGAAGGTCCACTTTGAGCGAAGAGCTGACCTTTCTAACGGCATTCCGTGTGAATCAACGGGGAGTTGGTCAGCTGAGCCTAATATCGCTCCATTTTTGCCTGTCCAGAGCATTCTGGCAACGTCGTTGACCCGTTCACCCCGATGAAGCTTCAACATAGCAGTAATTCTGCGGCCATATTTTTATCGCGTGTTATATGGATAGCTTCTGCATCAGGCGTCGTTCGTCACATGATAGTGGTGCTATGATTGGCATCGCTCAGTCCTATTTAGATAATAAGCGGAAACATCGTATGTTGGAATATAGCGTGGGTAGTTCGGTTGATCGTGAAGATCTTTATGCAGAACTGTCTTTTAATTGCGTCCAGTGGGGTGAAATATCACTATCACAAGACAGGAAATCAGTGAACATTATTATTTACACAAATGAAAATAATATCCTTGAATTTCAATATGATGAATTCTTACAGCTAATAGAAAAGGCGAAATCACATCTTCTTCGTCTTGAACCTTTGTCTTAATGATATAGCAAGCCTAAATAGCTGTGCCTAATACCGCTCGTCTTTTTCCTGCCCATGTTTGCCTCCGGAGAATGGGCTGGCGGTTTCTATAAAATGGTGAACCTTTTTCAGCAACTGCCCCATTGAGCGGTACTGATGATTGTGGGTTTGACCTGCTCCCCATAAATTAACATATCTCAATGTTATCATTGTCTGCTGTTGGCACACTGGGGATGTCCTGGCATGGCAGATTTGCCCCTGGATGCGCTGTCAATTCTGCCCAAGTTATGCAAACCGAAATCATTGGAACGGCTCATGAATATCCAATTCACAAACATCACCCCAGCCAGCTCAGGGTTTGCGGAGTTAAAATTAAAGAGCATGGCTGAAGGATTTAATATGCTACACCGACTGGAAGAAAATTGGCTAAACGGACAGAACCGCTTTGACAGGCCCGGAGAAAAACTGCTTGGGGCTTATGTTGATGATTTAATTGTTGGCGTATGCGGACTTAACATCGATCCCTTTACCAAAATAACTGGCACCGGACGTCTGCGACATCTCTATGTAGATACTGCATGGAGAAGAAATCATGTTGGCAGCGGTTTGCTCAGTGAAATACTTAAAGATGCTGACCTCTGGTTTAATTTTATCAACACAAACGCACCATCATCGGCATTCACATTTTATGAACGAGCCGGCTTTGTTGCTTTATGTGATATGGATAAAGTTACACACCACTTTTGCCTGAGAAAGCAGGCACGGTAGTACATTCTCGTTTTGGACACAGCGCCGATTGTGCCCTGTGTCAGACGGTTAGATCATCTTCTCATCTACAGCCCGGGTCAGAGTTTATGGTCTCTGTTCTGAAGCAACTGAACGGTTGCTGTGAGCGTGAAGCGGAAGTTTTTGCTGTTTCGGTGATTTAATCTGCTTCTGTTAGCCTCATTCCTTTTCTGACAAGGTCTCTCAACCAGTTCGTGCAACCAAAAAATATGGTTGTAGTGCTCTCTGTCTTTATCGCGTTAATCTGACTGTATCTAAAAGACCACAAACAAGAAACTCTGTATGGAAATTATTTTAATGCGTCATGGAAAGCCTGCTTTAAGAGGCTATTCGAGAGTAACCAGCCGTGAAATGACCAACTGGATAGCAGAATATGATTTATCTGATACAGGAACCGATATTCCACCTGATTCCAGTAAATTATTAGCATCCAGCGCATTACAAATCATAAGTAGTCCGCTTCCGAGAGCGCTTTCTTCTCTGAAAGCATTGGGTTGCGAGCCGGACGTCATTGATGAGGTCTTCAGGGAAGCTGGCCTGCCTATATTTCACATACCCGGTTTAAGGTTATCCTCAACCCTCTGGGCTGCTTTTTTCCGCGTCATGTGGCTATGCGGCTTATCCCATAATGTGGAGCGCCTGGAAATAGCAAAACAACGTGCTGTTAAAGCTGCGAATATACTCGTAACCTTTGCAAAAATATCAAACGGCCCTGTGCTGCTTATGGGGCATGGGGTGATGAATCGACTAATTGCAAGGGAACTCAGGTCCTTAGGTTTGAAGGAGTATCGTTGTCAGGGGAATGGCTACTGGAACGCGAGGATCTACAGTCAAAATCTTAATTAGACATCTAATGTCTCCAGACACTTGAGATGAGTAGGTCCGCTCTGGCACTCAGTAGCCCGAAAAGGATGGGCAGGCCCGCTGCGAGCGAAGAAGGGATTTTGGTAACCACGTCATGAATTACAGAACAGTGGTCTGGTGTGAATAACAGTCATTGATTCTCAACGCCAGGCCGCCAAAACGACGAGGCTCGCTTTTCGAGAAGAGCAACAAACATGCTGTTGAGTGTAAAGCCATTCTTGCTTACGAAACGAAGGCGTCGCTGACTTTTGCGGGGAACAATCCCCGCAAATCATCGTGTCAGGCTGGAGCCCCACGATCCCAACGTTTACCCTGCCTGGGTTTTTTGCGTGCGGGCAAGCTGTACAGCGCTTTGCCATTCATGCCAGCGTTTTTGCAATCTACCGTGGCGCTGATCGTCCGGTATGAAGGTCATATGCTCAGGAAGATACTGGCGAAGCTGTTCGGTATCGACCTGCACCAGCGCCTTACGTGCCAGTAGCGCCGCCCCCATTGCCGAGAGCTCCGGGACATCGCTGCGCATTACCGGGCAACCCAGCAAATCCGCCTGATACTGCATCAGCCAGTCGTTTTTGGTAGGGCCGCCATCGACCATCAGCGCTTTTAAGGCAAAATCACCGTGCTGGCGCATGGCAATCACTACATCGGCAATTTGATAAGTGATGGACTCCAGCGCTGCGCGAACCAGATGCGCGCGCTTGACGCCACGACTCAGACCATGAATCAGCCCGCGCGCATCTTCGTCCCACCAGGGCGCGCCAAGGCCCGTCAGCGCCGGAACAAAATAGACGCCAAGTGTCGATTCCACTGATGCAGGCAGCGTATTCAGCGCCTGAGCCAGCTCCGCTTCCGGCAGCGTGTTCAAGCCCGTGCTTTCCGCCATCCACGCTACCGCGTCGCCGGTATGGGGAATATTGCCCTCCAGCCCGTACACCAGCCGTTCGCCATCATGCCAGGCCACGGTGGTGGCCAGTGCTTTAACATCACACTGTGCGGATACCACCGGCGCCATCACCGATGAACCGGTACCGTAGGTTGCTTTCACACACCCGGCCGCGCCGAGTCCGTGGGCGAATAACGCCGCATGAGAATCCCCGATCATCGCCATCACCGGGATCCCATCCGGGATGGCATCCAGCCCTTTGGTGTAGCCAAACAATCCGCTGGAAGGGCGAATTTCCGCCAGCGCCTGACGCGGGATCTGGAAGAGGGCCAGCATCTCCGCGTCCCATTCAGCGGTATGGAGATTAAGTAATTGTGTTCGTGAGGCGTTAGAGTAGTCGCAGCAAAACGACTCGCCCGCGGTCAAATGCCAGAGCAGCCAGCTATCTATTGTGCCCAGGCAAATTTCACCTTGCTCCGCCAGCGCCTGGCCGTTGGGCACGGAACCTAACAGCCAGCGCATTTTGGACGCGGAAAACAGCGGGGCGACGGGTAATCCTGTCACCGCTTTAATCTTCGCTTCCTGACCTTGCTCGCGCAGGGCATGGCAAAAATCTGCCGTGCGCGAACATTGCCAGGTAATGGCCGGGCCTAACGGCAACCCGCTTGCACGGTACCAACCTATAGCCGTTTCCCGCTGATTACTGATCGCCAGGGCGGCAACGCGCTCAGGGCCAACCTGCGCAACCACCTCGCGTACCACCGCCAGCGACGCCTGCAACAGTAATTCGCCGGACTGCTCCACCCAGCCCTCGCGAGGCGTCTGGATTGACAACGGACGCGAACTTTTCGCCACCACATTGCCCTGCTCATCCAGCGCGACGGCTTTGGCGTTGGTTGTCCCTTCATCAAGCGCAATGACAATATCTTTCGACACGATAGTTCTCCATCAGGCCCATGCGCACGGCATCACTGGTGCAGGTAAGTATCAACGCCGAGATAGCGCGTGAAAGCTTCATGCAGGACGGCGCCGCTGGCCGCATGGTTCATCGCCACGTGGTGTTCAAAACCATTACGGCAGATGTAGGTCAGCAACGCTTCCAGATGCGGAACCTGAATGACTGCGCGACAGCCAACGGTATCCAGCGGATCGTCGACGGATTTGCCTTCGCCCACATAGGCTTTGATTTCACCGGTCAAATCGTCGGTGCTCAGACGGAAGTAGGTGAGGGGGCCGGATTTCAGACGACCGTGTACCGCGCCGCAGGTGTTCTCTTTACCCACGGTGGTACCGATGATGTCTGCGGTGCCCATATGCGGTGTTTCCAGGCTGGCGGCGGCAAAGTTGCCACAGTGGAACAGCACGCATTTGTCACGGTCGTCGCCAAAGTTGTTGTTCCAGTCGGCAATGGAGGCCGGGCTCATATTGGCGCTGGCCAGGGCATACATAGAAAGCGCGCCCATCACGTCGACTTCACAGGCAGACGGCATCAGCTGACCGGACATCACGCTCATAATCGAGCAGACGTTAATGCCCAGGTTTTCCTGCAGCGAAGTCCAGCACTGAATGGCGGTGGTATCGATATCGTTGGCGATTACCCATTCGCTGATCACCACAAACAGTTTCGCCATGGTGACCAGTTTGTCGGTGGCGATACCGCTGGCGTCGGCGTTATCGATCAGCAGACGGCGTTTCTCATCAACGCGGATATCGTCATCACGCAGCAGTTTGATACGGGTGAAGACTTCGGACAGATCCAGGGTTTCTACCGCAATGCCCAGGCGCTCAAGCAGTTTTTCGCTGTAACGGACGGTGTTGAAGCCGGCCGGACGTGCGCCGATCGCCCCCACGCGAACGCCACGCATGCTGCTCACCACCCGGCAGATTTGCTCAAAACGTTTCAGGTCCTGCTCGAAAACCTCACCGCCGAGGGCGCAAACGTGCTGTGTGGTCAGGGTGAACGGAATACCGTACTGGCGCAGGTTGTTGCACAGGGAGATCTTGCCGCAGAAGCTGTCGCGACGTGTTGCCAGGCCCATTTTATCCAGGTTGTCTTCTTCGGCCTGGACCAGCACCGGGACATTCAGACCCGACAGGCGCAGGGTTTCCGCCACCGCTTTTTCATCGCCGAAGTTCGGCAGAAGTACGACCACGCCATGAATCTCATCGCGGTGCGCGCGGAACAGTTCAGCACAGATTTTGGCATCCTGGCGAGTTTCAACACCGCCGAGTTCGGTCTGGGTTTCATCAAGCATAATGGTTTTTATACCCAGACGGCCAAACAGGGCGACTGCCTGCTCACGGGCTTCTGCCACCAGGTAACTTGGGAAGAATCCACGGTTGCCAATAATAACCGCCATGGTCAGTTGTTGAGGAATGCGGGACATTGTTCTCTCTCCAGTAAGTTGTTCTTTCTTATTTTTATTGCCGTGTCAGCAGGTCACGGACGTTTTTTACCACACCCGCGGCATCAATCTCATGGCGTGCGCGAGTGGAAGCCCGATCGGCGGCGATAGCATATTGACCATCAGGGATACCGAGGCGGCGCAGCGGGATGCCACATCCGGCTTCTGCCAGCACTTCGGCGACCAGACTGCCCACGCCGCCGTTGACGTTGTGCTCTTCAACGCTGACGACAGCTTTACAGGTTTTCAGTGCGGTCAGTAATTGCGAGGTATTGCATGGACGAATAGACGGTACACTGATAACACTGGCCTCAATACCGCCTTCTGCCAGTTGTGTGGCGGCGGCGACAATTTCATGCACTGTCGATCCCATTGCCACCAGCGCAATGTCTTTGCCTTCACGCAGCACATCAATTTCACCCGGTTTGAACTGATAACCTTCATTGTGCAGTTCCGGTAAGGCTTTACCGTCCAGGCGGATGTAGACCGGGCCGACATGTTCCAGCGCATAGTCGATTATCTGTCGGCATTCAACGGGGCAGGAGGGGGCGTAAATTTCGATGTTGCCAAAACCACGGAGCACGGAAATATCGTCGATGCTGTGGTGCGTACTGGCCAGCGGGCCATAGCTGGCACCAGCGTTCAGGCCAAACAGCTTCACGTTGGTGTTGTTGTAGCAAATGTCCACTTTGATCTGTTCGTTGGCGCGCGAGATCAAAAACGGCGCGGCATTACAGGTCACCGCGACTTTACCACCGATGGCAAGCCCGGCGGCGGCGCCCACCAGTGTCTGCTCGGCGATACCGACATTCACCAGGCGACCCGGGAATTTCTTCATAAACGGGGAGATCTTGGCTGTGGAGGTGGAGTCTGCCACCACCGGTACCAGGTCTACGCCACGGTCAACGGCGTCGATAAACGCATTCACCATCACCGTGGCGAGATGTTCGCTATTACTCATCTTTTAGTTCCTCCAGCGCCAGTTCAACTTCTTCCCCTTTCGGCACACGGTGGTGCCATTCCGGACGTCCCTGAATAAAGGAGACGCCAGCGCCTTTGGTGGTGTAAGCAATCACAACATGCGGTTTCCCGGCAGGCTGCAATCCCTCCAGCGTCGCCACCACGTCGGCCATATTGTTACCGTTACACTCGGTAACCTGCATGCCGAAGGCGCGCCATTTTTCGTCCAGCGGATCGGTGTTCATGATCTCTTTGGTCGGGCCGGCCAGTTGCAGGCTGTTTTTGTCGTTAATAATGATCAGGTTGTCGAGCTGGTAATGGGCGGCGACCAGCGCGGCTTCCCAGTTACTGCCTTCAGCCAGTTCACCGTCGCCGGTCACGACAAAGACCCGGCGTTTGCTGTTGCTGCGCTTTGCCGCCAGAGCGATGCCGACGGCTACCGGCAGACCATGGCCGAGTGCGCCAGTATTGAGTTCAATACCCGGTGTCTTATGTTTCACCGGATGGCCCGGCAGATGGGAATCGGGATGCTGGTAGGTTGCCAGCCAGTCAACAGGAATGAAGCCAGCTTCCGCCAGGATGCAGTAATAACCGCCCACCGCGTGACCTTTTGACTGGATGTAAATGTCGCGTTCATCGCTCTCTTTCAGTGCTGGCGAACAGTTAAGAATGCGGAAATAGAGCGCAGTCAGCAGCTCAACCTGGGATAAATCAGCCCCCGTGTGCCCGCCTGCCGGGCTTTCTGCATTCAGCACGATAATGCGACGGCGTACAGCACGTGCTTTTTTTTCAAGCTCCTCAACCGAGAGCGAAAACGGATTCATAGTCCACCTCTTGAATGTATAGTCTGTATTGAATAAATATTCAATCAGGGTGAAAAAGCGCGCCTGAGCAGCATGTTGCAGTGATTTTGGCAAGGTTCAACGTCAGGTTGTTAACGCTTTGAATATATATTCACTACTGATTTATTATTCATGAGTAAAGATATGCCTTGTCCCTGGGTTTGTCTACGCCTTGTGCAGGCAAATTTGGAAGAAAGGAGAATATGATCACATTTGGATCATCGCGCCCGGCAATGCGCAGCTTGTTATCTATTCGGGTATGAATAAAAATGACAGGAGAGGATTTAAGGGGAAACCAATGTCAAAGCAGGATGAGCAGCGTTTGCTAGTGAAAATCGCCACGCTTTACTACAACGAGAATAAAAAGCAGTCAGAGATCGCCTCGCTGCTGAACTTATCACAATCATTTGTCTCACGCGCGCTGACGCGTTGTCAAAAAGAAGGGCTGGTGAAAATCACCGTCGTACAGCCCACCAATATTTTTGTGTCGCTGGAAAAAGCCATCGAGCAGCAGTATGGCATCCGTCAGGCAATTGTGGTGGATGTGGGGGAAAACGCCAGCAATGCGCAGATAAAACATGCTATCGGCAGTGCGGCGGCACACTATATGGAAACCCGTGTCCGCCCGGAAGACCTGGTGGGGATCTCCGCCTGGAGTAGCACCATTCGCTGTATGGTTGATGAAATGCATCCGCAGACTATCCGGGCTCAGGGCGTTATTCAGCTGCTGGGCGGGGTAGGGCCGAACGGCAACGTGCAGGCGACCATTCTGACTCAACAACTGGCGGAATATTTAGGCTGCCCGGCCTGGTTACTGCCTTCGCAAAGTATTGAGCACTCCGTTGAAGAGCGCGCGCGGCTGGTCAATAGTCCGGATGTGGCGGCGGTAGTGGCGAAATTTGCCGAGGTTGATGTGGCGATTGTCGGGATTGGTGAGCTGGAACCGTCACAGTTACTGAAAAACTCCGGTAACTATTACAACGAAAATATGCTCCATTTACTCTCTGAACGTGGTGCGGTGGGCGATATCTGCCTGCATTACTATGATGCGGCAGGCAAGCCGGTCCTCACTCACGAAGAAGACCCGGTGATTGGCATGGAGCTTGAGCAAATCCGCGCCTGTAAGCAGGTTATCGCGCTGGCGGGGGGGCCGGAAAAACACAATGCCGTTCGCGGTGCGTTGCAGGGGAATTACATCGACGTCCTGATCACGGATTACGCCACGGCGCGGAGTCTGGTGAAAGGCGAATAAAAACAGGTGCGACAACCTGTTAAAACGCGGTGATACCATGACGGGCGCTCACCCTGGCAATAACACTCACTGGCCGGATATGCGAAACGGTATCCGCCAGAAACGTTTTTCAGCGCAGAAAAATATAAAGTGTAATTAAAAAAGACACAGGAATTTATGGCACTTCGCCTGATGCCTGCTGTTCGTTGATTTTATTGCTAAAAATTCTGTCTTTCGCGTAAACATTCCGATACCAAATCCTTGTTGCTACCGCTCAGGCCGCCTCAGCGCCCCGGCGGGCTTTTGTTACTATCCGGACATACAATTTATATTTCGGCGACACCTGCGCCTGTACGCTTTCCCGTCAGATTCACCTTATTTCACGGACAGTTATGCCCGTCCGGGGAATATGTCAGACCAGGGAGCGGGGATGAAAAGTGTATGGCTTTTGTTAATTCTGTTGTTTGCCGGATACGTGCACGCCGGTATCCAGCTTGCCGCGACCCGGGTGATTTACCCGGCCGGGAAGCGCGAAGTTACCCTTGCAGTCACCAGCAAAGACCCCGCCCCGCGTCTGATCCAGAGCTGGATTGAGAACGACGACGCGGACGCGCCTTCCGCCAACGTGCCGTTTATCATTACGCCTCCCATCTTCCGGCTGAACCCCGACAAAGGGCAGACGCTGCGCATTATCCACACCGGAGGCGCCGTACCCCAGGACCGCGAATCGGTGTTCTGGCTGAACGTGCTGGAAATCCCGCCGAAGCCATCAGGCAAAGCCGACCATATCCAGCTCACCGTGCGTTCCCGCCTGAAACTGTTCTACCGCCCGGCGGGGCTGGCGGGTTCGCCGAAAGCGGCTGTCACGCAACTGCGCTGGCGTCTGGTACAGAACAATCAGGGTTATGCGCTGGAATGCGAGAATCCGTCGGCCTTTACCGTCTCGCTGAACCACGTGGGGCTGACAGACACAGTGAAAAGTGAGGATGAACGGCAAAGCGGCATGTGCCCGGCCAGAGGTCAGCAACGTTTTGCCGTGCAGGCCACGCCAACGCAGCTGGCAGGCGGCAGACTCTTTTTTACCACCATCGATGACTACGGCGGTCAGCATCACCATCAGGTGCCCCTGAACCGCTGAGTCGCCGCGCTCTTTTTTCGTGAGGGAATATGAAAATGAACAGCTTAAAACTTCTTTTCAATGCGTCGGCTGTCGTGGGGTTATGTGCCCTGAGCGGGCAGGGGTGGGCCGGGTGTAGCATAGTCAGTGACAGTGCTGCAACTGCCGTAGAAGTTAGCGTTGGTACAATCACGGTTCCATCGGGCACCGCAGTCGGGACGCTGCTGAAAACAGTCATCGTGCCAGATACGGCAGACACCTGGATTTCATGTTCTGGCCCTGGCTACCTCAGGTTCCAGTACGGCTACGGTACAGGGCGCTCGGCTATAACCGGACCGGGGATTCCGACAGGTGTAGTCAGCTCCGGTGTGGAGGGCATAGGCGTGAAAGTGACCAGCGGCGACCCATGGATCTCCTATGCTAAATTGCCGGAGGCGGCAGGACTTTCTTGGATCGGTGCCTCTCGTCAATTACCGTGGTCCGGTATGTTTGGAGTTAAAATAGAATTTTTTAAAACAGGGGACATCACGCCGGGCGAACTGTCCTTTCCGCGTAATTTTGTTGAGATGTGGGCATCAACCTCAAAGACGGACACATCAAACTGGCTTGGGGTCCTCTACAGCACTATCAATATCTCCGGTACCCCGGAGTTGAAAGTCCCCGGCTGCGTCACCCCCAGCCTGACCGTGCCGCTGGGCAAACATGCGAAATCCGGTTTCAGCGGTGTGGGCTCCACCAGCGCGTCGACCCCCTTTACCTTTGCCATCAATAACTGCGATGCCGGGCTGAACGCGGTGAAATACACCTTTAAGCCCGCGACCGGCATTACCCTTGAAGACAGCGGGCTTGCCACCCAGCACCTGACCGTAAAAAGCGGCCCCGGCACCGCCAGCGGCATCGGGGTTCAGGTACTGTATAACAACGACACACTGGTGCCGTTCAACACCGCCATCAGCACCATGACGAGCAGCCACACTATTCCGATGAAAGCGCGCTATATCCAGACCGCGTCTGCCATCAGCGCTGGTGAAGCAAATTCCGCGCTCGAATTTACCATGACCTATCAGTAGTGCCTGCTTGCACCCCTTTGCCGGACAAGCGACATAAGCTCCGGCAAAGGGAAGGGACCGACAGACCTACTTGTTTTCTATCACTGCCTTTTGTGCCACCACCGCCGCTTTTTGCTGCATCCGGTTTTGCATCTGGTCGATGATGACCGCCACGATAATGACGATACCTTTAATCACCATCTGCCAGAATTCGCTCACGCCCATCATCACCAGACCGTCGGCGAGGAAGCCTATAACGAAAGCACCGATCAGTGTTCCCAGCACGGTACCGCGCCCGCCTGCCAGCGAGGTTCCGCCAAGCACCACGGCGGCGATGGCGTTCATTTCAAAGGCGGTGCCGTTAGCCGGGTGGCTTGCCAGCAACTGTGCGGATACCACGATCCCGGCCAGTGCGGCACAGAACCCGGAGATGGTGTAGACCCAGATTTTGACCTGTTTGACCTTCACGCCGGAGAGCTCTGCCGCACGCTCGTTATCGCCGATGGCGTAAACGTGGCGGCCAAAAGGCAGGCGACGAGCAACATAGGCAATCACCACCGCCAGCAAAATCATCAGCCAGATGGCCCACGGAATGCCAAACAGCGTACCTGCGCCAATCTCATCAAAACCCGTGTTGCCCAGTAATGGATTGCCGGAAAGCCCCGGGAAGGTCTGTCCGTCGGAGGTGAGCATGGCGGCGCCACGCAGCACGTACATGGTACCGAGTGTGCAGATAAAGGGCGCGACATTATAGCGGGTGATGATCCAGCCATTCACCGCGCCGATGAAGCCGCCAATCAATAACACAAGGGGCACAATCACCCACACGCTGGGGAAAATGGCGATGCCAAACATCGGCAACACAATGCCTTTGGTGATCATCCAGCCGGCGATCATCCCGCACAGGCCGAGCGTTGCGCCAATGGACAAATCGATGCCGGCGGTGATGATGACAAAGGTAATGCCCAGCGCCAGGAAGGCGTTGATAGCAATATGCTTAATCATGATCACCAGGCTCCCCGTTGACAGGAAGCCGGGCACCGTGGCGGTAAAGAAGCCAACAATCAGGAACAGCGCAATAAAAGTTCGCAGCTTTAACAGTAGAAGCAGAATGCTTTCGCGTGACAGCGATGCGCTTGTGCGCGGGACCACTGCCACAGATTGTGTTGTTTTCATATCAGAACCCCTGAGCACTTGCCGTTACCAGCGCCGATTCTTCGGCCCGATCGCGCACGATATCGGCGGTGAGTTTGCCGCCGGACATCACCAGAATGCGGTCAGATACCGCCATGATTTCTTTCAGATCGGAGGTGGAAAAGACCACTGCGATCCCCTGTTCGGAGAGCTGCACCATCATGCGGAAGACGTCGGCTTTCGCCCCCACGTCAATGCCGCGTGTCGGTTCATCCAGAAACAGAACTTTCGGGTTGGTCAACAGCGAGCGGCCAATCACCACCTTCTGCTGGTTACCGCCGCTTAGCGCCTGAATTTCAACGTCCGGCGTCGAGACTTTAATCGACAGGTTATCAATGGTGCTGGCCACCACCGCCTGCTCCTCTTTTTGCGAAATGGTGATCCCACGCTGTAACCGCCGCCACAGGCTGGCGATGGTCAGATTGGTCGCCACAGACGATATCGGGAAGATACCGGTACGTTTGCGGTCTTCCGGTACCAGGCTCATCCCCATGCGGATGCGATCCGCCGTGGCCAGCCGCTGTGGCACGGGTTTACTGTCGAGCCATAATTTGCCCAGATAGTTGCGTTCGGTACCGAGCATGCATTCGAACAGCTCCGTCCTTCCCGCGCCCATCAGACCGTAAATGCCGACAATTTCGCCGCTGTGCACCTTAAAACTCACATCGTCCACCACCGCATTGCCCGCGCTGTTCACGCAGGTGATGTGCTCTGCTTCCAGCACCGGTGCGCCAAAGGTGCGTCCCGGTTTCAGAAAATTACTGACCGGATCGCTGCCGAGCATTTCGCGGACGATCCACGGCACGTCGATGTCGCAGACTTTCGCTTCAGCCTGAAACTTGCCGTCGCGCAAAATGGTGATCACATCGCCAATCGCCATTAACTCTTCCAGGCGATGCGAAATATAGATAATCGACACCCCCTGGCGGGTCAGTTCACGGATCACGCGAAAAAGGATTTCCACTTCCGTTTTACTCAGTGCCGACGTGGGTTCGTCGAGGATCAAAATGTCCGCGTCTTCTGCCAGCGCTTTGGCTATCTCCACCAGTTGCTGCTGGCCTACTTTCAGATTTCCCACCAGTTCTTTGGGAGAAATAGGCTGGTCGAGGCGCTTTAACAGCTCCGCCGTTCGTTTTTCCTGTTCGGCTTCGTCGATAGGGGCAATCCCTTTTTGTAGCTCGCGTCCCAGGAAAATGTTCTCGGCCACATTGAGGTTTTCAAACAGATTCAGCTCCTGGTGCACCATGCCGATACCCAGGGCGGCAGCGGCGCGGGTGCTGGAAATGTGTACCAGTTTACCGTTCAGTTCGATTTCGCCCAGGCTCGGTTGCTGTACACCGGCAAGAATTTTCATCAGGGTGGATTTCCCTGCGCCATTCTCACCGATGATCACATTCACTTTGCCGCGCCAGACGTTGTAATCCACATTGTCCAACGCCACGGTGCCGGGAAAGAGCATCGACACCCCACGCGTGCGCAGGATAATGTCATCCACAGGTACATCGCTCATTACTGTGTCTCCTGTTTCAACTCCAGTGCTGCGGCCTGGGTTGCCTTACCGCCAGTCAATGTGACGGCCATCAGTACGGTGGCCTGTTTGCCCGCCCAACTGTCATCAATTTTGGGTAGGTGTTTTATCGCTTCACGGTTGTAAGCCCGCGATAACTGCGCAAACTGAACCTGGTTGGTAAAGTCTTCAAATTTAAAACCGGTGGCGTCGCGAATGGCGTTGCCCTGAATAACCGGCCCCGTCTGCACTTCCAGCGGCTGCCCGTTAAAGGTTATGACCAGCTTTTGTTCGCGCTCATTGCTGAGATCAACACGTTCAACCCGGCTTGTCAGTTGCACAAAAACACTCTGGGATTGGCTGCTTGATGCCTTCATTTGTGTGGTGAGTGCGGTGGCGTCCAACGCATGCTTGTGGGCGGCGTCAATGACGCGTTCTTGCCATGTTTGTTGCGCGATCTGCTGTGGGGTCATGTTGTCGAAGCTGGCTTTCGCATTCGGATCGGCAGGCATTATCGGCTTGCCGTTTTCATCAAGATCCACCACCGTGCAGGCCGTCAGCAACAGGGTGGTGCACCCTATGAATGCAGCACCCCATTGTTTTAACGACATAACATCTCCGCTGTTACTTGCTCAGGTTGAACATTTTCAGTTTGCTGGCGTTGCTTTCGTCGATCAGCATGCAGTCCATCAACTGTTTCTCTTCTTTCTGGGCTTTGCCGTTTTTCAGGTAGTAATCGGCTTGTTCGACCGCCATTTGCGCTTGTTGCCAGCCAGGCTGCAACACGGTGGCTTTGATGTTGCCTTTGTTAATGATGGAGTCACGCACGTAATCACTGCCGTCAAAGCCCACCACAATGACATTCGTTTTTCCGGCGGCTTTCAGCGCGGCTTCAGCGCCCAGCGCCATGGTGTCATTCCCGGAGATAACGCCCACGATGTCCGGGTTGGTTTGCAAAATGGCTTCCATACGGGTGAAGGCTTCGGTCTGGCTCCAGTTCGCGGTCTGTTGCGCCACCATTTTCATATCCGGGAAATCATCCAGCACATCGTGGTAGCCCTGCGAGCGGACGCTGGCGTTGGTGTCAGACTGACGACCTAACAGTTCGACATACTTGCCTTTACCGTCCAGCAATTTGGCGAATTTTTGCGCGCCAAGCTGTGCGCCCTGGTAGTTGTTAGAGACGATTTGCGCCACAGCAATACCGGTTTTGTTGATTTCCCTGTCAATCAGGAATGTCGGTACCCCTGCGGCTTTGGCTTTTTCCAGTGGGCCAACCGTAGCGTCAGCCCCGGCGTTATCCAGGATGATCGCTTTGGCTTTGCGGGCGATGGCCGTTTCGATCAACTGGTTCTGTTTATTAACGTCATCATCATGGGAAGCCACGAGGGTGGTGTAGCCAAGTTCTTTAGCTTTTGCCGCCGCGCCGTCCGCTTCCGCTTTAAAAAAGGGGTTGTCGTGTGAGGGGGTAATAATGGCGATCAGGCCGTTATCGGCGGCAAACAGCGAGCCGGATGCGGCGATCAGGGAAGCCAGTACAGCAGATTTCAGTAGGGTCGTTTTCATCTTTTTCTCCACATTGAATATATATTCAATAATGATTTATTATTCAAGTTAACGATAAAACGGCAATCGCGAACTGTCTATCGTTTGTGCAGCAAATTTCTTAAAAGGAGAAAACGATCACGATCCTGAGGGGAGGGCGGATGCCAGAGTGATGACCTGATTTGTATGCATAATCCATGGGATATCGACGCATATGCCTGCATATTGTTGGTTAAATTGCTCAGTTATGCGCAGGGTGAGTGAGCGGTCATTGAGTGCGATAAGCTGCGCGCTGTGAAAGCCGGGAAAGGGGAGAGCGATGGCGGAAAACGCTTTGAAAAGACTCTCTTTTGCTGAAAAGGTAAGCGTTAACCCCCGTTCAAAAGGAAGCGAGGCACGCTGTAGTAATGCGTATTCTTCGGCATTGACGAGGCTTTCGGCGATCTCTTTACTCAGTTGAGAAGAGAATACGCTCTCAATATCCACGCCGACACAAGCAGATGAGACAACGGCGACAGCGGTCTGCCCGGTATGGCTGATGCTGCCGTGAAGCCCGGAGGGCCAGCGCGGTTCACCGCCAGCACCCATACCGGGCACGGCCTGATGACCATACTCGCGCAGGGCATGCACGGCGGCAATTCGCCCGGCCAGATGTTCGCTTTTACGCTTGCGTCCGGCGTGGGCTAAGCGGTCATGGTGGGGTAGCCATAAAAGGTCGCGCTCTGCAAAGGTGGCGGGGTCGAAGGTGATGAGATGGACCGGGTGGGAATCGAGGGTTAACGTGGAGTGAACGGTGTGCATATGTCGCCTTACGCCCGCCCTCTCCCCGCAGGGAGAGGGAAGGTTGGTGCTTAAAAGTGGGTATTGATACCCATATACCAGGTACGGCCTGATTCGTTATACGTATTGGCGCCTGCGCCATACATATAGCCGGTCGTTCCGCCGGTTGTCTGGGCATTCCCCATACGCCAGTGACGTTTATCAAACACGTTATCGACGCCTGCGGTCAGGCTCACGTACTTATTCACATCCCAGGTGCCGCTCAGGCCAACGATGCTGTACGGGCTGACTTCGTCCTTCGCAGAACCGGTAACCGGATTACCCTGGTAGTCATATTTCTTCGGCTGTTGTTTGCCGTACCAGGTGAAAGTGGACTGCACGGAAACATCCTGCACAACCTGCCAGCTCAGCGTTGAGTTGAGGGTATATTCAGGGATGATCGACAGGCGTTCACCGGTAGTTTTGTTCTTACTTTGCAGCATGTACGTGACATTGTTGCTCAGGGTCACCGCGTCGGTGACCGGAATGTTCAGCGTCCCTTCCAGACCTTCAACGACCGCCTTAGGTACGTTTTCCCACTGATAGATATCGGTTTTGGTGCTGCCGACTTTGGTCTGGCTTAACGGTGAATAGCCCGCTTCAATCTTGTTGCGGTAGTCGTTGCGGAACCAGGTCACGCCCGCCAGCCAGCCTTCATGTTTGAACTCCAGACCAATCTCTTTGTTGATGCTGGTTTCGGCTTTCAGGTCGTCGTTACCCATCATATAGCAGCCCACGCCGGTCCCACTGGCGTAACAACCCTGCCCCTTACTGTAGAGAATGTAGTTCGGGTTCGTCTGGTAGAGGCTTGGTGCTTTATAGGCACGGGCGATCCCCATTTTCAGGGTAAAGTCATCGCCCAGGCCTTGTGACAGGTTCAGCGACGGGCTCCAGTTATTGCCGACTACCGTATGGTGATCGAAACGCAGACCCGGCGTCAGCATGGTGGTGTCGGTCACTTCCATATTGTCTTCGGCGAAGACAGAGAAGATTTCCGCGCTGGAGTAAGGGCTACGGCCCGTGCTGGCGAAACCGGCAATCGGGCCACCATGCAACGCCTGGGTGTTGGACGCCATGTCCTTCATACGCTGCTGGTTCCATTCGGTGCCCACCGTCAGGTTCTGGTTGATAAGCCACTCAAACGGTACGCTGGCTTCGCTGTGCAGCATCACGTCTGCCAGATCGATATCCGCGAACTTATCGCTGTTGAACAGACCTTCCAGCCCGCCGGCCAGCCCTTCGCCAAGGCGCGAGTTGCGGGTATGTTCATACTGCGCCCAGTTATTGGTGGTGACGCCGTTATCCCAGGCGCCCGTCCAGTTGATGGAATAGTTCTGGCGATAGAGACGGTTGGTCTCTTTACCGTAGTTTTCCTTCACATAGTTGTTGGTGCTGCTGTCATTGTTGGTGTTCTGGGTGTCGCCCGCGTACAGGTTCCCCTGGCGGCTGTAACCGGCCTGAAACTCCAGCGCTTGCTGCGGCGCGAAATCCCAACGCACCACGCCGTTAATATCTTTGTTCTCCACCCCTTCACGCCCTGCGGCCATCGTGTTGGCGTAGATACCGGTACGCTGCGACTGGTGATCCTGGTTGATATCCCAGGCATCGGCCTGCGTTTTATTCAGGTTACCGTACAGACGGAAGCTGAAATCGCCGCCCAGCGGGCCGCTCAGGCTAAAGTCGGTACGTTTGGTCGCGCCTTCGTCTTTGTGTTCCGGCGCGTTGAAATAGCTGTTCCACGAACCGTGCCAGGCCTGGTCAGTCGGTTTTTTGGTAATGATATTCACCACGCCGCCTGCGGCACCGTTGCCATAACGCGCGGCGGCCGGGCCACGAATAACCTCAATACGCTCGATCATCTCTGCCGGTACCCAACTGGTATCGCCACGGGTATCGCGCTCGCCGCGCCAGCCCTGACGCACGGAGTTGCGGCTGGTGACCGGTTTTCCGTCGACCAGGATCAGGGTATTTTCCGGCCCCATACCGCGGATATCAATCTGGCGGTTATTGCCACGCTGACCACTGGTGGAGTTTCCCGTCAGGTTAACGCCGGGCATGGTGCGGATAATTTCGGAAACGTCACGGGCGGGCGGGTTTTTACGGATCTCATCAGCGGTGATGGTAGACACCCCCGGCGCCTGCAAATTCTGCTGCGCGGCGGTCACTACCATGGTGTCATCATGGCTGTCTGTGTCACTGGTCGTCGTCTCTGCCGCGAAAGCCGGCAAAGCAGCGCCGTAAATCCCCAGATTGACCAATAAGGTCAGGGAACGAATGTTATTTTTCATTGTTTTTCCTGCTTTTCTTGCCGCATTCCCGGTAGTTCCTTTTCCCAGCGGGTAAGGAATACGGCATGCCATTGCCATTCATTTGCAGAGGGGCTCATCCTGAGAAAACCGCAAACGAGGGCATTGTGATCATGAAAGACGCGCTCGCCAAAGCGCGACAATACGCTATTGCAAATGCAAATAGTTATCAATAATATTATCAATATTTCTTAATCTGCAAGCAAAAGTTTCCACAGATAAAATGAGGTTATGGCGTTGACGTCGATAGCGGGAAGCGAGGCCTGGTGGCAAACAAAAGAGGGGCCAGAGTGGCGTCTGGAGAGCGAAGGCAAGTATGAGGTTACCTTCTGGTGGCGTGACCCGGCGGGTACAGAAACCACCTCGCGGATCCAACGTGTCTGGATTTATATCACGGGTGTTACCGACCATCATCAACAGGCGACGCCGCAATCACTGGCTCGCATACCCGGAACGGATGTCTGGTACTGGCAAACGCGACTGGAATCAGGCTGGCGCGGAAGCTATTGCCTGATCCCCTCCGACCACGCTGACGACTTCTCACCGCAGGTTCTTACCCAGACTCCTCCGGACCGCTCGGCGCTGCGCGAAGGCTGGCGCAAGCTGCTGCCACGCGCCATTGCCGATCCGCTTAATTCCCATTGCTGGCGTGGCGGGCGAGGCCATCCCGTGTCGCCGCTGGCGATGCCCGGCGCACCGCTTCAGCCAGGCTGGGATCTGCCCGCTACGCCATACACTCCGGCGACAGAGATGACATGGCACAGCCATCGCCTGAATAACCAGCGCCGCGTATGGGTGTATGCCACCGGTGATGACCACAGCGCTGAGCGTCCGCTGGCGATACTGCTTGATGGCCAGTTCTGGGCTGAAAGCATGCCTGTCTGGCCTGCGCTGGCGGCCCTGACTGCGCAGGGGTTGTTGCCGCCTGCGGTCTATGTGCTTATCGATGTGATTGATATGGCCCACCGCAGCCAGGAACTGCCCTGTAATTCTGATTTCTGGCTGGCGGTTCAGCAGGAGTTATTGCCGCACGTGCGTTCAACAATCCCTTTTAGTGATGATGCTGGTCGCACGGTGGTGGCCGGACAAAGTTTTGGCGGTTTGTCATCGTTGTATGCCGCCTTGAACTGGCCGCAGCGTTTTGGCTGCGTGTTGAGCCAGTCGGGCTCCTTCTGGTGGCCAACGCGCGACGGGCAGCAAGATGGTCTGATCATCGAACAACTCAAACGCGGCGAACTCACGGCGCAAGGGTTGCGCATTGTGCTGGAAGCTGGCGTGCGCGAGCCGCTCATTTTTCGGGCCAATCAGGCCCTGTATGCCCAATTACAACATCCACAGCAGACGGTTTTCTGGCGTCAGGTTGACGGCGGACATGATGCGCTTTGCTGGCGCGGCGGGCTGACCGAAGGGCTTATGACCCTCTGGCAACCGCTGACTCGCGCCGGGCGATAAGCGCAATTTACGACAGGAGCCAGGTATGGAATTCAGCAATCCCTTCGATAATCCGCAAGGGCAATTTTATATTCTGCAAAATGCGCAGCAGCAATTCAGCCTGTGGCCACAGCCGTGCGCATTACCGCAAGGCTGGCGCGTAGTTTGCCAGCCCGCCTCGCAGGAGGTATGTAACGAGTGGCTTAAAGCCCACTGGCAGACGTTAACCCCGGCGCACCACGCCAGCTAAGGAGATGCGAATGACCGCACGTTTACCCCTCGTGGCGGCGCAGCCTGGGATCTGGATGGCAGAAAAACTCTCCACCCTGCCCAACGCCTGGAGCGTGGCCCACTATGTTGAACTGGACGGCGAACTGGACGCGCCGTTGCTGGCGCAGGCTATCGTAGAAGGTCTGGCGCAGGCCGACACCCTGCGTATGCGCTTTACGGAAGACAACGGCGAGGTCTGGCAGCATGTGGATGATAAAGGCGTGTTTGCCCTGCCGCAGTGCATTGATGTTCGCCATCACGCCGACCCGAACGCGAGCGCGCTGACGTTAATGCAGGCCGATCTGGCGCAGGAACTTCGCGTGGACAGCGGTAAGCCTCTGTTCTGTCACCAGTTGATTCAGGTTGCTGACCAGCGCTGGTACTGGTATCAGCGTTATCACCATTTGCTGGTAGATGGCTTTAGTTTCCCTGCCATTACCCGCCAGATAGCCGCTATTTACCGTGCGATGCGCGCAGGCAAGGCGATGCCTCCGACACCGTTTACTCCCTTTGCAGAGGTGGTGGAGGAGTATCAGCGCTATCAGCAGAGCGACGCCTGGCAGCGAGACAAAGCCTTCTGGGCGGAGCAAAAACGCTTACTACCCGCACCGGTTTCCCTGTCGCCTGCACCGCTACCGGGCCGCGCGGCGACGACCGATATCCTGCGCCTGAAAATATCTCTGGACAGCGCCGCATTCCGTCGCCTGACCCAGGCCGCGAGCGCGTGCCAGCCCTCCGACCTGGCCTTAGCGCTGGTGGCATTGTGGTTAGGGCGGCTCTGCGGGCGGCTCGATTATGCCGCCGGGTTTATTTTTATGCGCCGTATGGGCTCAGCGGCGCTGACCGCGACCGGGCCGGTGCTCAATGTATTGCCGCTGGGCGTGCACATTGACGAGACGCAAACCCTGGCTGAACTGGCCAACGCGCTTGCCGGGCAGCTGAAAAAGATGCGCCGCCATCAGCGCTATGACGCTGAGCAAATCCTGCGTGATGCGGGATGTGCGACCGGAGATGAGCCGCTCTTTGGCCCGGTCTTTAACGTCAAAATGTTTGATTACCTGCTGGACGTTGACGGGATTGCCGGGCAAACCCACACCCTGGCGACGGGGCCGGTCAACGATCTGGAGATTGCGCTCTTCCCGGATGAAGAGGGCGGCCTGACGCTGGACGTGCTGGCTAACCGCAGCCGCTACGATGAAAGTGTGCTCAATAACCATGTCGCCCGTTTGCACAGCCTGCTGAGCCAGTTTGCCGCAAATCCGACGCTGCGCTGCGGCGAGGCGCAATTGATCGCGCCGGCTGAGTGGCAGCGAATCGAAAATATCAACGATACCGGCATGATGTTGCCCGCGACCACTCTCAGCCAACTGGTGGCAGAGCAGGCGGCGCGAACGCCGGATGCCCCTGCGCTGGCCGATGCGCACTGGCAGTTTAGTTACCGGGAGATGCGCGAGCAGGTGGTGGCGCTGGCGCAGCTTCTGCGTGAGCGTGGCGTGAAGCCCGGTGACAGCGTTGCCGTCGCGCTACCGCGCTCCGTGTTCCTGACGCTGGCGCTGCATGGCATTGTTGAGGCCGGAGCTGCCTGGCTGCCGCTGGATACCGGCTATCCGGACGAACGGCTGCGCATGATGCTGGAAGATGCCCGGCCGCGCCTGCTCATCACTTCGGATGACCAGCTTGCGCGTTTTAGCGATCTGCCTGACCTGACTCACCTTTGCTACACCGCGCCGCTTACGGTGACAGACGGTGAACCTCTGGCGCTGTCCCGCCCGCACCACACTGCCTATATCATCTTTACCTCGGGGTCTACCGGGCGTCCGAAAGGGGTGATGGTCGGGCAGACGGCTATCGTTAACCGTCTGCTGTGGATGCAAAACCACTATCCGCTGGACGCACAGGATGTGGTGGCGCAAAAGACACCGTGCAGTTTTGATGTCTCCGTGTGGGAGTTCTGGTGGCCGTTTATTGCGGGTGCGCAACTGGTGATGGCGGAGCCGGATGCACACCGTGACCCGCAGGCATTGCAGCGCTTTTTCGCCCACTTTGGCGTGACCACCACGCACTTTGTCCCGTCCATGCTGGCGGCGTTTGTTTCATCCCTGACGCCAGAAACGGCGCAGGAAAGTTGTCGCACCCTGAACAAGGTGTTTTGCAGCGGCGAAGCGCTTCCGGCGGCTTTATGTCGCGAATGGGAACAACTGACCGGTGCGCCTTTGCATAACCTTTACGGACCTACCGAGGCTGCCGTCGATGTGAGCTGGTATCCGGCCTTCGGCGAAGAACTGGCGGCGGTGAAGGGAAACAGCGTGCCGATTGGCTATCCGGTGTGGAATACCGGGCTGCGCATTCTGGACAGCATGATGCAGCCGGTACCGCCAGGTGTGGCGGGGGATTTGTATCTGACCGGTATTCAACTGGCGCAAGGCTATCTGGGACGGCCGGATCTGACCGCCAGCCGCTTTATTGCCGACCCGTTTGCGCCCGGCGAACGGATGTACCGCACTGGCGATGTGGCGCAGTGGCTGGAGAACGGCGCGGTGGAATATCTGGGACGCAGCGACGACCAGCTCAAGATTCGTGGCCAACGTATTGAACTGGGCGAGATCGATAAAGCGCTGCAGACGCTGACGGATGTCGCGCAGGGCGTCGCCCATGCCTGTGTATTGAATCAGGCAGCAGCAGGCAATGGCGATGCGCGCCAGTTGGTGGGCTATGTGGTCTCAGAGAGCGGCCTGCCGCTGGATCTCACCGCGCTACGCGAGCAACTGAGTATGCAGCTACCGCCGCATATGGTACCGGTGGTGCTCCTGCAATTAAGCGAACTTCCGCTGAGCGCCAACGGCAAGCTCGACAGAAAAGCGCTACCGCTGCCTGAGCCCGCGCGTAAGCAGGCCGGACGGGCGCTGAATCCAGGTGCTGAAACACAGATCGCACAGGCTTTTTCCGCGCTGCTTGGCTGCGAGATTCAGCACGCGCAGGCCGATTTCTTTGCCCTTGGCGGCCACTCTTTGCTGGCGATGCGCCTGGCTGCACAACTGAGCCAGACGTTTGAGCGCCCGGTGACGCCCGGGCAGGTTATGGTGGCTTCAACCGTTGAGAAACTGGCGGCCCTGCTGACGCAGGCGCAGGCTAATAGCCAGCTTGGTCTTGAAACCCTTTTGCCGTTGCGTGACGGCGACGGCCCCGTTTTGTTCTGTTTCCATCCGGCTTCCGGCTTCGCCTGGCAGTTCAGCGTACTGGCGCGCTATCTCTCGCCGCGCTGGGGAATTATTGGCATCCAGTCACCGCGCCCTGGGGGGCCGATGCAGCAGGCCGCCACTCTGGATGAGGTGTGCGAGCATCACCTTGCGACCCTGCTGGCGCGGCAGCCGCACGGCCCTTATCACTTGTTGGGTTATTCGCTGGGGGGAACGTTGGCGCAGGGGATTGCTGCCCGCTTACAGGCGCGTGGGGAAACGGTGGCATTTTTAGGGCTGCTCGATACCTGGCCGCCGGAGACACAGAACTGGGCGGAGAAAGAGGCTAACGGGCTGGATCCGGCCGTGCTGGCGGAAATTGAGCGCGAGCGGCAGGCCTTCCTGGCGGCGCAAAAGGGGCAGGCGTCGACGGAACTGTTCGCCGCTATTGAAGGCAACTATGGCGATGCGGTACGTCTGCTGACCACAGCGCATAGCGTGAAGTTTGACGGTAAAGCAACGCTGTTTGTCGCTGAACGCACGCTGGCATCGGGGATGGATCCACAAAAAGCCTGGGCGCCATGGGTAGGGGAGCTGGAGGTTTATCGCCAGGATTGCGCCCACGTGGATATCATTTCACCTCAGGCGTTTGAGGCGATTGGTCCGGTTATCAGAGAGATTCTGGCATAGTGAAGTTGCCCCCGGACTTTGTCGTCCAGGGGGCCTTTCAGGGACGAAGATGATCGCCCTGGTGGCGCTGCTGCATAAGCGCAATGACCGCGCTAATCACCTGATCTTTGATTACCTTTCCCCCTGGGCAGTCTTTATGGGTTGTTTCGGGATCTTCCTTATGAAGTTTCATTGTGTGCGGATCAATGCCTAATACTGCAGATAAGGTCGCAATGGCCGCGACCGTATTTTGTTGCACCAGAAGCCCGCGGCCAGAATGAAAGTCATCCTGATTATAGTCACCCAGCATCTCAATCCCGATAGCCAGTTTATTGTAGGAGGGCGAATGAACGCCGGATAAAGTTAGTGGACAAAAAACCCAAATCTGTTTGTCATCGATAAAAAGATGAGGGCCAGCGGACCAGTGCATCGTGTTTTTATAATAGTCTTCGAGATTTTCAATATGCGTATGTGTAAAACCTTCTGAGCGCTGTGCCAGCGTGGGGTTGGCGGTATTGTGTAATACAATGAATGAAGGACGCCATTGTGTCCAGTGCAGTGAGTGGCAATAATTATCAAAGCCGTCTTTGTCGAAATTTAATCCGACAATACCTTTCCAGTTGTTCATCATTGACTCGCTTGTTTATTGTCATGGTTTTTGAATTGGTTGTTGAGTTCATTGGAAATGCGATCAAGAACATCAGGCACTAATCGTTCGGAAAAACCACTGAGTATTGATATAAATAATATTTTAGCGATGTCCTTTGCATCTCTTAAATTTGGGGTTAAATATAAATCACCAATGTTAGGCTGTGTGAGAATTACAGGTTCTTTAAACACAGGTAGAAAGCTAATGCCAAAAATGACTATCCCTTTGTCTGCGGGAATAAATCGTAATAATAAATAGATTATGAAGGGAGCGAAAGTTCCTAATAAAATTGATAGATAGATACCTCGCTTTCCCTGGTAAATCTTCAATAATATCGCCTCTCGATCGGCTCCATCAATCGGTGCTTCCGCCATCGACTGTATTCGATTGACTGTGCTTATAATTGCACCAAGATAGCCAGCGCATGCCATGCCCACGAGTAATGATAGTTGCAAATCCCCTTGATAATTGAGGCAGTAATAACTGGATAATAAAGTGATAAATGCCAGGAAAAATAACATGATAATAAAGTTGGTTTTCATTTCGTGAACAAAATATTCTCTATCATTAATAAAGAAATAATATTTTTGCAGATGGTTGTAAAGCGTTCTTAATCTATTTCTTTGTTCTTCTGCTTCATTTTTTATCGAAGTATCCTCATCTAGTATTTTAATCTTATCTTGAGATTCATTAGGTAATGCTTTAATGTATCTGTCTTTTGTTTCCATATAAAGTGAGGGAAGCAATCTGTCAGGATATAATTGAATGAGCTCCTGCTCGATAGAAAATATTTCATTAATGGTTAAGTTTTTTGCGTTTAAACGAGCTTTAATTAAGCTAAAACGATCTGGAGGATTGTTTGAAACAGGTGTGGATTGTGTGGATTCAATAATGTTTGTGAGTTGTTCTATGTGAAATTTAAGATAATTTATAAGCTGGCTTTCAGATGATAGACGATATATCATAATATTCTCCAGGCAAATGGATATGCTGAGTGTGAGTGAAAATATATTAATCAGAAAGTATTGCTTTAATTGTGTCAGGGCTTAATTACGTTTTTTTATATAAATATCATTCCATGAAATGAATGCAAAGGAAATACCAGAAAGACACGAGAATGCGCCTTAGATGTTAATGCAGCAAACTGCTGTTGAATGAATTATAATCAGTCTCGCTTCGCTAGTGAGATTCGCAGAGTGATCTCCATCACACTATTAATTTTTGTCCCTATAAAAAGTGTCTATATTCTCAGCGCTGCTGAAAAACAGTTTTCTATTCTTTATATGTCACTTAAAACTGGCATTACCTACTGCGGAATCATGTTTTTAACCCGGAAGGGTCGTTAACTGGTGTAAGCGTGGTTAACGGCCCTCACACATACAGAGAAGGAAAATGGCTTCCCTGTACAGGCAATGGGCGATCAACATTCGGTTATTTTCCGCGTCCCCCCAGCGGCACCACCAGCGGCGTACCGGCGACCGGATCTTCAATGATCATACAGCGCAAACCGTATACCGCTTCGATTAGCTCCGCTGTAACAATCTCTTTCGGCGCGCCTTGCGCCACAATTTTTCCGTCTCGCAGGGCAATCAAATGCGTGGCATAGCGACAGGCCTGATTCAAATCATGCAGCACCGCCGCCAGCGTATACCCCTGCTCGCGGTTTAATTCACTGAGCAACTCCAGCAGGTCTATCTGGTAGCTGATATCAAGCCAGGTGGTCGGCTCATCAAGCAGCATGATCGAGGTTTCCTGTGCCAGCACCATCGCTATCCACGCGCGCTGACGCTGCCCGCCTGACAGCGTGTCCACGCTCTGCAAGGCCAGCGTATCGACGCCCGTCGCACGCATCGCGCGGGTGACCGCCTGTTCATCTTCCTGACGCCAACGGGTAAACAGCGGCTGGTGCGGATAACGGCCACGGGCAACCAGCTCCTGCACGGTGATATCGCCCGGCGTGGTGGCATTTTGCGCCAGCAGCCCGACACGACGCGCCACCTCTTTGCTGGCAAAACGCTGGATCTGCTCGCCGTCCAGGTAAACATGGCCTTTCTCCGGCGTCATCAGCCGGCTCAGGGTGCGCAGCAGTGTCGATTTGCCGCAGCCGTTTGGCCCAATAATCGCCGTGAAGTGTCCATCGGGAATGGAGACATTCAGATCTCTGGCGATAATTTTTTTACCGTAGCCCAGGGTCAACTGCTCGCCTCGCAAACGGGCTTGAGTATCGATCATTTCTTGCGGGACTCCTGAATTAACAAGGCGATAAGGTAGATACCGCCGATGCTGACGGTGACAACACCCACCGGCAACTGATAAGGGATAAACAGCCGCTGTGCGCAGATGTCCGCTGCCAGCAGGAGCAGAGCGCCGCAGAGCGCTGATTGTGTCAGACCCCAGCGCGCGGTGGCGCTGATGCGCCGGGCAATGTGCGGCGCGACGAGCGCGATAAATGAAATAGGCCCGGCAAGCGCGGTGGCAGAGGCGGTCAGCACGACGGCCACCAGCATCAGCAACAGGCGCGAACGCTCAACGCTCACCCCAAGAGCACAAGCGCTGTCATCCCCCATCTCCAGCAGTCGCATACGGCGGGAAAGCAATGCCGCGCCAATAAACATCAGCAAAATAAAGGGGACTGACGGGAAAGTTTTTGCCCAGGTCAGGCCGTTGAGCGACCCTGCATTCCACAGCCCGGCGCTGAGGGATGTCTCCAGGGAGGCCTGTAATATCAACCAGGTGTTAAAGGCCATCAGCATCGCCCGCACGCCAATGCCGACGATAATCAAGCGGAAGGTTTCAATGCCGTTACGCCATGCCAGCGCCCAGACGATGAACGAGGTCAAAATGCCGCCCGTCATGGCGGCGAGTGTAATCGCCGTCAGATGCTGACCAAAAAGCACCATCGCCACCAGCACGCCACTCCACGCCCCGGTGTTAAAGCCCATCACATCCGGGCTGCCTAACGGGTTACGCATCAGCGACTGGAAAATCGCGCCGCTCACGCCCAGCGCGGCACCGATCAGCAGCGCCATCAGTACGCGGGGCAGTCGCCATTCGATGACCACAAGCTGCAGGGCGTGCGGGGCACTTCCGGTAAGCGCATTGATAACCTGACGGCTATCGAGCATAACCGCGCCGCTACGCAGACCCCAGAGGGCAAAGGCCAGGCTTGCCAGCAACATTAACAGACAACTGATGATCAGGCGACGGGACGGGGCGATCACAGGCTACCTCCGCGCGCGCGGCGAACCAGAATAATCAGAACCGGCGCGCCAATAAACGCGCTGACCACCGAGACGCGCAGTTCTCCGGGCACCAGAATGCGGCCAAGGATATCGGCGAACAGAAGCAGGGCAGGGGTGGCGATAAGCGTAACCGGCAGCGACCAGCGATGATCGGCCCCCACCAGCCAGCGCGAAAGGTGGGGCATCATCAGGCCGATAAAGGCGATGGGGCCGACCACCGCCGTCGCACTTGCGCAAAGTAGGGTAATCGCAAGCAGTCCTGAAAGCTGCGTCCGCGCCACTTTGCTGCCAAGGGCGGTAGCGGTATCGCTGCCAAGACTCAGGCTATTGAGCGCCCGACTGGACATCAGCGCCACGCCCGCCGCCAACAGTACCGGCAGCAGGACAATTTTCAGCGTTTGCAGGGTGCGAATATCCAGCGACCCGGCCTGCCAGAAACGCAACTGATCGTAAACGTCGGCATTGAGTAACGAAATACCGCTGGAAAGGCCTTCCAGCACGGCGGCCAGCGCCACGCCTGCCAGCGTCAGTCGCACCGGGCTAAGTTGCCCGCCGCCCTGGCTGCCGGTGAAGGCCACAATGAGCGAGGCAACCAGCGCACCACAAAAGGCCAGCGTCAGTTGTTCGACGGGGGAGGCGGCGCCAAAAAGGGCGGCTCCCAACACAATGGCAAAGCTGGCACCGGCATTGACGCCCAGCAGGCCCGGGTCTGCCAGCGGGTTGCGGGTGAGGGTTTGCATCAACGCCCCCGCCAGACCCAGCGCGCCGCCTGCGAGTAACCCGGCCAGGGTGCGTGGCAGGCGTGCGTCGCGAATAATGGTGCAGTCTGCGCTCTGGCAGGCACCTGTCAGTGCATCAACGATCACGCTGGCGGGCATCGCTTTTGCGCCGATCAACATACTCAGCGTCATTGCCAGCATGAGCAGTATCACGAGCCCGACGAGCGTGAGTATTCGCCGCGGGAAATGAGGAGACGACATAATCCATTCCTGACTTGATAATGATAGTAATTATCGTTATCGATCTTGTTTGACTATGTTACCATGCGCGCCCTGGAATGGATAAAAAAAGATTGCCTCAAGGCGTTGTAATGAAAAAACAATCCCGGCTGCTCAATGTCAGCCTCCTGAAAACGCATCCGGCCTTTCGCGCCGTGTTTTTGGCCCGTTTTATCTCCATCTTGTCGCTGGGTTTGCTGGGCGTTGCCGTACCGGTACAGATTCAGGCGATGACCGGTTCAAGCTGGCAGGTGGGGCTCTCCGTTACCCTGACCGGCGGTGCGATGTTCGTGGGTCTGATGACCGGCGGCGTGCTGGCCGACCGTTACGAACGCAAGAAATTGATTCTGCTGGCGCGCGGTACCTGCGGCATTGGCTTTATCGGCCTGTGGATTAATGCGCTGCTGCCGGAACCGTCTCTGCTGGCGATTTATTTACTCGGCTTGTGGGATGGCTTCTTCGCGTCACTGGGCGTGACCGCGTTACTGGCGGCGACCCCGGCGCTGGTGGGGCGTGAAAATTTGATGCAGGCCGGGGCGATCACCATGCTGACGGTGCGTCTGGGCTCGGTGATTTCCCCGATGTGCGGTGGTCTGTTGCTGGCAACGGGCGGGGTGGCCTGGAACTACGGGCTGGCGGCTGCAGGAACGTTTATCACCCTGTTGCCGTTGTTGAGTTTGCCTGCGTTACCATCGCCGCCACAACCGCGTGAACACCCGTTCTCTTCGCTGGTGGCGGGGATTCGCTTTTTGTTTAACAGCCCGCTGATTGGCGGTATTGCGCTGTTGGGAGCCTTGTTGACCATGGCCAGCGCCGTGCGCGTGCTCTATCCCGCACTGGCCGTTGAGTGGCACATCTCGGCGGCGCAAATTGGCGTGCTGTATGCGGCAATCCCGTTTGGCGCAGCGACAGGGGCGTTAACCAGCGGGCGGCTGGCGCAACATCCGCGTCCGGGTCTGTTGATGTTGTGCTGTAGCGTGGGGGCGTTTGTCGCTATTGGCTTATTCAGCCTGATGCCGTACTGGGTATTAGGCGCGGCGTTTCTGGCCCTGTTTGGCTGGCTGAGTGCGATCAGTTCACTGCTACAGTACACGCTGATTCAAACGCAAACGCCGGAAGCGATGCTGGGGCGTATTAACGGTCTGTGGACGGCGCAAAACGTTACCGGTGATGCGACTGGCGCGGCGGTGCTGGGTGGGCTTGGGGCCGTGATGACGCCAGCGACGTCGGCGAGCAGCAGTGGTTTTGTGCTGGCGCTGGTGGGGGTGGCGCTGGTACTGATGCTGAGCGAGCTGCGCAGATTCCGTCAGACGCCGGTCGCTTCCCCGGATGGCGGCGCAGGCGCCTGATCCGGGCTACGTACGGTAGCCCGGCTACGCGAAGCGCCAGCCGGGAATGGTTATGCCAAATCGTTCGAGGCATAGTGGTTTCCCCGGATGGCGGCGCAAGCGCCTGATCCGGGCTACGTACGGTAGCCCGGCTAAGCAAAGCGCCAGCCGGGAATGTTTATGCCAAATCGTTCGAAGCATAGTGGTTTCCCCGGATGGCGGCGCAGGCGCCTGATCCGGGCTACGTACGGTAGCCCGGCTAAGCAAAGCGCCAGCCGGGAATGGTTATGCCAAATCGTTAGAGGTATTGTGGTTTCCCCGGATGGCGGCGCAAGCGCCTGATCCGGGCTACGTAAGGTAGCCCGGCCAAGCGAAGCGCCAGCCGGGAAAGTGTATCAGCCAAACAGTGCTGACAGTCGCGCTAATACCCGCGTCGCACTGTAGTAATCGAGACGGAACGTTTCGGCGCCCAGCGCATAAACCCTCTTGTTTTGCACCGCGCTTAGATGGGCAAGCAGCGGATTGGCATTCAGCGCGTCAGCATCTTTCTGATCGCTGGCGAACAGGAAGAGCGCTTCGCCGTTCAGACCGGCTGCCAGATTTTCACCGCCCAGTTGCACGATGTCGTGGCGTTTACCCTGACTTTGCAGCGTCTGCAGCCCTTCCGGCAGCGTGGCGAGGGTGAACCCCAGCTCCTGCATTAGCTTGCCCTGGGCAGAATCGGTGGTCCACAGGTTCGCACTGTGCGCCGCAGGGGTATAAACCAGCGCGTTAACCGGCTGCGGCGGCAGTGTTATGTGCGCTTTAACCTCGGCCATCTGCTTATCAAACTCAGCAATACGGGCTGCGGCCTGTTTTTCCTGGCCGGTGATTTCACCCAGTTGGGTAAGCAGAGCCTGCCAGCTTTTATCGTCGTAATTGATGACCAGGGTCGGCGCAATCGTCGAAAGCTGATCGTAAAGAGATAACGCTGAGTCACCCCCGGTCGCGCTGATGAGAATCAGATCTGGCATTTGGGCGGCAACGGCTTCGGCGTTAGGTTCGCCAATATACATACGTGCGACGTTGCGCGATTTGGCTACCTCGCCCCACTGGCGCAAAAAGCCCTGATCGTCGGCGAATCGGTTGTTCGGCGTTGTGGCGCCGCTGGCGATAACCGGGGCATCGATAGCCAGCAGTGAACCCGTCAGCGTCACGCTGGTGGAGACAATACGCAGCGGCTTGTGGTCAAGCGTGTGGCTGCCTTTGCTGTCAGCCACCTGACGCGGCCAGTCGGCGGCGTTTACTGCGGAAAGTCCGAAAATAAAAATACCCAATATCATAAAGGCCTGACGGCAAAGGGAAGGGAGTCTCACGAAGTCACATCCTGTATTTGTTGAAGTTAATGCTTCTCATTTTCATCATTGCGCGCAATGGATGCAAGCGTTAGTCGCAAGGGAGGTGAGTACGCCAGTTGACATGCCGGGGCTTTACCTTTAGCTTACTGAACCAAAATTCAAATGATAATCATTCGTAATATTTTTATCATTTTTGGAGGATGATATGGATACGTCACTGGCTGAGGAAGTCCAACAGGTTGCGAAAACGCTGGCATCTGACCAGTTCTTTTTTATGTCGCCATTCCGTAGCTTCACCACATCGGGTTGTTTTGCCCGTATCAGTGAACCGGCTGTGGATGGAGAAAGCCCGGATAGCGCGTTCCAGCAGAAACTGGCGCAGGCTTTTGCCGATGCTAAAGCACAGGGCATCGCCAGTCCGGTTGTTGTAGGGGCCATCCCTTTTGATACCACCCAACCGTCTGAACTCTTTATTCCCGTTTCGTGGCAGACCTTTTCGCGCCCGTCTAAGCAGCGCTCCTCCCGTTATTTCTCCGGGCACGATACCCCCGGCGTCGCAAGGCGTACGGAGATTCCGCCGCAGGATGTCTTTATGGATATGGTTTCCCGGGGGGCCGCGCTGACCGCCACGCCAGAGGTGGACAAAATTGTTCTTTCGCGCCTGATTGATATCGCCACCGATGGGCCACTCGACAGCGGCGTGCTGCTGGAACGCCTGATTGCCCAGAACCCGGCAAGTTTTAACTTCCATGTTCCGTTGGCGGAGGGGGCGGTTCTGCTGGGGGCAAGCCCGGAACTGTTGCTGCGCAAAGAGGGCGAACAATTTAGCTCCCTGCCGCTTGCCGGGTCGGCGCGACGTCAGCCGGATGACATGCTGGATCGCGAAGCGGGCATCAGACTGCTGGCCTCGGAAAAAGATCGCCATGAACATGAACTGGTCGCCCAGGCGATGAAAGCCGTGCTGGCGTCGCGCAGCCGTGCGCTGAGTATGCCGGACTCCCCACAACTGGTGACCACCCCAACGCTGTGGCATCTGGCGACGCCGATTGAAGGACGCGCGCGAGCGGATGAGAACGCCCTGACGCTGGCCTGTCTGTTACATCCCACGCCAGCGCTGAGCGGTTTCCCTCATCAGGCGGCGAAAAAACTGATTGCCGGGCTTGAGCCGTTCGATCGCGAGTTATTTGGCGGCATTGTCGGCTGGTGCGACGCCGAAGGTAACGGCGAGTGGGTCGTGACTATCCGATGCGCGCGTATTCAGGAAAACCGTGTTCGATTATTTGCCGGTGCGGGTATTGTGCCGGCATCGTCTCCCGCGGCGGAGTGGCGGGAAACCGGCGTCAAGCTGTCCACCATGCTTAACGTTTTTGGCCTGCATTAAGGAGTGATGATGAGCCTTCCCTTTACCCGCTGGCCGGATGAGTTCGCCACGCGCTACCGCGAAAAAGGTTACTGGCTGGATGTGCCGATGACCGACATACTGACCCGCCATGCGCAAAGTGATGCGGTGGCAGTGATTGATGACCACCGCACGTTTACCTATCAGCAACTGCACCAGGCTTCTGACAATCTGGCAAACAGGTTGCAGGCGCAGGGCATTCAGCGTGGCGAAACCGCGCTGGTACAACTCGGCAATGTGGCGGAGTTTTACATTACCTTCTTTGCGTTGCTCAAAATCGGCGTCGCGCCGGTAAATGCGCTGTTCAGCCACCAGCGCAGTGAACTCAATGCCTATGCCATGCAGATCAAACCGGCATTGCTGATTGTTGACCGGGCGCATGCACTCTTTGCTACCGATGTGTTCTGCCAGGATTTCATCACGGCGCATGCATCGGTGCGCGTATCGCTATTTCTCAACGACAGCGGTGATAAGTCGTTGGCGGCGGCGATCCAGAGCCCGGCAGATAATTTTATCGCCACGCCGACACCTGCCGATGAAGTGGCTTTCTTTCAGCTTTCTGGCGGCAGTACCGGCACGCCGAAGCTCATTCCACGAACCCACAATGACTATTACTACAGTATTCGTCGCAGCAATGAAATCTGCGGGATTACGGCGGATACCCGTTACCTCAACGCGCTGCCCGCCGCCCACAACTATGCGATGAGTTCCCCGGGATCGCTGGGGGTGCTGCTGGCGGGCGGTCGCGTGGTGCTGGCAAACGATCCCAGCGCTACGCTCTGTTTCCCACTGATTGCACAGCATCGCATCAATGTCACATCGCTGGTGCCGCCCGCGGTTAGCTTGTGGTTACAGGCGATTGCCGACGGGGCAGACAAGCGGCAATTGTCCTCGCTTACGCTGTTGCAGGTGGGTGGGGCGCGCTTGTATGCCACCCTGGCGGCACGTATTCCCGAGGAAATTGGCTGCCAGTTACAGCAGGTCTTTGGCATGGCGGAAGGGCTGGTGAACTACACAGCCCTGGATGACACGCCGGAGCGTATTTTCAATACCCAGGGCCGCCCGATGTGTCCGGATGATGAAGTCTGGGTGGCGGATGAAAACGGTTATCCGCTGCCGCGTGGCCAGGTGGGGCGCCTGATGACGCGCGGGCCGTATACCTTTCGGGGCTACTTCAACAGCCCTGAACATAATGCCAGCGCCTTTGATAGCAATGGCTTCTACTGCTCCGGCGATCTGATTTCCATTGATGATGCGGGCTACATCACCGTGCAGGGGCGAGAAAAAGATCAGATCAACCGGGGAGGCGAGAAGATCGCCGCCGAAGAGATAGAAAATTTACTGCTCCGCCATGACGCCGTGATCCAGACCGCCCTCGTGAGCATGGAAGACAGTCTGTTGGGGGAAAAGAGCTGCGCATTTCTGGTGGTGAAAAAAACGGTACGGGCGGTGGAGATCCGCCGTTTCCTGCGCGAACAGGGCGTGGCGGATTTTAAATTGCCGGACCGCGTCGAATGCCTGGAGGCGCTGCCGCTCACCCCGGTTGGCAAAGTGGATAAGAAACAATTACGCCAGTGGCTGGCAGAGCGCGCCCCGGCGTAACGAGGAGAAAAGATGGCAATTCCCAAACTGACCGGCTACGCACTGCCGAGTGCAAATGATATCCCGGATAACAAAGTACAATGGGCATTTGAACCCGATCGCGCCGCGCTGCTGATCCACGACATGCAGGAGTATTTCCTCCATTTCTGGGGCGAAAACTGCCCGATGATGGAAGAGGTGGTGGCCAATATTGCCGCGCTGCGCCAGTTCTGTAAGCAGCACCATATTCCGGTTTATTACACGGCACAGCCAAAAGATCAGAGTGATGACGATCGCGCCCTGCTCAACGACATGTGGGGCCCCGGTCTGACCCGCTCGCCTGAACAGCAGCAAATTGTAGCGGCATTGGCCCCGGACGAAGCGGATACGGTGCTGGTGAAGTGGCGTTACAGCGCCTTCCACCGTTCGCCGCTGGAACAGATGCTCAAAGAGACGGGCCGCAACCAGCTTATCATCACGGGCGTGTACGCCCATATCGGTTGCATGACGACCGCTACTGATGCCTTTATGCGCGATATCAAGCCTTTTATGGTGGCCGATGCGCTGGCAGATTTCAGCCGGGAAGAGCATCTGATGTCACTGAAATACGTGGCGGGTCGTTCGGGGCGTGTGGTGATGACCGAAGCGTTGTTGCCGGTGCCAGCCAGCAAAGCGGCGCTACGCGCACTGATTTTGCCGCTGCTGGATGAATCCGACGAGCCTTACGATGATGAAAACCTGATTGATTATGGGCTGGATTCCGTTCGCATGATGGCGCTGGCAGCGCGCTGGCGTAAAGTGCATGGCGATATCGATTTTGTCATGCTGGCAAAGAATCCGACCATCGATGCCTGGTGGACGCTGCTGTCCCGCGAGGCCAACTGATGGATTTTTCAGGAAAGACTGTCTGGGTAACCGGCGCCGGAAAGGGCATCGGATATGCCACCGCGCTGGCGTTTGCTGACGCGGGTGCGCAGGTAACGGGGTTTGACCAGGCTTTTGACGGTGAACACTACCCTTTTACCACCGAGATTCTGGACATTGCCGATGCAGAGCAGGTCTCACGGGTCTGTTCTCGTGTACTGGCGCAGAATACGCGACTGGATGTGCTGGTCAACGCGGCGGGTATTTTGCGCATGGGGGCAACGGATGCGCTTTCGCAGGAAGACTGGCAGCAGACGTTTGCCGTCAACGTCGGCGGGGCGTTTAATCTGTTTCAGGCCACCATGGCCCAGTTTCGCCAGCAGCAGGGCGGGGCGATGGTCACCGTCGCTTCTGATGCGGCGCATACCCCACGCATCGGCATGAGTGCCTACGGTGCGTCGAAAGCGGCGCTGAAAAGTCTGGCGCTGACGGTAGGGCTGGAACTGGCCGCCAGCGGCGTGCGGGCGAATCTGGTGTCGCCTGGCTCCACCGATACCGATATGCAGCGGACTCTGTGGACCAGCAGCGATGCGGAACAAAAGCGCATTGCCGGCTTTGGCGAGCAGTTCAAGCTTGGCATTCCGCTGGGAAAAATTGCCCGCCCGGAAGAGGTAGCCAGTACCATTCTGTTCCTGGCGTCTGACTATGCCAGCCACATCACATTGCAGGATATCGTGGTGGATGGCGGCTCGACCCTGGGGGCATAAATGATCTGGAAGCGCCGTTTAACGCTTGATGAACTCAATGCCACCAGCGCCCGTACGCTGGTCGACCATTTAGGGATTATCTACACCCGCCTGAGTGATGATGTGCTGGAAGCTGAAATGCCGGTAGATGCCCGCACCTATCAACCTTTTGGTTTGCTGCACGGAGGGGCTTCTGCAGCGCTGGCGGAAACGCTTGGCTCAATGGCGGGCTATATGATGACGGTAGATGGCCAGTGCGTGGTGGGAACGGAACTCAACGCCACGCACCACCGGGCGGTGTCGCAGGGCAAGGTGCGCGCCGTTTGCCAGCCGCTACACCTGGGCAGGCAGAACCAGAGCTGGGAAATTGTGGTGTTTGATGAGCAGGGGCGGCGCTGCTGCACCTGTCGGCTGAGTACCATGGTGTTGGGATAACAGGATGTATCCCTCCCCCGGCAAAGGGGAGGGATGCAGGATTACAGCATGGAAACGATCCGCTTGAGTAGACGGATCCTCGGTTCAATCGAGGCTTTATCCAGCCATTCCGCCGGGCTGTGGAAGCCCGCGCCAATCGGCCCTAAACCATCAAGTGTCGGGATACCAAGCGCCGCCGTATGGTTGGCATCGCTGCCGCCGCCGACGGCCTGCCAGGTAATGGCAATCCCTTCCGCTTTCCCTGCGGCTTCAACCTGCTGCATTAAGTGTCGTGTCGCCTCGCTTGCCGCCATTGCCGGTTTATGGGTGACGGGGATTAAGGTGGTGGTAACGCCGTCGGCAAAGCCCTGCTTGCACATGACTTCCAGCGCACGATTAATCCGGTCATATTCATCGTTTTCCCAGAAACGTACGTCCAGTTCAGCTACGGCGCAGTCGGCAACCACGTTGGCCGCGCTGCCACCATTCACCACGCCGACATTCAGTGTGGTGCCGCGATCCCGGTCGGTTAACGCATTGATGGCGATAATACTTTGTGCCAGCGCGGTAATCGCCGAACGCCCTTTTTCCGGATCGTTGCCCGCATGAGCGGCCACGCCGCTGAAGGTAAGGTGGTAACCCGCCATCCCTTTACGCGCTTTGACCAGTGAGCCGTCCGCGCGCGCTGCTTCGCACACCAGCACACAGCGCGAACGTTTTGCCAGCTCGCCAATCCATTCATGGGACCAGACCGAGCCGGTCTCTTCGTCCGGATTCATCGCCACTGCAATGGAAAGACGTGCCTTATCGGCGGCTTCAAGTTGGCGCATGGCCCACAAAATATTCAGAAGACCGCTCTTCATATCGGAGACGCCGGGGCCGTAAAAACGGGTTTCGTCTTCCGAGAGCGGGCGCTTCTCGACGGTGCCGGGTGGGAAAACCGTATCCAGATGGCCAACGAGCAGGACGTCGAACTGTTCGGCTTCGGGTTTGTTACAGACAAACAGGCCGGGGCCGACTTTATCGCCCAGATCGACCTGTGCGGTATGCCACCCCTCGTTTTGCCACAGGGTTTGCATTATTCCCGCCACGGTGGCGACCCCTTCCAGCGTCTGGGTGCCGCAGTCGACGTTTACCAGTGATTTCAGTTCTTCGGTGTAATGGTCAAGATTCATGGTCACATCCTGTTCAGAGAATAATGCGCATCAGCAGCATGGCTAAAAAGGCGTTCACAACGGAGAGGGCGATCATCAGGGGAATGCGTTTAGCACGTGTGCCAATAACGCCAAGGATGCGCCCAAGATATTGCACCTGTGAACCCATCAGATAGATGGCAGGGGCGAGGATGGCCAGATGCTCGCCGGTGAGGAGGCCTTTATCAAACAGACCAATGGCCACGCCGATACCGCCGCCCATCGACATCCAGCCGCCAATCAGCACCGCAGCTGCCTCACCCGGCAGACCAAACAGCCCCATCAGCGGAGCGAAAATCATGCCCAGCCCTTTCAGGGCGCCGGTTATCTCCAGCGCTTTAATAATAATAAAGGCCATCACCACATTCGGCAGCGTGCTGCTGGTGGCAATCGCCCAGCCTTTACGGGCACCTTCAACAAAAACGTCGGTGATAACGGGGTTAGATTGTGGGGCGCTCATCAGGCATCTCCTTTTGCCGACAGGGTTACAGGGGTGTTTTTCGCGGTGAATCTCAGTATCAGACGCAGTATGTTCGCGCCGACGATTTTCATGATGAACATGACGGCGATGCAGGCGCCGATGGAGGTGGGTACGGCTGCGGTGCCATCCACTGCCAGAAGGGTAAAAAGAATGGCGCCAGAGGAGAAGAAGTTAGTGATCATCGCCCCGGCGGAGAACTGAAACATGGCGAAAACATCTTTTTCCGTCTCGTTGATTAACCCTTCGTCAGAGAGATTGCGCGTAAGCGATGCACCAACGTCGGTACTTTGCAGGCTGCCAATCATCGCCAGTCCGGTCGTGCCGGGAAGGCCCAGCAGGGGGCGCAGTAACGGCGTCAGAAGCTGGCGCGCGGCGCGAAGCGCGCCGTAATGTTCCAGCACATTAATCATGCCCAGCGCAAACATCACCGCCGGAATCAATCCCAGCGCGAAGAGGAAGCCATCCATCGCGCCGCTGCCACCTTTGCCGCGAAAGGCGCTGCTGGCGGTGGTTAGCGTACCGTTATCAAGACTGGCGCTACTGACCACTTTGCCAAAGGCACCGTTGAGCGTGGTGAAATCAAACACCCCATACCACTCTTTTCCACCCAACAGGCCTGAGAAGAAAACAGCAGCAAATGCCAGCGCAAACCAGGCGGCTGGCCCGACCTTATTTTCCTTTAATGGTGAACTCATTTCCTTTTCCTTGTTAAAACGCGAATACGCAAGGGTATTCTGGCGGGGCGATCGGCAAAAAAAATGATGCACATCATTCCTGACGGGAGACGCAGGACGAAAAAGGCAAAACTGTGATGCAAAAAGGATGAGGCGCATGGGTTGTTACATGACGAAAGTGATCGGCTTAACACTGTGGAGTAAATGTCTGGTTTGACCACACATTTTTGTGTTTCTAAGTTGTTAAAATCGAGGTGATGTTATAGAAACAAAATGTAACATCTCCCTCTTTCGCACACGGATAATCGCTATGAATAACTCAGGGAAATACCTTATTTGGGCATTACTCTCCGTTGTCGGTGCGTTTGCTCTGGGCTACATCGCGCTTAACCGCGGTGAGCAGATCAACGCGCTATGGATTGTGGTCGCGGCAGTGTGTATCTATCTCATTGCCTACCGTTTTTATGGTTTATACATTGCTAAAAACGTGCTGGCCGTCGATCCTGGCCGTATAACGCCCGCCGTGAAATACAACGACGGACTGGATTACGTGCCGACGGATAAAAAAGTGCTGTTCGGTCACCATTTTGCGGCGATTGCCGGAGCAGGGCCGCTGGTGGGGCCGGTGCTGGCGGCACAGATGGGCTATCTGCCGGGGATGATCTGGATCCTCGCTGGGGTCGTTCTCGCCGGGGCGGTACAGGACTTTATGGTGCTGTTCGTCTCTACCCGTCGTGATGGGCGTTCACTGGGTGAACTGGTCAAAGAGGAGATGGGGCCAACGGCTGGAGTTATCGCGCTGGTGGCGACCTTTATGATCATGGTGATCATTCTCGCGGTGCTGGCGATGATCGTGGTGAAAGCGTTGACCCACAGCCCGTGGGGAACTTACACCGTTGCCTTTACTATCCCGCTGGCGATTTTCATGGGGATTTATATTCGCTACCTGCGTCCGGGGCGCATTGGCGAAGTCTCCGTTATCGGCCTGTTTTTCCTGATTTTCGCGATTATCTCCGGCGGATGGGTGGCGGAAAGCCCGACCTGGGCGCCATTCTTTGATTTCACCGGCGTACAGTTAACCTGGATGCTGGTGGGCTATGGCTTTGTGGCGGCGGTACTGCCGGTCTGGCTGCTGCTGGCCCCGCGCGACTACCTCTCTACCTTCCTGAAAATCGGCACCATCATTGGTCTGGCGATCGGCATTCTGATTATGCGCCCGACGCTGACCATGCCTGCGCTGACCAAGTTTGTGGATGGCACCGGGCCGGTCTGGACGGGTAACCTGTTCCCGTTCCTGTTTATCACTATCGCCTGTGGCGCGGTGTCGGGTTTCCATGCGCTTATCTCTTCCGGCACCACGCCGAAGATGCTGGCGAACGAAGGCCAGGCCTGCTTTATCGGTTACGGCGGCATGCTGATGGAGTCGTTCGTGGCCATTATGGCGCTGGTGTCGGCCTGTATCATCGATCCGGGCGTTTATTTTGCGATGAACAGCCCGATGGCAGTGCTGGCACCTGCCGGCACCACCGATGTGGTTGCGTCCGCCGCTCAGGTTGTCAGCGGCTGGGGCTTTAGCATCACCCCGGATACGTTAAAACAGATCGCTACAGAAGTGGGTGAGCAGTCGATTATCTCCCGAGCGGGCGGTGCACCAACGCTGGCGGTGGGGATGGCGTATATCCTGCACGGCGCACTGGGCGGCATGATGGATGTGTCGTTCTGGTATCACTTCGCCATTTTGTTTGAAGCGCTGTTTATTCTGACAGCGGTGGATGCAGGTACGCGTGCGGCGCGCTTTATGTTGCAGGACCTGCTGGGGGTCATTTCCCCGAACCTGAAACGTACCGACTCGTTACCTGCAAACCTGATGGCTACAGCGCTTTGCGTACTCGCCTGGGGCTATTTCCTCCATCAGGGGGTGGTCGATCCGTTGGGCGGTATCAACACCCTGTGGCCGCTGTTCGGTATTGCTAACCAGATGCTGGCGGGAATGGCGCTGATGCTCTGCGCGGTCGTACTCTTCAAGATGAAGCGTCAGCGCTACGCATGGGTGGCTCTGTTACCCACGGCATGGCTGCTGATTTGTACCCTGACCGCAGGCTGGCAGAAAGCGTTCAGCCCGGACAACAAAGTCGGTTTCCTGGCGATTGCCAATAAGTTCCAGGCGATGATCGACAGTGGTAAGATCCCGGCACAGTACACCCAGTCCCAGCTTTCCCAACTGGTGTTTAACAACCGTCTGGATGCCGGGCTGACCATTTTCTTTATGGTCGTGGTGGTGGTGCTGGCGTTTTACTCGGTGAAAACGGCGATGGCATCACTGAAAATCGACAAGCCAACGTCACAAGAGCGTCCGTATGAGCCCATGCCATCAAACCTTGATGAGATTGTGACTCAGGCAAAAAGCGCACATTAACCTTTGCCCTCACCCCGGCCCTCTCCCACAGGGAGAGGGTGTCAATGTTCCCTCTCCCTGTGGGAGAGAGTTAGGGTGAGGGGTAACGAGAGATGAAATATGTTCGACACCCTTTCTAAAGCAGGCAAATACTTAGGCCAGGCCGCCAAAATGATGATTGGCGTGCCGGACTACGACAACTACGTTGAGCATATGCGTATCACTCATCCTGATCAGACGCCGATGACCTATGAAGAGTTTTTCCGCGAACGTCAGGAGGCGCGCTACGGCGGTAAAGGCGGGGCGAAGTGCTGTTAGCCCTCGCCGGGCAGACCGTGCTTATTTGTTCCTGCTTACTGTCATAACGGCCCGTTCGGCAAGAGGCGCTTTATATCGCGCAACCTCTGCCGGGTGGCAGAGGTATACCTGATATTCAGGCGTTAAGGCCACCATCAACATCAATTCCGGTTCCGGTGATGTGTTTTGCCCCCGGGCTTGCCAGGAAAGTCACCGCATCGGCGATATCTTCTGCTTTACCGTAATGCCCAAGCGCAATCAGCTGACGCTGGGTTTCCGCGCTTTCACCATCCGCCGGGTTCATGTCGCTGTCGGTGGGACCAGGATGCACCAGATTGACGGTAATACCGCGTGGGCCAAGATCGCGCGCCAGCCCGCGGGTTAAGGAGTTAAGGGCAGATTTGGTCATTGCATAGACCGCAATCCCTTGCAGCGGGACATGGTTGGCAAGGCAACTGCCAATGTTGATAATGCGCCCGCCGTCCGGCAGATAGGCAAGCGCCGCCTGGGTTGCGATGACCACGCCGCGAACATTCACATTGATTAACGCATCAATGTCTTCATCGGACATCGCTTCCAGCGGCCCACCCCGGGCGATACCCGCATTATTGACCAGAATATCCAGCCCGCCCAGTTGTTCGACCGAGGATGCGACTGCGGCACGAATAGCCTGCGGACTGGCGCTGTCGGCCTGAATAGCCACGCCGTTACGGCCCAGGGCGCGGATTTCATCGGCCACGGCCTGCGCTTTTTCGACTGACTTTTCAAAGGTTATCGCCACGTCGGCCCCTGCGCGGGCTAATGACAGGGCGATAGCTTTACCTAAACCACGACTTGCGCCCGTAACCAGCGCGCGTTTACCAGCAAGTGAAGATGACATGGTGACTCCTGAATTAATTATGTGTCGATTGATACATAATTAAAGTAAACGCACTTCCCACGAGTCGTCAATGATATTAATATACCGATCAGCACAAAATGTTGGAGGCCACCATGAGCCGGGGAAGACCACGCGAGTTTGACCGTACCGAAGCATTGAACCAGGCGATGAAAATCTTCTGGCAGAAGGGCTATACCGCCACGTCAATGAATGATTTGTACGAGGCGATGGGCATAAAATCCCCCAGCCTGTATGCGGCGTTCGGCAGCAAAGAAGATTTATACGAAGAGGTGCTGCTGCACTACGAGCAGTCCGTCGCACCCAGGATTTGGGGACATATGACCAGCGAGCCGTCTCCACGCGAGGCGGTGTGGCTGTGGCTGGAGCGTTCTGCGGATATGCTGACGCAAACGGATATGCCGCACGGCTGTATGGTCACACTTTCAGCGGTAGGCAGTGAAGGCAACGACCGGCTCGGACAACTGGTTCGCCGCATGCGCGCCGCAGGTTTCTCGCTGTTAAAAACGCGGCTTGAGCAGGCGCAAAAACAGGGCGACCTGCCCGGTTCAGTGGATGTCGAAGCACTGACGCGGCTCTATGTCAGTATTCAGCAGGGGATGTCAATTCAGGCCCGCGATGGCGCGAGCCGTGAAATTTTGCTGAGTATTGCCCGCTCAGCCATGGCTTTATGGCCTGCCTGACTTAGCGGGTAAAATGCTCGACCTTTTCGAACGCTGCGCGCAGCGTGGTCGGGCTTAGTTCGCCTGGGAGATAGTGAATGGACTCCACCGGGCGCAGGGTGTGGGCAATCACACGGTCCAGCTCGGCATGGTTGTTGATGTCCACATCAAGCGCCGCCAGCGTGGTGGGCAGATTAAAGCGCTGGTACGCATTGACCAGTTGCGCCAGCACGTCATCCTGACCGAGCAGGGCGCTTTGCACCAGAATGCCGTAGGCCACTTTCGTCCCATGGAGGAATTTCTCCGTTTGCGGCAACACCGTCAGACCGTTATGCACCGCGTGTGCTGCGGCAACGCGGGTATAGCGCTCGCCGAGACCGCCCACCATGCCGCCACCGGCGATAATCGCATCCACCACGTCACGAAACGTCTGCGTGACTTCGCCACGCGCCTGATCCGCCAGCGCCTCTTCGCTGCTGGCGAGCAGGACATCGCGAATCGCCTGCGCGTTGTTAATTCCCAGACGTACTGTCAGCGGCAGGTTTTCCGGTTCGGGCGCCAGTACGACCGCTTCATACCATTTCGCCAGCGTATCGCCGATCCCCGCCAGCAGGTATTGTGCAGGAGCATTAAGAATGATCTGCGGCTCGACCAGCACCAGGAAATTAACATCGTCAAAAATTTCAAAATGCAGCGCCTGACCGGCGTCGTTGTACCAGACGGAGAGCGGTGTCCAGGCCGCGCAGGTCGCTGCAATGGTCGGAATGGCAACGACAGGCAAAGCTAAACGACGCGCCACCGCTTTGGCTGTATCCAGAAGGGCGCCGCCGCCCACGCCAATCACCACCGCACGATCATCGCCCGCCAGCTCTGCCAGCTCTGCCACGTCGCGCTCGCTGCAATGGCCTTTGAACAACAGATGCTTCGCGCCAGGTGCGTTAAAGCCCTCCGGCAGGAACGGGCGAGCCCCTTCTATGGCGCGTTCGCCGTAAATCCACACCGCACGGGAAAGTTGCTCTGCCGTATAAAAATCATGGAGATGCGTAAGGCTTCCTGCGTGAGAGAAATAGTTAGCCGGGCCAGTGACGACGCGAATATTAGTGTTGCTCATGGGTTGTGTCCTTGTGTGCTATCGCTAACCCGATGTTATGTCTGGACATCCGGATGGCTAATATTATTTTGCTTTATCTTATGCCTTTTCTGTCGTTGCCAGTCAAGGCGGCCTGTGAAAAATTCGTCAAATAAACTTATTTATCAGGAACTCGCGTCGGATGAGTACTCACCACCTCGAAATGCGCACTATCAGCCTCGCGTTTGGCGGATTTAGCGCATTGTCGCATGTCGATTTCACTCTGCGTGGCGGTTCCGTGCATGCGCTTACGGGCGCTAACGGTGCAGGAAAATCGACCCTGATGGCGGTATTGTGCGGCACTCATGATCATTACGAGGGCGAAATTGTCATTAATCGTCAGCCCGTTGCCATCCGCACCCCGCGTGACGCCAAACAGCTAGGCATTCACCTGGTACAGCAGGAAGTGGACGTGGCGCTGATCCCCGGCTTATCGATTGCGGAAAATATCATGCTCGACAGACTGGCGGAAACGGGGCACGCCTGGCGCTGGGGTGAAATGCGCAAGCTCGCCCAGGACGCGCTGGCACAACTGGACGTGTCGCTGGATGTGCGCCGTTCTATCGATACCTGCACGCTGGCGGAGAAACAGCAAATTCTGCTGGCGCGCGCGTTGTCGCATCACTGCCGCTTTTTGATCCTCGATGAACCCACCGCTCCCCTCGATCAACACGAGAGCGAACGCCTGTTTACCGTGGTGCGACGCCTGCAACAACAGGGTATCGGCGTGGTGTTTATCTCTCACCGTATTCATGAGCTGAAAGCGATATGTGACACCCTGACCGTGTTGCGTGACGGTAAGTTAATTGAGTCTGGCCCGATGGCGGAACTCAGCGGCGAGCAAATCGTCGAGAAGATGCTCGGCCATGAACTGAGCGACATCTACCCGCCTAAGCGCCCGCCGCACAGCGATGAGGTTCTGTTGAGCATCGATGGCCTGCATGACGAGCAATTGCTAAAAGACATCTCTCTGCGCCTGCGCAAAGGGGAAATTCTGGGCATCGCCGGTCTTGCCGGGGCGGGAAAAACCGAACTGTGCAAGGCGCTGTTTGGCGCGAGCAAAAGTAAAGTGACACGCGGCGAACTTAACAACCAGCCGTGGCGACCCCGTGATCCGGCGGATTCCGTGATTCGCGGGCTGGCGCTGGTGCCGGAAGAGCGGCGCAAAGAGGGCATCTTCATTGAAGAGCCTATCGCCATGAATCTGTCGGTCAGCGCGGACAACTCGTTCTCTCGCTGGAGCCTGTTCGGTCATCGCAAGGCCTGGCGCTGGGCGCAGGAGGTGATTGCCCGCGTCGGCGTGCGCACAACCGGGCCGGGGCAAACTTTGCGCCGTCTTTCCGGCGGTAACCAGCAGAAAGTGGCGATTGGCAAATGGCTGCGCGGTAACGCCAACGTGGTGATTTTTGACGAGCCGACCAAAGGGGTCGACGTGAAAGCCAAAACCGATCTGTTCCAGTTGATTGACGGGCTGGCGCGGGAAGGGAAAGGCGTGATTTATGCCTCCGGGGAGTTTTCCGAACTGGTAGGCCTGTGCGACCGCATTTGTGTGCTCTGGGACGGGCGCATTGTCGCAGAAGTGAAGGGCGAGGAGGCCCGCGAAGAGACGTTACTTTATTTTTCCACCGGAGGAACGGCAGCGTGAGCAAAGCCCTTTCAGTTAAGGCTGCGGTGTCATCCCGTCAGCAGTTTTTCGATTTTCTTTATAAATGGGGCATGCTGCTGACGGTCGTCGCGCTGGTGGTCATCTTTGGCCTGGCTTCGGATAACTTCCTCGACCCGTTCAACATCATCAACATTTTACGTTCCATCGCCATCGTTACGGTGATTGGGGTTGGCGTATCCATTTCGCTGACCATCGGCGGTTTTGATCTCTCCGTCGGGTCAACCGCTTCACTGGCGAACGCGCTGGTCATTTCACTGTTTGTCTGGCATGGCTTTGGCACCACCGAAGCGATTCTGGTAACACTGGCGCTGTGTACGCTGGTGGGGCTGTTTAACGCTTTCCTGATTGTGGTGTTGCGTATTCCGGACATGCTGGCGACCCTCGGCAGCCTGTTTGTGATTCAGGGTGTGGCGATGACCTACAGCTACGGCGGCTCGATCACCGAAAACATGGTGTTGCCGAGCGGTGATATGGCCGAAGGGACCATCCCTGCCGCCTTCAGCCTGCTGGGCCAGGTGCCGACTATCGTCATTATTATGCTGGTGGTCACGGTCGTGGCGCAGCTTGGTTTGTCGCTGACTACCCATGGTCGCCGTATGTACGCCATTGGCGGTAACCCGGAAGCCGCGCGCTTATCCGGTATTCGTACCACTCGCTACAAAGTGGCGGCCTATGTCATTGCTTCTTTGTTGGCGGGGTTAGGTGGCATTTTGCTGGCCTCGCGCATCGGCTCTTCGCAGGTGAACGCGGGCGGCGGCTACCTCATGGATGCGGTCGCGGCGGCGTGGATTGGGTTCTCGCTGGCGGGTTCCGGTAAGCCGAATGCGCTCGGTACGCTGGTGGGGGCAGTGATTCTCGGCGTGCTCTCCAACGGACTGGTGATGCTCTCCGTTCCGTATTACGCCATGGACATTATTAAGGGGCTGGTGCTGGCCGGTGCCCTTGCGTTGACTTACTTCCAGCGTCGTTAATTATTCAGGGGATAACAGATGAAAAAGATAGCACTCTCTTTACTGACGCTGGGATTACTGAGCGCGCTGCCGGGCTATGCGGCAACACCTGCACCGGTTCCGGACGCCATTGCTAATCACAGTGGCCCGATTCGCATCGCGCTGATTCGTAACCTCGGATCCGATGACAACACCACCCAGTTTGTTTCCGGCGCGTTGCAGGAGGGCAAAAAACTCGGGTTTAAAATCAGTACATTCCTGAGTAATGGCGATGACGCTAAGTTTCAGGATTTTGTGAACCAGGCTATTACCCAAAAATATGATGGCATTATTCTTTCTCAGGGGCGTGACCCGTACTCGACTGCGCTGATTAAAAAAGCGGTCGATGCCGGGATCAAAGTGTCGGTGTTCGATACCGCCGTGAACGGTGAAATTCCGGGCGTAACCGTTACCCAGCAGGATGACGCCTCACTGACCAAACTCTCCTTTGGCGCACTGGCAAAAGATTTCAACGGCAAAGCCAACATCATCAAACTGTGGGTTGCCGGTTTCCCGCCGATGGAGCGTCGCCAGGCGGCTTATACTGAGCTGCTGAAAGAGTATCCGGGCATTAAAGAGCTGGAGTCCATCGGTGCGGTTTCTTCCGACGTGCAGGGCGATACCGCCAACAAAGTGGGCGCAGTGCTGGCGAAATACCCGAAAGGGCAGATTGACGCTATCTGGGGCACCTGGGATGCCTTTAGCCAGGGGGCTTACAAAGCGCTGAAAGAGAACGGTCGTACGGAGATCAAACTCTATAGCATCGACGTGTCTAACCAGGATTTGCAACTGATGCGCGAGTCCAACAGCCCATGGAAAGTGAGCGTGGCGGTGGATCCGAAGCTGATTGGCGCGACTAACGTGCGTCTGGTTGCCAACAAGATTGCTGGCGAACAGACACCTGCGACCTACGACTTTAAAGCGGCTGCTATTCCGCAGGCGCTGCTGGCGGCCCAGCCGGGTGCGGTGAACGTGGCGTCACTGGCGAAAATCATCCCAGGCTGGGGCCAGACCGAAGATTTTATCGCCCCTTGGTTCGCGACGCTGGAAGCTAAAAACAAGTAACGGATGCTTTTCTCGCTCTCCCCTGGTGGGAGGGCGGCTCGCTTTTTTCCCTCTCCTCTGGGGAGGTGCGAACACGTTTTTCTCCCTCTCCCTGTGGGAGAGGGTCGGGGTGAGGGCAACACACCGCACCCCTGCTTAAAAAGGAACATCCATGGCAACTGAACTTCCACGCCCGGAATACAGTCGCAATATGCGGCTGATTGGTCATAGCGACCAGGGCGGACGCCCGGACGGCGTACAACTGATGGTGCACCGTGGCTTTGCGTACATCGGCCACATGGTCTCCCAGGGCTTCTCCATCGTCGACGTGCGTGACCCCAAAAACCCTAAACCCGCAGGTTATGTTCCGGGGCCTCCCGGTACCTGGAACGTGCATTTGCAGGCGCATGACGACCTCCTGCTGGTGATCAACGCCCGCGACCTCTTCGCTGATGCCCGCTTTGCTGATGAAAAAGTCTATTACACCCGCCCGGTGGGTGAGACGGTCAGTGACGTGCTGGATAAAGGCTGGAGCGCCGGGCTGCGCATTTTTGATATCTCCGTACCGGACAAACCGCGTGAAATCAGCTTCCTGTCACTGAGCGGCATCGGCATTCACCGCATCTGGTATGTCGGTGGCCGCTGGGCCTATGTCTCCGCGCTGATTGACGGTTTTACCGATTACATTTTCCTGACTATCGATCTGGCCGATCCCCGTAATCCTGAAGTGGCGGGGCGCTGGTGGCTGCCGGGGATGAACCAGGCGGCTGGCGAAACGCCGGACTGGGAAGCGGGGAAACGGTATGCGCTGCACCACGCGATTATTGCGGGCGATACCGCCTATGGCAGTTGGCGCGATGGTGGTTTAACTCTGCTGGATGTGAAAGACCGCACCCAACCGAAGCTGATTAGCCACCGTAACTGGAGCCCGCCGTTTGGCGGCGGCACCCATACCGCGCTGCCGTTGCCGGATCGTGACCTGCTGGTGGTGCTGGATGAAGCGGTGCTGGATAACCAGGAAGACGGTGAGAAGCTGATTTGGCTGTTTGATATTCGCGAGCCGTCAAACCCGGTCAGTATTGCCACTTTCCCGCAGCCGGATGAGATTGACTACGTGGCGAAAGGGGCGCACTTCGGGCCGCATAACCTGCACGAAAACCGTCCGGGGAGCTTTATCAGCTCGACGCTGATTTTTGCCACTTATCAGAACGCCGGTGTGCGTGCCTATGATATTTCCAATCCGTATCGTCCGGTGGAAACCGGCGCGCTGGTGCCTGCCGCACCGGCGAAAATGATGGATACGCGCCCGGGCCGCCCCCAGGTGATTCAGTCCTGCGATGTGTTTGTGGATGCGCAGGGGATTATTTACAGCACAGATTACAACGGCGGATTGTCGGTGATTGAGTATCTGGGGTGAGGGTTCCTCACAAATAAATGCGAGCACGCCACGTCCCCTCGCCCCTCTGGGGAGAGGGTCAGGGTGAGGGGAACATGCGGCTCTTGTGGTCATTCCGTTCACCTTATGTTCCTTGCTTTTCTGTCACGCCAGAACCCGTGAACGTGCCAGGGGGGTTCACCGCCACCACCCTGGCGACCCGGGCTCCCGGCCAGGAAAATCGCCGCTTCGCGGTCCATTCGCCTTATGTCGTCTGACTATCGGGTCGGGGACCAGCCTACATCCTTGTAGGCTATCCCCTCCGCCCGCTTCCCTGCGGGCGGCCCCGGTCAGCCGCCAACGCCTCATCGATTTTCAGCCGGACCCTGTCATCGCGGTGACTGTTTTTTTCTCATGACGCGGTGTTATCGCTGTAAAACGTAACATAACTGGGACTCCCTCCACCTTGAGGGTGAGGGCACCAGACCGCACTTAACTATACTGACGCACCCGGGCAATCAGCTCATCGACGCTGTCAATGCGCGGAGCGATCACAATCAGCACCTTGCCGAGCGCAATGGCATGACGCAGGCATTCATGGCGCATCTCTTCATCGGCGATGGTGTCGATATCCGCGACATGCGACAAGCCTACGCTGCGGCGAATCAACTCAGTACCGCAGAAGCCGACTGCATCCGTCCATACTTTTTTGAGAAACTCAGACGCATAGCCCGGTATGCTCAGGGCGGCATCGCGGGTCTTTTCACGGGCGAGAGTCTGGAAACGTTCGGCAAACGTTGACCACAGCTCCTGAATATCAATCAGACGCTGCTCACGCGCCGCCGCCGCGTCGCGAATGCCAAGATGGCCCGGCAGGCCGCAGTAGTTAAGCAGCAAGTTACCCATGGCTGTACCGATATCAAAGCCCATCGGGCCAAAGTAGCCGAACTCGGCGTCAATGGCTTTCAGGCTGCCTTCGGCGACGAAAATCGACCCGCTGTGAATATCGCCGTGCAGCAGCGCTTCGGCATGAGAGAAGAAGCTGTGCTTGAGAGAGGCGACCGCAAGCTTTAATTGGGTGTCCTGACGCAGGGCATCAACGTCGGCTTCCAGCGCCGCCGGGTAGTTATTACGTTCATGAATCTGATAGGGATCGTTAAAGAACAGATCTTCGGTGATCTCGCACATTTCCGGATTAATAAACTGCGCGACCTGGGCTTTTTTCGCGTGCGGATGCAGATAAAAATCGCTGGTATGAAATAACGTTTGCGCCAGATACTCACCCAGCTGGCGTGCTGCCTGCGGGTAGTAACGGTTTTTAATCAGCTCACTGCGCCAGATTCGGTGATCAGAGAGATCCTCCATCACCATCACCGCCAGCTCCGGATCGTAATGCAGAATATTGACCGTGTGCTGCGGGGCATATTTATAGTGTTCCACCAGGGTTTGTGCTTCCAGACGCGCGCGATCGAGCGTCAGCGGCCAGGACTCCCCAACGCAACGCACGTAGGGCAGCGCCTGTTTAACGATAATACGGCTGATGCCCTGAGTATCAAAAACCTTAAACACCAGGTTCAGGTTACCGTCGCCGACCTCCTGCGCTTCAACCAGTTCGGACGGCGCGTCCAGACCACCAAATTGTTGTGCATACGCCACAGCATCCCGGGCGTTGAAGGTACGGTATTGCGACATTGCCAGTTCCTCATGTTCTTATGCTAATAAAGCCATTCAGACGTCTATACATCTGGATTTCATCCTGACACAATACGATACAACAACGCAACAGGGATTTAACGCTATGCAGACATTACAGACCACCAGCCTGCGGGTTATTGATAATCAACTCTTTATTCTTGACCAACAGGCGCTGCCACAGGAAAAGCGCTGGCTGCCAGCGGATTCGGTGCCTTTGCTGGTGGAACACATTCATGCGTTGCGCGTGCGGGGTGCGCCGTTGATTGGCCTGTCTGCCAGCCTGCTGCTGGCCTTGCTCGCTGAGAATGGCGAAGACCGCGACACGCTGGCGCGGTCGCTGGAGACGCTGCGCGCCTCGCGCCCGACGGCAGTCAACCTGATGAATAACCTCGACCGAATGAAGCTGGCGCTGGCGCAAGAAGATTACGTATCGGCGCTGCTGGCAGAGGCCCTGCGTCTGATCGAAGAAGACAAAGCGTTGTGCGACAGTATCGCGCAGGCAGGCAGCACGCTGGTCAAACCGGGCAGCCGCTTGTTAACGCACTGTAACACCGGTGGGCTGGCGACGGCCGGTGTCGGCACCGCGCTGGGTGTTATTGCGCTGGCTCACCAGCAGGGCAAGGTGACGAATGTCTGGGTGGATGAGACGCGTCCATTGTTGCAGGGCGGACGCTTGACGGCATGGGAGCTGGGCGAACTGGGCGTGCCTTATCAGCTGATTACCGATTCCATGGCCGCCAGCCTGATGGCCAAAGGGCAGGTAGATGCGATTTGGGTGGGCGCGGATCGTATTGCGGCGAATGGCGATGTGGCGAATAAAATCGGCACCTATTCTCTGGCCGTACTGGCGAAATTCCACGGCATTCCGTTTTATGTTGCAGCGCCGCAAACCACGCTTGACCCGAACTGCCCGAACGGGGAGGCGATTCCTATTGAACAGCGTGCGGCTGCGGAGGTGACGGGCGTAGCCGGGAGCTTTGGCGCGGTGCAGTGGGCGCCAGAAAATGCGCAGGTCTATAACCCGGCCTTTGACGTGACGCCGGCATCGCTTATTAGCGGCTGGGTACTGGATAGCGGCGTGGTGACACCGGAGCAGGTGAGTGGCGGGTTTTTTGCCCGCTGAGGCGGTCTTTGACCTTCATCCGCGTTCTCCCGGATGGCGGCGTAAACACCTGATGCGGGCTACCGTCCGAAAACGTAGCCCGGCTCAGCGCAGCGCCAGCCGGGATGTTTGTTGTTCACCGCGTCTGACTAAGCCGTTACCACTTCATCTCGCCGGTATTCACTTTCGCGCTCAACTCCAGTGAACTCTCATCCGCCAGTTTTGGATATGCCGCTTTCATGGCCTCAATCACTGCCGCAGAACCCTTTTTAGATGCCAGCGTCTGTTCAAAGGTATTGAGGTAATCATGGGTAAACGTAATCGCCCCATCGCCTGCCGGACGCTCGCCCAGGTAGTGGCCGGGAATTACCTGCTGCGGTTTCAGCGCCTGCATCTCGCTCAGAACCGCCATCCATTGTTTGCGAATAGCCGGGGTCTGCGTGTCTGCCGTCCAGACATGGATCCCTGAGGCAATGCCGGTGCCACCTAAAATGGCCTTGTTCGCCGGGATCCAGACATAGGCGGCATAATCGCCCGTGTGTTTCAGCTCCAGCGGCTCGCCGTCAACGGTAAAACGCGTGGCGGTGGTCACCTGGGGAACAATAAGTTTCGTTGGCGCGCCCTCTTTCATCTGCGGCCCCCAGAAGGCCAGTTTGGCCTCTTTTGTTGCGTTGATATGGTCAACCACCGCTTTAGACGCCACCACTTTTGCCTGTGGGAAGGCTTTCACCAGCGGTTCGAGACCAAAATAAAAATCCGGGTCGCCGGAGGTGATCACAATCTCTTTTAACGCTTTGCCACGCGCTTTGATGAGCTTCACCAGTTCTTCGCCATCTTTAACGCTGAACTGTGCGTCAAAGAGCACAGCCTCTTTCGGCCCGGATACCAGCGTTGAAGAGACCGGGAAAATACCTTTCTCCTGCGGGTTGTAGACATCCAGTTGCAGCGGCGCGGCAAACGCGGGGACGGCAGCCAGCGACAGTAACAGAGTAACGGATTTTACGTTCATGGCATTCCTTAACGGCTAAGTGAAGAGAGAAGGGGACTCACCAGCGTGAAAAATACCTCTGGTTGCCCGTAATAGCGCGAGACAGGCAAGAGCGTGTACTGCCCGCCTTTATTGATCAATACGGCGGTGGGAAAGCCCTGACCGCCTGTTTGTCCCATCAGCATTCGCCCATGCTGAATGGCATCCAGCGCTTCATTTTCCGGGATTTGCCCCAGCCTGATGCCCGGCTCAACGGATTTGCTGAGCACATCGTCGACCACATCGGCGCGGGTAATGTCCTGCCCATGTTCATACCAGGCGCGCTGGACCGCATTCAAAAACAGAAGATCGCTACCGGGAGCGGCAAAGCGTTGTGCAGCCAGAAGTCCGCGGCTGGCCGGGAGAGAATCCAGCATAATCTCGCTATTGGTCAGTAACTGTGTGCGGTAATCGCTGCCGAAGGTCATGCCGGTTAGCGCGGCGATACGCGCATCATGCTCATGAACATGCGATAGCCAGTCGGCGTCGAGTTTTCTGCGCTGGGTGCCGATGAATAACCCACCGGGTAAAATATGCTGTTGCGTGAAATCCTGCGCCACGCGGTTGAGCAAAGGCAGTGCGCCATAGCTCCAGCCGCAAAGCGGATCGATTATCCAGTAAAGGCCGGGTTGAAATCCCATTATGTAGTCCTCCTGAGAGTCAGTGGTTTCCATTCTACGGATTACAGCTTCTGCTACTATTCCTGAAACAATTCATGCTGTGTTTCATAAAACGATCAGATGGAGAGGGAATGGACAGGATCATGGCGGCAGTATCCTTCAACCGGATTTGCGAACTGGGCAGTCTGAGCGCGGCGGCACGTTCGCTGGGTATCTCACGGCCAATGGTCAGCCGTTATCTGGATGAGATGGAAAAATGGGCCGGGGCGCGCTTAATTCACCGCTCGACACGGCGACTCACATTGACCCCCGCCGGGGAGAAAATTCTTGAGAAAACGCGGCAACTGGCTTTGCTGTCGCAAGACATTGAAGGTGACGCCACGCGCCTGACGCCGTCGGGCACGCTGCGTATTGCCTGCGCCCACTTTACGGCAACCCACCTGTTGGGGCCGGTTATCCCGTCCTTTCTGGCGCGCTATCCGGCGCTGCGTATTGAAGTGGACATCAACAATCAGCCAGTCAGCCTGGTGGGCGAGCGTATTGATCTGGCGATACGTATTACCAATGCTCCCGAACCTGGGGTGATTGCCCGCGCGCTGGGGGAATGCCGTTCGGTATTGTGTGCCTCGCCAGGCTACCTTGCAAAGGCCGGGCAGCCTGAAACCCCTGACGATCTCGCCCGGCACAATTGTCTGCATTACAGCCGTTTCTCAGGGCAATCCTGGTCGTTTCGCGATCCGCAGAAGGGCACTGTCGCCATCGCGGTCAATGGTAATTTCAGCGCCGGAATATCGTCTCTGCTTTGCGACATGGCGATGGCGGATGTGGGGCTGGCGCTGGTGCCGGAAATTGAGGCGCGCGCCGGGCTGGAGAGTGGACGGCTGGTCAGCGTATTGCCGCAACTGGAGCCGCAGCCACTGGGCATTTATGGGCTATATCAATCCCGCGATCATCAGCATGCGGCGCTCGGCCTGTTTCTCGATGCAGTTAAGCAGCATCTTGCCGCTTAAGCCAGAGTCAGTTCCGCCATCCACTGCTTATGTTCTTTGTCCAGCTCCCGGGCGGTGAGGTCGAGAAAGGTATTGACCGCCGCCGGGCGATGTTTGCTCCCCGGCACCTGAATCTGCAGAGTACGCTGGCTTAGCGAGGAGTTATTGATCGTTTTAAGCGTCATGCCATCCTGTTTTGCGCGCCACAGTACGCTGAAATGGCTGCACACAGTCAGGGCATCAGGCGTATGGCGGGTAAAACCGTACAGGGCAGCAAAATTATTGCTGCTGAACGCGGGTTCCAGAAAGGTGCCCGCCATGCGACAGGAGAGATCAAAAAGCTGGCGCAACGTGGTACCTGCCTCCGGAAGAACCAGCGGATAGTGGTGCAAATCCTCCATCGCCACACCCGGCTGCGTTACCAGGGGATGCTCGTTCGCCAGCAGCAACAGCACTGGGGCGGGCCAGGCGGCGATAATTTCCACGTCCCGTTCAGGCGCGAGGCTGAACTGGAACGCAACATCACAATCATTGCGCCGGATCCACTCCGCCACCTGCATCGCCGTGCCGACCTGTAAATCAAAACTCACCGCCGGGTGTTGTTGGCGAAAACGCGCCAGTACGCCCGGCAACAGATCAAACGCCATCCCCTCGGTACAGGCTATACGTACCAGGGCTTTGCGCACGGCTTTTAGCCCCTGAATTTCGGCCATCGCAAATTCCATATCGCGCATGTTTTTGCGTACATGGTTAGCCAGAATCTGCCCGGCATCGGTTAAAACCATACCGCGCGAATGCCGTTCAAAGAGCGTCACGCCCAGCCGGGTTTCCAGCTTATGAATTTGCCGGCTGATGGCGGAACCTGCCACGTAAAGCTGCTCGCTGGCGGTGCTAAGCGAGCCGGTGGTGGCTACCGCAAAAAAGTAGCGTAGTTCGTTACTCAACATAGATGAATCCTCTGCGACGCCCTGAGATTGTGCAGTGTACCCTTATCAAAAAGGCAACGCCAAATTGCAATTATTATTATTGTGGCAATGCTCGGTTCTGGTTTAGAACAAAAAGACAACAACATCTCTTTGCGCCATCGGCAGCAAATGCACCCTGAATAATTCGCGTCGCAGCCACGCAACTGCGGCTCGATATTGGACAGGATCAGGACAGGGCACACAACATGACAACACAACAGGTAGTCGACCAGGCGCTGGCGTGGTTCGACAGCGGCCATTTTAAAACCATCCTTGCCAGCCGGGTGGCTATCCCCAGCGAAAGCCAGCGTAACGACAGGGATGACGCGCTCACGCGCTATTACAACGACGTATTCATTCCCGCTTTTCAGGAAATGGGCTTTAAGACCGAGGTGATTGCTAACCCGGTCAATGCCGCCCGACCGTTTTTACTCGCCAGCCGGGAAGAAGACCCAAATCTGCCCACTGTGATGTGCTACGGGCATGGCGATGTCGTCTTCGGCGATGATGCGCGCTGGGGCGAAGGGCTGTCGCCGTGGACGCTGGTCGAACGTGACGGCAACTGGTACGGACGCGGTGCGGCCGATAACAAAGGGCAGCACTCGGTTAACCTTGCCGCACTGGAGCAGGTCTATCATGCGCGCAATGGTCGGCTGGGGTTTAACTGCGTCTGGCTGTGCGAAATGGGCGAAGAGATCAGTTCGCCGGGGCTTGCCGCCGTGTGCGAACAGCTTAAAGCGCGCATCAATGCGGATCTGTTTATCGCTTCTGATGGGCCGCGCCTGAGCGCGGAACGCCCGACGTTGTTCCTCGGTTCACGCGGCTGTGCCAACTTTCGCCTGACCATCAACGCCCGCGCCAAAGATTATCATTCCGGCAACTGGGGCGGGCTGCTGAGCAACCCCGGTACGCAACTGGCGAATGCCATTGCGAGCCTGGTGGACGAAAAAGGCGAAATCCAGATTGCGGCGCTGAAACCGCCAGCGTTAACGCCCGAACTGAAAGCCATTCTCGCGGATATCACCCCGGCCGGTGGCGAAAACGACCCCACAACCGACCCGAACTGGGGCGAACCGGGTTTGTCGGCGGCAGAAAAACTGTTTGGCTGGAATACCCTGGAAGTGCTCTCTTTCCTGACGGGTAATCCGGCGCAGCCCATGAACGCGATTCCGGGGCAGGCGACGGCGGTCTGCCAGTTGCGTTTCGTGGTCGGTACCGACTGGGAGCATCTGGAGCAGGCGGTTCGCGCGCATCTGGACGCGCACGGCTTTTCCATGGTGACTCTCAGTGAGGTGCGCGGCACCCCTGCGACGCGCTTTGACCCGACCGATCCGCTGGTAAACTGGACGCTTAAGGCAATGGCGGAGACGACCGGCAAGAAACCGGCTCTGTTGCCAAACCTTGGCGGCTCGCTACCTAATGATGTATTTGCCGGCATTTTGGGGCTGCCAACGCTATGGGTGCCACATTCGTACCCGGCCTGCGGTCAGCATGCGCCGGATGAGCACCTGCCCATTGCCATTGCCCGCGAAGGGCTGGCGATTATGACTCGCCTGTTCTGGGATTTGGGTGAGCGGGGGGCTGCACTGCTTGCAAGCCATCTGGCGCATCAGAACGGAGGTGCAAAATGACCACTCTCGCCCGTGAAACAGAGCAGGGCAGCGTACGCCCGAGCCTGGCAAAAACGCTTTTTGCCACCTGTATTGGTAATGCCCTGGAGTGGTTTGATATCGCGGTATATGGCTTCTTTGCCAGCTATATCGCCCAGGTTTTTTTCCCGACCTCCAACCCAACGGTCTCGCTGCTGCTCGCGTTCGGCAGCTTTGGTATCGCCTTTTTGATTCGCCCGCTGGGGGCGGTTGTGCTTGGCGCTTATGCCGATAAACGCGGTCGTAAGGCTTCGCTGCTGCTGTCTATCAACCTGATGATGCTGGGCGGGGCGATGATTACTTTTATGCCCGGTTATGCCACTCTCGGTCTGGCGGCGCCGTTGCTGATTTTGTTGGCGCGCCTGATTCAGGGCTTCTCAGCCGGCGGTGAGTTTGGTAGTTCGACGGCATTTCTGGTGGAACATTTCCCGGAGCGCAAGACCTTTATCGCCAGCTGGCAGTTTGCCACGCAAGGGGCCAGCACGCTGATGGCATCGGCATTTGGTCTGGGTCTGGCGCACTGGCTGACGCCGGCGGAGTTGCTGGACTGGGGATGGCGCGTGCCGTTCGCTTTCGGACTGCTGATTGGCCCGGTTGGTCTGTGGATCCGTCGCCATGTGCACGAGCCTGAGGTTTATGTTGAGATCGAGAAACCACGTCATCCGGTGAAGCAACTGTTGGGTTCGCAAAAACGTCTGCTGGCGATGGCGATTGGTCTGATGGTGGTCTCCACGGCGATCAACTACATGCTCAACTATGTGCCGACCTGGGCGACTAAAAGTCTTGGTCTGCCTGCGTCATCGGCCTATAGCGCGACGTTGTTAGCCGGGGTGATTCTTACCGTAGTGACGCCGATAGGTGGCCTCCTGGCAGAGCGTGTCGGGCGCGAGCGTCTGTTGTGGACCGCGTTGGGGCTGCTGGCGTTTACGCTGTTACCTGCCTTTTGGCTCACCAGCCTGAACGTGACGCCTTTGTCGCTGTCACTGCTGGTGGGGTGGATGGCGCTGCTGAAATCCCTCTACTTCTCAACCATCCCGTCGGTGATGGCGGATATCTTCCCGGTATCGACCCGGGCCAGTGGGATGTCCATCAGTTACAACATCGCAGTGACGATTTTTGGCGGGTTTGCGCCGTTCATCTGTACGTTGCTTATTAGCGCGACCGGCAGCCACTTCGCACCGGGTTTCTACCTGATGGTTACCGTGTTCCTGAGCGTTGCCGCGCTGTGGCATACGCAAAAACAACTTTGTTAATCAACACGTTTCCCCTCTCTGTCCGGAGAGGGGTTATCCCTGTGCGCCGGGTCCGGGCAAAATCACCTGAGAATTATCGATGTCACTGTCTGGTGTCTGTGGCACGCTTTTTTTGCTGCTGACAATATTGTTTTCATAGCGTGGCGGGGTGATGACCGGATAGACGTAGCTTTCCTGTTCCGAACATTGCACAGGATCACTCGAACCCGCATAAAACAGATAGTACTGGTGGGAGTTGGGGAAATAGGCCAGATCGTCGCCGTTGCCAAAGGTGGTGGTCCAGAACGGGACCCCGGCTTTGGTGTGGCTTTGCAATTTTCCTGAAGCGACCTGGAAATGATCGCCCCATTTCATAGTGATGAGATAGTAATTAAAAAAGGAGACGGTAATAGCGCCACGCGGCGGGCAGTTAAGTTTAACGGCATCATCCGCACGCGCGGCCAGTGCAGGTAAGGTCAGTAAAAATAAAAACAGGGAATATTTCACGCGTCCGTTCTCGAGGCCGTAAGGTCAGGAGCGGAATCCTACGGTGTCGGGCCGTGGCATGACCAGCAGCAAGCTGTTACATCATCACATAAAGTTAATCAAAATATGACGTTACTCTTATTCGCTCGTTAGTTTTCCACTACCATCCATCATGACAGTGAATATCCCTTTTCGGGGATAATATGCGTTTAAAGGGAGAGTCGCTGATGGACATGAATTTTATCTGGCTGAGTATCACCAGTCTGCTATTAATGGCTATTGCCATTCCGCTGGTATTGCAAAAGGTGAAACCTAACCGTTGGTATGGGGTGCGAACGGCACGGACAATGAATGATGACGGGCTGTGGTATCGGGCCAATCGTCTGTATGGTATGGCGATGCTGACAGCGGGCGTGGCATTTTTTGTACTCTCGGCCATCCTGGGAAACTGGCGTCCGGGTGAGGATAACCAAAAGATAAGCCTGGTGCTGTTTATGCTCGAAGTGCTGGTGCCCGTGTTCTTTACACAGATGCGTGCGCGGATACTGGCGCGAAAGTAGTGCCTGTATTGTCCCGGCTGGCGCTGCGCTTAGCCGGGCTACGAACACCCCCCGGTCCCGCGAGCGGTAGCCCGGATAAGGCGTTTACGCCGCCATCCGGGAGGCAGGCCCGCAAATGGTGCCCCTGGCGTTTTCCCGGCTGGCGCTGCGCTTAGCCGGGCTACGAACCCCGGGTCCCGCGGGCGGTAGCCCGGATAAGGCGTTTACGCCGCATCCGGGAGGCAGCGTATCGCGGTATTACAGGTGAGGGCTAAGACTCAAACACAAGGTCCCTTTGCGCAACCGTACATCATCACCAGCGGGAAAATGGGGATCAACAACGGGGCCGTGTAACTGATGTTTTGTTCCGTTTTATCGGTGATGGTTACGGTGATCGGCGTTGTTAACTTCGTCGCTTCTGAGGTCCGAAAATGCAGTGCGCCATAGATGTGCCCCTGCGCTTTGAAAACCGCCACGAGTGTTTTCCCGGACTCCATCACATGGGCGTTGTAGTGATATTTCAGCCTGTCCGTCTGTGCGGGCGTTAACTGGGTGGCGTCAACAATCGCCCGATATTCTGCGGTGACATCCTTATCTTTCACCACAAAGAACACCGCCACGCCGGGGCTTTTGTCGCCGAACTCGTCATAAAAGGCTTTGTAGTCGTTATAAACGTCGTGAGTCTTATCGCGCTGGAATACATAGCCGTACTTGTCTGACAGGACCGTAATATTGTTATCCATCACCCGCAGGTAATTGAGGGTATCCTCTTTTGGCATCGGCACCGTGGTGGCACAACCGCTCAGCACCATCATCAACAGCATCACTATGACTTGCTTCATTTTTCCTTCCCTGTGCATCGCTTTCGCAAAAAGAGCAAGTATAGGCCGGGTTTAACAGGAGAAAAGCCAGGCTACAGGAATGGGTAGGGGTGAAAAAAGGCCCCGTACAAACGCAGGGCCAGAACAGAAGGAGAGGTAATTACGCAAGTCGCGGATAGTTTTCCGCAATCGCATCGCCGGTGAACTGGGCAATCCAGCCTTCCGGGTTGTCGAAAATACGGATGGCGGTGAAGTTCGGCTCGGAGCCCATATCAAACCAGTGCGGGGTGCCAGCGGGCACGGAGATCAGGTCGTTTTTCTCGCACAGCACCTGATAGACCTCATCACCAATATGCAGGCAGAACAGCCCGGCGCCTTCAACGAAGAAGCGTACTTCATCTTCGCCGTGCGTGTGCTCGTTGAGGAATTTGGCGCGCAGCGCTTCTTTTTGCGGGTTATCGGCGCGCAGGCTGATCACATCCCAGCTCTGGTAGCCTTTCTCCGCAACCAGTTTGTCGATCGCATGCTGGTAGGCGACGATTACCGTTTCCGGCGACGGGTCTGCACCCAGATCGCGGTCAGCTTCCCAGCGCTCAAAGCGGACGCCTTTGGCGTTCAGCTTTTGTTGAATCTCAGCGGCGTCGGTGCCTTGCCAGACAGGCTTGCTGGCGTCTTTGTCAGAATAAATCGTCAGTGCGCTCATGAGGGGATCTGCTCCGGCTTAATGTGGTCGAAAGAGGAAACCTGGTGATGATGGCTGGTGGCGTCATTGTCGCCACGAATCAGCTGTACGGTACGCAAACCGGCCGCTTCGGCGGCGTCCAACTCCTGGTGGATATCAGAGAGGAACAGGATCTGCGCCGCAGGAATGCCCAATTGTTCAGCAATATTGCGATATGACTGCTCCTCGCGCTTCGCCCCCACCAGGGTATCGAAATAGCCGCTGAACAGATGAGTAATATCACCTTCGTCGCTGTAGCCAAATAACAGTTTTTGCGCCGCCACCGAGCCAGAGGAATAAACATAAAGATCAATGCCCTGGGCTTTCCATTTTTCCAGCGCTGGCAATACGTCCGGGTAGAGATGACCGGTAAAGTCGCCGTTGACGTAGCCATCGCGCCAGATAATGCCCTGTAGCGCTTTTAGCGGCGTGGATTTGCGATCCTCATCGATAAACTGCAGCAATGTGTCGAGCAGATCGGCGGTGGTGGCATCAGGTTGTGCTATTTCTTCACGCAGATTATCGAGGATGGTTTTTACCGGCTCGATATACTGCTGTGCGTTGAGAAAAGCCGGCAGGCGTTCGCGGGCATAGGGAAATAACACATTGTGCACAAAGCGAATATCGCTGGTGGTACCTTCTATGTCGGTAACTATCGCGCGGATCATTATTTCTCCAGCAGACGGCGCTGCATTTCGCATTCAAATAAAAATTCAAGCCCTTCCAGATGGCGACGCGCTTCTGCCACGTCGCGGCCCCAGCAGGTCAGACCGTGACCACGCAGCAAAAAGCCATAGTTCAGGGGGCGTTCTTGCGCGTAATGTTCAATATGGCGGGCGAGGGCATCAATATCCTGAGCGTTATCGAAAATGGCAATCGATACGGTATCAAGATGCGTGGTTTGTCCGCGCAGAGATTTTTGCATTTCGAAGCCGCTGATAAGCAACTCAGGTGCACGCTCAACGCGTGACAGTACGGTGGCATTGACGGTGTGCACATGTAGCACCGCATTCGCTTCCGGGAACAGGCGATAAATCAGCGTGTGCAGGCCCGTTTCCGCTGACGGCTTACGCCCGGAGGGCGCATGATTATCGGCGATGGAGACTTGCAGGAAATCTGCTGTCGTCAGGCTGCCTTTGTCTTTGCCGGATTCGCTCAGCCAGCACCATTGCGAATCTTCACGCAGCGACATATTGCCGCCGGTAGCCGGTGACCAGCCTTTCTGGCCTATCCAGTGGCAAGCGTTAACGAGTTCATGGAGTTGCAGGTTGTTTGTCATAGTCTTCCTGGGTTGCGCGTCGGCAGGAATATTCTTATGGTTTAGACGTCTAAGCGTCTTGATTGCCAAATACTAACATCGTGTTATAGTGGCAGCAACATCAGTATTACAAGCAGGCATGCAACTATGAGCGATAACGCACTGATTCCCAAAAGTAAACTTCCCGCTTTAGGCACCACAATTTTCACGCAAATGAGTGCGCTGGCGCAGCAGTATAAAGCCATCAACCTGTCTCAGGGATTCCCGGATTTTGATGGCCCACGCTATTTACAAGAGCGCCTGGCTTATCACGTGGCGCAAGGGGCGAATCAGTATGCGCCGATGACCGGGGTGCAGGCGTTACGTGAGGCGATTGCCGATAAAACCGACGCGCTGTATGGCTATAAACCGGACGCGGGCAGCGATATCACCGTGACGGCGGGAGCAACCGAGGCATTGTATGCAGCGATCACGGCGCTGGTGCGTAAGGGCGATGAAGTTATCTGCTTCGATCCAAGCTATGACAGCTATGCCCCGGCGGTGGAGTTGTCAGGCGGCATATTGAAACGTATCGCCCTGCAACCTCCCCATTTCCGTGTCGACTGGCAGGCATTCGCTGCCCTACTGAGCGATAAAACCCGGCTGGTTATCCTGAATACACCACATAACCCCTCCGCAACCGTGTGGCGCAAAGAGGATTTTGCGGCTTTATGGCAGGCGATCAACGAGAAAGAAATCTATGTGCTGAGTGATGAAGTGTATGAGCACATCAGCTTTGTCGAGGAGGGGCATGCCAGCGTGCTGGCGCACCCGCAATTGCGTCAGCGGGCAATTGCCGTTTCCTCATTTGGCAAGACCTTTCATATGACCGGCTGGAAAGTGGGTTACTGCGTGGCGCCGGCTGCCATCAGCGCTGAACTGCGCAAAGTGCATCAGTACCTGACCTTCTCGGTCAATACGCCCGCGCAACTGGCACTGGCGGATATGTTGCGGACCGCGCCGGAACATTACCGTGACTTGCCTGCGTTTTATCAGGCTCGTCGCGATGTGCTGGTCAATGCACTCAGCAGCAGTCGGCTGGAGATCCTGCCGTGTGAGGGGACTTACTTCCTGCTGGCAGATTACAGTGCCATTTCCGATCTTGATGATGTGAGCTTTTGCCAGTGGCTGACTAAAGAGGTTGGCGTTGCGGCTATTCCGCTGTCGGTTTTTTGCGCCGATCCCTTTCCGCATAAACTGATTCGCTTATGTTTTGCAAAGCAGGAATCGACGCTACTGGCAGCCGCTGAACGGTTATGTAAGCTGTAGCTGGCGCTATTTAACCGTCCACGCGCGCGAGAATCGACGGCCTGCGAAAAGTTCTGTCAGGCCGTTAATCTGTTTCAGGCGCAAGACTTCATCACTGTCCATTCCCAGTTCCTGACCAATCTGTTCTTCTGTCCAGCCCAGCCGTGAGAGTTCACGAACAATTTCCGCCATCTCATTGATTTGATGACGGCCACGTGCCCGATTATGCCGAATGGTCGCCGCCATGCGATTCGATTTGCTGTTTCTGTCACTGTTAAGGCACGTAATCGGGAGATAGCCTTTAAGTTTACTTCTTAGGGTCGCCCGACTTTTGCCCAGCTCGTGGCGGTGAAAACCATCGACAATTTCGAAATGATGGGGTTTGTCTTCCTGCACCACTATGGGCTGGGTGAAACCGTCGGCTTCCAGCGATTTCAGTAACAGCCGTTTCTCCGGCGGCGCGACATTGTTGGGGTTATAGTCATTGGGAGAAATATGGTCGTTTTTTACCCACAAAACGCAATCGACAGGCTGATCGCGGAAGGGGCTGTACGCGTGGAGAGTGCGACGAAAGTCGTTGATGGCTGCAATCCGTTCTTCCTCAGGTAATGCGGCAAGAAAAGCCTCAATTTCATTGATTAATCGCTGTTGCATAGTATTCCCCACTCCTTGCGTTTATTTTTGATTCGTTCGTGATAGCGTTTGTAATTGCTTGTTTTGGTAGGGCTAAAAGAGAGCGCCCGGCACCAGTAATCGTTATTGAGCAGCACCTTGCAGATGCGGCGCCAGGAGGGGACGTCCTTTGCGCCAGCGTCGCCGGGTTGACTGTCTGGAATCTCCGTCACCCCCTGTTTTTCGAACCAGCGCAGGTAGACGGCAATTTTGTTGCGGTAATGTTCGGCGGACTGTTCCGGCATGCTATCAAGTAAAAACAGGACATACTCCCGCCATCGTAAGTGGGCCGGCTTTGTGAGCTTGCGATGGCCATAGAAGAGGTTATCTTGCCCGGCGTAAATTCCGCCGCTGCTCACACCGCTGACGCGTTCGCACATCACTGCCCAACGTGCAGGCTCGATAACGTGATAGAGCCACAGACCCTGACGTTGTTCCGGGCCGAAAGGTTCGCAGATACGCATATAGCGCGTAGGCACGCCTGCCTGATACATCAAATCGTATAGCGGGTTATAGGGGGTTTGGGTCTTACCGAACCAGGTCCAGATATCGGCAGTTTTCCAGTCATAAATTGGGTAAATGTACCAGGCATGTCCACGCGGCGCCGCGGTGGTCCAGGGCTTATCATCGGCGAAACGCATTTTGCGGGCCGACGCAATAGCCATAAAGCGGTTGTAAGATTCGTCAGCACGAATACCAATCATCATCGCTGCCGGACGATGGTTGGCGAACCAGTCGGCAAATTCACTGACAAAGGCTTCAAATGTCATTCCGTGCTCATAAAAGGGAAATTCGGCAGGATTTGTAATGGCATGCTCAGGGGGTTGTCGTACCCATTCCACGCCGGGTTGCCAGCATTGCCAGGTGGGGGAAAATTGCGATAAGCCATTTTGTGTGGTCAGCGGCAGGGCAACCCAGTAAAAACGCTCTGTGATATCGCTATATTCAGTACGCATGCGTTCTACGTGGTTAATGGTATGGCTGAATTGCGCTTCCCAGTCGATAAATAAGATGCTGATTTTCTTTTTCATCCGACGAGCGAGTTGTACCGTCAGATTGAGCATGATACTGGAATCTTTTCCGCCAGAAAAAGAAACACATACTTTCTGGAAGTTTTCTAATGTCCATTTAATCCTTTCCATGCTGGCGTCCAGAACATCCTGTTCCAGAATTTGCTTATCAATTTTCACCGTCAATTAACCCCAGGCGATTACCTAATCAGACTGGAAATGATAATGAAATTAAACAAAGAGTTAATCTTTAATTTGTTATAGATTTCAATGATATAATTATATTAAATGATTTGAATTGTTTGTATTCACTAGCATTGTGTTTTTGTTTTATTTCTCACTGTTTTGCAACGAGAATTTATGATTGGTAACGAAAAAACAATTCCGGAGAAATAATCATAATTCTCAGTGATGTATTTCTCCGGCTGAATTTTTAACACTTTTGTGGTTTTTTTTTACCTTTATTCGCCCAAAATCAGCTTCATTTTTTCCTCGTCAGGGAGCCCAACCTCCTGCTGCAGCACATTATCTTTATTCATGTAGTAAATGGCTGGTGTGGCGTTGGCACCCAATTCGTCCATTAACGTTTGATTACCTTTCAATACATTCATGATCTTCGGAGGGACGGTTTTGGGTAAATCAAGCGTCATTTTCCCGAGGGATTGCTCGTAGTCATGCCACTTTTTGGCCGGGTCGCTATCGCTCAAAATGGCTGCCGCTGCCGCAGGACTTTCGGGTTTGATAACGCCAACCAATAACGTGCGGATTTGTACTTTACCGGATTCAACCCATGGACGTGACTGTTGCCAGAAGCGGCTGCAATACGGACAGAACGGATCGGCAAAAACGTAGATCACCCGCGGCGCGTCTTTTTTACCATCAAGGATCCACGTCGATTTTTCCATCTGCTGCCAGAGCGCCCGACCTGCCGGAGAGTAGATCTCATCCTGAATCATTTTCTCACTCAGGTTGGTTCCGGCGGTGTCGTACATGTAGCCTGAAATTGCCTGTTTGCCGTCCGGCGTGACATAAATGGTGACGCCCATATCCTGATATTTCCCGAGATAACCTTTCATACCACCTGGCGCATCGAAAGATTTAATGATTGTGATACCTTGTTTTTCAATGGCTTGTACAGGTGCAGGAAGCTCTTCTGCCTGAACGTAAAAAGAAAGAAGCGAAAGTGCGAGTAGACGTTTAAGCATAAAAACCTTATGTAACAATGAGATAATGTTGTTGACGGTAAAACCTATCACAACCATAGACAGTATCTGCATCCCGTGCATTGTTATGTGGCAGCGAGAGTGTTGTAATCCTCACCGTCTGTGCGACAATTTTTTCCTTGCCGCACAACGTGATGCCAGTACGACTGGCGCTGAAGCACCCGCGGGTATTTCAGGTCTAAAGCCACCCGTGAGGTGGCTTTTTTGTTTTTTTACCGATGGGATCCCCGTCAACTTTACGCTCGTTCATGTACGGTACATTAAACAGTTTTGTGCGAGTTGTTAGCTAACGCTTATTGATTTGATAATGCAAACGCATTAGCCGAGTCGGAAAAAAATCGTTAACTTACACCTCAACGAAAACACGGAGGAAGTATAGATGTCTTTAATTAACACCAAAATCAAACCTTTTAAAAACCAGGCGTTCAAAAACGGTGAGTTCGTAGAAGTTACTGAGAAAGATACCGAAGGCCGCTGGAGCGTCTTCTTCTTCTACCCGGCTGACTTCACTTTCGTATGCCCGACTGAACTGGGTGACGTCGCTGACCATTATGAAGAGCTGCAGAAACTGGGCGTTGACGTTTACTCTGTTTCTACTGACACCCACTTTACGCATAAAGCATGGCACAGCAGCTCTGACACCATCGCTAAAATCAAATATGCGATGATCGGCGACCCGACTGGCGCCCTGACCCGTAACTTTGAAATCATGCGTGAAGACGAAGGTCTGGCTGACCGTGGCACCTTCATCGTTGACCCGCAGGGTATCATCCAGGCTATCGAAGTTACCGCTGAAGGTATCGGCCGCGACGCATCTGACCTGCTGCGTAAAATCAAAGCCGCACAGTATGTTGCTTCCCACCCAGGCGAAGTATGCCCGGCTAAGTGGAAAGAAGGCGACGCGACCTTGGCTCCGTCCCTGGACCTGGTTGGCAAAATCTAAAATTCGCGACGCCTTTCTTGCTACAGGTGCGTTGGCTGCGCTTAATCACCCCGGTCACTTACATTAGTAAGCTCCCGGGGATTCATAAGCTTGCCGCCTTCCTGTAACACGAAATTCTTGCGAATTAGTCTGTTAATGGGCGCTTTTGCGCCCATTTTATTCCCGCGCACCATGATTCAAGTTGCATTGGGGCCGCCGTAATAAGGCAGCTTGCATGATGATGTTTTAAGCCCAGGAGATTAAAAATGCTCGACACAAACATGAAAACGCAGCTCAAGGCTTACCTTGAGAAACTGACTAAACCTGTTGAGCTGATTGCCACGCTGGATGACAGCGCCAGATCGGCAGAAATCAAGGAACTGTTGGCTGAAATTGCTGAACTGTCAGATAAAGTCTCTTTCAAAGAAGATAACACGCTGGCAGTGCGCAAGCCGTCCTTCCTGATTACCAACCCAGGTTCAAGCCAGGGGCCACGTTTTGCGGGTTCGCCGCTGGGCCATGAATTCACCTCTCTGGTGCTTGCGCTGCTGTGGACCGGTGGGCACCCGTCTAAAGAAGCGCAATCTTTGCTCGAGCAGATTCGTGATATTGACGGTGATTTTGAGTTTGAAACGTATTACTCGCTGACCTGCCATAACTGCCCGGATGTCGTACAGGCGCTTAACCTGATGGCGGTGCTGAACCCGCGTATCAAACATACGGCTATTGATGGCGGCACGTACCAGAATGAAATCACTGACCGTAATGTGATGGGCGTTCCGGCAGTCTTCGTCAATGGTAAAGAGTTCGGTCAGGGGCGTATGACGCTGGCTGAAATCGTGGCAAAAATTGATACTGGCGCGGAAAAACGTGCAGCGGAAGAGCTGAACAAGCGTGATGCGTATGATGTGCTGATTGTCGGTTCCGGCCCGTCTGGTGCGGCAGCAGCGGTTTACTCCGCACGTAAAGGTATCCGTACCGGGTTGATGGGTGAGCGTTTTGGTGGCCAGGTGCTGGACACTGTAGACATCGAAAACTATATCTCTGTGCCGAAGACCGAAGGCCAAAAACTGGCGGGCGCGCTGAAAGCGCATGTTTCTGAATACGACGTTGATGTGATTGATTCGCAAAGTGCGACCAAACTGACGCCGGCTGCGGTGGAAGGGGGTCTGCATCAGATTGAAACTGCATCGGGTGCGGTGTTGAAGGCACGCAGCATCATTATTGCGACCGGGGCAAAGTGGCGCAACATGAACGTGCCGGGCGAAGAACAGTATCGCACCAAAGGGGTGACCTACTGCCCGCACTGTGATGGCCCGCTGTTTAAAGGTAAGCGTGTGGCGGTCATCGGCGGCGGTAACTCCGGCGTGGAAGCTGCCATCGACCTGGCAGGTATTGTTGAACATGTCACCCTGCTGGAGTTTGCGCCCGAGATGAAAGCAGACCAGGTGCTGCAGGATAAAGTGCGTAGCCTCGGTAATGTTGACATCATTTTGAATGCGCAAACCACCGAAGTTAAAGGCGATGGCAGCAAACTGACGGGTATTGAGTATCGCGATCGCGTGAGCGGTGATGTGCATCATATCGCGCTGGCCGGTATCTTCGTGCAGATTGGTTTACTGCCGAATACCACCTGGCTGGAAGGTGCTATTGAGCGCAACCGTATGGGCGAGATCATCATTGACGCGAAATGTGAAACCAGCGTCAAAGGCGTGTTCGCCGCGGGTGACTGCACGACGGTGCCGTACAAGCAAATTATTATCGCCACGGGTGAAGGAGCGAAAGCCTCTCTGAGTGCATTCGACTACCTGATCCGTACAAAGCGTGCATAACATAAGAAGAAAGTAAGACAAGCCCGAAATCATTCGGGTTGCATGAAGCTAACGCACCGGCAACCCGAAGAATGAAGGGCCTAAACCTGCAATAACAAAGAGGCTGCCACTGGCAGCCTCTTTTTTTCACCGTACAACCAGCACCGGAATGTGCGCATGGCGCACAACGCTTGACGCGTTTGACCCCAGCAAATGGGTAGTGATAGAGGGGTTACGCGAACCAATCACCACCATGTCCGCATGTAACTCTTCTGCTAACTCATTGACCACATCGCGTACGCTTCCCAGACGAACATGGGTGCGGATACGCTCAGGGCTAATTGAAAAGTGACTTACCATCGTGGTCAGGCGGGTTTGCGCTTCATGCTGCAAATGTTCTTCAAAACGACGAATATCTGCAGCGAATCGGTGCAGGCTCAGGCTGGAAGAAGCTGGCAAAACGTGCAGTAAATGGATGACCCCCGTGTCCTGAGCAAGGAACTCGGCGTGGCGCACGGCTTTGTCGCTTAACTCCATTTCAAAAACATCTACCGGCATAATGATTGTCTGATACATAAACGTGTCTCCCTGTAGATTATGTCACGGGTATTTCAGCAGGTATGACCGCATGATTCTGCTACGTCGCTGGCAATTATTTATTTGACCTGGGGTTTAAGTGGAGAGAGATGACTTTCCGGAATGACCGGACGTTACCAGTGCCGTTCGAGATAGAGCACGGCTGCGACAATAATCGCCGCCACGATCAAATAAATAAGGGTGATGATCCATGTTTCGCTCATATGCGAACCCTGGGCAAAAACCTCTTACCACAATAGAAGCCTGGTCGGGACAAAGATATGCGACATTCGGGTGAGCTGACCCAGGAAGGGAAAAGAGGATGCGGTATGCATCCTCTTAACAGCGTATGGCGTGCTTAACGCAGATATTCGCCAGCGGCTTCTGGCTGGTAGATTAACTCCAGCACTTCGAGATCGGTGGTCGCACCGCCGGGGAGTTCCCAGTGGATGCTATCGCCGACCCGTAAGCCCAGTAACGCAGCACCGACTGGCGCCATCACGGACAGTTGCGTCGCGCTATCGGTCATTTGCGCCGGGTAGACGAGGGTTCGTGTGCGGATTTCACCGCTTTTCAACTCACGGAATTTTACCGTGCTGTTCATGGTTACCACGTTGGCTGGCATCGCTTCGGGCGCACACATCTGCGCGCGATCCAGTTCGTCATTCAGCACCTTCGCGACCGGCAGACTGGCATGAGCGGGTTGCTCCAGCAGACGGTCAATGCGCTCAGCGTCAAGTTCATTGATGATAATTGCAGGTCTGGACATCTATTACTCCATGTCATGAGGCGAAATCCCGCCAGATTAATCCAAAGAAAAACCCTCGCCGTCTGGCAGCGAGGGTTTAACTCTTCGGATGATACTGAGACTGCACACAACTTTGAAGTGACTTAGCTCACATTTGCCGGGTTTATGTCTTTAAGCCGAAGGGGCGGTATTAATAACCGACGCTGTCGATAACAAAGTCATTTCCGCAGTTTCCCGGATGGGGTTGCGCCAGCAGGGATTTTGCAGAAAGCGGCTCATTGATAGCCCGCGCGTCAATGGCGATTTGCATTTCAGTCAGATACGCCGGATTACCGCTACAGTTCAGTTTTACAGCTTTAACACTGTTAGCACCCCAGGCCTTCGCAACGGCGGCGTCAAAATCGCTACGGCTTACGTGTTTACCGTAGTTATTTGCCAGAAAAAGCCCCGGCGCACTGCTTTTCACTTCCTGGTTCAGACGCACCATCGTCCCGAATAAGGCGTCCGGATCGAAACCGAAGCAAACGCCGTGTTTGGCATATTCGTAACGTTCCAGACAAGACGAGCTGCCAGCGCCGGGCATAACCGAGTTGAGCTTGTTCGCCACTTCCAGTGACATTCCGGTTTCAGCGGCAGAACATTTCTGGCTGATTTTCGCCTCAGGCATATTGGGAACAGGGCGCGTGGCGCAGCCATATCGCATCCAGCGCTTCTCATCCACACCGCGTGCCGCAATAGATTTCGGCAGGCCGGGCCACAGGCCGTGAACGGTCAGAAAATCAATTTTTTGCGGTAGTTCTTTTTGTAGTCGGCATTCTTCCGGCTCGCGCCCCCCATGGTCATGCTGACTTTGGCAAAAACCGGTTTGCCACGAAAGTGCAAGCACGTAGCGGTCAAAATCACCGTACTGTTTGGGCTCGAGTGGGGCAGCGTGAAGGGGGGAGAGCGACAGCATCGCCATGGCGACACCCAGACTGGCGACGAGTCCCTTTCTGAACATTTCTGATCCTGATGAATGTGTTTAGATAATTTCCGTAAGTTATTAAAGCACAAAAAGCGCCGGATGGGCGCTTTTTGCGTTATGTCTGAACAGACTGTTAATGCACGGCGGCGCCTGGAACCAGAATTTCTGTCGCCACGATCACCACAATCAGACCCACAATGACCGGCACTGATGTCCGTTTTACCACTTCAAACGGAGAAATATTGGCCATACCTGCAACGGCAACCACCACGCCGGACACCGGGGAAATGGTGCGACCAAGGTTAGAAGCCTGCAGCATCGGAATCGAAAGATAAGCCGGGTTGATACCTGACTCGTGTGCCAGTTTGGGGATCATTTCCACAAACGCGTAGAACGGTGCGTTACCGGAACCCGTCGTCATCGCCGCCAGCATGGTGAGAATGACCAGCACCAACATCAGAATGATACTGGCGGAACCAAACGAGGTGGCAATGGAGATCAGACTCTGGATAAAACCAATCGTGCTGAGCCCCTGTGCGAAGACGCCGGCGGCAACTAACAGCATTACCACGCCAGCAAACGCATCGGCCATGCCGCGATAAGCCACTTCCAGACCGGAAAAGACGTTCTGCGTATTGAAACCGCGCAAAAACTCCAGCACTGCGGCGAGCAGCATGCAGATCACCAGGATAGTGATGATATGCAATTCCGGCCCCCATTTTCCGTCGAAGATCAGCACGCCAATGATCGGTGTAAACGGCAGAATGGCGTAGAAAGACGGCGCAGTGGTGGTGATGTCTTTCACATCCAGCATCTCTGCGGTGATGTTCTCTTTTTTATCCAGATAGCGCTGCCAGAAATAGTGGGCGATGGCCATAAAAATAATGGCAGCGATGGAGATCGGCAGCGTAGTTTTGAACGCGAAGTCGATGAGCGGCATCTCTGCGGCTTTCGCGGCCAACACCACATCCCCGGAGGTGGGAGATAAAATAATCGCCGCCGGAGAGGCGCAAATAGCAGCGGCGGCCCCGCGGCTTATCCCTACGTTCACCATTACCGGGAAGAGCGTTGCCATTAATAATACGCCAAGCCCGGTAGCGGAGGAGACCGCCAGGGACATCAGGCAAGCGACAAAATAGGCGGCGATCATTAATAAATAGGGCGAGTTAATGAAACGCAGCGGTCGGGAAGCGAGCTTAACGACCATGTCGTTGGCACCGATATGGGTCATATAGGCGGCAAACCCACACAGCATCATGATCATCATGCCCAGGTCGCCACCGCGGCTCATCAGCAAGATTTTAATGTATTCAACGATGTCTGTTGCGGTGTAACCCGTGCTGGTAGCACTCCCCGGCAGGACTTTGTGTCCCATCAGCGCACTGACGATTAACAACGTCAGACCGCCGACAAACAGCACGCCGGTGGCAGAGTAACCTTTAATGATATAGCGTGCGACACCCACAATTACCACGACGCCAATCAGAAGTTCAATAAACGTTAACATAATGTTCTGGATCCAAGGGTAAAGAACAAGAAAAATGACTGCCGGAAAAGGAAGAAATGCAATGTGCCGAATAACCGCTAAAGAGTAGATGATTAAAATCAAAGAAGAATCGTTTTGCGAATATTATCGCGCATTTTTGCTTATTTCCCGCAAAATGGCAGAAATACAGTTGCGAGGTTCGCAAAAAATCATGGGCGTACTGGGCGCTGAAAAGTGGTCGATTGTTCGCAAAGGAAGGCGCAAACCCTGAGCGGGCAGCGAGACCATCGCGCGTTCCTCTATTCGTGTCTCTTTGCGTAACCGAATGCTGATCCTGCTTGCTGCACTGTGATTGTCGATGGTTGTCATCCCGGCGGGGTACACATTCCTTCATCGTTGTCACTAATTTATGAGCAAAATACCGCGTCTCGTTTGCGCGACGTAGCATTTTTGAGGTGGTTAATTCTTAACCATTGATGCGGATCCCAAATAAACAGTATCTTTGAAAAAACTTAGCGACATTTATCACTTTTTGATGAATAACGACTGGACAAAAGTCTTCACAATTGTTGTACTGTAACTCGACACAGCATTTGTGTCGTTTTTCATGTAAAGGTAATATTGATGTCTAAGATTAAAGGTAACGTTAAGTGGTTTAATGAATCCAAAGGATTCGGTTTCATTACTCCGGAAGATGGCAGCAAAGACGTGTTCGTACACTTCTCTGCAATCCAGAGCAATGGTTTCAAAACTCTGGCTGAAGGTCAGCGTGTAGAGTTCGAAATCACTAACGGTGCCAAAGGTCCTTCTGCTGCTAACGTAATGGCTATCTAAGTTAGCAATAAGACAGAATTATAAAACCCGCCTCTAAGGCGGGTTTTTTTTGCCCTTAATTCGCATTAACGCTGGAAAACAACCAGAAGGCGAGCGCCGTCATCGCAAATGATCCGAGCAGGTTAACGGCCACGTTAAGCAAAGCCCAGCTAAAACGTCCTTCCTGTAATAAAAAAACCACCTCCGCTGAAAACGTTGAAAACGTAGTCAGACCACCGCAAAAACCTGTGGTCAGTAACACTTTCCACATCGGGTCGATATGAGTCATGCGGTTAAACCAGGCCAGTCCCATCCCAATGATAAACGCCCCGGCTAAATTCGCTGTCAGTGTCCCCAACGGAATAGCATGATGGGCGGGGTTAAATTTCATGCTGAGCGCCCATCGCGCCACGCTACCCGTCCCGCCACCAATAAATACAGCTAAAAGAAGTTGTAACACGCGGAAATCCTGCTATTTGATTTGTTAGAGTGGTGAGTGTAGCGCCGAAGCGGAGGACTGGCTATGGCGACAGAAGCAGGAGAAAACGATGATTGTTGCGGCAGGGCAGTTTGTTGTTACCCCGGACTGGCAAATAAATGCTCATACGTGTGTCACATTGATGGCGCAAGCAGCACGTCAGCAGGCGTCGCTGTTGGTACTTCCTGAGGCGTTACTGGCGCGAGATGACAATGACCCTTATATGTCTGTGAAATCGGCCCAGACGCTTGATGGAGGCTTTTTAAGCCTGTTGCTTGAGGAGAGCCGCAAAAATACGCTGACAACCCTTCTGACCATTCATGTGCCTTCCTCGTCGGGAAGGGCGGTAAATACGCTGGTGGCGCTGCGCGAAGGGCATATTCTTACCCGGTACGCCAAACTGCATCTTTACGATGCGTTTAACATGCAAGAGTCGGCGCGTGTGGATGCGGGGCATGAAATCGCACCGTTAATTGACGTAGACGGGATGAAGGTCGGGTTAATGACCTGCTATGATCTGCGCTTTCCTGAGCTGGCGTTGTCATTGGCGTTACAGGGGGCCGATATTCTGGCACTTCCTGCGGCATGGGTTCGGGGCCCGCTCAAAGAGCAGCACTGGGCGACGTTACTGGCGGCGCGAGCGCTGGACACGACCTGTTATATCGTGGCGTCAGGTGAATGTGGCAATAAGAATATTGGCCAGAGTCAGGTAGTCGACCCGCAGGGAGTGGTTATTGCCGCGGCGGGAGAGGTCCCGCAACTTATCATGGCGGAGGTTACGCAACAGCGTTTGTCGCAGACGCGGGAGAAATTACCCGTCCTGCGAAATCGCCGTTTCGCTCCACCGCAACTGATGTGATGTTTTTTTAAACAATGCTTGATTCATCTCGTTACAGATTGCTATTGTGTGCGCGCGTCGAATGACCGTTAATGACATCAGGTTATAATGGTGCTTTACGCAGTCCGTTTTATGAAAGAAGGTATCTATGGGTGAGATTAGTATTACCAAATTGCTGGTCGTGGCCGCACTGGTCGTTCTGCTGTTTGGTACCAAAAAACTTCGTACGCTGGGCGGAGATCTGGGCACAGCGATCAAGGGCTTTAAAAAAGCCATGAATGACGATGACACCACGGCGAAGAAAACTGCGGAAGACGACGTTCCGGCCGAAAAGCTTTCTCATAAAGAGTAAGTATGTTCGTGCAACATAAAAAAACCGGCATTACGCCGGTTTTTTTATTGCAAGTGTAATCAGATATTACTGCATTATTTTACTTCAATACCTTTAGCTTGCAGGTCGGCGTGGTAGGACGAACGCACGAACGGACCGCATGCAGCATGGGTGAAGCCCATCGCCAGCGCTTCCGCTTTCATTTCATCAAACTCTTCCGGGCTGACATAACGCTGTACAGGTAGATGGTGGCGGCTTGGCTGCAGATACTGGCCCAGCGTCAGCATGGTAACGCCGTGGCGGCGCAGGTCGCGCATGACGTCAATGATTTCAGCATTGGTTTCCCCAAGTCCCACCATCAGGCCAGATTTGGTGGGGATCTCCGGATGCGCTTCTTTAAAGCGTTCCAGCAGTTTTAGAGACCAGTTATAGTCTGCTCCCGGACGGACCTGGCGGTAAACGCGCGGTACGTTCTCCAGGTTGTGGTTAAACACATCCGGCGGGGTAGCCGTCAAAATATCCAGCGCGCGGTCCATACGACCACGGAAGTCTGGTACCAACGTCTCAATCTTGATGGCGGGGTTTTTCTCGCGAATCGCACTGATACAGTCAGCGAAATGCTGAGCACCGCCATCACGCAGATCGTCACGGTCTACCGAGGTAATCACGACATAACGTAACGCCATGTCAGCGATAGTCTGAGCCAGTTTTTTCGGTTCGTTGGCATCCGGCGCAACCGGGCGACCGTGAGCCACATCGCAGAACGGGCAGCGGCGCGTACAGATCGCGCCAAGAATCATAAAGGTCGCCGTGCCGTGATTGAAACACTCTGCCAGGTTCGGGCAGGACGCTTCTTCGCAAACCGAGTGCAGCCCATTTTTGCGCATGGCCGCCTTGATGCCCTGAATACGGGACGAGTCAGCCGGAAGTTTGATCTTCATCCATTCCGGTTTTCTTAACAGGGCTTCGCGCTCTGTTGCCACGTTTTTAACCGGGATAAGGGCCATTTTATCGGCATCGCGGTACTTAACACCGCGTTCCATCACAATGGGTTTACTCATAGCGTGCGTGTTCCAGTTGCGGATAACGAAGTAAGTGTTTCAATTCAAGGGAATGTTGTATTTATCAACTATTTTTGAATTAATGACGTGCAGTATAGCATTGATAGGGGGCAGAAAGCAGCCTGGCAACGGGGCAAAATGTAAAATAGTTGTTGTTTTGTACGCTTTGCCCAATGAGGATTAGCCGTTTTGCCAGGCTGATGCGGATTTCAGAAAGCCCGGCGAATAACGTTGATAACGTTTTCAAGTACCGGGTCACGCAGGCTTAACTTGTTGTAATACAGAGAAACGTCCAGTCTTTCGTTACTGACCGGCGGAAAATCAATTTCTACCAGAGGCCAGCACGCGCTAAAGAGCTTGAACAGGCGAGTTGGCATCAACCCTAACATATCACTGTTACCAATCAGTGCTGCGATAGTAAACATATTGTAACTGCTAAAGCTGACCTGACGTTCAGGGAACAGATCCTGAACACGCTGACGCAACGCACTCAGGTTTTGTCCCTCTAGCATCAATAATGTGTGTTCATAGTGTTGCAGGACATCTTCATTGATGGTCGCGCGCAGGCAGGGGTGCCCTTCGCGACAAACCAGCATCAACCGATCAGTATACAGTGCATGATGGCTCAGGGTGCGGGCTGTCGGGATATTGGTGTCGATGATGAGATCGGTCTGGAACTGACTGAGTTGATTTTCGGCATCATGGATAGGGATATTGCGCATCACCAGATGCGGTGCGCTCTCTTTGATAGCCTGCCAGATAACGGGAATGACAATCGCGCCCAGCGAAGGGGGGGTGCCGATAGTGATAGTTCGTTGTTTATCATAACTACCGGTCAGATCCAGCGCACCGAGAATCGACTCCAGACCCTGGCTAATATACTCATGCAAATGCGAAGCATAGGCGGTTGGCGTCACGCCCTGGCCTTTGCGAATAAAAAGCGGATCGGGGAATATTGTTCGTAATTTTTGAATGGATTGACTAATTGCGGATGGCGTCAGGTTAAGCACTCGCGCGGCATTCACAATCCCTTTGTGTACATATACTGCCTCAAAGATGGTCAATAAATTGAGGTCAATATTGCGTAACGTTCTGAAGATTTGTGGTTTATCATCTTCGGGTCGCTCGGCTATTTTCTGTTCCGACAGGTTATTATAATCCACGCTTGTACTCCGTAATCATTCACAATATGAATGATAGTTGAATTTATTATTTATGGTGATGTGTAATTTAAGCTGATTTTTCTTCACATATCATCATTATGGATGGTTTTCAGCATGATGCAGGGCATTAAGCTTAAATTTAATCCGGCTATGCGCAATTCGACGTCGCAGCAAATGTGCCACGCGTTGCGAATTAACCGGATCAGGCAGGTATTTTGAAAATAGAGAAGAGAACTGCGGTTGTAAAGTATAACTGGGGGAAATAAATAACGACTTGCTTAAAAAGCAAGCCGTTATACATCATATATTAAGTAGCGGTATATATATGTGGCGGATTGTTTAGCTGTGCTAAAAGATGGCTAATAAGCACAGGTCTTATTTTGTCCATATTGGCATCAGGCATGAAATGTTTAACTTGCGTCATTTCCATTCCAGCATACCCACATGGATTGATGCGTAAAAAAGGGGTTAGATCCATCGCGATATTCAGCGCCAGGCCATGAAATGAGCAACCTTTACGAATGCGTAACCCCAGCGAACAGATCTTTTTATCCTGCACATAAACACCCGGAGCATCGGCGCGCGCACGAGCTTCAATACCCCATTCCGCCAGTGTATCGATGACAGTTTGTTCCATCACGGTGACAAGTTCACGGACGCCAAGTTTACGACGCTTGAGGTTTATTAATATGTACATGACCTGCTGACCAGGACCATGATAGGTGACCTGGCCGCCACGATCGCTTTGTATCACCGGAATATCACCGGGGGAGAGTACATGCTCAGCTTTACCTGCCTGTCCCTGAGTAAAGACCGGGTTATGTTCAACCAGCCAGATTTCGTCAGGCGTGCTCTCGGTGCGGGTTTCCGTGAATTCATGCATTGCCTCAGACACAGGGTCGTAGGGCTGCAGGCCAAGGTTACGGATTAGGATTGTATCCTGAGACAAAACAGCATCTCCGGGAGAAGAAAAGGTGAGGGGATTATATCACATAGAGAGTGTTACCCGACCAGCGGCCCGGTAACACCTGCTTAATTACAGTACCATACGAACAATTTCAATGTTGCCCAGTTCTTCGTACAGGGTCTCAACTTGCTCAATATGCGTGGCGGTGATGGTGATGGATACCGAGTGGTAATTGCCTTTGCTGCTCGGTTTTACCTGCGGAGAGTAATCACCGGGCGCATGGCGCTGTACCACTTCAACCACCAGGTCAACCAGCTCTGGTTTCGCCAGTCCCATCACTTTGTAAGTAAAGGGAGTCGGGAATTCAAGCAGTTCTTTGAGATTGGTTTTCATGTCAGCTCCGGCGTAAAAATAATAACTCCTGCCGAAAGGGCAGGAGTTTTTGAGATGCTTAGTATATGGGGACGGAAATCACACTTTCAAGTGTTCGTTTTTTAGCCGAACCAGTGATGGAACATCAGCTTGATATAGTCGATGATTTTACCGAAGAAATTCCCTTCCTGGATTTCCTGCAGCACGACCAGAGGACGTTGTTCGATAGTTTTGCCGTCCAGTTGGAAGTTAATGGTGCCGACCACCTGATTTTTCTGCAACGGCGCGTGCAGTTCACTGGTGGTTAACACATAACTCGCCTTCAGATCTTTCATACGGCCACGTGGGATAGTCAGATAGACGTCTTTATCAACACCCAGCGAAGCGCGATCGTTGTCACCAAACCAGGCTGGTTCTGAGGCGAATTCTTTGCCTGCTTTCAGCGGACTCACGGTTTCGAAGAAACGGAAACCCCATGTCAGCAGTTTTTTACTTTCGGCTTCACGCCCTTTGAACGTTCTGCCACCCATAACTGCGGAGATCAGGCGCATCTGGCCTTCGGTTGCAGAGGCCACCAGGTTGTAACCCGCTTTGTCCGTATGACCGGTTTTAATACCGTCGACATTCAGACTGTTATCCCACAGCAGGCCGTTACGGTTGGTCTGGCGAATACCGTTAAAGGTGAACTCTTTCTCTTTGTAGATGGAGTATTCGTTTGGCACATCGCGAATCAGTGCCTGGCCAATCAGGGCCATGTCACGTGCGGAGCTGTATTGCCCCTCAGCATCCAGACCATGAACAGTCTGGAAGTGGGAGTTCTGCAGGCCAAGCGCGTTAACGTAGTTATTCATCAGACCGACAAACGCGTCCTGGCTGCCAGCAACATAATCTGCCATCGCCACACAGGCGTCGTTACCAGACTGCAAGTTGATACCACGGATGAGTTGTGAAACCGGAACTTGCATACCCGGTTTCAGGAACATCAGAGAAGAGCCACGGAACACCGGGTTGCCTGTTGCCCACGCGTCATTGCCGATAGTGACCAGATCGCTATCTTTGAATTTCCCCGCTTTCATTGCCTGGCCGATGACGTAGCTGGTCATCATTTTCGTCAGGCTGGCCGGATCGCGACGCGAATCGGCGTTCTGTTCTGTCAACACCTTGCCGGAGTTGTAATCGATGAGGATCCAGGATTCGGCATCAATCTGTGGCGCGCCAGGAATCATGGTCTTGATATTGAGGTCATCAGCATGGGCTGTGCCGAGGGTGGCGGCAGTCAGTGCCGTGGTGAGCGCCAGGCGCTGTACGAAACGAACGGAGAGAGTGGTCTTCATGGTCTGAACAACGACATCCGTGATGGAGTTAAAAAAAGTGCCCTACTATAGCAAAAGCTATTCTGACAGGCATCCGACTTTCCGCATGACTTTGTTAATGCTGTTTACAGTGGTTGACAAAGTCAGATGCCAAATCTGTTATTGCGCGTTGGTTACAAAAGACTGTAACTGCGCTTCATTTTGCAGACGCTGTTGCAAGGCACTGGCGTCTGATTTATTGCTAAAAGGCCCGAGCTGGATACGCCACACCGCGCCGTTTTGCACCACCCGGCCCGGCACAGAAAATTGCTGGGCCAGGCGCTGCTGGTACTGCTGCGCGCGGGTTTGATCGCTGACTGCGCCAACCTGCACCATATAACTTCCGCTTGCCGCAGCCGGCGCCGCGGATGTCGCAACGTGGCCTTGTACGGAACCTGGCGCGGTGATCGGTGCCGTTACGGGAGCTGTGCGCGTTGCCGGTGCCGGGGTGGCCACTGGCGCAGCGGTCACGGGTGGCGTCGTCTGCGTCGTCACAGCTGGCGCAGCAGGTTCGCTGCCCTCAAGTACGCCTGCATGCAGCGGCGTCGGCGCACCCAGGAAACCGCCGCTACTTACTGGCTTTGTGTTTTCGTCACCTTTCAGCGTCGAATTGCTGATCATGCGCACGTTATCAGGAGCAGGTTGCGGTTGTGACGCGCCATTGCCGTTCAAATCCGGGAGTGCCGGCAGGGCATAGGTTTGCTTCGCGATAGTGGTACAAACCGTTCCCGGACCGGACATGGAACCGTCCTGCGCCACAATGATCGGGTCGATGCGCACTTTGGTATTGTTCGACGTATTCAGGCGATCGGCCGCCGCACGCGACAATGAGATCACGCGATCGTTACCATAAGGGCCGCGATCGTTAATGCGTACCACCACCATGCGGCCATTCGCCAGGTTAGTGATACGGGCATAACTCGGAACAGGCAGCGTCGGGTGAGCGGCGGTCAGTTGTAACGGATCGAACGCTTCTCCCGTCGCGGTTAAATTACTCCCCGGTTCCGCATCATAAATAGCGGCAAATCCTGCCTGACTGAACTGCGAAGGATTCTGCACAATTTTGTAGCTTTTGCCGTCGCGCTCGTAATCCTGGTTTGCCGAAGGATTCGGCGTTTCAAAACGAGGCTCCGCACCGCTGATTTCAACGACCGGACCGTTGCACACCGGAGTAGGCGGCGCAACCATCGTCTTTTGCTGACCATCATCACTTGAACATGACGCCAGCAATACTGCTGCTATACAGACACCTGGCCATTGCTTACGCATTGCGCACCCCTTATACGCTTTTTGATAACATCTTCCTGTGGGTATGAATCGACATCACGATACCAAACCCCGCCATCAGTACAATCAGGGCAGAGCCCCCATAACTCACCAGTGGCAACGGTACGCCCACCACCGGCAGGATACCACTCACCATACCAATATTTACGAATACATAAACGAATAAAATCAACATCAAACCCCCCGCCATGACCCGGCCAAAGGTGGTTTGCGCGCGCGCGGCAATCCATAAGCCGCGCATGATCAGCAGTACATAAAGCCCAAGCAGGATCAAGATACCAATCAGCCCCAGCTCTTCGGCAAGTACGGCAAAGATAAAGTCGGTGTGGCGTTCTGGCAAAAACTCCAGCTGCGACTGCGTGCCGTGCAACCAGCCTTTACCCTGCAACCCGCCGGAGCCGATGGCGATTTTTGACTGAATAATATGATAGCCCGCGCCGAGCGGATCGGTTTCCGGATCGAGCAACATCATGACGCGCTGGCGCTGATAATCGTGCATCAGGAAGAACCATAATATGGGAATAAACGCCGCGATCAGGAGCACGGCCACTAAGATGAGGCGCCAGCTCAGGCCGGATAAAAACAGCACGAAAAGACCGGACATGGCGATAAGAATAGCGGTACCGAGGTCGGGCTGAGCGGCTACCAGCAGCGTTGGCATAAATATCAGCACCAGCGCAATGGCGGTGTTTTTCAATGATGGCGGACATACGTCACGGTTGATAAAACGCGCCACCATTAGCGGTACGGCGATTTTCGCAATTTCAGATGGCTGGAAACGCACTACCCCTAAATCAAGCCAGCGTTGGGCGCCTTTGGAGATCGCCCCGAAAGCATCAACGGCGACCAGCAGGATGACGCAAAAAACATAAAGATAGGGTGCCCAGCCTTCATAGACGCGAGGGGGAACCTGCGCCAGCACAACCATGGCGATTAGGCCCATGGCTATCTGACCGACCTTACGCTCCGTCATGCCGATATCCTGGCCGCTGGCGCTCCAGATAACCATCGCGCTATAGAACAACAGCGCCAACACAATCAGCAAGAAGGCGGGATCGATATGGATTTTATCCCAGAACGATTTTTTGTTCGGATTATCCGTCATGATTATTGGTCCTCTGCCGCTGTTGATGCCGGGTTTTCCGACGGCAAATCAGTATTGTTATCGCCAAGCATGATATGGTCGAGGATTTGGCGCATAATTGTACCCACCGCAGGGCCGGCACCGCCGTTTTCCAGAATCATTGCCACTGCAACCTGGGGATTATCGTAAGGTGCAAATGCCGTCATCAGCTTATGGTCACGCAGACGTTCGGCGATGCGATGCGCATTATAGGTTTCGTTAGCTTTCAGTCCGAAGACCTGGGCTGTACCGGATTTCGCCGCGACTTTGTAAGGTGAACCGGCGAAATATTTATGTCCGGTACCGTTGGGGCGGTTTGCCACACCATACATCCCATCTTTGGCGATTTCCCAGAAGCCGGAGTGCACATCGCCAACCTGTTTTTGCGCCGGCTGTTGCCAGGGAACCTGTTTACCGTCTTCCATCGTGCTCATTAATAAGTGCGGCACTTTGACAACGCCGTCGTTAATCAGCGTCATCATTGCTTTATTCATTTGTACGGGCGTTGCGGTCCAGTAACCCTGGCCAATCCCGACGGGGATCGTGTCCCCCTGATACCACGGTTTCTTAAAGCGTTTAAGCTTCCATTCGCGCGTGGGCATATTACCCGAGCGCTCTTCAGCCAGGTCGATACCGGTATATTGACCGTAACCAAACTTGGTTAGCCACTCGGCAAGTCGGTCAATACCCATGTCGTAGGCGACCTGATAGAAGAAGGTATCTGCAGACTCTTCCAGCGATTTGGTGACATTCAGGCGGCCATGCCCCCATTTTTTCCAGTCACGATAACGTTTTTCTGAACCCGGCAGTTGCCACCAGCCTGGGTCGAAAAGGGTGGTGTTCCGGGTGATTACCCCGGCGCTCAGCGCTGAAACGGCAACATAGGGTTTCACCGTTGATGCAGGCGGGTAAACCCCTTGCGTGGCGCGGTTAACCAGCGGTGTGTTCGGATCATTGAGCAGCGCGGTATAATCCTTGCTGGAGATACCGTCGACAAACAGGTTCGGGTCATAGCTCGGCGTTGAGACCAGCGCGAGAATGGCGCCATTGCGCGGGTCGGTCACCACGACCGCCGCACGGCTCCCCTGCAGCAGAGTTTCAATATATTGCTGCAGTTTCAAATCCAGCGTCAGGTAGATGTCATGCCCGGCTTGCGGTGGGACTTCTTTTAACTGGCGAATAACGCGCCCGCGGTTGTTAACTTCAACCTCTTCGTAACCGGTTTGTCCATGCAACACATCTTCGTAATAGCGCTCGATGCCGAGTTTACCAATGTCATGCGTGGCCGCGTAGTTTGCCAGTTTGCCTTCTTTATCCAGTCGTTCGACGTCTTTATCGTTTATTTTAGATACGTAGCCGATCACGTGTGTCAGCGCCGAGCCGAACGGATAGTAACGGCGCTTATAGCCTTTTACTTCCACGCCAGGGAACCGATACTGATTGACCGCGAAGCGCGCCACCTGCACTTCATTCAGGTTGGCTTTGACCGGAATCGAGGTGAAGCGATGGGAGCGGGAGCGCTCCTTTTTGAAGTTGGCAATGTCCTCATCCGTCAGATCCACCACGTCACGCAACGCATTGAGTGTTTGCTCAACGTTATCGACTTTTTCCGGCATCATCTCAATCTGATAGATTGTGCGGTTCAGCGCCAGCGGCGTGCCGTTGCGATCATAGATAATGCCGCGACTTGGCGGAATAGGGACCAGTTTGATGCGGTTCTCGTTAGAACGCGTCTGGTAGTCAGCATGACGAACAATTTGCAGATTATAAAGGTTGGCGATGAGCACGCCGGTGAGCAGCAAAATCCCTGCAAAAGCGACAAGGGCCCGGCGCACAAACAGCGCAGACTCAGCCGAATAGTCGCGAAAAGAATTCTGTAATTTCATCCGCTGCTTAGTTTACCTGGTGGTCATTACTCACGATGATAAGGATGGTTGGTCGTGATACTCCATGCGCGATATAAACTTTCCGCAACCAGCACTCGCACTAGCGGGTGAGGAAGCGTCAGCGCAGAGAGTGACCAGCTTTGTTCTGCCGCAGCTTTACAGGCGGGGGATAACCCTTCCGGACCGCCGATGAGCAGGCTGACATCACGTCCATCCTGTTTCCAGCGTTCCAGCTCATTTGCCAGCTGCGGCGTATCCCAGGGTTTACCGGGGATATCAAGGGTGACGATCCGATTTTTACCTGCCGCAGCAAGCATCAGTTCACCCTCTTTGTCGAGAATACGCTTGATATCTGCGTTCTTTCCACGCTTGCCCGCCGGGATTTCTACCAGCTCAAAAGGCATATCCTTCGGGAAACGACGCAGATATTCAGTAAACCCGGTTTGTACCCAGTCCGGCATTTTTGTGCCGACGGCTACCAGTTGCAACTTCACGCATTAACCCCAGAGTTTTTCCAGTTCATACAGGCGGCGACTCTCTTCCTGCATTACGTGGACGATAACATCACCCAGGTCTACGACGATCCAGTCGGCAGCATTTTCACCTTCCACACCCAGTGGGAGCATACCTGCGGCACGGGATTCCTGAACCACATGATCCGCGATGGACGTGACGTGGCGAGTGGATGTGCCGGTGCAGATTATCATACAGTCGGTGATACTGGATTTGCCGTGAACGTCGAGTGCGACGATGTCCTGACCTTTCAGGTCATCAATTTTGTCGATTACAAAATCCTGGAGTGCTTTACCCTGCAAGTGTTCCCCCTGGGGTGTACGTGAAAATGGTGTAAATAAATGGCCTGACATTATACCTGAACTGCGACCTTTGTCGGGACAAATGTCCGACCCTGGCTTTTAAAAAGTGGGCTATCATCCCACCCCATGAGTGAGATTGCATCGCCATTTTTGTAAAACAATTTCTGCAAGGCCGTAGATAGCGGTGCGGAGGATAGCAGCCTGTCCGTGTGTGTCAATGACCAGACTCGCGGGAGAGGCGTGCCGGATGAAAAAACGGTCGTTAATCCTCTGCTTGCCACACCGCGCGGCTATTGAGGACACGCAACGTGGAAAAATCATCATGGATATCAATTACGCTCCAGGTACCTTGATCCACACGAAAATGCCATAACGATGCCGCCGGCATCTTAAGTAAACTGGCGATGAGCAGGCTCAATACGCCCTGATGGCTGACGATCAGTAAATTTTCCGCCGGTCCCCAGAGGGGAATCTGACGGATAAAGTCTTGTACACGCGCGGAAAACGCCTGAAAACCCTCGCCATTGGTAGGAACGGCATTTTGCCAGTCGGCGCACCACGCGGCATAGCTCTGCGGATCTTCTCGTGTCAGGTCCCGGTGGTGGCGCATCTCCCAGTCACCAAAAAACATCTCATTGAGCAACGGCGTTGAGTGTTGAACGATGTTGCGATCGTTCAGGACCAGTCTTGCCGTGTGCTGCGCACGTTCGAGTTCGCTACAGATCACCCGGTCGAAAGGCACTTCGCGTAGCAGGTGATGGAGCGTTTGCGCCTGTGCAATCCCCCTGGCGGTTAACGGAGTGGGTGAGTGACCACTGTAAAGCCCTGCAACATTTGCTTCGGTTTCGCCATGTCGAATCAACCAGAGTCGCATTGTTTTCTCCCGTGGTTTTCTGCCGAAGTTTATCATTACGCCCTTATTCCTGGTGGATTTTCGATTAAAATAGCGTTTTTGCCCGGAGCAGAAGATGGCTTTATTTCACAGCGCGCACGGCGGCAATATCCGTGAGGCCGCTGCTATGGTGGGGGTTTCAGCCGAGGATTTGTTGGATTTCAGTGCGAATATCAACCCGGCAGGAATGCCAGCGTCATTGAAACAGGTGCTACTGAATAACGTTGCAGTGGCTGAGCGTTACCCGGATCCCGATTACCAGCAATTACATCAGGCACTTGCCGCGCATCATCAGGTTCCCGCCGACTGGATCCTCGCGGGCAACGGTGAAACCGAATCGATATTTACACTGGTAAAAGGTCTTTTGCCGCGCCGGGTGATGCTCGTCACCCCCGGGTTTGCCGAATATCGTCGCGCCTTGCAGCTTTCAGGGTGCGATATTGTCGATTATGCGTTGCGTGAAGAAGATGGCTGGCAGATAACGGAGGCCATTCTTGATGCGCTTACGGGCGGTGTTGACTGCCTGTTCCTCTGTACGCCCAACAATCCCACGGGCCTGTTGCCGGATGCTTCACTGATGTATGACATTGCCGCGCGCTGCAGGCAGCTCGGTATTACACTGGTGCTGGATGAAGCCTTTATGGATTTCCTGAGCGATCGCGACGGATTTATCCCCCATCTTGCTGAAAACCGGCATATTTGGGTGCTGCGTTCCCTGACCAAGTTTTATGCTATTCCGGGGTTGCGGCTGGGATATTTGCTCAGCAGTAACACCCAGGCTGTCGCTCGTATGCGCGAGCAGCAGATGCCCTGGTCTATTAATGCCTTTGCGGCACTGGCGGGGGAGGTGGTCTTAAACGATAGCGCGTATCAAAAAGAAACCTGGGAATGGCTCAACAGGGAACGTCCGCGTTTGCGCCAGGCCCTGGAAAATATGCCCGGGCTGTCCGTCTGGCCGGGGGTGGCGAACTATCTGTTCCTGCGCTGTGATACGGGCATTGACCTGCAGCAGGCACTGCTCCAACAGCACATTTTGATTCGTAGTTGTGCAAATTATCCGGGGCTTGATGCGCGCTACTACCGTGTTGCGGTGCGTAGCGCGTCAGAAAACGATCGGTTGATTGCGGCGCTGGATGATGTGCTCAGCGATAGAGGCCGTGCTGATTAATATAATTGAGCACCGAGGCGGGAAGCAGGTCATCGCAATTCTCGCCTTTTTCCAGCCTTTCACGGATGAGCGTGGCGGAAATGTTGAACCACGGCGTTTCCGCTAAATAGATTTTCCCGGCAGGAAGAGTATGTAAATCATCTGCGTTGTGTGTCAGATGGTCTTCCAGCCACTGCTGATCGGTCTCATTTTCCATGGCTAACGGGTAGCCAGGACGGCGGCAGACAATTAAATGGCTGTTGTTCAGAATGGTTTCATAATGGTGCCATGTCGGAAACGTCAGCAGCGAATCCTGACCAATAATGAAGGCCAGCGAGCGCGTTGGCCCTTGCTCTTCTCGCCATGCCTGCAAGGTTTGCGCCGTGTACGAAGGGCTTTCACGCCGCAGTTCGCGCTCATCAAGGGTAAAAAGCGGTTTGTCGTTGATAGCCAGCTCCACCATGGCTTTACGCTGTTCGCTCGTCGCCTCAGGCTGTGGGCGATGGGGAGGCACGTTATTGGGCATGATAATGACGCGTGACAGCCCAATCTGGTTTGCCAGCGCTTCGACCGGTTTCAGGTGCCCGTAGTGAACAGGATCAAAAGTACCGCCAAAAAGTGCCTGCAACTGATTCATATCAACCATCAATAAAAACGTCTGCCAGTGCCTTATGACAGAGTAGCAGAGAAAGTCCTTCCAGCTCCGCCCACACCGACTGACCAAAATCCTGTTTCACGATTAATTCAATACGCGTAAGCAGATGTACAGCCTGGCGCAATTGCTCATTGCTCAGACGCTGTAGCGCTTCACCGATAATGCCGCGCCGATTTTGCCAGACCCGATGTTTATCAAACAGCGAACGCAGCGGCGTATGGGCAGACTGTCGTTTTAGCGTCACCAGTAACGTCAACTCACGCTGGAGGGTACGCAGCAGGATAACCGGTTCACTGGCTTCAAGTTTAAGTTGATGCAATATATGAAGCGCGCGCTTACTTTTTCCGGCAAGCAGGGCGTCTACCCAGTGAAAGGGCGTAAAGTGAGCGGCATCGTTAACGGCCTGCTCCACGCGCGGCAGCGTCAATTTACCGTCCGGGAACAGCAGCGCCAGTCTTTCCAGCGCCTGCGAGGCGGCCAGCAAGTTGCCTTCGTAGCAGTAGCAAAGCAGCTGACTGGCGGCGTCATCCAGTTGCAGATTGTTCTGCTTCGCGCGCGCGGCAATCCAGCGAGGTAGATTGGCCTGCTCCGGGGTTTGACAACTGACCGAAACGCTGCGATTAGCCAGAGCAGTATACCAGGCGGCGTTTTCCTGTGCCCGGGTCAGCTTATTTCCACGCACAATCAATATCAGATCGTCATGAAGCAGACTCACCAACAGGGCGAGGCGTTCATTAAGCGCGGCGTTAGGCCCATTTTCAGGCAGCTGTAATGACAGGATCTGACGGCTGGCAAACAGGCTCAGTGCCTGACAGATAGCGTATATCGCATCCCAGTCCGTGCTGGCATCAATGATGAAAGCGTGATGTTCGGTGAAGTCTTGTGCGAAGGCAGCCTGACGTACGGCGTCATGGCTTTCCTGCAATAAAAGAGGGTCATTCCCCAGCAATAAATACGCCGCGCGCAGCCCTTCATTGAGCTGCGCGCGGAGTTGTTCCGGATACAGCTTGAGCATTAGCTACCCGGTTTCGCTGCGGGACGTGAGGACGACGGGTTTTTCTCGTTATCTGCCGCCTGTACGCTAGGCAGTTTACGGATCAACTGTTCCGCAGCTTTGTCGTACATTTCCTGGAGGATGATGTCCTGTTCGGCATCTTTCGCCAGCGCTGTCTGCGGGTTATCAAAGAACGAGCGATACACCCGGGTATTAATGGGGTAGATATCATGGCCCGGAATCAGCACGGTGGCGTCAACTGTCAGCACTAACTGATACTCAGCAGTACGTCCGTCCTGGAAAATAGACGCGGTATCACGTGCGAGAGACATAGTACCAAGGCGAAGGGAAGGCACATCCTTACGCAATGAGCCTTTCTCTATCAGTTGCACGCCGTTCAGACGTAACTGATTACGTACAGCACGACTAAGAGGACCGTTAGGATCTGCGGAGTCGAAGATCATTGTGTTCATATTGCCTGGCACCTGCGCCGTATTGCGCAAGTGCCAGCCGCATCCGGCGGTGAGAAGCACCGCCAGGGATAACAACCATGTTGCCAGATATCGCACGCTTCCTCCCGCGCTTAGCCAACGACCAGATTAAGCAGTTTACCGGGTACGTAAATCACTTTACGCACGGTAACGCCATCAAGATATTTTGCAACCAGCGGTTCCTGGCCTGCACGCTCACGGACCTGCTCTTCGGTCGCGTCAACGGCAACGGTGATTTTACCGCGCACTTTACCGTTAACCTGCACAACAACCAGCGTGGTGTTTTCGACCATCGCCGCGTCGTCTGCAACCGGCCACGGCGCGTTATCGATATCGCCTTCGCCGCCCAGTTCTTTCCACAGGGTAAAGCTTGCGTGCGGAGTGAACGGATTAAGCATACGGACAACCGCCACCAGCGCTTCCTGCAGCAGAGCACGATCCTGCTCGCCCGCTGTCGGTGCCTTCGCCAGTTTGTTCATCAATTCCATAATCGCCGCTATCGCAGTATTGAAGGTCTGACGACGACCAATATCATCGGTAACTTTAGCGATAGTTTTATGAACATCACGGCGCAGCGCCTGCTGGTCTTCGCTCAGTGCGTGGGTATTCAGCGCCACAACCGGGCCGAGCGCTTTATGTTCATAAGCCAGTTTCCAGACACGTTTCAGGAAGCGGTTTGCCCCTTCCACGCCGGACTCCTGCCATTCCAGCGTCATATCCGCTGGCGAAGCGAACATCATAAACAGACGCACGGTGTCTGCACCGTAACGTTCCACCATTTCCTGCGGATCGATACCGTTGTTTTTCGACTTAGACATTTTGCTCATGCCGGTATAGACCAGCTCATGGCCTGCCGCGTCTTTTGCCTTAATAATACGGCCTTTCTCGTCGCGCTCAACGATAGCGTCTTTTGGTGAAACCCAGTTACGTTCGCCATTCTCACCGACATAATAGAAGGCATCTGCCAGCACCATACCCTGACACAGCAGCTGTTTTGCCGGTTCGTCAGAGTTCACCATTCCGGCATCGCGCATCAGCTTGTGGAAGAAGCGGAAGTAGAGCAGGTGCATAATGGCGTGTTCGATACCACCGATATAGATGTCAACCGGCAGCCAGTAGTTCGCCGCTTTCGAGTCCAGCATGCCTTCCTGATATTGCGGGCAGGTGTAACGCGCGTAGTACCAGGAGGACTCCATAAAGGTATCAAACGTATCGGTCTCTCTCAGCGCAGGCTGGCCGTTAACGGTGGTTTTTGCCCACTCAGGATCGGCTTTGATCGGGCTGGTGATGCCGTCCATGACCACATCTTCCGGCAGAATCACCGGGATCTGATCTTCTGGTGTTGGGATCACGGTACCGTCTTCCAGCGTCACCATCGGTATCGGTGCGCCCCAGTAACGCTGACGGGAAACGCCCCAGTCGCGCAGGCGGTAGTTCACTTTACGCTCGCCAACGCCCTGAGCCGCCAGTTTGTCGGCAATCGCGTTGAAGCCGTCTTCAAAACTCAGGCCGCTGAATTCGCCAGAGTTAAACAGGGTGCCTTTTTCGGTTAATGCCTGTTCTGACAGATCGGGTTCAGAGCCGTCTGCTGCCAGGATGACCGCTTTGATCGGCAGGTTGTATTTGCTGGCAAATTCATAGTCGCGTTGGTCATGACCCGGAACGGCCATTACGGCACCTGTGCCGTATTCCATCAGTACAAAGTTTGCCGCCCAGACTGGAATTTCTTCGCCAGTTAATGGGTGAACCGCTTTAAAGCCGGTATCGACGCCTTTTTTCTCCATGGTCGCCATATCTGCTTCGGCCACTTTGGTACTACGGCATTCATCGATAAAGGCTGCCAGTTCAGAATTGGTTGCCGCCGCTTTCTGCGCCAGCGGGTGACCGGCAGCTACCGCCAGGTAAGTGGCACCCATAAAGGTGTCCGGGCGGGTGGTGTAAACGGTCAGCGTTTTGTCATAACCGTTTACGTTGAAAGTGATTTCCACGCCTTCAGAACGGCCAATCCAGTTGCGCTGCATGGTTTTCACCGTGTCAGGCCACTGATCCATATGATCCAGGTCGTTGAGCAATTCTTCGGCATAGGCGGTGATTTTGATAAACCACTGCGGGATCTCTTTACGCTCAACCTTGGTGTCGCAGCGCCAGCAACAGCCATCAATAACCTGCTCATTCGCGAGAACGGTCTGATCATTTGGGCACCAGTTCACTGCAGAGGTTTTCTTATACACCAGGCCTTTTTTATACAGTTCAGTGAAGAACTTCTGTTCCCAGCGGTAATATTCCGGGGTGCAGGTTGCCAGCTCGCGGCTCCAGTCATAGCCGAAGCCCAGCATTTTGAGCTGGTTTTTCATGTAGGCGATGTTGTCGTACGTCCACGGCGCCGGGGCCGTGTTGTTCTTCACCGCCGCACCTTCTGCCGGCAGACCGAACGCATCCCAGCCAATCGGCTGCAGCACATTCTTACCGAGCATGCGCTGATAACGGGAAATGACATCACCGATGGTGTAGTTACGCACATGGCCCATGTGTAGTCGGCCAGAAGGATAGGGAAGCATCGACAGGCAGTAATATTTTTCTTTGCTCTCGTCTTCAGTTACTTCGAAGGTACGCTTCTCTTCCCAGTGAAGCTGGACGTTGGATTCTATCTCTTCCGGGCGGTATTGCTCTTGCATGGCAGCCAGTGGTCCTGTATTTGCGATACAGCTACAAATGTAGCGTTTTACGTGGTTTTTCAGATCCGCATAGCATAGCCCAAACGACTTCGTCACAACAGCCTTTCGCACATTTAGCCTGCGAAAAGCCCCCGACGAGAATTTACGAACTCTGTGGGGTAATTGACAAAGTCAGCGGGAAATAACGTCTATTATTAGAACAGGTTAACTGCCCGGGAGAGGAAACAATGAACAAGGTTGCTCAATATTATCGCGAACTGGTTGCGTCATTGACCGAGCGGCTACGTAATGGCGAAAGGGATATCGACGCACTGGTAGCCCAGGCACGTCAACGCGTAAGCCAGACCGGGGAGCTAACGCGTACTGAAATCGAAGAGCTCACGCGTGCGGTACGCCGCGATCTGGAAGAGTTCGCTCGTAGTTATGAAGAAAGCCATGACGATGTCACCGACAGCGTATTTATGCGAGTCATCAAAGAGAGTTTATGGCAGGAACTGGCGGATATCACCGATAAAACGCAACTGGAGTGGCGTGAGGTATTTCAGGATCTTAATCATCACGGAGTTTACCACAGTGGCGAAGTGGTGGGGCTTGGTAACCTGGTGTGCGAGAAATGTCACTTTCATCTGGCGATTTATACGCCGGAGGTGCTGCCGCTGTGTCCAAAATGCGGTCATGACCAGTTCCAGCGTAGACCGTTTGAGCCGTAATTGGCATTCCCGGCGGCGCTTCGCTTGGCCGGGCTACCTGTCGCTTGTAGCCCGGCCAAGCGAAGCGCCGCCGGGGTTGACTCAGTGATAAAACGCTAACCGTTCCGCCAACAGGTCCACAAACGCCTCACGATCAACATCGACCATGACGGTGGCATTCGGTTTATTTCCCGTCAGGAAATAGTAATCAACTACCGTCATTCCCTGGGTATATTTGCCCTGCGTTTCCACCCCCACCCAGCGTTCCACGGTGGAGAAAAGGTCCGGTTTCAGCAGCCAGGCGATAGTACATGGGTCGTGCAACGGCGCGCCGACAAACCCCCATTTTTCCTGCTTATGGTACTCCATAAAGAAGTCGAGCAGCTCGGCAACGATAGTGGAAATAGGGTTGCCGATAGCACGGAAGCGTTCAATGTCCTGCACATGAATTTGCGCGCGATGGGTGACATCCAGCCCCGCCATTACCACCGGAATACCCGACTGGAAGACAATTTCGGCGGCTTCCGGGTCGACGTAGATATTAAATTCCGCCGCGGGCGTCCAGTTCCCGAGGGACATCGCGCCGCCCATAATCACAATACGGTTGATTTTGCTGTGCAATTCCGGGTGGCTGTTTAGCAGCAGGGCTACGTTAGTTTGTGGGCCGGTCGACACGATAGTGAGCGGAACAGGAGTTTCACGCAGCACCTTTGCCATCAGTTCCACGGCGGTGCATACCTGTGGCGCAAAAGCGGGTTCTGGCAGCGCAGGGCCGTCCAGACCACTTTCCCCATGCACGTTATCGGCGATGATAAGCTCGCGCATCAGAGGCTTGACGGCGCCGCCCGCCACCGGGATATCACTACGCTTGAGCAGAGTAAGCATACGCAGCACATTATGCAGAGTTTTTTCCGGTGTCTGGTTACCCGCTGATGAGGTGATGGCTTTTACATCGAGTTCGGGCGAGGCGAGGGCAAGAACAATTGCGATTGCGTCATCATGACCCGGATCGCAATCAAGAATGATGGGCTGAACCATAGTAACTCCTTGTTAGCATTACTGTGCGGCAAGGTTAAAACGTTGCTGTAAATCAGACGAGAAGTGAAACCACAAAGCGTGATGAGACGCGCATTCTGAGGAATGCGCGTCGGATTGATTAATGCAGGATTTTGGCGAGGAAGTCTTTTGCACGTTCAGATTTTGGATTGGCAAAAAACTCTTCTTTCGCCGAATCTTCCACGATTTTCCCTTCATCCATAAAGATAACCCGATGCGCCACTTTACGGGCAAAGCCCATCTCGTGGGTGACCACCATCATGGTCATACCCTCGTTAGCCAGCTCAACCATAACGTCCAGCACCTCGTTAATCATTTCCGGGTCAAGGGCAGATGTCGGTTCATCAAACAGCATGGCAACCGGATCCATACACAGCGCGCGGGCAATTGCCACACGTTGCTGCTGGCCACCGGAAAGCTGTGCCGGAAATTTATTGGCATGGGCAGATAAGCCAACGCGATCCAGCAGTTTGAGCCCTTTCTCGCGCGCAGCGGTTTTATCGCGATTCAGCACTTTGATCTGCGCCAGCGTCAGGTTCTCAATAATCGACAGATGCGGGAACAGTTCGAAATGCTGGAACACCATCCCGACATGAGAACGCAGCCTGGCCAGATTGGTCTTTTTATCGTTAACGGTGGTGCCGTTGACAATAATTTCCCCTTTCTGCACTGGCTCAAGGCCGTTCACCGTTTTGATCAGGGTTGATTTGCCTGAACCCGATGGACCACATACGACCACCACCTCGCCTTTTTTCACTTCCGTGGAGCAGTCGGTCAGCACCTGAAAGTGACCATACCATTTAGAAACATTTTTCAGGGTAATCATTAAACTGTCCTTTTCTTCAAATAGCTGACCAACAACGATGCACTCAAGCTAATAGCAAAATAGACGGCGCCGGCAAACAGGATCATCTCAACTTGTGTCCCGTCACGTTCGCCAATAGTGGAAGCGGTGCGGAAGAAGTCCGCGAGGCTCAATACATAGACCAGTGAGGTATCCTGGAACAGGACAATCCCCTGGGTCAGGAGCAGCGGTACCATCGCCCGGAACGCCTGCGGCAGAATGATCAACTTCATCGACTGCCAGTGGGTCATCCCCAGCGCCAGCGCCGCGCTTGACTGCCCGCGAGAAATACTCTGAATACCGGCACGGATGATCTCAGAATAGTAGGCAGCCTCGAACATAGAAAACGCCACCATTGCCGATATCAGGCGAATATCCGATTTGGGCGACAGGCCCAGCACGTTTTGCAGCAGTCCAGGCACAATCAAATAGAACCACAGCAGCACCATAACCAGGGGGATGGAACGGAATACGTTCACATAGGCCTTCGCAAACCAGGCAATGGGGGCAAAGCTGGACAAGCGCATTACCGCCAACAGCGTCCCCCAGACAATCCCGACAATAATGGCCGTCACGGTAATCTTTACTGTAATAACCAGCCCTGCCAGCAGATAAGGAAGGGAAGGGATGATTGAACTCCAGTCAAACTCGTACATTATTTGCCCCCCATATTGCCCGGCAGGCGAATTTTGCGTTCTACCAGATTCATCACCAACATAATGAAGGTGTTAATTAATACATACGCGACGGTAATGGCGGTAAACGACTCCCAGGCGTGTGCCGAGTAGTCCAGTAGTTTACCGGCCTGCGCCGCCATATCCACCAGCCCGATAGTGGACGCGATGGCGGAGTTTTTTACGAGGTTCATCATCTCCGAGGTCATCGGCGGGACAATGACGCGATACGCATTCGGCAACAGGACATAGCGGTATGTTTGCGGCAGCGTCAGCCCCATGGCCAGCCCCGCGTTTTTCTGCCCACGAGGTAACGACTGAATCGCCGCACGAACCTGCTCGCAGACGCGTGCCGCAGTGAACAGGCCAAGGCAGACCATCGAAGAGACAAAGAATTGGATGTTGGGATCCAGTTCGGATTTGAACCACATGCCGATGTTTTCCGGCAGCAGTTCCGGTACCACCAGATACCAGGTAAAGAATTGCACGATCAGCGGGACGTTACGGAACAGCTCTACGTAGCACGTGCCGATACCGGACAGGATACGATTGGGAACGGTTCGCAGAATACCAAACAGGGAGCCAACCAGGAAAGCGATGATCCAGGCAGTGATCGACAGCGCGATTGTGACCTGAAAACCACTCCACAGCCAGCCAAGATAGGTTGTGTTGCCGAACGGGGCTTGTTGCAGGAAAATTCCCCAGTTCCAGTCTATGGACATAAATCTACTCCGGAAAAAAAAGGGTAGCAGCGCTACCCTCGAAGATTGTGCGAAGAGCTTGTGTTCGCGTCGAATGGGGAACGACCATTCAACGTATAGTCTGTCCGTGCTGCTTCAACAATCGAGAGGGCTGGATATCCCGCCCCTGACTACACTTCATCCACGATGTCGCTTTGCGCTGGCTGCTTTGACGTATCCCCGACCCTGATATGTTGGCGCCTTTGGGGATCCGCTTAGTCGCAGCCTGGATACAACATTAATGGATGTGTGTATTATTTTTGTTAATTAGTTCAGCGCCTTATCATTCGGTTCTTTGAACAGTGCTTTCATTTCGTCAGAGAGCGCGAAATTGAGGTTCAGGTTTTTCGGCGGAATCGGGTTTTTGAACCATTTATCAAACCATTTCTCCGCTTGACCGGAGGTTTGCGCCTGAGCGATGGTGTCATCCATCAGCTTTTTGAACTCCGTATCGCCCTTACGCAGCATGCAGCCGTAAGCTTCCTGTGATTGCGGTTTGCCCACGATATCCCAGTTATCTGCTTTCTTCGCTTTCGCACGTTCACCCGCAAGCAGAGCGTCATCCATCATAAAGGCCACTGCCCGTCCGCTTTCCAGGGTACGGAAAGAGTCACCATGGTCTTTAGCGCTGATGATGCGCATGTCCATTTTCTGTTCGTCATTCAGTTTGTGCAGCAGGATCTCAGAGGTGGTACCGGAGGTTACGACCACCGCTTTGCCTTTCAGATCCGGGAAATCTTTAATATCGCCGCCTTTTTTGACCAACAGACGTGTACCGACCACAAAGATAGTGTCAGAGAAAGCAGCCTGTTTCTGACGTTCCAGGTTGTTGGTGGTCGAACCGCATTCGAAATCGAAGGTGCCGTTTTGCAGCAGCGGAATACGGTTTTGTGAGGTAATGGGGATCAGTTTGACTTGCAGGTCAGGCTTATTGAGTTTTTTCTTCACCGCTTCAACGATAGCGTTGGAGTAGTCCTGAGAGTAACCCACAACTTTTTGTTCGTTGTCGTAATAGGAGAACGGTACGGAAGATTCACGGTGTCCGACCACGATCACGCCGTTTTTGGCAATTTTTTCCAGCGTGGGCTGTTGCGCTTCTGCCGGGGCTGCTGCCGCGTCGGCAGGTTTAGCCTCATCAGCGGCATGCGCCAGACCCGCAGACATTCCCATAACCAGCATTGCTGTGGCCAGTTTACGTAATTGCATATCCAACTCCTTTATCGTCGCGCCAGAGACGCATTGATACCCATTGTGAGTGTTGTGTTTGTTATATCCTGCTGCAAATGCGTGCAGTGTTGTATGCGTTTGTTAGCATTTAGTTTGGCTTAATGTAAAGATTTTGCTGCGGTATTGTTTGTTTTTGCGAAGTATACCGCACCGTTTGAAGGCAAAAATCTCCCATTGCACCAATTTGGTGCTGTATGCGATCCGTCATAGTGCGCGTTATTCGCACATCGGGGAAAATCGCCGTTACTTAGGTTTATTTTGCAATTGATGTGCCAGAAATGGCATTTGAGGGAAAGTTGGCAAAAGCGCCCTCTCTGGTCAGAAAGAGGGCGCAAAAGGCGTCATGACGTGCGGCGTTGCCTTAGGCTCATGATCAGCGCGCCAAAACCGAGCAGCGCGGTCAGAACCCACAGAGGCCAGTTACCCAAACGGGCATAAGGCGTCAGGCCGGAGGTTGGGGTGACGTTAGCGGTCAGGACCTGCCGGGTGAACTGCGGTAACATCGCCTGGATCTCGCCGGTTGGCCCAATCACCGCCGTAATGCCGTTGTTAGTGCTACGCAGCAACGGGCGCGCCAGTTCCAGCGAGCGCATCCGCGCCATCTGGAAGTGTTGCCATGGGCCGATTGATTTGCCAAACCAGGCATCATTCGAGATGGTCAGCAGGAAATCAGTATCCGGACGGAAGTTATCACGCACCTGCTCGCCGAGGATGATTTCGTAACAGATAGCCGGCGTCAGTTTGTAACCGTGCGCAGACAGCGGAGGCTGAATGTATGATCCGCGACTGAATGAAGACATCGGCAGGTCAAAGAACGGCGCCAGCGGACGCAGGATAGATTCCAGCGGGACAAACTCACCAAAGGGTACCAGGTGATTTTTGTTATAGCGATCGGCGGAGCTATAGCTGTATGCGCTATCTTTGCCCAGCGTGATGATAGTGTTGTAGGTGTCGTAACGGTTTTGCTGGTTGAGACGGGCATCTACAATCCCGGTGATAAGCGTACTGTCATTCTTGCGCATCAAATCATCCATCATGCCCAGGAAAGGCTGCTGGTTGATTTCGAGATCGGAAATGGCAGATTCTGGCCAGATGATGAGCTGTGATTTACCCAACGCCGGCTGGCTGGCATTGAGGTAGATTTTCAGCGTATCGAGTAACTGCCCTTCATCCCACTTGAGCGCTTGCGGAATATTGCCTTGTACCAGCGATACCTGCGTCGTCCTTTCCGGCAGCAGCTGATACCACTGGATATAACGCAGCGGGAAGGGCAGAGCAAAGAGCACCAGCGCCACGATGAAAGGACGCCAGCAGCGTTTCACCGCCGCCAGGACCAGCAAACCGCTTACCGACATCAACAGGAAGGTAATGGCATCAACGCCTAATACTGGCGCAAGACCTTTCAGTGGCCCGTCAATCTGGCTGTAGCCAAACTGCAGCCATGGAAAGCCCGTCAGTACCCAGCCGCGCAAAAACTCACTCAGTTGCCAGATAACCGGTGCCGCTACCGCCACGCGCAGCCAGGTCGTTTTGGGCCACAACCGCGAAAGCACGCCGGCGAACAGCCCGGTATAGAGCGAAAGGTAGGCGGCAAGCAGAACCACAAGGAACACATTGACCGGGCCGGGCATTCCACCGAATTGTGCGATGCTGACATAGACCCAGTGAATGCCGGAACCAAACAGGCCGAGTCCCCAGAAGTAACCTACCCAGGCGGCTTGCACCGGCCGCCGGTTAAGCGTGAGCGCTTGCAGCCCCATAAGGGAGATAATCGCGGCAGGCCAGATATCGTAAGGAGAAAAAGCCAGCGTTCCGCTGGCTCCGAAGAGTAGCGCCAGCAGCAGACGTACGCGCTGGCGTTCAAACAGTGGAGCAAATGCCATTTACATTACTCATCCAATTTCGGAACGGGGGAATCGTCCGGCATTCTTACATGAACCTGAATAATACGTCGACTGTCCGCCATGGCGACTTTAAATTGGTAACCATCAATATCAATGGATTCCCCACGCGCAGGCAGGTGCCCGAAGGCCTGCATAACCAGCCCGCCGATCGTATCGACTTCATCATCGCTAAAGTGAGTGCCGAAGGTTTCGTTGAAATCTTCGATAGACGCAAGGGCGCGTACGGTCCAGGTATGACGGCTGAGCTGGCGGAAATCGATATCTTCTTCGTCGTCATATTCGTCTTCGATTTCGCCGACGATAAGTTCGAGAATATCTTCGATAGTGACAAGGCCCGACACGCCGCCGAACTCGTCAATCACGATAGCCATGTGGTAACGCTGGGAGCGAAACTCTTTGAGCATCCGGTCAACCCGTTTGCTTTCCGGAACCACTACGGCCTGGCGTAGCACTTTTTCCATACTGAAGGCTTCGGCATCGCTGCGCATAAACGGCAGCAAGTCTTTGGCCATCAAAATCCCTTCAATGTGATCCTTATCTTCGCTGATCACCGGAAAACGCGAGTGTGCAGACTCAATGATAACGTCAAGACATTCATCAAGGCTTTGGTTGCGTTTCAGGGTAATCATTTGCGAGCGGGGGATCATAATATCGCGAACGCGCTGGTCGGCGATGTCCATTACCCCTTCGAGCATTTCGCGCGTATCCTGATCGATAAGCTCGTTCTGCCCGGAATCACGGATCAGCTCCAGTAACTCATCACGGTTTTTGGGTTCGCCGTGAAAAAGTTGGCTGAGTAAAAGGGAGAAGAATCCCTTCTTGTTGGTAATATCGCTACTGTGTGAATTGTCGTCGCTCATGGCGTCGTATGGGTTCTCATGTTAGTGGTTCTGTCGCCAGGACGCGCAAACTCAGCGCCCGGCAGCATTTTCTGTCAGCACGGCAATAGGTTGCCGCACAGACTACTCCTTCTCGGAAATGTACGGATCCTCATACCCCAGAGCAAGCATTATCTCTGTTTCGAGCCCTTCCATTTCTTCGGCTTCGTCATCTTCAATGTGGTCGTAGCCCAGCAGATGCAGGCTACCGTGTATCACCATATGCGCCCAGTGCGCATCAAGCGGTTTGCCCTGTTCATTGGCTTCCTGCTCAACCACCTGGCGGCAAATGATCAGATCGCCCAGCAGCGGCATTTCGATCCCTGGCGGCGCTTCAAACGGGAAAGAGAGCACATTTGTCGGCTTGTCTTTCCCGCGGTAAGTCAGGTTTAACTCATGACTTTCCGCCTCATCCACCAGACGGATAGTCACTTCCGCTTCTTCCTGGAATTGCGGAATGACCGCGTCCAGCCAGCGCTGAAACTGGGCTTCTTCCGGCAAGCCGCCGTTCTCTTCACATGCCAGCTGTAAATCTAGGATCACCTGACTCATTTTTGCTCCTGCTCCTGAGCTTCGCGTTTACGCTCGGCCGCTTGTTCCGCCCGGCGTTTTTGATCGGCCTCTTCCCAGGCTTCGTAAGCATTCACGATGCGTGCGACAACAGGATGACGGACAACGTCTTCGCTATGGAAAAAGTTAAAACTGATTTCTTCAACTTCCGCCAGTACTTCAATGGCGTGGCGAAGGCCCGACTTAACATTACGTGGCAGGTCAATCTGCGTCACGTCGCCGGTGATAACCGCTTTGGAATTAAAACCAATACGAGTCAGAAACATCTTCATCTGTTCGATGGTGGTGTTCTGGCTCTCATCAAGAATGATAAACGCGTCATTTAAGGTGCGACCACGCATATAGGCCAACGGCGCAACTTCAATGACATTACGCTCAATCAGCTTCTCAACTTTTTCAAAGCCGAGCATCTCGAACAGCGCGTCGTAAAGCGGCCGCAAGTAGGGATCCACTTTCTGGCTTAAATCACCCGGGAGGAAGCCCAGTTTTTCCCCGGCTTCTACGGCAGGGCGGGTCAGCAGAATACGGCGAACATCCTGACGCTCCAGCGCATCCACCGCCGCCGCAACCGCCAGATACGTTTTACCTGTACCCGCAGGACCCACGCCAAAGGTGATGTCATGATCCAGAATATTGGCGATGTACTGCGCCTGGTTTGGCGTACGCGGTTTGATCACGCCGCGTTTGGTTTTGATATTGACCGCTTTTCCATACTCCGGCACGCTCTCCGCGCTTTGCTCAAGCACGCGGGCTTCTTTAATCGCCAGATGGATTTGTTCCGGTTCGATATCCTGAGTTTGCCCGCGCATGGGGGCTGTATCGACATAAAGGCTGAGCAGAATGTCTGCCGCAGCATTCACACAGATGGTACGTCCGGTGAGTTTGAAGTGATTATCGCGACGGTTAATCTCGATGCCCAGTCGCCGTTCTAACTGTTTGATATTGTCATCAAACGGTCCACACAGGCTAAGCAGGCGAGCATTGTCTGCGGGGGTCAGGGTTACTTCACGGGTATCTATGTTCAAACTGTTCCTCTTATTCAGATAGTGCCGAATGGAGCCTGGCTAATCCAGCCTGTGGCCGTCAGCCATACAGAGAATTATTCACGCCATAGAATAAAGGCGCAAGCATTGCGATGGATATGAGGGCAGGAAGGGGAAATGCAAGACCAGACCGGTCAGACTTCACGCTGCAGATCCCTGCTTTTGCGCACGCCCCGGTCGCATCGTCATCTATGCGACCGGGTACTTGCTTGCTGTCATTCTGCAACGTGAAACAGGTCGAGCAGGCAGGATTAAGGCTGGTAGATACCTACACCGATATCATTCTCTTTACGGGTACGGGCGATAACCGATTCCGGGGACTCTGCGATACGCAGGCCCATTTCGTCTTCGGTACGCACCACTTTACCGCGCAGGGAGTTTGTCCAGACGTCGGTAATTTCCACGTCAACGAATTTCCCAATCATCTCCGGTCTGCCTTCGAAGTTCACCACGCGGTTATTTTCGGTACGGCCTGACAGTTCCATGATGCTCTTACGGGAAGTCCCCTCCACCAGAATGCGCTGGGTTGTGCCGATCATCCTGCGACTCCAGGCCATTGCCTGCTGGTTGATACGTTCCTGCAGAATATACAGGCGCTGCTTTTTATCCTCTTCCGGTACGTCATCAACCATATCGGCCGCAGGTGTTCCTGGACGGGCGGAGAAAATAAAGCTGTAACTCATATCGAAATTCACATCGGCAATCAGCTTCATGGTTTGCTCGAAGTCCTGCGTCGTTTCGCCAGGGAAGCCAACGATAAAATCAGAGCTGATTTGAATGTCCGGACGAGCAGCACGCAGTTTGCGGATGATTGCTTTGTATTCCAGCGCGGTGTGGGTACGGCCCATCAGGTTCAGTACGCGGTCAGAACCGCTTTGTACCGGCAGATGCAGGAAGCTTACGAGCTCCGGCGTATCGCGATAGACATCAATAATATCGTCGGTGAATTCGATCGGGTGGCTGGTGGTAAAACGGATGCGATCAATACCATCGATGGCCGCCACCAGACGCAGCAGATCCGCGAAAGAACCGGTGCTTCCGTCGTAATTCTCACCGCGCCAGGCGTTAACGTTTTGGCCCAGCAGGTTAACTTCACGTACGCCTTGCGCCGCCAGTTGCGCGATTTCAAACAGGATATCGTCGCACGGACGGCTGACTTCTTCACCACGGGTATAGGGCACGACGCAGTAAGTGCAGTACTTATTGCAGCCTTCCATGATAGAGACGAACGCGGTCGGCCCCTCGGCTTTCGGTTCCGGCAGACGGTCGAATTTCTCGATCTCCGGGAAGCTGATATCCACGACCGGGCTGCGATTGCCGCGCACGGAGTTAATCATCTCCGGCAGTCGGTGCAGCGTTTGCGGTCCAAAAATAATGTCAACATAGTGGGCACGCTGGCGAATGTGGTCGCCTTCCTGAGAGGCGACGCAACCGCCGACACCAATGATCAGGTCTGGATTTTTTTCCTTTAATAATTTCCAGCGCCCCAACTGGTGGAAGACTTTCTCTTGCGCCTTCTCGCGGATTGAGCAGGTATTAAGCAGCAACACATCTGCTTCTTCAGCCACTTCGGTGAGTTGATACCCGTGAGTGGCATCCAGCAGATCGGCCATCTTCGATGAATCGTACTCGTTCATCTGACAGCCCCAGGTTTTAATGTGGAGTTTTTTTGTCATCGACTTGCTCATGCTTTGTTTAAGGCCCCAATGCAGGGCGCGTATTGTAATGCTTTGGTCGCGTGCTGACCAGTATGATGCTTGTCAGACTCAAGATGTAAAAAATCCGGTAAACTTAGGAGATTCTCGTTTAAGGATAATGGACTATGATAAATCAATCTACTGAGGTCGCGGTTGTCGGCGGCGGAATGGTCGGCGGAGCGCTGGCTCTGGGGTTAGCCCAGCAGGGTTTTAGTGTCACGGTCATTGAACAACAGGCGCCGCCTGCCTTTGACGCGACGGCACAACCCGATGTGCGTATTTCGGCGATTAGCACGTCCTCGGTAGCACTGCTCCGGGAACTGGGTGTCTGGGATGCGGTTCTGGCGATGCGTTGTCATCCATGGGAGCGGCTGGAGACCTGGGAGTGGGAAAATGCGCATGTCATCTTCGACGCGCAGGAATTAAAGCTGCCGCAGCTTGGCTATATGGTGGAAAACAATGTCCTGCAACGCGCACTGTGGGACGCAATGGAGCGCCATCCACAGGTAACGCTACGAGTGCCTGCGGCACTCAGTACGATGCGTCTGAATGATGATTGCCACGAACTGACATTTGAAGATGGCGAAACGCTTTCAGCGAAGCTGGTGATAGGGGCTGATGGGGGGAATTCCCGGGTGCGTCAATGTGCCGGTATCGGTATTCACGCCTGGCAATATCAGCAATCCTGCATGCTGATCACCGTAGAGTGTGAGCGCGCGCCAGGAGAGAGTACCTGGCAGCACTTTACTCCCAACGGTCCGCATGCTTTCCTGCCGTTATTTGATTACTGGGCATCACTGGTCTGGTACGACACGCCTGCCCGTATTCGTCAGTTGCAATCGTTAAATATGGTGCAGTTACAGAAAGAGATCGCGGCACATTTTCCGTCCCGGCTGGGGCAGGTTATGCCGGTCGCCGCCGGAGCGTTCCCCCTCGCGCGTCGCCACGCATTGCAATATGTTCGTCCTGGGCTTGCGCTGGTGGGCGATGCAGCGCACACCATCCATCCGCTGGCGGGGCAGGGAGTAAACCTCGGCTATCGCGATGTGGAATGTCTGCTGGACGTGCTGACAAGGGCGCGTGGCCATGGGGAAGACTGGGCAAGCCTTTCGGTGCTTAAGCGCTATCAGACGCGCCGTATGGCAGATAATTTTATTATGCAAAGTGGAATGGATTTGTTCCATGCCGGGTTCAGTAACGATTTAGGCCCGGTACGCGTACTGCGTAATCTCGGTTTGATGGCGGCGGAACGGGCTGGCGTACTCAAACGCCAGGCGCTGAAATATGCCTTAGGACTGTAATGTGACGGCGGGAAACCGCCGTTTGCTGTTAACCGGAAGCAGAAAAGCAAAAAGCCCGCCGAAGCGAGCTTTTTGCTTTTTATGTGGCTGGGGTACAAGGATTCGAACCTCGGATGGCGGAATCAGAATCCGCTGCCTTACCGCTTGGCGATACCCCAATAGGTGTGAAATTTTACGCGTTAACGATAAAACTTCAACCTTTGCGTCTACCCAAAAGCAAACGACTTTTTGAAATTGGCTGGGGTACGAGGATTCGAACCTCGGAATGGTGGAATCAGAATCCACTGCCTTACCGCTTGGCGATACCCCAACAATTTTTTACTCAGGTTAATGTTTTTATGAACATCAGCCTTTGAATATGGTGGCTACTACGGGAATCGAACCTGTGACCCCAGCATTATGAGTGCTGTGCTCTAACCAGCTGAGCTAAGTAGCCAAATGTTACTGCAAACCAGTCACCGACTGGCTGGGGTACCTGGATTCGAACCAGGGAATGCCGGTATCAAAAACCGGTGCCTTACCGCTTGGCGATACCCCAATACCGTCGCGGTGAACCGCAAACATCAAAAATATGGCTGGGGTACCTGGATTCGAACCAGGGAATGCCGGTATCAAAAACCGGTGCCTTACCGCTTGGCGATACCCCAACAAATTTCTGAACAGAGAACTTCAGACTATATTGCGGTTAGCCTTAATGGCTATCTTACAGCCTGGAGATACCCCATCCATGCAACGCTGACTGGTGAATGGTGCGGGAGGCGAGACTTGAACTCGCACACCTTGCGGCGCCAGAACCTAAATCTGGTGCGTCTACCAATTTCGCCACTCCCGCAAAAAAAGATGGTGGCTACTACGGGAATCGAACCTGTGACCCCAGCATTATGAGTGCTGTGCTCTAACCAGCTGAGCTAAGTAGCCATCTTTTTTTCGCGTTACCTTATCGGCGTTGCGGGGCGCATTATGCGTATTGGGCCTGGAAGCGTCAATACCTTTTTCATCGAAAATTGCCGGAATGTGACTGTTTGGTTAGGTTGCGAACAGCGTGACGCATAATTCGGCAATTATTGGTTATTTATCGATTTTGTATAGCAAAACATACGCAGAAATAAAAAAGGCCCCGCAGGGCCTTTAACGATAACAATCGCTTATTTGTAAGCAGACTGGTGTACGCCAACCGCACGGCCTGATGGATCGTTCATGGCTTTGAATGATTCATCCCACTCGATCGCTTTTGCAGACGAGCACGCCACAGACGGGCCGCCAGGAACACATTCAGCGGCGCTGGGTACCGGGAACAGTTCTTCAAAGATTTCACGGTACAGATACGCTTCTTTTGAGACTGGCGTGTTGTACGGGAAACGGTAGCTGGCTGTCGCCAGTTGCTGGTCGCTTATCTGCTGCGCCGCCACTTCTTTCAGCGTATCGATCCAACTGTAGCCTACGCCGTCAGAGAACTGCTCTTTCTGACGCCATGCAACGCTCGCCGGCAGGTAGGATTCGAAACATTCGCGCAGGACATGTTTCTCCATTTTGCCGTTGCCACACATTTTATCCTGCGGGTTGATGCGCATCGCTACGTCAAGGAATTTCTTATCCAGGAACGGGACACGCGCTTCTACGCCCCAGGCGGACATGGCTTTGTTCGCACGTGCGCAGTCGAACATGTGCAGCGCCTGCAGTTTACGTACGGTCTCTTCATGCAGCTCTTTGGCATTTGGCGCTTTATGGAAATAGAGGTAGCCACCAAACACTTCGTCAGAACCTTCGCCAGACAGGACCATCTTGATGCCCATCGCTTTGATTTTACGAGACATCAGATACATCGGCGTAGAGGCGCGAATGGTGGTCACATCGTAGGTTTCGATGTGATAAATCACGTCGCGAATCGCGTCCAGACCTTCCTGCACGGTAAAGTGGATTTCGTGGTGAACCGTACCCAGATGGTTGGCAACTTCCTGCGCGGCTTTCAGGTCCGGTGCGCCTTTCAGGCCCACGGCGAAGGAGTGCAACTGCGGCCACCAGGCCTCAGAGCGTTCCTGATCTTCCACACGACGTGCGGCGAATTTTTTGGTGATAGCGGAAATGACAGAGGAATCCAGACCGCCGGAGAGCAGAACGCCATACGGTACATCAGACATCAGGTGGCTTTTCACTGACTCTTCCAGTGCCTGACGCAGTTCGTTTTTGTCCGTGACGTTGTCTTTCACTGCGTCATAGTCGAACCAGTCACGCTGATAGTAAGAACGGATTTCACCGTCTTTACTCCACAGGTAGCTGCCTGCCGGGAACTCTTTGATGGTACGGCATACGGGCACCAGCGCTTTCATTTCGGACGCGACATAAAAGTTGCCGTGCTCATCGTGGCCCATATACAGCGGGATAATGCCGATATGGTCACGACCAATCAGATAAGCGTCTTTTTCGCTGTCATACAGGGCAAAAGCAAACATACCTTGCAGATCATCCAGGAATTCAGGGCCTTTTTCCTGATACAGGGCGAGGATAACTTCGCAGTCAGAACCAGTCTGAAACTGATAGCGATCGCCATATTCCGCACGCAGCGCCTGATGGTTGTAGATTTCGCCGTTAACGGCCAGCGCATGTGTTTTTTTCTCATTGTACAGCGGCTGGGCACCCGCGTTGACGTCGACAATAGACAGACGTTCATGGGCAAGAATCGCTTTATCGCTGGCATAAACGCCAGACCAGTCCGGGCCGCGGTGGCGCATCAGGCGGGATAATTCGAGCGCTTTTTTACGCAGCTCAACCGCGTCAGTTTTGATATCCAGTACGCCAAAAATAGAACACATAGACTTCTCCGTTACTTTAAGGCAATGCAGTGTTGTGTGAGTGCAGACGCCGCGTCATCGCGTTGTCTTATTGCGTGATTAAGAAAATGCCGCAAAGGTGTGACGCGCGCAAGCGTTTTACCGCCTTGAAAGTAAAAAGCGCAATGACGATTGTCGAATGCTGAAAAAAGAACATGAAATGAGCTGTGGCATTAATGGATTATCAATTTTTAGGTGCTTTTATTGAATGGTCTGTTTTTTGTTGGTGCTGAAAATGAAAAACCACGTCCCGGGACGTGGTTTCGTTTAAAAAATGTCGATTTCAGCAACCGAAGGGTAAATCCATGAAGGGCGAAACGGCATGCTATCGATATCATCCAGTGTAGATACGCCAGAGAGCACCAGAATCGTCTCCAGACCCGCCTGGAAGCCTGCAAGGATATCGGTGCGTAAATTGTCGCCGACAATCACCGTTTGTTCGGAGTGCGCCTGCATAGTATTGAGCGCGGCACGGATAATCCACGGGCTCGGCTTGCCGACATAGAAAGGCTCGCGGCCGGAGATTTTTTCAATGCCGGCGCACAGCGCGCCGCAGCCGGGATAGTAGCCACGTCCGTGAGTGTCCGGGTTGGTGGCAATAAAACGCGCACCGTTGGCGACAAAAAAAGCCGCCTTATGCATCATTTCCCAATTGTAGGAGCGCGTTTCACCCACGATAACGAAATCCGGATTGATATCCGTAATGGTAAACCCGGCTTTATAGAGTTCGTGAATCAATGCGCCTTCACCGACCACATAGGCTTTTTTCCCTTCCTGGCGCTTAAGGAAGTCAGCCGTCGCCATTGCAGAGGTATAAAAAACGCTGGCAGGTGCATCTATACCGGCTGAGGCAAAGCGGTTAGCTAAATCCTGCCCCGTCTGGGAGGGGTAGTTGGTAAGCAGCACCAGCGGCATCCCCTTTTCCAGGATTCGACTAATAAACTCCGCTGCGCCCGGCACGGCGACATTATCGTGCATCAACACGCCGTCAATATCACAGATTACGTTCTGAATGGTCATGGACTACCCGGTTAAAAAAGAGAAGCAATAACTATACCCGTCATACTCCAGGTTGCATATCTGTTGGCTACGTTTGCTCGCCCCAGTCACTTACCGCAGTAAGTTCCCGGGGGCGAATGAGTGACATCCTGGTCCCTCAGCACAGGCTGTTCAAAACGGCCAGGCGTTTTGTCCTGCAACGCGAATTATTTAGGGTATCTCAACCCTGTCAGCTTTCCAGCAAACGTTGCAGTAGCATGCCGTTCAGCATGGCACGTTTCACCAGTGCGAAAGCGCCAATCGCCGAGCGATGATCAAGGGTGGAACGCACCACGGGAAGATTTCTGCGGAATGCTTTGAGCGACTGAGTGTTAATGCAGCCTTCGATGGCCGGCAGCAACACTTTCTCAGCTTCGACGATCTCCCCCGCGATGACTATTTTCTGCGGATTGAAGAGGTTAATGGCGATGGCGATGGTTTTACCCAGATGGCGACCGACATACTCAATCACCTCACACGCCAGCGCGTCGCCTTTATTGGCGGCTTTACAGATATTTTTGATCGTGCAGTCATCCAGGGTTACGCGGCTTTGGTAGCCCTGTTCCAGCAGATGGCGTACACGCTGTTCAATGGCGGCATTGGCGGCGATGGTTTCCAGGCAGCCAAAGTTACCGCAATGACATCGCTCGCCGAGCGGCTCCACCTGGATGTGGCCAATTTCACCCACATTACCGTTGCGGCCGATAAAAATGCGCCCGTTAGAGATGATTCCTGCCCCGGTGCCGCGATGAACGCGCACCAGAATGGAGTCCTCACAGTCCTGACTTGCCCCAAAGTAGTGCTCAGCAAGAGCCAGGCTGCGGATATCGTGACCGACGAAACAGGTTAATTTGAATCGTTTTTCCAGCGCTTCAACCAGCCCCCAGTTCTCCACCTGAATATGCGGCATGTAACGAATAACGCCGCTTTCCGGGTCGACAAGGCCTGGTAAAATGACTGAGATAGCGATCAGTTCGCGAATCTTGCGCTGATGACTTTCGATAAAGGCGCTGATGGTGTTCAGCAATGCGTGTTCGAGGGTTTCCTGCGTCCGCTCCGGCAGAGGATAATGCTCTTCTGCCAACACCTTGCTGCTGAGATCATAAAGAGTGAGGGTGGTGTCGGAGCGTCCAAGACGCACACCAATAGCCTGAAAGTTGCGGGTTTCGGTAATGATAGAGATAGCGCGGCGGCCCCCGGTGGAGGCCTGCTGATCAACTTCTTTGATCAGGCCGCGTTCAATGAGCTGACGCGTGATTTTCGTCACGCTGGCGGGCGCAAGCTGGCTCTGCTCGGCAATTTGAATACGCGAAATAGGGCCTAGTTGATCAATCAGGCGATAAACCGCCGCGCTGTTAAGTTGTTTAACGAGATCAACGTTACCAATCTGAGCTTGTCCGCCTGCTGTCATACCTTTTATTTACTCGGTGACGACCTCGTTACCATTAACGATGGTCTTGATTATTTTATAATCGTGCGTGAAGGCGGTCAGGTTCGCGACCTTACCCGGGGCAATGCTGCCGAGCTGCCCGTCGACGCCTATCGCGCGGGCCGGGTACAGGGTTGCCATGCGCAGTACTTCATCCAGCGCAATACCCACATGCTCGACCAGGTTCCGAACCCCTTCAATCATTGTCAGGGAGGAGCCGCTCAGCGTACCGTTTTCATCCACACACAGTCCATTACGGTAGTATATTGTTTTACCAGCAAAAATGAACTGGTCAATATCTGCCCCTGCAGGTGCCGTTGCATCTGTTACTAAACAGAGTTTGTCACCTTTCAGGCGTTTCGCATTACGGATATTAACGTAATCGACATGCAGCCCATCTGCAATGATCCCGCAATAGACATCGGCATCATCCAGTACCGCGCCCGCCAGCCCTGGTTCACGTCCGGTGATATACGGCATCGCATTATATAAATGTGTTGCGAAAGTGATGCCTGCGCGGAAACCGGCCTTCGCTTCTTTTAATGTCGCGTTGGAGTGGCCTGCAGAAACGACAATCCCCGCAGCAGCCAGCTTACTGATAACCTCAGTTCCGGCCATTTCAGGCGCCAGCGTCACTTTGGTGATAACGTCGGCATTGGCGCAGAGGTAATCCACCAGTTCGGCGTCCGGTTTGCGTACAAATTTCGGGTTGTGGGTACCTTTTTTAACGATATTCAGCCACGGACCTTCGAGGTGAAGGCCTAATGCCTGATGGGAATATTTTGTCAGGTAATCGCGCATCACCTGAATGCCCTGTTTCATCAGGTCATCGCTACTGGTGATAAGCGTCGGCAGGAAGCTTGTACAGCCTGATTTCTCATTGGCACGCTGCATGATTTCCAGCGTTTCAACGCTCACGGCTTCGGGAGTGTCGTTGAATTGCACGCCGCCGCAACCATTGAGTTGTACGTCAATAAAGCCAGGGGCCAGCGTTGCGCCATTGAGATCACGCTGTTCGAGAGTGGGTGGCAACTCAGCCAGTGGGCAGAGACGGTCAATCAGGCCATCCGCGACAATCAGCGCGTGGTCATCCAGAATTTCATGGCCGGTGAAAATCCGGCAATGGGTTAAAGCATACATAACGACCCCCGGTTAACAAATGGGTGTCGTCCCGCAGAGTATGCGGAACGAGACACAATTACAGACCTTTAATATTTTCTGCTTCTAATTCATTGAAATATTTCAATGTTTTCACTTTTAGTTCTATGGTGGACGGCTCGTCGCATACCATCACTGCTTTCGGGTGCAGTTGCAGACAGCTAATGGTCCACATATGGTTCACGTTACCTTCTACGGCCGCCTGCAGAGCCTGTGCTTTCTGGCTTCCCAGCACCAGAATCATCACTTCTTCCGCATCCAGTAGCGTACCCACACCTACGGTCAGCGCGTATTTTGGCACCTGATTAACGTCGCCGTCGAAGAAACGGGAATTGGCCACGCGGGTGTCATGGGTCAGCGTTTTAATACGGGTACGAGAAGCCAGCGAAGACGCGGGTTCGTTGAATGCGATGTGACCATCGTTGCCAACGCCGCCCATAAACAGGTGAATTTTGCCATAGGAACGGATTTTTTCTTCGTATTGACGGCATTCTGCGTCAATATCCGGAGCATTGCCATCCAGCAGGTTAATATTTTCCGCCGGAATATCAACGTGATCGAAAAAGTTACGGTGCATAAAACTGTGATAGCTTTCCGGATGCTCCTTCGGCAGGCCGACATATTCATCCATGTTGAAAGTGACAACATGTTTAAAACTAACCTGGCCCGCTTTGTGCATTTCGACTAAGGCTTTGTAGGCAGTGAGAGGCGTGCCACCGGTTGGCAGCCCAAGCAGGAACGGACGATCCGCTGTAGGTTTAAATGCATTGATGCGATTGACGATATGGCGGGCCGCCCATTTACCGACTTGTTCAGCTGTTGCCAGAGGAATCAGTCTCATTATTCACCTCTAAAGTTGATTAAAGTTAGCGGATTGCGTGCCAGAGTAGTGTAAAGCGTAACTCAGTTTCGCTCCCTATGGGGGCAATCCGTCTTGATTTTTTGAATGATAAAATAAGTTTTGCTGGTTAGCCAGCAAAGAGGAGGTCAAATAACGATATTTGGTGATTAAAATCACAAAAAGGGTGCTTTTAATTTGCGAGACGAATTAATTTTCAACACACTCTCAATGTAATGAAAAATGGCCGTGTTTTCAGGGTTAGTTAGACAATAAAAAGACTGTTTCTAAGGGCTCCGCTGGGGTTCAAAGGGGGAATAACGTGAATCTTTTAGGTTACTTACAAAAGGTTGGCCGTGCGCTTATGGTGCCGGTTGCCACGCTGCCTGCCGCAGCGATTCTGATGGGGGTCGGTTACTGGATCGACCCGGTAGGCTGGGGTGGATCTAACGCGCTGGCGGCGTTCTTCATTCAATCTGGTTCTGCCATCATCGATAACATGGGCGTGCTGTTCGCCGTGGGTGTTGCTTATGGTATGTCCAAAGACAAAGACGGCGCTGCTGCGCTGGCCGGCTTTGTGGGCTTCCTTGTACTGACGACGCTGTGCTCGCCAGCCGCTGTCGCCATGATCCAGAAAATCCCAGCCGATCAAGTTCCTGCCGCATTCGGTAAGATCAAAAACCAGTTCGTTGGGATCATGGTCGGTATCATTGCTGCGGAGCTGTATAACCGCTTTAGCAGCGTCGAGCTGCCTAAGGCGCTCTCCTTCTTTAGCGGCCGTCGTCTGGTGCCGATCCTGACCTCCTTTGTCATGATCGCTGTCGCGTTCATCATGATGTTTATCTGGCCGGTGGTCTTTAGCGGCCTGGTAGGTTTTGGTGAGCACATCCAGAAACTGGGTTCTGTCGGTGCGGGCGTCTACGCTTTCTTCAACCGTCTGCTGATCCCGATCGGTCTGCACCATGCGCTGAACTCCGTTTTCTGGTTTGACGTTGCCGGTATTAACGATATTCCTAACTTCCTGGGTGGCGCGCAGTCTATTGAAGCGGGCAAAGCGGTTGTTGGGGTTACTGGTCGTTACCAGGCTGGTTTCTTCCCGATCATGATGTTTGGTCTGCCAGGCGCAGCACTGGCGATTTACCACTGCGCGCGTCCGGAAAATAAAGCCAAAGTCCTCGGTATTATGATGGCAGGTGCGTTTGCCGCCTTCTTTACAGGTATCACTGAACCGCTGGAATTCTCCTTCATGTTCGTGGCACCGGTGCTGTATTTCATTCACGCTGTTCTGACCGGGGTTTCTGTCTTCATCGCCGCGACTATGCAGTGGATTGCCGGTTTCGGCTTCAGTGCTGGTCTGGTGGATATGGTGCTGTCATCCAAAAACCCGCTGGCCGTACATTGGTACATGCTGATTCTGCAAGGCCTGGTGTTCTTCGTCATTTACTACGTGGTGTTCCGTTTCACTATCCTGAAATTCAACCTGCTGACCCCGGGTCGTGAACTGGCGGTTGCCGGTGACGAAGCGGATGGTCAGGATGTGAATGTCAGCACTGCTTCCGAGCAGGATGTGACCGGGCTGGCGCGTCAGTACATCGCTGCTGTCGGGGGTTCCGCGAACCTGACCGGTATCGATGCCTGCATTACGCGTCTGCGTCTGAGCGTAAAAGACTCTTCCCTGGTCAACGAAGCGCTGGCTAAACGTCTGGGCGCGAGCGGTGTTATTCGTTTGAATAAAACCGGCGTACAGGTCATTGTTGGTTTTGCAGCAGAAAAAATTGCGAATGCGATGAAAACGGCGGGTGATGTTCCGGCGGCAGGTGCTGCGGCTCCGGCTCCGGCAGCCGCCAGCGCAGTTAAGCCGCAGGCCGTGCCGAATGTCAGCGCTGCGGTGATTGCTGAGCTGGTCTCCCCGGTAACCGGGCAGGTGGTTTCTCTGGATGAAGTTCCGGATGAAGCGTTTGCCAGTAAAGCCGTTGGTGATGGCGTAGCGGTAAAACCGACAGAGAAAACGGTTGTTGCACCGGCAGCGGGCACCATCGTGAAAATTTTCAATACCAACCACGCCTTCTGCCTTGAAACTGAAAAAGGCGCGGAAATCGTTGTCCATATGGGGATCGACACCGTTGCGCTCGGTGGTCAGGGCTTCACGCGTCTGGTCGAAGAGGGAGCAACCGTTGTGGCAGGTCAGCCCATCCTGGAAATGGATCTGGAATACCTGAACGCGAATGCTCGTTCAATGATCAGTCCGGTGGTGTGCAGCAACATCGATGATTTCTCTGGTCTGGTTATCAAAGCGCATGGTTCCGTTGTCGCGGGGCAAACGTCGTTGTACGACATCAAAGGCTAATGATGTAATCTGAACCAGAAATAGCCATAAGCGGCAGGGGATCTTCCTCTGCCGCTTTTTTTTGCATGAATTAAAGTATTCCGTTTTGTATCTATTTTCCGTAACTAAAGGTTGTCTCTGAGGGCCGCTTATAAGATCATGTGCCGTTATATGTTGTTTACGCCTTGAGGAATTTACGATGAGTGAGGCTGAAGCCCGCCCGACTAACTTTATTCGTCAGATCATTGATGAAGATCTGGCTACTGGAAAGCACTCTACTGTTTGCACCCGTTTTCCGCCTGAGCCGAATGGTTACCTGCATATCGGTCATGCGAAATCCATCTGCCTGAACTTTGGTATCGCGCAAGATTATCAAGGGAAGTGCAACCTGCGTTTTGATGACACCAACCCGGTAAAAGAAGATATCGAGTACGTTGAGTCCATCAAAAACGACGTGCAGTGGTTAGGCTTCCACTGGTCAGGCGATGTGCGCTATTCCTCTGATTATTTCGATCAATTGCACAACTATGCCGTTGAGTTAATCAGCAAAGGCCTGGCCTATGTTGACGAACTGTCCGCTGACGAAATCCGTGAATATCGCGGTACGCTGACGGCCCCGGGTAAAAACAGTCCGTATCGCGATCGTACGGTTGAAGAGAACCTCGCACTGTTTGAAAAAATGCGAGCCGGTGGCTTCGAAGAAGGTAAGGCGTGCCTGCGTGCGAAGATAGACATGGCGTCGCCGTTCATCGTGATGCGCGATCCGGTGCTCTACCGCATTAAATTTGCTGAACATCATCAGACGGGCAACAAGTGGTGCATCTACCCGATGTATGACTTTACCCACTGCATCAGCGATGCGCTGGAGGGGATCACCCACTCCCTGTGTACGCTGGAATTCCAGGATAACCGTCGTCTGTATGATTGGGTGCTGGATAACATCACCATTCCGGTTCACCCGCGTCAGTACGAGTTCTCTCGTCTGAACCTGGAATACACCGTCATGTCCAAGCGTAAGCTGAACCTGCTGGTGACCGACAAACACGTTGAAGGCTGGGATGACCCGCGTATGCCGACCATTTCGGGCCTGCGTCGTCGTGGCTATACTTCCGCATCCATCCGTGAGTTCTGCAAACGTATTGGTATCACCAAACAGGACAACACTATTGAGATGGCTTCACTGGAGTCGTGCATCCGTGAAGATCTGAATGAAAACGCGCCGCGTGCGATGGCGGTTATCGATCCGGTTAAGCTGGTTATCGAAAACTATCCTCAGGGCGCCAGTGAACTGGTTTCGATGCCAAACCATCCGAACAAGCCGGAAATGGGCAGCCGTGATGTTCCATTTAGCGGTGAAATCTGGATCGATCGCGCCGATTTCCGTGAGGAAGCCAACAAGCAGTACAAACGTCTGGTACTCGGTAAAGAAGTTCGTCTGCGTAACGCCTATGTGATTAAAGCTGAGCGTGTTGAGAAAGACGCGGAAGGTAATATCACCACTATTTTCTGTACCTTTGATGCTGATACGCTGAGCAAAGATCCGGCAGATGGCCGTAAAGTGAAAGGCGTTATTCACTGGGTGAGCGCATCACATGCGTTGCCGGTTGAAATTCGCCTTTACGACCGGCTGTTCAGCGTGCCAAACCCGGGGGCCGCGGAAGATTTCCTGACCGTAATGAACCCGGAATCGCTGGTCATTAAGCAGGGCTTTGCTGAGCCGAGCCTCAAGGCCGCTGAGGTGGGGAAAGCGTACCAGTTTGAGCGCGAAGGTTACTTCTGCCTCGACAGCCGCCATGCTACTGCGGATAAACTGGTATTCAACCGCACCGTAGGTCTTCGCGATACCTGGGCTAAAATCGGCGAGTAATCCCGCCTGATTCTCGTGCATAAAAACGCTGCCTCGTGCAGCGTTTTTTTATTTCTCGATTAAAAATAAGTTGCTGCTGGCTTTTTACTTTTCTGAAATTTCGTTTTAATTTTATCCAATCAACTTTTCAGTTATTTATTGATAATTTAGGTTAAGTTTACTCAGGTTCCATGCTATGCAAGCCAGCGACCGACTAACAATAAATCTGTGTGGTTCGTCATAATCCCCATAATTCCTTCATGCAAAGGCTTGATAATTCGCGTCGCGAAAAATATGCTTACAAACGATAGATATAGAAACATTTTCTATAACTGTCAGTAATATTTCATTTTTTTTATTTATTGCTGTTTGCATTTGCGCAGCACTTTTATGTTTTCGTCAAAGAGGAACACTCATGAACGCGTTTAACGCTAAACGTAAGGCGTTAGCGTTGGCTATTGCCTGCGCCACCGCATTACCAGGTTTAACTTTTGCTCCTTCCGTCAGCGCTGCTGGTTTTGTCGATGACGCTACGCTCACCGGCGGGATTTACTACTGGCAGCGCCAGCGTGACCGTAAAGATGTCACCGATGGCGATAAATACAAAACGAACCTGTCGCACTCCACATGGAATACGAACCTCGATTTCCAGTCTGGTTATGCTGCCGATATGTTCGGTATTGATGTCGCGGTTTTTGCAGCGATTGAGATGGCTGAATCCTCAGAAAGCGGACATCCGAATGAAATCGCATTTTCCAATAGCCACAAAGTGTATGACGAAGACTGGGCCGGCGATCGTAGCGGCGCAAGTCTCTATACAGCCGCAGCGAAATTTAAATATGGTCCTGTATGGGCGAGGGCAGGGTATATCCAGCCAACCGGGCAAACTCTGCTGGCATCAAACTGGAGCTTTATGCCGGGTACCTATCAGGGGGCGGAAGCCGGCGCAAAACTGGATTACGATGATAACGGCGCGCTGAGCTTCTCGTATATGTGGGCCAATGAATACAAAGCGCCGTGGTATAACGAAACGGATCATTTCTACCAGAACGATGGCGTGAGTAAAATCGACTACGTCCACTCTCTGGGCGCATCGTACGATTTTAAAAACAACCTTCTCCTTGAAGCCGCATTTGGTCAGGCACAAGGTTACGTTGATCAATACTTTGCCAAAGCCAGCTATAAGTTTGACGTCATAGGGAACCCGCTTTCCACCAGTTATCAGTTCTATGGTTCGCGCGACAAGGCCGATAACAACACCATCAATGATATTTACGACGGCACCGCGTGGTTACAGGCGCTCACCTTTGGTTATACGGTCGGTCCGGTGGATTTACGCCTTGAGGGAACCTGGGTCAAAGCCGATGGTCGCCAGGGCTATTTCAATTCACGTATGACGCCCCGGTATGGCTCTTCCAATGGTCGCCTGGATATCTGGTGGGACAACCGTTCTGACTTTAACGCCCATAACGAGAAATCCGTCTTTGTCGGCGCCATGTATGACCTGAAAGGCTGGAATCTGCCTGGTTGGGCGGTTGGCGCATCGTACGTGTATGGCTGGGATGCCAAACCGTCTACTGTCTCCTCTGGCGACAAATACTACGATGCGGGCAACGCCATTAAAGAGTCAGCGTATAGCCTCGACCTGCTTTACACCGTGCAGGAAGGGATGGCAAAAGGCACGTTATTCAAGCTGCACTTCACCCAATATGATAACCATTCCAATATTCCGAGCTGGGGTGGCGGATATAACAACATCTTCCAGGACGAACGTGACGTGAAGTTTATCGTCATTGCGCCGCTGAATATTTTCTAATACCAGGGAGTGCCATGATGATGAAACCAATATTACTTGCCCTGCTGACGCTGGGACTTGCCGCCTGTGTGCAACAGCCGCAGGCGCCAAAGGAAGATGCGCGATTAAAAGAGGCTTACAGCGCTTGTATTAATACGGCAGAAGGTTCACCGGAGAAAACGGCGGCGTGCAGAAGCGTACTGGATGTTCTGCGCAAAGAGAAAGCACACCAGCAATTTGCGGAGGAAGAGAGTGTGCGCACGCTGGATTATCAGCAATGCCTTGAAGCGACGCATACCGGAAACGGGCAGGCGGTGAAAACCCGTTGTGACCAGATCTGGCAGGAGATTCATCACCATAACGCGGTAAATTAACCGTATCAAAGGCTCGCTTCGGCGGGCTTTTTTATGCGGTAAAGTCAGAAATAAAAAAGCCAACCCGGAGGTTGGCTTTTTTACGAAGCTGATGATTATTTCTCAGCGGCTTCGTGCGCGTTTTCGTCAGTACGGCAGTCGCCTTCGGCGCAATGGCCATAGAGGTACAGACTGTGGTTAGTCAGACGAATACCGTGTCTGGACGCGATCTCACGCTGACGCGCTTCAATAGAGTCATCACTGAACTCAATCACTTTGCCGCAATCCAGGCAAATTAAGTGATCGTGGTGATGCTGCTGGGTCAGTTCAAAGACGGACTTACCGCCTTCAAAGTTATGGCGGGTCACGATCCCGGCATCATCGAACTGGTTAAGCACACGGTACACCGTCGCCAGCCCAATCTCTTCGCCCATGTCGATCAGGCGCTTATATAAATCTTCCGCACTGACATGATGGTTCTCCGGCTCCTGAAGCACTTCCAGGATTTTTAACCGAGGAAGCGTGACTTTCAGGCCGGCCTTCTTTAATGCGGTATTGTTGTCAGTCATGCGGAATCTGTCCTGTTGCTAAACGATTCACTTCCCGTTGGGAAGCTACAAGGAATGCACCTGGGATAATGCGTCTCATTATAGAACTGCCATGCCTGAATGAAAACTGCAAGTCCTCAAGTAAAGTAAGCTTATAAAACGTGGTAGCGTCAACAAAGTCCTTTGTGTTACCCGTTTTAATCAGGGGTCATTGTACAGCGCTGGAGAAAAAAGTTAAAAAATTGTAGCAATTATTTCCATCGCTTTTATCTATTAATCAGGCGCAACCAGCAGGTTGCGCCAAACAACATCAGGCATTGATGATGTCATTCAGATGAAGTTCTTCGGAAATCTGTTTCACCCATTTATCGACACGGCCAGCGGTCAGTTCAGGCTGACGGTCTTCATCAATAGCAAGGCCAACGAAGTGGTTGTCGTCTGCCAGACCTTTGGACGCTTCAAAATGGTAACCTTCGGTCGGCCAGTGACCTACGATGGTTGCGCCGCGCGGTTCAATGATGTCGCGGATAGTGCCCAACGCATCACAGAAATACTCTGCATAGTCTTCCTGATCGCCACAGCCAAACAGGGCAACCAGTTTGCCGTTAAAATCGATATCTTCCAGCGTCGGGAAAAAGTCATCCCAGTCACACTGTGCTTCACCATAATACCAGGTCGGGATGCCAAGCAGCAGGATGTCGTAACCTTCAAGATCCTCTTTGCTGCTTTTAGCAATGTCATGCACATCGGCAACATCTTTACCAAGTTGAGCCTGGATCATCTTTGCGATGTTTTCGGTATTACCGGTATCGCTGCCGAAAAAAATGCCTGTGATTGCCATGAGTAAAATAACCTCTTGAAACTTAATGATTTGGTGGTGGCGATTGGCCCACGGATAAGGGCAATCATAGCAGATCAGAGAAGCACGCGGAAACTGCAATCACGCAAGACTGCACTCTGTGCAACATGAAAGTGAATTTTTGCGATAATTCAGAGGATTTCCTGGCTGTTCAGCGCGTTAAGCTGAGCCAGTAACATCTCTTCAATCAGTTCGCTGCGGCTCATTTCCCGCGCATCCGCCAGCGCGTTTAATGCGTCGACAGCCTCGGCGTTGAGTTTTAATTCGACGCGTTTAAGCCCACGAACCTTATCGCGTTTAAGCTGATTGCGCTTATTCACGCGCAATTGCTCGTCGCGAGAGAGCGGATTGGTTTTAGGACGTCCCGGGCGACGTTCATTCGCGAACAGATCTAATGTCGTGCGGTCCGTTTGTTCTTTAGCCATGATTTAAGAATACTACGGGAAGTACAAGCAATCGGGTCATAGCCCGGGCTGATTAGCGCGCCATCATACATCAGCGATGCGGACACGCCAACGACCGGGCGCTTTCCGACAATCGGTCGCCGGGTTTTTAATCAGTTTGTCTTTTCAGCGAGATAACGACGGATGGCGCGCAGAACCGCTTCCGGCTTTTCTGCATGCACCCAGTGCCCGGCACCGGCAATGACATGCGCGCGTGCCTGCGGGAACTGTTGCAGCAGGTCGTCACGATACTGTTCGCTGACATACGGCGATTTACCGCCGGGGATAAAAAGGGCGGGGTGATCCCAGGCTGGCACGGTTTCCCACCCCACAATATGGGGATACTGATCCCACAACGCGGGCACATTAAAGCGCCACTTGCCATCAACAAACGACTTGAGCAGGAACTGAATCACCCCTTCTTCATTTATATGTTCGCGCATGACGGCGGCGGCCTGCTGGCGCGTGGTGGCACTGGCGTCGGTCACCGCATTGATGGCGGCAAAGATCTCGTCGTGACGGCGCACGTGGTAATGGACCGGGGCAATGTCGATAGCTACGAGCTTGTCGATGCGTTCTGGCGCCAGCGCGGTAAATGCCATCACCGCTTTCCCCCCCATGGAGTGACCAACGAAGGTCGCGCGTTCTATACCATGGGCATCGAGGGTATCAAGTAAGTCCTGCGCCATCAGCGGATAATTCATCTCCGGTGACCGTCCGGAAAGGCCGTGATTTCGCATATCAACCTGAATAATATCATGGTCATTGACGAGGTCGCGGGCAAGTACGCCAAGGTTGTCCAGGCTACCAAATAAACCGTGAACCAGCACGATGGGGGAATTGTTGTGCGATTGTTGTGCAGATTGCGCTCGGGTATTCAATTTCATGGCAAAGTTCTTTTTTTCGCTCTTTCGGATTAAGGTATTATGTTGAACATTCTGCCGTCCGGCTGCAAGGTTTTGACACATTCTGACTTTGCCGCCATCCTGGTTTGACGCTATCCGCTGTTGGGATTTGACTTTATAATCTCAATAACTTGTATTCAGATTAGACACTGCACTGGATTAAGATGAAAACGATCGAAGTTGATGATGAGCTCTACAGTTATATTGCCAGCCATACAAAGCACATTGGCGAGAGCGCATCCGACATTTTACGGCGCATGTTGAAGTTTTCCGCCGCTCCGCAGCCAGCTGCCGCTGTTCCACTCGCGAAAGACACCCCCGCACCTGTTACGGTTGAAGAAGTAAAACCGGCTAATACGGCGAAAGACAAAGTCCGCGCGGTGCGTGAACTGCTCCTTTCTGATGAGTATGCAGAGCAGAAAAAGGCCGTTAATCGCTTTATGCTGGTGCTGTCTACACTGTACGCATTAGATAAAAAGGCTTTTGCAGAATCCACTGAGTCTCTGCATGGCCGCACCCGCGTATACTTTGCGGCTGATGAACATACCCTGTTGCAAAACGGCAATCAGACGAAGCCAAAACAGGTGCCTGATACCCCGTACTGGGTTATCACTAACACGAATACGGGTCGTAAATGCAGCATGGTGGAGCACATCATGCAATCAATGCAATTCCCGACGGAGTTGATTGAAAAGGTTTGCGGCACAATTTAATCCTTGCATAAAAAGGACCAGGCAATGGCTAACCACGAACGTGCAGGGCAACCTGCGCAACAGAGCGATTTAATTAACGTCGCCCAGCTTACCGCGCAGTACTATGTGCTGAAACCGGAGATCGGCAATGCTGAGCACGCGGTAAAATTTGGTACGTCAGGTCACCGCGGAAGCGCGGGGCGTCACAGTTTCAACGAACAACACATTCTGGCAATTGCTCAGGCTATCGCCGAAGAGCGTGCCAAAAACGGTATCACCGGTCCGTGCTATGTTGGCAAAGATACCCATGCCCTGTCCGAACCTGCGTTTATCTCTGTTCTGGAAGTGCTGGCGGCAAACGGTGTTGATGTGATCGTGCAGGAAAATAACGGCTTCACGCCGACCCCTGCGGTGTCCAATGCCATCCTGGTACACAACAAAAAAGGTGGCGCGCAGGCTGATGGTATCGTCATTACGCCTTCACATAACCCACCGGAAGACGGCGGTATTAAATACAATCCGCCAAACGGTGGCCCGGCGGATACCAACGTGACCAAAGTGGTTGAAGACCGCGCTAATGCGCTGCTGGCTGACGGTCTGAAAGGCGTGAAACGCATCACTCTGGATGCCGCACTGGCGTCCGGTCACGTAAAAGAGCAGGACCTGGTACAGCCGTTTATCGAAGGGCTGGCTGATATCGTCGATATGGCGGCGATTCAGAAAGCGGGCCTGAAACTGGGCGTGGATCCGCTGGGGGGTTCCGGTATTGAATACTGGAAGCGTATTGCTGATTTCTACAAGCTTGATCTGACCATCGTTAACGATCAGGTTGATCAAACCTTCCGCTTTATGCACCTCGATAAAGACGGTGTTATCCGCATGGACTGCTCCTCTGAGTGCGCCATGGCTGGTCTGCTGGCGCTGCGCGATAAGTTCGATCTGGCCTTCGCCAATGACCCTGACTATGACCGTCATGGTATCGTTACGCCTGCGGGGCTGATGAATCCGAACCACTACCTTGCTGTCGCGATTAACTATCTGTTCCAGCATCGTCCGCAGTGGGGCAAAGACGTCGCGGTAGGTAAAACCCTGGTTTCCTCCGCTATGATTGACCGCGTGGTCAACGATCTTGGTCGCAAACTGGTTGAAGTACCGGTTGGTTTCAAATGGTTTGTTGATGGCCTGTTCGACGGCAGCTTCGGCTTCGGTGGCGAAGAGAGTGCAGGGGCATCCTTCCTGCGTTTTGACGGCACGCCGTGGTCGACCGATAAAGACGGGATCATCATGTGCCTGCTGGCAGCGGAAATCACCGCTGTCACCGGGAAAAACCCGCAGCAGCACTACGACGAGCTGGCCGCACGTTTTGGTGCGCCGAGCTATAACCGTCTTGGCGCCAGCGCGACTTCCGCACAGAAAGCGGCATTGTCCAAACTCTCGCCGGAAATGGTCAGTGCCAGCACGCTGGCGGGCGATCCCATCACCGCACGTCTGACGGCAGCACCGGGTAACGGCGCGTCTATCGGTGGTCTGAAAGTGATGACCGACAACGGCTGGTTTGCCGCGCGTCCGTCAGGTACAGAAGATGCCTACAAAATTTACTGCGAAAGCTTCCTCGGTGAAGAACACCGTAAGCTTATCGAGAAAGAAGCGGTAGAGATTGTAAGTGAAGTACTGAAAAACGCGTAACCATCATCAGGCCCTGTCCAGGGCCTGATTCTTTTCTACAGCATAAACCGATAGCCAATGCCGGTTTCTGTCAATAAGTGGCGGGGACGCGCAGGATCGGCTTCCAGCTTCTGACGAAGATGACCCATATAGATGCGTAAATAGTGACTGTGCTCAACGGCATTCGGCCCCCAGACCTGGCTTAGCAACTGGCGTTGGGTCAGCACCTTGCCGTGGTTATTGAGTAATACGGCCAGCAGACGAAACTCGATAGGGGTGAGGTGCAGCTCTTCGCCCGCGCGCACAATACGACGGTTGGCGAGATCGACCTGAATATCTGAAAAACTCACCAACGGATCGCTCTGCTGTATGCCCGCATTGCGACGCAGCGCTACCCGTAGACGAGCCTGCAATTCGCCGATACCAAAGGGCTTACTGAGATAATCGTCGGCCCCGGCATCCAGCGCGGCAATTTTGTCGCTCTCTTCGGTTCGCGCGGATAATACGATAACCGGAATTTGGCTCCACTGACGTAGATCCCGGATAAAATCAATGCCATCACCGTCCGGCAAACCTAAATCAAGGATCACAAGGTCTGGTTTGCGTGTCGCGGCTTCGATAAGGCCGCGCTGCAGCGTTTCGGCTTCCCAGGCGCGTAACCCCTCGGCTTCCAGCGCGGCGCGCAGAAAACGACGTATGGCCTGTTCATCTTCAACGATGAGAACGTTAATCACAAATCCTCGGCTAATTCATCCAGTTGCGGTGGCGGTTCCAGCGGCAGTGTAACATAAAAACTGGCGCCGCCTTCCGGACGGTTGGCAGCGGAAATCGTCCCGCCGTGCACCTCGACAATCGCCTCGCAGATGGCCAGCCCTAAGCCCACGCCGGGAATAGCCGACTCTTTGCTGCCACGGGCAAACTTCGCAAAAATCGCCTCTTCCTGTCCGACAGGAATACCTGGACCGTTATCCCATACTTCGAGTGTCAGTCGCGAGTCATCATGCCGGGCATCGATACCGATATTCGCATTGTGTCCGGCGTATTTAACAGCATTTTCCAGAAGATTAATCAGTACGCGTTCAAACAGCGGCCCATCAACATGTACCAGCATGAGCGGGTCGGGGAGGCTCAGTGCAATATGGCGTTCGCCGAGGCCGGGTTCGAGTGTTTTCAGCGCACTCCCTACCACCTCCTCCAGGGTCAGCCACTCTTTTTTAAGATTAAAACCGCCGGACTGAATACGCGCCATATCCAGCAAGTTATTCACCAACCGGGTGGTGTTGAGCACATGCTGACGAATTTCGCTGGCCTGAGGCGCATGCTTAGACCCTTCGCTGGCCAGATCCAGCGTCAGGATTTCCGCCTGGCCAAACAGTACGGTGAGCGGTGTACGCAGATCGTGGGAGAGTGCCGCCAGCAACGAGTTGCGTATGCTTTCCCGCTCACTGGCAAGGCGCGCCTGCTCTTCGCTGGTGGCCAGCGCCTGGCGTTCCAGCGCACTGGCTACCAGCAAAGTAAAGGTTTCCAGAAGACGCTGCTGCTCAGGGATCATCAGCAGGCGTAAGTTTGCTGGTTCCACAATCAGTAAACCATGCGTTTTCTGCGCGCTTTTCAATGGCAGTATTTGATAGGGCACGCCGGGGAGGGTATCGGTACCGGCCCCCGCAGGCTGTCCCTTATCAAAGCTCCATCGGGCAATAGCGTCATCCCACGGGCTGATGCTCTGGGTCTGGGTTGCGGCGACCAGTTTTCCCGAATGATCGGGTAGCAAGACCTGGCTTCGGGCATCAAATGTTGAGCGGATAAACGCCTCGCTGGTTGTGGCGATATCGGCTTCGCTGCGCCCGGTCGCCAGCGCTTTCGACATCTCATACAGATGGCGAGTGCGCTGTTCGCGGTAGCGGGCGACGCGCGCCTGATAACGCACACCGGCAGTGAGATTGCCGATCACCAGGCCAACCGTCAGCATTACGCCGAACGTCAGCAGATACTGCACATCGGAAACGGCCAGTGTTCCGCGTGGCGCAATAAAAAAGAGATCAAAGCTGACGACATTTATCACTGTGGCAAAGGCCGATGGCCAGCGACCGTACAGCAGCGCGACCACCACCACGCCAAGCAGATAGACCATCACCAGATTGGCGGCGTCAAAGGCGACCAGCCACTGCATCGCAATCAGCGTAATAGCGGCGCACAGGGCGACTGCGACCAGACAGCCTTTTAACTGAACGCGCCATTTTTCCATAAACGGACGGTTATCGCCGGGGCGGGAGGGCAGCGTAACGGGAGCATCATCCGGCGCAATGATCACCAGATCAAGGTCCGGCGCGCGGCGCGCCAGTCGGTCTGCAAAGGATTCAGCGCCAAACCAGCGCCGTTTATTACGCCTGCCGATGAGGATTTTGCCGAGGTTATGCTCGCGGGCGTAGCGCAAAATGGCTTTATCTTCTGCCGGGTCGGAGAGGGTTGCCGTTTCTGCGCCCAGCTCCTGGGCCAGGTGTAATGAGGCGAGGATTGCCCGACGTTGTTGTTCGGGCAAACGGTGCAGGGCAGGGGTTTCCACGTAGACCGCGTGCCAGACGCTGCCCAGTTTTGCCGCCAGACGGGCAGCCGTGCGGATCAGTTTCTCATTACCCGTACCGTGACCGACGCAGAGCAGGATGGCATCGCGCGTATGCCAGACTTTTTCATCCCCAAGGCGGTCGCGCCAGGCGCGCATCTGGTCGTCAACGCGATCGGCTGTTCGTCGCAGGGCCAGTTCACGTAAGGCGATAAGATTGCCTTTGCGAAAGAAGTGCTCAATAGCGCGTTCGGCCTGACCACCGATATAGACTTTGCCCTCGTGAAGACGCTGGCGTAAATCGTCCGGCGGCAGGTCGACCAGCACTATTTCGTCCGCTGCGTCAAAAAAGGGGTCGGGTACCGTTTCGCGCACTTGTACGCCGGTAACGCCACTGACCACATCATTCAGACTTTCCAGATGTTGCACATTCACGGTGGTCAGAACATCGATGCCCGCTTCGAGCAACTCCTCCACATCCTGCCAGCGTTTCGGGTGGCGGGAGCCGGGCGCGTTGCTATGCGCCAGCTCATCCATCAATATCAATGCCGGACGCCGCGCAAGGGCGGCGTCAAGGTCAAACTCCTGAATCAGGCGAGCGCGATGGGCGATACGTCGCGGCGGCAGCACCGCCAGCCCATTGAGCAGAGCGGCGGTCTCCTTGCGCCCGTGAGTTTCCACCACGCCCACCAGAATATCCAGCCCCTGCGCCCGTAGCCGCTGCGCCTCCTGCAGCATGGCAAAGGTCTTCCCGACGCCGGCACAGGCACCGAAAAAGATTTTCAGTTTGCCGCGATGATCCGTCGCCGTGTGTTCCAGCAGTTTGTCTGGATCCGGGCGCAAAGGCTCGTCTGTCATGACTTATTTATCCTTGAGCGCATCCAGCGCCAGATTCAGTTCAACAATATTCACCACAGGCTGACCAATAAAATCGAAAAGCGGGTGAGTGGTGTTTTCTTCTACTAGCCGGGCAACGGTCTGGGCAGGCAGATTACGTGCCTGAGCCACTCGTGGGATCTGCCAGACCACCGCCTGCGGCGTCAGATTGTTATCCAGACCGCTGGCCGATGTCGTTATCAGTTCCACCGGCACACGGGCATCAGCCTGTGGGTTTTCCTGACGTAGCTGGGCTACGCGCGCGCTCACTTCTTTATCCAGCTCGGGGTTACTGGCCGCCAGATTACTCCCGCCGGATGCCATCGGATTATAGGGCGCATCGGCTGTAGCGGAAGGGCGTCCGTGAAAATATCCCGCCGCGGTGAAGTTCTGCCCAATCAGGCGGGAGCCGCGAACCACATCGTCTCCTTCACGAATAAGCGAACCGTTGGCCTGCGTCTGGAACAACCACTGCCCCAGTGCCGTGGTAACCAGTGGGTAGAGCCCGCCGGTAATTAACGTCAGTACAATTAAGAGTACAAATGCCGGACGAATCAAAGCCATTTTTTTATCCCTCTTATACCAGGCCAAACAGCGTCAGCAACAGGTCGATAATCTTGATGCCGATAAACGGCACTACCAGTCCGCCCAGCCCATATACCCACAGGTTGCGGCGCAGCATGGCGGAGGCCGTCAACGGTTTGTAGCTCACCCCTTTCAACGCCAGCGGAATTAAAAAGACGATGATCAGGGCGTTGAAGATGACCGCGCTCAGAATGGCCGACGCCGGGGAGTGCAGGTGCATCACGTTCAGCGCATTGAGTTGCGGATAGGTGGCGGCAAATGCAGCCGGGATGATGGCAAAATATTTCGCCACATCGTTGGCAATACTGAACGTGGTCAGCGAACCACGGGTCATCAGCATTTGTTTACCAATATGTACCACCTCAATCAGCTTGGTGGGGTTGGAGTCCAGATCCACCATGTTGCCAGCCTCTTTCGCGGCCTGGGTCCCGGAGTTCATGGCAACCGCGACATCCGCCTGCGCCAGCGCCGGGGCGTCATTGGTGCCGTCGCCGGTCATCGCGACCAGACGGCCTTCTGATTGATACTGGCGAATCAGCGCCAGTTTTGCTTCCGGGGTCGCCTCGGCCAGGAAATCATCCACCCCGGCTTCGGCGGCAATGGCGGCGGCAGTAAGACGGTTATCCCCGGTGATCATGACCGTCTTGATGCCCATTTTCCGCAGCTGAGCGAAACGCTCTTTGATGCCGCCTTTGACGATATCTTTGAGCGCGATGACCCCCAACACGCGTGCCCCTTCTGCCACTACCAGCGGTGTAGCCCCGAGACGCGCTACCTGTTCCACGCGCTGCTCGACATCGGCCGGGAACTGGCCATTGTTAGCCTCAATATGACGACGAATGGCATCCACTGATCCTTTGCGGATCATGCGTCCCTGCACGTTAATGCCGCTCATACGGGTCTGCGCGGTAAAGGGGACAAATGTCGCCTGCAGACTCTGGACATCCCGCTCACGCAGGTTAAAGCGCTGCTTGGCCAGCACGACAATGCTGCGGCCTTCCGGCGTTTCATCCGCCAGAGAAGAGAGCTGTGCGGCATCGGCCAGGGTTTTTTCATCCACGCCGTTGGCAGGCAGGAACTCGGAGGCCTGACGGTTGCCGAGTGTGATGGTGCCGGTTTTATCCAGCAGCAGGACATCGACATCGCCAGCGGCTTCTACGGCGCGCCCGCTGGTGGCAATAACATTGGCGCCGAGCATACGGCTCATCCCGGCGACGCCGATCGCCGACAGCAAACCGCCGATGGTGGTCGGGATCAGGCAAACCAGCAGGGCCACAAGCACGGTCACGCTGACCGGCGTGCCGCCATAGACCGAGAACGGCCAGAGGGTGGCGGTCGCCAGCAGGAAGACAATGGTCAGCGCCACCAGCAGAATGGTCAGTGCGATCTCATTGGGGGTTTTACGGCGCTGGGCGCCTTCCACCATGGCAATCATCCGATCAAGGAAGGTTTCACCGGGGTTAACGCTACACTGAATCACCAGCCAGTCAGACAGAATGCGCGTGCCGCCGGTGACGGAGGCGAAATCGCCGCCGGATTCGCGGATAACCGGTGCGGACTCCCCGGTAATGGCGCTTTCATCCACCGACGCGCCGCCCTCAATCACTTCCCCATCGCAGGGAATAATATCGCCTGCTTCCACCAGCACCACATCGCCTTTACGTAAGTCAGCGGCGGGAATGTGGTCGATTTGCGCATCATGCTGGGGCGCGCGTAATTTGCGGGCGAAGGCCGTTTTCTTTACCCCTTTCAGGCTGTTGGCCTGCGCTTTGCTGCGACCTTCCGCCAGCGCTTCGGCGAAGTTGGCGAACAGTACGGTAAACCACAGCCACAGACTGACCGCGCCAGTAAACCAGGTGCGGCCATCGAGATATCCGCTTGCCATCGCCATCGCCAGCAGCGTGGTCAGCACGCTGCCAATCCAGACGATAAACATAACCGGGTTACGCCACTGAACATGCGGGCTCAGTTTAGTAATGGAATCAATCAGCGCCTGACGCACCAGCGTCGGTTCGAGCAGGGCCATTTGTTTGCGACTCATGACAAATACTCCGCAAATCAGCGTAAAGAGAGGTATTCCGCTACCGGACCCAGGGCCAGCGCAGGAATAAAGGTCAGGGCACCAACAAGCAACACGGTACCGATCAACAGGCCGACAAACAGCGCGCCGTGCGTGGGCAGCGTCCCGGTGCTGGCAGGCTGAATTTTCTTATTCACCAGTGACCCGGCAATCGCCATGACCGGCACAATGATGCCGAAGCGACCAATGAACATGCAAAACGCCAGCAGGCAGTTCCAGAACGGCGTATTTGCGCTCAGGCCAGCAAAAGCGCTGCCATTGTTATTCGCCGCAGAAGAGACGGCATACAGTACCTCGCTAAAACCATGAATACCCGGGTTAAGCATGCCGCTGCTTCCCGCTTCGGTCATCATTGCCAGCGCGGTGCCGATCAGCACAAGGGCCGGTGTGACGAGGATCGCCAGCGCGGTCATTTTCATTTCGCGCACATCGATCTTCTTGCCGAGGTATTCCGGGGTCCGCCCAATCATCAGCCCGGCGATAAACACGGCCAGCATTACAAACAGCAACATGCCGTATAAGCCGGAGCCGACGCCGCCAAACACCACTTCGCCGATTTGCATCAGCCACATTGGCACCATCCCGCCCAGCGCGGTAAAGGAGTCATGCATGGCGTTAACGGCGCCACAGGAAGCTGACGTAGTGATGACTGCAAAGAGGCTACTGGCAAGGATGCCGAAGCGACTCTCTTTCCCTTCCATATTGATGGCGCTGTCACCGCCCAGCGTGAGGAAGTGCGGGTTACCCTGCCATTCGGCCCACATGACCACGGCGACGCAAATGACGAAGATGATCGACATGGCCCACAGAATGGCGTGTCCCTGGCGGCGATCGCTGACTGCATCGCCAAAGGCAAAACAGAGCGCTGCCGGGATTAAAAAGATCGCCAGCATCTGCACGAAGTTGGTTAACGCTGTAGGGTTTTCAAACGGGTGTGAGGAGTTGGCGTTAAAAAAGCCGCCGCCATTGGTCCCCAGCATTTTAATGGCTTCCTGCGAGGCAACGGGTCCCATCGGCAACAGCTGTTTTGCCCCCTCAAGGGAGGTAAAAGGCTGGTACGGCAGGATGTTTTGCAATGCGCCTTGTTGAATAAAGATCAGCGCAATAACCAGCGAAAGGGGCAGCAGCACCCACAGTGTAATGCGGGTTAAATCGACCCATGCATTACCCAGTGTCGTCACGCTATGGCGGGCAAAAGCGCGGATCAGGGCGAAAATGACCGCAATACCGGTGGCGGCGGAGAGGAAGTTTTGTACCGTCAACCCCACCATCTGGCTGAAATAGCTCAGGGTGGTTTCACCTGAATAGGATTGCCAGTTGGTGTTAGTCACGAAACTCACGGCAGTGTTCAGTGCCAGATGCCAGGACAATCCAGGGAACTGTTGCGGGTTAAAAGGCAATATGCCCTGCAACATCAGCATGGCGAACAGCAACACCAGACCGAAAATATTGAGCCACACTATCGCCATCAGATACTGGAGCCAGCCCATTTCCCGGGAATCAATCCCCATCATCCGCAGCAGTCCGTTCTCCAGCGTTGATACGCCGGGAAGGGGAGCGCCGACGATCATCTTCGCCAGTAACGTTCCTAAGGGGCGAGCAAGAATAAACAGGACCAGTAAAAAGCTGACAATCAGTAAAAACGCCTGGGCTGCCATCAGAAAGCCTCCGCGTTAATCAGGGCATAGACCAGATAGCCCAACAACAGGAACACCAGCACGATACCGGTTACGACGCCTGCACTCACAATCCACCTCCAGGTGTTTTAGGGATTGCTGTGAGCGTAGGATTTTGCGTGCAAAGATTTCGCAAAAATCAGATGGGCGGGTGTAAAAAAAATATAAAAATGGCGAAGACCCTATTTTAACTAATGGTTAGTATTAATTTAACTTTTACGTAACTTAATTACGTCATGAATGTAAATAACGGCAAAATTGACAAAAAATAGTGGTCGGATGAGTAGTAAAATTACAAACAAAACGGTAGTATTTTAACCAGATTCAGATGCGCCCCACAGGATCCGTAACCGATCTCTGTCATGGGGGAACATTTTCCCGGTGAATGTTACCGGCCAACAAAGGGGAGAGAATTATGACCGTATATAAAACATTTCCAGTTCATATCGTCCTGATGCGTCGCATTTTCGCCGTGCTGGCTGGCGTACTCGCATTGCCGGTCATGCTGTTCTGGAAAGACCGCGCCCGTTTTTATAGCTATCTGCATCGCGTCTGGGCGAAAACCAGTGACAAACCGGTATGGATGGCTCAGGCCGAAAAAGTGACCTGCGATTTTTATTGATCAATTGATTACACTCAGCAATAAAAAAACCGCTGCGTTTTGACGTAGCGGTTTTTTTTTGCCCCTCAGAATCCGCAGCTCGTCGGGGAAGCCATCACCCCTGTTCAGGGCAGTGCATTTTCATATGGCACGTTATTCCTGCACTCCAGGCGCTACACTTAACTCGCCCTGTTGTTGAGAGAAGTAACCTCTGCTTGCACTCGCAACCTTCCTTTAACACACTAACGGCATTTTCTGACGGATATCAGTTAACAGGAGAGTTATGGCCACCCATCTGGTCTGGTTTCGCGCAGATTTGCGCGTACATGATAATTATGCCCTCGCAGCCGCCTGTAATAATCGCGAAGCCTGTGTTAAAGCCCTGTTTATTGCCACACCTGGGCAGTGGAAAAAACATGTAATGGCCCCACGGCAGGCCGCGTTTCTCGCCGCTCATTTGAATACACTCCAACGGGCGCTGGCAGAGAAGGGTATTCCATTGATTTACAGGGAAGTCGACGATTTTGCTGCCAGCGTTGATACCGTGGCAGCGGTGTGCGCCGAAGAAAAGGTCAGCCATCTTTTTTATAACTACCAGTACGAAGTGAACGAACGCCAGCGCGATGCGGCGGTAGAGAAAGCGCTGCCTGACGTCGCATGCCAGGGGTTTAATGACAGCGTCATGCTGGCGCCAGGCAGCGTGGTGACCGGCAATCATGAAATGTATAAAGTCTTTACGCCGTATAAAAACGCCTTTTTGCGACGGCTGAAAGAGGAGCTACCCGTCTGTGTCGGTGCGCCGGATGTGCGGGCAGGGGGGGCATTAAATGGGGCGCTTGCGACGTTGACGTTCGATTATCCGCAAGAAGAATTTGATTCAACTTTATTTGCGGCGGATGAGAAAACGGCAATCCAGCGCCTGCGATTTTTTTGCCAGCAGCACACCGCCGCTTACGAGCAACAGCGGGATTTTCCGGCAATTGAAGGCACCAGCCGCCTTTCTGCCTGCCTGGCAGCCGGCGTTCTTTCGCCACGGCAATGTTTGCATCGCCTGTTGGCCGAGCAGCCTGATGCGTTGAATGGCGGCAGCGGGGCCGTATGGTTAAACGAGCTGATCTGGCGGGAATTTTACCGCCATTTAATGACGTTTCACCCTGATTTGTGTAAGTACCGTCCTTTCATTCCATGGACTGATAATGTGAAATGGAATGACCAACCTGAGCAGCTTCGCGCCTGGGAGGAGGGGAGAACGGGCTATCCGATTGTGGATGCGGCTATGCGCCAGTTGAATCGTACCGGCTGGATGCATAACCGCTTGCGAATGATCGTTGCCAGCTTTCTGGTTAAAGATCTCTTGCTCGACTGGCGTTTGGGTGAACGTTATTTTATGACGCAACTCATTGATGGCGATTTGGCTGCGAATAACGGCGGCTGGCAGTGGGCAGCGTCGACGGGGACCGATGCCGCGCCCTATTTCCGGATCTTTAATCCCACAACCCAGGGGGAACGGTTTGATACCGAGGGCGTATTTATTCGACAGTGGATCCCTGAACTGGCCGCTGTGCCGGGTAAGGCGATTCACGACCCCTGGACATGGGCGGATAAAAGAGGCATCTCTCTGAATTATCCGCGCCCAATAGTGGAGCACAAACAGGCTCGTGCTGCCACACTTGCAGCCTATGAAGCCGCTCGTAAACCGTAAAGAGAGTGACGATGAAAAATACCGAACTGGAAAAACTGATCAACGAAAAACTCAACAGTGCGGCGTTCAGCGATTACGGCCCAAATGGCCTACAGGTTGAGGGACGCGAAACGGTTAAAAAAATCATCACCGGGGTAACGGCAAGCCAGGCGCTACTGGATGAAGCAGTGCGTCAGGAAGCCGACGCGGTGATTGTGCATCATGGTTATTTCTGGAAAAACGAACCGGCAATCATTCGCGGCATGAAGCGCAATCGCCTGAAAACGCTGCTGGCGAATGACATCAACCTGTACGGCTGGCACCTGCCGCTGGATGCGCATCCGGAACTGGGCAATAACGTACAACTGGCGTCTCTGCTGGGGATAACGGTGATGGGCACCGTAGATGGCGAAGAATTGCTGCCGTGGGGCGAGCTGTCGATGCCGGTACCCGGGCCGGAACTGGCATCGTGGATTGAGGCTCGTCTGGGGCGCAGGCCATTATGGAGTGGTGATACCGGTCCGGAACTGATTAAGCGCGTCGCCTGGTGTACCGGTGGCGGGCAAGGCTTTATCGACAATGCTGCCCGTTTTGGCGTTGACGCGTTTATTACCGGCGAAGTCTCCGAGCAAACCATACACTCAGCACGAGAGCAAAACCTGCATTTTTACGCGGCAGGCCATCATGCGACCGAGCGTGGCGGTATTCGTGCGCTGAGTGAATGGCTGAACGAAAACACAGATTTGGACGTTACATTTATTGATATTCCGAATCCGGCATAAGGAGCGGGAGAGTGCAGAGAGCACGTTGTTATCTGTTAGGTGAAACGGCGGTAGTGCTGGAGCTGGAACCTCCGGTGACGCTGGAGACGCAAAAACGTATCTGGCGCTTAACGCAACGTCTGGCTGATGTGGCCGATGTGGTTGAAGCTATTCCGGGGATGAATAACATCACCGTGGTGTTGCGCGAACCACAAACCCTGGCGCTGGATGCCATTGAGCGTTTACAGCGCTGGTGGGAAGAGAGTGACGCGCTGGAGCCGGAATCGCGAACTATCGACATCCCGGTTATCTACGGCGGTGAAGCCGGGCCGGATCTGCCTGATGTGGCACGCCACACCGGGCTTACGCAAAAGCAGGTCGTCGAGCTTCACGCCTCTATCGATTATGTGGTGTGGTTTTTGGGTTTTCAGCCGGGCTTCCCGTATCTGGGCGGTATGCCGGAAAACCTCGCTACGCCGCGTCGCGCTGAACCTCGCGTGCGTGTGCCTGCCGGTTCTGTTGCCATTGGCGGCGCGCAAACGGGTATCTATCCGCTGGAAACGCCGGGCGGCTGGAACCTGATTGGTCGCACCGAACTGCCGCTGTTTACCCCCTCGCTTTCTGAGCCTGTCTTGCTGCGACCCGGCGACACACTGCGCTTTATTCCGCGTAAGGAGGGCATATGCTGAAAATTCTTCGTGCGGGTATCTATACCACCATCCAGGCAGGTAAACGCGTAGGGCTGCGGCAATCCGGCGTCAGCTACTGTGGTGCGCTGGATGGCCCGGCGCTGCACATTGCCAATGCGCTGGTCGGTAACGATGGCGATGCGGCAGGGCTCGAGATAACGCTCGGCCAGTGTGAAGTGCAGTTCGGCGAGGCGACGTGGTTTGCGCTGACAGGCGCGGGATGTGAAGCCAAACTCGATGGCAAAGCGGTCTGGACGGGCTGGCGCTATCCGGTTCAGGCGGGGCAAAAACTGGTACTTAAGCGTCCTCAGCACGGCATGCGCAGTTATCTGGCAGTGGCCGGAGGTCTGGACGTGCCGGAGGTGCTGGGCTCTTGCAGTACGGATTTAAAAACCGGGTTAGGTGGGCTGGAAGGGCGTCTGCTTCGGGATGGCGATGAGATCCCGCTGCGCGGTGCTGCGCGGACGTTTAAAGGACCGCAAGGGGTGAAGCAGTTGCTCTGGGGCAACCGCATCCGCGCGTTGCCGGGGCCGGAGTACCGGGAGTTTGATCAGCACTCGCAGGAGGCCTTCTGGCGTGTGCCATGGCATCTCGATCCACAAAGCAATCGTATGGGATACCGTTTGCAGGGCCATAAATTAATCCGCTCCACCGATCGCGAGCTGGTTTCGCATGGGCTTTTACCCGGTGTCGTGCAGGTGCCGCCGAATGGGCAGCCTATTGTTCTGATGAATGATGCGCAGACAACGGGTGGCTATCCACGGATTGCCTGCATCATTGAGGCCGATATGTATCATCTTGCGCAGATCCCTCTTGGGCATCCTATTCATTTTGTCCCCTGTACGCTGGAGGAGGCGCTGGCGGCACGGCAAGACCAGCAGCGTTATCTGGCGCAACTATCATGGCGGTTGCGTCATGAAGATTGATTTAAACGCCGATCTGGGGGAGGGGTGCGGCAATGATGCCGCACTGTTGCAACTGGTCTCATCGGCCAATATTGCCTGTGGTTTCCATGCGGGTGATGCGCAAACTATGCGCCTGTGTGTCCGCGAAGCGCTAAAAAATGGCGTCGCGGTGGGGGCGCACCCGAGCTTCCCCGATCGGGACAATTTTGGCCGCACGGCAATGCAGTTACCCCCTGAGACGGTCTATGCACAAACGCTCTATCAGTGCGGCGCGCTGGCGGCTATTGCGCGCGCGGAAGGGGGGCGCATGGTTCATGTCAAGCCGCACGGCATGCTGTATAACCAGGCCGCCGTTGACCCGCAACTGGCAGAGGCTATCGCCCGTGCGGTGCGCGACTGCGACCCGGCACTGATTCTGGTCGGCCTTGCCGGCAGTGAGCTTATTCGCGCCGCAAAACGCCTTCAACTTACTACGCGTGAGGAAGTGTTCGCCGATCGCGGTTATCAGGACGATGGCACGCTGGTGCCACGTTCGCAGCCGGGCGCATTGATTACCGATGACGAGACCGCGCTGACGCAAACGCTGGGGATGGTCTTATCCGGCAAAGTCATCAGCGTCAACGGGCATGAAGTTGCGTTGCGGGCGCAAACCGTCTGCCTGCATGGCGATGGTGAGCATGCGCTGGCGTTTGCCCGCCGCCTGCGTGAGGCATTCGATCGGTGTAGTATTGATGTCAGTGCAGACAGTTAAAAGGATGTTGTGATGCCAGAAGGCCCGGAAATTCGCCGCGCAGCAGACAGTCTTGAAGCGGCCATCAAAGGTAAAACGCTCACGGAGGTCTGGTTCGCCTTTCCCCATCTTCAGATTTTCGCGCCGATGCTCACAGGCGAGTGCGTTGAACGTATTGAAACGCGTGGTAAAGCTTTGCTGACCCACTTTTCCAGTGGCATGACGATGTACAGCCACAACCAGCTGTATGGCGTCTGGCGGGTGGTTGATACCGGCGAGGTGACAGAAACCAACCGCGTGTTGCGTGTACGGCTGGCGGCAAAAGACAAAGCCATTTTGCTTTATAGTGCCTCTGATATTGAGATACTGACCGCCGACGAGCTGGCGGCTCACCCTTTCTTACAGCGCGTAGGCCCGGATGTGCTGGATATGTCGCTGACCGTCGCGCAGGTCAAATCGCGGTTATTATCTCCCCGGTTTTGTCGCCGCCAGTTTGCCGGTTTGCTGCTTGACCAGGCATTTCTCGCCGGGTTGGGGAATTATTTGCGCGTTGAAATCCTGTGGCACGCCGCCCTTGCGCCTGAGCATAAAGCGATCGATCTCAATGAGGCTCAACTGGACAGACTGGCTCAGGCGCTGCTCGACATTCCGCGCCTTTCCTACCAGACGCGTGGCAGGGTGGATGAAAATCACCATCACGGGGCGCTGTTTCGCTTTAAGGTTTTTCACCGGGCCGGTGAGGCCTGCGAGCGCTGTGGCACGGTGATTGAGAAAACCACGCTCTCTTCGCGTCCTTTTTATGGCTGTCCGGGTTGCCAGAAATAGTCCTGTTTAGCAAAGCAGACAGGCCATCATCGACAGATGGCAGCCAATAAAAAACCCGCCGCAGCGGGTTTTTTACTCTCAGCAGCTTAGTGCTTTTCGAGATCGGTTTTGAAATCGCGTTTTTCATAACCGGTGTAGAGCTGACGCGGACGGGCAATTTTAATGCCGTCGTCGTGCATTTCGTTCCAGTGTGCAATCCAGCCCACGGTACGCGCCATCGCGAAGATAACGGTAAACATGGAAGACGGAATGCCCATCGCTTTAAGGATGATGCCGGAGTAGAAGTCCACGTTCGGGTAAAGCTTACGTTCGATGAAGTACGGGTCATTGAGCGCGATATGCTCAAGTTCCATCGCCACTTCCAGCAGATCGTCTTTCGTACCCAGCTCACGCAATACTTCGTGGCAGGTTTCACGCATTACGGTGGCGCGCGGGTCATAGTTCTTGTAGACACGGTGACCGAAGCCCATCAGACGGAACGAGTCGTTCTTGTCTTTGGCGCGACGCAGGAATTCCGGAATGTGTTTAACGGTGCTGATCTCTTCGAGCATTTTAAGCGCTGCTTCGTTCGCGCCGCCGTGTGCAGGTCCCCACAGGGAGGCAATGCCCGCAGCGATACACGCAAACGGGTTGGCGCCCGAAGAGCCTGCGGTACGCACGGTGGAGGTGGAAGCGTTCTGTTCATGGTCAGCGTGCAGGATCAGAATACGGTCCATTGCGCGTTCCAGCACCGGGTTCACTTCATATTTTTCACACGGCGTGGAGAACATCATGTTCAGGAAGTTACCCGCGTAGGAAAGATCGTTGCGCGGATAAACAAAAGGTTGACCAATAGAATACTTGTAACACATCGCCGCCACGGTTGGCATTTTGGACAGCAGGCGGAAAGCCGCGATCTCACGGTGACGCGGATTATTCACGTCCAGAGAGTCATGGTAGAACGCCGCCAGTGCGCCGGTGACGCCACACAGGACCGCCATTGGGTGGGAGTCACGACGGAAACCATGGAACAGACGGGTAATCTGCTCGTGAATCATCGTGTGGCGGGTAACGGTGAGTTTGAACTCATCGTATTGTTCTTGCGTCGGTTTTTCACCGTACAGCAGGATATAACATACTTCCAGATAGTTGGAGTCGGTGGCCAGTTGGTCGATCGGGAAACCACGATGCAACAGGATACCTTCGTCGCCATCAATGAAGGTGATTTTGGATTCGCATGATGCGGTAGAGGTGAAACCTGGGTCAAAAGTAAATACACCTTTTGAACCGAGACTACGGATATCAATAACATCCTGACCGAGCGTGCCCTTTAGCACATCCAGTTCAATAGCAGCGTCACCATTATAGGTGATGTTTGCTTTTTTATCAGCCATTTACGGTCTCCTTAGCGCCTTATTGCTTAAGACTACCTGTTACCGGATTTGCATTCAAACTGCCTTTTAACGCTACCAGATTATTATTTGGCTCGCTGCTCTGATGAGAGGAAAAACCAGGGTACAGAGCGATGGGCGCTAGCAGGTACACATTGAAAGTACAGTCAAAACAGCAACAAATCAGGTTCTTAGCAGTCGGATTTTGTCAAACCTGCTATCACTAATAACTGTCCTGATTAATTCGGTCAACTTCATCACACTGTTGCATAACTTATTTGCAGGTGAAAGATAGACCCCATAACTTTTGCGAATTATATCTCTCTTCTGATGAAGTTTGTAACAAGAATGTTTAACTTTTGTCAAATCAGATGATTAAATTTTAAAATAATGTTGTTATCGTGACCATGATCACTGTTCAGCATAAAACCCGACAAACTATATGTAGGATAATTGTAATGATTTTGTGAACGACCTATACTGCCGCCAGGTCTCCGGAATACCCTGCAATCCCGAGCCACCCAGCGTTGTAACCTGTCGTTTCGCATCTGGAAGCTGAAATTTTGCATTACGCGCAGTTATAGAAAAGGACGCTGTCTGACCCGCAAGCAGACCGGAGGAAGGAAACTATAAGAACAGCATGTGGGCGTTATTCATGATAAAAAATGTGAAAAAACAAAGACCTGTTAATCTGGATCTCGCAACGATCCGGTTTCCTGTTACGGCAATAGCGTCCATTCTTCACCGCGTTTCCGGCGTCATCACTTTTGTGGCGGTCGGTATCCTGCTGTGGTTACTGGGCCTGTCGCTGTCATCCGAAGAAGGCTTCCAGTCTGCCTCCGCTATTATGAGTGGCTTTTTTGTTAAATTCATTTTGTGGGGCATCCTGACTGCACTGGCTTATCATGCCGTTGGCGGTATTCGCCACATGCTGATGGATTTTGGCTGGCTGGAAGAAACTTTTGAGGCAGGAAAACGTTCCGCCAACGTGTCATTTGCAATTACTGTCGTGCTTTCACTTCTCGCAGGAGTCCTCGTATGGTAAGCAACGCCTCCGCATTAGGACGCAACGGCGTACATGACTTCATTCTGGTCCGCGCTACCGCAATCGTCCTGACGCTCTATATCATCTATATGGTCGGTTTTTTCGCTATCACTGGCGATATTACCTGGCAAGTCTGGACAGGCTTCTTCTCATCCGCCTTCACGAAAGTCTTCACCCTGCTGGCACTGTTCTCCATTTTGATTCATGCCTGGATTGGCATGTGGCAGGTGTTGACCGACTACGTTAAACCGCTGGCTGTGCGCCTGATTCTGCAACTGGCTATTGTCGTTGCACTCGCGGCTTACGTTATTTATGGATTCGTTGTGGTGTGGGGTGTGTGATGAAACTGCCAGTCAGAGAATTTGATGCTGTCGTTATTGGCGCAGGCGGCGCAGGTATGCGCGCGGCGTTACAAATTTCCCAAAGCGGCCAAACCTGTGCGCTGCTTTCTAAAGTTTTCCCAACCCGTTCTCACACCGTATCCGCTCAGGGCGGCATTACGGTAGCGCTGGGCAATACCCACGAAGATAACTGGGAATGGCACATGTACGATACGGTAAAAGGTTCCGATTACATCGGTGACCAGGATGCCATCGAATACATGTGTAAAACCGGTCCGGAAGCCATTCTGGAACTGGAACATATGGGCCTGCCGTTTTCGCGTCTCGATGATGGCCGGATCTACCAGCGGCCGTTCGGCGGTCAGTCGAAAAACTTCGGCGGCGAGCAGGCTGCACGTACCGCAGCGGCGGCTGACCGTACCGGTCACGCGTTATTACATACGCTTTATCAGCAAAACCTTAAAAACCACACTACTATTTTTTCCGAGTGGTACGCGTTGGATCTGGTGAAAAACCAGGATGGCGCCGTTGTTGGTTGTACTGCTCTGTGCATTGAAACCGGTGAAGTGGTCTATTTCAAAGCCCGCGCAACTGTGCTGGCAACGGGCGGTGCGGGTCGTATTTACCAGTCCACCACCAACGCGCACATCAATACCGGTGACGGTGTTGGTATGGCGCTGCGTGCCGGTGTACCGGTACAGGATATGGAAATGTGGCAGTTCCACCCGACCGGTATCGCCGGGGCAGGGGTGCTGGTCACCGAAGGTTGCCGTGGTGAAGGCGGCTATCTGTTAAACAAACATGGTGAGCGTTTCATGGAGCGCTATGCGCCGAACGCAAAAGACCTGGCGGGCCGTGACGTGGTGGCGCGTTCCATCATGATCGAAATTCGCGAAGGTCGTGGCTGTGATGGTCCGTGGGGGCCACATGCCAAACTGAAACTCGATCACCTCGGCAAAGAGGTGCTGGAGTCGCGTTTGCCTGGCATTCTGGAACTGTCCCGTACTTTTGCGCACGTCGATCCTGTTAAAGAGCCGATCCCGGTGATCCCAACCTGTCACTATATGATGGGCGGGATCCCGACCAAAGTGACCGGTCAGGCGCTGACGGTGAACGCGCAGGGCGAAGATGTGGTGATTCCTGGGTTGTTCGCAGTGGGCGAAATCGCCTGCGTATCGGTGCACGGCGCCAACCGCCTGGGCGGCAACTCACTGCTTGACCTTGTTGTCTTTGGTCGTGCGGCAGGTCTGCATCTGCAAGAGTCTATCGCTGAGCAGGGTGTACTGCGCGATGCGAGTGAATCGGATATTGAAGGCTCGCTGGAACGTCTCAATCGCTGGAACAACAACCGCACAGGTGAAGATCCGGTAACCATCCGTAAAGCGTTGCAGGAATGTATGCAGCATAACTTCTCGGTCTTCCGTGAAGGCGACGCGATGGCGAAAGGTCTTGAGCAACTGAAAGTGATTCGCGAACGCCTGAAAAATGCCCGTCTGGATGACACCTCCAGTGAATTTAACACCCAGCGTGTTGAGTGTCTGGAGCTGGATAACCTGATGGAAACCGCGTACGCGACGGCGGTATCTGCCAACTTCCGTACCGAGAGCCGTGGCGCGCATAGCCGCTTCGACTTCCCGGAGCGTGATGATGAAAACTGGCTGTGCCATTCCCTGTATCTGCCAGAGACGGAATCCATGACGCGTCGTAGCGTCAATATGGAACCGAAACTGCGCCCGGCTTTCCCGCCGAAGATTCGTACTTACTAATGCGGAGACAGGAAAATGAAATTCGAGTTTTCAATTTATCGCTATAACCCGGATGTCGACGACGCTCCGCGTATGCAGGATTACACGCTGGAAGGGGAAGAAGGTCGTGACATGATGCTGCTCGATGCCTTAATGCAGCTGAAAGAAAAAGACCCCAGTCTCTCTTTCCGTCGCTCCTGCCGTGAAGGGGTATGCGGTTCAGACGGCCTGAACATGAACGGTAAAAACGGTCTGGCGTGTATTACGCCGCTGTCGGCGCTGGGTAACGGTAAGCAGAAGATTGTGATTCGCCCGCTGCCGGGGCTGCCGGTAATCCGTGATTTGGTTGTGGACATGGGGCAATTCTATGCCCAATATGAGAAGATTAAGCCTTACTTATTGAATAATGGGCAAAATCCACCTGCACGTGAGCATCTGCAGATGCCAGAGCAGCGTGAAAAACTCGATGGGCTGTACGAATGTATCCTTTGTGCATGCTGCTCCACGTCCTGCCCGTCGTTCTGGTGGAACCCGGATAAGTTTATCGGTCCAGCCGGTCTGCTGGCCGCGTATCGCTTCCTGATTGACAGTCGTGATACCGAAACCGATAACCGCCTGGAAGGGCTGAGTGATGCTTTCAGCGTATTCCGCTGCCATAGCATTATGAACTGCGTCAGTGTCTGTCCGAAGGGACTGAACCCGACGCGCGCCATCGGCCATATTAAGTCGATGTTGTTACAACGTAGTGCGTAGTAAACGTGGGGGGAGCGCTGTTCCCCCACCCTGACCCTCTCCCCCCGGGGAGAGGGCAAAGAAAGAAGCAGGAAACCTTTAAAAACCGCTGTACGCAGTTGAAATAATCGAAGCGTTCGTGGCGAGACAAGGCGGCAACTGAGCGAATTGACGGGAGCATAGTGAACTATGTGACCGGAGTGAGTGAAGGCAGCCAACATCGTCGCAGCCCGAACGATGAAGATTAGGGCAGTTTTTAAAGGTTCCTTCGCGGGCCAACAAAGAGAAGAGCTCGCAAGTGAACCCCGGGACGTGTGCGCCCTGCCGCGCGCGTTGTAGTTATCCACGGCGAAGTAAGCATAACAATGCTTAAGGGATCACGATGCAGAACAGCGCTTTGAAAGCCTGGCTGGACTCTTCTTACCTCTCTGGCTCGAACCAGAGCTGGATAGAACAGCTCTATGAAGACTTCTTAACCGATCCTGACTCGGTAGATGCGACATGGCGTTCCATGTTTGAAGAGTTACCGGGCACCGGAGTGAAACCGGATCAATTCCATTCAAAAACACGTGATTATTTTCGTCGTCTGGCGAAGGATGCCTCACGTTACTCTTCTTCCATTTCTGACCCTGACACCAATGCGAAGCAGGTAAAAGTCCTGCAGCTCATTAACGCCTACCGCTTCCGCGGTCATCAGCAGGCCAATCTCGATCCGCTGGGACTGTGGCAACAAGAGCGCGTTGCAGACCTCGATCCGTCATACCATGACCTGACCGAGGCAGATTTCCAGGAGACGTTCAACGTAGGTTCTTTTGCCATCGGCAAAGACACGATGCAGCTTGGCGATTTGATCGCGGCGCTTAAACAGACCTACTGCGGCTCTATCGGCGCTGAATACATGCACATCACCAGCACCGAAGAGAAACGCTGGATCCAACAGCGTATCGAATCCGTTGCTGGCAAAGCTTCCTTTACCGCTGAGGAGAAAAAACGTTTTCTCAGTGAACTGACGGCGGCAGAAGGAATGGAGCGTTATCTGGGCGCCAAATTCCCCGGCGCGAAACGCTTCTCGCTGGAAGGCGGTGATGCGCTGGTGCCGATGCTCAAAGAGATGATTCGCCATGCCGGTAAAAGCGGCACGCGCGAAGTGGTGCTGGGTATGGCGCACCGCGGTCGCCTGAACGTGTTGATTAACGTGCTGGGTAAAAAACCACAGGACCTGTTTGACGAGTTTGCCGGCAAACATAAAGAACACCTCGGTACCGGTGACGTGAAATACCATATGGGTTTCTCGTCCGATATCGAAACCGAAGGGGGGCTTGTGCATCTGGCGCTGGCGTTTAACCCGTCGCACCTCGAAATCGTCAGTCCGGTGGTGATGGGCTCTGTACGCGCACGTCTGGACCGCCTGGATGAGCCGAGCAGCAACAAAGTTCTGCCAATCACTATTCACGGTGACGCGGCCGTTACCGGTCAGGGCGTAGTTCAGGAAACGCTGAACATGTCCAAAGCGCGGGGTTATGAAGTGGGCGGTACTGTCCGCATCGTTATCAACAACCAGGTCGGCTTCACCACCTCGAACCCGCTGGATGCGCGCTCCACGCCATACTGTACCGATATCGGTAAAATGGTGCAGGCGCCGATTTTCCACGTCAACGCCGATGACCCGGAAGCCGTGGCGTTCGTTACCCGTGTGGCGCTGGATTTCCGCAATACCTTTAAACGTGATGTCTTCATCGACCTGGTCTGCTACCGCCGTCACGGCCATAACGAAGCCGACGAGCCGAGCGCAACCCAGCCGCTGATGTATCAGAAAATCAAAAAGCATCCGACTCCGCGCAAAATCTATGCTGACAAGCTGGAGCATGACGGCGTTGCGACACTGGAAGATGCCACCGAACTGGTGAACCTCTACCGTGACGCGCTGGATGCCGGCGAGTGTGTGGTGAAAGAGTGGCGTCCGATGAATATGCACTCCTTTACCTGGTCGCCGTACCTCAACCATGAATGGGATGAGAGCTACCCGAATAAGGTAGAAATGAAACGCTTGCAGGAACTGGCGAAGCGCATTAGCACGGTGCCAGAGTCTATTGAAATGCAGGCTCGCGTGGCAAAAATTTACAACGATCGTCAGGCGATGGCCGCAGGCGAAAAACTGTTCGACTGGGGCGGTGCGGAAAACCTGGCCTATGCGACGCTGGTTGACGAAGGTGTCTCCGTGCGTCTGTCCGGCGAAGACTCTGGTCGCGGTACGTTCTTCCATCGTCATGCGGTAATCCACAACCAGGCGAATGGTTCAACTTACACACCGTTGCACCACGTCCATAATGCGCAGGGCCCGTTCAAAGTCTGGGACTCTGTACTGTCCGAGGAAGCGGTTCTGGCATTTGAATACGGTTATGCCACCGCAGAGCCGCGTACCCTGACCATCTGGGAAGCGCAGTTCGGCGACTTTGCCAACGGCGCTCAGGTGGTTATCGACCAGTTCATTAGCTCCGGCGAGCAGAAATGGGGACGTATGTGTGGTCTGGTGATGCTGCTGCCGCACGGTTACGAAGGCCAGGGGCCGGAACACTCCTCCGCACGTCTGGAGCGTTATCTGCAACTGTGTGCTGAACAAAACATGCAGGTCTGCGTACCGTCTACCCCGGCTCAGGTTTACCATATGCTGCGTCGTCAGGCGCTGCGCGGTATGCGCCGTCCGCTGGTGGTTATGTCGCCGAAATCCCTGCTGCGTCATCCACTGGCGGTCTCCAGCCTTGATGAGCTGGCGAACGGCACCTTTATGCCTGCGATCGGGGAGATTGACGCCCTTGATCCGACAGGGGTTAAGCGTGTCGTTCTGTGTTCTGGTAAGGTTTATTACGACCTGCTTGAACAGCGTCGTAAGAACGATCAGAAAGATGTCGCCATTGTCAGGATTGAGCAGTTGTATCCGTTCCCGCACCAGTCGGTGCAGGAAGCGCTGAAACCTTATGCGCATGTACAGGATTTTGTCTGGTGCCAGGAAGAGCCGCTCAACCAGGGCGCATGGTACTGCAGCCAGCATCATCTGCGAGAAGTGATTCCGTTTGGGGCTGCCCTGCAATATGCAGGCCGCCCGGCCTCCGCTTCGCCAGCGGTAGGATATCTGTCCGTTCACCAGAAACAGCAACAAGCTCTGGTCAATGACGCGCTGAACGTCGATTAATTAAAGGATAAATAATGAGTAGCGTAGATATTCTTGTACCCGACCTGCCTGAGTCCGTTGCTGACGCGACCGTTGCGACCTGGCACAAAAAACCGGGCGATACCGTCCAACGCGATGAAGTGTTGGTAGAAATCGAAACTGACAAAGTGGTACTGGAAGTACCGGCATCGGCAGACGGCATTCTGGACGCAGTGCTGGAAGATGAAGGCACTACCGTAACGTCCCGCCAGATTCTGGGCCGCCTGCGCGAAGGTAACAGCGCAGGCAAAGAGAGCAGCGCGAAATCTGACGCCAAAGAGTCGACCCCGGCTCAGCGCCAGCAGGCGTCTCTCGAAGAGCAAAATAATGATGCGCTTAGCCCGGCGATCCGTCGCCTGCTGGCCGAGCATAACCTTGAAGCCAGCGCCATTAAAGGCACCGGTGTGGGTGGCCGTCTAACTCGCGAAGATATTGAGAAACATCTGGCGAAAGCACCGGCGAGTAAAGAAGAAAGTAAACCTGCCGCACCGGCTGCAGCACCTGCTGCGCCGCAACTGGCGGGCCGCTCTGAAAAACGCGTGCCGATGACCCGTCTGCGTAAACGTGTCGCAGAGCGTCTGCTGGAAGCGAAAAACTCTACCGCCATGCTCACGACCTTTAACGAAGTGAACATGAAGCCGATTATGGATCTGCGTAAGCAGTACGGCGATGCCTTTGAAAAACGTCATGGCATCCGTCTGGGCTTTATGTCCTTCTACGTGAAAGCCGTGGTTGAAGCGCTGAAACGCTACCCGGAGGTGAACGCCTCTATCGATGGCGACGATGTGGTGTATCACAACTATTTCGATGTCAGCATGGCGGTCTCGACGCCGCGTGGTCTGGTGACCCCGGTTCTACGCGATGTAGATACCCTCGGCATGGCCGACATCGAAAAACGCATTAAAGATCTGGCGGTGAAAGGGCGCGATGGCAAGCTGACCGTTGAAGACCTGACCGGTGGTAACTTCACCATCACCAACGGCGGTGTGTTTGGTTCGCTGATGTCTACGCCCATCATCAACCCACCGCAGAGCGCAATTCTGGGCATGCATGCCATTAAAGACCGCCCGATGGCTGTTGATGGCAAAGTTGAAATTCTGCCCATGATGTATCTGGCGCTCTCTTACGATCACCGCCTGATTGACGGCCGCGAATCCGTAGGCTTCCTGGTGGCGATTAAAGAGCTGCTGGAAGATCCGACGCGTCTGCTGCTGGACGTGTAGTGTCCTTTGCCCGGCGGTGTCATGCCGCCGGGTTACAAAAACGAACACCTGCATTGTAGGCCGGATACGCGTAGCGCCGTCCGGCGTAACAAGTTTAATGAAGGATGGATAGAACACATGAACTTACATGAATATCAGGCAAAACAGCTTTTTGCCCGTTACGGTTTGCCTGCTCCTGTAGGCTATGCGTGCACCACCCCGCGTGAAGCGGAAGAGGCAGCGTCCAAAATCGGCGCCGGCCCGTGGGTCGTAAAATGCCAGGTACACGCAGGTGGCCGTGGTAAAGCGGGCGGTGTTAAAGTTGTTAACAGCAAAGAAGATATTCGCGCGTTCGCGGAAAACTGGCTTGGCAAACGTCTGGTGACCTATCAAACAGACGCTAATGGTCAGCCGGTTAACCAGATTCTGGTTGAAGCAGCGACTGACATCGGCAAAGAGCTGTATCTGGGCGCTGTTGTTAATCGTAGCTCCCGTCGCGTTGTGTTCATGGCGTCTACCGAAGGTGGCGTAGAAATCGAGAAAGTGGCGGAAGAAACCCCGCACCTCATCCATAAAATCGCCCTTGACCCGCTGGCCGGCCCAATGCCGTACCAGGGGCGTGAACTGGCGTTCAAACTGGGCCTGGAAGGTAAGCAGGTTCAACAGTTCACCAAGATTTTTATGGGTTTGGCGACCATTTTCCTTGAGCGCGACCTGGCGCTGATCGAAATTAACCCGCTGGTTATCACCAAACAGGGCGACCTGATCTGCCTTGACGGCAAACTGGGCGCTGACGGTAACGCACTGTTCCGTCAATCCGAACTGCGTGAAATGCGCGATCAGTCTCAGGAAGACCCGCGCGAAGCGCAGGCGGCACACTGGGAACTGAACTACGTTGCGCTGGAAGGCAACATTGGTTGTATGGTCAACGGCGCAGGCCTGGCCATGGGTACCATGGACATCGTTAAGCTGCATGGCGGCGAACCGGCAAACTTCCTCGACGTGGGCGGTGGTGCGACTAAAGAGCGCGTGACCGAAGCGTTCAAAATCATTCTCTCTGACGAAAACGTGAAAGCCGTTCTGGTTAACATCTTTGGCGGTATCGTTCGCTGTGACCTGATTGCCGACGGCATCATTGGCGCGGTGGAAGAAGTGGGTGTTAACGTACCGGTTGTCGTTCGTCTGGAAGGTAACAACGCGGAGCTGGGTGCGAAGCGTCTGGCTGACAGCGGCCTGAATATTATTGCAGCGAAAAGTCTGACGGATGCAGCTCAGCAGGTTGTTGCCGCAGTGGAGGGGAAATAATGTCTGTTTTAATTAATAAAGATACCAAAGTTATCTGCCAGGGTTTCACCGGTAGCCAGGGTACTTTCCACTCCGAACAAGCGATTGCCTACGGCACGCAGATGGTTGGCGGTGTAACGCCAGGCAAAGGCGGCACCACGCACCTGGGCCTGCCGGTATTCAATACTGTACGTGAAGCGGTGGAAGCCACCGGTGCGACGGCCTCCGTTATTTACGTTCCGGCGCCGTTCTGTAAAGACTCCATTCTGGAAGCGATCGACGCGGGCATTAAACTGATTATCACCATCACCGAAGGTATCCCGACGCTGGATATGCTGACGGTGAAAGTGAAGCTGGACGAAGCCGGCGTGCGCATGATCGGCCCGAACTGCCCGGGGGTTATCACCCCTGGCGAATGTAAAATCGGCATTATGCCGGGCCACATTCACCAGCCGGGTAAAGTGGGGATCGTTTCTCGTTCCGGTACGTTGACTTATGAAGCGGTTAAGCAGACCACCGACTACGGTTTCGGCCAGTCCACCTGCGTGGGCATCGGCGGCGACCCGATCCCTGGCTCTAACTTCATCGACATCCTGAAACTGTTCCAGGAGGATCCGCAGACCGAAGCAATCGTCATGATCGGTGAGATCGGCGGTAGCGCGGAAGAAGAAGCCGCGGCTTACATCAAAGATCACGTGACCAAACCGGTTGTCGGCTATATCGCTGGTGTGACTGCGCCGAAAGGCAAACGTATGGGTCACGCGGGCGCTATTATCGCCGGTGGCAAAGGGACCGCGGATGAGAAATTCGCCGCGCTGGAAGCCGCTGGCGTGAAAACCGTGCGTAGCCTGGCCGATATCGGCGAAGCGCTGAAAGCAATTATCAAATAAGACTCAATGCCCCTCATTAAAAGGGGCTGTAATATGTTCGACATGGTTGGCCGCTCTGAAAGGAGTGGCCTTTTTTATGCCCCGATTTTGCGCACGCGAGTATTTTCTCCGGTGAGCGTATGGCCGTCAGCTGCCTGTGGAACCATTAGAGGGATGGCCTCACCCGTACGCGTATCAACCAGCAACGAGTGCGGTTCACCCGGTGCAAACAGATTGCCTTCACCCCACTGACGTAGCGCGACGATAATCGGGAAGAGCGACTGTCCTTTGGGCGTGAGCACATACTCCTGATACGCCGTGCCGTCAGAAGCGGGCCGGGTGGCGAAGATACCCGCCTCGACCAGCTTACGCAGACGATCGGTGAGAATATTGCGCGCCATGCCCAGTCCACGCTGAAAATCGCCAAAACGCCTCACGCCGTCGAACGCGTCGCGGACGATAAGCAACGCCCAGCGATCGCCGATAATATCGACCGAACGGGCAACCGGGCAGGGATGTTGCGAGAACAAGGGTGCAGGTGACATAGCCGGGCCTTATGAAAAATATTCAAGTTGCATTTTAAAACTGGTTTATTTACGCTTCAACTAGTTTTCTTTTGAAACCATGTGAGCGATGAAAGAAAAGATGTGCACTATGCCGATGGCTTGTTCCGACAGCGTAACCCTGAGGCCAGCGACGATGCCGCGCGCTCTGGTGTTGTTGTTTGCCATCGCCAGCGGCCTGAGCGTCGCCAATGTCTACTATGCGCAACCGCTGCTCGATATGCTGGCGCAGGACTTCGCTATAAGCCAGGCCGCTATTGGCGGTGTGGTAACCGCAACTCAGGTAGGGTGCGCGCTGGCATTATTGCTACTGGTGCCGTTAGGGGACATGGTGGAGCGACGGCGCCTGATGCTATTGCAGCTCCTGGCGCTGATTGCTGCACTCTGTATCGTCGTGCTGGCGCAATCAACCGTGGTTTTGCTGGTGGGAATGCTGGCGACAGGGTTACTCGGCACGGCGATGACACAGGGGCTGATCGCCTGCGCGGCCAGTGCCGCTGATAGCCGGGAGCGTGGTCAGGTTGTGGGGGTGGCGCAGGGTGGTGTTTTTATCGGTTTGTTACTGGCGCGGGTTTTTGCCGGTCTGGTGAGCGACATGGCGGGATGGCGTGCGGTATATGGTGCTTCTGCGTTCATGATGCTGGTACTGCTACCGTTGCTCTGGCGGCAGCTGCCGCGTTTTAGCGTTGGTCCCGAATCGGTCAGCGCGAGACAACTGCTGTTCTCCATGTTGACATTGCTCTGTACCGATCGCGTACTGCAAATTCGCGGCGTGCTGGCGCTCTTGATGTTTGCTGCCTTTACCATTTTCTGGAGTGCAATGGTGCTGCCGTTGAGTGCGCCTCCCTATGGTTTTTCACATACTGTGATTGGCTTGTTTGCCCTTGCCGGTGTGGCAGGCGCTCTTGCCGCGGCCAGAGCCGGACGCGACGCCGATCGCGGTCATGGGCAGCGCACGAGTTTTTATGCGCTGGTGCTGCTATCGCTGGCTTGGTGGCCTTTGTCACAGCTTGAACATTCACTGGCGCTGTTATTGGTAGGGATTGTGCTGCTGGATTTGGGTGGGCAGGTGCTGCACGTTACCAACCAGAGCATGATTTTACGTTCATCGGCGGCACATGGGCGGCTTATTGCGCTCTATATGCTGTTTTACGCCACGGGAAGTGGGGCAGGGGCTATTGCGACCACGGCGGTATTCGCTCGCCATGGCTGGCAGGGTGTCTGTTTATTAGGCGTGGCTGTCAGTCTGCTGGCGCTAATGATATGGGCGATAACGCGGCATCTGATGCCAGACGTCAATTAATACAACAGGGGTGATGATATGAACGAACGGGATCTACTGGCCGAGGCCGATGCGCGCGCTTTACGCTATCTGGAGGGGAATAATACGCGACGCGTCTTTCCTGATGCGGACGCTATCGCTGCGCTTAGCGCGTTTGATGAACCGCTGCCTCAGGCCGGTGAATCCGCTGAGGGGACGCTGGCGCTACTGGATGATATCGGTTCGCCTGCGACCACAGCATCAAACGGGCCGGGGTATTTTGGTTTCGTCGTGGGGGCGACATTGCCTGCCGCTTCTGCGGCTGAGCGGCTTATGGTCGCATGGGATCAATGTGCGTCATCATTTCTGAACTCACCGGTGGCTGACAAAGTGGAGCGTGTTGCAGGCCGCTGGATCCTGGAAGCGCTGGATCTGCCGCGGGAATGCGCCGTTGGGTTTGGCACCAGCGCAACGGCTTGTACGCTGGCCGCCCTCGCGGCAGCACGCCGTGAATTGCTGGCGCGCGAAGGCTGGGATATCGATAACGATGGGCTGTCCGGCGCGCCGGAAATCAACGTGGTGGTTTCAGAACTGGTTCACATTACGGTGAAGAAAGCGCTGCGTATTCTGGGGTTCGGCATGTCACGGCTGATTGTTGCGCCAGTGGACGCCTTCGGGCGTGTTGACGTGAAACAACTGCCGCCGCTTAATGCCCGTACCCTCCTTTGTCTGCAGGCAGGGGAGGTGAATACAGGGGAGTTTGATCCTTTCGCGCAGATTATCCCGCAAGCCCATGATGCCGGGGCGTGGGTGCATGTCGACGGCGCCTTTGGTCTTTGGGCGCGTGCGTCATCGCAGGCGGCGCTGACGGAAGGGATTGAACTGGCGGACAGCTGGACCACGGATGCCCATAAATGGCTGAATACGCCTTATGATTGCGCGATGGTGATTTGCCGCAACCCTCAGGTACTGACCGGGGCGATGAACAGTGACGCGGTCTATATGAGCGCCAGCGCCGATGCGCAGAAGAACCTGACGCTGGAGTTCTCGCGTCGTCCGAGAGGTATTCCGGTGTGGGCCGCGCTGCGCGTGCTGGGTCGTGAGGGCGTACGGGAGATGATCGACAGGCACTGCATGCTGGCACGTGTCATTAGCGAGGGGCTGACAAAACATGGGTTTGACGTATTAAACCGCGTGGTGATCAATCAAGTACTGTTCCGTTGCGAGAGCGACGCACAAACGGAGGCGGTACTGGCTGCGGCACAAGCCTCGGGGAAAACCTGGTTTGGCAGCACCCGCTGGCAGGGAAGGCCAGCGCTACGTCTCAGCGTTTCATCCTGGCGCACACAGCGGGAGGATGTGGATGCGTTGCTGGCATTGCTGGCGAAAATAAACGCAGAGAGCCAGTAATCATAACCCTGAGGAATGTTAATAAACCGTTCCTGTGAAATTTTCACTCAAGGCTGTGCAACATTGCGCGGCCTTTTTTATTGAATAATCACCTTGTGGTGTTAAATATTTTCTCCTGTAAGTGAAATTATTGTGAAATTATTGAGATAAATAAAAGTAGCCATTTTACATGAGAGAGCCGGACGTTTATGCAAACCGCGATGAGCATCAAGGATTAAACGTTAAATAAGCGCCTAATTATTTATCTTCTGCGTCCGTTTGATAACTGTTGCTTGCGTTAAGATATACATATCGTTAACACGATTTTTACTAAATAGCTGCCGTTTCTACAAAATTAACAAAAACTAATGAAATTGATTTAAATCAATATTTAAAAACTTGGAAATGGCGCTAAAAATAGTTAAATTGTCGCCGATCAAATTGGCTTAAAACTGCTAAATTCAGTATAAATTGATCACTGTCGAAAAACGTAAAACAAACCCAATAAAAACCTTTTTATTGTAAGGGCTTTGCGGAGTAATATATTCGAGAGATCAATTTGGGTTTTTTATTAACGTGGTTGTAACTTTTTTGAATCGGCGTCAACGTTATTGCTGATGGTGATTTAAAAGTGCAACAACTTTGTATTGGGGCATGCGTGTAAACCTTCGCTGACGAGGTTTACTCTCGGAGTCTTCATGCGATGAGCAAGGAGTCATGATGTTAGATATAGTCGAACTGTCACGTTTGCAGTTTGCCTTGACCGCGATGTACCACTTCCTTTTTGTGCCACTGACGCTCGGTATGGCGTTTTTGCTGGCCATCATGGAAACGGTCTACGTCCTCTCCGGCAAACAGATTTATAAAGATATGACCAAGTTCTGGGGCAAGTTGTTTGGTATCAACTTCGCACTGGGCGTGGCCACCGGTTTGACCATGGAGTTCCAGTTCGGGACTAACTGGTCTTACTACTCTCACTACGTTGGGGACATCTTCGGTGCGCCACTGGCCATTGAAGGGTTGATGGCCTTCTTCCTCGAGTCCACTTTTGTAGGTCTGTTTTTCTTCGGTTGGGATCGTCTGGGCAAAGTACAGCATATGGCAGTGACCTGGCTGGTCGCGCTGGGCTCCAACTTGTCCGCGTTGTGGATCCTTGTAGCAAACGGCTGGATGCAAAACCCGGTTGCTGCAGATTTCAACTTCGAAACCATGCGTATGGAAATGGTCAGCTTCGCCGAACTGGTACTGAACCCGGTTGCTCAGGTGAAATTTGTCCATACCGTGGCCTCGGGCTATACCTGCGGTGCTATCTTCATCCTTGGTATCAGCTCTTACTATCTGCTGCGCGGTCGTGATATCGCATTCGCTAAACGCTCCTTCGCTATCGCAGCAAGCTTCGGTATGGCGGCTGTGCTGTCCGTTATCGTACTGGGTGATGAATCCGGCTACGAAATGGGTGACGTGCAGAAAACCAAACTGGCGGCCATCGAAGCAGAGTGGGAAACCCAACCTGCACCGGCTGCATTTACCCTGTTTGGTATTCCGGACCAGGATGCGCAGAAAAACCATATGTCCATCCAGATCCCTTACGCGCTGGGCATCATTGCTACCCGTTCTGTCGACACGCCGGTTATCGGCCTGAAAGACCTGATGGTGCAGCATGAAGAGCGTATCCGTAACGGTATGAAGGCATATCACCTGCTTGAACAACTGCGCTCCGGTTCGAAAGACCCGTCCGTACGCGATGAGTTCAACAGCGTGAAGAAAGACCTGGGTTACGGTTTGCTGCTCAAACGCTATACGCCGAATGTGGCGGATGCGACGGAAGCGCAGATTAAACAGGCAACGCAGGACTCCATTCCCCGTGTAGCGCCGCTGTACTTCGCTTTCCGTATTATGGTGGCGTGTGGCGTGCTGATGTTATTCATCATCGCCGTGTCGTTCTGGACCGTCTGCCGTAATCGCATTGGCGAGAAAAAATGGCTGCTGCGTGCCGCTCTGTATGGCATCCCGCTGCCATGGATTGCTATCGAATCCGGCTGGTTTGTCGCGGAGTACGGTCGTCAACCGTGGGCTATCGGTGAAATGTTGCCGACCGCTGTGGCGAACTCGACGCTGACCGCAGGCGACCTGCTGTTCTCGATGATCCTGATTTGCGGTCTGTATACCCTGTTCCTGGTGGCTGAAATGTTCTTGATGTTCAAGTTCGCACGCCTGGGCCCAAGCAGCCTGAAAACTGGCCGCTATCATTACGAGCAGTCCACTGTGGCTTCTCAGCCGGCACGCTAAGACAGGAGTCGTCAAATGATCGATTATGAAGTATTACGTTTTATCTGGTGGCTGCTGGTTGGCATTCTGCTGATCGGTTTTGCCGTCACCGACGGCTTCGACATGGGGGTGGGCATGCTCACCCGTTTCCTGGGTCGTAGCGATACCGAACGTCGTGTGATGATTAACTCTATCGCGCCACACTGGGACGGTAACCAGGTCTGGCTGATCACGGCGGGCGGCGCACTGTTTGCTGCCTGGCCAATGGTCTATGCCGCGGCATTCTCTGGTTTCTATGTGGCGATGATTCTTGTGCTGGCCTCCTTGTTCTTCCGTCCGGTAGGTTTTGACTATCGTTCTAAGATTGAAGAGAGCCGCTGGCGCAATATGTGGGACTGGGGCATTTTCATTGGTAGCTTTGTGCCGCCGCTGGTCATTGGTGTCGCCTTCGGTAACCTGCTGCAGGGCGTGCCGTTCAGCGTGGATGAATATCTGCGTCTGACCTACACCGGGAACTTCTTCCAGCTACTGAACCCGTTTGGTCTGCTGGCCGGTGTGGTAAGCGTGGCGATGATCATCACCCAGGGCGCAACCTATCTGCAAATGCGTACTGTCGGTGAGCTGCATCTGCGTGCGCGTGCCACGTCTCAGGTTGCCGCGCTGGTTACCACGATCTGCTTCGTGCTGGCCGGTGTGTGGGTGGTCTACGGTATTGATGGTTACGTAGTGACTTCCGCTATGGACCACCATGCGGCTTCCAACCCGCTGACGAAAGAAGTGGCGCGTCAGGCTGGCGCCTGGTTGGCGAACTTCAATAATATCCCGGCTCTGTGGGCGATCCCTGCGCTTGGCGTGGTGCTGCCGCTGCTGACCGTGCTGACTTCGCGTGCGGAAAAAGGCGCACTGGCGTTCGTGTCTTCTTCACTGACGCTGGCCTGCATCATTTTGACTGCCGGTATTGCGATGTTCCCGTTCATCATGCCGTCGAGCATTATGATGAACGCCAGTCTGACCATGTGGGATGCTACCTCCAGTCAGATGACCCTGAACCTGATGACTTTTGTGGCGCTGGTCTTCGTACCGATCATCCTGATCTACACCGCCTGGTGTTACTGGAAAATGTTCGGTCGTATTACGAAAGAAGACATTGAAAGCAACACCCACTCTCTGTACTAAGTAAGGAGCTGATAATGTGGTATTTCGCATGGATTTTAGGAACGCTTCTTGCCTGTGCTTTTGGAGTGATTACGGCGCTGGCATTTGAACATGTGGAAGCGTTGAAAGCCGGTAAGCAAGAAGAGCATTGATGAACGAGATTATCGCGAAACTTTATGCGGTAATGGATAAGCGCCCGTTAAGGGCGCTTTCCTTAATTATGGCATTAGTGCTGGCAGGGTGTATCTTTTGGGATCCCTCGCGTTTTGCGGCAAAGACCAGCGACCTTGAGGTCTGGCATGGCTTTCTGCTGATGTGGGCCGTTTGCGCTGGTGTCATTCATGGCGTGGGATTCCGTCCCCGCGCGGTTCACTGGCAAGGTATTTTTTGCCCGCTGATCGCAGACCTGGTAATGCTGGCTGGTTTGATTTTCTTCTTCTTTTGAATAAGAAATCTCCGCTTAGGACATGGGCTTGCAAAAGCCCATATATTTTTACTCTCCGTTTACTTCTACCCATTCCAAACCATCTCCCCCGCGCGTATAGTAGCGAAGTTTAAAAGCTCTAACTTTTGTTGCATTACCGGGATGTAAAGTGAATACAACGCTGTTTCGATGGCCGGTTCGTGTCTACTACGAAGATACCGACGCCGGTGGTGTGGTTTACCACGCCAGCTACGTGGCTTTTTATGAACGAGCACGCACTGAGATGCTGCGCCACCATCACTTTAGCCAGCAAGTTTTGCTGGCCGAGCGCGTCGCATTCGTGGTACGCAAACTGACGCTGGAGTATTTTGCGCCCGCCAGACTCGACGATATGCTCGAAGTCCAAACGGAAATTACATCAATGCGCGGGACCTCTCTGGTCTTCACGCAGCGGATCGTCAACGCAGAGAACAAAGTCCTGAACGAAGCTGAGGTACTGATTGTCTGTGTTGATCCACTCTTAATGAAGCCTCGTGCGCTTCCCAAGTCTATTGTCGCGGAGTTTAAGCAGTGACTGACATGAACATCCTTGATTTGTTCCTGAAGGCAAGCCTTCTGGTCAAACTTATCATGTTGATTTTGATTGGTTTTTCAATCGCATCCTGGGCAATCATCATCCAGCGAACGCGCATTCTCAACGCAGCCGGTCGTGAAGCGGAAGCCTTTGAAGACAAGTTCTGGTCTGGCATTGAACTGTCGCGTCTGTACCAGGAAAGCCAGGGGCGCCGTGATAATCTGACGGGGTCGGAACAAATCTTCTACAGCGGGTTCAAAGAGTTCGCGCGTTTACACCGCGCCAATAGCCATGCGCCGGAAGCCATTGTCGAAGGGGCATCCAGGGCGATGCGTATTTCGATGAACCGTGAGCTGGAGAACCTGGAAACGCATATTCCTTTCCTCGGTACTGTCGGTTCCATCAGTCCTTATATCGGTCTGTTTGGTACGGTGTGGGGGATCATGCATGCCTTTATCGCACTGGGTGCGGTGAAGCAGGCAACCCTACAGATGGTTGCGCCGGGTATCGCCGAAGCGTTGATCGCCACCGCAATCGGCCTGTTCGCAGCGATTCCAGCGGTAATGGCCTACAACCGCCTGAACCAGCGTGTGAACAAACTGGAACTGAATTACGACAACTTTATGGAAGAGTTCACGGCTATTCTGCATCGTCAGGCGTTTACCAGCACTGAGAGCAACAAGGGGTAAACCATGGCCAGAACGCGTGGACGGGGCAGCCGTAACAGTCGTGGCCTCAAATCCGAAATCAATATTGTTCCGCTGCTGGACGTGCTGCTGGTGCTGTTGCTGATCTTCATGGCAACCGCACCGATAATCACCCAGAGCGTGGAGGTTGACCTGCCGGATGCGACAGAGTCGAAAACCGTCAGCACCAATGACGATCCTCCGGTCATTATTGAGGTTTCCGGTGTCGGACAGTACAGCGTGGTGGTAGAGAAAGATCGTATGGATCAGCTACCGCCAGAGCAAGTGATTGCAGAAGCGCAACGTCGCCTGCAATCGAATCCGAAAACCGTTTTCTTGATCGGTGGCGCAAAAGAAGTGCCTTACGATGAAATCATTAAAGCGCTAAACCTGTTACACAGCGCGGGTGTTAAATCGGTTGGCTTGATGACGCAGCCTATCTGATCACCGGCTTAACAGGCGGCAGTTTTTGGGAACCGAGAGTGTCAAAGGCAACCGAACAAAACGACAAACTTAAACGAGCGATAATTATTTCGGCGGTGTTGCATGTGATTCTGGTTGCACTGCTGATCTGGAGTTCGTTTGATGAAAATATTGATGCCTCTGCGGGTGGTGGTGGCGGTTCTTCTATTGATGCGGTAATGGTCGATCCCGGTGCCGTTGTCCAGAATTACAACCGTCAGCAGCAGCAACAGGCCAGCGCAAAGCGTGCGCAAGAGCAGCGTGAAAAGCAGGCTCAGCAGCAGGCAGAAGAACTGCGTGAAAAACAGGCTGCCGAGCAGGAACGCTTAAAACAGCTTGAACAGGAACGTTTGCAGGCGCAAGAAGCTGCCCGTGAGCAGGCCGCAGAACAGAAAAAAGCAGAAGACGCCGCGAAGAAAGCGCAGGAAGCGCAAAAACAGGCGGAAGAAGCTGCAGCAAAAGCCGCTGCTGATGCAAAAGCGAAAGCGGATGCACAGGCAAAAGAAGCGGCGGAAGCGGCGAAGAAAGCGGCGGCAGACGCACAGAAAAAAGCGGAAGCAGATGCTGCGAAAGCCGCTGCGGATGCGAAGAAAAAAGCTGAAGCAGAAGCGGCCAAAGCTGCAGCCGATGCTCAGAAGAAAGCCGAAGTCGAAGCTGCGAAAAAAGCCGAAGCAGAAGCCGCGAAGAAAGCTCAGCAGGATGCTGAGAAGAAAGCGGCTGCGGACGCTGCGAAAAAAGCCGCAGCAGAGAAGGCCGCCGCTGAAAAAGCAGCGGCTGCCGAGAAGGCAGCGGCAGAAAAAGCCGCCGCTGAAAAAGCGGCTGCTGCTGAGAAGGCTGCTGCAGATAAGAAAGCCGCTGCTGAGAAGGCTGCCGCAGATAAGAAAGCCGCTGCTGAGAAGGCTGCTGCCGCCAAGAAAGCGGCGGCTGAAAAAGCCGCTGCCGCATCAGGCGTTGACGATCTGCTGGGCGACCTGAGTTCCGGTAAGAATGCGCCGAAAGGTCATTCCAGTGGTACCACAGGTGGTGATTCACCTGCTAAAGGAAGTAAGGCAGGCCAGGGGGGCGCGTCGCAGGCTGATATCAGTGCGTATATGTCGCAAGTACAGGCGGCGATTAAGGGCCATCTGTATGACTGGGACACTTATGCGGGCAAAACCTGTACGTTGCGTGTGAAAATTGCAGAAGACGGTACTTTGCTCTCAGTGGCGCAGGAAGGTGGCGACCCTGCTTTTTGTCAGGCGATGTTAGCCGCGACAAATCGTATGTCGAAGTTCCCTAAACCGCCAACGGCTGAGGTCTATAAGGTCTTTAGAAACGTACCTCTGGACTTTAAACCTTAGTAACGAATTCTTCTGCACAGGCAGGGAAAACAGACTAAGTTTGTCCTGGTGTTTCGGTAGTTTTGTATAATTGAGTTTGTTAACATTCTGCTAAATTATCGCGGGTTTTCCGCCCGGATAAGGGAGATAAGATGAAGCAGGCATTACGTGTAGCGTTTGGTTTTCTGATGCTGTGGGCAGCGGTGCTGCACGCAGAAGTACGTATCGAGATCACCCAGGGGGTGGACTCGGCACGCCCAATCGGTGTCGTGCCCTTCCAGTGGGCAGGCCCTGGCGGTGCGCCAGAAGATATTGGCAATATCGTGGCGTCGGATCTGCGTAACAGCGGTAAATTTAATCCTCTGGATCGTTCTCGTCTGCCTCAGCAGCCAGCGACAGCTCAGGAAGTTCAGCCAGCAGCCTGGTCTGCACTGGGTATTGATGCCGTCGTTGTGGGGCAGGTCAGCCCGAACCCGGATGGCACCTATAAAGTGGCTTACCAGTTGGTCGACACCGGCGGTGCGCCGGGTACCGTACTGGCACAGAACTCCTTCAACGTCAGCAAACAGTGGCTACGCTATGGCGCGCACACTGCCAGCGACGATGTGTTCCAGAAACTGACCGGCATTAAAGGTGCATTCCGTACCCGTATCGCGTATGTCGTGCAGAGCAATGGCGGCCAGTTCCCGTATGAACTGCGCGTCTCTGACTACGATGGTTACAATACCGCCGTCGTACACCGCTCTTCGCAGCCGCTGATGTCTCCGGCGTGGTCACCGGATGCCTCGAAACTGGCGTACGTAACCTTCGAAAGCGGTCGTTCTGCGCTGGTCATTCAGGATCTGTCCAGTACCGCTATTCGCCAGGTCGCTTCTTTCCCGCGTCACAACGGTGCGCCGGCATTCTCTCCGGATGGTTCTAAGATTGCCTTCGCGCTGTCTAAAACCGGTAGCCTGAACATCTATGTAATGGATCTGGGGTCGGGTCAAATTCGTCAGGTAACCGATGGTCGCAGTAACAACACTGAACCCACCTGGTTCCCGGATAGCCAGAATCTGGCATTTACCTCTGACCAGGCGGGTCGTCCGCAGGTTTATAAAATTAACGTTAACGGCGGTGCTGCACAGCGTATCACCTGGCAGGGTTCACAAAACCAGGATGCTGACGTAAGTGCTGACGGTAAGTTTATGGTAATGGTGAGCTCCGACGGTGGTCAGCAGCACATTGCCAAGCAGGATCTGGTAGCGGGTGGCGTGCAGGTTTTATCGTCAACGTTCCTGGATGAATCGCCGAGTCTGGCACCTAACGGCACGATGGTAATCTACAGCTCTTCTCAGGGGATGGGATCCGTGCTGAATCTGGTTTCTACAGATGGGCGTTTCAAAGCGCGTATTCCGGCGTCTGATGGACAGGTGAAATCCCCTGCCTGGTCGCCGTATCTGTCTAAATAATAATTGGTAATTAAAGGAATTAACGAAATGCAACTGAACAAAGTGCTGAAAGGCCTGATGCTGGTTCTGCCGATCATGGCAATCGCGGCCTGTTCTTCTAAAAAAGCAACCAACGACCAGAATGGCGAAGGTATGCTGGGTGCGGGCACTGGTATGAACGGCAATGGTAACATGTCTTCTGAAGAGCAAGCTCGTCTGCAGATGCAGCAGCTGCAGCAGAACAACATCGTCTACTTCGATCTGGACAAGTATGACATCCGTTCTGATTTCGCTGCGATGCTGGACGCGCACGCTAACTTCCTGCGTAGCAACCCGTCTTACAAAGTCACCGTAGAAGGTCACGCGGACGAACGTGGTACTCCGGAATACAACATCTCCCTGGGCGAACGTCGTGCTAACGCCGTTAAAATGTACCTGCAGGGTAAAGGTGTTACCGCTGACCAGATCTCCATCGTTTCTTACGGTAAAGAAAAACCTGCAGTACTGGGCCATGACGAAGCGGCTTACGCTAAAAACCGTCGTGCCGTACTGGTTTACTAAGAGAATTGCATGAGCAGTAACCTCAGACATCATCTATTGAGTCTGTCGTTACTGGTTGGCATAGCGGCCCCCTGGGCCGCTAATGCTCAAGCGCCAATCAGTAGTGTCGGCTCAGGCTCGGTCGAAGACCGCGTCACTCAACTCGAGCGTATTTCTAATGCTCACAGCCAGCTTTTAACTCAACTCCAGCAACAACTCGCTGATAACCAGGCGGATATTGACACCCTGCGTGGACAAATTCAGGAGAGTCAGTATCAGCTTAATCAGGTTGTTGAACGTCAGCAGCAAATTCAGCAGCAGATCGGTAGTCTGAGCAACGGCGGCGCAGCTGGGCAAACGCAGCAGGCTTCGGGCGATCAGGCCGGGGCAGCAGCGCAGGCGGCGCCTGACGAAGCGGCAGCCTCAGGCGCGCCGGTACAAAGCGGTGATGCCAATACGGATTACAATGCAGCCATTGCCCTGGTGCAGGATAAAGCTCGCCAGGATGACGCGATTGTCGCATTCCAGAACTTTGTTAAGAAATACCCTGATTCAACCTATGTTCCGAATGCTAATTACTGGCTGGGACAGTTGAATTACAACAAGGGTAAGAAGGATGATGCGGCGTTCTATTTTGCCTCCGTGGTGAAAAATTACCCGAAATCACCGAAAGCGCCAGATGCGATGTTTAAAGTCGGCGTGATCATGCAAGATAAAGGTGACACGGCGAAGGCGAAAGCCGTTTATCAGCAGGTGGTCGCGAAGTATCCGGGTACCGAAGGCGCAAAACAGGCGCAGAAACGTCTCGGTTCTATGTGATGAATAGCACATGACCAGAAATCGCTTTTTTTCTGGTCTTGTCGCGTGAATCATAAGCAGTCAGGTGATCTTCCTCGAAATTCTTGTTGCGCTGCGTTCTTAAATCAGTAATATATGCCGCCGTTGCCACGGGATATCAAACAAACTCAAAGCAACGCAAAAGTGGGTCGTTAGCTCAGTTGGTAGAGCAGTTGACTTTTAATCAATTGGTCGCAGGTTCGAATCCTGCACGACCCACCAATCGTTACGGTGGAAAGCGATAGTTAAACGTAAAGGATAACGTTGCGTCAGCAACGGCCCAACGGCCCAACGGCCCAAAGGGCAAGGCGAAGCCGAGTCATCCTGCACGACCCACCAACTAACATCAGTTAGTAAGATGTATCCAGCGTAGTATCGGGTGATTAGCTCAGCTGGGAGAGCACCTCCCTTACAAGGAGGGGGTCGGCGGTTCGATCCCGTCATCACCCACCACTCGGGTCGTTAGCTCAGTTGGTAGAGCAGTTGACTTTTAATCAATTGGTCGCAGGTTCGAATCCTGCACGACCCACCAATTTTAATGTCTTACTCAGATATTAAACGTGAAGGATAACGTTGCTTTAGCAACGGCCCATAGGGCGAGACGACGTCAAGTCATCCTGCACGACCCACCAATTTTTATTGGTTCCGAGTAAAAATTTCAGGCGTACCCAAACGGGTCGTTAGCTCAGTTGGTAGAGCAGTTGACTTTTAATCAATTGGTCGCAGGTTCGAATCCTGCACGACCCACCAGCCTGAAAAAATAGTACATCCCGTAAAGGGTCGTTAGCTCAGTTGGTAGAGCAGTTGACTTTTAATCAATTGGTCGCAGGTTCGAATCCTGCACGACCCACCAATGTAAAAAGGCGCCCTAAAGGCGCCTTTTTGCTATCTGCAATGCGTCCACTTCAGCTCTTCCCTTGCACTATGTCACTCGTTCGTTCATTTTCTGTGACTTTTGCCCCTCAATCCGCTATCTTGTTTAGTATATAAAACACATTCGCCTTGCCTTTGCCGCGTTGTCGAAAAAGAAAGGCATTTTGTTAAGCCAGTAAAACGAGTAAGCATGATGAGCGTAATGTTCGATCCGGAAGCCGCAATCTATCCTTTTCCGCCGAAGCCTCTTCCTCTAAGCCGTGATGAAAAAGAGTTCTATCGGGAAAAAATCAAACGCCTGTTAAAAGAGCGTGACGCCGTAATGGTTGCGCATTACTACACTGACCCGGAAATTCAGCAACTGGCGGAAGAGACGGGCGGATGTATTTCTGACTCGCTTGAGATGGCGCGCTTTGGCGCCAAACATCCGGCCTCAACGTTACTGGTCGCTGGCGTACGCTTTATGGGAGAAACCGCCAAAATCCTCAGCCCCGAAAAAACTATCCTTATGCCGACACTCAATGCCGAGTGTTCGCTGGATTTGGGTTGCCCCATCGAGGCGTTCAGCGCTTTTTGCGATGCGCATCCGGACCGAACCGTGGTGGTGTATGCCAACACCTCGGCGGCAGTCAAAGCCCGTGCTGACTGGGTCGTTACCTCCAGTATTGCTGTTGAGTTGATAGAACATCTGGATAGCCTCGGCGAGAAAATTATCTGGGCACCTGACCGCCATCTCGGTAGCTACGTACAGAAACAAACCGGAGCAGACGTGCTGTGCTGGCAGGGAGCCTGCATCGTACATGACGAATTTAAAACCCAGGCGCTGATTCGCATGAAGGCGCTTTATCCGGAGGCCGCCATCCTGGTACATCCGGAATCACCGCACTCCGTGGTTAAACTGGCCGATGCAGTGGGTTCCACCAGCCAGTTGATCAATGCCGCAAAAACGCTTCCGCATAAGCAACTTATTGTCGCCACCGACCGCGGTATCTTTTATAAAATGCAGCAGGCGGTGCCGGAAAAAGAGTTACTCGAGGCGCCGACTGCCGGTGAGGGGGCAACCTGCCGTAGCTGTGCTCATTGCCCATGGATGGCAATGAATGGCCTGAAAGCCATTGCAGAAGGTCTGGAGAACGGTGGGGAAGCGCACGAAATCCATGTCGATGCTGCACTGCGTGAAGGGGCATTGCTGCCATTGAACCGTATGTTGGATTTTGCGGCTACACTACGTCCTTAATGAGGAAAAATGCGTAAGAATACGCTCTGGGGAAAAGATGGATTTTTTTAGTACGCAGAATATCTTGGTACATATCCCGATCGGCGCCGGAGGCTACGATCTTTCATGGATTGAAGCAGTAGGCACAGTGGCGGGCCTGTTATGCATCTGGCTCGCCAGCCTGGAAAAAATCAGCAATTACGCATTTGGCTTAATCAATGTAACGCTGTTTGCCATTATCTTCTTCCAGATTCAGCTCTATGCCAGCCTGTTGCTCCAGCTGTTTTTCTTTGCCGCCAATATCTACGGCTGGTATGCCTGGTCACGGCAAACGACTTCCAACGAGGCCGTTCTGCAAATCCGCTGGTTGCCTTTGCCAAAAGCCTTAGCCTGGCTGGTGCTGTGTGCACTGGCGATTGGTTTTATGACCTTCTTTATCGATCCGGTATTTGCCGTGCTCACCCGTGTGGCGGTCTCAATAATGCAGACGTTTGGGTTGAATGTGGCTATGCCTGAGTTGCAGCCGGACGCCTTCCCGTTTTGGGACTCCTGCATGATGGTCCTTTCCATCGTTGCCATGATTTTGATGACACGGAAATATGTCGAAAACTGGCTGCTGTGGGTCATTATCAATGTCATCAGCGTGGTGATTTTCGCCCTGCAAGGTGTCTGGGCCATGTCGCTGGAATATATGATTCTGACCTTTATCGCACTCAACGGTAGCCGGATGTGGATAAATAGCGCCCGTGAGCGCGGCTCTCACGCGTTCTCGAACTAATGATGGTATGAATGGTTATGGTCTGGCTGCGTCTCGCTGAGATGGCAGTCAGGCCCACTACAGGGCTGATACTCCATCTGAATCGTCACATGTTCAATCTGGTAATGATGTACCAGGAAATGTTCAATCTGGCGCAGTAGTCCGTCGTGATCGTGCGGTGGAATCACCTGGACATGTAACGTCATCAGCGTTTTCTCTCCCACCAGCCAGACATGCACATGATGGACATCGCGTACTTCGGTAATCGCCCGACGCAGATGCCGTTTTAACGCATTGATATCCATCGATACGGGCGCGCCTTCGAGCAATTCATTGACGCTCTCACGTAATAATGCCCAGGCACTGCGTAATACCAGCACCGAGACCAGGATGGAGAGTATCGGGTCGGCAGGCGTCCAGCCGGTAAACATAATGATCAGTGCAGCAACAATGGCGCCAACGGAGCCCAGCAGATCGCCAATGACATGCAAAGCCGCCGCCCGGACATTCAGGTTCCGTTCTTCATTACCCCGATGCAGCAACCAGAATGCCAGTATATTCGCCAGCAACCCCATGACGGCAATCACCATCATTGTCATACCCGCCACGGGTTGTGGATGATAAAAGCGCTGGATTGCTTCCCAGACGATAAAAAAAGTAATCAGCACCAGCGCAATGGCGTTAATAAAGGCGGCGAGGGTGGTCAGACGAAGCCAGCCAAAGGTGCGTCGTGGCCCGGAAGGGCGGTGGGCGAAATGGACGGCCAGCAAGGCAAAAAAGAGCGCGGCGGCATCCGTCAGCATATGCCCGGCATCGGCCAGTAACGCCAGTGAGCCGGAAATCAGCCCCCCAACCACCTCGACCAGCATGAACAACGCTGTGACGCTAAAAGCCAGAAGCAGGCGTCGCGCATTGGCGTCAGCAGGGAGATGAGAGTGAGAATGTGAATGCGCCATAATGAGCCGTCCCGTGTAATTGGCGTTAGCAGCGTCCTACATCATTGCAGATCTTTAGCTGTTCAGCAGAAAAAAATGAGGAGAGCCAAAGCTCTCCCCGTTTTAACCCAGGCTATTTTTACTGCGTAGTGCCGTCGGTTTTGGTATTTGCATCATTATTAATACCGTTACCGGTCTGAACTTTCTTGTTGATATCCGGGCATTTACCGTCTTTACACTGAGAGTTTTTATGGATCTCATCCTTTGTCATGTGCTTAGTACCTGTGTGGGAGTTCATGTGTTTCTCAGTGTTAAGTTTCATACCTGATGAAGCGGAACCATTCGTCGTGGTATTGGGTTCAAGATTCGCTTTCGCATCCGGCGCCGTCTGTCCCGCACTGGCGGCAGCGTTGGCCTGGCCATTATTGGATTGAGAAGGGGAATCATCAGCGAATGCCGCACCGCTTGCCAGGGTCAGAGTTGTCGTCAAGAAAAGTGTCGCTAATTTATTCATTTTCATCATGATGCTCCTGTTCTGGTCATTATTTACCGATGCGTATCATCGGCCTGACATGCGCGAACGAACTATCACGCTCAGTAGTGAAACATGTTATGCATTACCGACTATGGCAGCACATAATATTGAAAAATAAAACAAACTAAGTATTTACACTTAAAAAGTGTAGCGCTGTTATCGCTATTCGCTACTTTCTGGCGGTTTTTAAAGGCATTCCAGGATTTTTCTGCCCGCAGTGTAAATTCGCGTTTACACTACCTGACTGACAAGTTAGATTGGAGAGATTGCATTCATTAAAATAAGTATGGCTACGCTGGAACGATCATGAATTATCAGAACGACGATTTACGCATTAAAGAGATCAACGAGTTATTACCCCCTGTCGCACTCCTTGAGAAGTTTCCTGCTACCGAAACTGCGGCCAAAACTGTCTCCCATGCCCGCAAAGCGATTCATAAAATTTTGAAAGGCAATGACGATCGCCTGCTGGTAGTGATTGGCCCGTGCTCTATTCACGATCCGGCTGCGGCTAAAGAGTATGCCGCACGTCTGCTGACGCTGCGTGAAGAACTTCAGGGTGAGCTGGAAATCGTGATGCGCGTTTACTTTGAAAAACCGCGTACCACCGTGGGCTGGAAAGGGCTCATCAACGATCCGCACATGGATAATAGCTTCCAGATCAACGACGGTCTGCGCATTGCGCGCAAGCTATTGCTGGATATCAATGACAGTGGATTACCGGCTGCGGGTGAGTTTCTCGATATGATCACCCCGCAGTACGTTGCTGACCTGATGAGCTGGGGCGCTATTGGCGCGCGGACGACGGAATCGCAGGTTCACCGTGAGCTGGCCTCTGGTCTTTCTTGCCCGGTTGGCTTCAAAAACGGTACTGACGGCACCATCAAAGTGGCTATTGACGCCATCAATGCAGCGGGTGCGCCACACTGCTTCCTGTCTGTGACCAAATGGGGCCACTCTGCGATTGTTAATACCAGCGGGAATGGCGACTGCCATATCATTTTGCGCGGTGGTAAAGAGCCGAACTACAGTGCTAAACATGTCGCCGAAGTGAAAGTTGGTCTGGAGAAAGCAGGCCTGCCCGCGCAGGTGATGATCGATTTCAGCCATGCGAACTCCAGTAAGCAATTTAAAAAGCAGATGGACGTAGGTGCTGATGTCTGCGCGCAAATTGCCGGCGGTGAAAAAGCGATTATCGGCGTGATGATCGAAAGCCATCTGGTGGAAGGCAATCAGAGTCTGGAAGGCAGCGAACCGCTGGTCTATGGCAAGAGTGTAACCGATGCCTGCATCGGCTGGGATGACACCGATACGATCCTCCGTCAGCTGGCGGCAGCGGTTAAAGCGCGTCGCCAGTAAATACGCTTCATCCTTTGGTCTGTTTCTTTGTTGGCTGCACTGGGAAAACCCGGTCACCGAGTTATCGATGCTCTCGGGGATTCCTTCCTTTGCCGCCTCGACACAGTCGTAAATGATGTTGTGTCGTGCCCCTGCAAACAAAAAAGCGTGGATTGCTCCACGCTTTTTTTGATGCCTCGCGAAAACTACTTCGCTTTACCCTGGTTGGCAACGGCAGCCGCTTTCGCCGCGATCTCATCGGCATTACCCAGGTAGTAGTGTTTGACAGGTTTGAAGTTTTCGTCGAACTCATACACCAGCGGCACGCCGGTCGGGATATTCAGTTCAAGAATTTCGTCTTCGCCCATATTATCCAGGTATTTCACCAGCGCGCGCAGGGAGTTGCCGTGAGCCGCGATGATTACGCGCTCACCGCTTTTCAGGCGCGGCAGAATGGTTTCGTTCCAGTAAGGCACTACGCGTTCGATAGTCAGCGCCAGGCTTTCGGTGGTCGGCAGCTCTTTCTCGGTCAGTTTCGCATAACGCGGATCGTGGCCCGGGAAACGCTCGTCATCTTTCGTCAGTTCCGGCGGAGTAACAGCAAAGCCGCGACGCCACTGTTTAACCTGCTCGTCACCGTATTTTTCAGCGGTTTCCGCTTTGTTCAGACCCTGCAGCGCACCGTAATGACGCTCGTTCAGTTTCCAGGATTTCTCAACCGGCAGCCAGGCCTGATCCAGTTCGTCCAGCACATTCCACAGGGTGTGGATGGCACGTTTCAGCACCGAGGTGTATGCAAAGTCGAAGGTGAAGCCTTCATCCTTCAGCAGCTTACCTGCGGCTTTTGCTTCGCTAACGCCTTTCTCGGACAGATCAACGTCATACCAACCGGTGAAGCGGTTTTCATTGTTCCACTGGCTTTCGCCGTGACGAACCAGAACCAGTTTAGTAACAGCCATACACTTACTCCTTCATAAGCCTGATTGAATGATAACAATTCTCATTATATTGCCCTGTAATGACCAGCAGCAACGATTACCCTTAACCATAGCGAAAATAGTGGCCCAGTGTAAGGTGCTTGTGAATTAGTGGTTACCATTTTGTCGATGAATGGCCGATATTTCAGCGAAATGGGCAAAAAAAACCCTCCGTATGGAGGGTTGGTTATCAGGCGGGAATAAAGTGATATTCCGTCAGGCTGACATACTCATCGCCGGGTCGCAGAATACAGCTGCCGTGAGGATAGTCCGGATGGTTCGGGCTGTCGGGTAAAAATTCACTTTCCAGTGCCAGACCCTGCCACGCACTGTAGGCCGTATTGCCGCGAGCGGGTGTCCCTTCAAGGAAATTCCCGGAGTAAAATTGTAGCGCCGGGGCAGACGTATAGACGGACATTTGCAGCTTATTGTCCGCCGACCAGACATGGGCCGCAGGCTGGCTGGCATCACCTTTAGCCTGCAGCAAAAACGCATGGTCGTAACCTTTCACCACCCGCTGATCGTCATCACTCAGGAAATCCTGAGCCAGCGTTTTCGGCTGACGGAAATCAAAGCTGGTCTGCGCCACATTTTTCAGGTCGCCCGTCGGGATACCCATGCTGTCGACCGGCAGATAGGCATCCGCCAGCAGTTGCAGCCTGTGGCTACGCACATCGCTCTGTTCGCCGTTGAGATTGAAGTAGGCGTGATTGGTCAGGTTAACCGGACAAGGCTTATCGGTCGTCGCACGATACTCGATAGCCAGGCGGTTATCTTCACCAAGGCGATAAAGCACGCTGGCGTTCACTTTACCAGGAAAACCCTGGTCGCCATCAGGCGAGGTTAATGAGAGCAGCGCTTCGCTGTCATTTTGTCGCTCAATTAGCCAGCGGCGCTTATCAAACCCTTCCGGGCCGCCGTGCAGCTGGTTTTCGCCCTGACTTGGCACGAGCGCCCAGGTTTCCCCGTCGAGGACAAACTGGCTTTTAGCGATCCGATTCGCATAGCGCCCAACGGATGCGCCCAGAAACGCGTTCTGGTGAATATAGTGTTCGGGGGTGGCGCAACCGAGTAGCGCTTCACGCACCGAGCCATCGGAAAGTGGCACCCGTGCCGACAGCAACGTAGCGCCCCAGTCCATGACGGTGACCACCATCCCTGCGCTGTTGCGCAGGGTAATCAGACGGAAGGGCAGTCCATCTGGCGCTGCCCCGGAAGATTCATTTAGCACTGTCCCGCTCCCTGTGAAGGTTTGCACACGTAAAATGTCTCTTTAATACCGGTTTTGGCTTCGTACTGCGCCGCAACGGCCTCTTTCACCGCTGGCACCAGTGCTTCCGGCACCAGCGCGACCACGCAGCCGCCGAAACCGCCGCCGGTCATGCGCACCCCGCCTTTGTCGCCGATGGTGGTCTTCACAATCTCCACCAGGGTGTCGATTTGCGGCACGGTGATTTCGAAATCGTCACGCATGGAGGCATGCGATTCCGCCATCAGGACGCCCATTCGCTGCAGGTCGCCTTTTTCCAGTGCGTCGGCAGCCTCCACGGTACGCGCATTTTCAGTCAGCACATGGCGGACGCGCCGGGCAACCACCGGATCCAGTTCGTGCGCGACGGCATTGAACTGATTGATATTCACGTCACGCAGCGCTTTTTGCTGGAAGAAACGTGCACCGGTTTCACACTGTTCACGGCGGGTGTTGTACTCGCTGCCCACCAGGGTGCGTTTAAAGTTACTGTTGATAATGACGATGGCGACGCCCTCCGGCATGGAGACCGCTTTGCTGCCCAGCGAGCGACAGTCGATCAGCAGTGCGCTGCCTTTTTTACCCAGCGCCGAGATGAGCTGGTCCATGATGCCGCAGTTACAGCCGACAAACTGGTTTTCCGCTTCCTGGCCGTTGAGGGCGATTTGCGTGCCGTCCAGCGGCAGGTGGTACAGCTGCTGAAACACGGTGCCGACCGCCACTTCCAGCGAGGCGGAAGAGCTCAGGCCCGCACCCTGCGGCACGTTGCCGCTGATGACGAGGTCTGCGCCGCCAAACGTGTTGTCACGTTTTTGCAGATGTTTCACCACGCCACGCACATAGTTTGACCACTGTTGCGAAGGGTGGGTCACGATGGGGGCGTCCAGCGAGAATTCATCCTGCTGGTCGTCGTAGTCGGCGGCGATAACGCGCACGGTCCGATCTGTCCGCGTGGCGCAGCTGATGACGGTCTGGTAATCAATGGCGCAGGGCAGCACAAACCCGTCGTTATAATCGGTATGTTCGCCGATCAGGTTTACGCGCCCCGGGGCCTGAAGGGTATGGGTGGCAGGGTAGCCAAATTTTTCAGCAAACAGGGACTGTGTTTTTTCTTTCAGACTCATGGTTAAACTCCGGATTCGCGGAAATGAACAGCGCTGACCGCGCGCAGACGTTCAGCCGCCTGTTCTGCCGTCAGGTCACGCTGCGTCTCGGCCAGCATTTCATAACCGACCATAAACTTACGTACCGTGGCGGAGCGTAATAACGGCGGGTAAAAATGCGCATGCAACTGCCAGTGACTGTGATCCTGTTGTGTGAAGGGCGCCCCGTGCCAGCCCATCGAGTAGGGGAAGGAGCACTGAAACAGGTTATCGTAACGGCTGGTCAGCTGCTTGAGGGCCAGCGCCAGGTCGCCACGCTGCGCGTCGGTTAAGTCGGTGATCCGCCGGATATGCGCTTTGGGTAACAGCAGCGTTTCAAACGGCCAGGCTGCCCAGTAGGGCACCACGGCCAGCCAGTGTTCGGTTTCAACGACGGTACGGCTGCCGTCCCTGCGCTCACGTTCGGCGTAATCCACCAGCATGGGGGAGCCGTACTGGCGGAAATAGTCACTCTGCAGGCGGTCTTCACGTTCGGCTTCATTGGGCAGGAAACTGTTGGCCCACACCTGGCCATGCGGGTGCGGGTTCGAGCAGCCCATTGCCGCGCCTTTATTCTCAAAGACCTGAACCCACGGGTACGTCCGGCCCAGATCGGCGGTCTGCTCCTGCCAGGTTTTCACCACCTCTTCCAGCGCGCTCAGGCTCAGTTCCGGCAGGGTTTTGCTGTGATCCGGCGAAAAGCAAATAACGCGACTGGTGCCGCGCGCGCTCTGGCTGCGCATCAGCGGATCGCTGCTTTCCGGCGCGTCCGGCGTGTCGGTCATCAGTGCCGCAAAGTCATTGGTAAAGACATACGTACCGGGATAATCGGGGTTTTTATCGCCGGTGACACGGGTGTTGCCCGGACATAAAAAACAGTCGGGATCGTGGGACGGCAGGGTCTGTTTCGCCGGGGTTTCCTGGGCGCCCTGCCAGGGGCGTTTGGCCCGGTGCGGCGATACCAGAATCCATTGCCCTGTCAGCGGGTTATAACGGCGATGCGGATGATCGACCGGGTTAAATTGCGTCATGACCCTTCCTTTAATCGGTGTAGCCCTGCGGGTGGCGGGACTGCCAGCGCCAGGTATCTTGTGCCATCTCATCAAGCGTACGGGTCACACGCCAGCCCAGCTCATTATCCGCTTTGCTTGCATCCGCCCAGTAGGCGGGCAGATCGCCATCACGGCGGGGAGCGAAGTGGTACGCTATCGGTTTACCGCAGGCTTTGCTGAATGCGTTAACCACATCCAGCACACTGCTGCCAACGCCTGCGCCGAGGTTATAAATGTGGACGCCTTGCTTGCCCGCCAGTTTTTCCATCGCCGCAACGTGCCCGTCGGCCAAATCCATCACATGGATGTAATCGCGCACGCCGGTGCCATCAGGCGTAGGGTAATCATTACCGAATACGGCCAGAGAATCGCGACGGCCCACGGCCACCTGGGCGATGTAAGGCATCAGGTTGTTCGGGATACCCTGCGGGTCTTCACCCATATCTCCTGACGGATGGGCGCCCACCGGGTTGAAATAACGCAGCAGGGCAATGCTCCAGTCCGGCTGGGCTTTTTGCAGATCGGTCAGGATCTGCTCAACCATCAGCTTACTTTTGCCGTACGGGCTTTGCGGGGTGCCGGTCGGGAAACTTTCGACATACGGGATTTGCGGCTGATCGCCGTAGACCGTTGCGGAAGAGCTGAAAATGAGGTTTTTAACGTTAGCCGCGCGCATGGCATTCACCAGACGAAGGGTACCGTTGACGTTGTTATCGTAGTACTCCAGCGGTTTGGCGACGGATTCGCCAACGGCTTTCAGTCCTGCGAAGTGGATGACCGCTTCGATTGCATGATCGTGCAGGATTTCAGCCAGCAATGCTTCATCACGAATATCACCCTGGATAAACAGGGCGGATTTGCCCCCCAGGCGTTCAAGCACCGGCACGACACTGCGTTTACTGTTACACAGATTGTCGAGGATGATGACGTCGTGGCCATTTTGCAGCAGTTGTACACAGGTATGGCTTCCAATGTAACCGCTACCACCCGTAACCAGAACTTTCATATATCACTCCATCAGGCGTATGTTATGAATTAACTTTAGCATAACAGAGATGGCAAAACTGTGATATGTGATAAATTAGTGGAATCGTTTACACTGCAATGGGTCATGCATTAGCTGCCCACGTAACTGATTATAAAACAGATAAATAATGACGTAATGATGCATAAATTCTGAAAATGATATGAAACACAGGCAGGGCGGTGCCCCACCTGTGAAAAACTCAATCAAACGCGTAGCGCCAGCTGTCGCCCTCCGGGACAAATTGTAAGCGATGCGTGATACACGTCGGGGCATCGCTGGCATGGTGGGAGACAAACAATAATTGCGTTTCGCCTTCGCCAATCAGTACGTCAACAAAGCGGCGAATGAGCTGACGGTTCAGCGGATCCAGTCCTTGCAGCGGCTCATCAAGGATCAGTAACGTCGGATGTTTGACCAGCGCACGGACAATCAGCGCCAGGCGTTGCTGTCCCCATGACAGACTATGGAAAGGCGCATCGGCGGTTTTGGGGTTAAACCCCGCGAGGTCCAGCCACTGTTGCGCCAGCTTGCGCTGTTTATCCGAAACGGCCTGATAAATACCAATAGAGTCAAAATAGCCGGAAAGAACCACATTGCGCACGGTCGTACTGACGCGATAGTCAAGATGCAGACTGCTGCTGACGTAACCAATGTGCTTCTTTATATCCCAGATGGTCTCGCCGCTGCCGCGACGACGACCAAAAAGGGTTAAATCGTTGCTGTAGCCTTGCGCATGATCGCCCGTTACCAGACTAAGCAGCGTCGATTTTCCTGCGCCGTTCGGCCCGCTAATTTGCCAGTGTTCGCCCGGTCGAACGGTCCAGTCGAGGTGGTTGATAATCGGACGATCGTTATAGGAGACCACTCCATCTCTGAGGACAATCAGCGGCTCTCCGGGGATTAGTTGTGCGCGGGCTGGCGGCGCATCCGGTTCCGGCAGCGCCATTCCCGCCAGATTCTCGCTGTGCGCCAGTTGCGCGATAAGCGCCTGCTGTAACAGTGCTGATTTTTCGCCGACTTCCGTTAGCGCGCAGTCAGCCAGTACGCCCGCATTCTGTACAAAATCCGGAATTTCATCAAAGCGGTTCAGCACCAGCACCAGGGTGTAACCCTCCGCATTAAGCTCGGCGAGGAGGGCGGCGAGATTCTGCCGTGAAGTAACATCCAGGCCGTCAAAGGGCTCGTCAAGGATCAATAAATCGGGTTGTGACATCAGCGCCTGGCAGAGAAGCGTTTTGCGCGTCTCTCCCGTCGAGAGGTATTTAAAACGGCGCGAGAGCAGCGAAGTGATACCAAAACGTTCAGCCAGTTGCTGGCAGCGTGCGGCATCGTTAACCTCATCCTGGATGATTTCAGCGGTGGTGCGCCCGGTATCATCTTCACCGGGGCTTAGCATGTCGGTGTTATTGCGTTGCCACTCTTCACTGACCAGTTTTTGCAGTTGTTCGAATGACAGGCGGGTAATGCGCGAGAAGCTATTCTGGCGATCCCCTTTAAGGAGCGTCAACTCACCGGCCAGCGCTTTGGCCAGCGCCGATTTTCCGCTCCCGTTTGCGCCGACGAAAGCCCAGCTTTCACCCGACTGCAGCGTTAAATGATGAATCGACAGTGTCCGGGTGTCGCTCAGACGAAACGTACCTTGCGAAATTTGCAATGATGACATTATGTATCCCATTTTTTGCAGCGATACAAACAGGGATACGTGTTGGCAGGCAACTTGTCAATCTACTTAGCACAACGTGGCGAGAATGATCTTGTCAGCATTAAAATATGCGGTGACCTCAGCCTCTTCCTTTAGATCTTGCGCTTGTCGGGCGGGCACTGTCGCACATAACTGCTGGCCATCGGGAAGCGTCAGCAGCACTTCGCACTGTAATTCGCCACGCTCAATATGGCTGATCCGCCCCCGGAGCTGGTTATCGGCCTGTTGCGCAGTGGCGTGGTCGGTTGTGATGTCTACCCAGGGCGCTTTTAGTAGCACCAGCACCTCTTTGCCCTGGGTCAAATCCAGGCGTTGCACGCTTTGTGCAGTAATAGCGACGTTGAGAGATGTCGTACCATCCGCCAGAAGCACATTGACATGCTGCTGTACCTGCTGGTGGTCAAGGGCGGTAATGGTGCCAAACCATTGGTTACGGGCGCTGGTTTGCAGCGAAAAACGGGAAATGGCTGCCAGCAGGCTGTCCAATGGCATAGCATCGTCGTCGCTCAGTACATCAAACGCTTTTTGCTGAATCTGGCCGAGTAAATCATAGAGTTGAATAAGACGCTGGCCGTAGCGGGTAACGACTGCACCACCGCCGCCTTTTCCCCCTGTCGCACGTTCCACCAGCGTCTGTTCACTGAGCTGATTCATCTCATTGATGGCGTCCCAGGCACTTTTATAGCTGATGTTTGCATTCTTCGCCCCCTGGCTTATTGAACCCGTCTGTTCTATCTGTTTGAGTAAATGAATACGGCGCGGGTCTGCGAACAGCCGTTCCTGGAGTTTGAGGGTAAGAAGAATTTCAGCCTGCATAGCGTAGTGTCCTGATGCAAAAAGAATATTGTGAAGGAAAATCGACCTGTAGCCTAGTCTTCCCCCGCGAGCGTTGTTTTTCTAAAGATACTGTCACAATTGTCGATAGGGGAAAGAGACAACGCGCTGAAGGAACAGAATATGGCAGTTAAAAAACGCCCGGCCTTGCAAGGTGAGCTGGACGGGGCCTGTGGTTTTTACGCAATGGCGAACGGGATACATTTACTGGAACCTGAACTGGCGCTTCCGGAAATCTTCCCTGTCATTTTGCAGCAATATGTTTTTGATGGCGATCCGATGGGATTCGTGAACGGTATTGGCCGCGGTTCGCTTAAAAATACGCTGAGCCGGACGATGGCTCTGTTAAATACTGGGTACGAATTTTACGATCCGAAAACCCGCCAACAGTGGCAGTTCGCCTTTAGCATGCCCTACTGGCATAACGATAAACGCCGCGATCGTCGGGATATTCTCGATACGTTAAGCCTGGCGAATTATAAAGCGGGAAGGGTCGTTATTCAGGCTTACGATTATAATGATGGTGAGCAAGAATATAGCCACTGGACGGTCATTTCGAAAGTAACAGACGAAGGACTGGTCACCTGGGACTCAAGCAAAGAAGTGAAGTGCATTCCGTTTGATAAAATACGTGTCGATAGCAGGCAACATTCACATATTGCCCGCCCCTGGAATATTCGCAGCGCGGATATGTTTGTACTGAGCCGTCAGTCCCTGTAAAAGGTTACCGGCGATGGCACAAAAGGCGAGTGTTTTTCTGCCGGATGCGGTTAGAATGCCCCCTTAACACTAAATGGAGTTGACCATGTTTGAGTTATTGAAAAGCTTAGTTTTTGCCGTAATCATGGTCCCTGTGGTGATGGCTATCATCCTGGGGTTGATCTATGGCCTGGGTGAGGTATTCAACGTTTTTTCCACTGTTGGTCATCGCGACCGCCCCGCGCAACGCCGCTGAATTTAAAAAAACGCCCGCAATAGCGGGCGTTTTGCTATTCAAGATTGGCATAAGCTTGCCGATATCTCATAAGCCTCAGTAATTCTTGATGAGTATGATCTCCTCTGCCAAATCTCTGGTAGTATCGCTATATTTCGAAATATATAACGACACTCACAGGAGTTACAGATGGCACGTACATGGTTACGCCTTTTTGCCGGGGCGACTTTATCTCTCTCCGTTGCCGGACATGCGCTGGCTGATGAAGGGAAAATTACCGTTTTTGCGGCAGCATCGCTGACGAATGCAATGCAGGACATTGCCGCTGCGTATAAGAAAGAGAAAAACGTCGAGGTGGTTTCGTCGTTTGCCTCTTCTTCCACGCTGGCACGTCAAATCGAAGCAGGCGCGCCTGCGGATCTGTTCATTTCTGCAGACCAGAAATGGATGGATTATGCGGTAGATAAAAAGAGTATCGATACGGGGACGCGTGTAACGCTGCTGGGAAATAGCCTGGTTGTTGTGGCGCCGAAAAGCAGTACCCAGGGCGATATCACCGTTGATGCGACCACTGACTGGGCAAGCCTGCTGAAAGGCGGCCGCCTGGCGGTTGGCGATCCGGAGCACGTTCCGGCAGGTATCTATGCGAAAGAGGCGCTGCAAAAACTGGGGGCGTGGGATAAATTGTCCCCGAGCCTGGCGCCAGCAGAAGATGTACGTGGTGCTCTGGCACTGGTGGAACGAGGCGAAGCCCCGCTGGGTATCGTCTACGGTTCAGACGCCGTGGCTAGTAAGGGCGTGAAAGTGGTCGGGACTTTCCCGGAAAACTCTCACCAGAAAGTGGAATATCCGATGGCGATTACCGAAGGTCATAAAAACGCAACGGTTAGCGCGTTCTATGACTATCTGAAAACCCCGGAAGCTTCCGCCGTGTTTAAACGTTACGGATTTACGACACACTAATGATATTAACGGATCCTGAATGGCAGGCAGTGATACTTAGCCTGAAAGTTTCATCCCTCGCAGTTGTCATTAGCTTGCCCTTTGGGATTTTCTTTGCCTGGTTACTGGTGCGCTGTACCTTTCCAGGCAAAGCCTTGCTTGACAGCCTCCTTCATCTTCCCCTGGTTCTCCCCCCGGTTGTCGTGGGGTATTTATTACTTATTGCCATGGGAAGACGTGGATTTATCGGCCAGTGGCTCTATGACTGGTTCGGTATTACCTTCGCTTTTAGCTGGCGAGGCGCGGTTCTCGCGGCAGCGGTGATGTCATTTCCGCTGATGGTTCGTGCCATTCGTCTGGCGCTGGAAGGCGTTGACACTAAACTCGAGCAGGCTGCCCGTACCTTAGGGGCTGGACGCTGGCGGGTATTTATGACGATTACGCTGCCCCTGACCCTGCCGGGGATTATTGTCGGTACCGTGCTGGCCTTTGCCCGTTCACTGGGTGAGTTTGGCGCGACCATCACCTTTGTCTCAAACATTCCTGGCGAAACGCGCACCATTCCTTCGGCGATGTACACCCTCATTCAGACACCCGGCGGTGAGATGGCGGCGGCGCGCTTGTGTGTGATCTCCATTATTCTGGCGCTCGTTTCGCTGCTCATTTCTGAATGGCTGGCACGTATTAGCCGTGAACGGACCGGGAGATAACCTGTGCTGGAGCTGAATTTTAGTCAGACGCTGGGCACGCACCGTCTGCAGGTTGCCGAAAGCCTGCCAGCCAGCGGTATTACAGCGATATTTGGCGTATCGGGGGCAGGGAAAACCTCCCTTATCAATGCGATTAGCGGCTTAACGCGCCCGGATCAGGGCCGCATCGTGCTCAATGAGCGCGTATTGTATGACGCTGAGAAAAAAATCTGCCTGCCGCCGGAAAAGCGCCGGGTCGGTTATGTCTTCCAGGATGCGCGCCTGTTCCCGCACTACAACGTGCTGGGCAACTTGCGCTATGGCATGGCGAAATCCATGTCCGGTCAGTTTGACAAGCTGGTGACGCTACTGGGTATCGAACCGCTTTTAGACCGCCTCCCTGGCGGACTGTCGGGTGGGGAAAAGCAGCGCGTGGCGATTGGCCGCGCCCTGTTAACGGCGCCGGAATTGTTGCTGCTGGATGAGCCGCTGGCATCGCTGGATATCCCGCGTAAACGTGAACTGTTGCCCTATCTGCAACGTATGGCGCGTGAAATCAATATTCCCGTGCTCTATGTCAGCCACTCGCTGGATGAGATTTTGCACCTTGCCGATAAAGTGATGGTGCTGGAGGCGGGGACGGTGAAAGCGTTTGGTAACCTTGAAGATGTCTGGGGAAGCAGCGTGATGAACCCGTGGTTGCCGCAGGAGCAGCAAAGCAGCATTCTGAAAGTGAGCGTGCTGGAGCATCATCCGCATTATGCCATGACGGCGCTGGCGCTTGGCGACCAGCATATTTGGGTGAATAAACTGGATAAGCCGCTTCAGACTGCTGTGCGTATCCGTATACAGGCAACCGACGTGTCGCTGGTGCTGCAACCTTCCAGCAATACCAGCATTCGTAACACCCTGCGGGCGAAAGTGGTGCAAAACTACGATCTCGACGGGCAGGTGGAAGTACAACTGGATGTAGGCGGAAGGACGCTGTGGGCACGAATCAGCCCGTGGGCCAGGGATGAGCTGAACATCAAACCTGGCCTGTGGCTCTATGCGCAGATTAAGAGCGTATCGATAACCGCCTGATTAGAGCAGATGGCTATAGATAAAGCTGGCGATGCTGTCGGTAGTGTTGTCGCCAATCACAACGTTGGCGCGGGCTTTGACCGCGTCATCGGCATTTCCCATCGCGACCCCAAGGCCCGCCGCTTCCAGCATGCTGATGTCGTTGTAGTTGTCTCCGAATGCCACCACGTCTTTCATCGACAAGCCCTGTGAGTTGACCCACTCGGCCAGGCGCTTGCCTTTACTGTTGCCCGTCCGCGCGATATCAACCTGATCATGCCATGACCACTCGCACTCCAGTCCCAGCGTCTGCTCGACAGTGTGGGCAAATTGCTTGAGTTTACCGGTGTCTTCGTCGGTCAGGGCAAATTTCCAGATGGCGTCGACTTCACTGGCGGCAGCGCGCAGCGAGTCCACTTGGGTGAAGACCGGGCGCTGCTCCGGGGGCAGCGTTTGTGCCCAGTTATTGGTGCGGATGACATGCCCCGTTGGCTTTTCATAGAGCATGGCATTATCGACATACATCAGACCGTGAACGTCGTGGGATTCGAGCATCTCTATCAATTTAACGGCTTGCGAAACCGGCAAAGGATCGGCGGTTAACACTTTTTTTGCCTGATAATCATACAAATAAGTGCCGTTACAGCAAATTGCAGGTGTATCAAGCGCCAGTGCCTGATAAAAAGGATGGATGGCAACGTGATGCCGCCCGGTAACAATAATTAACTGATAGCCGGCTGCTTTTGCCCGGGCAAGCGCCTCGAGAGAAGAGGGGAGCAGCGTTTTTTTGGGGGTCAGTAAAGTACCGTCTAAATCCAGTGCTAATACACGCGAGGTCATGTCGTTTTCCGTGGTCAATGTTGAATTTGGCTTTTTCGGGATGGTACACCGAGTCGCGCCATGGGCAAAATTTGCGCGTGAAATTCAGCATTAACCACGAAAAAAGGCTATCCTGGTAAATTAACGCAGTATCAAGGAAAGGAGTATTCATGAAACAAACCGTTTATACCGCCAGCCCGGAAAGTCAGCAAATTCATGTCTGGCGTTTGAATCCCGAAGGCACCCTGACGCTTGTGCAGGTGGTGGATGTTCCCGGCCAGGTTCAGCCGATGGTCATAAGCCCGGATAAACGTTACCTCTACGTGGGTGTACGCCCGGAATTCCGCGTTATTGCTTATCGTATTGCGCCAGACGACGGCGCGCTGACTTACACCGCAGAAGCGTCTCTGCCAGGCAGCCCGACGCACATCTCCACCGATCACAGTGGCCGTTTCCTGTTTAGCGGCTCCTATAATGCCGGTTGTGTCAGCGTGACCCGCCTCGACGACGGCGTGCCGACCGAGACCCTGGACGTAGTCGAAGGGCTGGAAGGTTGTCATTCCGCCAATATTTCACCTGACAACCGCACCCTGTGGGTTCCGGCGCTGAAACAAGATCGTATTTGCTTGTTTACGCTGTCCGAAGACGGCCACCTGCAACCGCAAGACCCGGCGGAAGTGACCACCGTTGAAGGCGCAGGCCCACGCCATATCGCCTTCCATCCGAACAAACGCTTTGCCTACTGTGTGAATGAACTGAACAGCTCTGTCGATGTATGGCAATTGAGCGACGCGCACGGCAAGATTGAATGTGTGCAGACGCTGGATATGATGCCAGCTGACTTTTCCGATACCCGCTGGGCGGCGGATATCCATATTACGCCGGATGGCCGTCACCTGTATGCCTGCGACCGTACCGCCAGCCTGATCACCGTGTTCAGCGTGTCCGAAGACGGCAGCGTACTGGCTATCGAGGGTTTCCAGCCGACAGAAACACAGCCACGTGGCTTCAACGTTGATCACAGCGGTAAATTCCTGATTGCGGCAGGGCAGAAATCCCACCATATCGCGTTGTACGAAATTACCGGCGAACAGGGGCTGCTGACTGAGAAATCCCGTTATGCGGTAGGCCAGGGGCCAATGTGGGTTGTGGTGAACGCCTTCTGATTTTCAGAGATAAAAAAACCTCGCCGTGGCGAGGTTTTTTCGTTTCAGACTGCTTACTTTTTCGGTTCAGCAACAACCTGGCTGCCTGTGCCGCGGTTGTTGAATTCCCACATGCGGTTGAAGCGCGCGTCGTTCAACTGACGCTGGATATTACCTTTATCATCCACCGCACCCGTATTACCGGCAAACGCACGACCTGACGCCGCAGCGGCAGCCCACGGCTTCGCCACGTTGAAACCTTCATTGATTACGCTATCGCGAATCACAACCTGGCCGTTGGTGTTGGCATCCACGTCCAGAGAGCGGCCCAGTTGCGCTACGCCATTACCGGTAGCGGTGAAGCGGCTGTTGGTCGCCAGGAAACCGAAATTAACGCTGGACAGGGTTGCTGGCGCGAACACATAGCCTTCTTGCTGGGTACGGGAGTTCACAACACGGAAATCGGTGTTATCAAACACAACCGCACCACGGCCTGCAACGATATCCACATCCCCTTCTACATAGCTGTTGGTCACCAGCGTACGGGTCTGGCGATCGTTACGCAGGGTGTTATCGACACCGCTGTTGGTCACGAAGAAGGTATTCTGGCGGCCCAGAATATTGACGTTATTCAACTGGACTTTGTCGCCATCGCTACGGAACGCAACCGCCTGGTGGTTACCGGCGTCAACGCTGTCGCCAAGGCTGTTCTGGATGGTCAGGTTCTGCAGTTGCAGCCCATTGTTCTGTGACCAGAAAACAGCGGAACACATCACGCCAACGGTAGCGTTGCGATTGCTCTGGCATTTATCAAACATGTACCAGGCAGGTTTACCCGGCATGTATTTGCCTGATGGATTGACCAGTTTACGCCAGGTCGTGCTGTCCATCTCAGAGTCGATAGCCAGACCGATTTTCACGTCCAGCGGTTTTTCGCCGGTACCGTAAATGGTCACGCTGCCGGACGCCGCCGGAACATAGACCGTGCCTTCGTAATCACCCGGCATCACGGCAATGAACTGACGATCGCTGGAGTGTTTGTTGATGGCCGCGTCAACCGCTGCCTGAATCGTGTTGTGCGTTACGCCAGGCGTACCCGCCGGGCCAACCACGAAGTTTGCCTGTGCCGGCAGACGGATAGCATAAGGCTTCCATGCGGCCGCGTTTGGCGTCAGATCGGCAAAATAGTTAGCGGCAACGAAGTTTTTTGCTTCGCCTTCGGTCAGGATCGGACGAGAAGCCGTGCCCGGGGCAGTTTGTTGAGAAGGCAGTTGATCCGGCGGCGTTGAGCTACAGGCGGTCAGTGTCACGCCAAAAGCCAGTGCCAGCGTCAGACGAGAAACCGAGAATGTGTTCAAGGGGTACTCCAGCTGTGCAAGTTTAAATGATTTCGTCAGAAGCCTGCTTTTTTATACTAAGTTGAGCGAAACGGGAAGCCGATTGTGCAAATCGGCTTCAAATGAATGGATTTTTAGCTAAAAAGGGCGGTAATCGAGGCGCTGGCGATAGCGTGGAAATGCACATTAAAGCCCACCATTGCGCCACTGGCGTCGGCATCCACATCAATAGCCGGCACATCCAGGGCATAAACGGTGAAAATATAGCGGTGGGTTTCCCCTTTCGGCGGCGCCGCGCCGCCATAGCCGGCTTTGCCAAAATCGGTACGCGTCTGGATAGCGCCATCCGGCAGCGCGCTTATTCCGGAACCTGCTCCTTGCTGCAATACGCGAGTCCCGGCGGGCACGTTGGCGACGACCCAGTGCCACCAGCCAGAACCCGTTGGGGCATCCGGGTCGTAGCAGGTTATGACAAAGCTTTTGGTTGCGGCCGGAACCTCATCCCAGGCCAGATGCGGCGAAATATTGTCGCCGTCGTAGCCCATGCCGTTGAAGACATGACGGTGGGGCAATTTGCCCCCGTCCTGTAAATCATGACTGATAAGCTTCATTTCTCCCCCTGTCAGCGATGCAATAACTTGACGATTTCCTGTGCGGCGGCGGCCGACGATGCCGGGTTTTGCCCGGTCACCAGGTGACCGTCGGTTATCGCATACACGCCCCAGTCATCACCGCGCTCGTACAAGCCGCCGGCCTGCTTTAACGCATCCTCAACGAGAAATGGCACAACCTGTGTCAGGCCGACGGCTTCTTCTTCGCTATTGCTAAAACCTGTCACGCGTTTGCCCTCTACCAGTGGACTGCCATCTGGCTTATGGGCATGGCGCAGCACGCCCGGCGCGTGACAGACGGTTCCTACCGGCTTGCCTTCGGCCCAGTATTTTTCGATAAGTGCGATAGAGACAGGGTGTTCCGCCAGGTCCCACAGCGGGCCGTGACCGCCGGGATAAAACACGGCGTCATAATCCCCGGCAGCGATATCACTCAGTTTTTGCGTGTTCGCCAGGGCGAACTGCGCGGCGTTGTCTTTGCGAAAGCGCTCGGTGTCCTGGGTTTGGGCATCGGGTGCATCACTTTTCGGATCCAGCGGCGGTTGCCCGCCTGCGGGGGTTGCGAGGACGACTTCCAGTCCTGCATCGCGAAAAATGTAATAAGGTGCGGCAAATTCTTCCAGCCAAAAACCGGTCTTTTGCCCGGTGTCGCCGAGGGTGTCATGCGAGGTCAGTATCATTAAAATCGCCATTGTTCCTCCTGATTCCGGGATAAGTTAACCCTCCAGAGTGTAGCATCCCGTCATCAGGTGGGCGTTAAATCAGACAATGAACATCTCGTCCATGGCAACGGCGGCATTCACTGCCTGGGTTAAGCGCGTCAGTTGTTTAGCGCTAATGGTATAAGGCGGCATCAGATAAATGAGGCGGCCAAACGGGCGGATCCATACGCCTTGTCCGACAAAGAAACGTTGCAGCGCCGCCATATTCACTGGCTGTTTGGTCTCCACCACGCCGATTGCGCCCAATATGCGAACGTCAGCGACGTTGCCACTCTTGCTTGTAACAGAAAGCTCTTCGCGTAACTGGCGTTCAATCGCAGCCACCTGGGATTGCCATTCGCCGCTTTCCAGCAGCGCCAGACTGGCAGTTGCGACCGCACAGGCCAACGGATTGCCCATAAACGTCGGACCATGCATAAAGCAGCCCGCTTCACCGTTGCTGATCGTTTCGGCCACATGTCGCGTCGTGAGCGTGGCGGAAAGCGTCATCGTGCCGCCGGTTAATGCCTTGCCAAGACAGAGAATATCCGGGGCGATACCGGCGTGTTCGCAGGCAAACAGCTTGCCGGTGCGACCAAAGCCGGTAGCGATCTCATCGGCAATCAGCAATATCCCTTCCCGGTCACACATTTTACGGATCCGCTTAAGCCACTCAGGGTGGTACATGCGCATTCCCCCAGCGCCCTGGACGATGGGCTCAAGGATCACCGCGGCGATCTCATGGCGATGTGCGGCCATCAGGCGGGCAAAACCCACCATATCGCGCTCGTCCCAAACGCCGTCGAAACGGCTTTGCGGCGCCGGAGCGAAGAGGTTTTGCGGCAGGTAGCCCTGCCACAGGCTATGCATGGAATTATCCGGATCGCATACGGACATCGCGCCAAAGGTGTCGCCGTGATAGCCGTTACGGAAAGTGAGAAACCGCTGCCTGGGTTCGCCTTTCGCCTGCCAGTATTGCAGGGCCATTTTCATCGCCACTTCCACGGCCACCGAGCCAGAGTCAGCGAGGAAAACACACTCCAGATTCTCCGGGGCCATCGCCACCAGTTTACGGCACAGGGTTATGGCGGGTGAGTGGGTGATGCCGCCAAACATCACATGCGACATGACGTCAATTTGCGCTTTCATCGCCGCGTTTAGCGTTGGGTGATTGTAGCCGTGAATGGCAGCCCACCAGGAAGACATCCCATCCACCAGGCGCTCGCCGCTGGCAAGTGTCAGTTCGCATCCATGTGCGGATTGCACCGGATAAACCGGCAGAGGAGAGGTCATGGAAGTGTATGGGTGCCAGATATGGCGCTGGTCAAAGGCGAGATCGTCCGTTGTCATAATCGACTTGTAAACCAAATTAAAAAGATTTAGGTTTACAAGTATAACCCGAATCGAGATTCAACAACACCCTTTGGAGAAGCCCAATGGCTCACCAGACACGCTGGACAATGTCGCAAGTCGCCGCCCTGTTTGAAAAACCTCTGCTGGAACTGCTGTTTGAAGCGCAGCAAGTTCATCGCCAGCATTTTGATCCCCGCCAGGTGCAGGTCAGTACGCTGCTGTCGATCAAGACCGGGGCCTGCCCGGAAGACTGCAAATACTGTCCGCAAAGCGCCCGCTACAAAACCGGGCTCGATGCGGAAAGATTGATGGAGGTGGAGCAGGTACTGGAGTCTGCCCGTAAGGCGAAAAAGGCCGGTTCAACGCGCTTTTGTATGGGCGCTGCCTGGAAGAACCCGAACGATCGCGATATGCCCTATCTGGAACAGATGGTTGAAGGGGTCAAAGCCATGGGACTGGAAGCCTGTATGACGCTCGGCACGCTCACGGACAACCAGGCGCAGCGTCTGGCTCAAGCCGGGCTGGATTACTACAACCACAACCTGGACACCTCGCCGGAGTTTTACGGCAATATCATCACCACCCGTACCTATCAGGAGCGCCTGGATACGCTCGATAAAGTGCGTGATGCGGGAATCAAGGTCTGTTCTGGCGGGATTGTAGGGCTGGGCGAAACGGTGACCGATCGCGCCGGGTTACTGCTGCAACTGGCTAACTTACCCACACCACCGGAAAGCGTGCCCATCAACATGCTGGTGAAAGTCAAAGGCACGCCGTTGGCGGAGAATGAGGATGTCGATGCCTTTGATTTTATTCGTACTATTGCTGTTGCGCGTATCATGATGCCCACCTCGCACGTGCGTCTGTCCGCAGGGCGCGAGCAGATGAACGAACAGACTCAGGCCATGTGCTTTATGGCCGGCGCAAACTCTATCTTCTACGGCTGCAAACTGTTGACCACGCCGAACCCGGAAGAGGACAAAGACCTGCAACTGTTCCGCAAGCTGGGGTTGAATCCGCAGCAGACCGAAGTACTCAACGGCGACAAGGCGCAGCAGGAGCAACTGGAACAGCAGCTCATGAATGCGGACACCGCGCAGTATTACAATGCGGCTGTGGTATGAGCTGGCAACAGCGTATTGATGAGGCGTTAGCCATCCGCAGGCAGGCCGATGCCTTGCGTACACGCCAGTGCGTGGATCAGGGCGCCGGGCGCTGGCTGATTCGTGACGGGCAACGTTATCGCAACTTCTCCAGTAACGATTATCTGGGCTTAAGCCAGCATCCGGCGCTGATTCTCGCCTGGCAACAAGCGGCGGAAAAATACGGGGTTGGCAGCGGCGGCTCTGGCCACGTGAGCGGTTACACCCTGGCACACCAGCAGCTCGAAGCCGGGCTTGCCGACTGGCTGGGGTATCCGCGCGCGTTGCTGTTTATCTCGGGATTTGCCGCTAATCAGGCGGTGATTGCCGCGCTCGGTAATAAAGACGATCGCATCGTTGCCGACAGGCTAAGCCACGCCTCGTTGCTGGAGGCGGCAAACTTAAGCCCGGCGGCATTGCGCCGCTTTGCCCATAACGATGCCACGCATCTCGCGACGTTGCTGGCAAAACCCATCGGCGGCGAACAACTGGTCGTCACCGAAGGGGTGTTCAGTATGGACGGCGATAGCGCGCCGCTGGCGGATATCGCCCGGGTAACCCGACAGGCAAACGGCTGGCTGATGGTCGACGATGCGCATGGCATTGGAGTATGCGGCGACGAGGGGCGCGGTAGCTGTGATGTCCACCAGATCACGCCGGATATCCTGATTGTCACCTTCGGCAAAGGGATCGGTGTGAGTGGCGCGGCGATACTGTGCAGCGCGTCGCTGGCCGATTATCTGACACAGTTTGCCCGCCATCTGATTTACAGCACCAGTATGCCGCCCGCACAGGCCGCAGCCATCAGCGCTTCGCTTGCGGTGATTCGTTCCGAAGAGGGTGCGCAACGGCGACATAAACTGAATGCGCTGATTGCACAATTTCGCGCGGGTGCGAAGGCGCAAAACCTGGCGGTGACCGCGTCTGACAGCGCCATTCAGCCGCTGATCGTCGGCGAAAACAGCCGCACGCTGGAGCTGGCCACGCAGTTACGGGCGCACGGCTGTTGGGTGACTGCGATTCGCCCGCCAACCGTCCCGCCAGGCACTGCCCGGTTGCGCTTAACGCTCACTGCCGCCCACGAGCCGGAAGATATTGAGCAGTTACTGGAGATATTGCATGACGCGCGTTGATAAACAAGCCATCGCCGATACTTTCGGTCGCGCCGCTCGCAGCTACGACCAGCACAACGGATTACAGCAGCAGAGCGCAGAATTACTGCTTTCCCGTCTCCATTCAGCCCCTGTTGCTCAGGTACTGGATGCCGGATGCGGGCCAGGATTGCTGAGCCGCTACTGGCGAGAGCAGGGGGCGCGGGTAACGGCACTGGATATCTCCCTGCCTATGCTGGAGGAGGCCCGGCGCAGGCAGGCGGCCGAACGGTACGTGCAGGCGGATATCGAAGCCATGCCTTTTACTGACGCTGAATTTTGTCTTGCCTGGAGTAACCTGGCGGTGCAGTGGTGTGATGATGTGCGCCGGGCGCTGGCGGAGTTATACCGCGTGGTGCGCCCCGGCGGACACATTGCCTTTACCACCCTGGTGAGCGGTTCGCTGCCTGAACTGAATCAGGCGTGGCGGGCGATTGATGACCAGCCGCATGCCAATCGCTTTCTGCCCGCGGCGCAAATCCACGACGCTTTATCAGGCTGGCGCTATCAGGCGGGCATTGAGCCAGTCACTCTCTCTTTTGCCGGTGCGCTTGAGGCCATGCGATCGCTAAAAGGGACGGGAGCTACTCATCTGCATGCCGGGCGCAGGCAAGGGCTGACGCGCGGAGGGCTGCAACGCTTACAGCTGGCCTGGCCGCAACAGCAGGGGACATTCCCGCTGACCTATCAACTTTTCTGGGGAGTCATCACACGTGACTGAACGCTATTTTGTCACCGGCACGGATACCGAGGTCGGAAAAACCGTGGCGAGCTGCGCGCTCTTGCAGGCGGCAAATCTTCTGGGACGGCGAAGCGCGGGTTACAAACCGGTGGCCTCGGGCAGCGAAATGACCGCGCAGGGGCTGCGCAACAGTGACGCACTGGCTTTGCAGCGCAACAGCAGCGTTATGCTCGATTATGCTTTGGTAAACCCCTGGACCTTTGCGGAGCCGACATCGCCACACATTGTCAGCGCGGAGTCCGACATGCCCATTACGCTCGAAGGACTGTCTGACGGACTGCGGACGCTGGAAACGCAGGCCGACTGGGTACTAACAGAAGGGGCCGGGGGGTGGTTTACGCCGCTTTCAGAGACATGGACTTTTGCCGACTGGGTGGTGGCAGAACAATTGCCGGTGATTCTGGTGGTGGGCGTTAAACTTGGGTGTATTAACCATGCGATGTTGACCGCACAGGCGATAGAGCAGGCGGGGTTGCGCTTTGCCGGCTGGATTGCCAATGATGTTCAGCCACCGGGCAAACGTCATACCGAGTATCTTGCGACGCTACGGCGCGTGTTGAAAGCACCTTTGATCGGGGAGATCCCCTGGCTTGCCCACGCGCCGTTCGCTACACAAAACGGTCATTATCTCGATCTCAACGTGCTGAATCAGGCGACATCCAGTGCGACAGAAGCTGGTCATCCAGTTGTCTGACATCCCCTTCGGCAACGTTGCGACCACGATGTAACAGACAGAAACGGTCGGCAACCCGGCGGATAAACGACAGATGCTGTTCGGCCAGCAGGATAGTCATACCGAAATCCTGGTTGAGCCGGACAAGTAAATTGCCGAGTTTATGGATAAACGCCTGTCCAAGCCCGCGCGTGGGTTCGTCCAGAATCAGCAGTCGCGGGCGATTGACGAGGGCGCGTGCCATCGCCAGCTGATGCTGATTATCCTCAGACAGCCCTGCTCCTTTCACCTGACGTAGTCCGTACAGTTCGGGAAACAGGTCATAGACCTCACGATTGACGGTGCTGCGGGGCTCTCCACAGGCAAGCATAGCGATATGCAGATTCTCCTCGACGGTCATTTGTGAAAATATTCGTCTGTCCTGGGGAACATAACCTATCCCCATTGCACTGCGATGTTCCGCCTGCAAGTTCAGTAAATCCCTGGGGGGGCCTCCTGCCTCTTGCCAGACCATGCTACCGCTCTCCACGGGCAAATAACCGGTAATACAATTTATTAACGTTGTTTTGCCCATCCCTGGGAGGCCGATAACAGAGGTGCATACGCCGGGGGAAAGATCGAGATCGACATTCCATAGCGTATGTTGATTGCCGTAATACTGATTGACTGCACGTAAGCTCAACACGGTTCGCTCCTTATCTCTGATCGGATGACAGAGAAGTTGTTATTCAGTTCAGTGCAAAAGGCTTGCCAGAACATGAAAACAGGCTTTTTTTCGGAACCCACTGATGAATGAGAGAGTTAAAGCGGGTATTGCGCCTCGCAGGCGAAAATATATGCTCTTTGACAGTGCCGGGGCTGGCAGGAAATGGTGCATTCGATCGGCAAAATGTGAGCACGATCGCATGATAATTCGCCGTTTCGTTAGCAGATATTCTGCAAAAATAAGCGAGAAAAAATTTTTACTGGCCTCAAACAGGCTCAGGGGACGTTTCAGGCGACAGGCGAAGCATATGGGCTGGAAGCAGTTATCCACTATTCCTGTGGATAACCTTGTGCATTAGAGTTAGAAAAAGTGCGAGAAGCGAGTAAACACGCGGCTTGCGCCTGAATTGCTGCGAAAGGCGTCTTTTGAAATATTTCTTTATTTTTTAATTAGTTAAATAAAAGCAATCCTTGTAAGAAATCTGTCACCCATTGCCATAAAACTTTCATTACCAGGCTTGACAAGTGTTAAAAAAGGAAATGTTCTGGGGATAACCCGCTTTTGCTGGTGTTTTGTACCGTCAGGGGTGATTTTCCAGGTGTGCTGCTCGTGCTCTGCCTGTGAGTAGAAGATATTCCTGATTGCGCCACTGTTTTTACATCCAGTATTTTTTATTGGCAAATCTCGCTGTGGTGAGTAAAATTACTTTCCTGCCCGCTCATTCCTTCATCAGGTAGCCGTCCATGAGTAAACCATTCAAACTGAATTCCGCTTTTCGACCCTCTGGCGATCAGCCAGAAGCTATTCGTCGCCTGGAAGAGGGGCTCGAAGACGGTCTGGCTCATCAGACTTTGCTGGGCGTGACCGGTTCAGGGAAAACGTTCACCGTGGCGAATGTTATTGCCGATTTACAGCGCCCGACGATGGTGCTGGCACCGAACAAAACCCTTGCGGCGCAGCTCTATGGCGAAATGAAAGAGTTCTTTCCCGATAACGCCGTGGAATATTTCGTCTCCTATTATGACTACTATCAGCCGGAAGCCTATGTGCCGAGTTCGGACACATTTATCGAAAAAGACGCCTCGGTGAACGAGCACATTGAGCAGATGCGTCTGTCGGCTACCAAGGCGCTGCTTGAACGTCGTGATGTGATCGTGGTGGCATCGGTCTCCGCAATTTACGGTCTGGGCGATCCGGATCTGTATCTGAAGATGATGTTGCACCTGACCAAAGGAATGATCATCGATCAGCGCTCCATACTGCGTCGTCTGGCTGAGTTGCAGTACACCCGCAATGACCAGGCGTTTCAGCGCGGCACCTTTCGTGTGCGCGGCGAGGTGATCGATATCTTCCCGGCGGAATCGGACGATATTGCCCTGCGCGTTGAGCTGTTTGATGAGGAAGTGGAGCGGCTGTCGCTGTTTGACCCGCTGACCGGGCACGTCGAGTCCACCATCCAGCGCTTTACCGTTTACCCCAAAACCCACTACGTCACCCCACGTGAGCGCATCGTTCAGGCGATGGAAGAGATCAAGGTCGAACTGGTCGAGCGTCGCAAGGTGCTGCTGGAGAACAATAAACTGCTGGAAGAACAGCGGTTGACCCAGCGTACGCAGTTTGATCTGGAGATGATGAATGAGTTGGGGTATTGCTCCGGTATCGAAAACTACTCGCGTTACCTTTCCGGGCGCGGGCCGGGCGAGCCGCCGCCCACGCTATTTGATTACCTTCCGGCGGATGGCCTGCTGGTGATTGATGAATCCCACGTCACCATTCCGCAAATTGGCGGTATGTTCCGCGGCGACCGTGCGCGTAAAGAGACGCTGGTGGAGTACGGCTTCCGTCTGCCGTCCGCGCTCGATAACCGTCCACTGAAATTCGAGGAATTCGAGGCGCTGGCACCGCAAACCATTTATGTGTCGGCGACGCCGGGCAACTATGAGCTGGAAAAATCTGGCGGCGAGGTCATTGACCAGGTTGTACGTCCGACCGGGTTGCTCGATCCGATTATCGAAGTGCGACCGGTAGCCACCCAGGTGGACGACCTGCTCTCCGAAATCCGCAAACGCGCCGCCATCAACGAGCGTGTGCTGGTCACGACACTGACCAAACGCATGGCGGAAGATTTGACTGAATACCTGGAAGAACACGGTGAGCGAGTGCGTTACCTGCACTCCGATATCGATACGGTTGAACGTATGGAGATTATCCGTGATTTACGTCTTGGCGAGTTCGATGTGCTGGTGGGCATCAACCTCCTGCGTGAAGGTCTGGATATGCCGGAAGTGTCGTTGGTGGCGATTCTGGATGCGGATAAAGAAGGGTTCCTGCGTTCTGAGCGTTCGCTGATTCAGACCATTGGTCGTGCGGCGCGTAACGTTAACGGGAAGGCCATTCTCTATGGCGACAAAATTACCCCGTCCATGGCGAAGGCGATGGGAGAAACCGAGCGTCGTCGCGAGAAACAGCAGCAGTACAACGAAGAACACGGCATCACCCCGCAGGGTTTGAACAAAAAAGTGGTGGATATTCTGAGCCTCGGCGAGAGTCTGGCGAAGACCAAAGGCAAAGGTCGCGGGAAATCGCGGACGCCGGCTCAGGTGGAAGCCGCCGAACTGGCGTTAACCCCAAAAGCGCTGCAGCAGAAAATTCACGAGCTGGAAGGACAGATGATGCAGCATGCGCAGAATCTCGAATTCGAAGAGGCAGCGAAATGCCGCGATCAGCTGCATCAATTGCGGGAATTGTTTATTGCCGCCTCGTAACAAGAGGCCGGTCACGAAATTCACCTGCGCATCTTAATGTTTGCTTAATGAAAGCCGATTACTCTCCTGTGAAAAATCAGGAGAGTACCTATGCACAAAGAAAACCTGGCTCAGTATCTGGCCGTTGCCCTGTCTCTTGCCATCATCATCGGCTTTACCCATCTCTGGGTGCTCTCTTACTAAGATTACCTTAACGTGCAATAGCGTTGAGTTTCACCCACGCGCGCACGCCCGGGCCAGGCTGACGGTTATGCAAGAAGAATTGCGCGTCGTGGAGTTGTGCGATGCGTGAAACGATACTCAATCCAAGCCCCGATCCCCCGTAGCGGCTATCCATGCGCACAAACGCTTTACTCAATTCTCCGCTACGGGATTCATCCACGCCTGATCCCTCATCTTCCACTGACAGAACCGGTGTGGACCCGCCGACAAGGCTCACGGTAATGGTGGTACCTGCCGGGCTATACCGATGGGCATTTTCCACCAGATTGCGCAGCAGCACCTGCAAGAGCGTGGCATCACCTGCCACCGCGATATCTTCTGCCATTTGCGGCAACTGTAAATGTTGCTGTCGGGTTTGCAGCATTCTCTCCAGTTCACTGTGGACTGGCATGACCACATCTTCCAGCAGCATCACCTGCTGATAGCTTCCTGCGGAAAAAGATTGCCCGACGCGAGCGAGCTGCAGTAACTGGGCAATATTTTCAGTCATCTGGTCCAGACGCTGGAGCAGCGGGGCGACATCCAGGGCATGGCTTTTGGCCATCAACTCCAGGTGCAGGCGCAGACCTGCCAGCGGCGTTCGCAATTCGTGGGCCACGTCGGCGGTAAACAGACGCTCACGATCCAGCGTGACGGTAAGGCGCGAAACCAGCTGATTGATGGCAGCGGCAACGGCTTCCACTTCGCGTACCGGATTTTCCAGCACGATGGGTTCAAGGTTGCCCGGCGCACGTGCATCCAGCTCGCGCTGTAATGCCGAGAGAGGGCGGGTAATGGTTTTCAACGCCTTAAAACAGAGCAGCAGGGCGAGGCCAATGATCAACAGGCTCGGCACGAGGAGGCTGGCGACGGCCTCGTGCACTTCATGCTCGACCTGTTTATGGTTGTTATGGTTGTGAATCGCGCTTTCCACCAACAGCTGGACTTGTTCTTTGCTCTCATGCCATAGCCAGAATACGCTGACCAGTTGACAAACCACCAGAATAGCCCCGACGGTGAGCAGTAAGCGGCTTCGCATCGACCAATTCTTGACCTGAAATATCGCCATGCTTATTCCTGTTTATCGGCGTGAATCAACATATAACCGTAGCCGCGCACGGTACGGATACGCGATTTGCCGATTTTGTCACGCAGGTTATGGATATGCACTTCCAGCGTATTGGTGGCCGGTTCGTTATCCCAGTTGTAAATGTCGTTATAGAGGATTTCACGGTGTACCGGCGTGCCCACTTTCATTAGCAGGCGTGACAGCAGCGCGTACTCTTTTGGCGTAAGCTCCAGCAGCTCTTCGCTGAGCCATACCTGGCGGCGAGTCAAATTCAGCCGCAAATTGCCATTCGTTAATTCGCTGTCCGCCTGATTATTGTGGCGACGCAGCAGAGCACGAATACGCGCGTTAAGCTCTTCGAGAGCAAAAGGCTTAACTAAATAATCATCCGCGCCGGTGTCCAGCCCGGAAATACGATCGGCGAGTGTGTCCCTGGCGGTCAAAATTAATACCGGCAGCGTAAACTTCTCGCGGCGGACACGCTCCAGGAAATGGAGACCATCTTCGTCAGGAAGACCGAGATCAAGCACCATCAGACTGTAGTGTCCGGTCGCCAGACTCAGGCCCGCTTCATGCGCGGTGGATACGCCATCGCAGGCGTATCCTTCACTTTGCATGGCCAGAATCAATCCCTGTAATAACAGCGCATCATCTTCTACGACCAGAATTTTCATTTCGGCTCTCCACGACAGGCAGTCAAAATATCATCTTGCGCACGGTATTCCTTCGTACTGACCCCTGTCATACCCAACATGGTCGAGAAGAGATTATCCTGCGAAAAGTGCTTTTGTTGTGCCTCTTGTTGCAGGCACTGATTATCGACGCCGTAACGCTTTTGATAATCCTCAGACAGCCAAATAAGCATCGGAATATGTTTTTGCGTTTCCGGGGCGATGGAATAAGGCAAACCGTGTAAATAGACACCGTCTTCACCCAGCGATTCACCATGGTCGGAAAGATAGACCAGGCTGGTGGTGAATTTATCCTGTTTTGATTGCAGTAATTTAATGGCTTTGTCGACAATATAATCAATGTACAAAATGGTGTTGTCGTAAGTATTCACCAGTTGTTCCTGCGTACAGGTCTGAATTTGGCTGGTATCGCAGGTCGGGGTAAATTTACGAAACGCCGCCGGATAGCGGTTATAGTAAGTCGGCCCGTGGCTGCCAATGGTGTGCAATACAATAACGCCATCATGTTGCAGGTTATTGATATAGTCTTCCAACTGATGAAATAACGCTTCATCCTGGCATTCGCCGTCAATGCATAACCCAGGGAGATTCAGCGACGTCACGTCCTGATGAGGAACACGATCGCAGGCACCTTTACAGCCGCCATCGTTTTCATTCCACAACACCTGAATGCCAGCGCGCTGAATAATATCCAGTAAACCTTCCTGATGATGGGCCAGCTCTTCATCGTAATTCTGGCGTGGCATATTGGAGAACATGCAGGGCACGGAAATGGCCGTTGCCGTACCGCAGGAAGTGGTATTCGGGAAATAGACCACATTATCCTGTTTTAAACGCGGGTTGGTGTCATGGACATAACCGCCCAGTGAAAAGTTGGCGGCACGTGAGGTTTCACCCACGATCAAAATGGTCAGGTTCTTACGCGGGCCATTTTGCATTTGCGCACGCTGTTGCGCGTCTTCACCGATACGCACCAGCGGCAAATTATCCATGCGATGATGGCTATACCAGGATAAGCCTGCGGTGATGCTGTTTGACGGACTGAGCGATTTAACCAGTTCTTTATTATTACGAAACAGCGAGGCGTAATCTTTATAAAACAACAGCGCAACGAAAACGATCAGTAACGCAGAAACCGCAATGCTTACGAGGCGACTGATAATACTGCGCCAGGCTGAGACCGGCGCTTTGATTTTAATCCACCAGGCGATAAGTACCATTAACACGCCTGAGAGCAGCAGCACCACAATCATACGTGGCGATAGCAGGGCGAAACTTTCGGCTGGGGTGGTATCCAGAATATTGGTCACCATTGAGCGGTCAATAATAATACCAAAGCTCATGATGAAATATTGCGCAGCCGCGCTGACCAGAACAAAGAGGCTGATCGTCAGACGGTCCAGGCGTAAAAACGAGGCCAGAGTTAAAACAATATTGATGACGCTAAAAGCCACGACGGGCATTGAGGCAAACACCAGCGCGTTATGCAATGAGTCTACTGGCAATAAACTAAATGCCTGGCGATAAAATGCGATATTTAATATCAGTGCGATATAAAGCGCGAACAAAATCAGAAAGTTCAGGCGGCTTAAGGTCGGCCGGGAAAGACGAAAGGTAGGCATGACAACGATCCTGACAAAGACAGGATGACTATTGTGGACGAGAATCTTTAAGACAACCTTAAGAAATTAAGGAAACGTGATGGCGCGAGCACAAATCGCGCTCGCCACGTGATTAACCCAGGGCCTGAACTGCTTTTTCCAGCGCTTCGCGCAACAAATGTCTGTCATGACGATAGGGGATATCGCTGGCGTCCAGCACCCCCTGAATAACGACCCGGTCAGAGACAGCAGAAACATCCACTTTCGGCCCAACAATCACGGCATCAATGATCGGTTTACCGACATACTGTTCCATGATTGTCAGCTTATCCTTAAGCGTCAAACTGGCGGCGGCCACGCTCAACTCTTTACCGAGATTACCGATATAGACCACTGGCGCGGGGGTGCGGCGCAATGCCTGAGAAAGATCCTCCAGCAGCAGTAAAGGCAACAGGCTGGTATAAAAACTTCCCGGGCCGATTAAAATCAGATCCGCTTCTGCAATCGCCTGAACGGCTTCCCGCGTGGCGTGTACTTTAGGGAACAGCATCAATTCCTGTACCGGGGATTCCAGCAGGTCGATATTTACTTCGCCGTAGACCATATGGCCTTCGTTGTCTGTTGCCATCAAATCAACGGGTTGCTCAGACATCGGGATAAGAAACGCATCTACTTTTAGCAGGTTACGAATGAGATTTATCGCTTCCAGAGGGCGCACGCTGAGATGGTCTAACGCCTTCAACATCAAATTTCCGAGGTTATGACCGGAAAGTTCGCCATTACCGCTAAAACGGTACTCAAACATCGCCGACGCGACGCTGGGTTCCGTAATAAGCTGATTTAAACAGTTGCGCATATCGCCCCAGGCGATCCCTCCCTCAGAACGTCGAATACGCCCGGTAGAGCCGCCGTTATCCGTGGTCGTCACGATACCTGTGAGCCGCGAGCCTAATGATGATAAAGCCGACATCACGCGGCCCAGACCGTGCCCACCGCCAAGCGCAACGACGCGATCCAGATCCGCAAGAGTGCGATTACGCATAAACCTTCCTTATAAATGATTACCGCGCTACGTTAACCTAAATACCACCTAATGACGATGCCGTGCAGGGTGGAAAATGACGTATATCAAAGCAAAAAAGGGATTTTCACGTACTCTGTAATGAAAATGCACGATCATGTCGCTATATACGTGTTTATATAGCGATAATGATGTTGGCGAAACAAAACGCTTCGCGCTACTATCGCCATAACGAATTTATCTCGTTACGCACAACATACACTCTAGCCTCTGTACCTAAGTCTGACGATAGGGTCCTTTGGCCGTGGCGATACCACCGGTATCAGCCGCCAGGGTGCAGGAAGAAATGACTGCATCTCCCGTATTTGGAAAGGTGTACATGGCCACACAATTGACTGACCCGTTCGCGCGTAAGTTCTTTTACTTGCGCTTGTCGATCACTGACGTATGCAACTTCCGTTGCACTTATTGCCTGCCCAACGGCTACAAACCGGGTGGCGTCACCAATAAAGGATTTCTCAGCCTTGAGGAAATTCGTCGCGTTACGCGTGCGTTTTCTGCAATGGGCACAGAGAAAGTCCGCCTGACCGGTGGCGAACCTTCACTGCGTCGCGACTTTACCGACATTATTGCTGCCGTGCGAGAAAACCACGCCATCCGCCAGGTTGCGGTCACTACTAACGGTTACCGTCTGGCCCGTGATGTGGCGCACTGGCGTGACGCCGGACTGACGGCGATCAATGTCAGCGTTGACAGTCTCGATGCGCGTCAATTTTTCGCGATTACCGGTCAGGATAAGTTTAAGCAGGTGATGGAAGGTATTGATGCTGCTTTTGCGGCGGGCTTTGAGAAGGTCAAAGTTAATACCGTGCTGATGCGCGACGTCAATCACCACCAGCTCGACACCTTTCTTGCCTGGATCCAACCTCGCCCCATTCAATTGCGTTTTATCGAACTGATGGAAACCGGCGAAGGCAGCGATCTCTTTCAAAAACACCATATCTCCGGCGATGTGCTGCGTGGTGAGCTGCTTAAACGCGGCTGGATCCAGAAGCTGCGCAGCCGCAGTGACGGCCCGGCACAGGTTTTCTGCCATCCGGACTATGCCGGCGAGATTGGTCTGATCATGCCCTATGAAAAAGACTTTTGCGCCAGTTGTAACCGGCTGCGGGTCTCTTCTGTCGGAAAGCTGCATTTATGCCTGTTTGGCGATGGGGGCGTAGACCTGCGCGATCTGCTGCAGGATGACAATCAGCAAGCCGCGCTGGAAGCGCGCATTGCCGCGTCACTTGCACACAAAAAACAGACCCATTTTCTGCATCAGGGCAATACCGGCATTACGCAAAATCTGTCTTACATTGGCGGATAATGGCCGCAAGGAGAAAAAGCAATGAGTCAGGTGAGTACTGAATTTATTCCAACCCGTATCGCGATTCTTACGGTTTCCAGCCGTCGTGGCGAAGAGGACGACACGTCGGGTCATTTCCTGCGCGACTCCGCGCTGGAGGCCGGGCATAACGTGGTGGCGAAAGCCATCGTCAAAGAGAACCGCTACGCCATCCGGGCGCAGGTCTCGGTGTGGATTGCCAGCGATGACGTCCAGGTGGTGCTGATTAATGGCGGTACCGGTTTTACGGATGGGGACCAGGTGCCGGAAGCCTTATTGCCGCTTTTTGACCGTGAAGTAGAAGGGTTTGGCGAGGTATTCCGCATGCTCTCTTTCGAAGAGATTGGCACCTCCACGCTGCAATCGCGCGCGGTAGCGGGTATCGCCAACAAGACGCTGATTTTCGCTATGCCGGGTTCCACTAAAGCTTGTCGCACCGCATGGGACAATATCATTGCGCCGCAGCTTGATGCGCGCACGCGCCCGTGTAATTTTCACTCCCACATTAAGCCTTAATTTATGTCACAACTGACCCATATTAACGCCGATGGCGAAGCGCATATGGTGGATGTCTCTGCCAAAGCCGAAACCGTGCGGGAAGCCCGTGCCGAAGCGTTCGTGACCATGCAGCCGCAAACGCTGGCGATGATTATTGACGGCAGCCATCACAAAGGTGATGTCTTTGCCACGGCGCGTATTGCGGGCATTCAGGCGGCAAAACGCACCTGGGAGTTAATTCCGCTGTGTCATCCGCTATTGCTCAGCAAAGTGGAAGTGCAATTACAGGCGCAGCCGGCGCATAACCGGGTTCGCATCGAATCGCTGTGCCGCCTGAGCGGGAAAACAGGTGTGGAAATGGAAGCGCTGACGGCGGCGTCGGTGGCGGCGCTGACAATTTACGACATGTGCAAAGCCGTGCAGAAGGATATGGTTATTGGCCCGGTACGTCTGCTGGCGAAAAGCGGCGGTAAGTCCGGTGATTTCAGGGTAGATGCAGATGATTAATGTACTTTTTTTCGCGCAGGTGCGCGAACTGACCGGTTGTGACCGGTTAACGCTGGATGAGGCGTTTCCGTCTGTGGAAGCGGTGCGTCAGCATCTTGCCGCGCGCAACGATCGTTGGGCGCTGGCGCTCGAAAAGGACAAACTGCTGGCGGCGGTAAACCAGACGCTGGTGAGTCTTGAAAATCCCCTCACCGAAGGCGACGAAGTGGCCTTTTTCCCGCCAGTGACCGGGGGTTAAAATGGCACAGACACGTATCGTGGTTGACCATGCGGCGTTTAACGTTGGCGAAGAGTATCAATGGTTGAGCGAGCGAGATGAAGATGGCGCGGTGGTGACCTTTACCGGCAAAGTGCGTAACCATAACCTTGGCGATAATGTCAGTGCTCTGACGCTTGAACACTATCCGGGGATGACGGAAAAGACGCTGGCGGGGATCGTTGAGGAGGCGCGAGAGCGTTGGCCTCTGGGTAACGTCACGGTGATTCACCGCGTGGGCGAACTCTGGCCCGGCGATGAAATTGTCTTTGTCGGCGTGACCAGCGCACACCGGAGCAGCGCCTTTGACGCAGGGCAGTTTATTATGGATTTCCTTAAGACGCGCGCGCCCTTCTGGAAGCGTGAAGCCACGGCGCAGGGTGACCGCTGGGTAGAGGCGCGGGATAGCGATAAACAGGCGGCGCAACGCTGGTAACGCTTTGTCGGGATTGTGTTAATCTTGAAGATGGGTATCCACTTTTTGAGGAGTCATTATGGACAGATTCCCGCGTTCCGATTCTATCGTTTCACCCGCCCGCGCCGGTTTGCAAACCTATATGGCGCAGGTCTATGGCTGGATGACCTGCGGGCTGTTGCTGACGGCTTTTATCGCCTGGTATACGGTATTTAATGAAGCCGTATTAATGGCTATCTACTCCAGCCGGATGGTCTTCTTTGGGCTGATCATTGCGCAACTGGCGCTGGTTTTTGTGCTCTCCGGCCTGATACATAAACTCAGCGCGGGCATGGCGACCACGCTCTTTATGCTCTATTCCGCCCTGACCGGGCTGACGCTCTCGGGCATTCTGTATGCCTACACCGCTGAGTCTATTGCGGCGACCTTTGTCGTGACCGCCGGAATGTTCGGCTCGATGAGTCTCTACGGCTATACCACCAAACGCGACCTGAGCGGTCTTGGCAGTATGCTGTTTATGGGGCTAATCGGTATTCTTCTCGCCTCTCTGGTTAACTTCTGGCTGAAAAGTGAAACGCTGATGTGGGTGGTGACCTATATCGGAGTGGTTATTTTTGTCGGCCTTACCGCCTATGACACGCAAAAGCTGAAAAACATCGGTACCCAGCTTGATGTCAATGATAAAGCGCACCTGCGGAAATATTCAATTTTAGGGGCGTTAACGCTCTATCTCGACTTTATCAACCTGTTCCTGATGTTGCTGCGTATTTTCGGTAACCGTCGTTAATGTTATCCCGGCCGGGGGACGTCAGATAGCCAGTGAAAAGCATAAGCCGCATCCGGACATAACCGGATGCGGCTTGTTCACCTCAGGGAGAAGAGATGAAACCATTTGGTTGGCTTTCGCCGCCGCAAATTAAGCCCACGGAACTCATCGTCAATATCTGCCTGTGGCTGGCTGCGGGCATGGTGCTGGGTATCGGTGTCGCCTGGCTTGCGCTGCGTCTTCCCGTTGTACGGGAGTGGTTTATTCCCGGTCCTGTCATCGTGATATTAATGGTGGCCTTATTTGTCAGCGGGCTTATTCTTCACTGCCTGTTTGCGCGCTTTAGTACGCCGGTAGCGCTTTTCTGGCTTATCTTGATGAACGTGCTGACCGGGCTACTTTTCGCCTGCATCTTCTCACTGGCTGGAACAGCCTTAGCGCTTGGCGTGACTGGCGCGATGTTCGCCATAAGCGCGGTAGTCGCCCATTACGCGGGCAGCAATATCAGTGGCGGCGGCTACTCTTTGTTGATGTTGCTGGTGGGACTTAGCCTGACGGCGCTGGTTAATCTCGGGCTGCACAATGGTCCATTGGAATGGATTGGCTGCCTGGTGATGGTATTGCTGTTCGGATTAACAACGGCGGGCAGCCGTTCGCGGATCCAGATATCTGCCCGCGAACTCTACATGAAAGAATTTACCACGGTACAGGCCTGCGCCATCCATGGCGCATTGCGGGTCTGGCTGAATATGGCAAACCTGGTGTTTGAATTGCTACGCCTGGCAACCTGGGTAATTGATGCCATACGTTCCCGTTAATCAGCCTTTTGCCATCGCTTTCTCATTTTTGGCGCGCAGCTTCTTCGCCCGACTTTCCAGTATCAGATAGGCAATCAGCGCCAGCAGAAGCGGGATAAAATAGTAGAGCACGCGGTAGGCCAGCAGGGCGGCGATAATGACGCCTTGTGACGTATGCTCCCCGGCCAGTAGCGCCAGAAATACGGCTTCCAGTACGCCAATGCCTGCCGGAATATGGACAATCACGCCAGCGATACTGCTGACCAGCAACACGCCCAGTACGAAGAAGAAATTGGTCTGATGGCCCATCAGCAGCCAGATAATCACGCCCATGGCTATCCAGTTGGCGCTGGAAATGGCCATCTGGGCAAGGGCAAATTTCCACGATGGGATCACTAACTTCTGCCCTCTAATCGTGAAATGGCGTCGTTTCGCAAAACCACAGGCCCACAGATAGAAGGCGATAAAAAGCAGCAGCACAACGCCAATGATGCGCAGTGTCGTATCGGAAATGTACCAGTGGGCCGGGATGTCTACCACGCCGAACGTGAAGATGATGCCGCCGAGTAAAATATAACCCAGCCAGTTGGTCGTGATGCTAAGCGAAAAAATCCGCGTGATAGTACTGCTCGGTAACCCGAGGCGGGAGTAAAGCCGGTAACGCATACCGATTCCGCCTACCCAGGTGCTGAGCGTCAGGTTGAAGGCATAACAGATAAACGAGACCAGCATCACCTGGCGTTTAGCCAGTTTGTGCCCGCAATAGGCGCGACCTAGCAGGTCGTAGCAGCCATAGATCAAATAACTGACCACCACCAGCGCGGCAGCCCCCAACAACACGAGGCGGTTATAGTCGTGTATGACCTTCCATACATCATCCCAGTTCACCTTTTGCGCATACAGCACTAACAGAACGGCAACGGCAATAAAAAAGAGCCAGGTAAGGACTTTTTTAGCCAGCCGCCAGCGAGGATGTGATTTCGCCATCAGGATTTTCCCCCTGAATTTTCAGAAGCGATGCGATCCTGAGTCTCTATTTCCGGCTGGATTGGCGGCTTCACCTGAGCCAGCCTTGGCGTATGTGCGGGCAGCCAGCCAACAAGCGCAGGGAAATGGCGCAAGAAGTGGAACACCACCACACTCTTGGCGAGGTTCCACCAGGTACGTTTCGGAGCCATCGACTCGTCCACGCGCAGGCAATCCTTAGCGATAATCGCGTTGAGGTTGTCCCGCAGCGTCTGGTTGAATTCCCGGTCGTGAATGATCAGGTTGGCCTCCAGATTCAGCGACAGGCTTAATGGGTCAAGGTTGCTCGAGCCGACGGTAGCCCAGTGATCGTCCATTAACGCGACTTTGCCATGCAGCGGACGACGGCGGTATTCGTAGACCTGCACGCCGCCTTTCAGGAGATAGTTATAGAGCAGCTCGGCACCGACTTTGACGATCGGCATATCCGGCTCGCCCTGTACGATAAGTTTCACACGTACCCCGCGACGGGCTGCGTTTTTCATTGCATGCAGCAGGCGATAGCCGGGAAAGAAGTAGGCGTTGGCGATAATGACTTCGCGCTTCGCATTGGCGAGCATTTTCAGATAGTGCCGTTCAATATCATCGCGGTGATCGTCGTTATCGCGCCAGACGAACAGCGCCTGGGCTTCACCGGGCGTACGGTTATCTTCCGCCTGATGGCGACGTCGTTGCCACCAGCGTCTGACCGGCGCATTTTCAGGCAGATTTTCCACTTCGAATTGCAAAATGTCGGCCACCACCGGGCCTTCAACCCGCACGGCATAGTCCTGTTTGGCTTCGGGGCCGTAGCTGGTGACATGTTCAGCGGAAAAATTAATGCCGCCGACAAACGCCACCGTATTATCGATCACCACGATTTTACGGTGCATGCGGCGAAAGACATTGGTTCGCATGCCCAACAGCCGCGGGCGTGGATCGTAGTAGCGAAAGACGACGCCTGCAGAAGTCAGCGCGTTGACGAACTCATCACTGAGATCCGGCGAACCATAGCCGTCGAGTAAAACTTCGATATTTACGCCGCGACGGGCGGCTTTGAGTAAAACCGCATGCAGCTCACACCCCACTTCATCTTCAAACCAAATAAAGGTTTCGAGAATAACTTTCTGCTGTGCCTGCTCTATAGCGGCATAGACCGCCGGGTAAAAGTTTTCGCCATTTTCGAGAAGCTGGATGCGATTACCCTCTTTCCATGTGCATTTCATAGGTGGATCTCCGCACTGAGAGGGGCATGGTCGGATAAATGGCGCCAGTTGCGCAGCGGTAGCGCGGTGGGCGAACTGGCTCCGGCATTTTTCACATAGATACGGTCCAGACGTAACAGCGGCAGGCTGACCGGAAACGTGCGGGCAGGGCGGCCGTGGGCGCGGGTAAAAATCTCTTCCAGTCCGGCCTGCACTTTTAACGGATGGTTCGCCCGCTGCCGCCAGTCGTTAAAATCGCCGGCCACCACCACCGGTTCGTTTTCCGGCAGCGAATTTACCCACTCCGCCAGCATCGTGAGCTGCGCCTGACGATGGGCTTCGCGCAAACCCAGATGCACACAAATCACATGCACAGGCCGATCAATGTCAGGCGGCACGATACGACAATAGAGCAGTCCGCGTTTTTCACTGCCGTCAACCGACACGTCGCGGTTCTCATAGTGTTCGATAGGAAAACGAGAAAGCACGGCGTTACCGTGATGGCCTTCCGGATAGACAGCATTACGCCCATAGGCGTAATCGCTCCACATCGCATCGGCAAGAAATTCATAGTGGGTGGTATCCGGCCAGTTTTCCACGTGCAGTGGATGAACCTCGTGCGCGCCCATCACTTCTTGCAGACAAACGATATCGGCGCTGACGGTGCGCACCGCATCGCGAAGTTCCGGTAAAATGAAACGCCGGTTGAAGGCAGTAAAGCCTTTATGGGTATTAATGGTGAGTACTTTCAATGAAAATTGACGAGTTTGTTGGGTCATAATTCTCCTGCCAGCCTCACTATCCTGATGAAAATAAATTGTAGTCTCTGTCACAAAAAGATGCGGGGTTACGGAATTTTCTGTAAATATCAGTACTCTTTGTTAAGAGAAAAATTCTTCAGGAGAGATGCCATGAAGTGGCAACAACGTGTTCGTGTCGCAACCGGCCTGAGTTGCTGGCAGATTATGTTGCATATGCTGGTTGTGGCGGTATTAGTAACAGCCTGGATGAGCGGCGCGCTGGTGCGGGTCGGTCTGGGTCTGTGCGTCCTTTATAGCGTTACGGTGCTGCTGATGCTGTTTTTGCAGCGCCACCACGAAGAGCGCTGGCGCGGCATTGGCGATGTCCTGGAAGAGCTGACAACGACCTGGTATTTTGGTGTCGCAATGATCGTGCTGTGGCTGCTGTCACGCGTGATGCAAAATAATCTGTTACTGGCCCTGGTCGGGCTGGTTATCCTCGCCGGCCCCGCCGTCGTCTCCCTGCTGGCAAAAGAAAAACGCATCCAGTCTAAATCCTTCAAAGTGCATTAAGGTTTGAGCGGCGTAAGGTTACATGACCTTACGCCGGAACATCGCATAGGCCACTGAACCCGTGGTGACCGTTATTACCAGCAGCGGCCACACGCTTTGCCAGATAATCGCGAAACTCGCATCCTTCAGATAGATCTGTTTGGTGATGTCCGTAAAGTGGCGGATAGGGTTAATCCATGTCAGATCCTGCAGCCAAACCGGCATATTCTCGACAGGCGAGACATATCCCGAGAGCAAAATAGCGGGCATCATAAAGACAAACACTCCAATAAACGCCTGCTGCTGTGTCGAACACAGGGACGAGATCAGCAGACCGAACCCCACCAGCGACAACCCGTAGATCAGCATCGTGAAATAGAACAGCAGTAGCGATCCGGCAAAGGGAATTTTATAGGCGAGGATCCCGGCGAGCAGCACAATGGTGGCCTGGAAGGTGGCGACCACCAGCGCAGGTATCGCTTTACCGACAAAAATCTGCCATGTCGCCAGCGGTGAAACCAGCAGTTGATCCAGCGTGCCCTGTTCACGTTCACGGGCAACCGAGAGTGAGGTGACGATCATTACGCCGATGGTGGTGATCATGGCGATAAGCGATGGCACCACGAACCACTTATAGTCCAGGTTTGGGTTGTACCAGTTGCGGATCACCAGTTCGCTGTTGTTCGGCTTCGTTTTCCCCTCCATCAGCTCCTGTTGATACTCTTTAACGATCTCTTGCAGGTAATTGGCGGCAATCTGGGCGCTGTTAGAGTTTCGGCCATCGAGAATCAGCTGTAGCGGCGCCTGGGTGAAGGTATCGAGCTTGCGGGAAAAGTCAGCCGGAAAACGCACCAGCAGCAGCGCTTTTTGCTCGTCAATTGTCGGGCGAATCTCCTGCGGGCTTTTCAGCATGAGCACATGGGTAAAGGCTTTGGCCCGGGCAAAGCGTTGGGTCAGCTCCACCGCATGCTTACCGTTATCTTCGTTGTAGACGGCGATGGTGGCGTTAGTGACCTCCAGCGTCGCGGCAAACGGGAACAGCAGCACCTGGATGACAACCGGCAGAATCAGAATGGCCCGGGTCTGCGGTTCACGCAGCAGCGACTGCAACTCTTTGCGAATCAGTGTCCATAAGCGATGAAACATGGTGCCTCCCTAATCCAGCCGCCGTTTGGTTTTTACCCACGTCAGGCCAATAAACATGATTGCCGAAGCCAGCAGAAACAGCACGTTGATGACCAGTACCACCGGAATATTGCCCGCCAGAAACAGGCTTTGCAGGGTGCTGACGAAGTAGCGCGCCGGGATGACGTAGGTCACTGCCCGAATCACCGCAGGCATACTGTCAATCTGAAAGATAAACCCGGACAGCATAATTGACGGCAAAAAGGCGGCGTTTAGCGCCACCTGCGCGGCGTTAAACTGATTGCGCGTAATTGTCGAAATCAGTAACCCCATCCCCAACGTGCTCAGCAGAAACAGGCTGGTGATAAAAAACAGGATCACCAGCGAGCCGCGATACGGCACCCCGAGAATAAATACCGACACCAGCATGCACAGCAGCATGGCCAGCATGCCAAGGAAGTAATAGGGGATAAGCTTGCACAGCAGGAGTTCCGTACGGGTCACTTCGGTCGAGAGCAACGCCTCCATGGTGCCGCGCTCCCATTCGCGCGCCACCACCAGCGAGGTGAGGATCGCGCCGATCACTGTCATGATGATCGTCACCGCGCCGGGGATAATAAAATGCTGGCTGATGGCCGCCGGGTTAAACCAGTAGCGCATCTGTACGTCAATCAACGGTTCGAAGCTTTCGCCCCGATCTTCGGCCCGCTGCTGTTGCCAGATCTGCCAGATCCCCTGCACATAGCCCTGGACGAAGTTGGCAGTATTGGGCTCGCTGCCATCGGTTATCACCTGCAGCGGGGCATCTTCACCAGGACGAGCCATCTGTTCCGCAAAATTTACCGGAATGACCACCAGTCCGCGAATGCGCCCGGCCTGCATCATCTGAATAAGCTGCTGGCGATTATCGCTGACCGTTGCATCAAACCACGGAGAGCCGGTCATGGTATGGGCGAAGTCCAGCGCCTCTTCGCTGTGCTGTTCCAGTAAAATGCCCACCCGCAGTTTGCTGGAGTCCAGATTAATGCCATAGCCGAAAATAAACAGCAGCATTAACGGGATCACCACGGCAATCAGCCAGCTACTGGGATCGCGCACAATCTGGCGCGTCTCTTTGACGCAGAGCGCGCGCACGCGGCGCAGGGAGAGGGGGCTATGCATCGTGATGCTCCTTATCCCAGTTATGAATGAGCGTGATAAACGCATGCTCCATTGTCGGGTCGGTATGCTCTGCATCAGCCGTCTGGGCTTTCAGGGCATCCGGCGTCCCGCTGGCGATAAGCTTGCCGCGATAGACCAGCCCGATGCGGTCACAGTATTCGGCTTCGTCCATAAAGTGGGTGGTGACCATCACCGTCACCCCTTTCTCCACCATGCTGTTGATGTGCAGCCAAAACTCGCGGCGGGTCAGCGGGTCGACGCCGGATGTCGGCTCATCAAGAAACAGAATGTCCGGTTCATGCATTAGCGCACAGGCCAGCGCCAGGCGCTGTTTAAAGCCCAGCGGCAGGGCGTCGGTCGCCTGGTCGGCAATAGCCTTAAGGCCAAAGGCGTCAACCATCCGCGTGATCTTATCCTGCTGCGCCCGTCCACGCAGGCCATAGACGCCGGAGAAAAAACGCAGGTTTTGCGCCACCGTGAGGTTGCCGTAAAGCGAGAATTTTTGCGCCATATAACCCAGATGCTGGCGCGCCTGGCCGGAGCTGGTTTTTAAGTCCATATTCAGCACCAGCGCTTTGCCGGAGCTGGGAACCAGTAACCCGCACATCATCTTAAAAGTGGTGGATTTACCGGCGCCATTTGGCCCAAGCAGGCCGAAAATTTCGCCGCGCTTCACGGTAAAGTTGACATGATCGGTGGCGGCGAAATCGCCGAACTTTTTCGTCAGTTGCCGGGCTTCGATCACCGTCTCATCCGGTGTGCCGTCCACCGTATGTAAAATGGCCCCCAGCGGCGATTGGGTAAAAGCGGCGCCGCCCAACAGGTCGATAAAGGCGTCTTCAAAACGCGGTGCGGTTTCTTCAATATCGAGTTGCGTTAACGCTGAGGCGCTGCGCAGGTCATCAATGCTCGACCCTTTCGCCAGAATCATCCGCACGGAGCGCCCCTGGATCATCCCGTCGCTGACCTGCGGCAGTTTCAGCAGACGTTGCAATAGCTGACGGTTGTTTTCCTGTTCACTGTGGGCGAGAAAACTGCGCCCGGCCATGGTTTGTGTCAGGGCGCGTGGTTCCCCCTGATAGAGCAATTCCCCTTCGTTCATCAGCAGTACATCGCGACATTGTTCCGCTTCGTCCAGATAAGAGGTGCTCCATAATATCAACATGCCGTCCCCGGCAAGGGTGTGCACCATCTGCCACAATTCCCGGCGTGATATCGGGTCCACGCCGACGCCGGGTTCATCCAGCAACAGCACTTTAGGCTGGCCCACCAGGGTGCAGGCAAGCCCCAGTTTCTGCTTCATGCCACCGGATAATTTACCTGCCAGCCGCCCGGTAAAGGGGGCGAGGGCGGTGAACTCCAGCAGTCTGGCAAAGGTCTCTTTGCGTGCCTCGCCGGTGACGCTGCGCAGATCGGCGTACAGATTGAGGTTTTCCAGCACCGTGAGGTCTTCATACAGGCCGAATTTTTGCGGCATATAACCAAGCGATGCATGCAGTTCGCTGTTGCTGGCGATGGGGTCGAGGCCAATAACCTCAGCGCTACCTTCATCGGGTTTCATCAGTCCGGCGAGCATGCGCATCAGGGTGGTTTTCCCGGCGCCATCCGGCCCAACGAGCCCCGTGACGTACCCGGCTTTCACGGTGCAGTCCAGGCGAGCGACGGCGGGTTTCTCCATCCCGGCGAAGCGCTTGACCAGGCCGTTCAGGCGGATCGTTGCCTCACTCATTCCGTGCTCCATTATCGAAGCTTACGGTGACCGGCATTCCCTGGCGCAATGCGTCATCGGCGTCGGTGACGATAATGCGCAGCCGATAGACTAAATCGGTACGCAAATCCGGCGTTTCCACGGTTTTCGGGGTGAATTCAGCCGTCGGGGAGACGAAGCCGATTTTGCCGTGATAGGGCTTATTGGGGCGACCATCAACGTAGAGCAATACGGTCTGACCTGGCTGGGCCTGATGCAAATTGACTTCGCTGATGTAGGCGCGAACCCAAACCGGGCGGGTCAGGGAGAGCGTCAGAACGGTGCTGCCAGCATTTAACATGCTACCTGGCTCCACGGCGCGGGTAAGCAGGGTACCGTTAGAGGGCGAAACCAGTTGTGTATCCTGCAAATCCAGCGCTGATTGCGCCAGTTGTGCCTGCGCCTGTTCGAGGCTGGCCTTTGCCTGCGCTATCTCCTGCGGGCGATTACCGGTACGGTACTGGCTCAGTTTATCCTGCGCCGATTTCAGCGTGGCGTACGCCTGGTCGCGAGAGGAACGTGCATTTTCCAGGTCATTGGCGGAAATGGTCCGGCTTTTCCATAGCCCCTGCTGGCGCTGATAAAAGTTTTGCGCGTAATCGTAGGCCGCCTGCGCCTGGTTAACCGCTGCAGCCGCCTGGGAAATTTCTTCATCGCGATAGCCTGCAGTGACCAGGTCGTATTTTGCCTTCGCCGTCGAGACATTAGCCTTCGCCTGCAAAAGGGCGTTCTCGTAAGGCGCTTTATCGATTTCGCCAAGCACCTGCCCGGCGGTAATCGTATCCCCTTCATCCACCGCCAGCGAGGCGAGTCGCCCCCCGACCCGGAAACTCAGATTAACGGTGCGAATATCGACATTTCCATACAGCGTGAGGGATGCAGCCTGTCGGCTTTGATACCACATCCAGCCCCCGCCAAGCGCGGCGAGTATAACAACGACAATCAACACGATGACGACAGGCTTTTTCATAACCCGGAACTCCTTGTTAATCCCTGCAGGATAAGATCGATATGACACGTGATGACCTGGCAAATCAGGTCGGTTTTCTCATCGTCGAATTGCGCCCATCCGGTGCGTAGCAAAATGGTTTCCCGACCCAGGCGGAAGGCAAGGATCTCGCCGATCAGCGCATGGGTATGCAAAATGGTTTGCGTATCATTGGCGTCTCTGCCGGTGTAAGCCGCAATCAGCCGGGTAAGGTTACTGTGCAACGGGGCGATCACCTGGTCATGTACTAACTGATAGGCGCGGGTAGGGGAGAGCTGTTCACGTGAAATAAATTTACTCAGATTAAGCGTGTCATCGTGGGTGAGCAGCACAATCATATTTTTGCAGGCCCGATGTATCAGTTCCCGTATTGCCGCTTTATCGGGTTGCGCATGAGTGAACAGCCGTTCGGCGGCTTCGGCGTGGGGACGAAAATTGGCGCCAATAAAATCGGCGATCCACTGGGCGCAGGCGAGATAGAGATCCTCTTTTGATCCGAAGTAGTAAGGGATCGCGGCAATATTCTGTCCCGCCAGCGCAGCGATATCGCGCGTGGTGGCATGCAACCCATATTCGCCAAACTGCGCAAGGGCGGCAGCAATCAACTGGTTTCTGGCCTGTTCACCTTTACTGGTCGTCGAGTTCATATTCATCGGCAGAATAAAGTTAATCAATCGATTGATTAACTTTATGGCGATTTTTTCGCCGTGTCCAGTCGCAAAACATCCCATTTTAGGGCTTAAAACAGGAGGCGGTTGCCCAGGCTCCCGGGCCATCCGGGCTGGGAGAATCGGAGAAATATTTCTTCAATGATTAGCAGAGCGATATTTTATGCGCTATGCCACAAAAGCTGTTACACTCCGCCCCTTCATGACATTGTGGTTTTTGTCATCTGTCATATTATTATCTCCTCGAAAACTACACCTGTTATGGTCGGGGCGGTGCGGAGTTGTTATGTCTTTTGATTCCCTTGGCCTGAACCCGGAAATTCTGCGTGCTGTCGACGAGCAGGGCTACCGTGAGCCAACCCCTATTCAGCAGCAGGCGATCCCTGCGGTGCTGGAAGGCCGCGACCTGATGGCGAGCGCCCAGACTGGTACCGGCAAAACCGCGGGCTTTACGCTGCCGCTGCTACAACGTCTGGTGCAAAAAGAGCCGCATGCGAAAGGCCGTCGTCCGGTGCGTGCGCTGATCCTGACGCCAACGCGCGAACTTGCCGCGCAAATCGGCGAAAACGTACGTGATTACAGTAAATATCTGAACCTGCGCTCGCTGGTGGTTTTCGGCGGCGTGAGCATTAACCCGCAGATGATGAAGCTGCGTAGCGGTGTCGATATTCTCGTCGCTACACCGGGTCGTCTGCTGGACCTCGAACACCAGAATGCCGTCAAACTGGACAGCGTTGAGATCCTGGTTCTGGACGAAGCCGACCGCATGCTGGACATGGGCTTTATCCATGATATTCGCCGCGTATTGGCTAAACTGCCTGCGCGTCGTCAGAATCTGCTGTTTTCCGCGACTTTCTCGGACGACATCAAAAGCCTGGCCGAAAAGCTGCTGCGTAACCCGCTGGAAATCGAAGTGGCGCGCCGTAACACCGCCTCCGAGCAGGTGACGCAACATGTTCATATGGTCGACAAGAAACGTAAGCGCGAGCTGCTCTCCCAGATGATTGGCGAAGGCAACTGGCAGCAGGTGCTGGTCTTCACCCGCACCAAACACGGTGCGAACCATCTGGCTGAACAACTGAACAAAGACGGTATTCGCAGCGCGGCTATCCACGGAAATAAAAGCCAGGGCGCGCGTACCCGTGCGCTGGCAGACTTTAAATCGGGCGATATCCGCGTACTGGTCGCCACTGACATTGCGGCCCGTGGTCTGGATATCGAAGAACTGCCGCACGTCGTCAACTACGAGCTGCCGAACGTGCCGGAAGATTATGTACACCGCATTGGCCGTACCGGTCGCGCTGCGGCAACCGGTGAAGCGCTGTCGCTGGTGTGTGTTGATGAACATAAACTGCTGCGCGATATCGAACGTTTGCTGAAAAAAGAGATCCCGCGTATTGCCCTGCCGGGTTACGAGCCCGATCCATCTATCAAGGCCGAGCCGATTGTGAATGGTCGTCAGAGCCAGGGTCGCGGTGGCCGTGGTCAGGGCGGTGGCGGTGGTCGCGGACAACAGCAGCCACGCCGTAACGACGGTGGCGCGCCGAAAGCGAAAGCACCTCGTACGCAGGAAGGCAGTAAACCGGCGGGTGAAAAACCGCGCCGTCGTCGCCCGCGTAAACCCGCAGCGAGCGCCTGACGCCTGATGTGATTAAAAAGCCCTGCCAGCGTGCAGGGCTTTTTTCTGGGTTTTTGTCCGGTGCCGTTTGTTACTCTCTTCCCTGAAGCTGAGGGATCCCCACAAAGTAATACGAGCACGGAAAGTCCCCTCTCCATGAGGGAGAGGGCCAGGGTGAGGTGGAAACACGCGGCTCTGGTGGTCATTCCGTTCACCTTCTGTTCCTTGCTTTTCTGTAGCGGCAAAACCGGTGAACGTGCCAGGGGGGCTCATCGCCACCCCCCTGGCGACCCGGGCTCCCGGCCACGAAAATCGCCGCTGGCGCGGTCCATGAGACTTATGTCGTCTGACTGTCGGGTCGGGGACCAGCCTGCGTCCTTGCAGGCTATCCCCTCCGCCCGCTTCCCTGCGGGCGGCCCCGGTCAGCCGTCAACGCCTCATCGATTTTCAGCCGGACCCAGTCATCGCTGTTACGGTTTTATTCTCATTACGCGGTGTTATCGCTGTAAAACGTAATATTATCGGGAATTCCTCAGCCCTCAGGAAGAGTGCCGACGCAGGGGGAAAGCTTATCCCTGCGTTGGCTTAAACTGCGCTATCCATGCCTGCCGCTGTTCGCGTGCCCGCTGCGCCACTCGGGCAACCGGGTCTGAACTAAACCCGTGGTATGCCCCTGGCCAGACGTTCATCTCAACCGCTACGCCCGCGCGAATCAACTCTTGCGCGAAACGAAGGTTTTCATCAAGAAACAGATCCAGCGTGCCCACGCCAAGCCAGGTTGGGGGCAAATGCGTCAGATCCGTTGCCCGTCCCGGCGCGGCATAAACCGACACCCCCTCCGAACCCGGCTCACAGCCCAGCAGGGACGTCCAGCCAAAGCGGTTATATTCACGCGTCCAGACGAACTCACCCGTTACCGGATTCGGATTTTCTTCGGTCACCGTACGATCGTCGAGCATTGGGAACATCAGGTTCTGAAAGGCAATAGAGGGGCCATGGCGATCGCGGGCCAGCAACGCCAGTGAGGCCGCGAGTCCGGCCCCTGCGCTGTCGCCCATCAGCCCAATATGGTCAGGATGAATACCCAGCGCGGTAGCCCGTTCGGTCATCCACACCAGCGCGGCGTAACAATCCTCCAGCGATCCGGGAAATACCGTTTCGGGCGCCAGACGATAATCGACAGAGACAATCACGCAGTCATGTTGCAGGGCCGTGGCACCGGTAAGCGACAGGGACTGCTCCGGGCTCCCGAAAAGATGGCCGCCGCCGTGAATATGCAAAATGCCCATTCGGTTCTGCCCGGGCGCGGCGGGAGCGATGACGCAGACTCTGACGGCAGGTTGTGCGGACGCGGAGATAAGATGTTCTTCCACCGATAACCCGGTCTCCCGGAAACGTTGCACGTTAGCCAGCGCTGCCTGCTGGCGCTGTTGACGAAGGGTGACGAGAGCGTCTTGTGTCAGGGAGAGGGGGCGGCTATCTGCCAGTGCCGGGCGTAACTCAGGGTCGACCAAATTCCATGTGTTCATCATGTAGCCTTGTCTGTCTCGGTAAGGTTTACAGAGCGGGAAATCTCCCGCTCCGTCATTACCTTACAGCGTTTCGCCATTGCTGGCGATAACCTGTTTATACCAGTCAAAGCTGCGCTTTTTGCTGCGTTTGAGCGTACCGTTGCCGTCGTTGTCCTTATCGACATAGATAAAGCCGTAGCGTTTTTTCATCTCGCCGGTCCCGGCGCTGACGATATCAATCGGCCCCCACCAGGTGTAGCCCATGATATCGCAGCCATCGGCCACCGCCTCTGCCATTTCGCGGATATGCTGGCGGCCATAATCGATACGTGCGGTATCGTTGATAACGCCGTTTTCATCTGGCTCATCTACACCGCCATAGCCGTTTTCGACGACAAACAGCGGTTTACGATAGCGGTCAGCCAGTTCATTGCAGACGATACGGAAACCTTTGGCATCAATCGGCCAGCCCCAGGCAGTTTTTTCGAGGTAGGGATTGTCCTGACCGACGGTACCGCCGGTGTCGACGCGGAACTCTCCGCCTGCCTGATGCAGTACGCTGCGGTAATAGCTAAAGCCCAGGTAATCGGACGGGTAACGGGCGATAAGGTCCAGGTCGCCATCCTCCATCGCCAGCGTTATCTTCTGCTCGCGGAACAGGCGCGGCGCCCAGGCCGGATATTCACCCAGCATCATCACATCCGAATAGAACAGCGAACGGCGGCGCAGTTGCAGGGTCGAGAAGATATCTTCCGGGTTGCAGGTGGCCGGATAGACGGTACTCAGCGACAGCATACAACCTATCTTCGCATCCGGGATAATCTCGTGACACAGCTTGTTGGCCAGCGCGTTAGCGACAAACTGGTGATGGTTTGCCTGGTAAAGCTCTTGCGGCGTGGAGTTGGGGTCAACCGCGCCAGTCGCAAAGGGCATACGGTTCATATTGTTCAGCTCGTTGAAGGTCATCCAGTATTTGACTTTTTCGCGGTAACGGGTGAACACCACTTCACAATAGCGGGTGAAAAATGCCACCAGCTTGCGGTTCTTCCAGCCGCCATATTCCTGATACAGCGCCAGCGGCGTTTCGTAGTGGGAGAGGGTAATCACCGGCTGAATACCGTATTTCAACAGTTCATCAAACAGGTCGTCGTAAAATTTCAGCCCGGCCTCGTTAGGCGTAGTTTCATCACCACGCGGGAAGATACGCGTCCAGGCGATGGAGGTGCGAAAGCAGGTGAAGCCCATCTCAGCGAACAGCGCCACATCTTGTTTGTAATGGTGATAGAAGTCGATGGCTTCGTGGCTGGCGTAGTATTTATGCGGGTCGACAACCGCATCGTGTCTGCCGGAGGCGATACCGCCGCGTACCACATCAGCAATGGAAGGGCCTTTGCCGCCCACATTCCATGCCCCTTCCGCCTGGTTGGCGGCAATGGCGCCGCCCCATAAGAAACCTTTCGGGAAAACAGACATATCCACTCCTTAATCCGCCAAATCTTCGCCGTTGGAGGCGATCACTTTTTTGTACCAGTGGTAGCTCTTTTTCAGGGAGCGCTTCTGCGTCCCGTTACCCATGTCATCCTGATCGACATAGATAAAGCCATAGCGTTTGGAAATTTGCGCGGTGCCCGCGCTCACCACGTCGATTGGCCCCCACCAGGTGTAACCAAACAGATCCACGCCGTCGGCCAGCGCCTCGCGCATCTGCTCTATATGCAGGCGCAGATACTCAATGCGGTAATCATCGTCGATAGAGCCATCCGGATTCACCGTGTCCACCGCGCCAAGGCCATTTTCGGCAATAAACAGCGGCTTCTGATAGCGGTCATAAAGCTGGTTCAGCGCCAGGCGCAGCCCTTTCGGGTCAATCTGCCAGCCCCACTGGCTGGTGGGCAGGTGCGGGTTACGAACACCACCGGTGATCAGATTACCTTCCGCCCCTTCCAGTTTTTCCGGGTGTGCGCTGACGGTACTGGACATGTAATAACTGAACGACACGAAGTCCACCGGGTGTTGACGCAGGATCTCATCGTCGCCGACCACTTTTTGCAGCGTGACGCCTTTCTCGGCCAACATGCGGTCGGTGTAAGCCGGGTAGTAGCCGCGTGCCTGCACATCGCTAAAGAACAATGACACACGCTGCATCTCTTCGCAGGCCTGTAAATCATCAGGGTGACAGGTGTGCGGGTAGAGCATCTGGTAGCTGATCATGCAGCCCACGCTGGAACCTGGAATGAGCGCATGGCAGGCTTTGGTTGCCAGTGCACTGGCCACAAACTGGTGATGCGCGCCCTGGTATTTATCCTGTTCAAGGTGCGGGTTATCCTCTTCAATCACCCCGACGCTGACGTACGGGTGGTGTTTCACACAGTTAATCTCGTTAAAGGTCATCCAGTACTTCACTTTTTTGCGATAACGGGTAAAGCAGGTCGTGGCGAAGCGCACATAGAAATCCACTAACTGGCGGTTCGGCCAGCCGCCGTAATCGGTTACCAGCGCAAGCGGCATTTCATAATGGGACAGGGAAACAATCGGCTCGATACCGTGAGAGAGCAGGGTGTCGAACACCTCGTCGTAGAACGTAAGCCCGGCTTCGTTGGGTTCGCTTTCATCACCACGCGGGAAGAGACGCGTCCAGGCAATCGACATGCGGAAGCATTTAAAGCCCATCCCGGCGAAGAGGGCGATGTCTTCTTTGAAGTGATGGTAAAAGTCATTGCCTTTACGTTTCGGGTAATACCTGGTGCTGTTCGGATCCTGCGCTTCACGCACCTGGGCGTGGGTCATTCCCAGCCACTGATCAAGCCAGCGCTCTTTGGGCGTAGCGATGTCAAACGTATACACATCAGACACGGACAGTCCTTTGCCGTCCACGTTCCACGCCCCTTCAAGCTGATTTGCCGCCGTCGCGCCACCCCATAAAAATCCTTCCGGAAATGATTTAGAAAATGTCATGTGCCTGCTCCTCATGCCGCTGATGCGGTCAGTGTCAGAAATTCGTCGCGGCTGGCGACGTCGCCATTCGCTTTAACCGGGCTGATATCGCCGTAGCGTTCACTGTTGGTCACTACCAGGATGACGCTCGGATCAATGCCTTCGGCCTGTAACGCGTCGAGATCAAAGGTGACCAGCAGGTCGCCCACTTCGATAAACTGTCCGGCTTCGATATGACTGGTGAAGTGCCTGCCGCCGAGTTTGACGGTGTCGATACCGATATGAATCAGGATTTCCGCTCCGGTATCGCTTTGCAGCGCCAGCGCATGATGGGTCTCAAAGACCGATACCACCTTGCCGTTGACAGGGGAACGTAACTCACCGGTGGCGGGGTAAATTGCCAGTCCTTTGCCGAAAATCTCGTCGGCAAAAACCGGGTCGCTCAGGGTATTAAGCGCTTTGAGCTCACCGCTTACCGGCGCAAACAGCTTCTCTTCTGATTGGGCGATGGGCATGGGGCTTATGCCGGCCACGACCGGCTGGGTTGCCTCTTCAAAACCGAGAATCACTGTGAGGGTGGCGGCACAGACAAAGGAGATAGCGATACTGACCAACGCCCACAGGAAAGTTGGCCCCACCAGCGCCGGAAGACCGGGCAGGCCGCTTAAGGCGAAAGCGTAGGTTTTCACCCCCATCGCCATGGCGAATGCGCCGCCGCAAGCCCCGCCGGTCAGCGCTGCGGCAAACGGCCGTTTATAGCGAATGTTGACCCCGTACATCGCCGGTTCGGTGATCCCCATCATGGCGCTAAAGCTGGTGGTCAGCGCCAGTGATTTGAGCTTCTTGTCGCGAGCGCGCAAGAAGACGCCGAAGGCGGCACCGGCCTGCCCGAGGTTGGCAATGTAAAAGAGGATCTTAATGGGGTCGAAACCCATGGTACTGATGTTATTGATCATGATCGGCACGATCACATAGTGCATGCCGGTGATGATGATCAGCGACAATGTGCCGCCCACGACTACTCCCGCCACGATACCCATGTTCTCCACCAGCCAGATAATGCCGCCTGAGAGGGCATTCCCGGTATAGATCCCCACCGGGCCGATGACGATAAGGGTAACAGGCGTGACAATAAGCAGGCACAGCAGCGGTACAAACATGGTTTTCAGCGGGCCGGGCATAACGCGGTCAATGAGGCGTTCAACATGGCTGAGCAACCACACGGCAAGCAGAATAGGGATGACCGTTGAGGCATAATTCACGGTTGGAACCGGTAAACCGATAAAATTCACCGGCGCACCTGCTTTAAACAAGGTCTGGATAGCCGGGTGAAAGAGAACGGCGGCAAGCGCGACTGCAACGTAAGGGTTAGCGCCGAATTTTTTCGCCGCGCTAAAGGAGAGCGCTAATGGCATGAAGTAAAAGACGCCGTCGCTGATTGCCAGCAGGATTTGATAGGTCTGGTTGGTGGTTTCCACCCACTGCATGGCCACCATCAGCGCGAGCAGCCCTTTCAGAATACCGGCCCCGGCATGGCCGGAATAATCGGCGAAAAAATACTCGATAGACCCTCCAGTATGACCGAAACCGGGTTACGCCGTTTGATGGGCCGGGCGGCGTTATCGAGTTCGGGAAGTTCTGCGAGAAGGGCTTTGCATAACGGTTCGACATCGTTGCCAATAATGAGCTGGAACTGGTCGCCGGAGATATTGACACCCATGATGCCATCCAGGGCTTCGAGGGCGGCGCGATCGGCTTTGTCGTTGTCTTTAAGCAGAAAACGCAGACGGGTGATGCAGTGAAACAGCGAGAGTACGTTCTCTTTGCCGCCAGTCATGCTGATTATCTGGCGAGCCGTGTCCTGATAATTCATAAAATTCCTCCAGACTGAAGCCGAAAGCTGGCCTCATCCACAATGACCGGTGTTAGCCGGGACCTTGTTTACTCTGGGGTTTGCCTGAGTTTACCCGTCATACTGCGGGTATCAACAGTAACAAGCCTGGATGGAATAAATACGCTTGATACGTCAGGTGATATTTTTTGCCCTGACGTTATCTGCGTATTTTCGCCTGCGCACTACATCTTTTCCGCGTTTGGCGATATGCGCTGCACAATATTCTCGATGTGCACCGCAAGGTAGAGCTTTTCCGAGTTGCTCATGGTGTGGTGATAATTTTTGCTGACAAACTCATTCATTGCTTCGACACATTTTAACGTGGCCTGATAGCGACGTTGCACCAGAGCAAAAAATTCCTCGTCATCATTATTTAACACCACCCCATCAATCACCCGCTGGTCAAAGAACTTTAGATGGGTAATAAACCGCTGGTAATTCAGACTATGCTCATCAAGCGGAATATTAAAAAAATACTTCACAATATTTTGTAACTGATAAATAAGCCGCGTAATTTGCGTGGTATTTCCCAGCGTATCATTAAGACCAGCATTCACAATATGCAGAGCGATACTGCAGGCCTCGCTGTCGGGCAATAGCGTGCCGGTGCGTACGACGATCATTCCGAGCGCCTGGCGGCCAATAGCATACTCTGCGGTGTAAAAATGGCGGACTTCCCACTCCAGCGGATTGGGTAAAATTTCATTATTTTTTTGTCGTTGCAGTGCAAAATGCAGGTGATCGGCGAGGGTCACATAGATCCCATCGCTGAGTTTGTGCGTCAACACACTGCGGGCGTGGGTGATGATATCAGCAGTTAACTGCAAAATATCCATCGGTACTTCACTGACCAGATCTTTAAATCGGGCAGAAACGTGTGAATCTTCCAGACGGAATATTTTATCGATGGCGTCGCGATTGATTCTGGCACCGTTGTGGGTATTAAACCCCAGCCCACGGCCGGTTAAAATAACCTCCAGACCATCCTCATCCACTGCGCTGACAACATTATTATTTAATATTTGTTTGACCAGCATCGCCAACTCCTGAAAACAAAAACGGGCAAGACGTAAATACAGATATGTGCGGATTGACCCCGCAGTCTGCATTTAGGTTTTGCCCGATAGTCGGTAACAAGCGTAATGCAGTTAAAACCTAGCACCGTGACGAAAAATATTCAATGTGACAAAAGGGCTTAAGGTTATTCGTATGCCAAATTGTGATCCGGTCTGCGAAAACGGGCGCGGCGACGGAAAACGTCCGTCAGGTTGTAACCCGGCACAACCATTGACCTGGTCTCAGTCACGTCATTGTGAAGTGTGCTTTTATCCCGGCGCATGTCAGTAAAGTAGCCGGTTACCTGTGGGCTCCTTTTTCGAGCCACTTTCCAGAATACGAAAAAGCGTTACCCCTGAAACGTGAAAAATGCCACAATAGTGGCTGTTTATACAGTGTTTCAGGTTTGCCGATGGCCCTCACCGCCGCGCTAAAAGCGCAAATTGCCGCCTGGTATAAGGCGTTGCAACAACAGATTCCGGACTTTATTCCTCGCGCGCCGCAGCGGCAGATGATCGCTGATGTGGCGAAAACGCTCGCCGGGGAAGAGGGACGGCATCTGGCAATAGAAGCGCCGACCGGGGTCGGTAAGACGCTGTCGTACCTTATTCCCGGTATTGCCATCGCTCGTGAAGAACAAAAAACGCTGGTGGTCAGCACCGCCAACGTCGCCTTGCAGGATCAGATTTTCAGCAAAGATTTGCCGCTACTGCGCAAAATTATCCCCGACTTACGCTTTACCGCCGCCTTTGGGCGCGGGCGTTACGTCTGCCCGCGTAATCTGACCGCGCTGGCGAGCACCGAGCCTTCACAACAGGATTTACTGGCCTTTCTGGATGACGAGTTAACCCCTAATAATCAGGAAGAGCAGAAGCGTTGCGCGAAGCTGAAAGCCGACCTCGATAGCTACAAGTGGGACGGCTTACGCGATCATACCGATCAGGCGATCGAAGACTCGCTCTGGCGGCGGCTCAGTACCGACAAAGCCAGCTGCCTCAATCGTAACTGTCACTACTACCGTGAATGCCCCTTTTTTGTCGCCCGGCGTGAAATCCAGGAGGCCGAAGTGGTGGTGGCCAACCATGCGCTGGTGATGGCGGCAATGGAAAGCGAGGCGGTGCTGCCGGAGCCGAAAAACCTGCTGCTGGTGCTGGATGAAGGCCACCATTTGCCGGATGTGGCGCGTGATGCGCTGGAAATGAGCGCGGAGATCACTGCCCCCTGGTTTCGCCTGCAACTCGACCTTTTCTGCAAACTGGTGGCAACCTGCCTTGAGCAATTTCGTCCGAAAACCACACCGCCGCTGGCGACGCCTGAGCGTCTGAATGCCCACTGCGAAGAGCTTTACGAGCTGATTGCTTCGCTTAATAACATCCTCACTTTGTATATGCCTGCCGCTCAGGAGGCGGAGCATCGGTTTGCGATGGGTGAGTTGCCTGACGAAGTCATGGCTATATGCCAGCGGCTGGCAAAACTCACCGAAATGCTGCGCGGGCTGGCTGAGTTGTTTCTCAACGACCTGAGCGAAAAAACCGGAAGCCACGATATTGTGCGTCTGCACCGGGTACTGCTGCAAATGAACCGGGCGCTGGGGATGTTTGAAGCGCAAAGCAAATTATGGCGGCTGGCGGCAATGGCGCAGGCCTCTGGCGCGCCGGTCACGAAATGGGCGACCCGTGAAATGCGCGACGGGCAACTGCATATGTACTTCCACTGTGTCGGCATTCGCGTTAGCGATCAGCTGGAAAAATTGCTCTGGCGTAGCGTACCGCATATTGTCGTGACTTCTGCCACTCTGCGCTCCCTGAACAGTTTTTCACGCCTGCAGGAGATGAGCGGCCTGAAAGAGAAAGCAGGGGACCGCTTCGTCACCCTGGATTCGCCGTTTAATCATGTTGAGCAGGGTAAAATCGTCATTCCGCAAATGCGCTATGCTCCGCTGGTCGACAACGAAGCGGAACATCTCGCCGAAATGGCGGCCTATTTCCGCGAACAGGTAGAAAGCAAAACCCACAAAGGGATGCTGGTCTTGTTTGCCAGCCAGCGGGCAATGCAGCTTTTTTTGACGTTTGTTACCGACCTGCGTCTGTTATTACTGGTGCAGGGCGATCAGCCGCGCTACCGTCTGGTGGAACTACACCGTAAACGTATCGACGGCGGCGAGCGCAGCGTGCTGGTAGGGTTGCAATCCTTTGCGGAAGGGCTTGATTTAAAAGGCGATTACCTGACTCAGGTGCATATCCATAAAATTGCCTTCCCGCCTGTCGACAGCCCCGTGGTAATTACCGAAGGTGAATGGCTTAAAAGTCTTAATCGCTATCCTTTCGAGGTGCAAAGCCTTCCCAGCGCCTCCTTTACGTTGATTCAACAGGTGGGGCGTTTAATCCGTAGCCATAGCTGCCACGGGGAAGTGGTGATTTATGACAACCGTCTGCTGAGCAAAAGTTACGGCAAACGTCTGCTGGACGCGCTGCCGGTTTTTCCTATTTCCCAACCTGATGTACCAGACGTTATAGTGAAGAAACCGAAACAAAGCCGCCGTAAGCGCCGCTGACATTGTGAGCCTTTGAGGAGTTCTGATGGATTACCGCAAAATCATTAAAGAGATTGGCCGGGGGAAAAATCATGCCCGCGATCTGGATTTTGATACCGCCCGGGGGCTTTACGCCCGGATGCTGGATGGCGATGTGCCCGATCTTGAACTGGGGGGCATTCTGATAGCGCTGCGTATTAAAGGCGAAGGCGAAGCGGAAATGCTCGGTTTTTACGAGGCAATGCAGCAACGTACAATGCGCCTTACGCCGCCGGTTGCGAAACCCATGCCGATTGTCATCCCGAGCTATAACGGCGCGCGCAAACAGGCAAATCTGACACCATTACTGGCTATCTTATTACATAAACTGGGTTTCCCGGTGGTGGTCCACGGTGTGAGCGAGGATCCGACGCGGGTGGTCAGCGAAACCATTTTCACGTTGCTTGGTATCGAAGCGACCCGCCATGCTGGTCAGGCCCAGGCGCGGCTCGATGGACATCAGCCGGTTTATATTCCGGTAAGTGCGCTGTGCCCACCGCTGGAAAAACAGCTGGCGCTGCGCTGGATAATGGGCGTGCGTAACAGCGCGCATACGCTGGCGAAACTGGCCACGCCGTTTGAGAAAGACGCCGCGCTACGCCTCTCCAGCGTGTCGCACCCGGAATATGTCACGCGTGTGGGTAAATTCTTTAGTGACATCGGTGGGCGAGGTTTGCTGATGCACGGAACAGAAGGAGAGGTTTACGCCAACCCGCAACGCTGCCCGCAAATTAATCTGATTGATGCGCAGGGGGCTCGTGTTATCTATGAACGTCAGGAGGAGCTGGCGGATGTGGTTCTGCCTGCGGCTAAAGATGTCGAAACCACCGCTAAATGGATTGAACGTTGCCTTGCCGGCAGCGAGCCTGTTCCCCGGTCGTTAAAAATCGAGATGGCGTGCTGTTTGGTGGCAACCGGAGAGGCGGAGACGCTTGAGAATGCATTAGCCCGCATTGAAGAGAGTTTTTAAACGCGTTTTAAACGACGAAAAAAAGCCCGTCTCATCACTGGACGGGCCAAAAAGGGTAACAACAACAGGGTCAATGAGGGTTGGAGCAGTGCCCGCCGGAGGGTTACCGACGGGGTAAGACATTCTTATTTGTAGATAACAGCAGTACCGCTCATTTTATTATTGCCGTTAGCGGAGGTGATGCTGTAACCCGTTGCACCAGCGGCAGCGGCTTTCTCAGCCAGCTGTGCTTCCAGGCCGTCCAGCGTGGTCGCGCCGTCTGCAGAAACCACACCGACTTTATTCATGCTTTGTGCCTGAGCAGGGCTGATAGCCTGTGCAGCGAAAGCACCGAAAGAAAGGGTGGAAAGAGCGATGGCGGCGACAGCATATTTGATGGTTTTCATGGTCATTATCTCGCAGGTTATTCTGTTAAGGTGACGTTGTTCCGTCGATGTGATAAGTATCACGGTTTTTTGCGAGAGAGAAAATCTAAGAGAATTGACGACCTTGTTCTAAAAAATTGAACAATCAGCAGGCTGTTGAAATCATTGTGATTTATTCATGTGGATTATGCGTTTTACCGTTTCGGTGGCTGTGGGAATATTTTTCGGCACAGAATGCTACTTTATCTGCCAAATTTTGTGCGCAATGAAGCAACCGCTTGCGCTGTCAGAAACGGTAAAGAACAGTCAGCGAAGCTGGCTATCCTTCGAACCTCTGCGATTATATCCTGCATGTGTCGAGTTTTGTAAATCTTTCTGTTGCTGGCATTGCAGGCAGAAACGCACGCCCGGAATTGCCTTGCGACGCGCTTCCGGAATGGGTTCACCGCACTCTGCACACTCTTTAAGGCTTTCGCCTTTCGGCAGGTCATGGCGCGCACGCGCCACCGCATCTTCAATGGTGCTGTCGATTTGGTCCTGTACCGCCCCGTCATTTGCCCAACCTGACGCCATGGTATTTTCTCCTCAGTAATTGCAGACGTAGTAATACACTATTTGCGCAAATATTCGCCATTTCAATGTGTGAGGAATAAAAATCTATACAGCGACTGATTTGTAACTGAATGACATCGGGCTAAACGCGACGGGGTTGAGTCCCCGCTGAAATCGGTGAGCCGGAAACCTGATGACAAGGTCAGTCCACCATGGAGGGTGGACTGAGGTTTGTCGAGACAGGACGTCGAGTCAAACCGACCGCAGTCAGAAGGTTGGGAGGCGAACGTTGTGCAACGCACCGATTTCCGGGCGGGGCCGCGGGGATTGTAAAGGGGGCCGCGGTGGCCCCCTTTACACGTTCACGTGCGCAAATGTTATATTTGACACAGGAAGTTTGGTGAACGGAACATTGTCCACCTGACACATATATAACTTAACGATCGTCCGGACGACGCATATCGAAACGCTGCGCATCGGTAATGGTGTAATAGGCGGTCGGGCCGCCCGCGCGCAGAATTGGCTGTGCTTTAGCCGTCTGGTAAATGCCATTTTCCAGTAAAGATTCATCGATATGAATGGCTACCGCCTCACCCAGTACCAGCCAGCTATCCAGCGCTTCACCGTTTGCTTTGGTTAGTTGAATACATTGGGATAAGCGACACTCAAAATGTACCGGGCTTTCTGCAACACGCGGCGCTTTAACGATGCGGCTGGCAAGCGGCGTCAGGCCGCTAAACGCGAACTCATCTTCATCATGCGCAAGTGAGGCGGATGTCTCGTTCATGCGTTCTGCCAGCGCACGGGTCGTCAGATTCCAGACGAATTCTTTGGTCTCACAAATATTGCGCACGCTGTCTTTCCAGCCGCTGCTGGCAAAGCCGATGATAGGCGGACGGTAATTGAAACAGTTAAAGAAGCTGTAGGGGGCGAGATTCTGTCGCCCTTCACCATCCAGCGAGGAAATCCAGCCGATAGGTCGCGGGCCGATAATCGCATTGAGTGGGTCGTGGGGCAGGCCATGGCCTTGAGACGGTTCGTAAAAATACATTGCGAGTCCCTGTGGAAAGCGAGTTTCTTTAGCCTCACTTATTTACCCTGCCGCCGTCAACGGGTATCTTACGCCGCTGCCAACAGGAGAATGCCATGAAAGCCCAGAAGCCGGGGTTGCACCCGCGTAACCGTCACCACAGCCGCTACGATCTTGACGCCCTTTGCGCCACGATGCCCCTATTACGTGAATTTATCATTACCAGCCCGGCGGGCGAACCGACGGTTAATTTTGCCGATCCCCTGGCAGTGAAGGCGTTGAATAAAGCGCTACTGGCGCACTTTTATGATGTAAAAGAGTGGGATATCCCGCCGGGCTTTCTTTGCCCACCTGTTCCAGGCCGCGCTGACTATATTCACCATCTTGCCGATTTGCTCGCCCAGGATACTGACGGGGTCGTCCCGTCGCAGGCCAGCGTGCTGGATATCGGCACCGGGGCAAATTGTATCTACCCGCTGATTGGCGCCCATGAATATGGCTGGCGCTTCACTGGCAGCGAAGTCGACAATGCCGCATTCGTCAGCGCACAGGCGATCATCAATGCCAATCCGGGCCTCAGTCGCTCAGTGCGTTTACGTCGGCAAAAAGATCCGTCGGCGATTCTGGCGGGCATTATTCATAAAAATGAACAGTATGATGCCACGCTGTGTAACCCCCCTTTTCACGACAGCGCGCAGGCCGCACAGGCGGGCAGTGAGCGTAAGCGCCGCAATCTTGGGCTGGATAATGACGCGGCGCTTAACTTCGGCGGTCAGCAGCAGGAACTGTGGTGTGAGGGCGGGGAAGTGGCGTTTATCAGTAAAATGATTGATGAGAGCAAACAGTTCGCGCGTCAGGTGCTATGGTTTTCGTCGCTGGTTTCCCGTGGTGATAATTTACCGCTGCTTTATCGCGCACTGACGCAGGCCGGTGCCGTGAACGTGGTGAAAAAAGAGATGGCGCAGGGGCAGAAGCAGAGCCGCTTCATCGCCTGGACATTTCAGGATGAGGCCCAGCGCAAACGCTGGGCGCAAACCCGTTTTAAGGCGCAGGCTCAACGGGCGGCTGCGGCGCGTTAACCGCTTGTGGCGCAGGGGTACTGCCCGGCATGGGCAGTATCTGGTAAGTTTGTACCGGTGCGCGAACATCGGCTAAGTCGAAGTGTTTTTTCACCATGCTGTCCAGCGCAAAACGTACCGTCCACTGTTTAAGCGGCAGTGTGGTACATGTCACCCGCAGTGTAAACGCGGTATTGGTTAACCCGACCAGTCCGGCAAATGTCGGTTCGCCAATAATCAGCCCACGAATGTCCTCCATCTCCATCATTTCCGCGACAGCATCTTTCAACGCCTGATTCGCTTTTTCCGTGTTCTCGTGGCGATCTACATCATAGTTGGCGACGACCGAACCAATCCCGCGCACGAAGTTGGCAAAGGTGGTTATCGATGACCACGGAATAATATGATACGCCCCGGTATCCTGGCGTACGCCAACGGAACGAATGGACATCCGTTCAACCGTGCCGGTGAGCGGGCCAATGGTGACAAGATCCCCGGTATTCATCCCATTTTCAAACTGAATAAAGATGCCGGTAATAATATCTTTCACCAGGGTTTGCGAACCGAACGAAATCGCCAGGCCCAGTGCCCCGGCGCCGGCCAGCAGCGGCGCGATATTAACGCCTATCTCCGAGAGCACAATCATCACGGTGATCGTACTGATTACCACTGCCAGCGCGTTACGGAACAGGGTTAACAGGGTCCGGGTGCGCGCGCTGGGAAGCGGCCTGCCGTGGATATCCGAGGCAAGACGGTTTTCGATAATGCTTGCCAGCAGCGTCCAGCCCACGGCGGAGAAAAACAAAATCAGTGCAATGCGAATAATAATGTCGACTGCTTTTTCACCTGCGCCATAAGTCAGCCAGTACCAGAAATCGAACAGCCCCCACGCGTTGAGTAACAGCAGTACGGTGGCGCAAACAATGAGGATTCGAGCTGCTTTCATCGACGCAGAAAGCCAGCCGTTAAGCCGCTTTTGCAGTTCCGGGTAGTTACGCTGCACCTGCGGTGAGAGGGTGATGGTCTTATTTATCCAGCGCGAAAGCATACCGGAAAGGAAAGCCGCGATGCTTAAAATCGCCAGGCTGCTTAATGATGCTCCCATCATAAATTTCAGGCTATTGCCCGGATCGAAGAGCGAGAAGAAAAACAGCACGATAAAGTAAGCGCTGGCGAGCCAGTGCCAGATAAGCGCGAAGGCGCGAATAAACAGGCTAAAAAAAGCCAGTGAGTGATCCGCCAGATGGGTTAGGTTGTGCTGGATAATGCGTTTATTGCGAAAGATCAGATACAGCGCCCAGACGGTAATACAGAGCATGATGGTCACGTTAGCCAGCGCGCCCACCTGCACATTTACCTGATTGGAGATAATCGGGACGGCGACCAACAAACCGTAGCCAATCAGGCTGCTCAGCGCACTGAGGCGCAGATGCCAGTACTTGGCGGTGTCGTTCTCGATACGAAACGGGCGCAGTTCCGCGATACGCGGGCAGAAGATAAGCCGCAGGATGGCCTTAAAGAATTCAATCAGGGCAAACGCATTTAAAAACAGGCTTTGCTGGAAGGCGATGGTCCGGTTTCCGTTATTCAGATTAGCGCTAAGTATCTGGCCGACAAACAGCGTCAGCGCCAGCAACAGCAGGTCGATAATAAACGCGCCGATAATCATCGCCGGAAGCTGTAGCCAGTTATTCCGCTCGCGGTTTTTATTGCGCCCCCAGTAGCCCATCTTGCGATACAGCGGCATTACGCTAAGGCGCACCAGTAGCCAGAAGGCAAATACCAGCACGGCGAGCAGTAAAAAATGCCCGGCGGCACTGGTAAAGGTTTCCGGATTAAACGCTTTGTGCGGGGAACTGGTAATGTTGCGATAGAGTTGAGCAAACCGTGACGCAAACTCTTCACCGTAGTGGCTGCTGACTTCCGTGACGTTCTCCAGTACCGTTTTCTGTTCAACGAGTTGGGGAGGCGTAATAACGGGAACAGGTTCCTGCGGCGGTGTCGCAGCGACTTTACGCAGTTGGTCGATCAGTTCCTGGCGCGATTGCTGGTTATCCAGCACATCTGCCAGCGCGGCATAGGCGGCTTTTTTTTGCTCGATATCCGGGGCCGGGGTTTCGGCAATGGGCGGTGTGCTCGTGGCCCCGGTTGTCACCCCGGGAATGCCAGCCGCCTGAGCGGGTAGCCAAAACAGACTGATGAGTAACAGGATCCACGGCATGGGTGCCTCCGGCGAGAAAGTCCAGCAAAATGATAAGTATAGATGCCGGGCAACGCGTCGAAGGAAATGAGATAAATCCGGGGAGAAGGGGAAATTACCCTCTTCCCGACGGGAAGAGGGTAGAGATGACTCAGGAGACGTGTTGTAAGAATTCCTGCAAGCGCGGGCTTGGTGGATTCTCGATAAGCGTCTGTGGGTTGCCATCTTCGGCAATCCGGCCTTTATCAATAAAGATCAGACGAGAGGCCACTTTCTCAGCAAAGCCGATTTCGTGCGTCACGATAACCATCGTCATCCCTTCTTCAGCCAGATCCTGCATGACTTTCAGCACCTCATGGCGCAGTTCCGGGTCGAGTGCGGAAGTCGGCTCATCAAACAGCATCATCTTCGGTTTTACCGCCAGCGCGCGGGCGATAGCCACACGTTGTTGTTGGCCACCGGACAGCTCAGACGGATAGTGATGCGCACGTTCGGCAAGGCCTACTTTTGCCAGCAGTTCTTTTGCCAGTTTCTCGGCTTCGTCCTTTTTCGCGCCGCGCACGCGTAGCGGGCCAAACATAACGTTTTCCAGCGCAGTCAGGTGTGGGAACAGATAAAACTGCTGGAACACCATACCTGCTTCCTGGCGGATCAGACGTTCGTCAACTTTTGGATCGTTCACTTTCAGGCCATCAACAATCAACTCACCAGAGGTTATCTCTTCGAGTTTGTTGATGCAGCGCAGCAGGGTGGATTTCCCGGAACCCGATGGCCCGATAATCACCACCACTTCGCCCTGGGTAATGTTCAGGTCGATATTATGCAGCACCTGGGTTTGGCCGAAGTGCTTGGAGACGTTTTTAAATTCAATCACAGGATTTTCATCCTTCTTTCAAGACGACGCAAAATAAAGCTCAGCACCAGAGTGATGATCAGATAGACAACCGCAACGGCGCTCCAGATTTCCAGGGCGCGGAAGTTGCCGGCGATGATCTCCTGGCCCTGACGGGTCAGCTCGGCGACGCCAATAACAATAAACAGAGAGGTGTCTTTAATGCTGATGATCCATTGGTTACCTAACGGCGGCAGCATACGACGCAGCGCTAATGGCAGGATAACGTGGCGGATGGTTTCGCCCTTAGACAGCCCCAGTGCCAGGCCTGCTTCACGAAAACCTTTATGGATGGACAGTACCGCACCGCGCGTAATTTCCGCGATGTACGCGCCCGAGTTAATCATGATGGTGATAACGGCGGCGCTAAAGGGGTCGATACGCAAATCGTTGAATGCCATTGGCAGGGCGAAGTAGATAAACATCACCTGAACAACAATCGGGGTACCGCGAATAATCTCAATAAAAACGAGTGCGATGTGGTTGGCGATCCAGCCGCCAAAGGTGCGCGCAAAACCTGCCGCCAGTCCAATAATCAAGCCGCCAATTAAGCCGAGGACCGAGATCCAAAGCGTCATTTTTGCGCCTTCAATCAGAAGCGGAATGGCAGGCCAGATGGCACTCCAGTCAAACTGCATGATGAGTTCCTGTAAACCGTGGTGGAAATATACAAACACCCGTAGTACCGGTTTCCCGACCTACGGGTGATAAGTCTGTTTAAGTAGCCCCGGAAAGCTCAACGCTGCCGGGGAACACTACTGCACAGAACAAATTATTATTTAGGCTCGGTACCGAACCATTTTTTATAGATTTCGTTATAAGTACCGTTATCGCGCAGGGTTTTCAGTGCACCGTTCACTTTTTCACGCAGCTCGTCGCTACCTTTCGGGAACGCGATACCGTACTGCTGGGCTTCCAGTGAATCGCCTACCGCTTTGAACTGACCGTTACCTGCGGTTTTGATGAAATAGAGAATGTTCGGGGTATCGTGGATAACCGCATCAGCACGGTTGGTGCCCAGTTCCATGTACGCGTTGTCGATGTTCGGGAACTGACGCAGGTCTTTGGTTTTGATGTTCGCTTTCGCGTAATCAACAGAACCGGTACCGCTCTTCACTGCGACCACTTTACCGTCGAGGTCTTTAACGCTTTTCACGTCGTTGTTGTTGGCTTTAACCATCACCATCAGGCCGCTTTTGTAGTAGCCATCAGAGAATTCAACCGCTTTTTTACGTTCTTCGGTAATGGTGATACCAGCCAGCGCCAGATCAACGTTTTTAGTTTGCAGAGCCGGGATGATGCCGCTGAAATCCATCGGCTTTAACTCGTAATCCAGTTTCAGTTCTTTCGCGATGGCGGCCCACAGATCAACGTCGAAGCCGACGTATTTGTCACCCTGCTTGAATTCGAAAGGAACGAATGCGGTATCGGTTGCGACAACCAGTTTATTTGCGGCCTGAGAAGAAACAGCAAAGGCGAGAGCGAGTGTAGCCAGGGAAAGTTTGAATACAGACTTCATAGTTTTTCCTTTTATATCCACGGGGCGATCCCCTGCGAGAACGTACGCAGTATGAAAAAATCATGCCAGGTTTACAACCCGTTGTTTTGTAAAGAGGCGATATTCTAAATCCGTGCTTATAACGAAGCGCGAACAGTGCTATGCACTATTTTGGGGCTTCATATTGGTGCGGAGAAAGATTTCGCACAGAAATCATCTTTATTTAGCGCAGGAATGCACCATTAAACAATCTTTTCTTAACAATTTTGTGAAGTGATGATAACAGTCTGGCGGAGTTTCAGGCGGGAAAGAACAAAATAACGCACCATAAAAGTGCAACCCCTTTGCCGGGCGGCAAAGGGGTCATCTGAAGTCCATATGTTAGCGATCGGGCTTATTCAATATTGGATTCGATAAACCACAGGAATTTGTCCAGGTCGCGTGAAGCGGCAGTAAAGATATCCGCAGTATCTTCATCTTTTGCTTCGTCGATGGCTTTACGCACATCATTCGCTACGATGGCATAACGGTCAGCCAGCTCTTTCAGGTGATCCTGTACGCTGTGGATGTCAAGTGGGTAACTTTTCAGTGCGGTTTTGCTATTGATAACCTGCGTAGTGCCCAGCGCGACGCCACCCAACTGCACGGCACGCTCTGCCATGGTATCCAGATGATCAACGAGCGCAGTACGGAAGCCGTCGAGCATTTCATGAACGGCGATGAAGTTAGCACCGCGCATATTCCAGTGGGCCTGTTTCGTGATCAGTGACAGGTCAATGAACTGGATCACCTGGCGATTAAGCAACTCGATAGTCGCTTTTTTATCGCTGTCTGATACATCGTTACGGGTATAAAGCAGATTAGACGCTTTCGTTTTAACCAGTTTAGCGGTACTCATAATCTCATATCCTCTTGATGTTTGTGTCCCAGGTAATTGTCGAAAGTAAGTATAGCACCAGATTTTTGATTGCTGTTTTTGAATATACCTATCGGTTCAATAGCAACGATAAAAAAGAAAATTCCTGGATCCTGCATCATTAAAATAATATCGCGTTCAGCCTATCCGTAGCGGGCGGGTATTTAAGGTCAAGAAGGGGATGAGAATGTAAGTATATATATTGAAATGTGAGTTTTTATGGCATTCAGCGATGTGCTATAGAAAAAGAGATTAATTCAGCATGGCAGATCATCCATGCTGAATAATAATTATTATCCTATATCAACTTTTTCGACTTTGACTTCCCTGCGTAACGTCATTGTTGAGCCAATGGAGGCAATCACAATACATGTCAGTCCCCCAACTTGTTGAAGATTCAACGTTTCACTCAAAAAAATCATACCGGATATTGCAGCCAGGGCGGGTTCCATACTCATCAACGTTCCGAACGTACGTGTCGGTAAACGGGTGAGTGCAATCATTTCCAGGGAGTAAGGCAGAGCGGTGGATAATATGGCAACCGCAACGCCCAAAGGCAGCACTGACCATTGCCATAATGCTACGCCGGCCTGGAAAGTTCCTAAAGGTACAAAAACCAGTGCCGCTATTAATGAACCCAGGGCAACGGTCGCCGGGCCATGTTCTTCTCCGGCTTTATGGCCAGAAATAATATATACAGCCCAGCATGCGCCTGCGCCCAGTGCATATGCCGCACCGGCTAAATCCACATGGGAAACATTGTCACCAAGCGGTAATAAATACCACAGGCCCAGCACCGCCAGAATGACCCACAAAAAATCAATAGGGCGACGGGAGCCAAAAAGGGCAACGGAGAGGGGGCCGACGAATTCCAGCGCAACCGCAATACCCAGAGGTATTGTCTGAATAGAGAGATAAAACATATAGTTCATCGCACCCAGCGACAATCCATATGCCAGCAGCGGCATGCGCTGTTCTCGGGTAAAGCGCAGACGCCAGGGCTTAAAGACCACCACCAGAATCAACGTCCCCAACGCCAGACGTAGCGCCGTCATTCCCGGCGCGCCCACGACCGGAAACAGCGATTTAGCCAGGGATGCGCCTCCCTGTATCGAACACATCGCAACAAGTAACACCAATACTGATAACCACACCGGTATCTTACGAGACGACCCAGGCATCCTTTCTCCTGTCAAATTATGTCAATCATGGTAAAGCCTTGCAGTCTACTTGAAATAGCCCCGGCTGGTTGAGACTTTGTTGAAAAACAGCGGCTAAAAATACGTAAAATAGATGACATCTGATGGTTAATTAACCATGCCGATTAGGAATAATCTGGATGAACATGCCGGATAGTAAGCTTCATAATGGCACGTTCTGCGGAAAAACGTCCGTTTAATGAAAGAGTTAGTAAGCATGTGAAATGTTCTGTTACATGAAATGGCTCTTTAGACATCGTTTATCCCAAAGAGTTTCTTAACAAATTTTGATATATTTAAAACTTAGGATTTACTTGAAGCACATTTGAGGTGGTTATGAAAAAAATTGCATGTCTTTCAGCACTGGCCGCTGTTCTGGCGGTATCCGCAGGTTCCGCTTTTGCAGCAACTTCCACTGTTACCGGTGGTTACGCACAGAGCGACGCTCAGGGTGTAGCAAACAAAGCAAACGGCTTCAACCTGAAATACCGCTACGAGCAGGACAACAACCCGCTGGGCGTTATTGGCTCCTTCACGTACACTGAAAAAGATCGCACTGAAGATGGCGTCTATAACAAAGGCCAGTACTACGGTATCACTGCAGGTCCGGCTTACCGTCTGAACGACTGGGCAAGCATCTACGGTGTTGTGGGTGTTGGCTACGGTAAATTCCAGCAGACCGTTGACACTGCTAAAGCATCAGACACCAGCGACTACGGTTTCTCCTATGGCGCGGGTCTGCAGTTCAACCCGATGGAAAACGTTGCACTGGACTTCTCCTACGAGCAGTCTCGTATTCGTAGCGTTGACGTAGGCACCTGGATCGCAGGCGTCGGCTACCGTTTCTAATACGGCTGGCAATAAAAAAATCCGCCTCAAGGGGCGGATTTTTTTTGCCTGTTGTTCAGGAGTAGCGCTTAGCGGTGCGTATCGAAAACATCTGTCGCCAGGCGGTTATAGTCAATTTTCTGTAACTTAAAGTTGGTAATGTAGACTGGCCCGGCCTTTTGCTCGGACATGAACGGGTAAGCATTTTTAATCTCCTGGGTGGTAATCCCCGTCCACTGCGAGAAGAAGCTCAGGAAATCGTTCGCGGAACGGCGCGCTTTTATCTCCCGATGCTTTGTGTCATCGCTCGACAGCACCATAAACGGCACCTGGAAGTTTTGTTTGAACAGGTCGTCATGTGCCAGATACTGTACGTCCGTCCCACGCTCTCTGAATGTCAGCCCGTGGTCAGAGAAATAGACCATAGAGAAACTGTCATTCGTGGCAACGAGTTGCGAGTAGAGTTTACCCAACAGTTCATCCGTCGCGGTGATGGAATAGAGATAGCAAGAGGTCTCTTTTGACTGCACGAACTCGCTGTATTTACCGCCGGAACGCTCGCAGGTGGACGGGTGTGAACCCATCAGATGTAGCACAATCAACTGCGGCTGATTGCGTTTGGTGGCCAGAACCTGATTGGTCAGCTTAAGCAAATCTTCATCACGGGTATTTTTATCCGCTTCGAAATCACCGCTTTTCAGGAACTGCACTTCATCCGCGCGCTTCGCGATACTGGCAATGGCAGTGTCATACTCGCCAATCTGCCCCTGGTTAGAGAACCACCAGGTCTGGAAGCCTGCGCGGTTTGCGAGGGTGACAAAATTATCCTGATACTGCGGTTTATCATCAACCACACGGTTGAGCGTCAGGCCCAGCGATTTCTGCGTCGAGCCGCTGGCAGAGATGTAATCCATAAAGAAAGTGCCATTGGCCTGGCTTTCGAACGGTGTATTGTTCCAGTGGCCGCCAAAGGCGCCCGCCGCGTCACGGCGTACGCTCTCGCCAATCACCACCACGTAGGTGTGATACTTCGGTTTGACGCCAAGGACAGTCCAGGTGTCCTTCATGCTGGCGAGCTGCGCCATGTTTTCCTGCTCTTTCACCACTTCATAGTTGTTCACCGCGACATCGCGGACGAAGCGCAGTACCGGAACACCGGTATCAATCAGTCTGAACTCAAAGCCGCGGAAGTGGTTTTGCACCGGGCCAATAAAATAGGACGCGACGCAGAATACCACCCCGAGCGTATCCCATTTGAGCCACGGGGTTGACGGCTGCGTTACCCGACGACGCAGCGACACAATGCCCAGCGCAAAAATAAACGCGCCGATAGCATAGTGATGCCATGGGAAAATCGTCAGAATTTCCGTCGACTCTTCCATATTGGTCGAATGCAGGGCCAGCAAAGTATTAAAGTTCGGTGCGCCATAGGCCTGGCCAAACGGGAAATAGCAGGCGGCGACAAGCGAGGTAATTCCAATAACGATTTTTTGCGCCCGGGGGGCATGCCGCCACAGTACGCACAGAGCACAGGTAAAGACGACGGCGTACAGGACACTAAATTCATAACCAAGAGCAAAATTAATCAACATTGACTGGAGAAAATAGAAACCTGTCCACGGATTGATTGTCTGGCTGCGGAAGGCAACGGATTCTTTAAGGATTATGCTCATAGATTACTTCACGAAAACGCCATGTGCTCACCCTGGCGAAAGGGTCAAAACCTGCCGGACAGTGCGTGGAGAGGGGGAGAGGTCCGCTTCTGCGAGCCGCAATTTGTGCAGGGCTGCGCAAAGATAAAGTTAGCCGTGCAGAAGGTCAACACCTGCTACCGTGTCGTTTTGGGAGGGCGGTTGCAAATCAAACAAATAAGTGAAAATTATGGGCGGGCGATCCGAAAATAGCGGGTGTATGTGACGGAAAAATGAAGCGGCGTACCGCGACGCCGCATTAATGAGAAGTTTTATCGTCTTTCTGTGGCTTGCCGTTGAACATATCACACAGCATATTCAGCAGCAGCAGACGAACTTTAAACGGGGAGTGAGTAAACACGCTCATGCACCTCTGAAATTCGTTCATATTGACCTCCTTACTGACTTGTTCGCTCCCGACCATCCATGTTGGGTTGAACGTATTACATACAGATATAGCACAGGCTATATTTTATAGCTATGGCTAAGACGTTAATTTTTTGTGCTGGTTCACCTATGGTTTACAATGTGCCTTCTCTTATATGATGCGGGTATCGCGTCACACCTCAGAGGAAGCACAATGAACCGTCGCGCAGGTAAGCACACAATAAAAAAAGTGACGCTGGTAAATGTTGAAGAGCATGTTGAAGGCTTTCGTCAGGTGCGCGAAGCGCATCGCCGCGAGCTGATCGACGATTATGTTGAATTGATTTCAGATTTAATCCACGAAGTGGGCGAAGCCCGCCAGGTGGATATGGCAGCGCGGCTGGGTGTTTCACAACCAACAGTTGCAAAAATGTTAAAACGACTGGCGACGGTAGGGCTGATCGAGCAAATTCCCTGGCGCGGGGTATTTTTGACGCCGGAAGGGGAGAGGCTCGCACAGGCCAGCCGCGAACGTCATCAAATTGTGGAAAGTTTTTTACTGGTACTGGGCGTCAGCCCGGAAATTGCCCGCCGTGACGCGGAAGGAATGGAACACCACGTCAGTGAAGAAACGCTTGAGCGTTTTCGTCAGTTCACTTTGCAACAAGGGTTGCCGTCTGAATGAATCTTCCATTCTTTCGCGCGTTGTTGCGCGATCGCTTTTTGCACCTCCTGCTGATTATTGGTTTGGGTCTCTGTTTTGCCGTTCCTTTTGCGCCTGCCGCCTGGCCGGGTGCTATTGACTGGCACACCATTATTACCCTCAGCGGTTTGATGCTGCTGACCAAAGGCGTAGAACTGAGCGGCTATTTTGATGTGCTGGGGCGTCGCATGGTGCGGCGTTTTCGCACCGAGCGGCAACTGGCCATGTTTATGGTCCTTGCGGCGGCGCTGCTTTCAACCTTCCTGACCAACGACGTGGCACTCTTTATTGTGGTGCCGCTTACCATCACTTTAAAGAAATTATGTGAAATCCCGGTCAATCGGCTGATCATTTTTGAGGCGCTGGCGGTGAACGCGGGTTCGTTGTTAACCCCCATTGGTAACCCGCAAAATATCCTGATTTGGGGACGTTCCGGGATGTCATTCCCGGCCTTTATCTGGCAGATGACGCCGCTGGCGCTGGCAATGATGGCAACGCTTCTGGCGTTATGCTGGTTCTGTTTTTCCAGTAAGACGCTTAACTACCATAGCGGCGTTAAAAATCCGGACTGGCAGCCCAGGCTGGTCTGGAGCTGCCTGGGCTTTTACCTGGTTTTTATTACGGCGCTCGAGCTAAAACAGGAACTGTGGGGACTGGTCGTGGTGGCTGTGGGCTTCTTATTGCTCGCGCGACGTGTTGTGCTGAGTGTGGACTGGACGTTGCTCTTGGTGTTTATCGCCATGTTTATCGACGTGCATTTGCTGATCCAGTTGCCCGTGTTGCATCATCTTTTGACCGGCACCAGCCAGCTTTCGCCGTCGGGTCTGTGGTTAACCGCCATTGGCCTGTCGCAGTTTATCAGCAATGTGCCCGCGACCATTTTGCTGCTCAATTATGTGCCGCCTGATACGTTGCTGGCCTGGGCGGTCAATGTCGGTGGATTTGGCCTGTTGCCCGGCTCGCTGGCCAATTTGATTGCGTTGCGAATGGCAAACGATCGTCGCATCTGGTGGCGCTTCCATGTTTATTCCCTCCCCATGCTGCTATGGGCCGCGCTGGTTGGCTACGGACTATTCCTGGTCAGATAGTGCTGATTTGTCAGTTTATCCTGGCAAATGTATAGCTACCGCCTAAGTTTAGTGAACGGCGTAATTGTGACGCCGTTCACTGACAGGACTGTTGCGTACTATGGCAGAACATTCAACCGCCCCTGAGAACGGGCAGGAAACTCAAACAGAAGAGACGCAAAACCGCAAACGCCCCGGTAAAAAGCCCCTCATTATCCTCGGCGTTGTTGTGATAGTAATGGTTGTTGTTGCGCTGGTGTGGTGGCTACTTACCTGCAATGAAGAGACGACAGACGATGCGTTTACCGACGGCGATGCGGTTACCATTGCGCCGAAAGTGGCGGGTTACGTCACTGAATTGCGGGTAAAGGATAACCAGCAGGTGAAAAAGGGCGATCTGCTGGTCGTCATCGATCCCCGTGATGCCACGGCGCAGCGCGATCAGGCGCAGGCGCAACTTGGGCTGGCGACGGCGCAGCTCCACCAGGCGCAGGCGCAACTGGATCTGTCGAAAGTACAATATCCGGCTCAGCGCGATGAAGCGCGGGCACAGGTGCTGAAAGCGCAGGCGGATTTAGCCAATGCGCAGGCGGCTTATAAACGTCAGCGCGGTGTCGATCCTCGCGCCACAACGCAACAAAATATCGACAGCGCCAATGCCCAGTTACGCAGCGCGCAGGCACAACTGGCGAGCGCGCAGGCGCAACTGGAAGTGGCGGATCAGGTGCAGTTGCAGATTCGCCAGCAGGAGACCAATGTTGAGGCCCGTCAGCGCCAGGTGGATCAGGCGAAAGCACAGCTTGAAACTGCCGAGCTGAATCTCTCCTGGACCGAGGTTCGCGCGCCGTTCGACGGTTTTGTCACCAAGCGTAATGTGCAAACCGGCACGCTGGTCCAGGCGGGCACGGCGTTGTTTTCCCTGATCTCACCGCAAATCTGGGTGACGGCGAATTTTAAAGAATCTCAGCTTGAACGCATGCGTCCGGGTAATAAAGTCACAGTGAAGGTCGATGCCTGGCCGGATCTGGAACTGGAAGGGCATGTTGACAGTATTCAACAGGGGAGCGGCTCGAAGTTTTCAGCCTTCCCGTCTGAGAATGCCACCGGTAACTTCGTCAAAATCGTTCAGCGCGTACCGGTGAAAATCGTCATTGATAAAGGGCTGGATACGAATCGTCCGTTGCCGCTTGGCCTGTCAGTTGAACCGAAGGTAACCGTTGAATGACTGACGTTAGCCATGAAAACTGGCGACCAGCCAGTAATCCATGGGCCGTTGCCTGGGTGGTGACGCTGGCGGTCTTTATGGAGATCCTCGATACCACCATCGTCAACGTTGCCCTGCCGCATGTTGCCGGTTCGCTTTCCGCCAGTTACGACGAATCCACCTGGGTGCTGACCAGTTATCTGGTGGCCAATGGTATCGTGCTGCCCATTTCGGCGTTTCTCAGCCGCGTATTCGGTCGCAAGCAGTTTTTCCTGATTTGCATAGTGATGTTCACCGTTTGCTCCTTTTTGTGCGGCATCGCGACGGAGCTGTGGCAAATCATCCTGTTTCGCGTATTGCAGGGCTTTTTTGGCGGCGGCTTACAGCCAACGCAGCAGTCGGTGCTGCTGGATTACTTCAAGCCTGAGGATCGTGGTAAGGCGTTTGGTCTCTCTTCGATTGCGATCATTGTTGCCCCCGTAATGGGGCCGACGCTGGGCGGCTGGATCACCGATAACTACTCCTGGCGCTGGGTCTTTTTTATCAATATCCCGGTCGGTATTGTTACGGTGCTCGCGATTTATCAGTTACTGGAAGACCCGCCGTGGGAGCGCAAGTCGGACAAAAAATTGACCATCGACTGGCCTGGGATCGGCCTTATCGCCCTCGGACTCGGTTGCCTTCAGGTGATGCTGGACCGTGGGGAGGACGAGGACTGGTTTGCCTCTGATTTTACCCGTATTTTTGCCGTGCTGACGGCAGTCGGCATTGTCGGGGCGATTTACTGGCTGCTGTACGCCAAAAAGCCGGTCGTTGATCTGCGCTGTATGGCAGATAAAAACTTTGCTGTCTCCAGTCTGCTGATGGCAGGTATGGCGATGATCCTGTATGGCAGTTCGGTGGTGATCCCACAACTGGCGCAGCAGGATCTGGGTTACACCGCCACCTGGTCAGGGCTGGTGCTGTCGCCGGGGGCGGTATTGATTGTGCTGACTATCCCGCTGGTGCTCAAACTGATGCCTGCCGTGCAGACGCGCTGGATTATCGCCTTTGGTTTTTTCTGCCTTGCGGCTTCGTTCTGGTGGTCGCGAACGCTGACGCCGGATATTGATTTCGAAACCCTGATGCTGTTTCGCAGCGCGCAGTCCATTGGTCTGGGTTTTCTGTTTGTGCCACTGACCACCATCGCGTTTATTACCATTCCGCGTCAGCTTAATGCCGATGCGGCCGCGTTGTTCACGATGTTCCGTAATGTCGCAGGATCGGTGGGTATTTCACTTTCCACGGCGGCGATAACCGAACGGTCGCAGGCGCACAGCGCGCATCTGGCATATAACATGTCGCCGCTTAATGAACCCTTCCAACTGGCGGTACGCGAATCGGCGCAAGCGATCCGCAATTTCACTGCCCTGGTGGGTGACCCGATGAATACAGCAATGGGGCAGATGTATAAAACGATGATCGCGCAGTCGCGTTTTCTGGCTTATATCGACGTGTTCACGCTGCTCAGCATTGTCGCACTGTTATTGATTCCTTTTTGTTTACTGCTTTCGCCCATTAAGAGCGAAGGCAGCGCAGGAGCACATTAATATGTCCAGGCGTGGTGTTTCACTGACATTTCTCTCTCTTTGGCTGGCAGGCTGCAGCGTGGGGCCGGATTACCAGCAGCCATCGCCGCAAACCCCAACGCACTGGAACGATCCGGGCGATAAAACCGTGGCTTCTCAAGCCGTGTCGCAGGCGGTTAATCCGCGCTGGTGGACCAGCTTTCAGTCACCGCAACTCAATAGTCTGATTGAGCGTGCGATCGCCGGGAATCTCTCATTGCAACAAACAGTGCTGCGTATCGCAGGCGCGCGCGAACAGATTAATCAGGCTGGCGGCGCATTTTTACCAGCGGTCAATGGCAGCGTAAAAGCCACGCGTCAACAACTGGGGCTGGAAGGGGAGCTTAAATCTCATGATGTTTACGGCCAACTGGACAATGTTGATCCGCAAATCGCCGGCGCGTTGGGGGCATTAACCCAGCCGGTGAACCTCTATCAGGGGAGTTTCGACGCGCAGTGGGAGTTGGATCTCTGGGGCAAAGTGCGTCGTCAGGTTGAAGGAGCGCAGGCACAGCAGCAACAGGCGATTGAGCAGCGCAACGATGCGCTGGTGTCACTGGAGGCGGAAGTGGCGCGCGCGTGGCTGCAACTGCGCGGCGCACAAAGCGTAATCTCCACGTTGCAGACGCAAATCGAGACCGCGCAGCAAACTTTTGCCCTGACGGATAACCGCCAGCGTAGCGGGCTGTCGCCGCAAATGGACGTGGAAAATGCCCGGGCTCAGGTGGGGAGCCTGGAGGCGCAACTACCGCAGTATCAGGCCCAGGAGCGTCAGGCGATGAATGCGCTGGCGATTTTGTTGGGCAAACCGCCAGGTGCGCTGGACGGGGAGCTCAGGAATGTGCAGCCATTGCCGAAGCTGCCTGCGCTGGTTTCAACCGGCATTCCCTCGACGCTGGCCCGCAGACGCCCGGATATTCGTGAGGCGGAAGCCTCATTACATGCCGCCACGGCACAAATTGGCGTCTCCGTCGCGCAGCTTTTCCCAAGCCTGACGCTGAGTGGGCAGTTTGGTTTGCGTAACAGTGAGACCGACTGGCTCACCGACTGGAGCAGCCATTTCTACAGTTTCGGTCCGCAGATTTCTATTCCTATCTTTCAGGGCGGGCGCCTGGTCTCCAGCGTGAAACTGGCCCGCGCGCAGCAGGGCGCGGCGGTGCTCAATTATCGCCAGACGGTGCTGGAAGCGTTGGGTGATGTGGAAAATGCGCTGGTCAGCTATCGCGCCGATCAGCAGCGCGAGGCCGGGCTGGATAAAACCCTCGATGCGCTGCATAACGCGTTTACGCTGGCCAGCGACAGTTACCGGCAAGGTATTGCCAGTTTTATCGATGTGCTTGATGCCCAACGTCAACTGGCGCAGGCGGAGCAGCAGCGTGCGCAGGCGCGTGTACAGAGCAGTCTGGACTTAGTGGCGTTGTATAAAGCGCTTGGCGGCGGCTGGGAGCCTTATCAGCAGGTGCGTTTGCCGGAGTATTCGGTGTTTGGCGACGCCCCGCGCGGATAAGGTTTAGAGGATTGGGCAAGAAACAGACAGGATCGCCACATTCCACAGCACGCCGTATTGCGTATAACTATCTGCGTCAACCAACAGTGTGAGGAGACGCCAAATGCGTTATCAAAAACTCGGCAATACCGGTCTGTTTGTTTCTGAACTGTGCCTCGGGACCATGACGTTCGGCGGTGAGGGCGGCATGTGGGGCAAAATTGGGCAACTGGATCAGGCGCAGGCGGACAAGCTGGTCGGCAGCGCGCTGGACGCAGGCATCAATTTTATTGATACCGCCAACGTCTATTCCGAAGGCCGCTCCGAGCAAATTACCGGCCAGGCACTGAAAAATCTTAAAGTGCCGCGTGAAAATGTGGTGGTGGCGACTAAAGTGTTCGGCGAAACCGGCACGGCGGGCGTGAACTCACGCGGCAGCTCCCGCTATCACATTATTGGCAGCGTAAAAGAGAGCCTGCGACGAATGCAACTGGATCATATCGATCTCTATCAGTTGCATGGCTTTGACCCGGCGACCCCCATGGAAGAGATGCTCTACGCGTTGGATAATCTCGTTCAGCATGGACATGTTCGTTATATCGGTGTTTCTAACTGGGCGGCATGGCAAATCGCCAAAGCGCTGGGTATCTCTGAACGCCTCGGGCTGGCACGTTTCGCCTCGTTGCAGGCTTATTACACTATCGCCGGGCGTGACCTGGAACGTGAACTGGCGCCGATGCTGCAAAGCGAAAACGTTGGCCTGATGGTCTGGAGCCCGCTGGCGGGCGGCCTGCTGAGCGGTAAATACAGCCGCGATGGCAAAGGCGAAGAGGGCAGTCGTCGTCTGGAGTTTGACTTCCCGCCGGTAAACAAAGACCGTGCATTTGACTGCATCGACGTGATGCGCGCTATCGCCGAAGCAAAAGGCGTCTCTGTCGCACAGATAGCGCTGGCCTGGCTGCTGCATCAGCCGGTGGTGAGCAGCGTGATCATCGGCGCTAAACGCCCCGATCAGCTTGATGATAATATCGCCGCCACCCATATTCGCTTCACCGACGACGAGCTCCGCCAGCTTGATGCGGTGAGTGCGTTGCCGCGCGAATATCCCGGCTGGATGCTGGAACGTCAGGGCGAATACCGCCGTAACCAGCTAGCCCACAAGTAAACCCGCTTTTGATCTTCCCCGGCGGCATCTCGCTGACCGGGGATTTTTCTTCCCGTCTAATTTCTCAAGCTTGCTCACAAAAACGATCCTTTCGTTTTGCCTGACTTTTCACCTTTGGCTATATGACTAGTCATATAAATTAAATGACTAGTCATATGATGAAGGAGATGTCCAGATGAGTAAAACGCTGCCGTCAGGCTTTTTATGGGGAAATTCCGTTTCCAGTATGCAGACCGAAGGGGCATGGAATGAGGGCGGAAAAGGGCCCTCGGTTTACGATATCCGCGAAGCCAGCGAGTTTGCTTCCGACTGGAAAGTGGCGACCGATTCCTACCATCGTTATCAGGAAGACTTTGATTACATGCGCGATTTAGGCATGAATTGCTACCGCTTTCAGATAGCCTGGAGTCGCGTCTGCCCGGACGGCGACGGCGCGTTCAATGAGGAGGGCATCGCCTTCTATGACCGTTTTATCAATGATCTGATCGCCCGCGGCATTGCGCCGATGATCTGCCTGTACCATTTCGACATGCCGCTGGCGCTGGCGGAAAAATATAACGGTTTTACCGATCGTCGTGTGCTGGAGGCGTTTGTCCGTTACGGACAGAAGATGATCGACTGTTTTGGCGATCGCGTCACCTGGTGGCTGACCTTTAACGAGCAGAATATCTACCATATGCCGGAAGCGTTTCGGGTTAGCGGCTATCTGCGTGGCGACAAAACATTGCGCGAACTGTATCAAATCCAGCATCACGTGATGATGGCTCATGTACAGCTCACTCACTACCTGCATGAGACTAAACCCGGCAAGCTGATGGGCGGTATGCTGGCGCATCAACTTGTCTATCCCGCGACCTGTAAACCGCGCGATGTTTTTTGCGCCCAGCAATATGATGAGTTCCTCAATCAGAATCTCCTTCGCGTGTTTGCCGGCCAGGGCTATAGCCCGGCGGTAATGGCGGTCGTTGAGCGTGAAGGCTTTAGCGATATCTATCGTGCGGATGACCTGGCGCTGATTGCGCGGGTGAAAAGCGACTATATGGCGTTTAGCTATTACGCCAGCAAAACACTGGACAGCGACGCCATCGCCGCAGATGCGCCGGTGAACTATTACCTGCAACAGGGCGATGTGCCTAACCCGTATCTTGAGGCCACTGAATGGAACTGGCAGATAGACCCTCTCGGTTTTCGCGCCATTATCACCCGCTACTATAACGACTGGCGTTTACCTGTTTTCCCCATTGAAAACGGTATCGGCGTGATTGAAACGTGGGATGGGGTGAATCCGATTAATGACGATTACCGCATTGCCTATCACCGGGATCACCTGCAGGCGATGAAAGACGCCATTTTTGAAGATGGCGCGCAGGTCGTGGGCTATCTCGGCTGGGGGCTTATCGACATTCTGAGCTCACAGGGCGATATGCGTAAGCGTTATGGCGTGGTCTACGTCAATCGCGAAAACCATGACCTTAAAGATCTCAAACGCGTGCCAAAACGCAGCTATGCCTGGTTAAAACAGGTGATTCACAGCAATGGCCGCGAACTGTAAAGAGCCGCGTACCGTTTGATGCCGAACGAAGGGAGACCATGATGCCTGAAACAAATACAACAGCGAACATGCAGTCTTTTGTGGATAAGTTCGTCGATTTTTCCGCTCGCCTGGCTAACCAGGTCCATCTGCGTTCCTTAAGGGACGCGTTTGCCGCCGTCATGCCGATTTTTATCCTTGCCGGCCTGGCGGTTCTGGTCAATAACGTGGTGTTCCCGTGGGTACTGGAGGGCGAGACGTTAGTGCGCTTTAAGGTCTGGGGGGAGGCGGTCATCAACGGTACGTTGAATATTGCTGCTCTATTGATTGCGCCCATGACCGCCTGGTCTCTGGCGCGCAATCGCAATTTTGATAACCCGGTCTCGGCGGTGGTTATCGCGCTCTCCAGCTACATAATGATGATGCCGATGCATCTGGAGGTGGTGCCGGACGGGGCGAAAACGACGGTTACCGTCAGCCAGATGCTCTCTTTTGCCAATATCGGCTCCACCGGCATTTTCGCCGGGGTGATTATTGGCTTGTTGTCGACAGAGCTGTTTATTCGCATCGCAGGCATCGAAAAGCTGAATATTTCGCTGGGTGAAAATGTACCGCCAGCGGTGGGTAAATCCTTTTCCGCGCTGATTCCGACCATTATCACCCTGTCGACATTCGCGGTGATCGCCGCCGTAATGGCAAATGTGCTGCATACCGATTTAATTCATCTGATCACCACACTTATCCAGCAACCGCTGCGGCTGATTAACACCAGCCTGCCAGGGACGATTTTTATTTATAGTTTCGGCAACTTCTTGTTTACTCTGGGTATTCATCAGTCGGTGGTGAATGGGGTGATTCTGGAACCGTTCCTGCTTATCAACACCAATGAAAATATGCTGGCCTTTGCCAATGGTCAGCCGATTCCACATATCATTAATAATATCTTTGTGCCGACCTTCGGCATGATTGGCGGGACGGGGAGTACGATTTCCCTGTTGCTGGCGATATTCATTTTCTCCCGGCAGAAATCGGCGAAACAGGTGGCACGGCTGTCGATTTCACCGGGGCTGTTTAACATTAACGAACCGGTTATTTTCGGTCTGCCGATTGTCTTTAACCTGCCGCTGATGATCCCCTTTGTTCTGCTACCGGCCATCGGTATTTACTTTGCCTGGCTGTGTACCACGCTGGGGTGGATGTCGCGTTGCGTGGTGATGATCCCGTGGACGACACCGCCTATTCTAAGCGCCTGGCTGGCGACAGCGGGAGACTGGCGAGCGGTAGTGGTTCAGTTGATAATCATCGTCTTTGGTGTATTCTTCTACCTGCCTTTCCTCAAAATAGCCGAGAGAGTGGCCTTAAGAAACAATGGGATAGCTGAATAATAAGAAGGAAAGGCAATGGCGTCGAAATACATTTCTATTGCGCGCGAAATTAAACATCGGATCCTGAGTCAGCAGTATTCGGCCAGTGAGCCATTGCCCGATCAGTTTGCCCTTGCGGCGGAATTCAGGACCAGCCGCATGACCATCCAGCAGGCGATGCGTCAGCTGATTGTCGAAGGGCTGGTCTATACCCGCAAAGGATTGGGCACCTTTGTGCGCAAGAATTTTATGCAACTCTCCCGCTGGGATTTACCGGGCAGTGACTATTACGGCGCAACCAAGACCTGGGAAAATGTGGGGCAGGTCACCAGCAAAATCATCAAATTTGAACTGCGTTTCCCGACGGAGAAAGAACAGGACTCGTTACTGCTAGGCCCTGACGAGCCGGTCTATGACTTTAATCGCTTACGCCTGCTGGAAGGGGAGCCGGTGTCGCTGGAATTTACCCTGATGCCGGTAAATCTGGTGCCGGGTCTTAACCGTGGACATCTGGAAAGTTCGGTGTTTCGTTATGTGCAGGACGATCTGGCGCTTAAAATCATGGGTTCTTACCGCATCGTGCGCGCATTGAAACCTGGCGTTGAGGACAGGGAATACCTGAACTGTGACGAGACGGATCCGGTGCTGGAAGTAGAGCAGGTGATTTATCTGGAGGACGGCACACCGCTGGAGTACGCCCATTGCCGCTACCGCTATGATCATGGCGGCATCATTGTGGTGAATAACGGATAAAAGTGGTGAATAACGGATAAAAAAAGCGGGTTTTAAACCCGCTTTTTTCATGCTTGCGTAAGGATCAGTTTATACGAACCGGCATACCGGAACGGTTCTGCACCGCCTGGTCGACGATATTCTGGTCAACGTCAGACTGGCTGGTCACGCTCTGGACACTTTTCGTCAGCGCGATCGGTACGATTTCGCCGCCATTGAACTGCGCTTCGGTGGTGGACAGCGGGTTGTGTACTTCGATGTAACGGCTGCCATCCGGCTCGGTGGTGGCTTTTACCGGCTCATCGATAAACTGTACGCGCGTGCCGACTGGTACGTTCTGGAACAGGAATTTGATGTCGTCGTTACGCAGACGCACACAGCCGTGGCTTACGCGCAGGCCGATACCGAAGTTGGCGTTGGTGCCGTGGATAGCGTACAGACGGCCAATGTACAGTGCGTACAGACCCATCGGGTTATCCGGGCCTGCCGGAACCACTGGCGGCAGCGGTTGACCTGCGGCCGCATATTCAGCGTGCATTTTCGCCGTCGGGGTCCAGGTCGGACCGGCTTTCTTACGTTCTACTTTGGTGGTCCAGGCAATCGGGGTGTCTTTACCCAACTGGCCAATACCGATCGGCAGAACGATAACGGTTTTGGTGCCTGCCGGGTAATAGTACAAACGCATTTCGGCGCTGTTGATAACGATACCTTCATGGACGGTATCCGGCAGAATCAGCTGCTGAGGTACGTTCATCACCGTACCGCCTTTCGGCAGGTAGGCATCAATACCCGGGTTCGCTTCCAGCATGTTGGAAAGACCCATCTGATATTGCGCGGCAAAGTACTCCAGCGGCTGGCTGTTGTTCTCTGGAATGGTTACGACCTGGTTTTGACCGATCACTCGGCTGCCATCGGTCGGAAGCGGATAAGTTACAGCAGACGCGGTTTTGCAAAAGCCCACGACGGCAAACGCCGCCGCTAAAAGCGTTGTTAATTTCATATTCATGGTGTGCGAGATTCGTGCCACAGGCCGTTAGGTTAATGGTTCTTTCTAATAGATGGGAGCGCATTATATGTGCATTCCCGCGCACAGGGAATTGAGATGTGTACGAAATCACACTTTTTTCCCTTTGGTTTCATTTTAGCCCTTCGTTTCCGGGCAGGAATCTAATTCGGAATTGTGGCATAATAGGGTGTTTGTCACACATTTCAGGATAATTCCGTGTTAGTCACCAGCAACGTCACCATGCAGTTCGGCAGCAAGCCGCTGTTTGAAAACATTTCCGTCAAATTTGGCGGCGGCAACCGTTACGGCCTGATCGGCGCCAACGGGAGCGGTAAATCCACCTTTATGAAAATCCTCGGCGGCGATTTAGAGCCGACGCTGGGGAATGTCTCGCTCGATCCAAATGAACGCATCGGTAAGCTTCGCCAGGATCAGTTCGCCTTTGAAGAGTTCACCGTCCTCGACACCGTGATCATGGGCCACGGTGAATTGTGGGAAGTGAAGCAGGAGCGTGACCGTATCTACGGTCTGGCCGAAATGAGCGAAGAGGACGGCTATAAAGTCGCCGATCTCGAAACACAGTATGGCGAGATGGACGGTTACTCCGCCGAAGCGCGCGCAGGCGAACTGCTGCTCGGCGTCGGGATCCCGGTTGAGCAACATTACGGTCCGATGAGCGAAGTGGCGCCAGGCTGGAAACTGCGTGTACTGTTGGCACAGGCGCTGTTTTCCAATCCTGACATCCTGCTGCTCGACGAACCGACGAACAACCTGGACATCGATACCATTCGTTGGCTGGAGCAGGTGCTCAACGAGCGTAACAGCACCATGATCATCATTTCGCACGACCGTCACTTCCTGAATATGGTCTGTACCCACATGGCTGACCTGGATTACGGCGAGCTGCGCGTTTATCCGGGCAACTACGACGAATATATGACGGCGGCAACCCAGGCGCGCGAACGTCTGCTGGCGGATAACGCCAAGAAGAAAGCGCAGATTGCCGATCTGCAGTCGTTTGTTAGCCGCTTTAGCGCGAACGCGTCTAAATCTCGTCAGGCGACATCCCGTGCGCGCCAGATTGATAAAATCAAACTGGAAGAAGTTAAAGCCTCCAGCCGTCAGAACCCATTCATCCGGTTTGAGCAGGATAAGAAACTGTTTCGTAACGCGCTGGAAGTGGAAGCCCTCGCCAAAGGGTTTGATGAAGGTCCGCTGTTTAAAGGCGTTAATCTGCTGCTGGAAGTGGGTGAGAAGCTCGCTATCCTCGGTGCGAACGGCGTGGGTAAATCCACCATGCTGAAAACGCTGGTGGGTGAACTGGAAGCGGACAAAGGGAGCGTGAAGTGGTCAGAAAATGCGCAGATTGGTTATTATGCGCAGGACCATGAGTACGAGTTTGAAAACGACCTCACCGTGTTTGACTGGATGAGCCAGTGGAAACAAGAGGGGGATGACGAGCAGGCGGTGCGCAGCATTCTGGGTCGTCTGCTGTTCAGCCAGGACGATATTAAAAAGCCCGCGAAGGTGCTGTCCGGTGGCGAGAAAGGCCGCATGTTGTTCGGCAAGCTAATGATGGAAAAACCCAATATTCTGGTGATGGACGAACCGACCAACCACCTGGATATGGAATCGATCGAATCGCTGAACATGGCGCTGGAGATGTATCAGGGCACCCTGATTTTCGTCTCTCACGACCGTGAGTTTGTGAGCTCGCTGGCGACCCGTGTGATTGAGATTACGCCGGAGAAAGTCATCGACTTTACGGGTAATTACGAAGATTACCTGCGCAGTAAAGGTATCGAGTAAGCCAATAACCCCTCCCCCCATAGGGTGAGGAATCCCCACAAAAATGCGAGCACGAACGGTCCCCTCTCCCTGAGGGAGAGGGCCAGGGTGAGGGGGAAAATGCGGCTCTGATGGTCGTTCCGTTCACCTTATGTTCCTTGCTTTTCTGTCGCGACAGAACCCGTGAGCGTGCCAGGGTGGCTCACCGCCCCCCCCTGGCGACCCGGGCTCCCGGCCAGGAAAATCGCCGCTGGCGCGGTCCATGAGGCTTATGTCGTCTGACTGTCGGGTCGGGGACCAGCCTGCGTCCTTGCAGGCTATCCCCTCCGCCCGCTTCCCTGTGGGCGGCCCCGGTCAGCCGCCAGCGCCTCATCGATTTTCAGCCGGGCCCTGTCATCGCTGTCACTGTTTTATGCGTATTAAGCGGCGTTATCGCTGTAAAACGTAAGATTACCGGGGATTCCTCAGCCCTTTTGGGAGAGGGCCGGGGCGAGGGGACTATCGCACCCACTCGCTCCGCTCTTCGCCGTTGATCAAAAGCTTACGTTTTTCCCCCGCCGGTAACGACACCTTCAGCGCCTTCCACGCCGGACGATAATCCCCGCTCGCGCTGATCTTCAGGTTGACGGTTGTCGCGTCGCACACCATTTCCCATTCCAGCCACAGGGCATTCCCGTTCTGATAACCCCAGCTCTCACCGTCATCCTCAAACAGCAACCCGGCTGAACGCCCCGTCCCTTTCACCGGGAACAGTTTCAGCTCACGGGTATCATCCGCCGTCGCGCTAACGTGTTTGATTCGCTCGCTGAGCGGCAACCCCGCCCCCGCGCGGACCAGCAATGGCAGTTTTTCCAGCGGCGCGTCGCGCACAATCCACTGCCCGCCGCAGAACCATTCATGGGTATAAAAATCATACCAGCCGGTCTCATTCGCAGGCAGCCAGACACGGCGTTGGCGCTGACCTTCTTCGACCACGCTGGCCACCAGAATATCGCGGCCGAGCAGGAAGTCGTCGCACTCTTCAAATGTCTGTGTGTCATTCTCATGATCGAGAAAGGTCGGTCGCAGCATCGGTTCGTCATCCGCATGCGCCTGCCACAACAGGGTATAAAAATAGGGCAGCAGGCGATAACGCAGTTCAATCGCGTTGCGAATGGCAGGCGTCACACCCGGATACATCCACGGCTCGTTCACCGTGTGATCGTCATTCCACGAATGGATGGTGAAACGCGGGTGCATCACGCCGTTTTGTACCCAGCGAACAAACAGCTCAGCATCCGGTTTATCACCGGAGAAGCCGCCCACATCGTGCCCCACGTTATACAGCCCGGACAAGCTCATCCCCAGCCCCATTCGGGTGTTGAAACGCAATGTTTCCCAACTGGTCCGGTTATCGCCGCTCCAGGTTTGTACATAACGTTGCATCCCGGCGCAGCCGGAACGGGAAATCAGGTACGGACGTTTATCCGGGGCAAACCGTTGCTGTGCTTCCAGCGAGGCTCGCATCATCAGCAGCGGCATCACCGGGCGAATATGTTTGATGGCAATCTCGCGGCCAAAACCGTAGCAGCGTGCTTCACCGTCCCACACTTCAAACTCGTTGTTGTCATTCCACGTTGAGTCGATACCCATCTCCAGCAGTTGCGTGGTGACCCCTTCTTGCCACCATTTGACGGTCTGTGGATTGGTAAAGTCGAGGTGAGACCCTTCATCGTCCCAGAAGCTTGAACGTTCAGGCGCATCCGTTTCTGAATCGCGAATAAACAGACCTTTCTCTGCCACTTCCGGATAGCGCGGATGGTCCTGCAACAGGCACGGCTTAATATTGGCCGCCAGTTTCAGGCCCGCATCGTGGAAGGCCTGACTCATGACGTTGGGTTGCGGCACTTTGTCGTAGTTCCAGTTAAAGACATAGCGCTTGCCATTAATCGAGGTATAGCCCGAAGAGAGCTGGAACGAATCGCAGGGAATCGCGTGTTCTTCACACAGACGGATAAAGTTCATCAGCTGGTTTTGCGCATCCGGCGCATCGGTGTAATGCATGGTGGAACCGCTGTAGCCCAGACTCCACTTCGGCCCGAACAGGGTCTTTCCGGTCAGGCGGACAAACGCTTTGGTGACATCCAGCGCCCGCGCGCCGGTAAACAGGTAATAATCGATATCGCCCGCTTCGGCCTGCCAGCGGCGATAGGCGGTATGGTAATTATCGATTTCATTACCTAAATCCAGCCAGCAACTGCTCAGGTTGTCATAAAACAGACCGTAGCTGATGTCGTCCCGGCGGGTGAGGGTAAACGGAATATGTTTATAAAGTGGATCGGTACTGGCCGCGTTATAGCCCATCGCATCCAGATTGCGCATCTCAAAACGCTTGCCGTTACGCTGCAAATTGCCAGCCTTCTCGCCCAGACCGTAAAACCGCTCATCTTTTTTACGGCTGAGGTAATGCGCGACGCCGTCGCCATGCGCATTAAGTTGATAGGCGCTGGTGGGGCGATCGCCTGCCAGCCATTGCCACTCTCCGGCCTCATTACGGTAGTGCCATTCCAGCCACAAAGGCTGGTGTACGGTGACTCGTAGCGCTTCGGTGGCGATAACCAATTGCTGATCCTGTTGCTCAAGCGTCCAGTCCGGGCAACTGAAACCGCTGATATCTTCACGGTTACGGCCTTCCCATGGTACATCCTGCCCGGGCGCAATGCTCCAGGTCCTGTCCAGCGCCAGTTCACCTTTACGTTTTAACAGCACGCGAAACAGCGTCGGTTCCAGCACATACAGGCATAGCGTATGTTGCCCATCCACCAACAGTTCAATATGGTGAGCCGCCTGTTTTTGTAAGGTCCAGTTTTTCAAAATTTTCATATCAGACATCCATAATCAGACGCGTTTTGCGCGACGTTCAGCAATAAATGACACCAGGAAAATGGCCCCAATCAGGTCAAAAAAGCCCATGGCGATAAACAGCGGATTGAAACCTATTTTGTCAGCGGTAACGCCAATGAGCAGAGAGAAGAGGAAGCTGGCTATCCATGCCGCGGAACCGCGCATGCCGTTAACGGTTGCCATCTGGCCTTTATCAAAGGACTCCACGACCAGCGCGCTCAGCATGCAGGAGATGATTTGGTGGCCGAAGCCGCCGATAGAGATCAGCACGATAGTGATATAGGGATCGCGGGTTATCGCGACGATGCCCAACGAGATCATCAGAAACGCGCCGGTGACGGAGCTTGCCACTACCGAGTTTACCCGGGAGCAGCCGAACCAGCGGGTATACAGTTTGGTGAGATAACCGCTCGCCACGCTGCCCAGATCGGCGGCAAGGAAGGGGAGCCAGGCAAACATGGCGATTTGCTTAAGGTCCATTCCGTGCTCTTTCGCCAGATACAGGGGGACCCAAAAGCTCAGCACGGCCCAGGCCGGTTCAGCCATAAACGCCGGGATGGCGATACCGTAAAAACGTCTGTTTTTGGCGACGGTTTTCAGCGCCGTAAAGAAAGGAAGTTTGACCGCAGGCGCTTCGTTGTCCTGCTTAATGTAGGCCAGTTCTTCCTTGCTCAGGTTCGGGTGTTTTTCCGGGTTAGAGTAAAACGCCCACCACAGCAGCACCCACACCAGCGCCAGAACACCGGTAAACATAAAGGCGCCCTGCCAGCCAAAAGAGGCGTGGGCGAAATAGATAATGGGTGGTGCCAGCATGGCGCCAATCGAGAAACCGACGCCAGCCCAGCCTGCAGCAACCGGGCGCTCTGATTTCGGGAACCATTCACCCAGCGTTTTGGCGTTCGCCGGCGTAGCGGCCGCTTCGGATGCCCCCATCGTGAAGCGCAAAATAGCCAGTTGCAACCAGCTTCCGGCTCCGGCATGGGCGATACAGGCGATGGCCCAGATAATGGCGCAGATCATAAAGCCGACTTTCAGGCCAATGACGTCAATCAGCCAACCGCATAGCGGCTGAAAAAGGGTATAGGCCAGTTGAAAAGCACCCACAATCCAGGAGTACTGTTCGGTTGTGATCCCCATACTGGTTTTCAGTTCGGGGGCAAGAATACCGAGTGAGTTACGGGTGATGTAGTTTACCGTGACGCCCAGTAAAAACAGGACCAGCATCCACCAGCGTAACTTTTTAACTATCCGGCGGCTTTTACTTGCCACCACTTCATTATTGTTGATTCCCTGGCTCATTTTTTTCTCCACGCACCGTTCTGTAGGGAAGTCGTTGCGGGCCATTCGAAATTTGTTATACCGATCTGGACCGCATGGGGATTTTTTTCTGCTTTAGCCTGAAATACACCGACAACTAGTATGGAAGTTGTACGACATCTTTACGTTAGGGGAGAAAAAGGGGCAGCCAAAGTGGATTTTGTGCAAGGATTCTCATCAATTCGCCAAAGAAAAGGGCACTATGCTTCCCGGACCAGTATTCATGAGACTTATGTTTCATGAAAATTTTCCCATCGCGGAAACGGAGCAAGATCACAGAATGGATAAAAAGCTAAAAATCACTGAAATCGCCCGGCGCACCAACCTGTCGACCAGCACCGTTTCCCGCGTGCTGGCAGGGAAGGCCAATACCAGCGAAACGGCCCGACGCCTGGTGCTGGAATGTGCGCGTGAATTAGGGGTAATGGACGGGATTGCCGCCGGGCGGTTGCTGCTCAATAACCTGGTGATCTTCGCGCCACAGAGGGCATTCGATGAGCGCTCCGATATCTTTTATTACCGGGTAATTCAGAGCATTAGCAAGGCACTGGATTCCCACGAGGTGCGGTTGCGTTATTGCCCGCTGGAAGAGCTGGACAGCGATGCGAATGCCTTTATTGCACGAATGAATGAGCCGGAAACCCAGGCGGCAATTTTATTGGGGATTGACGATCCGCACATTCACGAACTGGCAGCAGACTTTGCCAAACCTTGCGTACTGATTAACTGCCGCGATAAGCGGATGCGTCTGCCGACGGTCGCTCCGGATCACCGGGCGATTGGTGAGTTTGCCGCTGACTATCTGTTCGATTCCGGCCATCGCGATATGGTGGTCGTAATGTGCCTGCGCCGCTATACCATGGATCTACGTCTGGCGGGCATTAAAGACGCCTGGCAGCAGCGAAATTTGCGCTTTCAAAGCAAGCGCGATCTGATAACGGTGCCGAGTTTTAGCGCAAGAGAAGCGCAGTCGCGGGTTGCGGAGTGGCTCGATGGCGCCGCACATAAAAATCCGCCGACCGCCTTTTTAGTCGGGGGAGATTTTATGGCAGAAGGGACCGTACGGGCGTTGCAGCAGCGCGGTTTACGCGTTCCGCAGGATGTCTCGGTGATGAGCATTGACGCCTTCAACCTGGCGGCGATTCAGGACGTGCCGCTGACGGCGGTTCATGTGCCGCGTGATGAACTCGGCACTGAGGCGGTTTATATGCTGCAGCAACGGCTGATTCGCCCGCAGGCGGCAATTGGCTCACTGTTGATTAATGGCATGCTGGTGGTGAGAGAGTCGGTTCGGCGGATACGTCCGGGGCAACGACGTACCGCCGTGGAGCGGGAAGGGCTTTATGACGTTTAGTTCATCCCCAGCGCCCGTTTTCCATACTCGTTCAAATCAGCCTGCGTGAAGCGCCCTTCCCAGTTCGCTTCATAATCTTCGCGCGGAAAATCACCTGGCGAAGCGCCATTTTCCAGCGCGACTTTTGCTTTACGCGCCCAGGCGAGGTTTTTCTCGCACAGGGGGGCGGCGGGAATATACATCACGTTACCCCAGCCCTTTTGATCGTTTACCGGAGCGACGGAGTGAATCACATCGCAATGCCACCAGACGGAGTCTCCCGCTTCCAGCGCCGGGATAGAGGTTAACGCCTCTATCAGCAGCGGATGCCATTTCTCAGAGATGGGTAGCACCTTGCCCGGTGCCACACCGCACAATTCATCTTCCGGCACATCGTCAAGCAGTGGGCGAAGCAGTACATACGCCATCGCTTCCGGGATCGGCACGACATGCAACAACCCCTGGCCGGGGATCATATCGGACAGCGCCGTCCAGCCCTGGAAGGTGCGAAATACCGAACATTTGGTGGTGTTCTCGACGGTGTACTCTTCCACCTCGGTACGATGCGCGGCATCCCACGGATCGTATTCGTCCAGCCGACCGTTAAAGACGTTAGCAAATACCCGTTGATATGCCGGCAGCAGCCAGCGTTCCAGTGCGCCTGAATCGGTATGAGCGCCTAAACCTTTTGATGTCGTTCCCGGTGGACGGCGTCGAATGCGGTCCGGATAAATCACGCTGACATCCGGGTCAAACCATGTTGTCCCTTCGCTTTCAAAGCGCCACAGGCGGTTGAGGAACGACTGCACAGCGGCCATTTCGTCGCTCTGGCGCGCCTGCATTTGTGACTGTGACCAATAGATAGGGTAAATTTCCGGCCGGGAAGCATCGAGAGAGCCGAAGAAGTTATCACCCGGCCCTTTGTAAACATCGTCAAAATGGTTTTGCTCAAGATAGGCCATCATATCGCGGTCCCAGCCGAGCGCTCGCTCGCGAGGGAAATGCCCTTTGATCACCGCACAGCCGCGTTGTTTAATCAGCGCGCGCTGTTGCTCGCTTACCCGTCCCTGTTTCACATCTTCAAAGGGAATGACCGGCCAGACATCCTCGCCCTGTGCCTTTAACGCGTTGATCTCTGCGACACGCTGGCTAATCCGCGCGTGGAGTTGATTGAATACGGCTTTCACGTCCCCCATTTGCTGGCGCAATTCCTGCTTCATTTGCCGGATAGCCGCTTTATGGTCGACGGGTAAAGTTTCGCTGGTGAACGTCATAATGACCTCGTAATCTTTCATTCGAAAGTAATTAAGCTTACAAGTGATAATTTAAGTTAAAAATAAGTTAATGCAAGTTTAAAAACTTGATGCAGAGCACAAAGCTGAAAGAAGGGCAGGAAAGCGAGAAGGGAAGGTGCCGGAGCGAAGACTCCGGCAGACAATATCACTGGAACGGCGGGGTGCCGTCCAGAACCGCCTGAATCACATTCAGTGCGCCCTGGTGGTTGTTGTCATCGGTGCGATGACGGGCAATGGCTTTAATGGCATCGCTGGCATTCCCCATCGCGAAGGAAAAATCGGTCATGCGCAGCATTTCGGCGTCGTTGCCGCTGTCACCTATCGTCACGCACGCCTGCGGGGAGACGTGCCAGCGTTTGAGCAAACGGGTAATGCCGTTGGCTTTGTGCAAACCAGGGATAATCAGGTCGACAAAACCAAAGCCGCTGGTCACAGGTTTCATGATGCCATCGAGCGAAACATGTAACTTATCAATTAATTGCGGGATATCGCTGTCCGGTAAATTGAGCGAGAATTTGAACAGGGTATCGTTGATCTGGTGGTAGTCGCTGATGCGTTGCAGACGATGATAGTGCTTTGCCATCAGGTCGATAAAGCTATCCGGCGCGTTTTCGCTGACCCATGCGCTTTCCAGCCCACAGGCGACAAAATTCAGCGCTTTGTCTTTGAGTAATTCGCCGATAACCACCTGTGCTTCGTGACGGGTAAGCTCACCGTGAAAGAGTTGCTGGCCGTGTTCGAAGACCAGCGCGCCGTTTTCGGCGACAAACGAGATCTGATCTTTCAGCTCCGGGAAAAAGGAAATGAGCTGGTAATACTGGTTGCCGCTGGCGACGACAAATTCAATATCACGCTGCCTGAGTTGGGCAAACTGCGCCATAAAACGATCGCGGTCGTATTGTTTGGCGTCGTCAAGAAAAGTTCCGTCCATATCAGTGACGATAACTTTTACAGTCATACATAAGCTCCTGGTCTGGGTACCACTCGTAACATTGTAATAACACTGTGACCTGAAGCACAAATTTATTTCATTCGAAAGTAAAAGCAAAACGGCAACCCTCTGGTTGCCGTTTTTGCTGTTTGCGCCCTCTCCCTTGAGGGAAGTGAGGTAGCCCGGCTAAGCGCAGCGCCAGCCGGGAGGGAACGTTAAAGCGTATGCTCGGTACGCGCGATAATGTCATCCTGGGCATCCGGCGACAGGGCGGTGAAGAAGGCGGAATACCCTGCAACACGCACCACCAAATCGCGATACTGATCCGGGTGTTTTTTCGCCTCCAGCAGCGTCTCACGCGACACAATGTTGTACTGAATATGCCAGCCCTTGTGATCCTCAAAGAAGGTCCGCAGCAGCATCATCAGTTTCTGCCTGTCGCTATCGTTCTCCAGCGTCGCCGGGTTCAGCTTCTGGTTAAGCAGCACGCCGCCGAGGATCGCCGCCGTCGGCAGTTTGCCCACGGAACCAATCACTGCCGTTGGGCCGAGGTGGTCAGTACCCGACGCCGGGCTTGCCCCTTCGGCGAGCGGCGTTCTGGCTTTACGCCCGTCCGGTGTCGCCATGGTGGCCGCGCCAAAGGGCACATTCGCGGAGATAGAGGAGGTCCCGGCGTAATAATTGCCGCCAATCGGGCCGCGCCCATAACGCGGGTTGTGGTAATTTTTCAGCTCGTCAATATAGGTCTGATAAGCGCGTACCAGCAACGTATCCACGCTGTCATCATCATTGCCATACTTAGGTGCGCTGTTAATCAAACGCTGGCGTAACTGCTCATGCGTCAGACCGTCAAAATCGGCGGCCAGCGCCTCGGCGAGCTGCTGTTGCCCGATAATACCCTGCTCGAAGACCAGTTTTTTTACCGCTGCGAGGCTATTACCCAGGTTGGCGATGCCCACCTGCAGGCCGGATACCCAGTCATACTTCGCGCCACCTTGTTTGATGCTTTTTGCCCGCTCAATACAGTCATCTACCAGTGCGGAACAGAGAATATCGTGGACGTTCTCTTCGAGCATGGTGTCGACAACATACTCAATCTCAATAGATTTGCGGGTGTAGTAACGAATCTGCCTGTCCCAGTCGGCCATCACCTCGTCGAAGCGGGTGAAATTGCCTTTCGACAACGCATGTTCCTGCGGCAGGAAGATTTTGCCGCTGGTGGCATCGCGTCCACCTTCCAGCGCCGCCAGCATCACGCGGGCAAAGTTGATAAAACTCATCCCGGTGCAGCGATAACCCCATTTGCCGCCGACGGCGGTTTCGATACAACCAATCGCTGCGTAGTCGTACGCATCCTGCGGTTCGACGCCAAGCTTAATAAATTCAGGGATCACGATTTCATCATTGTTAAATGCCGGCATCCCGAAGCCGCAGCGGATCACCTGTACGCAGGCATCGAGAAAGTCGTTACTCATACCCGCGTGATAGCGCACGCTCAGGTTCGGCTGTGTGGAGCGCAGGCGGCCGCAGGACTCCAGAATCGCGTAAGAAAGCGGGTTGACGGCGTCCATCGGTGCACCGTTTACCAGCATCTGTCCACCAATGGTGACGTTCTGGTACAGCGGGCTGCCCGCAGAGGCTTTGGAGTGCGAGCCGGAGCGGATTTTGTTCACTTCTAACAGTTTCAGCCAGCAGCTGTGCAGCAGCTCAATGGCCGTTTCGCGATCGATGGACTGGTTCAGCTCTACGTCGCGGCGGTACCAGGGGTAGAGATACTGATCCATACGAGCGAAAGAAACCGAGTGGCCATTGGATTCAATCTGCAGGATCAATTGAATGAAGTAGCACAACTGCAGTGCCTGCCAGAACGTTTTTGGCGGCTCATGGGCAATCACATCGCAGTTTTCCGCTATCGCCAGCAGCTCATCCCGGCGGCTGGCGCGGGTTTCTGCACCGGCCATCTGGCGGGCGAGGTCGGCGAAACGTTCAATATGCTGGCTGACGGCATTCAGCACGATATCAATTGCTTTCAGGAACTGTTCGCCGTGCAAATCTTCCAGCACGGTGAGGTTAATGCGGGAACGGCGCTCATCCACTTTATGGCGCAGGCCGTCCAACCCTTTTTCCAGCAGCAGCGGGAAGTTCACCGCCAGATGCGCGTCGCCCGACGTCATATTGCCTTCGGCTTTAATGATGCCGGTTTCCAGCAAGGCTTTTTGCTCATCGGTAAACATACCGTAGCAGCGATCCTGAACGGTCTGACCACGCCACCATGGGCAAATGGCGTGCAGTACCCGTTTATTTTCTTCGCTCACCGCAAAGCCCGCACCAGGACGATCGGCCAGGTCATCGATCTCTTTTTCAATCCAGGCGACGGTATATTCCGGGAAAATAGGCGCGGCACGCACTTCGCTTGCCTGGTTGCCGACGATCAGTTCGTCGTGTTTGATCCAGATGGTGCGCTCCGCCAGATGATGGGCCAGCGCCAATGCGCGGCGAACCGGAATGGGCTTATCCATATGCTGCTGATACATCTCGGTGTAGTGCTGTGCGCGCTCAGTACAAACCGGCGGTTTTACAATATGCACCAGCGCGTTCTTGTGCGCTTTAATACGGTCGGTCAGGGTCGAGAGTTGCAAAGTTGTCATGAGATTATCCTCGTAATATCGCTGTCAGCCCTTTCTGGCAGGCGTAGTTTCGGGCGAATGCCAGTAACGCCGGTGCATCAAGCGGCTTGTCAGGAGCGGTGTAGGGTTGACTGAGTAAGGTGTATTTATTCATGCCCAGCGTGTGGTAGGGCAAAAAGTGAATCTCGCGAACGTTCAGTTCGTCAGCGGCGAAATTAGTGATATCGGAAATGGATTTTTCATCGGCATTGAAGCCAGGAATCAGCGGTACGCGGATGGTCATCTGTTTACCCGCACGCGCCAGCCGTTTCAGGTTATCCAGCACGCGTCTGGCGCTGCCGTCGGTCCACTGCCTGAACGCGCTACTCTCCACATGTTTCAGGTCGGCAAGAAACAGATCCACATAAGGCAGGGAGGGCTCAATGTAGTGCCAGGGCACATGCAGGCAGGTTTCAACGGCGGTGTGAATGCCCTGTTCATGGCTGGCTTTAAACAGGGAGCAGGCCAGCTCCGGCTGCATAAACGGCTCGCCGCCGGAAAGCGTAATACCGCCACCGCTGCGGGTATAAAAGGCTTTGTCGCGCAATACCGTCGCCATGATGTCATCGACAGATTTTTGCTCCCCACAGACGATCAGCGCCTGGGTCGGGCAGCAATCGGTCAGGGCATCAAGGTCGAACTCCGTCAGATTTTCACGCGCTATCAGCAGGCCGTTAAGCGCCCGGGTGATGGCCTGTGGGGCGGCCTGCTGGCAAAGATTGCAGCCTTCCAGGCACAGCCTGGCATCAAACAGCACCTCGCGGCCACGAGCGCGGCTCTCCGGGTTTTGACACCAGCGGCAACCTAATGAACAGCCTTTCAGAAAGACGACGGTGCGAATCCCCGGGCCATCATGGGTTGAATAGCGTTGAATGTTGAAAATCATAGGTCACCCTCATATTGCATATGAAGATTAAATTACTTTCGAATGAAAGTTATATTGATGAGGGTCAACTCTCGGGCAGATTCTGAACCGATTACACGTCCGCTGAATGCGGCAACCATTTATCACCGCGCTTGCGGCGAAGGTCGCTGTCGCGAAATTCGAACAAGGCTGCTGGCGGTGTTTGAACGGATAGTGATTGAGCCCGGTACGCTCTGTTGCTTCACGGAGAGTGGGCGCGAGGCTGGAGATTGCGCATTAACTTATTTCCCGGATGGCGGCGTAAACGCCTTGTCCGGGGTACAGGCAGTGCCGGTGCCAGGGTAGCCCGGCTAAGCGCAGCGTCAGCCGGGGCGGTGTCTAAAAAGGCAACTCACGTTGCCTTTTGCTGTTTTACCCCCCGCACACCTCACACTGGGGGTTGCGCATCAGCTTCATCTCACGGAACTGGCAGGTCATTGCGTCATACATCACGATTTTTCCGGTGGCGGGCACGCCATAGTGCGTCAGCACTTTTATCGCCTCCAGCGCCTGCAGTGAACCGATCACCCCGACCAGCGGCGCCATCACGCCCGCTTCAACACAGGTCAGCGCGTTTTCGCCAAACAGACGGCTCAGACAGCGGTAGCAGGGCTCGCCGTCCACCCAGGTAAAAACACTGATTTGCCCCTCCATACGAATGGCGGCACCGGAGACCAGCGGGATCTTATGCGCAAAACATCCGGCGTTAAGCTGGTTGCGAATGGCGACATTATCCGTGCAATCCAGCACCAGATCGTGGGCGGCAATCTGCGCTGCTAAGGCGCTTTCATCCAGCAGGGCGTTAAGGCTGTCGAGTTGAACATGCGGGTTGATGCGCGCCAGGGCGGTTTTGGCGGACGCCACCTTCGGCTCGCCAATCGTCGCGTCGCTGTGCAGCGTCTGGCGCTGAAGGTTGGAGAGCGCCACGGTATCGAAATCCAGCAGCGTCATCTGACCAATACCGGCTGCGGCCAAATATTGCGCAGCCGCGCAGCCAAGACCGCCCAATCCTACCACCAGCACGCGCGATGCTTTTAACCGCTCCTGCCCGTCAAAATCGAAGCCGCGCAGAATAATCTGTCGGTTATAGCGCAGCATCTCTTCATCGCTCAGCGCATCTGCCATCTTAGCCCCCGAAGAGATGGTTAAAGGTTTCAACCTCGACCCATTCGCCTGCTTCCACATGGCTACGCTCACGCTCCAGCACCACAAAGCAGTTGCCCTGACTAAACGAACTGAAGATGTGCGACCCCTGCGGGCCGGTGGTGCTGACAATCAGCTCGCCGTCGCTATCGCGGCTGAGGATGCCACGCTGGAAATCAAGGCGCCCCGGCGTTTTCTTAAGGCGGGTTGCTGCGCGGGCGCGCAGACGAAGCGGCAGCGGGCTGGCGGTGTTCCCGCTCAGTTTCGCCAGCAGCGGCTGTACTAACTGATAGAAGGTCAGCGCGGCGGAGACCGGGTTACCGGGTAATCCACAGAACCAGCTATGACTGAGCTTGCCGAAGGCGAACGGTTTGCCGGGCTTGATGGCGAGTTTCCAGAAGGTGATTTCACCCACGTCATCAAGGATAGTTTTGGTGTAATCCGCTTCACCCACCGACACGCCGCCAGAGCTGATCACCACGTCGGCCTGCCGATCGGCGGTGATAAAGGTCTCGCGCAGAATAGCGGGATCGTCACGCACGATGCCAAGGTTGATGACCTCGCAGCCCAGCTGTTCCAGCATCAGGTGCACCGTCAGGCGATTGGTATCGTAAATTTGTCCATCTGCCAGCGGCTGGCCTGGCAGTTGCAGCTCATCGCCAGTGGAAAAGAGCGCCACGCGGATTTTGCGGATTACCGCCACCTCGGCAATGCCCAGCGACGCGAGTACCGGCAGTTCGGCGGCGGTCAGTTTTTTTCCGGCGCTGAACACGGCGGCACCCGCGCGAATATCTTCACCCAACAGGCGGATGTTTTGCCCGGCTTTAACCTTACCGGTAAAGCGCACGCCGGCGTCGGTTTGCTCGGTCTCTTCCTGCATGACCACGGCTTCACAGCCAGCCGGAACAGGGGCGCCGGTCATGATGCGCACGCAGGTGCCTGCTGGCCACTCGCCGTGAAATGGCTGGCCGGCGAACGCTTTTCCGGCAACCGGTAGCGGTTCACCTTTTGCGATATCGGCCAGACGGACGGCATAACCGTCCATTGCGGCATTGTCAAAACCCGGCACATTCAGCGGTGAAATCACGTCCTGCGCCACAATGCGACCAAAACAGCTCAGCAGCGGTAAGGTTTCGCTCTCTGTGAGTGGCGAAACGCGGGACAGCATTTGCGCCAGGGCCGAATCCAGCGGGATCAAGCCTGCGGTATATTCCATAATTTACTCCAGCACCACGCGAGAAAGGGGCCATTATGGCAGAAAACGAGGCATGACTGCATGTACTCCTCAAGTGCCATACTCAGATGCCTGCTTTACATCGCAGGATCGACTTTCTATATTCAAAAATTGTATGAAGCTGTGACGACGATAATGATATTTATAGAAAAAGCAGCAATCTATCCTGACCGGGCGATAAAAAATGACCAAAGCGGTAATTGTAATTCACGGTGGCGCAGGAACCATCTCCCGTGCGCAACGGAGTCCGGAAAAGGAACGGCAGTACATTGCCGCACTCTCGGCCATTGTCGAATCCGGCCAGAAGATGCTCAATGCAGGTGAAAGCGCGCTGGATGTGGTGACGGAGGCCGTACGCTTACTTGAAGAGTGTCCGCTGTTTAACGCGGGCATTGGTTCTGTTTTTACCCGCGATGAAACCCATGAGCTGGACGCCTGCGTGATGGACGGGTATTCGTTGCGCGCAGGTGCAGTGGCTGGTGTGAGCCGTTTACGCAATCCCATTCTCGCGGCGCGCCTGGTGATGGAGCGTAGCCCACATGTGTTGCTGGTGGGAGAAGGGGCAGAGAAATTCGCCTTTGCCGAGGGCATGGAGCCGGTGTCGCCCGATCTTTTTTCCACGCCGGAGCGTTATGCGCAGCTGCTAGCCGCCCGCGCGGCAGGGCAGACCGCGCTGGATCACGGCGGTGCACCGCTGGATGAAACGAAAAAAATGGGCACCGTTGGTGCGGTGGCGCTGGATAAGCAGGGAAACCTGGCGGCGGCAACCTCGACAGGCGGGATGACCAATAAATTACCGGGGCGGGTAGGGGACAGTCCGTTGCCTGGCGCGGGGTGTTATGCCAATAACGCCAGTGTGGCGGTCTCCTGTACCGGAACCGGGGAAGTTTTTATCCGCGCGCTGGCTGCTTATGATATCGCCGCGCTGATGGATTATGGCGGTTTAAGTCTGCACGAAGCCTGTGAGGCGGTGGTCATGGAAAAATTGCCTGCGCTGGGCGGTAGCGGCGGGCTGATCGCCGTCGATCGTGAAGGAAATATTGCACTCCCTTTCAATAGTGAAGGGATGTATCGCGCCTGGGGTTATGCCGGAGATGCGCCCAGCGTAGGGATTTATCGTGAATAAGGAGAGTGGGGTGTCGCACGGGTATGAACCAGACGCCGATGTGGTGCTGGATGTCAGCAATCTGAATGTCGCGTTTCGCCATGAAAAACAACTCACCCAGGCGGTGCGTAACCTGTCGTTTACTCTCAAACGTGGTGAAACGCTGGCGATTGTCGGAGAGTCGGGATCGGGTAAATCGGTCACCGCTATGTCGCTACTGCGCCTGCTGGAACAAGCTGGCGGCGAAGTGAGCTGCGATCATATGCGTCTTTTGCGCCGTAACCGGGAGCGTGTCGATTTAGCGACGCTGACGAATTCTCGCCTGCGCGGCGTGCGCGGGGCTGACATCGCGATGATTTTTCAGGAGCCCATGACCTCGCTTAACCCGGTGTTTCCGGTGGGGGAGCAAATTGCCGAATCTATCCGTTTGCATCAGGGGCTGGGCAAAGAAGAGGCGTTAGCGGAAGCCCGGCGAATGCTGGATCTGGTACGTATCCCCGAATCCGAGTCCATTTTGTCTCGTTATCCGCACCAGCTTTCCGGTGGTATGCGCCAGCGGGTGATGATTGCGATGGCGCTCTCCTGCCGTCCGGCGGTGCTGATTGCCGATGAGCCGACGACGGCGCTGGATGTCACTATTCAGGCGCAGATTCTGCAACTTATCGCCGTGCTGCAAAAAGAGATGGCGATGGGGGTGATTTTTATCACTCATGATATGGGCGTGGTGGCGGATATTGCCGACCGCGTGCTGGTGATGTATCAGGGCGAAGCGGTGAAAACGGGTACCGTAGACCAGATTTTTAAGGCACCGCAGCATATCTACACGAAAGCCTTACTGGCGGCGGTGCCGCGCCTTGGGGCGATGAACGGCAGCGATCTACCACGTCGTTTCCCGCTGGTTTCGTTACAACATCCTGAACACCAGGAACCGGAAACCGAGCAGGATACTGTGGTGCCGGGCGAGCCGATTCTGCAGGTCCGCGATCTGGCGGCGCGTTTTCCGCTCCGCAGCGGGATTTTAAACCGTGTGACCCGCGAAGTTCATGCGGTGGAGGGGGTGAGCTTCGACCTGTGGCCGGGCGAAACCTTATCGCTGGTGGGGGAATCCGGTTGCGGCAAATCGACCACCGGCCGGGCGCTGCTGCGTCTGGTGGAGAGCCAGAGCGGGATGATTACCTTTAAGGGCGAACGTATTGATACGTTGCCTGCCAGTAAGCTGCAGCCGCTGCGCCGGGATATTCAGTTTATTTTTCAGGATCCTTACGCCTCGCTCGATCCGCGTCAAACGGTAGGGTACTCCATTCTGGAACCACTGCGGGTACATGGGGTGATGAATGAAGAAGATGCCCGGCGGCGAGTGCTGTGGTTGCTGGAACGTGTAGGGCTGAAACCGGAACATGCGTGGCGTTATCCCCATGAGTTTTCCGGCGGCCAGCGCCAGCGTATTTGTATTGCCAGAGCGCTGGCTCTAAACCCCCGTGTGGTGGTGGCTGACGAATCGGTCTCGGCGCTGGATGTCTCGATTCGCGCCCAAATCATTAATTTGTTACTCGATTTACAACGGGAGATGGGGATCGCCTTTCTGTTTATCTCTCATGACATGGCGGTCGTGGAGCGAATCAGCCACCGGGTGGCGGTGATGTATCTCGGTCAGATTGTGGAAATTGGTCCACGCCGCGCCGTGTTTGAGAACCCGCAGCACCCGTATACCCGTAAACTTATGGCCGCCGTTCCGGTAGCCGACCCGTCTCACCCGAGGGCGCAGCGGGTGTTGTTGTCGGATGAAATCCCCAGCAACATCCATAAACGCGGCGAGACGGTACAGCGTGTGCAATTACAGAATATCGGCCCGGGTCATTTCGTCGCCCGTACGACGCCGGGCAGCACACAATCGCGTTTTTGACAGAAACAGGCAGGGACACTCAGGAGAACAACATGACACAAGCTTTACCCCGTAAATGGCAAATTGCGTTTGCAGTTGCCATCGCGCTGAGCGCCGCGCCAGCACTGGCTGCCAAAGATGTTGTGGTCGCAGTGGCGTCAAATTTCACCACGCTCGACCCCTACAATGCCAATGACACATTGTCACAGGCCGTCGCCAAATCGTTCTATCAGGGGCTGTTTGGCCTTGATAAAGACATGAAGCTGCATAATGTGCTCGCCGAAAGCTATACGGTGTCGGATGATGGGCTGGTGTATACCATCAAGTTGCGTCAGGGGGTGAAATTCCAGGACGGAACCGATTTTAACGCCCAGGCAGTGAAGGCGAACCTCGATCGCGCGAGTAATCCGGAAAATGCACTCAAGCGCTACAACCTCTATAAAAACATCGCCAAAACCGATGCGGTGGATGCAACAACGGTCAAAATCACCCTGAAACAGCCGTTCTCGGCATTTATCAATATCCTGGCCCACCCGGCGACGGCGATGATCTCGCCTGCCGCGCTGGAAAAATACGGTAAGGACATTGGTTTTCACCCGGTGGGGACCGGCCCTTATGAGCTGGACACCTGGAACCAGACCGATTTCGTGAAGGTGAAGAAATTCGCCGGGTACTGGCAAAAAGGGCTGCCGAAACTGGACACCATCACCTGGCGTCCGGTGGTCGATAATAATACCCGGGCGGCGATGCTGCAGACGGGCGAAGCGCAGTTCGCTTTCCCGATTCCTTATGAGCAGGCGGCGGTGCTGGAGAAAAACAGCAAACTGGAGCTGGTGGCCAGCCCCTCGATCATGCAGCGCTACATCAGCATGAACGTAACGCAAAAGCCGTTCGACAATCCGAAAGTGCGTGAAGCCATCAACTACGCCATTAACCGTCAGGCGCTGGTGAAAGTGGCATTCGCCGGGTATGCGACACCGGCAACGGGCATTGTTCCACCGTCGCTGGCGAATGCGCAAACCTACCAGCCGTGGCCTTACGATCCGGCAAAAGCCCGTGAATTGTTGAAAGAGGCGGGCTATCCAAACGGGTTCAGCACCACGCTGTGGTCCTCACATAACCACAGCACCGCGCAAAAAGTGCTGCAGTTTACCCAGCAGCAGTTAGCACAGGTGGGCATCAAAGCACAGGTGACGGCGATGGATGCCGGGCAACGTGCGGCGGAAGTAGAAGCGAAAGGGCAGAAAGAGAGTGGCGTGAGAATGTTCTATACGGGCTGGTCGGCATCGACCGGAGAAGCGGACTGGGCGCTGTCGCCGCTGTTCGCCTCGCAGAACTGGCCGCCCACACTCTTCAACACGGCGTTCTACAGCAACCCGCAGGTGGATAAAGACCTGGCTGATGCGCTGAAAACCACCAATAATCAGGAAAAAACCAGACTCTACAAGGATGCGCAGGATATCATCTGGAAAGAGTCCCCCTGGGTGCCGCTGGTGGTGGAGAAGCTGGTTTCCGCTCACAACAAGAACCTGACGGGGTTCTACATCATGCCCGACACCGGCTTTAGTTTTGATGAGGCCGACCTGAAATAAGAGCGCATGTCCCCTCTCCACGCGGGAGGGGAGTGACGGAAGAGACAATGCTGAATTATGTTTTAAAACGCCTTCTGGGACTTATCCCGACGCTACTGATCGTGGCGGTGCTGGTGTTTTTATTTGTTCACCTCTTACCAGGCGATCCGGCACGGTTGATTGCCGGACCGGAGGCCGATGAGCAGGTGATTGGACTGGTACGCCAGCAATTAGGTCTCGACAGGCCGCTGTATATCCAGTTCGGGCACTACATTATTAATGTTCTGCAGGGCGATTTCGGTATCTCGATGGCCTCCCGCCGTCCGGTCGTGGAGGAGATCGCCAGTCGCTTTTTCCCGACGTTCTGGTTGACCATTGCCAGTATGACCTGGGCAATGCTGTTTGGCCTGGTGGCGGGTATTGCCGCCGCGGTATGGCGCAACCGCTGGCCTGACAGACTGGGCATGGCACTGGCGGTGACCGGGATCTCCTTTCCGGCTTTTGCGCTGGGCATGCTGCTGATGCAGGTTTTTTCGGTGGAGTTGGGCTGGTTGCCAACGGTCGGGGCCGACAGCTGGCGACACTATATTCTGCCGTCGATGACGCTGGGGGCCGCCGTGGCCGCCGTGATGGCGCGCTTTACCCGCGCGTCCTTTGTCGATGTGCTCAATGAAGACTACATGCGTACCGCGCGCGCCAAAGGGCTCAGCGAAAAATGGGTCATACTCAAGCATGGCCTGCGCAATGCGCTAATCCCGGTGATTACGATGATGGGGTTACAGTTCGGCTTTTTGCTTGGCGGCTCGATTGTCGTTGAGAAAGTGTTCAACTGGCCCGGCCTCGGGCGTTTATTGGTGGACTCCGTTGATATGCGCGATTACCCGGTTATCCAGGCGGAAGTTCTGCTCTTCTCGCTGGAGTTTATTCTTATCAATTTAGTGGTGGATGTGCTGTATGCCGCCATTAACCCCGCTATCAGGTACAAGTAAGGATGCGATTGTTAAACTGGCGTCGAGCGGCGATTTCAAACGCCCTGCCTGGGCTGAAACCGGACCAGGTACGTACCCCGTGGCACGAGTTCTGGCGACGTTTTCGTCGTCAGCCCATGGCGATGACCGCCGGGCTGTTTGTGCTGATTCTGATTGTGTTGGCTATCGTCGCACCGTGGATTGCCCCCTTCGATGCGGAAAACTATTTCGATTATGACCGCCTCAATGACGGGCCATCGGCATTGCACTGGTTTGGCGTGGATTCCCTGGGCCGCGATATCTTCAGCCGTGTGCTGCTGGGGGCGAGGATCTCGCTGGCAGCCGGGGTTCTGGCGGTATTGATTGGCGCGCTGGCGGGGACGGTGCTGGGCCTGCTGGCCGGGTATTACGAAGGCTGGTGGGATCGCATCATCATGCGTATTTGCGATGTGCTGTTCGCCTTTCCCGGTATTTTGCTGGCGATTGCCGTGGTGGCGGTGATGGGCAGCGGAATGGCCAATGTCATCATTGCCGTGGCGGTGTTTTCCGTGCCTGCCTTCGCGCGGCTGGTGCGCGGCAACACGCTGGTCCTTAAACACCAGACCTTTGTCGAGTCGGCGCGCAGCATTGGCGCAAGCGATATGACCATCCTGTTTAGCCATATTCTGCCGGGCACGGTGTCATCGATCGTGGTCTATTTCACGATGCGTATTGGCACCTCTATTATTTCTGCGGCAAGCCTCTCTTTCCTCGGTCTGGGGGCGCAGCCGCCCACGCCGGAATGGGGTGCGATGCTCAATGAAGCGCGCGCGGATATGGTGATTGCTCCTCATGTGGCGCTCTTCCCTTCACTGGCGATTTTCCTGACCGTGCTCGCGTTTAACCTGTTGGGCGACGGGCTACGGGACGCGCTGGATCCCAAAATCAAAGGGTAATGAGTACCTCACTCAGGGCCTTGAGAAACGCGGGAAGGACCGGGTTTGGATTGGCCTTTGAGTAGACCAAAAAGTTGTGCGCCTGAATATTGACCCCTTCGATATTCATAAAGGTAACATTAGCCATGCCCAGCGCACGCGATGATGCGGGCACGATGGCGCACCCGAGCCCGGCATTCACCATTCCGAGGATCGTATGGGTCTGGGCAAGCTGATACTTAAAATCCGGCGTGATGTCGTTAAAGACGAACAGGTCGGTAATACGGTCGTAAAAGTGGCGCGCTTCATCCGGGCTGTAAAGGAAAAAGGGCTCATTGTTAAAAGCGCTGAGCGGGATCTTACGCTTGCGTGCCAGCGGGTGATCGCAATGAAACGCGGCAACAAACGTCTCCCCCTGAAGAGGTTGATACGCCAGCAGCGGGTTGGGTGGGACATGGCGCACAAAACCAACGTCAATACTGTTATTTTCGACAGCGCTAATTTGTTTGTGCGAGACCTGTTCAAATAAGCGGAAATCCACCCCCGGTAATTTCACCGATAGCGCTTTGAGCAACTGGGGAATAAAACTCCAGGCAAATACCGCCGTAAATCCCATTGATAACGTGCCGATTTCGCCGGACGCGCATTGCTGAACGGAGGATTCAAGTCGGTCAGCTAATTTGAGTATTAATCGTGACTCCGTCAGCAAATGTTGACCCATATGGGTGAGCTGCACATGACGGTTATTTCGCTCAAATAGCGCCCCGCCCAGGCTCTTCTCCAGGAGTTGTATCTGGCGGCTCAGCGGCGGCTGGGTCATATGCAGGCGGGCGGCGGCGCGTCCGAAGTTCAACTCTTCAGCAACGGCGATGAAGCATCGCAACTGGTGTAAATCCATAATTCAATTCTTATATTAATGAATACCTGATTTATATTAGACATGAATTATTACCCTGTCCATCATCTGCTTAATAACTACTCGACGGAAGATGGACATGACAAATAATATTGCTCAACAAAAAGCACACATTTTATTAACCCAGGCGGTGCCAGCACCGATCGATGAAATATTACGGCGCGATTACGACGTGCATCGTCTTTACCAGACGAGCGAGCCGCAAAAAATGCTGGCTGATATTGGCCCATTGATTCAGGGGGTGGTGACCGGCGGCGCAAAAGGGCTTTCCCGTGAGATGATGGAATGCCTTCCGGCGCTCAAAATTGTCGCCATCAGCGGTATTGGTACGGATGCCGTCGACCTGGCGTATGCTGCGAAGCACGGTATTTATGTCACCACCACACCCGGCGTGCTGACCGACGACGTGGCGGATATGGCGCTGGGTCTGTTGATTTCCACCCTGCGACAAATGAGCGAAGGCGAGCAGGTCGTCCGTGCGGGGCGCTGGCCGCAAACCAACCTGCCGCTGGCGCGCAAAGTCACTGGCACGACGGTGGGGATTATCGGCATGGGGCGTGTTGGTCAGGCCATTGCCAGACGCGTTGCCGCCTTTGATGCCCGCATTCTGTATACCGACCTTGCCCCGATTTCCGCCCTTGATTACACCTTTATTGCTGATATTCACGCGCTGGCGCAGGAAGTGGACGTGCTGGTGCTTGCGGCCTCTGCTGATAGCGGCAAAGTCATCATCAGTGAGTCGGTGCTGGAGGCGCTGGGGCCAGAGGGCTATTTCATCAATGTGGCGCGCGGCAAGCTGGTGGATGAAGCGGCGCTGCTCGATGCCTTGATCCACAAGCGTATTGCCGGAGCCGGGCTGGATGTGTTTGCTCATGAGCCGCACGTACCGGAAGGTTTTTTCACCCTCAATAACGTCACCCTGCAGCCGCATCGCGCCAGCGCGACCGTTCAGACTCGCCTGGAGATGGGCAACATTGTGTTGGCGAATCTGGCGGCCTGTTTTAGCGGCAACGTGCCGCCACACCGGGTATAGCCATCGTTTCTGAACCCTACAAATAAAAGTGAGAAAACAATGAGCAAACAAATGGATGTCTCGCTGGAGCAGGTCAAACGGGTCGGACATCACCGCTATTGGGTGCTGGGGTTGATTTTCATCATCACGGTTATCAACTATGCCGACCGAGCCACCATGTCGATTGCCGGAACCTCGGTGGTGAAAGAGCTGGGCCTCGATCCAATGATGCTGGGGATGATCTTCTCCGCCTTCGCCTGGGCCTACGCGCTGGGGCAGATCCCCGGCGGCTGGCTGCTGGACCGTTTTGGCGCTAAAAAAGTCTACGGCATGAGCCTGGTGCTGTGGTCCGTGTTCACCATGCTCCAGGGCACCGTGGGCTGGGTCGGGATGACCGGTAGTCTGGCGGCGATGACCCTGTTTCTGATGCGCTTTATGCTGGGGCTGGTGGAATCCCCCGCGTTCCCGGCAAACTCACGTATCGTCTCCAGTTGGTTCCCGACGCGTGAGCGTGGCGTGGCCTCGGCGCTGTTTAACTCCGGGCAATACATGGCGGTAGTGGTCTTCACGCCGATCATGGCGTGGCTGACCCATGCCTGGGGCTGGGAGCATGTCTTCCTGTGGATGGGGGGAGTAGGGCTGGTGCTGGCTGCGGCGTGGTTCGCCTGGTATAAGGAGCCGCATAAAGACCCGCGTCTGACGGAAGAAGAGAAAAACCTGATGCGCGAGGGCGGGGCGCTGGTGGATCTGGACAGTGAAGGGGCGGTAAAGGCGAAGAAAAGCTCACTGCGCGATGCCAAATGTCTGTTTACCAACCGCAACCTGTGGGCTATTTATCTTGGACAATATTGCATTACCGCGTTGACCTATTTTTTTATTACCTGGTTCCCCATCTACCTGATTCAGGGGCGCGGTATGACCATTATGCAGGCAGGGTGGGTTGCCGCACTGCCCGCCATCTGTGGTTTCACCGGCGGTCTGCTCGGGGGATATCTCTCTGACATTCTGATTAGCCGGGGCATGCATCCTTCCCGTGCCCGTAAAACGCCGTTTGTGCTCGGGATGGGGCTGTCCACCATGCTGGTATTCGCCAACTTCGTTGACAGTAACAGCGCGGTGATTTTCCTGATGGCGATGGCGTTCTTCGGTAAAGGCTTCGCAGCGGTAGGCTGGGCCGTGTTGTCCGATGTTGCGCCGAAAACGATGATTGGACTGTGCGGCGGCGTGTTCAACGGTATCGGTAATATTGCCGGGATCGTGACACCACTGGTGATCGGTTATGTGGTGACGGTAACCGGTTCGTTTAATAACGCGTTGTGGTTTGTGGCGGCGCACGGCGTGCTGGCGGTGGTGAGTTATGTGTTGATCGCGACACGCTTTGAACGTGTTGAAGCGCAATAACGAGGAAAGACGCCGCCTGGAGACAGGCGGCGGCAGGGTCAGACGCGGCTACCCCACAGATCGTACTCGTCGGCATTTTCGACTTTCACGCGGAGGATATCGCCCGGTTTCACTTTCGTTTCCCCGTTCAGATAGACCGCGCCGTCGATTTCCGGCGCATCCGCCATGCTGCGACCGATGGCCCCTTCTTCATCGACTTCGTCGATAATCACCAGAATTTCGCGGCCCACTTTTTCCTGCAGACGCTCAGCGGAAATTTGCTGTTGCAGCGCCATAAAACGGTTCCAGCGCTCTTCTTTGATCTCTTCCGGCACCTGATCGGCCAGTTCGTTGGCGGTCGCACCGTCCACCGGGCTGTATTTGAAGCAGCCAACGCGATCCAGACGCGCTTCTTTGAGGAAATCGAGCAGCATCTGGAAATCTTCTTCGGTTTCACCCGGGAAGCCGACGATAAAGGTCGAGCGCAAGGTCAGTTCCGGGCAGATTTCGCGCCACTGTTTGATACGCGCCAGTTGGCGGTCAACGGAGCCAGGGCGTTTCATCAATTTCAGGATACGCGGGCTGGCGTGCTGCAGCGGGATATCCAGATACGGCAGGATTTTGCCTTCGGCCATCAACGGAATGACATCATCAACGTGCGGGTAAGGATAAACGTAATGCAGACGCGTCCAGATGCCCAGTTTTGCCAGTTGTTCGCACAGGCCGACCATGCTGGTTTTTACCGGTTCGCCATTATGGAAGCCCATACGGTGTTTCACGTCCACGCCGTAGGCGGAGGTGTCCTGGGAGATAACGAGAAGCTCTTTCACCCCGGCATCCGCCAGACGTTTGGCTTCACTTAAAACGTCGCCAATCGGACGGCTTACCAGATCGCCACGCATCGACGGAATAATGCAGAAGGTGCAGCGATGGTTACAGCCTTCGGAAATTTTCAGATACGCGTAATGACGTGGGGTCAGTTTCACGCCCTGTTCCGGCACCAGGCTCAGGAACGGGTTGTGTTTCGGTTTCGGCACATAGTGGTGCACATGCTCAAGCACCTGCTCATAGCTGTGCGGACCGGTGATTTCCAGCACTTTCGGATGGACTTCACGAATCTGATCGACTTTGGCGCCCAGACAGCCGGTGACAATCACTTTGCCGTTTTCATTAAGGGCTTCGCCAATGGCTTCCAGCGACTCTTGTACCGCGCTGTCGATAAAGCCGCAGGTGTTGACGATAACCATATCGGCGTCGTTGTAGCTCGGTACCACGTCATAGCCTTCGGTGCGCAGTTCGGTGAGGATGCGCTCGGAGTCAACGAGGTTTTTCGGGCAACCGAGAGAAACAAAGCCGATTTTCGGCTGCGGGGTCACATTGCTCATAGTTCAAAAAGTAATCAGTTATAGTATGTTCAGGGCAGGGATTGTACAGATAACGCCGGGAGATTTATAGAGGATTCTCGGCCGGGCAGAGTGAAAAAACGACTGCCCGTCTGGCAACGGCTTCGATATATTTCGATGTGATGAATATTGGCCGGGCCACCATCAAAATTCATCAATCGTATCCCGGTCAGCGTTAATAACGTTGAAGGCTAAATAGGGCGGATGAACATCGAAGCTGATGGTTGTGTCATAAATATCTTCAATATTCATGTCCTGGCATAAATTAAAGATGAAATAGTTAATTTGATAATAAAGGACGTAAGTATTGTCGTGTAAATACTCAACCTTGCTGATAACGAAATCGTTGGTTGAGCGCGCATGCGGGCTGATGAAGGTTAAATCCATGTTCAGAATGGGGATAAACGCCGGATTTTGCCGGTTCTGTTCAAGGAAGTGCTGGAGTTGACGTGCCGATTCCGGACCCGGTTCGCCGATGGAAATTGTCAGGGGAAAAATGTGCATATAGACCCTCAGAATACGTTGAGGCCTATTAACATAACATGCGTACGGAGGTAATTCATAAGGCGTTGCTGGGGTATTTTCGGGGTACCAGAAAGGGTGCAAATGAATACGATGAAAGAGGTATTCTGATACCTTTTTATCATGTGGTTATTATCATGCAGGCGTATTTGATTACGCCCGAGGCAAAAAAAAAGCCGCTCGGACGAACGGCATAGATACAACACGGAAACTATCCAGAAACATAATGATTTTCGAGCTAAATAATAGCTTGCTAATCATCTCATGTCAGCTCTTTTGATCACAATTGTTAATTATCTGTGCGCGTGTGATATCCGTCAGTATTGAATGAAAATCAACCGAAAGCATGATGTATACCGGGTGACATTCCGGGAATAGTGGCAGCGTAACGCATCATGCACTTGCATGCCCCCATGAGTAGATCCTGGATTTCATGCTTATGGGGGTTTTTCTCTACAGCGGCTTATATCACGCTGTGCCGTTATTTCCGTAGCGCAGAAAAGCAGGGCGCAGATTTAAGCGTTCAAACCACGCGTTCACCGCCGGGAAATCCGGGTGTTCAAACGGCGTCATCTTCCAGCGATTCACCGACAATCCCAGCACGATATCAGCAAGGGTGAATGTCTCTCCGGCAGCCCACGCGCCCGTGCGTTGCAACTGTTGATCGAGAATACCAACGCAGTGATTCCACTCCCTGATACCGGCGGCAATCGCGTTCTTATCGTTGTAGTCCGGGTTTTTACGCACCAGCGCCGGAAAAACGTAGCGCCATGCGCTATTAAAGTCGGTGGCCTGCCAGTCCATCCAGTGCTCGACATTCGCGCAAGCTCGCGGTTCGCCAGGAAGCAGATCGTCACGGCCCGCTTTACGCGCCAGATAGCGGCAAATGGAGTTGGATTCCCAAAGAATAAAGTCATCATCAATGAGTACGGGCACCATCGCATTCGGGTTCATGGCCCGGAAGGCGTCCGTCTGCGTTGAGGCAAAGCCGCTGCCATAATCTTCCTGCGAATACGCCAGCCCGGTTTCCTCGCAGGTCCACAACACTTTACGCACGTTAATTGAAGACGTTTTACCCAATATTTTCAGCATGACGCGAATCGCCCTTTGCGACTTAATCGTTTAAAAACACTACACCAGCAGCGCATGACATGGCTACAGGGCCGTTAAGCACCAGTATGGTGCACTGCCTCATTCTGGTTCACCAAAATGGGAGTGTTTGCCTCGAATTATCGCTAAGTTACTGAAATGTAATCAATCGCAATCTGGCATAGTGCTTGCAATAACGCTATCGCAGTGCAACACACAATTTGAAAATAGCTGGCTAGGGTTCCGGTTCGCCAAGGCGAATGTCTGGTCCAAGAGCTGGCGACCTCTGAGAGGTTACACGGCGGGACAAAAACCCGGGAGACAGCAGCACCAGTGGGTGTCGCGCTGCCCCCTTTTTTTGTACCAATCAGAGGTCAATAATGAAGAAATCTCCATTACTCCGCTCTCTCGTGCTGTCGCTGGTCATGCTGACCACTCTCCCAACTTTTGCCGCTGTGAAAAAAGAGTTCAATGTCTGCTGGACAATCTACGCAGGCTGGATGCCGTGGGGCACCATCAGCAACAGCAAAATCATTGATAAATGGGCAGACAAATACGGTATTAAAATCAATATCGTACAGCTCAACGACTATATAGAGTCCATTAACCAGTATACCGCGGGCCAGTTTGATGGTTGCACCATGACTAACATGGATGCGCTGACCATTCCCGCCGCCGGAGGCGTGGATAGCACCGCGCTGATTCTCGGCAGCTACTCTGAAGGCAACGACGGCGTGGTGATGAAAGGTGAGGGCAAAACCCTCAAGGATCTGAAAGGCCAGCAGATCTACCTGCCTGAATTGTCCGTTTCCCACTACCTGCTGGTGCGCGGCCTGGAAAAAGCGGGGCTGGCAGAAAAAGATGTCACCGTGGTGAACACTTCTGATGCCGATATCGTCTCTGCCTTCGCCACCCCGAAAGTGCAGGCAGCTGTCGCCTGGAACCCGCAATTGTCGGTTATTAAAGGCACGCCGAAAACCACCGAAGTCTTTAGCTCCTCACAGGTACCTGGCGAGCTTATCGACATGATGGTGGTCAACACCCAGACCCTGAAGGATAACCCGGCGCTGGGGAAAGCCCTCACTGGCGCATGGTACGAAATGATGGCGCAGATGAAGGCGCAGAATAAAGAGGCGCTGAGCGCCATGGCGGCGGCGTCCGGCACCGATCTGGCGGGCTACCAGGCACAACTCAAAACCACCCATCTCTTCTATACCCCGGCAGATAACCTGGCGTTTATCAGCTCGCCTGATTTACCGAAAACCATGCAGCGCGTGGCGACGTTCTCGTTTGAGAAAGGGTTGCTCGGCGACGGCGCGCAAAGTGCGGATTTTATCGGCATGGCCTTTCCTGGCAACCTGTCTGCCGGCGATGCCGCCAACGTGAAGCTGCGCTTTGACGACAGCTTCGTGAAGATGGCTGCCGACGGCAAGCTTTGAGCGAATGACAGGAATTGACGCCATGCGACACATTAACCGCCATCCGACCCGGGGCATGCGTTTGACGCTTGTTCTGCTGCCTTTTGTCATTTTGCTGGCGGCGTACTTTCTGGGCTCTGCGGTACGGCTGGAGGCCAACCCGCAGGATAAGCTGCTGCCTGGCATGCAGCAGATGCTGGACGCCATTTCGCGAATGGCGTTCACCCCGGATAAACGCAGCGGCGACTACCTCTTCTGGATGGATACGCTGGTTAGCCTGGCGCGCCTGTTGACGGGGCTGGCGATTGCCTCGTTGATTGGCCTGTGCCTGGGCATTACCGCCGGGGTTTTTCCGATGTGGCGCGCCTCGCTTTCTCCGTTGATGACCGTGCTGTCGATGATCCCACCGCTGGCAATCCTACCGGTGTTGTTCATCGTCTTCGGGCTGGATGAGCTGTCAAAAGTGATGCTGATTGTGATTGGCATTACCCCGATGCTGGCCCGCGACCTTGAACATCGCGCCTGTGAAATTCCTTCGGAGCTCCTGATCAAGGCGCAAACGCTGGGGGCATCAAGCTGGACGCTTATCCTGCGGGTGGTACTGCCGCAGCTTCTGTCCCGGCTGCTGACCTCGCTGCGCCTGCTGTTGGGATCGGCCTGGCTGTTTCTTATCTCGGCAGAAGCCATCTCCTCGACGGCAGGGCTGGGCTATCGCATTTTTCTCGTGCGCCGCTATATGGCGATGGACGTCATCATCCCTTATGTGGTGTGGATAACGTTGCTGGCATGGCTGATGGACCTCGGTCTGCGCCAGTTGCATAAAACCTGTTTTCCCTGGGCGGAAGGAGGGAAGGCATGAGTTTTATCGAAATCAACAACATCTGGCAGGAGTACGGCGCGCATGTGGTACTCGAACGCCTCAATTTGCAGGTTAAAGAAGGGGAGTTTTGCTCGATGGTGGGCGCATCCGGCTGCGGGAAGTCCACCTTCCTGCGTCTGTTGCTGGGCCAGGAAGCGCCAAGTCGCGGCACTATTTTGCTTGATGGCAAGCCGTTGCAGGCAGAGCCGGACCGTAGCCGTGGGGTGGTCTTTCAGTGCTACTCAGTCTTTCCCCATTTAAGCGTGCTCGACAACGTCACCATCGGCCTTGAGCTGCCCAATGCGCGTTTGCTGGGGCGCCTGTTTGGCGCGGGTAAGCGTGAGGCGCGGGAACGAGCCGTGTGGATGCTGCAAAAAGTGGGTCTTGGACAGGCGCTGGATAAATACCCGGCCCAGCTCTCCGGCGGTATGCAGCAGCGTCTCGCTATTGCTCAGGCATTCATTATGCAGCCGCGCGTGTTGCTGCTGGATGAGCCCTTTGGCGCACTCGACCCCGGCATTCGCAAAGATATGCACGCCCTGTTGTTACAACTGTGGGGCGAAACCCGGATGACGGTCTTTATGGTCACCCACGATCTCTCCGAGGGCTTTAACCTCGGCACCCGGCTGCTGGTATTCGACAAAGTGCGGATCGACCCGCACGAACCTAACGCATACGGCGCGCGCATTACCTATGACATTCCGCTCAATGAAGCGCGTCTGGCGGAAATGACCCACTCGCAGCCCGATAACGTCTACGCATTAAGGAGTTAACTTAATGACTTTACTCGATAAAGAAACATCACTACTGCGTGAAGAGACGCTGCCAGGCGGCGGCAGTCTCTCCTTTATCCTCAAGCGCGGGCAGATCCTGCGCATGACCGACCTGGAAGGTGGTGCAAATGTCAGCCTGATGATGCTTAATCCGCATGAAAAGAGCGAACGCCTGAACCTGCCTGATACCTTAAAAGGCCAGCACACCGCGCGCCTGACGGCAGGCCACTGTTTTTACTCCGATATGGGACGCGTGCTGGCGGGGATTATCGCCGACACCTGCGGCTGGCATGATCCGTTTGGCGGCGTGCTGAACGCTGCCGAAGTAAAGGAGAAATATGGCCTGGGGCGTTATCAGGATTTGCGTAACGGTTTTTATCGCAACGGCACAGATAACCTGCTCGTTGAAATGGGCAAGTGGGATTTAAACCTTGAAGACCTGCTGATGGTGGTGAATTTCTTTAGCAAAGTCACGGTCGATGAGCAGGGGGCTTTTACCTTCCATAGCGGTGCGTCGAAGGCCGGCAGCTATGTTGATCTGTTTGCGCCAATGGACGTGCTGGTGGTGCTTACCGCGCTGCAACACCCGATGGACCCCGCCGCAGATTATGCGCCGCGCCCGGTGCAACTGGCCTGGCGACAGGCGGCAGACGAAAACGCTGCCATCGAGGCTTTGCTGACGCGCCCGGAAAACGAGCGTGCCTTCACTAACACCCGCTTATTTGCCCTGTAAGGAGCCCATGATGACTGTCACCAGCCAGAAACATCCCGACGAGGCCGTTTTTCGCCATGTGATCCCGGCCGGGGAACCGTATCTGTTTGAAGTGAAAAAGGGCCAGACCCTGCGTTTGCTGGATCTGGAAGGCAACCAGGCCGTGGATACGCTGTTTTATAACGCCGACAACGCCCGTGAACGCTACGATCCGCAGCGTACATTGCGCCGCCAGGGCAATGCGTATCTGACCACCGGCAGTGTGCTGTATTCCAATATCGGCAATCCGCTGTTGACGATTGTCGCCGATACCTGTGGCCGCCACGACACGCTCGGCGGCGCGTGCGCCCAGGAGAGCAACACCGTGCGCTATGCGCTGGATAAACGCCACATGCACAGCTGTCGCGATAACTTCCTCTGCGCCTGCCTGCACGATGGCCGTCTGCACAAACGTGATATTGGCGCCAATATCAACTTCTTTATGAACGTCCCGGTGACCCCGGAGGGCGGATTGACCTTCGAAGACGGTATCTCTGCGCCGGGGAAATACGTTGAATTGCGCGCCGAATGCAACGTTATCGTGCTCATCTCCAACTGCCCTCAGTTGAACAACCCGTGCAATGGCTGGAACCCGACCCCGGCAGAGGTGCTGGTATGGAACTGAGCCGTTCTGCGCGTCTGCGCTGCCTGATTTACCGCCTGTTTGCGGTGCGCGCGAACCGTTTACCGCTCAGTCAGACGCGCGAGACACCACCGCGTCCGTAAACGACCTGCCCCTTATGGACGGCCATAAGGCGAGCCGAATTTCGGCGGGACGACCCGCCACGATTGAGTCCTGACTATGTTTACGAAACTCCTTATCGCTAACCGTGGCGCGATTGCCTGCCGTATCCTGCGCACCTTGCGCGCGCTCAATGTCACCGGTGTTGCCGTCTGGTCTGAGGCTGACGCCAGCAGCCTACATATTCGTGAAGCCGATGAAGCCATGAGCCTGGGCGACGGCCCGGCGGCACAGACCTATCTGGTCAGTGAAAAAATTATCGCTGCGGCTCGTCAGAGCGGCGCGCAGGCGATTCACCCCGGCTACGGTTTTCTTTCCGAGAACGCCGCCTTTGCCGAAGCCTGCGAAGCCGCAGGGATTGCCTTTGTTGGCCCGACACCGGAGCAGCTACGGGTCTTTGGCTTAAAACACACGGCCCGTGCGCTGGCCAAAAAGCATGGCGTGCCGATGCTGGAAGGCACCGAACTGCTGGCTAATCTTGATGAGGCTCTGCAGGCGGCGAGCGTTGTCGGTTTCCCGGTGATGCTGAAAAGCACTGCGGGCGGCGGCGGTATCGGGATGCGGGTGTGCTACAGCGCCGATGAGCTGGCCGACGCCTTTGACGCGGTCGTGCGGCTGGGCAAAAACAACTTTAGCGATGCGGGTGTCTTTATCGAGAAGTACATCGAGCGCGCGCGCCATCTGGAAGTACAAATTTTTGGCGATGGCGAAGGCGAGGTAATTGCCCTTGGCGTGCGCGATTGCTCGGTACAACGCCGTAACCAGAAAGTGCTGGAAGAGACACCTGCACCGCACCTGCCGGATGGCATGGAAGCCGCGCTGTGCGCGGCGGCCATCAAACTGGGAAAAGCGGTGAATTACCGCAGCGCCGGAACCGTCGAATTTGTTTATGACAGCGCGGCAAAACGCTTTTACTTCCTGGAGGTGAACACCCGTTTGCAGGTGGAGCATGGCGTCACCGAGCAGGTCTGGGGCGTGGATCTGGTGCGCTGGATGATTGAGCTGGCCGCCGGCGATCTCCCGCCGCTGAATGAGCTGGCTGCCGGGCTTACGCCGCAGGGGCATGCCATACAGGCGCGCGTCTATGCCGAAGATCCGGGGCGCCAGTTCCAGCCCTCGCCGGGGCTACTGACTGACGTGGCGTTTCCGCTCGACGATCGCCGCACGTTGCGCATTGACAGTTGGGTGGAAGCAGGCTGCGAAGTGCCGCCGTTCTTTGATCCGATGCTGGCAAAAATCATTGCCTGGCAGCCAACGCGTGCACAGGCGATTGCGTGCCTGGATGCCGCGCTGGCGGCGACCCGTCTTTACGGCGTGGAGACCAACCGTCAGTATCTGCGCCAGATTTTAGCCTTCTCTCCGTTTGCCAATGGCGAGCCCTGGACGCGTTGTCTGGAAGGGTTGCGCTACGAGGCCACGACCCTTGAGGTTTTGAGCGCCGGAACCCAAACCACGATACAGGATTATCCTGGGCGCCAGGGCTACTGGGCGGTGGGGGTGCCACCGTCCGGCCCGATGGACGATCGCGCACTGCGTCTGGGTAATGCGTTGCTGGGGAATGCCGCCACCGATGCCGCGCTGGAAATCACCCTCACGGGCCCGACGCTGAAATTTAATACCGACGCCGTGGCGGTGGTGACCGGCGCGGCGATGAGCATCACCCTTGAAGATGACGACGTTGCCATGAACAGGGTCTTCACCATCCCGGCAGGCAGCACGCTGCGCCTGGGCGAAGTGAGCGGTGCCGGCGTGCGGAGCTATCTTTGCCTGCGTGGCGGCATTAATGTGCCGGATTATCTTGGTAGCAAAAGCACCTTCACGCTCGGGCAGTTTGGTGGTCACGCCGGGCGTGCGCTGCGTACCGGCGATGTGCTGCATCTCAATCCTCTGGTGGACCGCGCAAGCGGCGCGGTACTCACGCAGGCGTTGCACACCACACTGTCCGTCGTGCGTGAACTGCGCGTGATCTATGGCCCGCATGGGGCACCGGAATATTTCACCCGCGAGTATATCAACACCTTTTTTGCCACCGACTGGGAAGTGCACTTTAATTCGAGCCGAACCGGGATCCGCCTGGTGGGGCCGAAGCCGGAGTGGGTGCGTGAGAGTGGTGGGGAAGCGGGGCTGCACCCGTCCAATATCCATGACAACCCGTATGCCATCGGCGCGGTGGATTTCACCGGGGATATGCCAGTTATCCTCGGCCCGGACGGCCCAAGTCTCGGGGGCTTTGTCTGCCCGGTGACGGTTATCGAAGCCGACCTGCACCAGCTTGGGCAACTAAAAGCGGGCGACAAAGTGCGTTTCGTCCCGGTGGATGTGGCAACAGCCCGGCTGCTGGCGCAGACCCGTCGCCAGGAGGTGGAAACGCTGCGACCTGTGACCTTTAACTGGCATCCTGCCTCGCTGGCCTCACCGGTGGTGCTGGAGACCGGAGAAGGGGACAAACGGCTGGTGGCGCGTCTTTCTGGTGACACCCATTTATTACTGGAAATTGGCGAGCCGGAGCTCGACCTGGTATTGCGTTTTCGCGGTCACGCCCTGATGCAGGCGCTGGAAACCCGCGCGCTGGACGGGGTTATCGACCTGACACCGGGGATCCGTTCATTGCAGGTGCATTATCAGCCGGAAACCCTGACGCTGAGCCGCTTGCTTGCGATCATTGGCAAGCTGTGGGCCGATGTGTGCGAGCGCGAAGATCTGGATGTGCCGTCGCGCGTGGTCTGGCTTCCGCTCTCCTGGGATGATCCGGCCTGTCAGAAAGCGATTGAGAAATATATGACCACCGTGCGCCGCGACGCGCCCTGGTGCCCGAGCAACCTCGAATTTATCCGCCGGATTAACGATCTGGAAAATATTGATGAGGTTTATAAAACCGTCTTTGATGCCCGTTATCTGGTGATGGGGCTGGGCGATGTTTACCTTGGCGCGCCGGTGGCGACACCGCTCGACCCGCGCCACCGTCTGGTGACCACCAAATATAACCCGGCGCGTACCTGGACGGCGGAAAACTCCGTCGGCATTGGCGGCGCATACCTCTGTGTGTATGGCATGGAAGGACCGGGGGGATACCAGTTTGTGGGCCGCACCCTGCAAATGTGGAACCGCTATCGCGATGTGGCCGATTTTGGCGGCAAGCCGTGGCTGCTGCGCTTTTTCGATCAGATCCGCTTTTATCCGGTGTCTGCCGATGAATTGCTTACCATCCGCCGGGACTTCCCGCTCGGACGCTATCCGCTGCGCATCGAACAGACCACGCTGCGCCTGGCGGAATATCAACAGTTCCTTGCCGATGAAGCGCAAAGCATTGCAGCAAACCGCACCCATCAACAGCAGGCATTTGCCGCCGAGCGCGATCGCTGGATTGCCAGCGGCCAGGCCCATTTCGACAGCAGCGATGTGATTATCGGGGAAGGGGATGATGTCCCGCTCAAAGCCGGGGAACGGGGCGTTGACAGCCCGGTTTCCGGTAATCTCTGGCAGGTCAATGTGACGCCAGGCAGCATAGTGAAAGAGGGCCAGGTGCTGGTGGTGCTGGAGTCGATGAAGATGGAAATACCGTTAACCGCGCCGCATGACGGCGTGGTCAGTCAGGTTCGGGTGCAGCCGGGAACCTCCGTGCGCGCCGGGCAATGTGTAGTGGTGATGGAGAAAGCACAATGACACAGACCTTTGATTTGCGCCTCAGTACACTGGCGAAACGCTACCGTAGCGGTGAGATAACCCCGCGAGCGCTCATTATGCAATTACGCGAACGGGCGCTGGCGCTCAACCCGGAATTTCATCTGTTCATTCATATTCTGAATGAAGCCGAGCTGGAACCCTATCTGGCAGCGCTGGAACAGCATCAGCCGGAGGATCTGCCGCTGTACGGCATTCCGTTCGCCATCAAAGACAACATCGATCTTGCAGGCGTCCCCACCACGGCGGCCTGCCCCGCATTTGCGTATATGGCCGGGCAGGATGCCACTCTCGTGCGGCAGTTGATTGCTCTCGGGGCTATTCCGCTGGGTAAAACCAACCTCGATCAGTTCGCCACCGGTCTGAATGGTACCCGCTCGCCCTATGGCGCCTGTCGCAACAGCGTACATCCTGATTATCCTTCGGGCGGTTCCAGCGCCGGGTCGTCGCTGGCGGTGGCGCTGGGCGTTGCCAGCTTTTCGTTAGGCACCGACACTGCTGGCAGCGGGCGCGTCCCCGCGTCCCTGAACAATCTGGTGGGGCTGAAAGCCACCAAAGGACTGATTTCAACGGCGGGCGTCGTGCCAGCGTGTCGGACGCTGGATTGTGTCACCTTCTTTACCGCCACGGCCGCTGAGGCCAGCACCTTGCTGGCGCTGACGGCGATCCAGGATCCGGATGACGACTACAGCCGCCACAATCCGCTGTGGAACAGCAAGCAGGCGTTTGGCGTGCCGCAGGCCGGTTTCCGTTTTGGCGTGCCGGATAAGCTGGAGTTTCTGGGGTGTGCCGAGAGCGAAGCACTGTTTTATCAGGCCAAAGCACAGCTGGAAGCACTGGGGGGAATACCCGTCGAGCTTGATTTCACCCCCTTCCTGGCCGCGGCAAAACTGCTTTATGAAGGGCCGTGGGTGGCAGAGCGCTACCATGTGGCAGGTCAACTGATTGAACAGCAGCCGGATGCGGTACTGCCCGTTATCCGTGATGTTTTGCAAAAAGCCCCGACCACCGATGCCGTCAGCGCGTTTGACGGTCTCTATCGGTTACAGGGTTATAAACGGCAATGCGATGCCTTGCTCGACGGCCTGGATTGCGTATTGACACCGACCTATCCGCGCCCGGTCACATTGGCTGAGCTGCACGATGAGCCGGTGAAGCGCAATTCTGATCTCGGCTACTACACCAATTTCATGAACCTGCTCGATTACGCCGCCGTGGCGGTTCCGGTCGGGTTTATGTCCAGTGGCTTACCTTCCGGCGTGACCTTATTCGGCCGCGCCTTTACCGATCAATATCTGCTGAGCGTGGCGGATGCCTTGCAGCGCCAAAAACCGCTGAGCTTGCCCGGTGGCAGTACCATCGAGGCTGATGCCCCTACGCATGCCGCCGCAAATGACCGGGTAAACGTGGTGGTCTGCGGTGCACATCTGGACGGTCTTGCGCTCAATTATCAGTTGCGTCAGCGCGGGGGATATCTTGTGAAGGCCGCGCTGAGCGCACCTGCCTATCGTCTGTATGCGCTGGCGGATGGCAAACGTCCTGGCATGGTTCGTGTCGCCGAAGGCGGCAGGGCTATTGCCGTTGAGGTGTGGGCGCTGCCGTCCAGCGAGCTGGGATCGTTTCTGGCCGGTATCCCGGCGCCGCTGGGGTTAGGCAAGGTGGAACTTGAACAGGGACAGTGGTTGACCGGATTCATTTGTGAAAATAATGGATTAGAGGGCGCAACGGACATCACGGAATATGGCGGCTGGCGCGCATGGCTTGCCAGCCGGGAGAATGTTAAGCAGCTCTAAAGTGTAAAGAAGTTTCGTCAGCGGTTAATAATTGACGTTGCGCATGCTTTCGCTCAAAAAACAGCCATACTATAAGTTGTGCCTGATGGCTGACAAGGGGGGGAACGTATGACCGTTGACGAACTTACACACTGTCTGTTGGACAAACTGGTTGATGCCAGAGCTGATCTTGCGATCTATATCCAGATGCGAAAAGCGAAAGGGTATATGTCTGTCAGCGAAAACGATCAATTACGCGAGCACTTCTTCGATCTTGCCAGGGAAATACGTGATAACGGTGTGCAATTGAACACATTGCAGGATGCCGATACCCGAGGAGCATTGTATCGTGCGGAGGAGGCTATCTCCTCCGTGGCGGTTTGCCTGTTAAGCGGGCGTCAGGATTGCCCAACCTATATAGCGGTGAATGTCGAGAAACTGGAAAGAGCCTTTAATGTGCTGAATTTCAGTATCAAATATCTTTGCGAACATGTACCGCTCGCCGAAATCTAAACGAGGGGGAGGCCACTCCCCCCTTTCTTTTTAAGCTTTTGTAAAAATCCCCTTTGGCCCGGCCGTGCTGGCTACCCTTTATGCAAACCATGAATAAAGGAGTGCGTCATGCATCGTTCCGCTGCGTTTATTATTCCTGCGATATTCCTTTCTGCCTCTGTCATGGCGGCACCCGCACCCGTTAAGGTTGAGGTATTACAAACCAAACTCGATCACCCCTGGTCTCTGGCTTTTTTGCCCGGCGATCAGGGCATGTTGATAACGATGCGCGGCGGACAGCTACGGCAATGGCTACCCGGGAAAGGCCTTTCTGACCCGATAACCGGCATTCCGAAGGTATGGGCGAACGCGCAAGGCGGGCTGTTGGATGTGGTGCTGGCGCCGGATTTTCCCCAGTCGCGTCGGGTCTGGTTGAGCTATGCCGAAGCCGGGCAGGACGGCAAAGCGGGCACGGTGGTGGGATATGGCCGTCTTAGCGAGGATGCAAAACACCTTGACGCTTTTCAGGTGGTATTTCGCCAGCAGCCAAAATTGTCGACCGGCAATCACTTTGGCGGACGCATGGTATTTGACGGTAAAGGCTACCTGTGGATTGCGCTTGGGGAAAATAACCAGCGCCCCACCGCGCAAGATCTCGATAAATTACAGGGCAAGCTGGTTCGCCTGACCGACGAGGGTAAAGTCCCGCCGGATAATCCCTTCGTCGGCAAGGCTGGCGCGCGACCGGAAATCTGGGCATACGGGCTTCGTAACCCGCAGGGGATGGCGATCAACCCGTGGAGTCATGCCCTGTGGATGCATGAACATGGTCCGCGCGGCGGCGATGAAATCAATATTGCCGGGAAAGGGAAAAATTACGGCTGGCCGCTGGCGACCTGGGGAATAAATTACAGCGGATTGCCTATCCCCGAGGCGAAAGGCGGCAAGGTGGAGGGGACCGAACAGCCCATTTTCTACTGGAAAAAATCTCCGGCTATCAGCGGCATGGCATTCTATAACGCGGATGTGTTTCCCGAATGGAAAAACAAACTCTTTATCGGTGCGTTGAAAGATGAAGATGTCATCGTGATGAGCGTAAACGGCAATACGGTGCGTGAAGACGGACGCATCCTTAAAGAGCGCAAGGCGCGCATTCGCGATGTGCGCGTCGGGCCGGATGGCTATCTGTATGTGCTGACCGATGCGTCAGACGGGGAACTGCTGAAAGTCAGCCCGGCGCGGTAAGTGGCACCGGGCAGGCTTATCAGGTTACCGGAATCATGACCACGTCACGAAACGCCGGGCGCTGCGTCAGCGTCTGGTACCAGCGCTCAAAGTGTGGGCGTGGTGTCCAGCTCAGCCCGATGTTATAGAGGTTATAGATGAAGGGCGCGACGGCAATGTCACCCGGGCCGAATTCCGCGCCGGAGAGCCACGGCTGTTGAGCCAGCGCGTCGTCAAGCATGGCAAAGAGCGCTTCACAGGCGTTGATGCCCGCTTCGATGGCCGCATTGTCGCGTTTTTCGACGGGCGTACGCACCAGGCCTACCAGCAAAATACCGTGCTTCGGCGCCAGCGTGGACAGTGCCCAGTCCATCCATTTTTCCCCCTGCGCGCGTACGGCAGGTTCATCGTTCCACAGGCGACGTTGGCCGTACTGTGCGGCCAGGTAGCGAACAATGGTATTGGATTCCCACAGGAGGACATCCGTTTCGTCATCGCGCAGCAATGGCACCAGACCGTTGGGATTCATTGCCAGAAATTCTGCTTCCCGGTTCAGACCAAACGCGCCGCCTGCGAGAATGTGTTCGTACGGCAGTTCCAGCTCTTCGAGTATCCAGCGCACTTTTTTGACGTTGGATGAGTTATTTCTTCCCCATAGCGTAATCATGTTACCCCCTTGCGTTTACCATCCTGTCTGAGGCCTTCCATGTTGAGATAAAGTTAACGTTCTGGCAACGATTTACAAAATTATCCACGCGCCAGAGCACAACAATATGTTATTGCATAAACTTTACTTTCCAGTGCTTTTATTCACGCTGGTTATGCGCTATTACTCACGGCTTGTTGCTGCACGGTGGTGCGACGTTGATTTCAGAATGGATACCTGGGTGGCCTATATGACGCATTTTTCTTTATTTTCACGCGGCCTGGCGGCGGGAGCCGCATTGATCGTTCTCTTTTCACCTTCTTCGTATGCAGTGGAACAAGCGCCGGAGGCTCCGCCTGTCGATGCCCGCGCCTGGATCCTCATGGATTACGCCAGCGGTAAGGTGCTGGCAGAAGGGAATGCCGATGAGAAACTGGACCCTGCCAGCCTCACCAAATTAATGACCAGTTACGTTGTCGGGCAAGCGTTAAAGGCAGGAAAGATTCACCTGACCGACACCGTGACGGTGGGTAAAGATGCCTGGGCCACCGGAAATCCTGCGTTACGTGGCTCTTCACTGATGTTCCTCAAGCCAGGCGATCAGGTTTCGGTGGCTGACCTCAATAAAGGGGTCATTATTCAGTCCGGTAACGACGCCAGTATCGCGATTGCCGATTTCGTGGCGGGTAGCCAGGATTCTTTCGTCAGCCTGATGAACAGCTACTCGCAAAAACTGGGCCTGACCAACACCACGTTCAAGACCGTCCACGGACTGGACGCGCCGGGGCAGTTCAGTACCGCACGTGATATGGCGCTGCTCGGTAAGGCGTTGATTCACGACGTTCCGGACGAGTATGCGATCCACAAAGAAAAAGAGTTTACCTTCAACAAAATTCGTCAGCCGAACCGCAACCGTCTGCTGTGGAGTACCAGCATGAATGTCGACGGGATGAAAACCGGCACGACGGATGGCGCGGGTTACAACCTGGTGGCGTCGGCAACGATGGGTGACATGCGCCTGATTTCCGTGGTACTGGGGGCGAAAACCGACCGCATTCGTTTTAACGAGTCGGAAAAGCTGCTGACCTGGGGTTTCCGCTTCTTCGAAACGGTTACGCCAATCAAACCCGACGCCACTTTTGTGAATCAACGCGTCTGGTTTGGCGCGCAAAGCGAGGCAAAACTGGGGGCAGGCGAGGCCGGCTCTGTCACCATTCCAAAAGGGCAACTGAAAAACCTGAAAGCCTCTTATACCTTAACTGAACCGCAGCTTACCGCGCCGCTTAAACAGGGGCAGGTTGTCGGTACCATTGATTTTCAGCTTAACGGACAGACCATTGAGAAGCGTCCGCTTATTGTGATGGAAGCGGTGGAAGAGGCCGGGTTCTTTGGCCGGATGTGGGACTTTGTCCTGATGAAATTCCACCAGTGGTTTGGCTGGTTTGCTTGATATTTATGGCTTGAGCAAAATGCAAAACCCGCCGTCGTTTCAGCGGGTTTTGCATGAGTTACTTAAGGGTCAAATGTGAAAGGCAACGCGTTTTCCGGTTGGAAGCTCAACATCTAAACTTAATTTCCCTCCCATTGCCTCGACATAGCGTTTAAGTGTGGCGATTTTGAGATCGTTCCCACGCTGTTCAATCTGAGCGATAGCAGGCTGACGAACGCCCATTGCATCGGCCAACGCCTTTTGTGATAACTGAAGTTCCTCACGAATCATTTGAAGCCCGACCTCTAAAACCCTTTCATCAGTCATTTCTTTAATTCGGGCCTGGCTCTCAGGGGAGCGACCCGCGATTACTTCATCTAAGGTTCTCATTGTTTGCTCTCCTTTTTCTGTTTAGCGAGGTGCGTTGTGAATTCATCATCAGCTATGCGTATCATTCTGTCGTAAAAGCGTTTGTCATTGCTCTTGTCGCCAGCGCACAGCACGATAGCCTGGCGAATGGGGTCAAAAGCATAAAATGCCCGAATGGGTTTGCCTGAAAACTGTACACGCAGCTCTTTCATATTCTTATATTGTGAGCCTTTGATTGTATCAGCATAGGGGCGGGGCAAATCCGGCCCGTACACCTTCAATATTCCCAAATCTGCTAATACCTTTTCCTGAAGATCTTCTTCTTGCTCCTTTAGCCAGTCATCGAAACGCTGGCTAAAAATCACAGTCCACATTTACCTCTCCCTGTATAAGCTGTAACTTATACATGAATATTATAAGCTACAGCTTATAATTTCAAGATGCATGGGGCTGTTTAACATCGACCAGACACCGTGCCCCTTGCGGGCACGGTCAGAAGACCAGTTTGATCTGCTCGGCTTTGGCGAACTCAACCAGCGCCTCGTCCGGGCGGCAGTCGCTGACGATGGCATTAAAATGGCGTAAATCGCCCATGCATGCCGGACGCACTTTGCCGAACTTACTGTGATCGACCACCAGCACATGAAATTGCGCGCTGGCCATCGCCCACTGTTTAAGCGGCAACTCTTCCAGATTAAAGCAGGTAACGCCCTGCTCAACGTGAACCCCTGCGGCAGAATAAAAGGCCAAATCCGGGCGCAGATAGCTCAGCGTCTCTTTGAAATTGAGCGGCTGAAAAATGGCATTACTGGCGTGAAATTCGCCGCCGCTTAAGATGGCGCGGCACAGCGGCTTTTCCTGTAAGGCAAGAAAAGTATTCAGGGAGTAGCACACCCCGGTGAACGGCAGGTCGGCCGGAATGGCTTCAATAATCCAGGGCGTAGTCGTGCCGCAGTCAAAGAACACCATCTGGTGAGGCTGCACCAGTTTCGCGGCTAACTCTGCCGCACGGCGTTTTTCATCGACCAGACGGGTTTTCTGATCGCTTAGCAGATAATGGCTGGCGATGCGCGGTTCAAGTACGATATAGCCGCCCAGTAGCACAACCGGCGCGCTGTTAGCGCTGAGATCGCGGCGAATCGTCATTTCTGAAACACCCAGAAGGGTGGCGGCTTCTTTCAGATGCAGCTTATCGCTGCGCTTGAGCGCCGACAGTAACTGGCTTATCCGTTCGTCACGTCTTGTTTCCATAGGACCCCTGAATAAAAGAAAGCCCCGCATTTAGCAGGGCGTTCATCTTACCTTTGCCATCGGGCTTAGTCACGTACCCAGCCCCGGCGAATCGGAAAGGCAAAACAGAGGCGGTAAAGATGCTGTAACGTGCGGTGCAGTCCCGGGCCGAAGATCTGCCACAGTATCTGTGCGCTCAGACAACCACACAGGCCAACAAACAGACCGCCAACCATATCGAGTGGCCAGTGTACGCCCACGTAAACACGAGACCAGGCAATCGCCAGCGCAACCAGCATCAGCACCGCGCCGGACCAGGCCCGATGCCAGGCAATAAAGGCAATGGCAAAGGTAAAAATGACCGTACCGTGATCGCTCGGGAACGAGTAATCCGGTGAATGGGGCAGAAAGTTGTAACCGACATGATCGACAAATGGACGGTTGTGGGGGAAGAGATGCCCCAGCAAAAGCGACAGACTCATGCTGATCGCCATCGCCATGGTGACTTTAATGACTAACTGGCGCTGTGCATTGAGCTGTTTACGCGGCCCCCAGAGCCAAAGCGCTACGGCGAGTAGCGGCACGATGCTGATGACATCGTTGGCGATAAACCGTGCGGCGGTAATCATCCATGCGGGGGAATCCGGCGTGGCGTTGATCATCGCGAACAGCGTGTAATTCAGATTTTCCAACATGCTCTTTATGACTCCGGGCCCTGGCTGATGTGAAGATTTGATGACAGCGCTCACCTTAAAAGCGGCGCGATAAACGGTAAAGTCGTTTCAGCTTATTTCACCGAGAGTTAGACGATTCTTAAGCCGTTTATTGCATTGATGTGACACGGTACGCGGGGATGATTAAGGCAACCTTAAGGTTGAAAAAAGTGCTTTCCACGGCGTGAGTAGCATTATTCGCTGTCGTCAACCGGCCGCTTTGATTACACTCTGCGCGATTTTTCACGTAAAAGAGATTGCATGCAAAACCATACCCTTACTGGCCGTCGCCTGGGACGTCAGGCACTGTTATTTCCCCTTTGTCTGGTCCTGTACGAATTCTCAACCTATATTGCCAACGATATGATTCAGCCAGGTATGCTGGCCGTGGTCGAACAATATCAGGCCGGGATTGAGTGGGTGCCGACATCGATGACCGCCTACCTTGCGGGCGGCATGTTTTTACAGTGGCTGCTGGGGCCACTGTCGGATCGTATTGGCCGTCGCCCGGTAATGTTGACCGGCGTGGTGTGGTTCGTGGTGACCTGCCTGGCCACCTTACTGGCACAAAACATTGAGCAGTTCACGCTGCTGCGTTTTTTGCAGGGGATCAGTCTGTGCTTTATTGGCGCGGTCGGCTACGCGGCCATTCAGGAGTCTTTTGAAGAGGCGGTGTGCATTAAAATCACCGCGCTGATGGCTAACGTGGCGCTTATCGCGCCGCTGCTCGGTCCGCTGGTGGGCGCCGCGTGGGTTCATGCCGCGCCCTGGCAAGGGATGTTTGTTCTTTTTGCGCTGCTGGCCGCGGTGGCGTTTGTGGGTCTGCAGCGGGCGATGCCGGAAACCGCCACCCGGCTGGGTGAACCACTTTCGTTAAAAGCCCTGTGGCACGACTATGCGCTGGTGATGAAAAACATCCGTTTCGTTGCCGGATCGCTGGCTATCGGGTTTGTCAGCCTGCCATTGCTGGCCTGGATTGCTCAGTCACCGATCATTATTATTAGCGGCGAACAGCTCAGCAGTTACGAATACGGCTTGTTGCAGGTGCCGATTTTTGGCGCGTTGATTCTGGGTAATCTGCTGCTGGCGCGGCTTACTGCGCGGCGCACCGTGCGTTCGCTGATTATTCTTGGCGGCTGGCCGATTGTGGCCGGGCTTATCCTGGCGGCCACGGCAACGCTGTTCTCGTCGCATGCTTATCTCTGGATGACGGCAGGATTAAGCCTGTATGCGTTTGGCATTGGTCTGGCTAACGCCGGGCTGGTGCGCCTGACCCTGTTTGCCAGCGAGGTCAGCAAAGGGGCGGTTTCGGCGGCGATGGGTATGCTGCAAATGCTGATTTTCACCGTCGGTATCGAAGTCAGTAAACATGCCTATCTGGCGGGCGGCAACGGCCTGTTCAGCGTCTTTAATCTGCTCAACGGTCTGTTCTGGCTGGGGCTGATGGTAATTTTCCTGCGTGACAAAAGCGTCGGAAACTCGCTCGAAAGCTAAGGCTGTCCGCAGGGTGAAGGGAGAGCATCAATCTGCCCGTGATGATTTTCCTTCGCTCCTGTTAGCCTGAGCCGTTCTCCCGCCTGTGGTTATATCGACATATCTGTTATCACTTCCGGCGTGTCACCTTTACTGAAAACGCGTATCTTTGATAGCGATACCGCTGTGCACGACGCACCTGCCTGTTCGCAACACTATTCAAAGAAAACGTTAGGGATACCACCGATGACCTTCAGAAAGACGCTGATTTCTTTAGTGACCACATATACCCTTCTCCATTTAAGCCCTGTACTGGCTGCCTCTGCGCCGGTATTCACACCGGAACAAGAAGCGCAGATCGGGAAAATCGCCGCCGACTACCTTGTTGCCCATCCGGAGGTGCTGGTGCAGGTCAGCCAGAAATTGCAGCAGCAAGAGCAGGAGCGTCAACAGATGGCGCTGACGCAGAAGGTGATGGATAACCAGGATGCGCTTCTGCGTGACAAAGATACGCCGGTTATCGGCCCGCAGGATGCGAGCGTGGCGGTCATTGAATTCTTCGATTATCAGTGTATTTATTGCAGTAAGCTTGCCCCGGAGCTGGAAAAAGTCATGAAGGCCAGCCCGGACGTGCGTTATATCTTTAAAGAGTGGCCTATTTTCGCATCACGCTGGGAGAACTCAGAGAAAGCGGCGCTGCGCGGCCTTGATGTCTGGAAGCAGAAAGGCGCTGCCGGGTATGCCATCTATCACAACAGCATTTACCATACCGGGCATAACGAAGGTCAACTGACGGTCGAAGATATCAACGCTGCCGCGAAGGCGGCCGGCGCCACGGATAAGCCGCAGGCGGATTACAGCAACATACTTGAGAACACCAATACGCTGGCGCAGACCCTGGAACTCACCGGGACGCCAGGGCTGATTGTCATGCCGGTTAAAGGCGCAAACCCGGAGAACATTACCGTCTTCCCGGGGCTTGCCAGCGCGGAGCAGATTCAGGCCGCGATTAAAAAAGCCAGCCACTGATCTGCAACATTGCCGCCGGAAAACATCACCGGCGGCAATGCCAGGTATTTGTGGGGTGACGAATGAATAAAAAAAGTAAATGTAAAATGCCCTGTTAATTAACTTTATCGAAAAAGTATTCTCAGGGCTTCTGTGCGCGTTTGTCTGCTATTAACTCTTCTTTTTTCGCCATTATCCTGGCGGCGCATTATGGATTTTTTTAAAGTTCTTTGAGAGGCTTTGCTGATCATCAAACCCGTATTTAGAGGTTATTTCACTACCAGGCGTACGGGTTGTTTTTAGGTCTGATGTCAGTTCCATTATTTTTTCTTGTCTGTCTCCATTTTTGAAGACGCATTATTAAAATGTATAAGTAATGGCACCGGTAAAAGAGAAGGTATTTTGTCTGAAAACGATAGGGCTATTTGCAACATCATCATTCAGCCAGTTATAACCCGCACTTAAGGTTGTCCCCCAATGCGGGTCAAATTGATGGTTCCACATCAGGCTTGTGTTTATTCCGTACAAACCTCCGCCAGGGGTAAAGGTTGCATATCCCGTGCGTTCGCTCTGTTTTTGACTGACGCCATAATTAATTTGCATATATCGACGATCGCCGAACAGGGCCGTGTTCTGCAGTGCAATAGTATCAATGTCATTCTGCAAAGGAATAAGCGTAAAGGAAGCCTGATACGCCACCCCCTGGCTATCCGTAACGGGAAGAATCGCTTTTCCTTCAATATTTACCCAGGGGGCTATGGACCAGCCTACTGCCAGAGCGGTATTCATAGCAGCTTTAATATTGCCCATTCCCTTTAATTCGTTTGCGCCTTCCCGCCAGTTAGAATTACGTTCAGAACGTCCCAGGCTATAACCCAGCGTGTGTTCTAAATACAGGCCGTTGTCAGCCTGAAGGTCATATCCCAGACCTTTTTCTGAATCCACAAAAAATGCACCTTTACGCCCCTAGATAACGGGGACGACCTGGAAAAATTGCTGATTTGACCCGCTGTAACGTGGGGCATATTGCCCGGCGATACCCATGCTAAATGTGTTTAAATCAGCGGCAGTATCATCTGCAAATGAAGTTATCGGAATAAAGAGTAAACCTGCCATCAACGGTAGTGTTGTTTGGGTGAACATTAATCATCTCCGGATTGATTAAAAGCGTGTTATATCAACGCATGATTTGCTGATGGTTGAGTATGAAGTAATGATATCAATAAACAGTCAGGGAATTGTTAAGATACTGTCAAGTTACGCATTTTGCGGTGAGGTTTCTGATAAATTCAATCCTCGCTACGCAGTGTGTATAATTTGTCATTTTATCGATACGCATATACTGTCACGAAAAGGGTATTGTACGTATTGGCGTAACAGACCGGCAATTACTGTTCTCTAAAAAAACCAGGGTACACAGATGGTTTGTCGAAAAGTTTTGATAATTGAAGATGATACGGATGCTGCCGACGTTCTGGCAAACCTACGCGGCATTGAGTACAGGTTTCAGCAGCCATGAAAAGTCCCGTTCACCCGTCACTCTGGCGCTGGATTTGCGCCCGCATCCTTGCCCTTGCTATCGGGACTGTCATCATCATTGCCCTGTGCATGTGGCTACGTTATGCCATCCAAAATTACTGGGCTTTGCATGACATGCCTGCCAGCGTCAGAGCAGAATTTCTTGCGTTGCGGGACAACCCGCAGGTTAACCCGGAACGCTTCCATTACATTGTCGACACGTGGTGGGGGATCAGTTACTCGACCCCCTCTATTGCCTCGGCCGACTGGATCATGGTTGGCGTACTTGTTCTGGTGATGATCCCTTTTATCGTCATTCTGGGGTTACGCTACGCGCGGCCTTTATCCTCTCAGTTCAGCCGCTTACGAGAGGCGGCAGATAACGTCACGCAAGGGCAATTTGGCAGTCAGGCGGAACTCGTCAGGGATGCGCCGGCTGAAATGATACGTTTCGCCATAGATTTTAACGGCATGACGCAACAACTTGCCCTTTATGAACGCGAACTGCGCGCTTCGCATGTCGCGATGGCACATGAACTTCGTTCTCCTTTAACTGCGGCCATTGGTCGGCTACAGGGGATGCTGGATGGCGTATTTAGCCCTACAGAAGAGCAACTGAGGATGGTGATGAACCAGCTGTTGCTCCTGAGCCGTCTGACCGGGGAGTTACACTTACTTTCACTGGCGGATGCCGGGCAACTGACTCTCGATCGCCAACCTCTGTGCCTGGTGGAGCTATTGCGTGAGCGTGCTGCATGGCTTAAGTTGCAGGCGGATACGTCCGGCATGAGGATTACGGTTGCGGATACGCCACCTTCTATTGTCAATGGGGATGCTCTACGCCTGGGTCAGGCCTTTACGATTATTATGGAAAATGCCTTGCGGTATGGGCGGCAGGGAGGACATCTGAACATAGGCATTCGTCGCTGTGCAGATGTGCTCAGCATCACCTTTGACGATGATGGTCCTGGTGTGGACCCCGCTTTCTTACCGATCATCTTCGAGCGGTTCACGCGAGCCGATGCTTCGCGGGCGCGGCATTCCGGGGGCAGTGGTCTGGGGCTATCCATCGCCAGGGCTATTTGCCTTGCTCACGGCGGGAATATTGACGCGTTTTTACCTGAAAAAGGTGGCCTGCTGATAGAGATAACCCTGCCGGCTGAGGAGATATAAATGCATTCTTGATGAATCCTTGATGAAAAATGCAGAGAATCTCGACTTCATCCCGTTGTAATAACGCCATTACCATTCAGGAGTGGCGTTATGTCAGAACAGCTCACCGTCTTATTTCGTCAAAGCGCGCATCATCTTTTTCATGCCGCACGTCAATGTTCCATCCTTTCTTTGTTGCCGCTTATCGCCCCGGTGGTGTTCATTTTTTTACTGACCGGCTGTGGGGAGAAGGATACGCACAAGAGCGCTCCACCGAGGCCCGTTCGCTACGTTGTTGTTCAGACCTTATCCTCCTTTCCGGTCGATGTACGAACCGGAGAAATTCGTGCCCATGATGAAACCTTACTCTCTTTCCGACTGAGTGGCCGAATGGTAAGCCGTCTTGTTGATATCGGCGATCATGTGCATACGGGGCAAGTGCTGGCGACATTAGAAAGCCAGACAGGAACCAATGAACTTGCCAGCGCCCGCGCCGATGTGGAAAGTGCCAAAGCAGCCGAACAGGTCGCATTGCTGAACTTGAACCGAATGCAAAAACTCTTGCCCTCCGGCGCTATCGCCCGTACTCAACTCGATAGCGCGCGTGCTGACTGGCAAGCGGCGGCATCGCGCCTTAAAAGCAGCATGGCCGCTATGCGCAATGCACAGGATAACCTTGCCTGGACGCAACTGACGGCACCTGCGGATGGCGTGATTACCCGCGTCAGTGTTTCTGCAGGTCAGGTGGTGAGCGCCGGGCAAACGGTCTTTACCCTTGCGACCAGCGAGGCACGTGATGTGGTATTTGATATCGCTGATCCCCAGCGACTTTCTACACCCGATGCCAACGCGAGGGAATTTCACGTTGCGTTGTTGTCGAATCCCGCCGTAAAAACCACCGGCATACTTCGTGATGTCAGCCCCCAGGCCGACCCGCAAACCAGAACCTGGCAAGTCAGGGTTGCGCTTAACAACCAACCTGCCGGGATGGCGTTGGGGGCCAGCGCGACCATTGATATTCCGTCGTCTACGTTGCCCGGTTATCGGATTCCCGCCTCCGCACTGAGTCGTGCTGGCGATAAACCCGCCATCTTTGTTATTGCGGATAACGCACAGGCGCAGTTACGCGAGGTCACTTTATCCGGCTATGTTGCCTCTTCCGTGTTCGTTTCATCCGGCCTTCATCCCGGTGATAAAGTCATTACCGCAGGCGTGAATAAGTTACGTGATGGCGAAAAAGTCATTCCGGGGGAGCGTCAGTCATGAACGCCTCCGATAAAAAACAGCGCTTCAACCTTTCCGCATGGGCGCTTGAACATCAGCAACTGGTAAGCCTGTTTATGATGCTGATTCTTGTGGCGGGGGTCTTGAGTTATGAAAAACTTCCGCGTAATGAAGACCCGGCATTCACCATCAAAACGGCGGTGGTCTCCGCGCAGTGGCCAGGCGCCAATATTGAGGACACAACCCGGCTTGTAACCGATGTCCTTGAGAAAAAACTGCAGGAGACGCCCTGGCTCGATTATATAGAAAGTGAAACCCGGGCAGGCAGTAGCGTTATTTATGTGAACTTACGAGACGACACGCCACCTCAGCAAGTTCAGGGGATCTGGTATCAAGTGCGTAAAAAAATGCAGGATAGCGCAAGCTCTTTGCCTCAGGAGGCGCAAGGGCCGGCGGTGAATGATGAGTTTGATGATACGTTCGGCACTATTTATGCTTTCACTACAGATGGTTACACTTCGCGGGAGTTACGCGATCGCGTAGAAGCGATCCGTCGTGATCTGATGTCGGTGAAAGATATTGGCAAGATTACGCTTCTGGGTGAACAGCAGGAACAGATTGTTATCGCCTTTTCCCCCGACAGCTTGCCGGTATGGGTGTAGACGTTCAGCAGGTGAGCGAGGCATTAAAGGCCCAAAATGCCGTTGAACCCTCCGGCACGATCCGTACTGGAAACGATAACATTGCCTTGCGTGTGAGTGGCGCATTGACCTCAGAGGAGAGCCTTCGCGCCGTCACGCTGCATATCAATGACCGGTACATTCCCCTGACGGATATTGCTACCGTCACGCGTAACATTGCCGAACCGGCTACGCCAGCCTTTCGGGTGAACGGGCAGCCTGCGATAGGGCTTGCGATTTCGATGGCCTCAACCGGCAATATGTTGCTTTTCGGTAAGACGCTCAACGCCCGGATGGCGCAGGTCAAAAACCAGTTACCTCACGGTATTGAAATGGTAAAAGTGGCCGATCAGTCTGTTGTCGTGAGCGATGCCGTCAGCGGTTTTGTCCGTGTGCTTATCGAAGCTGTTCTGATCGTTCTGGCCGTTTCCTTTATCTCGCTCGGTATGCGAGCCGGGCTGGTCGTTGCTGCTGCAATACCTCTGGTACTGGCAATGACATTTATCGGCATGATGCTGGCCGGGATTGGTTTGCAGCGCATCTCTCTGGGTGCGCTCATTATTGCGCTCGGGCTTCTGGTCGATGATGCGATGATAACGGTAGAAGCGATGGTGGCGAGGCTTGAAGCTGGCGATACGCGTAAAAATGCCGCCACGTATGCTTTCAAAACCACCGCTTTTCCCATGCTGACGGGAACCCTGGTGATGATTGCGGGGTTTATTCCTGTCGGCTTTGCGGCTTCCAGTGCCGGAGAATACTGCTTCTCACTGTTTGCCGTTGTCCTGATGGCCTTGCTTAGCTCGTGGGTCGTCGCCATCCTGTTCTCGCCGCTGACCGGTACCTGGTTACTTCCTGCGCGTATTAAAAAACATGAAGGGAGCGCAGGCAGACTTGCCCAGGCCTATCGTGCGTTACTGGATCGCGTGCTGCGTTATCGGCTGACCACCATTGGTATTGCCTTGCTGACGCTTATGTTGTCATGCGTTGGGGCGACCTATATGCAGGGGGAATTTTTCCCGGCATCGGATCGCCCCGAATTGCTGGTGAGTCTTTCGCTCCCGGCGAATACGTCACAACCCGAAACAGAGCGGCAGGCCGAGCGTCTTGAACACGCGATAAGGGGCAATGACAATATTGATCATTACACGACGTATGTCGGATCGGGCGCCATACGCTTTTATTTGCCCATGGAAGTCCTGTTAGATAATGAAAATACAGCGCAACTCGTTATTGTGGCAAAGGATCTGGCAGCGAGAGATCGCTTACAACGGCAGCTCACGACGCTTTTAGCCAGTCAGTTTGGCGACCTGACGACGCGTGTTTCTCCCCTTGAGTTAGGGCCTCCGGTAGGCTGGCCGATAAAATACCGCGTGAGCGGGCCTGATTACGCCCAGGTGCGGTTAATCGCTCGTCGTGTTGCCTCTGAGACCGGAGCTTCGCCTTTCACGCGCGAGGTTAATCTGACCGCGGGCGAACCGGAAAGAGTGATCACACTTAATGTCAACCAGACGGCAGCACGGGCAGCAGGCGTCTCCTCAGAGGATATCGCTCAAACGCTGAACACTGTCTGGTCTGGTCGTACCGTCACCACGGTGCGGGATAATGATCGCCTCGTGGATGTGGTGCTACGGGCGAGCGATAAGGAGCGTCTGGATATCAGTACGTTATCGTCACTGGTACTGACAACCGCGACGGGAAAGAAAATTCCGCTTAGCGAAGTCGCCACACCCGTATGGGGTGTTGACGATCCGGTTATCTGGCGTCGCCAACGACTGCCTTTCATCACCGTGCAAACGGACCTGGCGCCGGGCCTTAATGCACAGACCGTATCGTCTGCATTGCGTGCGAAGATTGATCAATTACGCGCGCAGCTCCCTGAGGGATATCACATCGAAGAAGGGGGGACGGTAGCGGAAGCAGAGAAGGGAAATAGCTCCGTTTTTGCGGTATTGCCTGTGACGCTCATCGCAATGCTGATTCTGCTCATGATTCAGTTACAGCGTTTTTCCCGTATGTTGCTTGCGCTATTTATGGCGCCTTTTGGCTTGCCCGGCATCGTATTAGCGATGCTGCCGACAAGAACGCCGATGGGATTTGTGGCATTGCTGGGCGTTATCGCGCTGGCAGGGATGATTATCCGCAATGCGGTCATTCTGATAAGCGAAGTGGATAACAACCTGGCGCAGGGGATGACCTCGTGCGAAGCCATTGTTGCGGCAGCGGAGCATCGTTCGCGTCCGATCATTTTAACGGCCTGCGCGGCAATACTGGGGATGATCCCTATCTCACACCAGGTTTTTTGGGGGCCGATGGCCTATGCCATTATCGGCGGACTTCTCGTGGCCACGCTGGTCACGCTGACGGTATTGCCTGCTTCATTGAGCCTACTGCTCGCCAGAGAAGAGGGGCGTAATAAACAGAAATAGAGAGAAAATGCGCGCGCGTTGTTCTTTTGAAGTTTTAGTGATGATCGTCAATCTGATGTTCGATAATCATCCCTTCACCGATGCTTGCCAGATGACGGGCCCGGGGCGCAACGCGAACAACTGGCGCAGGGGCAACGACCTGCGGGGCAACATACGTCGTTTGCGCTGTCGGGGTGTTGATGGGGACTAGCTCGATTTTGTAACCGTCCGGGACATTGACCGTCACGTTTTGCGCCAGAGCGCCGATGGAGAACGTGCTGAACAGCAGCGCCATGACCAGTTGAGTTTTCATTTTCGCCTCGATAATTGAAGGTGGCTGGCAGTACGCCAGCCACACAGAGGGGCGAAGTATGCGTAATCGAACCTGGCAATGTGTTGCCGCGTGTGCGCATTATTCGGTTGCGGATTGCATGTCCCGATCCGGCTTTGCCACCGATTTAGCAACCAGTGCGGCAACCAGCACGAGGCCTAAGACCACCAGCATCGCGCTGCGCAAACCGTAGTGTTCCCCTAAGAAACCAAGCAGCGGCGGCCCCACCAGAAAAGCCAGATAGCCTGTGGTGGCGACCACGCTGACGCGGGTTGGCGCATCGGGGCCGGTATCGCTGGCGGCAGAAATGGTCAGCGGGAAGCCCAGTGATGCGCCCAGTCCCCAGAAGATCACCGACATCCCGGCAATCCATGCATTATCGACGAAAATAATCAGCCCAATACCCAATGCGCCCATCATTGCGCTGGCGCGAACCACGGCGACGCGGCTGTAGCGGTCGATAAACCAGCCGCCGGTAAAGCGCCCAACCGTCATTCCGAGGGTAAAACCGGCATAGATCAACGAGCCGGAGGTGGGATTAAACCCGTGTCCGTCAACCATTAATAGCGGCAGCCAGTCATTGGCAGAGCCTTCGGCAAAAGCCATTGCCAGCACCACTACCCCAATCAGCAGCAGTTGAATATCACGATAAAAGGGCAGGCCCGCTTTGTTACGTGCTTTATCTTCCGGCGTGTCTTTGCCCGTCCCTTCGGGAATGGCAGAAATAGCCAGTATGATCGGCGTAATGGCGACCACGGCCGCCAGCAGAATATGCAAGGTTGCCGGCGTACTTAACGCCGTCAGGGTCATACCCACGCCTGCGCCAGCCAGCGTGCCAAGGCTGTAGAAGCCGTGCATCATCGGCAGAACGGTTTTGTTCATTTCGCGCTCGACCACGGCGCCTTCAATATTTATCGCCACTTCGCCTGCACCCATACTGCCGCCAAAAAACGCCAGTCCAACGGCAAACAGCAGCGGGGAAGCCAGCCACAGGGCCAGACTCAATACCAACATGCCCGCGATGGCGGCAGTCATACTGGCACGAATGACTTTGCGCGTACCAAAGCGTTTCACCAGCCAGCCGGATGAGAGAATGCCACTCATGGAGCCCACGGAGAGGCCAAACAGCACGGCGCCCATCTCCGCCGTTGAGACAGATAAGATGTCGCGAATAGCCGGAGTACGAGTCGCCCACGACGCCATCAGCAGGCCGGGGATGAAGAAGAAGGTAAATAGCGCCCAGAGCCGGTGTTTTAGCGCATTACGATGTGAAGTGCCTGGCATTACGTCGCATCCTGCAAGGAAAAAGAGAAGACAACACTAGCAAGCATGTGTACATTTGTACACATCTGATTGCGAGGATTTATGAGCCGACGACCGAACGACCCGCAACGGCGTGACCGCATCCTGGATGCCACGCTGGAGACCATCGCACTGCACGGTATTCATGCCGTTACCCACCGAAAGATTGCCAGTTGCGCCGACGTTCCGCTCGGCTCAATGACCTATTATTTTGCGGGTATTGATGCGCTGCTGGATGAAGCTTTTACCCGCTTTACGCAGCAAATGTCCGCACAATATGCGGCTTTTTTTACCCAGGTTGATAGCGCCGCAACCGCCTGTGATGCCGTGACTGAACTGATTTTCAGCGCTCAGGTGACAACACCGCACAATATGGAACTGATGTATCAGCTGTATGCCCTGATGAGCAAAAAACCGATGCTGAAAAGCGTAATGCAAAACTGGATGCGCACCAGTCAGACCACGCTGGAGCGATGGTTCGATCCGGTAACCGCCCGCGCGCTGGACGCCTTTATCGAAGGGATGACATTACATTTTGTGGTGGACCGGGAACCGCTGAGCCGTGCGGATATTCGCAATATGGTGGGCAGGATCGCGGGCGAGTGAGGGAAGGGCTGATTTTCATGCAACAAAAAACAGGGTATCAAGAGTTGGTGCGGCCTGTAGGGTAATGTCCTAATGTGGAGAATCTGAAAAATGCTAACTGGAAAATCAATAGTCGGTTGATTAATCTTTGCACTGCAAATCGTTAACTCAAAGGGATTGTATGGATATTTCGCAGATAGCTAATGGTATTGCCGATAGTTTGTCCAGCTTGCCGAGGGGCTTTGGTCTCGGGGGTGGTTAGAACATGGGAAGGCGCCGGAATTGTCAACCGTGGGGATAAATACCGCAACGAGGAAGAGAACGAACGGTTTTTCAGAATGATAAAGGGAATGGGTAATCCTGAAACGCCGTTAAGACGGCTTATCACTATAATTATTAATGATTTTTATCAAAAGCTGGGAGCAAAGGGAAAAGAGGCCATTAATAATAAGCTGCTTTATGGTGGTGGTGCCGTAGCGGGAAAAGTTGGGGGGCAGATAGCAGTTGCCCAAACGGCAGCAGCTATCATCATTCGTAAGGTTGTGATCGAAAAGGCATATCAGCATTTTATCAGGTTCGCATCCTCTGCCAGTCTTAACCTTATTATGATTCAGGGCTTGATCGAGGAAGCGGCCAGAGCATCGCGCAGAATGAGGGATGAGTACCCTGGTGTTTATATGGCTGTTCAGCATGAAAACCTTGATATGATTTATTTTTTAGTTGAGAAAGAGATGGAGCCATACCTGATGTTTACTAAAGGTCATCCTTTCACGTGCAAAGGAGTAGAGGATGGACTCTGTAAAATCATTTCTGGTTAAAATGACTTCACATGCACTTGAGGGAACCATTACGTTTCTGTCAGTGCTTTTTGCGATGGGTTCGCTTTACTGGTTTGAGAGCGGATGGCTTAAGTTTGCAGGAATGGTGGGTTCGTTGATCGCCGGGTATGTGATTACATATTGGGTCGCCCGGATGAGAGATTAGCTTTCATCATATCCAGGGTCGCGGTGTATCTTCTGTTGTCCTCCAAAAATAAATCTGCCGCCATTTTGCCGCCATATAGCTTTAAACCTGCCAATAAGGCGATGTTTTTAAATGGTTATTTTTGCAGGCAACAAAAAACCCATCAACCTTGAACCGAAATGGCGGGGTTGATGGGCTCCACAAATTGGGGACATCAAAGAAAAGCAGTGGCACTAGTTATGACTAATGCTGAGAAAAAAAGTTCTCCAGGTGTTAAGAATTTTTTTAAGTTCGGAGTTATCCTAAGCCCGGCCAGACAATGATTATCAGGGTCCCCGCCAGCGTAAGCAGTACGTTCGCTATCGCATAGGTGCCTGCATAACCCAATGCCGGAATGTTACTGCGCGCGGTATCACTGATAATCTCCATGGCCGGCGCACAGGTACGCGCGCCCATCAGTGCGCCAAACAGCAGCGCACGGTTCATTTTCAGCACCCATGCACCAAACAAGAAACAGATCATCACCGGCACCAGGCTGACAATCAGGCCTGCGATCAGCATCTGCCCGCCCACTTCTCCCAGGCTATTGCCAATGCCACTACCGGCGCTTAAGCCGACGCCCGCCATAAAGACCATCAGGCCAAACTCTTTCACCATATTCAGCGCACCCTGGGGGATATAGCCAAAGGTCGGGTGGTTGGCACGAAGAAAGCCGAGCATAATCCCGGCAAACAGCAGGCCCGCCGCGTTGCCGATACCAAAGCTGAACGAGCTGAACTGGAAGGTGATCATGCCGATCATCAGACCAACGATAAAGAAGGCGCAGAAGGCGAGAAGGTCTGTAACCTGACTATGAATAGAGATAAACCCGATGCGGTCAGCGATGGTTTTCACACGACGGGCATCCCCGCTCACCTGCAAGACATCGCCTTTATTGAGCAGGATGTTGTCGTCAATCGGCATCTCAATCTGGCTGCGGATAACGCGGTTGAGGAAACAGCCATGGTCGGTCAGCTTAAGCTGAGCCAGACGGCGGCCCACCACATTATGGTTTTTTACCACCACCTCTTCGGTGACAATGCGCATGTCGAGCAGGTCGCGGTCAAAAACCTCTTTTCCATTACGGAAACTGGGGTCGAGACGCGCATGCGCATCCGGATAGCCAACCAGCGCAATTTCATCGCCCATTTGCAGAACCGCATCGCCGTCCGGGTTCGCCAGAATACCGTTACGACGAATTCGTTCGATATAGCAGCCCGTCTGGCGGTAAATACCCAGTTCACGCAGATTTTTGCCGTCCGCCCAGGCCACCAGCTCCGGGCCGACGCGGTAGGCGCGGATGACCGGCAGATAGACCTTCCGGTTGGTGTCAGTGTCGAGTCCACGCTCACGGGCAATCTGTTGGGCGCTGGTCTGCAGATCCTGGTGCTGCAATTTTGGCATATAGCGAGCGCCGACAATCAAACTGACCAGGCCAATAAGGTAGGTCAGGGCGTAGCCGAGGCTTAAGTGATCGAGTGCTTGTGAAAGCTGGCTACTGTCCATACCCGAATGCCGTAGCGTATCACCCGCGCCCACCAGTACGGGGGTCGACGTCATTGCGCCTGCCAGCATCCCCGCCGTCAGGCCGATATCCCAGCCGAACAATTTGCCGAGGCCAAGCGCAATCAGCAATGCGCTGCCGACTAATACCAGCGCCAGCATCAGGTAATTTTTGCCGTCGCGAAAAAAAATAGAAAAAAAGTTTGGCCCGGCTTCCACGCCTACGCAAAAAATAAACAACATAAAACCTAAATTGAGGGCATCGGTGTTTATGCTGAAATGTTGCTGACCTAATAATAAGGAAACCACTAAAACGCCAATGGAATTACCGAGTTGTACAGAACCCAGGCGTAATTTCCCCAGACAGAGTCCGAGTGCCAGAACAACAAATAATAACAGTATGTAATTCCCGTTTAACAAATCTGCGACGTTTATATTCACGGAGGCTAACTTCTTGTTTACTTGTAAGCTATTGAAAGAATGGGTTATTTGGGCTACTGTTTTGCGAAGAATCTGAGGTTGAAAAACGCAGTAGTGCGTCTTAATTCCCGGCAACACAATAACTGGCCGCTAGTTTAATCGTATTGAATTGCAACGGCTAGTAAGAATCATCTATTCACGCGGGGGTTTTTCGGCAGGGAGTGCCATAACGCTTTATCTGACCGTACGTTCTTTGGAACGGATGAAGAGTTTGATAGAGAAAAGTCAGGAGGATTGTTTGAAACATAAACGCGGACTTGCAGGCATAATTTGTTGTTTTTTACTTTTCATTGTCGTCTGTTTTTTAGAAGTGACGAATATGGAAGGTGCCTTTCGTTCGTCCGGGCATCCTGAGCTGGGGTTGCTGTTTTTTACTTTACCCGGCGCCGTTGCCAGTATTTTTTCACGTCGCCGTAAAGTGATGTTGCCGCTGTTTGGCGCGATCCTCGCTGCGCCGCTCTGCTTTGTTGTCATGCGCCTGTTTTTTACCCCAGTGCGTTCTGTCTGGCAGGAGCTGGCGTGGCTGTTTAGTGCAGTATTCTGGTGTGCGCTGGGCGCGCTCTGTTATCTGTTTATCAGCAGTTTTTTCAGCAATGGGGCACGTTAAGGCCGACGTCGTGCCGGGTGTGGCCTGTTTACCTTACTCTACCGAACTGTTTGCGAACGAACTTATCAAACTCGGTAAAGCTGCCAATGTGTTTTTGATCGACAAAAATCTGTGGCACCGTTTCGATGGGTTTGCCCGCAGCGTGTTCCAGCGCTGCGCGGGTGACGCCATCGGCGTGGATATCAACATAACGCCACTCAAAATTATCCTGCGATTTGCTGACTTTTTCAGCCAGCTCTTTTACACGTGCGCACTGCGGGCAGCCTGCGCGACCAAAGATGACGGTATACATACATTCTCCATAAACCAGACGGTAAGCAGGGGATATGATGTCGTTTTTGAGGTCAGGGATAAAACAGGTTGTGCCTGTTATGTTAATTTCCGCAACCTTTCAACACATATTGCTGATAATTCTCGTCGGGACTGTTCGCTATAATGGGGGTTTTGTTTTCAGGGAAAACGACTATGACGCCAGTTATCGATCTGCTCCGTGCCCACCGCTCGATCCGCCATTTCACCCAGGAACCCATTACCGCCGCGCAGCGTGAAGCGATTATCGCCGGTGCTCAGGCCGCCTCCAGTTCCAGCTTTTTACAGTGCAGCTCAATCATTCGCGTGACCGACCCGGCGTTGCGCCAACAACTGGTTACACTGACCGGCGGTCAACAGCACGTGGCCGAGGCCGCTGAGTTTTGGGTATTTTGCGCCGATTTTAATCGTCACCTGCAAATCTGCCCCCAGGCACAACTGGGACTGGCAGAACAACTGCTTCTCGGTGTCGTCGATACGGCCATGATGGCGCAAAATGCCATGACGGCGGCGGAATCACTTGGCCTTGGCGGCGTGTATATTGGTGGGATCCGTAACAGCATTGAGGCGGTGACGGAATTACTCCAACTGCCCCAGCATGTTTTGCCGCTCTTTGGACTCTGTCTTGGCTGGCCCGCCGATGATCCGCAGGTGAAACCACGTCTACCGGCCGCGCTGGTGGTGCATGAAAACAGCTACCAGCCTGTCGATGCGGATATCCTTGCACAATATGATGAGCAGATTGCCGCGTATTATGCATCGCGGGGCAGTAATACCCGCCAGGATACCTGGAGCGATCATATCCGGCGCACCATTATTAAAGAGAACCGTCCGTTCATCCTCGACTATTTGCATAAACAAGGGTGGGCTGTGCGCTAATTCCCGTTCATCCTGTGTCTTGCTGCGTGTATGATACGCACGTTTTCTACTCGTCATACTTCACGTTGCCCGTGTTTTGGCTGCGTCAGTGCGCTCCGGCGACACAGTGAGCTATGCTCCTGAGGCGCTGACTTGCCGCCTGCCGGCAATGCGAATTATGTAGGGTATTGCCAGACTATTCAGAGAGGTGCAGGGTGAAAATCGCCATATTGTCCCGGGACGGAACGCTCTATTCATGCAAACGCCTGCGCGAGGCTGCTATAGCGCGCGGGCATCTGGTCGAAATTCTCGATCCGCTGTCGTGTTATATGAACATCGATCCCGCGGCCTCGTCGGTCCATTACAAAGGTCGCCAGCTACCCCATTTTGATGCGGTGATCCCGCGTATTGGCTCTGCGATTACCTTTTACGGCACCGCCGCGCTGCGCCAGTTCGAAATGTTGGGCAGTTACCCGCTGAATGAATCGGTGGCGATTACCCGCGCACGTGACAAATTGCGTTCTCTGCAATTACTGGCCCGCCAGGGGATTGATCTGCCGGTGACGGGTATCGCCCATTCACCGGATGACACCAGTGACCTGATTGCGATGGTCGGCGGCGCGCCGCTGGTAGTAAAACTGGTGGAAGGGACGCAGGGGATCGGCGTGGTCCTTGCCGAAACACGTCAGGCGGCGGAAAGTGTTATTGACGCCTTTCGCGGTCTTAACGCCCATATTCTGGTTCAGGAATATATTGAGGAAGCGAAAGGGCGGGATATTCGTTGTCTGGTGGTGGGCAATGAGGTTGTCGCAGCAATTGAACGGCAGGCGAAAGAGGGCGATTTTCGCTCCAACCTGCATCGCGGCGGCGTGGCCAGCGTGGCGACAATCACTCCGCGTGAGCGGGAGATGGCCATTAAAGCCGCACAAACACTCGGTCTGGATGTCGCCGGGGTGGATATCCTGCGCGCCAACCGTGGACCGCTGGTAATGGAAGTCAATGCATCGCCCGGGCTTGAAGGTATTGAGACCACCACAGGGGTGGATATCGCGGGTAAAATGATTGCCTGGATTGAGCATCATGCCACGCCTGGCTATTGTCTCAAAACCGGCGGCTAGTCGATTTTACGCGCTGCGCAATGGTATGCGGCCTGCTTTTTGCGTAAGCTATGACTCCACTTTTTACGTCAGAGGTTGTTTTGCGCATGAATTCACTCGTCGCCCCTGGTCTGGACACGCTTCGTCAATGGCTTGATGAGCTGGGTATCAGTTTCTTCGAATGCGATACCTGCCAGGCGTTGCACCTGCCGCATATGCAGAATTTCGACGGGGTGTTTGACGCCAAAATCGATCTGATTAACGACGTGATCCTCTTTACGGCGATGGCGGAAGTGAAACCCTCCGCATTGCTGGCGCTGGCTGCCGATCTTTCTGCCATCAATGCCAGTTCTTTGACGGTGAAAGCATTCCTCGACATTCAGGATGATAACCTGCCTAAGCTGGTCGTTTGCCAGACATTATCCTCAGGCGCCGGGGTGACGCTCGAACAATTTGCATGGTTCATGCGCCAGAGCGAAGAGCAAATTTCAATGGTGATCCTTGAAGCCCGCGCCCATCAGCTGCTGTTTGTTCCCGAAGATGAAGAGCTCAAAGCCGGCGATGATGCATACAATTTTCTTCACTAAACCTGCCTGACATTAGCGCAGTCGCTGCCAGAGCGGCTGCATAATGAATGTTTTAATTCTGCTTTTAACCTTCTTTTAAAGAATTTTTCACCGCTATTCCCGCCGTTTCGGCTTATCACATAGACAGAATCTGCATAAAAAATTGATAAAAGGCGTTTTTTAATCTGCCCTATAGCCTCTAACCCTGGCTACAGTTATTCTTGCGATGCTTTGATAAGCATGCGGCGTCGGCCGAAAGAATTTTCCTCTTCGACCAGTGCAGACTGACAAAATATGCATGAATTTTGCATATCTTAAATGCGTACACTTAGTTCGTATGGTAACGGACTTTCCAGAAGGAATGAGATATGACCGCTTTGAGTAAAAAATGGTTATCAGGTCTTGTTGCGGGTGCATTAATGGCTGTCTCTGCCAGCACTCTCGCCGCAGAGCAAAAGACGCTGCATGTGTATAACTGGTCTGACTATATTGCGCCGGATACGGTTGCGAACTTTGAAAAAGAGACCGGGATTAAAGTTGTTTACGACGTGTTCGATTCCAACGAAGTACTGGAAGGGAAATTGATGGCGGGCAGTACCGGTTTTGACCTGGTAGTGCCTTCTGCAAGCTTCCTTGAGCGCCAGTTGACTGCGGGTGTGTTCCAGCCGCTTGATAAGAGCAAGCTGCCGAACTGGAAGAATATGGATCCGGATGTGCTGAAAATGGTTGCTCAGCATGACCCGGGTAACAAATACGCGGTGCCGTACCTGTGGGCCACCACCGGCATTGGCTATAACGTTGATAAAGTTAAAGCGGTACTGGGCGATGTGCCGGTTAACAGCTGGGATCTGGTGCTGAAACCGGAAAACCTGGAAAAACTGAAAAGCTGCGGTGTCTCCTTCCTCGATGCGCCGGAAGAGATTTTCGCTACCGTGCTGAACTACCTGGGTAAAGATCCGAACAGCACCAAAGCGGACGATTACTCCGGCCCGGCAACCGATCTGCTGCTGAAACTGCGTCCGAACATTCGCTACTTCCACTCCTCTCAGTACATTAACGATCTGGCAAATGGCGACATCTGCGTAGCCATCGGCTGGGCGGGGGATGTATGGCAGGCGGCTAACCGTGCTAAAGAAGCGAAGAACGGCGTGCATGTGAACTACATCATTCCGAAAGAGGGCGCTCTGGCGTTCTTTGACGTCTTCGCCATGCCCGTTGATGCGAAAAACAAAGACGAAGCGTATCAGTTCCTCAACTACCTGATGCGTCCTGACGTTATTGCACACATCAGCGACCACGTCTTCTATGCTAACGGTAACAAAGAATCCAAACCGTTGATCAGCGCAGAAGTGCGTGATAACCCGGCAATCTATCCGCCGGCGGATGTTTTCGCGAAACTGTACACGTTGAAAGTGCAGGATCCGAAAATTGACCGCGTAAGAACCCGTGCGTGGACAAAAGTAAAAAGCGGCAAATAATCAATCACCTGTACAGTGATTGAGTTGCACCAGGGCGGTGCAATTGCCCTAAACCTGGACAGAGGTCATTGGCCTCTGTCCGGTCATTTGTAATCAACTAGCTGGTACTGGTTGAGTTTTTTTGCCGGAGAGCACTTGAGTGAATGACGCTATCCCCCGCCCACAGGCGAAAACCCGTAAGGATTTGACGCCTCTGCTTGAAATCCGCAATCTGACCAAATCGTTTGACGGCCAGCACGCCGTTGATGACGTCAGTCTGACCATTTACAAAGGTGAAATCTTCGCGCTGCTGGGTGCATCTGGCTGCGGCAAGTCCACGCTGCTGCGCATGCTGGCAGGCTTTGAGCAACCGACGACCGGGCAAATTATGCTCGATGGCGTCGATCTGGCGCATGTGCCGCCTTATCTGCGTCCTATCAATATGATGTTTCAGTCCTATGCTTTGTTCCCGCATATGACCGTTGAACAAAACATCGCGTTTGGCCTCAAGCAGGACAGGCTGCCTAAGGCGGAAATCGCCAGCCGTGTTGCGGAGATGCTGAGCCTTGTGCACATGCAGGAGTTCGCGAAGCGTAAACCGCATCAGCTATCCGGCGGCCAGCGCCAGCGTGTTGCACTGGCCCGTAGTCTGGCAAAACGCCCGAAACTCCTGTTGCTTGATGAACCGATGGGCGCGCTGGATAAAAAACTGCGTGACCGTATGCAACTGGAAGTGGTGGATATTCTGGAGCGTGTGGGCGTGACCTGCGTGATGGTCACCCACGATCAGGAAGAGGCCATGACCATGGCCGGACGTATCGCCATTATGAATCGCGGTAAGTTTGTGCAGATTGGTGAACCCGAAGAGATTTATGAACACCCGACCACCCGCTACAGCGCAGAATTTATCGGCTCGGTTAACGTGTTCGAAGGTCTGCTTAAAGCGCGTGAGGATGACGGTCTGGTGATTGACTCGCCGGGGCTGGTTCATCCACTGAAAGTGGATGCGGATGCCTCTGTTGTCGATAACGTGCCGGTCTATGTTGCGCTGCGTCCGGAGAAAATTATGCTCTGTGAAGAGCCGCCTGCTGACGGTTATAACTTCGCCGTGGGTGAGGTGGTGCATATTGCCTACCTCGGGGATCTGTCGATTTATCACGTTCGTCTGCAAAGCGGACAAATGATCAGTGCGCAATTGCAGAACGAGCACCGCTATCGTAAAGGCACCCCGACATGGGGCGACGAAGTTCGCCTGTGCTGGGATGCCGACAGTTGTGTGGTTCTGACGGTTTAAGGAGCGGTGATGAGTACACTTGAACCACCGACCCGTGTCGAAAAACCGGGCGGATTTAACCTGTGGCTGGCGCGTTTTCAGATGAAGCACGGGCGCAAGTTCGTTATTGCGCTGCCTTATATCTGGTTGATTTTACTGTTTTTGCTGCCATTCCTGATTGTCTTCAAAATCAGCCTGGCAGAGATGGCGCGCGCTATCCCACCCTATACCGATCTGGTGGAGTGGGCTGATAACCAGCTTACCATTTCGCTCAACATCAATAACTTCCTGCAACTGACCGACGATCCGCTCTATTTTGAAGCGTATCTCCAGTCATTACAGGTAGCGGCGGTGTCGACGATCTGCTGTCTGGTATTGGGGTATCCGCTGGCCTGGGCCGTTGCGCACAGTAAGCCATCAACGCGTAATATTCTGTTGTTGCTGGTCATCTTGCCTTCATGGACCTCTTTCCTGATTCGCGTCTATGCCTGGATGGGGATTTTGAAAAGCAACGGCGTGCTGAATAATTTCCTGATGTGGCTGGGGATTATCGATCAGCCGCTGACGATTCTGCACACCAACCTGGCGGTCTATATCGGTATTGTGTATGCCTATCTGCCGTTTATGGTGCTGCCTATCTATACCGCGTTGACGCGTATTGATTATTCGCTGGTTGAAGCATCGTTGGATCTGGGCGCCCGGCCGCTGAAAACGTTCTTTAGCGTGATCGTGCCTTTGACCAAAGGGGGCATTATCGCCGGCTCCATGCTGGTGTTTATCCCGGCGGTGGGCGAGTTCGTGATCCCGGAACTGCTCGGTGGCCCGGACAGCATTATGATTGGTCGTGTCCTGTGGCAGGAGTTCTTTAATAACCGCGACTGGCCGGTGGCCTCGGCGGTGGCGATTATTATGTTGCTGCTGCTGATAGTGCCGATCATGTGGTTCCATAAACATCAGCAGAAACAGATGGGAGATAGCGCATGAACAACTTGCCGGTAGTGCGTTCCCCGTGGCGTATTTTGATTCTGGTGCTGGGGTTCACGTTCCTCTATGCGCCGATGCTGATGCTGGTCATTTATTCATTTAACAGCTCCAAACTGGTGACCGTGTGGGCCGGGTGGTCAACACGCTGGTATAGCGAGTTGTTCCATGATGACGCCATGATGAGCGCCGTGGGTCTGAGCCTGACCATTGCCGCCTGCGCCGCCACAATGGCGGCGATCCTTGGGACGATTGCGGCAGTAGTGATGGTGCGCTTTGGCCGTTTCCGCGGCGCCAACGGCTTTGCGTTTATGATTACCGCACCGTTGGTGATGCCGGATGTGATCACCGGGCTCTCGCTGTTGCTGCTGTTTGTTGCCCTTGGTCATGCGATTGGCTGGCCGTCGGATCGCGGCATGCTCACTATCTGGCTGGCGCATGTGACCTTCTGTACGGCTTATGTCGCGGTGGTTATCTCCTCTCGTCTGCGTGAACTCGACAGGTCAATTGAGGAGGCGGCGATGGACCTTGGCGCGACGCCGCTGAAAGTGTTCTTTGTTATTACGCTGCCGATGATCATGCCAGCGATTATCTCTGGCTGGCTGCTGGCGTTTACGCTGTCACTCGACGATCTGGTTATCGCCAGCTTCGTGTCTGGCCCGGGGGCGACAACGCTGCCGATGCTGGTCTTCTCCAGCGTGCGTATGGGGGTGAATCCGGAGATCAACGCCCTGGCAAGCCTGATTCTGGGCGTCGTGGGGATTGTTGGTTTAATCGCTTGGTATCTGATGGCGCGCGCGGAAAAGCAGCGAGTGCGCGATATCCAGCGTGCAAGACAGGGATAATGATTCTAGAATCTTAAACGTTGTGTCGCAGATGCCGCGCTTGTCGCGGCATTTTTCACAGGGAATACAGTACATTGGGATTCTTTACTAAAGCACATCAGTCGCACGCTCGTCCGAATGTACCCGCACTGGTACAGGTGGCGGCTATCGCCATTATTCTGATCCGCTGCGTGGATGTCTTCATGCTCTGCAATGTGCTGGGCGTACGGGGGATGATTGACTTCGTGGTACGCAGTGCGCAAACCTGGAGCCTGACGCTGATTTTCTTCGGCAGCCTGGTGCTGGTCTTCGTTGAAATTCTCTGTGCCTTTTCCGTGGTGAAGGGGCGAAACTGGGCGCGCTGGCTGTATCTGTTGACGCAAATTATCGCCACAGGTTACCTGTGGGCAGCTTCGCTGGGCTATGGTTATCCTGAGCTGTTCAGTATCGCTGGCGAATCGAAACGTGAGATTTTCCGTACGCTCATGATGCAGAAAATGCCCGACCTGCTGGTCCTGTTCCTGCTGTTTGTCCCTTCCCCCAGCCGACGCTTTTTCCGTCTGCAATAACGGGGTACAATCGCCGCCCCGCAATGAAGAAGGTTTTATTATGCAGTGCGCACTCTTTGACGCCAGGCGCTGTCACTCCTGTCAGTGGATTGAACAACCGACTGGCGACCAACTCTGTGCAAAAATGACCGATCTCCGCAGCCTGCTGGCGGATTTACCGGTAGCGGAATGGTGCGCGCCGGTTAGCGGCCCGGAACAGGGGTTTCGTAATAAAGCCAAGATGGTAGTGAGCGGCAGCGTGGAGAAACCGCTGCTTGGTATGTTACATCGCGACGGCACACCGGAAGATCTGACCGATTGCCCGCTCTATCCCGCCTCGTTTCAGGCGGTTTTCGCCGTCCTTAAACCTTTTATTGCCCGCGCGGGGTTAACCCCTTATAACGTGGCGCGTAAACGCGGTGAACTGAAATACCTGCTCTTAACCGAAAGCCAGCACACGGGCGGTATGATGCTGCGCTTTGTGCTGCGCTCACAGGCCAAACTTGAGCAGCTACGTGCCGCGCTGCCGTGGTTACAGGCGCAGTTGCCGCAGCTTCACGTGATTTCGGTGAATATCCAGCCGGTACATATGGCCATTATGGAAGGGGAGACGGAAATCTTTCTGACTGAGCAGCAGGCGCTGGCGGAAAATTTCAACGGCGTGCCGCTGTGGATCCGCCCGCAGAGTTTCTTTCAGACCAATCCGGTCGTCGCCAGCGCGCTGTACGCCACGGCGCGTGAGTGGGTGAGGGCGTTGCCGGTACGCCATATGTGGGACTTGTTTTGCGGCGTAGGCGGTTTTGGCCTGCATTGTGCCACACCGGAGATGACGCTTACCGGTATCGAAATTGCGCCGGAGGCGATTGCTTGCGCGAAGCAGTCTGCGGCTGAGCTGGGGCTGACCGATTTGCACTTTCAGGCGCTGGACTCCACCCAATTCGCGACCGCTCAGGCAGACGCCCCGCAACTGGTGCTGGTAAACCCGCCGCGTCGTGGGATTGGCCAGGCGCTTTGTGATTACCTGAGCCGGATGGCGCCCCCCTATATTGTCTACTCAAGCTGTAATGCGCAGACGATGGCGAAAGACCTGCAGGCGCTGGCGGGATATCGCATAGAGCGAGTGCAACTGTTTGATATGTTCCCCCACACGGCGCATTACGAAGTGCTGACACTTCTGGTGAAATGTTCTACGGTTTAAGGCATTAGCTCATCAGGGGGACTGACTATGCGCGTGCCATCTCGTTACTTATTTCCTCTTCAGCCTGCCGCACCGGGGGCTGGCGTGGTGGGATTCGCCGTTCTGTTTGCGCTGCTGGCCGGGGGGCTTTACGGTGTTTATTGCCTGGTGCGTGATTTTGTGAACACGGGCAATCCTGTTATTTTCGCCGTTGCGCTGTTTATGGTTCTGCTGAGCGTTTCCGGGATGATACACGGGCGTAAGCGGCGTGCAAGGCTCGCGGCGCTGGCACAGGCGCGTCAGGGTGAAAGTATCTGTCAGTTTGCGCGGGCGTTTAATCTGCGCGACGTGGACGCCTGGGTCATTCGCGCCGTCTGGGATACGGTGATGGCGTGGGGCGGGAGCGAGCTTGCGCGGCTGAATTTCCCCCTGCAGGCAGATGACAGGCTGGAAATTTTTGCTTTAGACGATGAGGAAGCGCTTTTTGATGTGCTCTCTGATGCGGCGACGAGGGCCGGACGCACCCTCGATAATCTTGAGAATAACCCCTTTCAGCCACTCAATACGCTGCGCGATATGGTGATGGCCTTGAGTGCACAGCCCATGACGCCAGAGCGGCAACAAAAAAGAGACGTCGCTCTGGATTAGGGTAAACCGTGGGTGCAGCCCGGCCAGTGACCCCCGGCAATGCTGTCAGGGGGGCAGGCGGAGAGATTATTCGCCCATGCCGTCCGATTTTTTCTTCATCATGTCGTCGTCTTTGCCCATGGTCCCTTTTTTCGCTTTATCGCCGTGCTTCATCGTGCTCTCTTTTTTGGCCATCCCGTCATGTTTCATCGGTGTCTTTTTCTTCATCATGGTGCTGTCATCCTGCGTTTTCATTCCGTCCTGGCTCATCGCGTCGGCGGCATGGGCGCCAGCCATCCCAAAGGTACAGAGGGCGGCGAGGGTGAGGATCATCTTTTTCATGGTGGTTTCCTTGCAAGGTGAGAGGGGTGTCACCTGACTCTCTTGCATGAACCGGGAAAGTATGGGTGACAGGCCGCAGCTTACGCCTGGACTGATCACAACTTCCTCACGGAAATATAAATTATTTGTGATAACTCAATGCGCGACTATTGGGTAAGCTAATAAAGAGAGACGCTACCGGAACGGGCTATGGAAACCGCAAAAAAAATACTGCTGGTCGAAGATGATCGGGATATTGCTGGCCTGCTGCGGCTTAATTTGCAGGACGAGGGCTACCAGATTGTTCATGAAGAGGATGGGGCACGCGCGCTCGCCCAGCTTGAAAAGACCGACTGGGACGCGGTGATCCTCGATCTGATGCTGCCGAATGTCGACGGACTGGAGATTTGCCGCCGCATCCGCCAGATGACCCGCTATCTGCCGGTCATTATCATCAGCGCGCGAACCAGTGAGACACATCGGGTTCTGGGGCTGGAAATGGGGGCGGATGATTATCTGGCGAAGCCGTTTTCGGTACTGGAACTGGTGGCGAGGGTGAAGGCATTGTTTCGTCGCCAGGAGGCGATGGGGCGTAATCTGCGTCTTGATATGGGTAGCATTGCCTGTCACGGTTTAACCATTGACCCCCTTCCCCGCGAGGTACGTCTGCGCGGCGAGTTGATTGATCTGACGCCGCGTGAGTTCGATCTGCTCTACTGGTTTGCCCGTCACCCCGGCGAGGTTTTTTCCCGTCTGGCGCTACTCGACCAGGTGTGGGGATACCAGCATGAGGGCTATGAGCACACGGTTAATACCCATATCAATCGTCTGCGCATGAAGATCGAAAAGGACGCCGCCGCACCGGAAATTATTCTGACCGTCTGGGGTAAAGGTTATAAATTTGCCGTTTCGGAGCGTGAGGAAGAATGATGCGTCGTTTAAGCCTGACTCAGCGCCTGACGCTGGTTTTTACTGTACTACTCCTGCTCTGCGCCGCCGCAGCCTGTAGCGTGCAACTCTACAGTAGCACCCGTTATGGCGATGCGATGGTGCAACGGCTTTCTGCGGGGCTTGCTCAGCAAATTGCCAGCAGTGAGCCGCTGCTTGATTCGCAGGGCAAAGTGAATCGCCAGACGCTGAAATCCTTGTTTGATCGCCTGATGACGCTCAACCCCAGCGTCGAGCTGTACATGATCTCTGCGGAAGGTGACTTGCTGGCTGATGCCGCGCCGCCGGGGCATCTTCGTCGCGAACATATCGATATTGCCCCGTTGCAGCGCTTTTTATCCGGCGCTGCCTGGCCGGTTTACGGCGACGATCCGCGCAGTGTCGACAAACAAAAAGTCTTTAGCGTGTCGCCGATTCGCCTGGATGGTCAGTTGCGGGGTTATCTTTATATTATTCTGCAGGGCGAGAACCTGAACGCGCTGGCGGATACGGCCTGGCAAAAAGCGCTGTGGAGCGCATTGCTGTGGTCTTTGCTGTTAGTGGCGGTGTTTGGCGCGCTGGCAGGCGGTCTTACCTGGTGGTGGGTGACGCGCCCGGTGAAGAAATTGACCCGCGAGGTGCGTGGGCTGGAGCAGGACAGCATCAGCGCCATCAAGCAACTGGCGGCGCGAGTGCCGGTTCCGGGAGCGGGAAATGAAGTCGCGGTCCTGGAAAATGCCTTTATCGAGCTTTCCCGGCAGATAGCCAGCCAGTGGGATCAACTGGCGGACAATGACCGCCAGCGACGTGAGTTCGTTGCCAACATTTCGCATGATTTGCGTACCCCGCTGACCTCACTACTGGGGTATCTGGAAACCCTTTCAGTGAAGGGCGGACATGTAACGTCGGAAGAGTCGAAGCATTATTTGGGTATCGCCTTGCGCCAGGGCAACAAAGTCCGGCACCTGTCTCAACAGCTCTTTGAACTGGCGCGGCTGGAACATGGTGGCATCAAACCGCAGCCGGAACCCTTCTCGATGGCGGAGCTTCTGCAGGATGTGGCACAGAAATTCGATCTGATGGCGGAAACGCGCGACATCCGATTACTGTTGGAGTTGCCCACCAACCTGCCGCTGGTGTATGCCGATTTGTCGATGATGGAACGGGTGCTTACCAATTTGCTGGATAATGCGGTGCGCCATACGCCCAACGGTGGGAAGATTTATCTGCGCGCCCGTCAGCAGGATGACCAGCTTATTGTAGAGGTTGAGGACAACGGGGCCGGAGTACCGGGTGCGCTGCGGGCTACGTTGTTCCAGCGCCCGTCGGTGCTGGACAAGGCCAGTGCGGGAGAGTCGCGCGGCGGGCTGGGGCTGATGATTGTCCGGCGTATGCTGCAACTGCACGGTGGCGATATCCGTCTGGTGGATGCGCAACCGGGTTCCTGTTTCCGCTTTACGCTGCCGTTTCAGGGAGCGTGAGAGCATAAAAAAAGCCGCAATATGCGGCTTTTTTCTGTTTGATTCTGATTACTGCGGGAACCACTGGTCGCTGATTTTCTGGTAAGTGCCGTCAGCCTTGATGGCAGCCAGGGCTGCATTCAGTTTTTCCAGCAGGGCTTTGTTATCCGGACGTACCGCGATGCCAAGACCCGTACCGAAGTACTGCGGATCGGTTACTTTCGGGGTAGCAATACCCAGTTGCGGGTTGGTTTTCAGCCACTCGTTGACCACTGCGGTATCACCGAACACCCCATCGATACGGCCATTTTTCAGGTCGATAATCGCGTTCTGATAGCTGTCATAAGCGACCGTTTTCACTTCCGGGTGTTTGTCCTGCAGGTATTTCTGATGCGTGGTGCCGTTTTCCATACCAATACGTTTGCCTTTCAGATCGTCGAAGGTTTTATACGCATCTTTTTTGGCGATAACCACGGCGGAGTTGGCGTAGTACGGCTCGGTGAAGGAGACCTGTTTGCTACGCTCCGGGGTGATATCCATGCCGGAGATGACCGCGTCATATTTCTTGAATTTCAGAGACGGGATCAGGCTGTCAAAGGCGTGGTTAGTGAAGGTACAGTCTGCTTTCATCTGCGCGCACAGCGCGTTTGCCAGGTCGATATCAAAACCGACAATCTTGTTATTCGCATCCATGGATTCAAACGGTGGGTAGGTAGCAGAGACACCGAAATTGATTTTGTCTGCGGCGGTTGCGCCAGCAGCGAAAGAGGCAAGCAGTGCGGCCAGAATCAGTTTTTTCATTTTTGGAACTCCTGTCTGTCAATCTTATTGTTTTGCGGTTGCCGTGTCTGTGGCATGGGGCTAACAATGCCACTTAATGAATTTATATGCAATATATTTGATTAATTATTTTGTTTTCCATATAAAAAAAGCGAGCACTTAGTAAGTTACTCGCTTTCTTGTTTACTATTTATGCAGTTTTGCCAGATTTAGTTGCGGCGTTCAAATGCCAGTGCTTTACGCTCAATCAGACGCATCATCAGGGTCAGCAGACCATTAACGATAAGATAAATCGCCCCGGCAGCACCAAAGACCATTACGTCGTAAGTGCGTCCGTACAGCAACTGCCCGTGTCCCATCACTTCCATCAGCGTAATGGTATAGGCCAGCGATGTACTTTTGAACACCAGCACCACTTCGTTCGAATAGGACGATAAGGCGCGTTTGAATGCATACGGCAGCAGAATCGCCAGCGTGTCTTTCTTGCTCATCCCCAGCGCGCTACAGGACTGCCACTGGCCTTGCGGAATGGCGCGGATCGCCCCGTAAAACAGCAGCGTGGTATAGGCCGCGCTGTTCAACGAGAGCGCCAGCAAGGCACACAGCCAGGGTTCCGACAGCAGGTGCCAGATAACCGGGTATTCCTGCAGCACCGGGAACTGCCCCGGACCGTAGTAAATCAGGAAGATCTGCACCAGCAGCGGGGTGCCGGTAAACAGGGTGATGTACCCGCGCACAACCCATGACAGAACGGGCGTTTTCAGGGTCAGCACAATGGTGAAGAGCAGCGAGAGAATCAGCGCGGCAATCAGCGACGCCACGGTCAGCGTCAGACTGGTGTGCAGGCCTTTCAGCAGCTCGGGTAAGTACTCAAGCATCAGTCTGGTCTCCGTTCAAAGCGTGTAGCGCGCAGATCAATACGCTTAAGGATCCACTGACTGAGCAGGGTGACCACCAGATAAATCGCTGCCGCCACGATGTACCAGGTAAACGGCTCCTGAGTACGGGTGGCGATACTTTTGGTTTGCAACATCAGGTCATTAACGCTAATAAGCGACACCAGCGCGGTATCTTTCAACAGCACCAGCCACTGGTTGCCAAGGCCCGGCAATGCGTGACGCCACATTTGCGGCATCACCAGACGGAAGAAAATGGCGCTTTTTGACAGCCCCAGCGCCTGGCCCGATTCCCACTGACCTTGCGGTACCGCTTTTAACGCGCCGCGCAAAGTCTGCGAAGCATAGGCGGAGTAGAGCAACGACAGGGCAATCACGCCGCAGAAGAACGGGCTGACGTCAAAATTCTCGATCTGCACCTGAATCGGGATCTGAACGAATCCGAGATTGAGGGTGAAACCGTCAGAAAGGAGTAACAATAGCTGTGACGAGCCGAAATAGATAAACAGCACGACCAGGATTTCTGGTAAGCCGCGCAAAATGGTGACCAGCGCTGAGCCAGCCCACGCAACGGGACGCCATTTGGCTGACTCCCATACCGCAAAGATCATCGCCAGAACCAGGCCGATGACCAGTGCGCAAACGGCAAGGCCGACGGTCATCCCGGCGGCGCTTGCTAATGGAAAAAGTTCATTCATCAAGGATTACTTCTGGAACCATTTGTTGTAGATGGTTTCGTAGGTGCCATCTTTCTTCACTTTTTCCAGCGCAGTGTTGAATTTCTGCTGCAACTCAGTGTTGCCCTGACGAACCGCGATACCCAGGCCGGTGCCGAAGTACTCTTTATCCGTGACTTTGTCGCCAACAGCGGCCAGCTTGTCGTTCGCTTTCAGCCATTCGGTAACAACCGCCGTATCACCAAAGACGGCGTCGATACGGCCATTCTGCAGATCAAGTTTGGCATTCTGATAGCTGTCGTACGGAACGGTGGTGATTTCCGGGTGTTTATCGTTGATGAATTTCTGGTGAGTGGTGCCGTTCTGCACGCCCACTTTTTTGCCTTTCAGGGCATCAATACTGGTGTATTTCCCGGTTTGACCCACGAACAGCGCGGAGTTGTCATAGTATGGGGTGGTAAACAGAACCTGTTTCTCACGCTCCGGGGTGATGTCCATACCGGCCATCACGGCGTCGAAACGACGGAATTTCAGGCTGGGGATCAGGCTGTCGAACGCCTGGTTGGTGAAGGTACAGGTGGCATCAATCTCTTTACAGAGCGCGTTTGCCAGATCCACGTCAAAACCGACGATTTTGTTGTTGGCGTCGGTCGATTCAAACGGAGGGTAGCTTGCTTCGGTGGCGAAACGGATAGTCTGCGCTGCGGAAGCAGACAGGCTGACGCTTGCAAGCAGCGCGGCGATCAATACTTTTTTCATTGTCATTTCCCCGAGAACTCAGTGAGATAAATAATATTTAAACTCGTCGGTCTGCGGCGTGGCGAAGCAGCTCGCATCCCCTTGTTCGATAATGTGACCGTTTTCCATATAGACCACGCGGCTGGCGGTTTTGCGCGCCACTTCCACTTCATGGGTCACGATAACCTGCGTAATTCCGGTTTCTGCCAGTTCACGGATGATGCTGACGATTTGCGCGGTAATTTCCGGGTCCAGCGCGGCCGTCGGTTCATCAAACAGCAGTACCTGCGGCTCCATCATCAGGGCGCGGGCAATAGCGACACGCTGCTGCTGGCCGCCGGAAAGATGCAGCGGATAACGATCGCTGTAGGGCTTAAGACGTAAACGTTCCAGCAGTTTGTCCGCACGGGCGAGCGCCTGATCTTTACTCAGACCCAGCACGCGGCAGGGGGCTTCAATCAGGTTCTGGGCTACCGTTAAGTGCGGCCAAAGATTGTATTGCTGAAACACCATGCCCACGTTTTGACGCAAATCGCGAATCGCTTTGTCAGAAGGGGCTTTAGCAAAATCGAAATGATTGCCTGCGATGCTTAACTGACCGGAGCGCGGCATCTCAAGCAGGTTCAAAACGCGTAATAAAGAGCTCTTACCCGCGCCGCTCGGGCCAAGTAGCACAAGCGTTTCACCCTGCGGGCAGTCAAGCGTAATGTCAAAGAGCGCCTGGTGTGCGCCATAGAAGCAGTTAATGCCGTTTAATTTTATACTCATCGAGGCAATCTAATAGCAATTGAGGCCGCAAATAGTAACGTTCACAGAATAGTTATGCAATATTTGTGCGTTAAAACTTAAATATAAACCGCATTCAGACTTAAACTTAGCACAAAATACCGGGGCGTGATGGAAGCAGGTATAAATGTCGGCATTCACGAGGGAATGCCAGACATTTTGCGGGGATTAATGCATATTCCCCCTTTTCATAGGCATAACGTTATCTATGTTCAACAGACTGACGTAATGTTCCGGCCGGAGCATGGGCTGCCCCGCCGAGGTAACGCACATCATCTACTGCCCAGCACTGACCTTCACGGATCATCAGCACTTCATCCTGCCAGCTCTGAGAACCCTGGGTCAGGGTGACCCGCAGTGGGATGTTTCGCGCATCGGTGTTCGGGATCGTGGAGGCGCTGGCGACGCTGGCTTTCTCTGGCATCACGGTTCTGCTGGAGAACGGATCGGATTTCAGCAGCGTGGTGTTGCGATTATCTTTGCTGGCTGCGGTGAGCGAAGCAGCCAGATCGTCGCTCAGGTAGGGACGCAGTGCGGAAAAATCATTACTGCGGTGCTCAATGCGATAATCGTAAAATTTTTGGGCAACAGTATCGGGGCCGCCTTCGATACAAGGGCCACTGCGGGTACCGATATCCTTAAACGCTGGTGTAACCGTGGTACAGGCGCTCAGCAGCAGCGCGCACGGTAAAACGAGAGTCAAAGCAGAGTAGCGCATATTGATTTCCTTATTTTCTCTTCGGATATAACCACCTTTCAAGAATAGTGTATTGCTTCGATAATGTGCTTTATAACGCACTGAGTATCAAAAAGGAGACAATGATGCAATTTTCAACAACACCCACCCTTGAAGGCCAGCCGATTGTCGAATACTGCGGCGTGGTCACCGGCGAGGCGATTCTGGGGGCTAATATTTTTCGCGACTTTTTTGCGGGTATTCGCGATATCGTCGGCGGACGTTCAGGCGCCTATGAAAAAGAGTTGCGTAAAGCGCGTGAGATTGCGTTTTACGAGATGGGCGAACAGGCAAAAGCGCTGGGTGCGAATGCTATCGTGGGTATCGATATCGATTATGAAACGGTGGGCAAAGACAGCAGCATGCTGATGGTGAGTGTAAGCGGAACGGCGGTGAAAACACGCTGATGAGCCGTTTTTTATCCTTACTGTTATTAACGCTGCTCCTGGCGGGATGTGCGGGTGAGAAGGGGATCGTCGATAAAGACGGTTACCAGCTCGATACCCGCCGTCAGGCGCAGGCGGCGTACCCACGTATCAAAGTGCTGGTGGTGCACTACACGGCGGATGATTTTGATGTTTCGCTGGCGACGCTCACGGATAAGCAGGTGAGTTCGCACTATTTAATTCCGGCGCATCCCCCTGTACACCACGGTAAGCCACGTATCTGGCAACTGGTGCCAGAAAGTGAGCTGGCCTGGCATGCGGGTATCAGCTACTGGCGTAACGCGACGCGAATCAATGACACCTCTATCGGTATTGAGCTGGAAAACCGTGGCTGGCAAAACGTGGCAGGGGAAAAGCGGTTTACTCCCTTTGAGCCTGAACAAATTGCCGCGCTGGTGCCGCTGATGAAAGACATTGTCAGCCGTTACAATATCCCGCCGCAGAACGTGGTGGCGCATGCAGATATCGCCCCACAGCGCAAAGATGATCCGGGGCCGCTTTTCCCGTGGCGTGAACTGGCGGCACAGGGGATAGGGGCATGGCCGGATGCCGCGCGTGTGGCATTTTATCTGAATGGGCGCTCGCCGTATGAAGCGGTGGATACCGCCTCACTGCTCGATCTGCTGGCGCGCTATGGTTACGAAGTGAAACCGGACATGACCCCAGCGCAACAAAAAAGGGTGATCATGGCTTTTCAAATGCATTTCCGGCCCGCACTGTGGAGCGGGGTTGCTGATGCGCAAACGCAGGCGATTGCCGAGGCGTTGCTGGAAAAATATGGTCAGGGGTGACGATGTGTATGGGAAGTCCGTTTAGCGCGGTAACTTGCCATGGTCGCGCAGCCAGTATGCGGTGCGCGAAATGCCTTCATCAACGCTGATAACCGGCTCATAGCCGAGCTCGTCTTTTGCCCGGCGGATATCCAGCGTGAAATCAAAGTTCAGCTTGGATACCCCATAATGGGTGAGGGCAGGTTCTTTCGCTGATTTGTCGCCGAAACGTTCCATACTGCGTGCGATCATATCCAGCATCGCATAAGGCACGGAGCGGATGCGGCAGTCCATCCCCAAATCGTCAATCAACTTTTGCACGATGCTGCGTAAAGTGCGCGGCTCGCCGTTGGTGATGTTGTACGCTCGCCCGGAGGGGAGCGCATCACAGGCGGGCTGGCTTGCCAGCCACATCGCATGTACCGCGTTTTCGTAGTAGGTCATATCGACCAGCGCTTGCCCACCGCGCGGCAATAAGATACTGCGGTAGTGGTGCATCATCTGCGCCAGGCGGGGGATGAAAACTTTATCGTGCGGCCCGAACAGACTCTGCGGGCGTAAAACCGTAAATCGCGTGTTGGGGTTGGCCTGCGCGAGCAGTTGAATCACCTCTTCGCTGGCGGCTTTGCTGCGGGCGAACTCGTTGGCTAAACGCGCCGGACGGAAATCCTCACGGATGTCGTGATGATGGTGATAGTCGAAATAAAGCGAAGGCGATGAAATATGGATGAAGTTGCGTACGCCCCAGGCCACGGCCCATTCGCCAAGGCGACGGGTTGCCCGGACATTTGCCAGGTCGAACGCTGCCTGAGTACCCCAGGGAGAGGTAAAACTGGAGCAGTGCCACAGGGTATCCACGCCGGCGAGCATCATTTTGGCCTGCGAAGAGACCAGCTCGGTCAGATCGGCGTGAATAAACTCAGCGCCCATTTTTGTCAGCAACTCACCCATGGCTTTGTTGCGGCCCGTTGCGCGTACGCTAATGCCTTTTTGACGCAAATATTCGACGGCGTTTCGGCCTAAACCGCTGGTTGCGCCTGTGACCAGAACCTTCATAGCAATCCACTATAGTGACCCGCAATCATTGCGTGCGCATTCTTCCGTGAAATACGGCGGTATGCAATGGGAAACGTGAAAGAATAATGTCTGAATTTACTTTTTTTCTGCGTTTTGTTCTGCCAGTCGCGCAATACGCCGTGCCATGCCCCGAAAAATAAACAGATGTGCGGGGATCATCAGTAACCAGTAGAGGAGCCCGGGCATACCGTGTGGATGCCACCAGGCGCGCACATCGAGCAGGCGGTGATGGCCTTTGTCGGTGAGGGTAAAGCTCAGGCGACCGAGCCCCGGCGCTTTCATCCCAAACAGCAGTGCCAGTTGCTCTTGCGGCTCGGCGATAATCACTTTCCAGCTATCGACCTGATCGCCTGGCTGCAAAAACGGACGTTGCGGACGGCCTTTCGCCAGACGATGGCCGATCAGATGGTCCAGCGCGGCGCGGGTTTGCCAGAGAATATTGCCAAAAAAGTAGCGCTCTTTACCGCCGATCTGGTTAACCACCGCCCACAGCGCGTCGAGGCTGGCGGCGGTTTCAACAGTAAAGCCCGCCTGTTTGGGAAAATAGCCGTATTGTGGACGCCAGCGCGCAAATGCCTGCGGGGAGTAGCCCCAGTCGCTGGAATTCACCAGTTTCTCTTCTTCGCGAAGCGTGCGACGAAGCGCCTCATCGAAAGTGATCAGGGTTTGCGGGATGAGTTCGCGAAGGGGACCATCGTCAGCCAGCAAGTCGTGCTTTAAGCCCTGAATCAGCGCGCGCGCGATGGTCGGCGGCACCGACGTAATGACCTGTAAAAACCAGACAGAGATAAGCCGGGTGGGGAGAGGGATGGGGATCAGCGGCCGGGTCACGCCGCTGACCGCCATAAAGTGTTCAAACTGTTGCTGGTAGCTCAGCGTTTCGGGGCCGGCGGCCTCGAAAACCCGATGCTCCTGCGGCGGGTGGTGGCGCAACTCCAGCAGATAGTGCAGCAGATTCTCTAGCGCAATAGGGGTCGTACGTGAACGTACCCACAGCGGCGGCGTCAATACCGGCAGGTTGTAAACCATATCGCGCATCACTTCAAACGCGGCCGAACCTGCGCCAACGATAATTCCGGCGCGCAGTTCCGTAACAGGAACACCCGCGTCACGCAGGATATCGCCGGTGAGCTGGCGGGCAATCAGGTGACTGGAATCACTGGATCCTTTGGCCTGCAGTGAGCTGAGAAAAATCACCTGCCGGACCGGGCATTGCCGCAGCGCATCGCGCACGTTGAGGGCTATTTGTCGCTCCTGGGCGACAAAATCGCCGCTCTCGCCCATGCTGTGCACCAGGAAATAGAGCGTATCGATACCCTCAAGCAACGCCGGCAGATTGTCCGGCCAGATAAGATCCGTTTCATAGCAGCTTACCCCCGGCAACTGCTGCTTTTGCAGACGAGAGAGTTGGCGTGCCACCGCGAGAATCTCATGACCCTGCTGACTTAACGCCTGGATCAGGTGCTGACCAATGTAGCCACTGGCCCCGAGCACCAGAATACGTTGCGACACACCCGACTCCTTAACGCTGCAAAAACGCCTGCCAGTGCGAAACGACATTGGCAAGCTGCTCGCGGCTGACGTCCAGATGGGTCACCAGGCGTACAATCGGTGAAGCGTTAATCAGTACATCGCGTTCAAGCATAAAGGCACCGAGCGCCGCCGCGTTTTCTTCCCCTACGCGGACAAACAGCATATTGGTGTCATTGCGCATCACGTCGGCGCCAATTTCACGCAACTGCGTCGCCAGCCAGGCTGCGTTGTCGTGATCTTCTTTTAGTCGCTGGACATTATGCTCAAGCGCGTAGAGACCGGCTGCCGCCAGTATCCCGGCCTGACGCATGCCACCGCCGGTCATTTTACGCCAGCGAATGGCGCGCCTGATGTAGTCCTTACTTCCCACCAGCAGTGACCCGACAGGCGTGCCAAGACCTTTGGAGAGGCAAATGGTGAACGAGTCGCAGTATTGAGTGATGTCGCGCAGCGCGCAGCCATATTCCACTACGGCATTGAAAATGCGTGCGCCATCAACGTGCAACGCAAGGTTATGCTGACGGGTGAATTCCCACGCCTGGCGCAGGTAGTCTCGCGGCAGGACTTTCCCGTTGTGGGTGTTTTCCAGGCTTAGCAGCCGGGTGCGGGCAAAGTGGATATCGTCCGGTTTGATCTTCATGGCCACTTTATCGAGCGGCAGGCTGCCGTCAGGCGCAGCGTCGATCGGCTGTGGCTGGATACTGCCCAGTACTGCGGCGCCACCGGCTTCGTAGAGGTAATTGTGCGCGGCCTGACCGACAATGTACTCTTCCCCTCGCTCGCAATGGCTGAGCAACGCCACCAGGTTTGCCTGGGTACCCGTAGGCAAAAACAACGCCGCTTCCTTGCCACCCAGTTCCGCCGCGTAACGCTGCAGTTCATTGACGGTCGGGTCATCCCCGTAAACATCGTCCCCGACCGGCGCTGTCAGCATCTGTTCCAGCATGGCGCGCCCCGGACGGGTAACGGTATCACTGCGTAAATCGATCACGATAATTTCCTTATTTACTGGCGGTAGTGCCTCCTGTTTTACCTGAGCCAGTTCGTTTTCGCCAGTTCCATCACCTCATCGCCGCGTCCGTTGATAATGGCGCGCAACATATAAAGGCTAAAGCCTTTGGCCTGTTCCAGTTTGATTTGTGGCGGGATAGCCAGCTCTTCTTTCGCTACCACTACATCGACCAGCACCGGGCCATCAATCGAAAACGCCCGCTGGAGCGCTTCATCCACATCGGCGGATTTTTCCACCCGGATACCGGTTATCCCGCATGCTTCGGCAATACGGGCGAAATTGGTATCGTGCAGCTCTGTACCATCGGTGAGGTAGCCACCGGCTTTCATCTCCATCGCCACAAAACCGAGCACACTATTGTTAAAAACGATGATTTTGACAGGCAGCTTCATCTGCACCACGGAGAGAAAATCCCCCATCAGCATGCTAAAACCGCCATCGCCGCACATCGCCACCACCTGGCGTTGCGGATGCGTCGCTTTCGCCCCCAGAGCCTGCGGCATCGCATTGGCCATCGACCCGTGGTTGAACGACCCCAGCAGACGGCGCTTACCGTTCATTTTCAGATAACGTGCGGCCCAGACGGTAGGTGTGCCTACATCGCAGGTGAAGATGGCGTCGTCGCTGGCGAAGTGGCTAATCTGTTGCGCCAGATATTGCGGATGGATGGCTTTTTCACTGGGTTTTGCCAGATCGTCCAGGCCCTTGCGTGCATCACGGTAATGCTCCAGCGCTTTGTCCAGAAAGCGACGATCGGTTTTTTCTTCCAGCAGCGGAAGCAGGGCGGTGAGGGTGGCATTAATATCGCCCACCAGCGCCATATCTACTTTACTGTGTGCGCCAATACTGCCCGGATTGATATCAATCTGAATGATTTTGGCATCCGTGGGATAAAAGGCGCGATAGGGGAACTGGGTACCGAGCAGGATTAACGTATCGGCATTCATCATGGTATGGAAACCCGATGAGAAGCCAATTAACCCGGTCATACCGACATCGTACGGGTTGTCATACTCCACATGTTCTTTACCGCGCATGGCATGCACAACAGGGGCTTTCAGTTTACCGGCAAATTCAATCAGCGCACGGTGCGCGCCCGCGCAACCGCTGCCGCACATCAGGGCAATATTGCTGGAATAACGCAGCAGCTGCGCCAGTTTTTTTAATTCTTCCTCCGTGGGCACCACGACTGGTTGCGGAGCCGGATACCAGTGGCTGCTGGCGGTCTCCGGCGCCGGTTTCAACGCCACATCGCCGGGTAAGACGACGACGGAAACGCCACGATTAAGCACGGCTTTGCGCATGGCGATGGCCAGCACCTGCGGGATCTGTTCGGGTGTGGAGACAAGCTCACAATAGTGGCTGCATTCACGGAACAACTCTTGCGGGTGGGTCTCCTGAAAATAACCGCTGCCGATTTCGCTGGAGGGAATATGGGCGGCAATCGCCAGCACCGGCACGTGGTTGCGATGACAGTCGAACAGCCCGTTAATCAGATGCAGGTTGCCAGGCCCACAGGAACCCGCACAGACCGCCAGCTCACCGGTGAGTTGTGCTTCCGCGCCTGCCGCAAAGGCGGCGACCTCTTCATGACGTGTCGACATCCAGTCAATGGTGCCCATGCGGTTAAGGCTGTCACTCAATCCGTTTAACGAATCTCCGGTTACCCCCCAAATGCGTTTCACGCCTGCCTGTTCAAGTGTACTGGCGATATATGCGGCCACAGTCTGTTTCATCGTTACGCCTCCATGTTGTTGTTCCGTCTACAAGCGTAGTCGATGAAATGTCATTAATTGTGCGTAAATTGCCCCTAATTAGTTAGGGCTTTATTTATTTTCATATTAGGAATAATCTGCTTTTGTCGAATAAAAATAGGAATCATTTCAAATGGTTAAATCATTGTTAAATTCTGTTAATAAGATGTTTGCACATGAAGATTTTGGGCGTCTGCTGCTGCGTTTGACGGTGGGTGGATTAATGTTGTTCCACGGCCTTCATAAACTCATTGGCGGCATTGATGGCATTGCGGGGATGCTGGTGGCGAAAGGTTTACCGGGTTTTATCGCGTATGGCGTGCTGATCGGGGAAGTGGTTTGCCCGGCCCTGATTATTCTCGGCATTCTGCTGCGACCAGCGGCCCTGGTACTGGCCTTTACGATGGTGGTTGCATGGCTGATGGTCGACGTAAGCGCCACCTTTGAATTGGAAAAAACCGGCGCATGGGCGATTGAAAGCCTGGTCTATTTCTTTGTTGCGGCGCTGGCACTGGCCTTCCTGGGCGCGGGGCGTTACTCCGTTGCGCCAGCTGAGTGGCGTTGAGGCATAAAAAAAGCCCTTCCTGAAAAGGAAGGGCTTTCGCTTATCAGGATTCTGGCGTTTATGCCAGAACCAGATCGCTTTCCGGGTGGCAGGAGCAGGCCAGAACATACCCCTCAGCAATTTCCTGTGGTGTCAGTGTCATGGTGCTGGTGACGCTGTACTTACCGGATATCACCTTCGTTTTGCACGAACCACAGACACCTGCGCGACAGGCGGCATTGACCGGCACCTTGTTACTTTCGAATGCTTCCAGCAATGTGGTGCCAACCGGGCCGTAAAACGCTTTCGCGGGTTGCAGTTTCGTAAATTTCAGCCCGCTGGTTGCCGCTTCGGCCACGGGGGTGAAGAACTTCTCATTAAAGAACTGCGTCACGCCCAGCGCCTTAACATCCTTCTCTACCTGGTCCATATACGGCGCAGGCCCGCAGGTCATGACAGTACGCGCGGCAAGGTCCGGGACGCTGCGCAGGATCTCTTGTGTCAGACGACCAGCAAGGTAGCCTGCGGTTGCGTTGTTTTCCGCCACCAGCGTTACCGGGTAGTTTTGCCACTCACTAGCAAAAATCACATCCTGCGGTGAGCGCACGCTAAAAATAACCTGCACATCAGCCTGCGGGCGGTATTTTGCCAGCCAGCGGCGCATCGACATGATTGGTGTTACCCCGCAGCCCGCCGCCAGCAAGAGCAATTTATCGCTGGCCTTGTTGTCGCAGGTAAATTCCCCTTGCGCATCAGACAGCCAGAGATAATCGCCGCGTTTGACGTCTCGCGTCAGCCACTCTGAGCCCAGACCGCCATCGAGACGACGGATAGTCAACGTGATGTACTCACTCACTCCCGGCGTGGAGGAGAGGGTATACGCACGCATCTGCTCAGCGCTGTTGCGAATACTCACCAGCGCATACTGGCCGGCACGGTACGGGTAATAATCATGGCATAACAGCGACAGCGTCCAGACATCCGGTGTTTCTTGTTGGATATGGTGAACCTGCATACGCCACGGACACTGCGGGGTTGGCATCGTCATTCTCTGCTCCTTATGCGCCCAGTAACTGCTGCATATCCTGCTCTACGGTCGTGATGGAACGCAGACCGAATTTCTCATTCAGTACCGCCAGCAGATCCGGTGTCAGGAAGCCAGGTGCGGTTGGCCCGGTCACGATATTAGTCACGCCCAAAGACAGCAGCGTCAGCAGAATGACGATCGCTTTTTGCTCAAACCAGGAGAGCACCAGCGACAGCGGCAGGTCGTTCACGCCGCAGCCCAGTTTCTCTGCCAGCGTGACGGCAAGAATAATGGCCGAGTAGGCGTCGTTACATTGACCGGCATCGATCAGGCGCGGCAGACCTTCGATAGTGCCGAAGTCCAGCTTGTTAAAGCGGTATTTTCCGCAGGCCAGGGTCAGGATCAAACAGTCATCCGGTACGCTGGTGGCGAAATCGGTGAAATAGTTACGTTCACCGCGTGCGCCATCGCAGCCGCCCAGCAGGAAGACGTGACGCAGTTTTTCGCGGCTTACCAGATCAATCAAGGTATCCACTGCACCCAGCAGTGTCTGACGGCCAAAACCAACGGTGATCAAATGTTCGATTTCACTGTACGGGAAGCCCGCCAGTTGTTTTGCCTGATCGATAACCGGAGTGAAGTCATCGCCTTCCAGATGGTTCACGCCCGGCCAGCCGACGATGCTGCGGGTCCAGATGCGGTCATCATAGGCACCGACGGTCGGGTCAATGATGCAGTTAGAGGTCATCACGATGGGGCCTGGGAAACGGGCAAATTCAACCTGCTGGTTCTGCCAGCCGCTACCGTAGTTACCGACCAGATGTTTATATTTGCGCAGTTCCGGATAGCCATGGGCTGGCAACATTTCGCCGTGGGTATAGACGTTAACACCCGTGCCTTCGGTCTGTTGCAACAGGTTATGCAGGTCTTTCAGGTCATGTCCGGAAATCAGGATGCATTTACCGGCAACAGCCTTCACGTTGACCTGAGTCGGGGTCGGGTGGCCATAGGCGGTCGTTTCGCCCGCATCCAGGATGCTCATCACTTTAAAGTTCATCTGACCGATTTCCATCGAGCAGTTGAGCAGGGCGTTCATGTCAGCAGGCCAGGTGCCCAGCCACGCCATAATTTTATGGTACTGCGCGTAAATCTCGTTGTCGTACTGGCCGAGAACATGCGCGTGCTCCATATAGGCTGCGGCCCCTTTCAGACCGTACAGGCACAGCAGGCGCAGGCCGAGAATATTTTCGCCAATCACCGCTTTATCAATATTGGGTGTGAACGCAGCCGCCTGGCGCTGCAGGTCGCCCAGATCGTCGCTGACCAGTTGCAGATCTGCCATCGGGTTATCGACAGCGGCTGCCGGGTCTTTGCTCAGGCACTGTGTTTTTAACGCGTCACGATAAGCAATCGCTTCACGCGCATAGCCGACGATACGGACAGAATCGAAGTTGACGTTGGTCAGCGTGGAGAAGAATGCGCGCGGGGCAAAGTTATCGATTTCGTGATCGATAATGCCATATTCACGCGCTTTGCTGGCCCAGGCAGACAGCCCTTGCAGCGCGGCGATCAGAAGATCCTGGAGGTCCGATGTTTCGGCCGTTTTGCCGCACATACCTTGCGCATACGCGCAGCCGTCACCAGCCGGGGTACGGATGGTCTGTTCACATTGCACACAAAACATAGTCACACCCTATAAATTAAAGTTATATTTGAAATACATGTTTAAGATTATGCTGCTCCCGAAAGGCTTAAAAGATGTTTTTTATGCAATGTGCAGGGAGATTGATTTAGCGCAATTTTAGTGTCGGCAATCTACCGCTTAGGGAGTAAATGTTAAAAGAGAAGGCGCACTGAATAATAAAGAGAATGATTAGCGATACCGCAGATTGCGAAGATACCGGCGTCTTTCTTGTGCGAAAAATGCCGGTTGCCGCTTCAATACAGAAGCGGGGGCTGAGATCAGGCAAAGCAAAATGTATACATAAATTAAGCCAATAATTTATTGGCTTAAATTGAATTAATCTCGTTTTTCCAGCAGCGTACGATACAACATACCGCCAAGGATGCCGCCAATAATGGGCATTGCCCAAAATAGCCATAATTGATTCAACGCCCAGCCACCCTGAAAAAGTGCCACGGCGGTGCTACGAGCTGGATTAACAGAGGTATTTGTTACAGGGATACTGATTAAATGTATCAGCGTTAAAGCAAGACCGATGGCGACAGGAGCAAAGCCAGCAGGTGCATATTTATCCGTTGCACCAAGAATAACTAACAGGAATCCACAGGTGAGTACAATTTCAATAATGATGGCGGAGGTCATAGAATATTGACCGGGCGAATGTTCGCCGTAGCCATTTGATGCAAAGCCGCTGGCGGCAGCATCAAAGCCCGCTTTACCACTTGCAATCAGGTATAGCACGCCGGCAGCAATTATCCCGCCAACCAGTTGAGCAATGATATAACCGATAATCTCTTTTGCCGGGAAACGACCGCCAGCCCATAATCCCAGAGTTACGGCAGGATTAAAATGTCCACCAGAAATATGCCCGACAGCGTAAGCCATCGTTAATACGGTTAAACCAAATGCCAGCGCTACGCCGACAAAACCAATTCCCAGCTCAGGAAATGCAGCGGCTAATACCGCACTTCCGCAACCACCAAATACCAGCCAGAATGTACCGAAACATTCTGCCGCTAATTTTATAAACATAATATCCTCAATGAATTTTTACGTCCTGTGAAGACAGCCATAAACATTTCGCTGGCTGTTACGTCACAATTTTAGAAATAATGGCGAGTGAGAACCAGCCAAATAAATGGCTTTAATTTGATTTAGGGCAAGGTGATGATAATAGCGTTACGCTGCACGAAAAAACGCAGTGAATAATAATTTCGAATGAAAGACCCAATTCGGTAAGAAATAAATCAGAAGCGCGTCGATAAGCTGAATCATGTTCATGGATGCTTAATCTATGATAAATACCGTGTTTTGCCCCGTATCATACCGCTATACTTGAGCTAACTTAATGGAAAAAAGAGATATTTCCTGGAGGGGCTATGATTCTGGAGCGCGTAGAGATTGTCGGGTTTCGCGGTATCAATCGGCTATCGCTGATGCTGGAACAAAACAATGTCCTGATCGGGGAAAATGCCTGGGGTAAATCAAGCCTGCTGGATGCGCTGACGCTGTTGCTCTCGCCGGAGACGGATTTATATCATTTTGTGCGTGAAGATTTTTGGTTTCCACCGGGCGATATCCAGGGGCGTGAACACCATTTGCACATTATCCTGACGTTTCGTGAATCAGAACCGGGACGATACCGTACACGCCGTTATCGACCACTCCTGCCGTGCTGGGTGGCCAGTGATGATGGTTATCAGCGTCTGTTTTATCGTCTGGAAGGAGAGCTGGCGCAAGATGATAGTGTGATGACGCTGCGTAGCTTTCTTGATGCCCAGGGACAGGCGCTGTTACTGGATGATATTGATGATATGGCACGCCATCTTATCCGTCTGATGCCAGTGCTGCGTCTGCGCGATGCGCGCTTTATGCGACGTATCCGCAATGGCTCGCTGCCGGAGACGCTGGAAGTGGAAGCAACGGCGCGTCAACTGGATTTTCTCTCGCGGGAACTGGTGACCCACCCGCAAAATCTGACCGATGGGCAAATTCGTCATGGACTGTCAGCAATGGTACAACTGCTGGAGCACTATTTTGCTGAACAGGGCAGTGGTCCGTCCCATCAGCGCCTGATGCGTCGTCGTTCTCACGATGAGCAGCGTAGCTGGCGCTACCTCGATATCATTAACCGTATGATTGATAAACCCGGCGGACGTATGTACCGGGTCATCCTGCTGGGCTTTTTTGCGACGTTATTACAGGCTAAAGGGACCGTGCGCCTGGACCGCGATGCGCGACCGCTTTTGTTGGTTGAGGATCCGGAGACGCGGCTGCACCCCATTATGCTTTCCGTCGCCTGGCAATTACTCAACTTACTGCCCTTACAGCAAATTACGACCACCAACTCCGGGGAACTGCTTTCACTCACCCCGGTTGAGCATGTGTGCCGCCTTGTGAGGGAGTCGTCACGGGTTGCCGCATGGCGCCTGGGGCCGGGCGGAATGAACGCGGAGGAGGGGCGGCGTATTGCCTTCCATATTCGGTTTAATCGCGCGTCGGCGTTGTTTGCCCGCTGTTGGCTTCTGGTAGAGGGTGAAACAGAGACCTGGGTGATTAACGAACTGGCGCGGCAGTGTGGGCATCATTTCGATGCAGAAGGGATTAAGGTGATTGAGTTCGCCCAGTCCGGGTTAAAGCCCTTGATCAAATTCGCCAGACGCATGGGGATAGAATGGCATGTGCTGGTCGATGGTGACGAGGCTGGCAAAAAATATGCGGCTACGGTGCGCAGTCTGCTGAACGAGGAACGTGATCAGGTGCGCGAACACTTAACCGAGCTGCCGGCGCTGGACATGGAGCATTTTATGTTTCGCGAGGGGTTTGACGATGTGTATCGCCGTGTGGCGCAGTTGCCTGAAAATGTGCCGATGAATATGCGTCGCGTCATTATCAAAGCGATTCATCGTTCGTCGAAACCGGATTTAGCGATTGAAGTTGCGATGGAGGCGGGGCGGCGGGGCGTGGAGTCGGTGCCGCTACTCCTGCGTAAGATGTTCTCCCGCGTACTCTGGCTGGCACGCGGGAGAGCTGATTAGCGTTGCAAAATCTGACGCATCTGATTTTGTAATGAATCCAGTAATTCATAGCGGCGGCGGTACTCCGCGCGTTTTTTACTGGCGATCTCTTCCATGGTTTTACGCGCTATAAACATGGGCAGGCGGAAGGTCCCCTCGGCGGTATGCTCTCCGCTGAGCGATTCCCAGAAGCTGTCGTAGTCCGCGTGTAACTTGTCCTGCTTTTTCTTACGGTAGCGCCAGCTTTGATAAATATGCGTGTCATTACCGACGGCAATTATCTGCTCGATATCCAGGTAAGACGCCAGTTCCGTACACGCTTCCAACAGCAGGCGTTTCGGAAATAAGCCATGACAACTCTTGGTTGCGGCCTGGATAGCATCATGGGGAACATTCGCTTTTGCGCCCTGTAAGCCGCCGATAAACAGTGTGCGTTTCCCTTCATATTGACACAACGCGAAGGTCATTCCCGCCAGTTGGGTACGCTGTTCATCGCAGAAAACCAGTGTCGCTTCGCCTTCTTTATCCAGCATCGGGTCCGAATAAAAACGGATGGTGTACAGTTCCCCATTTTTGCCGGTTAATTCGGCAAAAGTGATGCCCTGCGGAGTAAAAAAGCTTGAACGCACAGCGGTGGGTAAGCGCGCACAAAGGGTTGTGTAATGATAATCGAGTGCGGCGAGTGTTTTTTTCTCATCGAAAGTTAATGACAGCCACGGGCGATGTAATCGACATGGCAGGCCAGGCTGTGCATTGAGCATGAGTAATAAATCAGGATGCTGCGCCAGGCTAGAGAGCAGTTTTGCGGTACCAAGCGGTTTGAGTAACGAACGCAGTACAAATTTTTGCCGGTAAGATGGATTTTTCCAGGCAAGGCCTGGCGTTAATTTGCCACTGGCAAGATGAAAAAAAAGTTGCCAGCCTGTTTTAACAGAGAGTACTGGTGAAGTGATTCCAGCGATAGTGGACATGACACAAAACTCGAATTGTTATCGTAGTGCCAATATTTCAACAAAATGTATTTCAACACCGAATAAATGAATTATGTGAAAAAAGAGAAGATTCAGTTTCGTTGAGTAAATGTTTAATGAATACTGGCATCAATAGAGTCAGTTTGGATATCTGGAAAAGTTATGAATTTGAAGGGAAGAAGTCGAAAAATCTGGCTGGTGCTGATAGTGCTGTTCGTACTGACGGCAATATGGCTCTTTAAGCAGTTGAATGCACCGGTGCCTCACTATCAAACATTGATCGTTCGCCCGGGCGAGTTGCAGCAGAGCGTACTGGCGACCGGTAAGCTGGATGCGTTACGCAAAGTGGATGTTGGCGCTCAGGTTAGCGGGCAGCTCAAGACGCTGTCGGTCAATATCGGCGACAAAGTTAAAAAAGATCAACTGCTCGGCGTTATCGATCCGGAACAGGCAACAAACCAGATCAAGGAAGTGGAAGCGACCCTGATGGAATTGCATGCGCAACGCCGTCAGGCGCAGGCGGAGCGCAAACTGGCAGCAGTCACGCTCGCGCGTCAGCAACAACTGGCTAAAACGCATCTTATCTCGCGCCAGGATCTGGATACGGCGATTACCGATCTGGCAGTCAAAGAGGCGCAAATTGGCACTATCGATGCCCAGATTCAACGTAATCAGGCGACGCTCGACACAGCGAAAGCCAATTTTGATTACACCCGCATTGTTGCGCCTATGGCGGGCGAGGTGACGGAAATTACCACTTTGCAGGGCCAGACGGTTATCGCCGCTCAGCAGGCCCCCAATATTCTGACGCTGGCGGATATGAGTACCATGCTGGTGAAAGCACAGGTATCCGAGGCCGATGTCATTCACCTCAGGCCGGGACAGAAAGCCTGGTTCACCGTGCTGGGCGACCCGGAAACCCGCTATGAAGGCAAACTGAAGGATATTCTTCCCACGCCGCAAAAAGTGAATGACGCTATTTTTTACTATGCGCGTTTTGAGGTACCTAACCCGCAAGGTATTCTTCGCCTTGAAATGACGGCGCAGGTACATATTCAGTTAACAGGTGTGAAAAATGTCCTCACCGTGCCGCTAGCGGCATTAGGCGATCCGGTGGGTGATAACCGTTACAAAGTGAAAGTGCTGCGTAACGGTGAAGTACGCGACCGTGAAGTGACGTTGGGCGCCCGCAATGATACTGATGCTGAGGTGACAAAAGGGCTGGATGCCGGAGAGGAGGTGGTCATTTCGGAAATCAAACCCGGGGCTAATAAATGACGGTGCTGCTCGAGCTTAAAGATATTCGCCGTAGTTATCCTTCCGGCGACGGGCAGGTGGACGTTCTTAAAGGTATCACCCTTGATATTCACGCCGGTGAGATGGTGGCGATTGTCGGGGCTTCCGGGTCCGGCAAGTCGACATTAATGAATATCCTCGGCTGCCTGGATAAACCGACCAGCGGCAGCTATCGGGTTGCCGGGATTGATATTTCAACACTCAATGGCGATGCGCTTGCCAGACTGCGGCGCGAACATTTCGGTTTCATCTTTCAGCGTTATCATCTGTTATCACATCTTACTGCTGCGCAGAACGTCGAAGTCCCCGCCGTCTATGCAGGCGTTGAACGTAAGGCGCGGCTGGCGCGGGCAAAGGAGCTGCTGGCGCGACTGGGGCTGGGCGAACGGATGGCGTATCCGCCTTCACAGCTTTCAGGTGGGCAACAGCAGCGCGTCAGTATCGCGCGCGCCCTGATGAACGGCGGGCAGGTTATCCTGGCTGACGAACCGACCGGCGCACTGGATAGCCATTCGGGTGAAGAGGTGATGGCTATCCTGCACCAGCTTCGCGATCGTGGCCACACGGTCATTATCGTCACCCATGATGCGGAAATTGCCGCTCAGGCTGAAAGGGTAATCGAAATCCGCGATGGCGAGATAATCACTAATCCTCCCTCTGCGAAGCATGGCGATGCGCCGAAGACGATGCGTACTGGAGCGGAGCCCGGCAACTGGCGACAATTTTCCGGGCGTTTCCAGGAAGCGCTGATGATGGCGTGGCGGGCGATGGCGGCAAACAAGATGCGTACCTTGCTCACCATGCTCGGTATCATTATTGGCATTGCCTCGGTGGTATCGATTGTGGTGGTGGGTGATGCCGCGAAACAACTGGTACTGGCTGATATTCGTGCCATCGGCACCAACACCATTGATATCTATCCCGGTAAAGATTTCGGCGATGACGACCCGCAGTACCAGCAGGCGCTGAAATATGACGATATGGTTGCCATTCAGAAGCAGCCCTGGGTGCGGTCGGCCACACCTTCTGTCTCGCAAAACCTGCGTCTGCGCAGTGGAAATATTGATGTGGCGGCCAGCGCGAACGGCGTCAGCGGTCAGTATTTCAATGTCTACGGCATGACCTTTAGCGAAGGCAATACCTTTAACGGTGAGCAGGAAAAAGGTCGGGCGCAGGTGGTGGTGCTCGACAGCAACACGCGTCGACAGCTGTTTCCGAATAAAGCGCAGGTGACAGGTGAAGTGATTCTGGTGGGAAATATGCCCGCCACGGTGATCGGTGTAGCCGAAGAGAAGCAGTCCATGTTTGGCAGCAGTAAAATTTTGCGTGTCTGGTTACCTTATTCAACCCTCTCAGCACGCGTTCTGGGACAGTCCTGGCTGAACTCCATTACCGTGCGTGTCAATGAAGGTTACAGCAGTGAGCAGGCGGAGCAGCAGCTTACGCGGTTACTGTCGTTACGCCATGGAAAAAAAGATTTCTTTACCTGGAATATGGACGGTGTATTGAAAACGGCAGAAAAGACCACACGTACTCTTCAGCTGTTTTTAACGTTGGTTGCGGTCATCTCTCTTCTGGTTGGCGGTATTGGAGTAATGAATATTATGCTGGTATCAGTAACGGAACGTACCCGTGAGATTGGTATCCGTATGGCGGTGGGCGCAAGGGCGAGCGATGTGCTGGCGCAGTTTTTGATTGAAGCTGTGCTGGTGTGCCTGGTAGGAGGCGGGTTAGGTGTGGCGCTTTCTATGGCTATCGCCTTCACGCTGCAACTGTTCCTGCCGGGTTGGGAGATAGGTTTTTCGCCCGTCGCGTTGTTGACGGCGTTTATCTGTTCAACCTTTACGGGCGTGCTGTTTGGCTGGTTGCCAGCCCGCAATGCGGCGCGACTGGACCCGGTGGATGCGCTGGCGCGAGAGTAAATAAAAATGCCAGTCGACTGGACTGGCATTTTAACTGCGGCATGTACACAATGAAGAAAGCGCCGTCAGGCGACGGCTTCTGCTTCTACAGGCACGATGAGACTGGCATGATTGCCTTTAGGGCCCTGATGTACATCAAACCGGACAGTTTGCCCGGCTTTTAACGTTCTGTAACCATCCATCTGAATGGTGGAGTAATGTGCGAAGATATCTTCGCCGCCGCCTTCGGGGCAGATGAAACCAAACCCTTTGGCATTATTGAACCACTTGACAGTACCCGTTTCCATGCTTCGACATCCTTCGTAAATCTTATTTAAGTAAGATGGAATGAACCGGTGGCAGAGTGTGGGTTTGTTCAAAACCTCGCCAACTCTCGCCTGTACAATTTAGAGAAATCAGGCATCGCGTCAAGCGTTTGGCAGGGGTTCTGCGGGGTGCATCAATCAAAAATTTGAAGCAGTTAACGCTATTGGAGGGGTTTGTGACAGCCGTCGCGGATGACAACGATAGATGATAGTTATCTAACACCTGATGTAGATTAAAAATACATCTAGACTCATGTAATCGGCCGATTGATTTGGGTCGGAACCTGTAACCTAAGATGAAAACTGACGATGGGCAAGACCAATAACTGGCTGGATTTTGACCACCTGGCGGATGAAAAACTGCGTGACGCGCTAAAGCCGCCATCCATGTATAAAGTTATGTTAATGAACGATGATTACACGCCAATGGAATTTGTTATTGACGTGCTACAAAAGTTCTTTTCTTATGATGTAGAACGTGCAACGCAACTGATGCTTACTGTGCACTATCGTGGAAAGGCAATTTGTGGTGTTTTCACCGCAGAAGTCGCGGAAACGAAGGTGTCGATGGTAAATAAATATGCCAGGGAAAACGAACATCCGTTGTTGTGTACGCTGGAAAGAGCCTGAATGCAGGCATAAAACTTGGGGGAGGTGCCAATGCTCAATCAAGAACTGGAACTCAGTTTAAACATGGCTTTCGCCAGAGCGCGTGAGCACCGACATGAGTTTATGACCGTCGAACACCTGTTACTGGCCTTGCTCAGTAACCCCTCGGCCCGCGAAGCGCTGGAAGCGTGTTCTGTGGACCTGGTGGCGTTGCGACAGGAACTCGAAGCCTTCATCGAACAAACCACACCCGTCCTGCCGATGAGTGAAGAGGAGCGCGATACCCAACCGACGCTCAGCTTTCAGCGTGTCTTACAGCGCGCGGTGTTTCATGTTCAGTCCTCCGGCCGTAGCAAAGTCTCCGGGGCGAACGTGCTGGTTGCCATTTTCAGCGAGCAGGAGTCGCAAGCGGCTTATCTGTTGCGCAAACATGAAGTGAGCCGCCTTGACGTGGTTAACTTCATCTCTCACGGCACACGCAAAGACGAGCCGGGACAATCCTCTTCTGATTCAAGCAGTCAGGCGAATAATGAAGAGCAAGCAGGCGGGGAGGAACGTATGGAAAACTTCACCACCAATCTCAATCAGCTTGCTCGCGTCGGCGGAATTGATCCGTTGATTGGGCGTGACAAAGAGCTTGAGCGTACTGTCCAGGTTCTTTGTCGTCGTCGTAAAAATAACCCGCTGTTGGTAGGGGAATCCGGTGTCGGTAAGACGGCCATTGCCGAAGGTCTGGCATGGCGTATTGTGCAGGGTGATGTGCCTGAAATTATGGCTGACTGCACTGTCTATTCGCTGGATATCGGTTCTCTGCTGGCTGGGACAAAATACCGCGGTGACTTTGAAAAACGTTTCAAAGCGCTGTTGAAGCAGCTTGAGCAGGACAGCAACAGCATTCTGTTTATCGACGAAATCCACACCATCATCGGTGCGGGTGCCGCGTCAGGTGGACAGGTGGATGCCGCTAACCTGATCAAACCGTTGCTCTCCAGCGGTAAGATTCGCGTGATGGGGTCGACGACGTATCAGGAATTCAGCAACATTTTTGAGAAAGACCGCGCGCTGGCGCGTCGTTTCCAGAAAATTGATATTACTGAACCTTCTGTCGAAGAGACCGTGCAGATTATCAATGGGCTGAAACCGAAATACGAAGCACACCATGATGTGCGTTATACCGCGAAAGCGGTGCGTGCGGCGGTGGAGCTGGCGGTGAAATACATTAACGATCGTCATCTGCCGGATAAAGCGATTGATGTGATTGACGAAGCAGGCGCGCGTGCACGACTGATGCCCGTCAGCAAGCGTAAAAAAACCATCAACGTGGCGGATATTGAATCGGTGGTAGCCCGCATCGCGCGTATTCCTGAGAAAAGCGTGTCGCAAAGCGATCGCGATACGCTGAAAAATCTCGGCGATCGCCTGAAAATGCTGGTCTTTGGACAGGATAAAGCCATTGAGGCATTAACCGAAGCCATTAAGATGAGCCGTGCGGGGCTGGGCCATGAGCATAAGCCGGTCGGTTCTTTCCTGTTCGCCGGTCCTACCGGGGTCGGGAAAACCGAAGTGACGGTCCAGCTTTCTAAAGCCCTGGGCATCGAACTGCTGCGTTTTGATATGTCCGAATATATGGAACGTCATACGGTCAGCCGTTTGATTGGTGCACCTCCGGGATATGTCGGCTTTGATCAGGGCGGCTTACTGACGGATGCGGTCATTAAACATCCTCATGCGGTGCTGCTGCTTGATGAAATCGAGAAAGCACATCCGGATGTCTTTAACCTGCTGTTGCAGGTCATGGATAACGGTACGCTGACCGATAACAACGGGCGCAAGGCGGATTTCCGCAATGTGGTGCTGGTGATGACCACCAACGCCGGCGTACGTGAAACCGAGCGTAAATCCATCGGTCTTATCCACCAGGATAACAGCACCGATGCGATGGAAGAGATCAAAAAGATCTTTACGCCGGAATTTCGTAACCGTCTGGACAACATTATCTGGTTCGATCACTTGTCGACTGAGGTTATTCATCAGGTGGTCGACAAATTTATCGTCGAGCTCCAGGTGCAGTTGGATCAGAAAGGCGTGTCGCTGGAAGTTAGCCAGGATGCCCGCAACTGGCTGGCAGAAAAAGGCTATGACCGCGCGATGGGGGCTCGTCCAATGGGACGCGTTATCCAGGATAACCTGAAAAAACCGCTCGCTAATGAATTGCTGTTTGGTTTATTGGTTGATGGTGGCCAGGTGACGGTAACGCTGGACAAAGAGAAAGATGAGCTGAAATATGACTTCCAGAGCGCGCAGAAGCATAAACCGGAAGCAGCACATTAATCTTACCGCCTGAAATAAAAAACCGGACTGATGTCCGGTTTTTTTATGCGCAACATACTGACGTTGATGTTGGCTACATCCCAATAAAGTGGGGCGCATCGTATTCAGAAACGAAAAAAGCCGGACTGCGCGTCCGGCTCTCAAATTCTTGCACGTGCGTGCGTCAACAATTAACGGCTACGGAAGACAATGCGGCCTTTGCTCAGGTCGTACGGGGTCAGCTCAACTGTCACTTTGTCGCCCGTCAGAATGCGGATGTAGTTTTTACGCATTTTACCGGAGATATGCGCAGTGACCACGTGACCGTTTTCCAGTTCTACGCGGAACATAGTATTAGGCAACGTTTCCAGAACGGTGCCCTGCATTTCAATATTGTCTTCTTTGGCCATCTAATCCTCGGGGGTATCACTACCATATTTTTTTGAACCGGCAAGATAATGCCGAAGTTCGTCTGTTAAGTAAAGATTTGTGCGATAAAACGCAGCAAAGCGGCTTTTGCGCATTACCCTCACGCCACACTCACGGCACGCAATAAGCGCAACGTGTAAAGGGGAACGAAGAAGGAAATGAAGGACGTCCCTGATACAAGCTTTCCCGAATGGTGGCGGGGTAACAGGCAGAAGCTGCTCTGAGCGTCCATTATAACACCCTGATAAAAAATGTGCCGAAAACATTCATCAGGCGGGTAAAAACAGTTCCCTGGGGACCCAGAAATGGGACGGAAGCTTTTGCAGGCGTAGCTCTCTAAGCCATTCAAGGTACTCGCGTCGCGGGATTTCCACTGCTCCAAGCGAGGCTGTATGGGCGTTCAGCACCTGACAATCAATCAGTTGACCACCATCGCGAGCGAAGGCATGGCTGAATACCATCAACGCGGTTTTGGATGCGTTAACACGGCGGCTGAACATCGACTCGCCGCAAAACAGTGTTCCCTGCGACACGCCGTACATGCCACCGACCAGTTCATCCTTCTCCCAGACCTCAATTGAATGGGCATATCCCAGCTCATGCAGACGGTGATAAGCGAGCACCACGTCCGGTGTTATCCAGGTTCCCTCATCGCGATCTTCTGTACAACCGTCGATTACCCGCCCAAAGGCATGATTGATCGTAACGCGATAGGGGGAGGACTTGTGAAAACGTTTCATACTACGACTGACATGAAACTCTGCGGGCCACAGCACGGCACGTGGGTCCGGCGACCACCAGAGAATGGGATCGCCAGGCGAGAACCACGGAAAGATGCCGCGCTGGTATGCTATCAGTAGACGGGCAGGGCTAAGATCCCCGCCGAGTGCCAACAAGCCATTTGGTTCACGCAGCGCCGCTTCCGGCGAGGGGAACGCTAAGGTATGACGAGACAGCTGGACCAGGCGCATGACACAACGCTCCACAACGCAACAAGGAATACCCCATATATATCGTCACTTCCAGCACAGCACTTTAGCATCTTCCCATGAAGGGAGGCTGAAAAGGACGACATACATCGACTACAGACGTTGCTTAAACTGGTAGTATCGACCCTGTTTTGCCATTAACGCTGCGTGATTACCTTGCTCAATTATTTGTCCGTTGTCCATCACAATTATCTGATCAAATCGACTCAGTCCGCGCAGGCGATGTGTCACCATGAGCACCGTTTTTCCCTGCATCACTTCTTCAAGCAACTCAAGAATTTGGCTCTCAGTGGCGGCATCAAGCCCTTCGGTCGGCTCATCCAGCAGGACCAGCGGCGCATCGTGTAATAACGCCCGTGCGATAGCCAGACGGCGAAGTTCGCCGCCGGACAGTTGACGACCGCCTTCACCCAGCCAGGCATTCAGGCCGCTGTCATCAAGTAATTTCTCAAGACCCGTACGGTTAAGTACCTCAGTCAGGACTTCATCACTTGCCTGAGGGGCGGCCAGCAACAGATTATCGCGCAGCGTTGCGCTGAACAGATGTACACGCTGCGGTACCATGCTGATACTCGCACGTAGCGCCGTTTCACTATAGTGCGTAAGCGGCACTTCGTTGAGCAATACTTCCCCGTGCTGTGGATCCCAGGCACGCGTCAACAACTGAAGCAGCGTTGATTTACCGCAACCTGTGCGCCCCAGCACGGCAACATGTTCGCCAGCGCTGATAGACAGATTAATGCCATTGAGCGCCTTTTGCGGTTGCTCAGGATAGCTAAATGAGATCTCCTGCAGGCGTACATTGACCGCTGCAGGCACCATCATTGGGGACTGGGGAAACTGTACTTCGGGAGGGCAGTCGGTAATTTGCGTAATACGTACCGCTGAGGCGATAACCTGTCCAAGATGCTGGAATGCACCTGTGACCGGGGCCAGTGCTTCGAAAGCAGCTAAAGCACAGAACACGAAAAGGGCGATAAGCGCGCCTGGCTGAGTGTTATCACCTACGCTGCCTGAGGCAAACCACAGCATAGTCAGCACGGCAAGCGCACCAATCAGTAACATCACAGCCTGGGACGCAGCGGTCAGATCGGACTGACGGCGCTGGGCGTCATGCCAGCTCAATTCTGTATTTTCCATCTGTTCGCGGTAGCGCTGGCTGGCACCGAAAATTGCGAGTTCAGCTTGACCCTGCAGCCAGGTGGTTAATTGCTGGCGGTATTGCCCGCGAAGCTGCGTCAGACTTTCGCCGGTGGGTTTCCCGGCACGATAAAAGAGCGGCGGCAGGATAATCAGCGTGGCCAGCATAATGCCACCCAACATCAGCGCCAGTGAGACGTCCAGTACGCTGAGCCCCACGGTAACCACGGCAATCACAACGAGTGCGCCGACCAGAGGCGAGATGACGCGCAGATACAAGTGGTCAAGCGTGTCGACATCTGCAACCACGCGATTAAGTAACTCACCCTGGCGAAAACGTGACAGGCCGGCAGGAGAAAGCGGCAACAACTTGCTGAATGTGGTGACGCGCAAATGTTGCAGCACGCGGAATGTCGCGTCGTGACTGACCAGCCGCTCAAAATAGCGCCCGGCAGTACGGGTAATTGCGGCACCGCGGACTCCCGCTGCCGGGAGCATGTAATTAAAACTGTAAAGTCCGGCGGCACCGACCACCGCTGAGGCAGATAAAAACCACCCGGACAAGGTCAGCAGGCCGATACTGGCCAGCAGTGTAACAATCGCGAGGATCACACCCAGTAACAGCAACCAGAAGTGGCGTTTATACAAAGCGAGATAGGGCAGAAGTGCGCGCATTTAAATGTCCTCCTGGCGATGGGCGAGGAGCGCGGCAAAGGCACCCCGCGCAGCGGAGAGTTCCGCGAAAGTCCCTTGTTCGATGATCTTTCCATCATCCATGACCCAGATTGCGCTCCAGTCAGCCAGCCCTTCTGGCTGGTGCGTCACCATCAGCGTTGTCTGGTTCAGGGACGCGTCATTAAGTGCTTGCATCACGCGCTGTTCACTGTGCGCGTCGAGACTTGCGGCGGGTTCATCCAGCATCAGTAACTGGCATCGGTTAAGCAGAGCGCGGGCAACGGCAACACGCTGGGCCTGGCCTACGGACAGACGCGTTCCCTGATCGCCACAAGCTGTCTCCAGCCCCTGGGGTAACAGCGGTAAAAATTCGCTCACCCAGGCTTTATCCAACACGGCCTGTAATTCAGCGGCGCTGGCATCCGGGCGTGACAGGAGGATATTTTCCCGTAATGTGGTGGCCGGAAGCTGCGGGTTTTGCCCGACCCAACTGATAAGCTGGCGCCAGCTATCCGGATTCACGTCTCGCAGTTCAATGCCGTTCACCCGCAAGGAACCGTCATAGGACAGGAATCCGGAAAGCGCATTCACCAGCGAACTCTTACCGGAGCCGCTTTTTCCCACCAGCACCACGCGCTGCCCGGCTGGCAGCGTAAAATTCAGTGGTCCGGCAAGTATGCTGCCTTCTGGCGATTTGATAACCAGGTCTTCCGCCGTAATGCTTATCGCCTCATCCGCTTTTAGCGTGATATCACCACGCTGCGGATGGGAAAGCGGAGCTTCCATAAAAGTTTTCAGGCTGTCAGCGGCACCAATAGCCTGGGCTTTCGCGTGGTAGAATGTCCCCAGATCGCGCAGCGGCTGGAAGAACTCTGGTGCCAGAATCAGGGCCAGGAAACCGGCAAACAGCGTTACGCCTGTGCCGTAATGACCAAAATTGAGTTCGCCCAGGTAAGAGAAACCAAAATAGACCGCCACCAGGGCAATGGACAAGGAGGTGAAAAACTCCAGTACACCGGAGGAGAGGAACGCCATACGCAGGACTTCCATCGTACGGCTGCGAAAATCCTCGGAGGCCTGACGAATATTTTCCGTTTCCGCTGCGCCACGATCGAAGATACGCAGCGTTTCCATACCGCGTAAGCGGTCAAGGAAATGGCCGCTCAGACGCGCCAGTGCTTTGAAATTGCGTCGGTTCGCATCGGCCGCGCCCATCCCCACCATCGCCATGAAGATCGGAATAAGAGGGGCGGTTGCCAGCAAAATCAGGGCGGCGGCCCAATTAATCGGAAAGAGAGTAATGACAATCAGCAACGGCACGCTGGCGGCCAGCGCCATTTGCGGCAGATAACGCGCATAAAAATCATGCATATCGTCAATTTGCTCAAGGATAAGCGTAGCCCAACTGCCTGCGGGTTTACCCTGAATCCAGGCTGGACCGGCTTGCTGGAGCCTGTCGAGCACCTGGCGGCGTATTTCGAAACGGATGTGTACGCCAGCATGAAAACCGACGCGCTCCCGCAACCAGACGACCCAACTGCGTAAAACAAAAATCAGCACCAACAAAGCAAAAGGCAGCAGCAATGCTTCGCGCGGGATATTTTCCATAATCATATGATTCAGGATTTTGGCGAGTATCCAGGCCTGGGCAACGATAAGAACGCCACTGACCACGCCCAGCAGGCGGGACATCATAAGCCAGCGACGGGAAATGACACTTTGCTGTTTTAGCCAGCGGGTTAACTCTTGTTGACGGGTTTTATTCATTGCGCGCTTTGCAGGTAAAGTTATCGAAATTTTTGAGCTTCGCAATGTTACATCGACGCAAAAATAAAGGCGACTTATAGTCGCCTTATTTACCTTTGTTACTGAGTTGTAACGTTTATTTACTTTGCGCTAACCCATCGAGGTAGCGTTCAGCATCCAGCGCCGCCATACAGCCGGTACCGGCTGAGGTGATCGCCTGACGGTAAATATGATCCATCACGTCACCTGCAGCGAAAACGCCTGGAATACTGGTCTGGGTGGCGTTGCCATGAATACCGGACTGCACTTTGATGTAACCATTTTCCAGTTCCAGCTGACCATCAAAAATGGCAGTGTTCGGGCTGTGACCAATAGCGACAAACAGGCCGGCGACATCGAGTGATTCAATGTTATCCGCATTTTCGGTATCGCGAATACGCAGACCGCTCACGCCCATCTGATCGCCCGTCACCTCTTCCAGGGTGCGGTTGGTATGCAGCACGATGTTGCCGCTGGCCACTTTGTCCATCAGGCGTTTAATCAGGATTTTTTCCGCGCGGAAAGAATCGCGGCGGTGGATCAGATGTACCTCAGAGGCGATGTTTGCCAGGTACAGTGCTTCTTCAACGGCGGTGTTACCTCCACCGATGACCGCGACTTTCTGATTGCGATAGAAGAAGCCATCACACGTGGCACAGGCAGAAACGCCGCGGCCTTTAAATGCTTCCTCAGAAGGCAGACCTAAATAACGCGCGGAGGCGCCGGTGGCGATAATCAACGCGTCACAGGTATATTCGCCGCTATCACCGATAAGGCGGAACGGACGATTTTGCAGATCAACCTTATTGATATGATCGAACAGAATTTCGGTATCAAATTTTGCGGCATGTTCATGCATCCGCTCCATCAGGAGCGGCCCGGTCAGATCGTGCGGGTCGCCCGGCCAGTTTTCCACCTCAGTGGTCGTGGTGAGCTGACCGCCTTTCTCCATACCAGTAATTAATACTGGCTCCAGGTTTGCACGCGCAGCGTAGACCGCAGCGGTGTATCCCGCAGGCCCTGAACCAAGGATAAGCAGCTTACTGTGTTTGGCCGTACCCATGAGATCCTCATTATTGTTTGGCAGACATGGGGCTGGATTGTAGGGAATTTACTGACGTAAAAAAAGGGCACAACAGTTTTGTTAACGATATGTGTAATAGATGGCACTAATCATTTAACACTGAGTGAGATCCTAAATATAACAATTTCTACTGAAAATCGGACCGTTATAAGGTGATTAAATGAGTATTGCCTAAGGGTGATGATGAATATCTGGCATGTTGTACTAAAAAAAGATGTTTTGCTTTGACAATCCCCTGCGCTTTTGCGAAAACATCAAAGGAAGAAAAAAAGCAGTGTTTCACGCATGATGCAAATTCATGCATGTAAATACCATTTTTACCGGGCTAGCGAAATCTACGCATGGCGTGGACAGACGCCATTCGTGATGTCGATAGCTGCCGTAAGGCAACGGACTTCTTAATGCAGACCCTGGGATTACACGCGGTATTTTCATTTTCAACCCGCGAGTAAAGCGACGGGCAAAGACCCTGAACAGTGAAGTGCGCAGGGTCAAGACAGGAGTAGGGAAGGAATACAGAGAGACAATAATAATGGTAGATAGCAAGAAGCGCCCTGGCAAAGATCTCGACCGCATTGATCGCAATATTCTGAACGAATTGCAAAAAGATGGGCGTATTTCCAACGTCGAGCTTTCTAAACGAGTGGGACTTTCTCCTACGCCGTGCCTTGAGCGCGTGCGCAGGCTGGAAAGACAGGGCTTCATTCAGGGCTACACAGCGCTGCTGAACCCGCATTATCTGGATGCATCACTTCTGGTATTTGTTGAGATTACTCTGAATCGTGGCGCACCGGATGTGTTTGAGCAATTTAACGCCGCAGTACAAAAACTTGAAGAAATTCAAGAGTGTCATTTAGTATCCGGTGATTTCGACTACCTGTTGAAAACACGCGTGCCGGATATGTCTGCTTATCGCAAACTGTTGGGGGAAACCCTGCTGCGACTGCCGGGCGTGAATGACACCCGTACTTATGTGGTGATGGAAGAAGTCAAACAGAGCAATCGTCTGGTTATCAAGACGCGCTAATACGGAACAGGTGCAAAATCGGCTTTTTTTGATTACACTCCTGTTAATCCATACAGCAACAGTGCCGGGGTTACCCGGCGCTGTTGTCCGTTTTAGCTGGAGAGCCTTACTTGAGCCAGGAATACACAGAAGACAAAGAAGTCACACTAACCAAGCTAAGCAGCGGGCGTCGACTCCTTGAGGCGTTGCTGATCCTCGTTTCTCTGTTTGCCGTCTGGTTAATGGCGGCGCTCATTAGTTTTAATCCTTCCGATCCCAGTTGGTCGCAAACGGCATGGCATGAACCCATACATAATCTGGGTGGCGCGCCGGGTGCGTGGCTTGCGGATACCTTATTCTTCATTTTTGGCGTTATGGCTTACACCCTGCCGGTCATTATTATCGGTGGTTGCTGGTTTGCTTATCGACACCGTGCCAATGAAGACTTTATCGATTATTTCGCCGTTTCGTTACGTCTTATTGGCGCGCTGGCGTTGATCCTGACCTCTTGCGGCCTTGCGGCCATCAATGCTGACGACATCTGGTATTTCGCCTCTGGCGGCGTCATCGGTAGTTTGCTGAGCACGACGTTGCAACCGCTACTGCATAGCAGTGGAGGCACCATCGCCTTGTTGTGCGTCTGGGCGGCCGGACTAACGCTGTTTACGGGCTGGTCCTGGGTGACTATTGCTGAAAAACTGGGCGGCATAATCCTCGGTATTCTCACTTTCGCCAGTAATCGCACGCGCCGTGACGATACCTGGGTTGATGAAGAAGAATACGAAGAAGAAGAGGAATACGACGACGAACCCGCGGCCCCGCGCGAATCGCGTCGTGCCCGTATTCTGCGTGGTGCACTGGCCCGCCGTAAGCGCGTCGCGGAGAAATTCGCCAATCCAATGGGGCGTAAAACCGACGCGGCATTATTCTCCGGAAAAAGGATGGATGATGATGAAGAGGACATTGCCTATAGCGCACGCGGTGTCGCAGCAGATGTTGATGATGTCCTGTTTTCAGGCCATCGCGCCACTGAGTCTGATATCGATGCTTACGATCCGCTTTTAAGCGGACAACGCGCAACCGAACCTGTTTCGGCCGCCGCGGCAGCCATGACAGCGGCACAGGCGTATGCTGCGCCAGCCGCTCCGGTGGTGCAGCCTCCGGTAGAAACCACACCATGGCAGCCCGCTCCCGCCGACTCTGCGGCGCAATATGAGCCCGAGCCAGAACAGGTTCCACTTTCACACTATGCTGCACCAGCACAGAACAATGAGTGGCAGCCAGAAGCACCGCCGGTTGCGCCTCAGCCGCAGGCATATCAAGCATGGCAGGAGCGTCCATACGAAGAACCCGCTTACGAAGAGCCCGTGCCAGCGCCAGCGGTTGAGCCTCAGGCGGTCGAAGAGGTGAAGCAGACGCGCCCGCCGCTTTACTATTTTGAAGAGGTTGAAGCCCAGCGTGCGCGTGAGCGTGAGCAGCTTGCCGCCTGGTATCAGCCGATCCCGGAACCGGTAGAAGAACCGACACGCTCAGCCCCACCAGCGATGACCTCTGTTCCTGCCGCGCCGACAACGCCCGTTGAATCCAGGGTCATGCCAGCAGCGACCCCTGTTGCAGCGGGAGCAAAAGATGCCGCAGCGGCAATGGCTACTGCCCCGGTATTCAGCCTGGCGGATGGTGGTGCTGCCCGCCCACAGGTAAAAGAGGGCATTGGCCCACAATTGCCGCGCCCGAATCGCGTCCGCGTACCTACCCGGCGTGAACTGGCTTCCTATGGCATCAAACTGCCATCACAGCGCATGGCGGAAGAGCGCGCGCGTGAAGCAGAGCGCCAGCAACATGGTGCGCTGAATGATGACGATGCGGATATATTGCATCAGCATGAGCTGGCACAACAGTTCGCGACCAGTCAGCAGAACCGTTATGGTGATGAGTATCAGCACGATACGACAGCCCCCATCCTTGATGAAAGTGAGGCCGAACAGGCTGAACTGGCGCGTCAGTTTGCCGCCAGCCAGCAGCAGCGCTATGCCGGTGAGCAGCCCAAAGGTGCGCATGCCTTTGCGGCCGATGATTTTGCGTTTTCGCCGTTTAAAGCGCTGGTGGATGATGGCCCAGGTGAGCCCTTGTTTACGCCAGGCGTGATGCCTGAGGCTGAACCACCAACACAGCAGCCCGCTGCAAATTATTCTGCACAGCCTTCCGCACCTGTACATGCGCAACCTGCCACTGCCAGACCGCAAGCGCCTGCGCCGCAGGAAAGCCTTATTCATCCGCTGTTGATGCGTAACGGTGACAGCCGCCCATTGCCCAAACCGACAACGCTGCTGCCTTCCCTGGATCTCCTGACGCCGCCTCCGGCTGAGGTCGAGCCGGTTGACACCTTTGCGCTGGAGCAGATGGCCCGTCTGGTAGAAGCGCGGCTGGCCGATTTCCGTATCAAAGCAGACGTAGTGAATTACTCTCCGGGTCCGGTTATTACACGTTTCGAGCTGAACCTGGCGCCGGGTGTTAAGGCCGCGCGAATTTCTAATCTTTCGCGTGACCTTGCGCGTTCACTGTCGACTGCGGCGGTTCGTGTTGTCGAAGTGATTCCAGGTAAACCTTATGTTGGTCTGGAGTTGCCAAACAAAAAGCGTCAGACCGTCTATCTGCGTGAAGTGCTGGACTGTGTGAAATTCCGCGAAAGCCCGTCGCCCTTGACTGTCGTGCTGGGCAACGATATCGGCGGTGAGCCGGTGATTGCTGATCTGGCCAAGATGCCGCATCTGTTAGTCGCGGGGACCACGGGTTCCGGTAAATCCGTTGGGGTTAACGCTATGATCCTCAGCATGCTTTATAAAGCACAGCCGGAAGACGTGAAATTCATCATGATCGACCCGAAAATGCTGGAACTTTCGGTGTACGAAGGGATTCCGCATTTGCTGACGGAGGTGGTCACCGACATGAAAGACGCCGCCAACGCATTGCGCTGGAGTGTTAATGAGATGGAGCGCCGCTATAAACTGATGTCGGCGCTTGGCGTGCGTAATCTGGCGGGTTATAACGAAAAAATTGCCGAGGCGGCGAAAATGGGGCGCCCGATCCCCGATCCATACTGGAAACCGGGTGACAGCATGGCGATTGAACATCCGGTGCTGGAAAAACTGCCGTATATCGTTGTGCTGGTAGATGAGTTTGCTGACCTGATGATGACCGTGGGTAAAAAGGTGGAGGAACTGATCGCTCGCCTGGCGCAGAAAGCGCGTGCCGCGGGTATTCACCTGGTGCTGGCGACACAGCGTCCCTCTGTTGACGTCATCACCGGTCTGATTAAAGCCAATATCCCGACCCGTATTGCTTTTACCGTGTCGAGCAAAATCGACTCCCGAACTATCCTCGACCAGGGCGGGGCTGAATCGCTGCTGGGCATGGGGGACATGCTTTACTCAGGGCCAAACTCGACAATGCCGGTACGTGTTCATGGTGCGTTTGTGCGTGATCAGGAAGTGCATGCCGTGGTGCAGGACTGGAAAGCGCGCGGTCGCCCGCAATATATTGACGGTATTACCTCTGATAGCGAAAGCGAAGGGGGCGCAGGCGGTGGCTTTGACGGTGGAGAAGAGCTGGATCCGTTATTCGATCAGGCGGTTAATTTCGTCACCGAAAAACGCAAAGCCTCCATCTCTGGCGTGCAGCGTCAGTTCCGTATCGGTTATAACCGTGCGGCCCGCATTATTGAGCAAATGGAAGCGCAGGGCATCGTCAGCGAGCAGGGGCATAATGGCAACCGTGAGGTGTTAGCACCCCCGCCGTTTGAGTGATTGCAAAGATCGGTAAAGCCGTAAAAATTCAGTATTTTCTTCTGTCACTTGTGGCGATGAGCTTTTACAGTGACAGAAGTGTTCTCCCGTATCGGGAGCGACGTTTTTGAGGAAAAACAATGAAAAAAATCGCGATAACCTGTGCGTTAGTCGGCAGCTTTATGGTGAGCAGCGTGTGGGCGGATGCTTCCGGCGATCTGAAAAGCCGTCTGGACAAAGTGAGCAGTTTCCACGCAAGCTTTACCCAAAAAGTGACGGATGGAAGCGGTGCGGCGGTGCAGGAAGGTCAGGGCGATTTGTGGGTCAAGCGTCCAAATCTGTTCAACTGGCATATGACGCAACCCGATGAAAGTGTCCTTGTTTCCGATGGCAAAACATTGTGGTTCTACAACCCGTTTGTTGAGCAGGCCACGGCAACCTGGCTGAAAGATGCCACCAGCAACACCCCCTTTATGCTGATTGCGCGTAACCAGAGTAGCGACTGGCAGCAGTACAATATTCAGCAGAACGGCGATGATTTTGTCCTGACACCAAAAAGCAGCAATGGCAACCTCAAACAGTTCACCATCAACGTTGACCGCGATGGCACCATCCATCAGTTCAGCGCGATTGAGCAGGACGACCAGAAAAGCAGCTACCAGCTAAAAGCCCAGCAAAATGGCTCGGTAGATGCGACTAAGTTTACCTTTACTCCACCCAAAGGCGTGACGGTCGACGATCAACGTAAGTAAGAGGCGTGCGTGAGCAATCTGTCGCTCGATTTTTCCGACAATGCGTTTCAACCACTGGCCGCGCGTATGCGGCCAGAAAATTTGGCGCAATATATAGGTCAGCAACATCTGCTGGCGCCGGGTAAACCCCTACCTCGGGCGATTGAAACCGGTCATCTGCATTCGATGATTTTATGGGGGCCGCCCGGAACGGGAAAAACGACGCTGGCAGAGGTCATAGCACGCTATGCCAGTGCTGATGTTGAACGCATTTCTGCGGTCACGTCAGGCGTAAAAGAGATCCGCGAAGCTATTGAACGTGCACGGCAAAACCGCAATGCGGGGCGTCGCACGATCCTGTTTGTTGATGAAGTCCATCGCTTTAACAAAAGCCAGCAGGATGCCTTTTTACCCCATATTGAAGACGGCACGATCACTTTCATTGGCGCTACCACCGAAAACCCCTCATTTGAACTCAATTCCGCTTTGCTCTCCCGTGCGCGTGTTTATCTGCTGAAATCCCTGACTACAGAAGATATTGAGCAAGTATTAACGCAAGCGATGGAAGATAAGGCGCGGGGCTATGGCGGTCAGGATATCTCTCTGCCGGATGAAACCCGTCGCGCGATTGCGGAACTGGTCAACGGCGACGCGCGCCGTGCGCTCAATACGCTGGAAATGATGGCAGACATGGCCGAGCTGGATGATTCTGGTAAGCGCGTCCTGCAGCCATCGCTCCTGAAGGAGATTGCGGGCGAGCGTAGCGCGCGTTTTGATAACAAAGGCGACCGTTTCTACGATTTAATCTCTGCACTGCATAAGTCGGTGCGCGGTAGCGCGCCGGATGCGGCGTTGTACTGGTATGCACGTATTATCACCGCTGGCGGTGATCCGCTGTATGTGGCGCGCCGCTGTCTGGCCATTGCATCTGAGGATGTTGGCAATGCCGATCCGCGTGCGATGCAGGTTGCCATTTCGGCCTGGGATTGTTTCACGCGTGTGGGGCCTGCTGAGGGTGAGCGGGCCATTGCGCAGGCGATCGTTTACCTGGCGTGTGCCCCGAAAAGTAATGCGGTTTATACCGCCTTTAAAGCCGCCATGGCTGACGCACGTGAGCGTCCGGATTATGATGTTCCCGTCCATTTACGTAATGCACCGACCAAACTGATGAAAGAGATGGGATATGGTCAGGAATACCGCTACGCCCATGACGAACCCAATGCCTATGCGGCTGGCGAGTCATATTTCCCCGAAGAGTTAGCACAAACACGCTATTATCATCCGACAAACAGAGGCCTTGAAGGCAAGATTGGCGAAAAGCTCGCCTGGCTCGCTGAACAGGATCATAAAAGCCCCACAAAACGCTATCGCTGAGAGTGGCGTTGCGGTAATGTTGTCGGTGTATCTCTGTGGCCGCAGGCTGCGGTCGCTTTCTCATTTTTCAATTCGATAAGCACAGGATAAGCATGCTCGATCCCAATCTGCTGCGTACCGAGCCAGACGCAGTCGCAGAAAAACTGGCACGCCGGGGCTTTAAGCTGGATGTAGATAAATTGCGCGCTCTTGAAGAACGTCGCAAAGTTTTGCAGGTAAACACTGAAAACCTGCAGGCAGAGCGTAACTCGCGATCGAAATCCATCGGCCAGGCGAAAGCGCGCGGGGAAGACATTGAGCCATTACGCCTGGAAGTGAACAAACTGGGTGAAGAGCTGGATGCGGCAAAAGCCGAGCTGGAAACGCTGCAGGCGGAAATCCGTGATATCGCGCTGGCGATCCCAAACATTCCGGACGATAGCGTTCCGGTGGGTAAAGATGAAAACGACAACGTTGAAGTGAAACGTTGGGGTACGCCGCGTCAGTTCGACTTTGAAATTCGTGACCATGTTTCGCTCGGCGAGATGCACGCCGGTCTTGATTTTGCTGCAGCGGTTAAACTGACCGGTGCCCGTTTTGTCGTGATGAAAGGTCAGATAGCTCATCTGCACCGTGCGCTGGCGCAGTTTATGATCGATCTGCATACCGAACAGCACGGCTACAGCGAAACCTACGTTCCCTATCTGGTTAACCAGGATACGCTGTACGGTACGGGCCAGTTGCCGAAGTTTGCGGGCGATCTGTTCCATACGCGTCCACTGGAAGAAGAAGCTGACAGCAGTAACTATGCACTGATTCCGACCGCAGAAGTGCCGCTGACCAACCTCGTTCGTGATGAAATCATCGACGAAGATGACTTGCCGATTAAGCTCACAGCGCATTCACCGTGCTTCCGTTCCGAAGCGGGTTCTTATGGTCGTGATACGCGTGGTTTGATCCGTATGCATCAGTTCGACAAAGTCGAAATGGTTCAGATTGTTCGCCCGGAAGATTCTATGGCTGCCCTGGAAGAGATGACCGGTCACGCAGAAAAAGTCCTTGAGCTGCTCGGCCTACCATACCGCCGTGTTGCACTGTGTACGGGTGACATGGGCTTTGGTGCGTGCAAAACCTTCGATCTGGAAGTGTGGGTGCCGGCGCAAAATACCTATCGCGAAATCTCCTCCTGCTCCAACGTCTGGGACTTCCAGGCACGCCGCATGCAGGCTCGTTGCCGTAGCAAATCCGATAAGAAAACCCGACTGGTACACACGCTGAACGGGTCCGGTCTGGCGGTTGGTCGTACGCTGGTCGCCGTGCTGGAAAACTACCAGCAAGCTGACGGTCGTATCGAGATCCCGGAAGTGCTGCGTCCTTATATGCGTGGACTTGAGTACATCGGCTAAGCTCTTACATTATAAAAAGCGCCTGCGGGCGCTTTTTTTTTGCCCATCTTGATTTTCGACAATAAGCCTATTATCAATGAGGTTAATACTCACTTTGCCAGGTCAGAATAAAACGCTAAAAAAATGGAATTGCGCAATATAAGTAATTATATAACGGTTTCATATTCTTAATTCTGTAAGCAAAGTGAGAACATATGAAAATCAAGACCCCCGATACACTACTCGGTGTGGAGGTGAGTCGACGTGGGCTGATGAGAACAACCGCCATTGGCGGGCTCGCGGCGGCAGGAAGCGCCTTCACTTTACCTTTTTCCCGACTCGTCAGCGCCGCTGACGCAATCTCTCCACCTTCCACCAGTGAAAAAGTTATCTGGAGTGCATGTACGGTCAACTGTGGTAGCCGATGCCCGCTGCGCATGCATGTTGTGGATGGCGAAATTAAATATGTAGAAACTGACAACACCGGTGATGACAACTACAAAGGGCTGCATCAGGTTCGCGCCTGTCTGCGTGGCCGCTCAATGCGCCGTCGTGTTTACAACCCCGATCGTCTGAAATATCCGATGAAGCGCGTTGGCAAACGCGGTGAAGGCAAATTCGAGCGAATCAGCTGGGAAGAGGCTTACGACACCATCGCGCAGAATATGACGCGTCTTATTAAAGACTACGGCAACGAATCCATCTATCTGAATTACGGTACTGGCACGCTCGGCGGGACAATGACGCGCTCATGGCCGCCGGGAAAAACGCTGGTGGCACGCCTGATGAACTGTTGTGGCGGTTACCTTAATCATTATGGCGACTATTCCTCGGCACAAATTGCTGCAGGGCTCAATTACACATACGGTGGCTGGGCGGCGGGTAACAGTCCGTCAGATATCGAAAACAGCAAGCTGGTCGTGCTGTTTGGTAACAACCCTGGCGAAACACGCATGAGCGGTGGTGGGGTGACCTATTACCTTGAACAGGCGAGGGCAAAATCGAATGCCCGAATGATCATCGTCGATCCGCGGTATACCGACACCGGCGCCGGGCGCGAAGATGAGTGGATCCCCATTCGTCCCGGTACTGACGCTGCACTGGTAAACGGTATTGCATGGGTACTGATTACGGAAAACCTTGTTGATCAGCCATTCCTCGATAAGTACTGCGTTGGTTATGACGAAAAAACATTGCCTGCCAGTGCGCCTGCTAATGGTCATTACAAAGCCTATATCCTTGGACAAGGCAAAGATGGGGTGGCCAAAACGCCAGAGTGGGCCTCAACCATTACCGGTATTCCAGCAGAACGAATTGTGCAACTGGCACGTGAAATCGGTAGCACCAAACCCGCGTTTATCAGCCAGGGATGGGGGCCACAGCGCCATGCCAACGGTGAGATGGCGACCCGCGCGATTTCAATGCTCGCTATCCTGACGGGCAATGTCGGGATCCATGGTGGCAACAGCGGCGCGCGCGAGGGGTCATATGATCTGCCATTCGAACGAATGCCAACACTGGACAATCCGGTTCAAACCAGCATTTCCATGTTTTTGTGGACGGATGCCATTGAGCGAGGGCCTGAGATGACGGCGCTGCGCGATGGTGTACGCGGCAAAGATAAGCTGGACGTACCGATTAAGATGATCTGGAACTATGCCGGTAATTGCCTCATCAATCAGCATTCGGATATCAACCGCACGCACGACATCCTGCAGGATGATAAAAAATGCGAGCTGATTGTGGTGATTGATTGCCATATGACGTCATCGGCAAAATATGCCGATATTTTGCTGCCAGATTGTACGGCGTCTGAGCAGATGGATTTCGCGCTGGATGCGTCCTCCGGTAATATGTCTTACGTCATTTTTAATGATCAGGTCATCAAGCCTCGTTTCGAGTGTAAAACCATCTATGACATGATGTCCGGGCTGGCAAAACGTCTTGGCGTTGAGCAGCAGTTTACCGAAGGTCGCACGCAGGAAGAGTGGATGCGCCACTTGCACGCACTTTCACGCAAAGCAATCCCGAATTTGCCTGATTTTGATACGTTACGTCAGCAGGGAATGTTCAAACAGCGCGATCCGGATGGGCATTATGTTGCTTACAAAGGGTTCCGCGATGATCCTCAGGCCAACCCGCTGACCACACCGTCAGGCAAGATCGAGATCTATTCAGAAGCGCTGGCAACGATCGCAGCAACCTGGGAATTGCCGGAGGGAGATGTTATCGACCCGTTGCCGATTTATACCCCAGGCTTCGAGAATTACAACGATCCACTGAATAAAACATTCCCCTTACAGCTTACTGGCTTCCACTACAAATCCCGCACGCACTCGACCTATGGCAACGTTGATGTATTGAAAGCGTCCTGTCGTCAGGAGATGTGGATCAACCCGATTGATGCGCGCAAACGTGAGATAAACAACGGTGACCGCGTACGTATTTTTAACGATCGCGGTGAAGTTCATATCGAAGCGAAAGTCACACCGCGCATGATGCCAGGTGTTGTCGCGCTGAGTGAAGGGGCCTGGTATGCGCCGGATGCGAAAGGTATAGACCAGGCTGGTAGCATTAACGTCCTGACAACGCAGCGTCCTTCGCCGCTGGCGAAAGGTAACCCGTCGCACACTAACCTTGTTCAGGTCGAGAAGGCGTAAGGAGTAAGAGATGGCTACGCAATATGGATTTTATATTGACTCCGCACGCTGCACCGGCTGCAAAACCTGTGAGCTGGCGTGTAAGGATTACAAGAACTTAACCCCGGATGTCAGCTTCCGCCGCATTTATGAATACGCGGGCGGAGACTGGCAGGAAGATAACGGCGTCTGGCACCAGAACGTTTTCGCCTATTACCTCTCCATCGCCTGTAACCACTGCGAGGATCCGGCCTGTACCAAAGTCTGCCCCAGCGGGGCGATGCACAAACGCGAAGATGGCTTTGTGGTGGTGGACGAAGATATCTGCATCGGTTGCCGTTACTGCCATATGGCCTGCCCGTACGGCGCGCCGCAGTTCAACGCCGAAAAAGGGCACATGACCAAGTGCGACGGCTGCTACAGTCGCGTCGCCGAGGGGCATAAACCCATTTGTGTGGAATCCTGTCCGCTGCGTGCGCTGGATTTCGGCCCGATTGAAGAGCTGCGCAAAAAACACGGTGAGCTGGCGGCTGTCGCCCCGCTCCCGGCGTCGCACTTCACGAAGCCGTGCATTGTGATTAAACCTAACGCCAACAGCCGCCCGACAGGAGATACCACCGGCTATCTGGCAAATCCGCTGGAGGTGTGAGATGGGAAACGGATGGCATGAATGGCCGCTGATGATCTTCACTGTCCTTGGTCAGTGTGTGGTGGGTGGGTTCATTGTACTGGCTGTGGCGCTTATGAAAGGCGATGATCATTTTCAGGCGCAGCAACGTATTGTTCGCGTGATGTTTGGTCTGTGGGTACTCATGGGTATTGGTTTTATCGCATCAATGCTCCACCTCGGCACGCCAATGCGGGCGCTGAACTCCCTTAACCGGATCGGCTCTTCGGCGTTGAGCAATGAAATCGCCGCGGGGGCGTTGTTTTTTGCTGTTGGCGGTATCGGCTGGCTGCTGGCTTTGGCGGGTAAACTGTCACAGGGGGGGCGCCAGTTGTGGCTGATTGTGACGGCAGTGCTGGGGGTGGTGTTTGTCTGGATGATGGTGCGTGTGTACAACACCATTGATACGGTACCGACCTGGTATACTGTCTGGACGCCGCTCAGTTTCTTCCTGACGCTGTTTATTGGAGGCCCGCTACTCGGTTATTTATTGCTGCGTATGGCGGGGGTTGAGGGGTGGGCAATGCGTCTGTTGCCAGTGATTACCTTACTCGCGCTGGTTGCCAGCACGGTTGTTGTGCTGATGCAGGGCAGTGAACTTGCCTCCATTCACAGTTCTATCCAGCAGGCCTCTGCATTGGTGCCGGATTATGGGTCATTAATGGCATGGCGCGTCGTTGCGCTGGTCCTGGCTGTAGGATGCTGGGTTGCGCCGCAGCTCAAAGGCCACTACCCTGCGATTCCGCTACTGAGTCTGGCATTTGTCCTGGTCGTGGTGGGAGAGATGATTGGTCGCGGTGTCTTTTACGGCTTGCACATGACCGTGGGTATGGCAGTGGCAGGCTAACGTTGTAACCGCCGGGGCGGAAGTCCCGGCTTTTCAGGCTTTTTTCGCTGAAAATCATCATGAATTTTTTCGACTGAACACTACCAACGTATTCCAGACATAAGCCTTTCTAATCAATCAGGTAGTTAAACTTTTAACCTGACGGAAAGTCCGCTGGATTAGTTTTCTATATCGTCCCGCCGTAAAACCAGTCGACGGCCAAAAGTGGCAGATTGACAATGTTTTTACCAGTGGCATGATGCGCACGAATCTTGAACTTCCTCACGGTTTTTTATCCATGCCCACTTATACCCGCCCAGTGCTTTTGTTGCTCTGTGGCCTGCTGTTGTTGACGCTGGCGATTGCAGTATTAAACACGCTCGTCCCGCTTTGGCTCGCCCATGAAAATATGCCTACCTGGCAGGTTGGTATGGTCGGCTCTTCCTATTTTACTGGCAACTTACTGGGCACGCTGTTGACGGGGCGTTTGATCCAGCGGCTTGGGTTTAACCGCAGCTATTACATCGCATCCATTATTTTTGCGGTTGGCTGCGCTGGGCTGGGGTTGAACGTAGGCTTCTGGAGCTGGCTTAGCTGGCGTTTCGTTGCGGGTATCGGTTGCGCAATGATTTGGGTTGTGGTGGAAAGTGCGTTGATGTGCAGTGGCACATCCCGTAATCGCGGGCGCTTACTGGCGGCCTATATGATGGTCTATTACGTGGGCACGGTGCTTGGTCAGTTGATGGTGAGCAAACTTTCTACTGAATTGATGCATGTACTGCCCTGGGCCGTGGGGTTAATACTGGCGGGAATTTTGCCGTTACTCTTCACACGCATTATGGAACAGCGCGATGAATCTCATGCAACTACGGCTATCTGGCCTATGTTCCGCTTGCGCCAGGCGCGCCTTGGCGTCAACGGTTGCATTATTTCCGGGATCATTCTGGGCTCCTTGTATGGGTTGATGCCGCTTTATCTGAACCATAAGGGCATCAGTGATGCGGGGATTGGGTTCTGGATGGCGTTAATGGTGAGTTCCGGTATCATCGGACAGTGGCCAATTGGCCGTCTGGCCGATCGTTTTGGCCGGCTGCTGGTGCTGCGCGTTCAGGTTTTTGTTGTGATCCTTGGCTGTTTCGCAATGCTGAGCAATGCGGCAATGGCTCCGGCATTATTTGTGTTGGGGACGGCTGGTTTTACGCTTTACCCGGTGGCGATGGCATGGGCTTGCGAAAAAGTCGAGTACCACCAACTGGTGGCGATGAACCAGGCTTTGCTGCTGAGCTATACGGTAGGCAGCCTTTCAGGACCAACGCTGACGGCGATGTTGATGCAAAGCTATTCCGATAGCCTGCTGTTTATCATGATTGCCAGCGTGTCATTTATCTATCTGCTGATGTTGATGCGCAAAGTGGGTCAGCATCCAACGCCAGTGGCCCATGCCTGATGTTAAGCCTGCATGCGCGGGCTTTTTCTCTTTGCAGATGAAAATCCTCCATTATGGGAGTTGTCCCTATTGTGACCCGTCGAATACCTCAGATATTCTGCGCCTGGACTCACTTTAAGAAGGCTTCCATCATGATGTCTTTACGTCGTTTCAGTACTGCCGCATTGGCTGTTTTTCTCGCGTGTTCCCTCGTATCAATACCTGCTATGGCTAATCCCGGTAATGGGAATGGTAATGGCGGAGGGCAGGGCAATAGCGGCAACCATGGTAATGCCGGCTCGCATGGTGATAACGGAAATCATTCGTCAAATAATCAACACAAATCCGCTAAACAAAAAGACGGTAATGATGTTTCAGTGAATGTCAGCTACGACCGTGCACGTACGCTGGCTGTGAATTATGGCCTAACGGGCTATGATTCTTTGCCGCCGGGAATCGCAAAAAACGTTGCGCGCGGTAAAGCATTACCTCCCGGTATTGCGAAGAAGACGGTGCCAGCGCCGATGCTGGGGCAGTTACCTTCTTATCCGGGATATGAATGGCGTATTGTGGGCGACGATTTAGTGTTAGTGGCGCTGAGCACTGCCGTGGTAACGGCAATGATTAATGGTGTATTCAAATAAAATAATAACGCCCGGGAAAACCGGGCGTTATTATTTAAATCAGTACATCACCTTATGACCATATTGTTCCAGGATGCCTTTTACGCGTTCCATGGTCTCTTTCTTCGGTGGATGAACACCATCCAGTTTGTACTCTTCACCCATCGCCACCCATTTGTGTTTACCCAACTCGTGGTAAGGCAGCAGTTCGATTTTTTCGACATTGCCCATATCGCGGGTAAATTCACCGAGGCGGTGCGCAGAGTCGTCATCGTCAGACCAGCCTGGTACAACAACGTAGCGGATCCAGACCTTAATATTTTTATTCGCGAGATATTTTGCGAACTCCAGCGTACGGTGGTTAGAGACACCTACCAGATCCTGATGAATTTCATCGTTCATCTGTTTGAGATCGAGCATCACCAGATCAGTTACTTCCAGTAACTCATCAATCACTGGATCGTAACGGCGAACAAAGCCGTTAGTATCGAGACAGGTATGAATACCCTCTTTTTTGCAGGCTCGGAACCAGTCGCGGACAAACTCCGCCTGCAAAATAGCTTCCCCACCGGAAGCAGTCACGCCGCCGCCGGATGCATTCATAAAGTGACGATAGGTCACGACATCTTTCATCAGATCTTCGACGGTGATCTCTTTACCGCCATGGGTGTCCCAGGTATCGCGGTTATGGCAATACAGGCAACGCATCAGGCAGCCCTGGAAGAAGGTAATAAAGCGGATACCCGGGCCATCAACGGTACCACAGGATTCAAAGGAGTGGATGCGACCAATAACTGACATTGCGGTGTTTTCTCCAGATGTGGCCCATCCGGGGCCTGTATTGATGCACAGCTCACCGGCTGTGTTTAAGTCTATTTTGGCTGATATCCATCGTTTTAGTATAGATATCTGGCAAAGCAGACTGGAGAGGGTGTTAAAAAGGCCCCACTTGCGTGGAGCCTTTATTGTACGCTTTTTAAATCGCGATTTCAGTCAATACCCATCGTCTTTCAGGCTGCATCTTTGTGGGCTTCGTTTACTCACCCGAATCACTTACGTGAGTAAGTTCATCGGGATTCGCGCCCTTGCCGCCTTGATGTAACCCGAAATCCATTGGGTGACACCCATTACATGGTCTGAGTGAAAGTACGAGTGATAACGTCCTGCTGCTGTTCTTTAGTCAGGGAGTTAAAACGTACTGCGTAGCCAGATACACGGATGGTCAACTGCGGATATTTTTCCGGGTGTTCCATCGCATCGAGCAACATTTCGCGGTTCATCACGTTCACGTTCAGGTGCTGACCACCTTCGATGGACGCTTCGTGGTGGAAGTAACCATCCATCAGACCCGCGAGGTTAGTTTTACGCACTTCATCGTCTTTACCCAGCGCGTTCGGAACGATAGAGAAGGTGTAAGAGATACCATCTTTAGCGTAAGCAAACGGCAGTTTAGCAACGGAGGTCAGAGAGGCGACAGCACCTTTCTGGTCACGACCGTGCATCGGGTTAGCACCTGGTCCGAACGGCGCACCTGCGCGACGACCGTCTGGGGTGTTACCGGTTTTCTTACCATACACAACGTTAGAAGTGATGGTCAGAACAGACTGTGTCGGGATAGCGTTACGGTAAGTAGTCAGTTTCTGAATTTTCTTCATGAAACGTTCTACCAGGTCAACCGCCAGGTCATCTACACGTGCATCGTTGTTACCGAACTGCGGGTATTCGCCTTCGATTTCGAAGTCGACAGCCAGACCGTCTTCATCACGAATCGGTTTAACTTTCGCATATTTGATAGCAGACAGGGAGTCGGCAGCAACGGACAGACCTGCGATACCACACGCCATGGTACGGATAACGTCACGGTCATGCAGCGCCATCAGAGAAGCTTCGTAGCTGTATTTGTCGTGCATGTAATGGATAACGTTCAGCGCAGTGACGTACTGTTTAGCCAGCCAGTCCATGAAGTGATCCATGCGGTCCATCACTTCATCGAAGTGCAGTACATCGCCTTTGATCGGTTCAGATTTAGGACCAACCTGCATTTTCAGTTTTTCATCAACGCCGCCGTTGATGGCATACAGCATGGTTTTCGCCAGGTTAGCGCGAGCACCGAAGAACTGCATTTGTTTACCAACAACCATCGGGCTTACGCAGCAAGCGATAGCGTAGTCATCGTTGTTGAAGTCAGGACGCATCAGATCATCGTTCTCATACTGCAGAGAAGAGGTATCGATGGAGACTTTCGCAGCGAATTTCTTGAAGTTCAGTGGCAGTTTTTCAGACCACAGAATGGTGATGTTCGGCTCCGGAGACGGCCCCATGGTGTACAGGGTGTTCAGGAAGCGGAAGCTGTTTTTGGTCACCAGCGTACGGCCGTCAACGCCCATACCGCCGATAGATTCAGTTGCCCAAATCGGGTCGCCAGAGAACAGTTCATCATACTCAGGGGTACGCAGGAAGCGGACCATACGCAGTTTCATGACCAGGTGGTCAACCATTTCCTGCGCTTCTTGTTCGGTGATTTTGCCGGCTTTCAGGTCGCGCTCGATGAACACGTCGAGGAAGGTAGCGGTACGACCGAAGGACATTGCTGCGCCGTTCTGGGATTTAACAGCAGCCAGGTAGCCGAAGTAAGTCCACTGGATAGCTTCCTGAGCGGTAGTAGCCGGGCCAGAGATATCGCAACCGTATTTAGCGGCCATCTCTTTGATCTGACCCAGAGCACGATGCTGTTCAGCGATTTCTTCACGCAGACGGATAGTCGCTTCCAGGTTTACGCCGTTTTCCATGTCAGATTGCAGAGACAGGAACTGGGCGTATTTGTCTTTCATCAGGAAGTCGATACCGTACAGTGCAACGCGACGGTAGTCACCGATGATACGGCCACGGCCATAGGCATCCGGCAGGCCGGTCAGCACGCCAGATTTACGGCAGTTCAGGATGTCTTTGGTGTAAACATCAAAAACGCCCTGGTTATGCGTTTTGCGGTATTCAGTGAAGATTTTTTTCAGGGCCGGATCCAGCTCGCGGTTGTACGCTTTGCAGGAACCTTCAACCATTTTGATACCACCGAACGGGATAATCGCACGTTTCAGCGGTGCTTCAGTCTGCAGACCAACGATTTTCTCAAGCGCTTTGTTGATGTAGCCAGCATCGTGAGAGGTGATGGTAGAAGCAACAGAGGTGTCGAAGTCAACAGGCGCGTGAGTGCGGTTTTCCTGTTTAACGCCTTCCATTACTTTGTCCCACAGCGTGGTGGTCGCGTCGGTTGCGCCAGCCAGGAAGGACTCGTCACCCTCGTAAGGGGTATAGTTTTTCTGGATAAAGTCGCGTACGTTGACTTCTTTCTGCCAGTCACCTTTCGCAAAACCTTCCCAGGCTGTGGCTAACTTTTCATTAAGCTCGGACATGTAACACCTACCTTCTTAAGTGGATTTTTTATTTACTGCCTGAAACAACCATCAATTAATGATGATTATCGCCACGCAGGTAAATGACCCAGTATGTCAACCCAACTAACAATCCTCCACCAATGATATTCCCAATTGTTACCGGAATCAGATTATCGGTGATGAAATTTGCAATAGTCAGGTGAGAAAAACTTTCCGGGCTGGAACCGATAGCGGTCCAGAACTCCGGGCTCGCAAAGTGACGGATTACGATACCCATCGGAATCATAAACATGTTTGCGATACTGTGCTCAAAACCGCTGGCAACAAACATGGCCACCGGCAGAACCATAATCAGGGCTTTATCGGTCAGACTGCGACCTGAGTAGCTCATCCATACGGCCAGACAGACCATCAGGTTCGCCAAAATACCCAGTGCGACAGCTTCAATAAAGGTATGGTGCAGTTTGTGATCGGCTGTTTGCAGGACATTCAAGCCCCAGCCACCATTTGCTACCATATATTCGCCGGACAACCACATCAGCAGCACGAAGAGCAATGCACCAATCAGGTTACCGATGTAGACGTTTACCCAGTTACGAGCCAACTGGCCCCAGGTGATACGTCCACTGGCTTTCGCCACCACGATCAACACCGTTGATGTGAAAAGGTCTGCGCCGCAGATGACGCAAAGAATTAACCCTAATGAGAAGCATATCCCACCAACCAGTTTAGCCATGCCGTACGGCATTGATGCTGTCCCAGTGGTGGCAGTAATATAAAAAACAAACGCGATGGAGATAAAGACACCTGCTGTAATCGCCAAAAAGAACGTTGTCAGCGGTTTCTTTGTTGCTTTGTAGACACCTGCTTCTTCGGCAACTTTGGCCATCGCAGCTGGAAGTATTAGATCAAAAGGGTTGTCAGCTTTCACACTAACTCTCTCTTTATTTAAGTCGGCGACGAGATACTAACAAAGCATTATAGAAGAGAATTTGATATGGATCATATCTCGCCTGGCTTATAGGACCGCAAAGTGCATGGTTTTTCAGCAAATGCGGAGTAACTTGTTGATTATCAAAATAAAAATAAAGTTTAAAATTTGCAATTACAGTTGAATTTTTTTATAAGGCCTCCCGCACAACGGTTAATTAAAATGGAGTAATTGCCATAAAGAGTAACAATAATCCCTGGGTTTATATAAATATATTCACCCATGGTTAACTTAATTATTACAATTGGCACTCATTGCCGAAATATAAATAAAAAGGGGCAATGAAATTGCCCCGTAATATAACGTAGACCTGTGATTAAGCCTACAGATTGTCGTGTTACTTGTCGTTAATTCGACCAAAAGGCACGTTTGGCCCGTTGTAATTTTTCGTAAGCGGCTAACAACGCCTGATGCGCCGGGAACGCCTTCAACGACCCCTCCGCCGCCTGCAGACCATAGAAGGGCGCTTCACCGCTAAGTGCCGCGCTTGCAGCTTCAACCGCATCCGCGCCATACATGCGCACAAAAGCGTTCAGATATTGCAGCGGCTGGCGCTCTTCTTCCTGAGATAATTGCAGCAACGTTTGCAGGCAGCGGTAGTAATTGATGCGCTCAGCGGTGAATACCGAACCGTTGAATTCAATGGTCCACTCCGTCCAGGAGAGCGCCTGATCCAGGTCACCACCCGCCAGCGCGAGCATGGCTTTCAGTTCGCCAATACGCAGCGTAAACCAGCCATTGTCTTTACCGGTCGCCACGCCAAGCAACTCACGCACGCGAGTGAAATCATCGTGGCCTTCTTCATCAAGCTGTTCGATAAGATTCAGATAATCTTCTTTTTCCCACTCGCTACCTGGCAGTGAGAGAATCGTTTCGCGCAGATGGCTACCCATGCTGTTGTTTGCCAGCCAGAGATCTTCTGCCGGATAAATATCGGACATACCCGGAACCAGAATACGGCAGGCATAGACGCCCAGATGCTCGTAGTCGGCGATGTACACTTCTTTATCTTCAGCCCTGAAGATAGCCATCAGGGTGGCAAACTCTTCTTCGGTTGTCCCGGCAAAGCTCCAGTCAGCAAACGGGTAGTCCGCATCTTGCTTAAAGAGGTCCCAGGAGATCGAACCGCTGGAGTCGATAAAGTGCGTTTCGAGGTTGGTATGTTCTGCAACTTCTTCATCGTCAAACGTCGGCGGGGTAAAGACATCCAGATCTTTCAGGCTACGACCTTGCAGCAGTTCCGTCACGGTACGTTCCAGCGCCACGCCAAAGTCCGGATGTGCGCCGAAAGAGGCGAAACAGGTACCGTTAGCCGGGTTAAACAGGACAACGCAAATGACCGGATATTGACCACCCAGCGAGCCGTCATAAGCAAAGATCGGAAAACCTTCGGCTTCCAGCTTCTCAATGGATGCTACAACGCCTGGGTAACGTGCGAGAACATCTGCCGGGATTTCAGGCAAACTGATACGTTCGCTGATAATGCGGTTTTTAATATGACGTTCAAAAACCTCTGACAGTCCCTGTACGCGCGCTTCATTACGGGTATTACCCGCTGACATGCCATTAGATACATACAGGTTACCGACGATATTCATTGGAATATAGACGGTTTGTTCATCTGACTGGCGGGTAAAGGGGAGGGCGCAAATCCCGCGAGCTTCGTTGCCGGACTGCAGATCGATCAGCATACCTGCCGTCAGTTCGTTTTCCGGATCGTAAAATTCACGCAGGCGCGGATCGAGAATGCCTTCCGGCAGTGTGTCGTCTTCGGTCAGCGTGAACCACTTTTCATTCGGATAATGGACAAATGGACCGTTAGCCACGTCATCACCCAGCCAGAAATCGGCAAAGAAATAGTTGGTGGACAGACGCTCAAAATATTCACCCAGCGCAGATGCCAGCGCTGCCTTTTTGGTTGCGCCTTTACCGTTGGTAAAGCACAGCGCGCAGTCTTTATCGCGAATATGCACGGACCAGACGTTAGGTACCGGGTTCAGCCAGGAAGCCTCTTCAATATTGAAGCCGAGGTCGAGCAGTTTTTGCTGGAAGCGAGCGATGGAATCTTCCAGTGCGGCGTCTTTGCCGGGGATATAGGTTTGCGTCATAGCAGTCACTTTTTTGTACGTAAAGCGGGCAATGATACGGGTTTTACGTGACTGACGCTATCTTTGGGGGCTGACCTGCGAAAATAAAACTTTTGACTATCATTAATGGATCTAACTTATTGTTCGGACATAAAAAAATGAAAGCGTTTGATCTCCACCGCATGGCGCTGGATAAGGTTCCTCTGGAGTTTCTTGGCGAAGTTGCGCTTCGCAGCCTTTATACCTTTGTTTTGGTCTTTATATTTCTCAAAATCACAGGGCGACGTGGTGTGCGTCAGATGTCGCTCTTTGAGGTACTGATCATTCTGACGTTAGGCTCAGCGGCAGGCGACGTTGCGTTTTATGACGATGTGCCAATGCTTCCGGTACTGGTGGTATTTGTTACCCTCGCGGTACTGTACCGCCTGGTGATGTGGTTCATGACGCACAGTGAGAAACTGGAAGATATGCTGGAAGGAAAGCCCGCCATCATCATTCATGAAGGGGAATTTGTCTGGGAGAAATTAGATAAGCAGAACATGACGGAATTTGAATTCTTTATGGAGCTACGCATTCGCGGCGTTGATCATCTGGGACAGGTGAGGCTGGCCATCCTGGAGACCAATGGTGAACTGAGCGTCTTTTACTATACCGATGAAGATGTAAAACCGGGGCTGTGTATTTTACCGAAGGCGTTTTCTGAACGTTTCACTACCGTACCTGAGGCGGGAGACTACGCCTGTGTTCAATGCAGTAAAATCATGGCCATGCCGGCGGGCTGCCATCAATTGTGCCCACGCTGCGCAAATCCAGAATGGTCGAAGGCCAGCCGGGGAATTCGGGTAACGTGATAGCCATTATGTCGGTTTTATGACGATTAGGCGGAAGAATGTTTTGTGTGACAATGACCGCATTTTTCGGGTCATAAGTTTTAGACATTGCGGCGCGTGTCACTGAATGATAAAACCGATATCCACTGTTATAACTTATTGCTTTTAGCGTGGTGAGGGGAAATGGCTCAGGTCTTTAATTTCAGTTCAGGTCCGGCAATGTTACCGGCGGATGTGCTTAAACAGGCTCAACAGGAACTCTGTGACTGGCACGGTCTTGGTACATCGGTGATGGAAATCAGCCACCGTGGTAAAGAATTTATTCAGGTGGCTGAGGAAGCAGAAAAGGATTTTCGCGATCTGCTGAATATTCCCTCGAACTACAAAGTTTTGTTCTGCCATGGCGGTGGTCGTGGTCAGTTTGCCGGTATCCCGTTGAACATTCTGGGGAATAAAACCACTGCAGATTATGTTGATGCAGGTTACTGGGCGGCGAGTGCAATCAAAGAAGCAAAAAAATACTGCTCCCCAAATGTTATCGACGCAAAAATCTCTGTAGAGGGGCTGCGTGGCGTGAAGCCGATGAGCGAGTGGCAACTGAGCGATAACAGCGCTTACTTGCACTTCTGCCCGAACGAAACCATTGACGGTATTGCCATCAATGAAACGCCGAACTTTGCGTCCGATGTGGTGGTAACGGCAGATCTCTCTTCCACTATTCTGTCCACTCCGCTGGATGTTTCCCGCTACGGCGTGATTTATGCAGGTGCGCAGAAAAATATCGGCCCGGCGGGCTTAACGCTGGTTATCGTTCGTGAGGATCTGCTGGGTAAAGCGCATCAATCTTGCCCTTCTATTCTGGATTACACCATCCTTGCACAAAACGATTCCATGTTTAACACGCCGCCGACATTTGCCTGGTATCTGGCTGGTCTCGTCTTCAAATGGCTGAAAAACAATGGCGGCGTTGCAGCCATGGACCGTATTAATCAGCAAAAAGCTGACCTGCTCTACGGTGTGATTGATAGTAGCGATTTCTATCGTAACGATGTTGCCAAAGCGAACCGTTCTCGGATGAACGTTCCGTTCCAGTTGGCTGACAACGCGCTCGACAAAATTTTTCTGGAAGAGTCACTGGCGGCAGGGCTGCATGCACTGAAAGGTCACCGCGTTGTCGGTGGCATGCGTGCTTCTATCTATAACGCAATGCCGCTGGAAGGCGTAAAAGCGCTGACCGACTTTATGGCTGACTTCGAGCGTCGCCACGGCTAAATTTGGCTTGCCTCGTACCCCGTAGCCTGGCTGCGGGGTTTTTTATTCTGTTTGTTGAGAGTTGAGTTTCATGGAATCCCTGACGTTACAACCCATCGCGCGGGTAGATGGCACTATTAATCTGCCTGGTTCAAAAAGTGTTTCCAACCGCGCCTTGTTGCTGGCCGCCTTCGCACAGGGCACCACCGTACTGACCAATCTTCTGGATAGCGACGATGTACGCCATATGCTCAATGCGCTCAGTGCGTTGGGAGTTTCCTTTACGCTGTCTGCGGATCGTACTCGCTGTGAAGTAACCGGCGTCGGCGGGCCGTTAACGGCAGAAAAACCGCTGGAGTTATTCCTGGGCAATGCAGGAACGGCAATGCGTCCGCTGGCAGCCGCGCTGTGCCTTGGCAGCAATGACATTGTCCTGACCGGCGAACCGCGCATGAAAGAGCGACCGATTGGCCATCTGGTGGATGCACTGCGTCAGGGCGGCGCGCAGATTGATTATCTGGAACAGGACAATTATCCGCCTCTGCGCCTGCGCGGCGGGTTCATCGGCGGCAGTGTTGAGGTTGACGGCAGCGTATCCAGCCAGTTTTTGACTGCATTGCTGATGACCACTCCGCTTGCGACGCAGGATACCGTTATCTCCATTAAAGGAGACTTGGTTTCTAAACCCTATATCGATATTACGCTGCATCTGATGCACACCTTTGGTGTTGAAGTTGAAAATCAGCAATATCAGCGCTTTGTCGTGCGCGGTAATCAGCAGTACACCTCGCCCGGGCACTATCTTGTGGAAGGTGATGCTTCCTCTGGCTCTTATTTCCTTGCGGCCGGCGCGATTAAAGGCGGCACGGTGAAAGTCACTGGTATTGGTCGCAACAGCGTGCAGGGCGATATTCGTTTTGCCGATGTACTGGAAAAAATGGGGGCGGAGGTGGTATGGGGCGATGATTTTATTGCCTGTACGCACGGTGAGTTAAACGCCATTGATATGGATATGAACCATATTCCGGATGCGGCAATGACGATTGCGACGGCGGCGCTGTTTGCGCGTGGTACTACCACATTGCGTAACATCTATAACTGGCGCGTTAAAGAAACAGACCGTCTTTTTGCCATGGCGACAGAGCTTCGTAAAGTGGGCGCTGAGGTGGAAGAAGGCGAAGATTTTATTCGTGTGACCCCGCCTGCGCAGATCCAATACGCGGAAATTGGCACCTATAATGATCACCGTATGGCAATGTGCTTCTCGCTGGTGGCGCTATCGGATACCCCTGTCACCATCCTCGATCCGAAATGCACGGCCAAAACCTTCCCCGACTACTTCGAGCAACTGGCGCGTATCAGTACGCTGGGCTGATTCCTTTCCTTCAGTTTCTGACGCCGACATCTGTCGGCGTTGTTGGTTTTTTCACCTTGCTGCCTTCTCCGTTGAATGCTATTTTTTGCACATCAACTTATTTTAAGTTGATGATTTATATGTATTTTATATATTCAATCAACGGATGATTCACATGACAAATACAAAGAAATTCCTGGCATTAGCCGTGGCTGCGGTAGTGCTGGTAGGCTGCAAAAATATGAACGGGAATATGCTGGCCAGCTCAGGTGTTGCTGCCTTCAAAGCGGCGACATTATCGGATGCCGATGTCAAAGCGTTATCGAATGATGCCTGTAAGCAGATGGATGCCACCAACAAAGTGGCGGGCGCATCAAGTAAATATACAAAACGCCTGAACACAATAGCGAAAGCATTAGGCAACAATGCCGACGGCACTCCTGTTAATTATAAGGTCTATTTAACGTCGGATGTGAATGCGTGGGCAATGGCGAACGGCTGCGTCCGCGTTTACAGCGGCCTGATGGATCTGATGACAGATAACGAGGTTGAAGCGGTTCTGGGCCATGAACTGGGGCATGTGGCGCTGGGCCATTCGAAGAAAGCCATGCAGGCAGAATATGCGACGCTTGCCGCCCGTGACGCAATTTCTGCTACCAGCGGCGTTGCGGCCCAACTGTCCCGCTCACAGTTGGGGGATTTGGCGAATGGCGTGATCAATTCCGCCTTTTCCCGCAGTCAGGAGTCGGATTCGGATGATTTTTCCTATGACTTGCTGAAAAAACGCGGCATTAAAACGCAGGGGCTTGTGACCAGTTTTGAAAAACTGGCGAAAATGGGCTCCGGCCACGCGAAATCGTTATTTGATTCTCATCCGCCATCAGCGGAGCGCGCGCAGCATATTCGTGATCGTATCGCCGCAGATAAAAAGTAAATAATTGTCACTTTCGGGCTGGTATTCTTCCGGCCCTCTATAATTGCGCAAACCTTCTCCACTCAGAACGATTAATCCCGTTATTTATACCTGGTAGTAACGGTCATTGGCGTTGCAGCGTATAATGCGCGGCGTTCACGTTAACGGTATGCCTTTATGAAGGAGAAAAAGATGACGGCAATTGCCCCGGTAATCACCATTGATGGGCCTAGCGGTGCAGGGAAAGGCACTCTGTGCAAGGCAATGGCGGAAGCGTTGCAATGGCATCTACTGGATTCAGGCGCAATCTATCGTGTGCTGGCGCTGGCCGCGCTGCACCACCATGTTGATGTCACCTCAGAAGACGTACTGGTCCCGCTGGCAGCGCATCTCGACGTACGATTTGTCTCGACTGACGGCAACCTTGAAGTGATCCTTGAAGGTGAGGACGTGAGCGGTGAGATCCGTACGCAAGAGGTTGCTAATGCAGCATCGCAGGTTGCGGCGTTCCCTCGGGTACGTGAGGCGTTGTTACGTCGTCAGCGCGCTTTTCGCGAAGCGCCGGGCCTCATTGCAGACGGCCGCGATATGGGGACCGTCGTATTCCCTGATGCGCCAGTGAAAATTTTCCTTGACGCTTCCTCGCAAGAGCGTGCGCACCGCCGCATGCTACAGTTGCAGGAAAAGGGGTTTAGTGTTAATTTTGATCGCCTTTTATCCGAGATAAAAGAGCGCGATGACCGCGATCGCAACCGCGCCGTCGCCCCACTTGTTCCTGCAGAAGATGCCTTAGTGCTGGATTCTACCAGTTTAACTATTGAGCAAGTGATTGAAAAAGCGCTACAATATGCGCGCCAAAAACTGGCACTCGCGTAATTGCGACAGAATTAGCAGTACCCCCGCTGCAAAGGATTGACGGCGGGTATGTGAAACAACCCCATCCGGCACGGAGCCAGGTGGACGTTAATATTAACCTGAAGATTAAACATGACTGAATCTTTTGCTCAACTGTTTGAAGAATCCTTAAAAGAAATCGAAACCCGCCCGGGTTCCATCGTTCGTGGTGTTGTTGTTGCTATCGACAAAGACGTAGTACTGGTTGACGCCGGTCTGAAATCTGAGTCTGCCATTCCGGCTGAGCAGTTCAAAAACGCCCAGGGCGAACTGGAAATCCAGGTTGGCGACGAAGTTGACGTTGCTCTGGATGCAGTAGAAGACGGCTTCGGTGAAACCCTGCTGTCCCGTGAAAAAGCTAAACGTCACGAAGCGTGGATCACGCTGGAAAAAGCGTACGAAGAAGCTGAAACTGTTACCGGTGTTATCAACGGCAAAGTCAAAGGCGGCTTCACTGTTGAGCTGAACGGTATTCGCGCGTTCCTGCCGGGTTCTCTGGTAGACGTTCGTCCGGTTCGCGACACGCTGCACCTGGAAGGCAAAGAGCTTGAATTCAAAGTCATCAAGCTGGACCAGAAGCGTAACAACGTTGTTGTTTCTCGTCGTGCCGTTATCGAATCCGAGAACAGCGCAGAACGTGATCAACTGCTGGAAAACCTGCAGGAAGGCATGGAAGTTAAAGGTATCGTTAAGAACCTCACTGACTACGGTGCATTCGTTGATCTGGGTGGCGTTGACGGCCTGCTGCACATCACCGATATGGCATGGAAACGCGTTAAGCATCCGAGCGAAATCGTAAACGTTGGCGACGAAATCACTGTTAAAGTGCTGAAGTTCGACCGCGAGCGTACCCGTGTATCTCTGGGCCTGAAACAACTGGGCGAAGATCCGTGGGTTGCTATCGCTAAACGTTACCCGGAAGGTACTAAACTGACCGGTCGTGTAACCAACCTGACCGATTACGGCTGCTTCGTTGAAATCGAAGAAGGCGTTGAAGGCCTGGTACACGTTTCCGAAATGGACTGGACCAACAAAAACATCCACCCATCCAAAGTTGTTAACGTTGGTGATGTAGTGGAAGTTATGGTTCTGGATATCGACGAAGAACGTCGTCGTATCTCTCTGGGCCTGAAACAGTGCAAAGCTAACCCGTGGCAGCAGTTCGCGGAAACCCACAACAAGGGTGACCGTGTTGAAGGTAAAATCAAGTCTATCACTGACTTCGGTATCTTCATCGGCCTGGACGGCGGCATCGACGGTCTGGTTCACCTGTCTGACATCTCCTGGAACGTTGCAGGCGAAGAAGCAGTTCGTGAATACAAAAAAGGCGACGAAATCGCAGCGGTTGTTCTGCAGGTTGACGCAGAGCGTGAACGTATCTCCCTGGGCGTTAAACAGCTCGCAGAAGATCCGTTCAACAACTACGTTGCTCTGAACAAGAAAGGCGCGATCGTCACCGGTAAAGTCACTGCAGTTGACGCGAAAGGCGCAACCGTAGAACTGGCTGACGGTGTTGAAGGTTACCTGCGTGCTTCTGAAGCATCCCGTGACCGCGTTGAAGACGCAACTCTGGTTCTGAGCGTAGGCGACGACGTTGAAGCTAAATTCACCGGCGTTGACCGTAAAAACCGTGTAGTAAGCCTGTCTGTTCGTGCTAAAGACGAAGCTGACGAGAAAGATGCTATCGCAACTGTTAACAACAAACAGGAAGACGGTAACTTCTCCAACGCTATGGCAGAAGCCTTCAAAGCAGCTAAAGGCGAGTAATATTTCGCCATACTTTGGACTGCCAGACGGCTGTTAGTACATCGCCTCGGTAAATCACCGGGGCGATATTGCAAAGCAACCGTGTCTGACACGCGAAGTATGATGAGTATACTTGACAGATTACAGATTTCGTCCTGTAATCAAGCACAAAGGGCGGCTACGGCCGCCCTTGTTCAAGCTGTTAAGCTAATTTGCCTTGAAGGAAACCGGAGGAATCATGACCAAGTCAGAATTGATTGAAAGACTTGCCAGCCAGCAATCGCACATTCCCGCGAAAGCCGTGGAAGATGCGGTCAAAGAGATGCTGGAGCATATGGCCTCTACTCTTGCCCAGGGTGAGCGTATTGAGATCCGCGGTTTCGGCAGTTTTTCTCTGCACTATCGTGCACCCCGCACCGGACGTAATCCGAAAACGGGCGATAAAGTGGATCTGGAAGGGAAATACGTTCCACACTTTAAGCCGGGTAAAGAATTGCGTGACCGCGCCAATATTTATGAAGGTTAAGTTTCAATCTGTATTGAAACCTAATCATCGTGAAAAGCACCGACAGGTGCTTTTTTCATTTCTGCCCCCTGAGCCGTGGAAGACTGCTCGCATAATGCCTGTCTTTGGCTGCAAGTTCGTTTAAATCTGCCCACCTTCGCCGCAAAACAAGAAAATCATGCCAGACGGCTTGCGCAACGCCGGTCACACTTACCGCAACAAGGAGGTGGGCATGCCATTACCTGCGCTAGCGTTTTCCCTGAACGTAGGCATATTGCCACTATTATTTCTCCCAGTACTGCCTGAAATTGAACATGTCTGGATGATAATTGTTGCAGGGTGCCTGCTTGCCAGCAGACATCAGCGCTACATTCGTTATACCGGTTTTACGGTGTTATTTTTCGCCTGGGGATTGTTAGCAGCATTGCAGGCTATCTGGCCAACTCAACAGTTGCCGGGGGCGAATCGGCAGGTGAGGGTGGTGATAACCGGAACCGATCATGCAACAACACACTACGCTGAGATCACTCATCTGGACGGTAAGCGCATCATTCCTGCAGTAGGCATAACGCTCTACGGCGAATATTTGCCGCAGCCTGTGTGTGTTGGCCAGCAGTGGGATATGACTATCAGAGCGCGGCCTGTACATGGGCAACTGAATGATGGAGGATTTGATACTCAGCGTCACGCACTGTCGTCGCATTTACCGCTGACGGGTCGCTTCATTAATGCACAGATTGCGGATGCCCAATGTAGCTGGCGCGGTCAGTACCTGGATTCGCTGAGCACGCATCTGGAAGCGTACCCCTGGAGGGCAGTCATTCTGGCGCTGGGGCTTGGCGAGCGTTCTGCACTGGATCGCGAGGTGAAAGATATTCTGCGTCAGACGGGGACTGCCCATCTGATGGCGATATCCGGTCTGCATATTGCGCTAACGGCAATGCTTGGCGTGTTACTGGCAAGAGGGGTGCAGCGCTTTTTCCCCGCAAGACGAATTAACTGGCATTTACCGTTACTGATTGGCGTGGTCAGTGCTATCAGTTACGCCGGATTGACGGGAATGCAGCCACCCGCTTTTCGAACGACGCTGTCTATTGGAATATGGGCGGCGCTACGTCTGTCGGGACGCCAGTGGACACCGTGGCAGGTTTGGCTGTGCTGCATTGCTGGCATACTGTTTATCGATCCTGTCGCTGTCTTGTCGCAAAGTTTATGGCTGTCTGCATTCGCCGTCGCGGCGCTGATCTTTTGGTATCAATGGCTCCCATTACGGATACATACTCTGTGCAGGTGGCAGCGGATTCTCATCGACCTTCTTTATATCCAGGCTGGCATGACATTATTGCTAATGCCGCTGCAGATTTTGTCTTTTCACGGTCTTAGCCTGAGCTCAATGGCGGCAAATTTAATTGCTGTACCGTTGGTTACTTTTATCACTGTCCCACTCGTCCTTTTCGGGATGCTACTGCATCCAACCGGCCTGCAAAGTGTTGAGGCAGTTGTCTGGTATCTGGCTGATGGTTCTCTTGCGATTCTGTTCTGGTTTCTGCAACGCCTGCCGCACGGTTGGCTTGATGTGGATGCACGCTGGCTTGGGTTAGCCTGGCTCCCCTGGCTTTTTCTTGTCATGGGAAAATTGCACTGCTGGCGCTCCTTTCCTGCAATCGGTTTTACAGCAATCATTCTACTGCTGTTCCCTTTTCGTCCGACCCAGCGCGACGGTGACTGGGCTGTTCATATGCTTGATGTAGGCCAGGGGCTGGCGATGGTCATTGAGCGCAATGGTAAGGCTATTCTGTACGACACCGGGCTTGCCTGGCCTGGCGGGGACAGCGCACAGCAACTGATTACGCCCTGGTTACGTTGGCATCATCTGCAACCGGAGGGGATTATCCTCAGCCATGATCATCTTGATCATCGCGGTGGGCTTAATACGCTTCTCATCGACTGGCCATCGCTTTGGGTTAAAAGCCCATTAGGCTGGGCTGGTCATCAGCCCTGCTTTCGCGGTGAAAGCTGGCAATGGCAAGGGTTGACCTTCACAGCGCACTGGCCACTCAGAGATGCGCAAATGAAAGGAAATGATCGCTCATGCGTGGTCAAAGTTGATGACGGACAACAAAGCATACTGCTTACGGGAGATATTGAAACCGCAGGGGAAATGGGGATGATGAGCCATTACTGGCAGCATCTCCAGGCTACACTTATCCAGGTGCCTCATCATGGCAGCACCACTTCATCCTCGCTTCCTTTTATTCAAAGGGTTAATGGAACGGTCGCGCTGGTGTCTGCATCGCGTTACAACAACTGGCGTTTGCCGTCGGCAAAAGTGCAAAAACGCTATCAGCAACAGGCGTACCGGTGGTTTGATACACCTCATCATGGACAAATAACTGCCTTATTCTCGCGGCAAGGTTGGAAAATCTTGAGCTTACGTGAGCAAATTTTCCCACGTTGGTATCATCAGTGGTTTGGCGTACCTGGAGATAACGGGTAGAATATGCGGCTATTTCAACAAGTGCTGGTTTTTTGAATGCATAACGACAAAGATCTCTCAACATGGCAGACATTCCGCCGACTTTGGCCCATCATTGCGCCGTTTAAAACGGGTTTGATCGTGTCGGGAGTAGCGTTAATCCTCAACGCCGCCAGCGATACATTTATGTTATCGCTTCTCAAACCATTACTGGATGATGGTTTTGGTAAAACGGACCGCTCAGTGTTGCTGTGGATGCCACTGGTGGTTATCGGGCTGATGATTTTACGCGGCATCACCAGCTATATTTCTAGCTACTGTATTTCATGGGTTTCAGGCAAAGTGGTGATGACCATGCGCCGCCGCCTCTTTGGTCATATGATGGGGATGCCCGTATCCTTCTTTGACAAACAATCTACCGGGACACTCCTGTCCCGCATTACCTATGACTCTGAACAGGTCGCTTCTTCTTCTTCCAGTGCGCTGATCACTGTGGTGCGTGAAGGGGCATCTATCATCGGTCTGTTTGTGATGATGTTCTATTACAGCTGGCAATTGTCCGCCATTCTGATTGTGCTTGCGCCGATCGTCTCTTTTGCTATTCGCGTTGTGTCAAAGCGTTTTCGCAATATCAGTAAAAATATGCAAAACACGATGGGGCAGGTGACGACCAGTGCCGAGCAGATGCTGAAAGGGCATAAAGAAGTGCTGATGTTTGGTGGTCAGAGCGTCGAGACCAGCCGTTTTGAGAAAGTCAGCAATAAGATGCGTTTGCAGGGAATGAAAATGGTGTCGGCGTCTTCAATATCCGATCCAATCATTCAGCTTATCGCTTCGCTGGCGCTGGCATTTGTGCTTTATGCTGCAAGCTTCCCAAGCGTGATGGACACATTGACCGCCGGGACCATCACCGTGGTGTTCTCCTCCATGATCGCGCTGATGCGTCCACTGAAATCGTTGACCAACGTCAACGCGCAGTTTCAGCGCGGGATGGCGGCCTGCCAGACGTTATTCGCTATCCTCGATAGCGAGCAGGAAAAAGATGAAGGTACATTGGTTATTGAACGTGCAAAAGGTGACGTTGAGTTCCGTGATGTCACCTTTACTTATCCGGGGCGCGAGACGCCTGCGCTACGTAATATCAATCTGAGCATTCCGGCAGGAAAAACAGTGGCGCTGGTGGGGCGTTCAGGGTCAGGGAAATCGACCATGGCAAGCCTCATCACGCGCTTCTATGACATTGATAAAGGCCAGATCCTGATGGATGGTCATGACCTGCGTGAGTATAAGCTGACGTCACTGCGTAACCAGGTTGCACTGGTCTCGCAAAACGTGCACCTCTTCAACGATACCGTGGCAAATAATATTGCTTATGCCCGTACGGAAGAGTACAGCCGTGAGCAGATCGAACAGGCGGCGAAAATGGCCTATGCCATGGATTTCATCAATAAGATGGACAATGGTCTGGACACCATTATCGGTGAAAACGGCGTATTGCTTTCCGGCGGCCAGCGTCAGCGTATTGCGATTGCTCGTGCGCTGCTGCGTGACAGCCCTATCCTTATCCTGGACGAGGCAACATCGGCACTGGATACGGAATCAGAGCGTGCGATTCAGGCGGCGCTCAATGAATTGCAGAAAAACCGTACCTCACTGGTGATTGCCCACCGCCTTTCTACGATCGAACAGGCAGATGAAATCGTGGTGGTAGAAGATGGGCGCATCGTTGAGCGTGGAAGCCATAGCGAGCTTCTGGCGCAGCGCGGTGTTTATGCGCAGTTGCATAAAATGCAGTTTGGCGAATGATTGCGCGCATCTGGTCCGGCGAATCACCGCTGTGGCTGCTGTTATTGCCGCTGTCCTGGCTCTATGGTCTGGTCAGCGGCATTATTCGTTTGTGCTGGCGGCTGGGGTTAAAAAAAGCCTGGCGCGCACCCGTTCCCGTGGTCGTGGTCGGCAATTTGACCGCGGGCGGCAATGGCAAAACGCCGGTGGTTGTCTGGCTGGTTGAACAATTACAGCAGCGCGGTATCAGGGTGGGGGTAGTTTCCAGAGGGTATGGCGGTAAAGCCGCACACTACCCGCTGCTACTCACGCCTGAAACCACGACCGCCGAGGCGGGAGATGAGCCGGTACTTATTTTTCAACGTACAGGAGCGCCTGTCGCTGTGTCTCCCGCCAGGGTCGATGCCGTCAAAGCGCTTCTGACCGCTTCGCCAGTGCAGTTGATCGTTACCGACGACGGCTTGCAGCATTATCGCCTGCATCGTGATAAAGAAATTGTTGTTATTGATGGCGTGCGGCGTTTTGGCAACGGCTGGTGGCTTCCTGCAGGGCCGATGCGTGAACGGGCATCCCGACTTAAATCCGTTGATGCTGTGATCACGAACGGTGGTATTGCTCAGCCTGGCGAGATAGCTATGCGATTGCAGCCAGGGCTGGCCGTGAATTTGCTCACTGGTGAGCGCCGCAGTGTCAATGCGTTGCAAAATCTGGTTGCGATGGCCGGCATTGGTCATCCTCCGCGTTTCTTTGCTACGCTGCATGAAGCCGGTGCGCATCCGGTGAAAACCGTTGCCCTGGCCGATCACCAGGCGCTTTCCCCGCAGGATGTCTCAGCACTGATTGAGCCGGATCAAACACTTATCATGACGGAAAAAGATGCCGTCAAGTGTCGCCCCTTTGCGGAGCAAAACTGGTGGTATCTGCCTGTGGATGCGCATCTTGAGGATAAGCAAGCAGAGAAGTTGTTGCAGGAACTCTTAATTCTGGTGCGCTGACACTCTTGTCGGGGCGCGCCGTGTTCTACAACCGGGAAGCCTATGTCTGTGCCACAAATCACGCTGCAAACTGCCCGTCATCTTCACCTCGCTGCTCAGGGGTTACTGAGAAAACCATCCCGTCGCGCCACCCCTGGTGACGTCCTGAAGACAATTCAGCGTATGTCATTGCTGCAAATTGATACCATCAACATTGTGGCACGTAGCCCCTATCTGGTGTTGTTCAGCCGTCTTGGCAAATATCCTGCGCAATGGCTTGATGACGCGCTGAAAAATGGCGATCTGATGGAATACTGGGCGCACGAGGCCTGCTTTTTACCGCGCAGCGATTTTGCCTTATTCCGTCACCGTATGCTTGCCCCTGATAAGATGGGCTGGAAATATCGCCAGGCGTGGATGCAAGAGCATGCGCAGGAAATTGAGGCGCTCGTCGCACATATTCAGCAAAATGGCCCCGTTCGTTCGGCTGATTTTGAACATCCGCGTAAAGGGGCCAGCGGCTGGTGGGAATGGAAGCCACATAAGCGCCATCTTGAAGGGTTGTTTACCGCAGGGAAAGTGATGGTTATCGAGCGTCGCAATTTCCAGCGCGTTTATGATCTCACCCATCGGGTGATGCCAGACTGGAATGACGAACGCGACTTATTGACGCAGGCAGAAGCCGAGCACCTTATGCTTGAAAAAAGTGCGCGTAGTCTGGGCCTCTTTCGTGCCGAATGGCTTGCGGACTATTACCGTCTGCGCCGACCTGCGTTACCACTGCTGCTTGAGCGCCTGGAGGAAGAGGGCAAGATTGTCCCGGTGGACGTCGAAAAACTGGGCCCCGCCTGGCTACATACAGACCTTTTGTCACAGCTTGACCTCGCGACCGTTGGAAAACTGACAGCAACGCATAGCGCTGTGCTTTCACCTTTCGACCCGGTCGTGTGGGATCGCAAACGGGCGGAGCAACTGTTTGATTTTAGCTATCGTCTGGAGTGCTATACGCCTGCGCCAAAACGCCAGTACGGTTATTTTGTGCTGCCGCTGCTACATCGTGGCCGTCTGGTCGGGCGAATGGATGCCAAAATGCATCGCAAAGCGTCGATACTGGAGGTCATTGCGCTCTACCTTGAAAACGGTGTAAAACCGGGGCGCACGCTTGAAAAAGGGCTCATCAACGCAATTGGTGATTTTGCGCACTGGCAAGGTGCGCAGCGTGTTACCTTTGGATCTCTGCCGGAAGGGCTTTTTATTGATCATCGCCAGGGGCTGGAAATAGACGCAGCCTGACCACTGAATATGTTAAAATTTACGGATCACACGTCAGGTCCATCAGGAGGAAATATGGATCATCGGTTACTGGAAATCATTGCCTGCCCGGTTTGTAACGGCAAACTCTATTACAGCCAGGATAAACAAGAATTGATTTGTAAAGTGGATAGCCTCGCTTATCCCGTGCGCGAGGGCATTCCTGTACTGCTGGAAAACGAAGCCCGTTCATTAACAGAAGAAGAGAGTCGGCCATGAGTTTCGTTGTCATTATTCCAGCGCGTTATGCGTCCACCCGTTTACCAGGAAAACCCTTGGTTGATATCAATGGGAAACCCATGGTGGTGCATGTGCTGGAACGTGCTCGCGAGTCAGGGGCGGCGCGCGTGATTGTTGCGACCGACAATACTGATGTTGCGCGTGCGGTAGAAGCAGCGGGGGGAGAGGTCTGCATGACCCGCGCCGATCATCACTCCGGAACGGAGCGTCTGGCCGAAGTCGTCGAAAAATGTGGTTTCAGCGATGATACCGTGATCGTCAATGTGCAAGGTGATGAACCGATGATCCCGCCAGCGATTATTCGTCAGGTGGCTGAAAACCTGGCCGCTCGCGACATCGGTATGGCTACGCTGGCCGTGCCGATTCATCATGCCGAAGAAGCATTTAACCCTAACGCGGTGAAAGTGGTGACCGACGCGCAAGGTTATGCGCTCTATTTCTCCCGGGCAACCATCCCGTGGGATCGCGACCGTTTTGCGGCTTCTCGTGAGACAATTGGCGATACTTTCCTGCGTCATATCGGAATTTACGGCTATCGCGCCGGTTTTATCCGCCGTTATGTAAACTGGGAAGCCAGTCCGCTGGAAAATATCGAAATGCTGGAGCAGCTGCGCGTACTGTGGTACGGCGAGAAAATCCACGTGGCCGTTGCGACGGAAGTTCCCGGTACGGGCGTTGATACGCAGGAAGATCTTGTGCGCGTGCGCGCTGAAATGCGTTAATTTTTCCTTCTTAGTCCCCTCTCTCTGAGGGGATTTTCGTTTTTCCCGCAAATTCTCGTCATCATTTGATCTCATCAGGGTGACATCCCGGCATCCGGCGCTCATTATAAAAGCAGTAGTCTTCATGAGGGCAATCTGATATGGAACAACTGCGCGCTGAATTGAGCCACCTGCTGGGTGAAAAGCTGAGCCGCATGGAATGTGTCAGCGAGAGACCTGATACAACGTTATGGTCCTTGTATGACAGCCAGGGAAATCCGATGCCGCTACTGGCGAGGAGTTTTTCCACCCCTGGCCTTGCACGTCAACTGGCATGGAAAATCTCAATGCTGGCACGCAGTGGTACGGTACGTATGCCTGTCGTGTATGGCGTAATGACCCATGAAGAGCATCCAGGGCCAGATGTCCTGCTAATGGAACGCTTGCGCGGCGTACCGGTGGAAGCGCCTGCACGTACCCCCGAACGCTGGGAGCATCTGAAAGATCAAATCGTGGAAGGGCTATTGTCCTGGCACAGACAGGACAGCCATGGCTGTGTGGGAATGGTGGACAATACGCAGGAGAATATCTGGCCCTCCTGGTATCGCCAGCGGGTAGAAGTGCTATGGACCACACTGAATCAGTACCATAATACGGGGCTCACGATGCAGGATAAACGTATCCTGTTCCGCACCAGGGAGTGCCTGCCGTCGCTGTTCGAAGGTTTTAACGACAACTGTGTGCTGGTGCACGGCAACTTCAACCTGCGTAGTATGTTGAAAGATGCCCGAAGCGATCAGCTTCTGGCTATGGTTGGGCCGGGCATTATGCTCTGGGCACCGCGAGAATATGAGCTGTTTCGTTTGGCGGATGGCCCCCTGGCTGAAGGCTTGTTCTGGCATTACCTTCAGCGGGCGCCCGTTGCGGAATCCTTCATGTGGCGACGCTGGCTCTACCTGCTGTGGGATGAAGTGGCGAACCTGGTAAATACGGGCCACTTCAGTCGCCCCAGTTTTGACCTGGCGTCTAAGTCACTCCTGCCCTGGCTGGCCTGAGTCACCTTTCAACCATTGCCAAATCCGTCCAAGCGTTTCATACCCCACCCGGTCGCTGTGCATGAGCCAGACCGGGGAAGGAATGACGCGTTCCCACGGATTAAGAGGGGAACCGATAGCCATCTGGTTCGCGGGAGCGGGAAGAGGATGCAGCCCTGCATTACGGAAGAAAACCATTGCTCTGGGCATATGCGATGCGGATGTCACCAGTAAAAAGGGGACATCGCCAATGGCCTGCTTGACTGCTGTGGCTTCCTCTTCGGTATCCTTCGGTGAATCCAGGGTGATGATATCGCTGCGCGGAACGCCCAGGCTCTCTGCCACTCTGGCCCCGGCTTCTGCTGTACTGACCGGGTTCGTTTTTGCCGCCGCCCCCGTAAAGATCAATTTCGCCCCTGGGTTCAGATGCAACAGACGAATGCCTTCATTCAAACGTGGCAGGCTGTTATTAATAAGATTTGAGCTGGGCGCCCATGCGTCATTCCAGGTATATCCGCCCCCCAGTATCACGATATATTTTACCTTTTCTTCGCCGTGCCAGGTGGGATAACTGTCCTCGATGGGTTTGAGCATGTTATCCGCGACGGGTTGCAAACTCAGTAGCAGAAGAACCAACCAGCTTGCGCTGATAATACCTTTGCCTGTTTTCTGCCAGCGGCTGAACCAGACGAGCAATAGCCCAATTCCAATCAATATGAGCAACGCAGGCAGCGGCAGCATCAGGCCGCCAATGTATTTCTTGAGCGTAAAAAGCACGCGTCCGTCTCCTTTTTAACCATACAGCAGGCGTTTTGCGTGGATCTTACACCAGATGGGTTCATTCTGAGCACGGCTGTGACAAAATAGCGGTTTTGTCAGGATCGCGGAGCGGCCATGCAGGATCGTAATTTCGACGACATCGCGGAAAAATTCTCCCGCAATATCTATGGCACGACCAAAGGTCAACTGCGTCAGGCGATCCTCTGGCAGGATTTGGACAGGGTTCTTGCCGAAGTGGGTGACCGCACGCTTCGTGTACTGGATGCAGGGGGCGGCGAAGGGCAAACTGCGATTCGCATGGCCGAACGTGGTCATCATGTGACGCTGTGCGATGTGTCGCAGGAGATGATTACGCGTGCGACCGCAGCTGCAGAAGAGAAAGGTGTGAGCGGTAACATGCATTTTGTACAATGCCCTGCTCAGGACATTGCGCAACATTTGGAATCGCCTGTCGATCTGATATTGTTCCATGCTGTGCTCGAATGGGTCGCCGAACCGGTGGACGTTTTGCGAACGCTGTGGTCGTTTTTGAAGCCCGGAGGGACGTTGTCGCTGATGTTTTACAACGCTAACGGCCTGTTGATGCACAATATGGTGGCGGGGAATTTCGACTATGTGCTGGCAGGTATGCCTAAAAAGAAAAAGCGCACACTGTCCCCGGATTATCCGCGAAATCCGGATGACGTCTATGGCTGGCTGAGTGCGATTGGCTGGCAGATCACGGGGAAAACGGGGGTTCGGGTCTTTCACGATTACCTGCGCGAAAAACACCAACAACGTGACTGTTTTGACTCCTTGCTTGAACTTGAAACGCAATATTGTCGTCAGGAGCCGTATATCAGCCTGGGGCGTTATATCCATGTGACCGCGCTCAAGCCGCAGAGAGATGAAAGGATGAACGATGAGTGAATTTTCCCAGACAGTTCCCGAACTGGTTGCCTGGGCCAGGAAAAACGATTTCTCTATCACGCTTCCGGTAGACAGATTGTCGTTTTTGCTGGCGGTTGCCACGCTGAACGGTGAACGCCTGGACGGCGAAATGAGCGAAGGAGAGCTTGTTGATGCGTTTCGCCACGTCAGCGATGCATTTGAACAAAGCGGCGAAACCATTGCTCAGCGTGCGAACAATGCCATAAACGATATGGTGCGTCAGCGCCTGTTAAACCGTTTTACCAGCGAACTGGCTGACGGTAATGCCATTTATCGTCTGACGCCGCTCGGCATTGGTATTACCGATTACTATATTCGCCAGCGCGAGTTTTCGACGCTGCGCCTGTCCATGCAGTTATCTATCGTGGCGGGAGAGCTGAAACGTGCTGCTGATGCCGCAGATGAAGGTGGGGATGAATTCCACTGGCATCGTAATGTCTATGCGCCGTTGAAATACTCGGTGGCTGAAATTTTTGACAGCATCGATCTCACCCAGCGTGTGATGGATGAGCAGCAGCAGTTAGTCAAAGATGATATCGCGCAATTATTGAATAAAGACTGGCGTGCGGCTATCTCAAGTTGTGAGCTGTTACTCTCCGAAACCTCCGGTACGCTGCGTGAATTGCAGGATACGCTGGAGGCGGCCGGGGATAAGCTGCAGGCTAACTTGTTACGTATCCAGGATGCGACGCTGGCGCATAACGATCTGGAGTTTGTTGACCGACTGGTTTTTGATTTACAGAGCAAGCTGGACCGCATTGTCAGTTGGGGACAACAGGCTATCGATTTATGGATTGGCTATGATCGCCACGTCCACAAGTTTATTCGTACCGCTATCGATATGGATAAAAACCGCGTTTTTGCCCAGCGTTTACGCCAGTCAGTCCAGGCCTTCTTCGATTCACCCTGGGCGCTGACTTACGCCAATGCCGACAGGCTGCTGGATATGCGCGATGAAGAGATTGCGTTAAGCGATGCCGAGGTCACAGGTGAGCTTCCGCCTGACCTGGAGTATGAAGAGTTCAACGAAATCCGCGAACAACTTGCGGCCATGATCGAAGAACAGTTGGCGATATATAAAACCAGACAAGCTCCACTGGATCTTGGGCTGGTTGTACGCGAATATCTGGCGCGGTACCCGCGCGCGCGGCATTTTGATATCGCGCGGATCGTCATTGATCAGGCGGTACGCCTCGGCGTAGCGCAAGCAGATTTCACCGGCCTGCCAGCTAAATGGCAGCCGATTAATGATTACGGAGCCAAGGTACAGGCGCATGTCATTGACAAATATTGAACAAGTGATGCCGATCAAATTGGCCCAGGCGCTGGCTAACCCACTCTTTCCGGCACTCGACAGCGCGCTGCGCTCAGGTCGCCATATTGGGCTTGATGAGCTGGATAACCACGCCTTTTTAATGGATTTCCAGGAATTTCTGGAGGAGTTTTACGGACGTTACAACGTTGAGTTAATCCGTGCGCCGGAAGGTTTTTTCTACCTGCGTCCACGTTCAACGACGCTGATCCCGCGCTCCGTGCTGTCTGAACTGGACATGATGGTCGGTAAGATCCTTTGTTACCTCTATCTCAGCCCGGAACGTCTGGCCAATGAAGGCATCTTCACGCAGCAAGAGCTGTATGACGAGCTGCTGACGCTCGCCGATGAAACCAAACTGTTGAAGCTGGTGAACAACCGTTCAACAGGTTCTGACCTGGATCGCCAAAAATTACAGGAAAAAGTGCGCTCCTCCCTGAACCGCCTGCGTCGTCTCGGCATGATTTGGTTTATGGGTAACGACAGTAGTAAGTTTCGTATTACCGAGTCTGTTTTCCGCTTCGGCGCGGATGTGCGTACCGGAGACGATGCGCGTGAAGCCCAGCGGCGTTTGATCCGCGATGGTGAAGCCATGCCTGTTGAAAATCACCTGCAGCTCAATGATGAGAATGAAGACAATCAGCCGGATAGTGGAGAGGAAGAATAATGATTGATCGCGGTAAATTTCGCTCACTGACGCTGATTAACTGGAACGGTTTTTTTGCCCGTACGTTTGACCTGGACGAACTGGTGACCACCTTGTCCGGAGGTAACGGTGCTGGTAAATCCACCACCATGGCGGCGTTCGTCACCGCGCTTATCCCGGACTTAACGCTGCTGCATTTCCGTAACACCACTGAGGCTGGCGCGACGTCCGGCTCTCGCGACAAAGGTCTGCACGGTAAACTGAAAGCCGGGGTCTGCTACTCCGTTCTGGATGTGATCAACTCTCGTCATCAGCGTGTGCTGGTGGGGGTGCGCCTGCAGCAAGTGGCTGGTCGCGATCGTAAGGTCGACATCAAACCGTTCGCTATTCAGGGGCTGCCTACTGCTGTTCAACCGACACAACTGCTGACAGAAACGCTTAATGAGCGTCAGGCGCGGGTGCTGCCGCTGCAGGAAGTGAAGGATAAGCTGGAGGCGATGGAAGGGGTGCAGTTTAAGCAGTTCAACTCCATCACCGATTATCACTCTTTAATGTTCGATCTGGGCATCGTGGCACGCCGCCTGCGCTCAGCATCGGACCGTAGTAAATTCTACCGCCTTATCGAGGCGTCGCTGTATGGCGGTATCTCCAGTGCGATCACCCGTTCCCTGCGTGACTACCTCTTGCCGGAAAATAGCGGCGTACGTAAAGCTTTCCAGGACATGGAAGCGGCGTTGCGCGAAAACCGCATGACGCTGGAAGCGATTCGCGTTACCCAGTCGGATCGTGATCTGTTCAAGCATTTAATCAGTGAAGCGACCAACTATGTGGCGGCGGATTATATGCGCCATGCCAACGAACGACGTATTCATCTCGATCAGGCGCTGACATTCCGTCGCGATCTGTTTAGTTCACGGCAAAAGCTGGCGGCTGAGCAATACAAACATGTCGATATGGCGCGCGAGCTGGCAGAACACAGCGGGGCAGAAGGCGATCTTGAGGCTGACTATCAGGCCGCCAGCGATCACCTGAATCTGGTACAGACCGCGCTGCGCCAGCAGGAAAAAATTGAGCGCTACGCATCGGATCTGGATGAACTGCAAATCCGCCTTGAAGAACAAAATGAAGTAGTGGCGGAAGCGACCGATCAGCAGGAAGAGAACGAAGCGCGCGCCGAGGCCGCTGAACTGGAAGTGGATGAGCTGAAAAACCAGCTTGCCGACTACCAACAGGCTCTGGATGTGCAGCAAACCCGCGCGATCCAGTACAACCAGGCACAACAGGCCCTACAGCGTGCCAAAGAACTTTGTCAGCTACCTGACCTGACGGCAGAAACGGCGGACGAATGGCTGGAAACCTTCCGGGCGAAAGAACAAGAAGCCACAGAGAAACTCCTGTCGCTTGACCAACGTATGAGCGTGGCACAAACCGCGCACAGCCAGTTTGAGCAAGCTTACCAGTTGGTCGTCGCTATCAATGGTCCGCTGGCTCGTGATGAAGCCTGGGATGTCGCCCGTGACCTTTTACGTGAAGGGGTAAACCAGCGCCATCTGGCGGAACAGGCGCCATCGCTACGTGCGCGTCTGAACGAACTGGAACAACGTCTGCGTGAGCAACAGGATGCTGAACGCATGCTGGCGGAATTCTGCAAGCGGCAGAATAAACAGTACGACGCCGACGAACTTGAGTCTCTGCATCATGAGCTGGAGGCGCAAATCGCCGCGCTTTCCGAAAATGTGGCAATGGCTGGCGAGCAGCGTCTGGCGCTACGCCAGGAGCTGGAACAGCTACAGTCACGTATTCAAACGCTGACCCAGCGCGCACCGATTTGGCTGGCAGCGCAAAGCAGCCTGACCCAGTTGTGTGAGCAGAGCGGCGAGCAATTTGAATCCGGTCAGCAAGTGACGGAGTACCTGCAACAACTGCTGGAGCGTGAACGCGAAGCGATTGTCGAGCGTGATGAAGTCGGGGCACGTAAGCGTGCCGTGGACGAAGAAATCGAGCGCCTGAGTCAGCCGGGCGGCTCAGAGGACGGGCGTCTGAATACGCTGGCAGAACGCTTTGGCGGTGTGCTGCTCTCTGAGATTTACGATGATGTCAGCCTGGAAGATGCGCCGTATTTCTCCGCTTTATACGGCCCATCACGTCATGCAATTGTGGTCCCTGACCTTTCCCTTATTGCTGAACAGCTTGAAGGTTTGGAAGATTGTCCGGAAGACCTCTATCTGATTGAAGGCGATCCACAGTCTTTTGATGACAGTGTGTTCAGCGTCGATGAGCTGGAAAAAGCGGTGGTGGTTAAAGTCGCCGATCGCCAGTGGCGCTACTCTCGTTTCCCGTCGGTGCCGCTGTTTGGTCGCGCTGCACGTGAAAGCCGTATCGAAGGGCTTCACGCTGAGCGTGAAGAGCTTGCCGAGCGTTTTGCCACATTATCATTCGACGTACAGAAAACGCAGCGCCTGCATCAGGCCTTCAGCCGTTTTATCGGTAGTCATCTGGCCGTCGCGTTTGATGCAGACCCGGAAGCCGAAATACGCACTCTCAGTGGCCGCCGTGGCGAACTGGAGCGCGCGCTGAGCAATCATGAGAATGACAACCAGCAAAACCGCATGCAGTTCGAGCAGGCGAAAGAAGGGGTCGCTCAGCTTAACCGCCTGCTGCCGCGCCTGAGCCTGCTGGCAGACGAAACGCTTGCCGATCGTGTTGATGAAATCCAGGAGCGTCTGGACGAAGCGCAGGAAGCGGCGCGTTTTGTTCAGCAGTTTGGCAACCATCTGGCGAAACTGGAGCCGATCGTCTCTGTACTGCAAAACGATCCGGAACAGTATGAGCAATTGAAAGAAGATTATGCCTATTCCCAGCAAGTGCAACGTGAAGCACGCCAGCAGGCATTTGCGCTAACCGAAGTTGTGCAACGTCGGGCGCACTTTAGCTATTCCGATTCTGCGGAAATGCTCAGCGGGAATAACGATCTCAACGAGAAGCTGCGTCAGCGGCTTGAGCAGGCAGAACGTGAACGTAGCCGTACGCGTGAGGCGCTGCGTAGTCATGCTGCCCAGCTCAGTCAGTACAATCAGGTATTGGCATCGCTGAAAAGCTCATTCGATACCAAGAAAGAGCTGCTCAACGATTTGCAAAAAGAGCTGCAGGAAATTGGTGTCCGGGCCGACAGCGGTGCTGAGGAGCGCGCGCGAATTCGTCGTGACGAGCTGCATGCTCAGTTGTCAGGCAATCGCGCTCGTCGCAATCAACTGGAAAAAGCGCTGACCTTCTGCGAAGCGGAAATGGATAACCTGACCCGTGCGCTGCGTCGCCTTGAACGTGATTATCACGAGATGCGCGAACAAGTCGCCACGGCGAAAGCGGGCTGGTGTGCGGTGATGCGGATGGTGAAAGATAACGGCGTTGAACGTCGTTTGCATCGTCGTGAGCTGGCTTATCTTTCTGCAGATGAACTGCGTTCCATGTCGGATAAGGCGCTAGGCGCGCTGCGTCTCGCCGTGGCGGACAACGAGCATCTGCGCGATGTGCTACGTATGTCGGAAGATCCGAAACGCCCGGAACGTAAGATCCAATTCTTTGTCGCGGTCTACCAACATCTGCGTGAGCGTATCCGTCAGGATATTATTCGTACTGATGATCCGGTAGAGGCTATCGAACAGATGGAGATTGAACTCAGCCGATTGACGGAAGAGTTGACCTCCCGCGAGCAGAAACTGGCGATCAGCTCACGTAGCGTGGCGAATATCATTCGCAAGACGATTCAGCGTGAGCAGAACCGTATTCGTCAACTTAACCAGGGGTTGCAAAGCGTCTCCTTCGGTCAGGTACACAGCGTCCGTTTGAATGTTAACGTGCGTGAAAGCCATGCCATGCTGTTGACGGTGCTGTCTGAGCAGCATGAACAGCATCAGGACCTGTTTAACAGCAATCGCCTGACCTTCTCAGAAGCGCTGGCGAAACTGTATCAACGCCTGAACCCGCAAATCGATCTGGGCCAGCGCACGCCGCAAACCATTGGTGAAGAGCTGCTTGATTACCGCAACTACCTGGAGATGGAAGTGGAAGTCAATCGTGGTTCGGATGGTTGGCTGCGTGCGGAATCCGGGGCGTTGTCGACCGGTGAGGCCATCGGTACCGGGATGTCTATCCTGGTGATGGTCGTCCAGAGCTGGGAAGACGAGGCGCGGCGTCTGCGTGGTAAAGATATTTCCCCATGCCGCCTGTTGTTCCTCGACGAGGCAGCACGTCTGGATGCCCGCTCCATCGCAACATTGTTTGAACTCTGCGAACGCCTTGAAATGCAACTGATTATTGCAGCGCCGGAGAACATCAGTCCGGAAAAAGGCACCACGTATAAACTGGTGCGTAAAGTCTTTCAGAACCACGAGCATGTTCACGTTGTGGGTCTGCGTGGCTTCGCGGCTCAGCTACCGGAGACATTACCCGGGACGGCAGACGCGTCTTAGCGATTCACCTAAAAAATGAGGGCGGCAGAGATGCCGCCCTTTTTCTTTTCTGAAACACCCCATCCGGCAATCGGTCCCTCTTTAAACTTCTTTACATTTGGCAAGGCAAATGCTTTTTTGTCTTTATATACTGATAGAAAGAGCGTTGTGAGTGTAATGAAGAAACAGGGGGCAAGGGATGTTGCTTAAGAAATCGTATGGTCGTCGGATGTCGACATTAAGTTTATGTCTGGCATTCGCATTTGCTCCGCTGTTTAGCGCTCAGGCCGACGAGCCTGAGGTGATACCGGTTGACAGCTCCGCCACACAGGGCGATCAACCCACGGCTTTATCGCAGCCGCTGGAACAGTCGCCTGCAACGGCGATGATGGCAGGTTTGCAGCCTTATCCAACGGCAGATGCGCCTGCCAACGCGCGTATCGCGTTGCAGGCACTCTTACCTGCTAACTGGACACCCGTCTACATGGATTCGCTCTCCGCGTTGTATGCCGCGCGTGCAATGAAGCCGATGTGGGATAACCGTGAGGCAGTTCAGGCTTTCCAGCAACAGCTCGCCGAAGTTGCGATCGCCGGTTTTCAGCCGCAATTTAACGCCTGGGTAGAGTTGCTGACCGATCCGAATGTCTCCGGTATGGCGCGAGACGTGGTGCTGTCGGATGCCATGATGGGGTATCTGCATTTTGTCGCCGGTATTTCGGTGAAAGGTAGCCATTGGCTCTACAGCAGTAAACCGTACACGCTGGAGACACCGCCGCTGTCAGTCATTAATCAGTGGCAATTAGCATTGGATAAAGGCAACCTGCCGCAATTTATCGATACCCTTGCGCCTCATCACCCGCAGTATGCGGCGATGCATCAGTCTTTATTAACGCTGGTGGCAGACAATTCACCGTGGCCGCAGTTGACCAGTACCGTTTCGCTGCGCCCCGGACAGAAGAGCAGGGATGTGCCAGCGCTGCGTGAGATTCTGCAGCGTAGCGGCATGATGGAAGATGAACCGAAAATCGCGCTGCCTGGCGATGACGCAACGAGTAGCGTCGTCAGTCCTTCTGCCATTGCGGTTGATACGGTAGGAACAAAAACGGCGCAGTTGAGCAAAAGAACGAAACCAGCCAGCCTGGTCAGTAGCGACTACGATCGCCAGTTAGTTGCCGCGGTCAAACGCTTTCAGTCTGCTCAGGGGCTGCACGCTGATGGCGTGATAGGGCAGTCGACCCGGGACTGGCTGAATGTTACGCCTGCCCAACGTGCAGGGGTTCTGGCACTCAATATCCAGCGGCTGCGTTTGCTACCGGGGAAACTCTCCACAGGGATTATGGTCAACATCCCGGAATATTCGCTGGTCTATTATCTGAATGGCAATCAGGTGCTGGCGTCCCGCGTCATTGTCGGCCGACCGGATCGCAAAACGCCGATGATGAGTAGCGCGCTGAACAACGTGGTCGTCAACCCGCCGTGGAATGTTCCGCCAACGCTGGCACGCAAAGATATTCTGCCGAAAGTGTGGAATGACCCCGGCTATCTCGAGCGCCATGGTTATACCGTGTTGCGCGGCTGGAACAGTAAAGAAGCGATTGATCCGACGATGGTGGACTGGGCGACAATCACACCGTCGAATCTGCCTTTCCGCTTCCAGCAGGCACCGGGCGCACAAAACTCCCTGGGCCGCTATAAGTTCAATATGCCGAGTTCTGACGCTATCTATCTGCATGACACGCCTAACCATAATCTTTTCCAGAAAGAGGCGCGAGCGTTGAGCTCAGGCTGTGTGAGGGTGAATAAAGCCTCTGAGCTTGCCAATATGCTATTACAGGATGCGGGTTGGAACGATACGCGGATTTCCGATACCTTAAAACAAGGAGATACCCGTTACGTTAATATTCGTCAAAATATACCGGTGAATCTTTATTATTTGACCGCATTTGTTGGTGAAGATGGCCGTACTCAATATCGTACAGATATTTACAATTATGATCTGACGGCGCGATCTGGCGCACAAATTCTGGCGAAAGCCGAACAATTAATCAGGTAAATGAAGCAGTTCGGGAAATAACATTGTCGTAATATTTAGCGAAAACGGGCCGGATCTGCTGTAAGGCCCGTCTTTGCTGGGGTTGGGCTACCTTGACGCCGACGTTTTTGCCCGGTAAGGTGCCTCTCGTGCGCAATAAAAGTGCATAAATTACGATCACTTTGTTATCTTGCAGACCTGATTATCATGGACAAATTTGACGCTAATCGCCGCAAATTGTTGGCGTTAGGTGGTATTGCCCTTGGTGCAGCCATCTTACCTCAACAAGCATTTGCAACCCTTTCCACCCCACGTCCGCGTATTTTAACGCTGAATAATCTCCATACTGGAGAAACAATTAAGGCGCAGTTTTTCGATGGCCGGGGCTATATTCAGGATGAATTAGCAAAACTCAATCATTTTTTCCGTGATTATCGCGCGAATAAAATTACAACCATCGATCCAAAACTGTTTGATCAACTTTATCGCTTGCAAGGTTTGTTAGGAACGAGCAAACCCGTGCAATTGGTTTCAGGATACCGTTCTGTCGATACGAATAACGAACTCCGGGCCCACAGTTCTGGGGTAGCTAAAAAGAGCTATCACACCAGGGGACAGGCGATGGATTTTCATATCGAAGGGATTTCTCTGAGTAATATTCGCAAAGCTGCGTTATCTATGCGTGCAGGTGGTGTAGGATATTACCCCAGCAGCAACTTTGTGCATATTGATACCGGGCCGCTAAGGCACTGGTAAAACTCAGTTAAAAGAGACAGGAGCAGTATGAACTATCGTATTATTCCGGTTACCGCCTTCTCCCAGAACTGTTCGTTAGTCTGGTGTGAGCAAACCCGGCTGGCAGCAATAGTGGATCCCGGTGGCGATGCTGAACGCATCAAACAGGAAGTTGAAGCCTCCGGCGTGACGTTAACGCAAATCCTGCTTACGCATGGTCATCTGGACCATGTCGGTGCGGCTGCCGAGCTGGCGCAGCACTATGGCGTGCCAGTGATTGGCCCGGAAAAAGAAGATGAGTTCTGGCTGCAAGGGCTACCTGCCCAAAGTCGCATGTTTGGTCTGGATGACTGCCAGCCGCTGACGCCAGATCGTTGGTTAAATGAAGGCGATACAGTGAGTGTAGGCAATGTGAAGCTGGAGGTTTTGCACTGCCCCGGGCATACGCCAGGTCACGTGGTTTTCTTTGATGCGCAATCCCGGCTGCTGGTGTCCGGCGACGTAATCTTTAAAGGCGGCGTAGGGCGCAGTGATTTTCCGAAAGGCAATCATGGGCAGCTGATTGATGCCATCAAAACTAAACTGTTGCCGCTGGGTGATGATGTAACCTTCATCCCTGGTCACGGCCCGATGTCTACCCTGGGCAACGAGCGGCTACATAATCCTTTCCTGCAGGATGAACTGCCGGTCTGGTAAAACAAAAAAGGTCGCATATGCGACCTTTTTTATTTCGCTTGTCTTTTATAACACCGCGACGATAGCTTCACACAACGGCGACATATTATCCGGCGTCATACCCGCAACGTTAATACGTCCGGATGCAACCGCGTAGATAGCGAACTCTTCACGCAGGCGGAGCACCTGCTCTTTAGTCAGACCGCTGAAAGAGAACATTCCGTTCTGACGGGTGATAAAGCTGAAATCGCGATCCGCCCCTTTTTCTTGCAGGGTATTCACAAACAGCAGACGCATACGCTGGATACGCTGGCGCATGTCAGTCAATTCTTGTTCCCAGATGGCACGCAGCGCATCATTGCTCAGAATCGTCGCCACTACAGACGCACCGTGAGCCGGTGGGTTAGAGTAGTTAGCGCGAATGGTCGATTTCATCTGGCTAAATGCACGGTCCACTGTCTCCTGATCCGCGGCCACCAGCGTACAGGCGCCGACACGCTCGTTGTACAGACCGAAGTTTTTCGAGAAAGAGCTGGCGATGATCAATTCCTTATGCAGCGCAGCAAAGGCGCGCAGACCTTCCGCATCTTCTTCCAGACCGCGAGCGAAACCCTGATAGGCAAAATCGAACAGCGGCAGCCAGCCTTTTTCTATGGATAATTTCGCCAGCGTCTCCCACTGCTCAAGCGTTGGATCGATACCGGTCGGGTTATGGCAGCAACCGTGGAACAGCACGATATCGCCCGCTTGTGCGGCTTCGAGGCTTGCAACCATGCCGTCGAAATCCAGCGCATGGTTTTGCGCGTCATAGTAAGCGTAATCACAGACCTCAAGACCCGCGGAGTTAAACACGCCTTTATGGTTCGGCCAGCTTGGATTACTTACCCAGATACGTTTTGCTGAGGTATTTTTCGCCAGGAAATCAGCGGCAACTCGCAGGCCACCCGTACCGCCCGGGGTCTGCGCGGTGCGCGCACGTTTGTCGTTAATAATCGCACTGCCTTTGCCGAACAGCAGTTCCTGCGTGCAACGACCAAACTCAGGAATACCGTCGATGCCGAGGTAATTTTTTGTGTTTTCGTTTTCCAGCAGATACTGCTCCGCTTTTTTAACGCTGGTCAGTACCGGTGTTTTCCCGGTTTCGTCTTTATAGACGCCAATACCAAGGTTGATTTTGCCAGGACGTTCGTCGGCGCGAAACAGATCGGCCAAACCCAGAATAGGGTCAGCAGGGGCAGCGGTAATATTCTCAAACATGACGAGGTTCCATTATGATGACAGAAGGGAGATCCGTTATCAGGTTAACGGTTGATGTGCCAATTGCCAACCGTTTGCGATAAAAAGCGTGCGTCTTTTTAGCAGTCGGTATATTTGGCGGCGAGACAATAAAAAAACAGGGCCGAAGCCCTGTTTCTCATGCATATAATAACGAGGTGTGCTGATTAGAACTGGTAAGTCACAGCCATCGCAACCTGGTCGTTACGACCATTCACGATACCAACGGCCTGGCTGTAGTCGCTCTTGTCGATCAGGTTCAGCTGGTAGTCAACATAGATGTTGAAGTTTTTGTTGAAGTAGTAGTACGCACCGATTTCAACATATTTCTGCAGATCTTCGTTGCCGCCAGCGAAGGTTGCGCCATTAGCTGTACGACCTGCCAGGTCCTTGCCTTTAGACTGAACGTAGGACAGAGACGGACGCAGACCGAAGTCGAACTGGTACTGAGCAATTGCTTCGAAGTTCTGAGTTTTGTTAGCAAAAGTACCGTCAGCTTCGCGAGTCATGTTGCGAGTTTCAGCGTAAACAGTTGCCAGGTAGATGTTGTTTGCATCGTATTTCGCACCAACAGCCCATGCTTCTGCCTTCTCACCTTTACCGTCTGCAGCAGTCTGCAGGTTAGTACGGTCAGAGTTGCTGTAAGCGCCGATTACGCTAAAGCCTTGTGCGAAGGAGTAACCCAGAGAGTAACCAACGCCGTCGCCATTAGAGGTTCTAATGTCATTGCGCTCGTTTTTACCCTGATACTGGATACCCATGCTCAGACCATCAACCAGACCGAAGAAGTCGGTGTTACGGTAGGTCAGGACGCCAGTGGTACGGCCAGTCATGAAGTTATCAGCGTAGTTAGCCCAGGTCATGCCAGAATAAGATGGGGCAACGTCAGTGTAAGATTCTACGTCGTAGACGATACCGTAGTTACGACCGTAGTCCAGAGAACCTACGTTGTTAACTTTGATACCAGCAAAAGCCAGACGGTTACGGGTACCCTGTGAACCTTCTGGATCGCTTGCCAGCGCACGGTATTCCCACTGACCGTAACCGGTTACATCGCTGTTGATCTGAGTTTCGCCTTTGAAACCAATCTGAGCGTAGGTGCTGTCGTTGCTGCCAGTGCTGTCACCAGAGGTCACGAAGTCGTGCTTACCAACAACTTTACCGTACAGGTCCAGTTTGTTGCCGTTTTTGTTGTAAACTTCTGCAGCGTTAGCTGCACCAGCTACCAGCAGGGCAGGGCAGGGATAACCACTGCCAGGATATTGCGCTTCATCATTATTTATTACCCTCATTGGTTTTTTTGTACACCTGCCACTGCCGCCAATAAATTCCGTCAATAAAAATTTACGGAACTATTGATGAGAGTTTGGTGTCTTTCTGTGTCTGAAAGGCATCTTTCCATTCATATAATCGTTTCGCTAGCCTGAAAATGCTACAAATGTCTTAAAGAGGTTACAGAAAGCAATTATGTGTAAGAATTTATGTATTTTGAGGAACTTTGTGAACCACCTCAAAATTCAGAACCAATCGCTGTCAAAAAGATCGGCTTTATAACTATATATATGAATTGCTTATGTTTAATTAAGATAAGGGTAAATCTTGTACAGGAATTATTCTCATCTTACTTTTTCCTGGCAGGCGTTTAAGCCGTCCGGAATGCTGTGTGATTTTTATCCAGACGTGCTATCAGATGAGGAATTACTAACCCACAATACCGCTGTGGATTATTTTTTGTTCAGGAATATTTCAGCGCGATCTCGCCCAGGAATGGGTAGAAGCGTAAGCCGGGTGAGCCCGGCTACGGTGAAGAAATAAGAAAGAGCGTAAAAAAGCCAGCAAATGCTGGCTTTTATTGTCTATAGAAAACCCCCAGCTAGGCTGGGGGTTCCGGAAAGCTTTCAGCTTTAAGCCAGTTATTAAAACCCCTTTTGATTTGTTAAAACACCTTGCGGTCTGGCAACTGCAAAAGTTCAACAAGAAATCAAAAGGGGGTCCCAATGGGGGACGAAAAGAGCTTAGCGCACACCCGATGGAACTGTAAATATCACATAGTTTTTGCGCCAAAATACCGAAGACAAGCGTTCTATGGAGAGAAACGTCTTGCGATAGGGAGCATTTTAAGAAAGCTGTGTGAGTGGAAAAATGTACGGATCCTGGAAGCTGAATGCTGCGCAGATCATATCCATATGCTTGTGGAAATCCCGCCCAAAATGAGCGTATCCGGCTTTATGGGATATCTGAAAGGGAAAAGCAGTCTGATGCTTTATGAGCAGTTTGGCGATCTGAAATTCAAATACAGGAACAGGGAGTTCTGGTGCCGGGGATACTACGTAGACACGGTAGGGAAGAACACGGCGAAGATACAAGAATACATAAAGCACCAGCTTGAAGAGGATAAAATGGGCGAGCAGTTGTCGATCCCTTATCCGGGTAGCCCGTTTACGGGCCGTAAGTAACGAAGTTTGATGCAAATGTCAGATCGTATGCGCCTGTTAGGGCGCGGCTGGTAACAGAGCCTTATAGGCGCATCCGAAAAACCTCCGGCTATGCCGGAGGATATTTATTATTAAAACGTGGCGCTACGAGGGGTGCGAGGGAACGGGATGACATCACGTACGTTTTGCACGCCGGTGACATAAGCGATCAGACGTTCAAAGCCCAGGCCAAAACCGGAGTGCGGCACGGTGCCATAACGGCGCAGATCGCGATACCACCAGTAGTCTTCTTTATTAAGACCCATTTCAGCCATACGCGCATCGAGCACATCCAGACGTTCTTCACGCTGAGAGCCACCGATGATTTCACCAATGCCGGGCGCCAGAACGTCCATCGCGGCAACGGTTTTACCGTCGTCATTAAGACGCATATAGAAGGCCTTAATGTCTTTCGGATAGTTTTTCACCACGACCGGTGCTTTAAAATGTTTCTCGGCCAGGTAGCGCTCGTGCTCGGAAGAGAGGTCAACGCCCCAGTAAACCGGGTTTTCAAACTTCTCACCGCAGGTTTCAAGGATGGCTACGGCGTCGGTGTAGTCCACCTGTGCGAAGTCTGCCGCAACGAAACGTTCCAGACGGGCAATCGCGTCTTTATCTACGCGTTCAGCGAAGAACTTCATGTCGTCCATACGCTCAGTCAGAACTGCGTTGAAAGCATATTTCAGCATTGCTTCCGCCAAACGGGCGTTATCTTCCAGATCGGCAAAGGCCACTTCCGGCTCCAGCATCCAGAATTCCGCCAGGTGACGGCTGGTGTTGGAGTTTTCCGCGCGGAACGTTGGGCCAAAGGTGTAGATTTTGGACAGCGCACAGGCGTAGGTTTCGCCGTTCAACTGACCAGATACGGTAAGGAATGACTCTTTACCGAAGAAATCTTTGTCGAAATCAACTTTGCCCTGATCGTTACGCGGCAGGTTTTCCAGATCCAGCGTAGAAACGCGGAACATTTCACCTGCGCCTTCGGTGTCAGATGCGGTAATCAGCGGCGTGGAAACCCAGAAGAAACCCTGCTCATCAAAGAAGCGGTGCAGAGCCTGCGCCAGCGTATGACGAACACGGGCGACAGCGCCGATCAGGTTGGTACGCGGACGCAGGTGCGCCACTTCACGCAAATACTCGATGCTGTGACGTTTCGCCGCCATCGGGTAAGTGTCCGGATCTTCAACCCAGCCGGTGACTTCTACCTGAGTCGCCTGCAGCTCGAAGCTCTGGCCTTCGCCAGGGGATTCCACCACTTTGCCGGTGACAACAACAGAGCAGCCTGTCGTCAGGCGAAGAACTTCTTCATTGTAATTGGGCAGAGAATTATTAATGACAGCCTGTACAGGATCAAAGCAGGAGCCGTCATAAACGGCAAGGAAGGAGATGCCAGCTTTTGAATCTCGGCGGGTACGTACCCATCCGCGCACGGTGACTTCTTGGTCAACGGTGACGCGGCCCTGGAGTACGTCGGCTACAGGCACAACGCTCATAATATTCTCTCTGTTAATTGTCTGGAAAAGATCATCGTTTGTCCGCCCACAAAGGGGGGATACCTATGTTACCTGGCAAGCGCCATCAGACAAGTAGAATTCGCAGCGAAAAGGGGTATTTCGGAAATTAATCTTTTGCCAGCGCTGAGATAGTGAGCTGTGGGGGCCTCTGACAGGCGGCACAAGCATCATTCAATCATCACAGCCATCTCCTGCTTGGCATTTTGCATTGAAACAATCGTTTTGAATGATTTAATGTTGCCAGAAGTGAAAAACAGCTCGCGGGTTAGCTTTTCATATTCGGCCATATCGCGAACATTCATTACTAACAAAAAATCAAAATCGCCGGTCACGTAGTAAACCTGCTGTACTTGAGGGCAATTAACGAACCTTGCTCTGGCCTTCTCCAGAAGATCGAGTCGCTCATTTTCGATCATCACCTGGACCATAATGGTGATGGGACGCCCCACTTTTACGCAATCTATGATGCTTACATTCGCTTTGATAATCCCGGCTTCTTCAAGGACTGTTATGCGGCGATTTACAGCCGAAGGAGAAAGGCAAACCAGGTCGGCAATTTCTCGCTGAGACAGGCGATTATTACGCTGTAATAAAGTAAGGATTTTTTTATCTGATGCATCGAGCTTCATGTTTTAGATTACCCCTTCTTTCTGTGATCGCCATCGCTTGCGCAATTTTGTTGCGTTTTTATCTTTAGATAAGGTGAAAATTGCGCAGTACCGGGCAATTATGCGTCATTTAACAGGACTAAAGATAGTACCATCTTTTCAGGTTGAATAAAGATCGATAGAAAGGGTGTCGGGTTCAACAAGCTGCAATTCTATTATCTTATGTCGCTATTTAAAATATTTTTTTAGCTTTTGGTTTGTCATAATCATCTTTTTACGAAAAAGATTCTAAACAATTAAAGTTAACAGGATTAATAAGGTATAACCATGACGAATATGATCCACTATCAATTTAATACGCGAAAGAAAAAGTACGGACAAGGCGTTAGTCTGACTCTCCTTAATGAAAAAATGGGGAAAGATGTCATAGGATTTCATAAAAAACTTCCTGCTTACACGGTCACACCGTTACACTCTCTGCCACATTTAAGTCAACGTTTGCGTCTGGGTTCAATCCATATAAAAGATGAATCGCAACGCTTTGGTCTTAATGCCTTTAAAGGCCTTGGAGGAGCGTATGCCGTAGGTAAGTTCCTGGCGGAAAAGTTAAAATATAATATTCATGATCTCACCTTTTCTGCGCTTAATGCACCAAATGTCAGAGAGAAAATTGGCGATATAACGTTTGTTACCGCGACAGATGGGAATCATGGTCGAGGTGTTGCATGGGCGGCAGAGCAACTTGGACTAAAGGCCGTTGTTTATATGCCGAAAGGATCTTCAATAGTACGTGCACAGAATATACGTAATCATGGTGCTCAATGTACCATCACCGATTTGAATTATGATGATGCGGTTCGTTTGGCTGATAAGATGGCGCGAGAACAAAATTGGGTTCTGATACAAGATACCGCATGGGAGGGTTATGAACGGATCCCACTATGGATTATGCAAGGCTATATGACCCTGGCTATTGAGGCTTATGAACAACTGCTTGAAAGTGAGCGTACTTTGCCAACCCATATCATTTTGCAAGCGGGCGTAGGATCGTTTGCTGCAAGCGTTATGGGGTATTTCATCGAAAAAATGAAGACTGCGGCTCCCACGATCATCATTGTTGAACCTCACTCTGCTAATTGTTTATACCGTTCGGCTGTGGTAGGTGACGGGCAGCCACACAGTGTCGGTGGCGACATGGCGACAATAATGGCTGGACTGGCTTGTGGAGAGCCCAATGTCGCAAGCTGGCCTATTATTCGTGATAACACGGAATGTTTTATTTCTGCTGATGACAAACTGGCTGCAAATGGGATGCGTATCTTAGCTGCTCCACGTCCAGCAACTGATGTCCCATTAATATCTGGTGAATCTGGGGCTATCGGCGTTGGACTGATTTATGAACTGATGAGTCATGATGAATATAGTGAGTTGAGAGAAAAGCTTGCGCTGGATAATTGTGCGCATGTTTTACTTATCAGTACAGAGGGGGATACATCCCCAGATATTTATGACGATATCGTTTGGTTTGGCCGCAACTCTTAATTTTTTGTAACACATAAGAAGGGCGCCGATTAATCCTACAAGCCCTTTTTTGCGCCGGAAATATTTTAGAAATTCAGAGTGGAAAGATGTCCTGTATTCAAAATATGTACGGCGCTGGATTAAAAACTAATTACAATAGAGGCTAATATGTTAGAACAACTCTCTGAGGTTTTTGAATTTTTATGGGGTGGGCCATTATTTATTATTGTTATTGGTATTGGTTTGTATTTCAGTGTGCGGTTGAAGTTTTTTCAGATTTTGAATTTGCAGTCTATATATATTAATACAATCGGAACAATTGCAGGTAAAAACAGGAAAAATACATTAGGTGAGGCCGCTTCAAAAAAATCATTAAAATCTATTGAAGTTGCCGCGACGGTATTATCCGGTACTCTTGGTGCGGGTACGATTGCGGGTGTTGCTGCCGCTATCGCTATCGGTGGGCCGGGTGCTATTTTTTGGATGTGGCTGATCGCAATTGTCGGTATGATGACTAAAATGGCTGAAGTCACTTTAGCTGTCAGATATAGAATGAAAGGAGAAAATGGCGAATATTATGGTGGCCCTATGCATTACATAAAAAAGGGCCTGGCAAAAAAATGGCACCCATTGGCAAGCTTGTACGCTGTTGCCCTAATGATATTGGTTATTACAGATGCTTGCTTCGTGCAGACGAATACCATGGCTGCGGTGATTAATTACACCTTTGGTATTCCTCCCTTCGCAGTTGGTTGTTTTATTGTTGTGGTGGGTGGAATCATTATATTCAAAGGGCTGTCCAGTCTGGGTAAATTCTGTACTTTTGCGTTACCACCTATAACTATCGCGTATTTTATTGGCACTGCATGGGTTGTAATTTCTCATATTGAAACCGTTCCTCACGTTGTTGCAACTATCTTTCATTACGCCTTCGCGCCAGCCCCGGCGACAGGGGGTTTTGTTGGTTCGACTATCTTAATGGCAATCAGCAAAGGGGCCAGTAGGGGGATCTTTACTAATGAAGCGGGTATGGGGACATCAGCAACCGTTCATGCAACGGCAAACGTAGACTATGCCTTTCGTCAGGGGATGTGGGGGGCTGTTGAAGTCTTTTTTGTTTCAATGATCACATGTAATTTTACTGCTTTTGCAATACTTGCTTCCGGCATATGGACGAATCCGGACTACCAGGGCATTCAGATTGTTTTTGCGGCATTAAAAGAGACGTGGCATCCGCTTATTGTTCAATTCCTCTGCCTTGGCGTGGCATTGATACTTTTCGCCTCATATCTGGGCTCATATATTAAATTCCGTACTTCGATCAATTATCTGTTCGGCGATAAGCTAGAGAAGATGATTAAGTGGATCTATTTCGTCCCACCACTCATTGCCGTTGGGATGGAGATCCCTGTTATTTGGCTTATGGCTGATATTGCGGTCGGTTTCCTGGTAATACCTAACGTCATTGCTCTTTTTCTTTTACGCAAAGATTTTTTTGCTGAATTTGAAAAGTTCAGAGAGTACGCTAAGCGACAGGTAAACCTCTGTAATTCGAATAGCGCGGAACAAGATCGCCCTGAAAAATGAATAGTTAAGTTTTCTGCTTATTACTCTCAAAAGCGTCCCGTTTGGGACGCTTTCTGACATTTTGACAGGAGTTAACTGGCCTTTTTAACTTGCGGCAGGTCGAACGCTTTGCGCAACGCACGCACAAAGGCTTTATCGTGGCAAATTGTTTTGCCGGGGCTGTCAGATAACTTCGCTACCGGTTTGCCATTACACTCAACCAGCTTTATCACGATGTTCAGCGGTTTCACATGCGGAATATCGCAGGTCAGACGCGTACCAATACCAAAGCCCAGCTTGATGCGGGAGGCAAAATGGCAATAGAGATCCAGCGCTTTATTGAGATCAAGATTGTCAGAAAAAATCAGCGTCTTCGACAGGGGATCGATACCAAGCTTTTCATAATGCGCGATGGCTTTTTCGCCCCATTCCACAGGGTCGCCAGAATCATGACGCAAACCCTGGTAACGTTGCGCAAACACAGGCCCGAAATCACGCAGGAAGGCATCCATGGTGATACAGTCTGTCAGGGCAATACCGAGTTGCTCCGGGTACTCTTCCAGCCACGCGGCGAGTGCGGCACGTTGACTGGTAGCCAGATCCGGGCTGATTTGCTGGTGTGCCTGGAACCATTCGTGAGCCTGGGTCCCCATTGGCGTGAGCGACAGGCGGCGTGCAAGATCGTAATTGCTGGTGCCGATAAACCAGGGCTCTTGCTTGAGGCGTGCCACGATAGCGTACTGCACCTCGCGTGAGAAACGGCGGCGCGTGCCGAAATCCATCAGACGGAAACCTGACATATCCAGCTCTGCAGTGCGGGTAGCAAAATCCGCCAGTTTTGTTTCAAGATGCAGCAGGGCCTGCTGAACACCCACCTGCGGAGAGCGGCAGCGATGCACAAGCTCGCTAATTACTGCCAGTAGCGGCACTTCCCACATAATGACTTCGCGCCATGGCCCGGACATGCGAATGTTCAACTTGCCATTATCATTTATGACGGTCACTTGCGACGGGTCATAACGGAAATTACGCAGCCACTGCAGGTAATCCGCTTTGAAGAAGGGGAGGCCGGACAGCCACTGGTATTCGTCTTCCTGCAGGCGCAGATGTTGCATTGCGTCAATTTCTTCGCGAATTGCGCTGGCATAAATGCCGAGAAGATCGTCGCCGCGGCAGCGAAATTCAGCTGTAACATGCACATCGTAGTAGTGATGGAACACCGCCTGTTGCATATGCAATTTGTAGGCATCAGTATCCAGCAGCGTCTGCAGAGCAGGGGAAGCGAGTCGTGTCATGGTGCGCCGTAGCATCCTCTCACAGGAGCGTTTAGTACAATAAACAAAGCAGGTGGAAACCGCTGGAGTATACCTTGTTTATTGATTTATTGAACCCCGATCACACCATATCGCGCAAAACGGGTCGAGGGCATTTCGTGCCGCATGTTACTAAAATGTATAACACACCGCTCTAACTACTTGAATTTAAAATGCCTTACTAGCCGCATTCAGCCCCTTGGGGCATGGATGGGGCAAACTCTGACAACTTCTGGTTTAGTATAGACACTTGCTCAGCACTGCTTTCTGACATCCACTTTCCGTAAACCTTAAAGACCATCTGAGCGTTAGCGTGCCCCATCTGGGTTGCTATAAAGCTTGGGTTGGCTCCGGCAGACAACGACCAGCATGCATAGGTATGCCGTGACTGGTAGGCGTTACGATAACGGAGCCCTGCACGCTTGATAACCGAAGCCCAGATTTTATTAATTGAATTCACTGCATAGTGATATCCTGTATGAACACCACGCCGGGTACACTGAGGACTGAAAACAAAGGTGCAGGGGTGAATGACTGACCGGCCATACTCCCGTAACTTCACTTCAATCTCGTACTGTCTGCCCAGGCGTGTTAGTTCGGCCTGACTTTTAAGGGCTTCGATTGCTGGCTTGATGAGAAAAATCACCCTGTCAGTTCCCGCCTCGGTTTTTGGCAGGGTGAACTCATCAGTTTGGGTGTGATTGCGCTTGACCGTTAACGTACCAGCTTTCAAATCAATGTCCTCCCACGCAAGCCCGCACAGCTCCCCATGCCTCATGCCTGTATAAATCGCCAGCGACCATAAATTCTTCAATTGCTGGTGTCGGCATGCCTCTATAAACCTGATAAATTCATCGCGGCTGAGTGGATCTGGATCGGCTTTAGCCTTCTTTAGCCTGTTAATTCCGCTAAACGGGTTTTGCTTTATATATCCGTTATCCTGCGCAAACTGAAAAATTCCAGACATAAGAGTCATGTAGTTGTTTACGGAAGGCGCTTTTCTTCCCTTAACCGGTGTGCGATATCCCTTCTTCATGACCTGGTAACCAGTCAGTAGATCTTTTCGAATGAACAGCAAATCTTCGGTTGTTACCGCTGATACAAGTTTTCTACCTCCCAGGCGGGGTAGCATATTCTTGATAATTGACTCGTAGCGACTCATGGTATTTGTGCTGATCTCCATTCTTTTCAGCTCCACCCACTTATCGGCGAGTTCTTTCACCGTGATTTCCTTTCCGGATTGCCCGAAGCGGGCAAGGTTGGGTGAATCCGGAAACTGCTTTGCATAGTCAAACTTTCCCATGCGAATAGAGAAGCAGACCGACGTTCGCAGATCTCCGGCAACCTTCCGGTTTTTAGCGGTATCAGGAACGCCGAGATTTTCCCTGACTCGCTTACCATTATATTTGAACCATATGCGGAGCGAACCGCCATGATTCTCAACGCCCGTTGGGTATGATGCTTTACTCATATATCCCTCCCGACGTCCAGGAGCACCTTAAGCTTACCCGTTTCATGTGCCTTAATCACCAGATTGGTTGTTTTTGTGCGGCAATCCATGCGTCAACCGCCTTGCGGTTATACATGCATTCGCTGGTGGGTTTCGGTTCACCATCTGGTGATACGTGCTTGTATTCCCGTCCAAGAAGCCAGGAGTTTTTACGCGCCCGGGCGATAGTGCCAGGCTTCATCCCGGTAACCGCAATCAGCAGTTGCTCGGTAACCCATTCGTTCGGTTCCACCTGAATAATCGTCTGCATACCCACCTCACACCTTTTTAGTGAAACCAGCGCTGATCACGCTTTTTGCGATGGCTGCCGGCTCTGCTTCATGCAGTTCATCGTCCTCGCCCAGCACCGCCTTCATCAGCTCATTTTGCAGAATGCTGTCATAATCGCGCGGCCGGCATTCAGTCGGCATAGCAAATGAATTACAGTAAAAAAAGACATCAATCGTTATCTTTGCCGCTTCTTCTGCTGTCCGTTCTGTCTGGCGATATCCCGCCTCCCAAATAGCGTCAGTCATGGTCGACGGATCGCCGTTAGCAGCCTTAATCAGCTTCACAAGTTCGAAAATATTTGATTCACTCACCGCAAGCCTCCAATTTGTCGGTTGCATAACGAACGCAGCGAGTGAAAGAAGAGGGCGTAACAATCTCCCGAAGCTCTGCAATGAGATATTCATTGTGTTGCTGGCGATTCTCTTCGTTCTTTTCTTTTTCCTGCTGACGGAGGACTGCCAGTTGTGCGGTAATTAGGCGACGCTTCGCTTTCACGGCGCGCAAGGCCTTTTCCGCACTTTTCCTCCATGAACTAAATTCAGCGTTGTTGGTTGATTGATCGAGCAGATGCTCAATACTCAACTGTGCACGCTCAGCGTTGACCAATTGCTCCAGGCAAACGGCAATGGTGCTCAGATTGCTGGTATCAATAAGGATTTTCTGCATCATTCTGATTTCCCCTGTTCAGCGGCAATAATCGCATCCACCATTCCCAACATCGTGGCAGCCATGTCGTCGTAATCCTCCCAGTCAACATCATTCAAAAAGTGCTTTACACATACCGGAGTAATCTGTGCCAGCAGATGCTGGCGATATGTCATACCGAGCGCCGTTGCATTGCTGGGGCATGGTAATGCCGTGCTCTTTTCCGTCAGGCTAGCAATCTCTTTATTGCTCATCATTGGCTGCCGGCCGGCATTGGTCATTTCAGTTTTCATAGCCATCATTTTTCCTCAATGCGTATTGGATTTAACTGGCAGGTCTTCACCCGCACGAAGACGAACGGCAACATCGGTGAATATTTCGTCCAGAAATTCGTTAAACCATGAATGTCCACTCTCGTTAAGGCGCTGGTCATTGGCCTGGTAGAACTGGTAAACAGCGATATGGGCTTCCGCTGGTTTGTGCCGGATAAGGTCTTCTTCCACGTACTTAATCAAAACCTTCTCGATAAGTTCTCTCGTAAGCCCCAGAGCCGTTCCACCATCCCGGAATACATAATCGCCTTCACGAAACCCAAAGCGTTTACCGCATTCAATGAGGTACAGAAGCGCTACGGAACCACGCATGTGAGCGCAAACGGATTCAGCCCATTCCTGCTGCTCTGCGGCGGTCAGCGAGCTATTACCGTAACGATTTTCGTCCAGCATCCATGACGGAACGCTGCAGCCATCCCGTTCGCTCAGAACTTTTAACCGGGCAACCAGACGTTTAATTTTTGCTTTTTCGATATCGTTCATTTTCTGTCCTTAACTTTCGAATAGCGCTCATGACTCATTACTTCCCAGCTTTGGCCGCCGTCGCGTGACAGCAGCCGCCAGCGTCGGTTAACCCGAAGGCTCAGATTTCCTGAGCGATGCATGCGGCAAGGGTGAACCCGTTTGTTTCTGTACTGGCGTAGAACGAAAACCGCCTGTTCATGCACCCACTCAGGAATGCGTATTGGTGTCAGTGCCACAGGTACCGTCCTTTAATTCCCGCTGGATGGGGTAACAGTCCATCCGAACTTACGGGCCAAATTGATAAACCCGTCCAGGGTGAGAATCATCTCGTCGTCAGTAAGGCGACGTTCAGAGACCAGCCCGTTTTGCAGATACACCAGTACACGACCGGAGAAGTCCGGGGAGACGTGCAGGTCAACTGTCCGCACTGGCAACGGAATTGAGACGCCGTCGCGCACAAACGTTTTCTGGTTAGCATGCATTCTGGAGCCTCCGTTTTTTCATCGCTTCTTCGGCCAGGGTTTCAATTAACGCATCCATGAAATACACGGCATCAGGCGTTAATTTGCTTCTGCCGATGCAGTCGGCGTAATGTCCCGAAATAATTGATTCCGCTTCGGCGCGTCTATGCGTGTCGTAAATCATTTGTTCGAAGAGCTTTATTAACGCTTTCGTTAATACTTCTTCGGATAACTCAACCGGGAATAAAGCTCCGTTATCCAGTTTTGCCATCTGAATATTGCCGCCCGTTCTGCGCATAACAGAATCCAGCTTTGCTTGTACAAGTCGGCGGCGACGGGTTTCAATCAGGTTGTTTTTATTTGCCGTCATTTAAGGCCTCGCTTTCAAGTGTCTGCATAAAACAGCTAATTGGTATTGACAGTTGGTAAGCCAGTTCGAACAAACTTTTAACCTCTGATGGTTCGAGTTCATCTGAGGAAAGCGAGGCAACTTTAAGGAGTGAGTAAAGCTGATAGCTTTTTAACTCAGTCTCCTGAATATCAATTTCACTAGCCATAATTACACCCCATATGCTTTGCGAAGATAAAGAATCGCAATGTCCCAATATCCAGCGGCAGCCATTATTTTTGCCAATTTAAAAGCCGCATTGTTCTTCATACGAACCGCCTTATTGCAAGAGAAGCGACGACACGCCCATAAATCTTCATATCTTCGCGCTCATCTGCGCAGAGGGTATATGTCTGATACGCCTTGTGATCAGAAGTAATCATTAATTCATTATCTGGCAAGATGGAGACTCTTTTAATAAATAGGACTTCACGGCCAAATACTAATCTAGTGAATACATAGATACCGTCTATTTTTATTTCTCCAGCGCAATCAACGAACGCGACCACCTCACCGGGTTCTATTGTGGGTTGCATGGAATCACCATTCATGCGGCAAGTCATTACCATTCCGCCGTAGTCATTAACCTGACTTGGACCGAAGAGCAATTCCGGTTTAATAATTGGTTGCTTAATCACAGAAAGTGAGTTTTGCATTTTCTTTTCCTCATGTTGCAGGAATCCCCACCTAGTGAGGTGTAATTAACGCCTGGGAATATTTATTTGTAAATTTTTTGTATCTTATCTGACAGTCCGGGAATAACACTTAAGATATACAATTCCATCTCGTTTAACTTTTGAGGGTTATTTATATTGCAGAAGCGAATAAATTCGTTTTCAATAGATACGTAAACGGTACTTTTGTAAGGTTCCGTCATATCAGTATGCAAACTAACTTTTAACTCTGAAAAAATATCTCTCAAATTTTCTTTTAGGTAGGCAAGCACATAAGGGAAGCTTTTTAAAACAATCATGGCGACGGATTTAGAGATGGATTCCTTAGATGAAAATGCAGCAGTGAGGAATGCAATACCGCGATCACATTTATAAATACCGTAATACTCAACATCATCAAAAATAACAGTCTCTAACAGATAACCACCGTCACTTTTGCAACGCTTGTGATTCATGAAGAGCCCTTTATTATCGATCACCGGAAACGTAACATATTCACCAGGGGCTACCCTGATGGAAACTTCTTCAAACTGTTCAATTGGTATAATACTCATTTCATTGGCTCCGTTGTTTGCCGTTGAAATAAATAATACTGTAAGTGCTATTACTTGCAATACTAAAAGTAGGATTATTTTTGTACTTTTAGTTTAGTTGTTGATAATTAAGACATAAAAAAACCCGGCAATGCCGGGTTGTAAGGTCATTTTGGCTTAAAGCCACATCATTGCTTGTACAACGACACCTATAATTTTGCAATTGCCGTTGATTGGGATGAGTGGGTATTGAGGGTTTAACGGTTTTAAGTATTTGTTGCCAGCATCAATTACCAATTTCTTAAACGTCGCTTCATTAGCATCGGTCAGTTTAGCGATAACAAGGTTACCATTCTTTGCTTCTTTTCCAGTATCAACAAGCACATACATCCCCTCAGTGATGCTTAAGCCCACAGGTGATGTCATGGAATCGCCCTGTACTTTAAGCCAAAATCCTTGCCCTTCTATATGCGCATCAGAGTCATACCAGTCGTCGATTTCCTTAAGTGTGTATGGCTCTACTGCTTCGGCCCAGGAACCAGCGCTGACCCAACTGATCAGCGGATATGATCCTCGGGGCTTAACTGGCCCCTCATATTTGACATTAGAAACTTGTGATAGTAATTCCGCTTCCTTAGCTAGTGAAGGGCTAAAGCTGGATATCGGTTCTCTTAATATTCTCGCAAACACAGCCGCTACGGGAAGGTTTAAAGGATTTCGTCCATTTAGATAGTGCCCCACGGCTCCCTGAGAAATACCTAATTCGTCAGCGATATCTGCCTGCGTAATTCCTAACTCTTTCTTCTTTGACTCATACAAAGCTTTCAGGCGGGAAGCATCTTCAAGCTGTTCTGTCGTCAGGGTGCGTTTTTTTTCCATTTCTCAATTTAATACCAAAAGTTTGATTATGTCTCCTACTTATAGTACGCTATGTTTTAATACTTATGGTAGTATTTTGTGGTGGGGGTAAAAATGGTCACCAAAACATTAAGTGAATACGTAGAAGAGCACGGGCAAGTAAAAACTGGATTAGCCCTTGGCATTTCGCAAACGGCAATTAGTAAAGCACTGAGACATAGGAGAAATATTATTGTTGAAGTGCAACAAGATGGAACGATATGTGCGCGGGAAGTTAAGCCATTTCCGTCACAGAAGGCAGCCATGTAACCGGAGGTTTTATGTACCCGGATTATGTGCAGATTGAAATGCCCGCTCGATACAGCCAGGCAGATGCGGAGTGGATTCAGGAACAGTTGCTCCGGCTGCCACCTTCGCTTAGGCGGAAAGTCGCTCAGCGATACGCGGAAGTTTATGAAGTTGAATTTGAGGCTGAGCCTGTTTCTTTCCGGCAGGAGAACCGGGCAAGGCATGAGGCCAATACACGGCTTCGCAAATTTGTAAGAACGCACGGGCGTGCAATTCAGGGTTACACGGCTGAGCCGCCCCTGGCAGGAACGCAGTAAGCGGGACTGAGGATAACCGGACTTAAAGGCGTCTGGTTGCATGTCGGCTTAAAGATGCCGGGTGCTGGTGGCTGATTCTTCGATTGTCTGTTTTTTATCTTTGTACCAGCTTGCGAGTACATGAGATGGGGAAGAGGGAAGAGGGGGGTAAGGGGGGAGATGGGTGTTAGGGAAGGGAAGGCATCCTTTTCCAACAGACAACTCCATAGGTTAGGTGGGTACCGATCTAAGAGACAGGGCTTAAAACGGAGTTGTACTAGTTATCTGGTACACACCCATAGCCAACTCAGATCGGGAATCGTTCTTCCTGGAATAGTGGATTTAGAAGGTGGTGGTGATGCTGAATATCAAACCCAATTTCGCACAGGAACGCGGACTGAGCATGCTGCGCCTTGGCTGGAAGGCATACAACTCTTTCATGGTCTACGCGCCAACTGGTAGCGGTAAAACCGGGCTGGCAGCATTCATCACTGCGGGTCATGTCAGTCGTGGTAAACGTGTTCTGTTCGTCGCTCCATATACCGTCTTATTACGTCAGACTGCCAGCCGTTTTGTCAGTTATGGACTCGATGCTGCTGATATCGGGCTCGTATGGGCTGAGGCTGAGAAAAGCGAGATCGACCCGGATCGTCTGATTCAGATTGCCAGCGCAGACACGCTTACCCGTCGGGACTTTCCTCAGAACATTGATCTGCTGATTATTGATGAAGCTCACCTCCGTAAGCGCGGAATTCTGAAAGAAATTGAGCGGCTGACCACTGAGACAGGGGTAAAAGTTATAGGTCTCTCCGGGACGCCATTCTCTCCCTGGTTGGGACGCTATTATCAGCACCTGATTAAACCTACCACCATCAGCGAATTGATTCAGCGGGGAGATCTGAGTCCGTTTGAGTTCTATGCACCGACAAAGCCCGATCTGAAAGGCGTAAAAACGTCCTCATCAGAGGAGTACGGCAGCGACTACAACGAAAGCCAGTTGTCAGAAATCATGTGCGGATCTGACCTGGTGGGGGACATCGTGGACAACTGGCTGCGTAATGGTCGCGACCTTCCAACCGTGGCGTTCTGCGTCGATAAGGATCACGCCAACTTCGTTACCATGCAGTTTGTAAGAGCGGGCATTAACGCAGAAGTCATGGTAGCAGAGACCCCTCACGATGAACGGCAAGTGATAATCCACCGTTTCGAAACGGGCGCCACAAAAATTATCGTCAGCGTCGGTGTGCTGGTGGCCGGGTTCGACAGTGACGTGCGCTGCGTTATCTACGCCCGCCCGACAAAGAGCGAGATCCGTTGGCTACAGGCAATTGGTCGCGGACTTCGCACAGCACCTGGAAAAAGTTCCTGCCTGATATTTGATCACAGCGGAACGGTTCACCGCCTCGGCTTTCCGGATGCTATCGAATATGACGAACTGTTATCTAAAAGCGACGGCATGAAAGAGTCAGCAGCCCGCGCAATCGAAGAGCGGGAAGAGAAGCTACCAAAAGAATGCCCGGATTGCCATTTCATGAAGCCTGCCAGGGTATACGTCTGCCCTAAATGCGGGTTCAAACCTCTGGTAGGCGAAGACGTGCAGACCGACACACAGCGCAATATCAAAAGGCTCAAAAAGGGCGAAAAGGTTTACACCAAATCCGATAAACAGTCCTGGTGGAGTCAGATCAAGTTCTACCAGCGCCAGCGCGCATCGATGGGTAAGCCCGTGAGCGATGGCTGGTGTGCCCATACCTTCCGCGACAAATTCAACGAGTGGCCGAACGGTCTTAGTGACTTTCCTATGGAGATCACGCCAGACGTCAGCAACTACATAAAACACAAACGTATCGCCTTTGCTAAAGGCCGGGAGAAATCCGCACAGAATGCAGCCGGGTCGCCTGCCGACTGCGCAGAGGAAACACAAAAAATCATCAGAGCAAAACATCAGATGGCAGATATCCGCAGCATGTTGGGGAGAAAAAGCGCGTGAAAACATCAGAAGCAGCAAAAGGCCGGTGGTCAGAGATTTTTGAATATTACGGGCTTCCGCCTGTTACGGGTAAAAACCATTTCAAGGGTGAATGCCCGGTGTGCGGTGCGCGTGGAAAATACCGCGTCGATGACAGAGACGGATCGGGTTCATGGATTTGTGTCTGTGGTAGTGGTGATGGTATGTCACTGCTGGTTAAAACTCAGGGGAAGAGTTTCAGCGCAATCAGCACGGAAGTGGATCAGATCATTGGTAACGATTACCGCCACGAAAAGATTCCGGTACACAGCTCAGCCGCCAGATTACGCCAGCGTACCATCAGTAAGTTTGCAAAGCTGGCGCCGTTACGAGGCACTGCGGGTGCTGGTTATCTGCAACACCGTGGAATTACCAGACTCCCCGCAGATGCCATCAGGTTCTGCGATAAGCAGCGTCACGCAGGTAAGGTCTATCAGGCGCTTTATGCGCTTGCCACGGATGACAAGGGTGAACTGTGTTACCTGCACCGCACGTTACTGGAGGGCGAACATAAGGCACCCCTCGGAGAAAGTGCCAAACGCCAGAAATCCATGCAGGAAGAGAACTATCTTGAATACGCCCGCTCTGTGGCTATCCGCATGTTCCCTGTATCCTCGACTCTCGGTATTGCTGAGGGTATCGAGACGGCACTCTCCTGCTATCAGATTTATGGCGTGAATACCTGGGCGGTAATGAACAGTAACTTCATGAAGAAATTTCGCGCACCGACCGGGGTAAAACACCTTGTCGTTTTTGCTGATATGGACAGGCATTCGGCGACGGGCCAGGCAGCCGCATTCGAGTGCGCCCATGCCAATTTGCTCGCAAAAAACGACCTTTTGAAAGTCAGTGTGCGCTGGCCCGATAACGGAGATTTCAATGACCTCCTGATGAATGGAGATCAAGTCAGGGAATTGGTATTCACCAAAAAACAGCAGGGGGCCGCATGAAACTGGAATCACCGCCCAAACATTTTATCTCTCTGGGGTGGTATAAAGATTATCTCCCCCGCATTAAAAGAATCAATCAACAGGAAGGCTAACAGATGACATTAAGCAAACTTGATATTGATGGGTTCCTTGAATCGCCACGGGTTTAACAGACACCTCAGAGTCATTTAAGATGGCTTAAAGAGAGGTGCCCATGAGCGGTAAGCGTTATCCCGAAGAGTTTAAAACTGAAGCAGTCAAACAGGTTGTTGATCGCGGTTATTCTGTTGCCAGCGTTGCAACACGTCTCGATATCACCACCCACAGCCTTTATGCCTGGATAAAGAAGTACGGTCCGGATTCTTCCACTAATAAAGAACAGTCAGATGCTCAGGCCGAGATCCGCCGTCTCCAGAAAGAGCTGAAACGGGTTACCGACGAACGGGACATATTAAAAAAAGCCGCGGCGTACTTCGCAAAGCTGTCCGACTGAGGTACGCCTTTATCCGTGACAACTCCTGTTGCTGGCCTGTTCGCCTGCTCTGTCGGGTGCTGGATGTTCATCCCAGTGGTTTTTACGCCTGGCTTCAGCAGCCGCATTCACAACGCCATCAGGCAGACCTGAGACTGACAGGACAGATTAAACAGTTCTGGCTGGAGTCGGGATGCGTCTATGGTTATCGCAAAATCCATCTGGATCTGCGTGACAGCGGGCAACAGTGCGGAGTAAACAGAGTCTGGAGACTGATGAAACGTGTCGGAATAAAGGCTCAGGTCGGATACCGAAGCCCGCGGGCACGTAAAGGCGAGGCCAGTATCGTGTCACCCAACAGGCTCCAGCGACAGTTCAATCCGGATGCTCCTGATGAGCGTTGGGTAACGGACATAACCTACATCAGGACCCACGAAGGCTGGCTGTATCTTGCCGTTGTTGTTGATCTGTTCTCACGCAAAATTATCGGCTGGTCCATGCAATCCCGGATGACAAAGGACATTGTCCTGAACGCACTGCTGATGGCTGTATGGCGGCGTAATCCCGAAAAACAGGTGCTGGTTCATTCGGATCAGGGCAGTCAGTACACAAGCCATGAGTGGCAGTCGTTCCTGAAATCACACGGCCTGGAGGGTAGCATGAGCCGTCGCGGTAACTGCCATGATAATGCGGTTGCAGAAAGTTTTTTCCAGTTGTTGAAACGTGAACGGATAAAGAAAAAGATCTACGGAACGCGGGAAGAAGCCCGCAGTGATATTTTTGATTACATCGAAATGTTTTATAACAGTAAGCGTCGGCATGGTTCTAGCGAACAGATGTCACCGACAGAATATGAAAACCAGTATTATCAACGGCTCGGAAGTGTCTAGATTATCCGTGGCGATTCATTACTCTTTCCCGCATATATTTGATAAAGCGATAGCGGGGAGGTCTTGTGAAAAGAACAACAACTGCCTTCCTGATGGCTGGATGTATCGCCGCGGGTTGCATGCTACATTATCATCTGTACAGACTGATGCTGGTCGATGACGTAACAGCCAGCAATCAAAGGATTGCAGATGAGAAAATGGGTAACTGTGTTGATACTGCTGGCGTGTTTCCTGCTGGGAGTGGTGATGTATGTAAGCATCATCAGTGACCTTGAGGTTGATTTTCGTTCTCTGCACAAAAACTAATTTGTTAAGCCTCGCTACTTGCGGGGCTTTTTCGTATACAGGCCTCGCTGACGGCGACTCATTACCCAACTGTCAGGCGCTTGCGCAGAGGCCGCCATCTTTGGTCGCTGGACCGTTCCCTCTACAGGTCTGGTTGTGATTGCTCCGGCGACCAAAGCCCAATCGTTGACTAAATCACCGTTATAACTGTAAATTAAAGGCGTGGTGAATCCCCCTGTGCGGCGGGGCATTACTGGCGGTCTTTGAGTTTATATATGCATGCGGAACGTTGCAGCCAGTCAGCGTTTTACCGGGAGGCACCCGGCACCACGTATAACAATTATCGATTTTGCTAATATTCCTTCAACCTGTGCTTCCCCGTGCAGGTTTTTTTTGTGGTTTTCGGTAGTTACTCATCAATCTGATGAAACAACCACATATGATTTTCCCCGTCTGAATTGGTTCCTAAATTTTCGCTTCGACAAATCTCCAGCCTCAGGGCGCTGGTAAGATTTGCAAAGTCGGTCTTACCCCAGTTTGCAGTGCGATTAAGCATAAGAATGTCGGAGTCGTTGGCATCAGTGTTAACTTCATAATCCACATTGAGGACTTTGAAAAGATACTCTTTCCTTTGAACAATCCCTTTGGGAAAAACGAAAATTACATCGGCCATAACTACCTCCTGAAACATTGACCCCTTGATTATCGACGTTACGCAAACAATCTTTAGAGCAATAAAGTAGTCGCCTTTCTTTTCTAACAATAGACACTGTCGGTTCACTTCATAGTGAACCAGATCCCAAAGAACACTTGCTGTCTTTTGGCTTTAGTCTTTCCAGGCCAGACATAAACAGCCTCACAATCATATCAAACAAACAGCACTTCCCTGATGCGGAGGTGGAGCATGCTACGAATGGACAAACTTACAACCGGCATTTCGTACGGTGCTTCCGGCGGAAGTGCCGCCTACTGGTTTAAACAACTTCTTGATGGTTACACCCCAGAGCAGTGGGCTGCAATTGGTGTAATAGGCAGTCTTTTTTTTGGCTTGCTGACGTATCTGACAAGCCTGTATTTCAAAATCAAAGAGGATCGGCGCAAGGCCGCCAGGGGTGAGTGATGGGTAAAGCTAAAATCGCTGGTGGTGCTATCTGCTCAGTGATGGCAATCATCGCTATCATCGTGAGCAACGGGCAGGTGCGAACCAATCAGCGCGGACTTGAGCTTATCGGTAATGCAGAATCCTGCCGACGTGATCCTTACGTTTGTCCCGCTGGTGTTCTGACGGACGGTATAGGCAACACTCACGGCGTAAAAGCCGGTATGCGTAAAACTGATACGCAAATTGCTGCTGACTGGCAGGCAAACATTCTGGATGCTGAGTCATGCGTAAATCGCTATGGCAACGGACGCAACCTGTCCGATAACGCATTCAGTGCTGCTGTTTCAGTTACGTTCCGTGCCGGGTGCGGAAATCTGCGAACCTCTCAGATGTTCGCCATGTTCCGTAGTGGCAACATCACCGCAGCCTGTAACCAGTTTACCCGTTGGGTATGGGGAGGCGGACAGATATTGCCGGGATTGGTGGATCGTGCCGGAAAAGAAAAGGCTCTCTGTCTGGATGGTGCATGATGAAGATTCGTTATCTCATTGCGATCGGCGTTTTTATCCTGAGCATCTTCGGCGGCCTGGTGTGGTCGGCATTTCACTACAGCGACAAAGCCGCAACCGCTGAGAGCGAAAACCGCGTACTTAAGTCAGACAATGCTCTGCAGGGGCAGGTAATAGCCACTCAGGCATTCAATATCAACCGCTTCAATAAAACCGCTGAGACCGCCGCGCAGGCAAACGCAATTGTGGCCGGGAACAGCGAAACAACGGTAATAAAATACCGGGAGATATTACGCCGTGAAAAAACCTGCGATCTGCCTGTTCCTGATGATGTTGCTGGTGGGCTGCTCGAATACACGAACCGTTTACGTGCCGGGGCAATGCACGCCGATTCCACCGGGGCTAACTCAGCCGATAGTGGTGCCACTCCCACCAGCACCCTGACATATTGTCAGGCGGTGTTATGGATTCAACCGCTGCTGGCCGCTATCGAAACAGCGAACAACCAGCTAGCGGGAATTCGCGACATTGAGCAACAACGACAACAACCAACAGAGGACACACCATGACCGTTCGTGCCAAGTTCCGCTGTCACTTTATCCAAAAAGCTGACGACAATTCTCATTGCACTGTCCACATGAGCCCCGTTACCAACGACACGCCAGAAAATAAAACCTGGTCGAAGTACACGCCGGGTGGCCTGCTACAGATGCACATCTCTAACCCCGCTGCGTTCAGCCAGTTTGAGCAGGGCAAAGAGTATTACATCGACATCAGCTCAGCCAATTAACTGGTCTGAAAGCATATGTGCGCGAGCAGTGTTTGAGGTGAATTAATACGGGGTAAGAATGATGAGTAAAGTCGGTAATGACTCCAACTTACTGATAGTGTTTTATGTTCAGATAATGCCCGATGACTTTGTCATGCAGCTCCACCGATTTTGAGAACGACAGTGACTTCCTGCCCAGCCTTGCCAGATGCTGCCTCAGATTCAGGTTATGCCGCTCAATGCGCTGCGTATATCGCTTGCTGATAACGTGCAGTTCTCCCTTCAGGCGTGATTCATAAAGCGGCCAGCCATCCGTCATCCATACCACGACCTCAAAGGCCGACAGCAGGCCCAGAAGACGCTCCAGCGTGGCCAACGTGCGTTCACCGAATACGTGCGCCACAACCGTCCTCCGTATCCTGTCATACGCGTAAAACAACCAGCGCTGGCGTGATTTAGCGCCGACGTAACCCCACTGTTCGTCCATTTCCGCGCAAACAATGACGTCACTGCCCGGTTGTATGCGTGAGTTTACCGACTGCGGCCTGAGTTTTTTAAGTGTCGTAAAATCGTGTTGAGGCCAACGCCCATAATGCGTGCACTGGCGCGACATCCGACGCCATTCATGGCCATATCAATAATTTTCTGGTGTGTACCGGGCTGAGAGGCGGTGTAAGTGAACTGTAGCTGCCATGTTTTACGGCAGTGAGAGCAGAGATAGCGCTGATGTCCGGCAGTACTTTTACCGTTACGCACCACGCCTTCAGTAGCTGAGCAGGAGGGACAACTGATGGAGATGGAAGCCACGGGAGAACCTCAAAAACACCATCGTACACTAAATCAGTAAGTTGGCACCATTACCGTGATGTATTATGCTATGCAGCTTTATGTATTATATTTTGTACTCTTCGTGCACTATTACTGCTGACGCTTTTATCGGTGACATACTTGGCAATATCACGTAACGCTTGGTTAAATGCAACCACTGTCACCGGTTTTGCTATAGATTTGACTCTATTAGAATGGCTTTGAAATATAAATTCGTCCTCAGGGTATAATGAACGGCGTTTCTGGATAATATGCCTTACAGGATTCTCAGCCAGCAAATGAATAATTCCAGATTTTTTTAATGGTGAACCTGACTCTGAAATATCTTCAAAACGCAACGCCACCAACTTTCCGACACTCAATTGAGTGTAATAGATGCTAACCCACAAATCAGCCCATGTGTCACTGACTTGCCTCAGTCTGCTGTTGATGGATAAAAAATCAGCAAACGTTAACTCATCTGCTTTAGCCACTAAAAAACACCCTTATTTCTACACTAATACCGCTCTCCATGACGATAAATATAAAATACACAATAGAATTAAAGAGGTAAACCTGCGGCTTATAAAAAATCCTTCACTAACTCGCGAATCAGATTACAGATTTGCATGTGGGGGTTCATTGAAATTTCTATTGTCAGCGAAATAACCAGTCATCCACCGACTCCCGCGTTTCCTGTAATCACCCTGCGCATACTCCTTGTCGCCTTCCTTTTTACATTCAAACCAACCATCAGTACAACAGATAGCCCTGCCATGTAGCCATATCGGTTTAAACATTCTGCTGATGGCTGCTGTCCCGAGGCGAGCATTAATCCATGGTGCTTTATCCCGCCACTCGGGGGCGTAACCCCAGATTACAGGATCAAGATGCAGTTGCTCATCGCGTTCACTGAGCAGGAGAACTTTCGTGCCAGGAGCGACGTTAAACCGGCCAATTGGCTCGGGGTCAAAAGCTATGTCGCGTTCGGCCTCTTCGGCGAGGTAAGCCAAGTATTCTTCGCGCGTCTGCGCCTGGGCAAATCGTCCGCACATATGCACCTCCAGCCAGTTAGACTGAAAGTATAGGAGATGGAACTATGTCGAAAACATACAGAAGGATCTGGAAGGCGCTATTGTTCGTTGGCAGGAATACATAATTCATGAATTTTTGCAGCGGAGGAGAATTGCTCATTTAGTTAAGAAAAGTGTTGGTATATGAAGTGTCGATAAGCCCGTAATTAGTTGATTTTGTTAATTACAAAATAACACGGTTATACCATGCGTGATTTATAAGTGTATGATTTAATTGTAAATTGAATCGGTCTCGAAAACCGTAGTAGGGGCAACTCTACCGGGGGTTCAAATCCCCCTCTCTCCGCCATTATTCAATCAGTTACGCGCCTCGCTTTCAACGACTCTCGTCACAGATGTTTTTCACATTACTCCAGTAAATTTTATAATTACATGCTTTATTTTGCGGCACGTCTGTACTTTTGCCAGAAAAAAAAGCCCGCTTACAGCGGGCAAAAAGTTCAACTTTCAAGTAAATTCGCGACAAAAGTCGTCACAAATGCAGGATATCACGAAATCCATTGGAAATTTTTGAACAAACAGTAAACATAAAAAAGCCCGCCAGAATAGGGGGCGGGCTGTGATAAAAAATCAAAGATTAGATAAGCGTGGTGCTGTTAGCACAGCAAGAAAAGTATAGTACAGCCGGTTCGCTTTTCAACCGATCTCAGGAAGTTTATGTGGGCTATCAATGAAACCAGTCGTCCGCTGATTCCCACGTCTCCTGTATCTCCTCCTGCACGTACTCCTGATCGCCTTCCTTGTCCTTCGAACGTAGAACAGCCAGACCACAATTGCTGACGTTATTCGTTAATCGGGCAGTAAGCGATAAGCAACATAACCAGGTTCAGTAGCCGGCTCATAACCTTGCACTATAGCGTTGATTAATTTGAACTAAACTTTTTTATTTCTAAAGGAAGTATGTTTTGCTTTCCATGCAGAGTGGACTGACACGCCTTCTCCTTAGCTAAAAGTTTCGTCTGGCCACTGCCGGTGAAGGAAATTGTAATGGATATAGCGCTAAAAATGGCGAGGTATAACCTGGTTTTTTATCAGGGGGTTAGGGAACTATTCCTCAACAAGCCAAAATTCAGCCTCTTCAAACATTTCCTCGATCATGCGGTTGAGCCGCTCTTTCTCAGTTTTCGTACAATCACTGTTCAGCGCGTTCACCTGCATCGGCTTAACTCTCACATCTGCTCCGGGGAAAATCTTGTGAACCCTCTTTGTCAGTTCAGCCAAGATGATGCCTTTCGCGCCGGGTAAATCCTCAACATTTCTTTTGTCGTAAACGAGTTCAACGAACATAGCTACCTCAGCTAAATTACTGGTTGTATATACAGTTATTATTGACTGGGTGTTTATACAGTGTCAAGTAATCGCTCATCAAGCAGCGAATCTGTGGGGTGTTTTCGACTAGAGGTTTAGCGCGAGGCCTTTATCCGTCTGGGCTACAGAGAATTGTCTATGGGGCACCAATGGGGCATTTACCATCGGTGAAAATCGCTAAAGTTCGCAAATATGAAATTCGTTTAATCAGTCCAACCGTGATTTACGGTGCTCCTGGACGATATTTGTCGATTTTAAAAATTACTATTTCATGTTACTAAAATGTAGCATAGTGAGCTTTTCTCCCTGAAAAGATGAACATTCTGCGTGGCGGGAATTACGCAACAGGAATAGACTGGAGACGTAACCAAACAGAAGATGCTAAAGGTTTTTTATGACACAACAGCCACAAGCCAAATACCGCCACGACTACCGTGCGCCGGATTACCTGATTAGCGATATTGACTTGACCTTTGACCTGGATGCCGCAAAAACCGTTGTCACTGCGCTGAGCACTATTTCACGTCATAGCGCCTCGCCAGTGCCATTGCGTCTGAATGGCGAAGACCTGACGTTAGTGTCAATCCATGTTAACGACCAGCCGTGGACACAATATAAAGAAGAAGACAATCACCTGGTCATTGACGGCCTGCCTGAGCGATTCACATTGCGTATCGTTAATGAAATCAGTCCGGCTGCGAACACTGCGCTTGAAGGTCTCTATCAGTCCGGCGATGCGCTCTGTACTCAATGTGAGGCAGAAGGTTTTCGCCATATTACCTGGTATCTGGACCGCCCGGATGTTCTGGCGCGATTTACCACTAAAATCATTGCCGACAAAACCGCCTATCCGTTCCTGCTTTCTAACGGTAACCGTGTGGGCCAGGGCGATCTGGAAAACGGTCGTCACTGGGTACAGTGGCAGGATCCTTTCCCGAAACCTTGTTACCTGTTTGCACTGGTTGCGGGCGATTTTGATGTTCTGCGCGATACCTTTACCACCCGCTCCGGGCGTGAAGTTGCGCTTGAGCTCTTTGTCGACCGTGGCAACCTTGACCGCGCGCCCTGGGCGATGACCTCGCTCAAGAACTCCATGAAATGGGACGAAACCCGTTTTGGCCTCGAATACGACCTCGACATCTATATGATTGTCGCCGTGGACTTCTTTAATATGGGCGCGATGGAGAATAAAGGCCTCAATGTCTTTAACTCCAAATATGTGCTCGCCCGTACTGATACTGCGACCGACAAAGACTATCTCGATATCGAACGCGTCATTGGTCATGAATATTTCCATAACTGGACCGGCAACCGCGTGACCTGCCGCGACTGGTTCCAGCTCAGCCTGAAAGAAGGGCTGACCGTGTTTCGTGACCAGGAGTTCAGCTCGGACCTGGGTTCCCGTGCGGTAAACCGTATCAATAATGTTCGCACCATGCGCGGGCTGCAATTTGCCGAAGACGCCAGCCCGATGGCGCATCCGATTCGCCCGGATAAAGTTATTGAAATGAATAACTTCTACACCCTGACGGTGTATGAGAAAGGGGCTGAAATCATCCGCATGATCCATACCCTGCTGGGCGAAGAGAATTTCCAGAAAGGGATGCAGCTCTACTTTGAACGTCACGATGGCAGCGCTGCAACCTGCGATGATTTCGTTCAGGCAATGGAAGATGCGTCAAATATCGATCTGTCCCATTTCCGTCGCTGGTATAGCCAGGCGGGGACGCCGATTGTCACGGTACACGACGATTATAATCCGGCGACCGAGCAGTACACGCTCACTATTAGCCAGCGTACGCCGCCGACAGCGGAACAGCACGAGAAACACCCGCTGCATATCCCGTTTGACATTGAGCTTTATGATAATGAAGGCAAGGTCATCCCACTGCAGAAAGACGGTCACCCTGTGCATCACGTGCTGAACGTTACCCAGCCGGAACAGACGTTTGTCTTTGATAATGTCTACTTCCAGCCGGTACCGTCCCTGCTGCGTGAATTCTCTGCGCCGGTGAAACTGGAATATAAATGGAGTGACCAACAACTGACGTTCCTGATGCGTCATGCCAGCAATGATTTCTCTCGCTGGGATGCCGCGCAGAGCCTGCTGGCGACACATATTAAGCTCAACGTTGCCCGCCATCAGCAGGGGCAGGCACTCTCATTGCCACTGCATGTTGCCGATGCATTCCGCGCGATCCTGCTGGATGAACACATCGATCCGGCGCTGGCTGCGGAAATTCTGACATTGCCGTCGGCGAATGAGATCGCCGAATTGTTCGACGTTATCGATCCGGTTGCCATCGTGGCGGTACGCGAAGCGCTGACCCGCACGCTGGCTACCGAGCTGGCAGATGAAGTGCTGGCCGTTTATAACGCCAACAAGCTTGATACCTACCGCGTGGAACATGCGGATATCGGCAAGCGTGCATTACGTAACACCTGTCTGCGTTATCTCGCCTTCGGCGACGCGCAGCTGGCCGATAAACTGGTAAGCGAGCAATATCACCATGCTGACAACATGACGGATGCGCTGGCGGCGCTCTCCGCCGCTGTTGCCGCACAGCTGCCGTGCCGTGACGCGCTGATGCAGGAATACGATGACAAATGGCATCAGGACGGTCTGGTAATGGATAAGTGGCTGATTCTACAGGCGACCAGCCCGGCAGAGAACGTGCTTGACACCGTACGCGGTCTGCTAAAACACCGTTCATTTACAATGAGCAACCCGAACCGTGTGCGTTCCCTGATTGGCGCGTTTGCCAGCAGCAACCCGGCAGCATTCCATGCGCCAGACGGTAGCGGCTATCAGTTCATGGTCGAAATGTTGACAGAATTGAACAGCCGCAACCCGCAGGTGGCCTCGCGTCTGATTGAACCGCTGATTCGTTTAAAACGTTATGATGCGAAACGCCAGGAAAAAATGCGTGCGGCGCTGGAGCAACTCAAAGCATTGCCGAATCTGTCGGGCGATCTGTTTGAGAAGATCAGCAAAGCGCTGGCATAGCGTTCAGCGGGCAGATCATGCGTGATAACAAGCCGGGTTAGCGTGTACAGCGCGACCCGGTTTTTTATTACGACGCCCTGGCGACATTTGCAATATGAGCGCCGATCGTGGGCACTTGCGTGTCGCGGCGATGTAAGGCCTGCCAGAATGTTTCCAGCGCACCGTCCAGCCGCGTCTGCAAATTCGCTGTGAAGTGGGGTTTATGTTGATAATCCACCACCTGGCTGTCATCGGCGAAGACGCCATGCAAAATTTCCTGGGCTTTCAATGCGCTCAAAACCGGCTTGAGCGCATAATCCACCGCCAGCATATGTGCAATGGTGCCGCCGGTCGCGAAGGGGAGGACGACTTTGCCTTCCAGCGCGCGTTCCGGGAACAGATCAAGCAGGGTTTTCAGCGCGCCGGAAAAGGACGCTTTGTACACCGGGGTGGCGATGATCAGCCCGTCAGCCTCGGTTAATTGTTCGAGCAGTGTCTGCAAGGCAGGGCTGTCGAAACGGCCATAAAGCAAATCTTCCGGGACAAAGTTATGCAAATGCCAGTGGCATACTTCAACGTCAAGGGCCGCCATGCGTTCACGCGCATATTCCAGCAGAGCGCTTGAGCGGGAAGGGTAGCGCGGGCTTCCCGCCAGGGTAACAACTCGCATATTCACTCCTTATAACCATTTGCTTCGCTTTATCAGGTATTGATAGCAATATGCTCAGTGTCGCAGAGGTTTTATATTCCGCTAAATGATTTTTTCTGCGAAAAAGCGTTAAAAAAAGAATATACGGGCAACGATGAGAAAACGATTGCGTCCAGTTGACCTTTTTTTGCCCCAGGTCAATTCCATTTCTTCACCTAATCAAAGATAATACGCCCCCGGTTTGCACACCGGGAATCCAGGAGAGTTCATGTACTACCCCTTCGTTCGTAAAGCCCTTTTCCAGCTCGACCCTGAGCGCGCTCATGAATTTACTTTTCAACAACTACGCCGCATTACGGGTACGCCGCTGGAAGCACTGGTGCGTCAGCGTGTGCCGGAAAAACCGGTACAGTGCATGGGACTCACGTTTAAAAATCCGCTGGGACTTGCCGCTGGCCTCGATAAGAATGGTGAATGTATCGATGCGCTGGGTGCGATGGGATTTGGCGCGATCGAGATAGGTACCGTGACGCCGCGTCCGCAGCCTGGCAACGACAAGCCGCGTCTCTTCCGCCTGGTCGACGCCGAAGGGTTGATCAACCGCATGGGCTTTAACAATCTGGGCGTTGATAACCTGGTTGAGAATGTGAAAAAAGCGCATTTTGATGGCGTGCTGGGTATTAATATTGGCAAAAATAAAGATACGCCAGTTGAAAACGGCAAAGATGACTATCTGATTTGTATGGAAAAAATCTATGCCTATGCCGGTTATATCGCTATTAATATTTCCTCGCCGAACACGCCGGGCCTGCGAACATTACAATATGGCGAAGCGCTGGATGACCTTTTGAGCGCCATTAAAAATAAACAGCAAGCTCTTCATCAGACCCATCATAAATATGTTCCTGTTGCCGTGAAGATCGCTCCGGATCTTTCCGAAGAAGAATTGATCCAGGTGGCCGACAGTTTAGTTCGTCACAATATTGACGGCGTCATTGCCACCAATACAACGCTGGACAGAAAACTGGTTCGGGGAATGAAAAATTGCGATGAAGCGGGTGGATTAAGTGGCCGTCCGCTGCAATTAAAAAGCACAGAAATTATTCGACGCCTGTCTCAGGAATTAAATGGCCGCCTGCCGATTATCGGCGTGGGGGGCATCGACTCCGTGATTGCCGCGCGTGAGAAGATGGACGCAGGGGCATCGCTGGTGCAAATTTATTCAGGCTTTATATTTAAAGGCCCGCAATTGATTAAAGAAATCGTTACCCATATCTGATCTTTTACCCACTATCAGACAACCAGGGCTTTATTTCCGGTCCTGGTTGTTTTATATTCCGTGATTGTTGCTAATTTGTACATTTTAGTCTTTGCTTATTTAGCGTAATAAGCGAAACGGCACAGGATGAAAAAGGCAAAAGGATGTTTACGGGGAGGGGAGAAAGAAATGCGAATTAAACCTGACGATAATTGGCGTTGGTATTTTGATGACGAGCACGATCGTATGATGCTCGATCTGGCCAATGGCATGTTATTTCGCTCGCGCTTTGCCCGCAAAATGTTGACTCCGGATGCGTTTTCCCCCTGCGGGTTTTGCGTAGACGATGCCGCCTTATACTTCTCCTTCGATGAAAAATGCCGCGACCTGATGCTCTCAAATGAGCAACGTGCCGAACTGGTGCTTAATGCACTGGTGGCCATTCGTTTTCTGAAGCCGCAAATGCCTAAAAGCTGGCACTTTACCAGCTACAATACGCCGTGGTCTCCCTGTGCGGGCGAAGCCGCGAGCGTCGTAATGAGTGACAGCGGCGAAGAGGTTAGTTTGCTGGTGGTTGAGCCGGGTGAAAATGCCGCACTTTGCCTGCTGGCGCAGCCAGGGGTTGTTATCGCCGGTCGTACCATGCAATTAGGCGATCCCATTAAGATCATGAATGACAGGCTGAAACCGCAGCTCAGTGCCGCCAGTTTCAGCTTTGAACAGGCCGTTTAACTTTCCAGGCGAACTGAGGTTTTCGGTACGCAGCTGCAACTCAGGATGGAGCCATCTTGCGCGATAGCTGATTTTTTCAACGGGCTGACCTCACCCTCAATCAGACGAATGCGACAGCAGCCGCAAATGCCCGCCCGACAGGAATAGGGCACGCGTATCCCCTGATTCTCCAGTTGCTCAAGCAAGATTTGCTGATTGTTCCCGCGAAAACTTTGCCCCTGCCAGACAATATCCACCACGTCCTCTGTTTGCTGTTCTTGTTCTACAGACTCAACAGACTGTCCTGCGCCATAGGGTTTAGCGGGTGCGCGGGAAAGGACCACTACCTCATCACCTACCCGAACGACCCCACTATTGCGGGCAATTAAGTTCTGACCGAAATCAACGTCGCCATTATCTTGCGCAGTGCGAAAACGGGCGAGTGTCGCCAGCGGTTCACCAGTGGGATGTTTTTGCCCACGTTCGGGACTAACAGTGGTAAAAACACAACGACTGCACGGTTTCACCACGTCAAAGACGACGTCGCCGATGCGTATTACTTTCCAGGTGTCTTCTTCCCATGCACTAGCGCCGGTGATCACCAGGTTGGGGCGAAACTGCTCCATCTGTACACTTGCCGGGCAACGGTTTTGTAAATCACGCAATGAGGCTTCGTTGGTCAATAAAAACGGAAAGCCATCGGCAAACGAGAGCGGAACATCCTCGTAACGTTTTACCCGGCGCGTGGTTTGCGGCCCCACCCAGCGAAGCTGAACGTCTCGTGCAAAAAAGCCGCTGAGCCACTGATTGATGGGTTCTGGCGCAACCCGGGCAGTAAAATGATTCCCCCACACTTCCGTTGGCGCACTCTGAGGCGCAAAATCATTAAAACGCACCACGGCGCTGCTGCCATCGGGTGCGGTTAAATGCAGGCCATCCGTCAGGGGAGAGGGGAGAAAGCGTACCATCTGCGGGAATTGTCGCGCAGTAATAAAGGTGCCATCCGCTTCGGTCACCATAAAAATGCGATCAAACGATAATCCGCTGGAGTCTGCCAGGGCATGCGTCAGGCCAATACCACGCATGGACTTCACTGGATGGATAAAAAGACGCGAAAGGGTTGCCACGTCATTTCCTCTGTGAACGAAAATAAGCCCTCAACTTTATGACATGAACGCCAGATTGGCTATAATGCGCAACAATTTTCTTCATCGATAAGTGATTTTATGATTTCTCTGTTTGCCAGTACGGCCCGTGGGCTGGAAGAGCTATTAAAAACTGAACTGGAGAACCTGGGCGGGCAAGAATGCCGGGTGGTTCAGGGGGGCGTCCATTTCCATGGTGACACACGGCTGCTTTACCAAAGCCTGATGTGGAGTCGTCTGGCCTCGCGCATCATGATGCCGCTCAGTGAGTGTAAGGTTTACAGCGATCTGGACCTTTACCTCGGCGTGCAGGCGATTCCGTGGACGGAGATTTTCAGCCCGAATGCCACCTTTGCGGTCCATTTTAGCGGCCTGAATGAAGAAATTCGCAACAGCCAGTATGGCGCGTTGAAAGTAAAAGACGCCATTGTCGATAGCTTTACCCGCAAAAATCTGCCGCGTCCGAACGTTGATCGTGAATCACCGGATCTACGCATCAACGTCTGGCTGAATAAAGAGACGGCCAGTATTGCGCTCGACCTGAGTGGCGAAGGTCTGCACTTGCGTGGTTACCGTGACGGCACAGGTATGGCGCCAATCAAAGAAAACCTCGCTTCGGCGATTGTGATGCGCTCTGGCTGGCAGCCGGGTACGCCGTTGCTTGATCCGATGTGCGGTTCCGGCACCTTACTGATTGAAGCGGCTATGTGGGCGACCGATCGTGCGCCAGGCTTACACCGCAGCCGCTGGGGCTTTGGCGGCTGGGCTCAACATGATGAGGCAATCTGGCAGGACGTGAAAGCCGACGCGCAGACCCGTGCACGGGCTGGGCTGGCCAATTACACGTCGCATTTTTATGGCTCCGATAACGATCCTCGCGTCATTGAGCGCGCGCAGCGTAACGCCCGTCGTGCCGGGGTTGGCGAGCTGGTCACTTTCGACGTAAAAGATGTGGCGCAGTTAAGCAATCCGCTGCCGAAAGGGCCGTATGGCACCGTTATCAGCAACCCGCCGTACGGCGAGCGTCTGGAAAGCGAACCGGCGCTGATTGCCCTGCACAGCCTGCTGGGACGGACATTGAAATCGCAATTTGGCGGCTGGAATCTGTCGCTGTTCAGCGCCTCTGTCGATTTACTTAACTGCCTGCAATTGCGCGCTGACCGCCAGTTCAAGGCTAAAAACGGCCCGCTGGATTGTGTACAGAAAAACTATCACCTGACGGAAAACACGGGCGAAGCAAAAGCGCCGGCAATGGCCGAGGATTACGCCAACCGCCTGCGTAAGAATCTTAAGAAGCTGGAAAAATGGGCGCGTCAGGAAGGCATTGAATGCTATCGCCTGTACGATGCCGATCTGCCGGATTACAACGTGGCTGTCGATCGCTACGGTGACTGGGTGGTGGTGCAAGAGTACGCGCCGCCCAAAACCATCGATGCGCAAAAAGCGCGTCAGCGTCTGTTTGACATTATTGCCGCGACCATCGCCGTGCTGGGGATTGCGCCGAACAAGCTGGTGTTGAAAACCCGTGAACGGCAGAAAGGCAACAACCAGTACCAGAAGATGAGTGAAAAGGGTGAATTCCTCCAGGTTAGTGAATACAACGCCAAACTGTGGGTGAACCTGACGGACTATCTGGATACGGGGCTGTTTCTCGATCACCGTATCGCGCGTCGTATGCTGGGTCAGATGAGCAAGGGCAAAGATTTCCTCAATCTCTTCTCTTATACCGGTAGTGCGAGTGTTCACGCCGGGCTTGGCGGCGCGCGCAGTACCACGACGGTGGATATGTCGCGTACCTATCTGGAGTGGGCGGAACGCAACTTGCGTCTCAACGGCCTGACCGGTCGTCCACACCGTCTGCTGCAGGCTGATGTACTGGCATGGTTACGCGAAACCGATGAACAGTTCGATCTGATTTTTATCGATCCGCCTACATTCTCGAACTCAAAACGCATGGAAGACTCTTTCGACGTTCAGCGCGATCACCTGACGCTGATGAAAGACCTTAAACGTTTGCTGCGCAAAGGCGGCACGATCATGTTCTCAAACAACAAACGCGGTTTCCGTATGGATACTGAAGGGCTGGCTACGCTTGGGCTCAAAGCACAAGAAATTACCCAAAAAACGCAGTCGCAAGATTTCGCCCGTAACCGTCAGATCCACAACTGCTGGCTGATTACCGCAGCCTGAAAGGATAAATAGATGTCATTAATTAGTATGCATGGCGCCTGGCTGTCGTTCAGCGATGCGCCCCTTCTCGATAATGCCGAACTGCATATTGAGGATAACGAACGCGTCTGTCTGGTAGGGCGTAACGGCGCGGGTAAATCGACGCTGATGAAAATCCTCAATCGCGAGCAGGGGCTGGATGATGGCCGCATCGTGTATGAACAGGATTTGATCGTGGCACGTTTGCAACAGGATCCGCCGCGCAACGTCGCGGGCAGCGTTTACGATTTTGTCGCCGAAGGCATTGAAGAGCAGGCGGAGTACCTCAAGGGTTATCACGACATTTCGCACCTGGTGATGACCGACCCGAGCGATAAAAACCTCAATGAGATGGCACGCTTACAGGAACTGCTGGACCACCATGGTCTCTGGCAGCTCGAAAACCGTATCAATGAAGTGCTGGCGCAACTGGGGCTGGAAGCCGACATGCCGCTGGCGTCGCTCTCTGGCGGCTGGTTGCGTAAGGCGGCGCTGGGACGTGCGCTGGTCAGTGGACCGAAAGTGCTGCTGCTTGATGAACCGACAAACCACCTTGATATTGAAACCATCGACTGGCTGGAAGGGTTCCTGAAAACCTTCAGCGGTACCATTATTTTTATCTCGCATGACCGTTCCTTTATCCGCAATATGGCGACCCGTATTGTCGATCTGGATCGCGGCAAACTGGTGACCTATCCCGGCGATTACGACACTTATCTGCTGGAAAAAGAAGAAAACCTGCGCGTTGAAGAACTGCAAAATGCGGAGTTTGACCGCAAGCTGGCGCAGGAAGAAGTCTGGATCCGCCAGGGCATCAAGGCCCGCCGTACCCGTAATGAAGGCCGCGTACGCGCATTGAAAGCCATGCGTCGCGAACGTAGCGAGCGCCGCGAGGTGATGGGTAGCGCGAAGATGCAGGTTGAGGAAGCAAGTCGCTCGGGCAAAATCGTCTTTGAGATGGAAAACGTCAACTATCAGGTGGACGGCAAAGTACTGGTCCAGGACTTCTCTGCTCAGGTTCAACGCGGCGACAAGATTGCGCTGATTGGGCCGAATGGTTGTGGTAAAACCACGCTGCTCAAGTTGATGCTTGGCCAATTGCAGGCCGACAGTGGGCGCATTCATTGCGGTACCAAACTGGAAGTGGCCTACTTTGACCAGCACCGTGCGGAGCTCGATCCGGACAAAACGGTGATGGATAACCTGGCTGAGGGCAAACAGGAAGTGATGGTAAACGGCAAGCCGCGCCATGTGTTGGGCTACCTGCAGGATTTTCTCTTCCACCCGAAACGGGCGATGACACCGGTGCGCGCGCTCTCCGGCGGTGAACGTAACCGACTGTTGTTGGCACGTTTGTTCCTGAAACCCAGTAACTTATTGATTCTCGACGAACCCACTAACGATTTGGATGTCGAAACGCTGGAGCTGCTTGAAGAGCTTATTGATAGCTACCAGGGGACCGTCATGCTGGTCAGCCACGATCGCCAGTTCGTCGACAACACCGTGACGGAGTGCTGGATTTTCGAAGGCGCGGGACGGATTGGCCAATACGTTGGCGGTTATCATGATGCTCGTGGTCAGCAAGCGGCATCGCAGGCGCATAAAGCCGCATCCGGGAAGAAAGTTGCCGAAGTATCGGTTAACAAGGCAGAAACTGTTAAACGAGCCAGTAACAAACTAAGCTATAACCTGCAACGTGAGCTTGAACAACTGCCGCAAAAGCTGGAAAAGCTGGAGGCGGAACTGGAGACATTGCAGGCGCAGGTGGCAGATGCCAGCTTTTTCAGCCAGCCTCACGACCACACGCAGAAAGTACTAGCCGAACTGGCTTCGGCGGAGCAGGCGCTGGAGGAAGCGTTTGAACGCTGGGAGTATCTGGAGGCTCTAAAAAACGGCGCATAACTCAGGAAGTCTGTATGTGTGAACATCACCACGCCACCCGACATATTTTGTGCACCCAGTGCGATTTATTGGTGGCTTTGCCACCAATGCAGCATGGTCATAAAGCGGCTTGTCCGCGTTGCGGCGCGACATTAACCACACAGTGGGATGAACCCAGACAGCGTCCCACCGCGTATGCGCTGGTGGCGCTGTTCATGCTACTACTTTCCAATCTGTTCCCTTTTGTGAATATGAAAGTGGCAGGCGTCACCAGCGAGGTGACGCTGCTGGAGATCCCCGGTGTGATGTTCTCGGAAGATTACGCCAGCCTCGGGACAATTTTTTTACTCTTCGTTCAGATGGTCCCGGCGTTTTGCCTGGTGACCATATTGCTGTTGGTCAATCGCGTGCGGATGTCGCTCCGGGTCAAAACGTTTCTGGCGCGTATCCTTTTCCAGCTCAAGACCTGGGGTATGGCAGAGATTTTTCTGGCCGGCGTGCTGGTGAGCTTTGTCAAACTGATGGCCTATGGCGACGTGGGCATTGGCAGCAGCTTTATTCCATGGTGTCTGTTTTGCCTGTTACAACTGCGTACCATGCAGTGTGTGGACCGTCACTGGCTTTGGGATGATATTTCCCCTGCACCGCTGCCGGTGGCACCATTGCGTGTTGGTGTGGCGGGTATTCACCAGGGATTACGCAGTTGTCCATGTTGCACCGCCATTGTGGCGGCGGACGAACCCCTCTGCCCGCGTTGTCATACCAAAGGCTATGTCAGACGCAGACACAGTCTGCAGTGGACGATGGCACTACTGGTGACGTCTATCCTGCTGTATTTGCCTGCCAATATTTTGCCGATCATGATTACCGATCTGTTGGGTGATCAGATGCCATCGACGATCCTTGCCGGGGTGATTTTACTCTGGAGCGAGGGGTCGTATCCGGTCGCGCTGGTGATTTTTATTGCCAGTATCATGGTGCCAACCTTAAAAATGATCGCCATCGCCTGGTTATGCTGGGATGCAAAAGGTCACGGTCGACGAGACAGTGAACGCATGCACTTTATTTATGAAATCGTAGAATTTGTTGGGCGCTGGTCGATGATTGATGTATTTGTCATCGCGGTGCTCTCCGCGTTGGTGCGCATGGGAGGATTAATGAATATTTATCCGGCCATGGGGGCGCTGATGTTTGCGCTGGTCGTCATCATCACAATGTTTGCGGCAATGACGTTCGATCCCCGCCTGAGCTGGGATCGCGAGCCTGAATCGAGCCATGAGGAGTCGTAAGAACATGGAGAAAACGAGTGGGGAGGCGAAAGTGCAGAAAGTCAAAAATTGGTCGCCGGTATGGATATTCCCGATAGTCACGGCCCTCATCGGCGCGTGGATCCTCTTTTACCATTACAGCCATCAGGGGCCGGAAGTGACGCTCATTACCACCAATGCCGAAGGCATCATCGGGGGTAAAACGACGATCAAAAGCCGCAGCGTGGATGTCGGCGTGGTGGAGAGCACGACACTGACGGACGATCTTACTCATGTTGAGATTAAAGCGCGCCTGAATACAGGGATGGAGAAGTTGCTCTACAACGACTCTGTTTTTTGGGTGGTCAAGCCACAGGTTGGGCGAGAAGGGATCAGCGGGCTGGGGACATTACTTTCCGGCGCCTATATTGAACTGCAGCCAGGAAAAAAGGGCAGCCAGCCGGAGAGATATAACCTGCTCGATTCGCCGCCGCTGGCACCACCGGATGCAAAAGGGATTCGAATCATCCTGGACAGCAAAAAAGCAGGGCAGCTCTCTCCGGGCGATCCGGTACTTTTCCGTGGCTACCGCGTCGGATCTGTTGAGACCAGCACTTTCGATACGCAAAAGCGTACGATCACTTATCAGCTTTTTATTAACGCGCCAAACGATCGTCTGGTCACCAGCAACGTGCGTTTCTGGAAAGACAGCGGCATCGCCGTGGATTTAACCTCTGCAGGAATGCGGGTTGAAATGGGATCGCTCAGTACCCTTTTTGGCGGCGGTGTGAGTTTTGATGTGCCTGAAGGGAATGAACTGGGAGAGCCAGTTGCCGAAAAAACAGCGTTTATGCTCTATGACGATCAGCGCAGTATTCAGGAATCCCTGTATACCGAACATATCGATTACCTGATGTTTTTCAAAGATTCGATTCGAGGTCTGCAGCCCGGTGCGCCGGTTGAATTTCGCGGTATTCGCCTGGGGACCGTGGCGAAAGTCCCGTTCTTCACGCCAGAAATGCGTCAGAAATTGAATGATGATTACCGGATACCTATTCTGATTCGTATTGAGCCTCAGCGTCTGATTAGCCAGTTTGGCGGCGATCCTAACGTGGATGAGCATATTACTGAGTTAATGAAACGTGGCCTGCGTGCGGCGCTGAAAACCGGCAATATTGTGACGGGTGCCCTGTATGTCGACCTCGATTTTTATCCGAAGGCACCACCTGTCACCGATATGCCGGAATTTGGTGGTTATCGCATCATCCCGACGGTCAGCGGCGGTCTGGCGCAGATTCAGCAAAAACTGATGGATACGCTGGATAAAATTAACAATCTGCCACTTAACCCAATGATCGAGCAGGCAACCAATACCTTAACGACGAGCCAGCAGACGATGCGCCGTCTGCAGACGACACTTGATAATCTGAATAAGCTGACAGCCAGTCAGTCTATGCAGCAACTGCCAGCAGATATGCAGAATACTCTGCGTGAGCTTAATCGCAGTATGCAAGGCTTCCAGCCAGGTTCGGCGGCGTACAACAAGATGGTGGCGGATATGCAGCGTCTTGATCAGGTGTTGCGCGAGCTGCAGCCAGTGCTCAAAACGCTGAACGATAAGAGTAATGCTCTGGTGTTTGAAGCGAAGGACAAAGACGATCCGCAGCCGAAGAGGGCGAAAGAATGAAAAAAGGAACAATAGCGCTTCTGGCAGTGCTTCTGACGGCTTGTAGCACGAGCGGTGATAAGAAGAGCTACTATCAGCTGCCGTCACCGCCGCAGCCAACGGTGGCGCAAAGCGATGCGCGTGGGCAACACCTGTTGTGGGTTGAGCAGGTGACGGTGCCGGATTATCTTGCAGGCAATGGCGTGGTCTACCAGACAAGCGATGTGCAATACGTGATTGCCACCAACAATCTGTGGGCAAGCCCGCTGGACCAACAGTTGCGCACGACGCTGGTGGCGAATTTAAGCAATCAGTTGCCGGGCTGGGTTGTGGCATCGCAACCGTTAGGTACAGAGCAGGACACGCTGAATGTTACGGTAACAGGTTTTCACGGTCGTTATGACGGGCGGGTTATCGTAAGTGGTGAATGGCTGGTGAATCATCGCGGCCAACTGATTAAACGTCCTTTCCACATTGAGCTCAGGCAACAGCAAGACGGTTATGACGAGATGGTGAAAATGCTGGCCGTGGCCTGGCAACAGGAAGCGGCAAGTATCGCCAGCGAGCTAAAACGTCTGCCATAGTAAAATTAACTGCATTATCTACGCCGTCAGGTCATTTTTGTCTGACGGCTTTTTTTATTTTGGTGCTCAATTCATTACCTGTGCTGGTTCACAGTTTTTGTACAAATGAACTTCTGTTTAGGTCACATTTATGACACTGGCGTGAATTTTGCGCATTGACGACAAACGGTATCCAGGGTATTCGTAGCCTGTGGTTGCATACTTAGTAACCACTGTTTTCTTTTCCACCAGACCAAAAAATGAGGGAAACGAGGCATGAAGAGACAAAAGCGAGATCGCCTGGAACGGGCACATCAACGTGGGTATCAGGCCGGCATCACAGGACGGCCAAAAGAAATGTGTCCTTATCAGACGCTGAATCAGAGATCCGAATGGATGGGAGGCTGGCGAGAAGCCATGGAGGACAGGGCCGTCATTGCCTGATTCTGTCTCTTTAAACAAGAAACCTCCGCATTGCGGAGGTTTCGCCTTATCTGCCCTGAGTCATTCTTTCTGGCTCGTTTACGCGGCAATCAGCATTAGAATGCAGATGTGTCCTGGAACAGGCCCACTTTCAGGTCAGTCGCGGTGTAGATAACACGGCCGTCAACCAGTACTTCACCATCGGCCAGACCCATCACCAGACGACGGTTAATAACGCGTTTGAAATGGATGCGGTAGGTGACTTTTTTCGCGGTCGGCAGAATCTGACCGGTAAATTTCACTTCGCCTACGCCCAGCGCACGGCCTTTGCCTTCACCACCGAGCCAGCCAAGGTAGAAACCAACGAGCTGCCACATGGCGTCCAGTCCGAGGCATCCTGGCATTACCGGATCGCCGATAAAATGGCAACCGAAGAACCACAGGTCCGGATTAATATCTAATTCAGCTTCAACATATCCTTTGTCGAAATTCCCACCGTTTTCGGTCATTAATACCACACGGTCCATCATCAGCATGCTTGGAGCTGGTAATTGTGGGCCTTTTTCGCCAAACAGCTCTCCGCGACCAGAGGCAAGAAGATCTTCTTTTGTATAGGATTCGCGTTTATCTACCATGTTCTATGTAAGCCTTATTGTGAGTTTCGGACGCAGGATAGCTAACACGTGTACGCTGAACAAGTCCGATCAGTTCGGACTGAACCAGCTAAGCCAACGAAGCGGCCACGGATAACGGTGACGAGCGTCTTGTTGCGTCGCCTGGGCGATACGCTCCAGGATGGTCTGCTTCAGTGTAGTTTGTCCTTCTGCATCCCAGACCAGTCTGGTCAATAAGGGGAGTGCATCCATGACATCATCAATGGCCCAGATAGAGAATTGACCTGCCTTAACGGCATCCAGCAACGCCTGGTGTAAACAAAGATGACGCACATTGGCAACGGGTATGATCACGCCCTGGTTGCCGTCCAGGCCACGATTCTGGCAGATAGCAAAGAACCCTTCGATCTTTTCATTGAGTCCGCCAACAGGCTGGGCGCGGCCAAATTGATCTACCGAGCCGGTGATAGCGATACTTTGGCTGACAGGAACATCCGCCAGGGCGCTGATCAGGGCGCAAAGTTCAGCCATCGATGCGCTGTCACCGTCCACTTCGCTGTAAGATTGCTCAAAAGTCAGCGAGGCGGAGAAGGGGATTTGTTGCTCAAGCTCCAGCTCGGCCATCAGGAATGACTGCATAATCATCATGCCTTTTGCATGAATGTTGCCGCCCAGTTCCGCTTTACGCTCAATGTCGTTAAATTCACCATCGCCGATGTGCACAACACAGCTGATACGTGAAGGTTCGCCAAACGCACGCGGATGCCCAGGAAACTCAACAACTGACAGGGCGTTGATTTGACCTGTCTGTTCACCTTCCGTCTCAATGAGGATCTGCTCTAACAGAATTTCATCTTGCATGCGCTCCGCCAGATAGCCTTCGCGCCATTCACGCTGAGTAAGCATGGTAGTTAGCTGTTCTGCGTCAAAAGTCTGCGCGTCAGTCATCGCGGAAACTTCACCTAACTGACGGGTCAACCAGAGCGGGCAGAGCGGCAGTGTTTCTTGATCGCCTGTATAACGAACGGCTTCCCGAATCAGGATCGGCCAGGCATCTGCCGATGGGGAGGGCAATTCAGCCTCCCGGGCAACCAGTTGAACCCACTGACACCATTGCGCCAGGGTTTCTGCGTCGCTAACCTGCAGGCTGTCTTCATATTCGCTATAGATAGCCTGTTCAGCGAGCTCTGGCTCCATCTCCTGAAAATCCGCCAGAGAATCCCGTTCACCGACGAGGATGACCCGAAGATCGAGTGGCAGTGATGGGACTGAAACGGGCAGGGGGCGTGATTCATCAAAGGCGACCCAGTCAAAACGACGACGCGTCACCATGGTTTTTAAACGCATCCACAGCAAAGGCTGCGCCAGCAGGGTGCGCAGAGAGATAATCAGCGTGCCGCCATTGGCCTGATGTACCAGGCCTGGCTGCAAGGAAATCTCATTATTGAATTGGCGCAAACAACCAAATAATTGCTCGGCCTCGACCCAGTCAGCAATAACAACCTGGTTTTTACCGGCAAAATTGGCTTCTGTGTTTTGCGCAGGGGTAAGCGTAATCGTCGCGCCATTAACCTGATAGTCGCCGCCGACAACGTCGAATTCCTCGGGCTGTAACGCTGACACAGCCCCGGCGAGGATCTTAAGGTACTCTTCCTCTTCTGGCGCTTTTGCCAACATAAAGCGTGACGTCGCCATAGGATGGAGCAATTGCTCCAGCGCATACTGTAATCGGGGCTGGGTATCGCCCAGTAAGAAGACCGTCTCGTCAGTGAGTGCGGACTGCTTAAACACATCCTGATAGCTCTCGGTATCCGGAGTCAGTTCATTCCATTCAAGTTTTGTAATGGTCAAAGTCGTTTTTTTAGTCTGATGTAAAAGGCGGGATTATACCGTAAACGCCTGTGTAGCACACAGGGAATACTCGTTTTCCCGTTGCAGATGTGTTGTTGGAATAGACAGAATGTGATTTCTTTTCAGCAGAGCAAGAAAAAACTGATATTCTGAACAGAGTTACACGGTAACGTTGAGATCGCAATGAAATATCAACAACTGGAAAATCTTGAAAGCGGCTGGAAATGGAAGTATCTGGTGAAAAAACACCGGGAAGGTGAGCTTATTACAAGATATATTGAAGCCAGCGCGGCCAAAGACGCCGTCGATTTATTGCTAACCCTCGAAAATGAACCCGTACAGGTTAATGCCTGGATTGAGCAGCATATTAATCCGTCTCTCATGAACCGCATGAAGCAGACCATCCGCGCGCGGCGCAAGCGGCATTTTAATGCTGAGCATCAGCATACGCGTAAGAAATCAATCGATCTGGAGTTTGTTGTCTGGCAACGTCTGGCAGCGCTGGCACAGCGTCGGGGGAAAACCCTTTCCGAGACCATTGTGCAGTTGATCGAGGATGCTGAGCATAAAGAAAAATACGCCACGACCATGTCCTCACTTAAACAGGATTTGCAGGCGCTTTTAGGTAAAGAGTGATTTTCTGTGCAAATGCGGTTTATTACCGGCAATAAAAAACCCCGCGATGCGGGGTTTTTTTACAGCACGTGAACTTAAGCCTGAGGCTGAGTTACAACGTCTTTGCTGCCACGAACTTCGATTTCTACGCGACGGTCCGGCGCCAGGCAATCGATCAGCGCAGGGCGCGCTTTCACGTTGTCACAGGTGCTGCCAGTAACCGGCTGGGATTTGCCCATGCCACGTGCGGAGATTTTGTTCGCCGGGATACCTTTAGAAATCAGGTAATCAACAACGGACTGAGCACGTTTCTCAGACAGACCCTGGTTGTAAGCGTCAGAACCGATACGGTCGGTGAAGCCCAGAACCACTACGGAACCGTCTTTCGGATCCAGGTTGCTCAGCTGACCATACAGCTGATCCAGTGCCTGCTGACCTTCCGGTTTCAGGGTTGCTTTGTTGAAGTTGAACAGAACGTCAGACTTCAGAGTGAAGTGCTTGGTCTGTACTTCCGGAGCCGGAGCCGGAGCAGGCGCTACTACCGGCGCTGCTTCTTCCTGCTGGCCGAAACGGTAGGAAACACCTACGCTCAGCATGCCGTTGTCCGGACGGGTACCAACGGTATTTGCATCACCGATGTTGTTAACCCACTGGTATTCCAGACGGGTAGCGATATCACGGGTAACAGCCCACTCAAGGCCACCAGCGAATACCGGGGAAACACCGGTGTCGTGGTCTTTGAAGTGAGCGTCAGCGCCAGGGACGTTAGCTTTAGCGTCTGCACGCCATACCATGCCGCCCAGACGGGTGTAGATATCCAGATCGTCAGTGATCGGGTAACCCAGTTTAGCGGTCAGCTGTACGCCTTGAGCTTTGAACGCACCGTTTACAGTGTCGCCTTTGTACGGCATACGACCTAACCAGTCGTAACCCATTTCAAAACCAACGTACGGGTTAACCTGATAGCCACCGAACGCACCTGCACCAAGCTGACTTGAATGGGTCGGGCCGTCGTTCGGGATGAAGCCGGTGTCGTGGAACTGAGACCAGCCCAGTTTGCCACCTGCATACCAGGTATTATCTTTCGGAGCGGCCTGCGCTACGGTAGCGAAACCAGCCAGTGCCACTGCAATCGCGATAGCTGTCTTTTTCATTTTTTGCGCCTCGTTATCATCCAAAAATCGCCATGAAAATCTCGATGAGAAGTCACGGTTAAATCCTTCACCGGGGGCATTGCTCATCAGTCCCTATAGAGATATCTTCACGATATCTTTGGCTTATGCCGAGCACCCCTGGCGATGTAAAGTCTACAACGTAGTTGGAAACTTACAAGTGTGAAGTCCGTCAGGCATATGAAAAAAAAGGCTTTGTATACACAATATTTAACACTTTTGCGGAACTATTCGCCAATACAGTTGCCTTGCAAGTCGCCTGAATCGGGCGTTGGCGGCGTATTTCGCTGATTACACGGCAATGCTTGTCAGACAGAAAAATAATACCAGGATTTATCTTAATTTTACTCAATGATACAAATTTGAGTGAATTTTTATCCCCGAATGCTGTCTCGCAGCGAGAGGATTGCATTGTACTGGCCGCATCACGAAGCCAATTGCGTTCCCTTCTTCTGCTGCTAAAGCCAGACGGTGATGTTCGTCTTCGGTTAATTCTTCGGCATGCCAGCCAATCACAACGCTATAGTTACCGGTACGTAATGCGCGAATCATAGATTCCAGAGTGAGGCAGGGAGACAGTTGGCTGATTTGCATAACTTTGGTCAGCGGCAGGCCTGCAGACAACACCCATTCACGGCTTAATTTTTGTTGCGGCGTTAACCAGAGCTGCCAGCGCGATTGTTGACCCAGTTGCTGTAATAACGGCAACAGCAACAATTGCGTCATGCCGGGCTGATCTTCGCGATAAACAACTTCACTGACCAGACCCGTAGAAGCCTCAACGGCCCCTGCGCTGTGTGCGGAAAGAAATTGTGTTGAACGATTTGCACGGTTTAATGAATGGTACATGATCAACCCAGCCCTGTTAGTTACTGTATAAACATACAGTAACCCCTGGACGTTCAAAGATCAACCTCATTTTCTGAAAGCATCTCGCAATTTTGTCTTGTATTGCGATGAAGCCGCAAAATTTTCTTGCCGTGTTGCGCGCACTTGCCTATGTTCCTCTGTAGCGGATCGGTTAACAGAATTAATGTTTTTACTCCATGATTTACAAGGGAATAATCATGAAAAACATATCGTATCAAAGGATCTATCAGTCACGGGAATACCTCGCGCCTTTGGGAAAAATTCGCTTTCGCGCGCATTTTGGCGGCTACAGTTTATCGATAGACAACACGGTGTTTGCGATGATTTCAGAGGGTGAATTATACCTGCGTGCCTGCGAGGAGAGTGCCCAGTATCGGGTAACAACACGTTCACCCCTTCTGACAATCCAGAAGCGTGGTCGCGCCGTTTCCCTTAACTACTACTTTGTTGATGAGCATCTCTGGCGTGACTTGCCAACACTGTTGCGGCTTTCATCGCAATCACTCGCGGCGGCCCGGCAGGAAAAAACGGCGCGTGATACGCCTCATCGTCTTAAGGATCTACCAAACATGAACTTCCAACTTGAGATGATGCTTTTCGATGCCGGTATACCGGACGAACATATGCTGCGACAACTGGGTGCCAAAGCGTGTTGGTTGCGTTTGAAGGCGATGAACAAACATATGGGCATCAAGGTACTCCTGGGCCTGGAAGGTGCGATCATCGGTCTGCACGAAGCCGCACTCCCGGCGTTGAGACGCCAGGAGTTAATCGACTGGTACCACGAGATTGGCCAGAAATAAAAACAGGATAGTCAGGTCATGATCTGCCGCTGTAAACGGCACATTTCTGGCAGAAGTGCGATAAGTAATCCTATTTGTTGCAATACAAGTGGCTCTTTGCTGTCAGGTCGTGGCTCAAGATGCTTAATGCGTCGCGACAAATCTGCCAGCGTTGACTGGACGCGCTCTTCATCAGCGGGCTGGTGGTGAAGGGCGTCATCAACATAACAGACCGCATCATCCAGCAAACGAAGGATGGCAGGATGGGTAAGTTGTTCGCGATGTGCGCCAAGGGCAGAGATATAGCTGGTACAGGTATGATTCAGGCAAAGTAAACGAAATGCTACTTCACGCAATTCAGGTGTGGCGCCAGGTTCTGACGCCATATTGGAAACTACCGACGCCAGCTCGGCGTCTCTGTTATGGGCATTTCTGCGGGCAACACGGTACGCCAGGCGGTTGTCGCGGCCCTGATGATATTGTTCAAGAATCGCATCCAGATAACGACAATTGGCATTGAATGCTTGCTCAGTCACACGTGCCAGATTACGAAAACGCCAGTCAGGCCAGATAAAACTCACCGCCGCCCAGGCGATGGCGCACCCGATGAGGGTATCAATCACTCGTGGTATGGCAACTTCAAAACCTTCACCAAGCAAATTAAAGCACAGCAGCACCAGCAATGTGATGAACATAGTGGCCTGCGCGTATTGTACAAGACGAAAGGCGAAAAAAAGTACACCCGTGACGACGATCAGTATTAGTTGCCCTTCCTGCGAGGGAACAAAATAGAGTACGGGAAGGCCGAGGGCGATGCCTGCAATGGTTCCGACGATACGCAGCGTGAGACGGTGGCGCGTGGCGTTATAGTTAGGCTGGCAGACAAACAGACTGGTGAGCAGAATCCAGTATCCGTGGTGCAGACCGGTAATTTGGATGATGGCGTAGCCCGCACACAGTACAACAGACATCCTCACCGCATGGCGAAACAGTGCCGATTCCGGCGTAAGGTTATTGCGTAAACGCAGCCAGATATCGCTCAGTCCATGCAGGCTGTCATCTGCCAGTAAATTTTCTGTTTCGTTTTTCTGCGGCGTTTGCGGTTGTCCGGACTCTATACTCGCTAACTGTGCGTCGATGGCACGAAGATTATCGAGTAAAAATCCCAACGCTTTGAGTTGTTCAGACGAGGTTGTACCGCTGGCACGAATGCGATCTAACGCTGCATCAAGGTGTATAAATGCACGCTCGAAGCGGTGGTCATGCTGGTAAGGTGTACGAAGCAGGATGGCATGAGCGAGCCTGGAGCAGGCCTGAGACTGCAGAGTAATCAACCGCTGAAAACGGAACATCACATCGCTGTAGCGAAAATGTTCCCTCAGTGCCTGGTACTGTATATGGGAAGAACTGGCGCGCTCATGAATATCCTGTGCGGCAAAATAGTAATGCAACGTGCGCCGGGTTCCTCGTTGTCCGCGATCGCCGCGAAGGCGGGTTAATAGCGACGCTTTGGTCTGGTTTAGTGTTGACACCAACTGACCGTTGGCTAAAGCCAGCTCATAAAGCGGGGCCTGGCTTTCCTCCTCGATATCCGGATCAAACAGCCGCGCTTTGAGCTCCAGATACTGAGATAACTGCTCGTAACAGCGAGCCAGATTATCCTGTAGCGGACGGATAGGGAAAACGAGGTGCCCGACCAGCGTCAACACGTTAAACCAGATGGCGCCCGCCAGAAGCAAAAGAGGCTGCTGATACCATGCGGTGTATAACGTGGTGCCAAGCATTGTATAAATGGCGATAAGCAATGCGCCAAACGCAATGGTGGCGTAGCGTTGCCCCAGACCTCCCAACAAAATAAACCCAATGGTCGAAGTGATAAGTCCAATGGCAAATAACCACGGCCAGGGAAACAGAAGCTCGACCGATGCCGAGGCGATAAAAAAAGAAATCAGGGTAATGATTAAATTGCGTAGACGGCCGGTCAGGCGATCATCGAGATCCGCCAGCGCCGCGGCAACAACGCCCAATGTTAAAGGGATCGTCAGTTTCGCGTCGCCAAGCAGCCATGGCAAGGCCGCTGTTCCACTCAGCGCAAGGAAGATTCGAATGTTATAAAGCCAGGCACTATTCCATGTGTACCGGCGAAGAAGGGGGCTTAGCATAGTATTCGTGACTCGTTTACGGGAAACGACGGCGGGCATTGGCTTCGCGCGCGGCACGGGCCACTTCAACCGACACAACACGGCGACCAACCGGCCATATGGCGATTGCCGCAATCTTAAAATTGGCGATACCGACCGGGATTCCGATGATAGTGATGCACTGAGTAATACCTGCCACAATGTGCATCACGCAGAGCCACCAGCCAAAGAGCACGAACCAGAGAATGTTGAGCACGGTCCCGCCAGCATTCATGAGGGTATTTTTACTATCAGGGTTCAGCTCATCGACATGCACAGCTTCATTGCCCCAGGGGATAAGCGAAAGTTTAGTGATTTCCCAACAGGAGCGTGTAAGCGGCAGGGTAATAACCAGGACAACACTCAAAATGGTTGCCAGTAGCCAGCCAAGAGTGGTGGCAAAACCGCCAAGGACAAAGTTCAGTATATTCAGAACGGTACGCATATTACCTCAATGCTATTCTGTCAGGGAATTGACCTGACAATTGTAACGATTTTTTGGGCTGGAGCACGTATTCTCTGGCGGTTAAACTGGCAATCACAGTCATAAGCTGAAAAAGGATGTGTGATGGAACTAAAAGCGACTTCATTGGGAAAGCGGCTGGCGCAGCATCCATATGATCGAGTGGTCATCCTCAATGCGGGCGTGAAGGTTTCAGGCGATCGACATGAATACCTTATTCCCTTTAATCAGTTGCTGGCAATCGAGTGCAAGCGTGGCCTGGTATGGGGCGAACTGGAATTCGTTCTCGCAGATAATAAAGTCGTTCGTTTGCACGGTACTGAATGGAATGAAACTCAGCGTTTTTATCAGCATCTGAATGATCGTTGGGTGACCTGGAGCGCGGAGATGAGCGAGGTGGCTGCGAGAGTGCTCTCTGAACAACTCGCGGACATTTCCGGGCGTATGGATCAGGAAAAATGGCTCACTCGCGCGCAGCTTAAAGGTGTTCAGCAACAACTTCGCCAGGCATTCGATGCGTTGCCTGTCCCCACCAGCCGCCTTGAGTCTTTTAGTAACTGCCGGGATCTGTGGCGGCAGTGCCAGGCCTGGTTAAAAGATACCGAGACTGGCCGGGCGAAACATAATCAAGACTGGACCGACAAAATGCTGGTTCAGTACGAGACATTTTTCAAAAACATCGAAAGCTCTCCGCTCAACCCGGCGCAGGCAAGGGCAGTGGTCAATGGTGAAAACGCGCTGCTGGTGCTCGCCGGGGCAGGCAGTGGTAAAACCTCGGTTCTGGTAGCGCGTGCAGGCTGGTTGTTGCTTCGCGGCGAGGCGGCAGCGGATCAGATACTGCTGTTAGCCTTTGGCCGAAAAGCCGCGCAAGAAATGGATGAGCGCATTCGTGAGCGATTGCATACGGATGACATCACTGCCCGCACGTTTCATGCGCTGGCGTTATACATCATCCAGCAGGGTGGTAAAAAAGCGCCTGAGATTAGCAATCTTGAGAACGATACCCGGGCGCGACAAGCGCTCTTGCTGAAAGCCTGGCAAACCCAGTGTGCAGAGAAAAAAGCGCAGGCTAAAGGCTGGCGACAGTGGCTGGAAGAGGAGTTGCAGTGGGCGCTTCCGGAAGGCAGTTTCTGGAATGATGAAAAAATACAGCGTCGAATGGGTACCCGACTGGATCGCTGGGTTAGCCTGATGCGCATGCATAGTGGCAGCCAGAGTGAAATGATAGATTCGGCGCCGGAAGAGGTACGCACGCTTTTCAGCAAGCGGGTCAAACTAATGGCACCCCTGTTGAAAGCCTGGAAAACCGCGCTTAAGGCGGAAAACGCCGTCGATTTTTCCGGATTAATTCATCAGGCGATTAACGTGCTGGATAAAGGACGTTTTGTCAGCCCCTGGAAGCATATCCTGGTGGATGAGTTTCAAGATATCTCACCGCAGCGCGCTGCGCTGTTGGCGGCATTACGGCGACAAAACTCACACACCACCTTGTTTGCGGTCGGTGACGACTGGCAGGCTATTTACCGTTTCAGCGGCGCGCAATTGTCTCTGACCACCGCGTTTCATGACTATTTTGGCGAAGGCGATCTCTGCGCGCTGGATACCACCTATCGCTTTAACACACGCATTGGCGAAGTCGCAAATGGATTTATTCAGCAGAACCCCCATCAGCTCAATAAACCCCTGAACAGCCTGAGCGCCGGCGATAAAAACGCGGTGACATTGCTGGCGGTGGACCAACTGGATGCGCTTCTTGATAAGCTCAGCGGCTATGCCACGCCGGAAGATCGCATTCTGGTACTGGCGCGTTATCACCATGGCAAACCCGCCAGTCTGGAGAAAGCCGCCACCCGGTGGCCCAACCTGCAGCTCGATTTTATGACTATTCATGCCAGTAAAGGGCAGCAGGCGGAGTATGTCATTGTGCTGGGTTTACATGAAGGGCAGGACGGTTTTCCGGCTCCCGCCCGTGAATCCATTATGGAGCAGGCGTTGTTGCCGGTGCCGGAGGACTTCCCTGACGCCGAAGAGCGTCGCTTGTTGTATGTTGCCATTACGCGAGCACGTAAGCGCGTATGGCTGCTGTTTGATAAAGAAAACCCGTCGCGATTCGTTGAGGCGCTCAGGCAGCTTAATGTGCCGGTGGCGAGAAAACCCTGAAAACAGGCGGCTTAAGCCGCCTGCAAAAGATTACTTCAGACGTTCAGCGAGGTAGCGCTGGTAATCCGGAATCAGAATTTCCACGCTTTCCGCGAAACCTGGTGACTGGATAATGAAATCAGCGGTGGAAAGGTTCGTAGCCACCGGAATATTCCACACGGTCGCCAGACGCAGCAGCGCCTTAACATCCGGGTCATGTGGTACTGCATTCAGCGGATCCCAGAAGAAAATCAGCACATCAATTTTCCCTTCCGAGATGAGTGCGCCAACCTGCTGGTCACCGCCCATCGGGCCGCTCAACATGGCATTCACTTCAAGGCCGGTAGCGCGCTGAATTAAGTTTCCGGTTGTCCCGGTGGCATAGAGCACATGATTGGCCAGTTTGGGCTGATGGCGTTCAACCCATGTCATCAGCATCTGCTTGCAGTGGTCATGCGCAACCAGTGCGATGTGCTTACGCACGGGTAACGAACGTGTTGTGAGTTCCATAATCCGATTCCGTTAATGTAATTTCGCTACAGATTACTGGAAGCGCCTGATGCTGCAAGAGAATGGCGTAAAAAATTATGGGCTAATGCGCGTAATGTTAACTGGCGCGGATCATGACGGGGGTTGTTGCCTGATCCATTGCATAAAACGGTCGCGGGTTTGCGGATCGGCCTGCTGGTACCAGAATTTTAACCGCTGCTCTGTGAGCGTTTGTGAGTGCGTCTGTGGGGTGTCCAGTTCGGAGGCGCCGGAGAGCAAAGCGCTGTCATCGGCCACTATCGTCGCAAATTTGGGTAGCGAAGCATATTTCCCTGCTTTGTTGTATTGCTCTGTCTCACGTTCGTAGTCAATGACTTTCGCGTTTGCACTGATCTCAAGAATATCGAGTTTCACCGGAATCGGTGTGGCGTTACCATCCAGCAAAGCCAGATGAGGCGTGGCATTAAATAACTCGGCTGCCTTTTGCGTGTCGATAGCGGGAAGGTTGAAGTTCACCTGGCTTATGCGCTGCGTATCAAAGGTGGCAATCAGTGGTACAGAAATAAAGAGCCGGGGTTCGCGGTTCCCTGGCTCCACATTTTTTTCAACCCGGAATACCACCTGATGAACCCCGTTTTCCAGTTCAATACTTTCCGCCCCACGCAGCAGTGAGCTGGATACCTTTTTGCCATCAAGGACTAACAAATCAATATCGCTCGACAGACGAAGCGACGTGGCCAGTACATTAACCGGTATCAAACACGTGATAATGAATACTTTCCACCCGCACTTCATTGCGCGCTCCCATGATCTCTTTGCTAATTCACCTTTCAATATATTTATTAACTTATAGACATATAACCTGTTCTCGCACTCATACTTCTGTATGGGATACATGGTTGTCGCGGAATGTTTGGCATACACTTTGGAAAACCGCAGGAGGAAACCATGAAAGAGACCGATATCGCCGAGATCCTGAAATCGACACGTACCATCGCGCTGGTGGGGGCGAGTGACAAACCTGACCGACCGAGTTACCGCGTCATGAAATATCTGCTTGACCAGGGCTACCATGTTATTCCGGTATCGCCGAAAGTAGCGGGGGAAACGCTTCTGGGACAGCAAGGATATGCCACGCTGGCTGACGTGCCGGAAAAGGTGGATATGGTTGACGTATTCCGTAATTCCGAAGCGGCGTGGGGGGTTGCCCAGGAGGCTATTGCCATCGGCGCAAAAACATTGTGGATGCAACTTGGCGTCATCAACGAACAGGCCGCCGTGCTGGCCTGTGAGGCTGGACTTAAAGTTGTGATGGACAGATGTCCCGCTATTGAAATCCCGCGTTTAGGACTCGCAAAATAAAAACACCCCGCAGCGCGGGGTGTTGTCAGTTACGCAGGCGCGGGGCCTGTAGTTGCCTGCGGATCGTCCGCGCCAGCTCATCCATCGAAGGTTGTTCAGGATGTTCTTGCTGGATCTCGCTGGTTAACTGCGCTTCGGCCAGATAGGTATGAACCGGCTGGCCGTCATCATCTTCCATCACCACATGGTACCAGGGCGCAGCCCGTAGTTCATCGTTCACCGCCAGTTCGTCAACTGATGGTTCGTCGAGTGAATACTCAGGGTCAATATCCACCACTACGCCAAGGTAGCCCAGCAGCGAGTGGCGAACCTGCTGACCAATACCGTATTTGCTGGCAATCATTGTCACCTCCCGGGAACCTGTACATAACCCAGATATGCGGGCTAGGCTCCAAAAATCAAGTTACATGACGCGACAGGCAAACCCTTTCAGGTACAGTCCTTCCGGGTAGGGAGCGATCACCGGGTGATCGGCGGCCTGACGGAACTGCTCTATAAATTGTACATCACGACCAGCATCTATTGCGGCGTCGGCGATGATTTTCTGAAATAAATCCGTGGTCATCAGGCCAGAGCAGGAGAACGTCAGCAACACGCCGCCAGGATTCAACAACTGGATAGCAAGCATGTTGATATCTTTATAGCCACGGCACGCGCCCTGCAGCTGACTTTTATTTTCCACGAATTTTGGCGGATCCATGACGATGACATCAAACTTCTCGCCCTGATCGCGAAATTTGCGCAACAGTTTGAAAACGTCATCACGGATGAAGTCAGCCTTGCTGAGGTCAAGCTGGTTTAACTCAACGTTCTTTCTGGCAACATCCAGTGCTTCCTGTGAGGTGTCCACGCTCATCACCTGACGGCAATTGCCCATCAGTGCAGACACGGCGAAACCGCCGGTGTAAGAGAAACAGTTAAGGACGCGTTTGTCGGCGACATAACGGCGGGTCGCCAGGCGACTGTCGCGCTGATCGAGGTAGTATCCGGTTTTGTGGCCGGCCTTGATATCGACATACAGTTTCATGCCATTTTCTTCGATAGGCAGCAGTTCCGGCGGCAATTCACCCACAACCGGACCCTGCGCGAGCTCCAGACCTTCTTTTTTACGTACTGCGACATCGCTGCGATCATAAATGGAGCATTGCGGGTAGAGCGTCTGCAGCGCAGAGATGATGGCTGCACGCTGATATTCTGCACCCGCGCTCAGCAACTGTAGCACCAGGAAATTGCCGAAGCGGTCGATGGTGACACCGGGTAATCCATCGGATTCACCTGCGATGAGGCGATAGCTATCCAGCCCGTCGCGTTGTGCCAGCCAGTCGCGCCATTGCTGTGCCTGCTGCAGGCGGCGAGTGAAGAACGCGATGTCAATGACCTCGTTTTTGTCGAAAGTCCAGACGCGAGCACGAATTTGTGACTCTGGCGAAAAGGCGCCGCGCGCCAGCCATTTTCCCTGCGCATCGACGATGTCGATAGTCTCACCGAGACGGGCTTTTCCTTCCATACGGCTTACGGCGCCGGAGAACACCCAGGGATGGCGGCGCAGCAAGGACTTCTCGCGCCCTTTGGCTAACACTAAACGGGGAAACCTTGCACTTGTAGATTCGGTCATACCGGGGAACCTCTGACGAACGTCAATATTAACCGGGGATATCGGCCCGGCTCTTGATAATTAAACGGCGCGTAGGGTAGCACACATGCCCGGACCAGGCACCAGCCTGAAGGGGTGAGCGTTTCGGCACAAAATCAAAACGTTCAGGCACAACGTTCATGAACGCTAAACCTTAAATTGTCTTCCTCAACGTCAGCGAGGAAATACAATGAAAAAAATGACCTTCACTATTTTAGCTATTTTGGCCGCCGGGAGCGTCAATGCTTTTGCGAAGGAGACATTTAGCCTCAGTAGTGCGGATATTCAGAACCATCGCTTATCAGAACAACATGTTTTTGCCGGATTTGGCTGTCATGGCGGCAATAAATCACCGCAGTTGAGCTGGCATAATCCACCTGCAGGGACCAAAAGTTTTGCTGTGACCGTCTATGATCCCGCAGCCCCAACGGGGAGTGGCTGGTGGCACTGGACAGTAGTGAATATACCGGCGCAGATACAGACACTGCCCACAGGCGCGGGAGAGGAAGAGAGCCATACATTGCCCGCCGGGGCAGTTCAGGGACGAAACGATTATGGTTATGCGGGCTTTGGTGGCGCGTGTCCTCCCGTTGGCGATAAGCCGCATCCGTATCAATTCACCGTATGGGCGTTAAGTACTGATAAACTGCCTATTGATAGTAATGCAAGCGGCGCTTTGGTTGGCTACATGCTCAACAGTAACGTCATAGCGAAAGCAAATTTAACAGCCACATACGGAAGATAAAGGTGACGCGGTGCAGACAGTTCAGTTTCAGCATAAAACGTTAACGGCGGCAGAAGTCCGTTCAAACCATATGCATCGTCTGCATCGTGTAAAGCTTTTCAGCGCCGCCCTTTGCCATATTACCCAGGGAAGCAAGGTTATTATCCAGGAAGAGAATCGGGTTGTCGCCACACCTGATGAGCTTATTATCATTCCGGCGAATACCGCCCTCGAAATCATTAATCAGCCTGTGCAGGGGCAGTTTCGTTCCGATTTATTATTGTTATCGCCAGACCTGCTCGCAGAATTTAAAACGCAATATGTACGCGATTTTCCTGCTGCCAGGTCTGCGTCCGTCTGCGCACCTCTGAGTAATGGCCTGACATTTATGTGGGACAATTTATTGCATGCGGTTCGCCATAATTTAGCGGAAAAATTACAAAAACATCAGGCGATGGGGTTATTACTGGCACTGCTTGAAGAGGGGATGGCGGGGCCACTTCTTATTGAGCGTCGCTTTAGCCTGACCGAACAGGTGCGACAAATTGTCATGCTGTCTCCGGCAAAGAACTGGAGTGTGCAGGAGATAGCAGGGCAACTTGCTGTCGGCGAATCCACTTTACGCAGACGGCTTAAAGGTGAATCTCAAAGCTACCGGCAAATTGTCGAGGAGGTTCGCATGTCGCTTGCATTGTCACAGTTACAATCGACCACCTTGCCCATTGGTGAAATCGCCTCCCGGTGTGGATATCTTTCGGGTTCGCGTTTTACCGCCAGATTCAGAGAACATTATGGATGTTTACCCAAAACTGTACGCTGATGATTAACGTTTCTATTATTAAAAAAGAGACTGATTGTGCGTTAGAGGAGGTCACTATGACGAACGAGACAACATCGCATTGCGTAATATGCTGGGTTCATGGCATGGTCCAGGGCGTTGGGTTTCGTTATAGCACGCAACGTGAGGCGCAGCGGCTGGGGTTAACCGGCTACGCGCGCAATATGGACGACGGCAGCGTAGAGGTTGTCGCCTGTGGTAATAACGAGAAAGTGGAAGCGCTGATTACCTGGCTGAAAGCGGGCGGGCCGCGTAGCGCCAGGGTTGAAAAGGTTTTAACAGAGCCTCATCAACCCGGCAGAGAATGGACGAATTTTGGCATTCGCTATTAAATGCACTTGACTGGTTTTGGCAGGCCAGCAATTTTTGTTGCCTGCTTTGCCGGTCCTTTAGGGAAGAGGCGATACAGATAACGGCTGTTGCCTTTTTCTTCACCAAATTTGTTAGCCATCGCTTTTACCAGCATGCGGATAGCGGGCGACGTATTGAATTCCAGATAAAACTCGCGCACAAAGCGCACCACTTCCCAGTGCTCTTCTGCGAGGGTGATACCTTCATTTTCGGCAATCGCCGACGCCAGTGCTTCACTCCATAGAGTCGTGTCTTTCAGATAGCCTTCGCTATCGGTTTCAATTTCTTTACCGTCAAAGATCATGGTCGTTCGCAAGGTCAGTCAATAACGCGGGGGAGTGTAGCAAAAAACAAAGCCCCGCATAAGCGGGGCCTTATCATGCACGTCAATGCGACTAGTCGCGGCTGGCGAAGCCCAGGATGCTCAGCAGGCTTACAAAGATACTGTAGAGCGATACATACAGGCTCACGGTAGCGCGAATATAGTTTGTCTCGCCGCCGTGAATGATATTGCTGGTTTCGAACAGGATGGCGCCTGAAGAAATCAGGATGAAGACTGCGCTAATGGCCAGATGCAGCGCCGGCAGTTGCAGGAAGATATTGGCAACCATTCCGACCAGCACGACCACGATACCTGCCATCAGCATACCGCCGAGGAAGGACATGTCTTTACGTGTTGTCAGTACATACGCCGAGCAACAGAAGAACACCAGCGCGGTTCCCCCCAGCGCCAGGCCGATGATATCGCCCATGCCCGCAGAAAGATACGCGTTAAGGATGGGGCCCAGGATATAACCCAGGAAACCGGTAAAGGCGAAAGCAGAAAAAATACCCGCCGGTGAGTTCGCCGTTTTATACGTCAGGAACATCAGTCCATACATGCCCACCAGCGTCAAAATCAGACCCGGAGACGGCAGCATCAGTACAGTACTTGCCGTTGCGGTGATGGCGGAAAAGGCCAGCGTCAGGCTCAGTAAGAAATAGGTATTGCGCAGCACCTTATGGGTGCTAAGCAACGATGTACGGTCGCGCGAGGAGGTAATAATACGATCCATGAGGCACTCTCTTTTAACATAACAGATGTCATTAAACGTCGAGGATAGGAAATCCCCGTTTCCTTACAAAGTTGTTTTACCCATCTTTACTCAAAAAGCAAGTTAATCCATTTGGTTAAATATACTACAAATGTTCAAATATTAAGCATAAGTGCGCATTTGAAGAAAATAACCATACCAGTGTCTTATATGTCACTGAAAAATATTGCCCTGATGACTTTAGCGCGCTAAGAAAGAAGTCGCGTCGTCATCAGGAATATAATCAGGACGAAAAAGATGAAATCACGATATTTTACCCGTATGACCCTTAGCGCCTTAACGTTAGGCATTATGAGCGCCTCCGCGTCGTTAAACGCAGCGACAGTCCCCGCAGGAACAGAGCTGGCGGCTCAGCAGGAACTGGTGCGTAACAATGGCAGTGAACCTGCATCCCTCGATCCGCATAAAGTAGAAAGCGATGTCGAATTCGGCATTATCAGAGATTTATTCGATGGCCTTGTGGCGGTAAAGAAAGATGGCTCTGTTGAGCCCCGTCTGGCGCAATCATGGGAAAATAAAGACAATACGGTGTGGGTGTTTCATCTACGCCCCAACGTAACATGGTCTGATGGAACGGCCATTACCGCGAAAGATTTCGTCTGGAGCTGGCAGCGACTTGTCGATCCGAAAACCGCGTCACCCTATGCCAGCTATCCCGGCAATATGCATATCGAAAATGCTGCCGACATTGCTTTGGGTAAGAAAACGCCTGATACGCTCGGTGTTAAGGCGCTGGACGATAATACGCTGGAGATACGCCTCACGCAGCCGACATCCGCCTTCCTCGCGATGTTGGGGCACCCGTCACTGGTGCCGTTGGATAAAATACTTATCAGCCGTTTTGGTGATAAATGGACTAAGCCTGAGCATATTGTGACCAGTGGCGCCTACAAGCTTAGTGACTGGGTGGTGAATGAGCGCATTGTCGCGGTACGCAATCCGCGCTACTGGGACAACGACGCCACGGTGGTGAATAAAGTCACCTATCTGCCCATCTCCTCTGAAACTGCCGATGTAAACCGCTATAAAGCCGGCGAGATAGACATTACCTACACCGTGCCAGTGAACCAGTTTGCCCAGTTGAAAAAGACGCTGGGCGATCAGGTGAGCGTCTCGCCGCTGCTGGCGACCTATTACTACGAATTTAATACCACAAAAGCACCGTTCAACGATCCGCGGGTGCGCCGTGCGCTCAATATGGCGCTGGATAAAGATATCATTGCCGATAAGGTGATGGCGCAGGGGCAGCGACCGGCCTGGTTAATCAGCCAGCCGGAAATCGGTGGCGTAACCTTGTCTGCACCGGATTATGCCGCCTGGCCACAGGAAAAACGGATTGCAGAAGCGAAGCGATTGCTTAACGACGCCGGGTTTAATGAGGCGCATCCACTGTCTTTTAATCTGCTTTATAACACCATGGAAACCCATCAGCGCATCGCCATCGCTGTCAGTTCGATGTGGAAGAAAAATCTGGGGGTAGAGGCGAAGCTGCAAAACCAGGAATGGAAAACGATGCTCGATGCCATGCATACCGGTCATTTCGATCTGGTGCGCTATGCCTGGAATGCCGACTATGATGATGCGGCAACCTTTTTAAACAACTTCCGCACGGGCGACAGCGAGAATACTTCGCAATACAGTAATCCGGCTTACGATGACGCTCTGCGCAATGCCGCCAAAGCGAGCGATCTCACCCAGCGAAGCAAATATTATCAGCAGGCGGAAGAAATCCTTGGGCAAGATGTTCCGGCGATTCCTGTCTACCATTATGTCCGTGTGCATCTTGTGAAGCCGTGGGTCGGCGGGTTTGATCCGGACAAACTTGGCTATTATTTAACGAAGGATATGTACATCAAAAAACATTGAGGTGCTGTAGCAAAAAAACGGTTGTAAAGTGGTCATGGTGCTGTTATTTCAGGCGATTAACGCACTTTTGATTGTTTTTCAGGCATATGAACATTTCAGGGCTTTACAGATGCATCGGGGATGTTTATAGTGCGCCTCATTCCGGAAGTGTGGCCGAGCGGTTGAAGGCACCGGTCTTGAAAACCGGCGACCCGAAAGGGTTCCAGAGTTCGAATCTCTGCGCTTCCGCCATTTTTATGGCAAAATCAATAACTTACAGAATGTTTTTGATTCTGTCATGCAAAAAGTAATGCATCAAAAGCCCGTGCAAACGGGCTTTTTTTGTATCTAAAATCTGATATTTTCCTATCAAAATTTCTCTTAAACGCAAGAGCACCCCTTCTTAGCCATAGTGATTTAGACACACTTTTGCTCACCAGTTAGTAGATAAAACGCGGCACCTGATGACTTAAACGTGTGCGTGACTGGATGACTGGACAACCGATTGTTCTGTAGCGTAAAACAGCTAAAAACAGATTGATGGATTGCAGATAGATGAAAGCAAGTGAAGTCATGAAGACGGTAAAACAGTGGTTCAAGTTAAGCAACTACGATGTCCTTCAAGAGATCACGATAAATGACCTAAGCTATGAAATCAGTCGTCGCGTATCGTTGAACCGACATGATTTTGGTAAAGAAGGTCATCCCCGCCATGAACGCTATCTGGAAGAAGAAGCCAAGATTCTGGCTGGTCATCCTCTTTTAGCTAGTTCGACAGAAAGAATCTCCCCAAGCACTAAAAAGAAAAATCCTTTAGTGGATGCGCGGCTGCATGTCAGACATATGACCGTCAACGACATTAGTCGCTACGAGGCACGGCTAAGGGATCTTGAGCTGCTTCAACGAGTAGGTTACTCATCCGATGCACCGTCTTCACCGATATCAAAAGAGGTGGGGGCGCGGAAACTAAGAGATATTGACGAATTTGATGATGGGCATCCACTGTATTTGTGGTTAAACATTAAGTTCCTGACCGACGATGAGGTTATTGAGCATATCAAAAGAATGCTTCCTCAATGGCGAAAGGAACATTCCGTTGGCGAGCCGGCAATTGGTTCGTTTCGGTTCGGACTAAGCACTGTCAAGAAGGTGATCAATCTCAGGGTTATCCCAATGCTGGATCTGCTGCTTTGGGCGAAGCGGAATGATGCCAAAATCTCTTATGAGCAGCTTTCCCGTCTCCTCTACCCTAACGACTCTGAAGTCATCAGGGGTGGCGCTCAAATCAAGGATACCGACAAACCGTTTGCTGATAAGGTTCTTACGCGCGAATTTGATCGGCTGTTTAACCTCTGGTTGAGTAAAAATGACTATATGATAGATACTAAAGTAGCTGAAGCGATGAAGATGAACGAAAAAGAAGAGGAAGACGAGAAAAAAGTGAAGTAACTCACTTCCTACGTGTGGGGGGCTATCGCCAAGACTGGTCCCCATTCTTCAAAACCAGCGAAATCCACAAACTCCCATTTTCCCCGAAAACCACGTCCTGCCATTTTCTCAAAAAATCTTGTACGCCAATCTCTGCATCTTGTGATCTTAATTTTTCCTATTATAGCTCCTGTCGAAACAGCATAGAGAAAAACGAAATCTCATAGCGATTACGTAAAACAACAGAGGAAAAAATAATGAGAAATGAAATCGTAGCAAAAAGATTAATCCGTGTTCCTGAAGTTCTTAGAAGAGTCGGTTTGAAGTGGTTTACTGAATTTGGCCACCTGAACAGAGGTGATATGCTCACCTCAGAACAACACAGGTGCCATAATGAAAAAAAGAAATTTCAGCGCAGAGTTTAAACGCGAATCCGCTCAACTGGTCGTTGACCAGAATTACACCGTGGCAGATGCAGCCAGCGCTATGGATGTCGGCCTTTCCACAATGACGCGATGGGTGAAACAATTACGTGATGAGCGGCAGGGAAAAACACCAAAAGCCTCCCCCATTACCCCGGAACAAATTGAAATCCGTGAGCTCAGGAAAAAGCTACAACGTATTGAAATGGAAAATGAAATATTAAAAAAGGCTACCGCGCTCTTGATGTCAGACTCCCTGAACAGTTCTCGATAATCGGGAAACTCAGGGCGCGTTATCCTGTGGCCACTCTCTGCCATGTGTTCGGGGTCCATCGCAGCAGCTACAAATACTGGAAAAACCGTCCTGAAAAGCCAGACGGCAGACGGGCTGTATTACGCAGCCAGGTACTTGAACTGCATGGCATCAGCCACGGCTCTGCCGGAGCAAGAAGCATCGCCACAATGGCAACCCAGAGAGGTTACCAGATGGGGCGCTGGCTTGCTGGCAGACTCATGAAAGAGCTGGGGCTGGTCAGTTGCCAGCAGCCGACTCACCGGTATAAGCGTGGCGGTCATGAGCACGTTGCTATCCCGAATCATCTTGAGCGACAGTTCGCCGTAACGGAACCAAATCAGGTGTGGTGCGGTGATGTGACCTATATCTGGACGGGTAAGCGCTGGGCGTACCTCGCCGTTGTTCTCGACCTGTTCGCAAGAAAACCAGTGGGCTGGGCCATGTCGTTCTCGCCGGACAGCAGGCTCACCATGAAAGCACTGGAAATGGCATGGGAAACCCGTGGTAAGCCCGTCGGGGTGATGTTCCACAGCGATCAAGGCAGCCATTATACGAGCAGGCAGTTCCGGCAGTTACTGTGGCGATACCGGATCAGGCAGAGTATGAGTCGGCGTGGAAACTGCTGGGATAACAGCCCAATGGAGCGCTTCTTCAGGAGTCTGAAGAACGAATGGGTGCCGGCGACGGGCTATGTAAGCTTCAGCGATGCAGCTCACGCAATAACGGACTATATCGTTGGATATTACAGCGCACTAAGACCGCACGAATATAATGGTGGGTTACCGCCAAACGAATCAGAAAACCGATACTGGAAAAACTCTAACGCGGTGGCCAGTTTTTGTTGACCACTTCATGGAATGCATGGAGAGTAAAATGTTAGAACCACCAAAAAGTTACAATGAAATGTTGCCGATGCTTCATAAGGCAACTTTTATTACTACATTTCTATTTTATCTATCATTAGTTATTTTTGGCTACATGCCATTGGTCGGCATTAATGCCAAATACATCCCACCCATTAAAGACTACGAAGAGTTTATTAAGTGGATATTAACATTCGGAGTTTTACCAATCGCATTTTCAATTTTTTGGTCCATTATTAGCGGGGCTTTAGATCTGCATAACAATGTAGCAAAAGTAGTTGGCATAAGAAAAGCATGGGATAATTATTTAATTGTTCAGCCGTTGGCAAAAATCGCGAACGTTACGAGGAAATTATCTAGTGATGAATCTTACAAGGTAATGAGCAAATTGTATTACCCAGAAGTTAAAGAGTTAAAAGATAAACATTACGTTGAACTTTTTTGGAACAAAGTTTATTATTTCTGGGTTTTCTTTGAGCATACGGTGATTGCATTTGTTACTGTTGTAGTAATAAGCTTTGCTAAATTAACTAATCTATTCTCTGTTACAGGCTCTTTATATAATATTTGGTTGTGGGTTATTTTTCTCGTCGTCTTCAATTTTCTTATTTTTATAGCATCTGTTAAGCCAAGAACCGAAAGCCAAGTAAGACAAATACCTGATGATAAAATAAAAGAATTTTTTAATAAAAACAATATTTCTTAAAATGGAGTTAGCTTTGAATTACGAAGTGAATGGAATAATAATACGTTCAGAAAATGCAGCCAAACCTCATACTATGCCATCTAACTATCTCTGCGATCATATCAAAAACTCTCTAAAAAATGGCCGCGCCCTTGATTTTGGATGTGGGAAACTTAGATATTCTGAACAATTGGTCGATAAATTTGAAACTGTGACCTTTTTAGATTCCAGAAAGCAGCTAGAAAGAGTACAAATTATAAGAGGCGTACAAACCACAATTCAACAATATGTAGCTGATAACTATAGAAAAGCTAATGTAGTTCCCTTTGAAAGCATGCATAAAATAACTAGTCGTTATGATTTTATACTTTGCGCAAACGTGCTTTCCGCCATTCCATGTAAATCTACAATTGACAAAATTATCAGCGGAATTAGAGAATTATTAAAAGATGATGGAGAGGCAATGATTGTCAATCAATTTAAAAGCTCATATTTTAAGAAGTATGAGAGGGGAATTAAGCATTTACATGGATATATATACCAAAACTCTCGCAACGCATCTTACTATGGTTTATTGGATGTGAATATCGTAAGTGAAATTTGCTTGGATAACAATTTATCAGTATTAAGCTCATGGAGCAAAGCGGGCAGTTCATATGTGGTTGTTGGTAAAAAAAAGCATGCCTAATATATTTCAACAAATACTTAACAAGCGTCATTTAGTTATCACCTATTAACTCACCTGGGTCGGGTCAACATTACCTGCACCCAGGATATATACTTAAAGCTATTGAGGGTTTCCATACTTTGGATCAAAGCTTTTTGATAGTTCAGAACGAAGTTTTTCTGAACTGATCTAAATAGTGATTGTCCTTTATGTTAGCAGCGTTTGCTCCAGACACGTAGGAAACCACAACAAGTCTGCTATGAGCGATGAGCAGACATTGATATGTGGTCTGTGCTACTTGGATTGCTCTTGCTTTACTGGCGGGAGAGATATCCTCGCCTCCGAAATCAGTTTTTCCACTGCTTCCAGAGGGATATTCTCTTCGTAGCAGGTCAAAAAGAATTCGTGAGTAACGTCAGAATAGAAAACCTCAGCAATTTGCCGTAAAGGAGATGTCTCGCTGACAGATAATTCCAGAAACATGCCATCACGTAATACGTCGCTTCCACGACTCAGTTCAAATTTAATTTTAGACATATTATCCGAATTCCTTCTTTTCAACGACGCAAAACATTTTGCATTAGTGATATCAAAAACAATTTGGTCAGGATACAGCGGGTTAATATTCCGATCACGTTAGTCTCAAGTGACCCTGACAAATTTTATGTCCCACGCGTCGAGGGCAATTATCCCGGCCAGTTCACCCGTAGCCGCCCCTGCAAAATACGGCGCCGCAGCCCCGGCCAGCACCTGCATCGCGGCAGTTGCGGTGGTGATTATTCATGCCGATGCAATTGCCATGAAGGCAATAACATTTAAGTCCACTCCAGTGAACCATCCTCAAGTACCCAGACTGCTCCTCCCGGACATGCCTCATCAAAGAACCAGATACCATCCTCCATCTCGGGTTCTGTCAGGGGGAACGCCCGTCTGAAACGCTCAACCTGCTCATCAACACTTCCTTCAAGGAAATTACCGTGCTTAGCCAGCCTGATTTTTTCTCGTAAAAGGCGTTCCAGCACACTAAAGAAAACTTCCACTCTGCTAACATAATCAGCAGAGAACGCTTCTGTTGCCCACCAAAGAGCTTGCAGGTTTCGGCCTTTCAGTGCCTCATTAAGACCAGCATAATCAACATCATGTAGTATAGAATTCACTTGAATTTGATTTCCCCCCTGTTTTGTACTTCCTAGCTAACTGACCCAATTGATTATTGCTTTTAATATCAGTGGTCGATCTGGCTACCGTTTGTGACCTGTTTCCCATAAATTAACATATCTCAATGTTATCAATGTCTGCTTTGGCACTAAGCGGAGCGGCGCGAAGATCGATGTCCGCTGTGAGCGAAGAGCGGAAGTTCGCATTTGTCATAACCGCAGGGATGTAGGACTAACATTGGCATGTAATAATCAACCGGGAGCAGGTCATGCTGGGCATGGACAACTTGATTATTTTACATGCTTTGCTGACAGACGACTTCCAGATTATTACCGTCAGGATCAAAAACGTAAGCTGCATAATATTGTGAATGATAGTGCTTACGGATCCCCGGTGCTCCGTTACCTTTCCCGCCCGCCAGAAGTGCCCGTTCCCAGAACTGATCCACTGTGCTGCGCTCATCAGCAGAAAAAGCAAGGTGCAGCGGCGCACCGATTTCCTCATTGTCATGCAACCACAACCGGGGATAACCTTGCGGACCAAGCCCATACCGAAATCCACCCGTTCGCGTTTGGGCCGGCCCTTGGGTAATCACCAGCCTGAAGCCTAATGGTTCAAGTGCCTGCTGATAGAAGCGTAGTGATAAAGGTGCATTTTTCACTGAAATTTCAATATGGTCGATGACAGACATAAAAACTCCTGTTCTGTGTCAGAGTCAGACTAAGCAACGCAGCAAAAGTATGCCCCGTTGATGCGAGCCAATTTTAACAGGCGGATGAATATTGAATGCTTTTATCATCAGTTCAGAAACGCCAGAATATTTCCTTTTGTTCAGCGTAGATCGTCAAATGCCACAATCCGGGTATCGGCTATGGTCTCGGCAAAATGTTTACCGAATAACCCGGCAGGAGTATGGAATCCAGGACGACACTCTCCCGCCAGTACTCTACGACCTGCTTCGGCAGCCGCCAGAGCAGTGAAGCTGTATCCATTCACCGTATCCAGCAACATACGCAGGGTATCGCCATCTGCATTCATGACTTCCGCAACGGCCTGATAACGGCTGCCTTCACGCTCCTGAGCTGTCGGCCCTTCGGGCAAATCAGCCAAATTGCCCTGCGGAAACCCTTCGCCGGAAAGATATACAAAAGTCTCGATATCAGGTATCTCCGTTGCTTTCCAGATGGTAATCACATCGGGAAGCGTTACGGGAAAACAAGCTTGCGGCCCTTTGCCAAAATCAAAGTTTTGCAACTCAGTTGACTCACGCTGCATCAACTGACCGTTACGGCGCAGCAAACATTCAGTTGATAAATTCTCACTTGCGCTTACCGCTGAGCCACGCGACATCGTTCCGGTGACATGCAGTGCCAGCGAGATACGGGCCGGATTTTTGATCTCCGCGGCAGCGTGGGCTGCCAGACATCCCAGCATTACCACGCTTCCGCCGCAGCCAGGCAGTAACATCACACCTGCTGAAACAGCGACGTCATCGAAGATTTCAGCAAACTGGTAACTGTCCAGTTCAGCGGCCACATCAAGGTAATGGACCTTCTGGCGGATTGCCGCAGTGATTAACGGCTTTGCGGTATACATAAACGGACCGGCACAATTTATGAGTACGTCAATATCCTCCAGGGCGCTATCAATTGTGTCAGGATCATCCAGGCTGAAAGCCCGAAACGCGACATCCATTTTCAAAGCCATCGCTGCCAGTTTTTCCCCATCGCGACCGGCAACGATTATCTGCAGGCCAGCTTCCTGCGCGTGTCGTGCAATCATCGCCCCGGTATAGCCTGACGCACCGTAAATCATGAGTTTTTTCATTAAGATATCGCATCGTTAAAGAGGAATCAGATTGGGCATTGCCAGGATCACACCCCTGTGCTTACCTTGCAGCATGATGTTTTCAGCGTCCGTGCTGCCAGCTTTTATAGACAAACTCCAGACTGTATCCATCCGGGTCTCTGACCTGAGCGGCGTAATAGCGCGGGTCATAATGCAGTTGCGCACCTGGCGAGTGTATCTCCGTGGCACCTGCGGCGATGGCCTCAGCATAAGCCTGGTTAACCATGATTTCGGAATCTGCCACAAACCCGACATGAACGGCCTGAGGAGAAGGCGTACCCGATATTAGCCAGAAAAACACGCGTCCATTGGCACCAAATCCCTTGAGGTCAGGATGGCCTGATGGGCCATTGCTACCATCATAATCGTGACGGTTGGTGATGCCGAGAAGGGGCAGAACACGCTCATAAAAAACGATTGAACGCTCAGTATCACTTACGGTAATAAAGATATGGTCAAGCATAAAAGCTCCGCAATCAGATGTTATAACCGCCCGTGACTTCTATCGTCTGGGCATTAATCCAGCCACAGTCGGCAGACAGTAAAGCGGCGATAACACGGGCAACTTCGTCAGGCTCGCCAATTCGGCCAAGGGCTGTTTGTCCGGCCAGCAATGCTTCGAATTCATCACTTAAACCGCCACCAAGCTCAGTACGAATTGGACCGGGTGACACGGCATTGACTCGGATCTTTCTTTCACCAAACTCCTTCGCCATATAGCGTGTCAGTACCTCAAGGCCACCCTTGAATGTTGCATACGGCGCTACACCGGCGGTTGCCACGCGGGTGGTGGCGCTGGTGAGATTAACAATTGCAGCATTCGGTTGTAGAAGTGGTAGCAGCGTCTGGGTAAGGAAGAAAGGCCCTTTCAAATGGACGTTCATTAGGCTGTCGAACTGCGTTTCAGTGACTGTCTCTATGGGATTATAAAGACCATATCCTGCATTGTTGACTAGCCCGTGAAGTCCGCTGGCTTCCCAGTGTGATTCCATTATGTCTTCGAGGTTTGAACGAAACTGACTAAAACTGCTGGTATCTTCTACGTTTAACTGCAACGCTAGTGCATGTCCTCCGGCGGCCTGAATATGCTCAACCACCTGGCTGGCGGCTTGCGGCTTGCTGTTCCAGGTCAGGATGACGCCAAAGCCACGACGCGCACACTCAATCGCCGTGCTGGCCCCAATGCCGCGGCTTCCGCCGGTAATCAGAACATTTTTCATGAAAGCTCCTGAAAGAAAAGGATGACGTATATAAGGTTACGCCCTGCGTCGGACGGTGACTCCTGTAATCCTCTCTGATATTTGCCTAATCCTGCTTTAATCTTGTTGCCGATCCCATGCCGTGTTATTTAAACAGGATGGAAAAAAAATTAGCTGAACTGCGCCTGCTGGCTTCAAAAGCCGGGAATAAAATCACCGCAACCGCTATACCGCGTGTCGCGATGGTACAGGGGGAAATTCCTGAGCACCGGCTTACTGCTGTCTATGAGCCGATGATTAATCTGATACTCACGGGCTCGAAGAGCATGACGGTGGGAGATAAAACCTGGCAATACAATCCTGCCACTTACTTTGTGATGTCGGTGGATCTGCCCGCCGTTGGCAAAGTCTTTGCCGATGAGCGAACCGGGGCACCCTATCTTGCGGTAAGTCTGACACCGAAGCCTGAGATTATTGCTGAATTACTGGATGGAATGCCGGGTTCAGGGAAAACGCATCTTTATAACGCCGGATTTTCTGTCGCCCCGGTTACGTCCGAATTGCTTGATGCCTGGCTGAGAATGCTGCGACTGCTCAACAAGCCAGAGGAAATTTCTGCTTTAGCTCCTGCGTATGAACGAGAGATTTTATTCCGGGTTCTTCAGGGGCCGCAGGGCTGGATGTTGCGTGATATTGCCACGCCGGAATCGCATCTTGCCCGCATCTATAAGGTGATTAACTGGCTGAAACAACACTATATGCAAGCCGTGCGGGTAGAAGAGCTGGCCGCCATGGCGGCATTAAGCGTTTCCGCATTTCATCGCCACTTTCAGGCAGTCACCGCGCTCAGCCCTGTCCAGTACCAAAAACGTCTTCGCCTGATGCAGGCTCGTTTGAAGTTAGCCACAACTGGCGACAGCATCACAGCCATAGCACATGCTGTCGGCTACCAAAGCCATACGCAATTCAGTCGGGAATATGGACGCCATTTCGGCCTTTCGCCTTCATCAGATCAGAAAAAAATAACACTGCTCAGAAACAAATAGACCTGCCGGTACCCGGGATATTTTATGAAATGAAAAGCGCCAGACTTCCATAGCACTCTGTGTGCAAGTCAACTCAATTGGCGGTAACGTCCGCTTTTGGCACAAAGCGGGCCCTCTATTCGTTCAGATTGAACAGTGTTACGTATCGTCTGCTTCATCCAGAGTCGTAAATTGTCTCTTCAGCTGTATATCCAATCCTTGTGGTCCCTGAACATAGCATTGAGGGTCGTTATGAATTTCCTGATACAGGTTGTAATCGCGATTTTTTACTTTTCCACGTGCAATGAGGGATGTATAGAAGTCTTTAATCTGAGGGTTATATCGAACCGCGGAAAGCATCGCCATATAGAGTGTTGCCCGCAGGCCAGCCCTGCCTCCCCAGTTAGCCCTTTTGCCGCGAAGCTGCCCGCTGTCCCTGTGATACGGACATACACTAACCAGCGCCGAAATCTGCCTGCGCGTCAGCGCTCCTGGTTCCTTCAGCAGCTGCATGATGCCGGAGGCGGAATTCTCCAGATGTATCAGTCGCTCGCTGGTATCAATAAAGACATCTAAAGCGAACTTTGATACGTCAATACCAACAGTTGTTTTATCTATCATTTCAGTTCTCCCTGCCTTGCAGATACGGGCTTCTGATGCACCAGGCAATTGTGCGGGCTATAGCTGAAAATGATGATGCGCATAGTGCTAACCCGCGGGCTTGTTAATCCCTGGATGTCGATCGCGCTGCAGCTTCAGTAAAAACACAGGACAAGTTTAGACCCATCCCGGTTCTGCTTTAAACATACAAGCATGTTGAAATCACCCTGTGCCGGGATGTTATCGGACGGTGAGTCATTGTGTTTCACTGATGCGGATGACAACAGGGCGGACAAGCGCTGGCTCTGTATTCCATTGATTAATATCTTATTCATGGCGCTGATTTTGTCTGTTGCAATTTGATACATTTCAAACGGAGCCGTTTTTTAAAGCATAAGAGCGGCTTAACATTTTTCCGCTGAAAAATTCAACAATTTGCCTGATTTCCTGTTGCAGAATATTACGATTCACTGGCTGATCAACCTTATTCTACTAAGCTTAGTTTCACGTGGCGAAGACATCGGTACATCGGTGTCGCCGCGCGGTGAAAGAATCCTCTTTTACTGAATGCAGTATGATGTCTAATGTTTCACAAAACCGGAGGTCAGAAATGGCAAACCATCGTGGTGGTTCAGGTAATTTCGCTGAAGACCGTGAAAGAGCATCAGAAGCAGGTCGTAAAGGTGGCCAGCATAGTGGGGGTAATTTTAAAAATGACCCACAACGTGCCTCGGAAGCTGGTAAGAAAGGGGGCAAAAGCAGTCACGGTAGCCGCAGCAGCTAGGGTGTAAGTGTTGTGGTCACGGTTAATGATTATACCGTCACCGTCTGCTCGCCGCCGGGTTTTGCCCGGCGGTTTTTTTTGAGTTGAAGAAATGTGCCGCAGGTCGCAAACTAGGCGGTTTCCGTTAACCGGTTTGCAACATGCGTACTTCGCGATTTCAGTTCTCCGTTAAGCCTCAGGAAGCACTCTTGATCCTCATCACCATGTTCTGGGGCGGGACATTCCTGGCCGTGCAATATGCGGTCACCATGAGCGGCCCGTTCTTTTTCGTCGGCCTGCGTTTCGCGACAGCTGCGCTGGCGGTAGGGTTACTCTCCTTTAATGTCCTGAAAGGTATCACCTGGCTTGAGGTTAAAGCCGGTGTCGCCATCGGTGTGGCGATTGCGTTGGGTTACAGCCTGCAAACCTGGGGATTACAGTCTATTCCCAGCAGTAAATCGGCTTTTATTACCGCCATGTATGTCCCGCTGGTACCGCTGTTGCAGTGGCTATGCCTGGGACGGATTCCGGGTCTGATGTCCTGCGCTGGCATTTTGCTCGCGTTTATTGGACTGATTTTACTGGCCGGGCCGGATGGCAATATGTTGGCACTGGGGAAAGGCGAAATCATTACGCTGGTGGGCGCGGTGGCGATTGCCGCTGAGATCATTTTAATCAGCGCCTGGGCCGGTAAGGTGGATGTGCGCCGCGTGACGGTTGTGCAACTGCTGACCGCATCGCTGGTGGCGTTCGCGGCAATGGCGCCTGCCGGAGAATCCCTTCCTGAGATCTCTGTGCCGCTACTGGGACTGGCGGCGGGGCTGGGCATTTTCAGCGCGATTATTCAGGTCACCATGAACTGGGCGCAGCGCAGCGTCTCGCCGACCCGCGCCACGGTTATCTACACCGGGGAACCGGTGTGGGCAGGTATTTTTGGCCGCATGGCCGGAGAACGCTTGCCGCTGCTGGCGATGCTTGGCGGCGTGTTTATTGTCATCGGTGTGCTGGTCAGCGAGCTGAAATTAAAAAAGAAAACGGCGCCGATTAAAGCGCCGGAAACGTCGGCTGAAGCGGAGTCCTGATCAGCAGGCCGGGCGCATCAGCGTGTGGTAATGACGGTTAAACCATACCAGGCCTTCCGGGGCCGGGTGGTGGACGATAGCCTGAATCTCACAAAACAGGATATCGTGCGTTCCCACACTCACCACTTGCGTAATGTGGCAATCGAAGGAGGCCAGCGCCCCTTCCAGGCGTGGGCATCCCGTTTCACCGGTTTGCCATCGCGCGGCAGCAAAGCGCTCCGCCATCGCCGTTTTACCGCCAAATAAGTTCGACAGCGACTCCTGGCCCGCTGCCAGCGTATTCACGCACAGCGCCCGGTTCTGATTAAACACCGGCCAGACCGATGCTGCACGATTCAGGCAGACCAGAAGCGTGGGCGGTGAATCGGTCACGCTGCACACGGCGCTGGCTGTAAACCCCGCCTGGCCTGCGTCGCCGTCGGTGGTGATAATATTGACCGCTGCCCCTACACAAGCCATGGCGTCGCGGAATGTCTGTTGATTAATCGCCATCATCACCTCTCAAATAAGCTGGCAAGCGTCGTTGAACGCCAGTCGCGGCAGGCGGCCAAACAGTTTGCCGGGATCGCCATAGCCGATATTGACCAGCAAATTACTGCGCCAGGGGGTATCGCTAAAAAATGTCTTATCCACCAGCGCACGGTCGAAGCCGGACATCGGCCCGGTATCCAACCCCAGCGCCCGGCAGGCGGCAATAAGGTAAGCTGCCTGCATGCTGCTGTTACGAAACGCGGTCTCTTCTGCCAGTTCCGGGCTTGAGGTAAACCAGCTTCGCGCATCACCGTGGGGGAAGAGTTCCGGCAGCCGCTCATAGAATTCAGCATCCCAGGCGACAATGGCCGTCACCGGAGCGCTGAGGGTTTTAGCGAGATTGCCACTCGATAATGCCGGACGCAGCCGCTCTTTGCCTTCTTCGCTGCGGATAAATACAAAACGTGCCGGGCTACAGTTAGCCGACGTCGGTCCCATTTTGACCAGTTCATAAATCTCGGCGAGTGTTGCATCGCTTACCGGTCTCTCCTGCCAGCCGTTGTGGGTGCGGGCGTCATAAAACAGGGTATTCAGCGCGCTCTGGCTCACGGCTTCACTCATAACAACTCCTTTTCGGCAATGGGCAGTAAGGTTTCCAGCCCGCTGAGTAACAGGGTATTAAAGGCGTCACTGTCGGTGACATTACAGGCGTGTCCGCCACGTTCCATCAGTCGAATCTCACTGTGGGGTAACGCGTCGTGCAGCGTTTGTGAACAGGTCCAGGGCACCAGCAGATCGTCCCGTGAACAGATAATCAATGCAGGGCAGCGGATCTGCGCTGCCGTGGCGCTAAAATCGGCGCGTTTCAATGCGTTAAGGCGGCGGCGCAGGTTGTGCTCTCCCTGAAAATGGGCCAGCGCGAGGGCTTCCTCCGCCTCCACGCGCGGAGCGTGCTCCTCCAGCCAGTCGGCGGGGTAAAGAAACAGCGGCTGCGCTTCAATCCACGCCTGTGCGCCGCCTGACTGTAATAAGCGCTCGCGGACGTGAAAACAGCGGCGGGTATGATCGCTCAGTTGCAGCCAGCCGTTGACCAGTACCAGTGCACTGATGCTGCGGGGGTAATCCTGCGCCAGTTGCAACCCCACTAACGCCCCCAGCGCGTGGCCAATCACACAAAAACGGTTGATGCCCGCCTCTTGCAGTGCGCTTAGCAGCTCTGCGGCCATATCCGCCATACTGTAGCCGTCCGGCAGTGTCGCCGGGTTATTGCCGGTGCCGCTTTGATCGTAGCTGACCACCTGAAAGCGGTTTTGCAGGGCCGCCATTTGCGCCAGCCAGTAGCTGCCATTGCCGCCCAGGCCGGCAATTAACACCACCACGGGGGCACCCGCAAAGGGCGGGTCACTGAGGATCAATTTCATGCCTGCCTCACTTTGCGATATGCGCGACGGTGGCGATTTCGACCAGTGCCTCCGGCTTAACCAACCCGCACTGGATACAAAAACGGGCGGGCTTATCGCCGGGGAAGAATTCTGCATAGACTTCGTTAATCGCGGCGTAATTTTTCCAGTCGGTGATAAAAATACTGTTGAACGTCACGTCCTCCATCGAGCCGCCCGCCGTTTCGATAACGGTACGAATCGTCTCCAGCACGTGACGGGTTTGCGCCTTTGGGTCGCCGGGGTAAACCACATTGTTTTGCTTATCAAACGGCAGCGTCCCGGAGACGTAGACCACACCATCTGCCAGCGTACCGGGCACAAACGGTGCGATCGGGGTGGTGGTTCCGGGAGGAATAATGACCTGTTTTGGCATGGTGTTCTCCTTAAGCAATTTTGACCCGAGGCTGAGGGGAAAGGGCATTGCAGAATGTCCCGACATCGCTGACCCAGCCAAAGAACGTTTCGATGTTAAAAAGCGCGGCCTGTTGGGCGAAGGCCGGGCCAGCCTGATGGGTGGCGTCTTCCAGCACGACGCCGAAATACTCAAGGAAAAAGCCATCGCGCAGCGTCGATTCGACGCAAACATTGGTGGCGATCCCGGTAAACACCAGATGACGAATGCCACGGCTGCGCAAGATGCTGTCCAGTGGGGTATTAAAAAAGCCGCTGTAGCGGGGCTTTGGCAGCACAATATCGCCTTCTTGCGGTATCAGTTCATCCACCAACTGATAATCCCAGCCGCCTTTCGCCAGTAGTTTTCCCTGTAACTCAGGACGCTTGCGCATGGTTTTGAGCGCATTGGATTTGTGCCAGTTCGGTGAACCTGGCCCACCGGCTTCTACGTACTGCTCATCCCAGCCATTCTGGAACCAGATAATGAGCATGCCCGCGTCGCGCGCGGCGGCAACGGCGGTCTTAATCTTCTCAATCACTGGCGCGGTGGCGGAAACATCAAACCCTGCGAGGTCGAGATACCCCCCTTTCGTGGCATAGGCATTTTGCATATCCACCACAATCAGCGCGCTCTGCGCCGGGTCGAAATGTAGCGAATCGGGGCGGGCATTAAGCGTAATCATCAGGCGACCTCACGAGTGGGGGCAGGGATCTGGCTGCGGCAGTTCATCAGTGGCTGGATGCGCTCACCGAAGGCTTCGATGCCAGTCAGGAAATCATCAAATGTCAGCAGCACGCCGTCGGTGCCAGGAACGGTAGCGACCTCATCAAGCAGACGCGCGACGGTGGCATAGGAGCCGACCAACGTACCCATATTGATATTGACGGCGGAGGTGGGGTCGGCCATCTGGCGCACGTTCGTATCGCTGCCCGAGCGGGTGTCTTTCTGGCTTTGCTCGGTCAGCCACGCCAGGGCTTCATCATCCGCGCCTGCCTTGTAGTGTTCCCATTTGGCGCGTGCGGCTTCGTCAGTTTCGTCTGCGATGACCATAAACAACACGTATGAGCCCACCTCACGCCCGGTCTTTTGTGCCGCTTCGCGCATCCGCTCTGCGGTAGGCGCAAATGCCGTTGGCGTATTAACCCCTTTGCCGAAGCAGAAGTTGTAATCAGCGTATTGCGCTGAAAATGCCATCCCGGCATCGCTTTGCCCCGCGCAAATCACTTTCATCGGCTGCGACGGCTGCGGGCTGACGCGACAGTCATTCATGGTGAAAAACTCACCTTTGAAATCACTTTTCCCGGTGCCCCACAAATCCCGCAGGACCTGGACATACTCGGTCAGGTAGTCATAACGGCGAGCGAAGTACTCATCGCCGGGCCAGATGCCCATCTGGTCATACTCTGGCTTTTGCCAGCCTGTGACCAGGTTGACGCCGAAACGACCGCCTGAAATAGAGTCGATGGTGGAGGCCATGCGCGCCACAATGGCGGGCGGCAGCGTTAAGGTGGCGGCGGTGGCGTAGATCTGAATCCGTGATGTCACTGCGGCAAGTCCGGCCATCAGGGTGAAGGACTCCAGATTATGATCCCAGAATTCTGTTTTGCCGCCAAAACCACGCAGCTTGATCATCGACAGAGCAAAGTCGAAGTGATAATGCTCGGCCTTTTGCACAATCGCCTTATTGAGTTCAAAGGTCGGTTTGTATTGCGGCGCATGGGTGGAAATCAGCCAGCCGTTGTTGCCAATCGGAACGAAAACACCAATTTTCATCTCGTACCTCGCGTTGTCGGTTGAACGTCGGGCGTGGCATTGCATCCTGCACTCTCCTGTGAGCCTCGCATCAACGATTTAGCAAAGGGAATGCCAGGTTTGAAAATTGTATTGTTATTAGTGTGTTAAACAAAAGTTGATGAAATGCAGATTAAAAAAGTGGACTAAATGGTCAAAAACGGTGCACAAAAAACAGGCGCACTTGCGCCATGGCTGTGCAGGGGTCGAGTCGGCTCGCGCCATTTGATATGCTGAGAAAAATCAGTAAGGAGAAAAGCATGGCGCAGGATACGGCGAAAAAAACGGGCAAACGGACCCGGGCGGTGAACGAGAAAAAAGAGGCCATTCTGGCTGCGGCGCTCGAGACCTTTTCCCTGTATGGCATTCACGGCACGCGCATTGAGAAGGTGGCGGAGCGGGCGGGGGTGTCAAAAACCAATCTTCTCTACTATTACCCGTCAAAAGAAGCGCTCTACCTTGCCGTGTTGCGCCACATTCTCGCTATCTGGCTGGCGCCGTTAAAAGCGTTTCGCGAAGACCTTACCCCGCTGGTGGCGATTCAGGAGTACATTCGCTTAAAGCTTGAAGTCTCGCGTGACAATCCCCAGGCGTCACGTCTGTTCTGCATGGAGATGCTGCAAGGCGCGCCGGTGCTGAAAGAAGAGCTGGAAGGTTCGCTGAAAGCGCTGGTGGAGGAGAAATCGGCGATCATTGCCGGCTGGGTAGCCAGCGGCAAGCTGGCGCCGATCGACCCGCATCATCTGATCTTTATGATTTGGGCCTCAACCCAGCATTATGCCGATTTCGCCACGCAGGTAGAGGCGGTGACCGGCACAACGCTACAGGATGAGGCCTTTTTTCAGCGCACGGTAGAAAACGTGCAGCGGATGGTGACCGAAGGCATCCGCGTGCGTTAGTTGGCGGGCGGGAAAGGGCAGCTCAGGTCGCCCTCGCCGCACTGTAGCAGAGACGAAAGCCAGGCTTCGCGCTCGTTGGTTTTATCGGTCAGGCACTGGTTGATGACCATGGGCTGTGCGTTGCCTTCTTCGGCGCCGGAGCCGATAAACGCGCAGTCGGCATCGCGCACGGCAATCCAGTTTTTCTGCGCTTTTTTAAGTAACTCACGCTGTTGCGGCGCAGCGCGTTTCAGTGCCGTCTGCCAGGTCTGGTTGAGCTTTTTGTCCGCCGTCTGGTATTGACCGGCGCTACACATGTTCATTTCTGTCTGCGAGGTGGCATTGTCGCAGTCCTCCGCCAGTGCGCTGGCGCTGACCAGCAAAACCACCCCTGCAATCAATAAACGTTTCATATTTTCTCCGTATAAAAAAATGCCGGATAGCATTGTGCGTATCCGGCATACGGTACTACGGCATCGCGCTGAATTGTAGCCCCGGTATAAAGTACATTACCGGCAAATTTTCCATCCTCAGCCGATGGTCATCAGGCTGGCATTCCCGCCTGCGGCCGCGGTGTTAACGCTCAGCGAACGCTCCAGCCATAAACGCTCCAGCAAAATATTGCTCTCACCGCGGGCGAAGCCCTGCACTGAGATAATGGCGCCATCGCGCGTGGCGATATGTCCACACAGTTCGCGTAGCTGATCGGAATCGCCGTGATAGATAACTGCATCAAACGGCTGCGAAAGCAGGCCATCGACCGCGGCCAGCGTAATCCTTGCGCGGACTATCTCCGGCAATGCGTCACGCAGGGTGCGGTGGAGTTCGTCATCCGACCACAGCACCCGGCAGCCGCTGGCGAGCGCCGCCGCAAGCTGAGTCAGGCTATCCTCCGGGTTATCGGCCATGCAGAGAACCGACTCGCGAGGCAATAATGTCCAGGTATTGCGTTCGCCGGTAGGACCGGGTAAGACGCGCTGGATCCCGGTCTGGGCCAGTTCGCCAAACTGCCGGCAAATCGCCTGCAACGCAGGTTTATCTTCGGCCCATTGTGTCAGCGCATCCAGCGGTTGGATCAGGGTCGGTTTAAGCTGCGCGTCAAGCGGGAAGCGGGCATCATGACGTGACAGTGTCTGCCTGATGGCCGTTTCCGGGCGGCTGGCGAGCAGGCGATACAGGTACAGCGGCCCGCCAGCTTTTGGCCCGGTGCCTGAAAGGCCTTCGCCGCCAAAGGGCTGCACGCCCACGACCGCGCCGACCATATTACGGTTCACATACAGATTGCCGACGTGCGCGCTACCGGTGACCTGGGCGATGGTCTCATCAATACGGGTGTGAACACCCAGCGTCAGGCCATATCCTGCGGCATTAATCTGGCCCACCAGTTTGTCGAGATCGCTGCGGCGGTAGCGCACCACATGCAGCACCGGGCCAAAGACCTCGTTTTTCAGTTCGTCAACGCTCTCAAGCTCAATCAGCGTTGGCATCACAAAGGTACCGCTTCGCCATTCACGGGCATCCAGAGTATTTTCATGTGCCGTCTGGAATACCGGGCGGCCTTTCTCGCGCATCGCCTGAATATGCTTCTCGATATTCTCTTTGGCTTCGCGGTCAATGACCGGGCCGATATCCGTTGTCAGGCGTCCCGGATTGCCCATTCGACATTCCGCCATCGCGCCGCGCAGCATGGTGAGCGTATGTTCGGCGATCTCTTCCTGCAGGCAGAGTAGGCGTAGTGCCGAGCAGCGCTGTCCGGCACTATCAAAGGCCGAGGCGAGCACATCGACCACCACTTGCTCGGTCAGCGCCGACGAGTCGACAATCATCGCGTTAAGCCCGCCCGTTTCGGCGATAAGCGGCGTCGGACGCCCTTGTGCATCCAGCCGTGTCGCAATGTTGCGCTGCAACAGACTGGCCACTTCGGTTGAGCCGGTGAACATCACGCCGCGCACGCGGTTATCCGCCGTCAGTTGCGCGCCTACGGTTTCGCCACGGCCTGGCAGCAGTTGCAGCACGCCCGGCGGCACGCCCGCTTCACGCAGAATAGCGACGCCCTGTGCGGCAATCAGCGGCGTCTGTTCTGCCGGTTTTGCCAGCACGGTGTTACCGGCCGCCAGCGCGGCAGCGATTTGCCCGGTGAAAATAGCCAGTGGGAAGTTCCACGGGCTGATACAGACTACCGGACCCAGCGGACGGTGGGTTTCGTTGGCGAAATCTTCCCGAACCTGGCCTGCGTAATAGCGCAGGAAATCAATCGCCTCGCGGACTTCGGCAATCGCATTACTGAACGTTTTTCCCGCTTCGCGTACCAGAATGCCGAGCAGCGCTTGCATCTGATCTTCCATCAGCACCGCTGCACGCTCCAGGATAGCCGCACGTTCCTGAGGCGGGGTAGCAAACCAGATGGGCGCGTTATTCACCGCGCTTTCCAGCGCGCGCGCCACTTCACTTCCCGTCGCTTCACGGACATAGCCGACAATATCTTTCGGCTCTGCCGGGTTCACTACGGCTTCCATTTCACCCTCCGCTACCGGGGTTTCCAGCAGCGGTCTGGCCTGCCATTTCTGCGTGGTGCTGTTCAGCAGGGAAGAGGAGAGGGAGGCCAGTCGATGTTCATTGGCCAGATCCAGGCCTGCCGAGTTGATGCGACCCTGACCGTAGAGCCAGCGCGGCAGCGGGATTTTCGGATGCGGCAGGCCAACATGGCCTTCTTGCGTCGCCAGTTTCTCTACGGCCAGTACCGGGTCGGCCACCAGTTCGTCCAGCGGCAGCGAGGTATCGGCAATGCGGTTAACAAAGGAGGTATTGGCCCCGTTCTCCAGCAGGCGGCGTACCAGATAAGCCAGCAGCGTTTCGTGTGTGCCCACCGGGGCATAGATGCGGCACGGGCGGTTCAGTTTGCCGTCAGAGATTTTGCCTACCACTTGCTCGTAGAGCGGTTCGCCCATGCCGTGCAGACACTGGAACTCATACTGGCCTGGATAGTAGTTCTGGCCCGCGAGCTGATAGATGGCGGCCAGGGTGTGGGCGTTGTGGGTGGCGAATTGCGGATAGATCAAATTCGGTACGGCGAGTAATTTTTTCGCACAGGCCAGATACGAGACGTCGGTGTAGACTTTGCGCGTATAAACCGGATAGCCCTCCAGTCCTTCCATTTGCGCGCGTTTGATCTCGCTATCCCAGTATGCGCCTTTCACCAGACGAATCATCAGGCGACGGCGGCTACGCGATGCCAGGTCTGTCAGGTAATCAATGACGAACGGACACCGTTTCTGGTAGGCCTGAATCACAAAACCGATGCCATTCCAGCCTGCGAGTTCCGGTTCGAAACAGAGTTTTTCCAGCAGATCGAGGGAGATCTCCAGCCGGTCGGCCTCTTCGGCGTCGATATTGATGCCGATATCATACTGGCAGGCCAACAGCGCCAGTGATTTCAGGCGCGGGTAGAGCTCATCCATCATTCTGTCGTACTGGGCGCGGTTGTAGCGCGGGTGCAGGGCAGAGAGCTTAATGGAGATCCCCGGCCCCTCATAAATGCCGCGGCCATTAGAGGCTTTGCCAATGGCGTGGATCGCCTGCTGGTAAGAGACCATATAGGCTTCTGCATCGGCGGCCGTCAGCGCGGCCTCGCCCAGCATATCGTAGGAGTAGCGGAATCCTTTTTCTTCCAGTTTGCGGGCGTTAGCCAGCGCTTCGGCAATGGTTTCCCCGGTGACGAACTGCTCGCCCATCAGACGCATTGCCATGTCCACACCTTTGCGGATCAGCGGTTCGCCGCTTTTGCCGATAATGCGGTTCAGCGAATGCGACAGGCTGGCTTCGTTATGGGTGGAGACCAGTTTTCCGGTAAAGAGCAGGCCCCAGGTGGCAGCATTGACAAACAGCGAGGCGCTGCGGCCAATATGCGACTGCCAGTTACCGTTGCTGATTTTGTCACGGATCAGCGCATCGCGGGTGGCCTTATCGGGAATGCGCAACAGCGCTTCTGCCAGGCACATCAGCGCCACCCCTTCTTGCGAAGAAAGTGAAAATTCTTGCAGCAAACTCTGTACCATACCCGCCCGGCCGGAGGCGGTCTTTTGGTTACGCAGCTTCGCCGCCAGTTGGCTGGCTAACTGCTGGGTGTTTTCTGCGATCGGCTGAGGAAGACGCGCCTGTTCAAGCAGCATGGGAACCGCATCGGTTTCCGGGCGACGCCAGGCGGCGGTGATCGCAGCACGTGAAACCGACTGCGGCAAAATATTCTCGGCGAATTCGAGGAAGGGCTGAGCGCTCTCATCAGCGTTGCTATCAACCTCGTCGCTTTCGGTGTACTGACCAGCATGGGTTGCAGGCAGCTCAGGAATCATTTCGTTATTTTCGAGTTTTTCCAGATAGCTAAAAATAGCCTGCTTAATCAGCCAGTGTGGTGTGCGGTCAATTGATGCAGCAGCGGCTTTCAGTCGCTCACGCGTCGCATCATCAAGTTTAACGCCCATGGTGGTGGTACCCATGTTTTTCTCCTGCAATTTTTGTTGTGAGCAGACTATCCGCCATGTTGCAACTTTGTGCAACCTTGTTAAATGTGACAGGGTTAACAAGGTGAATATTGAACGATAAGTTAATTGTATGTGACCGAAATTTGCATGCTGGATTACTGTTAAAGACGAGTTAGTTTGCGGTAGATAACACTTTTTTAAGGTGCAACCGTCAAAAGTGTGACATGGTGCAACCTGGTGGAAAATTGTGACGGTTTCGGGATGAAATTAATGTAAATGCTGTGTTAAATCATTTGTGAATAACCGGGGCTTCCGGCAGGATACGGTCGCTTCATAACAACAATCACATCGCTACCCCGTTCCGGTGGTGTAGATAACGGGTAAAATCCTGGAGACTTTTATTGATGGCAATTAGCACACCGCTGCTGGTGACTTTTCTCATTTATATCTTTGGCATGATTCTCATCGGGTTCTTTGCCTGGCGTTCGACGAAAAACTTTGATGACTATATTTTAGGCGGTCGCAGTCTGGGGCCGTTAGTGACGGCGTTATCGGCAGGGGCATCGGACATGAGCGGCTGGTTGCTGATGGGGCTGCCTGGCGCCATTTTCATCTCCGGCATTTCTGAAAGCTGGATTGCCATTGGCCTGACGCTCGGCGCGTGGGTTAACTGGAAGCTGGTGGCAGGCCGTCTGCGCGTGCATACCGAAGTCAATAATAATGCCCTGACGCTGCCGGATTATTTTACTGGTCGTTTTGAAGATAAAAGCCGCCTGCTGCGTATTATCTCGGCGGTGGTCATTCTGCTGTTCTTCACTATTTACTGTGCTTCCGGCATCGTGGCGGGCGCGCGTCTGTTTGAAAGTACCTTTGGCATGACATACGAACATGCGCTGTGGGCAGGTGCTGCGGCAACCATCCTCTATACCTTTATTGGCGGTTTCCTGGCGGTAAGCTGGACCGATACCGTACAGGCGAGCCTGATGATTTTCGCCCTGATCCTGACCCCGGTGATTGTGATCCTCTCTGTTGGCGGCCTTGCGGATTCGCTGGAGGTGATCAAACAGAAAAGCATCGAAAATATCGACATGCTGAAAGGGCTGAATTTTGTCGCCATTATTTCGCTGATGGGCTGGGGGCTGGGATACTTTGGTCAGCCGCACATTCTGGCGCGCTTTATGGCAGCGGACTCTCACCACAGCATCGTCCATGCACGCCGTATCAGTATGACCTGGATGGTTCTGTGTCTTGCCGGCGCCGTTGCCGTGGGCTTCTTTGGGATTGCTTATTTTAATAACCACCCTGAGCAGGCTGGCGCGGTCAATCAGAACGCCGAGCGCGTGTTCATTGAACTGGCGCAGATCCTGTTTAATCCGTGGATTGCCGGGGTGTTGCTGTCGGCGATTCTGGCGGCAGTCATGTCTACCCTGAGCTGCCAGTTGCTGGTGTGCTCCAGCGCACTGACGGAAGACTTCTACAAGGCTTTCCTGCGTAAAAACGCGGGGCAGACTGAGCTGGTCTGGGTTGGCCGCGTGATGGTGCTGCTGGTGGCGCTGGTGTCGATTGCGCTGGCGGCGAACCCGGACAACCGCGTGCTGGGCCTGGTCAGCTACGCATGGGCCGGTTTCGGTGCGGCCTTTGGTCCGGTAGTGCTGTTCTCGGTCATGTGGTCGAAAATGACCCGCAACGGTGCGCTGGCCGGGATGGTTATCGGTGCGGTGACGGTTATCGTCTGGAAGCAGTTTGCCTGGCTGGGGCTGTATGAAATTATCCCTGGCTTCGTATTTGGCAGCATCGGCATTGTGGTGTTTAGCCTGCTGGGTAAAGCGCCGTCCGCAGAAATGGAAAAACGCTTCGCTGAAGCGGATGCCCATTACCGCTCCGCGCCACCGTCGCGTTTACAGGCCGAGTAAGTACTGGTGAGTTCCCTCTCCCTGTGCAGGGGGAGGGCGCTGCGATGAAATTGTTACAGAAGACATTTCGGATTTTCACGCTCATATCTGCACAAGCCCGTTTCTCCCTGCAATATCAACAGGCAGTTGCCTTATCCGGCGCGGACATCATAAACCCACGCCTGGAATACGCCCCTTGCATCCGGTATCCTTCGCGAATACAAAATATCCCCAGCGACAATTCCCTTCTTTATAACTGCGCGTCAGCAATATTGTTTTTCCATGGAGGGAAATATGTTCAGACACGCAGTCTGCTTTTCAGTCATATTGCTCACTTCCGTTTCCGTCGCTTATGCGGGCATTACGCTTAACGCCACCCGGGTGATTTACCTGGAAGGGAAAAAAGAGGCGACGCTGGGAGTTAAAAATGATTCCTCTGCGCCGCGTCTTATTCAGGCGTGGATGGACGCAGGCGAAGGCAGTGAGGTAACTCCACCGTTTATTATCGTACCGCCCATCTTTCGCGTTGATCCAGGAAAGGGGCAGTCGCTGCGCATTCATTTTACCGGCGGCAATATTCCCCGTGACCGGGAGTCGGTGTTCTGGATAAACGTGCTGGAGGTCAGCCCGACGCCTCCGGGTAAAAAGGCCGGGACGCAGAACGTCATACAGTTCCCGGTGCGTTCGCGGCTGAAATTATTTTACCGACCGAAGGATTTACCGGGTTCGCCGCAACAGGCCGTTTCAATGCTGCAATGGCGACGGTTGCCGGGGAAAGAGGGGGGTGAACTCGAATGCACGAATCCCTCGGCGTTTAATATCTCTTTTCACGATATCCGGCTGACCCCACCCTCTGATATGGATAAAACAAAACAGAGTGGAATGTGCCCGGCGAAGGGGCGGGTGATATTTAAACTATCTACTACCGGACAATTAACTCAAGAGAAAGTCTTTTTCTCCACCATTGATGATAACGGCGGTTTTGATATTCGTGAAACCCGCTATCGTAATTAATGTTTGTTTGAATTCAAGGAAGATCATATGAAATCAGCAAGGGTGCTATTGACGGCAATAGCGGTACTGTCGGTTATGATGTTTAGCAGACTCGCTCTGGCAAGTTGCACAGCTTATGGCTACAGCTATAGGTATACGACGTTTGCAACCCAAAACTATACAGTAGCGAAAAATCAAGCACCTAATACGCCAATAGGGAATGCTATCACTTTAATACCCACATCTGCTTCAACTATAGGAACTTACACGTGTACTGGGTCAACCTGGCATTTTTATCAAGGCATTTCGGGACTTCAGGAATCGAAATATCCGGGCATATTCAAGACTGGCGTGCCAGGGATCGGGATGAAACTTACAGCATCTAATGGGGCAGTTGTTGGCGTAAACCCTAACCGATTTTTTGGACCTTATTATTGTCCCGGCTGTCACCATTTTTCATCAACCGACAGTTATTATACTCTGCAATTTTATGTTATTGATCCGGTGCAAACGGGGGATGTGGTTCTGAATGGGACCTATATCAGCGGATGGGTAAATGATGCTAACTCGCGAGGAATATATTCAGGCTCCATGAGTATCAGTGGAACCGTTAAATTCAAATCCGGCTCCTGCACCACCCCAAATATTACCGTTAATCTCAATAATCATGCTGCCTCAGATTTTGCCTCGGTGGGGGCAACCAGTGCCCCCGTGCCCTTTAATTTTGAAATTAACAATTGTGACCCTGGCCTGACCTCGGTGAGCTATACCTTCCAGCCCGCCTCAGGGGTAACGCTGCAGGGCTCCGGTAATAATCAGTATCTGACGCTCGACAGCAGTTCAACAGCCAGCGGTGTTGGGGTGCAGGTGCTGTATGACGATGGCATCACTGCCGTGCCGTTTAACACGAAAACGGCATTTTCAGGCTACAACACCTCGACGGGCGGCAGTTACACCATTCCAATGAAAGCCCGCTATGTGCGCACGGGCACCATCAGCCCGGGCTCGGCCAACTCGGCGGCAGAGTTTGTGATGGCCTATGAATAAGCAAAGATATTCCAGTCACTTGATTAAACGCGGTATTTACGCTCTTATCTCTGTGCTTATAACAATGAGGATAGCGAAATGAAGATTAAGACAGGGGTCACTGCACTGGTATTCGCGGGTTTACTGGCAGGCTGCGTCGCACAACCGACAAAACAGACCGTATCCGCCCAGAGCTGCAAAGCGGACAACCAGATGGAACAAACCACGCTCTACTTCGGTTTAAGTCGCCCGGCAGGGAAAGACATCACCACCCAGGAGTGGCAGCAGTTTGTCGACACGGACGTGACGCCGCGCTTTCGTGATGGCCTGACGGTGTTTGATGCGCGCGGACAGTGGCTGGGCAATGACGGCAAAGTGGCTCGCGAGCCGAGCAAAGCGCTGATGTTGATCCATGGGAAAGATGTTCAGAGTGAAAAGAATATCGAAGCGTTACGGGGAATTTATAAATCGCGCTTTGCGCAGGAGTCCGTGATGCGAGTCGATCAGCCGGTTTGCGTACAGTTCTGATGAAAGAAACGGCGGGTGAGAAGCCCGCCGTGACTTATTACAATACGACGCCTGCAAAGGCGGCAGAAAGCAGACTCACCAGCGTGGCGCCATAGACCAGGCGCAAACCGAAGCGGGAGACAACATTCCCCTGCTGCTCGTTAAGCCCTTTAATGGCGCCCGCCACGATACCGATAGACGCGAAGTTGGCGAACGACACCAGGAAGACGGAGAGGATCCCAAGCCCACGCGGCGTCATTTCAGCGGCAACTTTCTGCAGTTCGATCATTGCGACAAACTCGTTCGCCACCAGTTTGGTCGCCATAATGCTACCTGCATGCAGAGCATCCGAAAGCGGAATGCCGACCAGCCACGCCAGCGGGTAGAACACATAGCCAAGAATTTGCTGGAAGCTGATGCCAAACAGGGCAGAGAACAGGGCATTGACCGCGCTAATCAGGGCAATAAAACCAATCAGCATCGCCAGAATAATCATCGCGACTTTAAAACCGGCCAGAATATATTCTCCCAGCATTTCAAAGAAACTTTGCGATTCATGGAGCTTTTCCAGTTTAATTTCCGGCTCGGCTTCCGGGCGCGCTGGATTAATGATCGACAGGATAATAAAGGTGCTGAACATATTCAGGATTAACGCCGCCACCACATATTTGGCATCCAGCATCGTCATGTAGGCGCCGACGATCGACAGCGATACCGTCGACATCGCCGTTGCTGCCATGGTGAACAGGCGACGTGAGGAGAGGTCGGCCAGAATCCCTTTGTATGCAATGAAGTTTTCCGACTGGCCAAGGATCAGCGAGCTGACCGCATTAAACGACTCAAGCTTGCCCATGCCGTTGAGTTTTGACAGCAGCGTGCCGATAAGACGAATAAAAATCGGCAGAATACGCCAGTGTTGCAGAATACCGATCAATGCGGAAATAAAGATGATAGGGCACAGGACGCCAAGGAAAATAAACGCCAGCCCTTTTTCACTCATACCGCCAAAAACAAATCCGGACCCTTCGCCTGCGAATTTAAGCAGTGTTTCAAAAAAGCCAGAGACATATTTAATCAGGGTCAGCCCGCTTTGCGCATGCAAAAAGAACCATGCCAGCGCAAGCTCAATAATCACCAGTTGCAGAATAAAACGTATGCGAACGTTGCGGCGGTCGAAGCTGGTAAGCCATGCCAGAGCCAGTATGACGACCAGCGCCAGCAGAAAATGTAGAAAGTTGATCATAATGGAAAATGTGCAGGTAATTGGGGCGCTCATTTAGCCACAGCCCGTATACTCAGTAAACAAAAAGTTAATGATTTGTAAGCTAACTTTTTGCCATGCAACCGCTGATTCTGCATAACCTGCGTGGCTATCCTTACTCACCTGCGGTCTGGTTACATCCATTCATTATTCCGATCATTTTTCGCTTGAGTTTCCTTTTGCCGTAATGATAATCACTATCAAAGAAATTTACTTTTCTTTTCAGCAATTGACCATTGATGACAGCAGAGGCGTCCGGATGTTTGTTCCATTTCTCATTATGTTACGTGAAGGTCTCGAAGCGGCACTGATCGTAAGTTTGATTGCCAGTTATCTCAAGCGCACCCAGCGCGGACGCTGGATTGGCGTGATGTGGGTAGGCGTATTCCTCGCCGCAGCGCTATGTCTGGCGCTCGGCATCATCATTAACGAAACCACCGGTGAATTCCCGCAGAAAGAGCAGGAATTATTTGAAGGTATTGTCGCGGTGATAGCCGTGGTGATCCTGACGTGGATGGTCTTCTGGATGCGCAAAGTCTCCCGTAACGTCAAAGTGCAACTGGAGCAGGCAGTGGATAACGCTCTCGCAAGCCGTAACAACCACGGCTGGGCGCTGATCATGATGGTCTTCTTCGCCGTGGCGCGCGAAGGGCTGGAATCGGTCTTCTTTCTGCTGGCGGCATTCCAGCAAGATGTGGGGATTTGGCCGCCGGTGGGCGCGGTTCTCGGGCTGGTGACGGCGGTGGTACTGGGCTTCCTCCTCTACTGGGGCGGTATTCGCCTCAACCTTGGCGCATTCTTTAAATGGACCAGCCTGTTTATTTTGCTGGTTGCGGCGGGACTGGCAGCGGGGGCGATTCGCGCCTTTCACGAGGCTGGACTGTGGAACCACTTCCAGGATGTGGCGTTCGATCTGAGTAACGTGCTAACCACGCACTCCCTGACGGGCACGCTGCTGGAAGGCATTTTTGGCTATCAGGAAACACCGAGCGTCAGTGAAGTGGGTGTCTGGATCCTCTACTTAATTCCTGCGCTGGTGCTGTACGTGATGCCAACGCGCTCAGGTTCGCAGCCTTCCAGAGCTGCACAATAAATAGCGGTACCGGGTGAGTTTTAGTTACAACATACTTTTAAGAAGGGAAGGGTCATGGCAATTCATTTTCGTCGTAGTGCGTTACAGGCAGGGATCGCAACGCTGCTTTCTTGTGCGTTTGCTGCCCATGCAGCGGATGTTCCTCAGGTCAAAGTGACCGTCACGGACAAGCAGTGTGAGCCGATGAGTTTGACGGTCAATGCGGGGAAAACACAGTTCCTGATCGTCAACCAGAGCCAGAAGGCGCTGGAATGGGAAATCCTGAAAGGCGTGCTGGTGGTTGAAGAGCGCGAAAATATCGCGCCGGGCTTTAGCCAGAAGCTGACCGCTAACCTGCAGCCGGGTGAATATGACATGACCTGCGGCCTGCTGACCAATCCGAAAGGCAAACTGATAGTCAAAGGTCAGGCAACGGCGGATGCGGCAAAAAGCGAAGCGCTGCTAAGCCTTGGCACTGCCATCACCGACTACAAAGCCTATGTGACGGCGGAAACGGCGGATTTGGTGAAAAACACAAAAGCATTCACCGACGCAGTGAAAGCGGGGGACATTGCGAAAGCGAAAGCGCTGTATGCACCGACCCGTCAGCACTATGAACGTATCGAACCGATTGCTGAACTGTTCTCCGATCTGGATGGCAGAATTGATGCCCGCGAAGACGATTACGAGAAGAAAGCCGACGATCCGAAATTTACCGGCTTCCACCGTCTGGAAAAAGCCCTGTTTGGCGACAACTCAGTTAAAAGTATGGACACCTATGCTGAGCAGCTCTACACCGACGTGCAGGAACTGCAAAAACGCATTAGCGAGCTGGCTTTCCCGCCGTCAAAAGTGGTGGGTGGCGCGGCAGGTCTGATCGAAGAAGTCGCAGCGACCAAAATCAGCGGTGAAGAAGACCGTTATAGCCATACCGATCTGTGGGACTTCCAGGCAAACGTCGATGGCGCGCAAAAAATTGTGAACCTGTTGCGTCCGCAATTACAGAAAAACAACGCCGAACTGCTCGGCAAAGTGGATGCGAACTTTAAGAAAGTCGACGCTATTCTGGCGAAATACCGGACCAAAGACGGCTATGAGACCTATGACAAGCTGACGGATGCTGACCGTAACGCGCTAAAAGGGCCGATTACGACACTGGCGGAAGATCTCGCTCAATTGCGCGGTGTGCTGGGTCTGGACTAACTATCATGAATGACAAAGAACAGTACGGCGTCAGCGAGCCTTCGCGTCGCCGTTTATTAAAAGGAATGGGCGCGCTGGGAGGCGCGCTAGCCCTGGCCGGAGGATGTCCAGTGGCGCATGCGGCCAAACCGCAAAGTGCGCCAGGCACGCTTTCACCGGATGCGCGCATGGAGAAACAGCCATTTTACGGTGTACATCAGGCGGGGATTTTGACGCCGCAACAGGCGTCAATGATGCTGGTGGCGTTTGATGTGCTGGCGACGGACAAAGCCGATTTGCAACGCCTGTTTCGTCTGTTAACGCAGCGCATCGCGTTTCTGACCGAAGGCGGCCCGGCACCGGAAACGCCCAATCCGCGCCTGCCGCCAATGGATTCCGGTATTCTCGGGCCGTTTATTGCGCCGGATAATCTGACCATCACCGTTTCGTTGGGCGATTCGCTGTTCGACGATCGGTTTGGCCTGCGTGCGCAAAAACCGAAAAAATTGCAAAAGATGGAGCGCTTTCCCAACGATGCGCTGGTCTCTTCCTTGAGCCACGGCGATCTGTTGGTACAAATCTGCGCCAACACCCAGGATACGGTGATACATGCTCTGCGCGATCTGATTAAGCACACGCCTGATTTATTAAGTGTTCGCTGGAAACGAGAAGGGTTTATCTCTGATCATGCCGCGCGCAGTAAAGGAAAAGAGACGCCGGTCAACCTGTTGGGCTTTAAGGATGGTACGGCAAACCCGGACAGCAGTGATAACGGGCTGATGGATAAGGTCGTATGGGTGACCAACGATCAGGCGGAGCCTGCATGGACCGTTGGTGGCAGCTATCAGGCTGTGCGTATCATTCAGTTCCATGTTGAGTTTTGGGATCGCACTCCGCTTAAAGAGCAGCAGACTATCTTTGGTCGCGATAAGCAAACCGGCGCACCGCTGGGGATGCACAATGAACATGACGTCCCGGATTATGCCAGCGATCCTGGCGGCGATGTGATTGCCCTGGACAGCCATATTCGTCTGGCCAATCCACGTACGCCAGAGACGCAGTCCAGCCTGATGATGCGTCGGGGCTATAGCTATTCCCTGGGGGTCACCAACGCCGGACAGCTTGATATGGGACTGCTGTTTGTCTGCTACCAGCACGACCTGGAAAAGGGCTTTCTGACCGTGCAAAAACGTCTCAATGGCGAAGCGCTGGAGGAGTATATTAAGCCCATCGGCGGCGGCTACTTTTTCGTGCTGCCAGGTGTTAAAGACCAAAATCACTATCTCGGGCAAGCGCTGCTCGAAGCCTGAAAAAGAATCCTGCCTGAAGCCAGGCAGGATAATCTCTTATCTGTAGTATCTGTTCACACTTTTTCTGCCATCAAACTATCGATTTTTCGTATGAGAAAGTATCTGTTATTTTTCTGTAATATTCTTCGTGGACACTCTTTTCCATAGCGCAGGGTAAACGCTTGTTACCTTTTGGTGAAAATAATGTTGCGTTTATGCTAATTCCTGATGTACTTATTACATAGATTGGCTGCCCTGCGGTGATGTTGTCACCTGGAGATCGCGGATGGTAAAGTCCTCTACTGGACGTAACACCAACAAACAGCGCAACACCCGGTTCGGGGATACACACTCCGGCAGTAAACGCTTCACCTCTGAATTTCTCTCCTTCATTCCTGTTTCTGATTTAACCGACATGGCAGGCGCTGATAGCAGCTGCTTTGTTATGTCAATTTCAAAGGCAAGACATGGCTTACAAGGAAGCCAAACCTCAGACGTTCGTGCGCATAATCGTGCCGATTTTGGTGCGTGTGATGTAAACCAACAACTCAAGGTGCTATCCATGGGAAGACAGAAAGCAGTGATCAAAGCTCGTCGTGAAGCTAAACGTGTGCTGAGACGCGATTCGCGCAGTCACAAACAGCGTGAAGAAGAGTCGGTCACCTCGCTTGTGCAGATGAGTGGCGTTGAAGCAATCGGAATGGCAAGGGATAGTCGTGATAATTCACCGATTGTTGCGCGTAATGAAGCTCAGGCGCAGTACCTGAATGCTATCGAGAGTAAACAACTGATATTCGCAACCGGAGAAGCCGGCTGCGGTAAAACATGGATCAGCGCGGCGAAAGCGGCGGAAGCCCTGATTCATAAGGATGTGGACAGGATTATTGTAACCCGACCGGTTCTGCAGGCCGACGAAGATCTCGGCTTCTTACCTGGTGATATTTCGGAGAAGTTCGCCCCTTATTTCCGGCCCGTCTATGATGTTCTGGTTAAACGGTTGGGTGCGTCCTTCATGCAATACTGCCTGCGACCAGAGATTGGTAAGGTAGAAATCGCGCCGTTCGCCTATATGCGCGGACGTACCTTTGAAAATGCGGTTGTCATTCTTGACGAGGCTCAGAACGTGACCGCTGCGCAAATGAAAATGTTCTTAACGCGCCTCGGGGAAAATGTGACGGTCATCGTCAACGGTGATGTGACTCAGTGTGACTTGCCCCGCGGGGTGCAGTCCGGTCTGAGCGACGCGCTGTCGCGTTTTGAGGAAGATGAGATGGTAGGGGTGGTGCGTTTCACCACAGACGATTGCGTCCGCTCCGCACTCTGCCAGAGAACGCTGAAAGCCTATTACTAAGAATTTTAGCGCATGAAAAAGCCCGGGAAACCGGGCTTTTTTTTTAAATAAAATCAAAAGGGTTATCGAAATATTACGGCAATGCCTGTTACGCCCGAATTAAAGCCGGGCTGGTCCCGGTTTTTCTACGATTATCGTTTCTGTGGTACCCTTCTTTTTTTTATTCCTTATGCCATCAGGAGAGTCGTAAATGACCGAAGGCCCGTTAAATGAAAATGAATTGCAGTGGCTGGAAGAGACATTAGTCGCTTATGGTCACAGCGATGAGTCCGTACTCGATGTGGCGGAGCTGGACGGTATGCTGACAGCGGTATTGTCCGGCCCGGTGGTTGTCGAGCCGGATCGCTGGCTGGTGGCCGTATGGGGCGGCGAAAAAAACATACCGCGCTGGAAAAACGATCGCGAGATGAATCGTTTTATCGATCTTTGCTTTAAGCATTTGAACGATATTGCTGAGCGCCTGAGTGATTATCCGGATCAGTTTGAACCCGTCTTTGGTTATAACGAAGTGGACGGCCAGAGCTATACCGTTGTTGAAGAGTGGTGTTTTGGCTATATGCGCGGCGTGGCGCTAACCGACTGGTCAGGCTTACCGGAGGAACGTAAGGCCGATCTGGATGCTATTGCTTTGCACGGACTGGAAGACAACTTCGCGCGTCTGGATGAATTCACTGAAGAGGAATTCAATGAAAGCGTAGAGGCTATTCGACCGGCAGCCCTGCGGCTGTATGATTACTGGTCGGCTAATCCACAACAAGCCGTTGCTCAGCAACCGCAGGTGAATGGCGTAAAAGTCGGGCGTAACGATCCCTGCCCGTGCGGCAGCGGCAAGAAATTCAAAAACTGCTGCCTGCACTAAAAAATTCGGGCTCCTGATGAGCCCGATTTACTATCCCACTTCCGGTAACATGCCTGCTGAAATCGCAAACTGCACCGCGATAATCGTTATACCGCAGAGTATGACCAGGCAGAGCGCGGGTTTACCACCGACAACGCGATACGCTGCCGATGGGTGAGCTTTACGGCTCTGCCACGTCAGCAGCGCGGGTATCAGCAGTGCCAGTACCGCAAGAGCCACGCCAGCATAACCGAGCGCCATCACAAAACCACGCGGATAGAAGAGAGCGAATGCCAGCGGAGGCAAAAAGGTAATCGCGCCGGTTTGCATACGCCCGCTGGCCGTGTTGCGGCGCTGGAAGAGGTCAGCCAGGTAATCAAATAGCCCAAGTGACACACCTAAGAATGAGGTCGCCAGCGCCAGATCGGCGAACAGATGGACCGCCAGTTCCACATGCGCAGAAGCAACCACTTCGCGCAGCGCCTCAAGAAGCCCATTGAGCCCGGCATGGTTGGCCAGCATTCCCATAAAGGTGGACGATTCGATGCTGCCAAGGGTGGCCAGTTGCCAGAAAATATACGCCACCAGCGGGATCGCGCTGCCGGTAATAAAAATCCCCCGCAGTCTGCGTACGTTACCGCCCATATAGCTGACAATGCTCGGCACGCTGCCATGAAAGCCAAAAGAGGTAAAAATGACTGGCATGGCAGAAAGGGCCAGCCCTTTTTCGAGCGGTAGGGTGAGTAAATTCACTTGATGGACATGTGGCAGTAATAGCGCGAGCATCACCACCAGGAATATTATCTTGGCACTAAACAGGAAGCGGTTGAACAAATCGACCAGCGAGGTGCCAATACAGACCACGCCACCGGCGACAAAGGTAAACAGAAATACGCCGCCTGCTGGTGAGACGTTTATGCCCGTCCATGCGGTGAGGCTTGATGCCAGCAGCTCACCAGCGCCGCTGATATAGGCCGCCGTCAGAGCGTACATCAGAAACATCATGCTAAAACCGGTGACCCACTGTCCGTAGCGTCCCAGGTAGCGCCGCGCCAGGCTACCGAGACCTGTATCGGCGGGGACGTGCTGATAGACTTCAAGCAATAACAGCGCGGTATAACACATCAGTCCCCACAAGGTGAAGAGTAAAACTAGCGTTACACTAAATCCGACCCCGGCGGCAGCCAGTGGCATGGCGAGCATACCTGCGCCAATCGTGGTTCCTGCCACAATAAAAACACTACCAAGTGTTCGATTTTTCACACTTTCCTCTGTATTTAAACCACATTCTTTAGTAAATGTGCGGCGCAGAGTATGTGAAAAACGGATCTTCGTCAAACCGGGCTTACAAGAAGTGTATATTAAAATTTACACTTATCCATGAGTGGCAAGGGATGCATCGAAACCTGTTATAACGCAAAAAACTACCCTAAAGATGTGTTTATCATGCACCTTTTAAGCGGAGGGTATATGGCGTCAATTCATGGTCACGAAGTACTTAATATGATGCTGGAATCAGGGGAGCACTATTCCGGGGAGAGTCTGGAAGCGGCAATCTGTACGCGCTTTGGTAAGGATGCTCGTTTTCATACCTGTTCAGCAGAAGATATGACAGCAGCGGAGTTGGTGGCGTTTCTGGCATCGCGGGGAAAATTCATTCCCGCCGCAGATGGGTTTTCAACCCACGAAAGTAAAATCTGTCAGCACTAAAAAATAATGCGGTAATGAGATTTCATTACCGCATTTTGCTTAATTTGCCGTGTCGAGAGTAGACAGTTCTTTATCAATAAAATAGAGGCCTTCGCCGCTTTTACCTGCCAGTGTCAGTTTATCAATAACGGATTTAAACAGTTTTTCTTCTTCATGTTGTTCCGCGACATACCACTGCAGGAAATTAAACGTCGGATAATCCTGTGAGGTCATCGCCACGTGCGCCAGTTCATTAATTTTCTGGGTGATCAACTGCTCGTGTTCGTAAGTTGCACGGAACAATTCATCCAGCGAGGCATATTCGGCAAACGGCGACTGGATAGTGTTAATGCGCGGTAAGCTGCCGGTATCTGCCAGATAATCAAACAGACGCTGCATATGCGTCATCTCTTCTTGCGCATGGCGGCGCAGAAATGCGGCGGCACCTTCAAAGCTGTTATAGCTACACCAGGCGCTCATTTGTTGATAAAGCAGAGACGAAAAAAGTTCGAGGTTCATCTGCTCATTTAGTTTTTCAATCATTTCAGCTTTAAGCATAGCGCCGCTCCGGAAAATAATAAAAGAAGTAAGAAGCGGTCACTATAATTTGTTATTTAATTATTTGCAAAAGGTAAAATAAAAAAGAATTTTTATTAACAATGAGAATGGGAATAACACGCATTGCAGGGAAATAATTGGGTAAATGATAATTATTCTTTAATTTAAATAAATATTAATGCCAGCGGTGGTGCGCTGGCATTAACCGTTACCAGGCCCTGGCGGCCGGCACGTTATTGAGCGCCATACCGCGGCACTGGTACTGAATGGTGATGGTCGTGTTCATGCAGACGGAGCCACTGATCAGGCTACAGGTTGAAATTGGCTGACCATAAGCCACTGCTGTTGCATAGCCCATCTGTTGGCACTGTTTATTGGCAGTCCCCTGCGTGGTGTATTCGTCATAATGTGCGTTTTGCATCATCGCCTGATTGAAGCTAAGACGGATCAGACCATTGGTCGTATCGACATTGCTGACTTTGGGTTCTTTTGTAATTGAGCACCCGGCGAGCAGTAGCAGCGAGGCGGCAACAAGGATTTTGTTCATGAAATCGCTCTGAATCTTATGGGCATTGTGGCATCTTACCGACTTATTTCGCGGGCAATCGGCGGAATAGCCTGCGTAACTGGCCTTTTTACGCACAACGGCGCTCAGTCTGCGAGAGTGTCAAAAATCCTGGCAAACAGGTGTTGTTGCTGACGAAATAAAGCGACCAGACGTGGATCGAAATGCCGACCGCTGCCAGCCTCGATGATTTGCATTGCCTGTTCATGTGTGAAGCTGGGTTTATAGATGCGTTTTTGTCGTAGCGCGTCATAAACATCGGCCAGAGCAAGAATGCGTGCTTCGAGCGGGATCTGCTCACCTCGCAGACCGTCCGGATAACCGCTTCCGTCCCACTTTTCGTGGTGGAAATGGATAATATTCTCTGCCACTGGCCCCAGTGATAGCCCCTGAATGATGCGCCAGCCTTTAAGAGTATGCAGTTTCATCTCTTCAAACTCATCCTCAGTGAGGGGGCCTTCTTTACGCAAGATGCGCTCGGGGACGGCGATTTTGCCGACGTCATGCAATGAGGCAAAATTTTCAATATCCCGAACGGTACGTCGTGGGAGTTTTAGCGCCCGGCCGAGCAGTCCACAGTATTTCGCTACACGCTGAATATGGCTGCCCGTTTCGTCATCATGGGCGCGGTTCACCTTTTCCAGTACCTTCACGATATTCCGGTTCACAATCCGGTTTTGTCTCATGTGCCGCCACATTATTACCAGCAGGCACAGACTAAAAATGGCCGTAATCAGCAACAATACGCTGATGATTTTTAATGTATTGCGCGTTAATCCGGAGAAATGTGTGGGCTCATCAGTCCCTTCGGACAGTGTGCGGTAACCTGACAGCCGATGAACCTGCGAGAGCAAATTATGCAATGGATGCGCACTATCGGCCCATGGCCCCATCTGCAATTCCGACCGGGTTATCCCCGCCACTTTCAGAACACCGCGAAATAATTCATTGCCACGCAAAGCGCTTTCAAGGCTACTCAGATCGCCAAGAATGTAATCCACTCTGTCATCTTCAATGCCGCTGATCAGTTGTTCAATGGTACCGAATGTGACGAGGGTGATCTCACTGGCATAGCGTTGCTGAAGATAAAATTGCGAGAACGAGCCCTTAATCACGCCGATGCGCTGGTGGCGAATCTGATCTTCATCCCAGATAAAGGGCTGACCAATGCGGTTGTAATAAACGTTATGCCAGGAGACAACCGGGCCAATCATGCCGGGAAGTTGTGATCTGTCGGGGGGCGCTATAACGTTGACAAGACGCACCGGCCAGTTCTGGCTCTGCAATGCCTCGTAGTAGTTATCAATGTAATGTACGTTGACATCGACATGCAGCAGGTCACGCATATCGTTGATCATATCTATGGCCGAGCCGTGGTAACCCTGCCGATCGTGCCAGATTAGCGGTGCGTAGTTTTCATTAGCCGGTAGCCAGACATCCAGTTTATTTTGCGCCAGCCAGTGACGTTCAGTATCGGTGATGGTAACCCGGCTCAGCAGGAATTGCCGTTTGTTATCGAGGATCAACTGACGCATTTTACCGCTACGGTACTCATCATTTATCAACTGATTGATGTCATTCCGCATGGTATGTAATGCCGGGCTGAAGGCAAAAACACGGGTAATGCGTAGCCCGGGAAAAGGGCGGGACAGTTGATAATAACGCGCTGTGTTGTCCATTTCGCTGGCGTCATTAATGTAGAAATCCGCCTGGCCGTCACTCAGTAGCCTGAAGGCCTCTTCACCATTTTCGACCTGGCGCAATTCACGGAATTTCAGGTTCGGATAACGCTGCTGCACGCGATCCTGTATGGCGTCATCACGCAGGAAGAGTACACGGCTATTGTGCAAATCCTCTGGTTTGTAGATACGCTGAGTATTGCTGGCTGCAACGACTTCATTATCGAACAGCCGGGAAGATAATATCCGGTTGCGCGCAAGGTCATCAGTGCGAATCACGCCAGCGTATAGGCCGTAATCATCATTAGCAAAACGCCGATCCATTTCCTCTGCATCAATGGGACGTATCTGCACGTTATAGCCATAGCGCTCATGGAGCATGGCCGTGAGGCGTGGGTATAACCCTTGATAATTCCCCTGTGCGTCGCGCCAGAATGCGAAACTTTCTGCGTCATAGACCCATACAGGTATTGTCTCTGGCGGCTTTTGTTGCACGGACGGTGCAGCGCTGGCATGTCTGAGCCAGAAAAGAGCACAACCCAGTAATAAGAGAAAGAAAAGCGAGGAGGTCAGCGCCTTCCGACAGCACCATTTCAACAGGGCATCCTCTGTAGGTGTCACGACTGTTTTATATGCAGTTTATGTAAGCCTCTACAATCCGGCATTTTTTTTCTTCGTTTTGCGAAGCGGCGGAGCATTCAGACTAATAACAGGCAAAACTGTGAACGCACTTTACTTTTTTAAAACAATTTTTCATTAAATTTGAAAGTGTGTTTGTCAGGTAGTAAGGTTGATTCAATTGCCTACTCGATGCATTAACCAGGAGATGAATATGAAGATTGCACTGATGATGGAAAACAGCCAGGCAGGGAAAAACGCCATCATCCTTAAAGAATTGAAAGCGGTTGCGGATGAAAAAGACTTTCCGGTCTTCAACGTGGGCATGAGTGATGAAAACGATCATCACCTGACCTATATCCACCTTGGTATTATGGCCAGCATTCTGTTGAATGCCAAAGCGGTCGACTTTGTGGTGACAGGTTGTGGTACCGGGCAGGGGGCTCTGATGTCGCTGAACATTCACCCGGGCGTTATCTGCGGTTACTGTATTGATCCGGCTGATGCTTTTCTGTTTGCCCAGATTAACAACGGCAACGCGCTTTCATTGCCGTTCGCTAAAGGCTTTGGCTGGGGGGCGGAACTCAATGTGCGCTTTATCTTTGAAAAAGCGTTCACGGGCCGCAAAGGTGAAGGCTACCCGCCTGAACGTAAAGAGCCGCAGGTCCGTAATGCCGGCATCCTTAACCAGGTGAAAGCCGCTGTGGTAAAAGAGAATTACCTTGATACTTTGCGTGCCATTGATCCTGAACTGGTGAAAACCGCCGTTTCCGGCCCGCGCTTCCAGCAATGCTTCTTTGAAAACTGCCAGGATAAAGCCATCGAAGCCTTTGTGCGTGAGATGCTCGCCTGATACACCCGGGGCCAGCAAAGTCTGGCCTCTGCTTTCACGCCTGTGTTAACCCGCCACGTTTTTTGTCATCACACTCTAAATTATTTTTAAAAATACTAAAAAAATTTTAGTTGGTAAGTTTCAGATTTAACACCAATTTTTAACAAAAACGAAATTCCTTAAAAAATAAAACGTGATTTCTATCACGTAAATATTGCTTTTTGTGATGGAGGTCATATTATATGCACATCAACCGATAACACCTGCATAACAAATCGCCGGAGCAAAACATGAAACTGCGTAAAATCCTGAAAAGCATTTTTGAAACTTACTGCAAAACATTCAAAGACGTACCGCCGGGCGCCATGTTCTGATGATAAAAAAACCTGCCACGGCAGGTTTTTTTACGTCCGAAGAGACGACAAAAGCGGCGATCCTCGCCGCTTTTTGCTTATCAGAAGAAGGCCGAGACCAACATGTAGCTGGCAGCACAGGCGCAACTGACACCAATCAGGCCCGGAATGATAAAGCTGTGGTTAATGATAAATTTGCCGATACGCGTGGTGCCCGAACGGTCAAAACCGATACAGGCGAGGTCACTTGGGTAGGTCGGCAGGACAAAATAGCCGTACGAGGCCGGGAAGAAAGCGATCAACATTTTAGGTTCGACGCCCAGCATCAGCCCCATCGGCGCAACGGCGGTCAGCGCGGCGGCCTGGCTGTTTACCAGTTTGGAGACGAGGAACAGGACGATAGCGTAGGTCCATGGATGGCTTTTCACGACCCCTTCCAGCGCCATTTTCAGCTCGTTCAGATGCGCCTGGAAAAATGTATCACTCATCCATGCAACACCAAACACCGAGAAAATCGCCACCATTCCCGCTTTGAAAACCGCACCACCTGAAATCGCAGAAGCGTTGACCTTACAGACCATCAGCATGACGGCGCCGGCAATCAACATCATCATCTGAATGACCAGATTCATTGAAAGCGGCGAGAGTTTACCTTTGACATCAAAGGCCGGACGTAATTGCGGGAGCGCGCCGAGTAACACCACGACAAGGATGCCGGCAAAGAAGATCCATGTTGACCAGTAGGCCTCTTTTGGGAAGCGCTGGTTCATCAGGGTTTCGCTACTGCCGTAGATGAATTCGCGCTGTTTAGGATCTTTTAATTTTTCCTGAAAATCCTTGTCATCTGCCAGATCTTTACCGCGACGCAGGCTCCACAACGCCGCAATAGCGACACCGAAAAGCGATGCCGGAACAGAAACGGCCAATATTTCAAGAATGCTCCATGCATGGCCAATACCGTGCTGCGCGCCAAGAATGGAGACCAGCGATACGACCGCAACGGAAACCGGCGACGCGGTAATGGCCATTTGTGAGGCAATTGACGCTACGGCCATCGGGCGTTCCGGACGGATATTTTTCTTAAGCGCGATGTCGGCGATAATGGGAAACATCGTATACACCACATGCCCGGTGCCGCAGAGGAAGGTTAAAGTCCAGGTGGTGAATGGCGCCAGTAACGTAATATGCTGGGGGTGGCGACGTAATAACCGCTCCGCAAATTGCATCATCACGTTCAGGCCGCCTGCGGTTTGCAGCGTGGCCGCACAACCAATAACGGCAAGAATCGTGAGCATAACATCTACTGGCGGCTTACCCGGTTCCAGACCAAATACGAAACTCAGGAGAAAAAGACCAATACCGCTGATTAAACCCAGCCCCATCCCGCCAAAACGTGTCCCTATTAATAAACAGAGAATTATAATGATAAATTCAATGGTAATCATGACTCACCTTGTCCTTGACATTAATACATTGAATAAATCATTACATTTTGTAACGTCTCTCAATGAGAGCCAGATCCAATTTGAGCAAAATTAATAAAAGCAATAACTTATATACCTTTTATTAACATTTAATTCATACCATGGCAAAGTAGTGGGTCAGCCGATGAGATGAAAATTAAACATCTGCTGACCTTTTTTCGATGGGGAAGGGAAATATTAGCAGGCGACGGAAACGGATGCGCAATAGTGTACGGTGAGCGCTTTTTTTAATTCGTGGTTATTGTTTTGATATTCGGTATGAATAATTTTTAACAGATCCAGAATAGCTATACCTTCATGCAAAGACGTCTCTTCGGCCAGACATTCCAGCGCACAGATGCGCAGCGCCTGATTTTCCATAAGTTGCCGGATAACATCCTCAACAGAGACAACATTATTGTCCGTCATAGTGACGGGCTTAATAACCGGCCAGCCTCCCGAAGCCTTGATATAGTCGAATAACCGCATCATTCGGGTCACGCATTGTTGCGCCTGAATGCGCAGTAACGCCCCAACGCCAGGCAGGTTACGTGTCATACACCCGTTACCAAGGGAAAGATAAAGATGTGACGCATGAAACTCAAGATTCATTTGTGTATTCAGTTTCTGCGTCATTGCACAGGTTATCATAATAATATCCTTATTAAAGAGTGATTTTTTGCCTGTAATAAAAGTAAAACGGCAAATTATTCAGGTATCCCTCTACCTCAATACGCGTAGCATAGCGAGTCCGGAGTAATAAGAATATCCTAACTTATATTAAGTTACTGTTCGTTACAGCCGTATGACATATGGATGATAGTTTTTTATTCTGACATGGCTACTCATTTTCTCTTACCCCTGATGCAAATATTATTGCAGGTAAAAATAGATATTTTGTGCATCAGGATGAGGTTCTTCTGCCTGTCTGAAAAGTAACAAAGCGTACACATCAGGCGGCAAGAATGTGATTTGAGAGTTATTTTGAAACACTGTTTTGATTTATGATGGGGTAATTGTAGACAACAACAGGGATCAGGAGGACGTAATGAAAAGAGTGGCCGTATTGTTAGCGCCAGGGTTTGAAGAGGCAGAAGCGATTATTACTATCGACATTCTGAGGCGCCTGCATATCGAGGTTGAAACGCTGGCCTGTGCGGAATCGCGGGCGGTAGTCAGTTATCACAACATTCCGATGGTGGCCGACAGCACGCTGAGCGAGCGCGCGGAAACACTTTACGATGCCATCGTGCTGCCGGGCGGCCCGCAAGGGAGTGTGAACCTTGCCGCGAACGCGGGTGTTATCGCTTTTGTTAAGCAGCATGATGCGCAAAATAAGCTGATTTGCCCGATTTGTTCAGCCGCCGCAAGGGTGCTTGGCGGCAATGACCTGCTGAATGGTCGTCGCTACGTCTGCTCCGGCGATCTGTGGCAAGGGGTCCAGAACGGTGAGTACGTTGATGCCCCGGTTGTCGAAGACCGCAACCTGCTGAGCGGCAAAGGCCTGGGGCACGCGTTTGATTTTGCCTTCGCTCTCTCGGCGCGCTTGCTGGGAAATGAAGACCCCGTTCGCGATCACGCGGACCACATTTATTACCGTTGGTAATTTGTACACCCCGATGCGCCTTGTATCGGGGACAAGGATAACCGAGCTGGAGCTATGGATTATTCTGCTAGTGCCTTTCTCATTTGTATGACAAATACCTCCATTTTTATGTCTAAATCCGCTGAATTTATGTACGGAATTACTGTAATTCTGCGGTGTGATGTTGCTCTCCTATGGAGAATCAATTTCCCGCTAAAACTACTGCCAGCACAGGTATCCAGGGAAGTACGGATCCTAATGCCTTGTTTTATGACCTTTTAAGTGAACCGGTAGTTATTTTTCCCTACAGAAAAGAAAGTCAAAGCTGGAGTTAACCATGCACAAATTCACTAAAGCGTTGGCAGCCATCGGTCTGGCTGCCGTTATGTCACAATCCGCTATTGCTGAAACGATGAAACTGGGTTTTTTGGTCAAACAACCTGAAGAACCCTGGTTCCAGACTGAATGGAAATTCGCCGATAAGGCGGGCAAGGATTTAGGGTTTGAGGTAATTAAAATTGCCGTTCCGGATGGTGAAAAAACGCTCAACGCTATCGACAGTCTGGCAGCAAGCGGAGCAAAAGGCTTCGTTATTTGTACTCCGGACCCGAAATTAGGTTCCGCGATTGTCGCTAAAGCGCGCGGTTATGACATGAAAGTCATTACCGTGGACGATCAGTTCGTCAACGCGAAAGGCGAACCGATGACCAGTGTTCCTCTGGTTATGATGGCGGCCAGCGAAATCGGCGCGCGTCAGGGTCAGGAGCTCTATAAAGAGATGCAGAAACGCGGTTGGGATGTCAAAGCAACCGGCGTGATGGCGATCACCGCAAATGAGCTGGATACCGCGCGTCGTCGTACCACCGGTTCCATGGATGCGCTGAAAGCGGCCGGTTTCCCGGAAAAACAAATCTACCAGGTCCCGACAAAATCAAACGATATCCCCGGCGCATTTGATGCCGGTAACTCCCTGCTGGTGCAACATCCGGAAGTGAAACACTGGCTGGTGCTGGGTATGAACGATAACACCGTCCTTGGCGGTGTACGCGCCACCGAAGGTCAGGGTTTTAAAGCTGCTGATGTGATCGGCATTGGTATTAATGGCGTGGATGCGGTCAGCGAACTGTCTAAAGCACAGGCGACCGGCTTCTATGGTTCTCTGCTGCCAAGCCCGGATGTTCATGGCTACAAAACCAGCGAGCTGCTCTACAACTGGGTCACCAAAGGTGTTGAGCCGCCGAAATTCACTGCGGTTACCGATGTGGTGCTGATCACACGCGATAACTTCAAAGAAGAGCTGGCGAAAAAAGGGTTAGGCGTGAAGTAAATCTCTGATGGTTGTGCCCTCCCTTACCAGGGAGGGCCAGAAGTACACTGAACTGATTCACGGAGACGTTATGCAAGACTCTACTCCTTATCTTTCCTTCCGCGGCATCGGCAAGACGTTCCCCGGCGTCAAGGCCCTGAGCGATATCAGCTTTGACTGTCATGCCGGACAGGTTCACGCGTTGATGGGGGAGAATGGCGCGGGTAAGTCGACCCTGTTGAAAATTCTCAGCGGTAATTACGCGCCCACAACCGGTACACTGGCCATTAAAGGACAGGAAGTTAGCTTCGCGGATACCACAGCGGCGCTCAATGCCGGTGTGGCTATCATCTACCAGGAACTGCATCTGGTACCGGAAATGACGGTGGCGGAGAATATCTATCTCGGCCAGTTACCCCATAAAAGCGGCATCGTTAACCGCTCACTTCTTAATTACGAAGCGGGTCTGCAATTGAAACACCTGGGTCTGGATATTGATCCGCAGACACCGCTCAAATATCTCTCCATCGGCCAGTGGCAGATGGTTGAAATCGCGAAGGCGCTGGCACGCAATGCCAAAATTATCGCCTTTGATGAACCGACAAGCTCGCTATCGGCGCGCGAAATCGACAACCTTTTCAGGGTCATTCGCGAGCTGCGCAAAGAAGGGCGCGTCATCTTATATGTTTCGCACCGCATGGAAGAGATTTTCTCCCTCAGCGATGCCATCACCGTGTTTAAAGATGGACGTTATGTCCGTACGTTCACGGATATGCAACAGGTGAACCATGACCAGTTGGTGCAGGCGATGGTTGGCCGCGACCTGGGCGATATCTACGGCTGGCAGCCGCGCGACTATGGTGATGAGCGCCTGCGCCTCGATCAGGTCAAAGCACCGGGTGTTCGCACACCGATTAGCCTGACCGTGCGCAGCGGTGAGATTGTTGGCCTGTTCGGTCTGGTCGGAGCAGGGCGCAGCGAGTTAATGAAAGGCTTGTTCGGCGGTACGCGAATAACCGAAGGGAAGGTCTTTATTGACGGTGCTGAGGTTAATATCCAGAAACCCTCGCATGCCATTCGCGCCGGGATGATGCTCTGCCCGGAAGACCGTAAAGCCGAGGGGATTATTCCTGTCCACTCCGTACAGGAGAATATCAATATCAGCGCCCGGCGTAAGTTTATCCATGCAGGGTGTTTGATCAATAACGGCTGGGAGGCGCAGAACGCTGAGCATCATATTCGCAGCCTGAATATCAAAACGCCCAGTGCCGATCAGTTAATTATGAATCTTTCCGGGGGGAATCAGCAGAAGGCCATTCTGGGACGCTGGTTATCGGAAGAGATGAAAGTCATTTTGCTCGATGAACCCACGCGCGGGATTGATGTGGGGGCCAAGCATGAAATCTATAACGTTATCTATGCGCTGGCAGCCCGCGGTGTCGCGGTGTTGTTTGCCTCCAGTGACCTGCCGGAAGTACTTGGCGTCGCCGACCGTATCGTGGTGATGCGCGAAGGTGAAATTGCCGGTGAACTGCTTCATGGTCAGGCCGATGAACAGCGAGCGCTCAGCCTCGCGATGCCTAAAGTTAGCCAGGCTGTCGCCTGAGCAAGGAGAATATGATGTCATCTGTAACTTCTTCTGGCGCACCGAAGACGCCATCGCAATTTAGCCTGGGCCGCATCTGGGATCAGTTCGGCATGCTGGTCGTGTTTGCCGCACTGTTCATTGGCTGTGCAGTCTTTGTGCCAAACTTCGCCTCGTTTGTGAATATGAAAGGGCTGGGCCTTGCCATCTCCATGTCCGGCATGGTCGCCTGCGGGATGTTGTTCTGTCTGGCCTCCGGCGATTTCGACCTTTCAGTCGCCTCTGTTATTGCCTGTGCGGGCGTCACCACCGCCGTGGTGATTAACATGTCGGGTAGCCTGTGGCTGGGCGTGTTTGCTGGCCTGATGTTGGGCGTGGTGAGCGGGTTTATTAATGGTTTTGTGATCGCCCGCCTGAAAATTAACGCCCTGATCACGACCCTTGCCACGATGCAAATCGTGCGCGGGCTGGCTTATATCATTTCTGATGGGAAAGCGGTCGGTATTGAAGATGAGAGCTTCTTTACGCTCGGTTATGCTAACTGGCTGGGGCTGCCTGCGCCGATCTGGCTGACTGTCGCGTGCCTGATCATTTTTGGCTTCCTGTTAAACAAAACGACGTTCGGTCGCAACACGCTGGCGATTGGCGGCAATGAAGAAGCGGCTCGTCTGGCGGGCGTTCCGGTGGTTCGCACCAAGATCATTATCTTTGTGCTGTCCGGGCTGGTCTCCGCGGCGGCCGGGATTATCCTCGCCTCGCGTATGACAAGCGGTCAGCCGATGACGTCTATCGGTTATGAGCTGATTGTTATTTCAGCCTGCGTATTGGGTGGGGTATCCCTGAAAGGCGGCATCGGCAAGATCTCTTATGTGGTCGCCGGGATCCTGATTCTCGGAACGGTAGAAAATGCGATGAACCTGCTGAATATCTCGCCGTTTGCCCAGTATGTGGTGCGTGGTTTGATCTTGCTGGCTGCGGTGATTTTTGACCGCTACAAACAAAAGGCTAAACGGACCGTTTAATCCCCTCTACATCACTATGTAGCGTGATCTTTAAGCATACCTCCCATAACCCATCAACCGCCAGAATGGTTGATGGGTTATGCATAAAATGGCGAGCAGCGTCACACTGTCTATACTTACATGGCTAATGATAATGAAAGGTTATCCGAGGAGACCTTTCACCGATGACCATTTAAGGAGGAAACCAGGGTGGCTGACCTGTTATCTGAACCGCCTGTCTTTTCCGGTAATTTTGCATTTTTCTTCGATCTTGACGGAACCCTCGCCGATATCAAACCTCACCCTGACCAGGTTTTTGTACCGCCGGATGTTCTCAAGCGGCTCGCACGCCTTGCTGAAATGAATGATGGCGCGGTGGCGTTGATCTCAGGGCGCTCAATGGCAGAGCTGGACAAGCTTGCCAGACCTTACCGTTTTCCCCTCGCTGGGGTTCATGGGGCGGAACGTCGCGATATCAACGGTCAAACCCACCGGGTGACGTTGCCAGAAGAGATAGTCCAGCCGCTGGAACAGGCCCTCAAGACGGGAATGGCCGCACTTAAAGGTGCCGAGCTTGAAACCAAGGGGATGGCGTTTGCTCTGCATTATCGGCAGGCACCGGAGCATGAAGAGGCAATCTTCGCACTGGCGCGCAAAATGGTGGAAAACTGGGGCCAGCTGGCGATGCAGCCGGGCAAATGTGTGATTGAACTAAAACCGTCTGGCATCAACAAGGGTGCTGCGATTGACGCGTTTTTACAGGAATCGCCGTTTAAGGGCAGAAAACCGATTTTTATCGGCGATGACCTGACGGACGAGCACGGCTTTGAAGTCGTGAATGCGAAATCAGGTATTTCAGTGAAAGTCGGGGCGGGTACCACTCACGCGCAATGGCGTCTGGGTTGTGTGAATGATGTCCATCAGTGGCTTAAAAGTATTACTGACCATCAAGAACAAGAAAAAAAGGCGCTAACAAACAGGAGAGATGGCTATGAGTCGCTTAGTCGTAGTATCTAATCGTATTGCTCCGCCTGATGATAAAAAGACCAGCGCAGGTGGGCTGGCCGTAGGGATTCTGGGAGCATTAAAAGCCACGGGTGGATTGTGGTTCGGCTGGAGTGGTGAAATTGGTGATGAGGATGCACCGCTCAAAAAGGTTTCTCGTGGAAATATCACATGGGCTTCCTTTAACCTCAGCGAAGAGAATTACGAGCAATATTATTCTCAATTTTCCAACGCCGTATTATGGCCGGCTTTCCATTACCGTCTGGACCTGGTGAAATTCCAGCGTGAGGCATGGGAAGGCTATCAGCGGGTAAATTCTCTGCTGGCGGATAAATTGTTACCGCTGGTGGAAGATGACGACATTCTGTGGATTCACGATTACCATCTGTTGCCGTTTGCCAGTGAGTTACGCCAGCGCGGTGTGAACAACCGTATTGGTTTCTTCCTGCATATTCCTTTCCCTACGCCGGAAATCTTCAACGCGCTGCCGCCGAATGCCGATCTACTTGAGCAGTTGTGCGACTACGATCTGCTGGGCTTCCAGACTGAAAGCGATCGTCTGGCGTTCCTTGACTGCCTGTCTCTGCAGACGCGACTGACAACCCGAGGCGGTAAGCACCACAGCGCATGGGGGAAAACCTTCCAGACCGAGGTTTACCCTATCGGTATCGAACCGAAAGAGATTGCCCAGCAGGCCGCGGGGCCGTTGCCGCCGAAACTCGCTCAGATCAAAAATGAGCTGAAAAATGTGAAGAACATCTTCTCCGTCGAGCGTCTGGATTACTCTAAGGGCTTGCCGGAACGTTTCCTCGCTTATGAAACGTTGCTGGAGAAGTATCCGCAGCACCACGGTAAGATTCGCTATACGCAAATTGCGCCGACCTCACGTGGCGAAGTACAGGCCTATCAGGACATTCGTCATCAACTGGAAACGGAAGCAGGGCGCATTAACGGGAAGTATGGTCAGCTTGGCTGGACGCCGCTCTATTACCTTAACCAGCACTTTGATCGCAAAGTGTTGATGAAGGTCTTCAGATATGCGGAGGTCGGGCTGGTTACACCATTGCGTGACGGGATGAATCTGGTGGCGAAAGAGTATGTCGCCGCGCAGGATCCTGCCAATCCGGGCGTACTGGTGCTTTCGCAATTTGCCGGTGCGGCCAACGAGCTTACCTCGGCGCTGATTGTTAACCCCTATGATCGGGATGATGTGGCCGCCGCAATGGACAGGGCATTGACGATGCCGCTGGCTGAACGTATCGCCCGCCATGCAGAAATGCTTAAGGTGATTGAGCAAAATGATATCAACCACTGGCAAGAAAGGTTTATCAGCGATTTAAAGCTTATCACGCCACGTAGTGCTCAGAGCAGGCTACAGAACAAAGTGGCGACCTTCCCGAAAATGGCCTGACCGTAGCCCCTTCCGTAGTGCGGGAGGGGTTATTCGCTTAAAGGCACCAGTAAGACATCCACTTTACACGAACCGACTATCGCTTTCGCGGAGCAGGCTGCCCGCGCAAAGAAACTCTGATTGTGATTGCCACAGATAACCAGGTCTACACCTTGTGTACGACAGGTATGCAGGACGTGCTCACTGAGCTCACCAGAGGTAATAATCACCTGTTCAATAGGGTAGCCAGCCTGGCTTACCAGTTCGTTCATAAACTGCTGTGTCTCTTCCTGCAATATTTCACGCACATTTTCCATCATCGGCGCTGCAAGCTGATTATACATTTCGGGATCGGACGTTAGGGTGATGAGGGTTAAGCGGGAGTGAAACGGACGTGCTATTGACACCGCTTTTGCCACCAGCGCGTGACTTTCCGGAGAGGCCGATACCGCAACCAATAGATGCGTGTAACCCATGACTGACTCCTTATCGACGAGGTTCGCATATCACCATTACTCCGTTTGCGCCAACGTAGCAATAGACCAATATGACAAACTTGTGAAGAAAGTCATAAATATTCATTAATTAAACTTATGAAATGGACAGCGTGAAGTTTGACCATCTTAATTAGAATGAAGCGCTTAAGTAAAATTTTAAGAATTTAAAGTTAAATCCCTAAATTATTAATCGTCTTGATTAACAACTTTAAAATGATCCCATAAGGTAATTAATAAGCAGAGCTGTATTTCTAATTTCTTGTTTTATATAGACATTTATTATCGTCTCTTTATTAGAAACGTATTCGGCATTTTAAACGCGTAAAGATAGTACACATCTGACCACTGTGCCGCATTTTGATATGTCATATGAATGAGTATTCGCATTAAAAGAATAGAAAAAGGCATTGTTAGAACAAAAAATAATCAATTCAGAAGCGGGACTGATAGATTTCTTACCAGGAAATGCGTAAATTATGTGATGTGGATCACATTTTTTCCAAAATTTCACTCTGGTCACATTGTATGTCTCAGCACCTACGAGTACAGTTGCGTCGAATTAGGAAAAATCTTAGTTCTTTGTAAGAAATGATTAAGAGTGTGGCAAGGTAAAAACATTTGAGCGATAGACCTGCCGCACGAGATCCTAAGTCTGTTATGCATTTAGCCTTTCTTTTTTACCGGGTTTTTCCCGGCGACATCACGGGGTGCGGTTTGTCCGCATAAGATACAAGTTGGTTATTCGGGATGGGAAAAATGCATACATCCGAGTTGCTGAAACACATTTATGACATCAACCTGTCATATCTGCTCCTTGCTCAGCGTTTAATTAGTCAGGACAAACCGTCCGCCATGTTTCGCTTAGGCGTTAACGAAGAAATGGCTAATACCCTGGGAGAGTTAACACTTCCGCAGATGGTCAAGCTGGCTGAAACAAATCAAGTTATTTGTCAGTTCCGCTTTGACAATCATCAGACTATCACGCGTCTGACCCAGGAATCCCGTGTGGATGATTTACAACAAATCCATACTGGCATTCTGCTCTCTACTCGCCTGCTGAATGAATCCAGCCAATCAGGTGAACCAGCCCGGAAGAAAAGGGCGTAATCATGAGCGAGAAAAGTATTGTTCAGGAAGCCCGCGACATTCAGTTAGCAATGGAACTGATCACGCTGGGCGCACGTTTGCAAATGTTGGAGAGTGAGACGCAACTGAGCCGTGGTCGTCTCATCAAGCTTTACAAAGAGCTGCGTGGTAGCCCGCCGCCGAAAGGTATGCTGCCATTCTCCACCGACTGGTTTATTACGTGGGAGCAAAACATTCATGCTTCAATGTTCTGTAATGCCTGGCAATTCTTACTAAAAACCGGGTTATGCAGCGGCGTTGATGCGGTAATCAAAGCCTATCGACTCTATCTCGAACAATGCCCTCAGCCTGAGGAAGGGCCTCTGCTGGCTCTGACTCGTGCCTGGACTTTGGTACGTTTCGTGGAAAGCGGAATGCTGGAGTTGTCTCGCTGTAACTGCTGTGGTGGTAACTTTATCACCCACGCGCATCAGCCTGTTGGCAGTTTCGCCTGTAGTTTATGCCAGCCGCCTTCTCGTGCGGTAAAAAGACGTAAACTTTCCCGGGACGCTGCCGATATTATTCCACAACTGCTGGAAGAACAGATCGATCAGGCTGTTTGACCGAACAAGGTGTGGGACAAACTCCAGCAGCGGTGAAGTTATACCGCTGCTTTTTTTTTCCCTGCCTTTCGCGAAAATCCTGCGATTTGTCTTCCTTGCCATAGTCATTAGCGGAAGGATGATGTCGTGCTTATCGTATTAGGTTACATAGTGGTTGTGGGTGCTGTCCTTGGCGGGTATATGATGACCGGCGGGCACCTTGGCGCACTTTATCAACCGTCCGAGCTTATCATCATTGGTGGCGCTGGCATCGGTGCGTTTATCGTTGGTAACAATGGTAAAGCCATCAAGGGCACCATCAAGGCGTTACCTTTGCTGTTTCGCCGCTCTAAATACACAAAAAGTATGTACATGGATTTGCTGGCGTTGCTCTATCGCCTGATGGCGAAGTCTCGCCAGCAAGGGATGTTCTCCCTCGAACGGGATATTGAAAACCCGAAAGAGAGTGAGATTTTTGCCAGCTACCCGCGCATCATCGCCGATGCCACCATGCTCGAATTTATCGTTGATTATCTGCGCCTTATCATCAGCGGCAATATGAACACCTTCGAAATTGAAGCGCTGATGGACGAAGAGATCGAAACCCATGAAAGCGAAGCGGAAGTCCCGGCAAACGCCCTGGCGGCGGTGGGGGACTCATTGCCGGCATTTGGTATCGTTGCGGCGGTTATGGGCGTGGTTCACGCACTCGCCTCGGCGGACCGTCCTGCGGCGGAGCTTGGTGCGCTCATTGCCCACGCGATGGTAGGAACCTTCCTCGGTATTTTATTGGCGTACGGCTTTATTTCTCCACTGGCCAGCGTGTTGCGGCAGAAAAGCGCCGAAACCACCAAAATGATGCAGTGCGTCAAGATCACATTGTTGTCGAATCTTAACGGCTATGCGCCGCCGATTGCCGTCGAGTTTGGGCGTAAAACGTTGTACTCAACCGAACGTCCGTCGTTTGTCGAACTGGATGAACACGTGCGTGCGGTAAGAAACCCTAACCAACAGACAACGACTGAGGACGCATGAAAAATCAGTCCCATCCTATCGTCGTCGTAAGACGCAAGAAACATAAAGGACATGGCGGGGGAGCGCACGGCTCCTGGAAGATTGCCTATGCCGACTTTATGACGGCGATGATGGCTTTTTTCCTGGTTATGTGGCTTATCTCAATTTCTAGCCCTAAAGAACTGATTCAGATTGCCGAATACTTTCGTACACCCCTTGCAACAGCAGTAACGGGTGGGCCAAGAATTTCGAATAGCGACAGTCCGATTCCGGGCGGTGGCGATGACTACACACAGCAGCAGGGTGAAGTTAAAAAACAGCCGAACATTGATGATCTCAAGCAACGTATGGAACAAGCGCGGCTGAAAAAATTACGCGGCGATCTGGACCAACTGATCGAAGCCGATCCGAAATTGCGTGCGTTGCGCCCGCATCTCAAGATCGATCTTGTTCAGGAAGGGCTGCGAATCCAGATTATCGACAGCCAGAATCGCCCGATGTTTAAGACCGGACGTGCAGAAGTGGAGCCTTATATGCGTGACATTTTGCGGGCTATCGCACCGGTACTGAATGGTATACCGAACAAAATTAGCATTTCCGGACACACCGATGACTATCCCTACGCCAACGGTGAGAAAGGATACAGCAACTGGGAACTTTCAGCGGATCGTGCAAACGCATCGCGAAGAGAACTGGTTGTTGGGGGTCTCGACGATGGAAAAATGCTTCGAGTCATTGGCATGGCAGCCACAATGAGGCTGGCAGAGCGCGGACCGAATGAGGCGATCAACCGCCGTATCAGCCTGTTGGTGCTAAACAAACAAGCAGAAGAAGCCATTCTGCATGAGAACGCCGAAAGCCAGAATGTGCCAATAAGCGTCATTACACAGCCGGAGGCAGAAGCGGCGCCAGCGCCAGCATCCGCGCCTGCGGCGGCAGTTACAACATCGCCACAACCCGAGTCGAGGTGATTGCGTGAGCATGGATATTAGCGATTTTTATCAGACGTTCTTTGATGAAGCTGACGAGTTGTTGGCCGACATGGAGCAGCATTTGTTAGATCTGGTGCCAGAGGCGCCGGACTCTGAACAACTCAATGCCATCTTTCGTGCCGCCCACTCTATTAAAGGCGGTGCGGGCACGTTTGGCTTCACCATTTTGCAGGAAACCACGCACCTGATGGAAAACCTGCTGGATGAAGCCCGCCGTGGGGAAATGCAGCTCAACACTGACATCATTAACCTGTTTTTGGAAACCAAAGATATTATGCAGGAACAGCTCGATGCCTATAAAAGCTCTACGGAGCCGGATGCCGCCAGCTTTGAATATATCTGCAATGCGTTGCGTCAGTTAGCGTTGGAAGCCAAAGGGCAAGCTGTTCCGGCCGCGACCAATAGCGCCAAATTGTCCGTTGTTGAAAGCGCCGTACAGGACGCAGAGGCTGCCGCTCCGGCGAGCGCCGCCGATGACGGAAAACTGCGTATTGTGCTGTCGCGTCTTAAAGAAAACGAAGTCAGCCTTCTGGAAGAAGAGCTGGGTAACCTCGGCACGCTCACTGACGTTGTTAAAGGGACCGATACCTTAAGCGTCACGCTGGATGGCGGTGTAAGCCAGGATGATATCATTGCGGTGCTGTGTTTCGTCATAGAAGCAGACCAGATCGCCTTTGAAAATGCCAGCGTAGCTGTGGAAACCGCCGCTGCGGAAAGCGCGCCGGTCGAGGTCGTTGAAGAAGCTGTACCGGCTGCGACAGCGGCACCGGCTCCGGTTGTCCAGGCGGCCCCTGTCCCGGCGCTGAAAGCCGTCGCCAAAGAGCAACCCGCAGGCCGTGAAAAACCGGCACGCGGCAGTGAGTCAACCAGTATTCGTGTTGCGGTAGAAAAAGTTGACCAACTGATTAACCTCGTCGGCGAGCTGGTTATTACGCAGTCGATGCTGGCGCAGCGCTCTAATGAGCTGGACCCGGTCACCCACGGCGATCTCATTACCAGCATGACGCAGTTGCAGCGTAACGCACGCGATCTGCAAGAGTCGGTAATGTCTATCCGTATGATGCCGATGGAGTACGTATTCAGCCGCTTCCCGCGTCTGGTGCGTGACCTCGCGAGCAAGCTGGATAAACAGGTTGAACTGACGCTGCAGGGTAGCTCAACGGAACTGGATAAAAGTCTGATTGAGCGCATCATTGACCCGTTAACTCACCTGGTGCGTAACAGCCTTGACCATGGGATTGAAGTGCCGGAAAAACGCGTTGCAGCGGGCAAATCGCCGATCGGCAACCTGACCCTTTCCGCCGAACATCAGGGTGGCAATATCTGCATCGAAGTCACCGATGATGGTGCGGGTCTGAACCGTGAGCGTATCCTGGCAAAAGCCATATCGCAGGGCATGCCGGTGCACGAAAACATGAGCGATGAAGAAGTCGGCATGTTGATCTTCGCACCGGGCTTCTCCACCGCGGAGCAGGTAACCGATGTTTCAGGGCGTGGCGTGGGTATGGACGTGGTGAAACGTAACATCCAGGAGATGGGTGGACACGTTGAGATCAAATCACGTCAGGGCGCAGGTACGACGATTCGCATTCTGCTGCCGTTGACGCTGGCAATCCTTGACGGCATGTCCGTTAAAGTGAGCGGTGAAGTGTTTATCCTGCCGTTGAACGCGGTGATGGAGTCACTGCAACCGCGCGAAGAAGATTTGCACCCACTGGCGGGGGGTGAGCGCGTACTTGAAGTGCGTGGCGAGTACCTCCCATTGGTCGAGTTGTGGAAAGTATTTGATGTTAATGGCGCGAAAACCGAAGCTACGCAGGGCATTGTCGTTATTCTGCAAAGTGCGGGTCGTCGCTATGCATTGCTGGTCGATCAGCTGATTGGGCAGCATCAGGTAGTAGTGAAAAACCTTGAAAGCAATTACCGCAAAGTGCCGGGAATTTCTGCGGCAACTATCCTTGGTGATGGTAGCGTTGCGCTGATTGTTGATGTTTCGGCACTACAGGGATTAAACCGTGAACAACGTGTGGCGCACACTGCCGCCTGACTGAGTTAAAAGAAGGTAAAAACATGACCGGTATGAGCAATGTAACAAAACTGGCTGGCGAGCCATCGGGCCAGGAATTCCTGGTATTTACCCTGGGCGATGAAGAATACGGTATCGATATTCTGAAAGTGCAGGAAATTCGTGGCTATGATCAGGTCACCCGTATCGCCAATACGCCTGATTTTATCAAGGGTGTCACTAACTTACGCGGCGTTATCGTTCCTATCGTCGACCTGCGCGTGAAATTCAGCCAGGGTGAAGTTGAATACAACGATAACACGGTGGTTATCGTATTGAACTTTGGTCAGCGCGTGGTTGGGATTGTTGTCGATGGCGTATCTGACGTACTGTCGCTGGCGGCAGATCAAATCCGCCCGGCACCGGAATTCGCCGTTACCCTCTCCACCGAGTACCTGACAGGTCTTGGTGCACTGGGCGAGCGTATGCTGATTCTGGTGAATATCGAAAAACTGCTGAACAGCGAAGAAATGGCACTGCTGGACATCGCGGCTACCCACGTCGCGTAATCGCCTCGTCCCTTAAAACCCCTGCGCCATTGCGTGGGGGTTTTTTATTTCCGTTCTATTGCCCGCCTTTTTTTCTGAACCCGCCCTGTAGTCCGGCCTGCGCGTCACTATTTTTGATGCCTGATAGCGTACTAACCCAACGTTATTGGCCTGTAACGCTACCTGCGGCGCAAATACCAGGGAATCAGTCACCCTTGCCAACGACCTGAATGGACAGGTAATGACATATTTTTCGACCTCACTTCTTGTTAAATAACATGTTGCTAACATTCGTGTGGCGAGATATTTCCCGGCTGACGTTAGTGAGACGGTTTAATTCCTTTTCGCAAATGTAAAGTTCTGTTGCCCCTTGCCGATAACACCGTTAATGAGTTTTCAGGAAGGTGTAGCATGTTGAACCGTATTCGCGTTGTCACAATGCTGATGAGTGTACTGGTAGTGTTTGCGCTGCTGCAGTTGCTCTCGGGCGGGCTTTTATTCTCTTCTCTTAATCACAATCAACAAAGCTTTGCGGTGTCCAACGATCTGCGCATGCAACAGACCGAATTGACGAAAACCTGGGAATTGATGCTGCAAACACGTATCAACCTGAGCCGTTCGTCTGCCCGTATGATGATGGACCCCAACAATCAACAAAGTAGCGCCAAAACTGAATTATTAAAAAGCGCGAAATCCAGCCTGGCGGATGCCGCAAAACACTACGATGCTTTCCGTGCCATGCCATCGGTCCCCGCGATGGACGAGGCGCGCCAGGTGCTGGATGAAAAGTATAAAACCTATGCGGCTGGCCTTACGGAACTGGTGCAGTTTCTGGAAGGCGGCAACATGGATGGTTATTTTGCCCAGCCAACGCAGGGCATGCAGAACGGTCTCGGTGACGCGATGGGTAAATATGCCCAGTTAAGCGAATCGCTGTACCGCAAAGCCTATGACGAAAGCGTGAGTGATTATAACTTTGCAAAATGGCAAATGGCGGCACTCGCGCTGGCCCTGGTCGTGGTGCTGGCGTTGGTCTGGTACGGCATTCGCCGCATTCTGCTGGCCCCGTTAACTGCCGTCATTAAACATATTCGCGAAATCGCCAGCGGCAACCTGACCGACAAGCTGGTGGTTGAAGGGCGCAGTGAGATTACCGATCTGGCCGAGAGCGTCGACCATATGCAACGCTCGTTGATTGATACGGTGACCAATGTGCGCGCCGGTTCCGACGCTATCCATTCCGGCACCAGCGAAATTGCGGCGGGCAATAATGATTTGTCATCCCGTACCGAAGAACAAGCCTCGGCGCTGGAAGAGACGGCGGCAAGTATGGAAGAGCTGACCGCAACGGTGAAACAGAACGCCGAAAACGCCCGTCAGGCATCGTTGCTGGCGAAGAGCGCCTCTGATACCGCTGAGCGCGGCGGTAAAGTGGTGGATGGGGTGGTAAAAACAATGCACGACATTGCCGCCAGTTCGCAAAAAATTGCTGATATTACCGGGGTCATCGACGGTATTGCTTTCCAGACCAATATTCTCGCACTCAACGCGGCTGTTGAAGCCGCCCGCGCCGGTGAGCAGGGGCGTGGATTTGCGGTAGTTGCTGGCGAAGTGCGTAACCTTGCCAGCCGTAGCGCCCAGGCGGCTAAAGAAATCAAGGCACTGATTGAAGACTCTGTCTCACGCGTGGATACCGGTTCGGTACTGGTTGAAAGCGCCGGTGAGACGATGGGCGATATTGTGAATGCGGTAACCCGGGTAAATGACATTATGGGTGAGATTGCTTCGGCATCTGATGAACAGAGCCGTGGCATCGATCAGGTTGCGCTGGCGGTGTCCGAAATGGATCGCGTCACGCAGCAAAACGCCTCGCTGGTACAACAATCTGCAGCCGCTGCGGCCGCATTAGAAGAACAAGCCAGCAGGTTGACGCAAGCGGTTTCTACTTTCCGTCTCTCTTCTGTCCCTACAAAAAACGCGCATGGAGCGCTTAATCCGGCGGCAGACATTACCACGGCTCCTTCCAGAGCCCGTCAACTCACTACCGGACAAAACGATAACTGGGAAACTTTTTAACTGCTTTAACCCGCGGCAATTTGCCGCCTGATGGGAGCGTTGATGTTAAACCGTATTCGAATTTCTACGACACTTTTTTTGATCTTGATCGTTTGTGGCGTTTTGCAGGTAGGGAGTAATGGGTTGTCGTTTTGGGCGTTTCGTCAAAGCACTGCCCATTTAGCGGAAGTTGAAAAAAGTAATATCCAGCGCAACGCACTTATGCAAACTCGCGCCTGGTTATTACAGGCCAGTACATCACTGAATAAAGCCGGTACGTTAACGGCGCTGAGTTATCCGCCGGACGATATCAAGGCGCTAATGAAACAGGCGAAAGATAATCTGAACGATGCCGATAACAGTATAAATGAGTTTTTGAATATCCCGGCGTTGACCGATGAAGGTAAGCGCCTGCAGGACGGGACAAAAGCCGCTTACATCGCATGGCATGGCGATCTGGAACACCAGGCCGCGTGGCTTGAAAGTAATCAGCTATCCGACTTTATGTCGGCACCGGTTCAGCAGTCGCAGGATGCGTTTAATCAAAACTTTACGGCCTGGCAGCAGCATATTAACCACTTTGTGGAGATAGCTAAGGCAGAGGGCCAAAACAACTATCAGCGCTCGGCGGTGATTTTTGTGGTGGTAGTGATTCTGGCCGCGTTGCTGACATCGGCCGCGCTGTGGTGGGCGCGCAAAATGATTGTTCAGCCACTGGCCATTATCAGTAGTCATTTTGACAGTATTTCCGAGGGCAATCTGGCGCGATCGATTGCGGTATTTGGTAAGAATGAAATTTCGGCCATTTTTGCCAGCCTCAAAAAGATGCAGACTGCACTGCGTTCTACTGTGACCGATGTTCGTCAGGGCAGCTATGCGATGCATACCGGTATTTCGGAGATTGCCGAAGGCAACAACGATCTGTCGGCGCGTACTGAACAACAGGCTGCGTCCCTGGCGCAAACGGCAGCCAGTATGGAAGAGTTGACGGCCACGGTAGGGCAAAACGCTGACAATGCCCGTCAGGCATCTGGCCTGGCGCAGAGCGCAGCGGAAACAGCGCGTAAGGGCGGACAGCAGGCGTCGAATGTGGCAAGCACTATGCATGAGATCGCCGCCAGCTCGCACAAGATTGGCGATATTATCAGCGTGATTGACGGTATTGCCTTCCAGACCAATATTCTGGCCTTGAACGCGGCGGTAGAAGCGGCGAGGGCAGGGGAGCAGGGACGTGGTTTCGCCGTGGTGGCCGGTGAGGTGCGTAATCTCGCCAGTCGAAGCGCGCAGGCCGCAAAAGAGATCAAAGGCCTGATCGAAGAGTCGGTATCACGCGTTCAACAAGGTTCGGTGCTGGTGGATACCTCTGCCAAAACTATGATGGAGATCGTCCACTCTGTTACGCAGGTGAACGATATTATGGGCGAAATTGCCTCTGCTTCGGATGAACAGCGCCGGGGTATTGAGCAGGTCGCACTGGCTGTAAGCCAGATGGATCAGGTGACGCAACAGAATGCTGCGCTCGTTGAAGAAGCCGCCGCGGCCACCGATCAGTTAGCGCACCAGGCAGATCATCTGACCTCCCTGGTGGCGGTGTTTAAGTTAGAAGAGCATGCCGAAATATCAGACGTGGCACTCCCCAAAAGGGTGCCAGTTGTATCATAAATCAGAATGAGAAGGCGCTATGACATCATCAATGCCTACCGGGCAAACGTCATCACTCATGCAACAGATGACTCAGCGTCTTGCGCTGTCTGACGCGCATTTTCGTCGAATATGTCAGTTGATCTATCAGCGTGCAGGGATCGTGCTCGCCGACCATAAGCGGGACATGGTCTATAACCGCCTGGTTCGTCGCTTGCGTACCCTTGGGCTGGATGATTTTGGTCGCAACCTGAGCATGCTGGAAGCGAACCAGAATAGCGCCGAGTGGCAGGCTTTTATAAACTCGCTGACCACTAACCTCACTGCCTTTTTCCGGGAAGCTCACCACTTCCCGGTGCTTGCGGAGCATGCACGCAAGCGTACCGGCGAATACCGCGTCTGGAGTGCCGCGGCATCGACCGGCGAAGAACCTTATTCCATTGCGATTACCCTGGCGGATTCACTGGGAATGGCGCCGGGTCGTTTTAAAGTGATTGCCAGCGATATCGACACCGAAGTGCTGGAAAAAGCGCGTAACGGCGTTTATCGCCAGGATGAATTGAAAACGCTGTCGCCGCAACAGTTGCAGCGTTATTTCATGCGCGGAACCGGACCCCATGCCGGTCTGGTGCGCGTGCGTCAGGAACTGGCGAATTACGTTGATTTCACGTCAGTGAACCTGCTGGATAAACAATATAACGTCCCCGGACCGTTTGACGCGATTTTTTGCCGTAACGTAATGATTTATTTTGATAAAACGACGCAGCAGGATATCTTGCATCGTTTTGCACCATTGCTTAAGCCTGACGGACTACTTTTTGCCGGGCATTCGGAGAATTTCAGCAACCTCGTGCGTGAGTTTAGCCTGCGTGGGCAAACCGTTTACGCGCTGAGTAAGGATAAAGCATGAGTAAAATCAGGGTAATGTCCGTCGATGATTCTGCATTGATGCGTCAAATCATGACCGAAATTATCAATAGCCACAGCGATATGGAAATGGTGGCGACGGCGCCGGATCCGTTGGTTGCACGGGATTTAATTAAAAAATTTAACCCTGATGTGCTGACGCTTGATGTGGAAATGCCGCGGATGGACGGTCTGGATTTCCTGGAAAAACTGATGCGTCTGCGCCCGATGCCGGTGGTGATGGTGTCTTCCCTGACGGGAAAAGGGTCAGAAGTCACGCTGCGCGCGCTGGAATTGGGGGCGATTGATTTTGTTACCAAGCCTCAGCTCGGTATTCGCGAAGGGATGCTGGCTTACAGCGAAATGATTGCCGAAAAAGTGCGTACTGCTTCGCGCGCGCGCCTTGCGGCACATAAACCGATGGCGGCAGCACCGGCAGCGCTGAAGTCGGGTCCGCTGTTAAGTTCGGAAAAATTGCTGGCCATTGGCGCTTCAACCGGAGGAACAGAGGCAATTCGTCATGTACTCCAGCCATTGCCGCTTTCAAGTCCGGGTATTCTTATTACTCAGCACATGCCGCCAGGCTTCACCCGTTCGTTTGCTGAACGCCTGAATAAGCTGTGCCAGATTACCGTGAAAGAGGCGGAAGATGGTGAGCGTGTCCTGCCGGGGCACGCGTATATTGCGCCGGGCGACAAGCATATGGAGCTGGCGCGTAGCGGGGCAAACTATCAGATTAAAATCCACGATGGGCCGCCGGTGAATCGTCACCGTCCTGCTGTGGACGTACTGTTTCATTCGGTCGCGAAATACGCCGGGCGAAATGCCGTGGGGGTTATCCTCACCGGGATGGGCAACGACGGTGCGGCCGGAATGTTAGCGATGCACCAGGCTGGTGCCTGGACCATTGCACAAAATGAGGCAAGTTGTGTGGTGTTCGGCATGCCGCGCGAAGCTATCAATATGGGTGGCGTCAGCGAAGTGGTCGATCTTAGCCAGGTAAGCCAGCAGATGTTGGCAAAAATTAGTGCCGGACAGGCAATACGTATTTAACGAGGAGTGATGTTTTATGGCGGATAAAGAGCTCAAATTTCTGGTTGTGGACGACTTTTCCACGATGCGTCGTATCGTGCGCAACCTGTTAAAAGAGCTGGGGTTCAACAACGTCGAGGAAGCCGAAGACGGCGTTGACGCGCTGAACAAACTCCAGACCGGTGGTTTTGGTTTCGTCATTTCCGACTGGAACATGCCGAACATGGACGGACTGGAACTGCTTAAGACGATTCGTGCTGACGGCAACATGTCTTCGCTGCCGGTGCTGATGGTCACGGCAGAAGCGAAAAAAGAAAACATTATCGCGGCGGCTCAGGCTGGCGCGAGCGGCTATGTAGTGAAACCTTTCACTGCTGCAACCCTGGAAGAGAAACTCGGTAAGATTTTCGAGAAACTCGGCATGTGAGGACTGGACGATGATTCAACCTTCAATTAAACCTACGGAAGAACATTCAGCCAGCGATATCATTGCCCGTATCGGTAGCCTGACACGTATGTTGCGTGACAGTTTGCGTGAGTTGGGATTGGATCAGGCGATTGCTGAAGCGGCGGAAGCCATCCCGGATGCCCGTGATCGTCTTGATTATGTGGTACAGATGACCGCGCAGGCTGCTGAGCGCGCACTTAATAGCGTTGAGGCGTCGCAACCGCACCAGGATGCGATGGAAAAAGGGGCTAAAACGCTGTCGAAGCGCTGGGATGAGTGGTTTAAAAATCCTATCGAGCTCAAAGATGCCCGTGAACTGGTGACCGATACCCGCAAATTCCTTGGGGATGTGCCGGGGCACACCAGCTTCACCAACGCGCAGTTATTAGACATCATGATGGCGCAGGATTTCCAGGACCTTACCGGTCAGGTTATCAAGCGTATGATGGATGTGATTCAGGAAATTGAACGACAGCTGCTGATGGTGCTGATCGAAAACATTCCCGATCAGTCTGCGCGTCCGAAACGTGAAAACGAAAGTCTGCTTAATGGGCCGCAGCTTGATGCGACGAAAGCGGGCGTAGTGGCAAGCCAGGATCAGGTTGACGATCTGCTCGACAGCCTCGGTTTCTGATGCCTCTGCACTGAGCCATATTGAGAAACGGGAAGCGGCGATGCTTCCCGTTTTTTTAGCTCATGATGGACAAGGAAAAAGAGGCGGCGTTATTCAGCATATGCAGCAGCATTGGCAGCAGCAGCCCACCTGAGGCCATTCTTACCACGCACAGCAGGGCCGAAAACGTAAACAGCCAGATAAAGGTGGCTGGCGCATGGTATTGGGTGTGCATAAGCGCAAACACGACTGATGTCACCACGATACTCTGCTGCCTGGCAAAGCGCCCGGCGCGTATAAATGCATTAAGTAAGAATCCGCGAAAGATGACTTCTTCACAAAACGGGGCAATAAAACAAATAGCGAACGCCAGTCCCCAACGCGCAGAAAGCGAGTAATCCTTTAACGATGCCACCCACTCTTCTTCGATCCCCAGAAACTGCCAGGCAATATTCAGTACGATGATGGCCAGTAAGCCCAATGAGAAATAACCGACGTTAAATTGCCCCAACGGCATAAATGGGTAGCGGTGGTTATAGTGTCGCCAGAGCAATAGCGTGCAAGGCAGACTGACGATCAGGCCGACAAACAGCGCAGCAAAACCTGAATGATAGAGTGCGGCATAATTGGGTAGCAGCGCCACAATAAAGAAAAAACAATGATAAATCAGTACCGCTGCGAGACAGATCAAGGTGTGATGGCGTCTCTGCGCCTGATTGGACAGCATGGTTATCATCCTTGTATTAATGATGTTTGATGCCTTTTAAAAAACTTACGCCGCAAAAAGCAGGGTTTCTGCGCGGTGCGGTAGTATATCGCTGGCAGATAAGTACATGCACTTTGCCTTTTCTCAAATCGCGAAAACCCCGCGTTTTTATGCCTTACTCTGCCCATTAGACCGACTTGACTCTGGCATTATGTCATCAAACATCTACCCGTGGATTTGAGCCGTGGCAGACGATAGCGACGACAAAACAGAAGCCCCCACACCCCACCGAAAAGAGAAGGCCCGTGAGGAAGGGCAAGTTCCCCGATCGAAAGAGCTGACATCAATACTGATGCTCTTTGTTGGGGTGGGTGTGCTCTGGATGGGCGGGGACGCGTTTGCCCGCAAACTGTCGGGTATTATGTCGTCGGGTTTACGTTTTGATCATGCCATCATCAATGACCAAAAAATGATCCTTGGTCATCTGATTGAGTTGCTCAAGAATGCCGTGCTGGCGCTGCTACCGCTGGTGACAGGCGTGGTGCTGGTGGCGCTAGCGGCACCGCCGGTACTGGGCGGTCTGGTATTAAGCGGTAAATCGGTACAGTTTAATTTTTCCAAGATTAACCCGTTGAGCGGCCTCAAGCGTCTGTTTTCAGCGCAGGTCGTGGCGGAGCTGGTCAAGGCCATCATGAAAACGGCCCTGATGGGCAGTGTGGCCGCATTTTATCTGTGGCATAAATGGCCGGAAATCATGCGTCTGATGATGGAAGCACCGGTCACCGCGATGGCCAGCGCCCTGAATCTGGCCGGGATGTGTTGTCTGCTGGTTGTGCTGTCGATAATCCCGATGGTGGGGTTCGATGTCTTCTGGCAGATCTACAGCCATCTGAAAAAATTGCGTATGTCCAAACAGGATATTCGCGACGAATTTAAACAGCAGGAGGGGGACCCGCACGTTAAGGGGCGTATCCGCCAGCTGCAACGCGCCGCGGCGCGCCGTCGTATGATGGCTGATGTGCCAAAAGCCGATGTGATTGTAACGAACCCGACGCACTACTCCGTCGCGCTGCAATATGACGAAAATAAAATGAGTGCGCCGAAAGTGATTGCGAAGGGTTCCGGTTTGATTGCGCTGCGTATTCGTGAAATTGGCAGCGAAAACCGTATCCCGATTCTTGAGGCGCCGCCGCTGGCGCGCGCCCTGTATCGCCATGCTGAAATCGGTCAGCAGATCCCAGGACAGCTTTACTCGGCCGTGGCTGAGGTTCTTGCCTGGGTATGGCAATTGAAACGCTGGAACCTTGCCGGGGGCAAACGCCCGGCAAGACCTGAAAATCTCCCAGTGCCAGAGTCGCTGGATTTTATGAACGAGAAGGACACTGATGGCTAATCTGGTGGCAATGTTGCGTCTGCCCGGCAACCTGAAATCTACACAATGGCAAATTCTGGCGGGGCCGCTGCTGATTTTGTTGATTCTGTCGATGATGGTTTTGCCGTTGCCGGCATTCGTGCTCGACCTGCTTTTTACCTTCAACATTGCGCTCTCGATTATGGTGCTTCTGGTGGCGATGTTCACCCAGAAAACCCTTGAGTTCGCGGCATTTCCCACCGTGTTGCTGTTTACCACCTTGCTACGCCTGGCGCTGAACGTCGCTTCTACCCGTATCATTCTGCTTGAAGGCCATACCGGTACGGCAGCGGCGGGTAGAGTGGTTGAAGCCTTTGGTCACTTCCTGGTTGGCGGTAACTTTGCCATCGGTATCGTGGTGTTCATTATCCTCGTGATCATCAACTTTATGGTTATCACCAAAGGTGCGGGGCGTATCGCGGAAGTCGGCGCGCGCTTCGTACTGGATGGAATGCCCGGTAAACAGATGGCGATCGACGCCGACCTTAACGCCGGCCTTATCGGGGAAGATGAGGCAAAACGTCGTCGTTCTGATGTGACCCAGGAAGCTGACTTCTACGGCTCCATGGACGGTGCGAGCAAGTTTGTACGCGGTGACGCCGTCGCGGGCATTCTTATCATGGTTATTAACGTCATTGGCGGCCTGCTGGTGGGGGTATTGCAGCATGGCTTGTCGATGGGCGACGCGGCGCAAAGTTATACCCTGTTGACCATCGGTGACGGTCTGGTTGCGCAAATCCCGGCACTGGTCATTTCCACCGCAGCGGGTGTGATTGTGACCCGCGTGGCAAACGATGAAGATGTCGGTCAGCAGATGGTTAGCCAGCTGTTTACTAACCCACGCGTAATGGTGCTCAGTGCCGCAGTACTGGGGCTGTTTGGCCTCGTACCAGGTATGCCGAACTTTGTCTTCCTGCTCTTCACCGTGGGTCTGCTGACGCTGGCCTGGTGGCTGCGTGGCAAAGAAGAGAAGGCGCCGACGGAAGTCACGCCAGTCAAAATGCCAGAAAACAACCAGGCGGTGGAAGCCACCTGGAATGACGTGCAACTGGAAGATTCACTGGGCATGGAAGTGGGCTATCGCCTGATTCCGATGGTGGATTTCCAGCAGGATGGCGAGCTGTTGGGACGTATCCGCAGTATTCGTAAAAAATTCGCCCAGGACATGGGGTTCCTGCCGCCCGTTGTGCATATCCGTGACAATATGGACTTGCCGCCCGCCCGTTACCGCATCCTGATGAAAGGGGTGGAAGTGGGGAGCGGTGATGCGTACCCGGGACGCTGGCTGGCGATTAACCCGGGGACCGCGGCAGGTTCATTACCCGGTGAACAGACTGTCGATCCGGCCTTTGGCCTGGCGGCTATCTGGATTGAGAGTGCGCTGAAAGAGCAGGCGCAGATCCAGGGCTTCACCGTGGTGGAGGCCAGTACGGTTGTCGCAACACACCTCAACCACCTGATTGGTCAGTTTGCGCCGGAACTGTTTGGTCGTCAGGAAGCACAACAACTGCTGGACCGCGTAACCCAGGAAATGCCAAAACTCACCGAAGACCTGGTACCGGGTGTTGTTACGCTGACAACGCTGCATAAAGTGCTGCAAAACCTGCTGGCAGAAAAAGTACCGATCCGCGATATGCGTACCATTCTTGAGACACTGGCAGAACACGCACCGCTGCAAACCGATCCTTACGAACTGACCACCGTCGTTCGCGTCGCGCTGGGCCGTGCGATCACCCAGCAATGGTTCCCCGGCAGCGGCGAAGTGCAGGTTATTGGTCTTGATACGCCACTGGAGCGTCTGCTGCTACAGGCATTGCAAGGTGGCGGTGGGCTGGAGCCGGGCCTTGCCGATCGTCTGCTGGAGCAAACTCAGGAAGCGTTGCAGCGTCAGGAGATGCTTGGCGCGCCGCCCGTACTGCTGGTCAACCATGCGTTGCGTCCGTTGCTGTCTCGTTTCCTGCGTCGCAGCCTGCCGCAGCTGGTGGTGTTGTCGAATATGGAAATGTCCGATAACCGTCCCATCCGGATGACAGCGACCATTGGAGGCAAATAATGCGTAAGCTGGCCGGGTTACTCCTTGCGTTACCCTTGTTTGTCCACGCTGCCGGAAACGGTGCGTGGCAGGCAAGCAATATCGGGGTTATTCTCAGCAATCGTGGGCAGGCCATGTCATCGCGTATTCTTGCGCCTTCACAGCCGGTTAATGGCCTGATGACCGTGGTGTCATGGCGTTATGAGCTAAACGGCCCGACGCCGGCGGGGTTGAACACTCGTTTGTGTAGCCAGACACGCTGTGTGCAACTCGACGCCCAAAGCGGCACCACTGTCGCCTTCGCCGACGTGCCCGCGATTGAGCCGTTACGCTTTATCTGGGAAGTCCCTGGCGGAGGGCGATTGATTCCCGCCCTGAATGTCCGCAGTATCCAGGTTATTGTTAACTACCAATAGCCGCTCGTCTTTTCGCCGGTCATCGCCGTTCCTCTCAGGAATATGATGGCTGGCTCTCAAATTATGACCCCTCCTTTTGAGTCAAAAGAAACACTGTTTTATAAATCAGTGAGGCGTGTTGCGGCACTCTTTGTGTTTTTGCCATCTGCACCCCCGGTTGTGGCAGAAACAGAAAGGTAACCCAAAGCACATACTCTTACTTTAGCCGTGTAAGCATTACCTTTGGCGAGGCCGGATTGCCAGAGGTCCCTCACTAATAAACAGGGTTAACGGCAATGAAAACACGTAAAATTGGGTTGGTTAACTACCTCGCCTATGGCTCAGGCGACTTCCTGGGGGCGGGCACGACAGCACTTACCGCTGCATGGCTACTCTATTTCTACACCACCTTCTGCGGCCTGACGCCTATCGAAGCGACGTTTATTTTTGCGGCCGCCAGGGTACTGGATGCGGTAGTCAGCCCACTGATGGGCTTTTTAACCGACAACTTCGGCTCCACCTGGCTGGGTAAACGTTTTGGTCGGCGTAAATTCTTTATCATGCTGGGTATTCCGTGTGTGTTCAGCTACTCCATTATGTGGGTAGGTGACATGAGCTTCTGGTATTACCTGCTGACATATCTGCTGTTTGATGTGGTCTATACCATGATCCTGGTGCCCTACGAAACGCTGGTGCCGGAAATGACCGATGATTTCAAACAGAAAACCAAATTCTCCGGTGCGCGTATCTCTATGGCGCAGATGTCCGCGATCCTGGCCTCGTTCCTGCCGGGTATCCTGCTGGCCCACTTCGGTAAAGACAACCCGGTATCCTTCTTCTACGCAAGCCTGGTGTTCTCTGTATTGTGCGCATTGATGCTGACCTTTGTCTGGTGCTTCACCTGGGAGCGTCCGCGCGAAGACTGGACCGAAGCCGCGCTGCGTGCCGAAGCCGAGAAAAAACATCTGACCCTGGGCCAGAGCCTGCGTCGCCTGTTTGTTGAGCTGAGCTCAACGCTGCGCATTAAGATTTTCCGTCAGCACCTGGGGATGTACCTGGGCGGCTATATCGCACAGGACGTCTTTAACGCCGTCTTTACCTACTACGTTGTTTTCGTGCTGATGCAGGAAGCGTCTGTCGCGTCTAATTTGTTGGGCACGATGGCTATTTTCCAGTTTATCGCCGTTATCGCCATGATCCCGCTGTGTATCCGTTTTGGGCCGGCGCCGTCATACCGCATGGTTGTGGTGCTGTTTGGTCTGAGCGCGGCATCTTTCGCCATCCTTTATTGGGCGGGCTTGAGTGACATCTATGCCTTGTTGCTGCTGGTATCTGCCGTTGCGGGTCTGGGCCGTGGCGGGATCAACTACGTTCCATGGAACACCTATACCTATATCGCCGACGTGGATGAAGTGGTTACCGGTCAGCGCCGTGAGGGTATCTTTGCGGGCATCATGACCCTGACCCGTAAAGCCTCTCAGGCCGGTGCGGTCATGCTGGTCGGGATCGTGATGCAGACCTCCGGGTTTGTCTCCGGCCAGAAAACGCAGGTTCCGGAAGTTAGCCACACCATCCTGATGATCATGTGTTTTGGTACGTTGCTGGTTCTCGCCTGTGGTTTCCTGGTCTCTCTGCGCTTCAAACTGAACCTGAAAACGCACAGCATTCTTCGTGCAGAGACGGCCAAAATGCGCGAATCCGGTCGTGTGGTGCCGGAAAGCGCAACGCCGGAAGCGCGTGCCACCGTTGAGATGCTGGCAGGCATGCCGTTTGAGTCCCTGTGGGGCAATAACAACATCGGCTATCTGAATCGTAATAAACCTGCCGCGCCTTCCCTGAAAGAAAACGCGTCACTGAAATCGACTTACAACTGAGGTTAAGAATATGAAGGTTTGGCCTGTCAAACATAGCCCATTACTTTGTCAGCCAGAGCGTTTTATCGCCCGCGACGAGCTGAAATCATTGATTCAGAAGGTAACGCATAATCTGGTCAATATTCACGACACCACCGGCGAGTTTTTACTGCGGCTTGACGACGGGCGTGTGATTGACACCAAAGGATGGGCGGGCTGGGAATGGACCCATGGCGTCGGTCTGTATGGGATGTACCAGTATTACCAGCAGACCGGCGACCAGACGGTACGTGATGTGATTGATAGCTGGTTCGCTGATCGCTTTGCCGAAGGTGCGACGACCAAGAACGTGAACACCATGGCGCCGTTTCTGACGCTGGCGTATCGCTACGAAGAGACCCGCAATCCGGGCTACCTGCCGTGGCTGGAGAGCTGGGCCGAGTGGGCAATGAATGAGATGCCGCGTACGGAGCATGGCGGTATGCAGCACATCACGCTTGCTGAAGAGAACCATCAGCAGATGTGGGATGACACCCTGATGATGACCGTTCTGCCGCTGGCGAAAATCGGTAAGCTGCTTAATCGTCCTGAGTATGTGGAAGAGGCGACTTATCAGTTCCTGCTGCATGTGCAGAACCTGATGGACAGGGAGACAGGTCTGTGGTTCCACGGCTGGAATTACGAAGGTTGCCATAATTTTGCACATGCTCGTTGGGCGCGCGGCAACAGCTGGCTGACCATTGTGATCCCGGACTTCCTGGAACTGGTGGATTTACCGGCAAACAATGCGGTACGCCGTTATCTGGTGCAGGTATTAAACGCGCAAATCGCTGCGCTGGCGAAATGCCAGGACGAGAGCGGGCTGTGGCATACGCTGCTTGACGATCCGACATCGTATCTTGAAGCGTCAGCAACCGCCGGGTTTGCCTACGGCATGCTGAAAGCGGTACGTAAGCGCTATGTTGGTCAGGAGTATGCGCAGGTTGCCGAGAAAGCAATCAAAGCCGTGGTGAAGAACATTTCACCGGAAGGTGAACTGCTGCAGGTCTCTTTCGGCACGGGGATGGGCAGCGATCTGGATTTCTACCGCCAGATTCCCCTGACTTCCATGCCCTATGGTCAGGCAATGGCGATGCTGTGTCTGACTGAGTATCTGCGTAAGTATTTCTAAGCTTCCCCCGGTGGTGCTGACGCTTACCGGGGCTACGGCCGGTGCGGTTGGTAGCCCGGATAAGGCGCAGCCGCATCCGGGAATTCTTAAGCTTCCCCCGGTGGCGCTGGCGCTTACCGGGGCTACGGCCGGTGCGGTTGGTAGCCCGGATAAGGCGCAGCCGCATCCGGGAACTCTTAAGCTTCCCCCGATGGCGCTGGCGCTTACCGGGGCTACGGCCGGTGCGGTTGGTAGCCCGGATAAGGCGCAGCCGCATCCGGGAATTCTTAAGCTTCCCCCGGTGGCGCTGACGCTTACCAGGGCTACGGCCGGTGCGTTTGGTAGCCCGGATAAGGCGCAGCCGCATCCGGGAATTCTTAAGCTTCCCCCGGTGGCGCTGACGCTTACCGGGGCTACGGCCGGTGCGGTTGGTAGCCCGGATAAGGCGCAGCCGCATCCGGGAACTCTTAAGCTTCCCCCGGTGGCGCTGACGCTTACCGGGGCTACGGCCGGTGCGGTTGGTAGCCCGGATAAGGCGCAGCCGCATTCGGGAATTCTTAAGCTTCCCCCGGTGGCGCTGACGCTTACCAGGGCTACGGCCGGTGCGGTTGGTAGCCCGGATAAGGCGCAGCCGCATCCGGGAATTCTTAAGCTTCCCCCGGTGGCGCTGACGCTTATCGGGGCTACGGTCGGTGCGGTTGGTAGCCCGGATAAGGCGCAGCCGCATCCGGGAATTCTTAAACTTCCCCCGGTGGCGCTGACGCTTACCAGGGCTACGGCCGGTGCGGTTGGTAGCCCGGATAAGGCGCAGCCGCATCCGGGAATTCTTCCGATAGTATGAAAAAACAAAACCCGGCATTTGCCGGGTTTTTTACAGACCTTCAACTTACATACGTTCGATGGTTTCAATACCGAGCGTATCCAGACCCAGTTTCAGCGTCTTCGCGGTCAGCAGCGCCAGTTTCAGGCGGCTGTTGCGGACCTCTTCACTCTCAGCACTCAGAATCGGGCAATGTTCATAGAAGCCAGAGAACAGGCCCGCCAGATCGTACAGATAGGCACACATCACGTGCGGCGTACCTTCACGGGCAACCACATTCAGCGTCTCTTCAAATTGCATCAGGCGTGCGGCCAGTTGGGCTTCGCGATCTTCACTGATCACCACGTTCGCAGCGAGGAGGGCACTTTCGTCGACATCGGCTTTACGGAACACTGACAGTACGCGCGTATAGGCGTATTGCATATATGGCGCGGTGTTTCCTTCAAACGCCAGCATATTGTCCCAGTCGAAAACATAATCAGTGGTACGGCTCTTAGACAGATCCGCATATTTCACCGCTCCGATACCCACGGCGTTAGCCAGTTTCTCCAGCTCATCTGCTGGCATATCCGGGTTTTTCTCAGCAACCAGACGACGGGCGCGTTCCAGCGCTTCATCAAGCAGGTCGGCCAGTTTCACCGTGCCGCCCGCACGGGTTTTGAACGGCTTGCCGTCTTTACCCAGCATCATGCCGAACATATGATGTTCGAGAGAGACAGACTCAGGGACATAACCGGCTTTACGTACGATAGTCCAGGCCTGCATCAGGTGTTGATGCTGACGGGAGTCGATGTAATAAAGCACGCGGTCTGCATGCAGGGTTTCATAGCGGTATTTGGCGCAGGCAATATCAGTGGTGGTGTAGAGGTAGCCACCATCTTTCTTCTGGATGATCACACCCATCGGCTCGCCTTCTTTGTTCTTGAACTCGTCCAGGAACACCACGGTTGCGCCTTCGCTCTCTACCGCCAGTCCTTTAGCTTTCAGATCGGCCACGATACCCGGCAACATCGAGTTATACAGACTTTCGCCCATCACATCTTTACGGGTGAGGGTCACATTCAGACGGTCGTAAGTAATCTGATTCTGGGACATGGTGATGTCGACCAGTTTGCGCCACATCTGCAGGAAGTATTCATCGCCGCCTTGCAGTTTCACGACGTAGCTACGGGCACGCTCGGCGAAGACTTCATCTTCGTCGTAATGTTTTTTGGCTTCGCGATAAAAGCCTTCGAGATCCGCCAGCGCCATTTCGCCCGCGTTTTCCTGCTGTTGCAATTCCAGATACGCAATCAGCATACCGAACTGGGTACCCCAGTCACCCACGTGGTTCGCGCGGATAACGTTATGACCCAGGAACTCCAGGGTACGCACGGATGCGTCGCCAATGATGGTTGAACGCAGGTGACCAACATGCATCTCTTTCGCCACGTTTGGCGCCGAATAGTCGATAACGATGGTTTGCGCTTGCGGCTTCGTGATACCCAGACGGTCAGATTGCAACGCCAGGTTTACCTGTTCTGCCAGAAATACCGGGGCAAGGAAGATATTGATAAAGCCCGGTCCGGCGATTTCAACTTTGCTGGCGATCCCGCTGAGATCGAGATGAGTCAGTACCTTCTCGGCCAGTTGTCGCGGTGCCATGCCCAATTTTTTAGCAATTGCCATCACGCCATTGGCCTGATAGTCGCCAAACTGGACTTTTGCAGACTGGCGGACTTGCGGTTCGCAATCCGCATCCGCACCTGCGGCAATGAGCGCCTGACCGACTTTTTCTGAGAGTAGAGCCTGAATATTCACCGGGATACCTTACATTGATGACGCAGCACATAAGGGCTGGCCGCGTCCGGGTGTTGATTATGAAAGGCGGGAGTATACTGCAAATGCCCGCAGGCGTCAGCACCGGAACCTGGAGGTTCACGCCAAAAAGCATGGCCTCTTCGCGGGCAGATTAATGCTTTGCACCTTCGAGCACTGCGGTCTGTTCAGGTTCATCATTCGAACCGCCAGGCGCCTGATCTTACTCGCTATCCTGCGTGCGGGATGTATCCGTAGTATAGTAAGAAGAGTTTATTTCTTTGAGCGTACTATGACTTATTCCATTGGCGAATTTGCCCGGCTTTGCGGGATAACGGCGACCACACTTCGCGCCTGGCAGCGCCGCTACGGTTTACTCAAACCGATGCGCACGGAGGGCGGGCACCGGCTTTACAGTGATGACGACGTGCAACAGGCGCTCAAAATTCTCGACTGGGTGAAAAAAGGGGTACCTGTCAGCCAGGTCAAACCGCTGCTGGCCAGGCCGGAAATGCGGCGCACCAATAACTGGGTCACCCTGCAAGAGAACATGCTTTCGCGGCTAAAAGAAGGGAAGATTGACTCTCTGCGTCAGCTCATTTACGACTCCGGACGCGAGTATCCTCGTTCGGAACTGGTCACAGAAGTGTTGCGCCCGTTGCGCAGTAAAATGTCGGCCAATATTGCCGCTATGATGACACTCCGTGAAATCCTCGACGGCATTATCATCTCCTACACCTCATTTTGCCTTGAAGGGGACAAACGCGCGCCGGGCGATAATTATTTAATCACTGGCTGGCATCTGACCGACCCTTGTGAAATCTGGCTTGAAGCACTTCGGCTAACGGGGCAGGGGCATCGCATTGATATCCTTCCGGTTCCGCCTGCGGCACTGGCGCCGGAGGTTTTGCCGACAAGAAAATGGTTGCTGGTCACCAGCGGTAAATTATCTGCCGCGCGAAAAAAACAAATTGAACTGTGGCAATCGCAGGTCAGTTCCCTCGACGTTATCACGCTCTAAATCCTCTCTTCTTTCCATGTCCATGGTCGCTATATTGCGGCCTGGACGGGTATGCCTTTCTCTTTTTTTTCTGATTTAGCACAAAAAATAACCTAAATAACTATTTGATATTTATTAAATATAAGAAATTTACGTAATAAAACTTGGACAAATATAAGTAATTGTGTAAGTTTTAGAGGAGGCGATCTCCGCATTAGGTCAACGGTAAGGGTAGGACGATGAGCACCATACAGTCCGTTATCGATCGGTTTATTCATTACTATGCAGAACTGGACAGCCAGCCGCCGTCGGCGCTAAGCGCGCTCTATCATCCCGATGCCGTATTGCAGGATCCGTTTGGCGAGCATCAAGGGTTCGTCGCTATCCATCGTTACTTCACCCATCTGCTGGCGAATGTTGAACAGTGTCGTTTCTCTATTGATCCCCCGCTTTGTGACGGTCAGCGTTTTGCGGTGACCTGGACCATGCACTGGTCGCATCCTCATATCCGCGGGAACGAACTTCTTTCTTTGCCAGGGTGTTCGGTAGTGTCCGTTCAGGGGGAGCACGTCCTGCATCAGCGTGATTATTACGACGCCGGAGAGATGCTTTATGAGCATCTTCCCTTACTGGGTTGGGCGGTCCGCGGTGTGAAAAAGAGGGTCCGCGCATGAAAACGGTGCTTATTACGGGCGCCAGCTCAGGTATTGGCGCCGGGCTGGCTAAATCCTTCGCTGCAGATGACTACCTTGTCATCGCCTGCGGGCGCGATCCATCGCGTCTGAACGCACTACAACAATTCAGCCCCAACATCAGTGTGCGTCTTTTCGACATGACAGGCAGGGACGCTAGTCGCCACGCATTGGCGGACTGCCATCCCGATCTGGTTATTCTCTGTGCGGGTACGTGCGAATACCTGGAAAACGGGGTGGTAGATGCCGCCCTTGTCGAGCGGGTGATGAGCACCAATTTTCTTGGGCCGGTGAATTGCCTTGCCGCGCTCCAGGCACAGCTCAAGCCTGGAAGTCGCGTTGTGCTGGTCAGTTCGATGGCCCACTGGCTGCCGTTCCCTCGTGCCGAAGCTTACGGCGCGTCAAAAGCTGCGCTCAGTTGGTTTGCTGACAGTTTACGCCTGGACTGGGAGCCGAAAGGGGTCGCCGTCACCGTTGTCTCACCGGGGTTTGTCGACACACCGCTGACCCGTAAAAACGATTTTGCTATGCCTGGTCAGGTGAGCGTCGGGCAGGCGGTTACGGCCATTCGCCGGGGTCTGGCAAAGGGCAAGAAACATATCGCGTTTCCGGGCGCTTTTGGGTTGCTGCTACGCACGCTCTCTTCTCTTCCCGCGTTTATGCAGCGGGCCTTGTTGCGCAGGATGGTACGGTCATGAACATTGCAATTATTGGTAGCGGCATTGCCGGGCTGACCTGCGCATGGCGGCTGGCCGGTCATCACAAGGTGACGCTGTTTGAAGCGCAAAACACCCCCGGTGGCCACACGGCAACCGTGGATGTCGCTACTCCCCAGGGGATCTGGGCCATTGATACCGGTTTTATCGTTTACAACGATCGCACCTATCCACGTTTCATGGGGCTGCTCAGCGAATTAGGTATTACCGGGCAAAAAACGCAAATGAGTTTTTCCGTCCACAATCCACAAAGCGGGCTGGAATATAACGGACATACTCTTGCTTCGCTGTTTGCCCAGCGCCGAAATCTTGTTAACCCGGCTTTCTGGCATCTGCTCAGCGATATCGTGCGTTTTAACCGTCAGGCAAAACAAGCTCTGGCAGGTAACATCGATGAAAAAGCCACATTGCAAAACTTTCTCGATGAACACCGTTTCAGCGCCTTTTTTGCCCGCCATTACATTCTGCCGATGGGCGCTGCCATCTGGTCATCATCCCTGCAAGAGATGCGGCGTTTCCCGTTGCCGCTGTTTCTGCGCTTCTTTGAGAATCACGGTCTGTTGGACGTGGCCCACCGTCCGCAGTGGTATGTGGTACCTGGTGGTTCACGTGAGTATATCCACGCCATGCTCGATCAACTCGGCGACCGCCTGACGTTGCGCCTCAATACGCCCGTACAGCGTATTACCCGCCACGATACGCGCGTGGAAATCCATCTTGCCGACGCGACCCATACGTTTGACTACGTTATTTTCGCCTGCCACTCCGCACAGGCGCTGGCGATGCTGGCGGACCCAACGATTGCGGAAACAGAAATTCTGGGTGGCATTGGCTGGCAGCGTAACGAGGTGGTTTTGCACAGTGACCGGCGCTGGCTTCCGAAACGCGAACGCGCCTGGGCAAGCTGGAACTACCGCCTGAGCGAACATGATCAGGCCAGCGCGTGCGTGACCTACAACATGAATATTCTGCAAGGTCTGCCCGAGGGCGCGCCTTTATTCTGCGTCACCCTGAACCCGGACATGCCCATTGACGATCGCTACGTCTGGAAACGCTTTGTTTATGAGCACCCGCTGTTTAACCCGCAAAGCTGGCGGGCGCAGGCGCGGCGCAGTGAGATTAATGGTCGTCAGCGTAGCTGGTACTGCGGCGCTTACTGGTACAACGGCTTTCATGAGGATGGCGTTCGCAGCGCGCTGGATGTGGTACACGGCATCGCATCCGGGGAGGGGCAGTAAAATGAACAGCTGCCTTTATGAAGGCGTTTTACGCCATCGGCGTCATCAGCCCAGGGCGCACCATTTCCACTATCGCGTATTTATGGCGTGGCTCGATCTCGATGAGCTGGACACGTTACCGATGGCTGGCATCCGTCGTAACCGCTTTGCCGCAGCCGCCTTTTATGACGAGGATTACCCTCTGGGATCGCCGCTTAAGGCGAAGGTTCTCGAACGGCTGGAAGCGTTGACCGGTGATCGACCACAGGGGCGCGTGATGTTGCTCACTCAACTGCGTTATTTCGGCTTTCATTTTAATCCGGTCAATTTCTATTACTGCTACGACCAGAACGAAACTCTGCGTTGGGTACTGGCGGAGGTGCGCAATACGCCCTGGAATGAACGGCATTATTATGCCGTAAACGGACAACATGCTTCTCCGCTGGAAAAAGCGTTCCACGTTTCCCCGTTTAACCCGATGGATATGGTCTATCACTGGCGCTTCAACCGCCCCGGCAAAACGTTGCATATGCATATCGAAAACCATCAGGAGGAGAAGGTCTTCGACGCGACGCTGCTTTTGGCCCGACGCCCTTTGACACGCGCGACACTCACTTCTTTGTTGTTGCGTATTCCGCTTATGACGCTCAAGACCGTGATGGCTATTTATTGGCAGGCGCTGCGTCTGTGGCTTAAACGCGTACCCCTTTACAATCATCCCGTTAGCAGGAGTGAACGCTCATGACCGATCCCGTGTTTGCGCTTGAACCCGATATCCCGCGTAATGCCCGTGTCGCGCGCTGGTTGCTCTTTCGCCTTCTGCAGGGTTTACGTGTGGGATCTCTCACGCTCCGTGAAGGCGGGCAGACTTTTCATTTTGGCGACACGGCTGCAGCGTTGCGCGCAGAAGTGCAGATCCTCTCCCCGGTCGTTTACTGGCGTTTGCTGACTGGCGGGAGTCTTGCGGCGGCGGAAGCCTGGATGGATGGCGAGTGGGAGACGCATCAGCTTACCCCACTGTTGCAGATTTTAGCGCTCAATAGCCCGGTTTTGGGGAAGCTCGAAAGCGGCTTTCGTCTGCTGGGGCGCCCGATAGAGCGGCTACGCCACTGGACGCGACGCAACGGGCGTCAACAGGCGCGGGAAAATATTGCCGCTCACTATGATCTGGGGAATCTTTTTTACGCCCATTTCCTTGATGAGCAGTTGCTCTATTCCAGCGCGCTGTTCACCGCGCCCGATCAGGATCTCGCCAGCGCGCAGCAGGCAAAAATGGCGCGATTGTGTGAACAACTGGCGCTAACGACTGACGATCACCTGCTGGAGATTGGCACCGGATGGGGGGCAATGGCCGAGTATGCCGCACGTCATTATGGCTGCCGGGTTACCACCACCACGCTGTCACGTGAGCAGTACAAATGGGCTCAGACGCGAATTATTCAGGCGGGTTTACAGGACAGGGTTGAGGTTTTGCTCTGTGATTATCGCGACCTGACCGGACAGTTCGACAAGCTGGTTTCGATTGAGATGATTGAGGCGGTAGGAAAACACTATCTCCCGACCTTCTTCCGGACTTGTCAGGCACGCCTGCGCGCGGGGGGAAAAATGGCGATTCAGGCTATCACCATTCAGGATCAGCGCTACAGCGATTACAGTAAAAGCGTCGATTTTATCCAGCGTTACATCTTTCCCGGCGGTTTCTTACCGAGCATAACGGTGATGAATAACCTGATGACCCGCCATACCGATTTTGTGGTGCGTAATATCTTTGATATGGGGCCCGATTATGCCCGCACCCTTGCCCAGTGGCGTCAGCGTTTCGTTCATGCCTGGCAAGACATTGAAAAGCTGGGGTTTGATGAGCGTTTCCGCCGCATGTGGCTTTACTATTTCGGTTACTGTGAAGCGGGTTTCAACGCACGCACTATCAGTGTGGTGCAATTGACTGCGGAGCGGGTATGAACCGCCATCTGCAGATCTTCCTGATGGCAGTGGCGTTCGATCTTTACTGGACGCTGGTGGTGCTGTTTCGTGAGCGCGGCGTTGCTGTCTGGCTCGCACTGGCGATGCTGGCCTGCGTCATGCTCGCGCCCGCGCTTCGCGTGTATGCCCTGTTGCTGGCCGTCGCTGGCAGTTCGCTGGATGCCGCCTGGGCGTTTACGGGATTAATCAGTTTCAGCGGCGATGGGGTATTGCCGCTGTGGATGGTGGCGCTCTGGCTGATGTTTGCCGTCGTCTGGACCCGGCTTACCCGCGCCAGTGCATTGCCGGGCTGGACGCTGGCGCTACTGGCAACGCTCGGTGGCCCGGTTGCTTACTATATGGGGGAACGTCTGGGCGCGATGACGTTCTTGCAACCGAACTTTATCGTGCTGAGTTGGCTCGGACTCGGATGGCTGGTACTGGCGCTTTTTTTCCATTTATTAATGGGGAGGCGGCAATGAAGTCTCTGCGCTTTGCTCTGCTTTTGCTGATAGCCGCCGCTCCCTTAGCCAGTGCCGCTGACTGGTTAAGCTGGCGCAAAACCGGTGACGCTACCTTAACCTGGGGTCCCTTTACCGTTTATACCTCGCAACTACGCACACCGCAGGGGCGGTATATCGCAGCAGATCAGGACCAGGCGTTAATCCTTACTTACGCACGGGATATTACGCGCGATGAACTGGTCGATGCGACGCGCGAACAGTGGCAGTCGCTGGGAATACTGACGCGGGAAGCGCAGAGCGAGACCTGGCTACACACCCTTGCCACCCTCTGGCCGGATGTCAGTTCCGGCACGCAACTGGCGTTTGTTCTTCGTGAGAAACGAGGACAGTTCTGGTATCGCGCATCGGCGGCGGAAAAAACCTTTACTCCGCTGGGCCCTCAGCAATCCCTGGCGTTCAGTATCAACTTTCTTGCCATCTGGCTCGATCCGCATACGCAATACCCCACGCTGCGTCAGCAGCTCATCGGAGGTGAAAAATGAAACGCATTCTGGCGCTTGGGTTGACGCTGCTCTTAATGCTGACAGGCTGTAGTAGCGAGATAAATGACTACCAGCATCAACAGCCACAGCTCGATATTTTTCACTATTTTCGTGGCAAGACTGAAGCCTGGGGCATGGTACAAGATCGCAGTGGCAAACAGTTGCGTCGTTTCCATGTTGACATACAGGGCGACGTGGTGGGCGATACGCTGACGCTCAACGAAAACTTTGTCTATGACGATGGCGAAAAACAGCAGCGGGTGTGGCATATACGGCGTATCGGTAACGATCGCTACGAAGGGACGGCCGGAGATATTGAAGGTGTCGCACGCGGTCAGGCGGCAGGCAATGCCTTCAACTGGCGCTACAGCATGAACGTGAAGGCTGACGGGAGTACCTGGCTGCTACACTTTGATGACTGGATGTATCTGCAGGACGATACACACCTCTTCAACAAAACTGCCATGAAGAAATTCGGCATTACCGTTGCAACGGTCACGCTCTTTTTCACCCGAAAAGCACAATAAAAAGGAGAGGGGTATGAAAACTCAACCGACGATTGGTATCAGCGGCTGTTTGACCGGCTCGGCCGTGCGTTTCGATGGCGGGCATAAGCGCATGGGCTTTGTGATGGACGAACTTGCCCAGTGGGTGACGTTTAGCCCTGTTTGCCCGGAAATGGCCATGGGGCTACCCGTCCCCCGACCGGCATTGCGTCTGGTTCAGACCGCCAGCGGAGAGACCCGGATGCGTTTTAGCCAGGCGCCGAATGAGGACGTCACACAAAAAATAGATGACTTCACCGCAGCGTATCTGCCGCGGGTGGCTGAACTGGCTGGCTTTATCGTCTGCGCGAAATCACCGAGTTGCGGTATGGAACGTGTGCGACTGTATGATGAAAAAGGGGGGCGAGGGCGCAAAGAGGGCGTGGGGCGTTTCACCGGTGCGTTACTCGCAGCGTACCCGTGGCTGCCGGTCGAGGAAGATGGTCGCCTGCACGACCCGGTATTGCGAGAGAACTTTGTGGAGCGGGTATTCGCTTTGCATGAGCTCAATACCCTGCGGGAACGAGGCCTGACCCGTCACAGCCTGCTCGATTTTCACAGTCGCTACAAACTCCAGCTACTGGCGCATCATCAGGCAGGATATCGTGAAATCGGACCGTTTGTCGCGTCACTTTCTCAGTGGGACAATCTGGATGCGTTTTTCGACGCTTACCGGGAAAAACTGATGGCGATCCTCAAACATCCGGCGTCCCGCAAAAACCATACTAACGTGCTGATGCACATTCAGGGCTATTTTCGCAACCAGCTTACGCCGCGTCAGCGTGGCGAGCTGCGAGAGGTGATTCTGCATTACCGCGCAGGGTTGCTGCCGATCCTGGCCCCCATAACATTGCTCAAACATTATCTTGGTGAATATCCAGACCAGTATCTGCTGGCACAAAACTATTTCAATCCCTATCCCAACGATTTAGGGCTTCGCCTCAATCTGAAATGATATTCGGCAGTGGCGTTTATGTCCGGCGGCGCCACTGCACGACCTGAGTTGGTGACAGGCGCATAACACGGTAAAGTATCGCCCGAATTCATCGCATGGGAATAAATAATGGCTGGCTGGCAACATATCGACGAACTGCAGGATATTGCTGCAGATCTCCCGCGTTTCATTGAGGATCTGACACACCTTGTAAGCCGACTGGGCCTGGATATCCGTGACCTCAATGCTGACCATATCTCGCTGCGCTGCCATCAGAATGCGACGGCTGAACGCTGGCGTCGCGGCTTTGAACAGTGCGGCAAGCTGCTCTCAGAAAACCTTATTAATGGCCGACCTATCTGCCTGTTCACCTTATCTCAGCCAGTGCAGGTAGCGCACTGGGCATTTACCGTGGTTGAACTGCCATGGCCTGGGGAAAAACGTTATCCGCATGAGGGATGGGAGCATATCGAAATAGTCCTGAAGGGTGAACCGGAAACCCTCAATGCTCGCGCACTGGCGCTGCTATCGGATGAAGGGTTGAGCCAGCCGGGGATTGTGGTGAAGACCAGTTCGCCAAAGGGCGATCGTGAGCGTCTGCCAAACCCCACGCTTGCCGTGACGGATGGTAAAGTCACCGTCAAATTTCACCCCTGGTCGATAGAAGAGATTGTCGCCAGCGAGCAATAGAATTTCGCTCTGTGAGGCGGCTCCGTATGCAGGTTGTCAGAAAATGCCATGCTGAGAAGGCTACATCTTAAAGAGAGAAGAGATGACATTACTGGAGATATGTTGCTATAGCGCAACCAGTGCGGAGATCGCGCAGAAAAATGGGGCCGACCGCATTGAACTGTGCGCTGCGCCGAAAGAAGGGGGGCTGACACCCTCGCTCGGGATGCTTAAAGCCGCCCGTCAGCGGGTGACCATCCCTGTGCATCCGATTGTGCGTCCGCGCGGAGGCGATTTTTGCTACGCCGACGATGAGTTCTCCGCCATGCTTGACGATATCCAGACCATCCGCGAACTGGGTTTCCCGGGAATGGTGACTGGCGTACTGGATGAGGACGGCAATGTTGATATGCCGCGTATGCAGCAGATTATTGAGGCGGCAGGGGACATGGCGGTGACTTTTCATCGCGCTTTCGATATGTGCGCAAAACCGCTTGAAACTGCTGAAAAATTAGGGGATTTAGGGATTTCCCGCATCCTGACATCGGGTCAGCAGGCGAGCGCAGAAAAAGGTCTTTCATTAATTATGGAACTAAATACCCATTCAGGTGTTCCAATCATTATGGCTGGTGCGGGTGTCCGTGCAGCGAACCTGCAGCGTTTTCTTGACGCGGGTGTGAAAGAAGTTCACAGCTCGGCAGGTATCTGGACACCGTCGCCCATGCGTTATCGCAATAAAGGATTGTCCATGTCGTCGGACGCCGCTGCGGATGAGTATTCGCGCTATGGTGTGGACGGCGAGGCAGTGGCGGTGATGAAGACAATGATTGTTCAGCATCGCCCATAACCCGTTTTTACCGCGCATCATGTCGCCCAATATGATGCTTGCTCGTACCAGGCCCCTGCCATTAACAGGGGCCTTTTTTTGTCTATATGTTTTGGCGAAAGGGCTTTGTCACTTGTCACGGTTTACGTGCAATTAACACGGCGCGTACCGGGGCCGGGTAGCCTTCAATGGTCTTCGAGTTGTCATTTGGATCAAGGAAATCAGCCAGCGATTCCGTCACCATCCAGGACGTACCGCGCTGTTCTTCTGTGGTGGTCGGGCAGATATCGGCGATACGGACATCAACAAAGCCGCACTTCTCAAGCCAGTTTTTCAGCGCCGCCGCCGAAGGAATAAAGTAAACATTACGCATTTGTGCATAGCGGTCACCCGGCACCAGAACAGTATGCTCATCACCTTCGACCACCAGCGTTTCCAGTACCAGTTCACCGTCTTTCACCAGTTGATCTTTCAACTGCCAGAGGTGTTCCAGCGGCGAGCGGCGGTGATACAGCACACCCATTGAAAAAACGGTATCGAAGGCGTTCAGCGCCGGAAGTTGCTCAATACCCAACGGCAATAAATGGGCGCGACGATCATCACCTAACAGCTTACGCACTGCTTCAAACTGACACAGGAACAACTGTGTGGGGTCGATACCCACCGCCAGCTTTGCCCCCGCGCCAATCATGCGCCACATATGGTAGCCACTGCCGCAGCCTACATCGAGGATCGTCCGACCCTGCAAATCAGACAGATGCGGCAGCACGCGATCCCATTTCCAGTCGGAACGCCATTCAGTGTCGATATTGATGCCATAAAGAGAGTAAGGCCCTTTACGCCATGGCATCAGGTGGCGCAGCAGGGTTTCCATGCGCGTCAGTTGACCCGCGCTTAACGGCATTTCGCTTTCAGCAGTGACGCTATTAAGCAAATCGAGATGCGATGGTGTCAGCTCCGGTAAGAAATTGACGGCGTTAGTCCACTGTTTGAACTGACCATGAAGCTGTTCACGTTGCCAGGCGGCAATCTGTGCTGGCAGGGTTTCTAACCAGTGCGACAGGGGACTGACGGCGATTTGCTGATAAAAACGGTCGAACGTAATCATGCCGCGTCACCCGCTTTCAGGGCAATCAGCGAACCAAAATTGAAGCACTGGAACCAGACTTCACTGTGTTCAAAACCGGCCTGTTGCAGGCGGGATTTATGCTTTTCGACTGAATCCGTCAGCATCACATTTTCCAGCATGCTACGCTTCTGGCTGATTTCCAGCTCGCTGTAACCGTTGGCGCGTTTAAAGTCATGGTGCATGTTGAATAACAGTTCGCCGACGTTGGCATCTTCAAAACTGAATTTTTCCGACAACACCAGCGCGCCGCCAGGATTCAGCCCCTGATAAATCTTATCCAGCAGCGCCTGACGTTCATCTGGCACAAGGAACTGCAGGGTAAAATTCAGCACTACCATGGACGCGTTTTCAATAGCGATATCGCGAATATCGCCTTCGATAACCTCGACCGGCGTCGGTGCTTTATACGCATCAAGATGACGGCGGCAGCGTTCAACCATAGCAGGCGAGTTATCAACGGCAATAATTTTGCAGCCGTCGTGATGGATATTACGGCGCACGGAAAGTGTCGCAGCACCTAAAGAGCAGCCCAGATCGTAAATCTGCGTCTGCGGCTGAACGAAACGCTCCGCCAGCATGCCGATCATCGAGATAATATTGGAGTAACCCGGTACGGAGCGCTGGATCATATCCGGGAAGACTTCGGCAACCCGTTCGTCAAAGGTCCAGTCGCCCAGGCTGGCGATAGGCGCGGAAAAAAGCATGTCGCGGTTAGACATAATGTAAACATCCGGGAAAACAAAGTGGCGTATTGTGCGCTAATGCAGGGAGAAAACCAACTCCCAGGGCATATACCACAAGTTTGCAACCACCATCAGCAGTAGTGAACTCCAGGTCGCGCTCATACCGGAACGGCGCCAGCTCAGCTGTCGGTGATGAAGCCCGTAGTAATGCATTAAGCGTCCGGCAATAAGCAGGATGCCGCACACGTGAACCATCCAGGTTTCAGCGCCGTTCATCTCCATAAATAATAGCAACACCAACGCCAGCGGAATGTATTCCACCGCGTTGCCGTGAATACGGATGGCGCTTTGCAACTCGCTGAATCCACCGTCGCCATAGCTGACGCGGTATTGCATGCGCAGACGCACAACATCAAATGAAAACTTAATGAGCAGTAACGCACCCAGCACGGCATACAGCGCGCTTACCATACAAACTCCCTTTATACGCGGATGGCTTTACAATGATAAGTAATCCATTCAGAAAAGAGAAGATTGCAGCGGAATGGGCGGAGCAGTGCCCAGTGACGGCAGTGCCCGCTGAAGATCTTTCCACAGTATGTCCACGAGTTCCGGTGATTGACCGTTATCGGGAGTATGCAAAAACAGATATGGCGTGGTCTGCTGTTCCCATTGCGGCAGCTTCTCCAGCCAGACGCTGAATAATTGACGGTTCTGTTCCATGTCGTCACTACCGATAAAGCGGATTAATGGGTTTTGCGCAGTCACCAGGGCATGTACCGGCAATTTGGGCTTCTTGCGTTGTGCATCAATCACCGCTTCGCTATTCGGGATGGCGCTGTGAATGGGGCGGCTATCAAGAATAACCCGGTTGACGCCGCGCTGGTGCAGGCCGCGGTAAAGCGACAGTTCCGTCTCGCCTTTGGCGAAAAACTCCGGGTGACGCACTTCAACGCCGTAGGTGAAATCAGCCGGAAGGCTATCCAGAAATGCCCACAATGCCGGCAGATCGCGCGGACCAAAGGTAGCGGGCAGTTGTAACCAGTACTGACCGATACGCGTTTCCAGTGGCGCAAGACGGGTGAAAAATTCCTGCGTCAAATCGCTGCACTGGCGCAGCGAGGCCTGATGGGAAATGGTCGCCGGAAATTTAAAGCAAAAGCGAAAAGCATCGTGGGTTTGATGGTACCAGCGCTGGACAATCTCGGCCTTCGGCAGTGCATATAGCGTGGTATTGCCCTCCACGCAATTAAAGTGGCGGGCGTACTCTTCAAGGCTGGTGATGCCAAGGCGCACCCATTTCGGGTGCGACCATTGCGGCAGGCCAAGATAAATCATAATGCGCTCAGGATCTCCTGGGTGCTGCGCACGCGGCCAATCCGCGGGAAGATATTTTTCATACTGCCCTGGTGCTGTTCGCTGCTGGCAGCAGAGCAGGCGTCTTCCGCAACCACCAGCTTAAAGCCCAGTTCCCAGGCGTTGCGGGCGGTGGATTCCACACCGATGTTCGTGGAAATCCCGCACAGGACGATGGTGTCGATACCGCGACGGCGCAGTTGCAGCTCAAGATCGGTACCGTAGAATGCGCCCCACTGGCGCTTAGTGACCTCAATGTCACTCTCTTTCTTGCCCAGCGCCAGCGGATACGTCCACCAGTTTTCCGGCAGCGCGTGGCCGCCCGCCTGCACATCGACCGGCTGTTTTAGCGCTTCGGCAAAATCGGCGGACCAGCCAACACGAACCAGAATCACCGGTGCATTATTGGCGCGAAACGCCTCAGCCAGCGTCGCTGCACGTTTCACCACATCCTCAGCGCTGTGCGGACCACCGGCAAACGGCAGAATACCTTCCTGTAAATCGATAACCACCAGGGCGGTGTGGGCAGCATTAAGTTCAAGCATGATAACTCCTGAAAAAAGAATGAGGTCGCACTTACCTTACGCGGTATCCTGCTGCACCCGGTTTACAAATTTTGTTAATTTTTGTGAGAATACGCACTAAGCGTGCGCAGCAAACGCGCGTACAGGCGGTATCGGGCTTATCGTGTGCCATTATTTCCAGTATAATAGCCGCCTTTTTTCATCCAGTTGTGACATTCAGCTAAAGCTGCGACATCGTCGCCTGCACGGCAGGCAACAATCAGCCTGCGGCAAAGTTAAGGGATATCTCATGCGTACAGAATATTGCGGACAGTTGCGTAAGTCCCACGTGGGGCAGCAGGTGACTCTGTGTGGTTGGGTCAATCGTCGTCGTGATCTCGGCAGCCTCATTTTTATTGATATGCGTGATCGTGAAGGCATCGTCCAGGTGTTCTTCGACCCGGACGCCGAAGCCTTCAAACTGGCTTCCGAACTGCGTAATGAGTTCTGCATCGTGGTGACCGGCACCGTGCGTGCTCGTGACGAAAAAAACGTCAACAGCGATATGGCGACTGGCGAAGTGGAAGTGTTTGCCACCGAACTGACCATTATCAACCGCTCTGAGCCGCTGCCGCTGGATTCCAACCAGGTCAATACCGAAGAAGCGCGCCTGAAATATCGCTATCTGGACCTGCGTCGTCCGGAAATGGCTCAGCGCCTGAAAACCCGCGCCAAAATTACCAGCTTCGTGCGTCGTTTTATGGATGACCACGGTTTCCTTGATATCGAAACCCCGATGCTGACCAAAGCGACGCCGGAAGGCGCGCGCGACTATCTGGTGCCTTCACGCGTACATAAAGGCAAATTCTACGCGCTGCCGCAGTCTCCACAGCTGTTCAAACAGCTGCTGATGATGTCCGGCTTCGATCGCTACTATCAGATTGTGAAATGCTTCCGTGATGAAGATCTGCGCGCTGACCGTCAGCCAGAATTCACCCAGATCGACGTGGAAACTTCCTTCATGACCGCACCGCAGGTGCGCGAAGTGATGGAAGAACTGATCCGCAACCTGTGGCTGGACATTAAAGGTGTGGACCTCGGCCAGTTCCCGATCATGACTTTCGCCGAAGCGGAGCGTCGTTACGGTTCCGATAAACCGGACCTGCGTAACCCAATGGAACTGGTGGACGTGGCCGACCTGCTGAAAAACGTTGAGTTTGCGGTGTTTGCCGGTCCGGCTAACGATGCGAAAGGCCGTGTTGCCGCACTGCGCGTTCCTGGCGGTGCGTCTCTGACCCGTAAGTTGATTGATGAATACGGCAACTTTGTGAAGATCTACGGCGCGAAAGGCCTGGCTTACATTAAAGTGACCGAACGCGCGAAAGGCATGGAAGGTATCAACAGCCCGGTGGCGAAATTCCTGACTGCGGACATTGTCGAAGCGATTCTGGAGCGTACCGGCGCGCAAGATGGCGACATGATTTTCTTCGGCGCAGACCACAAGAAAGTGGTTGCTGATGCGTTGGGGGCGCTGCGTCTGAAACTCGGTAAGGATCTGAACCTGACCGATGAGAACAAATGGGCACCGCTGTGGGTTATCGACTTCCCGATGTTTGAAGATGACGGCGAAGGCGGCCTGACCGCGATGCACCATCCGTTCACCTCACCGAAAGACATGACGGCGGATGAGCTGAAAGCCGCACCGGAAGATGCGGTCGCGAACGCGTACGACATGGTGATCAACGGCTACGAAGTGGGCGGTGGTTCTGTGCGTATTCACCGTGGTGACATGCAGCAGACCGTGTTCGGCATTCTGGGCATTACTGAACAGGAACAGCGCGAGAAGTTCGGCTTCCTGCTGGATGCGCTGAAATTTGGTACCCCGCCGCACGCAGGTCTGGCATTTGGTCTGGATCGTCTGACCATGCTGCTGACCGGTACCGACAACATTCGTGACGTTATTGCCTTCCCGAAAACCACCGCGGCTGCGTGTCTGATGACCGAAGCACCGAGCTTTGCTAACCCGGCCTCCCTGGCGGAACTGGGTATCGAAGTGGTGAAAAAGGAAGAGAAAAACTGATATGGCTTATATACACGACATCCTTCCCGCTGCATCACGGCGGCAACTGAGTGAACTCCAATGGGCATAGATAACTATGCGAATGGGATGAACGAAGGCAGCCAACAAAGAGGCAGCGTGAAAGATAAAGTGTATAAGCATCCCGTTTCTGTGCTGGTCGTTATTTATGCTCAGGACACAAAGCGGGTGCTGATGTTGCAGCGACGCGACGATCCCGATTTCTGGCAGTCGGTTACCGGCAGCCTGGAGGAGGGGGAGTCCGCATCGCAAGCCGCCGCGCGTGAAGTAAAGGAAGAGGTCGCCATTGACGTTGCGACTGAGCAACTGGCCTTAATTGACTGTCAGCGCACGGTGGAGTTTGAAATTTTTGAACATTTACGTCATCGCTATGCCCCTGGCGTGGTGCGCAATACCGAATCCTGGTTCTGTCTTGCGCTACCTCATGAACGGTCGGTCGTGTTCACTGAACATCTGGCTTACCGCTGGGTTGATGCGCCGCAAGCGGCCGCGTTAACCAAGTCATGGAGCAACCGGCAGGCGATTGAAGAATTTGTAATTCATGCCGTATAAATCAACGGTTAAGTGGAGAGTTTCTTATGGCAGGTCACAGTAAATGGGCCAACACCAAACACCGCAAAGCGGCACAGGATGCCAAGCGCGGTAAAATCTTTACCAAAATTATTCGTGAGCTGGTTACCGCAGCGCGCCTTGGCGGCGGCGATATCGGTTCCAACCCGCGTCTGCGTGCGGCGGTGGATAAAGCGCTGTCGAACAACATGACCCGTGACACCCTGAACCGTGCTATCGCACGTGGCGTGGGCGGTGATGAAGACGCGAACATGGAAACCATCATTTATGAAGGTTACGGTCCTGGTGGCACAGCGGTGATGGTGGAATGTCTGTCTGACAACCGTAACCGTACCGTTGCCGAAGTGCGCCATGCCTTTACCAAAACCGGTGGTAACCTGGGCACTGACGGCTCCGTTTCCTACCTGTTCAGCAAAAAAGGCGTGATCTCTTTCGAGAAAGGCGACGAAGACACTATCATGGAAGCCGCCCTGGAAGCGGGCGCAGAAGACGTTGTGACCTTCGATGACGGTGCCATTGACGTTTATACCGCATGGGAAGAGATGGGCGCTGTGCGCGATGCGCTGGAAGCCGCAGGTCTGAAAGCCGACAACGCCGAAGTCTCCATGATCCCGTCAACCAAAGCGGATATGGATGCGGAAACCGCACCGAAACTGCTGCGTTTGATCGATATGCTGGAAGATTGCGACGATGTCCAGGAAGTTTACCATAACGGTGAAATTTCTGACGAGGTTGCGGCTACTCTGTGATGAGGCCACTTATCGCAATAACTGGAGACGCGTGATGGCTGTCATTCTCGGTATCGACCCGGGATCACGCGTAACCGGTTACGGTGTGATTCGCCAGGTAGGCAGGCAACTGACCTACCTGGGCAGCGGATGCATCCGTACCAAAGTTGATGATTTACCGTCGCGCCTGAAATTAATATATGCCGGTGTGACGGAAATCATCACCCAGTTCCAGCCTGATTATTTCGCGATTGAACAAGTCTTTATGGCAAAAAACGCCGATTCTGCGCTTAAGCTTGGGCAGGCTCGCGGCGTGGCCATTGTGGCTGCTGTAAACCAGGATCTGCCCGTGTTTGAATATGCGGCCCGCCAGGTCAAACAAACCGTAGTGGGAATTGGCAGCGCCGAGAAAAGCCAGGTTCAGCATATGGTGCGCACCTTGCTGAAACTTCCGGCGAACCCGCAGGCGGATGCCGCCGATGCGCTGGCGATTGCTATCACCCATTGCCATGTCAGCCAGAACGCAATGCAGATGAGCGATACCCGGCTTAATCTGGCGCGCGGCCGGCTGCGCTAAGTAATGCGCTGATCTTTTGGGCATCCTCTGGCGTTGAGGGGTTGTAAACGATCATCGTCAGGTCCGGCTGCCCTTCAACGGCAAAACTCGAATACTCCAGCGATAATCTCCCCGCCTCGCGATGGATCAACACTTTTGTGCCTTCACCCATCGTGTCGATGGTATTGCTGCGCCAGAGCTCGGCAAACAGCGGCGATGCGGCCATCAATTCATCTATGAGCGGTTTCACTTCTGCTGTTGCGCCTGAGCGGGTGGCATCCGCGCGAAAAGCGGCGACCAGCGACTGTGCCAGGCCTTCCCAGTCTGCCTGGACCTCACGCACCTGCGGGTCGAGAAAGATACGCCGCAAAATATTGCGCTCGGTATGGGGCAACTTTGCATAATCGGTCAGCACTACGGCGGCGGGCTGATTCCACGCCAGAACACACCAGGTCGCGGTGCGGATCATCGCCGGGCTGAGCGTCATGCAATCCAGCACTTTTTGCAGCCGCGCCGTGACGGCCAGCGACGGGGTATAACGCACCTCAGGGGCGCGACCGAGCGCCAGATGGAAAACATGCTCACGTTCGGGTGGGCTAAGTTGTAAGGCGTGGCATAAGCGCTCCAGTACCTCTGCTGAGGGCGTACCGCCGCGCCCCTGTTCGAGCCAGGTGTACCAGGTGGCACTAATACAGGCCAGGTGCGCCACCTCTTCACGGCGTAATCCGGGGGTGCGGCGTCGACCGGTATGAAAGCCAAGCGCATCCGGGTCAAGACGCGCACGGCGGTGTTTGAGGTAATCGCCTAACTCTGTGGGACGGGTATCGCGCTGCATCCTGTTAGTCCTTATACCACGATAATGTCACTACTTTTCACCTCTGAGGATATTCATCACTATCACGTGATGAGTCAACAAAAGGGGAGTGAGCTATGCATGTTTTTCTGACGGGGGCGTCTGGCTGGGTCGGTTCAGCCGTCGCTGAGGATCTGCTGGCCGCCGGGCATCACGTGACCGGGCTGGTGCGCAATGCGGAAAAAGCGCAGGCGCTGGTGGCGTTGGGCGCACAGGTGGTGACCGGAACGCTGGACGATCATCAACTATTGCATAACGGCGCAGACCGTGCGGATGCGGTTATCCATACCGCCTTTAACCATGACTTTTCACGCTTTAGCGAGAATTGCGCACAGGATGAGCGCGCCATCCAGGTTCTGGGGGATGCGTTACGCGGCAGCGACCGTCCTCTGCTGGTGACCTCCGGGCTGGCGATGATTGCCCCGGGGCGTCTGGCGACAGAAAATGACCTGCCGTTTGTGGCGCCGTCGTATCCACGCCGCTCTGAGCCTGCGGTGCGTGCACTGGCGGAAAAGGGCGTGCGGACAGCAACGGTACGGCTGTCACCCACGGTCCACGGCGTGGGCGATCACGGATTTATTCCCATCCTGATGGGGCTTGCGAAGCAAACAGGCGTCTCGGCCTGGCCTGAGGACGTGGAGAACCGCTGGGCGGCTGTGCATCGCCGGGATGCCGCCAGGCTTTATCGGTTAGCGCTGGAGACGGGGGTTACCCAGGCGGTCTATCATGCGGCGGCGGAAGATGGGATCCTGTTTCGCGATATTGCGCAGGCTATCGGTAACCACCTGGGGATACCTGCTGAGCCGCGGGCGAGGGACCATTTTGGCTGGTTTGCTGATTTTGCTTGTCTCGATATGGCCGCAAGCAGTGAACAGACGCGTACGGTATTGGGCTGGAACCCGACGCATCCGACGCTGTTTGCCGACCTCGCCCAGGCGGAATATTAGGCCAGTAAGTCAACGCACTTCGCTTTTCATCAATAAGCGGCTGGATATCTATCCAGCCTTTTTTTATGATACAGCATTCTTACTTCGGCCATTAACGCAGGAGCGTCATGTGATAGGCAGACTCAGAGGCATTATTCTGGAAAAACAGCCCCCTTTAGTCCTGATGGAAGTCGGAGGCGTGGGCTACGAAGTGCATATGCCGATGACCTGCTTCTATGAACTGCCGGAGGCGGGAAAGGAAGCCGTTGTCTTCACCCATTTTGTGGTGCGTGAAGATGCGCATCTGCTGTTTGGTTTTAACAATAAGCAAGAGCGCACGCTATTTCGTGAACTGATTAAGACCAACGGCGTAGGGCCAAAACTGGCGCTGGCTATCCTTTCCGGCATGAACGCGCAACAATTTGTGAATGCCGTGGAACGCGAAGACCCTGCGGCGTTGATTAAACTGCCGGGTATCGGCAAGAAGACGGCAGAGCGACTGATTGTCGAAATGAAAGACCGCTTTAAAGGTTTACATGGCGATCTGTTCACGCCAGCTGCCGATCTGGTGCTGACATCCCCCGCCAGCCCGAATACAGATGATGCGGAACAAGAAGCGGTTGCCGCACTGGTGGCGTTGGGCTATAAACCTCAGGAAGCCAGCCGGATGGTGAGCAAAATCGCCAAACCGGGCGCCAACAGTGAAACTCTGATCCGCGAAGCATTACGCGCCGCGTTGTGAGGTAAAGGATGATTGAAGCAGACCGTCTGGTCTCCCCCGACAGCGTTATTAATGCAGAAGAGGTTGCAGATCGCGCTATCCGGCCAAAATTACTGGCGGAGTACGTCGGGCAGCCGCAGGTGCGCTCGCAAATGGAAATTTTTATTCAGGCGGCGAAGCTGCGTGGTGACGCGCTGGATCACTTGTTGATATTTGGCCCCCCGGGGTTGGGTAAAACTACTCTCGCGAACATTGTTGCTAACGAGATGGGCGTCAATCTGCGAACCACCTCAGGCCCGGTGCTGGAAAAAGCGGGCGATCTCGCGGCGATGCTCACCAACCTCGAACCGCATGACGTACTGTTTATCGATGAAATACACCGTCTCTCGCCGGTGGTTGAAGAAGTCCTCTACCCGGCAATGGAAGATTATCAGCTTGATATCATGATCGGTGAAGGCCCGGCAGCGCGCTCAATCAAGATTGATTTGCCCCCCTTTACGCTAATTGGCGCAACCACGCGTGCCGGTTCATTAACCTCACCGTTGCGCGATCGTTTCGGTATTGTGCAGCGGCTGGAGTTTTATCAGGTGGCGGATTTACAGCACATTGTCGGGCGTAGCGCACGCTATATGGGACTGGAGATGAGCGAAGACGGCGCGCTGGAAGTGGCGAGACGTTCGCGCGGTACGCCGCGTATTGCTAACCGTCTGCTACGTCGGGTGCGCGATTTTGCCGAAGTGAAGCATGATGGCGCAATTACGCATGATATCGCTTCCCAGGCGCTGGATATGCTGAACGTGGACGCGGAAGGGTTTGATTACATGGACCGCAAGCTGCTGCTGGCGGTCATCGACAAGTTCTTTGGTGGGCCGGTGGGGCTGGATAACCTTGCTGCCGCGATTGGTGAAGAACGCGAAACCATTGAAGATGTACTGGAGCCTTTTCTCATTCAGCAAGGCTTCCTGCAACGTACCCCGCGTGGCCGCATGGCGACGGTCAGAGCATGGAACCACTTTGGTATTACACCGCCTGAGATGCCCTGAGATTTTCCTGCATCCGTCGTCATTAGCGATATTCTGCATGGCAGAAAGGCCGAAACACGCGTTTCGGCCTTAGACGAAAGCTCAGGTGGCGCTTTTTTTCATCATGCTGAAAATGAATAGCAGCGCGGCACACAGCACAACAGACGGTCCTGCTGGCGTGTCATAAAAAGCGGAGAACGTTAGCCCACCGGTGACAGCGATCATGCCGACGCCCACGGCGATACCCGCCATTTGTTCTGGCGTGCGGGCAAAGCGGCGCGCGGTGGCTGCGGGTATTATCAGCAGAGACGTGATAATCAGCGCCCCGACAAACTTCATCGCCACCCCAATTGTCAACGCCGTGACCAGCATTAACAGCAACTTCACACGCTGCAACTTCACGCCATCGACAAATGCCAGTTCCGGACTGATAGTCATCGAAAGCAGGTTACGCCACTGCCAGAACAGGATCCCGATAACCAGCACGACACCCGCAGCAATGGAGAGCAAGTCCGTGGGGGTGACTGCCAGCAGGTCACCAAAAAGGTAGGCCATCAAATCGACGCGTATATTCGACATCAGGCTGACAACCACCATGCCAAGGGATAAGGCGCTATGAGCCATAATCCCCAGCAATGTATCAATGGCAAGGTGAGGGCGTTTTTCCAGCCAGACCAGTCCGGCGGCAAGCAGCAGCGTGACAGCAATCACCGCATAAAAAGGGTTAATGTCGAGCAGCAGACCGAAAGCGACACCCAGCAACGAGGCGTGGGCGAGGGTATCGCCAAAATAGGACATGCGGCGCCAGACCACAAATGAGCCCAAGGGGCCTGCGGCGCAGGCGAGCATCATCCCGGCCAACCAGCCGGGCAACAGTAATTCAATCATCCGCGTCCATTTCCCTGACGTAATATAATGCGCCCCTGCAAATCATGACGGTGATTATGGCGGTGGCGATAAATACCCAGTTGTTCCGCGCCGCGAGGGCCGAACATGGAGATAAATTCAGGGTGCGTGGAGACCACTTCTGGTGCGCCGGAGCAGCAAATATGGTGATTCAGACAGAGGACTTCATCCGTTTTAGCCATCACCAGATGCAGATCATGGGAGACCATCAATACGGCGCAGTCGAGTTCGCGGCGTAATTGATCGATGAGATCGTACAGGGCGACCTGACCGTTAACATCGACCCCTTGTGTCGGCTCATCCAGTACCAGCAACTGAGGTTGATTGAGCAGCGCGCGCGCCAGTAATACGCGTTGCGTTTCACCACCGGATAATTTTTGCATCGGGGCATCGACAAGGTGTGCGGCATTCACACGTTTAAGTGCCGGAACAATGTCATCTTTTCGGGTACCCGGACGCAGACGCATAAAGCGACCCACGGTCAGCGGCAGTGTGGCGTCGAGATGCAGTTTTTGCGGCACATAACCAATACGCAGGGCATTGCCGCGCTTGATCGTCCCGGTATCGGGTGCTACCAGTCCCAGTACCACGCGCACCAGCGTCGATTTACCCGCGCCATTAGGGCCGAGCAGGGTAAGAATTTTACCGGGTTGTAGAGTGAGCGAAATGTCAGACAGCACGCGTCTTTGACCGAAACTGACGGAGACATTTTCCAGCGTTACCAGATTAGTCATAGCATTTAAAGGGTTGCACAAGTTGTCGAATGTTATAATATCACATTCCACATATTCATTACGATAATTAGTCGCATTATGTTACATAAAAATACGCTTCTTTGCGCAGCGCTTTTCACTGCACTGGCAGGCGGGGTAACCGGCACCGCAAACGCTGCTGTTGTCGCGTCGCTCAAGCCTCTGGGGTTTATCGCATCCGCCATTGTGGATGGGGTCACTACAACGGAAGTACTCCTCCCCGACGGGGCTTCTGAGCACGATTATGCCCTGCGCCCGTCTGATGTAAAACGCTTGCAGAACGCGGACTTAGTCTTTTGGGTCGGTCCGGACATGGAAGCGTTCATGGACAAGTCCGCGCAGCAGATTCCGGCGGCAAAACAGGTGCTCATGCAGGCACTACCAGGCGTGAAACCGCTACTCATTAAGGGCAGCGATGATGACGAGCACGATCATGACGCAGACCATCCTGGCGACGAAAATAGTGACGAACATCACCATCATGGTGATTACAACATGCATCTGTGGCTTTCACCAGAGATTGCACGGCTATCGGCGGTTGCAATCCACGATAAATTAGTAGAAGTTATGCCCCAAAGCCGAGCACGGCTGGACGCCAACCTGCAAGCGTTTGAGGCCAGTCTGGCACAAACCGACAAAGAGGTTGGCAGCGAGCTGGCACCAGTGAAGGGTAAAGGTTATTTCGTATTTCATGATGCCTACGGTTATTTTGAAAGGCATTACGGGCTGACTCCGTTAGGTCACTTTACCGTCAACCCTGAAATTCAACCTGGTGCGCAGCGTTTACATCAAATCAGAACACAGTTGGTTGAGCAAAAAGCAGCCTGCGTTTTTGCTGAGCCACAGTTCAGGCCAGCGGTCGTTGAAGCTGTTGCCAGAGGGACATCCGTTCGAATGGGAACGTTGGATCCACTCGGTACCAGTATCAAGCTTGGCAAAGAGAGCTATTCTCAGTTCCTTGCCCAGTTATCTAACCAGTATGCGAGCTGCCTGAAAGGAGATTAACGAGGAAGTGGATACGTGCAACAGATAGCCCGCTCTGTCGCCCTGGCATTTAATAATCTGCCCCGACCCCATCGCGTTATGCTGGGGTCACTTACAGTTCTCACCTTTACGGTTGCCGTCTGGCGACCGTATGTCTACCACCCCGAATCCACGCCGACACCCATCGTCAAAACCATCGAGCTGGAAAAGAAAGAGATTCGTTCGCTGCTGCCTGAGGCCAGTGAACCTATTGATCAGTCCATGCCCGACGAAGTCGAAGACATTCCACAGGATGAACTCGATGATAAGACGGCTGGCGAAGAGGGCGTGCACGAATATGTCGTGTCGACCGGCGATACGCTGAGCAGTATTCTGAATCAGTACGGCATTGATATGGGTGATATCAGCCAGCTCGCGGCGGCGGATAAAGACCTGCGTAACATGAAAATTGGTCAGCAGATCTCCTGGACGCTGACCGCAGACGGCGATCTGCAGCGTATGACCTGGGAAGTCTCCCGCCGTGAAACCCGCACTTATGACCGCGTTGATGGCGGCTTTAAAATGACCAGTGCGATTCAGGAGGGCGACTGGGTCAACTCGGTACTGAAAGGCACGGTTGGCGGCAGTTTTGTCAGCAGCGCGAAAGAGGCCGGATTAACCAATGTGGAAATCAGTGCGGTCATTAAAGCGATGCAGTGGCAAATGGATTTCCGTAAGCTGAAAAAAGGGGACGAGTTCTCGGTACTGATGTCCCGCGAAATGCTGGAAGGGAAACAGGAACAGAGCCAGCTGCTGGGCGTTCTTCTGCGCTCTGACGGAAAGGATTATTTTGCGATTCGCGCCGACGACGGTAAATTTTACGACCGCAACGGTACCGGGCTGGCGAAAGGCTTTATGCGTTTCCCGACATCGAAACAGTTCCGTGTCTCCTCCAACTTTAACCCGCGTCGCCTGAACCCGGTAACTGGCCGCGTTGCGCCGCATAAGGGTGTCGATTTCGCCATGCCGCAGGGGACACCGGTTCTCTCTGTGGGTGACGGCGAAGTGGTTGTTGCCAAACGCAGCGGTGCGGCGGGTTATTATGTCGCGGTGCGTCATGGGCGTACCTACACCACCCGCTATATGCATCTGCGCAAACTGCTGGTCAAAGAAGGGCAGAAAGTTAAACGTGGCGATCGCATCGCGCTCTCCGGCAATACTGGCCGTTCAACTGGCCCGCATCTGCATTATGAAGTGTGGATCAACCAGCAGGCAGTGAACCCCTTAACGGCGAAATTACCAAGAACCGAAGGTCTGAGCGGTACCGATCGCCGCGACTACCTGGCACAAGTGAAGGACATCGTTCCGCAACTGAAATTCGATTAACGCCTACAGAGTACAAGCCGGCGTCAGCACGCGCCGGCTTTTTCTTTTGTAGGAATTGACGCACCTCGTTACACTATTCTCACTTTGCTTATTGAAATACTTGCCTGCGGAACATGCATGGAAACGAAGAAAAACAATTCAGAATACATTCCCGAATTTGAAGAAGGCTTTCGTCACCCGCGCTACTGGGGTGCGTGGATAGGTGTTTTCGCGTTTGCGGGCGTAGCGCTGCTCCCTGCGTCTTTACGCGATCCGTTGCTGGGGACGCTTGGGCGCCTTGCCGGTAAATTCGGTAAGAGTGCGCGTCGGCGTGCCCAGATCAACCTGTTGTACTGCTTCCCGGAGAAATCAGAAGCGGAACGTGAAGCGATCATTGACGAGATGTTCGCTACTGCGCCGCAGGCGATGGTTTTGATGGCGGAGCTGGCGATGCGTGGGCCAGAGAAGATCCTGTCGCGCGTTGGGTGGCAGGGGCGCGAGATTATCGATAGCCTGCGCGACAATAATGAAAATGTGATTTTTCTGGTCCCGCATGGATGGGGGGTAGATATCCCGGCAATGCTGATGGCCTCACAGGGGCAGAAAATGGCGGCGATGTTCCATAATCAGGGCAACAAAGTATTCGATTATGTCTGGAACACCGTACGTCGACGCTTTGGTGGACGTCTGCATGCGCGCAACGACGGTATCAAACCGTTTATTCAGTCCGTGCGCCAGGGGTATTGGGGCTACTACCTACCCGATCAGGATCATGGTGCCGAGCACAGCGAATTTGTTGATTTCTTTGCGACTTATAAAGCTACGCTACCGGCGATTGGGCGTTTGATGAAGGTGTGCCGTGCGCGCATTGTGCCGCTTTTCCCGGTTTATGATGCGACGACGCATCGGCTGATCGTTCAGGTACGTCCACCGATGGACGATCTGTTGACTGCGGATGACGTCACCATTGCGCGCCGAATGAACGAAGAGGTTGAAGTGTTCGTCGGGCCGAGGCCAGAGCAGTACACCTGGATTTTGAAACTGCTGAAAACGCGCAAGCCGGGTGAGATTGAACCGTACAAGCGCAAAGAGTTATTCCCGAAGAAATAAAAAAACCCCGCCTGGCGGGGTTTTGCTTTTCTGGTTTATTTATTCCACGGTCAGAATACGTGTGGTGTTAGTTGTACCCACGGTACTCATCACATCGCCCTGGGTAACGATCACCAGATCGCCGGAAATCAAATAGCCTTTGTCACGCAGCAGATTTACCGCGTCATTAGCCGCTACCACACCTTCGTTTACGCTGTCGAAATAGACCGGTGTCACGCCGCGGTACAGTGCGGTCAGGTTCAGGGTGCGCTCATGACGGGAGAGCGCGAAAATCGGCAGACCGGAACTGATACGTGAAGTCATTAGCGCGGTACGGCCAGACTCTGTCATAGAGATAATCGCGGTTACCCCTTTCAGGTGGTTCGCGGCATACATCGCCGACATTGCGATCGCTTCTTCCACATTATCGAACTGAATATCGAGGCGGTGTTTTGACACGTTGATGCTCGGGATCTTCTCGGCGCCCAGGCAAACACGCGCCATCGCGGCAACAGTTTCTGCCGGGTACTGACCCGCAGCGGTTTCCGCAGAGAGCATAACTGCATCGGTGCCATCCAGCACGGCGTTTGCCACATCCATGACTTCTGCACGGGTTGGCATCGGATTGGTGATCATCGATTCCATCATCTGCGTGGCGGTGATGACTGCACGGTTAAGCTGACGCGCACGACGAATCAGCGCTTTCTGGATACCCACCAGCTCCGGGTCACCAATTTCCACGCCGAGGTCGCCACGGGCAACCATCACCACATCGGAGGCAAGGATGACATCATCCATCGCTTCCTGGCTGCAGACTGCCTCAGCGCGTTCTACTTTGGCGACAATCTTTGCGTCACAACCCGCGTCGCGCGCCAGACGGCGGGCATAATTGAGGTCTTCGCCGCAGCGCGGGAAGGAGACGGCCAGGTAATCCACACCAATCAGCGCAGCGGTCACAATATCTGCTTTGTCTTTGTCGGTCAGCGCCTCTGCCGAGAGACCGCCGCCCAGTTTGTTAATGCCTTTATTGTTAGACAGCGGGCCGCCCACCGTGACTTCGGTGAACACTTTCATGCCCTGAACTTCCAGTACTTTCAACTGCACGCGGCCATCATCCAGCAGCAGAATGTCGCCAGGTACCACGTCAGCAGGCAGGCCTTTATAGTCGATACCGACTTTTTCTTTGTCGCCTTCGCCTTTGCCGAGATTGGCATCGAGCAGGAATTTATCGCCAATATTGAGGAATACTTTGCCTTCCTTGAACGTGGACACGCGAATTTTCGGTCCTTGTAAATCGCCAAGAATAGCAACATGACGTCCCAGTTTTGCCGCAATTTCACGCACTTTATCCGCACGTAATTTATGATCTTCCGGTGTGCCGTGTGAGAAGTTCATGCGTACCACGTTGGCGCCTGCGGCGATAATTTTCTCAAGGTTATTATCGCGATCGGTGGCCGGGCCTAAAGTGGTCACGATTTTGGTTCTGCGAAGCCTTCTGGACATGTAATACTCCGTTGTCTAAAACAACCAGGTGTTGCGTGAACATGGATTCAGCTAAATTGCCAAAGTGAGAATTTAACCGAACAGCGTAAGATGTTACAACTTTGTTATTACTATCGGTCTATTAATGTTTATCGCTCCGGATGAGGAACTCCTTATCAAAGCGCGATTCTTTCAGTGCTTCTTTGACACGCTTCAAGTTATCCCTGAATTTTGCGCCACGTCGCAATGTGAAGCCGGTAGCGAGAACGTCAATAACCGTGAGCTGTGCAAGACGTGACACCATGGGCATATAAATGTCGGTATCTTCCGGAACGTCGAGAGTAATAGCCAGTGTCGCTTCCCGGGCAAGTGGTGTCTCTGCCGACGTCAGCGCGATGACCATGGCGTCGTTTTCACGTGCCAGTTGTGCCAGTTCAACCAAACTTTTGGTGCGTCCGGTATGCGAAATCAGCACAACCACGTCATCGTCACTACAATTCATACAACTCATGCGTTGCAACACGATGTCGTCGGTATAAATAACGGGTACGTTGAAGCGGAAAAATTTGTTCATCGCGTCGTGCGCGACGGCGGCAGACGAACCGAGACCAAAAAAAGCGATTTTCTTTGCCTGAGTCAGCAGATCAACGGCGCGGTTGACCGCCGCCATATCGAGCGACTGACGTACATGGTCAAGGCTTGCCATCGCCGACTCGAAAATTTTGCCGGTATAGGCCTCGACGCTGTCATCTTCATCGACGTTGCGATTAACATAGGGCGTGCCGTTTGCCAGACTTTGCGCCAGATGCAATTTAAAATCCGGAAACCCGCGGGTATCGAGACTGCGGCAAAATCGGTTCACCGTGGGTTCGCTGACCCCCGCTTGCTGGGCGAGGGCGGCGATACTGGAATGAATGGCTTGATCGGGGAAGGCGAGAATCACTTCCGCCACTTTGCGCTCGGATTTGCTAAGGTGTTCCAGTTGAGACTGGATTTTTTCCAGCATATTCATTTTTAACGAATCGCTCATCAGTGAAACGATTCCACAGAAAGGTGAAATCGTGATGCGTTTTAGCAAGAATATACCTTTCTGCCGCAAAGAGAGGTAAGTGACAACGTTAAATGTTGTTGTTTTTTTTCATTACATGATCGCAGTCGGATTTTATTCGCTGCGAATCAGGCAAACATCCAGCATTTTCACGGTGAAAAAGCAGATTTTCGCCGAAGAGCCCTACAGCGCACAGGTAGACAAGCGTTAGCGGTTTCGATAATTACGTAAAAGCAGTACAGTGCAGTGTAATAAAATTACAACTAAAACCTGGCATAAGCACCAGAATAGCCAACTGAGGAGAATGACATGGCGGTAACGCAAACAGCCCAGGCATGTGACCTGGTCATTTTCGGCGCGAAAGGCGATCTCGCACGCCGGAAATTGCTGCCTTCCCTGTATCAACTGGAAAAAGCGGGTCAGATCCATCCGGATACGCGTATCCTGGGTGTCGGACGCGCCGACTGGGATAAAGAAGCCTATACAAAAGTGGTGCGTGAAGCGCTCGAAACTTTCATGAAGGAAAAAATCGATGAAAGCTTATGGGACACGCTGAGCGGCCGCCTGGATTTCTGCAACCTGGATGTCAATGACACCAAAGCGTTTAAGCGCCTTGGCGCTATGCTCGACCAGAAGAATCGCACCACTATTAACTACTTTGCGATGCCGCCAAGCACCTTTGGCGCTATCTGCAAAGGTCTGGGTGAGGCTAAGCTGAATGCGAAACCTGCCCGTGTCGTGATGGAAAAACCATTAGGCACCTCGCTTGCCACCTCACGTGAAATTAACGATCAGGTTGGCGAGTATTTCGAGGAATGCCAGGTCTACCGCATCGACCACTATCTGGGTAAAGAGACTGTACTCAATCTGCTGGCGCTGCGCTTTGCCAACTCCCTGTTCGTCAATAACTGGGATAACCGTACGATTGATCATGTGGAAATCACGGTGGCGGAAGAGGTGGGTATCGAAGGTCGCTGGGGATACTTTGACCAGGCGGGTCAAATGCGCGACATGATCCAGAACCACCTGCTGCAGATCCTTTGCATGATCGCTATGTCTCCGCCGTCAGATCTGACTGCGGACAGTATTCGTGATGAAAAAGTGAAGGTACTGAAATCTCTGCGTCGTATCGATCGCTCGAACGTGCGTGAGAAAACCGTCCGTGGGCAGTACACCACCGGGTTTGCCCAGGGCAAAAAAGTTCCGGGCTATCTGGAAGAAGAGGGGGCGAACAAATCCAGCAACACCGAAACGTTCGTCTCTATTCGCGTGGATATCGATAACTGGCGCTGGGCGGGCGTGCCGTTCTACCTGCGTACCGGTAAACGTCTGCCGACGAAATGTTCAGAAGTTGTGGTGTATTTCAAAACGCCTGAACTCAACTTGTTCAAAGAGTCCTGGCAAGATTTGCCGCAGAACAAGCTCACCATCCGTCTGCAGCCGGACGAAGGTGTGGATATCCAGGTCCTGAACAAAGTGCCGGGGCTGGATCACAAACATAACCTGCAGACCACTAAGCTGGACCTCAGCTATTCTGAAACCTTCAACGAAACACACCTGGCCGATGCCTATGAGCGCCTGCTGCTGGAAACCATGCGTGGCATTCAGGCACTGTTCGTGCGCCGTGATGAAGTAGAAGAAGCCTGGAAGTGGGTTGACTCTATCACCGAAGCTTGGGCGATGGACAACGACTCGCCGAAACCATATCAGGCCGGGACCTGGGGACCGGTTGCCTCTGTGGCGATGATTACCCGTGATGGCCGCTCCTGGAATGAATTTGAGTAATCAGGTTGTTGCGAATGTTACGTAGTTTTACCGGTAACATGATCTAACTCAGAAATCAGGCCAATATTTCAACTTTCAAGCTCCGACTGGATTCACCAGCGGAGCTTTTTTTATTACACTGGCTACAGTGATTTTGCCTTTGGGCGCGGTGTGACGGCGTTTTTTGCTGAATTTCAAATGCTGAAACCTCCTGAATACCGTTGTCCCGGACAGATAAATTTCAGGAGCCTTTATGAATCCAGTATTGTTACGCGTAACAAATCGCATTACAGAACGCTCGCGCGAAAGCCGGACGGCCTATCTAAAACGCATCAATCAGGCGAAGAGTGAAACCGTACACCGTTCCTCGCTGGCATGTGGCAATCTGGCCCACGGTTTTGCCGCCTGTCAGCCTGATGACAAAGCCTCGCTCAAAAGTATGCTGCGTAACAATATCGGCATCATCACCTCCTACAACGATATGCTTTCTGCACACCAGCCTTACGAAACCTATCCGAATATTATTCGCAAGGCGTTGCACTCTGTGAATGCGGTTGGTCAGGTGGCAGGCGGCGTTCCAGCCATGTGTGACGGGGTTACGCAGGGTCAGGACGGGATGGAACTTTCACTGCTCAGCCGTGAGGTGATCGCCATGTCAGCGGCAGTCGGACTGTCGCATAATATGTTTGACGGGGCATTGTTCCTGGGCGTCTGCGACAAAATCGTCCCCGGCCTGGCGATGGCTGCGTTCTCATTTGGTCATTTGCCCGCCGTATTTATCCCGTCAGGTCCCATGGCCAGCGGCCTGGCAAATAAAGAAAAGGTACGCATTCGTCAACTTTATGCAGAAGGTAAAGTCGATCGTATGGCGCTACTGGAATCCGAAGCAGCTTCTTACCACGCGCCGGGTACCTGTACTTTCTACGGTACGGCCAATACTAACCAGATGGTTGTCGAATTCATGGGCATGCAACTGCCCGGTTCTTCCTTCGTGCATCCGGATGCACCGCTGCGAGAAGCGCTGACCTCGGCTGCCGCACGCCAGGTGACACGCTTAACCGGTAACGGTAGCGAATGGATGCCGATCGGCAAAATGGTCGATGAAAAAGTGGTGGTCAACGGTATCGTTTCATTACTGGCAACAGGTGGTTCCACTAACCACACTATGCATCTGGTGGCGATGGCGCGTGCTGCGGGCATTATTATTAACTGGGATGACTTTTCTGAACTGTCGGACGTAGTGCCGCTGCTGGCGCGACTCTATCCGAACGGTCCGGCGGATATTAACCACTTCCAGGCGGCGGGCGGTGTACCCGTGCTGATGCGTGAGTTGCTCAAAGGCGGTTTGCTGCATGAAGATGTGAATACGGTAGCCGGTTTTGGCCTCTCCCGTTACACCATGGAACCCTGGCTTAATAACGGTGAGCTGGACTGGCGTGAAGGGGCCGCAGCGTCACTGGATGCGGATGTCATCGCCACGATTGAAAAGCCTTTCTCTCGCCATGGCGGTACCAAAGTGCTCAGCGGCAATCTTGGGCGCGCGGTGATGAAAACCTCTGCCGTACCGGTTGAATATCAGGTCATTGAAGCGCCGGCCGTGGTATTTGAGAGCCAGCATGACGTGTTGCCGGCTTTTGATGCGGGCTTATTGAACAAAGATTGTGTCGTGGTGGTCCGTCATCAGGGACCAAAAGCGAACGGCATGCCAGAATTACATAAACTTATGCCGCCACTTGGTGTATTATTGGACCGCTGTTTCAAAATTGCGTTGGTTACAGATGGACGACTCTCCGGCGCATCAGGTAAAGTGCCCTCAGCGATTCATGTGACACCCGAAGCGTATGACGGTGGATTGCTGGCGAAAGTACGTGATGGCGACATCATCCGTGTAAACGGACAGACTGGCGAATTGACGCTGCTGGTCGATGATAATGAGCTTGCTGCACGTCAGCCGCATATTCCTGACCTGAGCGCTGCGCGCGTGGGTACCGGGCGCGAACTGTTTGGCGCACTGCGAGAAAAACTTTCCGGTGCGGAGCAGGGCGCAACCTGCATTACTTTTTAAAACGACAAGATTTTTAGTTCAGGCGAGAGAATAATTCTGATGAAAAATTGGAAAACGAGTGCAGAAGCAATCCTGAAAACTGGCCCGGTAGTGCCGGTTATCGTTGTCAACAAACTGGAGCACGCAGTCCCGATGGCGAAAGCACTGGTTGCTGGCGGCGTGCGCGTTCTTGAAGTAACACTGCGTACTGCCTGTGCCATCGATGCGATTCGCGCGATTGCGAAAGAAGTGCCGGATGCCATTATCGGCGCAGGCACCGTACTTAATCCCCAGCAGTTGAAAGAGGTCACTGAAGCGGGTGCGCAGTTCGCGATAAGCCCGGGTCTGACTGAGCCGCTGCTGAAAGCCGCGACCGAAGGCACTATCCCGTTGATTCCGGGTATCAGCACGGTTTCGGAACTGATGCTGGGTATGGACTACGGCCTGAAAGAGTTCAAATTCTTCCCGGCAGAAGCGAACGGCGGCACCAAAGCGCTGCAGGCTATCGCGGGGCCGTTCTCTCAGGTACGTTTCTGCCCGACTGGCGGTATCTCTCCGGCTAACTACCGCGATTACCTGGCGCTGAAAAGCGTGCTGTGTATCGGTGGCTCCTGGCTGGTTCCGGCCGACGCGCTGGAAGCAGGCGACTATGACCGCATCACGAAACTGGCTCGCGAAGCGGTTGAAGGCGCGAAGTAATTCGCCTTTTCGGGTGAAATATCCCGAATGAAATAAGCAACTGGCACGTACCTTCATACGTGCCGGTTTTTTTATTCGTTCATTCCAGACAGACTTGTCTCTTCAATAAGCTTATTTTTTCTCGTGCCCGCTTTTATATTCTTCGCCTTTGCACAATGTTAGTTTTTTGGCGTCGAAAGGACGTCCCGGATTTTACGGGAGCAAGGGAATGTTTCGGAATATTTTTTGTATCAGTCTATTGGCAACGTTAACCACCTGCCAGGCACAGGCCAGCATTGTAATGAACAATACGCGGGTGATTTATAACGCGCGCGATCGTGAAGTGACCGTGCCAATATCCAACCGCAGCAGTAAACCCGTATTAGTGCAAAGCTGGCTTGATGACGGCGAGGTGAATGCTGACCCAACGACCCACCACACTCCCTTTGTGATTTTTCCTCCGATAGCCCGAGTGGATGGCGACAGCGCCAAAACGTTGCGATTACGCATGGTCAACGCTTCGACATTGCCTGTTGACCGCGAATCCGTGTTCTGGCTCAACGTACTGGATGTGCCGGTAAAACTCCCCGTAGGGGAGAAGAACCGCCTTCAGGTGGCACTGCAGTCACGGGTTAAGGTGTTTTACCGTCCGGCGGGGTTGCGTGGAAGCCCGGGCAAAGCGGTAGAGGAACTGGTCTGGCACAGCAACGGAAAGGGGTTAACGGTGACGAACCCCACAGCATGGCATGTGTCGCTGGTGTCAGTGACGAGCAAAGAGGGGGAGTGGTCGGTAGATATTATTGCACCGGGCAAGACGCGGGATTTCCCGCTACCGCTGAAAGCATCGACCCCGATTGGGGTGACATGGATAGATGATAATGGCGCGATACAAATTTATGACGCAGTTACACAATAAAACCAGGGAGAGGATGATGGTAAGGAAGACGATATTAATGGTACTTGTATTGTTCGGTACACTTTTCTCATTTACGGCCCATGCTTGGTGTCAATTAGTGCCAGCGACAAATGCTGATCAGCGCTTGGGAACTGTCATCAACCGGGCAATAAACGCCGTACCCGCAGACATCCGCATGCCAAAAGATGTTCCTCTTGGTACCGAGTTATACAGAATGACAGCACGAAATAACAGCTACGGTTATAACCGTGTTAGTTGCAATAACGATATTTCCAGCAGTAATAATTACTATGTTATGGGAAAGTTTGTTGATGACGCGACGCCTCCGCCGTCATCCTGGCAGGGAAGCGGTCTGGGGACAGTCTATCAGACCGGGACTGAGGGGATTGGCGTCGTGATTTTGACCAGTACTTCGAACCATGCTCCAGGAGTAAAAACATACGGATCTGTAAGTTGTTATCTTTCTGATGGTTTTCGTTCATGTTCAGTACCCTCTGAAGGAGGTGATATTACCTTTGTACTTATCAAAACGGGGGAGATAACGGCAAGTTCACTCGACCTTACTTCCCTGCCTTTACTTGAATCAGTAGTAGGGGGGATCAGCTCTCCGGGCAGTGATATTACGGTATTTCGCCCCACGCTGGTCGGTTCAATTACGTTCACTCAACCTACCTGCACTCTGGCTGAAACCAGTAAAACCGTTAATCTGGGTGAACATTCGGCTTCGGATTTTACTGCGGCAAATTCCGCAACGTCCTGGATTAATGCATCCATCGGTCTCATCAACTGCAATCACGGCGGGGCGCAAAGCTACCAGTACAATATCTTGCAGTCAGAGTGGGGATCCACGGGTGTGACTACCGTCGCTGCGCCCATTACCACTGACGCCATCTGGAGCTTAAGGCTCACCCCCGCCACCAGCGTCATTGATGACACCAACGGTATTATGGCCATCAGCAGCGGCGCAGACAGCGCCACGGGAATAGGGATTCAGCTTTCGAGTTCAAACTCAACACTTAAGCCCATGAAATTCTCGCAACCGACAACAGGGATAATGGTGTCAGGCACCAATACCACCATGAGCATTCCGCTCTATGCCCGTTATATCAAAACCGGATCGGCGGTTACAGCCGGGAAAGCAAACGGAAAACTGACCTACCTGGTGGAGTACAAATAAAAAATCTCCCCCCGGGGCGCTGCTGACCCCAGGGATGGCTAAGCAGGGCATTATCCCGCGACGATAATCGCAGCCGCCGCGGCTTTCGCTCGTTCAACCGCCTCTTCAACGGTATCTGCTGTTGCCAGCGCCACGCCTAAACGGCGTGTGCCGTCAATTTCAGGCTTGCCAAACAGACGTACCTGCAGACCCGCGCCGACGGCATGTTGCAGGTTATCAAACGTGACGTTCTGGCTTTTCAGCGCAGGCAGGATCACCGCAGAGGCAGACGGTCCGTACTGGCGAATTTGCCCAACGGGCAGACCGAGGAAGGCGCGAACGTGCAGGGCGAATTCTGAAACATCCTGCGAAATCAGCGTGACCATCCCGGTATCGTGTGGACGCGGAGAGACTTCACTAAAGACCACCTCATCGCCGCAAACAAACAATTCAACGCCGAATAAGCCATAGCCGCCCAGGGCTAATACCACTTTACTCGCCACATCCTGCGCGCGTTCCAGCGCCAGGTCGGTCATAGATTGCGGTTGCCAGGATTCACGATAGTCTCCGTCTTCCTGACGATGACCTACCGGAGAGCAGAAATGTACGCCATCTGATGCGCTGATGGTCAGCAGAGTGATTTCGAAATCAAAATTCACCACACCTTCGACGATAACGCGACCGGCACCCGCACGACCACCCTGTTGCGCGTATTCCCAGGCTTTCGCCAACTGATCGGCACTGCGAATGAAACTCTGGCCTTTACCGGAAGAACTCATTACGGGTTTTACGATGCAGGGCAGGCCTATCTCATCAACGGCCTGACGGAACGCCTCTTCACTGTCGGCAAAGCGGTAGCTTGACGTTGGAAGAGCCAGTTCTTCGGCCGCCAGACGACGAATACCTTCGCGATTCATGGTCAGTTTGGTTGCCCGCGCGCACGGGACAACATGCTGACCTCGGGCTTCCAGTTCCAGCAGCGTATCGGTGGCAATCGCTTCAATTTCCGGCACGATGAAGTCGGGCTTTTCCAGTGCTACCAGTGATTTTAACGCCTCACCATCAAGCATATTGATAACATGCGAGCGGTGGGCCACATGCATGGCGGGCGCGTCGGCATAACGGTCTACGGCAATGACTTCAATGCCAAGCCGCTGGCATTCAATCGCCACTTCTTTGCCTAATTCCCCCGAACCCAATAACATTACGCGAGTAGCCGCCGGACGCAGCGCAGTACCTAATAGAGTCATAGCAAGTCGACCTTCATAAAAAAAATCTGGCGGCAGTATATACGAAAACGTTTGCGTCTGTCTTTTACGACTTGCGCTCTGGCGAAGGGTGCAGTAAAATACTGTATATAAATACAGTTAACAGGGGCTGCATCATGGCGGTTGAAGTCAAGTATGTTGTGATTCGTGAAGGTGAGGAAAAAATGTCTTTTGCCAGCAAAAAGGAAGCTGACGCTTACGATAAAATGCTCGACCTGGCCGAGGTACTGGAAGGCTGGCTGGGCGAAGCGCCAGTGACGCTTGAAGAAGACCAGCGCGATCAAATGGCGCTCTGGCTGGCTGAACAAAAAGAGGTGCTCAGCCATATCCTCAAATCCGGTAAGTTACCCGGTGCGGATAGCCAGGAGGGCGCACCAGAAGCGGCTCAGGATGATGCAGACGTGGGAGCATCAGAGGCGGTTGATATTAAGTCAAAAGCGAAACGCTCTGCTGCCTGATCCCGGCTTGCGCTGCCTGTAATTTGTACCATGCTTTGATTGGGCTCTATGCACAGGAGAAAAGCATGAAAATAGCAGGAGTGTTGCTGGGTACACTATTACTGGCGGGCAGCGTAGTCGCATCGGCTGCCACTGACAAATCGGTTAAATTTCCCTCTTGCGAAGGAATGAATGCAGAGGGGATCGCTGCGAGCGTCAAACGTGATTACTTGCAAAACCGCATCGTACGCTGGGCTGACGATCAAAAAAAACTTGGCCAGGCGGATCCCGTTGCCTGGGTTACTCCGAAAGACATTCGGGGTAAGAACGATCAATGGGATGTTCCCTTAACGGTTCGTGGTAAGAGCACAGACATTCATTATCTCGTCAAAATCGATTGTAAAGCAGGAAAAGCGGAGTATCAGCCTCGTTAGCACCACGACCTTTTCTCATCTTTTGCTGTTTTAGACATTTCCTGACACCCCCTCGCTTAGGCTTCTCGTTTACGAAACGATTAAGTGAGGGGAATCATGGCAAACTGGTTAAACCAATTACAGTCTCTTCTTGGCCAGCAAGGCCAGTCAGCGTCTTCCTCCGGCGGGCAGGACCTCGGCAAATTACTCGTGCCCGGTGCTTTAGGTGGGCTTGCCGGTTTGCTGGTCGCCAGCAAATCTTCGCGTAAATTACTGACCAAATACGGTACCAGCGCGCTGCTTGTGGGGGGCGGGGCTGTGGCGGGCACCGTCCTGTGGAATAAATACAAAGACAAAGTGCGCACAGCCCATCAGGGAGAGGCGCAGTTTGGTCAACAGAGCTCGTCTATTGATGCGCGAACCGAACGTCTGATTCTGGCCCTGGTGTTTGCCGCGAAGAGCGATGGACACATAGATGACAGAGAACGTACCGCTATCGAACAACAACTGAACGAGACCGGTATTGAAGAAAAAGGGAGAGCGCTGATTGCGAAAGCGATCGAACAACCGCTGGATCCACATCGGCTTGCGGCTGGCATCAAAAATGAGGAAGAGGCGCTGGAAGTCTATTTCCTGAGCTGCGCAGCAATAGATATCGATCACTTTATGGAGCGCAGCTATCTTGCTGCCTTAGGCGATGCGCTTAAGATCCCGCAGGATGTTCGGGACGGGATCGAAGAAGACCTTCGACAACAGAAAAAGAGCCTTATCGACTAACGCGACTTTCTCGTTTCGCTTGCATCACGCGCGGCTTTTGCCAACCTTATAGTGTGTTAAACAAATAAGAACAGAGCTATGCCGCCGAAAGCTAAACAAGTTCCCCACGCTATGACAGTTCATGGCGATACACGTCTGGACAACTATTACTGGCTGCGCGACGACACCCGTTCGCAGCCAGACGTACTTGATTATCTGCAACAAGAAAATGAGTACGGTCGCTGCATTATGGCTTCTCAGCAGGCACTACAGGATCGTCTGCTGGAAGAGATCATTTCACGTATCCCGCAGCGTGAGATTTCAGCGCCTTATGTTAAGAATGGCTATCGCTATCGCCACATCTTCGAGCCGGGGTGTGAATATCCGATTTATCAACGCCAGTCCGCGCTCTCGGCTGAATGGGATGAGTGGCAAGTGCTGCTGGATGCGAACCAGCGTGCTGCGCATAGCGAATTTTATACTCTGGGAGGGATTGCCATCTCTCCGGATAATACGCTGATGGCCATATCTGAGGATTACCTTTCGCGCCGCCAGTACGGTGTGCGCTTTCGTAATCTGGAGACCGGGAACTGGTATCCGGAGATGCTCGATAATGTTTCACCGGGTTGTGTGTGGGTGAACGATTCAGAAACACTTTATTATGTGCGTAAACATGCCACGACCTTGCTTCCTTATCAGGTCTGGCGCCATACCATTGGAACCCCATCCACGCATGATGAATTGATTTATGAGGAGACGGACGACACCTTTTACGTCAGCCTGAGTAAAACCAGTTCACAGCACTACATCATTATTCACCTTGCAAGTGCGACGACCAGTGAGGTGCTGCTGCTGGATGCAGAATTGCCTGATGCTCAGCCGCTCTGCTTTTTACCGCGTCGTAAAGATCACGATTACAGCCTCGATCATTTTCAACACTCCTTTTATTTGCGTTCCAACCGGGATGGCAAAAATTTCGGCCTGTATCGCACCAAAGTACGTGATGAACGACGTTGGGAAGTGCTGATACCCGCCAGAGAAAATGTCATGCTGGAGGGATTCACCCTGTTTACCGACTGGCTGGTGGTTGAAGAAAGGCAGCGCGGCCTCACCAGCCTGCGGCAGATCAACCGGAAAACGCGAGAAGTCACCGGAATCGCCTTTGACGATCCGGCATATGTTACCTGGCTTGCTTATAACCCTGAACCGGAGACCTCGCGGCTACGTTATGGTTATTCCTCCATGACGACGCCGGATACCTTGTTTGAACTTGACATGGACACTGGCGAGCGACGCGTGATCAAACAGACGGAAGTAGCCGGATTTGACGCCAGTGATTATCGTAGCGAGCATCTTTGGATCCGGGCGCGGGACGGTGTGGAAGTCCCGGTATCGCTGGTCTATAACCACAAACATTTTCGCAAAGGGGAAAATCCGTTACTGGTTTACGGCTATGGCTCGTATGGCGCCAGCATGGATGCTGATTTCAGCAGTAGCCGGTTAAGTTTGCTCGATCGTGGCTTTGTCTATGCCATTGCCCACATCCGCGGCGGCGGGGAGCTGGGGCAGCAGTGGTATGAGGACGGGAAATTCCTGAAAAAAAGGAACACCTTCAACGACTTTATCGATGTTACGGATGGGCTGCTGGCGCTGGAGTATGGCTCTCCGCTTTTCTGCTATGGCATGGGCGGTAGTGCCGGAGGATTGTTGATGGGGGCCGTTATCAACGAGCGACCATCACTGTTTCACGGAATTATCGCGCAGGTACCGTTCGTGGATACGCTCACAACAATGCTGGATGAATCCATTCCTTTGACCACCGGCGAGTTTGAAGAGTGGGGAAATCCGCAGGACGAAACCTACTATCACTACATAAAACGCTATAGCCCGTACGATAATATCGGTACCCATGACTATCCGCATATGTTGGTCACAACAGGCCTGCATGACTCCCAGGTGCAATACTGGGAGCCAGCCAAATGGGTGGCGAAACTGCGCGAACTTAAAACGGACAACAATCTGCTTCTGCTCTGTACCGATATGGATTCCGGTCACGGCGGCAAATCAGGCCGTTTTAAATCCTACGAGGGAGTGGCGCTTGAGTTCGCTTTCCTGGTCGCGCTGGCGCAAGGCACGCTCCCAGGCAACAAAGCGGATTAATTATCGTCGAGATAATGTCTTAACGTCAGCCGTAACTCCGGACTCATACGGTCCAGATTGTTGTACAACCAACGCAAGTAGCCGGGGTCGCGTTCTGCGACTTCGGCGACGGCTTTCCCCCGATACTTACCGAAGGTGAAGGTTGTCATCAGTGCGGGCCTGCCGGTGACCGTTGCCATTTGATCCGGCGTCCAGCCTGATGTTTTCATAATATCAATCAGCAAGGCTGCGGTGATATAGCAGTCATAAAGCGCCCGGTGATGGTGTAATCCTGCTGGCGTTTGTACGCTAAGCTTGCGTGATTTATACAAAGCCATATTGCTGTATTTAATACCGGGCCAAAGCCGACGAGCCAGCTTCATAGTACAAATCCATTCGCCTGGCATTTCGGGTAAGACGCGTCTGTCGAAGCTGGCATTATGGGCGACATACCAGTGACTACCGTAATAATGGGGAATAATTTCTTCAATCCACGGCTGATTGGCGACCATTGATTCGGTTATCCGATGGATAGCCATCGCCTGAGGGCTGATAGGGCGGTCCGGGCGAACAAGATGGCTCATGGGATTAATAATCTGCCCGTTCACCACATCTACGGAAGCAATCTCGACGACCCCGCCTTGCAAATCGCAGGTTTCGGTATCGATGACGCGAAGTACGGTTTCAGCTGTCATTTGCTTTTCGGCTCGTACGGCAGACGCGACAGATTCACAGACGCCAGGCGGTGAGCAATAAGCCGTTCGCGAAACCAGTTGCGCAGGTGTTCGGGTTGCTCACGTTCGACGACCTCAGCGACCACCGGCATGTTATAGCGCTCTTTAAAAGCAACACCGGCCGCTGCCAAATCGACGTTGACTTTGTCCATCTCTTCCTGTGAAAGGCGGGCCAGATTGGTATTCATGCGTTTCTCCTGAGGTTATGCCGCAAAAGTTACTAAGCCTGTTGCAGAAAGACAAGTCTGCCGATGAGACTCGACGAGGCCATTATACAGAGTTATCCTCGTCGCTTTAAACATAACAAAAAGGAATGCCAGACATGCTATTCACCGCACCCCGCCTGTCACGTACATTGGCTCTTGTCGCTGCTGTCGTCACTGCACCCGCAGCTTTCGCTCATGCCCATCTGAAAAACCAATATCCTGCAGCGAACGCCGACGTCACGGCCTCCCCGCAGGCGCTAACGCTGAATTTCTCCGAAGGCATTGAACCCAAATTCAGCGGCGTCACGCTCACCGGGGCACAGCAGCAGAGCATTAAGACAGGCGCCGTTAAACGTAACGAACAGGACAAAACACAAATGCTCGTTCCTCTGGAGCAGACGTTGCAGCCGGGTAATTATACCGTTGACTGGCATGTCGTCTCTGTCGATGGCCACAAAACCCGTGGTACCTATACGTTTTCAGTGAAATAAGATGTTAACGGCAGGCTATATTGGGTTGCGCGGCATCCATTTTGCCGCCTTGATGCTGCTTTTCGGCTGCGCGCTCTTTATTAGTCGGCTGGCGCCTCGCCATCTGCTCCTTGTCATGGTAACGCGTTTTACCGGATTAATACGCCTTTGCCTGTGCATGGGCGCTTTAAGTGCCGTCTTCATGTTTGCCCTACAGGGCGGGATTATGGGCGATGGCTGGAAAGATGTTTTTAGTCCGCAAACCTGGCGGCTGCTTGCCGGGACGCAGTTCGGCAGTATCTGGTTATGGCAGATGTTCATTGCTGTTATGACGATGTTTGTCGGCTATCTGCAACCCAAACAGCAGGGAAGGCTGGTGTTGCTGACAGGCGCGCAACTGATCCTGCTCGCTGGCGTCGGCCACGCCGCCATGCATGAAGGCATCGCGGGCATACTACAACGTGCAAACCACGCACTCCATTTACTGTGTGCTGCCACCTGGTTGGGTGGATTATTACCCGTACTGTTTTGTATGCGATTAAGCCAGGCTCGCTGGCGAGAATATGCCGTTAGCTCAATGATGCGTTTTTCTCGATACGGGCATGTCGCAGTGGCAGGCGTTCTTGTGACAGGTATGATTAACTCCCTGTTTATTCAGGGCACCTTATGGTCTACGCAAACCGGCTATGGCCGCATGCTATTGATCAAATGTGCGTTGGTGGCGCTAATGGTGGCAATTGCGCTAGCGAACAGGTATGTTCTGGTGCCACGCTTAGGCCTGAAAAACTCCCAGGCACGACATTTCCTGATTTGGATGACATGGACCGAAGTGGTTCTGGGTGCGCTTGTGCTGGCGGCGGTCAGCCTGTTCGCAACCTGGGAACCCTTCTGATTAACCGGGCGAAAATGATGAAAAAAACCATACTGACGATGCTTTTACTGGCATGTTCCGCTGGCGCCTTTGCCGCGCCGTCGGTGATTACCGTAAGCCGCTTTGAAGTGGGTAAGGACAAATGGGCATTTAACCGGGAAGAGGTGATGCTCACCTGCCGACCCGATCATGCGCTTTATGCCATCAATCCGAGCACACTGGTGCAATATCCGCTCAATCAAGAGGCGCAACAGCAGGTGGCCAGTGGTAAAACATCCGCGCAACCCATCAGTGTTATCCAGATTGACGACCCGTCCAGACCCGGTGAAAAGATGAGTCTTGCGCCCTTTATCGCTCGGGCGGAAAAACTTTGTTAATAAAAGAATTCATCTGACTGATTTTAAATAAAAAACCGCAAGTCTGATTGAACAGGTCTTGCGGTTTTAACATTTTTAAGCGTGACGATAACCGAATTTTTCAGAGCGGATTTGCCGCAAACTGGAAAACCTGGCGCCGTCATCTATTCTTAAAGTGCAAGGCGACTTAGCCTGCATTAATGCCAACTTTTAGCGCACGGCTCTCTCCCAAGAGCCATTTCCCTGGACCGAATACAGGAATCGTATTCGGTCTTTTTTTGGAACTCTTTCCAGACAGGCACTTAAGTGGCTCCGTCGGAAAATGTCCGAAAACTGTCCGAATTTCCATATTCGGCAACCTAACCCTTATACCAGAATAAATTCCTTTTTGCGCGGATCTCAATACTTTTTCGTTCTTGCCTCAGATGCATATCCCCGGCACGGCTATATGAATCCTGACCATACTTTTGGCTGAGAGTTTATGCATATGCAACCTGGCTGCTCGTGGAATGATTCACTCTCCGCGAGCGAATCAACATCATCGGGAAACTGGCGGGGATGCAGGTGTTAATACAGAGGTGGTGTTTGAAATAAAAATCCCTCAGGAGAGGGAAATCCGCTCTTCTCCTGAGGGAAGCAATTGCTTGAAAGTTAATAAATTCTTCGTTACGACCATTAGTTTGCTAATTATAAAGAATATATGCTTTGAGAATCATCCTGGTTTTCAATCAGCAAGGATTAGCCAGCTATAGTCATTGCATCCATGCTTCATTATTATTCCCTGGTAAGCTTCATTCGCCGCTCTGTCCGAGCGGCTTTTTTTTTGCTCACACAAATGATGCCATCCTGGCTGTCCGGGCAGCCTTCTGTTGTCCCTTCATACAGGGGGGATGAGGATGTGCATTGTCAGTTCTCATTAGCCCCGCAACCGACGAGACATCGGGGTATATCGCCCTGTTAAAGTACATGTCGGTGGCTAATTCATTCTCAGACCGTTCTCCCTGTTTCTGCAGGGTAAAGTGACCTGCCCCCAGAGTTAGATACAACCTTCAGTTAGTAATGTCGGTTGGTTTTTCTTCATATTTCCCGTTTCGCCAGCCCGCTGCAAATTCAGCCGGCGTCAGGTAATTCAGTGATGAATGTGGTCGACACTCGTTATAATCCAGTCGCCAGTCATTAATGATCTTCCTGGCGTGAACAATATCGCTGAACCAGTACTCATTCAGGCATTCATCACGAAAGCGTCCGTTAAAACTCTCAATAAATCCGTTCTGCGTTGGCTTGCCGGGCTGGATAAGTCGCAGCTCCACACCATGCTCAAAAGCCCACTGATCGAGTGCGCGGCAGGTAAACTCCGGGCCCTGATCGGTTCTTATCGTAGCCGGATAGCCGCGAAACAGCGCAATGCTGTCCAGAATACGCGTGACCTGCACGCCTGAAATCCCGAAGGCAACAGTGACCGTCAGGCATTCCTTTGTGAAATCATCCACGCAGGTCAGGCACTTGATCCTGCGACCTGTGGCCAGTGCGTCCATGACGAAATCCATTGACCAGGTCAGATTGGGCGCCATCGGGCGGAGCAGCGGCAGACGTTCTGTTGCCAGCCCTTTACGACGTCGTCTGCGTTTTACACTCAGGCCATTAAGTTGATAGATGCGGTAAACCCGCTTGTGGTTAACGCAAAGACCTTCACGTCGCAGAAGCTGCCAGATACGCCGGTAACCAAAACGGCGGCGTTCAAGTGCCAGCTCTGTGATGCGTAGAGACAGCTGCGCGTCAGCAGGCGGACGCTGAGCCGAATATCGGCAGGTTGACAGGGACAGACCTGCCAGCCTGCAGGCACGACGTTGCGACAGACCCTTAGCCTCGCACATGACTTCCACGGCTTCCCGCTTCTGGTCTGTCGTCAGTACTTTAGCCCAAGAGCCACCTGAAGCGCCTCCTTATCCAGCATGGCTTCAGCAAGCAGCTTCTTGAGTCTGGCGTTCTCTTCCTCAAGAGACTTCAGGCGCTTAACCTCAGGCACCTCCATACCGCCATACTTCTTACGCCAGGTGTAAAAGGTGGCGTCGGAAATGGCGTGCTTACGGCAGAGCTCACGGGCAGAAACGCCGGCTTCGGCCTCGCGGAGAATACAGATGATCTGTTCGTCGGAAAAACGCTTCTTCATGGGGATGTCCTCATGTGGCTTATGAAGACATTACTAACATCGCGGTGTATTAATCAACGGGGAGCAGGTCAAAAGAGCGCAGCAATAATTTCCATTCAGCGGGGAGATAAGTTGAGATAAAAGTAAAAGTTCGCTGAATGTCTGTGATAACACTTTATTAAGATTAATCTTAAGGGTAATCTGCGTTCTCAATTTATGAAAAGGAGGTTGTAATGCTGGACAGATATTCCACAAAGACAGACGAAGAGAATAATCGCGTAGAAGTAGTAAAAGCAGCGTTAGACATTGCAAAGGCTTCTGTTGGAAGCTATGACGCGGCCGCAGCATGCAAAACAGATACAGAAATGCAATATGTCGCACAGCAAATTAAAGCTCTTGCCGATGCAATTGAGGATGCTTTGAAAGTGTCCTGAGGCCATTTCGATCTTAACAGCCTCGCCTGAGCGGGGCTTTTTATTGTCACCCCTAAACCACCTCCTGGGGAGGTGGTGATTGATCCTGTAAGGCTATAGCCTGAAGAATGCCCATGCCGGAATATCTCTGCTTACTCACCACAAGTAAAAGGAGACAAACCGACATGGGGCTTTACAGGAGTTCATCACATGTATATTGGCGTTGCAAATACCACATAGTATGGACGCCAAAGTACCGTTTCAGGATCCTGAAAGATAATCTGGGCAAGGAACTTTACAGGACAATCTACATCCTATGCGGAATAAAAGATTGTGAGGTTCTGGAGTTAAATGTTCAGCCAGATCATGTACATCTGGTTGTAATAGTCCCGCCGAAAATCTCGATATCAACCCTGATGGGGCATCTGAAAGGCCGCAGTGCAATCAGGCTCTACAATCGTTTTCCACATATAAGAAAGAAACTATGGGGTAACCATTTTTGGTCCCGTGGCTACTTTGTCGATACGGTGGGAGTGAATGAAGAAATTATCAGGAGATATGTGAGGCATCAGGAGAAAAAGGAACAAACGCATGAACAGCAGATGGAATTGCTAGAGTAGTAACAGGAAGGAGACAGTAGCCCCCCTTATAGGGGGCATTCTAAAAAGCCACCTTCTAAGAAGGTGGTCTTTTACTGCCCCTCGTCCACGCAGTCTGACGATATATTTTCCGGGTGAACTCTTTTTGAAATGAAGATGTTGCCAGTAAGTATTCTGACTGACACAGCCCACGGCGACAAACTCAGAGTTATGACCTCCCCCTGGTCGCCTGCCATAGGCCCGGCCTCGCCTATGGTGCGGGTTAATGAGAAAAGAAGCGCTCGACTAACCCGGTACCGCCGGCATGCGGGTTAATTGACTCGCGTTCTTATCAGAACCGCAAAGGCGCCATGTTTTTTGCCGAACATTAGCTATTCCACTACCGATCAACAGGCGTTATCCGCGCACTGTTGCTGGCAAAGCATCGAAGAAAAATATGAGAACGGTGAGTGGGTTATTGCTATGGCATAGCTGCTTTCTTTCCCGGCCTTGCCATGATGTCTAAACATAACAAGAGACGATGACCGAAGGGCTGTGCTAATGTCGTATGCAATTAAACAACTGAGGATAACGACATGAGCAAAGATGTTGTGGTAATACTCCCCGGTGGAAAGGTCGATCACATCTCGGTGGCGGATGACCTAAAGAAGGTCAGCTACAGAAATGATCAGCGCTCTTTTCTTGATATGCCGATCGAAACGTATGTGCTGGATGGAAAAGAGTTCCTGATAGCGAAGTTTTCGGAATTAGTCAGTACGCGTGAAACTGAACAGGCCATTCGTCAGTTTTATTAACCTGCCACCATCAACTGGATTTAGCCGTGGTCAGCGCGGGAAAACGACTTTCCCGTGTTGTATCGATGGCGCATAAATGATTTTGCAAGTCTTACAAAGGCCTCATCTTGAGGCCTCTCATCAGGACGCTTTTTTAGGCCATCTTCGTCTGACTGGAATACATGTTTTTGCCGTAAGACGAGATCCACACACTGAACAAATTGCACCGTGAGGGTAATTTTTATCCGGGCAACGTTGCGTGAAAAAGAATGTATTTCCTTTGCAGACAGGACAAACGAATCTTAGAGTTGGAATAGCCCCTCCTCGCCGTTAGATGGAAAAACCACACTAACATGAAAAATTTGGCTTGAAAGATATATCGTTATGTTTTAATTGGTTCGTCTCTTCTTTTTTAGACAACATATGCGCTATATCAATTAGTAGTGAGAACTCGCAGGCTGGAAGATATACGTATGACATCAGCGAGTGAGATATTGAATTCAGGTATGGGGATTTTTAGCCAGTAACGAGATGAAATAATAATTGCTGGTAGTGAAAATAAGAATAAGTTATATATTAGCAGTGACAGTAATAAGCAAGAGCAGTGGTATTTCCACTGCTCTCAATATTTAGCGGAAAAAATCTGTCAGGCTGTTATTCATGTCATCAAGTAGCTGGAAGCGTCGACGATATTCGGCACGCTTCTTACTTGGAATACTCTCAAGCGGTTTACGTGCCAGCATTAATGGCAAACGCCAGCGCCAGGCATTATCTTTTTCGCCATCAATAGATGCCCAGAACTCATCATAGCTGGCATGGAAATGGCGACCTTTACTAAAGCGATAACGCAATGCGCGAAAGACATGACCATCATCGCTCACGCCATAAACCGCACTAATGCCGGTGTGTGCGCACATCTGCCACAATACTTCGATCAGCAAGCGTTTAGGAAAAATACCGTAGCAAGCACGTGTAGCCACCTTGATGACTTCATGCGAGATGTTTTTTCGGGGGCCCTGCAGACCGCCAATCACTAATGCACGCTGGCCTTTTTCCTCAATCACGCTGAATGTGGCGCTCGCCAGCAGGACACGGTCGCCATCGTATAACCACAGGGTGCTTTCGCCTTCACGTTCCGCTTTATGGGCGCAGGAGGCAAAAACATTAAATTCGGCGTCATCTTTGCCTTTGCACTGCAAAATGTGCTGAGGGCTAACGGCGGTCATTGCATCGGCTGCTTTGGCAGACAAACAAGTGTCAACCCACTGGTAGTGGCTGACGACCGCATCGGCACGCTTCGCTGCATTGAGCCCCAGCGTCAGATATTGACGATGTGATTTGCTCGGCAGTGTTACCTGGGCATTCAGTAAACGTTCAAATCCCGGGCGTTGTGATAACGCGCTCAGCATTTTTACCGTTGAAGGCCAGAACAACAGCGAACGGAGCAGGAACTTAAGGCGATAATTGCGTTTTGTCCAGATAGGGCCAGGCACCAGACGCCCGGAGACCAGTTCGCGAATAATATGTTGATGGTGATTTTGCAGGTGTTTTTCTTGCAGACTGATATTCGACACGGTAGGGCCCTCTGAATGTTCACTGTCTATTCTAGGGACTACGCTGTGGCAAATTAACCTGCGCGGTGGTTTATTTCGGGTTCGTTTAACGATGATTTAAGTTGAACCAAATTGGGCCCTGATTACGCAGAGTCAAGCCTCCTTTCTATACTAAAAATAAGGGGGAGATATGTATCAACGTATTGATGGGAATACCTGGCGGCATATCTGGATCGCAGGCGATCTGCATGGCTGCCATCAGCGTCTATTGAATGAACTGCGTGAGCGCCATTTTGATCCCTATAAGGATTTACTGATCTGCGTTGGCGATTTGATTGACCGTGGACCTGACAGCCTGCATTGCCTGCAATTGCTTAAAAGATCGTGGTTTAAGACGGTCCGTGGGAACCACGAGCAGATGGCTATTGACGCGCTCAATGCAGGGGATATGACCCTGTGGTCATTCAATGGCGGTGCCTGGTTCAATCATCTCAGCGGAAAGGAACAGCACACGGCTTGTGAGGCGCTACGGGAATGTGATCAATTGCCTTATATTATTGAGCTGCACTGCGCCAGCGGGGTCAATATTATCGCCCATGCCGATTACCCGTCCGATCACTACGCCTGGCAAAAACCCGTAGACAAAGAATCGGTACTCTGGCGTCGTGAGCGTTTGAGTGAACATCTGGCAGGGAAAGGTGAAGCCATTTCCGGCGCGGACCATTTCTGGTTTGGTCATACGCCGCTTAAACGTCGCGTGGATGCAACCAATCAGCATTATCTTGATACTGGCGCCGTCTTCGGCGGTGAAATGACATTAGTACAGGTGCAGTAGTTAAAAATCACTGTATTCCTGGGCAGGGCGCCAGAAGCCATCAATAAAATCTTCTACCGGATAGCATCCGCCATAGCGCAGGCGTTGTACTTCCATAGCGACAAGACACTGTTGTTCGGTATTAAAGACATCCACGACGATGTCATCACACCCACCATCCAGGTAGCAAACAAACAAGACCAGAGCGAACATTCCATCCTCGGTTCATTACAGCATGATGTAATTGTAGGGGATGATTAGAGGCAGGGGAAATCAGGCGGGTAAATAACCCGTCTCATGGACGGGTTCCCATTGAATCAGGCAAGACGCATGACCCAGGTATCAGATTTCTGATCGTAATGTTCGCGGTATAAAACGGAATGTTCGCCGTCAAGGATCGCTGGAATGCTGGTTTCCGCGTCCCAGGCATCAAGTTGCATACATAAATCCGGGTCTGATGAGCAAGGAATGCGTAATGTTCGCTCTCCCTGATTCTCGCCCTGCAACTCGGCATCATCGATTTCGAAGGCGCCGATACGCACGCTGGTTTTCGTCATAATGCTCTCCGTTGATGGTAGTTATGTGGTACGACCAGTACAGCCGCCCATCATTCAGCCTGGTACAACACAGAGCAAGATGCCAGTCAGAAAATGCTGTTTTTTTGCTCGCCGTCACGTATTGCTGGCGAACAGACGGCCGTCCCTTACCAGCTCGCGTGGATAACTGTTTTTCAGGCGGCTGCCCACTTTTTTCGCCAGGCCCAGTGGCTGACGCTGGTAGGTAACGATAACATCGTCTTTTATCGGTGGTGTTTGCGGATAAACATCACGCCCACGGTACCACTCTTCCGCTTCCTGATGCGTGAGTTCAAATGAAAGCGGGTTATCCACTCCAGCCAGGGCGATGACGGCTTCATGCTGCCAGCGATAGCCTTTATTGTGGCTTTCAGCGAGCTTGATGCCAGGGCGCGAAAAACGCACTTTGCCAATAAGGGGCGCGATGTGTGCCGGGAAGAGCCAGATTTCTTTATCACGCTGCCACAGGTGTAGATCGTCGTGCCATTGCAGGCCAACAGCGGCCGCTGCGTTAATCAGCAGAGCCTCTTCTTTCGGCTTCATACGGCTAAACGGGAAGTTACCCACTTTGTAGCCAGGAGAAGGCATCGGCGCGATTGCCGCGGTTTTTCGTAACCGCGCGACAAAGAATCCTTCGCAGTCATAAATTTGCGGAAAAACATGCAAAAAGCCCTCATCCGTCAGCGCTTGTTTTGCGCCTGTAAACAGGGTATCAAGCGGCAAAAACTCGACTGCGTCAGGATATTGCGCTTTTAGCCAGTGGCATATCGCTTCATTCTCTTCGCGATTGAGCGTACAGGTTGAATAGACCAGCGTACCGCCCGGACGCAGCGCATGAAAAGCGCTATCGATCAATTCCCGTTGGGTGGCGGCAATCTCAAGATTACTGGCGTGCGACCAGTTCTTTAATGCATCCGGATCCTTACGTACCACCCCTTCGCCAGAACAAGGCGCATCAAGCAAAATGGCATCAAACATCTCTGGCAACGCCGGGCCGAAGACGCGGCCATCAAAATGGGTTAGCGCGACATTGGCAACACCGCAGCGGCTGATATTGGCGTGCAGCACTTTTACGCGACTGGCGGAATACTCATTAGCGAGAATAGCGCCGCGATTGCCCATGCACGCAGCGATCTGGGTGGTTTTCGAGCCCGGTGCCGCTGCAACATCCATAACCCGTTCGGGCATTTCGCCATCAGCAAACAGGGCGCTAACCGGCAGCATGGAGCTGGCTTCCTGGATATAAAACATCCCGCTTAAATGTTCTGCGGTGCTACCGAGCGGTAGCGCCTCTTCATCATCCCGCTCAATCCAGAACCCTTCGGCACACCACGGAATCGGTGTCAGCTGCCAGCCATAAGGCGCAACAAGCCTCAGGAAGTCTTCAACGGTAATTTTGAGCGTATTAATTCGTAGACTGCGCCGCAAAGGCCGCTGACAGGCCGCGATGAATTCGTCGAAAGAGAGATGGGCTGGCAGCAGGTCACGCATTTGTGCCAGAAATTCGTCAGGAAGATAAACAGCGTTTTGAGCCACAGGTTATACCACAGGAAAGCAGGGAGGGGCGCAGTGTAACATACTCGCTCCGGCGCGGGCACGCCGGAGCGGTAAGGCATTAGCGTGGCAGGGCGGTGCCCCACTGACGCCACTCTTTAGGCTCGCTTTCCTGCAACAGGAAATGTTTACCTGGCTGCGCTTGCGGTGCCAGTGGGATACCCGGAGGCGTGGCAAAGGCCACTCCACCGCGAATAAACTGGTTAAAGGTACCCGTTTTCACCACGCCTCCGGTCAGGCCAAAGTCCAGCGAATAGCCGGAAGCCAGCCAGAACACGGAATTATTTCGCACGAGGTGCTGATAACGTTTGCTGATCCGCATCCCAACCATTACACGGTCTGACAGGGAACCGAGCATCAGGCCGGTGACGGTGCCCACTTCGATCCCACGGAACAGAACGGGTGTGCCAATATTCAGCGAACCGGCTTCCGGTGCTTCAACCACTACGTTCAAACCATCCAGATAACGGGAATCGGTGATCGTGGTTTCCTGTATTTCAAAATCACGGCGCGCCTCGCCATGGCCAGGTTCAACATTGATATAGGGCTGCAGGATAGTATCAAGATGCTCAACACCCGCTGCAGAGATTTGCGGTGTGACAACGGAGAATCGTGTGCCGCCACGGGCAAACGTCTGCACATATTCAGGGTAGAGCACCCCGGTTGCCTGTACTTCGCTCTTGTCGGCAATGAGCTGGAGGTTAGAAATCTGGCCGATATCGATACCCAGATAGCGAATCGGCATTCCCGCCGCCAGTTTTCCGGCATCATAGGCATGCAGGGTGATCTGACTCCCGACGGCGCGTGCGGCGGTCTCAGAGGCGTAAAGGATACGTTTATCGCCCTTGCGTGCGCTGGCGCTGGCGCCGCTGAGATTATCAAAACTGATCGCGCCTTTGAGGGCACGAGACAATGGCGACGCCTGAACCGTCAGGCCGCTACCGTTCAATTGAACTTTCGCCCCCCCTTCGGCCCAAAAAACGCTATTACTGGTCAACAGTGAGCGATACTCTGGCTTGATATGCACTTCGATATCAAACGCATCTGCCCGGGGGCGCACGGTAATGATTTCACCCACTTCAAATTTACGGTAGAGCACCACTGAACCTGCCTGCACATCCGGAAGGGTATCTGCGGTCAGCGTCAGGGTGGTTGTCGGCAGGTCGCTAAGACTGTTTTCCAGCGCTTTATCGAGATTGGCGAACAGAGGATAGCTGGTTTTCATCTCGCCTTTGCTGCCAGGGAGAATGCGAATACCACCGCTGAGCCACTCGTTGGCGCTGGCGGCGAGAAACTCAACGCCATCAATGCCCATTTTGACGTCAATACGGCTGTTGACCACAAACTTGCTGTCACCGTGCACCAGGTCGCGGTATTGCGGGTCGATAGCCAGCGCAAACGAAACCCCTTTACTGGTTAAATTTCGCTCCAGCACCTGGCCGACTTGCACGCCATGTAAGATCAGCGGTTGTCCCGCGTCAATACCATAGCTTTCCGGCGCAGTGAGCGTCAGTGTGATAACGCCAGGCTGCTGCAACAGATTTTTTGTGGCCGGCAGCACCACAAAATGATTACGAGGCTCGCCTTCACCAGGCACCAGCTCCAGCGTCGTACCTGTTAGCAGCGAACTGACATTGGGATTATCAAGTGAAATTTTGGGACTACGCATTTCGATACGCGTATTGTCGCGCAATAAATTAACGACGCCCGGATCCACCGTCATTTCGCCGGTCACTGCGCCACCGGGGTTGAGATTGAGTTTGGTTAACTGACCAACCTGCAGTCCCTGATACATCAGGGCTGTCGACCCCGCTTTCAGGCCGTCACCGCCCGGGAGGTCGAGTTTGACCAGAACCCCACGTTGGCTATGGGCGAGATCTTCGTAAAGACCGTACTCATCGTCCTGCGTCGCGGGTTGTGAGGAGTCCGGAGAGTCGAAAGCGATAGCGCCATTGACCAGCGCCGCGAGGCTTTCAAGCTCGACTTTTGCACCACTCAGGCTGACATCCGCTTTGACGCCGGAAATGTTCCAGAAGCGGCTACCTTTTTTCACCAGGTTGGTAAAACGGCGCTCAATCAGCACATCGATGGTGACGCCTTGTTTATTATTATTGATGGAATAATCATAAACGCGCCCGACCGGAATTTTCCGAAAATAGACCAGCGACCCGCTGTTGAGCGAGCCCAGGTCCGGGGCATGAAGATGAATCATCAATTCGCCATTATTCAGCCGATACTTAGGCTGGGTGTCGAGCGCAGTAAAATGCTCTTGCGGTTCCCCTTTACCGGGCATCATGCCGATATAGTTACCTCCGACCAGCGCATCCAGCCCGGAAACGCCCGCCAGCGAGGCTTTTGGCGTGACAAGCCAGAACTGCGTCTCACTGCGCAAAGCATCTTTCATATTGGCTTTAATACTGGCGCGTACCTCGATTTTTTTCAGGTCGTCGCTCAGGCGAATATCCTGCACGGTGCCCACTTCAACACCCTGATAACGAATCGGCGTTCTGCCGGCGACAATACCGTCAGCGGACATAAAATCGATGGTTATCGTGTTACCGCGATCTTTATAGCTTCCCCAGACCAGCCAGCCTGCAATCAGCAACGCAATGACCGGCAGCAGCCAGAAAGGTGAAATGCGGCGTTTTGTTTTTATACGCGCTTCAGTCGGCGAAGCGGGGGTTTCCTGACTCATGTGCATCCCAAAGTAAGCGGCTGTCCAGCCATTCCACAGCAAGAATAGTCAATATTACGGCTGCGCCGAAATAAAACGCAGCCGGTCCCATAGTAAAAGCAAGTAACTGGTCGCGGTTAATTAGTGACATTGTCAGTGAGATGACAAACAGATCGAGCATGGACCAACGCCCAATCCAGGTCACAAAGCGCAGAAGCAGGATGCGTGTACGTAACCCCTGTTCAAATTTGAAGTGGATGCTAAGCAGCAGTGTAAACAGCACAATAACTTTGGTAAATGGCACCAGAATACTGGCAATAAACACGACGCCTGCCACGGCGATATTGCTGTTTGCCAGGGACATAATGCCGGACAAGATAGTATCTTCCTGTCGCGCGCCATTGACGTAAACCACCGAGATGGGGAGCAGATTAGCCGGAAACAGAAATATCATCGATGCGATAAGCGCAGCCCAACATTTTTGTACGCTCTGACGGCGGCGATAGCGCAGGGGGATATGGCATCGCGGGCAGCGACCTCGCGGATCCGGGAAGCCGGTGAAGTGACATCCGAGACAGATACGCAACTTCTCATCTGGGCGTTTTGCTGGTCGCTGAGGGTAGAAACGCTCCCAGAGCTGCTCCACATTCAAGTGAATCAGCGTCAGAATACTTAAAATCACCAGGGCGACAAAAGCGATAAGGCCAATACCGGGCTGCAGAAAAGCATAATCCTGCACTTTGATCGAGGCAACGCCAATGCCCACCAGGTAAATATCCAGCATTACCCACTCTTTTAGTTTTTCCAGCATCAGCAGAACCGGGCGAAGATTCATCCCCAGTATGTTACCGAACCATAAGTAGGCAATTGCGGCGACCAAAATCAACGGGGCTCCCACCGTACAAAACAACACCATGGCGGCTGTGAGCGGATCGCCCTGCGCGGTCATCTGCCAGATCCCCTGAAACAGGTTTGCATCAATGCGTACGCCCAGCAGGTAGAGGTGGAGCAGCGGCTCGCTCCATGCGAATGGCATGAGCAGTAACATCGTCACGGCCATCGCCGCCAGACGGGTTAATGACCAGTCTCTACCGTCGCGAATTTTCGCATCACAACAGGGACAGAATGCACTTTGGTGCGATTTCATGACCGGAAGGGCAAAAAGCGTATCGCATTGCGGACATCGCTGATAATGTGCGCGGGGCAAGGCGTCGCCAATGGCGTGGACGGCCATTTTTTTAGCAGGCGTTATCTGTCGGTTTTTCAGGGCCATTGCATGCATATGAATAAATCAGGAATAAATCTATCTTAACTCATGATGGGAACTTCTTGAGCATCAACGCATTTAATGCTTATTTTAATAGGCTAGACTGCATTACCGAAGTAAGACATAAAGTGATTGGATAATGAACAAAATAGAATTTTACGCGGATTTGAACCGTGATTTTCAGGCGTTAATGGCAGGTGAAACCAGTTTTTTAGCGACACTCGCTAACACCAGTGCGTTGCTTTTTGAGCGACTGAGCGATGTGAACTGGGCCGGTTTCTATCTCCTTGAAGGGGATACGCTGGTACTGGGACCCTTCCAGGGCAAAATTGCCTGCGTACGTATTCCGGTCGGACGCGGCGTTTGCGGTACTGCGGTGGCACAAAACAGCGTGCAACGCGTGGACGATGTGCATCAGTTCTCCGGGCATATTGCCTGCGATGCCGCCAGTAATGCTGAAATCGTACTGCCTATTACACTGAATAATCAGATTATTGGTGTCCTTGATATCGACAGCATTGCGTTCGCGCGTTTTGCTGCTGAGGATGAAGAGGGGTTGCGTGAGCTGGTATCGCACCTGGAAAACACGCTGATACAGACCGATTATAAAAAATTCTTTGCGGGCGTCGCAGGATAATCAACGGATAACGTAGCATTTACGGATAGCGTCATTATAATGACGCCTGTTCATGCCTGCGGCTTGTTGGCAACGTCCGTTGTAATCAGGAAATTTCATGGAAAATCAACCTAAGTTGAATAGCAGTAAAGAAGTTATCGCCTTTCTGTCCGAACGTTTTCCTCACTGTTTCAGTGCAGAAGGCGAAGCGCGTCCCCTGAAAATCGGTATTTTTCAGGATTTAGTTGCACGAGTTGAGGGCGAGATGAATCTCAGCAAAACTCAGCTTCGTTCCGCTTTACGTCTTTACACTTCAAGCTGGCGTTACCTTTATGGTATCAAAGCTGGTGCGACCCGTGTCGATCTCGACGGTAACCCGTGCGGCGTTCTGGATGAGCAGCACGTTGAGCACGCGCGTAAACAGCTTGAAGAAGCCAAAGCTCGCGTTCAGGCGCAACGCGCTGAACAACAAGCGAAAAAACGAGAAGCAGCCATTGCTGCCGGTGAGACGGAAGAGGCTCCGCGTCGTGAGCGTAAACCCCGTCCGGCACCGCGTCGTAAGGAAAATGGCGAGCGCAAACCTCGTACTGACAAACCTGCTGCGAAACCCCAGCGCGCGCCGCGAGAAGAACGTCATACGCCAGTTTCAGATTTATCTGCACTGACTGTAGGTCAAAACCTTAAGGTTAAAGCGGGTAATAATGCGATGGACGCCACCGTACTGGAAATCACCAAAGACGGCGTTCGCGTACAGCTTACTTCGGGTATGTCGATGATTGTACGCGCAGAACATTTGATGTTCTGAAACGGAGGCCTGGCCTGGCATGAACACTTTGTTTAAGCGCACAGCGTTGGCTGGTCTGTTATTAATAACAGGCCAGGTTTTCGCGGTGGAAGATATTACCCGTGCCGATCAAATTCCGGTATTAAAGGAAGAGCCTCAGCACGCGACGGTCAGTGAGCGAGTGACTTCGCGGTTTACCCGTTCTCACTACCGTCAATTCGATTTGGATCAGGCCTTTTCGGCAAAGATCTTTGATCGTTACCTCAATTTGCTGGACTACAGTCATAATGTGCTTCTGGCCAGCGACGTTGCACAATTTGCGCAGAAAAAAACGCAGTTAGGTGATGAACTCCGCACCGGTAAACTGGATGTTTTCTACGATCTCTACAATCTTGCGCAAAAACGCCGTTTCGAACGTTACCAGTACGCACTGAAAGTGCTGGAGCGGCCGATGGATTTTTCTGGCAACGACACCTTCAACCTTGACCGCAGTAAAGCGCCATGGCCAAAGGATGAATCCGAGCTTAACGCCCTTTGGGATGGCAAAGTCAAATATGACGAGTTGAGTCTCAAGCTCACCGGTAAAGATGAGAAAGAGATCCGCGACACCCTGACGCGTCGTTATAAATTTGCCATTCGTCGGCTGGTGCAAACGAATAGTGAAGATGTGTTCTCACTGGCGATGACGTCGTTTGCCCGTGAAATTGATCCGCATACTAACTATCTGTCGCCGCGCAACACTGAGCAGTTCAACACCGAGATGAGCCTTTCTCTGGAAGGTATCGGCGCCGTTTTGCAGATGGATGACGACTATACCGTTATCAATTCGATGGTGGCGGGTGGTCCGGCAGCGAAGAGCAAAGCCATCAGCGTGGGCGATCGTATCGTAGGTGTCGGGCAGACGGGCCAGAATATGGTCGATGTCATTGGCTGGCGTCTTGATGATGTTGTTGCGTTGATCAAAGGTCCAAAAGGCAGCAAAGTTCGCCTCGAAATTCTGCCTGCGGGTAAAGGAACGAAGACGCGGATTGTGACGCTGACCCGCGAGCGTATTCGTCTGGAAGACCGTGCGGTGAAAATGTCGGTGAAAACGGTCGGCAAAGAAAAAGTTGGCGTACTGGATATTCCTGGTTTCTATGTGGGTCTGACCGATGACGTCAAGGTTCAGTTGCAGAAACTCGAAAAACAGAACGTTAGCAGCGTCGTGATTGATCTGCGCACCAACGGTGGCGGCGCATTAACGGAAGCCGTTTCCCTTTCCGGTCTGTTTATTCCGTCAGGTCCTGTGGTTCAGGTTCGCGACAATAATGGCAAAGTCCGTGAAGACAGCGATACCGATGGCGTGGTCTATTACAAAGGCCCGCTGGTGGTGCTGGTCGACCGCTTCAGTGCCTCGGCATCCGAAATATTTGCTGCTGCGATGCAGGATTATGGACGTGCACTGATCGTCGGTGAGCCCACCTTCGGTAAAGGCACTGTTCAACAGTATCGCTCGCTGAACCGTATTTACGATCAGATGTTGCGCCCGGAATGGCCAGCGTTGGGTTCCGTACAGTACACCATTCAGAAGTTCTATCGCGTTAATGGCGGCAGTACACAGCGTAAGGGCGTCACGCCGGATATCATTATGCCGACGGGGACGCAAGAGACGGAAACCGGCGAGAAGTTTGAAGATAATGCACTGCCGTGGGATAGCATCAATGCGGCCAACTTTACGAAGTATGGCGACATGAAACCGTTTGGCCCGCAGCTGCTGCAGGAACATGATGAGCGCATTGCGAAGGACCCGGAATTCCAGTACATCATGAAGGACATTGCTCGCTTCAATGCCCTGAAAGAGAAAAAGAATATCGTGTCGCTAAACTATGCGCAGCGTGAAAAAGAGAACGCCGAAGACGACGCTATTCGTCTCAGTCGCCTCAACGATCGCTTCAAACGTGAAGGCAAACCGCAGCTGAAAAAACTGGAAGATCTGCCGAAAGATTACCAGGAGCCGGATCCTTATCTTGATGAGACCGTCCATATTGCTTTGGACCTTGCCCATCTTGAAAAAGATACCCCGGCGGCTGACCCCGCTCCCGCAAAATAACCTTCCAACAGGCACAAGAAATTGTGCCTGTTTTTTTAACAAGCTCCAGATGGCGTAAGCATTATGCTACAAAATGTAAAGTTGTGTCTTTCTGGTGACTTACGGCGTTCTGGTGCTTGAAAATAGCCGGATTAACCATACGATGTGGGTAATCGCATAGTGCGTTTTGTTAATTAGAGGTTAAAAGAAAATTATGATGCGTATCGCGCTCTTCCTGTTGACTAACCTTGCCGTCATGCTGGTGTTCGGCCTGGTGCTTAGCCTGACGGGCATTCAGTCGAGCAGCGTGCAGGGATTGTTGATTATGGCGCTGCTGTTTGGTTTTGGCGGCTCTTTTGTTTCACTGCTGATGTCTAAATGGATGGCACTGAAATCCGTAGGCGGTGAGGTTATTGAACAACCACGTAACGACATGGAACGCTGGTTGATGAATACAGTTGCGAATCAGTCTCGTCAGGCCGGTATCGCTATGCCGCAGGTGGCAATCTACCATGCACCGGATATCAACGCATTCGCGACAGGCGCCCGCCGTGATGCATCGCTGGTCGCGGTCAGTACCGGGCTTCTGCAGAATATGAGCCGTGATGAAGCCGAAGCGGTGATTGCCCACGAAATTAGTCACATCGCAAATGGCGATATGGTCACGATGACCCTGATTCAGGGGGTGGTGAACACCTTCGTTATCTTCATCTCGCGCATTCTCGCGCAGATTGCATCAGGCTTTCTTAGCGGCAACCGCGATGACGGCGAAGAGAGCAACGGTAACCCACTAATCTACTTTGCCGTGGCCACCGTACTGGAGCTGGTGTTTGGTATTCTGGCCAGCATTATCACCATGTGGTTCTCACGTTATCGTGAATTCCATGCTGATGCGGGTTCTGCAAAACTCGTTGGTCGTGAAAAAATGATTGCCGCGCTCCAGCGCCTGAAAACCAGCTATGAGCCGCAGGAAGCCAGTAGCATGATGGCATTTTGCATCAACGGTAAGTCTAAATCGTTAAGCGAACTGTTTATGACTCACCCGCCGCTCGACAAACGTATTGAAGCACTGCGTAGCGGGGCTTATCTCAAATAAGGCGTTTGCCTGAAATAAAAAAGCGCGTCATATGACGCGCTTTTTTTATGCAGTCCGCGGCTGTGTGATCCGCAAACCGCTGATGATAGCGGCGACGGTTGCCAGTATGCCTGCGAGCAGGAGTGATGTATGTGTCCCGTTTTTATCAAACAGGTTCAAGAGTAACGCCACCAGTGCCGCGCCGAAACTCTGCCCTAACAGACGGGCGGTACCCAGCATTCCACTGGCTCCACCGCTACGCTGACGCGGTGCGGAGCTGATGATGGTATGGTTGTTGGGTGACTGGAACAGGCCAAATCCTGCCCCGCAAAGGGCCATTCGCCAGATAATATCCACATCGGCAGGCGCTGCTGGCAGCATCGCCAGCGCAAATAAGCCGCATGCCATCATAGCCAACCCCAGCGCACCTAATAGCCCGGCATGGACACGTTCAATCAGATAACCTGCCAGCGGCGCCATCACCATGGTGGCTAACGGCCACGGCGTTAACAGCAGACCCGTTTCCACTTCGCTGCGCCCAAGTATCGATTGCATAAAGAAGGGCAGGGAAACGAGAGCCAGCATTTGTGCGCAAAAAGAGCAGATTGACGTACAAATCGATAATGAGAACAGTGGGATGCGCAACAGGTCTATGGGTAACAGCGGCACCGGTAAACGCAGTTGTCGACGTACAAAGAAAATGCCGATCACCAGCATGGCTGCAATTTCAGCAAGCACCAGAGGGGTGGATTGCCCTTGGGCAAATCCGCTCATCGCGGTTATCAGTAAACCAAACGTTAATGCGTTCATCACCGCGCTGGGGAGATCAAATTTCGGCATCGCGCTGCGTGAGCCATTGGCGGGCAAATAACGCAGCGCCAGTACCAGCGAGAGTATTCCCAGCGGCACATTAATCAAAAACAGCCACTGCCAGGAGGCGATAGAAAGAATGGCGGCGGCAATCGTCGGGCCTGCTGCCGAGGAGACGGCAACCACGAAAGAGTTGATCCCCATTCCACGCCCCAACTGGCGCTGTGGGTAAATCAGGCGAATTAATGCGGTATTCACACTCATCAGCGCCGCGCCACCGAAACCTTGCGCGACACGAGCAAGCGTCAGCGTGAGTAACGAATCTGACAGCGCGCAAAACAGGGACGTCAGCGTAAAGAGCACCAGCCCGCACTGGTAGACACGACGGTAGCCGAACATATCGCCGAGGAAGGATAGCGTCAGCAACGAAATGACAATCGCTATCTGGTAAGCATTGACGACCCAAATTGAACTGGCCGCTGAGGCGTGCAGATCCCGGGCAATCGTTGGTAGTGCGACGTTAGCGATGGCGCCGTCTAGTACGGCCATGGTAATGCCAATAACAATCGTTAATATTGCGCCGTAGCGCTGTGGAACCGGTAAGCCGTCTGGCGTGGATTTATTCATGAGAAAAGCTGGGTTTTGCTTGTTCAATGATTTGTATAATGATTCTATCATCCGTATTTCGGTTTTATATCGCAGATTTGTAACGAAGTTGCGAAACTCGGATTGCGACGCACAGGCGAGAAATTTATAATAAAAAACTATTCTGATTTTTATAAAACACGGGCGATGAGGTGACTAATGGCTATTGCAGATTTGGACAAACAGCCAGACTCTGTGTCTTCTGTACTGAAGGTATTTGGCATTCTGCAGGCGCTTGGCGAAGAACGTGAGATCGGGATCACCGAACTTTCGCAGCGCGTCATGATGTCGAAAAGCACCGTATATCGCTTTTTGCAGACGATGAAATCACTGGGTTATGTTGCGCAGGAAGGGGAATCAGAGAAGTACTCTCTGACTCTTAAACTGTTCGAGCTCGGTGCGCGTGCGCTGCAAAACGTCGATCTGATCCGCAGTGCCGATATTCAGATGCGTGAACTGTCTCGACTGACCAAAGAGACTATCCATCTGGGCGCGCTGGATGAAGACAGCATTGTCTATATCCACAAAATCGACTCTATGTACAACCTGCGCATGTATTCGCGCATTGGTCGTCGCAACCCGCTGTATAGCACCGCGATTGGCAAAGTATTGCTGGCGTGGCGTGACAAAGAAGAAGTGGTGCAGATCCTTGAGGGGGTAGAGTACAAACGCAGTACCGAGCGCACCATTACCAGTACCGAGGATTTATTGCCGATGCTCGATATTGTTCGCCAGCAGGGCTATGGCGAAGATAATGAAGAACAGGAAGAAGGGTTACGTTGCATCGGTGTGCCCGTGTTTGACCGTTTCGGCGTAGTTATTGCCGGGCTGAGTATCTCCTTCCCGACGCTGCGTTTCTCCGAGGAACGCCTGCATGAGTATGTCAGTATGCTCCACCATGCTGCGCGTAAGATTTCTGAACAGATGGGTTATAACGATTACCCGTTCTGAGTGTGAAAACGCCGCCTTGATGGCGGCGTTTGTTTATCCGTTATCGACAACCGTTTCGCTTTTGCGCAGTACCGGACATTGCGTGAGTCCGATAATACCGCTGCTTGAGTGAACATATTGTGCTGTGCTGACGCCCCGGGCTGTCAGGTATTTACATTGTAATCCCAGACCGGCGGCAATTTCATGGCTGCCAATCAGCACGCCATATCCGCTGAGCAAAATACCAACCCAGACCAGCGCCACGACAATAATTGCCCGAATAAGAGTGCGCATCTTCATTCCTTGCGTTTGGATACTGTTTTCAGGCTACCGCTTCGGCGAGAGACCGCACACCCGAGCATTCCTAAAAACGCCGATTAGAGATACAGTTAGTCGCGGTTTAAGGAACTAATGTTAACCTGGCAACATAGAGTGGAGTATCGGAGAGTGGAGTGAAAAAGTTTAGATGGCTAATACTGATCGCCGTACTGGTGGTCTGCCTGTTACTCTGGACTCAAATGCTAAATGTAATGTGCCACCAGGATGTTCAATTTTTCAGCGGCATTTGCGTCATCAATAAATATATCCCCTGGTAGGGGCTTTTTTGTCGTTAATGATGTCCTTCCGTCTTGCCAGTGGTAAAATGTACCTCTTTGGTTGAGGTGGTAAAATGAACGAATTAATGAGTTCAGGCGCGCTTAACATCGCGTCTTTTGTTGTGTCGGTGGTGGTGTTGCTGGTCGGGTTGGTGCTGTGGTTCTTTATCAATCGCGCAAGTTCGCGGACTAATGAGCAGATCGAATTGCTCGAAGCATTGTTAGATCAACAAAAACGTCAGACCGCATTGTTGCGTCGTTTGTGCGAATCTAACGAACCGGAAAAAGAGGTTGCCCCGACGCCGGTCGCTGAAGAAGAAGGCAAAGGCGATGAATTTATCCGTCTGGTAGCAGAGCGTTAAATTCACCAAGGTGAGGGCAGCATGGCGCGTAAAAATCCCTGGTTTAATGCCGCGTTCCCTCACCATCGCCCCGACGGATTTACTAATCTCACGCCAGGCGGTCATGCGTCTGGCGACGTAAAGCGTTGGCGGCAGGAGCGCAAAGCCGCAGGGTTACCGCGTCCGCCTGCAGAGGGATATGCCAGCTTTATTGCGCAATGGTGGCAGCATGCAGAAATTAACGGTGACGATGACAGAGTCTGGTGGTTAGGTCACTCATCAATCCTGCTACGCCTGATGGGACAGTATATTTTGACCGACCCGGTTTTCTCTGACCGGGCATCGCCTCTACGTTTTGTCGGCCCACAGCGACGAACACCGCCTGCGCTGGCCATTTCCGAACTTCCTTCGCTCGATACTATCGTTATCTCACACAATCACTACGATCATCTTGACGTCAGGACAATGCGCGCGCTCATACAGCGTTTTGCACACGTGACGATTTTTGTGCCGCTCGGTCTGGGAAGCTGGTGCCGTCGTTTGGGCGCACGTAATGTGATAGAACTCGACTGGTGGCAAAGCGTGGTATTCCAGGGACTTGTGTATACGGCGGTGCCCGCGCAACACTGGAGTATGCGTACCCCATGGGATCGCAATTCCGTCTTGTGGTGTGGTTGGGTTATCGAAAATAGCGCGCAACGGTTCTGGTTTCCTGGCGATACCGGTTACAGCGAAGACTTGCTGGCGATCCCACAGCGTTTGGGGCCGTTAAGCCTGGCAGCGCTCCCTATTGGTGCATACGCTCCTCGTTGGTTCATGGCCTACAACCATATGGATCCACAACAGGCGGTAACGTTATGGCAGCAGTTGGGTAAACCTCTGTCGTTTCCTGTTCACTGGGGTGTTTTTGAACTGGCGGATGAATCACTGGATGAGCCGCTGCGCGAGTTAGATAACGCATTAAGCGAAACGGCAGATGACGTTACTAACTTCATGACGCTGAAAATTGGTCAGTATTTATCTTTGCAAAATACAGGCGAATAGCACTGCTACTAATTTATTATTTAGAACAAGTTAAATATTTTTTATTTTTATCGAAACGTTTTTATTGCCTTTTTATGAGGCACTGTCATCAGACTTTCATTATTTTGGTGCACACTTCTGCTTAATTGCACAACAAATATTCGATGGTAAACCACCGCATTTGATTAGTTGCGAGAGGGGCGCATTTCAGGCGTTCCTGATGTGCGAAAAATGGCATACCTATGCGTTAATGCAGTAAGTGATATAAGCTATGCCGTAATATTTTTATCCCCCCACGTGGACGAATGGAACTCATTGAGCTATGGTAAAAAAGATGGGTTATCAACGTGGGCCAGAAGGCTGGTTGCCTGTCGTAATGAGGTTACCTTCTATGCATAAATCTGCATTGGTTGTATTGATAACTTTAGAATTTGTGCGACGGATCCAGGCCTTTTTAAAAATGGCTTGCCATAATTTACGTTGTGTGTGATAACACGTTTTGGGTCAAACGAGGTACAGTTCTGTTTATGTGTGGCATTTTCAGTAAAGAAGTCCTGAGTAAACACGTTATCGTTGAATACCGCTTCTCTGCCGAACCTTATATTAGTGCCTCAAGCAGTAATGTCTCAGTTTTATCTCAGTTAATGCCTACGGGCGAAGTATATACATTAAGGAATATTGCAAATGGCAAAGATTAAAGGTCAAGTTAAGTGGTTCAACGAGTCCAAAGGTTTTGGTTTCATTACTCCTGCTGACGGCAGCAAAGATGTATTCGTACACTTCTCTGCAATCCAGGGTAACGGCTTCAAAACTCTGGCCGAAGGCCAGAACGTTGAGTTTGAAATTCAGGACGGCCAGAAAGGCCCGGCAGCTGTTAACGTAACTGCTATCTAATTTCAAAACCACTGGTACTTGAGACGCCACCGGCGTATCAATGTCAGCGAAAAGCCTCGCCATTGTGCGGGGCTTTTTAATTTCTGCTTCGCATTCCCCGATGCGATGATTGGCGGTAAACTTGCGTCCTTTAAAGAGTTACGGAGTTGCCATGCCCTTCAGTTGCCCACTTTGTCACGCCCCCTTAACGCGTTCCGAACAGAGTTTTTCATGTTCACAACGCCACCAGTTCGACATAGCAAAAGAAGGGTACGTCAATCTACTGCCCGTACAGCACAAGCGTTCGCGGGATCCGGGTGACAGCGCGGAAATGATGCAGGCGCGTCGGGCATTTCTTGATGCCGGACACTACCAGCGGCTGCGCGATGCGATCGCGCTACAGCTACAGATGCGCCTGTCTGCGCCAGCAGAGGCAATACTGGACATTGGCTGTGGGGAGGGGTACTACACCCGGTCCTTTGCCGGCGTAGCGCAGAGCAAAGAAGCCCGGATGTTTGGACTCGATGTTTCAAAAGCGGCCATACGTGCAGCCGCAAAACGTTACTCCGATGTGATGTTTTGCGTTGCCTCCAGCCATCGCCTGCCTTTCCAGAATGAGAGCATTGACGCTATCGTACGCATTTATGCGCCGTGCAAAGCCGAAGAACTGGTACGTGTGGTAAAACCGGGTGGATGGGTTATCACCGCCGCGCCTGGGCCGCGCCATTTGATGGAGCTGAAAGGGTTAATTTACCGCGAAGTGCAGTTGCATACGCCTGATACGGGTGAGATAGAAGGGTTTCGTGTCGTAGAGCAGCAATCGCTGAGCTATGAGATGGAATTAACGGGGGCTGAGGCTGTCGCGTTACTACAAATGACGCCCTTTGCCTGGAGGGCAAAACCGGATGTCCGGGAGAGACTGGCAGCAAAAGAGCGCTTTATCTGCCAGACCGATTTTACCCTGCATTGTCTGCAACGCGTTGATTAAGGCGCGAAATGCGACCAGAGGATCTCAATACCGATCCCAATAAGCACAATACCGCCAAGAATTTCCGCCCGTTTGCCCAGCAGCGGGCCAATGTAACGCCCAATCATCATGCCGAGTGTGGACATCATGAGTGTCGCACAGCCAATCGCCAGCGCAGTGGCCAGAATATTCACTTGCAAAAATGCCAGGCCGACACCGACAGCCATCGCATCAAGGCTGGTGGCAATGGCGGTGGTAACTAACAACCAGAAGCCGTGACGGCAGGGCGCCTGCGTCTGTTCGTCGGTTTCACCGCGAAATCCTTCCAGCACCATCCGCCCGCCAAGAAAGATCAGCAAAATAAAGGCAATCCAGTGATTCCACTCCAGCACAAACTGGCTGGCAAGCATCCCCAGGCCCCAGCCAATAAGCGGCGTCAGGGTTTCAATTGCGCCAAAGATCAGGCCGGTACGGAGTGCTTCTGAGAATTTGGGTTTGTGCAGCGTCGCCCCTTTACCGATTGATGCAGCGAAGGCATCCATCGACATGCCGAAGGCGAGAAGAATGGTGGCGGATAAATTCATGCGAGCGTCCTGACCGGGAGTTCCATATAACACACCACTGCCCCCAGTAAACAGCAGTTGATGTGTCAATGGTCTCGCCTGACTGCATTGCATTCAGTCCGTACGCGCCACGTTTTGCAACGAGTATGTTGACACGTACATTTCCAGTAAACGGAAATCGGCTACTCCCCAACGACGGGCGCAACCTTAACATATTTTGAGAATATAAAACAACAGCAGAGAATTATTAATCCATTTTCCAGTTGATAACGATTAACATTTAGATTTATAGGTGAATATTACGTTAAAATCTTGAGCAATTTCTCGATCGCAATATAGCAAAGGCTATAATTGTGCTTATTTAATATACATAAAAATTGCCGGGAGGGTTTCTGTAATTTATTGAATATTAATAAATAATTTATATATCTTCTCCAGGTCATCAATATTCTTTACCCGGATAAGCAGGCGCCGTTGTTCTAATTGCATTACCAGTACCCCATCTTCAGATAAATTCATCTCCTTAATACGGTTATATTCTATCCAGACGCTGGAAAAGAAAAATCCCTGCGATTTGAAGATGATTTTGGGTATACGAATCCAAAAAAGATAAATGGCCAATAATGCAAGAGCAGATAATAACCATGTGGTTAATGACGTACCGTTATTTGTGACATTGTTGTAAATAAGGATAACCAGCAGGCCAACAAAAATAGTCGCATCAACACGGCTGCGGCGCAGTAAGGGGAGGGCGAGCAGAGTATCGCCGTGACGGCGGGGCAGGATAAGTTCATCGTAAATGGCAAATGCCAGCAGGGCGGCGATAAACAACATCAGTATGCTGTCCGTAAGCGTCATGGTTCCTCCTGAGAATAAAAAACCGGGGCAAGGCCCCGGTTATAACACAACAGATTACAGACCTAACAGGCCAATTGCATATCCCACAATACCGATGACAAAGAAGCCAACGATGATCCAAAGCGGGTTAACTTTCTTACGTAACAACCACATACAGGCAAAAGTCAGCAGCAGAGGAACCAGACCCGGCATCAACTGATCGAGGATGGTTTGCACTGTCGTGACGTTTTGTTTACCGGTCTGGTCGGTTATACGCGAGACCACCAGCGGAATGTTTACGTGCGTCCACTTGTTGACCAGCGCCCCCATGACAAAGAGACCGAGAATGGATGCCCCTTCCGTCAGCTTCTGCAGAAAACCGCCGCCCATATCCTGAACGATATCGATACCTTTGCGGTAACCATACGCCACGCCGTAATAGCGGGTTGCCAGACGCACCAGGTTAAACAGGAAGAAGAACAGCAGTGGCCCAAGCAGGCTGCCACTCATGGCGATACCCGCGCCAAGTGCTGCGAAGACCGGACGTACGGTACCCCAGAAAATCGGGTCGCCAACGCCCGCCAATGGGCCCATCAGACCGACTTTGATACCGTTGATAGCACCATCGTCAATCTCTGCCCCGTTTGCACGTTGTTCTTCCATCGCCAGGGTTACGCCCAGTACCGGCGCCGCCACATAAGGATGGGTGTTAAAAAATTCCAGGTGACGCTTGATAGCTTGTTTACGCGCGTCGTTGTTCTCCGGATACAGGCGTCTGATAGCCGGTACCATAGAGAAGCAGAAACCCAGCGCCTGCATACGTTCGAAGTTCCATGAACCCTGAAACAGGTTAGAACGGATGAACACGCCACGAATATCACCCGGAGTGAGTTTTTTCTCAGTGGTAGTTTTAGTCGTCATATCAACCATTTCGCTCACCTGTTAGTCCAGTTCGTTATCGAGATCGTTATTACCAGCAGCCTGTGCAGGCGCGCCAGCAGAGCGGTTATATTTCGGGCTCAGTTGGATATAGAGGATGGCCATTACGGCACCAATTACACCGAGCGCAACAAGGTTGAAGTTAGTAAACGCCGCCGTCACGAAACCCAGGTAGAAGAATGGCATCAGATAGCCTGCGCGCATCATGTTGATGACCATCGCATAACCAACCACCACGATCATGCCGCCAGCGATGTTCAGACCGCTTGTTACGACTTCCGGAATGGCATTCAGCATCCCCTGAACTTCACTGGTCCCTACAGAAATGGCAACGATAACGGCCGGGATAGCGATACGCATTGCTTGCAGGAACAGGGAAGAGACATGGATCCAGGACAATGCCGTAAGGTTGCCGTTCTCTGCCGCCTTATCCGCCGCGTGCTGGAATGCCACGGTAATCGTACGCACGATGATGGTCAGCACCTGACCTGCCGCCGCCAGCGGGATAGCCAGGGCGATACCGGCGCCAATGCTTTGGTGTCCTGCAATAACCAGAACGGTTGAAATGATAGAGGCCAGCGCGGCATCGGGGGCAACCGCCGCACCGATGTTCATCCACCCCAGAGCGATCATTTCCAGGGTACCACCGATGATGATACCGGTTTTCATATCACCCAGGACGATACCCACCAGCGTACAGGCCACTAACGGACGGTGAAACTGAAATTCATCGAGTACCGATTCCATACCGGCAATACACGCGACGACGAACACCAGCACAATCTGAAGAGTGGTAATCTCCATTGTACTTCTCCTATGCTAAACAAACGTAAGTGTGAAACTGAGTCAACCAACCCGGCGCGATTACTTCGCTGCCTTGTTAATCAAATCCATCATTTTCAGTTTCGGGTCGTTAGAAACTTTGCGAACTTCGAGCTCAATATTGCGTTCATTGAGCTTCCTGAAGGCTGCAATGTCTTTGTCATCCACCGAAACCGCGTTGTTCACCTGAGTTTTCCCCTGCCGGTAGGCCATGCCGCCGATGTTAACCGAGGTGATTTTCACCCCTTCTTCGACAATGCGCAGTACGTCAGTAGGATTGGTAAACAACAGCATCACCCGCTCACCCGCATATTTCGGGTTGTTGTAAACACGGATCATCTTGGCAACGTCAACCACGTGCGCCGTCACCCCGGGAGGCGCAACCTGTGTAAGCAGCGTTTTACGTACGTTATCCGCCGCAACTTCATCACTGACGACGATAATACGCGTCACGTTTGTTTCTTTGGTCCAGCGTGTAGCGACCTGACCATGGATCAGACGATCGTCGATACGGGCAAGGCCAATGACCATATAGTCATTCGGTCCCATCGGTTTTACGGGAGCCGCCGGTTTAGGGGGCGCGATGGGTGTCGGTTTTTCCACAGGTTTGGCTTTAAGCGCTTTCACGCCTTCGCGTCCCGTTTCCACAGCGACCGCCACCAGCTCATCAAAGGTTGGGGTGTCGTCACGCGCCATCAGCGTTTCTACAAGCATAGGAATGTTGACGCCAGCCACCACTTCATAATGCTCTTTATCGACGACAATGCGGCTGGCAGCATTGAACGGGCTGCCACCCCATGTATCAACGAGAAATAGCACGCCCTGATGTGTATCGAGCTTTTCCAACTGCGCGTTGTATTTCTCGATTAACGTTTCGGCGTTTTCACCGGGAACGAAATCGATCCAACCGACGTTTTCTTGCTCGCCCAGGAGCATTTCGGCGGTTTTGAGTAACTGTTCCGCAGCCCAACCATGTGTGCCTATCACAATAGCAATGGTCACTTGCTACCTCCTTCGTTTTTGTCGTTAACACATCATTAACTGATGTATTGGGAATCTCCCCACCAGCCCGAATCGATTCAGACAGGGCTTAGAGAGAAAAAACTAAGACTTCCGGGAATTATTTTAGATAGTGAAAAAATAATTTATGTGATGAACATCCGTAATTTAGCTTTAGCGTCCGGGAAATTTCGAAGCGAAAAATATCTCTCAAAATGCAAATTCAGGTAAATCTTTGCAAAATCCAAAGTCTCTCTGATATGTTTAGCATCCGTTTAAATTATCAGGAGTATAGGGCAGTAGCCCGCCGTATGGACCGTCACCGACGTCAGTTCCCCCTTTGGCCTGTTTGCGCCAGCCATGCTTTATCCTTGAACCCCCTTGTTGTCATTATGCCTGCGCAATATTACGCGCGGACTCATCATGCCTTTAGCCGGAGCTTGCCATGGAATTCTTAATGGACCCCTCGATATGGGCGGGGTTGTTGACACTTGTCGTTCTGGAAATCGTTCTTGGTATTGATAACCTGGTGTTTATCGCGATCCTTGCCGATAAACTGCCGCCAAAGCAGCGAGATAAAGCACGCCTGATAGGTCTTTCCCTGGCGCTGGTGATGCGCTTAGGCCTGCTGTCTCTCATCTCCTGGATGGTAACACTGACAAAACCGCTCTTCTCCGTCTGGGATTTCACCTTCTCCGGCCGTGATTTGATCATGCTGCTCGGGGGGATATTCCTGCTGTTTAAAGCAACGACCGAGCTACATGAACGGCTGGAAAATCGTCAGCACGATGAAGGACAAGGTAAAGGATATGCCAGTTTCTGGGTGGTGGTAGTACAGATTGTTATTCTTGATGCCGTGTTCTCGCTTGATGCGGTGATTACCGCGGTCGGGATGGTGAATCATCTCCCGGTCATGATGGCGGCTGTGGTGATAGCCATGGCGGTGATGCTGCTGGCCTCCAAACCGCTGACACGCTTTGTTAACCAACATCCTACCGTGGTGGTGCTCTGTCTGAGCTTCCTGCTGATGATTGGTCTAAGCCTGGTCGCAGAAGGGTTTGGCTTCCATATTCCGAAAGGCTATCTGTATGCGGCGATTGGCTTCTCGATCATCATCGAGCTGTTCAACCAGATTGCGCGGCGTAACTTTATTCGTCATCAGTCGACGCTGCCGCTGCGTGCGCGGACTGCCGATGCGATTTTGCGTCTGATGGGGGGCAAACGCCAGGCCAGCCAAACACAGGATAACGATAACCAGTCGCCTGTGCCGGTGCCGGAAGGGGCGTTTGCCGATGAAGAACGCTACATGATCAATGGCGTACTGACGCTGGCCTCGCGCTCGCTGCGCAGTATTATGACACCCCGCGGTGAAATCAGCTGGGTCGATGCCAACCTGAGCGTAGAAGAGATCCGCCAGCAGCTTCTCTCCTCACCGCACAGCCTGTTTCCGGTCTGCCGTGGTGAACTCGACGAAGTACTGGGTATTGTTCGCGCCAAAGAGATGTTGGTCGCACTGGATGAGGGGACGGATGTGGCTGCCATGGCCTCTGAGTCACCGGCGATTGTGGTGCCGGAAACGCTCGATCCGATCAAACTGCTCGCTGTGTTACGTCGTGCGCGCGGCAGCTTCGTCATCGTGACCAATGAATTTGGCGTAGTGCAGGGGCTGGTCACGCCGCTGGACGTCCTGGAAGCGATTGCGGGTGAGTTCCCGGATGCTGATGAAACCCCGGAAATCGTCCCGGATGGCGATGGCTGGCTGGTGAAAGGCACCACCGATTTGCATGCGCTCCAGCACACGCTTGGCCTGGATACGCTGGTCAATGACCAGGAGGATATTGCGACGGTAGCGGGGCTGGTGATCGCCATTAATGGTCAGATCCCCCGTCCTGGCGACAGGCTGGAGCTCGCGCCGCTGCATATCAGCGTTATCGAAGCCAACGATTATCGTGTCGACCTGGTACGTGTTGTTAAAGAGCGAACGCTTCATGACGAAGAAGAGTAATCTCACTATGGCATAAGCGGCATCATCAGGCCGCGACGCCGTGCCGGCGGGGAAGCCCATCCCGCCAGCCAGCGGGGAAACTCTTTAATCGGCATGGGGCGGGCGTACAAAAAACCCTGCAATATATGCACCCCCTGCTGGCGCAAATGCTGCGCCTGGCGGGGGTTTTCTACCCCTTCCGCAACCAGTTCAATATTCAGACGCTGACCGAGTGCGATAATCATATCTGTTACGGTGGAGTTCACCGCATCCGTGCCAATCGCCATCGTGAACGATTTATCGATTTTCAGCACATCCGGGCGCAGCCGTTCAAGCCAGGACAGCGAACTGTTCCCGGTGCCGAAATCATCGATGGCAATTTTGGCGCCTTTCCGGTGGAGTTCGCGCACCATACGGTAATCCACATCCTGCAGCGCATCGCGCTCGGTAATTTCAATCACGAGCTGTTGTACGGGATTGGCGCTATACCAAAAAAGATTAAGATCCTTGAGTAATTCGCCCTGGCGCAGATGGCTGGGGGCAACATTCATACCAATCTGAAACCGGCTGTCCGCCGGGAAAAATCCCAGCTGACGCTGCGTTTCGGCCATCACATAGCGTGTCAGCGGGGCGATCAAATGGTGCTCTTCGGCAATAGGAATAAAGACCTCCGGGGATATCCAGCCCTGACGGGGATTATTCCAGCGCAGCAGGATCTCAACGCCGACGCATTTTTGGGTGTCGGCATTGAGCAACGGCTGGCAAAACAACTCAAATTCGCGCGCGGCGAGGCCGAGATTGATCTCCCAGGAGAAACTCATGCGACTGGCCGTCGCCAGCCAGGCAAGATAGCCAATCAGCAGACTGAGAATGAGCGCCAGCGGTAATTGCGACGGCAGGTGACGTAAAGCCAGTGTTCCTGCGCCAGGCCCGGTTGCGCTGATAACAAATGGGAAATGCCCGGAGGCGAGTTGAAAGCGATCTTCATTGTTCAGCGCTGGCAGGCTGTTGGTGACGCCATGTCCATAGACAAGATGTCGGTTCTCCACACTCAGGCTGGCAGAAGTGATCAAGGGTTCATCGGGCTCCAGCATTAAATTGCTCAGTAAATCGATGTTCACCACCTCCGTGATGCCGCTCTGACCATCGGTCGAGGTGGGATACCACATAATCATTACCGGGCTGTTTTTCAGGAGCGAGTGATCGGTGGAAAGAACCATAACTGGCTTTGTTGATGGTAATGCGGGCTGGAGTTGATGGATTGGGATATCCCGATTTCCAAAAATACTGGAACAATACAATATACCGTCCTTGACCAGGCCGATTGAACGCACGGTCTGTAAGCTTGCGGCCTGTTTACGTAATGACAAATGCGCGCTGGCGCAGGGAAGGCCAACAAGCGGCATGACCACCTCCCGCTGAAGTTCGAGGGGGAGCAATAATTTGTCGAAGGATTCGACGGCATGGGAGGTGAACGCGACGATTTTTTGCTGATTAAAATTGCGCTCCGAAATAAATCGGACGGCAAGGGTGCAAATGAGCGTAATGAGTGCCATGGCTATGCAAATGATCAGCCTTTTGCGTCGATAGCTTTTTATAATTCTCTGTGCTGTTTGCATGCCGTGACCGCCTTAAAAGCCACTGACCTGGAATTTCTGCCAGAACAAAGAAAGTGTAGTTGGGAAAGCGGAAAGACGATGAGAAAAGGCAGAGAATTTAGCCCTTCTGTCGTAGAAGGGCTATAAACGGGTATTAGTCGCACTGAACTTTGATGGCAAGGCCGCCGCGAGAGGTCTCGCGATATTTCGCGTTCATATCTTTGCCGGTTTCGTACATGGTTTCGATAACCTTATCCAGCGAGACGCGCGGCGCGCTGGTGCGGCGCATTGCCATACGCGAGGCATTAATCGCTTTCACGGAGGCGATCGCATTACGCTCGATACAAGGCACCTGTACCTGTCCTGCGACCGGGTCACAGGTTAAACCTAAGTTGTGTTCCATGCCGATTTCCGCTGCCACACACACCTGCTCCGGGCTGGCGCCCAACAGCTCGGCAAGGCCTGCCGCCGCCATGGAACAGGCGACGCCCACTTCGCCCTGGCAGCCCACCTCAGCGCCGGAAATTGACGCATTCATTTTGTACAGGGCGCCAATGGCCCCGGCGGCCAGGAAATAGCGGATATAAATATCCGGGCTGACGGATTCGATAAAGTGGTCGTAATACGCAAGGACAGCCGGAACGATACCGCAGGCGCCGTTCGTCGGTGCCGTGACCACACGTCCCCCCGCCGCGTTTTCTTCGTTAACTGCCAGTGCGAACATATTGACCCAGTCCACGACGTTCATCGGATCGTTAGACAGCTTATCGCTGGCAACCAGCATCCGGCGCAGCGCTGACGCGCGACGCGGTACGCGCAACGGGCCAGGCAGTACACCTTCCGTGTTCATGCCACGATCGATACAGGCACGCATAGTCGCCCAGACATGGCCGAAATACGCTTCAATCTCTTGCTTGCTGTGCAGCGCCAGTTCGTTTTGCATCACCATGCCAGAGAGAGACAGGCCGGTCTCTTTGCAATAATTCAGCATATCGCTGGCGGATTTGAACGGGTAGGGAACGGTAACTTCATTGAGCACTTCTTTACCAAAATGCTCCTCATCAACAATAAAACCGCCGCCGATGGAGTAATACGTCTTGCTGTAGACTTCACGCTCGCCATTCCATGCATGGATGCTCATGGCATTTTCGTGCAGCGGCAGATTGTCGCTGTGAAAACGCATGCCATTATCCTGTGGAAAATCCACTTCCTGGCGGCCCTGAGCGAGCAGCAGGCGACCCCGATTTTCCACATCGCGGATAAAGGCCGGGATGGAGTCGATGTCTACCGTGGCCGGCTCGTTGCCAGCCAGACCCATAATAATGGCGATATCGGTATGGTGGCCTTTACCTGTCAGCGACAGTGAGCCATAAACATCCACCGCAACGCGGGTGACGCTTTCCAGTAATCCTTTTTCGACCAGGTCATCGACGAACTGCTTCCCGGCTTTCATCGGGCCAACAGTGTGGGAGGAAGAGGGACCGATCCCCACCTTAAACATGTCGAATATACTAATCACATTAACACTCCTGACAGGGTTACCAGAGGTTCCAGTAACGATGTAATAACTGCGCATAGTGTAAGAGGGAAGCGTGCGGTCAGCTAAATTATTCACATGAATTAAACTAATGCCTAACCTCGATTTTACTAATAGCGCGCGGCCACATTCCGCTGTCTTAAGAATGCTTCATGCTAAGTATAGTCAAGGGCGAAGCCCCACCTGCAGCGCCAGTTCACGAATTATGCCGGCGGTCATACCCCAGACAAAATAATGCTGATACCAGGAGAGCCACACCCGGTGGGCATTGCCCTGGCGATGGATATCCAGGGGATGATAGCGTCCCAGGCGTAGCGCCTCGGCCAGCGGCATTTCAAACACCGAAGCCACTTCGTCTTCGCTGGCATGGTAATGCAGGTCGGGAGGAATGATCCCCACAACGGGCGTTACGCGAAATCCGGTGACGCTGTCTACGGGAGGGAGCACGCCAATAACGTCAACGGCCTCAGGTGGTATCGCCACCTCTTCTTGCGCTTCGCGCAGGGCCGCGGCAATCAGCGAGGCATCGGTGTCATCAACGGCGCCGCCGGGGAAGGCCACCTGTCCGGCGTGTTTTCGCAATCGTGGCGAACGCTGTGTTAACAGTAACCCAGGCTGCTCACGCCGCACCACCGGCACCAGCACTGCTGCCTGCCGCGCATGTGCGGCTGTGGGGTGTAGCTGTGGGCGTAAAAGCTGAAAACGCGAGAGAAAGTCATCCAGGGTTAAGTTTGGCTGCGCCACGGTTTAGCTCTCCAGTTGCTGCAAGATACGGTTAACTTTATCAAACGTTTCCTGATATTCCGCTTCTTCGTTGCTGTCCGCCACGATCCCGCCCCCCGCTGAGCAGAATATCTGACCCGCCCACGCCGTCAGGGTACGAATGGTGATGCTGGTGTCCATGGCGCCGCAAAAACTGATGTACCCAATGCTGCCACACCAGGCATTACGCCGCTGTGGTTCAAGCTCATCAATGATCGCCATCGCGCGAATTTTAGGCGCGCCAGTGATCGACCCGCCCGGAAACGCGGCGCGCAGCACATCGCTGGCGTGCAACGCGGCAGGAAGCGTTGCTGTCACGGTACTGACCAGATGGTGAACCGCCGGGAAAGGTTCGACGACAAACAGTTCCGGCACGCGTACGGAACCGGGCACGGCCACCCGACCAATATCATTGCGCATCAGGTCGACAATCATCAGATTTTCGGCCCGATCTTTCGGTGATGCGGCCAGCTTTTGCGCCTGTTGCGCATCATCCTGCGCATCAGGCAGGCGCGGCAGTGTGCCTTTAATCGGGCGCGTCTCGATAACATCATCAGAAAGCTGAATAAACCGCTCCGGCGACAGACTTAAAATCGCACCTTCTTCCAGGCGTAAAAACGCACTGAATGGGGCGCGATTTGAGCGGTTCAGATGGCAAAACGCCTGCCACTCATCGCCGACATACCGTGCCTGAAAACGCTGGGCGAGATTGACCTGATAACAGTCGCCGCTGTGCAACCAGGCCTGTACCTGACGAAATTTTTCACCATATTCAGAGCGCGTCATATTAGCCTGCCAGGGGGCGGTCAGACTAAACGGGATGACCGATGGCGGCGTCTGGCCGTTAAGCCAGGCCAGACGTGCCTGCGGATCCTGGTAGCTCAATAGCGTGACGCGCTGTTTGTGGTGATCGACCACCACGGCCCAGTCATAAATACCTATCGCCATATCCGGCAGTAAGATGTCTTGTTGCGCAAAGGAGGGCAGTTTTTCGAAGCGACGCCCTAAGTCGTAACCGAACAGACCGAGCGCGCCACCCTGAAACGGCAGAAAATCGTCAGCCTGCGGGCGAATCCCTGCTTTGTCGATAGCCTGCTTCATCAGGGTAAACGGACAGTCTATGGATAGTTGCTCTCCCTCGGCGTCGGTGATAACGGTCTGTTCACCCCGTGTGACAAGCGTCGAGAGAGGATCGGCAACCAGAATATCAAAACGGTTGCAGGCGTGATCTGCGTGACCTGAATGCAACAGCATCGCCCATGGCAAATGATTTATCAGGGAAAAATAGTGTTCTGCGGCATCAGGCTGCCACGGCAAGGGGACAACATTGGGGGAAAACGTCTTCATCAGTCCTGGCTCTTTGCGCTATCGCTGGCGCATCGCCACGGCGCATGAAATAATCAGCGCCCATAATTTAGCAGGAGTTCACGATGTTTGCAGGTTTACCTTCCCTCAGCCATGAGCAGCAGCAAAAAGCGGTCGAACGCATCCAGGAATTAATGGCACAGGGCATGAGCAGTGGACAGGCCATCTCTCAGGTGGCTGATGAACTGCGCGCCAGCCACACGGGCAAACGTATTGTGGCGCGCTTCGAAGACGAAGACGAATAATACCCTTACCGGAGGCGGTGAATGGACAACACGATGCCTGAGACGATACCGGATGCGATCCTTGCGTTTATCACCGCGGCCGTTATCCCCGGCGACCTTACGCTTCCTTTTCACTACCCACAGCCAGAGCAATGGCACGCGTGGCATTGCGGTTTTCGCTGGCACGGCGTCACCGGAGAAAGTCTGGTAGCGGACACCCCCGGGATGTGGCAACCAGGCTGGTATCTGCTGGCGCTTAATGGCCTGGACGATCCTTTCTTTATCGATCTGGGCGAAGCGGCGGACGGCTACCCGGTCTATTATGCCGCACACGGCGCTGGCTGCTGGCAGGCAGAACGCATCGCGCCTGACTTGCACACTTTTCAGACTCTTTTAGAACAATTAAGCCGTGCCGATGAGGCGGCTGTGCTGGCGTTGCTTGATGCGCATACCGAACCGGACAGTCCGTTCTGGCTTGAGCTTCGGGAAGCAAGGCAGGCGCGTGATGATGACGACGATAACGCCGTGGATGTGGATCCGCTGGACTGGCAGGCGGGGCGACTGCTCATAACCGATATCGGCCCCCAGAAACTCAAGGTCGTTCACGTCCTCAGAAAAACGCTCAATTTACCGTTAGCAGATGCGCTGCGTTTTGTCGCCTCTCCACCGATTTGTGTCGGTGAGGATTTTCGCCTGCGTTTGCGCCCGCTTGAGCGAGAATTACTGGCCACTGGCGCAACCGTTACCTTTGCGCCTGCCGGCCCGGTGCTGGAAACCCTGCGGCTGAATAGGGCGATTGGCATTGAAGCGCTGATTGCCTGCGTGAAGGCCGGGCAGGGTAAAACGCTTTATTACGATCTCTATTCAACGCGCGACGGGGCTTTTCAGGCGGGCGACGTGCTCTATGTGGCCGGCAGCGATGACGACGAAGCCGCAGCATCGACGGGGCGTTACCGCCATTTCGCCTGTATGGGCGAGCATTTTCAGTCCGTTGTGGAACTGGCTATTCAGCAAAAACCTAACGCCAGCGATGACGAAATTATTCGTGCACTCAACCATTATCTTGAGTACGACGATTTTCTGGATATGGAATAAATTCCGACGCGGGATGCGCGCCGGAATGCGTTCTGTCAGATGGCGGCAATAATTTTAATTTCGACTTTATATTTCGGGTTCATCAACCCGGCCTGGACCGTACAGCGTACAGGTGCATGACCAGCCACCACCCACGCATCCCAGGCTTTGTTCATCGCCGCGAAATCACTTTTCTCCACCAAAAAGATTGTCGCATCCAGAATGCGCGTCTTATCGCTACCCTGTTTGGCCAGCACGGCGTCAATCTGCGCCAGGGTGTTGGCGGTTTGTTCAAACGCGTCGGCATCCAGATTTTCCGGCACACCGGTATAGTAGAGCGTTTGATTATGGATAACGGCGTCAGACCAGCGGGCGTCAGCATCAATGCGGGTAATGGTCATTCTTTGTTCCTCATGGTTTTCCTTATGATTGCCCGCAAGACTGCCACAGACTGGCGAAAAACCCAATGCCCTGACATAATCGCTGGCGATTTATCCAGTGTGGGGGCAGTGTGACGGACGATTTTGCAACAGACGGTCAGTTGGCCAAAGCGATACCGGGTTTTAAACCCCGTGAACCACAGCGTCAGATGGCCCATGCCGTCAGTGACGCCATTGCCCGTACGCAGCCGCTGGTGGTCGAAGCGGGCACCGGGACCGGGAAAACCTACGCCTATCTGGCCCCGGCGTTGCGCTCCGGCAAAAAAGTGATCATCTCAACGGGATCCAAAGCCCTGCAGGATCAGCTTTACAGCCGCGACTTGCCGACAGTGGCAAAAGCCCTCGAATTTACCGGCCATACCGCACTGCTCAAAGGGCGTTCGAACTATCTCTGCATCGAACGTCTGGAACAACAGGCGCTGGCGGGCGGCGATCTGCCGGTACAAACTCTGAGCGACGTGATTTTGCTGCGTTCCTGGTCAAATCAGACCAAAGACGGGGATATCAGCACTTGCGTCAGCGTGGCGGAAGATTCTGCCGCCTGGCCGCTGGTGACAAGTACCAATGACAACTGTCTGGGCAGCGACTGCCCGATGTACAAAGACTGCTTTGTGGTGAAGGCGCGTAAAAAAGCGATGGATGCCGATGTGGTGGTGGTCAACCATCACCTGTTCCTGGCCGATATGGTGGTGAAAGAGAGCGGCTTTGGTGAGTTGATCCCGGAAGCCGAGGTGATGATCTTCGACGAAGCGCACCAGCTCCCGGATATTGCCAGCCAGTATTTCGGCCAGTCGATCTCCAGCCGGCAGTTACTGGACTTAGCCAAAGACTTCACCATCGCCTATCGCACCGAACTACGTGATACCCAGCAGCTGCAAAAATGCGCCGACAGGCTGGCGCAGAGTGCGCAGGATTTCCGCCTGCAACTCGGCGAGCCGGGGTATCGCGGCAACTTACGTGAACTGCTGGCCGACCCCCACATCCAGCGGGCGCTGCTGTTGCTCGATGACGCGCTGGAGCTGTGCTATGACGTGGCGAAACTGTCGCTCGGGCGTTCGGCGATTCTCGATGCCGCCTTTGAGCGTGCGACGACGTACCGCGCGCGGCTTAAACGGCTGAAAGAGATCAATCTGCCCGGTTTTAGCTACTGGTATGAGTGCACCTCGCGCCACTTTACCCTCGCGCTGACGCCGCTCACCGTGTCGGACAAATTTAAAGAGGTGATGGCGCAGAAAAGTGGTAGCTGGATTTTCACCTCGGCGACACTGTCGGTGAACGACGATCTGCACCACTTCACCGCGCGCCTCGGCATTGATGAAGCGCGAACGCTGCTGCTACCCAGCCCGTTTGATTACGCCCGCCAGACGCTGCTTTGCGTACCGCGCAATCTGCCGCAGGCCAACCAACCGGGTGCGGCCCGTCAGCTGGCGGCGATGCTCAAACCGATCATTGAAGCCAACAATGGCCGCTGCTTTATGCTCTGCACTTCCCACGCCATGATGCGCGGGCTTGCAGAGGAATTTCGCGCCACCATGACACTGCCCGTTTTGCTGCAGGGAGAGACCAGTAAAGGGCAGTTGTTACAGCAGTTTATTACCGCAGGAAATGCCTTGCTGGTGGCGACCAGCAGCTTCTGGGAAGGGGTGGATGTGCGTGGCGACACGCTGTCGCTGGTGATTATCGACAAACTGCCGTTCACCTCGCCGGACGATCCGCTGCTGAAAGCACGCATGGAAGACTGCCGCCTGCGCGGTGGCGATCCGTTTGATGAGGTCCAGCTTCCGGATGCGGTCATTACCCTGAAACAGGGCGTCGGACGTTTAATCCGTGACGTGGATGACCGGGGCGTGCTGGTTATCTGTGACAACCGTCTGGTGATGCGTCCGTACGGCGCGGTGTTTCTGGCAAGCCTGCCGCCCTCACCGCGCACTCGGGATATCAGCCGCGCGGTTGCGTTTCTTGCGGCCTCGCCAGCGGAGTAATTTGGCGCAGACTGTGTTAATATGCGCGCCATTTTGTTTTACCGGGACTGCGATTACCCATGCGAATTCTGGCCATTGATACCGCCACTGAAGCCTGCTCCGTCGCGCTGAACAGCGACGGAACCCTCTTTGCTCATTTCGAACTCTGCCCACGTGAACACACGCAACGCATTCTGCCGCTGGTGAAGGACGTTCTCACCGAAGGCGGCGTTGCGCTGTCTGAACTGGATGCGCTGGCCTTTGGCCGTGGCCCGGGAAGTTTTACCGGTGTACGTATCGGTATTGGCATTGCGCAGGGGCTGGCGCTGGGCGCAGAACTGCCGATGATTGGCGTCTCAACGCTGGCGACCATGGCTGAAGGTGCCTGGCGTAAAGCAGGGGCTACCCGAGTGCTGGCGGCCATTGATGCCCGTATGGGCGAAGTCTACTGGGCAGAATATCAGCGTGATGCCGACGGCGTCTGGCACGGTGAAGAGACCGAAGCGGTTCTCAAACCGGATGCGGTGACAGCGCGCCTCACTGCGCTTTCTGGCGAGTGGGCGACCGTCGGCACCGGCTGGCAAGCGTGGCCGGAAATGGCAAACGACACTGGCCTGACGCTGACAGACGGCGGGGTCTCGCTGCCGGAAGCGCAAGATATGCTGCCCATCGCGGAGTATCAACTTTCGCAGGGACGTACCGTGGCCGTTGAGCATGCCGAGCCAGTTTATTTGCGTAACGAAGTGGCCTGGAAGAAACTTCCGGGCCGGGAATGAATCTCAGTAATTACAAGGCTGAGTGAGGGAGTCGCATCATGGCGAGTCAAAAAAGAGGTATGCGCTGGTTACTGGCGGGCGTGGTCGCCGCAGCGTTGAGTGGGTGTGTGTCTGTGCCTGACGCGATCAAAGGAACCACGCCGACGCCGCAGGATGATCTGGTGCGCGTGATGAATGCGCCAAATCTCTATATCGGCCAGCAAGCCCGTTTCGGCGGTAAAGTGGTGAAAATTGACAATCAGCAAGGGAAAACACGTCTTGAGATAGCCACCGTACCGTTAGATGACGGAGCGAGACCGATTCTGGGTGCAACCTCTGTCGGGCGCATTATGGCTGAGGTGAATGGCTTCCTTGATCCGGTTGACTTCCAGAACCAACTGGTGACTGTCGTCGGGCCGATTACCGGCACCTATGATGGTCAGGTAGGGGGCGCTGCTTACAAATTCGCGGTGATTCGTGCTGACGGCTATAAACGCTGGCATATCACCAGGCAAGTCGTGTTGCCGCCACAACCGATGGATCCATGGATGATGGGGCCGCACCCGTGGCATCGTGGATACGGCGGATGGGGCTGGTATACTCCCGGCCCCGCGTATGAAGAAAGTGTTGTAACAGAGTAACGCTCTGTTCTGTATGAAAATAGAAACAGCGGCTGGTCCGCTGTTTCTTTATTTGCACGACCATAACAAAAATAATTAGTGATGCGCTTCGCAACCTTCAATCCGAACAATAAATAAACTGGTACGCTGAGTTAATATTATGTTAACGACTTGTTTATTAACTGGGGTTGTGATGACGACAAATACACATTTTAGAGGTGATGCATTGAAGAAGGTTTGGCTAAACCGTTATCCCGCCGATGTGCCTGCGGATATTAATCCCGATCGTTATCAATCCCTGGTTGAACTCTTTGAACACGCGACGGCGCGATACGCCGACCAACCTGCGTTCGTCAACATGGGGGAGGTAATGACCTTCCGCAAGCTGGAAGAGCGTAGCCGCGCTTTTGCCGCATACCTGCAACAGGGATTAGGCTTGCAAAAGGGTGACCGTGTGGCGCTGATGATGCCTAACCTTCTGCAATATCCGGTGGCGTTGTTCGGTATTTTGCGCGCGGGCATGATTGTCGTGAATGTCAACCCGTTGTATACGCCGCGCGAACTGGAGCATCAGCTTAACGACAGCGGCGCATCTGCCATTGTCATCGTCTCCAACTTTGCCCACACCCTGGAAAAAGTGGTCGACAAGACGCAGGTTCGCCATGTGATACTGACGCGGATGGGTGACCAGCTCTCGCCGGCGAAGGGCACGCTGGTTAACTTTGTTGTCAAATATGTGAAGCGCCTGGTGCCGAAATACCATCTGCCTGACGCCATCTCGTTTCGCCGTGCGCTGCAGGCGGGCTACCGCTTGCAGTATATCAAGCCGGAAGTCACAACAGACGACCTGGCTTTTTTGCAATACACCGGTGGGACGACGGGGGTGGCCAAAGGGGCGATGCTCACGCACCGTAATATGCTGGCCAACCTGGAACAGGTGCATGCGACCTACGGCCCGTTGCTTCATCGCGGCAAAGAGCTGGTGGTCACCGCCTTACCGCTCTACCACATTTTTGCCCTGACCATGAACTGCCTGTTGTTTATTGAACTGGGCGGACAAAACCTGCTCATTACTAACCCTCGCGACATCCCGGGGCTGGTGAAAGAGCTGGCGAAATATCCTTTTACCGCAATGACCGGGGTAAACACCCTGTTTAACGCATTGCTGAACAACGACGATTTTCACAAACTTGATTTTTCCTCACTGCACCTTTCTGCGGGGGGCGGCATGCCCGTACAGCAGGCTGTTGCTGAGCGCTGGGTGAAACTTACCGGCGAATACCTGCTGGAAGGTTACGGTCTGACGGAATGTTCGCCGCTGGTGAGCGTCAACCCGCACGATATTGATTACCACAGTGGTAGTATCGGTTTGCCGGTTCCGTCGACAGAAGTGAAACTGGTGGATGACGCGGGCAATGAAGTTCCTCCGGGCGAACCGGGTGAACTATGCGTTAAAGGCCCGCAGGTGATGCTGGGTTACTGGCAGCGTCCGGCAGCGACCGATGAAATCATCAAAGATGGCTGGTTGTACACCGGCGACATCGCGGTGATGGATGAAGAAGGCTTTATGCGTATCGTCGATCGCAAAAAAGACATGATTCTGGTCTCTGGCTTTAACGTCTATCCGAACGAAATCGAAGATGTTGTGATGCAGCATGAAGGTGTCAAGGAAGTTGCAGCAGTGGGTGTGCCGTCGGATGCCAGCGGCGAAGCGGTCAAAATCTTCGTGGTGAAAAAAGACGATTCGCTGACTGAGGAAGCGCTTATCGCATTTTGCCGCCGTCAGCTCACTGGCTATAAAGTGCCGAAACGGGTGGAATTCCGCGCCGAGCTGCCGAAATCGAACGTCGGCAAAATTTTACGGCGAGAATTGCGTGACGAAGCGCGCGGCAAAGTGGACAATAAAGGCTGAGCTATGCGTTAGTCGCCAGAACGCCGGTTAATCCGGCGTTTTTTGTGGGCGCAAACTAAAGAGAAGACGATTTGAATTACCAGATGATCACGACGAACGAGGCGCTGGCAGCGCTGTGTGAAGCTGCGGCTGGCACTGATGCTATTGCGCTTGATACTGAATTTGTCCGCACGCGCACCTATTATCCCCAGCTTGGTTTAATCCAGCTCTATGACGGGGAACGTGTGGCGTTAATCGACCCATTAACCATCACTGACTGGGCACCGTTCCGCGATCTGATTACCAATACCCGTGTAACCAAATTCCTCCACGCCGGTAGCGAAGACCTGGAAGTCTTCCTCAACGCCTTCGGCGTGATGCCGCAACCGATGATCGATACGCAAATTCTCGCGGCTTTCTCTGGGCGTGCTCTCTCCTGGGGCTTTGCGGCAATGGTGGAGCAGTACACCGGTGTGGTGCTGGACAAAAGCGAATCGCGCACTGACTGGCTGGCGCGTCCGTTAACAACGCGTCAATGCGATTATGCGGCAGCCGATGTCTGGTATCTGCTACCTATCGCCCGGACATTGCTGGCCGAAACCGAAGAAGCAGGGTGGCTCAATGCCGCGCTGGACGAATGTCGCCTGATGATGCAGCGTCGCAGCGAAATTCTGGCGCCGGAAGAGGCGTGGCGTGACATCAGCAACGCCTGGCAGTTGCGTACCCGCCAGTTGGCGTGCCTGCGTTTGCTGGCAGACTGGCGTCTGCGTAAAGCCCGTGAGCGTGACCTGGCGGTCAACTTCGTGGTGCGTGAAGAGAACCTGTGGGCCGTGGCGCGTTATATGCCAGGCAGCATGGGCGAGCTGGACAGCATTGGGCTTTCCGGCAGCGAAATACGTTTTCATGGTAAAACGCTGTTGTCTCTGGTCGCACAGGCGCAGGCGCTACCGGAAGATGCACTGCCGGAACCGCTTTTGAATCTGGTGGATATGTCCGGCTATCGTAAAGCTTTTAAAGCTATTAAGGCGCAGGTGCAGGAAGTCAGCGAGAGCAAAGGACTGAGCGCAGAATTGATTGCTTCACGTCGGCAAATTAATCAGCTACTTAACTGGCACTGGCAATTAAAGCCGCAGACAAATTTACCTGAATTAATCAGTGGCTGGCGTGCGGAATTGATGGCTGAGCAGCTCAAAGCTTTATTAACAGAATACCCGCGCTAATGCCTGTATATAAAAACAGGGTTTGAGCATTAATAAAAGAAAAAGGCAGAGGATTTCTGCCTTTTTTATTACTTCTGACGCAGCGATAAGCCGCCGGGTTATTTCGTCTCTTCTGGTTCCGGCAAGGTAACGTTGAGTTCCAGAATGGAAATATCGTCACCCCGTTGTTCCAGTTGGACTGAAACCATTTCCGGATCGATTTGAACATATTTACAAATCACCTCCAGAATATCCCGCTTTAGCTGCGGTAAATAATGTGGTTCAGCGTCACTGCGACGGCGTTCCGCAACAATAATTTGCAGACGCTCTTTGGCGATGCTGGCGGTGTTCTTTTTTCTGGAGAGAAAAAAGTCGAGTAATGCCATAACTTATCCTCCGAACAGGCGTTTGAGGAAACCTTTCTTCTCTTCATCAATGAAGCGGAAAGGACGATCTTCTCCCAGTAGACGTTCAACGGTATCTGCGTACGCTTTGCCTGCATCGGCAGTGGTATCCAGAATAACCGGTTCCCCCTGGTTGGATGCGCGAAGGACTGACTGATCTTCGGGGATCACGCCAACCAGCTTAATGCGCAGGATCTCCAGCACGTCTTCCATGCTGAGCATATCACCTTTATTAACGCGCCCCGGGTTGTAGCGGGTCAACAGCAGGTGTTCTTTAATCGGTTCCTGGCCGTTTTCGGCACGGCGCGATTTGGACGCCAGGATGCCGAGGATACGGTCAGAGTCACGGACGGAAGAGACTTCCGGGTTGGTGGTGATGATCGCTTCATCCGCGAAATAGAGTGCCATCAGCGCGCCGGTTTCGATCCCCGCCGGTGAGTCGCAAATGATAAAGTCGAACTCCATTTTCTGCAGCTCATCAAGCACCTTCTCTACGCCTTCGCGGGTTAACGCGTCTTTGTCGCGAGTCTGCGAAGCCGGGAGAATATAAAGGTTTTCCGTCCGTTTATCTTTAATCAGCGCCTGATTCAGCGTCGCATCGCCCTGAATGACGTTCACGAAGTCATACACGACGCGACGTTCACAGCCCATGATGAGATCGAGGTTACGCAGGCCGATATCAAAATCAATAACGACGGTTTTCTTTCCCTTCTGGGCCAAACCGGTTGCGATGGCCGCGCTGGAGGTGGTCTTACCCACGCCCCCTTTACCCGAAGTAACAACAATAATGCGTGCCATAGGAGTTCCTTGTTAAAAGGGCTTAATCTAATGGTTGAATAGTCAAAGCGTTATTCGCTAAACGTAAGCGCGCCGCTTTGCCATAAAAATCGGCCGGGATTCGATCGCTCAGCCAGTATTCCCCTGCGATGGATACCAGCTCCGCCGTGAGGTGAGTACAAAATATTTGCGCATCTTTGTCGCCGCCTGCGCCAGCCAGCGCGCGGCCACGCATCATGCCGTAAACATGGATATTGCCATCGGCAATTAACTCCGCGCCAGCACTGACATGGCTGGTGACAATCAGATCACAGTTTGGCGCATAAACACGCTGTCCGGAACGAACAGGGAGATCAATCAAGCGTGTTTTTGTGACCGGAGTAACAACAGGAGCGACGGGGGCAGGGGTGGCAACCTGACGTTGCGGCTTTTCTTTGCCTTCGGTCAGAAGCGGCAACCCGGCACGTTCGATATCGGCTTTCAGCTCGCTGTCTTTACAACCGCTGATACCCACAACCCGTAACCCTGTCTCCAGAATGGTCTGCTGAATCGGCGACCAGTTTACCGGGCCCTCAAGATCAGAAACGTTAATAACAACAGGAGCATGTTTTAAAAAAGCGGGGGCCTGAGCGATTTTGTCTTCTAACGCCTGGCGAATAACCTCGGGTTTTGCATCATGCAAGTGAACCACAGATAAGGTAAAACTACTGCCTTTTAGCTCGATGGGCGTGTTTGACATCCTGACCTTACTCATTTTGCTATTATCACTCATGAGTGAGTGATATTCCGAAGACTATCAAGCATGTTATAGTCACTATTATATTCAGGCAAGTAACCACCCCTTAATTCAGAGCAAAAGTATGTTTTGTGTGATCTACCGAAGTTCCCGACGTGAACAGACTTATCTGTATGTCGAAAAAAAAGACGATTTTTCACGCGTGCCGGAAGAATTAATGAAAAGCTTTGGTCAGCCCCAGCTAGCCATGTTATTGCCCCTCGACGGGCGTAAAAAACTGGCCAGTGCGGATCTGGAAAAAGTAAAAGAGGCGTTGCGCACACAGGGATATTATTTACAGATTCCACCGCCGCCAGAAAATTTACTCAAACAGCATTTAGACAGCGAAAGATAACGCTTCGCGAATTTTACCTGGGCGGATCGATTCCGCCATTTGCCTTTCTCCCGCCAACGCGTTGAATATAAAGTTTGTTATTTGACAAACCGCCATGTGGCGCGGATAGTCATTTTTCGCACTTGTTCAATGTGTTACTTAGGGGAAAGTCATGTACCAACATCATAACTGGCAGGGCGCACTCCTGGATTACCCGGTGAGTAAAGTCGTGTGCGTTGGCAGCAACTATGCGAAACATATTAAAGAGATGGGCAGCGCCACGCCGGAAGAGCCGGTGCTGTTTATAAAACCGGAAACCGCATTATGCGACATTCGCCAGCCGCTGGCGTTGCCGCAGGATTTCGGTTCCGTGCATCATGAAGTTGAACTGGCCGTACTTATTGGCGCCACCCTGCGTCAGGCTACCGAAGATCACGTACGAAAAGCCATTGCGGGTTATGGCGTGGCGCTGGATCTCACGCTTCGCGACCTGCAGGCGAAAATGAAAAAGGCCGGGCAGCCGTGGGAAAAAGCGAAAGGCTTTGATAATTCCTGTCCGATCTCCGGTTTTATTCCGGCCGCAGAGTTTACCAGCGATCCGCAGAACACGACGTTGGGGCTTAAAATCAACGGCGAAGTCCGCCAGCAAGGGACGACGGCTGATATGATCCATAAAATTGTGCCGCTGATTGCTTATATGAGCCGCTTCTTCACGCTCAAAGCGGGGGATGTCATTCTGACGGGGACGCCGGAAGGGGTAGGGCCACTGCACGGCGGGGACGAACTGGAAGTGAGCTTTAACGGCCTCTCCCTTAAAACCCGCGTGTTATAAGTCGATTTGCCGCCATTATGGCGGCAAAACTTGCATCCCCATGCCAGACTGGTTATAAGGTGCTCCCTGGTTTTAAATGGTGAACTGATTTATGAGCGACACACCTTTCTGGCAAAGCAAAACGCTTGAGCAAATGACGGACGCGGAATGGGAGTCGCTGTGTGACGGCTGCGGTCAGTGCTGCCTGCATAAGCTGATGGATGAAGATTCCGACGAAATCTATTTCACCAACGTGGCCTGTCGTCAGTTGAACATCAAAACCTGTCAGTGCCGTAACTACGAGCGCCGCTTTGAGTATGAGCCGGACTGCATCAAACTGACGCGTGATAATTTGCCTACCTTTGAATGGTTGCCGCCCACCTGCGCCTATCGTCTGCTGGCCGAAGGGAAGGCGCTGCCGGTGTGGCATCCGCTGCGTACCGGCTCGAAAGAGATGATGCACAAACAGCGCATCACAGTTCGCCATATTGCGGTAAAAGAGTCCGAAGTCCGCGACTGGCAGGATCATATCCTCAACAAACCTGATTGGGCGCAATAATCTCTTTTGTTATACCGCTACTCGTCTGAGATGAATAAAAAGTGATTTAAAACAAGACCCTAAAATGTTTGTATGTCTTAAATAAGCTAAAACATTAACGGGGTCTGTAATGAATAAATTCATTGTGATGGTAGCGGCAGGTGTTCTGCTTGCAGGGTGTACCGCGTCTAAACCCTCTCCTGAACGGCATGCTATTGCCTTTACGGAAAACCACAGCTCTACGGACGGCGGTGTCCGTTTCTCGCCACAAGGTACATACCGCAATATCATTCCCACCTTTGAAAAAATGTACGATCAAGGAAAACTGGACCGCATCGTTGGTCATGATGTGCATTACGCGATCAAATATGCCGGGATGCTCAAGGAGCAGGCCGGCCATCATCTCACCGAAGCATACGACAGAACTGGTGATAAGATGCCGGCGGATCCGAAAGATGCCGACTTGATAGGCAATGAATTATCGGCGACTTATCTGGATGGTTATAACGGGGTGTATTAAAGACCTGTCTGAGTAAAGGCGGTCGCTCCGGTTAGCGAATACGCTGCCGGGAGGCCTCATGCATTGCGGCAATAAAAAAACGCTCCCGAAGGAGCGTTCTGTTAACGACCGAAGAGGTCGCGTTTTTTCGGTTTGAAGGGCTGTGCGATGAGCACCAGCGCCGCGACAACAAAGTAAGCGACAAAAATACCTAACAGCCATTGCGGCATTTCCAGTGACAGGAACTGCCATTGTTTTTCAGCACAATCGCCCGAAGCCACGAAGACCTGCGGAAGCCATTTATCCAGCGGCAGCCACGAAGGGAAACGCGCAGCAAAATCGCAGGTCATAAAAGGAGAAGGATGAAGCTGAATCATGGTGTGCTCATACGCCAGCTGGATCCCACGCCAGGCGCTGTACAACCAGATTAAGATAGCGACGAAGCGCAGCGGCGTTTTCGGCGCAATCGCCCCGACAATACCCGCACCCATCACACCAAAAAGGGCAGAACGTTCATAGATACACAGGACACAGGGTTTCAGCAGCATGACGTGCTGGAACCACAACGCCACCAATTCAAGTGCGAGTGCGGTGAACGCCATTAATAGCCAGGCGCCGCGCCCGTGAGAGCACTTGTTCAAATATCGCAACATAATCATTTCCCTGGGACATGCGTAGACACAGCAGTGTAAACGAAATCACTTAGCAAGCCACTATTGCATAAGAAAATAATACGTAATCGGATGTTTATCATGCGAAAAGTCAAATCTTGCTGTCAGGAATGTAAGCAAAGCGCTAACAGGAAAAACATTTATGATTAATGTGGTAAACGATTTTCAGTCAAGAGGGAATAGTCGTGAATAAAATGGGGGTAAAAAGCATGACGGGTGAATCTTTCAAATTGGATCGGCGATCCCCTTTTTCTTCATTTCGCCTGCTATCTGCCCCCGAGGCGGTCTGGTATGATGAGTGATCTTTGCTTAGTTGTATAATGGAAATCTCACTATGGTCATAAAGGCGCAGAGCCCGGCGGGTTTCGCGGAAGAATACATTATTGAAAGTATCTGGAATAACCGTTTCCCTCCGGGGTCGATTCTTCCGGCAGAACGCGAACTCTCCGAACTGATTGGCGTCACTCGTACCACATTGCGTGAAGTGTTACAGCGTCTGGCTCGCGATGGCTGGCTGACCATTCAGCACGGTAAACCCACCAAAGTAAACAATTTCTGGGAAACTTCCGGGCTCAATATTCTGGAAACCCTGGCGCGTCTGGACCATGAGAGTGTTCCGCAGCTCATCGATAACCTTCTGTCCGTACGTACCAATATCGCGACGATCTTTATCCGTACTGCGTTCCGTCAACACCCGCAAGACGCACTGGCGGTACTGGCTAACGCACGTGAAGTTGAAGATCACGGCGATGCGTTTGCTGAGCTTGATTACAACATCTTCCGCGGGTTGGCTTTTGCCTCCGGCAATCCGATTTACGGCCTGATCCTCAACGGGATGAAAGGGTTGTATACCCGCATCGGGCGTCATTACTTCGCCAGTCCGGAAGCACGTAGTCTGGCCCTCGGTTTCTACCATCGCCTGGCAGAAATCTGTGAGAAAGGCTTACATGACCAGGTGTACGAAACGGTGCGTCGTTATGGGCATGACAGTGGTGAGATCTGGCATCGCATGCATAAAACGCTGCCTGGGGATTTAACGATTCACGGGCGTTAAGCAAAGCGAAGCCCCTCCGCGGAGGGGCTTTTAGTTATTAAAACGTATTGTTATCAAAGAGTATTGTTACGGGCAGGGCAACGATCCAGCAGCTCCACACTGCCATCTTCGTTTTGCTGTTCCAGCAGCACATCAAACCCCCACAGCCGATGCACATGTTTGAGCACTTCCCGGCGGCCTTTATCCAGCGGTGCGCGATTATGCGGAATGTAACGCAGCGTCAGAGAACGATCGCCGCGTAAATCCACATTCCACACCTGAATATTGGGCTCCAGGTTGCTCAGATTGTACTGGGAGGACAATTTCGAGCGGATCTCGCGATAGCCTTCCTCGTTATGAATCGCCGCAATCTCCAGATAATTATTGCGATCATCGTCCAGCACGCTAAAGAAGCGAAAATCACGCATGATTTTTGGCGACATGAACTGGCTGATAAAGCTTTCATCTTTAAAATCGCGCATGGCGAAATGCAGCGTTTCCAGCCAGTCGGAACCGGCAATATCCGGGAACCAGTATTTGTCTTCGTCAGTCGGAGACTGACAAATGCGTTTGATGTCCTGGAACATCGCAAACCCAAGGGCATACGGGTTAATACCACTATACCAGGGGCTATTGTAAGGCGGCTGGAACACCACATTGGTGTGGCTGTGAAGGAACTCCAGCATAAAGCGGTCTGTCACTTTACCTTCATCGTACAGATGATTGAGGATGGTGTAGTGCCAGAAGGTTGCCCAGCCTTCGTTCATGACCTGAGTCTGTTTCTGTGGGTAAAAATACTGGCTGACTTTACGCACGATGCGCAAAATTTCACGCTGCCAGGACTCCAGCAGCGGAGCGTTTTTTTCCATAAAATAGAGCAGGTTTTCCTGCGGTTCAGAAGGATAGCGGCGCGCTTCCACAACGGCTTTCTCTTCTTCACGTTTTGGCAGGGTACGCCACAGTGTGTTGACCTGGCTTTGCAGGTACTCTTCACGGCTTTTCTGGCGAGCTTTCTCCTCCTGCAGCGAGATTTTTTGCGGACGTTTATAACGGTCAACGCCATAATTCATCAGCGCGTGGCAGGAATCGAGCAGCTTTTCCACCTCTTCCACACCGTATCGCTCTTCACAATCGGTGATGTACTTACGGGCGAAAATCAGGTAGTCAACAATCGAACTGGCATCCGTCCAACTGCGGAACAAATAATTATTTTTAAAGAAAGAGTTATGCCCATAGCAGGCATGCGCCATCACCAGCGCTTGCATGGTGATGGTGTTCTCTTCCATCAGATAGGCGATACAGGGATTGGAGTTAATAACAATCTCGTAGGCCAGACCTTGCTGTCCATGCTTATAAAGCCGCTCGGTTTCAATAAATTTTTTACCAAACGACCAGTGGGGATAGTTAATGGGCATCCCTACGCTGGAGTAGGCGTCCATCATCTGTTCGGAAGTGATGACTTCGATTTGATGCGGGTAGGTATCCAGGCGGTAAAGTTTCGCCACCCGGTCGATCTCTGCGAGATACACATCCAGGAGATCGAAGGTCCAGTCAGGTCCATCACTGAGACGTATGGTGTCCTTATTCATGGAATCAATCGTAGCCATTAGCGCGCCCTCGTTGTTAGCAACTCTCTCTGTATGGAGAGTCTCATTTCAAGCATAGAACACACAATTAAAACTGTACGCAACGTCGTTTTTTTTCTTCGCGATAACACCTTGCAAGAGAGGGGTAAAAATCGTCATTGGCAGAATTTTATTCTGTGGCGAAATGTCGCGCAGCATGAGATTCTAAATATTCTGACGCCTTTATTTAGGGAAAGGTGTGAGTAGTGTCACCATAAAAAAGCCATATGTTGAATAACATTTTCATCTGAGTTATCAATTTGTAATCAGATGATTGTGCTTTACACATGGGAGCAGGTTATGCGAGTCGTTGTACTGGGAAGTGGCGTAGTGGGGGTTACCAGTGCCTGGTATCTGAGTCAGGCGGGACATGAGGTGACGGTCATTGACAGGGAGTCTGGCCCGGCGCTGGAGACCAGTGCGGCGAACGCAGGGCAAATCTCGCCGGGTTACGCAGCGCCCTGGGCGGCGCCGGGCGTACCGCTGAAAGCGATCAAGTGGATGTTCCAGCGTCATGCGCCGCTGGCGATCAGTCTCGATGGCACCTCTTCTCAACTCAAATGGATGTGGCAGATGCTGCGTAACTGCGACACTCGCCATTATATGGAAAACAAAGGCCGCATGGTGCGGCTGGCAGAATACAGTCGTGACTGTCTGAAGCTGTTGCGTGAAACCACGCATATTCAGTACGAAGGCCGTCAGGGCGGGACGTTACAGCTTTTCCGTACCCCGGAGCAGTACGAAAACGCGACCCGGGATATCGCAGTGCTGGAAGATGCCGGGGTACCTTATCAACTGCTGGAATCAGCGCGTCTGGCGGAAGTAGAACCGGCGCTGGCCCAGGTCGCCCATAAACTCAGTGGCGGCCTGCGTTTACCCAACGATGAGACCGGGGACTGTCAGCTTTTTACTCAGCAACTGGTACAGATGGCGGGGCAGGCGGGCGTCACATTCCGCTTCAACACCCCGGTCGACAGGCTTCTGTACGAAGGTGAGCAGATTTACGGCGTGAAATGCGGTGATGAAGTGGTGAAAGCCGATGCCTATGTAATGGCTTTTGGTTCCTATTCCACGGCGATGCTAAAAGGGATTGTCGATATCCCGGTCTATCCCCTGAAAGGGTATTCATTGACTATACCCATTGCGGAGGAGGCGGGCGCGCCAGTTTCGACTATCCTCGATGAAACCTACAAGATTGCGATTACCCGTTTTGATAACCGCATTCGCGTCGGCGGAATGGCCGAGATCGTCGGCTTTAATACTGACCTTCTTAAGCCGCGCCGTGCCACGTTGGAAATGGTGGTCAAAGATCTCTTTCCGCGCGGCGGTCACGTGGAGCAGGCAACGTTCTGGACCGGACTGCGTCCAATGACGCCAGATGGTACGCCGGTTGTCGGACGTGCCCCGTTTAAAAACTTATGGCTGAATACCGGGCATGGCACGCTCGGCTGGACGATGGCCTGTGGTTCAGGTCAACTGTTGAGCGATCTGATTTCCGGTCGCACACCGGCCATTCCATGGGAGGATTTGAGCGTGGCGCGCTATCAACCGGGTTTTACCCCATCGCGGCCACAACATTTGCATGGTGTTCATAACTAAGCTGCCCATCTGAAACAAGGAGATCGTATGTCTCGTCCTGTCCAGGCGACTGTCGACTTACACGCACTTCGGCAGAACCTGCAGGTAGTCAGGCGTGCTGCACCACACTGCCGCGTCTGGTCAGTGGTGAAGGCTAACGCTTACGGCCATGGAATCGATCGTATCTGGCGCGCCCTGGAAGGCACCGACGGTTTTGCGCTGCTCAATCTGGAGGAGGCCATCCTCCTGCGCGAGCGCGGCTGGAAGGGACCGATTCTGATGCTGGAAGGCTTTTTCCACGCCGATGAGCTGCCGTTATTTGATAAATATCGCCTCACGACCAGCGTCCATAGCAACTGGCAGGTTAAGGCCTTGCAGGATGCCAGGCTGCACGCGCCGCTGGATGTTTACCTGAAAATGAACAGTGGGATGAACCGGCTGGGCTTTCAGCCAGAGCGTGTGCAAACGCTCTGGCGACAACTGCGGGATCTGGGCAATGTGGGCGATATCACCCTGATGGCCCACTTCGCAGAGGCGGAAAAAACGGACGGAATTGCCCCGGCGATGGCGCGTATTAACCAGGCGTCGGAAGGGCTTGATTGCCCCCGTTCGCTTTCCAACTCCGCCGCCACGCTTTGGCACCCGGAAGCCCATGGCGACTGGGTGCGACCCGGTATCGTACTCTATGGCGCGTCGCCGTCCGGCGAGTGGCAGGATGTGGCAGGCAGTGGCATCAAACCGGTTATGAGCCTGACAAGCCAGATTATTGCCGTGCAAACGTTGCGTGCGGGAGACTGTGTGGGTTACGGCAGCCGTTATCGTGCTACGCAGGAGCAGCGCATTGGCATTGTCGCCTGTGGTTATGCTGATGGTTATCCTCGCCTTGCGCGGACAGGCACACCGGTGCTGGTAGACGGTATTCGGACCGGGACGGTGGGGGCCATATCGATGGATATGTTGACGGTTGACCTGACGCCGTGCCCGCAAGCGGGCATCGGTACGCCGGTCGAATTATGGGGTAACGAGATCAAAATCGATGAGGTGGCCGCTTCGGCAGGGACCGTGGGTTATGAATTGATGTGCGCTCTCGCCCCACGTGTCCCAGTTGTGACGGTGTAACTATGATGAGGCGGTCACTCCGCCTCATCATCCGCGACCCGGACCCCGACCTTACGTACCGTGTCCTCTTCTTTCTCTGCGACTGTCCAGATCATGCCGGCAAACTCAACCTGATCCCCCACTACCGGGGCCGCGCCCAGCAGTTGCTGGACAATCTCACCCAGTGTCTGCTGTTTATCCCGGTACTCCAGGCCATCTTCCAGACCATAAATCAGCGCCACATCGGCAAACTTCGCATCAGCTTCGAGAATAAAATCGCCGAAGAAACGCTGATCCAGCGAGACCGGGGGCGACTGACTAAACAGCTTACCCAACGCGGGCAGGTCGCGTTCACGACCAATCACGCACAGCACGTCGCCTTCGCGCAGTCGGGTGCTGCCGGTAGGATGCAGAAGTGAATTATCGCGAAACAGGGCGGCGATGCGCGTTTCCGATGGCATATGCAGGTCGCGCAGAGCGGCCCCCACACACCATTTATCGGCGCTCAACTGGTAGACAAACTGCTCCCACGGATTTTCCGGGTGAATATCCAGTCCGACGCGAGAAACCGGCCATCCCACGGGGGGGACGACGACTCTGGCTTTTTTGGCGGCCCAGGACAGCGATGTCCCCTGGAAGAGTAGCGAAATCAACACCACAAAGAAGGCGACATTAAAAAACAGCCTTGCATTGTCCAGACCGGCCATCATCGGGAAGACGGCAAGAATGATCGGCACCGCGCCACGCAATCCCACCCAACTGATGAAAATGCGCTCGCGCAGATTGAAACCGCGAAAGGGCAGCAGGCCGGCGAAAACCGACAGCGGACGAGCGAAAAAGATCATCCACGCCGAGAGCAGAAGCGCCGGAATGGCAATCGGCAGTAAATCAGACGGCGTGACCAGCAGCCCCAGAACGAGGAACATGCCGATTTGCGCCAGCCAGGCTAAGCCATCAAAGTTTTGCTGAATGGCGTAGCGATTACGTATCGGGCGATTACCCAGCACAAAACCGCACAGATAGACTGCCAGAATCCCGCTGCCTTCAATGGCGGTGGTCACCGAGAACACCAGGATGCCGCCGCTTAACGCCAGCAGAGGATAGAGTCCTGCGGGGAGGGCGATGCGATTGATCATCTGTTGCAGCAAATAGCCACCCGCGAGACCTAACACGATCCCCAGGCCAAACTGCTGAATAATGTGCACGACAAACATCCAGCTCAGGCCAGCATGATGTTGTTGAATCATCTCGATTAGCGTGATGGTCAAAAAGACCGCCATCGGATCGTTACTGCCCGACTCAATTTCCAGCGTCGAACCAACACGTTCGTTCAACCCTTTTCCGCCAAGCAGCGAAAACACCGCGGCCGCATCCGTCGAGCCGACAATCGCACCGATCAGCAACCCTTCCATAATATTAAGGTGGAACAACCATGCCGCCATCATCCCGGTCAGCCCGGAGGTGATAAGCACACCCACCGTCGCCAGAGAAAGGGCGGGCCACAGCGCCACGCGAAAGGAACTTGCCTGGGTTCGCATTCCGCCATCAAGCAGAATCACCGCCAGCGCGAGGTTACTGACCATATAGGCGAACGGATAGTTATCGAACGGAATACCGCCAATACCGTCAATGCCTGCCAGCATGCCAATGGCCAGAAAGATAACAAGGATCGGGATACCGAGACGGGAAGAGAAAGAACTTAATAAAATACTGCAGGTTACAAGTACAGAACCCAGAATAAACAGACTAATTACCGCCGCTGCATCCAATGTCGTGCTTCTCCTCTTGCCCGAAAAACAGTGAAATCCTTGGCCGCTCAGAGCCAGGACGCGCTGAGCGGTGACAATTTAAAACCCAATTTATATTAACGGCAGAAATACAGATTTAATCAGTCGGTTAAATGTTTTTTTTATGCACCCAGTACGGGATGACCGGAAAGGGTCAGCCATGTACGTTTATCATGCTCTAATATGGCATGCGCACCCAGAGGTAGCGTGACGGTCTCTTGCTCGTGACCAAACGCCAGGCCTGTTATCACCGGGATCGAGAGCCTTTTTCGCAGGTACTCCACCATCGTATTAAGATTGTAGCCTGCATCGTATTCATTGGGGTCGGCGCTGGTGAAACTGCCCAGTACGAGCGCCTTCTGGCGCGCGAGAATGCCGCAATGCATCAACTGCAATAGCATACGTTCCACGCGGAAAGGATGTTCATTGATATCCTCAACCACCAGAATGCCCTCATCAATGGCCGGAAGCCATGGGGTGCCAATAAGCGAAACCAGCATCGCCAGATTTCCGCCCCAAAGTGTACCTTGCGTATGGCAGCGGGGGCCTTCGCCGTTCCACTCGACGACCAGTTCAGGCTGACGCAGCGCCTGCCAGAAATGGCGCTCGGTAAAATCATTGAGAGTGGGGGCGCCGAAATTGCCAGCCAGCATCGGGCCGCTAAAGGTGATAACGCCGCCACGGGCTAATAATCCCATCTGCACGGCCGTAAAGTCACTGTGTCCGCAGATAAGCAGCGGTTGGGATTGTTGGCGACGGACAAGACCCGGCCAGTCAATCATTTCCAGCAGGCGGCTTGCGCCATAACCGCCGCGAACGGGGAGAACGATAATATCCGCGCCTTCGAGCGCAACCAGGGCGTTAAGGTCATTGAGACGCTCGCGGTCGTCACCTGCAAAGCGCTGATCGCGGCGGGTAATCACCTCACGGTTATCCACCTGATGTCCCTGTAACGCCAGTCGTTGAACCCCAAGCGCTGCGGCCTGTTGATTAATGCAGTAGCCGGAGGGCGCGATCAAATGAAACCTGGACATGGCAATTCCTTGCTGACATCTAATTGGAAACGGTTATCATGCCGCTAACCCTGTTCGTTGTCATCCGTAGTGATGCGTTCACCAAAGAAGGATTGCGTGTGAAATTGAGATGGTTTGCTTTTTTAATTGTATTGCTGGCGGGGTGTACCTCGAAACGCACGGATTACCGTAACCCGGACTGGAATCCGGAAGTCCCGGTAAAGCGGGCGATGCAGTGGATGCCAGTCAGTGAAAAAGCGGGGGCGGCGTGGGGCGTCAGTCCGCGTCTGATTACCGCGATGATTGCGGTTGAGTCAGGCGGTAACCCCAACCTTATCAGTAAATCAAATGCCGTGGGGCTGATGCAGTTGAAAGCGTCCACCTCCGGGCGCGAAGTGTATCGCTATATGGGCTGGAGCGGTGAGCCTTCGACCAGCGAGCTGAAAAACCCGGAGCGTAATATCTCCATGGGGGCCGCGTATTTGAGCATTATGGAGCACGGTGTACTGGCGGGAATCAAAGATCCTCAGGTAATGCAGTATGCTCTGGTGGTCTCGTATGTGAACGGCGCTGGCGCCCTGCTGCGGACATTCTCATCCGACAGGAAAAAAGCGATCGACAAGATTAACGACCTGAGTGCCGACGGCTTTTTTGAACACGTGGTAGAAAACCACCCGGCACCCCAGGCGCCGCGTTATATCTGGAAGGTACAGAAAGCAATGAACGCCATGTAAATGGCAAAAGACCCGCCTGTTGAGCGGGTCTTTTTTTAGCGTACGCGACTGGCGCGTTCGCGGGCCTCGCGCTCAAGCGCAAAGATAATTCGCTGGAGTTCGCGCTCAACGCCGGGGCTGACGTTAAGAAAGCGAAAACTCAGACGCGGCGTAGTAATGGTTTCGTTTTTGCCATCTACCACTTTTCGCTCACCGATAGCGATAAGCTGAGCGTCAAAATAGAACTGCCCCCACGAGGCCATATCCAGTTCTATCTGGGAAAAGCGCATACCTGCCTGCAAACCTTCCGGTACGGCGCCATCCAGTAACGCACCCATACCGCCAAGTGAAAGGTCAAACAGGCGAAAACGCAGTTCCGTCTTTTTGTCCGGCATTTTTGCCTTGCAGAAATAAGCAGGGTGCAGCGGAGCGTTAATGCGAAAGTATTCGCGACGCTGAATAAAATAGAGACTTTCCGGCAGTTCGGAAATAAAAGCAGGCAAAGCCTGATAATCGCCGCTGTGCAGTGTGGGAAGGGTAAATTCAACTTTCGCGCCCTGGGTTTCGGCGGTGATGGTCACTTTTGTGGCGCGTTGCACTGCCGTGTTGTCAAACTCCTGACTACCAAAGTCCATGATCAGCTCATCGGGATTCACTTCGAGGATCTTACTGATGAATTGCCCGCTCGACCATGCAATGCACACGGGTACCTGGCTCTTTTGCAAATCGCGTAAGACGCCAAGTACGGCTAAGGGACTATTTTTCAGGAACTGCTCACTGTACTTACTCACGCCAAAAGGCTCCTTGATCACTGACAGACAGTCTTGATGCACTATCGGCAATTCCGGCGAATTCTTAATACAAATTTGTAAAAATTTTCTGGGGAATTGCAATTAAGTCTGTGAGATGAAAATGCTTTTCACGCTATCTGACCTGCCCCCAGAGTTAGATACAACCTTCAGTTAGTAATGTCGGTTGGTTTTTCTTCATATTTCCCGTTTCGCCAGCCCGCTGCAAATTCAGCCGGCGTCAGGTAATTCAGTGATGAATGTGGTCGACACTCGTTATAATCCAGTCGCCAGTCATTAATGATCTTCCTGGCGTGAACAATATCGCTGAACCAGTACTCATTCAGGCATTCATCACGAAAGCGTCCGTTAAAACTCTCAATAAATCCGTTCTGCGTTGGCTTGCCGGGCTGGATAAGTCGCAGCTCCACACCATGCTCAAAAGCCCACTGATCGAGTGCGCGGCAGGTAAACTCCGGGCCCTGATCGGTTCTTATCGTAGCCGGATAGCCGCGAAACAGCGCAATGCTGTCCAGAATACGCGTGACCTGCACGCCTGAAATCCCGAAGGCAACAGTGACCGTCAGGCATTCCTTTGTGAAATCATCCACGCAGGTCAGGCACTTGATCCTGCGACCTGTGGCCAGTGCGTCCATGACGAAATCCATTGACCAGGTCAGATTGGGCGCCATCGGGCGGAGCAGCGGCAGACGTTCTGTTGCCAGCCCTTTACGACGTCGTCTGCGTTTTACACTCAGGCCATTAAGTTGATAGATGCGGTAAACCCGCTTGTGGTTAACGCAAAGACCTTCACGTCGCAGAAGCTGCCAGATACGCCGGTAACCAAAACGGCGGCGTTCAAGTGCCAGCTCTGTGATGCGTAGAGACAGCTGCGCGTCAGCAGGCGGACGCTGAGCCGAATATCGGCAGGTTGACAGGGACAGACCTGCCAGCCTGCAGGCACGACGTTGCGACAGACCCTTAGCCTCGCACATGACTTCCACGGCTTCCCGCTTCTGGTCTGTCGTCAGTACTTTAGCCCAAGAGCCACCTGAAGCGCCTCCTTATCCAGCATGGCTTCAGCAAGCAGCTTCTTGAGTCTGGCGTTCTCTTCCTCAAGAGACTTCAGGCGCTTAACCTCAGGCACCTCCATACCGCCATACTTCTTACGCCAGGTGTAAAAGGTGGCGTCGGAAATGGCGTGCTTACGGCAGAGCTCACGGGCAGAAACGCCGGCTTCGGCCTCGCGGAGAATACAGATGATCTGTTCGTCGGAAAAACGCTTCTTCATGGGGATGTCCTCATGTGGCTTATGAAGACATTACTAACATCGCGGTGTATTAATCAACGGGGAGCAGGTCATATCGCCTATACTTCACACAACGTGCGGGCATTATGCCCGATACGTACATATCAGGTTGTAGCAGGAGAAAAGAAAATGGGCATCATCGCGTGGATTGTTTTTGGTCTGATTGCAGGCGTTATCGCAAAATTAATCATGCCTGGCCGGGATGGCGGCGGATTCATTTTGACCTGTATCCTTGGGATAGTCGGGGCTGTGGTGGGTGGTTGGCTGGCGACCCGCTTTGGTTTTGGCGGCGATGTAACGGGTTTTAACCTTCATAGCTTCCTGGTTGCGGTGGTGGGTGCGATCATTGTACTGGCAGTTTTCAGGCTGCTACGGCGGGGTTAATTGTATTCGTGAATGAATAAGGCCGGTGAGTTTGTACACCGGCCTTTTCTTTTATTGCGCTGCAGCTTTTTGCGGTTCTGTTGTCGTTTGCGTGACCGGCTCTTTGGCTGGCAGGCTGTCACAAGGCTGTTCTTTCGGACAGACCAGATCGAGCATTTTCAGCGTGACGCCGTTTGTCCAGCCGAAACCGTCCTGCAACGGATATTCGCCGCCGCCGCCACCTGTTCCGGTACTGCTGACATCATATTTCTCCACCAGCTTCTTCTCGCGATCATAGGTATGTTGCACGTTCGAGAGGAAACGCCAGGTAACATCCATTGACAGCTTTTTCTGGTCGTAGTTTTGCAAACCGGCGACCGCCACCCATTGCAGGGGGGCCCAGCCATTCGGCGCATCCCATTGTTGGCCACTGTTGACGGTAGTCGTGGAAATTCCGCCGGGTTTCAACAACCGCGACTGTGTTGCCGTTGCGACCTTCGCTGCGCGATCTTTTGCCGCCGCATTGACATACAGCGGGAAGAGGGCGGCTGCCGTCAACTGATTACGAACCTTTTTGGTTTTCAGGTCGTAATCGGCATACCAGCCCTCTTTATCATTCCACAGGTTCGCTTCTATGGCTTTCTGGCGGGCTGAGGCCAGCGCTTCATACTGGCTCGCTTTGGCGTTGTCGCCAGACGCCTGGCTGGCGCGGGCAATCATTTTTTCCAGTTTGTACATCAACGCATTCAGATCCACCGGTACGATGCTGGTGGTGCGAATCGTCCCCAGTTGTTCAGGGTTATCCATCCAGCGTGAGCTGAAATCCCAGCCCGATGCCGCCGCGGAACGTAGGTCGCGGTAGATCTCTGTCGCCGGGCGGTTCGGGTTATTCTTCGCGGTGGTGACATCATCCAGCCAGGATTCCGGACGCGGTGTGTCTTTATCATCCCAGTAGCGGTTGAGCACCGAACCATCATCAAGCTTCACGACCCGCTTGTTAGCCTGACCGTTTTGCAGCCCCTGCAGGCCGTCCATCCAGTAGTTGTACTCTTTTTCCATTTGCGGCAGGTAGGTCTTGAGTACGTCGTCGCCGTCATGGGATGCCAGTAATTCCACCATAAACGCAAAGAATGGAGGTTGGGAGCGGCTCAAATAGTAACTACGGTTGCCGTTGGGGATGTGGCCCCAGGTATCAATTTCGTAAGCAAAGTTAGCCACCATATCTTCGATTTTGTCCCAGTGTCCGCTCTCAGCAAGACCCAGCATGGTGAAATAACTGTCCCAGTAATAGACCTCGCGGAAGCGGCCGCCCGGTACCACATAAGGCTTTGGCAGGGGGAGCAGAGAATCCCACTTTCCGGCTTTATCCGTCGTGCGCGTCAGCACGGGCCACAGACCATCAATGTGTTCACGCAGATTTTGCCCTTCCGGGGGAACATACTTTTCCCCTTCCTTTGGCAAATCAAAGTTGACGTTGACGAAGTGGCGGAGATCAAAGCTGGTCTGGTTTCGCTGCATACGGTAATCCGCCAGGATCATCAAGGGATCCCCCTTGGGCACGGCATCGGCGAAGGTTTTCTGATCGGGAAAAAGTTTGGCGCTTTGTACATCGCTAAACAACGGGCCGAGCAGGATATCCGGCGACTGAGGTGTGTTGGGCGCGTCTGCCGCCAGAGCCGACGGGATAAGTGAAAGCAGGGCGCCGCCCAGTGCGATGTGCATTGCAAGATACAAGGTGCGCTGACGGCGCAAATCTGGTCTTGTCATTAACTGTTCTCCTTAGCGGGTAAAAAGCGAGGCCGCAGTAGCCAACCTTGTGAAAACCTTAGTCGAATATCAGCCGAACGGCGTGCCCTGTGTGGCATTTTCCGCGCTTCCAGATAATTTACCTTGCCGCCTTTTCGTATAAGTTAAAGTTATGGCTCAAAGCACCATTGCACGCATTTTGATCATTTCTTTAACCCAAATTGGGTAGCAAACCGCTATTTCGGTAAATAAATAAGATTTCCGTCAAATAAAATAACGGTGATTGATCAGTTTTTCTTATTGAAAACAAAGTGTCATATTTGTTTTGTATCAAATAAGCTGAATTGATTCATTTACTGCCCATTCACACTCAGTTAGCAGTGCTAAATAGTGTCGCCTCGGAAATACTTTATTTAGCGAGAATAAAATATTTTCACTGTTGATGATTTCATTATGGTCAGACCAGGTGAGTAATATTCACTTTGTTCGGCCGTTTTATTTCAATTTATTGGTTTTTCGCTCCTTGACATTTCATACTCTGTGAATCATTCCCTTCACTAAATGTGGTTTTTGACCTACCAGGAATAAGGGGTAAATCAAATGAATATTACCTTTTCGGATTAATCCTATAACGAGTTTGCAATGACATGTTTCTGAGGTGGCTTGATCGATAACATCATAAAATACAGTAGGTTGATCCGTTTTTGATGGGGCTTTAAGCTAATGCTGAGCGTAATTTTTATCATCACGGTCCCAAAGTGAAATTATTTCTTGAGAATTATCTTATTTTGCATGATTCTTGAATATTCCTTTTTCATTCAGGCCGAGATGATATTGAATTGTATCGTCTCGTCTGTAAGATTTAGACACGATTATCATTGATGAAGTCATATTCTCGCTGCCTTGCTGGTGCAACGGCTCGTGCGGTAGCTATGCCTTTAATTAATTATTCGACTGTTTTACAGGCTTAGGGAGAGACTTATTTTGAAAGAATGAAAAAGTTCTTTCCTAAACGTTCCAGTTCCACACAGTAATATATTTGCAATGGAAATCACCGTTATGAAAATGCGAAATGTATTAGCTCTTCTGTTTGTTTTTGCGCTCTCCGCATGTAAAGCACCACCGCCGGCGACTCCCACAGACGATACGATTGTGACCAGCGAGGTGAATGGCACCACGCTTACCCACCGCTATGCGGTAAAACCGCCGAAAGAGTTTCAGCCCATCAAAGAGAACTACCGTGCTCTCTATCCTGCGTCGCTAATGAGCACGCCGGATTACGGCGGCAAAATGATCCGCCAGCTGCAAACCGGTAAAACCTATGTGGTACTCGGTCAGGTTGAGCACTTCTGGATGGCGCTCGCCGATGAAGGTCAGGAAGAGTTGATTGGTTATGTCCCGATGCGCGCAGTAGTGAAAAGCGAGCTGTACGACGAAACCGTACGTAAACAAACCCCGCGCCTGAGAGCCCGTCAAAAACAGACCTGTGTGTCGGTGGATGGCAGCAGTAAAGCGTGTAAAAACAGCAACTCAGGTACGTGGATTCTCAACTAACTCGCCATCATGAGCGATGGATATGAAAACTTACTTCGTGGTACGCCAGTTAATCCTGGCGTTTTTCCTTACGCTGACCACCCTGGTCAGCGGTTGTGGATCGACTTCACATAGCGTACCTGCCAGCTACACCCTCCAATTTCAGGCGCACCCGCAGGTCAACGCATCCGCGCCGCTCAAAGTCAGGGTTCTGCTGTTGAAATCCGACGCGACATTTATGTCCGCCGATTTCTGGTCGCTACAAAACAATGCGGGAAGCACCCTTGGCGCTAACCTGCTCAACAGCGATGAGTTTTTCTTACTGCCCGGTCAACTGACAAAAACGCTCACCGGCCAGGCTACCCCGGAAGCACGCTATATCGGTGTGATGGCGGAGTACCAGGCGCTGGATGGCAAAAAGTGGCGGATCTCCATTCCGCTTCCCGTGCAGGGTGAAAGTCGCTTTTACGAATTCTGGAAAGGGTCGTCTGACTCACTTGAAGCCAGCGTTTTTCTCGACGTGAACGGGATTCGCGTCGTTTCCAGATAGCGCCCAGTCTTAACAGGAAAACAGCATGAACAAAGCAGAAAAGGTCGTCTGGACCGAGGGTATGTTTCTGCGTCCTCATCATTTTCAACGTGCGGAAAGCCACCTGCATAGCCATATTCGTGAATGGGGGGCATTACAGCGGCCCTTTCTATGGGGCTTTCTGGACCTTGAACTGGATGACGCAATGTTACGTCAGGGCTGTATCGCGCTGAGCTATGCCAGTGGCCTGCTACCGGATGGCACGTTTTTTTCCTTTCACGATCCTCGCCATGCGCCCGCGCCATTAGCCATTGGGGATAACGTTACCAATGAACGCGTCGTGCTGGCCTTACCTGCCCGCAGGGGAGGGCGTGAAGAGGTTATTTTCAGCGAAGATAAAGAGTCACTGGCACGTTACATTGCCTGGGAAGCAGAAGTGGATGATGACAACGCCATTTCGGTCGGTCCGGCGGCCGTGCAATTTGGTCGTTTACGCCTGAAACTGATGCTGGAAAAAGATCTCACTGCCGAGTGGACGGCGATGGGTGTGGTTCAGATACTGGAAAAACGAAACGATAATCACATTCGTCATGATTCGGCCTATATTCCGCCGATGCTCAACGCCACGAACAGCGCGCCGCTGTACGCGATGATCAATGACCTCCAGAGTTTGTTATCCCAGCGCAGCCAGCAGTTTGCCCAGCGTCTACGCCAGCCTGGCCGCTTCAATACCACGGAAATGGTCGAATTCTCTCTTCTGGCGTTGATCAACCACCATGTAGGGCTGATTTCGCATCTGAAAACCTTGCCGTTGCTGCATCCGGAAGAACTCTGGCGCGAATGGCTGGCGTTTGCCACGGAATTAACGACCTGGACCTCTGCGCGCGCGCCGGAAGAGGTGTTGCCGGTTTATGACCACGACAACCTCGCTGGCTGCTTTAACCGTCTGGTGCTGATGTTACGTCAGGGGCTGTCGCTGGTGCTGGAAGAGCATGCCATTCAACTGCCGCTCACTGAACGCACCCACGGCCTCAATGTCGCGACGCTGCCGTCAACCAGTATGGCGCGAGAATTTGGTTTCGTTCTGGCGGTGAAAGCCAATGTGCCGGGCGAGATGCTGCAAACCCATTTCCCGGCGCAGATGAAAGTCGCACCGGTCACCAAAATCCGCGATCTGGTGCAACTCCAGCTCCCCGGTATGAAGCTGCGGGCAATGCCCGTCGCGCCGCCGCAAATTCCCTGGCATGCGGGCTACAACTACTTCGAACTGGAAAAAGGGGGCGAGCTCTGGAGCGAAATGGAGAAATCCGGCGCCTTTGCGCTGCATCTGGCAGGTGAATTTCCAGGACTGGACATGGAATTTTGGGCCGTCCGTAGCCCGAAAGATTAATAGCGAGCGCAAGATATGCAGGAACAACACGCTAACGGCCGTGATGCCGATGTTGCGGGCGCGGGTGGAAATAACCCTCTGGTGACCGCCGCCAACCCGCTGCTTAACGCGATACCGCAGATTCGCCACTCTGTTTCTCACGATGACCAGGCAGGCCTGCGCCAGCAACTGATTGATGAAATTCGTCGTTTTGAAGTGCGCTGCCAGCAATCGGGTCTTGCATATGAAGTGATTGTCGGGGCGCGTTATTGCCTGTGTACCGCACTGGATGAAGCGGCGGCGTTGACCCCCTGGGGGAGCCGTGGCGTCTGGTCCGGTAGCGGGCTACTGGTGACTTTTCACAATGAAACCTGGGGAGGCGAGAAATTTTTCCAATTGCTGGCGCGCCTGTCGCAAAACCCGCGTGAACATATCGTCCTGCTTGAGCTCATTAATTTTTGCCTGCTGCTGGGTTTCGAAGGTCGCTATCGGGTCATGGACAATGGCCGTACCCAGCTTGAAACCATCAAGCAGCGTCTGTGGCAAATGATTCGCGGCGTACGGGGAAATTATCCGCCGCCGTTATCGCCGCATCCGGAGGATCAACCGGTTCTGCGTAAACTCTGGCGTCCGATGATCCCACTGTGGGCCTGCGTGGCCCTGGCCGGGTTTCTTGCCTGCCTGTTTTACATCGTTCTTAACTGGCGACTTGGCGACAACACTAACCCGGTATTGGCAAAAATTTACCAGACCACCTTGCCCGAAGCGGCAATTGCCCAACCCGCGCCATCGCTGCCCCCGGTGCTTAACCTGCGTGGCTTCCTGAAACCGGAAATTGACGCCGGGCTTGTCGCGGTACGCGATGAAACGGATCGCAGCGTTGTCACGCTCAAAGGTGATGGGCTGTTTGCTTCGGGTTCAACGGTGGCACGTGAAAACTACGCTCCGGTGATTGACCGCGTAGCGCAGGCGATGAACAACGTCAGCGGCAAAATCCTGGTGGTGGGCTACAGCGATAACGTGCCTATTCGCAGTGCGCGCTTTGCTTCCAACTATGAATTGTCACTCGAACGTGCGCGCTCCGTACAGTCGCTGTTGCAAAAACACTTAAGCCAGCCGGATCGCGTCAAAGCGGAAGGGCGGGGTGAAATGAACCCCATCGCGCCGAATAACTCGGCGGAAAACCGCGCCCGCAACCGCCGCGTGGAGATAACGTTACTGGTTTCGCCGGGTAATACGGCAGCCGAACTGAACGGATTGCCACAAGGAAACTAAGGATGAATAGTCTGCTTTCAATTCTGACGAACCGCATATTGTGGGGTTTTCTTGGGATGACGGCGCTGGCGGCGGTGATCTGGATGATAGGTCCGCTGCTCTCTGTCGTTGATTCACGCCCGCTGGAGTCTGAACAAAACCGGGTAATCACCATCGCGGTGATGTATTTCATCTGGGTGCAAAGCCACATTATTCCGCGTCTTTACAACGCGTGGCTGAACCGCAAACTGATGGACAATCTGAAAAGCGACAATGCGCCGAAAGAGACGGCAGATCACAAACGGTTGAACAGCGAAGAGCAAATCCTGGCTGATCGTTTTGAAGAAGCGTCTCAGGTGCTGAAAAAAGCGCATTTCAACCAGCCGGGTCAGCGTGGCGGGCAGTGGACGCAGCGCTTTAGTACCCAATATCTGTATCAGTTACCCTGGTATGTGGTGATTGGCGCGCCAGGCGCCGGGAAAACCACCGCACTGGTGAATTCCGGGCTGCAATTTCCCCTGGCCGACAAATTTGGCAAAACGGCGCTGCGTGGCATTGGCGGTACGCGCAACTGCGACTGGTGGTTTACCAATGAAGCGGTGCTACTGGATACCGCCGGGCGTTACAGTACCCAGGAAAGCGAGCAGGCGCAGGATGCCAGCGAATGGCTGAAATTCCTTGGTCTTTTGCAAAAATACCGCCGCCGTCAGCCCATCAACGGGGTGATTGTGACGGTGAGTGTTGCCGATTTGCTCACTCAGTCGGCTGACGCCTCACGCGAACAGGCACTTAACTTGCGTAAACGCCTGACCGAACTGCATGAACAACTGGGCATCCGTTTTCCGGTCTATCTACTGGTCACCAAAGCGGATCTCCTGAAAGGTTTTCGCGCCTATTTCGCAGGGTTCGATAAAGCCCAGCGTGACCAGATCTGGGGTTTTACCTTCCCATGGCAGGAGGGTAAACAGGCCGATTTTGACCTGATGGGGCGTTTCACCCAGGAGTACGCGCTACTGCAACAGCGACTGGACGCAGCCTTACCGGATATTTTACTTCACGAAAGCGATCCAAAGGCGAGAGCTGAAAGCTACCTGTTCCCTCAGGAGTTTGCCGCGCTGCGACCGCTATTGGCCGACTATCTGCACACACTGTTTGCCCGCTCCAACTTTGAAACCGAGTTCTCGCCGCGCGGTATCTATCTGGCGAGCGGTACTCAGGAAGGGTTGCCGTTTGACCGGGTGATGGGAGAACTGGGCCGTTCGCTCTCGCTTCCCCGTGGTAACACTGGCGATAGCTGGGATAGCGTCAGCAAAGAGGAGCCGGTACCTGGCGGTAAAGGGCAAAGCTTCTTTATCAAGAATCTGTTGCAGAACGTCATTTTCCAGGAAGCCGGTATCGCCGGGCAGAATCGCTGGTGGGAAATGCGCAACCGGGCGGTGATGTGGGCCGGTTATGCCGCGCTGCTGGTTCTGCTGGTGGTGATTAGCGGCCTGTGGCTGACAAGCTACAGCAACAACAAAACGTATCTGCAGGAAGTCGAAGCCAAAGTGCCGGGCATCAGCCAGGAGATCAAAGCGCTGCGCGAGCGCCCGCAAGGGGATGTGTTCGCTCTGCTACCGCTGCTGAACAGTCTCTCGGCACTGCCGCAAAGTGAGGACTTCGACGTTAACAGCCCGCCATTGACTCGCCGTATGGGCTTATACCGTGGCTATGACGTCTCCGACGCGTCGCAGGCGTTGTACCAAAAAGCGTTACAAGAGTTGCTGTTACCGGATGTAGCGACACGCATCACCACCTGGCTGCGTAACGATAACGGCAGCGATGTGGAATACAGCTATGAAGCGTTAAAAGCGTATCAGATGCTCTACCAGCCGAAACATTACGACGGTAAGTTCCTGCATCAGTGGGTCATGCTCAACCTGGAGCGTAACCTGCCGCAGAACATGACGCAGGCTCAGCTTCGTCGTCTGGAATGGCATTTGACCCAACTGCTGGAACCACAGATTCAGTCGTCGCCGTTTGCCAAAGACGAGGCGCTGATCGCAAGGGAACAGGCGTTAATCAACCAACAACCCCTTGCGGCACGCGTCTACGGACGGCTGAAACGCCTGCTTGCGGCGGATGAAAACCTTAAACCGGTTTCGCTGGCCTCACTGGCTGGCCCGCAAAGTGAACTGGTGTTTTCGCGCAAAAGCGGTAAATCGCTGAATGATGGCATCCCCGGTTTATATACCCCTGATGGTTACTGGCAGCATTTCGATAAGCAGATTGGCACCGTGACCAATGCGCTGCATACCGATGATGCCTGGGTACTCGGTTCTACCGTCAAACAGGAAGATCAACAGCAGACGGATAACGCAGTACGCCAGCTTTACGCGCGGGATTTTATCAGCCAGTGGGATAGCTTCCTCGGCGACATTGCGCTCAACAACAGCGCCAACCTTTCACAGCGCATTAATGCTGCGCGGCTGCTCTCAGGCAACAGTTCGCCGCTACGTCAGTTGGTGGTCAATTTAAGCCAGATGCTGACGCTGACCCGTGATACGCCGGAAGAGGGCGAAAAAAAGCCGGATGAAGGCAGCAGCACCAGCCGCACGCTAAATGTGTTAATCGGCAATCGCGACAGTAATACCTCTGCGCCTGCAGCCGCCTCGGTTCAGACGCCGGAACAGCGGGTAACGGAACACTACGCGCCGATTATCGAGCTGGCTCAGCCGCTGGAAAAAGGCGGCAAAACTATCGTGTTTGATGATTTTCTTAAACAGATTGATGAACTTTATCGCTACCTGACGGCGGTACAGGATGCGGCGAACAGCGGTATGCCGGCCCCCGGCGGTGAAGCCATCAGCCGCCTGCAGGCCAGCGCAGGGCGTCTGCCCGGCGGGCTGCAGTCAATGTTCAGTAATATGGCGGTGGGGGCCAGTAGCGATACGCAAAGTCGCGAGCTGGAAAATGTCCGCAAGCGTATCAGCGTGGAAGTGGGCGGTTTTTGCCGCCAGGCCATCGCCGGACGTTACCCGCTGGTGCGCAATGCCAGCAGTGAAGTGACGCCAGACGATCTGGCGCGCATGTTTGCCCCAGGCACCGGTCTGATGGACAGTTTCTTTCGCGACAACCTGACCAGCAAAGTGGATACCACCCAGTCGCCCTGGCGCTTTATGCCGGGCATTGATGGTAAGACCTTACCGGGTAGCGAAGGGTTACTGGCGCCGTTCCAACAGGCGCAATCTATTCGCGATGCTTTTTTCGCCGGGGGAAGCGCAACGCCCTCTTATCGTGTGACGGTACGTACCGTGAGTATGGACAACGCGATTTTGAACCTGACGCTGGATGTGGATGGGCAGATTCTCCGTTACAGCCACGGTCCGCAGGCGGTGCAACTGGTGAACTGGCCAGGGCCGGGCGGAACCAACCAGGTACGGATGCAGCTTGGGCTGACGAATGGCACGACCTCGACGCTGGTAACGAATGGCGCATGGGCGCTGAACCGCTTTGTTGACAAGGCGCGAGTGACGCCGGGCAGCAGCAGCCTGAGCCGCCAGGCAACGTATAACGTTGATGGACACCAGGTCACGCTTGAGTTCATCCCTGGCAGCATCCGCAACCCGTTTCAGCTTCCCCGTTTCGCATGCCCTTAACCGCAAGGAAAGTCGAATGACTACGACGAGTGCAATTAGCTGGTATGGAAAATTGCCCAGTGCCGGCGACTTCTTACAGCGACGTTTCCCGGACGCGCTCCAGCGTCAATGGTCCCATTGGTTTCAGGTGGGTCTGATGAACTGGCAAAAAGAGGAAGAGCGTGCGGCGGACAGGCAATTCGGCAATGCGCCGATATGGAATTTTGTCGTGCCGCCAATGTTAGGCGGTCAGCAGGTGCAAATGGGCTGTTTGTTACCCGGTCGCGATAGCGTCGGGCGGCAATATCCACTGTGCGCTCTGCTGGCCATAAACCCGCTGGAGTGGTCCGCACGGCAACTGGCGCAGTCGGGTGACTGGTATCAGCAATTGGGGCGAACCCTGCTGCATGCGATGCGTAACGGTTACTCCGCAGAGCAACTCGATCAGTCGCTGCTCTTGATTCCCACGCCGCAGCCTGTGGTGGAAGAAAGCCGCTCGGAAATCCTTGATGTTATTGGTTACGAAGGAGACGCGGCGCCAACGCTTGGCTGGCGTCAGGCCGCGGAATGTTTTGACCCGTTGCGCCAGACCAGTTTCTGGTGGACTAACCGTAGCGATGGCTATCCGCTTTACACCCACGTGCACAGCGGCAACTTCACCGGGCAGCTTTTTACCATGCTGTTCGATCCGGCAGGCGGCGCGCGACCGGGTCGTCATGGTCTTTATCCTCCGATGTTTGATTAAGCGAATCTGTGTATGACTCTTGAAACCTTACTTGAGCCCGTCAGCCCGACGCAGCCCTGTGGTGAAAACCTGGAGTATGACGCTGAATTTCAGGCGCTGGAACAGGCAAGCCAGGGCAAAGCGGAACAGCAATTTGGCGATACCATCATTCCCGCAGAGCCGGCAGACTGGACGCGCGTTGAAAAGCTCGCCACCGCCCTGCTGTCACGGACCAAAGATCTGCGCGTCATGCTGGCGCTGACCCATGCCTGGACGCGTCGCCGTGGTCTGGAAGGCTATGCAGACGGGCTTTCACTTATCGGTCAGGCGCTGGCCCTGTACTGGGATGAACTATGGCCTGCGTTGACAGAAAACGGCGAAGAAGATCCGTTTTATCGTATCAACGCACTGGCAGAGCTCAGTGATAAATCTACGCTCACCGCCACACTCCGCCAGTCCATTTTACTGCGTAGCAATGGCGATGAGCTGACCGTCCGCGACGCGCAGGCGCTACTGGACGGCAGCAAAACCGAGTGTCCAAATTTCCCCGGCGGGCGAGTAAGACTGGTTGATGAGCTGGCCCGCGCCGGAAAAGAGGCCACCAGCGTGATGATGCAAATCGAAGGGCGGCTGCATACTATCCGTAGCTGGCTGGTGGAACGTCTTGGGGAGAGTGGTGCGCCGGAAATGGAACAACTCATTAAGACCGCAACTTTGATTAACCGCGCGGGTCGCACAGGCGACGACGCGCAGCCCGACGAGACAGCGACCTCTTCACCCTCTCAGGCGTCGGCGACGACACCCGCCGCAGCGCCTGTTAATCATACAGACTGGCGGAGCGTGCAGCTTAACAGCCGCGCCGATGCGCAGCTCATGCTGGAAAAAGTGAAGCTCTATTTTGCCCAGCATGAGCCAAGCCATCCCGCTCCGCTGATGATTGACCGCGTACAGCGGCTGATCGAACTGGATTTTATGGCGATCGTTCGCGATCTGGCGCCAGATGGCGTACAGCAACTGGAAAATATATTTGGGCGTCACCCCTAACCTTTGACGACAGGGTGAAACAATCCCGATAGCGTCACCGCGCATCTTCGATGGAGAACATCATGGCAACGAGTAACAGTGGACAAAAATTTATCGCGCGTAACCGCGCGCCACGCGTTCAGATTGAATACGACGTGGAAGTGTACGGCGCGGAGCGCAAAATTCAGCTTCCGTTTGTGATGGGGGTGATGGCTGACCTGGTGGGTAAACCGGTTGAGAATCTGCCCTCTGTTGACGAACGCAAGTTCCTTGACATTGATATCGACAACTTCGATGAGCGAATGAAGGCACTGAAACCGCGCGTGGCCTTCCAGGTGGACAATACCCTGACCGGGGAAGGCAAATTGAATGTCGACTTGACCTTCGACAGCATGGAAGATTTCCTGCCGGATGCGGTGGCACGCAAAGTCGAGCCGCTGAATTCGCTGCTCGAAGCCCGTACCCAGCTTTCCAATCTACTGACGTATATGGACGGCAAAAACGGCGCGGAAGAGCTGATTGCTAAAATTCTCAAAGATCCGACGTTGCTGAAATCGCTGAGCCAGATGCCGGACAATCGCGATAGCACCAGCACCTCAGGTAAAGAGGAGTAAATCATGAGCAATGTAACCCAACAGCAAGCGCTGCAGCAGGGCGAAGCATTCAGCCAGGACGAGTTCAGCGCGCTGCTCAATAAAGAGTTTCGCCCGAAAACGGAACAGGCGCGCTCTGCGGTCGAGTCTGCGGTACAAACGCTGGCTCAGCAGGCGCTGGCCAATACCGTCACTTTCTCCTCGGACACGTACCGCACGATTCAGAATCTGATTGCCGGGATTGATGAAAAACTCTCTCAGCAGGTGAATGAGATTATTCATCACGAAGAGTTCCAGAAACTGGAAAGCGCATGGCGCGGACTGAGCTACCTGGTCAACAACACTGAAACCGACGAAATGCTGAAAATCCGCTTTATGAGCATTTCGAAACCGGAACTGGGGCGCGTTCTGAAACGCTACAAAGGTGTTGGCTGGGATCAGAGTCCTATCTTCAAAAAAATCTACGAAGAAGAGTACGGCCAGTTCGGTGGCGAACCGTTTGGCTGCCTGGTGGGAGATTACTACTTCGATCACAGCCCGCAGGATGTGGAACTGCTGGGTGAAATGGCACGCATCGGCGCGGCGGCGCACTGTCCGTTTATTACCGGCACCGCGCCGAGCGTCATGCAGATGGAATCCTGGCAGGAACTGGCGAACCCACGCGACCTGACCAAAATTTTCCAGAACACCGAGTACGCCGCCTGGCGTTCGCTGCGTGAATCGGAAGACTCCCGCTACCTGGGGCTGGTGATGCCACGCTTCCTGTCACGCCTGCCATACGGTATCCGTACTAACCCGGTTGATAGCTTCGATTTTGAAGAAGAGACCGATGGCGCTAACCACAGCAACTATTCGTGGGCGAACGCGGCTTATGCGATGGCGACGAACATCAACCGCTCTTTCAAAGAGTATGGCTGGTGTACCTCGATTCGCGGTGTCGAATCCGGCGGGGCGGTGGAAAACCTGCCATGCCACACTTTCCCTAGCGATGACGGCGGCGTGGACATGAAGTGCCCGACCGAAATCGCGATCAGTGACCGTCGCGAAGCCGAGCTGGCGAAGAATGGCTTTATGCCTCTGATTCACCGTAAAAACTCAGACTTCGCCGCGTTTATCGGCGCCCAGTCGCTGCAAAAACCGATGGAATATCATGACGCCGACGCGACCGCCAATGCGCGTCTGGCCTCGCGTTTGCCATACCTCTTCGCCTGCTGCCGTTTTGCGCATTACCTCAAGTGCATTGTGCGCGACAAAATTGGCTCATTCCGCGAGCGTGATGAAATGGAGCGCTGGCTGAACGACTGGGTGATGAACTATGTCGATGGCGACCCGGCAAACTCTTCTCAGGAGACCAAAGCGCGCAAACCGCTGGCCGCCGCCGAAGTACAGGTGCAGGAAATTGAAGATAACCCCGGTTACTACACCGCGAAATTCTTCCTGCGTCCGCATTATCAACTGGAAGGACTGACTGTGTCGCTGCGTCTGGTATCAAAACTGCCGTCGCTGAAAACCAAAGAGGCATAAGCGCAGGCACGCCGCAGGCTGTCAACACGCCTGCGGCATCGCGCTAATCCATAGGTAAGTTCACTATCTGGTTCACCTGTTGATTTTATTTTTGTAAATCCGCCGGACAATAAGACATAGCCCACTGACAACCAGGAGAAATATGACTTTCCCTGCTAATACGCCGGTAGAATAAGCATTGAGAGATTCATATTTAAGAACCAACCAAAGCGAGCTGAAGATATCGACAAGGGCATACACCCCAACAAGCAGTAAAATAATCATTGCAAACAACGCGAGGATTCTTTTCATTTTCAATCCTTGACCTTGATAAAGCGGGAAGTTAACGGATATTAACACGTCATTCGATGTGGTAAAAATCAGCGCTACAGTAAGCTGTGTTATTCGTCCCCCATGCTTTGCTGCTTGCCAGATAAATACTTTTTCGAAAGCAATAAATATCATCGAAAAATAGACAGTAGGCTTATTGAGATCTTTTTTAAGGGCGACGGTCATATTTCCCCCGGTAGCGCTGCGCTTACCGGGGCTATACAAGGAACAGGCTTCGGTGCTTTTTGCCGAATCGGGAACAGGGAGCTGGACATGAAAAAATTCTACATCGCACTCAGCCTGCTCTGTGGTTTCGCGACGGGGCTGGCAAATGCTGAGACCTACGAATACCCTCGGGCAGCGCCGCTACCTCAGGACGACACCGCGAATTTGCTGCGTGATAGCGATTTATTGACGGGCTTTGACGTCAATATGAGCAGTGAACGCTTTGCGAACGCCTGGTTCTCGAAAACGAACGAGCGGGAGCGGATCAAGGCTGAAATGTATTTACTTGGCGTGATGGATGCGACGGAAGGAAAAGTCTGGTGCAGCTATCGACGGCTACTTCCCTCATCGGCCCATGAAAATCTCTCTTCCCGTTTTGCGAATTTAACACCGCAGGAGCGTAAAACCCGGGCATCAGCCCTTATTGTTGCGTCGCTGGCAGCCATATTCCCATGCAAAAAGCAGATCAAAAAATAAGCGTATTATGCGCAAAGAAGATGCACCCTTAGTTTTATTTTTTAGACAATTCACAGCGTTAATCTTCGCGATCCTTGTTGTTCAGGGAACGCAAAGCATATCCGGCAGGGTCATGATGGCGGATATGAGGGAGAGGTAAAATATGGACGGTTTTAGCTGGCCCCATATTTACCCATTTGTTCTATACCATCAGTAATGACGGGTATATACACGCTTTTTCGAAAGCAATAATCATCATCAACGAAGAGTAAATATTATGGCTATTGATATGTTTCTGAAGGTCGATGGCGTTACGGGTGAGTCGAAAGATTCTAACCACACCGGCTGGACTGATATTACATCTTTTTCCTGGGGCGCTTCACAGCCAGGGAATATGAGCGTCGGCGGTGGCGGTGGTGCCGGTAAAGTTAATTTCAATGACCTGCATGTAAACGCATTAATTGACAAATCCACAACGGCAATACTGAAACACTGCGCCAGCGGCAAGCATTTGACCAAAGTTGAGCTTTCCGTCTGCAAAGCGGGCGGCCAGCAGGTTGAATATGCACGCATTACGCTGGAAGAGGTATTAGTGACCTCCGTGCAGTACACCGGTGCGGATAATGGCGACACCGTTGGCGTAACTTACGCATTCCAGGCTGCGAAAGTGAAACAGCAGTACTGGGAACAGTCTTCTTCTGGTGGTAAAGGCGCTGAAACCAGTGCCGGCTGGAATATCAAAGAAAACAAAGAAGCGTAAGATCTTTTGCAGCGATCCCGAAAGGGATCGCTGAAAGAGCTAAAGGGAGCGTATGGCAAATTACTTCATCTCCATAAAACGTCTCTGGTAGTCATTAGAAAGGGACGGGTCATGCTCAAGACATTCGTTATTATTACCACGGTATTTTTTGCTTCACTTTCCACAGCCGCAGAACAGACCCTGCATCAGGGTATTCTTCAGGCTTATTGGTTACCCATATGGAGCGATGATGGTCAGCGGAATACGCCAGAACTGAAATACCGTTATTTCGTGACTACGGATGGTGATACTGTTGAGAAAGTCATCAATCTTAATGTTGATAAAAAAGACGCTGAATCTGAGCCACTCACGCGTTACTTTTCCCATATTCCATCGGAATTTTTGACCTGGAAAGAGGGGCACATCGAGCGTGCTGGTGCTATCACGGTTGATAAACTTACGGGGGCGACAGAGTGCGATCATCGTTACTTTACTGGTGAGTTGACGCATTTCAAACCTGCGAATAAAAACGCTATTGATACCGATAAACTTGAAAAAAACGCAGGTTGTGAAGCCTTTCCATGGATGATGACCTATACCCTGAAATCTGGGATAGAGAATAAATATTTCAAGCAGCAACCTGATGCCGGGGCGAAAGATTTACAGCCTGCCACTCCCGGAACACCACTGGTAAAAATCAAAACAATCAACCCTATCTGGATTGAGGTTGCGGTACGTGATGAAGACAAACCCGGCCTGCTGGGCGAGGCGCGGGGATTTATTAAACTTAATGATCTACAACCCATTAATTAAGCCACTGATTCCTGGCTTCACTGGCATTTTTATTTTCCAGCACCAGCGTTATCAGAATTGACCCTTTTCGGAACGCTAATAACTCCAGCAGGAATACGCTATGCGATTCACAATAGTTACCAATAAACCCGGTCATCAACCTCCGCAAAGCCGCTGCGATTTTTATCCGCCGGGAGGCACCATTGGACGCGGAACGGACAATAACCTGGTGCTGCCGGACAACGAGCGCGCCATATCGCGCCTGCAGGCGATCGTACATATCGCCGGGAACGGTGAATGCCGCATTACTAACCGTGGCAACGTGACCCGAGTCGTGCTCAACGACATTCCGCTGGAGCGGGGCCGCCAGGTTGAATTGCAGGATGGCGATATCCTGGATATTGACGAATACCGCATTGAAGTCACCGACCTGATTCTGGACACCCAGCCGGTCAGCCGTATGGCGGCGAATGTGCAGGCAGGACTTACGCCAGATCCGACTCCGGTGGAGAAAAAAGAGAACGCCACCACCGCCGTGCCAACGGAGATCTGGGATAGCCTGATGCAGGAATTTTCCATTTCCGACAGCATCTCCAGTAACCGTGCGAAACCAGAGCCCCAGGCGCTCAATCCGTTTGCCGCGCCGAAAGAACCGGAGCGTAACCCGGAAGACCCGCTGGCCTTATTGAGTAAAAACGATGCCGCCGCTGCGCCGCGCTCGATCGACACGGACAAACTGTTTAACGACGAACCGCTGTTTAAAAATGACAGTATCTTCGCCGATGCCACGCCGTCAACGCTGGTGCCACCCGTAGAACCCACTGTCAAACAGGACGCCCCCGCGCCGGATGAACTGGATCCGTTAGCCCTGTTTGGCGGTAGCGGCGCGAGCACGCAGCAGGCACGTGATGACGACCCGCTGGGATTACTCAGTGGCGCCGTGCCGCTAAGCCATGCAGACGATGTTGCCCCGTCTGAGTCGAAGAAAACGGAACCGGCCTGGCAAGCGCCGATCCCGCCGCAGCCTGAACCGATAGTACCCCATGACGACATTGTGCCGCACTCCGCGCCAGAAGATGTACAGCCGTTGTTTGTTGCTCCGGAACCCGTGGTACCGGAAGCCAGCAGCGAGGTGCCGGAATATGTCGCCATCACGTTACCTACGCCGCAGACCGTACAGCGTGCCGCCGCGCAGACGCCGAAAGGGCGCTTGCGGATCGATCCGGTGCAGAGCGAAAGCGCGCAATCCGCAACGACCAGCAGCGGCGAGGGCAGCGGTGATGTGCTTAAAGGCGAACTACTGGATGCGCTGCTTGAGGGGATGGGGCTCAGTGATATGCAGCCCACGCCACAGTTTGACCGGGAAAACATGCGCCAGCTCGGACAGATGCTGAGCATGTTTTCGCAAGGGACAGTGGCGCTGTTGTCATCACGCTCAATCCTTAAACGTGGGGTCAAAGCGGACATGACGATGGTGCTCGACGACGCCAACAACCCGTTTAAATTGCTGCCTTCCGGCAAAACCGTGCTGATGCAGATGTTCGGTACTCGTATGCCTGGCTTTATGCCGCCGAAAAAATCGGTGCGCGATGCGCTGATCGACTTGCAGGCTCACCAGTTGGGGATGATCTCCGGCATTCGCGCCATTATTGCCGCCATGCTGCAATCCTTTAACCCGGAACTGCTGGAAGAGGACGCCAAACGCGACGGCGCGACGGCGCGCCTTGGCATGCTCTCTAATCGCAAAGCGGCGCTGTGGGACTATTTTGTGCGGTCTTACGCACAAACGGCCGGTGAAATCGATGACGACTTCCACACGCTCTTTGGCGAAGCTTTCCTGCACGCTTACGACATGGAAGTCAACCAGTACAAAGACTCACAAAGCGCATCGGAAGAACAACAATGAATATCAGCACCGCCTCAATGTCCCGACAGGGCGCGCGTGCGAGTAACCAGGATCAAACCGGTGAAAGCATTGGCGAACGCGCCGCATGTTTCGTGGTATGCGACGGTATTGCCGGGCTTCCCGGCGGCGATGTGGCGGCCGAGCTCGCCCGCAATGCCATCATTACCCGCTTCGATGGCGACCAGCATCTGAATGCGCAATACATTCGCGAGTATATCTACGAAGCCAACAACGCCATTCGCACCGAACAAAAAGCGGCTGAGCAATTTCAGCGTATGGGCACTACCATGGTAAGCCTGTTTATTGACCGCGATTACCATCTGGCCTACTGGGTGCATGCGGGAGACAGCCGACTTTACCTTTTTCGCCGCGGTTGGCTGTACCACGTTACGACCGATCATAGTCTGGTACAACAGATGAAGGACGCCGGACACCAGACCGATGGCATCAACAGCAACTTACTCTATTTCGCGTTGGGACTGGGTGACGATGAACGCGAAGCCAGCTACAGCGATGTGGTGCCGATTGAAGATGGCGATGTGTTTTTGCTCTGCACTGACGGTTTCTGGCACGGAGTGAGCGAAGAGCAGATGAAACAGTCCCTTCATATGGTGAACACCCCCCATGAATGGCTGACATTAATGAATCAGATACTGCTGCGTACCAACGTGGAAAGTCGTGATCAGCAGGACAATTACAGCGCTGTGGCAGTGTGGGTAGGTGCCCCGCAGGACACCACGCTTCTGCACTCGCTGGCGCAAGCGTCGCAGTTTTTCCCTCTTCGTGATTGATACAGGCTTACAAGGAATTTTATGAAACTTTGGCTTCCGGGGCTGGCGCTGTTCGCGGTCTGTTTTGGCGCTCAGGCTGAAAACTACCGTATCGTGCAGTCTCCTACACAAAAACTGGATATCTGGATCGACGACATCGCGGATAACTCGCCGAAAAGCTGGTGCGCACGAGAATTACCGCTGCGTATCGTGGCGAATGGCGATAAAAAAGTCACCGTGCTCGATAGCTTTATGCCGCGTCTGGGCGCGCTGCTCGAAAACCAGTGCGGCACCTTAACGCTGGTGCGCTGGAAATTAACCGATGCGCAAAACAACACGCTGGCCCAGGGGACCGCAAGCAAAGCGAAAGACTGGGCGCCTGTTGTGACACCGGCGGCTGCGACGACCACTACGCCGCCAGCGGCAAATAGCACCAGTGGATTACAACTGCCGGAAGGACGACCGGAAGATAACTCGCCTGTGGCGAACCGCACGCCGTGGCAGGAGTTTACTCTCCAGGATGGCTGTCATCTGCGTACCTTCTGGCAGGGCGACAGCAGCAGTCCGGCGCTGTTTATCCCGGCTAAAGACGACGGTAAATGTGAGAAGGGTGGCTGGCTAAATGGCCGCAGTGATGTAAGCCAAATCAGCAATGGCATTGAGCGTAAAACCACGATGACCTTTGTTCATGGTTTCCCGGTAAGCGGTCTGAGCGACAGTGCGGACGCCGACCGTTTATTGATAACCACCGTCAATAACGAGCGGATGGTCGCCAGCGAAGGCAGCCTCGGTCAAAGCTGGATGATCCTGCCTTATGTCCCTTCTCTGAGCGGCTGGCAGGCGAACGGTACTGTGGCGGTCGAAGTTTCGCGCGAACTGGTGAACGATCAGGCCCGGCTGCAGGCACGGCTTGATGAGGTCCGCAAAGTCTGGGCCCCGTGGTTCGCCCCGGGTACGACGCTCAATATTTTGCTGATTGACTCCCTGCGCCCGCAACTGCGCGACCCGGCGGTCGGCACCTATAAGGCTGTGCATTAATTCTCCCCCTCACCCTAACCCTCTCCCTCAAGGGAGAGGGGACCGCTCGGGCAACTCGCCGCGTAGCCCGGATAAGGCGTCTGCGCCGCCATCCGCGAGAATCCCCGGTGGCGCGATGCTTACCGGGGCTACGGTGCCGCCAGGTGAGAGGGAACCGATCGGGCGCTTTGCCGCGTAGCCCGGATAAGGCGTCTGCGCCGCCATCCGGGAGAATCCCCGGTGGCGCGATGCTTACCGGGGCTACGGTGCCGCCAGGGGAGAAAGAACCGAACGGTCGCTTTGCCGCGTAGCCCGGATAAGGCGTCTGCGCCGCCATCCGGGAGGGGCCCCGGTGGCGCGATGCTTACCGGGGCTACGGTGCCGCCAGGGGAGAGGGAACCAATCGGTCGCTTTGCCGCGTAGCCCGGATAAGGCGTCTGCGCCGCCATCCGGGAGAGTCCCCGGTGGCGCGATGCTTACCGGGGCTACGGTGCCGCCAGGGGAGAGAGAACCAATCGGGCGCTTTGCCGCGTAGCCCGGATAAGGCGTCTGCGCCGCCATCCGGGAGAATCCCCGGTGGCGCGATGCTTACCGGGGCTACGGTGCCGCCAGGGGAGAGAGAACCGATCGGGCGCTTTGCCGCGTAGCCCGGATAAGGCGTCTGCGCCGCCATCCGGGAGAATCCCCGGTGGCGCGATGCTTACCGGGGCTACGGTACGAGGGGGTGCGGTGAGAGGAAAACCCCCACCATTTCATTTGTCTTACACTGAGGAGCGGTGATGAACACACTAGAGCAACAACTCGCGGGAGAATCACTCCGGGAGAGTCTGGGGCAACTGGAAAACCGCATTCGCAAGCAGCCAGGCGATGCCGACCTGCGTGCGGCCTTTACGCAAATGCTTTGCCTTGAGGGCAACTGGCCGCGCGCGCTGGCGCAGCTCAAAAGCTGGCTGGCGCTGACGCCGCAGGCGCAACCGACCATTACATTGCTTGAGCAGACCATCAATGGCGAACGTCAGCGCGTGGAAGTGATGGCCGGACGGGCGCGTCCAACAATGCCGGACAAACACTGGCCATGGCTGGCGACAATGGTTGCCGCCCTCGATCTCTCCGCCACCGAAGCCTGCTCGCATCGCATTGGCGCGCTGGAACAGGCCGAAGCGATTCCCGGTGAGCTGACCTTACAGGATGGCACCACCCACAGCTTCGACTGGTTGATGGATGGCGACTGTCGCTTTGGCCCGGTCTGCGAAGCCATCGTCAACGGGCGCTATTTCTGGCTGCCATTCAGCGCGATTGAAGAGATGGAATTTCAGCCCCCGGCGAGCGTCATCGACCTGGTCTGGCGGCACACACGTATCCGCCTGCATGACGGCAGCGAGCAAGTTTGTCAGATCCCGGCGCGCTATCCGCTGGACAATCAGGTGGAAGACCGTTTCCTGCTGTCGCGCACGACCGAGTGGCAACCGCTGCCAGGCGAGGAGCCCCATTACATGGGACGCGGCCAAAAGGTATGGCTTAACGATACGGCGGAATACCCGCTGCTCGATTTAGTCAGTCTGCGTTTTGCACAAGGCGAAGTCCATGAGTAGTCAGCCCCAGGACGACCGCGATCTGTTGCGTAGCGGCTGGCGCGCCAGAACTGGCAAAGAATCGCCGGGGGCGCGCGACAAAATGCAGCCGTCATTGCTGGACCGCCTGACCGATGATGCGCCGGATAAAAAGCAGGAACCGGTCAACAGCAATCTGGTCTCGCACAATGCACTGCGTCGCCACGTCCTGCGTGACCTGCAGTGGTTGTTCAATACCATCAATAACGAGGCGCAAAACGATCTCTCAAGACTGAGTCACGTGCGCCGCTCGGTCGCCAATTTTGGCGTGGCGCCACTGGCCGGTCAGCGCATGTCCGACATTGAATGGCAGGATATCCAGCGCAAGCTCACCGACGCTATTTTGCATTTCGAACCACGAATTTTGCCGCAGGGGCTGATGGTGCGCTGCATCTCCGATACAAAGTCGCTGGATCTGCACAACGTCTTGTCGATTGAAATCAAAGGCCGCCTGTGGTGCGTGCCGTATCCGTTATCCTTTTTGTTTCGCACCGATGTCGACCTGGAAAATGGCCATTTCGAGTTAAAAGATGTGGGGTAAGCGTGGAGAGTAAATTACTCGAGTATTACAACCGCGAACTGGCCTGGCTGCGAGAAATGGGCCAGGAGTTTGCCGGCCGCTATCCGAAAGTGGCGGGGCGGTTGGGGATGCAGGGCATGGACGTCGCCGACCCGTATGTCGAGCGTCTGATGGAAGGGTTCGCCTTTTTGACCTCCCGCGTGCAGCTCAAGATGGACGCCGAGTTTCCCCGCTTTTCTCAGCGTCTGCTGGAGATGATCGCGCCAAACTACCTTGCGCCCACCCCGTCAATGGCCATTGCCGAACTACAGCCTGACCCGGCGAAAGGGGATTTAAGTAAAGGCTTTGTGGTGCCGCGCGGCACCATGATGGACAGCCAGACGCTCAAGAAAAATGGCGTCACCTGCAGTTACACCACCGCGCATGACGTGACACTCCTGCCGCTGAGCATTAGCGCGGTCGAACTGGGCGGCGTGCCAGCCGACCTGCCGCTGTTGCGTATCGGCCTCGGCCAGAGCGGCGCGGTGAGCGCGCTGCGGATCCGGCTGCGTTGTGACGGTCCGGTGAAGCTCTCACACCTTGATTTTGACCGCGTGGAGTTCTTTTTAAGCGGCCCGGATATGCAGGCACTGCAACTGCTGGAGCTGCTGATGGCGCATCAGGTCGGAGCGCTGGCGCTGATTCCCGGTACCTCAACTGCGCCGCTGGTTCTGCCGGAAGATGCTATACGCCAGGAAGGGTTCGAGTCCGATCAGGCGCTGTTGCCGGACGATTTGCGTAACTTTGACGGTTACCGTCTGCTACAGGAATATTTTGCTTTTCCGTCGCGCTTCCTCTTTTTCAGCCTGAAAGGGCTGCGTCCGCTGCTGGCGCAGAGCGGTGATGCCACCACCTTTGACATCATCATCCTGCTGGATAAAGCCGATGATCAGCTTGAGCGTGTGGTGGATAAAAACCATCTGGCGCTGCACTGCACCCCGGTGGTGAACCTGTTCGCCAAAGTGGCGGAACGACAAAAACTCAGCGACAGCCAGCACGAATACCATCTGGTGGTCGATAACATTCGTCCGATGGATTACGAAATTTACGCCGTCACCCGCATTCATGCCAGCGTCGATGGGCAGCGTGATGAACAAGAGTTCCGCCCGTTCTGGCGTAGCCAGAGCCAGGATAATGGCAACTACGGCGCTTACTTTTCACTGCGCCGCGAACAGCGTGGCCTGTCGGAACATGCCCAGCGCTACGGTACGCGTACCGGGTATATCGGCTCGGAAGTGTTTGCCTCGCTGGTGGATGAACAACACGCCCCCTGGCGCGACGACCTGCGTTACATCACCGCTGAGGTGCTGTGTACCAGCCGCGACCTGCCGTTAATGCTTCAGCAGGAGATGGGCAAATTTGTGCTGCCGGACTCACTGCCGGTTAAAAATCCATATTTGCGTAAAGGGCCAACGCCCCCGCGTCCGGCGCTGGCGGAAGGGTTCAGTACCTGGCAACTGGTCAGTCAGCTACAGATGAATTACCTGAGCCTGATGGACGGCGAAGAAGGGCAAGGGGCAGCGGCACTTCGGCAATTGCTGGGCCTCTATACCCGGCTGGCGGAAGCCCCGGTGGCCAGACAAATTGACGGTGTCCGCCAGTGCGTATTGCGGCCGGTACACCGCCGGGTACCGGAACCGGGGCCGATTGTTTTCGCCCGTGGTGTGAGTATCTCGTTGACGGTAGATGAACAAGCCTTTTCCGGTTTTAGTCCGTGGCTGTTCGGCAGCGTGCTGGAACGCGTGTTCGCACGGCTGGTGGCGATCAACAGCTTTACCGAATTCACACTCAACAGTCAGCAGCGCGGCGAAGTGGGCTACTGGCCTCCGCGCATGGGCAAAAGGGCGCTGATATGAGTGAAACGCTGGCTCGTTTGGCTCCCGTGAAGCGGGCAACCGCCATGCCGCCGTCATTCTGGCAGAACGTGATGGCGGCACCCTGGCGCTACGATCTGTTTACCCTGTTACGCCGTGTTGACGCCCAGGGTGGCGAGCGTTATCCGCTCGGTCGCGCGCCGCTGCCGCGCTTTGAACCTCTGCGTATTGGTCAGAAACCGTCGCTCGGGTTTGCCCCTTCAACACTGGCAGAGGTGCGTCAACGCGACCAGTCATCTCTGTATGATGTGTCGATTTTAAGTTTTGGTCTGTTCGGGCCGAACGGGCCGCTGCCGCTGCATCTGACAGAGTATGCGCGCGAGCGGCTGGATCACCATCAGGATGAGAGTCTGACGGCGTTTGCTGACCTGTTTCATCACCGCCTGACGCTCTTGTTTTACCGTGCCTGGGCGGATGCGCAGCCAACGGTTTCACTCGATCGCGCGGACAACAAACGTTTCGAACGGTATATCGCTTCGCTTATCGGCATGGGTCAGCCGGGGCAACTGGAAAAAGGCTCGCTGAGTCCGCATGCCCGTTTCGCCCTGGCCGGACATTTAACGCGTAACGGTCGCGACCCGGAAGGGCTGGAAAAAATCCTGCGCGCCTACTTCAATGTGCCCGTGAAAGTCGTGACCAACGTTCCACAATGGATGCCTCTGGGTGAGCGAGAAAGGGCGCGGCTACAGGGCGGGCGGCGTGCGCCGCGCCTGGGTGAATCGGCCTTTCTGGGCGCGGCGGTACGCGATGTCGCGCATAACTTTCGTATTGAACTGGGGCCGCTGGATGCCGAAACCTATCGTCATTTTCTGCCCGGCGAGGACTGGGTAACCCGGCTTCGCGACTGGGTTCGTCAGTATCTCGGCATTGAGTATCAATGGTCACTGCGCGTGTTGTTACAGCGTCAGGATGTGACCGGTGCGGCGTTGGGCGGCTCAGGGCGCCTGGGCTACAGCGCCTGGCTGGGTATGCAGCCGCAGCCGCTTGCACGCGGTGATTTGGTTTTCAGTCCGGAGCGGTGATCCCTCACTGTCTCCCAGGCGTTATCTCTTACATTCACGGAATCGATCATGTCAGAAATTAGCCGTGCCGTGCTCTTCGGCAAACTGGATACGCTGTTATTTTCCTCGCTGGAAAGCGCCACCGCCTTTTGCAAGCTGCGCGGTAATCCGTATGTGGAACTGGTTCACTGGTTGCATGCGTTAATGCAACAAGACCAGGGGGATCTCCAGCAGGTGATTCGTCATTTTTCATTGAGCGAGGAAGCCTTAACGAAGGATATCGTCCACGCGCTGGATAGTCTGCCGCGCGGTGCAAGTTCCGTCTCCGATCTGTCTGAGCATATTGATAACGCGGTCGAACGCGCCTGGGTCTACGGTTCGCTGAAATTTGGCGTCAACCGTATTCGCGGCGGCCACTTGCTGATTGGCTTATTAAAAACCTGGAGCCTGGCAACGGTATTAAAAGGTATCTCCTCGCAGTTTGAACGGGTGCGTGTTGATGCGCTGCTCGATGATTTTGATGCCATTTTTGCCGACAGCAAAGAAGCCTCGCAGTCTGTCGCTGTGCCGGAAAATGCAGCCGCCGCGCCAGCACGTCAGGGAAGTCTGGCGCAGTATGGGCAGGACCTCACCGCACGGGCGCGTGACGGCAAAATCGATCCGGTGGTCGGGCGTGATGAGGAGATCCGCCAGATGGTGGATATCCTGATGCGCCGCCGTCAGAACAACCCGCTGCTTACTGGCGAAGCCGGGGTCGGTAAAACCGCGGTGGTTGAAGGGCTGGCGCTACGCATTGCCGCAGGCGACGTGCCGGAACCGCTGCGTGATGTGCAGTTGTGGTTGCTCGACATCGGCATGTTGCAGGCTGGCGCGAGCATGAAAGGGGAATTTGAGGCCCGTTTGCAGGCGCTGATCAACGAAGTGCAGTCCAGCCCCGTGCCGATCATGCTGTTTATTGATGAGATCCACACCCTGATTGGCGCGGGGGGGCAGCAAGGAACGGGCGATGCCGCTAACCTGCTCAAACCTGCGCTGGCGCGTGGCCAGTTGCGCACCATCGGCGCGACGACCTGGGCTGAATATAAAAAATACATCGAAAAAGACCCGGCGCTGACCCGTCGCTTCCAGACAGTGCAAGTAGCTGAGCCGGATGAAGAAAAAGCGGTACTGATGCTACGTAGTACCGTCTCGGCGCTGGAAACACACCATCGGGTGCTGTTGTTAGATGAAGCCGTGGTCGCGGCGGTGAAGTTATCCCATCGTTATATCCCGGCACGCCAGTTGCCCGATAAAGCCGTGGCGCTGCTCGATACCGCCTGTGCGCGTGTTGCGGTAAGCCTTAGTGCGCCGCCACCGCAACTGGAAGATTGTCTGCACCGCATTGCCGGGCTGGATGTCGAGATAGAGATCGCCGGGCGTGAGGCGCGCATGGCGGCCGGTGATGAAAGCCGCGTGGCAACGCTACAGGCCGAACGCCAGCGTCTTGGCGACGTGCGCGATGCCCTGACCCAGCGCTGGCAGCAGGAGCAGGAGCATGTGGATGAGATTATCCGCCTGCGTCGCGCGCTCAGCCAGGCGGCGGAGGAGGAACATCCGGCGCTGCGTAATGAACTGGAACAGCAACAACAGGCGCTGCGTGAGGTTCAGGGCGATGCGCCGCTGCTGTTTGCCGCCGTCGATGCCAATATTGTTGCCGCGGTGGTCTCTGACTGGACCGGGATCCCGCTGGGTCGGATGGTGAAAAATGAAATCGACGCGGTGCTTAAACTGGCGGATACCCTCAATGAGCGGGTCATTGGTCAGCGCCACGGTCTGGAGGCCATTGCCCGCCGGGTGCGTACCTCCCGTGCCCGGCTGGATGATCCGAATAAACCGGTTGGTGTATTTATGTTGTGTGGCCCCTCAGGTGTCGGGAAAACCGAAACCGCACTGGCGCTGGCGGAGTCGCTCTACGGGGGGGAACAGAATGTGATCACCATTAATATGAGTGAATTCCAGGAGGCGCATACCGTCTCCACCCTGAAAGGCGCACCTCCGGGCTACGTGGGGTACGGTGAAGGGGGCGTGCTAACCGAGGCCGTGCGCCGTCGTCCGTATAGCGTGGTGCTGCTCGATGAAATCGAAAAAGCGCACCCGGATGTCCATGAAATCTTCTTCCAGGTATTTGATAAAGGCTGGATGGAAGATGGCGAAGGGCGACATATCGATTTCCGTAACACCATCATTATTCTGACGTCGAATGTGGGGACCGATCTTATCAGCGGTATGTGCGCCGACCCGGAACTGTTGCCGGATCCCGACGCGCTACGTGATGCGTTGCGTCCCCCATTACTTAAGGTTTTCCCCCCTGCGCTGTTAGGCCGCCTGTTGGTGGTACCGTACTACCCCTTAAGCGAAGCGATGCTCGCGTTGATAGTGCGTCTGCAAATCAAACGCATCCAGCGTCGTCTTGAGGAGAACCACGGTATTGTTTCTGAGGTGGATGAAAGCGTCATCACGCAAATCGTCCAGCGCTGTACGGAGGTTGAATCGGGCGGCCGAATGGTCGATGCGATCCTGACCAACACGTTGTTGCCCCAAATGAGTCAGCTTTTGCTCGACGCCAGCGCGCGCGACGAGAAATACCGACGTTTACACGTCACCTTTGCACAGGGCGAGTTTCACTGTCAGTTTGCGGCGTAATGCCATTATCAAGAGAGTTTTCCATTATGACGGATCACGAAAACAACCGGACTGTACCGAACGCACTGCCGACGGGATACCGCTTTAATGAGTTCGAAATCAAAGAGGTGATTGGCGGTGGCGGTTTCGGCATTGTCTACCGTGCCTGGGATCATCAACTCGAACGCACTATAGCCATTAAAGAGTTCATGCCCTCAACGCTTGCGGTACGCAATGACGACATGACGCTGGTGTTGCGTAGCGAGCGCTTTGGTAAGGCCTTTTCCGCCGGACTGAACAGCTTTATCCAGGAAGCGCGTCTGCTGGCGCGTTTTAATCACCCAAACCTGCTGCACGTGTTGCGTTTCTGGGTGCAAAACGACACCGCCTACATGGGGACGGTTTTTTACAGCGGTACCACGCTGTCCCGTTTGCGCGAAAAGAACCCGCAGATGATCAACGAAGCCTGGATCCGTCGTACGTTACCGATGCTGCTCGGGGCGATCAAAACCATCCACGACGAAGGGTATCTGCACCGCGATATCTCGCTGGATAACATTCAGATTCAGGATAACGGTCTGCCGGTTCTGCTGGATTTCGGCTCTGCCCGCCGCAGTATTGGCTCGGTATCCGACGAAACCGAAACCATGCTGCGCCCAGGCTATGCGCCGATTGAACAATACACTGACGATAACGAAAGTGAGCAGGGGCCGTGGACAGATATCTACGCCCTTGGCGCCGTGCTCCATACGCTGATCGTGGGTTCACCGCCGCCCGTGAGCGTGGTGCGTAGCATTCAGGATGGCTATCAGCCGCTGGCGCATCGCCATCTGCCCGGCTACTCCCCGTCATTGTTGCAGGCGGTGGACAAGGCGCTGGCGCTGAAAATGGAAGACCGCCCGCAGACTATCGATGAGTTTGCAGCGCTGCTCGAAATGCCGGTCGCCGGACTTGATGACGTGCTGAGCGTGAAAAAGCCAGGAACCATGCTGGTTCCCATTGAGGAAGTGGAAGAGAAACCGGGCGTGCTTGACTGGCGGCGTTACAAAGTGCCAGGGCTGGTGGCCGCCGGGGTGCTGGTTGGCCTGATCGCCGGCGGCGTACTGTTCCATCAGAGCGATGCGCCGCAGGAGAATGCGGATCAGAGTACCAGCGCCGGGGTTGCCAATAACTCTGTCGCGCCAGCCACGCCAGCCACGCCAGCCGCCCCGCCTGCGCAAAACACGGCGCCGGCTTCGACGCCGCCGGCGGCAACGCCCGCCACAACAGCCCCTGCACGCGATACGGCGTCGGCTGCTCCGGCGCAAACCGCACCTGTCGCGGCAGATAAACCCGCCGCAACCACGCCGCCTGCGGCGATTGCACAGGTCTATGTGCGCATGAATGAGGGGGAAAAACTGACTCTTAACGGGGAATCGCAGTCGATAACGCCGGCCAGCAATGGTTTTGCGACCCTGAAATTGCAGCCGGGCCAGTATGCGCTGGTGTTGCAGGGTAACGGTCAGACCCGTCATCAGACGTTAAATATCACCAGTGCAGGTACCTGGCTGGTAAATCCGCAACCGTAAGTTCTTCTCTGCCGGTACGCAAGAGCGCACCGGCAGACCATCGGTTGCATAAAAATAAATGTGGCAATGCCCTATACAGCCAAAGACCGAACTATGAATGCATTTACACACACTGTTGATGGTGGCAATGAATTTACGTTTGTCGTGTCTCGCGCCAGTGCAAATGCCGACGATAAAGTACATGCTGTCGCCGCCAGAACGCTTCGCGAACTAAAAGATACGCTTACGGATTTTTATCTTGAATCGACGCAAATGTTGACGGTTGACGGCTACCCGGCCGTTGAGCTTTTCTATCAATTTAAAAATGATAATCGCGTTATCTTCCAGCGCCAGACCCTTATTTTACTGGACGCAGCACCTGCCGGAAAAAAACTGGTGAGCTATGTGGCGACCTGTCCGGGGGAATTTAACGAACGTCATCAGCAGCAATATCAGGAAATTATTCAGAGTATTAAGTTTCATCGTGGGAAGTAGTACCTGGAACGCAACGTGGCCGCATAATGAACATTACCGGAACGAGTTCCTATATAATTCTGGATATGGATGGCAGGAAAATTAAAGCGCAAGGGGAGAGGGTTATCGGCGGTTTTTACGCCGAGATAAAAAGCATGCAGCAGTTTGAACCGCCGCATGAAAAAACACCGCTCACTGATGAAATAAAACGGCAATATATGGATGAGGCGATTAAAAAAACGGCAGGCTCACAAATGGTGATCCATTTCGTTTAATTGCCATTGTGCTATGCTGTCATATTCGCCAGGAGTTTTCCGAAAATAAATGCCTGTTGGCCTTTCCTGATATTAATTAACAGGCAAAACGGTAGCCATCGCCCACTTTTGTAATATCCTCACAGACTGACTGGTTGATTATATTTGTCGCTCGGGCACGATAATTAATGATTGCACCTGGTTCTTCATGCTTTTTGTAACGGAATTAACCTTATGCACAATCGTATTACCGTACAGCTCCCCGTAGATGGGCTACTGTTCTGGAAACTGTCAGGGCGTGAAGCGCTGTCAGAACCTTACGCGCTTGGCCTGACGCTGCTGGGCACCGATGCCCGAATGGACCGCAGCCAACTGCTGGGGAAATCCGTCACCGTCACCATTCCCGGGCAGGATATGACGACGCCAAGGTACCTGAACGGCAAAGTGACCCGTGTGGCCGTCAGCGCCGTGGAGCTGTCCGGCACCCGTTATGCGGTCTACCAGCTTAATGTTGAATCCGACTTGTGGCCGATGCAGCGCGACCGTAACCTGCGTATTTTCCAGGGGCAGACGGTACCGCAAATCGTCAAAACCCTGCTTTCTGAAAGCAAGGTTAATGTTGAAGACAAACTCAGCGAGAGTTACCGCGTCTGGGATTACTGCGTACAGTATCAGGAGAGCAGTTTCGACTTTATCAGCCGTCTGATGGAACTGGAGGGGATCAGCTACTTCTTCCGTCATGAATCCGGTCGGCACGTCATGGTGCTGACCGATGCCGCCAGCCAGCATCAACCGTTTGCCGGTTATGAATCCATTCCCTACCATGTGACGCCATCCGGCGGCAGCACCGATGAAGAGGGGATCAGCCAGTGGGCGCTGACCGACAGCGTGACGCCGGGGATCTACAGCCTGGATGATTATGATTTCCGCAAGCCGAATGCCTGGCTGTTTCAGGCGCGCCAGAATCCGAACTCGCCAGAACCCGGCAGCATTAACGTTTATGACTGGCCGGGACGCTTTGTTGACCATGGACACGGTGAATTCTATGCCCGCATTCATCAGGAACGCTGGCAGGTTGAGCATCAGCAGATACAGGGTAGTGCCACCGCGCTGGGTATCGCGCCAGGACATACTTTTACCCTTTATAACGCTCCCTTTTTCAGCGATAACGCGGAATACCTGACCACCGAAGCCAACTACTGGCTGGAAGAGAATGCCTACGCCAGCGGTGGGGGGACGGAAACAATGCACCGTATTGATTTCACAGTCATTCCCTCTTCGGTCACGTACCGTCCGGCGCAAAAAACGGCCTGGCCGCGTACCTATGGGCCACAGACCGCGAAAGTCGTCGGTCCGCAGGGAGAAAGTATCTGGACCGATCGCTATGGCCGGGTGAAGGTGAAATTTCACTGGGACAGGCAGGCAAAAGGCGACGATACCAGCTCTTGCTGGGTGCGTGTCTCCAGCGCATGGGCAGGTCAAGGCTTTGGCGGCGTGCAGATCCCGCGTGTCGGCGATGAAGTGGTGGTCGATTTTATTAACGGTGACCCTGACAGACCCATCATTACCGGGCGTGTTTATAACGAAGCCAGTATGCCGCCGTGGGATCTGCCCGGCGATGCCACCCGCATGGGCTTTATGACCCGCAGCAAGGATGGCAGCATCGATAATGCCAGCTTCCTGTTTTTTGAAGACAGTCCGGGTAATGAATCGGTGCAGATGCATTCCGAGAAAGACATGATGGTGTCGGTCGAGAATGATCAGACGGTCAATATCGACGGTAACCGGGCGACGACGATCAAAAAGACGCAGACGGATGATGTGACGGGCGATGCCACGTTCTACTACCGGAAGAAAAGGACGACCACGGTGGATGATGTTGAGCAAAAAAACTTCAATAACAGTGAAGTTATCAATATCAAAGAAGGACGTCATATGACGATTCTGAGCAAGGGAGAGTTAAATGAAATCACGGGCGATCAGACTACAAAAATAGCGCAAGGGAATCAGTCCACAACTATTGCTGATGGAGAGCAAGAGACGTTTATTCAGACTGGAGGGCGTAATACTGAAATTCATAATGGCGATCGTTTAATTGTTAGCTCTGGCGGCCAGCATAATGAGATCACGGGTGGGGTTAACACCACAATCAATGGAGGTTGGGTACAAACTATTACTACTGGCGAAACACTTATTTCCTCCCCAGACAAAATTACAATAAAAAGTGATAGCGAAGTTAATGTTGATACGCCATGGGCAATTGAATGGAAAGGTGTTCAGGTTGGCTTCACTGCTTCGTCAGTTTCTACAACTGGCGTCAATATTGGCATGACTGGTATGAAGGTGGAAAATAACCCTATTAACTTTTTCTATAATAATGGTTTTAAAATGAGAGTTGGTGCGGTCGAATGTGATACTTTAACTGCGGCTATTAAAAATGCAGTTCTTCATATGTTTAATTAAGGTAGGATATGTTTGATTCATCTAGTTTTGCTAAAGGTTATGCTATTGTCGCGATGACTATTGTTGCGTTGATTGTCATTGGGATTATTATAAGAGATATTCGCAATGCGAGAATAAAGTCATACATTGAGAAAAACGGAATTCATACCCATGCTGAGATTGTCAATATTGAAATTCATACGGGTAAAATATCAGATTATACGAATATTAAATTGCATTATAGATTTAATGATTATAATGGCCGGAATGTTGCCGGTGTGGGAAACGCTGTTATCTTTACGTCAGATTTGGCGCAATACCAACCGGGTAAGACCTTTGGTATTATCTATGATAAAGATGACCCGTCACGTGTTGTATTGAAGATAGAGAATGCATCATTGAAACGTCGTAAGTAATGTTTCTTTGCGCATTTACATGATTTATATATTCAATGAATAAAAAATTGGCATTGATAGCCAATGCTTATCGAGTTCAGATAATGATTACTTTATCAGAATATTCAAATCTAATAGCGCTGGGCGTGATGCTGGTTTTTATTTTTATCTGCCTTAAGGGATTGAAGGGGCAAAAAGAAAATGTTACAGAAATAAAATACTGGTTATCGAGAGATAAATGGCAGGGCGAGGTGACGACGGCAACATTGCGCGAGTGGAAACAGACTTCCACTACGCATAATTTTGATTATTTCTTTATTGTTACCTTTGATGCAAATCTGGAGGGTGGGGTGAAACAATATAAAGCGGCTGCCGCGCTAAAAGTATCTGAAATCCCCCAGCTTAAAAAAGGGATGCCCATTGTGATTAAATATCAGGGTGTTCCGCCAAAGAAAATGGCGGTACTGAGTATGCAAGCTGAGCATTGATGATAAATATGAGATATGTTACAGATGTCATCGTGTTCGCTGTCCTGGCTTTCTTTGCCTATGTTATTGTGTCTTTGCTCATCAGGGATGCCAAAAATAAGAAAATCAAAGAGGGGATAGCGGCGGATGGCGTCAATACTACGGGGGTTATCACTGATGTAGCCAGTCGTTCTGGCGGGAACTCAGGGTTTATTAACATCACGGTAAGTTTTGACTATGAGATTGAGACGGGTAAAAAAATCAGTGGTAAAGCTGATGCGGTAATTGATGTAATGAGTATCAATAAATATCAGCCCGGTGAAACCATTGCTTTAAGATATTCGAGAAAAGAACCTGAAAAAGTGATTGTGGATATTCCAAATCCTCTTCTGAAACGTCGCTGATTATCATTGTGGGAAAAGCCATGGTTAGCTAAGCGGCTTACCCACAAATCGACAAGGCAATAATGAGTCTTTAAAAACGATTCCTGTGAACATTCTTATCAATGTTATGAGTGACCCTTTCTTTATCTCTGGAATGATTATCACCCTTGCGGGACTGTGGTTTGCCGTTGTGTCATTCAGGCAGTATGGGATACAAATGCGGTTACTCCGCGACTGGGTATCACGTGAGGAGTGGGCCGGAAAAATCATGCATGTTCCTCTGGAGTCCTGGTTACGAACCGGTACGACGCGTGGCGAGTATTCTCTTTATGAATGCCACTTCTTTGCAAATTTCGGTAATAAGAGGAAAAAACACCGTGCCCATGTCGCTGTCAAATCCAATGATATTCATAAACTGAAAAAAGGGTTAACCCTGACGGTAAAATACAGTGATGACAAACTGCCACGGATGGCAGTAATGAACGTGTTTGACTAAGCTTTTCTGGCTGCGTTTTTTCTGGAAATCACTCTGCGTATACACGAAAGGTCCAAATAAATGGAATTTTTTGACACTTACTGGTATCTGCTGCCTATTGGGATATTTTCAGCCGTCTTTTATCTTATCTACCTTAGCTTGCGCGATAACCTTATTGTTTATATTAAAGACTCCTTTAAGCAAGCATCAGTGCTTAAAACCGGTATTGGTGCCAATGCGGACATTATTGTTGCCAGGCAAACGGGGATGTGGGATGCAGAAAATCCTGTTTATTTGATGACGGTAAACTTCAAAACCCGTGAAGGACTGGATGTGCAGGCAAGCTTTTATACATCGCTAAACTTTGAAGAAAGAGAACGTTTTAAAGTTGGTAATGGCACCACCATTAAATACGATCCCAGCGATCCGAAAAGAATTGCGTTGTACGATCGGCCACTCATATTAGGCGAATAAGGTATTACGGATGAAGATTATTAAACCCTTGCGCCTGAGCGTACTCCATCGCCCCTTTCGTTGGCAGGGTAAGAATCATCTTGGCGTGTCGGTGATGGCGCTGACCGATATGGGCGAGACCCCGACACTGCGTCCGGAGATGGAACTCTGGCAGCTTGCCGCCAGTGAGCTACAAACCAGCGGCGGCGTCATTGATATGGCGATGCCGAAAACCCGTGCAGAATTCCTTGCCACCGGGTATGCCTATACTCACCACCAGCAGGAAAAAACGGCGGTGATGGCGCGGGTGGATATCGACAATCTCAGTAAATCACTGGTGGTGTTTGGCGACCGTTTTTGGTCAGGTAGCAAAATGACCTCGCCGCAGCCTTTTGCCGATATGCGTCTGGACTGGACACGCGCCTGGGGGGGCGCGGGCTGTGAAGAAAACCCGCATGGCATGGGATTTGGTGCGGAAAATCATCAGGGACACAGCGTCCACCGCTTGCCGAACATTGAACCCCTCCACGGGCGCATGACCTCGCCAAAACAAAAGCCGGAGCCTGCGAGCTTTGGGCCGCTTGATCTCACCTGGCCGCGCCGCTTTCGCCGCATGGGCAAAAACTATGACGCCGGTTGGTTGCAGAACGATTTTCCCGGCTTTGCCCGCGACATCGACTGGACGGTGTTTAATGCCGCCAGTCCCGACCAGTGGTGGGACCGGGATACCCTGCCTGAACAGGCGTCGTGGCGCATCTGGAATATGCACCCGCAAAAACCTGTGCAGGAAGGCACCTTGCCGCCCTGGCATGGGCGCTGCTTTATCAGCCGGTTGCGTCAGGAAGAGACCCTGTTTGAAGAGATATCCCTGCGTGCAACCACCGTCTGGTTTTTCCCGCATCTGGAGCAGATGGTGCTTATCTGGCAGGGGCATATCCGTATAAATGAAGACGACGCAGCGGATGTGTTGCACCTGATGCCTGCGCTCGAAAAACACGGCGCCACCCGTTCCGTTAACCACTATCGCAAAGTCCTCAGCCAGCGCCTGGATAAAGAAAAAGGGGCGTTGTTCGCGTTTCGCGAAAAGGATCTGCTGCCGGAATCGCTTATCGGCCCGTGGCTTGACAGCGAGGTGCAGCAGACGCCGAGCCCGATGCGGGACAACATAAAGAATCGCGAAAAGCTGCTGCGCGAACAGTACCGGGAAAGGCTGGAAGCAAACGGGCGCGACATTGGCGATCTGCTCGACAACATCGAAGAGCCTGACATGCCTGCGCTCGATGAATTGCCTGAGTTTATGGAAAAAATGGAGCGTCAGGCACAGCAGATACAGGCCGACGCAGAGCAGCGCAAACGCGAAATGGAAGCGAAGTATCCGCACAGGGATGACCAAATGCCGCGCGGGCCGGAATCACTGCATCGGATGCAGGAAATGCTTCACCGCAACAGCGACCTGATGAGTGAGAAAAAGCGCCAGCAGGCGAGCGAGGCGCTGCATCAGATGTATCTGGCGGCGGTTTCCCAACAGCCTCCCGCCGTGCGCCTGACGGGCGACCTTGCGCAGATCATCCGCCAGCGTGCCGGGCGTACCCTTGCGCAAGGGGGGGATTTTAGCGGTATGGATCTCACTGGCGCGGACTTTTCCGGTATGGACCTCAGCGGCGCGAATTTCACAAAGGCGCTGCTGGAATGTGCTGATTTTCGCAACAGTAAGCTGGATGACGCCTGTTTGGCCGGGGCGATGCTTGCCCGTACGCAATTTGAGCGCACCTCATTGCAACGATGTGATTTTACCGGGGCGAGCCTGGCGCTTGCTCAGTGTCAGGAGAGCGATTTTAGCGGTGCACGCTTTAAAGAGACGCAGACACAAAATGCCTTATTCGAGGCGTGCATCTTTGATAACGCCAGCCTGGATGGACTGCTGCTGCGCGAAACCGGGCTGAGCCGCTGCCGTTTCCACCACGCCTCGCTGGACAGCTGCATCTTCATGGAACTCACCCTGGCAGAACCCGATTTTCACGGTGCGCGGCTGCATAAATGCGCCTTTATGCAATCGGTGCTGGTGGCGGCCGTGTTTAGCGACGCGCGGCTGGATAGCTGCTCTTTTGTCCAGACTCAGGCGGAACAGGCGAGTTTTGCCGGGGCCACTTTAATCGCTACCGCGATAGCGGCCGAAAGTACTTTAGCGGGCGCCGACTTTCGCCAGGCTTCGCTCATCCAGTGCAACCTGCGTCAGACGCCGCTCGCCGACGCGCAATTCACCCTGGCGAAGCTGGAGAATTGCGATCTCAGCGAAGCGGATTGCCGCGCCAGCCACTTTGGTCAGGCAAACCTGACGGGAAGCCTGTTTGTGCGCACCGATTTTCGCGAGACCGATTTCACCGATGCCAACCTGATGGGGGCGCTGTTGCAAAAAAGTCAGCTTGGCGGGGCCAATTTTAGCGGGGCGAATCTTTTTCGCGCCGATCTCTCGCAGGCGTTTATCAGTGATACCACCCGCCTTGACGGGGCATGGACGAAACGCATCAAAACGCTGCCGAAGCGCGATGGAGAAGTGATATGACGATGCTCACCGCAGCACAATTGCAACAGCGGGTGAAAGGCGGCGAGCCGGTCAGCGAAATCTCCCTCGACGGGCTGGATTTGCAGGGCTGCGATCTCTCCGGCGGTATTTTTCAGGAGGTCTCGCTGGAGGGTGTAAACCTGCAAGGGGCCAATTTGCAGGAAACGGCGTTCACCGAATGTGCGTTAAACGGGGTAAATCTGCGGGGAGCCCGGCTAACACAGACGGTGTTTAATCAGTGCGAAATGGCAAACCTGCGGGTGGAGGAAACGCCACTTGATGGATGCATCTTCAACCACTGCACATTGACGGGTAGCCATTTTACGGGCTGCTCGCTGCAGACCGTGCAATTTATGCACTGCGCGCTGGAAGACAGCCACTTTGACAGGGCAATACCTGAACGCAGCGTCTTTTTTGAATCACCGCTGACGCATGCCCGCTTTGCCGGGTGCCGTTTTTTGCTGACCACCTTTTATTGCATCGATCTGCGTACGACGGTGCTTGAGGGCAGTCAGTTTGAACGGGTGGTCTTTTTCAACTGCGATCAGCGCGGGAAAAATTACGCCCGGCACGGCTTTACCGGCTGCCAGTTTACCGAAAACCAGTTAGACGGCGCGGATTTTAGCGGCGCACAACTTACCCAGTGCAATTTTAAAGGGGCGTCGTTACAGACTGCGCAACTTAACCAGGTGAATGCGACCCAGGCACTGTTTATGGAAGCGAATCTGCGTGGCGCGCAGTGTCGTGGCAGCGTTTTCGATCAGGCTATTTTCGTGGGTGCCACGCTCGAACAGGCCGATTTCAGCCAGAGTCGCCTGTTTCAAAGCATTCTGCAGCAGGCGAATGCCGCCGGGGCGTGTTTTACGCTTTGCGACCTGACCTACAGCGATTTTACCGGTGCCGACCTGCGTCTGGCGGACCTGCGCGGCGCGACCTTTTCCCGCACCCGGATGCACCGGGCGAATCAGGAGAATGCCCGGTTCACCGGGCGTCAGGGCATTCTCGAATATGACGAAGAATTATTGGCTGCTGAGGCCTGGAGCCTGCAGCGCCAGAGCCGCCGTTGAGGAGACCAAATGAGTAAAGTGAATCATTTACTGGCACAACCCATACTGCCGCCTGCACAGGCATCGGCGGTGGTGACCCACTGTTTTGCTGACGGCAGTCTGACGGTAGAAAGCGAAGGGCGCGGCTGGCATTGTCGCCGGGCAGCGAGTTGCGTTATCGCACCGCAGACGGGCGATACGGTACTGATTGCCAGCGTAGAGCGCCAAATCTGGCTGCTGGCGGTACTGGAACGAGCTAACCCGCAGGTGGCGGAGCTCAGCGTGCCGGGCGATCTGCATATTCATAGCGAAGGGGAGCTAAGCCTGAGTAGCGATGCGCTTCGCGTCACCGCCGGGCAGGGAGACTGCCATATCGACGAGATGAAATACAGCGGCGAGAAACTCTCGGCCTGGGTCAGCCTGTCGCGCGTTGTCGGCAAGCGGGCAGAATCTGTCTGGCAGACCGTCACCCAAATCAGTCATAGCCTGTTTCGTACGACCAGACAGACCGAGCAGGTCCGCGCCGGGCAACTGGACATGAAAGCGGAGGACTATGCGCGCCTGCATGCCCACAACACGGTGATCACGTCCAAAGCGATCACCAAAGTCGATTCTGAACAGATTCATATGGGGTAAGGAACTGCCATGTTTGCAAACTGCCAGCTTTTTGGGGTCGATTTGGCCTTTCCGGATGTCTGCCTGACGCCAATGCCTGCCCCCACGCCCATTCCCTATCCGGATATTGCGCTGGGGCCGACGGCAATCCCTAATGCGATGAATATCCTGTTTATGGGGATGCCTGCCCACAATATGGCGACCATCACGCCACTGACCAACGGCGATAACCCCGGCGTGGCGACAGGCGTGGCCTCCGGTACAGTGATGGGGCCATCCCGGCATTTAACCGGAGCATTTACCGTGCTGTTAAAAGGTACCCCCGCCACGCGATTGACCAGCGTGAGTCTGCAAAATTCCACCAATGCGATTGGAATGCGTATCGTGCCGAGCCAGTTCAAAGTGCTGATGCTGGCACCGTAATAACAGGACAGGAGTACATTCAGGCGTGAATATCTCGACGTTTGATATTGTGAATGTGGTTGTAACGATTGTGCTTATATGTCTCATTTTTGGGCTGGCAAAAAGAGTCGTGCGTAATTCTCAGCGCAAAGAGCAGGACATTCTCGCCAACGGCAGCGATGTCAATATCACCATTTTATCCATGAAGCAAAGCGGGTTGTTTATTAATAACAACCCGGTCATTGAAATGTCATTACGGGTGGAACAACCACAGTTTAATAAAAGCTGGCTGGTCGAAAAACATAATGAAACGGCGTGGTTAATCGCCGTTGCGGCTTATCAATCAGGGAATGTTTATCAGGGCAAGCTCGGGCAAGATGACAAAAGCCTGGTCTTCGTAAAAGACGGCAGCGGTAAACCATTACCTGCGATGCAGCAGTAAAAAAGAAAGGGATACCATGATCGATTTGCATTCTGATATTCGGGACATAGAGCGTTATGCAAAACAGTATGAGCACTATATTCCCTTTACTAACGCGCGGACGCAGCACCGCATGCAATATGACTACATTGCACATCCTCTCGTTGAGGAGCCAACTCAAACGGCTTCATCAAAATGGTATGACATGCCTGATCAAGTCAAGCCGCTGGATATCTGTCGCGACAAGGCGATTGGCGCGCTTGTCGGGCTCGCCGTGGGCGATGCCGTGGGCACCACCCTGGAATTTATGCCTCGTGACCACCGCACTGTGACAGACATGGTGGGCGGTGGGCCATTTCGCCTGAACCTCGGAGAGTGGACTGATGACACCTCGATGGCTCTGTGTCTGGCTGAAACAATGCTGGAGTGCAAATATGCCAGCAGGCAGTCTTTCAGGGACAAACTGGTGAAGTGGTATCGCGAGGGCTATAACAGCGTTAACGGTGTCTGTTTTGATATTGGCAATGCGACCCGTTATGCCCTGGAACAATATGAGATTAACGGAGCGAACTGGTTTGGTAATACGGCTCCGGAAACCGCAGGCAATGCACCCATCATTCGGTTAGCGCCTGTATCGATCTATTTTCGTCGCAATTTCGCTCTGGCATTCTATAACGCGAAAATTCAAAGTCAGGCCACACATAGCGCTATTGAAGCCGTGAGTTCCGCACATTATCTGAGCTATTTGCTTCTTCTGCTGATTAATGGATACGACAAAGAACGCGTATTTTCCCCGCAGTTTATGCCGTTAGAGCCGCGCGTGCTGATCATCAACGCTGGTGAATATAAAGAAAAAAGCCGCGACCAAATCCGCTCCAGCGGTTATGTCATCGATACCCTGGAGGCGGCCATGTGGGCGGTATGGAACACCGATAATTTCCGTGATGCCATCTTGCTGGCGGCGAACCTTGCCGATGATGCCGACAGCGTGGCGGCGACGGCCGGACAACTTGCCGGCGCGTTATATGGCTGGTCGGGGATTCCGCAGGAATGGAAAGAGAAGCTGGTGCAGCATGATCGCATTGCCTCTTTGGCCGCGGCGTTGTTTGACTGGGCGCCGGATGACGAAACATCGCCGGAATCAGTGTCGGTATGACTGGCAGATACACTTTACCTCACCAGACATCAAATTTTAGTAAAAACACCGCATTTGTAGCGGGTGGATTTTCTCTATCGAATGGCATTTGCGCTGACGATTTCAGCGCGTTGCTACTTTTAACGGAATGAACCTTATGCTCAACCGTATTACCGTGCAGCTTCCGGTCGAAGGGCTGCTGTTCTGGAAACTGTCAGGGCGTGAAGCGCTGTCAGAACCTTATGCACTTGGCCTGACGCTGCTGGGCACCGATGCGCGCATGGATCGCAGCCAGTTGTTAGGAAAGGCCGTCACCGTGACGGTCCCGACGCAGGACATAACATCGCCGCGCTACTTCAACGGCAAAGTGACCCGCGTTGCGGTAAGCGCCGTGGAACTGTCCGGCACCCGCTATGCAGTCTACCAGCTTAATGTTGAATCCGACTTGTGGCCGATGCAGCGCGACCGTAACCTGCGCATCTTCCAGGGGCAGACGGTACCGCAAATCGTCAAAACGCTGCTTTCTGAAAACCAGGTTAACGTTGAAGATAAGCTGACCGGCAGCTATCGCGTCTGGGACTATTGCGTACAGTATCAGGAGAGCAGTTTCGATTTTATCAGCCGCCTGATGGAACTGGAGGGGATCAGTTACTTCTTCCGCCACGAGGCAGAACGGCATGTTCTGGTACTGACCGATGCGGCAACCCAGCATCAGCCATTTGCCGGTTATGAAACCATTCCTTATCACGTGACACCGTCCGGTGGCAGTACGGATGAAGAGGGGATCAGCCAGTGGGCGCTGACCGACAGCGTGACGCCGGGGATCTACAGCCTCGATGATTATGATTTCCGCAAGCCGAATGCCTGGCTGTTTCAGGCCCGGCAGAACCCGGTCTCACCACAACCGGGCAGTATTGATGTGTACGACTGGCCGGGGCGCTTTGTCGAACACGATCATGCGGATTTCTACGCCCGCATCCGCCAGGAGCGCTGGCAGGTGGAGCATCAACAGATTCATGGTAGCGCCACGGCACTCGGCATCGCGCCGGGTAACACGTTTACCCTCTATAACGCCCCCTTTTTCAGCGATAACGCGGAATACCTGACCACCGAGGCCAACTACTGGCTGGAAGAGAACAATTACGCCAGCGGTAGTGGCTCGCAAACGATGCATCGCATTGATTTCACAGTAATCCCCTCCACAGTTACATACCGTCCGGCGCAAAAATCAGCCTGGCCGCGTACCTATGGGCCACAGACTGCCAAAGTCGTCGGCCCGCAGGGGGAGAGCATCTGGACCGATCGCTATGGCCGGGTGAAAGTGAAGTTCCACTGGGACAGACTGGCGAAGGGGGACGATACCAGCTCCTGCTGGGTGCGTGTCTCCAGCGCCTGGGCGGGACAAGGTTTCGGCGGGGTACAAATTCCACGCGTCGGTGATGAAGTGGTGGTCGATTTTATTAACGGTGACCCGGACAGGCCGATCATCACCGGACGCGTCTATAACGAAGCCAGCATGCCGCCGTGGGCGCTCCCCGCTGCCGCCACGCAAATGGGGTTCCTCAGCCGTTCGAAAGACGGTTCTGCTGACACTGCCAATGCCCTGCGTTTTGAAGATAAGGCGGGGGAGGAGCAGGTGTGGATCCAGGCCGAACGGAATATGGACACCAACGTTAAGAATGACGAAACGCATACTATTGAGAAGAATCACACTCAGTTCGTTGGTGAGAATGAAACCTTGCGGGTAGTGCAAGATCAGAATACAGGCGTTAAGGGAAGCCTCACGAGTCTGACGGGTAATAACCGCGACGATAAGGTTGTAAACAATTTTACGCTTGCAGCTGGCGAAATGTTGCGTATTGAGTGCGGACAAAGCGTAATTGAACTGCTCAAGGACGGGACGGTCAGCATAATCGGCAATAATTTTAATTTCACGGCAGCAGAGAGTGCACAAATAAATACTCTTAGTGGCGATCTTCACCTGAATCCGGCCGATGGCAGTGCTGGAACCCTGGCGGTTGGAACGAATCAACAAACTATCATACAGCAAGAAATAGATAGCTTTTTTACCGTAAAGGCAAATAAATAAAGGGATGCACGATGGCTGATTATATTCTCCAGGAGGCGACACTCGCTTTACCTGATGTATTCAAAGACCGTACGATGAATCTTTTTACCCTCAATGATACAGGTGCCAGTGAATTTACCTTTGTTGTATCTCGTGCAGGGGCGAAAAACGGGGAGACCGTACAGGCTGTTGCGGCGCGTATTGCCCGCGAGCTGGAAGTCACAGTGCCAGAATTTCACATGGAAGCGACGCAGCAGAAGTTAATAGATGGCGAGCCAGCCGTTGAGCTTTTTTACCGATTTAAAAATGGCAACGTGTTAATTTTCCAGCGCCAGACAATTATTATTCTGGATGGACCTTCGGGTGGGAAAAAAGTTGTTTGCTACATTGGCACCTGCCCTGGTGAGTTTAATGAGCTTTATCAGAAACAATATCAGGATATTATTGCGAGTATCCGCTTTCACCATAATCAACATGAGGCGACGCTGGGGGAAATGATCCGCCCGGATAATCCGGATCTCTTTTTCGCGCTAGATACGGAAAGTTGTAATCTGGACGTTTTTTCCGGTGTGCAAGCGTTATATCGAAGCCTACCTTTGCAGCGTGCCTGTGAAGGCCTCTATTTGCTCTACGCCCAGGACGGTTCGCCGCTGCGTATTGCACCTGTCCCCGACACGCAGCCGATACGCTACGCCTTATGGTCTGTTGCCACAATTCCTGGACATCATCTGGAACAACAACTCAGCATCTGTCGCACGGTTAACGGGCCGCAGGGACTCGCTTCCCCTGAGCAGATACTGGCGTTTCTTACACGGCAACGGACATCGTCGTAATGACTGCGCTACAGGCTGCAAGGGTCGATGATCCTATTGCCCACACTGCATCAAAATCCTGGATGATTGTTGGGCTTATCGGTGGTGCCATACTGGGGGCTGCGACGGTAGCTACCGGCGGGCTGGCGCTGGTTGTGGCGTCGGCTGCTGTAGGTGCCTGCGCCGCAGGCGGATTGGGAGAGGTGCTGGGAAGTATGTCCTGGGCACCCCGGCATGTCACTGGAATGCTCACTGAAGGATCGCCAAATGTATATGTGAATAGCCGTAAGGCGATTCGCGCGCATCTGTCTTTGGGCAAATGCGATGAGCACAGCGGTTCGCCAAAGCGGGTCGCCGAAGGTTCCATTAAGATCTATATCAATAATTATCCTGCTGCACGCCTGGGAGACAAACTCACTTGTAGTGCCGAGATTTTTGCCGGATCGCCCAACGTTTTTTTTGGTGGCACGAAAGTACAAACAGACGAGATAAGTCCTGAGGTTCCGGGCTGGGTGAACTGGGTCATGCTGGGGGTTGGTACCGCGGCTCTCGCTGTGATCGCAACGCCAGCCATTGCTGTGCTCAGTACTGCAGGCGCCTTATTGGGGGGGACTGGAGGGAACTGGGCGGGGGGATGGTTGTTTGGTGAGGGCAGTGACGGGCAAAAATGGAGCATGCTGTTCGGCAGCTTGATAGGTGGCGGTATCGGCATGAAAGGCGGCGCGAAATTTGATGCCGTGCGTGCTGCGCGACTCAGCGCAGAGCCAGTGGCTCCGGATGCTGCTGTGTCAGCAATAAACCCGGTAAAACCGGCAATGCCACTCGAAGAAGCGATGCCCGGTTGGGGAGAGGCATGGATTAAGAATGGCAGAGAATATGCCGAATTACGCGATCCTTATCTGTCATCTAAACTCACGGATGATCAGGTTGGCGCGCTCTATGGCTATACAACTAACGAAGGCTATACCATGCTTAACCCTGCGTTACGTGGAACGGAGCCTATGACGCCAGGGCTGGAGGCTTATTCGCAGCATCTCTCTGAGGCGATGGATGTGCTTCCACCAACATCCGGTACGTTCGTACGTGGCGTAAGGAGTTTGCCACCTGAGGTCCTTGATCAGCATGTGCCGGGAAATATTGTCTCCGATCCGGGTTATTTCAGCACAGATATGGTAAAACCCTTTAAAGGAAAAATTCAAATGCAGGTGGAGGGGTATTCTGGCAAACAAATTGACTTTGTGTCTGAGTTTAAAGATATTAATTTAGAGAACGAAGTTCTGTTTAAACCTAACACCAAATTCGAAGTTATCGACAGGGTTGAAAGTCATGGGTTTATCCATATCAAGCTTAAGGAAGTTCAATGATCGATTTACATGCCGATGATTCAGCGATTAATAATTATGTCACCCGTTATATGGAATATCTTCCTTATTCTACGCGTGGACTGACACAGGAAGAGCTGGATAGTCTTGAACCAAAATATAGATATTGGGATCGTACACTTGAGCTTAATGTTAGCGAGGATATGTCCCGTGATAAAGCAATAGGTGCTTTGGTCGGACTCGCTGTAGGCGATGCAGTGGGTACAACGCTTGAGTTTCAGCCTCGTGACGTAAACCATGTTCACGATATGGTCGGTGGAGGACCGTTTCGTCTGAGTCCTGGTGAATGGACTGATGATACGTCCATGGCATTATGCCTGGCACAGACCTATCTGCAGGCTAATCGTTTAGATGCTGATCTATTTTGCCAGTTAATGCTTCGATGGTATAGATTTGGTGAAAATAGCAGCAATGGCCGCTGTTTTGATATTGGTAATGCTACGCGTTATGCGTTGGAACAATATTCGCTGCATGGTCTGAAATGGGACACAAAACCAGTTAATAATTCTGCTGGGAATGCACCCATTATTCGTATTGCACCTGTCTCAATATTCAGACGAAAGTCTCATCGGGCGATTTATTTTGATTCTAAAGCGCAATGCCATGCGACACATTATGCACGTGATGCGTTAGACGCCAGCCAGTTTATGGCCCTTATGCTCCACTATTTGATTAGTGGTTACGATAAAGAAACTGCTTTTGCGCCGCATATTTACCCGCTACTTTCGCGTGTAGCAATTATAAACGCTGGTGAATATAAAGAAAAAAGCCGCGATCAAATTCGCTCCAGTGGTTATGTCATCGATACCCTGGAGGCGGCCATGTGGGCGGTGTGGAACACCGATAATTTCCGTGATGCCATCTTGCTGGCTGCGAACCTGGCCGATGATGCCGACAGCGTGGCGGCGACGACCGGGCAACTTGCCGGCGCTTTATATGGCTGGTCAGGTATTCCCCAGGAATGGAAAGATAAGCTGGTACAGCATGACAGAATTGCCACACTAGCAGCTCAATTGTTTGATCGCGCACCGGATGACTATCCAGAATAGTTCGTTAACGGGGAAACCTTTTTGCAGATAACCTGATACGACGATGACGATATAGCGCAGCTAACAAGCTGCGCTAGCAATAATTTTATATTTCTGAGCATCCTTGCACGTTGATAGCCTCGATGGAGGGCGGAGCAAGACAGCCCCGGCAGACAGATGATTGAGCTTATCAGTGCTCCAGAACGAAAAAGTGATGTTCGGAGCCAGCAAATGAATAAAGAGCATTACTCCGTGCTTGATTATATTAAAGATATTTTTTCTGAAGCCGAAAAAATAAAAATGTATTACATACAATGATTTCGGTAACATTAGAACCAAAAGAGTTTGAGAAGACCGAACCTGAACCGTCAAAACATTTATCTAACGCTAACCGTATCTCTTCGCAAATTGCTTATGGATTAAAAGCCATTTTTTCCACATCAGGAAAAACATGATTATGTGAAAAGAAATAAATGCTCAAAAATAAAATATGCCAGGTGAGTTGAGCAGGATGTCAGTTTCTTGTATGTCAGAGAGCAACCCAGGATAATGCCATGACTGATGTCTTTTTACTGTTAAGGGAACCATGGGATTACGACATATATTCCCAAGGCTCCGCATTGGTGATAACTGTTGTTTTTTCTGAATACAATTTGCATTCGCAAATGGATGTATTCCGTTCTTTTACTATATCGAAAGAGACACTTATCCAATATGGAGAGGGGGGTAATCTTTCAGCATTAGCCAATAAAATCAGAGAGACTTCACATCGTCACATCTGGAATGAAGTAAAACCTCATGTTTTTATCTCAGGGAAAGATACGGTGGCTAAGTATGAGGATTCAATAGCATTGATTGCCTCTATTTGTTAGCCTGATATTCTTTTACGTAATATTTTGAATGCGAATCCGCCATATTTTTGAACAGGGAATGACCAAACACATGGTAAAACACCTCCGGAAGCAAAAAAGCAGCATCTATGGTGCGGTTGCGTTACTGATAACTGCCCCTGCTGTGGCGAAAACACCAACAAACAATCTCTGGGATTTTATTGTTTACATTAAGGCGGCAACCCGGCATCTGACCGTTGATACCGTTTCGCAGTTTCCGTTGTCATTAAACCTGAATAATCAAAATGAGTACGTTAATTTTTATCAGTCGGATGCGATTGTATTGGATGATGGTAGCCAAATTGACGATATCGACGTGCGTCTGAGGCGAATTTCGAAAGAGCAATCCGCCTTTATCAGCTTTTCACTCAAGGGACAGTGCATTACTCTTGCACAGGTCCGTCAGCATTATTCACCGCTAAAGATTACCGATACACCGCGCGGGCATTCGGTTTATGAAGTCACCAGCTATACCGCTATGCTAAATGACGATCAGGACGTGTCGTTCAGTTTTGCTGAAATTAATCCTAAGTGTCTAAGTGGTGTCGTGATCGACCATCGCGAATAAAACAATACAGCCAAGGCTACCATTTCCGGTGCAAGGCATTATGCGTTTAACCCTAAGTCTATAATCTCTGCCTGGTGCTTTCACAAAATATTTTTCAGCGCAGCGCCGTCCTCCCCATTCACATATTATCATTGATATGCTTTTCTCCCCTGTACAAGATTATTGCTTCCATGCGTCTTTTACTCAGCTGAAGAAGCTGCCATAAAATAATCGCTGTATTTCTTCATGTGGGCCTTTTGAAGATTTCTATTCCATTGGTAAAACTTTACGGAGCTGATTTTTACCTATGACGCGTTAGGGCGTGTTATCAGTGAAGAGGGTGAAAACGGCAGGCTGGGCTGGACTTATGATACGCTGAGCAACCGTACGTCGGTGGAGCTGCCCGACGGGCGTCATCTGAAATATTTCTATTACGGCAGCGGGCATCTGCTGAGCCTGGCGCTCGATAATCTGCCGATAAGCGACTTTACCCGCGATGAGTTACACCGGGAAGTTGGCCGTACGCAGGGCTTGCTGACAAGCCGCAATGAATACGATCGTCTCGGACGCATCCATCGCCGGGATGTGTTCACCGGCAATGCGCAGCGCCCGGCGCCCGCACGCTGGTCACGCCGCTGGGATTACGACTACCGCAACAATCCGGTGCGCGAAGAGCGTGATGATGATCCGTTCAACGGGTGTAACTGGAAATATGACAGCGCCGGGCGTCTGCTGGAACAGGACGGCACGCTCCCCGGAAAAGAGCAATGGCGCTGGGATGCGGCGGGTAACCCGCTGGATAACAGCCTGCAGCAGTCTGTTCGTCATAACCGTCTCACCCGCTTAAATGGCATTCAGTGGAGCTATGACATTCATGGGCGGACCACTGAAAAAGACAACGGTCAGACGCGCTGGCTCTATCGTTACGACGGCGAGCACCGGTTAACCGATGTGGTGGCAGTCCCGAGGGACAGGAACAAACCACAAACGCAGGTCAGTTTCCGCTATGACCCGCTCGGCCGGCGTATCAGCAAAACACGCCAGCAGACGCTGGGGGGCAGGCCGGTAGGAAAGCAGGTGACGACACGTTTCCAGTGGGAAGGTTTTCGCCTGTTGCAGGAAATTCACGACGATGTGCCCCTGACTTATGTCTATAGCGACGCGGAAAGTTATGAACCGCTGGCGCGTATCGATGGCACGGAGGATCCGGATATCTTCTGGTTCCACTGTCAGCCGAACGGTACGCCGGAACGGATGACAGACCGTGAAGGGCATATCCGCTGGGAAGGGCAGAACAGCGCGTGGGGTAAACTGCTGCACGAGTCGATACCGCAGGAGACAGGCTATGCGCAGAACCTGCGTATGCAGGGGCAATACCTGGATCGTGAGACCGGGTTGCACTACAATTTGTTCCGGTATTACGACCCGGATAGCGCCAGGTTTACCCAGCAGGACCCGATAGGGCTGGCGGGGGGGATTAATCTTTATCAGTATGCGCCGAATGCGTTGGGTTGGGTGGATCCTTGGGGGTTGAGTAGGTGTTCTGGAGGTACCCGCTTAACTGTCAATAAACCGAAGATTTTAAGCAGCACAAAGCTGTCATCAACTGAGAGAAAATTCCTCGAAAGACAGTTTATGAAAAAAATGAATGCCTTAAACCGAGCGGCTCAAAGAGGAGAGTTAGTTTGGTCTCCTGGCACCCATGAGATTAGGATTTCATCTTTGCAAAGTTCTTACAGGCAGGCTGTTTCTGCACGCTTTGAAAAAATGTTTGGCTCAGCACCTGATCTAAGTAAGTTAAACGCTGATCATCCTGTTGATTTAATTGTTGGAGGTTCGCCTACACAAAGATTACAAATGCTGAATGAAACTATTAATAAAAGTGTCGGTAGTTCTTTGAAAAATGCAGGCAGAAAGGCGGGGCTTCAGCCCGGAGATGCCATCAGTGAGATAATATTTCAATAGGGGGTAAAATGAATAAATCTATTAATATACAGACGGATACTGCCACATTAGTAATTTATGATTTGATATCATTAAAGCATAGGATTAATGATGATGCAGATTGGTGGAGTCTTCCAGAAGATGAAGTTGAAGAAATAAATAAAGGGAATGTGTTATTTCTCAATCTTGGAGATGATGGTAACTATAAAGTTGATATTAAAAATGATATTGGTGAATATACCGGATCATTATTTTTAAACGTACCTGCTGGAAAGGTTTTCATAGGGGCGGGAGAAGATGTCACTGGCGGAGATCTGGAGCCAGATGATTCAGATGCTATTTCAGGCGAGTTTATTACTTTAGAACCAGGTAGTTACGAGGTTAAATATAAAAAGCATGGTTCAGATGTGCTAATTTCCTTTACAAAAGCAACGTTTACTGAAAACTCATTAGAAGAGGGTGTTTATCTCTGAATGAAAATCCACGCCCTGGCGTGGATTTTTTCATCCAAAAAAATGTTAAATAATTAATTAGTTCACCACGTAGCTATTTTTAACACTATTCTTTTTTTCCTTCTGCACGCATCTTGCTTATATCGCGCCTTGCTTACCCTTGTCTTCAATAAGCTGTCAATATACTCGCGACGAACAACTTTAACCTGAGAAAAGCCCACAGTGGCGGCTGATCCCCGCAGCGAGTAAGACCTCCTTGGGCGACGGCATCGCCGGGACGTTTTTCCCTGCAATGCCAGGTGCCGTCACCGCGCCGCTGGTCTCGCCGCAGGGATTACTGCTACCCAGCTACGATCCGCTGGCGAGTATTGATGCCCCGGAGGTTTTCTGGTTCCGATGCCAACTCGACGGAACGGATGACGGATATCGAAGGTCAATAACTGTGGTGCAGGTTCAATTATTAGTAATACTTTTATCAGAACTACCAGGTAGAACGAGAATAAAAGTCGAGATAATGTAATGAGTGATAAAAAACTACAAATAGTTGATCTGCTGATTTCTCATAGTCAAATATTATTGCGTTCCCGATACTATGATGAGAAACTAAGTCAGTGGGGGAAAGGAAATGTTTCGCAAGGTGCTGTACTTTACAAGGATTATGTTATATTCGATCCATTACCAGAGGACGCGTTTGGAGCAAACGTAAATATCAAAGTAGAGAATGTTTTCGCATTGGATAAAAATGCTCAACGCTGTATTGTTGTACCATTTTTTATTACGAATAAACATAAGTTGCAGATCGCTTCCGCTACTGAGAAATTCGATTTAAATATAGATGTGAAACATAAATTTTATTCGCTATTTTATGAGGTGTGTGAAGGACGAGAAATTTACTACAATTTTACTCTTGTCCCAGCAAAAGAAACCATTATTGCCAGGTTTTTGTTAGACGATCCATGGGGAGGAGTTAAAGACAATCCTCTCAAAGAAGGTATTTTCTAAAATTAATAAAAACTAAGTTAAAATTGGAATCTAAAAATCCACGCTATGGCATTGAATTTTCGTGCAAAATAAATCAAACGTTAAACAACTAGTTAATCACATAGCTGCCTTTGACGGTGTAATCTTTCCCTCCGCACACAGGGCTGCTGACCACCCGCCGCGAATACGACCGACTTGATGAACTGCATCGCCGGGACGTCTTTACCGGCAATGCCCAGCGCCAATCACCGCGTCGCTGGCCCTGCCGCTGGGATTATGACATCCACGGCCGCACCGTGGAGAAAGATAACGGACAGACACGCTGGCACTACCGCTACGACGGCGAGCACCGTCTGACTGAGGTGATCAGCCAGCCGCGGGACCGCAACAAACCACAAACGCAGGTCAGTTTCCGCTATGACCCGCTCGGCCGGCGTATCAGCAAAACACGTCAGCAGACGCTGGGGGGCAGGCCGGTAGGAAAGTAGGTGACGACACGTTTCCTGTGGGAAGGTTTTCGCCTGTTGCAGGAAATTCACGACGATGTGCCCCTGACTTATGTCTATAGCAACGCGGAAAGTTATGAACCGCTGGCGCGTATCGATGGCACAGGGGATCCGGATATTTACTGGTTCCACTGTCAGCCGAACGGTACGCCGGAACGGATGACAGACCGTGAAGGGCATATCCGCAGGGAAGGGCAGAACAGCGCGTGGGGGAAACTGCTGCACGAGTCGATACCGCAGGAGACGGGCTATGCGCAGAACCTGCGTATGCAGGGGCAATACCTGGATCGGGAGACCGGGTTGCACTACAATTTGTTCCGGTATTACGACCCGGATAGCGCCAGGTTTACCCGGCAGGACCCGATAGGGCTGGCGGGGGGGATAAATCTCTACGCGTATGCGCCGAATCCTCTAAAATATATAGATCCGCTTGGGTTGTGCAAAACGTCTGGAAATAATGGTTCAGATAATTATGTAGATCTTGCCAGCCCTCAACGCCGTAGACATATTTTAGATGGTGATGCGACTGGTGGTGGTCATCGCCCTGGCACAGGGCATCCCGGTAAAAGTGAATTTCCAACAGGATGGTCTGATGACAAAATAATGCACGAAATTTCAGATATAGCTACAGATCCTTCACTGACATCTACGACAGGACGTGGAGGAAGAACGGTTACAAATGGAACACGAGACGGTATTGATATTAGAGTAGTTCAAGAAAAAAATGGTGATATTGTATCCGGTTTCCCAACAAACGTTCCCAGGAATCCTCGCTAATGGATATAAAATATAAAGAAATAGAAGCTAAGTTATTTGAGTTAATAGATATGTTGAAAACATGTTTCACGCAAACAGAACTTGATGAGGTTATTGAGTTTATTAAATATAATGAATATGGTTTGGCATTAGATACTGTGATCGATATTATAATTGAAGAAGATAAAAAAATAAATAATGACATTTTAAATATGATGATTAAATTGTCGAATATTATGAATTTAGATTCGGAAAGTCTTAATAAAAAAATGATTGCATATATACTTTAATTTATTAAAACCGGGAAGATTTAACTCATCCCGGTTTTATTTTTAGACTTCACACAGTACGCCTGATATCCCGCTCTTCACCCCCTTAACTACCTGTTTAAAATAGTAAAATTCCTTTCGCAGTTCCTGCCCCTCGTTGGATTCTGCAATCATAATCAAACATCCCTCCGAGATCTTCACAGTAACGCCCGTCCCGGTATCAAACCACGCATCTCTCAGCCACTTACCGGACACGTGGTGTGGGAGACGCACTATCAGGTATGGGGGAACAAGGTCAGGGAAGTGTACGCCGAAACAGAGCACACCCCGGTGGAGCAGAACCTGCGTTACCAGGGACAATATCCGGATAGGGAGACCGGGTTGCACTACAATTTGTTCCGTTATTACGACCCGGATAGCGAAGGTTTACCCAGCAGGATCCGATAGGGCTGGCGGGGCGATAAATCTTTATCAGTATGGCGTAAATGGGCTCTCTAGAAGAGACCCCCTCGGATTAAAGCAAGAAGAGGTTATACGTTATATGAGTAAGGACGAAGCTATTGCATCAGCCTCGGAACGCGGTGGTAAAGGTGGATTAGTTCCTAATAATCGTGGTGATAAAGCCATATGGGTTAACCATGATAGTCGACCTGGATTTAACCCCGGAAATGAAAAATATCGAGCAGTTATAACGGTTAATGACTCTGGAGTAGAACTCCTTCATCAGCATGGTGATATATCTAAAGTTGATTATAAAGAAACAGAATTAAAAGACGGCGTTCTCTCAAAGAGAAATGAACCTGGAGCAAAGGGTATTGGTGAAAATATTCTTGCCAAGTTTAATTATAAAATTACTTCATTCCAGACTGAAAGCAAAGATGCTAAAGGAAATTGGAAGAAATGCGGTAAGAGGATTATTTAATGAATTTTGAAATGTATTTGCATAAGATTGAACATTTTATCAATTCGAGAGCCGAGATGAAAAGCTTTGGCGAGTATGTTTATGTACAGGACGAGCCAAATTTGTTTCCTGTTTTTTTAAAAAAAGAAAATGGAAAACTCGCAGAATTGAGCCATTGGCAAACTTGTTTTCCCAAAGGAATGCCATTGCGTGCGTTGAAGGGATTAGGTTTAAGTGAAGATGAAAGCTATGCGTTCGAAGTTTTCCTCTCGCGACTAGGTTATCTGTTTCAAATTGATAACCGACAGCGTATAGATAAAGATATTTTTATCTTGTTTTATATATACCAACTCGTTTCTTTAAAAAATAACAATGAAGATTACGCAATAAAAGCAAAAAATTTCTTTTTGAGATTTTTATGTTTTGAAGTGGGAATGGATTATGATGTTTATGACAAACTATGCGTTACCAGTGACGGGTTCTGTATAAATACTACTCGCAATGATAATGTACCAGTATTGCCTTTGATAGAGCACTTTTATGAACTGGTTGCAAAAGAGAAAAACTACGGCGATATTAAATCAATAAAGAATTATCAAATATCGGTATTGAATTTCTTGTTCGTTGAGGATGGTCGGGATAATTATCTACATTTCAATGATACAAATTGCTATCTTAGCGACCCTAATGGTTTTGTATATACTTATAAAAAATCTCAGAAAACCATATATATAGCCCTGGGGCAGTGCTTTGATAAATATCAGTCTACAGGAAATTTATTAATATCAAATTTCATACTGATGAACTACTCATATTACATCATTAGGGGTAATCCGGCTGATCTTATATTTTTAAGAAGAAACGTTCCTTCTGAAGTGTTCCAAAAAATTATTTCGGCTATAATATATAGAGGTTTTTTTGTTGATGAGGATGAAATATTTAAATTGATTGGTGAGGAATACAGGATTATTCCTAAAAGAGATGAAGGGATGTTGTTTAATTTAATCTATTCGATTTAACCTTCTCGCTTTAATATATTAATATTCGACAGCAATAGGGGGTGCCATCATTTCAACGTTGAAGCAGGTGAAGAGGCCTTGCTGTTCAAAGGGGAAGGCATGGTTAATAAAGAACTTTACGGTATTCAATATTGAAAAAAACTCATGCAGAGCATGAATGGATGCCTGTATTAATCGTGCGGATCTTTCGCTTAACCAAAAGTTCCATGTGACCTTTCGTTGGTGCCCGGCGTCGGAGGTTATGCCAATAAACGCTTGGTGAACCGGAGCGACATTCGCTGGCGTTACGACATTCACGACCGCACCGTGTAGAAGAATAATGGTCAGACGCGCTGGCACTATCGTTACGACGGCGAGCACCAGTTAACCGATGTGGTGGCAGGCCGGTAGGAAAGCAGGTGACGACACGTTTCCTGTGGGAAGGTTTTCGCCTGTTGCAGGAAATTCACGACGATGTGCCCCTGACTTATGTCTATAGCGACGCGGACAGTTATGAACCGCTGGCGCGTATCGATGGCACAGAGGATCCGGATATTTTCTGGTTCCACTGTCAGCCGAACGGTACGCCGGAACGGATGACAGACCGTGAAGGGCATATCCGCTGGGAAGGGCAGAACAGCGCGTGGGGGAAACTGCTGCACGAGTCGATACCGCAGGAGACAGGCTATGCGCAGAACCTGCGTATGCAGGGGCAATACCTGGATCGTGAGACCGGGTTGCACTACAATCTGTTCCGGTATTACGACCCGGATAGCGCCAGGTTTACCCAGCAGGACCCGATAGGGCTGGCGGGGGGGATAAACCTTTACCAGTATGCGCCGAATCCGCTGTCATGGATCGATCCAGTAGGTCTTAAATGTTTAGAATTTGCTGATAATGAAAAGTTAACTTCGCATTTTAAAAAGCATGGCGGTGAGTTTAGAGCAAAATCTGAGGCTGAATATCTGGCGATCGGTAATGATATTATAAAAAATGGTCATAAAGTCCAGTATCTCTATAAAGGAGAAATAAGGACTGGCTATGTAATGTATATGGGGAATACATCGAAAGGGGCAACAAAGGTGGGCTTCGTTGGAACAAATTCTAGTGGAAATATAACAACTATTCACACGAAAAGCGGCAAAGATATCTGGAAGACGCTTAACGGGGACGCCAAAGATACAACTATCAAACTAGTTCCAAGAGATGAGGGTGGATTGTAGGTATGAAATATTATGCTAAAGTCATTGAAACCAATGATGACATAGATGAAGAGGTTTTGTTATCTTTCGGTGAGATCAATATTTATTGTTTTATTGTCTCTTGTCCATATGAAATAATTAAAGGAAATGTTTACCTTGTTGAAATTGAGCTTTCCTTTTTAGACTCTGAAATAATTGAACCTCAATCCGAAAGCGATTTATCAATAATCAGACAGGGAGATAGTTTTTCATATGAAATTAGAGGGTTTAAGATTGACGATAAAATAATTGTCAATGGGTTAGCTTTTATGGATGATTTATATACTCAAGAATATGGTTATATCAATCATGAATATGTCTTAATAAAACCTGATAGAATTAGTGTGTCATTTCTTTAGGTTTATATAAAAAGCCGTGGAAGACTTTAAATCTTCCCGGCTCATTTTTATTTGCCTGCCGCCGTTCAGCCCACTAAACAACCGCCTCCTTAATCCCCTTCACCACCTGCCGCACCTGATAAAGCTGCTCGCGCAGCTCCTGTACCTCGTCGCAGTCGGCAATCAGCACGATGCACCCCTCCAAAATCCGCACCGTCACGCCGCGCCCGGAGTCAAAACCCGCCTCACCCAGCCAGTTGCCTTTAAGGTAGATGCCGGGGCTATGGGAATAATGGGTGGGGACTTTGGTTTTACGGTTGGTGTGGCAGATGCTGACATAACCGACTTTAAGACAGCGCTGTGATTTTTGTATGATATTCTTGTATTTAACCTGTTGATAAGATAATAAAATAGGCATTGTTCAGATAAAGCGAAAGCAAAAGGTGGGAATAATACCTATGTTTATATGGGGTATAAAGATGGTAAACCCGTGAATGTGGGTATAAGTAAGGATGTGTATATTCGTGTTGGATAACATGGTGAAAGATTCGATAAATTAGTTCGAATTACCGAAGAACCACTGAATTGAGGGCATGCGCGGAGTGTAGAACCGGCAATTATTCATAATAATTCACACTTTGGAAATTCCATCAATAGTATTAGTCCGACGAGGAAGTTATATTCTGATGCTGTTTCGTGGGGCGAAAATGGGCTTAATACCAACGGAGTTACTATAAAATGGCCGACAAGTTAACTGTAATGTCAGGAAATAAAAAGCAAAAAAAATGGCCAGAGGCAGGTGATATTTTTTATTTTCAATTGAGCGATGGTCGGTTTGGTTATGGCATGGTCGCTTTAGGGAAAATAGATGTCGGCCCATTTAAAAATGCTATTGTCATATATATATATGATAATTTCACATCATCTCTCGGTGAAGATATTATATTGAATAAAGGAAAAATGTTATTTCCGCCAATTATTACTGATGCTTCATGCTGGAAGAATGGATATTTTGCAACATTAAAAAATATAGATCCAAATAGTATGGATATCTATCCTGAACATTATTTCAAAAATCCGATAAGAAATAAGGTTTATGATCATCATGGTACAGTAACTAACTTTTTAATTGATAGTATACCTGTAGGTGAAGAGTCAATTCAATTCTATAGAAGTATTATAAAGTCTATAGAATATGTATTAAATTAACACGAAAAGCTGGGACGGATTTTGAATCTTCCCGGCTTCTTATTATTTAACCCTCAAGCAAAAACACTAAAGTTCTCGCGCAGTTCTTGTATTTTGCTGTTATCCTCCGGGGGATAGTACATTTCTCAGAAACTACTATGATGACGGTCCAGCCGGTCTCAAGTCCTGCCGCTTTTGGCCAGTTTGTTTGAGAAGCTGGCTGTGTCTGAATGAATAACCGACGGGGACTCTGTTATTACGCCCCGGATAGCGCCAGGTTTATCCAGCAGGACCCGATAGGGCTGGCGGGGAGATAAACCGTTATGCGTATGCGCCGAATGCGTTGAGTTGGGTGGATCAGTGGGGGTTATTATGGAAGTCCGCATATAGCGGAAGACGAGGTATAATTAAAGCTAAAGCAGATTTGAAAAAAATTTTTTTACTGTAATTACTGAAGAAGTCACAATGAAAGTGAATGCCAAGAGGATTAGAGCTGATATTGTGGCGAAAGATGCAAATGGAAATTATCATGTCTTTGAAGTAAAAAATGGTAAAGGCAGGTTGACGAGGGGACAGAAAGGTGCGGGTGTATACGATAAAGGGGCTGCGAATACGAATGGTGGTTTAGGTGGTGGTGGAATCAGTCCATCAAAAGGCACTAAAGGGCAATTTGAAGTCTCTACAAATGGGCCTAATGGTATACCTGTAGATGGAAAGGGAAATATTGTCGATGCAACGATCTGGCTTCTCCGATATTAAAATAGAGGTAACCCATGTCATTGAAAGAGTTAAGATATGAATTTGAGAGTCGATTTGATTTTTATCTGAAAAGTATGTTTGATGGACAAGAAGGCGTTAAGCTTGGGAAAAATAAGGTCACAATAAAAAAGGGTAAATCTACTGCTCATATTGATTTTGTTTATCTTAATAATTTACATGCTTATGGAACTATAATTGTAGTTAAATCACCGACTTTAAAATCAGAACTCGATACATTTCATCCACCATACAAATCAAATTTACCGAATGATGAATATATTTACTGTATTTCTACAATGGGTGAAAAAGATGGTTGTCCATTATTGCCATCGACAGAAGATGGGATTGAAAAAACCTGTAAATTATTACTGGATAAATTAAAAAACGCTCAGCTTCCGGCTGTTTTTAATTTATTGGATGTGAATAAAGATTTGGTGGGGGATATAATTGGTGATCCTAAATATTATTCATATCCATTCTTGCTCATATTGCTAGCAATTAAGAGAAATAATATATCTAAAAATGATATAAATGGTGATGTATTATTCAGTGAAAAAACATTAGGGTTTAATAATGATAAGGATATTAAATTGGAATTTAATAAAAAAATCTTTCAAGAATATTTATAATAAAAGCCGGATAAGAAATTAAAATTTTCAGCTTGAATGTACGAACGAAATTCATAGCCTGATCTGCCAATAAGGGGGATCCATAGCCCTGATCCGATAGAGTCGGCGGGGAGGATAAACCATTCGCTGGCGTTACGACATTCGCGGCCGCACCGTGTAGAAGAATAATGGTCAGACGCGCTGGCATTATCGTTACGACGGCGAGCACCGGTTAACCGATGTGGTGGCAGTCCCGAGGGACAGGAACAAACCACAAACGCAGGTCAGTTTCCGCTATGACCCGCTCGGCCGGCGTATCAGCAAAACACGCCAGCAGACGCTGGGGGGTGACGCGCACAGTTATGAACCGCTGGCGCGTATCGATGGCACGGAGGATCCGGATATCTTCTGGTTCCACTGTCAGCCAAACGGTACGCCGGAACGGATGACAGACCGTGAAGGGCATATCCGCTGGGAAGGGCAGAACAGCGCGTGGGGTAAACTGCTGCACGAGTCAATACCGCAGGAGACGGGCTATGCGCAGAACCTGCGTATGCAGGGGCAATACCTGGATCGTGAGACCGGGTTGCACTACAATCTGTTCCGGTATTACGACCCGGATAGCGCCAGGTTTACCCAGCAGGACCCGATAGGGCTGGCGGGGGGACTGAATCTCTATCAGTACGCGCCTAATCCGTTGTCATATATTGATCCACTGGGACTAAAATGTGGCTTCGCGGAAAAGAACAAGATAACCAAAAGGTGGGTAAATAAATTAACGGGTAAAACTCCGGCTGAAATAGATTCCCTTTTAACATCTAAAGGTTGGACCAAGATCTACCCACAAGCTGGCAGGCCTGATGCTATTCAACATATACAATATGTGAAAACGACAAAATCTGGCACAACATATAAATTAGATTATCATCCTGGTGGTAATGCAAAGCAGCCAAATATACATGGAAATGATTACTGGAAAGTTTATAGAACCAATGGTAAAGGTGACGATGTTGTATATGGGCGCATAGGTCATGATGGTTTTGAAAATTATGATCTAATAAAGGATTCACCTGTTTATGTCGATGGTGTATTAGTAAATGGTGGGATGTAAGATGTTTGATTTTTCAGCAGAAATAAAATCATTTCATTCGTTGGGTAATGTATTGTTAAATACAAATATATCGGTATATCTTGCTGAAATGTATTCTGATCATTGTGTTGAGTACAAGGAGTACCTTCTACCTGACGCGAGCAAGAGATTTGCCTATGTATTAGATGAAACTTTAACTGTATCAACCGAACCTGATGGAAATATATTTTCCATAGGATGTAATCAAAATTACAGAGGGTTATACAAAAAATTATTATATGCAGGGCAAGAAATTGGTGAGATAAAAAAACTCACTTCTCGGCAAAGGATATTTAATGGTTCCATTGTTATAGACGAGGATTTTGGTTTTATATTTATATTGCCGCCACCATTTGATGAAATAGCTGATAATATAGATAGTATTCCATTAAACTTGAAACTGAATGAAATATATATAGGCGATTATTCGCTTTGGAATCCATGTAAATAATAAAATAAAGCCGGGAATGAAAATTAACTCTTCCCGGCTTGTTTTTTATTCAGTTGCCATCGTTCAGTACACTAAACAACCGCCTCCTTAACCCTCTTCACCACCTGCCGCACCTGGTAAAGCTGCTCGCGCAGTTCTTGTATTTTGAGAGCCGTGCATTACCATTGGATACGCTCAATAAACCATATAAAGTCTATGAAGTTCTCGCCCCTATCCATGCTGATGCTGGGCCAGCAATACCCTGGTTTAACCAGCCAGGTAAGGGAACACAGTTAGAGCTTTCTGAACCGATTAGTCAGCTTCTTGCAGAAGGTAAGATAAGAGAGATAGGAGGTTGAAATGACTAGGGAGTTTTATAATTTTAAGCCAAAGAAAAATTTATATGATGGAACGGAGGAAGGATTTTATAAATTTAACATGGAAATAACTATTCCCAAAATTGGCAAGCATATTATATTTAATAATAAAATAGTTAGGCCTATATGGGAATTTGATTCAGTCTTCCAAAAACAAATTTCCGATGAAATCAGCGGTGTTGAAACATTTTTTTATGAAAATGATAATATGCATTCATATAAATATATGAACTTTGATGTGTATGTATATAGTGATAACGTTGATGGTTGTGCTGTAAATATTATTGTCGCGGCAGGTGAAAGCCAACCATCCAGGTTTAAAATAATATTATTAGGCTATGCGATCGAAAAATAATTCGTCAAAGAAAAGTGTCCATTTTTTGTATCTATAAGAATGGTTGGGTAAATCTTAGAGGATCCGGGTATTTTCTGGTTCCACTGTCAGCCAAACGGTACGCCGGAACGGATGACGGACCGTGAAGGACATATCCGCTGGGAAGGGCAGAACAGCGCGTGGGGGAAACTGCTGCACGAGTCGATACCGCAGGAGACGAGCTATGCGTAGAACCTGCGTAAGCAGGGGCGATACCTGGATCGGGAGACCGGGTTGTACTACAAGTTGTTCCGGTATTACGACCCGGATAGCGCCAGGTTTACCCAGCAGGACCCGATAGGGCTGGCGGGGGGGGATAAACCTCTACGCGTATGCGCCGAATCCGTTAAGTTGGATTGATCCGTGGGGGTTGGCATTAAAGGGGGCGACTTAACAGGGAGCCCAGATCTCTTCCCAATTAATGGAACAAAACAGAATATTGCGCCCATTAAAAGGAAAATCCGATATCTGACGGTGGACCTGTCTGAATGAAGATCAGGATGTGTCGTTCAGTTTTATTGAAATTAATCCGGAGTATATAAGTAGTGTCGTGATCGACCATCGCGAATAACACCGTGTAGCATTTGTGAACCCTCCTTCCCCCACACAACCATCCATCCCCGACGAATTTCCTCGCCTCGCCATACTGCGGGCTACCTGATCCTGGCTTTCACTCTATGGCGGCAACTGCTAAAATCCCTGTCCAAACAGCGACCTGACCTGGCCCAGGGTAACCCTGGCTATTCTTATGCTAAAACTGTTCGTCCGATACACCTCCGTGGGCGTGATCAATACGCTTCTCCACTGGCTGGTGTTCGCCATTCTGTTCTTTGCCGGTGCCAGCCAGACAATAGCCAATCTTGCTGCCTTTTGTGTCGCCGTGACGTTTTCATTTTTCGTCAACGCCCGCTGGACATTCAAAGCCCAGGCGACGACCGTTCGCTATGTGTTGTATGTCATTTTTATGGGGGCTATGGCGGCGGGCGTCGGTAAACTGGCCGACCGTGCACATATTAACCCCGTGATTACACTCGTAGCGTTTTCTGCTATCAGTCTGGTTTTCGGTTTTATCTACTCCAGATTCATTGTCTTCAGGGTGAAAAAGTGAAGATTTCTTTGGTTGTTCCCGTCTTTAACGAAGAAGAAGCCATTCCTGTTTTCTATCAGGCGGCAAAAGAGACGCTTTCTGAATACGATCTTGAAATTGTCTTTATTAATGATGGCAGTACAGATGCCACGGAGCAGATTATCAATGCGCTTGCGAAGGCAGATCCTGGCGTTAACGCGATTAACTTTATCCGTAACTTTGGCAAAGAACCCGCATTGTTGGCAGGGCTCGAATATGCCACCGGCGATGCAGTTATCCCGATTGATGTCGATCTCCAGGATCCGTTAGAGGTTATTCCTGCGCTTATTAACAAATGGCAGGAAGGCTGGTCCGTGGTCCTCGCCAAGCGTAGCGACAGAAGCAGTGACAGCCATTTCAAACGTAAAACTGCCGGCTGGTTTTACCGTATCCATAACAAAATAAGCTCACCGAAAATCGAAGAGAACGTAGGCGATTTTCGTCTGCTATCACGCGAAACCGTCGAGAATATTAAGCTGCTACAGGAACGCAATTTGTTCATGAAGGGCTTACTGAGTTGGGTTGAGGGCGAGGTAGCGGTGGTGGAGTATACCCGTTCAAAACGGGTTCGCGGAGAGTCAAAATTTAACGGCTGGAAATTGTGGAACCTGGCGCTGGAAGGCTTTACCAGCTTTTCTACCTTACCGCTCAGGGTCTGGACCTATATTGGTTTTCTTGTTGCCGCGCTCTCGTTTCTTTACGGGACATGGATGATTATCGACAAACTGATATGGGGAAATGCGGTGGCCGGTTATCCATCGTTACTTGTATCGATCCTGTTCCTCGGTGGTGTGCAATTGATTGGTATTGGGGTTTTGGGTGAGTATATTGGCCGAATTTATATCGAGACCAAAAAAAGACCTCGCTATATCGTAAAAGGCGCAAAAAAGGATAAGTAATGTTTAAGTTTAGCCTGAAAGACGTTGGCTTTTTTCTGTTGTTGTTAATTATTGCCATTGGTGGCTCTTACTTTTTGACCATGCGTTATTTTGCGCTGGACCCGGATTCAGCCAATAGTCCTCTGGTCTGGCGGGCGTTTCTCACCGAGGGGTTTTCCGCTTTTAAAGACTGGGCGCCCACGCCGGATAACTGGTATTTCACCACTTATCCTGTCAATTTCCTCTTTTTTGCATTGATGGGGAACGACGGCATTCATCCGCTGGTTCTGTCTACGTCAGTTTTTGTGGGGCTAAGCGCGTTTATTCTGGCGTGTGTGGTTTATAGGATGTCGAATGCCTGGCATGCGCTTATCGCAGCCATTTGTCTGATTCTGCTTCCAGCGTACGTATATACCTTCGGTTTTGCTGCCCATCCTTTTTCGCATTATTCTACTAACTTCTTTGGAATACTGGTTTTTGCGCTGGCCTTCTTCAATATCAAGAAAAAATCGCTGCCTTTAACCTGGCTAACGACGTTTATTGCACTTTTTGCCTCTATCTCCGACCCGTGGTTTTTGGCGACGTATTTTCTGCCGTTACTGCTGACCTGTGGCTATTTTAGCTGGCGGCAGATTCTACCGAGGAAGTTCACTATCATCCTGGGTATCAGTTTTATTATCAGCATGTCCCACATGCTGCAAAGACTGATGGGCCTACCGATTCAACGCTTTAAACTGATGCCAGTGGCGCAATGGCCGGATAATGCCGCATGGGTCGTTCAACTTTTAGGTAAGAGCCTGAACCTCTTTTTTGTTCACACCCCGCTTGCTTATATCGCCTCTTTTGTTATCTGGATGGCCCTGTTTCTGTACGCCGTTATTATTTGTTTAAGGAAAGGTACAGAGGCGGTTTTTGTGTCACTGTTCAGCTTCTTTACCGCCTCTGCCATTATTTCATCATTCATTATCAGCTACGATTTTCCCGCTGATATCAGTGCTCGCTTTTTCGTCGGCGCGGTCTGTTTTGCTATTGTGATGGTCGTTCTGGCCTTTTCCTGCACGAAAAAGGTCGCCATTGCACTGGTATTCCCGCTCTATATTGCCTCTTCGCTCTATTCCTATCAGGTTAATACAACGCCGTTGTACGATCAGGAAAAACAAACCTACGACTACATCGCTTTCCTGAAAAAGAATAATCTCACTTTCGGCTATGGGGATTACTGGAAATTATCTAACAATGTTAACTGGCTGTCGTTTGGTGAAATCCATATTTCCCCGGTGATGTTTGATAAAGTTGATTTCCATATTCAGTTCGATAGTACACGCTCCCAGACGCTGAGATCGTGGTTAACGGATGCCTATGTGCAAACCTCGCCTGAGCGCCAGTTTGTGGCGATCCCCGCAGTCGAAACGGAAACGGCGCCACATCCGCGGCTGGAAGCGGTGAGGGCACAGCTTGGCAAACCTGACGAAACGCTGCTCTTTGCTGATATGACGATTTTCGTTTATCACCACCGGATACCGTTACGTTAAGCCAAAACATGAGCCCTGAGGTGTCTTCTCAGGGCTCACAGAGTTTTCCTCCGTTTGTCATTGACAAGCTTTTCTCTCCTGTACAAGGTTGTTGCTCCTGTGCGTCTTTTACTCAGTTGAAGGAGCCGTCATGAAGACTGCCGTTGTATTTCGTCATGTGCCTTTTGAAGATCTTGATTCCCTTGGCGAAACCTTACTGGCGAAGGGATATCGCTGGCGCTATATCGACACCCCCGTGCAATCCCTCTCAGCACTTGATCCGCTGGCTGACGATGTGCTTATCGTTCTGGGCGGGCCGATTGGCGTTTACGAACAGTCTGTTTATCCTTTCCTCGAGACTGAAATGCGGATCATCCGTGAGCGTCTTACCCACGGTAAACCGGTTTTGGGTATCTGCCTGGGCGCTCAATTGATGGCGGCGGCGCTGGGCGCGAAGGTTGCGTCGATGGGTGTCAAAGAAATTGGCTACTTCCCGATAACCGTCAGTGACGCTGCGCCGGCATACTTTGCGCCGTTGCATCAACTGCCGGTGCTGCACTGGCACGGTGACCGTTTTGAGATACCCGCCGGCGCCGCGCACCTGGCCAGCAGTGCGGTGTGCGATAATCAGGCATTCAGCGTCGGCAATCATGGACTGGGTTTTCAGTTTCACCTGGAAGTAACCGCGACCGGGCTGGAAGGCTGGCTGGTCGGGCATGCGTGTGAACTCAGTCATGCCGGAATTGATCCACGCACACTGCGTGACGATGCCGCGCGTTATAGCGCCAGGCTTGCCAGCGCGGCCCGCCAGGTGACAGGCAACTGGCTGGATAATCTCACTGCCTGATAATTTGCCTGGGCGAGTCGGAACAGGTCGGGGAGACGAAAGCGGGATTCATGATAATCGCTACCTTTCCGCTAAGCGCAATTCAGGCTCTGCCGACGCTCTGGCGTTTTTCCAGTCGTCGGTAAAGTGTACTGCGTGAAATCCCCAGTTTTTTTGCCGCCAGACTCATATTGCCCTGCGCCTCACGAATGGCGATTTGCTCATCGGCAGGGGCAGACAGCAGAACGGGCGCCGAGGCGGGCGTGGGTTCGCCCGGCAAATCCGCCAGCCGGATCACTGAATGGTCATCCGCCAGCGCCAGCAATACCCGCAACTGGCTTAATAATTGACGCACATTGCCCGGCCAGGGGCGAGCGGCCAGTGCGTGGAGCGCTTCTTCACTCAGGGTAATATCACGCGAACCGGCGCCCAACTCTTGCCACAATTTCTGGATAAACTGGCGGGTATCGGGCCATTCGCGCAGAGGCGGGATGCGCAGATGAAATTCCTGAATACGGTACAGCAAGTCTTCGCGAAATGCCCCTGCGGCGACCTGTGCGGTAAGATCCTGATGGGTGGCGCAGATCAGCGCGAAATTAACGCTGTAGGCAGTATTCGAGCCGAGCGGCGTCACTTTTTTCTCCTGCAATACGCGTAACAAACGGGTTTGCAGACCCGGCGGCATATCGCCGATTTCATCAAGAAACAGAACGCCGCCGTGGGCTTCGCGGAATTTACCGCTATAGCCTTTCGGATTGGCCCCGGTAAACGCGCCAGGGGCATAGCCAAACAGCTCAGATTCAATCAGGTTCTCGGGCAGGGCCGCGCAGTTAATGGCGATAAAGTTGCCATCACGCCACTGGCTGCGGCTGTGTAATTCGCGGGCGCAGTGTTCTTTACCGCTTCCAGTCTCCCCGGTGATACACAGGGCAATCCCGGCATTGAGAATACGTAGCGCTTTCTCTTTTTCCGGGTCTACCGTCACGGGCGTGCGGGCGACGCCACGGCCAATATAGCGACGCGCTGGCGTGGTCTGGCGGGCGTAATAACGCTGACGATTGCTGGCTTCCAGGGTCGTTTCAGCCGCATTAAGGGTGATGCCGGGAAACAGTGTCTCGATCGCTGTCGCGCCAAAGTGTCCCGGTGTGAGACAGAACTCGTCAATCGCCAGTTTGTTGGCGCCCAGCAAAGTGTTCTGCTCAAAAATCAACAACAGTTCCTGTGCGCTTCCCAGTACACGGGCGTCACTGTGCAAGCTCAGCAGCCAGCGATCGGCACTGACGGCGCTGGCAGCCCAGGCGTGTTCAATCTGGCAGACTGCCCGGCGAATCAGCGCCGCCGCGTCGTGTTTTGGCAGTTGCGCGGGTGTGGAGATGTCCAGTACGCCTGCCACGGTTCCGTCCGGGCGAAACACCGGCGAAGCTGAACAGAACAGCCCGGCATTGCGATTAAGATAGTGTTCACCGCCAGAGACCTCGCAGTGACGCTGCATCGCCAGCGCAGTACCAATGGCGTTAGTTCCCCGCGCATGCTCACCCCATAAATTGCCCGGCGCCAGCGCGTAACGCTGAGCCTTATGCAGGAAATCGGCATTACCGTGAGTCTCCAGTACCAGGCCGGTGGCATCCGACATCACCATAATAGAGGGATGGCTGGACAATTCCGGCTGCAGCCGGGCAAGAAGCGGTGCAACCAGCTGGCTTATCCAGGCATTTTCCGCCCGCGCATCTTTCAGCATCGATCTGGCCACCCACGGTTGGGTGTCGTCGTCACGGTGAAGCCCGTAATTAAGGCTACGCTGCCAGGAGTCTTCCAGTTGACAGGGAAGGCCGGTGGTCTGCGGGGCGAGAGCAAAAGACGGTACGCGATGCGGCATGGCACACTCCGGAGAACTGAGATGTTACAATTGTGTAGCATAAAAGTGTCCCGCGTGTAGCGATGGACGACACAGTTCGCGAAGGGCGACACGATATTTTTTGGCCTGAGAAACGATGACGGGAAGCGTGTTGATTCATTAATCAATTGTTTTTAAAGATAAATAAAAGATTTTCTCTCTTCGGGGCTGGTTTTGGCATAAGAGCTGCTTATGAAGAGGTGTCCGCACAGGGCGCGACGCCTCACCTGTACCCATAAAAATAGAGGAACATCTTATGAAATACATTCACCCTGGCCAGACTGGCGCTAAAGTCTCCTTTAAAAAACGTTATGGCAACTACATTGGCGGTGAATTTGTCGATCCGGTAGAAGGGCGCTGGTTTACCAACACCACGCCGGTAACCGGGGAAGTGATTGCTGAGTTCCCGCGTTCAGGTGCAGCAGACATTGAAAAGGCGCTCGACGCCGCCCATGCAGCCGCAGATGCGTGGGGCAAAACCAGCGCGCAGGATCGTTCCAACGTGCTGTTGGCGATCGCCGATCGCATTGAGCAGAATCTTGAGCTGCTGGCGTTGACGGAAACCTGGGATAACGGTAAACCCATCCGCGAAACCCTGAATGCGGATTTACCGCTGGCGGTGGATCATTTCCGCTACTTTGCCGGCTGTATCCGCGCGCAGGAAGGGACGGCAGCAGAAATTGACAGCAATACCGTCGCCTACCACATCTATGAACCGCTGGGGGTGGTCGGTCAGATTATCCCGTGGAATTTCCCGCTGTTGATGGCCGCCTGGAAACTGGCTCCGGCGCTGGCGGCAGGTAACTGTATCGTACTGAAACCGGCAGAACAGACCCCGCTCGGCATTTGCGTGCTGATGGAACTGATCGGTGATTTGCTGCCAAAAGGAGTACTGAACGTGGTGCATGGCTACGGTACCGAAGCGGGCGAGCCGCTGGCCCGCAGCAAGCGTATTGAAAAAATCGCCTTTACCGGCTCAACGCCCATTGGCCGCCACATCCTCTCTTGCGCCGCGGACAACATCATTCCGAGCACCGTCGAGCTGGGCGGTAAATCGCCGAACATCTACTTTGAAGATGTGCTCAATGGCGATGAAGAGTATATCGATAAAGCCATTGAAGGGGTGGTGCTGGGCTTCTTTAACCAGGGCGAAGTCTGTACCTGCCCGTCGCGCGTGCTGGTGCAAGAATCTATCTACCCGCAGTTTGTTGAAAAAGTCGTGGCGCGTATGGAAAACATCCGCAAAGGCGACCCCTTTGACACCGACACCATGATCGGCGCGCAGGCCTCCCGCGAGCAGTACGACAAGATCCTCTCTTACATCAATATCGCCCGGGAAGAAGGGGGCGAAATCATCACCGGCGGCGCGCACGTTGCGCATGATAACCACCTACAAAATGGCTTCTATATCCAGCCGACCTTGATCAAAGGCGAGAACCATATGCGCTGCTTCCAGGAGGAGATCTTCGGGCCGGTTATCGGTATCACCACCTTTAAAGATGAAGCGGAAGCGCTGCGTATCGCCAACGACACCGAGTATGGACTGGGGGCCGGGCTGTGGACGCTGGATATCAATCGCGCCTGGCGTATGGGGCGCAATATTAAAGCCGGTCGCGTGTGGACCAACTGCTACCACCTCTATCCGGCCCATGCGGCCTTTGGTGGGTATAAAAACTCCGGCGTAGGTCGTGAGACCCATAAACTCGCGCTGAGCCACTATCAACAGATTAAAAACTTGCTGGTGAGTTACAGCGGTAAGACAATGGGTTTCTACTAAAACCACGTGTAGTGCATCAACATCGGGGAAAAGCGGGGCAGTCATGCTCCGCTTTTTTTTTTGCCGATTAAGCACAATCCATAACGCACAGGCTTGTACATTTGGTCTCCTTTTCTGCGCATTGCCCGCCTGTTTTCACACTAGAATGGCGTTATGGCGAATAAAACAGCAACCGGCAGACTAAGCCGCAGGCGATATGCAACTTCTTACAATCTGGCACTAAGTAAATAGCCATTGCTGCCGATGAATAGAGTGACCTAACGGAAATATTGCGCAACCAGGGTGAGAATAAGCGGTACTGCGTGCCCGGACCGACACTGCAAGTCGGGTGAATTTATGCCAGTTGAATAAAGAAAAGAGAACGTAAAATTATGTCCAGACATATTCTCATCGTGGATGACAGCCGATTGTCACGCATGATCTCAAAACAGTATGTGCTCAGCCAGCATCCTGAGTGGCAGATTGAAGAGGCGGCGACGGGCGAACAGGCTATTGAGATGGCGGCTATCAAAAAGCCGTATCTGATCCTGCTGGATGTCAATATGCCAGGAATGGGCGGTCTTGCCGCGGCGGCAATCCTGCGTGAGACTCACCCGGATATGCATATCGTTCTGTTGACGGCCAACGTGCAGAACTCCGTGCAGGCCCAGGCCGACCAGCTTGGTCTGGGCTTTTTATCCAAACCGATTAAAGAACCGCAAATTCACGCCATGCTGCAAAACCTGGAGTCGAACTGATGATCGATTTGACGGATATGAGCGAAATCGAAGCAGACAGCCTGAAGGAGATCTTCAATATCGGTGTAGGTCACGCGGCTGCCGCGATGAGTGACATCGTTAATGAAGAAGTCCGTATGTCTGTCCCGTCGGTGCGCATTACCACGCGCTCGGAAGCGGCCGATGAACTCGGCGCCGGCCTCTCGTTGTGTGGTAGGTATCAGCCAACAATACAAAGGGGCGTATGCCACCGAAGCTATTCTGATGTTTCCGGAGACCGCCAGCTTTGAAATCGTCCGCATGATGGTGGGCGATTTGATCCCTGCCCATGAGCTGGGTGAGATGGAGCGCGAAGCGATGAGCGAAATTGGCAACATCGTGCTCAATGCCTGTGTGGGTACGCTGGCGAATATGTTTCAGAAAGAGTTACAGGGTTCATTGCCCGTGTTTCGTGTGGGAACCAGTGAGCAGATCCTGAACCCGTCGCACGACCCCAGTGACCCATCGGTGCTGATGTTGCGTATCGATTTTTCGCTGGAACGTCAGGAAATTGAAGGGTATCTGGCTTTTATCCTGGACATGTCGGCGTTGCGTGATTTGCGCGAACAAATCAGCCTCTATATTGAACGCGTTGAATCTGGTTTTGCTTCCGACGGGCTCTGATAACCATGAATGACAAGCTGCTACTGGATGCATTTTCCGCCTTGAGTCTGGGCGTGATTGTTGTTGATGCGAACTACAGGATTACCTTGTGGAACGCGTGGTTAGAAGCACATACAGGTCGTGCGGCAAGCGAAGCCAAAGGTCAGGATTTTTTCGCCATTTTTCCGGATCTACGTAACCATCGGGTTGGCGTAGCGATTAAACAAGCGATATGTCACAACTTACCGGCACTGTTGTCGCAATCGCTGCATCGCTCACCGTTCCCACTGTTTGCGGAACCCGCGCAGCCCGGTGAGCGTTTAAGTCAGGCGATCACTATCGTCCCGTTGGGCGATGTGGAACGCTACTGCCTCATTCAGATTGTGGATGTCAGTATGGCCGTTCGCCGGGAGTCGCTGTTACGCGAACAGGCACATGTGCTGCTCTCGCAATCGCTCTCTGATGGGCTGACGGGGGTGGGCAATCGTCGCTATTTCGATTTATGCATTGCGAAAGAGTGGCGTGCCAGTAAGCGTAATAACAAACCGCTGGCGCTGTTGTTGATTGATGTGGATTACTTCAAGCGCTACAACGATCGTTATGGTCATCAGCAGGGTGATTTGTGCCTGCAACAGATAGCGGCAGCCATGCGGGGGTCGCTGTTGCGCCCTTATGACATGCTTTTCCGTTACGGCGGGGAAGAGTTTTGTGCGCTTTTACCGGAAACGCGCTCGGCCGATGCGGTCGTTGTCGCGGAAAGATTGCGCGCCAGTGTGCAGGCGCTGGGACTGCCGCATTCTGGTTCGCCGGGTGACGTCGTGAGCGTCAGCGTCGGTGTTGCCAGCCTCAACCAACGTGTGCATACAGACTATGGCAGTTTAATTCAGGCGGCGGATGACGCGCTGTACGAGGCAAAGCGTTCCGGGCGTAATATTGTTCGCGCCAGCACCGCGACCAGGAACGAGTCGTAATCCCCGCCAAACCTTCGTAGCCAGATTGAGCGGGGATGAGCATTTAACACAGGGTCTGCAACGCAGGCTCTGGTTTACTGGCAACGCGTTTTTTTACGCAGTCCCATGCTGCGTAAAAGCGTCACCGCAACACGCAGCAACGTAAAGTGGCAAAACAGGGGTTGCTGGTAATGGAGCAGGGTCAGAAACATCGCCATCCTCGGTGCTAACACCCGTTAACGAAACACGGGAAGCAGGTCAAAAACTTCAAGAATAACGGTTAAATAGACGATCCCGCCGCAGACGATAACGGTATTGAGCACGGCATTATTGCAGGGCGCTCGGTAAGCAGCTGTGGCGAAGCGTTGGCGGGCGCTTTTTACCAGGAAGGGCGGCAGGATCACGCTCCAGATGGTAAACGCCAGCCCGGCATAACCGATAGCGTGGACAAAACCATTGGGGAAAAACAGGCACACCGCCGCCGGAGGCAGGTAGGTTACCACGGCGGTTTTGCAGCGCCCGATGCCGTTATTGGGAAAATGGAACAGGTCGGCAATGTAATCAAACAGTCCGAGCGTGGCAGCCAGCAGCGAACTGGCAACGGCAAAGTTACCGAAGAACGTCAAAATCACTTCCATATAGCGGCTGGTAAAAATCCCGCCAATCGCCTCAACAAACACATCGATATTGCCGCCTTTGGCGATAATCGGCGAGAAGTCCGCACGACTGATATTGCCCATGGTCACTGCCAGCCAAAAGATATAGAGAATCAACGCAAATAACGTTCCGACGATAATGGAATTTTTAATGTGATGAATATTCTCTTTACCGTAAAGCTTCACCAGACTTGGCACATTGCCATGAAAGCCGAAAGAGATAATACAAAACGGCAGGGTCATTAACACATAGGGCAGATAGCGGGTTTGCGGCAAAGCGACGCTGGCGCTATCGATCAGGTTATCAAGATTAATCGTGCCAATCATGCCGGAAAAGGTGGCGAAGAAAGCGATAAATTTACCGAAGATCAGAACGGTGGTGATGCGGCCAACCAGCAACGAGCTATACCACGCAATCAGGCTGACAATCACACTCACCAGAATAATCGACACGGGGGAAGGCAAGGCCATCCCGCTGTATTTGGCGATCGTGTTCGATAATACCGCCGACGAGCCGGAAATATAGGCGTAGGTCAGAATATATAAAACAAAACCGAAGGCGAGGCCGACAACAAAATTCCAGCGTTTGCCGAGCAGTTCCAGGGTAAACGTATTAAAACTGGCGCCGACATCAAAATGCAGATTCACTTCCACCAGCATTAATCCGGTCATCAGCATCATCAGCGAAATGGCAATAAGGACCAGGGTGGCGCCCGGAAACCAGACGCCCGCCATCGCGATAGGCAGTGAAAACATACCGCCACCTACCACGGTAGCAATAACAAGCATGGCGCCGCTGGTCAGCCCGGCGTCACGAATCGGTTCGGATAAAGAGAGAGCCATAATAGATATTCCTGAATAAGTCTCTTACCCGTCATTATTCAGGTTGCAGAAGTATTGGCTGCAACGGGAATATTCCGGGTAGCGTTATATAAGTTTGAACATCATTTTTTATCGGCGAGAAACAAAACTGCCCCATCAGGTCATGGGGCAGGAAAACACATTAAATGTATTCAAAGCGTGCGGTAAAGAAACGCAGCTGTTTGGGCTCGTAGGTGAAACGTAAGCCGCGAATATCCTCTTTGTGTTTATACAGTTGAATAATCCCATCGGCGACGACATCCATATGCGCATAGGTGTATACGCGGCGCGGAATGGTCAGACGCACGGTCTCCAGTTTCGGTTTATGATGCTCGCCAGTCTCTTTATTGCGTCCGGCGGAGATGATGCCACGCTCCATGCTGCGCACTCCGGTTTCCACATAAATACTGGCTGCCAGGCTTTGCGCCGGGAATTCTTCCTGACTCAGATGCGGGCAGAAACGGCGGGCATCCAGGAATACCGCGTGGCCACCAACCGGCTCGACAATCGGCACGCCTGCTGCTTTCAGTTTATCGCCGAGGTAGCGTACCTGCTTAATGCGGTGCTCGATGTATTCGAACTGCATGGCTTCACGCAGGCCAATTGCCATGGCTTCCATGTCGCGTCCGGCCAGACCGCCGTAAGAGGGCATCCCTTCGTAAACCACCACCAGCTCACGCGCCTGAGAGAACAGGTCGTCATCGTTCATGCACAGGAAGCCGCCAATGTTCACCAGACAGTCTTTTTTACCGCTCATGGTGCAGCCGTCGGCATAGCTGAACATCTCATGCACGATCTCTTTGATGCTCTTGTTCTCAAAGCCTTTTTCCTGCTCTTTGATGTAATAAGCATTCTCCACGCAGCGCGTCGCATCGTAATAGACCTTGATGCCATGTGCGCTGGTGAGTTCACGCACCGCGCGCATGTTTTCCATCGAAACCGGCTGTCCACCCGCCAGGTTAACCGTCACCGCCAGGCAGATGTAAGCAATGTTTTTGGCTCCCTTTTCATCGATCAATTTCTGCAATTTATTCAGGTCGATATTGCCCTTAAACGGTACATTCAGGGTGGCGTCATGTGCTTCATCACGTACGATATCAACAAACGAGGCACCATTTTTTTCCTGATGATAACGGGTCGTCGTAAAGTACATATTGCCCGCTACATACTGCCCCGGTTTTATCGCCAGCTGTGATAACAGGTTTTCCGCACCACGGCCCTGGTGGGTCGGCACGATATGTTTAAAGCCGAACAACTCACGTACGGTGGCTTCCAGGTGATAAAAGTTGACGCTACCTGCGTAGGCTTCATCGCCCATCATCATGCCCGCCCACTGTTTGTCGCTCATGGCGTTGGTGCCGCTATCCGTCAGCAGGTCGATATACACATCTTTGGAGTTCAATAAGAAGGTGTTAAGACCTGCTTCTTCCATTTTTTTAAGACGCTCGTCACGGGGAATCATTGAGACGGTTTCAACACTTTTAATACGGAATGGTTCTGCCGGATAGATCATTTTATATCTCCAGTGAGTTCTGTAATTTAAAAAGGTATAGCGAATCGAATTCCTCCAGTTAATTCTGGAGGCGTCTTATGGTCTTTCCCTTTCCCGGGAATCATTTGGCAAACGCATCATGCGATAAAGTCATGGCAAAGTGAATAACAGAGGTTAAATTCGATTTGAGCATTTCCTTAAGTAATGTAAAACGGGTGATAAAGTTCACAATAAAAATAAAATACACTCTATTTTCAAGTGATTGCATTGGCTGGAAGGTATGCCGAAATAAACAGAAAGGCAATCATCCCATTTATTCTGGAACATTCAATGAACGACGCTTTTTTGCCGCTGTTTTGAAATGTGAACCAGCGGAGTGAAATTGAGAAATAAATCCCGTTTTAGCGTTCATTCATTTCATAAAGATCACTTGTTGTCGTAAATTTTGGTTTACGGTCAGGTTGTGTCGCAATGTTAAAGGACTGCTTTTCAGTAGGTTATAGTGATCGTGATGCGTGGAGGGTTTTGTTTTCCGTTCACAAAGTACACTGTGACAGATATCGGCACTGAAGCGAAAAAGGGGCAGGGCGCAGCCATGATGGCCGCGCAACGACAGGCATTATGCCTGGTGGGACTTACGTTCACGCAGATACTTGTAGATGGCATAGCGGGTGATACCAAGACGGGCAGCGACAATTTTAACCGCGTCTTTTAGTTCGAAAATCCCGTTATTATACAGCTGATTAACCACCTCTTTGTTTTTGAATTTGCGGGTTATCATGACGTCTTTTTGTACGCTGGCAATGACCTTATCTGCCGCTTCCATTACGACCTCATGCGGGCTGGCAGCGAAATGTTCGGTAAAAGGCATGGGGGCCTCACCGTCCGGGATCAGGGTTTCGAGCATCTGGTGAAAGGGAACCGAGAGATTGATATTGACGCAAAATAGCCCAATCGCTTTCCCTTCTTCGCCAAATAACACCGATGTCGCTGATTTAAATAATTCGCCTTTTTTATTTCGCGTAAAATAGCTCAGCGTATTATTGATGCCCGTTTTGTTGAACAATTGCAGGGTCTTAAGCCCCATATCAGTAATAGGCGAGCCGACTGTTCTGCCGGTGTGGTGGCCATTAATAATTTTATTCACCGAGGCTTTGTGATCTTCAAATGAATGCAGCACCACTTCGCAGTGTGGGCCTATCAGTCCTGCGATCATTTCTGCAAGATGGGAAAATGATTTCATGCATTCTGTATCCGCATCGGTAAATAAGCCGATATCCTTGATTGATTCATCTTTATTCATTGTTATCTCCATTGTTGATATTTTTCGCATCATATCGGGCAGCAGAAAAGGCTTAATGGGGGAAAATAAATAATATGAAGCAGATCACTTAAATAAAGTAATCTCTTTTTAATCAATGGTTTGGATTGAGCGGGGTAAATATATATTTACTGCGTGGAGGATTATTTGCAGCCGTCTTTTGAGCAAATATAAGCGCGGTGGTGAAAAAAGGGATTAAGGTACCACGGTGCTGTTTGTCTCTGATATTTATTGATGCGCGAGCATCCAATATTGATGGCTCGCACATTCCCTGAGGGCTAATGGTTTTTCTTTTCCACATGCCCAAGATCTTTATCCGGGAAGCAGTAATCCCGCACGCGGCGTTTCAGCTCAGCCGCATCCGGAAAACCGCCATCCACTTTACGGTCCCAGATAACCTTACCGTCAATATCAATGACAAAAATACCGCCCGTACCTGGCGCCAGGGTAACGGAACCTAAGTCGGTACTAAAGCTGTGAAGGAGTTCCTGCGCCATCCAGCTGGCGCGAAGCATCCAGTTGCACTGGGAGCAGTACTGTAAGGTGATAGCGGGTTTGGTTTGCATAATCGTGTTAACCAGCAAGTGTAAACGTTGGCTTAGTGTAGACAAAAGAATGCGCAAAGCGTGAAGAAATTGCGAAGTTGTTGCAACTGATAATGGTTATCATTATGATTCCGATCAAGAAAAAGAGCGAAGCCGTGTGTCCTGTGCTGACATCACCCGCTCAATAAAAAGACTGGAAGCACGGTGGGCCTGATACTAATAAATTCTAAGGCTTGCAAAATTATGGGTACATCGCAACTTTCCCGGGCACCGTTTCGTAAGAGCGCCCTGGTGACTTCACTGCTCGCAGCACTGTATCAGACCACGGTTATGGCGGCTGATACTCACGTCAAACAGACCACCCCGGCCGATACCCGGCAGGACAATGCCGAGGAGATGGTTGTTACCGCCCCTGCACCGATACTGAAAGCGGGCAACAGCCATAGGGTGAGCGCCGAGGATCTGCAAAACAAAGGCGCCAACGATTTTGGCTCAGTCATGCGCTATGAACCGCTTATTAGCGCCACCGGCGCAAGCGGAGGGTCCGGCAATGGCAAAAGCGGCTTCGACCGTGGCGGTTATACCGGATACAACATTCGCGGGCTGGAAAGTAACCGTGTCGGTATCGACGTTGACGGCATTGCGCAACCCGATGCCACCGGGCGTAGCTATGTCAGCCGCGCGGGCCTGAACACCTTTGGTATTGGCCGCGATTATATCGACCCGTATATGTACGGTGGGATTGATATTCAGTCTGGCGCCACCTCCACCGAAACCGCTAACACCTCTATCGGTGGTAACGTCTCGTTCCAGCCGAAGTCGGCAGACACTTACCTGCACCCGGGTAAGCAGACTTACTTCGGTTACCAGTCTGATTATGATTCAGCGGACCGTAGCTGGCACAATGGCCTGACGGCGGCGGGCGGCGATGAAACCCTGCGCGGTATCTTTGTTTACAGCCGCCGCGATGGTCAGCAGACCCGTAATAACAGCGGCACTATTGACGCCTACCCGGCAAACTGGCACTCCGATGCGATGCTGGCTTCCGGTATCTGGCAACCGAATGAGACACATAAATTTACCGGCACGGTCGATTACTACCACAAAACCAACCACACCCATTACGATGCGTGGAACAGCGCGGGCAGTTCCATTATCGGCAATGCCAACCAGACCAGCCAGACGCGTCGCTGGGGCGTCAGCCTGAAAGATGACTGGACGCCGGTGAATGCGTGGCTGGACAGCATGTCCACCAAAGTGTACTACCAGCATACCGAAGCTCACGACTGGACATACATGCCGGACAGCACCACGCTGTCGATGGAAACCGTTAATTCCAACTACGATACCGATACCTGGGGCATCACCAACGCGCTGACGAAAACCCTTGGGCGGCACGATTTAAGCGCCGGTTTCAACGCCAGTACCACCAAAACGCAGCGTCCGTTTAGCCAGTCGCCCATTCCGAGTGTTTTTAGCGAAATTATGCAGCCGGAAGCAGACAGCCGTGGCTACACCCTGGGGGCGTTCGCCCAGGATCAGATTAATTTCGATCTTGCCGACCATAACTTTGCGATTATCCCAGGCGTGCGCGTTGTCCATCAGTCGATGAAACCAGACAACCTCGCCAGCCTGACCAGCAACAGCCCGGTACTGGATGAGTCCGATGTTGCCACGCTGTATGGCAAAAACTCAGATACCCAGTGGCTGCCGTCGCTGACCTTCCAGTACGATCTGACTCCGCGTCTGATGACCTATCTGCAATACAAGCGTGGGGCGGAATTCCCTAACGCCAGTCAGTTGTACGGCTCCTGGAACCTGGGCTCAAACTATGCCGGGCGTGGGCAGTATGCGCTGATCGGCAATACCGACCTTAAAACCGAAACCAGCGATAACCTAGAGTGGGGGATGAAAGGCGAGGTGGTGGAAGGCGTCACCCTGCGCACCGCGCTGTTCTACAACAGCTATAAGAACTTTATCGCCTATACGCGTTACACCCGCACCGGCAACCCGGACAAGTTCACCCGCATACCGTCCAATATCTACACCACTTATCAGGCGGAAAACCGCGATAAAGCCTTTATCTATGGCGGTGAAATCAGCGCCAAATTCAATTTCGGCACCTGGTTTGAAGAGGTCAATGGCCTGAGCGCGACCCTGGCGTACGGCTATACGCAGGGCCAGTCGAAATCGAGCTATATGGGCGACAAATATATCGACCTTGATAGTGTCGCGCCGATGAAAGCCATCGCAGGCGTAGCCTGGGATGACCCGGCTAAACGTTACGGCACCGCGCTGACCGCCACCTTCGTGAAAGGAAAACAGGCCACCGCGACAACCCGCGAATCCTTCAGCAATAACGGCTCGTCCCTTGGCGATGCCAGCACCGAGTATATGCGCGTGCCGGGCTATGGCCTGCTGGACTGGACCGCGTACTGGCAGGTGGCGAAGAACGTCAAATTGCGCGGCGGCGTTTATAACATCACCGATCGCAAATACTGGGATTACCTCAACAGCCGTACCCAGGAAGAGACCACCCATCAGGATGCTTACGACAAAGCGCTGGCCGTGATGCCAGGCCGTACATGGCAACTGGGCGTCAACGTCGACTTCTGATTTTTATTCCATTTAACCTGCACCTCCGGCCTGTGCGCCGGAGGTAAATATCATAAAGGAAGCACACCCATGACCTCTTCATCGCAAGATTACGCGGCTATCTGGCAGCAGTATCAGGTATTGAAAACCGCCACGCCGGGCAAATACGCGCGCGACATCGCCACTGAGATGGGAATAAGCGAAGCGCAACTCACGTTTGCCCGCACAGGGCATGACGCCACCGCGCTGACGCATGACGCACGCGAGATCCTGAGCGCCCTCGAGTTGGTGGGGGAAACGAAGTGCATTTGTCGTAATGAATATGCGGTGCACGAACATCTGGGTCGTTTTACCAACCAGCATATCAGTGAACGTGCCGGTTTAGTGCTGAACCCACGGGCGCTCGATTTGCGCCTGTTTATCAGCCAGTGGGCCAGTGCCTTTTTTGTGCGTGACGCGAGTGCGCGCGGGGAACGCCAGAGCATCCAGTTCTTTGACCATCAGGGCGATGCGGTGCTGAAGGTCTATGCCACCGAACAGACCGATCGCGCCGCGTGGAATGATGTAGTCGGTCGTTTTAGCGCTCCGCACGTGCAGCCGCTCGCGCTGCAAGCGGTCGATGCACCCAACTACGCCCGGAATGTCGATGGCGTAGCGCTGGACAAAGCCTGGCGCGCAATGACCGATGTACATCAGTTCTTCGGCCTGCTGAAACAGCACAATATTTCACGCCAGCAGGCCTTCCGCCTGGTGGGGGATGATCTCGCCCTGCGTGTGGCGAACGATGCCCTGCCGCAACTGCTGGAAACCGTGGTGCGTGAGGGCAACGAAATCATGATTTTCGTCGGCAACCGTGGCTGCGTGCAGATCTTCACCGGCGCGCTGGAAAAGGTGACGCCGATGGCAGGCTGGATCAATATTTTCAACCCGGCCTTCACCCTGCATCTGCGCGAAGAGGCCATCGCCGAAAGCTGGGTAACTCGTAAGCCGACAGCCGACGGGCATGTCACCAGTCTCGAACTGTTTGCCGCCGATGGCACGCAGATCGCCCAGTTGTACGGCCAGCGCAGCGAAGGCCAGCCAGAACAGAGCCTGTGGCGCGCACAAATTGACACGTTGGCAGAGAAAGGAAAAGCGGCATGAAAAAATGTCTCTTTCTGCTGGCGGCGTTGCCGCTGATGGCCAACGCTGCCGTCGAACGGATTATCACGCTTGGCGGCGATGTCACGGAAATTGCCTGGGCGCTGGGGGCGGGGCCGCAGATGGTCGCGCGCGACAGCACCAGCACCTGGCCTGCTGAGGTACAAAAGCTTCCCGACGTGGGGTATGTGCGCCAGTTGAATGCCGAAGGCATCCTCTCGCTGCGCCCGACACTCGTACTGGCAAGCGCCCAGGCGCAGCCCTCGCTGGTGCTGAAAAAATGGAAGAGAACAACGTCAAGCTGGTGAGCGTGCCCGGCGGTTATGACGTGGCGGCTATTGATAAGAAAGTGGAGGTTGTCGCCGCGGCGATCGGGAAAACCGACGAAGGGGCCGTACTGCGCAAAAAACTGGATGCTGAAATCGCTGCACTACCAACGCAGCCGCTTAACAAACGCGTGCTGTTTATTCTCAGCCACGGCGGAATGGGATCGATGGTCGCAGGGCGGGAGACCGCCGCCGACGGGGCGATTCGCGCCGCAGGCTTAACCAATGCCATGCAGGGCTTTAGCCACTATCGCAACCTCTCGCAAGAGGGCGTTATCGCCAGCAAACCGGACCTGGTAGTGATTTCCGCTGACGGCGTCAAAAGCATGGGCGGGGAAGAGAATTTGTGGAAACTGCCCGGTCTTGCACAAACGCCCGCCGGGCGCAGTAAGCACCTGCTGATCGTTGATGATATCGCGCTGCTCGGTTTTGGCGTTCGCACCCCACAGGCGTTAAAAGCGCTACGCGCGAAAGCAGAGCAATTGCCGTAATGCGCCCTGTGAATCGCTATTTGTGGGGGTTGATGGCGCTGCTGGCAGGGGTAACGCTGATGGCCAGTACGGTCGGGGCGATGCAGCTCCCGCTTGCCAGCCTCTGGCACAGCGGTGATGACGCGTTGCGCCAGATTTGGCTGACCATCCGTCTGCCGCGCGTGCTGCTGGCGCTGGTGGTCGGTGCATCGCTGGCGCTTTCCGGCTGCGTGATGCAGGGGCTGTTTCGTAATCCGCTGGCCGATCCTGGCCTGTTGGGGGTCAGCAGTGGCGCGGCGCTGGCGGTCGCCTGCTGGCTGGTATTGCCGCTGACGGTTCCCGCCATTGTCGCCCTGTATGCGCCGATGCTGGCGGCATTTGTCGGTAGCGCCGGGGTGATGATGGTTATCTTTATCCTCAGCAAAACCCGCGACAGCTCGCTCTCACAACTGCTGTTGGTCGGGATTGCCATTAACGCCCTGTGCGGCGCGCTGGTGGGGGTGCTGTCATGGATCAGTAGCGATGCCCAGTTGCGCCAGCTCTCCCTGTGGGGGATGGGCGGGCTTGGGCAGGCGCAGTGGTCAACGCTTGCCGTCGCCGCTACACTGATGGCGCCGTCTGTCGCCGTGGTCTGGCGCGTAGCCGGACAGCTCAACCTGCTGCAACTGGGCGATGAAGAAGCGCATTACCTCGGGGTGAATGTGCCTGTGTTGCAGCGGTTGTTACTGCTGTGCAGCGCGCTACTGGTGGCCACCAGCGTCGCCATCAGCGGCATTATCAGCTTTATTGGCCTGGTGGTGCCCCACCTGATGCGCCTGTGGCTGGGGGCGGACCACCGGGCGCTGGTGCCCGGTTCGGTGCTGGCCGGAGCCATGCTCTTGCTGATTGCCGATACGATTGCCCGCACAGTGGTGGTACCCGCAGAAATGCCGGTGGGGTTACTCACCAGCGTGCTGGGCGCGCCGTGGTTCCTGTGGCTTATCTTCCGTCAGGGGAGGGGCGCTCATGGTTAAGTGTTTAACGGCAGAGCACCTCAGCCTGTGGGCGGGGGGGCGCCGGTTGATTAACGATGTTTCCGTCACCCTTGACGCGGGCGAACTGGTGGCGCTGATCGGTCCCAATGGCGCCGGGAAATCGACATTGCTGCGCCTGCTGACCGGGTTTTTGGCTGCCAACGAAGGCCGATGTTGCCTGGAGGGGCGCCCGTTACATGACTGGCCGCCGGAGGCGCTCTCCCGTCACCGGGCGGTGATGCTACAACAAACCCGGATGCAATTTGACTGGCCGGTTGAAGGCGTTATCGCCATGGGGCGTGCACCCTGGGGGCCTGGCCGCGAAAGTGAGATTGTGCGCAGCGTGATGGCGCTGACCGGTTGTCGCGAACTTGCGGGCCGCCGCTACAGCACCCTGTCCGGTGGGGAGCAGCAGCGTGTGCAACTGGCGCGCAGTCTGGCGCAGCTCTGGCAGGACGATGGCCCAGAGGGTTGGCTGTTTCTTGATGAACCGACCTCAGCGCTGGATCTCTACCATCAGCAGCAGTTGCTACGCCTGATGAAAAGCCTGACCCGGCGCGGAAAACTGCACGTTTGCGCGGTGCTCCACGATCTGAATCTGGCGGCGCTATGGGCAGACCGGATTTTACTGTTGCATCAGGGGAAACTGGTGGCGCAGGGTACGCCGCGGTCGGTGATTCAGAAATCGATCATCGAAAAATGGTATCAGGCGGATGTGCGGGTGGAACAGCATCCACAAAGTGAAAAACCGTATCTCTTTTTGAGCGAGTAAACACCCGGCGAGGGGACTCGCCGGGTGATGTCGGTTATAGCAGGTCGAAACGGTCGAGGTTCATCACTTTCGTCCATGCGTCGACGAAGTCAGCGACAAACTTCTCTTTGGCATCATCGCTGGCGTACACCTCGGCAAGGGCACGCAGAATCGAGTTAGAACCAAAGATCAGGTCGGCACGGGTGGCGGTGTATTTCACTTCGCCGCTGGCCCGGTCACGGCCTTCAAACAGCTCCGCTTTCTCATCAACCGGTTTCCACGCGGTACGCATATCCAGCAGGTTGACGAAGAAATCGGTGCTGAGTACGCCAACGCGGTCGGTGAAGACGCCATGCTGGCTGCCGTCGTAGTTGGCGCCGAGCGCGCGCAGGCCACCCACCAGAACGGTCATCTCCGGCGCAGTCAGCGTCAGCTGTTGCGCTTTATCAATCAGCAGCGTTTCGGTCGGCATCTCATCTGCCACGCGACGGTAGTTGCGGAAACCGTCGGCCAGCGGCTCCATCCATTTGAACGACTCCACGTCGGTCTGATCCTGACTGGCGTCAACGCGACCCGGCGTGAACGGCACGCTGATTTTCACGCCGGCATCGGCAGCCGCAAGCTCGATACCCACGCAACCTGCCAGCACAATAATGTCGGCCAGTGACGCTTTACCGGACGTCTGCTGAATACCCTGCAGTACCGGCAGTACTTTGACCGCGATGGCGTTTACTTCCCAGTCTTTCTGCGGCGCTAATGCCAGACGCGCGCCGTTGGCGCCGCCACGTTTGTCGCCGCCACGGAAAGTGGACGCTGACGCCCAGGCTACGGAAACCAGCTCGCTCACCGACAGACCCGATTCGGCAATTGCCGTTTTCAGGCTGGCAATGTCCAGATCGCTCGGTTTGTGAACGGCTGCAGGCAGCGGATCCTGCCAAATGAGGTCTTCGCTCGGCACTTCCGGACCAATGTAGCGAGATTTCGGCCCCATATCGCGGTGAGTCAGTTTGAACCAGGCGCGGGCGAAGGCTTCATTAAAGGCCTGCGGGTCGTTGAGGAAGCGACGGGAAATTTTCTCGAATTCAGGATCAAAACGCAGCGTCAGGTCCGTCACCAGCATCGTGGGTTTGCGTTTTTTCTCCGGGTGGAACGGGTCAGGAATGATGTCCGGCGCATCTTTCGCTTCAAACTGAATTGCCCCGGCCGGGCTGCGGGTCTGCACCCATTCGTATTTGAACAGGTTCTCGAAGAAGTAGTTGCTCCACTGGGTCGGCGTTTGTGTCCACACCACTTCAAGGCCTGAGGTGATGGCGTCAGCACCCGCACCGCTACCGTAGCTGCTGTGCCAGCCTAAGCCCTGAGATTCAATAGACGCCGCTTCCGGCTCGGCGCCCACATGGTCGGCGGAGGCTGCGCCGTGGGTTTTACCCAGCGTATGGCCGCCAGCAATCAGGGCGACAATCTCTTCATCGTTCATTCCCATATTGCCAAAGGTGGCGCGAATGGCCGCACCGGCGGAAGTCGGTTCGCCGCTGGCGTTAGGGCCTTCCGGGTTAACGTAAATTAACCCCATTTCGGTGGCGCCGATCGCCTGTTGGGCAAGGCTTTCCGGGTGGCGGTGCTCAAGCCAGTTTTTTTCATTCCCCCAATTTACGTCGAGATCCGGTTCCCAGACATCTTCACGGCCTGCGCCGAAACCAAAGGTACGGAACCCGGCATTTTCCAGTGCCACGTTACCGGCAAGGATGATCAAATCACCCCAGGAGATCTTCTGCCCATATTTTTGTTTCACTGGCCACAGCAGGCGGCGCGCTTTGTCGAGACTCACGTTATCCGGCCAGGAGTTGAGCGGGGCGAAACGCTGTTGTCCGCGTCCTGAACCGCCACGTCCGTCAATGGTGCGATAGGTCCCGGCACTGTGCCAGGCCATACGAATGAACAGCCCGATATAGCTACCCCAGTCAGCAGGCCACCACTCCTGAGAGTCGGTCAGCACTTTTCTGATATCGGCTTTTAGCGCGGAGTAGTCGAGTTTTTTAAACTCTTCACGATAATTGAAACTTTCACCCAGGGGATTGGAACGGTTGGAATGTTGATTAAGCAGGTCCACACGCAATTGCTCTGGCCACCAGTCACGGTTGGTGGTGACACTGCTTTTCTTCGCGGGTTTTGCGCCGCCTTCATGAAAAGGGCATTTGCCTGCGGAGGATTCCGGGGACGTATCTTCTGACATGCTCATATCTGGCTCCATTTGCACTAGTGAGTCTCGTTACGATATACACTGCTTCCAGTTAGAGGTATTTGAATGAATCTACAGATTTGATAGCCAATTCCTTTCTTATAAGCAACACAGTTTGTGGGTAATGAATAGAAAAACGGATCTTATTAACTCATCATTGATCAAGACCGTTACAAAGCGGTATTGCCCCGATCACAAGCGTGTGCCTGTTTTCGTAAAACCGCCATTTTTCAATGAATGAAATGTGCGGCGATCAACATCGGGGTGTCATATTTTTTTGTCAGGCTGTTGCGTCCAAAACGGACAAAAAAGGAAACCACGATGTCGCAAGCACTTTACGTGTTCGATCTGGACAATACGCTGATAGATGGCGATAGCAGCACCCTCTTTAGTCGTTTTCTGGTCCGCAAAGGGTATGTCAGCGACCCGGACTATTTGCAGCATGAAGAACGCCTGATGCTCGACTACGCGCGGGGGGAGATGGATCTCCACGAATATGTTGCGTTGATCATGTCTGCGCTCGTCGAACTCAGTCGTGATGATGTTGACCAACTGGTGGCGCGCTGCGTGCAGGCAGACATCCGCCCGCGTATTTATCCGCAGGCGCTTGCGCTTATCCGCGCATTGCAGGCGCAACATCAACCGATACTGATTATCTCGGCCTCCGTCAGCCTGCTGGTGAAGGCTATCGCGCCGGTGCTGGGTATCGAGCACGCCATTGGCATCGAGGTCAAAATGGATAATGACCGCTATACCGGCATCATTGACGGCACACCCAGCTATCAGGAGGGCAAAATTACCTGCCTTCACCATTGGCTGGCGGCGCAACCGCAGTACGCGGGTCCGCTGACGTTTTACACCGATTCAATCAATGATCTACCCCTGTGCCTGCGTGCCGACGAGGTCTTTCTGGTCAATCCATGTCCCCAACTGGCCGCGCAGGGAGAACAGCGCCGCTGGCCGGTATTGAACTGGCGACTGGACTAAACCGCTACGGCGCTTTATAGAGCGGAACCGGTTTGCCAGTGATATAGCGGCGTCGCAGCCAGGCGGATGCCGCATCCATCGCCATTACGACAGCCACCAGAATCAGGGTGATGAACATCACCACATCCCAGTTCCACAGGCGCATATTTTCGGCATAAATCAGGCCGATGCCGCCCGCGCCGACAAAGCCCAGCACCGCCGCCGACCGGGTATTCGATTCAATTTGATAGAGGCTGAGCGACAGAAAGGTCGGAAATGACTGAGTGAAGGTGCTAAAGCGGTGTTTTTGTAAACCGCTGGCGCCCACCGCCGTCAGCCCGCGCCCCGGTGAGCGGTCCACCGCCTCGTGGTTTTCCGCATACAAACGCCCCAGCAATCCCGTGTCCTGCATGATGATCGCCAGCACCCCGGCCAGAGGGCCAAGTCCCACCGCTCTGACAAAGATAAGTCCCCAGATAGCCATATCAATACCGCGCAGCACGTCGAACAGACGACGCATCAAAAATGCCACTGCCCCGGCAACACCGCCTCGCATAATGTTACGTGCGGCAAAGAAAGAGAGGAGTAGCGCGATAAAGGTGGCCGTCAGCGTACCGGCAAATACAATGGCGAGCGTAAGGGCAATCTGGGTGAAGTAGTAGCGAAACGGCCAGTGCATAAAGTCCTGCCAGACAAACATCCGCAGAATGTAACGGCCAATTTGCCTCATGCCGCCCAGTGCCTGATCGAGCGGGATGCCAAAGCGGGTAAAAAACCAGAGGTAATAAAGCACTCCCGCCAGGGCAATCAGACCCAGACGGCGTAAATAACGCCCCTGTGCCTGGAATAACGCCTTATGCTGCTGACGACTGAGTGCCACACTGGGTACGGCCTGCCAGTGACTCATTTTCCCCCCTCCAGAACCCACTGGCGCAGACGGCCAGACAGGGTATCCAGTGCCGCGACGACAATAATAATCAGCAGTAGCGTGATGCTGACCTGATCGTAGCGGTCGAGTTTGATATTGGTCATCAGCTCCTGGCCGATGCCCCCTGCGCCCACCAGACCGAGAATCGTGGAGGAGCGGAAGTTGATCTCAAGGCGCATAAACCCATAGGAGAGAAAAAGGGGTTTTACCTGTGGCCACAGGGCGAAGCGGATACGCTGAAAATGGCTCGCACCACAGGCGGCCAGACCACGCACAGGCCGGTCGTTTGCGCTTTCAATCGCTTCGTAGAAGAGCTTGGTCAGACTACCGACGGTATGCAGCATGAGCGCCAGAAAACCGGGGATCGCGCCAATGCCAAAGGCCATCACAAAAATAACCGCCCACGCCAGTTCTGGCATAGTCCGTAAAAAGGCCACCAGCGCACGGATACCAAAACGCACCAGCGGAGGCGACCAGGTGTTTCCTGCCGCCAGAAAGGCAAGTGCCGTTGCCGCAACAAACGATACCAGCGTGGCCGCCAGCGCCAGTTGCAGGGTTTCCCAGATAAGCGGGAGCTGTATAGGCAGACGATAGCCCCAGTAAGCCAGTGACCCACTGGTGTGGCTGTCGGCAAAGAGTGTGGATACATGCAGCGTCGGCACGGTTTCCAGCATGTAGTCGAAGAAATTCGGCAATGAATGCCAGATGGTATTCAGGTTAAATTCGGCGGCGTTTCCGGCGGAAAAATAGAGTATAAGTAACACCAGCGACCAGGCGACCGTGTCACGTTTCTGGCGCATTCTGATGTTCTGGTAATACTGCTCAAACGACGTATTCGTGTTCATGGCTAACCGGTCTTAGGCGGATACAACACTCGAACAAAAGCCCCTGCCAGTCAGCCAGGGGCTATTTTTTCAAACGCAAGTGGGCGTGAATTAACGTGCTGTCACCAGCTCACGTTTCATATCGATAATCTGTTTAAAATCGTCCACGCTGCCAGGACCGATATGCTGTGTGCCGCCCATCGCTTTGACGAAGCAGGCGTGGTTATCGGTATCCAGTTTTTTGATGGCGCTAATGACTTTGGTTTTGAAGTCAGCCGGCAGGCTGTTGCTGACCAGAATAGGGCCGTTTGGGATCAGCGGTGATTTCCAGATAATGCGGATCTGCTTCATCAGATCTGGATGATCCATACGAATCAGACGGTTAAATGCGCCCACGCTGTAGCCAGCGTTATAGTCGCCGACCATAGAAGTCCAGGTCACTGCGCCCGCAAACTGGTTGTTCAGCACGCCCAGGATGTCCTGCTCGTGGCCGCCGGAGAAGGTGACGCTGGAGAAGAAGTTGTTGTATTTGTTATCAGCATTACCACCGAACTGTTGTTTGAACGTCTGGTTCGGGATCAGGAAACCCGAAGTGGAATCCGGATCTGCAAAGCCGAACGGTTTGCCTTTCAGGTCTTCCAGTTTCTGATAAGGGCTGTCTGCTTTGACGATAACCACTGAATAATAGCCGCGCGACTGGTCTTTATCGTCCACGGCGAGACCCACAATATCTACCGCTTTCGGATTGTTGATATAGACCGAAGCATACGATGAAGGCGACATGCTCAGCACCACGTCGACTTTGCCACCCAACAAGCCCTGAATAACGCCAGAGTAGTCCGACGAGTTACGCAATTTGGTGTCGACGCCCAGTTCCTTGTCCAGAAAATCTTTAACGCACTGGTTATCGCCAATTTGCTGGGTGGCGTTCTGCCCGCCGAGGATACCCAGATTTAATTCCTTCGGTTGTTCAGCTGCGCTTACCTGCCACGCCAGCAGAAGACCTGTCATCAATGCCGATAAACGGAATGCGCCTGCAATATGCTTTTTCATTGTCATTGCCTGTGTCGTCTCAATTGAAGGAAGAATTAATGCAGCTGACTTATTTCATCACCATAAAGAACGAGCAAAACGTCCTGCGTCAGCGCAGAAGGGTGATCATCAAAAACAATCCGTCCCTGTGAAATGCCGATAACGCGCGTGCAGTATTCCTTCACCAGTTCCACGGAATGCAGGTTTACCATCACGCTGATGCCTTGCTCACTCACTTCTCGTAACACGCGCATAATGCGCTGCGTATTTTTGGGATCCAGCGAGGCGACGGGTTCATCCGCCAGTAAAATCGAGGGGTTCTGAATTAACGCCCGACAAATTGCCACGCGTTGCATTTGACCGCCGGAAAGGGTTTCAGCACGTTGCAGCGCGTGCGGCAGCATGTTCAGCCACTCCAGCAGCGCAATGGCTTTTGCCCGGTCTTCGGCGGTAAAGACTTTGAACAACGACTTGAAGGTTGAGGTCTGGCTGAGCCTGCCCAGCAGCACATTGGTCAGCACGTCGAGACGCGGCACCAGACAAAAGTCCTGAAAAATCATCCCGCACTGGCTGCGCCACTGACTGAGTTCGCGGCTTTTAAGGCGGGAAACGTCGCGTGGCGTGCCCACGTCCGGGAAGCTCAGGATCTCGCCGGATGTGGCGCTGTGCGTTCCGTTAAGCACGTGCAGCAGGGTGGATTTACCGGCACCGGAGCGGCCAATCACACCCACCATCTCACCGCTGTGCAGATCAAAGCTGATGTCTTGCAGCACGGTCTGATGGCTGTTGTAGGATTTGCTTAAATTTTTGACGCTCAACACCTTGTGCAGCGGGGCGCTGTGTAAGTGATGCGACGAGGGGGCGAGGGTGTCCGGAAGTTCTGCCAGTGCACTGTTCATGTGTCATCCAGATTTATCACGAGAATGCCCAACATTAAGGGCATCGCGTGTGATCGTTTTATGATGAAACAGAGAACAAATAATGAACGGGAGAAAAAACGTCCTGGGTGTAAAGCTATTGAAAAAGCATAAAAACGATAATGTCGTTATGGGTGAGGGGCTGACATTTTGTATCTGTTGACGAAGTAATCATCATGAGTTGAATATACCATCCCCGTGACACAATTCCTGAAAGGGGTCTGGTAGTGCTCATCTACAACGTTTTTGGACGATATATTGGGGTCAAGCGTGAAGGTGGTCGCTGGCTGGTATTCCGCGCAGACCTGACGGAACGAAAATTCTCCCGGCTTTACGACATTGCTATTCCGGACAATATGACAGAAGACGAGATACTGGGCTGGCTGGGCGACATTTTCCATGAAGCAGCAACAGAGCGTCATCCTGATGTGAAACGTATCGAATAAGGGGCTGCAGTTACACGCTCCTCACTATAATGGAGTGTATCACTAGTCCATCAATATCCGTTCCTGGCACACAGGGAACGTTCTGAACTTTCCGCCCACAGTCTGAAGGGGCACCCATTCAATCCATTGACCACTTTTCAGGAATACGGAACTTTAGTCCTTAAAATTTTGGTTTTTATTTATTTTCTGGGGAACAGTCTTAGCCTCACAACCAAATTTGTACTCATCGCTTTTATAATTTTGACTTACTGTCTTGCGCTGTGCCCGATTGACACGAATGTAATAATATCAGCAATGTCCGCCTCTGGTACAAACCTGCCATTGATAGCCCCATAAGAGGCAAAAGTTATAAATTGCCTCTATTAATGACCGTGATGCCAAAAATACGGCATGAAGGCTGGCTTTTGGGCACCAAATTTTCTTAAGCCAACCATCCTGTAGCGGAAAGGTAGTCTCTTGATTGGGAGTTTGTGAAGTCCATCATTTTACTCAGAATAATGACAGGGTCGGTACCTTTTGCCTTCTCCGTATTGTAAATCTGCATCCGCTGCGCATCGATTTTCGATGCGTTCAAGTAAAACTGACTCTTGTAATCATCTCCAACTTTTTCTCCGGTGGAAGCCAGTTTGACGTCTTCCATCCTGTTGGTTTTTATCGATTCACTCAGGTCATAGCAGATATCGCTGCGACTGTAAGCCATATCATACGCGAGTTTTTCTGCATCCTGTGAGCTGGCTTGTGCATAGCGTAAAATGTCTTCCTGTACCGCAGTCCTCGATTGTGTTGCGCCATTGCTCATGGTTGAAGCTTGCGCCTTGTCTGACAACATAGCGTTTAGGTTATCGGTCGCTTTTGCCATCAGATTTTTGAAATCCTGTTGCTGCTCTGTTTTTCTGCCGATGGTGCTCAATAGCGAAGCCGTACTTCCAATTCCTTGAATTACCATTTTCTCCTCCTTCAGTTAGTAAGCCCTCCCATTTTAGTAATTACAATGTGCAGCCATGTGACGAATAGCGGGTGAATTAGCATCCATTTCTTCTGTGTGGGTACTGCGGGGTTGTTGATGTTTAGGGGGTGACAAGAATCAGATATGACCCGCTCCAGACGATTCAACTTACCGACGGGCAGACAGTTATTGCTCTTGCACTGCTACCCGCATTAAACAGGTTAAGTACCATGTTATCCGCAGGCATTGCGCCACCCATTTGGTCCTTGCCGTTATCCTCTCCATCAACCTCCATAATATTTTCAGTTGTCCTGGCTCACGTATTTAACCCATACCATTATCATTTCAGCACGTTATGCTAATTTTCCCATTAGATACTGCGAAATGAATATTTATGGAGTGGCTGGTGATTGATGTTATTTATCTGGGTAAAGCGAGTCGCTATATGCTCATTCTTCATGCCGGAACATTCAAAATGATGTCTGAGGTCACATCTAAATCCCTCATACAGCCAGGCGATATTCTTTACCCCGTCAGTGATGCCATGTATCTGATAAATAAAAATGAGAATCAGCGTCTGAAGATCACCAGTGCCTCTGCATTTTCGGCCACACAGTGGTGTTTTTTGAAAAAGTCATGCAAAAGCACTCCGCTCAAAGCAAAAATTACAGGGTAAAACCACCATCACCCACTTGCGCCAGTGCATACCATTTCATCAACTCAGCCGTTCCAGGCTCGTTTTCGGCGGGTGCCCATGGGGCCATATCTTGCTCAGCTACTGGCTGGTAACCCCCGTGTTTTACCTCAAAAATAACGCCTCCCTTATCCATCGACAACACTGCATGCCAGGTCCCAGCATCCATTTCCAGCACCTTGCAGTCTTCACCTAACACAACGCGGTGGGTCACGTTGCCTTCGTCATCAAAATTCAATACCAAAAAGCGTCCGATGAGGGAGGTCAGCAGCTCAAACGTGTGCGGGTGGCGGTGAGGGCGAACATAGGTACCCGGTTCCATAGCGATAGCCAGGCGCTGAACAGGATCGCTTAATTCAGGGTGGAGATTACGATGAGCACGTAAGCGAGGGGAATTTTCAGCCTGTTCGCTTTGTTCTTGAAGATCACTGAACGTAATTTGTTTCATATTAGCCTTTGTGAATGTAGGTCGCTCACAGGAACCCGGATGCCGTGAGGTTTTATGCTATCAATATCTTTTTAATCATTAGCGTTTCAACTTTCCAAAGCAGAAACAGGATTTGTTACTTTTACTGAAAATAGTTTATCAATTTTTCGCCTGTGTATCAGATCATTCATTGCATGGTGTCAACGGGGTATGTTCTGCTCTTCGGTGAAAATTACATATTATCGATAGTAATACCCGCTTTTGGCACGAAAGAGTCGATCAAGGGGCAGACATGTCTGCTCAGAGCAAGGAGCAGACGTAGAAGATACTTTTTGTTCCCACGTTACAATTCACGGGGCGAGTATCGTTGGTTAAATTTTGACTTACGGGTTCGTACAAGGTCTTTTCCATGGACTGAGATCTTCATGAGAACCATGTCATATTTTCTCTAACAGATACATTAATGCATTCGAATTGGCGTATGTATTATTGATTTTATCCTGCCGGAGACTACCATGTGCCTAAATGAGAAGGAGGAATAATGTCTCTGACTGCCCTGCAGCTTTTCAAAAACCTGTCCGATGAAACTCGTTTGAGTATCGTCCTGCTGCTCAGTGAAATGGGCGAGCTTTGCGTATGCGATCTTTGCACGGCGCTGGAACAGTCACAACCCAAGATCTCCCGTCACCTGGCAATGCTTCGAGAAAGTGGTCTATTGCTGGATCGCAAGCAGGGAAAATGGGTTCACTATCGCCTGTCTCCGCATATTCCTTCCTGGGCCGCCCGGGTGATTGAGCAGGCCTGGTTAAGCCAACAGTACGAGATACAGGCCATCGCCCGTAAGCTGGCATCGGCAAACTGCTCTGGTAGCGGTAAGGCTGTTTGTATCTAAAAAATTTGCCTGAACATATATGATTTTTCAAATGTGAGGTATTCAGAATGAAAACGTTAACGGTGTTTGACCCGGCAATGTGCTGCAGTACCGGCGTATGTGGCTCAGATGTCGATCAGGTTCTGGTTGATTTCTCTGCTGACGTGCAGTGGCTGAAAGGTCGCGGCGTACAGGTTGAACGTTACAACCTGGCGCAGCAGCCCATGAGCTTTGTTCAGAACGAGAAAGCGAAAGCATTCCTCGAAGCATCCGGAGCAGAAGGGCTTCCGCTACTGCTGCTGGACGGCGAAACGGTGATGGCTGGGCGATACCCAAAACGCGCTGAGCTGGCTCGCTGGTTCGGTATTCCGCTGGAGAAGGTAGGGTTGGCTACCACCAGATGCTGTGGTGGTAATACTTCCTGTTGCTGAATATGTCAGGAGGACACATGAAATTCTTACAGAACATCCCGACTTACCTGTTTTTTACCGGCAAGGGAGGCGTAGGAAAAACGTCTATTTCCTGCGCGACAGCTATCCACTTTGCCGAACAGGGTAAGCGGGTTTTGCTGGTTAGTACCGATCCAGCCTCCAATGTCGGCCAGGTATTCGATCAGGCTATCGGTAACACGATACGTCCTGTGGCAGCAGTTCCTGGACTTTCTGCACTGGAGATCGACCCACAGGAAGCCGCGCAGCAATACCGCGCCAGAATCGTTGATCCTGTCAAAGGTCTTCTGCCTGATGACGTTGTTAACGGTATCAGCGAGCAGCTTTCAGGGGCCTGTACGACTGAGATTGCGGCGTTCGATGAGTTCACCAGCTTATTGACTGACACTTCTCTGCTGACCCGCTTTGATCACATTATTTTTGATACAGCGCCGACGGGCCACACGATTCGCCTTCTCCAGCTTCCCGGTGCCTGGAGTAGCTTCATTGAAAGTAACCCGGATGGTGCTTCCTGCCTTGGCCCAATGGCCGGGCTGGAAAAGCAGCGTGAGCAGTATGCTCATGCAGTAGAGGTGTTATCCGATCCTGAACGTACCCGCCTGGTTCTGGTTGCACGACTGCAAAAATCAACGCTGCAGGAAGTTTCCCGCACTCATGAAGAATTGGCTGCAATTGGCCTGAAAAACCAGTACCTGATTATTAATGGTGTGCTGCCTGCAGTCGAAGCTGAACATGACGCCCTGGCCGCTGTGATATGGCAACGGGAGCAGGAAGCACTGGCAAATCTTCCCGCCGGTTTATCTGAGCTACCGACAGATACCTTATTACTGCAACCAATCAACATGGTTGGCGTGTCTGCATTGAAGGGACTACTGGACACCCGTTCTGGGGCATTACCGCTCCCTGCAACGAACGTCCTGTACACGTCTGAAAACTTATCGCTTTCTGATCTGGTCGATGACATCGCTCGCAGTGAACACGGCCTGATTATGCTGATGGGCAAAGGTGGCGTAGGGAAAACCACGATGGCTGCTGCCATCGCCGTAAGGCTGGCGGATAGGGGATTTGATGTCCATCTCACCACCTCAGATCCCGCTGCACATCTCAGTACCACACTGAATGGTTGTCTGAATAACCTGCAAGTCAGCAGGATTAATCCACACGAAGAAACCGAACGCTATCGCCAGCATGTCCTTGAGACGAAGGGGAGAGGGCTGGACGAAGCAGGAAAACGGCTACTGGAAGAGGATTTACGCTCTCCCTGTACTGAGGAAATTGCCGTGTTTCAGGCTTTTTCCCGGGTGATTCGTGAAGCAGGTAAGCGGTTTGTTGTTATGGATACCGCCCCTACGGGACACACGCTGTTGCTGCTGGATGCGACAGGGGCTTACCACCGCGAAATTGCCAAAAAAATGGGGAATAAAGGTCATTTCACTACCCCAATGATGCAGCTTCAGGACCCGGATAGGACCAAAGTTCTGCTGGTTACGCTTCCTGAAACCACACCGGTGCTGGAAGCGGCAAACCTGCAGGCTGACCTTGAAAGAGCGGGGATTCACCCGTGGGGCTGGATTATCAATAACAGCCTTTCCATTGCGGATACGCGTTCTCCGTTGCTTTGCCAGCGCGCCCGGCAGGAACTGCCTCAGATTGAGGCGGTTAAGCATCAGCATGCTGACCGTATAGCGCTTGTTCCGTTACTGGCATCAGAGCCTGCCGGTATAGAAAAGCTCAGAGCGTTGATGCGTTAATTTTTTTGTTTATACAGGGCGGCAGAGCCGCCCTGTCAGGAGGAGATATGTTACTGGCAGGCGCTATTTTTGTCCTGACCATTGTTCTGGTTATCTGGCAGCCGAAGGGGTTAGGGATCGGCTGGAGCGCGACGCTGGGCGCAGCCCTGGTTTTGATTTCAGGCGTTGTGCATGTGGGTGATATTCCGGTGGTGTGGAATATCGTCTGGAACGCGACAGCGACCTTTATTGCCGTGATTATCATCAGCCTGCTGCTTGATGAGTCCGGCTTTTTCGAATGGGCAGCGCTGCACGTTTCCCGTTGGGGCAATGGTCATGGCCGTTTGCTCTTTACCTGGATAATCCTGCTCGGCGCAGCAGTAGCGGCACTGTTTGCCAACGACGGTGCGGCACTTATTCTGACGCCGATAGTCATCGCCATGCTGCTGGCATTAGGGTTCAGCAAAGGCACCACGCTGGCATTCGTGATGGCCGCCGGGTTTATTGCCGATACCGCCAGTCTGCCGCTTATCGTGTCGAACCTGGTGAATATCGTCTCGGCGGATTTCTTTGGTCTGGGATTCACCGAATATGCGTTGGTAATGGTGCCGGTGGATATTGCAGCCATTGTTGCCACTCTGGTTATGCTACATCTTTTCTTCCGCAAAGATATTCCGCCGACTTACGACCTGGCTCTCCTGAAAGCACCAGCAAAGGCGATTAAAGATCTGGCAACCTTCAGAACCGGCTGGATAGTGTTGATCCTTCTTCTGGTTGGCTTTTTCGTCCTTGAGCCGTTGGGTATCCCGGTCAGCGCGATTGCTGCTGTAGGGGCTGTCATTCTGTTTGCTGTGGCGAAACGAGGCCATGCCATTAACACTGGCAAAGTGCTGCGCGGTGCACCCTGGCAGATCGTCATCTTCTCACTGGGGATGTACCTGGTGGTCTACGGTCTGCGCAACGCCGGGCTAACCGAATACCTTTCAGGTGTGCTGAACGCGCTGGCGGATAAAGGACTCTGGGCCGCAACACTGGGTACTGGCTTCCTGACGGCTTTCCTCTCTTCCATCATGAACAATATGCCTACTGTGCTGGTTGGCGCTCTCTCTATTGATGGCAGCACCGCCACCGGCGTTATTAAAGAGGCGATGATTTACGCCAACGTGATTGGCTGCGATCTGGGGCCGAAAATTACACCTATTGGTAGCCTGGCAACGCTGCTCTGGCTGCATGTACTTTCACAAAAGAACATGACGATCACCTGGGGCCATTATTTCCGCACCGGGATCATCATGACTCTGCCTGTGCTGTTTGTAACGCTGGCCGCGCTGGCGCTACGTCTCTCTTTCACTTTGTAATGAGATACCGATATGAGCAACATCACTATTTATCACAACCCGGCATGCGGCACGTCGCGTAATACGCTGGAAATGATCCGCAACAGTGGTAATGAACCGACCATTATTCATTACCTTGAAAATCCACCGACACGCGGTGAGTTGGTTAAAATCATTGCAGATATGGGGATCAGCGTGCGGGCACTATTGCGTAAAAATGTCGAGCCTTATGAAGAGCTGGGGCTTGCAGAAGATAAATTTACTGACGATCAGTTAATCGACTTTATGCTGCAGCATCCGATCCTGATTAACCGCCCAATCGTCGTGACGCCACGGGGAACACGCCTGTGTCGTCCGTCTGAGGTTGTGCTGGATATTCTTCCGGATGCGCAACAAGGTGCTTTCGCCAAGGAAGACGGAGAAAAAGTCGTTGATGAAACAGGTAAGCGATTGAAATAAATATAAAGGGGGGCGAATGCCCCCTTAGGATAATTTTGGCATTCATTCCCGCTGCTCTATCCAGAACGGTCCATTATTCTATAAAGATGTTTTGGCAACGTTCGCTCCTGGCACCGAGCGGATGAATTTACTGGGTTCAAGGTCCGCTGTGAGCGAGGAGCGGACGTTAAGGAATTAACGCAGCCAATACACGCTTAGCGATGAAAATGATCCTGCTTGAGTTTGCCGAAAACGATTTTAGATAAATACCGACCCGAAGGTCGGTAGTGATTGTCGTCAATCAATATTACCAGGCGTAGGCTTCAGGAGCCTCTCCGCCCGGCCCGGGCCAGAGGGTATCCAGTTTTTTAAGCGTTTGCGCCGACAGTTTTACAGATAAGGCATTGAGATTCTGGCGAAGTTGTTCAACCGTCCGTGGTCCGCTGAGTACAGTAGTGACCACCGGATTTTGCAGTAACCAGGCGAGCGCGACGTCGGCCGGGGTTTCGCCAATCTCTTCACAGAGCGCTTCCCAGGCTTCCAGTTGTGGTCTCAAATGATTGATTCGTTCCTGCATATGGGGAGCAGCTCTGCGCCCTGCTGCCATTTTTTGCAATACACCACCCAGCATCCCCATCCCGACCGGGCTCCAGGGGATCAGGCCAATGCCGTAATGACGCAGCGCCGGAATGACTTCCAGCTCAGCCGTGCGCTGGGTCAGATTGTACAGGCTCTGTTCTGATGCCAGTCCCAGCAAGTTGCGAGCGTCAGCCTTGCACTGTGCAGTCGCGATGTCCCAGCCGGCAAAGTTGCTGCTGCCCACGTAGCTGATTTTACCCTCGCGGATCAGCTGTTCCATGGCCTGCCAGATTTCCTCCCACGGAGTGTTCCGGTCGATATGGTGCATCTGGTAGAGGTCAATATGGTCTGTCTTCAGTCTTTTCAGACTGGCCTCACACGCCCGTCGGATATGGTAGGCGGACAGGTATTTGTCGTTCGGCCCCGTGTCCATCGGCTGGTAAACTTTCGTGGCCAGCACGATACGGTCACGCTGGCCGCTACGGGCCAGCCAGTTACCGATGATCTCTTCAGATGTGCCGTAACCCTTTGCCATATCTGGTGACTGAGGCCCGCCGTAAACGTCAGCGGTATCGAAAAAGTTAATCCCTGAATCCACGGCCTCATCCATAATCCTGAAGCTGGTCGGTTCATCCGTCAGTTCACCGAAGTTCATGGTCCCAAGACCGATGCGGCTCACCCGCAGGCCAGTTCGGCCCAGATGTTTGTAGTTCATGTCACCTACTCCTTAACTGAACGCGTTATTTCAGGTTGTTACGGAAAAAGTCTGCCAGCTTGCTAAAGGGGATAAGGTCGGTTCGATCGTATAAATCGACGTGTCCTGCGCCAGGTACGACATACAGCTCTTTAGGCTGACCGGCACGTTTGTAAGCGTCCTCGCTGAACTCTTTGGAGTGGGCCTGGTCGCCGGTAATAAACAGCATCGGACGCGGTGAAATGGTTTCAATATCGTTGAACGGGTAGAAGTTCATGAATTTGCCGATACTGCTCAGCATCGGTTTCGTCGTCAGTTCCTCTTTCTCACCTTGGGCGGTGTAGCCACCGCGCTCAGTACGGTAGAAATCAAAGAACTCGCGCTGAATTTCCGGCGTGGAGGCGTCCAGTTTATTCACGGTGCCCGGAATGTACGCTGTCTCTCCCCCTTTGAATTCGGCAAACCGCTGCTCAATAGCCGACTGGATGAAAGCCTTGCGCTGCTCAATTGTCTGGGAATGGTTCAGTCCGTTTCGGAATGCCGATCCCATGTCATACATGCTCACCGTAGCAATAGCTTTCATGCGCGGATCGATTTTGGCAGCACTGATAACAAAACTTCCGCTGCCGCAGATACCCAGCACGCCGATGTTTTTCGGGTCAACGAACGCCTGCGTGCTCAGGTAATCCACCGCTGCGCTAAAGTCATCCGTATAGATTTCCGGCGCGATCAGATGCCGGGGTTTACCTTCGCTTTCCCCCCAATAAGACAGATCGATAGCCAGCGTGACAAACCCCTGCTCAGCCAACTTCTGCGCATAAAGATTTGAGCTCTGTTCTTTGACCGCCCCCATCGGGTGGCCCACGACAATTGCCGGGTTTTTGGCGTTCTGATTGATTGTTTTCGGCATAAACAGATTGCCGACCACGTTCATTTGATACTGGTTTTTAAAGGTGACTTTCTGCTGCGTCACCTTATCGCTTTTATAAAAGTTATCCGCACCTCTGGACATATCAGCAGCGGAGGTGGCAAAAGCGCTGAAAAGTAGTCCCAGGGCTAAGGTCAGTTTTCTCATCGTTAATTCTCCTGTCAGGAAGCCAGTGTGGCGTTATCAATGACAAAGCGGTAATGCACATCGCCTCTGAGCATGCGTTCGTAGGCTGCGTTAATCTCGTCGGCACGGATCAGCTCAATGTCGGCGACAATATTGTGTTCAGCACAGAAATCGAGCATCTCCTGTGTTTCAGGAATGCCGCCAATCATCGAACCGGCAATAGCCCGACGCTTCATGATGAGGTTGAAGACTTCTGGCGAGTCGTGTGGTGTGGCAGGCGCGCCCACGAGGGTCATGGTGCCGTCGCGTTTCAGCAGGGCGGTGAACGCATCGAGATTATGCGGCGCTGCAACAGTATTCAGAATTAAATCAAAACTTTTGACATGGTTTTCCATCTCTCCTGCATGGCGTGAAACCACCACTTCATCAGCCCCAAGCGCTCTGGCGGCTTCACGTTTGGACTCCGAGGTGGTGAAGGCCACAACGTGTGCCCCCATGGCATGAGCCAGTTTGATCCCCATATGCCCCAGCCCGCCGATGCCCACAACACCGACTTTCTTGCCGGGGCCGGCTTTCCAGTGGCGCAATGGCGAGTAAGTCGTGATCCCTGCACAGAGTAAGGGGGCGACAGCGGCCAGTTGCGATTCCGGGTGACTGACGCGCAGAACATAGCGTTCATGCACCACAATCTGCTGCGCATATCCGCCCAGGGTATGACCCGGCGCATCTGGCGTCGGGAAGTTGTATGTCCCGGTCATATGGTCGCAGTAGTTCTCCAGCCCCTCTTCACAGTCGGTACAGTGTTTACAGCTGTCGACAATGCAGCCGACGCCCACCAGATCCCCGGCACGAAAGTCAGAGACGTGCTCGCCAACGGCCATCACGCGGCCGACAATTTCATGTCCTGGCACACAGGGGTACAGCGTTCCTGCCCACTCTGAACGTACCTGGTGGATATCTGAGTGACAGACACCGCAAAAGGCAATATCGATTTGAACATCATGCGCGCCAGGGGCGCGGCGGGTGATATCCATGGGTTCGAGCGGTGATGTGCCCGCACTGGCACCGTAAGCTTTAATGGTCATTACATAACTCCTGGTTTTTGAATGGTCTCAGGCAGAGGGATCTGCACGTGAGGTCATGAAAATAAGTACGGTGGCAATAATCAGCATTGCGGCGCTGGCCAGAAAAGTACTCTGGTAGCCGTGATGGTCAAAAAGCAGCCCTCCCACGGTTGAACCGAGCGCAATGGACAACTGCACCATCGCGACCATCAGTCCGCCGCCGGCTTCGGCATTCTGCGGGAAAGTATGTGGAACCCACGCCCACCATCCCACTGGTGCTGCGGTAGAAATGAGCCCCCATAGTCCCAGCAGCACAACGACAATGGCTGGCTGACTGCCGAAGATAATCAGTGCCAGCGCGGTGAACGCCATCAACACCGGTATCGCCATCAGAGTCAGGTAGAAACTGCGTTTCAGCACCCGGCCAATCAGGGTTGTGCCGATGAAACCCGCGATACCGATAACCAGCAGGACACCTGTTACTTCTGCGGCATCCACCCGCGTGACGGTTTCAAGGAAGGGCCGGATGTAGGTAAAGAGCGTGAACTGCCCCATAAAGAAGATCCCCACACCCAGCATGCCGAGTGTCACCACCCGGCGGCGAAACAGTGTGAAGACGTTAGCGGACTTCGCTTTTTGATGGACGACAGGCATGGAAGGCAGGCTGAGTCGTTGCCAGATAAGCGCGACGAGCGCGACCGGAACCAGGCAAAAGAAGGTCCCGCGCCAACCAATAACCGAACCAAGCCAGCTCCCCAGAGGGGCAGCCACGACTGTTGCCAGGGCATTGCCGCTGTTGAAAATGGCCAATGCCAGCGGAACGCGATGCACCGGTACCAGACGCATCGCCGTGGCGGCTGACATCGACCAGAATCCCCCCACCACGATGCCAATCAGGGCCCGGCCCGCCATATAGGTCAGGTAATCAGGGGCCATGGCGATGACCGCGCCCGAAACAGCCATCAGGCATGTCAGGCCAAGCAGAAGGGTTTTACGGTTGAGCGAGCCTGACAATATGGAAATAAACAGGCTGGTTACCACGGCAAATGCCCCGGAAATCGCGATGCCTTGCCCGGCCATGCCTTCGGTGACTCTCAGGCTTTGTGCCATTGGGGTCAGCAGGCTGACGGGCATAAATTCGGAGGCAATAAGTGCAAAGACACAAAGTGTCATGGCAAAAACGGCCCCCCAGTGCGCAGGATGTTTACTGTCGTCGGTGGTTTTTTTTCGGTTATCGTCTGTCTGATTACTCATTTATGTCTTTCTTTTCAATGTTGAACGCATACTGACCCTCAGCTGCAGGCTGATGAAACGAGGGTTTGAGGGTTTCGGTCGGTCGTAAGTGAGAGCGGCGCTGTGGCTATGACAGAGCAGATCAGTCAGTTGCCCTGATTTGCACCGACAGAGGTCCATGACGCTGAAGTGCGGGTAATCCTGAGTCCACTTTGCCTACCGGAATCAGTGACCGGGCGTAAGATCTGCCCTGAACAAAAATCGCCAGATTGCCCCAGGGGGCATAGAAGGTAATGTCCCCGGCTTCGGGCGTCATGCCGTCAGGAGCCTGTGCTGTGGAAAGCCTGCGGGGCAGGTTGCTGATGCGCTCAATCTCGGCATAGTCTTCCAGTGTCAGAGAGAGAGGAAGCAATAAGGCAAAATCCCGACCCGTTGGGGTGTCAAAGAGAGTGGCGGTAGCGGTTTCTCCGTCCACAACGATCTCAATTTTCATTAGTGTCTCCTGAACGTCTCGCCGGTCGTTGTCACCGGCCATGGCGGACTGCGTGACGACAAGCAGGCCGGCAAGGAGCAACCGCAGTGACGTTCTGCGGTGAGCGTTTTGCATAGAGGTTAGCGTTGACTTTTTCATCACATTATTGTTACCAATATGCAGGGCGTTAACTAGCTAATGAATACTTAATAGCCTTATAAGTAAAATTTATAAATAGACTGAGAACAATCATGGCCAGACGCAATCTCAACGATTTACTCTCTTTCATCACCGTGGCGCGCGAGGGCAGCTTTACGCGCGCGGCCGCGCAGCTGGGCGTGACTCAGCCGGCGCTCAGTCAGGCGATTTCCGGACTTGAGGAGCGCATGAAGATACGCCTGCTGACACGCACAACGCGCAGTGTGTCGCCAACGGCGGCTGGCGAACGGCTGCTGCAGTCCGTAGGGCAACGCATTGATGAAATTGAAGCGGAACTGGATATGCTGACGGCGTTGCGGGAAAAACCAGCAGGCACGGTGCGTATCACTTGCGGACCAAATGTATTAAAAAACACCCTGTTGCCCCGACTGACGCCCCTGTTGAGGGAATATCCCGATATTCACCTTGAGTTCGATGCCAATCACGGATTCCGGGATATTGTGGCGGATCGTTTTGATGCCGGTGTGCGGCTCGGGGACACTATCGACAAGGACATGATTGCCGTGCCGATCGGCCCGAAGCTGCGCATGGCAGCTGCGGCTTCCCCGGAGTATTTCGCCCTGTGTCCTCCCCCTCAGACGCCACGCGATCTTGTGCAACATAGCTGTATTAATGAGCGGATGGTTCAGTCGGGGAAAATTTACGCCTGGGAATTTGAACAGGAAAACGGCAAATTTCACGTTCGGGTTGAAGGGCAATTAACGTTTAATACGTCTGAACACGTCGTGGACGCAGCGCTTGCCGGTCTCGGAATTGCTTTTTTGCCTGAAGAGGAGTTCGGTGCGCACCTCAGCAATGGAAAACTGATTCGGGTGCTTGAGGAGTGGTGTCGGCCTTTTCCGGGTTACTATCTTTATTACCCCAGCCGTAAGCAACCTTCGCCGGCCTTTTCACTCGTTGTGGATGCGTTGCGTATTAACCTGAAAATTTAACGCTGGATCTTCGGGTCAATGTTTACAGAGTGGAAATGAAGGGCTGCTGCTGGCACAAAGCGGACCGCCCTGAAGCGTCGAGAGGTCTGCTATGTGCGAACAGCAGAAACTTAACTCGAGTGATAACGGATATTTTAATTCCCTCATTAATCGTTATTATTCAATACTAACAATGGTATTGTTTCAGACAATGTCTAAAGCTGAATTTGGATAATTTTGAAATGAATGGATCATGTTTGTGTGGGACAATTGAATTTGAACTCACTAATAAACCAGCGATGTTTTATCGTTGTCATTGCTCGCTTTGCAGAAAGCAGAGTGGAGTAGGTTACAATCTTGCCACATTAGTGAAAAGTAGTGAGTTTAGCTGGGCTAAAGGAGAAAACCACATCAACTCATGGTCTAAGCCAACGGGTTACCGTACAGATTTTTGCAATGTATGCGGCTCAACTGTCCCGAACACTCTGCGAGACGTACCTTATGTCTGGATTCCTATTGGTTTACTGGACGAACGTCTTGAAATGGAATGTGCAGGAGACTTTTGCATAGATGATGCAATGCCCTGGGATAAAACCCGTTCTCACAGTCACCACTCCGGACCGGTCGAATCGCTCGCATCCCTCTTAGAGTGTCTGAAACTCATCTCCTAAAGTTCCGCTTCTGGCACTCAGCGGACATTTACCTACAAAGAGCGCGCTCGTACCCCGCCGGGAAACAACAGTTACTCCATTATTCTGTCCAACGATGTCGCCTCTGACGTGGATAAGCATTGCGTTCTTTGCCAAAGGCTTCGGCAATAACGGCTGGTGCATTCTCAGCGATACGTCACCGAAAGAGATCCCGGGCGTCTCCGGCGAAGTGTTCAACTCCCCTGGCAACATTGCCTGTATCGTTACGCCGCTGTGCATCGGTTACATCCCGGCGGTTAACCTCGCCATTCTTGACGTTGGTGCGATGGGTATCCTTAGCGGGGTCTCATATTTGCCTGTCATTGTGTCCCTGAAACGTCTGCAAATCGACCCGCCGTATTGCCGAAAACGACGCAACAGTATCCGGTTATAAGCGCAGCAGCGCGAAACGCACCATGCAGAATGTATAGATTTGTGCTCTTTTCCTGACACTACATTGACAAACATTTGCCCCGTCAGTAATTTCATTTGTAATTATTGACCAGGCAAATAACATGAAAGACGTAGCAGATACCCCTAATCCCAAACTCCATCTTGGCTTGCTGATTCATCTGGCGAACCAATTTAAAGATCAGCTTATCAGCCACTGTTTTGCTGACACCGATATTACCGCTGCGCAATTTAAAGTCCTGATCAGCATTTACAAAGGATTCAATAGCCCGCTTGAAGTCAGCAAAAATTTGCTGATGGATGCCGGAGCCATGAGCCGGATGCTCGAGCGGATGGTGAAGCGGGATCTGATCCTGCGAAACCCCAATCCCGAAGACAAACGCCAGGTCATCCTGGCGCTGACCGAGAAAGGGCAGGCTCTCTGTGATCGTTTTCAGAATGAGGCGCTGGCCTCGATTTTGAGTTCGCTCACTGCACGTCTGACCCCGGAAGAATCACGCCTGCTGGTACAGCTGTTGATCAAAATGCTGCCAGACGAGGCCACCAGGCCCCATCGTTAAGCTGTCCTGAATAAGGTTACGATAAAGATGCAAAATTCATCTGCACAGTCATCTGCACAACCAGAACGCGCGCCCAGTAAACGTAAGCGCAACTTCGCCATTCTGCTGGTTCTCCTGGTGCTTATTGCCGCAGGGTGCCTGGCATGGTACTTCCTGTATGCCCGTTATTACGAAACCACTGACGATGCCTACGTTAATGCCAACCTCGTGACACTGACCCCGCAAATTGCCGGAACGGTCACCCAGGTCGCCGTTGATGAAGGGGATTACGTCGCCAAAGGCCAGCCGCTGGTATTGCTTGACCCCAGTGACACGCAAATTGCCCTGCAACAGGCAGAAGCCAACCTGGCCAGCACCGTGCGTCAGGTCCGCGGCCTGTATAGCACCGCCGACAATTACCGCGCTCAGGTAGCGGCGAAAAAAGTGGCTTTGCAAACCGCGCAGAACGACTTCGCCCGTCGACAGAAGATTTTTGCCACCGGGGCGATTGCGGCAGAAGATATGTCGCACTATCGCGATGCCGTGGCCACGGCCCAGAGCGATTTAGCGGCGGCGCAACAGGCGTTAAGTACCAACCTGGCGATGGTTGATGACACGGTCATCGATAGCCATCCGGAAATCAAAAGTGCGGTGGCGACATTGCGTCAGCGCTATCTGGATAATGCCCGCAGCACCATTGTGGCGCCGGTAAGCGGCTTTGTGGCGAAACGCGCGGTCCAACTGGGGATGCGCGTTGATTCCGGCACGACCTTGATGTCAATCGTGCCGCTGGATCAGGTGTGGGTGGATGCCAACTTTAAAGAGAGTCAGATGAATACCATGCGTCTGGGGCAGAAGGTGGTTCTGACCGCTGACCTCTACGGCGACAAAGTGGAATACCAGGGCACCATTGAGAGCTTAGGTATCGGTACTGGTAGTGCGTTCTCGTTGCTGCCGGCACAGAACGCCAGCGGTAACTGGATCAAAATCGTTCAGCGTCTGCCGGTACGTATTGCCCTTGACCCGCATGATATGGAGAAACATCCCCTGCGGGTAGGACTGTCGATGTTTGCTAAAGTGGATATCCGCGACACCGAGGGTCATCTGCTGCCGCAAAAAACGGTTGATGCCCCACGCTTTACCACCGATGTGTACCAGAACGCGCTGGATAAGGCCGATCAGATGGTGGCAAAAATCCTTCATGACAACAGTCAGGCCGTAGCGGCAAACAGCCGCTAAGAGGGGCGTTATGCAAGATAAGGCGGCGTTTACGCCACCCAGCCTGCTGCTCGCCACCATTGCGCTATCGCTGGCGACCTTCATGCAGGTGCTCGATACCACCATCGCCAACGTGGCATTGCCGACCATCGCCGGCAACCTCGGCGTGAGCTCGGACCAGGGCACGTGGGTTATCACCTCGTTTGCGGTCTGCAATGCTATCGCGCTGCCGCTGACCGGGTGGTTTACCCGGCGTTTTGGGCAACTGAAGCTGTTTGTCGGTTCGGTCACATTATTTACCCTGACCTCGTTCCTGTGTGGCTTTGCCCACAGCATGACCGAGCTGATTATCTTCCGCGCTCTGCAGGGGTTTTTCGCCGGGCCCATGTTCCCGATGTGTCAGACGCTGCTGTTGGTTATTTTCCCGACCACCAAACGCAGTATGGCCCTGGCGTTGTTATCGATGGTGACGGTGGTGGCACCTATCGTCGGGCCGATTACCGGCGGCTGGATCACCGATAACTACTCCTGGCCGTGGATTTTCTATATCAACGTGCCGATCGGTATTTTTGCGGCCATCGTTGTATGGACGCAACTGCGTGAACGAGAAGAGACCACCACGCACGCGCCCATTGATTACATCGGTATTATGCTGCTGGTGCTCGGCGTCGGCCTGCTGCAGGTGGTGCTGGATAAAGGCAATGATCTCGACTGGTTCTCGTCGACAGAGATCATTGTGATGTCGGTGATATCCGCTATCGCGCTGGTCTCCTTTGTGATTTGGGAGCTGGGTGAGCGCCACCCGATTGTGAATCTGCGGCTGTTTGCCGATCGCAACTTCGCCATCGGCACCACCGCGTTGATGCTCGGCTATGCGGCGTTCTTTGCCATCAACATTATTCTGCCGCAGTGGCTGCAAACGCAGATGGGGTATACCGCGATCTGGGCGGGGCTGGCGGCGGCTCCGATGGGCTTCCTGCCGCTGTTGCTCACCCCTATCGTAGGGCGTTATGCCAACCGGGTCGATCTGCGTATTCTGGCGTCGCTGTCGTTCCTGACCATGGGAGTGTCGTGCCTGCTGCGGGCGCAGTTCAACACCAGCGTTGATTTTCGCACTATTGCCGAAGTGCAGATGTTTATGGGGATCGGTGTGGCGCTGTTCTTTATGCCGATCACCACCATCGTGTTGTCAAATCTGCACGGTAATGAAGTGGCGGAAGGCTCCGGTCTGGCGACCTTCTTCCGCGTGCTGGGGGGCTCTTTTGCTTCGTCACTGACCACCTGGCTGTGGTCGCGGCGTGAAGTGTTTCACCATGCGAATCTGACGGAGAGTGTCTCTGTTTATCACCCGCCCGCTATGGATTATCTCAACAGGATGGGGGGCATCACGCAGCAGCATCTGGCCGCGGTGGATAAAACCATCGAACAGCAAGCCTATATGATGTCGACCATCGATTATTTCTGGTTGTTGGGGTGGGGGTTTATGGCGCTGGTGGTGATTATCTGGTTTGCGAAACCGCCCTTTATTCGCGCCGGTGCGCCGGGTGCTCCGCCTGCGGCGGGGCATTAATGTGAGTGGGATGATGAGTGGGGGACGCTGTCTTTCACTGTGCGAGTGAGGAAGGAGGGTTCCGTTCACTAACGCACCTGAATTCCCAAAGGCCCAGGCACGTGAACGTGTTAAGGGGGCCACCGCGGCCCGCTTAACAATCCCGGCGGCCCCGCAGGGAAATCGGTGCTTCGCACTGTGTTCGCCTCCTGACCCTCTGGCTGCGGACGATTTTGTCTTGTCTCGACAAACCTCAGTCCGCCATCCCAGGTGGCCTGGCCTTGCCATCCGGTCTTCGTCTCACCGATTTCAGCGGGGACTCAACCCCATCGCTGTGAGGCCCGGGTTATTTGGCAACCACAGGATCGCGATGATAAAAAGAGAACAACGCTGTTCAGCCTGTCAGCAAACGGAACCTGGTCCATCTGACTGACATGTACTGAATAATCTATGCGTACCCCAGGCGCGACAGCATTCACTGAACGAGAACCAGGATCCCCGCCAGGCACGCTTCCTGTCTGACGGCTTACCACTTTTATAGGATTTTCTATGGCACCACTGTTGTCCGGTAACGATGGACGTTTATTGCAACATCGCTCCTTTGTCTCTTTCTGGCTGGCGCGCACCAGTTCAAGCTTCGGCTTTCAAATGCTCTCTATCATCGTTGGCTGGCAAATCTACTCGCAAACCCACAGTGCATTCTGGCTTGGCATGATAGGCCTGGTGCAGTTTTTCCCTTCCGTTATTCTCGCACTGCCCGCCGGACATATCGCCGACCAGTTTGATCGCCGTCGGGTGGTGATGTTTGGTCAGGTGCTGGAGTGGGCAGCGATTGCCCTGTTGGCCTGGCTGACCTGGAAGGGGGATGCCAGCGTGGGCGTGATCCTGTCGCTGATCTTTATTATCTCTTCGGCGAAAACACTTGAATCCCCGGCGATGATTTCGATGTTGCCCGCGCTGGTCCCCACGTCGATTTTGCCACGTGCCACCGCCGCCAACGCGGTATCCGGCCAGGCGGCGCAAATTGTCGGGCCTGCGCTGGGCGGCTTCCTGTATGCGGCGGGGGCGGAGGTGGTTTATGCGGTGACGGCGGGGCTGTATCTGCTTTCTCTGATACTGGTGCTGACGTTGCTCTATGAACAGGCGTTGCCACCGCGCACGCCGCCGACGCTTTCATCACTGTTTGCCGGCGTCGATTTTATTCGCAAGCGTCCGGATGTCTTAGGGGTTATCTCCCTCGATCTCTTCGCCGTCCTGCTGGGCGGGGCGACGGCGCTACTGCCGATTTTTGCTCACGATGTACTGCACACGGGGCCTGTTGGACTGGGCGTGTTGCGCAGTGCGCCTGCCGTGGGGGCGTTGCTGATGGGCTTCTGGTTAAGCCATCGTGCGCTTAAGCGTAATGTCGGGATGATCATGTTTATGAGTGTGGCGGGGTTCGGTGTCGCCACGCTGGTCTTTGCGCTCTCAAGCTGGATGTGGCTGTCGCTGTTGGCGCTTTTTGCGCTGGGCGGCTGTGATATGGTCAGCATGGTCATTCGCGGTTCGCTGGTACAACTCGACACGCCGGATGAGATGCGCGGCCGTGTGAACGCGGTCAACTCGATTTTTATCAACACCTCAAATCAACTGGGTGAGTTCGAGTCCGGAATGCTTGCCGCCTGGCTGGGTGCCGTGCCTGCCGCGGCTATCGGCGGTATCGGCACGCTGGTGGTGGTGGCGCTGTGGATGAAGTGGTTCCCCAATCTGCGTAAGCGCCAGCGGCTGGAAAGCGGAACGTAAGCGACAAGGCGTGGGCAACGCATTGGCAGATTGCCCGCGCATGTTGTGATGCCCGTTGCTATCTTTTCTGACGGGAGAACCGATCACGCCGAGTTGCGCACAGGAGAAGCTCATGTCAGATGAAACGTTACCCACCCTGCGTTTTGCCATCAATTTAGGGAATGCTGTATTGGCCTCGCTGACGCCGGAAGGTCAGCCAGCAGGTATCACTGTCGAACTGGCAAAAGATATTGCTCGTTATCTGCATTGTCGTCCTCTGTTCATCACTTATCCTGCCGCGGGGAAGGTGGTTGAGGACGCAGGTCAGGGCATCTGGGATATAGCCTTTCTGGCAATAGACCCAAAACGGGAGGATCGCCTGCGCTTTACGGCGCCTTATATCACCATTCAGGGCACCTTGCTGGTACGTGACCCGAGCAACTGGCGAAGCGTCAGGGAAATGGATAAGCCGGGTGTCGTCATCAATGTGGGTAAGAATGCGGCCTATGACCTCTGGCTTTCTCGTGAGTTACGTTATGCGACGCTGAATCGCCTTGCATCCTCTCAGGCGGCAATTGATGCTTTTTTAGCGGGTGAGGGCGATATGGCCGCCGGGATTCGCCAGCCGCTTGAGGCGGCGGCCCAAAACAATCCAGGTTTTCGCGTGTTGCCTGATAATTTCACCGAAATTCAACAGGCCGTCTGCGTGGCCAAAGCCGATGATCGCTATTTTGAGGTTATTTCAGAACGGCTGGTCCGATTACGCGAAGACCACACCTTGTCCACAATGATTGCCGGGCATATTCGCCAGTAGTCTTCAACCCGGGCAAACCATCACGGCTCTGGCTGTGATTGCGCTATCTCGCGAAGGGCGCCTGGCGGGTGTCCGACAATACGCTTAAAGGCCCGGCTAAATGCCGCGAGCGAACCGTAGCCAAGTCGTAGCGCTACGGTTTCGATAGCCTGGTTTTCGTGGCTGATGTACTGAATAGCCAGACGCATGCGCAGCTCGCTCAGGTATTTTGCCGGGGTGCTGCCGGTGGCAGAGAGAAAACGCTCGGCAAACACGGAGCGGGAGGTGCCCGCTTCTTTTGCCAGATCCGCCACGCTCCAGTTAATGCCCGGTCGCTGGTGCATGGCGTAAATTGCCCGGCTCAGCCGGGGGTCGCGCAGCACCTGCACCCAGCCGGTGGCTTTGCCGCAACCGGCCTCCACCCAACCGCGCACAATCAGCGCCGCCACCACGTCCGCCAGTCGCGCCAGGATACCGGCAAATCCCACCTGACGGGTCAGCGATTCACGCTCCATGGCGGCAAGTAGCGGGTGAATTTCCGGCCAGGTCGACATCAGTTTACTGACCATCATCACTTCCGGCATCGCTTTAATCAGCGGCTGCATTCCGCCCAGTTCGAAGTCCATACATCCGCTGAATATCACCACGTTCTCGCTCCCTTTACAGGGTTCGCAGGTTATCTGGCAGACCGAACTGCAAATAGTGTCGCTCTGAAAGGCGGAGATCGGCGTCGCCGTCGCATTGTCATCCGAGAGCAAGGCATGGGCGTTGCCGTTGGGAATAAACAGCGCATCGCCGTTGTTGAGAGTAAAACGGGCGCCGCTCTCCATACGCAACACCGCCGGACCGCGGCTGACGAAATGAAACTGCGCTCTGCCGGGCGCGGCATCGAAGCCGAAGCCGAACGGCGCGCTGGCCTCAAAGCGGCGGTATTTCACGCCGGAAAGGCGCATGCCGCGCAGCAACTCGCTGATGAGATCGGGCGTCTGAATCGCCATGGCAACAACTCCGGACGAATTATCAATAAATGAAGATTATATGTCATAGATCGTCCGTGGGGAACTTCCTATGCTTTGCGATATCGGTCACATTTTTAGGGCAGGAGAAACACAGATGAATTCACATGTCACGGCGAGAGAGGTCATTGCGCCCGTTAAACCCGCCTGGCGAGCCGTCTACTCGCTGGGGCTTGGGGTGTTTGGTTTGATTACCGCAGAGTTTTTACCTGCCAGTTTACTGACGCCCATGGCGGCGAGTCTGGGAGTCAGTGAAGGGATGGCCGGACAGGCGGTGACCGCCACGGCACTGGTGGCACTATTGAGCGGATTGTTGATTGCCGCTGTGACCAAAAATATCGACCGCCGCTGGGTGCTGATCGTCTTCTCATTGTTACAAATCGTCTCCAGCTTATTGGTGGCATTTGCCCCTTCGCTGCATGTCTTGTTGCTGGGGCGTCTGCTGTTGGGTGTCGCTATTGGCGGCTTCTGGGCGATGGCGACCGCCACCGCGTTAAGGCTGGTGCCAACGGCACAGGTACCCAAAGCCCTGGCGATTATCTTTTCCAGTGTGTCGATTGCAACCGTGGTCGCCGCACCGCTTGGCAGCTACCTGGGCAGCATTATTGGCTGGCGGAATGTCTTTATTCTTTGTACCGCACCAAGCGCGCTGGCGCTGCTGTGGCAATTATGGGTACTGCCATCAATGAAGCCGGAAAGCAGCGGCAGCCTGGGCGCACTGTTTCGCGTACTTCGCCGACCGGGCATGGTGGGCGGTATGCTGGCGACTATCCTGATTTTCAGCGGCCATTTCGCCTTCTTTACCTATCTGCGGCCTTTTCTGGAAACCGTAGGGCAGGTGAGTGTGGAGAGCATTTCGTTGATCCTGCTGGGTTTTGGACTGGCGAACTTTGTCGGCACCTCTATCGCCGGACATCTGCTGTCGCGCAATCTACATTTGACCCTGGCGCTGGTGCCGTTTGTGATGGGATTGATGGCCCTTGCGCTGGTGCTGTTTGGCCATCAGGCCGGTCTGGATGGATTGCTGGTCACTCTGTGGGGCTTTGCGTTTGGCATGGTGCCGGTAGGCTGGACCACCTGGCTTGCGACAACCGTACCGGATGAGGCGGAAAGCGCGGGCGGGCTGATGGTGGCATCCGTGCAGCTTGCGATCGGCGCGGGAGCGGCAGGCGGTGGAGCCGTATTCGATGTCAGCGGGGCCAGTGGCGTCTTTACCGGTAGCGGGTTACTGCTACTGACGGCGATGTTCATTGTATTTATCGGTGTGCGGACAAAACCGGCTGTCGCGTAACCCGCAACATTTTTTTCAGCTGACGGCTTTTCAGGCGTCCTTATCTGTGGAATGATTTAGGAATCGATCATTTCCTAAATGGAGTGCAGCATGCCAGAAACATCACCCGGCGTTCGCGAACGCGGGCGCCCGAGACAATTTGATCTTGATGCCGCACTCGATCTCGCCATGCCCGTATTTCGTGAAAAAGGCTACCACAGCGCATCGATAAACGATCTGAGCGAGGCGATGCAGCTCACGGCAGGTAGCATCTACAAAGCCTTTCACGATAAACGAAGCCTCTTTCTGCACGTATTTGCGCGGTATACCTCGCTGCGTAATCAAACGCTGCGCCAGCGCCTGGCGCAGCAAGCTGATGGTCGGGCAAAAATAGCCGAACTTCTGCGTTTCTACCTTGAATCTGCCAGTGAGATAGAAGGGCGACGCGGTTGTCTGGTTGTCGGCAGCGCGATTGAATTGGGGCAGCTTGATGCTGAGCTTTCCGGGCTGGTACGCACCGCACTTGAGCGCAATCAACAGTCGATCCTCCAGTTGCTTGAAGAGGGGAAGCAAGATGGTTCTGTGCATCCACGGCATGATGTGCACGCGCTGAGTAGCGTGCTGCTGTGTCTGGTGCTTGGCATGCGTGTTGTAGGAAAAGCCGGTGAGTTACCGGCGCACGATTGCCTCGTGGCAACGGTGATGACCCTGCTCGAATAAAAATTTTAACCATAAAGGAAATGATCATTTCCTAAATAACCGGAGATATGTATGACTGATAAACCCGTTACTCAACCCTGGTCACAACCCGTCGACACACTGCCCGATTTTGCCCATTTCTACGCGACTGTTGACGGTCTCCGTTTGCACTATGTGAGAGGCGGAAATCCGCACGGTGAAGTATTACTCCTGCTGGCCGGTTTTCCGCAAAGTTGGTATGCCTGGCGCAAGGTGATGGCGCTGATGGGCGATCGTTACGATATTATCGCCCTTGATCTGCCCGGCCAGGGCGACTCGGATAAACCGCAAACTGGTTACGATACACTGACACTGGCTGGGAAAGTCTTCGGGCTGATGCAAAAGCTTGAGATTGAGCGACATTACCTCGCCGCCCATGATGTGGGCGCCTGGGTGGCATGGCCTTATGCGATGCGTTACAGCCAGCAGGTGGTTAAACTGGCGCTGCTTGATGCCGGTATACCGGGTATCACGATGCCGGACGCTTTACCCGTCACGCCTGATAAGGCATGGAAAACCTGGCACTTTGCTTTTCATCTGCTTCCCGATCTGCCGGAGGCCTTAATCCGTGGGCGTGAGGATATCTACCTTGAGTGGTTCCTGCGACGCAAAGCCGCGAGCCCGATGGTGTTTAGCGATGAGGATATTGCAGAGTATGTCCGGTTAATGCGCCAAAGCGGCGCACTGCGTACCGGCCTGGCGCCGTATCGTGAGGTGACCGTTTCAGCCACGCAAAATGTGATGCTGTGCGCGCAGGGTAAATTGACGTTGCCGCTGCTGGCAATTAGCGCCGACGAGGGGTCCATTGCGGATATGGCAACCCCGTTACGTCAGTTTGCCGGGGAGGTAACGGGTATCACCATCGCGCACTGCGGTCATTTCATCCCGGATGAACAGCCCAAAGCGCTGAGCGAGGCGATGGCCACGTTTTTCCGTTAAGGATAAATGGATGCCGTTCAGGTAGCCGTTTCTTCTGGCACGTTGGTGCCCATGCCTTCGGGCAGAAACGGCGCGATTTCCGCCAGTTCGTCCTCGCTCAGGCTGAACTCCGCGGCCCCCAGGAGTCCATCGACTTGTAGCGGGCGGCGTGCGCCGACAATCGCACCAGATATCGCAGGCTGTCTGAGTACCCAGGCGATCGCCACTGCCGCCGCTGTTAGCCCATGGCGTTCACCTATCCGACGGAAGGTCTCAACCAGGGCAAGGTTTCGGGTCAGGCGCGGCTCCCTGAAATCCGGACTGCGGGTTTTGCGCCAGTCATCATCGGGGAGACGGGCGATGCGTTCACGCGTCATCGCGCCGCTCAGCAGACCCGATTGCAGGGTAGAATAGGCGATCACGCCGATACCCGTTTGCTGGCAGAATGGCAGGATGTCGGACTCAACCTCGCGCATGAGCGCCGAGTAAGGCGGCTGGAGCGCGGCAATCTCCGTAACGGCCTGGGCTCGCCTGAGTTGCGCGACGTTAAAATTGGAGACGCCGATGGCGCGGATCTTTCCTTGCTGACGCGCCTTCTCCAGCACGGAGATCGCTGCCTCAATGCCCTCATCCGGGCCGTCTGCCGGGAAAGCCGGCCAGTGGATCTGATACAGATCGATGGCCTCCGTCTGCAGGCGGCGCAGGCTTTCGTCAATCTCACGCGCCAACGAATCCGGCGCCAGGGAATGCGAAATCTGCCGGCTTGTCGGATCCCAGACCAGACTGCCTTTTGTGAACACCAGCGGACGGCGCGAAGCAGGCACGCGGCGCAGGAGTCTTCCGACAATTTCCTCGGCATGGCCCAGGCCGTAAACAGCAGCGGTATCGATCCAGTTCACTCCGCGTTCCACGGCGTATTCCAGCGCGGCCAGACTTTCTTCGTCATCCTGCGCTCCCCAGCCAAATTCCCAGCCCGCCCCCGCGATGGCCCAGGTTCCCAGACCGATAGGTGAGATAGTGAAATCGGCATTCCCCAGTTTTTTGTGCTGCATGGTTTAACTCCTTACTCAATTTGACGGCGCCAGTGTGGCACGCTAGATAGCAGGCGATAAGCCATGTTATGTTTGATGAACTACTGAATAATTCTCATCAATATGACTATCGATCTGCATGAACTTGACGCCTTTGAAGCCGTTGCCCGGCATCGAAGTTTTCGCAAAGCTGCCGCCGAGCGAGGTGTATCTGCCTCGGCTCTGAGCCATGCCATGCGTGGACTGGAAGAGCGGCTGGGGGTTCGTTTGCTCCACCGCACGACCCGCAGTGTTACGCCAACCGAGGCGGGGAATCGCCTTTTGGCCCGGCTTGCTCCTGCTTTGCGCGAGGTAGCTGATGCGCTCGTTGACGTGACGGCGTTACAGGCTGTACCCACAGGTACGCTGCGTCTGAACGTGCCGCGCCCGGCAGCCTGGCTGGTGCTGGCTCCTTTACTGGCGCGTTTTGTGGCGAAGTATCCGTGCGTGAAAGTCGAGGTTGTCACTGACGACGGCCTGGCTGATATCGTGGACAGCGGCTTTGACGCGGGTATCCGTTTTGGCGAGAGCCTGGCTGGCGACATGGTTGCTGTCCCTGTTGGTCCGCCCCAGCGTTTCGTATGCGTTGCTGCGCCGTCTTACCTGAAACTGCATGGCGAACCAAAATCGCCTGACGAGCTGCTGGACCACGCCTGCATTTGCCGCCGTTTTCCTGGTGGTCGCCATTATCACTGGGAATTTCTGGTCTCAGGAAAACCGCTGGCCGTCACCGCCTCCGGCCCGCTGGTATTCGACGACGATATGCTAATGATTCAGGCTGCACGCGATGGCGCTGGCATTGCTTACGTCTACGAGGCGATGGTGAGCGAAGAGGTAAACGCGGGTCGGTTAGTGTCTGTCCTGGATGGCTTTAGCGCGCTGCCGGGGCGTTTTTTTCTCTACTACGCCGGACGGCGGAATTTGCCGACCGCATTGCGGGCATTCGTCGATTTTATTCGCCAATAAACTCCCCCGCTATGCGCCAGAAGAGGGCACACTCAAATGCCTGAAGAAAAGGCCATCGGACAATCTTAAAGGAAGGATGTATGTCAGTTGAGAATCTATCCCGGATGGGGGTAGCCAGAGTGGAGCTGCTTGTTGATGAAACGGGTCATCAGATCATCGAGAAATGTCCCGTTGGTGAGGTGGAGTATGATTTTTATCAACAGGCTGCCCGTGAACTCACCCAGGCGGGTGTGAGCGTGCCAACATTGTTATCTGCCGATGCTGACCTGCGCAGGCTAAGACTGGAATATATCCCCTGTGAGGTTAACCAGGACGACGTGTCCGGCGATGAAATACTCGCTACCTTGAATTGCCTGCACCGTTACACTGCCAGTCCGCAATGGATTTACCACAGCCATGCATGGTCAGAATATGCACTCGAACACTCTCTCCGGCTGTTGGCACTGCCCGACAAAAATGCACAGCAGCTTCGGCGTTTTCGACAATGCAGTGATGTTTTGTTTGGTTATCAGAGTTTGATTTCTGGCGATAGCAATGCCGGTAATTGGGGAAGAAGAGCAAATGGCGAGGTTGTGCTTTTCGACTGGGAAAGGTTTGGAACCGGGAGTTCGGCTATCGATCTGGCTCCCCTCATAAAGGGAATGGGAACGAAACAGACATTTATTGATCTTGCTGAACGCTATTGCCAACTATCTGGTCAGCAGAATTTCAAGGCGCTGGCGAGAGAAATTGCCATTGCTAAAGCATGGATCGTCACCGAAGTAATTACGTTGCTTAATGAGCGGAAAAAAACAATCTTTCCAATATATCTTAACTGGTACAAGGAATACCTTCCCGACTGGTTAGATAACACAGAGAAAATGCTTTGAATAAACAGGGGCATTAAAAAAGCCGTCTGCTGACGGCTCACCTTCAGTATGTTAACTGTATTCAATAATCGTGAACCCTTCGTCTGCGAGCGGTTCTGCGAAATAACGCGTTATTATTTCAAACTCTTCATCCGTCGCGGAAAAATCGTGCGCGCCTTCTGCGTTACGGGCGCGTAAACGGGCTTTACATATATCGTCAGAGACGCGCAGATAATGCAGGCAATTATTGGCGCCCGACGCCGTAATGATACCCATCATCCATTCACGATTCGCCGGTGTATTTGCCGGAAAGTCCAGAACAACCGATAAACCAGCATTGAGCAAGGATATCAGGTGTGGCTTCATGGCGTTTTTGAGCCTGGATGCGCACTGCACATAATCCGCGACTGAGTGTATTTCATCTTTATAGAGCGCAGCCAGCCAGGTGTCCTCGCTGACAATAATCGTGCCTGGCGCGGCTCCCAATCTTGCCGATAATGTGGATTTACCCGAAGCGATTTTTCCACATAAAAGGTGAAGTGTTGGTCTTACTGCTTCTACAGGGGTATTCGTATTCATGGTTTGCCTCACTGGATGATACCGGTAAGGCCCGCCTTACCGGCGGGAAAATGACGAACGCTATCCCACCTGACAGATGCAGGTGATAATAATTAATGCATGAGCGGGTGCTGAACAGATTTTTATCATCAGATGAAGCTAGCAGGGGGAGGGTGAAAAGTCACCTGATTTGAGGACGGTTTATTACGATCTTCTTTGGCATAGCCTTTCCGGGAGCGATTTTTATATATAATGAGCAGGTTTGAATCCCCGATATCCAGAGAATATTCTCATACGCAAGGCAATTAAGATGAAATCCGAGAGTGCGTCAGTTTTAGAAGATCTCAGGTCCGCATTGCGCCCCGCATCGGTGGCGCAGGTAGGTGGTTTTCGCCCGGGTGTAGATCCTCTTACCTCCTGGTTTTTAAAAGGGGTATCGCTTGCAGGTGAAGGATTGCCTGTCTGGAAGGGGAAGCCGATGTTTCCGCTTCTTCAGATTCGTATCGATGAGCTCCCGGTTATACCTGAACAACTCAAGGAGATAGCCCTGCTGGTTCTCTTTCACAACATGGAAAGCCATCCTTTTGACCAACCCCATGGCGAAGGCTGGCTAATTCGTGAATATGCCACGCTTGAGGGGCTTGAACTATTGCCGGAAGTGGCCACGCCGTATCGCGAATTTCCTGTACGATGGTTAAGTGTTAATGATGACGCTCCGGGCTGGGAGGATGCCTGGGATATTCTCGACCTTTCTGCCGTAAACGATGATGAACCAGCCAGTGACAGTTTCTTTGAGGACTTTAACCGCTACGGGGGAACTAAAGTTGGCGGATACCCTATGGAAATCCAACATGGTGTCGGGCTTCAGGATTTCGTCTTTCAGGTGGGATCGGAAGAAAAAGTTAACTGGATGTGGGCGGACAACGGCATTGGCTATTTTCACAAATCACCAGACGGCGTCTGGCGGTTTTCATGTCAGTTCTACTGATAAATTGACTTGTTATCCGCTGTTAAGGGGCGTTGGAGTCATTAGCTTTTTATCAATCATGTAAACATGTGCGCATTTCTGCTTTTTCGTATCGCTGCTGTAATGCCCTCCTTGGCCGGTCACGCCGCGCCGTAAGCGGAGATCACACTTAATCTGTCGTTTCAAAACAGGGCGGAGGACAGCAAAACGAGTCCCGGTGGCTTGCACCGGAACGCTTCAGGCCGGGATGTTGCTGGCTATCGTTGAGGCTACGCTTTTATCTCATAGTCCAGCAGAGGATATTGTCTGATAAATTCATTCAGGGTCTTACTATCCGGTAGAGCTGTCAGCGCGCCTTTCCGGGTTGTTGCCAGTGCGCCGCAGGCGCTGGCCTGCGTCATGGCGTCTTTGATTTGTTCAATGTTCTGCGGCATTCCAGCTTGAGCGATATAAGCAAGTAAGCCCGCCAGGAACGCATCACCTGCTCCCGTTGTATCAACGCTGTTTACGGTGTAGCCATTAAAATGAATAATCATGTCGTTCTGCAGAATCATTGCGCCTTGCGCGCCATAGGTTACGACCTTCAGGCGTGCTGGCAGGGTTTTAAGAAAATCCAGCGCCTGGTTAAAATCCTGTGTCTCTGCCAGCCAGTACCATTCTTCCTCAGATAATTTAAGTATGTCAGCCTGTAGGGCGAAATGGTGCACAGTGTCATGCATCTCCTGCCGATCGCTCCACATTTGCTCACGTAAATTCACATCAAAACTCAGCAAACCGCTACTCTGTTTTATTTTTTCGATAGCCGTAACTAACGTATTGCGACAGGTTTTGGCGACGAGCGCCAGAGAACAGAAATGCAATATTCCGGTACTTAAATCGGGGAGAGCGTCAGGTGTTAAAAACTGATCTGCCGAAGGATTGGTAAGAAACGTAAATCCACGCTCCCCGTGATTATTCAGGGAGACCAGTACGGTACTGGTTCGGTGATGAGGGTCCATCTGCATACTCTGGACAGAGACTCCTGATGCGCAGAGGGTTTTCTTTAAAAAAAGACCGAAATCGTCGTCACCGACCCGACCAATAAATCCACTCAGACAGTTCAAACGTGCAGTTCCTACCGCTACATTGAAGGGCGCGCCACCGGCACAGGCCTGATACTGCATATCCGAAAGCGGTAAGAGATCGACTACCGCATCGCCAAGAGTCCAAATGTTCATGACATCACCTCAAAGTTAATTATTCTTACCCTGGAATGACCAGCGGTACGGAAGCGGATATCCCGGCAGGGCGATATACGCTTCCTTCATTCCGCTGAAGTTATATAAAAATGATTTTAAAAATTGTAATCCAGCATGAGTTTATAGTCGGTGGTAATGGCATCACCATGCGTTACCCAACTCCCACTCTGATTAATTAATGAACCTGTTATCTCTCCGGAGAGTGTAAATCGGGAAGTCAGAGGGTAATTAGCCGATACTTTGAGGAAGCGGTTTCTGGTATTCTGGAAGACTTCACCATCTTCGCGCTGGGCATTATTTTTCTTATAATGTCCATACCCCCCGCTGAACGTCGTTGATAATTTTCCCCAGTTGTGCCAAATACCCATTGAGGTGGTCCAGGTCTTGTCATCGATATCACCCCATTGCGCTCTGTCTAATACTGCAGAAGCAAATTTCTGACGTAACCAGACACCGGTGGTGTTGTTGATAATATATTGAATACCGGGCTCAATCTGGAATGAGCGCACGTCACGATCATTTTGAGAACCTCCGCTACGGCGATGATCAATCTGTTGATAGAGATAATTGAAGAACGAAAAATTATCTGTCACGCGCAGATCGGTAAAGAATTTGACGCGTGCCTGCCAGCGATCTTCAATTGACGCACTTCCTCCCATAACGTCCCAGCCATAGCGCAGGCGTTTGTAGAAATATTCATGGCCGACAATAAGTTGAGTCCATTGATTCTGGCTGAGATAGGTCTGGTTTTCCCATGTGCCATTATAATTCGTGGTTCTGCCTTCCGAAAATGCCAGATACCAACCGGGTAAAGCATCATTGCGCATAACCCCTTGAACAAAAGTCAGCGAATCATTACCGTTGTGAAAATGGCTGTTTCGCCAGTTATTATCTTCAATGGCATATTTCATTTTAAGTTGACCATGAACGCGCCCACCCGCAGGATTGGAAGAGCGTGCTGATGTCCACATGACGTCTTCATCCAGATAGGACCACGGATCGACGGCAATGACCTTGCCCGATAAATCTTTCATTATGCTCATGCTTGCATTTGCCAGAGTCGGAAGCATAAGAGAAAAAATAACAGCCAGGGCATGATGGTTTTTCATAATAATATCCCTTTAGATCATTTCTTTAAATTGCAACGTTGCATGGAGACTATCGTGTTGAGGCAGACTGATACTCCAGTGATTTTCCGGCATGGAATACATACGGGTGCTAAATGCCGCTTTGTCGTTAATATAAAAAACGGCTATTGAGTTCTGTATTAGCACACGAAGATTAATTTTCTCACCGAGCGGAACATCAACCCAGGATTCAGCATTACTCTGATTGATGGACGCCAATGGAGAATTAAAGAAATAAACTTTGCCTTTGCTCCTGTTGAATACAACGTTAAGCATCGCGTCACTCACGCGGTCATCTTTCAGCCCGAAGCTCATGACCATTCCCGAGGAGGGAATATCCACTGTTGCGGACAGTTCTCCACGCCTGGGTAAAGCCGGATAAATAGTTGACTGTAAGAGACCAAATTGTGTTGAGGTTTTGAGCGTTTTAACCGGCTGTATCATCTGAACCGGACCACGGTTATCTTTGATCGCCTTCTGAAGTTCTTGTGGAATTATGCTGTTGAGCTGACCTTTTATACCTGCGGTCAATTCATGGACGACGAGGTTTCCTGCCCAGTCGATATTGCCACTGTCGCTGTTTCCTGCCTTTGTCGGGATCCATCCAAACACAAATAACCGTCCATCCTTGATGGTCAATTTACCGGCATACAAACCTGAGCCATCCACAACATAATTATCCATCTTATGCCATGGCCCTTCTGGATTGTCCGCAACGCGGTACTGCGTCAACCGTAGTGGCCACTGATCGCTAAAGCTCAGATACCAGCGCCCATTAAAGAAGACCAGTGTCGGGCATTCAAGGTTTGAATTACTGGTGATGGTGTCGTTGTCAAAAAATACTCCACGGTCTTCCCAATTTTTTAAATCCGTTGAGCTGTAGCGCGCGATAATCCCGCGCCCCTTGCTGCGGGTCGTGATCAGCATCCAGTATTCTTTCTTTTCATCAACCCAGACAACATGCGGATCGCGGAAGTCATTGCCTCGATAGTTAGCGCCCGGCAGGATGGTGTCCTGTGGATGTTTGACCCAGTGAAAACGATCTTTACTGGTGGCATGCATGATTGACTCAACCGGAAATACGTTTTCATTGTGTGCGGTATACCATGCGTGCCAGGTATCGCCCACTTTGATAATGGAGCCAGTCCCTAAAAGCAGCTCTGGATCATTGACATCATTAACGTAAGGAATAACCTCAGAATGGTTCTGATAATTATATAAGTTGGCGCTGGAGAGCAGGTGAATCGCATGTACGCCTAAATCGCTGCCGCCGCGCACATCATTGAGATAAAAAATATTAAACACACCATCGTTATAGACAGGCATTGGATCGCCAATAAATGACCCTTCAATGCGCGGGAAAAAGTCATTAACCTGGCTGATGCTTTTGTTCTGTAATGTTTCTTTGGACATCTGTGAATACCCGGGGGTATTTCCAACAGAAAGCGCCAGCAGAGCGACGAACGTCGCCGTAATAAATGTTCTCATGCTACACCCTGAGTATCAAAAGTTATAAGTCACACCAACGACAGTGAAAGGATTCCAGGAGTGACCTGTGTACGTCCAGAGTCCTGTTTCTTTCGTGAATGACGCTTTGAATTCACCATACAGACGAACTTCACCAAAGACGGGATAACTGATAGTGCCGCCAATAAATTTGTAGCGACCATCATAAAACAGCTCTTTTGCGTTACTGGCGTTCTCAATTTTGTCCTGTCCGAAGCCGATATACATTGACGTTAGTAATGGATACCAGTTTCGCCAGAATCCGGCCGTTACTTTCCATTCCTGTTCAACAATATCACCCCAGTTTTCACGTACCTGCCGGTTATAATAATAATATGGGCGTAAATACAGACCGAGATCTGGATTTACCCGGTACTGGATTGCCGGTTCAGTTTCAAAAATATATTGTTCGAGATCGCCATTACCAGGTTGATTCCCCTGAGGTTGATATTCACCATAAGCGTATCCGGCAATGCTCCATTTATTCGTTAAGCGTAAGTCCTGCCAGACTTTAACGCGGTTTTTCCAGCGTTTCGTTGCCGTTTCTGAACCAACCATAACTTCTGTGCCGATATTCCCGCGCCAGGTCTCGAAAATATGACCGACGAAAAACTCATTAATGGTGTTCGTTCCTTTGTAGTCCTGATTACTGAATTGTCCTTTATAGCTGTCTTCCCTGGCATTCCAGAAGCCAAAGTACCAGTTCGGTAATTTATCATGCCTTAAAAAAGCTTGAATGGTTGCAAGCTTGAATTTACCGCTATTTTTATTTTTATTGTTCCAGCGGACGTCATCAATTTCTATCTGGCTGCCGATGTTTCCATGCAAACCGCCAGCTTCCATATTGCGTCCAATACTGTCCCAGTGAACCGGCGGAGCTTCCTGCCTCAAGCGTAACAGACTTACATCGTCAGAATTGTTTGCTGCAACAGTCTGATTTGCTGCCGATGTCGTGCTGCTGGCCTCAGAAGGAAGTGCCGCAGGTACTGACGGAGACGGCTGTACCGTTGCTGTTCCTTCCTTAACTGGGGACGAAGGGATGCGCGTTGCTGAATGTTGAGCATCGGTTTTTGTTGTTGAAAGACTGTGTTGAAGGTTGGCATCCTCATCGTGAAAATAGCTTTGATAGTTCCCGGTATAAGTATCCGATATCTCTGTATTGTTTTCGGCGAAGGCTGGAAAAGAAGCAAAGGATAAAAATAGCGCCAGTGCTTTTTTCTTTGAAGATGATTTTGTCCTGCTTTTAATTAGGGCGTTATGTTGTGCTAATTTCTCATCCATTTTTCTATCTCGTTATTTCAGACAATATAATGCCAGCCAGAGACTGGCACAAAAAATACACAATATGGAAAGTAATATGAGATCGAGCGTAATTATTTATCCAGTGACCAGTATCCTGCTTCTTTCAACACAGCGGTTCCGCTATTTGCAAATAATACTATATCGCGTTGCCCTGGCTGCGGATAAATTCGGCTGCTTAAACAGGCTTCGCCTTCATTGACAAAAACTTCGACGGACGAACGATCAATAAACATTCGCAGTGAAAGGCTATTACCCTCGGGCAGGGGAACGCTGCGCGTTCCAGCCAGCGAGAAATCAGGATAATTACGCTCTAACACCAGACGCTGAGCCTGGTTATCAACGTAAACACGTAATCCATCTCCCAGCGTAACGCCATACTGTTCCGCCGCAGACTCGTTACAGTTCCATTGCAGGATTAATTCTACTGCTTCGGCATCTGCAGCGACAAATACCTGTTGATTCTTCAGGCAATGGACAGGGACAGGAAAATAACTCCCTCGCATGGCTGACACTTCTTCGACGGGCTTCATAATCAGGCGATTATTATCACCTAAAGTTAATTCGCGCGGCAGGGAGAGCATACCCGCCCAGCCATCCTGCTGCTCCGGCATCGGTGATTCCCACATATCCAGCCATCCTATGACGATTCGACGTCCGTCGGGACTCAGGAAACTTTGCGGGGCATAAAAATCGTGACCGCTGTCTATCTCAATGAATTGTCCGTCATGGGTAAACGGCTGGCCTGGTTGCCATTCACCGAGCAAATATCCACTCTGGAAGAGGTTACGGTTTTGATAACCTTTAGCCGCCACGCCCTGGGGAGAGAACATCAGTACACGCCTGCCGTTCAGGGTAAAGAAATCAGGGCATTCCCACATATAGCCCATGCCTTGTTCAGCCTCGGCAAAAATGCCCTCGTCATACCATTTATGAAGATCGACTGAACGGTAAAGGCGTACCTGGCCGGTGTCTCCGACGCGTGAGCCCACAACCATGTACCAGAATTCCCCTTCACGCCATACCTTCGGATCGCGGAAATGATGCAGTCCTGGGGGAGTATCAATGACCATTCCATGACGTTCGAAATGGATACCATCACCACTGGTTGCCAGACATTGCACCTGATAGAGATTGTCATCCGTATCAGCCGGGCCGTGGAATTTATGTCCGGTGTAAATCAATGCCAGCGTATCGCCAACCACTACGGCGGAGCCGGAAAAACAGCCGTCTTTATCTGCCGGACCTTCCGGAGCAAGGGCAACAGGCAGATGTTCCCAGTGAATTAAATCTTTACTGCGGGCATGCCCCCAGTGCATCGGCCCCCATTTTGTTGAATAGGGATGATGTTGATAGAATGCATGGTACCAACCGTCAAACCATACCAGCCCGTTAGGATCGTTCATCCAGCCCGCCCGTGCGGCGAGGTGATAGCGTGGATACCAACGGGGGTTAATTCCGGCATGTGCTTTTTCAAGCGTCTCTTCGGCCTTTTTTAACAAGGATGTCATTGTCGTTTCTCCCGATAAATTACACAGCGCCTGGCTGTAAAAAGGATTGCTCAGTTGAGGGCTTATTTGGACGCAAAAGGAAGATGGAAATAAATGTGGTGCAGAACACCATAATGCCCATGATCAGATAAGACTGGGCAAAGCCAAATTTTTCGTAGCTAAAGCCCGCCAGTGGTGATAACACGGTGCCAATAACGGAGCTGGTGCAGGCAAATCCCACCAGATATATGGTGGAAGACAAACGCTTGTCGAAATTCAGGCTGTTATATTTAAATATTGCAACCAACAATATCGGCAACTCAACGGCATGCAGCAGTTTTGTAATTGAAATGAGCAACGGTCCTTCAACCAGTCCTGAGGCGATCATACGAAGCGCCATCACCATACCGGCGAAAATAAGGCCATTTTTGGCACCAATCCGGTTAACCAGCCACGGTGCACAAAACATCCCTGCCGCTTCCAGAAAAACCTGAAATGAATTTAAATAACCAAACATGGCATTTCCTTCCTTCAGGGTAGGAAACTGCGATGAAAAATAGACCGGGAATTGCTGATCGTAAACGCCATAAATACAGGTTCCGACCACGAAGAAAATAAGTGCCCAGAAACGAGGTAACATAAGTAGGCGCAAGGCATCTTCAAGGGAGACCTTTTTAGCCCCAATTTCCAGTTTCTCCATGCTCGCCGGTGCGGCAACTTTTAACCGGGCCAGCAGGCAGAAGAAGACCATGCCAGAACATGACGCCACTATAAAGTTAAGGTCAGGATTAATATTAAACAGCAGCCCGGCAAAAAACGTTGCGACGGCCCAACCCAGAGAGCCCCACATGCGAGCCCGTCCAAATTCAAAATTGCTTTGACGTGCAACACGTTCGGTATATGACTCCAGCACGCCGATTCCGCCGTTAAATGTCATGCCAATAAACAGACCACCAAAAATACTGCCCAGTAAGATATTGAGCTTGAGCAAATAGCTAAAACAGAGATAAGCGGGGGCGGAGAGGATCAGTAGTGCCGTAATAAACCACAGCAGGTTTTTACGCAGGCCAAGACGGTCCTGAATAAAACCGTAGAAAACCTGAGCGAACAGGGCAGAGACCGATAAGACGGAAAAGATAATACCTGTTTCAGACGCTTTTAATCCCACTTCCTGATGAAGCCATATAGAAAGAAGCGAGCTGGATGACGACCAGGTGACGAAGAAAAAGAACAGCAGGGCGCTGAGTAGCAAATAGTTGCGAGAAGATCGTTTTTTCATCTGAGCAATCTCATAGCGGATTATATGCCATGATGGTAACGTTAACATATTCCGTCCACACCGCTTTTTGGGTCGATATACGATGTTAATCACAAAAGTTAACGTTAACATTAGTCTTTTGAGATCTGTGTCAAATTTTTGTTCCAAATTCGCAAAATCACAGGCTCAATGCTTAGAATAATGAGTTCATTTTTATGGATAATCTTTATTGTGAAGGTTCGCTTACGCAACGAGGATTGAGGCGTGTTTATGCTAAACGGAAGGTTATGGCGTCTTTAAAAGATGTGGCCAAAATGGCCAATGTATCGTTAATGACCGTTTCTCGGGCACTGAATAACCCTGAACGCGTAAAGCCTGAGACGCTTGCGCGGGTACAGGCGGCGATTGTGCATCTGAACTACGTCCCCGATCTGTCAGCAAAACAGATCCGTAATGTCGGAACGAAAAATAAAACGATTGGCGTCCTCGCACTGGATACGGTAACCACACCCTTTTCGGTAGAAATTACGCTGTCAATTGAGGAGACTGCTCGCGCACACGGCTGGAACAGCTTCGTGGTGAATATGTTCTCTGATGATAATCCTGACGATATTGTCGATCTTCTCCTTGCGCACCGACCCGGGGGTATCATTTTCACTACCATGGGGCTGCGAGAAGTGCGCGTCCCGCCAAAATTGCTTACGCATCCCTGCGTGCTGGCAAACTGTGAAAATAAAGGGGAGCCGGTTGCCTGTTATATCCCTGACGATGAAAAGGGGCAATATACTGCAGTACAGGCATTGCTGGCTGCAGGGTATCGTCGGCCAATTTGTCTGCATCTGCCCGCCAATCACCTGGCAACTTCCCGTCGCAGAAAAGGGCTGGAGCGCGCCTGTCGCGAGGCAGGCATTGATCCCGATACGCTGGATCATTGTTATATGCAATTTGGCGATGAACACTATCGTGATATTCCTGACATTCTGTTAGCGCATATTCATGAGGGGAAACCCCAGTTTGATTCGGTTATTTGCGGTAACGACCGTATTGCCTTTATGGTGTATCAGACCCTTTTGGCAAAAGGGATACGTATCCCGCAAGATATCGGGGTTATTGGCTACGATAACCTTGTAGGGATTGGCAACCTGTTTTTGCCTCCTTTATCAACGGTACAATTACCGCATTATGAAATTGGTCGGCTGAGTACATTGCACATCATTAATGGTGATGACAGCAACGAAAGGGTACTGGTTGATAGTCCCTGGTTAGCACGAGAGTCCTTTTGAGAAGTAATGAACAGGAAATCCTCACTCCTCACACGCTGCCTTTTCGTCAGAGAGGGCGTTGTGTGGGGATGAATATCGTGAGTTCAGGGGGGCAAAGCAATGCTATTCTCGCTCAAGGGTGACGCGGCTCCTTTTATAGAGCTGTAGTACGATTGCGAGCCTGAATCTCACTTACGGCTGTTTTTTATCTCTTGATGTTCACCGTAAATATTTGCTTACCTTAATATTCTTCATCACATCTGGTGGATTAAGAAACATAAGTCATAAATACATAGGTGCTGTCAGTATTCGCGTTTTTACCTGCCAGTACACAACTGCAAAGCGGTATATCTCAGGTCAATTAAGGATATCTTTTGATGTTCAGCCGTTTTATAACCCACCCGGCCTCTCTCTTTTTGTCATTGGTCGTGTCCCTTATCAGTTTCCCCGGGCACACTGAATCTTTAACGGACACCGCTGAACACCAGCAAATTGACGGGCTTATCAGGGAACCTCTGACGCTATCCGTCACATTAAGCAATGGTCAGCCTGCGGTACTTGATGCGTTTGTTACCCGGCCCGCGGGTAATAAGCCTTTGCCGGTGGTGTTAATCACGAATGGAACGACAGGGACAGCCGAATTCGATCGCTGGACGCTGAACCCAAACCGATACGCCTCAACAGCTATCGCATTTGCGCGCCACGGATATGCTGCTGTGGTTGTGTTGCGGCAGGGATATGGCCAGTCCAGTGGCGCGGCAGAATATACAGGGCACTCGTGCATGCAACCCTTTCATCTGCAAGCCGGAGAACAGGACGTCCAAAATATGGTTGCGGCGCTTGGCGCTGTGCGTCGCAATTCATGGGCATCCGTTGATAACGCGATGCTGGTCGGCATGTCGGCGGGTGGATTTGCCGTTATCGCAACTGGCGCAACAAACCCGCCCGGCGTGAAGGCAATTATTAATTTTGATGGCGGCAGAGGCGCGATAGACGGGAAATCCCTTTGTGATAAGACGGGGCTGATGAAAGCGTACGCACAATACGGAAAAACCGCGACGATCCCTTCGTTGTGGCTGTACGCGCAAAATGATAAATCGTTTTCTCCCGAGATGGGCAAAGCGATGTTTGACGCCTATCAGCAGGGCAAAAAAACCGCTCAATTTGTCGTCATGCCTCCCTATGGAAAGGATGGACATGTTTTCATGGATTCCGCGCCGGAAAGTTTCTGGTGGCAAACCGTCGCCGCTTTTCTTGAACAGCACCATCAACCACTCCAGGAAATAGCCGCGCTGCCGGTTGTTCACCTCGTTGATCCGCCCGCGTTGAATGTGGCCGGGAAAAAAGCCTTCGCCGACTACCAAACCACGCAGCGATATGAAAAAGCATTTGCCAGCGATCCGCAGGGGGACTGGGGAGCGGCTTATTGGGCCAGAAATAGCGACGAAGCGGCCGCAACAGCCCTTAAGATCTGCTCAAGCCAACAACGCAGCGGCGCGCCGACATGTACGCTCTACGCAATAAACAATCATTATGCGTCGAAGGTCAGCCCCTGAAAGAGGCGCGTGCAGCGGGCAGGGCATTGTATTGCCGGGCGAGGGTATCCGCTTCGTATCCCGTGAGATAGCAAGGAACAATCGCGGGGGAAGGTAAATGTAACGCACCCGCTCCCGCATATGGCTTCCCGGCATCAGAAGCGGTCGTCGCTCTGTTTCCTCTGGTTATGACTGATGAGCAGGAATTCGGGCAATCACTTTAATTTCAAAATCGAATCCTGCAAGCCAGTTGACGCCAACAGCAGTCCAGTTTGGATAAGGGGGATGCGGAAAAACAGACTGCTTAACCTGCATAATGGCGGGAAATTGATGTTCGGGATCGGTATGAAAGGTCGTGACATCAATCAAATCATCAAAGGTACATCCAGCAGCATCAAGCACCGCTTTCAGGTTATCGAAGGCAAGACGGACTTGAGCGGCAAAATCGGGTTCTGGCGTGCCATCTGCCCGGCTTCCGACCTGACCAGAAACAAACAGCAAGTCGCCAGAACGGATCGCGGCGGAATAACCGTGTTCATGATAAAGAGCATGGCGATGAGCAGGAAAAACAGGTTCGCGTTGAATCACAGGGTTTCCTCTTTTCAAATAGAGAGCACAGGTGGAGCAATCAAGGACGGAATGATTTAACATACGTGATGTATGTGTAATAATTATCACATACATCACGTATGTCAAGTGAGATACGCGATGTATGTCAAAAAGGAGAGGGTATGGCTATTAACCGCCGAATCGAGGCGATGGAAGAAAATCGCGCAAAAATGATTTCAGCCGCGCGTAAGGCCTTTGCAGAAAAAGGTTTTGCTAATGCATCAATGGATGAATTGACCGCAAGTGTGGGTCTGACACGCGGTGCGCTTTATCACACCTTTGGTGATAAAAAGGGGTTACTTGCCGCGGTCGTCACCCAGATAGATAGCGAAATGGCTCAGCGCGCGAAAGCGGCCGCCGAAACAGCCAGCGATGACTGGGAGAGATTGCTGGCCGAAGGTATTGCCTACATTCAGATGGCGCTGGACCCCGAAGTGAGGCGTATTGTCCTGCTTGACGGCCCGGCTTTTCTGGGCGATCCCGCTCAATGGCCTAGCCAGAACAGCTGTCTTGAATCCACCCGACAAACCCTGACAAGCATGATTGAACGCCAGGTCGTCAAAGAGATGGATGCAGCGGCCGCGGCGCATTTGTTGAACGGCGCGGCGCTCAATGCTGCACTGTTGATAGCTGCGAGCGACGCGCCGCAAAAGAGACTGCCAGAGGTTATTAAGGTATTCACACTGCTTGCCAGTGGGTTACGTAATCATTCAGGCGAATCGCAGTAAGATCGCTGCGGGATGCGGCTGGCCGGATCTGAGGCGCGCCGGATGAGACGGAGACTTAATCCGGCACCCGTGGCGAGACATACCGCCATCGCCAGAAGCGCGACAATAAAGGCATGGGTGATATTTGCGCTGCTTTTATCGTTGTCGAGCATGCTGTAAAAAATGCCGCCGATGACGGCGACGCTCAGCGCAGTGCTGATTTGTAATGTCGAGCTGGTCACGCCGGCAATTGTTCGCTCATGACAGACCTGACGGCTCTCCTTACTGCCTGCTCTGTACAAAAGGCGGCTGACACATCAGTTTTTGAGCCTTTCTGAATATTGCGATATGTCATCGCACAATTCTTGTAACTCGTTGATTAGCCTTGCAACATGGAAACCATCACACACGGCATGGTGTACCTGGACAGCGAGAGGCAACAGCACTTTTTCCCCTTGTTTATCGTATTTTCCAAGGGTGAACATCGGGGCAAAAAAATTATCCATGTGCGCAATGTTGATATTAAAACTGGTAAAACTTACCCAGGGGTTAGCTGAGACGAAAAATATATTTTCCCGCGATTCTTCCTTAGGGAGATAGGAAAGGTTATGACGATACTGTGCGACGTCTTCTGAAAAAACCTTCAGGAAGTGTTGAATATTACCATCGTAGTGACTCCATAATGACGAAAAAGTCTCCGTTTCATCATGGAAAATCGTATAGGCGGGATGGCTATCATTCCATATGACAAGCTCATTGTTCTTTATGGCCATACGGAATTCTGCATGCCTGTTGACTATTTTAGCAAGAAGGAAAATTATCGTAGGGTAGAATTTCCAGCCGACACCCTGTATATGTTTTAGTAGCGCGGTAATATCTATTTGTACCGTTTGGCTAAATGTACACTGCGCGAAGCCCTGAAATGCCTCGTAATGTTCTTTCCTTGCCCACCGTGATAAGTCGACAGTTGTATATTCTGGGGTTGTGTTTTTCATTTTTATCCTTTGATTACCCATTATATTTCAAAGGCTAGCCTAAGATTTTTTTATCCATTAATCAAGCTTGCCGGTCTCTGAGAGTGAGTTAGCGCACGCATGTATTGTGGGTCGTGTATTCTCATCCAAGGAAAAAGAATATTAAGTTTTCAATATGCCCGATAATGAAAATAGATTATGGATTTGCAGATATTTTTCTTTATACGACAGTGTCGCAGAATATCCGCCGATCGCTCAATGCAGACGCCCCCGGTATATTCAGCCATGCCGACATTCTTAATGCGAAGAAACAAAAACCGATGCTTGTTGCGCTGGCGGCACGGCGAAATGACGCTGCATGCGTTTTATCTCCTCAGCCGGAGGCAAACCAAACAGGCGTTTAAATTCGCGATTGAATTGTGACGGACTTTCATAGCCGACGGCATAACTCGCGGCCGCGGCGGTAATATGTTGACGCACCATTAACATACGCGCCTGGTGCAGGCGTACCGATTTTACATATTGCATTGGCGGTATACGGGTTATCGCTTTGAAATGGCTATGGAATGTTGGCACACTCATTCCGGCTTCCGTCGCCAGTTGTGCCAGCGTTAACGGCTCGGCGTAGGTAGCATGAATGCGCCGTAGCACTTTGCCGATTTTGCCGAACTGTCCTTGTAAGGCCAGCGCGGCGCGCATTGCATTGCCCTGTGCGCCCGTTAACACGCGGAAATAGAGCTCACGTAACCGCCCGGGCCCGAGGATCTCAGCCTCAAATGGATTATTCAGGACCTCAAGCAGACGCAGAACGGCCGTTTTTACCGCGTCGTCCATCGGGCTCGACATCATACTTTGCGGCGCAGCGGGAAGATGCGGGTTGTCATGCTGTTCGATCTGCAACATCAGTTCAGCGGCAAGTTGAAAATCCAGATGTATATAAATCGCCAGCAACGGATGTGCTGGCGAAGCGTCGGTTTCCATGACAAACGGGACCGGCACCGAAACTGCCAGGTAATGTTGCTCATCATATAAATAGGTCTGCTGCCCGAAAAAACCGCGCTTGCTGCCCTGACAGACAATCACAATCCCCGGATCGTAAAGCACGGGCGTTCTGGAAAGCGGGCGATCGGCGCGCAAAATTCGCACATCAGGCAACGCAGTCAGGTTGTAACCCTCCTGCACTGCAAGGGCGTTCATTAAGGTGAGCATCCTGGACATCATCGCCCCTCATAAGATCAGGCAAGGAAAAGAGAAAATATGGCCTAAAAATGCCGCATGACAGAGAATACCATGCAAACTCCACTGTTCATGGAGTTCTTTTTATGGCATTTGCAAAAACCATTTTAATCACTGGCGTCAGCAGCGGCTTTGGTCGTGCGCTGGCGCAGGAAGCCCTCGCCGCAGGCCATCGGGTTATTGGGACTGTGCGCAACCGTGAAGCAAAGCAGACTTTCGAAGCATGTGATGCCGAGCGGGCTTTTGGGCGCCTGCTTGATGTCACGGACTTTGCGCGTATTGATGAGGTGGTTGCGGAGATCGAAGCCACCGTTGGTCCGGTTGATATCCTTGTGAACAACGCGGGGTACGGTCATGAAGGGATACTGGAAGAGTCCTCTCTCGAAGAGATGCGCCGGCAGTTTGACGTGAATGTGTTCGGCGCAGTGGCGATGATCAAAGCGGTGCTACCCGGCATGCGCCAGAGACGTCGCGGTCATATTATTAATATCACCTCGATGGGCGGTTTTATTACCATGCCCGGCATCAGTTATTACTGCGGCAGCAAATTTGCGCTGGAAGGGATATCAGAAACGTTAAGCAAGGAGCTTGCCCCGTTCAATATTTATGTCACCGCTGTAGCGCCGGGCTCGTTTCGTACCGACTGGGCCGGCCGCTCAATGGTCCGCAGCGCTCGCTGCATTGCGGACTATGATGCCTCATTCAAGCCAATTCGTCAGGCCCGTCAGGAAAAAAGCGGTAAGCAACCAGGCGACCCTGTGAAAGCCGCACACGCCATTCTGGCATTAATTGAAAGTGAAACCCCGCCCACGCATTTGTTATTAGGCAGTGATGCATTACGTTTAGTGCGGCAAAAACTCGCGGCCCTGGATAAAGAAATAGAACAATGGGAAAAAGTCACTCGCTCAACAGATGGTTGATGAAGATCTGCTACAGCGTACAGGAGTTGGACAATGATGGCCGGTTATATAACCGGCCATTTCGCGCGGGTAGGGCGCGTTGATCTTACCTTTACTCCTGACTACAGTGGTGAGCGCGCAATTATCCTAAAGAATGTTCACATTTAGCCGTTAATTAACCCTGGAATGAAGCAAGTTCGTTAAGAACAGACACAAAAAGGATGAATAATGACGGCGGCCCCTTTCAAATGGACGTGCTTAACCTGTGATAAGGAAATTGCGCAACATCTTGAATATTGTGAAGAATGTGAGGAAAAACGATACAGGAAAATTGGCGGTCTGTTGTTTCTGCCACTCCTCAATATGTTGCTAATGGCCTGGGATTATTTCACTTCTCTGGTCGTAACGTTAAAACTTGCTATGAATTCGCTCGGTCATATACCTGTTTATCAGACGTCCTGGCTTTTTATTGCCGTGGGGATTAACCTGATTTTACTGCTGCTGGTTATCTATGTTGTGTCTCTTTTTCTGCGTAAAAAGAAAGCGTTACCAATGGCATATAGTGTATTACTAATCACCAGTATCGCGATCATGCTGATTGACCGGGTCATCGCTTCATACTTATTTGCGCCTCTTGCGCTGAACTTCGCCCTTATTATGCCTATTGTCAGGTATATAATTTACGCTTGCATCTGGATACCTTATTTCCGTTGTTCTGTTCGGGTTAAAAAGACGTTCGTTTGGTAGCATCATATATCCTTCGTGTCCGGACACATATATGGCGCATGAAATGAACGTTTCGTGCTTCAAATACCTCAGGTCAGGGATGGAAAGTTTTTGCTCTGTAACAGTTGCACGCAAGACGCCTTCGGGGACTCCCGGTGGATCAGGGAGTTAGCTGACGCTGGACAGCGTTTGCGACACCAGGTGGAAACTCTTTTTTACGAGTCAGGTCACTCGTTGATTGCTTCAAAAAAATTGCTGTATTTGTTATATTATTGCTCATTGGTTATTCACCTCTGCGGTGCCAAAAAGAACAAGATTCACCGCGACCCAGGACAATAAAATGTTAGATTACCGCTTCCCGACAGCTTTGCAGATGGTTCTCAGCGTAGCGATGGCGGAGCAATCAGGTGAACGTTCGACGAGTGCGATTCTGGCCTACGGTCTGGAAGCGAATCCGAGCTTTATCCGCAAATTGATGGTGCCTCTCACGCGTGACGGCATTATCGTCTCAACCCTTGGCCGCAACGGCTCTATTCATCTTGGTCGTCCGCCCGAACAGATAACCCTGCGCGATATCTACCTGTCTGTGATAGAAGATAAAAAACTTTGGGCGTCGAGACCTGATGTGCCAGCGCGCTGCGTGGTCAGCGCCAATGCGTGCTGGTACTTTAAATCTATCGCCGATGAAGCAGAACAGGCCTCATTAGAGGTGTTAGCTCGCCATACCGTGGCAAGCGCGCTGGAAAAGGTCAAAAAAGCGGATACCAGTGGGTGTGACCCGGTGCCTGAAATTGAGGTCCGGTGTAAAAAAGCGCTTTAACGCTTTTCTTATTGCGAAAAAAACCGCCTTCACTGTGAAGGCGGTTTTTTGTTATCTGCAACAACCTACGCAGGCAACACGTCGTTTACCGATTTGCCGCGCGTAACCAGTTTACGTAGCGTAACGTAAAATACCGGCGTCAGGAACAGACCAAACAGCGTCACGCCCAGCATACCGGAGAACACGGTGATCCCGGTGACACCGCGAACTTCTGCCCCCGCGCCGTGGCCGAGGATCAGTGGAATGGTCCCGGCGATAAAGGCGATGGAGGTCATGACAATCGGGCGTAAACGCAGGCGGCAGGCCTCAAGCGCGGCTTCCATGATCCCTTTGCCCTGAATTTCCAGTTCGCGGGCAAACTCGACGATAAGAATCGCGTTTTTACACGCCAGCCCCATGAGAACCACCAGACCCACCTGTACGAACACGTTGTTATCGCCGCCGGTCAGCCAGACGCCAAACAGCGCGGAGAGCATCGTCATCGGCACAATAAGGATCACCGCCAGCGGCAGCGTCCAGCTTTCATACAGCGCCGCCAGCACCAGGAAAGCCAGCAGAACCGCGACCGGGAAGACAATCAGCGCCGTATTCCCCTGAGTGGCCTGCTGGAAGCTCAGATCCGTCCATTCAATATTCATCCCGTTCGGCAGGATCTGCTTAGACATCGCATCCAGTTGCGTCATCGCCTGCGCGGAGGAGAGTACGCGAGGATCGGCATCGCCAATGAGATCCGCCGCCGGATAACCATTGTAACGAATCACCGGGTCCGGCCCGTAGGTGGTATGGATATTCACCATACTGCCGATGGGCACCATTTCACCCTGATTATTACGGGTGCGCAGATTAGCAATATCCTCCACGCTTTCACGGTACGGCCCATCTGCCTGCGCCATCACGCGCCAGGTACGCCCGAACTGGTTGAAGTCATTCACATAAGACGAGCCAAGATAGGTTTGCAGCGTACCGAACAGATCGGTCAGCGACACGCCCTGCGCTTTCGCCTTGTCACGGTCAACCTGCACATCCAGTTGCGGAACATTCGCCTGGTAGGTAGAGATCGGGAAATGCATCCCTGGCGTCTGCATAATCGCACCTGACATCGTATTCACCGCATTTTGCAGTGCGCCATAGCCAAGACCTGCGCGATCCTGAATATACAGTGAATAGCCTGAACCCTGACCCAGCCCTAAAATCGGCGGCGGCAAAATGGAGAAGCCGAAGCCTTGCTGGATTTGGGCGATTTTCGCATTGATCTCAGCGTTAATTTCCGCCGCGGAGTGTTTACGCTGATCGAATGGTTTCAGACCAAAAAAGACCGTCCCGGTATTTGGCGTATTGGTGAACTGCAACGCATTAAGCCCCGGGAAAGCGACCGCATAATCCACGCCTTCGGTATTCATCCCGATTTCGCTCATTTTGCGGATCACCGCATCGGTACGTTCCAGCGAAGAGCCTTCCGGCATTTTCACGCCGCCAATTAAATAGAGCTTATCCTGGGTCGGAATAAATCCGCCGGGGACGGCTTTAAACATGACGCCAGCGGCACAGAGCAACAGCACGTAGACCAAAAACACTGCGCCGCGTCGTCCGAGCGTTTTCCCCACAAGTCCCTGATAGCCGTCAGAGCTACGGTGGAAAAAGCGGTTGAACGGACGGAAAAGCCAGCCGAACAGGCGATCAATAAGCCGGGTTGGGAAGTCTTTCGGGGCACCGTGCGGTTTTAACAGCAGGGCAGCCAGAGCAGGGGAGAGCGTCAGCGAGTTGATGGCGGAGATCACCGTCGAAATCGCGATCGTCACCGCAAACTGTTTGTAGAACTGACCGGTAACCCCGGAGAGGAACGCCATCGGCACAAACACCGCGCACAGCACCAGTGCAATCGCGATAATCGGCCCGGATACCTCACGCATCGCCTGATGCGCTGCCGCAAGCGGAGCGAGTCCCTCTTCGATATTTCGCTCAACGTTTTCCACCACTACGATGGCGTCGTCCACCACGATACCGATAGCCAGCACCAGCCCGAACAAACTCAGGGTATTTAGCGAGAAGCCAAGCAGGTAGAGAATACTGAAGGTGCCCACGACCGATACCGGCACCGCGATCAGTGGAATGATCGACGCGCGCCAGGTTTGCAGGAACAGAATCACCACCAGCACCACCAGTACCACCGCTTCCAGCAGGGTTTGTACGACCGCGCGAATGGAATCGCGAACGAAAACCGTCGGATCGTAAGGTGCCGCCCATTGCATATTTTCCGGGAAGCGCTTAGACAGTTCGTCCATTTTGGCGCGCACCGCGTTAGACAAATCAATCGCGTTTGCCCCCGGCGACTGGAAGATACCAATCCCGACCGCGTCTTTATTGTTGAGCTGGGAGCGCAGCGCATAGCTGCCGGAGCCCATTTCGATACGCGCCACGTCGCGCAGGCGTACCAGCGAGCCGTCTTGCGCCGTTTTCAGAATTATATTGCCAAACTCTTCTTCCGTATGCAGACGCCCTTGGGCGTTAATGGAGATCAGGAAATCACTCTCTTTCGGCAGCGGCTCGGCGCCAAGCTGGCCAGCGGAGACCTGGACGTTTTGCTCCTGCATCGCCGTCACCACATCCGAAGCCGTTAACCCGCGTGCCGCCACTTTATTCGGATCCAGCCAGATACGCATCGCGTATTCGCCCGAACCAAAAATCTGGATCTGGCCGACGCCGGGCAGACGCGCCAGTTCATCCTTCACTTTGAGGGTGGCGTAGTTACGCATATACAGTGAGTCGTATTTACCGTTGGGCGAAAACAGATGCACCACCAACGTCAACGTCGGCGACTGTTTCTGGGTAGTGATACCCAGACGCCGCACATCTTCCGGCAAACGCGCTTCGGCCTGCGATACGCGGTTTTGTACCTGAACCTGCGCTTGATCCGGATCGGTACCCGGACGGAAAGTGACAGTCGTCACCAGTACGCCATCAGAGCCGGCGACAGATTTCATGTACATCATGTTTTCAACGCCGTTGATGGCTTCTTCCAGCGGCGTTGCCACAGTCTCGGCAATGACTTTCGGGTTGGCGCCGGGATACTCCGCGCGCACCTGCACGCTCGGCGGCACGACGTCAGGATATTCGCTGACCGGCAAAAGCGGGATAGCGATTAACCCAGTGATGAAAATCAGAATCGACAGCACTGCGGCAAAAATCGGCCTGTCGATGAAAAAACGGGAAAAGTCCATGTGTCGGATTCTCAGATAAGGGATCAGTTGAGGGCAGTGCTGGTGGTCATGGCAACGGTTTTCGCGTTAACCGGCATCCCCGGCATAAACACTTTTTGTAAACCGTCGACGATGACTTTATCGCCAGGCTTGAGCCCCTGCTGCACGATGCGTAGACCCTCTGCCAGACGCCCGGGAGTAATATCGCGACGCTGCGCCTTTCCTTCTTTATCAACGATATAAACATATTTGCGATCCTGATCGGTCAGCACCGCTTTGTCGTCGATAAGGGTGGCCTGGAATTCAGCGCTGCCCGGCAGGCGGACGCGGGCAAAAAGACCTGGCGTGAACTGACGCTGTGCGTTATCCAGCAGCGCGCGCATACGGATAGTGCCGGTACTCGGCGTTAACTGATTATCCAGGAAATCCACTTTGCCCTGATGGGGGTAGCCTTCCTCGCCGGTAAGGCCAATCTCAACCGGTAGAGCCAGGTGATTATTTGACGCGCCTTGCCCGCTGCGGGCGAGATTTTGATAGTGGAGATAGGTCGACTCATCGACATCAAAATAGACGTAAACCGTCTTTTGCGAGACCAGCGTAGTAAGTACGCTGGCGCTGTCGCCCGCGGTGACCAGATTACCGCTGGTGATCAACGCCCGACTGGCGCGGCCATCGATCGGCGCAGTCACTTTGGTGAAATCAAGATTAAGTTGTGCGGTGTCAACCGCCGCCTGCGCTGCGCGAATGTCGGCCTGCGCCTGGGAGGCGGCCGAACGACGCTGCTCCCATTCTTCACGGGATACGAGGTTGGTATTGATGAGTTTATCGGTACGGTTAGCCTCACTTTGCGCCAGGCTTGCCTGCGTTTTAGCCCTTGCCAGCGTCGCTTGCGCCTGTTCCAGCGCAGCGCGATAGGTTCTGTCATCAATAGTGAACAGCACCTCGCCCTTTTTCACTTCCTGGCCCTCGGTGTAATTCACTTTGTCAATGTAACCCGAGACGCGGGGGCGTAACTGAACGCTTTCCACCGCTTCAATCCGACCATTAAAGCTATCCCACTGGCTAATGGATTTCACCACCACATCCGCAGCGCTGACGGCGGGTGCCTGTGGCGCCGCGTTTTGCGCGACGCTGTTATCGCACCCAACGAGCAGTACGGAGAGCATCATCGCGCCCAGCGCGTTCAGATGAAAGTTACCCCAATGTTTTTGCAGGCTCATTATTTTTATTCCGGTAATTGTAGCCGCCGGGCAAGACGCAGCGGGAGACGCTGCGCCACTTCCTTTGTCCGGGCTGGCTTAAGGCCATTTGTGCCGTTCATCGCCACAAAACTGTAACAGTTGCGAATACACTATCGCGGCGATTGTAGGGAGGTGCTAAATTTAGTGCAAGAATAATTGTTGCACTTTATGTGCTATTCTTGGCACATCAACACGACGCGTTTCCGCGAGGGATTTAAATGCAATAATAAAACTTGCATTTAAAGCAAAAGCAGGCCACCTTTAAATGCAACAAACAAAGATGCTTTTTTTGGTGAGCTGAGCGGGGGGAAACAAAGTGAACAGTGAAGGCTTTATTCACGATTTACTCGACTGGATCGACAACAACATTGAAAGCCGTCTCGACATTGACACTGTCTCCAGACGAGCCGGTTATTCGAAGTGGCACCTGCAGCGGATATTCAAAGAACATACCGGCTATCGTCTCGCCGAGTATATTCGCGCGCAAAAGCTGCAAAAATCGGTTGAGCGCTTAGCCCACAGTGACGAACCGATTTTAAACGTGGCGATCGCCCTGGGTTTTGACTCTCAGCAGTCCTTCAACCGCAGCTTTAAGCGCCATTATGGGCAGGCTCCCGGGGCATGGCGCCGCAGTATTGCTCGCCCTGAAACCCAGCTATTACGCCAGCAATCCACATAGGATCCCGTGGTTTTCGCGCTACTCGTTCAGGATGACATTGCCCGCCTGTCAGCCGCAGGCGCAATGAGTCAGTCGGCTTTACGGGTTGACAGGCATAAGCCTCAGAGACGGCGAAAAAGGGCCGCAAGTTTTCCTACCGCGTCTTCCATTTCCTTCTCCGTATAAGCCGCAAATCCCAGCAAAAAACCTGGGGATGCCGGTTTGCTGGCATACAGTCCGGTCAGCCCGAGCATATCAATACCTGCCCGGCGAGCAGCGGCGGCGACGGCAGTCTCTGACAGGCCATCTTTGAGATAGCAGGGCATCTGCATTCCCCCCGCAGGCGTTATGCCAACGACAAAATCAGCAAGATACTGTTCTAACAGGCTGGCGAGTTTGTCGCGCCGCGCGACATAGACCCCCCGCATCATCCGGACATAGGCGCTAAAATGGCCGCCCTCCAGAAATTTGGCCACTGTCAGTTGGGTCATTGAGGCGGTATGACCGTCCATTAATGTTCTTGCCATCGTCAGCGGCTCAACCAATTCTGCGGGAACGACCATCCAGGCAATGCGTAGCCCCGGAAAAAGAGATTTGGTAAACGTCCCGATATAGATGGTCCGGTTAAAGGCATCCAGACCCTGTACACAGGCCATCGGTTTCCCTTCATAGTGAAATTCACTGTCATAGTCATCCTCAATGATCCAGGCCTGGTGATGGTTTGCCCAGTTGATGACCGCTAGTCGTCGCTCGAGGGAGAGGGTGACACCGGTAGGATACTGGTGGGAAGGCGTGAGATAGAGAGCTTTCGCAGGCTCTGTCAGAGCATTTAGCGACGCAATGCATAAACCTTTCTCATCAAGAGGCACCGGAAGGCTGTTCAGTCCGGCAGTATCAAACGCTTTTTGTGCCCCCTGATAGACAGGATCTTCAACCGCGATGGCATCCCCGTTGTCCATCAGGACATGCGAACAGAGCGCAAGTGCCTGCTGGGAACTGGTCAGAATAATGATACGTTCTGGCGTGGCATGCGCGCCGCGCTCCAGATTGACATATTCAGCGATTGCCTGGCGTAAGCGTTCTGTCCCCTGTGGAGGGCTTTGTTCCAGCGCATGGTGGCGATATTCTTTCAGTACCTGTCGCGCAAGTCGCTCCCAGGTTTGAAGCGGAAACAGACGTGTTTCGGGGATCCCCGGCGCCAGCGGGCGGGGCAAGGAAAATTCGCGTATACCGCCGCTTCCATAAACCCGCTTTCCCCGCTTGCTGAGCGTTGGTTCACGTACCGCAGCAGCTGACTGCCGTTGCCGGGAATGTGATTTCAGAAAGCGGGCGCTGGCAGAAACGAAACTCCCTTTCCCCGTGTGCCTTTCAATAAACCCTTCAGCGTGCAGACGCGTATAGGCAGTTTCAATGGTATCCCGGGAGACATTGAGTGATGTGGCTAATGCTCGTGAGGCGGGAAGGGCTTTGCCGTGAGATAAAATCCCTTCCAGTATCAGCGCCCGTATGGCTCTTTGAATCCTTTCATGAAGAGGCAGCGATCCGTTTGCGGGATCACTCATCCAGGCTTTTACCGTTTCAAGTTGTGCATGCTTAAACATCCTTTTCTCCGTATGGCTTCCCTTATTACCCAGTCTATAACAGGTTTGCCTGATGCCAGAAGATAAATTGGTCTGCTTCATTGGGCAAAATTGGTGGGGCTAAACGTGCCATTTCAACCATATGATTGTTCCCGAAGATTAAATGACGGGCAGGGTGGAGTGGGCTGCGATAAGAGTCGCGACAGAGGGATAATATGCCGCCCTATCACGATAGCGAGAATAAGAGGCGCTGTAGCCGCAGGTCATTTTAAGGCGCGAGTGTTACGCCTCCCTGTATCGGTGTGCTAATCGCAAAAACGCCCTGTGCTTTCTTTTTTTAAAACGTTAAGCCTATCAATATGCCTGCGCGTTTAATTAATGACTATCCCCATTCAGTGAACAACGAGGTTATTATTATGAATACAGTATCTATCGCAATCGAAGCTGCCAGTGAAATGGATTATGAAAGCTGGTTACCATTGTGGAAAAATTATCAAATTTTTTACAACGTTGATATTCCCGACGCGATCACAAAGCGCACCTGGGAGCGCTTTGCCAATCCAATCGAGCCGATATTCTGTGCCGTCGCGAAAAGTAATGGAGAGGTGGTGGGTTTCGCACATTATCTTTTTCACCGTTCCACCTGGGCGGAGAGCGATTATTGTTATCTGGAAGATTTATATGTCAGCGAAAATATTCGCGGCAAACACATTGGCAAACTGTTAATTGAATATGTTCAGAAAGAAGCCAGAAAACGTCATGCCAGCCATCTTTACTGGCACACCCATGAAGCAAACTATCGTGCGCAAAGATTATATGACTGGATTGCAAAAAAAAGCGGCATGATTGAATACCGGATGCAGGTAAGATAATTCGCCGTTAACTTATCATCGCCCCCTTAAACAGATGCCGGAAAGCCTCTTTTATTTACGGGGGAGTCATCGGTCGAAAAGAGAAGGCCAGTGATTTCTGACAGAACGCGTGTTCAACACTGGCTTTTCATCCGTGTGGCGACGCCACATGGGCATCATGGGATTTCTGACGTCGAAATACCCCAGGCGGCATGCCCACATATTTCGTGAAGGCGACATTGAATGCACTCGCCGACTGGTAACCAATCCGGAATGCGATCTGTTCTATTTTATCTGTACTACTCAACAGTGCTTTTCGCGCTAACGACATTCGCCAGAAGAGCAGATATTGCATCGGCGGCATCCCGACCGTCTCGTTGAATATGGCAAAGAAAGAGGAACGGGACATTGCGCAGTGGCTGGCGAGGTGCGCTATTTGCCAGTCAATGTCGGGTTTTTCATGGATGAGATGGAGCGCAATGGCGATCTTTTCGTGTTGTAACCCTTGCAGGATACCTGCCGTTTTCGACAAATCATGATGACTTCGCAACGATTCAACCAGTAATAGCTGTAAAAGGCGCATCAATACCACCTCACGTCCTGGTCGCCGGGCCTGGCTTTCGTCCAGCAGAAGTTCAAGCAATGTGACAAACCTGCGTTGTCCTTTAATCAGGATCTCATTGGGAAGTAGGGCAACGATAAGCTGTTTGTCCGGCGTGTCGAATTCACAGTGCCCCACATTCATCAGAAATTCAGCCGGCCCCGTTGTTGAGCCAATTCTTACGTGCCCATCGCCAATAAGGGTCGGCGTCGTAATGCCAACGGGTGTTAACGCACCCGCACTGGTGTTTTCAAAGGTATAGGTAGCGGGGATCAGAACGAAATCGCCGGAAACGAGTAATTTCGGCGCTTTGCCGTTAATACTCATCAGACATTCGCCTTGTAACACTGCGCAATAAAAAGCCTCTCCGGAAGACTCCCGAACAATACGCCACTGGCCGGCCCCTTCAACGAGTTTGGTATGGGTTGGCCTGGGATTGAGCAGGGTAACAATATCGGTTAACGGATCTGACATTGGACGCTCTCTAAATTTAACTGGATTTTTGATTATATATTGTCCATGCAGAGGCGGCTATGATCCTGGCTCTTGCCAACGAAGAGGTTTAACTATGTCTACTGCACTGATTACCGGATGTTCATCGGGTTTTGGGCTTGCAACAGCAAAACTCTTTTTAGAGAAAGGCTGGAAGGTAGTTGCCACCATGAGAACGCCTGGTCCCACGCTATTCCCTGAAAGCGACAGACTGACTATTCTGCCGCTGGATATCACGTCTGCTGACAGCATTGATAATGTGGTAAAAAAGGCCGGGGCGATTGACCTGCTGGTGAATAATGCCGGGTTGGGCGCACCGGTACCTGTTGAGCTCACGCCCATGGCAACCGCACAGCAATTAATGCATACCAATGTTCTGGGAACACTGGCATTAACCCAGGCTTTACTCCCGCAGATGAGAGAGAAAAAATCAGGAATTATCATCAATGTTTCATCGTCAGTAACAACCAAAGCGATGCCGTTGATTGGGCTTTATCGCGCCAGTAAAGCGTCGCTGAATGCCTGGAGCGAGTCATTAGCCATCGAAGTCAGGCCATTTGGTATTCGAGTTCATGTTGTCTTACCAGGGCGCTCGCCAGAGACGAAGTTTGGCGAAAATGCGCGGGCGTATTTTGGCGGACAAGGCGATCCGGCGTATGGAGAAATGGTGGATGCGTTTATTCAGATGGCGCGCGATACCGACTCGCCAGTGACGCACGCCGACGATGTCGCGAAGGCCATTCTTGCCGTTGCGGGCGATCACAACGCACCGCTGTATACCGCCGCCGGTGAAGATGCCAGGCATTATTTACACGAAGCGCAGCAGCGTTCCCCCTTTTCTTATTGATTTCCTGAGGCGAAAACCGTAATAACGCTGCGAGACGATCGCGTTGGTGATAAGTATGAAACAAGAGAGGCTGTTATTATTTCTTGCCGTTAAGGGTGGCTGAAAGGCCATACTCCTGCTTATTGCCAACAGGCAACAAATGACGCTGGGATAAAAAAGCAGTTACCGTCCCTGGTGCCCGAAAAAAGGAACATAAAGATGTCTGCTGAACGGGAATATTATGCCGATGACGAAGGCACCGCAGTTGATTTGCTTTTACCGGCATTCGGCTCTCAATCTGTCCAGTGCATAAATCTGGACGCACATTCGCCTGATGACAAAATGAGGGCCGATATCCAGTTTCTTATTGAGAAACAGAACGCTTTCTCGCAGAAAATCACTGCACAAACGCAGGCTTACTGCAAACGCGTGTATGGCGCAGAGGCAACAGAACTTATTCTGGTGAAAATCTATCTTTCCCCTGATGAGAAAGGTCGTTTCGGATTTATGTTTACAACCGACAGAGATCATGAGCACGGAATAGGGCTCAAATTTATGGGGCTTGAGCTAAAAAGCGTGGGGAGCAGCGAAACTGCGTTTTTATAACACCCGCCTTCCGGGCTGCATACTCCCCTCACTTAAATCCTCCTCACAAGGGAGACTCTGACTCACCCTGCGATGATCTCGCTTTCTGCGAATGACTTATAAGCCATACGCGCTGAGATCCGGCCCTCGCGGGACAATCCCGTTCGGGTTGAGCGCTTTGATGGAATAGTAGCCCTGCTTGATATGGTCAATATTCACCGTTTCCCGGATGCCCGGTACCGCCAGCATTGTCCGCAGATAGCGGTCCAGATTCGGGTACTGCGCAAGCTTACGCAAATTACATTTGAACACCCCATGGTAGGCGGCATCAAAACGCACCAGGGTCACAAACAGGCGAATATCGGCTTCGGTTAGCTGCCCACCGCAGAGAAAATCCCGCGTTGCAAGGCGCGCTTCCAGCGTATCGAGCATAGCGAACACATCGCTGACCGCCTCTTCATAACTCACCTGGGTAGTGGCAAAACCAGCGCGATACACCCCGTTATTCAGCGTTGGGTAAATCGCGGCGTTGAGCTGGTCAATCTCTTCGCGCAGGGCGGCGGGGTAGAGATCAATGTTGCCACGCGCCAGTTCGCCAAAGCCGCTATTAAGCATCCGCACGATATCCGCAGACTCGTTATTGACGATGGTGTGGGTTTTCTTATCCCACAGTACCGGAACCGTCGCGCGACCCGTAAACATCGGATCTGCATGGGTATAAAGCTGATGCAGCCACTCGACATTATTTAGCGTATCTCTGTCAGCGCCGGGGTAATCGCCGAAATGCCAGCCTTCCTCCAGTAACCAGGGTTCTACCACGGATACACTGATAACCTCTTCCAGCCCCTTGAGTTTGCGGGCAATCAGCGTGCGGGAGGCCCACGGGCAAATCAGTGCGACATACAGATGGTAGCGATCCGGTTCGGCGATAAAACCGCCTTCGCCCGTAATACCGGGCGATCCGTCAGGCGTCACCCAGTGGCGAAAACTGGAGGTCTGGCGGACAAATCCACCTTTTTCATCGGTGGCCTGCACCGGGTGCCAGTCCGCCGTCCATTTTCCGTCAATCAGCATGCGTGATCCTTAACCTTTAAAAGGGGTCGGTTTGAGCGCGTATTTTCCGTCACCGGTCAGCGCCAGTGCAAGCAGGCCAACTATCCAGAATGCCGGGAATTCCCAGCCACCGTTCGGGTTAGTGAAGAAAAAGCCCGCCGGACCGTGCACGGTAAAGATAGCCCCCAACAGAATCGGAATCAGCACGATGGCAACGATACGGCTATAGATCCCGAGGATTAGCGCAATTGCTCCCACCAGCTCAACCGCCATGGTGAGATACGCCAGACCGCCGGGCAGACCCAGGGAGGCAAAAAATTTCGCTGTGCCCGCCGGAGTAAAAACGAAGAATTTCAGGCTAAAGTGCGCCAGAAACAGAATGCCGAGCGTCAGGCGCAGTAGCAGGGATGCATAGGGGGCCGTGCGTGAATCAGTCATGGTGGTGTCCTCTCGAATAGGTTGATGAGAGGACTATAGAGTGTTTCCAGCTCAATGATTATTGGGTCGAAAAGAGGATGTTTATTTCCACAATGGAAATAATACTGCCTAGGAAACTGAGGCGTAGGTTGTCGCCAGAAAATCGATTAATACCCGGGATTTCTGCGCCAGGTAGCGGGCAGGGGGATAGACCGCGTATAGCGCCAGCGGCGGCGCTTCAAAGGCAGCCAGAACGGGCATGACACGCTGTTCATTCAGGGCTTTTTCAGCGATAAACATCGGTACTCTGGCAATTCCAAGCCCGGCACAAGCGGCCTCAATACAGGCCTCCGCGTTGGAAAACTTGATTCGCCCGCGAACCGGTTGCAAATGCATCTGCTGCCCGGCATCGCGAAACGACCAGTGCCAGGGATCGCGAAAATTGGTATCGACGATCAGGGCATGCTGCTCCAGTTCTGCCCAGTGTTGAGGTTCGCCGTGGCGCTCAAGATAGCTTCTGGCGGCGACGACCACATTGCGAATCGGGCATAAACGGCGGGCAATAAGGCTGCTGTCGGTCAGGCTGCCGATACGCAGGGCCAGATCAAAACCTTCATCCACCACGTTAACCAGCCTGTCGGAAAAGCTGACATCCAGCTCGATATCCGGATAGCGGCGGGCAAATTCCACCAGATAGGGCGCCAGTTGCGAAACGCCAAATGTGACCGGCGCAGAGATGCGCAGTAGCCCGGAAGGGGCGTTGGCGCTGTTGCGAACGGAATCATTAAGCGCGTCATAATCGACCAGGAGCTGACGGATACGTTCGTAGTAGGCCAGTCCTACCTCCGTGGGGGTCAAAGATCGGGTGCTACGGCGCAGCAGGTTAACGCCCAGTTCACTTTCCAGCCGGGAGATCAATTTCGATGCCTGACCGTGGCTGGTGCCGCACCGCTGCGCCGCCGCCGTAAAACTCCCCGTTTCCATCACTGCGACAAACATACGATCGCAATCCAGCCGCTCCATTCGTTCTACCCGCTTATCATCAGCAAAAAAATACCATAGCAAAACCCAGGGACTGCCGCTGACGTTTTCAGTGTGTCAGCGCGCAGGTTGTACACTCATTTGTGACAATGTCACGTCATTAAAAGCATGGATAAGCCACTGTTTGAACTGTTGTACATTACGGCGGGTGGCCTTTTCCGCGCTGGTGACAAAATAATAATTGCCGCCAGGGAGCGCGCCCGGCAGGGCGATATGGAGTAACCCTTGTGCCAGCGGATACTGGATAAGCAGCTCGCTCGCCAGCAAGACGCCCTGTCCGGCAATCGCCGCCTGAATCGCATGCGTCTCATCATCAAAACGAATACCTGCCTGCACGGCTAACTCTGCCGGGCCAAAGGTCTCCTTCCAGTACTGCCAGTCTGGCTCGGGTGTCGGCACATGGCGGTTTTCGATGTGAAACAGCGTCAGTCCTGCCAAATCCTCCGGGCTTTGCAGCCTCAGCGCAGGGCTGGCAACCAGAACAAAACGGTCACGCCAGAGCAAGGTGCTTTCCAGCGATTCGTCCGCCTGCATGCTATAGCGAATGGCGCAGTCGGCCATCGCGCCGCGCACATCCACCAGGCTGGTGCTGCTGTGAAAGCGTAGCTCTAGGTCCGGGAGCTGCTGGTGCAAAAGCGGCAGGCGCGGTACCAGCCAGTTCGTCAGGAAATTCGAGGTCGTGCTGAGCGTCAGTGCATCGGGCGGTGCGCCGGCCTCGATAAGTGTTACCGCTTCACGCAGGGTGGTGAACATATTTTCCGATGCGCGAAACAGGATTTCGCCGCTTGCTGTCAGCGTTACCGCGCGGGCAGAACGGATGAACAGGCGTTGACCGAGGGTCTCTTCCAGTTGGCGAATCTGGTGGCTGATAGCCGTGGAGGTGACGCCAATTTCCTCAGCGGCCAGTTTAAAACTGGCGTGGCGGGCAACGGCATCAAAAGCGCGGATAGCGCCCAGGTGGGGAAGGCGGCGTAATTTCATGGATGAATTTAACTCATTTTTGGCTGAAAACTATGACATTGATTGCCTGACATAATGACGGTTAGCCTGTGTAAAGAACAAGTAATCCATGAGGATTATTCATCATTACTTAACAAACAGGAAGCCTGATGACGCACATTAATCTGACGACGACGCCACACGCTTCGCGCGCATTTTCTCTGCTGGTGCCGGGCATTGCACAAGCGCTGATTGCACTCGATTACGCCATTGTTTACGTGGCGCTGCCCACCCTGGCGCAGGATTTAGCGCTCTCGCCCGGTGAAATGCAATGGGTTGTTTCCCTCTACGGGCTGATCTTTGCCGGGTTGTTGCTGCTGGGGGGAAGCCTTTGCGATCGTCTGGGCGCCCGGCGGATATTCATTCTCGGGATGGGGCTGTTTTTATTCTCATCAGTCATAGGCGGGCTGGCGCACAGCGCCGTGCTGTTGTTAATCGCCCGTGGCGGCCAGGGTAGTGCGGCGGCGCTGATGCAACCGGCGATACTGGCGCTGATGGCGCAGCATTTCCAGGGGGAAGCGCATCGCCGGGCGCTGGCTATCTGGAGCGCGACTGGCGCCCTCGGGCTGGTAGCCGGGGTGATGCTGGGCGGCTTGTTGGCGGAGTTCAGCTGGCGGGCTATCTTCTTTATCAATCTGCCGCCAGGGCTGCTGGCGCTCTGGCGGGTTAGCCGGGACTTTCCGCTGTTGCGAACCGAAAGGGAGAAACCGCGTGCAGGGCTGGGGGCGCTTGCAGGCTGTGCCACCGCCGGGGCGATAGTCTGGGCGCTGATGCGCTATGCCGAAACCGGGCAGCCTGATTTTCTGGCAAACCGTCTGGCGCTGGGCATGCTGCTGCTCTTTATCGCGCATGAGCGCTTTGCCGCAAGACCGCTGCTGTCAGAACAGCTTCGCACATTACCGGGTTTACAAAGCGGCTGGATCAGTAGTGCCTGCTATATGGCAAGCGTTGGTAGCCAGTTCTATGCCATGACGCTGCTCTGGCAGCAGACATTCGGGCTGGGGGCGGTAGTGACGGGGCTACTGTTTACCCCGCTGGCATTATTGATTGTGGCTGGCAATGGGCTCTATACCCGCCTGAGCGCACGCATTTCCAGTGCAGGCGTGTTAACCGTTGGGTTTGGTGCTGCGGCGCTGGGGCTGTGGCTGCTGTCGACGACGCTCAATTTGCCGTTTTCGATCGCCTTCATGCTGGGCATTGCGCTGAGTGGTCTGGGGCACGGGCTGATTTATCCGGCGATGTTTGCCATCGGGCTGACGGCGACGCCGGTGATGCTACAGGGGCGGGCCAGTGCGCTGATGGTCACCAGCCAGTACGCCGCCGGGGCGATGATGCTAGCTATTATCACCGTGCTGTTGGGGGCGCATCCGTCACTGGAGGCGTGGCGTAATGTCTTTCAATGGCTGACCGGGGCCGCGCTGGTGGGGATGTGTGTGGCGTTCTGCGCCCGACCGTCATCGTAATGTCCGGCTCATGACCTCTATTTCGCCTGTCATGAAAGGCAGGCGAACCCGGTTACCCCAGCAAACCCAGTTTTCTTGCCCGGTTTACCGCCTGAATACGTCCGTTCACCGCCAGCTTTTCATATAACTGCTTATGGTGCCATTTCACCGTTTCGACCGAAATCCCAAGCGTGCGTGCGATGCCTTTATTGGAATGTCCTTCGGCGATCAACTGTAAAGTCTGCCGCTCGCGCTCGGTCAACCGTAGCCCGTCCGTCACGGCTTCGCATGGAGTCCACGGAGAAAGCCCCAGGGGCATCAATATCTCTTGCGCGGCGGCGATAATGGCGGTAGATGCCGTATCGGAATGGGGCTGCTCACGCAAGCGGCTAAGCAGCGCCAGCAGCTCTGGCCCGCCGTTGAGCAGTGTGCGCTGCATTTTTTGCGCGACGGCCTGCGGGAGCGCCGGAACGCAGGCGGCGATGGCCTGTTTCTCTTCTCCGGCTCGCCAGAAGGCCACGGCCTGCTGGATGCGTGAGCGTGTTGCCGCCAGCCATTCGCCACAGCGCTCCTGTTCGTTTATCAGGGAGGTCAGCCTTTTTGCCGCCGTCAGCGCATCGCCTTCGGCAAGTAACAGGCGGCTCTCGCAGATCCCCCTGTGCCAGCCGACGACCTCATTTTCCGCCGCCCCCGGCTCGCTCGCCAGTTGCTGTAGTAAAGCGAACTGCCTGAGAGCATGATCCTTATTGCCGGTATCAAGGTGGAGTGTGATTTCTTCGGCAATCAGCGCAATGCGCGCTCGCCACCAGCCGCGCTGCATGCATAACTGCCCGGCATGGCGCAAAAGTGCCAGTGCCTCATCAGGCTGCGCATTCAACTGCGCCTGACGTGCAAGGACCACGTAACACAGACTAAGACCATCCGGTGGGCAAAAATCATCAATCATGCCGAGACGCAGGTTCAGCAAACTGTTGACCTGTCCGATGTCGCCGCGCTCCCAGGCAATATCAGCCAGTAACGGGGCAAGCGTTGCACCACTACTGGAATTTTGCCCGGTATGTTGTTCTGCGTGGTGCAGCGCCCGGGTGGCCTGGCATTCGGCTTCTTGCAGATTCCCCTGACGCAGTTGGCCGAGCGCCAGCACAAAGACCCGGTAGACCTCAACAAACAGGTTGCGGTTGCTGACCTGGTTGCCGGAAACGTGCTGCTGAACGTCCAGCGCCCGCTGCGGACGGGCAAGGGCGAGATGGCAATAACTGAGGATGTTACAGACCAACCCATCCACCCAGATATCGCCACAGGGGACCTCATTGAGCAACGGTTCAACAAGAAGCAGACTGGCAGAGATGTTATCGGCGAAGGCCTCACAGATGGCCCGCACCACGCGCTGTTTTACCCCCGTGGAGCGCGTCAGATATTCTGCGCCATTCGCCATCATCGCATCAATGGCATCAAGCAACTGACGGGCGTCTGAAAAGCGGAAATGGTGCGCCAGCGCCCAGGCCAGATTGAGCTGTAATTCAATGCGCGACGGATCCGGTGTGGCAGGCAGATAGTGGATCCAACGCACCATGGTGTCGATATCGCCTTCTTCGGCCAGCGACTGTGCCCCGGCTTCTGCATGGCGAGTGAGCGACTTTCCGGCCGCCAGTGCATGACGTATCGCTTCCGCCCAGAGCTGCTGGGCGGCGAACCAGTTACCCGCACGCTCATGAAGCTGACTGATATCAATAGTTGGATCCTGTTGCAGGCGTTGGGAGAGGGCGTCGCGCATCAGGGGGTGGTAGCGAAACCAGAATCCGGCATCATCCAGCGCGCTAAGAAACAGGTTGTGTTGCTCAATCCATGTGAGCATCGCTCTGCCATTATTCAATCCCGTTACCGCATCACACAGCGCCGGATGCAGGCGATTAAGTACAGAGGTCAACATCAGGAAGTGGAGCGTGCCTGGGGGCAGCGGTGCGAATATGACCTCTTCAAGATAGCGGTTGATAGAGCGCGAACCGCCACTGAGTGCCCCCATACTGCCTGGCGTCACGTCATGTTTGCGTGAAGAGAGGGCGGCAATTTTCATCCCCGCGACCCAGCCTTCTGTCAGGGTCATCAGTTGCGGAATATCGTGCTTGTTGACCGGCGGCGTGATCGATCGGGCGAAGTAGGCCTGGGCTTCTGCATCGTTAAAGCGCAGTTCGCTGTCTTCGATTTCCGTGTACTGATCCCAAAGGTGCAGGCGGCTGAGTACCAGAGGCAGACGGTTGCGACTGCCGATAATCAGATGTAACGACGCCGGGGCGTGGTGGAGCAGCCATGTCAGCCCGTCATGGATCTCGCGGCTTCGGATGCTCTGGTAATCATCGAGGATCAGATAGAGCGGGTGTGAACAGTGGTGAAGCTGATTGACCAGTTCTGCCAGGAACAGCGAAAAATCGCCAGGATGCGCCCCTTCCGGATAACGCGCGAAGGTGTCGCTCCAGCACGGATAGAGCGGACTCAGTGCTGCCAGCAGGTAGCGCATGAAGAGCAACGGCGTGCTGTCTTCTTCTTCCAGACTAAGCCATGCCAGCGAATCGCCCTGCGCCTGACGGTGTTGATACCACTGGGAAAGCAGCGTGGTTTTGCCGAACCCGGCTGCCGCGCAGACCAGCGTCAGGCTACCGGAGGCGGCGTTATCCAGTCGCGTAAGCAGGCGGTCGCGTTGCAGCAACAGGCCTGGGGTACGCGGCGGCGTAAGTTTTGTGCGGATCAGCGGGAGTTTGCGTGTAAAGCGAAAAGGTTCTTCGTCAACGTTCTCTGTGGGCAGGTGACCTGTGGGGGACAAAAATGCCATACAACCGCGACCTCGTTCTGTTCTCTTTCCGACGAGTGTACTCAAGGAGGCAGAGCGGAACCAGCGTTACGCCCGTACGACACTTGGCCTGGCGTGCTCACCCCCCCATCAGAGGGGGTAGGCCGCGTTTCGGGCGGGCGGTAGTGTAAGGCCTGTCTGCTGCCGTGACTAAGGCAGTGTTTTTCCTGTCAGGATGAGGTGAAGAAAAGTATGGCTATCGAAAATAAAGTCGCGCTGGTAACCGGTGCCGGTCAAGGGATTGGGCGAGGCATTGCGTTGCGTCTGGCCAAAGATGGCGCGGCAATTATGCTGGTGGATATGAAGGCAGAGGCGCTTGAGGCGGTCGCCGCTGAGGTTCGGGCATTAGGGCGCAAAGCTGCCACCTTTGTGGCCGATATCTCCGATCGCGACCAGGTTTACGCGGCTATCGCTCAGGCGGAACGCGAACTGGGCGGTTTTGACATCATCGTTAACAACGCCGGTATCGCGCAGGTACAACCGCTCTCCGATGTCACCCCGGAAGAGGTGGATCGCATTATGCGGATTAACGTGCAGGGCACCCTGTGGGGAATTCAGGCTGCGGCGAAAAAATTCGAAGAGCGTAAGCAGAAAGGCAAAATTATTAACGCCTGTTCCATTGCCGGTCACGATGGTTTTGCGATGCTGGGCATTTACTCGGCGACAAAATTTGCCGTCCGTGCGCTGACGCAGGCGGCGGCGAAAGAGTATGCCAGCCGGGGCATCACGGTGAATGCCTATTGTCCGGGTATCGTGGGCACCGGGATGTGGACCGAAATCGACCAGCGTTTCGCGGAGATCACGGGTGCGCCGGTGGGTGAAACGTATAAGAAATATGTGGAAGGGATTGCGTTGGGCCGTGCCGAAACTCCGGACGATGTGGCAAGCCTGGTCTCTTACCTGGCAGGCCCGGATTCGGATTATGTCACAGGCCAGTCGATTCTGATTGATGGCGGTATTGTTTACCGTTAAGCGTGTTCTTACACGTAAAAAGGGTCAGCGTGGCTGACCCTTTTTCATACGTGCAGTAAATCAGTTGAAGCGTGCGGTAATGGCCGCAACACGTTCACCGAATTTGGTCGCCGTGGCGAGGTCGCCAGAAGGAATCTTATCAGCGCCCGCATCGGAAGGAGACTGCACCAACAGGCCTACAGAACCGCCCAGGTTGTTCAGATCTTCACGCGATGCAGCCAGCGTGTTCGCCGGAGGCAAACCAAGACTCACCCACACACCGCCGTGCTGAGACGCCAGGGTTTGCAGGTACTGTAACGTGACCTGTTTGTCACCGTTCAGGCTCGCGCTATTACTGAAACCGGCGAAAATTTTATCCTGCCAGCTACGGGTAAACCACGCCTTAGAAGTGGCATCGGCAAACTTTTTAAATTGCCACGGTACACCGCCCATGTAAGTCGGCGCGCCAAAAATAATCGCCTTCGCGTTGTTTAACTTTTGCCAGTCGCTCTCGGTGATTTCGCCATTTTCATTAATCGCAATCAGCTCAGCGTTGGCGCCGGCAGCGACATTTTCCGCAACCAGGGAAGTGTGGCCGTAGCCAGAAAAATAGACAACAACGATACTCATAGGTAATCCCTCAATGGTGAATGATTATTCTTTATTACCAGACAAACTGTATTTCCCGGCGCCAAGAAACATAATGCACAGGCCTCCGAGGAAATAGAGTGCTTCACTTTCAAGTCCCCATGCCCCGACGTTGGTCAGGGTAAAGAATTTATCGGTACCCACCAGCAAGGTTGCCACCACAATGTTAAAGGCATAAATAAAAGCGGCAGGGCGGGTTAACCAGCCAATAATGATCAGGACGGGTGCAACAATTTCTCCAATATATACACCCTGGGCGATAAAACCGGGTAATCCTTTAGCTTCAAGCATTGCGGAAATCCAGCCTGTGCCGTGGTTCACTTTGGCAACGCCATGAAAAAGCATTAAAATGCCGAACGTCAACCGAAGCAGTAATCGACCAAAATCAGGATGCCTGGTGTACCGGGTAAACGTTTCATCAAATTTATTCAACACGATGTCATCTCTTATTTCGTCGCGCCACTGACTGCCGCGTTATTGTGCGAAAGGTGGTCGAATGTTCTCAGGTTTATTTTATCGACACTGGATTGCGCAAGGTATGTATAAATACTTTGTCATTCAGAGTGCCTTAGTATCCAATAGATACCTGAAGCGATTTATACACATTATCCTGTGGTCATGAAAGAAGGCACCTGAAGGCCACTAAGTTTCCCTGAGGAAACCTTGTAAGAGAAACTATCGTTATGAATAAACTGCAATTACCTTACGATGTTTACGATGATCGTTGCCCGACGCGTGATGTCCTCTCAAGACTGGCAGATAAATGGGCATTGCTGGTACTGGGTTGTCTCGAAAAAGAGCCGCAGCGTTTTAACAGTTTGCGACGACATATTCGCGGGATCACGCAGAAAATGTTGACGCAGACATTGCGAAAGCTGGAGCGTGACGGGCTGGTCTCACGGAAAATTTTCCCCACGGTTCCCGTCACGGTGGAATACAGTTTGTCGCCGTTAGGTAAAACGCTAACGCATACCATGTCATTTCTGACCCTGTGGGTAGAAGACAATATGGATGCCATGCTGGCGGCCCAGGCGGCGTTTGATAAGGCTAATCCCCCCAGCTAGCGAGAGAGTGTCCGGACGGGGGAGCAGTCTGCATGCAGTTAAGCGCGATGGCCGGTGAGTGTGCCGGGATGAGCCCCATCGCAAGCGGTATCGTGAGAACGCCTGCGCATTATTGCGTTACAAAAAAACACTCCCGGCAAGGGGAGTGTCGTCAGTTTATTCAGTGCGGGCGGCGTCGAGGGTAAGTGTTTCACCGTTGCGCACGTTTGCCAGTGCGTTACTTTGTTGATACAGCACGGAGATCCCGGCTTCTCTGGCGATAATCGCGCTATGAGAGTGCGGACTCCCCTGCAACAGGGCAATGCCGGCGATGTTTTTTTTCTCCAGTTGCAACATGACGGACGGATAAAGATCGCGGGCGATAAGGATACTCGGGCGCAGCGGCGTCGGGATGTTTTCCAGCGCCTGCGCCAGATGCAGATGCGTGCGGTGCAGTAAATCTTCAATATCGATATAGCGAGCCTGCAAATAGGCATCATCAAGGTGGCGATACTGGCTGCTGAGTTCCATCAATATCTTATGCCACGCCCATTCCGCCGTGCATTTTCGCTGGCGCAGCATCTCCCAGGCACTGTCCATCAGGTCCTGATCATCAAGCAGAGTCTGGTGACCGGCAAAAATAGCGGCGATATCGGGTGAAAACTTCTCTTCCGCCAGGCGAATCAGATCACTCAGATCGTCCAGCGTATCCTTTACGGCACTGTGCAAACGCGCCATTTCCTCTTGCGGTGTTCGGACAGTGGCCTGGGCCAGCGGCAGTTCGCCTGGAGTATAGCGCAATGCCTGGCCTGTCATCTGTAACGGAACGTCTGGCGTCGCCTCAGGGTGTTGCGCCGTGAGCGTTTCGCCGAAATTCTCTTGTGCCAGACGTTCAAAGGCGGCCAGCGCCAGTTCCGCCTGCGGACCTCGGGCAATCAGACGCAGGGTGTCATGACAGCGTACCTGCAAAAGCGCTATCTGGTTAATGCTGTCAGGCTTAACGCATTTTCCCTCCTTTTCCAGCAAAAGCCGGGCGTCAAACCCGGCCAGCGCAGCCACCAGGCGGGAAGCCGGGCGAACGTGCAGGCCGTTAGGGTTGTGCACGGTCACCGTGACAGTGCGCGCGTCTTCTTGCAGATCATCGTCTGTTTGCGGTAGTGGGGGCGCCTCCTGCTGTGCGTCGAGTCCGAGCTGAACCCGCTTTGCCTGGAGGGCGTTTTGCGCATCGGCAATCACTTTGTCAATGTCAGAACCGGTGGCGGCGCTAACCGTAGCAGCCAGAGTGCCTTCTACCAGTGGCGCAGCACACAGACGAACTTTCCCGGCAATATCCGGGTCAAGCAATTCCAGCGCGGTTTCCGCGCTTAACAGGGCGCTACCGATATCCATCATCACCAGCACATGATCGGTGTCGGCCACCGACTCAATGGCCTCCATCACTTTAATCGGATCGGTGCCGATCGGATTCTCGGGATCGTCAATTCCAGCGGCGATGGCTAACTTGCAGCCATCTCCCGTTAACATCTGCCGGGCCAGTTCCCCGACACCCTGGCCCAGTTGGGCGCTATGAGAAACAATTACCAGGTTAACCATCGCCGTTTCCTTCATTTAAGCTTTTGCGGCTGCCGCCAGCATCTGCACCATAAACATCACCGAGGTTGCGCCTGGGTCCTGATGACCAATACTGCGCTCACCCAGATAGCTGGCGCGGCCTTTGCGGGCCTGCATGGTGATCGTCGACTGAACCGCCTGTTCCGCCACCTGGCTTGCGGCTTCCAGCGCCGCGGGAATCGACAGGTTTTGCGCGATCGCCTGTTCCAGCGATTCCGCGACAGGTAGCCAGACATCACACATCGTTTTGTCGCCGGGCTCTGCTTTACCACGGCTGATGACCCCTTCGGCGCCTTCACGGATCATCTGCTGCAGCTCAACCAGCGTCAGGCTTTGGTGGGCCTGTGTCGCCTGCGCCGCACGCAGAAAAAAGGTGCCGAATAACGGACCGCTGGCTCCACCGACGTTTGAAAGCAGCACCATGCCAGTGTTTTTGAGAATAAAGCCGATGTCTTTGTCCGCGATGGCGGGCAGCTTTTCCACCACTTTGCTAAAACCGCGGTGCATATTCAGGCCGTGGTCCGCATCACCAATGGCCCTGTCCAGACCGGTGAGGAAATCACTCTCTTTGGTGAAGACCTCGCCGCAACGGTAGAGCCAGTCAACAATTTGGTTTCTGTTCAGCGACATAACATTTCCTTAGTTACCCCAGGTCATAGCGGGTGTGTGGACAGGCGCATCCCATAGCGCGAGGATCTCGTCGTCGGCTTTGAGCAAGGTAATGGAGAAGCCGCCCATATCCAGTGACGTACACCAGCTACCAACCAGATTACGTTCGATGACAATACCGGCTTCCTGGCAGCGCGTTTCCAGTCGGTTGTAGACGCCGTACAGTTCAGACAGCGGCGTTGCACCCAGATTGTTGACCATCGCAATGACGCGATCGCCTCGCTGCAGGGCCTGTTTGCTCTGTTTGACTTCCTGCCAGCTACCGCTGGTGTGATCCCATTCGCGCAGGGTGCGGCTGTAGTTGCCATTTTCCAGCAGAACCTTAAACATCTCATCGACAGTGGTATCAAGAGAGCTAAACGGGCGGCGGTCAATACCCGGTTCACCGTGGATACCGACGCCAAACTCCATCTCGTTATCCGCAAGCGTAAACGAAGGCTGGCCGGCCGCAGGCACGGTACAGGCGCTCAGGGCGATACCGATTGAGTGCCCCTGATTGTTGAGTTTGCGGCCCAACTGCGCGCAGGCATCCAGTGAATCTCCGCGCTCGGCGGCGGCACCGACCAGTTTTTCAATCAGTACGGTATTCGCCACCCCACGACGTCCGGCGGTATAGAGACTGTCTTTCACCGCCACGTCGTCATCCACCACGACAGTGGTGACCTTCACGCCGCTGTCGTGCAGCAATTCAGCGGCGGTTTCGAAATTGAGGATATCGCCCGTGTAGTTTTTGATGATCAGCAATACGCCTTCACCGCCATCAATGGTCATGGCGCATTCGAACATTTTGTCCGGCGTGGGAGAGGTGAAAATCTCCCCCGGGCAGGCGCCGCTTAACATGCCTTTGCCGATATAGCCGCAGTGCATCGGTTCGTGACCGCTTCCGCCGCCGGATAACAGCGCCACTTTCCCGGCGACAGGGGCATCGGCGCGGGTCATATACACCGGGTCCTGGTGCAGCGTCAGCTCAGGGTGCGCTTTAGCCAGGCCAGCTAATTGTTCGCTTAATACATCTTCCACACGGTTAATCAGTTTTTTCATTATTCCTACTCCGCAGGAGGTGAACCAGGCCATCCGCAGCGCGCAGGCCTGATGTTGTAGGGTATCAGCGGCGGATAACCGACATCCGGGTTTCCCTGGCCGATGTGCTGATTCTCCTCTGGTGCGAGAAAAAGAAAATGCCTAAAAATTGGGTTTCATAGTGAAACGCTCTTATGAACAAACGTTCCAGATTGAAACGCTGCTGCCGTAAAAAAGGTGAAAATGCGACCGGCGATCACCTTTTTAACCTTTTTCTCGCTGCAGGATATATTTTGTCCAGGACGTCAGCGTACCCGGACGGCGATCTCTGCCAGTCGCCTCGTACGGCGGCCAATGAGAGGCGGATCGGATGACGCACTATCGTTGTTGATGAAGGTTCCATAATGGAACGTTTTGCGTTGATTTCTTTTTGGGGATACAGCGACAATAACCGTCTCCACCTGACCCCGACGGAACTGCGTATGACTCAGTATCAGATGACAGAACAGGATGTCGCCTCCTTCATCGCTCACTCCTGGCAGCGCTGCGAAAAAATGATGCAGCGTGAAACCTGGGGAACACCGCATCAGGCGCAAGGGCTGACGTTTGAAACCATCAGCCGTCGTAAAACCGGGCTGCTGACGATTGGTCAGGCGGCGCTGGAAGATGCCCTGGAATATATGGAAGGGCGCCCCTGCGCGTTGTTCATTCTTGATGAGTCCGCCTGTATTTTGAGTCGCTGCGGTCATCCCGACACGCTTGATGCGCTGGCCCGGCTGGGGTTCCTGCCCGGCAGCTACTGTGCGGAAAGTATTATCGGCAGCTGTGCGCTGTCGCTGGCCGCGATGATGGGCCAGCCGGTGAAGACGCTGGGCAACCAACATTTCAAACAGGCGCTGTTCCCGTGGGCCTTTTGTTCAACGCCGGTATTCGATAATCATGGCCGTTTGTCAGGGTCTATCGCGCTGTGCTGCCGGGCGGAGCATGCTTCATCAGCGGATCTTTCGCTGACGCTGGCAACGGCCAGGGAGATAGGCAACTCACTGCTGACAGACAATTTGCTGGCGGAATCCAACCGCCACCTGAACCAGATGTACGGTCTGCTGGAAAGTATGGATGACGGGGTGATGGCCTGGAATGAGCAGGGGGTGTTGCAGTTTCTCAACGTGCAGGCGGCGCGCATGCTGCATCTCGACGCCCAGGTCAGTCAGGGGAAAAATATCAGCGACCTGGTGACATTACCCGCGCTGCTTCGTCGGGCGATTAAACATGCCCAGGCGGTTAACCACGCAGAAGTGACATTTGAAAGCCAGCATCAGTTTATTGATGCGGTGGTAACCCTCAAACCGATCGTCGAAGCGCAGGGTAACAGCTTTATTTTGCTGCTACATCCGGTGGAGCAGATGCGTCAGCTAATGACCAGCCAGTTGGGTAAAGTCAGCCATACCTTTGAGCAGATGCCTGCCGACGATCCGCAAACCCGCCGCCTGATCCAGTCTGGTCGGCAGGCGGCGCGCGGTGCGTTTCCTGTTCTGCTGTACGGGGAAGAGGGGGTGGGGAAGGAGCTGATGTCTCAGGCTATTCATAATGAGAGCGAACGCGCCGGGGGGCCATATATCGCCGTCAACTGCCAGTTATATGCTGACAGCGCGCTGGGGCTTGATTTTATGGGCAGCGCGGCGACAGAAAATGAGAAAGGGCGTCTCAGCCGCCTGGAGCTGGCCAACGGCGGAACGCTGTTTCTGGAAAAAATCGAGTATCTGGCTCCCGAGCTGCAATCAGCGTTATTGCAGGTGATTAAGCAAGGGGTGCTCACGCGGCTTGAGGCCCGGCGTCTGGTGCCGGTGGATGTCAAAGTCATTGCCGCCACCACGGTCGATTTGGGGAATCTGGTTGAGCAAAACCGCTTTAGCCGCCAGCTCTACTATGCTTTGCGCGCTTTTGAGATAGTGATTCCGCCGCTGCGGGAGCGTCGTGAGAGTATTCCTTCACTGGTACAAAACCGTCTGCGCGGGCTTGAACGGCGATTTTCTTCGCGCCTTCGGGTGGATGACGATGCGCTGGCCCGGCTGGTGGCCTACTCCTGGCCGGGGAATGATTTTGAACTCAACAGTATTATTGAAAATATCGCTATCAGCAGCGAACAGGGCCATATTCGCCTGAGTCATCTGCCGGACTGGTTGTTTAGCGAAGGCGGCGCGCAGCAGGAGCCGGGCGCCAGGTTGTCGGCAAATCTCACGTTTTCTGCCGTCGAAAAAGAGGCCATTATCCAGGCCGCCCGGGTGACCAACGGGCGAATACAGGAGATGTCGCGGTTGCTTAACATTGGTCGTACCACCCTGTGGCGCAAAATGAAGCAGTACGACATTGATGCCAGCCAGTTTAAGCGCACACACCTGCGCTAATGGCCTGGGGCTATTCGTGTTCTGTGCAGAACGCGGCCAGCGCAGCGGCAAGGGCGGGTGGGTTCTCCCACGACATATTATGTCCGCAGTCGGCCAGTTCCACGGTGGTGATGCCCATGGCGCTCAGCTGCGTAAAATCAGTATCCGGCAGGGATTTTTCGCCAAACAGCAGGCAGACAGGCTTATTAAGTTCAACAAACATCTCAAGCCACTGATTGCCGGCAATCAGACTGGATGCGCCACGCCAGACAGCCCAGGGGGCGGCGGCCGATAAACTTCCGGTCCAGGGGTTTTTATAGTTGTTCATCATGAGCGCATAGACATGGGTGATATAGGTCTCTTCATCGACCCGGCAAATCTGACGGCTAAAAAATCCCCCATCGGGGCGGAAGTTAGGCTCGGAGACGATCAGTCCACGTAAACCGTCCAGTTGAGTTGCGGCTTCAATGGCGATACTCCCGCCCATGCTGTGTCCATACAGGAAGTAGTCATTGAGCTGTAAATGGGTAATCAGCTCGGCGACGACACGGGCCTGTTCGCTGATGGAATAGCTAAATTCTTTCGGTTTCTCGCTGTACCCATAACCCGGCAGGTCAATCAGGATGGCGCGTCGGCCCTGGAAATTTGGGTCGCAAACCACGCGCGGGTACTCGTACGAAGAGGCACAGCCAAGGCCGTGTACAAAGACCAGCGGCACACCGTCGCCGGGGAGATCTAACCAGCGGACAACACAACCTGCCCGGGTAGAGAAAAATGCGTTCATCTGTTTTTCCTTGCGATGAAGTTTTTTGCGCGGGCCGACAGCATCCACGCATCAGCGAGAGAAGGCCATCATCACTCCTTCATTCAGGGGATGTCAAAAGTTATAAACTGCTAAGCAGATCAGGCATTTTACGAGACGGTGTGTGGGTTGAAAGCAGGGGAGATCCATTCCCCTGCCTGCGCGAACTTAGAACGACGCGCGTTTATAGGGGGCGTATTGCGCTTCCCAGAAAGTTTTCTCGATGGCCGCATTCAGTTCGTCGTCGCTGGCCTGCGGGGCGACTCCATCCTGCTGAGCGGCACGTGCAGTGGCTAAGGCAATGGCGCGGGAAATCTCACCGATATCCTCCACTGCCGGTAACAAACCGCCGCGCTCCAGGGTGGCCTGCGGTGAATGTGCGGCCAGCGCCTGGCTTGCCGCCATCAGCATGTTTTCCGTTACCCGTTTGGCTTTCCCGGCGAGGATCCCAAGCCCCAGCCCCGGGAAGATATAGGCGTTGTTGCACTGGGCAATCTCGTAGACCGCGCCATCATAATGCACTGGCGCAAACGGACTGCCGGTGGCAATCAGCGCCGCCCCCTGGGTCCATTCAATCAAATCGCGTGGCTGCGCTTCCGCCCGTGAGGTCGGGTTGGAGAGCGGCATAATGATCGGACGCGGGCAGTGGCTGTACATCTCTTTGACGATCTCTTCACTGAACAAGCCCGGTTGACCGGAAACACCGATCATCACCGTCGGGTGGGCGTTACGCACCACATCCAACAGGGAGATATTGTTCTGCTCTACATCCCAGTGGGTGATAGCCTCGCGCGGCGTTACCAGTTTTTGCTGGAAGTCGAGCAGGTTCGGCATGTCGTCCGTCAACAGGCCAAAGCGGTCAACCATAAAGACGCGGCCGCGCGCCTGCGCTTCGCTAAGACCGGTTGAAACCATATAGGCAATGATTTTTTCCGCAATACCGCAGCCTGCGGAGCCACCCCCTAAGAAGACAATCCGCTGGTCCTGTAAATTCACGCCTGCGGTGCGCGAGGCGGCAATCAATGTACCCAGGGTGACGGCAGCGGTGCCCTGAATGTCATCGTTGAAGCAGCACAGTTTATCCCGGTAGCGGTTGAGCAATTTCGTCGCGTTCTTCTGGGCAAAATCTTCGAATTGCAGCAGAACGTCGGGCCAGCGGGCTTTGACCGCATCGATGAACATATCCATAAATTCCATGTACTGGTCATCGGTGATACGTGGGTGCCGCCAGCCCATATACAGCGGGTCTTCCAGGCGTTGGGTATTGTTAGTCCCGACGTCAAGCATGATAGGCAGCGTGGTGGCCGGGTTGATCCCGCCGCAGGCGGTATAAAGCGAGAGCTTGCCGATAGGAATGCCCATTCCACCCACGCCCTGGTCGCCGAGGCCCAGAATGCGCTCACCGTCGGTTACGACAATGACACGGATATCGTTACGTGAAAATTGTTGCAGCATCTCATCAATCTGGTGGCGGTTCGGCCAGGAGATAAAGAGGCCACGGGCGCGGCGATAGATATCGGAGAAATGCTCACAGGCTTCGCCCACCGTCGGGGTATAAATGATGGGGAGCATTTCACTTAAATGCGTGCGCACCAGGTTGTAAAATAATGTCTCGTTGGTGTCCTGAATATTTCGCAAATAAACATGTTTCGAAATGTCACGTTTGAAATGGCAAAACTGCGCCCATGCCCGGTCAGTTTGTTCTTTAATGGTTTCTATCGTGTCGGGGAGCAGCCCATTTAAATTCAGTGCCTGGCGTTCTTCCTGAGTAAACGCCAGCCCTTTATTTAATAACGGGGTTTCCAGCAATACCGCCCCGGTATAGGGCGTGTACAGCATCTCTTTTTTTAACATGTTACGACTCCTGAATAAACACATACCTTGCCTGCAAAAACGGCAACGTATTGCCGTTATTAATGAGGTCGCCTGGTGTTGATTAAAGTTACGCCATGCCATTCTAATCGCACATGGTGTTGATTTTTGGTTTGTTTAATTTAAAAAGGCTTTAATTAGTTAAATAACATCTGTTGATACTTGATTTATGAAACCAAATAAATCATGAACCCTTCGGTTATTACGCCAAGTGCCGTGCCTAATAATATGGACGATGACGCTGATTCGACATAGGTGTCACTACGCAGGGCAAACATGCCGGCGGCAATAGCTGATGGGGTCGCACCAATAATAACAACTTGCTGCATCAGCGTATGATTGAGACCGAACGCTAACCCGGCAACGGCCATCATGATCGGCTGAATTAAATTTTTAATGCCAATATTGGTACAGGTCTGAATGTTGAAAGAAGGACGCTCGCCGTAAAACAGCAGGCCGAGTGCGAAGAGCGATAAGCCACCGGCGATTTTGCCTACCATCTCAATGGGCGAGCTGAGCAGGTGCGGCAATTTTACGCCTGCCAGGCTCAGCAGAATACCGGTTACCGGGATCCAGACGATAGGGTTACGCGCCGCTTTCCACAGATTTTGCAACACCATTTTCACCGGGTTCAGGTCTTCGGTGTGATTTTTATCGCCCATACGGATAAGGACAATGGTCAGTGGGATCATAAATACGCTGGTCACCACATTGCCAATCAACACGCCGAGAAAACCTTCTGGCCCGATTAATACCGCCAGTACCGGTGCGCCAAAATAGGCCATATCCGGGAAGGCGCAGACCAGTGATTGAATGGCGCTAGTCTTAATATCGTGGCGAAACACGAAGCGGGAAACAAGCAGCGTAAATAAATAAGAACCCATCAGGCCAATAACCAATACTGCCATAAATGACAGATTTTGTATTTTCTCCGGGTCAGTATTTAATGCGCCAATAAATAGATGAAAGGGCAGCGCGAAGCGGATAACCACAGATGCCATGACATTGGCATCTTCACGTTTAGTATAACCTAATTTCCCGCTCAACCAACCTAATACCATGATGAAAACTAAAGGGAACAAAGATTGAAGTAAAATTGATTGCATAAATGATCCTGTGCCAATGTTTTATTATAAGGGATACTGACAGTAGATAATTTAGCGATCTCTTCTGCAATAATGAGTGATGGTAGTCACATTCACTCTGGTTTAAATAATTACAGAATGCTTACTTTAGTTTAATTAGTAAGGAGAGGTGATGAGCTAATAATATTGCTTTTGCGGGAAATCGCAAGCCGGAAAATACCGGCCTGCGTAAGTTAATTATTTCATTGCACAATTAGCGCATTGTTTATTCTGGATCTGCTGGAAAAAGTCATTGCCTTTGTCATCCACAAGAATGAAGGCCGGGAAATCTTCCACCTCGATTTTCCAGATAGCTTCCATACCCAGTTCCGGGTACGCCACACACTCAAGGCTTTTTATACTCTGCTGCGCCAGTACCGCCGCCGGGCCGCCAATGCTGCCGAGGTAGAAGCCGCCGTGTTTATGGCAGGCATCGGTCACCTGCTGGCTGCGGTTGCCTTTTGCCAGCATCACCATGCTTGCGCCCAGGGCCTGTAACTGATCAACATAAGAGTCCATACGCCCGGCCGTGGTTGGGCCGAGGGAGCCAGAGGCATAGCCTTCCGGCGTTTTCGCCGGGCCTGCGTAATAAATCGGGTGGTCTTTAACATACTGCGGCAGGGCCTCGCCACGGTCGATAATCTCCTGCAATTTCGCATGGGCGATATCGCGAGCGACGATGATCGTGCCGGAAAGGGACAGGCGGGTTGAGACCGGGTGTTGTGACAGCTGTTTGAGAATGTCGGCCATCGGTTGATTGAGGTCGACTTTTACCGCATCACCTTCACCGGCTTCGCGCAGTGCCTGCGGAATGTATTTTCCCGGATTCGACTCCAGTTTTTCAATCCAGATACCATCGCGATTAATTTTAGCTTTGATATTGCGATCCGCGGAACAGGAGACACCCATGCCCACCGGGCAGGAGGCGCCGTGGCGCGGCAGGCGAATGACCCGAATATCATGGGCGAAGTATTTGCCGCCGAATTGCGCGCCGAGACCAAGATTTTGTGCCTCGATCATCAGTTCTGCTTCAAGCTGAACATCGCGGAACGCCTGGCCGTGCTCGTTGCCTTCGGTCGGTAGCCCATCGTAGTAATGGGTAGAGGCGAGTTTGACCGTTTTCAGGGTGGATTCCGCAGACGTGCCGCCAATAACAAACGCGATATGGTACGGCGGGCAGGCGGCAGTACCGAGGGTACGCATTTTTGCCACCAGGTATTTTTTCAGCTTCGCTGGCGTTATCAGCGCCTTGGTTTCCTGGTAGAGGTAGGTTTTGTTGGCAGAGCCGCCGCCTTTCGCCATACACAGGAATTTGTACTCGTCGCCATCGACGCTGTAGAGGTCAATCTGCGCAGGCAGGTTGGTGCCGGTATTGACCTCTTTGTACATATCCAGCGCCGCGTTTTGCGAGTAGCGCAGGTTATCTTCGGTATAAGTGTTATAGACGCCGCGGGTCAGCGCCGCTTCATCACCGCCGCCAGTCCATACGCGCTGGCCTTTTTTGCCCATGATGATCGCCGTGCCGGTGTCCTGGCAGGTCGGTAACACGCCTTTGGCGGCAATCTCGGAGTTACGCAGGAATTGCAGCGCCACGTACTTGTCGTTTTCGCTGGCCTGCGGGTCGGTCAGAATCGCGGCAACCTGTTGCTGATGCGCCGTGCGCAGCATAAAGGCGGCGTCGTGGAAAGCCTGTTGCGCCAGCAGGGTAAGTGCCTGCGGCTCGACTTTCAGTATCTGCTGCCCCTCAAACTCGGCAACAGAAACATGCTCGCGGCTGAGGAGATAATATTCCGTATCATCATGCGCCAGCGGGAAGGGATCCTGATAGTAAAACGGTTTCGTCGACATAGCTCTCTCGCTTTTTTTAAGGTTAGAGCCGCATACATCCATGCGGCAGCGACAAAAAAACGCCGCCGGAGGGTCTCCGGCGGCGAGGAATCAGAACATCATGGAAATCCACGGATAACCAATCAACAGCAGGGCTGCCAGGAAGATGGCACCGAAAATGGTCCCCAGACGCCAGTAGTCTTTGGTAGGCAGATAGCCGCTACCGTAGTAAATCGGACTTGGACCGGTACCGTAGGGGGTGATGATGCCCATCACGCCCAGCGACGTGACCATCACCAGTACAAAGACCTGCATATTCATTCCTGGAATGGTTGACGCGATGGTCAACATAGCCGGCAGCAGTGCGGTGGTGTGCGCCGTGGTACTGGCGAACAGGTAGTGCAGCAGGTAAAACGCCAGCAGCAGAACAATGGTCGCCACGCCCGGTGAGACGTTGCCCATCAGCGAACCGCCTTCTTTACCCAGCCACGCGATAAAGCCGGTGGAGGAGAGACCGTCGGCCAGCGCTACCAGGGTGGCAAACCAGACGAAGGTGTTCCATGCGGCTTTGTTGCTGGTGATGTCGTTCCACTCCAGCACGCCGGTCCACAGCATCAGCACGATGATAAGCAGCGCGGCGAGGGCTGGTTCAATCCAGTTGGCGGCAAAGATCCACATCACCAACGCGGAACAGACGAACACCAGCAGCAGGATTTCATTGCGCGACAGTTTGCCCAGCTTTTCCAGCTCACGGCTGGCCCACAGAGGGACTTCATCGTTCACTTTCACTTCCGGCGGGTAGAACCAGTACGCCAGCAGCGGCATGGTCAAAATCAGCAAAATACCCAGCGGCAGGAATGCCAGGAACCAGGTCCCCCAGGAGATGTCGAGCCCGGTAATGCTTTTTACCAGTGCCAGAGACAGCAGGTTTGGCGCCAGCGCAGACAAGAACATGGAACTGGTGATACAGGCCGCAGTGATCGCCACCCACATCAGATAGGAGCCGATTTTACGCGCGCTCGGATCGTTGGGTTTTGAACCGTACAACGGCGGCAGGTTGGCAATGATCGGGAAGATGGTGCCGCCGCTGCGTGCGGTATTAGACGGTGTGAACGGCGCCAGCAACAGATCGGCGAAGGTGATGGCGTAGCCGAGCGTCAGGCTGCGACGGCCGAGATATTTCACCAGAATCAGCGCCAGACGGCGACCGAAGCGGGTCTTGTCGTAGCCGGCGGCAAACATAAAGGCACCGAAGATAAGCCACACGGTGGAGTTGCTAAAACCGCTAACCGCCCATTTAAAGGACTGCGCTGCGAGTTTGAATTTCGGATCCACGAGTTGCTCAGGGCTGAACAGCAACCACTGGCTGCACAGCGCAATCACCACCACGCCGGTCATACCGATAACTGCGCCGGGCAGGGGTTCAAAGATAAGCCCGACGATCACGCCCACGAAGATGGCGAAATAGTGCCATGCAAACGGTGGCAGGCCTTGCGGAACAGGCACGAACAGCAGGAGTACCGCGACAATAACCGGTAGCGCCAGCATCAATAGCTTGCTCGGGTTGCCACTCTTTTTACTGCTCACCTGTGAAGGTGCTAAAGCGGATGATTTCTCTTTCATAGTAGCGTTCTAAGGTTGATAAGGATTCTGTTTCCACGCCGGGTAATACGAATTTAATGACTTTAGTTACAAAACTTTTTTTACTTATTAAATTCAAACCTGGCACGTTAAATAAATGGGTTTTAGCCGCAATAAAGCATGCGAAAAATTAAAAATCGGGTCTTTTTCTATAATGCTATTTTCGCTTTATCAGCAATTGATCGCGATCAAGAAAATTATCTAATGGCGTCTTTGTGTACCATTGAAATAAAAAACAACGAGGCTTTTTTATTTTTGCTGAATCGATACACTTTTTCTCTGTGCATGTTCGTGTTTATTACATTTTCTAGCTGATTTATGGTTATAATTTATTGATTTTATTAATTTTTATTTGATTTTATTCGTTTTTAGATACTTACGAAGTAGTAGCTTATTGGTTATATTTGTTAGCGCAAATGTTAATTGTGTTTTATTTAATTAATAACACCTTTGAGTTATTAATGTTATTGAAGGGATTAAATAGTTTTATAACTAAAGTAAGCAATTAAGAAACTAAAGAAATTATTATATTAATGGCATGGATTCGGCAAAAACGACAACGAAAATAACGTCCGACAAGAATTCTCAAATTTCACTTTTAAGTTTGGAGTTTATTTATGAGCCTTTACTCGCAAATTTTCACCCCCTTTACACTACCGAATGGTACCGAGCTAAAAAACCGTCTGCTGATGGCGCCTATGACCACCTGCACAGGCTATTTTGACGGTACGGTCAGCAGTGAGTTGATCGAGTATTACCGTGAGCGTGCCGGGGCCATCGGGGCGGTGATTGTTGAATGCTGCTTTGTTGATAATCTGGGTCTTGCGTTCCCTGGCGCTATCGGGATTGATAACGATGCAAAAGTGGCGGGGCTGGCGAAAATTGCTAACGCCATTAAATCCAAAGGATCAAAAGCTATCCTGCAGATTTACCACGGCGGTCGCATGGTCGACCCGAAACTGATTGGTGGCCGCACACCGGTTGGCCCAAGCGCGCTGGCGGCACCGCGTGACGGCGCGGCCACGCCGGTTGCCCTGACCACTCAGGAAGTGGAAGAGATGGTCGCGAAGTTCGGTGACGCCGTACGCCGCGCCATTCTTGCAGGCTTTGATGGCGTTGAGTTACATGGCGCCAACACCTATCTCATTCAGCAGTTCTATTCACCAAACTCCAACCAGCGCGATGACGAGTGGGGCGGCAGTCGCGATAACCGCGCGAAATTCCCACTGGCGGTGCTTGATATCACCCACAAAATGGTCCGTCAGTATGCGGATGACGCCTTTATCATCGGTTATCGCTTCTCACCGGAAGAGATGGAAGTGCCAGGGATCCGCTTTGATGACACCCTGTATCTACTGGAAAAACTGGCTGCGCGTGGCCTGGATTATCTGCACTTCTCCGTGGGCGCAACATTGCGTCCTTCCATTGTTGAAACCACCGATCCCACGCCGCTGATTGAAAAATATGTCGCCCAGCGTTCCGAAACCCTGGCCCAGGTGCCGGTGATGGGCGTGGGCGGTGTGGTAAACGCGGCTGACGCCCAGGACGCGGTTGACCACGGCTATGATCTGATTGCCGTGGGGCGCGCCTGTATTGCGTATCCGGACTGGGCGGATCGCATCATGCGGGGTGAAACGCTGGAATTGTTCATCGACAGCACCCAGCGCGAAGCGTTGACCATCCCGGAACCGCTGTGGCGCTTTTCGCTGGTCGAAGCGATGATCCGCGACATGAGCATGGCGGATAAAAAATTCAAACCGGGCGTTTACACTGAAACGATACAGGATGATACCCGCGAGCTGGTGCTCAATATCAGCCTTGAAACCGACCGTATCGCTGATATCGAACTGCTGTCAGAGGCTGGCGATGATGTGGATTTTGTCACCAGTTTTGATGAGATTCGTTCACGCATTCTGACCGCCAACAGCCCGCATGTTGATGCGATTTCCGGGGCAACCAGCCAGAGCGAATCGGTGAAAAAAGCCGTCTCCAAAGCGATGGTGAAATCGGGTAAAGCGCTGGCGCAGGAAGAGGGCGCGGATGACACCACGCCGAAAAATTATGATGTGGTGGTGGTCGGCAGCGGCGGCGCCGGACTGGCGGCGGCGATTCAGGCGCATGACGAAGGTGCACGCGTACTGATCGTCGAAAAAATGCCAACCTTTGGCGGTAACACCATCAAAGCATCCGCCGGGATGAATGCCGCTGAAACTCGCTTCCAGCGTGTGAAAGGCATTGAAGACAGCAAAGAACTCTTCTATCAGGAGACGCTGAAAGGCGGCCAAAACCGCAACAACCCTGAGCTGTTGCGTTGTTTCGTGGAACACGCGCCGCAGGCCATCGAATGGCTGGCGAATCGTGGAATTATGCTCAACGACATCACCACGACGGGCGGCATGAGCATTGACCGTACCCACCGTCCAAAAGACGGTTCAGCGGTAGGTGGTTATCTGATTAGCGGTCTGGTACGTAACGTGACCAGGCGCGGCATCGACGTGATGCTCGATACGTCGGTAGAAGAGATCCTCTGCGAGCAAGGAAAAGTCAGCGCGGTACGTCTGATCAATGACGAAAACGAAACCCTCACCGTCACGGTGAAAAGCGTGATTGTTGCTACCGGTGGGTTCAGCGCCAACAGCGAGATGGTGGTGAAATATCGCCCGGATCTGGCGGGCTTTGTCACTACCAACCACAAAGGGGCAACCGGGGGCGGTATTGCGCTGCTTCAACATATCGGTGCAGATACCGTGGATATGGGCGAAATTCAGATCCACCCGACGGTGGAACAGAACACCTCTTACCTCATTTCCGAATCGATTCGCGGCGGCGGGGCGATCCTGGTTAACCAGAAGGGCAACCGCTTCTTTAATGAAATGGAAACCCGCGACAAAGTCTCCGCGCAGATCATCGCCTTGCCGGAACAGTATGCGTATATCGTCTTTGACGAACATGTACGGGCGAAAAACAAAGCGGCAGATGAGTATATCGCCCGCGGCTTTGTGACCAGCGCCAGCTCACCGCGTCAGTTAGCGGAGAAACTGGGTATGGATTATCATGCTTTCCTGGCAACGCTTGAGCGTTACAACGGCTTTGTTGAGCAGCAGCATGATAGCGATTTTGGCCGTACGACCGCACTGCGTAACCCGATTAATGAAGGTCCGTTCCACGCGATCCGCATTGCGCCGGGGGTGCACCATACTATGGGGGGTGTGACCATCAACACTGAGACAGCGGTGCTGAATAAACAGCAGCAGGTCATTCCGGGGGCGTTCGCCGCAGGCGAGGTGGCCGGTGGGATCCACGGCAGCAACCGTATCGGCGGTAACGCGGTAGCGGACATCATTATTTTTGGTTCACTGGCCGGGCACCATGCGGCAAACTGGGCGAAAGCGCAGGCCTGATGATAAGCCCCGGCCTTGACCGGGGCATTTTTTGTCTATAGAAAACCCCCAGCTAGGCTGGGGGTTCCGGAAAGCTTTCAGCTTTAAGCCAGTTATTAAAACCCCTTTTGATTTGTTAAAACACCTTGCGGTCTGGCAACTGCAAAAGTTCAACAAGAAATCAAAAGGGGGTCCCAATGGGGGACGAAAAGAGCTTAGCGCACACCCGATGGAACTGTAAATATCACATAGTTTTTGCGCCAAAATACCGAAGACAAGCGTTCTATGGAGAGAAACGTCTTGCGATAGGGAGCATTTTAAGAAAGCTGTGTGAGTGGAAAAATGTACGGATCCTGGAAGCTGAATGCTGCGCAGATCATATCCATATGCTTGTGGAAATCCCGCCCAAAATGAGCGTATCCGGCTTTATGGGATATCTGAAAGGGAAAAGCAGTCTGATGCTTTATGAGCAGTTTGGCGATCTGAAATTCAAATACAGGAACAGGGAGTTCTGGTGCCGGGGATACTACGTAGACACGGTAGGGAAGAACACGGCGAAGATACAAGAATACATAAAGCACCAGCTTGAAGAGGATAAAATGGGCGAGCAGTTGTCGATCCCTTATCCGGGTAGCCCGTTTACGGGCCGTAAGTAACGAAGTTTGATGCAAATGTCAGATCGTATGCGCCTGTTAGGGCGCGGCTGGTAACAGAGCCTTATAGGCGCATCCGAAAAACCTCCGGCTATGCCGGAGGATATTTATTTAGGAGTGAATATGGAACAGCAAGAAGGTGTCTGGTCATACTCCGCCGTCCTGATGGGATCGCCAGTCCTGCTCAAATTTTTCCGTCACGACCCCTCGCTTGCCGCCCGCACCTTTCGCCTGATTAAACGTTATGAAGATCTCTTCACGGTCAATCGCACGACTTCGCAAGTGATGGATATCAATCTGGCCGCCGGGCAGCATCCGGTGGTGGTGAGCCGTCCGGTCTATGAGTTAATTGCCTGCGCGAAGGCGGCAAGCCTGGTCAGAGGCGGTTGCTTTAATCTGGCGATTGGGCCGCTCGTCAAGCGTTGGCGGATTGGTTTTCGCCACGACAATGCCGTACCACCCGCGGATGAACTGGCTGCCCTGCTGGCGCTGACCGACCCACAAAACGTGTTACTGGACGAGGCCGCAGGCTCGGTTTACCTGGCGTTGCCGGGGATGGAGATCGATCTGGGGGCGATTGCCAAAGGCTATATTGCTGACCGGGTACGTGATTTCCTGGGTCGGGAAGGGGTCACACAGGCGTTGATTAATCTCGGCGGTAACGTGCATACGCTCGGCGCGCCGCAGGGCGGCTGGGGCATTGGGCTGAAAAAGCCGTTTTCGGCGGCTGATGCGCTGGTCGGGGTTATCGATGTGGAAGATAAATCGGTGGTCACGTCGGGAACCTATGAGCGCTTTTTTGAGGTAGACGGCAAACGCTACCACCACATTCTTAATCCGGCGACGGGATACCCGCTCGACAATGAACTCGACAGTGTGACGGTAATATCAACCGACTCACTGGATGGCGATATCTGGACCACGCTGTTATACGGGATGGGAGTGGAACAAGGATGTCAGGCGCTTCGTCAGAAGCCGGAGATCGAGGCGATATTCATCACCAAAGACCGACGGGTGGTGGCCTCATCCACGCGTAATGTCCGTTTTACGCTGATGGATGATAGCTACACGTTTACTGACAGTACTGTTTAAGCAATCCGTACTGCTCCTCAAGCAACCGATAACGATAGACCGGGCGCCCCGTGACCCCGTAGTGGATGGTGGTAAACAAAATGCCAATCTGCGCCAGCCACATCAGATATTTACGACAGGAGACGCGGGAAATATTGACCGCATTCGCCAGCTCATCGGTCGAAAATTCGATATCCGGGTGCGCATCAATCCACTGACAGATAGTCCGCAACGTCTGCGGGGTCAGCCCTTTTGGCAAGCGCCGGGTATCGGCAACCTCCTGCGGCCCGCCGTGGAGCAGCCTGTCCACATCCGCCTGTTCGTAATACTGCTGCGCGCCCATCAGTTTCTTTTTTTCCTGCCAGTGGGTCAGGGCTTCTTCAAAGCGCGGAAACTGGAACGGTTTGATTAAATAATCCACCACGCCGTAGTGCATCGATGTCTGAATTGTCGCGGCGTCGGAGGCGGAGGAGATCATGATGACGTCGATTTTACGTCCGCTGGCGCGGATGATCGGGAGCAGTGACAGGCCGTTGTCCTGCTGCATATAGACATCAAGCAGGATCAAATCGATATCCAGCGCCGGGTCGTTAATCATGTTTTCGGCCTGACGCAGGGTGGAGGCGACGCCACAACAGGTAAAGCCTGATAACCGCGTGGTATAGACGCGGTTCAGCTCCGCTACCATGGCGTCATCATCGACAATTAATACATTAATCACACGCTTTTCCTCTCACTGTCCCAGGGGAGTTGTACAAAAAATTGAGTAAATACGCCAGGTTCTGACTCCACCGTAATGCTACCGCCAAGATTTTCGCACTGCTGGCGGGCGAGGAACAGCCCGACACCACGGTTTTCGCCTTTGGTTGAGTAACCTTTATGGAATATGGCATCGATATGTTCCGGGGCAATACCGGGACCATCGTCGCTCACTTCGGCGCTTAGCCAGCCGTTTTGATAATGCAGCAACAGGCCAATTTCGCCGTTGGATTGCCTGGACATGGCGTCGAGGGCATTTTCAATAAGATTGCCCAGGATGGTCACCAGCGCCGTCACCTGCTGCTGGTTGGGGTTATCCGGTACCAGGGATTCATTCGCCAGGGTAAGGATAATCCCGGCTTCTCTGGCGCGATTGATTTTGCCCAGCAGAAAACCTGCCACCACAGGCGACTGAATCTGATGCTGGAGGGTGCCGATGTCGTTCTGATAACCTTCTGCCGTCTGCAGCACATACTCTTCAAGCGTGTCATAACGCTTCATGTTGAGCAGGCCGAGGATCACGTGCAGCTTGTTCATAAATTCGTGGGAGTGGGCGCGTAGCGCGTCCACATAATTGACCATCCCATCGATACGTTGCAGTAACTGACTGATTTCGGTCTTATCCCTGAATGTGCTGACCGCGCCAATGACCCCGTCCTGGCCGCGCACGGGCACGCTGTTACACAGCAGTAAATGCCCGTTGCAGCCAATCTCCTGATCGGACAGCGGCTGCCCGCTGTGCAACACGGTTTGCAGATCGGCAAAGAGGGGGGTGTGGCGAATATCGCTGGTGACGTGGTTATTGGTGTTGAGCAACATCTGACGCGCCGCCTGGTTGGCCAGGGTGATATTTCCCTCGCGGTCAACGGCAATAACCCCTTCTTTGAGGGATTGCAGCATGGCCTGGCGTTGCTCAAAAAGGGTGGAAATTTCATAAGGCTCCAGGCCAAAGAGAATACGTTTGAGCACCCGCACCAGCACCCAGATGCCGAGCGAGCCGACCAGTGCGCTAAACAACATCGCGAGCAGCAATCCCCAGCGGCTGTGGCTTATTTGCTTATCCACTTTACTGAGCGAGATGCCGATAGCGACCACGCCGATTTGCTGATGCCGGGCATCAAATACCGGTGTAAACACGCGCAGCGCCTCGGCGAGAACGCCATGGTTGACCGAGACATTCTCCCGGCCATGCAGGGCCGGGATCAGATCATCACCAATAAAGTGTTTACCGACTTCACTGACGTCGCGATGGGATAAACGGATGCCGTTCATATCGGTCACGACCACAAAAAGCAGGTCATTTCTGCGTTGTACGGCCTGGGCGAGGTCTTGTACCGTTTCGTTGCCGGTGGGCATAGACAATGCGCGTTTGATCTCCGGCTCATCGGCAAGCGTGCGGGCAACGGCCATCGCAGTGTCCTTTACCCCTTCGCGGGTGACATTGGCGATCTGAACAAAATAGAGCGCATAAACCACCAGTAGCACCGAGACAATGACGCTGCACAGCATCAGCGTAACCAGGGTGCTGAGTTTCATGGCGCGTTTGCGCGAAGCAGGATGTGGATGCCTTCCGTTCACTGCGGCCTCAAAATCATTCACAGAAAGAGGGTAATTATCGCCGAACGGGCGCGTATCTCAAAGCGGCTAACGGCTTGTCACCTTTGAATTTATCCCCTCATTTACGTGACACGTCTCGCAAGGCAATTATATGAATCGCTTTATAGTAGGGCAGGATAAATAAAAAGGAGGTAATGATGAGCACTTTGTTAACGGCAGCGGCGAAAGCACGACGTAATGACCGGACAACGGAGATAGACAGACTCTCAACAGACGATGTCCTGCAACTCATTCATCAGGAAGATATCGCTGCGCACGACGCAGTGGCGCACTGTTTGCCTGATGTAGCGAGAGTCGTTGAGCATGCGGTGGCGGCACTCAGTCGCGGCGGGCGCGTGGTGATTATCGGGGCCGGGGCCTCCGGCGAACTGGCGCAGCAGGCAATTTCTGATTTTTCCCCGGACAGCCAGGCGCAGGTGCGCTGCATTGCAGTTAATGACACCCAGGCAGACGACTACGACGGTGGGATCGGTGCGCTACAGGCGATTGATTTTAACCACAATGATGTTCTGCTGGCGCTAACGTTAAGCGGTAAAACGCCATGGGTGTGGGGCGCGTTGCGCCAGGCCAATAATACTGGCGCAATGGTGGCGGTATTGACTGCCGATCAACAAAGCGAAGCGGCAAGCCTGGGGGATATTGTGATTGTGCCGCCAACGGGCGCGGAAGTGGTTGCCGGTTACGGTCATCCCAAAGCACGACGCGCGCAGCAATCCATTCTTACGATGTTAACGACCACGCTGGCTATCCGCAGTGGCCGGGTATACAGCAACCTGCGGGTGGATATTCCGGCGACGAAAAGTAAATGGCAGGAGCGCCAGATAGCGATCGTGATGGCAGCCTGTGATTGTTCACGTAAAGAGGCGAAAGCGGCGCTGGCAAGCTGCAATCAGCAGTGCAAAACCGCCATTCTGATGCTGCTCGCAGGCATGGAGGCGTGGGATGCCAGCGAAGCGTTACAGCGTAATAACGGGCATTTACGCCTGGCGCTGAAAGAAAAGAGAGGATGAGTGTTCGGCCACACTGCACAGGCAAGGTGGCCAGCGTGCTGGATAAACGCTGAGGGCGTGGGTAAATCCACGCCCCGAAGAAGCAAAGACAGTGCGATAAAGAACCGCCTGAACGCGTCCATTCATTCAAGCAGAAATACACGAGAATGACTGTCATGGTTCCAGCTAAAAAGAACCAGATGCCAACGTCCGGGCGCTTTTCGTGAAGGGTCAATGAGCCCCTTTATCCCAAGCGATTCCAGACGCTTACGGACTTTCCATGACCGCGGAACACCGCCTTCGCGGACAATTTCCTGCCATGGCGCGATAGCATCGCTAAGGTCAATGCCTGCGGCCAACAGTGCCTCATCATTTCTGAGATCGATAATTTTATTCGTGGTGACGCTAACTCTGACAATGTCGAGGCTGGCACGCCTGTTAGCACTGTGGGACGTCATCGCTGCTTCAACCCCTTCTGGCGATGAACTGAGATACAGTGTGGGTTGATCACTGTCTGAATAGCGGCCCGGCCCCCTGGAACCCGATAACGCAAAATTGCGATAAGCGGGATCGATTGCCCGATAAAAAATACCGTCGACATCAGTTAAATAGTTCGCTATATCCATAAATTATCTCAATTTTCATCTGACATGCAGAAAACGCTCTGTCATCAAAAATCAGGGCAATGCCAGGTACGCTTTATGTTCATCAAATAAGGCAATTAAGTGGTCCGCAACCACTCTTACCCGCCGTGACCCCGCTAAGTCTGAATGCATCACCAGCCATAACGCCTGATCCACGCCAGGATCAGGATTAACGCAACGCAGACCGTTTTGCCTTGCCATAAAGTGTGGCAAAACGCCTAAACCGAGGCCTGCTAAAACCGCGGAGACCTGGGCTGCAAGGGTGTTTGCTTCCAGACGGCATGGCCTGCCGCGAAGCATACGCGTTATCCACCGCGCAGCAGGCAGATGCTGGTGTGATTCCGGCCAGCCTACATAGTGCGCGTGAGGTAAAGATAAGCCCGCAGGCCCGCCAGGCACTTTTTTTAGATAGGCATCAGAACCGTACAATCCAAACCCCACGGTTCCCAGACGCTTTAACGTCAGATTTCCGCTGTCAGGTTTCACCATACGTATCGCTAAATCGGCATCTCTTCGGTGCAGATTCACTGATTGCACGCCGCTGAGCACGTCGACCCGCAGTTCCGGATAGGTGTTCATCAGCCCTTCCAGCGAAGGCAGAATAAAATGTGTTGCCAGATTGTCTGATGTCGCCAGCCGGACAAGTCCTGCGACATTACCCTGTAATTTAGCCTTCTCAGCAAAAGCGAGACCGGCATATTCCAGCGCTTCTGCCTGTTCCACCAGGGCCTCACCATCATCCGTCAACCGGTATCCGCTTTGATGTCTGCTGAAAAGCGGCACGGACAGTGACTGCTCAAGCCTGTCCAGCCTTCTCGATATAGTGGCGATGCCCATTTCCATTGCTTCTGCTGCGCCGCTCAGGGTTCCTGCACGGGCGATTGCCAGAAAAATCCGCGTATCGTCCCAGTTAAAATTGGTACTCATAGTTTTTCCGTTTATGGAAAACGGCTCTCCATTTTCAGGTCTGTTTTATCGATTTTAACAAGTTAATACTGCAGTTCCCATAAGGAGATAAACATGCAAAAACCTGAACTGATGCCATTGCTCAAGGTAACCGACCTTGCCGCAGAACGAGGCTCGCCGGACGGAATCAAAGGCGCGAATGCCTGAAATCAGTCGCCGAAAAACGCCGCAGAGAAATTTCCCTTTTTTAAGAGTATTTATTTTATGAATGAAACGGCTGTACATGTAAATTCCGTGCCTGTGCGCACATGGCTGGCAGTAACCGTACTCGGGATCAGTGCATTTTCCATCGTGACCAGCGAGCTTGCGCCGGTGGGTATGCTCAGTACGTTAGCAAAGGATTTGAATCAGACCGAATCCGCAGCGGGTCTGGTCGTGACCGCTTATGGCTGGGTTGGCGCGCTCGCGGCGTTGCTTTCGGCAGCGATACCTGCGCGTATTTCCCGAAAGGCTCTGCTTGTTAGCCTGATGTTTATTCTTGCACTTTCCTGTGTGGCAGCGACCTGTTCCTCTTCCATGAGCACCTTTATGAGTGCACGCATGGTCGGCGCTGTAGCGCACGGAGCTTTCTGGGCATTGATTGGCATCGTCGCCGCCCAGCTTGTTCCGGCTGAAAAGCTTGGACTTGCCACATCCATCATTTTTGGCGGGGTCTCGGCTGCCAGCGTTCTGGGTGTGCCTTTGTCGAGTTTTATTGCAAGTCTGGCCGGGTGGCGCAACGCATTTATGCTCATTTCGTTGCTGGCGCTGGCTGCCGCCTGCGCGTTATTCTGGACGCTTCCCACACTGGCAGCGCCTCAACCATTAAGGCTGCGTCTCTACTGCGGGATATTCAAAAACCCCGTGCTCATATCCCTGTATTGTGCAACGGCCTGCATTATTTCGGCTCATTTTGCAGCCTTCACCTACCTGGAACCGCTGCTGATAAACGTCCATGCTGTGCCAGCGGCTTGCGTATCAGGTCTGCTGCTGTTGTTCGGACTTTCGGGCCTGGCAGGCAATATGATTGCCGGTAAGCTGATTGACCTGCATCTTAAAAGCCTTATTTTCACTTCGCTGCTCCTGAGCGCGGTTGCGCTCGGTATGCTTGGCATGGGCAGCGTCGCACCGCTTCCATTCTGGTTAACGGGGATGCTGCTTGCCATGTGGGGGGCAGGTATCTCGGTTGTGTTCGTCGGATTACAGACGTGGTTACTTCATAGCGCCGGCGATGCCGCACAACCCGCGTCAGCCATCTACGTCGCCATTTTCAACGCAGCGATTGGAACCGGTGCGCTTGCAGGGGGACAGGCGTTAGCCGTTACAGGTTTTCAGGGACTGGCGTTACTGGCAGCAGGGGGCATTGCCTGCAGTATGCTGCTTGTCTTTATGTTGAAAAACCCCGGGGAGAAGGCGTTCTGACAATTCGACTCATTTTCGGGTCCGTTCGAATGAAGAGGGCGACGACCCACTCAGCAGTCAGGATGGATCGATGCAGATGCCGTAAGCGCAGCGTCCGGGCAGATATGGCAACGCGACTGTTCGTACGCGGTGATGGCATCGTGATATGTTGATTCAGGATGAACAGGTCACCGAAGCCAACACCTTTACGTAACAAGGAATCTCAGATGGAATTAGACACCGCGCGTCTAACGCTTGAACCTTATAATGACTCACACTACGAAGGCTTAAGAAGAATGGATAGCGATACCCGTGTGATGCGTTATATCAACCAGGGTATTGCTAAAACACCGGAAGAGACGTGGGAAGGTATCAGACGTGTCCAGGCCCGCTGGGAGCAATACGGGTACTCATGGTGGGTTATCAAAGAGAAAGCGTCCGGAGAGATCGTTGGCGCAGCCTGCCTCCAGCATCTGGCAAACGTAGATGGCGCGCCATTAGAGATTGGCTGGCGTCTGGTCCCGGAACATCATGGCAAAGGTTATGCCACCGAAGCCGCCAAAGCGATTATTGCTTTCGCAGTAGAGCGGACAGGTACAACGTATCTGGTTGCGGTTGCCGATCCTGACAATATTCCCTCGCATCGCGTCATGCAGCGCCTGGGCATGACGTATAAGGCAATTGAAGAGCATTATGATGTGCCCTGCGTCGTTTATGAACTGACTCTTTGAGGGACTGATTAAGCCTTTCGCTTATAGCTTCTGCGAAGCAGATTGTCGAATAAGGCCATTATTTCAGGGCAGGCGCGCCGCAGAGTAATGTATTGATGATGAGGAGGCGAATAGTCTTTCGCTCCTCGTTTCTGCAGGCAAGGTTGCGCTGTTTGTGTCAGACGCAAACGTTATTCGTGTCACGTCAACGCAAGCAGTGAACCCCTGAGATAACCCTCCAGCAGAGATGTACACACTTGCGTTTCATATGACATCATGCCTGCCGGTGGATAGCGCAACGCGCGTTACTAAAAACTCTCAAAGTCAGTAGGCGATGCCCGTTTTACTGGGGGGGCTGTTTTCGACCTCACTCCAGTTCGACGTGCCAAAATCAAAAACAACCATTTTCATTCTGTTGCACTCCATATAAATGAAAAAACGGTTGTTCAGATTTTTAAGACTTCACGATTATTATAATTTGATACGCATATGCGTTGAGACTCACCATTGATTGGCGCATGTTAATGCTGTTCGTAGCGGTAAACACAGAGTGCGAACGCGAATATCCACAGAGCGGTTCAAACAGTGTATTGCATCATTTGGTTGAACTCATAACGACAAGCGGACTTGACTTCCTCTATTATGGGGTCGTCCGCCTTTGTCAGAATCATAAATTATTTCGCGTTCCGCAATTATCAAGGGGAGATAACGCATGAATTAACAATGAGTTTATCTCCTGCATAGGTACAACCCTGTCTTGTCCCAACTTTATCAGGATGCAGGCATCCCAATGCTATGGTGCCATCGCTTTGCTGCGTACTGCTAAATTTGCCACGGATTTTATTCTTACAGCAATATTTAAAACCTGATGGTGTTGAGAAGTCGCATTTGTTCTCATTTTGCGCCAAAGTGTTCAGACCGGACTTCGCATCTGACAGCAGTTCAGGGGTGCTGGAGATATTAATGGCAACATCAGACGTAGCATTCAGCGCGGCATGCGTTGCGTTTCCTCCTCCTGCAATTTCGTTAACCATCCCCATCGTAGCACCAGTGACCGCTGAATAAACACGATCATTTTCTACCGCTTTATTTCGTTCAAATTCCGCGTTGTCTTGCGCTTGCTGTACTCTTATTTGCTCTTGCCTTACTGCAAATTGTTGATTATCGGCATCAACTCTGTCACGCATACCTGCAAGCTCAAGTAAAGTTTGTTTCTGCCGGGTATTGACGGGATCATTGAGTTTTTCCGCTACCGACAGGAATGTTTGCTTATCCCGGACATAGCGCCGTTTTTCATCTGGAATATTGCCCCATGATGCATTCAGTTTCTGAAATTGGGTAGAGAGCATTGACGCTATTTTCTTGTTTCCTGTCTCATCCGCCAGACTCGTTGCCGAGCTGTACATTGATGCAGTTGAAAAAGGTGTAATTGTGAGGGCGTCATTGAATTTTGCCAGCAATGCCTGAGAGTGCTCTCCAAGCTTATATCGTTCGGCGTAAGATTTAGCCAGAAAGTATTCTGCTTCAGCGGAACCCGCTTCGCGGTAATACTTCGCTACCTCATTTTCAAAATCAGACATAGCCTGCCAGGCTATCTTCGGATCTTGCTGAAGAAAAGATTGCGCTTGCCTGATATGCCAGTCGAATTGCTTATTAAGATATTGGGAATAATCTTTGTAATCTGAGAGCTGAAAGTCGTAGCGGTCTCGAGCAATGAGGTAATTATATTGCTTGTTTTTTTCCATTTGTATCGATACGGAATCATCGAATGCTCTGGCTTTACGATCCAGTTCAGCATTACCGCTGGTGGAGCAATTGAGCAACATACTTCCACGCCCGGCAATATAGGTAGTTAAATTATTGGATGCCACCTCAGACTGGGATTGTTGAAATCGGGATTCGCATTCGGCTTTTTCAGGTGGGGGAACAGAACAACCACTTAATAATAAAGGAAACAATGCGACAGAAAGCAGTCTGAGATTCTTCATTTACGCCCCTTTCCTCTGTTTACATATGTGTATAAAGGTGCACACTATTTTTTACATAAGTTTACACCATTTTAAAAAAAGATAGCCACTCTCGCGGATAAACGTCTCCCACCCGAAAGCCCATACATCACCTTACATTGGAGCCTTTCACACCAGCTGCGCATTTCAGAATGCGAGTGGATCGCGCTGTCACTGCTCCCGCAAACGTTATTTTTGCTGAGGCTCGAACGATAGCCATGCGGGCATAAGATGTATTAATTAATGGGGAACATAACAGAAGGTACAGGGCCGAAAATTAATAGCTGTTGTGATTTAAAATATAGTCATAACAAATGGTTAACTCTGATTTTAAAGGAGCCGAATGCCTCTGTTGTCCTCGGTATGATATGTGGTTGCACCCTATTCTGAAACGCGGATTTTTTTATCAATAAATTTGAAACACCCGATTTGGGGTTGCCTGAATGGCGATCATTAGCATCTGTCAGGCATATTATCTTACTCTGCGGGGAGGCCATTACTCTCTGAACAGATCATGCAGTATTTTTTTCAGACTATCAAAAACAACCTGAATACGCTTAGGAACCAATGGTTGGTGAGGTCGAAAGATGTATAGCTGATAGGGAGAGTAGTTCATTTCCGGGAATAGATTGATCAATTCTCCACGTTGCAAATATGGCTGTACGGTTATATCCGGTAGCTGGCTATATGTTCTCCCTGCCAGGGCAGCAGCCAGTTCGCTTCCGATATCCCTTGCAATAAAACTTGGTTTTGTAGGAAAGAAGGAACTGCCATCGGCAAACTGCCACGGCCATATCCGGCCGGAGTTACTATTGCTTAGTGCGCTGAGAGGATAACCATATTGCAATGTGCGGATAGAGTCCGGTATCCCAAGTCGCTTTATTAAATCTGGCGCAGCAACAATACGAACGCCAACAGGGCGGATTGCCTTAACAATAAATCGGTTATCCGGGATCGAACCTATCCGAATTCCGATATCGATCTGCTCATCAATAATATTCAAATGTGCATCAACAGGCAGCCACTCGATAGTGAGTTCAGGGTACGGTTCGAGCGACCGAAGTAGCTGTAGTACAATATTCTGATTTTCAAAGAGAGGCGGTAAGGTGATTCTCACTCGACCGGTCATATCCTGACTGTTTTCGGTCTTCGCACCATCAAATAATGCTTCGCTTTCCGAAAGCAGTAATTCTGCTTTAGGCCAGAATTGTTGTCCGAAAGGTGTTAATGTCATTTGCCGTGTATTACGCAGAAAGAGTACTTCACCTAGCTGTTGTTCAAGCTCAGCAATGGCCCGTGTCACCCTCTGAGGCGCAAGCCCAAGTCGATTCGCGGTTTCTCTAAATTTCAGTGTTTCTGCCGCAGTACAGAAAATCTTTAATGCACTGAGTTTATCAAGCATTTATAGATATCCTTTGCAATGCCTTTAATACCACTACTGTATCAAAAACAGGAATACTAAAAGTAAAAACTATTCATGGTTTTGTGGTTAATGCAAAAGGATAATGTACCTGGCGAAACGAGTTAATCCTTCTTTGCGACAGGAATAATGCTGCCTGGCCTAACAGCAGGCGAGAGTGTGGTTACTGTGGTCACTAAAGATATGGAATCTGATGTTGTTGTCGGTTGCTCGTCAGCGCGTGTCCTGAAGCGTCTGGATTAATAGCGCTGGATGCAGTACATCCACATTCTGCGTTAACCGAAAGAAATCGCTGGATTAAAACGTGATTATTCATGAATAAGGCTCATAAGGGCAAGTTTCCAGACAGCCTTAACCAACGCTTGTTCAGCCGCTATGCTTCTTTAGTTTGCATTAGAAGAGAGATAAAAATGAAAGATGTCATTGTTGTTATTGGTAGTGGCTCGATCGCGCAGGCTATCGCGCGACGCGTTAGCGTCGGAAAACATATTCTTCTGGCTGATATCAAAACAGAGAATGCCCATCAGGCGGAAAATACACTGTCTCGTGCAGGTTTTGAGGTCAGTACAACCACTGTCGACGTGAGTTCTCGCGCGTCGGTGCAGGCGCTGGTGAATACAGCCTGTGCGTTAGGTGACATCAAAGGCGTTATTCATACGGCCGGCCTTTCTCCTTCGCAGGCCAAAGCACAGGAGCTACTCCGGGTTGATTTGTATGGCACCGCCGTGCTTTTTGAGGCGTTTGGCAACGTGATTGCGCGCGGTGGTTCATGCGTGGTGATTGGCTCACAGTCCAGCCATCGCTTAGCCGTTGATGCGCTGACTCAGGCGCAGGCGGATGCATTAGCAACGTTGCCGCCGGAGGATCTGCTTGAGTTGCCGCTGGTGAAAGACATTGAAGACAGCTTATACGCGTACCAGATATCCAAGCGTTGTAATGCGCTGCGTGTGATGTCTGAAGCCGTGAAGTGGGGCAAGCGTGGTGCGCGAATTAACTGCATCAGCGCCGGGATCATTTTTACGCCGCTGGCCTATGACGAGCTTAACAGCGCAGAGCGTGGCGAGTTTTATCGCAATATGCTGGCAAAATCGCCGGCAGGCCGGGGCGGCACACCGGATGAAATTGGTGCGCTGGCGGAGTTTCTGTTTGGGCCTAATGGCACTTATGTCACCGGCAGCGATCTGCTGATTGATGGCGGCGCAACGGCGTCTTACAAATATGGTGAATTACGCCCGCATTGATTCCTCTTATTCTTCCCGCGACACGATGGTCACCGCGTAGTCATCCTGTCGCGAAGATTTAAATGTGAAAGGGATACCGCTTTTTTATGATGCCCCGGTTATTGTGCCACCTTATTAAGATCGCGAATAACACACTCAGGCTCTGATTCCACGGGCATATTATCTATATCCTGGATACCATCGTTTTTACCTGCGCGGTCCTGTTGCAGGGCGGAAAAAAGCGGAGTGAGGTTCTGCTGCTCTTTTCCTTGCTCGGCTATAAGTTCCAGTGTTTTATTCGTAGCGCTGTCGTCTGTTAATGCACAAACCAGCACCCGGGCAATCTGTTTACGGGAAATAACGCCATCAGCCGGTGTGCCTGAGTGACGTTTGTCTCCCTGCAGCATGACGATTTTTTGTTCATTCGGTTTGTTGTAATCAAACCAACCAGGTCTGACGATGGTGTAAGGATGACCGCTGGCGCGAACCAGACGTTCCGCGCGTCGCTTCCAGTCGTGTGCTTCCGTCTGGCGATTATATGAACCTTCTCTTTCAGTCACGCCGATAGCGGTCATAAGCACGATCCTGACATGCTGATGTGCAAGCTGTTTCAGGATATTCCTGACTCCGCCATAGTCAATTGCCCGAGCCCCGATACGTCCTAAACCATCGGAGCCCAGGGTGAAAATAACGGCATCAATATCATCACCGATGCCGGTTAATGTTTCCGGGACAGAGACATCTCCATAAATAATCTCAACCCCCGGTGGGAGCAATTTGCTTTTATGTTGGGTTCGGACAAGGGCTTTAGGTTGATGGCCCATTTTTATCGACATTTCTACAACATGACGACCAATACTGCCGGTCGCACCGACAATTAAGACTTTCATTATGAACCTTTTACATAAACGGAAAATTTCACTGTGATGAAGTGTATCAACTGTGATTATTGAGAGTAACGGGGCTAAAATGATTGCGTCTATGAACCCTTCTCATCATTAATGTTTTAGCCAAAGACACTAAGGGATCATGCGTGCTTAAAGAAAATTTTAATGAACTCCATCTCTTTCTGGCCGTGGCGCGGGAGAGAAGTTTTACCCGGGCGGCGGCTAAACTTGGCGTTTCTCAGTCAGCGCTGAGCCATGCCATGAAGGCGCTTGAGGCCAGACTTAACATCCGTCTGCTTACCCGCACAACGCGTAGCGTAGCGCCCACTGAAGCGGGGGAAAGGATCATAGCTTGTCTGGAGCCTCGTCTGACGGAGCTGGATCAGGAGCTCGAACAACTGGTACAGCTTAACGGCGTGGCGGCCGGGAATATACGTATCTCGGCCGGAGAGCATGCGGCAAAAAGCCTGGTGTGGCCAAAGCTCAAACCGTTCCTGCGCGAATACCCTGAGATTAATGTCGAACTGGTTGTTGATAATGGCTTTGTGAATATTGTGGAAGGCCGTTTTGATGCGGGCGTTCGTCTGGGAGAAAGCCTCGATAAAGATATGGTTGCGGTTCGCATCGGGCCTGACCTGCGGCTGGTCGTGGTGGGTTCGCCCGACTATTTTACTCGTTATGGTATTCCTGATACGCCACACGACCTTCGGCACCACCGTTGTATTAATATGCGGCTTCCGACGCTGGGAGGATTATATCAGTGGGAGTTTGAAAAGGATGGGAAACGTCTGCAGGTGAAGGTTGATGGTCAACTGACTTTTAATCATCTGTCTGAAAGAATCGATGCGGCAGAAGCTGGCTTCGGGCTTTCATTCGTCCCTGAGGATGTGATTCAGCAACAGCTTGAATCAGAGGCCTTGATTGAGGTCTTGCAGGCATGGAGTCCGGTATTTCCCGGCTATTATCTTTACTATCCCAGCCGAAAACAGCATCCACCAGCCTTTGCTTTAATGATTGATGCGTTACGCCATACAGATTAAAGCATAAACGCCGGATCAATAGTGCTCCGGCGCCAGGGTTAATGACTCTTCACCTTTATCGTCTGCCATACGCTTGCCGGTGAAACGGCGGCGAACTACCACGAAAAAGAGCGGGACAAAATAGATTGCCAGCATCGTGGCGGCGATCATCCCACCTATGACGTCAGTCCCGACCGCGTTCTGTGCGCCAGATCCGGCACCACGGCGTAATGCCAGAGCAGAACCCCGAGAATAAAGGCCAGCGAAGTCACCAATATCGGGCGCAGGCGCATGTGTGCCGCTTCAGGCGTCGCTTCAATTAAGCCTTTACCTTTCTTCACCATCATGTCGTTGGCAAATTCAACGATCCGAATCGCATTCTTCGCCGATAAACCGATGATGGTCAGCAGACCGATAACGAAATAGATGTCGTTATTGAGGCCACGCAGGGTCGTTGCGAGCAGTGTGCGATAGCTGGAAAGCATCGTCTGGGCGAGCTGTGACGGAGCAGTAGCCTGGTTGACTGCCGCCCGGGCATTTTTCAATATATTTAACTCTCATTATCAGGGCTATTTAAAAACGCTTTTTGGTATATAAGCGGCGATACTTTCGAGGCCGAACACTGCATTTCATTGAGAATGAACGAGTGGGGGACTGCTATGAACTGCTAATGGTAAACAGAGACAAAAGTGCGGAGAAAATAAATACAGTACGTTTTATGTGGAGCCTCGTAAGTAATATTTTTAACAATATGACGGAACGAAGCCATCATAACGGGTTCAGCGCGATAGACTAAGATAGCCGGACTGCAAACACCTATGAATAAAAAGCATAAATAATCTATTTTAAAAAGATTCTACAAACTCTTTATGTAATTATCATCACTAAACTTGCCGTTATTGTTGAAGGTGAGTAATAAGAGGAGCTTGCGTCGCAGATAGATACAGCAAAAAAACAGCCCGAAGGCTGCATAGCAAGACGCTGCTTATTTCAATGTTGTCATATCTACAACGAAGCGATATTTTACATCGCCTTTTTCCAGCCTGCTGAATGCTTCATTTATCTGGCTGACATCAATCAGTTCTATATCCGCAGTAATATTTTTTTCGGCACAGAAATCAAGCATTTCCTGTGTTTCGGCAATGCCGCCAATATTGGAGCCTGAGAAGCTACGACGGCCTTTTACGACATTAAATGCGGAAATTTCAATTGGCTCTGGAGGTAATCCGACAAGCACAACGGAACCATCAATTTTTAATAATTTCAGATAAGTATTAACGTCATGCTTTGCCGATACGGTATCTAAAAGCAAATCCAGTTTGCCGACATATTGGGTCATTTGCTCTGCGTCGGAGGAGAGCACCGCTTCGTGCGCGCCTAAGCGATGCGCATCCTCGACTTTAGCCTGCGATGTCGTAAAGACCACAACATGAGCGCCCATCGCTTTTGCCATTTTTATCGCAACATGTCCAAGCCCGCCAATTCCCAGGATCCCCACAACTTTACCGGCACCGGCACGCCAGTGTTTGAGTGGTGAATAGACGGTAATACCGGCGCAAAGTAACGGCGCTGCGGCGGCAAGATCGACATTTTCAGGTATTTTCAGCGTGTAGCTTTCCCGGCAAATATAGGTTTGTGAGAATCCACCGTAGGTCATGCCGCCCAGATGTTTATCTGGCGTATTAAATGACAATGTCGTACCTGATTCGCAGAATTGCTCCAGATCGTGACGGCAGGCCGGGCATTTGCCACAGGAATCAACGATACAGCCGACAGCGGCAAAATCACCGAGTTTAAATTTGGTCACATTCTCACCGACAGCAATCACCCGGCCAACAATTTCATGCCCTGGCACAACCGGATAATGGGTGCCGCCAAAATCATTTTTGACTTGGTGTAAATCAGAGTGGCAGATGCCGCAGTAGAGAATTTCTATTTCCACATCATCATTTAATAATCCGCGACGTTTGATGCTGAACTCCCGCAAGGGGGTGTTTGCGGTATCGGTACCCAACGCTTTTACTGTTTTGATCATGATCTACCTCAGATATCCAGTTTCCAGTCCGCAATCCACTCCACTCGCGCCGGATCACGGTGGGAAAAAAACGTGCTCGTTGCAGTATCGATAGCGGTTATTTTCTGCATATCGTCACCGCTTATCTCAAAATCAAAAATAGCGATATTTTCTTCCATGCGGGCTTTTTTGACCGTTTTAGCCAGCGACACAATGCCTCGCTGATAAAGCCAGCGCAGGACAATCTGCCCAATGCTTTTGCCATATTTCTGGCCGATCGCCGCCAGCACCGGATGTTCAAACAATCCATTTCTTCCTTCGGCGAAAGGCGCCCACGCTTGAGGCTGGATCTGCCTGCTTAGCATCCACGGCGCGGCGTGAAGTTGCTGATTAAAAGGGTTCACTTCGATCTGGTTGACCGCCGGTATGACGTTATTGAACGCGATAAGATCGGCAAGCCTGTCCGGGTGAAAATTACTGACGCCGATGGCGCGAATTCGTCCGGCAGCAAGCAATTCTTCCATTGCTCGCCAGGCGCCATGGACATCATTGTAGGGTTGGTGGATTAAATACAGATCGATATAGTCCAGTTGGAGTCGGTTAATTGAACGCTCAAACTGGGCTTTTGCACCTTCATAATTCACGTCCTGAACCCATAGTTTAGTGGTGATAAACAACTCGTTGCGATCAACACCGCTGTGCTTTATGGCATTTCCGACCTGAGTTTCGTTCTGGTAGGCTGCGGCAGTATCAATCAGAAGATAACCCGTTTCGATAGCGTCAATCACAGCGCGTTCGCATTCAGCCGCATCCGTCATCTGGAAAACGCCGAAACCTGCCAGGGGCATTTCAATACCGTTGTTCAGTTTTACCGTTTGCACATAAATATCCTCAATCCAGGGTGTGAAAAGAGCTTAACGCAGCCATATTTATTTGATTAGAGGGCGAAATGTTCTAAGGCTAATTAGCCGTACTCATAAATAGACGATGAGCACTGCTTCTATATGGCTGCTGGATATTTTTGTCATTAAGCCACTCTACTCTTTCGGTGACGACTGGGGACCACGCTACGTCGATGCAGCGATGGGGCTGCTTGATGCCTTATTTAACAAAATAGTTAATGATCGGCTTGGCTTATTCGAGTGGTTAGCGCCATGGCTGCGCTGGCAAAAGTGAACAGCGTGATAATCCAACCCATCGTCCGGGGTGTTCCATCACTGAACATCGCTAACAGCAATGATGAAATGATGCCACTGCCGTACTGGAGTGAACCAATCAGTGCCGAAGCCGATCCCGCAGCATTCGGCGCCGCATCCAGCGCGGCGGCCGTTGCTGTAGCGGCAATAATGCCATTCATCGAAAACAGGATGAAAATCGCGAAGGCAATCAGGGCCATGCCACCGACATTCAGTTTTGTCGCAACCGCCAGCACGAATGATGCTGTAGCGGCAACAAGTACGGCGCCTTTTAAGAGCGTTTCCAATGGGTAGTGTTGTACCAGTCGACGGTTAACCGCACTCAGCCCCATTACGCCAACGATATTCACGGCAAATAACCAACCGTAATGCTGGGGATCAATATGGAAATACGTGATATAGACAAAAGGAGAGCCTGCGATAAACGCATAAATGGCCACATAGTAAAACGTCAGACAAAGGGTGAACTTCATAAAGTTCACATTGCTGAGTAACCGATAATATGTCCGGAACGCACCGCTAAGTGAGGTCGATACGCGCCGTTCAAGCGGCAACGTCTCCGGCAGCCAGTAGAGTGACAGCAGCATAAATACGCCAATGGCCGTCAACAACCAGAAAATAGCATGCCAGGAGGCGAATTTAATCATCTGCCCGCCAAGCAGTGGGCCAACAACAGGGGCAATCGCCGTAACAATGGTTAATGTTGAAAGCATCTGGGCGGCACGAGTACGGCTAAACAGATCGCGAATCATGGCGCGCGCCAGCATCGGACCGGTGCAAGCCCCCAGCGCCTGAAATACGCGCCAGAAAACGATCTGCGTGATGTCAGTAGAAAGCGCGCACCCTGCCGAACCGATAATAAATAACACCATGCCGATTATCAGGGGAGGGCGACGACCGAAGCGATCGCTAATCGGCCCCCAGATGAGCTGCGCCAGACAAAAGCCAATCAAAAAACCGGTAATCGTTAATTCGGCATTACCTTGCAGTTCCTTTGCCATCACGGGCATAGCGGGAAGATAGATATCTGTAGACAAGGACGTAAACGCCATAAGGGCGCTGAGGATCATAATAAAAAGTAACCCGGTTGTCTTAACGGAGGGAGAACGGTTCATAAATATCTGCATAAGAAAGGATAGTGCGTTCGATAATAGCGATCCGGCGGCAATTAATAATCATCGCAAGCGGGATAAGCGTTATGAGGCGCGCTCATGAATATTGCCTTTTATCGATTGTCTCTCATAAAAACACTCTTTATTATTCCATAATTAAGAATACTGAATGCAAAATAAATCCACATACAAATACAATCCCTTCTTCTAGTATTGTCCGCAGTGATTTGAAACGAGGAAGGGGAAGCATGAAAAAGGTACTGATTCTGGGGGCTGCGGGCTCTCTTGCCCGGATTGCCACCCGCTACTTACTGGATAACAGTCAGGCTCAGTTAACGCTGTATTTACGTAACAGTGCACGCCTGCAAAACCCGGAAGCACCTGTACAGGTGGCTCTGGCCTGGTTACTGGTACAAAAACCCTGGATTGTACCGATTCCCGGGATGGATAAAGTTGCCTATATTGATGACAACCTGAAAGCGATTGATCTTGAATTGAGTGCAGAGGATTTGGCGAATATAGAGGCTCAGTTGGCCAGTATCAAGATCCAGGGTAACCGTCTGGATGATGGTCTGCTTTCAATGTCCGAATGATATTCGGACATACCCCGTGGCCATGCAGCCTTGATCTGAATTTCCCTTCATATCAGTGAGGATCTGTTACTGGAAGACTAAAAACCGGTATGACGAAGCGGAATATTGGCTTGCCCTGGAAGTGCGAAACTCGCCCTTTCTCAAGCCATAAAAAATTGTTGAATGTCTCAGGGTGTAAAGCGGACATTGCGGAAGTTTGAGATTATTAACACCGTTATCTGTCAGAAGGGCGTTCTCTGGTGACTGTTTACAAATGAGGCAGGCCGCACGGAGTAACGGTATAACTGGCGAAGCGGCAGGATCAGCCTGGTCTGCTGCAATCCACCAAAGAAGTCTCGTAATGTGTGCTCCGTACTTTGCGAACATTCTGCGTCTATCCGGCCGTTTATTCACATCTCTGAATGGCACTGTGATGTCTTACATGATGCTTCATGTTTTCAATGAGCCGGTTAGTTAGCGTCATCCGGTGCGGCTGGTGGGCTATCGGGGTGCCAGGAAATAATATCGCCGGGCTGACACTGCAGCGCCTCGCAAATTTTCGCCAGCGTATCAAAACGGATACCTTTCACCTTCCCGGATTTGAGTAGCGACAGATTCTGCTCGGTGATCCCCACAAAGGCTGCCAGCGCTCTGGACGTCATTTTCTTCTCTACCAATAGTTTGTCCAGATGAACCACGACAGCCATAATCAGATAAACTCCTTATTTTCTTCTTCCGCTCTGATCCCTTCGACCAGTGAGTGAAACGTCACAAGCAGCAAGCCGCCCGCTAGTAACAAAACAATATCCCCGATCAACAGGGTGACCTGATAGAAATGCTCCGGCCAATAGGCGACCAGAGGGATCAAAAAGCGGCACACTGGCAGGACGATCCCAAGGCTTAGCATCGCCATTGCAATTCTGCGAATACGGTACGCCAGTTCCTGAGTAAGGAGCTGTCTTTGGCGTACCAGCCGCGTGACTTTCATACCCTGCCAGATAGCAAACGCAAACAGCCCCACCGGGAAATAAAGAGCGAGCAGCAAAAGTATCTGCCTGAGTGACGATACCGTTGCGGTTGGCAAATTATCGCTCTGAATCTCGGCGAACCTAAGCATACTGGAAATAAAAAACGACTCACCAGTGAAATATATCCACAGAGGTGTAATTAACACCAGTATCAGAAATAGCGGTAGCACGCCTGCTATGAGCGCCAGACTGGTTTTATTTCTCGTACCTTTCACGTTAAACCTTCCTGATAATAAGCATTATTTTAAGACCAGCACGCCCAAGCATGACATAAGCATCAGCGCGATGGCAATCTTGCAGGCGTTCAGACCTTTAGCGTCGCGTTTTAGCCAGGGATTTGGCCATACGCGGTAGACACCAAAAGCGATATATGATGCCTGAATCGCCCAGGTCAGCATTCTGAATAAGTAACCCGGCTTACTGAGGTGCGTTATTGTCTGCATCATCTCCACGCAGTAAATAATAATGCCAACGGTCAGGATATAATTGACTAAGCGAAGTTTGTAATGCGAAGCCCAGTTTCCGCACACAAACAACAGGGTCGAAGTAAAGGCGAGTATTGCCCAGAGAATATCAATCCAGTTCACGGGGGGCCTCTGTTTCAGAAAATGGCGTTGTGAGTAACAGCCGAACAGCCGGACCCATCACCGGCCATCCGGTGTTGGAGAGGATAACCACGGCGCTTTTACGCTGCGTATCCAGGGCGATAGCGCTGGCAAACCCAGAGGACTCGCCGTCATGCCAGGTGATATCGCGTCCATGTATGCGGGTTGTAAACCAGCCATAACCAATCTGTGAATCGGGATCGTCAGTGGCAAATCGCGGCAACATTGCTTCACTTCCTGCGAATTTTCCTGCCAATAATGCCTGCACATAATGTGCCATATCGACAATCGTTGATCGCACCCCTGCGGCTGGAGTAAAGGCGTGCAATACCCACGGCGCTTCGCTGAATCCGGAAACTGACCAGCCATGGCTGAATGCGGGCGTGTCGGGTGTCGAATCGTCGGCGACGACGGAGTTTTTCATTTGCGCCGGTGCAAAAACCCGTGTTTGCAGCAAAGTGGTAAAAGATTGATGTGATGCGCGCGCTAATGCCAGCCCCAGCAAGGCATAACCGGTATTGGAGTAATCAAACCCAGCCGGTTTTTCAACGCGGGTATTGTTCACCATATCTATTAATGCCTTGTCATCGTAATCCCAGAAATTGTCACGCAGGATAATAGCCTTGAGCACCTGCATTTTCTGTCGTAGTGATGTCGCCAGCGGCGGCAGGCCAGAGCGATGTGACGCCAGTTGCGCTAGCGTAATGTCGCTCGCCGGGCCCGTGATTTCCGGGATAAGCTCACCTACGCGGGTTTGCGCAGTTGCTTCCCCGCGTCGCTGTGCCTCAATCAGCAGACTACTGGTCATCGTTTTTGTCAGGCTGGCGATTTCATACTGTTTTGCATAATCACTATTCCACAGGCCGTATTGAATACCTCGTGGGGTGATAAATACGGCGGCAATGCTACCCCTTGATCCTCTCAGTAAGGGGGTTAAAAACGATACTACCGTTGCATCTCCCGTCTGATGCAGTGAAGGTGCGCTGAAACCGGGTTGCAGGCAGATACCCGCGGCGATCAGCGACACAAAAGCCGTACCTGCGGCTAATAATCGCGTACGACTGCGCATATGTTGCTTGTGCATTGTTGTTCGCCTCAGAATTCATACTGAATCAATGATGACAGGGTGTATTGCATTCTGCTTTTTACCAGCGGACTCCTTCCCGCCTCACCTGGCAGATATGCCGCACGCCCCGTCACTCCGGCGGCTACGTTTTCGCTAATGTGCCAGACCAGTTCGGAATAAAATCCGCCAGACTGGAAACCAGATGAAGGATAATAAGATGAAAAATCAGTGCGTTGTTCCTGTTTTGCGGTTACGCCATAATGGCGTTGCTGATAACCGCTGTTCGCCCAGGTGATATCGCCTGCAACCGAAAAATCGACGTCCTGCCAGCGCCACAGGGTTGCTTTAACACCACTGTTCAACGTCATAGCCAGCGCCTGCGTTTCGCCCCCGTATCGGTATTTTTGTGTTGCGCTCAATGCGCGCAGCCATAACATCCAGTCCTCATTTTGATAACGCCACTCCACACCCGCCATGAGTATGTCGGAAAGGTCGCCCATTCCTTGTAAGTCACGGTTTTTTCTGGCGGAAAATGGGTAATTAAACACCTCTTTTCGCCCCTCATCCGGTGTTAACAGCAGGCTCACGGTAAAGGGAGAATCCGACGGCAGCGTACACGCCAGACCGTCTGTTGACAGTGCCCAATGTCCCCAGTCATCACTTCGCAGGCTTATGCCACCTTTGAACAATGGTTCTGGCGCATAATGCTGTGAACCTGAATAGACGGGACTGACTGCCACGCCCAGACCCGCGTATCCGGACAGATCCGTACTGTGTGAGGGAGCGCAAAACGCTATTCCCGCAAGTGAAACGCCATACTGCAGACTTCTTTTCATTCGATGCCTCTCCTGGCAAACGGTAGGTTGAAGTGTGTGCAGGCTAGCCTGGAGTTTATCGTTTTACAATAAGTTTTTATTGTTTTATGTTAATTTATATTGGTCGGGAACAGGATTTAAAGGCAGGGCGATAGTTGGGGTCACAGGTAAGATATTTGTTATTACAGGCGAGCATCGCAGCATTCCGCCGAGGCGGTTTTTAGCCATGCACAGGGTGCTATCGCCACAGGCCGGTGGCTCAAAAAGGGGTAAGCATATGATCCAGAAAAGCGCGTACCGCAGGATTGGCGCGTCGGCTTTCGTGCCAGACAGCCGACAGATCGCGCCGCTCCACCGCAAAATCGCCGAGCAGGGGAACAAGCTTTTTCTCGCTTACCCGAGATGCCGCCATAAAATTCGCGGCCATCCCGATTCCGGCGCCGGCAACAATGGCGGCAATGACCGCTTCGCTGGTATCCGCAATGATCGTGGACGACGGCACCATTTCTATCTCGCGCTCCCCGACGCGAAACGGCCAGCGAAAAAGCTGCCCTGTATTTTGGTAACGCAGATTGACTGTCGTATGCCCGGACAAATCATTGGGATGTTGCGGAGGCGCGCAACGGGCTAAATATTCAGGCGAGGCGTAACAACCTATCTGATAGGGCGGAAGGCGACGCAACAGGAGGCTGGAATCCGCGAGCTCGCCAAGTCGAATGGCAATATCAATATTCTCATCAACGAGGCTGACCACCCGGTCACTCAGGCGTAAATCAATCGTCACTTTTGGATAACGTGCGCAAAAAGCGGGAAGGAGAGGAGCAATCACATGGATCCCCACCGGCAGTGACGCCGCAATGCGTAATATCCCAGCGGGCTCCGCACGCGCCTGTTTCGCTATCTGTTCAATCTCCTCGGCATCCCGTAATAATCGTAGCGCCCGCTCGTGCAATTCACGCCCTTCGGCAGTTAACACCAGCGAGCGTGTCGTTCGGGTGAACAAGGTGATGCCGAGCTGCTTCTCAAGCCGCTGAATACTTTTACTGATGGCAGAGGGGGAAACAGAAAGCGAACGGGCGGCGGCACTGTAACTACCCAGAGCGCCTGCGCGAGCGAATGCAATAAGACCCGTGAGTCTGTCTAAACCGATTTGTTCCTTCATGGCATAAGTAAAGCGAAATCCAGCCATATTATCAACCCGGGTTATTGATCCTATGCTCTGTCACCTGAGGTCTTTTAGAGCGAGATGATGATGACTGAGATGATGAAAGCAGTACAACTCCATGCGTTTGGCGGGCCTGAAAACCTGCTTTATGAAGAGACACCCCGGCCACAAGTGGGCAACGACGATGTCCTTGTGCATATGCAGGCAGCCAGCCTCAACCCGCCTGACTGGTACCTGCGCGACGGCTTTCGCACACTGCCACCTGAATGGCGGCCCGATCCCGCTTTTCCACTTATTTTGGGGACGGACATCTCAGGCGTTGTTGCGGCGGTCGGTAAAAATGTGACGGCGTTTCGCCCCGGAGATGAGGTCTATTCGATGGTGCGTTTTCCTGAAAACGTGATGACGGGCAGCCGCGCCTATGCCGAGTATGTCAGCGTTCCTTCATCAGAGCTGGCGCGCAAACCCCGGGGGATTGGACATGTGCAGGCGGCCGCTGCGCCAATGTCACTGCTCACGGCCTGGCAGTTTCTTATCGAAACGGGGCATGACGCGACGAATCCCTTCCAGCCTTTTGCGCATAAAGCGGTGCCATTACAAGGCCGGACGGTGCTGGTCAATGGTGCCGGCGGCGGCGTGGGACACCTTGCCGTGCAAATCGCCCGCTGGAAAGGGGCGAAGGTGATTGCTGTGGCCTCTTCGCGCCATGAAACGCTGTTGCGTGAGCTGGGGGCAGATGAATTTATCGATTACACCAAAACAGCCGCCGAGAACGACGTCAGAAATGTTGATCTGGTTCTTGATGCGGTGGGTGGGGCAAATATGGATCGTTTTCTGCGTTGCATAAGGCCCGGCGGGGCGCTCTTTCTGGTCAATCCGTTGGGTTTTACCGCAAGGGAAGAGGCTGCCCAAAAAGGGATTACGGTCTCTTCCACGCAGGTACGCTCCAGCGGCGCGCAATTAGATGAAGCAGGACGTCTTCTTGAAGCGGGACTTATCCGGGTTGTTATTGATAGCACCTATCCGTTAGCAATGGCTTCCGCCGCCCATCAGCGTGCTGCAATGGGGGGAATTCAGGGCAAAATTGTACTGACGAACTTCTGATAATGGCGCCTGTTTATGACGCATCGGCTGATACCCGATGCGTTGACGTCGACATCACAGAGCTATGCGACAAGGGGGATGACTCTATAATTATCAACGACTCAGGTCAGGTTGTCTGAATACCGGGCGGGCAGGCGATCGCAGGGTCTTACCTGTATCCTTGCGTTAATCATGACTTTCCCCGCATGCTATGAAGGTGTGATGGTTAACAAACAGAAGATCTCAGGACGATGATAACAACCGATGAGGTACGCTTTGCTGAATGGCAGATATGGCCGCAGCTCAGGATCCTGCTGCACCGGGGGAAGCCGGTAAAAATATCTGCCAGAGCGTTTGATGTTCTGGTTGTTCTGGTCAGGGCTGACGGTAAAGCGGTCAGTAAAGCGTCTTTACTGACTCAGGTGTGGGGAAATGAAATCGTCGAAGAGAATAATCTTCAGGCGCAAATTTCAGCGCTGCGCCGCCTGTTGGGTCGCGATCGGCATCTTCTTGTGACTGAATTTGGTTGTGGCTATCGTTTTAACATCGCTGGCGTACCGCTGCAGGCTTCCTCTGACCCGGAAATAACGACCCCGGTTGCTATCCCCTTTTTGAGCTCGATTTTAGGGCGTGACCAGGCGGTACAGGAGGTCTGTGATTTATTAACTCACCACCCGATGGTGACGATAACCGGTTCAGGAGGCGTGGGGAAGACGCGTCTGGCATGGGAAGTTGTTAACATTCTACACCCGCACTTTCCGGATGGATTCTGTGTGGTTGAGCTGGCGCATATTACTGATGCCGCCAGCGTTCTCTCTGTTTTTTCACAGGCATTACACCTGCCATTATCCGGCGTTCAGCATGATGCCGATTTACGCCAACAGCTGGTGCGACGCCAGTGTTTGCTGCTGATTGATAACTGTGAGCATGTGACGAGTGAACTGGAACCGCTGATTACGCTGCTTCTGAGGCTGGCTCCCCGGATCAAACTGTTATTGACCAGCCAGGTGGCGTTGCAGATTACCGGCGAACAACAATATTTACTCCCGCCACTGCAAGTCCCGCAAGAAACGGGCAGCGATAACGCCGCGTTAATGTCTTTTGCCAGCGTCCGTCTGTTTATTGAGCGAGTCCAGGCCAACCAGCATGATTTCCATCCCTCTGAGCGGGAACTGGCGCTGATTGGCGAATTATGCCGTCACCTTGATGGCTTGCCGTTGGCCATTGAACTGGCGGCTTCACGTCTGCCATTTATGAGTATCAGGGAGATTTATAATCGGCTGGAGGACCGTTTCCCGTTATTGAGCAATACCCACGGCTCTCTGGAACCGAGACATCAGAAAATAGTGACGACCCTTGAGTGGACTTATCAGCTACTCAACGCACGCGAGCAACGGTTATTCAGGACGCTGGGCATTTTTACCGACACATTCAGCGTGGAATCTGTCAGCGATTTTCTCCGTACAAACAACAACCATCGCTGGCAGGTTATTGACGATTTACAGCGGTTGTTGTCCCTGTCACTGATTCAGGTCAGTAGTCAGATACCCGTTACGCGTTTTCGTCTGCTGGAAACCATGCGTCAATTCGCCTGTGCGAAGCTCAGGGAGCAGGATGAATATACCGCGCTGGCGGCCGATTTTGCCCACTACAATAAAGTGCGGGTGGAGCAGGCGCAGAATGACTGGCTCAGTTTGCCGACGGAACAGTGGCGGGAACGCTATCGCCCTGGTCTGAATGACTTGCGTAGTGTTTTACAGCAAACCCTGGTCGAAGGGCATGATGCCTCCACAGGCGTGGCGATCTTACAGGCGATGACGCCGTTCTGGATTGAATACTCACTTTATGATGAATGTCAGCGTCATATTTCTCCTCTGCTCTATGAACCGGGTGCGCGGGTCGAATTAACGTTACATCAGAGAATGCATCTGTGCGCCGCAGCGGGTAAGGCATCAACCTGGGCGAAAGGCCCCACCTCTGAAACCCATTCAGCCTGGCAAACCGCACTGGCGCTGGCAGAAAAGCTCGACGACAACGAAACGCGTTTACAGGCGCATTACGGCTTATGGCTGTACTGCCTGCGCTCGGGGGGGCTGGAGACCGCGCGTGAACATGCGCAGTCTATGTGCGAGCTGGCGCGGGAAATAAATGATGCGCAAGCCCATGCCGCCGGGCTGCGTATTCTCGGCGTATCGCTGCATTTTTTAGGGCAGCATAGCGAAGGCCGCCATTATCTGCTGCAATCTCTGGCCTGGTACGAGCAGGAGAAGATGAGTCATTCCTTCCGTTTCGGTCTGGATCAGGAGACCGCTGGTATGGCTTTTTTGTCACGCTTACTCTGGGTTCAGGGGGAGTATAAGGCCGCGAAACAGATGGCCTGGCGCGGGGTTAAAAAAGCCGCGCGTTTGCAGCATGCCTGTTCTCTCTGCTGTGCGCTGGCCGAGGGAGCCTGCATGACAGCGGCACTGGAGCGTCATCCACGATGGGTAGTCAGGGCTGCAAATTGGCTGGTTCAACTGGCGGCAAAGCATGATTTGTATTTCTGGAAGACCTATGGCGAGCTGTTTCTTGTCTGGGCCCAACAGTTCCGTCATACCGCAGTGAGTCAAACCACACTGTTTAGCTCGCTGCGGGCGATGGGATTAGACTGGCAGTATTCCCCTTTGTTGTCTGAAATTGATGTCGGCCTTGCGCAGCAAAGCGCCAGCCGGGAGCAAGAAAACTGGTGCGCACCAGAGCTGATGCGGCTTTACGCCATGCAATTATCTCCGCCAGAGCAGCGCTTAGCGCTAACGCAGGCACTGGACAAAGCGCGTCAGCAACAGGCTTACGGTTGGGCCCTGCGTATTGCGTATTCGCTGGCGACAGCGCAGGCCCAGTCCGGGGAAAATGACGCGGCTATGCAGTTATTACAGGAAGCTTTACAGGATGTCGATGCCTCAGACAGGGCAACGGATGTCAAAAATGCGCTGCCCCTGTGTGCCCGAATAGAACGTTAATCTTTTCGTGTTACCGCAAGTAACATGCCGCTGAGTACGAACGCGCCGCCTGCTAAAGAAATCAACGTCCAGTTATGTGTGGCTTCCCATAATCCGGTGGCCGTCAGTGAACCACAGGCTCCACCAATAAACATAACGCACATAAAGAGAGTATTGAGACGGTTTCTGGCATCCGGACGCAAAGCGTAAATAGTATGCTGGTTAGCGATTAATACACATTGTTCGCCTGCATCCAGCAGCAAAATACCCACTACCATTCCGGCCATATTGTTCCAGCCTAAAAAAACAATCCAGGCCAACAGCATGAGGGCTACGCCAAAAACGACCATCCACAATGGCCCCCGACGATCGCTGAAACTTCCCGCCACAGGCGCACAAAGAATGCCGATTAACCCCAGGGTTGCCAGCATTCCGGTTACCCCTGCGCCGTAACCGTAGCGATGGGCTAACCAAAAAGGCAGCACGGTCCACAACACGCTGAACGAGGCAAACAGCATGGCTTGGGTAAGCGTTGCATTACGTAACTGCGGCTCGCTTTGCCATAGATGTCCTAATGAACGTAATAGCGTCAGGTAGTTAAATGTTGGCGCGGGCAACGACTGAGAGGGCAAAATGCGCAAGATAAAAAACAGTGCCAGCAGTGTCATAACCGCCCCGAACAAAAAGACGCCGCGCCAGTCGAAATACTGTCCGATAAGACCGCCAATCGCCCGCCCGGAAAGAATACCGGCGAGAACGCCGCTCATCACAGTACCCACCGTTTTTCCCCGGGAAGAGGGAGCAGAGAGAGAGGCCGCAAGCGGCACGATCTGTTGGGCAACGGTTGCGGACATACCCGTAATGAAAGAGAAGAACACCAGCACCGTCGCCGTTGGGGATAACATCATGCCGATCAGGGCCAGAAAAAGTACCTGCGCCTGTCGCAGGATAAGCCGCTGACGTTCAATATAATCGCCTAATGGGATGAGAAAGAATAAACCCGCCGCATAGCCTGCCTGGGTGGCCATGGGGATCAAAGAAACCGCTTCCCGTTCATTGGGAAAGGAACCCGCAATCAAATTCAGAACGGATTGATTAAAATAAATATTCGCCACCACAATACAGCAAATAATCGCCAGCATCAGAATCCTGGCCGAAGAAAGCGCATGGTTATGGGGACACATTGACCACTCCTTACCCTGAATACAACGTTGCCGCAGTATAAGCAGGGGGGAGGCTTAACGCTTTGAGCACTTTTTTCAGACGTCTGAATTCTGCCGTCCAAGCCCCTGAAAAAGGGATTTGTTACTCATATTGTTCTGATAACTCTGTTTACTATGAGGAGCAATGTATGGATTTAAAACTGACTGGAAAGGTGGCCCTGGTCACCGGGGCACGAAGCGGAATTGGTTTCAGTATTTGTGAAGAACTGGCGCTGAACGGGGTGCATGTAGTGATGGTATCCCGACAAGAATCGGGCCTGATGATGGCCGCGAAGAAGATTGCCGATAAATACGGCGTGGCGACGCTGCCGGTCGCCGGGGATGTAACCGATCCCACACTCCCTGCTCGGGTAGTTGAACGCGCGGAAAATGTTTTCCAGCATGTTGATTTACTGGTCAATAATGCCGGGAGAGCACATGCGGGCACGCTGTTAACCACGTCGGAAGAAGAGTGGCAATTAATGACAGAAACCAAATTTTCAGCGATGCGACGTTTTTGCAAGGCAGTTATACCAGGTATGCAGAAACGAAACTGGGGACGTATCGTTAATATTTCATCCATTGGCGGTATTTATCCTAACCCGCAGCTTACCGTCTCTCATGCCCTGAGCGCGGCCATCAACAACCTGACCCGTAGCTTAGCGCTGAGCGTGGCGCCGGAAGGCATTCTGGTCAATGCGATTGGCGTGGGCGCTGTCGCGACGGATAACTGGGTGCAGAATATGCTGCCAAATGTCCGCCATCGCCGTCCTGAGCTGGCGGGGAAAACAGACGAAGAGGTGATGGTGTTGTTGGGTAAAGAGAAAACCCCGCTAGGGCGTTTTGGGCTTCCTGAGGATATTGCGGCAATAACGGCTTTCCTGCTTTCTGAACGAAATCAGTTTGTTACCGGACAGGCAATTGAAGCGTCCGGCGGAGCAGACCGCTTTATGTGATTCCTTCCGTTCGCTCAAAAGTGAGGTATTGCGTCTGGTTGAACCGCGCCGTAAAACAGGTGCGGTTCGTCAGGTCAGGGCTAAACGACTAAAGAGGATTGCCGGAGGCGTTAATCAGCGTTGCCAATAGCTGAATGATTAATATTATTGATATCACCCAGAAAAATGTCCTAAATGATAATTAATCACATGCCAAACGTTAATGTCGGAATATCCGGAGATAAGGGGGGTATAATATATCTTATAATTTCGAATTATCTTTTATCTGACGTAAACAACTTTGCAGGATCATGATTACCAGGATAAGAACACATTAATGTGCAGCCTTGCTCACATTATTTATGCAACATTGTTCATTTTTGTGGAATATATTTTCTCCCGGTCTTTTTTTTGCTTTTTTCATTAAATTAAATGTCGTCGTTGACGATAAGTAACGTGATAGCCAGGTTTTTCTGACTCCTCAAAAAGAAATGAAAAAATGCTTTCGGATGTGATGTGAAATGAAAACATCTTTTGAAAATTAAAAAAGATCACCGAGGATACTTCTATGTCAAAGCTGTTACCGTCAATAAAGAATCTGCCTGTGGCTGCCAAGCTGTTTGGCGGGTTTGCAGTTTTAATCGTTATTATTGTTTTGTCCTCACTCATCAGTATTCAGCAGTCCGCGAGTATCCGTGAGCATGCCTTAAAGGGCAAGTTAATCAATGAAATCAGCACCGAACTTAATACGGCGCGACGTAACCGTTTGACTTATCAATTAAATCATGATGATAAATCACTGCAGGCAAATAAAATCGCCATTGATAAGATGGATCAAAAAGCGATTACGGGTCTCGACTTTACCTGGGACAGCGATGCCCGCGTTTTGTTTGATGACTTGCGCAGTACTATTCCTGACTATGCCACCCATCGTGACACCTTCGTTAAACTCGAACAGGTGACCGTCGAAAAATCGCAGAATTTAACATCGCCAACTTTGAAAACGGTACTGGATAAATTCAGTTCCCGCCTTGAGCAGCAGGAAAACGTTTCAAAGGATGAGGTTGCGTTACTTAATCGCCTCAATAGCCTTTGGGCGGCCGCTTATCAAATTCAGTCCTCTGCCGGTAAGCAGGGGATGGATACCTTTAAAGCGCAATATGATGAGGCGTTGAAGGTTATCCATTCTGAAAATGTCACTTTTACCAGCGAAGACAAAGAGATGGCACAGGCATTCCTTAACGGAATGCAGGAGAACGTTGTCGCTTATACGAATGCCCTGAAGGAATCGCAGAGTGCCGCGACAGAACTCACTGGCGTTGCAGAAAAAATTAATACCGTTACTAATGATTTAGTTACTGGTCAGACTCAGAAAAATATCGATATTATTCAACGTGTCATGATAATTATGGGCATCGTCGCGGTTTGTGCAGTGCTGACAGGGTTACTGGTAGCCTGGCTGCTTACCCGCCAGATGACCCGCCAGATTAAACACAACCTGACGCTGGCAGAACGTATTGCCCAAGGCGACCTGACCGCCACCATTGAGCCGCAGTCAACCGATGAGCTGGGCCGTCTGACGATGGCAATGGGCGTCATGAACGATAAGCTTCGTGACATGATCACCCAAATTAAGGAGTCGGTCATTCATGTGGCAAATGCCTCGTCGGACATTTCCGCAGGCAATACTGACCTTGCTTCCCGCACCGAAGAGCAGTCTGCTGCGGTAGTTGAAACGGCGGCGAGCATGGAAGAGTTGACCTCAACGGTTAAACGCAATGCAGACAATGCGCGTGAAGCCAGCCAGCTTGCAGGCGTGGCGGCAGAGCATGCTCGTTCCGGCGGTAAAATTGTCTGGGACGTGGTCAACACGATGGAAACCATCACCGAAAGCTCCAACAAAATTACCGATATTATCAGCGTAATAAATGGTATTTCGTTCCAGACCAACATTCTGGCGCTTAACGCTGCCGTTGAGGCGGCGCGTGCGGGCGAGCAGGGCCGCGGATTCGCGGTGGTGGCAGGGGAAGTAAGAAGCCTTGCCCAACGTAGCGCGCAGGCCGCCAAAGAGATTGAAGGGCTGATAAAAGAGTCCGTGCAACGCGTCACAACCGGTTCAGAAATGGCCAATAAAGCCGGTACGACGATGGAGCAGATTGTCTCCTCCGTCACCAATGTGAGTGGGATCATGAACGAGATTTCCAGCGCCTCGGAAGAGCAGAGCAGGGGTATCGATCAGATTGGCAAAGCCGTCACGGAACTGGATTCCACCACCCAGCAGAACGCCGCGCTGGTTCAGGAGTCGTCTGCGGCGTCACTCTCACTGGAACAACAGGCCGAACAACTGGCACAGTTGGTTTCCGTGTTCAAGCTGAATTCAGAGACCGCTAAGCCGAAATACACACCTGCGCCAGTGCGTGGCAAAGCCAGCCTGCGCCCCGCAACGTCAACAGCGAATGGCTCTGACTGGGAATCGTTCTGACCATCAGCGCATAAAAACAGTGCCCTCCTGAGGGGGAGGGCACGGCTTAACATGTAATGAGATGCCCGGAAAACGCCGGGCGCTTAACCACGGCATTGCATCTTTCGGCGCTACACACCGCCGGAAGTCATCTCCGTTCTTCAGGGCACGAAAGCGCGTAGCCAGTCTCATTTCTGACAACCCCGGCAAAGCCAGCGTTGCCTAAATGCATACCTGCAATCAGCAGTTTTTCACGCCCGGCTTGTGCGAGTATCTTTTTTCGGGTCTCTTCGGCCTGAGCGGGATCGGCATCAAACATGATGGTCACGGTGGGGTGTGCTGTCTGAATATAAGGATAGTGAACGATATCTCCCCATATCAGTAAGCTTCTTTCAGCCGAATCAATGCGAAACCCGGAATGTCCCGGCGTATGGCCCGGCAACCAGACCGGAGAAATTCCCTCTGTTATGTTGTCCTCGCTAAAGAGACGGACATTGCCTGCATAAGCATCCAGCGTCTGACGGGCCAGCCTGAAATTACGCTGTCCGCGCTCATTCGCCATTTTGAGCTTTTCATCATCCCGCCAGTATTCCGCTTCGCGATAATGCATAAGGAGTTGCGCATGTTCAAAGACAGGCCGTCTTTCGGCATCAAGCAGGCCGCCAATGTGATCCGGATGGCAGTGCGTTAACAATACGGTGTCCACATCGTTATGGCTGACGCCGACGGCTGCGAGGTTGGCTTTAAGTTGCCCCCCTGCATTGTTCAGACCGCCTGTGCCGGCATCAACCAGTAGGGTTCGCCCCCGACCGCGGATAAGATAGCAGTTGATATGGATATTTCCCGGTTCTGTGATGCCGGCCTGGCGCTGAATGGATGCGGCATCTGCTGTTGCAATGCCTGACAGCAAATCCAGACTGGCGGACATATAGCCGTCGCTCAGCGCCGTGACCTGAAAATCACCAATCTGATATGACGGGAAGAAGGGAGGGTTCATAAGGGCCTCGGAATCAGTTTAGGGCATACGGGTGCGGAGCAGAAAATGCAAAACAGCGAATACGCGCCATGAATCCCCAGGCCTGCTGAGTGGCGCTATCCAGTTTGCGCATAAAATGTTCCATCACCTCAGGCGTACGCTGTGTTGTCAGGCGATAAAACAGTTCGGCATAGACCGGATGCCCGCACCCCGGTTTAACCGTGATGAAGATGATATGTATGTTGTTCGGTTCTGCGGCAAGAATGTCTCGACAAAGGTCGCTGCAGATGCGGGTGAACGCGGGAAGATCGCTGAAACGGCCTGCGTATTCCTGCGAAAGATAAAAGGTCAGGTTGGGCATGGTCTTACACCTCCCGTTGATGCTCAAAAGCATGCTGCAGCTGCGATGTCAGAGGTTCGTAAAGATAAACATCAGGCATGTGTATCAGTGGTAAGGCGCATTCACGCGGCAACACGCACATCGTGCGGCGGGCCGGAGAACGCGCCAGTCCGACCGCGTGCATTTCTGTTGCCTGGTTTATCGACGCCGCGACCAAAGCACTGCTCGGTTGGGCGCTGAGCAGCAGAATTTCATCTGACGAAACGGCCGGGGCCGACGCATCGTATGCATACAGATTACGCTGCCAGTCAGTGATCCAGACCTGCCAGCGAGAGAAGTTACCGCCTCCTTTGTGTCGATATTCCTCACTGCTAAGCACATCGGCATCCTTCACCGTGTGAATCGCAAGATAAGCAGGGCAGCCCGGTTTTATGGCACGAAAACGCTGAGACGAACGAAATCCAGTCACCGAGACCAGCGCTGGCAATTTTTCCCGACTGTAAAATTCATTCCATTCCCCCTCGCTCGTAGGATCGCGATATGAGCATTCAACGAAATACAACATTGTCCTGACTCCTCATGCGTAAACAGCAGATCATAAATAGTTCTGCTTAATGATTTTTACTCATGCTATGAGGTGTTTTACGCGCGATAAATCGATAATATTTCATTAATCAGTGACATTAATTCACTGAATGGCGTAATCAGTTGCGAAAAAGAGTCCCGTTTATGCGTAGAAAAATACCCAGTAGCACATCCCTGCAGGCGTTTGATGCCGCCGCACGACACGGCAATTTTGCCAGGGCCGCAGAGGAACTCTCCCTGACGGAAGGGGCGATTAGCCGTCAGATAGCGCGCCTTGAATCTTTGCTCAACTGCAAACTGTTTGACCGCACGGGAAGCCGCGTAAAGCTTAATCCTGCCGGAGTCCGCTATGCTCTCCATGTTCACGAAACCCTGGCGCGGCTTGAGAGGGATACCCAATACATCATGGGATTGCCAGAGGGGGGAAAGAGTCTTGATATTGCTGTCCTGCCGACCTTTTCCAGTCGCTGGCTCATTCCCCGGCTGAAAGGCTTTATGTCGTTGCACCCGGAGATTACCTTAAATATCGCGGCCAGCACCGACCCCTTTATTCTGACCGGAAGTGGCTTTGACGCTGTGGTTCATTTTGAGCACCCCGCCTGGGCGGGCATGCGCGTGCAATTTCTGTTTCAGGAAACACTGGTTCCGGTGTGTCATCCCTCGCTGTTATCGCAAGCGGATATGTTTCAACAGTTAAACGCACTTCCGCGTATTCACAGACGACAAAATCCGGAGGCGTGGCATCTGTATGCCCGGGAAAAGGGAATAAGCCTGGATAATCCGGGACAGGGCGTGCGCTACGATCTGCATGAAATGGCAATAGCCGCCGTGATGGCGGCGCAGGGGGTGGCGCTGGTGCCGCGGATGTATGTCGAAAATGAATTAAAACATGGCCTGCTTGTTTCACCCTGGCCGGAATCAGCAACCCTGAGCAAAAGATTCTGCTTAATCAAACCGACGGAAACGGGGATGAATAATGCTGCGGTGGAGGATTTTGAACGCTGGTTGCTTGCTGAAATTGCACCCCATCCCGACGCCCTGGCAAAAGCGCCTTAACAGCAGAGTGTCTTGCATCAGGAAGCGTGCAAGCCCGGGCGCTTTGCTCTGAAACACTACAAATTGAGTCGCCGACGGCGATTATCTTGTTGTTGACCTCAGGTTAACTTGAGCTTTTATGATGCCGGCCACAAGCTGACAAGGAGTTATTCTGAATATGCACGAGATCGATGTTGGATTCACCCATGTTGCCTTTATGGTCAGGGACCTGGACAAAAGTATTGCTTTCTATCGCCGCTATGCAGGCATGGAGGTGATACATCAGCGCGAACCCGGCATTCCGGATGCCCGTAAGGTCGCGTGGTTAAGCGATCGTACCCGTCCGTTTGCGCTGGTGCTGGTTCAGGCGGATACCGTAACAGATACGCCGCTGGGGCATTTTGGCCACCTTGGCGTGGCTTGTGCGACCCGCGAAGAAATCGACCGTAAAACCGAGATGGCAATAGCGGACGGTGTATTACGAAAAGCGCCGGAAAACCTGGGCGACCCCGTCGGTTATTATGTGTTTTTTGCCGACCCGGACGGCAACACGTTAGAACTGTCATTCGGGCAACGTGTCGGGCTGGAAGCGATCCGGGCTGAAAACCAGGATGCCCGTTAGCAGAAAAGAGAAACAGAAGAAAGCGTACCGCCTCGCAAATTATGGTTTGCGGGGCTTTCAATCTGGAGATGCGGGTATTTCGCCCGGATGAGTTAAGAGAGGAAACATGGCGTCCGAATTGCCGCTATACACTCCACGGTTATTATTGCGCGCACTGATGCGTGATGATCTGCCGCAGCTTGCGCGCTACCGTAACCTGCCCGAGGTCGCCAGGTTTCAAAGTTGGGATCATTATACTGTGCATGATGCGGAGCAATTATATGCGCAGCAGTGTTCGCTGGCGTTCAACAGCGAGGGAACCTGGTATCAACTGGCCGTTGAGCGGCTGGAAGATGGCGCGCTGATCGGCGATCTGGGTATCCATTTCTTTGATGAGGGAAGGCAGGTCGAACTGGGTATGACCTTTGATGTGGGGTATCAGAAACAGGGGTATGCCAGAGAGGCCATAAACCACCTCATTGCCCTGCTGTTTAATGATTTTGCAAAGCATCGACTCACCGCTGTTATTGATACGCGCAACACGTCGGCGGTGAACCTGCTGGAAAAACTCGGTTTCCGCCGTGAAGCACATTACCGGCAGAATATTTTCTTTAAAGGCGCATGGGGCGATGAGTATCTCTATGCACTCTTAAAGCGCGACTATACCCAGGCCTCTTTTTCGTCGTCCGTGTAAGTTATCGCCGTGCCACCGATCTCTCCGGCAACGTCTTTTCGACTGGCTTTTCTGTGAATCAGTTGCCGGGCAACTGGCTTACACGGCGTTATGCCGGGTAGCCGATTCTGTTATTTCGCTGGCGCAGAGGCGCACCGCTATGGTGATATGAGTAATCACTCATTAGCAGGGCGAAAAGCATGCGTCACCTTCCACCGACTGCCACCTTGCGCGCGTTTGAAGTCGCCACGCGTCATGCCACCTTTACCGCGGCCGCCGAAGAACTGTGTATTACCCAAAGCGCCGTCAGCCATCAGCTAAAAAACCTTGAAGAACTCTGGGGGCTGCAACTTTTTCAGCGCGGCAAGACCCTGAGCCTGACGCCTGCCGGCGCAGCGCTTGCGCCGCTGGTGCGCGAATTTTTCAGCAAACTGGATACGACCCTCGCCGATCTGCGTGAACAAAATGGCCGCGTAAGATTGCGTGTCAACACCACCTATTCGTTTGCGCTGAAATGGCTGTTGCCGCGTCTGCCAGCCCTGGCGCGGTTACATCCGGACATTCTGGTGTCACTGGACAGTTCGGATAAAGTCATCAATTTCGCGGGGGCCGAGTCCGATGTGGCCATTCGTTTTGGCCACGGTAACTATCCCGCGCTTTTTACCGAATTTTTATTTCGCGAACAGATATTCCCGGTGGCCAGTCCGTCACTGTTGCAGCGTTTTGGCACCCCTGCTGAACCCGCCGAGCTGTTGCGCTACCCGCTACTGACGCGTGACGGTGCTGACCTGGTGCCAAAATGGGATGCCTGGTTTGAGCAAACCGGCGTCAATATCAATGTCCTGCATGAGAGTGTGCGCTTCGCGGATACCAATATGACCATTGAGGCCGCGCTTCTCGGGCAGGGTATTGCGCTGGCGCGTAGCGGACACGTGGAAAAAGAGATTGCCGATGGCACGCTGATTCGGCTTTTTGATATCCGGTTTCCTTCACCGGCGGCCTATTATTTTGTCTGCCCGCAGGGGATCGAGACGCAGCCGCACATAATAAAATTCCGTCATTGGTTACTGGACGAGTCCGTGCAGGCGCAGCGGCATTATCGTTAATGTATGAGTATTTGCTCATGCCAGGATGACAACGCTTCACTGTTCATCAGGATGAATGCTGTTTAGCATCAGTGCATGCCTGCGACCATTATCTCACTGACGTTATTTGCGGCTTTGCTGCATGCCACCTGGAATGCACTCTTACACGGAGGCACAGACAGGCTATGGTCTATGACCATCATGTGCGTTGCGATTGCCGTTGCCAGCATCGTCATCGCGCTGTTTCTGCCGCTACCCGCTCGCGCAAGCTGGACATATGCGCTGCTGTCCGCCCTGTTGCATGTGGGCTATAACTGGTGTCTGGTACGCAGTTATCAGAGTGGCGAGCTCAGTCAAACTTACCCGGTTGCACGAGGCTCGTCGCCGCTTCTGATAACCTGCACGGCGGCGCTTTTCGCCGGGGAAAAAATCGCCTTTCATACCCTTGGCGGCATCTTACTTATCTCGGGCGGGATCCTGATGCTGGCAATCAGAAACCGTCGGCTGGCGATGCCGGGCATAAAACAGGCCCTGGCGACCGGGGCGTTTATTGCCGCTTATAGCGTGGCAGATGGAATGGGGGTGCGCCTTTCCGGTAATGCGCTCTCCTATACCGTGTGGATGAGCATGCTCTGGGGGGTGTTGATGCCTGTGCTTTATATCAGCCTGCGCGACAGTAAAAGTTTGCTTCGCTGGCGCCCGGGTTTACTGAGTGCGGCGACAGGCGGGCTGGTATCGCTACTGGCTTATGGCATCATTATTTTCGCCATGGCTGCGGCGCCGATGGGCGCCGTGTCTGCGCTGCGCGAAACCAGCGTGCTGTTTGTGGCTGTGCTCGGTTATCTGTTTTTCGGCGAAGCGTTGACGTTCAGAAAACTACTGGCGTGCGCGGTGATTGTTACCGGCACACTGCTCATGGGTTAAGTGAATCAGGAGAACCAACGATGTCAGAACATCCGACCATCGCGCTTATTGGTCCCGGTGCGATTGGTACAACCATTGCCGCCGTACTGCATGAAGTTGGCCGTGCGCCGCAACTTTGCGGACGTACGGCGCATCCGGCGTTAGTGTTGCGTCACGATGAGGGCGAAATTTTGGTACCGGGTCCGGTATTAACCGATCCGGCGAAGATCGAGCATCCCGTCAGCCTGGTTTTTGTGGCGGTGAAAACAACCCAGAATGCTGACAGCGCGGGCTGGCTGAGGTCATTGTGTGATGAAAACACGGTGGTCTGCGCCCTGCAAAATGGTGTGGAACAAAAAGCCCAGCTAGAGCCCTGGGTCAATGGCGCAACGATACTGCCGTCGGTGGTTTGGTTCCCGGCACAGCGTGAGCCGGATGCTTCCGTCTGGTTGCGCGCCAGCCCGCGGCTGACGCTGCCGGATGTCCCGCAGGCAAAACGGGTTGTTGAGGCATTGCACGGCACGCGCTGTGCGGTTGAACTGTCGGCTGATTTCTCTTCTGTTGCATGGCGTAAGCTGCTGCAAAATGCAGCTGCTGGCCTGATGGTGCTTGCCAATCGCCGCGCCGGAATGTTCACCCGTGAAGATATCAGCGAATTGACGCTGGCGTACCTGCGCGAGTGCCTTACTGTTGCCAGGGCCGAAGGCGCGGAACTGGATGACGCGGTCGCGCAGGAGATTGTGGCGGGTTTTAAACGTGCGCCAGCCGATTTAGGAACCTCGATTCTTGCTGACCGTCAGGCCAACCGACCAATGGAGTGGGATATTCGCAACGGTGTCATACAGCGCTACGGCCACCGTCACGGTATCCCCGTTCCCATCAGCGATGTCCTGGTCCCCCTGCTGGCGGCGGGTAGTGAAGGGCCCGGCTGATACGCGCAAGGCCACTTACTGATGCTTGCGGCAGTGGGATACTGATAGTCGCAGAGGTTGTTGTAAGCCGTCTTCATGGAAGACGGCTTGGCGGAGTATCCTGATGGCCCGGTAAGTCTCCGTTCAGAAAGCGCGTTTTTGCGTTTCATCCCGCTCAGTGCGCCAGTGGCACGACGACGCGCGCTCTCCACATCCACAATGTTGTACTTTCACTACCGGCATCTTTCCAAAGCATCCCCTCCTGCGTTTAAAAATTATACTGGATATTTAACCAGGTAATTGTATACTAATTCTGCAAGTTGGTGGTTTTTAGCATAAGTGGTGAACGCTATGGTGATTCCTTTGGATACTCTCAATTTGAATGATCGGTCGTCAGTGATGAGCAGCCGTGAAATCGCAAAGCTGACAGGGATAGCCCACAATGAAGTTAAACGCATGGTCAAAAGCCTTGAGACAACCCAGCGTCTGTCACAACCCGTGCAGATGCAGCTCTACGAGCGAGAAGGGGAGATGCGTCAGGAGTTCCTGCTTAATAAGCGGGATTCAGTGTTGACCGTAGCGCGTATCTCGCCCGGTTTTACCGCCGATATCCTGGACAAGTGGCAAGAGCGTGAACGGACCCTGAATTTGCCGGATTTCACCAACCCGGCTGCAGCGGCTCATGCGTGGGCCGAGCAGTATGAAAAGCGTCAGCAGGCGGAAGCGCAGCTCGCGCTGACGCTGCCAAAGGCTGAGTTTTTTGACTGGTTCGTCAATGTTGATGAGTCGCTGGGGTTCCGTCAGCTTTGTAAAATGCTCAAGGCGAAAGAGCCCGAGTTTCGTCAGTTTTTGCTCGAGCGCAATATTATGCAGCGCGTCAGCGGTACGCTACTCCCGGCGAAGCAGTATAGCCAGGCCGGGTATTTTACGGTGCATGATGGCGTAGGTGAAAATCAGCGCACCTGGTCACAGGCACGCTTCACAGCGCGGGGAGTGAAATGGATTGCCGGGCTGTGGGCCGCGCATCTCGCGTCACGTCAGATAGCATTGCGTCCGCCTGAACGTACTGAACCCGCCGCGCCCGGTCGCAACTGGCTATAAATGTTGCGCCGGGGTGTCCGTGCTTTTGTGAATGCCCATCGCCATCACCTGTGCCGGGTGGAACAGCGACAAGCTTTCCACCTGCGACAGCAGCAGGACTTTGCGGAAATCTACCGCCGCGCGCACGTCAATGTCATGGTCGGCGTACCATGCGCTGTAGTTGTGCTCCACATGCAGATCCAGCGTTTCGCGGTCGCGATAACCGCTCAGCATCGGGATCAGCACAATGTTATTGGCATCCGCGCTGTCAAAGGTGGCGGTGTGGATCATGCCAATATAGATACGTTGCGACGTCAGGGTAATCCAGGCCAGATCGCCTTTCTCCATACACTGATAAACCAGCCCCTCAACACCGTTGGCGCGGGATAAATGCTTATACAATTCTCTGCGCCCGCTGGTATCAAGACGTGCGGCAGGTGACCAGTTTGAACGCCATAAACAAAAAACGACGGCGAAGGCCAGCATAATGACTACTGGTGCCTGGATGCCTAAAAAGGTCCAGTTCATAAACGTCATATGCCAGTGGTGATATTCCGGACCAAAGATACCGGGTAACGCATTCGTGACGAGTGAGCTTACCAACAACACCAGCCATAAAACGGCGGTTGCCAGCATACCCTGTAACACGAAGACGCAGCCATAAAGGGCGACAAGGAAATAGACATCCCAGCCAAAACTGCGTTTGAATTTGAAACGGGTGGAGAGATCGTGCGAGCTATACCAGTAACCACACACCATCAACACCATAAAAATCGCTGTGCCCATCCCTAAGCCCTCTTTAATGCATCAACATGCCGTTTGAAATCATCCTGGACCTTCTGGCAATGGATATTCACCGACGTGTTACCATCCGCATCAACAACAATCCGTTCGCCATCCTCAATGGCGTCCTGAATTTCACTGTGGCTCATCACCTGCAATAAGGCGTCCGGGCTGGCAAATAAAGATTTAAAAAACGTTCTCATCAAAAACCTCCGACACTAAGTATAGAGGCAAGTGACAACTCTTCTGGTCGCCGCAGGCGTGAAGCCGGGTTTGCCACGCAAATCCAGATTATCGCTACCCGGTGTAGGGGCGGGGCGTCTTGGTTCGGGGACTACCACGGCGAAAAGCGGCCTTACTGGTCCTCTTCACGCTTTCGGCGTAGCGTCAATAAAGGCGTCACCGAAATACCATGGATAAACACGCTGAGGGTCACAACCGTGATGGCAATATCCGCCATTCTGTTTGCATCGACGCCCGACAGACCATGAACCCAGGCATAAGCGATATAGTTCAGGCTACCGATACCCCGGATGCCGAGCCATCCGAGACTTATCCGATGGAACCGTGATTCTTTAGCACGCCATGTCAGGATAAACACCGAAAGCGGGCGCACGACAACGAAGATAATCAATGCCAGCATCAGGGCCGTGGCGTCCCAGTGTAATGCGAAAGTCACCCCCAGAACGGTGACCAGCGTGGCTGCCAGCAAACGCTCCACCGTATCGCCAAAAGACAATGCATCACCGATGACCAGGCCGACTTGCTTTATTGGGTTGCGCTCTTCAAGCGCATGGCGGGTATGGGGATTCACCTGCATTTCAGCGGGCAAATCATGGCCTTCTTCCTCAGAATGACGTTTCTGCACGCTCACTTCCGCACTACGCAAGCCGACGCCTGCGGCGAACGCCGCCAAAAAACCGGAAGCGCTCACCGACATGGCCAGCGAAAAACTCAGGCAGATGAGGGATAAGGCGATGAAATCGCTGGGGGCCACTTCCCCTTGCGCATGGCGGGAACGAGTCGCAGCAAGGCCAATGACCCGTCCAAGCAGAAAACCTATCAACAAACCGCCCACCAGGGCCCAGACCAGGTCAATGCTCAGCCAGTGTAGCCATTCATCCCCGCTTATCGTACCGCCTGCTTTATACCAGACCAGTGCCAGCATCAGGAATGGCAAAGCGGTGCCATCATTCAGCCCGGCCTCGCTGGATAAAGCGATTCGCAGGCGGTCGCCGTCGCGTGCGTCGTTGATTGCCACCAGGCTTGCCAGTACCGGATCGGTGGGGGCCAGGATAGCGGCTAATGCCAGTGAGAGGGGCCAGGAGAGATCTGTCAGAAAATGGGCCACAACCATAATGCCCGCAATGGTTAATAGCATACCGGGCAGAGCCAGCAGTATTCCCATTCTCCAGTAAGGGGAGCTAAGCGGAAGACGAATTTTAAGGCCGGTAATAAACAGGGATGCCGCCATGGCAATTTCGGTTATCCGGCTGGTTAAGGATGCGTGTTCGATGATATCAAGATTAATCAGGTCAAGACCCCAGGGGCCGCAGCCGATACCCACGATAAGATACATCCCAAAGACAGGTACCGGTACGCGGCTAATCCAGCCATAGGACAACGACATCAAAAGTAATAAACCACCGGTTGCAGCAGTCCACGCCAGATACCCCATACCTCTCCTCAATCCTCTGCACAGCGCCTGTTCATCGAAAGGGTATAGTCCTTAACCGCGCGTTCTTCCAGGCCGGACAATACGCATAACGCACCAGTGCTCATCTCATCCAATTGAAAGTAAATAGATTTTCTGGTCTGAATACTCCCGATTCTGGTTTTGAACACGCCTTATGTGAAATTTCCTAAGCTTTATTGACGTGAATTTACAAAAGGGGTGGGCTGTGTCACAAACAACATCGCGTTTTTGGGGGCGAGTAACCGCTGTTCTGGTGCTCCTCTTCGGGCTTGCATTTTTATTGCCCGGTGGCTGGCTGGCCTTTATTGGCGGTTCGCCTGGGTATCTGCTTTTTGGCTGCGGCTTCTTACTCAGTGGCGTGTTGTTGTGGCGAAAGCATCTGGCCGGGGTCTGGATTTATCTTTTCACTTTTGTCCTGTGCGTCATCTGGTCCCTGTGGGAAGTTGGCCTTGATGGCTGGCAACTGATGCCTCGCTTACTGGTGCCTGCGCTTTTGGGATTATGGGTAAGCATGCCCTGGGTGATACGCCCCCTGACGCGCTCAGCGCCGGCCAGACGAAACAGCAGTGCCGCCGCTCTGGTGTATGTGGTCGCTATTATCGGCGTTTTCTGGAGTGGCTGGCAGATTTCGGATGCCCGTTTTGTCCATCACCAACCGTTTCCGGCAGAAAAAACGCCTTCTCTGACGGACGGTGAAAAGGACTGGAAATATTACGGTCGCACCGCCGATGGTCAGCGATATTCACCGCTGGCACAGATAACCCCTGCAAATGTCGCGCAACTAAAACTGGCGTGGCGCTTTAACTCCGGCGATGTTATGCAAAAAGGAGAAGATAAAGCCGGACGTGAATTTAACCTTGAAGTGACGCCCGTCAAAGTGGGCAATGCGCTGTATATTTGTACGCCACATCGCCAGGTGATCGCCCTTAACGCCACGACGGGGAAGATACTGTGGAAGTTCGACCCACAGAACGATACCTCGGCAAATGAATATCTGGCGTGTCGCGGTGTGGCGTGGAGCGAAAATAGCGGGGATACGATGTGCCCGCAAAAAATTATCACCACCACGGCGGATGCCAGGATGGTGGCGCTCAACGCGCAGACGGGTAAGCCCTGTACAAACTTCGGCAATCATGGCTTTGTCAGCCTGACCGATCATCTGGGCGAGGTGCCGCCCGGCTTTCATTTCATTACTTCACAGCCGATGGTGATGGACGGGCGCATTGTACTGGGCGGGTGGATATACGATAACCAGTCCACCGGTGAGCCCTCTGGTGTCGTACGGGCCTATGATGTTAACAGCGGTGAGCTGGCGTGGGCCTGGGATATGGGGCGCACTCCGCCGACAGCGCCGCTTAAGCCCGGCGAGAACTATACCCGTGGGACGCCGAATGGTTGGGGAACCTATACCGCAGATGCGCAACTGGGCCTGGTTTATATTCCGTTAGGCAATGCCACGCCTGATTATTATGGTGCGGGTCGCCGCCCCTTTGATGACCGTTACTCCAGCGCCATTGTGGCGCTGGATATCCGCACCGGTGAGGAGCGCTGGCATTACCAGACAGTTCATCATGATGTATGGGACTATGACGTGCCCATTGGTCCAACGTTAATTGACCTGCCAGGTGATGGCGGTGAAACGATACCCGCGCTGGTGCAGACCACCAAAATGGGGCAGTTATTCTTACTTGACCGTCGAACGGGCAAACCACTGGCGCAGGTTAACGAAAAACCTGTTCCACAGCGTCCCTCACTGCCGGGCGAGCGATTATCCCCGACACAACCCGATTCTGTGGGGATGCCGGATCTCTCTCCGGCTGATTTACGCGAAACCGACATGTGGGGCGCCACGCCGTTTGATCAACTCTGGTGCCGCATTCAGTTCCACCGTTATCGCTATCAGGGCAAATTTACGCCGCCCGCAGAGGGCACCTCCATTGCCTATCCGGCATTTGACGGGGTGATCGACTGGTACGGCGCCTCTGTCGATCCGCGTCATCATGTGCTTATTGCCAACACCAGCTATATCCCGTTCACCATGCAGGTCATGAAGAGCGAGGAGGCGATTAAGCAGGGGTTAATGCAGAAATGGGCCGGCTGGGGCAGTGGAAAACCCTATCCCAAACCGAAAGAGTTTTCTGTCGGGCCGCAATATGGCACCCCCTGGGCGGCAATCGTTAAGCCCTGGCTGGGGGCGCTGGACGCCCCGTGTAACGCGCCGCCGTGGGGGAAAATTTATGCCATCGACCTGGTAAGCAAAAAAGTTATCTGGGAACGTCCGGCGGGAACCACCCGCGATATGAACATTTTCGGTACGCATACCAATCTCCCTCTGCCGACGGGGATTTTTATGATGGGGGGAAATGTCATTACACAAAGTGGGCTGATTTTCACCGGCGCTACTGCAGATGATTACCTGCGCGCATTTGATGAAGCCAGTGGTAATGAACTCTGGCGCGCGCGGCTTCCTGCGGGAGGACAGGCGACGCCGATGACCTATCAGGGCGATGACGGCAAACAGTATGTGGTCATTGCTGCGGGTGGGCATAGTGGTCTGGGTACCCGCTCCGGAGATGCATTAATGGCGTACGCCTTACCGTAATTAAACAGTGTTTAATCACGATATTCGCGTTCCCGTATTTTACTTTCACAGGCCTGCTTATTCAGCAGGTCTGTTTTATCGGGTCACAGGAGATGCCCAATGTAACCCTCTTATCTGTTTGCTTTAATTGATGCATAAGCCATACGCAATAATCAACAAGCGTAACGGTATTTCAGATTTAACGTAGCGTTTGCCGCCTGGCATATTTTTCACCACAACGTCTATAGTTACTCTCTTAGTAAAAACAGGAGGAGACTTGTATGCACTATATTGAAAAAGATGATCCCCGCGAAGCACCTGAGTCAGGTGATAAAAAACCTGATCCGGTTAAAAAATAGAAGGGTGTAAAGGCCACGTAGGATGGCCTTTTATAATCAATTTCTTCTTTTCTACCCAGCCTTGTTAGCGCCGATAACCTTAGCCTATAACACTTGGCGTTTCGCGTATTTAGCGGCAAGATTCATTAACCCTTCGCCCAACAATATCAGTCATTCCTGTCCTGTCCTGTCGTGCTCGGCAAATATATTTTTAAAAAAAGATTCCGCTGCGCTTGTTGTTTTTATTTTATTGGCTAACGCAAGGGACGTTAAATGGAATCTCTATTTTTGTTCTATCCTTTATATTCTTAACAGATAAATAGGGTGATGAGCAATCAACGCGGCCTAAATAAAGGGCAGCAGATAATTCAGATTGATACGCAAAATTTACCGCTCTGTTTATTCGACGCCGTTAATCAGGAGACGCGCCTATGAAAGCACTCACTTATCATGGACCTCATAACGTTAAAGTTGATACGATGCCCGACCCCGGCCTTGAAGCCCCTGATGATATTATTCTGCGGGTAACCGCAACGGCGATTTGCGGCTCAGATTTACATCTCTATCACGGTAAAATACCTGGCACCCATCATGGCGATATTTTTGGTCATGAGTTTATGGGGGAAGTGGTTGAAGCGGGCCCGGACGTAAAAAATGTCAGTCCTGGCGATCGGGTTGTTATCCCGTTTGTGATTGCCTGCGGCGACTGTTTTTTCTGCCGACTGCAGCAATACTCCGCCTGCGAAAATACCAACAGCGGGAAGGGCGCCGCCCTTAACCGCAAGAGCATCACGCCCCCTGCGGCCCTGTTTGGCTACAGTGACCTTTATGGTGGTATTCCCGGCGGGCAGGCGGAGTACGTCCGTGTTCCGAAAGCGAATACCGGTCCCTTCAAAGTCCCCGCCCACTTACCGGATGAAAAAGTGCTGTTCCTTTCCGACATCCTGCCAACGGCCTGGCAGGCCGTGAAAAATGCGGAGATAAAACAAGGGGCGAGCGTGGCAATCTACGGTGCCGGGCCGGTAGGGTTACTGACAGCGGCGTGTGCGCGACTGAATGGGGCCGAGCAGATTTTTATGATTGATCACAATGACTATCGGCTGGCGTTTGCCCAACAACGCTATGGCGTTATTCCCATTAATTTCGACAAGAATGACGATCCTGCCGCCTGGATAATTGAAAACACGGCGGGCCATCGTGGTGTCGATGCGGTGATTGATGCGGTGGGCTTTGAAGCGAAAGGGAGCCTGACCGAAACTGTCATGAGCAACCTCAAGATTGAAGGCAGTAGCGGCAAAGTTCTCCGGCAAGCCATTGCGGCTGTGCGCCGTGGCGGTATTGTGAGCGTACCTGGCGTCTATGCCGGTTTTATCCATGGCTTTATGTTTGGCGATGCCTTTGATAAAGGGTTGACCTTCAAAATGGGCCAAACCCATGTCCATGCTTTCCTGCCTGATTTGCTTGAACTGATTGACAAGGGACACCTTTCACCGGAAGAGATTGTCACTCACCATCTCTCCCTTGAAGAGGCGGCGAGGGGATATGAAATCTTCGATAAGCGTCAGGAAGAGTGCCGTAAAGTTATTCTGATACCGGGTCTGGCCGCAGAAAAAGCGACCCTCTAACGGAAGATGGCGGTAGCCTGCGCCACCGCCTTTTTATTAACAGGAGGTGAATGATGACGACACCCGCTTTGTCTATCGCCAACGAACTGGGGCGATTATTAACTGAAAAAAAATTAAGACTGACCACGGCAGAATCCTGCACCGGCGGGCTGGTCGCCTCGGCGCTCTGTGCCGCGGACGACACGCCTTCATTTTATGGCAGTGGATTTATTACCTATACGGATGACGCCAAGATCACGATTCTGGGCGTCAAAGAAGAGACGATTTCAGCCCATACCGCTGTCAGTGAACAGACGGTGAGAGAGATGGCCAGCGGCGCTATCGACCGTTCCGGGGCGGATGTCAGCCTTGCCATCAGCGGTTATGCCGGACCGGATGGCGGCGAGGACGGAACCCCTGTCGGGACGGTCTGGTTTGCCTGGCAGCTTCCTGACGATGTTGTTGTCGCCAAAGTAAAACGTTTTGCGGGCGATAGCGAGTCGGTGATAAAACAGGCAACGAGTTACGCATTAGGAACCTTAATGATGCTCTTAACGGATAATCAGTAAGCGCCTCTCGTTAATCAGGTATGAAGGCCTGCCATCGACATCAACAATTTAATTACTGTGCTGGCGATAAATAAAGCCAGCACACTGCCAAACCACAGCGAAATAAACCAGATGATTTTTTTCGCTGTGCCGCTTTGTCTACTGTTCATTAATGATAGCCCTCCCCGTGCTCAATTTTTCCGCGAAACACGTAATAGCTCCAGAAGGTGTAGACAAGGATCACGGGAATAATCAGTAACGCGCCCACCAACATGAATCCCTGACTTTGCGGCGGCGATGCTGCCTGCCATAACGAAATATCGGGCGGAATAATATTTGGCCAGATACTGATGCCGAGTCCGCTAAAACCAAGAAAAATTAAACCCAATGTCATCACAAAAGGCAGGGTATGATGATGCGGATTAGGTAATGTCCGCCACAGACCCACGCTTAAAATCAGTACCAGTAAAGGTACGGGCGCAAAAAACCAGAGATTGGGAAAACTGAACCAGCGCGTCGCAATTGCAGGGTGGGTCAGTGGTGTCCAGAGACTGACGATCGCCATGGCCAGCAGCAAGCCTAAAAGTAATGTCCTGCCAGCAACGCGCATTTTATGCTGCAAGGCGCCCGCGCTTTTCATCACCAGCCAGCTTGCGCCAAGCAGACCATAAGTCACCACAAGTCCAAGACCGCAGAACAGGTTAAATGCTGTTAGCCAGTCCAGCGCGCCGCCGCTAAAGGTTCGGCCGGTAACGGTGAAACCATTGATAACTGCGCCAACGACCACCCCCTGAGTAAACGTGGCAAGGAACGAACCAGCAAGGAATGCATTGTCCCAGAAAGGCTTATGGCGAGGTGTCGCTTTAAAGCGAAACTCAAAGGCAACGCCGCGAAAAATGAGGCCAATGAGCATAAGCGTGAGAGGAATAGCCAGTGCGTCGGTGATCACGGCATAGGCGAGAGGGAAGGCCCCAAACAGCCCGGCACCGCCGAGCACCAGCCAGGTTTCATTGCTATCCCAGACCGGTGCGACGCTATTGACCATGATGTCCCGTTCCCCTTCGTCCTTGATCAGCGGTAACAGAATGCCAATGCCAAGATCAAAGCCATCCATGACGATATACATCAGTGTGGCGAAGACAATAATAACAAACCAGATAAGCGATAAGTCGATACCCATTATTTTCTCTCCCCGGTTTGCAAGCTTTCGCCAGCGGCTGAGAGCGGGCGTGCAGGTCTGCCATCGGTGGGGTGCGCATCCCAGGGCTGCGGCCCTTTTTTGATCAGCCGCGCGATATAGCCATACCCCACACCAAAGACGGAGGTGTAGACGATAATAAAGGTCGCCAGACTCAGGCTCATTTGCAATGTGCTGTGTAAGGAGACAGCGTCAATCGTGCGCAGGAGACCATACACCACCCAGGGCTGGCGGCCTGACTCCGTGGTCACCCATCCTGCAAGGAGGGCGACAAGGCCTGCCGGGCCCATCCACAGCGCGAAATGCAAAAATGGCCTTGAGGTATACAAACGGTGTCGATATCGCAGCCACAGCGACAGAATACCCAGCGCGATCATCAGTAATCCCATCCCGACCATCAGGCGAAAAGACCAGAAAACAATTGTGGAGTTTGGCCTGTCTGCTTTTGGAAAATCTTTTAGCGCCGGCACCTGTTCATGCAGGGAATGGGTCAAAATCAGGCTGCCCAGGGCGGGAATGGCAACAGCGTAACGTGTCCGTTCTTGCTCCATATCCGGCAAACCGAAAAGCAATAAAGGCGTGGCTTCACCGGGCGGATTTTCCCAGTGTCCTTCAATGGCGGCGATTTTGGCCGGTTGATGTTCAAGCGTGTTGAGTCCATGCATATCGCCTACAAAAGCTTGCACCGGGGCTACCACCAGCGCCATCCACATCGCCATCGAAAGCATCTTTCTGATGGCTGGGGTGTCATTACCACGTAATAAATGCCAGGCCGCCGAGGCGCCGACAAAGAGGGCGCTACTTAAGAAGGCGGCAATCGTCATATGCAGCAAACGGTACGGGAATGAGGGATTGAAGATGACGGCAAACCAGTCGGTGGGCACCACCTGACCATTAACAATCGAAAAGCCTTGTGGCGTATGCATCCAGCTATTGGAGGCCAGGATCCAGAAGGTGGACATCAATGTGCCGAGCGCCACCATACAGGTAGCAAAAAAGTGCAGACCCGGGCCTACCTTGTTCCAGCCGAAGAGCATCACCCCTAAAAAACCGGCTTCAAGGAAAAAGGCCGTTAAGACTTCATAGGTCAGCAAGGGACCGGTAATGCTGCCGGCAAACTGGGAAAACCCGCTCCAGTTAGTTCCGAACTGATAGGCCATCACCAGACCGGACACGACCCCCATCCCAAAGTTAACCGCAAAAATTTTTAACCAGAAATGATACAACGCGCGCCAGTCAGGATTTTTGGTCTTCAGCCATAACCCCTCCAGTACCACGAGATAGCTGGCAAGCCCAATCGTGATAGCCGGAAAGAGAATGTGAAAAGAGACCGTAAAGGCGAATTGTATTCTTGCCAGATGGAAGGCATCTAATTCCAACATCGCGATCCCCTTATCAAAAAAACACCCCTTAGCTAAGGGGTGAATAACACAGGCATGCGACTGCAGATGTTATTTGGGTTGTGGTTCCCCGTCTCCGAGTTCGGCGCCGGTAAGGGGGTCGACAGAAGGGTCGGATTGCGTACGTTTCGTCATCGCTTTAACCAGCGCCTGTTGCTCTTTACTGAGGGTGACAGACGCCAGGCCATCGCCGCCGTCAACGGCGGGTTGCGGATCGGCAACATACTCAAAGTTTTCATCGCTATTCCAGCTGCCACGCGGGTCATCCCCTTCGGACATGTTGTAATAGACGTTGGTGTATTGCTCGATAGGCGGCAATTTGCCCGGCGGGAAATTGTTGCGAATCGAATACAACGCTTTCTCGAAGGAGAGCATATGCGCGGCTTCACGGGTCATTAAGAAACTCAGCGCGTCTTTCACACCCGGATCGTCGGTGACGTTAATCAGACGTTCATAGATAATTTTGGCGCGCGCCTCGGCAGCGATATTGGAACGCAGGTCTGCCGTGACTTCGCCGATGGTATCAATATAAGCCGCAGTCCAGGGATAACCCGCTGAGTTTGTTAAGGCCGGGCCGCCGCCGTAGAGCAGGGAGGTGACATGGCTGTCATTCCCATTCTGCGTTAATGAACGGTAAAGCTCAGCTTCGTTCTCTGTCCCTTCTGCCAGCTCGCCTTTAGCGCCTTTATTGAGCATTCCAACCAGGGAGCCGATGATTTCGAGGTGGCTTAACTCCTCGGTCGCGATATCCATGAGCATCTCTTTGCGACCGACGTCATCATCACCCAGCCCCTGGGTAAAATAACGGCAGGCTGCGGCTAACTCGCCTTGCGGTCCGCCGAACTGTTCCAGTAACAGATTGGCAAGGCCGGGGTTTGGTTCACTGACGCGAACGGTATATTGCAGCTGTTTAACGTGTCGAAACATAGTGTCTCCTGATGTGGCGTGTTATTTTTTCGCTTCGACGCCGTCGGCGGCATCACGCAGTAAAAATTGTTCGGTCACATCCGGCAGATGCTTAAATGCCCAGTCGGCCATTGCCTCTTCCTGGGCGAGGATTTGCTCGAAGGTCGCCACGCTTGCAACATCGCCGACCTTTTTTGCCGCGCTGATTAAAGAGGTATAACAGGCGATTTCGAACTGCTCGAAAACGTAGCTGCTAATCGCCCCTTTTACGATCTCGTCAGAGGCAAACATGCCGCCTGCGGCCTGACCCATAGCGCTCATTTTGCTGGTGGCATCTTTCATGATGGAGCGGTTAATGCCGTTGCGATCAAGTACCTCTTCGAGAAGGGTAATTTGCCCCTGAGTCTCCGTCAGATGCTGTTCAATTCGCGCACGCAGGTCCGGATAATTATCGATACGTTTGCTCATGGCGCTGAGCATTGACTCGGCCTGTTTTTCCATCGCGTGGGCATCGCGCAACCAGTCGTGATAATTCTCTTGTGGGGTCATGTTCTTTTCCTTTCATCGTCATTTTTACTTACCAGTAATTGAAATTAAGCGAATGAATTACGACGGTGTTTATTTGCCTTCGGCTTTCTTATTAATCGATGAAGTTGCAATTTTCGTCAGGAGATTGTCGGTGGTTTTTTCTTCTTCGAGCGTCGCGGAAAGCAGGTCATGTGCTTTTTTAAGACCTAACTGGCTTGCCAGCGTACAGAGCGTGCCGTAAGAAGCAATTTCATAGTGTTCCACTTTCTGCGCAGCGGCAATAAGCCCGGCATCACGAACACTCCCTTTTTCTGTCGCTTCGATGACTTCACCTGCTTCCTCAATAAGCCCTTCCATCGCATGGCATTTCATGCGCTTGAGCTTAATATTCGGCTCGGCTTCAATGAGTTGGTCGAGACGTTCAATTTGTCCCTGCGTTTCTTCATAATGTTTTTTAAACGCATCAGCGAGCTCAGGGTTAGATGATTCGCGGGCAAGTTTCGATAATGCACGAGTGAGCTGTTTTTCTGCGCTATAAATATCTGAAAGACTATGGATAAAGAAATCGGTCAGTGAGTTGATCTGCATAAATATTACCCTCGATGTCAGCGAAAATAATAGCGAGTCGAACTCGACTCGCTATCAATATTGTTATTTAACTAAACGTTAAATATCGAAAATCGGCGAAAGCTTAGTTACCCGATTTGCGGCCGCCGCCATGGCTTTGCTGACCGCCTTTTTTTCCTGCCTCAGAAGCGCGCTGCGGATCATTTTTAAAATTACCGCCACTATGTTGACCACCTTTACGACCTGCTTCGGATGCTTTTTCACGATTTTCTGCGAAATTACCAGAACCGCCACGATGTTCAGCCATGTTATTTCTCCAGTTTCGTTGTTTAAATAAAACGACATATTTTGCATCTCATGTCGTCGGTGTTCGTATTCAAAATTAGCCGAGTACTGAAATTAGTCAAAGCGAAGCGGGAAAGTTATTTCTGACTGAGAATTAACCAACTGCTTTTATTTTAAGCGTTAGTGGTATTTTGCATATATCTTTTCAAATAAGGAGGTTAAGTCATTATTCAATGCAAAAGAATTAATAACCTGCGTTATCATCTATCAAAACCAGGGATCCAGGGTGCTTTTCTTGACATTAATTGACATTTCTCGCGCTTTATTTGTCTGCGATTGATAACGTATTTTAATGTTTTTAAGACTAATCTCAGAGGATCGCTATGTGAATAAATTATTGAAAAATGACGGAGATACTCATTTGGTGGTGGTGCGCGCATTGCGTGTCCGTGGGAGAGAAACGTTCTGATTGAATACGATAATTGATAGAGGGTGTACCACGGCTGGAGCAGGGAAATGGCCCTGCGTTTGCGGGGGTTACAAACCTTATACAGAGTTGCGCTCAGACAGCGCCTGATCACGTCTGTATGCCATAAAGACGTGATCGGCAACGTGACGGCATTGCCGCGATAAAATGCGGAAGAACCAGTGAGCCAGTGGGATCGAATAAATCAACGTGCCGGGCGAAGAAGAGTGATGCGCAGAAACCGCAATTCCCGTCGCTTTTATTCTCCGTCGTTCAATAATTTACGGTTGGCTAAATATTGCACCAGCCGTAACTGCAAGGGGGTAAGACGAAGCGGTATATCGTCGTTGTTATAGTAATGAATGGTGATGATACCTTGAGAATAAACGACAGCATTTTCTGCTATGTCTGATTCATTCTGTTGTGGCGTGCCTTTTACTGACATGAAAAACTCTCTTGTTTTTTACGATTGAGTTGCGAGTACATTGCAATATTATGACTGACGGCTTCATGTGATAAATCCTGGATTAACAGATGGTTTAACGTTATCTGTACGGTTGTAAGTATGTTTCTAAATAATAAACGAGCCGTTAGCGACTCGTTTATTAAATATCGGTCAGAGCCGAATCTTCAGGAGGTAGAGCGAACAATTATTTTTTGTCGCCGCTGTGGCTGTTCTGGCCACCTTTTTTACCCGCTTCTGATGCGCGTTCAGGATCATTTTTAAAATTCCCGCCGCTGTGCTGACCACCTTTTTTTCCTGCTTCTGAGGCTTTCTCACGATCTTCTGCGAAATTACCTGAACCACCTCTATGTTGTTCCGCCATTTTATATCTCCCGTATGGGTTTTAATATAATCGATACGGCAATGAATACCGTGTCAATCGCGTTCAGGAATTAACTCTAGTTGTTCTTAAAAATTCGTCAAAGCGTAGCGCGGAAACATTTGGTCGTAAAGATAAGGGGAATTTTCTGCGATTTATCGCAATAAAAAGTTGCATTACAAATAAAAGTTTATTGAATCAATGGAATTGGCGTGAAAGTGTATGGAGTGATATTGATTGCATGTGTTATTAGTTGTGGGATGTTGCTGATTTTCTATGTTCTAAAAGTCGCATTTATACAAATCTTTACAAATGATAAGGGAATAAATTCTACGCTCAGTAAGGACGGTATAGTAAATCGATGGCCTGGTGGATCTGCGATTCTCTGTTTTGATTTGCTACGCTGTTTAATACGCCGTTGCCGAGCGTGACATCGGAACATAAGAAGTTGATTTTGCGTGAGAGAGCGAATTTCAGAAACGGTGATTCGCTCATCAACATGAGGAGACGAATATGCATTCCGAACATCAGGATTGTATTGATGCCTGTTATCAATGTGCCATAGCCTGCGAGCACTGTGCCGCAAGCTGTCTGAACGAAGACGACCTTGCGATGATGCGCGCTTGCATCAAGCTGGATGTACAGTGTTCCGCCCTGTGTCGCCTGGTGGCCCAATTCATGACGCTGGAAAGCGATTATATTATGCCGCTTTGCCGTATTTGCGTGGATGTCTGCAGAGCATGTGCCGAAGAGTGTGGGAAGCATCAGCACGCACATTGCCAGCAATGCGCTCAGGCCTGTCGGACCTGTGCGCAAGCGTGTCTGCAAATGGTCGCCTGACACCGGGGCAAGAAAACCACGGTATTTCGTTATTCTTAAACCGTGCCTTCCCCTTGCCGGGAAGGCCATTTCCCGTTTTGTATCTCAGGGAGATCCTCGCCATATTCCCGAACATATTGATGATGTGCGGCAATTTTCTGCTGCAATGCCTCCAGAATATCCTCCACTTTTTCCTGTAATGACGGCACGCGTAAAAGCGCCTCCTGAGCCAGATGAAAACGATCGAGCCCGTTGAGCACCGTCATATCAAAGGGTGTGGTGGTGGTGCCTTCTTCCATAAAACCGCGAACATGAAAATTTTGATGGTTATTACGCAGATAAGTGAGCCGGTGAATGAGACTCGGATAGCCATGGAAGGCAAAGATAACCGGTCTATCACGTGTAAAAAGGGTATCGAATGCCACTTCACTCAGGCCATGCGGATGCTGATCCTGTGTCTGTAGTGCCATTAAATCCACCACGTTCACCACCTGTATGCGCAGTGTCGGGAGATAGTGGCGCGACGGCGGCAATCAGCGCTGGGTTATCGAACACGGCGCCGAAAGCATGCGCAAGCGAATAACCCAGCTCGCCCCCTTCGTTAATGGAGCCGGGCGTGGCAAGGGCCTGGCCGTTCTAGGCTTACGAACGGGATCAGGGGGTATTCTGATAAGCCATCTGTTGGGCGCCCGTATCAAGCTGCTGTTGCACCGCGTCGATATCTTTTTTCATAGCGGGGTCATCTTTGTCATCATCGCGCATTTTACGTTTGACCATCGACAGCAATGCGCGCAGCTCACGCTCGACATCTTTAAACAGTTGCGCGTCTTTATGGCGCGAATCGCGCTCCTGCAATTGTTCGCGGATCCCGTTATAAATCGACTTCATGCTGCTGGCGCTATTATCGGTTTCGCTGCCATCGCTCGCTGATGCGTCGTCTGCCGGGTCATCAATGAAGGACTGCGCGCCAGCAAGCGTAGCGGTTTTGCTCCCGGCGTCACCGTCAGTCAGAGACTGGATAGCGCTATAAGCCGCCGTACTGCTGTGAGGGGTGGCGGCGCTGTCACTTTGCCCGAGTTGCGATGCCGCCTGACCCAACTGGGCCGAGAGTTGTTTGAGCTGTTTAAGGACGTAAGCCGAGGCGTGACCAAAACGCATCAGCAAGGCTTTCAGACGCTCGATTTCACGCTTTATCGCCTCCAGTCTGGCGCGCGCGTCGGCTTTGCGCGAGGCGGCGCTGAACTCATCTAACCGGTTAAGGGCTTCAAGGTCGTTCTGGAGACTGGCGAAGTAATCTTTCGCCTGCTGGCTTAATGAGACCGTACTGTCAGCAGGAGGGGGTGTTTGTTCGGGAAGCGGGCTTGCTGAATTTTGCTCACGGTTTCGGGACGTCGTGTCCAATGTCGCGGTGGATAACAAAAAGCGGGCATTACCTGTCAGGGTTGGTCGTAGCATGCGTATCACTCCGGAGGTCCATTCTTTCTATTAACGGCACGCTCAGCGGATGCTTTAACAACATTCGCATCCTCTCAGGACAATTACGCCGTGAAAGGATGCGAAAAGCAGAGAAAATCACGGTTGTGGCGGAAACTGTCCTAACTGCATAAATAAACCGAGCCAGTCTTCCATATGCCAGGTGGTCGTAATACGCTCACCGTTAAGCTGATGCATTTCATGCAGGCGAATGCTCACTGCTTTGCCCGTTGCGGCAATACCCATAAAGGTGCCTTTATGCGTGCCGGTTATCTCGGCGCGAACGGCAATCTGGCCCGGCACCTGAATTAAATCATGAATAACGATGCGAACATCCGGGAACGCCTCGGCAAACATAGCAATGATAGGCTTGAGTCCTTCCGGTCCTGGGCCCTGGCCGGGCGCTAACGGGATATCAGCCCAGTCTGCGGTGACAGCCTCATTGACTAAGTCCGGCTGTTGCAGGCTAAAGGCCTGATAGAGCGTTTCGACGGCTTTACGTTCTGTCAAAAGACGATGGGCGATTTCATGATTGTCTGACATTGTTTTACCTCTGGCTGGGGGGTTTTTTTTAGCGAAAACTGTATTGCGCCGTCAGTATCCCATCGGCAAGTGTTATAAATGAAATAGATAACAGATATAGAGGAATATTCGTTCTATGGATTTTAGAGGGCTTGATCTGAATCTGCTGGTGGCCTTCGATGCCCTGATGGAAGAACAGAATGTGACCCGTGCGGCCATTCGGGCCTCGGTGAGCCAACCGGCCATGAGCGCAGCACTGTCGCGCCTGCGAACACATTTTGCCGACCCGCTCTTTATTCGCAGCGCAGCTGGCCTGGTGCCGACCGCCAGGGCGAAGGAGATTGCGATTCATGTGACGAAAGCGCTACAGGAGTTGACGCACCTGCTGACGCCGGATGACGACTTTGCGCCGCACGAGAAAAAAATCGCCTTTACGCTGGGGATGTCTGAGTACCCGACGATGGTGTTGCTGCCGGGCATCATGCGCACTATCAGCCAGCACGCGCCTGGGGTAACCCTTCATGTGCACACCTTTGTCGATCGCGATGAGGCAGTGTCGATGCTCGATGCCGGCAAAGTCGATCTGGTTATCGGCATTGCGCCCACTCAGTCGGAGAGCCGAATTCTTTCACAGCCGCTTATCAGCGACGAGTTTGTGACCCTGGTGCGTGGTGACAGCGACGCGGCGCGCAACGGCATGACGCTCGAAACCTACCTCAGTATGGGACACATCCTTGTGTCGCCGGAGGGGAATCATTATGGCCTCGTGGATGAGTGGCTCCGGGCCAGAGCGTTACGCCGGGAGATTCGCCTGACGTTACCCGTCATGGTCGCCGTCTCCTCCATTGTTCAACAGACAAATTATGTCGCGACAGTACTCAGGCGTAGCGTGCTCGCCAGCGAGCAGAGTAGGGACGTGGTGATGCTTGCGCCGCCCGTCGAATTGCCCGCCATTCAGTTTAATTTGCTCTGGCATCGCCGTTCCGATGGCGGCAGTGCGCAAAAATGGCTACGCAAACTGATTTGCGCGTACGCCAGTGAACTGATGTAAAGAGTGGAATGTTGTTAACCCCAGTCCAGCCCGCGCGGTGAACTCGAAAAACCGACGTCACGCAACAGGGTAAAAAGCGGCATCTGGCGCACCGGGGTGTCGTTAATCTCTTCCAGCGTGAAGTGCAGACGCGGCTCTCGCCGAAGCGCAACCGCCAGCGCCCGGAAGACTTGTCCGGCGATCGCGTCATCATCGTCAGGCCAGACAATCATCTTCTTTCCACCCTGGGCAAGGTAGAGACGCAGTATCCCCCCGGCAATCACAATCAGTGCGCCGTTGCGGCGAGTGGGAACCAATGAGGAGACATGAGACGGCCACGGCAGTTGCGTACCGAAGGGGTTCGCCGGATCGCTGGCAGACAGCGCGACCGGCGTGAAGAGGGCTTTCTCTGGTTTAATCGTCGCCAGCTCGCGCAGGCGATCGATGGTCAGACGTTCGGCAAATTGCGTACCGCCCATACCTTCCACAAAACGTCCGCGCAGGATACGTCCGACATCTTCCATGTTGCGATAAACGGTCTGCATCGCCGGAAAGCCGCCAGGCAGATTCTCCATCATGACCGCCCGTCGGCTGACTATCCCATAGCGGTCGAGCATGTTATCCGCCAGCGCAAGTAACCATTCCGTGTCATTGAGCGTATCAGCGTGCAATAACGACCAGCGCCCGGCAAGCGTTGGCGTGCTCAATGACATCTGTGTCGCCAGGGGCGCGCGAGGTGCCAGCGCAGGGCGCCCGCGTCGGCTTCGAACACGACGTTGAGATGAGGGGCGAGGCGAGCTTCCGGCGCGAGATAGCGCGCGCAGAGGCGACCAGATATCGGTGGTGATATACCCCTGCCAGACCAGCCCCCACAACGCTTCGTGCAGGGCATCAGCCGTCAGCGACAGTGTTTCATCGCCAGGGGCGCGACGCGATTCGATCAGCGCGCTGAGCTGATGGGCGAACCAGGCCCCGCCATGAGACAGTGCGCCCAGGATAGCCTGCTGGAGTGGCGAGAGAGTGGTGCTGTCTTGCGGCATGATAAGAGTTTCCGCAGCATATTCCTGGATATGCAGGGCGACCAGCCCGTCATCGTCGCCGAGTTTTTTCTGCCCGGACCAGATCACTTCGCCGGTGGACAGCAGCTCATCCAGCATCTCCGGGGCGTAGTCTCGCGCGCGCGCGGGTAAAATCTGGCTTTCCCACAATGTTGCCGGTAAGCCCAGTCCGGCCAGTTGCTCGATAACGCGCAGGACACCGTCAACGCCTTCAAACACGCCGCCAGAGAGGTCGCTATGAAACGCCGGGATGCCATCCGATCCCGCAAGCAGTCCCTGACGCTCCAGTAGCAGGCGGGTAAAGGCCGTCGCCGGTACCGGACGTGTCGCTTCACGTGCGGCCTGCAGCGAGCGGATACGCAGGCGACGGAAAATCTCTTCGCCCACCCAGTCTGAGGAGGAGAGCGCATGTAGCTGCCCGGCCTGTGCGGGCTGCCCGGCGCGCAGGCGCATGACTTTGCCCTGTTCGCGCAATTTTTCCAGCGCCTCCTGCGCCACGGCGACGCCAAGGCCGAACGCGTGGGCGATCTGCTGGACGGTAAATAATGTGTTGGTCTGAACGTAACGCAAAAACAAGTCAGCGAGCGGTGTCGCCACCGGATTGAGCCAGGCATCGGGCAGATCCGCAGGCAGTCGCACCCCCAGCGCATCCCGAAGCCGTGCGGCATCATCCATACAGGCGATGCGCTGGCTGTCGCCTATCGTAAGCGTAAAGGCGCGCCGTTCAGCCAGCAGTTCATCCAGCCAGACGCTGACTGCCTCCCGGCTTTCCCGGTGGCGTGCGGCGAGGTCGTCCAGGGTCATCGGTCCCAGCTCGCGTAGCAGGTCAAAAAGGCCTTCTTTACCACGGGCTTTGCGCTCAGGTGCAAGGCGCTGCAACTCCTCCTCGATCCGGCGAATAACGGAAGGATCGAGCAGTTCACCGGGATCGGCCTGGCCCAGCAAGTTCCCCAGCAGTTCACTATCCAGAGACAATACCGAGGCCCGGCGTTCGGCCAGGGGGGCATCGGACTCATACATAAATTCTGCGACATAGCCGAAGAGCAGGCTGGCGGCGAAGGGGGACGGGGTGGCGGTAGTGACCGCGGAAATCTGCACCTCCCCGGTATTCAGGCGGCGCATCAGCCTGTCCAGGGCGGGCAGATCGTAAACGTCCTGCAAACACTCGCGTACGGTTTCGAGCAGGATAGGGAAATCCGCATAGCCACGTGCGATCTCCAGCAATTGGCCTGCCCGCAGGCGCTGTTGCCAGAGCGGAGAACGACGGCCAGGCGTGCGCCCCGGCATCAGCAATGCGCGCGCGGCGCACTCGCGGAAACGGGCGGCAAAAAGCGCGGAGTTGCCGACCGCATCCCGGACAAGTCGGCTGAGCTTTTCGGGGTCGAAAAGAAACACGGCGGCGTCCGGAATTTTGCCCTCGGTATCCGGAAGCCTGGCGACGATACCGTCATCACTGGCGACAACAGAGGCGTCGGCCCCCCATAACGCATGAAGACGTCCGGCGATCGCCAGCGCCCAGGGTTCATGCACCCGACGGCCATACGGTGAGTGCAGAATGACGCGCCAGTCGCCCATTTCATCGCGACAGCGCTCCAGCACCAGATGTCGGCTGCCCGGAATAATCCCGGTGGCGCTGCGTTGTTCCTCAATGAGTCCTTTGATGTTAGCGAGTGCGTTTTCATCATGGCTCAACCCCGGCAAGGTCAGTTTGTCGGGGGAGGAGAGAAACGCATCGTCGGCGAGCGCATGCATAAAATCGCCGATCAGTTCACCAAGTTCGGCCGGACGACCGCTCCCTTCTCCACGCCAGAACGGCAGCCTGGCGGAACGACCGGGAGCCGGGGTCACAATGACCTGGTCGTGGGTGATTTGCTGGATGCGCCAGGAGGTTGCCCCAAGCGTGATGATGTCATTGACGCGGGACTCGTAGACCATCTCTTCGTCAAGCTCCCCCACTCGCCGGGCGCCCACCTGTTCTTCCCCTTCCGGGAGCAGCACGCTGAACATGCCTCTGTCAGGGATGGTGCCGCCGCTGGTCACTGCCAGCAGCTGTGCGCCGGGGCGGGCGGTGAGTTGGCCGCTTTCCCGTTGCCAGATAATCCGTGGGCGGAAAACCGAGAAATCACCGGACGGATAGCGCCCTGACAGCATATCGAGGGTGGCGTCAAAGACCTCCCTCGGCAGGGCTTTCCACGGCGCTGCGCGACAAACTGTGGCATACCAGTCATCCACATTCAGCGCCTCCATCGAGACGGCGGCGACGGTTTGTTGGGCCAGCACATCAAGCGGATTTCGCGGCGGAGTCAGGCTCTCAAGTTTGCCCGCCAGCATGCAGCCGACCACAACCGTGGAATCAATCAGCTCACGCCGGGTACGCGGGTAGAAAAGGGCTTTTGATATACCGCCCACCTGGTGCCCGGCACGGCCGATACGCTGCAAGCCGCTGGCGACAGAGAGGGGAGAGGCAATCTGAATCACCAGATCCACTGCCCCCATATCGATGCCCAGCTCAAGGCTTGATGTGGCAACCACGCAGCGCAATTCCCCCGATTTCAGCGCCTGTTCAGTGACCGCCCTTTGTTCTTTTGATACCGAACCATGATGAGAACGGGCGATAAACGTCGCACCGGTTTGCGCCCGGTTGGATGTCGCCCCGGACGACGAAACATAGTGCGCGGCGTCGGTTTGCACGTCGGGAGCCTCTGCCATGCGCGATGCATAAAGTTCATTGAGCCGGGCGGTCAGTTTTTCGGCGAGCCCACGGGAGTTGGTGAACACAATGGTGGAGCGATGGTTCAGTACCTGGTCAAGAATACCGGATTCAATATGCGGCCAGATAGAACCTTCTCTGCCAGCGTGGCTGGTTTCGCCGGTACCGGTGCTGGTGGAGAGGACGTCATCCAGATTGGCAACGGGCACCACAATACGAATATCCGGATGGCGAAGCGCCGGTGGGTTAACCACGGTGACCGGACGATCGCCCCCCAGAAACTGCGCAACGTCGCTCGGCGAACGCACCGTCGCAGACAGACCGATCCGTTGGGCTGGCCGGGCGAGGAGGGCATCTAACCGCTCCAGACTGAGCGCCAGATGCGCGCCACGTTTGTTGCCCGCCACCGCGTGCACTTCATCAAGGATAACGGTTTCGACGCCGCGTAGCGTTTCGCGCGCTCTTGAGGTCAGCATCAGGTAGAGCGACTCTGGGGTGGTAATCAGGATATCAGGAGGGCGGCGCACAAGCGTTGCCCGCTCCTGAGTTGACGTGTCCCCCGTGCGCATCGCCACACGGATGACCACCTCCGGCACGCCGTGTTTTTTTCGCTGTTCGCTGATGTCCTGTAATGGGATCTGCAGGTTGCGCTGAATGTCGGTGCCCAGCGCTTTTATCGGCGAGATGTAGAGGATACGCGTGGTTTTTTTCCGTTCGACGGTATCCGCAGACGGGGTGTCACCTTCACGAAAAAGCTGGTCGAGGGCGTAGAGAAAGGCAGCCAGCGTTTTGCCGGAACCTGTAGGCGCGATAGCCAGCACATGTTCCCCGGCATTCGTTGCCGTCCATGTCTGCGCCTGTACCGGCGTGGGATGCTGAAAAGCAGAGACAAACCAGTCGCGGGTGGCGGGCGAAAAGATATCAGTGAGTACGGAGGGTAAAACGGTTTTCTTTGACATCTTTCCTGCTCCCTGTGATGTCTGCTGCGACCGGAATAGTAATAATGGCTAAAGGATAAGTGTAACGCAGACGCAGGGGGTTGAGCCGAGGGTATTTCATCATTAATAACAGTGACGTGACGGGCGGCATTCGGGCGATTGTTGGCGAAAAATTTAAAGCGCAAGCGCCACCGCCCGAAGGGCGGGAACCTGCAACGAAACCCGGATGGCGGCGCAGGCGCCTGATCCGGGCTACGGAAGATGAGCGAGTAGCCCCGGTAAGCGCAAGCGCCACCGGGGAAGCCCTCGAAGGGCGGTGTTAGTGACTCACCAGCAGCGCGGAAAGACGCGCCTGAACATCAACACATCCGGCCAAAACCAGATTGCCATTTAACAGACCGTCATCGGCCAGAAACGCATTACTGACACCGCCTGCCTCCACGATGATCAACATCCCTGCCAGCGCATCCCAGCTATTCATATGTTCTTCGTAATAGGCATGCACCTGCCCGGTAGCCACATGGGCGAGCATCAACGCTCCGGCACCAAACCGGCGGTACTCCATGCCTGCATTGATCACGCGGGCGATCGTGCGGGTATAGTTTTCGACCGGCGCGCGGCTGGAGCGTCCCATACCAATAATTACTGTCTCCGGATCCGGCTCGCGCAACGTCAGACGTTTATCATTAAGAAAGGCCCCCTTGCCGCGACGGGCAAAGAAAAATTCATCACGATCCGGAGCGTAGATAATCCCCAGATCAATTTCATTCTGGCGAACATAAGCCAGTGAGATGCACCAGTAATCCATTCCCTGAATATAATTGGTGGTTCCATCGATAGGATCGAGCACCCAGGTGCCCTGTTCACCGGCCTGCAGGCCGCTCTCTTCCCCAAGGAAACCATCCTGCGGGCAGTGGCTGCTCAGCCAGTTTTTGATCTCTTTTTCCACAAACAGATCCGCATGGGAAACAAAATCCTGGCGGGCTTTTTTATCGACCTGTAATCCCGCATTACGTAATGCCTGCGCCTGTGCGCCGAGCTTACGAATCAATGCACATAATGACTGCTGCTGTTCTTCCGTCATGGCCTGCTCTTATTGAGATAATGGCGACGTGCGCCGATGAATTAATTGCACATCCACCCATGTCGTGCGCGAAGGCTGTTGTGGATCTTCAGCCCGTTCCAGCAGGCGGGTTAGGGCCTGGCGGGAAATCTCCGCAACATCCTGATGCAGGGTGGTCAGTTGATAACTGTATTGCGCCGTTTGTGGCGTATTGTCAAAACCAATGAGCTGGAAATCGTCCGGGGCGTGTCTGCCACGCTGGCGCATTCCGTCAAGAAAACCGCAGGCGAGCTGCGCATTGGCGCAGAAGATCCCCTCAGGATGTTTATCGGCGCTGAGGGCGGCCTGAAATCCCCCGTCGTATCCCTCCGTGGGCGCGATGAGTGCCTGCAAATCGCGCGTGATATCCACGCCGAGTGTGGAAAGCGCTTGATAAAAAGCCTCTCCACGCATCCGTCCGGCCCAGGTCGAGTGGGAGGTATTTAGCCAGCCGAAACGTCGGCAGCCATTGCCGACCAGTTGCCCGGCTGCGAGCGTGGCGCCACAGACATTATCGGAACAGACATAATCCACGAACGGAATATCCGGCTGACGGTTGATGCCGACCACCGGGATCTGCTGCGAAACGCACTCATTGACCAACGTTTCCGGCGGCTGTCCAGAGGTGACGATAACCCCGGAGACGCGAAACTGAGCAAAACGCCGTAGGGTGCGGGCCAGATCTTGTTCGCTGCGAATTTCGCTCACCAGCGCCTGAAAACCGCGACGCTGGATCTCGCCAAGCAAAGCATCAAGCAAACTGCTGCGAAACGGATCGCTGATGCGCGAGACCATAACCCCAATCAGATGACTGCGCCGACGATTGAGTCCCTGGGCAAGGAAATTAACCTGATAGCCAAGCTCTTCCGCCGCGCGCAACACCCGTTCCCGGGTGTCAGGAGAGATACTGCCATTATTGCTGAGCGCTCGGGAGACAACCGCTCTCGATACGCCCGCCCGGTGGGCCACATCCTGCGCGGTCACGCTCTGTTTACGTGGCAGTGAGCTCATGCCGGACGTTCCTCCGGGGCATTGTGTGGCGTAGTCAAGGTTATCTGTAGACCGTCATAACTGACAAACAACCCGTTCCAGGGTTCACAGGCGGCCTTGAGGTCATCGAGGATCGCGTCGTAGCAGTGATAGAGTCCGAGTGCCGGGATATCCAGTTGCCGGAATAGCGCCAGGCAGGAGGGAAAATCACCGTGGGAGGCAGCCTCATTGAGCGCCGTCAGCGATGCGCACTCCTGAAAAGCAAGATCGGCCCCGGCCATTAGCGCGATGGACTGCGGCGTTGGGCGGCCGTCACCACTATAAAACAGTGTCTGCCCGCCCTGGGTGATGCGAATGGCGCGATTGGGCAATTCATGCTGGGTTTCGGCGGTGCGGATATGCCAGTCGTGCCAGTGCCATGTGTCGGTCGCGTCGCGCCAGTCGAGATCAAAACCCAGCGCGGTTTGCGGCCAGTTGGCCAGCGCCGCCAGTTGCATCAAAACCGGACGTTGCTGCGGCTGACTGTAGATAACCAGTGGCTTCTGGCGCGAGAAGCTTTTCCAGTAGTTTAGCAACGCCGTCAGGCCAACACAGTGGTCCGGGTGGACGTGGGTGAAATAGATAACGTCGATATCGTTGATATCCCCGCCACGCTGCCAAAGTGCTCTCGGAATGGTGGGGCCACAGTCAATCAGCCATTGCCGGTTCGTATCATCCATTATCCGCAGCGCAGAGGTATTTTGTTCGCGGGAGAAGGCGCTACCGCAGCCAAGCACATCTATTTTCATTTTCCCTCACCAAAAATTTTTGACGCTTAGACCTGCCCATCAGGCGTAATTGTTGCAGTCAGTTTGGTTTCAGGCCAGCGCGCAAGAACCGGAGCGTACACATTTTACGTGAGGTTATGAGCACTGCCCTGGGCCAAACTGGCAAATAAAATAGCCTGATGGGTAGAGTCTTAATTATATTGTCACAAATACCCGACAAAGTAGGCTCACATAATGTCGAGTCAACATTGCATTTTTTTTACATTCGAATGAACACGTGTTCATCGGCGTTAAAAAAATAAACGCAGTGATTTTTGGGTAGCGAATATGAGTTATTTACAGGTGGCCGGGCTTAAAATTAGCTATGGCGAAAAGGTGGTATTGCATAATATCGATCTGCAGGTCGAGAAAGGGGAGATGATTGCCCTCTTAGGCCCGTCAGGCTGCGGAAAAACAACGCTGCTAAATGCACTTTGCGGTTTTATTCCGGTGCAAACCGGGGAGATTACCGTTGCCCGGCGCGATATTACCCACAGTGCGCCAGAGCAGCGAAATATCACCATGGTGTTTCAAAGCTACGCGCTATGGCCGCACCTGACGGTGGCACGCAACATTGGCTACGGGTTAAAGCTCCGTAAATGGCGGCGTGACGATATCGACCGCCGTGTGGCGGAGCTGTTGAACATTGTCAATCTCACCGGTCTTGCAGACGTGAAGGTGACTGAACTCTCTGGCGGGCAGCGCCAGCGCGTGGCTCTGGCGCGGGCACTGGCAATTGAGCCGGACGTGCTGGTTCTCGATGAACCCCTGTCGAATCTGGACGCCAAAGTGCGCCTCAACGTGCGCCACGAAATTAAAGCCCTGCAAAAACGTCTGGGTTTTACTTCATTAATTGTCACCCACGATCAGCAGGAAGCGCTGGTTATGGCAGACCGTGTTGCGGTATTAAATAATGGTCGCATCGAACAGATTGGCACCCCGGAAGATATTTACCAGCGTCCGGCAACGCCCTTTGTCGCTGATTTTATGGGGGCGGACAATAAAATTTCTGCTAACGATCTCTTCGCCGCATCGGATATTTCTCTGCGCGCTCAGGGGAAATATTCTGTCGGCGATTTCCGCGATCGCACCTTGTATTTTCGCAGTGCCGATACGGCGCTCAGTACAGTCAATACGCACACGCCGGAAGATGGCCTGACGCTTCATGGCGTCGTTGAGCAAAGTGCGTTTCTTGGCAATTTATATCGCCACAGCGTGCGTTGTCATGATCGGTTATTACTGGCGGATTCAACACAGTGCTGGCCCGCACAGTCAACCGTCCGACTCCACGTCCCGGCGCTCGCGTTACATATTTTTCCATCATCACAAGCACGTTGACATCATCGTATTCACTTTGGGGACAGACCATGTTTATTAAAACGAAAGCTGCGGTAGTGACTGCATTATTTCTGAGCTATGGCGCGCAGGCCGATACCATCCTGAACGTAGCCACAGCAGGCGATCAGAATATGGTGGATTACGTGAAAACCTGGCTCGGACCGAAATTTGAAGCGGCGCATCCTGGCGTAAAAGTCCAGGTTGTTGGCACCGGCCCCGGGGATGCCGGTTCGAATAAAATCATCGAAAAACTGACTGCGCAAAAAGAGAGCGATGCGAAAACCTGGGATATTGATGTGGCGGTCGTTCATCAGAAAGCCGGGGGCGAACTGGTGGAAAAGGGGCTGCTTGCGAAATACCGCCAGCAGATTAGCACCGGCAGCATGGTCAGCGCGGAGAACGCGAAAAATGCCCTCGGCGTCAACGTCGACGGCTACGTGATGCCGATGTTTTTGAGCCAGACTGCCATCGCCTGGAACAGCGAGGCGATCAAAACCCCGCCAGCCTCCTACGATGAACTGGTGAGCTGGACGCAGAAAAATCCGCAGGCCTTTGGCTATAACGGTATCAAAAATGGGATGTCCGGCGTGAGCTTTGTGGTGGGCTGGATGTATGCCTACGGTACCGATGCTCAGCGCCTTTCTGCGCTGCCTTACGACAAAGGCGTGGAGAAAAACTGGAGCCAGGCATACGAGAAGTTAAAAGCGTTCAATAAGAACGTGACCTTTACCCCAGGCAATGCCGGTACCCTCGATATGCTCAGCCGTGGCGAGATCACCATGGGGCCGGTGTGGGTCGATATGTTCTACAGCTGGAAAGATCAGGGCAAGCTGCCGCCGTCGATCAAACTGGCGCTGCTGTCGCCAGGTATGCCGGGACAACCGATGTACTACGTAACCCCAGCGAAGGCGGCTAACCCACAACTGGCGCGTGAGTTTATCGAGCTGGCGACCAGCCCGGACGTGCAGGCACAGGGGATTGTGAAACAGTTTAACTGGTACCCGGGTATCGATGCCGAACATGTGAAGCCGAAGCTGGACCCGGCCACCTGGCAGAAGCTGTTCGCGGAAATTTCGCCGAAAGCGCTGGCCGATTACGGCAAAAGCTTCCCGATTACCCCCTATTTTGACGACATTAAAGAAGGCTACGAAAGCCAGGTCGCTAATTAGAAGATATACGGTTAAAGCTCAGGCGCGGCACAACGCCGCCCTGAGCGTCTATTTATTCTGATGTCAGGTCTGCTATGCGTACTTCGCTGAAATATCTATTGCTGGTCGCGCCCGCCGCGCTGATGATTGCCATCCTCTTTTTATACCCGCTGGGGTTCTCGCTGATTGCCGCGTTTACTAACGATGCGCGGCAGCTTACCCTGGCCCATTTCAGTAAGGTCTACGCGCTCTATTCCAGCGATATCGCCTTTACGCTGGTGATTGTGCTGATTTCCGTGGCGCTGCTGGCGGTGATTTCCATCACCCTCTCGGCGGTGATCACCTTGTCACCCTGTCGGCCCATTGTGCGGATGCTGGGTTTTTTGTACCGCCTGCCGTTATTTATCCCCTTTATAGTGGCGGCGCAGATGATGCGCACCTTTCTGGCTAAAAACGGCCTGATGAACAATGCGCTGGTGGCAACCGATCTGTTCACCCCAATGGAGACGGTCTCCTGGCTGGGCTGGAAAGGGATCATCATTACCTTTGTCTGGAAACAGCTGGCGTTCGCCACATTGCTTATCTGCGGCGCGATGGCGGCGCTGGAGCAGTCACAAATCCTGGCCGCGCGCAATCTCGGGGCATCACGCCCGCGTATTCTCTTCGACATCATCCTGCCGCAGGTGCTGCCCGCCATCGGCGTGGCGCTGGTGCTCTCTACCGTGACCATGATGTCGGTGCTGTCTGTACCGCTGATGATTGGTGTGGGTACGCCAACAATGATGACCGTGGATATGGCGTTCCGCGTGAACTCCTATGGCGATTATGCGGTGGCCAATGCGCTGGGCGTAGTGTCGCTGCTGATTTGCGGTGCGCTGTCGTGGTTCTATCTGCGCCACAGTCTGCAACAGAAGGGAGGCGAATGATGAAAGAGGCAATGATGACGTTACCGAATACGTGGCTGGCGAAAGGGCGCAGAAAATTGAGTACCAGCCTGCCCCTGCAGACGCTGTTGTTGATTTTTATGCTGCTGGCGATGTTTGGCCCGCTGTTGAATTTGCTTATCTGGACGGTAGCGGAGAGTTGGTTTTTCCCGCATACCCTTCCTGCTCAGTGGGGGCTCAAATACTGGTATCAGGTCTTTAGCCCTTATAGCGATGTCTCCGGTTCATTGATAACCAGCGTGTTGATTGCGGTGTTATCGGTGGCGGTGTGCCTGCTGATTTCGGTCCCGGCAGGCTATGCGCTCTCCCGACGGGGCATGCCGTTACGGGTGCTTTTTATGCTGCTGTTTTTGATTCCGCAGGCGTTTCCGAACCTGACGGTATATATGAATATCGCCCGGCTGTTCTATCAGTGGGGGCTCAACGGCACGGTAGCCGGCGTGGTGCTGGTGCACAGCGTACATGGCCTGATGTACTCGGTGTGGATCTGCGTGGCGGCGTTTTCCGCCGTGGATCCGCTGCTGGCGAGGGCGTCACGTAACCTCGGCGCCGGACCGGTTTACACCTTCTGGCATATCGTACTGCCGCAGGCCTCGCCGGGCATTATTGCCGCCAGTATTTTTGTCTTCCTCGAATCACTGGATGAATTTACCGGCACCTTTTTCGTCGGTGCGCCGGATATCACCACGCTACCGCTGCTGCTGTATAACGCCAGCATTTCGGGCAATTATCAGGTGTCGTCTATTACCGCCCTGATTTTGCTGGTGCCGTCGCTGCTGTTTATGCTGGTCATTCATAAATTTATGCGCCCGGAAATGCTGTCGAAACTGGGGAAATGATAAAGCGGTTATTAAACTGGCGAAACAGCCGTTGCCCTTGTGAATACATCAAATAAATCACTACAATGCATAACCATTATCGACGACATGTTGAGAATTTATGGAGCGCATCAGTGACATCTCGCTGTTCCTGCGAGTGGTGGACTTAGGTTCAATCAGCGCCGCCGCGCGCAGTGAAAATCTGTCTCTGGCGGTGGCCAGCAAGCGAATACAACGGCTGGAGGAGAGTCTGGGCGCAAGGCTCCTCAATCGTACAACCCGGCGTCTTTATCCCACCCCGGAAGGGGAATTACTGGCATCACAGGGGAGGCCGTTGATTGAGGCGCTCAATGCCCTTGGCGAATGTCTGCATACCAGCCGTTCCGAAGTGACCGGGACTATCAGGGTCACGATGTCGGCGTCCTTTGGGCGCTTATTTATTTCGCCGCTACTGGCGGAATTTCAGTCGTTACATCCGGATGTCAATTTCGTCGCGCACCTCAGTGATGAAGTCGTTGATCTGGTGAAAGGGGGATACGACCTCGCTATCCGCATCGGCAATCTTAAAGACTCCAGTCTGGTGGCGCGACGCATCGCCCCAAACCGACGCGTGTTGGTGGCGTCACCGTCCTATCTGGCGCGACGTGGTGTGCCGCAGCATCCAGCCGATCTGGCTACGCATGACGGATTACTCATGATGGATGTCGATGGCAAGCGGGATATCTGGAAACTGATAACGCCTGAGGAAGGGATTTTTCGGGTGAAAATAAACAGTAAAATCGAGAGTAATTTCGGTGAATTGTTACGCGACGCGGCGGTATATGGCCGGGGTATCTCCCTCCAGTCGGTCTGGCATGTTGCCGATGATCTTAACGCCGGGCGCTTGCAGGTTATCCTGCCGGATTATCCGCTACAGGAAAGCCATATTCACGCTGTGACGCCCACACGGCTGATGCAGACGCCGCGCATTAAGGCGTTTATCGATTTTCTCCAGGAAAAGTTTGCCGAATCGGCGCTCTGAGAGCGATAAGTCAAAGGGAAAGCCCGGTGGGATAGTGTCGGAAAAACGATCCACGCCGTGGCGTGGATCGGTGTTTGTCGCGTAGCCGGATAGGCTAAATGGCGTTAATCAGAGCGCGCCTTCCCCTTCGTAGGCCTGACGATACAGTTCGATGACCTGCTCTTTGGTCGCTTTTCTTGGGTTGGTTAACTGGCAAACATCTTTTTTCGCGTTGTCCGCCATAATGGCAAAGTCTTCCGGTTTAACCCCCAGGCTTTTCAGATCGGCAGGAATACCGACCTGTTTGCTCAGGCGACGAATGGCGGATATCGCTTTTACTGCCGCTTCATCGGTCGACAGTCCGGCGACTTTCTCACCCATGGCCTCTGCAATATCACGGAAGCGATTAAGGTTGCCGATAAGGTTAAATGACTCAACATACGGCAGGAGAATCGCGTTACATACGCCATGAGGAAGGTTATAGAACCCGCCCAACTGGTGTGCCATCGCATGGACATAGCCCAGTGAGGCGTTGTTAAACGCAATCCCGGCGAGATACTGGGCATAGGCCATGTTGTCCCTTGCTTTCATATACTCACCGTTCGCTACCGCTTTGGGCAGGTATTGCGTGATCATTTTAATGGCTTGTAAGGCAGCGGCATCGGTTAGTGGATTAGCCATTGTCGACACATAGGCTTCGATAGCGTGCGTCAGCGCATCCATGCCGGTCGCAGCGGTAAGGGAAGGGGGCATACCGACCATTAATACTGGATCGTTGATGGAAATTTGTGGTGTGACGCGCCAGTCCACGATTGCCATTTTCACCTTGCGCTCTGTATCGGTAATAATACAGAAGCGGGTAATTTCAGAAGCGGTACCTGCGGTGGTATTAATCGCCATCAACGGGATCATATCATTGCTGGATTTATCGACCCCTTCGTAATCGCGAATATTGCCGCCATTTGCCGCAACCAGACCAATCCCTTTTGCACAGTCATGAGACGAACCGCCGCCGAGTGAGACAATCCCGTTACAGCCATGTTCGCGGTAGCATTCGATGCCAGCAGCGACGTTTTTATCCGTGGGGTTTGGTTCCGCGCCACCAAATATATGCACATCGATACCGGCTTCTTGATAAATTTTTGCGACCTTATCCGCCATGCCGTTTTTTGCCAGAAATGCATCCGTGACGATAAGGATTTTTTTCACATTTAACGTTTTTGCCAACGTACCGGCTTCCTGAACACTACCTTCACCAAATACATTTCGTGTTGGTAGAAAATAATATGTCGACATTGATCATCCCCTGTTCATAAATGTGCTTGTAAGAGTGTCCATGACTGCGTTTAAACTCCTGGCAAAGTGTCAGTGCCTCAGAATAACGATATTCTGATGCTGCGAATAAAAGCGCTGACTGAACATGCGCAGGCAATGTTAAGGAAAAGCTGACAGGGAACAGTGAACAACCTCACAAAACAAGTGGTTTTTTAACAAAGAGCATCAATTTTATTTACAGAGGAGGTTTCAAATCATCACTTTATGTTATTAACTTGTTGTAAAGGAACAAGGTAAAAATGATCAGTGGACGGGTGTCTTCTTCTGGCGATTTACTGAGTGTTTTGGATGTAATTGATTGTATTTGAACTATTATTTATTCAGGCATGAGGCGGCGTAATCCGCAGAGGTGCATGAGATCTTCTGCCGCGTGGGTCATACTCAGCAGAGCGTCAGGGCCGCTGATGGGACGAAACGGTGATTGGCCTGGGTGCTTATCTCGTGCATTCATCTGTTGCGAGATGCCATCCGGGACAGGAACAACATTCGGGCAGTTACGTTTAAGCCAGTGCGGATACGTTCCTTTTAATCACGACCGTAGTACAAGACACTCATTACCATAAATTGGGGGGTGAACGTACAGGAAAGCTATTTCCAAAGAACGCGAAAGAATACATGATATATACGTTGAATAAGATAATGCGATTCTGTTAATTTCCGCGTCATAAGCCTGTTAACTGCCGGTGCCCATATTGAGTTTAATTATTATGGGGTGAGGTTGAAACAGTGAATACGCACTGAGGGAAAATCACCCTTTTTTGATCGTGGCGGGGGCAATATGAATAAATCTCACTGGGATGAAAGTGGCTTATTTCAGGCAATCCTCGACAAATGTCCCGTCGGAATAGCGGTAATTGATTATGAGGGACTTTATCTCACTGTTAATCCCGCTTATTGCGATATCTATGGCTACACGCAACATGAGATGTTGCATCACTCCTTCACCATGATTTTTCCCGCTGCCGATAAACAGGCTGTGCTGGAGCGCCATCATCGATTTATCAAAGAAGGCACCCGCCTTGGCGGAGAATGGCCTGTCCTGCACCATGATGGATCGCAGATGACGGTCTTTTCTGAGTCCGTGACGTTTTACCCTACCCAGGGGCTACCGGCCAGGCTGGTCTACGTTCAGAACATTACCGAACGCAAAAAGGCGCAGGAGCAAATGAAAATTGCGGCTGCCGTGTTTGAGGCCAGCCAGGAAGCCATTGTCGTCACCGACGGCGATAATAATATCATCAGTATTAACCCGGCTTTCACCACCCTGACGGGGTGGTCTCTGGAGGAGGTTAAGGGACGTAATCCTCGGGAGTTTAAATCAGGCCGCCATCCCCGTTTTTTTTATACCGAGATGTGGCAGGCATTAAACGACACCGGGCAATGGATGGGTGAGGTATGGGATCGACATAAAGACGGCACTGAATTTCTCAAAGAGTTGAGCATTTCGGTAATAAAGGATCCAACTGGTAATGTGATTAATTACGTTGGCATGTTTTCTGATATTACCTTACGCAAAAAACAGGAAGAATTGATCTGGCAACAAGCGAATTATGATGCGGTCACTGGTCTGCCCAACCGTCATTTGTTTCAAAGTAAACTGGAACAGGCTGCCCGGCATGCCTCGCGAACACGTCATATTATGGCATTGATGCTGATCGACCTCGATCAATTTAAATCGGTTAATGACAGCATGGGGCACCGGGCGGGCGATGAATTGTTAGGCCGGGTGGGGATGCGTTTACTCGAATGTGCCGGCAACGCCGAATGTATAGCCCGACTCGGTGGCGATGAATTTGCAATTATTCTCGCGGATATTAACGATCCGTCAGAATGCACGGATATTGCCCGCAGTATTCTCAGAAAGCTGGAGATGCCCTTTACGATCAATGGCGAGACGATGTTTGTTTCGGCCAGTATTGGCATTTCTCTTTATCCCACGGATACAGAAAACCTCGAAGATTTATTTAAAAACGCTGATCAGGCGATGTATGCGGTTAAAAATGCGGGACGTAAGAATTTTCGTTACTACTCCCGCGCCCTGCATGATGCGATTCATGCGCGCCTGCGGATGATGAGAAATTTAAGAAAAGCGCTCGAAGAGAGCCAGTTTGCGGTCTATTACCAGCCTATTGTCTCGCTGACCACGGGGCGTATTACCCGAATGGAAGCACTGGTTCGCTGGATCCACCCGGTGCAGGGGATTATTAGCCCGGATGCCTTTATTCCGCTGGCCGAAGACACCGGCCTTATCGTCCCTTTGGGGAACTGGATCGCAAACCAGGCCATTACGCAACTGGCTTACTGGCGGCAAGAATATGATCCTCAACTTAAAATGACCATTAATCTGTCGCCGGTGCAGTTACGCAGCCAGGAATTTGAAGATATCCCCTGGATTCGGGATCTGCAGAGCAACAAACTCAATGGTGATGCGATCACCATTGAAATTACCGAAGGGCTGCTGCTTAACTCGGAAACACGCGTGAATCACAACCTCAAAATGATGCATCAGACGGGTATTCAGATTGCTATTGATGATTTTGGCACCGGTTATTCATCGCTGGCCTATCTGAGAAAATTTAATATTGATTTTCTCAAAATTGACCGCTCCTTCGTTGAGGATTTAAAAGGCGTAGGCTTTGAACTCTGTACGGCGATTATTGCGATGGCGCACAGCCTGGGACTCGGCGTGATTGCCGAGGGGGTAGAAACAGAGGAACAGAAAAAATTGCTGATTGATCTGGGGTGCGATTATATGCAGGGATACCTGTGCTCGAGACCATTGCCAGCCGGTGAGATCGAGAAGCTGTTTCTGTCATCGTATGTCCGATAAGCCTTCTGTTTCAAAAAGGGACCGCATTCATCTGACCCCCGTAAAATAACGGGGAGCCAGGATTGATGCGGTATTTCCCTTTTATCTTTCCACAACCAGATGGCAAAAAAATGGGGGATAGCCCAGCTATACCACCAACATTATGATTTAACGTAGTCGGTGTAGGCGTTCTGCAGAACAATATGATCAGCAATATATTTTGCGTCGTGCCATACGCCGTAAATAAACGAGGACGCACGATTCACCAGGTTCGGCAGGCCCAGAAAATAGATACCGCGTTCTGCTGAAATACCGCGCTTATGGAACGGCAGACCTTTTTCGTCGAAGGCATCCACGTTCAGCCAGCCGAAATCAAATTTAAAACCTGTCGCCCAGATAATCGTGGTAATACCGGCGGCGGCGATATCTAATTGTGTCAGCGGGTTGAGCAGGTATTCCGGGTCCGGCAGTAACTCCCATGCCTGTGGCTCCGGCGGCAGATCCAGCCCGTTGCGTTCGATATATGCATCCGCATCGCGCAATACGTCAAAATAGGCACTATCGCCCGCAGCGATATTCTCAGCCAGCCCCCCGGCAAAACTCAGCACGCCGTTATCCCAACCTTTGGTGATACCAACCAGCGTAATGCCCGTATGCGCCAGACGGCGGAAATCGACGGTTTTTCCCCCTTCATAACCGCTTACCGCAAAGGCAACGTGCTCTTTTTTCGGTTTTATTTTCACTTCATCCCACAGACCAAGCGCCCCCAGCCACCAGCAGTAATCACGGTCACGGTAAGTGCGCGGCGGACGATAATGCTCACCGACAGACAGATAAACGTCGCGCCCTGATTGACGGAGCTCTTCGGCAATTTGCGTACCGGAAGCACCTGCGCCCACGACCAGCACGGCGCCCTCAGGTAATTGGTGCGGATTTTTGTAAACCGAGGAGTGGATCTGGTGCACCCCGGCGCTTTCCGGAACGATCTGCGGGAATGAAGGTTTCTGAAACGGGCCTGTGGCGGCGACGACATTGTCGGCTTCAAATTCACCGGCAGAGGTTAGAACGTTGAATCCGCTGCGTCCTGCCAGGCGCGTAACCTGATGCACTTCAACGCCTGTGCGCACGGGGGCGTTAATCATTTGCGCATAGTCTTCAAAATACTGTGCCATGCGCTCTTTCGGCGGGAAAGCTTCCTGGGAGATATTGTCGAATTTAAGCGACGGGAAGCGGTCGTGCCACGCAGGCCCGTTTGCTACCAGCGAATCCCAGCGTTCAGAGCGCCAGCGTTCAGCGATCCGGCTACGCTCCAGGACAACGTGGGGCACGCCCATTAAAGCCAGATGTTCGCTCATGGCAATACCGGCCTGACCTGCGCCGACAATCACGGTATTAATTTTTTCTGCTGACATAGTGAATCCCTAAATATAAGCGGCCCTCGATAGTTTTATCGCTACGCGTCATCGGGGCAGTATTAATGACAATCAGGTTTTTTAAATGCGCTACGTCGGGATATCCGACGCGCATTTATTCACGGGCTATTAATGTCGGGTTTCAATATTTAATATTTTCCCCAGACCTAAAAATGTGTTGGCGATAATGAGCATCAGGGCGGTGACGGCAATATAAATGACCGACAGGGCGGCGAGTGTCGGATCGGCAAATTCGCGGACATAGTTGTACATCGCCACCGGTAAGGTCTGTGTTACCTGAGTCGTAATAAATAACGATGCGGTGAATTCGTTAAAGGAGAGGATCGCGGCAAACAGCCAGCCGCCAAACAGGCCCGGTAAAATCAGCGGTACGGTGATGGTCCATACCACGCGTAGCGGCGATGCCCCCAGACTTGCCGCCGCCAGTTCAATACGCTGTTCAAGGTTTTTTAACGACACATACACACTCCGCAACACAAACGGCAGTACCAGGACGATGTGGCAGAAAATCACCAGCGGGTAACCGCGCCCGATGTTGAGCTGCGAGACCAGCATCAGCAGCCCCAGACCAATCGTGAAGTGGGGAATAAACAGCGGTGAAAGCAGGATCCCTTCCAGCGCCTGCTTGCAAGGAAACGAATAGCGTTCAATGGCAATCGCCAGCATGGCGCCGATGATGACCGCCAGCGACGATGCCCACGCGGTAACAATCAGCCCTGAGTAAAACCCATGACGGAAATCGTCATAATTTACCGCCCGCTCAAACCAGCGCAGCGACCAGCCTTTGGGCGGGAAAAACAGTACGGCGGTGCTGCTGAACGAGGAGATAAACACCACGATGGTTGGCAGCATGACAAACAGCAGAATAGCGGCGACCAGCAGACGACCCGCCAGCGTTATCAGTTTGTCGTTAAGTGAACGGGTCATATTAATGTTCTCCCATCGCGTGCAGGAATCGGGTCATGCGTTTTAACGCCATCAGCAACAGGATGGTCAGGATTAAACCGGCGATACTCAGTGCGGCAGCAAACGGGAAGTTCATTGATGAGAAGCCCAGTTGATAGACCATCGTGGCGACGGTGCTGACGCGTCCGCCGCCAATCAGTTGCGGTGTGGCAAAGGCGCTAAACGTCCAGGCAAAAGCGGTAGTGAGGCTGGCGACGATGCCGGGGATGGACAGGGGGATCGTTACGGTCAGCAGGGTACGGATTGGCCCTGCACCGAGGCTGCTGGCGGCTTTCTCATAATCCGGATTGATGTGCGATAACGCGGTCGCCAGCATCAACACCATGATCGGCATGGTGACATGCACCAGTGCCAGAACCACGCCGGTTTGCGTAAACATAAACTGAATGGGGGTTGAGATAACACCCAGCGCCAGCAGCAGGCTATTAAGGAAGCCGCTGTTACCCAGCACGATAATCCAGGAATAGGTACGCACCACTTCGCCAAGAAACATCGGCGTAATCGCAATAATCAAAATAGCGGACTTGATCCATAGGGTGCGGGTACGCACCAGCGCATAGGCCAGCGGATAACTCATCAACAGGCCAAAAATAGCGGTTTTGGCGCTCAGCATGACAGTGTTAATAAACGCATCGGCATAGATACTTTTAAACAGACTGTTGAAGTTTGCCAGCGTAAATCCGCCCACGTCGAGCGAACCGGGTATATACGCGCGCACGCTGAATTGCATCACCGCGAGCATCGCGATGACCAACCCGACTGCGGTTAGCGTGGCGGGAATAATGAACCAGGGTAAAAATGTCGGTTTTCTCGTCATAACGTGCTGCCTGAGTAAAGTGCTGCCGGTAGAACCAGGGCGACCCGTAAGCCGCCCGCTAAATCAATGAGACATGATGTTTTCAGAGAACCACTGACGCCACTCGGCGGTTTTCTCCGCACGCAGTTGCGGATCGGTATTGATGGTGGCGTTCCATTGCTCAGGCGTTGTCAGCATGCCCGGCAGTTTCGCCAGTTCAGGATCGATATGCGCATTGGTTACCGTTGGGCTGCCGTGATAAATCTTCGCCACCTGTTCCTGGATTTCGGGCTTGAGAGCAATATTGATAAACCTGTAAGCGAGTTCGCTATGGCGGGTGCCTTTGTTGATCCCAACGGTATCTACGCCCAGAATCGCGCCCTCTTTCGGCATTGCCAGTTTGACGTCCACCCCTTCGGCCATCATGTTGTAGGCGTTCATCGACAGCATGACCTGAACCGGTGTTTCGCCGGTGGAGATGAGTTGCTGGCTATTGGCGTCATCGGTATAGAAGGATTTGATGTTCGGGATCAGCGCTTTGAGCTTCGCCTGGCCTTGCTGCCAGTGGGCCGCATCGGTGCCGGAGAGTTTGGCGGCCACAGCAATAATGTGGCTTGGATCCCAGTCGGGCAGCGCGAGTGTGCCTTTGAGCTCCGGTTTCCACAGATCGTTCCAGCTCGCGAAGGTTTCGCCTTTGGGTACCAAATCCGGACGGTAGCCGATGGTGTAAACGTAGCCCCAGACGCCGAGGTGATAAGGGCTGACTTTAGCCTGTTGCACCAGGTTTGCCGCGTTCGGGATTTTGCTCATATCGAGCTTTTCAAACAGCCCGGAATTAGCATAGAGATAGCCTACGTGCGCAGTGGTGAAAGTCACGTCCGTTTCCGGTGAACCCCCTGCCAGCTTGGCTTTGTTGAGGCGATCAATGGTGCCGCCTGTAACAAACTGCACTTCCACGCCGGTTTCTTTCGTAAAGGCTTTCGCGATGGTCTCATCGATCAAATCTTTAAAGCCGCCGCCCCAGGTGCTGACAATCAGTTTGTCCGCGGCCATCGCATGTCCTGCGCTTAGCACACATGTGGTTAACAACGTTAAGGCACGAATTTTACGCAACATATTCTCATCCCCATTTATGAAATGGCTGTTGTGGCTATCTGAAACCCGGCGCGCCAGAACGGTGCAAACGGTGTTCCCTGGTGTGAAAGCGATAATGACGTGGCGAAGGGATGGCGTAAAACAGCCTTTTCCTCGCCGTTGCATCGGAATTTCTGAGGCTAAAAAAAGCGCTGCTTTGCAACGGATTTTCTTAATCAGTGATAAGGATGAAGAGAAGAAGGGCACAGTAAAAGCAGGGGATTATGCTGTTATTTTTCATTTGGCATGATAAATGCATGAAAATGAGTGCTATTAGAATGACTGGCGCGACATGATCGCGTCGGCGATCTCAGGAGAACCTGCATGCTCAGTCGCATTACCCAGCGTCAGCTGGAATACTTTGTCGCCTCCGGGGAGGCTGGCAGCATCATTGGCGCCTCAGAAAGGATCCATGTTTCATCGCCCTCGATCTCGGCCGCCATCACGCACATCGAATCTGAACTTGGCGTACAGCTCTTTGTGCGCCATCACGCGCAGGGCGTTTCGCTTACCGCCATCGGCCATCAGGTTCTGAAAGAGGCGAAGCTCATTCTGGAGCAGATGTTGAATCTTTATACTATCGCCTCGGAATCCATGAACAATGTGCGTGGCCCGCTACGTGTAGGCTGTCTGGACACGCTGGCCCCGATGTTGACGCCCGAACTGGTCTTCGGCTTTGGACGCGCCTTTCCTGGCGTGCGCATTACGCTTGTCGAAGGCAACCACGAACAGTTGCTCAAACAGTTGCGTACCGCCGATATCGACATCGCACTGACTTATGATTTAGTCCCCGCCAGCGATGTCGCCTTCACATCGCTGGCGCAATTGCCGCCGTATGTGATGGTGGGGGAACATCATCCATTTGCGACGCAGTCGGCGGTGACCATTGAGGATCTGGCGACCATGCCGATGGTCTTGCTGGATATGCCGTGGAGCCGTGAATATTTCCTCGGGCTGTTTAGCGAAGCGGGCGTTACGCCTAATGTGGTGATGCGCTCCAGTAATATGGAAGTGGTGCGCTCGATGGTGGCAAATGGCGTGGGATTTGGCATCGCCAACGTGCGACCAAAAGCGCATCTCTCCCAGGATGGTAAGCGCCTGATTCGCGTACGCCTGGCAGGGTCGAACAGAGCCATGCAACTGGGTTACGCTACCGCGGCCCATACCCAGCACTCAATGGTGGTTAACGCCTTTGCTGAGCGCTGCCGTGTTTTTATCTCCGATCAGTATATTCCCGGCATGGCGGCGCCGAGTTATTTCGATCCGCAGGTGGTGCGGGTGGCGTGACGCCGGGCGTGGCGACAACTTAGTAGCCACGCTCCGGAAATACCTGCCCGTTGACCGGTTCGCCGCGTGCGGCGCGCTGGATGTTGTCTGCAACCTGTTGTGCGGCGCTGGCTGGAATGGCGACCGAGGCAAGATGTGGCGTGATAAGGACGTTATCCATGCGCCATAACGGATCGTCTGGCGGCAGCGGCTCGCGATCAAACACATCCAGTGTGGCCTGGGCAATCTGCCCCGCGCGCAAGGCCTCAGTCAGTGCCGCCTGATCGACAATCGCACCACGCGACACATTGATAAACGCCGCGCCTGCGGGGAGGCGGGACAGCCGTTCAGCGCTAAGCAGGCCCGCCGTCTGCGGCGTGAGAGGCAGCATGACCACCAGAATGTCGCTCTGGCTGAGAAAATCATTCAGCGACGTCAGTCCGCTGCAACACTGAATACCCGCGATCGCTTTTGGCGTACGCGACCAGCCGCGCACGTCGAAACCCTGTCGTGCCAGTTCCTGGGCCGTATACGCACCCAGTTCCCCCAATCCCAACACCCCGACGCGGATGCCGGAAGGACTACGCGGATGCAGGTAATGCCAGCGCTGCTCACGCTGCGCGCGCTCGAATGCCGGGATATCGCGCGCGTAGCGCAGAACGGCAAAAAGCACGTAACCGGCCATCATACGTGACATATCCGGGTCGGACAGACGAACAATCGGAATGGCCGGCAGATCGTCGCGCCCCACCAGTGAATCGACCCCCGCGCCGAGATTAACCAGCAGCTTGAGATTGCGATACGGCGCAAAGAATCCGTATGGCGGTTTCCATGCCAGCGCATAGTGCACATCATCAGGATGTTGCACTGTTTCGGCGCGGCAAATTCTCACGCCGGGCAAATGTGGCGCAAGTAAGGCCGACCACGCGTCAAAACTATCGAATTCGCTGTAAAACACTAAGGTACTCATGCGCTGTGCGCCTCCATCAGCGTGACCACTGCATCAATTGCCAGCTCGTAACCCACCGCGCCCAGTCCGGCAATCACCCCGGTTGCTGCTTTCGATATCAGAGAGTGGTGGCGGAACGGCTCGCGCTTCCAGATGTTGCTCATATGCGTTTCAATGATCGGGCCGTCAAACATCAGCAAAGCATCAAGAATGGGCACGGAACGGTAGGTCAAACCTGCGGCGTTGATGATTAACCCTGACGCGTGCTGACGTGCTTCCTGAATCCAGTCAACCAATACGCCCTCGTGATTGCTCTGGCGAAAATGCAACACCACGCCGTGTGTCCCGGCGCGGCGCTGGCAGCGCTCCCCGAGACTGACAAAACTTTCGCTGCCGTACGTGCCGCTTTTATCCAGCCCATATAAATTGGCGTTCGGCCCATTAAGAAAATAGATCTGCGGTGACATGTTCACTCCTGATTAAACGTGCGGATGCGTGGCGGTCATCGCCGGATGCGCAGCGAAGAGGGCGAACCATGCGGCGGTCAGCGGGTGGCCGGCACGCCAGTTGAGTTCGGCAAAGCGAAAGTCGAGATAACCGAGCGCGCAGCCGATGGCAATGAGCCCGATATTGTCGGGTTGTTCACTAAACGTGCTGACCTCGCTTTCAATCTGCGACAGTGCCGCGGCGACTTTTTTCAGTTGCGCGTCGGCCCAGCCCTGCCACTGTTTCTCGGGCGGGCGTGCTGTGAACTCGTAGCGCGCCAGTAATGCGGCATCGATAATGCCGTCGCCCAGCGCCTGCCATGCCAGACTCCTCCAGCGCGCATCTGCGTTTTTCGGGTATAAATGGCCCTGCGCACGCGCGTTGAGGTATTCACAAATGACCCGGCTGTCATAGAGACAGAGCCCCTCTTCGGTACGCAGTGCCGGGACTTTTGCCAGGGGATTAAACAGAGCGATACGTTCATCGCGCACGACAGGATGCGCGGCAGAATCGAGCCGTTCTATTTCCCCGTTAAGACCCAGTACGTTTGCGCACACCATCACTTTGCGAACATAGGCGGACGTGCTGGCAAAAAAGAGTTGCATCATGGCGCCACCTCCAGCAGTACTTTACCGATATTAGCGTTGGCTTCCAGAATGCGATGGGCCTCGGCGGCCTGTGCTAAGGGCAGGGTTTGATAAATGCGTGGCGCGATTTTGCCTGCGGCGATCAGGGGCAGCAGATGTTTACTGATGCACTGCGCCAGGCGCATTTTCTCTGCCAGGCTTTTGGGTCGCAGGGTGGAAGAGGTCAGACTCAGGCCTTTGCGCATCACCTGTTGCAGGTCCAGTTCAATCGTTGCGCCCTGCATAAATGAGAGACTGACGTGGCGCCCGCCCGGCGCTAACACACTCAGATTGCGTGCCACATAATCGCCCCCCACGTTATCCTGTACCACATCCACACCACGTCCCCCGGTTGCCGTCAGAACGACGTCGACGAAATCTTCGTCGTGGCGGTTGATGGCGCGCCAGACCCCCAGTTGTTGCAGCGCGGTAATTTTTTCCGCGCCGCCCGCGGTGGCCATGACGCGCGCTCCGCACGCCTGCGCGCATTGAATGGCAAATGTTCCTACGCCGCTGGCTGCCCCGTGAATCAGTACGGTTTCGCCGGGTTGCAAACGCCCCAGTTCAAACAGGTTATGCCACACGGTAAAGGCCGCTTCCGGCACGCCTGCCGCCTGCGTAAGAGGCAGATTTTCCGGAACGGAAAGACAGAGTTCGGCGCGCGCCACGCAGTAATCTGCATACCCCCCGCCATTGAGCAATGCCATGACCGACGAACCTGGCGCGGGGAATTCAACGCCCGCGCCCAGCGCGATAACGGTACCTGAGACCTCCAGCCCCAGCACATCGGTGACACCTGGCGGTAAAGGCGTGCCGTTGCGTTGCAGGATATCGGGGCGATTGACGCCCGCACCGGTCACGCGAATCAGCACTTCACCGGCGCCTGGCATCGGTATCGGGCGCTGCACCTGTTCCAGGACCTCCGGTCCCCCCGGTCGGCACGCAATAATGGCATTCATCATTTCAGGGATCATCCGCGTTTATCCTGCTCTGTCGCGCTAAACGCGCATACGCCTTCGTCATCAACATTCACCCCCACCAGAGACCCGACAGGCCAGCGTGTCAGCGAGTGAAGACCGGACTGGCGCGCAAACAGCGTGGCGCTGCCCAGCGCGGGCACATCGAGATGCACATCGACATGATCGCCCTGAAAAACATGCGCAATCACCGTGGCGCTGAGCAGTGAATGCGGGCCCAGGGCTGCCAGTTGAATATTTTCCGGGCGCACAAACACATCAAGGCGTTCGCCAATCGAGGCATGGACACGTTCCGCTGGCAGGCGTAGCACGTTACCGCCCAGATCCAGCATCGCCGTGCTATCGCGACCGGCGTAGCGACCCGGCAAAATATTCACATCGCCTACAAACCCGGCGACAAAGGGATCCTGCGGACGACGATAAATCTCATCCGGCGTGCCGATCTGGCGTACATGTCCCGCCGACATCACCACCACACGATCGCTCATGCTCAGCGCTTCGCCCTGATCGTGTGTCACGAAGACGGTGGTGACGCCAAGCTTGCGTTGAATCGCTTTCAACTCAACCTGCATCGACAGCCGCAGATTTTTATCCAGCGCGGAGAACGGCTCATCAAGCAGCAGGACTTTGGGACGGATCACCAGCGCGCGCGCCAGCGCGACACGCTGCTGCTGACCGCCAGACAGTTCACGTGGTTTGCGATGGCCGTAACCGGCAAGCTTCACCAGCGCCAGGGCCTGCTCAACGCGCTCAGCGATGTCGGCTTTGGGCACACCACGCATGCGCAGACCGTAGCCCACGTTCTTCTCGACCGTCATATGCGGGAACAGCGCGTAGTTCTGAAACACGATGCCGATTTCACGCTGCCAGGGTGGGGTATCGGTCACCAGATCGCCATCTATAAAGATTTCGCCGCCATCCGCTTCGGCGAAACCCGCCATCAGGTTCAACAACGTGGTTTTGCCGCAGCCTGACGGGCCGAGCAGGGTAATAAATTCGCCTTCTTCAATCATCAGGGAAATCTTGTGTAGGGCAATGGCGTCGCCAAAGCGTTTGAGCACGCCATCGAGTCGTACGGCAACATGCGTGTTGTTCACGTCGGGTTGCAGCGTTGGGGGCTGCGGGAACAGGGTGACTTCTGCACTAACCATGTAATCTCCAGAAATGGGCTATCGAATGCCTGAAACCAGCATACGGGTTAAACGTCTGTCGCGCGGTTAGTGCTTCCCGAAGCTGGCGTTTGGAAAAGTTAAAGCAGAAAGACAGTGAAACGAGCGGAAGAAGGGCGGCCGCTGTCCGCCCTGAACAGAAGGGAATCGCACTGAATAGCATTCGGTGATGTTACGTTTTTTGACACATCCACGCGGCAAGACGACGCAGCAGGGCATCGCAGGCGTTTAACTGTTCGACCGTAATGAATTCATCCGGTTTATGGCCTTGCGCCATGCTGCCTGGCCCACATATCACGCTGGGGATGCCGACCTGATGGAATAATCCGCCTTCCGTACCGAATGCGACAGTACTGAACCTTTCGGAGCCGGTGAGATGGGCAATCAGCCGTGCGGCGGCGCTTTGCGCGGGGGTGTACAAACCGGGATAACCGCTGATGGGATAAAAACGGATCGTCGCGTCGCGACTGACGGCCTGCATGTCGGGCAGAAGCTCGCGCTGTGCGTAATGTTCCAGTTCCCGGGCCACCTCCTGCGCATCGTCCTGCGGCAATGTGCGCACTTCAAAGTCAAACGTACACTCGGCGGGCACGATATTCAGCGCCCGGCCGCCCTGAATCAGACCCGTTTGTACCGTGGTAAACGGCGGATCAAAACGCGCATCATGATGTTCCGGCGCAGCCAGACGCTGACCTATGCGCGTAAGGCGGTGGATGAGCTTTGCCGCATACTCGATGGCATTAACGCCCTGTGGTGCATAAGCTGAATGGCAGGCGGCGCCCTGGACTTCACAGCGCACGCCGAGTTTGCCTTTGTGACCGAGAACAGGCTGCAATTGTGTGGGTTCGCCGATAAGGCAGATATCGGGCTTTTCCGCGCGACGGGAGAGCGCATCCAGCAGCGTACGCACGCCGAGGCAGCCGACTTCTTCATCATAAGAAATTGCCAGATGCAGCGGTTGCGCCAGTGGCTGCGCAAGAAAGTAGGGGACGGCTGCGAGGATGCAAGCAATAAAGCCTTTCATGTCCGCCGTGCCGCGACCATACAGTTTGCCGTCGCGCTCAGTCAGGGTGAAAGGGGGAACGCTCCAGTTCTGCCCGTCAACGGGAACCACATCGCTGTGACCAGAGAGCATAACGCCGCCCGGTCCCGGCGGGCCAAGTCGCGCATAGAGATTGGCTTTACTACGCTCAGCGTTATGAATGCGCTCATAGTTAACGCCGAGCCCGGTTAAGTAGCCGCCGATAAAGTCGATCAGCGCCAGATTAGATTCACGGCTGGTGGTATCAAACGCCACCAGCTGTTCCAGCATTTCACGGCTGGTCATCATCAGACCTCCTTGCACTTACTCGTCGCCGGGCACGCCGTAACCCGGCGCGCTACGCGGATCAAGCGCTCGCGTTAAATAGTCCTGCATCTGGGGTTGATAAGCGCGCCAGAGTTTGCCGAGTTCATCAATGGGATCGGCGTCTGTCCAGTCGACGCGCAAATCAACTATCGGCCAGACGTGAGAATCGACAATCGACAGCGCTGATGAATGTACCGGGCCTGCTTCTCCGCCTGCGGCAAGACCCGCCTGCATTGCAGCAATGAGCCTGTCAGCCAGATGCCCGGTTTGCTGTTCGAACGCGTTTATCATCGCGACAATGACGTTCGGATCCGCGAGCAGATTACCCGCCGCCACGCAGTTATCACCGTTCAGGGCGTTGTGGACGCCGAGCGTTTTGTCGCCGCTGTAGAAAGCGCTTTCTCCTCCGGCCGTCATCACGGTGACCTGTCGGTAGGTAAAATAATCATCCGTGCTCAGCCCCGCCTTTAGCGCCGTTTCAGCACTATCACCCTGTTGCAGTCTTTCAAGAATACGCGGTCCCAGCGCCGGTAAGGTGATGTTTTGGGTTGATACCGCGCCCACCTTGCTACGTAGCCACGGGCAGCGCGCCCCCACCGCAATACTGGAAGAACTAATGGCAATGCCTATCTGACCGGTCTGCGCGCAGCGACCAATAATCGATAATGTCATGCTCTTACTCTCCCGTTGGTGATGGCCAGTTATCGGGAATCACCGCGATAACATCGATTTCCATCAGCCACTGTGGCTGACCCAATGCGGAAATGACCAGCCCGGTTGAGATGGGAAACACCCCCTTGAGCCATTTGCCGACAACTTGATAAACCGGCTCGCGATAACGGGGATCGATGATATAGGTGGTCGTTTTGACGATGTGTGAAAGGTCACTGCCTGCCTCTTCCAGAAGCTGTTTTACGTTCTTCATCGCTTGTTCAGCCTGGGCGGCCGGGTCGCCAAGCCCGACCAGGTTACCATCAAAATCGGTACCAATCTGGCCCCGAACGTACACGGTATTGCCGGCACGAACTGCCTGACACAGATCGTTATCCAGTGACTGATTCGGGTAGGTGTCTTTGGTATTGAATTTGCGAATGCGGGTATGTGTGCTCATCGTTGCCTGCCAGTAAAGGGGTTCCCCGCAAGGTATACCTTCTCAGGCAAAACAAACAAAACAGCATAATCCGAGGCTTTAGTTTAGAAAATGCGAACAGGCCTCCAGGCCCGCCTGGCGTCAGGGCGCGAGTGACTGCCCTTCAAGGGTTGTTGCGCGTCTGATGGGGATGAGCAAAGGCAGAATGCAAAGCACCAGTAGGGCGACAAGCATTAAGGTCTGTTGTACGCCCATCACATCACCTGCCATACCGTAGATGACGGGCATCAGGGCGCCGCAACCGAGCGAGGCGGTATAAAAAATCGCAAACGCGCGGGTTTGCTGTTGCGGGCGGGATAACTCGGCAACGCTACCATACAGAATCGAGGACGTTCCGTTCAGCGCCACACCTAACGGAATCAGCAATAACCAGGTGACTTGCAGCGGGGCAAATGCCATCCCCAGCACGATGGCGGAGGTGATTATCTCACTGGCCGCGACGCTTTTGATCACGCCGAGCCGGGTTGACAGTATTCCGCAAACCAGTTTACCGAATGCCCCGCCAATAAAGATTAATGTCAACGCAAGGCCTATTTGCGTCGCCGAAGCGCCGCGTGAGGCCATCAAAAAAGGCAGGAATGTCAGGGTGCCCGTGCGCGTTGCACTATCAATACTCCCGATCACGCATAACGCGGTGAATGCCCTTCGGCGCAGCGGTTCGGGGAGTTTCATCGCCGGCTGCTGAGGCTTGTCGTGGTGCGTTGCTTTGGCGGCGAGAGGCTCCACTTGCGCGGGTTTGCTATCTCCAGGCAGTAACAGGTACAGGCCAAGGGTGACGAGGAAGCCAAAGAGAGCAATCCATTGCAGGGCGCTGCCCCAGGCGATGATAAGCAGGCAGGCCGATAGTGTGCCGGGAATTACCCCTTTGCCGACATCGCCAAAGAAATTGTAGGTGCTCAGCGCAATACGGGCGTGCCTGGGGGAATAATAGTGCGTAATAAAACTCGATGACAGAGGATGCTGGACGCTGGCACCCAGACCGCCGATGACAATCAGTATCATGAGCTGTATCAACGTTGATGAGGTGCCGTAGAGGAGCAGTGCGACGGTCAACAGCAGGGTGCCAGCCATTAATACTCTGCGTTCGCCGTACTTTCGGCCTAATTCTCCTGCGGGGATCTGAAAGGCTGACATCGTGCCGGAAAACAGCATCTTAAGCAGGCCTGTCTGCGCCATGGAAAGCCCAAACTGCTGCTGCCAGAGAGCAAAAAGGACATAGTGCAGGTCGGTGGCACCATCATGGAAAAGGTGAGCAAGACTGGTTGCGCCCAGGACTTTACGGCTTTGCCTCTTTTCGACGGTAGCCGGATGCGTGTTATCGGGGGAACCGGACGTCAGACCCATTCATGTGCTCCAGGAATTAAACGAGTATCTTTACCTTAAATTTTCCCTGCGGGGAATAGCGTGTATGTAAGTTTTTTGGCGCTGTATCTATCTCAATAATACCTTTCGGCGCATTTATGAAATGCAGGAGTTGTTTAATGAGAGAGACTTTTATGTATATTCGTTATCAGTCTTTAAATATAGTGCTTATATCAATTTAAATATAAACAAGACGGGCTATTTGATTTTAGCACGCTAACTTAGCCGTGTCGGTTCACTTATCGCCGTGACATTATCCTCGACAGACAAATTTACGGCGTATGCAGGGATTGTTGCGCAACATACAGATTCGATGACTACGAGGATTTTCTGAGAGCATTGCATGAGTAAATGTCAGTTTCACAGAGATCGCCTGATATTGTTAAGATGCTGGTTCCTGTTTTGTTTTGCCTTTTCTGGTGACATACTATGAGCCTTTGTGATTGGACAGATTTCTGAATGCGCTGCTGTTTTTTTAGTTGCATGTATGGGTAAGCAACATGAAGAAAAAGAAATTTTATTTATCACTGGTTATAACGGTTGCTTTCCTCATTGTTTCTGTGTTACTGACCTTCCAGGTTTTGTCAGCGCGAACTCAGACGATAAATGAGCTTAATATAAATGTCATCAATTTAAGCCGCACGCTTGATACTTATTCGGAAGGTGTTATTCGTCAAGGTGAAATGATTATAAAAACCATATCCAGTATGACGGAAATATATGGAATAAAACAACCAGAACTTGGACGCATAAGAACACTTCTGTCGGATCAAACAACGTTTATTGAACAACTTAATAATATTGTCATCTATGATGACAAAGGAAATCAAATTCTTGCCATGCGTGATATCCCCAAAGGCAGGCGAAATGGCGCAGATAGATCGTTCTTTATTTATCACCGTAACAACGTATCTAAAGATATTTTTATTGGCCCTCCGGTTATTAGTCGAACGACGGGCAAATGGGTTATTACCATCAGCAGAAGGCTGGAAGATGATAACATGACGTTCAGAGGGGTAGTGGTTTTAACGCTGAACGTTGAAAATTTTCTCGAAACATACGGTAAATTAGATATGGGGAAGAATGGATCTATCTCGCTCATTAGCGATTCAGGCACGCTTATGATTCGTTTCCCTTTTAATGAAAATTATATCGGTAAGGCATTTTCTGATTCGCTGCTGTTTACGACTTATCTCAAAAAAAGTGACTCAGGAACGGCAACCGTTATTTCTCGTGTTGACCATATTGAACGCATTTTCGCTTTTCAGAAAAATAAGCGCTATGGGTTAGTCACGACGGTTGCGGTCAGTACAGATGAAGCCTTGAATTCATGGAGACATCATGCTGAGATTCTGGGCGCGATAGTGATATTTCTTATTGGATGTGCCATTTTTTCAGGGAGTTATGTTTTTAAAGAAATCAGCAGGCGTGTGCAACTTAACAAAGAACTCGCCAATGCCAAAGAGTCCTTGATGTCTGCCAACGCACAATTAAAAGAGATGGCCTCTGTTGATAGTCTGACAGGCCTGGCTAATCGCAGGGAGTTTGATCATATTTTTCCGAAAACAATTCAAACGTGTGCAAAGAATAAAAAATCGATATCGTTGTTACTGATTGATATCGATTTTTTTAAAAATTACAATGATAAATATGGACATCTGGACGGTGATAACTGTTTACGCAATGTGGCTGCTATAATAAAACGGAGTTTAGCAGAGCTAAATGCCGTAGCCGCCCGATACGGTGGCGAAGAGTTTGTCGTTATCTTACCAGAAGCAGAACTGGAATTAGCGAAGAAGATTGCTGAAACCATTACCCATAATATAATCAATGAAAAATTAATCCATGAGGCCAGCCCTTTTGGCGTAGTGAGCGTCAGCACGGGTGTTTCACATGCGCGTGCGGCAGACCTTGATGATGACGGGACCTCGCTTATTGAAAGTGCCGATACGGCACTTTATCGTGCAAAATTTTGCGGGCGCAACCAGGTTAGCATTATTTGACAGCGTCTTACCGATACGCTTTTTTGTGAAACGTTTTGTCAATGGCATTGTGTAAAGAGATTAACGATGTGTGCCCGTGACGCGATTGACCTCAAGCCCGCTATAACGCTTATCCTTCACCCACAGACGATACTGTCCCGGTGTGCGATGATAATGTTCCCGAAACGCACGGCAGAATGTGGACTGCTCCCGGTAACCCATTTGCATTGCAATTTCAGTGATTGAGCGATTGGTATCATGAAGTAAATCGCGGGCAATCACCATTTTTCGATATCGTATATATACGCCAGGCGACATACCCGTAACTTTTTTAAATCCCCGCTGAAAATGCCATGCAGAATAACCTGATTTTTGTGCCAGGGCGCTGAGTGGCAGAGGCGTTGCGATATTACATTCTATCCAGTCGAGAATATCCTTTATCGTTAGTCTCATCAGGCACAATGCGCTTTCCTTTGTCATTTCAATACCTTTTTATTGGCGAAGTCAGGGGGGAACCGTTGTCATAAAACAGCGCCCCCGACTAAAAGAATAATGGCTTAACCGGGCGCAGTGACACGCAGTCACTGCGCCTGTTTATTGCATCAACAATCTTCAATAATTAAATAGACCGCGTTCAATGGCCCATGAACCCCAACGACCTTAATAAGTTCAATATCTGCCGTCGAGCTTGGTCCGGCGATGAGATTGATACAGGAGGGCAGGGGTTCACCTGATTGTTCTCTCTGACGGAGGATTTCAGCCAGTTGCGTGACGCCAGGCAGTAACCGGCTTTTGTAGACAACAAACAACGTCGTCGGGGGAAGCAGGCTGATGGCTCGTCCTTGCCAGGGCGAGGAAAACAGAACCACGCCCCCTGTTTCACACAGGCCGTATTCGGCAAAGACCACGCCAATATTGGCCCCAGCGGCTATGCGCAGGTTGTCTTCTCTTCCCGGCGAGGCCCAGCAATTCGCCGGGAATGACCTCTGCAAGTGTGCAGTGATGCCTGTTTTTGCCAGTCGGGCGTCGCCGCTTATCAGTATCGGGCCGCCGCCATACTGGTTACAGAGACCTTCTGCGACCTGTGAGAGGTCTGCAAGAGGGGCCAGTTCGCAGTGGACCTGCATCATCTGTGAGGCAAATTCCATGAAACTGTCGCAAGGTTGCTCTGCTATTTTTTCGGCATAACGGCTTCTCAGCGGCGCAGAGTGCGTAACGGGCAATGGCTCAGGGAGTTGACGTGGCTCGCGGCCGAGCTGCCGGGCAATGTGCTGCATGAAGGCATCGCGGTTTTCCATTATGCATCCTCCCCATTTTTGCGCTGCTTTTGATGTGTTTTGAACCAACTGCGGAAACTCTCTCCATCCGCCTGTGGCAGATCCCGGGTTTGCGTCCACTTGCGGATTGCGGCAATGCTAAAGGGCATCTTCCCGTTGCGAATCATCAGCTGTGCCGCACGTGCGCCTGCCACCATCCCTACCTTCCACAGGGTGTGATGCTGGTTAGCGTAATTGAACAGATGCACTGTGTGACGTTCCATCGCGGGCGTCATGCCGCTTTCAGCCAGCGTACGGCGGTGCTCAAGAATTAATGAAGATAAGGGAATACGAACCGGGCAGACGTCATCACAGGCTGTGCATAACGAACAGGCATAGGGCAGGTTTTTGAAATCCTCATAGCCACCGAGCAGCGGCGAGAGCACCGCGCCAACAGGGCCGGGATAAATCGAACCGTAGCCGTGCCCGCCAATATGACGGTAGGCAGGACAGGTATTCATGCAGGCGCCGCAGCGTATACAACGCAAGATATCCTGAAAAGCAGACCCCAGCACTCGCGAACGACCATTGTCGACGATCACCAGATGGAGCTCCTCGGGGCCGTCACTTTCCGTCTGAGCGCCGGGGCCAGTAAGCCAGGTATTGTAGCCGGTCAGGCGGGCGCCCACGGCGCTGCGTGCCAGCATGGTCAGAATGATGTCCAGCTCTGCAAATGAGGGAACCACGCGCTCCATACCCATCACGGCAATGTGTGTTCGCGGCACAGTGGTACAGAGCCGGGCATTGCCCTCGTTGCTCACCAGGCTAAGTGTGCCGCTTTCCGCGACCGCAAAATTGCAACCGGTAATGCCGATATCGGCGTTAAGGAAATCTTCGCGGATCTTCTGTCGAATAAAGCGTGTCATCGCTTCCGGGGTTTCGGCACCCTCGTAGCCCAGTTTCTCCCGCAGGATACGCTGAATTTGATGGCGATCTTTGTGTATCGCCGGGACAACCACATGCGAAGGGGCATCTTTGGCCAGTTGCAAAATATACTCGCCCAGATCGGTCTCCACGACCTCAATGCCTGCCGTTTCCAGCGCGGCATTCATCCCGATCTCTTCGGTCACCATCGATTTCGATTTAACGATTTTGCGAGCGTGTTTCTGCTGCGCAATTTGCACAATGTAGCGGGTGGCATCTTCTCGTGTGTTGGCAAAAAAAACGGTGCCGCCATTCGCGGTGACCTTTTCACTCAATTGATAGAGATAGGCATCCAGATTCTCAAGAACATGGGCGCGAATCTCTGCGGCGCGGGAACGCCAGGCGGGCCAGTTCTCAAGCTCATCGATCATTTTCTGGCGATTAATGCCAATGCGATCCTGCGCGTTCGCGACAGCGTGGCGCATGACCGGATCGTCGATTTGCTGTTGTACCCGATCGTAAAACGGGAGGTTACTGGTTTTAAGAAACATATTGCCTCCTTAGCGGCTCATCAGCACATCGGCGATGTGAAGTACGCGGACGGGGTGGCCTTCTCGCTGCAAGCGACCGCCAATATTAATCAGGCAACTGGCATCTGCGCCGATCAGATAATCCGGCCTGGCTTCCATAAGATGCATCACCTTTTCCTTCACCATCTCCCCGGAGATCTCTGCCATTTTGACCGAGAAAGTGCCGCCAAAACCGCAGCAGGTTTCCTGGTCGCTAAAAGGGATGATTTCCAGTTCACGAACTTCACGTAACAGGGCCAGTGGTTCATCGCGAACGCCAAGCTTGCGAAACAGACTGCACGAAGGATGGTAGACAGCCCGTCCTGGCAGGCGCGCACCGACGTCCGTCACGCCAAGCTGGTTAACGATAAACGAGGTCAGATCAACCATCCGGCTGGCAACGTTCGCCGCGCGCATTGCCCATTCGGGTTCATCGCGTAGCCAGTCCTGATAGTGGCGAATGGCATTCATACACGACCCGGCGGGAGAGATAATGGGATAGTCATTGAACTCAAGTGCGGTAATCTGTGCTTTCATGCCCGGCAAGGCATCGGTAATGTAGCCGCTATTGATTGCCGGTTGCCCACAACACCCCTGATGTTCAGGAAACTGGACGCAACAACCCAGTTGTTCGAGCAACAGAACACTGTTTTTTGCCATGCGTGATTTAAGCGCGTCGCCAATGCAGGTTACAAAGAAATTCACGTTCATATTATTTTGCTTCCGGAAAATGTCATGACTCGCGTCTTTATTAAATAAGACCGTCAGTGAGGGTGTTTTTAGCCACCTTATTAAAAGATGTATTTAGCGAGCCACGCGCAGCCCGCCGGTGACGCCACGGCTTAGTACCAGTTGCCAGAGCTGAATATTTCTGGCGCGAAATGCGCCCGCACAGGCAGTCAGGTAATAGTTGAACATTCGATGAAATTTGACGGAGTAATTTCCTGACAATTGCGGCCAGGCCTTATTGAAGCGACTATGCCAGGCCATCAGCGTCTTATCATAATCGGCGCCGAAGTTATGTACGTCCTCTATGACGAAATAGGGTTCACTGGCCTCAGCAACTTGTTTTAGCGAGGGGAGACAGCCGTTAGGAAAGATGTATTTATTGATCCAGGCATCAACGTTATGTTGGGTTTTATTTGAACCGATGGAATGCAATAAAAAAAGACCGTCAGGTTTCAGGCAATGATCGACCGCCTTAAAATACGTCGCGTAATTTTTCGGACCAACATGCTCGAACATGCCGACCGAAACGATACGATCATATTGCTTATCCAGATCGCGGTAATCCTGGAGCAGGATGCGCACATCTTTCCCGGCACAGAGGTGTTCGGCATAGGCTTTTTGTTCAGCGGAAATCGTTATGCCTTCCACATGCACACCATAGTGATGTGCCGCATATTCTGCTAATCCCCCCCAGCCGCAGCCAATATCCAGCATCGTCATGCCGGGTTTAAGCTGTAGTTTTTCGCAAATCAATGCCAGCTTGTTTTCCTGCGCGACAAATAATTCGTCGGCCTCTTTCCAGTAGCCGCAGGAATACTGCATATGAGGATCGAGCATGCGGTTAAAGAGATCATTGCCCAGATCGTAATGCACTTCGCCAACCTGCCAGGCACGTTTGCGTGATTGTGGATTAGCAAGGCGGGCAAACGCGATGCGCAGAAGATCGGAAAAGCTGGCGGGGCGTTGCTCATCCAGCCGGGCACAGAGGAGCTTATCAAAAAAGACATCAAGCCGTTTACAGTCCCACCAGCCTTCCATATAACTTTCACCCAGGCCGAGCGAACCTTGTTGTAATACGCGTTTAAAAAAACGGGTATCGTGCACCCGGATATCCCAGGGCTCAGGCCCATTAATAACAATTCCCGCCTGTGATAGCAGTTCCTGCACAATCCGCAGCCAGTGGTTTGGTTTGCTGATCACATCGACGGTACATTCATTAGCCATCATCTCTCCTTTAACGTAGCGTGACTGCCAGTCAGAAAATATCCCCGTTACGCCAGTCAGTGTTTGCGAAAAGGCTTATCCCTCAGGCAGATGGCTGGTAAATTATTCATGACGGGTGAAACAGATTTATGACCGCTTCATTATTCAGTAAACCCGCCGTGTCTGCGCTGTGCTATCAAGACAAACTTCATCGAATAGAGGCCAGGTGCTTATGTGCTCAACGTTAGTGTCACCGCCCAGTCAACCGGTTAGCGGCCAGCCCGCGCCGGTGCTGATGGCATTGCCGCGTGCGGTTTACTTTCGCAGCTACCCCTTGATGGGCGATACGGGTGTGGACAGACATGAGCACCCCTTCGCTGAATTTCTGTATGCGCGCAATGGCAGTATGCGTGTGGAGATTGAAGGCAAGACGCTGGTGGTCCCCGTTCTCTATGGCGTATGGATCCCGGCTCATGTGCCGCATCGCATTTTTGCCACCAGCGACGTGCTGCTGGAAAGTCTCTATGTTGAAGCCGATTTCGCGACCATCGCTTTCAGTGGCAGTAAAGTGGTGGTGGTCAGTGATTTCGTGCGTGCGTTTATTCACTATGCGACGCAAAATGTGCCGGAGCTGTATGACGATGAAGGGGAAGATGGGCAACTTGTGCAGGTGTTGATCTCATTACTCAGGCGGTTGCCGGATGCCGGCCTGTCAATCTCCTGGCCGGGCTCACCTTTACTGATGAAAGTCTGCAGCCAGATCCAAAAAACACCGGGTGAAACGCACAGCATTGAGAAGTGGGCTTCCGGTAGCGGCATGTCGGTGCGCACGTTTTCACGTCGCTTCAAAAAGGAAACCGGGGTGGCCTTCAGCGAATGGAAAAAACGTGTGCGCTTGCTGGAATCCGTCGTGATGTTAAAAAACAAGCGTAGCGTCACACAGGTTGCGCTTGATCTGGGTTATTCAAGCCCGGCCGCATTCACCTTTGCGTTTCGCGCCATGTTTGGCGTGCCGCCGACACGGTATTAAGTCGCCTTCCAGGATAAAGGGTCTTCATTCAGCATCGACAAAAAACGTTTCACCGTTCGTGAGCGTTCAAAACGCCGCCAGCACAGCGCGATATCGGTATAGAGCTTCGGTGAGATAAGCGGATGATGAGTGACATTCGGCGGAGAAATGACCACCATCGACTGCGGCACCAGGGCAAAGCCACTGCCTGCAGATACCATGCTGACAGACGACGAAAGCTGTGAGCACTGTCGCGCGTGTTCCATATCAATCCCGGAGCGTGCGCAGCAGGGGTAAACGCGATCATACAAGCACGGCGCTATTTCCTGCGGGAACAAAACCAGTGGCGTATCCTGGAGCTGCTCCAGCGTCAGAGCACCGCGCTCTGCGAGAGGATGATCGCAATGCAGTACCACCACCATCGGTTCCCGGTCCAGTATTTTCAACTCGAACGCTTTACTGCTCTCACAGGGCAGACGTACGAAAGCAATGTCCAGTTCCCCCTCAGCCAGCATCGTCGTAAGAGAGGACATATTGGCTTCCCGTTGATGGATCTTCACCGCCATGTTCTGCAACTGAAAATGGCGAATAAGCGTGAAGATCATGGGATGAAAAGCGTCGGAACTGGCAATCCCGATCGACAGATTGCCGTTTAGGCCACGGGCAATGCCCCGAACTTTTTCGACGGCTATGTCGCTCAGCGCAAGGATCTCACAAGCGTCTTCATAGAAGGCTTTTCCCGCTTCGGTCAGTTCCACACCTCGCGTCAGGCGTCTGAAAAGCGGCGTCCCCACTTCCTCCTCAAGCCGTTTGATTTGCTGGCTCAGAGGAGGTTGCGACATCCCCAGCGCTTTGGCCGCCTTAGTGAAGTGTCTCTCGCGTGCTACCGCGACAAAATAGCGCAGATAACGAAGTTCCATATCTCAAACGTCTCAAACCAGCATGGATTCTATATTGGAACTCTCTGCTGAATCGGGTCAACATTTATTTAACCTTTCTAAAAAAAGTTGAAGAGGACGAGCATAATGATGCATTCATCGGCATGCGACTGTGAGGCCAGCCTGTGCGAGACCGTACGTGGGTTCTCTGCCCGGCACCCTGACAGCGTGATCTATCAGACATCGCTAATGAGCGCCCTGTTAAGCGGCGTATACGAGGGAGACACCACCGTCGCCGATTTACTGGCGCAAGGTGATTTTGGTCTGGGCACCTTTAACGAGCTGGACGGCGAACTGATTGCCTTTAGCAGCCAGGTGTACCAGTTGCGCGCCGACGGTAGCGCCCGCGCCGCGAAGCCAGAGCAGAAAACGCCGTTTGCAGTGATGACCTGGTTCCAGCCGCAGTATCGCAAAACCTTCGATACGCCGGTCAGCCGTCAGCAGATCCACGAGGTGATCGACCAGCAAATCCCCTCCGATAACCTGTTCTGCGCGTTGCGTATCGACGGCAACTTCCGCCACGCCCACACCCGCACGGTACCGCGCCAGACGCCGCCGTACCGGGCGATGACCGACGTCCTGGACGACCAACCGGTGTTCCGCTTTAACCAGCGCGAAGGGGTGCTGGTCGGATTCCGCACGCCGCAGCATATGCAGGGGATTAACGTGGCCGGTTATCACGAACATTTCATCACTGACGATCGTCAGGGTGGGGGCCATCTGCTCGACTACCAACTGGAGAACGGCATGCTCACCTTCGGTGAAATTCACAAGCTGATGATTGACCTGCCCGCCGATAGCGCGTTTTTACAGGCCAACCTTCACCCCAGCAATCTGGATGCAGCGATCCGTTCCGTTGAAAACTAACAGGAGAACCACCGTGAACAGTGATAAACAGGCTCGCCAGTGGGCGCACGGCGCCGATATGGTTGTCGGCCAACTGGAAGCGCAGGGCGTGAAGCAGGTTTTCGGTATTCCGGGTGCGAAAATCGACAAAGTCTTTGATTCCCTGCTGGACTCCTCCATTGAGATCATCCCCGTGCGCCACGAGGCGAACGCAGCCTTTATGGCGGCAGCGGTAGGGCGGTTGACTGGCAAAGCCGGGGTGGCGCTGGTCACCTCCGGACCTGGCTGTTCAAACCTGATCACCGGCATTGCCACCGCCAACAGCGAAGGCGACCCGGTTGTGGCGCTGGGCGGGGCGGTGAAGCGGGCGGATAAAGCGAAACTGGTGCATCAAAGCATGGATACGGTTGCGATGTTCAGCCCGGTCACCAAATATGCTGTCGAGGTCAGTTCCCCGGACTCGATTGCCGAGGTTATCTCCAACGCGTTTCGTGCCGCCGAGCAAGGCAGACCGGGGAGCGCGTTTGTCAGCCTGCCGCAGGATATTGTCGACCAGCCCGCCACAGGCACCCTTTTGCCTGCCAGCGGCCCGGCGATAATGGGCCCGGCACCCGAATCGGTGATTAACGATGTGGTGAGGCTCATCGAGAATGCTAAAAATCCGGTCATCCTGCTGGGGCTGATGGCGAGTCAGCCTGCCAACAGCACGGCGCTGCGTAAGCTGCTGGAGAAAAGCCGTATTCCGGTTACCAGCACCTATCAGGCCGCCGGGGCAGTGAACCAGGAGCACTTCACCCGCTTCGCCGGGCGCGTCGGCCTCTTTAATAATCAGGCGGGCGACCGGCTGCTGCACCTGGCGGACCTGATCATCTGTATTGGCTACAGCCCCGTTGAGTATGAGCCGTCCATGTGGAACAGCGGCGATGCCACGCTGGTGCACATTGATGTGCTGCCCGCGTATGAAGAGCGCAATTATGTGCCTGACATCGAGCTGGTGGGGGATATCGCCGCCACGCTGAACCAGCTTGCCAGCCGGATTAACCACAAACTGGAACTCAGCCAGCGCGCGTCAGAAATCCTGGTCGATCGCCAGCATCAGCGGGATCTGCTCGATCGCCGTGGCGCCTCGCTCAACCAGTTTGCCCTGCATCCATTGCGTATCGTGCGGGCTATGCAGGACATCGTGAATAACGACGTAACGCTCACCGTGGATATGGGCAGCTTCCATATCTGGATTGCCCGCTATCTCTACAGCTTCAGGGCGCGTCAGCTGATGATCTCCAACGGTCAACAGACCATGGGCGTCGCGCTGCCATGGGCGATTGGCGCCTGGCTGGTGAATCCGGGGCGCAAGGTGGTTTCTGTCTCCGGCGACGGCGGCTTCTTGCAGTCGAGCATGGAGCTGGAAACCGCGGTGCGTCTTAACGCCAACGTGCTGCATATCATCTGGGTGGATAACGCCTACAACATGGTGGCAATCCAGGAAGAGAAAAAATACCAGCGACTTTCCGGCGTAGAGTTCGGTCCGGTCGATTTCAAAGTGTACGCCGACGCCTTTGGCGCGAAAGGTTTTGCCGTGGAGAGCGCCGATGCGCTCGAGCCCACACTACGTGCGGCGATGGAGGTCGATGGCCCGGCCGTGGTGGCCATTCCCGTTGACTATAGCGATAACCCGCTGCTGATGGGCCAGCTCCATCTCAGCCAGATTTTATGACTTACTATAAGGACAGAAAAATGCAAAAAGTGGCTCTCGTAACCGGCTCAGGCCAGGGGATTGGTAAAGCAATAGCGCTTCGCCTGGTGAAAGATGGCTTTGCCGTCGCCATTGCCGACTATAACGATGCGACGGTGAAGGCCGTTGCCGATGAAATTATCCGTAACGGCGGCCATGCCGTGGCCGTGAAGGTGGATGTCTCTGACCGCGAGCAGGTGTTTGCGGCGGTAGAGAAAGCCCGCAACGCGCTGGGCGGCTTTCACGTTATCGTCAATAACGCCGGGATCGCACCCTCTACGCCCATCGAATCCATCACCCCGGAGATTGTCGACAAAGTTTATAACATCAACGTGAAAGGGGTGATCTGGGGGATTCAGGCGGCGATTGAGGCGTTTCGCAAAGAGGGGCACGGCGGCAAGATCATCAATGCCTGCTCCCAGGCGGGCCACACCGGTAACCCGGAACTGGCCGTCTACAGTTCAAGTAAATTCGCGGTGCGCGGCTTAACCCAGACCGCCGCACGGGATCTTGCCCCGTTGGGGATCACCGTTAACGCCTACTGCCCGGGGATTGTGAAAACGCCAATGTGGGCGGAAATCGACCGTCAGGTCTCTGAGGCGGCAGGTAAACCGCTCGGCTACGGTACTGAAACCTTTGCCAAACGCATTACGCTTGGCCGCTTATCCGAACCGGAAGATGTAGCCGCCTGCGTCTCGTACCTTGCAGGGCCAGACTCCGATTACATGACCGGCCAGTCTCTGCTCATAGATGGTGGGATGGTGTTCAATTAAATTCTAATATACCCGTCACAGTTCATGTTGCCTGTGCGTTGATTTGACGCGGCCTGTGAGCTTGCCCCGTCGGGACTTGCGCAAGCGTTGTTCAAACTGGAATAACCCGTTTGTCCTCGCTCACCCCGGTCACGTACTTTTGTATGCAACCTGGCTTCGCTGCGTCGCCACGTTCAGGCAACCCGAATAAGTAAGAGTAAACGCTCTGACATGCGTTTTCCCCTGCACCCTTGCAGGGGCTTTTTATAGACAAAAAGAAAAATCCACGCAATGGCGTGGATTTTAGTGGGTTTTGTGAGCTTTATGAGATGTTATGAAAACTCATGAGACGACAAAACTAATTTAGACGTTGAGTCGTGATTTATGTTACATATTATTGATATTTATTTGTTTATTTAACGTCATATCTTTCATGTACTCATGCTTGTACTCATTTGAGAGTTGGCTCGCATTCGTAATGCGAAGGTCGTAGATTCGACTCCTATTATCGGAACCATTAAAATCAAGTAGTTACAAACATACCTCTTCAGTAAATTCTCTGGTTTTCGTCTCGCGTACTTACTCGCGTACTTACTCGCGTACTTGTTTAGCATCCTATAGCTTCTCATTTCCTTTCTATCTCATGAATGCTATCTACTGCATCTACTCGGGATGGTCGTGCTAACGCGTCTCGCTCTGAGTTACCCGTGGGGGTAATGGAAGAGCCCGTTCTGTGTTCTGAAAAGCCTCACCATAGAAAAACTACATTGGGGCAACCAGGTTCAGCTGGATACACTCACATGCATATGTTTAATAGGAAGTGGTAGAAATTTACTTTTTTTTATTGCCAGCTGTTTTCTTGGCGTATCAGATTGTTGCTGGTATAAATGTTGCCAGAGCGAAGTGTGTCTGTAGGTAGCGCGAATCTACATTTCATATCGCTTTCTTTAATTAGTGCATACAGAGAAGAATATTCCCCCCTTCAACGCTATTTAGCTCTGTATTGCTATGCCTATTATTTTTATTTTTCTCTGGGGATATTAACTTTGAAAGTGAACACTACGATTAGTGACAGGGTTGTATTACTTCGTCAGCCACAACAATTAATTCGTATCAATAAAATGCTGCATTTACTTGACTGCAGTCGTACAACGCTTTATCGCTGGGTCAAAGCTGGTATTTTTCCTCAACCTATTATTCGCGGTGGCCGCACTTTAGGTTGGCCTGAGCAGGCATATGATGATTGGTTGAAAGAACAACAAAGTTAATTCTGTGTATAAAGGCTGGGATTCCAGCCTTTTTTATGTCTGAGGTAAAATGAAACAAGATGATACGTGAATAGATGATTTATATGAATCTGCAGAAAGATGAAACGTAGGTATATGCATGATTAATAAGTTAGAAACTGGCTCAACCAAGCTCTCATCTACTACGGTATTTAATAATATTTCGCCGGACAGCATTGCAGGGATCCCATCAAAGGGGATCTTTATCTTTAAGGATGTGTTGTGGCCTGTACAGCACGCTGATGATGAGCAAGATAAAAAGATCATGGGTAAAGTCTTCGAAGCTGTGAACAACGTTTCTACAATGTCCAGGTTTCTAGCTGTCAGATACGATTTCCATCTTCCTGTGTATAGCCCAGATAATCAGGTGGTTAGTGCCTTTCATGAATTACTGTTCAAAGAATTAAACAACAGCTATCCCCGGTCATTTATCAGCTATATCTGGGTTAGGGAAGAGGGAGACGAAAAGAAACAGCATTATCATTATCTATTAATGATGGATGGTAACTATGTTCGATACCCAAGTAATGTGAACAAGATTGTTAAAAGCTGTTGGGAAAACGCTACGAAGGGTACAGTGTATTTTCCAGTAAATGCTTATTACTCTGTTACCAAAAATGATATCGAAAAATATACAGAGCTGATGTTCCGCATAAGTTATTTTGGTAAAAAACGCACTAAAGAAACTATCGCTAAGGGAATACGACGTGTTGGACAAGGTTTCAAAAAGCCAAAACCTTGTAGTTGTAAACCACAGCATGCCAGAGCTAAAGACATCCCGAAGACATCCACTGACTTAAAAGTCTCAACTCTTTCCTGCTGCTTTGCAGGCAAGTTGGATAAATATTTCCTGGGGGAAGCTGAGCTCCCAATGTTTCACCGTAGGCGTTCATATTGTGAATTATACGACGAAGAAAAGTGGTGGATTCGCGATGCTCCTCGCTGGTCAGGGCATCGACGCAACTACCTTTTTGAAGCATTAATTACAGGCGTTAGTCTGTCCGGGTATGCGAGAAAGTACCGACTTAATCCTGAACGTGTCTATGCAAATTGCCGACAGGTAGGTGGGCAGAGTCTTAAAATCATTTACTGGGCGTGGCATCGCTATTGCTTTTTGCAAAGCAGAAGCTCAGTTGAGAGTTACATCAAAAACAACAAGCTACGCTACAAATCAGCGGCCAAGCAGCTGCGTAGAAAACCAATGAGTGATAGCTGGAAGAGGCATTTTGATGATTACTACTTACGTTTTTGGCCAGAAGGGTGGAGTGTTGCTGACTACTGTCGTCATATTGGGATAGTGCCAAGTACTGCTCGGCGTTATCTGGTAGATTTTCCGTATTTTGGCCTGATCAATCCTTTTTTGCTTCGGCCATGGCTCTGATGGCTTTGCCCGAACAGGCAAATGCTGAATTAGCAGGAACACTTAATGCCGAAGATTGTGATGAAATCCCATTAATAACAATCTGTTGGTTTAATTAGTATGAGTTACCATGTGATCACTTTTGGAATATGTATTTATAATCAGTGAGTTGTAGTGGGAAGGATAGATGATCACCGTTAAAAATAAATAATGATGATAGTGCATTCCGAGTCATCAGATAACAATGTGTAAAGTGATCACTCGAGTGATCATGATCAGTGCCGGTATGTTGTTATGAGCGAGAGCTTTACAGATTCTAATAGCAAAATTTTATCGATAGTATTCCTTATTTCTTATGGCCTGTTTCTGTAGTGGTATACTGAATTTGGTCGTCTAACAGATTGATCTTCATCCTCGAATAATAATTGATTGAGGGGAAATATGGAGCAGCAACGCCAAAGCAGTATCAATTTCCGCCCCTTCGTTGGCTCAAAATACGCCGGTAGTCGTTATGGCGTTCGGGTGCTGGTATTGGGTGAGTCACATTACGCGGACGAGCACGACGTAGGCCACGATTACACGCTGTACGTTGTTAAAACGCACGCTTACTGTGCTGGCATTCCGTTTTTCTCTAAGCTCACAGCAGTGTTGCGTGGTGATACATCGTATCCAACTGATGAAGAACGGTTTGAGACTTGGCAGCACGTCGCTTTTTATAATTTCGTGCAGGAGATTGTTGGCGAAGGCTCGCGAATTCCACCGACCCCAGAAGCATGGAAGGCCGCAGAAGCCCCATTCTTTGAGGTTGTCCGGGAATTAGATCCTGATGTAATCCTGGTGTTGGGTAGCCGCCTATGGGATAAAGTGCCAAATCTTCCGCCAGAATACCCGGTAGAATGGTGCGGCATCACACATCCAAGTGGCGGAATGGCCTATGAACCGTCAATTGCTGCGCTGGCTGAATCAATAGCGAAGGCTGGTGGCACGTTTGCCAAGAGAGAAGAACAATTGTGATGAAATTTCGCCCGATTACCCATTCGGAACTCATAAGCAGGGGCAATGAGCCCCTGCATCATGGAGTTTCAAAATGTCACGTACACGAGCGGAGCGTCGCCATCATGAGCGTCGCATAAAGCAGAAGCGTCGCCAGTATTATCATGTGTTCGCCAGCGTGTCGCCACGCATGGCCGGAATCATTGCACGTACCCCAACATCATGCTCTTGCCCAATGTGTGGAAATCAGCGTGAGCACCACGGTATGAGTTGGCAGGAGATTAACGACCGCTTGCGATATGCCGATTAGCAGGAGGATAAATGCACCATGACACCACCGGAGAACATTTGTAAGTACCTTAATTGGAGCTTACTAATGTCTACTTTCAATACCCGTAAAGACCGTGATTGCCACGGTAAGCCATTGCCACGTGCAGTACGCCACTCGCTGTCGTGTAAAGCATATTCACTACGCCAACCGTAATGGAGACAATGCGCCCCGAGTAAACTACAGCAAGAATCCGGGTTACTGGAACAACTTGTATACGACCCGCCGACGTCGCGCAGATGATCGCTCCCTGGCGCATGCTTTAGTAACTGGCGCAGATCCTGATAGTCTGCTTTGGCTGCCGAACAATCGGCCCCTGGAATATTACTGGTAAACCTCAAACCCGCTTCGGCGGGTTTTTTTATCCCTGGATTAACATCACCTCTTATTGAGGTAGTCAGCGCAGGTATTGGCTTTGAAACGGACCTAAGTATCTTTTTGTAGTGCGGAAATCGAGCGCTTACGTCCCTTTTAAAATGTTCTCAAAATCAGCGCTGCTTAGATCCGGTGCAGAGCACAACATATCCCTCGCCAATGCCCGTCGACGCTGAAGGAGTTCGTCTAGCGTTTCTTCAAACGTCGTGATTTCAGAGTCCATTACCGTCGGATAATAGACATACACATCCTTTGTCTGGCCGATACGGTAAGCGCGGTCAGTTGCCTGATCTTCTTTTGCCGGATTCCAGCAGCGGGTGAAATGAATAACGTGGTTTGCTTTCTGGACGTTCACCCCAAATCCAACCGCGACGGTGGAGAGAATAATCACGCCAAAGCCGGGTTGAGACTGAAAATCATCAATCAATCGCTGACGGCTGTTCTGGCTCTGACTTTTGGTGCTTGTGTCACCGTTGATAATCACCGGACGGAAACCAAAACGCTGCTGAACAGCATGCTGGATCTCGCGCTGGAGATCGCGCAGCTCGGTAAAGATGATTACCTTGTCTTTGCTGGTGTGTTTAATTTCATCCAGCGTTTTGAGCATCCAGTTCAGCTTTGGCGACCCTTCACGATAGCGAGGCTCAGGGTTAACAATAGCCGGGTGCGCGCAAATGAGTTTGAGGCGATATAATAACCCTAACATCCCCGCACCTGCTTGCTGCATTCCTTCACTAAGTGCCTGCTGTTGTTGCCAGTTCGCTATCGAAGAAAGATACAGTTGCTTTTGAGGGCCAGAAAGCGGCAGTTGTTTACAGCTGGTGACTTCGATTTTTTGCGGCAAATCACGCGCAACTTCTTCTTTCGTTCGGCGTAATGTCTGGGGTTCAATCAACGCGCGTAAACTTTCAAGCCGCCCTGTATCGCGACCTGCTTCGTTCTCGATAGGGCGAACATAGTGTTTGCCGAATTCATTGAGTGCCCCTAACAGGCCCGGCTGGACAAAATCAAAGAGGCTCCAGAGGTCTACAAGCGTGTTTTCGACGGGTGTGCCGGTACATGCCACTTTAAACCTGGCTTGTATCGCATTGGCAGCATGAGTGATCAGTGCCGCCGGGTTCTTTATTTTTTGCGCCTCGTCGCACACCATAATGGACCATGGCTGACGCGCCAGTGAAAACTCCTGATCGCGGAGCGTTTCGTAGGTTGTCAGAATGATTTTCGCCTCACCCTGCCAGCCGGGTTTGAGCAGGTTTTTGATGCCCTGAGACTGCAGATGGGCAGGAATAGCCTGTTTCGGGTATTTCACCGCTTTGATGGTGTCGCCATACAATTTCATCACCGAAATCCCGGAGGTGTAGAAGAAATTGTCGAGTTCACGCTCCCAGTTATCCAAAAGAGAGACGGGGGCAACGATGAGGCTTGGTGGCTCGTCAGGGAATTTTTCAATGAACCAGACCAGGAAGCTCAGGATCTGCAGTGTTTTCCCGAGCCCCATATCATCCGCTAGCAGGCAACCTGCAGTTTCCTGAGGTGAACGAAGGAAAAGCTGCTGAAGCCAGGCTACGCCTTCGCGCTGATGGTCTTTGAGCCGGATGTGCTCTTTCAGGCTCAGCGGAATTTCAGGTTCGGCATGGCGTGCAGTGAGGAGTGAATCGCGGCGTTGTTTGATATAGACCGCTTCTTCAATGTTCTGTTCAATTTTGAGTACAGCCCGGGTGGTTTTATCAACAGCACTGTCCTCTGATTCCTGTGCTGCATTTTGCTGTTTTTCCCAGTTCTTACTGAAGGTTTTCGCGGTATCCAGAGGCAGTTCGTTATCATTCCAGGGTGAGATGATATGTGTTTCGCCAGTCGCTTCTGCCTGGGTGATTCTCTCCTGCAGTTCATCGAAGTGTTGCAGGTTTTCAGGTTCCCAGCCCGTTAGCGTCTCCACCGAAAATGCGGAGAAGTCGATGTCATCAGGGAGCCAGTTTTCACTTTGCGACTTGGTCAACCAGGGAGAGGATATTTTTTTAAACTCACCAATGCCGATGACGCGATCGCTATATTTACCGAGATCCAGAACATCACTAAATTCTTTACCCTCGACTTCCTGTTGCCAGCGCAACAACAGCGACTGGCAATCATGCCATTGCTGTTCAGTGAATTGGCTCAGTTCCAGCTCGTAACCCTGCCAGGAACCTGCTGGCATTTGCGCGGCAACGCTGATCCCTACGGCCTGAACAAATTTTTCCAGTTCCCATGGCGCAGAGAAGAGGAATGACACCTCCGGTTGCGGCAGCGGTGAGACAGGCTCCAGCACCAGCGTAATACTCTCTATCTTATTCTCATCATTGATTTGGGGTTGAAGCCTAAAGTGATGAAAGAAAATATGGGCATCAAACAGTGCCTGTTCGTGTTCCTCAGGGGCAATAACACTGGCGGCATCTTCACCCAGGAAAGTATAGGGGTTGCGAACAAAGGATAGCGCTTCACTACCGGCCACCCGACGGCCTGGGATTGAGTGAATTGAATTCAGGACTTCTTTTACTTCGGGAGGGATGATGACATGGCTGAGTTCGCCGTTCTCTCCGGGAATACGGTAGCTATCGTGAACCTGTGAGTTCTTGTCAAAACTGCCGAGCCAGTTAGCGGGCTGGTCTTCGAAGTGTGGCTCAATCTCGATAACGGCGGTATCAGCAACCGTTGCTTTACGCAGGCGTAATGACAACGATGTCGGTTTGATAACGTGCGTCTTTTCTAAGTAGTCATCAAATTTTACGGCGGCTTGTTTCGCGCATTTACGAATAGCAGCCCATCCCAGCTGATTAGTGGTTTCGCCAGGCGTCTGAGTTTGCTGGGTACCAAGCTGCTCTATTGCCTGTAAGAGTGCCCAGTTTTCCTGCGATAACAGGTGTTGTTGATTTTCATAAGTAAAAATAGCACCGGTACGATTGAAACGGAGCGGCTGGTGGGCAGGAAATGAAGTCCATTGCGCAACCCAAACGCGAAAATCACTATCGCTTAATGCTCCGCGTGAACTCAGGTGTGCACGTAATGGTAATACCTCTGGGACGCCAATAAGAGGCAGACTGCTGGAATGTTCTTCGTCTTCCAGTAGGCGATACAAGGCATCCCAGCTCAATAACCATCGGTCTGTTAGTGATATCAGATAGTCTTCTTCAGCTAGTTGCTCAAGCCAGGATGCCAGCGCCCAGAGATCTGAGTCATCAACCAAAGATTGTTGAAAACTGAGTCCTTTTTCCTCAACCAGGTACTGATTCTTCAGGTGGCGTTCTATCTGCTGACGGCTTCCCGTCAGTTTACTTAACAGACGTTTCAGCATTATTTGATCCAGTAGCGATGAGGTTCTTTAGTCACGGGGGTGAAACCGAGTCGAAGCAACTCTCTTTCTGTTGAGTCATCAGGTGCTTTGAGCTGAACGGACAGCACTCCACCTTTTTGTCGGTTATCACTGACGATGCACGAGGTGTTTTCAACCAGGCGCTGTATTGCTGTATCCCGCAATGGATTGATGATTTTGATGTCAACTTGTACAGCTGAGGAAGTCACCTTCTTGTCGACAAACTTGACGGGTTCTTCAGCCATCCAGCGGATACCCAGTTGGCGCAGTTCATCATCGTATTTCAGCATCCAGCCAGTGATGCGGGTCTTGTTGTATCCTTCGGCTCGTGGGGTATGTGGAAGGCGAAGAACATTACGGTATTTGTCTTTTAATTGGATATTAATATCCAATGAGTGTGACTCTGGGTTAAATGGAGCCTGACCCACCCGGTAGGCATACATCGCGTTCCCCGTTCCGGAAAATTCAACGAAAATGTAGTCGTTAATCTGCATGATCATGGCGTTATCGAAACTACGCCCACCTCGCAGATGGCTCAGCCTCCCACGATTCTCCTCACGGAATTTCACAAAGTCGCTGCCACGATCTTGCCAGGCATCTGGTCCCATCACGATACGGGTGAATCCCATCTGATTCGCGAAACGTAGCCAATAGTGCAGCCTTGCCTGATCAACGTCGCCATTGCCGCGTAACAGCTCAAAGAAATGCATCAGATCCTGTTTTGCTAACCAGCCGCGTACCATCGCGGCTACGGGTTCAGAAACATACTGATGCCACTTGTTCTGCTGGCTTTTCAGCTGCGGGTTATCCCAGTATTCCAGGGCGGCCTGTTTCAGGGCGGAATGCGCTTGATCGCGATAGGTAGAATGATAATAGCGGGTCAGTGTCGCTGTCATAATGTCATCGCGAAAACGAACCCACTGCGCCGCCAGGCCTAATAGCCAACTGATTTTGTCCAGATATTGAGGATCGTCCAGAGTATCAAGCTGCGCCAGCAACACCGTGAAAATACGCTTCCACAACCAGCTGCTATCGGGGATTTGCGCTATTTTTTCTAATGATGATAAGGAATTGCTCTCACCGGAAAGGAGCTGCTGGGATATCACACCGCCAGCCTGAGGCGTAAAAATGTCGTGATAAAACTCAATGGTTTTCATCCACGACTTTTCTCTGCGGATAGCGGCTTTTACCACGGGGTACCCCCGGGCGATATGACCACGCAGCACACACCAGTGCGGGTTTATTTCTGGCGATTCGTGTTTGTAGGCAAAATAACTTGAACAGAGTGCTGCCCAGTCCTTGCGCTTCAGTGACTTAGATTCAATCTGTTTTTTGATAGCACTGTCGACATGGGGGAAGTATGTATCATCCTCCAGTAATACTGGCCTGTCAGGATAGAGCGGATCGGTATCGGCTAGGCCATAAAACACCATCCGCCATTCACGTTCACTCAGTTCTTCCGCAAGACGAAAACGACGCAGTGCTGCCAGCCGCATTTCATGTGGAGGCGTGGGGATTTTCTCTGCTTTATCAAATCGTTTTTCCATCTCACGGCCAGCAGAAGCCAGCGCGTGGAAATCATTGCGCAGATAATGGTCCTCCTGCTGGCTGGAAGAGAGCTTAGCTGCAATACGCTGTGAGAGAGAACTCAGCGCGGGCGTCATTGCGGCATTACCAGCTGGCAAACTTCTTTATTAACGACCGTAGGGAAATCCACCTCTTCGGCCCCATCACGTTTATCCTTGAGCCCAAAGAACTGCATGCGCAACTCAACGCGGCGACTGGCTTCTTTGCTCTCTTTCGCGTTATTAAACGAAACCCCACCAGCCAGGAAAAGTTTTCGAATTTGGATCTGCTGCTCCGCGGAGATGCTGTTTTGCAAAGGACTACGGCTATCGAGCAAACTGCACATGACCCACTCGGAACGTTGCAGAGAGAGGTGTAAATTGTAGAGGTAGGAGCCGTCGGTATCGGTAAACCCTTCAATCACGATCTGCTTAAACCACTTTTTACCTTCTTCGCTATCTGAGGCTTCAAGTACAAGCGGTACGACATCCTGTAATGCTTTTTGCCCTTCAGCATTAAGGAAAAAACGGTTGTGGTCGAAACGACCCGCTTCACCAAAGCTGATGCGGTTATCGTGGCAATCCACCACGATGGTTTTGTTTACACTGCGGGCATGCAGCTCCAGGCGTTCACATAATCTGGCGATGTCCTGCCCCCTGACTTTTTCCCCTTGCTCCGCGCGTTGAATTCGTTGTGTAACGGAGCTTAGCGACGCGACCATCACCACCAGAAATAACACCATCATGGCGGTCATCAGATCGGCGTAAGAAATCCAGAAGGGCTTCTCAGCTTCATCACTGCGGCGCTTTTTAACGCCAAATGCATTCCCAAACATCAGCTGTCACTCCCTCAGGCACGCACGCGAGACAGTACATCATCAAGCTCGCTGACGCTTTCACCGATCTGCTCGACAGAGCCCGCAAGCAGATTAGAGGCTTTCGCCATTTCGACGTCCAGTTTGCCCAGCGTCTTATCGAGACTGCGTGAAACACCTTCTGAGAAGTCTTCAAAGCCTTTCCCAAGCACATCGCTGACATTTTCCATAAAGGTCTGTGCTTCACGGTTATAGCTCTGCAAGCGCTCTCCATGCTGCTTAAGATCGGTGATGAACTGACTGCGAGTAATTTGTTCAGACTGGGTATTAGCGGCGAGCAACTCCAGCATGGCAATGGATTTGCTGACAGCTTCGCGATTGTTCCGATAATCGGCCACTACTGAACTGAGTTCGCTGGTTGCAAGGGAGAGCGAGGATCCCGCCGACTGCGCTTTATTCAATACGTCAGCCGTGAGGTGATTCGCTTCGGACACACGATCGCCCGCGTGTTCAAAACGCTCGGCGGCGACACGCATTTTGTCCGCACCGTTTTGCATATCCTGAATCTGTCGGTTGGTCTGTTCTGCGAGTTTGTTAAGGGTTTCCGTCGTACCCTGATGCTGACTGGCAACGGTTTCGATCAGCTGTTTGATCTGATCGTCTACTTCACTCATCACTCGTTGCGTCTGTTCGTGCAGGGACTGCTGGTTAGCTTGCTGGTTCGCTGATATCTGTTGCTGGCCCTTATCAATCTGACCAAACAGACTACCTAACTGCTCCCCGAGTGCTTCAACAGACGTTGCCATTTTTTCCATCGTGGCATTTTGGCCCTGCTGTACTGAATTCTGAATGGCTTCAATAAAGGCGGACATATGTTCTGCCTGGGCTTTTTCCCGCGCTTCGCTGTCGGCGAACATTTTCTCGAGCTGACGTGCCATACGCTCACCAGCGCCTTCACCCTCAGCACCAATTTTGGCGACAGAGGCCTGTAAGCTGTTAAGCATGTCATTCATGCCCGCCTGCATGGCCTGCTGGCCCGACTTCATTTCAGAGAGCAGCTGTTCAATCAGCTGTACGCTGCCCTGCCGGGAGTCATCGCTGACCTGACGCATATCCTGTAGCAGAGCGGAGAACCCGCTTTGCATCGTCTGGATCGCCCCAACGGTTTGTCCCATCATGTCATTAAGGTTCGTAAACCGCTGGCCAAAAGTGGTATCGAGCTTCGCCATAAATGCGGTCAGCACATCCTGCAGCATATTCTGTACCATGCCGCTTTGATCGCCGCTGGCGGTCTGAACCGCACCCGCAATTTTATCCAGCGGTGACTTCAGGCTATTTTCGATTGCGCCACTCACCTGATCGGCAAACTGTGCGCCTGATTCACGGTAGGTGTTACTTAACGTATTCGCGAGGCGTTCATTTTCAACTTTCTGGCTTTCGGCAAGATGCAGCAACATATCGCGAAGGTCAGTCACCAGGCTCTCTTTAAGGTGGCGTGCCTGGGTTGCGCTTTCATTGCTGGATTTGACCAGCGAGGCGAGGTATTCCTCGCCTACGCCGCTAACGTAGAGTTTGTCGATAGCGGCGGTAAATTTTTCCAGATACTTATAGCACTTGGCGATGGACAGTTTTTCCAGCCAGGTGACGAAAATAGAGGCGGCAATAGCCACGGCAGAGCCAAGGAATGCGTACAACACATCGTGCAGCAAATTATTAACGCTGCTGGTGACCTGCTCTGGAGTACTGGGGTCGAAGTGGTTAAGGCCAATCATCAGACCGTAAAACGTACCGATAATCCCCACGCCGGTCAGAATACCGGGCAGGTGTTTGAAGAATTCAGTATTGAGTGGAATATCGACTAACTGTTGCTCAGAGAAGTAGCTCGAGCTTGGCGCAGTTGCACGAATGCGGACGATTTTTTCTTCCCCACCTTCCAGCTCACTCTGCGGGTGTAACGACTCTTCAAACTCATTCCACGCGTGTTTGAGTTCTGGACGTTTAAACATATTTTGCAGATGAGCAAGCTGTTCCTCTGGAGAATTGCTTTCAATGCTATTAATTGATTGAGTGTATTTTTTCAGGCTGTTAACAATTTTAATGGCCCGAAATAAATAAAAGAAAATAAAGCAGGCAACGGCCAGACTCACGATGCTGATTACAGTGAAGGGCACATTATGAGGCTCGACAGATGTAAGCGTCACTAAAAAGGAATTAAGCCAGGACATATTTTTACCCGTTGAATATATTAATCAGCATTCAAATTACCATCGACAACATTTTGATTACCTTTAATCAAAATTTCTTTGTTGTGATAGCCATCGCCGCGCCGTGATCCGCAAACAACTCCGACCGTTCAGGGGATGAACGATGCAAGAAATGAGATTTAATGGAATGGCGGTTTAGTTTCCTATTATTCACCTCTCAAAAGCAAATTTCTTTACGTTGTTTCGTTTGTAATCATTAACGTTCCGGGTATCATTTTGCGAACTGCATTCCAAAAATGAATTTGCGATAAGGCATTTTTGCGCTTTCGCTGCGATCGACCTCGAGGATTTTCATGAACAACGCCGAACAACTGTTTCTGAATGAGCTGGATAACAAATTCTGGAAGGCCGCGGACAAGCTGCGCGCCAATATGGATGCCGCCAACTACAAGCACGTGGTTCTGGGGCTTATCTTCCTGAAGTATGTTTCCGATGCCTTTGAAGCTCGTCAGCAGGAGCTGATCACCCTGTTCCGCGATGTGGGCAATCCGGAAAACATCTACGCCATGTCGCGCGACGATTATGATTCAGATGAAGAGTACGCGCAGGCGATTGCTGATGAACTGGAAGTTGAAGATTACTACACCGAAAAGAACATCTTTTGGGTGCCAAAAGCCGCGCGCTGGGACACGCTGAAAAACAAAGCTATGCTGCCAGCCGGCACGGTACTGTGGGTGGATGAAACCACCGGGAATGACGTCAAGCTGCGCTCCGTCTCCTGGCTGGTGGATAACGCGTTAGATGAAATCGAAAAAACCAACCCGAAGCTGAAAGGTATCCTAAACCGCATCAGCCAGTATCAGCTGGGCAACGAGGTGTTAACCGGGCTGATTAATACTTTCTCAGATGCTAACTTCAGCAACCCGGAATATAACGGTGAGAAGCTCAACTTAAAGAGCAAAGATATTCTCGGCCACGTATACGAATATTTCCTCGGGCAGTTCGCGCTGGCAGAAGGTAAGCAGGGCGGCCAGTACTACACGCCAAAAAGCATCGTGACCCTGATTGTCGAAATGCTTCAACCGTATAACGGCCGTGTGTATGACCCGGCAATGGGTTCTGGCGGGTTCTTCGTTTCCAGCAACCGCTTTATTGAAGAGCACGCGGGAGAGAAACAGTACAACGCCACAGAGCAGAAGCAGAAGATTTCCGTTTACGGCCAGGAATCCAACCCGACCACCTGGAAACTGGCGGCGATGAACATGGCAATCCGTGGCATCGACTTTAACTTCGGCAACAAAAACGCCGATACGCTGCTTGACGATCAGCACCCAGACCTGCGCGCCGACTTCGTGATGGCTAACCCACCGTTCAACATGAAGGAGTGGTGGAACGCGAAGCTGGAAAAAGACGTGCGCTGGAAGTACGGCACGCCGCCGCAGGGCAACGCCAACTTCGCGTGGATGCAGCACATGATCCACCACCTGGCCCCGAAAGGCTCGATGGCGCTGCTGCTGGCGAACGGTTCGATGAGCTCCAACACCAACAACGAAGGCGAGATTCGCCGCAACCTGATCGAAGCCGATCTGGTGGAGTGCATGGTCGCGCTGCCAGGCCAGCTGTTTACCAACACTCAAATCCCGGCCTGTATCTGGTTCCTGACCAAAGACAAAACCGGCGGCAACGGCAAAGCGCACCGCAAAGGCGAAGTGCTGTTTATCGACGCCCGCCAGATTGGCTATATGAAAGACCGCGTGCTGCGTGATTTCAGTCGCGAAGATATCGCCAAAATAGCCGACACCTTCCATGCCTGGCAGACGGATAAAGACTACGAGGACGAAGCCGGGTTCTGCTTCTCGGCAACGCTGGAAGATATTCAAAAAAACGACTTTGTGCTGACGCCAGGGCGCTACGTTGGTGCCGCCGAGCAGGAAGAAGATGATGAACCTTTTGCCGAGAAGATGACACGACTGACCGCGCAGCTCAAAGATCAGCTGGAAGAGAGTGCGAAGCTGGAAGCGCAGATCAAAGCGAATCTGGGGGGGCTGGGTTATGAGTTTTGAAACTCTTGAGAATTTATCAATAAAACTAATTGATGGTGATAGAGGTAAAAACTATCCAAAGCAATCTGACTTTTTTGATAGAAGTGATTGCCTCTTTTTATCTGCAAAAAATGTTACTAAAAATGGTTTTGAGTTCACAGATTGCTCTTATATTTCAATGGAAAAGGATCATCAACTGCGAGCTGGTAAATTAGAGCGGAATGATATTGTTCTTACTACTAGAGGAACGATAGGAAACTTGGCTCTTTATGATGAGTCTGTCTGCATAAGTAATGTTCGAATTAATTCTGGTATGATCATTTTGCGCCCAGACACCACAGTGTGGAATCCAAGGTTTCTCTATTTTTTATTGAATTCAGATTTGGTTATACAGCAAATTTCAGCTTTAACGTCTGGATCTGCCGTTCCTCAGTTACCAGCGAGAGATCTTAAGAAATTTGTATTGCCTGTAGTCCCTTTAAGTAAGCAAAATAAGATCGTGGAAATAATAGGTGCGGTTGTTGATAAGGTTCAGATAAACCGCGCAATCAACCAAACCCTAGAACAAATGGCGCAAGCTCTTTTCAAAAGCTGGTTTGTCGATTTTGAACCGGTAAAAGCCAAAATGGCAGCGTTGGAAGCGGGCGGTTCGCAGGAAGACGCGACGCTTGCCGCCATGACGGCGATTTCCGGGAAAGATGCTGATGCGCTGGTGGTTTTTGAGCGTGAATACCCTGAGCAATATGCCGAGTTAAAAGCCATGGCAGAACTGTTTCCGTCTGCGATGCAGGAGAGCGATCAAGGATGTATTCCTGAAGGATGGGAATACCGGAAGATTGGAGACTATATTGATAATATATCAAAAACGTATCCACTGAAAAAGGTTGAGCAAGTTGTTTTCCTTAATACAGGTGATATTAAGGAGGGGGAGTTTCTGCACCAGAATAAATCGGATGTAGGTTCCTTGCCTGGGCAGGCAAAAAAATCAATAAAGGAAGGGGATATCCTCTATAGTGAAATACGACCTGTAAACAAACGGTTTGCTTTTGTTTATTTTAACGCGGATGAGTATGTTGTATCAACTAAGTTAATGGTTTTGCGTCCAAAATCAAAAGAGTTAAGTTATTACTTATACTTCTTGCTTAGTAGTAATGAGGTTGTGTCCTATCTTCAGTTAATGGCCGAATCTCGCTCGGGAACTTTTCCTCAAATAACTTATGATACTGTTTCAGATATAAGAATATTAACATCAGCTGATGAATCAGTAATCAAATCGTTCTGTAAGTTCGTAGGTGAGAACTTATATATTCCGCAACAATCAATTATTAAACAGAACGATATGCTCACCAATATCCGCGACACCCTCCTCCCCAAACTTCTCTCCGGCGAAATCACCCTGCCGGAAGCCGAGCAGGCGGTAAGCGAGACGGAAAATGTATAAAGTCGATACGCCGACCAACAGCCTGCACTCGCTGCAGGAGGTGTCGTTCAGCAGTCTCGGTTATACCGAGCGCTATCATTTGCAGGAGTGGTTGGCGAAGAACCCGCAGGCGCTGACCCGCGATAATGACGACGAACTGCTGATTATCCAGAAAGAGTTCGCCGGTTTTGACGACACCAAAGAGCGCCTCGACCTGCTGGCTATCGATAAACAGCGCAACCTGGTGATCATCGAAAACAAGCTCGATGACTCCGGGCGCGATGTGGTGTGGCAGGCGCTGAAATATGCCGGTTATTGCGCCAACCTGCGCAAAGATCAGATCCTCGACATCTTCCAACTCTATCTCGATAAATACGAACCGGAGGAGACCCGTCCGGCGGCGGAAGTGATGGCTGAGTTTCTGGAATGCGAAAGCCTGGATGAAGTGCAAATCAACCAGAGCCGTACCCAGCGGGTGATGATGGTGGCGGCCAGCTTCCGCAAAGAAGTGACCAACACCGCGCTGTGGCTGATGCAGTTTGGCCTGCGGGTGCAGTGCTTTAAGGTTAAGCCATACAAATTCAACGACGATGTATTCGTTGATATTCGCCAGGTGATCCCGACGCCGGAAGCCGAATCCTTCATGATCGGCATGGCGCAAAAAGAAGCCGAAGAACAGTCTACCAGCGGCGAACTGAAGACCCGGCATTATCTGCGCAAGGCCTTCTGGACCAAAGCGCTGGAACGCCTCAAAGCCAGCCAGTGCACGCTCTACAACAATATCAGCCCCTCGACCGACCACTGGCTCAGTGCCGGGTCTGGTATTAGCGCGGTATCGTATAACCTGATTTTCAGCAAAAAAGAGATTCGCGTTGAGCTGTGGATTGCCAAATCCTCGGCGGAGAGCAACACCTTTGCTTTTAATTGGCTCTATGAACATAAAGAGGCAATTGAAAACACCTTTGGCCATGCGCTGAAGTGGGAACCGTTGCCGGGCAAAAAATCGTGCCGAATCTCGTTCGCCACGCCTGCTACCAGCCTCGATGAGAGCAACTGGCCAGCGATGATCGACTGGCTGCTGGTTAACCTCACGGCGTTTGAAAAAGCGCTCGATCCTTTTATCGCCCCACTGAATATGGCGCTTAAAGATATTTCTAACGTGCCGGAAGAAACGGAAGAACCTGAGACAGAGGAAGCCTGATGCTGAGCGAAGACGATTTAGAACAGCAATGCCTGAAATGGTTTGCTGAACAGGACTGGGAAGTGTTGCACGGGCCCGATATCGCGCCGGATGGCGATAACCCGCTGCGCGCTTCATTTCATGATGTGTTTCTGCGCCCGATAATGCTGGAGCAGCTACAAACCATCAACCCCCATCTCCCTGTTGCCGTGCTGGAAGAGGTGATACTGCGTATTACCCGCCCCGAAAGCCCGGATCTGGTCGTCAGCAATAAAGCATTCCATCACCTGCTACTCGACGGTGTGCCCGTCGAGTACAAGCGCGAAGATAAGACGGTTCACGATAAAGCGTTGCTGATGGATTTTAACCATCCCGGCAATAACCGCTTTATGGTCGTGAATCAGGTGGCTATTCAGGGGATAAAACAGGTTCGTCGTCCGGATATCATTGGCTATATCAACGGCCTGCCGGTGGCGGTGATTGAGCTGAAAAGCCCGATTGATGCCAACGCCGATATTTGGGCTGCGTTTAACCAGCTGCAGACCTATAAAAACGAACTCAGCGACCTGTTTATCTGCAACGAAGCGCTGGTGGTGAGCGATGGGCAGAATGCGCGTATCGGCTCGCTGACCGCTGATGAAGAGCGCTTCCTGCCCTGGAAAACCGTGGCTAATGAAGACGACAAGCCACAGTTTGACTGGCAGCTTAAAACCGTGGTGCAGGGCTTCTTTAACCGTGCGCTTCTGCTCGATTACATTCGTTATTTTGTGCTGTTTGAGAACGACGGCAAACGACTGATCAAGAAGATTGCCGCCTATCACCAGTTCCATGCGGTGCGTGAAGCTGTTGCGGCCACGATTGTGGCGTCTACCGGCAAACATCTGCCGCTGCGCAGTAACATTACCCCCGGCAGTAAAAAAGCGGGCGTGGTGTGGCATACCCAGGGCTCTGGCAAAAGTATCTCCATGTGCTGCTACGCCGGAAAGCTGCTGCAACAGGCGGAGATGAACAACCCGACCATCGTGGTGGTGACGGATCGTAACGATCTGGACGGGCAGCTCTATGCGACCTTCTGTCAGGCGCAGGATTTACTGAAGCAAACGCCTTTACAGGCCAACGACCGCGACGAGCTGCGCGAGCTGCTCAATGCCCGTGAATCCGGCGGCATTATCTTCACCACCGTGCAAAAGTTTGCGCCGTTGGACAGCGAACAGAGCCATCCGGCTCTCAATCAGCGCAGCAATATCGTGGTGATTTCCGACGAAGCACACCGCAGCCAGTATGGCCTGAGCGCCACACTGGACCGCGAAACCGGGGTCTATAAATACGGCTACGCCAAACACATGCGCGATGCGCTGCCGAATGCGTCGTTTATGGGCTTCACCGGTACGCCGATTGCCTCTGAAGATAAAGATACCCGTGCCGTGTTCGGCGATTACGTCTCTATCTATGACATTCAGGATGCGGTGGATGACGGCGCGACGGTGCCGATTTACTACGAATCCCGGCTGGCAAAACTCGACCTGAATCATGAGGAGCTGGAAACGCTCTCCGACCAGGTGGATGAGTTGGTGGAAGATGAAGATACGGGTCAGCAGGAGAAAACCAAAGGTGACTGGAGCCGTCTGGAAAAGCTGGTGGGTTCTGAACCACGCATCAAACAGGTAGCGGCCGATCTGGTTCAGCACTTTGAAGCGCGCAATGCGGTCATGAACGGTAAGGCGATGATTGTCGCCATGAGCCGTGATATCTGCGTGAAGCTCTACAACGCCATCGTAGACATCCGCCCTGATTGGCACAGCGCGGATGTCGAGCAAGGTGCTATCAAAGTCATTATGACGGGCTCGGCTGCGGACAAAGATCATCTTCAGCCGCACATCTACAACAAACAGACCAAAAAACGTCTTGAAGCCCGCTTTAAAGATTTGAACGATCCTCTGAAGCTGGTGATCGTCCGCGATATGTGGCTGACCGGGTTTGATGCCCCGTGCTGTCACACCATGTATATCGATAAACCGATGCGCGGCCATAACCTGATGCAGGCCATTGCGCGCGTTAACCGCGTGTTCCGGGATAAACCCGGCGGGCTGGTGGTGGATTACATTGGCATTGCCAACGAACTGAAGCAGGCGCTGAAAACTTATACTGACTCGAAAGGGAAAGGGCAGACCACCGTAGATGCCCGGGAAGCCTTTGCCATTCTGCTGGAAAAAATCGACGTCATTCACGGGATGTTCGCACCTTCAGCGGGCAAGCCAGGGTTTGATTACGCAGGATTCTCCCGCGATCCGTTGGCTTTCCTGCGAGAAGCGGTGAACTACATCCTTGGGCTGGATGACGGTAAAAAACGCTACCTCGACGTCTCGCTGGCGATGAGTAAAGCCTGGTCACTCTGTAACACCCTGGACGAAGCAAAACCTCTGCAAGAAGAATTCGCATTTCTCTCTGCCGTCAGAGTGGGGCTTATCAAGCTTGATCCCAAAGAGAAGTTTAGCCAGTCAGAAAAGAACTCTTTATTGAGCAAGATTCTTGATAACGCCGTTGTTGCGACGGGGGTAGAGGATGTGTTTGCCCTCGCGGGGTTAGATAAACCCAATATCGGGCTGCTTTCGGATGAATTCCTGGAAGAAGTGCGAGAAATGCCGCAGCGCAATCTGGCTGTGGAACTGCTGGAAAAACTGCTGAATGACGGTATTCATGCCCGTTCTGGTAATAACGTTGTGCAGCAGAAGAAATACTCCGACCGTCTGAAAGCGGTGTTGCTCAAATACAATAACCGGGCGATTGAAACCGCACAGGTGATTGAAGAGCTGATCCAGATGGCGAAAGCGTTCCAGGAAGCGATGGCGCGCGATGATGCGCTGGGCTTAAACCCGGATGAAATCGCCTTCTACGATGCGCTGGCTGAAAACGAAAGCGCGGTGCGTGAACTGGGTGATGACACGCTCAGAAAGCTGGCTATTGAGGTCACACGACAGCTGCGGAAATCCACTACCGTTGACTGGCAGGTACGTGAAAGCGTTCGCGCGCGGCTTCGTATTTTGGTGCGCCAGACGCTGCGTAAATACAAATATCCACCGGATAAAACGCCAGGTGCCGTAGAGCTAATCCTGAAGCAGGCGGAAGTGGTGTCGAACAGCTGGACGTCATAGATACGGTATCTATGATTTGAGAGAGAGGGCTGAGTATGGCCCTCCGTTAAACCTGAAGTGTGAAAGAGTTCTGATTAGTCAGCTGAGTACGTCATGACCGGGGCTTGGCTGTAACACGGAATGTTTCATTAGATTCGGTTATCTTTTTTTAACTTCTCCATTTACGATCTTTTCCATCAAGAATGAACAATTTGACCCCACAGTTGCAAAGTGAACAGAACCTCAGTACGCATCCACTGTATGATTTGTGGGGCCTTATTCGCCGACGCTCAAATAAAATAACTCTGTCTTCAGGTCTGCTGGCATTCCGGCACAAGAATGTGAGCGTGCAACTGTCGATCGATGCGATTAGAAATATTAAGGTTAGACGCAGTTGGCTGTATTCTAACGTGTCTATTGGGACAGACGGTGAAACCTATCGGCTTAATGGTTTCAATGTTCAGCAGCTCGAAACACTTATTCAAAAGATTCAACGTGCAGCGCTGGATATTTTTCAGCATAGCGCTGAGTGGCGGGATCTACTTGAGGTTGTCAGACGCTATCAGAAAGGCGATCACTATTTCTCTTCGTGGGAGTGGCGCGCTTTGTCAGCGCTCACGTTGGTCAAAAAGCGTCTTTATGACCTTGATATTGATGCCGATTTTATTGCCCAGGAAAGTGATAATCCCATTGCGCAACTGGCCCTGAAGTTATCCATGGATGATGTATCAGAATCGGGACGGCAGCACTTTAACGAACGGGTCGTTCCGCAGCTAGTCTCATCGTATCAAACCTTCTTTGATAACATTGAATCACAACCCCTGAGTTCCCCTCAGCGTAAAGCTTGTGTTACGAATGAAGATCATACTTTAGTTGTTGCAGGTGCCGGGACGGGAAAAACGTCGACACTAATTGGTAAAGCAGGGTATCTCTTGAAGGCGGGTTTAGCTCAGCCGGAAAACATCTTAATGCTGGCCTTTGGTAACAAGGCCGCGCGGGAAATGGCTGAACGTATTGCTGAGCGACTGCCGGAAAGTGGGGATAAATTAAAAGCGACTACCTTCCATGCGTTCGGCAATCGTATTGTCGCTCAAAGTGTTGGCGTCAAACGTTCACTTACGCGTTTTGCTGAACAAAATAATGAGTTACGACAATTTATTGAAGCGACTTTAGAAGCAGAAATAAGTCTCAGCGATGATTATAAAACCCAACTAGTTAAATATTTTGTTTGTTACAGTACACCTGGCCGTTGTGAATATGATTTCAATGCCATTGAAGAATATCATGAGTTTCTCCAAAGCTGCCGCCTGATCACCCTGACCGGGCAATGGGTTAAAAGTGTCGGTGAATTACGGGTTGCCAACTATCTCTATTTGTATTCAGTTCCCTTTGCTTATGAAGCAAATTATGAGGTTAATACAGCAACCATAGAACGTCGCCAGTATAAGCCTGACTTCTACTTGCCGGTCAGTAAGACCTATATTGAATACCTTGGCGTAGATCGAGAGATGAGAACGGCCCCCTTTGTCGATCAGGCCGTATATCTTGAAGGATTAGCCTGGAAGCGGAAACTGCATCAACAGCACAAAACCCGACTGGAAGAGTTATACAGCTACCAGTTGAGTGAAGGAACGCTGGAAGAAAATATCCTCGATTTACTTAATCGGGTGAAGGAGCCGCAGCATTTACGTGACACAGACACACTGCTGGATGAGCTTAAAAGCTCTGGTTCCTCGCCGTGGCAAGGCTTTATCGATTTGATGCTCCGTTTCCTTAGTCTTTTCAAGGAAGGGCAATTTTCGTTCTCCGATCTCCTGGCATCACCCCAACGTATAGATATGGGGCGCACTCAGGCGTTCATTGCGTTATTTAAACCCATCTATGATGCCTATGAAGCCCATCTCAAAGAGCAACAAGAAATGGACTTCAGCGATATGATCGCGGAAGCAACAACTGCACTTGATGAAGGGCAATTTCATCATCGCTATGACTATGTTCTGGTTGATGAATTTCAGGACCTTTCGGGTGGGCGAGGGAAGTTGTTAAAGGCTTTACTGGCAACCCGGGAGAATATGCGGCTGTTTGCAGTAGGGGATGACTGGCAGGCCATTTATCGTTTCAATGGCTCAGACCTTCGCTTTTTTACCCGTTTTGATCATCAGTTTTCGCCTGCAAAAATGCTACCTCTGGACAAAAGTTATCGCTTTAACAATCGCATACATGAGCTTAGCTCTACCTTTGTTACTCGAAATCCTGCGCAGTTGAAGAAAGAGATTACGACGCATACCCAGGTTGAACATGCGGCAGTCCAACTGCTCGATATTCAGGAACAAATCGCTAATATCCACATTGCCGATCGCAACCAAAGAAAAGCTGAGGCTTATCGTCAGCAAATCAGGAGAGCGCTCGCTCGTTGCCATAGCCGGGAAGTGAGGCTCAACAGTACCCGTCGGGCCCCCGTCATGCTGATTGGTCGTTATCGTCTGGAAAATATGAGAGATCTTAAAGAGTTGGATCTAAAGGCGCTAATGTCCGAGTTTCCACTTCTTGATATTCAATACCAGACGGCGCATGCCAGTAAAGGCCTGGAAGCAAATTACGTGCTCCTGCTGGGGCTCGAAAAGGGGAGTTTTCCATCAGCCAAAGAAAATGATGAGTTGATAGACCTTCTTCTCCCAGAGCAAGAGCCATACCTGTTTGCCGAAGAGCGTCGGTTATTTTATGTCGCCGTTACCCGTGCCCGACACTATGTGTTTATGATCTTTGATAGCCAGAATACCTCAGCTTTCGTTGAGGAAATTGCAAAAATGGGTAAACAGCTCATTACGAAAAGTGATTCTCTTGAAGTCGGTCAATGGAGTTGTCCAGATTGTGAGTCCGGCTCCTTAACGGGCAAAGTGAGCCGCTATGATAAGAAATTCTATGTCTGCTCTCACTCACCAGCTTGTGATTACATGGCCAGTTCCTGCAAGCAATGCAGCTCACCGATGGTGATGCAAAATGGCATGCAAAGGGTATGCGCGAATCCAGAATGTCAGGAGATTGAAATTGTCTGTCGACGCTGCGGTCTTGGCACCATGGTGAAGCGTAAGAACAAAGACGGTGGCGTTTTCTATGGTTGCAACCGCTACCGCCGGGATGAGGCTGACTGTTGTTATGAAAACATTACGAGCGAGGAGTACGAACGCAGAGTCGACACCGCAAAACGCCATGCAGCAATCATGCAGGAGAGATGATGAAATCTAAATATGATTGGATACGTAAAGCACTACGATGTCTGCGGATGCTTTCAGAGCTGCATCGTCTTGGATTTCAGCACCTCCGGGGGATGCCTTACTTCAATGCTCAGGGATTTAGATTCGCTATCGCCCCGCGGCATTACTTTTCCGACAATGGTATTGCGATTCCAGCCGCGAAACTATCAGATGAATTCGTCGCAATCACTGGCGCAGGTCACTATTTCAGCTGGACAGATACTGACGGTAATGATGCTCGTACTTTGGCAGAAAAATTTATCACCCGTTTTCCAGATATTGCACTCGCTGGAAAAGGACGTGATTGGGAGTATGCGGGCTGGTTGTCAGAGCTCATTGGTTTTCTTGAACAGGGTGACATGATCCCAACCGTATGGTGGGAAGGAATGAACGGTCGGCCTGAGGACCTTTTAGCTCTGCCTGTCTGGGTCGAAGGGAAGGACAATATTGATTGGATAGGGGAGAAGTCTATTATTTCTCAAACGAATCCTCATTTCCCTTTGCCTGGCAAACTAGACTCGTCCGGAAGTGAATGGTGGGGAAGGCAGCCCTATTGGACAGACGCCCTGCATGAGATGTCTCAAGCCATGCAGGATGGTGGCCGTCTGGTCACCATTGACGTAGAGAAAATTAGTGACCAGTTGTTCATGGCGAATAGCCCTGCTTACAAGCTGTTAAGTGCCATGAATTCTGTGTCGGAGCATGAAGGCTACGAGGGTTTTAAAGGCGCTCCTCGTCTCGTGTTGGCTTTGCTTTGGAAACTGCAGGAAATAAGTGAGCAGCGTAATAGTTGAGGTAAGTCGAGCCCTAAAGGCTCTGCTGTTGCCATAGCATTTTCACCTGTGCAGTGATTTGCTTCAGTATCTATTGCATACGACAAACCAGATCGCTATGGGCGCATGCTGGGCCTTGTCATGAACAGCGACGGTAAACAGATTAACTGCGAAATAATCCGCGCTGGTGCAGCCTGGGTTTATGTGAAGTACGACATTGATTCCGAGCTTCCGGCAATCGAGCAGGAAGCTCGGCAGAACAAGCGTGGACTATGGCAACAGGCGAACGTCGTCGCGACGTGGGAATTACGACACCATAAAAAATGGCGCGATAGCAGAGCTTCATCGATGATGAGAAGCGCAAAAAGATGTTTTTACTTTGCGAGTTACATAATGAAATTCAGAGGACAAAAGGCGAATGACCTACATCAAAAAAACTACGTCCAACGGGCGCAATATGCAGCGTGTTTGTTATGTCACTGGCCACGGTCTGACTAACCAACGTTTTGAAAGTTTCCGCGCATTTTGGGAGTCCGAAAAACTCGAAGGTGATCATATCGGTGTGCGTACAAAACTTTTTCAAGATGCTGACCAGGCCAATTACCAGGGGTACAGCATTCGCATGGTTTATAAGGCTGACGACGAGGCAGGGCTAAAGTGATCAAACGAATGGCCACAATCGTGGCCGTTTTAAAATAGTTCCTGTCTTTGGTGTATATCACAGGTACATTTGGTGTATCTGTTAGGCAAATATTGTAATCAACAAAACGACGAACACGCAGGTATACGTCGCTAGGCAGGCGGCACGCTCGCGCATCTTCAGAAAGCAAATGAGAGCATAAAAAATGGGACTACGTTTCCGGCAGACATTCACGCTGTTCCCTGGCGTGCGCTTGAATATTGGAAAAAATGGATTTAGCGCGTCATTCGGCGCGCCGGGAGCAACCGTAAACGTCGGCAAACGCGGAATACGGGCGACCGTCGGCATTCCAGGGAGTGGTATTTCTTACACTCAAGATCTGTATAAGTTCGGCAACCAGCAACAGCAACAGCAACAGCAACAGCAACAGTATCATCGCCAAAACTTGCGCTACATTGACCCGCAGGCGACGAATTATTACGTGCCTGACGAAGGCGACCACATGATCCAAAGTGCCGCCGTCGAGCGTCTGACTAGTGAAGGCCTGAAGCCGCTGCGTGATCTAATCATAACGGCCAACGCGCAACAGAAGGAAATCCGCGCTGACCTGTTAGAGGCCCGGCAGGAGAAAATACGACAGACTGACTTGCTGCAACGTAAAAAAACTAGCCTGTTTCGTCGATTCTACAAAAAGAGTATTGCCGCGCTGGAAGAAAGCCTCCCGGTAGTTCGAGCCGAGGTGGAACGCCTGGAAGAGTGGGAAGAGAACACAAAGATTAGAATCGAGTTCGACGCGGGAGAGCACTGCGCGTATGTGTACGGCGAGGTTGTGCAGGCGTTTGAAGGCTTGCGCCAGTGTAGCCATATTTGGGATGTGACGTCTGAAAGCGACGTTGACCAATTCCGTGACCGCACCACAGCCAGCCGGTATCTTTACCGCAAGCCGGTACAATTCGACTTTGTGAGCAATGACTTGATCCAATTCGAAGGAAAAGCTATGCGGTTTCAGAACGTCAACGGCGATGACATTCTGATCTATCCAGGTATTGCACTTATTCCGCGTGCGGATGGCGTTTTTGCCCTAGTCGATTTGCGAGAGCTGAACATCACCGGCGTCAGTACACGTTTTATTGAGTCCGACTCTGTACCGCGCGACAGTGAGGTAGTTGGTCACACATGGTTTAAAGCGAATAAAGATGGCGGGCCTGATCGCCGCTTCAACGGCAACTATCAGATCCCAATCTGCAAATATGGCGAGCTGAATTTCTACTCAAGCACTGGGATTCGCGAGCAGTATCAACTTTCGCAGTCAAAACCGGCCAACTACTTCGGCGCAATCTTTGCCATGTACCAGGAAGCGCTGCAACAGGCAGCAGACAAAAATGAAGCGCCGGGGCGGGTTGCCAACCAACTGCAACATTTAGGTGAATAGCATCAAAAGAAACGGGGACAGCCGCACTGTGCTTCTTTCGTAAGGTCATTGGCATCACGGCAGGCCGAAAGAGGAAACCATCACCATCAGGCAAAACAAGTACCTGAACAACCTAGTGGAGCAGGATCACCGTAACATCTAACGACGGATAAAGCTGTTGATCGCGTTCAAATCGTTCCGTCAGGCACAGATGGCGCTGGCTGGCATCGAACTGATACACATGCTGCGTCAGGGACAATACCAGCCTCCTGGCGGGGACAGTCCGCCCCCGCCAGAGCAGTTTTACCTGCTGACCGTCTGAAATGTGAGCAGCGGGCTCCTGCTGAGCTTATGTTATTAATACGACAGAACCGAAAATACGCAGTGCTGCTGAAAGCACTGCTGTAGTCATATTAATAAACAACACCAAAGTATTTTTCAGCACAAGACTGGCAGCAGGAGTTGCTGTGCATCCAACCGTTGATTTTGTACTGGTTACAGTGCTCGCACTGCCTGATATATGTTTTTCTTTTCAGTAGTTTCTTTACCTGCGCAGTGATTTGTTTTTCTGTTGAATTAGCGGGTAGTTCGACAAAAAGGACTTCATTTGGGATCGGGTCATGACCATCCCAACTAACGTTTGTAACTTTAATCTGAATTGGTTGCCCAGCAGTCGTTTCAACTTTGATGACGCTGTGAAGATTTTCAGGAATTCCGTACATTTACCGCCCCATTGTCAGGTTACTTGGCGCCAAACTTCAGTGTGACGACATTGTCTTTATGAGGCAGCCTGGATGCTGATACCTCATGCTCAACGAAGTCACCCCAGCGCATGAACAAATTCCTCAATTTCTCTGCTCTCTGGCCCACCTGATAGGTACGAATCATCCGGTCTGCAGGAAGATGATTAAGCAGTAGTTCTATTAACCGCTCTGGCGCATCAAGATACTCGGCACAGCCAGTAGCCACGCTGCGGCGGAGATCGTGAGGAGAAAATGTGGCAAGTTCACCCAGATATTTTTTCCTCAAACGCTCAAGTGCACGGGTTACTGCATCCCCGGTAATGGCAAAACCGGGGTTGCTGGTGGACTCGAATACATAGGCACCTTCCGAGATAATCCTTTGTTTTTTCAATATAGAAAGAGTGAGTGGATGAAGCGTCACCACATGGCTTTTGCCATTCTTAGTTTCAAGTATTGTCCAGCGATTGCCATTGATTTGGTCCCAACGCATTTCGCATGCCTCAGAGCGGCGAACCCCTGTAAGGATAATGAGTCGTAAAGCATTGGCTACCGAATGGGACAGCACCACGCTTGTGAAGTGGTCAACAAAAACTGGCCACCGCGTTAGAGTTTTTCCAGTATCGGTTTTCTGATTCGTTTGGCGGTAACCCACCATTATATTCGTGCGGTCTTAGTGCGCTGTAATATCCAACGATATAGTCCGTTATTGCGTGAGCTGCATCGCTGAAGCTTACATAGCCCGTCGCCGGCACCCATTCGTTCTTCAGACTCCTGAAGAAGCGCTCCATTGGGCTGTTATCCCAGCAGTTTCCACGCCGACTCATACTCTGCCTGATCCGGTATCGCCACAGTAACTGCCGGAACTGCCTGCTCGTATAATGGCTGCCTTGATCGCTGTGGAACATCACCCCGACGGGCTTACCACGGGTTTCCCATGCCATTTCCAGTGCTTTCATGGTGAGCCTGCTGTCCGGCGAGAACGACATGGCCCAGCCCACTGGTTTTCTTGCGAACAGGTCGAGAACAACGGCGAGGTACGCCCAGCGCTTACCCGTCCAGATATAGGTCACATCACCGCACCACACCTGATTTGGTTCCGTTACGGCGAACTGTCGCTCAAGATGATTCGGGATAGCAACGTGCTCATGACCGCCACGCTTATACCGGTGAGTCGGCTGCTGGCAACTGACCAGCCCCAGCTCTTTCATGAGTCTGCCAGCAAGCCAGCGCCCCATCTGGTAACCTCTCTGGGTTGCCATTGTGGCGATGCTTCTTGCTCCGGCAGAGCCGTGGCTGATGCCATGCAGTTCAAGTACCTGGCTGCGTAATACAGCCCGTCTGCCGTCTGGCTTTTCAGGACGGTTTTTCCAGTATTTGTAGCTGCTGCGATGGACCCCGAACACATGGCAGAGAGTGGCCACAGGATAACGCGCCCTGAGTTTCCCGATTATCGAGAACTGTTCAGGGAGTCTGACATCAAGAGCGCGGTAGCCTTTTTTAATATTTCATTTTCCATTTCAATACGTTGTAGCTTTTTCCTGAGCTCACGGATTTCAATTTGTTCCGGGGTAATGGGGGAGGCTTTTGGTGTTTTTCCCTGCCGCTCATCACGTAATTGTTTCACCCATCGCGTCATTGTGGAAAGGCCGACATCCATAGCGCTGGCTGCATCTGCCACGGTGTAATTCTGGTCAACGACCAGTTGAGCGGATTCGCGTTTAAACTCTGCGCTGAAATTTCTTTTTTTCATTATGGCACCTGTGTTGTTCTGAGGTGAGCATATCACCTCTGTTCAGGTGGCCAAATTCAGTAAACCACTTCACGAGTACTAGATTTCAGCAAAGACTGGATAGAGCAGGAGGTTGTTTATCCAGGGGAAATACTGCTTAAACAATCTGGTAGTGGTTTGGAAATTGAGGTTAATAGATTCAGAACATCCAAGGACACCAATAAGCTCAACGATGCCATTACTGGGGCCATCGGTAAGTTTTACAAATCAAAAGGTATAACATCGAGCGAACAACCTGAATCCATTTTTTTTGATGACTTCACAAACAGTGAACGTATCCGTTTCTTTCTGCAATTGACATCTGTCAATGCACCTGATTTCTCTTTCAAGGAGATCGGCAACTTCGAGATCATTCGTGATCAGGAGGCCGGGGCTCTGCCGAAAGAACAACGAATTGAGTGGATGGAAGGTTATGTCAACAAAATACAAATAAAAGGTAGTGATCTTGGTAAAATATTCCTTCTCCATGAACCAAGTTACTACCAATATTATTTTTTGATAAAAATGACCGCTACATATGCTTTCAAATTTGGTGCAAATACTGGCGACTGTGGTGTTGAATTTTCATTTTCGGGAAAAACTTCGAGAGATGATAATTTCTCTGGAACCACATTCGATTTCAGTATCGAACGATTATCGCGCCTGGAGGAAGGAAGTAAAAATCAGGTAAGAAAAGCGATCATTCAAAAAATTCAGGAAGCAAGGGATGCTGCTTTCAAGCATGTAAAACCTTAGTCATCAACGTGTTAGTGCCGCAGTATTGAGTAGTTCCACTATACCGCTAAGCAGGGCGAGATGGCCAGTTGGTGAGGCTGTCCATTCTCGCGTTCTTTAAAATCGAATGCCACACCAACACCCTACTTACCTTGGTGGACTCATTATCCCACGAATAAGTGCATGCAGGAAACTCACGCCTTGCTCAAAACCGTTCCGTCAATATGAGTTCATTGGATGCTTACTCTTCTATGATATTCAGATCCGGCAGCAGTTCCTGTGACGTGATAAACACCATGTAAACCAGGAAAAAGCCGACCAAGAGATAATAGTGATGTCATGTGCTGTTAATTCACCATTACAATACGCCACGTCACCCTAAAAAAACCATGCGGTCGGGATCGACCCTCTGAACAAAGGACTGGTGAACACATTGTTAAGTTTACAGATTTTACACAAAGCGGTTTCCAGACTGATATTTCGCCTGCTGGCGGACAAACCTCTGCCCACGAAAACCCCCGGCGAAAAACTGCATATTCTTCTGCTTCGCTGGGATGCAAAATTAGGCGACTCCATCGTATCTTCTTTCTTTTTTCGCGAATCACGTAAGCTCAATGCCCGTTTGACTGTACTTACGGTTAACGAGTTAACTGAAATGCATACCAACACCTTCGGTGTGGATGAAGTCATCGTTACGAATCCGCATCCAAGGCTTGGTGAACTACGCAGATTGGCGAACCAACTAAGTAATGTCGATGTCGTTGTTCATCTGGTTGGACGACTGCAACCTGCCGAAATCGTTTTTATACGGTTACTCCGTCCGGCGAGTCTCTATTCCCTTGATGATTCGCTGCGCTGTGTGAATCGTAAAATGGGTTTTGCTGCAAACACGCTCAATATCGTGGAGCAGTACAAATATATTCTGCAGGATCTGGGCGCGAAAGTGATCGACACCCAGTACATTGTACCGTTGCCTGCCGAGCTCCCGCCTGCGGCACTTTCCCCCCAAATACTTTTTAATCCTTATGCCAGCCGAAGAGACAAGGGGCTATCCCCTTCCCGTGCAACCGCAGCTCTACAAGCTATCGCCGACGAGTTTCCCGGCCATTTCGTGGGAATTCTTTGCAGCCCTTCAACGCTGCACAGCGCACAGCATCTTGAAAGCGCAGTTGCGCGCGATAATGTGGCAGTCTTGCACGACGGGCTAACACCCGAAAAGGTTGCAGGCTATATTCGCCGAGCGCAGGCAGTTGTTAGTGTTGATACCGCCATTGTGCATATGGCTGTTGGCCTGAAAGCGAAGCTGGTGGCGATCTACCCGTTGATTGCAGGTCAACACAACCCATGGCTGCCGCCTCGCTCACCTTTTACACAAGTGATCTACAGCGAGCAACAACCAGACACACTCCGTCGTACGGGAAAAAAAAATATGGATGATTTTTCGCTAACGTCATTAATGAACGCATTGCAGACTCTCTTAACGCTGCCAGAAGAAGCGAAAAACAGCATGTCGCTTAACGCCAGAATCATCCCAGGGCTAGGGGTAGCGACGGGCACGCTGGCGCGACAACTGCCCTTAATCTGTGAAAAATTTCCTGAAGTTGCAGGCTGTTATGCCGGGACGATCAACCTTGAATTCAGCATTCCTGTCGCAGTCGTGCGACCCGATCACCGTACCGCGCCATTGGCCTGGACTCCCAGTGGACGCACTACCGAGATATTCGATCTACTGCGCATTGAACTTGAATTCAGCCATTTACCTGAACGCATCCCAGCATGGCTATATATTGCCCACAACTCGCCACACCGCTGGACGCCGACCATTCACGAAGCAATCGCGCCGCGCATTAACCTCAATGGCGCCACACACTGTCGACTCCACTTACCCGCTGAGGCTATCGTACTGGGCGAAAGCGGTACTCAGGCAACGGAAGCTATCAATTTGTCACTTTCATCAACCCAGTAATCCGCATTCGCCTCAATATGCAAAAACAGTTTTGCCAGCAGCGAACCACCCGCCAGGAATTCAGCCACGGTTTCTCTCCGGGCTTCGGTACGCCGGAAATAGGTGTTGTAAAGTTTGAGAATGGCCACGTCGTTAATCAAAAATGCCCCGACGGCAATATCGGTGCGACGCATCACCTCGCAACCAGCAAAGTTATAGAGAGGACGGTATCCGGGATCGATGACCTCTCCGCCAATCGGGATGGCAGCATCGGCAGCCTGGGCAATGATATTTTTGATTCTCCCAGGATTACCCCAAGCGTGATTCTCGCTCTCAAGGCCTATAGCTAAGGCTTGCGCAAGTATGGGGTTTCCCGGCAGGGACGCGAAAATACACTCGCTATGCCAGTGCAATTTATGGCTCAGCCCTGTCGGAAATAACTCAACACTCGGATCTCTAAACAGCAACGTATCCGCATCCAACCATGCTCCGCCCCAGCGATGCACAAACGCCATGCGAATGAAATCGCTCTTCGCCACAATAGCTTCAATGCCGTTCGCCATCGTAAAGCTCAGCGGCTCAAAAGCCCAGGCTTTATTCATGATGTCAGCATCGATGTGCTCGCTTACCGTTCGCGGCGTAAGCAGAAGAAAACGCTCGCCCAGAGCTCTGTGCATAGAAACCAGTGCCAGGGCAACATAAGCCGGCATGGTCTGACCCGGTGCGTTTTCCCAGTAACTGACGTAATGGATAGTGTCGGATGTCATTTCACCAGCACCTTACCTTTCGCACACAACAGCCCATTTTGCATCAGATATGTTCTGAGCATCACCAGTGATGGCGCGCATGCAGGCTGAGCTAAAAACTCATTATTTAACGCTGATTTATACAGATTAAGCCAGGTCAGCACCGGCACATTTGGCAGGAAAGCCGGTAAACTATCCCGGTTGTCTTCGCCAAATAACAGACGCAACGCACGCAGAATGGGCTGATAGCCCGGAGCAGAGAGCAGTTGCGCGACGTTTTCATCCAAATTCTGCTTTATGCTCACGCTGTTCAGCCGATCCTCCACCGACGCATCAGTTAATGCCACCCGGGGATCTAGCGCCACTGGGTAAATGGCACGAAATGACCGGGCGCCGTTACACAGCGATTCATACAACACTTTGTCCGCCGTTGCCCCAGTCACCAGCACGTCATCTCCGAAAATGACATGCACGCCGCTCCAGCGGTAAAAATTCTCCGCTGGAATCACATGATCCTGCTCAAGATTGACCCGATCGCGCTCGGCTTGGCTGAGGCTGGCGTAATTTTCACACGGCGGCGCAATCCTTGGCAATTTAACGTTGATAATGGTGGGCAATCCTTTATGCGCCAACGTGAGATTAATTTCCTCAACCACGATATCGTAGAGCACATTGGCCGTGGAAGGCACATTACGCCAGCCCGTGGTCATCATCACAACACTCTCTCCCTCCTCTTTGGCCTTGCAAAACAACCCTGACCATGAAGAGGAGGCGTCATCCAGTTCTGCGGCAAGATAGTCGATAACGCACCGTGCCAGATAGTGTATCTCGCTCACTCCACCATATTTCGCACGGCTATAAATGCCCGCCAATGTTGTAGCGTCAGCACCGGTGCGCATATCGCAAAATGATCCAGTCGCATTCGGCGTCAGATAATGCAGCGCCTTACCACCAAAAATAGCGACGTAATCGGACATGTCGATCAAACCGCGCGCCAGCAAATCGGTCGCGAACGCGCGAAAACCGGATTTAACATCCTGCGCATTGATCTGTGCACTGGCCTGGCGAAACATTGCCAACTGGGTTGCGATCGGTTCGTTGTGCAACGTGTTCCACACAAGTGAATGCGGAGTTTTTAGTCCATTCATGGTGAAGCTCCTTAGCGAGACGCTGGCACAGTGTGAAATTGAAGGTTATTAAGCAAAACATCAATGCGTTGACGCTGCTGATAATAGCAGAGGGATTGAAGCCCTAATGGCCTGAGTGCCGCCAACAGTTCAGCGATCCCCGCTCCGGCATCGCGCGGATCATGGGCATCGGACCCGATGGTTAATGGAACATTGTTCTCCAGTAATTTTTCCAGCAAAGCGCGGGAGGGATAGGACCATCTTCCAGTCACCTCTTTACCCGTCGTCGGATCAAGGCTGGATTTACGCAGACCCGAAGCATTCAGCTCATATGCGATACCGCTGCGTACGAGCGGTGTAATCAGAGGTTCAAAGCGACGCAAAAACACATCCTCTGGGATTGCGCGCAGCAGCGTATCAGCGTGCCCAACCGCATCAAACAACTGGCTTTCCAGCAATGCTTCAAGCTGAGCAAAGTATTTGTCCAGAAAGGAGGCTGCAGCTAACCGGGGCAGTTCCCAGACCTTCACCATCGCCTTATCGGCAACAGTGACGTAGTGAATTGAACCGATGACAAAATCCATCGGATAGTGTGCAAGTAATTGCCGGTTATAACGCTCAGTTCCCGGCATATAATCGAGTTCCAGACCGCGTAGCAGCGTGATCTCGCCTTTATAAGTCTGCTGCGCCTTATCAATATCGGCGAAATAGCGCTCCAGTTCCGATTCCAGTAAACGGTTCTGCGCATCCACTGGGAACGGAGCATGATCGGTGATGGTGAGTACTGTCACCCCCGCAGCAATCGAGGCACAAACAAGTTCATCGATGGTGCCTACAGCATGTTTCGAGTAGAACGAGTGGCAGTGCGAATCAATCATGCGGCCTTCCATTGTTCAAGCAACCCGGAATACTTCCCCATCTCTTTAACCAGCCAGTAAGGATTATTGGCGGTCGCGATGATCGCACGAAGCTGCGGAGTGTTTTCCAGCCGCGCCAGCAGTTCGGTTAACGGCTGGGTATATAACGCGCGCGACAAGGGATTTTCCCGCACATGGCTCGCCAGATGATGCCAGTCGATCACATCAGAATGGATATTCGCAACACGCTCGGTCTCAATACCGTACAGAAACACATCGCCGTTGGGTTTAATTGTCACGTCCATGCCATTGGGCTGGGGTGCACGGTTCAGGCTGCCAAAGGTAAAAGGTTTATCCACTTTGGACTCAATCGCGGCAATATATCCCTGTAAGTCCAGATAACCCTCTGGCGTATCTCTTGCCGGATGAACCAGATTTTTGTAGTCGATGTTAAACGTGTCCGCACCTATTAATAATTTATCTTCCAGCACGCTGACTGGCTTTATGCTGGCGTTAATTCCCCATGAGGCCAGCTCACTCACCAGATATTCGCGAGTGAAGTCCCGATCGATATCAATTGAGCGAAATGAAAAGCTGAGCGATGACGGTTTTTTGCGCTGAACATAATCCAGGCTAAATCCATGTGCACGCCATTTTACTTTTTCAATATGGTGGCTATCGGAACTCAGGCGAATATTACAGGTATCACCATTGGCGGAGACAAGACGATTGATCTCATCAAAAATCTTTTCCATCTTCTCATGGCGAAAAAAACCGCTGGTAATAAACTCAAAGCTGTTGCCCCCTCGGGACAACGCCAGTAAGTCATAAAAGGTGTGAATGTTATTGAGCGGTTCACCTTCACCACTCACGGAAATACGCTTTACGGATGGATCATTAATGAGCACCGAAAGATTGTCACGTGCGTGCGTTGACAGCTCCATGCTCTTACCCGTTACGTGCTTATCCGCATACATGCAGAACGCACAGCCGATGCCACAGATCTGAGTGATGTCTACATAAAGCAAATGACCATGTAATTCCATATATAATATTCTGCCTTATTTTTATTTAGAGTAAAAAATCAACCTAACGCAAATTTAAGATAGGGCTGTCGCATAAATTATAATGATGACAATAGATCATCACTACTATTATTAGTGTATTGACTCCGAGAATCAAAAAACATAAATAAAAAGTGTTCTGCCGTAACCAACTAGTGAATTCTAGCATCAGAAAGAATTCTTATAAAAGAACACAGTATCAACCTGAACCAATGGTTGAATTCATCACTAAGTAGCCTAATAATGGATTTTCCTGTTTCCCATCCATGACATGGATGCGTCTTTCATTCTGAATACTTTCGGATGTGGATACCTTAAAATATGTCCAATCTTTACATTTGGGTTGACGATAAAAACCGCAATAACCTCATACGAACAATCGACAACCTGGCGCGGCGACATCCAGATTTTAAAGCGTTGCTGCGTGACGGAGATAAAATTGAAAATACCCTCAATCTTTTGTTTCCTCACGGCATGCCGATGGAGTACCTCATCTCCAACCTCAGCATTGATGAGCGGCCGGAAGAGAATTTGGATTTAGCCTTTCGTCCTGTGCTCGGTCCGGGGCAACCTTGGCCGTTCCCGCCAGGTTGCTCACTGGTTGCAAAAGGTTTCTGGAAAACCGGTGCGCCTTTTTTCAAGATTCAGGATATTTTCGAGGTTGCAGATGCGCCTGCACAGGTCTATGAAAAAAGTCTTCCCGTGGTGGTTTATCAGGATAACCCCGCCCTACAGCCTCGAATCAAAAGAACCGATAATGCGCTGAGCCGGGAGTTAGCCCACGAACTACCGCCAATCTCCGCCAACACACGAAGTAAACTGGTTGACTGGCGCGAGTTTCTAGAATGGAAACGCAAGCTGGTTTCCGAAAAAACCCGTGGATTGCATTTTACAAAACGTAGATGGCAGGAAGACAAATTGGTTTTCCAGGTCGTTGGTGAAAGCGAACAATATATCCGTGACGTGCTGCGTGCCTTGTCGCGCCAGGATGTAGTGGCGTTTGATCCTGCAGTTTCTGAAGATGAGTGGCTGTTTCGAATCAGTGATAAAGACAGCGCCAAACGTACACCAAAAGGGATTGAACTCGGGCAACCGGAGGTCAGGCCAACGCTTGTGCCAAACAGGAGCATCCCCCAGGGTTGTCCGTGGCCCATACCGTGTCTTGTCGATGTGTTTGTCAGCCTGTCAGAGGATGACCAGAATCAACTTTCGACGGCAGAAGATCATGAAAGCGCCCGCGACAGTTTACTGGCCAGGATCCCTGAAAAAGGCTTTCTTTCGGTGTCGGCGGCGGGCGATTTAGCCTTGATCCGCCGTCACGAGCAGGCACTCAAACGCCTGCAAGATCAGGGTGGTTACGCCCCTTATCTCTCATCCTATCTCTTTGATGCGCGCCAGGCCAAAAGCCCCACCACGTTCGAACCCATCACCGATTGGTTTCGCGAGGATCTGAACATTCTCCAGCAAGAGGCCGTCAACAAAATCCTCACGGCGCCGGATCTCTGCCTGATTCAGGGACCGCCTGGCACGGGGAAAACAACGGTGATTGCAGAAGCCATAATGCAACTGGCGCGTAAAGGGGAGCGGGTTCTGCTGGCTAGCCAGGCGCATACGGCGGTCGATAACGCGCTGGAACGTCTGGGCAAACACCCGGATTTGCGGGTTATTCGTCTCGCACGTGATTTGAACAAAATTTCCGGCGAGGGCAAAGCGTTCGTACAGGAAACCTCCTTATCCCGCTACTACACCTCGCTGGCTGAGGATGTAGAGAAACGCTTTCTGACGCCCTGGCGTGAGACAAAAGATCAGCTCAACCAACTGCAATCGTGGCTCAATCAGGCGGAGTTTTTACGCCGTGACGCAGAACACGCCGGGCAGGCGCTTACCGCGCATGAACATGCGCTAAAGAAGGCAGAACAAAACAGAACTCTGGCGTGGCGGAAATTGCAGGAGCAGGGGCAAAAACACGCAGATGCGAAACAGCGGCAAACCCGGTTACTGGCGCTGAAGGCATTCCTCGAACAGAATGAGGAAACGATCCCTGAGCGTTGCCCGCTACCGGAACCCGCCGCCTCCGCGCTAGCATCTGCATTGTTCGATCTTGCCAGCGCGCAGGTGAAACTTCCCGTCTCCGTTGCCGACTGGACCGCCGTACCATCGCAACAACCCCAGATGCTGTCCGGGTTGTTGCGATTCTGGCACAGGTTGTGGGCGCACCGCACCGATCTGGAAAATGATGTGGCCCGCTTGCGGGCCACTGGGCCGTCTGCACTACAAAGCCCGGATCGGGCCATTCACCTTGCCGAATTGGAGGCCGAAGAGCGAGCACTTGCCGATAAACTTGACGACGATGAAAGTCTGTTTCCGGTATGGAAAGCCAAACGACAGGAGATTAAACAGCTTCGCGACAGTTCTGCCGGTGGCTTAAATCCGGAGCTGTACGGCAACATGTTCCTTGACCCGGAATCCTGGTGTCAGTCGATTGAAAACGCAGAGCTGACGGGTAAGAAACTGGCGGCGCGCGTTGCCGCCCTAGTGGCGAGCAGCGCCGTGATTGAACGGGAATCAGCACGACTTCTGGCTCAGACTGACGAACTTATTGCGCTTTCTCACGTGCCGGATATCGATGAATCTGAGTGGCGTCAATGCGAGCAAGAAACCACCCATCTGCAACAGCGGGAACCACAGATTCGGCAGGCTCTGGAAGACTGCATTAGCCAGCAGGCGGAGTGGTTGGCCCGGCGTGTCTCGCTGGCAACGTTGCCTGATTCAACCTCTGCGGAGATAAGCGTGCGTTTTGCGCAAGAGATGGCGTCCTGCGAAGAAATGATCGGTACGCTGACGTTGCGCCTTGCGGAACAACAGGTGGTTCAGGAGGTCTGGGAGCCGTTGTTGCAGGACTGGAGCAACGAACTACGCCGTCAGGTTTCGTACCAGAACGACTGGCATCACTTTAAAGAAACGTTTGTGGCTGAATGCAACTTGGTTGCGATTACCTGTAACGAGCGTGAACAAACATTAGAAGAATCGGGCCAGGTCAGTTTTGATGTCGCCATTATCGATGAAGTCAGCAAAGCAACGCCGTTGGAAATGTTACTGCCGTTGATGCGTGCGCGCCGTTCAATCCTGGTGGGCGATCACCGGCAATTACCGCCGCTGTTTCAGGAAGGCGCCGATGCGCAAACCTTTAGCGATGCCGTCGATGAAGCGGACGAAGACGGGCAGAATACCCGAACATCGCTGACCCGGCATAACCTTCAGCGGTTTGAAAAAATGGTGACGGCATCATTATTCAAATCCCACTTCGAAACGGCTGATGATGCGATCAAAGCGCGTCTGGAAATACAGTTTCGAATGCACCCACAAATCATGGCGATGGTGAACCATTTCTATGAACGCCGCCTGAGCTGTGGATTGGAGTTCCCCAATTACGATAGAAACCACGGTCTGGTGCTGGTCGATACCGACGGCAACACCATCGTGGAGCCTGCACGAAATAGTGCCGGAGAGCGGGTCGTCAAAGATATCCAGCGCTCGCCTTCAACCATCCCACGGGAAGAAAAAGCGGTAACTGAGGGCGACCATGTGCTGTGGGTAGATACATCCCGTGACCTGCAAGGCCAACTTCATAAAGAAGATGTGGACGCTAGCGGTAAACCCGCGCGCAGCAACTGGCTGGAAGCGCAGCTTATTGCTCACACGCTGTTACAGATTGATAAACAGTGCGCCAGCCTTGGCTATTCAGCGCAAAAACGCTACCAAGTGGGTGTCGTCTCTTTCTATGCGCGTCAATGTCGGTTGATTCGCGAGGCTATCCGTGAGGTTAAACCTAACGGACGTTTTGACTGTCTGGATGTCGATATCAATACCGTTATCCGCTATCAGGGCAAGGAGAAACCTACCATTCTCGTCAGCCTCGTGCGCAATGATGGTGTGGATACCCAAAGCCATGGCGGGAAGGTAAGACGCCGCTCCAGCCGCGCCAACGTCGCGCGTTACGAATTTATCAACGTCGCCTTCTCACGCGCGCAAGAGCTGCTGATTGTGTTTGGCGCACGAAATATGTACGAGTCCTATGACGTCACGCTTCCACATATGGACAGCGAGGGTGTAACAACCCGCAAGGTCTATAAAGATATTTTGGATCAACTGGACAGAAATGCTCAGTTGATTCCGGCGAGTCGCCTAATGCGAAATACACCGCAGAGTAAGCGTAACTCTCCACCGTCATCCGGCATGCGTCACAGAGGGAATAAGTGATGAAGTTAGGATCTTTTGCTGTCAGTGTACCTCAGTACAAAATTGAAACTCAGGTGATCTACCAGACCATACGAACCCCCACGGTCTTTGAGCGTATGCTGATGAGACTGTGTAAAAGCTACCGGAAAACGCCGGAAATTGCGCAATTGACGCTGGTGCAGATTTTCGAACAGCAACTGGGCGTCACATCGGCCAGCGCGCTGGTCGGCCCTTGCGTCGAGGATCTGATTTACCTTGGCGTGCTGGCCTGTCCGGCATCAGAGAACTATATGTCGCTTCGTCTGGCCGACATATCATTAACCCCTGAGGGGCTCAACTTTCTTGCTCGCGAACGATTACCTGGGCGCCAGCAACAAACCAAGGTCCAGCACTTGTTTTTGCCTTTATCAAATACCGTTCAGCCATTGCGCGCCAGCAATCTGCCTGGCACGCCCACCAGCACAGTATTTATCAGCAAGGACGTGCTTGAACCGCAGGATTGTTCCGCGTGGATACGACAAGAGTTAGAAAAAGAGCGCCATCCGTGGAAAACAGCGAATACAGAGATTCACTCCGTTCAGTCCAGCGTAGCTGGCGTAGTGTGGGAGCAGCACCAAATCACCATTGAGTGTGATGGGTCCGGCGTCCTTTCCGTTAAAGCGCCCGGCTCTGCCAGCTTTGAACAATGGCTGCAAATGGCCGCTGCAGATATCGTGTGGCAGCACATTTTGCAGCCGATCCTGACGAGCGAACCTGCGGCAAACTGGCCCAGACTCAGCGATGAGAGTATTCGCCATGCAAGAGAGATAGCGCCGTTAAGTCGCGCAGCAGACAGCACAACGGATCCTTCCGCCACCCTGCTGCACGTCCTCACAAATGATGCAGAAAAAGATAACTACTTCGGTGAAAATCTGATCCTGCTGCACGGTAAGAAGAGTTCCATACTGGGCATGACAATTCTGCTCAGGAACGCCGAACCTGAAATCCGCCAGCTTGACAGCAAAAAGGGAAGTCTGTGGCTCGAAATGACAGTGCCTGAAGGTTTACCTGCAGGACTGGCTACTCTGCGTATCCTGAAAAAGGACGGCGCACCGCAGGCGCATTTTTCCGGATGGGGCAACGTCTTTTGGCGAGGGCAAGCGCAGCGTGCCGCGCTCAGCCTCACTGCGGACAGCACCATCAGTGCCGAAATCTGGCAACGACTACAAGCGGAATTACAATCCGGTCTGAATGCCACGCACAGTGCCACAGCGCACGCCCTCACTTCGCTTTGGCTTACTCCGCAGGAGACGATTACCCACTGGCAATCCAGAAATGAGGTGCGTCCTGTTGCGGAATGGCTTGCCGACGCGAGCGAATTCGCGGCGGCGCTGGAGAGGTATACCCCCCACTCGCGAGCACAGTGGCAACCATACTGGCTTAACGCGCTTAAAGCTCTGATGATGGCCGGAGTGACACGTTTGCAAACCCCGATCCAACCTGATGAAGCGATCCATTACCTCACCGTTCTGAATCAGTTGGTTCCTGACCATAGCAGTGATTTTTCCGCGCTCTTGCTGGATCACTGCAGTCCGCTTACTGATGTGGCCTCGCTCGAACAACTGCGTAAGGCCGTTGGCCCGACATCGGTTCTGCCGAATTCCCTTTTCAGCAGCACGCTGCTGCAAATATGGCTGGCAGAGGTATTAACGGATGCGCCGCTCACTTTGCATGAGCCTCATGCCTTTGCCCAGTCGCTAACAACACTCAGAAATGCGCAGCAAGACGTGTTACGCAACGTGGGAATGAAATCCCTGACGGATGCCGCTACGGGCAATTTAAGCCTTAAAAGCGTGAAAACATCGGCACTGACAAGCGTGACACAGTGGCAGAACGCTGTTGCAGCACTCGGTACATTACGTGCGGCCGTAACGTCCGCCTCCTTTTCGCGTATCGATGCATTCGATACGCAAGTTCAGGCTTGGCGGGAACTGGTAACGCAAAAGCTCGCCCATCCCGAAGCGCCCGGCAAACGGTTTGTCATCTTTGATACCAGCGCATTAATAGAGTACCCCAATCTGCCCTCGTGTTTGCAGTAGAATGACACGCCAGTCATCGCCAGGCGCGTTCATCAGGAGCTGGATCATCTTAAAACATCAGACAACCCTAACAAAGCCCGACAAGCACGGGAGGCGATTCGGACGCTGGAACAGGTAAACAAAATCGTTCGTTACGAATCCGAAGTTATGGAGCTTCTACCTGCTGACCTCGAACCGACGTCCGATAATCGTATCCTGTCGGTGGCGCTATACCTGCGGCTTAGCGATGTCATCCTGGTGACCGCTGATAAGAGTTTCCGCAACATAGCACGCGCTGAAAATATTACGGCGATTCTGCCCAGCGAATATAAAGAGATGTCGCGCGGCAAGACCAGGCCGCGCAATACGGGAGGAATAGTGAAATGAGCAGACATGAGCAGGCACGCTACCAGATTGAGCGTCAGCGGCGTCAGGAGCTTTTTAACCAGCGGGTCAGCGAGACAACGCGGGTGTATCTCGACCGCTATCGCAACATCTTGAATGACGTACAAAACCAAGGGATCAGCAAGTATGTGCAGGCTGAATTTTCCGCACTGCAACGCGAACTGGAGACTCTGAAATGGCTTGTTGATTCCGATCCGGCCACCGCGCGCGACCGGAGTATTGCCCTAGGCCAGCAGGTACATGCTTTACCCAGACACGCCAGAGCAATGCGCCAGGCTGTTGTTGAAGCAGAGCGAGCGGCGGAGCACGTTGCTCAGGAAGAGGTGCGGGAAGCCGTTCGGCAAAGGGCTGAGCAAGAAACCAAAGCCCGCGAAGAAGTGGAAACCGTCTGGCAGAACGAACTGACAAACTGGGACGATCCGCTGGCCAGGCAATTAGCCTTCAAAGCGCTGGCGGAGCTTCGTCGTCATCTCCTCGACTCCAATCACCACACCACAGTTGAACAACTGCGGGCTGAATTAGGCAACATTAAGCACGAATACGAACAGCGTTCTCAGGAAAGAAGAACGCAGGAGTATCAAACGGCGGTGGCCAGTACAACCGAGGATTCGCTGCAATTATGCCGTGAGCAGATTGCCGCAGCGAGCCGTCAGGCTCCCGAACACGCTGCAGCATTTGCCGCAACTCTTGATACGGCAAGCTCGCTGTCGCCAGAGGAACTCTCCCGGAGAATGGTTGAAGTCACCAGCGAACTCGATACAGTGGTGGTGGATGAAAGTTGCCGCCGTGAAGTCGTGCAGGCGGTTTATCGTTCGCTTGAGGACGCTGGGTTTGTAATGGAAAAACCGCGTCTGGTGAACAAAGATGACAGCAACGAAGTGGTTATCCGCGCGATGAGACCTGCGGGCGCAAAAGCGGAATTTAAAATAGAGCTCAGCGGAAAACTGAATTACAAGTTTGACCATTACCAGGGTTCTGCCTGCAAAAAAGATATCGATACGGTCCTTCCACGACTGCAATCCATTTATGGCATTCAGTTGTCCACAGAACGAGTCGTTTGGGAAAACCCGGACGACAAGGACAGCGACGCCAGACCACAACCCGGAATGACAAGGGAGAAATAAATGAGCTCCGGACAACAATCCTGGCAAGAAAATTTCCGCCGCGAATGCGGGATCCGGCGAGGGATCATCCTGCACGGCAACATTGTCGATGTGGTCTACGACGAATCCGCTACTGACCAGTGGAGAAGCATACCGGAAACCATCGATGCCCTACTCAAAGAGCGCGGTTACCGGCATGTTATCCGCTGGGATCGCGTCTCTGGCGTATCAGGTGTCAATGCCCGGGAATGGACCGATCTGATGAGCGCCGCGACGCCCGCTTCCTCACCAGTAGAAGGCGACGAATATGATATGGGCACGCCGTTGCCGACAGCACGGACCACACAAACCAGCCATGCATTAGAGGTGAATCCACATGACTTTCTCACAGTCGTCGCCCGACTGATGAAGTCTTCTGGCCCCGATCGTATTGCCTTCGTGCTGGACTGGTCTCACCTGTTGTTTGGGCAAGCCAACGCGCTGAGTGAAGCGGAACGGGGCTTGCTACTGATGATGGGTAAAGCCGCGCGTGACGCGCAGCTAGCGCTCAACGCTGCGGATATCGATAAGCCGCAAACGTTGATGGTTTTTTTGTGTCAGGGCTTATCGGTATTGCCGCCGTCGTTATACCTGCATAACCCGCTGTTCAAAGAAATCAATGTGCCGCTTCCGTCCCGCACCACGCGGGAAAACGCCGTGCTGAGTCTTAATAACGTCCTCATCCTTAACACCCCAATACTGAATAAGAGCCGGGTGCTTGCGGATCTTGTGGATTCGCTGGAAGGGCTTACGCTGCGTGATATTCACAATATTGCGAAACTCTCCCGACAACTTCCGCAAAAAATGAGCGCCGAATCGCTGGTCAGCATGTACCGCTATGGTGAGAAAAAAAGCCCGTGGGAAGAGCTGAACCGCGACAAACTGAGCAAAGCGATCGAAACGTTGAAGGTGCGCGTGAAAGGACAAGATCAGGCGCTGGCAGCCGTTAACCAAATCCTGATCCGCGCGTATACCGGCTTATCCGGTTTACAGCATTCCAGCAAACAAAGAACCCCAAAAGGCGTTTTATTTTTTGTCGGCCCAACCGGTGTGGGGAAAACGGAGCTGGCAAAAGCCCTCGCCCAGTTTTTGTTTGGCGACGATGAGGCTTGCCAGCGCTTCGATATGTCGGAGTTCAACCATGAACACGCCGACCAGCGACTGGTTGGTGCACCTCCTGGCTACGTGGGTTACGAAGAGGGTGGCCAATTAACCAACGCGGTAAAAAAACGGCCGTTCTCTTTGTTGCTGTTTGATGAAATTGAAAAAGCACATCCCCGAATACTCGACAAATTCCTGCAAATTCTGGAAGACGGAAGGCTGACTGACGGTAAGGGCGATACGGTTCAATTTTCTGATACCGTTATAGTCTTTACGTCAAACATTGGGGCGGCGCAAATAGCGGTGGACAATCCGGATGTCAAAGGGGCTTTTATTGAGGAAGTACGTAATCATTTTGTCAGTGAATTGAATCGGCCAGAATTGCTTGGGCGTATCGGTGAGGGAAATATTATACCGTTTAACTTTATGACAGATGAAAATTTCCTGATTGATATCGCACGATCGAAACTGGAACCGCTCCGCTATCGCCTTAACGAGAAATGGGGCGTAACGGGAATGCACTTCGAGGATGAGACGAAAGCGCTTAGATCGATCGTTAACATGGTTGATCGCAGCAGCGGCGGGCGCGGTGTGCTCAATGTTTTAATCCGCTGTCTGTTTGATCCGTTGTCCCGGTTCCTGTTTGAAGAGGTTGGCTCACCTGAGTACTCCCTGGGTCGTGCAATAAAGGTTGTTCAGGGGGGGACCAAACCCAATTTTGACTTCGATCTGGAGTAAGGCATCCGATGAACTGGCTGAATCTGGCTTCATGGCTCCCCTGCACCGAAGTTGAAGGGCCGGGAAAACGCGCAGCACTGTGGGTTCAGGGCTGCGACAAACGCTGTGTCGGGTGCTGCAATCCCGGCTATCTGAAAATCATTGAGCGTGAAATTATTCACGCGAATACTATGACTGATCGTTTGCTCGCAGCCCATGAAGAATGGGGGCTAGAAGGGGTAACCTTTTTGGGAGGAGAACCTTTCCTCCAGGCGCAAGGGTTGGCAGCTGTGGCTGAAGGTGTCTCACACGCCGGGCTTTCGGTGATGGTATTCACTGGCTACACGATGGGTGAACTAAATGAACTCAATCTGCACGGCACGCAGGCATTGCTGAAATGGACGGACGTGATAGTTGATGGCCCCTATCAGGCATCCAGCCCCGATCGGACACGTAACTGGGTCGGTTCTACGAACCAGCAGTTTCACTATTTAACCAACAGGTACAACGAGTCGATAGAAGGCTCAACCCTGCCAGACCGCGCCATGGAATGGCGGATCAGCGATGATGGCCGCATTGTGGTCAACGGCTGGCCTTATGCTATTAAATGACTGCCGTAGGTTCGAATAAGTCCGGGACAAACTATACAATCAGATCGCGGGCCTTAATGCTATAGTTTAAGGCTTCGGATGCGGTCAGACCCATTATGACGCTTGCGGGGCGTTGGTAGGGTAGAACGCCTAACGGGAAGGGGTTCTAAGCATTAAAAAGTTACTGTTACTTGAATACAAACAAATCAGGCCTTTCCTCCATAAAAACGGCCTGTTCTGTAAAAAATAAATCGCCCCCGACTACAGCCGAAGTTACGGTGTCCCCATCTCCTAAAAATTTTGTATCGAGTTTGGCTAGGTAATCGAGGTGATTCAATAAATTGTTGTATTCCGCTTCAAAATTAAAATCATTGATATCCAATATATAGCGACAATTTTCAGGGTAGTGAATTAATCCGGGATAATCATCCAACTCCAATCCTTGTGCGCTATACCATGCTCTTACAATCATCATTCGTAGATTACTTTCAGTTTCATAATCTCCCAAGTGATAATAAGCTTCTTTATTAAAAAAAGACAAATATGAAAATGGCATTTTCCTCCTTCAGAAGGTAAGCACACCCGTTTTAGTTCCACACACTTTTTGAAATTCCCGGTTTTTCAGCCATCAGCCGGTACTCTTCCGGCGTCAGGTTATTCAGGGATTCATGAGGCCGCACGCAGGTATATTCCACCAGCCAGCGCTCCGTAATTTCCCGTGCTTCATTAAGGGTGCTGAACAGATAAAAATCCAGAGTTTATGTCCGGTAGGTCCGGTTAAAACGTTCGATAAACGCATTCTGTGTTGGCTTGCCTGGTTTAATAAATTCCAGTGCCACACCATGTTCTTCTGCCCACTGCGCCAGAGTCAGCGAGATGAGTTCCGGGCCGTTGTCCATTCGCAGTTTCAGCGGATAGCCCGGTTTGCCACGATCTTGTCCAACACTCCGACCACCCGCTGTGTCGGGATACTTACACTTCGGGTAAAGTAGTGGTTCACGTTTATTTCAATTGGGTTGTGTATTATAAAGTTTATCAAATGACAGCAAATCTTTATGCGAATGCCTTGCTTATTGAATCTGATAAAACCGCTGTTTTTGAATATGAACACGGTAGAGCATCAGGTTCCAGCGTGATATTTTTTCCATACGGTAGAAGCATCATCTGGTAGTGATTATTACTTTTCTGCTGTGGCATCTAACGACAACATGATAAAAGTTAGTTATTCGCGCATTGGTGTTTAGTCATATAACCCTTTGGTATGCCATTTGTCGTTGTTGGATGTATCTATGATACTTTATGAGTTGGTGTCTATTTAACTCAAGTTGAGTTTTATTTACCAAGTAAATAATGCACAAATTTAACAAAACATTTGTGCATTATAATGGTTTTATATTGTTCACATTATTGAACTTTTGTTTCGCGCATCACTACGATGGGTGAATGTTTTCCTTTATGGGTTTTCCCAAAACTAAACATCATAAAACAAGATAGTAATGTAAAAAGCAAAATAAATAAATGAACTCCAAAAATTAACCATTGCTCTGATGATAATTTTAAATGATTCAGGGAGCTATAAGATGAATATATCATAAGCAAAATCCACGTGAAAACTATAAAGATACTAACCCATTGATTTACTTTTGAAACAGATATGCTCAAAGGTCCAGTTATAAGTTTATCCATGATGTTTTCATGCTGAGGTCTTTCTAATAATGTTTTATAAAGAGGACCAGTTATTTTATCTTCTAATAGATCCAGGTGATTCTCCCAATTTTCTTGCCAATATTTGCTTCCCCTACTGGCAATGAACCATGCAAAAGTAAACACAAGTCCGATACAAGAAACAATAAATGATAAGAAAAATTTATTAGGAATGTGTTCTGAAGCAAGAATGGAAAAGTATCCTGCAAAAGCAACTGCTATTAATGCCCAAAAATAAGTAGCTCTTTTCCAATAAAGTTCAATTTCAAATTTTCGGATATCTGAGACTTGCTCAAAAGCAGCTTTTAGCAATTTTGAATCTTTGTCTCCAGTCTGAAATTTAGTGTCGTATTCGTCTTGTTGCATATAATCCCCCCCCCATGTGCAATTTATTTTTTTGTAGGCCAATTGGTAATTTGTTAAATAGTTTCATCCTACTAATAAGATGAATTAAAAGACTCGGTGCATATAAATTTTACAATAGCGATCTTTTATGATTTCCAAAAAATCATTAATATTGCTTAATGCTCTAAGGTCATCCATCCTTACAACAACGATTCGGATACCGTCTCTTGTAAGATGTTCGTGTAGGCGATAAACCGCGCCTCTTTCTTCGTTATTTCCATTGACAAAATCACCAGTTACACCATTAGCTGCTACAAAAATACCTGTTGTTAGGTGTTTCATACGTATTTTAGCTGCAAAACTATCAATTAGAGTAGCGCCAGCAGGACGTGACCAATTTTTACATTCAATAGATATCAGATTATCCCATGGTTCAAAAACTTGAGTAGTTTTCGCATTCCATAGTAAAAGGTCTACTTCCTCAGAAGGAGCATTAATGTTGACCTCTCTAACTTCGATTCCGTCAATGCAATTAAACAAGTAGCGGGATAATGATTCTAAAGAGCTTCCCTTATCTTGATTTGTTACGGCGCTATCTACAGCTAGAATATGTGATAGAAAGGTAGGTGCATCAAACATCAGTCACCCCCATATACTATATTAAGCAATTGTCTTTTTATAGAAAGATATAGATCTTTTGGGTTATCTATATCAATAAGATCGTCCCTGTCTAAAGAAATTAGTATTATTCCATAGTCATTTTTTAACTTTCTAGCAAATGTTGTGGAGTTTTTCCTATTTTTTGCTGTTGTTAGCAATAATAAGCTTCGTAGCCCCTGCCTCTTTATTTTTTCAGCTAAATAATTCCATTGTTGAGTATTCATGGAATTAAGAGCTTTTAATTCAACAGGTATGGGATTTCCTAGTGATTGTAATTCTGGATCATCTGATGAATTCCATATCATAAAATCAAAGGAGTCTCGAGACTTTACCTTTTCAGATTCCATTACCTGCCATTGAATGATATTTTTCGCTAGTCCGTAGAACCATCTCTCAAATAAATTATGCCGTTTTGGTCCATTGAATGCGTATAAATCTCTATATTTAACGTCTGGAGAATAATTATTAAAATAAGAATCAAGCATGTTAAAGGTGGTGGTTTTAGACTTGTATGAATTTTTTGTTCCTGAGCTTTGTTCTACAGCCCGAAATACTTCATAAGCTATATGTTCAAAGTTACCACTATCGGCTACTATGCACTTTTGATGGGAAAGATCAAAGGGAATTAGACTATGTGATTGAGAAATAATTATCACTTCTTTCTTTGCGCCTTGTGCTAAGCCAATTTCAAAATAAATATTTGGATTCCCTCTGGATATATAAAAGACAATTAAATCACACATGTCAAATAGAGATTGAATTTTATTTATTGTTGGCAGTTCAGGGTTTAGCCTATTTATTGTTTCAACGTGAATTTTTTCCTGTTTATTAAATTTGTTAAGTATTTTAGATATCGGTTCTTGAATGTCGATATCATCAGTTATAAATCCTATTCTTTTCACGATGTTCCTACTGTATTTATATGGTCATATAATATGACATTAGGTGAATTACTAGCACTGTTTTTTAACAGTGCGCTGCTATCAATACAATCATTCAACTTGCATAAGGTTAATTTGATTTACATTAACTTAAAATGGGTCAAAGGTAAAACTGTTATCAACATCATTGAAAGTATACTAATCCTATCTCGCGGAGCACACAGCTGTATGCAATGGATGATCTTTTCCTGCCAAAACTAACCTCAACAACATTATCAGGGGCGTCTTTGCCGGATTGGATGATTTCATACTCAATAAAATCCACCCATTTCAGAAATATATTTCGTAGCATCTGACCGAGTTGATAGGTTCTGATCAGTCGGTCCTTGGGAACATGGTTCAGCAGTAGCTCAATCAACCATTCAGGTGCGTCCAGATACTCAGCACAACCAGTTGTAACACTGCGGCGTAGGTCGTGTGGTGAGAAGGGGGCTGCTTCTGCCACATATTTTATTCTCAAACGTTCAAGCGCGCGGGTTATGGCAACACCAGTGACGGGAAAATCCGGTTTGCTGAGGGATTCAAATACCCAACATCCTTCTGAAATGATGCGCGGTGTTTTCAGTATGGATTCCGGCGGGTTCGCGGCGATCTGAACGAAATCGGGGAAAGCTGCGGCAAAAACCGGGTGGGTCGTATTATGCAACTGAACCGGATCAAAGCCGTGCGCGGCTATAAGGCACCACGCCGTATCGCCGGCAGACCTTCCGTGTTGACCCAAATCGCGTGCAGCGGCAGTTTACTGCTACCCTGGCCAATCAGGTCTGGGTCACCGATATTACTTATATCTGCACTTGGCAGGGATGGTTGTATCTGGCGGTGGTTATCGATCTCTTCGCCCGTAACGTGGTCGGCTGGTCGATGAAACCCACTCTCTCACGCGAACTGGCGCTCGACGCGCTTATGATGGCCGTCTGGCAGCGAAAACCGTACGGCGAGGGCATCGAGCACTCAGACTAGGGCAGTCAGTATGGCAACGACGACTAGCAACGGTTCTGTCGGGCAATAATCTGGCACCCAGTATGAGCCGGTGCGGCAACTGCTGGGATAATGCGGTGGTCGAATCGTTCTTCAGTTTGCTGAAAAAAGAATGGATCAGAAAACGCATATATAAAACCCGGGATCTGGCCCGGGCGGATATCTTCGATTACATTGAAGTCTTCTATAATCGGGCCAGTTGCCACAGTCATCTCGGCGGCGTCAGTCCGGGGCCTTCGAACAGGCCTCGTCGTGAGGACAGAATTTGTCTACGGTTGTGGGGTCGCTCCAATCATGTTCAATAGGTAAATGCCAAGATAACTCTCTCCACGCTACTTGGTATCCTTTGCCGTTTAACTATCATAAGCCATATACGTTTATATAAAACTGCCCTTTGCCATCCTCTGTTTTCTGTACCCGGTACGTAATAGGCAATGAATCTTTCATGTTTGGTTTGGCGAAAGTTAAATCAGCTGCGCACTGATAAACATCAATACCCGACTCATGACTTACCGTCCTGACGTTCTCGACAGAAATACGCACATCCTTATCCAGGGTCATTCCTTTCTCTATCGTTTTCCGTGCTATATCAACGACCAGGTTCTTAGCGTCATCACTATTGCATTTGGGTGTCTTATCGCCGCAGCCCACTATTAAATTCGCTGCAATCAGTACCAGAAGTATATTTATTTTCATTTGTTTTTTTCCTTCAAATCAAAGTGCCGTTTTATTATTTTTTGCCGTATTGACCATCCATTGCGCCTGCTGCCGAAGCCCCGCAATATCCTTCGCAACCACGAGTCATTACGCTGGTTTTTCCATTATTCATTTCACTGAGCACAGCAACACACTGGCTGGAACTATCATTCCAGATCCAACGGCGTTTCTGATTCTCACCAGCAGCTATTTGTTGTGCTGTACCGTCCATGTTGCAGGTCCCTGCGCCATTTTTGGCTGATGCGTTGATACTGAACTCCGCATTACCGTTCCCAGGCTTTAGCGTTAAGACTGCACCGGGCTTAGCGTATTGGGCTGCGATTGCCGGGAGGACTAAGGCTGTCAGTACTAATGCAGTAACAATTCTCTTCATCATTAAATATCCTGTTAGCTGATACGAATGTTTTTGGTGATTTTCCCCAGTGCCAGCGGCCTGCGTTTTTCCACAAAGAAATACACAACGTTGAAAGCTGATTTACGGTGATTCCCCCGACCCAGGGAGGGCCAGTTACGGAAAGATTCAATCTGTTCTTCTGAATAGGGCGTGTCAGAGAAGTCAAACAGGACAAGCAGGGCTTTGCCGTCGTGCTTCATCAACTTCTTTACTTCCGTGCTGTTTACGGTTGCGGAAACATTGGAACGAGCTGCTGTTGGCTTACGGACTGCAAACTCAACGGCCACATCGTCAATCACAAAATCAATGAAACCATGCCCGGATACCGTTCCTGGTAGCCTGCTTTTGACTTCTGGTGAGACGTTATCCGCAAACCAACCCAGCAGATAGCAGCGTACTAATGGCAGTAGTTCCCGCTCGCTACATTCATTCAGACGCAGCGTTTTCACAAATTCACGCCGGTAAAGGGAACTGAAAAAATACTCAAAACATTCCGTTATTTCTGTAATGGTCGTCGCCATTCTTGTCTTCCTTACTTGCTTTGCCGCGCTGACTTAAGGGCATATCGTTCCGGCCATAAGCTCTCCGGCGTAGTTTCCAGAGCATCTGCGATAATACGTTCCGCACGAGGGTAATGGCGCTCCAGAGCATTGTTCAGTGTGCGGGGAGCGAGTCCATGGCTGCGTGAAAGGGCTGCAAGAGTAAGCCCGCGTTTATGCAGCGCCGCCACAATATCGGCACGATGCCAGTTCCCGGAACTTCCGTTGCCCCGGTTTTTCTGCGATGCTGTTGAGTTACGCACTGTATTAACTCCATGGAATCAGTACACAGATATTAAATGCAAACAAAAGATACCTTTCAAGTATTTTTATTATCTTTTTATGGTTTTTGAATTAACGCATTGATATTCATGAGAATTTATATGAGTAACGCAAAGGCTAATATGGACAAAAAAACCTTACCTTCCACTGTTGCATATGAATCGGAAGACTGGCTGACTGCTGAAGAATTTACGCGTATTGAAGGGATGCCGGGTACTGCAAGGGGAGCAAGAATGCGCCTTGAAAAGCTGGCAGAGATCCACCCGGAAATCCGGCGTAAGCGAAATGTCGGCAAAGGTGTGGTTTACCATATAAGTGCTGCTGCAATGTCGCTTGAAAACGAACGAAGCAGGGCCAAAGATGACGCATTCAGCGTTGCCGGAGCTGATAAACAGCTGAGTCTGTGGGTTCAGCTTTTCCGTAACATGTCGCCAGCCTCACGTGCATTGCTGATGGAGCAGGCTTTAAAGCAGGTGACAAAAGATTTGGCCAGCCAGCATCAGGATGTTTCTCTCCTGGCTGAACAAATAATGAAACTTCCCCAGGAAGAGCGGGAGCGTTTGCTTGAGCAATTCAAAGACCAGTAATGAACTTATTTACTATGCCGGGATAGCCACCCGATAATAAATAACTTTAACTGGTTACTTTTATTTCCAGCCACGGCAGGCAGGAGGAACCACCCCGGAACCCTGCCCACCTGCCATGGAGGTAAATCAGTATGCCATTCTTCTTTGGAAATAAACATTTCGGTTAATGCATTAATAATGGAAAATTAGTTTCTGAATGAAACTATTTGCTTTATAAGTATATTCCTGGTAAAATGTCATTACTGGATAGTGTCATATTATTCAGTAGCTGACACATAAACTAATTGCCAACTTAATGTTTCATTTTATATCCCTTCTGGCGGGAGGACGTCCATCATCTGAAAATTCAGTACGGGTTAGGTTTAATTAGTATTTGTGTTATCAATCCAAACGCATATTTACCGGAATAAATACAATGAATATTATCCGTCAGGAAGGGCTGTCCATGCCCGTAAGTCAGGAGCTTATTAATATTATACTGGCTGAGCTCAGTAAAAAGCCACCAGTTAAACCGAATATTCGTGCTGTCACATTGCTGTTCAAAGATATCAATTACAGCGCTGAAAATGGTGGGTTTCATCCGGTGGAAATAAGGCTTATTTCCCGCAATGATGAGTGGTATTTCGATTACATCACTGACTTCAAGTATATGGGAACAGACCCGGAGCTGGAAAAGGAAATCGATATCAGCTGGAGCCAGCGCTATGTCTTCCTGTCCTATGCCGGTGATTTACCCCCAGGGGAAGGGCGCGACATTTTTGCACTCTGGCAGAGAAACTTCGTTCATTACCACTTCCTGAATATCTACACCCTCACCGTTATGTGGGAAAGCTAATCCCGCCACACTGACTGCTAATTATGATGGAGACATTATCTGTGACTGCTAACAGAGGGATACACGCGTCTGTACAGGGAGAGCTTGACTGTCTTTGCGGCGCGTACTGTGTGGTGAATATGCTGAGCTGGCTGTATGACGGTCGGGTGAAGCGAAAACCACTCATGAACCGACTTCTTCAGGCCTATCAGCAACGCTGGCCTTTGCATGAATGGCTGACCGAAGGGATAGATGAAAACCGGCTCGACTGGCTGATGGCGCAGGTACTCCGGAAAGGTCACTACCACCGCCAGTTTCCGGTCCAAATCATCAAACCTTTCGAGGGAAGTCGCGGTCTTGTGGAAGGGCGGGTTTTCAGTGAAATGAGGCGGTTTCTGGCGGTCACAGACCACTCCCGCCTGATTATGCTCAGCGACCAGTTTCACTGGTCCCTTGTCACCAGAATGGACGAAGAAACGCTCTGGTTCTTCGACAGCAACGGGCGAACCTCAATGCCCCGCAAAGCTTTCTCCTTACGTGCTGGCGCGGCCCGCCGCCAGTTGTTTCCCGAAGCCATTTATTTCATCGAACGGGAGTTCTGAACATGACGACGTTTACCCTCCGTGAAACCCGCATCCTGGACCAGGCCCGCGACATTATCAGCCGGTGCTACCAGCGTGGCATTCAGCTTTGCTCTCCTGATGATGTACGACGGTGCGTGATGTATGAAATGGCCCTGCTGGAGCATGAGGAGTTTGGCATTATCCTGCTCGATAACCAGCACCAGTTTCTGCATCGCGAAATGCTGTTCAGGGGCTCGTTAAATACGGTCAGCGTTCATCCCCGGGAGGTAATCAAGCAGGTACTCAGGCATAACGCCGCCGCTGTCATCCTTGTGCATAACCACCCCAGCGGTGAGGCTGAACCCAGCAAGTGCGATATCCGGATAACTAAGCGGCTGCAGGAGCTACTGCAAATGCTGGATGTACGGTTGCTGGACCACTTTATTGTGGCCGGTACAGAGACGGTGTCACTGGCTGAACGAGGGCTGGTGTGATGCAGACAGTTACCTGGTTTAATACATGTTATAACAGGTTAAATGCATGAGCAGGGCTGCGCTGCGTCAGGTCGCGCCGGTGGTGGAAACCACCGTGCTGGACGCTTATATCAGCGGTCTTGCCCCGTCGGGACGGAGGGGTATCACCAGCCTGTTAAACGCAGCGCCGGCATACTCAAACGCGGTGCGGATGCGGTCAGTTATCCGTGGGAGCAACTTAGCTTCGCCGCTGTCGCTAAAGTACGTGCGGCACTATTGGATGACGGTTACGCCGTGTCGTCGGTCAACATGGCGCTGTCAGCACTCCGGGGCATTGCGCAGACGGCCTTTAACCTCAATTGCCTGGAGGCGGACACGCTTGCCCGTATCCGGGCAGTTAAGCGCGTAAATGGCGATAACCAGCGCAAGGGAAGGGCACTCAGCCGGGAGGAGGTTCGTGCACTCGTCCAGGCTGCTAAACGGCATCCGCAACGTATCCGCTGTTGTCGTGATGCCGCCATTGTAATGACCCTTTGTGGTGCGGGTTTGCGGGCCGGGGAACTGGTCAGCCTTGAACGCCGGGACTATGACAATGGCATTCTTACAGTGAGGCAGGGGAAGGGGCGTAAATACCGGGAGATACACGTTGCGGCAGCGGTAGATAAAGCCATCCGCGCATGGATTAAAGCCAGTGGCTCGAAAGAGGTCGGGGATGCATTGTTTAACCGCATTCAGCGCAACGGCAGGGTTGCCAGCCAGCCGCTGACAACGACCGGTTTAACCGGCATCCTGGCGCAGTTACAGCATGATGCAGGCATAGCGCGTTTTACTCCGCACGACATGCGGCGTACCTTCATTACGCGCTTGTTAGAGCAGGGCGTGGATATCAACACGGTACGCCAGCTGGCAGGGCATGGCGACATATCCACGACTACCCGTTATGACTGCCGTATCGAGAGAGTAAAAAACAGCGCCAGCAGGCAGATTAAGTGCTGGTAACAATACTGGTATCTGTTGGCTATAGACCTTGAAAATATTAAACCTACCTGGCGTTTCTTTTGGCCTTTTTTTCATTTGATTCAATCATTTTTATAACGAGAGCTGAGTTGGAAAGCGTTGCTATATCGTCTTTTTTCCATATGCCTGCTTCAACTACTATTTTACCGCTTTGGCTGTCAAAATACGGTATGCGGATGCCAGCATTATTAAGTTCCCTGGCTATCTTATCAAATGGTTTTCCGTCTAAGTTAGCTTGCCATATCTGATTATAAACGTCGTATAACAGTTTCGAATTTTCATGCTCGCGGGACAAAATATTATCTATGTAATACTGATTAACCAGTTCCGCTATGACTGCGCTTCGTTTCTCTGTGATCCTACCCGCGTAATGTGGACATGGCCCTAAGCGAGGTTCTGGTTTTCAAACTGTTCAGGACTGAGACCGCCACAGGTACTGTGGCGTCTCCAGCGATTGTAGTCACACTCGATATAATTAAACACCGTCGTCCGCATTATTTCCCGACTGACAAAGCGTTCTCCATGGATACATTCCACCTTCAGCGAGTGGAAGAAGCTTTCCGCACAGGCATTATCATAGCAGCACCCTTTCGCGCTCATACTGCCCCGCAGATTATGCCGTTTCAGCAGTCCCTGATAATCCGCTGAGCAGTACTGGCTGCCCCGGTCCGTGTGAACGATAACATTCTGTGGTCGCTTACGTCGCCATAGCGCCATCTGTAAGGCGTCGCACGCCAGTTGTGTTGTCATCCGCGATGACATTGACCAGCCGATAACAGCTCGTGACCACAGGTCGATGACCACCGCAAGATACAGCCAGCCTTCATCTGTACGTAAGTATGTGATGTCTCCGCACCACTTCTGGTTAGCGCCGCCGGCATAAAAATCCTGCTGCAGCAGGTTCTCTGACACCGGCAGGCCATGCTCACGGTAGCTGACAGGGCTGAACCACCGCGAGGCCTTTGCCCGCAGCCCCTGACGGCGCAGGCTGGCGGCAATGGTTTTAACGTTGTACTCCGGCAGTTCGTCAGCGAGACGGGGTGCACCATAAAGCTGTTTTGCCTCAGTGAATGCCTTACGGACAGCAGCATCACAGATGAACCGAAACTGCTGGCGCTGGCCGGGCTGATGGCGGCGCAGACGCCAGGCATACCATCCGCTGCGGGCAATACAGAGCACACGACACATGGCTTTGACACTGAACGTTGCCTGGTGTTTTTCGATGAAGACATACTTCATTTCAGGCGCTTCGCGAAGTATGTCGCGGCCTTTTGGAGGATGGCCAACTCCTCGTCCCGCTCCGCCAACTGGCGTTTCAGGCGCGCATTTTCAGCAGCCAGCTCACTTTCGCGATCTGATGAGGTCATTTGTTGCTGTTGTTTGCTGCGCCAGGCATAAAGCTGTGATTCATACAGACTGAGTTCCCGGGCAGCGGCAGCCACACCAATGCGCTCGGCGAGTTTAAGGGCTTCCTGACGAAATTCAGGCGTGTGCTGCTTACGGGGCTTTTTGCTGGTTAATGCTGGTTTTGTCATGAGTCACCTCTGATTGAGAGTTTACTCACTTAGTTGCGTGTCCACTATTGGTGGGTAAGATCACTGCCGCGTTTTTTTCCTTACGACTTATGGCTGTTTTCTCAGCGATCATCTCCAGCCGCGCTTTGGTTTCTGCCAGCATAGGGATGGGTACAATCTTTCCAAACTTTCTTACTACAAATTTCATCCTTTTTTGCTGTCTCTTCCTGTCGAGGTCCCTTTCCCTTTCTTTTTTCTCCTGCTCCAGTTGCTGCGAAATCATATCGCCATTTGGCATGAGTACATCTCCTAACATTGAACAATGAACTTACCGGCTAAGAACTTACCGGCTAAGCATTCCCCAAAAGGGCCATGATTATCACGATAGGACGGTATCGCAATCGAAATTTTGCATAAGTGATTACTGCATGCTCTTCGCCTGGTCAGTAAATTCGTGATTATCACGATGAGTGTAGTCTGTGCGTGATAATCACGATTTGCAAGGGAAGATAATGACCTTTTACCGTGATTATCACGAAAAAAGTCCGATTTTCGTGAAAAAGAGGCGGTTTACGTGGTTGTAAATAGCAGCGCTCCTGAAACAGCTCAAAGGAGCGCAAGCATGAACACCAATCGTATTCTCCGTAAAAAAGAGGTTCTTTATCTGACCGGGATCTCGGCTCCAACGATGTACCGGCTCATCGCGAAAGGGTCTTTTCCTTTCTCTCGTTCATTGACAGGAGGCCGTGCAGTGGGCTGGTTAGAAAGCGATATTCAAAGTTGGATTAATAGCCGTGTGAAGTCGGAGAAATGAAATGAAATGAAATGAAAAAAATGTCACGTAAGACCCATAACGTTCATCGTTCACGTGTGTCCTGGTTTGAATCTGCGTGTATAAGCGCTGGCTTGTCACATCAGGACATCATCGCCGTATTACAGGAAAGTAAGCGACGAATTAAAAAACTGAACAAAAAATCCGATGTGATCACCGGTGCCTGTTTAGAGTCAGGTGATTTTGACTGTGAAGATCTCGTCAATGATTATGGTGCGTTGGCTTTCAGGCTGGAGGCATGCCGGTATTCACCTTGCCTCAGTAATGCCTGCCCTAAATGCACTACGTTGAAGTCATTCATATTAGCTGATCGCTTCTGGCCCGATATTCCGGGTGTGCCGGCGGTTGTTGCGTCAGGAGGATATGGTCAACATACCATTGAGCAACCATCGCTTAAACGCATACTTAAACTTGATAAAACAGAACTTGAACTGGTTATTCCTGGATACGTTTTTTCCGCGATTCTGGCAAATTTTCGCTCTTAATTAATCATTGATGTGGCTGGTAATAACACTTCCCGCCATGTGATCAGGCGGGAAGACTTAACGTTTGATGAGGGTAACTATAATGAGCAACTTTTTCCTTTTTCGTACTTCAAATCCAGGTTACATACGACACGCATCACCAGAGTTAGAAATATTAAGTAAGTTTCATCCGGGGTTGATCACCCAGCAGGAAGCTGACGCTGAACAACAGCGGCTTATTTACCTTCTGGAAAATTTGAAAACGGGGTATCCAACCTACGAAGCTCTTGCGCAAAAACTGAAGCAATGCAGAAACGAAGCTCCGTGCAAAAGTTTAGTCTGTCCGCATTGTAGACGTGAACGGATGCTCACCTTATTTGCTCTGTGGGAGCCAATGCTGGCCGCTGATGAGGGGTATGCCGGAGTCACGTTGTTTTTTAACCATGACAAACAAACCCGCTTGCCATGGCAAAATACTGAAGTGGCCAGCGAATATATCCATCGAACTAAACAGAGGGTTAGTCGGGTTCTTAACCGCCTGGGATATTCCGGGCCTGTAATTGGAACGTTTAGTCTGGCGCGATATATGTTCGATGAGCAAGAGGAAAGTATTTTTTGGGTCCCGCAATTATGTTTATTGCTACCGAACGATAGCGGCTTAATTAATGGGCTCAAGGATCATATGTCCCGCGGTGGTGGGGCATACATCGATTCACGGATAATAAATATCCCGCTGACCAGGGTAAGGGTTAAGAATTCGGTCAGAATGCTTTCATGCGCCTTAGACTCTGCGTGGTATTCGGTGGAATCTGAGTTGAATGATGAACAGGTGCTGGTTAAGTCCGCTCCGGTGTTACTGAAAGGTAAAGCGCTGGCAAAAAGCTTGCTGGTACTGGACACATTGGGACCCGGAGTGATCTCTTTCACTTATGGGAAGCAACCAAAATAAAGTGCGTCGTTTCGTCAGTGGCAGAGCGTAAGCTCTGCTGATTTGTTGCCGACAGAACTGCAGCGGAGGTACACGTTTTATAATTTTTCATTGCACATTCTCAACGTGTAAAAGTGCAAAGCAAATTAGCCATGCCGTATGTTCTGATGCACTTTAAAATTATAACTGTCCCGGTTTTAGCGTAACTGTATGTTTTAAGCAGCGTCTTAAAGACGCTGCAAAATGCCTGATCCTTGTCGAAGATTCGCGAGTTAGCGTATTTGCGAGGTAGTTTTGCATTTTTGCCAGTGTATTTTCTACACACAATGGGGGGAGCGGTCAGCGAGCACCATTGCCATTGAGCATACTGGAGACATTAGCATAACGCGAGTCTGATCTTCGCCTTCTGGCAGAAAACTAAATGGCGAACGAGCGCAGCGAGTGAGGGAAGGCGTAAGCCTGATCAGGGGAAAGATTTGCGACCGGAGTGGAGCAAATCATGGGCGGAGCCCATCCAACGCAACTGGGGTTTTGACTTTCGAATTGCCCAACGTTGAGTCTGGTGAGTTTGACGGACGCCAGAACGGGGCCCGGATACAAAATAGGATTATCACGTGAAGATTCCAAAGTGGGTTTACGATCGAATTAACGAAATAACGAAGCTCGTGAAGGGTAAAAACAAATGGTCGGTGACGCAGCGGAGAGTATTACGCCAGTTTCTTGCTGATATCTGACTGGGGGAAACAGACGAAGACGGTTGGGTGATATGCACTGTAAGGGATATCCGTAGCGGCTACGCCAGCTTGTTGCGAGAGAGTGACATCTCCTATTTGGGGAAAAACATTAGATCTACATTGGCAGATTTCTTGCCGACACTGCCGGATATTGATTTCCGGAAAGGAAAGGCCAGTAAGAACGTCGACAGGCGCGAAGCTAACGCCTGGCAATTCAATCCACGTCGACCTGAGTCTGCTTTGGGCAAGTTAAACCTGGTAGATGTGGAGACGGGAGAATCTGTTAGTTTTAAAAAGTTGCTTAAAAGCAACGGCAAAGCGCCGAAGCATGTAATTAACCTCGAAAAACGGCAGTCTGAGTTAAAACAACGGGAGAGAGCGTTCCTGGGAAAGGTTGCTCAGGGGCGCATGCACGTGAGTTTTGTTAAAGCACTACGCAGGCGGGAGCCTGATGCCCATTATCGTGCGGGAATACGTAGCCTCAACTACCTCTATAATGGCCGGATAGACGGTGAGTATGTCACTTACGACCATCATTATCGACTAACGTTTGGAGGGAGGTATTACGATCAAGCTTTTCAAAATCTACCCAACGAACTGAAAGCTAAATTTCGCAGCGGGTTGCTCAACTATGATATTGAGGCATGTAATCTGGCATGTCTTAACTATTTGTTCAGGAAGTATGCTGTTGAATACCAGATCAAATCATCGATCTACGCAAAGATGATGAAACATACTGGGTTAACCCGCAAACAATGTAAAAGACTGGTCCATACAACAACCTACAGAGTTGGACGTGTCACTATTGGTGTAAATGATGGACTGGGTAAGGCTATTTGCGAGTGGCTGGATGGTGATGAGAAAAAAGCATTGAAGGTGCTTCGATGGTGGGACCGCTATGTCAGTCCACTGAGAGACAGTCTGGAAATTCTTGTAGACCGAATTCAATGTGAGCACCGTATGAACTGTTCGTCCCCACGTAACTACCACCGGTATGTTAATGAGACAGGTTTGATTATTGATCTTAACGATAAGAAATACCTGCGCGAGAGGAAGCATAATCAGCAATATGCTCGGGATAAGGGACTGCTGGCATTCATGATCTGTGGCGTAGAACAGGCATATATACGAGAAGTTGTACGCCTGAACCCTGGACGTGTATGCATGCTTGATCACGACGGGCTTGTTGCACATGAAGCGCTTGTATTGCCCGATTGGAATGGTTTCACAATGAAAGAGAAAGAGTAAATAACCAGTGAGTCAAGACCTTACATGAGCATCGTATGACATTGCAGCAAACCCCAAGAATAATACATGGCTACGAAAAATATTATCCCGTTCCTTTGAGTGCATGCCCTGCTCAAACTGACATCGGACGGACATAATTCTCAGAGGTACTAAAACATGTGCTTCATTAAATTTTCCGGAACTTTCATGCCTTACTCATGAGTGGCTGTCCTTCCGTTCACTCAAAATACCGAACAGTTAACTGTTGCAAGATAAGTTGTTGAGGGCTACAGAATATATAAATTATGTATGCTCCACACATTGCGAAATGTATCATAACCTTACATCTAAACTGGCAAGCTTCCAGTACTGCTATTTGATTATGCAGTAGTGGCTAAGTGAATTTATAAAAATGTTTATAACAACGTCCTGTTACGACCAAACAAGGCATGTATCCTTTTTCTGTCTCGCTTTTTAATTGCCAATATCACAGCTTCTTATAAATACATGCTTCGCATAGCGCGCTGTGCGGTTTAAGTCGATATGCGGTCAAATACAACTAAATAATATTCAAAAAGTTATTCTTCCGTCACTGGTTTTAGATATTATTTAAGTAAGGTTTTTTTATTGGTTATATTATGATTTAACTCTGCTTCGGATTTTGTTGCCGAAATAAGAGATAGACCACAAGAGTTTATCGTTTTTTTATGTTTTTTATAAGTGAAAGGAATTTAATAATTATGTGCGTGTTGGCCGTATATATCTCGCGGGGAAATTGAGAGTCGGATCTATACTTTCATGTAACGAGGATACATGTGACGTGCATTGCAAACTTAGCTACACTCAGTGCATATAATTATATTACATTCAGAACAGAGCATTTTTATGGGGATAAATAAGAATGTTACATCATCTGCTACCTTGCCCCATCGTCATTTTCATGTAACGGCGGACGTTGCGAAATAAGTCATTTTATTTTTACTGGCATCGGCTTTAACGGTGATATTTTATACTTACGAACGTGGAATTAATGAGGGATATATGTCTGGAAGTGCAATAAGAAAGCAAAGCGCATATGAAAAGCTGAGCCTGAGAGAAAAGGTTGGCTATGGCATGGGCGATGCTGGTTCCTGCATGATCTGGAGCGTGCTGGCACTCTATTTGACATGGTTTTACACCGATGTCTATGGTCTGGCTCCTGGCATCGTCGGTACGTTATTTTTGGTTATACGTATTTTTGATGCTTTCAGCGATCCAGTCATGGGGGCTATTTGTGATCGTACCAAAAGCCGCTGGGGCAAGTTCCGCCCATGGCTGCTTTGGATGGCTCTTCCGTTCGGTCTCGGCGCGGTAGCAATGTTTACCACGCCTGATATTGGCATGAACGGAAAAATCATCTATGCCTGGGTAACCTATCTGATTATGTCGCTGATCTATACAGCGATTAATATTCCCTATTGCTCGGTAGCTGGCGTGATTACACTGAATCAAAAAGAACGAATGGGATGTCTATCATGGCGTTTTTTCCTTAACGGGCTGGCAACTCTAATCATCTCTTCTACCATTCTGCCGCTAACCGACTGGCTGGGAAACGGTAACCGAGCCTCTGGCTTTCAGATGACCATGATAATTATGGGCGCTGCCGCTACCTTAATGTTCCTGTTCTGCTTCTCGAGCATTAAGGAACGTGTAGTTGCAGTGAAGGAAAACGACTCTTTAAAGCGCGATCTGAAAGATATCGTTAAAAATGACCAATGGTTGTTGATGATTACCATCACCTTCCTTAACGTTTTCCCGGCCTTTATTCGTGGTGCGGTAACCATCTATTATGCCACCTATGTTATGCAGGCTTCTGTCGGATTTATCACCTTCTTTATGGCGCTGGGTGTCGCTTGCAATATGCTGGGGAGCGTAATAGCTAAACCACTTACTGATCGTTTCGATAAAGTGAAACTGTTCCGTATTATCAATGTCGTCCTTGGTATCCTGTCGTTCGCGCTTTGGTTTGTAAACCCAGCATCGCTGACACCTCTGTTAACGCTGTTTATTATCATAAATATACTGCACTTAATTCAGTCAGGCCCAATCCTGTGGGCCATGATGTCCGATGTTGATGATTACGGTGACTGGAAATTTGGTAAACGTTTAACCGGTATTTCATTCGCTGGAAACCTGTTTATGTTGAAAATGGGACTTGCGGTCGCTGGGACTATCGTCGCCTGGGTTCTTTCCTGGACAGGATATATAGCGAATAAACCGGAACAGAATCCAGACACGATTGAGGGCATTATTATTATGTTCTCCCTCATGCCAATGGTTAGCTATTTTATCAGCGCATTTATTGCCCGCTATTTCAAACTCAATAATTCTTTTCTGGAGAGAATAAAAGTCGATTTGGCAAAGCGCGGATTAGAAAATAGCAGTGCTGTATTGCAGAACCCACACGGATCCCCTGTATCATAACCGATACGTTAATTTATTAATTCACAACGAACTCAGCCTGTGTTAGCAGGCTGCTGATAGATTGCACGCCTTTTAAGGAATATTAATTTATGTCTAATGAAAATTATTATGATGTGACAGCATGGAATATCGGAAATGCACATCAGGATATTGGTGAAGTGATTAACAGCATTATCGACGATATTAAAACCAGGCAAACGCAAAAAGATATTAATGAAGGGGGAAAGCCAGGTGCGGTAATTTATATTCCACCAGGCGACTACCACTTAACAACGCAGGTGGTGATCGATATCAGCTATCTTAAAATTATGGGTTCCGGCCACGGTTTTACTTCTTCAAGCATTCGTTTTAATACGCCGCAAAATGAATGGGCCGACTGGCATGAATTGTGGCCGGGCGGCAGTCGTATTCTGGTTGATCTTACTCCGCAGGTGGGCGATGAAGAACATAGTACAGCCGCGTTCTACGTTAAGAGAGATGGTAATCCACGCATTAGTTCTGTTGAGTTTGCTGACTTCTGCATTGATGGCTTACATTTTGTTGGGGATAGCGACCCGGAAAATAGCTATGTCAATGGTAAAACGGGTATTTATATCGCCAGTGCGCAGGACTCATTCCGTATAACGGGTATGGGAATGATTTATTTAGAGCATGGTGCCGTGATTTATAACGCCGATGCGCTGTCAATACATGATAACTTTCTTGCAGAATGCGGCAACTGCATAGAGCTGCGCGGAGCAGGACAGGCATCAAAAATCACTGATAACTTAATCGGCGCTGGTTATAACGGCTATTCGATTTATGCTGAAAATTTTGGTGGGCTGTTGGTAGCGGCAAATAATGTTTTTCCGCGTGGTTCGAGTAGTGTTCATTTTTCTGGCGTGGTTCGCTCTTCTATTACCAGCAACAGGTTCCATTCGTTTTATCCGGGTATGCTGGTACTCGAAAATAATTGTTCAGAAAACATGATTTCTTCAAACCATTTCTTTCGTGAACGTGAGCCCTGGGGGCCTATGCAGAAATACGATAACGGTTTAGATGACTTATATGGCCTGCTGTACATCAGTGGCAATAATAACTCCATTGTTGCCAACCATATTTCTGAAACCATAGAAGCTCAATATATTAAGCCATCTGGTGCAAGGCCTGTAGTTATACGTCTCGTTTCAGGTAGCGGAAACTACCTCTCCGATAATCATATTGTCGCCACTACCGAAGCCGCTAATGCACAGCAAATAGCGAAGCAATCATGCTTTGATACCCAGGTACGCGCGTTGCTGACCGTCGATACCCTGATGTCGCTTGATGTCACCATGGTACAGGTAGAAAAGGAATCGCTGCACAACATAATTCTGGATTCAGGAAGTGATGCACAAGTAATAGTGGACAAAACGGTAAACGCCTTCCGAGCCACACCAACACCAGGGATGTAGCGGTCTTACCTCGCAAGCTCCGAACAAAACGGGGGGCTTATGCCCCCTTTTTTTGTGTTTTAAACGCAGGGATAAAATAATGAATATAAAATATGTGGCACTGTCTTTAGGTACACTATTTTCCTCTGGCCTGACGGCAGCGCAAATTCCTACCTCTGATGATATCAACCAGCGTTTTACTCAACTTGAGCAGCGTTTAATCAATGCCGAGCGACAAGCAAAAGAGGCTCAGGACGAGATCAAAGCGTTGAAGCAGCAGAAGCTTGTCACTCAGCAAAATATGCTGACGGCAATAGTTAACACTGATAAATCAGAAACGCACGCGAACGAGCCTGTAAAATTAATGCTTTCAGGCAATAGCGATATCAAACTCTATGGTGATGTTGAATTCAATATGGATGCAGCCAGCAGCACCGGCAGCCTGACATCGGTAAATAACTCGGCAAGAAACTGGGCCAAGGGTAATAATGAGCGTTGGGATATTAACGGGCGAATTCTTCTGGGATTTGACGGCACCCGCAGAGCCGACAACGGCCATTTTGCGGGTTTTTCCGCGCAGCCGCTGGCTTATATGACCGGAAAAATGGATGTTGATGACGCTGTATTTTTCTTTGGCCGCGAAGATGACTGGAAGGTAAAAATAGGGCGCTTCGAAGCGTATGATATGTTCCCTCTCAATCAAGATACTTTTATTGAATATTCCGGTAATACCGCCAATGACCTTTATAGTGATGGCTACGGCTATATCTACATGATGAAAGAGGGGCGGGGCCGCAGCCGCAATGGTGGAAATTTCCTGCTCAGCAAAACGCAGAATCATTGGTACTTTGAGCTGAATAGTCTGCTGGCAAATGGCAGCTCTCTCTTCCAAGATGCGGGCTACCACGGCAACACGCTCGTGAACAAAAAAAATGCTGCCTACTTGCGTCCTGTTGTGGTTTGGAGCCGCGGTCGTTTTTCAACTGCTGTGGCGATGGAAAAGAACATCATAAATAACGCCTACGGTTATTACGCTAACAATAACAATTGGGTCGATCAATCAGACCGTACCGGCTATGGCTGGACGATGACCTGGAATGAACAAAAAACCGATCCCGAGGATGGTGTTATGACCAACCTGAACGTTGCCTATATGGATGCCTCAGATGAAAAAGATTTCACCGCAGGCATAAATTCTCTATGGCACCGTTTTGAACTGGGCTATATCTTTGCGCATAACAAAATCGATAAATTTAGCGCCGCCAACTACGCTGACATTTGTGATGACAACTGTTGGATCGCTAAAGCAGGCGATTACGATATCCATACTCTTCATGCATCGTGGCAGCTTCCAAATATCATGGATATGAAGAACTTTAACATCTACCTGGGTGCTTACGCTTCGTGGATCGAAGCGAATCCTGCTCAAGGGGACAAACATGAAGATGCCCGTTACGGTGGGCGTGTGCGTTTTAAATACTTTTTCTGATACGTTTAAGGCCCGCTTTATGCGGGCCTTATCATTGTTGAATTAAAATTCTTAAAGACTCTTACGGCATCAGTTCGGCCAGTGTTGGGATCGCATCGATAGCACCAAAGCGTGTACAGGTTAATGCCCCAACTTTATTGGCCCAGGCAACGTCTGTAATGAAATCGTTATAGTTTATTTGTGTTATATCCCGCTGAGTAAACCGCAACAGCAGTGCGCCGACGAACGCGTCTCCGGCACCTGTCGAATCCACTGACTTAACTTCTATGGAAGGAACCTGCTCTTGCCTGCCGTCCCAGTAGCTGGCCCAGGTACCGCGGTTGCCGAGCGTAACGTTAACGAAGGTTGCTCCACGGTCATGTAAATAGCGGCAACCTTTTGCCAGATCGCTATAACCGGTTATCAGGGCTAACTCTTCTTCGCTCATTTTTATCACATCAGCCATTGCAAGCAACGGCCCACAACGGTGAATAAACTCAGCCTCATTGCCACCCCATAGACCGCTGCGGAAGTTGGGATCAAACGAAAGCATTTTTCCCTTCTCCTTTGCAATCTGCGCTACGGCTAAGTAAGTCTTATATAGCTCGCCGTCTAGTAGACCTGTAGCGGCGCCCAGATGAACGATTTTACTGTCGTGCAAAAAATCTGCTGGCAGGCTATGTTGCGCCAGATGACCATCGGCCCCACGGCAGAAAACAAAATCACGTTCACCGTCATGCTGAATACCAACAAAAGCGAGCGTTGTGGGTGCTTGATTATCACGTATAATCAACGAGGTATCCAGCGATTCACGACGCAGCGTCTGGATAAGAAACTCACCGAAAGGATCGTTCCCAACCTGCGCAGCCAACCGGACTGCCCCTCCCAGTCGGGCAATAGTGACTGCGACATTTGCCGGCGCGCCGCCCGCTTTCTTGAGGAACTTTTCTCCCTGTACCAATCCCTGATCGATGTCGGTACAAACAAAATCAATCAACAGCTCACCCAGGCAGATAATGTTCTGGCTTTTTGTATTTGTTTTCATCTTCATGGTTATTGTTCCCAAATGCTACGGTATTGAGTCAGTCGTGCCGTGGTTATCTGTGCTGATGAATTGTATTTCAGCGTAAGCTCATTACAGTAACTGAGATGGAAGTAACGCCTTGTGCCACAATGGCTTCCCTCGTTGGCAAAAACCTCGACAATGCCAGCGTCGAAAAACAGCTCAAGCGTCTCGATCTTTTCAACGTAAGCGCCATACTGCCCTTCGTCATGACATTCGGCCCGAAGCGTAAGCCAATTTTCGGCGTAACACAGTTCTGCTTGTTCGCCTGTTTCCCCGTTCAGTGTCAAAAGCAGCCGGGATATGTCCTCACCGGTCAGCTTCAGTGAAAACGACTGCTGCCTATCGACAGACAGATGCAGCAATCCATTTTGGCATGCCTGATGATGGTCAGTTCGCTGTCTAACGCATGCTTCTGGCGGTAGCAACGGCTGCATGCACAGAGCCCCATGGTTATTGAGCATAAAGCGGCGCGGCAAAGACATTTCACCGCTGTAGACTGACGCAGCGCTTTTTTTGCTGGCCCAGTTATAGAGCCAGGCGAAACCCAGTATCTGCTGCCCGTCGCGAAAAGTTTGTAAGGCATAAAAATCGGTGCCGAAATCCAGTGTCTGCAAAGGCTTATCATCAGGTGTAAAGCGACCGCTGTTGAAGTCTCCGGTCTGGGCATAGAGCAAGTTATGACGGCCGGTTTGTGGCTCGGTATAGCCGACGATACCGATGATTAATACCCATTTCCCGTTGATAGAGAAAAAATCCGGGCATTCGACACAACGTCCACCGTGTTCCCTGAAGTGGCTATCCGCTCGCCATAGCACGTGGTCGAATGTCCACTCATCACTGTCTTCCGAAGTGAACAGCAGTGCTGCCGGATCGCCATCCACTGACGCGCCAAGTAGCATAAAATAGTGGTTTTTTTCACCATCGAACCAGACCTTCGGATCGCGGAAATCACAACCTACGCCTGCTGGCAGCTCGCTCAAGACCTGCTTTACTGATTCAACTTTATCCAGCCAAGGACCCGGTGTAGCGCACTTCTGCACTTCACGATAGCCCTTATAAAGATCGTACGCTGGCAGACGTTCTGTAAACCAGAACCGAAGTTTACCGTCGCGTTCCTGAAAAGCGGTGCCGGAAAATGCACCGCCAGTCGCGCCCAGCGCCTCGAGGTTTTGCTCCGGTTGTAGAAAGACAGGGTAGTGTCGCCAGTGGTAAAGATCCTCACTGGCGGCATGCCCCCAGTGCATTGGTCCCCATTCAGTGCTGTGCGGATAATACTGATAGAAGAGATGATAGGTCTCGTCGATTTTGCATAGTCCGTTAGGGTCGTTCATCCAGTTTATAAACGGGGAAAAATGCAGCGCCGGACGTAGCGATTCCTTCGAATACCAGTCCACCATCTTGCTGCGTCCAACCGGGTAAAGCGTATGTGTATCACTGATCAAAAAGGTAACGCCTTCCTGCGCTAATGTTTCCGACAGCCAGTAATAAAACAGAGATATATCCGCTGCATCCTCATCCCATTCAATGGTTAACGGCTGATCGGAATAATGGGTATAGGTGAAATATTGATGATAGTCAGCGGCCTTTTTTATCGCGTAGATAATTTCCCCTCCTGCTGAAAACTGTAATAGAGGCGAGCTGTTTTCACGGCTGCGTTTCAGCCAAATATCAAACTTCATGCCTGAAGTAACAGGTAATGTTAATTTTTTCATAAAATATACTTTCCGGTCGTGATGAGTTTTTTGCAATGAACTTTCTCTCCATGGCTCGCCATAGAGTTAATTAACCTGCTGAATTTATATTAACTGCAAAGCAACAGTTATACTTTCGTCACAGTCATACCCAGGCTGCTTTCGCGAATTATTAACTTGGTCGTCAGTTCAATAGAGTCAATATCTTCCTTTTTTTCTGAGGCGTTAATTATCTCGAATGCCAGTTTACCCATTTCATTTATTGGTTGAGCAATGCTCGTTATATTAAGCATCTGTGCGATAATAGTGTTATCAAAACTGGCGATAGCGATATCACCAGGAATGCGAATGTTACGACGTCGCAGGTGTTCAATAACATAGCTTGCCGCGACATCGTTATAAATAAACATGCAGTTTAATTTATCCTCTTGTGTAAGAATATTATCGACAATTTTATCCAATGAGTGGATATGCCCTCGGTTATCTTCGCCGTCCCCTTTGGGTATCCAGTAGCTATGTTGCTTTTCCACCTGATATCCGCGGCTACGAACTTTCTTACAAAAGGCGGACATCTTGCGGTTATCCACACCATCCTGTCCGATAAAACCAAAACGGGTGCGACCAGTATCAATAAAGTGCTCGGCAACCTTTTCAGCCCCTCGTTCCTGGTTGTTGGAAACTGAATTAAAGAAGCGGGAAGTTTGCGTTACCACGGCAGTATTAATGCCCGTAGCCTGCAGCCACGCGGAGAGTGACGATTCCGCCTCAGTTGGAACCCAAATCAGCGCTTCAATACCCATGCCAGCCAGCGCTCTTATCATTTGCCGATCCTGAAACGGCTGATTCTGGTGGGTCTTAACCAAAATGGTTTTCCCGGTGTAGCGAGCCTCTTCTTCCAGTGAGGACAAAAGTTCACAGAAATGCGGATTAACCAGATTGGGGACTACCAAACCAATCAGCCCGGAGCATTTGCCACTCAGTTGGACTGCATTTCTGTTTGGTACATAACAAAGAAAATCCATTGCCTCGTGTACAACACGACGAGTTTGTACTGTTACGCTAGGATGATTGTTAATCACCCGGGATACCGTTGCGGTAGAAACGCCAGCTCTGGTTGCTACATCTCGTATTGAAGCCATAAATAATGTTATCGGTTACAGGCGTTACATAATTAACAATAAGTATAAAACAAAGCGTGATGAAAAATGTCGGGCGGATCTCGTGTTGTAACGTTACATGAAATCTTGATCAACTCCACAGAATTAGCCAAGCCAAACTCGTCCGCTTAGCAACATTAGGGAATGTAATCCATCAGCGGTACGCTGCTGTTGGTCTAAAGCGGATAGTTGCAATTGCGATCTTGACCTGCTCCCCGTTGATTAATACACCGCGATGTTAGTAATGTCTTCATAAGCCACATGAGGACATCCCCATGAAGAAGCGTTTTTCCGACGAACAGATCATCTGTATTCTCCGCGAGGCCGAAGCCGGCGTTTCTGCCCGTGAGCTCTGCCGTAAGCACGCCATTTCCGACGCCACCTTTTACACCTGGCGTAAGAAGTATGGCGGTATGGAGGTGCCTGAGGTTAAGCGCCTGAAGTCTCTTGAGGAAGAGAACGCCAGACTCAAGAAGCTGCTTGCTGAAGCCATGCTGGATAAGGAGGCGCTTCAGGTGGCTCTTGGGCTAAAGTACTGACGACAGACCAGAAGCGGGAAGCCGTGGAAGTCATGTGCGAGGCTAAGGGTCTGTCGCAACGTCGTGCCTGCAGGCTGGCAGGTCTGTCCCTGTCAACCTGCCGATATTCGGCTCAGCGTCCGCCTGCTGACGCGCAGCTGTCTCTACGCATCACAGAGCTGGCACTTGAACGCCGCCGTTTTGGTTACCGGCGTATCTGGCAGCTTCTGCGACGTGAAGGTCTTTGCGTTAACCACAAGCGGGTTTACCGCATCTATCAACTTAATGGCCTGAGTGTAAAACGCAGACGACGTCGTAAAGGGCTGGCAACAGAACGTCTGCCGCTGCTCCGCCCGATGGCGCCCAATCTGACCTGGTCAATGGATTTCGTCATGGACGCACTGGCCACAGGTCGCAGGATCAAGTGCCTGACCTGCGTGGATGATTTCACAAAGGAATGCCTGACGGTCACTGTTGCCTTCGGGATTTCAGGCGTGCAGGTCACGCGTATTCTGGACAGCATTGCGCTGTTTCGCGGCTATCCGGCTACGATAAGAACCGATCAGGGCCCGGAGTTTACCTGCCGCGCACTCGATCAGTGGGCTTTTGAGCATGGTGTGGAGCTGCGACTTATCCAGCCCGGCAAGCCAACGCAGAACGGATTTATTGAGAGTTTTAACGGACGCTTTCGTGATGAATGCCTGAATGAGTACTGGTTCAGCGATATTGTTCACGCCAGGAAGATCATTAATGACTGGCGACTGGATTATAACGAGTGTCGACCACATTCATCACTGAATTACCTGACGCCGGCTGAATTTGCAGCGGGCTGGCGAAACGGGAAATATGAAGAAAAACCAACCGACATTACTAACTGAAGGTTGTATCTAACTCTGGGGGCAGGTCAGAGGCTGTGGCAGGGACAATTGTGGCCGCTGCACTAGGCCCATGGAAAATGCGCAATACCCCAGGAGGTGAAGCCACGCTGCTTGCCAGATTACGCCGCTTTGCGCCAGCAAGTATGGTAAGTAAAGGACTAAGAAAAACCTTCGAAATGAAAGAATAGCCACTTAAAAATCGGCCCTTGTCTGCAGTAGTTCACTCTGGTGGATATGCCAGTTGTTCCACATGAGCAACTGGCATGGTTTTTTATGATGATTTTCTTGTCAGTACCACACCCAGGCGAACCATGTGTTTCGAGGTATCTAATCTAGCAAGCCGTAATGTTAGCTGAATCTATTTATTGCATGAAGCTAATAGCGACAAGGGCATTAGGTCTGCTAAGAGCGAGGTATAGTCATTCGTACCCTGAGAATTACACTTTGAAGTGATTCAGGGTATGCGCTTACTGGTTACGAATATTGAGCGAGAATCATGTGATGATCGCCGCTTTTCTTTCGAGCCAGTAGGTGCTCCACGTTCGCTAACGAATACTCAGGGCATGCAGATAAACTGCTGGCTATATTTCTTTCGAAGAGCGTGGAATGCATACCAATCCCCGATAAAAAGGAGTTGGTGATGACTGTGACTAATCAATTTGCTGCGCACGTTGGTCTGGACTGGGCTGATAAAAAACACGATGTCTGTGTTCAGTTTAAAAACGGTGAACGCGTATTCGATGTGATTGAACATACAGCAGAAGCGCTTGATGCCTGGCTTACTGAGTTACACCAGAAAGTAAAAGGTAGAATCGCAATAGCTCTCGAACTGAAGAAGGGCCCCGTGGTATATGCTCTTCAAAAATACCCCTTTATCACCGTTTTCCCCGTCCACGCATTGTCCCTGGCTCGTTATCGGCAAGCCTTCTCGCCCAGCGGCGCTAAAGATGATCCGCAGGATGCCGAGCTGGCATTAGAGTTAATGCTGCGTTACCCCCAGAAGATAAAAGCTATTGAACCCGACAATGCGGATATTCGCTTACTTCAGCAACTGGTTGAGCAACGTCGTCAGTTGGTTGAAGATAAACGACGCTTTGTGAACCGGATAATCAACACGCTTAAACAGTATTATCCTCAGCCACTGGAGTGGTTCTCACATCGGGGTAGCTTACTGTTGTGTGAGCTGATTATCCGGTGGCCCAGTCTGCAACAACTGAAACGAGCCAGACGCGACACGATCCGCAACTTTCTGAATGCCAAAGGTGGTCGCGCTATGGCCCTTACCGAGCAACGTGTTGCGAGTATTGATAATGCGATCCCATTGACTACAGACCCGAGTGTTATAGAGGCTAATGCTTTGATGGCAGCAGCACTGGCGACACAAATTAAAGTCGTGAGTGAAATCATCAAAACCTATGACGAACGAATCGAAACGCTGTTTGACACATTGCCAGATGCGGGGCTGTTCAAATCACTTCCGGGCATGGGACCGTGCATGGGCCCACGGATGCTTGCTGCACTTGGTGATAATCGTGACCGGTTTAACAGCGCTGAAGAAATTCAAAACTACGCAGGTATAGCACCGGTGACCGAACGAAGCGGCCAAAAATCATGGGTTCACTGGCGATGGCAATGTGCCAAGTTCGTCAGGCAGACCTTTGTTGAATGGGCTGCCAAGACGGTTAATTCATCATACTGGGCCAAACTGTATTATCAGGGCCTTAGAGAAAAGGGCAAATCTCATCAGTCTGCGATCCGGGCACTGGCGTTCAAATGGATAAGGATCATTTACCGCTGCTGGAAGGCCAGAACCTGTTATGACGAAGCGAAATATTTGCTGGCTCTCGAAGCGAGACACTCGCCCTTACTGAAGCCATAAAAAGCTTGTCGAATGTCTCAGGGCGTGAAGCAGACATTCGGAATGTATACTTACAGCAAGATATCTTAAGCAATGGGGACAGGTTAATTCATCCTGACATTATTCGGATAATTTGTACTTTTCCCATGGATCGTTCACTGAATTTCTCCATGCGCACCACCCCCGTGGTAAGTCAGCTAGATAAGTTATAGAGTGATCTATCATGACAATATTCTGAAGACTAAGGACGATTGCGTTTTCCTCACTTAATAACTCCGTCTGGCTGGTATGAAACTGCCAGATCCCGTCATCATCGTCATGAGAAACGTAAGCTATCCACTGACCGTCTGAGATTATTTTACGGTTTGCTATCACCGCGGTATTTGGCTTATCGTCAAATTCCCATTCTGTTCCATTCATTAAATTCTATCCAAAAGCCCCGTTTACGAGATTTAAATTAATAAAATATCTATAAAAACAATAATCTATTACTCTTTACCCGCAGACTATAGTATGCTGTCCATATAGTGAGACTATATCTGCCTCTAGCACGCAGCGGACAGACTTCGTGACCATCATGTCTGCTGTGAGCGAGGAGCGGTCCTTTAAGCCAGTATATATCAGATGACGGACTAACACCGGCATGTGATAATCAACGGGGAGAAGGCCAATGAAAGTAAGTCGGAATAAAGAATGAGTCTTGACTTCGTGCTGGTAAAAGCAAAGGGTGTAGTGAATTCGATCGGTGAACTCGAGCAGGACAGTTCCTTCTCACGAGCAAACTACAAGGCATACGCCGAACAACTATTCCCTGGACTTATATGGCAGGCGGATGATTCCGCCATCGTCGGTGAAGCGGGTATGTTTATTGAAGTGTCCCTCTCGGATGCGACGTTACACCTTGGTCTTAGAGGCCGCGGTGACATCCTGACAGCCATTAGTAAGATTGCCGTTGAAGCTGCAATGGCGGGCATCGTAGTAATTGACGTACAAACGTCAGATATCCTCACAGTTGAGGCTCTGCGCTCTTCAGACTATCTTTCTTGGTATCGATCTATCTTTGGAGTCAACCAGCTTTAGCGACCTGCGTTTATAAATGTCAAACCCACATTTAGACGTTCTACGTCGGCCCCCCTTATAGCGAAAGTAATTTTTCAATAAATTCTTTATCACTTTTTTGAAATACAATTTCTAACTGATGACCTGCTCCCCTTTATTTAACAAAGGATGATATTGGCCACGTCCGCCCTTAGCACATAGCTGCCCAAAGGCAGGGCTTAAAGGGCAGATATGAGCGAGGAGCGGACGTTGGACTTTGTGACCTTACAAGGTAGAGTAGCTTGCAAGGAGGCCGACCTAACCCGGTCGGTATAATAAGCTGCTAGCCCCATTGAGCCCTCATTTGCTCGAATGAACACCCACATTGGACAGGAAGAAAAGGAATGCAATTCATCACACATGGGCCTGATATTCCGGATGAACTTTTGCAGGCGCACGAGGAAGGCCGCGTGGTGTTCTTCTGCGGAGCAGGAATTTCTTACCCTGCCGATTTGCCGGGTTTCAAGGGTTTGGTGGAGCAGATTTACCGGCTTAACGGCACAACACTTTCAGAAATTGAGCGTGAGGCTTTCGAGCGCGGGCAGTTCGACGCCACACTTGACCTGCTGGAACGGCGCTTGCCGGGGCAGCGTATGGCCGTCCGCCGCGCACTGGCAAAAGCCCTGAAGCCAAAGCTCCGTCGCAGGGGGGCTACCGATACCCAGGCGGCACTATTGCGCTTGGCGCGTAGCCGCGAAGGTGCCATTAGGTTGGTCACTACTAACTTTGACCGCATCTTTCATGTGGCAGCCAAGCGCACGGGCCAGGCGTTCCAAGCCTATGCAGCGCCGATGCTGCCAATTCCGAAAAACAGCCGCTGGGACGGGCTTGTCTACCTGCATGGGCTGCTGCCGGAAAAAGCGGACGATACCGCCCTGAATCGTCTGGTAGTCACCAGCGGCGACTTTGGCTTGGCCTACCTCACGGAGCGCTGGGCAGCCCGCTTCGTGAGCGAGTTGTTCCGCAACTACGTGGTCTGCTTCGTGGGCTACAGCATTAACGACCCGGTATTGCGCTACATGATGGATGCGCTGGCGGCTGATCGGATGCTCGGTGAAGTCACGCAGCAAGCATGGTCGCTGGGTGATTGTGAGCCGGGGCAGGAGCACCGGAAAGCCATCGAGTGGGAGGCCAAGGGCGTCACACCCATCCTTTACACCGTACCGGCGGGCACCTATGACCATTCAGTGCTCCACCAAACGTTGCACGCTTGGGCAGATACTTATCGCGATGGTGTGCAGGGCAAAGAAGCTATCGTCGTCAAACATGCTCTGGCCCGTCCGCAGGACAGCACACGGCAGGACGATTTCGTTGGCCGGATGCTTTGGGCCTTGTCAGATAAATCAGGTTTACCGGCAAAACGCTTTGCGGACCTCAATCCCGCCCCGCCGCTGGACTGGCTGTTGGAGGCTTTCTCGGACGAACGCTTTCAGTACAGCGATCTGCCGCGCTTCCATGTGCCTCCGCACCTAGAGGTCGACACCAAACTTCGATTCAGCCTGATTCAACGGCCTGCACCCTATGATCGTGCTCCGCAGAGTCTGCTGGCCTCTGGAGGAGTCAGCTTTAGCCAGTGGGATGACGTGATGTTCCATATAGCCCGCTGGCTGGTTCGCTATCTGGACGATCCGAGGCTGATCATCTGGATTGCCGAACGCGGCGGGCAAATGCACGACCGTTGGACGTGGCTGATCGAGCATAAACTGGAGCACTTCGCAGCGCTGGAGCGGGATGGCAGGACCTCAGAGCGGGATGAAATTCTCTTGCATGCCCCCAAGGCTATTCCCGGCACACTGATGTCCACCTTGTGGCGGCTTCTGCTCAGTGGCCGTGTGAAATCGCCATGGAGTAGCCACGAGCTGTATCGCTGGCAAGGCCGCCTGCAACGCGAGGGCTTGACCACCACATTACGTCTGGAATTACGCGAGTCACTTGCTCCTAAGATAGTGCTGAAGAAGCCGTTTCTCTGGAGCGACGACGATTCGAGCAGCACCGACGAGCCCTCGCGAATCAATCAATTAGTGGACTGGGAGCTGGTGCTAGCCGCTGATCACGTGCATTCAACCCTGCATGACCTTGCCAACGAGCCATGGAAATTGGCTTTGCCTCACCTGTTAGAAGATTTCCAGCAGTTGTTGCGTGATGCACTGGACCTGTTGCGGGAGTTGGACGGGGCCGACGACCGTAGCGACCGCTCGCATTGGGATCTTCCTTCCATCACTCAGCACTGGCAGAACCGAGGTTTCCGCGACTGGGTGAGCCTGATTGAATTGCTGCGCGATGCATGGCTGGTAGTTCGCTCCAACGACAGCGCTCGCGCTACGCGCATCGCTCTGAGTTGGTTTGAATTGCCATACCCTACCTTTAAACGTCTGGCTCTGTTTGCAGCGAGCCAAGACGACAGCATACCGCCCGAAAGGTGGGTGAATTGGTTGCTGGAGGAAGGTGCGTGGTGGCTGTGGTCCACAAATACCGGACGGGAGGTATTCAGGCTGTTTGTTTTGCAGGGGCGTAATTTAGCAGGAATTGCACAAGACCGTCTGGAAGCAGCCATCTTGGCTGGACCTCCGCGCGATATGTACCGGGATGACTTGGAAGCCGAACGTTGGAAAGACTTAGTGGCACGTTCCGTCTGGCTACATCTTGCCAAGCTTAGTACATCGGGCCTCGTTTTGGGGCCGTCGGCGGCGGCACGCCTGGCGGAAATTTCTACTGCCTACCCACAATGGCAACTGGCAACCAACGAACGTGACGAGTTCTCTCACTGGATGAGCGGCACCGGTGATCCAGACTACGAGGACAGCAGAGATGTAGACATTGCGCCCCGTAAGCGGCAGGAACTGGTGCAATGGCTCGCTAAGCCAATGCCAGAACGGCGGCCTTTCTACGAAGACACGTGGCGTGACGTTTGCCGCACGCGCTTTTTTCACAGCCTGTCCGCGTTACGTGAGCTATCACAAGATGGAGTGTGGCCTCCGGACCGGTGGCGTGAAGCTCTGCAAACATGGGCCGAAGAAGGGATGGTGTTGCGTTCCTGGAGATACGCCGCACCGCTGGTGCAGACGATGCCCGATGCAGTACTTCAGGAGATTGACCGTGCTGTCACTTGGTGGATGAAGGTGGCCTCAAAGATCAACCACCACGAGGACATCCTGCTGAACCTTTGCCGCCGTGTCCTGGCACTGGAAACAGGAGCAGAGTCTCGCACCATCAAAAACGGAATCGAGACCTATGACCCTGTCGACTCGGCGATCAACCATCCCATAGGGCATGTCACGCAGGCACTGATCTCCCTGTGGTTCAAGCAGAACCCGAACGACAATGATCTGCTTCCTGCTGAATTGAAGCCCATCTTCACCGCACTGTGTGACGTGCAGATAGATCGATTTCGCCATGCCCGGGTGCTGCTGGGTTCGTGGCTGATCACATTTTTCCGCGTGGATCGCCCTTGGACTGAACAGAACCTGTTGCCCCTGTTTAGCTGGAGCAATCCCATCGAAGCAAAAGCCGTGTGGGAAGGCTTCCTCTGGTCGCCGCGTCTGTACCAGCCGTTGCTGACTGCTTTCAAGTCACAGTTATTGGAGAGCGCAAACCACTATGTGGATCTTGGTGAGCACCGTCAGCAATTCGCAACCTTTCTGACTTATGCAGCATTGGGCCCAATCGAGGGATACACCGTGGAGGAGTTCCGATCAGCAATTGGCGCGCTCCCACAAGAGGGTCTGGAGGAGTCCGCGCAGGCACTCTCCCAAGCGCTTGAAGGTACGGCCGATCAGAGTGAGGACTATTGGAAAAACCGTGCCCAGCCATTCTGGCAACAGATCTGGCCAAAATCTCGCGGTCTGGCCACCCCACGTATCTCCGAGTCTTTGACTCGTTTGGTGATTGCCGCCCGAGGTGAATTCCCGGTGGCTTTGACTGCGGTACAGGACTGGCTGCAACCGATCGAACACCCGCACTACGTTGTTCACCTTTTGCACGAATCTGGTATGTGCAGTAGGTATCCAGCGGACGCACTGGGCCTACTGAATGCCGTAATTGTCGACCAACAGTGGGGCCCTCAGGAGTTGGGGCAATGCCTAGATCAAATAGTGCAAGCTGATGCACAGCTTGAACAAGACGCCCGTTACCAGCGACTAAGTGAATACTCTCGAAGGTATGGCGTGTGAAAGTGACGGGCGTTGAGCCATGCGAGCAGCGGGGTCTAACAAAGAAAATAAACACGGACAGACAAAACTGCGCCGCTCGAACCTCGCTATGAAACTTTTGTCTGCCGGTGATTTGCGGTGTTAAAAGTCCGCTTCACGCCCTGAGACATTCGACAAGCTTTCTACGGCATTAGTAAGGGCGATTTTCGCGCTTCCAGTGCCAGCAAATATTTCGCTTCGTCATAACGGGTTCTGGTCTTCCAGCAGCGGTAAATAATCCTTATCCATTTGAATGCCAGAGCCCGGATTGCAGACTGGTGAGATTTTCCTTTTTCTCGCATCCCCTGATAATACAACTTGGCCCAGTATGATGAGTTAACCGTCTTGGCAGCCCATTCGATAAAGGTTTGCCTGACGAACTTGGCACACTGCCATCTCCAGTGAACCCAAGATTTTTGACCGCTTCGCTCGGTTACTGGCGCGATGCCAACATAGTTTTGAATTTCTTCGGCGCTGTTAAAGCGGTCGCGGTTATCACCGAGTGCGGCAAGCATACGCGGTCCCATACACGGCCCCATGCCTGGAAGTGATTTGAACAGTTCAGCATCTGGCAATGGGTCAAATAGCGTTTCAATGCGTTCGTCATAGGTTTTGATGATTTCACTCACGACTTTAATTTGTGTCGCAGGTGCTGTTGCCATCAAAGCATTAGCTTCTATAACACTCGGGTCTGCAGTCAATGGGATCGCGTTATTAATACTTGCAACACGTTGCTCGGTGAGGGCTGTTGCGCGGCCACCTTTGGCATTCAGAAAGTGGCGAACGGTGTCGCGTCTGGCTCGTTTCAGTTTTTGCAGACTGGGCCACCGTATAATCAGTTCACACAACAGCAAACTACCCCGATGTGAGAACCATTCAAGGGGTTGAGGATAATACTGCTTAAGCGTGTTAATGAGCCGATTAACAAAGCGGCGTTTGTCTTCTACCAGCAGTCTACGCTGCTCCACTAGTTGTAGAAGTAAACGGATATCAGCATTGTCGGGTTCGATGGCTTTTATCTTTTGGGGATAGCGAAGCATCAGATCTAACGCTAACTCGGCATCCTGCGGATCATCCTTCGCACCACTTGGCCAGAAGGTCTGCCGATAGCGGGCCAATGATAGCGCGTGTACAGGAAAGACAGTAACAAAGGGGTACTTCTGGAGAGCATACACTACCGGGCCTTTCTTGAGTTCAAGGGCGATAGCGATCCTGCCTCTGACCTTCTGGTGCAACTCATTGAGCCAGGTATCAAGCGCTTCCGGGGTATGTTTAATCACATGGAATGTGCGCTCACCGTTTTTAAACTGAACGCAGACATCGTGCTTTCTATCCGCCCAGTCCAGACCAACATGAGCAGCAAACTGATCTATAGCAGTCATCACCAACTCCTTTTAACCGGGGATTGGTATGCATTCCACGCTCTTCGAAAGAAATATAGCCAGCAGTTTATCTGCATGCCCTGAGTATTCGTTAGCGAACGTGGAGCACTTACTGGCTCGAAAGCAAAGCGGCAATCATCAAATCACATGATTCTGGCACAATATTCGTAACCAGTAAGCGCATACCCTGAATCACTTAAAAGTGTAACCCTCAGGGTTCGAATGACTATATATGGCACGATGCGGATGCGTTAACTGGGCGAAGGCTCTGTTTTGAGTGAGAAGCGGAGCATCTGCTTGCGTTAAAAATCGCATTGATTTTGTTTGGGCTCTTAGAAACACAAAATTATCTTCGAAGCTTATGATCCACGGGTTTCCTTTTATTGGAGTTCATGTAACACTATTCATTCTTCAATTTGCTACTGCGGAACAAAAAATTGACAAGGAGGATAATTGAAACTTTTACAATGGACTCTTTTTATCGATATGCTGGGTTATAGGGAAATTAACGGTTCCATAAACACAGAAGACGCTGCTCAAGATTTTGTTAATTTCATGGAGATGAATAAAGGGATTTTTGATATCCAAAACAACAAAATAATTGAAGATAGTTACAAACATAGTGAACAGTTTGATTTATATCAATTTTATGATATAAAATATGCATTCGTGTCAGATTCATTTATATTAACTTTCTATCCCTTAGAAGTCGATGATTTAACAAATCATGATAAAATGTATATGCATTCTGCTAATGCTCTTTTTATCATCACAATGAGATTGCAAACTTTTATTTTTAATTGTTTTTCTGAAAAAGGAGTTTTTTTACGAGGAGGTATTTCTAATAAATACTGTTACATTAAAGATTCTTTTGCTGTAGGTGAAGGGCTTATAGAGGCATATAAAATAGAGAGTACTATTGCCATTTATCCTCGCATTGCCTTTTCAGAGGATATTATAGCCAATATAAAATTAATGGATAAAATAAAATTTCTATCTAATGAAATGTATAACGGAAATCAGCTTGTTTCAGTTGACTCTAATGACGGCGTTTATTTCCTTGATTATATTGGCTTCCAGCTTGCTACAGTTGATACTGGAAGTAAAAGAGTTCAGAATATGATTCTGAATAATAGGAAGTGGTTTGATGAACATCTTAAAGTAGTAGAAGATTATGTTAAAAAACATTCATCAGAGATTGAGTTGAAATTAAAAGAGCTAAAATATAAACGTTCAACCATTCCTGGCGCTGACAAGCACGGGATTGACCGGATAATAGAGAAATTTGAATGGCTGCGATCTTATCATAATAGCAAAGTGTGCAAAAACAGTCTTCTTTCTCATTTGGTTGTAAATTGATTTTTATAATATATACATCTTAAAGATACCTCTTATTTTTTTAAATGAGAGGTATTTAACTATGAAAAGCATAATTATAATTATTAATAAATAACAACTTATATCATCTTTCTATTTTGATAGTGTTTATCAAAACATTTCCTTACTCAATTCCCACCTCTAAAAACCAATAGCCATATACTTATATTGAATATTTTGTAAGTCAAGCCGTTAATAATTCGAATGCCATTCTAGATGATTACTCTAGGTACGAAGATGAACGCTTGAGGAGATATAAAGTTTGCTATAAACGACATCGAACGTCGCGATAATATCTAATAAGCACGAATAACTCAGATTGTAAATATAACAGTGTTTTTATATGTTCAAAATATATCTTCAGGGTGCTTTATTGGATTTCCGTTTCTAATATCAATAATGACCTTCGCTAGTTCCTTATAAGTCTCAGGTGTCTGAGATACAGTAAACATCATATTTTCAGCTAGCTTTATTTTATTTATTGAATTAGGGCGCCCACCATTGAGTGAAATAAATTGTGCTAATTGAGAAAACCATGGCTTATTTGTATTAAAAGATTTTTCAAATTCATTACGCCCTGATAAAAAAGTAGTAGCTATGACATTATTCTGAAAACATGCTTCTAAAAAGCAATCTCTTGGGAAACTTTCTTCAAATGCCCCTCCTAAAGAACCATCGCTATAACAAACCACAGGGCTAAATGGTATTTTAAAGTATGTTATCGATGGTGTATTTATTTTATTTATTTTTTTTCCTTCATGATCATCATCATATGTTACTATTATTGGTCGATCATGACTCAATGTTTGATTTAGAAGTCTTATAGCATGTTTTAAATTACCTACTCCATTGTAATTTGCGATTACGATGCCCATCGTATCAAAATCTATGCCACATCTTTCAAGTAAGGGTTGAAAAACAAGCTCTTCGCACTCACCTTCGACAAAAATATAGATACACTGCTTTTTTGCTTCATTCTTCATTACTTCTTGAAAGATAAGCTCATTTAACATTTCATCGTACTTGATGTCCTCCATTGTTGTTCCCACTAACAGGCTCCTCTGAGAGTTAATCCCACTCGCTATCGACAACCGAAAATATTTAGAAAAATGTTACTTACAGTCCCTAAATATTACCACGCCCCAAACCAATTAACATCTGAAGTCTCTATAATCCCATCGCGTTCACATGTCCGTTCATGGCACAAAGTAGACGTTGCATCAGATAATGCCCGCTAAGAGTGAAAAGCGAACAGGTGAGTTTGAATCATACCTGGCGGAGATAAAACTCAAATCGTACCGATATTAATTAACGGGAAGCCCTGTCAGTCATATAACATGAGAAATTAACAAGAAAAAACTCAGATATTCTTGTCAGGCGGGCAGGACCGGCCAATGATTTCAGCAAGGAAATCCATCACCACGACAGCAGAGTGATTACGCTTAATTTCAGGGTAGGCAACCAGCCAAATGTTCCTCACGGGCGAAGGCAGATTTTCCTGCAGCCTTACCAGTTCGCTGTCATTATCACCCATAAAGCAGGGTAAAGTAACGATGCCTAATCCTTTCCGGGCAGCCTGTTGCTGCGCCATTAGATCGCTTGCCCGAAAGATAACACGCCGCCCGTTCAGCAGTGATTCAAGCCATTGCTGCTGCGTGACATGTGCAAGCGTGCTGTCATAAGCAATAAAAACCCAGTCTTCCTGAGGAATTTCTTGCCAGAACCGAGAAGCATAAAGACCAAAGCGCATAGTACCTATACGCCTTGTCATCAGGTCTGGATCGTCAGGCCTTTCAAGGCGAACCGCAACGTCAGCCTCACTTTTATTCAGAAGAACATGATGCGAAACGCCGGATAATGACAACGTGATACCCGGATGTTTCCGGGTGAAGCCTGCTATAGCAGGCGCAATGAGGTGTGCTGCAACGGCAGGTGACGCGCTGATATTTATAGGCACGGCTGGTTCGGCACACAATGACCTCGCCTGGATTCGAATACGGTCTGCAATGCGGTACATTTCGTCAGCGCTGGAGGCGATAACCCGCCCATGCCCGGTAAGCATGGTACGGCGTGGCAGGCGCTCTGTGAGCCTGAGGCCCAGCGAACTTTCAAGGGCTGTAATCCGGCGGCTCACCGTGGCGTGGTCCACGCCAAGCTCCCTGGCCGCGGCAGACAGGGAACCACACCGGGCAAGGGCGAAAAAAAAATGTAAATCCTGCCAGTCCATATCTCACCTCTTGTGCATTTTTACACATGTATGGTGCTTTTATACCTGTATTCTTCCTGCAATAAACTCATTTATAGTTTTCTCACTTCATAAGTGAGGAAAAAATAATGTCGTTAGCAATGATTATCAGCCAGCCGGGTGGCCCTGAGGTTCTTAAAGCGGTGGAAAGAGAGTCAGTCAGTCCCGGTCCCGATGAAGTTCGTATCAGACACGAAATAATCGGCGTGAATTTCGTTGACATCTATTTTCGCTCAGGACTCTACCCCCAGCCATATCCCCAGGCGGTGCCTGGTTTTGAAGGGGCCGGCGTAGTCACAGCAACGGGCAGTAACGTCAGCGCCTTTGCTGCAGGTGACCGCGTTGCCTATACGGGAAATCCGATGGGCGCTTATGCTGAATCCCGCAATATACCTGCCAGCCGCCTCATCAGGATTCCGGATGGTGTGGACACACGTACAGCCGGTAGTACGATGCTTCGGGGCCTTACCGCACATATGTTGCTCAACAAAGTAAGGGAAGTCAGGGCTGGCGACTGGATACTGGTTCATTCTGCTGCCGGGGGGCTGGGGCAGATAGTGACTCGCTGGGCAACGATGAAGGGGGCCAGGGTTATTGGTACAACGGGCTCACCGGAAAAAGTGGCAACGGCCCGCCTTGCTGGCGCGAGTGAAGTTTTGCTCCATACAGACGCCGCATGGCCGGAGAAAGTCCGCGACATCACGGAAGGGTATGGCGTGCATCTGGCCATCGACGGTATCGGAGGAACAATGCTCTCCAGAACGCTCAGCGTGGTCCGCCCTTTTGGCACTGTCGCCAGTCTTGGCCAGCCTGCCGGCCCTATACCTCCTGTGCGGGTGGAAGAACTGGGATTTGCCCGATCTATAGCACTGATGCGACCCAGTTCACTCGCCTATGCAGATGATGCTGCGCTTTACAGAAAGGGAGCGGCCGACCTTATGTCAGCACTGTCGGCAGGACTTGAAAATCACATTGGCGCTGAATTTACCCTTACCGACGCAGCAGAAGCACACCGGGTTCTGGAGGCGGGGCATACAACAGGAAGTGTCATTCTCACGGTTCAGTATTGAGACTCTGACGTGAATGAAACGAGCGACGCAGGCATCTTTAAAGGAATGCCGTATCAGTGACGTGACGACCAGGCTGGATTTATGTCCCTTAAGGGCAATCATTCAACCCTTGTCGTCCCTTTCAGGTACTGCTAAGGAGATATCCAAGAATTAGATAAAGGGGATGAGCCTGCTAAATCACTAACGTTCATACAATATCCGTTCCTGGCACTCAGCAGACATTCATAGCATTTACATGCTATACACAGAAAGATTTTGGAAGGACATGAAGTAAGAAGTGGGCCTGCAAGATCTGCTACGAATGATCAAAAAAACCGAAAACTATGGGCATCTGATATTCACTATTTGCATATACATAGGTTGAATTGTAGGTTTGAATTAAATATCAATAAATATCTATTTTAATCAATAATAAAACACCTATGCATCAGCGTTTATGAAACATCAACACTGATGTCAGTGCTGCTTACCCATCCATCAAGCTTATCAGCCCATTCCTGCATCATCACTTTACGCTCATCAAGATACGTCGCATGGTTGTACGTGCGGCGAACGTTGTTGGTATCAGCGTGCGCAAGCTGAGCTTCGATAGCATCAGGTCGATAGCCCATCTCGTTTAACCGTGTGCTGCCTGTGGTTCGGGTTGCATGTGGGCTGTAAGTTCCACTCCAGCCGAGGCTTTTAAGTAGCTGACGCAGCGAGTGTGATGTCATCGGGCCACGTGGGTTATCTCGTCCCGGAAAAAGGTGCTGTCGATGCCCGGTTAATCCCTGTAGCGTTTTGAGCATGTTGACGGCTTGAGAGGGGAGGGGAATAACATGTTCCCTACGAGCTTTCATGCGCGTCGCCGGAATGGTCCATAGCGCATTATCGAGATCGAATTCTGCCCATTCAGCTTCGGTGACTTCGGTTGGCCGCGCCAGCGTCCACCACATTAGCCACATGCAATAGTTAACCTGATATGAGCCGCGACTGTTATCAAAACAGCTTAATAGCTTCCCGATTTGCTGTGGGTTCAATGCCTGTTTGTGCTGTGTCTTATTCGCCGGAAGCGCCTTGCGTACAGGCCAGACAGGATCGCTGTCAGCTCTAAGCGTTGCCACTGCCAACTCGAAAACCGATGAAATGGTACGTCGGGCTTCAGCGGCAACAGTCGGAGCGCCGCGTTTAGCGGTTTCCTGAAGAATTTTAAGAATGTGGTGTGGGGTGATATCTCTGACAGGGAGCTTACCGACTGCGGGGAAAACCACACGTTCAAGCATATCCAGTCGGCGTGTTTTGGTAATTTCGGCCCAGTCTTTCATCTGCAGCCACTCTTTGGCGATCAGCTCAAAGGTGTTAGAAGCGTCATTGACCTTGCGGATCTTATCTAACTGACGAGCCTGTGTCGGGCTAACTCCATCTGCGACTTGCTTACGCGCTTGCTCGCATTTCTCGCGAGCTTCGGCGAGCTTTATCGCTGGATATTCACCCAACGCAAACATGCTTGATTTTCCGTTGAGTTTAAATCGATAGCGCCATGCCTTTTTGCCATTGGGTTTCACTTCGAGGTAGAGACCATTAAAGTCATTGAGTCGATATAGTTTTTCTTTTGGCCTGGCAGTGCGGCATTGCGTATCAGTGAGCATAGCGGGTCCTTGACTATTTCTTATACCGTTATTGTACTCACTTAAAATGATAATGGAAACGGATTGTACTCATCTATGTACTCATTTTAGGCTGCGCTTCCACGAGATCATATGAGACAGTATGGAATGAAAAATCCACGCAAGTGCGTGGATTTTAGAGGGTTTTGTGAGCTTCATGAGATGTTCTGACACCTCATGAGACAACAAAGCTTATTTAGACGTTGAACAGGAAGTTCATCACATCGCCATCTTTAACGATGTAATCCTTACCTTCTGCACGCATTTTGCCCGCTTCCTTCGCTCCTTGCTCACCTTTGTAAGTGATAAAGTCTTCATAAGCGATGGTTTGCGCACGGATAAAGCCTTTTTCGAAGTCAGTGTGGATTTTACCTGCGGCCTGAGGCGCCGTTGCGCCAACCGGGATAGTCCACGCGCGCACTTCTTTCACGCCCGCAGTGAAGTACGTTTGCAGGTTCAGCAAATGATAACCGGCGCGAATAACGCGGTTCAGACCCGGCTCTTCAATGCCCAGTTCGGCCATAAATTCTTCGCGGTCCGCGTCGTCCAGCTCAGCGATATCAGACTCAACCGCCGCACACACCGCTACAACAACAGAACCTTCGGCATCGGCGATTTCGCGTACTTTATCGAGATAGGGGTTATTTTCAAAACCGTCTTCATTAACGTTCGCGATGTACATGGTCGGCTTGAGCGTAAGGAAGCTCAGGTATTTAATCGCGGCTTTGTCTTCTTCCGTCAGGTTTTTCAGGGCACGCAGCATGCCTGCGTTTTCCAGTTGCGGCAGGCATTTTTCCAGCGCAGCCAGCTCTGCTTTTGCGTCTTTATCGCCGCCTTTGGCTTTTTTCTGTACGCGATGAATAGCGCGCTCACAAGTGTCCAGATCAGACAACGCCAGTTCGGTATTGATAACCTCGATATCATCCGCCGGATCCACTTTGTTGTTCACGTGAATGATATTGTCGTTCTCAAAGCAGCGGACGACATGACCAATGGCTTCGGTTTCGCGAATATTGGTCAGGAACTGGTTACCCAGGCCTTCACCTTTGGATGCGCCTTTAACCAGACCGGCGATATCCACAAACTCCATCGTGGTTGGCAGAATACGCTGTGGCTTGACGATCTCCGCCAGCTTGTCCAGACGCGGATCGGGCATCGGTACGACACCGGTGTTCGGCTCAATAGTACAGAACGGGAAGTTAGCCGCTTCAATACCGGCTTTGGTGAGCGCGTTGAACAGGGTGGATTTACCTACGTTGGGCAGGCCAACGATACCGCATTTGAATCCCATGATGTGATTACCTTAAGTTCTGAATAATCAACCCGTTATAGAAAACAGATTGCATAAAAGTTAATAACTTTGCCTATTATACACGTAACCGTTGTATCGCGTGGCAAAAATGGCAGATGGCAAGCGTTACTGGGCCTTAAAGGCATGCAAGCGGTTAGTTGCTTTCATCAGACCGTCTTTCAGCCAGATTTCCGTGCAACGTGCCGCTTCATCTACCGCTTCGTCAATCAATTTCTGTTCAGAAACAGGCGGTTTACCCAGTACAAAACCGACAACTTTGTTTTTATCGCCCGGATGGCCAATTCCCACGCGCAAACGGTGGAAATTCGGGTTATTGCCAAGCTTACTGATAATGTCTTTTAACCCGTTGTGACCACCATGACCGCCGCCCAATTTGAATTTCGCCACGCCCGGCGGTAAGTCCAGTTCATCATGGGCAACCAGGATTTCGTCCGGGTTGATGCGATAAAACGTTGCCATGGCAGCAACGGCCTTACCGCTGAGGTTCATAAAGGTGGTAGGGACCAGCAGCCGCACATCCGCGCCCGCCAGATTAATCCGTGAGGAATAACCAAAAAACTTCGGCTCTTCACGTAGCGGGGCACGAAAACGCTCAGCCAGCAAATCGACATACCATGCGCCTGCGTTGTGGCGTGTCGCGGCATATTCCGCGCCGGGGTTTGCCAGCCCGACAATCAGTTTAATCGTCACTTTTTATTCCTGACCAGGTCAATATCTGGCGCGTAGTTTACGTCGTGCGGCGTATGATGACAAAGTTCTCAGGACGAAACGGCGAAAATGCCAATGATTACCAGTCTGAACCATTAGAAACACAAGTAGTTCAGTGGGTTATTTGTAAATATTTGTGGTCTTAAAATGTGTAATTGTGATCGTACACGCAATCGCCATAACCCCCGCTGTCTATACTTTACCCACAAGCATTGGGGTTATTCCCTTTCAACCCATCGTTCCGGAGGTGACACCATGAAACGCAAAAACGCTTCGTTACTCGGTAATGTGCTTATGGGCCTGGGGTTAGTCGTGATGGTCGTCGGCGTGGGTTATTCTGTCCTGAATCAGCTGCCGCAGCTTAATCTGCCGCAGTTCTTTGCCCACGGTGCAATTCTCAGCATTTTTGTCGGAGCAGTGCTCTGGCTTGCAGGCGCACGTATTGGTGGCCATGAACAGGTCTGTGATAAGTACTGGTGGGTTCGCCATTACGACAAACGCTGCCGCCGTGACGGACACGGGCATAGCTAATCTATAACATCACACGCAAGCGGTTTCCTCGGGAAGCCGTTTTTTTTGGCTTTTTTCTTGACCCTTACGTAACGTTAGGCCCGAGAGTGCCCGACAAGGGGAAGAAAAGGAGCCGTTATGTTAATTCAAGCAGGTGAACTGGCACGTCGTGCCGGGATCACCGTCCGTACACTGCACCACTACGAACATATCGGACTGCTTACGCCTTCATCCCGAAGCGCTGCCGGTTACCGCTTATATAATCTCGCTGACGTCAAACGCCTGCACAGGATTCAGGTACTGGCGAAGGCGGGTATGGAGCTGGCAGCCATCAAGGATTACCTGGCGCGGGAGACGCGCCCGCTCCATGTGCTGCTCGATGAACAAATCAGCCTGCTTGATGCGCAAATGCGCACCATCCAGACGTTGCGCAAGCAACTGCTGATGTTACAGCGTGGCATGGAAAGCGGGGCTGAACCTGACCTGGAGTCCTGGTTACTGACTCTGGAGTTAACGAATATGTACGATCGTTGGTTTAGTGCCGAGGAATTGCGCGAGCTGCCGTTTGCCGCTCATGACGAGGAACGCAGCCGTGAATGGGCGAAAATGGTGGCGGAAGCCAAAGCGCTGATGGCGCAGGGGTGCCCGGTTGATGATGAAAAGGCGATGAATCTGGCTACGCGCTGGATGACGCGTCTGGAGGAAGATACGGCGCGCAGGCCGGAGTTCTTGACCCGACTCAATGAGATGCACCTGGTGGAGCCGCAAATGCGCGAACAGACCGGAATTGATGATGAGACAATTAATTTCATCACTCGCAGTTTCGGCGAAAGCAAACTGGCTATCTGGCAGCGCTATCTGACGCCAGATGAGATGGCGTTTACCCGTGCGCACTATTTTGATCGAATGATGGAATGGCCGCCGTTAGTCACTCGCGTTCGCCAGGCGGCACTCGGGGGGCTTGACCCGCAGTCAGAAGAGGCGCAGTCGCTGGCAAAAACATGGCTGGAGTTATTCCAGTCTTACGCCGGAACCGATCCGCAAACCCAACAGAAGTTTCGCCTGTCGATGCAGCAGGAACCTCATCTAATGAAAGGAACCTGGGTAACGCCAGACCTGCTGCAATGGCTGCAGCAGGCGGTAGATGCCCTGATGCGCAAGCGCTACGGGGCATCGGGTTCATCATAAATCCGCTAACGCCGCGTCACGGTTTGGCCAGAACGACAAACGGCCAGGAATAGGTTTGATGCCTGCCCGCGCCATGGTGCGCAGCGGCTGAAACTCCAGATTACTGACGCGCAACTCGGTGCCTTCCGGCAGGCGATTGACAAAACGCTGGAAGGCATCGAGTCCACCTGCATCAAGCAATGGCACCGCATCCCATTTCAGTATCACTACCCGTTTGCCTGCAATTCTTGACTCCAGTTCCGTGAACAGGCCATCGGCAGCGGCGAAAAACAGCGGACCAATCACGCGTAACACCAGAATATCGTCCGCCACGTCCACATTAACAGGCGAAAGACGGGTCATGCGCGCGATACGACGCATAAACAATAGCGACGCCAGAACAATACCCACACTAATGGCGATAACCATATCGAACAATACAGTCAGCGACATACAAATCAGCATGACGATAATGTCATCTGTCGGCGCACGGCGCAGCAGGTTTACCACCTTATGCGCTTCGCTCATGTTCCAGGCCACCATCAGCAGCAGCGCGGCCATGGCGGAGAGCGGCAGCCAGGAGAGGAGTGGCGCCAGCACCAGCAGGGCAAGAATCACCAGAACCGCATGAATGATGGCTGATACCGGCGATGACGCCCCGGCGCGAACGTTAGCCGCTGAACGGGCAATGGCGGCGGTGGCAGTGATGCCGCCAAAGAAGGGCGCGACAATATTTCCCAGCCCCTGGCCTATTAATTCGCTATTGGCTTTATGGCGGGTTCCGGTCATGCCATCCAGCACTACCGCACAGAGCAGAGACTCAATAGCCCCCAGTAATGCCATTGAGAACGCGGCGGGCAGCAGCGCCTGCAGAGAGGCCCAGCTCAGGGTAAAGCTCGAACCAGGCAGATCCCAGGGTAAAACAAGCTGTGGCAGCAATTGTGGAATGCCGTTGCCCTGGGAACCGTCCGCCAGAACATAGTGAAACTGAGAACCGATGGTCGCGACATGGCCGCCCAACAGATTAACCACCGCCATGACGGCACAACCGGCAAGCAGTGCCGGTAAATGCCCAGGCAGGCGAATGCGCAGGCGCGGCCAAAGAATCAGGGTGCCGAGGGTGACGATGCCAATGGCCGCATCACCGACATTAATACTCGGCAGCGCCATTGCCAGCGCACCGACTTTTTGCAGGTAGTGCTCCGGCATATGGGCAACCTGCAAGCCGAGGAAATCTTTTATCTGCATGGTACCGATGGTAATGCCGATACCTGACGTAAATCCCAGTGTGACAGAGACGGGAATGTATTCGATCAGGCGGCCAAAACGCGCGAGGCCAAACAGAATTAAAAAGACCCCCGACATTAATGTCGCGACCAGCAACCCGCCGAGACCAAATTGCTGCGATACCGGATAGAGAATGACGACGAAAGCAGCGGTAGGGCCGGAAACACTATAGCGTGACCCCCCGGTCAGTGCGATAACGATGCCGGCGACAGCCGCCGTGTAGAGTCCGTATTGCGGCGCAACGCCGCTGCCAATCGCCAGCGCCATGGCTAGCGGAATGGCGATAATACCAACCGTTACGCCGGCAATGAGATCGCGCGTAAAACGCGCCAGGCTGTATTTTTCCTTCCAGCAGGCCTCGATAATGGCGCTGAATGGCATCACATGTGGAGAAAAGAGTCTTTTCACAGAAGATTAATCCCTGGTCAAATATCACCATTACAAATTTGCATGCTCAATATTTATTAGTCATACAAATAAAACTCAGGAATAAAAAAACCCGCCGTAGCGGGTCTTTGTGCCGATTCCAATCAATGTTCGAACATTGCGGAAATGGATTCTTCGTTGCTGATGCGACGAATCGCTTCGGCCAGCATGCCAGACAGGGTCAAAGTACGCACGTTTGGCAGCGATTTGATTTCATCCGTCAGCGGGATAGTGTCACAAACGACCACTTCATCGATAACGGAATTGCGCAGGTTATTTGCCGCATTGCCAGAGAAGATCGGGTGAGTCGCGTAGGCAAATACGCGTTTAGCACCACGTTCTTTCAGCGCTTCTGCTGCTTTACACAGCGTACCGCCGGTGTCAATCATGTCATCAACCAGCACGCAGTCACGACCTGCGACGTCACCGATAATATGCATAACCTGAGAAACGTTCGCACGCGGACGACGTTTATCAATGATAGCCATATCGGTATCGTTAAGCAGTTTGGCGATAGCGCGAGCGCGAACTACGCCGCCAATGTCCGGAGAAACCACGATAGGGTTATCCAGATTGAGTTGCAGCATATCTTCGAGCAGGATAGGACTACCAAATACGTTATCAACCGGCACATCAAAGAAGCCCTGGATCTGCTCAGCGTGCAGGTCAACGGTGAGGACGCGGTCAACGCCTACGCTGGAGAGAAAATCCGCGACAACTTTTGCGGTGATAGGTACACGTGCGGAGCGCACGCGGCGGTCCTGACGAGCATAACCAAAGTAAGGAATAACGGCGGTAATACGACCTGCGGAAGCACGGCGCAGGGCATCAACCATAACAACCAATTCCATCAGGTTGTCGTTCGTTGGAGCACAAGTGGACTGGATGATGAAAATATCACCACCGCGTACATTTTCATTAATTTGTACGCTGACTTCGCCGTCGCTAAAGCGACCAACAGCGGCGTCGCCGAGAGAAGTGTACAGGCGGTTGGCAATACGTTGTGCTAGTTCCGGGGTGGCGTTACCAGCAAAAAGCTTCATATCAGGCACGAGAAGAACCTCAGGCATGCGTCCATTGGTGGATAGAATAAGCCATAAATGTGCGGTTCAGACATAATCCTATCCATGCGGTGTATTAAAGAGCGCGATGCAACGTCTGGAACAAGTGACGTTGTCACCGGTACTCAGCTTGCCCGGCGAGGGCGCTGGCCAGAGGCGAGAGGTTTACACCTCGTGCGACAAAACCGTGTAGCCATGCCGGGGCTTGCTCTAACACCTGAAGAGCAGCAGACTCTGTGTCAAATTCAGCAAAAACACAGGCCCCTGTGCCAGTCAGGCGCGACGGCGCGTATTCTAGCAGCCAGGTAAGCGCCTCATCAACCTTACGAAAACGTTTTCTTGCGATAACCTCGCAATCGTTGCTGAATTCACATTTTAGTAACGTTTCTATTGACCGTTTTGGCGTATTTCTCGGCAGTTCCGGATCGCTGAAAATGGTCGGGGTAGGAATACTGACACCAGGATGGGCGACCAGATACCATTTTTCTTCGGGTTCTGTTGGGGTGAGTATCTCGCCGACGCCTTCCGCGAACGCCGCGTGACCCCGGACAAATACCGGGACATCCGCCCCCAGTGTCAATCCAAGCTCTGCCAGCTCATCAACCGATAAACCGCAATGCCACAGATGGTTAAGCGCCACCAGCACCGTCGCCGCGTTTGAGGAACCGCCGCCCAGTCCTCCCCCCATCGGCAGACGTTTGTCTATCTGGATATCCGCGCCGCTGCCCTCTGGCAGACGGCCCGTCCTTTGCGCTTCTCGCATCAACAAACGGGCTGCGCGAACGATCAGGTTTTCTTCATCCGGCACGCCTGCAACAGGAGTTAACAACCGAATAATACCATCTGTGCGCAGTTCAAAGCCTAAAGTGTCACCGTAATCAAGAAACTGAAACAGGGTTTGCAGCGTATGATAACCATCAGCCCGTTGCCCGGTGATGTACAAAAACAGATTAAGTTTCGCCGGTGCGGGAAAGCGCATCATCATTTCGCAATCCAGTTATCCATTTTGAGCTTAATACGCTGACCACCGTCGCTCAGCTCGAGACTGGAGGGCAGAGCAGGCTTCGTATCGCTATCATAACCGCCGTAGACGACTTTCCAGTTTTTCCCCCCCTGGCTGTAGTTAAGCTCGCTCAGACGATACTGATCATCAAGCTTGTAATCAGTCGCGTCGCCTGGCAGGCCCAGAATCCACTGACGCAGGCTGTTAAGCGGAATCGGCATGCCGGTCAGTTTGCCAATCATCTCTTCCGCATCGGTGGCGGTATAACGCTTGCCTTTATTGTCGACCAGTTCCACTGCGCCAGGTTGGGCGTTGAGCTCCAGTTCTGTGCTGCCCAACGGGTTTGTCAGCAGCAGGCGATAGCGATCCTTCCCGGTTTGTTGCCAGAAAAAGCGAGCATAGACTTTCTGCTCATCGGAGATGAAGGCGAAAGCGCCACGCGTTTGAAACTGGTTCAATTTGCTGACTTCTTGCTGATGTTGACGCCACTGGGGGGCATCCGGACTCTGGCCCGGACCTTTCGGCGCGTTGAGGGTACAAGCAGTGAGTACGAGGCTTGCCAGCGGCAGCAAACGAATAAGGCGAAAATCCGGCAAAGTCATAATGATGACGAATCCTTGAGGTGCGTTGCAGTAAATATTCTTAATGCTAGCGCCGGGCAGTGATAGCGTCTACGTTCAAGTTGTCTTAAATCATTAAATTACCGATTACTCCAAAAGGGGGCGCTCTCTTTTATTGACCTCGCGCATCCTGTATGATGCGCACAGTCTAACCTTATCAACGTTGGTACTATTCCTGCTCACATGACTCTTCTGGCGCTCGGCATCAACCACAAAACGGCTCCCGTTTCGCTGCGAGAACGTATTACGTTTTCGCCGGATACGCTCGACCAGGCGCTGGATAGCCTGCAAGCGCTGCCGATGGTGCAGGGCGGGGTGGTGTTGTCGACATGTAACCGCACAGAGCTTTATTTAAGCGTTGAAGGGCAGGAAAACCTCCATGAATCGCTGATCCGCTGGCTGTGTGATTACCATCAAATCAGTGAAGAAGAACTGCGTAACAGCCTTTACTGGCACCACGATAACGATGCCGTCAGCCATTTAATGCGCGTGGCGAGCGGGCTGGACTCACTTGTATTGGGTGAGCCGCAGATCCTCGGCCAGGTGAAAAAAGCGTTTGCTGATTCTAACCGCGGTCATCTGAAGGCCAGTGAACTCGAACGTATGTTCCAGAAGTCGTTCTCGGTCGCCAAACGCGTACGCACAGAAACCGATATTGGCGCCAGTGCGGTCTCGGTTGCGTTTGCCGCCTGTACGCTGGCCCGGCAGATCTTTGAATCACTCGCATCTGTCACCGTGATGCTGGTTGGCGCTGGGGAGACCATCGAACTGGTGGCGCGTCATCTGCGCGAGCATAAAGTGCAGAATATGATCATCGCCAACCGTACCCGTGAACGTGCGCAGGTTCTGGCTGATGAAGTGGGGGCGGAAGTGATTTCCCTCAGTGATATCGATTCACGCCTGAAAGATGCCGATATTGTCATCAGCTCTACCGCCAGTCCGTTGCCAATCATTGGTAAAGGGATGGTCGAGCGGGCAATGAAGGCGCGTCGTAACCAACCGATGCTCTTGGTGGATATCGCCGTCCCTCGCGATGTCGAACCGGAAGTGGGTAAACTGGCGAACGCCTATCTGTACAGTGTTGACGATTTACAGAGCATCATTCAGCACAATCTTGCGCAGCGAAAAGCGGCGGCGGTGCGGGCTGAAAGCATCGTCGAACAGGAAACAAGCGAATTTATGGCCTGGCTGCGTGCGCAAAGCGCCAGTGAGACCATCCGTGATTACCGCAGCCAGTCTGAGCAGATTCGTGATGAATTGACTGCCAAAGCGCTGGCCGCCCTTGAACAGGGTGGCGACGCGCAGGCCATTATGCAGGATCTGGCCTGGAAACTGACCAATCGCCTGATCCACGCACCAACCAAATCTCTTCAGCAGGCCGCCCGTGACGGGGATGATGAGCGCCTGCATATTCTGCGCAACAGCCTCGGGCTGGAGTAGCACAACAATCTCTAATAACAGGGTGCATTTACGCCTATGAAGCCTTCTATCGTTGCCAAACTGGAAGCCCTACACGAGCGTCATGAAGAAGTTCAGGCGCTATTGGGTGACGCGCAAACTATCGCCGATCAGGAGCGATTCCGCGCCTTATCCAGGGAGTATGCGCAACTAAGCGACGTATCGCGCTGTTTTACTGACTGGCAACAGATTCAGGAAGATATCGAAACCGCACAAATGATGCTTGATGACCCGGAAATGCGCGATATGGCGCAGGACGAGTTACGCGAAGCAAAAGAAAAAAGCGAACAGTTAGAACAACAACTGCAAATTCTTCTTCTGCCTAAAGATCCTGATGATGAACGCAGCGCCTTCCTTGAAGTGCGTGCCGGAACCGGCGGCGATGAAGCGGCATTATTCGCAGGCGATCTGTTCCGTATGTATACCCGCTATGCCGAGTCGCGTCGCTGGCGCGTTGAGATCATGAGCGCGAATGAGGGGGAGCATGGCGGCTATAAAGAGATCATCGCGAAAGTGAGTGGTGAAGGCGTTTACGGACGTCTGAAATTTGAATCCGGCGGTCATCGCGTGCAGCGCGTACCGGCAACCGAATCACAAGGGCGAATCCATACCTCTGCCTGTACCGTTGCGGTGATGCCTGAACTGCCGGAGGCCGAGCTTCCGGACATCAACCCGAGCGATCTGCGCATCGATACGTTCCGTTCATCCGGGGCCGGCGGGCAGCACGTTAACACCACCGACTCCGCAATTCGTATTACCCACTTGCCGACAGGCATCGTGGTGGAGTGTCAGGACGAACGTTCCCAGCATAAAAACAAAGCCAAAGCGCTGGCTGTTCTGGGTTCGCGCATTCGCGCGGCGGAAATGGCTAAACGCCAGCAGGCGGAAGCCTCAACGCGTCGAAACCTGCTGGGGAGCGGCGATCGCAGCGATCGTAACCGTACCTATAACTTCCCGCAGGGACGTGTAACCGATCATCGTATCAACCTGACGGTCTATCGTCTGGACGAAGTGATGGAAGGCAAGCTGGATATGCTCATTGAGCCGATTGTGCAGGAATACCAGGCTGACCAACTGGCAGCGCTCGCCGGACAGGATTGATGGATTATCAACACTGGTTGCGTCGCGCGATAAGTCAACTGTCGCACAGCGAAAGCCCGCGCCGGGACGCGGAGATTTTACTGGGCTTTGTAACCGGAAAAACGCGCACCTATATTCTTGCCTTCGGCGAAACAGCGCTTTCAGACAGAGAATGTGAGCAGCTTGATGATCTGCTGGCCCGTCGTGAACGGGGCGAACCGGTCGCACATCTGGTGGGCGTTCGCGAATTCTGGTCTTTACCGCTATTTGTCTCGCCTGCGACGTTGATCCCGCGCCCGGATACCGAATGCCTGGTTGAACAGGCGCTGAAACGTTTGCCGGAACAACCGTGCCGGATCCTCGATCTGGGGACCGGTACCGGCGCTATCGCGCTGGCGCTGGCCAGTGAACGGCCGGATTGCCAGATCACTGCGGTCGACGTAATGCCCGATGCCGTCGCGCTGGCCCTGCGTAACGCGGAACATTTAGGCATATCGAACGTCACGGTTCTGACCAGCGACTGGTTTAGCGCCCTTGCCGGGCAGCATTTCGATCTGATTGTCAGCAATCCGCCTTACATTGATGAGCACGATCCTCATCTCGCTATGGGTGATGTACGCTTCGAGCCGCGTTCCGCATTGGTTGCGGCACAAGAAGGGCTTGCGGACCTGGCGTGGATAATCGCACAATCAAGGCGTTTTTTGCGCGCGGGTGGCTGGCTGTTACTGGAACATGGCTGGCAGCAGGGGGAAGCGGTACGTGCGCTGTTTGGCAATCAAGGATATGTGCAGGTGGAAACCTGCCGGGACTATGGTGATAACGAGCGTCTGACGCTCGGGTGCCTGCCGCTACAGGAGTAACAGGGCGTGAGTGCGTATACATTTCTGATTAGCCTGCATTTGACCACGGTGATTCTGACCATTAGCCTGTTCGTGCTGCGTTACTGGTGGAATTTTACGGGCAATCCCCGCGTTCAGGCGCGTTGGATGCGCATCGTGCCTCACGCAGTGGACACGCTGCTATTGCTCAGCGGCCTCGGGCTTATCGTGGTAACGCGCTATATCCCATTTACTGCTAATGGCGCATGGCTGACGGAAAAGCTGTTTGGCGTTATCATCTACATCGTTTTGGGTTTCATTGCGCTGGGGCGACATCGTCCGCGCAGCCAGCAAACGGGGTTTATTGCGTTTTTGCTGGGGCTGGTGGTGCTGTACATCATCATTAAACTCGCCACCACAAAGATACCGATACTGGGGTAAGACATGCGGTCGTTAGCCGATTTCGAATTTAACAAAGCACCATTGTGCGATGGGATGATCCTGATATCAGAATTGATTCGTGATGATTTTCCCTCGCAGTTCGTGCACGACGAACTTGAGCGTCTGATCCGTCTGGCGCGTGAAGAAATAAGTCAGGCTCAACCGCAGGATTTGCAGCTGGAGAAACTTCTTGAGCTGTTTTACGGCGAATGGGGTTTTAAAGACACCCGCGGTGTGTACCGTCTGTCGGATGCGCTGTGGCTGGATAAAGTCCTGCAAAACCGCCAGGGTAGCGCGGTGTCGCTGGGTGCCATTCTGTTGTGGGTTGCCGGGCATCTTGACATCCCGTTGATGCCGGTGATTTTCCCAACGCAGCTCATTCTCCGCGCAGAGTGGCTGGATGGGGAAATGTGGCTGATCAATCCATTTAATGGCGACACGCTGGATGAGCATACGCTGGACGTCTGGCTTAAGGGGAATATCAGCCCTGTTGCTGAGCTGTTTAATGAGGATCTCGATGAAGCAGATAACGCGGAAGTCATTCGTAAGCTGCTGGATACATTGAAATCAGCATTAATGGAAGAGCAACAGATGGAACTGGCTTTGCGAGCCAGTGAAGCCCTGTTGCAGTTTAACCCGGAAGACCCGTATGAGATCCGCGATCGTGGTTTAATTTATGCGCAACTCGAGTGCGATCATGTTGCGCTGCACGACCTGAATTACTTCGTAGAGCAGTGTCCTGAGGATCCCATTAGCGAGATGATCCGTGCGCAAATTAACACCATTTCGCACAAGCAAATTACGCTGCACTAAACTGAATTAATAGACTGAATCTTGATAAGGGAATTATATGAAACAAAAAGTGGTTAGCATTGGCGACATCAATGTCGCGAACGATCTGCCGTTTGTTCTGTTTGGCGGTATGAACGTGCTGGAGTCCCGCGACCTCGCCATGCGTATTTGTGAGCACTACGTAACCGTTACCCAGAAACTGGGTATTCCGTATGTGTTCAAAGCCTCTTTTGACAAAGCCAACCGTTCCTCCATCAAGTCTTATCGTGGACCGGGCCTGGAAGAAGGGATGAAAATTTTCCAGGAGCTGAAACAGACTTTCGGCGTGAAAGTGATCACCGATGTTCACGAAGCCAGCCAGGCTCAGCCCGTCGCTGATGTGGTTGACGTAATTCAGTTGCCGGCTTTTCTGGCGCGTCAGACCGACCTGGTCGAAGCCATGGCGAAAACCGGTGCCGTCATTAACGTGAAAAAACCGCAGTTCGTGAGCCCTGGTCAGATGGGTAACATCGTGGATAAATTCCATGAAGGCGGTAACGACAAAGTTATCCTGTGTGACCGTGGCAGCAACTTCGGTTACGACAACCTTGTTGTTGATATGCTCGGCTTTAGCGTGATGAAAAACGTCTCTGGCAACTCGCCGGTCATTTTCGATGTGACACACGCATTGCAGTGCCGCGACCCGTTTGGCGCAGCGTCAGGTGGCCGTCGTGCCCAGGTTGCTGAGCTGGCGCGTGCGGGGATGGCGACAGGCCTGGCCGGTCTGTTTATTGAGGCGCATCCGGATCCAGCCAACGCGAAATGCGATGGCCCGTCCGCACTGCCGCTGGATAAACTGGAGCCGTTCCTGAAACAGATCAAAGCGATTGATGATCTGGTGAAAAGCTTCGATGAACTGGATACCAGTCATTAATCATACCTTGCAAAACACCGTTCGCATCAGTGTGAACGGTGTTATTAATATCTGAACGCCTTCCAGTAAATACCCCGTATTCCTGCTTCATTCCGCTCTGTATTCGAGAAAAATAATTAGCTCGCTTTTTTCAATAATAATTTCTTATTTTTTAATCCAAACATTGTCAGTGTGAATGTTTGAAAAATGTAGTTATTTTCCTAAATAAAGAATTACGTGAACAGCATTCCATATTTAATGGCTCTTGTTTTAAGTATCTTTATTAACAGGATGTTTTTTGTCTATATGGAATTGCGTTTGTTTATTATGACGTTGCATGGAGAGCCTGTATTCTCTGGCGGTAGCTATGTTTCCGGGCATAACGCTATTGAGAGGGCGTAAATAATCCCTTCTGCAATAAACAGGAAATAGCAGATTGATTTGATTGCCCGATATTAATGAATTAATGAGAGCAAGAATGTTTTGGCATGTTGCAAGGACGCAGGAGGCACCGCATGAACGCGCTGAATTTCGACCACGCCCACCACACATTAAAAATCCGTGGCCTGAACAGCCCGCCTGTCGTGCTCTCCTTTGAAGGCCGTGAGCACCTGAGCCTGCCGTTCTGCTATGACATTCAGTTCACCAGCCGTGATAAAACCCTGGAGCCGGAAGCGGTGCTGATGCAGGACGGCGCGCTCAGCCTCTGCGCCCCGCCGGTTCAGGGGATGCCGGTACAGATGCCGCTGCGCACCCTGTACGGCGTCATCACCGGGTTTAAACAGCTTTCCACCTCGCGCGATGAAACGCGCTATGAAGTGCGCCTCGAACCCCGGCTGGCGCTGCTCGCCCGCAGCCATCAGAACGCCATCTACCAGAACCAGAGCGTGCCGCAGATTGTGGAAAAAATCCTGCGCGAGCGCCATGGGATGCTCGGCCAGGACTTCGTCTTCAGCCTGGCGGGAGAGTACCCGTCACGCCAACAGGTGATGCAGTACGGCGAGGACGACCTGACGTTTATCTCCCGGCTGCTGGCGGAGGTGGGGATCTGGTTCCGGTTCAGTACCGACGTGCGGCTGAAAATTGAAGTCATTGAGTTTTATGACGACCAGAGCGGCTATGAGCGCGGCCTGATGCTGCCGCTGCGCCATCCGTCGGGGCTGAGCGACAGCGGCACGGACTCCGTCTGGGGGCTGAACACGGCATACCGGGTGGTGGAAAAAAGCGTCACCACGCGGGACTACAACTACCGCGACGCGACCGCTGACATGACCACGCCGGCGTTTGACGTATCAGGCGGCGACAATACCACTTACGGCGAAGCCTGCCACTATGCCGACAACTTTCTGACGGCAGGCGGCCCGGACGTACCGGAGAGCGGGGCGTTTTACGCGCGTATCCGCCACGAACGTTACCTTAATGGCCGGGCCATGCTGCAGGGGCTGTGCTCCAGTGCCCTGCTGATGCCGGGGCTTGAGCTGAAAGTGCCGGACGCGGACGCCCCGACGGTGTTTCGCAGGGGGGCACTGATAACCGGACTGACCGCCCGCGCAGCCCGCGACCGCAGCTACGAACTGGTGTTTACCGCCATTCCGTATTCAGAACGCTACAGCTTTCGCCCGGCGCGCATCGCGAAACCGGTGATGGCCGGGACGCTGCCCGCACGGGTGACCAGCACAACGGCGAACGACCCCTACGCCCATATCGATAAAGACGGACGCTACCGGGTGAATCTTGATTTTGACCGTGAGACCTGGAAGCCGGGTTACGAGAGCCTGTGGGTACGGCAGTCCCGCCCCTATGCGGGGGACACGTACGGCCTGCACCTGCCACTCCTCGCGGGTACGGAGGTCAGGTTTGAGGGTGGCAACCCGGACCGGCCCTATATCGCCGGGGTTAAGCATGATTCCGCCCACCCCGACCCCGTGACGATCCAGAACTACAAGCGCAACGTGCTGCGCACCCCGGCAAACAACAAGCTGCGCCTCGATGATGAGCGCGGCAAAGAGCATATCAAGCTCAGTACGGAGTACGGCGGCAAGAGCCAGCTCAATCTCGGCCATCTGGTGGACGCGGGAAAACAGCCGCGCGGGGAAGGCTTTGAGCTGCGCACGGACAGGTGGGGCGTCATCCGGGCGAAGAAGGGGGATATTCATCAGCGCTGACGGCCAGGAGCGGGCGCAGGGCCAGGTGCGGGAGATGGCGGCGGCCCTGAGCGAACTGCAGCGCGCGCAGTCGCTGGCGGAAGCCGTGCGCAGTGCGGCAGAGGTGGCAAAAGCAGAGCTGGCAGATGTGCAGGCGCGGCAGGCACTGCTGGCAGAAAGCCTGACGGAGCTGAAACAGGCTGCACTGCTGCTGAGTGCGCCTGAGGGGATAGCGCAGGTCACCCCCAGAAGTCTCCAGCTGTCGGCCGGGGAAAACCTTGTCAGCACTGCGGGACAGCATGCGGATTTCAGCGTGCTGAAAAAGTTTACCGTGGCCGCCGGGGAAGTGGTCAGCCTGTTTGCCCGGAAGCTGGGGATAAAAATTTTTGCCGGCAGGGGCAAAGTGGAAATCCAGGCGCAGAGTGACGACATGACGCTGGATGCACTGAAAGATATCCGGATAAGCAGCTGTGAAGGAAAGATCCTGATTTGCGCAGAGAAAGAGATCATCCTGACCAGCGGCGGAGGTTATATCCGTATTGCTGACGGCACGGTGGAATGTGCAGCACCGGACAAGATCATTGAACGCGGCGCAGTGTGGCAGAAGTTCGGCGGACGAAGTATGGATCCGGAGAAATTAAAGTCTGAGCTGGTAGAGTTACCGAAGGTAGAGTCTGGTGAATATAACATACAGTTTTTATGTGTTGATGATAAAGGTAGACCTTACAATAATAACAAATATATTATTTTTTTTGAGAGCGGAATGGAAAAAGAAGGCGTTACTGATAGTAAGGGGTATACAGAAATATTCTTTACCAACAAAAAAGAAAGGGTGGATATTCATCTTATCTTTGATTAATGAGTGAGTGTATATGGGAAAAAGACAATATAATGGTCAACTTTCAGGTGGGCAAACGGGGCCAGCGCAAGGAGGCAACAGCACGAATGTTCAACAAGTTAATATTACGAGAAAGGAGTATATATTAGTAGTTGGTTTCGAAGTGAATTTCGAACATACTGCTTTTATAAATAATGTTCATGACTTGAGGGAGAATTATGGACATGCATTTTTTTATGTTACAAAGAATAACGTTGTAGAGACTTTTTTTAGTTTTGGACCAGCTGCGTTGGGTGTTTCCGGAAAATTCACTGATGAGTATAATGGCGAGAGATCGGCAACAACAAATTATCCTGTAAGTGAGGTGTCCAGACTATATAGATTTTTAATAACGAAAAAGCAATCAGAGAATGTAAAAAAGTCAGCTGATAATTTTACAGCACGAGTAAGTGCCGGAAAGGAACATTACGATGCCAGTCAGAACGATACCTGCGCGGAAACTGCAAGGGATATTTTATCCGAGGGTGGGGTTGCAACACCCGATGGAAGTGGGCCTGTTATAGGAACGGATAACATGATGCTGGATCGGATTACAGAAAAATTATCTTTCGTTAATCCTTATATGTGGAATAAGAATTTTAATGCGAAGTATCCTACTCATTTTATTTTCTATCCTGGATCTGGAGGCGTTGGTTCTTTGAGAATGATCGATGGTAGAGGAAATTCTGTGACGCAGAATGGACAAAGGGTTGGCCTTAGCAATAATTGGATACTTGCTCCTGGTGACAGTGACCCATTGATGTCGACTAATCAACACACTATTAATCATGGTAGTCTGGAAAAAAAATGAAATTATCATGTTTAATATATGTATTTCTTTTTAATGGTTCATTGGTTTTTTTTTTCGACTGAGATCGGTGAGATTTATATGAGTAAAAATATTACTGACAGGCATGAGGCTGTTACTGATGCAATTGCTATAGCGGAAGAGTTAGTTAATGGGAGCGTCACTTTCGAAGAAGTTAAGCGTTCAGGATTTTTTGATAAAACTCTAACCATTAGTCCTAAAACAAGAAAAAAAATAGAAAGGATAACATTTGAAAAAGATAAAATATTGTCAGTTACTATTGAAAGAGAGTATAAAGAGGTAATGACTCCAACTTACTGATAGTGTTTTATGTTCAGATAATGCCCGATGACTTTGTCATGCAGCTCCACCGATTTTGAGAACGACAGTGACTTCCTGCCCAGCCTTGCCAGATGCTGCCTCAGATTCAGGTTATGCCGCTCAATGCGCTGCGTATATCGCTTGCTGATAACGTGCAGTTCTCCCTTCAGGCGTGATTCATAAAGCGGCCAGCCATCCGTCATCCATACCACGACCTCAAAGGCCGACAGCAGGCCCAGAAGACGCTCCAGCGTGGCCAACGTGCGTTCACCGAATACGTGCGCCACAACCGTCCTCCGTATCCTGTCATACGCGTAAAACAACCAGCGCTGGCGTGATTTAGCGCCGACGTAACCCCACTGTTCGTCCATTTCCGCGCAAACAATGACGTCACTGCCCGGTTGTATGCGTGAGTTTACCGACTGCGGCCTGAGTTTTTTAAGTGTCGTAAAATCGTGTTGAGGCCAACGCCCATAATGCGTGCACTGGCGCGACATCCGACGCCATTCATGGCCATATCAATAATTTTCTGGTGTGTACCGGGCTGAGAGGCGGTGTAAGTGAACTGTAGCTGCCATGTTTTACGGCAGTGAGAGCAGAGATAGCGCTGATGTCCGGCAGTACTTTTACCGTTACGCACCACGCCTTCAGTAGCTGAGCAGGAGGGACAACTGATGGAGATGGAAGCCACGGGAGAACCTCAAAAACACCATCGTACACTAAATCAGTAAGTTGGCACCATTACCTATAAAGATGTGCATTTGAGAAAAGAGGAAGGATGGTATGAAGCTGATATTATTATACATAATAAGGCTGATCTTTTGTTATTGAATAATTGCGATTTTTTTATGAAATTGAACCTGACTTTAAAGGATATTTATAAAGAAAAGTATAACTACGGTCCTGGGCATGATGAATTTTCATACTATGTATATAGTTATGAGAAAAAATCTGGTGGTAACGTTTATTTTCATTTTATGGTTTCGCAAGACTACTTTGTTAATGATAGTTCTTGTCCAGAAGGTTTTTATATGGTTAAGGTGTTTTCTGTGCGAGGGGGTTGAATATTAAATTGAATAATTAATGATTGGACTGAGAAAGTATATCCTCGCACCAATGATAGTTTAAAACGTCTATTTCCGGGTGGAGATAGGGATATGCTAAGGATTTTTTTGATGGATATTTCATTTTGACGGCTGCTCTCACACGTGTTCATGGGAAAGGACGTAAGGTAACGAAAAATAAATTATTCAATCTCTGTGGAATATCTGCGGATGCTTCTATTGATGTAAAGCATTTTATAATGGCGATGAGGTTGTTGATGGTGAGAATTCTAATTGCTGGCATGTTATAATATATAAAAACTATGAGGGAAAATATGTAAAGGCAGCTTTGTATTATTTATTTAACTGATTAGAATCTATATTAACTGTTATGTTTTTTATTTATAGTGAGGTATTTTTCAATAGTTTAAATTTCGAATTTTCTATGGGAATAACTAAGGTGTCACACCCATTCGTGCAGGAAAAATAATCCACTGCAATATCAAGGAACGTCTCGCTGTAGAGACATGTCACGAATCCGCTTACAGACATCCCCTTAGTTTGGCCTTTACATTACGTTCTATCATAAAAATAGCACAGTTGGTTCAAGATGACGAAAAGATGGCGTATGCTGATTAATATTCGGCATTGCAGGTTCAAGTGGTTGTTGCTGGCTGCTTTTGTACTTTTTATCGGATGGCTTATATCTGCAACAAATGGGCATAACTTCTTGACCTGCCCCCAGAGTTAGATACAACCTTCAGTTAGTAATGTCGGTTGGTTTTTCTTCATATTTCCCGTTTCGCCAGCCCGCTGCAAATTCAGCCGGCGTCAGGTAATTCAGTGATGAATGTGGTCGACACTCGTTATAATCCAGTCGCCAGTCATTAATGATCTTCCTGGCGTGAACAATATCGCTGAACCAGTACTCATTCAGGCATTCATCACGAAAGCGTCCGTTAAAACTCTCAATAAATCCGTTCTGCGTTGGCTTGCCGGGCTGGATAAGTCGCAGCTCCACACCATGCTCAAAAGCCCACTGATCGAGTGCGCGGCAGGTAAACTCCGGGCCCTGATCGGTTCTTATCGTAGCCGGATAGCCGCGAAACAGCGCAATGCTGTCCAGAATACGCGTGACCTGCACGCCTGAAATCCCGAAGGCAACAGTGACCGTCAGGCATTCCTTTGTGAAATCATCCACGCAGGTCAGGCACTTGATCCTGCGACCTGTGGCCAGTGCGTCCATGACGAAATCCATTGACCAGGTCAGATTGGGCGCCATCGGGCGGAGCAGCGGCAGACGTTCTGTTGCCAGCCCTTTACGACGTCGTCTGCGTTTTACACTCAGGCCATTAAGTTGATAGATGCGGTAAACCCGCTTGTGGTTAACGCAAAGACCTTCACGTCGCAGAAGCTGCCAGATACGCCGGTAACCAAAACGGCGGCGTTCAAGTGCCAGCTCTGTGATGCGTAGAGACAGCTGCGCGTCAGCAGGCGGACGCTGAGCCGAATATCGGCAGGTTGACAGGGACAGACCTGCCAGCCTGCAGGCACGACGTTGCGACAGACCCTTAGCCTCGCACATGACTTCCACGGCTTCCCGCTTCTGGTCTGTCGTCAGTACTTTAGCCCAAGAGCCACCTGAAGCGCCTCCTTATCCAGCATGGCTTCAGCAAGCAGCTTCTTGAGTCTGGCGTTCTCTTCCTCAAGAGACTTCAGGCGCTTAACCTCAGGCACCTCCATACCGCCATACTTCTTACGCCAGGTGTAAAAGGTGGCGTCGGAAATGGCGTGCTTACGGCAGAGCTCACGGGCAGAAACGCCGGCTTCGGCCTCGCGGAGAATACAGATGATCTGTTCGTCGGAAAAACGCTTCTTCATGGGGATGTCCTCATGTGGCTTATGAAGACATTACTAACATCGCGGTGTATTAATCAACGGGGAGCAGGTCATTCTCACTGAATAGCAGAGAGGGAAACATAGTGACAAAATTAATACAAGAATCTGAAACGCGATATTTTGGTTTTTATTCTATTAAGTTTCCAGTGGATTTTTCACCAAAGGGCATGGTTATGCGTGTTCATGGGTCAGATATGACTATCGTGGATACGAAGTTGCAATATTATTATGGGTTCAAGCAATTTTTGTCCCGATATGAGGAAGAACTTAGAAATACAACTGTTTCAGACTTGAACGATCTTCCCTATCTCAAGGATATTTACTGTTTGGAGCCCCCAACTATAGGTGCAATATTTGAGCGAGTCGAGAATAAAAATACTCCAGATTTTGCAAGAACATTAGATGCCTGGAAATGGGAAGATGATATTACATTTTCTGTTAAAATGTTGGCTCAGGATGGACGTGCGGCTCGTTATGATGAAATCAGAAAAATAGCGAAATATAGCTATAGATATGATGTCCCTGAGAAAAAAAGACAGCTGCTGGCTATCTTATCAAGCTTGCAATCACGAAAAGATAATCATCCGCCATCGGAGCATAAATTTGCAATACAATTTGCTCAGGTTGATGTTTCATTGCTGGGAGAATATGAGATATCTGTAAATTATGAAAATAATAAAGATATTAGCCTGGCTATGCAAACAGATAATGGCAGATACACGGACAGAATATTACTTGAGAGCGATATTTGCTCCATAGGAGCAACATCATGTTTGACTTTGTACAAAGGGAAAAGGAACATAAATGGGCTGGAGGTTTCTGAATGGTTGATTAACCAGAAGACGCTAGCGACTACATATCCAACGCTGGAATATATATTTGAGCTTGCTATACATGAAGATAAAAAGGAGGGGCACTCCCCACTTAAACTTTCAATGTATTATAAGGTTGATCTTCTTAAGCCGGATGGTATGTTAAGTGAAGCTGAGTTGGTTTCATTATGGCAACATATCACTCGTACGATTAAGTATTATCCTCCTGACGCATAAGATTTATTTGATAAATACCGCCTGCCCAAAAGACTCTCCCTGACCGTAAATATAACGACGAGTTCAAGTACCTCAAACCCGATGCGTCACTTGCTACCACTGACCTGATAAACCAGGTCAGCGGAGAGGGATAATAAGGGCGGCTCATTTCGCACAGACGCCCTTGTCCATATCAGGCAAAAATTGTCATCAGATAGGCCGCAAACAGCGCCAGATGCGCAGCACCGTTAAGCACATTGGTTCGCCCTGTCGAGAACGAAATATGGCACAGCATCAATGACGCCAGCATCACCACCAGTTCCGGTTTGCCCAGACCAAACATCAGATCATTCCCCGTCAGCCAGGCAATCAGCGTGACAACCGGCACCGTCAGTGAAATAGTTGCCAGTACGGAGCCGAAAAACAAGTTCATCGCGCGCTGCACCTGATTATTTAAAACCGCTTTCAGGGCACCCAATCCTTCCGGCGAGAGAATCAACAGCGCAACCAGGAAGCCGGTAAATGCGACCGGTGCATTCAATTCCGTCAGCAGATTTTCCAACGGATGGGCATTCATCTTGGTGACCGCAATAACGGCAATCAGATGGACCAGCAGCCAGACGGTGTGCCAGCCGCTGCTGTGCGCCGACGGTTTACCGTGATGAGGGTCATCATCGTCGCTTTCATCTTCGTGCTCATAGACGAACAGGTTCTGATGGGTTTTGGTTTGAATCAGCAGGAAAACACCATACATTGCGGCAGAAATAAGCGCGACCAGCAATGATTGTCCGGTCGTGAAATTGCCACCCTCTAAGGCCACCGGAAAGACCAGCACAATAATAGCCAGCGGGAAGAGGGCTATCATATATTGTTTGATGCCGAACAGGTTCACATATTGCGTGGCAAATTTCCGCCCACCCAGCAATAACGAGAAGCCAACCAGGCCACCGCTAACGATCATAATGATGGAATAAAGTGTGTCGCGCATGAGCGTTGGCGCAGCATCGCCGGTGGCCATTAACGCAGAAATTAGACTCACTTCAAGAATAACGACAGAAAGGCTTAAAATTAATGAGCCATAGGGTTCACCGAGACGGTGAGCCAGAACATCGGCATGGCGAACGACGCTAAATGCACTGGCAAGAATACCCACCAGGGCAAGAATGTTCATTCCGATTATCACTGGCAGCGACTGACTGTTTCCCCAAAAAAGCAGCACTGCCAGTGCCAGAACCGGGAAAATGAGCGAAGTCTCCTTGTGGCGGGTTTTAACCGCCTCGTGCGTTGTAGTCATTGTTGATCTCCATCCAGCAGGTATTTGTAATTATAGAAAGAAATTCAGGCCGCATAAAATAACAAACATTCCTCTGCCATTATCCCTTTTTTACGCTTTTTTACGTCATGAGGATTTTCTTATGCAAGATGCTCATTTACTGATGTTTCGCCAAAAACATGCTTAATTTACAAAAAGATATTTTTTAAATAGTGTTGAAGACATCATTGGGTTGGATAAGACGCGAAGAATCAACCAGACTTAAGTTTTTACTTAAGGAGGTGTGAAAAATGCCCTATAAAACGAAATCGGATTTACCTGACAGCGTACAACATGTCCTCCCTGCGCACGCCCAGGAAATCTATAAAGAAGCCTTTAATAGCGCCTGGGAGCAATATAAAGATAAAGACGATCGTCGCGGTGATGCCAGCCGTGAAGAAACCGCGCACCGCGTGGCCTGGGCGGCTGTAAAAAATGATTATGAAAAAGGCGATGATGATAAATGGCATAAAAAGCGATAACTCTATGAAATAGTGAGCTGCGTTCTCTTATTGCCAACATGATTATTCGCCATCCGCGTTACACCCTATAGAGTTCACTTGAAAACGGCCTGTGAATTGCATATCGTCATTGAAAAGCGCCAGGAAAGCAGCAGTAAAGTCGTTGCACGGAAGCATGCAGTGGCGGAGGTAGAAAGAGATGTTAACGCGTGATTTCTTAATGAAGGCAGATTGTAAAACGGCGTTTGGAGACATTGAGGAATCGCTTTTATGGTCGGCGGAACAACGAGCAGCATCGCTTGCTGCGACGCTGGCTTGCCGTCCGGACAACGGCCCGGTATGGATTTTTGGTTACGGTTCGCTGATGTGGAACCCGGCTCTGGAATATGACGAGTCCTGTACCGGTACGCTCCCCGGCTGGCACCGAGCATTTTGTTTACGTCTGACGGCGGGGCGCGGTAGCGCCTGTCAACCCGGACGTATGCTTGCACTAAAAGAGGGCGGACGCACCACCGGCGTGGCGTATCGCCTTGCAGAATCGACGCTACATGAAGAGCTTTCTCTGTTGTGGAAGCGTGAGATGATCACCGGTTGCTACCTGCCGAGCTGGCGCAGGCTGGAACTCGATGACGGGCGCACGGTGAATGCGCTGGTGTTTATCATGGACCCTCGTCATCCGCTTTATGAGTCCGATACCCGCGCGCAGACCATTGCGCCACTTATTGCCTCTGCAAGCGGCCCGCTTGGCACCAACGCGCAATATTTGTTCTCGCTGGAACAAGAGTTGATCAAACTGGGTATGCAGGATGATTGCCTGAACGAGCTGGTGGGAAGAGTGCGTCTGCTGCTGGAGGGAGAAAAACCAGGCCCGGAGATGCAACCTGGTTTCGCCTGATTGTCGTGCTAACTTATGCTGGAACGTAACTGATGGAATGTTCCAGCGACTGGCTGTGGCTATCGATCAGCACATTCCAGATACCGCTGTAAGGAACCGCCAGATACGCACTGGCACGATCCTGAACGCTTAATACATCAGTCTGAGCGGCGGCCTGGCCTTTATCGCTCATCAGATGAATATGGCAGCTTTCAGAACAACGTACTACCACTGTATCCCCACCAAATAACTTCAAACTTGTTTTTACCAACGCCATTGTTTTAAACCCCGTATGTATCGACAACGCACTCCCTGCGGGATAATCCCGTGCGTGATTTTGCTCACAATTCACTCATTGCATAACACCAAACGAGAGGGGTTCAGATGCTGACTTTGATCAAAAAATGGCGTAACGATTAAACAATAATGACAAAATTCGGTAGGGGTTTGTGTCGGCGCGTTAAATTCGGGGAAAAACGCGCCGACAGAAGATTAAATGCGGAAATGACCGGCAGTTTCAGCAAGCTCGCCCGCTTGTTCCTGTAACGCACCTGCGGCGGCGGCTGACTGGATCACCAGTTCGGCGTTTTGCTGCACCATACGGTCAAGATCGATGACTGCATGATTGATTTCCTGGATGCCTTTCATCTGCTCGTTAGTGGCGACGGTGATTTCACGCATAATGACAGAGACGCTGTCGATGCTGGAGACAATTTCCCCCATACTTTCCCCGGCCAGACGCACGTAGCGGGAACCTGTTGCTACGCTGTCTGTTGTCGAATCAATCAACGACTTGATCTCCTTCGCCGCCTGAGCACTGCGGCTGGCAAGGTTACGCACCTCGCCGGCAACCACTGCGAAACCGCGTCCCTGTTCGCCTGCACGCGCAGCTTCGACCGAGGCATTCAGCGCCAGGATATTGGTCTGGAAAGCGATACCGTCGATCACGCTGGTAATATCTCCAATTTTGGTCGAAGCCACTTCGATAGATTGCATGGTTGAAATGGCCTGCGATACCACTTTACCCCCGCGTGACGCAGCCTCAGAGGCGGTATGTGCCTGATCGTTGGCCTGTGCGGCGGAATCCGTCGACAGGGCAACAGAAGCGGTAATCTGCTCAACCGCACTGGCAGTCTCGCGCAGACTGGACGCTGCCTGTTCTGTCCGTTCTGACAGATCCTGGTTACCCGCCGCAATTTCTTGCGCCGCCTGCTGAACGGAATGGCTGGAATCGCGCAGTTTAACCATCACCACGGACAGTTTGTCGCTAAAGGCGTTAAACGCATGGGCGATTTGCGCGACTTCATCATTACCCTGCTCCGGCAGGCGCTGTGACAGGTCATCCGTACCGCTGCTGATCGCATTCATCGCATCACGAATGGTGATCAGTCGCCTGAGCATGGTGGCGACAATCCAGTGCATGAGGGCACCGGCCAGGATGACCAGCACAATCAGTGAAACGGCCGAGGCTTTTAATTGCGCGCGCAGGCCCGCGGTAGAGTCTGCACTGTCCAGTGCGACAACTAACAGCCAGTTGGTGCCGTTGACTTTGGTGGCAAGAAACGACTTTTCCGAGCCAGCAAAGACGCCCGTCACCGGTTTACCCGCCTGTAGATCGGCAAATTGCACCTCACTGATAGCCTCGCCGAACGGTTTCAGCGTCAGTTTGCCATCGTTAGCGGCAATCACGCTGCCATCGCTGTTAAGCAACAACCCGCTACTGTTTGGTGTGGGTTTAATACCCTGTACGTTGGCTACCACGTTGTCCATTGATACATCACCCGCGACCACTGCTTTAAGCGTACCGTTCTCTTTTACCGGTACCGCGAAGGTCACCACCAGTTTCCCGCTGCCTGCATCGACATAAGGTGCGGTAACGATCGGGGCATCCGCTTTAGCGGCCTGCTGATACCAGGGGCGAATAGTCGGATCATAATCCGCAGGCACGCCGTCCGGGTTTGAGAATTTGGCCGTTTTACTGGCGTAACCCACATAGACGTTAATAAAGCCGGCAGCCTGAGCAATCTGGGTGAACACCGGAACGGGATCGTCAGTTAATGCTACTTTCTGCAGGGAGGCGATGGCGGTTGTTTTACTGCTGACCCAGTCACTGATGGCGAGGCTATGGCTACCGCTGGTGCTGGTGAGGATGTCCTGCTGAGCGTACTGATTATGCTGGCTGGTTACCTGGTAGTTAATAACGGTGTTAAGAAGAAGGGCAATAGCGAGACAGCCCGCTGTCGCCGCAATGATACGAGCGCGAATTGACCTGAACATATATATGAGTACCTGCTGTGTTGTCTTTAATGCCTATCGGCAGCACAGCAGGCAAACTTGATGCCGGAGGGGCATCCATAAGAAAAAAGTATTAAAGGCCGATCACGATTAGAACATTAAAACCTTGTCAGCCGCCAGAGTCCATTGTGCCAGCTCCACCAGCGTACCAATGGCGACGCCATCCACTAATGGCAGCGTTGTGATACCCCTGCCGTCGGTGCAGGTTTTGCACAACTTAACCGGTACGTTTTGCGCGGTAAGGATTTCCAGCATTTGCTGAATGTTGTACCCCTCGGCAGGTTTTTGCCCACGCAGCCCGGCGGTCACCGCATCGGACATTAAAAAGAGGCGTAAATCGAGGTCGGCTTCCTGCTCGCGCAGGGCGATCGCCAGACGCAGACTGTTAAATAAGGATTCACTGCCATACGCCGCGCCGTTGGCGACAATCACAATCTTTTGCATCTTCACTCCTTCGATAGGGCATGGTTATTGCTTATTACTCCCCAGCAGACAGCCACGGAGAGTAAGCATGAATAATTATACTGATGCGACACCCGACGCCACCGACTGGTTTCGCTACGCGCGTCAGGTCCAGAAACAGCAGCTTCACCAGCTTGCGCAGCTTGGCGTGCTGGCGGGAAAAATCAGCCATCTGACCCATATGCTGCAGTGCGAGCGCGGAGCATCGAATATCTGGCTATGTTCAAAAGGGCAACTTTATGCGCTGGAATGTCGTGCCAGCAGCGCGCTTGCCGATGAGAACATCACCCCGTTTTTACCTTTGCTTGCCATGCTCAGGCCACTCGCCAGTAGCGCATTATGCCACCGTATTGCAGCCGCTGTCGGGTGTCTGGAACAACTTCCGCAATTACGTGAACAAATAAAAACCCAGCGTATTACGGCAGAGCAGGCGATGGCGCAATTCAGCCGCACCATTAGCCATCTGTTGAGTATTATCCCGCAGCTTAACGACAGTGTTGATGATCCCAGAATCGTTAAACATCTGGTGGCGCTCTACAGCTTTATGCAGGGAAAAGAGCTGGTGGGGCAAGAGCGTGCGCTGGGGGCGATTGGGTTTACCCAGGCGGCGTTTAGCGATGCGCTGCGCCAGTCGCTGGTGGACCGGATTGACGGGCAGCAACCCTGTTTTGAAGCCTTTCTGTCGCTCGCGGCGCCTGATGTCAGTGCGATATTTGCCCGCGAATGCACCGCCGGGCTGGAGATTGAACAGCTTCGTCGCCAGGCCTGCACCCGCGTGCCGCCTGCAGATGGCGGAGAAGGGGCGCTACGCTGGTTTGCGCTGCAAACCCAGCGGCTGGAGCATCTGCGGGCACTGGAAGAGGTGCTGATCAATGAACTGATGCATACGACGGCGGCCATGCTGGAAGAAGACGACGTCAATCTCAATACCTGGATTGATGATACGGCGGACGATCGCCTTTCCGGGCGGCTCGATAGACAACTCTTACCTCTGGTGCGCCAGCAGGCCCGTGAACTGGAGCAGCTCAGTGCGCAACTGGCGTCCTTACAGGACTCACTGGAGGAACGTACGCTGATTGATAAAGCGAAAAACATCCTGATGAATCACCAGAATATGAGCGAAGAGCAGGCCTGGCAATGTCTGCGTAAAATGGCCATGGACAAGAATCAGCGCATGGTTGAAATCGCCCGCGCGCTACTTACGGTGCGCGCGTTATGGCCTCTAACACCTAAGGAGTAGTTGCACATTGGGCGGGCATTTCTTGCACATGCGCAGTGCGAAAAAAACGACAAAACGGCTGAAAAGTGAGAAAAACAGCGGCTTGTGACCTGGCATGCGGGTTGCATTGTTATCGAGTGTAAGTGACAACAAGAGTGGCGGGGAACCAACGGCGGTTCACTGACCCTTCGGATAAAGGCGTCCATTGGTGCGAAAGCATCAACGGGCGCTTTTTTTTTGCTTCGGGAGTGGATATGGGCGATTCATCGGTTTCATTAACGCGCAGGCGTTTTCTACAGGCAGGGGCAGCACTGGGCGGCGCGATGCTGATGCCCGGCCTGATGCAGGCGGCGTGGGCGGCGGGTTCCGATAAACCGGAACAGACCACCGTTCGCGTCGGGTTTATTCCGCTGACCGATTGCGCGCCACTGGTCATTGCGGCCCTGAAAGGGTTCGATAAGAAATACGGCATTACCCTGGTGCCCACCAAAGAGGCCAGTTGGGCGGCAGTGCGCGACAAACTGGTCTCTGGCGAACTGGACGCCGCGCATGTGCTTTATGGTTTGCTGTATGGCCTGGAGCTTGGTATCGCCGGGAAAACTCAGTCGATGGCTAACCTGATGACGCTCAACCAGAACGGCCAGGGTATTACCCTCTCGACAGATTTGCAGGGTAAAGGCATCACCGAGGGTGAAAGCCTGAAAAAAATGATTGGGCAGAGCGCACCCGGGACCTACACCTTTGCCCATACCTTCCCGACCGGGACCCATGCCATGTGGCTCTACTACTGGCTGGCGAGTGCGGGCATCAACCCCTTTACCGATATCCGTACGGTAGTCGTGCCGCCGCCGCAAATGGTGATGAACATGCGGATCGGCAATATGGTCGGTTTTTGCGTCGGTGAGCCGTGGAACGCCCGCGCCATTAATGATCGCATCGGATTTACCGCCGCGACCAGCCAGTCCGTGTGGCCGGATCACCCGGAAAAAATCCTTGGCACACGCCGCGCATGGGTCGAACAAAACCCGCATACCGCCCGTGCGCTGGTCTGTGCGGTGATGGAAGCGGCTCGCTGGATTGACGCATCCGATGATAATCGCCGTGAAACCGCACGCATTCTTTCGCGTCGGGCGTGGCTCAACACCAAAGAGCAGTATCTGACCGGGCGCATGCTCGGTGAATACGACAACGGTGCGGGCAAACGGTGGCAGGACGCGCACGCTATCCGCTTCTTCAATGAGGGCCAGGTGAGCTACCCGTGGCACTCCGACGGCATGTGGTTTTTAACCCAGTTCCGCCGCTGGGGCCTGCTGAAAAGCGCCCCGGATTATGCCGCCATCGCCAGCCGCATTAACCGTATCGATATCTGGAAAGACGCCGCCACGGCTATCGGGGGAATTACGCCGCCAGCACAGACCATGCGAACCAGCACGCTGATGGATGGCACTCGCTGGGACGGTACCGACCCGGAGCGCTACGCCAGACACTTCGACATTCAACGAACAGGGGCCTGATATGAAACATCAACAGAATACACAGCGCGTTATACCACCGTCTTCGCCAGGTGAAGTGATTACGCTGCCACCGGTGAAAGTCCGCACCCGCAAGCCGGCCCTGTCGCGCAAAACGCGCGCGGTAGCCGAACGTGTGGTTCCCGCGCTGCTGGGGCTTGGGCTGCTGCTTATCGCCTGGGAACTGGCGGCCATCAACAGCAAAGGCTTTCCGACGCCGCTCAGCACGCTGGATTCGGCAATGACATTATTTGCTGACCCGTTCTATCAGGATGGGCCTAATGACATGGGGATCGGCTGGAATGTACTGGCGTCATTGCAACGCGTCGCCATCGGGTTTGGTCTGGCCGCGCTGGTGGGGATCCCGCTCGGTTTTATGATTGGCCGCTTTATCTTTCTGGCGCGGATGTTTAACCCGCTGATTGCGCTGCTGCGCCCGGTTAGCCCGTTGGCCTGGCTGCCGATTGGTCTGCTGCTTTTCCAGAAAGCGGAACCGGCATCAAGCTGGACCATTTTCATCTGTTCTATCTGGCCGATGGTTATTAACACCGCGGAAGGGGTGCGCCGCATTCCGCAAGATTACCTCAACGTGGCCCGCGTTCTGCAATTATCCGAATGGACGGTTATGCGCCGAATTTTGTTCCCGGCGGTATTGCCCGCCGTGCTCACTGGCGTCCGTTTATCGATCGGCATCGCCTGGCTGGTGATTGTCGCGGCCGAAATGCTCACCGGCGGTCTGGGGATCGGTTTCTGGATCTGGAACGAATGGAACAACCTCAATGTGGAAAACATTTTAATCGCCATTGTCATCATTGGTGTCGTTGGTCTGCTGCTTGAGCAGGGGCTGATGCTGATAGCACGTCGTTTTAGCTGGCAGGAGAAATAAGATGAGTCAAAAACCGATTATTCAGGTGCAGGCGGTGAGCCAGCGTTTTTCCACTGCTGGCGGCGAGTTTGTGGCGTTGCAAAATGTCTCTTTCGATATTCATGAAGGGGAAACGGTCAGCCTGATTGGCCATTCAGGCTGTGGGAAATCGACCTTACTTAACCTGATTGCCGGTATCACGCTCCCCACCGAAGGCGGTTTGCTGTGTGATAACCGGGAAATCGCCGGGCCAGGACCCGAACGCGCAGTCGTGTTCCAGAACCACTCTTTATTGCCGTGGCTGACCTGTTTTGACAACGTGGCGCTGGCGGTGGATCAGGTGTTCCGTCGCACCATGCACAAAGCGGAACGTCGCGAGTGGATTGAGCACAATCTGGAGCGCGTACAAATGGGCCACGCGCTGCATAAACGTCCGGGGGAGATCTCCGGTGGGATGAAACAACGTGTCGGTATCGCCCGTGCGCTGGCGATGAAACCCAGAGTACTGCTGATGGATGAGCCGTTTGGCGCCCTTGATGCATTAACCCGCGCGCACCTGCAGGATGCGGTCATGCAGATCCAGCAATCGCTTAACACCACCATCGTACTGATTACCCATGATGTGGATGAGGCGGTGTTGCTCTCTGACCGGGTGCTGATGATGACCAACGGCCCGGCGGCGACCGTCGGAGAAATCCTTGACGTTAATCTGCCGCGTCCGCGTAACCGGGTACAGCTGGCAGAAGACAGCCGTTATCACCATCTGCGCCAGCAGATCCTCCATTTCCTCTATGAAAAACAGCCGAAGGCGGCCTGAGGTGAGTGAAATGACCCTGCGACTGTTAATCATTGGCAACGGCATGGCGGCTACCCGCCTTGTCGAAAAACTCAGCGAATCGACCCCCGACCGCTATGCCATCACGATGATTGGCGACGAGCCGGGACATGCCTATAACCGCATCCAGCTATCACCGGTGCTGGGGGCAGAGAAAACGTTCCGCGACACCATTCTGCACGACGCCCACTGGTACAAGGCGCGCGGCATCAGGGTGCTGACGGGGGAAACCGTGACCCAGGTTGATGTGCAGGCGCGCCGGGTCATCACCACCCAACGCGAGCTGGACTGGGATGAGCTGGTGTTTGCTACCGGGTCGACGCCCTTTATCCCGCACGTACCGGGGCATGATTTACCGCATGTCCATGGCTTTCGTCGTATCAGCGATGTGGAGGCCATTCTGGCAGGCGACGGGCCGGTTGTTGTTCTCGGCGGTGGCGTGCTGGGGGTTGAGGCGGCTGCGGCGCTACGCCGTCATGGTGACAACGTCACGCTGGTTAACCGGGGCGAATGGTTGATGGAACAACAGCTTGACGCCCAGGCCGGAGGACTGCTGGCAGCGAATCTGCGCGGTCGCGGTATTGACTGCGAACTGTCTGCCAGCATCAGCCACATTACCCCCGAGAGCGTCACGCTGACCAACGGACGCGTTTTGTCGGCAGGCCGCGTGGTGATGACCGCCGGGGTTCGCCCGGCGAAAGCCCTTGCCGAGGTCAGTGGTATTCCCTGTGCGCGCGGAATCGTCGTGGACGGGCAGTTACGCAGCGCGATCGCCGGGGTAAGCGCCATCGGTGAATGCTGTGAAATCGCCGGGCAAACCTGGGGGCTGGTGGCCCCTTGTTTACAGCAGGCGGACATTCTGGCAGCACGTCTGCTCGGTACGCCTGAGGCGGATTTTCAGTGGCAGGAGGGTGGGCTGCGACTGAAAGTGACAGGCATCGACCTGTTCAGTGCCGGGGACGTTCAGGGGCGCGAGGGTGACGATATCTGGACCACCTTCGATCCGCTCAGCGGTCATTACCGTCGCCTGGTGATACGGGAAAACAGATTGTGCGGCGCACTGCTGCTGGGTGATTGCACCAGCGCGGCCCCTCTCGCCGAACGATTACATACGCCGGAACCGCCGCAGGCGGACTGGCTTTTCGACAGCTTTACAGCGCAGCCAGCGGCTGCCGGGATCCCAAAGATGACAAAACCTACTCTGGTTGTGGTCGGACACGGTATGGTCGGCCACCATTTTCTAGAACAGTGCGTGAGCCGCAACCTGCATGAGACCTATCACATCGTGGTATTCGGCGCGGAGCAGTATGCCGCCTACGATCGTGTGCATTTATCGGAGTACTTTGCCGGGCGCAGCGCGCAGTCACTCTCAATGGTCGAAGGGGATTTTTTTGACCGGTACGGTATTGAGCTGCGTCTCAATCAGACCATTACCGCTATCGACCGCACAGTGCAGGTGGTGCGGGATGCGCTGGGGCATGAAACGCGTTGGGACAAACTGGTGCTGGCGACCGGTTCATACCCGTTTGTGCCGCCGGTGCCGGGGCATGATGCCAGCGGCTGTTTTGTCTATCGTACCCTGGATGACCTGGACGAGATTGCCGCTCGCGCGAAAAGCGCCACCCGCGGTGTCGTGATTGGCGGCGGGCTGCTGGGTCTCGAAGCGGCGAATGCATTAAAACAGCTGGGGCTGGAAACCCACGTGGTGGAATTTGCCCCGGCGCTGATGGCCGTTCAGCTCGATGAACAGGGCGGCGCCATGCTACGTAAGAAAATCACCGCGCTGGGAGTGCAGGTTCATACCAGCAAGGCGACCCGGGAAATTGTGGCGAATGACAACACACTCACACTCAACTTTGCCGATGGTGAGAGTCTGACGACCGACATGGTGGTCTTTTCCGCCGGTATTCGCCCGCAGGATGCGCTTGCCCGCAGCGGGGCGTTGTGCCTGGGGGAACGCGGCGGGATCAGCATTAATGAACAATGCCAGACCTCGGATGAAAACATCTTCGCCATCGGCGAATGCGCAGTGTGGGAAGGCAAAGTCTATGGTCTGGTGGCGCCAGGATATCAGATGGCGCGTGTGGTGGCCGCTCATCTCAGCGGCGAAGCGACGGCCTTTACCGGCGCGGACATGAGCACAAAACTCAAATTGCTTGGTGTTGACGTGGCATCGTTTGGTGATGCCCATGGACGCACGCCAGGATGCCTGAGTTATCAGTGGACCGATGGCCCGGCGCAAGTCTATAAAAAAATCGTGGTCAGCGAAGACGGCAAACAGCTACTCGGCGGTGTGCTGGTAGGAGAAGCCAGCGACTATGCGACGCTGCTGCAAACCATGCTCAACGGGCTGGCGCTGCCAGCGCAACCGGAAAGCCTGATTCTGCCTGCGCTTGCAGGTAGCGCACCCAAAGCGCTCGGCGTGGCGGCATTGCCGGACAGCGCGCAGATTTGTTCCTGCCATAACGTCAGCAAGGGCGATATTTGCCAGGCGGTCAGTGCGGGGGCCACCGACATGGGGGCCATTAAAAGCTGTACCAAAGCGGCCACCGGCTGTGGCGGTTGCAGCGCGCTGGTCAAACAGGTCATGGAACACCAACTGGCGTCGCAGGGTGTGGAAGTGAAAAAAGATATCTGCGAACACTTCCCGTACTCGCGCCAGGAGATCCATCATCTGGTGCGCGTCAATCATATTCGCACTTTCGCGCAGTTGATCGGCCGTTATGGTCACGGGCAGGGCTGCGAAGTATGTAAGCCGCTGGTCGGGTCGATTCTGGCCTCCTGCTGGAATGAATATCTGCTCAAACCGGCGCACCTGCCGCTACAGGATACCAATGACCGATATTTCGCCAACATCCAGAAAGACGGCACCTATTCCATTGTGCCGCGTATGCCTGCCGGAGAGGTGACGCCGGATGGCCTGATTGCCATCGGGCAGATAGCCAAACGCTATCAGCTTTACAGCAAAGTCACCGGCGGCCAGCGTATCGACCTCTTTGGTGCGCGTCTGGAGCAGCTTCCGGCCATCTGGCAGGAATTGGTGGATGCCGGCTTTGAAACCGGGCATGCCTACGGCAAGTCGCTGCGTACGGTGAAATCCTGTGTCGGTTCGACCTGGTGTCGCTATGGCGTGCATGATTCTACCGGGCTGGCGGTCACCCTGGAGCATCGCTACAAGGGGCTGCGCGCGCCGCATAAGATCAAAATGGCGGTATCCGGTTGCACCCGTGAGTGTGCGGAAGCGCAGGGCAAAGATGTGGGGGTGATTGCCACCGAGAAAGGCTGGAATCTCTATGTGTGCGGCAATGGCGGCATGAAACCGCGCCATGCGGATCTGTTTGCCAGCGACCTGGACGAAGCCACGCTGATACGCACCGTGGACCGCTTTCTGATGTTCTACATCCGCACGGCCGACCGTCTGCAGCGCACCAGTACCTGGCTGGATAACCTGGAAGGTGGCATCGATTATCTGCGTGAGGTCATTTTGAACGACAGCCTGGGGATTGCGGGTGAACTGGAAGACGAGATGGCGCGGGTGGTGGACAGCTATCAGTGCGAGTGGCAGACCACGCTGAACGATCCCGATCGGCTGGCGCTGTTCCGCTCGTTTGTTAACAGCGACGCGCCGGATGAAACCGTTCACCGTGAGGTTGTTCGTGACCAGCCGCAGCTCGCTGTGGCAGCGGAACAGCCAGAGGGGCAGTTGCCGTGGCGGCCATGGCAGATTATCTGCGACATCGCCGCGATTCCTGAACAGGCGGGAATCGGCGCGCGTCTGGGCGAGCGGCAAATTGCGCTGTTCCGCTTTGGCGAAGCCATTTATGCCCTTGATAACCAGGAACCGGGCAGCAACGCTCAGGTCCTGTCGCGCGGGATCCTGGGCGACACTAACGGTGAGCCGCTGGTGATTTCGCCGCTCTACAAGCAGCGTATCCGCCTGCGTGACGGCTGCTATGCGGAAAGTGGTGAACCGGCGGTCCGCGCCTGGCCGGTCAAAGTGGAAGGCGGCAAAGTGTGGGTCGGCAATCAGGTCCTGTTGATGCGCGCGGAGGCATCATGAATACCCGCACGACCTGCCCATACTGTGGTGTGGGCTGTGGCGTGGTGGCGACTATCACTGACGACGGGGTCAGCGTGGCGGGTGACCGCGCGCACCCGGCTAACGCCGGTCGACTGTGCGTGAAAGGGGCGGCGCTGGGGGAAACTACCGGATTAGCGGGACGGCTTCTGGCCCCGCAGGTGGATGAGCAGACGGTAAGCTGGCAGACGGCGCTGGATGCTGCCGGGGAACGCCTGAATGCCATTATCCGGGAATTTGGTCCGCAGGCAGTCGCGTTTTACGCCTCCGGACAACTGCTTACCGAGGACTATTATGCTGCCAACAAGCTGATGAAAGGCTTTATCGGCGCGGCAAATATCGATACCAATTCACGGCTGTGCATGTCCTCTGCCGTCACGGGCTACAAGCGGGCGTTTGGCGCAGATGTCGTGCCGTGCAGCTATGAAGATATTGAAAAAAGTGACCTGCTGGTACTGGTGGGGTCGAATGCCGCCTGGACCCATCCGGTGCTCTACCAGCGAATAGTGCAGGCAAAGCAGGATAACCCGACGCTGAAAGTGGTGGTCATCGACCCGCGCGTTACCGCCACCTGCGCGATTGCCGATCTCCATCTGCCGCTTGCGCCGGGGAGTGACGCCGGGCTGTTTGTCGGCCTGTTAAATATGATCGCGACGGGAAATCATTCCCTTTGTGATTTTGATGAGGGCGAGGCGGCGCTGATTGCCGCACGTGAGTGGACGCCGGAGGCTGTAGCGACATTTTGTGCGCTACCTCGTGACGTTGTCACAACGTTTTATGACTGGTTTATTACCGCGCCGCGGGCGATGACGCTGTTCACGATGGGAATTAACCAGTCAGCAAGTGGCAGCGATAAGTGTAATGCCATCATTAATGTGCATCTGGCCAGCGGTAAATTTGCCCGTCCGGGCTGTGGGCCGTTTTCGCTGACCGGACAACCAAATGCCATGGGCGGGCGTGAAGTCGGCGGCCTGGCAACCCAACTGGCGGCGCATATGAATTTTGAGGCGGCGGATATTGCCAGACTGGCTCGCTTCTGGCAGACGGAGAGGCTGGCACAAACGCCGGGACTGATGGCCGTGGAGCTGTTTGAGGCCATCGGTCGCGGTGAAGTGAAAGCGGTGTGGATAATGGGTACCAATCCCGCAGTCTCACTGCCGGACAGCCATGCCGTATGCACCGCACTGGCGTCCTGTCCGCTGGTGATTGTCTCTGAGGTGGTTGCCGAAACCGATACCAGCCGCTACGCCCATATCCGCTTTCCGGCGCTGGCCTGGGGGGAGAAAAACGGCACGGTGACCAATTCCGAACGACGTATTTCCCGTCAGCGGGCATTTTTACCGCCGCCGGGTGAGGCGAAAGCCGACTGGTGGATTATCGCCCAGGTCGCCCGACGTCTGGGTTTTGGCGATGCGTTTGGCTGGCAGCATGCCCATGAGGTGTTTTCAGAACATGCGGCGCTCTCCGGTTTTGAAAACAACGGTACGCGGGCGTTTGATATCAGTGAACTGGCCGGGTTAACGCGCGAGCAGTGGGACAAGCTGGAACCCTACCAGTGGACGGTGGCCCCGGCGGCGTTACAACGCGGCTGGCGGCCTACCGGGCGTTTACGCACCGTACCGGTATCGCCAGTACGCGCAGTAGCTCAGCCGACGTCGCGCTATCCGCTCTTGCTTAATACCGGGCGGATCCGCGACCAGTGGCATACGATGACCCGCACCGGCACCGTTGCGCGCTTGATGCAGCATATTGCCGAACCCGTTATCGATATTTGCCCGGCTGATGCGGATCGTTTTGCGCTGGGTGAAGGAGATCTTGTGCATCTTAGCTCAACCCGTGGCGTTATGGTGGCGCGGGTGCGTATTCAGCCCGGTCAGCGGCAAGGGGAACTGTTTACGCCGATGCACTGGAACCATTGCTTTGCGCGTCAGGGGAAGGTTAACGCGCTGGTGGCCCCGGTGTGCGACCCGCATTCCGGGCAGCCGGAAAGTAAACAAACGGCGGTGCGCATAACCGCCTGGCAGCCAGGCTGGCAGGGTGAACTCTATGCGCGCGAAATGCCGGATCTCCCCGCGGATCTCTACTGGGTGCGCAAAGCGACGGAAAGCGCTTTGCATTTTACGCTCGCGGGTAATAGCGATGCAGTACCATGGCTGACGGCCTGGTGTCAGACGCAAGGATGGCAGACGCAGAGTGCCAGCGCCGGTACGGTGAGAAATCTGCTGGCATGGCACAAGGGACAATTGATGCTGGGGTGGTGGAGTGACACGCGCCTTCCTGCTATCGCGCATGACATCATTGTGCAGGCGTTTATCACCGCGCCCGCAACGGCGCAAGCGCGACATAACCTTCTGGCAGGTCGGGCAGCGGCCAGCTCACCTTCGCATGGGCGCACGGTCTGTAGCTGTTACAGTATTGGGGAAAATGCGATTCGTGCTGCTATTGCTACTGGGTGCGACAGTACCGCAGCGCTGGGAAACGCCCTGCGCTGCGGCACGAACTGCGGATCCTGTCTGCCGGAATTAAAAGCGCTACTGTCCGAAGCGGCCAATTAGCCCTGCCGCACCCAGGGTGTGGCCTTTGAGTTTGGCAAACAGTTCGTCCCGGGTTAATCCTTTAGGGAGATCCGGTGCGAGGCTGGTGGCAATCAGCGTAAAGGTGTAGTGGTGTGCGCCACTACCTGGTGGCGGGCAAGGGCCATACCACTGCAGGGTACCGGGGGTATTTTTACCGCCGGTATAGCCTTTAGCATCACGCAGATCGTTTTCGGCGAAACCGGTGCCGGACGGAGGAATGTTATAGGCCACCAGGTGGGTAACGCCAAGGCCCATCGCGCCTTCCGGGTCATGCACCACCAGGGCGAAACTTTGCGTTTTCGCAGGTGGATTGTTCCACACCAGCGCCGGGGAAATATTCTCGCCTGTGCAGTTAGGATTACTGCTGGCATTACCCGCGTATTTTTTCTCCATCAGTGCGTTATCACCGAAGGCCGGGGATTGCAGCTGGAAAATGTCGGTGGCGCTGGCCGACACGGCATACAACAAAATGGAACTGCACATGGCCCATCGTAGTGTGTGAGTCATTGGTTTTTTCTCAGTTATCAGCATTCAGTTAACTGTAGTCCGACGAAGCGGGATGGATTAAGGATTTTCCTGAAATTTCCACAAAAGCTGAAATTGACGGCCAAAGCCGCTAACCTGAACGACTGGCGATCATTTCAGGCCCGGAGCGACCCCCTACAAACGTGATGCAATGGTTTTCCTCTTCCCCATTACTGCTCTTATTCTTGCCGCTGGCGGGAAGCGCTGTCAGTGATTTACAGACCTCTGCGCAGTCCTGGTATGTTCAACAGGCTCAACATCCGTTTGATAATGATGGCGATACATTGCCCGATCTCGGTATGACTCCGGACAAAGGCAATAGCGAAAAACACCTTGCTGAAATGGCTAAAGCCTTTGGCGAAGCCAGCATGACTGATAATGGGCTGGATACCGGGGCGCAGGCGCGCCAGTTCGCCTTTGGTCAGTTGCGCGATGTCGTGAGCGATGAGGTAAACCAGCAGGTGGAATCCTGGTTGTCGCCCTGGGGCAGAGCGACGATAGATGTCGTGGTCGATGACGACGGGGGCTTCACGGGTAGCCATGGTGACTGGTTTGTCCCGTTGCAGGATACTTCCCGCTACCTTAGCTGGAGTCAGCTTGGCCTGACACAACAGGACGACGGTTTGGTTGGTAACGTGGGTATCGGGCAGCGCTGGATTTCCGGTGACTGGCTGCTGGGGTATAACACCTTCTATGACAATCTGCTGGATGAAAACCTTGCCCGTACCGGGCTGGGAGCAGAAGTGTGGGGGCAGTCGCTGCGTTTTTCCGCCAATTTTTATCAGCCTCTCTCTGACTGGACATATCGCTCGGCGACGCTTGAGCAGCGTATGGCACGCGGCTATGACATTACCGCTCAGGCGCGTTTACCCTTCTGGCAGCAGCTTGATACCAGCATCAGTGTGGAACAATACTTTGGTGAGAGCGTGGATTTATTCGATTCCGGCACCGGGTATCGTAACCCCCTGGCGGTAAAAGTGGGGCTGGATTACACCCCTGTCCCTCTGGTTACGCTGTCGGCGCACCATAAACAGGGGGAAAACGGTGAAAGCCAGAATGATTTAGGCTTAAAACTGAATTATCGTTTTGGCGTTCCCCTCTGGAAACAACTTTCCGCCAGTCAATTGGGCGAAGAGGCGTCTTTGCGTGGCAGCCGTTATGATAATCCGGTACGTGATACGCTTCCGGTCTTTGAATATCGCCAGCGTAAGACGCTTTCGGTCTTTCTCGCCACACCGCCCTGGGATTTGCAGCCAGGCGAAACGGTGGCTCTCAAGCTGGATATTCGCAGTACGCATGGAATACGTGAATTACACTGGCAGGGGGATACCCGGCAACTTAGCCTCACGCCGCCCGCGCGTTCCAGTAGTACGGAAGGCTGGTCGATTATTATGCCGAAATGGGATAGCAGCGAAGGGGCGACTCACGAGTGGCATCTGTCGGTGATTGCCGAAGATGAAAAGGGTCAGCGCGTCTCGTCCAATGAGATTGTACTGACACTGACGCCACCGCTGGTTGACACGTCCGATGTCGCACCGCGCTGGGACCTGATGGCGCCTGAAAATTAAAAAATGCGCTCCTGATGGACCCAGACCGCAGCTTCCACGCGCGATTTAAGGCGCATTTTTTTCAGCATATGTTTCACGTGCACTTTAACCGTGCTTTCGGTGATATCCAGACGACGGGCGATCATCTTATTGGGCAGACCTTGCGCGATGAGCTTGAGAATGTCGCGCTCGCGCGGCGTTAACTGGCTTATGTCGCGGTCTGAGGTTGCACGGTTAGCGCGCAAGCTGGCAGCGAGCACGGGGGTTAATGCATCGCTCAGCACCATCTCACCCGCCGCAGCCTGCTGGAGGGCTTTGAGTAAATCCTCCGGCTCCATATCTTTGAGCAGATAACCATCGGCGCCGCGTTTAAGGGCAGTGACAACATCTTCTTCGTGATTCGATACGCTGAATACCACCACGCGACCAGACAGCGTTTTCTCACGCAGCTTATCCAGCGTTTCAAGGCCGTTCATCCCTGGCATATTCAGATCTAACAGAATCAGGTCCGGGTCCAGATCCTCTGCCAGCTCGATGCCCTGTTCGCCATTGCTGGCTTCGCCGACAACGGTGATTTCAGGCGACATGCTGATAAGTTGCTTGACGCCGGTACGCAACATCGGGTGATCATCGATGAGCAAAATGGTGGCCGGTTCCTGGTTAGTCATAGTTATCTCCTTGTACAGATGAGAGAAGATTTTCGGGAATAAACGTCACGGTCACATCGGTACCGCCGGACTCACGCCGTCGAACCTGGCAATCGCCACGTAAGCTTTGCGCACGGTCGCGCATGATAATCAAGCCATAATGGTTGGTCCGCGCTGCGTTTTCCGGCACGCCGCAGCCGTTATCACGAACCTGCAATATTACTCGTTTTTCCTGTTGAACGACCGAGACGATAACCTCAGTCGCGCCAGAATGTTTTAGCGAATTGCTTAATGCTTCGCGGGCAATCTGCAATAAATGAATCGCCTGGTGCGAAGGCACGAGACGCGCAGGGAGTTGATAATCCAGCCGGACCTGGAAACCAAAGCGCGCGCTGTATTCCTGACAACTCGATTCCAGTGCCGGACGCAGTCCGGGCTCAGTTAATTGTAAGCGGAATGTCGTCAGCAGCTCGCGCAACTGTGCCCATGAAGTATTAAGTTCGGTACGTATTTGCCCCAGCAATTGCTGGCTGCTCTCGGACAGGCTGCCACCCTGCATCTGCAAACAGCTGACCTGCATCTTCATACACGAGAGCGACTGAGCGATGGAGTCATGCAGCTCCCGGGCGATGGTGGCACGCTCTTCCATCACCATCATCTGCTGTAGATGCTCCTGGTGACGATCCAGCGCCAGAGTCGCGGTTAACTGCTCAACAAGGGTATCGACCAGCTGTTGCTGATCATGGCTAAGATGCCTGCCGTTGGGGAGTTGCGCCAGCAGCAAACCGTATTGCGTATGGTTGTCCGCCAGCCGCCATTTCAGGGTTGAACTGCCGCCAGCGGGAGCAGAAGGCATGCCGCGCGGACATAAATGACACCCTCTATCATCACAGGTGATATCCGAATGGCAGGTGAACTCCTGATGATTTTTCTCATCTTCCTTATCGTAAACACGCAGTTCAAGATCATGCAGCAGCGTCAGTTTTTGCAGGCCGTGAAGTACCGGTGACAACCGTTCGCACAGGGGAATGCGCGAATGCAGACGATGGTTGGCCTGCCACAGGAAAGAGAGAATCTGGTTTTTTTGTTCAAGTCCGGCGGTTTTTTCCTGAACGCGCTGTTCAAGGACGGCGTAACTTTCCGCCAGCTCTTCCGACATGTTATTCAGCGCTGTGCCAAGGGTCGCCATCTCATTGCGTCCGCTGATTTGCGCCCGTCGGGTAAAGTTACGTTGACTGACCGCCTGGGCCATTTTCAGCAGTTGTTCCCAGGGCTGGAGCAGGCGGGCACGAAGCCAGACGACGGTGAAGAGCAGCAGTAAGCCCAACAAGATGGCCATCACCCGATGCAGAATGACGACGCGCGCCATGCGCTGTTCAGTGCTGTGATCGAAGGCGGTAACCAGTGTATCGATCCGATTAACATAAATAGCAATCTTATCGCTGACAGCCTGAGGTTCCTGAGCCTGCTTAAGGGCCGGTGCAACGTCGTTGCGCCAGAAATGCTGTAACGCCTGTAACTGCTGTTGCTGTCCGTCACGTTCGGCGACATCGGCCAATTCAGCACTGAATGCCGTCTGCTCCATCTCTTTGAGTAAAACATCATCTGCCGGGCGCAGCGGCACGCTTGCCAGCAGACGATAACTTTGCATTCGCAGTGAACCCGCTTTATTGATGGCGTGGGCGCTGCCCTGAACACCAAGCACCAGCCAGCCGGAAACCGCCATACCCGCCACGCCGATAACCGTGGACAGCAGCATTGTCAACGCGACCTGGTTAACCAGTGAGAGCGGGGTAAAGAGGCGTTTAAGCATAGAGGGCAAGGCTCCGGCGCGCAGAAACAGAGAATGGCCGACATTGTCCGTCATACCCTGAGGTATACCCATACCTACAAAGAAGTACCCCTTTATCGTTGCCTGTATCCATAAAAGGAGTGGGTCTTTTTCACAATGCGACAGGGTGGTGAAAAACCACACTTTTTTAAGAAAAGGGATCTACTCACTAATGAGCATGGTTGTTTTTTGCTCATCGTTACGCAGACTTTTCCTTTGATTTATATCAACTTACCTTGCGCTGTAAAAACTAATGTGGCCTCGTCAAATCAATAACCAGAGGTGTCTATGAGTCACTCTTCTACCCCCCAAACGGCGTCAGGCCGAGTTATTAGCGACTGGCGTCCGGACGATCCGCTTTTCTGGCAACGCCAGGGCCACGGCGTCGCCAGTCGTAACCTGTGGATTTCGGTCCCGTGTCTGTTGCTGGCGTTCTGTGTATGGATGTTGTTTAGTGCTGTTGCCGTAAACCTGAACAAAGTCGGTTTTCAATTTTCGACTGACCAACTTTTTATGCTGACTGCCTTGCCGTCCGTTTCGGGCGCACTGCTGCGCGTACCGTACTCTTTTATGGTCCCGGTATTCGGTGGCCGCCGCTGGACAGCGTTCAGTACCGGGATATTGATCATTCCTTGTGTCTGGCTGGGCTTTGCGGTTGAAGATACCTCAACCCCCTTCAGTACATTCATTATCATCGCGCTGTTGTGTGGTTTTGCGGGGGCGAACTTTGCTTCCAGCATGGCGAACATCAGCTTCTTCTTTCCAAAAGAGAAACAGGGGAGCGCGTTAGGGATTAACGGCGGCTTCGGCAATCTGGGCGTGAGCGTGATGCAGCTTCTGGCACCGCTGGCGATTTCGTTTTCTATGTTTGCCGTATTTGGCGCAACGGGTGTTGCCCAACCAGATGGCAGCATGATTTTCCTGGCGAATGCCGCATGGGTATGGGTGCCGTTGCTGGCGGTCTTTACCCTGGCCGCCTGGTTTGGCATGAATGAACTGACCGCCTCGAAAGCGTCGCTGAAGGCGCAACTGCCGGTGTTAAAGCGTAAGCACATGTGGATCATGAGCTTTCTCTATCTGGCAACCTTTGGTTCGTTTATCGGTTTTTCAGCCGGTTTCGCTATGTTGTCAAAGACCCAGTTCCCGGACGTGGTCATCATGCATTATGCCTTCTTTGGGCCACTCATCGGCGCGCTCGCCCGTTCTGCTGGTGGGGCGCTGTCGGATCGCCTGGGGGGGACACGTGTGACGCTGGTGAACTTCATCCTGATGGCTATTTTTAGCGCCTTGCTGTTCCTGACGCTGCCAACCAATGGTACAGGTGGCAACTTTATCGCCTTCTTTGGCGTATTCCTGATGCTATTCCTGACGGCCGGGTTGGGCAGTGGTTCCACCTTCCAGATGATCTCAGTCAATTTCCGTAAGATGACGCTCGAACGGGTGAAAACTGCTGGCGGCAGTGAAACCGCAGCATTGCGTGAGGCGGCAACCGAAACGGCTGCTGCGCTGGGCTTTATTTCAGCGATTGGCGCTATTGGCGGCTTCTTTATTCCGAAAGCCTTCGGTACGTCACTGGCACTCACCGGCTCCCCGGCGGGCGCGATGAAAGTGTTCCTGGTGTTTTATATCGCCTGTGTGGTGATCACCTGGGCTATCTACGGACGGAATTCTAATAAAAACTAAGTAAATGTTGATTATCCTTGCGCGGGCCTGGCCCGCGCTTTTTTTTAACTCTATTAGTTACAACATACTTTAGGAGGGGTTTACTTACCATGGCGAAAAACCTCGTCTTTAGGGGGGATATACTCCTTAATACCTGCTTAGCGTAATTTTTCCCGCTCTTCGTTATTTCAGCTTGGTAATTTCTTTATTTATCAGTTAATTAAAGTGGAAAATATTCTACCCTTTTAGAGGTAGAGAGTAATTTCGCGCCCGTTATGAAGCTGTTGCAGCTTGATCGCCATCAATTCTTCCCGCCTTTCAGAGCGTTACTTTCGCCGCACATGCTGTAACCCCTAATTTGCGCAATGTCGATTTATCAGAGAGCCGTCAGGCTCCATACAGGAGAAACCCGATGAGTAAATTCCTGGACCGATTTCGCTACTTCAAACAGAAGGGCGAAACCTTTGCCGATGGGCACGGCCAGCTTCTCGAAACAAACCGGGACTGGGAGGATGGATACCGCCAACGCTGGCAGCACGATAAGATCGTGCGTTCTACTCACGGTGTAAACTGCACCGGGTCTTGCAGCTGGAAAATCTACGTCAAAAATGGTCTCGTCACCTGGGAAACCCAGCAGACAGACTACCCACGCACTCGCCCGGACATGCCTAACCATGAGCCACGCGGCTGCCCACGCGGCGCCAGCTACTCCTGGTACCTTTACAGTGCGAACCGTCTGAAGTATCCGCTGATGCGCAAACGCCTGATGAAAATGTGGCGCGAAGCGAAAGTGCAGCACCCGGACCCGGTAAATGCCTGGGCCTCGATCATTGAAGATGCTGAGAAAGCCAAAAGCTTTAAACAGGCGCGCGGACGTGGCGGTTTTGTTCGCTCCTCCTGGCAGGAAGTGAATGAGCTGATTGCAGCGTCCAACGTTTATACCGTGAAAACCTACGGCCCTGACCGCGTCGCGGGCTTCTCGCCGATCCCGGCGATGTCGATGGTCTCCTATGCGTCCGGCGCGCGCTATCTATCGCTGATCGGCGGTACCTGCCTGAGCTTTTACGACTGGTACTGTGACCTGCCGCCAGCCTCGCCGCAGACCTGGGGTGAGCAGACCGACGTACCGGAGTCTGCTGACTGGTATAACTCCAGTTATATCATCGCCTGGGGTTCTAACGTACCGCAGACCCGCACCCCGGACGCCCACTTTTTTACCGAAGTTCGTTACAAAGGCACCAAGACCGTTGCGGTAACCCCGGACTATGCTGAAATTGCCAAGCTGTGCGACCTGTGGCTGGCGCCGAAGCAGGGCACCGATGCGGCAATGGCGCTGGCGATGGGCCACGTGATGCTGCGCGAGTTCCATCTGGATAACCCGAGCCAGTACTTTACCGATTATGTGCGTCGTTATACCGACATGCCCATGCTGGTGATGCTTGAGCCGCGTGAAGGATATTACGCCGCAGGCCGTATGCTGCGTGCTTCGGATCTGGTGGATGCGCTGGGACAGGAGAATAACCCGCAATGGAAAACCGTGGCGTTCGCTGATAACGGCGAAATGGTGGCGCCGAACGGTTCGATCGGTTTCCGCTGGGGTGAGAAGGGCAAATGGAACCTGGAACAACGTGACGGCACTACTGGCGTTGAGACAGAGCTGCAACTGAGCTTGCTGGGGCATCAGGATGAGATTGCTGACGTTGGCTTCCCCTATTTTGGCGGCGAGAGCACGGCACACTTTAGCAAGGTTGAGCTGGAAAACGTTCTGCTGCATAAACTGCCGGTTAAACGTCTGCAACTGGCCGATGGCAGCAGCGTACTGGTGACGACGGTTTACGACCTGACTCTGGCGAACTATGGCCTGGAGCGCGGCCTGAATGATGAAAACTCCGCCACAAGCTACAACGATATCAAAGCTTATACCCCGGCCTGGGCTGAAAAAATCACCGGCGTACCCCGTGCCAGTATCATTCGCACCGCCCGTGAATTTGCTGATAACGCCAATAAGACACATGGCCGCTCGATGATCATCATCGGCGCCGGGATGAACCACTGGTATCACCTCGATATGAACTATCGCGGGATCATCAACATGCTGATCTTCTGCGGCTGTGTTGGTCAGAGCGGCGGCGGCTGGGCACACTACGTTGGCCAGGAAAAATTGCGCCCGCAAACCGGCTGGCAGCCGCTGGCGTTTGCCCTTGACTGGCAGCGTCCGGCACGTCACATGAACAGTACCTCTTACTTCTATAACCACTCCAGCCAGTGGCGTTATGAGACCGTCACCGCGCAGGAGTTTTTGTCTCCATTGGCGGATAAATCCCGCTACACCGGTAGCCTTATCGATTTCAACGTCCGCGCCGAGCGTATGGGGTGGTTGCCATCGGCACCGCAACTCGGTACAAACCCGTTGCGTATTGCCGAAGAGGCGAAAAAAGCAGGTATGTCGGCGGTGGATTACACCGTGAAATCCCTGAAAGAGGGCTCCATGCATTTTGCGGCGGAGCAGCCGGAAAACGGCAAAAACCATCCGCGTAACCTCTTTATCTGGCGTTCAAATCTGCTGGGCTCCTCCGGTAAAGGCCACGAGTACATGCTGAAATACCTGCTGGGCACGGAAAACGGTATTCAGGGCAAAGATCTCGGCAAGCAGGGCGGCGTGAAGCCGGAAGAGGTGGAATGGAAAGATAACGGGCTTGACGGCAAGCTGGATCTGGTGGTCACCCTGGACTTCCGTTTGTCCAGTACCTGTCTCTATTCCGATATCGTGCTGCCGACGGCGACCTGGTATGAGAAAGACGATATGAATACCTCGGATATGCATCCGTTTATTCATCCGCTGTCTGCGGCCGTTGATCCAGCCTGGGAGTCAAAAAGCGACTGGGAGATTTATAAAGCGATCGCCAAAAAATTCTCCGAAGTCTGCGTGGGCCATCTCGGTAAAGAGACCGATTTGGTGACCTTGCCAATTCTCCATGACTCTGCCGCTGAACTGGCACAGCCGCTGGACGTGAAAGACTGGAAAAAAGGCGAATGCGACCTGATCCCGGGTAAAACTGCACCGCACCTGATTCCGGTAGAACGTGATTATCCGGCGACTTACGAACGCTTTACGTCTATCGGCCCGTTGATGGAGAAAATCGGCAACGGCGGTAAAGGCATTGCCTGGAATACCCAGAGCGAAATGGACCTGCTGCGTAAGCTCAACTACACCAAAGCAGACGGCCCGGCGAAAGGTCAGCCGATGCTTAACACGGCGATTGATGCCGCAGAGATGATCCTGACGCTGGCGCCGGAGACCAACGGTCACGTGGCGGTAAAAGCCTGGGCAGCGCTCAGTGAATTTACCGGTCGCGATCACACGCACCTGGCGACAAACAAAGAAGAGGAAAAAATCCGCTTCCGCGATATCCAGGCGCAACCACGGAAAATTATCTCCAGCCCGACCTGGTCTGGCCTTGAAGATGAGCATGTCTCGTATAACGCGGGTTATACCAACGTTCATGAGCTCATTCCATGGCGCACCCTTTCCGGTCGTCAGCAGCTGTATCAGGACCATCAGTGGATGCGTGATTTCGGTGAAAGCCTGCTGGTCTATCGCCCGCCCATTGACACCCGTTCAGTGAAAGAGGTCATAGGCGAGAAGTCCAACGGTAACCCGGAAAAAGCGCTCAACTTCCTGACGCCGCACCAGAAATGGGGAATTCACTCCACTTACAGCGACAACCTGTTGATGCTGACCTTAGGCCGCGGCGGCCCGATTGTCTGGATGAGCGAAACGGATGCCAAAGAGCTGGGTATTGAAGACAACGACTGGATTGAAGTCTTTAACAGCAACGGGGCGCTGACCGCCCGTGCTGTGGTCAGCCAGCGCGTGCCGGCCGGGATGACCATGATGTACCACGCTCAGGAACGCATCGTGAATATTCCGGGTTCAGAAATCACTGGCCAGCGCGGCGGTATCCATAACTCGGTAACCCGAATTACGCCGAAGCCAACCCACATGATCGGCGGCTATGCACAGCTGTCCTGGGGCTTTAACTACTACGGAACGGTTGGCTCCAACCGCGATGAGTTTGTGGTGGTACGTAAGATGAAGAACATTAACTGGCTGGATGGTGAAGGCAATGACCAGGTACAGGAGAGCGTAAAATGAAAATTCGGTCACAAGTCGGCATGGTGCTGAATCTCGATAAGTGCATCGGCTGTCATACCTGTTCCGTCACCTGTAAAAATGTCTGGACCAGCCGCGAAGGGATGGAGTACGCGTGGTTTAACAACGTAGAAAGTAAGCCAGGCGTCGGTTTCCCGAATAACTGGGAAGATCAGGAAAAATGGAAGGGCGGCTGGATCCGTAAAGTAAATGGCAAGCTGCAGCCGAGGATGGGTAACCGCCCGATGCTGCTGGGGAAAATCTTTGCCAACCCGCATCTGCCGGGCATCGACGATTATTATGAGCCGTTTGATTACGACTACCAGACGCTGCATACCGCACCGGCTGATAGCAAACATCAGCCTATCGCCCGCCCGCGCTCGCTGATTACCGGCCAACGGATGGATAAAATCACCCGTGGGCCAAACTGGGAAGATGACCTGGGCGGTGAGTTCGAGAAGCTGTCGAAAGATAAAAACTTCGAGAACATGCAGAAGGCGATGTACGGCCAGTTTGAAAACACGTTCATGATGTATCTGCCGCGCCTGTGCGAACACTGCCTTAACCCGGCCTGTGTGGCGACCTGTCCGAGCGGTGCGATTTACAAACGTGAAGAAGACGGCATTGTGCTGATCGATCAGGATAAATGCCGTGGCTGGCGTATGTGCATCACCGGCTGCCCGTACAAGAAAATCTACTTCAACTGGAAGAGCGGCAAATCCGAGAAGTGCATTTTCTGTTATCCGCGTATCGAAGCGGGTCAGCCAACGGTTTGCTCCGAAACCTGTGTGGGCCGTATCCGCTATCTCGGCGTGCTGCTGTATGACGCGGATGCCATTGAGCAGGCGGCAAGCACAGAAAACGAGAAAGACCTTTATCAGCGCCAGCTGGATGTGTTCCTTGACCCGAACGATCCGAAAGTAATTGAGCAGGCGATCAAAGATGGCATCCCACTGAGTGTTATTGACGCCGCCCAGCAGTCGCCGGTGTACAAAATGGCGATGGACTGGAAACTGGCGCTGCCGCTGCATCCGGAATACCGCACGCTGCCGATGGTCTGGTACGTGCCGCCGCTGTCACCGATTCAGTCTGCGGCTGACGCAGGTGAACTGGGTAGCAATGGCATTCTGCCGGATGTGGACAGTCTGCGCATCCCGGTTCAGTACCTGGCAAACCTGCTGACCGCAGGCGATACCGCGCCGGTACTGCTGGCCCTGAAACGGATGCTGGCAATGCGTCACTTCAAACGTGCGGAAACCGTGGACGGCAAAATCGATACCCGTGCGCTGGAAGAGGTAGGTCTGACCGAGGCGCAGGCGCAGGAGATGTATCGTTACCTGGCTATCGCCAACTACGAAGATCGTTTTGTGGTCCCGAGTAGCCATCGCGAACTGGCGCGTGAAGCGTTTCCTGAGAAGAGCGGTTGTGGCTTTACTTTTGGTGATGGCTGCCACGGTTCGGACAGTAAATTCAACCTGTTCAACAGCCGCCGCATCGATGCCATTGATGTTTCAGTCAAAACGGAGCCGCACCCATGATTGAGCTGGTCGTTATTTCCCGCCTGCTGGAATACCCGGATGCTGCCCTGTGGCAGCATCAGCAGGAGTTGATGGAGGCGCTGCAATCATCAACGCACTTCACGCCGTCTCAGTCGCAAGGCGTTATCGATTTTCTGCAGCAGTTGACCTCACAGGATCTGCTGGACGCCCAGGCAAACTACAGCGAACTGTTTGATCGGGGGCGCGCCACCTCATTGCTCCTGTTCGAGCATGTTCACGGCGAGTCCCGCGACCGTGGAAAGGCGATGGTCGATCTGCTGGCGCAATATGCCCGGCAGGGCCTTGAACTCGATAGCCGTGAGTTGCCGGACCACCTGCCGCTGTATCTGGAATATCTGGCGCAATTGCCGCCGGCAGAGGCGTTGGGCGGATTGCAGGACATTGCGCCAATCCTGGCGCTGCTGAGCGCACGTCTGCAACAGCGGGAAAGTCACTACGCGATGCTGTTTACGCCGCTGATCGACCTGGCGAATACTGCTATCGATCAACAAAAAGTGGCCGAAAAAATCGCGGATGAAGCGCGTGATGATACCCCGCAGGCGCTGGACGCCGTCTGGGAAGAAGAGCAGGTGAAATTCTTTGCCGAACAGGGGTGCGGCGAATCTGACATCACTGCGCATCAACGTCGCTTTGCGGGCGCTGTCGCACCGCAGTACCTGAATATCACAACCGGAGGACAGCAATAATGCACTTCCTGAATATGTTCTTCTTTGATATGTACCCGTACATTGCCGGGACGGTGTTTCTGGTAGGAAGCTGGCTGCGTTATGACTACGGCCAGTACAGTTGGCGGGCAGGTTCCAGTCAGATGCTGGACCGCAAAGGGATGGTGATTTGGTCGAACCTGTTCCATCTGGGGATCATCGGCATCTTCGCCGGGCACTTCCTGGGGATGCTGACACCGCACTGGATGTACGAATCCTTCCTGCCCATCGAAGTGAAACAAAAAATGGCGATGATTGGCGGCGGCGCCAGCGGCGTGATGTGCCTGGTGGGCGGGATCATGCTGCTGAAACGTCGGTTGTTCAATCCACGTATTCGTGCGACCTCTACGGCCGCCGATATTCTGATCATGGCCTTGCTGATGGTGCAGTGTGCGTTGGGGCTGCTGACGATTCCCTTCTCCGCGCAACATATGGATGGCAGCGAAATGATGAAACTGGTGGGCTGGGCGCAGGCCGTGGTGACGTTCCACGGCGGAGCCTCTGCACATCTTGATGGGGTGGCATTCATCTATCGTATGCATCTGGTACTGGGGATGACACTGTTTGTGTTGTTCCCATTCTCGCGGCTGGTACATATCTGGAGCGCGCCCGTTGAATATCTGACGCGCAAGTATCAGATTGTCCGCGTGCGCCGCTAGCTGCGCATTTTGATTTCAACCCCGCAGTCGCGGGGTTTTTTTTCACCCCAGCCCAGGTTGTTACCTGCGGCGGCAAACAGGATCAATACACCGCCCGCCAGCTGAGTGGCGTTGAGCGTATGGTCAAAGATGAGTTTATCGACCACAATCGCGACGACCGGGTATATAAAGGAGAGCGAACCCGTAATGGGCGTCGGCAGTTTCTGAATCGCGCTATAGAGCAACTGGTACATTACGCCGGTGTGGACAATCCCAAGCGTAAGCAAAATCAACCACGGAAAGTCAGTGGAAAACGTGGGTATGTTGGCCAGTGGTAACAGGAGAATGACCCCGGTTAAGACCTGGATAAAGGCAATGTGCTGCGGAGCGATCCCGGTAAGTTTGCGGGTGATGATCGCGGTCAGCGCATAGCAAAAAGCGGCACTCAGGGCCAGCACGATACCCATAAACCATTGGGCGGGATGTCCGGAGGTAAGCTCACCGGACAGCAGAATCACCACCCCGCCAAAGGCGAGTAAAAGCCAACCCCATTTGACCAGACTGACCCGCTCGCCCAACGCCATCCCCATTAAAACCAGCATGAACGGCTGCGTATTGTAGACCACTGTCGACAGGCCAATCGAAATACGGCTATAGGCGGCGAACAGCAATAACCAGTTGACGACCAGGGCAATACCGCCCGCAATGGCCAATGCCAGCGTCATTTTCGTCAAGGGACTAAAGGGCTGTTTACTTGTCCGAATAAAGATAAACAGGGTGAGTGCGCCGATCAGGCATCGCCAGAAAACCACTTCTGTGACCGGTAATCCTGAGAGCAAAACGAACGCGCCAATCGAACCGGAAATCAACATCGCCAGGCTCATCTGCCAGACGCCTTTTTGTCTGTTACGCATAAACCACCTCCTCAATAAGGACCATTATTGTCGAAAATGGCAGACCATTTTTACAGAGATGTTGTAAGGTGGAATCTGCGGTTGGCTTTTATTAATTAGGTGAAAACAATGGAATACCTTATCGACGAGATCGACCGGCTGATTCTGACGTGCCTGGTGGAAGATGCGCGGATGTCGCTGAAAGTTTTGAGCGGTCGTGTTGGACTGTCGTCACCCAGTACGGCGGAAAGGCTTAAACGGCTTGAAGAAAAGGGTGTGGTTGAAGGATACGCCGCGCGGGTTAATTTGATGGCGTTAGGGTATACCCTGCAGGCGCTGGTACGTGTGCGCCCATTGCCGGGGTTATTACAGAAGGTGGATAACTATATCCAGGCGATGCCCGAGTGCATTGAGAGCGATAAGGTCACCGGAGAGGATTGTTTTGTTATCCGGCTGGTGGTGCGTACTATCGAGCAACTGGACACGTTACTTGATGGCTTAGCGGAATACGCGCAGTGCAATACTTCAATTGTGAAAAGCTCGCCGGTCAAACGTCGCTTGCCGCCCGTGTAATGATTTTGAAAGCCCGATGCGCTGCGTTTATTCGACGTACGGTCGGGTAGCCCTGATAAGCGAAGAGCATCAGGGAAATGTTAGTTGGTGCTACTCCTCGCCCTTCGGGTCGTTGCCTGCGGCAACGCTTTCTCGCTATGCTCGAATCGAACCTTAATCGAAGCTTCTCATCCTTCCCGCTGGGCAAGGATAATAGGGCATTGCAGATGAATTGGGTGTGTTGCTTTATGAAGGGATGGTGGTGGGGGAAGGATTACTCAGCGCTGCGCGCTTCGCCCTTCGGGTCGTTGCCTGCGGCAACGCTTTCTCGCTGTCGCTCGAATCGAACCTTAATCGAAGCTTCTCATCCTTCCCGCATGGGCAGGATAATAGGGCATTGCAGATGGATTGGGTGTGTTGCTTTATGAAGGGATGGTGGTGGGGGAAGGATTACTCGTCGCGTAGCTCCTCGCCCTTCGGGTCGTTGCCTGCGGCAACGCTTTCTCGCTGTCGCTCGAATCGAACCTTTGTCGAAGCTTCTCATCCTTCCCGCGTGGGCAGGATAATAGGGCATTACAGATGGATTGGGTGTGTTGCTTTATGAAGGGATGGTGGTGGGGGAAGGATTACTCGTCGCGTAGCTCCTCGCCCTTCGGGTCGTTGCCTGCGGCAACGCTTTCTCGCTGTCGCTCGAATCGAACCTTTGTCGAAGCTTCTCATCCTTCCCGCGTGGGCAGGATAATAGGGCATTACAGATGGATTGGGTGTGTTGCTTTATGAAGGGATGGTGGTGGGGGAAGGATTCGAACCTTCGAAGTCGATGACGGCAGATTTACAGTCTGCTCCCTTTGGCCGCTCGGGAACCCCACCAGGGGCAATTCATATTATTGGGTGCTGCTTTAAGAATGGTGGTGGGGGAAGGATTATTCGTCGCTTCGCGCCTCACCCTTCGGGCCGTTGCCTGCGGCAACGTTGTCTCGCTTTCGCTCGACGCGAACCTTAATCGAAGGTTCTCACCCTTCCCGACAAGTGCAAACTTCGCGAACGCTCATCGGAGTTACTACCTTGCAGTAGTGAATAATGGTGGTGGGGGAAGGATTCGAACCTTCGAAGTCGATGACGGCAGATTTACAGTCTGCTCCCTTTGGCCGCTCGGGAACCCCACCACGGGGTAATGCTTATACTGGCCTGCCTCCGTTTCGGGAAGCGGGGCGCATCATATCAAATGACGCGCCGCTGTAAAGCTTTCCTTCAACGAAACTGAACCGTTTGTGTACTTTTCATCCGTAACGGATTAAAGCTAATCAATTCATTTCGTTAGCGATTAAAGAATAATCGTTCTGTTACCGTAAACGAAGACACGTTGCGCCAGTACCTGATATAGCGCGCGGCTTAAGACATTCTTTTCAACATCGCGACCTGCACGCATCATGTCCTCGGCAGTGTAAGTGTGATCCACGTGAATCACGTCCTGCATGATAATCGGACCTTCGTCCAGATTATCGTTTACGTAATGTGCCGTCGCGCCGATGATTTTTACCCCGCGCTCATAGGCCTGGTGGTAAGGGCGCGCGCCGATAAATGCCGGCAGGAATGAATGGTGGATGTTGATAATCTTATTCGGAAAACGGGAGACAAAGCCCGGCGTCAGTACGCGCATATACTTCGCTAAAACCACATAATCCGGTTGATGCGCTTCAATGGCTTGCGCCATCAGATCATCGTGCTCTTCACGGGTGAGTCCTTCATGGCTGACCAGTTCAAACGGAATATCAAAACGTTCTACCAGGGAACGCAGCGTCTCATGGTTGCCGATGACTGCCGCAATCTCAATATCCAGCCCGCCGTAATTGGCTTTCATTAATAAGTCGCCAAGACAGTGCGCCTCTTTCGTCACCAGAATAACCACGCGACGCTGCCCTGCAGGGTTCAGTTCACGAACAGAGCCTTCCGGCAGCGCGCTGTCCAGGTCGGCCAGCAGTGTTGAGTCGTTAAAAATACCTTCCAGCTCAGTACGCATGAAAAAGCGACCGGTGCGGTGATCAACAAACTCGTTGTTTTGCACGATATTAAGTTCGTGTTTGTAACAAATGTTAGTAATCCGCGCGATGAGACCTTTTTGGTCAGGGCAAATGGTGCGTAATACTTTACGTTGTAATGAATGCATTGCCGGGTAAATCCTGTTGATGGTGTTTGCTATGAATTATCGCTGGGCGTATTGCCCGCAGCACTTTTTGAATTTCTTGCCAGATCCGCACGGACACGGATCGTTACGGCCAAATTGCGGACGTGTGCCGTCAATATAATACCACCGGCCGTTCTCCTTTAAGAATCTGGAACGTTCAATAATTGCTCCCGTTTTGCCATCCTCATTGAAACGGGCAATAAAACTGACGTAACCTTCTGTGTCGTTTTTTCCGCTGGCATGCTCGAACACCGTCAACCCCAGCCATTGGGTACGGTCGAAACCGGCTTCAATTTCCGGACGAAAGGTGGCGGCATGACAGTCCGGATGCCAGGTGCTAACTAAATAGTTGGCATCTTTCATCACAAACGCGCTGTAACGGGAGCGCATAAGATGTGATGGATCTGGCGCAACCTGTGCGCCAGACAGATAAGGCTGACAACATAGGCTATACTCGACTGCGCTACCGCAGGGACAGAGTTGAGACAAAATCGGCTTCCTGTACAAAAATAACGGCACTATAAGCCAGAGTAGCGTTATGTTAACTGAGCTGTAGCCTTGTGGCTACGCCAGTCGTTCCGGGGGACAAAAATCCAGGTAATGAGAACGGTTAAAATTGGGTTGGCGCTGGGATCTGGTGCCGCCAGAGGCTGGTCACACATCGGTGTGATAAAGGCATTGCAACATGCAGGGATTAAGATTGACGTCGTGGCGGGGTGCTCTATTGGTTCCCTTGTGGGTGCCGCCTATGCCTGCAACAAACTCCCTGAACTGGAAGCGTGGGTGCGCTCTTTCAGTTACTGGGACGTCCTCAAGCTAATGGACCCATCGTGGCGTCGCGGTGGATTATTACGCGGCGAACGCGTTTTTAACCACTATCGGCAGGTCCTGCCAGATGCGCTTTTCACTGATTGCCAGTTGAAATTCGGTGCGGTAGCAACCAACCTCAGTACCGGGCGAGAGCTATGGTTTACCGAGGGCGATCTTCATCTCGCGGTGCGTGCCTCGTGCAGTATGCCCGGTCTGATGTCACCCGTTGCCCATAATGGTTATTGGCTGGTTGATGGCGCAGTGGTGAATCCGGTTCCTGTTTCTCTGACGCGCGCACTGGGAGCAGATATCGTTATTGCGGTTGACCTGCAACATGATGCGCATTTGATGCAACAGGATTTAGTGTCGACAACATTAATGGAAGATGCGCAAGAAGAGGTGGAGAGTGACGACTTGCGCTGGCATGAACGCCTACGGGACAGACTGAGTAAAATGACGGCCCGTCGCACTGTTGTTGCACCAACGGCAATGGAAATCATGACCACATCCATTCAGGTGCTTGAGAATCGGCTTAAGCGAAACCGAATGGCTGGCGATCCCCCCGATATTTTAATACAGCCAATGTGTCCGCAAATTTCGACACTTGATTTCCATCGGGCAGAGGCAGCAATCGCGGCGGGGCAACTTGCTGTTGAAAAGAAAATAGATGAACTACTACCGTTGGTAAGGACAATAGACTAAGTATGTTTTTTTATTCGAGTTCAGCAAATTCTGACAGGCGATTATTGATAGATCATGCCACTATTTAATTATCGTCGGGCAGGGGAGATAAGATGACGCAGCCGTTAGCAGGAAAACAGATATTGATCGTTGAAGACGAACCCGTCTTCCGCTCGCTGCTGGATTCCTGGCTCTCCTCTCTGGGAGCGGAAACACTGGTCGCGGATGATGGTGTCTCAGCGCTCGAACAGCTGGAAAATGCCTCGCCGGATCTCATGATTTGCGATATTGCCATGCCGAGAATGAATGGCCTTAAACTTGTCGAACATTTGCGCAATAAAGGCGATCAAATGCCGGTGCTCGTCATTTCTGCGACCGATAACATGGCAGATATTGCGAAAGCGCTGCGTTTAGGCGTGCAGGACGTTTTACTTAAGCCAGTTAAAGATCTTAATCGTCTCAAAGAGACCGTGTTTGCCTGTCTCTATCCCAATATGTTTAATTCGCGTGTCGAAGAAGAAGAGCGTTTGTTTCAGGATTGGGATGCGCTGGTAGAAAACCCGCAGGCGGCTGCCAAACTTTTACAAGAATTACAGCCACCGGTTCAGCAGAAGATGTCGGGCTGCCGGGTTAATTACCGCCAGTTGGTTTCGGCCGATCAGCCAGGACTGGTACTTGATATCGCGCCAATATCATCGCGCGATCTGGCCTTTTATTGCCTTGATGTGACACGGGCAGGGAATAATGGCGTTCTGGCGGCATTATTACTGCGGGCGCTGTTCAACGGCTTACTTCAGGAACAGTTGTCACATCAACACCAAAAACTTCCCGAGATGGGCAGTTTGCTCAAGCAGGTAAATCAGTTACTGCGTCAGGCAAATTTGCCAGGACAGTTTCCTCTGCTGGTTGGGTATTATCACAGCGAATTAAAGAACCTTATTTTAGTGTCGGCAGGCCTTAACGCCACATTAAATACCGGTGAACACCAAATTCAAATCAGTAACGGTGTACCGCTGGGCACATTAGGAAATACTTACCTGAACCAATTGAGCCAACGGTGCGACGCCTGGCAATGTCAGGTGTGGGGAGCTGGTGGCCGTCTGCGTTTAATGTTGTCTGCGGAATGAGCAATCGCAACGTATTCCGCAGATAGCTTTACCTCCTTTTTAAAGCGAGTGGTACTATCGCCACAGTTTTGCGTATTAATCCTAATTAAACGTTATAGCGTCCTTTTCAGACCAGCTCATTACGATGGTACTGATATACTCAGATGCGAATTAATTCATGAACATGCTCAAAGCGTGAACAGACCAGGAGATTTTCAATGGCTGCCATAAATTCGAGAGTGACTAAAGCAGTTATCCCGGTTGCGGGATTGGGAACCAGGATGCTGCCGGCGACAAAGGCTATTCCTAAAGAAATGTTACCGTTGGTTGATAAGCCATTAATTCAGTATGTCGTGAATGAGTGTATCGCTGCGGGTATTACCGAAATTGTTCTGGTTACGCATTCGTCGAAAAATTCGATCGAAAACCACTTCGATACCAGCTTTGAACTTGAAGCAATGCTGGAAAAACGCGTGAAACGCCAACTGCTGGAAGAAGTGCAGGCTATTTGCCCGCCGCATGTCACCATTATGCAGGTCCGTCAGGGCCTGGCTAAAGGGCTTGGACACGCGGTGCTGTGCGCGCATCCGGTTGTAGGTAATGAGCCAGTTGCGGTGATTCTGCCGGATGTCATTCTGGATGAATTTGAGTCCGATCTTTCGCAGGATAACCTGGCTGAAATGATCAAGCGTTTCGATGAAACCGGTGCCAGCCAGATTATGGTTGAGCCTGTTGCAGATGTCACTGCATACGGTGTAGTTGACTGTAAAGGCGCAGAACTCAAGCCGGGTGACAGTGTACCGATGGTCGGCGTGGTAGAAAAACCGAAAGCGAACGTCGCGCCGTCTAATCTGGCCGTTGTAGGCCGTTACGTCCTCAGCGAAGAGATTTGGCCGCTGCTGGCTAAAACGCCTCCGGGAGCCGGTGACGAGATCCAGTTGACCGACGCTATCGATATGCTTATCGAGAAAGAGACCGTCGAAGCTTACCATATGAAAGGCAAAAGCCATGATTGCGGTAATAAGCTGGGTTATATGCAGGCTTTCGTAGAATATGGTATTCGCCATAACGTACTTGGCAAAGAATTTAAAGCCTGGCTGGAAGATGTTATCGGTGTCGCTAAAGCATAACCTGCTTTAGTCGTAAGGAATAAAGCCGGATTGATGCTTATCACTCCGGCTTTTTTATTGCCATCAGGCATCTTCGGGATGGTTGACCATGCGCCGTGAGAGATCTTTGCGCTAAGAGGGAATATCAATAAGGGAATGTAGGTGAGCAAAAATCATCAGCAATGCACGCTTATCTTCACCGCCATGCAATATTGCTTTGCAACAAGGGTAAAAAAACGGGTTAAAAAAAATCCCGCCATTGGCGGGATTTTTCATAAAGGCTTAGGATTATTCCTGGATCAGGAAGTCTTCCAGTTGTTTACCTTGTTCGTCCATCGCTTTTTTGATTACTGCCGGGGTGCGGCCCTGGCCGGTCCAGGTTTTAGTTTCGCCGTTTTCGTCAACGTAGCTATATTTAGCCGGACGTGCAGCGCGTTTAGCTTTAGTTCCGGTTTTAGCAGCGACCATGCTGTTCAGCAGTTCATTCGGATCAATACCGTCAGCAATCAGCATTTCGCGATATTGCTGCAGTTTACGAGTACGTTCTTCGATTTCAGCAGCTGCAGCGCTTTCTTCTTCACGACGCTCGTTAACGACCACTTCTAATTTTTCCAGCATTTCTTCGAGCGTTTCCAGAGTGCATTCTCTTGCCTGCGCACGAAGAGTACGGATGTTGTTCAGAATTTTAAGTGCTTCGCTCATTGTAGTAATCTCAAACTTATATTGGGGTGGTTTGTTGAGCTAATAATAGAGCGTTAATTTGAGTAGTGCAATAGGTGAGAATGTAAGGAATTCAAATTTCCTCTTTATTTACCTCATTTTTAAAAACCGCTAACTTAAATTTTTCTTGCGGAACCGCACAAAAAAGCCATATTGAAAGCATTATCACCCAAACGGTTCAGGTGTTTAATCGGCGTTTTTAACTGATTAATCTCATACGAATTATAGTTTCGATGGATAAATATCAACCTTTTTTATTAGTGTTCACAACAGCGTCGTTTTGCATAAAACATTAATAATTTCTTGTGCCTGGCGCTGAAATTTCTTGTTTTTTATACCCAGGCAAGACACGGTACGCTTATTGTTTGTTTCTTTGGCAGCAACAGCTTGCGCAGGGAAATAGCGTGAAGTATATCAACGAAATCATGTCAGGAAGCTAAGTAAAGTGTGCGTTCGGCATTCCGGGAGGCACGTTAAAATATGATACAATCCTGCTGAGGAATATCACACTTTGATTGGGGTCTTGCGGGCAATGGCGCAACTTTATTTCTACTACTCAGCGATGAATGCCGGAAAATCCACGGCTTTACTACAGTCTTCCTACAATTATCAGGAACGTGGCATGCGGACGCTGGTCTATACAGCGGAGATTGATGACCGCTTTGGTGCAGGGAAGGTAAGTTCTCGAATTGGTTTATCATCGCCAGCGCGTCTTTTTAACCAAAACACATCCCTTAAAGATGAAATTAATGCAGAGCATCAGCGCGAGCCTATCCACTGCGTTTTAGTTGATGAAAGTCAATTTTTATCCCGCCAGCAGGTATATCAGTTGTCCGAGGTCGTCGATGAACTTGATATTCCCGTGCTCTGTTATGGATTACGAACGGATTTCCGCGGCGAGTTGTTTATCGGCAGCCAATATCTTCTGGCGTGGTCAGATAAACTGGTCGAACTAAAAACTATCTGTTTCTGCGGGCGTAAAGCCAGCATGGTGCTGCGACTTGATCAAGCCGGTCGACCATATAATGAGGGTGAGCAAGTCGTTATTGGTGGTAATGAGCGCTATGTGTCTGTTTGCCGCAAACATTATAAAGAGGCGCTCGCAGAAGGCTCTCTGGCCGCTATTCAGGCGCGTATAAGAGGGTAATGCTCCTGTATGTCTACGCGCTCTCCTGATTGATTACAGACATAAAGAAACTGCCAACAGGCCAGAGCTCACAAGTATCAGACTCTGCGCCTGGGACGCTGTCCGCATTGCCTGGCGTATTTACCCTGATTGTCGAGCTAACGGGCGTTATCGCGACATCAGGGCACACGGCCTGACAATTTTTTTCCCGCATGCTGTACCCGCTTTTACTTTATTCCAGCCTCATGCATGCTCAGATGCATCAGGACGTGCGAATTCACTGACCTGCTCTCACCATCAGCCACGCAATGCATGCTTCTGGGACGTTTACGCTTACGGATAGGGATTGAGACACCCATTCTGCAGAAGTGGCATCTGATAGCAGGAAAGCGAGGAGGGCGCTGAGAACTCGGGGTAGCGTCAAGCCGGATAGCAAATATAAAAAAGCCCCATCAAAGAATTGATGAGGCTTTTATCGTCAACCCGCCGGACCGTTTAACCGATCATCTTCGTTGACAGGGGTTAGCCATCAGACGGGTTATGCTGGATAAGACAATTAAGCGGTTTTCTTCGCTTTTTTGTCTGCTTTATCCGTTTTAACCGCTTCTGCTTTCACTTCTGCTGTTGCGCCTTCTTTGAACTCACGTCCGTAGTAGGTATCCAGCAGGATCTGTTTCAGCTCGGAGATCAGCGGGTAACGCGGGTTAGCACCGGTACACTGGTCATCGAACGCATCTTCGGACAGTTTGTCAACATGAGCAAGGAAGTCAGCTTCCTGAACGCCTGCTTCACGGATTGACTTAGGAATGCCCAGTTCAGCTTTAATGGTTTCCAGCCATGCCAGCAGTTTCTCGATTTTCGCAGCAGTGCGGTCACCGACAGAAGTCAGACCCAGGTGATCAGCGATTTCTGCATAACGGCGGCGAGCCTGCGGACGGTCGTACTGGCTGAATGCAGTCTGTTTAGTCGGGTTGTCATTCGCGTTATAGCGGATAACGTTCGCGATCAACAGGGCGTTGGCCAGACCGTGCGGGATATGGAACTGCGAACCCAGTTTATGCGCCATGGAGTGACACACACCGAGGAAGGCGTTCGCAAACGCGATGCCCGCGATGGTAGCGGCACTATGTACACGCTCACGTGCAATCGGGTTTTTAGAACCTTCATGGTAGGACGCTGGCAGGTTTTCTTTCAGCAATTTCAGAGCCTGCAGAGCCTGACCATCGGAGAACTCAGACGCCAGTACAGAAACATAAGCTTCCAGCGCGTGGGTTACCGCATCCAGACCACCGAATGCACACAGTGATTTCGGCATGTCCATGACCAGATTCGCGTCGACAACCGCCATGTCCGGAGTCAGTGCATAGTCTGCCAGCGGATATTTCTGGCCAGTCGCATCGTCAGTTACCACAGCGAACGGTGTGACTTCTGAACCCGTACCGGAAGTGGTGGTGATAGCAACCATTTTCGCTTTCACACCCATTTTCGGGAACTTGTAGATACGTTTACGGATATCCATAAAGCGCAGCGCCAGTTCTTCGAAATGGGTTTCCGGATGCTCGTACATTACCCACATGATTTTTGCCGCATCCATCGGGGAACCACCACCCAGCGCGATGATCACGTCAGGTTTGAAAGAGTTCGCCAGCTCTGCGCCTTTACGTACGATAGTCAGTGTCGGGTCAGCTTCAACTTCGAAGAAGACTTCTGTTTCTACGCCAGCCGCTTTCAGTACAGAAGTGATCTGGTCTGCATAGCCGTTGTTGAACAGGAAGCGGTCAGTCACGATCAGCGCGCGTTTGTGACCATCAGTAATCACTTCATCCAGCGCGATTGGCAGAGAGCCACGGCGGAAGTAGATAGATTTCGGAAGTTTGTGCCACAACATGTTTTCAGCTCGCTTAGCAACGGTTTTCTTGTTGATCAGGTGTTTCGGACCAACGTTTTCAGAGATGGAGTTACCACCCCAGGAACCACAACCCAGAGTCAGGGAAGGAGCGAGTTTGAAGTTATAAAGGTCGCCGATACCACCCTGAGAGGCTGGGGTGTTGATCAGAATACGTGCGGTTTTCATTTCCGCGCCGAATTTCTGCACGCGAGCCGGCTGGTTATCCTGGTCGGTGTACAAGCAAGAGGTATGACCGATACCGCCCATGGCAACCAGTTTCTCTGCTTTTTCTACCGCATCGTCGAAATCTTTAGCGCGGTACATCGCCAGAGTCGGGGACAGTTTTTCGTGAGCGAACGGTTCGCTTTCGTCAACAACAGTCACTTCGCCGATCAAAATTTTGGTCGTTGCCGGAACAGTGAAACCTGCAAGTTCAGCGATTTTGTATGCCGGTTGACCAACGATAGCGGCGTTCAACGCGCCATTTTTCAGGATAATGTCCTGAACAGCTTTCAGCTCTTTACCCTGCAGCAGGTAGCCGCCGTGGGTAGCAAAACGTTCGCGAACCGCGTCGTAAACAGAATCAACAACCACAACAGACTGTTCGGAAGCACAGATAACGCCGTTGTCGAAGGTTTTGGACATCAGAACAGAGGCGACAGCACGTTTGATATCTGCAGTTTCGTCGATGACAACTGGGGTATTGCCTGCGCCTACGCCGATAGCCGGTTTACCGGAGCTGTATGCTGCCTTCACCATGCCTGGGCCGCCGGTCGCGAGGATCAGGTTGATGTCAGGGTGGTGCATTAAAGCGTTAGACAGTTCAACAGACGGTTGGTCAATCCAGCCAATCAGATCTTTTGGTGCGCCCGCAGCGATAGCCGCCTGCAGAACGATATCAGCCGCTTTGTTCGTTGCATCTTTAGCACGTGGGTGTGGGGAGAAAATAATGGCGTTACGGGTCTTCAGGCTAATCAGTGACTTGAAGATTGCAGTAGAAGTTGGGTTAGTCGTCGGAACAATACCGCAGATAATACCGATAGGTTCAGCGATGGTGATGGTACCAAAAGTGTCATCTTCCTCAAGGACGCCGCAGGTTTTCTCATCTTTATAGGCGTTGTAGATATATTCAGAAGCAAAGTGGTTTTTAATCACTTTATCTTCGACGATACCCATGCCGGATTCGGCAACAGCCATTTTAGCGAGAGGGATACGGGCATCAGCGGCAGCCAGGGCGGCGGCGCGGAAGATCTTGTCAACTTGCTCTTGAGTAAAGTTGGCATATTCACGCTGGGCTTTCTTCACACGTTCGACGAGTGCGTTAAGTTCAGCGACATTAGTAACAGCCATAATGCTCTCCTGATAATGTTAAACTCTTTTAGTAAACCAGCTGTCCGAAACGACAGTATAGACAGACCGGGTGCAGGTTGCGTAAATTACAGAAAAACAAGTAGTTAACGCCTCGCCCAACCTAACTGATTTACTGAAAGAGCCTCAACGAAACATCATTAAAACAGATGGTTCTACTCCCTGACGACGTCTCCAAGAGTACTCACTTCTGAGTACCGATTACGTGATCTAAATCAAGTTACAGCAAAGCTGACACCTTTCAGCAGGCTATTTTTGGGCATTTGTATCAAATGTTAATGATAAAAGGGCGGCGCTAGCTAACATTATCATAATTAGTACAAATGCATAACATGCCAGGATATAGGGAAGATGACAGGATTTAGGGTGAGATATGCTACAAATAATCGTATATTTAGCAGGGTCTTATTGTTTACATACCTTCTTTCTTTTTGCCTTGCACTGCTGCGGAGCACTCTGTGACTCAAACATTGTTTGACTTTCCAACCTGGTTTAAGTTTTTCATCGGCCTGTTCGCGTTGGTAAACCCCATCGGTATCATCCCTGTCTTTATCAGTATGACCAGCTATCAAACTGCCGGGGCGCGGAATAAAACCAATCTGACTGCTAACCTTTCTGTTGCCATCATTCTCTGGACATCACTTTTTCTGGGTGATGCGATTCTTCAGTTGTTCGGTATTTCAATTGATTCATTTCGTATTGCCGGCGGGATTCTGGTGGTAACCATCGCGATGTCGATGATCAGCGGTAAGCTGGGGGAAGATAAACAGAATAAACAGGAAAAATCAGAAACTGCGATCAGAGAGAGTATTGGCGTTGTGCCTCTCGCCTTACCTTTAATGGCAGGGCCGGGTGCAATCAGTTCGACAATTGTCTGGGGAACGCGTTACCACAGCGTGGAATACCTCGCTGGGTTTTCAGTCGCAATAGCCCTTTTTGCTTTTTGTTCGTGGGGTGTGTTTCGCATCGCACCCTGGCTGGTGCGTCTTCTTGGCCAAACCGGGATTAACGTGATAACCCGTATCATGGGCTTATTGCTCATGGCGCTGGGTATTGAATTTATCGTTGCTGGCGTAAAAGGAATATTTCCGGGGTTACTGCACTAACTTGCCTGAAGCGAAAATAATGCTGCGCAGGGCGTTGGAAACGCAGCATTATCAGCAAATCATATAACTAAAGTCAGAAAAAACCATAAATATAATAAATCAACATGATTTAAATAAAGTATTATATTTCAGATAATTACATTTTGTTGCATTGCCGCCTGGCGATAAATTCATCCATCAACACTGTTATTTCCCTCACACGATACTCTGGGGCTTGCTGTCAGATAATTGAAATGATATTAGTAATTTCTTCGCTCAGGCAGACAAATGTGCTAGATAATAATCGAATGTTGATTTTTTGTGCAAAAAATACGCAATCGTATTGCAAATGTAACAACGACGATGAATTACTATCTATCTGCCTGATTGAAAAGACTAATTTTTTCTTAGCGCATGACTGTAAGTTCTTGCAGTACTGATAGAAGCGCTAATAAAAGAGAATTAGTTAACAAATTTGCAAATTGTATTGGCGACGGAATTGGCCATTTGGTACTTTCCGGCCCTATATTTGCAATAAGAACACGCGCAGATGAGAATTATTTTCAAATAAAAATCTCGTCATGCAAAAGTAACATGCGTCTCGACAGGGGAGACGTAGATGAAATCGACGTAAGGGCGCCATCCGAGCGGCTTGTAAGAAATAAAGTCGGTGATAGCAAGCAGTAAACGATGCCTGACAGCAGCCAAAAGCTCCTGCGCTGTACAGGCCCCCTCAGGGGACAAAACAGGCTGGCATTAATGTCAGTAATTATAATGAGTGGAGTATCAACACAATGTCCATCATCACAAAAAAAAGTCTCGTAGCGGCTGGAATTCTCACCGCGCTAATTGCAGGTAACGTAGCCATGGCGGCGGATGTTCCTGCTGGCGTTCAACTGGCAGAGAAGCAAACGCTGGTTCGTAATAACGGCTCTGAAGTACAGTCGCTTGATCCGCATAAAATTGAAGGCGTGCCGGAATCGAACGTCAGCCGCGATTTGTTTGAAGGTCTGTTAGTATCAGATGTTGAAGGCCATCCGAGCGCGGGTGTTGCTGAAAAGTGGGAAAACAAAGACTTTAAAGTCTGGACTTTCCATCTCCGTAAAGATGCGAAATGGTCCGATGGTTCGCCGGTTACGGCACACGACTTTGTCTATAGCTGGCAGCGTCTGGCAGACCCAAAAACTGCATCCCCATACGCCAGCTACCTGCAATATGGTCACATTGCGAATATCGATGACATCATCGCCGGTAAAAAACCAACCTCAGACCTGGGCGTAAAAGCGATTGATGACAATACCTTTGAAGTGACGTTGAGCGAACCGGTTCCTTACTTCTACAAATTGTTGGTACATCCTTCCGTCTCCCCGGTACCGAAAGCCGTTGTCGAGAAATTCGGTGACAAATGGACCCAGCCCGCGAACATCGTTACTAACGGCGCGTACAAACTGAAAGATTGGGTGGTCAACGAACGTATCGTGCTTGAGCGTAATACCAATTACTGGGATAACGCGAAAACGGTGATTAATCAGGTTACTTACCTGCCTATTTCCTCAGAAGTGACTGACGTTAACCGCTATCGCAGCGGTGAAATCGACATGACCTATAACAACATGCCGATTGAACTGTTCCAGAAACTGAAACAAGAAATTCCAAAAGAAGTCCACGTTGACCCCTATCTGTGTACTTATTACTACGAAATCAACAACCAGAAAGCGCCGTTCACTGACGTTCGCGTTCGTACCGCGCTGAAACTGGCTCTTGATCGTGACATTATTGTCAACAAAGTGAAAAACCAGGGTGACTTGCCGGCATACAGCTACACTCCGCCATACACTGACGGTGCAAAACTGGTTGAGCCGGAATGGTTCAAGTGGTCACAAGACAAACGTAACGCAGAAGCGAAAAAACTGCTGGCAGAAGCAGGTTACACTGCTGACAAGCCGCTGACATTCAACCTGCTGTACAACACGTCTGACCTGCACAAAAAACTGGCTATCGCTGTTGCTTCTATCTGGAAGAAAAACCTCGGTGTGGATGTCAAGCTGGAGAACCAGGAATGGAAAACCTTCCTTGACAGCCGTCATCAGGGCACCTTTGACGTGGCGCGTGCAGGCTGGTGTGCGGACTATAACGAACCGACATCCTTCCTGAATACCATGCTGTCTGACAGCTCTAACAACACCGCGCACTATAAGAGCCCGGCCTTTGATAAGCTGATTGCCGACACGCTGCAAGTTACCGACGAAGCGCAACGCACCGAGCTCTATACCAAGGCTGAACAGCAACTTGATAAAGACTCTGCGATCGTCCCGGTGTATTACTACGTGAACGCCCGTCTGGTGAAACCGTGGGTGGGTGGTTATACCGGTAAAGACCCGATGGATAATATCTACGTTAAAAACTTGTATATTATCAAGCATTAATGGCAATGAGTGGGGCAGGGTCATCCTGCCCCACAGTGTCTTATTTCATCGCACTACAAAGGCACAGGCCAGAAGGTACGGGCAATGTTGAAATTTATCCTACGTCGCTGTCTGGAAGCGATTCCGACGCTATTTATTCTTATCACGATCTCATTCTTTATGATGCGCCTTGCGCCGGGTAGTCCTTTTACCGGTGAGCGTACGCTGCCGCCAGAAGTCATGGCGAACATCGAAGCGAAATATCATCTGAACGATCCGATTCTGACCCAATACGCCAGCTATCTGAAACAGCTTGCGCACGGTGATTTTGGGCCGTCATTTAAATATAAAGATTACACGGTGAATGATCTGGTCGCTGCCAGCTTCCCCGTTTCCGCGAAGTTAGGCGCTGCGGCATTTTTGCTGGCGGTGATTTTTGGCGTGAGCGCAGGTGTCATCGCCGCGCTGAAACAAAATACCAAATGGGACTATTCCGTGATGGGGCTGGCGATGACCGGGGTTGTAATACCGAGCTTCGTGGTTGCGCCGCTACTGGTGATGATATTCGCCATTACGCTTAAATGGTTACCTGCCGGGGGATGGAATGGCGGCGCGCCAAAATTCATGATCCTGCCGATGGTCGCATTGTCTCTGGCCTATATCGCCAGCATTGCGCGTATAACACGTGGCTCAATGATAGAGGTGCTGCATTCGAACTTTATTCGTACCGCACGTGCGAAAGGCTTACCGATGCGGCGCATTATTTTCCGCCATGCGCTTAAACCCGCGTTATTACCTGTGCTCTCCTATATGGGGCCTGCCTTTGTCGGGATTATCACCGGCTCGATGGTTATCGAAACGATTTATGGTTTGCCGGGTATCGGTCAGCTGTTTGTGAATGGCGCATTAAACCGTGATTACTCGCTGGTATTAAGTTTGACCATACTGGTAGGGACGTTGACTATTTTATTTAACGCGATCGTTGATGTGCTGTATGCCGTTATCGATCCGAAAATTCGTTATTAACACTGGAGTACGCCATGATGTTAAGTAAAAAAAACAGCGAGGCGCTGGAAAACTTCAGTGAAAAACTGGAAGTAGAAGGTCGCAGTCTCTGGCAGGATGCTCGCCGTCGCTTTATGCACAACCGCGCGGCGGTCGCCAGCCTGGTGGTGTTGTTATTTATCGCGCTCTTCGTGGCCCTTGCGCCGATGCTGTCGCAGTTTAGTTACTTCGATACGGACTGGGGCATGATGTCCAGTGCCCCTGATACAACCTCCGGGCACTATTTTGGTACGGATTCATCCGGCCGTGATCTGCTGGTGCGCGTTGCCATTGGTGGACGTATTTCTCTGATGGTCGGCATTGCAGCCGCGCTGGTTGCGGTTATCCTGGGGACGCTTTACGGCTCCCTGTCCGGCTACCTCGGCGGTAAAGTGGACTCCGTGATGATGCGTCTGCTTGAGATCCTCAACTCTTTCCCGTTTATGTTCTTCGTCATCCTGCTGGTGACATTCTTCGGGCAAAACATCCTGCTTATTTTTGTGGCGATCGGTATGGTTTCCTGGCTGGATATGGCGCGTATCGTTCGTGGTCAAACGCTCAGCCTCAAACGCAAAGAGTTTATCGAGGCTGCTCAGGTCGGTGGTGTATCGACTGGCAATATCGTGATTCGCCATATCGTTCCGAACGTGCTGGGCGTGGTGGTGGTGTATGCCTCGCTGTTAGTACCGAGCATGATTCTGTTTGAATCTTTCCTCAGTTTCCTTGGCCTGGGGACGCAAGAACCGTTAAGCAGTTGGGGCGCTTTGCTCAGCGATGGCGCGAACTCAATGGAAGTTTCCCCGTGGCTGTTGTTGTTTCCGGCAGGCTTCCTGGTGGTGACGCTATTCTGTTTCAACTTTATCGGCGATGGGTTACGTGATGCCCTCGACCCGAAAGATCGTTAAGGAGTGCTGTTGTGAGCAAGCATGAAACCTCATTGGCGCCACAGGCGCAGCAGCATTCGGACATTCTTCTGGATGTTAACGATCTGCGAGTAACTTTTAAAACGCCGGATGGTGACGTTACGGCGGTAAACGACCTGAATTTCAGCCTGCGCGCCGGTGAGACGCTGGGTATCGTGGGTGAATCTGGTTCGGGTAAATCTCAGACCGCATTTGCACTGATGGGGCTGTTGGCATCGAATGGGCGCATTGGTGGTTCGGCGAAATTCAATGGCAAAGAGATCCTGAACTTGCCGGAACATGCGCTGAATAAGCTGCGTGCTGAACAGATCTCCATGATTTTCCAGGATCCGATGACCTCGCTAAATCCCTATATGCGGGTCGGCGAGCAGTTAATGGAAGTGCTGATGTTGCATAAAGGTATGAGTAAGGCCGAAGCGTTTGAAGAGTCAGTCAAAATGCTCGACGCAGTGAAAATGCCGGAAGCGCGTAAGCGTATGAAGATGTATCCGCATGAGTTCTCCGGCGGGATGCGCCAGCGCGTGATGATTGCCATGGCGTTAATGTGTCGACCGAAGCTGCTGATTGCCGACGAACCGACCACCGCCCTGGATGTGACCGTGCAGGCGCAGATCATGACGTTGCTCAACGAACTTAAGCGCGAATTCAACACCGCCATTATCATGATTACCCACGATCTCGGCGTTGTTGCGGGCATCTGTGACAAAGTGCTGGTCATGTACGCCGGGCGTACCATGGAATACGGAGTGGCGCGCGATGTGTTCTACCACCCGGCACATCCCTATTCTATCGGTCTGCTCAATGCTGTACCGCGCCTTGACGCCGAAGGTGAAGAGCTGCTGACCATCCCCGGTAACCCGCCGAACCTGTTGCGGTTGCCAAAAGGGTGTCCGTTCCAGCCGCGTTGCCCGCATGCGATGGAAATCTGTAACAGTGCTCCGCCGCTGGAGGAGTTTGCCCCGGGACGTTTGCGCGCCTGCTTTAAGCCGGTGGAGGAACTGGTATGAATGCCGTTACTGAAGAAAGAAAAGTACTCCTTGAAATTGCTGACCTGAAAGTCCATTTCGACATTAAAGACGGTAAGCAATGGTTCTGGCAGCCATCCAAAACACTGAAAGCGGTAGACGGCGTCACGCTTCGTTTGTATGAAGGGGAAACCCTGGGGGTCGTGGGCGAGTCCGGTTGCGGAAAATCGACTTTTGCCCGTGCGATTATTGGTTTGGTCAAAGCCACCGACGGTAAAGTGGCCTGGCTGGGCAAAGATTTGCTCGGTATGAAGCCTGATGAGTGGCGCGATGTGCGCAGTGACATTCAGATGATTTTCCAGGACCCGCTGGCATCCCTGAACCCGCGTATGACGATTGGTGAAATCATTGCAGAACCGCTGCGTACGTATCATCCGAAAATGCCGCGTCAGGAAGTGCGTGACCGCGTCAAAACCATGATGATGAAAGTGGGCCTGCTGCCCAACCTGATTAACCGCTACCCGCACGAGTTCTCCGGCGGCCAGTGTCAGCGTATCGGTATTGCGCGTGCGCTGATCCTCGAGCCAAAGTTGATTATCTGTGACGAACCGGTTTCCGCCCTTGATGTGTCTATCCAGGCGCAGGTAGTCAACTTGCTGCAAAAACTGCAGCGGGAAATGGGGTTGTCGCTGATTTTTATCGCCCACGACCTGGCGGTGGTGAAGCACATCTCCGATCGTGTTCTGGTAATGTATCTTGGCCATGCTGTAGAGCTGGGAACCTATGACGAGGTGTACCACAATCCACAGCACCCTTATACCAAAGCATTGATGTCTGCCGTACCGATTCCGGACCCGGATCTGGAAAAGAATAAGCAGATTCAATTGCTGGAAGGGGATTTGCCTTCGCCAATCAATCCGCCATCAGGCTGCGTGTTCCGCACGCGTTGCCCGATTGCTGGCCCCGAGTGCGCACAAACGCGCCCGGTTCTGGAAGGAAGTTTCCGTCACGCGGTCTCCTGTCTTAAGGTCGACCCGCTCTAAATGAAAAAGGCTGACGAAAGTCAGCCTTTTCTTTTTACCATCACTCGCGCCAGAGAATATGGCACAACTTATGGTCTTTCTCTCGACAGAGCAGTACGCGGGCAAATACATCATTGATTTCGCCGCCGTCACTATCCGCCAGGCCAATGACCACTTCTGCGAAAAAGTCCGGATTTAGATCGTAATCAACGTGCTCTTGCCAGTCTTCGCCTGGATCAAACAATTCCGCACCGCCACGCTCTTCAAACTGAAGATTGAACAGAATGATGTCTGCCGGATCGAGATTATCCGCCGCAAGTTCGAGAAAAATATCGTAAGCCTGCTCCAGCGTTTCGTCTTCGCTCAGGCGGTTGTTCAGATCCATTTCCATAATGACTACCTGTTTAATATCATTTGGGCACGTTTTACAGCAATGGGCTAAAGAAGTAAAACAGTCGTTCTGCAATCCGGTGCCAGAACGGACGCTTAACCCAAAGACGCGCGTCAAGTAAGCGAGAACGCGAGATATAATCATCCTGAACGGCGGCCAGATCGCTGCCAAACCCGGTATCGTCAATAACCAGCGTAATCTCGAAATTAAGCCACAGACTACGCATATCAAGGTTCACTGTTCCCACCAGGCTTAACTCGCCATCGACCAGCACGCTTTTAGTATGCAGAAGCCCACCTTCAAACTGATAGACTTTTACCCCCGCAGCCAGTAGCTCGGTGAAAAAGGCCCGACTGGCCCAGCCAACAAGCACCGAGTCATTCTTACGCGGCAGGATAATGCTGACGTCCACGCCTCGCTGCGCGGCGGTACAAATGGCATGCAGAAGATCATCGCTGGGGACGAAGTAGGGGGTCGTCATAATCAGGTATTCGCGCGAGGCATAAACCGCGGTCAACAACGCCTGGTGAATAAGGTCTTCCGGGAACCCCGGACCGGAGGCGATGGTGTGGATGGTGTGTCCGCTGGCCTGCTCGAACGGCATGATATTGGCATCGGGCGGCGGTGGGAGGATGCGTTTACCGGTCTCTATTTCCCAGTCGCAGGAGTAGACGATTCCCATCGCGGTAGAAACCGGGCCTTCCATGCGAGCCATCAAATCGACCCATTGACCGACGCCAGCATCCTGTTTGAAGAAACGAGGATCCACCATATTCATACTGCCGGTATAAGCGATGTAATTATCGATGAGGATCATCTTACGGTGCTGGCGCAGGTCCATCCGACGCAAAAAGACACGCATCAGATTAACTTTTAGCGACTCAACCACTTCAATCCCTGAGTTGCGCAGCATATCGGCCCACGGACTGCGAAAAAAGGCTACGCTGCCCGCTGAATCAAGCATTAAGCGGCAATGTACGCCGCGCCGAGCGGCAGCCATCAAGGATTCAGCGACCTGATCGGCCATTCCCCCCGGCTGCCAGATATAAAACACCATCTCGATGTTATGGCGGGCAAGCTGAATGTCGCGGATTAATGCCTGCATAACGTCGTCTGAGGAGGTAAGAAGCTGGAGTTGATTCCCTTTCACGCCCGCAATGCCCTGACGCCGTTCGCAGAGTTTGAACAGTGAAGTGGCAACGCTGCTGTTTTCAGTAGCGAAAATATGATGATAGGTCTTAAGGTCTTTTAACCACTTGGCGGTGGATGGCCACATCGCACGAGCGCGTTCTGCCCGGCGTTTGCCAAGATGTAGTTCCCCAACGGAAAGATAAGCAATAATTCCCACCAGAGGGAGAATATAAATAATCAGTAGCCACGCCATGGCAGAGGGGACCGCCCGGCGCTTCATCAGGATGCGAAGCGTCACACCTGCGATGAGCAGCCAGTAGCCCAAAATGATCAGCCAACTCACAACCGTGTAGAAGGTTGTCATAACAAAAAATCCTTTTGAAAATCTGATATAAGGAGTTTACGCATAAGGACTCATCTGGCAAATAAAAACGGCGCTGAAAAGGGGTGGTCTGGTGGCGACCAGGGTTTATAATGGGGCTTCTGTTTCAGGAAAGAGTCGTAAAAATGAAGCGTAGTAGAACGGAAGTGGGGCGCTGGCGCATGTCACGACAGACCAGTCGTCGCAAAGCGCGCTGGCTGGAAGGGCAGTCCCGTCGCAATATGCGTATCCACTCGATTAGAAAGTGTATCCTAAATCGGCATCGCAATGCGTTAGTTTTTGATTTTTACGGGTTCTGATGATCATGGGCACCTTCATGGTGCCCACAGTTTTTTATAAGGTTCTTAAAAAGGTGAATGCGCAATGTCTGTTATCGATAGTTTGATTGCTTTTACCTTTGCGGCGACACTGCTTACGCTCACACCGGGTCTCGATACCGCGCTAATTTTACGTACTGCCGCAGTGGAGGGACGTAGTCAGGCATTTAAAGCCGCCTTCGGCATTAACACCGGTTGTCTTATTTGGGGAGCCGCCGTTGCTTTTGGCCTTGGGGCATTAGTTGCGGTATCGGAGCTCGCGTACGCCATTCTTAAATATTGTGGTGCTGCCTATTTATGCTGGCTGGGACTGAATATGCTCTTTCGCCCGCGTACCGCTGTTTTTTCTGTTGCCGATGAAGATAAAAAGCAGAACTGGTTCATTCGTGGCATGTTAGGCAATGTGCTGAACCCGAAAATGGGTATTTTCTATGTCTCTTTTTTGCCACAGTTTATTCCGCATGGACAGCCTCTCATTATTTGGACATTTGGCCTGGTAATGATCCACGTGGTGCTGGGAACCGTATGGTCGACAACATTAATTGCGGCGACGCGCCCGTTGTCATCATTTTTACGTAAAGAAGCCGTTATACGTTGGATGGATCGCACAACCGGTGTTGTGTTTTTGCTCTTCGCAACGCGTCTTGCGCTAAGTAAACGTTAATTTGTCAGTGGATAACCATGAATAAAGAAGCCATTATTTTTCTCGCCCTTGCGATTATCTCCGAAGTCATCGCGACCACTGCGCTCAAATCGTCTGACAGTTTTACCCGTCTGGTACCCAGCATTATCAGTATTGTCGGCTATTGTATTGCCTTCTGGTGCCTGACCATTCCTATGCGCACCATACCTACCGGAATAATTTACGCCATCTGGTCCGGGGCAGGCATCGTATTAATTGGTACCGTCGGCTGGATTATGCATGGGCAGAAACTGGATTTTCCGGCGATGCTGGGGATGGGATTAATTATTGCAGGCGTGGTAATCATTAATGTGTTCTCGAAAACCATCGCCCATTAAAGGCCGGTAAAATAAGGGGTAATGTGTATTCTTACCCCTTTATTGTTTCTGGCAAATCAGAATACTTTTTTAAACGGTTTCACGGTGACCTGCTGGTAAACCCCTGCCGCAACATACGGGTCAGCATCGGCCCAGTCCTGTGCCGCTTCCAGAGATTCAAATTCCGCGATAACGGTAGAGCCGGTAAAACCCGCAGCACCCGGATCGTTACTGTCAACGGCTGGCATGGGGCCTGCCGTTAATAAGCGACCTTCATCATGCAACATTTGCAGGCGCGCCAGGTGAGCAGGGCGCACGGATAGGCGTTTTTCGAGAGAATCAGCGACGTCCTGCGAGAAAATAACGTAAAGCACGGGTAGGGCTCCTTCACCATGAGAAAACCATTACGTTATGTGAATCCATAAATACCTGCAACGCAAAGATGAAGGTAGAAAGGTATCCCTTTTCATTGTGTGCTTTTTTTAACCGAAAACGCGCAAAAAAACGGTCAGATGCGTTGGCTGGTTGAATATGATTGCTATTTGCATTTAGAATCTAGCTTTGCTTTTTCAACTGAAACGATTATGACTTCAATGGCCCTTGATTTACCCCGTCGCTTTCCCTGGCCGACACTGTTGTCCGTCGGTATGCATGGCGCTATTGTGGCGGCCATCTTGTATGCCTCGGTACATCAGGTTATTGAATTACCGGCACCCGCTTCGCCGATTACGGTGACTATGGTGACACCGGCCGAGCTGGAACCGCCGCAGGCGGTGCAGCCGCCACCAGAACCCGTCGTGGAACCCGAACCCGAGCCCGAGACCGTTCCGGAGCCACCCAAAGAGGCGCCGGTGGTCATCCACAAACCTGAACCAAAGCTAAAACCCAAACCGAAGCCGAAACCGGAGAAAAAGGTTGAGCAGCCTAAACGGGAGGCAAAACCAGCCGAACCCCGCCCGGCGACATCGGTCGAAAGTAATACTCCGCCGCGTCCGGTGATGAATAGCGCTCCAGCCAGCACCAGCAAACCGGCGCCGTCGGTCCCGGCAGCTCCGCGGGCATTAAGCCGTACTCAGCCTCAATATCCTCCACGTGCACAAACGCTGCGTATTGAGGGACGTGTTCGTGTGAAATTTGACGTATTAGCGGACGGACGTATCGACAACGTGGAAATTCTTTCAGCGCAACCAGCGAATATGTTTGAACGTGATGTGAAAACGGCCATGCGTAAATGGCGTTATGAACCTGGTAAACCGGGCACCGGTATCACGGTCAATATCATCTTCCGCATGGATGGTGGCGCGACAATGGATTAAGCAATAAAGCCTCCGATGGAGGCTTTTTTTATGCCTGCGCCGGGAGTGGGCGCGGTTTACCGTCGTTATCTACGGCGACATAAATAAACAGTGCCTCCGTGGCCTTATAACGTTGACCGATAGGCTCTGAGGCGACCTTTTTAATCCAGACTTCGACGTTGATGGTGATCGACGTATTTCCGCGCTTCACGCAACGCGCATAACAGCACACCACATCGCCCACAGCGACTGGACGCAGGAAACTCATGCCGTCCACACGGACCGTGACGACACGTCCATGAGCTATCTCTTTAGCAAGAATCGCACCGCCCATATCCATTTGTGACATCAGCCAGCCGCCAAAAATATCACCGTTTGCGTTGGTATCCGCCGGCATCGCCAGTGTGCGCAGGACAAGTTCGCCCTGCGGTGCATCCTGAGTGTTAGACATGATCATCTCATTAATAAAAAAGGGGGAATTCTGGCGGGATGCTACTATGGATTTATAGCTAAAAACAATTAGATAAGCTGATATATGGGAAAAAAGCCGGGCAACTCCCGGCTTTTTGCGTGCGACTCAGGGTTTATCGTCCTGCGGCATATGGCGATAAATATAGATGCCGCTTAAAACGGTAAAGATGAGCGTCAGTGCGGTTAAACCAAACACTTTGAAATTCACCCAGATATTCTGCGGTAGCCAGAAGGCGATATAGATATTCGCCAGACCACAGAGGATGAAAAACAGCGCCCAGGCGAGGTTCAGTCGTTCCCAAACCACTGGCGGCAGCGTGAGCTCTTTACCCAGCATGCGCTGGATAAGCGGTTTTTTCATGACCCACTGGCTAAACAGCAGCGCACCAGCAAACAGCGCGTAGATGACCGTGACTTTCCATTTAATAAATTCATCATTATGGAAGAATAGCGTCAGCCCACCGAACACGGCCACCAGGATAAACGTAATCAAGGCCATCTTTTCGACTTTGCGGTAACGCACCCAGCTATAAATCAGGACAACAGCCGTAGCGATGATCAGGGCTGTCGTCGCTGCATAAATGTCATACAGCTTGTAAAACGCGAAAAACACTACCAGTGGGAGAAAATCAAGAAACTGCTTCATTCTACGGTTCCGTTAAATTGCCTGCATGCAGGCGAAAAATCACTGACGTATCAGCATATACAGGCGAAACAGATAAATGAGCAACGCTACAGATATCATGTTGCTTACCGTGTTGGCGACCACCGCACCGATTTCAGGCGTGAGAAACGCTAAATTGTGCGCAAACATCATCAGGGCAATTTTCGCTATCAACCAACCGATCACCGCAGGCGCGACCAGACGCATGTTGTCCCAACCCAGGCGCATACTGCCGCGCATCGACGTAAACACCCCCGCTTTATCCTGGACGATCATCACTGGCGCGAATGCCAGAAGAATGGCCAGTATGACGCCGGGTACGAAGATGAACATCATGCCAAGTTGAACCAAAAAGGTTGTCAGTATGAACAGGACAAACAGCGCGGGCAAAACTGGCGCACTGGCTCCGATGGCACGAAGCGCGCTGACGCGTTGCCCTGCTGAGATCATCCGAATCATCATCAACACGCTGCCCGCCAGAATGGCATTTCCGATCAAACCGGAGAACGTGGCAGCCGCTGATAAGTGCAATAATACCTGCTGCTGTTCTGGCGTCATGTTACGCACCAGGTCGAACAACCCGGTGCTTTCCGTCAGATAATTGCCTTCACCCAGGATCGAAAGCTGGGCTTCGCTGGGCGAAAAGACGCGCCCTAACAGCACTGTAATAAATGCACATAGAAGTGCAATCAGCAAAATGGTAACAAACTGATTACGAAAAAAATTCCCCGTGTCACGGTAAACGGATTCCGCCGTGATAGACATGCACTCTCCTTGAGTTCTGCAATGTTAAATTCATCACAATTGTACCCTGAAAGCGTCATCGGTGGCAGCCTCCGTAGATGTATGGAAAAGCATATCTTTGTAAAGCGGCGGTAATCCGTAATACGCACGGGCGCGATCGCAGGCCTCATTTGCCTCGTTATTCTCGCCCGACATCATAAATTCACGGCATGGAGACGGACGTTGCTCATAAATGCGGCAACGCGCTGATTCACCCGGCACGCCTTCCAGCGCGACACAATGGCTTTGCTTCTGATTGGTTCCGCACATACAGCGTAAAAAAGGTGTGACAGGCTCGGTTAGGTGAGCCGGGACTGTGCCGCCAGCATCATCCGCCTCGGCCCAGTAGAAAGAGACACGAAAATAAGCACAACAGGCTCCGCACGACATGCACGGGTTGAGATCACTCATGGCACACCTGCAATCACTACGCATCAATTCAAATTATGAGTTGATAAAAGTAGACCCACGGGCACGTGTCCGCAAGAGGGAGCGATGACGATATTTTTGGCAAGTTTAAACGGAAAAATTGATGTGAATACAAAAGTTAAGTGTTGCGAATGACAGTCAAAATTAATTCAGATCAATAAATGTTAAATTAGCGAATGTAATGTGATCCAGATTGGATCACGGTGTACTTATTTATAGGTATATTCACGGCGCCTATGAAAAACCACATACATGGAGTGGATATGAATAAATTAGCCGTGGCAACATTGATCCTGAGTAGTCTTTCCGCAGGCGCTTATGCGCATGAAGCGGGTGAATTCTTCGTGCGTGCCGGTACCGCAACCGTCAGGCCGACGGCGGGGTCAGATAATGTGTTAGGGAGTCTGGGGAGTTTTAACGTCGATAATAATACCCAGCTTGGCCTGACCATGACGTATATGGCAACAGACAACGTTGGCGTGGAATTACTGGCGGCGACGCCATTTCGCCATAAAGTAGGAACGGGCCCAACGGGTGATATCGCGACCGTTCACCATTTACCTCCGACACTGATGGCACAATGGTATTTTGGCGATGCCGCAAGTAAAGTCCGCCCTTATATTGGCGCCGGTATCAACTACACCATGTTCTTTGATGAAAAATTCAACGATACGGGTAAATCGGCAGGACTGTCTGATTTGAGTCTGAAAAATTCCTGGGGCGCGGCAGGACAGGTTGGGGTGGATTACTTAATTAACCGCAACTGGCTGATTAATGCCTCGGTCTGGTACATGGATATTGATACAGACGTCCGCTTTAAAGCGGGAGGCGCGCAGCAAAGCGTGAGTACGCGTCTCGATCCGTGGGTCTTTATGTTTGCAGCTGGCTATCGCTTCTGACAAGCGTTATATAAAAACTGGCCTCATGGTGGCCAGTTTTTATCAACGATACGATCATGTTAGTTTTTTCAACATGCCATACGATCCCCAATTGATAGCCATCGCGACAATAACCCCTATGACCCAGGGAATACGTGAACCGGCAAAATAGTAATGCCCAATATAACTGCCAAGGGTAAAACAGGTGAAAATAGTGGCAACGGTAAACCAGCCTCTTATTAAGGCGGCTTTATTAAACATCTGGATATCCTTACCATTAAAGACAGTAGCGTCTAACGGATGATGAATACGCTTCGTTTTTTACTGTCATCCGTGTCCCACACATCCGCGACATTATTGAGCGGCAGCGGCGTGCAGGCAATGGAGAACTGCCCCGGTACGGCGGCGGCGAATAAAGATTGTGTTGCAGTTAACAATTGCGACAGCGTAAGGATACCGATTCCACTTCCCATCAGTTGAATCGGGGCGGAACGTAAAAAGGCATCGGGCAGGGTGATTTCGCCACCGGAAAGTGAACCGACCTGCACATAACGCAGCGCGCTTTTGTTTTTGGCGGCCGCCATCAGTATGTTTTCGGCGCGCGTACCCCACAGATAATCCACCACCACATCGATACCGTTGGCGAATTGCGCCGCCAGTTGTTCGCGAAGCGAGGTGTCATCCTCGTTGAGACAAATCGCCACATCACCACCCGCCTGCGCCACTGCCTGAGGATTACGCCCGTTCACAATGATTTTTCTGGCTCCAGGATAATGAGCGATTTGTACAGCGAGTTTTCCCGCGCGGCCCAGGCTGACGTCCCCGGATTGGCCATGGCTGCGGCGGTAACGCTATCCAGCCCGTCCGGCAACGCTATGCAATGGTTCAGGGCGACAGGCGCCTGCTCCGCCATACTTCCCCAGGGAGCGCGAAGGAAGGCAAAAGTGTGATGAATCATCCCTTACGCGATGTAGAGTTGATGCGTAAGGCAGACATTAATCTGGATCAGACGCTCTTTCCCTTGCTGGTGGCAATTGAACGCTTTGGGCCGCTCGGTGTGGTCGACCTGGCAAATCGGGCGGGGCTGGTACAGAAGACGAGTAACCCTGAGGACAGGCGCGTCAGCGCGGTATCGGTCAGCGAGGCAGGTAAAGCGATGACCCTGAAAATTGATGTGGGGCGTCAGCAGATGATGAATGCCACGTTTGAAAACTGGACAGCGCAGGAAGTGCAGGATCTGTTTCGGCTGGTGGAGAAATACGCACGCCCCCTTTCACGGAGTGAGTGAAAAACGCCCGGCGACGTACCGGGCGTTAGAGAGAATTACTGACGGGTACCCGCTTTCATCGCCCGGACAAATGCGCCAAGCTCTTCAAGCATCGCGGCAGGTTTATCCACGTTCTTCTCAATAATCTTGACGATAGCCGAACCTGAAATTGCCCCGGCAGCACCGGCGTCAATTGCCGCAGTCACCTGATCCGGTGCAGAGATGCCAAACCCCTGTAACGGCGGCGCGGCATTATACTCGGTCAGTTTTTCGACCAGATGATGTAACGGCAGTGCGGCGCGGTTTTCGGCGCCGGTTACCCCTGCGCGGGAGAGCAGGTAGGTGTAGCCGCGGCCGTGCGAAGCGATTTGACGTAGCAACTCGTCATCGGCGTTTGGCGGGCAGATGAAGATCGGCGCAACATTATGACGCAGCGCGGCCTGACGGAATGGAGCAGATTCTTCTACCGGCACGTCGGCGACCAGCACGGAGTCGACGCCCGCTTTTTCGCATTGAGCATAAAACTCATCAATACCGCGACTGAACACCAGGTTGGCGTACATCAGCAGGCCAATTGGGATCGTCGGGTGCTTTTGGCGAATCGCGGCCAGCATTTCAAAACACTGGCTCGGCGTGACGCCCGCGGCAAAGGCGCGCAGCGTTGCGTTCTGAATGGTCGGGCCGTCTGCCAGTGGGTCGGAAAACGGGATCCCTAATTCCAGGGCATCGGCACCCGCTTCAATCAGTGTATCGATAATTTTCAGCGATTGTTCAGGCGAGGGATCGCCCAGCGTGACAAAAGGAACAAATGCACCTTCCTTGCGATCCTTCAATTGCTTAAACAGTGTCTCGTAGCGTTCCATCAGATTTCCCCTCGCGCTTTCAAAATATCGTGTACGGTGAAGATGTCTTTATCTCCACGGCCAGACAGGTTTACCACCAGCAACTGCTCTTTTTCCGGGTTTTCACGCATCATTTTCAGCGCATGGGCCAGGGCATGGGAGGACTCCAGCGCCGGGATGATCCCTTCGTGGCGGCACAGCGTCTTAAAGGCCTCGAGCGCCTCGTCATCGGTGATGGAGACATAATCCGCACGACCAGTGCTGTTCAGATAAGCGTGTTGCGGGCCAACGGACGGGAAATCTAGTCCCGCGGAGATAGAGTAAGATTCCTCAATCTGCCCTTCATCGGTCTGCATCATTGGCGATTTCATACCGAAATAGATCCCCACGCGGCCATGCTTGAGCGGCGCGCCATGTTCACCGGTCTCGATGCCGTGTCCGGCAGGTTCTACCCCGATAAGGCCTACGCTGGTCTCTTCAATGAAATCGGCAAACATCCCGATCGCATTTGAACCACCGCCCACGCAGGCGATCACGGCATCCGGCAGACGGCCTTCTTTTTCGAGGATCTGCGCTTTGGTCTCTTCACCAATCATCCGCTGGAATTCGCGCACAATGGTCGGGAAGGGATGTGGACCTGCAGCAGTACCGAGCATGTAGTGCGCGGTGTCGTAGCTACCAGACCAGTCACGCAGCGCTTCGTTACAGGCATCTTTCAGGGTAGCGGAGCCACTATGCACCGGGATCACTTCCGCACCCATTAAACGCATCCGGAAAACGTTTGGCGATTGGCGCTCCACATCTTTCGCGCCCATGTAGATACGGCATTTCAGGCCGAGCAGGGCGCTGGCGAGCGCCGAGGCCACACCATGTTGACCCGCGCCAGTTTCGGCGATGATTTCGGTCTTGCCCATCCGCTTCGCCAGCAGTGCCTGACCCAGCACCTGGTTGGTCTTATGCGCGCCGCCGTGCAGCAGATCTTCACGCTTAAGGTACAGCGTGGTTTTGGTACCCTCGGTGATGTTCTGACATTTGGTCAGCGCGGTCGGGCGACCAGCGTAGTTTTTCAGTAAATCGGTGAACTGAGCCTGAAACTCGGGATCTTTTTGCGCGCTGACAAAGGCTTCTTCCAGCTGACGCAGTGCAGGCATCAGGATTTGCGGCACATACATGCCGCCAAACTCACCAAAATAGGGGTTTAATAATGTCGTCATGATTTTCTTCCTTAATAAGCGCGTAAAGTTCGGAATACCGAGGCCACTTTTTCGGCGTCTTTCTTCCCGGGTTCAGACTCTACGCCTGAATTGAAATCGAGTCCGGCACAGCCGGTTTTTGCCGCTTCTACGCAGTTATCTGCGCCAAGCCCGCCAGCAAGCAGGACGTTGTCCAGCGTTTGCCCTGATAACAGGCTCCAGTCAAAACGCTTACCGCTGCCGCCCTGACCGTTATCAAATAGATATTTATCGACGTGGTTCAGGTCGCGGGCTGGCAGGGTGTCGCCCACACTCAGGGCCTTCCAGATTTGCACGCTGTCCGGCAATTGCTTACGCAGCGTGTCGATGTAGTTCTGGTCTTCACTGCCGTGTAACTGTACGGCGACTAACCCCAGTTGCTCGACGTTTGCCGACACGGTTTCGACAGGGGCATTTCGGAACACGCCAACATACTGGAGCGGCGCGCCGGCCATCACCGTACGGGCCTGCGCGACGTCGACAGCTCGGGGGGATGAGGCGACGAAAATCAGACCGCCATAAATCGCGCCTGCTTCATGGGCGACACGGGCATCCTGCGCACGTGTCAGACCACAAACTTTATTCTCACCAAGCAGGACGCGTTTCACGGCAGCGTCAAGATCGTCATGAGACATCAGCGCGGAGCCAATCAGGAAACCGTTGGCGAAATGGCTCAGCTCACGCACCTGGGCATAAGTATTAATGCCTGACTCGCTGATAACCGTGACCCCAGCGCCGAGGCGCGGCGCCAACTGACGCGTACGGTTCAGATCAATGGACAGATCGCGCAGGTCGCGGTTATTGATGCCGACCACTTTCGCACCAAGCGCGATAGCGCGTTCCAGCTCTTCTTCGTTGCTGACTTCTGTCAGTACGCCCATGTTCAGGCTGTGGGCAACGGCAGAAAGCTGGCGGTATTGCTCATCATCCAGTACCGAGAGCATCAACAGACAGGCATCGGCCTGGTAAAAGCGCGCCAGATAAATCTGGTAAGGGTCGATAATGAAGTCCTTACACAGAATTGGCTGATGCGCGATGCGGCTGACGATGGGCAGAAAATCAAAGCTACCCTGGAAATATTTCTCATCGGTCAGCACAGAGATCGCCGACGCATGATGCTTGTACACCCCAGCGATGCGCGCCGGGTCGAAATCATTGCGAATCACCCCTTTAGACGGGGAGGCTTTTTTGCATTCCAGGATAAACGCGGTGCGCGTACCCTGCAGGGCGTCGTAGAAGCGACGGGTGCTCGGTACCACGTCATTCTGAAAACTGGCCAGCGGCTGCTGCTCCTTGCGGGCGGCTACCCAAATCGCCTTATCCGCGACGATTTTTGCTAATACGGTTTGCATTCTTTACCCTCTTGCCGCAAGTGCGGTGACTTTGTCATAGGCGGCGCCGCTGTGCAGCACCTGCAGAACTTTCTGCGCGTTGGCTTGCAAATCTTCTTCTCCATGTAAACGCATCAACATGGCGACATTTGCAGCAACGGCGGCCTCATGGGCGGCTTCACCTTTACCTTGTAGTAAGCGTGTCAGAATGTCACGGTTTTCTTCCGGCGTACCGCCTGCCAGTTGCTCCTGATGATACGGCGTCAGGCCGAAATCGGCAGCGGTCAGCTGGTAGCTCTTGATCTCGCCATCGCGCAATTCGGCCACTACCGTCGGGGCATGGAGGGAAACTTCATCCATGCCACCGCTGTGCACAACGGCCGCACGCTGATAACCCAGTACGCGCAGAGTTTCGGCAATCGGCAGCACCAGCTCCGGGCTGTACACGCCAATCAACGCCAACGGTGGGTGCGCCGGGTTAATCAGGGGCCCCAGCACGTTAAACAGGGTGCGTGTTTTGAGCTGCTGGCGCACCGGCATCGCGTGGCGGAACCCGGTGTGGTACTTCGGCGCGAACAGGAAACACACGCCCAGCTCATCCAGCGCAGTGCGGGATTTGTCGGCGTTCATATCCAGGTTAATACCGAAAGCGGCCAGTAAATCGGAGGATCCGGAGCGGCTGGAAACGCTGCGGTTACCGTGTTTTGCGACTTTGAGACCGCAGGCTGCCGCCACAAACGCACTGGCTGTTGAGATATTGATACTGTTGCTGCCGTCGCCACCAGTGCCCACGATGTCGGCGAACGGATAATCCGGGCGCGGGAACGGAGCGGCATTTTCCAGTAACGCGGTGGCCGCACCGGCAATTTCATTCGGGTGCTCACCACGTACTTTCATACTCACCAGCGCCGCGGCCAGTTGCTCAGGTTTCAGTTCGCCGCGCACAACGGCAGAGAAGAGCTGGTGGCTTTCTTGCTGGCTCAGTGTTTGCGCCTGATACAGTTTCTCCAGTACCGGTTGAAGCGTATTGGTCTGCTCCAGTTTTTGCAGCGCCCATGCCAGAGTTTGTTCCAGCAAACGGGCTCCCTGTGAGGTTAGAATAGATTCCGGATGGAACTGGAAACCACAGACGCGATCCGCATCATGACGCACAGCCATGACCATGCCGTTAAAGTGCGCGTTGATAGTTAACCCTGCCGGAATGTTGCTGCCTACCAGTGAATGGTAGCGCGCCACCGGTAGCGGGTTCGCCAGGCCGGCAAACATTACCTGGCCGTCATGTTCAATGCTGGAGGCTTTGCCGTGCAGAATTTCGCCAGCCTGACCGACATAGCCGCCGTAGGCTTCCACAATCGCCTGGTGTCCCAGACAGATGCCGATTATCGGCAGTTTGCCGCGCATGCGGGTCAGCAACTCAGGCATGCAACCCGCTTCCGAGGGGGCCCCTGGTCCTGGCGAGAGCATTAGCACCGGGTTTTTCATGGTCGCCAGGCGGTCAATCAGGGTTTGTGCCGGGACATGGTTACGGTAAATCACCACGTTATGCCCGCTGGCGCGTAATTGATCGGCAAGGTTATAGGTAAATGAGTCGATATTATCGAGCAGCAGAATGTCAGCCATCAGAACGTCTCCTGAGCGTTATGCGCTTTAGCAATGGCGCGCAGAACCGCGCGGGCTTTATTACGTGTTTCATCGGCTTCTGATTGCGGTACCGAATCCAGTACCACGCCAGCGCCTGCCTGAACGGTGGCAACACCGTCTTCGACCCAGGCAGAACGAATCACAATGCAGGTGTCCAGGTCACCATGGGCGGTGAAATAGCCCACGGCACCGCCATAACTGCCGCGGCGGGAACCTTCCGCATCGGCAATCAATTGCATGGCGCGTACTTTCGGCGCGCCGCTGAGCGTGCCCATGTTCATACAGGCGCGATAGGCGTGCAGTACATCGAGATCCTGGCGCAATTCACCGACCACACGCGACACCAGGTGCATAACGAAGGAGTAGCGGTCGACTTTGGTCAGATCCGCGACATAACGGCTGCCCGGAGTACAAATTCGCGCCAGATCGTTACGTGCGAGATCAACCAGCATCAGGTGCTCGGATAACTCTTTATGGTCGGTACGCATTTCGAGTTCAATACGGCTGTCCAGATCCCGGTCCAGCGAACCGTCAGCGCGACGACCGCGTGGGCGTGTCCCGGCGATGGGGTAGATTTCAATCTGGCGTGAGGTGGCGTCATATTTGAGCGAGCTTTCCGGCGATGCGCCAAACAGAGCGAAATCGCTGTCCTGCATAAAGAACATGTACGGACTTGGGTTGCTCTTTTTCAGCACTTCATAGGCAGCCAGCGGTGACGGGCACGGCAGGGTGAAGCGGCGGGACGGAACAACCTGGAAAATCTCACCGGCGCGAATCGCTTTTTGCATCTGACGCACAACCGCGCCGTACTCTTCATCGCTCTGGTTGCAGTCGCAACGCATAGTGCTGACGGATTCAACCGGCAATGGCGCTGGCGGTACGTTTAGCTGTTCATGCAGTGTTTCAATGCGCTGCGTCAGACGCGCTTTTTCGTTGGCATCGGTGGAAAACAGACTCACCTGAATGCGGGTGTGACGCTTCTGATGGTCGATCACCAGTAAGGTTTCTGCCAGATAAAAGCAGTAGTCCGGACAGCGGCGGTCATGACTCAGTGCAGGTAAATCTTCAAACCCGGCCACCAGGTCGTAGGCAAACAGGCCGCCGAAGAACATGGCTTCACGCTCGTCAGTCGGGACATCAACCAGCCCCTGTAGCAGACGGAAGGCATCGAAAACTGAGAGTGAGCACAGACGTGCATCTTCATCGAGCAGGGTGCTGACCGGCGGAAAACGTAATACGCGAGAATCTTTCTGGATGGTGTTCTCAACCCCTGCCGGAAGTGCGGCATCCAGCAGCGGCAACAGTGAGGCACCATTTTGGGTTAAGGCCTGAATAGTGACAGTGTCACCCAAAGCGGTAATGCGCAGCGCGCTATCCACCAGCAGCAGGCTTTTTAAATCGTTTTTGCTGTCGATATCGGCGGATTCCAGCAACAACGTTGCCGGGCGTGCACCACACAGTTGATGGAATAACGCGGTCGGGTTCTCCCGGTACAGCGCGTTGCTGGTGAGCAATTCAAGTGTCGGTTTTTGCGTTTGCATAGTTGCTCTCATAAATATGTTCAAAAAAAAGCCCGCTCAGTTGGCGGGCCGGGTATCGGTGTGCTGAATACGCACGTGAAACACTGCCCAATGTCAGGGAGTGCGCCACCAGCGGTTAACGGAAAAATGCATATTCATCAGGGATACCTCGTGGAGTGAACTTGCGTACTAGTTAACTGGTTCGCGCAAGGAAAGTCAACCCTCGATTTCAGAAAATCGCCGCAGAACGTTATGATAGGGCACAGTTATTGTTTTATCGGCCATGGGAGCCGCTTTTGAGCGACACGAATTACGCAGTGATTTATGACCTGCACAGCCACACTATTGCCTCTGATGGCGTCCTGACCCCACAAGAACTGGTCCACCGTGCGGTTGCAATGCGTGTGGGAACCCTGGCGATTACCGATCACGATACGACAGCCGCTATTCCCGCTGCGCGTGAAGAAATTGAACGCACCGGGCTGGCACTGACATTGATAGCCGGTGTGGAGATTTCCACCGTCTGGGAAAATCACGAGATTCACATCGTGGGCCTGAATATCGATATTGAAAATCCAGCGTTATGTTCATTTTTACAGGAGCAGCATGAGCGGCGCCAGCAGCGCGGCAGGCTGATTGCTGAACGCCTGGAAAAGGCCCATATCCCGGGCGCCTGGGAAGGCGCGCAGCGACTGGCGCAGGGTGCTGCCGTCACGCGCGGACATTTTGCCCGTTTTCTGGTGGAGTGCGGTAAAGCCTCCAGTATGGCGGATGTATTCAAAAGGTATCTTGCGCGCGGGAAAACCGGATATGTTCCACCACAGTGGTGTACAATAGAACAAGCTATTGAAGTGATTCATCATTCTGGCGGAACGGCGGTGCTGGCCCATCCGGGCCGATACGATCTCTCCGCTAAATGGTTGAAAAGACTGCTGGCGCATTTTGCCCAGAGTGGCGGAGAGGCGATGGAAGTTGCCCAATGCCAGCAGGCTCCCAATGAGCGTAAACAGCTCGCCGAGTATGCCCGCCAGTTCGGTTTACTGGCCTCCCAGGGATCGGATTTCCATCAGCCATGCGCATGGATTGAGCTGGGGCGCAAGCTTTGGCTACCCGCTGATGTGGAGGGCGTCTGGCGCAAATGGGAGCAGCCGCGAAACAGTGAAGAGAGGGAAGTATGAGTCAGTTTTTTTATATTCATCCGGAAAATCCTCAACCGCGTCTGATTAATCAGGCTGTTGAGATTGTCCGTAAAGGCGGGGTGATTGTTTACCCTACCGATTCAGGGTATGCGTTAGGCTGTAAAATTGAAGACAAAGGGGCGATGGAGCGTATTTGCCGCATCCGTCAATTGCCTGATGGCCATAACTTTACCCTGATGTGCCGCGACTTGTCTGAGCTGTCGACCTATGCGTTCGTCGACAATGTGGCTTTTCGTCTGATTAAAAATAACACCCCAGGCAATTACACCTTTATCCTGAAAGGAACGAAAGAAGTGCCGCGTCGCCTGTTGCAGGAAAAACGTAAAACCATCGGCCTGCGTGTCCCGGCGAATCCGATTGCGCTGGCATTGCTCGATACCCTTGGCGAGCCGATGCTTTCTACCTCGCTAATGCTGCCCGGTAGCGAATTTACCGAGTCCGATCCTGATGAAATTAAAGATCGTCTGGAAAAGCTGGTGGATTTGATTATCCATGGCGGATATCTGGGACAGCAACCGACAACGGTTGTCGATCTTACGGATGATTCCCCGGTTGTTATTCGTGAAGGCGTCGGCGACGTTAAACCTTTCCTATAATGAAGCAAGCCGCTATACTACGCGGCCATTTCACAGGCGCCGCAGTGGCCTGATGACCCTATTCGACGCCTGTGAAGGCTGAGTGAACGACATTATTATCAATGGCTTATCTTGTGATTGTTATCTAACTTATTGATTTTACAACATTGGATGTCACAAGATGGCCAACAAGCGACTGTACAACAACCCGAAGTACACCACTAAGCGCGGTAATACTTTCTACATTAATTTCCGTCTTCCCTCTGGTGCATTCTTTCGTCAATCTCTTGGCACTGATTCCCTGAAAGTGGCAGAGGTGACAATGTCACGTTTAGTGCCTTTTATTCCACTCGTACAAAATGGAACGATGAGCGAGGAATCTTTCAAACGGGAGATCCGGGGTGTTCGTAAAGCCACGAAACAGGATGTTGACGCGTTGCAACTGCATTGGTTGAAGATCGGCGCGATTGAGGCAGAGACAATCCCTGAGGTGGGACAATTCCATCTGAAATTGACTGGCGGAGAGGAGATTGATCCTGAACGTTCAAAAACAGGTTGCTCGGCAATATGCTCAGGAAAATTTAAAACAACTCTATAATGGAAAAACCGAGTTCGCGGGATTACTAAAGTATGCACTCCTGACGCAGGATCTCGATGTTTCCGATATAGGCACGGAACTTGATAAGGCTGCGAGCGAGATCACGATGAGTCGTGCGCTCCTTTATCAGGCGTATGATGCCTTCTACAGTGGCGACCTGTTCAAATTTAAGCAGCTGACCTCGCAAATGGTGGAACAGGCGGAGGTGTATCAACGCAAGGTTGCTGCCACTTTACCGCAAGCAGAACCGCAATCAGCAGAACCAGAAAATGATGTCACCCCATCCACACCATTACTTTCTGATGCTTGGAAGATGTACACGACGGATAAGGGTAAAGGCTGGGCCGCGACCATTGCCAATGAGAACCAGCGCTACTTCGAGGTGTTGATGCATGTTGTTGGTGATCTTCCCGTTGGTGTAATCAGTAAGCAGGATATCCGCCAGACACTGGAAGTGGTTAAAAACCTCCCACGTCGAACTAAACTTCCTTACTCTCGCTTGAGTCTTGAGGAATGTATCGAGTTTGATGTCCCAGAAGATGATCTAATCAGTAGTGCCAACGTCAAAAAACACCTCAAGATTTACTCCTCCTTTTTCAAGGTGTTCCTCAAAGATGAAAAGGATGTGTTAGAAAAAGCGCCGACGGAAGGGATTAAGTATGAAGTACAGGAAAATAAAGGCGGTCATTACTCACGTCCAGAGATGCAGCGTTTAGTCAAACGGCTGAATACCTATACGGATTGGCGGCGTGACTACTTCTTGACTCTGATTTATACAGGTGCTCGCCGGGGGGAAATTGCAGCCATTTGCATGGAACATATCCGTAAGGATGATGAGACGGGACGCTACTACATATTTATTGCTGGTGGAAAAACTGAACACGCGCAGCGACAGATACCTGTAAGTAAGACCATCGAAAAACTTCTCCTGGACCGAATCCAGGGGATTAAACCGGGAGAGTTTGTGTTCGGTGATTTACCCGGCTACGAACTAATCGGCCTTGAATGGCATAGCCTTATGGAACAATGTAATGTTCCAAAATTTAACGACTTCGATCAAAGAAGAGTGATCCACGCCCTCCGCCATACCTTTATTTCAGAGGCCATTGCGAAGACCCAAAACGCTGCGCTGGTGCAGTTTGTTGTTGGTCATAGTCGAACTCAATCGTTAGGCATTACAGCGCGATATACGCACCGACCGCCTTTAAAAGATCTTCTCCAGATTGTTGACTGCATCAGATGGTAAAGACTTCTTCGGGAAACGGTAACTCCGCCCCCCGGCGCGTGATCGCTGATACCCCCATCATATGTAAACCGGCGGCTGTAAATCACCGGCAGGATATTGCTGGCTTCCTCCGCATCAACCAAACGCACCTGATTTACTCGGCGTCCTCAGTGTCGAACGTTTTGCTGTACGGACAATGCTTTGACTTCGTGACGTATGTAAACGTGTAAATCGAGTTGCTGTAGACACACAATGTTTGTCCGCTCTCCGTCGTTGACTGCTCTGGTGCACTCATGGTGATCCGTCCGGCTACGGCGCTGAATGACACCAACAAACCGCAAAAAATAAAAGAAAGCCCCTTCATTTCAATCCGCTCCTTTCGGGTAACTCTGCGTTGCTCACAATTCATACGTGGAGTCTATCACTTCAATCGATCTAAAATACTTATCTTTAAGATCGAATTAATTGATCAAAGTGGTTAAGATAAATCTTAGGTTTTTTATTGTTTAAATTTTGTTCAAGGAGATGACTTTGAAAAAAATACTTCTGGTTGTGCTGGGATTGTTAGCGGGGAATGTTTACGCGGATGATGATGGTTCGCCGGAAATGAAGGCAGAAGCGAAGGCCTTAATCCAGGCAGCAATCAACTATCCACGGAAAGCGCTTCGGCTGACGAAGTCAGGCTCAAAACCGCTGCTCCCGTAAATCTGTCTCCGGCGTCAACGACACCCTTTACGACGGTTCAGGTGTGCAAGGCTGCTATCAGCGGAATGTTCGGGCGTGATATGGATGCGCTCAAAGTTGCAAACACGAATACGGCTGGCGTATTTAAAATCTTTTATCGTCGCCCGCATGATGGTAGTCAGTACTCGTTCGACTGCAAACTATCCGGCAACAATGTGATATGGACTGAGTCGGGGCAGACTTCCAACCGTTGGAACGGCTCGGGGAGTGTCGAATTCAATGTCGAGTTTGCCATCAAGGATAACGTGTTGCTCATAACTGAGGCATACGGTAATTCTGATGACATTTCGTATAGATTCACGATGAATCAATTCCGCTAAAATCCCACTCGGGGTAGGAGCTACTTTCTACCCCAAACCTTCGCCCCCCCCCGGAAGCGATTCACCAATACCCCACCGCTATATAAATCGGCTCGTGGAAATATCCAGTCAGTGATTGCACCACTGCCGCATGGGCCGCGGTGCTTAGCGCTTTGCTGGCTGAGATTAGGGCTGCCCGGATCTTTCAGAAATATCGTTATCACGTTGCTGGCTTTGTCGTTCCTTGTGGTATCAACAATCGTTCGTTTTATGACACCAGCAAACACCCCGCAAAATAGGTATCAATAAAATAGGGTATTGACATAATGATACCACTCATGGATTATGATACCGTTTTTGACACCAGATAAGGGGAAAATTATGAGCCGCACCTTTGCATACTGCCGAGTTTCGACCAGTGAGCAGACGACAGAAAACCAGATTGTAGCGATCCGTCAGGCAGGCTATGACATCCTTGATAGTCGCGTGATATCGGAAACGGTATCCGGTGGCGTACAGGCAATGAAGCGTAAAGGCTTTGCCGATATGGTCACCCATAAACTGGAGAAAGGCGATCGGCTGGTGGTGTTGAAGCTGGACAGGTTGGGGCGTGACAACATCGATGTGCAGCAAACTATAGCGATGCTGGTAGACAAGGATATTGATGTAGTGTCGTTGGATCTGCCCGTGCGTAATCTTGCCAGTGCGGAAGGAAAGCTGATGCTGCAAATGTTTTCAGCTTTCGCGGAGTTCGAAAAGTCCCGCATCATTGAGCGTACCAAAGAGGGTCTTGCGCGAGCTAAGACTGAGGGTAAAAAGTTAGGCCGTCCGGCGGCAACGGATACCGTTAAGCGCGTGCAGGAAGCCAAATCAAAAGGACTGAGCCAGTCCAAAGCGGCGCTTGAATTGGGTTTGAGCCTGCCAACGATTAAGCGTAATTGGAACATGCAAGAAAAGTAGCCATAGCTTTAGTGGTTTTTATAATAATCAATATTAACAATCAGTTAATCCTGATAAGCCTTACCGACCATAGCTTACTTAAGTTTAAAGCTGAACATTAAAACACCATTGCCCTAAGGGTTATAGAGTTGTATATTTGTACAGGCTGGACACTAAAACAGGTTATGAATAACTAAGGCGGGTCAATGGCTGAAAAGTCTGAGTTTTTTTCCAGTTTCGTCGATATCGAAAAGCGTCCTCGCTTCTCTTCGGAATGTGAAATCAATCCTGAGAATTTTAAAGCCCTCGTTGGTGAATACCGGTTGGACGAGGATGTCATCTGTCAGGTCAAAGGTCACAAAGGGATTTGCCATCAAAAGCATAGAGCCGGCTGGCTGGGCGTGACCAATGATGGCTTCGAAGTGCTAATTGGTGGTCACTGCGCCCGAAACTACTTCAAAGCTGACAAATCATTTGCGCTCGAACGAAAGCGTGTCCGTAAAGAAATCGATAGAAAGATCGCCTTATATAAGCTGGAAGAGTATCGCAAAAATACACTGAGTATTAGTGATGAACTATCCGGTTTGCGGCAAGAAATTATTGATACACGGGTAAAGCTTGATCAAATTCATAAATTGTTCCCAAATGCAGTCCTTAGCTTTATTGAGAACGCTCAGAAAACCAAAAACTGGGAATTGAAAATCGATGTGCAGGAAGGATATAGCGATAATGGTGAAGCTAAATGGGTATCAGGTTCATTGGGCAAAAGGAAGACGCTGCCATATAGCTATGAAGTCTTTGGGCTGATGAACAATGTGAAAACCCTTTCCGAAACTTTTAACGAGGCATGTCAGGTCAACCCAGACGACATCAAAACACCAAAGTTGAAGAGAATAATCGAAATTCTTAATGAAAAAGAAGAGCTTAAGAAAACCAGCTCAGCTCTACACAGAGATGTTTTTGCCTTCGTTGATCCACGGAATCTGGAACCGTTAATCTACGCATGCGATGACTACGAAGAGGAGTTCCTCGCAGCGAAAGCAATCATGGCGATCACAGGTGCGAAAGTGTCGAGTGAAGGGCATATCAATCTTCGACTGAGGCGGATTAAGGAACGTATAGAGAAGCAATTTGACGGCAAATTTGTCAGAAAAAATCAGATTGCCGAAAGGTTCCAGCGTCGAAATGCTTTCATGGGTTAGACTCCCTTTTGCTAATTCTATAAGAGCCTCGCCGGTGTGCGGGGCTTTATTTTATTAAATTACATATTGTTCTTCATAATTTAATCTGAGAAAACACGGCGTCGTGTAGATCGCTGTGGGCGTTGCTGTGCCTGCTGGCGACAAATTTGTCATGGGAATATGCCTTGTAGAAATTTTTCGTGTGCGTAAGGCTGGCCCGGTGGAATCGAACCTTGTTAAGCGAGCTGGCGTTGCATATGCATTCTTCCACCAGCGCCGCCTCTGTCCCTTAGCCAGGAACAGTGCTGCCGCTTTAGGATTTGCACACGGCGCTACTCTTTGCCTACGGCTGCCCCTGTTGCTTACTTGCGTGCGCCAACAGAGTATATGCTATATAGCTAAAAAGAAATCGCTACAGGGTGGGGTGCTACGGGTGCAATGATATTTTTATTTTAATATCATATTCTTATGTTGTTCATCATGGTGGGGTATAGGATGGGGTACGCATGGGGTAAAGGGTGGGGTACAAATGCGGCAGCGAATGAAAGGAGGGGAATAAATTCCCCTCAGAATGTGAACTCCTCTGCGGTTGCGAGGTGCTCCCGTAAGCTGGCGGGTGTCCAGCCATCAGGTATCCACCACCATTGTTTTGACGTTTTGCCGGTCGGGTCTGGGTTTCTCTGGTACGGCTGGCACTTCCGGTACTTCATCGCCGTCAGGTAGCTGGAAGCTATCTGGCAGTTTCGGAGATCGGAGAACTGGGCCTGTAGCGTCTCCAGTCGGAATGCCGGGTTATCTGCCACCCATTCACGGACTTGCATTTCCAGGATTGAAACTGAATCCGATATCATCCGGCGCAGGCAATCGGACTGCGGGACATACTTATGGTTGAACTGGCTCAGGTCACGCGACATGAGCCACTCATAAATCACGTCCAGCCCACCGCTGGATACCCACGGCAATAGCCGGTTCTGGATGAATAATTGTGTCTCCTGCCGGTCAGCTTTGTGCGTCATAAACTCCGGGGCATACCAGCGGCGTTCGTTCTCATCCAGGCGCAGGGGCCGGGGCTGGTTGCTCGACAGTATGATCCTTGCGTAAACCCGTGCGCTACGCTCCGGCTCATAAAGCGGGCGTATCCGCTGCCATTCTTCGCTGAGGATGGACTTTAACCGGGTCATCTGGCTGTCACTGTTGGTTGAGACGTCATCCAGGTGGATCAGCATATTGGAAGCCAGCGTTGTGCTGTGTTTCTCCGTCAGTTTGGCGAATGAGTCCAGCGAGGCGGTTTGCCCGGAAAGCAGCGGGGTGAGGATATGCTCAAAGAGCACGCCTTTCCCGGTGCCAGTATCGCCGGTGAACAACAGGTGCCAGGATGGACGCTGATCGGGGCGCTGGAGCATATGTGCCATCCAGTCGCACACTATTTCCCGGTCAGTGTCTTGCGGAAACAGGCGCTCGATAAACTCAATCCACGGGGCCGGTTCAGGGTTAAAACCGTTGGCTGGTGCGTCCTTCTCGTATCTTTTGTACGTATTGACTGCAAGCACCCCGGAACCCAACGGCACAAATAATTCCGGGTCTACCGCTGGTCTGAATTCTTCGCTAACGACAAACGGTAACCGGCGGCGTATGGTGTTCCACCAGAGTTCGTCGTACTCAATCTCCGCATATGAGTTTCGGTTTGCCCACTGGTAAAACAGCCCGCTGATGCTGTCATCGTTGAGGGTGACACCATCATGGATGTTGAACAGAACTGAGAGATTATTTGTCGCCTTGAGCACCCATCCATGATTTTTCAGGTAGTCGATAAAGGCGCTGAGAATTTGTTTCTTTATTTTTTCGTTGTTCGGGTTTGGCATTTGCACTCCACGGAGTCGTTAAGGGTTTGGGTCAGGTCGTTATATTTTTCCGGGTTGCTGGCGATCTCCGTCAGCAGCCTGCGGACGAATACCGGCAGAGACATATTCCCGCGCGTGGCGGTCAGCCAGTCGGCGGTTGTTCCCGTCACGGTAATATCGTAAATTTTCATCGTTTTTCCTCCGGCTGGACGGGCAGCGAGTTGTAGCGATCCGGGTTGGCCTCTTTGATTTTGCGAGCGGCGGCAATAGCTCGCTCCAGTGCGTCAGGGGCGATGTAAGTGGGGCACGGCGGCCCCTTTTTGGTGACGGTCATACAGTCGCCCCGGTCAGAAGCATATCGCGGAGACGCTGACGCATAACCTCCCGTTCTGCTGCGGCAGCTTCCTCTGCACGGCGCTGTGCTTCGTTGGCGGCGTCTTGAACCAGTCTCTCTACCTCGCGTTCCAGCGCGGCGGCGAGTTCGTTGTGATAGTTTTCTTCAACCTGTCGTTTCAGGTCGGCTATTTCCTTTTCCACCAGCTCCGCCGGTTTGCGGAGCGTGATCGACATATTCCCCGTACCGGCGAGATAGACCGACTGCGGAATGCCGATGTCATATCTCCACCCACCCAGAATCTGCTCTTGTAGCTGTTGCATTGCCAGTGCTGCCGGGGCGTTGAAACGCTGTGTGGTGCTGGTGGCTCTGTACCGTTGAACGGCTGTGTCAGCCCGCGCGTCCAGCACTGCGGCATCCGGTTTGAAACGTTCTGCGGCCTCAGTCATAAACGCCTGTAAATCGCTGTCAGCGGTTTTCTGAGCGCTTTTCTTTGTCATGGTGTAATCCTCTGTAATCGTTGAATAAAGGCCGTAAAAGGCCTGCTGGCGTCTCTGGTGAGCGTCATTTGTGTGACCGTTAGGTGCGGTCATCTTTGTGGTGTTTGGGTATCAGGTTGTCAGGAATATTCGCTGTAAAAACTCTGCCCGCAAGCCGGGCAATGCTGGGGAGTATCCGGTGTAAATCTGAACCAGCGAGTCACGTCCCCGCGTCCGAAAGTCACGCCGACCAGGTGGTTAATCTCAAGCGCGGTGAGCGTTCTGTATGCCGTTGAGAGTGGCAAGTCCACGCAACGCGAAACCATCTCCGCAGTTACGGGTATGGAGAGGTTTGTATTCAGGTAGTGCAGGACGTTAATTCTTGGCGTGGTAGCACGGAGGCCGGTTTTATTCAGGATCGCGGAGAGGGTCGCGCGTTCCGTATCTGTTGGGGCTGCAAGCGTTGCCAGCGTGGGCGTAGATATCAATATTTCTCCTGTTCTTGTGTGGTTTATTCGTCAGCTTCTATTTTATCACAAAACCACGGCTTTGAGAATAGTTCTCGATTAGTTATCCGGTTTTTACGAGTGGAGATACCAGAAAGTGATGTACAACAAACAGGGTTACATAGTGGTGAAAAGGCTGTATAATAACAAGCAGTGAAACAAGTAAGTCATTGAAAATAAAAGATATTTTATTTTCCCAACGACGCCTGTGAAGGCGACACCCGAGGAAGCTCTATGAGCGAAAAATTACAGAAAGTGCTGGCGCGAGCTGGCCACGGTTCCCGCCGTGAAATAGAAACCATCATCGAAGCAGGCCGCGTGAGCGTAGACGGCAAGATTGCCACGCTGGGCGATCGTGTTGAAGTGACCCAGGCGCTGAAAATTCGTATCGACGGGCATCTTATTTCGGTAAAAGAGTCCGCTGAACAAATCTGCCGCGTGCTGGCGTATTACAAACCTGAAGGCGAGTTGTGCACGCGTAACGATCCGGAAGGCCGTCCGACCGTTTTTGACCGTCTGCCAAAACTGCGCGGCGCCCGTTGGATTGCGGTTGGCCGTCTTGACGTCAACACCTGTGGTCTGCTGCTGTTCACCACCGACGGTGAGCTGGCGAATCGCCTGATGCACCCCAGCCGTGAAGTGGAACGTGAATACGCGGTGCGTGTGTTCGGCCAGATTGAAGAGGCCAAAGTGCGAGAACTGTCGCGTGGCGTCCAACTGGAAGATGGCCCGGCAGCATTCAAAACCATTAAATTCAGCGGTGGTGAAGGGATTAACCAGTGGTATAACGTGACCCTGACCGAAGGACGTAACCGCGAAGTGCGTCGCCTGTGGGAAGCGGTTGGCGTGCAGGTTAGCCGCCTTATTCGCGTGCGCTACGGTGACATTCCGCTGCCGAAAGGGCTGCCGCGTGGTGGGTATACTGAGTTGGATCTGGCCCAGACCAACTACCTGCGCGAACTGGTAGGGCTGACGCCGGAAACCGCATCAAAAGTGGCGGTCGAAAAAGATCGTCGTCGTATGAAAGCCAATCAGATCCGTCGTGCAGTGAAGCGTCACAGCCAGGTATCAGGCAATCGTCAGACGTCCGGCAACCGTCGCTCCGGTGGGCGTAGCAACAACGGCTAATCCTCTGACGTTTCCGGTTAATTTGCCGGAAACGTCTTTTTTCTACGCATGTGATGATGTCAGCCAGTCCGTCAGAAATGATTCTACATGGTGAAAGGCCGTGACAGTGTCACGTTAAAGACGTTGTTACGCGGATTATGCGGATGATAAAGTCGAGACAGGGCCGTAGCGCAACGCCGCAGCCCGCGGTGTCTTAATAGTCGATACCTATCTGTGCCTTTACGCCGGCTTCGAAAGCATGTTTTACCGGGCGCAGCTCGCTGACCGTATCAGCAATCTCCAGAATATCGCGATGGCAGCCGCGTCCGGTGATGATCACCGTCTGGTTGATCGGGCGATTGTCCAGCGCATCAAGCACGGCTTCCAGCGGCAGGTAATCGTAGGCCACCATATAGGTCAACTCGTCGAGCACCACCATATCCAGCGATTCGTCGGCCAGCATACGCTGCGCATGCGCCCACACTTCAAGGCAGGCGGCCGTATCGCTCTCGCGGTTCTGCGTGTCCCAGGTGAACCCGGTTGCCATCACCTGAAATTCGACTCCATGCGGTTCCAGTAGATTGCGCTCGCCATTTGGCCAGGTACCTTTAATAAACTGAATCGCACCGACCTTCTTTCCATGGCCAACGGCACGTGCGGCGGTGCCAAATGCAGCGGTAGTTTTGCCTTTACCATTGCCGGTAAAGACAATAATGATGCCGCGCTCTTCCTGTGCCGCCGCCACGCGGGCATCGACTCTTTCCTTCACCCGCTGCTGGCGTTGCTGATAACGTTCTTCACTCATTGTGATATCCCCGGTTTTCGTCCTGGCTGAGCATCAAAACTCATGCCGGTTTTGCGACGGCTGTCATCGCCCATCAGCCATAAATAGAGCGGCATAATATCGGCTGGCGTTTTTAATTTCTGCGGATCTTCGCTCGGAAAGGCGCTGGCGCGCATATGCGTTCGGGTACCGCCCGGATTGATGCAGTTGACCCTCAAGCGATTTTGGTACTCCTCAGCCAGAACCTGCATCATGCCTTCGGTGGCAAATTTTGAGGCGGCATAGGCCCCCCAGTTTGCGCGCCCCTGACGACCAACGCTCGACGATGTGAAGACCAGTGAGCCGCTTTCCGCGTTGAGTAATAAAGGAAGGAGCGCCTGGGTCAAATAGAAGGTGGCGTTGACGTTAACCTGCATAACGTTATCCCAGACGTCAGGCCGCTGTTCGTTCATGGGACAGACATCGCCCAGTACGCCAGCGTTATGCAGTACGCCGTCCAGTCGTGGATAGTGTTTAGCAATCTCGTCCGCGAGACGCAGACAATCATTGGGCGTACAGGTGGCCATATCCAGCGTGAAGAGGCTGGCGGCCTGACCGCCCCCGGAGGCTATCTGTCCGGCAACCGACTGCAATTTGTTTTCGTTACGCCCAAGTAAGATGACGCGTGCGCCGTAGCGGGCATAGGTGAGCGCCGCCTCTTTGCCGATGCCGTCACTGGCGCCGGTGACCAGAATAATGTGGTTTCGCAACAGGTCGCGTTGTGGCTGATAATGCACGCTAACTCCTTGGTCTCAACCCGTCTTTAAATCGTGTTGGCTTTATGCCTGAAATAGAAGGCGATTTCAATCAGTCTGGCAGAGAGTCTCCCGTGCGCTGGCATCATGTATAGCGGAATGTGCTGAAACTGGTCGACTGAATGCCAGAAAGGGGGTAATGCGAGACGTGCCAGGAAGGCTCATGTACACTGGATGCGATCGTTAAGTGGCTGAACCAAGGTGGAATGCGTGGAATTACTGTCTGAATATGGTTTGTTTTTAGCCAAAATTGCGACGGTTGTCGTCGCGATTGTGGTAGTCGCAATTCTTATTGTTAATCTGACACAGCGCAAACGTCAGCGGGGTGAATTACGCGTTACCCGCATGAGCGAACAATATAAGGAAATGCAGGAAGAGATGGCCGTGGCGCTGCTGGACAGCCAGCAGCAAAAACTGTGGCATAAAGCCCAAAAGAAAAAAGCCAAACAGGACGCGAAAGCGGCAAAAGCCAAAGCAAAGTCTGGCGACACGGCCTCGGCGGATAAACCTCGCGCCTGGGTGCTGGACTTCAAAGGTAGCATGGATGCTCATGAAGTTGGCGCGCTGCGTGAAGAGATCACCGCAGTATTGACGCTGGTCAAGCCAGAAGATCAGGTTGTTCTCCGTCTGGAAAGTCCTGGTGGCGTTGTTCATGGCTACGGGCTGGCGGCTTCTCAGTTACAACGCCTGCGCGACAAGCAGGTTCCGCTGACTGTCGCAGTCGATAAAGTTGCCGCCAGCGGGGGATACATGATGGCTTGTGTTGCGGACAAAATTGTTGCAGCGCCGTTTTCTATTATTGGATCGATTGGCGTCGTGGCGCAGATCCCTAACTTCAATCGTTTCCTGAAAAGCAAAGAGATTGACATCGAATTGCATACTGCCGGGCAGTTCAAACGCACGCTGACGCTGTTGGGTGAAAACACCGAAGAGGGGCGGCAGAAATTCCGCGAGAGCCTCAATGAAACGCATGACCTGTTTAAAGGTTTTGTCCATCAGATGCGCCCGCAACTGGATATAGAACAGGTGGCGACTGGCGAGCACTGGTATGGTTCGCAGGCGCTGGAAAAAGGTCTGGTTGATGCGGTGGGTACCAGCGACGAGTTGCTGCTGGGGCTGTTTGAGAGCCATGAGGTGATCGGCCTGCGTTATCAGCAACGCAAAAAACTCATCGATCGCTTGACCGGCAGTGCCGCAGAGAGCGCAGACCGACTGCTGATGCGCTGGTGGCAGCGCGGGCAAAAACCGCTCATGTAGACGCAAGTACTAATAAAAACGCGAGGCCATGGCCTCGCGTTTTTATTTAATCGATCAGATGGTATTTTTCAGACAGCTCATGGGCCAGATATTTGAACATGTTGAATACCGCGGTGCTTTTCCCGGTCGGCAGCCCCTGTTCATCCAGAAAATACTCGCCGCTGAATACCAGCACCCCATTGCGCTGGCTTACACCGGTTGCTTCAATACCGGACAGCGTGTCTTCATGATCGCGAATGAGTTGGTTTGCCAGCTCAAGCAGAGACTGACGATCGATAGGTTGCTTATTCGGCTCCATTTCGCCCCTCCTTAAAAATTTAACAAGTTTACGCCCCACACGGCCCAGGGGCAAATTTTCCCTGCACAGGCAAGGGGTTTCCCGTTACGGTAGTGCTGGCGCGATTCGATTTTGCATGCTAATAAAGTTGCGTAACAAATTTTATCAGGTACAGTGTGACCCTTTCGTCAATCTGGCAACAGATTTGCTTGACATTCGACCGTAAAATCGTCGTGCTGTATCGTATACTAGCGAAAAAGCCTGTTAACTCAATCACCTGCTAGCGATTACTTTCGCTTATGGTCAAATATAGGGTTGATATCCATTGTCGCCACCGCAATATCATTGGCTCGTCGCCAGCGGAAGGTGAATCAATGTGCGACGTATTCCTGGAAGAATTTTATTAGGTAAAGGTGAATATGGGTAAAGCTCTCGTCATCGTTGAGTCCCCGGCAAAAGCCAAAACGATCAATAAGTATCTGGGTAATGACTACGTGGTGAAATCCAGCGTCGGTCATATCCGCGATTTGCCGACCAGTGGCTCAGCACCTAAAAAGAGCGCTGACTCTGCCTCCACCAAAACGGCTAAGAAGCCTAAAAAGGATGAACGCGGCGCTCTTGTCAATCGCATGGGCATTGACCCATGGCACAACTGGGATGCGCACTATGAAGTGCTGCCCGGAAAAGAGAAGGTGGTTTCTGAGCTGAAATCGCTCGCTGAAAAAGCCGACCATATCTATCTCGCAACCGACCTTGACCGCGAAGGGGAAGCCATTGCATGGCACCTGCGGGAAGTGATCGGCGGCGATGAAACGCGCTATAGCCGCGTGGTTTTTAATGAAATCACCAAAAATGCGATTCGTCAGGCGTTCGAAAAGCCTGGCGAACTGAACATTGATCGTGTGAATGCCCAACAGGCGCGGCGCTTTATGGACCGCGTAGTGGGTTACATGGTCTCTCCGCTGTTGTGGAAGAAGATCGCTCGTGGCCTGTCTGCCGGCCGCGTACAATCGGTCGCTGTGCGTCTGGTGGTTGAGCGTGAACGTGAGATTAAAGCTTTCGTTCCGGAAGAGTACTGGGAAGTTGATGCCAATGCCGCCACGCCTGGTGGCGATTCTCTGCCACTTCAGGTGACGCACGAAGGGGATAAACCTTTCCGTCCGGTTAACCGCGAACAAACGATGGCGGCCGTGAGTCTGCTCGAAAAAGCGCGTTATACCGTGCTTGAGCGAGAAGATAAGCCGACCAGCAGCAAACCAGGCGCACCCTTTATTACGTCCACGTTGCAGCAGGCGGCGAGTACCCGCCTGGGCTTTGGCGTGAAGAAAACCATGATGATGGCCCAGCGTTTGTACGAAGCGGGTTACATCACCTATATGCGTACCGACTCCACCAACCTGAGTCAGGATGCGGTCAGCATGGTGCGCACGTTTATTGGTGACAAGTACGGTAAAAAATACCTGCCGGAAAATGCTAACCAGTACGCCAGCAAAGAGAATTCGCAGGAAGCGCACGAAGCGATCCGTCCATCCGATGTTGGGGTTGAAGCGGACGCCCTGAAAGACATGGAAACTGATGCGCAGAAACTGTATCAGCTGATCTGGCGCCAGTTTGTGGCCTGCCAGATGACACCGGCGCAATACGACTCCACCACTATTACTGTGGGCGCAGGTGATTATCGTCTGAAAGCACGCGGTCGCATTTTGCGATTTGATGGCTGGACGAAAGTCATGCCTGCACTGCGTAAAGGCGATGAAGATCGCACGCTGCCTGCGGTAAATACGGGGGATGTCCTGTCGCTGATTGACTTGACGCCTGCCCAGCACTTTACAAAACCACCTGCGCGCTTTAGTGAAGCGTCGCTGGTTAAAGAGCTGGAAAAACGTGGCATTGGCCGCCCGTCTACCTACGCGTCAATCATTTCGACCATTCAGGACCGTGGCTATGTGCGCGTGGAAAACCGTCGCTTCTACGCGGAAAAAATGGGTGAGATTGTTACCGACCGTCTGGAAGAGAACTTCCGTGAGTTGATGAATTACGATTTCACCGCGCAGATGGAAGATCGTCTCGACCAGGTGGCAAACCACGAAGCGGAATGGAAGAAGGTGCTGGACAGTTTCTTCGGTGATTTCTCTCGTCAACTTGATCAGGCAGAAAGAGAGCCGGATGAAGGCGGGATGCGTCCGAATCAGATGGTGCTTACCAGTATTGATTGCCCGACTTGCGGTCGTAAGATGGGGATCCGTACTGCCAGTACCGGGGTTTTCCTCGGCTGCTCCGGTTATGCCCTTTCTCCAAAAGAGCGTTGCAAAACCACCATTAACCTGGTACCGGAAAACGAAGTATTGAACGTTCTGGAAGGCGATGATGCGGAAACCAACGCACTGCGCGCCAAACGGCGTTGTACTAAGTGCGGTACGGCGATGGACAGCTACCTCATTGATCCGAAACGTAAACTGCATGTTTGTGGTAATAACCCGACCTGCGATGGTTATGAAATCGAAGAGGGCGAGTTCCGCATTAAAGGTTATGACGGCCCGGTGGTGGAGTGTGAGAAATGCGGCTCTGAAATGCACCTGAAAATGGGACGTTTCGGTAAGTACATGGCCTGTACCAACGACGAATGCAAAAACACGCGTAAGATCCTGCGTAACGGCGAAGTCGCACCACCGAAAGAAGATCCGGTACCGTTGCCGGAGTTACCGTGCGAAAAATCGGATGCCTATTTCGTTCTGCGTGATGGCGCTGCCGGGGTCTTCCTTGCGGCTAACACGTTCCCGAAATCACGCGAAACGCGTGCTCCGTTAGTGGAAGAGTTATATCGCTTCCGCGATCGTTTGCCGGAAAAGCTGCGTTATCTGGCCGATGCCCCGCAACAGGATCCGGATGGGAATAAGACCATTGTCCGTTTTAGCCGTAAAACAAAGCAGCAGTATGTTGCGTCGGAAAAAGACGGCAAAGCGACAAACTGGTCAGCGTTTTACGTTGATGGAAAATGGGCGGAAGCCAAAAAATAAAGCTTTAAGATTAATGGGTTAAAACAAGGGCCGGTTATCCGGCCCTTTTTTTATTACACCGTTATTATTTTTTCATCGAATCTATACATAGAAGATATAAATGATATAGTGGTTATAGTTAAATCTTTTTTTATTATGAAATCGTCTTAAGCGATTGCCCGTTTGCGCGAATTTGGATGGTCTTTCATGAAATTACAGCAGCTTCGCTATATCGTTGAAGTGGTAAACCACAACCTCAACGTCTCCTCAACCGCAGAAGGTCTTTACACCTCCCAGCCAGGCATCAGTAAGCAAGTTCGCATGCTGGAAGATGAACTGGGGATCCAGATCTTTGCTCGCAGTGGTAAACACCTCACTCAGGTGACGCCAGCCGGACAGGAGATCATCCGTATTGCCCGGGAAGTTCTCTCTAAAGTGGACGCCATTAAATCCGTGGCGGGGGAGCACACCTGGCCGGATAAAGGCTCGCTCTATGTTGCGACCACCCACACGCAGGCGCGTTACGCTCTACCCAACGTCATTAAGGGATTCATCGAACGTTATCCTCGGGTCTCGTTACATATGCATCAGGGATCGCCAACGCAAATTGCGGAAGCTGTCTCCAAAGGCAATGCGGATTTTGCTATCGCGACCGAAGCACTGCATCTCTATGACGACCTGGTGATGCTGCCATGCTACCACTGGAATCGCTCGATTGTGGTTACCCCCGACCATCCGCTGGCCGGTAAGCCATCGGTGTCGATTGAAGAATTGGCACAATACCCGCTGGTCACTTACACCTTTGGTTTTACCGGACGCTCTGAGCTGGATACCGCGTTCAACCGGGCTGGGCTATCGCCGCGAATCGTCTTTACGGCGACCGATGCTGACGTTATCAAAACCTATGTGCGCCTGGGGCTTGGGGTGGGGGTCATTGCCAGCATGGCTGTCGACCCGATCTCTGACCCGGATCTGGTAAAACTGGATGCGCAGGAAATTTTCAGCCATAGCACGACCAAGATAGGCTTTCGCCGCAGCACGTTTTTGCGCAGCTATATGTATGATTTCATTCAGCGCTTTGCGCCGCATCTGACGCGTGATGTGGTTGATGCCGCCGTGGCGTTACGTTCGAATGAAGATATTGAGGCGATGTTTAAGGACATTAAACTTCCGGAAAAATAATGATTAGCGGGGTAGCCTTTTATAGTAAAAGGAGCCCCTTAACCTTCCCTAAGTCGAATTACCGTTATCATTCTCTTATTTTCAACTCATACTTTTGCCTGATTGATTTTCCCTCCTGTTTCTTAATCTGGCGTAAATTTGCGACAAACATAGAAACTAAATTGCCCCCGCGCAAATTTTTCACTTCAATAATTTATTTGCGGTCAAAAGATTAAATATTCTTTGAACAGGTTGCGTAAATTCACTAGCTTTTCGACTAAAGTTTCTTTAGGATTTATCTCATCCATGATTAATTGTACCGATTGTTGGTGCCTGAAATGATAAGTGATGTCGATTGTACGAGGTTAGCAATGCCATCAGGAAGCGAAGAACCGCAAAGGGACCCGCAGCTCAAGCGTAAAGCGTGGCTGGCGGTATTTCTGGGTTCTGCCGTCTTTTGGGTCGTGGTAGCGTTAATTATCTGGAAATTCTGGGGTTAAAATGGCTGTAACAGGTCGCTCTGAGCCAGTGAAGCAAGTGTGTCATCCGCATGACAAACCACAAGCAGCGAAACCGCAAGCTTCAACTACGGTACCGGCGTCCTGGAAATTGACGCCACAGCAACAGGCGTTTATTGACACCTTCGCGGAAGACGAAGTGCCAAAACAATAATTATTATCATTAGAAGTCATGAGGAAATTATCTCGTCACTCTGATGTGTACTTGTGTACTACTAAATAAATACACCACAGCAATAATAAATTGCGTATCAACGCATCTTTAATGAATACATTCTCTGGTGTGTATATGATGAATAATCGTCGTTCTGTTAAATACTGGTCATGGGTGAGCGCGTTTTCTTTTTCCCTGTTGTTTTGGGGGGAGCTCATCCGGATATGGTTGTTCTAATCAATGAAAACCTCGCCCAGGCGAGGTTTTTTGCTTTTACTCTCCAGCACTTGCCCGCATGACATCAAGATTTAGCCTTTTGAGTTGTTATAAAAACGTTACGACATGTTTGTGTTATCTTTAATACAGACCCTGATAAGCCTCAGGGTTTCGCTATCCCTGTTATTAAGGAGGAGCTTATGTCGTCAACCCTACGCGAAGCCAGTAAGGACACGTTGCAGGCAGAGAATAAAACGTATCACTACTACAGCTTGCCGCTGGCCGCAAAGGAACTTGGGGATATTGCGCGTCTACCCAAGTCGCTAAAAGTGTTACTCGAGAATCTCCTGCGCTGGCAGGATGACGATTCTGTCACAGAAGAAGATATACGAGCCCTGGCGGGATGGCTGAAAACAGCCCATGCCGATCGTGAAATCGCTTACCGTCCCGCCCGCGTTTTGATGCAAGACTTTACCGGCGTACCCGCCGTGGTCGATCTTGCCGCCATGCGTGAAGCGGTTAAACGCCTCGGTGGCGATACTGCTAAAGTGAATCCCCTTTCCCCGGTTGACCTCGTCATTGACCACTCTGTCACTGTCGATCATTTTGGTGACGACGACGCTTTCGAGGAGAATGTTCGCCTTGAAATGGAGCGTAATCACGAGCGCTATGTTTTTCTACGCTGGGGACAACAGGCGTTCAGCCGTTTTAGTGTCGTACCGCCGGGTACCGGAATTTGCCACCAGGTCAATCTGGAATATCTGGGCAAAGCGGTATGGAGTGAATTACAGGACAAAGAGTGGGTTGCTTATCCTGACACCCTGGTAGGAACCGACTCACATACCACGATGATCAACGGTCTCGGCGTGCTGGGATGGGGCGTCGGGGGAATTGAAGCCGAAGCGGCTATGCTGGGCCAGCCCGTCTCGATGCTGATTCCTGATGTGGTGGGGTTCAAACTGAGCGGTAAATTACGTGAGGGGATCACCGCCACTGACCTCGTGTTGACCGTAACCCAAATGCTGCGCAAGCATGGCGTAGTAGGAAAATTCGTCGAATTTTACGGCGACGGTCTGGATTCGCTGCCTCTGGCTGACCGGGCGACGATCGCCAATATGGCGCCAGAATATGGCGCAACCTGCGGCTTTTTCCCTATTGATGGCGTGACACTGGAATACATGCGTCTCAGTGGACGCAGCGAAGAGCAAGTTCTCCTGGTTGAAGCCTACGCTAAAGCGCAGGGGATGTGGCGTAACCCGGGCGACGAGCCCGTCTTCACCAGTACGCTTGAACTGAATATGGATGATGTTGAAGCCAGCCTTGCCGGGCCGAAACGTCCTCAGGACCGTGTGGCTCTGGGTGATGTGCCGAAAGCCTTTGCTGCCAGCTCTGAACTTGAACTCAACACCGCCCAGAAAGACCGCAAGCCAGTAGAATACGTCTTCAAAGGTGAAAAACATGAGTTGCCTGACGGCGCTGTCGTGATCTCCGCGATTACCTCATGTACCAACACCTCGAATCCCAGCGTCCTGATGGCTGCCGGTTTGCTGGCAAAAAATGCCGTGAAGGCTGGTTTAAAACGTCAGCCATGGGTGAAAGCCTCACTGGCGCCAGGCTCTAAAGTGGTGTCTGATTATCTTGCTCAGGCGAAATTGACACCTTATCTCGATGAGTTGGGATTCAACCTGGTAGGATACGGTTGTACCACCTGTATCGGGAACTCGGGGCCACTGCCCGAACCTATCGAACAGGCTATCAGGCAGGGGGATCTGACGGTTGGCGCGGTGCTGTCGGGTAACCGGAACTTCGAAGGGCGCATCCATCCGCTGGTGAAGACCAACTGGCTGGCATCACCGCCTCTGGTGGTGGCCTATGCGCTGGCGGGTAACATGAACATTAATCTGGCCACGGATCCGTTGGGTCATGATCGTAAAGGTGATCCGGTCTATCTGAAAGATATCTGGCCGTCCAGCCAGGAGATCGCCCGCGCCGTCGAGCAAGTCTCCACCGATATGTTCCGCAAAGAATACGCGGAAGTGTTTGAAGGGACGCAGGAATGGAAAGCCATTGAGGTGGAAAGCTCGGACACCTTCGGCTGGCAGAATGATTCTACCTATATTCGTCTCTCCCCGTTCTTTGAGGATATGGGCGCGATTCCGAAACCGGTTGAGGATATTCACGGCGCACGTATTCTGGCCATGCTTGGCGATTCCGTCACTACCGACCATATCTCGCCAGCGGGTAGCATTAAAGCCGATAGCCCCGCAGGTCGTTATCTGCAAAGCCATGGGGTAGAGCGGCGGGACTTCAACTCTTATGGCTCGCGTCGTGGCAACCATGAAGTCATGATGCGCGGAACGTTTGCAAATATCCGCATTCGTAACGAAATGGTTCCCGGTGTGGAAGGAGGAATGACCCGTTATTTACCGGGAGAAGAAGTGGTTGCTATCTATGATGCAGCAATGCGCTATCAGCAGCAGGGGACGCCGCTTGCGGTCATTGCCGGTAAAGAGTACGGTTCCGGTTCCAGTCGCGACTGGGCGGCAAAAGGTCCACGCCTGTTGGGTGTGCGGGTGGTGATTGCGGAATCTTTTGAACGTATCCACCGCTCAAACCTGATTGGGATGGGCATTTTACCGCTGGAGTTTCCGCAAGGCGCAACGCGTAAAACGCTGGGACTGACCGGGGAAGAGAAACTGGATATCGCCGGGCTTAATCAGCTCAAACCTGGTGCAACCATTCCGGTGACATTAACCCGTGCAGACGGTACGCAAGAGACAGTGAATTGTCGTTGTCGTATCGATACTTCAACAGAGCTGACCTACTACCAGAATGACGGCATCCTGCACTATGTGATCCGCAATATGCTGCATTAAACGGTGGTGATGCCGGGTAGCAGCGTGACCGTTACCCGGCATAGTCAGCACTACTCGCTAAGCAGGTGTCCCATTTTCGCGGCTTTGGTATCGAGGTAGTGGGCATTTTTCGGATTGCGTCCGACAATCAGCGGCACACGTTCCACGATATTGATACCGGCTTCGGTGAGGATCTCGACTTTGAGCGGGTTATTGGTCAACAGACGCACTTCATCCACGCCCAGCAGTTTGAACATATCAGCACACAGGGTGAAGTCACGCTCATCGGCGGCAAATCCTAACTGATGGTTTGCTTCGACGGTGTCATAGCCCTGATCCTGGAGCGCATAGGCGCGAATCTTATTGAGCAGCCCGATATTGCGACCTTCCTGGCGGTGGTAAAGCAACACGCCACGGCCTTCTTCGGCAATATGCGTTAATGCCGCTTCAAGCTGGAAACCGCAATCGCAGCGTAAGCTGAACAGCGCGTCACCCGTAAGGCATTCCGAATGGACCCGCGCCAGAACCGGTAACTGCCCGGAAATATCTCCATAGACAAGCGCAACATGATCCTGTCCGGTTGCCAGTTCTTCAAAACCCACCATCAGGAAATCGCCCCATGGGGTTGGCAGTTTGGCTTCTGCCACACGTTTAAGCTGCATGTGATTCTCCAGATTTATGCTGGCCGTCAGACAACTGGCCTTTTGTATCTCTTTATTTTGCCACAACGCGCTTTACATCACTAACCACCTCCTGACGCATTGCTGTTAAAACGCACAAATCTGGCACTTTTCCCGAAAATGTTATTTATCAGTTATGATTGTGAAGCCACAGATCAAAGGAGAAGCGATGTTTTCTATTGCAAAGCGCACGACAGTCGGTGCGGGAATACTGTTAATCATGCCTGTCGCCGTATGGATATCCGGCTGGCGCTGGGAGCCGGGTGAAAACGGTGCGTGGCTGCGCGCAATGTACTGGATGACGGAGACCGTAACTCAGCCCTGGGGCATTATTACGCATGTGATTCTTTGCGGCTGGTTTTTGTGGTGTCTGCGTTTTCGATTAAAAGCCGCGCTTGTGCTGTTTGCTATTCTGGGCTGCGCGATCCTTGCAGGCCAGGGCGTTAAATCCTGGGTGAAAGAGCGGGTGCAGGAACCCCGGCCATTTGTGGTCTGGCTTGAAAAAACACATAATATTCAGTCCGATGAATTTTACAGTCTCAAACGTAAAGCACGTAGCCGACTTGTGGAAACACAATTGATCAATCAGACGGACATTCCCGTGTTTTTACGTAAACACTGGCAAAACGAAACGGGGTTTGCGTTCCCATCAGGCCATACCATGTTTGCCGCCAGTTGGGCGCTTCTGGGGGTCGGCTTGCTTTGGCCACGTCGTCGGACCTGGACCATTGTTGTGCTGCTGGTGTGGGCAACAAGTGTAATGGGCAGCCGATTAGTGCTGGGGATGCACTGGCCTCGTGATCTGGTCGTCGCGACCCTCATCTCCTGGATACTGGTAACGATCGCTTCCTGGCTTGCGCAACGTCTTTGTGGACCGCTGACTCCCCCCGTCGAAGAGAAGCAGGAAATCGCCGAAAGAGAGCAGTAAAGTTGAAATTCTGCGTTTAGACCCTAAATCAGTATGAGGTGTTACGCATTTCCGTTTCGCGTCCGACGCTAAAATGGTAGTTTATAAGGCTGGATGCAGTCAGTTGAACATAACTTATTCGCTCACAACCACATAACGGGAAGTAATGTGAAATATTTACTCATTTTCTTATTGGTGCTGGCGATTTTTGTCGTTTCGGTCACGCTTGGTGCACAAAACGATCAGCAGGTGACCTTCAATTATCTGCTTGCCCAGGGCGAATATCGCATTTCGACGTTGCTGGCTATCCTTTTTGCCGCCGGTTTTGTCATTGGCTGGCTGATTTGTGGCCTGTTCTGGTTGCGCGTACGCGTTTCTCTCGCGCGTGCGGAGCGGAAAATTAAACGTCTTGAGCATCAACTCGCGCCTGCTACCACGGCTGCTGTGAATCCCGGTACGCCGGTAGTAAAGGAATAATCGTATATGTTGGAGTTGTTGTTTCTGTTGTTACCTGTTGCGGCTGCATACGGCTGGTACATGGGGCGCAGAAATGCTCAACAAACTAAGCAGGACGAGGCAAACCGGCTATCGCGTGATTACGTAGCCGGGATGAACCTGCTTCTGAGCAACCAACAAGACAAGGCGGTGGACCTGTTCCTCGACATGCTCAAAGAGGATACCGGCACTGTCGAAGCCCATCTTACCCTCGGAAACCTGTTCCGTTCGCGCGGCGAAGTCGATCGCGCGATCCGCATTCACCAGACCCTGATGGAAAGCGCGTCGCTCTCTTATGACCAGCGATTACTTGCCGTACAGCAACTGGGCCGTGATTATATGGCCGCAGGGATGTATGACCGCGCGGAAGATATGTTCAATCAACTGGTTGATGAGACCGATTTCCGTATCAGTGCACTCCAGCAGCTACTGCAGATTTATCAGGCTACCAGTGACTGGCAGAAAGCCATCGATGTCGCGGAGCGGCTGGTGAAGTTGGGTAAAGATAAACAGCGAGGCGAAATTGCCCATTTTTACTGTGAACTGGCGTTACAGCAAATGGGTAATGACGATATGGACAGGGCGATGGCCTTGCTGAAAAAAGGTGCTGCCGCCGACCGCGATAGCCCGCGCGTGTCGATCATGACGGGACGCGTGTTTATGGCGAAAGGGGAATACGCTAAAGCAGTAGAGAGCCTTTTACGTGTTATCGATCAGGATAAGGAACTGGTCAGCGAAACGCTGGAAATGCTGCAAGTGTGCTATCAGCATCTGGGTAAGCAAGATGAATGGGCTGCGTTCCTCCAGCGCTGTGTTGAAGAGAATACGGGCGCAACAGCGGAATTGATGCTGGCGGAAATCATGGAGAGCCGCGAAGGGCAGGATCCTGCCCAACTGTACGTCACGCGGCAATTGCAGCGCCATCCGACGATGCGCGTTTTCCACAAGTTAATGGATTACCATCTGAACGAAGCGGAAGAAGGCCGTGCTAAAGAGAGCCTGATGGTGCTGCGCGATATGGTGGGTGAGCAAATTCGCAGCAAGCCGCGTTATCGCTGCCATAAATGCGGTTTTACTGCCTTTACCATGTACTGGCATTGTCCGTCATGCCGTGCCTGGTCGACCGTTAAGCCTATCCGTGGTCTCGACGGGCAGTAGTTTTTAAAAAAAATCTTTTTTAGTTACAACATACTAATTATGAGTTCACTACGCATACCTGACCTCCGCATAAATATAGCCTGGCAGTGGGTGAATGGAACCTGTCAATTCCGCTTTAGCACAGGTAGAATGCTCGCCGTTTATTATTCGCGCCTGAGCGGGTGCCCTCATCAAAGAAGGTCTCATCATGACGTCTACTGCTTCATCTATTTCCCGCGCGTTAACTTCTTCTCCGGTCGTGGTTGCGCTTGACTACGATAACCGTGATAAGGCCCTGGCCTTTGTCGATCGTATCGATCCCCGTGATTGCAGGCTGAAAGTCGGCAAAGAGATGTTCACACTGTTTGGCCCGCAACTGGTTCGCGATCTGCAAGAACGCGGTTTTGACGTGTTCCTGGACTTAAAATTTCATGACATCCCGAATACGGCAGCGCATGCGGTAAAAGCAGCAGCAGATTTAGGCGTGTGGATGGTAAACGTACATGCTTCTGGTGGCGCGCGTATGATGACTGCTGCCAAAGAAGCGCTGGTTCCTTTCGGTAATGATGCACCGCTTCTCATTGCGGTAACGGTGCTCACCAGTATGGAAGCCAGCGATCTGCAAGGGCTGGGTATTAGCGCAACCCCTGCCGAATACGCAGAACGTCTGGCGGGCTTGACTCAGCAATGTGGTCTGGATGGCGTAGTCTGCTCTGCACAAGAGGCGGTGCGATTTAAAGCCGCTTTTGGTCAACAATTTAAGCTGGTGACACCCGGTATTCGCCCGCAGGGCAGTGAGGTGGGCGATCAACGGCGTATTATGACCCCGGAACAGGCGCTGGCGGTCGGTGTAGACTATATGGTCATTGGTCGCCCGGTGACGCAATCTGCAAATCCGGCACAGACACTGCGCGATATTAATGTCTCTCTTGGCCTGGGGGTATGATGAGCGATAATAATAGCCGTCTGGTCTATTCCACCGAAACCGGACGCATCAATGAAGAAAAAGCTCCTGTTGAGCGCGCCAAAGGCGATGGTGTTGTACGCATACAGCGTCAGACCAGCGGCCGCAAAGGGAAAGGGGTATGCCTGATCACAGGTGTTGAAGGTGATGATGCTGTGCTTGCGACCCTGGCGGCAGAACTTAAAAAGAAATGCGGCTGCGGTGGCTCAGTAAAAGATGGTGTCATTGAAATTCAGGGCGACAAGCGCGATTTGCTTAAATCGCTACTGGAAGCGAAAGGCATGAAAGTTAAACTGGCAGGCGGGTAAAATTACTGCCAAAGAGAAAAGCCGCGATAATTATCGCGGCTTTTTTACACTGCGTATTCAGACCTGAAAGAAAGTATCTTTTATTCTGTTTTAAGTGCCGTGATGAAATGAATTATTTACCAACCTGGTGACCGATAATACCACCAACCGCCGCGCCACCCAGTGTACCCAGTGTGCTACCATCCGTTAAGACAGCACCACCCAAAGCACCCGCGCCGGCACCGATTGCGGTATTACGATCGCGTTTAGACCAGTGACCGCATGCGCTCAGAGACATCGCCAGGGTTACAGCCAGCAGAGCAGCTGCCATTTTTTTGCTTGTTAACATCATCATACTTTCTCCTGAATAGTTGATTCACGGAAAGTGTTCTCTTTAAGTATAGTGCCTGTAGCCCGTCCTAAAGACTTTCCGTTAAACCTTGTGGCGCAGGTGTTACTAAATTCACGCGTGTGATAGTCACGTCCTGTTATATCGCTGAATATAATTTTACGTCTGAACATCTTTACCGGCAGGGTAAATAGTCTTAATTGGCGGGTCGGAATAGTCTCAGATATGAAGGAGATAGCCCGGCTGAGCGGGCTGTTTCTATTAAAGCAAGGCGGCTGCGTTGACGATATCGACGATAAGGCCTGATTCCTGCAACTGGCGCTGAGCATCAGCGGGAATACTGGCGTCAGTGATCACGCGGTTAAAGCGACTGCCCACGCCCAGTGTGTACGGATGCACTGCGCCAAATTTTGAACTATCTGTCAGGACAATGGCTTCACTGCCTTTTTCCAGCACGGCGTTAACCACGTCAGAGCGCATCATATCTCTGCCAGTAAAACCGGTGTCAGGTAGCCACCCATCAATGCCAATAAATGCCTTGCTGAAATGCACTTGCTGAACATATTGCCGGGTGAGGGGGCCGACAACACTTTCACTTTTCTTCTGGTAAATACCGCCCAGCAGAATAACGTCGCACAGCGCATCTTTAAGCAAGTGCGCGATATAGCTACTGACGGTGATAATGGTGATGCCAGATTGCTCACCCAGGCGGCGGGCCAGCAGAGCATTGCAGCTACCGTTTTCGATGAAAACCGTTTCGCCGTCACTCACCAGCGACGCGGCGTAATCTGCCAGCTCCCGCTTCACGGTGTAGTTATTCATCATGCGCGTTTCGACGTCATCGCTATCCAGCGGCACGGCAAAACCATGCGTACGACGCAGGTAACTCTGTTTTTCAAGGGTATTGAGGTCCTGTCGGATGGTCACTTCGGAAACGCCTGTCATTTTTGACAGATCCGAAACGCTCATCCGTCCCTTATCAATTACCGTTTGCAGTATTAGTTGTTGTCGGGAATTCATAGCCACTACTTTCAGAGTCGTTACGTCTATTAATAAAAAGCTATAACGGCGCCATGTTCCTGTGGTCCGCTATCGCGAGAGGGGTATCAGTCAGACTTCCCAGGGTGTTTTAGGGTTGCCGGCAGACGCGGATTTATCCGCATTATCGAGGTGCTGTAATTCAGCCTTCAGAATTTCCAGGTTACGAATGGCGGATTGGTAGTCGCCCGCAACCAGAATATCCAGCACGGTATCAAGCCGTCCCGTCAGTTGCTTTACATCAATGTCGGCCATGTCTTCACCTTTATGTTTGAAAATTAACACATTGAATGATGCAGAAAATAGTTTAAAAAGAGAAGGGGAAAAGCGAAATCTCAAAATATTATAAGTACTAATTATATATTCATTAAGTTACATACAGCTAAGGTTGCTGCTGGATTAGTCTTGCTCTGCGCACACCGCGCTTTTTTACCGGAGGAGTAAGTCTATGACAGTTATCAACCAGGCTACGTGTAAACTTTTTACGGATAATGAACGTTTTACGCAACTTTCGGGTTACTACGAAGAAGAGCGTCGCACAGTATGGATGATGTTGCGCGCTCAGCCACGACCCTGCTTTAACCATGTGTTAATCGAAGAGATCATGAACATCTCCTGGCTTGTCCGACAAGCGGGATTTGCCGTGGACTTTTGGGTAACGGGCTCGCTGGTTCCCGGTATGTACAATGCGGGGGGCGATCTGAATTTTTTCGTTGAGTGCATTCAAAATGGTCGCCGGGAAGCACTGCGTGCGTATGCTCGTGCTTGTGTCGATTGCGTACATGCGGCGTCGCGCGGGTTTGATACTGGCGCAATTACGCTGGCCATGGTCGAAGGTAGTGCGTTAGGCGGCGGTTTTGAAGCGGCGCTGGCGCACCATTTTTTACTGGCGCAACGCGATGCTCGCCTCGGTTTTCCGGAAATTGCCTTTAACTTGTTCCCGGGTATGGGGGGGTATTCGCTGGTGGCCCGGCGCTCAGGGATGAAGCTGGCGGAGGAGCTCATTTATAAAGGCGAATCCCACACCGCGGAATGGTATGCGCAGCATGGGCTGGTGGATCAGCTTTTTGAACCCGGGCAAAGCTATCTGGCTGTTCGTACGTTTATCGATACGCTGCAACCCCGGCTCAATGGCGTCCGCGCGATGTTACGAGCGCGTCAGCGTGTGATGCAACTGCCTCGTAGTGAGCTCATGGACATTACCGAAGACTGGGTTGATGCCGCCTTCTGCCTGCAACCTAAAGACGTGGCCTATATGGAACGTCTGGTGCAGTTACAGAACCGTCATTCGTCCACCAGTTTAAGTAAAGCCAGTTAGCGCTTTTTTCGCGCCTGATAGCGCTTATACCATCGCTCGAATACGGCAGCGGGCATGGGTTTAGCAAATAAGAATCCCTGCCGTTCGTTGACGCCGTTCTTGGTAAGGAAGGCGTCTTCTTTCGCGTTTTCAACCCCTTCCGCAATTACCTGCAAGTTCAGCGCCTGTGCTACCGCAACAATCGCCCGCACCAGCGACTGCGAGACAGATTGTTTATGGATATCCTTAACGAAGGATTGATCAAGTTTTATCGCATCGATAGGGAAACGCGCCAGTTGCGACAGGGAAGAGTAACCGGTGCCAAAGTCGTCGAGATGTACCTGTGAGCCCAGGTCGCTGAACTGTTGAATGACTGACAGCGCCAGATCCTCGTTTTCAATCAGGCAACTTTCTGTCAATTCAACGTCGATAGGGCAATATTCGAAATTCAGATCATGCAAAGCCTGTTTCAAATCGCTGAATATCGACTGGTCCGCCAGCTGTCGCGCTGAAACGTTTACCGCCACACGCAAATTGATGCCCTTATCGCGCCATTTCGCGACCTGACGCACGACATCCAGCATAACCCAGCGTCCCAGCGGAACGATCAGCCCCGACTCTTCAGCATACGCAATAAAATCCTGTGGCGGGATTAACCCGCGTTCCGGCGATTGCCATCGGACCAGTGCTTCAAGGCTGCGCACTTCGCCGCGCCAGGTCACTTTGGGCTGATAGTGAATGACCAGTTGGTCATTATCGAGTGCTTTACGCAGATTGGTATCGAGCCATAAATATTCGAAAACCCGCTGGTTCATTTCCGGGGTGAAAACACAAAACTTTCCGCGTCCGTTTTCTTTTGCGATATACATTGCGGTATCGGCGTTGCGAATAATACTTTCGCGATCGTTACCATGCAGTGGGGCAAGGGAGATCCCCAGCGAACAACCGGTGTAAATCTCGATAAGGCCAATCCGGAAGGGCTGGCGCAGACGGGTGATTATACGAGAGGCCATCGCCTCCAGCGCGCTCTGTGACGAATCTGTCGCCAGAACGATAAATTCGTCACCGCCCAGGCGCGCAAGAGTCTGGCCTTCATCCAGACAACTTAAAATCGCCAGCGCCACGGCCTGTAAAAGTTGATCGCCGAACATATGACCATAGGCATCGTTTACTTTCTTAAAATTATCCAGGTCCAGATAAACGATACCAATTTGCGTGTCGCCACGATTATCAATCGCGTTGCTGATTAATTCGTGAATAGCATTACGATTGGGTAAACCAGTGATCGTGTCGGTATTCGCTAAAACCCGTAAACGCTCTTGTGCCCGACGCTCTTCGGTAATATCTGTACCGGAACAAATAAGGAAGATTTCGTTTTTTCCGCTGCCGCTATGGACAAATTTATTACGAAATAAAAACAGGCGCTGCCCTTTTCGCGTCTTAATCCAGCGTTCAACTTCATAAGACGCGCCGTTACGGAAGAATTCAGAGGTATTGCGTTTAGAGGCTTCGGCCTCGTTATGGCTCATAAAGAGTTTAAAAACGTTTTGCCCAATGACCTCTTGCTCTTTTAATCCCGTATATTCTTCACAAAGTCGGTTAAAACGCTGGATATTGCCATGGCGGTCGAGGATGACGATCACAGAATTGGCTTCGGAAACAACCTGTTCGGCAAAGGAGAGACCCTGCACCAAATCCCGCGCCACGGACGACGTGTCATTCCATGCCGATGCGGTTCCGGCCCACTCGGTTTTATTAATTTTCCGGCCGACTAAATGTACAGGAACGTTATCGCCAAATAATGAAATATGCATGGTCAGGCTGGAAGTAATAACGGTCATTTGTCGTAACTGTGCTGCCTGCTCATCATTCAGTGTCACCACCTGACTTGATTCAGACTCTTCATCAGGAGCGAAATGTAACGCGTTGCTATCAGCGGTCAATCGCCAGAATGGGCTGCTGGAACCCAGGTAACGAAACAGTAAATTCTGTTCCTGATCGTCTTTCATGCTGTCTCCCAACCCACCAAAAAGCGCAACGGTTACTCATCTAATGACGGATTAACCCCCATTTATTAAGGGGTAATCAGGGATGAAGGTATTGTTTTTATTTACAATCTTATAATAGAACGGGCCCCGGACAAAAGAACAGCAGGTGCGAAAAAATGCATAAAACGCCGCAAAAATGCGCAAAGTTATTTTTATTGTGGTCGCTTTTAACGCTTTTTGTGGGGATTTGAAAAAAAATGAGGGTGTTATCGCTTTCACAAACTAATATTTGCTCCCTCGGTACGGCTGAGGGAGCAAAACAACGTGAGTTATCAGGCGGCTGGACGCGCGATAATACTCCGCGTTTCCATACGAACTTCCGCAATGGTGACATCAATAACGTCAGTCACTTTATAAACGGTTTCGCCTTTAATTTGCACAGTCCCGGTTTCCTGACTGCACACTAACTCATCGCGTACTGCATGAAGGAACGGCGCCGGGATAAAGGCAATCGCACCATTATCCACCAGACGAACACGCATGCCGCCACGGCTGATATCGATAATCTCAGCGCTAAAACGGGCCTCGGTACCTGCTTTGTTCTGCAGGAAGCGAGCATACAACCAGTCGCCGACATCGCGTTCAGCCATGCGGTTCAGACGACGACGTTCAGCCATCTGTACGGTCGCTTCCGCTTGAGGACGCGCTGCCGTTTCGCCTTTGATTACCGCTTTCAGCAGACGATGGTTAATCATGTCGCCATACTTACGAATAGGGGAAGTCCAGGTGGCATAAGCTTCGAGGCCCAGACCGAAATGTGGACCTGGATCGACGCTGATTTCCGCAAAGGACTGGAAACGGCGAATGCGACTGTCGAGGAAACCAGAAGGCTGTGCATCCAGCTCGCGGCGCAGCTTACAGAAGCCATCCAGTGTCAGCACTTCTTCCGCATCCACGTGCATACCGTGGCCTTTCAACAGCGTGGCAAGCTGTTCGCTATTTGCCGGATCAAAGCCCATATGCACGTTGTAAATACCAAAACCGAGCTTGTCGCGTAACACGCGGGCAGCGCAAATATTGGCGGCAATCATTGACTCTTCGACGATACGGTTGGCAATTCGACGCGGCTCGGCAACGATATCCAGCACTTCGCCTTTTTCGCCAAGAATAAAGCGATAATCAGGGCGGTCTTTGAAGACCAACGCATGAGTCTGACGCCATTGAGAACGTGCCAGGCATACGCGATGCAGCAGGCGAATTTGAGCGGCGATAGCGTCGTTCTGCGGCTGCCAGGAGCCGCTGTTCTCCAGCCAGTCGGAGACGTCGTCGTACACCAGCTTGGCTTTGGATGTAATGGTCGCCGCAAAGAATTCGATATTATCTTCGATAGCGCCTTGCGCATCTAAGGTCATACGGCAGGCCAGCACCGGGCGAACTTCATTGGCGCGCAGCGAACACAAGTCATCAGACAGTTCACGCGGCAGCATCGGAATGTTGAAGCCCGGCAGGTAATTGGTAAAGGCACGCACTTTGGCGATATTATCCAGCTTGCTGCCTTCTGCGATCCACGCGGTCGGATCGGCAATCGCAACGGTCAGTTGCAGTTTGCCGTCAGCGGTTTCTGTAACATACAGCGCATCATCCATATCTTCGGTGCTGGCACTGTCGATGGTGACGAAATCCAGTGCGGTTAAATCGATACGCTCAAGACCTTCATCCAGCATCGTGGTCGCTACGCCGTCAGGCGCTTCTTTTTCAAGATTATGTCGCGCCAGAGTAACCCACCATGGCACGAAATGATCGTCGCCAAAGGTGATGAACTGCGTCAGCTCAGCATAAAAACTGCGATCACCTTTGAGCGGGTGACGGCGCATTTCAGCAACTGCCCAGTCCCCGTCTTTGAAATCGTGGGTTACGCCACGTTCAGCGCGGCAAGGGATAACATCTTTAATCAACGGATGGTCAGGTACGATAGAAAGGCGATCATCTTTCTTCTGCACCCGGCCAACAAAACGGCTCAGAAACGGCTCAACCAACTCTTCCGGTTCAGCGGATTCGCGTTCCTTTTCGGTATGGATCACTGCGATGATACGATCGCCGTGCATCACTTTTTTCATCTGCGGCGGCGGAATAAAATAGCTTTTTTGCGCATCGACTTCGAGGAAACCAAAGCCTTTTTCCGTGGCTTTAACGACACCTTCCGCACGGGGTGTTTGGGAATGAAGTTGCTGTTTTAGCTGCGCTAGCAGCGGGTTGTCCTGAAACATAATTTTGTATTTTCGTGGCTGAAAGAGCGGCTGACAGTTTTACGCGAATCTGCCTGTTGCAGCAAGCGCTGTTTCTGCAAAATGCCCGTCCCTGAATCAGCATAAAGCCACGTGCTGAACCAGGGCGCTTGTACCAGAATCAGGCGACATCACCTAAGGCAATTTTCAGACGGTTTAACCAGCCGCACAATGCACACCAGATAAGTAATGCGATGGCTGACGATTCATTGATTCCATTATCTTTCAACTGCGCGAAAAGCGTCGGGCTGAAGCGATCTGGCGCACAGGTCAATATCTGGACAGCCTGCGCAATGGCGCTTTCTTTACGCCGAGTTTGCCCCAGGCGTTTGAGTGCCCGCTCACCATTGCGTACTGCTTCGGCAAGCTCATTATCACCGCTCCAGCTTTGCCACGCTTCGCTAAAGCAGTTTAGGCTGCCGTTAATTCGCGCGGTATAGAGGGTGACCAGTTGTTTGATGTCGTTGTCCACCAGCGCTGGTAACGCGCCGCTATAAATCTCGCCCAGCGCATCCAGCGAAGGGTACTCATGTGCCAGTACGGGCGCGAGAAGCTGAAAAGCAGGCAAAGGTTGCCAGTTGGCAAGGGATTCCATCTGACGTGCGCTGGCGGTGCGTAAATTTACCGGTGCAATGCCTGGCGTCCACTGCGTTTGCGCCGCGACAAACAAGGTGTACTCTGCCTCTTGCTGCATCTCCATGCCGGGGATCAAACGCACGGGCTGCCCCAGGAGCGCCTGAAAGGTGGCGATAACGCGCGCCTGAAAACCAATAAAACCGATAACCTGATCCATCAGAATAATGTCGTATTCCGTTAACCCCACTTCATCAAGCTGACGGCGGGCGCGGGCGTCGATAACCCCGGGTGATAGCGCAAGCTGGCGGGCATATTGCGTGATTTGTGCCAGGCGGCGATTACTCTCACGAGACGAGTCGGGGCCGGGAAGGGGTGCCAGGCGGGCGGCATAGTGATTACACAGCCGCTGTACGCCGTATACCTGAGCGACAGTCAAAGCCGTACTCAGGCGGTCATAGCCATTGAATGTGTGCAGTCGGTTAACCGCTACGCGTTGGGGAAACAGGAATTTGTACAGTGTTCGTGCCGGCGTTAGCCAGTTGCTGCACATCTGAATTAGCCAATCCGGCAGGGTAAGGTTTAACAGAAACGGATCGTCAACAGTAGCCGCTTCGGGAACTAAGGGTAGCACCTGAGCCTGACGGGCGCTCGACTGGGTTTCATGATACCACTGGCTTTTGCCGGAAACACGGCGTTGTTCCATGGTCGTTCCTTGGTCTAAAAAGTGGCGATCCGGACTCGTCGTTATGCTGGTACGCGGATCTTTTTCGCTGTTTTATCCTGGCGTAAGCGGTGAAAGGGATGAAAGAATGTTACGTGATAATAAATATCAGAAAGATATATAAAACGTTAAAGCGTTCGTGCCGCAGCGTGAGAGGCAGGACAAGTGTAACAAGGAACAAAAAAAGAGGAAGGGTAACGAAATACGCCCCCCGAAACGGGGGGCGAGGGAAGATTATTTCAGTTCCAGCTCGTTCATGGCTGCGATATTGAAACCGCCATCAACGTGAACAACTTCACCGGAAATACCTGCGGACAGGTCAGAACACAGGAACGCAGCGGTGTTACCCACATCTTCAATGGTAACCGTGCGGCGAATCGGGGTAACCGCTTCGCAGTGAGACAGCATTTTACGGAAATCTTTGATACCAGACGCCGCGAGGGTGCGGATCGGGCCAGCAGAGATGCCGTTAACACGAACACCTTCCGGACCCATCGCGTTCGCCATGTAACGAACGTTCGCTTCCAGAGAGGCTTTAGCCAGACCCATAACGTTGTAGTTAGGAATAGCACGTTCTGCGCCCAGGTAGGACAGGGTCAGCAGCGCGGAGCCCGGGTTCAGCATTTCGCGGCAGGACTTAGCCAGGGCCACAAAGCTGTAGGAGCTGATGTCATGTGCGATTTTGAAGCCATCGCGGGTTACGGCATTAACGTAGTCACCGTCCAGCTGGTCGCCCGGCGCAAAACCGATGGAGTGAACGAAACCGTCAAATTTCGGCCATACTTTAACCAGTTCGCTGAACAGGGCTTCGATGCTGGCATCTTCCGCAACGTCACAAGGCAGTACGATGCTGGAACCCAGTTGAGCGGCAAACTCTTCCACACGGCCTTTCAGTTTGTCGTTCTGATAAGTGAACGCCAGTTCAGCGCCTTCGCGATGCATAGCTTGCGCGATACCGTAGGCGATGGAAAGTTTGCTGGCAACACCCGTTACCAGAATGCGCTTACCGGTAAGAAAACCCATAGCTTTTAATCCTTATAGTCATTGCTTTTATTTACTTTAACAATCAACAGGTTATGATTGCCATTTCAACATAAATCAAAACGAAATCGAATTATCCCAGCAGCCGCTGCTGGTGTCACGTTTTTTCCGTGATGGTTGGCTGCTCTGAGGATTTGTTTCAGACTGAATCATTAACAGTTCGATACTGCAAAAGTATATCACTAGTCTGTCATTTCGGGTCATCCAACCAGCGGTAAAGGAAGGGATATAAGCGCAGCAATACGATTGAGATATCTGACCATATAACGTTTAAATAAGCGTATTATTTTAACGGAATCTCTTTCATTTTTAATTGATAAGCCACTCTATTTTTACGCAGTTTCTTTTTATGGATAACGCGGCATTGTGAGGCAAATCGGTGTGCCGTCGATGTATTTACATTCACCGATAATCAACGGGCTAGGTTGTCATATTTGGGATGAGCGAAATGCCCGTGAGGCTGGCTCCACGGTGTATTCGGTGAAGAAGAGATGTCAGTGATTTATATAAACAGGACAATACTAATCTTAATCGAAAGGCAATACTGGCGATAAGTGTTGGTTGCTAAATTTTGTCAGTGAGTCATACCCTTCTTTTGTAATAGTCGATTTTTTAGGGAAAGGGGTGCCATCCGTCAGAGCACCCGGTAAATGACCCATTACGCCAAATGAATGGCTATCACGGTACTCTTTGCCAGGTGCGAAGCGAGTTGACAGGCTTATTAGCGATCCTGCCGCCAGGCATCGGCGGTCAATGCCTCGCCAAAATGGCCGGCAATCAAACGTTTAGTCAGATCATGCAGCGGTGATGCCAGTACGCTCGCGGTACTACCGCGCTCAACCACCTCACCCTGGTGCATCACCAGAACCTGATCGCTAATATGTTTCATCATACCGATATGCTGAGTCACATAAATATATGAAATGCCCTGTTTTTCCTGTAATTCCAGCATAAGGTTAATGAGTTGTGAGCGCATCGACATATCGAGTGATGCCAGCGCTTCGTCCGCAATGATCACTTTCGGGCGTAATATCAACGCGCGAGCAAGCCCCAGACGCTGCTTTTGTCCCGGCGCGAACATATACGGGTAATAACTGGCGTGATCGGGTAACAGGCCGACCATGCGCAACGTTTCATAGATACGCTTTTGCCGCGCTTCCGGCTCAAGGTCTGTGTTCAGACGCAGCGGGAAATCGAGGATCTGGGAGATGCGCTGACGCGGGTTCAGAGAGGTCGATGGATCCTGAAATATCATGCGGATGCGCTGGCTACGAAATGAATAGTCGCCGTAATGCAAAGGATGATCGTCAATCAGTAACTCTCCGGTTGAGGGTTCAACCATACCTGCCAGCATCTTCGCCAGGGTCGATTTGCCGGAGCCGTTCTCGCCAATGATGGCCAGCGTTTGCTTCTCACGCAGAGTAAAACTGAGCGACTTCACCGCTTCCACGGTTTGCGGGCGAAACCAGCCGGTACGATAGCGGAAAGTCTTACTCAGATTGCGTACTTCGAGCAGCGTTTCAACCATCTCACTCTCTCTCCATATTTAACGGGAAATGACAGGCATAGAGATGGTTTTTCGCACCACTCAGACGCGGTCTTTCTACACATTTGCGCTGGGCATAAGGACAGCGTGGCCCAAGACGACAGCCAATCGGCAGATGTTCGAGCAGCGGAATGGCACCCGGCATGGTATTCAGGCGGCTTTTATGCGGCATGGCACTGCCAAAATCAGGGATCGCACGAATCAGCGCCTGGGTATAGGGGTGATGTGGCGTTGTCACCAGCTCTTCGCTGGGCGCGGTCTCCACGGTTTGTCCGCAGTACATGACGTTAATACGGTCAGCCCATTTACTCAGCATCTGCAAATCATGACTGATCAACAAAATGGTGGTGTTGTTGTTCTGGTTCAGTCGGGTTAACAGACGGAAAATTTGCGCCTGCGTCGTCGGTTCCATTGCGTTTGTCGGTTCATCGGCAATCAGCAGGCGCGGTTGATTGGCCAACGCAATAGCGATCATCACTTTCTGGCATTCCCCTTCGGTCAATTCATAGGGGAAACTGCGCATCGCATCCTTATGATCTTTAATGCCAACACGGTGCAGCAACTCGATAGCGCGCTGTTTGCGCCAGCCAAAACGACGGAAGAAACCGCCTTTCCACGTCCAGCCAGGGATGTTTTGCATCAACTGTTTGCCAATACGTTCAGACGGGTCAAGACACGACTGCGGCTCCTGAAAAATCATGGAGACGTTATGACCCAGCAGCTTACGACGTTCGCGTGAGGAAAGCCGCATCAGATCGATATCATCGAAACGCATACGATCGGCGGTAACACGCCAGTTTTCTTTCGTCACACCGCAAATGGCTTTGGCGATAAGACTTTTACCGGAACCGGATTCACCCACCAGACCGCGGATTTCGCCTTCGGCCAGCGTCAGGCTTACGCGATCAACGGCTTTAACCCAGTCGTCACCGGTCTTCACTTCAATGGTCAGATTGCGGATATCCAGCAGTGGCATTATTCCACCCCCGCATTAATCGCACGGCGAATACCATCGCCCAGCAGATTGACTAAAAGAACACTCAACATAATGGCAGCACCCGGAAGCATCACTGTCCAGGGGGCGACATAAATGAGTTCCAGTGCATCACCGAGCATGGCGCCCCATTCCGGAGAGGGCAATTGTGCGCCTAAATCGAGGAAGCCCAGTGCGGCGATATCCAGAATTGCCATCGACAGCGAACGGGTAATTTCGGTGACCAGCCCGGAGGTCATGTTTGGCAGCACGGCAAACCACAGAATATTCAGCGTTGATGCGCCATCAAGACGGGCGGCGATAACGTACTCTTTCTCCAGTTCATCATGCACCAGGCTGTAAACCGATCTCACCATGCGCGGCAGGAGCGCCAGCCAGACGGCAAACATGGCGTGGGAAAGGTGCGGCCCGGCGAAGGCTACCACAATAATGGCCAGCAGCAGTGACGGAATGGAGAGCAGGGTGTCGAGAATATGATTAAGTACCGCTGAGCGCAGACCATGGGTCGCACCGGCGAAGACGCCCAGCGCCAGCCCAACAAGCGTGGCGGCGAGCGTCACCACAAACGCGCCCCCGACGGTGGGGGCAGCACCACTGAGTAAGCGGCTCAACACATCGCGGCCCAGATCATCGGTACCCAGGAAGAAAGAGACCTCGCCATAACGCGACCAGGATGGCGGCAACAACTGATAACCTAAAAACTGCTGATCTATGCCATAAGGCGCGAACCAACCACCGAACACGCATAACACCGCCAGCGCCGCACAGCCATACAGGCCAATCATAGCGGGGGTATCACCATAGAATTTTCGCCAGGCGGTCAGCAGAGTGCTCGGCGGGCGCTTTTCGCTATAGACGCTATCGTAAGGCATACCATTCCTTATGTTTCAACGGGTTCGCCAGCGCGCCCAGAATGTCAGAAAGCACGTTCACGATGATAACCAGTGACCCTATCACCATTACCCCGGCTGAAATTGCCGCATAATCTTGTTGGCGGATTGCGTTGATGACCCAGCGCCCAAGGCCAGGCCAACTAAAGACCATTTCGGTGATCATCGCCAGCGTTAGCATGGTCGAAAACTGCAGCCCCAGGCGCGGAATGACCGGCGGCAGGGCATTATGCAGAACGTGGCGGCGTAAAATGGTCAGACGCGACATACCACGCGTGGCGGCGGCCTTGATATAGTTTTTATCGAAGACTTCGATGGTGCTGATACGCATCAGCCGTATGACTTCGGTGGTGGGGGCAACCGCCAGCGTCAGAACCGGCAACACCATATGACGGATGGCGCTGACGATCATTTCGTCACGCCATGGTGAATCAGACAGCCACGCATCAATAATGGAGAATCCGGTGACAGGCTTCACTTCGTAGAGGAGATCGAAGCGGCCAGAAACCGGAAGCCAGCCCAGCGTCAGGGAGAAGAAAAGCATTAAAAGCAGCGCCAGCCAGAACACTGGAATCGAGAAACCGAGCAGGGCGATAGCGCTGATCAGTTTATCCTGCCATTTATTGCGCATTATGCCCGCCATCATGCCTATGGGGATGCCCACCAGCAAGGCAAAGCCAAAGGCGAAAATACACAGCTCCATGGTCGCCGGGAAAACGTCTTTCAACTGTTCAGAAATCAACTGCCCATTGATGCTCGATACACCAAAATCCCAGTGCAGTAACCCGTTAAACCAGAAAACCCATGCGTTCCAAAGCGATGCTCCCTGCAACGGCGCATGTGGCGTGAAATAGCTCAAACTAAAACCGATAAATGTCAGCAAAAACAGCGTCACCAGCAGAAGTAACAGGCGGCGTAAGGTAAAAATGATCATGGTTTTTTCACCTCTTCTTCTTTTTCCCGCGTCACCCCGGCAAACGAGGCGCTGCCAAACGGACTCAACACCAGCCCTTTAATATCGTAGCGATAAGCTTGCAGGCGCAGTGATGAAGCGAGCGGCAGTACAGGCAGCTCCTGCGCCAGCATTTTTTGTGCCTCATCATAGGCTTCGATACGCGAGGCAAGCTGCTGTGACGCCAGTGCTTTTTGCAATACGCTGTCAAAATCTCGGTTACACCAGTGGGCGAAATTGGTTTGTGAATCGATAGCCGCACAGCTCAATAACGGGCGAAAGAAGCTATCCGGATCATTACTGTCGGTTGCCCAGCCGGAGAGGGTGAGATCATGGTTCATGTCCATCAGACGCGCTTCCTGGAAACGGCCTTCTACGGGAACAATGACGACCTTGACACCAATCTGCGCCATGTCTGCCTGTATCAATTCTGCCGTTTTAAGCGGGCTGGGGTTCCAGGCCTGCGATGTTGTTGGCACCCATAAATGCAGCGTCAGGTTCTCCAGCCCAAGCTCTTTCAGGCGTGTTCGTGCCTTCTCGGGATCGTATTCGGTGACTTTGGCTTCACTGTCATAGGCCCAGGAGGCGCGTGGTAAAATCGATGCCGCCGTTTCAGCCGTGCCGTAGTAAATGGATTGCATCAGCCGCTGATTGTTAATGGATAATGCCAGCGCGTGGCGAACTTCCGGGTTATTCAGCGGCGCTTTGTCAGTATTAAACGCGAGGTAGGCGATATTCATCCCCGGACGCAGCGTCAGGCGCAGGCGTGGGTCGTCGCGCAAAATCGTTAACTGACTCGCCGCAGGCCAGGCCAGTACATCGCACTCACCGGTTAACAATTTTGACAGTCGGCCGGTGCCACCGGAACCGAGATCGACCACCACTTGTGGCATCAGTGGTGTACCGCGCCAGAAGCGTGCGTGACGTTGTAACCTGACATACTGACCAGCGCGGTACTCGGCTAACTGGAACGGCCCTGTGCCGACCGGCTGGCGGTCAAGCAGTTCCTGACGATCGGATTTTGCCAGCATCGCAGCATACTCGGCAGACATCACCGAAGCGTAGTGGGTCGCCAGATGCCATAAGAATGAAGCGTCTGGCTGGCGCAGGCGAAACTCAACGGTGTGGTTATCCAGTTTGCGCACGCTCTGCACAGAGTCCGCGAATTGCAGACTGTCAAAATAAGGGAAACTGGCGCCGTTAACGTTATGCCAGGGGTTGTCGCGATCAAAAATGCGCTGAAAGGTAAACACGACGTCGTCTGCGTTGAAATTACGTTTGGGTTTGAACCACTCCGTTGTCTGGAAGGCGACGCCATCACGCAGGTGAAAGCGATATGTCGCACCGTTATCCATGACTTCCCAGCTTTCCGCAAGTTCAGGCACCAGGCGGTAAGTATACGGATCAACATCCAGCAGGCGGTCATAAAGTTGTGCCGCCAGCGTATCGACAATCAGACCACTGCCCGCTTTCTGTGGATTAAACGTACTTACCTGTCCGTTAACACAATAAACGAAGCCGCTATCGCGAATATCGGCTGTCGCCGTCTGCGGTGAGGCAGATTGCGCAATACCGGCCCACAGGCTCGCGGTGATTAGCAGGAAAGGGGGGAGCAGACGCATGTTTTATTCAACGATTTTAGATTCATGAGCAAAGTGTATCGCACTTGCCATGGCTTCGTACAAATGTCTGATAACGACTGCTGTTATTGTCAGCGATTTCAGCTTATCTGGTGCTTTTTCAGCAGTGCGCGCAACTGGTGATAAGTCAAACCTAACAGTTCAGACGCCCGTTTCTGGTTAAATTTTGCCTGCTGCAGGCTATTTAACAATAATTCGCGTTCCTGCTGGTGCTGAAACTGACGTAAATCGACTGGCAGTGTGGGCAGGGCGTCGGACTGCGGAAAAATAGCCTCAACGATCGGCGTCCCGCTGTTAAAGGGGTCAATGATGATCTCATCAAGCGGCGTTTCACTCGTTCCGTGTCGATATACCGAGCGTTCGACCACGTTTTTAAGCTCGCGAATATTCCCCGGCCAGGTATAGCGCAGCAACGTTTCACGTGCGCGGTCTGTAAATCCGGCAAACAGCGGCAGTTTGAGTTCACGACACATTTGTATAGCGAAATGATCGGCCATCAGCATGATATCGCTTTGACGCTGGCGTAAGGGGGGAAGTTGCACCACATCAAATGCCAGACGGTCCAGCAAGTCGGCGCGGAAAGTGCCTTTGTAAACCATCTCCGGCAAGTTGGCGTTGGTGGCGCACACCAGACGAACGTTGACCTGCAGAGGCTGGCTACCGCCGACGCGCTCCAGCTCACCGTATTCAATCACGCGCAACAGTTTTTCTTGTACCAGCATCGGGGCAGTGGCCAGTTCATCAAGAAACAGGGTGCCGCCATCGGCACGCTCAAAACGTCCGGGATGGCGTTTTTGCGCGCCGGTGAAGGCTCCCGCCTCATGACCAAACAGCTCGGTATCAAGCAGATTTTCATTAAGGGCGGCACAGTTGAGGGAGATAAACGGCCCCTGCCACCGGCTCGACAGATAGTGCAGACGATTGGCGATTAACTCTTTCCCTGTACCTCGTTCACCGATGATAAGCACCGGTTTATCGAGCGGCGCCAGACGCGAAACCTGTTCCAGCACTTCAATAAAGCTGTTGGACTCGCCCAGCAGATTGTCTCTTTGTTCAGCCATGATGAATTTCGCCACTTGTTAGCGTTATTCACCACTGTAGACTAAAAATACGCAACGGTAAAATAACGTGTTTTCTTTAAAATCAAATAATTAAAAAATTGGCACGAAGATTGTAATACCTGAGAGCAGGGCCAGGCCCGATTACAGAAATCAAGAGGAACAGATTATGGGTATTTTTTCTCGTTTTGCCGACATCGTGAATGCCAACATCAACTCGCTGCTTGAGCGTGCAGAAGATCCGCAAAAGCTGGTGCGTCTGATGATCCAGGAAATGGAAGACACGCTGGTCGAAGTGCGTTCAACCTCAGCCCGTGCGCTGGCGGAGAAAAAACAGCTCGTACGTCGTATAGAGCAGGCGACCGCGCAACAAATTGAATGGCAGGAAAAAGCTGAGCTGGCCCTGCGTAAAGATAAAGATGATCTTGCTCGTGCGGCGCTGATCGAAAAGCAAAAAGTCACGACGCTTATCGACACGTTAGAGCAGGAAGTGGTGCAGGTTGATGAAACGCTTGCCCGGATGAAAAAAGAGATTGGCGAGCTGGAAAGTAAACTCAGCGAAACACGTGCACGCCAGCAGGCGCTCTCTTTACGCCATCAGGCGGCAAGCTCGTCCCGTGACGTGCGTCGCCAGCTTGATAGCGGCAAGATTGACGAAGCCATGGCCCGGTTTGAGTCTTTCGAACGTCGCATTGACCAGATGGAAGCCGAAGCGGAAAGTCACGGTTTTGGTAAACATAAAACGCTGGATCAGCAGTTCTCTGAACTGAAAGCGGATGACGAAATCAGCGAACAACTGGCGCAGCTAAAAGCAAAAATGAAACAGGACAATCAATAATTTTTTGCGAGACATTGCAGGCGGCATCGGGAGATGTCGCCCCATTATCACCTGTAAGGAGTACACATGAGCGCGCTTTTTCTGGCCATTCCTCTGACGTTATTCGTGCTGTTTATTTTGCCAGTCTGGTTATGGCTGCACTACAACAACCGTACCTCACGCGGTGAACTACCGCAAAGTGAGCAGCAACGGCTGGTGCAACTGACTGACGACGCCCGGCGAATGCGTGAACGTATTCAGGCGCTGGAAGACATTCTTGATGCAGAGCATCCGAACTGGAGAGATCGCTGATGGCAGGTTTAAACAGCAATAAGAAATTATGGCGTATCCCGCAGCAAGGCATGGTGAAAGGGGTCTGTGCTGGCGTTGCGCACTATCTGGATGTTCCGGTGAAACTGATCCGTTTGATAACAGTGCTGGCCATGCTGTTCGGGCTGTTTTTCCCGGTTGTGGTGGTCTATATCGTCATGACTTTCGTCCTGGATCCGATGCCGGAGAGCGCAGTGGATGCCGAAAACGCCCCCACCAGCAGCCAACTTCTGGATGCTGTGGACGCGGAACTTGAAGCCGGTGAGCGTCGTCTGCGTCAGATGGAGCGCTATGTCACCTCTGACACGTTCTCTCTGCGCAGTCGTTTCCGACAGCTTTAATTAAGAGGTATCAGGCAATGGCAACCTGGCGACAGGCTACACAGAAAGTTAAACCGGGGATGAAAATCGCTGGCAAAGTGGTCCTGCTGGCCGCGCTGCGCTATGGTCCGGCAGGGGTTGCAGGCTGGGCGGTAAAATCGGTGGCGCGGCGGCCGGTAAAATTGCTGCTGGCTTTTGCGCTTGAACCCTTACTGAATCGCGTGGCGAGCAGATTCTCGAAGCGTTTTATGAAGTAACCCGTACGCAAAATGCGATAACGGCGCTACAACCGCGGTAAGGCCGCGCGTATAGTTGGCGAAGGATTTAACAAAAACCAAAGGAAGGAACGATGTTAAAACAAACGGTTATCGCCGCTGCACTTGCCGTTAGCACACCGACTTTTGCCGCGGAGCACTGGATCGACGTGCGGATCCCGGAGCAGTATCAGCGTGAACATATTCAGGGCGCGCTGAATATACCGCTCAGTGATATTCAAGCCGGGACCTTTTCGCCACTGGCAAAAGAGGACACCCTTTATTTGTACTGTAATTCCGGGCGCCAGGCGACGCTGGCACAGGACGCATTACAGCAAATGGGTTACCGGCACGTCATTAATATGGGCGGCATCGCTGGTCTGAATAAGCCTGTTGTTACCTCCAAATAAAATCTCCTGGCGGCGGGACATTCGCCTCGCTGCCATTGATATCTGCCGAAGTGCACCTTATCTCATATATCCTGTGAATAAATTTTCTGATTTCATGGCGGCACGGAATGACGATTGAACGATGGAAAAATGAACTTAACGCCCTGGTAAACCGGGGTATGGATCGCCACCTGCGATTAGCCGTCACCGGGCTTAGTCGCAGCGGAAAGACGGCTTTTATTACCGCAATGGTGAACCAGTTGCTTAACGTTCACGCGGGCGCGCGGCTTCCATTACTCAGCGCGGTACGTGAAGAGCGACTGCTTGGCGTTAAGCGGGTTCCCCAGCGTGATTTTGGTATTCCGCGTTTTACCTATGATGAAGGGCTGGCGCAGCTCTATGGCACGCCTCCCGTCTGGCCAACGCCTACACGTGGTGTCAGTGAGATTCGCCTCGCGCTACGTTTCCGCTCGCAGGATTCTCTGCTGCGCCATTTTAAAGAGACCTCCACGCTGTATCTGGAAATTGTCGATTATCCTGGTGAATGGCTGCTGGATTTGCCGATGCTGGCTCAGGATTATCTGAGCTGGTCGCGACAGATGCGCGGTCTGTTGCAGGGGCAACGTGGCGAATGGTCGCAGAAATGGCAGGCCATGTGTGAAGGGCTGGATCCGTTAGCGCCTGCCGATGAAAACCGCCTGGCGGATATTGCCGCCGCATGGACCGATTATTTGCATCAGTGCAAACGCGAAGGGCTGCATTTTATTCAGCCGGGGCGTTTTGTCCTACCCGGTGATATGGCCGGCGCGCCTGCGCTGCAATTTTTTCCGTGGCCCGATGTGGACGAAGCAGGGGAAGCCAGACTGGCGCAGGCGGGCAAGCACACGAATGCGGGTATGCTGCGCGAGCGGTATAACTACTATTGCGAACAGGTAGTGAAGGCGTTTTACAAAAATTACTTCCTGCGTTTTGACCGTCAGATAGTACTGGTGGATTGTCTGCAGCCGCTCAATAGCGGGCCACAGGCTTTTAATGATATGCGTCTGGCTTTGACGCAACTGATGCAAAGCTTTCACTATGGACAGCGGACGCTATTTCGCCGTCTGTTCTCGCCGGTTATCGACAAACTGCTGTTTGCCGCCACAAAAGCGGATCATGTCACTCTCGATCAGCATGCCAACATGGTATCGCTGCTCCAGCAACTGATTCAGGATGCGTGGCAAAACGCCGCGTTTGAAGGCATCAGCATGGATTGTGTCGGTCTGGCATCCGTCCAGGCAACGCAGAGTGGCGTGATTGACGTTAATGGCGCGAAAATTCCGGCCTTACGTGGTCACCGACTGAGCGATGGTTCCCCACTCACGTTTTACCCCGGCGAGGTGCCGGCGCGCCTGCCTGGTCAGGCATTCTGGGAAAAACAAGGTTTTCAGTTTGAGTCTTTTCGTCCTCAGGCGTTGGATGTGGATAAACCACTGCCGCATATCCGTCTGGACGCTGCGCTGGAATTTTTATTGGGAGATAAATTGCGATGAGCGAACCCCTCAAACCGCGTATCGATTTTACCGGGCCGCTGGAAGCGGAGACCGTCATGCAGGTCAAAGCGGCACAAACATTTGGTGACGAACTGGCTGAAAATTTTGCCCCGGTCCATCCTGATGAAATACGCGAAGAAGGTCCGGCAGAAGCCGCCGTGGAAGCGGCGCTGCAACCAAAACGCAGCCTGTGGCGCAAAATGGTGCTGGCCGGGATGGCGTTGTTTGGCGCAAGCGTTGTCGGTCAGGGCGTGCAATGGGCGATAAATGCCTGGCAGACCCAGGACTGGGTGGCCATGGGCGGATGTGCCGCCGGGGCTTTGATTGTCGGTGCGGGCGTCGGTTCCGTGGCGACGGAGTGGCGTCGTTTATGGCGATTACGTCAGCGGGCCCAGGCGCGGGACGAGGCGCGTGAATTGCTTCACAGTCACGGAACGGGGAAAGGGCGCGCATTTTGTGAAAACCTTGCGCGTCAGGCCGGGCTTGATCATGCGCATCCTGCGCTGCAGCGCTGGTATGCCGCTATCCATGAGACACAAAATGACCGGGAAGTGGTCTCGCTGTATGCCCATATCGTTCAGCCGGTGCTGGATAACCAGGCTCGGCGAGAAATCAGCCGCTCGGCGGCTGAATCAACGTTAATGATTGCCGTCAGTCCGCTTGCGCTGGTGGATATGGCGTTTATCGCGTGGCGCAACCTGCGGCTGATTAACCGCATTGCCACGCTTTATGGGATTGAGCTTGGGTATTACAGCCGACTGCGTCTGTTTCGCCTTGTTTTGCTTAATATCGCCTTTGCCGGGGCCAGTGAAATGGTGCGTGAAGTGGGCATGGACTGGATGTCGCAAGATCTTGCCGCACGTCTCTCTGCCCGTGCGGCGCAGGGAATTGGCGCAGGTTTACTGACTGCCCGGTTAGGGATCAAAGCCATGGAGTTGTGCCGCCCATTACCCTGGCTTGGCGATGACAAACCGCGGCTGGGCGATTTTCGCCGCCAGTTGGTGGTGCAGCTCAAAGAGACAGTGCAAAAAGGTAAAGCGTGATGGGCGATATATTGCGCGCCGCGCGTTTAACTTTACGGCACAGCGCCCATTTTTCCACCGTGCTGTCAATATTTGTTGACAGACATCTTCCTGCCAGACAGTAACTGACATATCATCCTGGCATTAGTTGATTATGTAGGGTGATATTTTCATGCGTCTTGAAGTTTTTTGTGAGGACCGGCTGGGTCTGACACGCGAACTGCTGGATTTACTGGTGTTACGTGGCATCGATTTACGCGGAATTGAGATAGACCCTGTCGGGCGCATCTACCTGAATTTTGCTGCCCTGGAATTTAATACATTCAGCAGCCTGATGGCGGAAATTCGCCGTATCCCCGGCGTAACTGACGTGCGCACCGTATTGTGGATGCCTTCCGAACGAGAGCATCGTGCACTGAGCGCGGTGCTGGAGGCGCTGCCGGAACCCGTTTTATCGCTGGATATGAAAGGGAAGATCGAACTGGCGAACCCGGCCAGTTGTCAGCTCTTTGCGCTGGACCAGAGTAAATTGCGCAATCACAACGCGGTACAACTGATTTCCGGTTTCAATTTTACACGTTGGCTGGAAAGCAACCCGCACAGCTCTCATAGCGAACATGTCGCCATTAATGGGCAAAACTTCCTGATGGAAATCACCCCGGTCCACCTGGAAGGAGAAACCGGAGAACCGGTTCTGACCGGCGCGGTGGTCATGCTACGTTCCACCGTGCGAATGGGTCGCCAGTTACAAAATCTTTCGCATCAGGATCTGGGGGCATTCAGCCAGATTATCGCTGTCAGTCCGAAGATGCGTCAGGTGCTGGAGCAGGCCCGGAAGCTGGCTACGCTCACCGCACCGCTACTGATTACCGGTGATACCGGTACCGGTAAAGATCTGCTGGCACGGGCCTGTCATCTGGCCAGCCCCCGGGCGGCAAAACCATATCTGGCGCTAAACTGCGCCTCGATTCCGGAAGATGCCGTCGAAAGTGAACTGTTCGGACATGCCCCGGAAGGGAAAAAAGGGTTCTTTGAACAGGCTAATGGCGGATCGGTGTTGCTGGATGAAATCGGCGAAATGTCGGCGCGTATGCAGGTTAAACTGCTGCGTTTTCTCAATGACGGGACATTCCGCCGGGTTGGTGAAGACCATGAAGTTCACGTTGATGTGCGGGTAATTTGCGCCACCCAGCGTAACCTGGTCGATTTGGTGCAAAAGGGCGTTTTCCGAGAAGATCTCTATTACCGTCTGAATGTTCTGACGCTAAATCTCCCACCATTGCGGGAGCGCCCGCAGGATATCATGCCGCTGACCGAGCTTTTTGTTGCCCGTTTTGCCGATGAGCAAGGCGTTCCCCGGCCTAAATTGTCAGCCGAACTGGGTAATGTTTTGACGCGCTATGGCTGGCCGGGCAATGTCCGTCAGTTGAAAAACGCAGTTTATCGCGCGCTTACCCAACTGGAGGGGTACGAACTCCGCTCACAGGATATCCTGCTGCCGGACTTTGATGCCGCCACCATGCCTGTCGGCGAAGATGCCATGGAAGGGTCGCTTGATGAGATCACCAGTCGTTTTGAACGCTCGGTGTTAACACAACTTTATCGCAGTTTCCCCAGTACACGTAAGCTGGCTAAGCGCCTGGGCGTCTCGCATACAGCGATCGCGAATAAATTACGGGAATATGGATTGAATCAGAAAAAGGGCGACGAGTAGGATGCATGGCCCGGCAAACAGGATGTTGCCGGGCAGACTTTCTTAGCCTTTCAGTACTTCCAGTGCGGCAGCGTAGTCAGGCTCATTGGTGATTTCATTCACCAGCTGACTGAAAATGACGTTGTCATTTTCGTCAATGACCACCACGGCACGTGCCGCCAGACCTTTCAGCGCGCCTTCGGAAATTCCCACACCATAGTTTTCCAGGAACTCAGTGTTGCGCAGCGTGGAGAGAGTAATGACATTGCTCAGACCTTCTGCACCGCAGAAGCGAGACTGGGCGAACGGCAGGTCAGCAGAGATGCACAGAACGACAGTATCGTTTACGCCTGTTGCCAGTTCGTTAAATTTACGTACTGATGCGGCACATACGCCGGTATCAATGCTCGGGAAAATATTAAGAACTTTACGTTTACCAGCAAACTGGCTTAAAGCAACATCAGACAAGTCTTTCGCCACGAGAGAGAACGGTGCGGCTTTGGAACCGATCTGCGGAATCTTACCGGCAACGGAAACTGGATTACCCTGGAAATGGACAAGTTGTGACATAGATATCTTCCTGTTTACATATAGTTAACTTCGTCGCTAGTGTATTCTGAAAGCAAGGACCACGGCAAACCTAATTTCACATCTATAATCGTGGAAAGGGCGGCAGAGGAGAAAGGGATGAGAAGCGTTAAGGTTTATGATGAAACCTGGCCGTTACATACGCCTTTTGTGATCGCACGGGGTGCGCGCAGCGAGGCTCGGGTAGTGGTCGTTGAGCTGGAAGAGGACGGTGTCAAAGCCGTAGGCGAATGCACGCCATACCCACGTTATGGCGAAAGCGAGGCTTCGGTGATTGCGCAGATTATGACGATTCTGCCGCAACTGGAAAACCGACTGACCCGTGAAGAGCTTCAGACATTGCTTCCTGCCGGCGCGGCGCGTAATGCCGTAGACTGCGCGCTTTGGGATCTGGAAGCCCGGCGACAGGGAATCACGCTTGGGCAGTATGTGGGGGTGACATTGCCCGCTGCAGTCACCACTGCGCAAACAGTGGTCATCGGTACGCCTGAACAAATGGCCGCCAGTGCCGCAGCGCTGTGGGAGGCCGGCGCCAGGCTACTTAAGGTGAAACTTGACGATCACTTAATCAGCGAAAGGCTGGTGGCAATACGCGCCGCTGCACCGGAAGCAACGTTGATTGTTGATGCTAATGAGGCCTGGCAAAGTGAAGGTCTTGCTGCCCGCTGCCAGCTTCTGGCGGATCTTGGCGTGGCGATGCTCGAACAGCCGCTTCCGGCAGGCGATGATGCCGCGCTGGATAATTTTATTCATCCGTTGCCCATCTGTGCCGATGAAAGTTGTCACACGCGACGGGATCTCGCTGCGCTGGCGGGGCGTTATGAAATGGTTAACATCAAGCTGGATAAAACCGGTGGCCTGACAGAAGCGCTGGCCCTGGCCCGTGCGGCGCGAGAGCAAGGTTTTGGGCTAATGCTGGGGTGCATGATTTGCACCTCACGGGCCATAGCTGCGGCACTACCTTTGGTGGGTGAGGTTCGCTTTGCCGATCTCGACGGGCCCACCTGGCTTGCGGTGGATGTCGAACCGGCGTTGCAATTTACGCCGGGTCAGCTTCATCTTTCCGTATCATGATGCAATAGTGCGATCATCGCGCTGAGGTATTTCTCGCTGGCTTCATCGGCAGAAACTGGCGGGAACTCCATTGTAATGCAGTGCAAATCCATATCTGCACACCAACTGCCGAAAGAGCCTGGCGTTTCGTAACCCACACTGGTGACCAGCGGTAGGTTAAACGCCTGCGCCAGCCACTGACCAAACGCACTATTACGCGGATCTTCCACACACGCCAGCGGGTCATGAAACGACACCACCCAGGCCGGACGCACCTGGTGAATCAACTGGCATAATGCCTGGGTTTCCGGTTCTGAGCCGGGGGCGTCGCCAGTGGATAACACGACATCGCGCGCTTCGGCAGCGCTATTCCAGCGATAAACCGTTTCGCCAGGTTTCCAGTTTGCGGCCGGGAAATTGCGATTCAAATCCACGCCATTAGCATTAGCACGCAGGCCAAGCTGGCAACCATCGGGATTAACGGCCAGCACCACGTGGTGGTGCCGCAGTTCTGGTTTCAGCGTACGTAAGGCGCAGGAAAGCGTCACGATAGAAGAATTTTCATCTCCGTGCGTTCCCGCGATGATTAGCCCGCTGGCATGTGAGGCTTCGGTTGCCGGAAACCACATGAGCGGAGCACCTAACAGAGAACGTCCGTAATATTCGCTACCGGAAGGAAAAGCCCCCCGTTCCGGGCGTGGGCGTGAAGCAGGCATAGTCATCCTTTTTTGGGTTGGCTTATTGCAAGTGTCGGGCATATTTCTCGCCTGGGCAAATTATTGCTCTATTCCGGTAAAAAGGAATAGTCATCAACTTTCCATCGACGAAAATTTGCATTCGCTCGTTCTAAAACAAATAATTACCTCATCTTTCGCTTTGCTTCAAAACAGAAAAGGGGATCTCATGAAGCATCCTGTCTCGTTGCTCAGTTGTGCGCTTTTACTCTGTGGTTTTTCCTCATCGCCCTGGGCAGCGGATGTTCCGCCAGGTACGGTGCTGGCCCAGAAACAGGAGTTGGTTCGCCATATTAAAGACGAACCCGCGACGCTTGATCCGGCGAAGGCGGTAGGGCTGCCGGAAATTCAGGTCATTCGCGATCTTTACGAAGGCCTGGTGAATCAGAATGAGAAAGGTGAGATCATCCCGGGTGTAGCCACTCAATGGCAGACCAGCGATAACCGCGTCTGGACATTCTCCCTGCGTAGTGATGCAAAGTGGTCTGACGGTACGCCGGTCACTGCGCAAGATTTTGTTTACAGTTGGCAGCGCCTGGTCGACCCGAAAACAACGTCACCCTTTGCCTGGTTTGCAGCGCTGGCCGGTATCACCAGTGCCCAGGACATTATTGATGGCAAAGCCACCCCGGATAAGCTTGGCGTGACGGCGGTCGATGCCCATACGTTGCGGGTGCAACTCGATAAGCCGCTGCCATGGTTTGCGAACCTTGCAGCTAATTTCGCGTTTTACCCGGTGCAGAAAGCCAATGTTGAAAGCGGCCCGGACTGGACACGTCCCGGAAACCTGGTCGGCAATGGCGCTTATGTGCTGGAAAGCCGGGTGGTGAATGAGAAAATTGAACTCAAACCTAACACCCATTACTGGGACAACGGTAAAACCGTTATTCAGAAAGTGACGTTTGTGCCGATCAATCAGGAAACAGCGGCGACAAACCGTTATCTTGCCGGGGGGATCGATATCACTGAGTCATTCCCGAAAAATCAGTACCAGAAATTGCTCAAGGATATTCCCGGCCAGGTTTACACGCCACCGCAGCTCGGCACCTATTACTATGCCCTCAATACGCAAAAAGGGCCAACAGCCGATCCGCGCGTACGGCTGGCGCTAAGTATGACGGTCGATCGCCGCGTGATGGCTGAGAAGGTATTGGGTACAGGGGAAAAACCGGCCTGGCGATTTACACCGGACGTCACCGCAGGGTTTAAACCGCAGCCGTCGGCATTCGAAAAGATGAGCCAGGCGGAGCTTAATGCCCAGGCAAAAACACTTCTCCAGGCTGCAGGTTATGGGCCACAACGTCCGCTGGAATTGAAGCTGCTGTATAACACCTCCGAAACGCATCAGAAAATCGCGATTGCGGTGGCATCAATGTGGAAAAAGAATCTGGGCATTGATGTCAAATTGCAAAACCAGGAATGGAAAACGTATATCGATAGCCGTAATACTGGCAACTTTGATGTTATTCGCGCCTCATGGGTGGGGGATTATAATGAACCGTCCACCTTCCTGTCGCTGCTGACATCCACTCACAGCGGCAATATTGCCCGTTTTAACGATCCGGCCTATGACAAGATTATTAGTCAGGCCGCCCAGGAGACGCAGGCCGATGCCCGTAATGCGGATTACAATGCGGCAGAGAAAATCATCGCCGAAAAAGCGCCAATCATCCCGGTCTATCAGTATACCAACGGTCGTCTGATTAAGCCGTGGTTGAAGGGTTACCCCATTACTAACCCGGAAGATGTGGCTTATACCCGCACGATGTACTTGATAAAACATTGATTTTATAAGCTCACCTGAGCGTGTATAACCCTTTTCGACATCTCAACTGGCGCTGATGAAGCGCCAGTACGCGTTGTTCGCATCAACCGATTCTGTCACTGAAAAGGAATGATCCCTGCCAGATGTCGTCGCGATGAAGGGCCGGGAGGAACAGCGGATAGGTGTCCAGTGCCATCCGCACCGGCGAAAGTCATGAATTTTTTATCGGCAAGTTTCGCAATTTTCAATTCGGCATAACCTCTTGAATTTTCTTGCCTGCTATACACAAAAATTAGTGTGATGGCGAACATATATACGATTTCGGTCAAAAAATGTCCGAAATAATGTGTTATAGTGATTATGTTTTAACCACATATGAGGATTATATGCACACCGAATTAGACCCCACTCAACTGGCAATTGAATATCTCCGTCGCGATAAAAGCGGATTAACGCCTGCGGAATACCTTAAGAAATTAAAACAACTCAGGCTGGAATTTGCGGATTTGCTGACACTCTCGCACAGCGAGCTGAAAGAAGAGATTGATTTTGCCTGGCGGATGGGCATCCACTAAATATCGCCCATCGTTGAAAAGCGCCCTCGCAAGGGCGCATTTTTTTGCCGCGAGTTCAGGCTGCCAGCACTTTATTACGCCCACTGTTTTTTGCACGGTACAACGCATCATCAACACGCTTAAACAGGTCATCCAGTGACTCTCCCGCCAGGTGTCGAGCGACGCCAATACTCACAGTACAGCCTGGCAGTTGGGGTATATTGATACTGGCGACGGCTTCACGTAACTGCTCAGCGACGCCAATAGCGGTTTCCTCTGTCGTGTGAGGCAACAGTATTAGAAATTCTTCACCTCCCCAGCGGAAAACATAGTCTCCGCGTCGACAATGTTGCTCAAGCGTGCGGGACAGTTGTATCAGGACTTCATCGCCTTTCTGGTGTCCATACTGATCGTTGATGCGTTTAAAATGGTCGGTATCGACCAGCAACAGGCTGAAATCGAACGCAGTCGGCATAATGTGTTCGGTCAGATGGTAGAACTGTCGGCGGTTCAGCAAACCGGTGAGTAAATCACGGTGTGCGGCATATTCCAGTTCCTGCTCAAGACGTTTCTGCTCGGTAATGTCGTGGATGATGCATAGCATCAGTCGCTCATTATAGATTTCAACTGGGCCTGCATAGGTCTGGACATGGCGGGTAGAGCCATCTGCCAGTTTGTGCACAAAATTGAGTGGCCTGTGACCGCCAGGCAGATGAGCGATCTCCGCCATCACCGGCAAAATGCCACGTCCGAGGGTGTTGATTTCCCAGGTATGCTTTTGGCATATCTCATCGTAGGAGTAGCCGTAAAAACGTAATGCGGCGAGGTTGGCATCAACAATCAGGCCATCTCTGGCGGGATCAATAAGCAGGATGGGGGCAGAATTTGTATAGAAAAAGCGAGCATAAAAACCCTGTTTGCGTGGGCGGTACGGGGTTGAACGGCTGGCTTTAAGTCTGACGGGTGTTCCCGATGATACTCCTTCAAAAAGAATCACCTCGCCTACGTCACTGATTTCGCGCAGCGATGCTTTACAACTCAGGCTAACCGCTTCGCCATCAATATGAACAGTCCAGACTTCGACAATATTATGCTGGTTCCTGAGGCCCGGCAGGTACATAGCTAAGCTGTGCTGCGCATAGGCGGAATATTTGCCGGTTCGCAATTCCCGTAATGAACCCTCGGCGGTCAATTTCTTTGCCGCTATGTTGGTGAAGAGCAACTCTTCACTTTCAGGTGAGACTACCCAGACCGGTGTCGTCAGCAGATTCAGCGCATCCAGGTGATCTGTCAGCATGGGTTTATCCCCTTATTTTGCGCGTCGCTTTAATTATTGTATCCTGGTGAATAATAGCTTTTTCGGCAGTTTTTTTATCAGGCTTGAGGAAAATCTAACGCAAAAAAAGGTGAATTGGTATGTATCGCTGCAATAAGAAACTTTTACTTTTGATTGATGGAGATATCTGAGAGGAAAAAAGGAGTATTTGCCGCATTGTGAGTGATTGCCGGATGCCAGACTTCCCAACCATTACGTCCATTTTTTTTGACACGGTACATTGCGGCATCTGCTTTAAATTTGAGGTCCTGCACGGTATCCCCATGCTGGGGATAAAAACTGATGCCCACACTTAATGACACGTTAATGACATGGCCTTGCTCGTAAAATGGAAAATGAATCGTGTCTACCAGTCTTTTCGCCAGTGTGGTGATTTCTTCATCAATACAATCAGGTACCAGCAAAATAAACTCATCTCCCCCAAGACGCGCCAGCGTCATTTTTGCATTAACACATGTCGAAAGTCTTACGGATACAGATTTCAATAATAAATCGCCAACGTGGTGTCCATAGGCATCATTGACCTGCTTGAAACGGTCAAGATCCATAAATAATAAGGCGAATCGCTGCCGCTGAGCCGCTGCACTGGCGAGGCATGCATCCAGTAAGACATCGAATTGAATACGGTTTGCCAGGTTGGTCAGGGGATCGAAATGGGCCTGCATCTCCAGTTGGTGATTCAACTGACGCAGGCTTTCTGTAAGTCGTGAGGTGCGGATTTGGGAATCAATGAGCGAAATAAACAACATGATTCCCAATACAATGAGCGTGGAGGTGGATACCCAGATTGAAAGGCCGGCTTCGCTCACGCTGGTATGCGTAGAGTAGTAGGCGGTGCTGCGAACAATAATTCCGCTGCTGTCTTTACCATTGCTGAACTCAACGGCGCTCATCGCCACATAATGCATTGCGCATATGGTAATGCCGAGGACGAGACCTGCGAAAACCCGATAGATAAAGGCCCGGTGCTGATTGAACTGGCGAACAAAGGCAAGCCATAGCGAAAAGCCGGAGGCAAAAAAGGCAATGGTTACAGAGAGGACAAGACGCGGCGTATTCCAGTATAGAGTGACGTAATCGGTGAGGGCCGCCATACCGAGAGCGTGCATTCCCACTATACCCAGAGACAATAAACAGGTCGCCAGCATCAGACGTCGAAAGGGGGGCATCTCTGCGCTAACTACCACATTGATGGCAAGTGTGGCGGCAATTAACGCAACGACGAAGGAAGCAATCGTCAACACCAGATCATAATGCATCACGATAGGCATGCGCATTGCCAGCATACCAACAAAATGCATTGACCATATTCCCATGCCCAATGTCGCCCCGCCGCAGAATCGCCAGAAAAGTGCACCGCGAACCGAGGAAGAAAAAATTTTGCTGGCGCTATCCAGCGCCACGAATGAGGCAATGAACGCCACGACAAAAGAAATACCAATAAGAATAGGATCCCACGATACATAAAGCATTATGCATTTCACGCCCGCTAAAAAGAATGGGTTAATTGTAATTATTATTCTAGCAGCTAACCTGATGAATTTATGTTGTTGGAAGTATTTATTATTTATACTGCTATTTAAGCTAAATTAAAAGTAATTTATTATTATCGGCATTCGCGATAATAACTTTAGGGATGTGAATCATTGTAGCATGGCTTAAATATAAGTTAAGCTGTGTCATAAATTATGATGCAGGGGGTTTTACGCTGATTTTTATTCGATGGATCAGCTCTGGCATAACGAGTTATGTAGGTTTCTTACCATTAATATTTGCACCTTCCCTTATTTTTGAATGATTACTCTGCGCTTAAGTCAAATTGTGGTGATGTAGAGCTTAACCTGAATCAGGATCAAATTCGAGATGAAAAAGTGAATGTCGAATGCTATAAGAATATTACCCCTCGTGATGTATTTATTGGTGCCCCATGCTTAAGAATATTAGTGTAAGAAGCTTTATATTATCGTTCCTGATTGTTTCTTTTCTTATTATGGATTTTTTAGTGATCGCCATCTCAAAAAACATGGCCTTATTAACAGCAATTAGCGTGGTTTGGGTAGCAACTTTGGCTTTGCTTTGGTTGTATATGACTTATTATTTAGTCACGCCAATTAATACGGTGAAGAAAAGTATCGAAGAAGTGACCTCCGGCAATCTGTCGATTACGATTCCGGAATTTGGCAACAATTGCGCCGGGCGCTTAATTCCGGGTATTAATAGCCTTTCTGCAAGCATCGCAACGCTGGTTACTGAGATTCGTATCTCTTCACAAAATGCAATGGAACTCTCCGATCAACTGGCCTCGCGAAGCGGTGAATTGTCGGTTAAAACCGAAGAGCAATCTGCGGCGCTGGTGCAAACCGCGGCCAGTATGGAGCAGATGGCCAGTAGCACCAAAAATAATGCCGAAAACACACGGCTTGCCAGCACCCGGGCAAGTGACGCCAGTACGAGTGCGCGTAAAGGTGGCGATTTAATGGGGCAGGTGGCGAAAAATATGCAGTCTATAACCGACTGTGCGGGCCAAATGGAAGATATATCTCCCTTATTGATGGCATCGCTTTTCAGACTAACATTCTCGCGCTTAATGCTGCTGTGGAAGCGGCAAGAGCGGGGGATCACGGTAAAGGCTTCTCGGTTGTGGCTGGAGAGGTCAGGGGGCTGGCGCACCGCAGCGCCGAAGCGGCAAAAAATATCAAGACACTGATTGCCGTCACCACCGAAAACGTGACGCAAGGGGCAACAGTCGTCAGCGAGGCCGAACAGAACATGCATGAGATTGTTTCTGGTGCGAGTGTGGTCAGCAAGCTGATGGACGAGATTGCGGTATCGACCGTGGAACAAGAAAAAGGCATTTCGCAGATCACACTCGCACTGTCCGAACTTGAAAAAGTCACGCAGAGTAATGTCACGATGGTCGAAGAGCTGGCTGGCTCTTCTGACATTCTGAAAAACCGGGTTATTGAACTGCAGGCACGTACGTCTAAGTTCCGCCTGGCAGAGAATCAGTTAACAGACGTTGATCCCGTAGCGACAGCCTTAACTACTCCTTCCGAAAACCGTAGCACTCGCCTGGTAAGCCCGGTCATGCGTAACCAGGAAAATTACTGGCATTCCTTCTGATTTTCAGGTCATCCTGCCTCTGGCCCGCTTAAGCGGGCTTTTTTTTAATATTTGTAACGAATTCAGCACGATGGTTGCTTAACGTGCGCAGAGCGCTAGACTGACAACAACACTTATGTTGATTGTGGGGGCGCTGTGGAAGCGATCAAAGGAACGGATGTCGATATTCCGGATGCGGTTTTCGCCTGGCGTCTGGATGGAAAAGGCGGAGTCAAACCGCTGGAACCTGATGATGTGATTGATGCACAGCATCCTTGCTGGCTGCATCTGAATTATACCAATCCGGAGAGCGCGCAATGGCTGGCATCAACACCGCAATTGCCCAATAGCGTTCGTAACGCGCTGGCCGGGGAAAGTCTGCGTCCACGTGTGAGTCGTGTAGGGGAAGGTACGCTTATCACGCTACGCTGCATTAACGGTAGCACAGACGAACGGCCGGATCAGTTAGTGGCAGTGCGTGTCTATATGGATGAACGAATGATCATCTCGACACGTCAACGTAAGGTTCTGGCACTGGATGACGTAGTGAATGATCTGGAGGAGGGGACCGGGCCGGCGGATTGTGGCGGTTGGCTGGTTGATGTTTGCGACGCATTGACCGACCATGCCAGCGAGTTTATTGAAGAGTTACACGACAAAATTATCGACCTGGAAGACAACTTGCTTGACCAGGAGATCCCCCCCCGAGGTTTCCTCGCATTACTGCGTAAGCAATTAATTGTGATGCGTCGTTATATGGCGCCGCAAAGAGATGTTTTCGCAAGACTGGCCAGTGAGCGGCTGCCGTGGATGACCGACGATCAACGGCGTCGTATGCAAGATATTGCAGACCGACTGGGGCGGGGACTCGATGAAATTGATGCCTGTATCGCGCGCACGGCGGTGATGACCGATGAAATTACCCAGGTGATGCAGGAGTCACTGGCACGCAGGACCTATACCATGTCGTTGATGGCGATGGTCTTCCTGCCCAGCACATTTTTGACCGGGCTTTTCGGTGTCAATTTGGGCGGAATACCAGGCGGAGGCTGGCGATTTGGTTTCGCGCTTTTCTGCATTATGTTGGTCATCCTGATAGGGGGTGTTACCTGGTGGTTGCATCGTAGTAAATGGCTGTAAAATTTCACTTTTTTAACAAAAAATGAACATAAAAACGCCGTTTACTTTGAGCAATATCAATAAATGCCATACGCAACCAGTGCAATATTGCACTCGCAGGTGAATGCAACGTCAAGCGATGGGCGTTGCGCTCCATATTGTCTTACTTCCTTTTTTGAATTACTGCATAGCACAATTGATTCGTACGACGCCGACTTATAAGAGTCGGCTTTTTTTTGCCTCTCAGTTTGTCCGGTCTACCCTTAAAGAATGGCAACGCGAAAAAGGAGGCGAAAATGCGTACATTAACCCGACTGCAGATGAGCGACCCGATTCCAACAGATCCGGTTCCGGTGCCCGACCCTATACCAAAACCACAGCCCATCCCCGACCCGCCATTCGACCCGGATCCACGACCGATTATCGATCCGCCGCCGCACAGATAAATAAATATCCTCCGGCATAGCCGGAGGTTTTTCGGATGCGCCTATAAGGCTCTGTTACCAGCCGCGCCCTAACAGGCGCATACGATCTGACATTTGCATCAAACTTCGTTACTTACGGCCCGTAAACGGGCTACCCGGATAAGGGATCGACAACTGCTCGCCCATTTTATCCTCTTCAAGCTGGTGCTTTATGTATTCTTGTATCTTCGCCGTGTTCTTCCCTACCGTGTCTACGTAGTATCCCCGGCACCAGAACTCCCTGTTCCTGTATTTGAATTTCAGATCGCCAAACTGCTCATAAAGCATCAGACTGCTTTTCCCTTTCAGATATCCCATAAAGCCGGATACGCTCATTTTGGGCGGGATTTCCACAAGCATATGGATATGATCTGCGCAGCATTCAGCTTCCAGGATCCGTACATTTTTCCACTCACACAGCTTTCTTAAAATGCTCCCTATCGCAAGACGTTTCTCTCCATAGAACGCTTGTCTTCGGTATTTTGGCGCAAAAACTATGTGATATTTACAGTTCCATCGGGTGTGCGCTAAGCTCTTTTCGTCCCCCATTGGGACCCCCTTTTGATTTCTTGTTGAACTTTTGCAGTTGCCAGACCGCAAGGTGTTTTAACAAATCAAAAGGGGTTTTAATAACTGGCTTAAAGCTGAAAGCTTTCCGGAACCCCCAGCCTAGCTGGGGGTTTTCTATAGACAAAAAAAGCCCTCTTTCGCAGAGGGCTGTTGGTTTATTTGATTTCGAGGATGTCGAGACGGTTGGCCGTGAAGGCTCCCTCGTCTTCATCAGGCTGCCAGCCAGCCGGTTGTAAGGGGATTTCTTCACGATCGAACGCGAGATCGCCGCCATCGACCACCGCAGAGCCGTGATGAATGGATTTGAAATCAAACAGCGTGGTATCACTCAGGTGTGAAGGCACCACGTTCTGCATCGCGCTAAACATCGTCTCAATACGTCCGGGATAACGTTTATCCCAGTCGCGCAGCATGTCGGCGATAACCTGACGTTGCAGATTCGGTTGTGAACCGCACAGGTTGCAGGGAATGATAGGGAAGGCTTTCGCTTCAGCAAAACGTTCGATATCTTTTTCGCGACAGTAAGCGAGCGGGCGAATCACAATATGCTTACCGTCATCGCTCATGAGTTTAGGCGGCATGCCTTTCATTTTGCCGCCATAGAACATGTTCAGGAATAACGTTTGCAAAATGTCGTCACGATGATGGCCCAGCGCGATTTTTGTGGCACCCAGTTCGGTGGCCGTACGGTACAAAATGCCACGACGCAGGCGTGAGCAGAGTGAACAGGTGGTTTTCCCTTCCGGAATTTTATCTTTTACGATCCCGTAGGTGTTCTCTTCTACGATCTTATATTCAACACCCTGCTGGTCCAGGTAGGCTGGCAGAATGTGCTCCGGAAAACCCGGTTGCTTCTGATCGAGGTTTACCGCCACAAGGCTGAAATTAACAGGCGCGCTTTGTTGCAGGTTGCGCAGGATTTCCAGCATCGTATAGCTGTCTTTGCCGCCGGAGAGACAGACCATGATGCGGTCGCCTTCTTCAATCATATTGAAATCGGCAATCGCTTCGCCCACATTACGACGCAGGCGTTTTTGCAGCTTGTTCAGATTGTATTGTTCTTTCTTGGTAATATCTTGATTTTGCGACATTTATTAGTTACTCAAATATCAAATGGGGCACTGGTGGGGCAAATGGACTTTAAAGTACCAGCGTTGAATTCAGCATTGCCACCTGCTCGTTATTCATTTCTTCAATCCATGTAGCATAGATTTCATACACCATCTGCGCATTATCGTGCCCCATCTGATTAGCAATAAAAGACGGGTTAGCGCCTGCAGACAACAACCAGCATGCGAAAGTGTGCCGTGTATGGTACGGATTGCGGCGACGAATGCCAGCACGTTTTACAGCAGAGTTCCAGTGAGTGCCAATACTGCTCAATGAGTAGCAAGGTTTTGGGCGCCATTTTTCGTTTTGGACATAGGCGCAAACACTGCGAAAAATGGTAGTTATTCGGCGAATACCTCTGATCACGCTTTATTCGGATAAATCTTAAGACTATTCTACGGACGTGTTTATGAAAAGGAGGTTGTAATGCTTGCCAACTATATATCGAAGACAAGCGAAGAGAATAATCGCGCAGAAGTCGTAAAAGCAGCCTTAGAAATTGCAAAGGTATCTGTTGGGCGCTATGACGCAGCTGCGGCATGCAAAACAGATAGAGAAATGCAGCATGTTGCACAGCAAATTAAAGCTCTCGCTGATGCAATAGATGATGCTTTAAAAGTGTCCTGATGCTGACATTTTTATCAACTGTAGCCTCGCGGTAGCGGGGTTTTTTTATTATGCCGCCTGTGCGTAGCCTGCCGATATCCTTCGGTCGTGAGTCTGAGGCATTGCGCTTTACCGGGCGGTCTTCTTTTGCGACAGACACATCCAAAAGGAAAACACCTATCACCAAAATTTACCTGGCGCTGTATTTTTTAAGCTGGATACGCTTTTCTGTCGTAGCGCGCTGGTTAAACTATCCGGCAGCAGCCAAAGCCCCGACTCATGACAACAAGTCCAACCAACCTGGTCGTTGGAGTATGAGTATTAGGAAAGTCTCTTAATATGCGATTCCGATAACGAAATGAGCATTATTTATTTCGGACCTGGCGAACAAACAGAATTCTAACCAGGTGTCCATCCACATTCATTGTACGATCCTCACCCGGTTGCATTCTGCCCTCCCAATTAACGTTTTGATCATTATGTTGTGTATGGAAGCGTACGGTATAAATGTCAGTGTTTTTTAGTACCTGAAGAGTCAGAGATGTAATCTCATCTCCGTGTTTCATCGTTGACGTTTGTGTCATGAACAAACCAATTACTTGCGGAACAAAATTTACGCCATCAATTATCACCCTTACAGAGAACAACTCACTGAAATTCAGGCATTTTCTCGCTTCTGGATCCGGCTCTCCTAATGGCTTGAATTTATATGTGTTACATAAATCTTGATTTGCGTTTGCTGTGTGCGAAATGAAAAATAATAGTGATGCAAGGACAATTGAACGTTTCATAACCCCCCATTAAATGAGAATGATGAATCGCCACGGATAATCTAGACACTTCCGAGCCGTTGATAATACTGGTTTTCATATTCTGTCGGTGACATCTGTTCGCTAGAACCATGCCGACGCTTACTGTTATAAAACATTTCGATGTAATCAAAAATATCACTGCGGGCTTCTTCCCGCGTTCCGTAGATCTTTTTCTTTATCCGTTCACGTTTCAACAACTGGAAAAAACTTTCTGCAACCGCATTATCATGGCAGTTACCGCGACGGCTCATGCTACCCTCCAGGCCGTGTGATTTCAGGAACGACTGCCACTCATGGCTTGTGTACTGACTGCCCTGAACCGAATGAACCAGCACCTGTTTTTCGGGATTACGCCGCCATACAGCCATCAGCAGTGCGTTCAGGACAATGTCCTTTGTCATCCGGGATTGCATGGACCAGCCGATAATTTTGCGTGAGAACAGATCAACAACAACGGCAAGATACAGCCAGCCTTCGTGGGTCCTGATGTAGGTTATGTCCGTTACCCAACGCTCATCAGGAGCATCCGGATTGAACTGTCGCTGGAGCCTGTTGGGTGACACGATACTGGCCTCGCCTTTACGTGCCCGCGGGCTTCGGTATCCGACCTGAGCCTTTATTCCGACACGTTTTATCAGTCTCCAGACTCTGTTTACTCCGCACTGTTGCCCGCTGTCACGCAGATCCAGATGGATTTTGCGATAACCATAGACGCATCCCGATTCCAGCCAGAACTGTTTAATCTGTCCTGTCAGTCTCAGGTCTGCCTGATGGCGTTGTGAATGCGGCTGCTGAAGCCAGGCGTAAAAACCACTGGGATGAACATCCAGCACCCGACAGAGCAGGCGAACAGGCCAGCAACAGGAGTTGTCACGGATAAAGGCGTACCTCAGTCGGACAGCTTTGCGAAGTACGCCGCGGCTTTTTTTAATATGTCCCGTTCGTCGGTAACCCGTTTCAGCTCTTTCTGGAGACGGCGGATCTCGGCCTGAGCATCTGACTGTTCTTTATTAGTGGAAGAATCCGGACCGTACTTCTTTATCCAGGCATAAAGGCTGTGGGTGGTGATATCGAGACGTGTTGCAACGCTGGCAACAGAATAACCGCGATCAACAACCTGTTTGACTGCTTCAGTTTTAAACTCTTCGGGATAACGCTTACCGCTCATGGGCACCTCTCTTTAAGCCATCTTAAATGACTCTGAGGTGTCTGTTAAACCCGTGGCGATTCATGAATTGATTAATCAGTGTTAAGTATCAAATATTATTAGAACGGTTGGGATGGTAATTTCGAACTGCCAGCTCATGGACATCGGCAATGATTGTATGACAGCTGATTGAGGTATAACCATCAACCAATATTCAACATACGTAATTATTAAACAGCCAATCTACCCGGTACTGCCTGTGCTCGCGCGTAGGGAGTATTTCGTTCAGGTCTGTCTGTCAAGTAACTTCGGCGAATGCTCCAGGAGGGATTTTATTAAAGCCATCTTTGCTGGTTAAAAAGCAGATACCGGCAATCAGCTGGTTCGTGAATACGGACTATTTCTATCGAAGAAAAATGCAACAACGACCATCGCAGCCGGCATTATGCTGACGGCGCTGTTCCTGCTGGCGGGAGGACGAGGAGTATCTGATTCGCGGCTTCCACGAGAGAAGTTTTCAGGCCTGCCGCTATTAGCCCGGCGTAGCGTAGCCACCAATGATAAACCAGCTGAGAAACGCGACTGCGACGATAAATACAATGATAGGGAAAGCAATACCCAGTCTCATAACTGTTCTCTAATGCCTGAGGTGAAAAAGCAGGAGAGAACATTACCCAAAGCGGATCGACTGTGCAAATGTTATCACGCGAAAAGCGGAATATTGCTTACCGACCATTGCCTGGATAACTGTTTTAGACATAAGGGGAAAGAGTATTGCCGTTACGTTGAGCACATAACGGCGGACAAGGACAGTTACTCAGGATCTGCGGTTAGTCAGCACAAGGCTGAACTTCTTCCATTGATTTTCGCGTTGGCGTTGCAGGCTCCAGTGAATCTGCATCGTGCGGCGAGTTCTGCTTAATTTCATTCAATTGTTCTCAATTGCGAAGGAATAGTCAGACAGTGGTTCAGGTCTGAACATGAGTATGGCTGAGTTATTTGACAGTTTTATATCAGCGATGTCTGTTATGGCAGGATTTTCAGTGAACAGGCGAGTTTTTTGTAGGTATTGTGAGGAAATGCCCGTCCTTCAGACCACTTTCTGTTCCGGGAATTTGCCTTTTACTACGCCGTCGTAGTAGCGGCCTTTTGATACAACCGTCAGAAATACGGTGAAAATTCTTTCCGGCACGCCGTGGTACTGCAATGCGCTTTTATCATTAAAGCGGACTTCCAGCGTATTTGTGCGCTCATCATAGCCAATGGACGCAATACGGGAGGATTTTACGGGATGGTGTCGCATGCGGGTGTCCTTTACAACCTGGCGCGGGGAAGGTCTATCATCCACCAGATGCGCGGTCTGTTGCAAGACGCACAGAAACAAAAAGCCTGCAAATATGCAGGCTTTTTGTTCGGCTTATCCCATTATTCTGTCGAACTTTTTTCCGATTTACCCGCCATTTGGGCGAGGAAGTCATAACGTTTTTGCAAATCGGCGGCGGCATCTTTCCAGAGTTGTTCTGCCACCTCCGGTTGCTGGGCGTTGAGGCGTCTGAAACGTTGCTCGTTGAGCAGCGTTTCGGCCAGCGCATCGGACGGCGGACGGGAATCGAGTGCCAGCGGCAATTTGCCTTCATCCGCACGGCGCGGGTCGAAGCGATAAAGTGGCCAGAAGCCGGTTGCCGTGAGTTGACGCATCTGATCATGACTTAACGCCAGGTCATAGCCATGTTCCTCGCAGGGACTATAGGCAATGATCAACGACGGGCCAGGATAGGCTTCTGCCTCCTGAATCGCTTTGACCGTCTGGTTGAGCTGCGCGCCAAGTGAAATCTGCGCAACATAAACATGACCGTACATCATCATGCTGACGCCAAGATCCTTACGTGCCTTACGCTTGCCATGTTCGCCAAACTTGGTGACTGCACCAAGTGGCGTGGCTTTCGATGCCTGACCACCGGTGTTGGAATAACACTGGGTATCCAGCACAAGGATGTTGACGTTCTCGGTCAGGCTCAACACATGATCGAGGCCGCCAAAGCCTATGTCATAGGCCCAGCCGTCACCGCCAATCAGCCAGATAGATTTCTCAACCAGCGCATCGGCATCGGTCAACAACGCTTTGGCTTCCTCGACACCGGCCAGCGCCTGACGCAGCGCAGCAACCTGTTCACGACGCACTTCCGGAGTCGCGTCGGCATGCAACGCATCATTGAGTTCGTCCGGAATGCGCCCGGAGAATTGTTCCAGCAGGCGCATCACGCGTTTGCGGTGCTGATCGACGGTCAGGCGGAAGCCCAGACCAAACTCGGCGTTATCCTCAAACAGGGAGTTTGCCCATGCCGGGCCACGTCCTGCCGCATCGGTGGTATACGGCGTGGAAGGTAAGTTACCGCCATAAATCGACGAACAACCGGTAGCGTTAGCTATCAGCATACGATCGCCATAAAGCTGGGTCAGCAGCTTGATATACGGCGTTTCACCACAGCCGGAACAGGCACCGGAATATTCGAACAGTGGGCTGATAAGCTGCGAGGTACGAATATCGATACGTTCCAGTTTGCTGCGGTCAATTTCCGGCAGATTGAGGAAGTAATCGAAATTCACTTTCTCTTCTTCAACGTGCTCCAGACGCGACATCATATTGATGGCTTTAATGTCCGGGTTCTGACGATCTTTGGCCGGGCAAACTTCGACGCACAGGTTGCAGCCGGTGCAATCCTCTGGCGCTACCTGTAATACATACTTCTGGCCGCGCATATCGCGGGATTTTACATCCAGCGAATGCAGACTTGCCGGGGCATGTTCCATCGCCTCCGGTGAAACGACTTTGGCGCGAATAGCTGAATGCGGGCAGGCCGCAACGCAGTGGTTACATTGCGTACAGAGTTCCTCTTTCCAGACAGGGATCTCTTCGGCGATATTGCGTTTCTCCCAGCGCGTGGTCCCCATCGGCCAGGTGCCGTCTGGCGGCAGCGCAGAGACGGGCAGGGCGTCGCCCAGGCCTGCCAGCATGGCGGCTGTGACGGTTTTGACAAAATCGGGTGCGGCATCGGAGACCACCGGCGGACGGTGCGCGCTGGCAGGATTTACCTGCTGCAACGGAACTTCAAACAGCGATTCGCGCGCCATCGCCAGCGCCTGCCAGTTGCGTTCAACCAGTTCCTGACCTTTATTGCTGTAACTTTTTGCAATTGCGCCCTGCAACTCTGCCAGCGCGCTGTCACCCGGCAGGATCCGGGTCAGATGGAAGAAGGCCATCTGCATAACCGTGTTGATACGCGCGGCCAGTCCACATTCGCGGGCAATTTTCGCTGCGTTAATGACGTAGAAATGGGCTTGCTTCTGGTTCAGGACGGCCTGGACTTCCTGCGGCAGTCGATCCCACACTTCGTCCGCATTGTACGGGGTATTGAGCAGGAAAATGCCGCCGGGTTTCAGGCGCTCCGCCATTTGGTATTTATCAATAAATTGCAATTGATGGCAGCCAACGAAATCCGCCTGTGATACCAGATAAGCCGAACGAATCGGATGTTCACTGACGCGCAGGTGTGACACTGTCAGGCCACCCGCTTTTTTGGAGTCGTAAACAAAATACCCCTGCGAATACCATGGGGTTGAATTACCGATAATTTTGATGTTGTTCTTGGTGGCCGAAACACTTCCGTCACTACCAAGTCCATAAAACAGGGCTTCCAGCCGGGATGTTGAGGGCAACGTGTTTTCCGGCAAGGGCAGCGACAGGTTTGTCACGTCATCATAAATGCCGACGGTAAAACGCGGTTTAGGTTTGCTGGCACGCAACTCATTGAAGACGGCCAATACACAATCCGGGCCAAACTCTTTGGATGACAAGCCGTAGCGTCCACCGATAACGCGGGGCAGCGTTTCACGTTCACCATGGTTAAAGGCTTCTGCGAGTGCGGTCATCACGTCCAGATAGAGGGGTTCAGCCAGTGCACCCGGCTCTTTTGTGCGATCGAGTACGGCAATAGTTTTTACCGACTCCGGTAAGACGGAAAGCAGATGCTGTGCGCTGAACGGGCGGAACAAACGCACTTTCAGTACGCCGACTTTCTCACCACGGGTGAGCAGTTCATCGACGACCTCTTCACAGGTACCAATCGCCGACCCCATCAGGATAATAACGCGCTCAGCCTGAGGATGTCCGTAATATTCAAACGGTTTGTACTGACGTCCGGTGGCGGTTGCAAACGCATCCATAGCCTGCTCAACGTGGTTATAGACGGCGTTGTACCAGGGGTTGGTTGCTTCGCGCGACTGGAAAAAGGTATCCGGGTTGGCGGAGGTACCGCGAATGACCGGGTGTTCCGGATTAAGCGCGCGTGAACGGTGGGCATCAATATCGTCCTGCGGCATCAGGGCGCGGATCGTGTCGTCAGAGAGCGGTACAATCTTGTTGATTTCGTGCGAGGTTCGGAAGCCATCAAAGAAATGAATAAACGGCACACGGCTTTTCAACGTCGCGATATGTGAAATCAGCGCAAAGTCCTGCGCTTCCTGAACACTACCCGCACAGAGCATCGCACAGCCAGTCTGTCTGACGGCCATCACATCAGAATGATCGCCAAATATAGAGAGCGCATGAGTGGCAACCGTACGGGCCGCTACGTGTAATACGAACGGTGTGAGCTGACCGGCGAGTTTATACAGCGTCGGGATCATCAGTAACAGACCCTGCGACGAGGTAAAGGAGGTGGAGAGGGCGCCCGTCTGCAGCGCACCGTGTACCGCAGCAATAGCCCCGGCTTCTGATTGCATCTCCACAACGCGTGGCGTATCACCCCAAACGTTACTGAGCCCATTTCCGGCCCAGGCATCTGCCTGCTCAGCCATGGTTGAGCTTGGCGTAATGGGATAGATGGCGATAACTTCACTGGTACGGAACGCCACCGAAGCGACCGCGCCATTACCGTCAATAGTAATCATATGGAAACTCTCATTGCTTAAATGTCAGTTTTAAAGCGACGTTATGCGTGCATTGCGACTCTCTGGAATTGCGCAGTTACAGGCATTTTTTATTTAATAGATTTATCGGGTTTATTCTGGTGTCTCTTCGCTTCGTTTTCAGGGGGCTCGTGGTTTGTCCTTTTCCCATTCCAGTTGCCCCTCTTCGCCATGCTTTACGTCAGTATAGACAGCCAGAGGCCGGAGGTTTTTGATCTCATGGGCTCTGGCGGCAGTTATCAGCCTGATAAATGTATTCTATTCAGTCGTTCGGGCTCTGGTGGTAACCACTTGAGCGTGTCGTGTTATGTTCATTCACCCGGAAAATAGCGCAATTTTGTTATCGCCATTTTCCCGTGAGTAGCACTACTTCGTTTTGCAGGGGGTTATGTGAATCCCTGTGACGCACAACAGGGAAAAATTTTTTTTGAGCCCTTGAAAAACGGTTTTCAGTGCTTATTTTAATCAGCGGACAAGCCAGGCTTGCCTTTAACTTGAACTTTTGAATCCAACATTCAGGAGGTTAATTTATGGCACTCAGAACCTTGTCAGCACTTCCGGGCTTTTCTGATTCTGTCTTTGCTGACCGTTTCAACCGTATCGATAAACTTTTTAGTCAGTTAACTGGGGATTCGCCTGTTTCGGCGTTACCCGCCTATGACCTGAAAAAAGTTGATGAAAATAACTATCTCCTAAACGTAAGCGTTCCAGGCTGGAAAGAAGACGAGCTTGAAATCGAAACCGTGGGCGGCACTCTCCATATCTCGGGTAAACGTGCTGTTAATGACTCCCAGGATGAACAAGGGTGGATTTACCGAGGCATACGTCGTTCCGATTTTCGTTTAAGTTTCTCGTTACCAGAGCATGCGAAGGTCAGTAATGCAAAACTGGAAAGCGGGCTTTTAGAAGTGACTATCTATCAGGATATTCCTGAACATGAAAAACCGCGGAAAATCGCCATTGAGAACAGCCAAAAAGTGATTGAGCATCAAGCTGAATAATTTCCGTTAATATTTTGCCTGTCACAGGCCCGCTCAGGCGGGCCTTTTTTGCAGGCAGACGCCAGATAGGCCGCGCAATTAACGCGAATCCGCCGGTGCTGTTTCGCCCGCAGAATTTTTCCGCCCATGCAGTTGTTCACAGCTTCCTGGATACGTTTAAACATCGCATACAACTTTTTACTTTTGCTCCAGCAATATAGCCGCTGCATGTTACCAACATACAGGGTCATTGATGATGGGTAAGACGTTAAGAACGGCGTGGTTTTTACTGATTTTGTCATTGGGTTCGGCCGCAGCTTACACAGAACAGCCTCCGGTTCTTTTGCAGGGGCACAATAATGTCGTCCGACATTCATCCGGGGAGGGTGATATTGCCGAAAATCCTGATGAACATGTCAGAGAATCAATGGAACAGTTCTTCCGTAAGGCACATCGCTGAACGCGTGTGTAAAAAGTCTTAGAGAACCTGTCCCTCTGACAGGTTTTTTATTTCCGACTTGACCAATCGCGCACGATCGTCCCACTACGCAGCACATAAATCTGAATCGTTTTTTTATCTCCAGAACCTCCCAGCCATGGCGTTGGCCAACGCATTGCGGTTTACTATTTTGCGTTTGCGCAAAAAAATAGCATCAAAATGTTTCCAGAACGCATAAAGGTGCGGTTGCGCTCTCGACGTACCGCGCTGTGCTGCCTATGATGCTTAGGTTTTGCTAAATCATTGGGGGATGAGAAATGCGTTCAGCGTTTTGGGTAGGGTGTGCTGTGTTATTACTCTCTGCATGCAGCAGTGAACCCGTACAGCAGGCAACGGCCGCACATGTGGCGCCGGGATTACGCGCGTCCATGTCCAGCAGCGGCGAGGCGAATTGTGCAATGATCGGTGGGTCATTGTCTGTCGCACGTCAACTGGATGGATCTGCTATCGGGATGTGCGCGCTACCTAACGGCAAACGCTGTAGCGAACAGTCGCTTGCCGCCGGAAGTTGTGGCGCTTACTGAGCCTGGTCTGCCTGGGTGTAAATCAAGGTTTGATCGGCGGTTGTCAGCGTAAGCTGGCCATCGGTTAGATCGACCTGTGCACCTTCACTGAGCATTTTACCGATGACATTGTCCAGCGCGTTGCGCTGGGCATCAGCACACATCATCCGCGTCATCGCCATCTTTTTCACCGTCAGCGTGCCTTCGGATAATTTCCCCTGACCCGTAAAGCGATTGCACATGCTGCCAGAGACAAGCATTTTAGCGTCAAAATGGATTTCTGCCGGATGCTCGCCCTTATCGACGGCTTGTCCGTTTACTGTTTCCAGCACGAAGCGGTGCTGTGCAAGCTGTGTTTCGTTTACTGAATTTTTGCTCACGCCGTGACTTACGCAACCGGATAGCAGCGCGCTAAAGGCTAACAGAGTAATGATCCTTTTCATCTGGTCCTCAAAGAAAATCAACATAACGGCAGGATAGTAACAGACTGCGGTAATCTGATATTGGCAGGAATTGTCTTAAAGGGTTCCCTTCGCAGGAAGGGAACCACAGCGTTTACACCAGCGCGTTAGGACAGGTTTCGCCGTTCTCAAGCTGACGCAGATTATTCAGTGTGGTTTCAGAAATACTGATCAGCGCTTCTGCCGTCAAAAATGCCTGATGCCCGGTAAAGAGCACGTTATGACATGCCGACAGGCGACGGAAAATATCATCCTGAATGACGTCGTTCGACTTGTCTTCAAAGAAGAGATCGCGTTCGTTTTCGTACACATCCATTCCCAGCGAACCGATTTTCTGGTTTTTCAGTGCCTCAATTGCCGCTTGTGAATCAATCAGACCGCCACGGCTGGTGTTCACGATCATGACGCCATCCTTCATTTGATCGAAGGCTGCGTGGTTAAGCAGGTGGTAGTTCTCCGGCGTCAGTGGGCAGTGCAGAGAGATAACATCGGACTCAGTAAAGAGGGTCGTGAGGTCGACATATTCTACGCCTAACTCAAGTGCAGCAGCGCTCGGGTAAGGATCAAATGCCAGCAGACGCATACCGAAACCTTTCAGGATGCGCAGAGCGGCGACGCCAATTTTCCCGGTACCAATAACACCGGCCGTTTTACCGTGCATAGTAAAGCCCGTCAGACCTTCCAGAGAGAAGTTGGCGTCACGGGTACGCTGATAAGCGCGGTGAATGCGGCGGTTCAACGCCATCATCATACCGACAGCATGCTCTGCCACGGCTTCGGGAGAATAAGCCGGAACACGCACGACTTTTAGTCCTAACTCTTTTGCCGCATCCAGGTCGACGTTATTGAAGCCGGCACAACGTAGCGCGATGAATTTCACGCCATGCTTTTTCAGCTCTTCCAGGACCGGGCGACTGCCGTCATCATTAACAAAAATGCAGACGCCCTCGCAGCCATTAGCCGTTTTTGCCGTTTTCTCGGTAAGTAGAAAGTCGAAAAATTCAATCTCGTAGCCGAAATGCTCGTTTACGTGCTGCAAATACTTTTTATCGTATTGCTTTGTGCTGTATACCGCGAGTTTCATAAGACTTTCTCCATTAGATTTTTCACCACATTAGCATGATTAAAATAATCGTGTAAATACTAAAAAATATTTGATAAACAGAGACATATAAAACAGTTTAAAACATCTACGCTTAAAATGGGCAACGACTTCACCTGTCAGGCTAAACATGCCACAATAATGGCCAGAATCGGCTTAATTATACGCAAAATCAGGATATTAACTGCCCATGAAGGGTAAATACAAAGCCGCAATCGCACTGCTACTGCTGTTTATTTTGCTGCCGCTGACGCTGCTGCTTACGCTCGCGTATTGGGTGCCCACGCTCGCAGGCATCTGGCTACCAGCCGGTACGCGTATTGTTTTTGAAGACAGCCCACGTTTTACCCGCCATTCGTTGGAAATCCCTGATTTGCATTATCTGATTGAGGATTGCCCTCTGGCGCTGGTCAAAAATGCGCACCTGACGCATCCGAGCCGCTGGAAGCTCGAAATAGGGTCGTTGGACATCAACACGGCCTGTCTGGCAAAACTTCCCGATACGGAACCGTCTCCGGGTGCGCCGACAACCCTGGCAGAATGGCAATCCATGCTGCCTAAAACGTGGGTTGATATTGACCGCTTCACCGTCTCGCCCTGGCAGGAGTGGCAAGGGAAAATCTCGCTGGCGTTATCCGAAGAGGTTCAGGTGATCCACTATGACGGCGCGCAGGTTTCCTTCGGGGCCCGTCTGCGCGGACAGTTGCTCACGCTGACGCAAATGCAGTTGCGTCTGATCGAGGGCGAACCGCCCGTCACGCTGGGCGGCGAGTTTATCCTGCCAAATGTACCTGATGGCCTCCCGGTTAATGGTCATGCCAGCACCACGCTTACGCTACCGACGGAACCATTCCTGGTCGATGCCGATCTGGAGTGGCGTAATAACGAAGGGCAACTGATCATTACCGCACGCGACAATCCAGAACCTATTTTGGATCTGCCCTGGCAGGCGACACGGGAACGTTTGACCATTAGCGATGGTCGCTGGAACTGGCCTTATCAGGGTTTTCCCTTAAGCGGGCGCATCGGATTACGTATCGATGGCTGGCAGGATGGTTTGCAGAACGCAGAAATCCGCGGGCGCCTGAACGTCCTGACGCAGGGCGATGCCGGTAAAGGGAACGCAGTACTCACCATAGGGCCGGGGCGTCTGGATAGTGTGAACAGCGATATGCCGCTGCAACTGACGGGCGAAGCTAAACAGGGTGAGATGATTTTCTACGCCGTGCTGCCTGCTCACCTGACAGGCGGGCTCAGCGACCCGAAACTGGCGTTTACGCCCGGCGCGTTGCTGCGCTCCAGTGGACGCGTGATTGACGCACTCAATATTGATGATGTTCGTTGGCCTCTGGCGGGCGTCAAAGTCACCAGAGCGGGCGTGGACGGGCGGTTACAGGCCATTCTCCGTGCCCATGAAAACGCGATGGGTGATTTTGTTTTACACCTTGACGGCCAGGCACGTGATTTCCTGCCAGACGATGGGCTGTGGCAATGGCGTTACTGGGGGACAGGCAATTTTACCCCTATGAGTGCCCGTTGGGATGTCAATGGACGGGGCGAATGGCGTGATAAAACTATTTTACTCAATGATTTGTCTACCGGTTTTGACCAGTTAAAATACGGCACGATGCATGTTAGCTCGCCACGTCTGGTGCTGAATGAACCCGTGCGTTGGCTGCGTGATGCGGATCACCCGCTTTTCAGCGGCGGGTTAACCCTTGATGCCGGCAAGACTACCTTCACCGGCGGGAGCATCCTGCCGCCTTCAACCTTAACGTTTAGCGTTGAAGGGAGCGAACCGACGATCTTCCAGTTCAAAGGCGATTTACGCGCGGAAAAAATAGGGCCGGTGCGGGTAAACGGGCGTTGGGACGGTGAGCGCCTGCGGGGACAGGCATGGTGGCCGCGTCAGTCACTGACGGTTTTCCAGCCTTTGGTTCCGCCCGACTGGAAGATGAATTTACTGGATGGTTCTCTTTATGCTCAGGTCGCCTTTTCCGCCGCCGCCGGGCAGGGCTTTGAAGCGGGTGGGCACGGCGTGTTGCGTGGCGGCAGCGCCTGGATGCCGGATAACCAATTCTCAGGCGTCGATTTCGTCCTGCCTTTTCGTTACCGCGAAGGAAACTGGCAACTGGGGACGCGCAGACCGGTATCGTTGCGTATTGGTGAAGTTGTCAATCAGGTAACCGCACGCAATATTGCTGCCGATTTACAGGGCAATTATCCCTGGAGTGAAGAAAATCCCTTACAGTTGAGTGACGTGAGTATTGATGTCCTGGGCGGAAAAGTGACGATGAGTCAGTTGCGTTTACCGCAACACGATCCGGCGCTGCTACGCTTGCGTAATATCTCTTCAAGCGAGTTAATCAGCGCCATTAACCCTAAACAGTTCGCAATGTCCGGTCCTTTCGACGGCGCGCTACCTTTATGGCTGGATAACAACAGCACATGGATTATCAAAGACGGCTGGCTGCATAACCCCGGTCCCATGACTTTACGGGTGGACAAAGACACGGCTGACGCTCTGGTGAAAGATAATATAGCGGCCGGTGCGGCAATCAACTGGTTGCGCTATATGGAGATATCACGCTCCTGGACGACGCTCAATCTGGACCGCCAGGGCGTATTGAAAATGAAGGCGGCCATTAAAGGCACCAGTTTTGTGGAAGGAAAGAGTAATACGGTGAACCTGAACTATGCCCACGAAGAGAATGTCTTTGAGTTATGGCGCAGTTTGCGCTTCGGCGACAATCTTCAGTCTCTGCTAAAACAAAAGGCAAAGTTACCCGCGGTTCCCTGTGCGAATGGAAAAAAGTGTGAGGATAAACAATGAAAACGCTGCCAGTGATAACGATGACAATGATGCTGGCTGCCTGTACGCCGCGGATTGAGGTGGCTGCACCGAAAGAGCCGATCACCATCAATATGAATGTGAAGATCGAGCATGACATCAATATTAAAGCAGATAAGGAAGTGGAGACGCTGCTGGAGAAACAGAACCCTCTTGCGAGCGCAGGAGGGTAAATACTCAGGCTGCGACCAGGCTGTCGATCGCCGCTTTCGCGTCGGTCTGCGCTTTGGTAGCCACTTCCGGACCGTAAGCGATACCTTCTGCGAACACGAAGTTCACGTCAGTGATACCGATAAAGCCCAGGAAAAGTTTCAGGTACGGGGCGACCAGATCGCTCGGGGTGTCTTTATGGATACCACCACGGCTGGAAACAACAACAACACGTTTACCGGTTACCAGACCTTCCGGGCCTTTCTCGGTATAACGGAAGGTCACGCCAGCACGAGCAACCAGGTCAAAATAGTTTTTCAGCTGTGTCGGGATGTTAAAGTTGTACATCGGGGCATTAATGACAATCACATCATGCGCCTGCAGTTCCGCAATCAGTTCGTCAGAAAGCGCCAGCGCTTCCTGTTGACGCGGAGTCAGCGGCGCGTCGGAAGGACGCAGTGCGCCAACCAGTTCGCCATCCAGTACCGGAATAGGGTTTGCAGCCAGGTCGCGAACGGTGATTTCATCAGCGGCGTGTTTTGCTTTCCACTGATCAACAAAATAGTCAGCCAACTGACCAGACTGAGAGTACCCTGCCAGAATACTGGATTTAAGAACTAATACTTTGCTCATGGGTGTATCCTTGTTATTTGATATGGGGCGCGTGCCCCGTTGCTGTATGACACTCTATTCACAAAACTGCTGCATGAATAGCGCAATATATCGAATCCTATGTTCGAATTTCTTGAACAAGAAATGATTTATTACGATGTGGTATTCTACGGGTATTAAGCCAAAGAGATTTTTTCCGTCAGTGCGCTGACCGATAACACTATGACAGAACAACAGAAATTGACCTTATCCGATCTACATCAGCAGTTAGACTCGCTGATGCTACGCGATCGGTTGCGTTTTGCCCGTCGCTTGCAAGGGGCAAAGAAAGTTAAAAATCCTGAAGCACAGCAGGGCATTTTTCAGGCAATGCGTCAGGAGATGAACGAGGCCGCAGGGAAGGTTGTGCTGCGCGAGGCGTCTCGTCCTGCCATTACCTATCCCGATAACCTGCCGGTCAGCCAGAAGAAACAGGCGATTCTTGACGCCGTGCGTGACAATCAGGTCGTGATTGTTGCGGGGGAAACCGGCTCCGGGAAAACCACGCAGTTACCAAAAATCTGTATGGAACTGGGGCGTGGGGTGAAGGGGCTGATTGGCCATACCCAGCCGCGTCGTCTGGCGGCGCGTACCGTCGCGAACCGTATTGCCGAAGAGCTGCAAACCGAGCCGGGCGATTGTATCGGCTATAAAGTCCGTTTTAGCGACCATGTCAGCGACAACACGATGGTCAAGCTGATGACCGACGGTATATTGCTGGCAGAAATTCAGCAGGATCGCCTGTTGATGCAGTACGACACCATCATCATTGATGAAGCGCACGAGCGCAGCCTGAATATTGATTTCCTGCTCGGTTACCTGAAAGAGTTATTACCCCGGCGTCCGGATCTGAAAATCATCATTACCTCGGCGACCATCGATCCGGAACGTTTCTCGCGCCACTTTAATAATGCGCCGATCATCGAAGTATCGGGGCGTACCTATCCCGTGGAAGTGCGCTACCGTCCGATTGTCGAAGAAGCGGACGATACCGAGCGCGATCAGTTACAGGCCATTTTCGATGCGGTTGACGAACTCAGTCAGGAAGCGCCGGGCGATATTCTGATTTTTATGAGCGGTGAACGTGAAATCCGCGATACCGCCGATGCGCTGAACAAGCGCGATCTGCGCCATACCGAAGTGCTGCCGCTGTACGCGCGGCTGTCGAACAGCGAACAGAACCGCGTGTTTCAGTCGCACAGCGGGCGGCGCATTGTGCTGGCGACCAACGTAGCGGAAACCTCGCTGACGGTGCCGGGCATTAAATATGTGATTGATCCCGGTACCGCGCGTATCAGCCGCTACAGCTACCGTACCAAAGTACAACGCCTGCCGATTGAGCCGGTCTCCCAGGCTTCCGCAAACCAGCGTAAAGGCCGTTGCGGGCGTGTTTCCGAAGGGATTTGTATTCGTCTTTATTCGGAAGATGATTTCCTGTCGCGCCCGGAATTTACCGACCCGGAAATTCTGCGTACCAACCTTGCGTCCGTCATTCTGCAGATGACCGCGCTGGGATTGGGCGATATCGCCGCGTTCCCGTTTGTTGAAGCGCCGGATAAACGCAATATCCAGGACGGTGTGCGACTGCTGGAAGAACTCGGCGCTATCACCACTGACGAGCAGGCCACCGCCTACAAATTAACCCCGATGGGGCGTCAGCTCAGCCAGTTGCCGGTAGACCCACGTCTGGCCCGTATGGTGCTGGAAGCGCAAAAACATGGCTGTGTGCGCGAAGCGATGATCATTACTTCGGCGCTTTCCATTCAGGATCCGCGCGAGCGTCCGATGGACAAGCAGCAGGCGTCCGATGAAAAACATCGCCGCTTCCACGACAAAGAATCCGATTTCCTCGCCTTTGTGAACCTGTGGAACTACCTCGGCGAGCAGCAAAAAGCACTGTCGTCGAACCAGTTCCGCCGCCAGTGCCGCGTCGATTTTCTTAACTACTTGCGCGTGCGCGAGTGGCAGGATATCTACACTCAACTGCGCCAGGTAGTAAAAGAGCTTGGTATTCCGGTGAACAGTGAACCGGCAGAGTATCGTGAAATCCATATTGCGTTGCTGACCGGGCTGCTGTCGCATATCGGGATGAAAGATGCCGATAAGCAGGAGTTTACCGGTGCGCGTAATGCCCGCTTTTCGATTTTTCCGGGTTCCGGGTTATTCAAAAAGCCGCCGAAGTGGGTCATTGTGGCCGAACTGGTGGAAACCAGCCGACTGTGGGGGCGCATCGCGGCGCGTATCGATCCGGAATGGGTGGAACCTGTCGCCCAACACCTGATCAAACGTTCTTACAGTGAACCGCATTGGGAACGTTCGCAGGGTGCGGTGATGGCAACGGAGAAGGTAACGGTTTACGGCCTGCCGATTGTCGCCGCCCGCAGCGTGAATTATAGCCAGATTGACCCGGCCCTGTGCCGTGAGTTGTTCATTCGCCACGCGCTGGTGGAAGGTGACTGGCAGACGCGCCATGCCTTTTTCCGCGACAATCTCAAACTGCGCGCTGAAATCGAAGAGCTTGAACACAAATCCCGTCGCCGCGACATTCTGGTCGATGACGATACGTTGTTTGAGTTCTATGACCAGCGCATCAGCCATGACGTGATCTCGGCCCGCCATTTCGATAGCTGGTGGAAGAAAGCGAGCCATGAAACCCCGGATCTGCTCAACTTTGAAAAGAGCATGCTCATCAAAGAAGGGGCGGAGAAGGTCAGTAAGCTGGATTACCCCAATTTCTGGCATCAGGGCAACCTGAAACTGCGTCTGACCTATCAGTTTGAACCGGGTACGGATGCCGATGGTGTGACGGTGCATATTCCACTGCCGCTGCTTAACCAGGTAGACGAAAGCGGGTTTGAATGGCAAATTCCGGGGCTGCGTCGTGAGCTGGTGATTGCGTTGATTAAATCATTACCCAAACCAGTAAGACGTAACTTTGTACCGGCGCCAAACTACGCGGAAGCGTTTTTAGGCCGCGTAACGCCGCTTGAACTGCCACTGTTAGAGGCGCTGGAGCGTGAGCTTCGGCGCATGACCAGGCACACGATTGATCGCGAAGACTGGCACTGGGATCAGGTTCCCGACCACCTGAAAATCACCTTCAGGGTGGTGGATGATAAGAACAAGAAACTCGCCGAAGGTCCGTCGTTAACTGCACTGAAAGAATCGCTGAAAGGTAAAGTTCAGGAGACGCTTTCCGCGGTAGCGGACGACGGTATTGAGCAAAGCGGGTTGCATATCTGGAGCTTCGGTCAGCTTCCGGAAAGCTACGAGCAGAAACGCGGAAACTATAAGGTGAAGGCCTGGCCGGCGCTGGTAGATGAGCGCGACAGTGTAGCCATTAAGTTGTTTGATAATCCGCTGGATCAGCAGCAGGCGATGTGGAACGGGTTACGTCGTCTGTTGTTGTTAAATATTCCCTCGCCAATCAAATATTTGCACGAGAAGTTGCCGAACAAAGCCAAGCTAGGTCTGTACTTTAACCCGTATGGCAAGGTTCTGGACTTGATTGATGACTGCATCTCCTGCGGCGTTGATAAGTTGATTGACGAAGCGGGCGGACCGGTCTGGACGGAAGAGGGGTTTACAGCGCTGCACGAAAAAGTCCGGGCTGACCTGAATGAAACGGTGGTGGATATCGCCAAACAGGTCGAACAAATCCTCACCGCGGTGTTCAATATCAACAAGCGGCTGAAAGGGCGCGTTGATATGACCATGGCACTGGGGTTGTCGGATATCAAAGCGCAAATGAGCGGGCTGGTTTATCGCGGTTTCGTTACCGGCAATGGCTTCCGCCGCGTGGGTGATACGCTGCGTTACCTGCACGCAATTGAAAAGCGTCTGGAGAAGCTGGCGGTTGATCCGCACCGCGACCGGGCACAAATGCTGAAAGTCGAACAGGTTCAGCAGGCGTGGCAGCAGTGGCTGAATAAGCTACCGCCAGCGCGTCGTGAAGATGAAGAGGTGAAAGCGATTCGCTGGATGATTGAAGAGCTTCGCGTCAGTTATTTTGCGCAACAACTCGGCACGCCGTATCCAGTCTCCGATAAGCGCGTGTTGCAGGCGATGGAACAGGTGAACGCGTAAATTGTATCCCCGGATGGCGGCGTAAACGCCTTATCCGGGCTACGGGATCGGTTCCCTCTCCCTGAGGGTGTACGGTCCGGAGACATGGTAGACAGGTGTTCGGGGACATGGTGAACACTTTTTAACACCCTTTCCCCATGATGATCGACCTCTTTTTCAGGTCGATCATCCCCACTTTCGTGCTGTACCACCACACCTCATAGCAGCCATCCTCTGCCGTTTCACGCAGGCCCACATATTCACCCCTGAACGCTTTCCCTGCACTCAGGCTCACTCCTTTTATGCTCAGCTTCCCGCTCACATCCACCTTCCTCACCTGCACGCCCTCATCATAGTCCGGCGGCTGAACCGCCCCGCTGTACTGCCGCGATGACGGCTGATAACGTGACGCCGGGACCCCCATGTCCAGCGCTTCATGTGGACGCTCCAGGTTATAGACCGCGCGCCAGTCGTCGAACACCTGCTGTAACTGGCTGGCGTCCGTGAACCACCGGCCCTGCAGCACTTCGGCCTTCAGGCTGCGGTGAAAACGTTCCAGCTTGCCCTGCGTCTGTGGATGGTAAGGCCGCGAATGCCCCACCCGGATACCCTGGCGCATCAGCCACAGCTCCAGCGCGGTCCAGCTTCCTGTGGTGTCGCCCCAGGGCGCGCCGTTATCCATCGTCATCCGCGCCGGCAGACCGTAACGTTCAAACACCCTCACCAGCTGTTGCCGGACGGTTGTGAGCCGTTCATCAGGACAGTGTGCGAGACAGAGCGAGAACCGGGAATGGTCATCCAGCAGGGTGAGCGGGTGGCAGCGGCCACCGGCAAAAGGAAAGTGACCTTTAAAATCCATCTGCCAGAGCTGGTTGGGCGCGGTGTGTTCGAAGCGTCCGGTGGCAGGAATGCCGGGTGTGCCTCCCGGCAGCAGACCGTGGCGGGCCATCAGGTTGTGCACGGTGCTGAACGCGGGCAGAACGTGTCCGCGGTCCTCAAGCCAGCGCTTAATCTTACGGGCGCCCCAGCGTTCATGGGCGCAGTGGGCCATGCGCAGCAGGTCCGTCACACGGTCATCGGTTCGCCGGGGCGAATGCAGAGGCGCACGGGAACGGTCAGCAAGGCCGGCGGCGCCTTCCTCAGTCCAGCGGCGAAGCCACTTGTAGCCGGTGGACGGCGAAATGTTGAAATGACGGCAGAGTGCCCGGAGGTTCGCCCCGTCCTGCGAGGCGAACAGTACAAACTCAGAACGTAATGACATGGTATCTCTCGCATCCCAGGGCATAAGCGACTCCATAAACGGGTTCTTATGCCTCAGTTGTAAGTGTCCACCATGTCCCCGAACAAGCGTTCACTATGTCTCCGGACTGTACAAGGGAGAGGGCCAGGGTGAGGGGGGAAATGTGGCTCGGGAGGTGGATTTCGTTCACCGTATGTTCATGGCGAAATGTCACCCTCGAACACGTGAACGGGTAAAGGGGAACACCGCGTTCCCCTTTACAATCCCCGCGGCCCCGCAAAGAAATCGATGCTTCGCACTGCGTTCGCCTCCCGCCCCGTTGCCTGCGGTCGGTTTGACTCGAGTTACTCGCCCCATCCCTGGGGCTCGCCCTTCGGGCCAACGCGTTGCGTTGTTCAAAATCGCTCCGGACGCTTTTGTCGTGTCTCGACAAACCTCAGTCCGCCATCCCTGGCGGCCTGCCCTTGTCATCGGGTCTTCGTCTCACCGATTTCAGCGGGGACTCAACCCCCTCGCTGCACGCTCTGCGCCAGGGGGGACAAAGATGTCGCTATGGTTATCATGCGCGAAAACGAGTAAGCCAAGACTAAAAAGGGTTGAAGACGTTCACAGTATCTACGCTTCGATGTTGCGGGTGTTATGTTGCCGTGGGGTGTTGTTCCCCCGGATGGCGGCGTAAACGCCTGATCCGGGGTACGGTTCGATGTTGCGGTTGCGCTGATACGTAGCCCGGCTAAGCGAAGCGCCAGCCGGGTAAATGAATTCAGGCATTCACCCACGCCAGGGTAAATCCATCCCAGCCTTTGCTACCCACCGTCTGAATCGCCGTTGCGGTTAGCCGAGGGTCTTCGCCCATCATTTCAATAAAGGTTCTGACGCCCTGCACCCTTTCGTCATCGCTCTGCGGATTGGTCACCTCACCGTCACGGACCACATTGTCGCCAATGATTAATGTGCCGGGGCGGGAATACCGCAGCGCCCAGCGCAGATAAGCTGGGTTGTTTGGTTTGTCGGCATCAATAAAAATCAAATCAAATGGCGGGCGGTCGCCCAATTTTTCGAGGGTGTCCAGCGCAGGGCCTTCAACCACATTGACTCGTTCATCCAGCCCTGCGAGTTGCAGATTCTGCCGGGCAATGCTGGCGTGATGCGCGTCGGCTTCCAGCGTCAACAATTCCCCGTCGGCCGGTAACTCGCGCGCCATCCAGATGGTGCTGTAGCCGCCGAGCGTACCGATTTCAAGGATACGTTTCGCCCCCGTCATGCGCACAAAAAGGGCCAGTAGCTGACCCTGATTGGCCGCCACATCAATGGCGGGAAGCCCTGCTCGCTGGTTATTCGCCAGCACTTGCTCAAGCATGTCATCCTTTGGGATGAGCTTTTCAATCAGATAATTATCGACATTTGACCACTGTTTCTGCATAGCATAACTCCCTGGTTAACCGCTCACTGCTGGCGAGGACCATCCTCCGCCCAGCGCGCGATATAAATCGATTTGTGCCAGTAGCAGGTTACTTTTAGCCTGAACGACGCTGAGCTGCGCGGAGAATAGCGTGCGCTGGGCATCAAGTTCATCAAGATAGGAGGCATAACCGTTGCGATAGCGATTTTGCGCAATGCGTAATGCCTCCTGCGCGACCCGCGTTTGCGCCTGCAACTCCGTGAGTTGTTCCTGCAAATGGGTTATCGCGTCCAGACTGTCGTTGACCTCTTTAAAGGCATTTCGCACTGTCTTTTCATAGGCATACAGCGCCTGATTGCGTTGTGACGCCGTCACATCGACCTGCGCATTCAGCGCCTGACGATTAAGCAACGGGGCCAGAATACTGCCGCCAACGCTCCAGAGCTGGAGCGGATTATCCAGTAAACCGGGCAGGGTTCTGTCCTGAATGCTTCCCGTGGCGGTGAGATTGAGGGATGGCAGCAAACTGGCACGGGCGGAAGCCAGCGTGGCATCGGCGGCGATCAGCTGTTGTTCCGCCTGGGCAATATCCGGACGGCGGTTAAGTAATGACGACGGCAAATTTGACGGGATCTGCAGTGGCGTAAGTTGATCGAGTGCATTTTGTCGGGCGATGCGGCCAGGATTGGCACCGATGAGCAGACTGAGCGCATTTTCCTGCTGGGCGATTTGGTGACGTAAGCCAGGAATTTGTGCCCGCGTCGCGCGCATCTCAGAATCTGACTGCATCAGTTCCAACCGCGAACTGTATCCCATTTCATATTGCCGTTGCGCCAGCCTGAACGCTTCTTCCCGGGCTTTTAAGGTCGATTCGGTGACCCGCAGTTGATTATCAAGCGAAAGCAGACTGACGTAGCCGGATGCAACTGAGGAGGCAACGGTCAAATCAGCCGCCGCGGCCGCGGCTTTTTGTGCCGCCAGCGAAGCCTGAGCGGCATCGGTGGTATTGCGATGAACACCCCAGATATCCACATCATAACTGGCCGTTAGCGTGCCTTTATATAACGTGCTGTAGATGGGCAAACCTGTGACCGCCGACTGACTCCGGGCGCGCGTGCCGCTAACACCAGCGCTGAGCGAAGGAAAGAGACTGCCCTCGGCGCCGTAAACCCGAGCCTGGTATTCATTGACCCGCTCACGGGCAATCAGCACGTCGCTGTTATAGCGCAGCGCCTGATCTACATAGGTGTTGAGCGCGTTATCATGAAAATTGCGCCACCAGACTTTCTCGACTGAACTTGATGGACCGACGGCGCTACGCCAGTCTGCGGGGATCTGTAACGAGGGTTTTGCCGGTTTAACGTCAACGGACTGGCACGCCGTCAGTAACAGACAGGTGAGTGCGACGAGAGGGCGAACGGTCATTGTTTTCCCTCCCGGGTATCAATATGGACCTGTACCGACATACCGGGACGCAAGCGGGCAATGTCTTCCTCTTTACCGTTCACTGCAATGCGCACCGGAATACGCTGGGCGATTTTCACAAAGTTGCCCGTGGCGTTGTCCGGCGAAATGGCGCTAAATTCCACGCCAGTCGCCGGAGAGATACTTTCAACGCGTCCTTCAAACGCTTTGCCGTCCAGCGCATCGACGGTGAATCGTACCGGCTGACCGGGATGAACATTTGCCAGTTGCGTCTCTTTAAGATTAGCGATAACCCAATGCTGGGCGGGGACCAGTGACGTCAAATGTGTACCAGCAGTGACATATGCCCCCAGTCTGACGCTAATTTGTCCAAGCTGGCCGTCGCGCGGAGCGACAATTCGGGTGTTTTGCAGGTCGATGTCCGCCAGTTCCAGGGCCGCTTTGGCGTTTTCTACATCCGCTTCCAGGGCGCCGCGATTAACGATAGTGGTCTGTAGGTCCTGACGAGAGACATCAAGGGTGGCCTGCGCCTGCGCAATACTGGCATTGCCCTGTGCCGCGCTGGCGAGCGCCGCATCGCGCTCGCGAACAGAGAGTGAACCGTCTGCGCTCAGGGCTTTTACGCGTTTAAGGTTCGCCTGCGACTGGATATTCTGTGCCTTCGCGCTGGCCAGCGCCGCCTCGTTACGCTGAATCACCGCCTCGGCACTTTTCCGTTGCTGAATATTGTTGTTCAGCGCCGCGATTTTCATTGCCAGCTGCGCCTGCGCCTGATGGACGCGCTGACGATAAATACGATCGTCAATCTGCATCAGCAGATCGCCTTTTTTCACCCTGGCGAAATCCTGAACATTTACCTGGGTGATATAGCCGTTTACCTGAGGACTAATGAAGGTCGTCAGACCGCGCACATAGGCGTTATCGGTAAACTGGGTTTGCCGGGTAAAAGGGGGTAACTGCCAGGCGTAAAGAATGACCAGCACGCCAACAATGCCAATAGCGGCAGCGGCGAAAATTGACACAATACGCAGGTTACTGCGGGTATTTGCGCGCTCTTTGGCGGCATCCTGCTGACTCATAGAGACTCCAGTGAAGTTAGCACTCTTATTTTTTGGTTCCGGTTGCCTGTCTTAATACGATACGCGCGGTGATACGCAGGCGAAGCAGTCGCCAGAATATCCACACCAGCGTGGCGGCGGCGACAGAGGCGGTTAACAGATAAGTATCGTTGTAAGCGAGAATATTCGCTTCCAGGGTGGAAACGTTCTGCAATTGCGTGACGGCCTGTGCGCTCAGTAATGTGCTGTCGCCAATCATGCTCTGGTACATCTGACTGTAGAGTTGCAGTCGCTCGTTGACCAGCGGGTTAAGCGTGGTGAGCTGGTCTGCAAGCAGGCTGGAATGGTATTTCTCACGCCAGGTCTGGAATGTCCCCAGAATGGCGGAACCCAGTAGCCCGCCGATATTCTGGCTCATCCCAAACAGCACCGAGAAGCTGACCAGATTACGTGGATCGGCGACCACGCCGCCGATCCCGGCCAGCATCGCAGGCGCGAGGAAGAAGGCGCTGCCAAAACCGAGTAAAAACTGGCTTATCATCAGTTGGTCCGGACGCGTCAGGCTGGTTGACTGACTGTCCATCAGCGAGGCAATGATCATCAACACCAGCGACGTAACAATAGGCCAGGCCAGGCGTTGGGGCTTTATGGTCAGACAACTGGCGATAATGCCGCAGATAATCCCGGCGAGAATAGACCACGCGAGGTTGGTCATCTGTTCATTCTGCAAACCGACATACTGCAACCAGCCAAATACACCGGTGTTTTGCTCTGCCAGCACGATACGGATTAACAGCATAATTAAACCAAGTCGTACGATACTGCCGCTGGAGAGCCAGCGCGTATTTAAGAGCGGGTTGCTGCGGTTATGCTCGAACACAATGGCACTTACGATCAGCACCACAGCCAGCGCCAGCGACCAGCCAATCCACGGGGCTTCAAACCACCAGTCCAGACGACCCAGCGACAGTACGGCACAAATCAGCGCCATGCCGGGCGCAAGCAAAAAGAAGGTAATAAAATCCTTCTTTTCAAATACCTTTTTGCGATCGCCAGGGGGAAGTTTGAGCATCATCACACAGGCGAGGGAGATCAGCGCCAGGCCCAGTTCGAAAAAGTAGAGGCCGCGCCATTCATCAAGTTGCAGGAGTTCGGTGGAAAATAGCCTGGCAATGGGAATCGCCAGCGACGAACCGGTGATACCTATTGTCAGGGCCTTCAGGCGGTGGCGGGCGGGCCAGGCTTGAATTTGATAATAGATCCCAAGCGAACTGAGCGCCGCAGCAACCATGCCATGAGCCGCACGCACCAGTAACGCTGAACTGAGATCGTTGACGAACAGGTGAAAGAAGGTCACCAGCACGTAGAGCACCAAAAATCCCTCGGTAAAGGCACGCAGTCCGAACTGCTGGCGGAACTTAACCAGCAGCAGATTGATAGATACGTTCGTCATGACGTAGACGGCGGGTAGCCAGGCAATTTCCGTCGACCAGGCGGCAAAGGTTCCTTGCAGGTTTTGCAGATTCGCGGTGACCATTGCATTGCCCAGCGCACCGGTCATGCAGACCAGCAGCCCGACGATGCCATAGGCGATGCGTTTAGGCGTGCTGTGAAACGGGGTTGAGGGTGACCCCAGTAGCATCGGCTTTTCGTGTGGTGCCCATTCCCGTGGTGCATACGGATCGCTTTTCGGCAGTCGCATTACTTCTTCTCGACTTCTATAAGCAGTTTTTCCAGCACCCGGCGGGTTTGTGCCTGCTCCTCGGGGCTGATGACCGATAAAATCTCTTAACGCAGGTCATCGGCTACTGTCTTTACCTGGTAGTAAAGCGCCATACCTTGTTCTGTCGCTATCAGCAGGCGTTTGCGCTTGTCCTGATCGGTCAATACGCGCTGTACCAGTTGTTGTTCTACCAGGCGGTTAATCAGCGGTACCAGCGTGGCGTTCTCAATGCCCAACTCCTGCGCGAGTTCACTTTGCGATAACGGGGTTTCATTGCCGGCGATAGCGGCGACCGCAACCCAACTGCCTGACTCATGCCCAGTCCACGCAGGCGACGGTTGACCGCCAGGCGCCAGTGATGTGCCGTGAGATAGAGCAGATGAGAAAAAGTGAGGTCACGGTTATCCATATCGTTTTCTGATGATTAGTTAGATGTCTAACGAGTTTATCGTTCGCTGCCTGAATATTTCAAGTGTATTAGAAAGCACAGGTTTTGTAGGAGAGCATGTAAAGATGGCAACAGATATGTTTAGCCCTGCATAATGGACGGGCTTTTTACGGGGCTTTACGCTGTAGTCACGCTTCACTAAGCTGTATTGAGGCTTAAAAAAGGAGGGCTCTTTCCATGACGCTTTTTCCCTGCTTACCTGAACCGACGCTTGCGGCTGCGAATACGCTGGGTCAGTGGCTGGCACAAAATGACTTTGCAAGTAAACCTGCGCCAGCCCACGTCGATGCGGTGATTATCCCAGGCCACTCGGTTATTCCGGTGATTGATGCAGCCTGTGTCATCGCGTCGGGCCAGCATATTCCCTTGATCATTAGTGGCGGTATTGGGCATTCCACGCCATTCCTTTACGCCGCGGTTTCCCGGCACTCTGCGTACAATTTAATTCCCACTACGGGGCGTAAAGAAGCGGAAATCATTGCGGACATTGCAGAGAAATTCTGGAAGGTTAAGCGCAAAAATATGGTTGTCGAAAAACAGTCGACAAACTGTGGCGAAAATGCCCGATTCTCGATTGACATGATGTTATCGCACAGCATGAACGTCAAAACCGCATTGATTGTGCAAGATCCCGCCCTGCAACGCAGAACGATGGCGACATTTGCCCGCGCGAGCCAGGGCTGTGCCAATGCCCCCCACTGGTTGAGTTACTCAGAGATTCCCCCTGAACTGATTAATACCCCTGATGGTCTGGCTTTTTTATCTCCGAAAGAGGGGATGTGGCCGGTTGATCGTTATTTATCTCTGATTTTAGGTGAAGTGCCGCGCTTAAGAGACGACGCGAAGGGCTATGGTCCGGCAGGACGCGATTTTATTGTTCACGTTGATTTTCCCCCGTCGGTAGAACAGGCATGGCAGGTTCTTTCGGCTGATGAGGTGCTTTACGAAACGCTGCGCCATCGTTCGCTGGTTTAAGCAATGCCCGTTTGCGGCGGCGGTGGCGCAAACGGGCAGTCAATGTTGGTTTAATGTTATTCCATTGTTGTGTTTATGCTTTTCTTTTATGAGTTAACTCACAAAACTCACTCTCTCTCCTGGGAAACAAGCCGTGCACTTGTAGATTTTTAACAATGAGTTCACTTGTTAAAAACAATGTCATTACAGGAGCAGGTCATGACAGCACCCGTACAGCACCCTATGTATATCGATGGGCAATTTGTTACCTGGCAGGGCGATGCCTGGATTGATGTCACCAACCCGGCAACTGAGGAGTTGCTTTCACGCATTCCGGACGGGACCGCAGAAGATGCGCGTAAAGCGATTGATGCTGCTGATAAAGCGCAGCCTGCATGGGAAGCCTTACCCGCCATCGAACGTGCCGGATGGTTACGTAAAATAGCCGCCGGTATCCGTGCCAGAGCGAGTGAAATCAGTGCACTTATTGTTGCCGAAGGCGGGAAGATCCAGCAACTGGCCGACGTGGAAGTTAATTTCACTGCCGACTATATCGATTACATGTCAGAGTGGGCGCGTCGCTATGAAGGCGAGATCTTGCAAAGCGATCGGCCGGGCGAAAATATCTTCGTCTTTAAGCGTCCGCTGGGCGTTACCACCGGGATCCTGCCGTGGAACTTCCCGTTCTTCCTGATTGCCCGCAAACTGGCGCCAGCGCTGATTACCGGCAATACCATTGTCATCAAACCGAGTGAATTTACCCCCAATAACGCTATTGCTTTCGCACAGATAGTGCATGACGTCGGATTGCCTAAAGGGGTCTTTAACCTGGTACTGGGCCGGGGGGAAACCGTAGGACAGGAGCTGGCGGGTAACCCGAAAGTGGCGATGGTCAGCATGACAGGCAGCGTGGCGGCGGGTGAGAAAATCATGGCCGCGGCGGCGAAAAATATCACCAAAGTATGTCTCGAACTGGGCGGTAAAGCCCCGGCTATCGTGCTTGATGACGCCGATCTGGAATTAGCGGTGAAAGCCATTGTCGATTCCCGCGTGATTAACACCGGGCAGGTCTGTAACTGCGCCGAACGTGTCTACGTACAGAAAGGCATTTACGACCGTTTTGTTAATCGGCTGGGCGAGGCGATGAAAGTGGTGCAATTTGGCGATCCGGGCCAGCGTAACGATATTGCGATGGGGCCACTGATCAACGCAGCCGCCCTGGAGCGTGTGGAGTCTAAAGTCGCTCGCGCGGTGGCGGAAGGGGCGCGAGTGGTGCTGGGCGGTAAAGCAGTAGAGGGCAAAGGCTATTTCTACCCGCCGACGCTGCTGCTGGATGTGCGCCAGGAGATGTCCATCATGCATGAAGAGACCTTTGGTCCGGTGCTGCCGGTTGTGGCGTTCGATACGCTGGAAGAGGCGCTGGCGATGGCCAATGACAGCGATTACGGCCTGACATCATCGGTCTACACGCAAAACCTGAACACCGCGATGAAAGCCATTAAAGGGCTGAAATTCGGCGAAACCTATATCAACCGCGAGAATTTTGAAGCGATGCAGGGCTTCCATGCAGGCTGGCGCAAGTCAGGGATTGGCGGTGCCGATGGCCGTCATGGCCTCGAAGAGTACCTGCAAACCCAGATGGTTTATTTGCAGGCATAACGGGACATTCCCGGTGGCGTTTGGTTGCCCGGATAAGGCGGTTTACTGCCGCATCCGGGACATCCGCGACTCATACCTTCGTTTCAATCCAGTTCATCATCAGATCCGGCCAGACAGCGGCGGGTAATCCCTGAGCATCGCGGATACCAAAGCCATGTGCGCCTTGTTCGAAAAGATGCATCTCCACCGGCACGCCAAGACGACGCAGCGCGGTAAACATCACCACGCTGTTTTCTACCTTTACAGCCGGGTCATCTACCGCATGAAGTAAAAAGGTCGGCGGTGTCTTGCTGTCCGCACGTTCTTCTAACGAGTAATGATGAATCTGTTGTTCCGCAGGCGTATCGCCAATGAGTTCATGGCGAGAACCAGGATGGTCAATCTCTTCCCGCATGGTGATCACCGGGTAAACCAGTGCCATAAAAGCCGGGCGGGCGCTCAGACCATCGATATCATCCCGCACCGGATAGACCTTTTCAGCGTAGCGTGTGCCCAGGCTGGCGGCAGCGTGGCCCCCGGCGGAAAACCCCATTACGCCCAGACGATCCGGGTCAAGCTGCCATTCACGCGCCCGTGCCCGCAGGGTTCGCATCGCGCGCTGAACATCGGCGAGCGGGGCGTTGGCGCCTTCGGTATGACCATCACCCGGCAGGCGATAGGTCATGACAAATAACGTGTAACCTCTTTCAGTGAAGAACGGCGCCAGCGCACTGCCTTCTTTATCGAGTACCACGCGGCGGTACGAGCCGCCAGGCGTTACCAGGATACCGACCCCATTGGGTTTTTGTGGCGCGTAAACGGTGATTTGTGGCGAACGAACGCCCGTCACAGAGCGGTCAAACGCGGAGGGGCCAGTATGTTTTTCTTCCAGTTGGAAGACCACCGGGCTGGCAATGGCGCCGGGCGCTTCTCCCTGGGGCCAGACGGGGAATGTCGTTGAACGGGCCACTGCATCGTGCATAAGGTCAACTAACTCTTGCGTACTGATGTGCTTCACGCCGTATCTCCACAAATTGAAACGGTGGTTTATATCATAGTCGCTGACAAGCAGTATGGGGAGGGGTTGAAAAAACAGGCAGCGGTTCGTTAAAAAATCACTCATAGCTGGCTAGCACTTCTATTTTGCCGTTCGCTTGACCTGCCGAGACCGTCGCCCCTTGGATACGAACATAACGTGCCGAGAGTGCGATAGTGCTATCAGCACCTACGGGAAGCGCCCGGTTACCTGGCAGTCTGCCGCTGTGGTCTGCCTGATAGAAATTACTGTTAAGTTCGCTGGCCTTCATGCGTGTATTGAAATTGACGGGCTTCGCCGGCGGTTCACTTTGAGTGGTACTATCACCCCAGGCCAACTGAATGCCATAACCTGTCGCTCTGCCAGGAATGGCATCAAGATCCATCGTACCGGGTACCGCCGCGATCGGGGGATTCAACGGGTTAATCTGAAGGGTCACGGGTTTATTTCGCACACCGGCATGGGACTGGTAACCGCCGGAAAGATCGTACGCGCCAGTAGCGAGACTATGCATCGCACCATAACCGTACCCCAGCGGACACTTAAGTTGAAAACTGGCATCTTTCCATGGGGAGCTTTGCCCGCCCGAGCCATCATGCGAACCCAGGTAGACAATTTTATTTTTTTCTTCGAGTTCGCAGGTGCCGAGCGTCAGACTGGCCGAGATAACCACCTGTCGTTTGAGAATAACGCAGGTTTTATCGGTATCCCCGGGCATTCTTTCACTGCCTGCTGGGCATTGGCTGATCGTATCGCCACCGTTAGCAGGGGTTATAAAAGCAACAAATGTCGGGCCGGTATACGTTATCGCCCCACCAGGATGGATAAAGTGAGGTGTTGACCATAGCCGCATATGAACGAGCATGGCGAAAGTCGAAAGATAGCCGGGTGTACTGGCGGGTATGTTGTGCATAAAAAGTGAGCCAGGCCAGACCTGAAATCGGGTTTTACTGACGGAAGTCGCCTCGTTAAAAGACATTCCCATTCCCTCAGCAGAGGTTGGATAAATATCGTTGATTTGACCCGAATAACTGTAATTCGTGATTAATGCTGTGCCTGCGTCCAGTAATGAATACCGCAGTTGAGTGGCTTTAGTGCAACCCGCTTTAACTCCATTACCGATTCTTGCCCCATCAACATTAAATATCAGCGTATATCCGTTTGCAGGAGAGCGGGGCATCGTCATATTTACATTTGGAATCGTATATGTTCCCCCCACGCTAACGCTTGCCCCGGTTAAATTACAATCTATTGCTGCGGCAAAAGTTTGACTTATCCATAATGTAAAAAATAAGGGGGCAGATAAAAATGAGTGCTGCATGATCGCATCCTTTCCTCCAGAGTGTGTTTTTGTAAATTACAAGGAATAGTTTCGTTCAGGAGGATATTAGATCTTCTATGGATGGCAACACGCGCTGACGAATCAGTCTGAACATGTGATTCTTTCAAAATCAATCAGTTGTCGGGATGTTTTATTCAAAATGCCAGAATTGATATACTGCGCAACGGCTATTATCTACGATACATCATTTCCCAATATAGAACCAACTCGTATATCTGTTCTCTCTGTTCAGTCACCTGAATAAAAATTTGTTTAGATTACGTTAGCGAGCATACACGAAGAAATGGGTGGCCGAGCCACCCATTGAATATTTACAGTTTGCGATATTTCTCAAGCACGCGAACCAGCTGAGTAACGAAGCCATATTCATTATCGTACCAGGAGACGGTTTTGACTAACTGCAGATCGCCAACCTCGGTGATTTCAGTTTGCGTGGCGTCAAACACCGAACCGAAATGGCTACCAATGACGTCAGAAGAGACAATTTCTTCGTCGGTATAGCCGAAAGACTCGTTATTTTCAGTGGCTTTTTTCAGCGCCTGATTCACTTCATCTGCCGTCACTTTTTTGCCGAGAACGGAGACGAGCTCAGTGACGGAACCGGTTTTCACCGGCACACGCTGGGCATGACCTTTCAACTTACCGCTCAGGTCGGGTATCACCAGACCAATCGCTTTGGCTGCTCCTGTCGTATGCGGAATAATGTTTTCCGCCGCGGCCCGTGAGGCGCGAAGATCCTTCCCGCGTGGCCCATCAACCAGGGCCTGTGTGCCCGTATAGGCATGGATAGTGGTCATCGTGCCGACCTTAATGCCAAAGCTGTCATGCAGCGCTTTTGCCATTGGGGCAAGGCAGTTGGTGGTACAGGAAGCGACCGAAATAATGGTGTCTTGCGGTGTAATCGTGTCGTCATTGACGTTAAACACGATGGTTTTCATCTCGCCGGCAGGGGCAGAGATCAACACTTTTTTCGCGCCGGCTTCCAGATGCGCCTGTGATTTTTCGCTGGAGGTATAGAAACCGGTACACTCCACGATGACCTCAGCACCAGCGCTACGCCATGGGATGTGTTTCGCCTCTTTTTCCGCATACACGGTGATTTTTTTACCGTCAACGATCAACGAATCTTCCGTGAAGTCCACGCTCCAGGGGAACGGGCCATAGTTTGAGTCGTGTTTTAACAGATAAGCCAGTACTTTTGGGGAGGTCAGGTCGTTGATAGCCACGACTTGCGCATCGCTGCCCACTTCGAGCAAACGGCGTAATACCAGACGACCAATACGCCCGAAACCATTAATGCCAATTTTACTCATCACTCTTCTCCATCGGGTTCAAAAAATTCACTTCACCAGGCATAGCCTGGGTTACAGACAACGGCAAATGACAGCTTCTCATCCAGGCGTAACCGATTGATAATTGATAAAGAAAAGTTAATGAATTTTTAAGAAAAGCTCGGTATGTTGGCTTTACTTCTGTTTCGTTTCAGGATTGTCATATGCGCAACAACTATTCCGGGTTTCAGATAGCTATCCACTGGCTGGTGTTTCTTCTGGTCATTGTGACGTATTGCGCCATGGAGTTTCGTGGTTTTGCGCCGCGCGACTGGCGTTCCTCTTTCAATATTGTCCATGTCTCCTGCGGTATCACCATTTTGATATTGATGGTTGCACGCCTGTTGATTCGTCTTAAGAGTCCGACCCCGCCCATCGTGCCGAAACCGTCACCCGCACTGACCGGCCTGGCGCATCTGGGCCACTTGATCATTTATCTGCTGTTTATCGCGCTGCCGATTCTGGGCGTGTTAATGATGTATAACCGCGGTGGTAACTGGATAGCCTTCGGTTTGCCGATGCCGCACGCGGCAGAAGCCAACTTTGATCTGGTGGATACGCTTAAGGAATATCATGAGACGTTGGCCATGCTTGGTTATTATGTCATCGCTCTGCATGCTTTGGCCGCGCTCGCACACCATTATTTCTTCAAAGACAATACGTTATTGCGCATGATGCCGAAGAAACGTGTATAAATATAAATGCGATAGCGGTGTTACCTTGCCGTTATTTTTAAGCCTCGCCTGGTGCGGGGCTTATTTTTTGCCTTAAAGAAATGTGATCGTCTTTGGTTTTTCACTGAGAAAGCAGGGCGGTTATCACATTTTGGGCGTTATCTGCTGTGCGAAATTCGAACTGTCAGTGTAGATAGTATATCTATTATAGAAACACTATCATACATGGAGGGGCTATGACACAGCCTGCACAGCAATCGCTCGAACGGACGGTTTTGTCGGAGGATGCCACTACGTCACGCAAATTACGTAAAGTTCTGCTGGCCACGGGCGTCGGCCATTTTGTTGAATGGTTCGATTTCGGTCTCTACGGAACACTTGCCGCCATCATCGGCTTACAATTTTTCCACGCCGAAAATCCGAGCGTGGCGCTCTTGTCATCGTTCGCAGTCTTTGGCGCAGGTTTTGTTATGCGCCCGCTCGGCGGCCTGTTTTTTGGTTCTCTTGGCGACCGGAAAGGGCGGCAAAAAGTCCTTGCCACTGTTATTCTTCTGACCTCTGGCGCGACCTTTGTGATGGGATTGCTGCCGACCTATCACCAGATTGGTATCACTGCCACCGTGTTGCTGGTGATTACCCGCCTCATTCAGGGATTTGCCGCCGGCGGTGAAAGCTCCGGTGCAACGACCTACCTGGCAGAATACGCGCCTGTTAATAAACGTGGTTATTTCACTTGCTGGATAGATAACTTCGGCTTTATGGCATTCGTGGCGGGTTCCGGGCTGGTATTTCTGTTGACGGCTTTTCTGGGCGAAAGTGCCATGAATGACTGGGGCTGGCGAATTCCATTCCTTATCGCCGGGCCATTAGGTTGGGTTGGGCTTTATTTGCGTACGCAACTGGAAGATTCCCCTGAGTTCCTGGAAGCGAAAAAACAGGGGCAAACAGACGCCACGCCGCTGCGTTCCGCGGTAACCCATGCCTGGGCGGCGCTTCTTTTCTGCGTGGGATTTGTGGTCATCAAAGCGGTGGGTCACTGGACGCTACAAACTTTTATGCCTGGTTATCTTTCAACGGAACTGCACTACTCGAAGCTGGACTCCTATGCCATCACCACAATCGGCCTGTTTTCGGTTGCGGTACTGGTGCCGTTTATGGGCTATTTATCCGATAAATATGGCCGCAAGCCGTTGATGCTGACCGGATGTGCCGGTTTCATATTGCTGAGTTATCCGGCAATGATGCTCATGGCTAACGGTGATTTTTTCTCAGCGGTACTCGCGATGATGATGCTCGGCGCGTTTATTGCCGCTTTTGACGGCGCCTGCAGCGCGGCGATGGCGGAGCTTTTTCCCACCAGCGTACGGTATGGCGGGTTGTCAATCGCCTATAATTTTGCTGTCGCATTCTTTGGCGGTATTACACCGTGGTTCTCTATCTGGCTGATAACCTTGACGGGGGATAAATTCTCTCCGGCGTATTACGTGATGGCCGCTGCGTTGATTACCTTCCTGACGGTCCTGCGTGCCCGCGAAACGGCCGGATTGCCTCTGAAGCGTTAATATCTCGCCCGGTAGCCTTTTCTGCCGGGCGATCGTCTCTTATATGGCGGGTGATTGAAAAGTGATCTTTTGATCGGTTTTGTCGATCAATGATATATTTTTATTTGATTAATCCTTTCAATGGCATAGACTCAATTCTGTTCTGCCCGTTAGGCCAACACCAGAAAAGGCAGAACATGTTGCCCTGGCAAGACCTGTGCGGTCTTTCAGCTCGCTCAAGGATGACGTACTCATTCTTGCCAGGGCGACACCCTTTATTTCCCGCCGTACTATTTTGCCGCGATCATGCTGTATTCATTTCGGTATATTATTGACTTAGCCTGAACACACCCGACGTTGATAACGCACCTGAAAGGAACACGTTATGCTGGAACTGAGACCCAACTGCGAATGCTGCAATACCGATCTTCCCCCTGATTCCGCTCAGGCGCTTATTTGCTCGTTTGAATGTACCTTTTGCAAGGATTGCGCACAGAAAATGGCGATGCGCTGCCCGAACTGCGGCGGCGAACTGGTCAGGCGACCACAAAGGCCGGCCGCAAAACTGGTGAACAACCCCGCATCAACAACACGCATTTTTAAACCGCAAGGGTGCGCTTAACTGCTTACGCCCCGGTAAGGTTCCGGGCGTAATAGTGTAAGGCTTTTTGATAACGTTTAATATTCTCTGTCGGCGGGTGCCGGGCAACCAGTTCCAGCATCACCGACATCGCCTTATCACTTTCGCCAAGATTATGCAGGCATAGGGCATAAAAGGGGATAATTTCCGTTGCCTCTGGCCAGGCCGCCCGTATTTCGGTAAAACGCGCTTTGGCTGAGGTGTATTTCCCGAGACACCGGTAAGTACAGGCGAGGCCAAATAACGCTTCAAACTTATCTTCTCCTTCAAGACCTGCCTCTAAAGCGGCTTGATAATATATTTCCGCTTTGTCTTCCGCGCCCTGGTTGTCCCAGGACCAGGCAATATTGAGTAGGGCGCGTGCTTTTAATTCCACATGACTAATAAGGTCTTCAAGTAATTCACGGCTTTTTTCATATTCGCCTGCTTTGCGCAAAGCAATGGCCGTCTGCAGATTCTTTTCCATAGGTTCTGTTTTCATATTTTCAACCAGATTGATGTCATTCCCGACAGTAAAATGAATAACAGTAAAGAGAAAGGATAATTTCCTGGAAACTGAGGGGGCATGGCAACTTGTCTTGCGATCGCGCTGATATGTGCTTTGGTTGAATAAAGCAATCGTCGTGAGGATAGATGAGGAAGTGAGAAATGGTGACTGATTTATTGCTACGCGTTGCGCTGGCGGGGTTACTTGGCGGGCTTATTGGCCTTGAACGTCAGTTGCGCGCAAAAGACGCCGGGTTAAGAACGCATGTCCTTGTCGGGATTGGCAGCGCGCTGTTTATGATTGTCTCCAAATATGGCTTTGAGGATATTTTGCAGGAGAACCATGTCGCCCTCGATCCCAGCAGGGTCGCGGCACAGGTGGTCAGTGGCGTGGGGTTTCTGGGTGCCGGAACCATCATTATTCAAAAACAGATCGTCAAGGGGCTCACTACAGCGGCAGGGATGTGGGTGACATCAGCCATTGGCTTGGTCATCGGCAGCGGAATGTACGCCATTGGCATCTATGGCGCCTTTATGACGCTCTTTGTGCTTGAGGTCTTCCGGCAGTTAAGTCACCATTTTTTGAGTAAGCATTATGGTGTGCAGATCAAACTAAAACCAGAAAGTGTGCCCATTGTTTTGGCGGCGTTACAGGAAAGGTCAGTTAAATTTGCCTTTCGTTCCCTGAAAAACAGCCAGGCGGGGGATAAAACCAGTGAATTATTTCTTGTTTTGACGCTACGCCCCGGTATGCCAATAAACGATATCGGCGCGGATTTATGCCGAATTGAGGGCGTGAAATCGCTGACGGTGAAATAAAAATCTGGAAGGCCTGGGGCAGAAAACCTTTGTGCGCCGGGAGAGGGCTCCTGGCGCACGATGAGGCTAAACCACGCGGAAGGTCCCAACTGTTTGCGTCAATGTTGACGCCTGTTCTTCCAGCGATGCTGCGGCAGCGGCGGCTTGTTCAACTAACGCGGCGTTTTGCTGCGTCACGTCGTCCATCTGGTTCACCGCCACCCTGATATGTTCAATACCGGTAGATTGTTCTCCGGACGCCGTTGAGATTTCAGTCATCAATGCAGCGACTTCATGAATGGAGGCCAGGATTTCATCCATCGTGGAGCCAGCCTGACCGACTAGCGTCGCGCCCTCCGATACTTTGGCGCTTGAGGCTTCAATTAACTCTTTTATCTCCTTTGCAGCGGTCGCGCTTCGCTGGGCCAGACCACGAACCTCACTGGCGACAACAGCAAAACCACGGCCTTGCTCTCCCGCTCTTGCCGCTTCAACAGCCGCGTTTAATGCCAGGATATTTGTCTGAAAGGCGATCCCTTCAATGGTGCTGATGATCTCGACGATGTGTTGCGAACTGTCGGAAATAGAGCCCATTGTAGTAATGACATTTTGCACGACCTTGCCGCCACGCTCCGCGACAGACGAGGCAGTGGCCGCAAGCGTACTGGCATTCTGTGCGTTAGATGAGTTTTGGCGTACCGTCACTGTCAATTGTTCCATGCTGGCCGAGGTCTCAATGAGCGACGCGGCCTGTTCCTCCGTGCGGCTCGATAAATTCGTGTTGCCGATTGCTACCTCTCTGGCTGCCTCGTCAATTGACGCTGCCGAATCCTGAATTTTTTCAACAAGGGAGCGTAACTGTATTTGCATGGCATCCAGCGCATTCAGCAGTTGTCCGGTTTCATCACGAGAATGCCCTTTAATGGAAGACGTTAAATCACCATGCGCAATTGCCTCTGCGGTTTTTACTGCAATCTGCAATGGTGTCGTAATAATGCGTGAGATAATAACGCATAATGCTACAGCAATAATCACACTCAGGATCGCGCCGAAAAGAAGAATAAATCGGGTTTGCGTCTCGGTCGATTTCACGGTGTCCTGCCTGACATGCAGTAATACACTTTCCGCATTAATCATCTCATCAATTATACCCCGCATACTGTCCATCTGACTTTTACCTGTATTCGCTTCGAAGCGGGCATTAAAGTCATCGGCACTCATCTTTTGATTCGATACATCACGGCGGTTATTAATAATTCTCTCAGCCACATCATGCAACCATAGCGAATACTGTTCTGAAAGGTGTTTAAGCCGGGCTTGTTGGGCGGGATTGTCGGCGGTAAATTCTTTAAGGGCGTCCCAGTGGGTAGAAAATGATTTCTGACCGCTATTATACGGCTCCAGCATCTCCTCCTTTCCGGTAAGCGCAAAACCGCGTAATCCGGTTTCCATATTCACCAGGCTTAGTGTCAATGCCCTGTTTTCATCAATCACTTGATAAGTATGTACGTTCCAGTTGTTTGCAGTTATAAGGGTCGAAAAATTATAATAAAATACGCCGCTTAGCACCATTAAAACCAAAATGATCAAACCAAAAGCCGATGTTAACTTCCTGCGGATGTTCATATTCTTAACCATATCGTCCTGCTCCAGCGTGAAACCCAAAAATATTGCGATTGTGAAAATGTGCAGTGAAACAATTATCGTCATAATGGTTCATTAATTTATATTGCCGAGAGAAATAAATACCTTGATTATTATAGGTTTCGATATATCAATAAGTTGGGATGAAAATGAGATTTTAAAATACGATAATTATGAATATTGCGGGGCGATATTATTTAGTGAGTCTACATTAAGAAATAGCATAGCTAAACTCGGTAGTTGGATATATCATTGTTAATTCTTGATGCATACATATGCTAATTTCACAAGATATATTTTGTCTGGATGGGATGCGTAAATATTTAGCGCAAAAATGTTTTCTAAAGATGACGCCATAAGTGGGCGTCAGATTAATTATCAGGTCAGAGGGAAGGGCGGCAGAATATACTTAACGGTGTCTCATAGATACGTGAGCGCTATCCCGGTGCCAGGTTTTTATGATTTCCACAACATATTAATTTTGCAGCAAGATTCGAAACCATGTACCATACCCCCATATAGTATATAAGGAGTGGTTATGCCGCATTCACCTGAAGATAAAAAACGTATTCTCACCCGGGTTCGTCGCATCCGTGGGCAGGTTGACGCACTGGAGCGCGCGTTGGAAAACGGCGATCCCTGCATTGCTATTCTGCAACAGATTGCTGCCGTACGTGGTGCGGCGAATGGTCTGATGGGGGAAATGGTGGAAATACACCTGAAAGATGAACTGGTCAGTGGCGAGACCACACCCGATCAGCGCGCTGCCCGCATGGCGGAAGTCGGTCATCTTTTGCGCTCTTATCTAAAATAAACATTTACGTACACCGAAAAAGGAAGAGTTTGATGAAATCACGTGCTGCTGTTGCGTTTGGGCCGGGTCAGCCGCTCAAAATTGTTGAGATTGATGTCGCACCGCCAAAAAAAGGCGAAGTCCTGGTTCGCATTACCCACACCGGCGTCTGCCATACTGACGCTTTTACCCTTTCAGGTGATGATCCGGAAGGCGTATTCCCGGCGGTACTCGGTCACGAAGGCGGTGGCATTGTTGTTGAAGTCGGCGAAGGGGTGACCAGCCTGAAACCCGGCGATCATGTTATTCCGTTGTACACCGCAGAATGTGGTGAGTGTAAGTTCTGTAAATCCGGTAAAACGAATCTTTGTCAGGCCGTTCGCGCCACTCAGGGCAAGGGCCTGATGCCAGATGGCACCACCCGTTTCTCCTATAATGGTGAGCCGATTTATCACTACATGGGGACCAGTACGTTTAGCGAATATACGGTGGTGGCTGAGATTTCCCTGGCGAAAGTCAATCCGCAGGCGCCACTGGAGAAAGTGTGCCTGCTGGGCTGCGGCGTGACCACCGGTATCGGTGCGGTGCACAACACGGCAAAAGTAAAAGAGGGGGACACCGTTGCGGTGTTCGGGCTCGGCGGTATTGGTCTGGCGGTCATTCAGGGCGCGGTTCAGGCCAAAGCCGGTCGTATTATTGCCGTCGATACCAACCCGGAGAAGTTCACCCTCGCGAAAGAGATGGGGGCAACGGATTTCGTGAATCCTAAAGATTACGAAAAACCGATTCAGGAGGTGATTGTTGAGCTGACTGATGGCGGTGTTGATTTCAGCTTTGAATGTATCGGCAATGTAGATGTCATGCGTGCGGCGCTTGAGTGCTGCCATAAAGGCTGGGGCGAAAGCGTCATTATCGGTGTCGCGGGCGCGGGCCAGGAGATCAAAACCCGTCCATTCCAGTTAGTGACAGGCCGCGTATGGCGTGGTTCTGCCTTCGGTGGCGTAAAAGGGCGCACGCAGTTACCGGGCATGGTGGAGGATGCAATGGCGGGTAAGATTCGTCTCGACCCGTTTATTACTCATCGGCTTCCGTTAGATCAGATCAACGAAGCCTTTGATCTCATGCATGAAGGCAAATCTATTCGTACTGTCATTCATTTCGGCGATAAATAAGTAAACTACTGGCCAGCGGTTAAGCCGCTGGCATTTTCAATGTCTAAATCTGTGACCCGCCTGACATTTTTCCCCTTAACATAAATCCCACAATTGCCGATACCTTTCTGACAGGCGTGTTTTACGCATCTTATACAAAAGAGAGTCGATAGCCATGGATAACACAGCAGCGATGCACAGACAGCAAGGCATTGGATTTATGCACAATATTCGATTGGTTCCCCTATTTTCCGCTATCCTGAGTGGCATATTGCTGTTATTTGCGTTGAGTTCCGGGTTAGCAGGGTATTTCTTGATGCAGGCTGACAGAGACCAGCAGGATGTGACGCAAGAAATCCAGGTTCGTATGGGGTTATCTAACAGTTCCAATAACTTACGTATAGCGCGTATCAGCCTGATCCATGCCGGGGCGGCCAGCCGCATTGCCGAAATGGATGATATGAGAAAGAACATTGCAGATGCGGAAAAACGTATCAAGCAGGCACAGGAGGGCTTTAATACCTATATGGCCCGTGCGGTTAAAACTCCGGAAGATTTAGCGCTCGATGGCGAACTGACCACCCGCTTTAACGCCTATTTCGACGGCATGCAGCCGATGCTGAAATATGCCAAAAACGGCATGTTTGAAGCCATCATCAACCACGAAAATGAGCAGGCGCGGGTTTTAGACAGCGCATTCAATGAATATCTGCTTAAAGCGATTCAGATTCGTAGCGATCGCGCAACTCGCCTGGGTGAACAAGCACACCAGCGCACCCAACTGGGGCTGATCTTTATGGCGGGCGCATTTGCCGTCGCGCTCTTCTTAACGGTCATTACCTTTACCGTATTGCGTCGTGTGGTGATCAATCCGCTGCAGCGTGCTGCCAGACGTATTGAACATATTGCGGGCGGAGACCTGACTGTACCTGAGGAAGTCACCGGTCGCAGTGAGATTGGCCGCCTGACCAACGATTTGCAATTGATGCAGCGTTCCCTGGTGAAAACCGTGACCACCGTGCGTGATGGCGCTGAGGAAATTTATCGCGGAACCAGCGAGATCTCTGCAGGAAATACCGATCTTTCTTCACGTACTGAGCAGCAGGCCGCAGCGATTGAGCAGACCGCAGCCAGTATGGAAGAGCTTACGGCGACCGTGAAACAGAATGCGGACAATGCGCATCATGCCAGCAACCTGGCGCGCGATGCCTCCGGTAAAGCGACCAAAGGCGGTGAGATTGTTGATGGTGTGGTACAGACCATGGGCAATATTACGTCCAGCTCGAAGAAAATTTCCGAAATTACCGCGGTGATTAACAGTATTGCCTTCCAGACAAACATTCTGGCGCTGAACGCCGCAGTTGAAGCTGCGCGCGCCGGTGAGCAAGGCCGTGGTTTTGCGGTGGTAGCCAGCGAAGTCCGTACCCTGGCGAGCCGCAGTGCGCAGGCAGCGAAAGAGATTGAAGCGTTAATCAGCGACTCAGTGAGTTTGATTGATAAAGGCTCCAGCGAAGTCGTGGCCGCCGGTGAAACCATGGATGAGATCGTGACGGCGGTAAAACGCGTTACCGATATCATGCTGGAAATTGCCGCCGCGTCGGATGAGCAGAGTAAAGGTATTACTCAGGTTAGCCAGGCTATCACCGAGATGGATAATGTCACCCAGCAGAACGCCTCCCTCGTGGAAGAAGCAACAGCAGCGGCAACCTCTCTGGAAGAGCAGGCCGCGCGTCTTACCGAAGCGGTTGGTGCGTTCCGCGTGCATGCCAGCGGTACAAGTCGTCCGGTGAAATCCTCATCAACCCCGCTGAAGCCCGTCGGTACTCAGCGTCCTGCTATGGCACATGGCAGCGAGAACTGGGAAACGTTCTGATGGTATAGGGCCATAAGGCCCGTCATAGAGGCCGTGGTGAACATCACCACGGCTTTTTTGTCTATAGAAAACCCCCAGCTAGGCTGGGGGTTCCGGAAAGCTTTCAGCTTTAAGCCAGTTATTAAAACCCCTTTTGATTTGTTAAAACACCTTGCGGTCTGGCAACTGCAAAAGTTCAACAAGAAATCAAAAGGGGGTCCCAATGGGGGACGAAAAGAGCTTAGCGCACACCCGATGGAACTGTAAATATCACATAGTTTTTGCGCCAAAATACCGAAGACAAGCGTTCTATGGAGAGAAACGTCTTGCGATAGGGAGCATTTTAAGAAAGCTGTGTGAGTGGAAAAATGTACGGATCCTGGAAGCTGAATGCTGCGCAGATCATATCCATATGCTTGTGGAAATCCCGCCCAAAATGAGCGTATCCGGCTTTATGGGATATCTGAAAGGGAAAAGCAGTCTGATGCTTTATGAGCAGTTTGGCGATCTGAAATTCAAATACAGGAACAGGGAGTTCTGGTGCCGGGGATACTACGTAGACACGGTAGGGAAGAACACGGCGAAGATACAAGAATACATAAAGCACCAGCTTGAAGAGGATAAAATGGGCGAGCAGTTGTCGATCCCTTATCCGGGTAGCCCGTTTACGGGCCGTAAGTAACGAAGTTTGATGCAAATGTCAGATCGTATGCGCCTGTTAGGGCGCGGCTGGTAACAGAGCCTTATAGGCGCATCCGAAAAACCTCCGGCTATGCCGGAGGATATTTATTGTCTATAGAAAACCCGCCATGGCGGCGGGTTTGTTGATAACGCGCCCCGGTTTACGGCTGATCCGGCAACGCATAAGCAATAATATAATCACCGCGATCCGGTGACTGACGGGCGCCACCCGCATTGATGACGATGTACTGTTTGCCCGTTTTCGGCGAAACATACGTCATCGGGCCAGACTGGCTTCCCACCGGCAGACGATCTTTCCATATCTCTTTACCCGTTGCCGTATCAAACGCGCGCAGGTAGAAATCCTGGGTACCGGCAAAAAACAGCAAACCAGACTGGGTGGATAGCGATGCGCCCAGTGTCGGCATACCGACCGGAATCGGCATATGCATGCGAATACCCAGCGGGCCGGTGTCCTGAACGGTGCCCACGGGAACCTGCCACACTATTTTCCCGGAAGTCAGGTCGATAGCAGACATGGTTCCGAACGGCGGTTTCTGACAAGGAATACCCAGCGGCGACAGGAAGCGTTCGCGCATTGCGCCAAACGGCGTGCCATCCATCGGGACGATACCCATCTCAATCCCACTGGCGTTTTTGGCGACGTTTTCACGTGGCACCATGTAGTTTGCCAGTCCCAGGCGCATATCGTTGACGAACATCAGGTTGTTGGTCGGGTCAACGGAAACGCTGCCCCAGTTCATGCCACCCAGCGAACCCGGGAACTGCAATGCGCGATCGAGGCCCGGTGGGGTGTAAACCCCCTGATGGCGCATGCCCTTAAAGGCGATACGGCACATCAGCAGATCGACAGGCGTCGCACCCCACATGTCAGACTCTTTCAGGGTTTCATTACCGATCATCGGCATGCCCACCGAGTACGGCTGGGTAGGGGAATAGTGTTCGCCTTTCACATTACCGGCTGGAACCGGGCGTTCCTCTACCTTCGCCACCGGCTTACCGGTTTCGCGGTTGAGCATGAAGATCATGCCCTGTTTGCTGGTCTGCACCAGCACCGGCGTGGTGCCGCCTTTGCCGTCAGGTAAGTCATACAACAGCGGCTGTGACGGTAAGTCGAAATCCCACAGGTCGTGGTGAGTGGTCTGGAAGTGCCAGCGTACGTCACCGGTTGTTGCGTCGACCGCCACAATGGATGAGCTGTACTTATCATCCAGCGCGGTACGTTCGCCCGCCCAGAAATCTGGCGTAGCGTTACCTGTCGGCAGATAGATCAGATTCAGTTTCGCGTCATAAGACATTGCCGACCAGACGTTCGGCGTACCGCGCGTGTAGGTTTGACCTTCTGGCGGCAGGCCTTTCCGATCCGGGTTGCCCGGATCCCACGCCCACGCCAGTTTGCCGGTGTGAACATCATAGGCACGGACAACGCCCGGTGGTTCGTCGGTGGAGAAGTTATCCGCCACACGGCCACCGACCACAACGATATTCCCCGCAACCAGCGGTGTGGACGTTTGCTGGTAGTAACCGGGTTTGATTTCACCCATGCCGACACTCAAATCAACGGTACCGTTATCACCGAAGTCTGCGCACGGTTGGCCGTTATCTGCATTGATTGCCACCAGACGTGCATCGGTAGTGGGCAGGAACAGGCGGCGTTCGCATGTTGCAGGTTGTGCCTGTACGGCAGGAGTGACAGCGGTATGCGGTTCTTCGTAATACCCTAAGCCACGGCAGCGCTGCCAGTTTGGTGCTGTCGCTTTCGCGTCATAACGCCATTTCTCTTTACCGGAATCGACGTCCAGCGCCAGTACTTTACTGTACGGGGTACAGACATACAGCGTGTCGCCAATCTGCAGCGGTGTGTTCTGATCTTCCGCGCCAGAGCCGTTGCTTTGCGGGATATCTCCGGTGTGTGCAACCCAGGCGACTTGCAGCTTATCGACATTTTGTTTGTTGATCTGGTCAAGCGCGGCAAAACGATCGCCGTGGATGGTATTGCCCCAGTGCTTCCAGTCGTGCTGTTCGCTGCCCGACTGAACCGCTTTGACGGTAATGGATTCGGTTGGGGCGATCACATTCCAGGTTTTAAACATCCCACCGACGCTGGCCAGAAGCACAACCGCGAGGATTGCCGCAACGCCGAACGCAGATTTGTTAACCGGTTTTACCGATTGTTGTGCGCGCATAAAAGGCCACAGCAGGGCAGCCAGAAATGCCAGAACGGCGAAGGTAAACAAGCGTGAGAACAGAGGCCAGAACGCCCATCCGGCATCGTAAATTGCCCAAATGATGGACGCGATAAAGCCCAGTGCATACAGAATGATGCCGCCAGGACGATTTCGTAGAATAAGTATCGCGGCAATCAGCATCACGATACCCATCGCGGTAAACCAGACGCTGCCGCCTAACGTGATGAGTTTGATGCCAGGAATGCCGATTGCCAGACCGATGACGAGCATCAGAATGGCGAGGAGCCAGCGCAGAAGGGTAACCAACCTGCGTGGGGTGCTACTGCCAGGTGCCATTTCCATCTCCTTAAGCACACCGATTATCCGATACGTAATGGTGAATATGTACCAAATGGATAACAGTATTAGAGGGTTATCGTTTTATTGCAGATGTAATCGGGGGTATCCGCATGAAAAACTCACTATTTATATGGTAAATGAACCATTTGGTGAATTTGCAAATATGATAAATCTGTTAAATTGCCTGGCGCAATTGTTAATAAATTAGATCGCATTATTTGAGAACTGGCCCGCGCATGGCGGGCCGCTTGATCAGGCGATACGCTGCGTATCGACATTTCGCGAGGGGGTAATCGTCACAGGAATGGATTTAGAGGTCGGTGTTCCGGTACCGTCACCGTAGCGGGTCAGGGGGACCAGCGGATTCGTTTCCGGATAATAGGCCGCAAGATTACCGCGCGGGATGGCATATGCAACGAGACGGAACCCTGTAACCTGACGCGTAATGCCGTCGGTCGCCAGGGTGGTGATATCGACGCGGTCGCCGTCGCTCAGCCCCAGTGCCAGAATATCGTCCGGATGCATAAACAGGACGTCGCGCTGCCCATAAACACCGCGATAGCGGTCATCCAGACCGTAAATCGTCGTGTTGTACTGATCGTGCGAACGTAATGTCTGTAACACAAATGGCGCGCTGATCTCCGGGCAGACGGCAGCTGGCAGCGGTGCGCTGCTGAACTCTGCTTTACCGGACGGCGTTGCAAAGGTGAGTGATGCCGCACAGTTTCCCAGCCAGAAACCACCGGGCTCTTCGCAGCGAGCATTAAAGTTGTTGAAGCCGGGAATAGTGGCGGCGATATGATCGCGAATCAGGTTGTAATCATCGGCTAAGGCCAGCCAGTCCAGCTTGCTGTTTCCCAGTACCGCGTGGGCGATACCGGCGACGATCGCGGTTTCCGATTTTTGCGTTTCTGCCAGCGGCTTACCGATACCTTCTGAGGCATGAACCATGCTAAATGAGTCTTCGACGGTTACGAACTGACGACCTGTCGCCTGCATGTCCTCTTCGGTACGTCCCAGGGTCGGTAAAATGAGCGACTGCGCACCCGGCATCAAATGGGTACGGTTGAGTTTGGTACTGATATGCACGGTCAAACCGCAACGTTTCAAAGCCTCGCGGGTCAGTGTGGTGTCCGGCGCGGCGGCGGCAAGATTACCGCCAAGCGTAATGAGGACTTTCACTCCATCACGCAACATAGCCTGAATGGCGGCCACGGTATGATGTCCTGGGGCGCGCGGTGGTTCGAAACCAAAATGACGTGCCAGGCTGTCGAGCAGGGCGGCAGGAGGTTTTTCATCAATCCCCATTGTCCGATTACCCTGCACATTACTGTGTCCGCGCACCGGGCACAGCCCCGCGCCCGGTTTGCCCAGATGACCGCCGAGCAACTGCAAATTGACGATTTCACGTACCGTATCCAGCGAATGTTTATGCTGGGTAATGCCCATAGCCCAGGTACATATGACCCGCCTGGCGCTCTGCCAGACGGCGGCGGCGTCACGCAATTGCTGCTCGCTCAAACCGGATTGCGCTTCAATGGACTGCCAGGACGTAGCATCGATTTGCGCAAACCAGGCCTCGATACCCGTGGTGTGTTGAGCGATAAACGCATCATCGAAGATACCGGCTTCCCCGTTCGCCAGGCGCTGGCGATGCGTTTCCAGCAACGCTTTCGCCATCCCACGCACGGCGGCCATATCCCCCCCCAGATTCGGCTGGTAATAGGCCGAACTGATTGCGCCTGCCCTGGAGGTGACGACCTCCAGCGGTTTTTGCGGGTCGGCAAAACGTTCCAGCCCCCGTTCGCGCAGCGTATTAAAGGTAACGATCCGCGCGCCGCGATCGGCAGCGTGGCGCAGGCTGTGGAGCATACGCGGATGGTTAGTGCCTGGGTTCTGCCCAAAGACGAAAATCGCATCGGCCTGTTCAAAATCGGTGAGATGAATAGTGCCTTTACCGATGCCGATACTGCGTTTCAGCCCTGCGCCGCTGGCCTCATGGCACATGTTTGAACAATCGGGGAAGTTGTTAGTGCCGACCATGCGACCAAACAGCTGGTAAAGATACGACGCTTCATTACTCGCGCGCCCCGAGGTGTAAAGTTCCATCTGGTTCGGGTGATCCATTTCGCGAATATGGCGTCCAATCAGGGCAAATGCATCATCCCAGCTCACGGGTTCGTAGCGATCGGTGTGCGGGTTATAGCGCAACGGTTCCGTGAGTCGGCCCTGATACTCCAGAAAATAGTCGCTCTGACGGTTGAGGGCGCTTACGCTGTGTTGCGCAAAAAAGCTGGCGTCAATCTGGCGGCGTGTTGCCTCCCAGGTCACCGCTTTCGCGCCGTTTTCGCAGAAACTAAAGGTGCTTTTGTTGTCATCGCCCCAGGCACAACCGGGGCAGTCAAAGCCGCGGGCTTTATTCATACGCAGCAGGTTGCGCAAGTTTTTAAGGGCATTTTTGCTGTCGAAAACGAAGCGGGTGGTTGCTTCAAGAGAACCTAATCCACCGGCAGCGGCGCGATAAGGTTTTATGGCAGTTTTGAATTTCATGTGTTCTTCCGGACAGCGGATTGCTCTTGCGCAAACACTACGCTGCGTAACAGCAATCCTTAATCAACAACTATCTTTTATCACACAATTAACAATAAGTTTACCATTTGCGCAACGGTTCGTGTCTGGTGCGCGTACAGATTAATCTGGCACGGTTTTACGAATAGCAGCGATCAGCGTTTGCACGCCGATGGAGAGGGGGGCATCCACGCGAGTGAGAATGCCGATAGGATCGCCCATACCCGGCGGTACGATGGGTAGCGCGGTGAGTGAACCTTCGCGCAAATCGTTCTTGACTGCGCCGGAAGGAACAAACCAGACGTAATCAAAATTCACGGTCAATTGTCGTGATAACGACGCAGAGAGTGTTTCAATGCAGCCGGTCGGAAGCTTGCAGCCCTGACTTTGTAGCAAATCCTCCGTATTCTGGCGTGGCACTGTACCGGTTGGCAGTACGACGACAGGCCATTCCAGCACTCGGCTCAGCGTAATCGTGGTTTGTAGCAGCGGATGGTTGGGGCGCACCACCAGTTTGAGTGACTCAAGAAATAACATCTCATAGGTCAATCCGCTCATCAGTTCCGGATCTGACATACGGCCGATGCCGACGTCCAACTCACCGGATTTCAGCCCGGCCAACAACATAGGATTATTGGTGGTCGCCACCTGAATGGTGATATCAGGCTGCTGCTTATGTACCTGACCAATCACCGACGGCAGAATGCCCAGCGCCGCAGTGGGTAATGCGCCAACACGGATCACGGCATTGTTTTGTTCAGGTTTGTAGTTGAGCGACTGGCCTGCGGTATTGAGCGCATCAAGTACGCGCACAGCATGGGTTAAAAACTGCTCACCCACCAGGGTGAGTTGCGCTCCCAGTCGGCCACGCTCAAACAGACGCGTTCCGGTGAGTTGCTCCAGCTCATTCAGCGTCTTGGACAACGCGGGTTGACTAAGGTTAAGGGTCTCTGCCGCACGCCCCAGGGTTCCCTGCTGAGCGACGGCGACGAATGTATGCAGATGGCGCAAGCGTATGCGCTGGGAGAACAAACCGTTTTTTTCCATAAGATGATGTAAAAACGAAGCGATGTCCGTGGCAAGTAAAGTTGCTTAATTATGTTAACTTGGTAGCAAAACATTCTTAACATTTAATCTCGTTGAGTTACAAACAAATTTTCCCGGCAGTGTGATGTCAACCGCATGTCTGTGGGGGGTTAAGCATAATTTTTGGTTATGTAAATAGCCGGAAATACGGCATTTTTGGTTTTCTGCCGCGATCACACTTCGTAAATTCTCTCCCACAGGCGCGCGACGGCTTCTCTACACTCCAGGTAATACATACTGGAGGCATGACAACATGGCGAACACCATCACGGCTGATGACATTCGGGAACAATTTTCGCAGGCAATGTCAACGATGTACCAGCAGGAAGTTCCGCAGTACGGCACCTTGCTGGAGCTGGTTGCGGACGTCAATCTGGCAGTACTGGAGAATAACCCCCGGTTGCATGAAAAACTGGTTAACGCAGATGAACTGGCGCGCCTGAACGTCGAGCGCCATGGGGCAATTCGCGTTGGACGCCCGGAGGAACTGGCGACGTTACGACGAATGTTCGCCATTATGGGCATGTTTCCTGTGAGCTATTACGATCTGTCTCAGGCGGGGGTTCCTGTACACTCCACTGCCTTTCGCCCCATTGATGATGCGGCGCTGGCACGTAATCCGTTTCGCATTTTTACCTCGTTATTGCGCCTCGAACTGATTGAGGATGCGCAACTGCGCGACCAGGCCGCCGCGATTTTACAGCGCAGGGATATTTTCACTCCACGTTGCCATGAACTCATTGCCTTACATGAACAAACCGGAGCGTTCACTGCTGTCCAGGCGAGTGAATTTGTGAAAGAGGCGCTGGAGACCTTTCGCTGGCATCGTCATGCCACCGTGGATGCCCTGACATACCATGCGCTCCATACTGAGCACCGCCTGATTGCCGATGTGGTCTGCTTCCCCGGCTGCCATATCAACCATCTGACGCCGCGCACGCTGGATATTGACCAGGTTCAGGCGTTGATGCCGAAATATGGAATAGAACCCAAAATCCTGATTGAAGGGCCGCCGCGCCGCGATGTGCCAATCCTATTGCGCCAGACCAGCTTCAAAGCACTGGATGAACCGGTATTGTTCGCAGGCGAGCAGGAGGGGACGCATACTGCGCGTTTTGGTGAGATAGAACAGCGCGGCGTGGCGCTGACGCCAAAAGGCAGGGCACTTTACGACCGGTTACTTAATGAAGCCGGCACCGGGAAAGACAATTTGACGCATCAGTTACATTTACAGGAGATATTTCAATCTTTCCCTGACAGCGAAATGCTGTTGCGACGCCAGCAACTGGCCTACTTCCGCTATCGCCTGACGCCCTCTGGCGAGGCTCACCGTAAGGCGATTCGTCCGGGTGACGATCCGCAACCGCTTATCGAGCGCGGTTGGGTAGTTGCGCAACCCATCATCTACGAAGATTTTTTGCCCGTCAGTGCGGCCGGGATCTTTCAGTCAAACCTTGGCAACGAAACGCAACAGCGTAGCCACGGTAACGCCAGCAAGCGGCGTTTTGAAGAGGCGCTCGGCTGTGAAGTGCTTGATGAGTTCACCCTCTATGAGCAAGCAGAAGAGCGCAGCAAACGACGTTGCGGTCTGTTGTAAAAAAGGTACTCTGCTACGGGTGTGCATAAACAGGATGTTGTCATGGAAAATCCCTCCGCGCCGTTAGCAGAAACCCGCCACGGCACGTTGATTGGTGTGACCGACGAGGATTGTCTCGTCTGGCGTGGTATTCCCTATGCGGCGCCTCCCGTCGGGCCGCTGCGCTGGCGCGCGCCGCAACCGTCAGAACCCTGGGAAGGTGTCCGCGTGGCGGATACTTTTTCGGCTTCCAGCTGGCAGAACGGTGAAATCTGCACGCAAATTGCCGGCGGCGATCCGGGTAAATTGTCCGAAGATTGTCTGTATCTCAATGTGTGGGCTCCGGCGGCGCGCAGTGCGCCACTTCCGGTGATGGTCTGGCTGCACGGTGGCGGTTTTACCATGGGGGCGGGCGATTTGCCGCCCTATGATGGCAAAGCTCTCGCCCGACGCGGTGTGGTGCTGGTCACCCTCAATTATCGGCTGGGGCATCTGGGATTTTTCGCCCATCCGGCATTGCAAGAAGAAGAGGGCGAAACCGTCTGTAACTTCGGCCTGCTCGATCAAATTGCCGCGCTGCGCTGGGTTAAAGAGAATATCCATGCCTTCGGTGGCGATGCGCGTAATATCACGCTGTTTGGCGAATCCGCCGGGGGACGAAGTGTGATGTCGCTGATGGCCTCGCCGAAGGCAAAGGGGCTCTTTCACAAAGCCATTATTCAAAGCAGCTACACCTTGCCGGATACGCCGCTTGAGCGCGCGCTGGAAAAAGGGATCGCCGTTGCAGAGCATCTCGGCGCACCCAATGCCACGGCAGAGATATTGCGCGCGATCCCGGCCGAGGCATTCTGGCCGCTCCCTTCACCGCTTAAGATCGCTCCCGCGCCAATTGCCGGAGACGGCGTCCTGCCTGTGCCGGCACTGGAGGTTTTTTTCAGCGCTTTGCAACATCCGATGCCGGTTATCGTCGGTTCCAACAGTGATGAAGCCAGTGTGATGGCCGAGTTTGGCGTCGACCTCGCCGGGCAAATTGATAAGTTACGTCGTGAGCAACGTTTTGGCCTCGGGATTATTAAGCTGCTTTACCCCGGGGTAAAAGGGGATACGGAACTGGGGCGCCAGGTTTGCAGGGATATGGCGTTTACCTCTCTCGGACTGGTGATAATGCAGGCGCAACAGCGCATCGGGCAACCATGCTGGCGCTACTGGTTTGATTACGTGGCAGAAGCCGAGCACGACACCTACATCAATGGCGCGTGGCACGGAAACGAAGTGCCCTATGTATTTGATAATCTGATGCTGACTGAGCCTGCGTGCCATTACGTCAATGATCGAGATCTGGCATTTGCAGCAAAGGTTGCCGATTACTGGGTTAACTTTGCCCGCGAAGCCAGCGTCACTTGCGATGTGCTTCATGGCCCTGTTCGCTGGCAGGCTTGCCGAAAAGGGCGCGACAGGCTGCTACGCATGGGACTGAATAAACATGCGGGATTTCGCATGGCAAATCGGTTTATGCGGGCACGCCTGACACTGTTTAAACGGGTCATGCGGCATCACGTCAAACTTGATTAATTATCCAGCAAGCTCGCGCGAAATGCCGCCAGCCCGGCGGCATTATTCTGTGAATCTCTCAGAACCAGACGATAGCTCGCCCCTGTCTTAACGCTCTGCCCATAAGGACGCATAAGGCGACCGGCGCGGATATCCTCTGCGACCAGCGTTTCATCAGCAATGGCCACGCCAAGCCCCTGAATGGCCGCCGTGATCGCCAGATCCATGGTGTCGAAGTGTTGATTTTTTTTCATAACCCACGTTGTGCTGTCCTGTTTCGCCAGCCACAGCGACCAGTCTGTTTTATCTCTGGTCGGATGCAGAAACGTCAAATGACTGAGCGTGTCATCGGCCGTCAATTGGGGACTCATGACCGGCGTAAGCGCTTCATCAAACAACAGATCGCCCGCGCTAAAATGGGTACCAAAAACGATTGCCGCATCGTACGGCTCAGTTTTGAAGTTAACGCCATGGTCAGTGGTGGTCGTCAATGCCACCTGCAAGTCAGGGCTGGTTTGCTCAAGCTGAATAAGACGCGGAACCAGCCAGCGCATCGCACAGGTAGGCGCTTTCAGTCGTACGACCGTTTGTTGTGCCCGCGCCTGCGCGGCAAGGGTTTGCAGATGCTCAAACGCTGAACGTAATTCCGGTAGCAGGGCACTGCCCTGAGGCGATAACCGCAAACCCCTGGCATGACGCTCAAACAGCGGGAAACCAAACCATGTTTCCAGTGAAGCAATCTTGCGGCTTACCGCCCCCTGCGTCAGACATAACTCTTTTGCGGCATGGGTAAGATTTAAATGGCGGGCCGTAACCAGAAAAGCGTCAATGGCATTCAGCGGCAAGGTACGGTTTGGCATGGTGACTCCAGCTATGCAATTTATTCATGGCTATTATGACAACAAATCGATTGTGGACTCAACGCGCTTTTATTTGAATGGTTATGCACTTTTAATGAGAAAGGATTAAGAATGACTCTGCGTACACCGGTGAAAACCCGTTCAAAATTGCCCGACGTGGGTACGACCATTTTTACCGTTATTGGTCAGCTTTCCGCACAGCATAATGCGATTAACCTTTCTCAGGGCGCGCCCAATTTTTCCTGCGATCCGCAGTTGATCTCCGGCGTGACCAGGGCGATGCAGGCCGATCATAACCAGTACGCCCCGATGACGGGGTTACGTCCGCTGAAAACACGCATTGCTGAGAAGATCAGTGATCTGTACGGCACGCAGTATGACGTGGACAGCGAAATACTGATTACCGCCAGCGCCAGTGAAGGTCTCTATTCGGCCATCAGTGGCCTGGTTCATCCGGGCGATGAAGTTATCTATTTCGAACCGTCGTTTGACAGCTATGCGCCCATTGTTCGCCTGCAGGGGGCGACGCCCATCGCCATTAAACTCACGGTCCCCGATTTTGCGGTGAACTGGGACGAAGTTCGCGCGGCCATCACTCCCCGCACGCGCATGATCATTATTAACACGCCACATAATCCGAGCGGTCAGGTTTTCTCTGCTGACGATCTGCAACAACTGGCGGCGTTGACGCGCAACACCGATATCGTGATTCTTTCTGACGAAGTATATGAACATGTCGTCTTTGACGAGCAGCCGCACCATGGTATGGCGACACATCCGCAACTTGCGCAGCGCAGTGTGATTATCTCGTCCTTCGGTAAGACTTATCATGTCACGGGCTGGCGCGTGGGTTACTGCGTTGCGCCATCAGAGTTGATGGATGAGATTGTGAAAGTCCATCAGTTTTTAATGTTTTCCGCCGATACGCCAATGCAGTACGCTTTTGCCGAGCATATGACGGATCCCCAGACCTGGCTGTCGCTGTCGGCCTTCTACCAGCGCAAACGCGACTTGTTGCAAAGCCTGCTGGCAGCATCGCCATTTCGCTTATTGCCGAGCGCGGGCTCGTTCTTCCTGTTGGCGGATTACAGCCATTTCAGCGACGAGAGCGACAGCGAGATGGTGAAAAGGTTAATTACCGATTACGGCGTTGCCACCATTCCGTTATCGGCGTTTTACACTGATGGTACTGATAACAAATTGATTCGCCTCTCTTTTGCCAAAGACGAGGCCACACTCAGAGCAGGCGCGCAGGCCCTGTGTCGTGTTAAGCCACGCTAAGGAGCGTTAACCGTGAAATTGAAAGCACTCTTTCTGGGTATGGGCATGCTTTGCTCATTATCTTCTTTCGCAGCAACCCAGTTACGCTATGGCCTGGAAGCGGAATATCCACCGTTTGAAAGCCGCAATGCTTCTGGCCAACTGGAAGGTTTTGATATCGAGCTGGGCAATGCCATCTGTAAAGCCGCAGAACTGAAATGTACCTGGGTCGAAACTTCGTTTGATGCGCTGATCCCTGGTCTTGTGGCGAAAAAATTTGACGCGATCAATTCAGCGATGAATATCACCGAGCAGCGTCGTCAGAGCATCGATTTTACCCAACCTATCTACCGCATTCCCTCTCAACTGGTGGGCAAGTCGGGTGATGGTATGGAAGCGACGGCCGAAGGTCTGAAGGGTAAAACTATCGGTGTATTGCAGGGTTCCATTCAGGAAACTTATGCAAAAGAGCACTGGGAAAAGCACGGTGTCACCGTGGTGTCTTATAAAGATCAGAATATGGCCTGGGGTGATTTGCTGAATGGCCGCATTGACGCCTCGCTGGTCATGTCAGCGGCCGGGCAGGCAGGTTTCCTGAGCAAACCGCAGGGTAAAGGCTTTGGCTTTATTGGCAAACCGGTATCTGACGATACGATCCTCGGCAGTGGCATCGGTTTTGGGTTGCGCAAAGGTGATGAGGCCACCAAAAAGCAACTCGACGCCGCAATTGATAAAGTACGCGCCGATGGCACCATCAAAACGCTGGCGGAGAAATACTTCCCCGGTATTGATGTGAGCGTCAGCGCTAAATAACAAGCCGACCTTTTCTGACCCCAACCGTTGATGTCCGGATGGGGTCTTTTTATATCAGCAATCCCTGCGCATCCCTGGCTTTCTACGCTCTTCACTGCTTTCGTACCGTCATCGTGCTTTATGCCCCAGGTGCGAAAAGGGCAGCGATGCAGTGAGCAACGTAACGGGATATTTTCCGCGCAGTAAAAATCATACCTTTCTTTACACAGTTTTCAGGCCGATCCCATCGACAAAAATATTTCCAGCTTTGCGCAGAATATCACCCGCCAACAATTGGATTCTCAATCAATTTTGTCTAGAGTGTGCGGTCATAACTGTTAGCTTTTGCCGTGGTTTTGTTTTGTACAATACCGCTTCTCACGACCATAAGGACGTATTATCAGGCATGAACCGCAGACGTTTCATTAAGGCATCAATGGCGCTGGCCGCAGCGTGCGGGACTTCCGGCTTTGCTTCTCTGTTCTCCCGTGCGGCATTTGCTGCAGATTCCGATATCGCCGATGGTCAGAGTCGTCGTTTCGATTTTTCCGTCTTGCAGTCCATGGCGCATGACCTGGCGCAGCAGCCGTGGGGCGGCGCGCCGCGTCCTTTGCCGGATACGCTCGCCAACATGACGCCACAGGCCTACAACGCCATTCAGTACGATGCGCAGCATTCCCTGTGGAACAATGTTGAAGGTCGTCAGCTGGACGTGCAGTTTTTCCATATGGGGATGGGTTTCCGTCGCCGGGTGCGCATGTTCTCGCTCGATCCCGCCACCCAACAGGCGCGCGAAATTCATTTCCGTCCTGAATTATTTAACTACCATGACGCGGGCGTTGACACAAAGCAGCTCGAAGGGCAAAGCGATCTGGGGTTTGCCGGTTTCCGCGCCTTTAAAGCGCCTGAACTGGCACGTCGCGATATCGTCTCTTTCCTGGGAGCCAGCTATTTCCGCGCGGTAGACAGTACTTACCAGTACGGGCTTTCTGCACGTGGCGCGGCAATCGACACCTTTACGGACACGCCGGAAGAGTTTCCGGACTTCACCGCATTCTGGTTTGAAACCGCGAAAGCCTCTGATACCTCATTTACGGTCTATACCTTGCTCGACAGCCCGAGTCTGACCGGGGCATACAAATTTGTGATCCACTGTGAGCAGAGCCAGGTGATCATGGAGGTGGATAACCACCTGTATGCGCGTAAAGATATCAAACAGCTGGGTATTGCGCCGATGACCAGTATGTTTAGCTGTGGTAACAATGAACGTCGCGTATGCGATACCATTCATCCGCAGATCCATGACTCCGATCGGCTGGCCATGTGGCGCGGCAACGGGGAGTGGCTTTGTCGTCCCCTGAATAACCCGCAGAAACTGCAATTCAACGCCTTTTTGGACGACAATCCGAAAGGTTTTGGCTTACTGCAACTGGACCGCGACTTCTCTCATTATCAGGACGTAATGGGCTGGTATAACAAACGCCCAAGCCTGTGGGTCGAGCCGCGTAACCAATGGGGTAAAGGCAGCGTCGGATTAATGGAGATCCCGACGACGGGTGAAACCCTGGATAACGTGGTCTGTTTCTGGCAGCCGGAGAAACCGGTTCGTGCAGGTGACGAACTGGCTTTTCAGTATCGTCTTTACTGGAGCGCCATGCCGCCAGTACGTTCGCCGCTGGCGCGTGTCTATGCCACTCGCACCGGTATGGGGGGCTTCCCGGAAGGGTGGGCACCGGGCGAACATTACCCGGAAAAATGGGCTCGTCGTTTCGCCATTGATTTTGTCGGCGGCGATCTGAAAGCCGCTGCGCCGAAGGGGATTGAACCCGTTATCACCTTGTCGAATGGGGAAGCTAAGCAGGTTGAAATCCTGTACGTTGAGCCCTTCGACGGCTACCGTATTCTGTTCGACTGGTATCCAACGTCCAATTCCACCGACCCGGTTGAAATGCGCCTCTTCCTGCGCTGTCAGGGCGATGCGATCAGCGAGACCTGGTTGTATCAGTATTTTCCGCCTGCGCCGGATAAGCGCAACTACGTGGATGATCGCATCATGCGCTAAATCGGTAACCTCCCTCGGGGAGGGAGGTTCTGATATGAGGAGATGTTATGGAATCCACCGACAGCCTGATCGTCGTCAACGACCATCTGGCGCTGCATGCCATTGATGAGCGTTTTGTTCACGATCTACACCAACTGATCGTTAAAAATCGCGAATGGCTACAGCACTTTCTGGACTGGCCGCAGTATGTCCGCTCGGTTGACCAGACCCGGCAAACCGCGCAAAGCAATATTGTCCTGCATCAGCGCGGCTACGCCAAAATGTTCTTGATCCTCGAAGATAACGTGCTGGTGGGTGTCCTCTCTTTCAACTCCATCGAACCGACGAATAAAACCGGCTATATCGGTTACTGGCTCGATAAAGACAAAGAGGGCAAGGGGATTATATCCACCTGCCTGCAGGCGTTTATGGCTTTTTACGCGCGTCGCGGCGATGTTCGTCGGTTTGTCATTAAATGCCGCGTGGCGAACGAAGCCAGTAACCGTGTCGCACTGCGTAACGGTTTTATCCTCGAAGGCTGTCTGCGCCAGGCGGAGTTCCTGAACGGCAGTTTTTATGATCAAAATATTTACGGTCAGATTATCGATCGCTCATCATAGCAGCCCGGCTAATGGCGTACGGGTTATATACTGTGTGCCATTAATGACCTTCTGACCACGCAGCAAAATACTGTCGCCTTCTGGCGCTTCCACCACCGCGTCATCGGTGATTTCAATATGATGCTCGATCAATACATTGCCCCTGATACGTGCATTTCCCTGAATAACGACTTTTTCATCAAGCAGAATCGGCCCGCCGAGTAAGTGCGCATTGCCACCGACAAGGACGTGATGTTTGAGTACGCAATTGCCTTCGATCGTCGCATTTTCCGCAACCTGAGCGCTATAGCGCAGAGTAGGGATGGCATCCTCTTCATGTCCGGCCACAATACGCGCTTTACCGTAAACTTTGGCACAGTCGCACACCCAGACATCATTTTGCTCATTGCCTTCCAACAAAGCGAAATCAAAGACCTCAGCCCGATGTTCGATAAACGCAAACTTAACGATGGCATCGCCATAAATTTGCGCCTGGTGGACCACGCGCGAATGGGTGACCGTGGCGCGGTCATAAATTTGCAGTATCTGTTGATTATCCGGGGTTAGACCCTGTGCGGCGATGATTTCGCAGCCGTGTAAAATACGCGCATGGCCGAACAGATGGCAGGCGCCGCGAACGGTAGATGTTTGCACGGTGACGTTGTCACGTAAGACGGCACCATGGCTTATCTCAGCAGCATCAACCCAGCTGTTGCCGCTAATTTCAACATCATGACAGACAAGACAGGGTTGCGTCAGACGCGCGTCATCGCGCACATGACTGTTGGCAAATACCATGCTGTTTACATCGTAAATCCAGCAGTTGCCTTCCTGCGACAAGGCGGTATCTTCATCCACCCAGCCCCCGACAGTCCCTGCGGTCACGTCGCCAAAGTCGCGTAACGCAATAATCTGGCGCAACGAGACCTTCTGTTTTTCGCCGTTGATTTGGTAACTGAACGCACGGCGCTCATCACTGAGTCGGTATTTTTTCATTGTTTGCTTCCGTTATTTCCCCACGATAAACGTAGCAAACTTTGCGATACTGGCTATTCAGAATGAAAAAACATAAAATGCATTTTAAATGCAACTTATAAGTTTTGCACTTATACATGAAAAATTAAGGAACGGTAATGACCACATTTGACGATTCGTATTTTACTGAGAAATATGGACTGACTCGCACCCATTCCGATGTCCTGCATGCAATGCAGTTTGTTAAACCGGGTAAAACCCTGGATCTGGGCTGCGGTAACGGACGTAACAGCCTCTATCTGGCGGCCAACGGTTTTGATGTGACAGCATGGGATAAAAATGCGTCTGGCATCAATAATATTAAGACCATCTGTCAGGCTGAGGGGCTTACCAACCTGCAAACTGCCGTTGTTGATTTGAATGCACTCAGCTTTGAGGGCGAATACGATTTTATTCTCTCAACCGTGGTGCTGATGTTTCTTGAACCGCAAACCATTCCGGGTCTGATCGCCAATATGCAGCGCTGCACGAAATCGGGCGGTTATAACCTGATCGTGGCGGCAATGGATACCGCTGATTTCCCGTGCACCGTCGGTTTCCCGTTTGCTTTTAAAGAGAATGAATTGCGTAACTACTACGCAGGCTGGGAACTGGAAAAATACAATGAAGACGTCGGTGAGTTGCACCGCACCGACGCCAATGGCAATCGCATTAAGTTGCGTTTTGCGACTTTACTGGCGCGAAAAGCTTAACGCGCCGCCAGCAGGCACAACTGTAATGCAACCTGGTAAGAGGCCTCGAACGACTTCAGCGGCAGAAACTCAAATTGTGAATGGAAATTGTGCGCGCCGGTAAAGAAGTTCGGCGTCAATAACCCTTTCGCGGACAGCGCTGCGCCATCTGTGCCGCCGCGCATGGGGGTGGGTTTCGGCGTAATCCCAAGTATATTCATGGCCTCAAACAGTAAATCGATTGCGCGCTTGTCTTCGCCGATGGCGTTACTGATATTGCTGTAAATATCGCTGATGCTGTACTCCACTTTCGCCGTGGGGTACTGCGCGGCGATTATGTTTGCAACATCGGCAATCTGCTGTTTTCTGCGTTCGAAGCTCTCCTTATCAAAGTCACGGATGCTGGCGCTAAGATGCGCGTGCCCCTGAACGGCTTCCATTCCGTTAAACCAGACATAGCCCTCACGACCTTCGGTGTGTTCCGGCGTTTGCAGACGATCAAAGTGGCTGATGTAATCCATGGCCATCAGCAGGGGGTTAACCAGCACGCCTTTTGCCGACATCGGATGCGCGGTAACGCCAGTAAAATCGATAGACGCCGAGGCGGCATTGAAGTTTTCAAAAACAATTTCACCTTTTTCGCAGCAGTCGATAGTCCAGGCAAAATCAACATCAAAACGTGTTAAATCCAGCGCCTTCGCTCCACGCAACCCCACTTCTTCATCCGGAACAAAGGCCACGACGATATCGCCATGTTGCTGTGCTGACGTCAGGTTTTCCAGCAAAGTCATCACCACCGTGACTGCGGCTTTGTTATCTGCGCCCAGTACGCTGGTGCCATCGCTAAAGATGATCTCTTCATCGCGATACGCGTTGATTTCCGGGTGCTCGGCTACCCGCAGCCAGATCTCTTTTTCAGCATTCAGACAGAGATCTTCCCCCTGAAAACGCAGAATTTGCGGATGAATATCCGGTGATAGCCCCACGTCTACGGTGTCGATATGAGTGATAAAACCAATACGCGGCGCGCCCGGCACAGTCCCTTTTTTCACCGCCGTTACCGTGGCGTGTTCATCGAGCACAATCTCATCCAGACCCAGCGTTTGCAGCTCTTGCGCCAGGGCACGCGCCATGTCGAATTGTCCGGGTGTGGTCGGTAATGTCGTGGCGGCCGCATCGCTTTGACTGGTGATGGCAAGATAGCGAAAGAAGCGTTGCGTTAATTGACTGGCGAGGGGCGATGGCATAGTGATTCCTTCTTTATTTGACTTATCAGGTGCTTGCAATATGACTTTAATGTTATTTATGAAAGCGCAAACAACAAGCACTATTTGACTCATGGAAAGAAAACAACAGGAAAATCTATGACTAGAAAACAGACAACAGTTGCACTGGCCTTGCTGGCTCTGGCAGTGAGTTCCTCTGTGGCAGCAAAAACCCTGGTCTACTGTTCAGAAGGAAGCCCTGAGAATTTCAACCCGCAACTTTATACCTCGGGCACCAGCGTCGACGCCAGCGCGGTGCCGGTTTATAACCGACTTGTCGATTTTAAAGCCGGGACGACCGAACTCCAGCCGAGTCTTGCAGAGCGTTGGGAGGTCAGCGACGACGGCAAGGTGTATACCTTCCACCTGCGCAAAGGGGTGAAGTTTCAGAGCAATAAATATTTTACCCCCACGCGTGATTTTAATGCTGATGACGTTATTTTCTCGTTTATGCGGCAAAAAGATCCTCAGCATCCTTACCATAACGTCTCTAACGGCAACTATTCCAATTTCGAGAGCCTGGAGTTTGGCAAGCTGATCACCGCAATCGATAAAGTGGACGACAATACCGTGCGCTTTACGTTGACACATCCGGAAGCGCCTTTCGTCCCGGATCTGGCCTGGTATTTCGCCTCTATCTTATCTGCCGAATACGCCGATGCGATGTTAAAAGCCGGGACGCCGGAGCGAGTGGACATGGAACCGATTGGCACCGGTCCGTTCAAACTTGCCCAGTACCAGAAAGATTCGCGCATTCTGTTTACCGCCTTCCCGGAATACTGGCAGGGCAAAGCGAAAATCGACCGTCTGATATTCACCATTACGCCGGATGCCTCAGTGCGCCTGGCCAAGCTTGAAAAAAATGAATGTCAGGTGATGCCATTCCCGAACCCGGCGGATTTGCCACGTCTGAAAGAAAACAAAGACATTACGCTCATGAGCAAATCGGGGTTGAATACCGGTTTCCTTGCCTTTAACACGCAAAAAGCGCCGCTTGATAATGTCAAAGTGCGCCAGGCGCTGGCGATGGCCATCAATAAACCGGCCATTATTAATGCGGTATTCCAGGGCACCGGAACTGCTGCGAAAAATCTCCTGCCGCCAGGCGTCTGGAGCGCGGACAGTGAATTGCAGGATTACGCTTACGATCCGCAAAAAGCCAAAGCGTTATTGAAAGAAGCGGGGCTGCCAGAGGGCACCACGATTGATTTGTGGGCAATGCCGGTTCAGCGACCCTATAATCCGAATGCAAAACGCATGGCCGAGATGATTCAGGCCGACTGGGCGAAAGTCGGAGTCAATGCGAAAATTGTTACGTATGAATGGGGTGAATATTTAAAACGGGTTAAAGGTGGCGAGCATCAGGCGGCATTAATGGGGTGGACAACGGCCACCGGCGATCCGGATAACTTCTTTGGCCCGCTGTTTACCTGTCAGTCTGCGAATGGCGGTTCAAACTCGTCAAAATGGTGTTATCAGCCGTTTGACAAAATTATCGCCGAAGCGAAAACCATTACCGATCACGACAAACGCGTGGCGCTATATAAAGAGGCCCAGCAGATGATGCACGATCAAATGCCTGCGGTAATGATTGCGCACTCAACGATTTTCGAACCTGTACGTAATGACGTAAAAGGCTATGAAGTCGACCCGTTTGGCAAACATATATTTTACCAGGTCGATATTCAGCAATAAAACGCCGCGCCAGTGTCCTGCACTGGCGCAAATTTTTCTGGTGCGGTGGAAGCATATTTTTTTACAGAATTTGCGCCAGTAAGCTTTTTTATGCCATCACCGTAGTCGGTTGTTTGCTATACCTTTTAAGGTATCTATACACTTAAAGGGATCTTCCATGCGTACTGTATTAAAAGTTGCAGTGATGGCAGGCCTGCTTGCGTTAGCGGGCTGCGCTTCCAAAGTGACTCAACCTGAACAATACTCTGGCTTCTTAAAAGATTATTCCAACTTACAACAAACCACCTCAGCAAGCGGTAAACCCGTATTGCGCTGGGTGGATCCGTCATTCGACCTGAACAAATACGACAGTATTGTTTACCATCCGGTGACCTATTATCCGGTAGCAAAACCAACCAGCCAGGTCAGCCAACAAACGCTGGATGGGCTGCTGGCGTATACGAACACCAAACTCAAAGCCGCAGCCGCGCAGCGTAAACCGCTGGTGACCTCTCCAGGCGCGCATAGCCTGATTTTCCGTGGCGCCATTACCGGTGTGGATAGCAGCAAGCAAGGTCTGCAGTTCTATGAAGTGATCCCGGTTGCGATGGTGATTGCCGGTACGCAAGCGGCCACAGGGCACCGAACCATGGATACGCATCTTTATTTCGAAGGCGAGCTGATTGACGCACAGACCAATAAACCGGTTATTAAAGTGGTGCGTCAGGGCGAGGGTAAAAGCCTGAGCAATGCCAACGCGCCGATGACGGTGGATACCCTGAAACAGGTTATTGATAACATGGCGACAGATGCCACCATGTTTGATGTTTCCCACAAGTAAAGACGCCAGCGCCATCCTAAAGGATGGCGCTTCTTGTCTATAGAAAACCCCCAGCTAGGCTGGGGGTTCCGGAAAGCTTTCAGCTTTAAGCCAGTTATTAAAACCCCTTTTGATTTGTTAAAACACCTTGCGGTCTGGCAACTGCAAAAGTTCAACAAGAAATCAAAAGGGGGTCCCAATGGGGGACGAAAAGAGCTTAGCGCACACCCGATGGAACTGTAAATATCACATAGTTTTTGCGCCAAAATACCGAAGACAAGCGTTCTATGGAGAGAAACGTCTTGCGATAGGGAGCATTTTAAGAAAGCTGTGTGAGTGGAAAAATGTACGGATCCTGGAAGCTGAATGCTGCGCAGATCATATCCATATGCTTGTGGAAATCCCGCCCAAAATGAGCGTATCCGGCTTTATGGGATATCTGAAAGGGAAAAGCAGTCTGATGCTTTATGAGCAGTTTGGCGATCTGAAATTCAAATACAGGAACAGGGAGTTCTGGTGCCGGGGATACTACGTAGACACGGTAGGGAAGAACACGGCGAAGATACAAGAATACATAAAGCACCAGCTTGAAGAGGATAAAATGGGCGAGCAGTTGTCGATCCCTTATCCGGGTAGCCCGTTTACGGGCCGTAAGTAACGAAGTTTGATGCAAATGTCAGATCGTATGCGCCTGTTAGGGCGCGGCTGGTAACAGAGCCTTATAGGCGCATCCGAAAAACCTCCGGCTATGCCGGAGGATATTTCTCAGGCTAACTTCCGCTTAAACGATAATGTTCCTGGTCGTGAAAACATCACTAAATTTCCCGTCAAAATCAGCAGCAGACCTGCAATTCCATTCATATGCCAGACATAGCCTTCATAGACCGTTGAAATACTTAGCGCCACAAGGGGAAACAGCAGGGTGCTATAGGCAGCATTACTGGCGCCGATACGGCCAATCAGGGTGAAATAGGCACCAAAGGCAATGACCGAGCCAAAGAGGGCGAGATAAACCAGTGCGCCCAGATAGCTGAAAGTCCATTCTGGAGTGAAATCATCACCACGGAACAACGCAATTGCGCCCATGATTATCGTTCCGTACAGCATCGCCCAGGCATTGGTGGTCATGGTTTCCAGACCGTTGCGCTGATGGCGCATGCTGATCATATTGCCAAGGGAAAAACCAAATGTGCCCAGCATCGAAAGACAAACGCCCAATAACAGGGTGCTGTTCAGACCGCTGGCCAGCAAATCATCCCAGAATAGCGTCACAATTCCCGTCAACCCCAGAATCGCCGCAGGATAGAAGCGTGAAGGGGGTTTTTGACCGAAGAACAAAAAACTATTAACTGCGTTAAACAATACGGCCATTGAGAAAATGACCGACTCCAGCCCGGTATTAATCCACGCGGCGGCGGTATAAAAACAGAGAAAGTTAAAGCCAAAAACACAGCATCCTTGCAGGATGCAAAAAAGATGATCCCGCAGGACAAGTTTACGCAGTCGCCGCAGGGCAATTAACACCACCATCATGGTGAGTGAGGCAATCGCAAAGCGCCAGAATATGGACACCGGTGCAGCGACCGGACCCTGTTGCAGAAAAATAGCAATCCATGTCGTGCCCCATATCACCACTACCAGACAATATAAAAAAATGTTCATCACAATCCCCGTTATGCCAACAGGTTTCCAGTCTTGCCAAAAAATCTCTCTCCGGCTTGCATAAATTTACGGGCCACTTGCAAATTCTTGCGTTTTTTTAGCGAAACACTGGTATCGGGCAGACGCAATTCATAGACTGAGATTCTGGTGAAATTTTTGTTAATTGCGTCCATGACTGTTTATAAAGCCTTCGAAAATCTTCAACATCACAATGCTGTTTTGCATGACTCGGTTGCGCTGCATTCTGGTATTCAACTGGCGGCATGGTCTAACAAGCGCGATAACATCACCCAGTATTGCGATCATCACACCCTGAGTCTGTACATTGCCGATGGCTACGAGAGCTACCATAAGACCTCACAGGGCTGGAAAAATGGCGGTGGACCGGACCGGTTTTGCCTGATGCCGAAAGAGAGCGAGTCCAGTTGGGATATCCGTGATGATTTGTCGTTTGTGCACCTTTATTGCACTGACGAACACCTGCGGGATATTGGGGAGAAAATTTGGGATCGCAGCCCGGCGTCGTTTACCCTTGATGAGAAAACCTTCGCCCAGGATGAGCGTATTACGACTCTCTATCGCCAGTTCCTTCTTAGCAGCGACTGGCACCAGCAGGCGAATCAGCTCACGCTAAGCACCGCGTCAACGCTGCTCCTCACCCATCTTATTCAGCATTACAGTAATGTGCAGTGGCGCTTGCCCACGGTTAAAGGCGGGCTTGCGCCAGTGGTGTTGCGCCAGGTGCTGGACTGGATAGAGGCGAACCTTTCCCAACCGTTGTTGCTGAGCGATCTGGCGGCGCAGGCGGCGTTAAGTGAGTACCATTTTGCGCGTATGTTCCGCCAGTCGATGGGGGTAGCGCCGCATCAGTATGTGATGCATCGCCGGATGGCGCAGGCGAAAGCGCAATTGTTAAACACCGAACTCCCGCTGACGACAATCGCTATGGCCTGCGGTTTCAGTTCTGCCAGCCATTTCAGTAATCGTTTCCGGGCTGTTTTTGGCATGACGCCGTCGCAATTACGCGCGGCGAACCCATGACAGTGCAGCATAACAGACACCACCGGCAACCAGCCCCCAGAAAGCTGACCCCACGCCAAGCAGCGTTACGCCGCTGGCGGTGACCAGGAACGTCACGATTGCGGCGTCACGCTCTTTTTCTTGTGACAGAGCCTGGAAAAGACTGCCGCCGATCGTGCCGAGTAAGGCAAGGCCTGCCAGCGTCTGGATCCAGCTCAGCGGTAAGGTCGCCAGCAATGCGGTGATGGAGCCGCCAAATACGCCCGCTAACAAATAAAAGAGACCCGCAGCGACCGCGGCCTTCCAGCGTTGTGCGGGGTCGGGGTGCGCGTCCGGGCTTTGACAAATTGCCGCTGTAATGGCGGCGATGCAAATTGAGAAAACCCCAAACGGCGAGAGCAGCAGCGCCAGTCCTCCGGTAACGATAATTAGCGGCGATACGGCCGCCCGGTAGCCCGCAGCCTGCATCGTGGCGAAGCCCGGCGCATTTTGTGACGCCATCGTCGCGAGAAAAAAGGGAATGCCGATACTGATGAGCGATCTCCAGTTGAAGACCGGAGGGATAAATTCCGGCATCACAAAAGCAAAGTCCATTTTGGCCATGACAACGTCGCCGCTAAGCCAGGCGACCAGCGCACCAGCTATCAGCGTCACGACAATGGCATAGCGTGGGGCGAGGGCTTTACAGACCAGCCAGGCCAGTAGCATACTGCCGCACAGCACAAAATGGCCCTCAACGTTGCGAAATGCCTGCAACCCAAAACGCAGCAGGATTCCGGCGAGCATGGCTGCCGCGAGAGTATGCGGAATAATTTTCATCAGCCGGGCGAACAGCCCGGTGACGCCGCAAAGCACAATCAGCGCATTAGCAAAAATGAACACGCCTATGGTCTCAGCGAGCGTTAATCCTTGTAAACTGGTCGCCAGCAATGCGGCTCCGGGCGTAGACCATGCGGTCAGCACCGGCATGCGGTACCACAGCGAAAGGGCGATAGTGCTGACGCCCATGCCTAAACCGAGCGCCGTCATCCAGCCGGCAATTTGTGTGGCGCTGGCCCCCGCTGCGACAGCGGCCTGCCAGATAATGGCCGCAGAACTGGCATAGCCGACCAGCACGGCCACAAAGCCCGCCAGAAGGGTGGTAAAAGGAAACACGTGAGCGCGCATGAACGACCCTTTGTGCGTTATAACGTCCAGACAATGTATCATCGTGCGTTATAGCGTACAAGCATGCGTAGCGAGACTGACAGGAGAGAATATGGATCTAACTCATTATCTGGCGAGCACCTTAAAAAATCTGCGCCAGGCGCGTGGCTGGAGCCTCTCCCGGCTGGCTGACGAAACGGGTGTGTCAAAAGCGATGCTCGGACAAATTGAACGCAATGAGTCCAGCCCTACGGTGGCAACACTGTGGAAAATCGCCACGGGCCTCAATGTCCCGTTTTCATCCTTTATTGCGCCTCCGGAAAGCGAAACGCCTCCTTCATTTGATCCACAACAGCAGGCGATGGTGGTTACCCCGCTGTTTCCCTGGGATGAAGCATTGCATTTTGATCTTTTCTCGATAATTCTGGCGCCAGGCGCTCTTAGCGAATCAACGCCGCATGAGCAGGGGGTCATTGAGCACGTCGTGGTGATTGGCGGGATGCTGGATATGTGTATTGACGGGCAATGGCGAACCCTGACGGCAGGCAGCGGGATTCGTTTCGCTGGCGACCGCCCTCACGCCTATCGTAATAGCTCAGGACAGAGCGCGCATTTCCACTCGCTTATTCACTACCCAAAAGAAAAAACCGCAAGCAAGCTTGCGGCAAAGAACGACGACGAGTAAACAACAACGTACAACGTGACGAGGAAATGTCCGATTACACTTCATCTTTCAAACGGCCTCTTGATTGGCTGCCTCTGGCCACCTCCGTCACTTACTGCAGTAAGCGCCAGGGGGTGCCCCTTGTTGCCGCCGCGACGCCATTTGAAAGCTTTCGCGTAATGTTGATTAACTTAACCTGCAGCGTTGCGGCTGGAAAATAGCAATTTCTTCAATGCTTTGCCGCCACATGGAAAATGCCCTCTGGCGCAGGTGGTGAAACGCCCGCGAACTGACTACAATAGCCGCCATTTTGCACATAATGGATAACGACGATTGTATGCGCCTGCAACCCCATCATCTTGAACTCTTAAGCCCTGCCCGTGACACCGCGATCGCTCGCGAAGCCATTTTGCACGGTGCGGACGCGGTTTATATCGGCGGCCCGGGGTTCGGTGCCCGCCATAACGCCAGCAACAGTCTGCAGGATATTGCCAGCCTCGTTCCGTTTGCTCATCGCTATGGCGCGAAAGTATTTATCACGCTCAATACCATTCTGCATGATGATGAGCTGGAACCTGCTCAGCGCCTGATTACCGATCTGTACGAAACCGGGGTTGACGCCCTGATTGTGCAGGATATGGGCATCATGCAACTCGATATCCCGCCGATTGAGCTGCATGCCAGTACGCAGTGTGATATCCGCAGTGTAGAAAAGGCGAAGTTCCTCTCTGATGTCGGTTTTAGCCAGATTGTGTTGGCGCGCGAGCTGAACTTGCAGCAGATCCGCGATATTCACGCCTGTACTGACGCCACCATAGAATTTTTTATTCATGGCGCGCTCTGCGTGGCCTATTCCGGTCAGTGCTATATTTCCCACGCCCAGACAGGGCGCAGCGCCAACCGTGGCGACTGTTCACAAGCCTGCCGACTGCCGTATACCCTGAAAGACGATCAGGGGCGCGTCGTTGCCTACGAAAAACATCTGCTGTCGATGAAAGATAACGACCAGAGTGCCAATCTTGGTGCGTTAATTGATGCCGGTGTGCGTTCCTTTAAGATTGAAGGGCGCTACAAAGACATGAGCTATGTGAAAAACATTACCGCGCATTATCGTCAGATGCTGGATGCGATTATTGAAGATCGCGGCGACCTGGCGCGCGCATCAGCAGGGCGCACGGAGCATTTCTTTATTCCGTCCACCGATAAAACTTTCCATCGCGGTAGTACCGACTATTTTGTGAATGCCCGTAAAGGCGATATCGGTGCGTTTGATTCACCGAAATTTATCGGTCTGCCGGTTGGTGAAGTGCTGAAAGTGACCAAAGAGTATCTGGATGTTGACGCCAGCGAACCGCTGGCAAACGGCGATGGTCTGAACGTGCTCATTAAGCGTGACGTTGTCGGTTTTCGCGCCAACACAGTAGAAAAGACCGGAGAAAACCGTTACCGCGTCTGGCCGAATGAAATGCCAGCGGAAATGTATAAAGTGCGTCCACACCATCCGCTGAACCGTAACCTCGACCACAACTGGCAACAGGCACTGACCAAAACCTCCAGTGAACGTCGCATCGCCGTGGATATTGAAATCGGCGGCTGGCAGGAACAACTGGTGCTGACCCTGACCAGTGAAGACGGGGTCAGCGTGACCCATACTCTCGACGGGCAATTTGATGAGGCGAATAACGCGGAAAAAGCGATCAATAGCCTGAAAGAGGGTGTGGCAAAACTGGGGCAAACCCTCTATTACGCCCGTCATATCGATATCAACTTGCCAGGTGCGTTGTTTGTACCGAACAGCGTGTTAAATTCGTTTCGTCGTGAAACTGTCGAAATGCTTGATGAGGCGCGCCTGGCGAATTACCAGCGCGGTAGCCGTAAAGCCGTTTCTGACCCGGCGCCGGTCTATCCTGATACCCATCTGACCTTCCTGGCGAACGTTTATAACCATAAAGCGCGTGAGTTCTACCAGCGTTTCGGCGTACAGCTAATTGATGGCGCATATGAAATGCATGAAGAGAAGGGCGATGTGCCGGTGATGATCACCAAACACTGTCTGCGCTTTGCCTTTAATCTGTGTCCGAAACAGGCCAAAGGGAATATCAAAAGCTGGAAGGCAACCCCAATGCAACTGGTACATGGCGACGAGGTACTGACGCTGAAATTTGATTGCCGTCCATGCGAAATGCACGTGGTCGGGAAAATCAAAAATCACATTCTGAAGATGCCGCTGGCAGGGAGCGTTGTGGCGTCGGTCAGTCCTGAGGATCTGTTGAAAACGCTGCCTAAACGCAAAGGCGTGTAAAGCAGCGGGTCGCGCATAGTAGCGGCAGATACCCTGCCGCTAATGCATTTAAAACTTAACGTTTCTCCTCTGGCAGCGGCGGTTTTTTACCGTCTCTGGGCGGCCGTTTGCCGTCATGGTTACGCATGCTGTCATCGTGTTTCCACTCTTTGTTGTCGTGGTTTGATGACTTTCCGTCATGTTTCCACGTCTTACCGTCTTTATTCGTACGTTCCCGCAGGTGTTGCGGGTTTTTATTGTCATGACGCGGCGGCTGACCGTCCTGCGTTGCCGGGTATTTTGGTGGCGGGACAGGCGTGTTGTCGGCAGCATACACAAGAGACGTTAAACTCATGGCCAGAATGGCAGACAGTGTCACTACCTTTTTCATACTTACTCCTTTTCTCATTTATCTGAGTCACACGAATTTCAACAACAAATCGTGGAGAGAGTATGAAGACAGGTTCAATTAAGACTATTCCTTCCATAATAACTGCAAAAAATAAACGAATTTGTTATCGGGTAGACAGTAATTTTATTATTTGCCGCAATTTATGCGTTGCATCACATTATTAACATTATTTCCACCCGGATAATTATGATACGGCTGTCTCATTTTATTACCCATTGATATTTAAAGTTTAATTATAAATTCAAACGCAGGCAGGGTATCTGGATACGCTAAAGATTTCATTTTATTTGACGATAATTACGCTGTGGTCAAAATATATTCGTGGAATTTCCTGGCACTGTAAAAAGCATAGACTTGATGTATAGCCTGCTAAGTTCCATAAATTCACCAGGCGCTCCATCCTATAAATGTTCTAATAATACAAAAAGGTGAAATATGTTATCTATGGCGAAAAGGTTTTTAACCGCACCGTTTGGTCGCAGCAGTTCACAACCTGCGAATGGTACCTATGATTGCCAGAATATGCCTCAGTCATTAACGGCCGCGGGTTTAAGCAACAAAGCCAGTGGTATCCTCATGACATTCGTTCCCCCTGGCGCTGACTATTCAAGCGTGAGCCAGGTGTGGCAGCGTTTTACTTCTCCAGCCTTGACGGTTATTACCCTTTCTTCCAGTGGCGCGCTCAGTAGCAGCTGTCGCGAGACGACCTATTGTGATGCGGCGGGGCAACAAGGAAGTTGGTTAATGCTGCCCAGGACTCTTATTGCCGAACATGAAACACATGTTATTGATTTACATGTAAAAGATACCCGAACAGCAACAGATCGCATTATTGCCATTCAGAACGAACTGGAGCGGTTACAGGTGCGTATGCCGCTCTCCTCCGATCGCACGTTTGCCATGGTGTACTGTGATGGACTTTCTGCTTCCGAAGGGTTTCTGATGCAGGCCTGGTATAATTGCGGGCGTTTTCCGTGCCTGGCGATCGGCGGTTCGGCAGGTGGCAAACTCACCTTTGACGGCACCTGGATAAGCGTGAATGGCAAAGTGCTGCAGGGCAAAGCGGTGATTATCTTTTGTAAAATGGCACCGGGAAAATCCTTTGCGCCGTTCAAAAGCCAAAACTTTAAACCACGGAATAAAAGCTGGCTGATTGCGCAGGCGGATCCCGTTGCCCGGACGGTGACCTCAGTGTTTAACGAGCAGGGGGAGCAGAAGCCTTTTACCGCTGTACTGGCCGATCTCCTGAAATGTGATGAGCAACATGTGGCAGAAAAACTCAAAGGGCTAACGTTTGGCGTGAAAGTTGGCGACGAATATTTTATTCGCTCTGTCGCCAAAATTGATACCGACGGTGTTCATTTTTTCTGTGATCTGGAATTTGGCGATCGTTTGCATTTACTGGAAGAGACTGACTTTAAGCAAGCGACATTGCATGACTGGAAAAACTTTATTACCGGGCGGGGTAAACCGGCGGCCATTCTGATGAATGACTGTATTTTGCGGCGCCTGGGGAGTGAATCGCATTTACACAATGCGCATTTCTTTAAAGGCTTACCCGCTGCCGGCTTTTCCAGCTTTGGGGAGATTCTTGGCGTTCCTATTAATCAGACGCTCTCCGCGCTGGTCTTTTTCAATCAGGACGTCAAAGCAATGGCGCATTTCCCGGTGGAATATGCAAGGTATGCCGGGCATTACGCCCAGCGAGCGCTGCGTCGTTGGGAGGCACTGAATGATTTTCAAAGTGGCGTAATTAATCGTGTTGTGGCATATCAACAAAAATTAGGCCCGCTGATGACGGCTTTACCGATGCTGGAAGCCGCGACGCAGACACAAAATGACACCCTGGGTATGGCCGAAAACAGTATCCGTTCTATCAGCGATATTGCCCTGCAGAGTCAACAGGCGCAAAACCGGCTGGTGGAAGGGCTGGATGACCTGGAGAAAATCTCAGCGGGTATTAATGAGATAACCAGTGGCATCAGTAATATTGCATTTCAGACGAACATCCTGGCGCTGAATGCGGCGGTGGAAGCTGCGCGAGCCGGTGAAGCAGGGCGTGGCTTTGCGGTCGTGGCAAGTGAAGTACGGCGGCTGGCGCACTCGTCTAAAGAGCAGGCAGATGCTACCGCAGCCAATATTAACCAGGCGGTAAACACGATTTCACTCATTCGTACCGTTGCTAACAATACCGTGGAGACTGCCAGCAATATGGCTCAGCACTCCATTTCCGCGGCCGATACCATTGCGGCGATGAGCAGTAAAACCAATAACGAACGGGACAATATTGTCAGGCATCTCAGTAGCCTGCACGCGCTGACCTCCGGCATGGATGCTATGCAAGAAGCGGTGGCGCAACTGACGGTGTTGCAAAAACTGTCCACCCGCCAGGGCCAGCACTAAACAGATGCCCTGATGTTCAGACGTCAGGGCATATTTACTCCCGGCTTAGCGCACTCGCTTCATTCTATTGCCATGAAGCTAGTGCGATTTAAACCCCGCAGCGGTCATCAGTACGCGAAAAAACAGGCCGACCAGCGCGAGAGCCAGCACGCTGCCGCCCCACAGAATGACCAGCCACATCAGGCGTTTCCATAATGGCTGTTGCATCAGTGATATCCCTCCCCATGCTGAACCTTGCCGCGAAACACGTAGTAGCTCCAGAAGGTATAGACAAGAATAACAGGGATAATCAGCAGCGCACCAACCAGCATAAAGCCCTGGCTTTGCGCGGGCGCAGCCGCCTGCCACAGCGTAATGGAGGGCGGAATAATATGCGGCCAGATACTGATACCAAGCCCGCTGAAACCGAGGAAGATTAGCCCGAGCGTCAGCACAAAGGGTAATTTTTCACTTTGCGAGTGATTCAGACTGCGCCATTGCCACAGGCTCAACAGCAATACCAGCACCGGGACGGGCAGCAGGAAGAACAGATTCGGCAGCGTAAACCAGCGGCTTGCTATCACCGGGTGGGCAAGCGGCGTCCAGAGGCTAATGGCCGCTATCACCAGCAGTAGCGTCAGTAAGAGTCTTTTAGCCGCCTGGCGCATCCATACCTGCAACGCATTTTCGCTCTTCATCACCAGCCAGGTCGCCCCCAGCAAGGCATAGGCGATCACAAGCCCAAGACCACAAAACAGGGTAAAGGGAGTTAACCAGTCGAAGGGTCCACCGGCGAAAGTGCGCCCGCTGACCGGAAAACCGTTAATCACCGCCCCGACAACAACCCCTTGAGTGAAGGTCGCCAGAATAGAGCCGCCTGAGAACGCCTTGTCCCAGAAAGGACGATGCGCAGGCGTTGCCTTGAAGCGAAATTCAAAGGCTACGCCACGAAAAATTAACCCCACCAGCATCAGCGTCAGCGGAATGGTCAGCGCATCGATAATGACCGCATACGCCAGCGGGAAGGCGCCAAAAAGCGCCGCGCCGCCGAGCACCAGCCAGGTTTCGTTGCCGTCCCACACCGGGGCGACACTATTCACCATCACATCGCGGTCATCAGCGTTTGGCGTGGCGGGAAAAAGAATGCCGATCCCCAGATCAAAACCGTCCATCACGATATACATCAGGGTGGCAAAGACGATGATTACAAACCAGATGAGCGAAAGATCGATACCCATTACGGTTTCTCCTGCAGATTGTCGTGCGTATTTACCGCAGAAAGCGGTCGGGCGGGGCGGCCATCCTGTTCAGTGGCAAACGATTCATTCGCCTGGGGTCCTTTTTTAATCAACCGCACCATGTAGCTGTATCCGACGCCGAATACGGAGCTGTAGACGAGGATAAACCCCAGCAGGCTGATGCTCATGTGCAGCGTGCCATGAGCAGAAACGGCATCGGCAGTGCGCTGCAAGCCATAAACCACCCATGGCTGGCGACCCACTTCGGTGGTCACCCAACCGGCAAGAATAGCCAGCAAACCCGATGGCCCCATTAATAACGCGAACCACAGAAACGGGCGCGAGTGATAGAGGCGCTGTTTGCGGCGCAGCCACAATGCGACAACGCCGAGCAATATCATCAACACGCCAAGCCCTACCATCAGGCGAAACGACCAGAACACCACGGTCGTATTCGGACGATCTTCTTTGGCGAACGATTTCAGTGCGGGGACCTGTTTGTCCAGACTATGGGTCAGGATCAGGCTGCCCAATGCCGGGATCGCCAGCCCATAACGGGTGCGTTCTTGCGCCATGTCCGGCCAGCCAAATAACAACAATGGCGTCGGCTCTCCGGGAACATTTTCCCAGTGGCCCTCTATCGCGGCAATTTTGGCAGGTTGATGCTCAAGCGTGTTTAGCCCGTGCATATCGCCGATCAGCGCCTGAATGGGAGCCACAATGAGCGTCATCCATAGCGCCATTGAAAACATGGTGCGAATGGCGGGGGAGTGGTTGCCTTTCAGTAAATGCCAGGCGGCCGACGCGCCAACAAACAGCGCGCTGCTCAGGAAGGCGGCAACGGACATATGCAACAGGCGATACGGGAATGAGGGGTTAAACACCACCGCAAACCAGTCGACCGGCACCACCTGGCCATTAACAATTTCATAGCCCTGCGGCGTTTGCATCCAACTGTTGGAGGCGAGGATCCAGAAGGTGGAAATAATCGTCCCCAGCGCCACCATGCAGGTTGCAAAAAAATGCAGCCCCGGCCCAACCTTGTTCCAGCCAAACAGCATCACCCCTAAGAATCCGGCTTCGAGGAAAAATGCGGTCAGCACCTCATAGGTCAGTAACGGGCCGGTGATGCTACCGGCAAACTGGGAAAATCCGCTCCAGTTGGTGCCAAATTGATAGGCCATCACCAGACCGGAGACCACACCCATGCCAAAATTGACGGCGAAAATTTTTGACCAGAAGTGGTAGAGCGAACGCCACACCGGATTACCGGTTTTCAACCACAGACCTTCCAGCACCGCAAGGTAGCTGGCAAGACCGATGGTGATGGCCGGGAAAATAATGTGGAAGGAAACCGTAAAGGCAAACTGGATCCTTGCCAGATGAAACGCATCTAAACCCAACATACACAACCTCTGAATAGTGACTCTCAGGGAAATGGTAAAGAGCGGCGGGCATGATTATCAGAAACAGAAGAGACAAATTTATCTATAACAGTTGGTAAAAATGTGCTTTTTAGGTGCGCTGATATAGAATAAAAGCAAGGAAGGAGAGAGCAATGAAAAAATACCAGCGCCTGGCGCAGCAAATTATTTCGCAAATTGAGCTGGGCGTCTGGCGACCCGGCGACAGGCTGCCTTCGTTGCGCGAACAGGTAACCAGCAGTGGTCTGAGTTTTATGACGGTTGGTCATGCTTATCAGCTGCTGGAAAACCAGGGCTATATCACCGCCCGGCCTCAGTCAGGCTATTATGTGGCGCCACGTTCTCACCGTCCGCAAACATTACCACCTGCCACGTTAAAGCAAGATGAAGCGGTGGATATCAATACCTATATTTTTGATATTTTACAGGCCAGCCGCGATGCTTCGATATTGCCATTTGGTTCGGCCTTTCCGGATCCGCGCCTGTTTCCGCTGCAACAACTGAATCGCTCATTAGCGAATGTCAGTAAAAGCGCGACCGCCGTCAGCATTATTGAAAACCTGCCGCCGGGAAATTCCGGGCTGCGTCATGCCATCGCCCGTCGTTACGCCCAGCAGGGAATGACCATTTCACCGGATGAAATTGTGATTACCGCTGGCGCACTGGAGGCGTTAAATCTGAGTTTGCAGGCTGTAACAGAGCCCGGTGACTGGGTGATTGTTGAAAATCCCTGCTTTTATGGCGCGCTACAGGCACTTGAGCGCCTGCGTTTAAAAGCGCTGTCGGTGCCGACAGATATAAATGATGGCATTGATCTCCAGGCGCTGGAACAGGCGCTAAAGAGCTATCCGGTAAAAGCCTGCTGGCTGATGCCCAACAGCCAGAATCCGCTCGGCTTTACCCTGAGCGCAGAAAAAAAAGCACAACTGGTGGCGTTGCTGATGCAGCACAACGTGACCTTAATTGAAGACGACGTCTACAGCGAGCTCTATTACGGGCGGGAAAAACCGTTGCCCGCGAAAGCCTGGGACACTCAGGACATGACGCTGCATTGCTCCTCTTTTTCAAAATGTCTGGTCGCCGGGTTTCGTATCGGCTGGGTCGCTGCCGGGAAACATGCCCGTCGGATCCAGCAGTTACAGCTAATGAGCACCTTATCCACCAGTTCGCCGATGCAAATGGCGCTGGTCGATTACCTCGGCACCCAACGTTATGATGCGCATCTGCGCCGTCTGCGCCGCGCCCTGGCGGAACGCAAGCACCAGGCATGGCAGGCGTTGGTGCGCCATCTGCCCGGCGAGGTGAAGATCCATCGCAGCGACAGCGGTTATTTTTTATGGCTGGAGTTACCGCCGGAACTGGATGCCGGGGAGTTAAGCCAGCGCGCACTGGCTCATCAGGTCAGCATTGCGCCGGGGAAAATGTTCTCAACCTCCAGAGAGCCTACGCCGTTCTTTCGCTTTAATGCCTCCTGGCAATGGGGCGAGCGTGAAGAACGCGGCGTTATACTGCTCGGCAAAATCATTCGCGAAATGATGAAATAAAAAAGGACCCTGTTGTTCTTATTTTCTGAATAAAGTTTTCTCAATTTAAAAATATCTCTGCGGAAATTTCAGCCGCAGAGGTCATTATTTTCTGTACTTGCCCATCAGGCATTCATACGAAATGCGAATGGGAACATAAATTAACCTTTATCTGCTAACTCCTTGTCTATACTCCAGAAGATACACAGAGAGCATTTCTGCAATTAATGTAATGCGCTGTATGTCACAACCTGGCGAAATTTCTTATTGGCGGGATTCAGCCTTACGGCGCTCCGTCTACCTTTAAATCAGGAGATATTTTTACGGCAAGGCGGCCGCTCATTTTCATTACGACAGGAGTAAAACATATGAGCAAGAAATTTGCCCCGAGCTGCCTGTGCGCACTGGGCATGACCATCATGACAGCACACGCCGCCGAGCCGACGGAAGTAGGGAAAGGAGAAGGTCGCCTGGATATTATCGCCTGGCCGGGTTACATCGAACATGGCCAGACGGATAAGCAATATGACTGGGTTAGCCAGTTTGAAAAAGAGACGGGCTGTGCGGTAAACGTGAAAACGGCAGCAACGTCCGATGAGATGGTCAGCCTGATGGCCAAAGGGGGCTATGACCTGGTGACCGCGTCCGGCGATGCCTCGCTGCGCCTGATTATGGGCAAACGCGTGCAGCCTATTAATACCGCGCTGATCCCGAACTGGAAAACCCTGGATCCACGTATAGAGAAAGGCGAATGGTTTAACGTCGGCGGCAACGTTTACGGTACACCGTATCAGTGGGGACCTAACCTGCTGATGTATAACACCAAAACGTTCCCGACGCCGCCAGATAGCTGGTCAGTCGTTTTTGTGCAGCAAAATCTGCCGGATGGCAAAACCAATAAAGGTCGCGTACAGGCCTATGACGGGCCGATTTATATCGCCGATGCCGCACTGTTTGTCAAAGCCACTCAGCCGCAGCTTGGCATTGAGGATCCCTACCAGTTAACCGAAGCGCAGTATCAGGCTGTACTAAAAGTCCTGCGCGATCAGCATCAGTTAATCCACCGTTACTGGCATGACACCACGGTTCAGATGAGCGACTTCAAAAACGAAGGCGTTGTGGCGTCCAGTGCCTGGCCATATCAGGCAAACGCCCTGAAAGGGGAAAACCAGCCGATCGCCACCGTTTTCCCGAAAGAGGGGGTAACGGGCTGGGCGGATACCACCATGCTGCACGCGCAGGCGAAACACCCCAATTGCGCCTACAAATGGATGAACTGGTCGCTGACGCCGAAAGTACAGGGGGATGTCGCCGCCTGGTTTGGTTCACTGCCGGTGGTGCCGCAAGGCTGCAAAGCCAGTGATTTACTCGGTGAAAAAGGCTGCGAAACGAACGGTTACAGCTTCTTTGACAAGATTGCGTTCTGGAAAACACCCGTTGCCGAGGGAGGAAAATATGTCCCTTATAGCCGCTGGACGCAGGATTACATCGCCATTATGGGTGGACGTTAATCGGTCAGGAGTGATGTATGACCTATGCTGTTGAATTTGAAAATGTCTCACGTCTGTATAGTGATGTTCGTGCCGTCGACGGCGTCAGTCTGGCGGTAAACGACGGGGAATTTTTCTCCATGCTGGGGCCCTCTGGCTCCGGCAAAACTACCTGCCTGCGTCTTATCGCCGGTTTTGAACAACTGAGCGGTGGGGCTATTCGTATTTTTGGTCGTGAGGCCAGCGAATTGCCTCCCTGGGAACGTGACGTCAACACCGTTTTCCAGGATTACGCATTGTTTCCCCACATGTCGATCCTCGATAACGTGGCGTATGGTCTGATGGTCAAAGGCGTGGACAAAAAAACACGCCATGCCAGCGCACGCCAGGCGCTGGAAAAGGTGGCGCTGGATTTTGTTCACACCCGTAAGCCATCGCAACTTTCCGGCGGTCAGCGCCAGCGTGTGGCTATCGCCCGGGCGCTGGTCAATCAGCCTCGGGTTTTACTGCTTGATGAACCGCTGGGGGCGCTGGATTTGAAATTGCGCGAACAGATGCAGTTCGAGCTGAAAAAGCTGCAGCAGGATCTGGGGATCACCTTTATTTTTGTCACCCACGATCAGGGCGAAGCGCTCTCGATGTCCGACCGGGTGGCCGTGTTCAACAATGGCAAAATTGAGCAGGTTGATACACCGCGGGAACTCTATCTGCGCCCACGCACGCCGTTCGTGGCGGGCTTTGTCGGCACGTCTAATGTTTTCGACGACAGGCGGGCGGGTGCGTTGTGTGCGATGAACGGCATTTTCTCATTGCGGCCAGAGCATATTCGCCTTAACCAGCCGGGAGAGATTCAGGTACAGGGGGTGGTGCAGGCAGTACAGTATCAGGGGGCCGCCACTCGTTTCGAACTGAAACTTAGCGACGGTGAAAAACTGCTGGTCAGCCAGGCGAACATGTCCGATGCGTTATTGCCAGATACGCTGGCACCGGGGCAAACGGTGCTGGCTTCGTGGTCAAGAGAGGCGATGGTGCCGTTACGGGGAGCGGGGTGATGGAGATGAGTCTGTCCCGTTCACCGCAGCGTAAACCAGGTAGCCGCCTGAGTGGCCTGTTCTGGCGCAAACCGGCGCTGGGGTTGTTCCTGCTGTTGCTGGGGCCACTGATGTGGTTCGGCATTGTTTATCTGGGGTCGTTGCTGACGCTGCTATGGCAAGGCTTCTATACCTTTGATGATTTCACGATGTCGGTGACGCCGGATTTCACTCTGGCTAACCTGCAGGCGCTGTTTAATCCCGCCAATTACGACATCATCTTGCGTACGCTCACCATGGCGGTCGCCGTGACGCTGGCAAGCGCTATGCTTGCCTTTCCGATGGCGTGGTATATGGCGAAATACACCAGCGGTAAATGGAAAGCGTTTTTCTATATTGCCGTGATGCTGCCCATGTGGGCGAGCTACATCGTCAAAGCTTACGCCTGGACGCTACTGCTGGCGAAAGACGGCGTTGCCCAGTGGTTTCTCGGCCATATGGGGCTGGAGCCCCTACTCGGCGCGCTGCTGACACTGCCCGGTATCGGTGGTAATACCCTGTCGACCTCGGGGCTGGGGCGTTTTCTGGTCTTTGTCTACATCTGGCTGCCGTTTATGATTCTGCCGATTCAGGCCGCGCTGGAGCGATTGCCGCCGTCGCTATTACAGGCCTCAGCGGATCTTGGCGCTCATCCCCGGCAGACCTTTCGCCACGTGGTTCTGCCGCTGGCTATTCCGGGCGTTGCCGCCGGTTCTATCTTTACGTTCTCCCTGACGCTGGGTGATTTCATTGTGCCGCAACTGGTGGGGCCGCCGGGGTTCTTTATCGGCAACATGGTCTATTCGCAACAAGGGGCGATCGGCAACATGCCAATGGCGGCAGCCTTTACGCTGGTCCCCATTGTATTGATTGCCCTTTATCTGGCGTTCGTGAAACGTTTGGGAGCGTTCGATGCACTCTGACCGCGCACTGTTATTTCTCAAAATTGCCGCCTGGGGTGGGGTTATCTTTCTCCATTTCCCGTTATTGATAATCGCCATCTATGCTTTTAATACCGAGGATGCCGCGTTTAGTTTTCCCACGCAGGGCTTTACGCTGCGCTGGTTTAGCGTAGCGGCGGCGCGGGGCGATATCCTGGATGCCGTGACACTGTCACTGCAGATCGCGGCACTGGCGACATTTATTGCTTTAATCCTTGGCACGCTTGCTGCAATGGCTCTCTGGCGCAGTGAGTTCTTTGGCCGGAACGCCATCTCACTGTTGCTGCTGCTGCCGATCGCCTTGCCCGGCATTATTACCGGCCTGGCGCTGTTAACGGCGTTTAAAACGGTGGATCTGGAACCGGGTTTTTTCACCATTGTTGTCGGTCATGCCACGTTTTGCGTGGTGGTGGTTTTCAACAACGTGATAGCCCGATTCCGTCGCACGTCGTGGAGTCTGGTTGAAGCCTCAATGGATTTAGGTGCCACCTCATGGCAGACGTTTCGCTATGTGGTGTTGCCCAATCTCGGTTCGGCGCTGCTGGCCGGGGGGATGCTGGCGTTTGCATTGTCGTTTGACGAAATCATCGTCACGACCTTTACCGCAGGGCATGAACGCACGTTGCCGCTCTGGTTGTTAAATCAACTGGGGCGCCCGCGTGATGTGCCGGTAACCAATGTGGTGGCGCTGCTGGTCATGCTGGTAACGACCCTCCCGATTTTGGGTGCCTGGTGGCTAACCCGTGACGGTGAAACCGTAGCCGGAAGCGGCAAATAACTGACAACTCTGAAAGGATAGCGCTATGCAACATCAATTATTTATCAATGGAGCACTGGTCGACGGCGAAGGCGAAAAACAGGCCGTGTTTAACCCGGCCACCGGCGAGGTGTTGCTGGAGATTGCCGAAGCCTCGCCTGCGCAGGTGGACGCAGCGGTGAAGGCAGCCGATGAGGCCTTCAAAACCTGGGGACAGACCACGCCAAAAGCCCGCGCTGAATGCCTGCTGCAGCTGGCGCAGGTGATTGAAGATAATGCCGAAACCTTTGCGATGCTTGAATCGCTGAACTGCGGTAAACCCTTGCACTGTGTGCTGAGCGATGAAATTCCGGCGGTCGCGGATGTCTTTCGCTTCTTCGCAGGCGCCGCGCGTTGCCTGAACGGACTGGCCGCCGGGGAGTATCTGGAAGGGCACACCTCGATGATTCGCCGCGATCCGGTTGGCGTTGTGGCCTCAATCGCGCCGTGGAACTACCCGTTGATGATGGCGGCCTGGAAGCTGGGCCCTGCGCTCGCGGCAGGTAACTGTGTGGTCATTAAACCATCAGAAATCACGCCGCTAACAGCGTTGAAACTTGGTGAGCTGGCGCAGGATATTTTCCCGCCAGGAGTACTGAACGTGCTGTTCGGTCGGGGAAAAACCGTGGGTGATCCGCTGACGGGCCATGAAAAAGTGCGTATGGTCTCGCTGACGGGGTCTATTGCCACCGGTGAGCACATAATCGGCCACACGGCGTCTTCGATTAAACGTACCCATATGGAGTTGGGCGGCAAAGCGCCGGTGATTGTGTTTGATGACGCCGATCTGGATGCGGTTGTCGAAGGGGTCCGTACCTTTGGTTTTTACAACGCCGGGCAGGATTGTACCGCCGCCTGTCGCATTTATGCCCAACAAGGGATTTACGATGCGCTGGTTGAGAAACTGGGTGCTGCGGTGGCTAGCCTGAAAATGGGGGCGCCGGATGATGAAACCACCGAGCTGGGGCCACTGAGTTCCGAAGCCCATTTAGCCCGCGTCAGCAACGCGGTGGAAGAGGCCAAAGCATTAAGCCATATCCGTGTGGTCACGGGTGGCAACAAACGCGAGGGGGCAGGGTTCTACTACCAGCCCACGCTGCTGGCTGGAGCCAGACAGGACGATGCGATAGTGCAGCGCGAAGTCTTTGGTCCGGTCGTCAGCGTGACAGTCTTCGACGATGAAGAACAGGTGCTGGGCTGGGCCAATGATTCACAATATGGTCTGGCATCGTCGGTATGGACCAAAGATGTGGGTCGCGCGCACCGCCTGAGTGCGCGTCTGCAATATGGCTGCACCTGGGTGAATACCCATTTTATGCTTGTCAGCGAAATGCCTCATGGTGGACAAAAACTCTCGGGATACGGCAAAGATATGTCGATATACGGGCTGGAGGATTACACGGTGGTTCGCCACGTGATGATCAAACACTGAGCCTTCAACAACTGAACGTAGTGTGAGCGTGAGCGTTACCGTTTCTGTAACAATTTCTTCATAGGTACAGAATAATTGCGGTAATTCTCACGCTTTATAATTTCTAGTGTGTCAAAAAATGTAAAGATGGTATATTCCTGATTATGTTTTACGCGCCTTACCCGCGTAGCAGGGCCCATAATAAAATAATCCTACAAAACATATTATCTGACATATCAAGGCAGGGGATGTCACACTAATTTAATGAGTGCGACAAATTATCGTCACATCCCGCCATTGATAATGTCGCATTTTCGTTCTCTGGGGGACACATAATGAGTAAAGTAGTTGTGGTGCTGCTACCTGGCGGTATCCCTGAATATTTGACGGTTAATGATAACGACACAACCATCACCTGGGCTGTAAATCAGACACCGGAAGGCTTATCCGGCCTGACGCTTCCTATAGAAACTTATTTTTGCGAGGGTGAGGAGCTTCATTTCGCCCGTTATGAACCTGCGTTAAATGGCGCAATGGTTGAGCCGTATTTTCATTTATCTGCCTGAAAATGACGCCTGCTAATTGGGCAATTTACTGATAATAGCGGTTGTTAATAGTGCTAAATGCTAAACCTTAGCAGGCTATGCGAAACAGAACTTGTTCCCGAATACAGTGATCGGTGTGTACGTATTAAATAGTGGCAGCGCGAAATAAAAAAGGGCGCTCAGGCCCTTAATATTCTAATAGTTTGCAGGCTATCGTTTGAGGATGTTTTCATTATCCCGTGGGGCCCAGTCTTTTTCTGAGAAATCATATAGCGAATAAGACTGGTCGCGTAATCCATTAGCGCGCAAAATTCCTCGCACATCCGCAGGCAGGTTTTCATCGCGAAACAGTTCAGCGATCACAAACATCGCGTCGCTGAATGAGAGCTGTTTAATTTCAAAGGGTTTCCAGCCAGTACGCTTGAAAATAAGATGCCACAGAGCCTCTTCCCCGGCCAGCGCAACATAAGGGCTGGCATACTTCTCCCGATGACGAGACAGCAGAACTTCCAGGGTAAAAATGTGTGCGACGCGTTGCTTCGCGGCGGCCCCCCTGGCAGTCGTTTCGTTCGTCAGTTCTTCGTGCGTTATGTCATTGTTTTCACACACTCTGGTCTCGATGGCTTGCCATAGATCGTCAAACTTTTGCATTGCTGTTACCCTGTAAGAATTATTTACGGCCCTGTGACAATACCAGAGAAATCAGCCATTCGCCAAAGCAAGCAACAGATGAATTTATGGCAAAAACGACGTTATCCTGTGCTGTTTTTTTACATCAGCCTGATGTTAAGTTTAATCTTATGATTTATAAATAACTTAAATTAAATCTATAAAGAAAAATAGATTGCGAATGATTAAGCAGACTGAAGAATAAACGGGGATATTGCCTGCGATCAATATTGTCATGAATGCCCCGTCCTACATTTAAAGCTTATTCTCTCCTTACTGAGAAGCCTAAATGAAATTCACCCCGTGGATGTTGATCGTGCTGACAGTAACCAGTGTGCTGAGTATCGAAGGCAGTCTGGCTAAAACTCAGGTATTGAGTGACGGACAGGTTAAACAAAAGGTGATTGAGGAATCGATTGCAGCGTATCCGGGACCTTGTGCCTGTCCGTTCAATCAGGCCAGAAACGGCAGTAGCTGCGGTAAGCGTAGCGCCTGGAGCAAACCGGGCGGCTATGATCCCATCTGTTATGCCAGTGAAGTGACACCGCAGATGATCAAAGCGTGGCGTGAAGAACATAAACAATAGATGGCTGTGCAACAGCGTCCATTTTGTGACCGACCACGTAAACACGCCATCCCGATGTTCAGCACGTTTTAATGCCGTTTACTCTCGCGGCTATATAGTGGCGCCAGTGAGATAATCAGGACGTTAAAATGTTCGAATTTGCATGCGATAAATGCGGAAAAACCGTGATTATCGAAGATTTGGCAGCTATCGCCAAAGACAAGGCGAGGGGGGTAACATTCTGCCCTCATTGCCATGCCAGCATTGCGGACGAAAAGATTGTTGCTCATGCAAAAATCAGAGCGAGTGAAATGATCCATACCGCACTTGATTCCTTAAAGGCACGACAGACTGCCGCAAGCGCTGGATCGACGACCATCGCCAGAGAACTTCAAACGCATTCTTAATAAAAATTATTGCTACATAACCTGTTGAAGCAATCATGTGGGTGAGGCATTACCCGTTCGCAAAACCTATGCATATCAATTTTCTCCTTGCAGCAAATCGCACGATAAGTGAAAAAACTTGATAAATATCAATAAAAGTTGCATATTGCGCCCGTTTTCTTATCACAGGGTTAGTGTGGCTATGTCGCTTTATCAAAAAATGCTGGTTTTCTACGCTATCATGGCGCTACTTTGCGCAGTTATTACCTGGTTTTTATCCAGCGATCGTAAACGGATTCGTTTTCTGAGTGCTTTTCTGGTGGGTTCGACGTGGCCGATGAGCTTTCCGGTAGCGTTACTGGTGTCGCTATTTTGATCTTTTGTTAATGGGTGACGCAAGGCGTGACCGGTGAGACAAAATAAAACGTAAAAAATGTGCAACATAGTCTGCGTATGTTTTCCATGGAAAGGAGGCGGACGATGGATATGTTCACTAAAATGTTGATGTTTTATGCCGTCATGGCGCTACTGACCGGTGTAGTGACCTGGTTTTTATCCAAAGAGACTCGCCGTATCAAAACGCTCAGCGCATGCTTAGTCGGGGCAACATGGCCAATCAGTTTCCCGGTTGCCCTGGTGTTCTCATTTATCTAATGTACTGAGCGTGGAGAAGCAATAAGGCCCGACGCACCGTTTACGGTGGCCGGGTCTTTTTTATGGCAGCAGCGTTTTGAGTTTCTTACGTGCGGCGGGAGAAACATCATGCGGGTGGCTATAGCCCATATTTTCCACTGAGCGGGTATACAGGGCGACAAGCCAGTCGTAAACATAGCGTGTTGCAGCGTGAACAGGTTGCTCACCTAAGCGCGTTAAGCGTTCCGTCGAGCCAGAATTTGTCGAGGCGAACACGGTACTGCCTTTTTGTACGCGGCTGGCAGGGCGCTGGGCTTCCGGGACATCGGCATAGCCTAACCAGGCGACAAAATTACCTATGGCGGCATAGAGCTGTGCCGCAGACGCGGTATCGCGCTGCATAATCTTCTGCAACTGCTCCGGCATATTCAGTCGGTAGCTGCTGATAATGATGATTTCCGCCATCTGACGCACCGTGGCAGATGAGAGGCCCAGACGGGCGGCGTTATCATCATTACGGCTCCACTGACGTAAGTGATTGATCCACATAGCATGCGCCTGTTGACCAGCATCGCGGGCGACCTGGGCCTGCTCGCTGCTCTCAGCCGCCTCACCAAAGAGATCGATGGCTTCATTAAACAAACCGCTAACTTGCTCTTCGCGCCGTTGCTGCACCTTCCACAGAGAATCAAATTGCTGCATGTCCGGCAAAAGACCTTCCAGCAATTCGCCATGACGCGCCGCATGGGTTTGCAGTTCACGCACCACCGCTTCTGCACGGGTACGCTGAGCGGCGTTCTCTTTAGCCGGTGCGATAAGCCAGGCCTGCATCAGATCGCGTAACGCCAGTTGATGACGTTCGCGTAGGGATTTAAAGCGATGCTGACGCAGCGCCGGGGCGGTCGCCTGGGCCAGCCACTCAAGAACCCGTTGTAAACTGCTGGCATCCAGCGCCTGCAGTGTGCCCCAGTGCTGGCCAGGTTTTCCGACCAGTTGTTGCACCATTTCGTCGAGATTCTGGCCGCTGGTAAAACGGGCATCGTGCGGGGTGATGGTCCAGACCAGGCCAGGCAGCGCTGTCTCATGACCGGACTGCGTCTCCTTCACCCAGTTGAGTAGCGCTTTGGCCGTTGCCGTCGTGGTTGAGCGATGCGCTGTGGCATTGCAAATCAGTAAGACATCCGGCTGTAATTGCTGACGATAGCTCTCAAGCAACCAACGGCATTTACTGTTCCATAGCGGATGCCCCTCCTGCGGCGCCGGGGTGGGGATATCCAGAATATCCACACCCTTGAGCGTACTGTTCTCAACCGGGAGCACCAGTTCTTTGGTTAACAGCGCCAGCGTCGAGACAGGGATGCTGACCGCATTTTGTAATTGCTCTTCTGACCATGGATGCACCACCACCTCACCGGCAAAGGCTTCACTGTCCTGTTCTGGCGGGGTGAGAAAACCTTCTGTCGGCAGGGCGAAGTTATCGACTAACAGACTCAATGGCGCAGCCAGTTCCCCGGCGTTACCGGTCTGGTGCAGCGTATGCGCCAGCGACAGCCACTGCTGCGTTAACTCCTGCTGCTCCCCCCACAAAAGCGCCCAGGCGCTGGCGCGAGCGCTCAAGTCCAGCGATGGCAGAAGACAGGCGAACTGATACCACAACGCGTCATCCATATGCTGTTGTGATGACGGTACGACCGAACGCCAGAAACGGGCAATGGCCCCCACATCTTCCGCACTAATGCCTGGTACCGGGTTTGGCTGACGCAGTGCACGCCATTTTGCCAGACGGCTTTCAATGACCGTTTTGTCGACGACACGCAACTCCGGCATGGCCTGCGCGTGCGCAATAAAGACCTGCACCAGTTCCGCTTCGCTGATCAGGCGTAAACGCAGGGGAAAATTGTCGTCGACATGCGGGTTCTCACGGCTAAAGCGCAGTGCCATGCTGGTCAACATATGGCCGGGGTTGAGATGGCTGAAATAGTCCAGCGTCTTCTCGCCCAGCAAGACATGCAGGCGGCCGTTGCCACTGTCGCACAGGGCGGCAAGTAAATGGGCTTTGGCGGCCTGCGAGTGGCCAAACAGCCCAACGGTGCAGGGCATTTTCGCGGCGTTTTCCAGCGCGGTTTCCTGTGCCGTTAGCGCCGTTAAGCGTGCCAGTAGCGCGTCCGCGTCATCATCCAGCAACGGCGAAATCTGACGGTTATCATTTATCCATGCACCGATCGCCTGGGTCGTGGTCATGCTTGCACTCATTTCAGATACACACTCCCGCTGTCGATCCAGTAATGGCTACCGCTGTGGCGGCGATCGGCCAGCGTATTCAATTTGAAGGTTAACGCATCGGCCGGAACCGGCGTACCATCCTGCAGCCAGGCTTCGCTCAGAATAAACGATTCCGGACCGTGGTGTTTGTTACCGCCGCTAAACTGCAACCGCACATTCAACACCCCGTCGCCAGCGATGGTCTTCGCCAGTTCAGAAGAGTTGATGCTCAGGGTATAAAGCGGAGTGGCAGGCCAGCGGGCATTCGCCAGTTGACGAAAGCCGAGCGTGACATTGCCGCGCAGCGGGAAATGCAGACGAGCATCCAGTTTGGCGCCTGGTTTATCCAGATCAATATCGTGATACCAGATGTTCTCGTCACGCAGGGTGTTGACGACGTTATCCAGCACGCCGAGATAGCGCACGGTTGAGTACGCGCCGATGTCTGCCGCTTTAAAGTTGAAACGCGGCAGACGCAGATCCAGCGCCAGGCTACACAGCATGGCCCCTACCGCAGCGGTAGATTTCGGGTTGCCGATTTTGCCTTGCTGGCTGAACGGATACCATTCGTGTACGCGATATTTATCAAGCCAGACCATGCGGTTAACCGGTACCGGCTGCAAATGGCGAATCAACGCCTGCACTCCCGGCAGACAACCCGGGCGTCCGGTAATCAGTAACACATCACAGCAGTAATGGCTGATAGCCTCGCACACCGCATGCAGCGGTGAGGCCAGAGTAAATTGCCCGGCGAGCATGGCCTCCTGCAATTCACGGAAATTGACCTGCACCGGAACGCTCAGCACATCAAACTCCGGCGAGCCGGCAGGCAGCGCGTGGTCGATGGCCTGCTTTAGGTAATTCATCACGTTGCGCGTTGGCAACTGGGTCAACAGTTCGCCGAAAGTGGCATGCAGTCCGGCAAGCGGGTCGTTGATGTCACTCTCTTCCCACGCCGCCAGAATGGCATGGCCAATGGGCATAAACAGTTGCAGGGTGGTTTGTTGGCGCAAAACGGCCTGTGTATCAATACGCCCGGAATCGCCAAACAGGGTTGCCAGCAACGACGCAGCATCCGTAATACCGGCTTTTTGCAACTGGGTTTGCATCGCAGGCAGTACGCAGCGCTGAATGACGTCAAGCAGCACATCATCACCGGCGACTTTAAACCCTTCACGGAACAGCAACTGCGGGGTGATCTTAACGTTACTGCCGGTACCATCATCAAGCTGATAATGGGTAATCGCCATATCGGTTGTGCCACCGCCGATATCTACCGAGGCGACGCGTAGCGAGCGTCCCGGACGCGCGCCCGGGGCTTCGACCCGATCGGGGCGGGCCATGGAAGCAAAAAACGTTTCGGTTTGCCCGGCATAGCGGGAAATGGCCTCGTTATACAGCCAGACGAGTTGTCCGCAACTGGCTTCGTCCCACTCCATCTGGATATGGGGAACCGGTACCACGCTTTTTTCCTGCTGCTTACGATTAGCAAAATCATCATCTTGCGGATGCCAGCCCATGGCTTTCCAGACCAGCGCAATGGCTTCGAACATCCGGCGGCGGAAAATTTCGCGCTCCTGCTTCGGCATCGCCGACGGCAGGGTCAGAATGATGGTGCGCAACTGTCGCGGCGAGGCGGGAAAACCCAGACGTAAACGGGTGGCGACACTATTAATTTGCCCGAGCGCCTGTGCCAGTAGCTCGCACAGCATATGCGTCATCAATGTGCTGCGACTGTATTGTGGCGAAAAGACGGGCAGACGCTCATCAACTGGCAGGGAATAGAGCGGCTGGCCTTCATCATTCATGAGGTTCATCAGCGGAAACGCGGTCGCCAGGGGTTCGCGCTGCGTTTTGCTGTTCATCTGGCTAAAACGCCAGTCCTGCAATACCGGGGTTTCATCCCAAAGGTAACGGCGCGGGCTGGAAATGCCGCTGTTGCCTTCGGTACCCAGCCGCTGCATCGCCAGTTTGCGCGCCTCGTCGCCGACACGAACGATAGAAGGCCAGATAAAGGCGTCTTCGCGGCCGCTTTCTACCGAGAAATGCTGTTTGCCAAAGCGCGCTTCAGAAAACTCAAGACGGCTGGTGAACAGGGGTTCATTGAGAAACTGGGGTTCGCTTAACGAGCGCACCTGAAGCTCGGCGGTTTGACGCAGGCCATCGTTGGCATCGCCATGATCTTCAATGATTACGCCACATGTGTGGGTGTTGCCGACATCGAGAATTAAATCCACTGGGATAGCCGGGGTGCTCAGCGTATGGGTGACAATTTTCACCTCAGGCACCAGAATCTGCGTTCCAAGAAGGGTCAGCAAATTCAGCCAGTGCGCCTGATATTCAAAGCTACGCAAAGCCTGGTTGATTTCACGTTCACTGCGCTGCTCTTCCTGATTGATGGACTGCAGAAACGCTTCCCGTAGCCAGCCATCTACCCAGGTCTGATCGAGAAAATCCGCCACTTCGTCATCGCGCCAGGCCAGTGCGAAGCGTGTCCCGTTAAGGATATCGTTCTCTTGCGGTGCCAGTGCTGACGGGGAATTACCGTTGATCTGGCTGTCGAGGGCCAGGGTAACGCGATGGGTATTCCCGGCGCCATCGGGTTCACTCAGTTTACGAATCTGTACCCGCGCCCAGTTTTCTGGCCCTTCGACAAAGGTGCGCGGCGGGTTGAAGCGTAAGAAAGGGACAGGCAGCCATACGCCGTCGAGCACCGCCAGCGACGCGTGAAGCGACTGGGTGCTTTCCGGTTTGACCACCTCGGGCAGGCCGCCATTTTGCGCCGGAAGGGTATAGCGCTCATTGACCAGATCGTAATCCAGACGTAACAACGGACCATTCGCCGTTTTGCGCACAAAGCGACCGCTTTGCGCCGACTCCTGCGGCGTCAGGCCAAAATCAAGAAACTGGACGCCACTGTTGGCGATAAGCGTGACGCTCTGTTTGTAATCACAAAGATTAACCAGCATAAAATCAGGCACCTGTTTTTCTGAAGGTCACCGCAACGGGCGTACTATTTGCTTCAAAGCGCGCACTGCATTCCGCAATATCATTGGTCCCGGCTTTGCAGGAAATCTCCGGCATTGGGTAGCGGGAACCGTCGGTGCAACGTGCCGTGCTGCGACTCTTAATCATTAAAACCCCGGTTTCGTGCAGGCCGGAGTACAGGTCGGCGCGACAGCTCAAATTATTGCCCTGAATCACACGCGCCGTGCCTTTATTGTTCTGAATCTGGAACCGCATGGTCAGATCCTTGCCGGTAGACTGGTCTTTCACGTCCATAACGACACGCCAGTTACCGTTCAGGAAACGGGTTGAGCCGGTTTTGACTTCCAGCGCGTCCATGACCAGCGCGTCTTTCGGGATAGCGGTAATCACCAACGGCTTTTTCTCATGTACCACAGGCTCAGGCGTTTCCACTTTTGGCGCAATCACCTCGGCCTGGTGGAGCGGGAGTTGTGCATTTAGCGCTGGGATATGACGCGCGACGGCAACCGGCGCAGGTTCCGGGCTGGCAACCACGGGCGCCGACTGCCCGGTTTTCGGCTGTGTTGCAGGCGCATCATGCTGCTGATTTAACAGTAATGGCGCGGCAACCGCTACCGCCATGGCAGCGGCAACCGGCAAGGCCCACAGGCCGTAACGGCGGCGTTTTACCGGTACAGGGGCTGGCGTCGGTTCTGGTTCTGGTTCAGGTTCAGGGACGGGCTCGGGTTCCGCCACCGGCGAGGCCATCTGCATTATTGGTTCGTCTTTCGCAACCATTTTACTGACGCCCGGCATCGGGGCGAGCAGCGGCTCGTCGGCGTGGCTGATCGTGACCGTGGCAACGGGTTCTTCGGCAGGTTCCGGTTCCGGTTCGATAACGGCAAGCGGCTCCGGAATATCTTCTTTACGCAGGCATTCCAGCACATCTTCTCTGGCACTTTCATTGAGATTAACAAAGCCCCAGAAGGTAATTACCGGCTTACCGTCGACAAGGAAAACGTGGTTTTCACCGGGAAATTGCAACGCTTTTTCCAGCAGTGAACCAAACAGTTGCTGTGCAGTTTTAGGCGACTGCATACATTTGCGGCTGAGAGTTGCGGCACTGTCCAGGGTGCTTTCGAGGTAGCGTAAGGCACGAAAACGCGCATCCTCGTCAGCGGCTTTCCATGCCTGGGCGCGGCCTTCAACAGGGGAATACCAGTCAACGCGGTCGCCTTCATCATTCACCTGCGGTATGGCAAGGCAGTCAACCAGCGCCTGCTGCTTACGCAGACGCAGGGTTTCACGAATTTGTAATGCCGAATCAAAAACGGCCTGACCGCCGCCGCCCACGGCTTGAAAATCATCAAGATCGCCGCTGCGCAAGAGTGTTTTTGCCACGTTTTCATCCCATAGACTTTTTCACGCGTCTACTGTACGCAATGTCATCACAAACAAACGGCAGAAGAGAGCGCAAAACCATTGAATTCTCGACGCATTGAGACCGTCTGATAAACCTTGACGGCAAGAAGTTCGTTTAAGTTAAATGATAACGTTAATTTTGCTGGAAAATTCAGCAAAAACAACTGGATTAGAATAACCTGATAGTGATTCGTTATTTGCCAGTTCACTTCTGCTGTGCTGAGATTAATACTCCAGATAATAAATAAGGCCCGAATCTATGTTCGCAAGGAAATCCCTGCTCGCGCTGACGCTGAGCACATTATTACCTGCAGGTGCCGCGTGGGCGGCAAACAATGACACCCTTGTCTATTGCTCCGAAGCCTCGCCGGAATCCTTCAACCCGCAAATCGCCAGTTCCGGCCCCTCGTTTGTTGCCAGTTCGCAGGTGCTGTACAACCGTCTGGTGAACTTCGATCCGGTGAAAAATACCCCGATTCCGTCGCTGGCAACCGCGTGGACAATCTCTCCGGACGGAAAAACCTACACCTTTACGCTGCGTCAGGGTGTCAAATTTAACAGCAATAAATACTTTCAACCGACCCGCGATTTTAATGCGGATGACGTTATTTTCTCGGTCATGCGTCAGAAAGACCCTAAACATCCTTATCATAATGTTTCGAAAGGAAATTACGAATATTTCAACGATGTTGGGCTGGATAAACTGATTCAGGATGTCAAAAAGGTTGATGACTATCACGTTCAGTTTGTCCTGAGTGAACCTAACGCCGCGTTTCTGGCTGACTGGGGAATGGATTTCGCCTCAATCCTCTCGGCGGAATATGCCGACGCCATGCTGAAAAAAGGGACGCCGGAGAATGTCGACAACTGGCCGATCGGTACGGGTCCGTATGTCTTACAACAATACAAAACCGACGCGCAAATCCGTTATCTCGCGAACCCCAACTATTGGGACGGCGCGGTGCCGACAAAACACCTGATTTTTGCCATCACCCCGGATGTCCAGACCCGTCTGGCGAAACTGCAAACCAACGAGTGCCAGATTATCCCGGCGCCAGCGCCGGTTCAGTTTGAGCAGATTAAGGGCAACAAAGATCTGACCCTGCACACCATTGATGCGCTGAATGTCGGCTATCTGGCGTTTAACACCGGGAAAAAACCGTTTGATAACGTACTGGTGCGTCAGGCATTGAACTACGCCACCGACAAAAAAGCGATTGTCGATGCGGTCTTCCTGGGGTCGGGTACCGTGGCAAAATCGCCGCTGCCGCCAAATATGCTGGGCTACAAAAAAGATCTGCAAGACTACGGCTACGATCCGGAAAAAGCCAAAGCGTTGCTGAAACAGGCCGGGCTGGAGAAGGGGTTTGAAACGACCCTCTGGTCAATGCCGGTACAGCGTCCGTATAACCCGAACTCACGTCGCATTGCGGAGATGATCCAGAGCGACTGGGCGAAAGTGGGCGTGAAAGCGAAAATTGTCTCTTATGAGTGGGGCGAATACCTGGCGGGGATGCGTCGCGGCGAGCATGATACCGCGCTGTTTGGCTGGATGTCGGATAACGGCGACCCGGACAATTTTGCCGATACCCTGTTAGGCTGTGGCAGTGTGAAAAGCGGTTCGAATGCCGCACGCTGGTGCGATAAAGCGTATGATGGCCCGGTACAGCAGGCAAAACTGACCAGCGATCCGGCAAAACGCGCCGAGCTTTACGGCCAGGCGCAAGAGGTCTTCTATCAACAGGCGCCCTGGATTGCACTGGCAAACGGGAAAACCTTCTATGCTACACGCAGTAATGTCACGGGTTACAGTGTCAGCTTAATGGGCAGCGATTTTTCAAAAGCAAAACTGAATTAACAGGGGGAGGCATGTCACATCTGGATGAAGTAATTGCCCGCGTTGATGCAACGATTGCAGAAAGTGTGATTGCAAATATGAACGCGCTGCTGGTTGCACTGAGCGATGATGGCGCGCTGAGCCGGGAAGAGCGTTATACCCAGCAACAGCGCCTTCGTCATGCGATCGCGCAACATGGTCGTCAACATAAAGAAGATCTGGAAGCGCGACGCGAACAGCTCACCAAAGGTGGCAGTATCCTGTAAATCAGAACTGGCGTCTGGCAACCAGCCAGGCGCCAATCACTAACAGTACCGCACCGCATACCGGGCCAATCAGGGCCTTGAGGGCAACGCCCTGGCTTCTGACCACATCCATCACCAGCCCCCCAATCAATTGACTGGCCACCAGTACAGCTATGGTGGTGGCGGCACCCACGTATTGATAGCCGCTGATGCTGGCGAACACAAAAAACGAGCCGAGCAGGCCGGGGAGCAGCGTCCACCAGCGAACCGTTGCCACCAGTTCGCTAAAGCCTGCCAGCCCGTGTTTCACCAACAAGATACTGACAAACAGGACGATCCCGACCAGCGAGTTCAGCAACATCGCGATCAAAATAGTGGAAGACGACTGGGTGATACGCACCATCAGCGTGTTTTGCACCACCAGGCCAATGCCAGCGGCAACCAGAAAGCAGAGAGTGAGGGACTGGTTCATCAGATCGCATCCGGGTCCTGACGCTTATCCAACTGCAACTGCATAAACGTCAGATCCAGCCAGCGACCAAATTTGGTGCCTACCTGCGGCATCTGTGCGGTGACGGTAAAACCCAATTTCTCATGCAGATGGAGAGAAGCATGGTTTTGGGATTCAATACCCGCGACCATCACATGTTTGCCAATGCGTTTGGCTTCGCTAATCAGTTGCGCCATCAGCGCCTGACCGATTTTCTTACCCTGATGATCCGGATGAACATAGACAGAATGTTCGACGGTGTGGCGAAAACCATCAAATGCGCGCCAGTCGCCAAACGATGCATAACCAGTGACAACGTCACTTTTTTCACTCACCAGTACGGGATAGCCCTGTAACAGACGTGCTTCAAACCAGGCAATGCGGTTATCCACATCAACCGTCTTGTCATTCCAGATGGCGGCGGTGTGTAATACCGCGTGATTGTAGATCTCTGCAATAGCTGCACAATCGTCTTTGCTGGCGTAACGAATAATCATGGTTGAACCTCAGTGGTTGTTCACTATAGTATTACGATATGAATACTATTACAGACAACATAAATCAACGGATCAGTGCGCGAATTCGCGTCGAGCGGGAATCTCGAGGCTGGTCGCTCAGCGAACTGGCTGAACGCGCCGGCGTATCCCGCGCTATGATCCATAAGATTGAACGCGGGGAAAGTAGCCCTACGGCGACACTGCTTGCCCGCTTGTCCGGGGCTTTTGGCATTAGCATGTCTACCCTGATTGCGCGTGCCGAGATGCAGGAAGGTAAGCTGTTGCGCTTTGCCGACCAGCCTGTCTGGCGCGACCCACAGACGCATTATCTGCGCCGTCATATCTCACCACGCAGCGATCTCCCCATCGACCTAGTACAAATCGATTTACCCGCCGGCAGCAACATCCCGATGCCAGCGTCCTCTTATGCGCTTGCCCGACAATTAATCTGGTTACAAGAAGGGGAACTGGTATTTATGGAAGGCGATACGCGCCATGAAATGAAAGCGGGGGATTGCCTGGAACTCGGACCGCCGAACGACTGCCGCTTTATTAATGAAACCGACGCCTCTTGCCGCTATCTGGTGGTTCGCCTCAATCCGGGCAGCGCATAATGGATGTGCATCTCCTGTTTTCCACGACTAGTATCAATAGAACATTTCATGGGAACAGGAGAGCTACATGAAACAACAACATGATCGCAACCGCCGTTGGGTCCTGGCCTCAAGGCCAAAGGGAGCGCCGACAGTCGATAATTTTCGACTTGAAGAAGACACTATTGCCACCCCAGGCGAAGGCCAGGTTTTGCTCCGCACCGTCTACCTTTCACTTGATCCCTATATGCGCGGCAGGATGAGCGATGCGCCTTCCTACAGTCCTCCCGTGCCGATTGATGGCGTCATGTGCGGCGCGACCGTCAGCCGCGTCGTACGCTCACAACATAACGATTTCCACGAAGGTGATTGGGTGCTGGGCTATAGCGGCTGGCAGGATTACGAAATTTCGGGTGGTGAAGGGCTCATCAAACTGGGCGAAAATCCCCAACATCCGTCGTGGTCGCTCGGTGTACTTGGCATGCCAGGTTTTACTGCTTATATGGGATTGCTGGATATCGGGCAGCCGAAAGCGGGGGAGACACTTGTCGTGGCTGCGGCTACGGGGCCGGTTGGGGCGACGGTCGGTCAGATAGGCAAGCTCAAAGGTTGTCGGGTTGTCGGTGTCGCGGGGGGCAGTGAAAAATGTCGCCATGCGGTGGATACCCTGGGTTTTGATGCCTGTATTGATCATCATGCCAGCGATTTTGCCGAACAACTGACTAAAGCGTGTCCGCAAGGCATCGATATTTATTTTGAAAATGTCGGCGGTAAGGTATTTGATGCGGTATTGCCATTATTGAATACCGCCGCTCGAATTCCGTTGTGTGGGCTAATTAGCGGTTATAATGCGACCGCTTTGCCGGATGGTCCGGATCGCGTACCGTTATTAATGGGGACGCTCCTGAAAAAAAGAATTCGCTTGCAAGGGTTTATTATTAGCCAGGATTATGGTCACCGCATAAATGAATTTCAGCGTGACATGTCGCAGTGGGTTAAAGAGGGAAAAATCCATTATCGCGAGCAAATCACTGACGAACTTGAAAGCGCGCCAGAGACCTTTATCGGCTTACTTGCCGGGAAAAACTTTGGTAAAGTTGTGATTCGCGTAGGCGCGGATGACTAAAAATGGTGGTGACGGTGAAAACCGTCATCATAATACGTGCAAAATTTTTAAAAACGTCTTTAATTATACAAGCATAAGGAATCGACGACCTTATCGGTAACGGTTCCTGGTAGTTGTGCATAAATAATAACATTTTGTTCTAATTTTACGCGTTCATCCAATACCAGGCATGATTATACATAATATATTCTCAGGAATTATGTTCACCGACACGCTACCAGGCTGAAAATAAATAAGAATTTGGACGGGACACAATCACATGCTTGATTTGGAAAAAGCGCAGCGGACCAGCCTTACCCTGCAGGTAGAAGCCAGTCTGAAGAGTGCGCTTATTATTGGTGCGCTTAAACCTGGCGCCCGACTCATCACGAAAGAAATTGCCGATCAATTAGGAACCAGTATTACGCCTGTAAGGGAAGCATTACTGCGGCTTGTTTCCGCAGGTGCACTTCACGCGACTCCTGCACAAGCATTCCTTGTTCCGGATGTGGGTAAGGTACGATTCATAGAAATTAGTGATATCCGCAAAAAGCTGGAAGGTATGGCGGTTCGCGCAGCCTGTAAAAATATGACCGCAGGCAAAGTTCACGAATTGCGTATTCTGGCTGAGGCTTTTACTGAAGCTGCAAAAACCGGAAATACGGAATTGACATTGCAGTCGAATCGCGTATTTCGTTTTGCTGTTTATCATTATGCGGAAATGCCAACGCTCGCCGCCATTATTGAACAATTATGGGTTCGTATCGGCCCATGCTTTAATTATCTTTATCCTTCATCACCGGAGTTATCGCTTGGATATGATTATGGCGATTTATTATCCGCCTTCGAAAACGGAGACGAAAACGGTTGCGAAAAAGCCATATACCGAACCATCGATGAAGGCGCTGGCATACTGCTCAAACAGTTCAATAACTGAATGGTTCAATAGCTGAATGATAGTTTAGTATTGAAATCATTCAGTGCAATTTGATGATTTTAGAATGCTCCTCACCAAAAATTTGGCAAAGGGGAGCATCATCATCACGTTTTTCATCTTCAACGGTGTTTCCCCCTTAACTCCCTGTACTGCCTGCCGATAACCGATGAGTGCCAAGTTGAGCGCTAACATTGATGTGACGCAAGGAGTTTGGGATGTCTTTTAGCCAGGGGTTGAAAAATATTACTATCAGTAAAAAGCTGTCAGTCGGGTTTGGCATTGTCCTTTTTCTGGTTGCCATCGCTACCGTTTTGAGCGTTTTGCGGTTTAAAGAGATCCGCGATGTCTATGCAAAAACCAATCTGATTTATAGCGTTAACATTGAGGTCTTCCAGGCCAAAATTAATCGTCTGAAGTATCTCTACGGTGATGACAAAGCCGGTCCGATCATGTCCGACTACGTAAAACATGCGTCGCAGCTCACCGCCAGTGCGAGTGAGTTGTCATGGAATGATGAAGAGAGTGCGCTTTTACATACGCTGGCAGGCCATCTGGCGAACTTCGAGGCCGGGTCTGCTGAAATACAGCAGGCGACGAATGCCATGAAATCAGTGCGTGATGCCATGGACAAGATGGGTTCAGGCGATCAGCGCGCGCGCTTAACGACACTTATCTCCACGCCGGTAGCCGATAACGCACTAACCGCCCAAATTTTTGATCAACTCATTGCCATTGGAGGGGTGCGCGATGCAGCGTTAATGGTGCGTTTTAGCCCGACGAAAGAGACGCGCGATATTCTCGACGACCGGTTCAACAAAGCACAGGCTGCGGTACAAACGCTAACTGGCCAGCTTCCGGCGGAGTTGGTTTCGCCGTTGCAGGCACTCTGGGGCGAAACCACCCGTTATCGCGACCTGAGCATCAACTACTTTACGGCGGTTCAGGCGATCAAAACGGCTGAGGACAAAGTCAAAATTGCGGGTGATGACAGCAGCGCCGACATCAAGAAATTGATTACGCGCGTCAAAACCTATAACGACGCGCTGGCCGATAACTCCAGCACCACGGCGTCCATTATTGGTATTATCGCAATCCTGATTGGCGTTATCGTCTCCTGGTGGATTATTCGCCAGATCACCCGTCCCGTTGTCCATAACCTGGCGCTGGCTGAGCGTATCGCCAGTGGCGATCTCAGTTCACAGATCACGGCGCAAAGCGACGATGAACTGGGCAAACTCACCGCCGCGATGGGACGTATGAACAGCCGTCTTCGCGAGATGATTTTTGATGTTCGTAACAGTGTGGCGCAGGTTTCCCGTGCGGCAACGGAGATTGCCGAAGGCAACACCGATCTCTCTTCCCGTACAGAGCAACAGGCCGCTGCTGTCGTGCAAACGGCAGCAAGTATGGAAGAGTTAACGGCGACGGTGAAAAACAACGCGGATAATGCACGTAACGCCAGCAGACTTGCGGCACAGGCATCAAATACGGCCAGCGAAGGTGGCAATGTGATGCGTGATGTGGTGAAAACGATGAATGATATCCACAACAGCTCCAACAAAATTGCGGACATTACTGCGGTCATTAACAGTATTGCCTTCCAGACCAATATCCTGGCGCTTAACGCAGCGGTAGAGGCAGCTCGCGCAGGAGAGCAGGGGCGCGGTTTCGCGGTCGTCGCCAGCGAAGTGCGTAGTTTGTCTCAACGCAGCTCTCAGGCGGCGAAAGATATCGAGCAACTGATTACTGAGTCGGTGTCGCGTATTAATACCGGAAGTGAACTGGTGGCAAAAGCCGGGGAAACGATGGGGCAGGTCGTGCAGTCGGTCACCCGTGTTAATGACATTATGGGTGAAATTTCGTCTGCATCTGAGGAGCAAAGCCGCGGGATCGAGCAAATTGCACGTGCAGTGGGTGAACTGGACAGTACGACCCAGCAAAATGCGGCGCTGGTGAGCGAGTCGTCAACCGCAGCGGGTTCCCTTGAAGAACAGGCACTGCATCTTGAACAACTGGTCGCGACATTCCGTCTTGAGTCGGGCGTGGCGCCAGTGAAATCATCGGCGCCTGCCAGACCGCAGCCTCCGGTCTCTGCGCCGCTTCAGCCTGCTGAGGTGACCAGCGACGACGGCTGGACCACGTTCTGATACGACAGAGGCCCTCTTTGCAAAAAGAGGGCCTCTGGTTATTCAACAGCCATCACTCAAAGCGATACGCAACCGACAAACCTACGCCATAATTGCGCCCAGGCGCCGGTTCGTAATAACGATCATTTGATTCGTTAACAATCACCGATCCCACATATTCACGATCAAACAGGTTATCCACGCGCCCGAACACATCCATCATCCAGTTACCGTAGTTAAACTTGTAGCCAGTATTCAGGCCGACCACCGTCCAGGAGGGAGCGGTTGCCGTGTTTTCGTCATTGGCGGCGATATCGCTCATATAGCGTACATCGGCACCTGCATACCAGCCCTGTTCGGGGACATAGCCCAGTGAGGCAAATCCCATATTGCGCGCGATCCCGGGAATACGGTTGCCGTTACATTGGCTGTCGCCGCAGACTTCGCTGCGGTAAGTCGCATCCAGATAGGTCCACGCCAGCTTTGCCCGCCAGTTTCCGGCGAATTGCTGATCGAGCGCCAGTTCTGCACCCTGACGGCGCGTTTTGCCGGCATTCTTATAAGTGGTGCGTCCGCCGCTGTTGGTATCGGTGACAATCTCGTTATCCGTATCGGTGTGGAACAGTGCGGCGCTGAGCAGTCCATAACCCACGCGTGTTTTGCTGCCGATTTCAACGGTATTGTTTGTCGACGGCTTAAGCGCGAAATTGAGCCCGCTTTTCCCGCCAGAACGGTAAGAAAGCTCGTTAATGGTGGGCGTTTCAAAACCACGTCCCGCCGCAGCATACAGATTCCAGCTATCGGTAACCGCATACTTCAGCGACCCGGCAGGCAGCCATTTGTGGTAGCTGGCATCACCGCTGTCATCGCCGTTGCTTGCCGTAATATAGTGATCGTTTGAATCAAACCAGACCGAGCTATAGCGCAGACCCGCATCCAGCGATAGCTTATCGGTCAACTGCCAATGGGTTTGCACATAAGGGTCGACGTTCCACATCAGATTGCGTTCGTTGCGGCGCAAGTTCCCCTCGCGACCATAATCTGGCGCGCCATTAACCATCACAAAGTTTTCATAGCCTTTGCGCTGTTCGCTCATGGTTTCATAATTCAGCCCGCCGGTGACGGTCACGGGTATCAATAATTCGCCGCGATGGGTCCAGCGGGTATCGATCCCCTGGTAATGGCGGGTCAGGTCGATTACCCCTCCGGCATGCTGCGGGTTCAACTGGGGACCGCGAGGAATTGACTGGTACTGGGTGGTTTCACGCTCACCGGCGTACATCATGACACTCACATCGTCTTGCGCGCTGAGCTGGCGCTCATAACGTAATCCGGCCTGTGTCTGTTTGACCGTTTTGCGCGTGTCATACTGCACGGCGCGCGGCGACTGGCGCGGGTTATCGTGCCACTCCTCTTTCGTCAGGCCGCCCGGGTCGTTGGCCTTAATGTCGACGCTGTTGAAAATCAGCGTCAGCTTGCTGGCCTCATCGATACGCACGCCCAGTTTGGCGTTGGCCAGATTTTTACGTGCGCCGCTGCGATCGCGATAGCCATGGGTGACAAAACGGGTCGAGGAGACCGTGTAATCCACATCCCCTGGCAGCGTGCCATCACCCACCGCACCGCTGGCTTTGGTGCCATAGCGCCAGCTTCCGTAACTGCCGTAATAACTGCTGGCTTCAAGTTCCGTTGGTTGTCGGCCCGTCTGGGTGGTCACATTCACCACGCCGCCGGACGCATTGCCGTACAGGGCAGAGAAGGGGCCGCGCAGAACATCGATACTCTCGACGCTGGTGAGATCGATGTTCGAGGTTTGCCCCTGTCCGTCAGGCATGGTGGCAGGAATACCGTCGACATACATGCGGATTCCTCGCACACCATAGGTCGAGCGGGAACCAAAACCGCGAATGGAGAGTTGTAGATCCTGCGCGTAGTTCTGGCGATTTTGTACCTGCAAGCCAGGTACGCCGCCAAGCGATTCCGAAAGATTGATCTGTGGTGTGGCCTGACGAATATCATCGCCATTCACGACACTGATCGCCGCCGGGGTGTCGAGTTCTGAAACCGTGCGGGGTGCCGCGCTGACGATCATCGTTTGTTCATTGTCCGCCGCCAGCACGGCAGGCGCATAGATGACCGGAAGGAACAGCGCGGGAAACGCCGTTCTTGAAAGGGCAAAAATATTCATAAATTGACCAGAATAAGAAACGAACCAAATGGGAACATGGCGTAATGTTAATATCTTTAACAATTCATGAAAACTTTAAGGGCACATTACGTTAACAAAAAGTGTAGACGTTACCGCCGATGGCAGTAAAAACAGATTTAATGCTCCACATTACACATAATAATGATTACTATTCTCGCTAAATAAGACAGGGCTACGACCCTGGCGTCATGGAAGCATGTGAAGCAAAACTATCTGTGTTTATCAAAGGGAGTCGTCATGTCTTTACGTTATCTATCCACGCCACGTCTGCGTCGTTCACTGCTGTTAGGTTCACTGCTGCTTGCCGGGGCATTTCATGCTCAGGCGAGTGAAGAGATGCTGCGTAAACCGGTTGGTAAAGGTGCCTATGAAATGGCCTGGAGCCAGCAGGAAAATGCGCTGTGGGTGGCTACCTCACAGAGCCGTAAAGCCGATAAAGGAGGCGTGGTCTACCGCCTGGATCCGATCACACTGGATGTGACGCTGGCTATCCACAACGATCTGAAGCCGTTTGGCGCGGCTATCAATAGCAAAACGCAGACCCTGTGGTTTGGGAACACGGTTAACAGCGCGGTAACGGCAATCGACGCGAAAACGGGCGATGTGAAAGGGCGCCTGGTGCTTGATGACCGCCAACGTAGTGAAACCGTGCGTCCACTGCAGCCGCGCGAACTGGTAGTGGATGAAACGACCAATACCGTTTATATCAGCGGTATCGGTAAAGAGAGCGTGATTTGGGTGGTTGATGGCGACACGCTGAAACTGAAATCCACCGTTGCCGACACCGGTAAATTCAGTACTGGCCTGGCTATCGATACGGCGGCGAAGCGTCTTTACGTCACCAACGGTGACGGTGAATTGCTGACTATCGACACCGCGACCGATAAAATTCTGTCGCGTAAAAAATTGCAGGATGACGGCAAAGAACACTTCTATTTGAATCTGAGCCTTGACACCGCAAGTCACCGCGCCTTTATTACCGACTCTAAAGAGCCTGAGGTTCTGGTCGTCGATCTGCGTGACGGGAAAGTCCTGCAAAAAGTCGCTGCGCCGGAATCCCTGGCCGTGCTGTTTAACCCCACCCGTAACGAAGCCTATGTGACCCATCGACAGGCGGGCAAAGTCAGCGTTATCGACGGTAAAACCTATAAAGTGGTGAAAACCTTCGATACGCCAACCCATCCGAACAGCCTGGCGCTCTCTGCCGACGGTAAAACGCTGTATGTGAGTGTGAAACAGGCGGCAAGCAAAGAGAAAGAGGCCACAGAGCCGGACGACATTATTCGTATCGCGCTGTAATCACAGCCATAAAAAAAGCCAGCCGGTGAAATACCTGGCTGGCTTTTTAATTATCAGCACGTCAGATTACTTTGCGGTTTCTTCCACAAGCTCCGCAGGCGGGGTGCTTTTACCCACGACCGGCGCGCCGCTGTGAATTTCCGCAACGCGTTTGCGCACACCGAACCAGCCAATCACCAGCAGCACAATCAGCAGCGGGAGACAACCAATGGTCAGGGTGCCATTCGGATAGTCAAACGCCATCAGCACCAGGACAGAGAACAGGAACAGCAGCGTCAACCAGGAGGTGAAAGGCGCACCCGGCATCTTAAAGCTCACTTCCGCCGCTTTGCCTTCGTTGATCGCTTTGCGCAGACGCATCTGGCAGAGCACGATAAAGCCCCAGGAAGCAATAATACCCACTGATGCCTGGTTGAGGACGATTTCAAAAACCTGCGCCGGAACCAGATAGTTCAGGAACACGCCAACAACATACACGGCCAGCGTCGCGAGGATACCTGCGTACGGCACGTGTTGTTTGTTCATTTTGGACATGAACTTAGGTGCGGAACCGCCCATCGACATAGAGCGCAGGATTCGACCCGTGCAGTACAAGCCGGAGTTCAGGCTCGACAGGGCGGCGGTCAGGACCACGATATTCATCACATCGCCCATGTACGGCACGCCCAGTTTGGAGAAGAAGGTCACAAACGGACTCTGACCCGGCTGGTACGCCATCCACGGCAGCAACAGAACCAGCAGCACCACGGAACCGACGTAGAACAGGCCGATACGCCAGATAACGCTGTTGATCGCTTTCGGTACGGTTTTTTCCGGATCTTTACATTCACCGGCAGCGGTACCGACGAACTCGATAGAGGCAAAGGCGAAGACCACACCCTGGATCAGGACCAGTGCAGGGAGCAGACCGTGGGGGAAGAAGCCGCCATTGTCGGTAATCAGATGGAAGCCCGTTGCGTTGCCGTCAAGCGGTTTCCCGGATCCCAGGACGATGGTCCCGACAACCAGGAAAGCGACAATGGCCAGCACTTTGACCAGCGCGAACCAGAACTCCATTTCAGCGAACCACTTCACGCCGATCATATTCATGGTTCCGACAATGGCGAGCGCGCCGAGGGCGAAGACCCACTGCGGTACATCGCCAAACGCGCCCCAGTAATGCATATATAACGCAACGGCGGTGATATCCACGATACCGGTCATCGCCCAGTTCACGAAATACATCCAGCCGGCGACATAGGCCGCTTTTTCGCCCATAAATTCACGGGCATACGAAACAAAACTGCCGCTGGACGGACGGTGTAAAACCAGCTCACCCAGTGCACGTAAGATAAAGAAAGAGAAAAGACCACAAACCAGATAAACGATCGCCAGTGATGGCCCCGCCATCTGCAGGCGCGCCCCGGCGCCTAAGAATAACCCCGTCCCGATTGCTCCGCCGATAGCGATCATCTGTACGTGGCGGTTACCCATCGCTTTGTTATAACCCTCCTCGTGAGAGTTTAACCAGCGTCGTTTCGCGGCCTGATGCTCCGCCGCGCTATTGTTGGTTGTTTTCATTGCGTTACCCGTTGACCTGTCTGAATCTTTTTAAATTTCTTCGACCCCGCAGAGCAGCAAGACAATCGTTTGCTCTTTTGGGAAAGCGTTCTGCCTTTTCAATCATTCTACGTATGAATAAGACATAACATGGCGCAGCATCCTACCTGCATTTTTTTGACGACGCAAAACATACCAGACGAAAAAATGATGGGGATGAGTTGAATTTGTGACACAAGTGTTACTTAGCAGTTTAACTGATTCATTATGGTGAAAAAGACGGCAGAAATGACTAAACATGCAATAAGGAAAGATGATGTCGGCGAGGTTGCACGGCACAGGGGCATATGCGGGCTTATTCATAAGCGCAAATAATGACTACCGTCCCTCTGTGGCGTGAGGAATCCCCACAAAAATGCGAGCACGAACGGTCCCTTCTCCCTTGAGGGAGAGGGCCAGGGTGAGGGGGGGAATGCGGCTCTGATGGCCATTCCGTTCACCTTATGTTCCTTGCTTTTCTGTCACGACAGAACCCGTGAACATGCCAGGGGGGCTCACCGCCACCCCCCTGGCGACCCGGGCTCCCGGCAAAGAAAATCGCCGCTGTCACGGTTTTATTCTTATTAAGCGGCGTTATCGCTGTAAAACGTAAGATTACGGGGGATTCCTCAGCTTTGAGGGGGCTACTTTGCAAATTTTTTGCTTATTTAATGTAAATTAATTGTTTCACAAGGTCGTAAAGCCATCCCAATAATGCAGACATGTTACTCAACAAGAGTGTGCTGCATGTCTTATCGTCTGAGTTTGCTTGATAAAAGCCCGATTGCGGAAAACGAAACCGCGCAGGATGCACTAAACCGAACGTTACAGATGGCGCAGCTGGCCGAGAAAGGCGGTTTTCACCGCTTCTGGATTGCGGAACATCACAATACTTCCCAACTGGCCAGCCCATCCCCCGAACTGCTTATCGCCTGGATTGCCGGGCAAACGCAGCGGATCCGCATCGGCTCCGGTGGGGTCATGCTGCAACATTACAGTCCCTATAAAGTGGCGGAAAACTTCAACGTACTGGCCTCTCTGGCACCTGGTCGTATCGATATCGGTATCGGTAAAGCCCCTGGCGGACTGCCACTGTCTACACGCGCACTGCAACGCGGGCTGCGCCAGGAAGATAAAGGCAGTTTTGCTGACCAGCTCGCTGAGCTGGCTAACTGGCTTGAGCCGGGACAGTTTACTGCCGATGCGGAATCCCTGGCAGCCACGCCGCTTCCCACTGTCCATGCTGAGGGATTTCTGCTCGGCGCGAGTCTGGAAAGCGCACGCCTGGCAGCAAAACTCGACTGGAACTTCGTTTTTGCCGCCCATCTTAATGGCGATAAAACATTATTGCGTGACGTTGTCACACAATGGCGAGCGCTGACGCAGCGCGACGTTATTATCGCCGTACAGGTGATTATTGCCGTCACGCAAAACGAAGCCGAACGCCTCGCGCAGCAGGTGGAGATATGGGGAGTGGAACTGGAAAACGGTCAGCGGGTTAGCGTGGCCAGCGAAGCGCAGGCGCAAGCTTTCGCGCGTCAGGCGGGAAGCCCGGCAGTGCGTATTTATCGCCGTGAACCGTCGCTGATTAAAGGCACCGCAGAAAGTGTGCTGGCTGGTCTGGATGCGTTGGCCGCAGAGTCTGGCGTGGATGAGTTCATCCTTGATAACCCGCTGGTTGACGCCAGCGCACGTATTGCCTCACTGCGCCTGCTGAGCGAAACCTGGCGTCAGAGAACGGCCATCCGGGAGGTAGCGCAATGAACTTTGCCCAACAATTGATTACCTGGCGCCGTGAATTGCATCAGTACCCGGAACTGTCATTGCAGGAGTTTGAAACCAGCCGCCGGGTCCGTCACTGGCTCGAAAATGCCGGTCTGCGTCTGCTGCCCACCACGCTACCCACGGGCGTGGTCGCGGAAGTGGGCAGTGGCGACAAAGTGATTGCCCTGCGAGCAGACATCGATGCTTTGCCGATTGAAGAGGCTGTCGACGTACCCTACGCCTCGCGCAATAAAGGGGTGATGCATGCCTGTGGTCACGACATCCATACCAGCGTCATGCTCGGCGCCGCACTGCTGCTAAAAGAGAAAGAGTCTGCGTTACCCGGACGTGTGCGCCTGATCTTCCAGCCAGCCGAGGAAAACTTCGGCGGAGCAAAGCGGCTCATTCAGGCGGGAGTACTAAACGGTATCAGCGCCATTTTTGGTATGCATAACGAGCCCGGTCTGCCGGTGGGCACGTTTGCCACGCGCGGCGGCCCGTTTTATGCCAACGTTGACCGCGTTGTATTGCAGGTCGGCGGTAAAGGGGCACACGCCGCGCGCCCTCATGAAGGCAATGACGCCATCCTGCTTGCCAGCCAGCTTGTCGTCGCGCTGCAAACCATCGCCAGCCGTAACGTCAACACGCTGGACTCGGTGGTGTTGAGCGTCACGCGTGTGCAGGGCGGGAATACCTGGAATGTGCTGCCGGAACAAGTCGAACTGGAAGGCACGCTGCGCACGCACCGGACTGAGGTACGCGAGCAGGTGAAAGCCCGCGTCAATGATATTGCCGCCGGACTGGCGCGCGCCTTTGATGCGCACATTACCGTTCACTGGTACGAAGGCCCATCGGCACTGGTCAATGATGAACGCTGGGCCGCCTTTACCCGCGATGTTGCAGACTGGCATGGCTATGACACGCAGATCGCACAGTTGCATATGGGTGGTGAAGATTTTGCCGTCTACCTCGAACATATTCCCGGCGCATTCGTCAGTATTGGCAGCGCCAGTGAATATGGCTTGCACCATCCGTCGTTTAATCCCGACGAAGCATTAATCGAAGACGCCGCTCGCTATTTCGCGCTGCTGGCGGAAAAAGCCTTGCTCCAGCCATAACGGAAAAAAGCTACCTGGGGCGACAGCTCCGGGGAACCTGTTGCCTGAAAATGAGGATGGATTATGTCACAAGCTCGTCAACTGCGTCTGGGTACGATATTACATGGCGCATCCGGAAATATGTCCGCCTGGCGACACCCGGCGGCCAAAGCCGATGCCAGTATTAATTTTAACTTTGTCCAGGAAACAGCATTAAAAGCAGAAGAGGGAAAACTTGATTTTTTATTTGTCGCCGATGGCTTATATATTAATGAAAAATCCATACCCCATTTTCTAAACCGTTTTGAACCCATCACTGTTTTATCGGCGCTGGCGAGCGTCACCCGCCATTTAGGGCTGGTTGGCACGCTTTCCACGTCTTACAGCGAACCGTTCACCGTGGCTCGTCAGTTTGCCAGTCTCGACCATTTAAGCAACGGGCGCGCGGGCTGGAACGTCGTCACCTCGCCGCTGGAGGGGTCGGCTAAGAACTTTTCCCGCCAGCAGCATCCGGAACACGCGCTGCGCTATCGCATTGCCGATGAATACCTGGACGTGGTGAAAGGGCTGTGGGATTCCTGGGAAGAGGATGCCTTTATTCGAGATAAAACCACCGGGCAGTTCTTTGATCCACAAAAACTGCATACGCTTAATCATCACGGCGATTTTTTCCAGGTTGCCGGGCCGCTGAATATTGGCCGTACGCCGCAGGGACGGCCCATTATATTTCAGGCAGGCGCATCTGAGGATGGTAAGAAATTAGCGGCGCGACACGCCGATGCCATTTTTACCCACCACGATACGCTTGACGAAGCCAAACATTTTTATCGCGATGTCAAAGCACAACTGATTAAAAATGGCCGTCGGGAAGATGAACTCCATATCTTCCAGGGCGTCAGCGTAATTGTCGGTGATAATGCTCAGGACGTTGAGCAGCAATACCAGACCACCGCGGCGCTGGTCTCCATTCAGGATGCGCTCAATTACCTTGGCCGTTATTTCGAACACCACGATTTTAGCCAGTACCCGCTGGATGAACCTTTCCCGGATATTGGCACCCTGGGACAAAACAGCTTTCGCAGTACCACCGATGAAATCAAACGCCATGCCCGCGAGCGTCAACTGACGCTGCGCCAGGTGGCGCTGGAAGCGGCCTCCCCGCGTCCGCGTTTTTCCGGTACCCCGGAGCAGGTAGCGGACGGCCTGCAACAGTGGTTCGACGAGCAGGCAGCTGACGGTTTTATTATTCAGGGCGGCACGCCGGATACCTTCCCACGCTTTGTCGACACCGTAGTGCCGATTTTGCAGGCCCGTGGCTTGTTCCGTAAGGCGTATCCCGGCACGACCCTGCGCGAAAGTCTTGGCTTGCAACAACCTGCCAATCAATTCAGCCAATAAATTCACAAAACAATAAAGAGAATACGCTATGCAAAAATCATCGCTTCTCCTCGCCGTGGCGCTGGCGTTCGCGCCGCTGGTCCAGGCCAGTGACGTCACGATTAACGGTACTGGCGTTAGTCTTGAGGCCAACAAAACGCCCATTAATACATCGCGCAATGCGGAGGCAGTGGCGCAGTTGCCAAAAGATTATCATTTTGCCGTGCCTGGAAAATTTACGGTGGCAGTGGCCGCACTGAACTCACCACCGCTGACCGTGTTTTCTGATGACAATAAAACGCTGCTCGGTAGCGAAGTGGATATCGCCCGTCTGGTTGCTGACAGTCTGGGGCTGGAACTCAACGTGGTGCCGACCTCGTGGGAGGACTGGCCGCTGGGGGTAACCTCCGGCAAATATGATGCGGCGATCAGCAATATTACCGTCACAAAAGCGCGCAAAGAGAAGTTTGATTTCGCCACGTACCGCAAGGATTCCCTCGGCTTTTATGTGAAAGCCAGTAGCCCGATTAAAACCATTGAAAAGGCGGAGGACATCGCGGGGCTGCGTATCATCGTCGGCTCCGGCACCAATCAGGAGGCCATTCTGCTGGCATGGAATGCGGAAAACGAGAAGAAAGGCCTCAAACCGTTCACGCCGGTTTACACCAAAGATGATGCCGCCCAGACGCTGGCACTCCAGTCCGGTCGTGCGGATGCCTTTTTTGGCCCGAATGTCATTGGCGCCTGGAAAGCCGCGCTGACCAACAAAACCCGGCTGGTGGGCAGCGTGGATGGCGGCTGGCCGAAAGCGGCGCATATCGCGGTCACGCTGAAGAAAGGCAGCGGTCTGGTGGAGCCAGTGCAGATTGCCCTTAATGGCGTCATTAAAAATGGCGATTACGAAAAAGTACTCAGTCGCTGGGGTGAGGGCGTTGAGAAGATCCCGTCCTCTGAGATCAACCCCGCCGGACTGGGCGACTAAGGAGGCGCAGATGAGCGAACGTTTCCGTGATATTTCCCCCGACGCGCCGGAATTGCAGCCCGTCATTGCGGGTCTGTTTGGCGAATATGCTGCCCGTTATGGCGATTACTTTTCCAAAGATGCCGAGGTGGAACTGACTGAGTGGTATCTGCCGCCGCAGGGGCTTTTTATTGTGCTGGAGCGTGACGGAGAAATTATTGCCACCGGCGCGTACAAACCGAAAGATGCCCACACGGCGGAAATTAAACGTATCTGGACGCAACACGCCCTGCGCAAACAGGGACTTGCCAGGCGGGTGGTGGCCGAACTGGAACGTCGCGCGGTTCTTGCGGGGGTACAGCCGCATGTTTCTGACCACCGGATTTCGCCAGCCTGAAGCGGTGCAGCTCTATCTTCGCCAGGGATACGACGCGCAGTTCGATCTCACGCGCGACCCGGAGGAGTACAGCCAGCCGCCGTTCGATGGTCGCCTGCGGTTTACCAAAACCTTAGCGGTCGACACGCTCAGTAAAACTGCCTGAGGGGTAAACATGAACACAACAGAGTCTATCAAAGTCGTCCCGGCGCGCTACCCAATGCGGATCGTCGGCGCCGTTATTGCGTTGATCGTACTGGCGATCGTGGTCCAGTCCGTTGCCTTTAACCCACGCTGGGAGTGGCGCGTGTTTGCCCGCTGGTTCTTTGATCCTGTTATCCTGGAAGGTCTGGGTCAGACGCTGTTATTAACACTACTCGGTACGGCATTAAGTATTGTTTTTGGCGGCCTGCTGGCGCTGGCGCGCTTATCAGGCTCCTGGCTATTGAGCAGCCTTGCGTGGAGCTATATCTGGTTGTTTCGCTCGCTACCGCTGATTGTGGTGCTGATTATCCTTTACAACTTCTCTTATCTCTACGACACGCTGACGATTGGCATTCCGTTTACGCAGCTGAGCTGGGCGCATTACGAAACGGTCAATGTACTGGGACAATTTTCAACGGCGGTGGTGGGTCTGACGCTGGTGCAAAGCGCCTATACGGCAGAAATCATTCGCGGCGGTTTTTTAGGTGTCGATCACGGGCAGTATGAGGCCGCCGCTGCATTAGGATTGCCGGCATGGCGACGCACTTTGCGCATTATTCTGCCCCAGGCGCTGCGGACCATTTTGCCGTCGGGTTTTAATGAAATTATCAGCCTCGCCAAGGGAACGGCGATGGTCTACGTACTGGCGATGCCGGAGCTGTTTTATACCATTCAGATGATCTACAACCGCACCCAGGAGGTGATCCCGCTGCTGATGGTGGGGGCCGTGTGGTATCTGGTGATCACCAGCGTTCTGTCGGTTATTCAATACATGGTGGAGCGCTGGCTGGCACGAAGCGAACGTCGATCCGCCGTTAATTCTCGTCGGGTGCGGGCAACGACACCTGCTCGCGCCGCGCAACCACAGGAGCCGATTCATGCCAGCCTCTCTTAATGGTCATATTTCGATTACCGGCGTCAGCAAGTACTTTGGTCGCCATAAAGCGCTGGACAATGTATCGCTTGAGATCCCGCCGGGCACCGTGACGGTGATCCTCGGGCCTTCCGGTTCCGGTAAATCGACGCTTTTGCGCACCATTAACCATCTGGAGCGTGTTGATGAAGGCTTTATCCAGATTGACGGCGACTATATTGGCTATCGACGCAAAGGGGATAAGCTCTATGAATTGAAAGAGCGGGAGATCCTGCGCCAGCGGGTTAACGTGGGCTATGTATTCCAGAACTTCAATCTCTTCCCGCACCTCACGGTACTGGAAAATCTGATAGAAGCGCCGATCGCCCATCAGCAACTCAGCCGCAAAGAGGCCATCGAGCAGGCGTATCAGTTGCTGGATGTGGTGGGGTTACGCAATAAGGCGGAAGCCTGGTCACGTCATCTATCCGGTGGGCAGCAGCAGCGCATTGCCATTGCCCGCGCGCTGGCGCTGCGCCCTCGGGTAATCTTATTTGATGAACCGACCTCCGCGCTGGATCCGGAACTGGTGGGCGAAGTGCTCGATGTCATCAAAAAACTGGCCCGTTCCGGTACCACGCTCGTGGTGGTTACGCACGAAATCGGTTTTGCCCGGGAGGTGGCGGATCAGGTGGTGTTTATGGTGGAGGGTAAAATTGTGGAGCAGGGCGACAGCGACAGTGTGCTCAATCATCCGCAACACCCAAGGACGAGACAGTTTTTATCGAAGGTGTTGTGAGAGAACACGCTGCTTCGCAACTGGCGGAGCAGCGTACGGTTATCCTCAGGCGGCCGAAGGCGTAAGCTGAATACGCTCCAGTGAACCGACGATAAACAGGTAAGAGCACAGGCCAATTAAGCCCATTGAACCGACATACAATATGGCGTAATCAAACGACTGGGTACTGGAGAGAATTACCCCAATGACCAGCGGTGTGATAATACTGGCCAGGTTGCCGCACATATTAAAGACGCCTCCTGCGATGCCCAGCACCTCTTTCGGCGAGGTATCGCTCAGTACACACCAGCCTAAGTTACCAAAACCTTTGGCGAAGAAGGCCAGGCTCATGGCGGCAATGACCACCACTTCTGAGCTGGTATAGTTGGCGACCACAATCACGCAGGAGAGCAGCATGCCGCAGATAACCGGGAATTTGCGCGCGGTGGTCAGGCTGTAGCCGCGTTTTAATAACCAGTCGGAGAAGACGCCGCCCATCAGGCCACCAATAAACCCGACGATCGCCGGAATACTGGCAATAAAACCGACTTTGAGAATCGACATGCCTTTTGCCTGATATAAATAGGTGGGGAACCAGGTCAGGAAGAACCAGGTAATAGAGGTCACGCAGAACTGGCCTATATAGACGCCAATCATCATGCGATTCACACAAACGCTTTTGATCTGGGCGAGAGAAATCTTTTCTGATTTCTTCGCATTACCCAGTTCCGGTTCACCGCCGCCTTCGCGGATATAATCCAGTTCCTGCTGGTTGATTTTCTTGTGCTGTAACGGGTCACGAATTTTCGCCAGCCAGACAATTCCCAGCACCACGCCGATAGCGCCGATGTAATAGAACACATAGTGCCAGCTCATGTTGTGCAGGATAAGCGTCATCAGCGGCGTGACAATCCCCAGCGAAATGTACTGCGCCGCCTGATACACCGCCGTCACGAAACCGCGCTCTTTATTGGGGAACCACTGTACACTCAGACGGCTGTTCGCCGGAAAGGCCGGTGCTTCAATCGCCCCCATCAGCAAACGCAAAATCACCAGCACAATTAACGGACTGGCAAAAAGATAAATCGTCCCCTGAAACATAGTGACGATTGACCAGCCAATTAACGCGCAGCCATAAACCAGGCGCGAGCCATATTTATCCAGCAGCCATCCGCCGGGAATTTGCATGATCACATACGAAATACCAAAAGCCGAGAAGGCCAGCCCGAGCGCTTCCGGGTCAAAGCCTAATTCTTTACTCATAATAGGGGCGACCACCGAAAGGGTCGCACGGTCAGCATAGTTAAATACCGTAGCCAGAAATAAGAAAATAAGAATACCGTGGCGCACGCTGGTGCGCTTAATAACATTACTCATCATCGATTCCTCGACGAGGTTATCACCCCGACGTGTGTAATAAACGGGAACGGCCCCGTCGGCTATTTACTCCGTGGCATTGACCGCGTGGGCAAGCAGGTCAGCCAACGACAGAGCTCTGTTGCTGTGGCATAGCGGGTACGTTGTCTCTTGGCATAAGAGGGCGCGCCAGTACAGGCACTTAAAGTCATGGAACACTCCTTTTTTCGTCATGAATGTTTGCGCTAACATTTATATAAAAATACCCAGGGAGGGTCCATAATAAATGTATAAATGTGCCCTCAAGATCACATATATTCTGCAATCGCATTATCAGGGGATGAAATGAAAAACGCTTAATCGATAGCTGTTTTTTTAGGGTAATAGATGAGCGCAATAAATATATTAAAAATGGGCGGGCAGGGGTAATGCCAGGAAACTGACGCAACCTGTGACTGTGGCGGGTTATTTATATTGCATACGCGATAAATAAAAAACGCTGCTCAGTCGGGAGTACACGAATATGCGAAACAGCGTGGCATAAATATACCAGTTTTCGTACTGAAATAAATAAAGACGGAATATCTCCCGTCTTTATTATCTGTTACGGGCGTTTGCCAAATTCACAGCTTAGCTGAGTCCAGGCGCGCGCTTGTTCACTGAGGGTGAAGCCCAGACCATGACGGTCGGAAACGTACATGCGGCCATCGCGCAGTTCGAGCTGCTCGTTAAACAGCGGGTTCAGCCATTCGAAGTGCTCCAGCCATGGCTCCAGCGGATAAGCGGCAGAGAGGTGCAGGTGTACTTCCATGGCAAAGTGCGGGGCCAGTTTACGACCATGTTTCGCTGCCAGATCCATGATTTTCAGGAACGGAGAGATACCGCCAACGCGCGGGGCATCCGGCTGAACGAAGTCGCTGGCATTACCCAGAATAAGCTGTTCGTGCTCGCGGAAACTGGTCAGCATTTCTCCGGTCGCGATGGGGGTGTCCAGCGCGGCCGCCAGTTGGGCGTGACCTTCCACATCGTAGGCGTCCAGCGGCTCTTCAATCCAGATCAGATTGAACTGCTCCATTTTACGGCCCATGCGAATGGCGGTTTCGCGGTCCCACTGCTGGTTTGCGTCAACCATCAGCGGGAAATCGTCGCCCAGCGCTTCACGCACGGCGGTTAAACGGCGGATATCTTCTTTGGTGTCCGGCTGGCCAACTTTCAGCTTGATACCCCCGATGCCGTTTTCACGGGAGATCACCACGTTTTTCAGCACCTGATCCAGCGGGGTATGCAGGAAACCGCCGGAGGTGTTGTAGCACTGCACGGAGTCACGGTGCGCGCCGAGCAGTTTTGCCAGCGGCAGACCTGCACGTTTCGCTTTCATATCCCACAACGCGATATCGATAGGGGAGATGGCCTGCACGGCCATGCCGCTGCGGCCAACGGATGCGCCGGCCCACAGCAGTTTGCTGTAAATTTTGTCGATATCGTTCGGGTCTTCGCCCAACAGGTTATCGGCAATTTCTTTGGCGTGCGCATAGATGCCCTGACCACCGGCGCGTTTAGAGTAGCTAAAACCGACGCCTTCGAAACCGTCACGGCTGCGAATTTCCGCGATGATAATGGCGACTTCGGTCAGCGGCTTCTGGCGACCGGTCAGCACTTTTGCATCACTGACGGGGGTCGCCAGCGGCAGGAACGCGAGGGAGAGTTTTACCCACTCGATACGGTCGCCGGTTTCGGCGGCAGTTTTAACACCCTGCGCTTTGGCATAGGTTACGGCAGCGGAATTCGCGCTTACGGTCATGATTAACTCCTGTGAACGGTAATAATGTTTGCGCTAACATTATTAATTAGATTAAAGATGAAACGCCAGCATTTTGCCGTCAAAATGTACAGTCGATCACAATAACAGACTTCATCACGGGCTTTTATTCGTTCTGTCTCACAATTCAAAATCGTTTATGGAATGGTTTATGTGCAAATGATAACGCTAACATAAATGCAAGATTATTTTTTTAATCTACTGATTTTAAAGCTGATTAAAATAATGAGAGAGAAGCGATTTAAGCTAACAAATCGCTTATAATCCCTGTCACAAAAACAAGCCGTTGTGAGTTTACATGTCGAAAACCTCTCGTCCTGCGCCGCCTCGCGCGCCTACATTAGACGATGTCGCCCGCGCGGCGGGATTGTCCTCCATGACCGTCAGCCGGGCGTTGAACACGCCGCAGCTGGTGCGTCCTAAAACGGTGGAAAAAGTGCTGGCGGCGGTTAAAGCCACCGGGTATATCCCCAATGCGCTGGCGGGTGGTCTGGCATCCCGACGCAGTAAAATGATTGCCGTTGTGGTGCCGCAAATTAATAACAGTATGTTCGTCGATACCATTCAGTCGATAAGCGATGAGCTGGCGGTTCGCGGTTATCACATGCTGCTGTGTGTAGCGGGTTACGCCCAGCAAACCGAAGCGGAGCTGGTTGCCACGATCTTGTCGCGTCGTCCTGACGGCATTGTCCTGACGGGGATTCACCATTCGACGGAATTAAAGCGAGTTATCCTCAATGCCAGCGTACCGGTGGTGGAAATCTGGGATCTCACCCCCACGCCGCTGGATATGCTGGTAGGTTTTTCCCATGAAAAAGTGGGGGAGGCGACGGCGGATTATTTGCTGCGTAAAGGCTATAAACGTCCCGGTTTACTGTGGACGGTGGATAATCGCGCGGCGCTGCGTAAAAGTGGGCTGTGCGAGGCGCTGGCGCGCCATGACATTCACGATCCTGCCGTCGTAGATGTCCCGCTTCCGGCGCGTTTTGCCGCAGGACGGCAGGGGCTTCGTGACTTGCTGAATAAGGGCAGCTTCGATGTGATTGTCTGCAGTTCGGATACCCTTGCGCAGGGGGCGATGGTCGAAGCGCAGGCCAGCGGATTGCGCGTGCCGCAGGATCTGGCGGTCATCGGTTTTGGCGATCTCGATTTTGCCGCCGATACCCATCCCTCCATCACGACGGTCAGCGTCGACCGACAGGTTATCGGTCAGCGTGCCGCCACGCTACTGGCGGACCGTATTGAAGGGCTCCCTCAGGAAGAAACGATTGTGGATATTGGTTTTCATTTTGTAGAAAGGGAATCGGCGTAACCGTATGAAAATTAATGTCATCGGCACCAGCGGCAGCGGTAAAAGCACGCTTTCGCAGCGGCTGGCCGCGCAGCTTAATGTGCCGTATATCGAAATGGACAGACTTTACTGGTTGCCCGAGTGGCAAGGGCGCAGTGATGAGGACTTTTACGCATTACTGGAAGAGACGTTAAATGCCACGCCTGGCTGGGTACTGGACGGTAATTATAACCGATCCCGCCCGATCAAATGGCGGGATGTTGATCTGGTTATCTGGCTGGATTACGGCTTCTGGCGCACGCTGCGCCAGGCGGTTCTGCGGGTGGTTCGCCGGGCCTGGCATGGAAAAGAGCTTTGGCCCGGTACCGGTAATACGGAAAGTTTCCGCCGTGCTTTTTTTAGCCGCGACTCGATCATTATCTGGACACTCAAAACCTGGCGTAATAACCGGGTACGCTACGCCGCGGATATGGCGAATCCGCAATATCAACATATTCGCTTTGTGCGTCTCACTCACCCGAAGCAGGTCGATAGCCTTATTGCCAGTTTGACGTAGACTTACTACTCACTCGCAAGAAAGGAGGTCATATGATCACCGTTTACGGCGCACCCGGCTGGGGTTCAGCCATCAGTGAACTGATGTTGACACTGGCAGACATCCCGTATCAGTTCGAGAATATTGACGGCTTTGATTCGCCAGGGCACAACCAGGAAAAATTGCTGAAACTCAACCCCTTGTGTCAGGTGCCAACGCTGCAACTTGACGATGGCAGTATCATGACCGAGTCGGCGGCCATCGCCTTAATGATTCTTGATAAACACCCGCATCTTGCTCCTGCGCCCGGTACACCTGAGCGCAATCAGTTCTGGCGACTGTTGGTCTGGCTGGTGGCCAATGTTTACCCGACATTCACCTATGCCGACTATCCCGAACGGTTCGTGCCCGATGCTGCGGATCAGTTGCGGGAGCACTGTGTGGCCTATCGAAAATCACTGTATATCTGGTTTGATCAGCAACTCAAAGCCACGCCTTATGCATTTGGCGAACAGCTGACCTTGTTGGATATCTATATCTGTGTGATAAGAACCTGGGGGCCGCGGCACGACTGGTTTAAAGAAAATACGCCGAACATCGCCGCGATTGCCGAAGCGGTTTGCGCCGTTGCGAAGCTCCAGCCTGTTTTACGCCGTAACGACATTATTTGATAACCAGCGCTTTTTCAGTGTGGTAGGTTGATAGGCTCATAACAAGGAGCACACCATGCCACACATTGATATCAAATGTTTCCCCCGTGACCTGAACGATGAGCAAAAAACCGCATTGGCTGCCGATATCGCCGACGTCATTGTTCGCCATTTAGGCAGCAAAGACAGTTCAGTCAGCGTCGCGTTAACACAGATAGACCCGGACGCGTGGAAAGGCGAAGTATGGGATACGCAAATCGCACCACAGATGGCGCGGCTGATTAAGAAGCCGGGTTATCAGATGTGACAGGCCGCAGGGGAAATGTCTGCACTGGCTTTTTCCCCTCACTCCCGCTTTCTCCCGGAAGGCTGAGAAATCCCCGGTCATATTATGTTTTACAGCGATAACACCGCGTAATGAGAATAAAACAGGGTCCGGCTGAAAATCGATGAGGCGTTGACGGCTGACCGGCAACCGCAGCGACATTTTTACACCCCATTAGCGCAGAGTGTGCAGCTAGCCGCGGCCGGGAATTATTCCCGCAAGCGCTAGCTTAGCGGGGCGATTTTCGGGTCACCCCGGTACGTTTATCAACTTGCCACTGGTGACGAAATTACCGCCGCCCAGATGGTGGATGGTATTCAACAAATCATCATCAAACTGCCAGTGACCGTTACTAAAGGCGCGTTCATCCGCGGCCGCAGAAACCACCTCGCCAAACAGGGTGTCATATTTTTCCTGCGCCGCTGTCGGCGGTAACAGGCGACATTCCATCCACGCCAGACATTTTTCCTCCACGACGGGCAAACCCAGCACCGGGCCAGCGATAGCCGGAATACCGTAGCAGTTGAATTTATCCTCTTCGCGACCGCTCACGCTGCCCACCGCCCAGGTCCAGCGAGTGGCCGCCACGCCCGGAACCACAATGCCAAACATCCCACTGCGTTCTATCAGCTCACGCGACCAGGTGCTTTTATCCACCACAATAGCGATACGGGCAGGGGAAAACTCAACGGGCATTGACCACGCAGCAGCCATGACATTGCGGCGGTCGATGCTCTCATCACGGCTGGTTATCAATATGGTAGGGCCGTGATTCAGCAAGCGGCTGGCGTGATCCAGCGCCACCGGACGAAAAAAACTCATAAGCCACTCCTTCGTTCTGTCATGGAGAAATTAAAGCATAGATGCCCGGCACTGACACCGTGGATTGCATGTTTATCCCGCTCAGAAACAATCTCCAGGTCATTATTCTCTGTGTCAGTACAGTTATTGACCTCAGGCAAGCGCAGATGCAGCATGGAAATGCAGACAACAACATAATAAATGGAGAATTTTCAATGAATACAGGGCTTCGTCTTCATCCCCGTCGCTTACATCATTTTATCGAGAAAATCCTGCACTATGCGGGCAGCGAACCTCAGGAAGCTCAGCTGGTTGCGGAGCATCTACTCGCGGCGAATCTTGCAGGACACGATTCTCATGGCGTAGGGATGATCCCGAGCTATGTTCGCTCCCTTGAACAGGGTTACCTGCAACTCAACCGCCATGCCAGCGTCGTGAAGGATATGGGCGCGGTGGTGACCCTCAACGGGAATCAGGCTTTTGGCCAGGTCGCGGCGCATGAAGCGATGACGCTTGGCATTGAAAAGGCCAGACAACACGGCCTCGCCGCCGTTGGACTTCATAATTCCCATCATATCGGACGTATTGGCTACTGGGCCGAACAGTGCGCCGCGGCCGGTTTTGTCTCTGTCCATTTTGTCAGTGTCGTGGGCGATCCAATGGTGGCCCCTTTTGGTGGAAAAGACAGCCGGTTCGGAACAAATCCTTTTTGCGTGGTTTTCCCGCGGGAAGGGCAGCCACCACTGTTGTTGGACTATGCCACCAGCGCCATTGCATTTGGGAAAACGCGAGTGGCTTACCACAAAGGCGAACCGGTGCCCGATGGCTGTCTCATTGATGCGCAGGGGCATCCCACTAACGATCCGTCGGTCATGCATCGTTCGCCGCTGGGGTCACTGTTGACGTTTGCGCAACATAAAGGGTATGCGCTGGCGGCGCTGTGCGAAATTATGGGGGGAGCCCTGTCCGGCGGACTAACCACTCATAAAGACACTCTCCAGGACAGCGTCGATGCCATATTCAACTGTATGACCACCCTTATATTGAACCCGGAAATGTTTGCCGCGCCGGATATGCAGCAACAGACGCACGCCTTTGTTGAATGGGTGAAACAATCGCCGCATAGCCATGATGAGCCGATTCTGGTGCCAGGCGAGTGGGAAGAGAACAATCGTCGTCTGCGTAAGACGCAGGGGATTCCGTTGGATCCGGGGAGCTGGCAGGGGATTTGTGCGGCGGCAGTACGCGCGGGTATGCCCCAGGAGGAGGTCGATCGCTTGCGTGCTGATTGTGAGCAAGTGACACTGTAACGCAATGGCTGCGCGCCGTGCCGCGCAGCCGTCATCTCAGGCGGAAACGTGTGTCTGTGGCGCGTTTGCGTTGCGGGCGGTTACAATCTGGCCGCGACCCTGTTCTTTGGCCATATAGAGCGCAAGGTCCGCCGCACGGATCAGGTTCGCCGCCCGTGCATGTTGCGGCCAGGTCGCCAGACCGATAGAGATCGAAACCTGCCCGATATCATGGGATTCATAGAAAATGCGCTGGTTCAGGACATTTTGCAGCAACAGTTCAGCCAGTTTTCTGGCATCGGACTCGCTGGTATCAGGCAAAATAATCAGAAACTCTTCGCCGCCATAGCGGAAGGCAACACCGTTATCGCCCACCGTTTCCTGCAACAACCGCGCAATTTCGCGCAATACTTTGTCTCCCGCTTCATGCCCGTGGCTATCATTGAGCTTTTTAAAGTAATCGATATCGATCATCAGGCAACTCAAACTGGCTCCGTTAGCCATGGATTGATCAATCAGGGTGCGCAGCGTCTCCTCCAGATTATGGCGGTTACGTAAGCCAGTCAGCGAGTCATGAGTTGCTTTCTCTGTCAGGGTATCGCGCAGTATCTGGTTTGCCAGCGCCAGTGCGATGGTCTCAGCCATCAGTTCCAGATAGGCGTAAGTGGGCTCTTTCTGCTGTTCATTGTCGAAGGTGAGTAAGCCGATAATTTTGTTTTGCGCAATTAACGGCACACAGATGGCCCGTGCGGCAACCTCCGGCATAAGATGTTCGCAGGGCATATCTACCGAATCATGCGACGGGCAGTGCAGTTGCCCGCGTTTTAACGCCCAACAGGCATCAGGAGTGAAGGGCGCATCCTCGCCGGGCGGTAAGAGCCAGCGGGCCGCACATTTCATGCGGTTTGTCCGCGCATCCAGAATATAGAGTCGTCCCCCCATGTCCGGGATGATTTTCGGTGCGAAACGGCCCACAACCCTGACAATACCAGCATGGGAGTCGCAGCCCTGCAGGCGTTGCGTCATTCTCGCCAGCAGCGTGCGTGAAGCCCACTCGGCATCACGCTCTTGCTCCAGTCGCTGGCGGGCCAGGCCGTTTTCCCGAAAAATATGGATGGCCTGGGCCATATCGCCAATTTCATCGACTTGCGCCAGAACCGGTGTTTCTACCGCGTAATCCTGTGTCGCCAGCCGGTTCACCACATCACTCAGCGTGACCACCGGGCGCAAAATGCGGTGTTTGATAATAAAACCAAGCACAAACAAGAAAAGCAGGGCGGTAATGGCCACCATCACTTCGGAGAGCGTGCGTAGCCGTTGTGATAGCGACGTCGCTTCGGCAATCACATTCGCCGTGCGTTGATCCGACAAACTACGAAAATGGGCAAAGCGGTATTCGGCCTGAGCAATCTGATCTTCGTACTGCTGGCCGAAGATAATATTCATCGCTTCATTTATATTGCCCGCTTCCACTGCAGATATTGCAGCACGCTGCTCATCTTCAAGTTGATCAAAGACTTTAAGGCCATCTCTGAGGATCAGGATTTCCTCAGATGTTGCGCCGTTATCATGTAAACCCAGCAGATAGTTTTCGAACTGGACATCTTTCTCCAGCATTTGTCGCCAGGCCTTGATGTTGTCCGGCTGCCGTTTCACCACTGCCTCACGAGCAAGATCGCTCAACGCATAAGCTTCTCTTTCCAGGTCATCGGTCAGCGTATCGAAAAGGCGGCTCTGGGCGACGGCGGCGCGTTCAGCCCGGTCCGCACTGGATGCGCTAAACAGCGCAAAGCCTGAAGAAAGTGTCAGAACAACGGTAGCGATATAAGCAAAATTTGTGATCGTTGCGATACGCACGTAATCACCTTTTTCTATTAGGGAAAATCAGGAGAGATCTTCTAAGGGTTTACTATTCTTCTATATAAATCAAGACGCAACACTATCGTAATTTTTACGTCACATTTCCTGCCTATAGTCAGCGGCATCAAATCCCAAAGAGGATAACAATATGTTCGCTCCCCTGACGTTCGTGCAGGTGGACGCGGCCCGTTGGATGAAGACCACGGGTACCAGACGCTTTCTCATTGTGGGAGAGCGCTAATGGACGCGTTCACAGAAATCCGCCTGGAAGGTGTGTCGTATGCCTTTGGCAGCCACACCGTTCTCAATCAGATCGATCTCCTTATTCCCGCTGGCACTATCGTGGCATTGCTCGGTCCCTCAGGCTGCGGCAAAAGTACGCTGTTGCGCTTACTGGCCGGATTAACACAACCTGCTGATGGCACCATTACCTTCGGTTCGCGTCTGGTGGCGAAGGCCGGATGGGCGTTGCCACCGGAATCCCGTGATATTGGCATGGTTTTTCAGGACTATGCGCTATGGCCGCATATGACGGTGGAAGAGAATATCGCTTTCCCGTTAAAGATGCGCTATGTCCCGCGCGCTGAGCGCGAACACCGCGTCCTGCAAGCACTGGTGCGCGTTGGCCTTGGCGAGTTTGCTAAGCGCAAGCCCGCAGGACTCTCCGGAGGCCAGCAGCAGCGAGTGGCGCTGGCCAGGGCCATTGTCGCCGAGCCGCGCGTATTGTTGTTTGATGAACCCCTTTCCAATCTCGACAGCGAGTTGCGCGAATCATTGTGCCGTGACATGGCATCACTACTGCGCCAGCTCGGCATTACTGCCGTTTATGTCACCCATGATCGTCGTGAAGCCGAGATCCTCGCTGACCGTATTGTTCATTTGTCTGCCGGTCGTGTAGACGCGATTCGTTCTGTTACAACATCCTCAGGGGAAATTGCATGAAAATATCAGTGAAACAAGGAGTTGCTCTAGCTATGGTGTTATCGTCCGTGATGATGTCCAGCGCGCATGCGCTCACCGTTTACACCGCCGGGCCAGGTTCACTGGCGAAAGGTCTCGCCAGTGGATTTGAGAAGAAAACCGGGGTGAAAGTGGATATCTTCCAGGCCACAACCGGCAAAGTGATGGCGCGCCTTGAAGCTGAGCAGGCCAATCCGCAGGCCGATATCCTGATTTCCGCTTCCTGGGATACGGCAGAAGATCTGCATAACCGTGGCTGGTTGCTGCCTTACCAGAGCGCTAACGCCGAAAAAGTACCTGAGATGCTCAAAAGCACTGATTTTGTCGCGCAGGGGGTCTCTGCGCTGGGTATCGTCTGGAATACCAAAAGCGGCACCCCGGAACCGAAAGAGTGGAAAGATCTGACCGCAGCCGCGTTTAAAGACAAAGTCACCACCCCGGATCCGGCTCTGTCTGGCGCATCGCTGGATCTGCTGATTGGCCTGCAAAACGGCATGGGCGACAACGCATGGACACTGTTTGAGGAACTCAAGAAAAACGGCATGGTGGTCAGCGGCCCCAACGCCCAGGCGGTTACACCGGTGATGCAGGGCGCAAAAGCGGCGGTGTTCGGTGCGGTGGATTATGTGACCTACGGTAATATTGAGCAGGGCGAATCACTAAAAGTGATTTTCCCGGGCAGCGGTACCGTGATTGCGCCGCGCCCGATGATGATCCTCAAATCCACGCAGCACGAAGCCGATGCCAAAGCGTTTGTGGACTATGTGCTCTCGCCGGAAGGGCAGAGACTGGTGGCCGATGCCTGGCTGATGCCTGCGCGTACCGATGTGCAGGCAAAACGCCCGCTCTTTAACGAGTTGAAAATTCTGCCGACCAAAAACGACGGCACCAGCGAGCGCGGCGCTGTGCTCACGCGTTTTAACACACTGTTTGCTCAGTAATCATCACCCGACGGGGGCAACCCCGTCGTCTGGATACTCGCCGTGAACCAACGATTAATCTCGCTTGTGACTGTGGCCATTCTGCTGGTTCTGGTCGCGCTGCCATTGCTGTTTATTGTTCTGCAGGCCGTTTTCCCGCAATTTAGCGCCGGCTCTCTTCAGGGCGCCTTTTCCGGGTTACGCCCGCTGTTTTCCGACCCTCAACTCCCGGCGATGTTTGCCGGAACCCTGCAAATTGCCGCAGGCGTTGCGCTGCTGAGCGCCTGTATTGGCCTGCCACTGGGCGTTGCGCGTGGACTGTTCGATTTACCCTGTCCACGGCTGTGGGATTTGTTGTTTCTGATCCCATTTCTGACGCCCCCCTATATTGCAGCGCTCTCCTGGATGCTGGTTTTACAAACCAATGGGTATTTAGCCCAGTTGCTGGGATTCGATCTCAATGCATTGCTGTTTAGCAAAGGTGGGATCGTGCTTGTTATGACGCTCAATATTTTCCCGGTCGTTTACTTCGCCGTCTCCCGTAGCCTGCTCGCCAGCGGACAGCACCTGGCGCTGGTTGCCCGCGTCCACGGCGCTACGCCCTGGCGCGCCTTTTGGCATATCACGCTGCCGATGTTATCGCCTTCGCTGGCGGCAGGCATGCTATTGGCCTTTACTCTGGCGATTGAAGAGTATGGCGTCCCTGCCGCGCTGGGCGCCCGTTCCGGCGTGGTGATGTTGACCGTTGGTATTGAGAAAAAACTGGCTGACTGGCCCATTGACCTGCCGGGCGCCTCAATGCTGTCGCTGATTCTGGTCGCGATGGCGCTTAGCGCCTGGTGGTTGCAGGGTAGACTGACCGGTGGCAAGGATGTCACCAGCGTGACCGGTAAACCTGCGGAAAATACCGGCGCGAAGCTCGGTATTACGGGCGTGCCGGTCGTACTGGCAATGGCATTTATCGGCTTTCTGGCAGTGGTGGTGCCGGGCTTATCAATGGCGATCACCGGGGTCATGTCGACCCTGTCAGGCGGATTATCGCTGGCAAATGCCACGACTGCCCATTATGCCGCGCTGTTTGCTCAGCAGGGCGATGCCCTGGCGGCGCTGGGGACCAGTTTGTCGCTGGCCTTTGCGTCGGCATTAATCACCGGTGTTGTCGGGTTGCTTGCCGCCTGGCTTGTGGTAGTGCAACGCATTCAGGGCCGAAGCGTCATTGATGCACTGTCATTGATGCCAGCGGCGCTGCCGGGGATCGTGGTGGGGGTGGGGCTGATTCTGTTATGGAACCGTACATTCTGGCCCGTTTCGCTGTATAACACCTGGGCTATTTTACTGCTCTCGTACTGCTGCCTCCTGCTACCCTGGCCGGTTCGCTATGTCGGGAGTGCGCTGCGTCAGCTAGGGGGGAATCTGGAACCCGCCGCCCGTGTTCACGGCGCCAGTGCGCTACAGGCGTTGCGTTATATTGTTCTGCCACTGGTTTTTCCGGCCATGCTGGCGGCGATGCTGATGGTCTTTGCTATCGCGTCGCGCGAGCTGGTGACATCGCTGCTACTGGCCCCGGCGGGAACACAAACGGTGGCCGTCTTTATCTGGCGGCAATTTGAGCAGGGTTCGGTTGGACAAGGCATGGCGATGGCGACGCTGACGCTCATTACCGGGCTCGCATTGATGCTGACCGCGCTGGCGATAATGCAGCGCAGCACGCAACGATAAATGCAGGGCACAAAATTCCATGTGCCCTGAAAAAAATGCGATATAACAGAAGGACATCTATTGCAGGAGCTTCATATGACCTCGTTTTTGGACGACTATTTCGCCCGTATTGGCTATACCGCTGTCCCCGCTGTAAATCTTGAAACATTGCGTACTTTGCATCTGCAGCATAACAGCCGCATTCCATTTGAAAATATTGAGGTCGTACTGCCTCGGGAAATCGAACTGAGCGATGAGGCTATCTTTAACAAACTGGTAGTGGCCCGTCGTGGCGGCTACTGCTTCGAGCAAAATGGCCTGTTTGAGCGGGTATTACGCGAAATCGGCTTTGAAGTTCGCAGCCTCCTGGGACGCGTGGTGCTGTCAAATCCGCCGCATATGCCACCGCGCACACATCGCGTAGTGCTGGTGACCTTAGGCGATGAGCAGTGGATTGCGGATGTCGGCTTTGGTGGGCTAACGCTCACCGCGCCTGTACGCCTCAAGGCGGAGAGTGAACAGGAGACGCCGCATGGCCTGTACCGCCTGCAACAGGCCGGCCCGGACTGGATTTTGCAATTTCGTCATCACGATCGCTGGCAGTCTCTCTATCAATTCGAGATGGGCCAGCAATATCAGGCCGACTTTGTGATGGGCAATTTCCACTCAGCACACTGGCCGCAATCGCACTTTCGCCACCATTTGCTGATGTGTTTGCATCAGCCGGACGGGGGAAAACTGACGCTGACCAACTATCACTTTACCCACTGGCGGAACGGGCATGCGGTGGAGGAGAAGACTTTACCGGATACCCAGGCATTGTACGACATCATGCAGCAGCGATTCGGCCTGGGTACAGATGACCCGCATTATGGTTTCAGCGTTGAGGCGCTCCACACCCTGATGTCGCGTTTCGATCTTCACGGGGAAGGGGCGTAAAACAGCTCGCGATGAATCATGGCGTCCAGGTGTCGGTCAAACGCCGCATCGTCGACATCTGGCATGCCAAGCACATAGATGCCATCAAGCCCGCAGACCAGGGCAATTAAGCGCCATGCAATGTTTTCCGTCGAATCATGACGGACAAATTCACCCGCCGTCACGCCCGCATTAATGATAGCGACCACTTTTTCATGCCACATTTCCATTGTCAGCACATACGCGCCTTTTAACTCAGGTTCTTTGCTTGCCAGCACCTGGGCTTCCCGCCACAGACGAATATAAGGGTCGAAACCGTCTTCATTGCTGCCGAGCATGGCGTGTAAACGTTCGCGCCAGCTTGCGGATTCGGGTAACACATCGACATCCAGCAGTTCGCCCATTACTCGCACGAACGCCTGTGCTTTTAGCTCTGCTCCCGAGCTGAAATGGTGATGCACCTGTCCCGTCGCGACGCCAGCTTCATTGGCTATCCTGCGCACGGTCATCCCGGCAAACCCATCGCTTAGCGCAACACGCATCGCCGCTTTCAGGATTAATTCCCGGCGCTCATCCCGACTCAAATAGCTCATACATCCCCCTAAACGTGAAGGAAACGGAGTCTAACAAAAAGCTGGACAGTTGTTCAACTTTCCGTAGGATCACCATTCTGGACGCGTGTCCAGGATAGGTTATGAGGAAGTTATGATTCGTCAGTGGTTAACATTGGTCATTATCGTGCTGGTTTATATTCCGGTCGCTATTGATGCCACCGTCCTGCATGTGGCATCGCCTACGCTGAGCGCAGAACTGGCAACCAGCGGTAACGCGTTACTGTGGATCATTGATATCTATTCCCTGGTGATGGCGGGCATGGTATTGCCCATGGGCGCGCTGGGAGACCGCATCGGTTTTAAACGCTTACTGCTTACTGGAAGCGGGCTGTTTGGACTGGCCTCTTTTCTGGCGGCAATGTCTGCCAGCGCCGAACAGTTGATTGCCTCGCGCGCCATACTCGCCATTGGCGCGGCGATGATTGTTCCGGCGACGCTTGCCGGTATCCGCAACACATTTTCGCAAACAGAACACCGAAATATGGCGCTTGGCGTCTGGGCTGCGGTGGGTTCCGGCGGTGCTGCGTTTGGCCCGCTGATTGGCGGCTGGTTGCTGGCGCATTTCCACTGGGGCGCGGTATTTCTGGTCAATGTGCCGATTGTAATGCTGGTGATGGCACTCACCGCGCGTTATGTGCCGCGCCAACAGGGACGGCGCCAGCAACCGCTCAATCTCAACCAGGCGGTGATGCTGATTGCGGCCATTTTAATGCTGGTATGGAGCGCCAAAACGGCGCTCAAAGGTAGCGTTGCCGTATGGGGAGTGATCGCGGTGTTCTTAACGGGTGCGACACTGCTGGCAGGATTTGTACGCCAGCAGCTTGCGGCACCTGTACCGATGATCGATCTGCGTCTGTTTACACATCGCATCATTCTGACCGGGGTGTTAATGGCCGTGACGGCGATGGTTGTCCTGGTAGGTTTTGAGCTGCTGATGGCCCAGGAGTTACAGTTTGTTCACGGCTTTACGCCATTTGCAGCCGGGCTGTTTATGCTGCCGGTTATGCTGGCGAGCGGGTTCAGCGGGCCGATAGCCGGTCTGCTGGTCTCCCGTCTGGGCTTACGCCAGGTGGCATCCGGCGGCATGGCGCTGAGTGCTTTTAGCTTTCTGGGCCTGTCAGTAACGGACTTTTCCAGCCAACAAACCCAGGCCTGGATCCTGATGGCGCTGCTGGGCTTTAGCGCGGCGAGCGCATTACTCTCTTCCACGGCGGCCATCATGGCGGCAGCCCCGAAAGAAAAAGCAGCCGCCGCAGGGGCAATCGAAACCATGGCGTACGAACTGGGGGCAGGCCTTGGCATCGCGCTGTTTGGCCTGATTCTGACCCGCAGCTTCTCCTCTTCAATTACGCTACCCGCCGGGTTAAATGGCGCGCAGGCCGCGCTGGCTTCATCCTCTATTGGTGAGGCGTTCCAGTTGGCGCAAGAGGTCTCATCACCACTGGCCCAGGGGATCAGATGTGCGGCCAGAACCGCGTTCGTCTCGTCACATAGCGTGGCATTAAGTGCCGCCGGCATTATGCTGATGCTGCTGGCGGTCGGCGTGTGGCTGAGCCTTAAAGGTGTCGATAAACAGGCTAGCAAGGGCGGCTAAGACGTGGATCGAGCATAAAAGGTTCGGACTTTACGCTCTTAAGGACTTTCGCCGCCTGTGGGTGTTCGGGGTTAAACAGCGCGTTCCATTCACCGGTGATGGTGCTGGGGACGCGCAGTACCAGCCCATTTTTCGTTGACGCCAGCCAGTTATCGCCGATGTGTTGCGTTGAAACAGGCGGCGGGTCGGCTTTCCAGTCTGCGGGCAGGGCGGCCAGATCCAGCGTCGCGATAAGATTACGCGGTACGTCGAGGGTTAAAAAACAGTAGCCCTTTGCGATATCTTCAATCTCAAGATGTACCAGCGTTTCCAGCACGCAGAGGGCTTTTGATTCGCCCAGATAGACGCATTCATGCCCCGGCGAATTCCAGCGTCCGCCAAAGGTACGCGCGCCGTAGCCGTCGAAGGCGGTCAGCGCGTAGCGCTCTTTGACCAGACGCCAAAAGGTGACATTTTCCATTAGCTGATAACGCCATGCTCAAGGCGACCAATTAACGTCAGTACCGCTTCCGCGCCGGCAGGGGTGGAGAGAAGCTCTGCGGGTTTTTTACCGCCAAGCCCTTTCGCGGGTTTATTGAGCCAGTTGGCCATACGTTCGCTGTCACCTTCAAATAACTCGCGGGCAGCGCTGATTACCCGCGCCAGCGTGTAGACACGTGCGCTCTGTTCTGGCGAAAAACGCTTTTCCGCGCTGTTAAGGCGGCGGCTATAGGTATTGCGGTCGATGCCGGCCATTCGGCACAGCGTGACTTCATCAAGGGAGACGGCGCCCGCGATATCACGCAACACACCGGCACTCAGACCGGCGTTTATGCTGTCATGGGCGGCAATCGCCGTGGCGGGAAGCCCCAGGATGCTGAGCAGGTCGTGCGGGATCGCGCGGACATCTGGTGTATAGAGTTGCATTATTCTGCTCCATCTGTTCATTTGATATTAATTTTAGTTCAAATGAACAGGCGACGCAATGACCCCTACTGCGGACGCGTCGCCCACCAACAAAGCAGCGAGCCGCCGCAGACCATAAACGCGCCCTGCCAAAAGGAAAACGACAGCGGGGCGCTCAGCACGGCGGCCGCCAGCGCCGAGGAGAGTACCGGTGTAAAATAGGATGCAGCAGCCAGCACGGCAACGCGCCCGTGTAAAATCCCGGTATTCCAGGCGGCATAACCGAAGCCCAGTGCAATGGCGGTGACTCCCAGTTTAATCACCACAGGAAGTGTAAAGTGCATGGACGGTTGATCGGTCAGGGCAAATTTTGTCCATAAGGTCGCCGCCGTCAGTAGAATAAAGAGCGTAATGCCGTTTGAACCTTTTGCATATTTGCTGGTAACAGTACAGTAAGCTGCCCAAATAAAAGCACCGACAAAAGCAAGAGAATAACTTAACGGGCTGGAGAGAATGTTTTGTGTAATATCGTGAATATTCAATCCCTGTTCGCCGCCCAATACCCAACTTACGCCGATTATCGCCAGAATGAGTCCTGGAATTACCCACAGAGTGGCTTTTTGACCATTAAACAGGATCGCAAACAATATGGTGAAGCTCGGCCATAGATAGTTAACCATGCCGACTTCAATCGCCTGCTGGCGGGTTCCGGCAAACCCCAGCGACAGCGCGAGGCAAAGTTCATAGCTGACAAATAAAACGCTGCCCGGCAGTAAATAGCCGCGAGGAAAGCGGCGAATATCGGGAAAACCGACGGTGAGAATAAGTAAAACGCCGCTGAGCGTATAAATCATCGCCGCGCCGCCAACCGGCCCCAGGCCTTCGCTGACCGCGCGAATCAGGCCCACCATCGTACTCCACAACACGATGGCTAACAGCCCGATCAACGTGGCTTTTTTCTTATTCATACAGCTGTATTCCTTTTAAAAACGGCAAAGGGGGAATTTATAGCACTTAACGCACGATGCCTACTAATAAATCACGAGGAAACCTCATCCTTTTGGGGTAAATAAAATCGCCGAAAAAGACTATTAAGAAGTTGGTGTATAGCGATATTGATTTGCCGCAAATTATACAGGGATATTGCTGTTAGTTTTTGCGCTGAAAGAGATCCATATAACGAGGAACACAATGGACGTTAGCCGCAGACAGTTTTTTAAAATCTGCGCGGGTGGTATGGCCGGGACAACCGTTGCTGCGTTGGGATTTACCCCAAAAGCGGCACTGGCACAGGCGCGAAATTATAAGCTCCTGCGTGCGAAAGAGGTTCGAAATACCTGCACATACTGCTCCGTGGGTTGCGGGCTATTAATGTATAGCCTGGGCGATGGGGCGAAAAATGCCCGTGAATCGATTTACCACATCGAAGGTGACCCGGATCATCCGGTCAGCCGCGGTGCGCTGTGTCCGAAAGGGGCGGGCCTGCTCGATTATGTTCACAGTGATAACAGGTTGCGCTATCCGGAATATCGCGCGCCAGGATCGGACAAGTGGCAGCGCATCTCCTGGAACGATGCCTTCGATCGCATCGCAAAACTAATGAAAGCCGACCGAGACGCCAACTTCGTTGAGAAGAACGCCCAGGGGGTGACGGTCAATCGCTGGCTCACCACCGGGATGCTATGCGCCTCCGCGGCCAGCAATGAGACCGGCATGCTGACGCAAAAATTTGTGCGCTCGCTCGGCATGCTGGCAGTAGATAACCAGGCGCGCGTCTGACACGGACCAACGGTAGCAAGTCTTGCTCCAACATTTGGTCGCGGTGCGATGACCAACCACTGGGTTGATATTAAAAACGCTAACGTCGTGATGGTGATGGGCGGTAACGCCGCCGAAGCCCATCCGGTGGGATTCCGCTGGGCGATGGAAGCGAAAAATAACAACGATGCGACGCTGATCGTCGTCGATCCGCGCTTTACGCGTACGGCATCGGTGGCCGATATCTATGCGCCAATCCGCTCCGGCACGGACATTACGTTCCTTTCCGGCGTGCTGCTGTACCTGATTGAAAACAACAAAATTAACGCTGAGTACGTTAAGCATTACACCAACGCCAGCCTGCTGGTGCGGGAAGACTTTGCCTTTGAAGACGGGCTGTTCAGCGGCTACGACGCGGAAAAACGCCAGTACGATAAGTCCTCCTGGAACTATCAGTTCGATGAAAACGGCTATGCGAAACGCGACGACACGCTCACCGACCCGCGCTGCGTGTGGAACCTGCTGAAACAACACGTCTCCCGCTATACGCCGGAGGTGGTGGAGAATATCTGCGGGACGCCGAAAGCCGACTTCCTGAAAGTGTGTGACGTGCTGGCATCGACCAGTGCCGCGGACAGAACCACCACCTTCCTGTATGCGCTGGGCTGGACACAACACACCGTAGGCGCGCAGAACATCCGCACCATGGCGATGATCCAGTTGCTGCTCGGCAACATGGGGATGGCCGGCGGCGGCGTGAACGCGCTGCGTGGTCACTCCAATATTCAGGGGCTGACGGATCTGGGTCTGTTGTCGACCAGCCTGCCGGGTTACCTGACGCTGCCGTCAGAAAAACAGGCGGATCTGCAACACTACCTGACGGCAAATACACCGAAAGCCATGCTGCCCGATCAGGTTAACTATTGGGGCAACTATCCGAAGTTTTTCGTCAGCCTGATGAAATCCTTCTATGGCGATGCGGCGCAGAAGGAGAACAACTGGGGCTTCGACTGGCTGCCGAAATGGGATCAGGCATACGACGTTATCAAATATTTCAATATGATGGATAAAGGTAATGTCACAGGCTACCTCTGTCAGGGCTTTAATCCGGTTGCCTCCTTCCCGGACAAAAACAAAGTTGTCCGCAGCCTGAGTAAGCTGAAATACATGGTGGTTATCGATCCCCTGGTCACGGAAACCGCCAATTTCTGGCAGAACCACGGCGAGATGAATGATGTCGATCCGGCAGCCATTCAGACCGAAGTTTTCCGTCTGCCATCGACCTGTTTTGCCGAAGAGGATGGATCTATCGCCAACTCCGGCCGCTGGCTGCAGTGGCACTGGAAGGGGCAGGATGCACCGGGTGAAGCACGCAATGACGGTGAAATTCTGGCCGGTATTTATCATCGTCTGCGCGAGATGTATCGCACGGAAGGAGGCAATGGTGCCGAGCCGCTGCTGAAAATGCGCTGGGATTACAAGCAGCCTGACCATCCAGAGTCGGAAGAGGTGGCGAAAGAGAATAACGGCGTTGCGCTGGCGGATCTCTACGATGCCAGCGGTAATCTGTTGGCGAAGAAAGGCCAGCTGCTGAGCAGTTTTGCGCTGTTGCGAGACGACGGAACAACGGCATCTTCCTGCTGGATTTACGCCGGTAGCTGGACGGAGCAAGGCAACCAGATGGCGAACCGTGATAATGCCGATCCGTCAGGGCTTGGCAATACGCTGGGCTGGTCCTGGGCATGGCCGATGAACCGCCGTGTGCTCTACAACCGCGCGTCGGCAGATATCAACGGTAAGCCCTGGGATGCGAAACGGATGCTGATCGAGTGGAACGGCAGCAAATGGGCGGGGAACGATATCCCTGACTTTACTACCGCTCCGCCGGGCAGTGCGACCCATCCGTTCATCATGCAGCCGGAAGGGCTGGGGCGTCTGTTTGCCCTCGATAAGCTGGCAGAAGGACCGTTCCCTGAACACTACGAGCCGATGGAAACGCCGCTCGGCACTAACCCGCTGCACCCGAACGTGGTCTCCAGCCCGGTCGTGCGTCTGTATGAAGACGATGCCGCGCGTCTGGGTAAGAAAGACAAGTTCCCATACGTCGGCACCACCTATCGCCTGACGGAGCATTTCCACACCTGGACCAAGCATGCGCGACTGAATTCCATCGCCCAGCCGGAACAGTTTGTCGAGATCAGCGAGACTCTGGCGAAAGCCAAAGGCATTGCCAACGGCGACCGCGTGAAGGTGAGCAGTAAGCGTGGCTTTATTCGCGCGGTGGCTGTCGTTACCCGCCGCTTGCAAACGCTGCACGTTAACGGCCAGCAGGTGGAAACGGTCGGTATTCCGCTGCACTGGGGCTTTGAAGGGGTGGCGCAGAAAGGCTACATCGCCAATACCCTGACGCCCAACGTCGGCGATGCCAATTCGCAAACGCCGGAGTACAAGGCGTTTTTGGTTAACATCGAGAAAGCGTAAGGAGCGATGACATGACAATGGAAACACAGGACATTCTCAAGCGCTCCGCGACCAATCCCATTACCCCCGCGCCGCGTGCGCGGGATTATAAAGTGGAAGTCGCCAAGCTGATTGATGTCTCCTCCTGCGTGGGCTGTAAAGCCTGCCAGGTGGCCTGTTCTGAGTGGAATGATATCCGCGACGAAGTGGGGCACTGCGTGGGGGTTTACGACAATCCGGCAGATTTGAGTGCCAAATCCTGGACTGTGATGCGCTTTAGCGAAACCGAACAGAACGGCAGGCTGGAGTGGCTGATTCGTAAAGATGGCTGTATGCATTGTGAGGATCCGGGCTGCCTGAAGGCGTGTCCGTCCGCGGGTGCGATCATTCAGTACGCCAACGGGATTGTCGATTTCCAGCAGGAAAACTGTATCGGCTGCGGATACTGCATCGCCGGGTGTCCGTTTAACATCCCGCGCCTCAATAAAGAGGATAACCGGGTCTATAAATGCACCCTGTGTGTGGATCGCGTGAGCGTCGGCCAGGAGCCGGCCTGCGTGAAAACCTGCCCGACCGGTGCCATTCATTTTGGTACCAAAAAAGAAATGCTGGATGTGGCACAGGAGCGCGTCGATAAGCTGAAAGCACGTGGTTATGACCGCGCAGGGATTTACAACCCGCAAGGGGTGGGCGGCACGCATGTGATGTACGTGCTGCACCACAATGATCAGCCGGAGTTGTACCACAATCTGCCGAAGGACCCGGCCATCGATACGTCAATCAGCCTCTGGAAAGGGGCGCTGAAGCCGCTTGCAGCCGCTGGTTTTATCGCCTCGTTTGCCGGGCTGATTTACCACTACATCGGCATTGGGCCAAACAAAGAAGTGGATGACGATAAGGAGGAACACCATGAGTGATTCGAAAATGATCGTGCGCACTAAGTTTATCGACCGCGCCTGTCACTGGACGATGGTGATTTTCTTTTTCCTGGTGTCGCTGTCGGGGATTTCTTTCTTTTTCCCGACGCTGCAATGGCTGACGGAGACCTTCGGTACGCCGCAGATGGGGCGCATTCTGCATCCGTTCTTTGGCGTGGCGGTCTTTCTGATCCTGATGGTGATGTTTGTGCGCTTTGTGCATCACAACATTCCGGACAGGCAGGATATTCCCTGGCTAAAAGGGATTGTGGAAGTACTGAAAGGCAACGAGCACAAGGTGGCGAAGGTCGGTAAATATAACGCCGGGCAAAAGATGATGTTCTGGACCATCATGAGTATGATTTTTGTCTTGCTCATATCCGGTATCATTATCTGGCGCCCCTGGTTTGCTCAGTATTTCCCGATACAGGTGATCCGCTACAGCCTGCTGATTCACGCAACCTCTGCGATTATCCTTCTCCATGCCATCCTGATTCATATGTATATGGCGTTCTGGGTGAAAGGCTCGATTAAGGGGATGATCGAAGGGAAGGTGAGCCGCCGCTGGGCACGCAAACATCATCCGCGCTGGTACCGTGAAGTCGAAAGACAGGAAGCCAAAGAAGAGAGCATGCACGGGCTGAGGTAGCGTTCAGTTCTTATGCAGACGGTAGTTGCCCGCTTACCCGGCCTGGCGTGTTTACAGGCGTCAGGCTGGGTAAGGTGGTGGTAGAGAGAGTTACGTATTCGTCACTAACGCATCAATAGCTCCAATGACCCGTGATCGTGCACTGCTCAGATTACATACGAAACATCATCAATCCCCCCGCACAAAAAACAATACTGAACCCCCTGGTAATTCCCTTTCTGCGAGAACAATTCCAGAAAAAAAGAAACACATGTAATAAAGGCAACCGCATCGGCAGTGATAACCGATGCAGCAAAACAATTATTCAGAACGGTTCGGGAATAATACGAAACGGATAATGGGTGGGTTTAACTTTACCTATTTTTCGTTTCGGGAACTCCACAGGATCGTCCGGAATATCCTCGTAAGGGATCTGCGTTAACAGGTGGGTAATGATATTTAGCCGTACGCGTTTTTTGTCCTCGGAGCGGGCGACAAACCAGGGCGCCCATGAGGTGTCGGAGGCTTCGAACATTGCGTCTCGCGCAACGGTGTAATCATCCCAGCGGTCGAAGGATTTGATATCCATGGGAGACAGCTTCCAGGTCTTGCGGCCATCGTTTACGCGGTCGCGCAGGCGGCGTTCTTGCTCTTGCGGCGTCACTTCAAGCCAGTATTTCAATAAGATAATGCCGGACTCTACCATGGCGCGTTCCATCATCGGGACGCTTTCCAGAAATTTGTCCACTTGTTCCATTGTGCAAAAACCCATCACCCGCTCAACCCCGGCGCGGTTGTACCAGCTACGGTCAAAGATAACAATTTCGCCAGCGGCGGGCAGGTGTGGAAGGTAGCGCTGCAGGTAAAGCTGGCTTTTTTCGCGCTCGGTTGGGGCAGGCAGGGCGACAACGCGGAAGATGCGCGGACTGACGCGTTCGGTAATCGCTTTGATGGTGCCGCCTTTACCCGCGCCATCACGGCCCTCAAAGACGATGCAGACTTTGAGCCCTTTGCTGACGACCCAGCGCTGAAGTTTCACCAGTTCAACGTGAAGGCGCCGTAACTCTTTTTCATATTCCTTGTTTTTAAGCGGCGCCGCAGGAGGTGCATCAGCGATGGTGCTGGTATTTTTCTTTTTTCCCATGACTCTCTTCCTCTTTCAAATAAATAACGGGACGCTTAAGAAGTGTAATGTTGGCTACAGGCATGCGCGAAAAATACTCGTGTCATTGTATTTCAGGGACTTCCGATATAGCGCCTCAGGTGCGAAAACATTCACAGCCTGAACTGAATGTATGGATGAATATGCCAGCGAGAGAGTTTGAGCTGGTTCACACTTAACGAATGGTCGATAATGCTTGTTGCATTCTATTAACATGTGGTTGTGGTATGAAAAAGACGATTTTTTCGTTAGCGCTGGGCACGTTTGGCCTCGGCATGGCGGAATTTGGCATCATGGGTGTGCTGACCGAACTGGCGAAGGATGTGGGGATCTCCATTCCGTCGGCAGGCAATATGATCTCCTTTTATGCTTTCGGCGTGGTGATCGGCGCGCCGATTATTGCCGTCTTCTCCAGCCGTTTTTCTTTAAAAACAATCCTGTTGTTCCTGGTCGCCATGTGCGCAGTGGGAAATACGATTTTTACCTTTTCATCGTCATATACCATGCTCGCGATCGGCAGGCTGGTGTCGGGATTCCCTCACGGCGCGTTCTTCGGCGTCGGGGCGATTATTTTGTCTAAAATCGCGCCACCGGGAAGAGTGACGCTGGCCGTCGCGGGTATGGTCGCCGGGATGACGGTAGCGAATCTTGCGGGCGTACCGCTGGGAACCTGGCTTGGTCATGCCTTTAGCTGGCGCTACACCTTTATGCTGATTGCGCTGTTTAATTTATTGGTACTCGTTTCTATTCTGCTCTGGGTACCTCAACTCTTTGATAAAGCTGAGACCCGCTTCACCGAGCAATTTCGCTTTCTGAAAAAGCCGGAGCCATGGTTTATCTTTGCCGCTACCATGTTTGGCAACGCGGGCGTCTTCGCCTGGTTCAGTTTTGTGAAGCCATTTATGCTGAATGTTTCCGGCTTCTCTGAGATCTTCATGACGATTATCATGATGCTGATGGGGCTGGGAATGGTATTGGGCAATTTGTTGAGCGGCAGATTGTCGGGGCGTTATAGCCCACTGCGTATTGCGGCGACCACGGATCTGGTGATTGTGCTGTCTCTGCTTCTGCTGTTTGCCTTCGGTGAAAACAAAATTGCTTCTTTAACGATGGGCTTTATCTGCTGCGCGGGTCTGTTCGCTCTGGCGGCACCGTTGCAAATACTGCTATTACAGAATGCCAAAGGCGGTGAGTTGCTGGGCGCGGCGGGAGGGCAGATTGCCTTTAATCTCGGCAGTGCTATCGGGGCTTATTTTGGCGGTCTGATGATTACGCTCGGTCTGAGCTGGGATTACGTTACGCTGCCCGCAGCTGTCCTTTCGTTCTCCGCAATGTCGGCACTGCTGATGTACGGGCACCTGAAGGCGAAGCGGATACGCGCTGACGTTGACGCACTGGCCTGAAAAAAACGCTCCCAATGGAGCGTTTCTCGTAACATCAGCCATTAATTACGGAGCCACGGCGTAATACTTAAGCCAACCAGCATGCCTTCCGGGCTGAGAAAGCGAGTGATGCTCTGCCCCCAGGGCTCAAGACGGTTTTCCACGAGCAGGGCGTAACCTTTGTCGCGCAGGACACGGGTTGCACTGTCGAGATCGGCGACTTCGAACTCAATCCAGCTTTGCGGCGCCGGAATATCAGCAGGCCATACTGCTGTGCCAAAGCAGGACTGTGCCGCCTGGTGTAGCGGCCAGAGCGCAAAATGTTTGACGCCGTCAAGCGCGCCATGTTCGGCTAACAGGTAATCTTCATTGCCCGCCATGGGCTTAATGGGAAGACCTAACGTCTCCTGATAAAGTGCTTTACTGTCGCCCACATTACGTGGGACAGGGCCAAAACCTGCAATAAACAACACATCCAGGCCACGGGTCGAAATATCCATATCTGTTGCACCTCAGTCGGTATGCGAAAAAATCATGACAACGCACGTATAATGGCATGCAAAAAAGCAATCTGCCGTTATGCGGGGACATCTTTAGCACTTACGTTGTTTTTTACAAGAGATAACACATCAGCCGCCACGAGAAAAAACAGGCGCATAAAGCGCCTGTTTTACGTAGGTGTTTTACATCAGTAACCGGTTGATTCTGGCAATCTCCTCTCGCCACTGCGCCTGCAGCAACGGTTTTTGATGCGTGGGTTTGCGCGCCAAATCCTGCTCAAGACGCGTTTCCAGCGCAATCAACTGCTCCAGTAACGCGTCGGTTTCATCGACCCGCACCGTTGATGTCGCTGTTGCCGTCACCGGCGTCTCAGTCATTTGTTGTTCCTGACGCAGACGTTCGTAGACCGCCTCAACGTCGTGCCACTCGCTAAACTGACCCTGTTCAACCAGCCAGAAGCGGTTACAACTGTGACTAATCAGCTCCCGGTCATGGCTGACCAGCAGTACGCCGCCTGAGAACTGTTGCAGCGTCTGCATCAGTGCCTCTTTACCGCTCATATCGAGATGGTTAGTCGGTTCATCAAGCATCAGCAGGTTGTAGCGCGCCAGCGACAGGCCAACAAACAGCAGCCGGGAGCGTTCGCCGCCGCTGAGTGTTGCCACTTTTTGCCCTTGACGAACCCAGGCAAACCCGGCGCTGATTAATGTCATTTTGCGCAGTTCCGCCGACGGTGCGAACGGCTCCAGCGCGTCCAGAAGCGTCGCGTCATCGGGCAATTGCTCCAGCGTCTGGTCATAGTACCCGGCGTGCAGACGTGGATGAACTGCCATCCCTGGCGCGGCGATATCACTGGCCAGTTGGCGCCAGATAAGCCGTAACAGAGAGGACTTCCCGCAACCGTTTTGCCCGATAATGGCAATCCGATCGCCGGTTTTCACCCGCGCCAGCGGCACGGAAAAGAGCGGTGGCAAACCCGGCGCGGCGCTGACAGGGAGATTTTCCATCGCCAGCAAACGGTTGGCAATCAGCGGTTCGCCCTGGAGGGTTAAACGCCACAGACTGCCTGCCGTCAGTTGCGTCTGGCTCTCTTTCAGACGTTCTACCTGCTTTTCCATTTGCTTTGCTTTGCGCGACAGATCCTCATTGTCATAGACCCGCCCCCAGGTCGCCAGCCGTTTGGCACTGCTGGTTACCCGGTCTATCTCTTTTTGCTCTGCTTTGTGGCGCAATGCATCGCTGGCATCTCGCTCCTCCAGCGCCTGACGCGCGGCAGAGCAGGGAAGTGCGAAGTAATGCAGCCGATTATCGCGCAGGATCCAGGTGCCATTGGTCACCGCATCCAGCAACGCCCGGTCGTGAGAAACCAGCACAAAGCTGCCAGACCAGCGTTGCAGGAATCGCTCCAGCCAGAGCATGGTCGGCAGATCGAGATGGTTACTGGGCTCATCCAGCAGTAATAAATCAGGATCAGTGATCAACGCCCGGGCCAGTAATAGCCGGGTATGTTGCCCGCCACTGAGGGTTGCCGCAGGTAAGGCTATCTCGTGTTCACTCAGTCCCATCCCGGCTAACAACGCCTCTGCACGCCAGCGTTGAGCGTCACGTTCACCCGGCGCGAGTCGGGCAAGCACCGCGTCAAGCAGGGTGAGATCCAATAGCGTGTCAGGCAGATGTTGCTCAACGCGCGCCATCAGACAGTGATTAGCCACAGAAACGCTGCCCGCAGAGGGCAAAACGGTGCCATCAAGGACTTTCAATAGCGTACTTTTGCCGCAGCCATTGTCGCCAATGAGACCCAGACGGTCGCCTTGTTTCAGGGTAAAGGAGATATCAGAAAATAACGGACAAAATGCCGTTTCAACACGTAATGATTGTGCAGACAGTAATGTGCTCATTGCTTACTCAAGAGTTACAGGCATAGATATGCCTCGTCAAACATCGCTGACGATAACCCGGTAAGCCCGAGGAAGGGGGTTAGTTAGCTTCGCTCAAGCCGAAGTTATCGCAGCACGATACCGATAACGCTTGAGCTGGTGCGATCACCAAAGGCATGTGAAACGAGAAAACGTTCACAGTACGACATAATTATCCTCCTTTTATTTATCCAGTTAATGGGTAGCGGCAGTGTAGCGAGGTTTTACAGAGGATGCCAGTGTCAATACCGGCGAGATTTACACTTTTTTTATGCCCGTTATTTCCCTTTTTACAGGCTCTTTATACTGCTTATTTTATGCTGATTTCATCGCCGCGAGGCCCGAATGAAAGAAACCCATGAACTCACTGATGAATATTACCTCACTGAAAAATATGCGCGCTCTTTTCCCGTTTACGGCATCACCCTCTCCGGTTGTTACCCTCATGGATAGCGCAAAGAAGAGGAGCGAAAGTGAATTTGCGAAAGAGGTTCACCATTATCTGGCGCGTTATCCGGATACCCGCCACGTTGATATTTATCTGACCGATACCCACGGTATATTTCGCGGTAAGCGCATCGCCATCGGCGCATTAGATACGCTGGCACGGGGATGTTATTTCCCGCAGTCGGTGTATACCATGGATAAAAAAGGCAATGTCGTCAGCCGTTGTGAAAATGACAATGCAGACGACGAGCCCGATAATCTCTGTATGCCCGTTCCCGGAACATTGCGTCCCTGCGCTCAGGATCCCCGGCATCATGCACAATTATTACTGACGATGCGTAATCCTGACGGTGACGGTTTTGAGTACGATCCGCGCTATATTCTCGAAAAAGTGCTGGCGAAATTTCATTACCACGGTTTATACCCTGTTATCGCGCCGGAAATTGAATTTTATCTTATCGATCCGCAGCAACAGCATCAGCAAGACGCCGGGTGTTTTCATTTATCGCTGTCGGCCGCAAAGACAGCCTTTGTTGAAGAACTGGAAACCATGGCCGCCGCACAAAACTTGCCGTTGTCCGGCATTGTCTGTGAGGCAGAGCCTGGGCAGTTTGAACTGAATTTGCACCATTCCCGCGATGTGGTGGCCCTGTGCGAAAACGTGCTGGCACTGCGCAAATTAACCGCTGCTGTGGCGGAAAAATTTGGCTTGCAGGCGAATTTCATGGCGAAGCCCTTTTCTGCGCTCGCGGGCAATGGCTTGCATTTTCATATCAGCCTTAACACTATCCATGGCGAAAATATCTTTTCCGCCGATGAAGGTGAATTGAATGAGATGACCCGTCTGTGCCTGGCCGGATTGCTTCGGCTTATGCCTGCGTCGTTAGCCATCATGGCACCGGGAGTCAATGGGTTCAGGCGATTGCGCAAGCGTATTGATACGCCGATATTCAATGCCTGGGGCTTTAACAAACGCTCGGCTGCCTTGCGCATACCCTGTTCAGATAAAGCAAATCGACGTATTGAATACCGCCTGGCTGGCGCCGATGCCAATCCTTATCTGGTCATGGCGACCATACTGACTGGCATGTTGTATGGCCTGGAGCAGGTTAATGACCACGCGTTGCCGGATATACTCGCTACTGCGCCAGCGTTACCGCTTTTTCAACAGGACGCTCTCACTGTCTTTGGCGAATGCGACTACCTCAAAGCGGCGCTGGGTAGCGAATTTTCCCGTTACTGGATCCAAAGCCGATTGATGGAATTAAGCGCTTTCGAAGGTATTGTGACGGCCGAAGAAACGCATTTCCCGTGATGAATCCCCCTGCTGTGGTGAGGATGCCTGACGGGAAAAGACAAAAATAGCGGCGGGCAAGAGAGAAGAAAACCCGGCAACATCGCGCGGCCGGGTTTGCGATTAGATAGAGGTCCGACGATAGTTGCGATACTCCGGCAACCAGAAGTTATCGTCAATCGCCTGCAATAGCGCCTCTTCGGACGTTTTCACGGCAACACCTTGTTGTTGGGCGACTTTTGCCACCGCGAAGGCAATCGCGCGGGAAACGGTATGGATATCTTTCAGCTCCGGTAAGACCAACCCTTCGCCGTTAATCACCAGCGGAGAGTACTTCGCCAGTGTTTCGCTGGCCGACATCAGCATATCGTCAGTAATACGCGATGCGCCGCAAGCAATCACCCCCAGACCAATCCCCGGGAAGATATAGGAGTTATTGCACTGCGCAATGGGCCAGGTTTTCTCATTCCAGGTCACCGGTGTGAATGGACTCCCCGTCGCGACCAGCGCCATACCGTTCGTCCAACTGATAATATCCTGCGGCGTTGCTTCGACGCGTGAGGTTGGGTTTGACAACGGCATGACGATCGGGCGCGGGCAATGCTTGTGCATCTCACGGATGATCTCTTCTGTAAACAGCCCCGGCTGACCAGAAACACCAATCAAAATGTCCGGTTTTACATTCCGCACAACGTCAAGCAGCGACAGTGCCTCGGTCTGGGCGTCCCAGTTCTGCAGATTTTCGCGCTTTTGTACCAGCTTGTTCTGGAACGGCAGCAGGTTCGGCATCTGGTCAGTAAGCAGGCCAAAGCGATCCACCATATAGACTTTCTGACGGGCATCGGCTTCGCTTAACCCTTCACGCTGGGTCTGGGCAATAATTTGCTCGGCAATCCCGCATCCGGCAGAACCCGCGCCGAGGAAGACAATCTTCTGGTTGCTGAGCTGGCTACCCGCCGCGCGGCTGGCGGCGATCAGTGTCCCTACCGTCACGGCGGCGGTTCCCTGAATATCATCATTGAAGCAGCAGATTTCGTCGCGGTAGCGATTAAGCAACGGCATCGCGTTCTTCTGGGCAAAATCTTCGAATTGCAGCAGCACATTCGGCCAGCGATGTTTTACCGCCTGAATAAACTCATCGACAAACGCGGTGTAGTCGTCGCCGGTAATGCGCGGATGGCGCGACCCCATATACAGCGGATCGTTGAGCAACTGCTGATTGTTAGTACCGACATCCAGAACCACCGGCAGGGTGTAGGCCGGACTGATACCACCGCAAGAGGTATAGAGGGAGAGTTTACCGATAGGAATCCCCATCCCGCCGATGCCCTGGTCACCGAGGCCGAGAATACGCTCGCCGTCAGTGACCACAATCACTTTGATGTTATGGTTAGGCACATTTTGCAGTATGTCATCCATACTGCCGCGGTCTTGCCAGGAGATAAACACGCCGCGCGCGCGACGATAGATTTCAGAGAAACGCTCGCACGCCCAGCCCACGGTAGGGGTATAGATGACCGGCATCATCTCATCAAGATGATTTTCGACCAGACGATAAAAGAGGGTTTCGTTGGTATCCTGGATATTACGCAGGTAAATATGCTTGTCGATATCCGTCTTAAAGCCCTGGTACTGTAACCAGGCGCGTTCAGCCTGTTCTTCAATGGTTTCCACCACGGCTGGCAACAGCCCCAACAGGTTGAAGTGACTTCTCTCTTCTACGCTAAATGCGCTGCCTTTATTGAGTAAGGGAAACTCAAGTAATACAGGCCCGGCATAAGGAATATACAGCGAACGGTTTTTATTATGCTTCGTATGCATTTTACAACTCCTAAGTCGACGATTCCGGCGCGAATGCCTGCTCGCGGCGGGTACAGCGGCGCGCGTCAGTATAAAGCATAGATATGGTAAATACTTCTTGTTCGCGTGATTTGGAGGATGAATTTTACGAAGCACAATGCCACCCCGGACGGGGCGGCATGAAAGGGGATACGTACGTTATTCTTCGCGACGATGACGACCAGAACGGTGCGTCACGGTAACTTCATGGTCGTCCTTATTCACCACTTTCCTGATATTAGAGACTTTGTAATCCAGCCCCATAATATGACGTGCCTGACGGTTCGATTTCATGCTTACTCCTTAATCCAGTTGATGTTTCAAGGACAAGCCCGGCGCATTGACCGGGCGAAATATAACCTGATCCGCTGCGACTAAACTGTAGTCGCAAAAGTGATGGTCTGCTAATCCGCCCCGAAGTGCAATGACCGATGTCCGCTTTAGGAACAGTCCGGCTGCGGTTAATGGGCGGCAAAAAGCCAACTCAGGTCGCCACCCAAACGGGTGCTGTGCAGCGGACGCAGTGCGGCAAGCCGCTGAGTTAACTGTGCATCGCAGGTTTGCAGCGCACACCAACCCTCAAGCCAGGCAAGGCTGGAGGCCTGGCGGGTAAAAGCGACGTACTGAGGAATACCGGTTTGGCGGGTGAACACATCCGGATTGTCAAACCCGGACAGAATGCGCGTGGCAAGGCGCTGTAAAGCCTTATCATTTTCCGCCGTCACCTCAACACCATTGCTGCGGGCGAAAAGGGCAATCATAACCAGCGGCTGAATGGCATAGTTGTGATATGAAAAGGCGCGCTGCCTGCGGCGAAGCTCATTAGGTAAAAACCCCGCGCTATCCACCTGGTTCGCGGCGGTGCGGTACATCGCCAGCGACTGGTCAAAGAGATCGCGTCGGTCGGTAACAACGGCTGTCGCCATAATCGCCCAGGCCGCCCAGTAGCTGTGGTTGTTAACGCGTTTCAGCGGCAGGTCGCGCCAGTCTGCCACCGTCAAATCCGCGAGATGACTGAGCCAGAGCTCAACGGCGGCTGCTTTTTCCTGCTGCCCCGCTAACGGATGCGCAGGGGAGAATTTCAATTGCAGCCAGGATGATGAAAGCGTCGCCAGCGCCCACTTTCGCATCGATTTCCCGGTGTGATTTTTAGCAACAGAGGTTAATGCGCCGGCTCGGGCCCATGAATCCAGACCATTGACCACGCACTGCGCTCGCGCCGGGTTGCCATCATGGGCGAATCCTGTCACAACCTGACTGACCACTTTTTCAAGTTCAGTGATCGCCTTTGTTTGTTCATGGAACGCCCGATCGGCTTGCGGATTCAGCGTGGCGCGAGCGCTGTCCGAACCTTCATATTTACTGGTGAAATCGAGTGCGCCGGTAAAGGGGGGCGGAAAAGCCGGGCAGGTAAAGCGGGAGGTGTTCAGGTGTTGCGGCGTTTGCTGATAACCTGCCGGAGGTTGCAGACTTGCCCCGGCAGATGCCGCCGTTACGGCGGCAATAATCAAACACATTCTTCTGACCAAAGCGAGCATCGGTAACCCTGCGCGTCAGCATAGTGGGACACTGACTATAGCATGGGTCATAAAGAATTAGCCTTCGCTACCGCCGAACACATGTACTGCGCGGTGCAGTCGCGCTGCACGTTCAGAGAGGTTTTCTGCCGCACTGGTCACGTTTTCCACCATGCTGGTGTTGTTATGCGTCATCACGCCAACGCGGGAAACGGATTCATTGATTAGTTCCAGTGCCTGTGTCTGTTCATGCGTTGCCGTGCCAATCTCTTTGATCATCGTCGACATAGTAATGACGTTATCGATCATCGCCGTCAGGTGCGTTTCAGTGTTTTCCACCATTTCGACGCCATTTTTGACATTCGCCACGTTCTGTTCAATCAGTGCCTGAATCTCACGCGCTGCAGATGCCGAGTGCTGCGCCAGGTTGCGAACTTCCGCCGCAACAACTGCAAAACCACGCCCCGATTCGCCCGCGCGCGCCGCTTCAACCGCAGCATTCAGTGCCAGGATATTGGTCTGGAAGGCGATACTGTCAATCACGCCGATGATATCGACGATTTTGCTATTGTCCTGGGAAACGGCCTGCATCATCGAGATGGTTTTCTTCATGATGTCACCGCTGTTTTTCGCACTGACGCTGGTTTCATCTGCTCGGGTCATCGCCTCGGCGGCCGTTTCAGCGGTCTGCCTTACGGCGCTGGCAATCTCCTCAACCGCAGCGGCGGTTTGATGCAGGTCTGCTGACGTTTCTTCTGTACGTTTCTGCAGGGATTCGCCTTCATCGGTAATGCGCTGGCTGATATCACGGATGCCGTTGATTTGCGCGGAAACGTCGCCTACCAGCGAATTAAGATTAAGGCCTGACTGATTTACCAGACGCATCAGTAAACCAATTTCATCCACACGATTAAAATGGCGGTAATCGGCTTTTCGCCCGGAGACCACTTTTTGCATCTGGCTGAGGATAGCTTTCAATGGACGACAAATTTGCGCCTGTAAATATAGAGACAGCAGGGCCAGGATCCCCATTGTCGCACCGACTTTTTCTACCAGATTAAAAGGGGCAAATTGCATCGCCACTAATAATGCGGCGGTGATAAAAAGCCCAAAGTTAGTCCGGCGCGTGACGCTCATGCGCTGGAAAATGGATAAAAAAGAGAGCAGGCCACGGCGGACCACCAGACCTTTATAAAAACGATGACCGCCTAATTTATTATCATTGACTAACTGGTAAAGTTTTTCGCTGGCGTTAATTTCCTCACGTTGCGGAATATTACGCACTGAAATATAACCGGTTAGTTGCCCCTGCTGATAAACAGGCGTGACATTAGCCCGCACCCAATAATGGTCACCATTCTGGCGGCGGTTTTTCACCATGCCGGTCCAGCTGTCGCCTTGCTGAATGGTATACCACAGATCGCCAAACGCGGCGGGCGGCATATCCGGGTGTCGAATAAGGTTGTGAGGTTCACCGACAAGCTGGTCTTCAGTGAATCCGCTGGCGTCTATAAATGCTGTGTTTGCATAAGTTATATGGCTATGTGTATTCGTCGTCGAAAGCAGTGTCGTGCCTTCGTTAAGCAAATACTCTCTCTGTGTAACAGGAGTGTTACGCTTCATAAATAACCCCACAATAAACTGCCTACAATAAACAGGATTTTTTCTGCCGATGATGGTGTTTTTTTTATTAACCCGACAGAGGATTTTTTTGTTATTACCAGTGCATTTTCCACGAACTGCTATACAACTGAAAGTAGCTACGTTAAATATTTTTTTAGCCAGACTTACGGTGATTTATTTAAATATTGTTATGATTTTGCAAAAGAAAAAAGGCAGATAGTTTTCAGTCAGGAGGAAAAGATAGACTTAATGCAAATTAAAGGCGGGAAATACAAGAAAGTACGCAAAATAACCGATGAAAAATAGAAACATTAACATAGCAAACTAATATATTCGCAAAATTGTAATGATTTTGTCATTATCAGATCGAAATCTTCTGGTTGATATAGGGTACATAATAAAGCGTAGCTAAAATTCGACGAGTGAGTGGTTAAAATGTTTATCTGCGGGGAAGTCAACCTCTTCTGGCGGCAGGGCTAGTCCGCGATAACAGGCAGAGAACATGCTTTAATCAGTGAACGGAATTTGAGCTTACTTGTTACACTATTACCATTGCGTCTATTCCTGCAGCGTTTGTATGGATATTTTTTGAGGGAAGTACTCAGTGTTAGCGACTTTGATCTATCGTAGCCGGCTCAATCATGCATTGGATCCCTCGCAACTGGCAGGGCTAGTAAAGCAGGCAAGCTTACGGAATACGGCGTTACAGGTCACCGGTGTGTTGTTGTTTGATGGCAGACAGTTTTTGCAGGTGCTGGAAGGCCCGATCTCCGCGGTTAATGCCGTTTTTGAACGTATCAACAGAGACGTTCGCCATGCGAATATCGTGGAATTGATGCGTGATTTTGCGCCGCATCGCCGCTTCCTTGACCAGGGGTTAGTATTGTTTGATCTGAGAAACACCAGACCGAGCGCAGTACTCCGTAGGGTCATAAAATTTGGCAGGTTAAAATACCATCTTGCCTGTAATGATCGCGTGTATAAATTTATCCGTAACTTTGTCTCGTCGCCGTTACCGTCAAAACAGGTTTTAAATCTCCCGGCAGACCGCTGGCAGCTAAATACTAAACTTCCGCCGTTTGATATGGCTAACATTCCCGTTTTACAAAACCAGCCTTGTCAGTTTGCTTTTCAACCTATTGTTGATCCCGCGCGGGGGAATATATCCTCACTTGAGGCGTTAATCCGTGGGCCCGACGGTGGCAGCCCGCAGGATTATTTTTCAACGATTCCTGAACATAAATTGCATGAGGCAGACCTGGCATCAAAAGGCTGGGCGCTGGCAATGGCTCGGCGTCTGGGGATAGGGAATCACAAGGTGGCCATTAATTTGCTGCCGATGTCACTGGTCAAGATCCCCGGCGCAGTCAATATTTTGCTGGATCATATTAAACGCAATCAACTTGATCCAGAGCAGGTCATTGTGGAGGTGACCGAGGATGAGGTGATTTCCAGGTATGACGAATTTACGTCTGCGATTCGTCAGTTACGTGCTGCGGGAATTGGTCTGGCGATCGACGATTTTGGTTCCGGATTTGCCGGTTTGTCATTACTTGCCAAGTTTCAGCCGGACAAACTGAAGATCGACCGGAGTATCGTCACCGATATCCATATGCACGGGCCGAAGCAGGCTATCGTCAAAGCTATTATCGATTGCTGTGCTGAGATGCAAATTACCGTCGTGGCGGAAGGCGTCGAAAAAGTAGAAGAGTGGAGCTGGCTTGATGCTGCCGGGATTGAGCGATTCCAGGGCTTCCTTTTTGCACGCCCGATACTCAACGGTGTTTCGTCGATTAACTGGCCGCAGCGCATAAAGCGTTAACACGGCGTTGGCACAATAAGAGGGAGAATGGGGTAATATCATTCTCCCTTTTATATCACCCGTTTCTTCTTTACGGCTGAATAGCGGACACAAGGTGTCGCAGGATATATCCTTTGAATGACGTGATATAATCGATTTAATTTCAATCAATGAACCCCCTTTATTCGCTGGGAATAGCGCCAGTCATCGCAGTTCATCCTTCCCGGAACATTATCTTGCTTATAAAGCATCTTATTTTCATGCTTAACTTAAAGGACGGGATGCGAAGCAAGAGGAAAAAATGAAAATCAATAAACATATATCAGGCGCGCTGGCGCTGAATTCCTCCCTTGGACGCAGCATCACTTTTTTCATGACCGCACTGTTACTGGCGGGCGTGGCCGCCAGCACCTGGACACTCACCCGCTCATGGGACCGTGCCGTCGAGGATATGGAACGTAATGCCATCAACCTGTCCGTTTCCCAGGCGCGTCAGGCGGAAGATACCTTTCTACAGGCCGAACTGGCACTGCGCGATATACGCCGTACCATACCGTCAGATAATATCTCAACATTGAATGCCAGCCGCTTCGATGTGCTATTAGCCGACCTGAAAGACCGCCTGCCGCAACTGCACGGACTGTTCATCTATGATGCGCAGGGAAACATGAAAGCCACGGCATTGGGCAGATTCCCACCGATCAGTAATAGCAGCGATCGCGACTATTTTATCTATCACCAGCGTAACGGGCACAGCAATATTCATATCGGGCGGGTGATTACCAGCCGTTCAACAGGGGATCTGGTGATCCCCGTCTCAATGCGCCTTAGCGATTCGGCGGGAGGCTTTGCCGGGGTAGTGCTCGCGACTATTCGGGTAGATTACTTCCGTCACTTCTACAGCTATTTCGAACTGGAAAACCGGGATCTGCTGGCTTTATTAATTACTGACGGTACGGCGTTGTATGTACGTCCATTCCCGGATGATGTCATTAACCGCAATCTGTCGGCGAGCCCGCTGTTTACCCGTGAACTGGCGAGAAAAGATCGCGGTAATGCCACCTGGATTTCGGCGCTCGATCACGTCGAGCGTATCTTTGGATTTGCACGGGTTGAACGCTATCCACTGGTCGTGGCCGCCGGTTATGACAAACCGGCACTCTGGTCACGCTGGTTAAAAGACAGTCTGCCGGATTTGGTGCTTAACGCCATGTTGCTGCTGGGCACGTTGCTGATGGGAACTATCGTTTTTCGCCAGGTGCGGATGAACGTGCGTAATCAGACCGAACTGGCGGAACTGCGTGATGAGTTGACCAGTATCAACCATACTTTGCAATTGATGGCGCTGGCAGACGGGTTAACCGGGCTTGCCAATCGCCGTCAGTTCGATCTGTTTTTGAACCAAAGCCTGAAAGCCTCTTCGCTGAGTAAAAAGCCCCTTTCGCTGGTGATGCTCGATATCGATTTCTTTAAGCGTTATAACGACTTCTACGGCCATGTGGCAGGCGACAACTGTCTGCGCACGGTTGGCGAAATCATCCAGAAACTTAAACTGCGCAATGCCGATTTGATCGCCCGTTACGGGGGCGAGGAGTTTGCGATTATTCTGCCGGATACCGGGCCAGAGGCCGCGCTGTTTGTTGCCCGTCAGGCGGTGGCAGCCGTGCGCAACGCAAAAATACCGCATGGAGAATCGGGAGCGACAAACAAAGTCGTGACCCTCAGCGCCGGCTGTTTTTCCCTGATCGGCAGTGGAAGTGAAGATGATGTTATTCGCCTGAAAGAGGGGGCCGATAAGGCATTGTATATGGCAAAAATTCAGGGCAGAGACCGGGCGCTGGCTAACCCGGACTCCCTTTAAACATTACAGGCTGTCCAGCGTCTTAGTAAGATAATGGCGCTGGATGCCTTTTTCGGGAAAATCATTGAGCGTCATCTGCAGCACATAACCCTGCTTTTGGTAAAACGGCAATGCCTGAAAGCTGAACGTATCCACCAGTGATTGCTGACACCCCTGTTTCACCGCTTCTCTCTCTGCCGCCCTGATCAATTCTGTACCCAGTCCGGAACCACGCATGGCTTCGCTAACCCATAAATAACTGATAGACAGCCATTCGCTTTTACGTGTGCCAATCAATCCACCGGTCATTTTGCCGTTTACATCGCGACAAAATACGCCAATAGGCCCCCATTCACGATTCTGGATAAAAGGGCGATTAAATTCCCGTAAACCGTCCAGCAGTTCGTTTTGCTCTTGCTCGGTTACTTCTGTCGTTACGCGTAAAAACATAAGGCATCCTTTTTATGGCGGGTCCGTATTATTGAGCAAACTATTCTCTCAGAAACGGCGGCGCTTAAAAAATCAGTTGTTATACAAAATGCCTTTTGTTGCTGGCTGCGCCTTTCCCGGAATAACCAGTGACCCGCAGCTGTTTGGCTGCGGCTTGCCGGCAAGCACCCCCTGAACAAAGGCGAGCTCATCCGCAAACGCGGTGTTCACAATGCCGTTATGGGTAATGCCCGCGTAGGTTTTCCATTCGAGGGGATTGCCTGCGGCGCATAGCGCGGCCACGGCGGCATACTGGTGATAGGGCGACAGCGTGCGGTCTGCCAGACCGGTCGCCAGAAACAGCGGTGCGGGAAAACGAGCTAATGGCATATCTGTGACAGGTTTCAGCATAGCAGTGATCTGTTCACGCCCCCCTACAAACGCATTGTCAGCATTCAGATGCAGCCTGCGTTGATCATGTCCGAGTTCCGGCATGCAGGAAATCTTAGCCCTCGCCAGCAGCGTTGCACCGTTTGCTGTCACCAGTTTTTCAGACGCAGGTGCATCATCTGCCAGCGAACCACCGATCAGGCGTAGCATCTCCAGCCGTGGCGGTGTGCCATGAATTCGCCCGTCTCCGGCCGCAACGGGACCCTCAGGGAACGTTGCGACCAGACCCGTGGCAATGGTTGCCAGCAGTTTCAGCTCAGGCGCGTAGGAGGGAGCCATGTAGCTCGCCCCCAGCGATGCCCCTGAACCTTGCGACTGCCCGGTTATCACAAGGCGATTGGCGAGCTGTTGCGGGTAGGCCTGCAGCGCCGCGCGGACGCTATCAAGTACAGAGCGCCCCTCGGCCTGCCAAATCAGATAAGGATGCGGCCCCGGCCCGCCAAGTCCCTGATAATCCGTTGCAATAACGGCAAAACCCTGTTGCAACCATTTATTGAGGTAACTCGCGTCGCGCGGTGTGTGGCCCGTCCAGGAGGGGGCGCAGGCGTCAGCAACGCCCAGCGTGCCGTGAGCCCAGGCAATCAGCGGCCAGCCGCCGGGTGGCGGTTTGCCTTGCGGAAAATAGAGCGTCCCGCTTACGGGGACAATACCCGCATTCCAGCGCACATCGCGGGAGGTGTAGAGGATGCGCCGCGATTGCCCCGCCACAATCTCCGGCTGGCGCGTCATTGGCTCTTCACGCAACATTATGCCGGGTTTGTCGGGCAGCGCGGCATCCCAGCGGTAAAAGGGGGATAAAGTCTGATCGCCCACCTCCGGTCCGACCGGTAAAGCGGCAAGGCTCACGCCAGGCAACAGTATGCTAATCGCGAGCGCAAGCGGCGCACGGCATCGGAATAGGGGGTGATATCTCACGTGTTGTTCTCCAGACATGGCATCACAAGGGTGATAAATAATCATGGAACACTATTGCGCCATCATTAACAGTATGCCGTAATCAATGTTTCATCATGCTATAAAAAGATGAAACATAAGGTAAAACGCCTCTCGCCCATCAAGGATGTTACCGATGAAGAACGTTACCCAAACCAACCAGTACGGCCAGCAGGTCGGTTTTGCGCTGCCGGACTGGCAGCCTGTCACGAGGCCCGCGCGTATGACATTGCGCGGTCAGTACTGTCTGTTAGTGCCCCTCAGCCCAAACCATAGCGATGCGCTTTACCAGGCCTTTTCGCTGGCGGAGGATGACCGGGACTGGACATGGCTGGGAGCAAACAGGCCAGCGACCCCGGACGAAATGGCCGCGTGGGTAGCGCACAAAATGACGGACGACAGTCTGGTGCCGTATGCCGTTATCAACGGTGCCGATAGTCGTGCCTGTGGCGTGGTGTGCTGGAATGCGATTGATACCGTTAACGGGGCGATTGAAATCGGTCACGTGACCTGGTCCCCGTTAATGCAGCGCAACGTGATGGGTACAGAAGCGCTCTATCTGCTACTGAGTCAGGCCTTCTCCCTGGGGTATCGCCGGGTGGCCTGGCGCTGCGACGCAACGAATATCGCCTCACGGCGCGCCGCTGAACGGATCGGGTTCACGTTTGAAGGGCGTTTTCGCCAGGTGATGACCCGTAAGCAGCGCAATCGCGATACCGACTGGTTATCCATTATCGATAGTGAGTGGCCCCGGCTACGTGTTGCGCTCGACGCGTGGCTGGACCGCGAGAATTTTGATGATAAAGGGAAACAAAAGCGTGCGCTGGATAGTTTTAAATAGGCAAAACCCCCGTGTGGCACTGTCACTCGATGCGTGATTATTTTGCCAGAAAAACAAAATAACTTTTTTATAATCAATAATTTCAATGGGAAGGGAATGAAAAAAAATCTGATGCTCGTCCTCCTGACGGGCGCGGTTGCCGGCTGCACACCTTTGCACCCGGATAACTGCCATAAAACGATCGCGCTGAGTGACTGTGATTCCGGACGTTATACTGACCAGGATGAATACGGAAGACAGGCGCTTGCTATAAAAGAGGCTATTGAATCCCAGTTAGCCGACCGCCACGCCTGGAAGAATAAAAAATGCCGGCTGCACATGGATTTTGCTTACGATGGCAAGCTTCACAATGTCGAGTCGCGTGATGGGAATAAAGCCTACTGCGAGGCGCTGGTCAGTGCGGCAAAAAAAGCCACTTTCCCGCCATTCCCTAATCAGCATGTCTATGAGGCTTTTGCCAGCTCGCGGTTTGTTATCCTGGGGGAGTAAGGTAAAAATGCCGTTCAGCCTCTTCGCAGAACGGCATTTCTGGCCGTGCACCCTTTACGTTGCGGGACGGACTTTTAAACGACTGAGACTGACCACAATCGCCAGTAGCGTTGTGCCCGCCGCCAGCCACAATCCCAGCCGTACCGCAAACGCCTCTTGCGCCAGGGAGCCTGAAGGGGCACAGACCGACAAGATCACCCCAATCACTGCCGCCCCCAGACACTGGCCAAATGTGCGCATGATGGCGAGAATGCCCGACGCATAACTGCTGTGTTCCCGGGACGCGCTGGCCAGCATCTCCCGGTTATTGGGGCTTTGAAAACAACCAAACCCCATCCCGCACACCAGACCACGAAGACAGATGTCCCAGACCGGCGCATTATCCGCTAACAGCGCTAACAACAGGAGCCCGAGGGCAAAGAGACATAATCCGGCCGTGGAAATCACGACGGGCGCATAGCGATCGGCCAGTCGTCCGGCGTGGGGAGCAACCAGCACGATGCCAACCGGCCAGGCGGTGAAAAGCAGCGCGGAGGTAAACGCGCTATAGCCATAAACGCTCTGAAACAGAAACGGCAGCGCCACGAAGGTCATCCCCTGGCTGACGAATGAAGAGAGCGATGTTAAAGCGGCCAGTGAGAAACGGGCAGAAGAAAAAAGCGCAAGTGGCACCAGAGGATGGGCCGCACGGCGCTGGCGGTAAATAAAAGCGATGCCCGAGACAACAGCCGCAAGCCCGTAGAGCGCCGGGGTCAGAAGCGTGCCTCCGCTTTCACCGGGTCGCGAGAAGGCGTTTGAGGCCATGATCACGGCGCCCAGCATCATGGCTGAAAGGAGGGCGCCGGCAACATCAAAGCGTCCATTCATCCTGGCGCGATGGGCAGGCACAACGCGCAGCGTCAGTAACAGGGCAATGACGCCGAAAGGGAGATTGATTGCAAACAACCATTGCCAGCCAAAGGACGCGAGTAATGCGCCGCCGACAACCGGGGCGATTGCCGTGTTGGCGGCGATGAGCAGGGCGTGGATCCCCAGGATCCGCCCCAGCAACCGACCAGGGAAAATGGAGCGCAAAATGGCGGGCGCAATACTTAATGTCGCGGCCCCACCAATCCCCTGCAGCAGACGCATCGCTACCAGCATCTCCAGTGAGGTCGACAGGGCGCAGCCCAAAGACGCCAGCGTAAACAGGCTTATTCCGGCGGCAAAAAGGGCACGAAATCCTGTCCGGGGTGCCAGCGCGGCGAAAATGGCCAGTGTCATGGCGGCAGATAACAGATAGCCATTGGCAATCCATACCGCATCGCCCGAGGAAATCTCAAGCACACGGGCAATGTGCGGCAGGGCGATATTAACCATCGAACCGTCAAATACGGCCATTGTGGTACTGGTCATTACTGCTGCCATCGCCAGACGGCGTTCGTGCCCCGGCAGGCCTTCATCACCCGGCTGATCAGTGAACAAGTGCATAAAAAAACCTCTGCGAAATAGATGCGAGAGGTCACTATAATGACCCGATATACAGGGCGGAAGACGCAGCATTTGCACTTATAACCTGCACCAGACGCCTCATCTCAATAAAGGACATAGAATGACCGAACCCGATCTGAATCTTCTGTTTGCGCTGGATGTCCTGCTCGCCGAAAGAAGTGTTGCGGTGGCGGCGCGCCGTCTCGGATTGAGCGCCTCGGCGATGAGCCGCACGCTCGGTCGTCTGCGGGAGACTACCGGCGATCCTTTACTGGTGCGGGCGGGGCGCAATATGGTGCTAACGCCTTATGCCGAAGGGATCCGCGAGCGTACGCAAAATGCGGCTTTTGAAGCCCGCGCCTTACTGCGCCCGCTACACACTGAACTGAATATCCGCACCCATGAACAGCTTTTTACCCTGCGCGCCAACGACGGTTTTGTGGAAGTATTTGGCCCGGCGCTGATTGCAGAAGCGGCGATAGTTGCACCGGGAATCACCCTGCGTTTTGTCGCAAAGCCGGAGAAGACGCCGCACCCTTTACGTGAAGGGCTGGTGGATCTTGAGATTGGCGTGCTCAGTGAGATGGGGCCGGAGATCCGCGTCCAGGCGCTGTTTCGCGACAGATTCGTCGGTGTGGTGCGAAAAGGGCACCCGCTGGGACAGCTTAAAGAAGTGACAACGTCACATTATAGTGAGTGGAAACACGTTGTGGCTTCACGCCGGGGAACCCTGTCCGGCCCGGTGGACGAGGCGCTGGCAGAAGTGGGGCTTACACGAAAAGTAGCGGCCATCGTTCCCGGTTTTCCCGCTGCGCTGGCTGTGGCCCGGGCGACGGATCTGGTTGCGCTGGTTCCGGCCTCGTTTCTCATAAATCAGTCGGCGGTTGCCGATCTGTCGGTATTCGAACTGCCGGTGAAAACACGCGGGATCACCGTATCGCTACTGTGGCATCCCCGTTCTGACGTCGATCCGGCCCACCGTTGGTTACGGACGTTTGTACGTGACGTATGCCAACGCCTGCTACCGGAAAACTGAGCTGTCTTACAGGAAAAAACGGGCGTAATATCGCTCCTCGCGTGATGTTTCAAAAGGATAAAAAATGGACGTAGAAGTACGCGAGGCCAGACCCGAGGACTATGCTGCATGGTTAGCGCTGTGGCAGGGCTATCTGGATTTTGCCGGCAGCACGCTAAGTGATGTCGTCACGCGCGCAACCTGGGCGCGCATTCACTCCCCCGAATCCACACTGTTATGCCGTGTCGCCGTTGTCGATGGGCAACTGGCTGGGTTTGCCCTGTGCGTCATGCATGAAGGTACGTGGGTAACGCAACCCATCTGTTATCTGGAAGACCTGTATGTGGATACGCAACAGCGCGGTCGCGGTGCGGGGCGAGCGCTGATTGAGGCGATTCGTCAGGAGGGTGAGAAGAGCGGCTGGGCAAAACTCTACTGGGTGACGCGAACGAACAACCCAGCCCGAAAACTGTATGATCAGGTTGCGGAACTGGGTGATGTCGTGCGTTATAACATCAGTTTGTGACTATAAGCCGAAAAAATACCGCAGGCCTGAGTAGGCCACCATCCCGGCGATAACGGTGGCAAAAAGCCCACGTGTGATAATCCCGGTAATAGCGGCAATGGCAGCCGCCAGTAACGATATGCTGATACCGTTGCTCGTCATGGCCGGTTTTTCGATCAGTTCCGCCGCAATAATGGCAGCCATAATGGCGGCGGGAATAAACCCCAGCCACTGCTGAACGACCGGAGCCAGGCGAAATCGGGAAAGCAGTAAAATAGGCACCGTGCGCATCAACGCCGTCACCAGCGCCGCGATCGCAATCGTCAGTAGAATGTTTCTCTCCATCTTATTTCGCTCCTTTTTGCGTCGCGCGTAATAATGCCGTTGCCAGCGTTGCCGACAGTGAAGCGGCGACAATCACAATGACGCTCAGCGCCATATGACCGGCGGCAAAGAACGTGACGAGCACAGCAATCGCCACGCTGAACGTTTCCAGTTTTTTCTGCCGACTGGCAAACCACATCATCAGCACCAGGCCGATAAACATCGAGACCAGGCTGAAACTTAATCCTTCCATTAATGCGGGCGGCAGTGCAGAGGCAAGACTTCCACCTACCACACAGGCGAGGATCCAGTTCAGCCACGCGGCCAGGTTAAGCCCAAACATCCATGCGAACGGCACCGTACCCTGATGGCCGCCGCGCTGAACCGCCACGCCAAAGGTTTCATCGGTCAACAGTAAACCGCTCACGATTTTCTGCAGCGTCGTCTGCTCGCGAAAGAAAACGCTCATTGCGGAGCTCATCAGCAGATAGCGTAAATTCACCAGAAACACACTCAGTACCACCGACGCCATTTCTGCGCCCGCAGACCAGAGCGAATAGAACAAAAACTGGGCCGAGCCGGTATAGAGCGCGGTCGCCAGAAACGCCGTTTGCCAGACGGTAAACCCGGACAGGGTCCCGATAGCCCCTGCGGCGAAACCGATACTCCAGTAGCCAGGGATGGTAGGCAGGCAAGCGGCAACACCGCCACGAAACAGGGCGGTGGGATCGTCCTTGCGCATGGCGTTACTCTTCATCAACATCACTTTTCCCTTTCTTTCTCGTCGGAATGTGCAATCTTAAGGATCCTGAAAAATCGCGATAGTAAAATCCTGCGCATTTGTAAAATTAGAGGGATAAAGGCTGGAGAACGAGGACGTGACGCAAAACAGACGGGATGACATCAGGCTCTGGCGTGATAACGAACTGCATGGGGGAATGGAAATCCTGCAGGCCTCATGTTATGAGCACAGTTATCCGCCGCATTTCCATGACGAGTTCGTGATTGCGGCATTTGCCCGAGGTGCCCAGCGCACCCGAATATCCCGACAGAAAGGGATTGCGGCGGCGGGAACAGTAATGGTGATCATGCCCGGCGAAGTGCACACGGGTGAGGCAGTGCAGCGTGATGAAGGCTGGGACTATTGCGCGTTCTATCCTTCGCAAAACCTGATTAATGACGTGGCTGAAACCGTACTGAAAGGGCGGGGAGACGTCAATTTTGGTACCGACGGCATGCGCCACGATCCACGGATTGCCCGGCGTATGCTTCATGCTGCCCGGGTGCTCAATGCCAGTGACGACCCGTTGGAAAAAACGTGCGTAATGTACCAGATACTCAACATTCTCATCGGCAATTATGGTGAACGGTCAGTCAAAGGCGCACGTCAGGATTTTATGCGCGCCGATATCCGCAAAGCCATTGAGTTTCTGCATTGCAGTTACGCGCAGACGCTGACCGTGAAAGAGATTGCGGCTGTCGCAGGCCTAAGCGAGTTTTACTTTATGCGGACTTTCCAGGCCATGACCGGCCTGTCAGTGCACCAGTATCTGACGCAGATTCGCCTGGTCAGGGCGAAAGGGCTGCTTTCCCGTGGCGTAAACGCCTCACAAGTCGCCAGCGATGTGGGTTTCTTCGATCAAAGCCACCTGATAAAACACTTCCGCGCACACTTTGGCACCACGCCAGGCTTATTCGCTGCCGCCTCGGCCTGAGGTGCTCACATCCCTTATCGCCAGAGACGCGATGAAATGGGCGGCGACCGCCGGCCTGGACGGCATCGGACACGGCGCATGTCTGCTCCCCATCGATAAGGAGTGAATCTTTACTGCGTGGGGGTTTTGCCTGGGCTTACAATCATCCAGACCGCAAGACAGACGATCAGCGCGCCCATGCCGAAGCCTTCGCTCAGGGTTTCCCCAAGTACAAGGTAGCCCCACAACACGGCAAAGGGGGGAATTAAAAACGTGACGGTTAATGAACGTAGCGGACCAATATCGGCAATCAACCGGAAATAGAGTATATAGGCAAGGGCTGTGCACATCAGCCCAAGCGCGATAACGCTCGCCCAGACGCCGCCCTGTAGCCATAAAATGGCAGGGCCATGGCTGACCGAACCGACAAAGAAAGGTAAGAGAAACAGCGTGGCGCCGAGCTGGCTGCCGAAGGCGACCATCTTCGGGTCCAGTCCCCCGCGCTGGCTTATCCAGCGACGCGTCAGAAAACCGGCCAGCCCGTAGCAGGCGGTTGCGACAAGACAGGCAATGACGCCTATGACAACACTGCCTGTTACGTCCGTTTTCGCTGTTGTCGTGATAATCATGATGCCAACGATTCCGGAAAGCACGCCGCCCCATTTGCGCAGCGTTAGCGTCTCGCCAAAAAAGAGGCCGCCGATTAACGCTCCCATCAAGGTGTAGTAGCATTGAGGATAGCTGAATATCCCGCCGGCAAGCGCGTTGCCGCCAGGCAATACATCAGAAAAGGCAAGCCGGAGTTAATCACTCCGAGCATCAGCGCTACGCCAAATTTTCCCTCGAAGCGAAAGGTGGATTTCATCATAACCAACAGACATGCCAGACCGATAGCGCCAAACAGAACGCGGAGAAAGGCCGTGGGGACTGCGCCGAATTCGGGGGCGGCAATACGCATAAACAGGAAACTGGCGCCCCAGATAGCGGCCAGCAAAACGAGTCGTGAGTAGTCAGAAGGACGCATGTGATAACCATGTGTTTCGTCAGCAGGTGGCAAAAAAACTAAAACGTAAGCCCGGGACATGACAAGCAAGGATTTCTTCTATAATTAAGTTTTCCTAAATCATGGAATTGACGCGACGATGAAATTGCCACCTTTACATGCGCTTATGTGCTTTGAATCTGCGGCAAGACACATGAGTGTTAAGCGGGCCGCCGAGGAGTTATGCGTGACGCCGAGTGCCGTGAGCCAACAAGTGTCCAAACTCGAAGAGATGCTGCATTCACGCTTGTTCATTCGAGGCGCGCGGGCGCTGGAATTGACGACAGAAGGGCGTATTTATCTGCGTGCTATCCGTCCGGCATTTGACCAGATATCCGAAGCCACACAGCGTCTGATGGACGACGAGAAGCAAAACAGCATTACCGTCAGTTGTACCAGTGGTTTTGCTATTCAATGGCTGCTGCCGCGCCTGCCCGCGTTCGAAAAGCAAAATCCCGGCGTTGAGGTACAAATCAGTACCACTAATCGTCAGGTGGATCTGTTAACCGAAGGGATTGATTTTGCCATCAGACACGGTGCCGGAGGCTATCCGGGCCTGGAGGCCGAATGTCTGATCAACGATCGTCTTCTTCCGGTATGCAGCCCAACGCTTATTCCCGAAGGGCAAACACTGACCTCGCTGCTGGACACCCTGCTGCACGATGAACATCGCATGGACTGGGCCGTCTGGTTTAAGGCCGCCGGTATTGCACATGCCATTGAGGAAAAAGGGCCGGTATTTGTCGACTCGAATGGCGTACTGGAAGCGGCAATTGCCGGGAAAGGCATTGCGCTTATTCGGAGTACGCTTATTCGTGATGAATTGAAAAAAGGGCTGTTGATCAATCCGTTGCGCATCGCCATTGATTCGCTGCTGGCCTATTATCTGGTCTATGACGAATCGGCGCTCTTGCAAAAGATGAGTCGCAAATTCCGCGACTGGATTGTCTCCACCGCCAGTGCGGAGAGCAATGAATATTCATCCTGAAAGACCAGCAACCCAGTCTTCACCATCAGGCAGTAAACCGTCGTATCTCTTGAGGGGAACAAGATGACCGGGCGCCGTATTTCTATCGAGCAAAGTGATCCCATCTGGCCCGGGCGCTATCAGAAAGAAGCGTTATTATTACAACGGGTGTTATCAGATATACCTGTCGCTATCCACCATATTGGCAGTACCGCCGTTCCCGGCCTTGCGGCAAAACCCATCATCGATATCCTGCTGGAAGTGCCCTCGCTACATCTGCTGGATAAATATAACGACACCCTGCGCCAGGCGGGCTACACGCCACGAGGTGAGTACGGTATTCCGGGCAGGCGCTATTTTGTCAAAGGCGAGAATCAACGAACGCATCATCTTCATGCCTTTGAGCTGGGCAGCCAGCATACGCTACGACATCTGGCATTTCGTGATTATTTGCGCCAGCACAGCGATATCGCTCAGGAATACGAAAGGGTAAAACGCGAGGCGGCAGAACACAGTGGAAACCTGTCTGAGCGCTACAGCCAGCTTAAAAATGACTTCATACAGCGCCATGAAGCGCTGGCGTTACAAGAAAAATCACATCGTCAGCCGGGCTGATTCAGGTTATCGATAACGCACATTGCACTCTTTTTAAGCAGCAAAAGCACCATGCCCATGCACGCCAAATGTGCACATGCCGATCCCTGATAGCCGACAGGGATCGCATATGTTACACCCACCTGCAATATTTCTCTTATTTTTCAATAAAATATGAAATTCATCGTCGCTGCTCACCCAGTTGGCACGTTTCATGCCTCTCTAATATTGTTCAAGTAACTTTACTAACGTTCAAATCACTTTCAGAGAGCATGCCATGACACTGACCCGTTTGACTTTACCCGCCTGTCTGACACTGATATCTGCCAGTCTTTTTTGCTCTTCGGCGTTCAGCGCCGATCTGCTTGCAAGAGTCAAAGAGGCCAAAGAGATATCTGTTGCCACCGAAGCACGATATGCCCCCTTTGAATATGTCGATAACGGAAAAATCGTCGGCTACGACGTTGACCTGATGAACCACATCCTTGCGAAATCCCTGCCCGGCGTGAAAGTGAAACAGCTGGATCTGCCTTTCCAGGGCATCCTGCCGGGGCTGGATGCGAAGAAATTCGATTTTGTGGTCACTGCCGTTACCGTCAATAAACAGCGTATTGAGCACTTTGGCTTTACCGCCCCGATAGCGGAATCTACTGTTGCCCTGCTCAAAAGGGCGGGAGACGACGCGATCAAAACCCCAGATGACCTGAGCGGCAAAGTCGTGGGATCGCAGGCCGGTTCCGGTCAGTTGCAGGTACTGCAATCCTTCGACCAGGCGCTGCGCGCCAGCGGCAAACCGGGCATTAAAGAGATCAAACAGTATGTGGCCTTTGATGAAGCTTACGCCGATCTGGCCTCTCGCCGTCTTGACGGGGTCGCCCAGTCGCTCTCCAACCTGGGTCCGCTGATTAAAACCCGTCCGGGTGTGTTTGCCACGCTCCCGGAAATGATCGGACCACAAACCTTCTTTGGTTGGGTAGGGCGCAAAGATGCTGACAGCGCCTCGCTGGTTAAGCTTATCAGCGACGGTATTATCGAAGCCAACCGCGACGGCACCATGAAGGCGCTGCAGCAGAAGTGGTTCGGCTTCACGATGACTGTACCGGCAACAGAAATGCCTGAACCGGCGCTGTGAGCAGTCAATGATGACGGATTTTATCGCGAGCTTTATCCACTGGCTTCCCATGCTGATGCAGGGGGCGCTCACGTCGACGGCGCTGTCCCTGACGGCGATGGTCGCCGGTTTTCTGGTGGGTATTGGCGTCTGGCAGATGTCGACAAGTCCGTTACGGATGTACCGTATGACCGCCCATGGATGGGTCAGTCTTTTCCGGGGCACGCCGGTGCTGGCGCAGTTGCTGCTCTGCTTTTATTTGCCCTCGCAGTTGGGTCTCGATATTCCTGGCTTTGTGGCCGCCGCGCTGGCCTTAACGCTGAACACGGCCGCATATCAATCGCAAATCCTCAGCAGTGGTTTTGCCAGTATTCACCCGGGGCAACTGGAGGCCGCGGCGATTTGTGGGCTGAGTCCACGGCAAATTTTATGGCGTATTCAGGTGCCGCAGGTTGTCCGGGCAACGTTGCCGTCACTGATTTCCGAACTGATTGATGTGATCAAAGCATCGGCGGTGGTGTCGGTTATCGCACTGACCGATCTGATGCGCGTGGGCCAGCAACTGGCGTCATCCACCTACCAACCGCTACAGGTCTATCTGGCTGTCGCCCTGGTCTATTTACTGCTGACCAGCCTGCTGGCGCTGTTGGGCCGCCAGGCGGAACGGCACTGGCAGAGGGAACAACGATGACCGAACTCATGCAATACCTGCCAGCGTATATTCAGGCGCTGGGTGTGACTCTGTGGCTAAGTTTGTGTGCCGCGTTCGGCGGTATGCTGCTGGGCTTTGCCTTGAACGGACTCTGCGGCAAACGTGGTCTGGCGTTTCGCCTGTGGCGTGTTTACGTGTGGGCTGTCCGGGGGACCCCGTTTTTGGCACAACTGGCCGTCATCTACTTTGGCCTGCCGTCTCTCGGCATCATGCTGAGCGCGGTTGAAGCCACACTGCTGTCGTTGATGCTGTATAGCGCCGCCTATTTCGGAGAAATTTTCCGCGCCGCGTGGAACAGCATCCCGCCGGGACAACGCGAAGCGGCGCTGGCCAACAACATCTCGACGGTGCGCTGTTTCTGGCATATCCAGACACCGCAGGCCGTTCGTTTTGCGCTGCCGCTGTTAGGCAACCAGTTCATTCTGACTATTAAAGAGAGCGCCATCGCGTCAATCATCACCGTCCCGGAATTGACCATGACGACAAGTCAGATTGTCGCCAATACCTACAGCTATGTCTTGCCTTACGCCCTGCTGATCATCAGTTACTGGCTGCTGGCACAGGGCGTCAGTCTGAGCGTAAGAACACTGAGTCATGTACTACGAACCGGAGAATAATATGAGCAATACCTCTGCGCCGGTGCTCGAAATGCGCCATGTAGGCAAGTCATTCGCAAACCATGTGGTGCTGAATGACATCAATTTACGTGTCGATCATGGCGAGATAGTCACCCTGATTGGCCCGTCCGGTTCCGGAAAAACTACTGCGCTTCGCTGCATGAATTTTCTCGACGCGTACGACAAAGGCGACGTGCTGATTAAAGGGCAACTGCTCGGGTATTCCGGCACACAGCGCGGCCCGGCCCATGTCGACAGCGCCAGCCTGATTGCCGAGGTGCGTAAGCCACTCTCGATGGTGTTCCAGCAGTTCAATCTCTGGCCTCATATGACGGTGCAGGAAAATGTCGCCGCACCGCTGGTGCTGGGCAAAAAGATGTCACGGCAGGCGGCAAAAGCGGCGGCGATGGCCGCGCTGGATCGCGTCGGCATGGCGCAAAAAGCCGATGACTGGCCGGTGCGTCTGTCCGGTGGTCAGCAGCAGCGCACAGGCATTGCCCGCGCGCTGGCGCTCAATCCTGAGCTATTGCTGCTTGATGAGCCCACCTCGGCGCTTGATCCGGAGCGGGTGGAAGAGGTGCTGGATGTCATTCGAAGTCTGGCCGGGCAGGGCATGACCATGGTGATGGTCACCCATGAGATGGCGTTCGCCGCCCATATCTCGTCACGGCTGGTGTTTATGGCTGACGGCCACATTCTTGAAAGCGGTACGCCGCGACAGATGTTCACGCAGCCGAAAAGCGAGCGCCTGAAAAACTTTCTCGCACCGCTGTTTCGTCGTCCACTGCAAGTCGAAGAACTGGAGAAGTTACCATGAGGGAAACGAGTCTACAGGTCGCCCGACAGCTGGATGAAGACTGGCTGAACCATCTGCTGGCGCAGTTGGCCGAATTTGGCAAGTTAGCGGATGGCGGCGTCGATCGCCAGGCGTTAAGTGAGGTGGAACTTGATGCGCGGGCCTGGCTTATTGATCTCGCTCGTGAACTCGGTTGTGAAATATACCGTGACGCCGCCGCTAATTTATTTTTCCGTCGTCCGGGACGATTAGCCGTTTCGCCCGTCGTCACCGGCAGCCATATTGATACGCAACCGTCCGGCGGCAATTACGATGGCTGTTACGGTGTAATAGCCGGGCTGGTATGCCTGAAAGCGCTCAATGACGCGCAGGTTGTCACTGAACGTCCGGTTGAAGTGGTTATCTGGACTAACGAAGAGGGAAGCCGCTTTGCGCCTGGAGCGATGGGTTCCAGTGCTTTTGTTAACCCCGGGAAATTATCCGACCATCTTGGCGCAATGGGCGTAGATGGCGTCTTGTTTCGCGATGCGCTGGCACAGCATCAGACACGCTTTGCGGCAATCCCGCTGCGGCCGGACCGCGAGATGGCCTGCTTCCTTGAGTTGCATATTGAGCAAGGCCCGGTGCTCGAAAGCCGCAATTTGCCGCTGGCCATCGTCAAAGGCATTCAGGGTGTACGCTGGTATCAGGTGACCTGCCATGGGGTATCGGCCCATGCCGGGACCACACCGATGACGCTGCGCCAGGATGCTATGACCCTGGCCCGGCAACAGCTTGTTCACATTGAGCAGGCAATGGGGGATGCAACAGATGACGCGTTGCGTCTGACCTTTGGTCGCTGGCAGGTCACGCCGAATGCCATCAATACCATCCCGTCATGCGTGCGTTTTACCCTCGATTTCCGTCATCCATCGACAGAAAAGCTGGCGCAGCTCGACGCGTTGATGCGCTCGCTTTCGAGTGAACATGTCACCGTTGAGCCGCTATTAAATAAAGCGCCGGTCACCTTTGACGCGCGTATCAATCACATTCTGCAAGAGGCCGGAGAAGCGCTGGATATCGCGCATACGACACTGCTGTCGGGTGCGTTTCACGACGCCATGTATCTGGCCGAACTTTGTCCGACCAGTATGCTTTTTGTCCCCAGCCATCAAGGCATTAGCCATAACCCGGCTGAATATACCGATCCTCGCTCACTGGCGGCAGGTGCCCGTACGCTGGCCTGCGCGCTGACTGAGCTATCCCAATCATTTAAAGGAGTGACATCATGACTGCAACTGCACACTATCCAACCTGCTGCGAGAAAGACAATGGCGATGCGCTGGGGATCAACCCGACGGCAACATCCCCGATTTCAGTCGATGGCGCGCCAGTGTTAAATGAGCTGTATACCATCCCGCCACGCTGCGGACGCGCCGTTTTGCTGAAAAAAGGGCAGGTCATTAAGGTAATCAACACCCCAGGAAGTCAGGTGTGCGATACCTGGTTTTTTAACAGCAGCGATCTCAGCGAATTTGCCTCAATGGAGCATACCCGGGCCTTTATCGACAAAATCATCCCACAGCCAGGTGATGTGCTGGTGACCAACCAACGTCGCGCCATCGCCACGCTACTGACGGATACTTCGCCAGGCGTACATGACACGCTGATTGCCGCCTGCGATCTGTACCGTTATACCAATATGGGGATTACGGAGTACCACGACAGTTGCGCCGATAATATGCGTATGGCACTCAATGCGATTGGTCTGCGCGCCCGTGAAGTACCGCAACCGCTTAATTTATGGATGAACACGCCGGTAAATCCTGATTATTCCATTTCCTGGTTGCCCACTGTCAGTAAAGCAGGTGATTATGTAGAGATTCGTGCCGAGCTGGATTGCGTGGTCGTCATGTCTGCCTGTCCACAGGACATCGTGCCGATTAATGGCTGCTCACCGAAAGAGATCCAATTCGTCGTTGTGGGATGATTTTTCTTGCCAGGCCTGCGTAACGCAGCCCTGGCAGACTTTAATGAAGCAGACAGATGAAAAAAAACGCTGACAACAAATCTACCGGAACGCCGCTGGGCATGCGGCTGCGTCACGCCCGCCTGGTGCAAGAAATGACCCTCAAGCAGCTTGCACAAAAAGTGGAATGCTCGGAAAGTCTGTTATCCAAACTGGAAAATGATGCCGCTTCGCCATCGCTGGCGATGTTGCACCGTCTGGCAAAAGCGCTGGAGACCAGTATTGCCGACCTGATGGCCGATGACTGGACAGCCGATCAACCCGTACTGAAACCTGAACAGCGAAACCGTAAGCGGTTTTTACAACGCAGTAAAAAAGGCGGCATTGAACTGGAGAACCTGACCTGGCATCACAAAGGCGGTTTACTGCAGGGCAACATTCATATTATCGAGCCGGGCGTCGCCAGTGATGGACTGATTGAACACCATGGCGAAGAGATGGGTTATGTGCTGGAAGGTGAGCTGGAACTGCGTCTGGGAGACGATGTCTGGACTCTGGCGCAGGGGGATTCGTTCTATTTCCCGAGCCAGATCCCGCATGGCTACCGCAATACCGGCACCGTGGTCGCCAGAGTGCTGTGGGTGAATACCCCGGTCACGTTCTAATCGAATATATCAGACGAAAAACCACGCCGTAGCGTGGTTTCGTTCTGGCGGGTGTTATTACAATCCGCGTTGTGCCATTTTTTTCGCAAGGTCAACCAGGCGGTTAGAGAAGCCCCATTCGTTATCGTACCAGGCGAGAATTTTCACCAGATTGCCGCCAATCACCAAGGTGGAGAGACCATCAATAATGGACGAGCGCGGGTCGCCCTGATAATCGCTGGAGACCAGCGGTTCGTCACTGTAACCGAGAATCCCTTTCAGCGGACCTGCTTCGGCAGCTTTGCGGAACGCCGCATTCACTTCTTCGACTGTCACATCGCGTTTTAACGTCACGGTCAGGTCGACAATCGACACCACCGGGACAGGCACTCGTAAGGAATACCCGGTAAGGCGGCCATCGAGTTCCGGGATCACTTTCCCAAGCGCTTTCGCTGCGCCACTGGAATACGGCACAATAGAGAGTGCCGCTGCACGCGCCCCACGCAGATCTTTCTCTGGCTGATCATGCAGGGCCTGGCTGTTGGTGTAAGCGTGCGTGGTATTCATCAGGCCGTGTTCAATACCGAAATTCTGATGCAACACCTGGGCGGCCGGGGCCAGACCATTGGTGGTGCAACTACCATTGCTCACAACGAAGTGGCGGGCCGGGTCGTAGTGCTGGTCGTTAACCCCCAGAACAATGGTCAGGTCATCGTTTTTACCCGGAGCGGAGATAATCACGCGTTTGGCACCGCCGCTGCTGATATGGACCGCCGCTTTTTCGCGATCGGTAAAGAAGCCGGTAGCTTCAATCACAATGTCGACGCCAGCGTCACGCCAGGGAATATTTGCCGGATCGCGCTCGCTAAAGACCCGTACGGGCTGCCCGCCGACAATCAACTGACCTTCGCCTGATTCAACGGGGACGGGGAGGGTGCCGAGGAGTGAATCGTGTTTTAACAGATGCGCCAGCGTTTTGCTGTCAGTCAGATCGTTAATTGCCACAATCTGAATCTCTTTATCACCCAGTGCAGCACGTAAAACGTTGCGACCGATCCTGCCAAAACCGTTAATACCGACCTTAACCATGATGAACTCCTTCTTATCTGATGTCTGAGTTCACTGTAGGTCGCCAGCGGTTTGGCGTAAATGACAAATAAGGATCACTTTACGCCATTTTGCGGCAATGGAAACGTTGACGATATTCACCGGGGGTAAGGTGCAACTGGCGTTCGAAAATCCGCCGTAAATTGATACTGCTGCCAAAGCCAGTCTCAGCGGCAATCTTGTCCAGCGTCTCATTGGTTTGTTCCAACCGATGACGTGCTGCGGCAAGGCGCGCCTCGGCAACGTAACGCGCCGGCGGGGCTCCCGTTTCACGGGTGAATACCCGGGTGAAATTGCGCGGACTCATTGCCGCACGTTCCGCCAGCTTGTCGACGGATAAATCCTCATCCAGATGCTCAAGGATCCAGCTTTGCAGGTCACGGATGGGGCCAACGCTACTGGCCTGCTGCAAGTTGTAACGGCTGAACTGGAGCTGCCCGCCAGGACGGCGCAAATACATCACCATATTCTGGGCAACTTCCAGCGCGAGGCTAAAGCCATAATCGTCTTCAACCAGCGCGAGCGTCAGGTCAAAGCCCGAACTGACACCGCCAGAAGTCCAGACAGGCCCATCCTGAACATACAGAGGCCCGGCTTCGAGGGTAATCTCAGGAAAGCGCGTTTGCATGGTTTCCAGCAGTCGCCAGTGGGTGGTTGCTCTTCGTCCATTGAGCAAGCCCGCCTCGGCCAGCAACATCGCGCCACCGCAAATGGAGACCACCCGTCGCGCATGGGGGGCAGCAAGGCGTAGCCAGTCGACCACCGCAGTGCCTTCGTATTCATCCTCGCCGCGTCCGGTAATCATGATGGTATCCCACGGCTCACGCGGGTCGATTTCATGCAAACGGCTATCGGCGAGCAGGTTCAACCCCGATTGACCGTGGATGACCTGGTGAGGTTGGGTGGTGGCGAGCGTAAAGCGGTAACGCGGTTGTGAGAGGCCATCCGCGTTCAGACGATTAGCCTGCATCAGAATGTCGGCGATACCGGCGGCTTCAAACAGCATGCCGCCATCAGGAACGATTATCAGGAGTGTTTTCATGTCCTGAAAAGTACACCTATTACAATTTAAGTCAAGGCAGAGAGAGTAAATGCGGAAACTGTTGTGGTAACAGTCGATCGCACTTTTGACATGCGGAATCTCTTCCGTGGTCTTATTTACATCGCGCTGGCGCTGCGTAACCTGAAATCCTGGAATCAACAGGTAAGATTTTCATGATCAATACACCTGTATAAGGTCACTGTTTAATGTTGTGTGCTGCTTTATCAATAAGCGCCGCAACGTCCTGCGGGTGCGATACCATTGACATATGGCTTGACGGAACACGGATGATATTAGCGCCAGCTTCTCGGGCTAATAAGTTCTGTACGGCAGGTTTAAGCGCATTGTCATTTTCAGTTAATAAATACCACGACGGCTTATTATGCCAGGCGGCGAGATTAACTTTTTCACTGAAGGCTTTCGCCGCAATAGGTTGTTGTGCTGCGGCAAGTAAACGCGCCTGAGGCTCAGGCAGATCATTTGCCATCACGTTGTGGAACATCTCCGGGTTATCCAGCCAAATCAAGCCATTCTTATCGGCCTGCAACCCATTCATAGGGGCATTAAGGCGCGTAAGGGTATCGCTAACGGATTCACCGCTGTCGGGCACCAGGGCCGACAGATAAACAAGCCCTTTCACATTTTCAGCATTGCCTGCCTGAGTAATCACGGCGCCTCCCCAGGAGTGACCAACTAGTAGTACGTCGCCGTGTTGTCGTTGCAGAACGCGCTCTGTGGCCGCCACATCGTCTGTAAGTGAGGTCAGCGGGTTTTGCACTGCGGTAACGGTATAACCTTTGGCCTGCAGGAGCGCGGTCACCGCAGACCAACTCGAACCATCGGCAAATGCGCCATGAACCAGAACGATGTTTTTGATATTTAACTCCTGCGCGTCAACGCTTATTGCGAAGAGGCAGAGCAGGAGTGACGTGTATTGCATGATTTTATTGATAAAAAATGACATAGCAGGGCATTCCCGATCCGCATAAATAATGTTTAAAGAGTGTAACTCCGCGTCATGATCGCGATAAAGTGTCATTAATGACAGGTATCATGCAAAATCGGACATTAGGATGAGCAGGATTTGATTATGCGAATTGCATTACTCGCAGTGCCGGGAAGTATGAAATCGGCCCTTTCGGGATTGTCAGATATGTTCTGGCTGGCAAATCAGGTGGCAGAGCAAAATCCGGCGCTGCGTCATCGCGATGTCGGTAATGAACCTGGTTTTAGCGCGCATATCGTCACGGCGGATGGTCAACCCGTCATCGACGCGCAGGGCAGGCAGATTGAGAGTGAAGGATCTTTTGAGAGCGATAAATACGCACTGATCATTGCCAGCGGTATGCGTCTTGATAAAGAAAAATATCCGCTTTCCAAAGCAGCAATCACCGATGCAGCACGGTGGGTAAAAGCACAACATCAGCAGGGATGTGCTGTGGCTGGTGCCTGTGCGGGTGGATTTGTCCTGGCGGAAGCCGGGCTGTTAAATGGGCGGATGTGTGCCACGACATGGTGGTTATTTCACACGTTTCGTGAACGTTATCCGCTGGCAAAACCTGTCTGGGGGAGAGCGCTGGTGGAAGACTACAATATCATCACCACCGGCGGGCCGCTTTCATGGGTGGATCTGGCGATACACATTGTCAGGCGGTACGCGGGTGATGAGATGGCAAAACTGACCGCTGATATGGCTGTTGCTGATAGCCAGCCGCTATCCCAACATCTTTATGCGCCCGCTGGTTTTCTTCATTCACGCCATCCGTTACTTATCAAAGCCGAACATCTGGTACGTTTCCAGGATCCATCGATGACTGTTGAGCAACTTGCTGCATCGCTTAATATGACAACCAGAACGCTCAATCGCAAAATGACAGAACTCACGCAGGAAAGTCCAAAAAACTTTATTACCCGCGTACGTATCGAGTCAGCGGCTATGCTGCTGGAAAATCGCGGCAAAACGATTTCTCAGGTAGCAAGTGAATGCGGCTACAACGATGAAACGGCTTTCCGGCGTGCATTCAATTCCGTAATGGGCATGTCTCCCGGCATGTACAAAGAGTGGGTGAAAAATAGATCGGGTGACATGGAGCGTTAACGTCTCTCTTTTTCCTGCCCGGATCGACAGATAAAAAACAGGGCAATGGCACTTAATAATGGAAATACTGCCAGTTGCAACCAGGGATAGATGGCATCGGTGGAGGGCGTTAACGCCCGGTCGAGCTGGCTGCCCAGCAGGAAATTGCCTGCCAGCACCGCAATACCGCCTGCGGTTGCCAGTGCGCCGTAGTGCGCACCCAACATGGACGGCGTGGCGAACTGTGGGATCATGTCTTTTGCTGAGGGCACCAGTAACATCTGCCCCATGGTCAGCAGTGTAACAAAACAGGCGGCGGGTAACAGGCGAAGCCAGCTGTCCGGGGGCGTCGATGCGGCGAACAGGGCGACGCTCAGAAATGACGCGGACACCAGCAAAAAGCCACAGGGCAATATTCGTATTGCGCCAACACGCCGGGCAAAGCGGGCGAGGGGAAGTTGAAACAGAATAACCAGCCCCGATGCCAGCATAAACAACGGGCCTAAATCCTTCTCGCTGCCGCCGGCGCGGGCAATCTCCACCGGCAGAGCCAGGTATAGCTGGTTGTAGCTCAACAGCCATGAACTGTAGGCGATGATGAACGCCACAAATCGCGGCTGACGAAAGGTAGTCCACCATGGCGTAATATGCAGCGCCGCCTGGCGCGGCGGATGACGTGGCAGGCAAAAATGTAATACGCCAAGCGCAACGATAAACACTGCGGCCCCCGCCAGGGCTACCTGTCGAAATCCCAGTCCGGCAAGGACGGAACCCAGAACAGGACCGAGCACCGCGCCAAGTTCGCCGCAAACGGCAAAGAGCGCGAACCATTCCGCGCGGTTGCGCTTGCCGCTCGCCTCACTGTCCGTGCCCGCCTTTGCCAGCAAGGCTTCTATGGACGGAGAGAAAAGGGCGCCGCCGATGCCTGTCAGGCAAGCGCCAAGAATAATGGGCGCGATGCTGTCACCCAGCGCCAACAGCAGATACCCCACCCCCCGGATAACGCAGCCGCAGAGGATAATGCTGCGGGCGCCGAATCGGTCGGAAAGCGCACCGCCAACGATAAACATGCCTTGTTGTGAAAAGGTTCTTAACCCCAGAATCAGGCCGATCATCCCGCCGGAAAGCAGCATGTCATCACGAAGAAAAATCGCCAGAAAGGGAACGACAGCGTAAAAACCGATATTGAAGACAAACTGGCTGCCCAGTAACACGGGCGGCCAGAGATGTGTGGCGGGGCGGAGTAAATGCATCCAGAGAGTCTTTTTCAGATAAGGAAGTGAATATGCTTCTTGCCATGAAACGCCGAGATCTCAATACGCGTTTTCACCCGGAAGACATCCCAGAGTAACGCTTCGGTCAGAATCTCCTGCGGCGTGCCTGTGGCAATGACCTGGCCCTGTTGCATAACAATCAATGCGTCACAGAACATCGAAGCATGATTAAGATCGTGAATAGCGACAATACTGGTCACCGGCAATTCACTGATCAGCTTCATTAATTGCAGCTGGTGATGAATATCCAGGTGATTGGTTGGCTCATCCAGGAGGATCTCACTCGGTACCTGAGCCAGTGCCCGCGCGATATGCACGCGCTGACGTTCACCGCCAGATAAACTCAGCCATCCTTGATCGCTTTTTCCGAGCATATCAACCCGCTCAAGGGCGGCGTTTACTGTCTCATCATCATGGGACGTCCAGCCAGAGAAGGCGGAATGATGCGGAATGCGTCCCAGTTTTACCACATCGCGAACCCGCATATTGGACTCGGTCATCCCGTGTTGTTCGACAAAGGCAATACGACGGGCAAGCTGCTTTTTAGGTAAGCGGGCAATGTTGTTGCCATCCAGGGTTACCGTACCTGCATCCGGTCGGCGTAAACCGGCAAGAATACGCAGTAACGAGGATTTTCCTGAACCGTTCGGGCCAAGTAATCCCACCGTTTGCCCCCTGGAGACAGACAGTGAGACATTATTCACGATAGTTTTCTTCGCTATCTTCCAGGTAATGTTTTCAGCAGTGATGCTCATTACTTATTCCTTGAACGATAGATAATGACGGCAAAGAAAGGGACGCCAACCAGCGCAGTGACCACGCCTACCGGCAAACTCTGCGGCGCGATCAGCATCCTTGAGGCGATATCGGCAAGCACCATCAGGATCGCGCCTGCCAGAGCACTGGCAATCAGCAACGTACGGTGAAGCGGGCCAAAGAAAAAGCGCATCATATGCGGCACAACCAGACCGACAAAGCCTATCGATCCAGCCATACTGACAATGGTGGCGGTTATCAGCGCGGTGGCTGTAAAGAGGATCAACCGAACCACAGGGACATTGATGCCAAGGGATGCCGCGGCATCATCACCAAAGGTAAAGGCGTCCAGCGCGCGGGAGTAAAAAAGGCATACCGCAAGGCCAAGCAGCACGACGACCAGCGCCAGCTGAAACTCCGGCCAGCGAACGCCGCTAAAACTGCCAAGCAGCCAGAACATGACATCCCGCGCCTGTTGTGCGCTGGCGGAGGTGCTAATGGTATAAGCCGTGATCGCGTTGAAGAGTTGCGATGCCGCCACGCCCGCCAGAATAGTCCGCTCATTACCGCCGCGTGCGCCGTTAGTAAGAAAGGCGACAAAAGCGAAAGCGGCAAACGCGCCGGCAAACGCGCCGGCAGAAAGGGACACGGCGCCGGTACCAACACCGAGGACCACGACAGACACGGCACCCGTTGATGCGCCCGCCGATACCCCCAGTACATAGGGTTCTGCCAGTGCATTTTTCAGCAGACTTTGCAAAACGGCACCACAAATCGCCAGCCCTGCACCACAGCAGGCCGCGACCAACGCGCGGCTGAGACGGAAATCCCAAATCACACTTTCATGAATGCGGCTGAGCGGCACCTCGGTGAGTCCGGCTTTGTTGGTCAGCGCATAAAACACACTGCTGAGTGGAATGGACAATTCGCCGACACTGACGCCTGTGGCAATTACCAGCAACAGAAGGATCAGCGCGAGTACCGTCGATGTGGTGAGTATCAGGCCCTGACGGGCCTGTTGTACTGCGCAACTCATCAATTCAGTCCCATTTTTCTGAGCTGTTCGGCAATCTGTTCAGCGCCATAAATGGTACGAATCGTCGGGTTCATCGCCTGGCCGTCCATCACGACAATGTGACCTTTTTTAACGGCATCAAGCTGACTTACCGCCGGATCGCTTTTCAGGAATTTGATTTTTTCTTCGGCGTTATCCAGCGCCCAGCGGTTGCGGTCAAGACTGGAGACCACGATGACATCGGGGTTAGCGGCGATGATGCTTTCCCAGCCAACCGTTGGCCATTCGGTTTCTGAGGTAATGGCGTTATGGCCGCCAAGGACATTTGCGATAAATCCTGACGCACTGTTCTTGCCACCAACATAGGCGTCAGCAGACGGGGAGGAACTGGAGAACCAGAAAACAAACGAGAGGTCTTTTTTGTTTTTACTGAACTCGGCACGCAGATTATTTTCCCGTTTTTTGAAATCCGCAATCAGCGCATTGCCGCGATCTTCAACATTAAAAATAGTCGCGAAATCCGTGATTTCCTGGTAAAGGAAGCTCATATCCCACAGCTTCTGGCGGCTTCCGTACATATCGCCAACGCCTTTTTTGGTGGCGCACATTCCGGGAGACATATAGCTGTTAACACCCACAGTGGTGAGATCTTCGCGTTTAGCGACCTTGCTCTCTGGCCCCAGTAATAAAGGGATCTGGGCAGGGACAAAGTCCGGATTTTGCGCGAGAATGGATTCCAGTGTCGGGATTTCAACGGTCAGATTTTTGATTTTGCTGTTTTTTTCCGCAAGTGATGGCAACACTTTTGTCGGCCAGAATGCGCTGGCAACCACGTTATCCTCAAGGCCAAGCAACAGAAGGATCTCAACGGTGTTTTGACCCAGCGCGACGACGCGCTCAGGCGCTTTGGTGAATGTTTCTTTGTATCCGCAGTTTTCGATGGTGACAGGGTAGGTGGTAGCAAACGCGGAACTGACCGAAGCGAAAACCAATCCTAAAGCACTGATGACCTTTTTCATGTAACGCTATCCTTCGTTAGCGAGTTTCCTGGCCGGAAACGGGTAAAAACGTAAATGAGAATTAATAACAAGGCGCGGTTTTATACAATGCCAACGATAGGGTGTCAACGGTAATGGTAATCATTTGTTATTAATACATTTTTAAGGACTAAGAATTTGGATTAAAGCACACAAGAATTCATACGCGGCGATTAGGCCATCAGAACACCAATACAGGCCATGATTGCCGGTCTGAAACGCATCAGGTTCGGCCTGGAACAGTGAATAAGGGAGATCGGGATGACAAGAGAATTGCTGGCATTGCTCATGCACAACGAGCAGAAACTCCATCATAGAGAAACGCGAAGTCAGAGGTCATCACTGGAAAAATTGCTGCATCAAGATTTTTTTGAAATTGGTCGTTCAGGCCAGCGATATGACAGAGAGCATGTCATCAGTGCATTAATAGTGGAAACCAGCGGTCAGGAAATTCATTCCAGTGATTTTGCATTGTCAGTGCTGGATGACACGTGCGTGTTATTAACGTACCGGAGTTATACGGTTGACCAGCAAGGCGGCATCGGTCGACAGACATTGCGAACATCACTTTGGGTGAAGAGCACAAACGAACCAACTGACTGGCAGATGCGATTTCATCAGGGAACACCGCAGATGCCTGAAACGACTAACACAAGTGACAGAGACTTTAGCTAGTACGTAAAGGCTGCGTCATGGTGTTGGCAAACAGGTATTTAAAGGCCGTATATGAACAGGACCAAGGATGACCAAAGAATGCCGGATTCTGCAGAATCTTATGTCAGTGCGCATAATGTATATTATGTTAAATGATGCTGATTGTTCACTCTCTTCCTGACCTTAGACGGTTTACATAAAATCATAGGGTTAAGCGCCCCCCTTCATCTTTCGTTTGCTAGCCTCCCGTCTAAAATCGATTAGCTGAAAGTGGCGGCTCCCTGTCGCGTCCGGGCTTGAAGATTGCGTCGGTGTGGTTATCCGTCGTAATCCGCGTTTTCGCCAGAATAAAAGCCGTATCGAGCCTCTCCGGATCCTGACCGGCCACCCTTTCTGTCCCGCAACCACTCCCTGATATCCTTCCCGCCGCTGAAAAGCGCGAGAAACTATCGTGGAGTCTTCAGGTAATGACTCCGGCGCTGATTCCCGTTTACTTGCTGCGACATTTATTTGTGACGGAGGAACGGAATACCCCGAGCATAGATGAATAAATTTCTCATTAATCTCACCGAAACTCCTATAGTGAGGAAACTTCTGACATGCCACGTAAAAGGACAATATGTGTTGAAAAGGATACACTGGACTTGAGCGTTGAACATTCAACATAAAAATAACACAGTCCGGTTTTTAATTTAGTGCCAATACAATATTTATAAGTGCCACTGTAGCGTAAATTATTCGACAAACAGCATTAATCGTCCACACTATTAATGTCATTTCCCAATGACACCGACCAACTATGTAAGCTCCACTAATCATCTTTTAAACAAGGAGTTATTATGGAAGTCTATATGGGTACAATTCTTCCCTTTGCATTTAACTACCCTCCATATGGTTTCGCTTTATGCTATGGGCAACAATATAGTGTTGGACAATATCAAGCCCTGTATTCATTACTGGGTATATTCTATGGCGGTAATGGCACCACGACATTTAACCTGCCAAATCTGTCTGGTCGAATGCTTATTGGCAGCGGGCCGGCACAAACCGATATCAATATGCCCGCGCATAATGTTGGCGCTAAAGGTGGCAACAGTATCGCCGCATTAACAACCGCAAACATGCCTATGCATACCCATGGCACAAGCAACCTGAAGGCACAACTACTGGCTGGCGGCACCCCTGTACCCGCGACTCCGGCGAGCAAGCCATCAACCCAAGCGTCATTTATTGGCGCATCAGGTGGAGGTACTGGGCTGGCCAATATTTGGTCCAGCACACTGTCCGATCCTGTGAGCGTTGGCGGTATGGGCATGAGCGGAAATCTTGACCCTGCAGGAGCAAACGCACCATTCTCTGTTATGAACCCATTTCTGGCTATCAATTTCTGTATTGCCATCGAAGGACTGTATCCGCCTCATAATGACTAAAATACCTGGATGAAATTATGCTGAAAGATATTTGCAGCCACAACTTTACCCCATTCATTGGGCAATCCTGTGTCATGTATGCAGATAATGGTATGGAATTGCCTTTACTGGTTAAAAAGGTAATATTAAAACCAAATGCACAAATACCTACGCAACGAAATCAATCACGCGAACCCTTTCTGGTAGAACTGCAGGGGCCCGCCAATACGTTACTGGTGAATGCTTTTGGTATTTTACAATTGCCTGAGTCGTCGGACCATCATGGGTTAAAAATAGAGGGCATCAGTATTAATCGCATACTGGATATGGGAAGAGATCCTGCATACAGTTATTTTCAGCTTATTTTTAATTAGCGTACAGGCGCAGAAAAAATCTGCGCCTTTCAGTGCTGCTGTTTTAATGGATACCACACCCATTTATCCACCATCAAAGAAAACCAGGCGCACATCACGAACTAAATCTAAGCCGCTTGTCGTAAATTGATGTACACGCTCTTTCCGGGACCGCCGTGTCAATGGTAGTCCCCCTTCTCCTCTGCTCATGGCATCTGAGGAAGGCGCTGTCACGTGAAGAGGCCGGGGTAATTCGCGACACAGTCCGTTTAGCCATTAACGCGTAAGCGGACTGTGTCCTTGGTGTGAATAGATTTTCTGAACGCTTAACCACGCCCGACAAACGGCATTTTGGTCGCCATCACGGTGATAAACTGTACATTGGTATCAAGCGGGACGCTGGCCATATAGACCACGCTGTTGGCGACCTGCGATACATCCATCATCGCCTCTACGACCAACTCGCCGTTCGCCTGCTTCACGCCTTTAGACATACGCTGCGATAATTCAGTATACGCATTCCCAATATCAATCTGGCCACAGGCGATATCATACTTTCTGCCATCGAGCGAAATACTTTTCGTCAACCCGGTTACGCCATGTTTGGTCGCCGTATATGCCGCCGAATCGGGACGCGGTGCGTGTGCGGAGACAGAACCGTTGTTGATGATGCGGCCACCCTGCGGGGTTTGTTCCTTCATCAGGCGGAATGCGCCCTGAGCGCAAAGGAACATACCGGTCAGATTGACATTGACCACGGCGGACCATTTCTCGTAGCTCAGATCTTCGAAGGGGATACCGGGGAAATTGGTCCCGGCATTATTAAACAGCACATCGAGGCGCCCGAGTTTATCCTTGATCCGCGCAAACAACGCAGTAACCGATTCGGGATCGGTAACATCAGTTGGGACGACCATCGTCTGGCCGCCGTCGCTGCTGTCTTCCATCGCCGCAACTGTCTCCAGTAGCGGGTCCAGACGGCGACCAGCGAGAACAACAAAATAACCGGCACGGAACAGCGCCAGCGCAGTTGCCCTGCCAATCCCACTGCCCGCACCGGTAACCAGCGCAATCTTTCTTGACGTGATCATAACGGCTTCCTTTTTTAATAGTTTGATAAATAAAATAATAGCAGTTCTAATCAACGGGTCAGACTGTTATCCGGGCGCTGTCCGGAAAGTGCCTGTGCCAGGCTCGCCAGAACCATTTCCCCCATTGCAGTACGCGTTTCCACTGTGGCACTGGCACGATGCGCCTGCAACACAACGCTGTCCAGACCAAAAAGGACCTCAGGAACGTTCGGTTCATCAACGAAAACATCCAGCCCCGCGCCGCTGATGCGCCCTTCGGCCAGGGCCGCAACCAGGTCAGGTTCATTGACCAGTTTTCCACGGGCGATGTTAACAAGAAAACCATTCGGGCCGAGCGCATCAAGTATGGCAGCATTAACAATGCCTTCCGCTTTATCAGCAGAAGCGGAAAGGATCAGCGCATCACTCTGGCGTGCCAGTTCCTCCAGGTCAGCAATAAACGGGTAATCCAGGTCCTTCATCGCGTGAAGGTCGGTATAGCTGATCGGGCATCCGAATGCCGATGCGCGAGCAGCAATGGCGCGCCCCACTCGCCCCATCCCAACAATACCAATCCGCATACCGCTGAAACGACGGGAAAGCGGGATGGAACCGGGATGCGGATTTTTCGCCCACAGCCCGTTACGCACCACGCGGTCGCCGGAACAGATGCCGCGACAGGTGGCGATCAGCAGGCCAATGGCGAGGTCAGCCACATCTTCGGTGAGCGCACCAAGCGTCGCTGTGACATCAATACCGCGCTTGCGGGCGTAATTCAGATCAACCGCATCCACCCCTACGCCATTAATGGCGACCACTTCAAGGGCGGGCAGTTTTTCCATAAGCGCATTGCTAATACCTGTATGGCCGCCGGAAACAACGCCGCGAATGGAATTACCGTGTTCTTTAATAAAGGCCTCTTTATCTGCGATCTCAAAATAGCGATGCACGGTATAGAGAGAATGTAATTTCTCGCTAATTGCGGGAATCAGAATGGGATTTAACTGTAAAATGCTGGGTTTCATAAAAAAATCCTGGTTTCGCCAATCAGTGGCTGGTGTGTTAGTCGTTTTTACCTGTGAGCTTCGTCATTTATGGCAAGTGTCTTTCAAGTATTTCGATGGCGATATTTTGTGGTCCACGAATAAAACATCCGCGTACGCCGGGACGGAGCGTTTTCGGTTGCTGGGTGAATACCACGCCGCGTTGTTTTAATTCGGCGGCCACCTCATCAAGGTTGTCGACCGTCAGACCAAAATGGTCCAGCCCCTGATAAGGCGGCAGTGGCGCTGGCGCAACGCCATCGCCGTTAACCACTGGCGCGATAAAGATATCGATCCCGGCGAGGCGGATATCCACTTTGCCTGGCTTACGGATGATTTCAGCCTCCAGGCAACGTTCAAACCATAACGCGGTCAATTCCGGGTCCGGGCTGCGCAACTGTAAATGATCCCACTTAAACATCATCACTTCGTTTCTCCCTATAAACACATCCAGCCTGGTTGCCTGAGGCAGTCAATCAATCACGACGCAGGCTGGAGAAATCAGTGAACAATCACTGTGCTATTAATGAGTTGATATCGTGGTTCGCGCCTCAATCCATTTCGATACGGGACAATGGCCCCAGCAGGAATGAATAGGCAAAGGCACCAATCAAACACATAATCCCCATCATATTGAGCGCCCAAAAGAATTGGCCGGTAACATGGAGAATATAACCAATCATTATCGGCGTGGTGACGCCGGCAATATTGGCCGCAAGGCTGGTGATACTGCTGGTTAAACCAATATATTGGCGCGGCGCAATTTCAGATACCGCAGCCCAGGAGGATGAACCCACACCCTGCGCGAAAAAAGAGATGGTCAAAATAACAATGATTAATTCATTAGACGTCACGAAGTTAACTAACAGAATGGATGAACCTAACAGCGTACCAATAATCAATGGCGCTTTGCGGGCCACCGACATGGAATAACCACGGCGAATAAAGAAATCGGAGAAAAAGCCTGCGAGTAATATCCCGGCGGTTGCTCCGAGGAACGGTAACGCCTGGAAAATACCCACTTTAATCATCGTCATTTGACGTTCTTCAACCAGATAGGTCATAAACCAGGTCGTAAAGAATACCAGAATGGCGTTATTACAGAATTTGCCCAGGCAAATCGCCAGAATCTGACGGTGTTTCAACAATCGTAGCGCATTTTTCCAGTCAAAGCGGTCACGCTCTTTTTTACCGACAAGACCACCACCTTCACGAATATGTTTCAGTTCGGCTTCATTGGCTGAACGATGATTTAACGGATCGCGATACCAGATATACCACAGAATACCGAACAGGAGGCCCGCGCCGCCGGTTAAATAAAAGGCGGAGCGCCAGCCAAAACCGTTTGCGATCCACAGCAGCAACCCGGTAAATAAAGGCGTGCCAATATACTGCCCCATGACATAAACACTGGTGGCAAAACCGCGCTCGCCAGTAGGAAACCACATCGTCACCGCACGGGCGTTTGACGGAAAAGCCGGCGCTTCAAGGGCGCCAATCGCCAGACGTGAGCCGAACAACATATTAAAACCACCGGCTAACCCTTGCGTCATCGTAGCCAGTGACCAGGTGATCAGAGAAAATGCGTAAGCAATACGCGAACCCAGTACATCGGCAATAATGCCGCCAGGCACAAGCGCAAAGGCGTAAGTCAGGCCAAATGCGGCGAAAATCTGTCCCATCTGGACTTTATCTAATGCAAGATCTTTACTGATAAACGGCGCCAAAATGCCGAGACTCGACCGATCAACGAAGTTGATTATTGTGGCAAACAATATCAACGCAAGCATGTAATAGCGAATGCGTGTTGCCTTTCCGGATGTTGCCACGTCGGCAACTCTTGCTGCCTCGGTAAGCTCTTGTTGTTGTACCTGGTTCATATTTTTTCCTTCACGGATTTGTAGGTGTTCTTTATATTTTTCTACCTGTACTTTCAGGTGGCTAATAATTATGAGGTAAATATTCTGTTCGACTAAAATGCCCGCTATTTGTTGTAGAGAATGTGATTATTGCAAACGCATGCTGTGGTTAAAAAATTGACACAGCGCCCTATATAGCCATGAATTTCCTTTTCGTTATCACCATTCTCAATAAAAGTCATTCTTACTCGTAAATCAATTTATCGTTTTTATCATTGAGTACTTATTTGACGGTAGAATAAGGTCTGGCGCGGATCAATCTTGATTAAATTAATCAATATAAATATCCGTCATCATCGTCCGGTTGTGTGATGAATGAACGATAGATTGCTTTTGTTTGTTGACAATTTGCTGTTTACGGTATCTTAAAATACGGTGGTATGTGTAAGCGAAGCGGTGCGCCGCTTATTCCCGCCTGAAAAGTGACGGCCCTGGCAATATCTCACCGTTTTGCGATCTGTTTATCAGTTGATTGTGTTAATCAACATTGATGGAACGCCGAGTGAACGATAAAATTTATTAATTCGGTTCAATATCGCTGTTCGGCTGAAAGCGTCATGCCGCCCTCGCCCGTTATTCCCGTTGAGGGCATGCAAAATCCTGGTGCCCAACAACTGGCTGTGCCAACGTTGCTTTACCACCCCATTTTCAGGCTCAATGATGGAATCCAAGAATAAAGTAGCGACATGGCTTACGCTGGAGGAGGTTCAGGACTATCTTGGCGTACGCGCACAAACCATCTATGCGTACGTTAGCCGGGGATTGATTGCGTCACATCCGGATCCGCAGAATATCCGTCGTAGCCTTTACAGCGCCGAGACTATTCAGAAGCTGAAACAGAAAAAACAGCAGGGCCGGAAGCGGGAAACACTCGCTGCGAACACCCTTTTTGGCACCGAGCCCAGTATTCCAACAGCTATCTCAACGTTTGCCCGCGGTCGGCTGTACTACCGGGGAAAAGATGCGGTCAACTTTGCCAAAGAGGCCACGCTGGAAGAGACCGCCCGCCTGCTATGGGATGCGGAAACCCTGAATGTGTTTTCCATTCAGGAACGCGACTACCCGCCCTGCCCGCCGGATCGCACGCATGCTTTTGTGGCGCTGGCGGCGGCCACTGCTACGGGCCATTCGACTCACGCACGCACCGCACGCGTCTTGCATGCAGAAGCGGCAACACTGGTGGGCCATCTGGCCTCGACATTCGGTGCGGAAAATAATCCCTCTTTGCTGATTCATCAGCGTCTTGCAAAGGGCTGGGGAAAAGAAAAGGATGTGGCGGATATTCTGCGTAAAGCGATGGTGCTGCTTGCCGATCATGAGCTGACCAGTTCCGCCTTTGCCACGCGCATTGCTGCCTCTAACGGCGCATCGTTACCCGCCTGTTTGCTGACCGGGCTGGCGACCTTCACCGGTCCGCTGCATGGCGATGCCACCCCGCGCGTGAAAGCACTGTTAGATGAGGTCGAGCGTTCCAGCGCCGAGCAGGTGGTCAACCGCTACCTCTCCTCGGCGCTGCCGATTCCGGGCTTTGGCCACCACCTTTATCCCGATGGCGATCCACGCGCCATTGCACTACTGGAAGAGTTTGAGCCGCCGGATGAAATCGCCAAATTTATCGAAAAGGTAACCACTCTGACCGGTCTTTATCCCAACATTGATGCGGTGCTGGCCGCGCTGGTGACCCGTTACCGGCTACAGGGCGATGCGGCCTTTGCACTTTTCTCTATCGCCCGCAGCGTCGGACTGCTGGCGCATGCTATGGAACAAATCAACACCTGCAAGGTGATTCGCCCGCGCGGTCGCTACATCGGGCCAGATCTGAATGTGCCAGTGAACGAGCGCAACTGAGCAGACATAAAAAAACCGACAGCATCTCTGCTGTCGGTTTTTTCTCGCGTAGCGGGTTAAATCAGGCGTTCAGCAGTTGCTGACCGCAGGCTTTAACGCTTTCCAGTAGCACTTTAACGTCCTGCAGGTTTACGGTCGGGTTCAGCAACGTCAGTTTCAGGCAGGTGATGCCGTCCGCTTCGGTGACCCCCACGTTCGCAGCGCCGGAAGCCAGCAGCGCGTCGCCGATGCGCTGGTTCAACAGGGCAACAAAGGCCATATCCCCCTGCGCCGGACGGAAGCGGAACAGTACGCTCGCCAGCTGTGGCTTCATGACCAGTTCCAGTTGCGGCTGCTCAAGAACCCAGGCCGCCACATCCTGCGCCAGCGTCACACCGTTATCGATGATTTCGGCGTATTTCTTCTGACCGAGTGCTTCAAGGCCCATCCACAATTTCAGGGCATCAAAACGACGTGTGGTCTGTAAAGACTTCGATACCAGGTTCGGAACGCCGTGCTCTTCGTCGAAGTCGGAGTTCAGGTAGGCCGCCTGGTAGCGCATCAGCTGGTAGTGACGTGCATCTTTCAGCAGGAACGCGCCGCAGCTGATGGTCTGGAAGAATTGTTTATGGAAATCCAGGGTAACTGAATCCACTAACTCCAGGCCGTTCAGGTAGTGGCGATACTTCTCAGACAGCAGGAGCGCGCCGCCCCATGCTGCATCGACATGAACCCAGATACCTTCTTTCGCTGCCAGTGCCGCGATATCTGCCAGCGGGTCGATAGCCCCCGCATCGGTGGTGCCGGCAGTAGCGACAATCGCCATCACCTGCTCGCCGTTCGCTTTCGCCTGCGCCAGTTTTTCGGACAGATCGCTCACGTCCATACGCGAGAATTCGTCTGTTTTCACCAGCGTGACAGAACGGTAACCCAGCCCCATCAGTGCCATGTTTTTCTGTACGGAGAAGTGCGCATTTTCCGAACAGAACACTTTGAGCTTGCTGAGATCGCCCGTTAAACCGTTCTGCTGAACAGAGTGGCCCTGACGAGCAAAGAACGCATCACGCGCCAGCATCAGGCCCATCAGGTTGCTTTGCGTACCGCCGCTGGTGAACACACCGGCGTCGCCCGCACCGAAACCAACCTGTTCGCGCAGCCATTCAATCAGCTTCACTTCCATGATGGTGGCAGACGGGCTCTGGTCCCAGGAGTCCATACTCTGGTTGGTGGCGTTGATCAGCACTTCCGCCGCCTGGCTAATCACCAGACTCGGGCAGTGCAGATGCGCCACGCACTGCGGGTGGTGCACGGACAGACTGTCTTTGAGAAAATACTCAACGGCGCGCTCAATAGCGGCCTGGTTACCCAGGCCCTGAGCGTTAAACGCTAAATTGATGCGCTCGCGAAGCTGCTCGACGGTCTTGCCCTGATACATCTCAGGTTGCTGTAACCATTGCACAACGGCTTTCGTGCTTTGCTCAATGGCGTCCTGATAGGCAGCAATGCTCTGCTCAGAACCTGACAGAATCGGATTAATATCAGACATGCTATCGACAACTCCGATTAAACAGGTTTAACGCCAGCGTTCAGCAACGCGGTTTCAAATTTATCCAGGAAGATTTCCAGTTCTGCATTGCTGATCAACAGCGAAGGCAGCAGACGCAGTACGCAACCGTTACGGCCGCCGCGCTCCAGAATCAGCCCTGCTTTGAAGCACTCTTTCTGTAACAGTGCAGACAGTTCGCCGTCAGCCGGGTAGCAACCCATGTGATCTTGCGCTTCGTGCGGTTTAACGATCTCAATACCGATCATCAGACCCAGACCGCGAATGTGACCGATGACCGGGTAACGTTGCTGCAGCTCGGCCAGTTTGCCTTTCAGCCACTCGCCCTGCACAGCGACTTTATCGGCAATGCGATCGTCTTTCAGGATTTTCAGCGTGGTCAGGCCGGTTGCCATCGCCAACTGGTTGCCACGGAAGGTACCGGTGTGGTGACCCGGTGCCCAGGCGTCGAACTGTTTTTTGATGCCCAGAACAGCCAGCGGCAAACCGCCACCGACAGCTTTAGACATAACAATGATGTCAGGCTCAATGCCAGCATGTTCAAAGGCGAACAGTTTACCGGTACGGGCAAAACCAGCCTGCACTTCGTCGATAATCAGCATAATGCCGTGTTCCTGCGTCACTTTACGGATACGCTGCAGCCACTCCGCCGGGGCCGGGTTAACGCCGCCCTCGCCTTGTACAGCTTCCAGGATCACAGCAGCAGGCTTACGCACACCGCTCTCGACATCATTGATCAGGTTGTCGAAATAGTAAGTCAGCGCTTTAACACCGGCTTCACCGCCGATACCCAGCGGGCAACGGTACTGGTTTGGATACGGCATAAACTGCACTTCTGGCATCATACCGTTGACGGCTTCTTTAGGTGACAGGTTACCTGTCACAGAAAGCGCGCCATGGGTCATGCCATGGTAACCGCCGGAGAAGCTGATCACGCCAGAACGGCCGGTGACCTTTTTCGCCAGTTTCAGTGCGGCTTCAACGGCGTCAGCGCCGGAAGGACCGGTAAATTGCAGGCAGTACTCTTTACCCTGACCCGGCAACAGCGACAGAAGATAAGATGAAAATTCATCTTTCAACGGCGTGGTCAGGTCGAGCGTATGTAACGGTAAGCCACTGGTAATGACACTTTGGATGCTCTGAAGCACTTCAGGATGGTTATGACCAAGCGCCATCGTCCCGGCACCTGCGAGGCAGTCAAGATATTGATTGCCCTCGACATCAGTGATCCAAACGCCCTGCGCTTTGGCAATCGCTAAAGGCAATTTGCGCGGATAGCTGCGGACATTGGATTCAAACTCAGCTTGTCTTGCTAAAAAGGTTTCATTGCTTTGCGGTAATGAATTAGCACTCAAAGTATCAATACGGACTTTATCCGTCATCATATCACTCCTACAACCGCGGGTATGATTAACGCCGGGTTGAATTAATGTTTAAGGGGGGGTGTAAAAAACGCGGCTAATATATGTTTTTTTAGCAACGGACTCAATATTTTATTTTCCACACCGTTTTAAGACATTTTTATTTGAAATCAATGAGAAACAACGCAACTGGCTTTATTGTAAGCATCATATTTTGTAACTAATTCTGTTACTTAGTGCGTAATGCCTGATTTATGTACAACATCGTGATAGCGGCATCGCCTTAACCTATATTATGGTTATTTATTCTGGATTTGCTGTCATTTAAAGTTAATAATGATGGAAGCATTTGAGTGCATTATTATTTTTTTTACTTCTTTGCCATAAAGCGTAAGGAAATTATCGATCCGGCGGGTTAAATCACTTACTATGCCCGCGATAAAATCCCTGTACATCGCAATACCTGGTAAAAGCGGCGATGACGTTTGCCAAAATTAACCAGAAAACGTGACATTTTCACGACAGCTTAACCCTGCGCGACAAAGAAGAAACGCGTATTGCAAAAGGAAATTAATAATTTAAGTAATAAATAAGTAACACCCCGGTAACGCGTTACAGGCAAACATGTTATCGACAACGGGAGCAACATCCTGGGTTGTAATCAGAAATGTTCGCGGGCGGACATTTCGTAAGGCGTAAGCCGCTGACGTAACGGGGTTATTCCCTCTTTCTCAGCCCGCTTCCCTTATGCCGAGAATGAAAATTTTCATGCCATTCCTTATATGGCGCCCTGATATGAGATTGTTATGACTCGCATTTATCCACAAATCGTTGTTGCAAAATTTGGCGGCACCAGTGTTGCTGATTTTGACGCGATGAACCGTAGTGCCTCCATCGTCCTTGCCGATCAAGATGTTCGTCTGGTTGTCTTGTCCGCCTCTGCTGGCGTCACCAATCTGTTAGTGGAGCTTTCCGCTGGCCTGGAGAGGGGTGAACGTACGGACAAAATCGAAACGCTACGCGCCATTCAGTACAACATTATTTCCCGACTGAGCCAGCCAACGGCTATTAGTCAGGAAATTGACCATCTGCTCGACAATATCAGCCGTCTTGCCGAAGAAGCGGCCAGTGTCAGTTCAACGGCGTTGAACGACGCGTTAGTCAGTCACGGTGAGCTGATGTCCAGTCTGCTGTTCGTCGAGGTGTTGCGTGAGCGCGGCGTTGAAACACAGTGGTTTGATGCACGAAAAGTGATCCGTACAAATGACGGTTTCGGCTGTGCAGAACCGATGCCTGCGGCAATCGCGGAACTGGCGGAAAAACAGCTGCGCCCTCGCCTGGAACAGGCGTTAGTGATCACGCAGGGGTTTATTGGCAGTGATGCGAAGGGGCACACGACGACCCTGGGGCGCGGCGGTAGCGATTACAGCGCCTCATTGTTTGGTGAGGCGTTACACGCCGCACGCGTGGATATCTGGACCGATGTTGCCGGGATTTACACCACCGATCCGCGGATTGTTCCCCAGGCACAGCGCATGGATAACGTCACCTTTTCTGAGGCCAGCGAAATGGCGGCCTATGGCGCTAAAGTGCTGCATCCTGCCACTATGTTGCCGGCAATGCGCAAAAATATTCCGGTCTTTGTGGGTTCCAGTAAAAATCCGTCTGCAGGCGGTACACTGGTGTGTTGCCATGCGGATAATCCCCCCCGCTACCGTGCGCTGGCCGTGCGTCGCAAACAGACGCTGCTGAAATTGCACAGTCTGAATACCCAACCTGCGTGCGTATTCCTGGCTGAGATGTTTGCGGTGCTGTCACGTCATAATACGGCGATTGATTTGGTGACCACCTCAGAAACCAGCATCGCGCTGATCCTCAATGCGTCGGGCGCCACCTCGGGTGATGCAGACTCGCTGACCACGTCGTTGTTGACCGAACTCTCTTCCCGCTGTCGCGTTGAGCTGGAGACCGGTCTGGACCTGGTAACACTTATCGGTAACGACCTCACTCAGGCGTCCGGTGTCTGCAAAGATGTGTTTACTGAGCTGGAAAAACATCACGTGCGGATGATTTGCCACGGCGCGTCCGACCATACGCTATGTTTCCTGCTACCTGCCGCCTCATCAGACAGTGCAGTCAAAGTCCTTCATCGCAATTTATTCGAATAAAACTGTGCCGCCCGAAGCGAGCCGATGCGGCGCTCGCTTCGGGTGATTAAGACGGCGTTACGCCGGGCTGGTTTCAGGCGTTACCTCTTCACTCTGCTGCGGCTTAATTTTCGCCAGCAGCGCCGAAACATTCACGCGGTCCGTTTTCTCCGGGTCTAAATAGGTCTGCGCATAGTCAAGCCAGACGCCCGATTGCAGGAACAAGATAAATAGTTCCCGGTCCAGGTGATGCTCATTCACCATACTGACCATGATACTGAGCGCTTCAGAGAGCAATTTTCCTGGTTTGTAAGGCCGGTCAATGGCCGTTAACGCTTCGAAAACATCCGCAATCGCCAGCATTTTGACCTGCATACTCATCTGCGAATCCTTAAGCTGGTATGGATAACCTTTGCCGTCCATGCGTTCATGATGTCCACCAGCAATCATCGGCACATTGGCCATCGTGCGCGGAAACGGCAAATTATCCAGCATGATAATGGTCTGTATGATGTGCTCGTTGATTTTGTATCGCTCCTCATCATTGAGCGTGCCGCGGCGGATACTCAAATTATAAATTTCGCCATAGTTATACTGGTAGAGCGGTTTTTTCAGCTTGAAGTGGTATCGGTCGGCCTCCCTACTGACATCGGTGCGGTAGACGATATGCTCTTCTTTATCTGCCAGCATCGGCTCCTGCACGGGTAACGCAGCGCCAGGCTGGCGTCTTTTACGCGTTAACTCGTCCTGTGAAACGCCTGCGGTATCGTCGAGGGTGCGCGTCCAGCGATATTCGGCAATCGTCTTAATCCGTGCCAGTGCGTCATCAGAGAGAAACTCACTGCCAATATTACAGCGGGCAATAAAGTAGAAATCATCATCAAGCTGGCGAAGCGCCGCTTCCAGCGTTTGCGCGTCAGCATGCTCATCGTGATGTCGCAAGAATTCAATTTCTTTTTCCCGTTTAAGCAGTTCAAAGCGCATACGGATTTCATGGATCCGGTTGTAGATCTGCTCAAGCTTGGTGGCTTTATCCACGACAACTTCCGGGGTAGTGATCTTCCCGCAATCATGCAACCAGCAGGCGGTATGCAATTCCTCCCACTCGCTGTCGGAAAGGGTAAAGCTGGCGAACGGTCCCTCTTGTGCTTCAACAGCGGCTTTTGCCAGCATTTTTGTGATAACCGGTACGCGCTGGCAGTGGCCGCCGGTATAAGGGCTTTTCTCGTCAATCGCCCCGGCAATCAATTTAATGAAGGCATTCAGCAGCTTCTTCTGTTCTGCCAAAAGATGCTGGGCTTCGATCGCCACCGACAGCATTCCGACCAGCGAATTGATCAACTGAATTTTGGCATTTTCCTGTTTATCGGTAAGCACATCGCTATTGAAAAGCAACAGGAAACCCATCGGGTGATTATCATGAGTTTGCATCGGTACGGCGACATAACGCACTGGCAGATGCGGTAAAAGAAACGCCAGCAGTGAAGGCGGAGTATTTTCACGACTTAACATGCCGCTAACCGTCTGTCCCTGCAATAGTTGCCAGAATCCGGCACAGTGATCATGGTCCACGGTGAGCGGCTGAATGTCAGAAAAGTCAATGTCTTCCTCACGCCAACGAAAGGCGGCAGGCGTAAATCGGTTGACATCCTGATTTGACAGAAACACCATCCCGCCTGTCATGTCGGCGATTTCCGTCGTTTCGGCCAGGAGTCCCTGCATCTGCTGAGTAAAGTTATTCTTAACACTCAACATACTGCCCATTGAGATAAACTTGATTAGCGTTTGTTTCATTTTTGCCATCGCCGTATGCAGATCATCTATCTCTTCAATGATCGAGCGAGTACCCGGCTGCTGTTGCGCCTCAAAGTTTAACTGGCTTATCTCTTCCGCATCTTTGCGCAATCTGAGTAACGGATGGGATATTTTGCGCGAGAAATACCAGATAACCGGCAGACTGAGGAGAAGTAACAGGAAAGCGATCAGCGTGGAACGATGACTGATCGCACTGGCATCGGCCGTCAAAAAGGTCGCGGGCGTGGCTATCGCAAGTTGGTAGTCATTTCCGCTACTGTGAATCTTAACTACTGAACCATACCAGTCTTCATTTGCAACATTGAAAATACCACTGCTTCCGGCATTCTCATGCGCCAGTAATGATTGTAAGACTGGCAAGTTATCCATGTTCAAACTGCCGTTATTACCAGCCTCACGCGTTGGCTGACTGGCGATAACCTCACCTGATTCAGACAGAATTGCGGCCTGGCTACCAGGCGGTAGTCCTTGTTTTTGCAAAAACGCGGAAAGTGAGGCGAGAGAAACATCGAGCCCAATCACTGCATGTTGATTATCTGCCAGCTGACTATAGGTAAACCCGGTTTCACCTGTGGCCTTAAACATATAATTGGGCGAGGTAACCAGCCCTGTTTCGCTGCGGGCAAGCGTATACCATTTCCGGGCGCGCGGATCGTAATTATCATAAGGCACAAGGGCCGATGAAATAATGTTTTGCGCACTGTCTAAATAAGATGCTTTTTTCTGCGGCGGATTGACATCCAGTCGATAGTTTTGCACCAGCCATTGCGCATTGGCGGGGCTTTTAAATAACAGCCGATTTTGGTTCGTTAAACGGCGAAGAATAAAAAAGTCTCCGTTATCCCAGGCGCAATATACGGAACTGGCGTAATCATTCTGTTGTAGCACCATGATGAAGCTACTCAATTGCGCCATCCGTTGTGGCTCTGTCGCCGCATCAGCGACCGCCATTTTCGTCAGGATGTTCACCGAACCCGCCATCGTTCGTGTCAGTGAATTCAGTTCCGCAGCTATCGCCTTACCCGTTTGTTGATAACGTTGGTGCGTACTGATTTCCGCAAGCTTAGTCAGCCGACTATGACTGAAAAGAATAATAATGCTGCCAATTGAAACAATGAGTAGCGTAAAAAGAACGGTTATCTGGATGTGCAACGGATATCGATTTTTTAGTTTGCTTATTCGCGTTTTCATTGGCGCTTTTCCTTGGGTTTTTCCAGGAAAGATACGACGAGTTTTATAAGCATAACCGAAGCCGTAAAAAGCGACAGACGTGGCAAAAAAAGACTGTTTTTCTGCGTATTTAGCCAGAATTTGCCAGATCCTGTCATGCATTGCGTCCTGCCAGCTGTGGTTATCACTGGCACTGAGATATCGGCAGGCTGCTCAGGAGTTGTGCGCAATAGTCTTTAGTGCATTGACATACCCGGCAATAAGCCGAAAATGAGCCTCCAGGCGACAACCTGAAATACTGGAGTATCCCATTAACCGCTCACGTCGTTTTATTCCATTAACGAGAATCAAAAAAAGCAGTGTGTTTATGGCAACGGCGTTTTTGCTTGCCAGTTGTACCTCAAAACCACCCGTTTCTCTCGTTACCCCGCTTCCGCCAGTCGCTAAACATCCGCTTGCGGGCAACGCTTTGCAAAATAACGAACCAGTTCGCGGAGTCTGGCTGGCAACGGTTTCCCGCCTTGACTGGCCGCCGCTTGCCTCGGTGAATGGCGTCGGCACTGCGCAAAGCCGTATTAATCAGCAGCAGCAAGCCATGCGCGTGAAGCTGGATAAACTCAAAAGCCTTGGCATCAATACCGTCTTTTTCCAGGTAAAACCAGACGGCACGGCGTTGTGGCCGTCAAAAATCCTGCCCTGGTCCGACACCCTCACGGGGAAAATTGGCCAGGATCCGGGTTACGATCCGCTGCAATTTATGCTTGATGAAGCGCACAAACGCGGTATGCGGGTACATGCCTGGTTTAACCCCTACCGTGTTTCCACCAATATTAAGCCCTCTACGGTTGCCGATCTGAATTCTACGCTGCCACTGCATCCGTCAAGTGTCTTTGTCCTGCACCGCGACTGGGTGCGGACGGCGGGCGATCGGTTTGTCCTTGATCCAGGTATTCCGGATGCTCGTGACTGGATAACCAGTATTGTTGCGGAAGTGGTCAGCCGTTATCCGGTCGATGGCGTGCAATTCGATGACTACTTTTATACCGAAACGGCGGGATCTGCGCTTAATGACGGCGAGACGTTCAGAAAATATGGTCAGGGGTTTGCCTCGAAGGCTGACTGGCGGCGTCATAATACGCAGCAGTTGATTGAGCAGGTTTCGCGCACCATCAAACAGATTAACCCGAATGTTGAGTTTGGCGTCAGCCCTGCCGGAGTATGGCGTAACCGCTCTTTCGACCCGGCAGGTTCCGACACGCGTGGTGCTGCCGCTTATGATGAGTCTTTCGCCGATACCCGCCGTTGGGTACAGCAAGGTTTGCTGGATTACATCGCTCCGCAGTTGTACTGGCCGTTTTCCCGTGACGCAGCGCGTTATGATGTGCTGGCAAAATGGTGGGCCGATGTCGTTAAACCAACCCATACCCGTCTCTATATTGGCGTTGCGCTGTATAAAGTGGGCGCACCTTCATCAAAAGAGCCTGACTGGAGCGTAAATGGCGGTGTGCCGGAACTGAAAAAACAGCTCGATTTGAATGAGTCGACGCCGCAAATAAAAGGCACGATTTTGTTCCGTGAAGATTACCTGAACCAGCCGCAAACGCAGCAGGCGGTCAATTACCTGAAAAGCCGCTGGGGTAATTAGTCGCCGTCTGGCGGGTGTTATTTAAACGCCCGCCGGATATTAATGAACGCGCATTACCGGATTATGTTTTACACGTACACTGTCTCTGAAATGAACACCCTCAAGCATTGAATAAGCTGTCTGGAAAACGGGGTGTACTGATGTCGATATATCCCTTTATGAATCTCTCCGTCAGCCCCCTTGTCGCCACCGTTGCTCTATCACATCTGCATTACATCAACTGCCTCAGCATTTTGATATTTTTATCATTCGGCTCCTGATGCAACTCAATGCAATACTTTTCACCATACACTTCGAGTAATTTTTGTACTGTGCCGCGACTGTTTCGGCTGTCCATCCACAGCTCTTCTCGCGCCTTATCGCCAATTTTAACCATCTCGTTGTGGCTTAGCGCAGGCGGAGTTGTACCGAAAAATAACATACTGTTCTTTTTATAATTATCCTGCGCATGTTCATTGCCTAATTCATCAACGGCTAAACCACACTTTAATAACTTTTTAACTTTCGTTTCCTGGCTGTCACAACCTTGCAAAAGAAGAAGACTAAAAGCAATTATTACTGCTCTCGTAAGTTTCATTACTGACCTTAACTAAAATAAAAAGCTGCGATTTCATGTGATTATATTAAAATCCTCCTGAAAGATGTAGTCTGTCCTTAAATAACTGAGAGCACGCACCTGCAATTAAGGAAAATAAATGAGCACTGCACACCCCCCCATCGCCTTAGGATATTCTGATGTCCCACCGGGACATGTGGCATCGGTCGTCACCTGCCTCGAAATGCGGGCTAAACCACAACAAGAAACCCTCCCCCTGCCCGAAGGCATCACCCTGGATCCGCTGGTTAATGTCGATCTGGTCGCCTACCGTGCACTGTTTCGTAAGATTGGCGCCAAATGGCTGTGGTTTTCCCGTCTCTATATGGCCGATGACAAACTGTCATCTATCCTGAACGACCCGAACGTTGAAGCCTGGATTATTCGCGATGGCGAGGCGGAGATCGGCATGCTTGAGCTGGATTTTAGTGAGCCCGGCCAATGTGAACTGGTGTTCCTGGGGTTGACAGAGGCGACAACCGGCAAAGGACTGGGCCGCGCCATTATGAGCAACGCGACTGAACGCGCCTGGGCCAAACCCATCGAACGTTTCTGGGTGCACACTTGTACCTTTGACCATCCGTCGGCGCTCAGTTTTTATATCCGCTCAGGCTTTGTCCCCTACGCTTTTCAGGTTGAAGTACAGGCCGATCCGCGTCTGACGGGCCATTTGCCTGCCGACGCCGCCCCGCACATTCCGCTGATTAGCTAACGTCGTAAGCGGCGCGAAGCGTATTGAGCAGCGCCTGCGCCGCCGTGGAAAGTTGCGCGTGGTCCAGGCGAATAATCCCCACGCGCCGTTCAATCACCGGGTTTATCAGCGGTACGCATACCGCCCCCAGTTCGATCATCTGTTTTTCACACAACGCAGGCACGGCGCTTGCGCCAAGGCCACTCGCCACCATCCGACCCACCGTGACCAGTTGATGGCTTTCGAAGGCCACTTCCAGCTTATGCCCGCTACGGGACAGTCTCTCTTCAAGCATGATGCGAACCGCAGAAGGCCGCTGTAGCGTAATAAAATCGAGTTTAAGCAGTTCACGCCAGCTGACCTGCTCTTTTTGCGCCAGTGGGCAGTCTCGCGGCACCACCGCCAGAAATCGATCCATGGCCAGCGGCGTAAAGTGCAGGCTGGACGCGGGTTCGGGTTCAAAGGCGATACCCATCTCCACCCGCCCGTCACTTATCATCTCGATCACCTGTTCGTTAATCACATCGTGCACCGTCACGTTAATGCCCGCATAACGATCGCGGAACGCCTTGAGCACGGGAGGCAGCGCGTTAGCGGCAAAAGAGGGCATCGCGGCAACCGACACCTTTCCTCTCTGTAAGGTAAAACGCTGGCGCAACGCCTCTTCGGCGTTATCACAATCAGCAATGAGCTGACGCGCCATCGGGAACAGCGCCTCGCCTTCCGGCGTAAGGGTGACCCGTCGCGTGGTTCGCGTCAGCAATGCGCCGCCGAGTACCTCTTCCAGTCCACGGATAGCCAGACTCAGGGCTGGCTGCGACATATTCAGCTTTTCACTCGCGTGGGCGAAGTTAAGAGTGTGAGCTACCGCTAAAAACGCGCGTAACTGTTTGATGGTCATTCTCATTTATCATTTCATTAACTTATTGAAAAAGATTAATTAACAAAAGATTAATAAGAAAAGCAAATTAATGCGTCACAAAATCAAAATTAACAAATCATTTTTTGCCCCGGATGATGCCGCAAACAACAACACGGAGGCAAACGTATGGCTGGGCTGGATAAACGCGTCGCGAGCTATCACGAGGCGCTGGAGGGACTGCGCGACAACATGACAGTACTGGCAGGCGGTTTTGGCCTGTGCGGTATTCCGGAAAATCTCATCGCCGAAATTCGCCGCCGCGACGTACACGGCCTGACGGTGGTTTCCAATAACTGCGGTGTGGATGGCTTCGGCCTCGGCATCCTGCTGGAAAGCCGCCAGGTCAGTAAAGTCATCGCCTCTTATGTTGGCGAAAATGCGCTTTTTGAAGAGTTGGTGATCAAGGGCGAGCTGGAAGTGGAACTGACGCCGCAGGGCTCGCTGGCTGAGAAGATCCGCGCCGGCGGCGCCGGTATTCCGGCCTTTTTTACCGCCACCGGCTATGGCACCCCTGTCGCCGAAGGCAAAGAGGTTCGCGAATTTGCTGGTCGCCCGTACATTCTGGAACCGGCGATTACCGGCGATTTCGCCATCGTCAAAGGCTGGAAGGCCGACTGGTACGGCAATGTCATCTATCGGCACACGGCGCAGAATTTTAACCCGCTGATGGCCACCGCCGGAAAGATAACCGTGGTGGAGGTGGAAGAGATTGTGCCACCGGGTGAACTCGACCCTGCAGCGATCCACACCCCCGGTATCTATGTAGATCGCCTGATCCAGGGCCAATTCGAAAAACGTATTGAACAGCGCACATTGCGTGCATAAGGAGCCGACATGTTGACTCGTGAACAGATGGCACAGCGCGTGGCGCGCGAGCTGCGTGATGGCTACTACGTCAATCTGGGCATTGGTATCCCGACGCTGGTGGCGAACTTCGTCCCGCCCGGCGTCGATGTGATGCTGCAATCCGAAAACGGCCTGCTCGGTATGGGGGCGTTTCCTGACGAAGCTGAATTGGACGCCGACATGATCAATGCCGGAAAACAGACGGTCACCGCCAGACCCGGCGCGGCCATTTTTGACTCGGCGCAGTCCTTCGCCATGATCCGCGGAGGCCACGTGGATTTAACCGTCCTTGGCGCGTTCGAAGTGGATGTCGAAGGCAATATCGCCTCCTGGATGATCCCAGGGAAAATGGTGAAAGGCATGGGCGGCGCCATGGATCTTGTGGCGGGCGCGGAAAACATCATCGTGGTAATGACCCATGCCTCCAAAAGTGGCGAATCGAAATTGCTACCACACTGCACCCTTCCGCTTACCGGGGCCAACTGCATTCGTCGCGTCCTGACTGACCTCGCTTATCTGGAAATTGAGAACGGCGCGTTCGTACTGAAAGAGCGTGCGCCGGGCGTCAGCGTGGAAGAGATCGTCAGCAAAACCGCCGGACGTCTCATCGTGCCTGATGATGTACCAGAGATGCGTTTTCAATGAGGAGCGAACAAATGCAGGACGTGGTGATTATCGCAGCAACCCGCACGCCGACCGGTAATTTTCATGGCGCTCTGACCCCGCTGTCAGCGGTTGAGCTTGGCGTCTGCGCAGTGAAAGCGTTGCTGGAAAAGAGCGGGGTTCGTCCCGAACAGGTAGACGAGGTGATTATTGGCCAGGTATTAAGCGCGGGCTGTGGTCAGAACCCGGCGCGTCAGACGGCGCTGCATGCGGGGATCCCGGTGACGACGCCAGCGGTGACAGTCAATCAGGTGTGCGGTTCCGGCCTGAAAGCGGTGTTGCTGGCGGTCCAGACGATCCGCAGCGGCGACGCGCACATCGTGATCGCTGGCGGTCAGGAGAGCATGAGCAACGCCCCCTATCTTGTGGACGGGGCACGCGCCGGATTACGCCTCGGCCATAGCAATATGCTTGATAGCGTTATTCACGACGGGCTATGGGACGCGTTCAACGACTATCACATGGGGATCACGGCAGAAAACCTGGCAGAGAAATACGCGATTGACCGTGCGCGCCAGGATGCCTTTGCCCTTGCCTCACAGCAGAAAGCCGTTGCGGCCCGCGAGGCCGGGCGTTTCAACGCAGAAATAACCCCCGTCAGCGTTCCGCGTGCCAGAAAAGAGCCACTGATCGTCAGTCAGGATGAGCCGCCCCGCCCGGAAACCTCGCTGGAATTATTACACCGTCTGCGCCCTGCGTTTCGCCCCGAGGGCGGTACGGTGACAGCGGGCAACGCGTCATCTTTGAATGACGGCGCCGCGGCAGTGCTGGTCATGAGCGCGGAGAAAGCCCGGGAACTGAACCTTACCCCAATGGCCCGCATTGCCGGGTATGCGGTGGCGGGCGTTGATCCGGCGGTCATGGGGCTTGGGCCGGTCCCGGCAACGCGTGAAGCCCTGAAACGCGCAGGCTGGGCTATCAACGAACTTGATCTGATTGAAGCTAACGAAGCATTTGCTGTCCAGGCGCTGGCGGTGGGCGACGAACTGGGCTGGAACAGCGAGCGCGTCAATGTGAATGGCGGCGCTATCGCCCTCGGTCATCCCATTGGCGCCTCGGGGTGTCGCATCCTGGTGACACTCCTGCACGAAATGCAGCGCCGGGACGCGCATAAAGGGCTGGCGACGCTCTGCGTCGGCGGCGGTCAGGGCGTCGCACTGGCGGTATCCCGATGAAGGAGAAAAGCATGCAACAGACCGTGATCATTGGCGCCGGCCTGATGGGGATTGGTATAGCCACCCACTTCGCCCGCTTTCATCAGGATGTGCTGATTTACGATACAGACCCGACCCGCCTTTCAGAAGTGGCAGGCGCCGCCAGCGCTATCTTCAACGAACTGCGGGACGCCGGGCAATTCAACGAGTCAGACAAACCGGCAACTCTGGCAAGGTTGCACGTGACAACGTCACTTGACGATCTTGCTGATGCCGGCCTGCTGATTGAGGCTATTCCTGAACGGCTGGAACTCAAGCACGCGCTTTATGCGGAACTGGAAAAACGCATTTCTCCTGAGGCGATCATTGCCAGTAATACCAGCGGCCTGCCGCCGGATGCGCTGGCGGCCAAACTGGCGCATCCCGAACGCTTGCTGATCGCCCATTTCTGGAACCCACCGCACTTCATTCCGCTGGTTGAAGTGGTTCCGGGTAGCAAAACCGACCCGAAGTGCGTGGAAACGGTGTATCAGCTGTTACGCAGCCTTGAGCTGGAGGCGGTAAAACTCGATCGCGCCGCCCCCGGTTTTATCGGCAACCGCCTGCAGTTTGCCCTGCTGCGCGAAGCCTTGCATATCGTTCATAGCGGCATTGCCAGTGCAGAGGTGGTGGATCAGGTGATGCGTGCTTCGCTTGGCAGGCGCTATGCCATGGTAGGCCCGCTGGAAGCGGCGGATATGACTGGTCTTAACACGGTGCTGGACATCTACTGTCACCTTCTGCCGGAGCTTGCCCAGGGCGACGAGATGCTGGAGCTGATCAAGGAGAAAACGCAACGCGGCAATATCGGCGAGCGCAGCGGAGACGGATTTTATCACTGGGATGAGGCGCGACGCGCACGCATCCAACAACGACGCGCCTGGCAACTGCGTCATGCCTTAAAGCCTTAATGCCCGTTTCTGTTCCCTACAAAATAAGATTCAGGAGTCATGATGAGCGTAATAATTGCCCTGGCTGCTCTGGCCTTGCTGATGGTCGCGGCTTATCGCGGCTACAGCGTCATTTTGTTCGCCCCGATTGCCGCTTTAGGCGCCGTGCTTCTGACCGATCCCGGCGCGGTTGGCCCGGCCTTTACCGGCCTGTTTATGGAGAAGATGGTCGGGTTCGTTAAGCTCTACTTCCCGGTCTTTTTACTTGGCGCGGTGTTTGGCAAGCTGATCGAGCTTTCGGGTTTTTCCCGTTCGATTGTCGCCGCAGCAATCCAGTTACTAGGCCGGCGCCACGCCATCCCGGTGATTGTGCTGGTGTGTGCGCTGCTGACCTACGGCGGCGTGTCGCTGTTTGTGGTGGCCTTTGCAGTCTACCCGTTTGCCGCTGAACTGTTCCGCCAGAGTGGCATTCCCAAGCGGCTGATTCCCGCCACCATCGCACTGGGGGCATTCAGCTTTACCATGGATGCTCTGCCCGGTACGCCGCAGATCCAGAACATTATCCCAACCAGTTTCTTTGGCACCAACGCCTGGGCCGCGCCGTGGCTTGGTTTGATCGGCTCGATATTCATTATTGTGGTCGGCCTGTTTTATCTCGAACGTCAACGACGCAAAGCGCAGGCGAATAATGAAGGTTACGGCACTGACTTACAGAATGAGCCGGAAACGCCGGATAACATCAACCTGCCCAACCCGATCATTGCCATTGCGCCGTTGATTCTGGTCGGCGTCTTCAATTTGCTTTTTACCCGCTGGATCCCGGTCTGGTATGGCGCCACGCATGAACTGACGCTCCCCGGTCTGGCGAAACCTATTGTCACCGAGGTGGGTAAAATTAACGCCATCTGGGCGGTGGAAGCGGCCCTGTGCGCAGGCATTTTGATGGTGGTGATCTGTGGCTTTCGCAATATTCGCGGACGGCTGGCAGAAGGCAGTAAAACGGCCGTAGGCGGCGCTATTCTGGCGGCAATGAATACCGCATCTGAATATGGATTTGGCGCAGTCATCGCCGCTCTGCCAGGCTTTCTGGTGTTGTCCAAAGGACTGGCGGCCATCCCCAATCCGCTGTTGAACGAAGCCATCAGCGTAACGGCGCTGGCCGGTATCACCGGTTCCGCTTCCGGGGGAATGAGTATCGCACTGGCGGCAATGGCTGACACGTTCGTCGCGGCTGCTCACGCGGCCAATATTCCGCTGGAGGTGTTACACCGCGTGGCGTCAATGGCCAGCGGCGGTATGGATACCCTTCCGCATAATGGCGCGGTGATCACCATGCTCGCCATTACGGGGTTATCGCACCGACAGGCGTATGGCGGCATATTCGCCATCACCCTGATTAAAAGTCTGGCGGTCCTGTTTGTGATCGGCGTGTTCTACATGACGGGTATTGTTTAAGGAGAACAAAATGCATCTGAACGGTAAAGTCGCACTGGTAACAGGCTCCACCAGCGGCATTGGTCTGGGGATCGCCTGCGCACTGGCAGAAGCGGGCGCAGAGCTTATTCTCAACGGTTTTGGCGAGGTAGACCGCGCCAAAGATAAAGTAGCCCGCTATGGCGCAAGGCCGGGTTATCACGATGCGGATCTTAGCGACCCGGCGCAGATCGAAGCCATGATGCAGTATGCACAAAGCGAGTACGGCGGCGTGGATATTCTGGTCAATAATGCCGGGATCCAGCATGTCGCGCCCGTCGAACACTTCCCGGTTGAAAAGTGGAACGCTATCCTGGCGATCAACCTCTCCTCTGTCTTTCACACCAGCCGACTGGCGCTACCCGGGATGAAAGAGCGCAACTGGGGACGGATTATCAATATTGCCTCGGTACACGGACTGGTGGCATCAAAAGAGAAATCAGCCTACGTCGCCGCTAAACATGCGGTGGTCGGCCTGACGAAAGTGATCGCGCTGGAAAATGCACAGAGCAATATTACCTGTAATGCCCTGTGTCCCGGTTGGGTACTGACGCCACTGGTGCAACAGCAAATTGAGCAACGCATCGCCTCCGGGATCGCACCCGAGGTGGCGCGTGACACACTCCTCGGGGAAAAACAGCCCTCCGGTGAATTCGTTACTCCGGAACAACTGGGCGCGCTGACCCTGTTCTTATGTAGCGATGCGGCCTCCCAGGTACGCGGCGCGGCATGGAATATGGACGGTGGCTGGGTGGCACAGTAATCAGAACAGGTTCGTCACCGTTGCTGTTAGCGGGGACGAACCTGTTGCTCATGCTGCCGGTACCCTTCAAACCACTGAAAAAGCAGCATCCCGGCGAGCATGGCCAGCACAAATATCACGCCCTGACTGAACCCGGCCCCCAGCAACACCAGCCCTGGCCCGGGGCAGATGCCCGCCAGTCCCCAGCCGATGCCAAATAACAGCGCACCGCCTACCAGACGTTTATCAATGTGATTCGCCGTGGGCAGATGCATCTTATCGCCACACAGCGGCCGTTTACGTTTTGCTGCCATACGAAAAGCAAAGAAACCAACGCTAATAGCCCCGCCCATGACAAAAGCCAGCGACGGATCCCACACGCGGGTGATATCCAGAAAGCCCATGACTTTTGTCGGATTGGCCATACCGCTGACAATCAGACCAATACCAAACATCAGACCCGACAACAAGGCGAAAAATATATTCATCACAGCACTCCTTTACGCTCAGCTACGCCAGAAACCAACCAGCCACACAGTAATAAACGCCGCGGCCATAAAGACGAGTGTGGCGACCAGTGACCGCAGCGACAAACGCGACAGCCCGCACACACCGTGGCCGCTGGTACAGCCAGAACCGTAACGCGTCCCTACTCCCACAAGAAGGCCAGCTACGATCAGCATGGGCCAGGACGCGTCGATCGTTACCGCAGGCAGCGGCGCCACCAGACGCCAGAGCAGCGGGGAAAGTATCATGCCGAGCAGAAAGGCGACTCGCCAGCCCTTGTCTTTGTTCGTGCGTGACAGTACGCCGCCGAGAATGCCGCTGATGCCGGCGACCCGTCCACAAAACAGAATTAACATCGCCGCCGCCGCGCCAATCACTAACCCACCTATGGCGCTTGCCAGTGGCGTGAAATGTGTCCAGTCAATCATCATTCTCCCTCCTCGCTTTCCGCTGCCGGGCAATAGAGTGTGTAAAGGGTGTTGAGCAATGTCAGTACGTCTGGCGCCGCCACCCGGTAGAAGATCTGTTTTCCTTCACGCCGGGTTTCTACCAGTTGCTGGCGGCGCAGCACCCCCAGTTGTTGCGAAAGTGTCGGCTGTGTAATGCCCAGCGCCAGCTCAATCTCGCTAACTGATGTTTCGCCCTGGCTGATATGGCACAACAACAGCAGGCGGTCTTCATTGGCCATCGATTTCAGCACCCCTGCCGCTTTGGCGGCAGCGGCGTACATCTGTTGCTTATCGGGTGTTTTCACGCGTAATCTCACGTTTATCTGCAATACAATATACTTTTTAATATATTATTAAAAAGTATATTGTTCAACGGCTCTTTTCTTGCGACAGCGACGTGCCTCACTGGCATCTCAACAAGCCATGAAATACATAATTCTTCCTATTGTCGGGCTTTGTTACAGATAAAAAATCCAGCAATAAAATGATATGAAAATGAGTGCAAACAGAAAGATATCCGATCGTGAGCCTGAATATAAAAGGTTGAATTAATGTCGGCTTAAGGTTGTTTATTTATATCTACGTCACCGTTATTCATGAGGGACATTCCGGTGAAAAATACATTTGCTCGCAGCCAGCGCATCATGCACTGGCTGGTGTTATTAATGATTGTTATCGCCTACGCGGCAATGGAGTTGAAAGGCTTTACCACGAAAGGCAGCGCGCCGCGCGCGTTGCTTGTTCTGACCCATTACACCGCCGGTGTAAGCGTACTGGTATTAATGGTGGTGCGGGTTGGTCTAAAACTCACGCACCACGATCCTGATATTATCCCGCAGCCGCCGCGCTGGCAGATCATCTCCGCCAAAGCCGTACACGGTTTGCTTTATCTGATGTTTTTAAGTTTGCCGCTGCTTGGGGTACTTTCACTCTACGTCGGGCAGGTGGAGTGGTCATTTTTGGGCCTGCAAATGCCTGTCGCCGCCGCGAAAGACCCGGAGCTCCAGCACACCCTGAAGTCGGTACATGAATTGATCGCTAACGCCGGTTATTTCCTGGTAGGTTTGCATGCCGCCGCCGCGCTGTTTCATCACTACATTGTTCGCGATAACACGCTTGAGAGGATGTTGCCCTCTATGCACCCACGCGATAACCGGAAATAGTATCGTGGAACAGAGTCCATCACTTTTCTGTTATAGAAGCGTGATGGACTCCATTTTAGTCTGCCTTCACCACCACCACACCCGCCTTTTCAAGCGCGGTGACCAGACCGGCATCAGCTTCTTTTTCCACCACCATTGTATTCACCATCGATAAATCACCGATGACATACGAAGATGCCGCATTTATTTTTTCGGCTGAGGCCAGCACGATAGTTTCTGCCGCGCGTCGGGAAAATGCCCGTTTGACACTGGCTTCTTCGTAATCGCCGGTGGTCAGCCCCGTCCCGGCATGAATCCCCGTCACCCCCATAAAAAACAGGTCGGCGTGAATGGCGGAAATCCCGTCGATGGCGGCAGTGCCGGTGGTGACAACCGAGTGTTTAAACAGCTTTCCGCCGATCAGGATGACATCGATGCACGGATGTTCTACCAGCGCGAGGGCAATACTGGGGCTATGCGTCACCACGGTAATAGACAAATCTGCTGGCAAGAAGGTAACCAGCTCCGCCGTCGTCGTACCGCCATCAATCATCACCACCTGACCGGGCAGGATCAGCTCAGCCCCCTTTTGCGCCACCCGCTTTTTCGAATCCAGACGCAGAGACTGACGCTCAGCGAAAGTGGCTGTCGCTCCCGACGCAGGTAGCGCTCCGCCGTGGACGCGCTGTAATTCCCCCTCAGCCGCGAGTTCACGTAAGTCACGGCGAATAGTATCTTCCGATACCGCAAATTGTGTGCTGAGTGCTTTTGACAGCACCTGGCCTTCACGGGCGAGCTGTTCGAGGATAAGGCGTTTACGTTGACTGATAAGCATAAGGCGATTCCTGTTTTGCACGAATTATCTTGATCGTGCACGAAAATGCTGTTTATGATGCCTACTCTACGTATGGAGGTGGTATTGTGCAATCAAAACGTGCAGAAGTACGCATTGAGGACAGAAAAATATTGTCCAACGACTGGTATACGCTGACGAAATATACCTTTGACCTGCGTCGCCGCGACGGTGAATGGCAGCGACAACATCGTGAAGTCTATGACCGCGGCAACGGAGCAACGATCCTTTTGTATAACCGTCAGAAACGCACGGTCATCTTGACTCGCCAGTTTCGCTTCCCGGTCTTTATCAACGGACATGACGGCTATCTGATTGAAGCCGCCGCGGGCCTGCTCGATAACATGGATCCGGAACGTCGCATTAAAGCGGAGGCCGAAGAAGAGACTGGCTATCGCGTGGAGAATGTGCAGAAGGTGTTCGAAGCCTTTATGAGCCCCGGTTCTGTCACCGAAAAACTCTACTTTTATACGGCGGAGTATCAGTCAGGCGACAAAATAAGCCAGGGCGGCGGTATTGAAGCCGAAGGGGAAGATATCGAAGTCATGGAAATGACGCTCGATGATGCCCTCGCGGCGATTGACAGCGGCCTTATCTGCGACGGTAAGACCATCATGCTGCTCTACCATGTCGCGCTCAAAAAATTATTGTGAGGCCAACATGAACCGACAAATCATTCTTATCGCCGGCCCTTATCGCAGCGGGACTCAGGGTAATGCTGAGTTGATCGCACAGAACCTTGCCAGACTTGAAGAGGCGGCGCTGGCGGTCTGGCAACGTGGACATATTCCGGTGATTGGCGAATGGCTGGCCCTGCCGCTGGCAAAAGCAGCAGGTTCCACGAGGCATGACGACGAGATCTGCGAGGCGATGCTTTATCCTGTCGCGCATCGGTTAATAACCCGCTGTGACGCCATCTTTCGTATTGCCGGAGAATCCCGCGGTGCGGACATGGATATCGACGTCGGCAGGCAACACGGCCTGACTATCTACCCGTCGCTGGAAAGCATTCCCGCCGTTTAATCGATAAAACCGGTATTCGCTGCAGGCGGATACCGGCTCCTGCAGGTTAGCGGTTTACCGAACGCGCAATACGCGTATAGGTATGTCTGACACCGCGAATGGCGACGCTATAGGCCAGAATATTTTCCGGCAGGGCCATGCCCATATAACCCGTATCGCCAATATGATGCAGATCGGCTCCGGCCATTTTACTCATCAAGGCAATCTGGCGAATCGTGTTGATATCGGCCCCTTCCTGAGACGTTCCGATGGCCGTCATCGCCAGAACGCCGCTGGCATGCGCGCAATCAATAAGCGCCGCAACCTTTTCCTGACTCATGCCAGGCACCGTACCGGGGGCCGGGATCAATACAATATCTGCCCCTTGCTCGGCAAACCCGTTCACATCTTCTTCGCTAATAATGGCGCTCCCGCTTTCCCGGACAATGCCTGCGCCATGCATTTTACCGGTTATCAATACCGCGCTATCGCCAATCGCATCGCGAATCTCTTTTAGCGCCAGTCCCAGCGCCTTATTACTCACGCCATTGTTGGGATTACCGGTCAGTACGAGGATTTTAGCTCCCATCTCTACCAGTTTTCGCGCATTTTCCGCCGTGGCCGCGCGCCCCGGGTTCATTTTCCAGATATCCTCATGGTTACGGGTAAAGTTGGGGTCGACGGCCTCCAGGTTTACGCCGATGATTCGCCCGGTCAGTTGTGCTAAGCGATGCAACACTTCTTCCGGTTGGGTATCCGCAGGCATGCCCTGAATCTGTGGATGCTCGCTGTCGAACATATTGATAAGCAGAATATCCGCCCCCTGTGACGCCGCAAGCTCTGCATTGGTGACATTGTTAAGCAGCGGCTGCGTAATCGCGATCGTTTCACTGATCAACACGCGCCCTTCACTGGCTCGAATTGCATACAGCAGCGCCGCTTTGTCCATCTGTACCAGGTCGGAAGCACAGCAGTCCAGTAAACGTTTGGTTGTCATATTTTCACCTTCAATGAATGAACCATTTATATACCAATTGCTCACCTTAAATAAATCACATGCCTCAAAACCAGCCAGGCATGTTGAATTTACGATCGCTTTCACATTAATAATCGTACAAAGCGGTGTGAACGGGATGACAAGTGGCGCAATATGGTTAAGGATTGGTACACAATAAACCGCTAAAGAAATTCATTCCGGAGATGTGATGCCCGCTGTCTTTGCCCTCGATCCGTCAGATGGCTTGCCGCTGTATATGCAACTGATCAATGTCATTAAACGCGCTATTGCAGAGGGGCAACTGCGCCCTGGTGACGCCATTCCCCCGGAACGCGAACTCGGGGAAATGTTGGCGATCGCCAGGGGGACGGTGCGTAAGGCATTTCAGCAGTTGTTTGAAGAGGGAATACTTATTCGCCAGCAGGGGGCGGGAACGTTTGTCGCTCCTCACCTGCGCCAGTCGCTCCCCTTGCTGGAAAGTTTTAGCGAGATGGCCGATGCCAGCGGTGGTCAGGCGCAAAGCGAACTGGTTGGCTACCAGCGCCGGATCGCCTCGCCGCAGGAGTGTCAGATCCTGCAATTAAGTACACAGCAGAACGATGTGGTCGAACTGACCCGGGTGCGCAAAATTAACGGCATTGCCATCTCCGTCCAAACGGCGCTGTTACCCGCACAACTGCTGGAGAAAATTACCGACCTACCAGATTCGCTCTATCGTTACCTGGAACAAAAAGGGATGCCGGTACTTCACGCTAATCAGCGTTTTGCCGCCGTCGCGGCGGACGACAGGCTGGCACACTATCTGGGCGTCCGGCAACAAACACCGCTTTTGTTGGTCACCCGTACAGGGTGGAGCCATAACGACATGCCTGTGGAATATACCCGGACCTGGTGCCTGAGCGATTATCAAGACTTTATCCTCGAACTCCATAAGGCAACTATCACTGAAAGCGCATGATTTTGCGCTCTAAAAAGGCTAATAAAGCGGTCAGGGGCGCCCAACCGGTAAACGCCCCGCCGTGTCGCTCAGACAACGAGACTCACTCACCCCTTTCCCGTCAGAATCGCGCTCATTCTGCATGCTGCACAAGTGACACTGTCACATCACTTTTTCCATTATCGTCTATGATCAGCTTCGTATGCCTTGAGGTATCGCGTTCTTAAGGCACTTTTTGTCGGCCATTGATCGCTTTGCATTAAACGAGGTAATTGAATGGAGTCAACATCATTTCATAAAAGCTGGGGGGCCGAATGGCTCGGGAACGGCGCTGTCCGGTTTCGTGTCTGGGCATCCGGTCAGCCCACCATCACTCTACGGCTTGCAGGTAAAGATCTGGACATGCGTCCGTGCGACGAGGGCTGGTTTGAACTTACCGTAGAAAACGTCGCGCCCGGCACGGAATATCAGTATGTTCTCGCCGGCGGTATGACTATTCCCGACCCGGCCTCTCGCGCACAGAAAGCGGATGTTAATGGCCCGTCGCTGGTCATCGACCCCACCCAGTACCGCTGGCAACACCCGCAGTGGCAAGGGCGCCCGTGGGAAGAGACCGTCGTGTATGAGTTGCATATCGGGACATTTACGCCGGAGGGGACCTTCCGGTCCGCTATCAGGAAACTGCCTTATCTTGCCGAACTGGGGATTACCCAAATTGAAGTAATGCCCCTGTCGCAGTTTGGCGGCAACCGGGGATGGGGCTACGATGGCGTACTGCTCTACGCACCGCATTCTGCCTATGGTACACCGGACGATTTCCGCGCGTTTGTCGATACCGCCCATGGGCTAGGGCTTTCAGTGGTCCTTGATATTGTGCTCAACCACTTTGGCCCGGAAGGTAATTATCTTTCTTTACTGTCACCCGACTTCTTCGATAGCTCCCGTTCCACGCCCTGGGGGGCGGGTATTGCTTATGATGTGGACGCGGCCCGTCGCTATATTGCGGAAGCGCCGCTCTACTGGTTGACCGAGTTTCGTCTTGATGGATTACGCTTCGATGCCATCGATCAGATTGAGGATAAATCCGAAAAACACATCCTCATGGACATTGCCCGGCGCATTCGGCAACAGATAACCGACCGCCCCATTCATCTCACTACTGAAGACAGCCGTAACATTATCGACCTGCACCCACGCGACGAGGACGGCTCAGTCTCTCTCTTTACCGCCGAGTGGAACGATGATCTTCACAATGCCGTGCACGTGCTGGCGACGGGAGAGACGCAGGCATATTACCAGGATTTCGCTGATGCCCCTGAAAAATGGGTTGCCCGTGCGCTCGCTGAAGGATTTGCTTATCAGGGCGAAGTCTCCCCACACAGTGGCGAACCGCGCGGTGTGGACAGCCGGGGCCAGCCGCCAGCCGCCTTTGTCGATTTTATCCAGAATCACGATCAGGTCGGTAACCGCGCATTAGGTGAACGGTTGATTAGCCTCGCAGGACCGGAACGCAGTCAACTCCTGCTGGCTGCCCTGCTGCTCTCGCCGCATATTCCCCTGATATTTATGGGTGAAGAGTATGGCGAGACGCGGCCTTTCCTGTTCTTTACTGATTTCCATGGCGAACTCGCCCGCGCCGTGCGTGAAGGACGGGCAAAAGAGTTTGCCGGCCACTCCGGGTATGACGGCGTTGATGTGCCCGATCCCAATGCCGAGCGTACCTTCACCCTGTCGAAGCTCAACTGGCAGGCCCTGCAAAGCACCGAAGGTAAAGCCTGGTTAGCCTTAACGCGTGAATTGCTGGCATTGCGTCAGCAGTACATTGTGCCATTGCTGGCCCAGGCATCGGGGCAAAACGGCAAGGTCGTGGATACCGCACCCGGTTTTCTCGCCGTACGCTGGACATTCCCTGACGGCACGTTATCGATGGCGCTCAATCTCGGCGAGCACGCCAGGCCCGTACCTGACTTTCCCGGCAACACACTGTTTGCCCGACCCACTATCTCAAACGAACTGCCGCCACATTCGATTGTGGTTCGCCTCGCGTCAGGAGATGCGCAATGACCATTCCAACGGCAACGTACCGTATTCAGTTTCGTAACGGCATGACCTTTGACCGTGCCGCGGCACTGGTGCCCTACCTTAAACGACTGGGCATTAGTCACCTGTATGCATCGCCTGTTTTTACTGCCACCACCGGATCAACTCACGGTTATGACGTGACAGACGCTAATGAAATTGACCCGGCCATTGGTGGGCGCAAGGGGTTCGATCGGATGGTAAAAGCGCTCAAAGAGTCGGGGCTGGGGCTGATTCTCGACATTGTGCCAAACCATATGGCGGCTTCACTGGAAAACCGCTGGTGGCGCGATGTCATTGAACACGGCCCACGAAGCCGTTACGCCCACCATTTCGATATTGACTGGACGCGTCCGCTCACGCTGCCGTTTCTGGGCGATACCTTTGAAAATGTGCTGGAGCGTGACGAGATCCACGTACAGCCGGACCCGGAAACCGGACATCCCGCCTTTGCCTATTACGACAGTTTTTATCCATTGACGCCGGAAAGCTGGCAAGACGACCCCGACGCGATCCTGAATCTGACGGATAAATCAGCCATCAGCGCGTTGCATCAGCGTCAACCCTGGCGGCTTACCTGCTGGCGTGACGCGCCTCATTCTCTCTCGTATCGCCGCTTTTTTGAGATAACCGGTCTGGTGGGCGTGCGGGTTGAAGATAAAACCGTCTTTGATGATACGCACCGGCTGATTCTCGAACTGGTGCACAGCGGCGTCGTTGACGGGCTGCGCATCGACCACATCGACGGGCTGGCGGACCCGAAAGGCTATCTTGATCGTTTACGCCAACAGGCCGGGCCGGACTGCTACATCACCGTGGAGAAAATCCTTGCTGACGGCGAACAGCTACCGCCAGAGTGGCCCGTCTCCGGGACCACCGGTTATGAATTTATCGCCGCTTTATCCGACGCGCTGGTCGATGGCGACAACATGGCGACGCTCAGCCAGGCCTATGAAGAGGTACTGGGCAGAACGGTTGATATGGCGAACGAACTGCGGGCCGCCAAGCTGCTGATGTCAGGGCGCAATTTTGAAGGCGAATTTAACACCCTCCTCAGGCTAAGCCTGGACATTGCCACGGCGGAAGATGCGGCACTGGATGAAACCGCCATGAGTACGGCCCTGCGAGAACTGCTGGTCGCCTTCCCCGTTTACCGTACCTATGGCACCGACGAAGGGTTGACCCCGGCAGACGATGCTCTGCTACAAAACGTCGTCGATTCCGTGAAGGCGCCCGGCACCTTGCCAGATCCTGAGGCGCTGGATTTCCTGCAACGGATCCTCACTGGCGAGCTGGAGGACAGCACCGCCGATAATGTACTCGTCTTTCGCACGCGCTTTCAGCAGCTGACCGGGCCGCTGATGGCGAAATCCGTGGAAGATACTCTCTTTTTCCGTCAGCACATGGCGCTGGCGCTCAATGAAGTGGGATCGGAGCCGTTACCACGACCTTATGCGTTGTCCGCTTTCCATAAAGAGATGCAAACCCGCCGCGAGCGGCAGCCGGATGCGCTGTCGACCACCTCCACCCACGACACCAAACGGGGGGAAGATACCCGCGCGCGGCTGTATACCCTTACCGAAGCGCCCGAAGAGTGGGCGCAGTGCGTAGTTCGCTGGCGCGAGATGAATAAATCCAAAGTCGTGCTGATTGATGACGGCGCCGCGCCGCGCTCCGGCAGCAAATGGATGATCTATCAGGCGCTGGCGGGTGCGTGGCCCGTCACATTGCGCCCGGATGATCACACAGGCCTTAAAGCCCTTGAAGACCGTTTTCTTCCGTATGTTGAAAAAGCGCTGCGCGAGGAGAAATTACGCACGAGCTGGGATGACAACAATGACGCCTACGAACAGGCGGTTCTGGGTTATGTCACGCATCTGCTCTCAGCGGATAACCAGCCGTTTCTGGTCGATTTTCACCGCGCCCTGCAGCCTTTTATTCGCGCTGGACTGGTGAACAGCCTGACACAGGCAATAATTAAGCTTACTGCACCCGGTGTACCGGATATCTACCAGCGGAGCGAAGCGTTCAATTTTAGCCTTGTGGATCCGGATAATCGCCTCGAACCTGATTTCTTTGCGCTTGCCAGCGCGCTCGACGACGAGGAAAAACCGCTCAACACCGACCAGGACGCCTGGTTTAGCGGCAGAACGAAACAGCAGGTTATCGCCCGCCTTGCCCGTTTTCGCCAGCAAAAACCGCGGCTATTTCGCACAGGCGATTATCTGCCGCTTTCCGCCTCAGGTTCGCAGGCGAAAAACGTTATCGCCTTTGCCCGTACCTGTGGCGACGAAGCGCTGATTGTTGTCGTACCGCGTCTGGTTTTCGCTGCGCTGGCGGCACATCCCGACTGGCTCTACCCGCCAGGCCTGCAAGATACCTCGGTCATGCTGACGGATACCCTTGCCGGGCGGCGTTATCGGGATCTCTTTACCGGAAAAGAAGAAAACCTGAACAAGGGCATCGACCTGGCGTCAGGAGATGGCAGTCTGCCCGTACGTGTTTTATATAGTTCATTTTAACCTTTTGTATTTATGGCAAAAATCGTCATTAGCGGGAGAAGGAAAAAATGTCAGACGGAAAGTCATTTACTATTACGGCAGGAAATTATCATCAACTCGGTGCTAATTACGATGGTGAGGGTGTCAACTTTGCGCTCTTTTCCGCACACGCGCAGCGCGTTGAGCTGTGTCTCTATGCCCCCGACGGCAAACAGGAAATCGCAAGACTCGACCTGCCAGAGTACACGCATGAAATCTGGCATGGCTATGTCCCCGGGCTGAAACCCGGCGCGCTGTATGGTTTTCGCGTCCATGGCCCTTATGACCCGGAAAATGGTCACCGTTTTAACCCGCATAAACTGCTGGTTGACCCGTATGCCCGCGAACTGGTTGGCAACGTGGAGTGGAATGAATCGCACTTCGCCTACGATCTGTTACATGAAGACAAAGATCTGACATTTGATACCCGCGACAGCGGTCCTTATATGCCCAAATGCCGGGTAATCGACCCGAATGAATTTGACTGGCAGGACCAACATCGCCCGATCATTCCCTGGTCCAGGGCGGTCATCTACGAAACTCACGTGAAAGGCTTTACCCAGCTCAATTCCGCGCTGCCGCAGGAATTACGCGGCACCTTTGAAGGCATGGGCCATAAGGCGACGGTGGATTACATCAAAAATCTCGGCATCACCTCGGTTGAACTCCTGCCTGTCCACTGGTTTCCGGATGATCAACATTTGCTGGATAAAGGGCTGAAAAACTTCTGGGGCTATAACACGCTGGGCTTCTTTGCCCCGGCTTCGCGTTATTACGGGCCTAAAGGCATTCAGGGGGTGCGCGATATGGTACGCGCCTTTCACGATGCCGGTATCGAAGTGATCCTGGATGTGGTCTACAACCACACGGCGGAAGGCAACGAACTTGGCCCAACGCTCTCGTTTAAGGGGATCGATAATTTCTCTTACTACCGTACCTTGCCTGAGCAGCATCGCTATTACATTAACGACACCGGTACGGGTAATACGGTGAACACCTCGCATCCGCGGGTGCTACAAATGGTGATGGATTCGCTGCGTTACTGGGCAGAGTCGATGCATATCGACGGCTTTCGCTTTGACCTGGGGACCATTCTGGGGCGTGAACCGGAAGGCTTCGACCAGCGCGGCGGCTTTTTTGACGCCATGATGCAGGACCCTTTGCTATCACGACTGAAATTGATTGGCGAACCGTGGGATATCGGTCCGGGCGGCTATCAGGTGGGGGGATTCCCGCCAGGCTGGGCCGAATGGAATGATAAATATCGCGACACGGTGCGTGAATACTGGCATGGCGATAATGTCTCCAGCGATTTTGCCGCCCGGCTGCTGGGCTCCGGAGACCTCTACGATCTGCGCGGACGTCGCCCGTGGGCCAGCGTCAACTTTATCACTGCCCATGACGGTTTCACCCTTAACGATCTCGTGTCGTACAACGACAAGCACAATGAAGCCAACGGCGAAGACAACAACGACGGCCACAACGATAACCGCTCCTGCAACTATGGCGCGGAAGGGCCTACTGAGGATGAAGGCATTAACGCCGTGCGCGAGCGGCAAAAACGCAACTTCCTTGCCACGTTGTTCTTTTCTCATGGCACGCCCATGCTACTTGCGGGGGACGAATTTGGCCGCAGCCAGTTGGGGAACAATAACGGCTACTGTCAGGACAGTGAAATCTCATGGGTGCACTGGGATAACCTGCCGGAAACGGCCAGTACACTGCGTGAGTTTACCCGCCACGTTATCAAACTGCGCGCCGACCAGCCGCTCCTGCGCCGTGAAAACTGGCGCGATGGCATGGTGATCGAGTGGTTTAATGCCGGGGGCGGCTTTCAACAACCCGAACAATGGGATGAGGGTTCGACGCTCGGCGTCTATATTGGGCGTCCGGACCTGCAAACTGAACAGGGTATCTGGCACGATGTCCTGATGCTGTTTAATCCGTTTGAAGGCAACGTGCCATTTCGCATTCCGCAGTTTGGCGAAGGGGGCTGGGTGCTGGAGATTTCTACCGCAGACAATGACAGACAGGGGTTGGTGATCACCAAAGAGATGGATTTTGAACTGGAAGGGCGCTCTATCGTCCTGTTCAGACGTCCGTAGCGACATGTGACATTGTCACTTTAAAGAGTCATTCCTGAGCAGGCCGTGCGCCTGCTCATTTTTAGCCCACCCGCTTTTTGCTGCCGTTTACGCCCTGCCTGCAACTCTATACACTTCCTGCTTCGCAAGACGATACAAGAAAATCAAATGAACAAAACACGTATTAACCTTCCCGCCGGTTATTTTGGCATGGTACTGGGCATTATTGGCCTGGGTTTCTCCTGGCGATTTGCTGCCACTATCTGGCCTGTCACCACGTTACCTGCCGATGTGCTGGTCATTTTAGCTATCCTTATCTGGGCGCTATTGATGTTTGCGTTCATTACCCGTCTGATACGGCACGCAAGTACCCTGCATGAAGAGATTGGGCATCCGCTAAAAAGCAGTTTTGTCAGCCTTGCGCCCGCCACCAGTATGCTGGTCGCTATTGGCCTGACGCCCTGGTGTCATACCCTTGCCCTGCTGCTCTTTTTGATTGCTGTCACCGCCCAGTTGACCTATTCCGCCTGGCAAACCGCCGGATTATGGCGCGGCACACACCCTAAAGAGGCCACCACGCCGGGCCTCTATCTGCCCACGGTGGCGAACAACTTTATCAGCGCCATGGCCTGCGGCGCGTTCGGCTTTAACGATGTCGGCCTGCTCTTTTTAGGTGCCGGTGTTTTTTCCTGGCTGAGTCTCGAACCGGCCATTCTGAGTCGAATGCGTAATCTGGAAGAGATGTCGCCTGCGGTCCGCACCTCGCTCGGTATTCAGATGGCTCCGGCGTTCGTTGCCTGCAGCGCCTGGCTGATGCTGAACGGTGGCCAGGCGGATGTCTTTGCCAAACTGCTCTTTGGCTACGGTCTGTTGCAAACGCTGTTTATGATCCGCCTGATTCCCTGGTACAGCGCGCAACCGTTTAATCCCTCTTTCTGGAGCTTCTCGTTCGGCGTGGCGTCGCTGGCGACCACGACCCTGAAACTGGGGCACGGTTCTCCCGATGGCGCACTGTACTGGATCGCCTTCCCGCTGTTTATCGCCTGTAATCTGGTGATCGGGATACTGATGGTGAAGACCTTTATGCTGCTGGTGCGCGGCAAATTGATCATCCGCGAAGAAAACCGATGAGCAGTAACCTGGCGCTTATCTATCGCGCCTTTGGGGCGCCAGACGCGGTGCTGTCGCTGCAAACGCTAAAGGCTGAGGAACTGGCGGCTGACAGGGTTCGGGTCGCGATGACGCTTTCCCCGGTTAATGCCTCCGATCTGATCCCCATCACCGGCGCCTATCGCCACCGGATCACCCTGCCCGCCATTGCCGGTTATGAAGGTGTGGGCACCGTAATTCAGGCGCCAGCGCAGGCCGCCCATCTGCTGGGAAAACGGGTGTTGCCGCTACGCGGACAGGGCACCTGGCAACGCCTGGTTGATAGCCCGCTGGCGTTTACCGTACCGGTACCGGACGATATCAGCGATGCGCTGGCCGCCAGGGCGTACATCAACCCGCTCGCCGCGATGTTAATGCTTAAGCTCTACCCGCCTGCGGGAAAACATGTACTGATTACCGCCGCCGGGTCTGATTGCGCCACCCTGCTCGGCCAGTGGGCGCTCAAACGCGGTGCGCTGAGCGTAACGGGCGTTCATCGTTCGCCCGTTCATCGGCAAAAGCTGGCAGAATGCGGCATTCAGCCGCTTGAGGAGACGCGCAGCGCGGAAATCGAGGCCCTGGCGCAAACGACAGATATTGTGTATGACGCCACCGGCGGCAAACTTGCGGACTTACTGCTCTCATCCATGCGCAAAACAGCGCTGTTTGTCAGCTATGGCCTGCTTTCCGGACAGCCTTATCGCATTTTTCCCCACCATCCATCGACCCAGTGGTTCCATATTCGTAACGCTCTGGATGCTGTCTCTGCGCCGCAGTGGCAGAGTCTGTTTGCTGAGATCTGGACGTTACTGCGCCAAAGCCGGATCAATGACGCCAGCGTCTTCCCGCTGGCGCACTGGCAAGAGGCCATCGCGTTCTATAAAACGTCGGGCAGGACGCGCAAACCCCTGCTCGCTTTTTCTGCTAAGCCATAGGGAAAAGTCAGGCACTACCGGGCGTTGAAATACTCAATGGTTTCTCTGACTTTGCGGGCAGCATTTTTTAGAGTGTCAATGTCCACCGAACCAATGGCCATACGCAGCGCGTGCAGTGTGTGAATGGACGTGCTGAACGGCTCGGCGGTGGTCAGCGAAATGTTCTCTTTAAGTAACGCGCTGACCACACGATCCGCGCGCACCTCTTCCTGTAACGGCAGCCAGACAAAGTACGATGAGGGATGACTTACGCAACGCAGCGGCGCCAGATACTCGCGAACGACAGACTGGCGATAGCGGGCATCTTCCCTTTTCAACCGCTCAAGCCGCGCCACGGTGCCATCCAGCACCCATCCGCAGACAATCGCCGTCATCAGGGCGGGTGTATTCCATGTGGTTGCCCTGATAGCGCGTTCAATACGCTGCTTTTTCTCCGCCGGCGCAACAACCATCCCCACACGTAGCCCGGAGGCCACGTTTTTTGAAAAGCCCGCAAGATACAGTGTCCGTTCCGGCGCATAATGGTGGATGGGCAGCGGCGGGTTATCTACCAGCCAGACGTAGGTCGCATCTTCGATAATCAGCAGATCGTGTTCGCTGGCAATCGCGGCCATTTCGCGACGAAACGCATCATTTGCCACCCATCCGAGGGGATTATGCAGTGTGGGCATCGTGTAGATGGCTTTCACCCGGCGCTTTTTGCAAAGCTTGCGCAGTGCCTCAAGATCCATCGCTTCGCCGCAGGCCGGTACCGCCGCCAGTTCCAGATGAAATTGTTCGGCCAGCACCTTAAATCCCGGGTATGTCAGCGCGTCAACCGCGACCACATCGCCGGGCTGGAGCAAGCCCATCACCGCGACCGTCAGTCCGTGTTGCGTCCCGTTGACAATCATCAGATTCTCAGGGGCCGTTTTTACCCCGAACGGTCTCAGGTAATCGGCAAACACGCTCCGTTCGCTGGCTTTGCCGCCGTGTGGCTGATAACGCAGTAACGATTCAATGTCACCGCTGACCGAAAGCTGGCGCAGCGCGGTTCTCAGCAATTCCGCCTGTTCAGGCAGCGCCGGATAGTTAAAGCTCAGATCAATCACATCGGAGGCGATCGCGTGACGATCGATCCCCTGCCCGCGCGGCAGCATGATCTCTCTGACGAACGTTCCGCGTCCCGTCTCGCCGCTGACCAGCCCCATTGCCTCCAGTTCCGCATACACGCGGGTCGCCGTGACCAGCGAAATATGGTGCTGCGCCGATAAAACGCGATGGGTCGGTAACCGCGTCCCGGCAACCAGTTCTCCGGATTTGATGGCATTCGCAAACTCATCAACAAGGCTTTTGTAGCGCGCTTTCATCATTTTATCCATGACAATAATTTGATTGTCATGAATTCTCAGCCGTATGCTCCGTTCTGTCAAACAGGTTCAGATAACACTAACCACACATTGAGGTGCACTGTGCAAGAAAAGCAAAACAACCCGCCCCTGAGCGGCTGGATAAATGGCTTTGTCGGTATGATCATTTTTAGCGGTTCGCTTCCGGCCACCCGCGCCGCGGTACTGGATTTCGATCCTCTGTTTCTCACCGTCGCCCGCGCCTCCATTGCCGGTCTGCTGGCACTACTGTTAGTCATCACTCTGCGCGGAAAACGCCCGAACGGCGCTCAGGTGCTCTCCCTGATAGTGGTCGCCCTCGGCGTGGTGATTGGCTTTCCTCTGCTTACCGCCTTTGCCCTGCAACATGTGACGTCGGCGCACTCCATCGTATTTCTCGGTCTGTTGCCACTCGCTACCGCCATTTTCGGTGTCCTGCGCGGCGGTGAAAGGCCACGCCCGGCTTTCTGGATTTTTTCAGGTCTGGGCAGTTTACTGGTGACCGGATTTGCCTTAAGCCAGGACATTGCCGTTTCGGCCGTGGGCGATTTACTGATGCTGGCGGCGGTGGTTGTCTGCGGCCTGGGCTATGCTGAAGGTGCCCGCTTAACGCGGGTACTTGGCGGCTGGCAGGTGATCAGTTGGGCGCTGATCATTGCGCTGCCGTTAATGTTAACCGTTGCTGTATTAACCCGGCCGGCTAGTTTTTCAGGGATCAGCGAGCCCGCCTGGTTTTCATTGGGTTATGTCTCATTGTTCAGCATGCTGATTGGTTTTGTGTTCTGGTATAAAGGGCTGGCGCAGGGCGGCATCGCCGCTGTCGGCCAGCTACAGCTTCTGCAACCCTTTTTTGCACTGGCGCTGGCGGCGACTTTTTTGCAAGAGTCCGTCAGCATCATGATGATCCTGGTCACTATGGGGGTCATTATTTGCGTGGCAGGATCGCGTAGGTTTGCACGTTAACAGGTTTATCGGGCCTCTATGCCCCGGCATAAGGCCCTCTTTCACAGCAGGAGAAGCGGTATGCTAAGAGGTTTGAGTGCCTTTCCACTCACCCCTATCACCAACAACAACGTGGATGAAGCCGCGTTTGTTCATCTGATTACTAATCTTGTCGCGGCGGGCGTGGACTCCATCGGCGCAGTGGGGTCGACAGGCAGCTACGCCTACCTTACGCGCGATGAACGTCGCCGCGTGACAGAACTGGCCGTGCAGCATGCCGAAGGGATTCCGGTGCTGGTGAGTATCGGCGCGATCCGCCTGGATGATGTGCTGGCGATTGCGGAGGACGCACAGCGCGCCGGGGTGAAGGCCGTTATGATGGCCCCGGTCTCCTATCAACGGCTTAATGCGGAAGAAGTTTATACACTCTACGACACCGTTACCCGTCACCTTTCCGTGCCGCTGTGTCTCTACGATAATCCGGCGACCACCGGTTTTGCCTTTACGGATGACTTACTCGTTGAGATTGCTGCGCTTCCCGCCGTCTGTTCAATCAAGCTTTCTGCGGTCTCGACCGATCCGACGAAAGGCAAAGAGCGCATTGATGATTTGCGCGCACGCATCCCCGCGTCCGTCACCATTGGCATCAGCGGCGACTGGCAGGCTGCAACCGGCTTTGCGGCCGGATGCGATGTCTGGTATTCAGTGATTGGCGGGCTGTTCCCACAGGTAAGCCTGGCTCTCACCCGCGCCGCGCAGGCAGGGAATCATCGCCTTGCAGGCGAACTGTCCGACCAACTGGAACCGCTGTGGCAGCTGTTTCGTATTCACCGCAGCCTGCGGGTGATGGCGGCAGCGGCGGAGATCCTGGGCGTGGTCGGCCCCTCCTGTCTGCCTTTTCCTCTGCGCCCACTGGCAGGTGAAGACAAAGAGCATCTGCATGCGGTCCTCAAGTCTACCGGCCTGGTGTAGCGGTTACGGGCAGGCCTGTGCGTCGGTCTGCCCGCTTAGTACCTTCGCTTGTTATACCTTCACTACGGCCTTATTTTTATCCAGTAAAAAAGGACGCAGATACCCTACGGTGTTGGACAACAAAATGACCTCGACAGGCAAATCTATTTTCAATACGTCGGTGACATAGTCGCGACGCGCCTGCATACGCGCCCACACCTGCGGATAATCCTGCGCCAGCTCATCGCGAAGCCGCTCATCGGCCAGGCCAACGGTATCTTCAATGCTACAACCGCCATAACCCGGCACCGAGGGAATAATATCGATTTGCAGCAGCATGCCGCTTTCCAGACGCACCGCAGAACCAGGGTAAATGGGCGAACTTAACCACTCTTCATCGGCAACCAGATGGCCAGGATTGAGATGCCAGTGCCAGCGATCTTTAGGTAACACCGACTTCACCAGACGGTAGACCTCCGCGCCCGTCACGCCCGGGCGGATAAATTCAAGCCACTGGACCACGGTGTGATAGTAGGGAATGGCCACGCGGGTCAGGTAGTCTGCAACCGGCTCCGCCAGCTCATTTTCACTGGCGACAACGTATGCTGAACGGCTGGTTAACCCGCCTTTGTAACCGACGGTGAGGGAAAATTTATCGCCGCGAGCGATGACCTTATCCGTTGGGTAGAGACAGGCGCGGGCAAAGCGCTCGCCCGTAGCGGCAATAATCACCACATTGTTAGGCTGTCCCCACCCCGCCAGATGCTGACCAATCTCTTTTTCACACCGCCCTGGCTCGATGGCATTGAGCGCGGTAAGCAGCCGGGTGGAGGCGAGGTTGGCGCCGTATTCATAAAAAGCAATTTCGCAGGCGCTATTCAGCCGCCGTACGCCGTATTCCGGCGAGATAAACAGTCCGGTAGCATTGTGCACATTTTCCCGCCCGCTTGCCGCGCTGAACACCGCATCAAGAATAAACGCCGGTACATCAAACAGCGCGGTATGACCAGTGAATAATTTCCAGCCCACGACACCCACACAGCTCGCTTCATCGATGCCACACGAGGCGAGCAACCCGGCCAGCGGCGCGTCACCTTCCATTGGCTGGTTGGGTAAGGAAAACAGCGGCGTATGCAGGCATTTACCACCATTACGCGCAAAAGGCACCAGCTTAAGGTTCTCATTGCCCATGATGTAGCTCAGCGCGCCTGCGGCATTCACTACCAGCAGTGCTTCCTCAAAACGGGGAATAAACCCGGCAAGATACTCAAAATTGGCGCCATGCTCTTTGTCGGCATAGATAACCAGATGCGTAAAACCACGTTCCTGCATCGACTGCAGGACATTACGCAACCGTCGTTTCATGGTGTCGTCCGAAAGGACGGGATAAGCAATATCCGGGTAGGTTTGCGGTGCAGGTATTGTCTGCAGGTGATAGCGCGGGACCGTTGTCATGGCGTCATTCCTTATGCGGCGGGGAAAAGATCCTGATTGCTTTATGCCGTTGTGTTGACCAGAACATTCTGACCATCAATACGCTGCGACAACATATCATGGAACAGACGGGTCGCCATGGATAACGTCCGTTGACGGGGTAAACAGAGATCGACCTTCACCTTTCCCATCAGCGGGTCGGCCAGCGGCACCGCCACAAACATCGCCTGCCCGTTCTGCTCCTGATGATGTAGCTGGGGCAAAATGAGCAGCGTCTTACCCTGCAGTGCCAGCGTCTTTTGTACCTCCATTGAGCTGGTAATAAACCGCATATCTAAATGGACGGCTTCGCGTCTGGCTGCGGATTCCAGTAACTGGCGTACGGCGTAGTTGGCAGGGGGAATGGCTATCGGGTGGGCGGCAATCTCTTTCAGGGTTAGCCGCGACTTCGTCGCCAGCGGATGATGGGCGGCCATCAGTACCTTGTGTTCCAGATGACAACAATGGGTCACCTGAATCTCCGCACTGACAGGGGTATAAAAGGCCAGCGCGACATCAGCGTGCCCGCTAATAAGCTGTTCGGCGATATAGGGCGCGCTGCCGGTGTCAATTTCGAACGACACCTCCGGGTTATGCTGACCAAACGCCTCAATGACGGGGGCGATAAACAGCGCCACCAGGCTCTCGGCGGCACAGATTTTTACCGTACCGGACACCACGCTGCGCCTTGAAGTAATACGCGCTTTCACTGACTCCAGCTCCCGTAATGTGGCCTCCACCGCCTGCGCCAGAAGCTCCCCTTCACGCGTCAGTTTAATGCCGCGTGGGCCCCGTTCAATCAATTGGGCGCCATAATAATGCTCAAGAATATCGATTTGCCGCGTCACGGCCCCTGGCGCAACAAATAACTTATCCGCAGCTTCACGAAAAGAAGCAGACTTTGCGACCTGACTAAAATATTTCAGCGCCCGTAATTGCATTGTCTCTCCCGCTGGATGAAACCATTGCAGCGACCTTATTACGTCAGTGAAATATTGGCAAACGACGCTACGATGACGGCGCTATTGCACTCTTTATAAGCAACGAGCGCCATTTCTGTGCAATCACTCCCCCCTTTTTTAAAGCCAACATCCCGTAACGGGCGCGCTATGCGGCATGACCTGTCAATAACCATCGCTTTATTTTGACGTGTATTTTGCTGACAAAGCACATTTTAAGTGCGCCCGCCAATGAAGTTATTTACTGACTCAAAACACAGACGCGAATGCCGATATTAATAGCCAATATAAACAACAGGTTAAATTTATTCATATTATTTTCTTATTCACTCGCCTTATTGTCAGTGCATACATTTTTTGAACACTGACCTCGCCTAATTGTGATAGTGGGCGGATCTACGCCCTGTTATATGTCTGCTATGTCTTTTCACCTTTCATTTCGCCTGAACATATTGAGGAAGGTCATACGATGACAAACGAAATAAGTCATAGCGCTTCAAAACCCAAAGCATCGCGTAAAGAAGTGGTTGCTGTTGTGCTTGGCGCTGCGGTTGAGTTTTTCGATTTCAGTGCTTATGCCACCTTTGCCGTCATGATCGGTAATATTTTCTTCCCCTCAGATAACCCCTTTACCAGCCTTTTATTGTCGGTCTCTGTTTTCGGTATCGGCTTTATTGTCCGCCCTCTTGGTGCCATATTTATTGGCAGCTATGCCGACCGCGTGGGACGTAAACCGGCAATGCTACTCACTATGGTGTTTATGACCATTGGCACCGGCGGGCTGGTCTTCCTGCCTGGCTATGAAACCATTGGTATGGCAGCTCCAGTCATTCTTGTGCTTGTCCGTATGCTACAAGGGCTGGCCTGGGGCGGCGAAGCAGGCCCTGCGACAACATTTATTATGGAAGCTGCGCCAGAAGGAAAAAGAGCGTTCTATACCAGCTGGCAAATTGTCGCGCAGGGGCTGGCGGGCATCAGCGCTGGCTTGATTGGTTATACCCTGACACTCATCCTGACGCCTGAGCAACTCTCTGCCTGGGGCTGGCGCGTGCCTTTCGCGTTTGGACTGCTCATTCTGCCCATTGCCATCTATCTGCGCCGTAACCTTAACGAGACCTTCACCGCTGAGAACAGCGCTGCCAGTAAGTCCACCGGTAGCCTGCTCGGTGAAGTGATGCGCAACTACCGCGGCCTGATTCTGGTGGGTATTTTTATTCTTTCAGGCAGTACCATCACGCAATATTTTCTCAATTACATGACCACTTATGCCTTAAAAGAGCTGGCCTTCGCGCCGGGTACGGCGATGGCGTCGACCATTCTTATCGGCGTGTGCGTGGTGATATTTTCCCTGGTTGGCGGCTGGATGGCGGATCGCTTCGGGCGCAAGATAACCATTATCGCGCCACGCCTGCTTCTGCTGCTCCTGCTGCTACCGGGTCTTGAGATGATCAACGTCTGGCGCAGTGAAGGCGTTTTCTTTGCCATCATCACCCTCTTTGCCGCACTGCAATGTATCAGCGGATCCGGCGTGCTGGTGGTGCTGTGCGAAAACTTTCCGCGTTATATCCGCTCAACCGGTTTTTCCATCGCGTTTGCCTTCGGTATCACGCTGTTTGGCGGTACAGCACAAATTGTCTTCTCATGGCTGATTAAATGGACCGGTGATCCGGTTTCCCCGGGCTACTACCTTATCGCCGCTAATATCCTCTGCCTCATAGCGACACTGATGCTTAAAGAACGCGTCCCTCACAGCGTCCCTCGCCGGGTGAAAGCGCCGCAGGGCAAGATCCAGTTTGCGAAGGAGAAATCACAATGAAAACCGTACTACGTTGGGATGAGTGGGCGGCCTGCGACGCCACCGCGCTGGCAGAACTGGTCGCGCGCGGCGACGTCAGCGCCCGTGAGCTGGCGCTACAGGCACAGGCCGCGACGCAGAAGATTAACCCACAAATCAGCGCCGTCGTTGAGCTGTTTGATGACGCCATCGACCAACCAGAAACCGACGGCACTTGTCTTGCGGGGCCATTCAAGGGTGTCCCCTTCCTGATGAAAGATTTAGGACCGGGGGTCAAAGGGCGTTTGCAGGAGCAAGGTTCCGCCTTTTTGCGCGGTAATCGTCCGACCGAAGACGCCTTTTTGACCACGCAAATCCGCCATGCCGGGCTTAATATTATCGGTCGCAGCGCCACGCCGGAGTTTGGCGTTTGCGGCTCGGCGGAAAACCCGGCTATTTACGTGACGCGCAGCCCGTGGAACCCGCAATACACGACCTTTGGCTCCTCCGCCGGCGCCTGCGCGTCGGTGGCTGCCGGCATTATTCCCCTCGCCCACGCCACCGACGGCGGCGGCTCTATCCGCATTCCGGCGGGGTCCAATGGGCTTATCGGCCTGAAAAGTAGCCGGGGGGTATTCTCCATTGGCCCGGCGCTATCGGATATCACGGGTTATGTCTCAACACAAGGCTGTGTGAGTCGCAGCGTGCGTGACACGGCCCGCTTTGTGGATAGCTGCAGAGGCGGCGCGCCGGGCGAGTTTATGCCTTACTGGCAACCCTCGCAGCCCTGTAGCGAGATGATCACCCGCGATCCGGCACCGCTGCGCATTGCTGTGTCCCACGAATGGGGGAATTATCGTTCAACGCCGCATTTTGTCGCTGAGCTGGAGAAAACGACGCGCCTGCTTGAGGAACTGGGGCATAAGGTGGAATGGGTGACGCCGGACATTCCCTTCGAAGAGGCGTTTGCCGCGCAAACTGCCTGCTATATCAGCAACTTCGCACAATTTATTCAGCGTCTGCTGGAGAAAAACAATCTCAGCGCCCCGCCGGAAGATAAGGTCGAGCCGATGAATATTCGCATCTGGCAAAAAGGGATAAATATGTCCTACAGCGAGCGCTGGAAAATGCAAGATGCGTTTAACCAGATATCCCGCAAACTGGGAGCGTTTTTTCAGGAATGGGATCTGATCCTGACGCCGACATTTTCCAAACCGACGCCGTTGCTCGGTGAGAAAAAGTACCTGACACTCAGCGATAACCCGGACGTAATGGACTGGTTCTATTCGCTGTGGGATATCTTCTCCTACACGCCGCTCGCCAGTTTAACCGGCACGCCGGGCATCTCGTTGCCACTGGCCTGGCAACAATCCGGGCTGCCGCTCGGGATGCATTTCCAGACGCGCCAGGGTAACGACGGGCTGCTGCTGCAACTGGCGGCCCAGCTTGAGCGCGCATCCGGCGGGCGGTTTATTAGCAACGCCACGCCGCAGGTGCATGTCACCCGTTAATGCCGGACGCAAATAGAAAGGCCGGAGTGCACCACTGTCACTCCGGCCTGCTTTGTTTCTGCCCGGTAGATACCGGGCTTGTTGCCTTTACTCTCCAGCCAGACGCCTGTACTGGGCGTAGCGGTCTTTCGCATCCTGCTCAGTCTGGGCAAACAGACTGTCTGCCACCTCCGGCGAGGTTCGGCCCAGCGAGGCATAACGTACTTCCCCCATCAGGAAGTCACGGAAACTCTCCTCCGGCTCTTCCGAATCGAGAATAAACGGGTTCTTCCCTTTAGCCAGCAACTGCGGGTTGTAGCGCCAGAGGTGCCAGTAACCGGCCTCCACCGCGCGTTTCGCCTCGCTGATACTGCGCCCCATCCCGGCTTTCAGCCCGTGGTTAATACAGGCCGCGTAGGCAATAACCAGCGACGGCCCTGGCCAGGCTTCGGCTTCGGCAATGGCCCGCAACGTCTGGGCTTTGTCGGCCCCCATCGCCACCTGGGCGACATATACATTGCCGTAACTGACGGCCATCATCCCCAAATCCTTTTTACGGGTCCGTTTGCCTTCAGCGGCAAACTTGGCGATGGCGGCCACTGGCGTGGATTTCGACGACTGCCCGCCGGTATTGGAATAGACCTCGGTATCAAATACCAGAATATTCACGTCCTCTCCGGAAGCCAGCACATGATCGAGGCCGCCAAAACCAATATCATAAGCCCAGCCATCGCCGCCAAAAATCCACTGCGAGCGCTTAGTGAAGTAATCCTGGTTTTGATACAGGCGATTAAGCAGGTCATCGTCACCCTTCTCCGCCGCCAGCAGTGCGCTCAATTTTTCCGCCCGCGCACGGGTACCTTCGCCGAGATCTTTATGTTCCAGCCAGTCACGCAGGGCCTGTTGTAAATCCGGATGCAACGGTCTTTCCAGCACACTTGCCGCATCGCTCGCCAGTTGTTCACGAATGGCGCGGCCGCCCAACATCATCCCCAGACCAAACTCGGCGTTATCTTCAAACAGCGAATTCGCCCAGGCCGGCCCCTGGCCTTTATGGTTAGTGGTCCACGGAATGGACGGCGCGCTGGCCCCCCAGATAGAGGAACAGCCCGTGGCGTTGGCGATCATCATGCGATCGCCAAAAAGCTGGGTAATCAAGCGTGCATAAGGGGTTTCGCCGCACCCGGCGCAGGCGCCGGAAAACTCCAGTAACGGGGGTTCGAACTGGCAGCCTTTGACCGTGGCTTTGCTGAACGGATTCTCTTTCGGCGCCAGGGCCAGCGCGTGATCCCACACCGGGACCATATGACGCTGGCTATCGAGGGGTTTCATGGCCAGGGCTTTACCTTTTGACGGGCAAATATCAACGCAGTTGCCGCAACCGGAGCAGTCGAGCGGAGAGACCGCCAGATGATACTCATAGTGTTTGGCCCCCTGTGCCACCTTGCTCAATAACGCAACTGGCGCCGCTTCACGCTCTTCGCTGCTCAACAACGCCGGGCGAATGGCCGCATGCGGGCAGATAAAGGCGCACTGATTACACTGGGTACAGCCTTCCGGCTGCCAGACCGGTACCTGCATGGCGATACCGCGTTTCTCCCAGGCGGCGGTGCCGGGTGGAAATGTCCCGTCCTCCATGCCAAGAAAGGCGCTGACAGGCAGTTTGTCGCCGTTCTGGCGGTTCATCGGCTCCAGGATGTTGCGAATAAAATCCGGCATGAGTTTGCCGTCATTGTTCGCCTCTTCTTCCACATACGCCCAGTGGTCGGGCACGATAATCTCCTGTAGCGCATCCATCCCCAGGTCAATAGCGGCATTGTTCATATCCACCACGTTCTGCCCTTTGCTACCGTAGGATTTCGCCACCGCTTTCTTAAGGTGCTCTGAGGCGGTTTTGGCATCAATAATATCGGTCAGTTTGAAAAATGCCGCCTGCATCAGCATATTGAATCGACCGCCGAGGCCGAGTTTACGCGCGATATCGACCGCGTTCAGGGTGTAAAACCGTACCCCCTGACGGGCAATGATGCGCTTCATTTTATTCGGCAAATGGCGTTCCACCTCTTCGCCAAACCAGGTGCAATTGAGCAGGAAAATCCCGCCCGGATTGATGCCATCCAGCAGATCGTATTTGTCCACATAGGACTGTTGGGAACAGGCAATAAAATCCGCGTTATGAATAAGATACGGCGAGGTGATCGGGCGCTTACCAAAACGCAAATGCGACATGGTTATGCCACCGGATTTCTTCGAATCGTAGGCAAAATAGGCCTGCGCGAACATCGACGTATTATCGCCGATAATTTTGATGGCGTTCTTATTGGCGCTGACCGTACCGTCGGAACCCAGCCCCCAGAATTTACAGGCAGTGATGCCCTCACGGGAGACGTGAATGTCATAAGCCGGAACCGGCAGCGACGTGTGAGTGACATCATCAAAAATCCCCACCGTGAAGCCATCCATCGGCAGCGGTTTTTTCAGGTTTTCGAACACGGAAACAATGTGTCCCGGCAGGACATCTTTACCGCCCAGAGCATAACGTCCGCCGACGATCAACGGCGGGTTATCATGGTGATAGAAGGCATTTTTGACATCCAGGCACAGCGGTTCCGCCTGCGCCCCCGGCTCTTTGGTACGGTCGAGTACGGCAATACGCTTCACGCTGGCGGGTATCTTCGCCATAAAATGGGCCAGCGAAAAAGGCCGGAACAGATGCACGGAAACCAGACCGACTTTTTCCCCGCTGTCGATCATCGCATCCACCACCTCCTGGATAGTGTCGCACACTGACCCCATCGCAATGATGATTTGCTCAGCATCCGGTGAACCGTAGTAATCAAACAGGTGGTATTCACGCCCGGTGATGCGATAAATCTCCGCCATATACCCTTCAACGATATCCGGCAGCGCTTGATAAAAGCGGTTTGAGGCTTCGCGTTCCTGAAAATAGATGTCCGGGTTCTGCGCCGTGCCGCGAATGACCGGGTGGTCCGGGTTTAAGGCGTTGCGGCGAAAGAGATTGAGCGCCTCCTGATCCAACAACGGCGCCAGCGCTTCATGCTCCAGCACCTCGATTTTCTGGATTTCATGGGAAGTACGAAAGCCGTCGAAGAAATTGATAAACGGCACGCGGCCTTTAATGGCCGAGAGATGCGCGACCGCCGACAGATCCATCACCTGCTGGACATTGTTTTCCGCCAGCATCGCACAGCCGGTCTGACGCACGGCCATTACGTCCTGATGGTCGCCGAAGATGTTCAGCGAGTTGGTCGCCAGCGCCCTGGCGCTGACATGAAATACCCCCGGCAACAGCTCGCCCGCAATCTTGTACAGATTGGGGATCATCAGCAGCAATCCCTGTGATGCGGTATAGGTTGTGGTCAGCGCCCCTGCCTGCAATGCGCCGTGTACGGCTCCTGCCGCACCGGCTTCTGACTGCATCTCCATCAGACGCACCGGTTGACCAAACAGGTTTTTCTTACCCTGTGCCGTCCATTCATCGACATTTTCCGCCATCGGTGTTGAGGGTGTGATGGGATAAATCGCCGCGACATCAGTAAAGGCATAGGAGATCCAGGCCGCCGCAGCGTTGCCATCCATCGTTTTCATCTTTCCGGACATTTCTCGTTCCTCGAATGTGAGAGGCAAAATCGCCGCCTGCTGACGGCAAACCGTAGTACCCCTGCTTTGCACAGCCTGTGCCATATCGAGAAAATGCAACATAGACCTTTAAATTCAATTCATTAGTAAAAAATAGCACGTTGTTCATATTCCGACATTGCGTGGAATAAGACAGGCAGTACGACATCCTGTTGAACAGCTAACAAAGTGTCAGCGCCGCAGCGGCACTGGCTGACGCGGTGGCGAATTGTCCTGTTTCCAACAATTGGTCTGCATATTGTTCAGTGTTTGTTTTGCCCCCACAGAGGTAAGAAAAATAAAAACCAATAATTACAGATAATTACCTGTTCTGGCACGGCTGGTATGTTCCCTGCACTACGTAATGGGCAAACACACAAACAGGAGAACACACCATGACCATGCGTCAATGCGCCATTTATGGCAAAGGTGGGATCGGCAAATCCACCACCACGCAAAACCTCGTCGCCGCACTCGCGGAAATGGGCAAAAAAGTGATGATCGTCGGCTGCGACCCGAAAGCGGACTCCACCCGTCTGATCCTGCATGCGAAAGCGCAGAACACCATTATGGAGATGGCCGCCGAAGTGGGTTCTGTGGAAGACCTCGAACTGGAAGACGTGCTGCAAATCGGTTACGGCGGCGTGCGCTGTGCGGAATCCGGCGGCCCGGAACCAGGCGTGGGCTGTGCAGGACGTGGTGTTATCACCGCCATTAACTTCCTTGAAGAAGAAGGCGCCTATGTCAGCGACCTCGACTTTGTCTTCTATGACGTCCTCGGCGACGTGGTTTGCGGCGGGTTCGCCATGCCAATTCGTGAAAACAAAGCGCAAGAGATCTATATCGTCTGCTCCGGGGAAATGATGGCAATGTATGCCGCCAATAACATCTCCAAAGGCATCGTGAAATACGCCAAATCCGGCAAGGTGCGCCTGGGCGGGCTGATTTGTAACTCCCGTCAGACCGACCGCGAAGATGAATTGATCATCGCGCTGGCAGAAAAACTGGGCACGCAGATGATTCACTTTGTACCGCGCGACAACATCGTCCAGCGTGCGGAAATTCGCCGTATGACGGTTATCGAATATGACCCGAAATGCAACCAGGCTGACGAATACCGCGCGCTGGCGAATAAGATCGTCAACAACACCCTGATGGTTGTCCCGACCCCTTGCACCATGGATGAACTGGAAGAGTTGCTGATGGAATTCGGCATTATGGATGTGGAAGACGCCAGCATCATCGGTAAAACCGCCGCCGAAGAAAACGCGGCCTGAGCCGCCTTGTAACAGGAACACAGTTATGAGCAATGCAACAGGCGAACGTAATCTGGAAATTATCCAGGAAGTGCTGGAGATCTTTCCGGAAAAAACGCGCAAAGAACGCAGAAAGCACATGATGGTGACCGACCCGGAGATGGAAAGCGTCGGGAAATGCATCATCTCTAACCGCAAATCGCAGCCGGGGGTGATGACCGTCCGTGGCTGCTCCTACGCCGGTTCGAAAGGTGTGGTTTTTGGGCCTATTAAAGATATGGCCCACATCTCCCACGGCCCTATTGGCTGTGGGCAGTACTCCCGCGCCGGGCGTCGCAACTACTACACCGGGGTCAGCGGCGTTGACTCCTTCGGGACGCTGAACTTTACCTCTGACTTTCAGGAGCGCGATATCGTCTTTGGCGGCGATAAAAAGCTCAGCAAATTGATTGAGGAGATGGAGGAGCTGTTCCCGCTGACCAAAGGCATTTCCATTCAGTCGGAATGCCCGGTTGGCTTAATCGGCGATGATATCGAAGCCGTGGCGAACGCCAGTAAAAAAGCGCTCAACAAACCCGTGATCCCGGTGCGTTGCGAAGGCTTTCGTGGCGTATCCCAGTCACTCGGCCACCATATCGCCAACGACGTGATCCGCGACTGGGTGCTGGATAACCGCGAAGGTAAACCTTTCGAATCCACCCCGTATGACGTGGCCATCATCGGCGATTACAACATCGGCGGCGACGCCTGGGCCTCGCGCATTCTGCTTGAAGAGATGGGGTTGCGTGTGGTGGCGCAGTGGTCCGGCGATGGCACGCTGGTAGAAATGGAAAACACCCCGTTTGTGAAGCTGAACCTGGTGCACTGCTACCGCTCCATGAATTACATCTCTCGCCATATGGAAGAGAAACACGGTATTCCGTGGATGGAGTACAACTTCTTTGGCCCGACCAAAATCGCCGAATCGCTGCGTAAAATCGCCGATCAATTTGACGACACCATCCGCGCCAATGCGGAAGCGGTGATCGCCAGATATCAGGCGCAGAACGACGCGATTATCGCCAAATACCGCCCGCGTCTCGAAGGCCGCAAAGTGCTGCTCTATATGGGAGGCCTGCGTCCTCGTCATGTGATCGGCGCCTATGAGGATCTGGGTATGGAGATTGTCGCCGCGGGATATGAATTTGCCCATAACGACGATTACGACCGCACCCTGCCGGACCTCAAAGAGGGCACGCTGTTGTTCGATGACGCCAGCAGTTATGAACTGGAAGCGTTCGTGAAGGCGATTAAGCCGGACCTCATTGGCTCGGGCATCAAGGAAAAATACATTTTCCAGAAAATGGGGGTTCCGTTCCGCCAGATGCACTCCTGGGATTACTCCGGCCCGTATCACGGCTATGACGGCTTTGCCATCTTTGCCCGCGATATGGACATGACGCTCAACAATCCCGCCTGGGGCGAGTTGACCGCACCCTGGCTGAAATCAGCCTGAATACTATCCTGACATCCCGTTTGTTCACCGATTTGTGGCGCGGGAGGAGAACATCATGAGCCAAACTGCTGAGAAAATTGTCGCCTGTCATCCGCTGTTTGAACAGGACGAATACCAGACGCTGTTTCGCAACAAGCGCGGTCTGGAAGAGGCGCACGACCCGCAACGTGTGCAAGAGGTTTTTGAATGGACCACCACGGCGGAATACGAAGCGCTGAACTTTAAACGCGAAGCGTTAACCGTCGATCCGGCGAAGGCCTGCCAGCCTTTAGGATCGGTACTCTGTTCACTGGGCTTTGCCAATACCCTGCCCTATGTGCATGGTTCCCAGGGCTGCGTAGCCTATTTCCGCACCTATTTTAACCGTCATTTCAAAGAGCCGATCGCCTGTGTATCGGACTCAATGACCGAGGATGCGGCGGTATTTGGCGGCAACAACAACCTCAATACCGGGTTGCAAAATGCCAGCGCGCTGTACAAACCGGAAATCGTTGCGGTCTCCACTACCTGTATGGCGGAGGTCATCGGTGATGACCTGCAGGCCTTTATCGCCAACGCCAAAAAGGATGGGTTTATAGATGCCGCTATTCCGGTGCCGTACGCCCACACGCCAAGTTTTATTGGTAGCCATATCACCGGCTGGGACAACATGTTCGAGGGTTTTGCCCGCACCTTCACCGCGGATCACGTGGCTCAACCGGGCAAACTGGCAAAGCTAAACCTGGTGACCGGTTTCGAAACCTATCTCGGCAATTACCGCGTGCTCAAACGCATGATGGCCCAGATGGACGTGCCCTGCAGCCTCTTGTCTGACCCGTCTGAGGTCCTGGATACGCCTGCCGACGGCCACTACCGCATGTATGCGGGCGGTACAACGCAACAAGAGATGCGTGAAGCCCCCGATGCTATCGACACCCTGCTGCTGCAACCCTGGCATCTGGTGAAGAGTAAAAAAGTGGTGCAGGAGTCGTGGGGTCAGCCCGGTACAGAAGTGTCAATCCCGATGGGATTGACCGGTACTGATGAACTGCTGATGGCGGTCAGTCAGTTAACCGGCAAACCGGTGGCGGATGAACTGACGCTGGAGCGTGGGCGTCTGGTGGACATGATTCTGGATTCCCATACCTGGCTGCACGGTAAGAAATTCGGACTCTACGGCGACCCGGATTTTGTCATGGGGCTGACGCGTTTCCTGCTGGAACTGGGCTGCGAACCGACGGTAATTCTCTGTCATAACGGCAGCAAGCGCTGGCAGAAAGCGATGAAGAAAATGCTTGAGGCATCGCCCTACGGTCAGGAGAGCGAAGTCTTCATCAACTGCGATCTGTGGCATTTCCGCTCGCTGATGTTTACCCGTAAACCGGACTTTATGATCGGCAACTCGTACGCCAAATTCATCCAGCGTGACACGCTGGCGAAAGGCGAACAGTTTGAAGTGCCGCTGATCCGTCTCGGCTTCCCGTTATTCGACCGACATCACCTGCATCGCCAGACCACCTGGGGTTATGAAGGGGCGATGAATATCGTCACCACCCTGGTCAACGCCGTACTGGAAAAAGTCGACCGCGACACCATCAAACTGGGCAAAACGGACTACAGCTTCGACCTTGTCCGCTAGCCATGACGCGCCCCGCCCTGTGCGGGGCCGCAAGGGGGAAAACAATGCCAATTGTCATTTTTCGTGAGCGCGGGCCGGACCTCTGGTGTTACATCGCTAAACAGGACCTTGAGGCAAAAGTCATCGCAATTGAACATGACACCCCGGATAACTGGGGTGGTGCTATTTCTCTGGAGGGGGGACGCCAGTATGTCGTCAGCCTGCAACCCGGGCGACCTTCCTTTCCCATCAGCCTGCGCGCCACGCGCGGCGCGCTTTTGTGAAGGTGGTCAGATGAACGATAACGATGTCCTTTTCTGGCGCATGCTGGCGCTGTTTCAGTGTCTGCCGGAGCTGCAACCCGCGCAAACACTGGCCTGGCTGACGGGAGAGCGCGACGAGGCTTTAACCCCGGCGTACCTCGATAAGCTCAATGTCCGCGAACTGGAAGCCACCTTCCCGTCTGAAACGGCGCTGATGTCGCCCGCACGCTGGAGCCGCGTTAACGCGTGCCTTCACGGTACGCTGCCCGCGCACCTGCAGGTTAAAAATACCGCTCGTCAGGGGCAATTACGGGTGGCTTTTTGTTCGCAGGATGGCTTGCTGATCAATGGCCATTTTGGTCAGGGGCGGCTGTTTTTTATCTATGACTTCGATGAACAAGGCGGATGGCTGCACGCGTTACGCCGTCTTTCCTCGACCCCACAAACCCAGGAACCAAATGAAGTTCGCGCTCAGTTGCTGAGCGATTGTCACCTGCTGTTTTGTGAAGCCATTGGCGGCCCTGCGGCGGCCCGGCTGATTCGTCACAATATCCACCCCATGAAAGTGTCGCCTGGCATGTCCATTGCCGCCCAGTGCGACGCCATTACCGCACTGCTGAGCGGACGTCTGCCGCCGTGGCTGGCAAAACGTCTTGAGAAAGCCAACCCGCTGGAAGAACGGGTGTTTTAATCTGCGCGCCCCTGCATCGGAGTGTGGATGCAGGGGGCTTTTTCCGTTGTCCTCATTACGCCAATTGTCTTCTTTGTCGCAAACCCGACAGAATATTCCTCTTAGAAATCAATAACTCATTTCTGGCTTGCGAATTGCAACATTGTGCACAGCCCAACAAGTCAATGAGGTCACTATGAAGGGAAATGACATTCTCGCGCTGCTGGATGAACCTGCCTGCGAACACAACCACAAACAAAAATCCGGCTGTAGCGCCCCCAAACCCGGCGCGACGGCGGGTGGTTGCGCCTTCGACGGCGCGCAAATCACCCTGCTGCCACTGTCAGATGTGGCGCATCTGGTCCACGGGCCGATTGGCTGCACGGGCAGCTCCTGGGATAACCGGGGCAGTATGAGCTCCGGCCCCAGTATCAACCGGCTCGGGTTTACCACCGATTTGAATGAGCAGGATGTGATCATGGGACGCGGCGAACGGCGGCTGTTCCATGCGGTGCGCCACATCGTCGATCGTTATCATCCCTCTGCGGTATTTATCTATAACACCTGCGTGCCGGCGATGGAGGGTGATGATATTGACGCCGTTTGTCAGGCGGCGGAAACCGCCACCGGCGTGCCGGTGATTGCCGTTGACGCCGCCGGATTCTATGGCAGCAAAAATCTCGGCAACCGCCTCGCGGGCGAAGTGATGGTTAACAAGGTCGTCGGACGCCGCGCGCCTGCACCCTGGCCGGACGATACGCCCTTTGCGCCGGAACATCGCCACGATATTGGCCTGATAGGCGAATTCAATATCGCCGGGGAGTTCTGGCACGTTCAGCCGCTGCTTGATGAGCTGGGTATTCGCGTGCTGGGCAGCCTGTCGGGGGATGGTCGTTTTAGCGAAATCCAGACCCTGCACCATGCGCAGGTGAATATGCTGGTCTGCTCCAGAGCGCTGATCAATGTTGCCCGTACCCTTGAACAGCGCTATGGCACGCCCTGGTTTGAGGGCAGCTTTTACGGCGTACGCGCCACCTCCGATGCGCTACGTCAGCTGGCATCCCTGCTTGGCGACAGCGATCTGATCGCTCGCACCGAAGCCGTGATTGCCCGGGAAGAAGCCGCGGCAAATCAGGCACTGGCCCCGTGGCGCGAACGGTTACAGGGGCGCAAAGTGCTGCTTTATACCGGCGGAGTGAAATCCTGGTCGGTGGTTTCTGCATTGCAGGATTTAGGCATGACCGTGGTGGCGACCGGCACACGAAAATCCACCGAAGAAGATAAACAACGTATTCGCGAATTAATGGGCGATGACGCGCTGATGCTGGAAGAAGGCAACGCCCGCACCCTGCTTGATGTGGTGTACCGCTACCAGGCAGATTTAATGATTGCCGGCGGGCGCAATATGTATACCGCCTACAAAGCGCGACTGCCATTTCTGGATATCAACCAGGAGCGCGAACACGCCTTTGCAGGTTATCGCGGTATCGTCACCCTCGCCCAACAACTTTGCCAGACCATTGAAAGCCCCGTCTGGCCGCAAACTCACGCCCGCGCGCCGTGGCACTAAGGAGTGAAAGATGGCAGACATCATCCGTAATCACAAACCGCTGGCGGTAAGCCCGGTAAAAAGCGGCCAACCGTTAGGCGCCATCCTCGCGAGCCTTGGCTTTGAGCACAGTATTCCGTTGGTGCACGGAGCACAGGGATGCAGCGCGTTCGCCAAAGTATTTTTTATCCAACACTTTCACGATCCTGTCCCGCTGCAATCCACGGCAATGGACCCCACCTCAACGGTGATGGGGGCAGACGGCAATATCCTGACCGCGCTCAACACGCTATGCCAGCGCAACAACCCGAAAGCCATCGTCCTGCTGAGCACGGGTCTGTCTGAGGCTCAGGGCAGCGATATCAGCCGCGTAGTGCGCCAGTTTCGCGAGGATTTTCCACGCCACAAAAATATCGCCCTCCTGACGGTCAACACGCCAGATTTCTACGGCACGCTGGAGAACGGCTTTAGCGCAGTGGTGGAAAGCGTCATTGAACAGTGGGTACCGGAAAAACCCCAGCACGGCCTGCGTAACCGGCGGGTCAACTTGCTGTTAAGCCACCTGCTGACGCCCGGTGATATTGAATTGCTGCGCAGCTACGTGGAGGCGTTTGGCCTGCAACCGGTCATCGTTCCCGACCTGTCACAGTCGCTGGATGGTCACCTGGCAAGCGGCGACTTCTCACCTGTCACCCAGGGAGGAACGCCCCAGCGCGTCATTGAACAGATGGGGCAGAGTCTGAGTACATTTGCTATTGGCGTGTCGCTGTCCCGCGCCGCCTCGCTACTTGCACAACGCAGCCGTGGTGAGGTTGTCGTTCTCCCCCATCTGATGACCCTGGAACACTGCGACCGCTTTATTCACCAGCTGAAGATCATCTCCGGGCGTGAGGTTCCCGCCTGGATTGAGCGCCAGCGCGGACAATTACAGGATGCGATGATCGATTGTCATATGTGGCTGCAGGATGCCCGGCTCGCACTGGCGGCTGAGGGCGACCTGCTGGCAGGCTGGTGCGATTTCGCCCGCAGTCAGGGGATGCTCCCCGGCCCCGTTGTCGCACCGGTCAGTCAGCCGGGTCTGCAACAGCTTCCGGTTGAAAAAGTGGTCATTGGCGATCTGGAAGATATGCAGGATTTACTCTGCGATATGCCCGCCGACCTGCTGGTCGCCAATTCTCATGCGGCAGATCTGGCCGACCAATTTTCCATTCCGCTTATCCGCGCCGGTTTTCCCATCTTCGACAGGCTTGGCGAGTTTCGTCGCGTGCGTCAGGGCTACCCCGGCATGCGTGACACGCTGTTTGAGCTGGCAAACCTGATGCGCGAACGCCACCATCACCTGCCACTGTACCACTCGCCCCTGCGCCAGCAGTTTTCCCGGGACACTGACGGAGGACGATATGCAACATGTTAATCGTCAGTTCAGCACCATCTGTTCCGGCGAATGGTCGATGAAGGTCGCCTTCGCCAGTTCCGATTACCATCATGTGGATCAGCACTTCGGTGCCACGCCACGCCTGGTGGTATACGGCGTCAAAGAAGATGACGTCACCTTACTGCGCGTCGTCGACTTTACCGTGCTGGCCGGACATCAAACCGAGAAGATCGCCAGCCGCATCAGTGCGCTGGAAGATTGTGTCACCCTTTATTGTGTGGCAATTGGCGAAACGGTATTTCGTCAACTACTGCAAATAGGCGTGCGCGCCGTCCGCGTGCCGGAAGACACGCCGATTGTCGGTCTGCTACAGGAAATCCAGCACTACTGGTATGACAAAGAACAGCGTAAAAACACGCGGCATCGTGACCCTAATCGCTTTTCGCAACTGCTGCTGGAAAGTCAGTGGCAGGACGACGATGAGCGCTAAAGATTGTGTCGTTTCTGCGACAAACCTCACATAAACCACGACATTGCGCGTGAGTTTATGTGAGGGAATTTTAATAACTCAATGAAAAATAAAACTTTTACTCTCTGGTACTGCTTTTGCTTAATCTTTATACCCGCTGTTGATTAACGCGGTGAATGGCGCCCTGCGCTGTCCGTCATAATCCTGGGAGCTAAAAGCATGTGGAACTATTCCGAGAAAGTGAAAGATCATTTTTTTAATCCCCGTAATGCCCGGGTCGTGGCAGAGGCCAACGCGATTGGCGATGTGGGTTCGATAAGCTGCGGCGACGCCCTGCGTCTGATGCTGCGAGTTGATCCGCAAAGCGAAACCATTCTTGAGGCCGGGTTTCAGACCTTTGGCTGCGGCAGCGCCATCGCCTCCTCATCGGCGTTAACGGAACTGATTATTGGCCGCACGCTGAAAGAAGCGGAACAGGTCACTAACCAGCAAATCGCCGACTATCTCGACGGGTTGCCGCCGCAAAAAATGCACTGCTCAGTCATGGGCCAGGAAGCGCTGCGCGCGGCAATCGCCAACTACCGGGGCGAAACGCTCGATGACGATCATGACGAAGGCAAACTTATCTGCAAATGCTTTGGCGTTGACGAAGGTCAGATTCGCCGCGCGGTGTTGACCAACGGCCTGACCACCCTCGAAGAGGTGATCAACTACACCAAAGCAGGCGGTGGCTGCACCGCCTGTCATGAAAGTATCGAACTGGCGCTGGCGGATATTCTGGCCGAGCAGCAGGCGGCACCGGCTGTCGCGGTTGATGGGACAAAAGATCCGCACTGGCAGGAAGTGATCGACGCGATTACCGAACTGCGCCCGCACATCCAGGCTGACGGTGGCGATATGTCGCTAATTAATGTCGCGAATCACAAAGTCACCGTCAGTCTCTCCGGCAGTTGTAGCGGCTGCATGATGACCGATATGACGCTGGCCTGGCTGCAGCAGAAATTAATGGAACGTACCGGCTGTTTTATGGAAGTCGTGGCGGCTTAAGCCACACCTCACTATCCGTTATGGGGGAATAAAGATGAAACCGATTTATCTGGATAATAACGCCACCACCCGTATCGACCCGATGGTGCTGGAGGCGATGATGCCGTTTTTGACTGAGCATTACGGCAACCCTTCCTCGATTCATGACTTTGGTCTGCCCTCGCGCGGGGCGCTGGAGCGTGCCCATCAACAGGTCGCCGCCCTGCTTGGCGCCGATCACGCCAGTGAAATCATTTTTACCTCCTGCGCCACCGAAGCGACCTCGACGGCGCTGCATGCCTGCACGGAATTGATGCCGGAACGCCGCGAAATCATCACCACCACGGTAGAACACCCGGCGACGCTGGCCGTCTGCGAACACCTGGAGCGCCAGGGCTACCTGGTCCACCGTATTGCGGTCAATGCCGACGGCGCAATCGATATGGCCCAGTATCGTCAGGCTCTCAGCCATCGGGTAGCGGTCGTCAGCGTGATGTGGGCCAACAATGAAACCGGGGTTATTTTCCCGGTGGCAGAAATGGCAGAACTGGCCCATGAATATGGCGCGCTGTTCCACTGTGACGCGGTTCAGGCGGTGGGGAAAATTCCGCTGGCGATCGGCAAAACGCAAGTAGACATGCTGTCATGTTCTGCCCACAAATTGCACGGGCCGAAAGGCGTCGGCTGCCTCTATTTGCGTCGTGGCACACGCTTTCGCCCGCTGCTACGCGGCGGTCATCAGGAGCGGGGACGGCGCGCAGGCACAGAAAATATTGCCGGGATTGTCGGTATGGGCAGCGCCTGTGAACTGGCGCAGGTTCATCTGCCCGGCATGAGCGAAATTGCCCGACTTCGCGATTATTTGCAGGAGGAACTGGTCAATCGTGTGCCGTCGGTGAGGGTGATGGGCGGCAACCAGCCACGGGTACCGGGCACCGCGAATCTGGCGTTTGAGTTTATTGAAGGCGAAGCCATTTTGTTACTGCTTAATCAGGCAGGGATCGCCGCGTCCAGTGGCAGCGCCTGCACGTCGGGCTCCCTTGAACCGTCGCATGTGATGCGCGCAATGAACATTCCCTATACCGCCGCTCACGGCAGTATTCGCTTCTCCCTTTCACGTTACACGCGCGAAAAAGAGATTGATTACGTCATTGACGCGTTGCCGCCGATTATCTCCCGGTTGCGGATGCTTTCGCCTTACTGGCAGGACGGTAAACCACTCCCGGTGGAATCATCATTTGCGCCGATTTACGGCTAAGCGGAGGCGGCTATGGCCAGTGTGCTGATTAACGACACAACGCTGCGGGACGGCGAACAAAGTCCCGGGGTGGCGTTTCGCGCAAGCGAAAAAGTCGCTATTGCCGAGGCGCTGTTTGCTGCCGGCGTCACGGCGCTCGAGGTGGGAACACCGGCTATGGGCGATGAAGAACGCACTCGCATTCAGTTAGTCCGTCGCCATTTACCGACGGCAACACTGATGTCCTGGTGTCGAATGAATGCCGGGGAAATCCGCCAGAGCGCCGATCTCGGTATGGACTGGGTGGATATTTCCATTCCGGCGTCCGACAAACTGCGTCAGTACAAATTACGTGAACCGCTGGCTGTGCTGCTTGAGCGGCTGGAAAACTTTATCGGCCTGGCGCGCACGCTGGGGCTGGCAGTCTGTATCGGCTGTGAAGATGCGTCACGCGCGGATGACGACACGCTTCGCCAGATAGCGAGTGTCGCGCAGGAGGCTGGCGCACTGCGTTTACGCTATGCCGATACGCTGGGCCTGTTGGATCCTTTCGCAACTGACAACGCTATCCGTTCGCTACGTCGCGACTGGAACGGTGAAATTGAGATACACGCCCATAACGATCTGGGGCTCGCCACAGCCAATACCCTGGCGGCGATACGCGCCGGCGCGACCAGCGTGAATACCACTGTGCTGGGGCTGGGTGAGCGTGCGGGAAATGCTGCACTGGAGACCGTCGCCCTCGGTTTAGACCGATGCATGGGGCTTGATAGCGGCGTTGATTTTAGCCAGTTGCCCGCACTCTGCCAGCAGGTCGCCGAGGCCGCCCAGCGCCCTATCGACGCCCAGCAACCGCTGGTTGGCGAACAGGTCTTTACCCATGAGTCCGGGGTACATGTCGCCGCGCTGTTGCAGGACAGAGAGAGTTATCAGGCGATTGATCCGGCGCTGATGGGGCGTGAATATCGCCTCGTGCTGGGAAAACACTCTGGCCGCCAGGCGGTGGACGGGGTCTTCGCCCGGATGGGCTACCCCCTTAACGCGCTGCAAATCGACATACTGCTTCCGGCCATTCGCCGCTTTGCGGAGAGCTGGAAACGTACGCCGAAAGATTATGAACTGATCGCCATTTACGATGAGCTGTGCGGCGAACCCCTTCGCCAGGTGGGAGGCTGAGTATGGAGTGGTTTTATCAGATTCCCGGCGTCGATGAGCTGGAAAGCGCTGAATCCTTCTTTGAGTTTTTTTCCGTTCCGTATGAGCCCGCCGTGCTGCGCAGCCGCTGCCTGCTTGTGCTTAAAGCCTTCAACCAGAAACTACGCGCCAACGTACCGTTGCGTAATCTGCTGGAGGACGACACGCGCGCGCCGTGGCTCCTGGCCCGGCGGCTGCTGGCAGAGAGTTACCAGCAACAGATGCCCGGAGGTGGACAATGACCCCGGCGTTTACCTTTGGCGACGAGGTTCGCGTAACGCGGGCCATTCGTAATGACGGCACGATGCCTGGCTACGCTCGCGGTCAGTTGCTGGTACGACGTGGCAGCACCGGGTTTGTCCGGGAATGGGGCGTGTTTTTGCAGGATGAGATTATCTATCAAATTCACTTTCTCGACGGTGACATCGTGGTTGGCTGCCGTGGACAGGAGCTGATTCCGGCAAGCGAGCCCTGGAATGCCGGGATGCTGCAGTTCGGCGATCGCGTCATCTCTTTACAGCCCTTGTCGGTCAATGGCGTGGTGGTAGTCAGCGTCGGGGAAACCGGGCAGATCGAAGCCACCGATCAGGAGGATGGTAACAGTTACACCGTCACTTTTTCCGGACGCTGGTTTCAGGTTCCCGCCAGCGCCCTGCGCTTAGCGGAGGAGTACGCATGAGTAAAGCCTGGGAACAATTCGCACGGTGGCGTCTGGCGAAAACCCGCTGGAACTGCGAGCCACAGGATATTCCGGCCAGTGAAAAAGCGGCGTTTGAACAGGCGTGGCGTCGGCAATATTTTCTGGAACAGGCGATCATTCAACAGGCCCATGATTTGCCGCTCACCGATGCCCTGCTACAGCGTATTGACGCCTCGCTGGCGGAGTTACTTACCGAAAGCGCGTTTACCGGGGAAGAACGTCAGGCAGTGGTGCGTCATCATGCGCTGATGGAACTGCAATTTGTGCGCATCAACGGACAGACGCCCTTACCTGATGACCTGACGGTACTCACCTGGTATCAGCGTAATCAGGAAAAATTTATGCGCCCGGAGCAGCGGTTAACCCACCATCTGTTGCTCACCGTTGATAATGACAACGACGTTGTACGCCGCCAGGCGATGCAGTTTTACCGGGAAATTCAAACCTCGCGTGAGGCGTTTTCGCGTCTGGCAAAACGTTATTCCCACTGTCCGAGTGCCTTAGAAGGTGGGCTGCTGGGCTGGATCAGTCGCGGTTTGCTTTATCCCGAGCTTGAATCCGCGCTGTTTGCCTTGCCGGAAAACGGCATCGCCGCGCCGGTGGAAACGGAGTTGGGCTGGCATATTGTCTGGTGTGAACATATCCGTGGGCCTCAGGCATTGCCGCAGACAGAGGCGCTGGAAAAAGCACGGGAATTTTTATGGCGGCAGAGCCAGCAGCAGTGGCAACAGACGTGGCTCAATCGCCTGCTTGCAGAGATACCTGCTTGAGGGTGGGCCGATTTTAGATTACCACCTCACCTGGTTCTCAGGGTGAGGGAGCCCCAGTAATATTACGTTTTACAGCGATAACACCGCGTAATGAGAATAAGGCAGGGACAGCGATGACAGGGTCCGGCTGAAAATCGATGAGGCGTTGACGGCTGACCGGGGCCGCCCGCAGGGAAGCGGGCGGAGGGGATAGCCTGCAAGGACGCAGGCTGGTCCCCGACCCGAAAGTCAGACGACATAAGCATCATGGACCGCGCCAGCGGCGATTTTCTTTGCCGGGAGCCCGGGTCGCCAGGGTGGTGGCGGTGAGCCACCCTGGCACGTTCACGGGTACTGTCGCTATAGAGAAGCACAGAACATCAGGTGAACGGAATGACCACCAGAGCCGCATTTTCCCCCTCACCCTGGCCCTCTCCCTCAGGGAGAGGGAACCGATCGGACGCCGCATCCAGGAAAAACTACAAAATCTGCGGCTTAATCTGCTCCAGCCACGACTCCACCCGCTCATCCGTCAAATCAAACTGATTATCCTGATCCAGCACCAGTCCGACGAACTTATCCCCCTCCAGCGCGGCGGAAAAGGAGAAATCATACCCGTCGCCAGGCCACTCACCGACAACCTGCGCGCCGCAACCTACCACCGCGTCATAGAGAGGGCGCAGCGCACTGGCAAAGTTATCCGGATATCCCTGCTGATCGCCAAGCCCATATAAGGCGACGATTTTACCGCTCAGGTTGGCGTCTGCCAGTTGGTCGATAAACTCACCCCAGGATTCACTTTCACATCCGGCGGCAAGACCCGGCAACTGTCCATCCCCCAGGGTCGGTGTACCGAGTACCAGCACCGGGTACGACAAAAACGTCTCCAGCGACGTGCGATTAATATTGACCGGCGCATCCGCCACATCCCCCAGTTTTTGCTGGATCAGTTTGGCGATTTTGCGGGTTTTTCCCGTATCGCTGCCAAAAAAAATACCAATGTTAGCCATGTCGCGCTCCTGTTGAGAAAGAATAAGGCCGCCTGCAAACGGCGGGTATCCCTCCTCCTGTTGCGAAGGCTGTGCCAGGTTTTTAAGCGGCTTTCGCTGCACTGAAATGGGCGAAAAGATGACTCTTTTTTGTGCAACACACGCCTTCGCCCCGGCATCCAGGACGGTCCTGAATGCCTCCAGAGACCAAATCAGGGCAAAAATACGAACCAGGATCAATGTTTCGGCGTGTTACCTGCTTTAAAGGTGTACTCTTTGCATGGTTAATCACACCCAATCAGGGCAGCGGATGTCGGCCGTTTCACAACACAAAATGTTGTAAACGCGACACAGCCGGGCCTGAAACCAGGAGTGTGTGATGACCTTTAATATGATGCTGGAGACCAGCGCGCCGCAGGAGCTTGCGGGTAACCTATCCCTTCAACATCCCGGACTGTTTTCCACGATGGTTGAACAGGCGCCGATCGCGATTTCATTGACCGACCCGGACGCGAGAATTCTGTATGCCAATCCGGCCTTTTGTCGCCAGACTGGTTACAGCCTGGCGGAATTGCTCAACCAGAACCATCGCATACTGGCAAGCCAACAGACACCGCGCAGCATTTATCAGGAACTGTGGCAAACGCTGCTACAACACATGCCCTGGCGCGGCCAGCTCATCAATCGCCGTCGCGATGGCAGCCTCTATCTCGCAGAGGTTGATATAACCCCGGTCATCAACAAACACGGCGAACTGGAACACTATCTCGCCATGCAGCGTGATATCAGCGCCAGCTATGCCCTCGAACAGCGATTGCGCAATCACACCACCATGAGCGAAGCGGTGCTGAACAACATTCCTGCCGCCGTGGTGGTCGTTAACGAGCAGGATCAGGTGGTACTGGATAACCTCGCCTATAAAACCTTTTGTGCCGACTGCGGCGGCAAGGAACTGCTCACCGAGCTTGATTTCTCCCGGCGCAAAAGCGATCTCTATGCCGGGCAAATACTGCCTGTAGTACTGCGCGGCGCCGTACGCTGGCTCTCTGTCACCTGCTGGCCATTGCCGGGTGTGAGCGAAGAAGCCAGTCGTTACTTTATTGATACCGCGCTTCCCCGCACACTGGTGGTGATTACCGATTGCACCCAGCAACAACAACAGGCCGAGCAGGGCCGCCTCGATCGACTTAAACAGGAGATGACCACCGGGAAACTGCTGGCGGCGATCCGCGAATCGCTGGATGCCGCGCTGGTCCAGCTAAACTGCCCTATCAATATGCTGGCGGCGGCGCGCAGACTCAACGGCGAAGATAACCATAACGTGGCGCTGGATGCGGCGTGGCGCGAAGGCGAAGAGGCGCTGGCCCGCCTGCAACGTTGCCGCCCTTCTCTCGATCTGGAGGAGTGCGGGCTGTGGCCCCTGCAACCGCTGTTTGACGACCTGCGCGCGCTTTACCATACCCGTTTTAATAATGGCGAAAATCTGCACGTGGAAATGGCCTCTCCGCATCTGACGGGGTTTGGTCAACGCACGCAGATCCTTGCCTGTCTCAGTTTGTGGCTGGACCGCACGCTGGCTCTTGCCGCAGCGCTGCCGGACAGAGCGCTACACACCCAGCTCTACGCCCGAGAAGAGGATGGCTGGCTGTCTATCTGGCTGACCGATAATGTACCGCTCATCCATGTGCGATATGCCTACTCCCCCGATGCGCTGAACGCCCCCGGCAAAGGGATGGAACTCCGGCTGATTCAAACCCTTGTTGCCCATCACCGCGGCGCAATAGAACTGACCACCCGTCCCGAAGGCGGTACCTGCCTGACCCTGCGATTCCCGTTATTTCTTTCACTGACTGGAGGCCCACGATGACCCAGCGACCCGAGTCGGGCACCACCGTCTGGCGTTTTGATCTTTCCCAGCAATTTACCGCCATGCAGCGCATCAGCGTGGTGTTGAGTCGCGCAACGGAGATAAGCCAGACGCTGCAGGAGGTGCTGTGCGTCCTGCATAATGACGCGTTTATGCAACACGGCATGCTGTGTCTGTATGACAACCAACAGGAAATCCTGAGTATTGAAGCCTTGCAGGAGGCAGACCAACATCTGATTCCCGGCAGCTCGCAAATTCGCTATCGTCCGGGCGAAGGACTGGTGGGGGCCGTGCTTTCCCAGGGGCAATCTCTCGTGCTGCCCCGTGTCGCCGACGATCAACGCTTTCTCGACAGGCTGGGTATCTATGACTATAACCTGCCGTTTATCGCGGTCCCGCTGATGGGTCCGGGCACGCAGCCGATTGGCGTGCTCGCGGCTCAGCCGATGGCGCGTCTGGAGGAGCGACTTCCTTCCTGTACGCGTTTTCTGGAAACTGTCGCCAATCTGGTCGCACAGACAGTACGGCTGATGACCCCGCCGACCGCCCCGACACCTCGGGCTGCGATTGTCCAGACCGAGCGCCAGCGCAATTGTGCATCGCCTCGTCCCTTCGGCTTTGAGAATATGGTGGGCAAAAGCCCGGCTATGCAGCAGACAATGGAGATTATCCGCCAGGTATCACGTTGGGACACCACGGTACTGGTGCGTGGCGAAAGCGGCACCGGTAAAGAACTTATCGCCAATGCTATCCATCACAACTCTCCCCGCGCCGCTGCACCGTTTGTAAAATTTAACTGCGCCGCACTGCCGGATACGCTGCTGGAGAGCGAATTGTTCGGCCATGAAAAAGGGGCTTTTACCGGCGCGGTTCGCCAGCGTAAAGGGCGTTTTGAACTGGCGGACGGGGGTACGCTGTTTCTGGATGAGATTGGTGAAAGCAGCGCCTCTTTTCAGGCAAAACTGCTGCGTATTTTGCAGGAGGGCGAAATGGAGCGCGTTGGCGGTGATGAAACCCTGCGCGTCAACGTGCGGATCATCGCCGCCACCAACCGCAATCTCGAAGAAGAGGTGCGAATGGGCAATTTCCGCGAGGATCTTTACTATCGCCTCAATGTGATGCCCATCTCCCTGCCCCCGCTGCGTGAACGTCAGGAGGACATTGCAGAACTGGCGCATTTTCTGGTGCGCAAAATCGCGCAAAACCAGGGGCGCACCCTACGGATCAGTGATGGCGCCATTCGGCTGCTAATGGGCTACAGCTGGCCCGGTAATGTGCGTGAACTGGAAAATTGTCTGGAACGTTCGGCGGTGATGTCAGAAAACGGCCTGATTGACCGTGATGTGGTGCTGTTCAACCACCGTGAAAACACGCCTAAGCTGGCGATTGCCGCCACACCTAAAGAGGATAGCTGGCTTGATCAATCGCTGGATGAACGTCAACGGCTTATTGCCGCGCTGGAAAAAGCCGGATGGGTGCAGGCCAAAGCGGCGCGCCTGCTGGGAATGACGCCCCGTCAGGTCGCCTATCGGATACAAATTATGGATATCAGTATGCCCAGGATGTGACGGTTCACTTTGTGGCATTCAGCACATTGTCAGCTAAACGCCACATTTACGACAAACAACGGCGAATACGGGTTTTATAATATCTTAATTTTCAAAGAATTAACTTTTTTGTGAGCGGTACGGGTTTTGCAGCAGGAAGACATGACTACGCAAATTAAGGAGCGATCATGACTTCCTGCTCTTCCACGACTGGCAAGCGTTGCCAGACATCTGATGAACCGTTGACCGATTTTATCGCTGGCAAGGTGGCGTCACACCCCTGCTACTCCCGCAGCGGCCACCACCGTTTCGCCCGCATGCACCTGCCGGTCGCACCTGCCTGCAATTTGCAGTGTAACTACTGCAACCGAAAATTCGATTGCAGTAATGAATCCCGCCCCGGCGTCTCGTCGTCGCTACTGACCCCCGAACAGGCGGTGGCGAAAGTTCGCCAGGTCGCAACGGCGATTCCTCAACTGTCGGTGGTGGGTATTGCCGGTCCCGGTGACCCGCTGGCTAATATTGGCCGCTCCTTCAGAACGCTGGAACTGATCCGCGAGCAATTACCCGATTTGAAACTGTGTCTGTCGACGAATGGCCTGATGCTGCCCGATGCCGTTGATCGCTTGCTGGATGTTGGCGTTGACCACGTCACCGTGACCATTAACACCCTCGACCCGGATATCGCCGCAAAAATCTATGCCTGGCTGTGGCTTGACGGCGAACGGTACAGTGGTCGCGAAGCCGGACAGATCCTTGTGGCCCGCCAGCTCGAAGGGGTGCGCAGACTGACGGAGAAAGGCGTACTGGTGAAGATCAATTCTGTGCTTATCCCCGGTATCAACGACCATTCTCTGGTAGATGTCAGTCGCACATTGCGGCAATACGGCGCGTTCATTCATAACATTATGCCGCTGATTGCCCGACCCGAGCATGGCACCGTTTTCGGTCTTAATGGTCAACCTGAGCCAGACGGGACAATGCTTGCCGCCACCCGCGAGCAGTGTGGCGAGGTCATGCCGCAAATGACCCACTGCCACCAGTGCCGCGCCGATGCGATAGGTATGCTTGGCGAAGATCGCAGCCAGCAATTTCTGTTTACCCCGACGGAAACCGCGCCTGCGCCCTGGCTGCCGACCTTACATAAACGCGCCAGGCTACACGCCAGCATTGCTACTCAGGGCGAGTCAGACGAGGCGGATGCCTGTCTGGTGGCGGTCGCCTCCACACGAGGAGACGTGATTGACTGCCATTTTGGTCACGCGGATCGTTTTCGTATCTACAGCCTTTCCTCGGCAGGCGTGGTGCTGGTAAATGAGCGTTTTACCCCAAAATACTGCCAGGGGAGCGACGAATGCGAACCGCAGGAAAGTGAAGCGCGTATGGCGGCGATCATGGCGTTGCTGGCGGATGTCAAAGCCGTTTTTTGTTCACGTATTGGCTACGGTCCCTGGCAGCAACTGGAGGCACAAGGTATTCAGCCTTGCGTCGATGACGCCTGGCAACCGGTCGTCCCGACGCTTGCGCACTGGTGGGAAAAGGCACGTCAGCAGTGGCAACAACACGATCGTCGCAAGGGGGTGGCATGACGGCCTTCGCGCAACACGACTGGCTTCGTCGCTTGCTGCATCTTTATTCGCATGGCGAAGGTTGTTATCCCTTGCAGATGGGGCTTTCCGACACCCGCTGGCTGGCGATCAGCACGCATAACATACCGCTGGATTGCGCACCGTCGGATGTGGTTTTGCGGCGTAAGTTGATGTCGGAACTGATCGCCAGCCGTGAAGAGGAACGTATGCAACTGGCTGACTGGCTGGCGTGCTATATGTTGCCGGCGGCGGAGCCGATGCATCAGATCATTGCCAGTGTATCGCTGGCATTTAACCATCTGTGGCAGGATCTCGGGCTGAGTTCACGCGAGGAATTGCGCGAACTGATGACCGACTGCTTTCCGCAACTGGTTGAGATGAATAGTGAAAATATGCGCTGGAAGAAGTTTTTCTATCGTCAGCGTTGCCTACAGACAGAGGGGGAACTTATTTGTCGCTCGCCCAGTTGTGACGCATGTTGCGAACGGCAGCTCTGTTTTGATGTGCCTTAACCCTTCTGGCCCTGCCCGCATGCAGGGCCTTAATGCTTTACCTTTCATAAATTGTTAAATCACGTATTTAAGCCTATATTTTTTATTATCATCAGAGAAATTATGCGGGGCAAACGTGTTCATTTACCTGCGGCGTTAAGGTACCTTGTATTATCGAGAATGATGTGAGGCGTGCGGATTTGTGAGGTAATGAATGTTTTCTTTTGTGGCCAGACAGGCAATTTTCGATAACAAATTAAACACTGTCGGTTATGAACTGCTTTTCAGGGATAGTATGGTAAACCGTTTCCCTGATGTTTCATCGGAACAGGCAACCACACAACTGATTGAAGAACAGTTTTTTGGTGCGCCGGTTGGTCGTAAGAATGAGAACAATTCCGTTTACGTTAATTTTCCGCATCAGTTATTGGTGGATGGCCTCGCCGAAACCCTGCCAAAAGATCGTGTCGTCATTGAAATTCTCGAAACCTCCAGTCCCGACCAGCGCTTGCTCGAAACCGTAAAACGGATGCAAACCCACGGATTTCGTATCGCACTGGATGATTTTTCGCTCAGTGCAGAATGGGATGCGTTTATACCCTATATTAATATTATTAAATTCGATATTCAGAGAAATTCACGAGAAGAAATTGCCGCTTATATAGACAATAAGCACGAGATGTTACGTCACACCGTTTTTCTTGCCGAAAAAGTTGAAAGTTATGACGAATTTGAAGCCTATAAAAAAATGGGGTTTCACCTCTTTCAGGGCTATTTTTTCAGCAAACCTGTAGTACACAAAAGAAACAAACTGTTACACAACCGCGCATTTGCCTTAAAACTCATGCATGAAGTGAACGTCGAATCGCCAAATTTGAATCGTATTGAAGACCTGCTCAAGCGCGATGTATCGCTGTCATTCAAAATTATGCGTTACGCGCAAAATATCCTTTACAATAAAAGGGGAATTACCGGTTTACGTAACCAATCGCTGAAAGATATTGTCGTTTATCTCGGGATTAATGAGCTACGTCGCTTTGTACTGGTAGCCTGTTTAACGTCATTCGAAACCGTTAAGACCACTGAAATCTATTACCTGAGCCTGATTCGCGCCAAATTCTGTGAACTGGCTGCGGCCCAAACCCCCTCACGCTCGTTATCTAACGAAGCCTTTATGGTTGGATTATTCTCGTTACTGGATGTGATCCTCGAAATGCCTCTGGAAGATCTGATGGCGCAAATTGCGGTATCGCAAGAGGTCATTATGGCTTTGCAGCACCAAAACGGCGTGCTGTATCAATACGTCTGTCTCGCTATGCTCTATGAGCAGCGCCTGTGGGAAGAAGCCAGTGAAATGGCGCAAGGCATCGGACTACCGGAAGCGGCAGTGAGTGAGATGATGAATACAGCGACGAAATGGGCCGATGAGTTGCCGGTAAGTTTTGCAAAATGAATAGCTGAGTGCTTCTGGCAGTAGTTATTTCCACTGCTAAATTATTTTGCATTGAAACATTATTTCAGTTCCTGAATGAGCATGTTTTTTCATTTTGTTAACATTTTTAACATATTTATCATTCCGATCGAAGATCATTTTTTAACCACGCAAAGCCTCGCCGCAATAAAATAAAAATATGTGATTAAGATCAATTAAAAACAATCAACCTTTTCACTCTGATTACCGATAAAAGTATTACCTTTCATTAAAAAAAGACCACTATGAAAAAATTTTCTCAGGCATCCGTCTTAGCAAAATTGCTGACCGGCTTTTCCATTCTTATCGCAATGATGTTAGTTCTCGGCATCGTCTCGATTTATCAGTTGCACGTCAGTAAAACCCATATTGATAAATTCCGCGATAATCGTATGCCAGGCGTTCGATATACCCTGGAAATGCGCGGCGTATTATCAGAAATGCGCTTACAGCAAATTCAGTATATCGGTTCCGTCACGCCGGCCGAACGCGAACAACATCGTGGTGAGCTCCTGCAAAATCAGGAGACATTCTTAAAAGCACAGCGCGAGTTCGCCAAAATCTCTGCCGACGCGCCGGAAGATACCCGCACGCTGTTTAATACTGTTGTCGATAATTTCCGGAATTTCGTCGATGTCAACGCCAAAGTGATTGAGGCTGTCAGCGCCGGGCGGCTTGAGGAGGCATCTAAAATCAGCGGCGCGGTGTCGTCCAAATACCGCACCCAGTTGATGAAAGACCTGGCCACACTGGTGGACAAAGAGGTCGCCAGCGGAGAAGAAGCAGGCGTGATTGCGCAGTCCGGCTACGACAAAGCACTCTACACCTTCTGTGGGTTGTTACTGCTGGCACTGATCGCCACCGGATTCATCGCACTCGTCATCTCCCACAGCCTCTCCCGCCAGTTAGGTGGCGAACCCTCTTATGCCGTGGAGATCATGAAAGAAATCGCGTCAGGTAACCTGAAGGCTGACGTCAAACTAAAAGACAACGATACCCAAAGCCTGCTGGCCACCATCAAGTTTATGAATGGCAAACTGGCCGATATCATTGATGGCATTATTCACGGTAGCGAAGCAATCTCTCTTGCCGCCGGAGAAATATCGCAAGGTAACAGCGATCTGTCCCAGCGTACCGAGGAACAGGCAGCCTCGCTGGTGCAAACCTCGTCGAACATGCAGCAGATTACGGAAAACGTGAAGAGCAATGCGGATAACGCCCGTCGCGCCAGCGATCTGGCGCGCGAGACCTCTCAAACTGCCGTCAAAGGCGGTAAAGAAGTAGACGATATGCTTAAGCGGATGCATGAAATCGCCGACAGTTCGCAGAAAATCGTCGATATCATTTCTGTGATTGAAGGGATTGCTTTCCAGACGAATATCCTGGCGCTCAACGCCGCCGTTGAAGCCGCCCGCGCCGGTGAACAGGGTAAAGGTTTTGCCGTGGTCGCGGGTGAAGTGCGTACTCTGGCGCAAAAAAGCGCCAACGCCGCGAAAGAAATTAAGCAGCTCATTGAAGGAACGGTTCACAAAATTACCGACGGGTCGCGCTATGCCGATACGGCCAGCCGCGCCATGGAGCAAATTGTCACCTCGGTAAACAAAGTGACGGACATCGTCGCGGAAATTTCCGCCGCCTCCACCGAACAGCATCAGGGGATTCGCGAGATTAGCGTCGCCATTGACCAGATGGATCAGGTTACCCAGCAGAACGCCACGCTGGTGGAACAGGCCGCTGTCGCCGCCCACTCAATGTCCGAGCAGAGCGAGCAGCTGCGCAACTCCGTACGTTTCTTCCAGTTGAATATGCAAGAAACCCGCTAAAACAGGTGACGCCGGGAAACCGGCGTCTCTTTATCACCCTCAACCTTCCCTCATTCTTCAGCAGTTCTCTTCTGATATTCCCGACACCAGACCCAGAAAACCCTTAGCATCATCCTGGAATTCGTCCGGAATGTAGGTTTAGTACACAGACCCGGTTACTCTGCATACAACATTTTTGAGACGGTAGCGGATTTGAAAATCCACTGGCTGGCTTTGCCGAAGGATCGGAATCAAACATCAGGGAGGATAATGATGGCAATAGGATATTTTTTAGTCAGAGGCGACAAAACTACCTGTGGCGGCGTCATTATTGAGGGGGCAGATGATCATACCATCATGGGGATACCGCAGGCACGAGAGTTCGATAGCGTTACCTGCGGCAGATATTCTGGCGTTTATAAAATAACAGGAGGTGTCCCCGAGACATTTCTTCATAACAAAATGATGGCTGGGACGCTGCACAGCATGAGTAGTTGCCCATGCCGTTCCCGGTTTATCGCATCTCAGCTCAACGATACATATGAAACAGGCGGAGGCGATAGTGAGCCAACGCAGCACGCGCAATCTGCCCACAAGACAAATCTGACTGCACCTGCGCCTGAACAGGAAAAACAGAAAGAAAAGCGCGAAGTGACGCTGACGATTGGCATTTTCTTTGACGGCACAGGCAATAACGCCATCAATGCCGCAAATACGATGAAAGCTTGTACGGCCGAACACTACCACATTTCGGGCAGAGACGCCGAAATGCTTCTGGGTAAATGTGCGCGAGATAAATTCGGTGTTTCAGGTATCGGCGCGACCAGTTATTTGGGGTATTACACCAACGTGCACTGGTTGGCGACGTTGTATAAAACAATGGGATCTGTCAATGATACTAACTTTCAAAAAGAACTATATATCGACGGTATTGGAACCAAAGCCGGAGAAGCAGATAGTATGCTTGCGCAAGCACTGGGCTGTTCTGATACTGGCGTTTTAGCTAAAGCAGAAAACGCTATTAGTAAGATCAGCGGATTACTTGCGGAAATCATTGAGGAAATTGTCAGTAAACTACCAAACCAAAAACTCATCATCCAGTCTCTCCAGTTCGATATCTTTGGTTTCAGTCGTGGCGCCGCGGCAGCCAGACATTTTGCCAACCGGGTATATGCACAAGACCCGGCTATCATCAGCGCTATCCAGGATGGCATACGAGGTATCTCCTTTGCAGGGATGCCCGCCGGAAAAACCCGTTTTATTGGCATTTTTGACACTGTGGCTGCAATTGGCACTCCGACGAATGGGTTCAATCCACATAATGCCGACACGGGAGCGGTCAATATTTCGCTTCGTCCCGGTGTGGCAGAGAAAGTCTTTCACATCACGGCGGCACATGAATGCCGGTTCAATTTTGCGCTAAATAGCGTAAAACCCGCATGGCCGGAACTGGCATTGCCAGGCGTACACTCGGACATTGGCGGAGGGTACCTGCCATTGCTTGAGGAAAATCTTTTTTTGACGCGCCCGCAAACGGATACCGTACCGCTCCGTCAACCCGGAGAAGAGACACGGGGTTACCATCAAACCCTAAAACAAATGGCAATCCTCGATAATTACCCTTGCATCGCCCCGATCATGCATACCAGCGAGATTTCTGCAGAGACCTGGTTTGACGACCGCATGCCATCCGATCGCTACGGAGAGCCACAAAAGCGCAGCTATGCTGCATTAACGTTGCGACACCGAAATGTCAAAAACGACTGGTCGAAAGTAGTGCTACGAGTGATGCTCGATGCAGCGCAGGACGCGGGGGTGTTATTTGAGGATATTCAAGAAAACGATAATTTGAATCTTCCTCCTGAGCTGATTCCGCTTTGTAAAAAAGCGATTTCAATGGGAAAAGCCGTGCGCTCCGGCCAGCAGCCGGAAAAATTTAGCGAGACAGAATTGAATTTAATCGCCACAAACTATATTCACTGCTCGGCACACTGGAATGCCATTCTCACTGATTCGAGCGGCGTTATTCGTGGCGGCGTATCCCCTGCAGAGCTGATTGGTTTTGTTAACCGACCTGATGAAAATTGGACTCGAACGATTTATAACATGGATGGGAAACACGCATGATGCCAAAAACCCCCGCCGCCCTGATACTGCTGGTGGCCTTAAGCGGCTGTCAGGCCCGTGCGCCGCAGCCCCAGGAAGAAACCGGCGAAATGCCATACGGTAAGTGGCAATTCGCCTTTTTTACTCCTCACGCTTTACCCGCTGATGTCACGCGTGCGTTGATTATTGACAGCGAAGATATCGTTTATTCATTTAGCACACTGGACAGCCAGCCCGGGGATCCTGACACTATAGGAACCTGGAATAACCGGGTCCGGATGCATGCACATTTCAACAAAGCGCGCCATCCGCCGGCCATGATGTTGTTCTGCTGGGACTCGGTTATCGACAAAAAAACGTACGAGACGCGGATTGTGTTTGATAAATCCATTTACGACACCATGATGACGCCAACCGGGAAAGATCGCTTAGGCAACACGGCGTGGTACAAAACCCTGCTGATTGGTCTGGCACCGGAAGGGAAAGTCCGTATATGGCTGCAGAACAGCGCAGCAGGCGATAACCTTCCCGTACAGCCGCGAAGACTCACCACCCTGTCAGGGGATAAACTGGATGCCTGTAAAGGAATAACCAACCATTCTCAGGGTTATGGCTACACCAAAACGACCCGGGAGTTTATCAAGGATAAAACCTACCCCTACGGTCGCTGGTGATCCCGGCTGAAATAACTGACTGTTCCATGGATGGAGGAATACATGACACGCAAAACCCCCGCCGCCCTGATACTGCTGGTGGCCTTAAGCGGCTGTCAGGCCCGTGCGCCGCAGACCCCGGAAGAAACCGGCGAAATGCCTTATGGCAAATGGCAATTTGCCTTTTTTACCCCTCACGCTTTACCCGCCTTTGTCACGCGCGCGTTGATTATTGACAGCGAAGATATCGTTTATACATTTAACACGCTTGACAGAGCGCCCGGATATCCCGGGACCATAGGAACCTGGAATAACCGGGTCCGGATGCATGCACATTTCAACAAAGCGCGCCATCCACCGGCCATGATGTTGTTCTGCTGGGACTCGGTTATCGACAAAAAAACGTACGAGACGCGGATTGTGTTTGATAAATCCATTTACGACACCATGATGACGCCAACCGGGAAAGATCGTTTAGGCAACACGGCCTGGTACAAAACCCTGCTGATTGGTCTGGCTCCGGAAGGGAAAGTGCGGATATGGCTGCAGAACAGCGCAGCAGGCGATAACCTTCCCGTTCAGCAGCGAAGACTCACCACCCTGTCAGGAGAAGATCTTGATGCCTGTAAACAAGTGCCGACACTCATTGATTTTAATTACAGTATTCCTGACGGATATGACCAGTATGTAAAGGATTTCATTGAGGGAAAAACCTACCCCTACGGTCGCTGGTGATCCCGGCTTAAATAACTGACTGTTCCATGGATGGAGGAATACATGACACGCAAAACCCCCGCCGCCCTGATACTGCTGGTGGCCTTAAGCGGCTGTCAGGCCCGTGCGCCGCAGACCCCGGAAGACACCGGCGAAATGCCATACGGTAAGTGGCAATTCGACTTTTTTACCCCTCATGCTTTACCCGCCTTTGTCACACGCGCGTTGATTATTGACAGCGAAGATGTTGTCTATACATTTAACACGCTCGACAGAGCTGAGGCTGACCCGGACGTTGTCGGCACCTGGAATAACCGAACAAGCAGCAGGAGTCTTCGTTTCAACAAAGCGCGCCATCCACCGGCCATGATGTTGTTCTGCTGGGACTCGGTTATCGACAAAAAATCGTACGAGACGCGGATTGTGTTTGATAAATCCATTTACGACACCATGATGACGCCAACCGGGAAAGATCGTTTAGGCAACACGGCCTGGTACAAAACCCTGCTGATTGGTCTGGCACCGGAAGGAAAAGTGCGGATATGGCTGCGCAATAGCGCGGCAGGCGATAACCTTCCCGTTCAGCCGCGAAGACTCACCACCCTGTCAGGGGATAAACTGGATGCCTGCAAAGGAATAACTACCCATTCTCAAGGTTATGGCTATACCAAAACGACCCGGGAGTTTATCAAGGATAAAACCTACCCCTACGGTCGCTGGTAATCCCGGCTTAAATAACTGACTGTTCCATGGATGGAGGAATACATGACGCGCCCCCCCCCCGCCGCCCTGATACTGCTTATGGCCTTAAGCGGCTGTCAGGCCCGTGCGCCGCAGCCCCCTGAAGACACCGGCGAAATGCCTTATGGCAAATGGCAGTTCGCCTTTTTTACCCCTCACGTCTTACCCGCCTTTGTCACGCGCGCGTTGATTATTGACAGCGAAGATATCGTTTATACATTTAACACGCTTGACAGAGCGCCCGGATATCCCGGGACCATAGGAACCTGGAATAACCGGGTCCGGATGCATGCACATTTCAACAAAGCGCGCCATCCACCGGCCATGATGTTGTTCTGCTGGGACTCGGTTATCGACAAAAAAACGTACGAGACGCGGATTGTGTTTGATAAATCCATTTACGACACCATGATGACGCCAACCGGGAAAGATCGCTTAGGCAACACGGCGTGGTACAAAACCCTGCTGATTGGTCTGGCTCCGGAAGGGAAAGTGCGTATATGGCTGCAGAACAGCGCAGCAGGCGATAACCTTCCCGTTCAGCCGCGAAGACTCACCACCCTGTCAGGAGAAGATCTTGATGCCTGTAAACAAGTGCCGACACTCATTGATTTTAATTACAGTATTCCTGACGGATATGACCAGTATGTAAAGGATTTCATTAAGGGAAAAACCTACCCCTACGGTCGCTGGTAATCCCGGCTAAAAGGATCTCTGGCAGATCCTTTTCGTTTTCCGGTTATAAACAGGTCTTCGTTAGCTAATCAACGCCTTCGGCTCCATAAACGCTGCAATTCCCCAGCGCCCCATTTCGCGGCCGATCCCCGAGTGTTTAAAACCGCCAAACGGAGCCCCCGCTTCATGTGCCAGAGTGTTGATTTGCACGCGGCCAGAGGCAATTCGCTCACCGATTCGCTGTGCGCGTCGGGCATCGGTACCCAGAACCAGCGCACTGAGCCCATAATCCGTGTCGTTAGCGATCGCCACGGCATCATCATCGTCGCGATAGGAAATGATCGACAGTACCGGGCCAAAAATCTCTTCACGGGCGATGCGCATATTGTTATCCACATCGGTAAACAGTGTCGGCTTCACAAACCACCCCTGTCCGCTGTTTTCCGGCCGTCCTTCACCGCCTGCGAGCAGACGCGCGCCCTCCTCCAGCCCCAGACGAATATATTTCTGGACCCGCTGCCACTGTTTCTCACTGACCATCGGGCCAATTTCCGTCTGCGGGTCGAGTGGGTCGCCGGATTTGACCGCCGCAACTGCCCGGCGAAGCGCCTCTTCGCACTCCGCTTTTCGGGAGAGCGGAACCAGAATCCGGGTACCAGCAATACAGGCCTGGCCGCTGTTCATAAACCCGGCCTGGATGGCCAGCGGTACTGCCGTCGTCAGGTCAGCATCATCCAGAATAATCGTTGGCGATTTACCGCCAAGTTCCAGCGTGACGCGCTTAAAGCTGTCGGCGGCATTTCGTAATATTGCTTTTCCGGTCTGTGTCGAGCCAGTAAAGGAAATTTTGGCGACATCCGGATGACGGCTGATAACCTCGCCTACCTCGGCTCCGTAGCCGGTAATGATGTTACACACACCCGGCGGCAACGCTGCAGCGTGCAACGCTTTCATTACTACGTGAGTTTGTAGCCCGCTCATCTCACTCGGTTTGATCACCGCCGTGCATCCGGCGGCCAGCGCGGCGGCCAGCTTGCCGCAGATAAAACCGGCATTGCTGTTCCACGGGGTGATAAGCCCGGCAACCCCCAGCGGCGTCATTTTCACCTGGGCTTTGCCAACGGTGGTGAAAAATGCAAACTCTCGCAGGTCTTGCATGACCTGGTCAATCACCGCCACCGGATAGCTTGCCATCCAGGCAGAGCGTGATGCCGGCGCGCCGTATTCCTGAATAATCGCCCGTAACAGTTCATCCTGGCAGGCGGCCATGGCATCCCGCATTCTTTGCAAAACAGCCAGACGTTCATCGACGCGGGTTTGCGACCAGTGGACAAACGCCGCTTTAGCGGCGGCAATGGCGCGCAGCGCATCCTCGGTATTCGCCAGGCGAATCCGTCCTGTCACTTCGGCGCAAGACGGGTTGTACAAATCAAAATACGTCTCCCCTTGAGCAAGGGTAAATTCACCGTTAATCCAGACATGTTCAAGCTGTTGCATAGTGATCTCCTCGATTGATGGGACCAGTGTGGCACAGCTTTATCGCGCCGATAATCCGCGCTATCCTGCAAGGGTTGTTTCGATTATCAGGATAATCTATGCATCGTTCAGGTTTGATTGAGCTGGAAGTGGTGATGGCGGTTGTTCGCCGTGGGAGTTTTCGGGCTGCGGCGCAGGAACTGGACATGTCGGCAACGGCAGTCAGCAATGCCATCGCCGGGCTGGAAACGCGTCTTGACGCCAGACTCTTTAACCGCACGACCCGCAGCGTCGCGCTCACCGAAGCAGGACAGCGCTTTGTTGCTCGTATTGGCCCGGCATTGCAAGAGATCCAACAAGCCGCCGCGAAATTCACAGCCAGCCTGATGAACCATCCGGCACACTGCGCATCAATGTACCGCAGGCTATCGGGCAGCTTTTTCTCGATGAAATGGTGATTGCCTTTCTGGCTCGCTATCCACAAATGCGCATGGAAACCGCCAGCGATGCCCGGATGATCGATATTATCGCCGAGGGATACGATGCTGGCGTTCGCCTGGCGGAATCTGTTCCACAGGATATGATTGCGGTGCCGCTGACGCCGGATATTCACATGCGGGTGGTCGCCACGCCACAGTGGTTTGCTGAGCATGGCACTCCTGTGACTCCCGAAGCCCTTACCCGACAGCAAGGCATCTGCATGCGGATGTCGCACGGCGGTATATATCGCTGGGAGTTTATGCGTCATGGCGAACAGTTTGCCATTGCCGTGCCGCCGAGGCTTGCCACCACCGATCTGTTTACGTCAGTTGCCGCGGTACGCGCCGGGCTTGGCATCGGTTTTTTGCCGGAATTGTATATTGCAGACGATTTACGTTCAGGCCGACTGGTCAGCGTGCTAAATGAATGGACACAGCCCTTTAAAGGACTGTGTTTATATTACCCCGGTCATCGCCATATCCCGGTAGGGTTACAGGCGTTTATTACATTTATCCGTGAGTACAGGCAGCACTCACTGTAACCCGGCGCGGTCCAGACCGTAGGCTGCGTCCTGTGAACCCGGCGTCATTTGCGCCAGAATTTGCAGCCGGTTCCAGGCGTTAATGGTGGCAATAGCAAACGTCAGTTCGGAAATCTCTACCTCGCTAAAATGTTCCCGCACGTGGCGATAAACCTCATCCGTCACACCTTCCGGTCCGATATGTGTTAAGGCTTCGGTTAAGGCCAGTGCCGCTTTTTCTTTGGCGCTAAACAACGGTGATTCCCGCCAGATAGCCACATGATAAAGACGCAGTTCACGCTCGCCGCGCAGTTTGCCTTGTTTCAAGTGCATATCCAGACAAAACGCGCAGCCATTAAGTTGAGAGGCGCGAATATCCACCAGGTTTTTGATTGCTCCCTCCAGTGAGCTTTTGTGCGATGCCTGGCTTGCTTCGACCAGTGTGTTGATAAGCACAGGTACGGTCTGGAAGTGGTTAGCGCGAGTGGTCATAGTCATTTTCCTCATGAATTGATTCGACAGGCGCTATATTAGAGATTTATGACGTAGTGAAAAGATACATAATCCGACATATGAGGTAGGACATGAAAACGGGCTACCGCGATATTTACGCGCGCTACCGGCACAACATTCTCAGCGGGGTGCTGAAACCCGGTGACAAAGTCCCTTCCGTGCGTGTGCTGGCCGACGAACTTGAGGTCGCGCGAAAAACAGTGGAAACCGCATATGCCATTCTGGTGGGCGAAGGTTTTCTGGTAAGCCAGGGCGCGAAAGGCACACGAGTAAACCCGGATCTCCGGATCTCTGAAAAGGCAGGGCCACCCGCTCAGGTATGGACGGCTGACACACAGCTCAAGTCAATGGTAGACGTTCGCGATCAGGAGGGATACCTACGTCTGGGCATCCCGGCGCTGGATGCTTTCCCTTACAAGAAATGGTTGCTCCTGTCCGGCAAAGCCGTGCGCGCCATGTCAGCCGCAGAGATGACCAATCCCCCACTGATGGGTTATCCGCCGCTGCGTGAGGCGATTGCCCGTTATCTGACCATTTCTCGCGGGCTCACCTGCACTGCGGAACAGATTTATATCACTGGAGGTTATCGTAATAACCTAACGCTAATCCTGAGCGCGCTGGCGGCGCGCGGCGATAAGGTCGTCACTGAAAACCCGGGTTATATCTTCGGCCAGCAATTACTGAAAAGGAGCGTGGAAAACCTGCATTACGCACCGGTAGACAAGCAAGGGCTCGACGTTGACTACTTGTTGAAAAACCATGCGGATGCCCGCTTTGTCTGCATCACTCCCTCACACCATAGCCCGCTGGCCGTCACTCTTTCCCTGCCGCGTAAACGTCAGTTACTGGAGTGGGCCGCAGCGAACAACGCATGGATAATAGAAGATGACTATGATGGCGAGTTTCATTATACCCGTAAGGTACTGCCTGCCCTCAAAAGCCTTGATATTGAGGATCGGGTCATATATATGGGCACATTCAGTAAAACGGTGATGCCTGCCCTGCGTATCAGCTATCTGGTTATGCCGCGCAGTACGCTTAACGCATTCCATGAGACCGGCGAAATTATCGAAAGCGCGCAGCCGGTTCTGACACAAAAAATCGTCGCAAGTTTTCTCAACGAAGGACACTTCTTTCGCCATTTAAAGAAGATGCGCACCCTTTATCAACAGCGCCGCCAGAGGGTGCTCAATGCGCTACACCAGGTTTTTCCGGATCTATTCGATGTTGAGGTCAATGATGGCGGCATGCATATTATCGCTTTTCTGCGCCACGGCACCGGTGATGTACACCTGGCGCAAATCTGGCAAAAAAAGCAGCTAAAGGTCAGTCCGCTTTCAGAGTGGTATAACAGCTCTGAAAAACGCTACGGGTTAATCATCGGATACACCAATATTCATAGCAGCGAAGAAGCGGTGGCATTATTACAGCGGGTTGCGAAAGAGACGCGGGAGTGGCTTAAAACCTGAAGGGGAACGAGTCCCCTTTCAGGTAACTACTCAGGGTAACGTACTGACGAATGAGATATCCCAGGCCGTGGCAAGAAGCGAAATACTGACGACCAGACCCATGACAACAGGCACCGCTCTTTCCAGCTTTTCCATTGCTTGTCCCTCTCTTTCGTTCTTGTTGCGCCGACTGCGGCAACAACGGATTTCCCTGGCCGAATGTATCGGCACTGGTGTGGCACAGTAAAGTATAGAAAAGATCTTCCAGCCTGACAGACCTTTTCGTTTTTTTCCGCCGATTCTGATGCGCTTGTTATTAGCACCGTAATAAGTATGTTGTAACTAAAGGCGTCAAAAAGAAAACCCGGCGTAAGCCGGGTTCGTAGCAGTCTAACCGAATGCTATCAGCACAACGGTTTTACAGCCTGACGCATGCCCTGCAGCAGGATAGCGTCGAGATCCAGAGAAACCTGTTCTACCAATCCACTAACCTGGGTCAGATCCTGCTCCCAGTGTTCGCTGACCGACAGTACCGCTTTCACAAGGTCGCTGGTGCTGATCTGATGGTCGCCGTGCTGGCCCCAGAGCTGCTGATAACGGGTGATCCAGTGTGCGTCGTCCTGTACCGGATAGGCTTCGCCATTACGGTCTGCGCGGTAAAAAGCAATCAGCGCGGCCAGCGCAAAGGTCAGACGCGCGGGCAGTTTACCGGTAGCTTTTTGCCCTGCCAGCAATTGCGGCAGAATACGGGTACGGAATTTGGTCATACCGTTCAGGGCGATAGAGAGCAACTGGTGTTTGATGTACGGGTTACGGAAACGCCCGGTCACCGCGCTGGCAAAGGATTCCAGCTCATCGCGCGGCAGGTCAAGAACCGGGATGATCTCCTCATAAATCGCTTTCTCAACAAAGGCACAAATTTCGCTGTCGTTCATGGCTTCGCCCACGGTATCGAGACCTGCCTGGAAAGCTACCGGCACCAGTGCGGTATGCGCGCCATTCAGAATAGCGACTTTGCGTTCTTTATACGGTTTGATGTCATCGACAATCAGCACGTTCAGCGGATATTTGTCCAGACGCAGCTCTGCAGCCAGTGACTGCGGCCCCTGGATCACAAACAGGTAGAAGTGTTCTGCGGTGTCGAGGAAGTTGTCGTGATAGCCCAGCTCCGCTTCAATTTTTGCCACTTCATCGCGCGGATAGCCCGTTACGATACGGTCAACCAGTGTGGAGCAAAACGTGTTCGCGGTGTTAAGCCATGCCACGAATGCGTCACCCAACGCCCAGTCCTGCGCATAACGCAGCACCAGTTCGCGAAGCGCATCACCGTTGTAGTCAATCAGTTCACACGGGATGATGACCCAACCTTTATCTGCCGCGCCGTTAAAATGACTGAAACGTTCAAATAACAGACGGGTCAGTTTAGCCGGGTAGCTAACCGCGGGCGCATCATCGAATTTATCGCCAGCATGGTAGCTAATACCGGCTTCGGTGGTGTTGGAGAAGACAAAACGCATCTGGGGATTATGCGCAAGTTTCAGGAACTCATCGTACTGCCTGTAAACACTGATTTCACGATTCACGGAACGGATCAGGCGGGAGTCGCTGACCGCTTCGCCCTGCTCGTTCAGGCCACGAATGATAGTGGTATACAGGCCGTCCTGGGTACTCAGAGACGGCGGGAAGTCGCTGTCGATTGGACGAACAATCACTACCCCGGCATCAAGGTCCGTGTGCTCATTCAATAAATCGATCTGCCAGTCGATGAAGGCACGCAGGAAGTTGCCTTCACCAAACTGAATCACACGCTCAGGGTAAGAAGCGCCGGGAAAATCGCGACGGTTAACTGTGTTCACAATGGGTTCCTTTTTTGATTAGTCATACAACCTAGGAAGATTGGTGTAATAACTTACCAAACTTTTCGACCATGAACCCCTGTTTTGATCAAAGCGAGACAACATTTCCGCTAGCAACCACAAAAATACAACATCCGTCACAAAAACTGCTAAAAAGGCCCGTCGCAACGCTCTGCACGCCGTCTTGCAGAACGTGACAGCGTTTTATTCATATAGATACGGATTTAACGGGTATACAGGAGGCGAACAGAAGAGAAAGTGGTCATTTTTTTCCTTAAAAGCAACCACGGTGAGATTCACATATTGTCAACACGACATTCCGTGTCAGCGTTTTTTGCCAGGGTATTAGCGTTCGCGATGGTTTTTGGTCTTCATGGCGTACATTTTGGCATCCGCATCTTCCAACCAGGCTTTTATATCGCCATTACCGTTATGATCGAACTCACTCACTCCCCATGAAAAAGCAAGCTTCCAGGGTTTACCGGAGGACAGGTTCCAGGCCTCGGTCTGCTCAACCAGGTACTCAACGGCAATCCACGCGCCTTGTTCATGCGTGTCGGAGAAAAGCACCGCGAATTCATCGCCACCATAACGCACCAACAGATCCGCTTCCCGAAAGCTTTCGCGCATCACTTTTGCCATTGAACGCAGGGCTTCATCGCCTTCGTTGTGGCCCCAGTTGTCGTTGATCTGCTTGAAACCATCAAGATCAAGCCACGCCAGCGCCAACGGTTCAGCGCGACGACGGGCACTGCTAATCGCAAATTTCACCAGGTTATCAAACGCACGGCGATTAAACAGCCCGGTGAGTTCATCGGTCGTGGCAGCGCTCATCACTGCGAACTCATTTTCCACGATCAGCGCAAAATCTTTCAGAATCTCCACCTCGGCCGATGAGAACGCGCGCGGGCTGCGATCGAGCAAACAAAAGGAACCGACAAGCGCGCCATCGGGCAGGCGCAGTGGATAGCCTGCATAAAAACGCAGATGGGATTCTCCGGTTACCAGCGGGTTATCACAAAAGCGCTCGTCGCTACCGGCATCGTTGACGATAAGCGGCGTTGTACTGAGGATGGTGTGTCCGCAAAAAGAGATATGGCGCGGCAGACTTTCGTGGGCGTGGCCATCACTGGTTTTAAAATGCAGGGTCTTTTCCCCCACCAGCGTTACCAGCGCGATAGGAACATTGAACAACCGCTTTGCCAGCCTTGTCAGGCGGTCGAAACGTTCATTAGTTCCTGAATCAAGCAACCCGGATTCGCGCAACGACGCCAGGCGTTTTTCCTCGTCAAAGGGAAGAGCAGGAGTTTTCATAAAGAGCCTATCTCGCTAGTCAGTATCGGCAGGTGTCCGCGTTTATAAGGCGTGATCGAGCGATCGATTCGCGGTGTACAGGATAAAGCTTAGCGTATTCAGCACGTTTGTCAGTGTGAGTAGATTTGATTTTTACCGCGACGTTTTGCTTTATAGAGGGCGTCATCCGCTGCTTTCAGCCAGTCGGTGACGTTTTGCATCCCCTGGGTTGCGCTGGCAATGCCAATGCTGAGGGTACAGTGAAAGGCGTATTCCTGGCTTACGCTCATCACGGCGGCGGAATCCATAATTCGCCCGGCAACGGCGAGCGCCTCTTCCGCTGTGGTATCCGGAAGTAAAATCACAAATTCATCTCCCCCCAGGCGGGCCGGCGTATCAGTCTTACGCGTTGCGGCATGTAAAATCTTCGACACTGTGACCAGTAGCGCGTCGCCCACTTTGTGGCCAAACCGATCGTTGACCTCTTTAAAGTTATCGATATCGATGAACATCAGCATTGAATTGCGCGGCAATTCACGCAGTTTATCGAGTTCATACTGGATACGTTTTTCCAGCAGGCGGCGATTAGCAATATCCAGCAGAGGATCCATCATCGCAATGCGTTCCAGCTCGCGGCTTTTATTTCGCAGCTTAACGGCAATATTATGGGTCAGTACGCTGAGCGCCAGCATATAAATGGCAATTAACGGCAGCGTAGCGAACATGGTGCGCTGAGACACTTGCACATCAACATGCATCCCCTGCGCAACCCAGGCTGCTGCAAATGCCGCCAGCATTAACAGACCGGCTTTACGCATCAGGTCAATACCGCCCGCCGAGAGGCGATCGGACAACAGGATTGTGGCGATGACCACTGAGGGGAGTGGGTTAACCGACATCATCGCTATCCAGAATCCCCCGGCAGCGGCGTCTAAAATCAGGTTTTGATGTTCCAGGGTCAGGGGAGTATCGGAGAAACGGACTCGCAAAAAAGCCAACGTCGGCCAGATAAAGGCATTAGCGCCCAGCAAAAGTATCAGCCAGAGGGGACGATGTAACTCAAGCAATACCGAAAGAATGGGGAAAAAACAGAGAAATGTCCCAAGAATACGCATCAGGTACATGCGTCTGACAAACCTGCCGCCAGAGATCCGCTCGCTGTTCTTCAAATTGTCAGATCCATTCATGGCGCAAATTATTTCCGGTACATATACTCGGTTATAGTATTGACGATGAAAATTTGTAGCAAGCAATTTAATAACTTATCTCTATCGTTTTGCCTTATAACAAGGCAAACTTGGCCTGTCGAATCAGGCCATTCAGCAAGCTGACCTTAGAAACCGACCGAAGATTTTAAGGCTTCTTCCATTGGCGACTGACGCATGCTGGAGCAATTTCGCCCCGCTTTTTTGGAACGATAGAGATACTCATCCGCCTCAGCGAGTAATTTATTAAAGACCTCCGTCAACGAACCGGAAAGCACCTGCCCGTTACTCACGCCAATACTAACCGTCAGGCGCAGTGTTCGGGCATGCCAGTGAAAAAGATGTTCCTCAACCGACTTGCGCAGTCGTTCAGCCAGTAATAAACCGGCTTGCGGACCGGATGTGACGGCCACCACCGCGAACTCTTCCCCCCCCATTCTGGCAATAACCCCCTTCCCCCCCAACTCCTGACGTACCTTCTGCGCAAACGAGGCGAGCACCTGGTCGCCACACTCGTGCCCGTAGTTATCGTTGACGCTTTTGAAGTAATCGATATCCAGCAGCATTACCGTCAGATGTTTGTCAGCAAAGCCATTGCTGTCGCGGTTGAGTGCTTCATACAGGCCAGAGCGGGAGTAAACACGGGTCAGAAAATCGTAGTCCGCGCGCAAGGAAACATGACGCATCAGACGGTTGATGGTCTCCATGCTGACAGAGACAATGACCGGGCAGATTGCCATAGTGGCTATTCCCAGTCGTGCAGAAAACATGCGCGACATCTGCAACGGCGAGGCGACAAAAATATCGATCATGCCTTTGGCTATCAAAATGATCTCCAGCCCACCGGTTATTAATGTCAGCAGACAGGTCACCGGCAAGGAGAAAGTGAGGGCGCACCAGATAAGCGCAGGCAGGGGAAATGCCAGGCTGCCCGCGCCACCGATCCACACCGATCCCAGTACGGAGGCAATCAACACCAGTATCGGCAGCAGCGTTTTACTGTTAAAAGCAGGCTCCTTTGTTGGCCAGACGGCAGTCAGAATGCAAGGCAGGATCAGTACCCCTGTCGAGAACTGCTCGCTGAACCAGTCGCCAAACAGCATCAGGAAATCCTGGTTGATGACCACCCCCATCGAGCCAAAAGCGCCGAAAAGCGCGCAGAGCATTGCCGATACCAGGCAGTAACCAAAAAGGTTAAGGGCGTTGATCGGTTGTGGCGCGTGACGCATAAGCCGCTGTTCGCGCTGCACCAGCTGCGCTATGGTCACGATAAAAATCATGTTGGAAAGGTTAATCACCACCGATGACCAGCCCCACGAAGTGGTGACGCCATCGTAGATGAGCATTGCCAGATAACTCATCAAATAGTAAGGCCAGCGCTGTAAAAAAGCGTAACGGGCAAAGATCCCTGCCATCACTGCGTTTAGCGGCCAGAAAAGCGAAAGTGCCTCGACCAGACGCAGCATCGCCCCGACAAAATAAAAAAGCGTGGTGATCAGAAAAATCACCGTCGCATTGATGAACGGCTGATCATTTCGCAACAGGCGAAATGTAGGCGAAAAAAGAGCGCGCATTACATATCAATCCCAGATAAGGATGTAGCAAGTCATTTCGACGTGGCAAAAATAGCGTATAGCTTAATGTAATGCATTTACAACAGCCTGGTAACATGCCTTTACCGCTTAATTCATTAATTTTATGAATTCATTTGCAGTACCAGCCAGTGGTAAATAACGCCGACGATATAGCGCTGCTGCACCTCAGTAAGCTCAGCGCCGGCTGGAATAGCGTGCCATTTTGCCAGACACCCCCGACAGCAGGTAGCCGTGGCATGCTGGGCAATAAAGACCGGATGACCGCGCATTGGCGTCTGTTTGCCGTCATTATGCGGTAACGCCGGGGCCAGACGCCGGGCTACAAAGTCAGCCGCGTGTGTCGCGATCGCTTCGGCCCCTTTTTCCATGCAGTACTGGCGCTCTTTCGCCCCCAGCCGAAAGCGGGAACGAAAAGGGGAGCGGGCAAGCCGCGCAAATAATGCGTCGTATTCAGACATCAGTACACTGAACGCCCCAGTTGCCGGGTGAGCGCCTCCAGTAAGGCAATCCCCGCCAGTGAATTTCCGGCCTCATCCAGTTCCGGGCTCCAGACCGCAATGGCCATCTCTTGCGGTACAATCGCCACAATTCCACCGCCCACGCCCGATTTTGCCGGTAAGCCTACACGCCAGGCGAACTCGCCGGCATTTTGATACATCCCGCTGGTTGCCATCAGCGCGTTGACCTGCCGGGTTTGTTGCGGCGTTAACACTGGTTGCGCAAGATGCGGCGCCGTACCTTTATCGGCCAAAAAGAGAAAGGTACGCGCCAGCTCGACACAGCTCATTTTCAGCGCACAGTAATGAAAGTAGTTTTGCAGTACCGTGGCAACATCATTATTGAAGTTACCAAAGGACTTCATCAGCCAGGCTATCGCCGCGTTGCGTGCGGAATGTTCGAACTCTGAACGGGCCACCACGCTGTCAAACGCAATATCCGGCGTAGCGGAAAGTTTGCGCACGATTTCCAGCATCCGCTGGCGCGGGGCGCTAAGGCGGCTTTGCAACATATCGCAGACCACCAGCGCACCGGCATTGATAAACGGATTACGCGGTTTTCCCTGTTCGATCTCCAGTTGCAAAAGGGAATTAAACGGCTGGCCGGAAGGATCTTTGCCAACTCGCGTCCAGATTTCATCTTCCTCGTAATGGTTCATCGCCACCACAAGGCTGAGTACTTTTGAAAGGGACTGAATAGAAAAACGTTCATTGGCGTCACCGGCCTGGAACTGTTCCCCGTCGACGGTACAAATGGCGATACCCAACTTGTCCCCGCTGACGGTTGCCAGCGCGGGAATATAGTCTGCCACTTTCCCCTGACCTTTCAACGGACGTACCTGCTCAAGCAATGCCTCAAGTACGCCATTATCTATGACTGTCGCCACACCCGATCCTTACTCACAGCCGTAAATGGGGCTGCGAGTATAGCAAAAATCAGGCCGGGAGACGAAAGCGGGAAACTGCCTGCATCAACGCGTGAGAATCATTATGCAATTGCACCGAAGCTTCGGTGGCATCGGTGACCAGTTCCCCGGTGCGCCGCGCTACGTTATTCAACGAATGCAGTCGACGGGTCATATGATGGATGCTCTCCCCCTGGCTGAGGGTTGCCGTGGAGATATCGTTCAGTAAGCCGCTCAGATGTCCAACCAGGCCGGTGACCTGTTGCAGATTATATTCCAGTTTGCTTACCGCGTGGGTGCCGTCGTTAATGCCCTGTAAAGAGTGGTTGATCAATTGCTGGATGGTTTGCGTCGAGTGGCTGCTCTTACGCGCCAGCAGCCCTACCTCTTTTGCCACCACAGCAAAACCGCGCCCATGGTTACCCGCGTGCGCCGCCTCGATGGCGGCATTAAGCGCCAGAATATTGGTCTGGAAGGCCACCCCGTCAATTAACTCAACAATGCCGCGCATTTCAGAAGCACGACCGACAATCGCCTGCATCGACTGGTTTACCGTCTCCATCATACTGTCGCCCCCCGCCGCAACCTTGCGCGCTTCATCCGCACGTTCACTGGCAAGCCGGGCATAACCGCTATTGCCTTCAACATGGGATTCAAGCGTCGCAATATGGGCCGTGACGTCCTCCAGTTCTTGTGCCTGACGGGTCGATTGCTGATACAACTTCTGGTTGCCCTGCGCCAGACTATCGATATTGTTCACCATCGAACGAGTGGCGTGACTCACCTGACTGACAAGTTGTTGTAGTCCGTGCTGCATGGTGTCGACGCTCAGGACAATCTGGTCAATTTCGCGGTTGAAGCGTTTGACGTCGGGCAATGGCGTGGAAAGGTCGCCGGCAGCCAGGATATTGATATGGGCAATGAGCCGACGTAGCGGTGTGATGAGCCAGCGCGACATGGCAAACCAGACCGCAATCGCGATAATCACCAGTAGCGCAGGCACCAGCACAAACACCTGCTGCAGACGCGCCAGCCCGCCCATTAAGGTCAAACGACCTTCATCGGCCCGCTTTTCGCTGGCCTGCTGGAAGCGCGCGTAATTATCGTTAAAGTCGGCCTGAAATGCCTGGGCCGGAACGGCAAAAAAGGCATCGATCGAATTGGTTTTGACCAGCCCGTCGGCCTGCTCTTTGATTGCACCGTAGAAAAGCTGGTAACTGTTGACCAGCCCGTCATCTTTCGGGGGATTCATCGCAAGCCAGGCCTGCCAGGCTTTCTGTGACGTCGCAAGCGCAGCCTGAGCTTCATCCATCAGGCTATGCCAGCTACCATCAGAACCGGTCTCTTTATCCTGCATAAAATAGACACCCGCGCGGTTAAGCAGATCACTTGCCGCCAGTAATGCTACGCGGGCCTCGTCGACCTTCACTTGTTGCAGGTGAGTGTATTGATTGAGTTGCTCATTGTGCTGCGCATCGCGTAACGACAGGGTGAGAACGAAGGATGACGCTATCTGGAGTGCGGAAAAAAGTCCGATTATCCAGAAGATACCTGCCAGTAAGCCAAACTGCCGGGGTGTCAGTTGCCGAAAAATTCGGCGAAAAATTTGCTTTAAGTTCATAATATTCTTCTATAACCTCACGATGCCCGCGAGTTTACGAAAGAACTATGACGAAACCATGACATTCACAGACGGCGCGCCCCGCAGGGCGCGCATAAGATCACAGGCGATCTTTCCATACGGTTTGCGCATTACAAAACTCGTGCAAGCCGAAATGTGACAACTCACGGCCAAATCCGCTTTTCTTCACACCGCCGAAAGCGACACGGGCATCGCTGGCACTGTATCCGTTAATAAAGACCCCGCCACACTCCAGGCGGGCGGCAAAATCCTCTGCCAGCGCCATATCCGCGGTAAATACCGTCGCCGACAGACCAAAATCGCTGTCATTGGCCAGCTCAAGGGCATGTGCCGCATCGCGCGCCACGGTGATGGCTGCCACCGGGCCAAACATCTCCTGACGAAAAGCGGTCATCTCCGGCGTCACATGGGTCAGTACGGTTGCCGGATAGTAGTTCCCTGCCCCCGAAGGTTTCACGCCGCCAAGTGCCAGGGTTGCCCCCTCACTCAGAGTCGCCAGTACCTGTGCGTGCAACTCATCGCGCAGGTCGTAACGCGCCATGGGGCCAAGGTAGGTGCTCTCATCCAGAGGTTCCCCCTGTGGCAAGACCGCCGCCGCCGCGATAAATTTCTCCGTGAAGGCATCGGCAATGCCGGCCTCCACAATAAAGCGTTTTGCCGCCGCGCAAACCTGTCCGGTATTTTGATAACGTCCGGCCACTGCCGCTTTCACGGCCAGATCGAGATCCGCATCATTGAGGACGATAAACGGATCAGAACCGCCCAGTTCGAGAACACATTTTTTCAGCGCGGCGCCTGCCTGGGCGCCAATCGCCGCCCCGGCACGCACGCTGCCGGTGACGGTGACCGCCGCAATGCGCGGATCGTTTATCGCCTGGCTCACGCCGTCGTTGGTGGCATTTATCCAGCCAAACACGCCCTGTGGTACGCCCGCCTCGGCAAAGATTTTGCCTGTCAGATCCGCACAGCCCAGCACATTCGGCGCATGTTTAAGCAGATAACTATTGCCCGCCAGCAGAATCGGCACCGCGCCCCGCAGTACCTGCCACAGCGGAAAGTTCCATGGCATCACCGCCAGAATCGGCCCCATTGGTCGGTATTCAATCGTCGCCCGATTGTTTTCTACCAGGGTCGCTTCCGAACCCAGCATCGACGGACCGTGTTCGGCGTACCAGTCGCACAGATTGGCTGATTTGGTGACTTCGCCGCGCGCCTGGGTTATCGGCTTGCCCATTTCTTGAGAAATCAATTGCGCCATCGCCTCACCATGGCGGCGTAATACCGCGCCGACCGCGCGCAAGACCTGCGCACGCTCAGCGATACTTTTTTGTCGCCACTGGCGATACCCGCTGGCGGCAAGTTCCAGTGCCGCGTCAACGTCTTCACGACTGGCCCAGGGCGTCGCCGAGAGGGTTTCTCCGGTTGCCGGATTGACAGAAATAGCATGGGTGGCAGATGAAATTGACATAATTCTCTCGCTTTCGCTGTTCAGGTATTGCGCTATCGTCGCTGAATTTGCTATTTCTGAAAACTGAATAATATTAACTTCACTATTCACGAATGGAGAACACTATGGATTTAACGCAGCTTGAGATGTTCAACGCCGTGGCGCAAACCGGCAGCATTACCCAGGCCGCGCAAAAAGTGCATCGTGTGCCGTCAAATCTCACCACCCGCATTCGCCAGCTGGAGGCGGACCTCGGGGTAGATCTCTTTATTCGTGAAAACCAGCGGCTGCGTCTTTCCCCCGCCGGGCACAGTTTTTTACGCTACAGCCAGCAGATCCTCGCGCTGGTTGATGAAGCGCGGATGGTGGTGGCCGGTGACGAGCCGCAGGGACTGTTCTCACTTGGCTCGCTGGAGAGCACCGCCGCGGTGCGCATTCCGGCCACGCTCGCGAAATATAACCAGCGCTATCCGCGCATTCAGTTTGATCTGGCAACCGGGCCCTCCGGCACCATGATCGACGGTATTCTCGATGGCACCCTGAGCGCCGCCTTTGTCGACGGACCGGTAATGCATCCCGGGCTTGAAGGGATCCCTGTCTATCGTGAAGAGATGATGATTGTCGCCCCACATGGCCACGAGCCCATCACCCGGGCGGCCCAGGTGAACGGTTCCAGTATTTATGCGTTTCGCGCCAACTGTTCCTATCGTCGCCATTTTGAGAGCTGGTTTCACGCCGATCAGGCGACCCCCGGTAAAATCCACGAAATGGAGTCCTATCACGGGATGCTGGCCTGTGTGATTGCCGGGGCCGGGCTGGCGCTAATTCCCCGCAGCATGCTGGAAAGTATGCCCGGTCACCACCAGGTTGGCGCCTGGCCGCTGGCGGAAAACTGGCGCTGGCTAAATACCTGGCTGGTGTGGCGGCGCGGTGCGAAGACCCGCCACCTGGACGCCTTTATTGAGCTGCTGAACGCCGATCCGCAGTCAGCCGTTTTTCCATAAAAATGCTGAGCGGATCTTCTGCATAAGGGGCAAAAGCCTCCCGCTGCTGATATCCACTGCGCGAATAAAGACGGACCGCCGCGTGTTGTTTAATGCCCGTTTCCAGGCGCAATGTGTGGCACTCGCGATCCCGTGCCGCATGCTCAAGGGCTACCAGTAGCTTTTCCCCCAGTTGCTGGCCGCGATGGTGCGCATCAATATAGACCCGTTTCATCTCGCCGGTACCGTCGTCATTAAGGACTATGGCACCACAACCGACCATCGCACCGGACGCATCCACGATGGCCTGCATGATGACGCGCTCAGGTGGCAAAGATGCCAAATCGAGGAGATGATTGCTCTCAGCCGGGTAAAGTTCAGCCTGATATGCATCAAGGGCGGCAATCAGGGCGCGAATACCTGGCTGACTTGCCGAGGCAGGAATAAAGGTATACATGACTCCTCCTGTTATTGTTCTGTTAAATTACGCGCAAACCCTGCCCACTTCGCCATACAATTAACTTATATATCCCTGTCCGGATTGCATAAAACGCGCCTGCGGCGGTAATTTACGCTCACGCGTAATCGTGATAACGGAAGAGAAATGAATACCAGAGCCCGCAAAGTGATGATCATCGGTACCGGCAATGTTGGCGCATCGGCGGCTTACGCCCTGCTGAATCAGAACATTGCCGAAGAGTTGATCCTTGTTGATTTGAATCGCGATCGCGTTGAAGGTCATGTGCAGGATCTGGCGGACGCCGCCGCATATATGCCGGGCATGATGCATATTACCAGCCGAGATGCCGCTGACTGTGCCGATGTGGATATTGCGGTCATCACCGTCTCCGGTGGCCCGCTTAAGCCAGGCCAGACCCGCCTGGACGAGCTACAGAATACCGCGCGTATTGTCAAAAATATTGTGCCGCAGATGATGGAAAACGGCTTTAATGGCATCTTTCTGATTGCCACCAACCCCTGTGACATCATTACCTGGCAGGTATGGAAACTCTCTGGCCTGCCGCGCAGCCAGGTCATTGGTACCGGCGTCTGGCTCGATACCACCCGATTGCGGCGCGCGCTGGCGCAGACGCTGGATATCGGCGCGCAAAGTATCGACGCGTTTATTCTTGGCGAGCATGGCGACACTCAGTTTCCGGTGTGGTCGCACTCCTCCGTTTACGGTTCGCCGATTGCCGATGTCTGGAAGCGGCGTACCGGGCAAAACATCGATTTTGACGGGCTGGCAGAGAGCGTTCGTAAACACGGTTTTGAAATTTACGCCCGTAAAGGCTGCACCGAGTACGGGATTGCCGGGACGATTGCGGAGATCTGCCGCAATATCTTTACCGGTAGCCACCGCGCGCTGGCGATCTCCTGCGTGCTTAACGGTGAGTATGGCGTGAGCGATGTCGCCATTGGCGTGCCTGCGGTCCTGACCCAGAGCGGCGTGCAGCAGATTATTGAGTTACAGCTTGAAGCGGACGAAGTGGCGAAATTTAACCACTCCGTGTCGGTGATTAAGCAGAATATCTCTCGCCTGCCGTAACAGGCGGCTCGCAGCTATCGAACAAACGGCGTGGCAATGAGCACGCTGTTTGTTTTAACGAAATAAAACCATCAACGGGCAGGATGCTAACTGGCAATGGTTAACCGGGCAGGCAAGACGGCAAGTTTCTGGCGAATATCGTCGCCAAGGTGACTGTCGGTGACAATGTCCGTCAGTGAATCAAGACGGGCGACATTAAACAGCGACCACGCCCCGTATTTACTGCTGTCAGCCAGCAACACCCGACGCTGCGCATTATCAATCAACGCCCGTTTCAGCGCCGCTTTCTCTTCGGTTGGCGAGGTGATGCCTTTTTCCAGATCCCAGCCGTTACAGCTAACGAAGGCCAGATCCGGCCAAATCCCCTGCAACAGCTTGCGGCCATGATCGCCGATGCATGACTGGCTGGTATCATCAATTCGCCCGCCAATAATGGTCACTTCGATTTGCTTAAACTCAGAGAGAAACAGCGCGATATGCAAATCGCTGGTGATAACCCTCAGCGGCAGATGCGTCAACTGGCGAGCGAGTTCAATCATGGTGGTGCCCGCATCAAGCACAATGGCGTCGCCCGCTTTCACCAGCGACGCGGCCGCACAGGCGATAGCATGTTTTTCCGACAGATTACGCTGCATTTTCTCAAGCGTTGTCGGCTGCGAGGGGATAAACCGGTTAAGCGTAACGCCGCCGTGTGAACGGCTTATCACCCCTTCCTGATCAAGTTTGATCAAATCGCGGCGAATGGTGGCAGGAGACGCGTTGGTGATTGTCACCAGTTGGTCTACCGTTACCAGATTATGGCCTTTCAGATAATCCATAATCTGTTCTAACCGGTTATATCCCTTCATATTATTCTCGTGTGATTTGCATAGCTAACTGGATGGAGACCGCCATGCTCTCCGGTTTCGCTTTTCCGGTCCAGGCGATATCAAAGGCGGTGCCATGATCCGCAGAGGTACGGATAAACGGCAAACCAGCAGTGATATTAACCCCATCGTAAAAGCCCAGCAATTTTAAAGGAATATGCCCCTGATCGTGGTACATCGCCACCACCATGTCATACATCCCTTCATTGCACTGCATAAAGACCGTGTCCGGCGGGCACGGGCCGTAAACGTTGAGCCCTTCGGCTTTCATCGCTTCAACCGCCGGGCCTACGGTAGTGATCTCTTCATCGCCAAACAGGCCATTTTCTCCGGCATGCGGGTTCACCCCGGCCACCGCGATACGCGGGTTTGCAAAACCAACACGTTTGAGGAAAGTATCCGCCACACGAATTACCGTCTTGATACGATCCTGATTCAGGGTATCAAGGAATTTACGCAGCGCAATATGAGTGGTGACGTGAATCACTTTGAGTTTGTCGGTATAGAGCACCATCGCATAGTCGTTAATATTGGTCAGTTTCGCCAGCAGCTCGGTATGACCCGGATAGTGGTGACCACCTGAGTGCAGCGCTTCTTTGTTCAGCGGTGCGGTGGCAATGGCTTTTACTTCGCCGGCCATCGCCAGTTCCGTCGCGCGCCGCACGCAACGATAGGCCAGATCGCCCGCCTGGGCTTGTACTTTGCCGGGTTCCAGCGCCTGCGGATCCGCCAGCGGTTCATCGAGCACGTTAATCACGCCAGGCGCGAAGCGGGCGTCGCTGACCTGGTTGATAATGCGCAGTTCCGCATGCGGCGTCACGTTCAGCGCCAGGATACGGTTGAACGTTTGGGCGCACCCCACAACCACAACCGGCGCCCCGGACAGCTCCCCTTCGACCAGCGATTTAATAATAATCTCCGGACCAATCCCCGCAGGATCACCCATCGTTACGGCAATAATGTTAGTCACTCGACTTCTCCTCAATAAAATACAAAACCTTGCGCAACGTGGTTTCGTCGCCAAAACCGCCCGCTTTGGTCATCACTGGTCGTTGCCATTCGCAACCTGAAAAATATCCCCAGGGCACGCATTCAGCGGCGCGCCCACGAATCTGAAACCCTTTTGCTCCCAGCGCCCTGGCGACAGCTATCGCCACATCGCCGCCAGAGAGATAAAGTCCGTCAGGCGTACTGTGCTGCAGTACATCCCAGGTCAGTGCACCTAAATAATCACAAATACGCTCACCGCACTCCGCCCGGCTCAGCCCCCAGCGCTCGCATAGCGCAGCCACCTGATGGCGTGCCTGTTCATCCGGGCAGGTATGCACCAGACAGTGTTTGCCCGCGTTAAGCGCGGTGGTAATCGCGGCGCGGTAGTCGGTGGAAGACGGCTGGAAGACATCATTGATATCAATAAAGATGTGTTCACAGCGAGGATGCTGCGCAGCTGTACGCACCTGTTTTTGAGCGATTTCACTCATTGAGCCGACAACCGCCAGCACCACCGCCTGTTTTTCCGGCGCCAGACGTCGTGACAAAGCGTCACACAGCCCGGCGGAACCCACCAGCAACGGCCTTTCGCTCGCCTGCATCGCATGGGTGATGATGTCATCCAGATCGGCGTCCGTTTGCGCATCCACTACCAGTAGCACAGGTGCTTGTGCACGGGCGTTTGAGAGCGCGACAGGTAATTGTGAGGGGGTAATGTTCTGGCTATGCCCGATAAAGAGCGCTCCCACATCCGCGCTGGTAATCGGCGTTTTCGGATCGCTGGCAAACTCGGTGTCGGTGAGCAGTACGCCATTTACCAGGCATTTCCCCTGCCGGGTAATGCGTCCTGCCGCTGGAAACGCCGGGGCGATAATCACCGCCGCCGCCCCCGTAACCTGCTGCATGGCCATCACTTCGGCTCCCGGATTACCGCGTAGCGTGGAATCTATCTTTTTTACCAGCCACGTCGGCGAATACTGACGTAATACGCTTTCAGTCAGCGCGGCCACCTTCTCTTGTGCCGCATCCGCCGTCAGTGCGCGGCTATCGCTGTTATAAATGAGCGCCTGCGCATCGCTTTGGTATGTCGCTTCCAGCACGACGTCCACACGCATCCCTGCCTGCGCCAGGCTCACGCCCGCATCGTTCGCGCCTGTGAAGTCATCGGCCAGAATGACCACTTGTTGGTCCGAGGTTTGTTTGTTCATCCCTACTCCGGGTCGTTACGTTCTGGATATGATTATATTCAATCATAATTGATTATATGTGAGCAAGATCAACTTATTTAATTTGCGAATAAATTATAAATTTATGCCATACAGTGACCGTGATTGAAAAAATATGATTGATTTCAATCACCACAAAGACAGACAGGAGAACGTTGTGGTAACAATAAACAGCACCCTGATAAGCGGCGCAGGGGCCATTCCCGCCATCGCGCCATTGCTTACGGGTAAAAATAAACTCTTACTGGTTAGCGACAGCAACGTCATCAAACTTGCCGCAACGCAACAGATCCTGACACTGCTGCAGGCGGAAGGCCGACGGGTACAAGTTATTGACAGCGTACCGCCAGAACCCAGCCAGCATGATGTCGCCCGTATCCTCGGTGACTCGACGGACGCGGCATTCGATCTGGTCGTGGGTATCGGCGGCGGCAGCGTCCTTGATGTCACCAAACTGTTATCGGTCCTCTGTCATCCTCGCTCACCCGGCCTTGACGCCCTGCTCGCGGGGGAAAAACCGACCGCACGCGTCCCTTCTTTATTGATTCCGGCCACCGCAGGGACCGGGTCTGAGGCCACGCCAAACGCGATTCTGGCGATCCCGGAACAGAACACCAAAGTGGGCATCATCTCTCCGGTATTGCTGCCGGATTATGTCGCGCTGTTGCCGGAATTGACCACCAGCATGCCAGCGCATATCGCCTCTTCTACCGGTATTGATGCCCTGTGCCACCTGATTGAATGCTTTACCGCTACGATCGCCAACCCGGTGAGCGATAACGTTGCCCTGACCGGTCTGCGAAAGCTTCTGCACAATATCGAAACCGCCGTTAGCGAGCCGCACAACCTGACCGCGCGCCTCGAAATGTTGTGGGCCTCTTATTACGGCGGTGCGGCAATCACCCATGCCGGGACGCATCTGGTGCATGCGCTCTCCTACCCACTGGGTGGCAAATACCATCTGCCGCACGGTGTCGCGAATGCCATTCTGCTGGCCCCCTGTATGAAAGTGGTGCGCCCGTACGCCGTCGAAAAATTCGCGCAGGTGTGGGATCTCGTTCCGGACGCAGACACCACGCTCAGCGATGAGGATAAATCCCACGCGCTGGTGGATTACTTTGCTGCGCTGGTAAAACGCCTCGATCTGCCGGACAACCTGGAAGCGCTGGGGGTACCGCGAGCGGATATTCCGTCGCTGGCCGATGCCGCCCTGAACGTTAAGCGCTTGATGAATAACGCCCCTTGCACGGTTGATCACAGCGCCGTGCAGGCGATTTACCAGACATTGTTTCACTGATTTATCACGGAGAGATGTGCAATGAGTAAGAAAATTGAAGGCGTGCTGACGGCGATCGTCACGCCTTTTAATGCAGAAGGTGGATTGAATGTTCAGTCACTGAAAGAACAGGTCAATCGCCAACTGACGGCCGGAAACGGCATTTTCTGCGGCGGCACCAACGGTGAGTTTTTTGTGCTTAACGAGCAGGAAAAAATCACCGTCACCGCAGCCTGCGTTGATGAAGTGGCCGGTCGCGCCAATGTGGTGGCACATATTGGTGAGATCGCTACCCGCGAAACCATCCGTCTTGGTAAACAGATTGAAAAACTGGGCGTCGACGCGGTTTCCGTGATCACACCCTATTTTGTCCCCTTAAAACAAAACGAATTAATTACCCATTATACCGCTATTGCTGATGCACTCAGCGTACCGGTATTTCTGTACAACATCCCTGCCCGCACCGGGAATACCCTTGAACCACAGACTGTCCGCGTGTTGGCGGAACATCCGAACATTATTGGCATTAAGGACAGCGCAGGCAGCTATGAAAGCCTGAGTGGATTTCTGAACGCCGTTAAAGATATCGAGAATTTCGATGTCCTGAATGGACCGGACTCCCTGATTCACCGGGGATTCGTGGAAGGATGTTCTGCCTGTATCTCTGGTCTTGCGAACGTCGCACCAAAAGAAATCAATGCCATTTGGTCGCATTTCAGGGCTGGCGACGTGGAAGGCTCCCGTCAGGCACAAGAAAATGTCACCGGTCTGCGTACCGATCTCTATAGCGTAGGGTTCTCTCCGGCGGCGGTTAAAAAAGCAGTGCAACTCATGGGCTATAACGTCGGCGAAAGTCGTTATGCCGTTTCATTCACCGAAGAACAACAGCTGCAAATTCGCCAGATCGTAACGCAGTACGTGCGTTAAGGCGTTTTTCATTCGTCATTAGAATATTGGGCACCTCAGGTGCCCTGGCTTCACTCGCCCCAAAGAGAGGCAAAGATGAACACGTTTACTTCACAAGATACCCTGATCATTGTCGGTATAGTCATTGCCTATATCGTCTTTACCACCTGGCTTACGTTCCGTTTACGCAGTAAAAACTCCGGCGACTTTATGGAAGGCTCCCGCGCGATGCCGGCCTTTATCGTTGGTATCTTATTAATGTCTGAATACATTGGCGCGAAATCAACTGTCGGTACCGCACAGGCCGCCTTCGAAGGCGGGATTGCCGCCTCATGGTCAGTTCTGGGTGCGGTTATCGGTTTCCCATTGTTTGGCCTGCTGCTGGTCAAACGCATTTATAACACCGGCAAAATCACCATCTCCGGCGCAATTGCAGAGAAGTACGGCAAAAGCACCAAGAACATCATTTCTATCATCATGATCTACGCATTGCTGCTGGTGAATGTCGGCAACTACGTGAGCGGCGCGGCGGCGATTTCTACAGTGTTGAAAGTGAGCCTGCCGGTGGCCGCCTTTATTACCGCCATCGTCAGTACCTTCTACTTTGCCTACGGCGGCATGAAAGGCGTGGCCTGGGTTACCCTGCTGCACAGTGCGCTTAAGTACTTCGGTATTCTGGTCATCATGGGTTTTGCACTCTACAAAACCGGTGGTTTCACCCCGATGGTTCAGAAAATGCCGGACTTCTACTGGACCTGGGATGGTAACTTCGGTGCCAGCACTATTTTCGCCTGGTTGATTGGGACTATCGGGTCTATTTTCTGTACCCAGTTCGTGATTCAGGCCATCTGTTCGACCAAAGATGTGCAATCGGCGAAACGTTCCACCTGGATAGCATTTTTCTTCTGTATGCCGATTGCGCTGGCGATTGCCGTTATCGGCGTCGCGGCAAAATATCTGCACCCAGAAATTAACAGCCTGTATGCGATGCCGATTTTCCTGCAGGATATGAACCCATGGATTGCCGGACTTGTGACAACGTCACTTGTTGCTTCTATTTTCGTGAGTGTCAGTACCGTTGCGCTGGCTATCGCCTCGCTGGTGGTGAAAGATTTCTATGTCCCTTACCGTAACCCGACACCGGAGCAAGAATTTAAAGCCACGCGCTGGTTATCTTTATTGATTGGTTTCCTGCCGCTGATTTTCGTGCTGCTGGTCCCGGAAGTGCTGAAATTGTCGTTCTTTACCCGAGCGATCCGTCTGTCCATCACGGTGGTTGCAGTGATTGCTTTCTACGCACCGTTCTTTAAAAGCACCCGTGGCGCGAACGCCGGCCTGATTGGCTCCTGTGTTGTGACATCACTGTGGTATGTGCTGGGCGACCCGTTCGGTATCAACAACATGTATATCGCGCTGATTACCCCGGCGGTGATTATGGTCCTGGACCGAATTATCCCGAACAAAGCGTACGCGAAAACGAAAGCACCAACACCTGTACAAAATAGTGGAGTTTGATATGTCCGTTACTGTTAATCGCGATGGCGTATTACGTCAGCAAGAAGATGCACGTGTCATCAGCGCGATGCTGCCCTCGCCCTGCCCGCAAAACCACGCGGCCAACATTCTGCCGCTGCCTGATGGCACGCTGATGTGCGTCTGGTTTGGCGGCACCCAGGAAGGCGTTGCGGATATTTCCGTGTGGAGTTCACGCCTCGTAGCCGGCTGCGACAGCTGGAGTGAGGCGGTCAAACTGTCTGACGATGCCAGTCGTTCCGAGCAAAACCCGGTGCTGTTCCTCGCCCCAGATAACGTACTGTGGTTGATGTGGACCGCGCAGATCTCCGGCAACCAGGACACGGCAATCGTCCGCTATCGCCAGTCGACCGACCTTGGTGTCAGTTGGGGCGAAATTGCCACACTGCTCGATAAGCCAGGCACGTTTATTCGCCAGCCGATCACCGTGCTGGAAAATGGCAACTGGCTGCTGCCGGTCTTCTATTGCCGCACCAAACCGGGCGAGAAGTGGGTCGGTAATGATGATATCAGCGCGGTAAAAATCTCCACCGATCAAGGGAAAACCTGGCGCGATGTGGAGGTCCCGGAAAGCCTTGGCTGTGTGCATATGAACATCACCGCACTGCACAACGGCACCCTGGTTGCGCTTTTCCGCAGTCGCTGGGCGGATAACATCTATTACAGCCAGTCGACCGACGATGGTGAAAGCTGGTCTGTGCCGGAACCGACGACCTTGCCAAACAACAATTCGTCCATTCAGGTCACGACCCTGGCGGACGGCAATCTGGCGCTGGTGTTTAACTACATGAGTGCCGCCGGGGCGCTGGAACGTCGTGCCTCGCTGTATGACGAAATTGACGATGGCGATGGACGCAAAGAGCCGGAAGTAACCAGCGGTCGCAGCGCATTCTGGGGTGCACCGCGTGCGCCGATGACCGTGGCTATCTCACCTGACGGTGGGAAAAGCTGGCCTTGGCAGCGTCATCTGGACGAAGGTGACGGCTATTGCATGACCAATAACTCACAGGAAAAACTAAATCGCGAGTTCTCCTACCCGAGCATCAAACAGGGAGCGGACGGCAGTTTGCATATCGCTTATACCTATTTCCGCCAGGCGATTAAATACGTTCGCGTATCGCCGGAATGGGTTAAGGAGTCAGTGTGATTTTTGGCAATCTTAACGCCCTGCCGCAGGCAGGGTTGCCCGCGGTGTTGCGCGATATTCTGGCGCTTCCTCAGTGCGCATTCGACGCATTGCAGGCGCGCGACGATGGGCGTTTTCAGCTACCGGGGGCAGAGTGGTTCTGTACCGTCGGCCCGGCCAATACGCAACGGCGTGAAATCCGTCATACGGAATATCACCACCAGTGGGCGGATATTCAAGTGCTGCTGACGGGTGAAGAGCTCATTTGTGCCGGCACGCAGTACGTGCCGCTGGCAACCGATGAGGAGCGTAAGCCGGATCTCTTTATCACCACCACCGCCGAGCTACCGGTCAGTATGCTGCTGCAGGCGGGTGATTTTGCCGTATTCTTGCCGGGCGAACCGCATCAGGCGCTGTGCGCGGCGGCAGAACCAATGACGATCCGCAAAGCAGTGTTTAAAGTTCCGCGTGCGCTGCTGGAGGTGTAAATATGCCACACGCAATCGTAACTGGTGCAAGTTCCGGAATTGGCGAGGCTATTGTCAGCCGTCTGCTCAATCAGGGATGGAATGTCACCGGGCTTAGCCGTTCAAACGTCAGGCGTGACAACACGGGATTTAACAGCATATGTGTCGATCTCAGTGACGGCGCGGCCCTGCGAGAGGTGCTGACCACCCTGGCTGAGCCTCATGCAGTCATTCATGCCGCCGGAATGATGGCCTCAGCACCGCTTGGCGAGTTAACACCTGAGGTCAGTCAGCGGTTGTGGCAATTGCATGTGCTGGCGGCGGAGACACTGATCAATCACTTTGCCCCACAGATGGCGTCCGGAGGCAGGATAGTGGTCATTGGCAGCCGGACGTCGCGCGGTGCAGCGGGACGATCGCAGTATGTTGCCACCAAGGCGGCGCTGGTGGGCATGGTGCGCAGTTGGGCAGCAGAACTGGCGCCGAGGGGGATCACCGCCAACGTGGTCGCTCCTGGGGCGACACAAACGCCGATGCTCAGTGCGCCCGGACGCGCAAGCTCGCCGCCCACTATGCCGCCCATTGGACGATTGATTTCGCCTGAGGAAGTGGCAGCACTGGTAGGATTTGTCCTGTCACCAGAGGCGGCGGCCATTACCGGTCAGGAATTGGTGATCTGTGGCGGCGCATCGCTTAAGTAACGAAAGACGGGTGACACTGTCACCCGTCTTAATTTCTCATCTACGCTTGTATTCAGCCGCGCAAGTAGACTTTACCTATCAGATAGGTGGTTGCCTGACCGCCAATCAATACCCTTTCGCCACGCGCTTCGCAGCGCAGTTCACCGCCACGGGCTGAAAGTTGACGTGCCTGCAAAACGGATTTACCGAGTTTATCCGCCCAGTATGGAATCAGCATGCTGTGGGTCGAGCCGGTTACCGGATCTTCCGGCACCGATTCGCCCGGACAGAAAAAGCGACTGACAAAATCATGCTTGTCGCCTGGCGCGGTAATACAGACCATTTTCTTTAAAGGGATCATCGCGGCGATGTCAGGGGTCACCGCTTCAACCTGCTGCTGGTTTTCCAGCACCACCATATAATCGCGCGCCACGCGTACCTCTTTGGCCTGGGTGATACCCAGTGTTTCAAACAGCAGCGCAGGCGGTGCTGCCACCCGTTCTGTCTGCCAGGCCGGGAAGTCCAGGGTCAGCCAGTCGCCTTTGCGGCTTACGATAAGCGGGCCAACAAAACGGGTAGTAAAGTTAATGTGTGTATCGGGGTAGTCCAGGTATTCAAAAATCACGTGCGCGGCGGCAAGCGTGGCATGCCCGCAAAGGTTGATTTCGTACTGCGTGGTAAACCAGCGCAGCTCAAAGCCGTCGTCGTTACGAACAAAGAACGCCGTCTCAGACTGGTTGTGTTGCTGTGCCATTTTCAACAGCACATCATCCGGCAACCATTCCGTTAGCGGACAAACTGCGGCGGCATTACCGCCAAACGTATGGTCGCTAAACGCGTCCACCATATAGAAGTCGATTGTGTGCATAGCCTTTCCTCTTGTTTTCCTTTGTTTTTCCCTTGTATTGCTTTTTGTTTCAACTGACAACGTTGTGCCCCAATTAAAAATGAGACATTGATCACAAAAAGTTTGTATTTTGAGCAGAATTAGATCTAAGATCTGCCCATATTCTTCCCCTGCAACCGATCCCAAAAGATATGACAACACAAATGGTTTCACGAAAAGTCGCGTGGCTTCGGGTGGTTACGCTTGCCATTGCTGCGTTCATTTTCAACACTACTGAGTTCGTGCCTGTGGGGCTGCTGTCGGACATCGCGCAAAGTTTCAATATGGAAACGCCGCAGGTCGGTATTATGCTGACGATCTACGCTTGGGTTGTGGCGCTGATGTCACTGCCGTTTATGCTGCTGACCAGCCAGGTAGAGCGTCGCAAGCTGCTGATTGGCCTGTTCGTTTTGTTTATTGGCAGTCATGTCCTCTCCTTCCTGGCGTGGAATTTCCATGTGCTGGTAATCAGCCGCATTGGTATTGCTTTCGCCCATGCGATTTTCTGGTCCATCACCGCGTCGCTCGCAATACGACTGGCCCCGGCGGGTAAACGCGCGCAGGCGCTGAGCCTTATCGCTACCGGTACCGCGCTGGCGATGGTGCTGGGTATTCCGATTGGTCGCGTCGTCGGCCAATATTTTGGCTGGCGTACGACCTTCTTCGCCATCGGTTTTGGCGCGCTGGTTACTCTGCTGTGTCTGATTAAACTGTTGCCGAAACTGCCCAGTGAGCACTCAGGTTCACTGCGTAGTCTGCCTGAACTGTTCCGTCGCCCGGCGCTGTTGTCCATTTATTTGCTGACGGTCATTGTGGTTACCGCCCACTACACCGCCTACAGCTATATCGAACCGTTCGTGCAGACGGTGGCGGGCCTCAGCGGTAATTTCGCGACCTTGTTGCTGCTGATACTCGGCGGTGCGGGGATCCTCGGTAGCGTGCTGTTTGGCAAACTGGGCAATAAACATGCCTCCGGCCTTATCAGCGGCGCGATTGGCCTGCTGGTTATTTCGCTGTTGTTGCTACGCCCTGCGGCAGGCAGTGAGATAAACCTGGCCGTGCTGAGCATTTTCTGGGGTATCGCAATTATGATTATCGGCCTCGGTATGCAGGTGAAAGTCCTGGCGCTGGCACCGGATGCGACCGATGTGGCCATGTCACTGTTCTCGGGAATTTTCAATATCGGGATTGGCGCAGGCGCGCTGGTCGGTAACCAAATCAGCCTGCAGTGGTCGATGTCAGCCATTGGCTATGCGGGTGCTATTCCTGCGCTGGCCGCGCTGGTCTGGTCGGTCGTGATTTTCCGGCGCTGGCCGGTATCAGCAGAAGAAAGACAGCAACCGCACACTCTGTAACGCCTCACCGTCAGCGAGTTGTCGTTTCGCAACCCGCTGACGGGTTCTACTCATCGTCCCGTCTCAGTCATCACGGGCTGTTGGCCGCTCTCACGCGGTCGCATCAGGCCGTAGCGTGGAAGGTTGCAATGATTTCCAGCACGCCATTAATGATAAACTGAACACCCATACAGACCAGCAAAAAGCCCATAAGCCGGGAGATAGCCTCAATCCCACCCTTACCCACCAGCCGCATTATCGCGCCGGAGCTACGCAAACATACCCACAAAATCACTGCCACGACGGCGAAAATCAGCGGGGGCGCAACCATTAACACCCACTCAGGGAAGTCGGTGCTTTCGCGCACGGTCGACGCGGAGCTGATGATCATCGCAATCGTCCCCGGCCCGGCAGTACTCGGCATCGCTAAGGGAACGAAAGCGATATTGGCCGTCGGCTCCTCTTCCAGCTCTTCCGATTTGGTTTTGATCTCCGGCGCCTCATGCATTTTCTGCGGCGGGAAAAGCATACGGAAACCGATAAAGGCCACGATCAGGCCACCGGCGATACGCAACCCCGGTATCGAAATCCCGAAGGTATTCATCACCAATTGCCCGGCATAATACGCCACCATCATGATGGCAAAGACATAGACAGAGGCCATCAGCGACTGTTGGTTGCGCTGGGCGCTGTTCATATTGCCCGCGAGCCCCAAAAAGAGCGCCACGGTGGTAAGCGGGTTCGCCAGCGGAAGGATCACCACCAGTCCAAGGCCAATAACTTTCAATAAATCCATCATCTACGAAGACACTCCAGGGCCAACAAACGTACCCGAGAGTATATCTTCAGCGTGGCTTTATCGGCACTGGCTTTGCTTATCCATTAATTAAACTCATAAAAACATACACATAGTCGAGCAGAAAAACAGACGTAACCCTGTTTTAGCAAATCGTGGCATGCCCCAATTCATTCAGTTGACTTATACTTGCCTGAGCAATAATATCTGCCGTGACTAATATACTTGCCGGGGCAACCACTGTGAAAAGCACAAGTGATCTGTTTAACGAAATCATTCCACTTGGTCGCTTGATCCATATGGTTAACCAAAAAAAAGATCGCTTACTTAACGACTATCTTGCGCCGCTGGATGTCACCGCCACGCAGTTTAAGGTGCTCTGTTCTATCCGCTGTCAGGGATGTATCACCCCGGTCGAATTAAAAAAGATCCTCTCCGTCGACCTTGGTGCGCTAACGCGCATGCTTGACCGACTGGTCTGCAAAGGCTGGATCGAAAGAAATCCTAATCCGCATGACAAGCGCGGCGTGCTGGTGCAATTAACCACCGACGGTGCCGCGCTGTGTGAGCAATGTCATCAATTAGTAGGGCAAAACCTGCATCAGGAATTAACAAAAAACTTAACGGCAGAAGAAGTGGCAACTCTGGAGCACTTGCTCAAGAAAATCTTGCCGTAACGAAAAAGAGGTATGACGATGTCCAGACGCAATACTGACGCCATCACTATTCATAGCATTTTGGACTGGATTGAAGATAACCTGGAATCGCCGCTCTCACTGGAAAAAGTGTCTGAGCGTTCGGGTTACTCCAAATGGCACCTGCAACGGATGTTTAAAAAAGAGACGGGGCACTCACTGGGGCAGTACATTCGCAGCCGTAAGCTGACTGAAATCGCACAGAAGCTGAAAGGCAGTAATGAACCGATCCTGTATCTCGCGGAGCGCTATGGGTTTGAATCGCAACAAACCCTGACGCGTACGTTCAAAAACTACTTTGACGTGCCGCCACACAAATATCGTGTGACCGAAATACCCGGCGAGTCTCGCTATCTATTTCCGTTAAACCACTGTAATTGCTAATCGCCTGTTTTAAAGACGTATCGAGGAAATCATGAAACGTATTGCCTGTGCCGCCCTCACCGTGATGGTGTTACTGACCGGCCAGAGTTATGCGGAACAATTCGCACACCCTGCGAAACAGAACCCACGTGACACAATGGTAATGCCCACTTCCCATGAACAGTCGCCTTTCGACTTTAACCACATGGGGGCCGGGAGTGATAAATCCGACGAGTTGGGCGTGCCTTATTACAACGCACGCACCTAATCGTTTTGCCCCGCCTTCGGCGGGGCTTTTTTATCCCCTACGCCTGAACCGCACGGCGTAAGCGAAAACCAAACACATTAATGTACAACCCCGCCATAATCAGCACCGCCCCGCCCAGTTGCAATACCGACAGCGACTCACCCAGAAGCAGCGCGGCACTGGCCATTCCCACTACGGGCACCAGCAACGACAGCGGCGCCACACGCCAGGTTTCATAACGCCCGAGCAGCGCCCCCCAGATACCATAACCGACAATTGTTGCCACAAACGCCAGATAGACCAGCGACAGAATCGTCGTCAGGTCAATACTGACCAGACTTTGTAGCATTAACGCCGGGCCTTCAAATATCATCGAGGCCACCATAAAGGGGATTATCGGAATCAATGCACTCCAGACCACCAGTGACATGACCGGGGGGCGCGAAGTGTGGCTCATGATTTTCTTATTGAAGATATTGCCACAGGCCCAACTGAACGCCGCCGCGAGGGTCAGGGCAAATCCGATCATCGGGATATGTTGTCCGCTCAGGCTGGCCTCAATCAACACCAGCACACCCAGTACCGCAAGCGTAATACCCGCCAGTTGTTTCCCCTGCAGACGTTCGCCGAATACGCCGGCGCCAAGAATGATGGTGAAAAATGCCTGAGCCTGCAGCACCAGCGACGCCAGGCCCGCAGGCATGCCGAATTTGATGGCGCAAAATAAGAAGGCAAACTGGCCAAAACTGATGGTCAGCCCGTAGCCCAGGAGTAAGCGCAGTGGCACTTTAGGCCGCGCAATAAACAGTAATGCCGGAAAGGCGACCAGGACGAAGCGTAAACCCGCCAGCATGAGTGGAGGCATATTATGCAACCCGACTTTGATCACCACAAAATTCAGGCCCCATACCACCACGACCAACAGCGCCAGCAGTCCATCTTTACGCGTCATTTTCGCCTCTGTTTTTTAAACTTTTGTAAAAAAAGTTACGTTAACGCAAAAAACAGTCCAGAGACAGATCATTATTTTTGGCAGGTCCGTTTTGGCATCCCGTGATAAATCAACCGGTGTACATCACGCTTTATGCATGTTATTGCTGTTAGACATCACAAAAAACTATAACAACAGGCATTGTCGGGCAGGAAAATGATCTCAACACAAAAGCGGTCTACCGCCGCGTTACTGGCGTCGTCGTTACTGTTAACCATCGGTCGCGGGGCAACGCTGCCCTTTATGACTATCTATCTCAATCGCCAGTACGCCATGTCTGTTGACCAGGTGGGTTATGCGATGACAACGGCCTTGACTATCGGCGTGGTCTTTAGTCTTGGCTTCGGTATTCTGGCGGATAAGTTCGATAAAAAACGCTATATGTTACTGGCGATCGCCGTCTTTTTGTTTGGTTTTAGCGCCATTCCCCTGGTCAGCCACGCCGGTCTGGTGGTGCTCTTTTTCTCGCTCATTAACTGCGCCTACTCGGTCTTTTCGACCGTTCTGAAAGCCTATTTTTCCGATACGCTGGGTGCGGCGGCGAAAGCACGGATTTTCTCTCTCAACTACACGTTTATTAATGTTGGCTGGACCATCGGTCCACCGATTGGCACGATGCTGGTCATGTACAGTATCAATCTGCCCTTCTGGCTTGCGGCCTTCTGTTCTGCGGTACCACTGGTGTTTATCCAGATGTTCGTTCGCCGTGTCAGCGTGGCGCAGAGCAGCGAAAACAGCGTGGCCTGGTCGCCGTCAGTGTTGTTGCGTGACCGTGCGCTACGCTGGTTTACCTTATCCGGACTGCTGGCCTCCTTTGTCGCCGGATCGTTTGCGTCTTGCATTGCTCAGTATGTCATGTCAATCGCGGACGGCGACGTTGCCGAAAAAGTGGTTGCCGTGGTACTGCCGGTCAATGCCGCCGTGGTGGTGACACTGCAATACGGGCTGGGAAGTAAGCTGACGGCAAAGAACCTGCGTCCGTTAATGGCCTTTGGTACCGTCTGTTTTGTCCTGGGACTGGGCGGCTTTATGTTTTCCGGGGATAATCTCTGGTTCTGGGGCGCGTCGGCCGCCGTCTTTACCCTTGGCGAAGTCATTTACGCGCCCGGCGAGTACATGCTGATTGATAACATTGCCCCGCCGGGAATGAAAGCGAGCTATTTCTCGGCCCAGGCGCTGGGCTGGCTGGGCGCGGCAATGAACCCGTTGTTAACCGGGATTATCCTGACCACCCTGCCGGCATGGACGCTTTTCGTCATTATGATGGTGACCATCGTCCTGGCCTGGCTGATGATGCTGAGGGGGATGCAGGCAAAACCGCTGGGTGTGTTGCAGGCAAGCTAGCGCCTGCCTTACCTTTCGTGGTTCGTGCGGATCTGCGGCGTGTTGTCGAGCAGACGGATGGCGGGCACAAAACAGGCTGCCACCGTCGCCAGCACCACCGAAAGCGCGCAGGCCAGCAGGACACTGGTGCTGCCATAGTGCTGTGCCAGCGGACCGGCGGCAATTTCACCCACCGGGATCGCCACGAACGAGCCCAGCGCATCATAAGCGTAAACTCGCGCGAGTTTTTCCGGCGGGATATGTGTTTGCAGTGACTGCGCCCATACCACGCCAAACAGACCAAAGCTCACGCCTGCCAGGAAGAAACCTGCCATGAGCGCTGTCGTGGTGGGATACACCCCCAGCGCCAGTAGTGGCAACGCACAAAAGTTTACCATCACCACGCCAATAAACAGATCGCGCCGGGGCCGCCAGCGCAGCGCAATCAGCGAACCGGCAATCAGGCCAACGCTTTGCGCCGCCACGGCAAGCCCCCAGCCGGTACGCCCAAATGTTTCATCCGCCACGATCGGACCGAGCACCATCGCCATGCCACTAAAGGCCGCATTGACGATAGTAAACTGCACCACAATTGCCCAGACCCAGGTGCGGGCGATAAACTCTTTCCAGCCATCGCGCAAATCCTGCACAATATTTGATTGCGCATCGTGCGATGCGATAGCCCCGACACGAATCAGTAAGTAGAGCGGAGCCGAGGCCGCAAAGCCAAGCGCATCAATCGCCAGCCCCCATCCGGGACCGATGGTGCTGGTGAGCATACCGCCAAGCGACGCGCCAATCACCGTGCCGCCATAAACGCCAAGCTGAATAAAGGCATTGGCTTCGCGTAGGGTACGTACCGGCACCGTTTGCGGCACCATCGCCGAAGAGGCGGGTAAGGCAATGCCCGCCGCCGCGCCGTTAAGCGCCCCGAGCACAGCCAGCAGCATGATAGTTGCGCTGCCGTCCAGCACCAGCCATGCCACCATCCCTTGCGCCACTGCCGCAACCAGCGACGAGGAGACCAGCACCAGGCTTCGCGAGTAGCGGTCTGCGAGCACGCCACCGAGCAGCAGGAAGATAACGTTAAAGAGTGAACGGGCCGCCACGACCAGACCTAAGTCCGTCGCAGAGCCACCGATATCCAGCACCGCGAACGCCAGCGCAATCGGGGCAATGCCGTTTCCCAGAACGGTCAGCAGGCGGCCGAAAAACAGATAGCGAAAGGATGAAGAGTGAAAGGCCCGTTGACCGCGCGACGCCATCACCTCAGTTTCCACGAGGCTGCTCCCAATCATCCCTTTTTGTTGTCATGAATGACTCCATGTGTCTGGCTTAGGCCCTGCCGAATAAATAAAGAAAGGACATGCAGGAGACCCCGCATGCCCATGGCATTTCGTGCGTCGTTATGACTCGCGGATTACCACACCTGTTGCGCTATCTGCGTAACGAGGCGCACTTTATCCCATTGTTGCTCTGCTGTCAGCGTGTTCCCCTCCTCCGTTGAGGCAAAACCACACTGCGGGCTCAGGCAAAGCTGGTTCAGACAGACATATTTCGCCGCTTCCTGTAAGCGCGCTTTGATACCTTCCGGATTTTCCAGCTCACCCTTTTTGGTAGTGATCAGCCCTAATACCACCTGCTGTTTACCCGGACGAATAAAGCGCAGTGGTGCGAAATCACCGGAGCGGTCATTATCATACTCAAGGTAGAACGCATCGACATTCACGCTGCCAAACAGCACTTCCGCTACCGGCTCATAGCCGCCTTCGGAAATCCAGGTGGAGCGGAAATTACCCCGGCAAACATGCAGACCAATCGTTAAGTCAGCGGGTTTGCCTTCCAGCGCTTTGTTCAGCACGCGGGCATAGATGCGGGCCAGCTCATCCGGGTCTTCGCCGCGTTCACGGATCTGGCGACGCTGATCGTCAGAGCACAGGTAGGCCCAGACGGTGTCGTCCAGTTGCAAATAGCGGCAACCCGCGGCGTAGAAAGCATGAATCGCATCGCGCCAGGTCGTCGCCAAATCTTCAAAATAGTCTGCCAGGTCCGGATAAACCGTGGCGTCGATATCTTTACGACCGCCGCGAAAATGCAACACGCTCGGGCTTGGAATGGTCATCTTCGGTTGCGCATTGCCGCAAATGCTTTTCAGGTAAATAAAATCTTCCAGCATCGGGTGAGCGCCAAAACCGAGTTTTCCGGTCACCCGCACGCCATGAGCTTTGGTCTGCACACCATTAAACTGGATGCCTTTATCCGCGTCATAGCGCTCAACGCCCTGCAAACCATCAAAGAAATCAAAATGCCACCAGGCGCGGCGGAACTCACCGTCGGTGACCACGTGCAGGCCGCAGTCACACTGTTGCTGAACCACCTGACGGATAGCCTCGTTTTCCACCGTTCGCAGTTGCTGCGCACTGATACTGCCCTGCGCAAATTGTTGACGTGCCTGTTTAATGGTGTCCGGGCGTAAAAAACTGCCGACTACGTCTGCGCGGAACGGGGCCTGATGTCGCTGCATGGTGTTCTCCTTGCACGCCGGCCAGATAGTTTACCGGCGTGATAGTTCATTATTTGAATTTTTAGCCATCTGGACGGCTAAATGTCCAAATAAAATGTCACACGCAGTGTCCGTGTAGCAAACGAGAATTTCTCATCACCCATGAAAAATATTCAATTTGCCGCAAAACGGTATCCTTCATCTTCCCAGCCGGTTAACCCGCCGAGCATGATTTTTACCGCCAACCCCATTCGCGCCAGTTTTAGCGCCGCACGATCAGCCCCGTTACAATGGGGGGCTGCGCAATAGACGACAAAGAGCGTGTCCTGAGGCCATTGCGCCATGCGCTCTGGCGTCATTTGCGAATGTGGCAGATGGATCGCGCCTGGAATATGGCGCCTGGCGAAGGTCTCCGGGCTACCCACGACATGTAACAGCACAAAATCTTGTTCCTCGTGCGTCAACGCATGGTGGACATCGGCGCAATCGGTCTCGACGCTCAGGCGGCGTAAAAAGTGGCTGGCGGTCACCTCTGGCGAGGCGGCGGGGACTTCCGAAACATAGCTCATAGTGCTTTCTCCAGGTTTGTGTTAACACTAATCTAACGAAAACAAGACACCGTGACCGTATAGCTTTATGCCAGATAACAACAAAAACATGACAATTTCACCGCCCCCCGGACAGCAGCATGTTGTCGTCGCTCTCGCATACGATGGTTTATGTACCTTTGAGTTTGGCGTCGCCGTGGAAATTTTTGGCTTGCCACGTCCGGAGCTGGGCGATAACTGGTATCACTTTGCCGTTGCGGCGGTGGATGAAGGAGAGCTGCGCGCGACAGGCGGTATCCGCATTATGACCGAAGGCGGCGTGGAATTGCTTGAGCGGGCCGATACGATTATTGTTCCCGGCTGGCGCGGCGCACAGACGCCGGTACCGGAAGCACTTTGCCATGCACTGCGCCAGGCCCACCAGCGCGGATGCCGGATAATGTCTATCTGCTCCGGGGTGTTTGTGCTTGCCGCTGCCGGGCTCCTCAACGGTCGAAAAGCGACAACCCACTGGCGGTATACTGACCTGCTGCGTCAGCGCTATCCGGCCATCGAAGTGCTGGAAGATGCTCTCTATTATGATGAGGGTCGCGTAATGACGTCTGCCGGAAGCGCGGCGGGCATCGATCTGTGTCTGCACGTCGTCAGAACCGATTTCGGTCGCGACATCGCCAATAATGTCGCCCGGCGTCTGGTGGTTCAGCCCCACCGCGACGGAATGCAGACGCAAAAAGTGACGGCACCGGTTGCCCGTTCAAGGGAGAGCCAGTCGCTGGGGAAATTGTTTGATTTCCTGCAACAGCAACTTGACGCGAGCCACACCGTTGAGTCGCTTGCCCGTCATGTCGGCATGAGCCCGCGTACCTTTTTACGCCGTTTTGCCGAGGCCACTGGCACCACGCCCGCCCGCTGGATTTTGCAGGCCCGTCTGCGCCGGGCCGAAGAGCTACTGACGCAGTCGAAGATGAATATTGATGCGATCGCCGGACAAATCGGTTTCAGCAATGCCGCCGCCCTGCGCCATCACTTTCAGCAACAATATGCACTCACCCCAGGACAATTCCGCAAAAAATTTACGCTCGCAAATAAATAGTTCACATAATTAAGCTATTGTTTAGATTTAGTCAGGTAGTATTCCAATCAACGCGGCAAATAATGAAAGGTAAGTGAGGTCAGAATTATTCAGTAACAGGAGAGTAACGATGTTGGGAAATATGCATGTCTTTATTGCAGTGCTGGGAATCATTTTATTTTCTGGTTTTCTTGCTGCTTATTTTAGCCATAAATGGGACGACTGATGAACGGAGATAATCCCCCACCAAACAGGCCCCTCGCGCCGAAACACCGCGGGGGGCCTTCTTTTTTGCTATCGTACAGATAAAAAAAACCGCCAGTAGAGACTGACGGTAAAATGCTTGCATGGATAGATTTGTGTTTTGGACTATACGCTACCCTGTAGCCACAGGATTAACGATTCACTTTTAATCTACCCGGTACTTCCTAAATAAAGAGTAAACGATGACGAACTAAGCTCAGAAGTCACATTTGTAATGGCCTTCGTGTGATGCCGCTCAACGTCGTGGATTTTTATTTCCCTTTCATTACCAGATTCGCCGCTTGCGCAAAAATGGCATCCTCCACACCGTCACCCCTGTCTCTGCCCTGACGCTCTATCTCTTCAATGATATTGTCACGATTAATGATCTTACCGCCCGAAATCAGCCCAATAACAGCGGCCCCAATGGCTAATCCAATGAGTCCCGTGCGCTCGTCATTGAATTTCATACCGTTTCCTCTCTTTTCGACTTCTTTGTGAAGTCAGAAAAAATTTAGCATAGGGTTTTCAGCTCGCCATGCTTCGTGGCTAAAAAGCGATAAAATTCTTACTTAATGCAGGGTTTTTAGGCAAAACGAAACGGTGTGACGTGTTCTGATAAAAGAGACGCACGAAGATAATTCGCCTAATTGACTGATTTTCCAGCGGCTAAAAAGCGCAGGTCAGCCCCATGGCGCTTCATGACATTCGCTGATGCGCAGGCGAAAAAAAATGTAACCAATCCTGACATTCCAGAATTAACGAAGCGCAGGTCAGCACGTAACGCAGAGGAGGAAGGGTTATCGTTGTACAAGCCGGTAGTCTCGTTGATCGAAAGGCAGAAGAGATTTGTTCGGTTCTTGCCAGTGATGAAACCTGAATGGTCAGCGCGTTTGCTATCATGACCAGAAGCTGGCTTTGCGATAAATAAAGAGGGTGAACAACATTATGAGCCCTGACGTTCGCCAGGGCGTATATTATGCAGCTAATTTTGCATGATTATTCAGTGCCACTTCAGACCATAATGTTCGCGCACGACTTTTTCCAGGGCAACGCGATCAACTGTCACTGCCGACCGTTCTTCGGGAATGGCCAGTCGATATTCGCAGCCGGGGATAATAGTGGTTAACCGATGCAGTCTTTTCTTATAACGAATCCATTTCATACGCCATCCCCCTGTCTCTGTAACGCTATTCATTGTTGCTTTATTTTATTGTAGCCAGCGTTAATCATAAACCTACTGATAAAGATCATCTATTTATTTAGTTTTATAAAAATCACTATCATCAGGCAGAGGCATTGTCAGAAATGCTCACCTGTTGCATCTGAAATCGCGCACCTGATATACAAAGTTAACGCACGAAAAATATCCACCACACCTTCATATGAAAGCCACACGACAAATAAATATTCTTTTTCCCTCAAATGGTTTTTGCTATCTACGATATTGTCGTAAACACGCTGATATTCTTCCAGCGTGTTTATGAAATATTCAGGCACTCTTCATGGCGACGTCTGAAAAAATGAGCAGCGGAATGTCCCTTGAGCCATACAACATCCTGTTAGCCGACGAACTCTTCCTCATGCTCTTGTTTGTCATACTCTTTTTGTGCAGCTTCCAGGGTCGGGCCATGTTCCAGCGCCCACTGATACAGCGCCTCGAAAGGTTCGCGCAGTGAATGCCCCAGAGGCGTGATGCTGTATTCCACCCCTACCGGCATTGTGGGTAGCACTTTTCGATAGACAAGCCCGTTGCGTTCAAGTCGCTTAAGAGCATCAGCCAGCGCCTTATGGGTTATACCGTCCAGGCGGCGACGGATTTCATTGAAGCGAGCGGGCTCAGTGCACAGGACGGTCAGGATGAGAATCGACCATTTATTGGTGATGTGTTCGAGCACCGGACGCGTTTTTCCTACTTCTCTCAGGCTATTACAGTCAATCGTTGTCATGTCGGTATATCCAATGATATCTGGTATAAACAAAGTGCGTAATTGATACTAAATATAAAACTTATATCATCTGTTTTCCACTCAATGAGGAGAGCAATGATGAACAGATTGAATAATAAAGTATCCGTTGTACTGGGCGGCGCCAAAGGGATCGGTCTGGCGATTAGTCAACGTTTCGCTCACGAAGGGGCATCCACCTGGTTTACTTCTCGCCGGGACGAAGAGTTGCAAGCCGCCGTTGCCACCATCGGAAATAATGCCCTGCCACTGCGCGCCGATGTCAGCCAGCAAAGCGAACTCACCCGGATTATGGAAAAAGTGCAGGCGCAATCCGGTCGTATTGACGTGCTGGTGATTAACGCCGGGATGTCAGAACACGCCACGCTGGAACAGATTTCATCCGATCATTTTGACCAGATTTTTGGGCTTAATGTCCGCTCCCCGGTGTTTGCGTTGCAGGCGGCCCTGCCCTTGCTTAATCCCGGCGCCAGCGTGGTGTTAATTGGTTCGATCGCTGACGTTATTGGTTCGGCAGGTTATGGCGTCTACAGCGCCAGTAAAGCCGCGCTGCGCTCTTTTGCGCGCACCTGGACGCGTGAACTCGCCCCCCGTGGTATTCGGGTAAATGTCGTCGCGCCAGGCCCGGTGGACACAGAGATGATGGCCGCCGCATCGGAGGAGTTTCGTCAGGGGATCATCAGCGCCATTCCATTAGGCCGAATGGGGACGCCGGATGAAATTGCCAGCGCCGCGCTGTTTCTTGCCAGTGATGACAGTCGCTATATCGCCGGTGCGGAAATTTGCGTCGATGGCGGACTGACGCAAGTGTGATAAGCGTTGAACCGAAAAAAGGCCGCGGTGCGGCCTTTGAAACAGATCTCGCCGCGCACAGTATTACGGTAATGCAGAGAGAATTTTATCCGGCGGTAGACTGCCCAGGAAGGTGTGCATTGCGGGATCCAGCACAACCATCACGGGTGTTACCTTAATCCCAAGCCGATCCGCAAGCTCTGATTGCTTAATAATTAGCTGCTTACATTGTTCTGTGCTGTCATTTGCGGGTAAGAACCCCGCCATCGCGTTTTGCAGGCTTTTCGGTCGATCTGGCGCGCACCATACTCGGGACATATCCTCTATGACCGAATCTTTTATTGATGGCGGAACGACTGTCACAAATGACATGGTCAAACCTGCATCCGTGTATTTCTTAATATTTTTGATGACGAAACTACAATAAACACACTGGTTATCAACAAAAACCAGCAGCTTGTGTTTTTCTGCGCTGGCCTGAAAGGTAATCGGCTCAAGCGCAGGTAAAGAGCGCGAAATATCCTCGTAGGCCATCTGCGGTGTGGCATCTGTGGCAGGCACAGACGACGCCAGCGCAACAGAACTGGCCGACAGCATAAAAGCTGCGCCTAATGTTTTAAGCAAACCCCTCATTCCTTTTGTCCTTGCTGTTTTGCTATCGGATTAACCCCTTTCTCGCACAGCCAGTTAACACCTTATCCATTATTTTTTCTGCATTTTTTTCATCATTCTTCTCCGCTTCATGCAAACAGGCATTGCCCGTTCCCACCTGGACAGGGCGAAGGCGAGACACAGAATGTCCCAAATAACGACCATTAACGTCATTCTGGACACCTTTTTCTTACTTATGATGCTTTCATCGAATCAATGGTGACTGAAAGGAACCTGCTATGAACATCGCTACACAACCCGGTAAAGGCACTGCAGTGATCACCGGCGCATCAACTGGCATCGGCGCTATTTATGCTAATCGGCTGGCGCGTATGGGTTACGACCTGATCATCGTTGCCCGCAATCACAACCGCCTGAATCAGATGGCAAGCCATATCACCGCCGATACAGCCCGTAATGTGGAGGTCGTGGCCGCCGATCTTGGCGATAGCCAACAACTTAACGCCCTGGAGAAAAAACTGCACGACGATGCCAGCATTACACTGCTGGTCAACAATGCGGGCACTGGCACACATACGCCGCTGTTATCCAGCGATGTCGACCAGATGCAGGCGATGATTAACCTTAACGTGATTGCGCTGACTCGCCTCACGTATGCCGTTGTTCCCGGATTCGTCGCGCGCGGCAATGGCGCCATCATCAACATCTCTTCCATCGTCAGCCTTGCACCGGAATTGTTAAACGGTGTGTACGGCGGAACAAAAGCATTTGTACTGGCCTTTAGTCAGTCACTCCACCACGAACTGGCCGATAAAGGGATACAGATCCAGGCCGTATTACCAGGCGCGACGGCAACGCCGTTCTGGGATAACGGCGGTCTCCCACTGGAACAACTCGATAAATCGATAGTGATGAGCCCTTATGACCTGGTGGATGCCGCGCTAACAGGCTTTCTGCGAGGTGAGCTGGTCACGATCCCCTCTTTGCATAACGAAGCGGAGTGGCTGGCGATGGAAAACAGCCGCAAGGCCATGATGCCGCACCTTTCGAGCAATATCCCGGCTGAACGCTACCGCGACAGTGCAGGCCACTAATCCTTTTACCCAACAGGAATGACAAAATGAAACTCACCGGAAACACCCTTTTTATCACTGGCGGCACCTCGGGCATTGGTCGCGCCATGGCGGAAAAATTTCATCAACTTGGCAACCAGGTGATTATCTCTGGTCGTCGCAAAGCACTGCTGGACACCGTGACTGCCGCCAATCCGGGTATGGATTCCGTGGTACTGGATGTCACAAATGCGTTAAGTATTAAAGATGCGGCGCGGGAAGTCCTGTCTCGCTATCCGGCACTGAACGTGGTGATAAATAACGCAGGCATTATGCCGTTTGATAATCCTGCCGCTGAACTGGATGATGAGATGGCGACCACGCTGCTGGATACCAATCTGCTGGGCACTGTTCGGGTGAGCGCCGCGTTCATTGAACATCTTAAGCAGCAACAGGATGCAGTACTGATCAATAACAGTTCCGTACTGGCCTTTTTGCCGCTGGTCACGAATGCGCTCTATTGCGCAACCAAAGCGGCGATCCACTCCTATACCCTCTCCCAGCGCTTTTTGCTTCGCGATGCGGGCGTGAGCGTAATAGAGATTGCGCCACCATGGGTAGATACCGATCTGATCTACAAAAGTGGTGATTCCCGGGCGATGCCCCTGGCGGACTTTATCGAACAGACCTTCGAAAAACTGGCCACGGATAACCCCGAAGCCATTGTCGATAGCGTGCTCCCTGCCCGCGCAAATCCCGGCGCGAATGAACACGCCATGGTTAACGCGTTTAATCAGTCAATGATGGAAAACCCGATCCCGGTTGCGTGATCTGATGCGGGGCAGGCAACTGCCCCCGGCAGGAGTTAATGATGCAAAATCACATTGCCACGCCGCAACGACGCGCGCTCAACGCCCTGAGTATTGCTTATTTTATTCAGGCGACAGGTTCTCTTTCCGTTGCAGGCAGTCTGGCTGCCATTTCCCTTGAGTGGGGACTCAGTGATGCACAAAGTGCTCGCCTGCTCTCTATTTTCGGCCTGACGTTTGCCCTGGGCGCGCCGCTGGCGCAAGTGATGTTCGGCACGTTGATGCGCAGGACGCAGGTACTGGCAGGCATGCTGGTGTTCGCGCTGGGGGCGGCTATTTTTGCTCTCGCGCCGAATTACACGTTGCTGGTTATTTCACGTATCGTGATGGGGCTTGGCGCGTCGTTAATAGGTCCGGTACTGGTGGCACTTGGCGCAGAGTTAGTGTCTCCCAAAGAACGTGGCAGCGCCATCGCCATGATTCTGCTCGGCGTGTCGATGGCAAGCATGGTGGGTATACCGCTCGCCGCGTGGATAGCGCATGCATGGGGCGCGCGGATCTTGTTTGCCCTTGTCGCGCTGATAAGCCTGCTCACGGCTGCGGGTGTGTGGCTGCTGGTGCCGAATGTGGTAAAAGGCGTCGATATTCGTTTACGCCATGTCGGCCAGGTACTGACCGACGGTAAAACTCTGTCTGCGTTTTTGGTGGTCTTTTTTATCACCTCCGGGGTATACGATATGTATGCGTTTATCTCGCCGATAATTCGCGATCGCTGGCACGGCGAAGCCGCTGATGTCTCTATTGCCCTGGCGGTTATTGGCGTCGCGGGTATTCTGGGAAACCTTTTTGTCAGCCGCGCCGCACGGCGTTACAGTGCAGAACGTTTGCTGAGCGTCGGCATGACTTTGCTGGTCGCAGATATGCTGCTCATAACGCTGTTGCCCGCCCAACTGGCGTGGTTGTTTATTCTGTTGGTGGTGTGGGCATTTTCAACGGATCTGATATGGCCAACGCAGCAGCGACGTATCGTGGAAATATCGTCTGCAGTAACGCGGGGAATTTCACTGGCCTTAACCAGCGCCTTTATGTTCTGCGGTATCGGTTTTGGTTCAGCGGTGGCCTCCTGGCTTTATCCGCTGACCGGTTTTTACGGCGTGATGATAAGCTCAATGCTGTTTCTGTTGCTGGCACTGGTAAGCCTGGGTATATCGGAACGGCTACGTGCTCGTTCTGCCCAATGGGTCAGTGCTGAATTGCCATAAAGAGGTTGCGATGCACCGGATAGGATTGATTATTTCTGACCATTTTCAGATGCTGGCCTTGTCAACGCTGACGGTCTTCGAATTTGCTAACCTCATTACTGAAAAACCCTTTTACCAGTTGACGGTCTATTCCGAATCCGGCGGCAAAGTACGTTCATCCTCAGGAATTGGCGTTGATTCTGAACAGTTCAGCGATGAAACGCCGGTAGATACTTGGCTGGTAGCGGGGGTGCTTTCCCCGGTGGAGGAGCCCGCAAGTCCGGCGGTCATTCATTTTCTGCAAACGTCCGCCCGCAAAGCACGCCGCATCGCCGGCATCTGCACCGGCGCATTTGTGCTGGCGCAGGCCGGGCTTCTGGAACAAAAACGCGCGACCACTCACTGGGCGCATGCCCGCAACTTCATGACGATGCATCCCGGCATTCAGCTTGAAGATGACCGGATCTTTATTATTGATGACACCATCTGGACATCTGCCGGGATGACCGCCGGGCTGGATATGGCGCTGGGTATGGTGGAAAAAGATTTGGGCGCAGATATTGCCCGTATTGTGGCGCATCGTCTGGTCATGAATCAACGCCGTTCCGGTGGCCAGACACAGCATTCGGAAATGCTGGCATTGGCCCCACGTTCGGATCGCCTGCAAAGCGCGCTCGAATATGCCCGCAACAACCTGCACAAAACGCTGACAGTGGAACTACTGGCCGATGCCGTGCATGTCAGCGCCCGCCAGCTCAGCCGCCTGTTTCGTCAGGAAACGGGGAAATCGCCGGCCAAAGCTATCGAAGGATTACGGCTTGAAGCGGCAAGATTAATGATTGAGCAAAGCCGCCTCTCCCTCGATACCATTGCCCGCGAGGCCGGTTTTCGCGACAGGCGTCATATGCGGGAAGTGTTTATTCGCGGTTATGGCATCCCGCCGCAGTCCCTTCGTACGGGCAGATAGCACGGAGGGTAAGAAGCCCGTCTGCCCTGCATACGCATATCGCGGAGCGACGCTAGCTGTCCCGCGCTCCCGGTTGTTGGCTCTCTTTTCGATACGCGGCCGGAGTAATGCCATAGCGTTTTTTAAAGGCTTTAGTGAACGATGACAGCGATAAAAAGCCGCACCGTTCGGCAATGGCGTCCACCGCCTGTGCCCTTTCATCAATCAGTAACCGCGAGGCCAGCGCCATGCGCAATTGTGTCAGCCATGATTGTGGCGTCTGGTGATAACTGTGCGCAAAATGCCGGGCAAAAGTGGCGCGCGATAAAAAGCAGCGCTCAGCCATAGACTCGAGAGTCCAAGGGTATGCCGGGTCCGTAAAGACGGCTAATAATGCCGGTGAGAGGCGCTTATCACTCATCAGCCGCAACATGCCGGGCGGTGGTTGTCGCAGTGAAAGTAAAATCCGCAGCATCATCGCCAGTAGTGTATTCGCCAGCCCTTTAACCATCGCCAGACTGCCCGGCAAACTGTTCTGGCTTTCACGGACTAACATCGTCAGTAACGTTTCCAGTTCAGGAAAGCTTTTGCGCTCCGCCGTCTGAAGATGAATAAGCGCCTGCTCTTCGGCGAACAGCCAGTGGCAGTCCGGACCGAAATGAAACTCCCCGCACAACACTTCAACGGATGGCCCAGGCCCTTCCGTACTCACTTGCGTCAGAATGCCATTATGATGTCCCTGCGCCGGTACGACCTGCCCCCACTCCACCAGGCTTTCAAGGAGATGGGGGGAACCATGAGGAAGGAGCAGAACATCCCCTGCGCAGACATTGAGGGTTTTGCCCGCAATATGCAGGCGCGCCTCCCCCCGCATGATGACATGCCATGGCACAATGCCGCCAGGCCGTTGCTGATGGTCAGCAGCCCATCTCCCGTTAAACCGACAATGTAGATTCACAACGCATTGCGGGGCCAGCACAGCAAGTAACGAACTGAGGTTATCCACTCGCGCTCCTGAGACGTTAAGACAAAAAATAGCGGCTTTGGGGCCAATAATAGCATGCCCGACGCCTTATGATGTCTCTATCGCCGATACGGTGACACACATTAACTGACAGGAGAAAATCATGAGTCGTTTAACCTCAATTCAGGTCGAAAATGCCACAGGCCAGACTGCCGAACTTTTCACTATGATCAAACGTGCTATGGGTAAAGTGCCAAACGCCTATCAGACTATCGGTATTGCGCCAGAGATCCTTGCCCAGGCGCTGCAGCACAATGCTACGCTTGCAAAAAGTACGCTCAGTAAACAAGAGCTGGAAGCCATCAACCTGGTTGTGAGCGAGCGTTCCGGCTGCGATTATTGCCTGGCCGCGCATACCTTAACGGGCAAAATGGCCGGTTATAGCCTCGCGCAAACGCAGGCATTGCGTCGGGGAGAATATCCGGATGACGCCCGTATTGATGCCCTGGTGAAATTCGTCTCAACCGTCGTCTCAACCCGCGGAACGCTGGCGGAAGAAACGGTAACCCGCTTCCTGGCTGCAGGCTTTAGCGATCGTCAGGTGGTGGAAATCATCAGTGCGATCAGCGCAATTCTGTTCACCAATATGATCAACCGTGTCAACGATACCGTGGTGGATTTTCCGCACGTAAACTAAACCCGCGCTGGCGGTCGGTTTTTATCATGGGGGGCGGGTGCAATGACACACCATTACCCGCTTCGCCTTGTGCAATGACTGCGCCACGGTAGCCAGCGGCGGCTGGGCGTCTGCGCTGGCCGCCGCACCGTTATAGCTGGTAACAGACATCGCCCGGCAGTTAAAATAAAAAAATATAAACGTTGCTTAATTAATTTCGCTATGTCTTAATAGCGTCATCGGTTTGGAATACAGACCTTATGAAAGCAGTTTTAGTAAAGCAGTCCTCAGTTCAAGTGTTATCCATAGATACCCTTCTTCGTGAGCCTCCTCCTAAGTGCCAAATAAGTTACTCTAACATTACAGGCCATTATTGCCACTCTGCGTGGCCCATAAATTTAAGGAAGTATCTATGTCTAACAAAATGACTGGTTTAGTAAAATGGTTTAACTCCGATAAAGGTTTTGGCTTTATCACTCCTGACGACGGCAGCAAAGATGTCTTTGTTCATTTCTCTGCTATCCAGAGCGACAGCTACAAAACGCTTGATGAAGGTCAGAAAGTTTCCTTCACTATCGAAAGTGGCGCGAAAGGCCCTGCGGCTGGTAACGTCACCGCGCTGTAAGTCGCGCTAATTATCAGTGATGTTTACAATAGCGATGAAGACAATAGTCTGAGCAGATAAAATTTACTGATAAAAATAAACCCGCCTGGTGCGGGTTTTTTATTGCATTATATTCAGACAGCGACTCAGTATTATTTCCTGCCAGCGCAATCCTTTCAACGACAGAGGGCAATATTACGTTCCTGAGGTCGTTGTTCCCCGCACGCGAATAGGCTCTTTAATGGCATCAACAGACAACAATCGTTGAAGCGCAGAAATAGCGGTGTCAGTAAGTTCATGCCCTTTGGTCAATACCATCAGGCCATTCGATGTCAGGATATCTTCCTCAACCACCCATCCGGGCAGCAGTTCGCGAATATGCGCAGAACGAACGCCGCTCACGTTTGCACGAAAATCTGACAACGCCTTAATGATGTAATCGGGCAGTGGTGGCGTTGCCGCTCGCAAAATTTCCCATGGGCGCTCCAGGCTCCAGCCACGTACGGCATGTTTTTCCAGTTCAAGCGCAGCACGCAGCAAATGCGCCCCTCGCAAAACCTCCAGCGGAACATTCGGCGCCGGTTCTTTCGCCTGGTGGCGTATAATTCCCGCTACCAGTTCGAGGCGCGGAATATTCTCTACCAACCGTCCGGCGACCTCCGGATGCCCGAGCAGCAGTTTTTTCTCTTCCTCCGACAGTTTTCGTTGGGCCGCATCTGCCTGGACGATATCCGCCGGAATACCGACGCAACCTATCTGGCTTAGCGAAGCCGCGATGGTGTAAATCCATTCATCGGGCCACTCCAGTTTCGGTAACGCATGAATCACACATGACTGAGCGAAAGCGGAGCGCTGAAACGCCCATGGAGCGACCATCGCCAGCACTTCGGTCAGCGTTTTCACCGATGCCGTCAGGGTGGTGGCCAGCAACTCTTTTTCGGCGCGAATCAGCCGATACTGACGCACCGCGTCATTCAGCGTGGCAATCAGCTCGTCTTTTGGACAGGGCTTGCACAGATAGCGAAAAATGGCGCCTTTATTGATAGCCGCGATGGAGGATTGCACATCGGCCTGACCGGTGAGCAGTATTCGCACACTATCGGGCGAGATTTCTCTCGCTTTCGCCAGAAAAGTCGCCCCGTCCATACCCGGCATACGCATATCGGATACGATGACGGCAAACTTTTCTCCCCAACGAACGGCATCAAGACCCGCCTCGCCGCTCTTTGCCACCACCACCTCAAATTCACCAAAAAGATTGCGTTCAATAGCGGCGAGCACATTCGGTTCATCATCCACGCACAGCACCCGAGCGAGGGCAGTATCAGTCATGAAGGTTCTCCTTTATATGAGCAAGCATTTGCTGCCACAAAGGGAGCTGGTTCAGCATGCCTGTTTGTTCAAGATAAACGTGATCGGGTTCGTCGTTGTTCGCCAGCGCGACCGCAACATGTACGGTACCCATGGCGCCGAAAAGATTATTTGCGAAACGGGAAGGCTCAGCGTGTCGGGCAACAATCTCTACGAGATCCCCGGGCAATCCCCACAACGCCAGCAAATAAGCCCCCACCGTTGCGCAACCCGCAGAGGAAAGGTTGGCGTGTGCATCAGGAAGAAGCTGAGCAATATTGGCGAGCAAGGCGGCTGTTGACTCCAGACCCTGATGGCCGCATATGCGCGCGGCAAGTTGGGAGGCAAGAAAGGCGTTACGTTGTAACGCCTTGTTGCGGGGCTGACTGCTCTCATCAGCAAAAAATTCGGGGGTCTGGATGAGTAACCTTATCTGCTCCAGGCCCAGATGGGTAAGAGCACTCGCGATATCGTGACTCTGTGCGCCGCGTGTGAACCATGCTGAATTCGCAATCTGTATAAATCTGGCCGTCAGCGCGGGATCGCGTCCAACGAGTTCAATGATGCGCTGGATATCGTTATCCGTATCGGAAAGGCGCTGTTTGAGTTCGGTGAATATCTCAGGCGCGGCTGGCAGGTGGCTGATATGACCCACGATGTCAATGACCGGCGGATCCTCAATAACATGACGTCGCGTGAGCGTGTTTTCGATCATCGCTATCAATGCCATGCTGTCACAGGGTTTAGAGACAAATTGGTGAGCGACCTGAAGCATGCGCTGGGTCGATGTAGGTTCTGAATAGCCAGAAAGGATAATCCGAACCGTACCGGGCCAGCGATCGCGAATCCGGGCGAGCAATTCAGCCCCATCCATAAAAGGCATGCGCATATCCGATACCACTACATCCGCCGGAGTCTCTTCAAGCATGGTAAGCGCTTGCGGACCACTACTTGCGAAGCGACATTCCCAGTCGGGGTTATACATCATGACAGATCTCTCAATGCCCGAGAGGATACGATTTTCGTCGTCGACAAACATGACCTGCATGCCGTTCACCCCTCCTTGCGACTATGAAGCGGAAATTGCAATATAAACGTCGAACCCACCCCTTCCTCAGACTCGCAACGGATATGCCCCATGTGTTTGTCCACTACCGTCGAGTAAACAATCGCGAGTCCCTGCCCCGTGCCCTTACCCACGGCTTTGGTCGTGAAGAAAGGATCGAAAATACGGTCGCGAATGGCGGCGGGTATACCGCTACCATCGTCCTGCACGCGTATTTCCATAACGTCACCGTTTTGCCCGGCAGAGATAACAATACGGCCTTTTTCCTTAACACCTTTCTGCAGCGTATCCGCAATCGCATGGGCAGCGTTGACCACCAAATTAAGTATGGCCTGCCCAACCATATCGCGCAGACAGGGCAGCAACGGCAGATCGTCGCCAAATTCGGTTTCCAGGTCGGCGACATATTTCCATTCATTGCGCGCGACTGTCACGGTTGTACGAATGACTTCACGGACATCGACTGATTCTTTCTCGTTTTGCGAAGGATGAGAAAACTCCTTCATGGCAGCCACAATTTTCGCAATATGACCAAGCCCTTCCAGAGACTCATCTAACGCAGAGGGGATTTGGTTGCGCAAAAAATCAATCCGGGCGCGTTTTAACACCGCATCGAATGCCTCGATCGTCGGCTCATTACCCAGTTTCGCACGCGCAACCTCAACCACCGCAAGCGCGGCATCGAGTACGTTTGTCAGCGTTAAATGGGCGGTTTTCACAAACCCGACATTGTCTGAAACGTACTGGGTCGGTGTGTTAATTTCATGAGCAATGCCTGCGGCAAGCTGACCAATGGATTCCATTTTCTGCGCCTGCAACAGTTGAGCTTGCGTTAAACGTAATTCGGATAACGCTTTTTCCAGTTCACGCCGCTCGTTCTCGAGTTCCATCGTCTTGCGCGCAACGACTTTCTCCAGACCAATATTTTGCTCCAGAATAGCGAAAGGCGTTGTGTGGCTATGCCTGGCCTCTTGCGCTATGCGACGTTTCAGGACGTCTATCGTTTTATCGCGGGCGAGAAGTTTGCGTTCATACTCTGCCGGTGACAGGCCCGCGTGGGGTGCCTGAGTAAAAGAAGACATAATTTATCCTCCGATAGCAACACCCGTGAATGTCTGGTTAACGTGCAGTCCATTGTACTGCTCGCCGTAGGTCGAAAAACCAATCACATTATTCTGTCGCATAATGTCGCTAATCGGTTGTTCAAGCCCTTCTTCTTCAAACTGGAGACGGCGAAGAATACAATCGCAACCGATGATGACACGCGGGTCCGGAATTATTTCATTAACCTTTTCAAAAGATTGTCTAAAGGTCTCAATGGGGTCTTCCGCTATGCCAATCGAAATAATTAACCCCTCTTCAATGGCGCAATAGCAGGTTAACGAAAAATCGTCGTTCCATTTCTGAATAGAGCGTACATAAGGTTCATCGCCAAACGAGAGTACCAGTGGGTTACGCGAAAATATCGTCGGCGTTAACTCGTCCACGCTCAGGCCAAGGGATTCGGCGTAAACTTTTGCCGCAGGTTCGCCATTGATCTCAAAAATAACCCGTTTCTCAGGATCGGCTTCTGTAATCACTAATTCCACGTCACTGGGAATAAAGTGTTGAATTTTGAATGTGGTGAGAGGAGATCTGGTCTCAATAACTGCAAACACCGCAGCATCTGAAATGAATTTGCCATGCCCGTCGTAAATAAAGCTTTGTTCAAAGCGCAGGTCATCACCTGCCGATCCCCCGATGATAGGCACATTACCTATCTGCTGATAAAGATTAGCGACAAGGCGCTCTTCCGCCATCGAAAGCCCATCGACGAGCAACAGACCGAAGCGATTAATATTCGGCCTGGCCTCGCTGTCAAAACGGATTTTTTCAGCCATATCAGCGATAACGGCAGAATATTCAACTAAGGGATGGATCATAAAAGCGGTGGCCCGAAAATCACGCCCTAAGCCCAGGCCGAGCATCCCGGAGTGCTGAAAACCCTCCAGGCCAATTTGACCCGAAGAGGTACATCCTATAAGGGTGCATGAAAAGGTTTTTTTTAATTCGCTGCCTAAGATTTCAAGATCATAGTCCGGAGAGCAAAAAAATAAGATGGTTTCAATATCCTCGTGGCCAATCATGCTGGCAAATTCGGCTACGGCCTGGACAGGATCGCGTAATTCACTACTTGCATATTTTAGGTTGGCATTCACGGCATATTCTCCGGCTGAGAAAAGCGATAGTGTTTATTTTAAACAGTACATACTCAAAAAAATGCTCGTCTGGATTCAACTGTTGGGGGAATCATAAATGACGCCACCAGGCCACCTCTGTAGGTCTTACTCAAATAGTTATACATGCATGTCATTTCTGTTCAAAGACGCCCATTAACTTTCTTTTCATGCCGCCGTCTGGATCACTTTTGTTCAGCTTTCATACAAAACCTGCCAATTAACGGATGTCAGTTTTGCGTTCGGTAAAATAGTGCGCCGGCGTGCTGCCCATTGTTTTTTTGAACATGGTGATGAAAGCATTCACTGATTCATACCCCAGGTTTGCCGCCACGTTCTGTACCGAGACGCCGCTTGCCAGCGCCTGTAGGGCAAGAATCAGATGGAGCTGTTGACGCCATCGCCCGAACGTTAGCCCTGTCTCACGTAGCATCAAGCGCGCCAGCGATCGCTCGCTGAGCGCCAGCCGTTTTGCCCATGTTTTAAAGGTGCTGCGATCCTCCGGGTTACTGACCAGTGCATCAGCCATAGCACGTATTTTGGGATGGGCCGATACAGGCAGACTTAATTTCTGTTGCGGCATGGTGGCTAACTCGTCAAGTGTCACTCTGGTCAGCCGGGCTGCATGACTATCGGGCGGGTATTCAATGCCCTCTCGCGTTAACCGGTCTACCAGTTCTTTAATTAGCGGCGAAATCGCCAGCGTGCAACATTTCTCCGGAAGCGCCGTGGCGCCGGGTTCAATAAATAAATAATTGAGATGCGCGTTCCAGGTGGCTTTGGCGCTATGAGGGATCCCGCCAGGGATCCATACTGCGCAATTAGGCGGCACTATCCATATGTCATTTTCCGCGCGGCAGATAACCGCGCCATACAACGCAATGATCAGTTGCCCCTTCCGGTGCGTATGCACCGGCACTTCGGCCTCGTAATCAACAAAATCCAGATGGCGCGCCACTGCCGGCGATGATGTGGCATCAGGGTCAAACAATGTTGTAACGAATTGCGGCTTCATGGAATTGGCAACATTTAGGTATTTTTTGACAGAATAGAGTATTTAATGGCATACGCAAGCCGGTAATAATGCCCGGCATGAACACATTCGCTCTCTATCATTGTCATTTTTTGCGTGCTGTCAGCAAGCTGTTACGCCGTGCGGCCTCTCCTGCTTTGCTAAACGATGCTAACGCGCTGCTCTATTCGGCAAAGACTTTTACCGCTGCGATGCTCGCCTATTTTATTGCGCTATCGATAGGTCTTGAGCGCCCATCCTGGGCAATCATTACCGTATATATTGTCTCGCAAACGTCGGTGAGCGCGTCACTCAGCAGAAGTCTTTATCGTCTGGCCGGGACGATCGCCGGAGCCGGGGCGACCGTGTTGATCGTGCCGACTTTTGTGAACACGCCGGTGCTTTGCAGCGTGATGCTCACAGGCTGGATAACGTTCTGCCTCTATTTATCCCTCCTTGTACGCACCTCGCGTGCGTACGCTTTTGTATTAGCCGGTTACACCGCAAGCCTGATTGGTTTTCCTGCGGTGTTTGATCCCGGCTCTATTTTTAACATCGCTATTCTTCGCGTGCAGGAGATCATGATTGGTATTTTCTGCGCCGCGCTTATTCACAGGTACGTTTTGCCCGCGCGTATTTCAGGGCTGTTCAACAATAAATTATCGCAGACACTGCGCTCGGCACGGTTGAGGATTGCCGACACCCTGGCAGGCAAACCCGATGAGAATTCAGATAGTCTTCATCTGGCGCTGGCGCTGCAGTTCCTGCAGGGTATCAGCCACCATATCCCTTATGACTTTACCCTTGCGGCGCCGGTCCGTCAGGCAAGAAAAGCCATCCATGACAGGCTGGCACGTCTGTTGATTGTGAATTGTGAATTACGCGACCGCTTACAGGCGCCTGAGGAGATGCCGGTCGATCTGCAGATATTGCTACAGGATGTCCGGACATGGCTTACCGTCGGGGAGGAAAGCGAGCAGAAAATCACCGCTGACACGCTCCAAAAACGCAGTGAGCAGTTAACGGCGTTATACGCTTCGCAGACAGCGACAATTCAGGATGCGATAAGGCTCAGTTTTACGCGCCACCTGACCGAGGCCATTGTGCTTTTACAGCAATGCGCACGTCTTTCTAATGCGATTCGTCATGCGAAATCCGCATCAGTGCTACCCGAGGTTAAAGCCGCAAAAGGTTATGTTTTCCACCGTGATCCCCTTAGCGCCGCGCGCATCGCGCTGGGGGCTTTCTCGATAATATTAAGCGGCTGTCTGATTTGGATTTACTCTGCCTGGCCAGATGGCGCAACGGCGGTCTCTGTTCTTGGGGTCTGCTGTACGCTGTTTGCCAGTTTCGACACGCCAGCGCAGCATCTTGTGAAATACATTATTGGCTCCGTCTGGGGTGTGTTGATAAGCCTGCTTTACAGCTTTGTCCTGCTTCCACAAGTGACCGACTTCGCGGTGTTGGTTGCGGTGCTTGCGCCGGCATATTTGCTGGCCGGATCGCTCCAGGCGCGCCCGCCGTCTACGTTTATGGCCATGGGTATCACCCTCACACTGCCTATCCTTTGCGAATTAGGTGCGCATTACAGCGGAGACTTCGCCGGCGCCATCAATACGTCGATTGCCTTATTTGCCGCTATCGGCTTTGCCGTCGTCAGCATGAGTTTGCTGCAAACGGTACAGGCAGACGCAGCAATAAACCGCCTGTTGAAACTATGCCGACGTGATATCCGCCGCAGTGTGAAAGGTGTTTTTAGACCCGATGAAATGTACTGGACCAATCTGATGATCGACAGAACAGCTTTATTGCTGCCGCGTTTGCAACGCAGTGAACACGCCTCGGGACAGGTGCTTGAGCATATGTTGCACTACCTGCGTATTGGTCTCTCTGTCATGCATTTACGCCACTGCTATTCGCGGGCGGAAAGGGATACCGCCAGAGAGATCAATGACCTGCTTTACCAGCTTATCCACACGAAAGACATTTTTGCCTTACGCGAACGTATTGCGTCAACGATTAGCCTCTCTCTGCCTGCGGCAGATGAACCATCGCGCCAGGTGGTTGACAGGCTCGCTGACCTGTACTGCGCGCTACGGGATCGCAACAAGGAACATAAGAATGCTGAATGACATTAATATTGGGGGCGTCTATCTCCCCGGGTTGCTGGTCATTGCGCTCGTTAGCCTGGCCTGCACACTGTTGCTGGTGCCGCTTTTCTCTTTCAGCAGGCTCTATTGCCGTTTGCCTTGCCGCCCGCTGATTGGTTTATCCATGTATATCATCACTTTTTTCCTGCTCCTGCAGGATTTTAACGCACTGGGGTTATTTGCATGAAATCGTTCCTCTCTTTGTTGACCCGCTATGCGCTGACACTCAGCGCTGTCGCTGTGTCAGCTATTCTGGCTTTCATGCTGTGGAAGCATTATGCACAGACGCCCTGGACCCGTGATGGCCGGGTTCGTGCTGATGTGGTACAAATCGCGCCGGATGTCTCAGGGCCGGTTATCAGCGTAGCGGTCAGAGACAATCAGTGGGTTAACCGTGGCGATGTACTCTACGCCATCGATCCCCACTGGCTGACGCTGGCGTTGCTCAGCGCGCAGGCTGATGTCGATGCTAAACGTCATGAAATGCTGATGCGCCAGGATGCCGCCCGACGCCGTGCGCAGATAAAAGGCATGATATCCGGCGAGGATTTGCAGCAAACGAGCAGCGCGGCGAATGTCGCAACCGCGAATTATCATGGCGCGCTGGCCGCGCTGGAACTGGCAGAGCTCAATCTGTCTCATGCCACCGTTCGGGCGCCGGTTGCTGGGTATGTCACGCATCTCAGGCTTCGCCCTGGTGACTATGCAACTGCCGGAGAAACGAAAGTGGCCATCGTCGATGCTAACAGCTTCTGGGTAGTAGGCTATTTTGAGGAGACGAAGCTGCGCCATATTCGCGTGGGAAATACAGCGCATATTGCGTTGATGGGATTCGAGCCCGTACTGACAGGTCACGTTGAGAGTATCGGGCATGGGATTGGTGATAATAACGATGACACGGGCGGGCTTGGCCTGCCCGAAGTGGAGCCGACGTTTAACTGGGTACGACTTGCTCAGCGCGTCCCGGTACGTATTCACATAGATACCTTGCCACAGGGTGTGGAACTGGTGGCAGGATTATCTGCCAGTATATCCATCGCACCTTAGCCACGCAGGTTATAAATGTTATCCCGTTGGCTACCCCAGCGAATATGTGCCGGCCGGTGTTTTCAGTCCAGGGATTGAGGCGATGTAAAAATCATTCCTAAGCAGGTGCCTGGTTTGATTAAAATTGGTACGCTGTTAAAGCTTAATCCCCTTTCCTCCTTAAGGAGCGCCTCATGCCGGAATACTGTTTTTTTAAAAAGGATAAACAGATCGTTGTTCTGAAAAAATCGGAGGAACAACGTGCCGTTGAGTTGACTGAGCAGGGTTATGAAAAGCAGTTTGAAGAGGTCATCGCCGCGAATGAAACACAGGCGCTTGCTCGCTTTGCTGATATTCGCAAGGAAAAGGAAATAGATCAGCATAACTTCATGGCAGGCGCGATAGCCATGCCTCTTATAGGGATTGTAACGGCCGCGGCGACGTCTCTTTTAACAAAGAAAAAAGACACTAGCAAAACATAACACCTTTGATTACGGAGCAGCGGATTGACGGGCCGCCGTTGTGAATGTTGCGGCCTGCCAACGGTGATACCGTTTTTCCGTTAACTTCATTGCGATAATATCGACACTCACGAATGAACAGCGTTGATCTGTTTTATCGCCAGTTCCACGACATCTTTACTGAAAGAAAAATCACCGCTCCGTAAATCAGCAGTATTAAACCAACGTGCGTCAAAAACATCCGATGCGGCAATCGGTTCTCCTCCCTGCCAGGCACAAATAACCGGGATCAGCAGATAATGGTAGTGAAGCTCTCCGGCTGCGTCGTAATCGAATGCCTCCAGGGGCACATCTTTCGCCAGGCAAATGACCCTCAGCCCGGTCTCCTCTTTTACTTCGCGTATTGCCGCCTGTTCCAGGGTTTCGCCTGCCTCGATTTTTCCCCCCGGAAATCCCCAAAAACCTGCGTCCGGTGGGTTAGAACGGCGTACAAGAAGTATACGAGATTCATGAACAATCACCCCCAGAACGGCGGCGACGGGATGTACAGTGTGTGGCATAACACTCTTTCCTGCGTGTACTGTGCCGGGAGATTGCCGGCGCAGCAGAATTCAATGCGGTTAATTTTTCACCCACTTACTCGCGGGGGCCTGATAGTTACGGAAATACGTCACGACACTTTCGACATCCGTGGAAAACGGTAACATTTCGGCGTAGCGGGCATGCATAAATCCCTCGGCAACCATTTTCTCAACCATCGCCTTTAGCGGATCGTAGTAACCATTGATATTAAGGAACGCGCAGGGTTTGTGGTGGATACCAAGCTGTGCCCAGGTCCACTGTTCGAAAATCTCTTCCAGCGTACCGGCTCCGCCAGGCAACGCGATAAAGCCATCCGACAGCGCCGCCATTTTGGTTTTTCGCTCGTGCATATTTTCAACGACGTGAAGTTCACTCAGCCCCTGGTGAGCGATCTCCTTTTCGAACAGCCCGCGAGGCATAACCCCCACCACATGTCCGCCATGTGCCAGGCAGGCATCGGCAACGGCGCCCATCAGGCCAACCTTACCGCCACCGTACACAAGAGAAATGTCAGCCGTCGCGAGGATTTTACCCACATCGCGTGCTGTTTCGATATACAGCGGATTCTCCCCGGAAGATGAACCACAAAAAATACCTATCGCTTTCATTACAACACTCCGTTGTTAGTGGAGGCGTTAATCTACCATATCTTTGTGTCAGCTTATTCGCGCCTGCGGGTTGCACATGAACGGTCTGGGCATTGAGGGAATTAAATGCGGAACAGTTGATTCAATAAGCTCAGTTTTTGTTCCGCAATTAATGCGTACACTCGCGTTAACCAATAAGGAGGTACGCATGAATATCGATAGCTGGCTCAATCAACTGTTTCACTCGTTCGCCAAACAACACAAACCAGCATGGCTACCCCAGCGCCTGTGGTTATCACCGCAGCAGAAGGTCGAGATTATCCGTGAGTTGGTCTCTCCACTGAGTAAAAAGTAAAGCGCCAGATAGGGCTGATGAAGGTAATGAACGATGCGGACACCCCATAAACAACGGAGTCAGGGATAGGTCCGCAATATTTACTCCTCTTTTTCTCCCAGTATACGCTTGATATCATTGAGTTTTGCTGTCTGACGGCGCATTTCCAGTAGGTAGAGCGCTTCATAGGCCTCAATACCAACGAGATTTTGTTCACCCAGCATATCTAAATCCTCTACCAGTAACGCAACCTCTTCCGGTGTGATTTTCGGTCTCATTGTCACTCTCCTTTGGGTTAAACAGGCCTGTTGTGCATCAAACGATCCACGACAAGCGGTAAGTATAACGATAGCAAATCCTTATTACGGCAAAAGCCGCCCGAGAGCGGCGTAGTGCTAAACGTACTTGTTTCGGTGTCGCTGGCAATAAAGCAGAAGATAGTCTTCAAATGAGGGCGGTAAATTGAACGTTATCGCCTGTTGCGCCACGTTGATACCGTAGTGTTCAAAATAATCACTGCGCGTTACATGAAACTGATCAATGAGTAGTAATGGTTTAGGCTCAGCCATCGTGCTTTTTTGCTCGTCAATGACCTTCACTAAATAGGTGTCGGAGTCTGTCGCGATAATGTCATAACGAACAAGGCGATCGCCGGATTCTGCTGACAGGTAGTGCGTTTTTATGGATGAGTAAATCATTGTCTTACCCCTTTTATAAGCGGCTCATAAAAAGTATATCCGCTCAAATCAGGAGTGAGATCTCAGCATTCACATTTCTGCCAAAGCGTTTATTCAGCCCAAATGTGGCATAAATATGACTGCCACTATTCACTGGCGGAACCAGGATAAAAACAGACGGACTCGCTAAGCTAAGCAGCACATGATCAAACACATTTAACCTTTATCCGTTAAGGCAAGGGGTCCGCCAACGATTTCCACATCAAAATCATGGCAGATCTCAAACCCTTCAGTAAGTCGCCAGACACCGGTCATTATTTTTCCTGTATCCATATCTTCAACTTTATCGTGAGTATAGTAAGCCACCTGCACAATACCCTGGTGCTGGATCCAGTAATAACCCTCTTTCATGGGGACGCTCTGCGAGTAATTCGCCGGGATGAGTGTTATGCAAGTTCACTCAACAGGTACGGCAAAAGAGAAAGACTCAATAAGGAGAAAGGAGTCTTACAGGGTGTAGAAACTGTGATGCCGGGTGCCTCCCGGTGTTCCTGACGGTCAGCCAGAAACGCATTCGCTATTCACGACTTGCATGGTATTAAGACCAGCCCCGCCGCTGAGGGGGATTCATCACGTCATAACTGTTGCTTGTCGGCTTGCCAGACCAGACCATTTAAGTTTAGTCGCACCGGGTATGTTTTACTAGTCTGGCCCTCCGCTTGTGTGCGGCATAATGAATTAATGCAAAGTAAACATATTCTTAACTAAAAAATTGATTCTGGATAGCGAAAAAACTCAACTTATTCCCCACCAGGCCGTTAATATAAATATGGGATAAAAAGTGAATGCAGATAGTCTGTCTGCCCGAGGAGAGAAAAATGCCGAAAATTTCTTTTGATCCAGAGTCCGGTGAACATAAAGTCATTGGTGTAATCACAACCGTCAATGTCAAACATGGCGGTTCCCTCTTTATCACTGAGACAGAAAATGCCGGTGTAACGACAACAACCGTCGAGTTTAATAACGGAGGGTACGTTTCTTCTACGCCAAAAGCCGAGGGATTACGTGTCGCCAGCAAAGATGTACTGATTACCTATACTGACGATCCGAACAATAAAGGCGGCGTCACAATGAATGTGACAATGGACGAGAGCGTCAAATAAATGCCTGGATTGTTTACAATGAAAGCGTCGCTTTCAGGTCGTACGGCGACGCTTTTACGATTATTTATGCACTTCCCTCTGACTGCCTGAGAAACTGGCCTGTTCCCCCGTTTTTATATCGCTCTGACCATACCGCCAAATCCTCTTTTTTAACAAATATGACCATTTCCTTCGTCATGGAAACCACGAAACTCAGGCATTGAAAGTGCCAACGCACCTACATTTCTGTTGAATATTTAGCTGACCGAATTGCATTTTTCGCCAAACGCTTTCACTTTCATTTTAAAGGTTTCAAGGTCATCTTGCTCTGCAAGTAATATGATATTTCCGCAGAGATTATTGATTTGTTCCCGGTGGGCATCCGTCAGTTTTTGCAATGCGATAGGCTGCAGAATGATAGCCGAGATATTTATTAATTTTTCACCGGACCGTTCAGATATCGCCATGATAGCGTCAGGAAAGTATCCTGGTGCACCGGCCATTACGCTGTTTATAATCAAGAAAAAATAGTCCATCGCGCACTCCCTCTCTTGAACAGGTTTTAGTACGGATTACTTTTATCGAATTGCCCGGCAGTAACGCGGCATTGATATTATCAGCATGTATGGCGCTGATTAACAAGCGTAAAATATTGGGAAGACGATCCAGATTAAAAAATCGCAATGATCCGACCGTTTTGATCTCAGCAACAAGGTGATCGTGGTGAAATTCGACGGCACAGGCTAAGGGCCGTCGAACCAGAGTGGTAGGCGTTATGAGCGTACGGCGCTTTCTTGTGCCGCCTGTTTTGCCAACGTACGCGCCAGAATTGAAGAATATAACGGTTTTCCGCCGAGAAATTGCGCGAGTAATGTCGCACCAAGGCAGGTAATAATCATGGGAAGTATTAACTGATAATTATCTGTCATCTCCAGGACCAGGACGATCCCTGTCAGCGGAGCACGAACGGACGCAGCAAAGAGTGCCCCCATTCCGGCAATCGCAAACGTACCAGCCTCAAGCCCATAGGCCGGGAATAAATCCGCCACGCCAACACCGTAGGCGGTACCCAGCACAGTGCCCAAAGCCAGCATTGGCGCGAAAATCCCGCCAGGTGCCCCGGAGCAGAAACACAGCAGTGTTGTCAGCAGACGGACCAGAAACATCACAATCAACGCATAAAAGGTATAACCCCCGTGGGCAGCGTCGGGGATCAGCTCAAAACCGCCACCGGCACCAGGCGCATAAAGGAGCGCAAGAATGCCGCAACCGCCGCCAATACATCCCCCAATCAGCAGAGTTCGTCCCGTTCGCCCGGCATAGATATGCTGAAAACCGTCCTGAAAAAGAAACACGAGGCGATTGAATAACACACCGACGAGACCAAATAACATCCCCAGCACCAGATACAGCCACAATGTATTGACCGGTGCACTGGATAACTGCCCTACGGCAATGACCGGGCTTTCGCCATTAAATATGCGAAAGACGATGCTGGCCATGATCACACCAATAAAAACGGCTTTAATGGAGATAAGGTTGTAGCGAAATTGTGGTCTCATCTCTTCAAGAATAAAGAGGATCCCCGCCAGCGGGGCATTAAACGCGGCGGCCAACCCGGCGGCGGCCCCCGTTGCCAGCAGTGAATGGCGAGCCTCGCCATGCTGTATCCGCAGCAGGTCAGTGACCATTCGGCCAATATTACCGCCAAGTTGAACGGTTGGCCCTTCTCTGCCCAGCACCATACCTGCTCCGAGTGTTCCCATGCCGCCAAAAAACTTCACAGGTATGACTCGCCACCAGCGTACAGGACGTAACTCTTCCAGCGCACCTTCGATTTCCGGAATACCTGAACCCGACGCCTCAGGCGCGAAACGTCTGACGAGAAGATAACCGAGCATCGCCAACAGCCCGGAGATGATAAAAGCCAGAACCCAAAGCAACCACCCGCTTATGTTTGCCTGATGCAAAAAGGTTGTTCGCCAGTGCTGCACGGCATTCACGGCGCGAAAGAACGCAACACCAACAAGCCCGACGAGGGTACCGACAATGGCGGCAGAAATTAATACTGCGACAGGCGTCCGGTCACGGTACAACAACGCTTTAAACATGCTTTTGCGTGCCAGTTCCGTTTCAGGAACCTGCACATCGGATGAACCAGGAAAAATCATTATTAGCTATGTCATCTACCAACAAGGAGGGAGATTTTAACGCACCTTGCGTCGAATAAACAAAAACGATGTCGTTACAGGACGTATCACCGCCATAAAAACAGTGCGCTGAGCGAGTAATAATGCCCTGTCGTGTTGATGTCGTGCCTCTGTCGTGCACAAGTCGTGTTGTTCTCTTCTGTCTTTGCACATACTTCTGCCGGACAAAACATTCCGACAGGAGAATAACCGTGACCATTTTCGGCATCATTAGTCATACCCCGTTCTGGGTATGGATACTATTTTTCTTTCTTATTCTGCGGGGTTATGCCGCACTCTCAGCGCGAGAGATGAATATCAGTCAATTATTTATTTTACCGCTACTCTTTCTGATATGGGGTGTATGGGGTTTAAAGGAAGCATTTAATTTTAATGTTGCATCTCTAATAGGGATGTCAATCGGCCTTGCGTTTGGTATTCTGGCTGGGTGGCAGTTGTGGAAAAACCAACCTCGTTTAAAAAACAAACCACACAGTGAAAAGATTATTCGGGCAGGCACACCGCTGACGCTAATCTTTATTATTAGTGCCTTCGTCTCGAAATATTGTCTGCTGGTTTGGTTATCTTTGCATCCTGAGGCGCATCATGCTGCACAATTCAGCGCGTTGTTCGGCGTTATTACCGGCCTCGTTGATGGCGTATTCTGGGGTGGGACACTGAATCTGTTTTTCTCATGGCGCAAACTGTCACCCCATGTACGAGGCGCTTAAGCCGATTCCTGGGCGGTCTGGTACCTATTATGCGGCCTGCTGTATTTATAGCAGGCCCCGTAACCTATTTACTTCTCACCGTTGCGTACCAGCTTATTCCAGGCCTCTACAAGATGCGTTTGAGAAACATAGCGGTCTGCGACAAAAGAGATGGCACCACACTTACCATTGCTAAACGTGACAAAGGCAATCTCTATGGCCAGACTTCTTACAACCGCCCCCGGGTAGATACAATTAATCTTACGCGCATAAGGTTTGACGTCGATTAATTCTACTGGTTTATCTTTGATAAATAACAGTACTTTCCTCATCTTGCATTCACATTAATAAACACGTACCTGAGTGGGATGTAATTATTACATCATACTGGCTGGCATATTAATTTCAGGAATAATCCGAGCGTAAATAACACTCATCAAAACGGCTTGCTTTCCAGATTTGCATTACTTTCTCCTTTATGACCAGAAGAAAGCAAAGATAATACAACCAGAGAATCAGTCAGCAGGGTTTAAATAATCAAATATCCAAATCCATACGCCCATCGTTTAACGATAGCTATACATGATAAATTATCACATTAAAAAATTATTTCATTATCAACTATGTCGCTTGAATCACATTGCGCCGCCTCCGCTTGCGCTTCGGTTTAACGAAAACGTAATAGTGAATAACGACGCGTAAAAAAACCGGGAATTTTCCCGGTTTTTCTTTCTTTCACAGCCTACTCGCTCAGGCCTCGGTTTTTCAGCATCGGTTCAATCTGCGGATCATGGCCGCGCCACTGGCGATAAAGTTCAGCTAAATCAGTACTATTGCCACGGGACAAAATCGCTTCACGGAATCTTTGCCCGTTTTCACGGGATAAGCCGCCCTGCTCCACAAACCACTGGAAGCCATCGTCTGCCAGCATTTGCGTCCAGAGATAAGCGTAATAACCCGCTGCGTAACCACCGCCGAAGATATGAGCAAAATAGCTGCTGCGATAACGGGGCGGTACCGCGCTGATATCAAGCCCTTCGTGGCGAATCGCCTGCACTTCAAAGGTATCGACATCACTGACCTGGGTAGCGCCATCCAGACTGTGCCAGTTCATATCCAACAGCGCCGCACTGAGCAACTCGGTCATGTCATAACCTTTATTGAACTGGGTACTGCGCAACATTTTATCGCGCAGTGCTTCCGGCATCGGTTCACCGGTCTGATAATGGCGCGCAAAACGCGTGAACACCTGCGGATGGCTTGCCCAGTGCTCATTAATCTGTGACGGGAATTCAACGAAATCGCGCGGCGTATTGGTACCGGAAAGAGTGGCATAGCGCTGGCGGGCGAACAAACCATGCAGCGTATGACCAAACTCATGAAAGAGCGTAATGACATCATCCCACGATAACAACGCTGCCTGCCCGGCTGCTGGTTTCTGGTAATTGCAGACATTGTAAATAACCGGTTTGGTGGAAAGCAGCGTCGATTGCTCGATGAAATTCCCCATCCATGCGCCGCCGCTCTTTGAGTCGCGAGCGAAGAAATCGCCGTAAAACAGTGCCAGCCCTTCATCATTCTGGTCAAAAATTTCCCAGACTCGCACGTCCGGGTGGTAAACAGGAATATCAGTACGCTCAACGAAGCGAATACCAAAGAGCCGGTTCGCGGCAAAGAATACCCCTTCGTTCAGTACCGTGTTGAGCGCAAAATAAGGGGCTACCTGCGATTCGTCGAGATCGTATTTAGCGCGTCTTACTTGCTCAGCATACCATGACCAGTCCCAGGCCTGCGCGGCGAAGCCTCCCTGCTGTTCATCGATGACCTGCTGAATATCTGCCAGTTCACGTTCAGCGCGGGCGCGAGCCGCCGGGGCAATACCGCGCATAAAATCAAATGCAGCCTGCGGAGAGCCCGCCATCTGATCCGCCGTTTTCCAACTGGCGTAATCCGCAAAACCCAGCAATGATGCCTGTTGCGCACGCAATTGCGCCAACCTTAAGACTATAGCGCGCGTGTCATTGGCATCCCCCTGCGAAGTACGTAACCAACTGGCAGTAAATAGATTTTCGCGCGTTTGACGGTCCCGCAACGCGGCCAGAGCCGGCTGCTGCGTCGTGTTTAATAGCGAAAGTAGCCAGCGATCGGTCAACCCTTTTTCTCGCGCGGCATCCGCGGCGGCGGCGATAGCGTCATCGCTCAGTCCGTCGAGTTGGTGAAGATAATCCACCACCAGGCCACCGGCTTTGTCTGCCGCCAGCAAGCGTTGGTTAAACTGGCTGGTGAGCGTCGCCGCCTCAGTATTTAATGCTCTCAGCGTAGCTTTATCGTCAGCGGAAAGCGTCGCGCCCGCCAGCATAAAACGCTGGTACATGACCTCAACCAGGCGTTTCGACTCATCATCAAGACCGGCTGATTCCCGATTGCGCCAGACAGATTCAACACGCGCAAACAGCGCGTCGTTGAGATAAATATCATTTGCCAGTTGCGCCAGTTCAGCGGAAAACGCTTCGTCCAGCTGCTGTAGAAAATCATTGGTATGCGCGGAGGTCATTGCGAAAAAGACACTGGTCACTCGCGTCAACAGCTCACCACTGCACTCCAGCGGCAACAGGGTATTATCGAACGAAGCGGGAGCCGGGTTTTGCGCAATGGCGGTCACCTCAGCCCGTTTTTCCTCAACCCCTCGATCAAATGCGGGGCGATAGTGATCCTGATGGATAAGATCGAAGCGCGGTGCCTGATACGGCAGTGCGCTGACATCGAAGAAAGGATTCGTTACCGACATATTTTACTCCTGAATGCGGTTAGTTACCCCAGACCAGACATCCAAGGTATTGGCTGTGATGATCTATCAGTAGCACAAAGTGAAGATTTTTTGCCAGGCTTAACTTAGGTTACCGCCACTGAGCGGTGCGTGCTATCGTAATACACCACAAAAAGCGTTGAGGAACAGCAAGATGATAATTTTGGTTACCGGGGCAACAGCGGGTTTTGGCGAGAGTATCACACGTCGTTTTATCGAAAATGGACACAAAGTCATTGCCACTGGCCGCCGTCAGGAGCGCCTGCAAGAACTGAAAGATCAACTGGGCGATAGTCTTTTTACCGCGCAAGTCGATGTGCGTAACCGTGCGGCCATTGAAGAGATGCTGGCAAATTTGCCTGCTGAATGGAAAGAAATTGACGTACTGGTGAATAACGCCGGGTTAGCGCTGGGACTCGAACCTGCCCATAAAGCCAATGTGGATGACTGGGAAACCATGATCGATACCAACAACAAAGGTCTGGTATATATGACCCGGGCAGTGTTGCCGGGTATGGTCGAGCGTAATCGCGGTCATATCATCAACATCGGCTCGACGGCGGGGAACTGGCCGTATGCTGGTGGCAATGTCTATGGCGCCACCAAAGCCTTTGTGCGGCAGTTCAGCCTGAATCTGCGCACCGACCTTAACGGTACCGCCGTTCGCGTGACCAATATTGAGCCGGGACTGGTAGGCGGTACGGAGTTCTCTAATGTGCGTTTTAAAGGCGATGACGCAAAAGCCGAAAAGACCTATGAAAACACCAACGCCCTGACGCCGGAAGATGTTACCGAAGCGGTCTGGTGGGTGGCTACGCTGCCGAAACACGTCAATATCAATACGCTGGAGATGATGCCCGTCAGTCAGACCTACGCGGGTCTGAGCGTCCATCGCGCTGGCTAATTTTCCCGCCCCGGCCTGCGGGCCGGGTATGGGAACGGCGTCTATTTAATGGTATGGTAGATAGGTTAACCTCTTAAAAAGTAAGTGCGAATGATCGTTGAAACCCAGCTCAACCCGACGCAACCCGTCAACCAGCAAATCTACCGTATTCTCCGTCGGGATATCGTTCATTGCCTGATTCCGCCGGGAACGCCGCTTTCTGAAAAAGAAGTGTCGATCCGTTTTGACGTTTCACGTCAGCCCGTGCGCGAAGCCTTTATCAAGCTGGCGGAAAACGGTCTTATTCAAATCCGCCCCCAGCGCGGCAGCTATGTGAATAAAATATCCCTGGCTCAGGTCCGCAATGGCTGCTTCGTCCGCCAGGCCATTGAGTGTGCGGTCGCTCGCCGCGCCGCCGGGATGATGACAGATAGCTATTGTTATCAGCTGGAGCAGAATCTTAATCAGCAGCGCACCGCCATCGAGCGTAAGCAGTTGAATGATTTCTTCCAGTTGGACGATGAATTTCACCAGAAGCTCGCGCAAATTGCCGATTGTCAGCTTGCCTGGGACACGATTGAAAACCTGAAAGCGACCATGGATCGTGTACGCTATATGAGTCTCGACCATGTATCTCCCCCGGAAATGTTGCTGCGCCAGCATCAGGATATTTTTGATGCGCTGGAAAAAAGAGACGCCGATGCGGTGGATAACGCCATGACACGCCACCTGCAGGAAATCAGCGGATCTGTGAAACTCATCAGTCAGGAAAATCGCGATTGGTTTAGTGAAGAGTAATTCCCCTCCTCCTGTTTCGTTTTTAAAACGTCGTGCTGTTTTTACCCACTAAAAAGTGTGACGTTGATCAAAAACAAAAAATCATCTGAGCAAAAGCGTTTTCATAAGGCGTCCGTGACGGGGACGCCTTGCCCCGGCATGTTTTGCGGATGATAAAAGGAGAAACCACCATGATGACTTATGATCGTAACCGTAATGCAATCACCACCGGCAGCCGCGTCATGATTAATGGCACAGGTCGTACCGGGAAAATTGTCGCTATCCATGCCGATGGACTGACACCAGCTCAGCTGCGTCGTAGCAAAACGGTAGAAGTGGAAGGTTGTGAAGGCCAGTTCGAACCTGTTGAATTGATTCGCCTTGGCCTGCATTAATGGTGTTATGCCGCCTGAGGGCGGCATTTAGATCAGAATTTCGCCGCGTACTGCGCAACCGTCGCTTTCGCTCCATTTGCCAGCAGTGCCTGATAGGCGCGTGTTACCTGCTCAACAAAGGTCTCATCTTTCGGCAGTTCAGTACCAAAAATCGCTTCAATACCCAGCAGTGCGTTAACGCGAGCGTCTCCTTCTGCGCTGCTCGCCACAGCGTTCTGAATCACAGCCAGCAGCGGATCGCTGACTTCAATCGCATTACCTTGCTCATCCACGCCGCCCACATAACGCATCCAGCCAGCAACACCCAGCGCCAGCAAATCAAAGGGATGACCATGCACACGATGCCAGCGCACGGAATCCAGCATACGCTGCGGCAGTTTCTGGCTACCGTCCATGGCAATCTGCCAGGTACGGTGACGCAGAGCCGGGTTGCTGTAACGGGCAATCAGCAGATCGGCATAATGTGCCAGGTCTACCCCTTTCACTTTCAGCGTCGGCGCTTGTTCCTGCAACATCAGCGCATGAGCGGCGCGACGGTAGTTATCATCTTCCATGCACTCATTGATGTGCTGGTAACCGGCCAGATAGCCCAGGTACGCGAGGAAAGAGTGACTGCCATTGAGCATACGCAGTTTCATCTCTTCAAACGGCACCACGTCAGAGACAAGCTCGGCCCCGGCTTTTTCCCATTGCGGGCGACCTGCCACAAAGTTATCTTCGATAACCCATTGACGGAACGGCTCACAAGCTACACCCGCCGGATCGCGCACACCCGTCAGCTGTTCGATTTTATCCAGCGTATCCGCCGTCACAGCGGGAACAATACGGTCCACCATGGTTGACGGAAACGTCACATTCGCTTCAATCCAGTCGGCAAGTTCTGCATTTACTGCGCGGGCATAAGCGCAAATGACATTACGTGTTACATGGCCATTTTCCGGCATGTTATCGCAGGACATCACAGTGAAGGCGCCCAGCCCTTTCGCTTTACGACGCGCCAGTGCTTCAACAATTACCCCGGCGGCAGATTTCGGTTGTTGCGGGTGTTGTAAATCAGCGGCGATAAACGGGTGATCGAGCATCAATTGCCCGGTAGCCGGCGAGTGGCAGTAACCCTTTTCCGTAATCGTCAGCGACACAATCGCCACCTGTGGTTCGCACATTGCCGCGAGAACCGTTTCCAGACCATCAACCTGGGCATGCAGTGCACGTTTTGCGACGCCAACAACACGCGCAGTCCAGGCATCAGCCGACATTTCCGCCACAGTATAGAGATTATCCTGTGCTTTCAGATCGGCAATTTGCTGCTCACCGCCAATCAGGTTGACCTCACAATATCCCCAGTCGCTGCCATGTTCTGCAGCCAGAATATCGGCATAAACGGACTGGTGTGCGCGATGGAACGCGCCAAAGCCGAGATGCACAATGCGAGAGACAAGACGTTGACGGTCGTATGCCGGAACAACGGCATTCGCCTTTAACAGCTGATTTTCCATGGTTTTACTCATTTGATAGTTAAAAATCGCTTCATTGCGGTGAGTGACATCATCATGTTGTAAACCATCTCATTTGATTGGTATGACATCTTTGATTCAGGTCAACTACCATACAAGAAGGATGAGGTTTTGCCGTTGTTTTAATGAATTGTCACCTCCAGCGAGGAGGTGACAAAAGAAGGTCAGTTAGTCCTATCTTTAATTATCAGTGTTGTCCCCACTGCTGATACTCCCCCTGGCGTCGGCGTGGGGCGGTTTCAGGCATCAGCGCAAGTATGACTGAAATCACACCCAATACGATGACATACGCCGCCATACCGTAATAATGCCCACCCGTCATCTGCAGGATTTTCACCGCAACCAGCCCCAGCACGCCGCTACCGATCAGCGAGCCGACCTGCCAGATCAGGGCGATACCGCTGCAACGGATATGTGTCGGGAACAATTCCGGGAAGAACGAGGCCTGGGGGGCATAACACATGCTGTGGCCAAAGGTAATAACCATCACCATCGCTATCTGCGTCAGCCAATAGCTGTCCTGATTGATTGCGAGGAAGAACGGAATAATGGCGATCACTTGTAATAATGCTCCGGTGATATAAACCGGTTTACGGCCAATTTTGTCGCTTAACGCCCCCATCGCCGGGATGGCAATAATTTCCAACAGTACGGCGACGATCATGGCATCCATCAGAATATTGGCGCTTAAGTTATTCGCTTTACCGTAAGCCAGCACAATCACGGTAAACATGGCAAAGGTACAGGCTTCAATTAATTTTGCGCACACCCCTTTCACCACAATGCCCGGATAATGACGGATGACTTCGACAACCGGGCGGGATTCAACCGCTTTGGTTTCGCGAATTTTGGCAAACACCGGTGACTCATCAATACGTAAGCGAATAAACAGGCCGACGATCACCAACAATGCGCTCAGCAGGAATGGAATACGCCAGCCGTAATCCATCATCGCCTCTGGCGAGAGAACGCCGTTGAGTAAAGCAAAGAGCGCCATCGGCAACAGGAAGCCGGCTGGCGCGCCAATTTGTACCCAGCTCGCAAAAAAGCCCCTGCGTACCGGTGCGGAGTATTCGGCGGTCATTAATACCGCCCCCGCCTGTTCTCCCCCGACGCCAAAACCTTGTAATACACGGATCAGGATGAGTAATACCGGCGCCCAGATACCGATTTTTTCATACGTCGGTAATAAGCCGATGCAGAATGTCCCCAGGCCCACAATTAAAATGGTGATGACCAGGGCTTTTTTACGCCCGACTTTATCGCCGATATGGCCAAAGACGATGCCGCCCAACGGACGGGCTAAAAAACCGACCGCATAGGTGGCAAATGCCGCCAGGGTACTAATAAGGGGATCGCTGCTGGGGAAAAAGAGATGACCAAAAAACAGAACGGCCGCCGTGCCGTAAGCGAAGAAATCATAATATTCCGCCGCAGTACCGATCGCCGACGCAGTGGCGACACGTTTGATTACAGGCGTATTGTCTGTTGCGTTTTTGATATCCACTGAACTAACCATAATTATATTCCCGAGTAAGAGAGTTATTATTTAATGAACGTCCATGTCAACGAGCGTTATTACCAGTTCCACAACGTGCCATCTTCCAGCCGGGCAACCGGCAGACAGGCAGGGTCATAGGGGTATTTCGCCGCCAGTTTTTCGTCAAACTCGATGCCGAGGCCAGGTCTGTCGCCTGGATGCATATAGCCGTTATCAAAGCGCCAGCTATGCGGGAAGACCTCGAGCATTTGCTCTGAGTAACCCATGTATTCCTGAACACCGAAGTTCGGTACCCACAGATCGAAATGCAGCGCCGCTGCATGGCAAATGGGTGAAAGATCGGACGGGCCATGCGAGCCAGTACGTACCTGGTAGAGTGAAGCGAAATCAGCGATACGACGCATACCGGTGATGCCGCCCGCATGGGTAACCGTGGTACGGATATAGTCGATAAGCTGCTCTTCGATAAGCTGCTTGCAGTCCCAGATGCTATTGAAGACTTCGCCAACGGCGATTGGCGTAACGGTATGCTGGCGAATCAGACGGAAGCACTCCTGGTTTTCCGCGGGTGTCGGGTCTTCCATCCAGAACATGCGGAACGCTTCAATGCTTTTGCCAAAGCGCGCGGCCTCAATGGGCGTCAGACGGTGATGCATGTCATGCAACAAATGTTCATTGAAACCGAATTTACTGCGCACGGCATCGAACAGTTTCGGGGTGAAATCGAGGTACTTTTCGGTGGACCAGAGTTGTTCTTCCGGCCACAGACCTTTGGTTGCCGGTTCGTAGGCCAGACCTTTGCCTTTCGCCATACCGTAGGTGGTTTTCATTCCCGGTACGCCGCACTGCACGCGAATCGCTTTAAAGCCCATCTCTTTATGCCGCGCGTAATCTTCCAGCACATCATCAATGGTGTGACCGGTCGTGTGGCAATAGACCATTACCCCGTCGCGAGAGGCGCCGCCCAGCAACTGATACAACGGCATATTGGCGGCTTTGGCCTTGATATCCCATAATGCCATGTCCACTGCGGATATCGCCGACATAGTCACCGGGCCACGGCGCCAGTACGCACCTTTATAGAAGAACTGCCAGATATCTTCGATGCGATGTGCATCTCGCCCCACTAACTGTGGGCAAAGATGATCTTTCAAATATGACGCTACGGAGAGTTCGCGGCCATTAAGGGTGGCATCGCCGAGCCCAACAATACCGTCATCGGTGGTGATTTTGACGGTAACGAAATTACGCCCCGGACAGGTGACAAAAACCTCAGCTCCAACAATTTTCATTTCTTATTCCTTGCCTCTTTCATTGCGATGCAGGGAATTTACGCAACTGAGCTACTACCATACAAGTATAATGATCAAAAAAGCCGCGACCGATCACAAAACATGCGCTCAGGCGCGCCCCCACCCGGCAACGATGATCAGCATGCCGCAAAGGGCAATGGTGGCCCCCATCCAGTCATACAGGCTGAGCTTCACCCCATCGACCACCCGCAGCCAGAGTAAGGCGGTGCAGACATATACCCCGCCGTAAGCGGCATACACTCTTCCACTGGCGGCAGGATGCAGTGTCAGCAGCCAGACAAAAAGCGCCAGCGCTGCCGCAGCCGGAAGCAGTAACAACGGCGTAGCGCCCCGTTTCAACCACAGCCAGGGTAAAAAGCAGCCAACGATTTCACATAAGGCGGTCAGAAAGAAAAGCAGGGTTGTCTTGATCATCTCTCGCGTTTTCATTATGTCGTGATTGAACTATCTTAACGGATAACCCACTAATATGTGGACACCCGGCAGGGTATGCGTCCAGGGATGAATCGAGTAGAATCGCTCTGTAGCTTTTAGATCCCCTCAAGAAGGAAATTGCAATGAACATTTCACTGAGCAAACGCCTGTGCCTGACGGCAATGCTGACGCTGGGTGCCATCGTGTACACCGCCAGCGCCCCAGCGCAGACCAATAAGTTAGTGATTGAATCCGGCGACAGCGCACAAAGCCGCCAGCAAGCAGCCATGGAAAAAGAACAGTGGGATGACACCCGTTCGCTGCGCCACAAAGTCAACAAACGCGTGGAAAAAGAGTGGGATAAGACTGACGTCGCCTTTGACGCCCAGGATAACTGCCACAAAAGCGCCAACGTGAATGCATACTGGGAACCCAACACCCTGCGCTGCCTTGACCGCCGCACCGGCCGTCAGATTACGCCGTAACCCCTCTTTCGTACCCCGGGCGTTAACCAACGCCCGCCTTCGCGTTGTTAAAAGGATTTCATATGACCGACGTTGCTCATATCAAACTTCGTCCGCTCGAACGTGAAGATTTGCGTTTTGTGCATCAACTGGATAACAACGCCAGCGTCATGCGTTACTGGTTCGAAGAACCGTATGAAGCCTTTGTCGAGCTGTCAGATTTATATGACAAGCATATTCACGATCAAAGTGAACGCCGTTTTGTGGTGGAATGTAATGGCGATAAAGCCGGTCTGGTCGAATTGGTTGAGATTAACCACGTTCACCGCCGGGCCGAATTCCAGATAATCATTTCGCCTGAGCATCAGGGAAAAGGCCTCGCCACCCGCGCGGCAAAACTGGCGATGGACTACGGCTTTACGGTATTAAATCTGTATAAGCTCTATCTGATCGTGGATAAAGAGAATGAGAAAGCCATCCACATCTACCGCAAACTCGGGTTTATGGTGGAAGGCGAATTGATTCACGAATTTTTTATTAACGGTGAGTACCGTAATACCATCCGGATGTGCATTTTCCAGCAGCAATACCTGGAAAACCATAAAAGCAGCGGCGGGACCTTACTGAAGCCCACCGCGCAATAAGCGCGGCGGTCAACGCCATCAATAGTATTCGATGGTGTTCTTGATGCTGTATTTCTTCGCAACAGAAGGCGTCACGCTCGTATCGACAATCTCTAACTGGCAGGCTACCGGATTATCATGCTTGTCGTACTCGCAGCTCTGTTTGACATTACCCAGTGGTTTATCGTTCAGCGTGCTGACCGACGTGTAATCAAGCTTCTTACCTTTTATATTCGACGGGGTCGAGATAACTGACAGATGCATATCTTTCGAGGTTGTTGATTTCCCCAGCGGATAGCCTTCGTCGTCGTAGCGGTAGTTCACTTCTACATCTTTGCCGCGTGCGGAAGAGATAAAGCCGCGCTCATCCGTCTCCCAGGTCAGACCTGCGCTGGGGAATTCCGCCAGCTGGCATTTCCCCTGCAGACGCAGACGCTTTTCCTGCGTGTCGGCATCAAGGTAATAGTTGGCATTCAACACCAGCGAAACCCCGGTGTTGTTTTCCAGGTCGTGCAATTCCAGTGAATCGAAACACCCTTCTTTGGACATCGTCCCGCTGACGCGCTTCGATACCTCACCTTTCTCATTCAGTAATGTCTGGCTGAAATCTTTTACTGGACCGCGTAGTGGGTCAAAGTCGAATTCATTCGAAAAACTCGCCATCTCCGGCGTAAAAGATACAGGTCCTTTGCTATCATCGCAGCCCGCCAGCGTGGCGACCAGAGCGATGAGTATCATTTGTTTTTTCAATAGGTTCACCCAAATTTCACAATGCGTTGCGCTTATCTTAGCAAATCTTGTAATTATTCGGGCAGTGGGAATCTCATTTCGTCACAGAAAGAGGGGGTTTACCCCCGATGCCCGGCAAAGCCAGCTCCGTGGTTTAGCGTTATCCCCCCGGCGAAAGTGCCCAGTATCGGGATGGATATCGACAATGTCGATTTCACCAAAGAACCTTTCGATTGCGCCATCCTGCCTGGTAACGGACATTTCGGTGCGGGAACGCGCGGTTTACATCTGTTTGATGAATGGTCGCTCCCCCTTTGTGCCCCGGATTTGCTTGAAAGACGCGCGATAATCTGTCGTCCTGCGAGCTTATCCCCCCTCACGCGAACGACGGGACTGACAGCGATGGGGGACATGGCGTTACGATTGGCGATTTTCTGCTCATCCAGACCGCGATGGATCAACACCTTCTCGCCCCACCGTTCCCACTGGCGATCGGTACTGGCGAGGGTTTTTACCTGGTGTGACCTGCTGATTCGGCACGGCAAAACAATATTGATAAGCTTGCCCGTTTTCTACAGAAAATACACCACGCTATATATTTTATAATATAGCGATGCAAAACTGAGATAATGCGCATTCCTGTTTTATGCTGATTTGGCTTAGCCTTATATCTCAGTTGCTATGCATTTAACGTTATTAATGTAGAAGGAGTCGCAAATGAAACATTCACTCTGGTTAGGTGCACTTTTATTCCTCGGTTCGGTCTCCGCTTATGCCGCGCCGGATTCCTGCGAAAGAGTAAAAAACGATATACAACAAAGGATTATAAATAACGGCGTACCAGAAACAGACTTTACGCTCACCATCGAACCTAACGATCAAAGTAGCGCGTCTGGTGCGCAGGTAGTGGGTCATTGCAGTAATGACAACTGGAAAATTGTTTATACCCGCACCCGGGGTAGCGCAAACTCACAATCTGGTGAAATAACGCCGCAAGAGAGTGACAAACCCGCCGCGCAATAAATTTATTTCCCTGCAAAAATAATGGGGATTAGCCCTCTTCTTGATCCCCATTAAGATCCCTCTACCTCTTCTTAAGTAACATCACTCCCATTGTTAGCCTGCTCGTAATTTCGGTGGGTAATATTTTTCTATTATAAGCTATAACGGAGTGAGCTATGTCCATTATTGAGAGTGGTGGCGGGATCAGCCGACGAACACTCGTTAAATCCACCGCGCTGGGTTCGCTGGCGCTGGCGGCAGGCAGTTTTTCTCTTCCTTTTGGCATGCGCGCCGCGGCTGCTGCGGTTCAAAGCGCCCTGCAACCCGCCGAAGATAAAGTGGTATGGGGCGCGTGCTCCGTGAACTGTGGTAGTCGCTGTGCGTTACGTTCTCACGTGCGCGATAACGAGGTCTACTGGGTCGAGACCGATAACACCGGGGATGATGTTTACGGTAATCACCAGGTTCGCGCCTGTCTGCGCGGGCGTTCAATCCGCCGTCGCATCAACCACCCGGATCGTCTGAACTATCCGATGAAACGCGTGGGCAAACGGGGCGAAGGCAAATTTGAACGTATCTCCTGGGATGAAGCGCTGAACACCATCGCCGACAGCCTGAAAGGAACGGTCGAGAAATACGGTAACGAGGCTGTCTACATTAATTACTCCTCGGGTATCGTGGGCGGCAATATCACCCGCTCTTCCCCTTCTGCTTCTATTATTGCCCGCCTGATGGCCATTTATGGCGGCTTCCTCGGCCAGTACGGCACTTACAGTACGGCGCAAATCGCCTATGCGATGCCTTACACCTACGGCTCCAATGAAGGCAACAGCACGTCAGACATCGAAAACACCAAACTGGTGGTGATGTTTGGCAACAATCCGGCCGAAACCCGTATGAGCGGAGGCGGAATCACTTATTTTCTGGAACAGGCGCGCGAGCGTTCCGGCGCGCGGATGATCGTTATCGACCCGCATTATACCGATACCGCTGCCGGGCGCGAAGATGAGTGGATCCCCATCCGTCCAGGCACCGATGCCGCGCTGGTTGCCGGTATTGCCTGGGTCTTAATTAACGAAAACATGGTCGACCAGCCCTTCCTGGACAAGTACTGCGTCGGGTATGACGAAAAAACCCTGCCGGAAGGCGCACCAGCTAATGGTCATTACAAAGCCTATATTTTAGGTCAGGGTGATGACGGCATTGCCAAAACGCCGCAATGGGCCTCTGCCGTGACCGGCATCCCCGCCGATCGTATTGTCAAACTGGCGCGTGAAATTGGCCAAACCAAACCCGCCTGTATTTGCCAGGGCTGGGGCCCGCAACGTCAGGCGAACGGCGAACTGACCTCCCGCGCTATCGCGATGCTGCCTATTCTGACCGGGAACGTCGGGATCAACGGCGGAAACAGCGGCGCGCGAGAGTCCACCTATACCATTACCATTGAACGTATGCCGATGCCGGAAAACCCGGTAAAAACCAAAATCTCCTGCTTTACCTGGACCGATGCCATTGCGCGCGGGCCGGAGATGACAGCCCTGCGTGATGGCGTTCAGGGTAAAGACAAACTCGACGTCCCCATCAAATTTATCTGGAACTACGCCGGAAACACCATCACCAACCAGCATGGCGACATCAACCATACCCATGACGTTTTACAGGACGACAAGAAATGCGAAATGATTGTCGTCATTGAGAATTTCATGACCTCGTCGGCAATGTACGCGGATATCCTGCTGCCTGATTTAATGACCGTTGAGCAGGAAGATATCATTCCGAACGATTACGCGGGGAACATGGGTTATCTGATCTTTATCCAGCCGGTTACCGCACCGAAATTCGAGCGCAAACCGATTTACTGGATAACCAGCGAGATCGCCAGACGCCTTGGGCCGGATATTTACCAGAAATTCACCGAAGGGCGCACACAGGAAGAGTGGCTTAAGTATCTTTACGCCAAAATGCTGGCAAAAGATCCTCAGTTGCCCTCCTATGACGATTTGAAAAAAATGGGGATTTACAAGCGTAAAGACCCCGCCGGGCACTATGTGGCCTATAAAAAATTCCGTGACGATCCGCAGGCTAACCCGCTGAAAACGCCCTCTGGCAAAATTGAAATCTACTCCAGCAGCCTGGCTAACATTGCCAATACCTGGGAGATTCCTGAGGGGGAAGTGATCAGTCCGTTACCGGTCTACGCCTCGACGCCGGAAGGTTGGGACGACCCGGCGCGTAGCAAATATCCGCTACAGCTGTTCGGTTTCCATTACAAATCCAGGACGCACTCCAGCTACGGGAATATCGATATCCTTGAGGCCGCCTGCCGCCAGGAAGTGTGGATTAACCCGATTGATGCGCAAAAACGCGGCATTGCCAGTGGGGATACCGTCAGGGTGTTCAACGGCCGCGGCGAAGTACGCATTGCGGCCAAAGTGACACCGCGCATCATGCCGGGCGTGAGCGCCATGGGCCAGGGCGCCTGGCACAACGCCGATATGAATGGCGATCGCGTTGATCATGGTGGTTGCGTGAACACTTTAACCACCCACCGTCCGTCGCCACTGGCGAAAGGTAACCCGCAGCACACCAATCTGGTCGAAATCGAAAAGGTTTAAGGAGTAGCCGATGAGCACACAATATGGATTTTATATCGACTCCGCACGCTGCACCGGCTGCAAAACCTGTGAGCTGGCGTGTAAGGATTACAAGAACTTAACCCCGGATGTCAGCTTCCGCCGCATTTATGAATACGCGGGTGGAGACTGGCAGGAAGATAACGGCGTCTGGCACCAGAACGTTTTCGCCTATTACCTCTCCATCGCCTGTAACCACTGCGAGGATCCGGCCTGTACCAAAGTCTGCCCCAGCGGGGCGATGCACAAACGCGAAGACGGCTTTGTGGTGGTGGACGAAGATATCTGCATCGGTTGCCGTTACTGCCATATGGCCTGCCCGTACGGCGCGCCGCAGTTCAACGCCGAAAAAGGGCACATGACCAAGTGCGACGGCTGCTACAGTCGCGTCGCCGAGGGGCATAAACCCATTTGTGTGGAATCCTGTCCGCTGCGTGCGCTGGATTTCGGCCCGATTGACGAGCTGCGCAAAAAACACGGTGAGCTGGCGGCTGTCGCCCCGCTCCCGGCGTCGCACTTCACGAAGCCGTGCATCGTGATTAAACCTAACGCCAACAGCCGCCCGACAGGGGATACCACCGGCTATCTGGCAAATCCGCTGGAGGTGTAAGATGGGAAACGGATGGCATGAATGGCCGCTGGTGCTGTTCACCGTGTTAGGGCAATGCGTGGCGGGTGGTCTAATCGTCACCGGTATGGGCTGGATGGCGGCGAAAGACGATGCGCCCGGTCAGCGTCGCATCACGCTGAGCATGTTCTTTCTGTGGGTACTCATGGGGATCGGTTTTGTCGCCTCCATGATGCACCTGGGTTCACCGATGCGCGCGCTTAACTCGTTAAACCGCGTGGGCGCCTCTGCGCTGAGTAATGAAATCGCCGCGGGGTCGTTGTTTTTTGCTGTCGGCGGCTTCTGGTGGCTGGTCACCGTGCTCGGGAAAATGCCCGCTGCGCTGGGCAGAATATGGCTGATTGTCAGCATGGTGCTGGGCGTGGTATTTGTCTGGGCCATGACCCGCGTCTATCAGATTGATACCGTTCCGACCTGGTATAACGGTTATACCACTGTCGGATTCTTCCTCACTATGCTACTCGGCGGCCCGTTACTGGCGGCGCTGCTGCTGCGTCTGGCGCACATTACTTTCAACGGCGCGACCTTCGCCTCGCTGAGCGCAGTGGCGTTGCTGGCAAGCCTCGGTCTGGTTATCCTGCAAGGCATGAGCCTTGCAGGGATCCACAGTTCCGTACAGCAGGCCAGCATGCTGGTGCCCGCCTGGGGCGAAATGCAGGTCTGGCGGATGGTCCTGCTGGCTGCTGGCCTCGGCTGCTGGATCTGCCCGCTGGTCATGCGAAAACAACCACGAGCGGTAAGCCTGGTGGCCGGTATCGCGCTGGTGGTCGTAGGTGAGCTGATTGGCCGTGGTCTGTTCTACGGGTTACACATGACTGTCGGCATGGCAGTTGCTGGTTAAGCTGAGTTGCAGGGAACCTAATGACTGACACTTTACATACAGACGATTTCGCCTTTTCGGCACGAATACTGGGTGCGATGTTTTACTACCCGCCGGAAAGCGAGCAGGCTCAAGCGCTGATCGCCGCATTTTGCGAAGGGGAATGGCAAACACAATGGCCGCTGGCACCGGAGGCACTGGTACCGCTCGTGCCCTTATTCTGCGCTGAAAGCGAGGAGACGATTTCCGAGGCCTGGCAGCGATTGTTTATTGGCCCGTGGGCGCTGCCTGCGCCGCCCTGGGGATCCGTCTGGCTGGACAAAGAGAGCGTCCTTTTTGGCGAATCTACACTCGAACTTCGCCAGTGGATGCGTGACAACCAGATAGCCTGGGAGGCCAGCCAGAATGAGCCGGAAGATCATTTTGGCACCCTGCTGATGCTGGCAGCCTGGCTTGTTGAAAATCAGCGCTACACCACCTGCGATGAGCTACTTGCCTGGCATCTTCTGCCCTGGGCCGGGCGCTTTCTTGAAGTTTTTGTAGCGCAAGCCCGTCACCCGTTCTGGCAGGCTACCGGCAGGCTTACGCAATTAACCCTGAGCGACTGGCAGAGCCGTTTATTAATGCCGGTTGCCCAAAAATCGTTATCCCGATAATCAGCTGCATCACGCCCTTAAAGTGACAACGTCACTTTAAGGGCGTGATTTTAAGACAATTCTTTAGCTCCCCTCTTAACCGTTATCCCATCAGCGATGGCGTAAATCATCTGCAAAATCCGCATCTTAAAAGATTCTCCTGAAACTGGAATCCTTCCCAGGTCATTGCTATAGCTCAACTACCCTGCCGAACATGGCATAACAACACGCAACCCTCCGTTGCCATAACGCATGCACACAGGGAGACACACTGCAATGCACACTTCTGCGCTCTCACGCGCCTTGCTGTTTACTGCGGCGATCGTCGTCGTACTGGCGCTCCTGGTCTGGGGTATTGGTCTGGATACCATCAGAGCCCGCCAGGTCGATTTAGTCTATCTCGGGCAACAGCACCTTATTCTGGTGTTCAGCTCCATGTTCTTTGCGCTACTGATCGGTATTCCCAGTGGAATTGCGCTTAGCCGCCCGGCTGCGCGCGGTGTCGCCGAATACGTGATGCAGATTTTTAACGTTGGTAACACGTTACCACCACTGGCTGTGCTTGCCCTGGCGATGGTTATCGTCGGGATTGGTGATAAGCCCGCCATCTTCGCCCTTTTCCTGGCCTCGCTGCTGCCCATTGTGCGAAATACCTATGCAGGGCTCTGCTCGGTTCCGGCAGCCTTGCTGGAAGCCGCGAACGGTATCGGCATGACCAAATGGCAACGGCTCTATCAAGTGGAGTTGCCCAATGCGCTGCCAGTTATCCTCTCCGGAGTGCGTATCGCCACGGCAATTAATGTGGGCACCGCGCCGCTGGCCTTTTTAATCGGCGCCAGCAGTTATGGTGAGCTGATTTTCCCGGGCATTTATCTGAACGATTTCCCGACCTTGATCCTGGGTGCGGCGGCTACCGCTCTGTTTGCCCTGATTCTGGACACGCTGCTGGCGGCGCTCGGGCGTTTTCTGAGTCCTCACTCGGCCTGATAATAAGAAAAGGAATCCCTATGAGACTGACTTCACGCCTGTTGGGGCTATTGAGTGCCACGCTGCTTTTTACCGCCAGCGTGCATGCCGCCCCACTGATTCTGGCGACCAAAAGCTTTACGGAGCAGCACATTCTCTCCGCCCTGACGGTGCAGTATCTGCAAAAAAAAGGGTTCCAGGTGCAGCCGCAAACCAATATTGCCACGGTGATTTCCCGCAACGCGATGATCAACAAACAGGTTGATATGACGTGGGAATATACCGGCACCTCGTTGATTATCTTCAATCATATAAAAGAGCGGATGACGCCAGAGCAGTCTTACGAAACGGTAAAACGTCTGGATGCAAAACACGGTCTGGTGTGGCTAAAACCCGCCAACATGAACAATACCTACGCCTTTGCCATGCAGCGCAAACGCGCGGAAGCCGAGCACATCAACACCATGTCGGACATGGTGGCGAAGATTGAGCAGATTCGGAAGAGCGATCCCAAACACAACTGGATGCTGGGGCTGGATCTTGAATTCTCCGGACGTAGCGATGGCATGAAACCCTTCCAGCAGGCCTATAACCTGGCGCTGGACAGGCCGCAAATCCGTCAGATGGATCCCGGGCTGGTTTATAACGCCGTCCGTGATGGTTTCGTCGATGCCGGTCTGGTCTACACGACAGATGGTCGGGTAAAAGGCTTCGATTTGAAAGTGCTGGAAGACGACAAAGGTTTCTTCCCCAGCTATGCCGTAACGCCGGTCGTGCGGAAAGACACGCTGGCAGCCAACCCGGGGCTGGAAGAGGCGCTTAATACGCTCTCCGGCCTGCTCAATAACGACGTCATCATGACGCTCAACGCAAAAGTCGATATTGACCATCAGACGCCACAGCAGGTGGCGCACGACTTCCTGCGTGAGAAAGGTCTGCTGTAAGGAGCGCCTGTGGATACGATTCATTACATGATTGATAACTGGAGCTATCTGGCAATGCTCACCGTGCAGCACCTCTGGCTGGTACTGCTTGCTGTCGGTCTGGCCATTGTGACGGGCGTGCCGCTGGGGATCCTTATCGTAAGGCATAAATGGCTGGCAACGCCGGTGCTGGGACTGGCAACCATTGTCCTGACCATCCCGTCGATTGCCTTGTTCGGTTTGATGATCCCGCTGTTTTCGCTGGTCGGTCAGGGGATCGGCGCCCTGCCCGCTATCACCGCCGTGTTCCTTTATTCTTTACTGCCTATAGTCCGGAACACCCATACGGCGCTGGACAGCCTGCCTCCAGGCCTGCGCGAAGCCGGGCGCGGTATTGGCATGACCTTCTGGCAACGTCTGCGATGGGTAGAAATACCCATGGCGCTGCCGGTGATTTTCGGCGGTATTCGTACTGCCGTAGTGATGAATATTGGCGTTATGGCCATTGCGGCAGTTATCGGCGCTGGCGGTCTTGGGCTGCTGTTACTCAATGGTATCGGCGGCAGCGATATCCGCATGCTGATTGCGGGCGCGCTGATGATCTGTTTACTGGCCATCGTGCTTGACTGGTTACTGCATCGCTTGCAGGTGGTACTGACACCGAAGGGGATTCGATAATGATAAAACTGGAAAATTTGACCAAACAATTTACACAGAAAAATGGCCAGACCGTTAAGGCTGTCGACAACATCAACTTGCACGTGCCGCAGGGTGAAATGTGCGTATTGTTGGGCCCGTCCGGCTGCGGCAAAACGACCACGCTTAAGATGATTAACCGCCTGATTATGCCCAGCAGCGGTAAAATCCTGGTCAATGACAACGATACCAGCGAAATGGACATCGTCAGCCTGCGTCGCAATCTTGGCTATGTTATCCAGCAGATCGGTTTGTTTCCCAACATGACCATTGAAGAGAATATTACCGTGGTGCCGCGCATGCTGGGCTGGGATAAAGCCCGCTGTAAAAGCCGCGCCGAAGAGCTCATGGAGATGGTGGCGCTCGATGCGAAAAAATTCCTTCACCGCTACCCGCGTGAAATGTCCGGCGGCCAGCAGCAGCGTATCGGGGTGATTCGCGCACTGGCGGCAGATCCGCCGGTCCTGCTGATGGATGAACCGTTCGGCGCGGTCGACCCCATTAACCGCGAAGTGATCCAGAATCAATTTCTTGAGATGCAGCGCACGTTGAAAAAGACGGTCATGCTGGTCAGTCACGACATTGATGAGGCGTTAAAGCTGGGCGACCGGATTGCGGTATTCCGCCAGGGACGTATTGTTCAATGCGCCAGCCCGGACGAGCTGCTGGCGAAACCGGCTAACGAGTTTGTCGGTTCTTTCGTCGGTCAGGACCGCACATTGAAACGCCTGCTATTGGTTTCTGCAGGCGACGTCACCGATCAACAACCTACGCTGACGGTACGTGAGTCGACGGCCGCGCAGGAGGCGTTCGCAATGATGGATGATAACGATATTCGCGCGATTACCGTGGTCGATGGCGACGGTAAACCGCTGGGCTTTGTGAAACGTCGGGAAGCGCGCGGCGCGCAGGGCGACTGCGCCGGGCTGTTGCATCCATTCCGTATCACCGGGAAAGCTGAGGATAATCTGCGCGTGGTTCTGTCAAAATTGTATGAGAGTAACACCAGCTGGATGCCCATTGTTGATGAAGCCGGGCGCTATAACGGGGAGATTTCACAGGATTATATCGCGGATTATTTAAGCTCCGGCAAAACACGTCGGGTGCTGAATATTCACAGCGATGCCTGATCCCGGCTGGCGCGACACTTAACCGGGCTACGTATGTGCTGCATGAAACGTGTAGCCCGGATCGGGCGCTTGCGCCGCCATCCGGGTCTGGCAGTCGGTTTACGCCAGCACGCGCTCGGCGGCCAGCATCCCCTTCGCCATCTGCAAATTGATATAATGCGCCAGGTCGCGCTGTTCGGCGCGCGGTAAATAAGGCAGCTCGCCCACCAGCGGTGCAGGCAGCTTGCGGCTGAGAACATTGATGATTTCAGCGTAATGCGCGAGCCCTGGATTAATACGGTTGGCCACCCAGCCAATCAGCGGCAGACCATCGCTGGCGATAGCTTGTGCGGTCAATAGCGCATGGTTGATGCAGCCTTCCTGTATTCCGACCACCATCAACACGCCCATTTGCTCCTGCACAACCCATTCGGAAAGCGGACGCAGATCGTTCATCAGGCTACGCCAACCTCCTGTCCCTTCCACTACCACGTGATCAACCTGATCGCACAGGCTCGCCAGGCCATTGGACAACAGGGTGTAATTAATCGCAGAACTGTGCGCCACGCTACTTTCATCTTCGCTAAACGCAATGGGATTGACAGCAGAATACGGTAAATCAATTGAAGAGACGCTTTGCAGCACCAGCGCATCTTTATTGCGCAGGCCTTCCGGCGTCTCTTTACTCCCTTTAGCGACTGGCTTGTAACCCGCGACGGTACTGCCGCCAGCGGCCAGCGCCTGTAGCAGCGCGCGGGACACCACTGTCTTCCCGACAGACGTATCAGTACCCGTTACAAAGAAACGCTTAAGCATCGCTAACTCCACCGTTATGCTACGAAAATATAAATCAGGAAAATAATTCAGTAGCGAAAGTCTACGTTAGGGCTACGGTGTTCAGCTTGAGATAGCGCAATTTTTAGTAGAACAGTGTAAAAATGTTACCCCTGCAACAAACGAATCAGCAAGGATCCGTTATACATCGCGTCCTTCACCAGCGCCGCACCGGCCATGGTGCCCTGATTGGTAAACTGTGTGCTTTCGACGGCAATATGTTTGCTGTAGGCGGGCAGCGCCTGCTGGCGAATGCAGTCAGCAATCGCCGGGAAGAGGATATCCGCCGCCTTACTGAGCGGCGAACCAATGAGGATTTTTTGCGGATTGAATAAATTCACCATGATGGCGAGAATGCGACCGACATTCGCACCCACGCCGCTGATAATATCCTTCGCCAGTAAATCGCCCTGCTGCGCCGCATCGCATAATGATTCTACTGTCAGCGGTTGTTGGTGCAGCATCGAGCTCATCGACTGACTCATGCGTAGTTGTGCCAGCTCCAGCACACTCTCCACGCTGGCAATGGTTTCCAGACACCCGTGGTTACCGCAGTAGCAGCGTTTACCGTACGGGTCGACCTGCGTATGGCCGATCTCCACCAGGCTACTGCTACCCGCGTGGAGCAGGCGACCGTCGGTGATCACTCCGGCCCCGACGTTATGGTCAATAACCACCTGGATAACATCACGCGCCCCACGCGACGCGCCAAACAGCGCCTCAGCCATGGTCCAGGCGCTGATGTCATGCTGCACATAGACCGGCACGCCGGTATGCTGTTCCAGCATTTCGCCAAGCGGCATATCTTTGACGTCTTCATAAAACGGCATGCGGTGCACAATGCCATGTTCCGTGTCGATAATTCCTGGCAGGGTGATGGCGATGGCGGTTAAACGCTCCAGCTTTTGCTGATGGCGAATAAAGAACTGATCGATATGAACAATGATGCGCTGTAGCAGCGGCTTATCGTCGGTCAGCGGAAGCTCCTGCCGCTCCTCAACCACCAGTTTGCTGCTTAAATCACGCAATGAGAGAAAGATCTCCCCACGGCTGATGCGCAAAGAGAGGTAATGCCAGGCTTCGGTCTCAACCACCAGCCCAACAGCTGGCCGCCCGCGGCTACCCGGCTCCTGAATTTCAGTCTCCTGTACCAGGTGCGCTTCAAGCATTTCCCGCACAATCTTGGTAATACTGGCCGGCGCAAGCTGCGCCAGACGTGACAGATCGATGCGCGACACCGGGCCAAGCTGATCAATAAGGCGGTAGACAGCCCCTGCATTGGTCTGCTTAATTTGATCAATATGCCCAGGCTGACTATCAGCAACCACCTCTGACTCCCTTTATTTTCGAGCTCGAAATAAACTTTGGGATATGGTGAAGCACTTCAATAGTCGCCGTCAAATATTTACGTAGGCTTGTGATTTACCGCACGTTTTGCAGGCGTATACTGACCATTTTTTATGCATTCACAGCAGAAATGAGTTGCTGTCTGAAACGCTGTGCCGCGGTTCCCTGTTCATGATGCTTTGCCCATACGAGCCACATTTCCGAGACCGCATCCGTTTCCAGGATCGGTACCCAGCGCATTTCTTTAAGCTGCACACGTCGAAATGAGGCAGGTAAAATCGACACGCCGAGCCCCGCCGCAACCAGACCAATGATAGTCATCGCCTCCCCCACCTCCTGAGTAATCAACGGCGTCAGGTGATAACGGCGCAATAATCCGAGAATATCGTCATACAGACCGGTACCCACATGCGGGTCGAAAAAGACAAACGGCTCACGCGCCAGTTCCGCCAGTGAAACGCCGGGTTTCGCAGCCAGAGGGTGATCGCGATGAATCATCGCCAGCAACGGCTCTCGCAAAATGACCTGCCAGGCCAGCGTGTCAGGCAGTAGGGTATTGCGCATCAACCCGAGGTCAAGTTTGCCCTCATTGAGCGGGGCAATCTGCTCACGGGTATTGATTTCCCGGGTCTGGATATGCACATCCGGAAAACGCTGGCGAAACGACGACAGGGTGTCTGATACCGCAGTAATAAACGGCGCCGATGAGGTAAATCCAATACGCAAATCCCCGGTTTCGCCCTGGTGCAGTCGGGCCGCCCGGCTAACGGCATCATCCACCTGGCTTAATATCTGCCGACTGTCTGCCAGAAACTGTCGGCCTGCGGGCGTCAGCGACACGCTGCGATTAGTCCGCGCCAGTAGCTTCGCGCCAATTTGCTGCTCAAGGATTTGGATTTGCTGGCTAAGCGGCGGCTGGGAAATATTTAACCGCGCCGCCGCATGACCAAAATGCAGTTCCTCAGCAACGGCAATAAAATAACGAAGATGGCGAAGCTCGATATTCATATTTTAAACGTATCATTTGAGATTATTAATATATTAGACAGAACAATGCCTGTTTCATACCCTTAAATACATCCCCGCCTGACCGGGATGTAAACTTAAGGATTTCAAGTGAGCCGTACAACTACCGTTGACACTCTTCCGGCAAGTGGTGTTGATGAAAATAATCGTTCTTTGCCGACACAATTTATTAAACGTGGTACCCCCCAATTTATGCGCGTCACTCTGGCGCTCTTCTCCGCCGGACTGGCCACCTTCGCCCTGCTCTATTGCGTACAGCCTATTTTGCCCGTGCTGTCGCAGGAATTTGGCGTCTCCCCGGCAAACAGCAGTATTTCCCTGTCCATTTCTACCGCCATGCTGGCTATCGGTCTGTTATTTACCGGTCCGCTATCAGATGCAATTGGCCGCAAGAAAGTGATGGTCACCGCTTTATTGCTGGCCTCATGTTGTACGCTGCTCTCAACGCTGATGACCAGCTGGCACGGCATTCTGCTTATGCGCGCTCTGCTTGGGCTGTCATTGAGTGGGGTTGCCGCCGTGGGCATGACCTACCTCAGTGAAGAGATCCACCCGAGCTTTGTCGCCTTTTCCATGGGGCTGTACATTAGCGGCAACTCGATTGGCGGCATGAGCGGACGTCTTATTAGCGGCGTATTCACGGATTTTTTTAACTGGCGTATCGCACTGGCCGCCATTGGGTGTTTTGCGCTGGCTGCCGCGTTAATGTTCTGGCGTATCTTGCCGGAGTCACGCCATTTTCGCCCAAGCTCGCTACGCCCGCGCACCTTATTCATTAATTTCCGTCTGCACTGGCGCGATAAAGGATTGCCCTTATTATTTCTTGAGGGATTCCTGTTAATGGGTTCGTTCGTTACCCTGTTTAATTACATTGGTTATCGGTTAATGCAGTCGCCGTGGTTTTTAAGTCAGGCGGTGGTGGGATTACTTTCCGTCGCCTATTTAACCGGGACCTGGAGTTCGCCTCGCGCCGGGGCAATGACCGCCAAATATGGCCGTGGGCCGGTAATGGTGGCCTCGATTGCGATTATGCTTTCCGGTCTTTTATTAACCTTATTCCCTTCACTGTGGACGATTTTTATCGGCATGTTGCTTTTTACTGCTGGTTTCTTCGCCTCCCACTCTGTCGCCAGTAGCTGGATTGGCCCACGCGCGCGCCGCGCCAAAGGGCAAGCTTCATCGCTGTATTTATTCAGTTATTATCTGGGCTCAAGTATCGCAGGTACGCTCGGTGGCGTGTTCTGGCATAACTATGGCTGGAATGGCGTAGGCGGCTTTATTGCGCTGATGCTGTTACTGGCGTTATGTGTCGGCAGCAGACTCCACCGCCGCTTACGTTAAAGCGGTATGAGGTAACCGATAACCCCGGGCTTTTTCCGGGGTTTTTATTCTGTACCCGAGCTCAGGCCGGTTGTTCATTGCCCCCCATAAACCAGCGCATAACTTTTTTGTCCGTTGCTAACGGCCTGAATCTCTGTACTCTCATTAACATCGTTCCGAACTCGCTTGCAGAGGCAATATGGATAACAATCAAAACTATCAATCCCTTACCCGCACCTTCACTCGTCTGAGCCGGTTTCAACACCTCTCCGCCATCGCTGGCTGGGACATGTTCGCCATGATGCCGCCGGGGGGGAGCACCGCCCGTGGCGAAGCGCTGGCTGAACTGGGTGTGTTACAGCACCAAATTCTGACCGATAAAAAGGTCGGTGAATGGCTACAAAATGCCCTTTCCGAGGATCTCAATGATGTTGAGCAGGCAAACCTGCGTGAGATGACGCGCCAGTACCAGCAGGCCGCGTTGTTACCGGAGTCGCTGGTTGAAGCGAAAGCGCTGGCGGGCAGCAAATGCGAACATGCCTGGCGCACTCAGCGTCCGGCGAACGACTGGACCGGCTTTAGCGCCAATTTGAAAGAGGTCGTCAAACTCAGCCGCGAGGAGGCGAAGATCCGCGCCCGGGCGAAAGGTTGCTCGCCGTATGACGCCCTTCTGGATATTTTCGAACCGGACATGACCAGCGCCCGTCTGGACGTGCTGTTCGCCGACCTGAAATCCTGGCTCCCGGACCTGCTGCAGCGTGTGGTTGACAAACAGTCGCGTGAAACGCTGATCGCGCCAGTCGGCCCCTTCCCCGTCGCTACCCAGCGTGAGCTGGGGCTGGAAGCAATGACGCTCCTCGGTTTCGATTTTAACGCCGGGCGGCTGGACGTGAGTGCGCACCCGTTCTGCGGCGGCGTGCCGGAAGATGTCCGCATCACCACCCGCTATGATGAAAATGAACTGCTCAGCGCGCTTTTCGGTGTGGTTCACGAAACCGGGCACGCTCGTTATGAACAAAACCTGCCGCGTCAGTGGCTGGGGCAACCGGTCGCGCTGGCGCGTTCTACCGCCATCCATGAATCGCAAAGCCTGTTTTTTGAAATGCAGCTTGGTCGCAGCGAAGCCTTCCTGAAACGTCTGCTGCCCGCGATTATTCAACGTTTCGGCGCACAACCCGCGTTTGAAGAGGGTAACTTTATTGCCTGGAACCAGCGGGTCAAACCGGGTTTTATCCGCGTCGATGCCGACGAAGTCAGTTATCCGGCCCATGTGATCCTGCGCTACGAAATTGAGCGGGCATTGATTAATGGCGAGATAGAAGTGGACGATATCCCTGCCCTGTGGAATGAAAAAATGCTGGCGTGGCTGGGCTTATCCACCGAAGGCAACTACCGTAACGGCTGTATGCAGGATATCCACTGGACGGATGGCGGATTTGGCTACTTCCCGTCATATACACTGGGCGCGATGTATGCCGCTCAATTATTCCAGGCCGCACGTACCGCACTGCCAGGACTCGACGATGCCATCGCGCAAGGCGATTTTTCCGCGCTGTTTGACTGGCTGCGACAGAATATCTGGCAGCACGGCAGCCGTTTCTCCACCTCACAGCTGATTGAACAGGCTACCGGCGAGGCGTTGAACAGCCGCTATTTCCGTCAGCATTTGACGACACGTTATTTGTAATCGTCCCCGGCACAGCTCGCACGCTGATCTGTGCCGGCTCACACTCTGAAAGGCAAAATATGATTGTGCTTCACCCCATGTCTGAAACGGATTTTGCAGGTTTTCTGGCCTATTTTATTCCTGACTATGCTGAGGAAATTGCCGCTAATTATCACTTATCCCAGGAGGAGGCGGTAGCGCAGGCAAAACGGGAAATCGCCGCCAGCTTGCCTGACGGTGAGAAAACGCAAGGTCAAAGCCTGAAAAGCATCGTGCATACGGACAACGGCGGCGAACAACAGATTGGCTACTTGTGGTATCGGGCAAATACGGAGGATCAATCGGCATTTATTTATGATTTTTACCTTCTACCCGCGTTTCGCAGTCAGGGACTCGGTAGCCGCGCGATGCAAAGCCTGGAGGCTCTGCTCACGGGCCAGGGTATCCGGCAAATCAAATTACGCGTCGCTGCCGAAAATGCACATGCCAAAAAAGTTTATGAAGCTAATGGCTATCAGGTCACCGGCTATAACATGAATAAATTGCTTTAAATCCTGCCAGGGGGTGATGCGTCTGGTGTCCTCACTGTCTTTCAGCCCCTTTTTTGGCGTCATTGCGGCAATAATGATGACATCCACCTTACGGATGTACATTGGATAGCTGATAAAGATAATTTTAATCAACTGAAAATAAACACTTTTTCATTCTCGCAGCAACCCTGAGCTGTGACCCCCGGCTCGTTTGTACATCCCGTTACACGCCGAAACCAATCACTCACGGAAAGAGCGCATCGGTGTGGGTATAGTCTCTTCAACGGCCCCGCAGTGGGGTTGAACGATGAAACCAAATTCGAGGATATCAGAATGAAAAAAGTATTAGCTCTGGTTGTTGCCGCTGCTATGGGTCTGTCTTCTGTTGCGTTCGCTGCTGATACTGCGGCCACAACTGCGGCACCTGCTCCTGCTGCTACCACCACAACTGCTGCTCCGGCTGCTGCTCCGGCTAAAACCACTCATGTGAAAAAAGTTCACAAGAAAAAAACCGTTGCACAGAAAGCTCAGGCAGCTAAGAAAAAACATCACAAAAAAGCAGCCGCTAAACCAGCTGTAGAGCAGAAAGCTCAGGCTGCCAAGAAAAAACACCACAAAAAAGTTGCCGCTAAACCGGCTGTAGAGCAGAAAGCTCAGGCTGCTAAAAAACACCATAAAAAACACGTAAAACACACTGCAACTAAACCAGCTGCTCAACCGGCTGCATAAGTTACCGTGTAATACCCCGCCTGCTGTACAGGCTGAGTAAATCGTCGGCGCTGAACCCTGAGGTGAAGCGCCGTTTTTCTCTGGAGGGCCTATGCTGCGACGTTATCGTTTTGAGTTCATCCTGTTAATGCTAATTGTTTGCGCGCTCATTGCCCTTCGGCTTTTTCTTTCCTGATGTAGCACGCTGATTTTGCTCCCACTTTTTTCTCGCCCCGTCTATAGTTTATAAATCCGGGTTCACATTAAATAATCATAATTACCCCACCAGAGTGTGATATGCGAAAAACCGTTGTGCTATTGCTGGGATCGTTTTTTCTCTTTTCTGCTTACGGACATGCCGACGAAGGTGATGATGACACCATCGATGCGGCTCAGATCAAGACGCTGTTCTTTGGCCATGACGATCGCGTTCGTGTGACCACGCCGACCCGTTCGCCCTGGGATGCAATTGGGCAACTGGAAACGGCCAGTGGCAACTTATGTACCGCGACGCTCATTTCTCCGCATCTGGCCTTAACCGCCGGGCACTGTCTGTTGACGCCGCCCAACGGCAAACCGGATAAAGCGGTAGCGCTGCGTTTTGTTGCGCAGAAAGGGACCTGGCGCTATGAAATCCACGGTATCGAAGGGCGTGTCGACCCCTCGCTGGGTAAGCGGCTGAAACCTGATGGCGATGGCTGGATTGTGCCTTCGTCTGCCGCCCCCTGGGATTTTGGGCTGGTTGTGTTGCGCAACCCGCCGTCCGGCATTACGCCGTTACCGCTGTTTGTGGGTGATAAAGCGGCGCTAACGGATGCGCTAAAAGTGGCTGAGCGCAAAGTCACGCAGTCGGGCTATCCGGCCGATCATCTGGACACGCTGTACAGCCACGAAAATTGCGTGGTTACCGGCTGGGCGCAAAACAGCGTGTTGTCTCATCAATGCGATACCTTGCCCGGCGACAGCGGCTCGCCGTTGATGCTGAAAACGGCCGAAGGCTGGCAGCTTATTGCGGTGCAGAGTTCCGCCCCTGCGGCCAAAGATCGCTGGCGCGCCGATAACCGGGCCATCTCGGTAACCGGTTTTCGTGACAAACTCGAAGCGCTGGCAAAAGAGTAAGGTCATCCCTGCCGTTGGCGACGTAAGTGCAAGATGTCTTCCAGCGGCATGGGCTCACTAAACCAGTAACCTTGTAGCTGGTCGCAGCCGGCCAGGCGTAGCATCTTCATCTGCTTTTCATTCTCCACGCCTTCCGCCACCACCATCATTCCCAGCGCGCTGGCAATACGGATAGTACCGCTCACCAGTGCCGACGCTTGTTCGTCATCATCCACCAGCCCGGCGAGTGATTTATCGATTTTGATCGTTTCAAAATTAAAGCGGCGCAGATAGCCAATACTGGAGTAACCGGTACCAAAATCATCCAGCGCAACCGACATGCCCAGCGCTTTCAGGGTAGTAATGGCGATATGCGCACGCTCCGGGTTTTCCAGGACATAGGTTTCGGTCACTTCCAGTTGCAGGCGCGCCGCCGGGAAACGAGTGCTTATGAGCACCTTCGCCACCTTGTCCTCAAAATCCGGATCGCGAAATTGCGCCGGGGAAATATTCACCGACAATTTTAAATCGCTGTACGCCTGGAGATCATGACAGGCGCGGCGCAGAACAAATTGCCCGAGCTCATAAATCAGACCGCTGGTTTCCGCAATCACGATAAAATCCTCGGGTTTGAGTTCCCCGGCCGGGCGCCGCGGCCAGCGAACCAGCGCTTCGACCCCGGTCATCGCCAGGGTACGCGCATCCACAATTGGCTGATACCAGACATCAAACTCACCGCGCTCCAGCCCGCTGCGGATATCATTTTCAATCAGTAGCTGCCACTCGCGGGCGCTGTTCAGCGCCGCATCGTAGTGCGTGATGCGTCCTTTACCGAGGCTTTTTGAGTGGTACATGGCAATATCAGCGCGACGGAAAAGCTCAGTACTGGTGCACTCCACCAGTGTGCCGCTGGCAATACCAATACTGGCACCAATATGAATTGTCCGCTCTCCCACCTGAATGGGGTTATTCAAATACGCCAGTACACGCTCGGCAAATCTTGCAGTCTGCTCCTCTGCCCAGGGGCCGCCAATGGTCATGGCAAACTCATCCCCCCCATCCGCGCCAGCATCCCCTGCGTGGGTACTTTTTCCCGTAGCGTCTGGGCGATGGTTCGGATCAGGCGGTCGCCAACGTCATGTCCGTAAATGTCGTTCACATCCTTGAAGCCATCGAGATCGACAAAGGCGACACTCATCATACTGGTATCGCCCTGCGCAGCGAGTTTATCGAGATGTTCAATCAGACCGCGGCGATTCGGCAGATGGCTCAGCCAGTCGGTTAAGGCAATCCTGCGAGCAATTTTCTCCCCTTTCGCCAGCTTATACAGCCCGGCGCTGCTCAGGAGAATAAACAGGAGGATCAATCCCGATGCCAGCAGGGCGATTTGACGAATATTGGCAGAGGCCGCCTCGGCAGCCTCTGCGCCCGGCAAACGCGGCGACCAGTTTAGCCAGCCCAGTACTTCCCCCGCCGAACTTTCCAGCGGCACGGCGGATTCATCCTGCTTCTGTTCCGTAAACGCTAAATCAGCAATCTGAAATGTATCGCCCAACTCTTTAAGGATTTGTGTATTGAGGTGGCGGGTGATTACCAGATAACGCCGCGTATTATCATTAACCTGTAAATTCCCCACCATCGGGCGGATAAGGCCAATCCCTACAAATGCAATGCCGTTGCGGGTACGGGTAATCCCGGCATAAATTTCATTGCTGGATACCAGCGAGGCCGAATTATTATGGATAAGAGTTTGTAAACCCTTACCAAAAAAGTCGAGTGAATGCTCTGTAAAGCTCGTGCTGTGAAACGTTCCCCATAAGACGTTAAAATTCTCATCAAGAATAAAGGTACCGTCATAGAGATTATTGACTTTAAACCCCTCGCCCCAGGTTTTGTAGAGCCATTGAGTATCAAGCTGTGAGCGGTAGGCCTCCCGCACCGCATCATCCCAGACGGCGTTATCAATCACCAGCGAGCGCACACGATTCACCGAGGTCTGAATCGCCCCCTGCACCGACAGAGCGGTACGATGTTCATCAATTTCGTTGGCTTTGCTACTGATAAGATGCAATGAAAGGTAGAGCAGTGCGACGATGGAAAAAATAAGCCCAATGCCCGCCAGGAAGATCATGACGAACAGGGTTTTGGCATTCGGGATATTCCGCCAGCTAAATGGGTTCAACATACACTGCCTCCCTCTTAATCCTTAACAGGAAAAACAGCCGGTTGAGGACTTCCGTTAACTAAGCGTAATACAGTCGGTGGATTTCGCTGCCCCTGATAAGGGCAGCGATCACATCAGGCGAGTTTTATTAGTATCATACCCACAATCAGTAAGATAACCCCTGCCCAGCCTTTATTATTCAGGCGCTGGCCGAAGAGGATCCAGCCCGCCGCCAGAGTCGCAGCGATACCGAACCCGCCCCATAACGCATAGGCAACTGATAAATCTATACCTTTCACTGCCTGTGACAGCGCGGCAAAGGCGGCGAGCACTGCCGCCAACGAGCCAATTCCGTATAATTTATGACGAAAACCCGCTGATAATTTAAGGAAAATATTGCCGACGATCTCCAGGACAATAGCCGCCGCCAGCCAGGCACCATGAACCCACTCAAACTGTTGCATTGCGGCGCTCCTGCGGTGTGTTGACCGCTTTACGGGTACCCGATTTGATCAGCACAATCCCGGCAACCAGTGTCATCAGTCCGGCAATTTTCAGTGGGGAGAGCGCTTCATCAAACAGCACGACGCTAAACAAGGTGATCAGTAAAATACCGATCCCCTCCCACAGCGCATAGGCCACGCCGAGAGCGATTTTTTTCACTGCGAATGATAATAAAATATATGACAGTGCAATCATCACCAGCATCAGAATAAAACCGGTGTATCCGTCGGTAACACTTGCCCACTTCATTGATAATGTGCCGGTTATTTCAGCCACAATGGCCAGCGCTAATAATACCCAGTAAATCATCATGCTTCTCCTGCTTGAGAATATAATTGTGCAGGGTCCTTCCATAACGGAAAACCCAGGGGGTAAAAATGAAAGTCGCGTGGTTTACGCGAGCCTAAGCAGGGAGAAAAAGACTATAGCGCCGAGCGCCAGTGTTGTTCGCCGGAAAGCAAAAGGGCAGAAGAAGTAAGACGGGAAAAGCCAGAGATGAACGTCCTGAACAAATTATCCATAAAATTACAATATCCGCACATTGCTTCTCATCGTGGCGGAGCGATTGTCCTCAGTAGTAAAACACGCTCTATTTCTACCACAGAGCCTGTTTTTCCTCAAATTCTTTTCACTTCTTTACCCGCGGTTACCCGGCTTGTAGAAAGTTAATCGCTGCCGCCGCAGGAAAATATCTACGGCGGCGATACAGATTATGGTTCCGATTTCATTGCCAGTGCCCGGTCCTCGGCGAGTAAATTCCAGGATGCAATAAATAGCCCGGCAATCATGGGTCCCAGGACAAAACCGTTAATGCCAAAGAATTGCAGCCCGCCAAGCGTGGTCAGCAAAATTAAATAATCGGGCATTCGGGTATCTTTGCCGACTAATAATGGCCGCAGGATATTATCAGCAAGCCCCACCACCACGATAAAATAGAGCGACATCATAGTACCGGTGATAATTTCCCCGGTGGAGAAGAGAAAAATAGCCGCCGGGACCCAGATAAGCGCCGTGCCGACCGCCGGGATCAGCGACAGGAACGCCATCAGCGAACCCCACAACAAACTACCGTTAATGCCGGAAAACCAGAAACCAAAGCCCCCCAGCGCGCCCTGCACAATTGCCACCACCAGCGTCCCTTTTACCGTTGCCCGGGAGACGCTGGCAAATTTATGGAACAGGCGACGTTTAATTTTGTCCGTCAGTGGAATAGCCGTAAAGATTCTGCGTACCAGCCGGGAGCCGTCTTTCAGTAAAAAGAACAGCAAATAGACCATCAGACAGAAACTGACGCTAATACTCAGCGTATTTTTACCGATAATCACCGCACTGCCAGCCAGATATCGCCCGGAGCTCAGCGCCACGCCGGATAATTTTTCGCGAATGGCCCCCACGGAGTCAAAGTCATTTTCACGCAAATATCCCTGTGCCCAGCCAGGCAGATAACTAATACTGTCAGTAAAGAGTTGCGGTAAGTCCGTGGCGTTATTTTGCAAGCGTTGATAGAGCGCATTAGTTTCTGTAATCAGCGACGTGACAATAATCATCAATGGAATAAAAACTAACACACAGATAAGCAGTACGGTCAGTAGCGAGGCAATACCATCACGCCCCCGCAACCAGCCGGTTAATTTCACCCGTAACGGATAAAAAATAAGCGCCAGAATAACAGCCCAGATAATAGCGGCATAGTACGGCTGGATCAGGCTGAAAAATGCCACACTGACCAGCAACAACAGAACGATAAAAAAGAAATTATGAGTTTTCAATGCCGTCATCTTCGCCATCCAATGGTTAAACTGCCACTAAGTGTAGTGGCTGGCCCCCTGAATGTAAAAAACGACTGCCGCCGCGAAATAATACGTCACAGCCGAAATATCATCATTTCCCTTATTCGTCGCACAGTCCCGATGCTCAGGCAATGGTGGAAAATACCGGGATGCGCATTTTTTCAGCAAATAACAAAAATCCTTGTGCCATCAACCTCTTCACAAAAATCGCGCCCGGGCCGCTTGATCGATACGTCTTTTTGACGATACTGTATATAAACACAGTAATACATAAAAACAGTCACCATGGATGTATCAAAGGCGAAAGCCTCACTTTTACCAGGACGTCGACAGGTTTGTCAGGCAGCCTTGTGCCTGTTATTACGTGGGAGCAACATGCAATGACAACCAGCGCTTTTCCCAGCCCGGCGGCGGATTATATCGAAGGGGCGATCGATCTGGTGGCACATTTGATCAGCCATCCGTCAGCAACCTATGTGCTGCGCACCGCCAGCGATGCCATGTGCGGCGCGGCGATCCTGCCCGGATCGTTACTGTTAGTAGACAGCAGCCTGCAGCCGGTGGATGGCGATATCGTTGTAGCCCGCCTGCTGAGCGGTTTTACCGTCCGGCGACTGCGTCTCTCGCCGCCGCGACTGGTGGCGGAGAACGAAAACTATCGCACGGTATATATTGATGAAGAGGAAGGCGCACATATTGTCGGCGTCGTAACGACCATCATCACGACGCCCCGGCGCACCCTGCACGTTCGTGCGGCGAGCGTGCGGGCGTGAAGAGGGGCGCACGTTTTTGTGGGATATCCAGACAGGCCGCAAGGCCTTTAACCTGAGCGCCGATTTCGCCTGCGGCAGTCGGGGTAATGGCCGCCAGCCAGGAGTTATATAACGGTTTTTTAGCTGTGGAGGCTATGGCTGGACAATAGCGGTTTACAGTTCAGGCTTTTCTTCCGGGTCAGCGTGAATACAACATCGCATCCAGGACGTATTTACGGCTCGGCCCCACGCTCAGATTGTCGCCCACATTATTCATACGCCATCGTGAATTCCACCGCAGATTCCGCCGTGCCGGGAGTAACCTCTCCGGTGCGGATAAAGCGCGCTTTCATCGGGATAACATAGTCGCCGCCCAGCGAGGCGTTATAGCCCGTGTATTTCACTGCGGTATTAAACGGCACCAGCGTGTCGTTGGCATACAGTACCTGCACCCCCACCCCGCTTGCCGTGGAGCCGGTTCGCAGGGTGACGTGCTGGTTACTGGCGCCCGGGTTTACCAGGTTAATACCCGCGGCGGGTTTAAAGGTGTATTTCACCGCTGCCATATCTTTGCTGCATTTTTTGATTTCAAAGTTAAACGGCGTGGCGGCGCTGGTCGAGCCAACGGTCGTGAAATCCGGTTTACTGTGCTTTTTCAGGTCAACGAGAATATCGGGGGTTTCGCAGGATTTGACGGTAACGGGGACGTGGCCAGTGATGGTCAGTCGGCTCCACTCCACTCCCCCTTCAGTAGAATTTCTGGTGGTATTATTCCAGCCTTCAATCGTAAAATTCAAATCCAGAGCATCAGCCTCATCCCCGATCGGGCCGGTAACGTACAACTGAGCTTTGATAAGAAAGTGCTGTGCAGCTTCAAAAAAACCGTCTCCGAAACCATGGTGGTAGGAACCAAGATTATTCTTCACAACTATATTGGGGGGATAAACTTCGGTCCATACCATAATACCTATCCCAGAAATATTGGTATTATAAATACCGGGATAAGGAGACTCGGTCATAGGCGTACCATATCTTATCATTATGTAATTTATCTTAGGATTACATTTAAATTCTACAATTTCTCCGTTCGGAAAACTAATCGCCGGCCCCAATTTTGTATTAGGCTGCTGGTTTCTTGCCACGGAAAGAGATGCAATTGTACTGTCAATAGAATAACTATAATCGTAGCGACTGTGCCCCGGCTTGAAGTTGCAGCCCGCATAACTTATAAAATTGAACAAACACGATGTAACGATAATTACTAGTCTAAGAATAACAATGAATTTATTCATATTGTTCTCCACTCCCCTGTGTAACATATAATTAATTCCCTTTAACCTGTGTACACGGCACTATGCCGGGCAAAACCACCATAATCACTGATGGTCGTGAAATAGACTTTCCCCGTTTCCGTGCCTTCCAGCGTAAAGGCTGCGCTGCCCTTTGCCAGGCACATGCCTTTGACTTCTTCATTGGGCCGATCTGTTGCGTAAAGACTGATGCGGGCCAGTGAAACGTTAAACGCCGACGGGTTTTCGCAGATGATTTTCATTGCGCCGGCCTCGCGGCTAAGCCGCCAGCGCAGCGTGTTAACCGCCCCGCCCGGCGTGCCCGGTAAGCCCGCCGGGCGGTAAAATACTTTCAGACGTGTGCGCACAGGAAAATGCACAAGATTCGGGTTCTTTGCGCCGCGCTCCGTTTTCGGCTGCACTTCCAGCACATTCAGCCACCACACCGATTCCCGGTCCTGTGGGACTTTGCCACCGGTAAAGCGGATGCGCAGCGACTGCCCTTTTTCGGCATTCAGGCGAAACACCGGCGGGGTGACAATAAACGGCACTTTGCCGGTTTCGGGACGCAAATCAGGATTACCGTCATCCATCCACGCCTGCAACAAGCGCGGCCCGCTGGCATTATTGGTGAGCGCGAGCGTAACTTCGCGTTTCGCTGCCGGGTAAATCACCCGCGTGCCGTCGAACTGAACAGCCGCCTGCGCTGTTGCACTCGCAAGCAGAAAGAAGAGAAAAAAGACCTGTCCCTGCATGGTATATCCCTCCGTGGAATATATATGTCAGCCCTCTATATTCAGATAAATAATACGTTATATTATTCATTCGAATTATAAATACAATCGATACATAACCAACATGAAATTAAGATTGCAGAAATTACCTGATGTAATATTGTTTTGTCGAATTCTACTGAAAATCACCTAACTTTTTCAACCCACAAGAGTTTTATTTTTCAGATGAAATTGTATGAATAAATGAATTTTAAGAGTGAATAAATGAGTGTCAGAGGAATGGATAATGTATAATACAAAGCTGGCAGCGCGGGTTTGCAAGAAGGCAATGATAGTTTAGTTTTCAGTGTATTAACACAGCTCAACACCACAGGCCTACATCAGCATTCATTTTATTAATGGCCTTTTTCCGCACCGAAACAGCCGCCACATGAATATAAAAATACATACACTTTTGTCGATCACATAAAGCGCGAGGTACATCAAAGAGAAACCCGCACGGTGTTTCCTTCCGTGCTGTGCAGAGGGAAATAATAGCTGTAGCGCATAGAATACCCTCTCCGCATGGCATCTGTTTGTTCACATGCAGGTATCTGCTCCCCTTCTCCCCCGATAAATCCGGTCAGAGTCTTTTTTATCTAAAACAGAAAAGGGTATGTAAGCCGCCCTTTAAATTTTTCTGTTATAGAAACAAAATACTCGTAACGCCAACACGAATGACTTTCATTATTAACTCATTCTCAGAATGATATCCTGGAAATATTTTCGCGCCAGATATAAACGCATTGTGAAAATAATGTAAATTTTCACACGAAAGTTGTATTTTGCATGTATCATATAAGGCAATGGGTTTCTTAAACTGCATACTCTTTCTTCCGTTTTTTAATCCGGCGTAAAAATGATCACACCTGTTTCTGTCCTGAAAGAAATTCACAACCTTAATTTGTCATATCTTTTACTGGCACAACGCGTAGCAGCAGAAGATATCAAACAAGCCGAATGCTTTTTAAACATGGACATTGAGCTGATTCAGGCAGTTAAGCAATTGACCGCTACGCAAATACTCGCGCTGGCTGAGACCAATCAGTGCCTCATTAAAGTGCAGTCAAACCTGGTTACCTCACTTGCTGAACAAGAAAACCCTCAGCCCGCTCATGGCCTTCATCAGCGCGGGCTTTAGAATAGTTATCTTTTTTAATATTTACGGACAGGGAACATGTTGTCACTAAGCTAATCTTTACAGGAATCACTCTTTTTAGCATTACTCTTCGAAACTGTGTTTTGTGAAACTGACAATGTGTTTTCACCGGAGTTGACAACGGTCGTGAGAATCTACAGAAATCACGGATAAAGTCCCGCGCCGTACGGCCGATAATTACGATAAGTACGGTTTACCTCTCAAGGCAGAGGGCAAAGACTGAGATAGAGTGAAGACTGTGCAAAGCGTGCAAGCCGGATAACCATAACGACAGGGGAATGTTGTCAACAATGCCACTGCAAATACTGAGAACTATCCACCACAGGATCGGCATTTACGCATTATCTATAGTGTTAACCTTCGGCGTTCTGTATGGCGCAGGCCTGGGGGTGTACTATATCTATGCCCATGAAAAACTGGAAGATTATGCTGAGTCCATTCTGGCACGCAGCAATAGCCTTATCTCACAAGTAAAACTGATTGACGGACTGCGGCAGGAGTTTGCGGTCTATGAGCCGTGCAGCGAACAGTACGTGCTGGCACTGCGTAAACGGCTTTGGCCTTATCCGCTGATCAAGGATATCGCCTATGTTCAGGACGAGAAAATTGTCTGTTCGGCCCTCTGGGGCAAACTGAATGCCCCCTCTCTCTGAATATGTTCAGAAATAAGGTCAACCGGGGAAGCTATACGTGGGTCTTTGACGCGCAGATTGAAGAAAACATTACGGCAGATGTCCTTTATACCAGTAACTTCGCCATAACGGTCTCCCCTTTTGCCTTCCAGCGTTTCTGGGAGGAGGCCAATAAGATGGATTTCGATGCCATTATAGGTGATTTCAAACATGACAATCATTTTTTTATGATTGGAAAAAACACACATTTACTGGAATCTGTAGAACATAAAAAACAACGTTCATACTTGTATTTTACTGAACATGCCTGCAATAGTGTGAATAACATTTGTGTTATTGCCGGGACATCGCTCCCTTTATTTTTCAAAAACAATCTTTATTTTCTGGTCTCTCTTTTTAGTGCATCTCTTATCATCGGCCTGTTGATTGCCGCCCTTTATGTTAATAATACTGCACATAATCAATCTCTCCTTGCCCGACTAAAAAATGCGATTGAAAAGCGTGAATTACATTTCGTTTATCAACCTATATATAAAATTAAAGATCGAAAAATAACCGGCATCGAGGTGCTGTTACGCTGGACGGATCCACAAATCGGACACATCGGTCCTGATATCTTTATTCCGCTTGCGGAAAAAAATGGCTTGATAAATAAAATCAGCCTGTATGTCGTTGAGCATGCCATCAAAGAGTGCGCATCGGTATTGCAGAGCAGTGATATCACCCTCAGCATTAACGTCAGTTGCGCGGATATCTGCTCCGAGGCGTTTCGCGAAAAATTGCTGAGCACGTTACAACACGAGAACGTAGCTGGCGAATCAATTATTCTTGAAATTACGGAAAGGCAAAGTTCCGGTACCGAAGATATTAAGCGTTCCATGGATCTTTTTAAGGGCACCGGGATAATATTCGCCCTCGACGACTTTGGCACCGGTTATTCCAACCTGAACTGGCTTTCATTACTTGACGTGGGTGAAATCAAAATTGACAAATCAATCACTGATTCCATAGGGACAGAATCCATCAATAATCACATCCTTCCCGGACTGATAGAGATGTTTAAAAACATGCCTAAGATCGTGGTTTTCGAAGGGGTAGAGACCGACATACAGTATCAATTTCTGAAGGAAAACATACCGGGGTGCTGCGCCCAGGGGTGGTATTTCACAAAAGCGGTCCCTTTAAGCGAACTACGTACCGTCCTTGTAGCCTAACGTTAGCTGCACGTTCCTGCGGCTCATTGTCTCGGCCCTTTTCCCGCGATGGCGCTTGTCCCCGGAATCAGGTTACCTTGCACAGCGGGCAATTATGGCAATACGCCACAGGTTGCACCGTTTTGTAATAAAAACAGCAGGTACGGCGAAAGCGTACTCTGGTTCCCGCCGCGCTCTGTTGTAGCGGGCGGCGAAAGCGTTGGAGCGGGTTCCATGGCAGACCAAACAGTGACGGTTCGGCCCCTTCCAGCAGCCAGGCAAAATCCGCCTGTTGGCGTTCCTCCTGCTCTACAGTCAGTCCTTCCATTCGTCCCTGATATAAGGAATAAACCCGTACAGCCGTGTTCTCCCACAGGATATGCTGCGACAGACCGCTCACCTGCGACAGGCTTTGCCACAGCGGCGCGAAGAATGTTCGGAATAACGCGCCGATGATGGCCTCACGCCACGCCTCACGCGCTCCCGGCGTGTACGCCGTCGCAGTAACATCCATCGGCAGTGACGAGGTCCACAAACCGCCATCGTGAGCATATTCCAGCCGACAGGTATTAAGTGATAACGGCAGGCCTTTATCAAAAACACTCATTGCATAGAGCACATTCCCGGATGGGAGAAATGCCACTCGTTTGGCAAAAAGCGATGCGGCAATTGCCAGGTCCGGCGCGCCAATCAGCGGCATCACGCGTTCCAGTAACGCCCGGCACGTTTGTACATCTCCGATAGCCTCGCCCGGCACGCTGCGCCTGTCTGCCTGTGCGAGCGTACGCAGGCGAAACACGTTTTGCAGGTACGCATATTCCTCACTCGTCAGCATGCGTTTCTCCCGGAAAAGGAATGCACAATGGCGTATGGAAAAAAGGGTCGTCAATAATCCGACAGCGCAGATTAAACACCTCTCTCACAAGGGTTTCTGTCATGACCTGTTTTGGCGTCCCTTGTGCATATATCCTGCCTTGATGTACGGCCACCAGATGATCGGCATAACGGCAGGCCAGATTCAGGTCGTGCAGGACCATCACAATGGTTTTGCCCTGCTGCTGGTTGAGTCCGCGCAACAATTCCAGAATCTCTATCTGATGCGCCAGATCCAGGTAGGTTGTCGGCTCGTCCAGTAACACGGTGTTCGTCGCCTGCGCCAGCGTCATGGCAATCCACACCCGCTGACGCTGCCCGCCGGATAACGCATCCACCGGACGATGCTGCAGGGCTGCGGTTCCCGTCAGGCGTAACGCCTCCTCCACCTGCTGTTCATCGTCTATTGACCACTGACGCAACCAGTTCTGGTAAGGAAAACGCCCAAGGCTGACCAGCTGGCGCACGGTGATGCCCTCCGGTGCAACGGGCGTTTGCGGCAGGATGGCCAGTTTGCGGGCAATCTGCGCCGTATTACTGGTGTGAATGTCCGCCCCCTCAAGAATGACCGTTCCTGACTGCGGCGTCAGCAATCGCGCCATAGCTTTTAGCAGCGTGCTTTTACCGCAGCCGTTGCTACCAATGAGCACCGACACTTTGGCGGCTGGCAGGGCTAAATCCAGCGAATCGATCACCTGCTGCTGCTGGTAGCTGATGCTCAGCTTTTGGGTTGTGAGAGACACGTTTTCCTCATCAGTTACGTTCGCTGCCGGATGAGCAGCCATAAAAAGAACGGCGCGCCGGCCAGCGCCACAAAAATCCCCGCCGGAAGATCGGCGGGCCGAAACAGGGTTCGCGCCAGCAGATCAGCCGTGACCACCATGCAGCCCCCACCGCAAACAGTGACAAATGCCTGACCAAAAAAGCCGTTACGCACCACCAGTCGGGCAATGTGCGGCGCTATCAGTCCGACAAATGCCATAGCCCCCACCAGCGCAATCGCCCCGCCGGAGAGGACTACGCAGCCGAGTAGCAGCAGCACCCGCAGGGGGTGTACTCGCACGCCGAGTCCGCTTGCCAGCTCATCATGCAATTGCAACGTTTTCAGGTAGCGCAGCAAAAAAAGCAGCAACGGGAGCGCCCAGAGATAAATCATCAGCAGTTTCAGCACTTTATCCCAGGTCGCGGCATAGACGCTGCCGCTTAGCCACACCCAGGCGGAAAAGGTGGTGGTGAGCGGGCTGAGGACCAGAACGAAGGTGACGACCGCCCCCGCCAGCGCCGACACACCGACACCGGTCAGGATCAGGCGCAGTGGCGTCAGCCCTTTACGCCATGACAGCAGGAAAATTAGCCCAACAGCGCAGGCCGCTCCCGCCATCGCCGCCCAGGGCATCAATGCGCTGCCGTATTGCAGACTGAAAAAAGAGAGCCAAATCAGCGCACCGGCGCTTGCCCCGGTCGTTACACCCAGGGTATCCGGCGAGGCCAGCGGGTTTCGCACCAGTGTCTGCATGATGAGCCCGGACATCCCTAATCCACCGCCGGCCAGCAGCGCCAGCGTCACGCGGGGTAAACGCAACTCATGCAAGATAAAACGTTGTGGTTGGTCGTCGGGCTGGAACAGAAGCCATAAAGTTTGCGGCAGCGAAATCGTCACATCGCCGATACTCAGCGCTACGAGAGTCACGAGCATGGTGAGGAGTGAACACCCCAGTAACACCGGCAGCAAACGCCGGGAGAACGGGCGTGAAAATGGCCCCAGACGGAAGAGTTGGTTATCCGGCATGTTCCCCCCTGCGCTGCGCCAGCAAAATAAAAAACGGCGCGCCCATAAGTGCCGTCATCACCCCGACCGGGACTTCCTGCGGCAAAATCACCACCCGGGCGGCAATGTCTGCAACCAGTAGCAGCAACGCGCCGAGCAAGGCACTGGCCGGCAGCGACTGGCGCAGGTCGCTGCCAAACAACTGACGCGCGATATGCGGGACGATAAGCCCGACAAAGCCAATACTGCCCGCCAGCGCCACAGCGCAGCCGGCCAGCCCAACCACCAGCACGCTTGCCAGCAGCCGGACCAGGGCGATGTTGAGCCCGAGTCCACGGGCTATCTCTTCGCCGGCATTCAGTACGTTCATTTGCCCGGCAAACAGGCAGGCAGCGACCACCAGCAACACGCCGGGAATCAGCAGCGGGTAAAGCTGCGCCAGATCATTACCCGCAAGACTGCCCGCCAGCCAGAACAGCATGGTATCGAGCGTTTCCTGATCGACGACGAGTATCGCCTGCGTAAAAGCATTACACAGTGCGGTAATGGCAACGCCCGCCAGCACCAGGCGCAATGGGTTGAGCTGTCCTTTGCTGATACGGCTGCTAAACCAGACCAGCGTGCCGGTGGCGCAGGCGCCGGTAAATGCCAGCCACAATGTTAGCCAGGGGGAGATAACGGCAAAAAAACTGCCCACCAGCACAATCATTAACGCCGCACCTGCGTTAACGCCAAACAGCCCCGGTGAGGCTAATGGGTTACGGGTCAGTGCCTGCATTAACCCGCCCGCCACCGCCAGAAATGCCCCCACGCCCATCGCCAGCAGGGTTCGCGGCAGACGTGAAGTACGAATAATGGTATCCACCGCGCTGGTCGGCTCCGCATCAGACAGTGCTTTTATTAATTGCGCGAAGGTATAAAAGTGGGCGCCCGTCATCATACTGACCACCGCCATCACTGCCAGCAGTAGACCACAGAGTAGAAATCTTCCTCTCATCGCCGCCCCCTGAGTAACGCATATTCGACATCGCTCAGGATTTGATTCGCCCCCAGAATGCCCCCGGACAAACTCCAGGGCACGCTGTCCACAACCCATAATTGCCCCGCTTTCACCGCCCGCATCTGCTGCCAGAGAGGATGTGCCGTTAGCGTTTGATACTGCCGGGCGATCGCCGGGCTATTTGCCCGCAGCAAAATGAAAAAGATATCGGCGTCCAGCAAGGGAATATTCTCCATACCAGAGAAACGCAACGATGCGCTTTGCGCCTGCATCGCCTGTTCATTCCAGGTAAAACCCAGTTCAGACATCACCGAGCCCGGAAAGCTTCGTGCAACGTAGCTACGAATATGATCCGGACGTACTTCAATCACCGAGACCTGCGGCCCGTTCGCCGTATCAAATCGCGACGGGATAAGGCTTCGTAACGAGGCAACACGTGCATCCCAGCGTTCAAGCAGAAGCCCTGCGGCGCTCTTCATTGCCAGGTTTTCGCCCACTACCGTCAGCGTTTTCCTGAACTCAAACACATCATCCAGTAGCGCAACGGGGGCAATTTTCCGCATCAGCGGCGCGATATCCTGGTGACGGAAACGGGATGCAAAAATGATATCCGGCTTGAGCAACACGATTTTTTCCAGCGCAGGCTGCGTTTCGAGGCCGAGTTGCGGGACGCCGGAAAGCTGCGGACGCAGATAGCGATAAACCGGTTTCTCCGTCCATGACTCAACAATGCCTGCGGGGGTGACACCCAGTGCGACCAGGCTGTCGGTCGCCCCCTGGAACAGTGACACGACGCGCGGCATGGCCGGTTGACGGGCAAATAACGTCGGTGAGGTGACACCCAGCAACAGTAACTGGAGTATGCGTCGACGCGTCAGAGAAAATGAGAGTGTATTTTTCATCATCATTGATACCGCCCCACAACGGGGCGGTCTGCGTCAAAAATCAATACTGTAGCCGAGCGTGGCTGTGCGCCCGCGTCCCGCAAAATAGCGGTCCGGGTCGACAGAGGCACTCTGGGAATAGTAGGTAATGTACTGCTTATTCAGCAGGTTAGAGATGCCGAGATTTAACTTTCCGTAAGGCAGTTTGTAGCCCACGGCAGCATCCACCAGCGCATAGCCGGAAAAATCTTTCTCTGCGTCATCAAATTCTTTACTTAACGCCCAGTTAGCCTGCAGGAATGTACTCAACTCAGCATTCCAGTTGGCTGACCAGCTGGCGATGATGCGATCCGGGGAGATATTCAGTCCATCGAGTTTTGCATCAAGGCTGCCATTGTCATCGCTGTCATAGCGACCACGCATGTGCGACCAGGCGACGGTGAGTTTGTGGTCCGCATTGGGGCTGTAGCCCGCGCTAATTTCCACGCCATCAATCTCCGTTTTTTCGCGACGAGCAACAAACGCATCATTGACCAGTTCCACACGACTCCCCAGTTTCGAGGTGGATTTGTAATAACTGGCCTCGAAATCAAACGGGGCTTGCTGTATCCGAAATCCGACTTCACTGTTTTTAGTGACGATGGGCTGCAGGCCGCTGTAATCATTGAGTTTAATCCCCGGCGTATCGATGCCACGCAGTACGCGTCCGACATCCGGCACGGTAAAGCCTTCGCTGTAGCTGGCAAAGAGGCTGAGCGGCTCAATGGGGGTCCATACCACACCTGCGTTATAGAGCGTCTGGTCGAAAGACGGTGTTCCGCCCTCCACTTTCACACGGTCATTCGCCCATACCGTCTGGTAATTATCGATCTTCAGACGCGCGTACTCATAGCGCACGCCGCCGCTTAGTTTCACCGACTCGACGGGGGCAAATTCCAGTTGCAGGAAGGGAGACAGGTCGGTGTAATTAATTTCCGGCACATAGGTGCGCCCGGTTGACCACAAATCCTGCTTTGAGCTATCAAACAGGGTATCGAATCCCAGTGTCGCTTTGATGCGATCATCCCAGATATCATCCCTGGTCAGCGCGATTTTACTGCCGTATTTGTCGGTATAGGCCCGGCTCTGATCATAGAGGGTCCCAATGGGCGCGATGGCAGGATCCTGGAAAGATGAAGAGTTGGTTGCGCCAAACAAAGCTTCATAGCGCTGATAGTAAGCCAGTGCCGTCAGCTTCATGCCCGCGAGATTGTAGTTATCGTAGGTTGTGCCCACAGTCCAGACATCGTTATGGGGAGCACTGCCTTCCGGGTTGCCCTTAACCGACGTGGTGAGCACGCCAGCGTCACGGTCTCCCCTCACGCTAACGTAGTTATCTTTATTTTTCAGACGGTAACGGTTGAGACTGAGTTGGATGCGCTGATCGTTATCCAGCCAGTACCCCACCTTAGCCAGCATGTCCCATGCGCGGGAATCCATCAGGTCACCCTGCGTGTTATCAACGCTAATGGCATGATTATTCGCGTCCTTAAACAGGCCCTGATCTTCATAGCTCAACGAAAAAAGGTAGTCGATATACTCTTCGCTGCCATTGATGCTGTAGTTGGTTTTATACGCCAGCGTATCGCGGTCAAACTCCGCCGTAGGGGTGGTAGTTTCGACGCTGAAATGCTGGTTTACGCTGCCCGGCTGCGCTCGTTTCGTGATGATATTGATCACCCCTCCCGTTGCGCCGACGCCGTTGCTGGCGTTTGCCCCTTTGATCACCTCAATACGCTCAATCATCGACGAGTCAATGGTATGCATTTCGCGTCCGGTTGGACGCAGCGGGTTTGACTGTGGAATACCGTCAATCATCACCAGCGGTGTGCGCCCACGAAGCGTTTCCCCACTACCGGACATCTTCTGCCGCGGCGGCGAAAATGACGGCAGTAAGTTGCTGAGAATTTGTGACGTGTCTGAGGTGATTTGCCGTTGTTGGGCAATTTCTTTTTCGCTGATGACCTTTATGACCTGGGGGGAATCATTACGTGACCCCTCCGTACGTGTCGCGCTAACAATCAGTTCATCATCACGACTTGTCGCTTCCTGCGCATAAAGCGGCGAGGTGAAGACCAGAGCCATCGCGCCGTATAAAGGGGAAAATCTCATGCAAACAACCCTCAATCATTATTCCCCATCTTGTTTGGGGATCATTCCGTAAAAGAAACAAATAACAACAATAAGAAATATTTTGATAATGATTATCAATATCATGAATGAAATGTAAAGCAGAGATGAGATTTTTTGACGGTGACACGGCTGACGCCATGGTCAGAAGGATATGACACCAGGGGTGTCACGGGCGGCGAAAACCGGGGGGATTATTGGGTGCGTATAACGTGGCGAAGACAGAGGATGGTGCCCCCGGTTCATCCTGAATGGCGGGAATCGGGATGAACAGGGGTACAGGAAGGTAAGCGTGCACAATAAGCTACACGTAACGCTTCACTCTACTATGTAAGGTGTCGGGACGTATGTGCGTGACGCGGTGCAGATTCATGCCAGCGGACGTAATTGCGCAAATTAAATAACGTTAAAACCCTGCAAACATACCCCGACAATGTGAGCATGTAACGTTTTAAAATTTCTTATCTTTAAATACGGTATGAAGCATCATGTAGCGCTTAACATTGCGCAAGCACAATAAGCGCCTGAAAACCCGAAAAGACATTGGTTTCTTGCGAATATAATAGAGGGTAAAAAGTTGATACTTCTTGCTTGACTTGTCAAACTTACTGCTGTGCTTCTTATAAAAAGAGAAATAACCCGAAAATTTTTTCCGCGAAGCCGTTATTCTCACTTCACCGTGGTTTACATAAAGAATCTGAGTGGCCATTTTTATTTTAAAAGGTCCACCATATTGCTCAGCAAGTCGATAAAAAGCGTCATAATCTTGCGCGGCAGCAAGCTGCGTATCAAAAAGAATAGTCTGCAAACGCGATGTTAACGTGAAGACCTGATTGCCGACAATGTTCTTTTTATTAAATAATTGCTGGTTATAATCTGGTTTTGGATAAATCCTCAAGCTCTCCAGCGAAAGATAGCCTGATGTATCACAAATATAATCATCAGCATACAAAAACGCGTGCTGATGGAGTTTGTGCTGATCCTTAAGAAAGGACGTTAACCGATTTGGCAACCACTCATCGTCATCATCAATGCCCGTAATGAATTCACCCTTCGCCAGCTTAATGGCTTGATTTCTCACAGCACAAGCGCCGGAGTTATAATCATTCCTGATGTATTTTATGCGTGAGTCCGCCAGTCCTTCAATAAACCCCTGAAGGTTAAGATAATTTGGCGAGCAATCATCAACGATAATTAACTCCCAGTTTGTATATTCTTGCTTTAAAATTGATTCGACTGCGCGTTTTGCTAACGCCTCTCTGTTCCATGTAGGCATATAAATTGAAACCAGCAGGTCGGGTTTTACGACGGAATCCGATAACGTCTCTGACTCTGAAACCGTTTTGTAAAAACTCGCATTTTCAGGATCGCTTTCCGTAAAATTCACGCCATAACAATTAGCATAATCAAAGATGGCTCCTTTTAAAGAGCAATAGCTAAGATTGGCGCCTCGTAAACATGCATATGAAAAATCGGCATTTCTCAGATCGCTGAATGACAGATCTTCACCTGTAAAATCAGCGCTTCTAAAATTTAACCCCGCATAATTCTTAAAACGATGGTCGCCGTTAACAAAAATATTTTTAATGCTCTTATTGCCATGCTGCTTAACCTTATATTCTTTTTCATAAGGTGCAGCTTTTTCGTTTAAAAGCATGATGTTTTCCTGTCTATCTGTTCCCAGAGAGAGACAGCATATCAAGCCATTTTTAAGTCATGTATAAATATTACAATTTATAATTATTTTTCAGAACTTCCTTATTAACAAACTGCATGAAGGTTAATTTTATTATTTACTATCAATAAATTACACAACCTCAAAACAGTGTAATTGTATTACAGAGTGTGAAACCATCCGGAGTATTTCCGTTGCAATGTGGTACAACCTGAGTGACGCCATCGAGCATTAACATGGCCAGAGAAAAAACCCGGCAGGATATTAGGCCGCTCTGCCGGGAGGGGCGTCAGCCTGACGTGCGGACATGCCGATCAAGAAAATCACGAATGTCCATACCTATCTCGGTAGCATGCGTTTCGAGAGCGAAGTGGCCCGTGTCATAAAACTTTATCTCTGCCTTCGGCAGATCACGTTTCCATGCTTTAGCGCCTTCCGCGAGGAAAAACGGGTCATTTTTCCCCCATACGGCCAGCAGTGGTGGCTGGTATTCACGGAAATAACGCTGAAAGGTGGGATATTTATCCACATTCGCGGCGTAATCGAGCAACAGGTCCAGTTGGATCTCCGCATTTCCCGGCCGGGATACCTGTATTCCTTCAAGCGTATAACCATCAGGCGAAACCAGAGACGGGTCGGTAACCCCTTCGAGATACTGCCATTTAATGGAAGCTGGTGTGGGGAATTCCTGCAGTGCCTTGCGGTTTTCCGGCGTAGGTTCGCGCCAGTATCGCTGAATAGGCGCCCAGGCTTCACCCAGCCCTTCTTCATAGGCATTGCCATTCTGAGAAATGATCGCAGTCACCCGCTCCGGGTGTGCTGCTGCCAGTCGCCATCCGACAGGCGCGCCGTAATCGTGGACCATCAGCGCATACGCGTCTAGATTGAGTTCCTCGGTAAATCGGTCAATGGTTTCTGCTAGCTGGTCAAAGGTATATGCATAGCTACCCTTCTCCGGAACCCCGGTAAAACCAAAGGCCGGCAAATCTGGTGCGATCAGATGATAACGATCGGCCAGTTGGCTAAAAAGCTCACGAAACATAAACGATGAACCTGCGAAGCCATGAAGCATAAGTAACACCGGCGCCGTGCTATCACCGGCCTCGCGATAGAAAACGTTAACATCGCCCGCCTGTTTATAGCGGTAATGAATCTGAGTAGCCGACGAGGCAGACGCAGGTAATGCGGAAGTGGAAGACACCATAAAATTCCCATGTAACCGTTAAAATGCGAAATTGAAGGTTACAGGCAAATCTGGTAACCTGTCAAAATGATTTTATGAGTTACGGTCAGTGATGGATATTAAACAGCTTTCTTCTCAACCTCTCTTTCTGGCCGATAACCTCGCGCTGGATTTCATCAACAGTGAATACGGGACAGGTGATGAGCGATATGATTGTTTCGCAAGCGATCTCAGCGTCATAGCGTGGCTGGAAACAGCAGGTCTTGTCCCGAAAGGTACTCAAGCGCCTGCTGGATTATTGGCTGAGGCTCGCCAGCTCCGCGATGCCGCCAGAAAGGTGGTGCATGCGGCTATGGCGTCCGTTGCAGCGGATCTGACGGTGATTAACCGGATCCTTGAAGAAGGGCATCCTGAAACAAGGCTACAATGGGATGAAGAGGCGCAGCGATACCGTGTTGAAGTTCATTCAGACGCGCGTACCCCCGCCAGCCTTCTCTGGCCTGTTGCTGACGCACTGGTGAAACTGATCGCTGACGACAAATTTGAATACGTGCGTGAATGTGAAGCCCATAACTGTATTTTACTTTTTCACGATTTAAGTAAATCGCATCGCCGGCGCTGGTGCAGCATGGCGACATGCGGCAATCGTATGAAAGTGGCAGCCTTCCGAAACAGGAAGAATATGTAGTGATTCTGGCCTCTTGTAAGAGTCGGGCGTTTAACCGCACCTCTGGTTTGCTTTAGCGCAGGAAAACGCAGAAATCGTCTGGACCTGTGGGCCGGCGACACTGACCCCAGGTCGTTCGAGGTATAAAATGAACTGGTTGTTTTTAAAAGGGCGATGGTACCTGATATCTCGTATGCCATTAACTGACGAGTTCCGGTTGACTGTACCCGGTGAACGCACCTGTCTCATTCTTAACAGACGCCAGATGGAACGAGCGGTTAAAGAAAGTCTGGCATTATCGGGCCGCCCTTCCGTTACAGCTTGCCTCCCGAACTGATGAATTATTTCCCTCAAAAATAACGGCCTTGTTCGCGAGTCGCCGCATCCTTCCTTTGCACGCAGATTGCACAAAATTCCCTGTCGGAGATCGGTTTTCCGTTCCGGCAAAGTACATTTTGTAGAAACTTTCAGACCATGAAAAAAAATAATTTATTGATTTAAAAGTATTTTACTGCGGTTTTCCACTGATAAGTCAAAAAGATTATGAACCCACACTTGAAAAAGTAGAACGATCGTTCTACCATTGTTTTATGAACAAAAACACAACGAACACCCGAGACAAGATTCTCGCGACCGCTGAAGAACTCATCTACCAGAACGGTATTCATGCCACCGGCATGGATCTTCTGGTGAAAACCTCAGGCGTGGCCCGGAAAAGTATTTATCACCATTTCGCAAACAAGGACGAAGTGGCTGCCGCAGCGCTGAATGCACGTGATATCCGCTGGATGGAATGGTTCCGGACCGAATGTGACAAAGCAGATACACCACGGGATCGCATTCTGAATATGTTCACCGTACTGAAAGGCTGGTTCGAATCGGAGGGCTATCGCGGATGCGCATTTATCAACACGGCAGGCGAAGTCGGAGATGCTTCTGATCCGGTTCGTCAGATAGCCAGAATGCACAAAGAGAAGCTGCTGGACTACGTACTTGAGCTTACCGGCCAGCTGAATACAGCGCAGCCGTTACCGCTGGCCCGGCAGCTACTGATACTGATTGAAGGTGCCATCACTATGTCGCGTGTTATGGGCGATTACAGCGCTGCCGATGATGCAAGAGATGTCGCTCAGCTGTTACTGAAACAGATCCCGTAGCAAGGATCTGTGTTCCAACGATGAAACACTCACTGAAGTATCCACTTATCCTGGAGGCACCACCATGTCCGATTCACAAATCCGTCCGCCACTGCCGCCGTTTACCCGCGAGTCAGCGCTTGAGAAAGTAAGACTTGCCGAAGATGGCTGGAACACCCGTGATGCCGATAAAGTGTCGCTCGCTTACTCTCTGGACACCAAATGGCGTAACCGCGCAGAGTTTGCCAATAATCGTGAAGAGGCCAGGGGTTTCCTTGAGCGCAAGTGGAAAAAAGAGCTGGAGTACCGCCTTATCAAGGAACTGTGGGCCTTTGACGGTGACCGCATTGCTGTCCGGTACGCCTATGAGTGGCGCGATGATTCCGGTAACTGGTTCCGTTCTTACGGGAACGAAAACTGGGAATTTGGTGAAGACGGGCTGATGCATCACCGCTACGCATGTATCAATGACATGCCGATTAAAGAAAGTGAGCGCAAGTTCCACTGGCCTCTGGGACGCCGTCCGGATGATCATCCGGGTTTATCTGAGCTGGGCCTGTAACGCTCCTGGCATACTTGTCCGGGCGTCCGGCTGCACGCCCGCCTGGATGCCTGGCTCATCGGGGTGATATAACGTCGCCCTCGAAGCGGGAGCCGTCTCCGTCATCTGAACATACTGCTTTAGTCATCCGGGCATGGAATGCCGGGTTTAAAGGAAAAATGTCTACAGGCAATTCTGCAGCCTCAGGATAAATTCGCTGAATGGGTGAGCCGTTGTGTTTGATGTCAACCAGGAAGGGTATTTAAAGACGTGAAGGGATTGCAGGTGATGAATGTCTGCTGTGAGCGAGAAGCGGACGGATTTATTAGGGGGTAAAATGATGTTGCATCTTATGTTGAGCGAAATACCAACCTGCTGAGAACTGCCCCCAGTTTTTGATGCTTCTTCATAGAGATACCCTCACGTTGCTGATGAAGACATTCCTAACATTGTGGTGTATTAATCAACGGCAAGCATGTCAGGATCTCCGTAGCAAACATCCCAATTTTGGCTTATCCCCACCATCAATCACTTTACGTCGTCTGTACCGCAGCCAAAAAAGTCATGTCCCCTCCCATATGCGCAGGAACCATTTCTTGAGGGTTTAGCAAGTGATATGCCGGGCTAGCAGGCCAAGGATCAAGCACGCCAACAGCCCTAACATCTGGTCCAATTGGCGTCATAAAATAATCGACAGAAACAACAACCATAGCGTGGCTACGATTGGCGTATAAAAGAGGCCTGTCGTGGGCTAATTCGTTAATTATAATCATATTATTTATTGCAAGAATATGATTAAAAATATCATATGCTGCTACTATCTGAGACTGAAAGCTAACTCCCTGAGAGTCCAACCATGGTTGGCTTAAATTATTACCCATTGTAGATGTGTTGCCTGTAGTGCAAATAGCGATATTTGAATTAAAACTTTTCCTAACAATTTCGGCTTGTTCAATATGATGTCCATGAGCCTCAAAGATCATAGCAATCGATGCAGCCCAACACCAAAATGGGCAACTTTGAGTAACGCGGGTTGGATGTGCTACATAAGCTCTCATTGGTTGCCCCTGAGGAGTCATAGGACCAAGTGGCACCACTGCTGATTTAGCAGACTGCATGGCAGTAAAACACAATAACATGCTTAAAAAACTGCGCCTGTTCATGATAACCTCGCCAATAAAAAATGAGATAACAAAGCATTGTTAAAAATAATATACCTTAATTAATATATTACTGAGGTTTTTTTCATATATATTCTTTTAGCATTATCACTCAGATAGAACTAATTCATGTAGTAAACATGGGTGATATGCAAAACATTGATTAACACAATACGACTAATATGCATTAGTTCATAATCATTCGTATGTTGATGGTAATTATAGTAAGGTTATGCTATAAATCTCTCAAGCAATAAATTTTTTCACGGCCCTCGAAATTCAGTGATTGAGGTTAATTATGGTTGGAAAAAATTCAAAACTCTCATTAGAAAAAGCATTACTATTTTCTTTTGCAGTTTTTTTTGTAATCATCATGTTGATACTTGTTGTTGCAATACCTAAACCAACAGAAATGCAGTGGCGGGTATTCGGGTTAGTTCTTGCTATGATTGCAGGCGGATTTGGCGCTATGCTGCCAGGTGCGCTGGAAGTCAACGTGAACAAAACCATTAAAGCGGCAGGCGCAGCCGGTTTTTTCGTGATCGTCTATTTTTTCAATCCGGCTGTTCTTGTATCCGAGGATCCTTTCAAATTCCCCCCACCACCTCCTAGTGCTGATGCACAGAAGGTTGCAGAAAAAATGCTCAGCGAAGTTAACAATGGACAATATGCAGAGCTTTATGAAAGCATGCATCCAGAATTTAAGGCTATGTATGATAAAGATCAATTTACTGTTTTATCAAATAATGTGAGAGTCCCTTTCGGAAAAGCTAGTAAAACAACTCAATTTGGTACTCATTCATCTAAGATATACAGCCCCCGTGGATATGTTCTCCAGTTTACATATCTGTCTGAGTTTTCTGATGGCAGTAAAATATATGAAACTCCGACAGTCTTCGCAAGCGATAGCTCTACATGGCATCCTTTTGGTTATACAGTGCAATCCATAAAAGACAATCATGAGAAATGAGTTGTCCTATTCCCAATTATTCAATACAAACTGATGTTAACGACGTCAGCTTTTGGCACAAAGCAGACCGAAGCAGTTGTTTGGCCCGTTCTGAACGAACAACGCAGGACTACGTTCCTGATGGATTTTTTAACTCAACGACAAAGGGTGATTCAAATCCCATTCCTTCTTTTATTCGTTCAACATTAGCTCTGGATGTCAGTTTTTCTATTAAAGTAAATGCAACATTAATAGCAGTTGCTGGACTTTGGGAGGTAATAATATTTCCGTCCACCACAATGGGGCGCTGAACAACGTTGACGCCCATTTCTAGCATCTGCGTTTGACGCTTGCTGCTCAAATGATAAGTTGTGCCTGTTCTTCCTTGAAGAGCGCCACTCTTTGCTATTGCTAAAGCGCCAACGCAAACAGAAGCAATAATTTTGTTTTTGGCGTGAAATTTTCGAATAATATTTAGAAGCCGCTCATGATATGCATCCTCATAAAAACCAGCCCGACTCATCCCGCCAGGAATGGCAATGGCGTCAAAGCTATCATCATCAATCTCATGTAGTTGATATGCTGGTTCGATAGTGAAATTCCAGGCACACTTAATTTTTTGACGTAGACCAACTGTCACTAATTCTATGGGTTCTAATCCGTATGTTGTTGTCCAGCCGATGGTGTCTGTGAATACACTAGCCTCATACTCTTCTAATCCTTGGCAAAGGAATAAAATCACTTTCTTGATCTTATGATGTCCATGATAAATATATGAATACGCAGTGACGATAGCACAAATGCTCGGCATTTTTAGCCTGTTATTGGTACTGTTTAATCTACCATTTGAGCAACTACGCGGTGAATTTCCGCTCCTGTCACAGAGCAGGCCATTATCTCCTTCAGATCTAATCCGGATGCACATCGACGGATCCATCCAGAGTCGTAAATTAGCTGTTTAGCTGTATATCCAGTCTTTTTGGTGCCTGAACATCGCATTCAGTATCGTTACGAATTTTCTAATGCAGGCTGCTATCGCGGCCTTTTTGGGTTTCCCGCGTGCAATGAGCGATGTGTAGAAGACTTTAATCTGAGGGTTAGATCGGACTACTGAAAGCATCGCCATATACCGTGTTGCCCGCAGACCGGACCTGCCGCCCCAGATGTCCCTCCTGGTTCTGCATTAAACATACAAGGATGTAAAAAACACCCTTTACTGCCCGTTCCCTACTCAATGACGATATATTCTTTTTACCCCATTAATCAGCGCCATCACCGCATGCCTTTATCGACCATTCACTGTTAAAAATTCTGTAATGACATTCATTGCTTGTCGATCCTTTGAAAAAATCCGCATCTTTTAACTCATTAATTTTTTTGAGTTGCAAAGACTCCATTAAACGAATAGAAGCCAGATTGCGAGAGTCAATCAATGCATCGACATGAGATAAGTTATAATGATTAAATAAAAAATCTATCAACATGCTGACACACTGTTTTGCAACCCCTTTTCTTTGATATGTCGCAAACACATGATAAGCAATATAGGCCCAGCCCTCATTAACCATAAGGGTAGACTGGACATATCCCAGATACGCACCAGATTGACGATTTATAATGACCCAATTGAGCCATATTTCACGTTTATCTGGCGAATGTCTCTGCGAAATTCGCTCATAGCGCGCTATCAACTCAGCAAGGCTTGTCGGCGGGTTGGAGGGGATATATTTATAATCACCTTCAATAGACAATCCGGCATACATACCGGGCGCATGCGACTTAACCAAAGGCTCCAGACAATATAAATCCGATATCAAAGGTTCAATTAATTTCGCATTCACAGTACAAACTCCATAAGGCCTGACATCATGATTGAGAATAGGCATGCAACGGCAGCACAACCTTTACCTTATAGCAAAAATCAATATCCATGACGGGTATTTTGGTCATAAAAAAATGTCAGACTCGACACGCTTTTCTGGCATTTAAACCCTGCGCGCGAGACGCATTTGCACTCCAGTTGCCCGAAGCAGGCACTGTTAACCTCTGCCCGCGGGATTCCACCTCATCCAGCAATCGAATAAAAATCCGGCTGGCATGTTTATACGTTAAACACATGTTGATGGTGAACGCCTGATTAACGAAATAGCGTTTTTTTGCGCCATACAGGATGCAACGCCACGCGATTTTTTGCCTTAATCCATAAAAGGGACTTTGCTCATCTCATGCGGCGGTTTTTCCACAGGGAGTATGTCAATATTGCCAACATCGCTAAACTCAACAGAATATATGTAGCCTGAATACGGAGCACCTGATGGTCACCACACACGTTTTTATCGCAGCCAGTCTTGATGGTTACATCGCCCGTAAGGATGGCGATATCAACTGGCTGTTGCAGCGCGATGACCCGACAGAAGATCATGGTTATGCCGCATTCATCGCGGACAAAGACTGGATCATGATGGGTCGAGGGAGCTATGAGAAGGTGTTGACCTTTGACGAATGGCCTTATGATCGGCCCGTGCTGGTGCTCTCCCGACAGCTCACCGACACCCCCGTGCCCGAGGCGCTAAAGGGCAAAGTACAGTTCTCCCGCCGCACGCCCAGGGAAGTGATTGATGACCTGGCTGCGCAGAATGCACATCGCGTCTATATCGATGGCGGGCAGGTAATACAGTCATTCCTGCGTGAAGGTCTGGTCGCCGATATCGTTATCACTACTGTTCCTGTCCTGCTCGGTTCGGGAATACCGCTGTTCGGATCGCTGCCCCATGATATCGATTTGACGCTGTTATCAAGCCGCAGCTTCCCGTCGGGTCTGGTGCAGTCCCACTATCGGCTGACGTCATAACCCTCTGGCTTTTCTGCGTTCAGCTATCATCCTGATACCTGCCCTGCTTCTTGATGAGGGACGATACAGGAAACGCTGCAATTGACGGTTGAAGTGCCTTTCTCCTCCAGGCGGAAATGACGTCCGGTTTTCGCTCAGCGCGGAAGTGCATAATGTGAGAAAAACGCATGGCCCTAACCGACAAATCAAAAAAAGAGTCGTATGTAAAATCAGACCAGATTTCGCAACCTTGATACAGTAAAAGGAATATCCGGGATGTTTACTCACATGCGCATTGCCAGGCCCGTTACAAACCTGGAAAGATCTTTTCTGATGTACCGCCATGGATTGGGCCTGCAAAAAATTGCAGAGTTCACGGATCACGATGGTTTCAACGGCATAATGTTAGGCTGTGAAGGCTTGCCCTGGCATATTGAGATGACGGTATGCCTGAACCATCCGGTAGCCCCTTCCCAGACGGCAGAGGATTTGCTCGTTCTCTATTATCCGCAAAAAGATGAGTGGGTACGGACCTGCATAAGGATGGCCGAGGCGGGTTTTAAAGAGGTCAGTGCCTTTAATCCTTATTGGGATGTCAACGGAAAGACGTTTATTGATCCCGATAAGTACAGCGTCGTTATCCAAAATAAGGCGTGGGGATAACCGATATTAACCCTTGTCATGCCCCAAACCGGCAGTAACGCGCTACGTGGCAATGTCGACATCGAACTGGTTCTGCTTTGAGGATTTCGCTATGACTACCTTTTACCAACTGTCAGCCACCAGCCTGGGCGGCCAGCTTATCTCAATGGCCGACTACGCGGGTAAGGTGGTCCTGGTCGTGAATACCGCCAGCCATTGCGGCTTCACGCCACAATACGGCGGCCTTGAAGCGCTCTACAAAAAATACGCTGCCCAGGGTCTGGTGGTATTGGGTTTCCCCTGTAACCAATTCGGTAAACAGGAACCCGGCAGCGCCGAGGATATCGCACAGACCTGTCACATTCATTATGGTGTGAGTTTCCCGATGTTCGCGAAAGTTGAGGTCAACGGAAGCTCAGCGCACCCGGTGTTTCGTTATCTGAAACAGGAATTACCCGGCGTGCTGGGTGGGCGAATCAAGTGGAACTTCACGAAGTTCCTAATCGGACGCGACGGTAAACCGCTCAAACGTTTTGCGCCCTTCACCCCACCGGAGAAAATGGAAGCCGCGCTTCTTGCGGCGCTCGAAAACTGAGTGTTTCGGTCATTCGGACGATGCGGGTTTGTCGCGTTACCCTCTTCTGATGCGGGTATATCCCCCTTTCCGGGTCGGGCCTCTATATACGTGAAGAGTGGATGCACACCGAGGCAGGTTCGTTCGCCGATGCTCTTTTATGGTGCGAAAATTTGCACCATGCACATTCTCCTGACAATGACCTGTCGATTAAGGGGATTTTATGTGCAAAGTGCCCACTTCGTTGTGTTACCACTGCCCAAATAATTTTGGCATACCTCTTGCTATTTTGGCATAGCCATTAAGATAGCCACTCAGAGGTTCAATTATGTCAAACAGCAATGATTTTCCGCTCATCGAAGCGCCAGCCTCCGGGCGTAAGGGCGTATTTTCGATCTCCATGGTCCTGTTCAGCTTTACTTTTTTTACCGGCACAATGTTCGCAGGCGGCAAACTTGGCGTCTCCTTTTCTATCGTCAATCTGTTGTGGATTGCGGTTATCGGTAACTTTCTGCTGGCCCTCTACGCCGCCTCACTCGGCTGGATAGCCGCCCGCAGCGGGCTTAATACCGTACTGATGGGTCGTTTTTGCTTCGGGGAAATTGGCAGCAAACTCGCCGATTTTATTCTCGGCTTCGCCGAGCTGGGCTGGTATGCCTGGGGTACCGCGACCGTCGCCATTTCGCTGGTGAAAATCCTCGCCCTGCCTGCTGGCATGACCATCCCCCTGATGATCCTGTTCGGGATCCTGTTCTGTGTCACCGCGCTGGTGGGCTACAAGGGGCTGGATGCGCTATCCCGCGTGTCGGTGCCGCTGATGTTTATTCTGCTGTTGGTTTCGATGTATCTGGCCGCCCATCACGCCGGTGGCTGGCAGGCAATGACCAAAATTGAACCGGGTGAAACCATGACCTGGTCGGCGGCCATCACCATGGTGTTCGGTACCTTCGCCAGCGGCGCGACCCAGGCAACGAACTGGACCCGGCTGGCCAACTCCAGCCGCACCGCTATCGTCGCCAGCATGAGCAGCTTCCTCATCGGCAACGGGCTGATGATTGTTGCCGGAGCGTGGTGCGCCATCGTCTATCAGCAGGCCGATATTGTGGAAGTGCTGATTCTGCAGGGGCTCTCCGTCGCCGCGGTAATAATGCTGTGCCTCAACCTGCTGACCATTCAGGGCCCCACGATTTATAACGTCTCAGCCGCTGCCTGCCACCTTTTGCGCAGCGAGCGCCGCCGTACTTTGACCGTGGTCGCCGCTGGCGTCGGTATTGTGCTGGCGATTGGTGGTATGTATGAAATGCTGATCCCTTTCCTCGTGCTGCTGGGCAGCATTATCCCGCCCATCGGCGGCGTTATCCTCGCCGACTACTGGTTCTATCGCGGCGGCCGCTATCCGCTGCTGCAGGCTGCCCGTTTACCTCGCTTTAACTGGCTGGGGCTTAGCGCCTACGCAGTGGGCGCGGTGGTGGCTTACCTGTCGCCGTGGATCGCCCCGCTGGTTGGCATTAGCGTTTCCGCGCTGGTCTATATCGCCCTGACCCGCCTCGGCAAACGCCAGCCCGCCGCTGATTCCATTGCGGAGCAGTAGTCATGAGCCTGACGGTCAGCGAAATCCTTGCCCTGGAGGAACTCTCCGCCATGCGCCTGCGCGCGGGTAAACAGGGTCTACAGCTGGCGGTTCGCTGGTACTACGTGGCGGAAAATGAAAATATCGCCGAATGGATTATGGGCGGGGAGCTGGTATTTATCACCGGAATCAACCATCCCCGCGATGAAGACAACCTGGTCCATTTGTTGATGGAAGGCAAGCAGCGCGGGATAGCCGGAATGGTTATTCTCACCGGCGATGCGTATATTCAGGCCATCCCGCCGCGTCTGATCGCGCTGGCCGATGAACTGGGTATTCCGCTGATCGAACAGCCCTATTTGCTCAAGATGGTGATTGTCACCGAGCGCATCGGTACCGCGCTGGTGCGCAGCGAAAATGCCCTGCAATCCCAACGCGATATTCTGCTACAGCTGTTAACGGGCGATTTTCCCGATCTGCAAATCCTGCAGCAACGCGCCCTCCACCAGCGACTGGATTTTACCCGTCCCCTGCGGGTAGTGGCATTGCGTCTTGAGGGGATACAAAACCTGTTTCGCCAGTTTCCGCCCGAGCAGGCCGAAGTCTGGTTACAGCAGGCCCGCCGTATCATAAGCCAGCGATTGCAGCAGCAACTCAATCAGCAGGACAACCCCTATCCGCTGGTAGAACGTAGCAATATGTTTATCTTCCTGCTCCCGGATGAGGACGGTGAGTTTTATCAGCAGAAAACGTGGTTAGCGCACTGGCTGTTCGCGATGGCGGAAAGTGATGACAGGCTGTCGCTACTGTGTGGCCTTTCCGCGAGAGTGCAGCAATTACAGGATTATCAGCGCGCGCTGTCGCAGGCGCGGCAGGCGCTGGATCTTAGCGATACTCTGCGCCCGGCCCAGCGCATTACCGACTATCAACAACTCGGCTTTATCAAACTCCTCTCTGCCATCGGTGACCCTGCACTGTTGAGCGATTTTATGCATGACACCCTCGGTTGCCTGATAGAACGCGATCGCAAAAGTCCGTGGCTGTTAATGGAGACGCTGGAAACCTTGCTCCAGGAGAACGGCAACGTGGTCAGGGCCGCCGAGCGGCTTGGCATTCACCGCAACACGTTACATCAACGCATCCAGCGCATCGAAAAGCTGACCAGCTATCCGATAAGCCATCCTCAATTTCATCTCAACGCCTCGGTCGCTTTAACGATCTGGCGTATGTCACAAAACCATTTACGGGAACATTTATGAAAATTATCAACGCGCGTCTGCGCCATAAAGAAGCGCTTTATACGATTGAATTAGATGGCGCTGTGATTAAAAGCATCACTTTGCAGACCTCAACGCCAGTGGCCGGGACAGGCGATCTCGACGCACAACAAAAGCTGGTTATCCCGCCGTTCGTCGAACCGCATATCCATCTTGACGCCACCCTGACGGCGGGCGAGCCGGAGTGGAATATGAGCGGCACACTCTTTGAGGGCATCAGTCGCTGGAGCCAGCGTAAAGAGAGCGTCACGGTTGAGGATACGCGCCAGCGGGCGTTGAAAACCATCGCTATGCTGCGCGATAACGGCGTGCAGCACGTACGCACCCATATTGATGTGACCGATCCGTCTCTGACGGCGCTTGAGGCGATGCTGGCAGTGAAAAAAGAGGCCGCCCATCTTATCGACCTGCAAATTGTCGCGTTTCCACAGGAGGGCATTGAATCCTTCCCCGGCGGACGTGAGCTGATGACCCGCGCTATCGAGATGGGTGCCGACGTGGTGGGCGGTATTCCGCACTACGAAAACACCCGCGATAAAGGCGTCAGTTCGCTGGGTTTCCTGATGGACCTGGCCCAGCGCCATGGCTGCCTGGTGGATGTGCACTGCGATGAAATCGACGACCCGCAGTCGCGCTTCCTGGAAGTACTCGCGGAAGAAGCCCGGGTGCGAGGCATGGGCGCACAGGTCACGGCCAGCCATACCTGCGCGATGGGATCCTATGATAACGCCTACTGTTCGAAGCTGTTCCGCCTGCTCAAAGCGTCGGGCATCAACTTTATCTCCTGCCCGACCGAAAGCATCCACCTGCAGGGGCGCTTTGATACCTGGCCGAAACGCCGCGGCGTGACGCGAGTTGCAGAACTGGACCGCGCCGGTATCAACGTTTGCTTTGCTCAGGACTCCATCCAGGATCCGTGGTATCCGCTGGGCAACGGCAATATCATGCGCATCCTCGACGCCGGGCTGCATATTTGCCATATGCTGGGATATGAAGATTTGCAACGCTGCCTCGACCTGATTACCGATAATAGCGCCCGTGCGCTGTGCTTAGGTGACAACTATGGCATTGTCGAAGGACGCCCGGCGAACCTGCTGATTCTGGATGCGGAAAATGATTACGATGCGGTGTGCCGCCAGGCGAAAGTGCTGACCTCTATTCGTCACGGTAACGTCATTATGCAACGCCAGCCGGAAGAGATTTGCTATCCGGTCTGATACGTGAAACATGCCCGACCGGTAAACCTGTCGGGCTCAATAACCTATTTTTTAACCCACAGCCGCAGATTTTCATCAGCGTGCGGACAAACGGCAAACTGTCGCCCTGCTAATGCGTCATCCATCGCTTTTTGCGCCTGACAACCTGACCATTCGGGTAGCCCTTTTCGCCACGGCCCGATCTTTTATATGCCTGTTATCGCGCAACAGCGAAGCGTAAACCTTATTAAGCGCAAGAAGTATCACTGCAAAAAGGGCCAGGAGCAGCAGGATATGGCTCAGCCACCCAAAAAATGTATCTGAGGGAGTTCCTGCTTTTTTGTCGGTATATTAATCATCGCCGTCGCGGGTAAATGCGCTCGGAAAAATATTGCGCTGTATATCCTTGTCGTATTCTGGATGAAACGCCTCACCTCCGCGCGCGTTACCGTTCCCATCACCCACTGACGAAGGCAGTACAACAGTAGTAATGAATTATTTCCCCTGTTGCGCTTGTTGTCCCTTTCAAATCTGGGCACCAACGGTTCCGGCATAAAACACCCTATTAATAGCGGGTGCAACTGACCTGCGCGTTGTTAATTACTACGCGGCTTCGCTAGAAAACTCCATCTGCTATGGAACAACTACGAAATTCCGCCTTACCGATTAATTTTTTCTCTTCATTTGCCGATAAAGAGATTAAGCGTGGCCTGATATCGAAAGGCTTGCGCAATACCTGCCTATACAACAACAACAGGCTAAAATGTTATGAAATTATCCTTTGCGCATAAACTGTGGCTTCCACTTGCTGTCGCACTGTTAAGCCTTGCCGGGTCATTATTCTTTGGCTCAGTAAAAATTAAAGATGACCAGCTGGCGCTACGAAAAAAGGAATTAATGTATGTTTCCCAGTTAGCCCTCAGCGTGGTGAAAACGCAGGCTACACTTGTTGATAAGGGACTGATATCAAAAGAGGAAGCACAACAACGTGCAATCCTGATCATTAAAGACTTACGCTATGGCGACACAGGGTATTTTACTATTCTGAATAACCAGGCGCAGGTCATTATGCATCCCATCAATGCCGCGTTAATTGGCAAAGGGCCGGATGTGGCCGATGCGAATGGCGTATATATTTACAGAGATATGGTCACACTGACGAAGGATGGCCATGATGGTTTTACCGCCTATGATTTTCCGCGGCCGGGAGACACCGTTCCGAAACCCAAAATTGCCTACAACATTCCGTGGTCTCCCTGGGGATGGATTATTACGACGGGTCTTTACGTTGATGATATCCACGAAGTGTTTCTCAATTCTCTTTACCAGAATATCGCCCAATTTCTCGCTATCAGCATTCTACTCTTGATACTGGTTTATCTGATTAACCGTAGCACGCTGAAAACACTGGGCGGAGAACCGCGTTATGCGGCTGAGGTTGTGTCGCGAATTGCCGCCGGGGATCTGACGACTCCGGTGATCCTTCGCCATAATGACACAGCCAGTCTCATGGCGTCGCTTGATAGTATGCAAGCGAATCTGCGCGGACTGGTGTCGCAGATTAAAGATTCAGCCGCATCCGTAGCAATGGCAGCCGATGAAATTGCACAGGGTAATACAGAGCTGTCCTCCCGCACGGAACAGCAGGCCGCCGCCCTGCAGGAAACGGCCGCCAGCATGGAGCAACTCACCGCCACGGTGAAAAGCAATACAACAGGCGCGCAGCAAACTGCAGAGTCAGCCCGCGAAACGGCTTCTCTTGCGCGCACCGGTGAAGCAAACATGCATCGTATGTCGGAAACCATGAACGCCATCTCACAGAGCGCGGCAAAGGTAAGGGATATCACCGCCGTCATCGAGAGTATTGCCTTCCAGACGAACATTCTTGCCCTCAACGCTGCGGTGGAAGCCGCCCGTGCCGGTGAAGAGGGGCGTGGGTTTGCTGTGGTGGCTGGCGAAGTCAGAACGCTTGCCCAGCGTAGTGCTAACGCCGCACGGGATATTAAGCAACTCATTGAGCAGGCTGTTGAGCAGGTGGAAAGTGGTGTGGAAGTGGCTGCAGGTACAGGTCAGAGCATCCTTAAAATCGTCGGCATGGTAGGCGAGCTCGCGGAGGCCATGGACAACATTTCTCATGCCTCATCAGAGCAGATGCAGGGAATTTCGCAGGTCAGCATTGCGGTGAACCAGATGGATGGAGTCACGCAGAATAACGCCGCACTGGTTGAAGAATCTTCGACAGCTTCACAGTCTCTGTCAGAGCAGGCTCGCGCGCTTCGGGGAATGGTGGAAATCTTCCAGGTTTGAAACACCGGTTATCAGACCGGCGAACCGGGTGCGCAATCGGCTCTTCCGGTTCGCCGGTCAGTCCCGGGCATAACCTGAAGCGTGGCCCGGTCATGCTTCGGGAACCATACATTTCGCCACGAAACTGAACTGATCTCCATCTATTAACGCACCATCAACTATGGGATAAATTACGAACTTTCGCTGTTCGCTCGCAGCGGACCTCTCTATGCCTGACTTTGCCGCTGCGCGCCAGAAGCGACACTCGATATCCCCCCCTACACCGCTCACGAATGCGGCAATAACGCCTCGTTAATGCAGCCCTGACCGATTAAAGTGTTCTGCACAGCCTCAATAAGCGGGGTATGCGGTTCGTGGCCTAAAAAGTCGATCAGTTTGGCATTGTCCATCTGGATTGCCTGTTCCCACAAATAGCGCATCTCCAGCATTTCATGCAGAGTGGCGTTGAAAGGCGCCATCGCCGTGATGAGCCACCAGGGGAAAGATTTTACTTTTGCGTTAACACCCGCACGTTGTGCGACACGCTGTATGGCTCCGGTCATCGCCGTACCATCTTCATCCCAGTGTCCTCGCATATGAAAACAGGCAAAAGGGTCAAGTTGCTCCCGACGCGCTAACAGCGCAACCAGCGTTTCGGCGACATCCGGCAGATAGGCCCACTGATGGCCTGTCCCGGCTTTGCCTGGGTTTTTAATTATCCGCGGGCGCTCCCCCGGTTTGATCAACCCCTGCGAAAACCAGTTGTTGCCTGCCTGAGGGCCAAAGAAGTCACCGGCCCGCAGAATCAGCACCTTACCGCCACGCTGCGCCCAGTCGAACAGTGCCTTCTCCATTTGCACCCGTATTGCCCCTTTTCGGGTAACAGGATTTTGAGGGGAATTTTCCCGCAAGAGTGGGAAAGCATCCGGGCCGTAGTTATAAACAGTGCCCGGGAGAACGATCAGTGCGTCATTTCGCTCTGCGGCATTGATAGTGTTCTGTAACATGGGCAAAACCAGTTGTTCCCAGTTTCGATAACCCGGCGGATTAACAGCATGAACAATCACGCTACAGCCTGACGCGGCAGCCGCGACCTGCTCAGCATTCAGCGCATCACCGTTTATCCACGTTATATCCCCATGCTCTTCATTCTGTGGCGTATTGCGGCGCAACGCACGAACGTCCCATTTTTCGCGGATGAGTTTATGGGCGATTTCACCGCCGATTCCACCCGTTGCGCCCAGTATGAGTACCGTGTTTTTACTTTTCATTTTCTTGCCTTTGCTGGATGTCTGCTTGACATCGTAAAGCCCGCGCGGGCTAAATGTAATTGCATGACATCAGACAGCAGGTATGCATTTTTGTATGAAGCAAAATATTCCATGGGAATGGTATCGAACCTTCCTCGCAGTGATGAATGAAGGTTCCCTGTCGGGGGCAGCCCGTCTGCTGGCGATTACCCAGCCCACAGCGGGGCGCCATGTGGCCGCGCTGGAATCCGCCCTTGGTCTGGTTTTGTTTACGCGTTCTCAGACTGGCCTGCAGGCTACGGATGCGGCGGTCGCGATTCAGGGCCATGCGCAAGCAATGGAAAACACGGCCAGTATGATAGAACGTTCGGCCGCCAGCTTCGGTAGTCACGCCGCCGGGTTGCATGGGGTGGTTCGCGTTTCTGCGAGCGAAATTATCGGCACAGAAGTGCTGCCGCCCCTGATTGCACAAATTAAAGAAGATTATCCGCAACTTAGCATTGAACTGGTGCTGTCTAACCGAATGCAGGATTTATTGAACCGGGAAGCGGATATTGCAGTACGCATGACCACACCCGTGCAGGAACAACTGATTGCGCGTCGGTTAGGCAGTATTGAAATTGGTCTGCATGCCTCACCGTCCTATCTGGCACGCCATACCGCACCGGAAAACATTGACGACTTATTCACCCATACGCTTGTGGGCTTTGATAAAACGACACCCTTTATTTTACAAGCTCTGAAACAATATCCTCAGTTAAGTCGTGAACGCTTTACCGTGCGTACTGACAGTGATGTGGCGCAATTGAACCTTATCCGCGCAGGTGCGGGCATCGGGATGTGTCAGGTTCAACTGGCCAGGTTGCCCGTTCCGCTAGAGAGATTGATGCCCGATTTCTTTGCATTTCATCTCGACACCTGGCTGGTGATGCATGAAGACTTGCGCCACAGCAAGGCCTGTAAAACGGTATTTGATATTCTTGCCGCGGGCTTACAGGCTTATATTAGCAAAGCCGGTTTGTGAAAATTCCGTCAGGAAACCAGCGCGGCACAACCCGCAAAAATTAGCGCAAGAGAGAAATTAACGTTTAAAAGCCACTATCTGGAGGTTGTTAGCATCAACAACCTCTCCCTTCGCTGAGACAAATGCGCTATGTACTACGTCTCCCGTACTTTTATTAATTAATGAAATATGAGGCTCATCATGCAATAGGTTTTTATGCCCCCATTCCATCAGGGAAATAAGAAGCGGTGCCAGAGATCGGCTTTTGGGTGTGAGAACATATTCATAGCGTTCACGAGCCCCCTCTTCCTGATAGGGCATTTTGCACAGCAGACCGAGTTCAGTCATTTTTTTTAATCGGTTTGCCAGGGTCTGTTTTGTCATTTTTGTATGTTCACGCATCGTTTCAAAGCGCGTTATCCCGTAAAAAGCTTCCCGTAGAATCAACAAAACCCATTGATCACCAAGTAGTTCTGCTGCTGCGGCAAGCCCGCAAAGCTCAGGTAGCAAGTACGGTAATGAATTATCTTTTGACATGTCTGCAGTTGCCTCTTAATCTAAGTATGATTTTCATACCCAGCCATTTCAGGAGAATACAATGCCCTTCGTCAATGTGCAAACCATTAAAGGGATTTTGAGCCCGGCGCAAAAAAATGAACTTCTACGTCGTATGACTGACCTTATCGTTGAAATTGAGGGAAAAGGCGATCCTGAGTTTCGGCGTTCGGTATGGGTCCGAATTGATGAGCATGAACCGGAACAGTGGAGTCTTGGGGGAATACAACCCACATCGGAAATGATTGCTGCAAAATTTGGCTCACCGCAGCGGCCATAATTTAGCAAAGATAGTGTATCGGTAAGGATTCTGGATTAAAGCAGGCTAATTTATTAATTAACCTGCTTTACTGCTCACCAATGCGGGATAAATTACGCGCGATAAATTACATCCCAATATTACGCAGTTTTTCACCCGTCATAAGACGACGTTCAATATGTTCCAGCGTCACATTTTTGGTTTCCGGAATCAGCCAGAACGTTAATGCAATGAAAGCCAGATTGAGTGCGGTGTAGAGCCAGATTGAGTGCGGTGTAGAGCCAGAACGTACCCGCCGCGCCAATCGCGTCAAGCAGGGTAAGGAAGGTTGCGCCGATAATCATGTTCGATACCCAGTTTGTGGTGGTTGAACAGGTAATGCCGAAATCACGGCATTTTAAAGGCTGGATCTCAGAGCACAGGATCCATACAACCGGTGCCGCGCTCATCGCATACCCTGCAATACACATCATCGTCATACCGACAGAAAGCCATGAAAGACTGCTTGATGGCGAACCGTTATCGAACTGCATGAGGCAGTATCCGAGGATCAGCGTGCCGATAGCCATCACGCTAAAACCGATTTTCAGCGCAGGTTTACGCCCGGCTTTATCGACGGTGAATACCGCAATAAACGTGGCGAACATAAAAGTTAGCCCAACCACAAGGGTGGCGATCATCTGCTGCTCAGTGGTTGTAAATCCAGCCATTTTAAAAATGCGTGGCGCGTAATACATAATAATATTCATGCCCGTGAATTGCTGCATCGCCTGCAACAGCATGCCAAGGTACACGGCTCTGCGCACATTACGATTAGCTTTGAACAACTGGAAACCACCCTGTGTCAGCTTCAAACTTTCGCGGATCTCGTTCAGTTCATCGCGCGCCTTTTCAGAGGTATCACGCAACATACGCAGTACCTCTTCTGCCTCAATGTGTCGCCCTTTTTGGGCCAGCCAGCGTGGGCTATTGGGCAGAAACACGACCAGAATAATCAGGACAACCGCAGGCAGCGCCAGCACACCGAGCATGGCTCGCCAATTGCCACTGTAGCTGAAAGCAGTATCGGAAAGGAACGCCAGCACAATGCCTAAGGTGACCATCAACTGGTACATGCTGATCATCTTCCCACGCACATTTTCGCTCGCCATTTCAGAGAGATAAAGTGGTGCAGTGTAAGAGGCAATGCCGACCGCAACGCCCAGCAGCACGCGGGAGAGCAACAACACCTCAACATTGTGGGCAAAAGCAGAGCCAAGTGAACCTGCGACAAAAAGTATTGCGCCCGCCATCAGGCTGTATTTACGCCCTAGACGAAATGATAACCACCCGTTGAAAAGCGCACCTAGCGCTGCGCCCAGCATCATGCTGCTGACGACCCACTCCTGTAAACGGCTGGAAAGCGCAAAATGCTCGGAAATAAAGGGCAATGCACCGAAAATCACCCCGATATCCAGACCAAACAACAGCCCCGCAACAGCAGCCGAGATAGAAACAAACAAATTCATGCGTCGGGTATCACGTAGTGCGCGCGGTAACACTACAGAATCACTACTCATAGAAGCCATTTTTCCTGCCTGCAAAAAAGTAAGGTATCGAATGAAAGTAAATCAGCACTGGGGCAGAGTGTCAGTGAGTGACATGCGAAAATATGGACGAATTTGCTGTAACCCGTGTTTCTGTGATGGACTTTACAATTACACAAAAAAACATAAAAGTGACATCATTAATTAAGTTATTAATTTAAAAAAATAACTTAAATACCATCTTTAAAAAATATGGATTTTTGAATTTACAGAATATGGATTAACCAGGTGAGTTTTTGAATGTTGACCCACCTGTCGCGTTCTACCTTTTCAGCGCTGTTCTCCGCTATTACAGTTCCTGCTGCCGCCATCGCCTGACATGGTCGACAAGGGCACGCAGTTTTGGCGCCATATTGCGGCGATGAGGAAAGTAGAGATAGAAACCCGGGAAATAAGGCAGATACTCGTCCAGCAATGAGACAAGCTGCCCTTTTTCAACAAAAGGTCTGAACGTGTCCTCCGTGGCAAACGTAATGCCGCCACCGGCAAGCGCGAGCCGCAACATCAGGCGAAGATCGTTCGTCGTGATCTGCGGTTCAATCGCCAGGTTGAAAGGTTCTCCCGCCTCTTCAAATTCCCAGCGATAAGGGGCAACATCTTTGGCTGGACGCCAGCCGATACATCGATGATGGATCAATTCGCGAGGATGGGAGGGTACGTTGTTCGCCGCTAGATACGCGGGCGAGGCAACCGCCATTTCGCGCTGCTTTCCTGTAAGCGGGACGGCAACCATATCCTTTTCGATAACCTCCCCAAGCCTTACGCCAGCATCATAACCCGCAGCCACAATATCGAACTCTTCATCCGTCACGACAATATCAACCGTCACGGCTGGATAGGCTGCCGCAAACGAGGCGATCAGCGGACCGGAAAGAAACGCTTCGGCAATCGAGGTCACTGCGATCCGAAGACATCCTCGTGGCATAACGTCCGACGCCACTTCTTCAAACGCCGCTTCAATACTCGATAACGGTGATGACAGGGATTGACGCAGCCGCTCTCCGGCTTCCGTCAGCGTTACTGAGCGAGTCGTGCGCATTACCAGCATTGTGCCGAACGCGTCCTCAAGCCGCCTGATTCCCTGGCTCACCGCCGATCGGGTGACATCCAGACGCGCAGCGGCGGCGCTGAAATTACGTTCTTCGGCCACCGCGAGAAAAACAGGTAAAAGATTAAGATCAATTTTCATTGTTTAACATTGCTAACCAGTGAGTCCAATGAAACCAGAATACTGGAACCAATCATGACGTTCTATGATCGTTTCGAACTCAACGAAAGGAGCATGCTATGAATAAAGTGATATTAATTACCGGCGCATCCAGCGGGATTGGGGAAGGTATTGCCAGAGAGCTTGGAAATGCAGGCGCGAAGGTGTTATTAGGGGCTCGCCGACAGGAGCGTATCGACGCCATTGCCGAAGACATCCGCAGCGCGGGCGGTATTGCCCTGGCGCGGGAGTTAGATGTCACCAGCCGCCCGTCGATGGCGGACTTCGTGCAGGTCGCACTGGAGCAATGGGGCCGAATCGACGTGCTGATCAACAATGCGGGCGTCATGCCGCTTTCTCCACTTGCAGCTGGCAAACAGGATGAGTGGGAACGCATTATCGACGTGAATATCAAGGGAGTGCTCTGGGGGATAGGCGCTGTTCTTCCTGTAATGGAAGCGCAGGGCTCCGGTCAGATAATCAATGTGGGGTCTATCGGCGCCCTTGCTGTCGTACCAACTGCCGCCGTCTATTGCGCGTCAAAATTCGCAGTACGAGCGATTTCAGATGGTTTACGTCAGGAAAGTTCGAATATACGCGTGACCTGTGTCAATCCTGGCGTGGTAGAAAGTGAGCTGGCTTCCACCATTACGCATGCGGAAACCAAAGCGGCGATGGACGTGTACCGTTCTGTTGCACTTAAACCTGCGGATATTGCCCGTGCCGTACGGCAGGTCATTGAGGCTCCAGAGAGTGTTGATACAACAGAAATAACCATCAGACCCACGGCATCTTCCAATTGAAAGACCTGACTGACGACTGGCGTTAATGTTTATTGGATATTAAATACGGTCCGCAGCCATTCAGGTATGGGAATCGCTTATCTCGCCTGTTGGCTTGCGGCCCTGGTATTAACGCCAGTTTATCACCCCAGCTATACTTATTAGAGTGAGCAGAGATTGTTCTTCCGGTTAAGGAAAATTTGCGACGACGGCATAGAGCAGTACGTCACAGATGCCGTATATTAGCAGCCAGCCCAGCCCTTAATTGCCGGCATTACCCAGCACAACAATTTGTGATGGTGCATCATTTTTATAGCGGATAGTCACATTTTCCTGGCCGTTCCTGACGTTTATGGCCGTCGCGTTTCTCTGTGCTTATTTTGGTAATAAGCATGCTTACAGGCCGGGGGCGAGAAATCAGTGATTGAAAAAGCCGGCAGGCATTACGCCTGCCGATGAATTACTTCTCGGTGTAATCCATTTTGCTCACGACACCAGCATCATTGAATTGCAGCAACAGCAGTTGATCCCGGTCGCGGAATACCGGAATAAAGAAATAGAGGCGACGATCCACCACCTTTGAAGCGTAAATCCAGGTGTTTACCGTTTTAAAGTCTTTTGGCGTGAGAGGAGCCCCAAGGAGTAGCAGCACATCCTTTTTGGTGGATTTACCCACAACAATACTGTCCCGGATGACCTTCTCTGAGTAATTATTTAAATCAGACATCCGTGTTTTGTCTACGTTTGCAATACAACCGCTCAACGCAATGGTACTCAACGCCAGCAGAAGGAAATGTTTTATTTTCATTTCACATTATCCTCGTAATAAATACCCATGTCAGCGTCGTATTTAATTTCTTTTACATAAATAACGCAGTAACCGGTCTTATCTGCATAGCTATAATGAACCTCATACAACGATTTTTTCTTCGGGGTAAAATCTAAATTAACACTGCAACCACCGTGTAAAGAGTGATGGATGGTTGTCAGACGATCGGGAAGTAAAGTCGTTTCGAAAAAGGTGTCGCTATAATCTTTATTTTTTAATTTAGGAAACCCCAGATTATGGGTATTGCCAAGGAGAATATTGAAATAAGCACTATGTTCCTGAACCCAGCCGCCGGTTTCCTTACCATCACTGTCTTTCTGATACAGAGCGTAACTCATGGGTGCACCCATCAAGCGAATCTTCGCGATATCCGGCGAGTTCGCGGGGGGAACATACAGCGCAGGTTTAGAAAAATAAGTACTACAGCCAGCTAATAATAACATGACACATAAGGTAGCAGCTTTGCCTGCTCCACTCTTGCTAATGAAATGACTCATTAATGTAATTTCCTTGTGGTATTTGTTTTTGAATTGTTATTACTAACAGAGAGGTAACTCAGACGCATTAACAGCATGCAGCGATGTGCTGGTCGTTTTATTTGATGACAACTCGCGAAGAGCGGTATGGCGAGTATGAGACCACGGGCTAAATTAACGGCCAATCCTTGCATCATTTTCCTCCCTGTTTGGAAAATAATATCGGCAATGCTCTTCTGTTCTTTAGGGGAAAATGATATTGGAAGGAAGGTCTGTTACTCATACGTTATTACTTTCGTGGTGTGGCGCAATGAGGTTAATTTACACCCGCACAACCTCATCTACCGGAGCATTCATTTTTGCGAGTCATACTGCATATCAGCGAGAATAATGTCCACTTTGAGGTCAGAGCAGACTGGCCTCCCCGCATGCCGACCGCTCTGTGCCAGAAGCGAGCATCAGTGATGACGACAAGAAAACGCAGTAGCTCTCTTTTACGGGTTATCGGATTGAAGGAATCTCACTACACTTTCAGTCGATTTGCGCTATATGCCACGGATTTCAATGCTTGCAGAGCATCCCGTCGTATGTTGAGTGCTGTTTCAATTTATCGACACCTTAAAAGCTCACCGTGCGCAAGAGACCGGTTTGACTCATCAGGCCTGGAAGCCTTTATGATGAAAAAAGAGACCGACATAACCGTGCGTAAGCAGAATCGTCAGGCTATTCTTTTTCGCTGAACCAGTCCTGAAAGCCAGATATTGCGCCGGGCATAATATCGCGCGCACGTTCCATGATGATGGTTTCCGCATAGCGTAACCCGTTCAGCGGATGCGATGCCTCGCACAGTGCCAGAGCAACGTCTGAGGCATCAAGCATGGCCAGGTTGACACCTACGCCCACGGGCGGCATCAGATGCGCCGCATCGCCAATGAGCGTTATGCCTGGACGCGGCGCCCAGCCAAAATCCATGGGCAGGCTGTAAATCGGACGCCTGACATAATCACCGGTCGCATTAACAACTGACTGCAGGCAAGGAGCCCAGTCCTTGTAGCCGTCACGTACACAGGCGTTAATCCCGGAAGACGCTATATCTTGATTAAGGATATCCATGTCGCGTTTCAGGGCCGCGTATATGCAAATCCTCCCCCCGCCGTTCCGTTGTGTAATGAGCGCCTGAGCCCCTCCAAAGCTGAATGCAGTCCCTTTTCCGGCAATGCTATTGATTCCCCCGGTTGGTTGGTCTATCCAGCCTTCAAAAAAGGTAATCCCCGTATAAAACGGGCGCTCAGGCGTCAGGTAAGTTCTGACCCGCGACCAGGCACCATCCGCACCAATGATAATGTCGGCTTCAACACGCCTGCCGTTTCTGAAATTTAGCCCGTGCTTTCCATTCAGGCCGTAGTCAATGTAATGAAGTTTATGCCCCCACTGAATGGTTTCGGGTAAGAGGGCATTTAGCAGCAGATTTTTCAGCTCGCCACGGTCAATTTCAGGTTTATCCATTTCGCCTTCCGGCGTAAGCATGTCGCCTTCAACTTCTCCGGTACGGTAATTCAGCACCCTGCTTTGCTGATCCTCATGCCTGGCTATTTTTATGAATTGCGCAAGCAGGCCTGCTCTGCGCAGCGCTTCCTGACCGCTGTCAGCGTGCAAATCAAGCGAGCCTCCCTGACTGCGCTCAGAATCAGCAGATTCGTCTTCGAATACGGTTATGTTAAAACCGCTGCGCTGAAGGATAACGGCCGCAGTGAGACCCGCTGGGCCTCCGCCAACGATGGCGATGTTCAGTTTGTCCGACACGTGTCTTTTTCTCAGGCGTCAAAACGTATACTGTATAACCACATAGTTGATACATCAACCAGGAGTTCTGGATAAATTATGACGACCGCAGAGATTTCAGACGAAGAGTGGATGGCATGGCGCAGCTATCGTCGGCTTGCAGAAGTGATAACGGGGCGTATTGTCAGGGACATTAATGATGCTACCGGTCTATCCGGTCCGGATTTCATGATCCTTATGGCACTCAGTAAAAATCCACATGGCGCACTTCTTCAGCGTGATCTGCTGGAGTACCTCGAGTGGGACAAGTCCCGGCTTTCACACCAGCTCTCACGCATGGCCTCCCGAGAACTTGTACAGAGAAGCCGCACTCACTCAGCAGGTGTTTCGGTAAGTATTACGCAAGCTGGATATCAGCTACTCGCCAAAGCACGGCCAGTGCATACGGAAAGTGTGCGGCGGAATTTTCTCGATAAGCTGACGCCAGAAGACGTTCATGCGCTGATCGCCATCACCGGGCGGTTGCGGCAGTCTGACAGTGGTGTTATCGAGTAATCCGCTGGCGACCAGCACAGGGGAGAGAATGGCACCACGCAAATCACCTCTCCCCCGCTTCACGCCGACCGCATTTGACGAACCCATCGCGCAGTAGCACGGTTAAACGGTATGCAACAAAACGCGACGGGCTTTGGTATGGCGTCAGCAGCCAAACGTGAGTTACTTCCACAGCTTATGTGCAATTTCCTGCAATTGCCGGGCGATATCCTGCAGGTTAACCTCCTGTTCCTGTACACCCCCGGTGGAGTGACGGACGATAAGCTTCGCCGGTAACACTGACGAACTACGCGCCGAATCACCGTGGCCGCTATCGAGCAGGCGGCGCACCGCTTCCTTTCCCTGCAAATCGAGATCCAGCGAAACGGTGGTCAATGCCGGATGGAAGAACGAACTTTCATAGGTCCCGTCATAACCCACGACCGATTTCTCACCCGGAATAGCGACCTGGTGTTGATGAAATGCGCTGAGTACGCCGAGCGCCATCTGGTCGTTCCCCACCAGCACGGCGGTGAAATTCGGTGTTTCACGTAACATCTGCAACGCGCCCGCATAACCGCTCTGCGCATCCCAGGTACCATGAAAAATGGTCACCGGTTTCAGTCCATAACTGTTAAGCGTATCTAGCCAGCTTTTCAGCCGCAGGTTGGCTGACACAGAGGTTTCCGGCCCGGCCAGCAGCGCAATCTCCCGGTGGCCCAGGTCATAGAGATGTTTGACGCTGGCACGGGTGCCGTCTGCCGGGTTAAACGAAACGTTAAACACGGAACTGTAGGGATCGACATCGAGGAACAGGCAGACAATGTCATCGTTGTCAGAAGCGATGCGTTGCGCCTCTTCGGTTTCCAGCGGCACGTTGATAATGACTTTATCCACCAGTTGCGACTTGAGTTCGTTGATAGCGAATTGAATGTCTTGATTGACGTTCTCATCGATCATGGAAATCAACACCTGGTAGCCATCCAGATTGGCGTAGCGTTTCACCGCCGCCGCCACCTGTGAAGGAGCATGGAGCGCCAGAGAGGTGGTCACCAGGCCGATGGTCTGGCTTTGCTTACCGACTAGCTGCTGCGCCAGCCGGTTCGGTACATAACGCAATAACTCTATGGATTTCTCCACTTTTAAACGCGTGGTTTCGGATACATTGGCAGATTTGTTGAGTACCCTGGACACGGTCTGGTAGGAGACACCCGCATGACGGGCTACGTCTTCCAGCGTTGCACTTTTAGACTTCATGGTCCGGTTCCTTATGTTGTTATACGCCAAGTGTAACAGGGGCGACCTGAAAAAACGCTCGTCACGCATCCCTCTGCGTCATTTTAACAAAATAAGTATGACGCTCACAACCTCCAACATTGTGAACAGATTCGCTATCTGTAACAAAATACGCTGATTTATTTGCAGTTAATCACATATTCACAATCGTTAGTTTGCCAGTTTTTACATTTAGGCATTTTATGACACTGCTTATGTGAACGTAATACAAAACAATAAGAGGAATGATATGAACACTACGCTACGCACTCTCTCTCTTGCGTTAGCCACTGCGCTGACTTCAACTTCTTTGCTGGCTGCGACATCTGTCCCTATCGACTTTCACGGTTACCTGCGCGGCGGCGTAGGCGTGTCCGGCGATGGTGGACAGGTTGAGTGGCAAAAGAACAAACTGGGTCGTCTGGGTAACGAAACCGATACCTACGGTGAGCTGGAACTGGGTTCAGAAGTCTATAAAAAAGATGACGTGAGTTTTTACCTCGACAGTATGGTCAGCATGGTTTCTGACGGTTCTAACGACAACGAAACCACCATTGGCGACGACGCACAGTTCGGCTTACGCCAGTTGAACCTGCAAATTAAAGGGCTTATTCCCAACGATCCCAATGCGGTTATCTGGGGCGGTAAGCGTTACTACCAGCGCCACGATCTGCATATCATTGATACCAAATACTGGAATATCTCCGGTTCCGGCGCCGGGGTCGAAAACTATACCGTCGGGCCAGGTGCGGTCTCGGTGGCCTGGATCCGCGGTGACGCCAATGATGTTGATTACCGCGTCGATAATGACAATGACGTCAACATCAACTATATCGACGTTCGCTACGCGGGCTGGAAGCCGTGGTCAGGCGCCTGGACAGAGTTCGGCATTGACTACGCGATGCCAAATCCGACCAAAAAACAGAAAGAGTACGGCGGATTATACGAAGCTGATGACGGTGTCATGGTGACCGGCGAAATCAGTCAGGATATGTTTGGCGGCTACAACAAGCTGGTGCTGCAATATGCCAACAAAGGGCTGGCGCAGAACATGGTATCGCAGGGCGGCGGCTGGTATGACATGTGGCATTATGTGAACGACGCCAGCGGTTATCGCGTGATCAATACCGGGCTCATTCCAATTACCAGCAAATTCTCGCTGAACCACGTGCTGACCTACGGATCTGCTAATGATATTACGGAATATACCGACAAAACCCGCCTGGTTTCACTGGTCGGTCGCGCGCAGTATCAGATGACCAACTATGTTCGCCTGATCGGTGAAGTCGGTGGTTTCTACCAGAAAGACGACTATAAAAACGGCACCCATTACAAACAGAGCGGCGAAAAATACACCTTCGCGGTGGGTCTTGCAGATGGCCCGGAATTTATGTCACGCCCTGAATTACGCGTATTTGCTTCGTATTTAAATGATTCGGAAAATGGCAAGTCATTTGAAGATGGAACCAAAAATAATACGTGGAACTTTGGCGTACAGGTCGAAGCCTGGTGGTAAATAAACATTATCATCCCCGTTATCGCTTAATCAGTCGCATCAGTTACTACCGATTGCTTATATCAATAAGCCCTCGGATATGTCCAGTGCTGCCGTCGAGATATAACGCGAGATGATTTTGTTTAGTAATGTATTACCCTCGTTATTTATCTCCGAGAACTGCCGGGTTCTTACCTGACAGTATTTATATTGCCATTGTTTTTCTTTTATTTATTTCGGGATACCCTTGCGGGTATCCCTTTTTATTTATGTGCGGGAAAAGAAATGTTCATCCAGTAACTTGCGCAGCGCATCGGACTGCTTGCCAAATATGGCATGCACCTGTTGACCAATAATAATGACCCCCAGCGCCCCTGCATGTTGCAGCGCCTGGGAGTCCACAATGGCCAGGTCTTTCACCGTTACGCGTAACCGGGTCAGACAGGCATCCACATTCTCAATATTCTGCGCACCGCCAAATGCCTGCACCAGCCGCTGGATCAATTGCCGCTCAGCTTCGCTGATGGGCGCTGCTGCGGCATTTTTCGGTTCAGAGAAGTAGTGCAGGAAGGATTTAAGACTCACCATCATCGACTCCTGATTTTCGACAGATAAAAAAAAGCCTGCCCGAATGGGCAGGCGCATAAGTCAGGCCTTACGCCTGACGGCGAACAACACGGCAATCCCAGGGCGTCAGTGTCAGCGAACCACTGACGGACGCGGCAGACAGACAATCCTGATAGCCTTGCGGCAGGGTTATCGTCTGTTGCTGGGCGCTAAAGTTCTGAATAAAGACAAACGTGGTCTCCCCGTCGGTACGTGCTGTGGCCACTACACCCGGCGGGAAATCCTGTTCAACGGCGCGCGGTAGCGCCAGTTCATCTATAAGGCTGGCAAAGAAATCGCGCTGGAACGCCAGATCGTTGCGCGAAGCTACGTGCCAGGCCTTACCTTTACCGAACGGGTTGACCGTCACCGCCGGGCGACCGGCATAGAAGTCATCCCGATAAGTCGCCAGTGGTTTGGCGCTCTCTGCATGAATCAGTTCACACAGATGACGCGTCTGATACGGCCCCTGTAATCCGGCATCGTTCCCCGCCAGCCCCTGCACCAGGTTGCGCTCATTGTCATCCAGACAGTCGATCTCCTCAGCCCAGATGCCAATCAGCTTGCGCAGCGGGCCAGGGAAACCGCCGAGATAACAGAGATCGCTCTCGTTCACCACCCCGGTCCAGTAGGACGTGACCAGATGCCCGCCCGCCGCAACAAAGGCCTCGGCGCGTTCAGCAAACCCTTCGCGTACCATATACAGCATCGGTGCGATCACCAGTTGATAACGGCTCAAATCGGCGTCGGCGTTAATGACATCGACCGCAATGCCTTTTTCCCAGAACGGACGGTAGTGTTCATTGACCGTTTTTTCATACTCCATCCCCTTGTTGCGCGGCCCTTCGGCATCGTCCAGCGCCCAGCGGTTTTGCTGGTCAAAGATCACCGCCACGCGCGCATCGGTACGACACCCCATCACCGGGGTGAGTTTTTCGAGCATCTCACCCAGCGCGCATACTTCACGCCCGACGCGGGTATCGAGATGACCGACATGGTCGATGATCGCGCCGTGGAACTTCTCTACCGAACCGCGACTTTTACGCCACTGGAAGTATTGTACCGAATCCGCGCCGTGCGCTACCGCCTGTAGCGAGGATAAGATATGCATCCCCGGCTTTTTCACTTTGCTGGTCGGCTGCCAGTTGGTGACGCTCGGCGTTGACTCCATCAATACAAACGGCTTGCCGCCCTTAAGCGTGCGCATCATGTCGTGGTACATCGCGGTGTAGCAGGCAAGCTGCGTTTCGTCTTTGTCCCGGTGCCACATGGGATAGCTGTCCCAGGAGATAAAATCGAGCGCTGGCGCGAGCTGCCAGTAATCGTAATCGTAGAAATACTCCATAAAGTTGGTGGTCACCGGAAGCTGCGCATTCGCCGCTTTCAACGGAGCAATTTCATGACGGCAGAAATCGGTGACCTGCGCGGTATTAAAGCGTCGCCAGTCAAGATTCAGGCCGTGGATTGACACTTCGCCCTGCGGCGACGGTGACTGGATTTGCGACCAGTCGGTATAGGTGTGGCTCCAGAAATCGCTCCACCAGGCGTGGTTGAGGTTTTCCAGCGTCTGATAACGAGCTTTCAGCCAGTCACGGAATTTTTGCTGACACAAATCGCAGTGGCACTCGCCGCCATACTCGTTGGAGATATGCCAGCCGAGGACCGCCGGATGGTGTGCATAGCGTTCCGCTAACAGCGTATTGATTTTCAGCGTTTTTTCCCGGTACACCGGCGAGGTCATACAATGATTATGCCGCCCGCCGTGCAGTGCCGGGACGCGATCGCGTCCGACACGCAGTACTTCCGGGTATTTCTGCGACATCCAGGCAGGCCGTGCGCCGCTCGGCGTGGCGAGGAAAATATGTATTCCCGCCGCATATAACTTTTCAATAACCGAATCCAGCCAGGCGAAATTAAACTCCCCTTCTCGCGGTTCCAGTTTTGACCAGCTAAATATCCCGACCGACATGACATTGCATTTTGCTTGTTTCATCATGGCAATATCTTTATCAATAATGTCTGGGTAATTCTCCCATTGCTCCGGGTTATAGTCCGCGCCATGCAATAGCGAGACAACCTTCGGGCTTAAAGGCGCAAATTTATTCATATTAAAGATCCTGAAATTTACAACACCAGAGTTAATTAAAAACTTTCACCGACGGCAGTACTTTCCCCTGACAATCAAACAACGCCTGGTTTTCCCGCGCATTGCCTTCTTTCCATTTGTCGTTGATATAATTCATTCCCGCCTGCGTCGCCCAGGTATTTCCGGGAACCGCAATCCAGGTCGGTTCCCAATAAAAAATACCTTTGCCGCGATGGCCCTGAACATTGGCAACCGACTGCATTAAATCGTGGATATAGTCATATTGCCCCTGCACGGTGCCAGGGTAGCCGCCTGCTTTCTCTTCTTTTTCCTGAAAGCTATTTTCAGCGTTATCGCAGTTGGCCAGCGTATAGCCATAAGCCGCTTCCACCACAATGACATCTTTGTTGTAGCGTTTGCTGATGTCGTCCATATTGCTCTGCAACGCGCTGATCGGCCCGTTCCAGTAGGTGTACATCGACAAGCCAATCACATCGAACGGCACATTGCGTTTCGTGATTTCATCAAACCACCAGCGGAAGGTATCGTTTTTCGTGCCTTCGGCCAGGTGCAGCATAATCTTCACCTGTTCGCCGTTTTTCAGGTTCTCTTTAAGCCCGTCGATAGCGGAATTGAGCAACCCTGCCAGTCGGTCAAACTCACCGCCGCCCTGCCCCCAGCTTTTGCCTTCCGGCCACAGCATGCCGGAGTTAATTTCATTGCCGATTTGCACCATATCCGGCAGCACACCCTCCTGTTTAAAACGGGCAATGGTGTCGCGGGTATAGTCATGGATCGCCGTTTTTAGCTGCGGATAATCCATTTTTTCCCAGGCTTTCGGTTTGAATTGTTTGCCCGGGTCGGTCCAGAAATCACTGTAGTGGAAATCGAGCAGCAGCTTCATTCCCTGCGCTTTCGCGCGTTTTGCCAGCGCGAGCGTGGTCGCCAGATCGTTATCGCCGCCGCCGTAGGCCTGGCCTTGCGCATCTTTCGGGTCGACCCATAAACGCAGACGCACATAGTTCACGCCATTGGCTTTCAGGATGGCGAGCGCATCTTGCGGCTGATTCTTGTCGTTATAAAACTTCGCCCCGTGCTTTTCGGCATCCAGCAGGGTTGAGATATCTGCCCCTTTAATAAAGTCGGCTGGCATGCCGCTGAACGGGCGCGTCTTTAACGCGTCGGCGGCAAAAGCGCTGGCGGACAAACTACAGAGACAAACAGCAAGCAGAGCGGGTGTAAATCTTTTCATGTGGTTATCCTTTAGTGCTGCCGGAGGTGAGACCGGAGACGAAGTATTTTTGTAAGGCAAGGTAGAGAATGGCCACCGGCACGGCGATTAACACCGCGCCCGCCGCGTAGGTGGTGTAACTGGCCCCCATTTTTTGTGCCACCAGGTTGTACAGACCTATCGGCAGCGTGTATTTGTCCGGGGTGCGTAAAATGGTGCTGGAGAGAATGAAATCCCCCAGCGGTCCGGTGAAGGAGAACAGCGCGACCACCGCCACAATCGGCTTGGACAGCGGCATAATGATCTCGATAAAGATGCGGAAGTTGCTGGCACCGTCCATGCGAGCCGATTCGTCCAGATCGCGCGGAATGGCGTCGAGATAGCCCTTCATCAGGTACGTATTCATCGGGATCATTCCGGCAACGTAGATCAGCACCAGCGCCATATGGCTGTTGATCAACCCCAGCAGTTGCGACAGCACGAAGATGGCGATAAGCGCAGAGAACTGCGGGATCATCTGCAACAGCAAAAACAGCATCAGGCCGTTCTGGCGCCCTTTAAAGCGGAAGCGCGAAAAGGCGTACGCGGTAAAGCTGACGCTGATTAAAGTCAATATCATCGTCAGCAGGCTTATCTTCATCGAATTCCAGTACCAGGTCAGGTAGTTCACCTGACCGTTAAACAGATCGGCATAGTGCTGGAATGAGAGATTCTCCGGGATTATCGATGTGCTGAGCAGGCTGTTACCGGCATTCAGTGAGGCACCCACCGTCCACACCAGCGGATAGATAATAATCACCGATACCAGCACGATAACCAGCCAGGAGAGCGACAGGCGGATCCACTTTTCGCGGCGGATACTTTGTGATTTAGCCATTTTTCTTCCCTTATGCCATGTCGTCGTTTTTAAAGGATTTGGTGGCACGGAACTGCCACAGCGCCAGGCCGACGACAAAAATCGACAGCAAAATGGTGATGGTCGCGGCAATTGCATACTGCGACGAAGACATGGTCAGCTTGTAGATCCACGACACCAGGATATCGGTTCCCCCCGCGTTTGCCCCTGCCACCGCCGGGCCGCCGTTGTTAAACAGGTAGATGATGTTGAAATTATTAAAGTTGAAGGTGTACTGGGTGATGATGATCGGGGCAATCGAGTAGAGCACCAGCGGCAGCGTAATCGTGCGCAGGCGTGTCCAGGTACTGGCACCATCCATCTTCGCCGCCTCATACAGATCGTCAGGGATTGCCTGCAATACCCCGGTGGTCATCGCAAAGACAAACGGGAAACCAAGCCAGGTTTGCATCATGATCAGCGCCGTCTTCGTCCAGAAGGGATCGGTAAGCCACGCTTTCGGTGCGATACCAAAAAACGCCAGAATCGCGTTATTAATCACGCCAAAGGAGTCGTTAAACATCCCGGCGAATACCAGAATGGTGACAAAACCCGGCACCGCCCACGGCAGAATAAAGATGGTGCGCACCAGAGGCTTAAACCGCAGGTCTTTCTGATTGACCAGAATCGCCAGCAGTACGCCAACGGTGCATTGCAGGGTGGTTGCCAGCAACGTCCAGACCACGGTCCACTGCAACACATCAAGAAACGTCGAACGCCAGATAGAGAGGGTAAAAATATTGACGAAATTCTTTAATCCCACCCAGTCCACCAGCTTGGCGGGCGGCGTGTGATAAAGGTTGTAATTGGTGAACGCGATAGAGAAGCCGAACAGGATCGGGAAAATCACCACAAACACCAGCAGAATAAAGCCAGGTGTGATCATCAAATAAGGAAACCCATCGCTGAGTAGCATCTGATACTGCTTGCGCACACTATTGAGCGGCTTGCCTTCGTCACGCTTTTTACCGTTAATCCATGCATCGCGCAAAGAAAGAGACCAGACCATCACGCCAAAGGCGATGATCAGTACGCTGATGATCCCTTCCGCCAGCAAAAAGATCGAATTATCGCGCGGCACTTCTTCGCCAAGGGTATATAACCCCCAGAGTCCTTCGCGCAAAAAATCATAGAAAATGCCGGTAAAACTGCTCAACAGAACAAGAAAGATGAGGCCTTTTAACCACTGACGATGATAAAACTGACCAAAGCCCGGCACGATGGCCAGCAGCAGCCCGCACCATGCATGACGGCCAGCACTTTGCGTTTTGGCAAAATTCTCGCTGGGACTGATAATCACGTACGACTCCTTTTCGACAACGGGAGGTTGCCCTCCCGTTCTGCTACAACAAGCGGTTACTGGTTACTGGCCTGCATGGCTTCAACTTGCATATGAATTTGTTTGGTGGCGGCATCGAGCGCGGCCTGTGGTTCCTGCTTCCCGGTCAGACTCAGCTCCAGCGCCGCGTTTGCCGGTCCCCAGACCTCCCCCATTTCCGGAATGCCCGGCATTGCCGTGGCACGCGCGGCCTGCACCGCTACCGCACTGGCTTTCTCATCGTTTTTGATCATCGGATCGTCAATCATCGCTTTCTGCGCCGGGATCTCGCGGGTGGCGATATAGCGTGTTTTCACATACTGCGGCTGGTTGATGAATTCGAGAAATTGCTGTGCCAGTTGCTTATCTTTACTCCAGGTAGAGACCACATATCCTTTCACACCCAGGAAGGAGCTCATCGGTTTGCCATCCGGCAGGTTTGGCAGCGGCGCCACGCCGTAGTTAACGCCAGCGGCTTCATACGGCTGGAAAGCCCACGGGCCGTTAATCACCGCAGCAGCTTTTTTCTCGGTGAACAGTGAATCGATGGCGTTCAGCCCGTTGTCACCGAGGATCCCCGACGGGAAGACCCCTTCGCTGTAGAATTTTTTCAGGAAAGTGACCGCTTCTACCGCGCCGGGTTTATTCAGGCCGATATCCTTCGGGTTGAAGCCGCCCTTGTCGTTTTTTCCGAACAGATAGCCGCCCATCGGACCGATAGCGCCCCAGCTGTAGTAGATTTGGTCAAATTTGGCCAGCAGACCGTATTTGTTCTGCTCACGCTGTTTTTTCGAATAGTCGAGCCACTCCGGCAGGCTTTGCAGCGGTTTGTCGAGCAGATCTTTGTTGTAAATCAGCACCAGCGTTTCGACCGCTTTCGGTACGCCATACAACGTGTTATCCAGACGGAAGGCATTAATGGATGCAGGTGTAAAGGCGTCAACCTTTTCTTTGTCCAGATTCAGGGGGGTCAGCAGCCCTTGCACAACCGCGCCGCCCAACTGATCATTGGGGATAACCAGCACATCCGGCCCAATACCTGCCGGGCCATCCAGGCGTAATTTTTCCAGCTGCTGCGCGTAGGGCATCTCCTGAACATTCACTTTAACGTCGTACTTTTGCTCAAAATCTTTGACGGCGTCCTGGATACCGACAGACTTTTTAATGTCTTCCCAGACGTTAAGCTGCTTTGTCGCCGCATGCGCCGACAGGCTAATAAGCTGGCCGGCAGCCAGTGCAGAGAGGATCAGTGCGGTAAGTGTTCTCTTTTTCATTATCACCCTCATGTCAAGGTATAACATTCTAGTGGTTTTCAAGTTATGACATCCGATGAGACAACGTTAAAATCACCTGATATCACTGGGGTTAAAACGTATTTATACGCTTAATTGAATTTGTTATACGTTACGCTTGAGTGACTAACAAAACGAGAATTAACTGTCAGTTGTGTGACAGACGCAACAGAAATGAAAATTCGATATAGGGCGCTAAAACACTGGAAGTTATAGTCTGAGCATGAATTTTCGCGGTTGAGCAGCCCTGTCGCCTGATTGTTATACGTAATACAAAAACATCTGACAACGCGCTTATCGCTGTACATAACGGTTACTAATTTCGGGGAACGCTGATGTCCAATATACGACTGAGGAATGTCACCAAGCGCTTTGGTGATACGGTGACGCTGAACAATGTGAATCTGTCGATTGAAGACGGCGAGTTTGCCGTGTTTGTCGGCCCTTCCGGCTGTGGAAAATCGACCATGCTGCGCATGATTGCTGGCCTGGAGGAGGTAAGCGAAGGGGAAGTATTGATTGGCGATGAGGTGATGAACGATGTTGCCCCCGCCCATCGCGGCGTGTCGATGGTGTTCCAGTCTTACGCGCTCTATCCGCATATGACCGTGGCGGAGAATATGGGTTACGGGCTGAAGGTCAATAAAGTCCCGAAGGAGGAGATCCGCCGTCAGGTGGAGATGGTCGCCACGACCTTGCAACTCAGCCATCTGCTCGACAGAAAGCCGAAACAGCTCTCCGGCGGTCAACGCCAGCGCGTGGCGATTGGTCGCGCAATTGTGCGTAACCCGCGTGTGTTTATGTTTGATGAACCGCTCTCTAACCTCGATGCCGAGTTACGTGTCGAGATGCGTCTGCATATCGCGCGCCTGCACCAGGAGCTGAAAACGACCATGGTGTATGTCACCCACGACCAGGTGGAAGCGATGACCCTGGCCGATAAAATCGTGGTGATGAATTACGGCAATATTGAGCAGATGGGCTCGCCGATGGCGCTCTATTACAACCCGATAAACAAGTTTGTCGCCGGGTTTATCGGCTCGCCGAAAATGAATTTCCTGCCATCGACCGTTAAGGCGTGGCAGCCGGGCGAGCTGACGGTCACGCTCGCGCAGGGACATTCATTAACGCTTCAGATAACTACGTCTCGTCTTGAACCTGGCGCGGAGGTCACGCTGGGGATCCGCCCGGAACATCTCTCTACGGATATCACGCGCGGCACGCAACTGGAGTTCCAGTGCGAAGTAGTGGAACGACTCGGCAACAATACCTATCTCTTCGGCCAGTGCTATGGCCACGACAACATTAAAATCCTGCTCCCCGGCGATGTGCACTTCCGCCCATGGCAAAAAATCACCCTCGCGTTTGACAGCCAGCACTGCATGATTTTTGACAACCAGGGGCTGCGTGTCAGCAAAGAAATTGCCTTGCCAAACCATGAATAAACACGGCGCAACCCCCGCAAAACTCCTCTCTCCGTAGAATCGGTTTCCCCTCTTCGGAGGGTGATGTAAACAAGGTGAATCATGACGCAATTTAACCCGGTCGATCATCCGCATCGCCGTTATAACCCGCTGACAGGACAATGGATTCTGGTATCGCCGCACCGGGCCAAACGCCCCTGGCAGGGCGCCCAGGAAACCCCGGCGAAACAGACACTGCCGTCCCACGATCCCGACTGTTTTTTATGTCCGGGCAACACCCGTGTCACCGGCGATAAAAACCCCGATTATCCCGGTACGTATGTCTTTACCAATGACTTTGCGGCACTGATGACCGACACGCCGGACGCGCCGGAAAGCAGCGATCCGCTGATGCGCAGCCAGAGCGCGCGCGGCACCAGCCGCGTTATCTGCTTTTCGCCGGATCACAGCAAAACCCTGCCGGAACTGAGCCTGAGCGCGCTGGAAGAAGTGGTGAAAACCTGGCAGGAGCAGACCGCCGATCTGGGCCGGACGTACCCGTGGGTTCAGGTCTTTGAGAATAAAGGCGCGGCAATGGGCTGCTCGAACCCGCACCCGCATGGCCAGGTGTGGGCCAACAGTTTCCTGCCCAATGAAGCCGAACGTGAAGACCGCCTGCAGAGTGACTATTTCCGCCAGTACGGCTCACCCATGCTGGTGGATTACGCCGAACGTGAGCGCAGGGACGGCAGCCGTACCGTCGTTGAAACCGAACACTGGCTGGCCGTGGTGCCCTACTGGGCGGCCTGGCCGTTTGAAACGCTGCTGTTACCCAAAGCGCCTGTCCGGCGGATCACCGAATTAACCGACGCACAGCGTAGCGACCTGGCGCTGGCCCTCAAGCAGCTGACCAGCCGTTACGATAACCTGTTTCAGTGCTCCTTCCCCTACTCGATGGGCTGGCACGGGGCGCCCTTCACACAACAGGATCACAGCCACTGGCAGTTGCATGCGCATTTTTATCCGCCGTTATTACGCTCCGCCACGGTACGTAAGTTTATGGTCGGTTATGAAATGCTGGCCGAGACGCAGCGTGACCTGACGGCAGAACAGGCGGCTGAACGTCTGCGCGCGGTCAGCGCTGTTCATTTCCGCGAATCCGGAGTTTAACCATGAGTCTGAAAGAAAAAACACAGTCCCTGTTTGCTGAAAAATTTGGCTACCCTGCCACCCATACCCTTCAGGCCCCGGGGCGCGTAAACCTGATCGGCGAACATACCGATTATAACGACGGGTTTGTGCTGCCCTGCGCCATTGATTACCAGACCGTCATCAGCTGCGCCACGCGGACAGATCGTACCGTGCGCGTTATCGCCGCCGACTACGACGGCCAGCAGGATGAATTCTCGCTGGACGTCCCCATCGTGACCCACCCTTCGCAACAGTGGTCGAACTATGTGCGTGGCGTGGTGAAACATCTGCAAAAACGTGACAACACGTTTGGCGGCGCGGACCTCGTCATCAGCGGCAACGTGCCGCAGGGGGCGGGCCTGAGCTCGTCCGCGTCGCTGGAAGTGGCGGTCGGCACCGTGTTTCAGCAGCTGTACCACCTGCCGCTGGACGGCACGCAAATCGCCCTCAACGGTCAGGAAGCGGAAAACCAGTTTGTCGGCTGTAACTGCGGCATCATGGACCAGCTCATCTCGGCGCTGGGTAAAAAAGGCAGCGCACTGCTGATCGACTGTCGCTCACTGGGCAGCAAAGCGGTCTCCATGCCGGAGGGCGTCGCCATCGTCATTATCAACAGTAACTTTAAACGCACCCTGGTGGGCAGCGAGTACAACACCCGCCGTGAACAGTGTGAAACCGGTGCACGTTTCTTCCAGCAAAAAGCGCTGCGTGACGTGAATATCGATCAGTTCAATGCCGTCGCGCACGAACTGGATCCGGTGGTTGCCCGGCGCGTCCGCCATGTGCTGACTGAAAATGCGCGTACCGTGGAGGCTGCCGACGCACTGGAAAAAGGCGACCTGCAGCGAATGGGCGTCCTGATGGCGGAATCGCATGCCTCCATGCGTGACGATTTCGAAATCACCGTGCCGCAAATCGACACCCTGGTGGCGATTGTGAAGACCACCATCGGCGATAAAGGCGGGGTGCGCATGACCGGCGGCGGTTTCGGCGGCTGCGTGGTCGCGCTGGTGCCGGAAGCACTGGTGCCAGCGGTAAAAGAGGCCGTTGCGGCGCAGTACGAAGCCAAAACCGGGATTAAAGAGAGCGTCTATGTCTGCAAGCCTTTAGCGGGGGCAGGACTGGCTTAAAAAGAGCGGCGAAAGGATTCGTAGCACTTTATATGTACCCGCGAATGCCGACAATTACTGACTCTGCCTTTCGGGATATCTTTCCGGAAGGCATTCATCAGGCGGCATCAACGCCCGCGTCACATTCAGAGCAGAAGTGAAGACAGCCGGGTTTATCTGGAATTGCTCAGCCATTCATCCACGGTCAGTGAATACAGGAGGCTTGGCGGTGCATCTTTGACATCATTGATTTCTTTGATATAGCGTAGCCCCGTTTTCATGAGCACCTTACGCGAAGCCAGATGGTTTTCTCTTACAACAGCGGAAATTTCGCTAAATTTGATAGTCTCAAATCCATATTTCAGCGTAACCGTAGCAAATTCGGTAGCCAGGCCTTTTCCCCAGGCATCCGTCGAGAATCTATAGCCAAGATTATTTATCATAATGTCGCCCTGGCGACGAATGTTCAGCCCACCAAAACCAATGATTTTTTCAGGATGATCGAGCAGCGATATTGCCCAGTTCCCGAACCCATGAGTTTGCCAGTGGTCGAGCCAGCGAATGAGAACCGTTTTTGCGTAGTCAATGTCCGGGTATGGTCCGGCGGGATTAAACGTGTTCGTCGCGGGATCGCCGTAAATTCTGTACAGATCGGCGACGTCTGTTGCCCGTACGGGACGAAGGCGCAATCGGGATGTTTCAACGTGCAAACTGAGCTCCTGAGATGTCATTGTGAGGGTTTTGCCTTATTGAGGGGTACTTTCTGATTTAAGCACATTTTTGTTCTGATGCTTTCGCGTCGATGCGGTGACTGAGTCTGTCCCCTTGACTCCCTGAGACATTCAACATGCTTTTTATGGTCTCAGCAAAGAAGCATCGTGTTCCAGTCAGCTTCGTCATCGGATAACTGCGATAACCACCCACTGCCTCCCGCACGCCAGCAGAAGATTATGACTGCGGTCCGTGAAACTCACGCTTCGCAAGCTGCAGGGTGAGCGTTTCGATACGCTCAGCCATTTGCCGTGTAAGCTCGGTCAGTTGCGTATTTTGTTTCAGCAATTCCAACAAGTGTGCCGACTGCTCCTCGGCTAACAACTGGCGCTTCGTCATTGCGTCATCCAGATCTTCCCGGTGTTGTGCATCCGCCAGGGCATGCGCCTGATCGCGCTCCGCCTGACGGGTTTGTGCCAACAAGATCAGCGGAGCGGCATAAGCCGCCTGAATGCTGAATGCCAGGTTCAGTAAAATAAAGGGATAGGGGTCAAACTTCACGACGCCGGCAACGTTCAGGGCAATCCAGACGATCACCGCGAGAGTCTGTCCAATCAGAAACGTCGGCGTACCGAAAAAACGTGCGAAGGCTTCTGCTTTCAACGCAAACCACTCGTCACCGAAAGTATGCGTAATCCCCTTTAGGGGGTGATATAACCGAAATTTTTTATCTGTAAGCATATTAAAACGTCCTGTTGGCGCGTTACCGGAACGGCTGAAATTTTTAGCATCAGCATTTATGGGAGCAGAAACCTACTCATACGAAAACATACGCTAAACGTTACGTTTCATCACTATTTTGGCCGCCAGCCCCCTGCCACTGTCGGCAAAAAAACACAGAGGTGAAACCGGGTAATTGGCGTCGATGGCTGCGCTGAATGATGGTGGCATTATCTGGCAACGCATCTCACGAGCCGGGAAACAGAAGAAGAATTAACCGCACTCCGGGGGTATGGGTGATGGGCGAAAATTCGCGGATGTTGCGCATTCATAACCCTGGTACGGCGAGGCGCATTTTATGACTGGCGAGTGGGGGAATTTCACGGAGGGTGTGGCACAGACTCCGTCCCTTAGGTTACAGAGCCTGCGCCACACATCACTCTTTCCAGCACATCATTGAGACAGGCTGTCTATTTTTTCTTTTAATTTCAATAAATTATCGTAATATTCACTGCCTTTTTTGATCCTTTGAAGTTCAAAATCAACCATCTGCCTGAAGGAACGACCTTGCTTATTCACCGGATTGGGATCAGCACCGTTGTCCAGCAGAAAAAAAACCTTCTCAAATTCTGATCTAAAAAAAGCGTCAACAAGCGGCGTTTGGCCTAAGGAGTCTCGAGTGTTGATATCGGCTCCCCGCTTGATTAGCAGCGCCAGCGTTGAATTATTTGTTGATTTAATCGTCGAAAAAATAAGGGCCTCATGATGCAACTTATCCCTGGCGTTAGGATCCAGCCCACCATCGAGCATCGCCTTCAACCAGATGTCCTTGTCACCTTTTGCGGCAACCTCAGCGGGGCTACCCGGCATATTCATTTGCGGCTGTAGGGGATCTGCTCCTGCATGAACCAAATCCGTTATGATCTGCAATCGCTCAGGAGGGTTATTATTGTAAAAACACTCATTCATTGCGAAAAATAAAAGTGTCAGCTCCTCAGCCCCAGGTCTATTAAGGTCAGTCTCTTTCGCCAGATGGAGAATGGCCTCACGATCTGCCGACTGAATAGCCTTAGCCAAAATCAGTTGCGAACCCGTAAAATATTTTTCCGGTTCTATCTTTTTCATATCATTGCACGCCGATAAAAGAACAAACAGAAAAGAAAAAACTATCGCGGAGGCGATTTTTTTCGCGCTACACCCTGCTTTTAATGATTCCAATGTCCTCATCCTTCTGCGCTTCGATACAGTTAATGACCTGTGTCATGCCGTGCTTGTCCATTATGCTTCCGTTACCGCCAGCAAGTCCGACGGTTTTACCTATGGCATCAGGGAGCATATTTGAGACACCCACTTTCGCTGCAAAAAGAGACATATCAAAATTGGCATCCGTCAGGTCTGTAATACTCACTTCCTGAAGCTTAGTCAGCACCTCGCCATTGACTCTGTAGGCCGTTATCGCAGAACCATCACCTATAATCTGACCACCATATTTCTCAACCGTCCCGCCATTTAACCCTGCGGCATTGAATGTCCATGTTGACTTACCGCTGGCAACTCCGGCAGCTGAAGCCAATCCTCCACCAAGGGAGTGACCAGCAATATCCACATTACTACCAGCTTGAGCAAGGCTCTTACCGATTTGGACCGCATTTTTATAATAATTCGAGTTCAAACCCATTCCCTGGGCACCATTATTACCCCAGTCGGCCATTTTCTCCGGGCGGGTCCCCCTAAAAACAACCGTAGGTTTCATATCACTTCCAAATACATAATCGTCCGGTGCATAAACGCGGGCGATAAAATCGGGATCGACAGGGCCATCCGAGAGCATTGATGACTTAAGCCCGATTGCGGATAACGCTTGTTCATCATTACTGATATCAAACCACCCCTCAGGCACATCCGGCATGGTTTCAAGCGCATTTATCGGTTGTCCTGCGCGGCCATAGACATTCTGAGCGAGCTTTGCCTTTTCGACAGCGATATTATTCTCAGCCAGACGGTTAGCAGCGGTCTGCGCATCGGGATAGACACTACGCCGGCCTTTACTGATGAGATTTTTTCTCTCCTGCCAACGCTCAGCTTTTGTGAGCGGGCGGACAGGCTCATTTATTCGACTACTACGGCCACCGCCCGCACTGGGTTCTTCACCTCGCATAGCTGTGTCAGCACGACTAAGTTGACTTAGAGGAATATCTGTTGGCGCGGGGCGATTACCAAATGTGCTGACCATTTCTTCATATCGACGGACGATAGAGCTAACCGGATAATTATCAGGCAGCGTCGCCGAATAAAGTTGAAGGCATCCCTCATTATCAATGAAGAACACAGCGACGGCGGGCGACCACAAACCAAAGCTATCATCAATAGCCACCATAGTGCCACGCTCAATATCCACAGTGGCGACAGTATGAATGTCCCGACCAGCCTGATAGGGATTTGCTCCACTTTGTGGCTGATGTGAATTCGGACGGCTTAACATCGAGCTCAGCGAAGAAGGGGGCATCGTTCTAATTCTTTGCACTGCAAGATGAGGACGGACAATAAAGGGAAAGCGCCATGGAGCAACTTTTTCTTCGAAAATGTAAGTCAATGACATGTAATTTGTCACGATATCGACTCCTGAAACACACCATACCATTTATCGGTATGCATTTGTTATCCTTAACAAAAAGGCTATTCTGTGGGTGAGCAGAAAGCCTACTGGCTCGCAACATCCTGCCCGGTTTGATACAGAAGTATATAAACTCTTGCAGTAATTTAAAGTAACGGTGCCTAAAGTCGCCTGCCTGGACCAGGATTATGCCCAAGGGAAATCGGCACACAGGCAAAAATCGGGTGGGCCGTATTATGCCACTAAACCAAATCAAAGCGGTGCGCGGTTATAAAGCGCCGCACCGTATCGCTGGCCGACCTTCAGTGGTTGTCCCTAATCGCGTGCAGCGACAGTTTACTGTTGTCCGGGCCAATCAGGTCTGAGTCGCCGACATCATTTATATCCATTTCTGGCAGGGCTGATTGTATCTGGCGGTCATTATCGACCGCTTCGCCCGTAACGTGGTGGGCTGGTCGATGAGGCCGCCTCTCTCACGCGAACTGGCACTGGCACTGACACTGGCTGCGCTGAATGATGGTGGCATTATCTGGCAGCGCAAACATAAGAAGAATTAACCGCACTGCGGGGGTTTATGGGTGATGGGCGAAAATTCGTGGATGTTGCGCATTCATAACCCTGGTACGCCGAGGCGCTTTTTATGACTGGCGAGTGGGGGAATTTCACGGAGGGTGTGGCGCAGGCTCTGTCCTTTAGGTTACAGAGCCTGCGCCATACTTCACTCTTTCCAGCACATCACTGAGACAGGCCGTCTATTTTTTCTTTTAATTTCACCACATGATCGTAGTACTCAGTACCTTGCTTAACCTGGTGAAGGTTCCTGTCCAGCATCTGGCTGAAAGAACGGCCTTGCTTATTCACTGGATTAGGATTCGCACCATGTTCGAGCAAAAAATAGACTTTATCAAAATCATTGCTGAAAAAAGCGTCAACAAGCGGCGTATTACCCAGGATATCCCGGGTATTAATATCGGCACCCCGTTCAATCAAAAGCGCAAGCGTGGCTGTATTTTTTGCACTTAGCGCTGAAAAGATAAGAGGAACATTGAGTAATTTATCCCGAGAATTAGGATCAAGTCCGCCGTCGAGAAGCGCTTTAAGCCATATATCTTTATCACCCATTGCCATCATTTGGGCCGGTGTGCCGCGCGCATTCGGTTGTGCTTGTTGGGGATCCGCTCCTGCACGTACAAGCTCCGTGACAATATCTAATCTTTTTTGCGGATTGCCGTTATACATAACCTCATTCAGAGCAAAAAACAGCAGGGTAAAATGCTCATTTCCCGGGGTGTTCAGATCGGTTGTTTTTGACAGACGGTGAACAGATTCACTATCTCCCGCCTGGATAGCCTTAGCCAGAACAAGCTGAGGGCCAGTGAAATATTTTTCCGGTTCTATCTTTTTCATATCATTGCACGCCGATAAAAGAACAAACAGAAAAGAAAAAACTATCGCGGAGGCGATTTTTTTCGCGCTACACCCTGCTTTTAATGATTCCAATGTCCTCATCCTTCTGCGCTTCGATACAGTCAATGACCTGTGTCATGCCGTGCTTGTCCATCATGCTTCCGGTACCGCCAGCAAGTCCGACGATTTTACCTGTGGCATCAGTTTGCTGGCCGCATGCCGCGAAAAACAACCGTTGATGCATATCATGCCCGCCAGGCGAGTTAATGGTGTATTGCGTTATGCGTCAGAAACTGCGCAATGGCGTCGACCACTCCGGCCGCCAGGGGAAGCGATGCGTTTGTATAAGCCGCACTATTCTCTCCCCTGTCGTCCGAATTTACCGCTTTAAGGACATGGTTTACATTCGGCAAGAGAACAAGGGTTGCATTCGGATTGGCTGACTTAAGCTGTCGGGCATCATGTTCCGGAACCTGGAGATCGCGTTGCCCCTGTAATACCAGTACTGGCTTAGGCATTCGCGCGATGAGATGCGCTGGGTTAAAGGAAAAAATGTTTATAAGAAATCCCTGCACCGCCGGGTAAAATAAATTTTGCACAGCGAAATGCATATTCTGAACATCAACACGCCTACCCTGCTCCAGTTCGTTAATAACAAAAAACGCATCGTCCAGCAGAATTGCATTGTCCGGATTGGCTTTAAGCTGTTCTCTTAACACTTCCCCCAGCGGGCGCGAGGGTGTTGCAACCAGCATCAAACCACAGACATCAGGTTCCTGCGCCGCGGCCAGTGCGACGATTCCCCCTTCACTGTGCCCGAGCAACCAGATACAGGGGGTTTCCAGTTGCTGTTTCAATACCGTTATCCAGGAACAAACATCATCAACATAATCATTGATGGTCACAGCGTTTGCGTCCGTTACCGCCGCTGAACTGGCAAACATTCCACGCTTGTCCACTCGCAACGTTGCAATGCCCTTTAGCGCCAGATTTTCCGCCATAAGCCGATAAGTTGACGCATTAACCCCAAGAGGATTATTGCCGTCGCGGTCAGTGGGTCCGGAACCGGGAATAATCAGAATGACATGTTCTGGCTTCGGACAGGGGCGAAGTAAAGTGCCTTTGAGAGAGCCTTGCGGGCCTGGTGCTTCCAGCAATGTTTCATACAGGGTGTTATGCATAGCCAGGTGAGCCATATAAAGTTAGGGTGTAAAGAATGCCAACGGCATTTTTGTAATGCTTTGAATATAGGAATTAAAACATGGACAATCCATATTGTTTTACTTTTATATTCACGGCGATAGCGCCGTGCTGGCATGATGCTCCTTCAACCTTGTTCTTAATGTTAGGTTGGGCAGAACATTGCAAAGTGCGCCGGTTTCACTAAAGCCAGCATCGCCTTCCCGAACCAGTGGTGAAATGCTCGCCAAACCATGTAGCCAGCGAAAGAGAGAAGTTCTGCTCCGGATACCGGACGAGTTACTTTTATTTCACAATCAAGGAGATTAAACTCATTTCACCATGACACGAGCACTCAGGTATTGATTGTTGAATCGCATTATAAAACTGGCGTGCCCTACGCTTTTATTCTCGCTGTTTACACTCTCCGGCTGCTCATTATCCCCGGCGATTCCGGTATTAGGCGCAGTATTTCCCGGCTGGTTCTTCTGTTTATCCGGCGCTGCGCTTTTACTTATTCCCTGCCATATCCTGATCGTTCGTAAAGGATGGCAATCGCGATTTTCTCCGCTGGTCTTCAGCTATCTGGCGCTGATGTTCCTGTTCGCCACGATTTTGTGGTTCCTGTTCTTCGTAAATCCGATCCTATGACTCCATCCCGCTCAAGCGTTATCCGCAAAAAATGGCCCCTGCTGGCACTTGTTCTTGCCGCTATCGTGGCGCTGATTCTGGTTATCTGGCAGTTGCAAACCTCACCGGAAACCAACGATGCCTATGTTTATGCCGATACCATCGACGTGGTGCCGGAAGTAAGCGGGCGAATCGTCGAGATGCCGATTCGCGATAATCTGCGGGTGAAAAAAGGCGATCTGCTGTTCCGCATCGACCCGCGCCCCTATCAGGCGATGCTTGATGATGCCAAAGCGCGACTGACCACGCTTGATGCGCAGATCATGCTGACCCAGCGCACGATCAAAGCGCAGGAGTACAACGCGCAGTCGGTCAGCGCCGCCGTCGAGCGCGCTAAAGCGCTGGTTAAACAGACTACCTCGTCACGCATACGTCTTGAACCGCTGGTTCCGCAAGGGTTTGCCTCCCAGGAGGATCTTGACCAGGCGCGAACGGCTGAAAAAGCGGCGCGCGCCGAGCTGGAGGCCACGCTGTTGCAGGCCAAACAGGCTTCCGCCGCCGTGACCGGCGTCGATGCCATGGTGGCGCAGCGCGCGGGGATCCTGGCGCAAATTGCGCTGGCCGAACTACATCTCGAATTTACCGAAGTCCGCGCGCCGTTTAATGGCGTGGTGGTGGCGCTGAAAACGACGGTCGGGCAGTATGCCTCAGCCCTTAAGCCGGTCTTTACCCTGCTGGATGATGACCACTGGTACGTGGTGGCGAACTTCCGCGAAACCGACTTGCAGAACGTGCGCCCCGGCGTCCCGGCCAGAATCACCGTGATGACCAACCACAGCCGCACCTTCGAGGGCGTCGTCGACTCGGTCGGCACCGGCGTTCTGCCTGATGGCGGCAGCGTGATTGAGGGCCTGCCGGTCATCCAGAAGAGTATCAACTGGGTGCATGTCTCCCAGCGTTTCCCGGTCAAAATTGCCGTCAAAGACCCGGATCTGAATCTGTTTCGTATGGGCGCTTCCGCCAGCGCCGTCCTGCAGCCGCAATAAGGAGACGGCATGCAGAGCTTTTGGTCGTTTCTGACCCGGGAACTCCGCGATGCGCCGGGACGGGCGAACTACACCCTACGCCTGACGCTGAGCTGCGCAGTGCTGATTGTGTTGTTTATGACGCTGCATATCCCCTTCCTCGCCGTCGCGCTGATCGTGGTGTTTTACGTCAGCCAGCCTAATATTTTGATGATTAAGCTGGTCAGCGTGGTTTTTGTAGTCACCGTCAGCGTCGCCCTGGGCGGTGTGCTGCTGATTATCAAATGGACCTATGACTATCCGCTCATTCGTCTGATTGCCTCGGTGTTTCTATTCTTCTGCGCAATTTACCTGATGCGGGTGCTGGGTAAGCTGGGGATGGCCTTTTTCGTGGTGGCGCTGGCGGTCATCTACGCCCAGACCTTCCCGTCAATGACCAGCCAGAGTGAAATTCTGGTGCGCCTGCTAATGTGGCTGTGGGTGGCGATTAACACCGCCATTCTGGTGACGCTGCTGGTCAATGCCTGTTTCCGACAGGCTTTTCCCGGCTATCAGTTCAAAGCCCGGCTGGTGGTGATGCTGCGCCAGACGGCACGGGCCCTTACCCATCCCGACGATGGGCAACCTACTTTCAAAGCGCTGGCCGAACAATTTAACCAACTGCAGTCTCTGTATCAGCAGGCCACGCGCGCCACGCCGGAGATTGCCGCCAGCCCGCAGGCCTGGCAGTCGCTGATGGCCGCCGCGCTGCGCTGCTATCATTTGACGACCCTGCTACAGCCGGGCAACGACCATTCCGATGCGCGTCAGCAGTTAGCCCGCGAGTTGAACGCGCTGGCGGATAATCTGCCCACCACGGCGGCGGATTGCCAGCCGCTGGTGATCCCGCGCGAGAGTGCCAACAGCGCCATTTTGCAGGAAATCGCCGCAGTTCTGGCGCGACTGGCACGCGGCGAAGCCATCCCGCTGCCGCGGGGCGAAGTGGAAAAAGCGCCGCTACTTTTGCCGGACGCGTGGTCCAATCCCGCCTATCTGCACTTTGCCCTGAAAACGCTGCTGGCTACCCTGCTGTGCTATGTTTTTTACACCGCCGCCGACTGGCAGGGCATTCACACGATTATGTTGAGCTGTGTGATTGTCGCCCAGCCGGGTCTGGGCGCCACCCTGCAAAAGACGTGGCTACGCATCGGCGGCGCGCTGCTGGCCACGCTGATTGCGCTGATCCTGATTGTCTTTGTGCAGCCCTGGACCGACTCGCTAAGCGGGCTGCTGGCAATGACCCTGCCGGTCTTCGCGCTGGCCGCGTGGATTGCGGCAGGTTCGGAACGCATTGCCTACGCCGGGATCCAGATAGGCTTTACCTTTGCACTGGCGTTTCTCAGTTGGTTTGGTCCGCTCAGCAACCTTACCGAGCTGCGCGACAGGGTTATCGGGATCCTGCTTGGCGTGCTGGTTTCCTCTCTTGTTCATCTCTATTTATGGCCGGATAGTGAAGCGCCACAGCTCAAAGCGCGGCTGGCGCAGCTCTATCGGCAACTGGCGCAAACCCTCTCTGCCCGCAACGATGAAGTGCAACTGGTACCACTCTTTGCTGCGCTGACTGAAAGCGAGACATTACTCAACCGCGTTGCCGCCGAGCCGCTGGCAACCTACGCGCATCCGTGGCCGGATGCGAAAAACTGGCCGGTACGGGCGACATTCCGTCAGGCAGAGGAGATCCTGCGTCTCAGCGAAGGCTATCGCCTGTACGCCACGCCGGAGGATACCTTTTTAGCCCGCTGCGCCGGGCGGCTTGAAGGCTACGCCGCCGATATCGACCAGCAACAAAGCACAGCGATAACCCCTCAAGTGCTTCACCCGGACCCGGCGAACCCGTTTGGCGCGCCATTGCTCAACGCGTTGGCCGCGCTTCCGACGTGGTCATTTGCGACTTCCGTTATTCCGCGACAGGCAGCCCGATCATGACAAACATTACTCCTTCCCCGCGCGTCTGGTGCTCACCGGCACTTGCCTTCGCCCTGACGTTATTAACCGGGTGCGCGTTAATTCAGGACGATCCCGGCCAGGTTCCGCTGGTTAATCCGCAGCAGGCCGAGCTGGCGCAGGTGATCCACCTGGCGAACAGCGGCTGGCCGACGGCGCGCTGGTGGGAAGGCTATCAGGATCCCCAGCTTAATATGCTGGTCAATCGCGCGCTGCAAAACTCCCCGACCATGCAGGCCGCGCGGCTACGGATTTCGCAATCGCAGTCCACGGTGGAGTTGGCGCAATCGGCAATGGGCGTACAGGCCACCGCCGTGGCGGCGCAAAACCACCTGCGGGTGACCAATAAACAGTTCACCTGGCCCTACTCCTTCTCCCTGCCGGTGGATAAAAACGGCCCGTGGTACATGCTGAATACGGTCGGGGTCGGCGCAACGTTGAATATCGATCTCTGGGGTTCCGACCGCGCCCGTGTTGCCGCCGCGATTGGCGAAAAGAATGCCCGCCAGGCGGAGACCGCCGGTATCGAACTGGATCTCGCCAGTAGCGTGGCTCAGCTCTATTTTGCGATGCAGGCAACCTTTCAGAAAATTGAATTACTCAACCAACTGGAGGCTATCGCCAGCCTCTCGGTGCAGGCGCATGAGCATCGTACCGCGCGCGGCGTCGAGGATAGCGTTGATGTCGCCAATGCCCAGGCCGAGCTCCTGGCGGCGCAGCAGCAAGTGATTACAGCGCAGGGGACGCTGACGCAGTATCGGGAAACGCTGCGCGCGCTCATCGGCGCCGATGCGCATAGCCTGCCGGAGATCCACCCTGTAGCGCTGCCGACGCTGCAGGAGACACTCCCGGACTCGCTCTCGTTTGAGCTGCTGGCTCGCCGCCCGGATCTGCAGGCGCTACGCGGTTATGTCAGCGCCTCCATGAGCCAGGTGGACGCGGCAAAAGCGGCGTTTTACCCGCACGTCGATATCAAGGCTTTCTGGGGCTACAACGCGCTGAGCGTCGGCGACCTGTTTAAGTCCTCTTTCCAGCAGATCAATATACTGCCGGGGCTCTATTTACCGCTATTTGACGGCGGGCGCTTAAACGCCAACCTGAAATCGACGCGTACGGCGAGCAATATACTGATTAAACAGTATAACCAGGCGGTGCTGGACGCGGTGCGCGACGTGGCGATTAGCTCCAGCCAGCTTAATGATTTGAACCAGCAGGCCGCGCTGCAGCAGCAGAAAGTGACGGCGGCGATGCTAACCACCCGCAGCGCCAGCGCGCACCATCAGCGCGGACTTATCAGCAACTATGCGGCCCAGGAAGCGCGTCGTCCGGCTATCGCGGAGCAGCTTTTACTGCTGGATATCCAGGCCCAGCGGCTCAGCACCGATATCACGTTGATTAAAGCGCTTGGCGGTGATTACCGTGGTCCACAGTCTGCCAGCAGTAAATAACTGAAACAGAGAAGTTCAGAGCGTGTTTGATGCGGCAGACATTGCCGATTTCTTCGCAAACAACGCGCTCGCGGCGGTAAATTCAACAAATCATAAAACTCACACTAAAAGGATAAACAATGCTGATACAGCAAGCGCCACAGCTTGAAACAGAGCGCCTGATTTTAAAGCAATACACGCTTGAAGATTTCCCGGCGCTCAAGGAATGCTGGGCCACTCCGGAAATGGTTAAGATTAATGGCGGAGAAAAACCGACTGCAGAAACGGTCTGGGCCCGTTTGTTACGCGATATCGGGCACTGGCAGATGCTGGGTTATGGTTACTGGGCTGTCTTTGAAAAATCAACCAACCGTTATGCGGGTTCGTTTGGCTTTATGAATGCTCATCGTGAGATCACGCCTGCACTGGAATACCCTGAAGCGGGATGGACGTTAATGCCAGAAGTACGTGGCAAAGGTTATGCGGCTGAAGCGCTGGGCGCAATTTTACAATGGGCCGATGAGACATTTTCCTCTCCAGTGTGCTGTATTATTGATGAAGAGAACAAACGTTCAAATTATTTAGCTGAGCGCTTTGGTTTTCAGTTTCAGGACAATGTTAACTATCGTGGTAAGCAAATACGATTACTGGTACGCCAGAAAACTCTGCCCCAGCCCCCCCAGTGAGCAGGCTTACTTTCCGTAGGTTGCCAGGAGTGGACATGCTTTGCCTTGAAAGTCGCGGTGATGTGTTTTCATTAACGCAACTTTAGTTAGAATGGCCTCGTTGATAACGAGAGAACTGGAGTGAAGATGTTAGCTGATTTTGGTGTCGTTAACTTCTGGACGTACCTGCTTGGTGCAACGCTGATCGTCCTTGCTCCTGGCCCTGAAACCATGTTCGTGATTAAAACGAGTATTACCAGCGGTATCAGGCGGGGTTTTGCTGCAATATTTTCAATCCTCCTGAGCGACGTAATCCTGGTTCTATTAGCCTGGTGTGGGCTGGCGGCGGTTATCAATTCAACGCCTGCCCTGTTCAACGCTATCAAATACGCAGGCGCTGCTTATCTTTTCTATCTCGGTGTACAAACGATACGCACCGTGTTTAAGCCAGTCGTCGAAACGAGTAAGGAAAAAAAATCTTTAGCTGATGCGGGAGGGATCATCGGGCGCGGAATGCTGGTTACACTATTGAATCCAAAGACGCTGTTGTTCTATATCTCTTTCTTCGCCCAGTTTATCAATGTTCAGGCTGAGCACTCCTGGATGGCGTTTATCATTCTTGCAGCAGTGATGTTCGCAATTACTCTCGTATATTTCGGCTTTCTCGTTTTCTGCGGCTCCTATCTGCTTAGTCGTCTTAAAGGCAATCGTCGGCTATCTGCAATCGGAAACACGCTGGTAGGGATGTTCTTTATTGGATTTGCAGCACGACTTGCAAGCGCCACTTCTTAATCACATGTCTAAGCTGCCGCAAGGCGGTTTTTTTACGACCTTTCGCTGGTTGGGATGCTCGCTTCTCGCTGTGAGTTCAACCGATAGACGCAACACACTTATTGAACCGCTCTGCACCACAAATGGACGCTACTACTCCGCGGGCAGACCATTAATCAGTTTGCGGTGCGTCGCATTCATATTCCTCATATACAAATAGCACTCACGGAAAGAAGTCACTCCCCCTCCTCCTGTATATCTACATCCACACAGAGCCATTAACAAAAGGATGCAGGAAGATGCTGAGAGGTAAAAGAGCGGTTATTACCGGTGGAGGCGGAGGATTTGGCCAGGCGCTGAGCGTATGGCTGGCGCGAGAGGGTGTCGAGGTGGATTTTTGCGCGCGGCGGGCAGAGGATATTCAAAAAACCTGTAGCATCATCGCGGCTGAAAGCGGCACTGCAAAAGGGTATCTCTGTGATTTAACCCGGCCTGAATCCGTTTCTCAGTTTTCTTCACAGCTGTTGGCCGCAGATAAGCCCATAGACATTTTAATCCTCAATGCCGCGCAGTGGTTATCCGGGAGATTAGACGATCAGCCTGACACAGAAATTATCAATACCGTCAGTTCAGGCCTGACAGGTTCGATTCTGTTGACTCAAGCCTTGCTGCCCGGGTTAAGACGTTCTGACAGTGCTGATATCGTCTCGATTATCTCTTCATGCGGGATACCGAATTTTACCGATTCCATTGCGCATCCTGCTTTTTTCGCCAGCAAACACGGGCTTAGCGGGTTTACAACGAAACTGTCACAGCAGTTGTCCGGGGAAAATATCCGTGTAACCGGGTTGTACCCGCCGGATTTCGAACTGACAGGGTTAGATACGTTTGTCGAGAATCAATCCAGAATGGGGGAACGTCTGATGAATGGGCGATCGGTCTGGGAAACGATTCGTTTTGTGCTGTCTCAACCACGTAGTTGCCATATAAGTAGCATCTACTTTCAAGGGCCCACTCGCGAAGACCTGAGTGTCGGGAGCTGAATCGGGTGACCTTGAACTCACAGCCAGGCGCGGCCGTTGTTAACTTCATCCTGCGTTAGTCAAAAATGCAACAGCAACAGGGGAATGACATCAGCTTTTCACCATTCCTGCTCTCCGCTATCAAGAAAAGTAACCCATCATGCGTCATGGCAGGTTTTTATCGGCATATAGCCTGCGCAGAGTACGGTTACTAATCTTGCGGGAATGACATTTCTGGTCGTGTTTTAAATACGTCTAACCTTGCGAACGTTAATGAGCAATAACGATTGCAGCTCAACCCCTGTCACAGGGTTGAGCCACCGGTTATGCGTCGTGCTGAGCCAGCGTCTCAGCTTGTGCCTGTATTGACCGTGCCGTCTGGTGGCGATGCCAGTACCAGGCCAGCACGCCTTTGAATCTATCAATCTCTTTCTTGAGGCCCGGCAGAGGGATTTTGCTGCGTTTTTTGCCGTGGGCGTTCGGTTGCACATGCTGGACATGCAACGTATCCCGGCCAAAGTTTCGAAGCACGTTGATATTTTTAACGTTATCCCACTCCAGCAGCTCAGCCGTTTTCGGCAATACAATGCCCTGCCAGGTGATTTCGATCTGCGAACCGTCTTTCAGTGTAAAGGGAACATTGGGGAAATACTTAAGGACCAGCGCGGTCTCGGCTTCGCCCGTGGGCTGGTAGCGCCAGGCCAGGCTCTCTTCATGGTTAGACGAGAAATCACGTTCATATTTCTGCCACAGCTGCTGTTCGATGTTGTCGGCAACGGGCATTAAATCGACCCAACTCTCCGTCGGGAGTTCCGCTGCCACCGAAGAATAGGCGCTTTCTTCAACGGAAAAACCAACGTTACGCATTCTTTCAGCCAGGGGGGGGTGTGAATCAAAGGGATGCGGCACATTCTGTTCACGCATGGTGCTGATAAAACCAGGGGAATTCACATGCGCAGGCAAACCGGCTGCAATGGTTTTACGGATCCCCAGTTCACTCTCATGCAGCGCATTGTTTTCAAAGAGATTGCGCTCAACCTCATAGCGATAGCTGGCATAGGCTGAAATCTTGATCAGGGATTCAATAATCGCAGCAGGTGAGATGAGCGCAGAGGCATTGCGATCGGCCACGAACTCACGTTCACGGCTGTTGCGCTGCCATGCCAGTTCAAACAGCATGCGGTACAGATAAAGCGGATAGTAGACAATCAGCGTGGCCACATTCTCGCTCATCAGAGCGATATAGAGATCGAAACGGTGCAGCTTCGGCCCCAGTAACGCGCCCGACGCCGTATCGCCTTCATGCAGGTGAGTCAGCTCATGCACCATGACGCCATCGGCCTGCGCGAGGGTCAGCTGACGCAACAGCGGTATACTGACATACAGTTTACGGCCCGTTAACAGATGGTCATTTACGCGCATCGGCGCTTCTGTCACGTAGAAATTGGTGTCGATACCGGCAACAATATGGTCCGGCGGGGTTGTTCCTACCCGGGCAGCCAGCGCATCAATTCTTGACCACAGTGCAGGGGCGGCTTCGCGGCTTACCACTTCGCCTTCGATATTCTCCTCAGGCGGAAGCTTTTTGAAGATGCCTTTGATGATGTAATAGATACCACCCAGCACCATCAATCCCACTATTATAACCAGTTTTGGATAGTAGGTTTGCGTGAAGAAGGCGGTTCCCCAGAAAGAGAGCCATACCAGCATCCCCCCTTGCACAATCACTTCAAGCGAACCCGCGAGCATCAGGAATGGACGCGCCAGCATCAGGCTTAACAGTTGACTCCGGCGATTCCTGAAGGCCAGCGCGCTGAATAACACGATCATCAGCAGTACAATGCCGCCGGCAATCAACGTCCACAATGCAACGTTGCCCATCATGTAAAACTGCCAGAGCTCTGAGCCCGGTGAACAGACTGCTTTTTTGTAGTTGAGCAGATCTTCGGCAACCGGACCGCAGACGCTTGAAGGCGGATTCTGTTGCAGGAACCCGGCGAGTTTATCGGCATCCTGATGTTGTTTTTGTGCATCCTCAATAAAGAATTGTGTGTATTCCTGATTGAGTGATTTACTCCCGTATTCAGCAAAACCTAATGTGATTGCTGGTATGAGAAACAGGGTTAACAGAAGCCAAAAGATTACCTTTGTATAACCCATTTTCAATTCCGTTATGCTTTTCAACGTTATTAACTCATCCACTGTGTGTAATGGGAAAAACGACTTTCGCGGCGTGCGCCCGAAGAAGTTTGCTATACCAGTTAAAGGGATAATTACCCTCCCACTAAGCTTACACTATTTTACAAACAGTGCATTTTGATTGTAAACCTACCTTTGTTAGTTATAGAAACAGGCAATGTATTTTCTACGGATATTTCAGCACGAGATGGTCACTGCACAAGCCGCAGTAAATTTAAGCCTCAGACAAGAAAAAACGAATGCAGGGAGTGCGAGTGACTTCGTGAAAAAGACATTGTAGATAACTCATCTGTTTAATTATTTTTTATAATAAAAACAATAACTAATGAATTTAATTTCTTGCGATATTCCAAATATTACTTACCCACAATAGGATAATTCGCAATTCATATTTTTATTTCTTCCTCACTCATAAAAGAAACTCCCATTTTTCCGTTCTCATTCATCATTGGGGTTTTGCTTAAGTGAATTCTCAGGCAGAAAAAAAAGTTGTCAGAATGGGATATGATTATCCCGCCCTGTTGATGCTCACTTAGGTTCTACTCTGTTGGCACTGCATTTCAGAAAAGGAAATAACACCATGAGGAGTTCGCAATCACGTTAAAGAATATATCTGATATGCCAGATATATTCTTTAACGCAGCGTGGGGTTGCACAGTAAATGTGGCATCAGCCGCCAGGGTGCGGACGACGGAAAAAACAGCCACAACCTCGAAACAATCGCGCCTCTGGATGTAAAGTAGAAATTCACAGTGCCGGATTATCAGACTCAGCCCGTTCCTGGCGATAGAGCGCGAGAACCAATCTTACAAGCTCGCACGCTTTAGCGCATCACCTCGCCCCCTAATCAACCGTTTTGCCTTTTCTTCCCCGCCCTCGCCTCCGCCAGGTTTATCACCACACTTAATCCAAAGACGTAGTCTGCGCGCGCATTGTGCTTTACACTGCGCGCTGCAAAAATTGAGTAGATGAACGATTAATCAGGCGGTAATGGCGATGAACGGAACGATCACAACGTGGTTTAAAGATAAAGGTTTTGGATTTATCAAAGATGAAAACGGCGACAACCGGTACTTTCATGTGATTAAGGTCGCCAACCCTGATCTGATCAAGAAAGATGCAGCGGTGACCTTCGAACCGACCACCAACAATAAAGGATTGTCGGCATATGCGGTCAAAGTCATCCCGGAAAGCAAATACATCTATATCGCAGGCGAGCGCCTTAAACTCGCCTCGATCAAGTCTTTCGTGGTGTTCAGTGAAGAAATGCCTGTTGAAACCGGCATTGATAAAGAAAATGCTGTCCTGTCGGTGGGTCTGTTGATGAACAATATCAAGCCGAAATCCGCCGCGAAACCAGGCGAAATGCGCGCGGTAAAAAAACTGGCGATCACCACCTTCCAGGGCACGACGTTAATCTTCTCGGAAGATGAAATAGATGTCGAAGCCACAGTTAAAATGCTCAAAGTCTGACATCATCAGACTGCCCCTGTGCCGACATCGCACGATTGATATAGCGCATGCCGGCACGACTTACTGCCCCATTTAGATATTTCCGTATTCATCCGGCGATTTTCGCTCGGGGAGTAAAATAAGACTGCTATTATCTAAGCCACATCGGCAGTATCAACTGGCTCAGGACTTAGGGAACGACTTATGAACAACGAAATACCACTTAAATTTTATGACATCGTGGATGAGTATTCGACGGAAAGCGAGAAGCCGGTGAGCGAGTCAGAACGCGATCCCCTGGCACACTATTTTCAGTTGCTCATCACCCGTTTAATGGCTAATGAAGAGATCAGCGAAGAGGCGCAGCAAGAGATGGCCCGCGAAGCAGGCATCAATGAAAAACGTATTGATGACGTCGCAAACTTCCTCAACCAATGGGGCAACGAGTAACGTCGTCTCAGTCTTTATTGGGAAGGCGGCAGCCTGTGCTGTCTGTCCCCTTCCCGCTAATCTTTCCCCCGGCGCAATGAAGTCAGCCCAACAGGCTGACATGGCTTCACAGGTTAAATGTCCCTTCCATGGTGATCACACTGTTTCCCCCTACCCGCACAACCGGTTTGCCCTGCGAGGCGTCATACTCTGCCAATAGCAGGCTGGCCCGCCCCATATCCACCCCCTGACTTACACGCAAAGAGAGCGTCGTTTTATCGTGCAGAGAAGCCAGTAGCGCCGTCAATGCAGCCGTCGCGCTGCCTGTCGCCGGGTCTTCGGTCATCCGCGGCGTGAACATCCTTGCCTGCAAATCGCAATGCTCTTCCCGCGTTGTGTCCAGGGTATAGGCATAAATGGACACGGCACCGTCCAGCGGGAGAACGGCCCGAAACCCTTGTAGATTCGGCACACAGCGGCGTAGCGCATCGCGGGAGGCCAGTTCAACAATTAAAAACGGCAGCCCCACCGAGGCCACCAGCGGCTGATGCACAGCCGTATTAATACACTCTGCTTCCAGCGACAAACAGGCGGCAACCTGCCCCGCGCTTACTTCGGAGCGGCAGGACAACAACTCCGGCACCCGCAGTTCGGCCCCGCTAATGGTGCCGTTGTTTTTGAGCAGCCGAACGGGCACCAGACCTGCCGCTTCTTCAAACAGCAATGTCTCAGGCAGCGTCTCGTCCCTCGCCGTTGCATAACTCGCCAACACAAAGGCGGTACCGACATTAGGATGCCCGGCGAAAGGAATTTCCCGCGTGGGGGTAAAAATGCGCACATGCGCCGTGTTTGCTCTGTCTTCCGGCGGCAGTACGAATGTCGTTTCGCTGTAGCCAAATTCAGCGGCAATCTGTTGCATTTGCCCGGTGCTCATCCCTTCTGCATCTAACACGACAGCGACAGGGTTGCCAACAAACGGGGTATCCGTAAAAACATCTGCAATCACATAACGTCTTTTCATTCTCAACTCTGTATTGAATGGTGTAGTAAACAACGAGTACCACAATTTAGCGCTCAGCAACACCGGTCAGATTCATCAGTATGGAAAATATCAGGTATAGTAGACTGAATTGTTGCCTCTTTTAAAAAGGAATGCGAAATGAAAGACAAGAAGAGAAAACCATTAATCCGTACCTCTCAGGATCTATGCTGAAATGACTATTTTCAATAGTAAACAAATTCAGGGGATCGCATGCATTCTTTATTAAACTCATTCGTTTGTTTTTGTGAATCTTACATTCAGAGACTGCCTCGTTGTAATCATACAAGGCGGCAGTATTTTTTACTTTTCCTGACCGGAATTATCTGTATGACAGGAGGTGCAGCCTGGAGTACAGCATATCTGTTTGCTGACAAGCCTTATATCGCCGCATTATGTTTATCTGTCATTCTTGTCGGTTTTTATGCCATGAAGATGGCATTTAATGGGATCACAAAGCAAAACACGCTTATTTTTTCCCACCTGATATTGATTGTTTGCACTGTGATCCCTTTAACGGATTTCCCTCTTGCTGCCATACCCCGTTCGTCTCACTCTTACCTGCTGGTATATGCTGTTGGTGGGGCTTTATTTCTCAGGCATGAACGATTCTATGTGAAAACAGTAATGCCTTTTCTTGCCTTTGTTTTCTATTTGATCTACTCAGTGTCTGATATCTCTTTTACCAGTGAGCTTCTTCACCCGCCAGAATACATCATGACCAAAGGTGTTTTCATAAACTACGTTACTGCTGTTGCACTTATATTTGGTATCTTGATCATCTTCCGCGGCGATTATACTAATGAGAAGTATCTTACCTACGCACTATCGAAAGCCATAAAAACCAAACAACTCTCTGTTTATTATCAGCCGCAAATCGATCGTCAGGGGAAAGTCGTTTCAGCAGAAGCATTACTGCGTTGGAAACATCCCGTCAGAGGTTTTATAGCGCCCGATTATTTTATTCCGATAGCCGAGGCGTCCGGATTAATATTACCCATCGGTTACTGGGTTTTGGAACGTGTTGGTGATGATATGCTGGCGCTCAAAAACAAAATAAAAGACATTACGGTTTCTGTAAACATCAGCCCAATACAAGTAATGGATGCTGAGTTTCCCGATACCGTTGACAGCATTCTCAATAAAAACAACCTTAGCCTCAAAAATATCAAACTTGAAATAACAGAAGGTGCTTTTATTTATGATAAGAAGCATATCTTACACGTCATGAATGAATTCACGAGGAAAGGAGCATTATGGTCGCTTGACGACTTAGGCTCTGGTTATTCTTCATTAAATATCTTAAATGAAATGCCATTCGGTGAAGTAAAAATCGATAAGAATTTATTAAAAGGCATAGATCATAGTTTAAAAAATAGAGTAATCTTAGAGAAAATCATCGAAATTGCAAACGATGTAGGTATGAACATCGTTGTTGAAGGTATTGAAACACAAACTATGGCCGACACCGTATTTAAAATGGGGTGCGATCTGCAACAGGGCTATCTTTATGCGAAGCCAATGCCCTTAGATGAGTTCTTATTATTTTGCGCGCAAAATAATACCCAGGATGTCAGATATGTCCGGGAAGTCACGGGTGATTATTTTCCTGAGCCTCTGACTGATAACAATGAATAAGTATGGCGAGTAATAGCGGCTTTGGCCGCTTCGCCGCATGAAAGCGTTTTATAAGGTAATTTTAGAAAAGTGAGGGTAAAGCACGAAACACAGGCGCAATGCGCCATCGGATCGACTGTCATCATCAAGATTTGCTTATGTCCTGTGGGTTATCATTTTACGTTTATCGTCAGACTCCATCACCTTACCCTGGCTGTCTTTTTTTAAATTCCCTTAGCAATTCGACGGTTAAAAGCCAACCTTGTTCTTTTCAATACGCATTGCGAATAATAGCACAAATCGTTCAATAAATTTGTTGCATTAAAATTATGCAACATTCCATCGATCAATCGAATTAATTTCAATAGTCACAAACTATCAATAATTTAATTTTTTTAGTTTTTAACGATCAATGGCTAAGTATTATCAGCATCATGCCGATGTGTATTAAATGCCCTCTGCAGGCGCAGATCGGCATAACTTCAAATTTAACAAGGAAAGAAAAATGAGAAAAGTTAAGACCAACAGTCAAACACAAGGTTTAAGTATCAAAAACAAAATATTACTGGCATTCGGCATCATATTGCTTTTGATGGTATTTATTTCAGCAAACTCTCTTTTCAGGCTTAATGAAGCTAAAGATAAAATATCGAAAATCGTAACGGAGGATTATCCGACAACTGCTCTTGGCAATAATGTTATAAGAGAGGTCAATAACGCGACAACGTTATTACTTAACGCAATTATCGAAAAAGAACCAGAGAGAAAAGATCAGCTTTTGCAGGCATTGAATGCTAAAAGTAAAGAAGTAACGGCGTTATATGAACAACTGAGGGAAAAAGCAGACGATGAACCTTCACAATTATTATTAAACAAGATATCTGAAATGCGTACAGCTTACATTCAGTCACGCGCTTTAGTGATAAAAAACCTTAAAACCGATCCTGAGGCAGCCGTCAATGAGTACACCACTCACACCCGTGCTTACGAAGGTCAATACCTGGAGAAAATAACCGAATTTATCGATCTGCAGCGTAATGAAATGCAGACATCCTATGCGGATTTTCTCGGTGATTACGCATTAAGCAAAGCGACAATGATCGTTGTATCAATAATCTGTTTAGCACTCGGTATCATCATGGCACTTCTGATTTCACGTGCCATTGTCCGTCCTATCAATCATGCCGTCAGTGCCGCCACCCGTATTGCCAAAGGCGATCTCGGTACTGACATCGTTATTACTTCTAAAGATGAAACAGGGATTCTGACCGGGGCCATTGCCCATATGCAGCAAGAATTACGAAAAATCGTGACTGAAATTCGCAGCGGGGCGGAAAATATCGCGACAGGTGCCTCACAAATCATGGCTGGCACCAGGGATTTGTCCGCGCGAACGGAGGAACAGGCCAGTTCGGTAGAACAAACCGCCGCGTCGATGGAGCAGATTTCCGTCACGGTGAAAAATACCGGGAGTAATACAGCCAATGCTTCCCTGCTCTCAGAAAATGCCAGCATAACGGCCAAAGATAATGAAAAGTTAATGTCGTCTCTGACGCATGAAATCCACAATATCACCAACTCCGCAGATAAAATGTCTGACATTATTAGTCTGATTGACTCCATTGCTTTCCAGACCAATATACTGGCCCTCAACGCGGCGGTGGAAGCCGCCCGCGCAGGTGAACACGGAAAAGGATTTGCCGTCGTTGCTCAGGAAGTTCGCGTTCTCGCGCAAAAAACAGCGAATTCGTCAAAGGATATCCGTTCTCTGATTGAAAATTCCATGCAGCAAAGTTCCCGGGGTCTGGATATGGTGCGTCAGGTGAGCGGAAAAATGGATGGCCTTGTGCAAAACGTTGACAGCGTCTCGAGTATTCTTAAAGAGATCGAACAGGCCAGTCTGGAACAGAGCGAAGGGGTGCATCAGATTAATATTGCGATCGGTCAAATTGATACCACGACACAGCAAAATGCGGCATTGGTTGAAGAATCCGTGGCGGCATCAGAAATGCTTAACGAGCAGGCCAGAGTGCTGAAAGACCTGGTTAGCGTATTTAAAATGGCCTGAATGCCCATCTAACATCTGTTATTAATCGAGAATGAAAGACAATCCGGTAATACATTATCGCGGTTATCGGATTGTCTTAATATTCTCTTTCTCGCGAATAAAACCTGACAGGTGAGATAATCTCTCGTCCCGTCACCGAACTCAAAACGTCGCTTGCCACTCTTTTTTAAGCAGCGCGTAGACATACGTAGAGTCGTACCGCTCTTCGCCCTCTTCGTCTGTAAACGAGACAAACTCCTTAAAACAACCTTCCTGTCGCATATGCAGGCGAGCACAGAGTTTTTGCGACGGCAGATTATAGTCTTCCACATAGGCATACAGGCGCCGTGCTTCGTTTTGCGTAAACAGATAAGTGAATAGCGCGCTGACAGAGGCGGTGGCAAATCCCCGCCCTTCATATTGCGGATTAAAGTGCCAGCCTATGCTCCAGGTATGCGGATCGGGTTCCCCGTGGTTATCGGCAAAAAGATGACCAACAAGCGCATCACTCTCTTTAAGGCAGACGGCGAACTGGGTCTCATCGCTGGCGCGTTTAGCCACGTCTTCTTCGGCTTCTGCCAGGGTGCTGACTTTCTCATCATAAAAACAAGGCACACGCGGCGATGCCATATAAGCATAAAAAGCCGCGGCATCTTTGCGGTGAAAGCGTCGGATAATAAGCCCTGGCATGGTCGTTAAAATCATCTCACTCCCCTGTTCATTGTTTTTCCCCTTTCGCGCCGCCTCAATAAGATCGCCGCTCCTCGTGGGTTCCATAAAAAAAGCGGCGCAGGGTCCAGATAAGCAGCGCCAGTAACGCAATTGCCCCCAGCACGGCAAAAGCCACGCTGTAGGAATATTTTGCCGCAATACTGCCCGCCAGGCCCGGACTGAATGCCGCGCCCGCCCCCTGTAACAGCATGACAAAGCTTTGCCCGGCATTGGTATGCCCGCTGCCTTCCAGCAACTTGACGATATAACCCGGAACCGCCACACCCAGAAGGCCTGCCGCCACGCCATCCATAATCTGCACCGGTATCATAAAAAGTGGGTCGGCTGAGGTGCAAGCCAGCGCCGCGCGCAGCGGCAGGACAATTAAGGCCGCCGCGATCAATAGCGGATAACCATATTTTTCCGCTCTGGCCGCGGCGAATAAAGCCACGGGGATCATCACCAGTTGCGAAATGACAACCGTCGCCGCTGCATACAGGCCCGCGCTTATTTCCCCTCCCGGCGCCGATGCCACACGCATACTGAGCATCGGTAGCAGCGCGGCGTTTGCCAGATGAAAAAGCAGCAGCGTTACCCCGATGGTAATCACCGCGGGGTGTGCGAGAATAACGGACAGTTTGGGAAGCGCTGCAGGATCCGCACTGCCACTTAATCCACGGGCGACGCGGTTATCGATGTCATCATTGCGAATAGCAAACACCGCCATCGTGGCGCAAATCGCCATACCGGTCATCAAAATGAACACGGCATCTGTGCCCAGGTAGAAGACCAGTACACCCGCCAGTATCGCGGCGCTCATATTTCCGCCATGGTTAAACGCCTCGTTTCTGCCCATTTGATGGTTGAAGCCGGATGAGCCCGTTAACCCAAGTGTGATCCCGGTTAGCACAGGGGCAATGAAAGCCGCAGACACTCCCGTGACAAGCTGAGAAAAGCCGACGATATACAGCGTCGGAAATACCCAGAGCAGCAGCGTCGCGGCAGTGATGAGCAGACCGCAGGTAACGAGTATTGCCCGCTTATGTCGTGACGCATCAGCAACCAGCCCGGAGGGCATCGTGGCGATAAGCCCTGCCACACCTCCGAGCGTCATCATCCAGCCAATACTGTCGGTTTGCCAGTGATGTTCAGTAAGGAAGATCCCTAAAAAAGGGCCGAGACCGTCCCTGACATCCGCCATAAAAAAATTCACTAAACACAGCGCCTGTAGCGATCGTAAAGACATGAAACCTCTTCTTAAGTGGCAATCCCGCGAGGGTTTCGCATTCACAAAACGAGTATATGTGCCGCCATTTACACGCCGCACTTCCCATATTCCATTTTAAAATCAGCAGGTTGGAAATCAGGTGTGTCACGTCATATCCGCAAGAAGAGAGAGTAACGAGTTTTCAAGTCAGAAGCATGATACATAAATGTAACAATTGATTCCGCTACGTCCTTCTTTATACCAGCGTCAGGTTTAGGACGCGTAACGTCACGGTCACGGCCACACCTGTTACATCCGCAATAATTACCGTTATAATCACGCAAATTCTTTACCAGGTTAGAAACGACGATGACAAAACTCACCTTACAAGAGCAGATGCTGAAAGCAGGTTTAGTAACCAGCAAAAAGATGGCCAAAGTCCAGAGAACGGCCAAGAAATCACGCGTTCAGGCTCGTGAGGCAAGAGAGGCGGTAGAAGAGAACAAAAAGGCACAACTTGAGCGTGATAAGCAGCTGAGCGAGCAACAAAAGCAGGCGGCGTTATCGAAAGAGTATAAAGCGCAGGTGAAGCAGCTTATTGAGATGAACCGAATCGTCATCGCCAAAGGCAATATCGATTTTAACTTCACCGACAATAACCTCATCAAAAAGGTTGTGGTAGATAAGGCAACGCAGACACAACTGATCAATGGCCGCCTCGCCATTGCACGTCTGGTAACCAACAGCAATGGCGACAGCGAATACGCGATCATCCCTGCCGTCGTCGCCGATAAAATTGCTCAGCGCGATGAGAGTTACATTGTGTTAAACAGCGCGTTGAGCGAAGAAGTGCAGGACGAAGACGATCCGTACGCCGATTTCAAAATACCTGACGATTTGATGTGGTAATCCGCAGCATTTAATCCCCCTTTGCCACCGCACTTATGTACCGCGCCGGGCATCCTCCCGGCGCTTCATCCGGATCTACAGGTTCGGTGCCCGATCGTAGAGGGGGAGAGGAGTCCCCACAAAAATGCGAGCACGATCGGTCCCCTCTCCCTTGAGGGAGAGGGCCAGGGTGAGGGGGAAAATGCGGCTCGGGAGGTGGGTTCCGTTCACCGTATGTTCATGGCGAAATGTCACCCTCGAACACGTGAACGGGTAAAGGGGAACACCGCGTTCCCCTTTACAATCCCCGCGGCCCCGCAAAGAAATCGATGCTTCGCACTGCGTTCGCCTCCCGCCCCGCTGCCTGCGGTCGGTTTGACTCGACGTCGTGTCTCGACAAACCTCAGTCCGCCATCCCTGGCGGCCTGACCTTGTCATCGGGTCTTCGTCTCACCGATTTCAGCGGGGACTCACCCCCCTCGCTGCACGCTCTGCGCCAGGGGGGACAAAGATGTCGCTATGGTTATCATGCGGGAAAACGAGTAAGCCATGACTAAAAAGGGTTGAAGATGTTCACAGTATCTACGACCGGTTTTCTCCCTCTCCCTCAGGGGTGAGGAATCCCCGGTAATCTTACGTTTTACAGCGATAACGCCGCTTAATAAGAATAAAACAGTGACAGCGATGACAGGGTCCGGCTGAAAATCGCTGAGGCGTTGGCGGCTGACCGGGGCCGCCCGCAGGGAAGCGGGCGGAGGGGATAGCCTGCAAGGACGCAGGCTGGTCCCCGACCCGAAAGTCAGACGACATAAGCATCATGGACCGCGCCAGCGGCGATTTTCCTGGCCGGGAGCCCGGGTCGCCAGGGTGGTGGCGGTGAGCCACCCTGGCACGTTCACGGGTTCTGTCGCGACAGAAAAGCAAGGAACATAAGGTGAACGGAATGACCACCAGAGCCGCATTTTCCCCCTCACCCTGGCCCTCTCCCTCAACGTTCACAGTATCTACTGTTCAGAACGGGCTGGCGTGGCAGGCGTTTATCGGTTCTGCGCTGACCGGATGGACAAAATGCAATTCACTGGCGTGCAGCATCATTCGCGGTGTTCGCGCTGTGCCCGGTAGCCTCAGACCGCCATACAAGTCACAGCCCAGAATCGGATGGCCCAGATGCTGGCAGTGAATGCGCAATTGATGGGTGCGCCCGGTCTCCGGAATCAGTACGACCCGCGTCAGTGGCAGTAACGTTCCGTCTTCCCCTTCCTGAAAAAAACGGTCCACGACCCGGTAGCGTGAGCGTGCGGGTTTGCCGTGAACAGCGCAAATCGACATCAGCGGAAACAGCGCCGGATCTTTGGCGATCGGCGCGTCGATCACCCCGCCATCATTGGCCAAATGCCCGCAGAGCAACGCAGTGTAGACCTTGTTCACCGTGCGCTGGCTGAACTGGCGGCAGAGTGCAGCATTGATCGCCTTGTTGCGCGCCACCACCATCAGCCCGGAGGTACCAAAATCAAGGCGGTGGACCAGCGTGCAGCCGGGGAATAGGTTGACCAGCCGGTGATGCACAGAGTCGAGATTTTGCGGGTTTTTCCCGGAGAGGCTAAGCAGCCCGGCGGGTTTATTGATGAGGAGCAGATGTTCGTCTTGCCAAAGGATCGTAACTTCCTCCTGGCATGGCGGGGCAATAAAGGTATCGATAATCTCAGACATCAGGCTGCCCGGCGAAAAAGGGAGAGCGGATAATAGCGGATTCTCCGCCACCTGGCGAATCTGGCCCTCACGGCGTCTGCTCGCGCCACAGGGCTATCTCTTCATCCAGCCAGGCGATGAAAAGAGAGATTTCCCGCGCTTTCTCTGTCTGTGCAGAGGTCACCAGCCAGTAGTGCCAGGGATAAGGCGCCGAGAATGAGGTTATCTGCACCAGTTCGCCCCGCGCGATAGCGTCCCTGACCAGAGAACGGCGCTCAAGCGCAATGCCAGCGCCCAGCCGGACGGCTTCAAGCACCAGGTTCGAATCGTTGATCCGCAGTCCCGCTGGCACGATCTCTTTTTCCAGGCCGGCATTCAGGCACCAGCTTTTCCACGACTCCGTCGAAAAGATAATGTGACTCTTCGCCACCTCTTGCGGCGTGGTGGGTAAGTTGCCATTGTTATAGCCAGGTGCCGCAACGACAATCAACTCATCAGAAAAAAGAAAGCGGCTATCCATGCCTTCCCAGTCGCCCTGCCCCATACGGATCGCAATATCAATGCCTTGCTGTTGCAGGCTGGTAACCGTCAGACTGACCTGTAAACGTAACGATATGAGAGGAAATTTCTCGCGAAACCGCATCAGGCGCGGCATTAACCAGTGATTGCCAAAAGAAGGCACCGTCGCCAGAGTCAGTTCCATCGTGCGCGGCTTTACCTGCACCAGCCGGGTGGCATCTGAAATGTGATTTAACGCCTCGCGTATCTGTAACGCATACAGCCGTCCTTCTTCGCTAATCTGCACCCCGCGCCCGTGACGGATAAACAGTTTTACGCCCACCAACTCCTCAAGGATTTTGATTTGCTGACTTATGGCAGAATGAGTCACGTTCATCTCTTTTGCCGCCTGGGTCAGGCTACCCAGGCGTGCAACGGCCTCAAAACTTCGCAGGCTGGCGATCGGTGGGAAATCCGACATCGTGCTTTCCTCAAACACAGGATCCAATACGTTAACGTTACTACCAAACAGGCTTTCTTAAATCAACGGCAGATAACTTTAAAGCGATAAGCCAATGATGTTCGGTCAGTTAATTTTAACGTTATTTGCAGGACACACGATAACCACGTTAAACGTTAGCAAAACTAACACATATGGTAAGAAACCCGTGATATTCGTCCCCCCCGAGATACGGTAAGGTTTCTTCGTCTTCTACACCGGGGCATCACTGTGACAGGTGTCGCGGTCAATCAATTAACGGCTGTTGCTGGAATGGGCAGGAATCACGATGAAACTCATTGGCATGATGGACTCGCCTTACGTCAGGCGTATTGCGGTATCCCTGGAACTCTATGGCATCGAATTTGAAAGTATGCCGCTGTCGGTTTTTCGCTCATTTGACGCGTTCGCTCGTATTAATCCGGTGGTCAAAGCGCCAACGCTGCTGCTGGATAACGGCGTGCAGTTAATGGAATCCACGCTTATTTTGTACTATTTCGAGACACTGGCGGGCGCAGAGCAGAAATTATTCCCCGCAGAGCCGGAGGCGCTGGCACACGACCTTCGTCTGCTGGGTGTGGTGCTGGCCGCCTGCGAAAAAGCGGTGCAACACATTTATGAGCACAATCTCAGACCGGAAGAAAAGCAGCATCAGCCATGGGTGGCGCGAGTGACACAGCAGTTGTTAGCCGCCTGCCAGGAGTGGGAGACGCTGCTGGCAGGCCGCCCTGCCGCGCAGCGCCCCGATCAGGTTTGCGTCACCAGCGCGGTAGTGTGGACATTTATTCAGTCAATGATCCCACATGTCGTACTGGCTGGCGATTTCAAACACATTGCGTGGCTTGCTGATTTCTGCGAGACCCTGCCCGCGTTTAAAAAATATCCTTTATGCTAAAAACGGAGCGGGTTAATAACCGTGTTTAGTCGTTAGCCCGCATCCACACGATAAAACGAAGGGATTTTTCTTCGTTTTTTTATACCGTTATCTATACTCCAGATACCCTGCTCTTATCCGTTAAGGTTCCTTGTGTTAGCAAACATCCTCATCGCGCTTGTCGCCGCTATCCATGTCTACATTCTGGTTCTTGAAATGTTTTTGTGGGATACCAAAACAGGCCGCAAGGCGTTCAACCTTAGCCCCGATTTTGCCCGTGACACCCGCGTGATGGCCGCCAATCAGGGACTGTATAACGGCTTTTTAGCCGCCGGTTTGCTGTGGGGTCTGTGGCTGGGGGACGCCGGGTTTCCCGTCAAACTGTTCTTCCTGGCATGCGTATTGATAGCCGGGGTGTTTGGCGCAGCAACCGCCAGCAAGAAAATCCTCTATGTTCAAGCGCTACCGGCGCTTATCGCGATGGTCGCATTGCTGATGTAATGAATGTCTGAAATGAGAGGGATTACCGATATGCATTGGTAACCGACAGTGACTACCTGTAATGGCGGACTCTACCGCACGCTAATCATCAAGAAGCACCTTCTGCGCGGGTGTTTCTTTATTTTGGGGTATGCCAAAATCACGTCGGATATCTTTTACGCACTCCCCCTCCCGGCTTTTACTGGTTGACTGGGTGCAGTCGCGTATCATCGTCCAGCGCCCGGACTGGCAACGGTAGGCTCTTTTACCATAAGAAACAGACTGCCCCTCGGAATAGAAACAGACACGCGACTGGCAGCTCTCCGCGTCCTTTACAATGAACCATGAGCAGGATTTGCCTGTATAATCAAGACCCTCATCACTCGGTTTATCGGTCTGAACACTTTTCTTCTGCTTCCCGCTGTCCTTATTACTTGCCAACTGTTTCATTAGCTCGGGTGTACACTCCGCTGGTAGCGCATCGCCAGGATCGGACGTTTCCACGCCTGCACGACACATTAACGCTGGCATAATTTTTTGCCGGAATTCATCTGCGCCATGACGGGCCAGCGCCCTGGCCCATGCGGGAACCTCAGATTCCGGTAACGCTGCATAACGGTCATATTCGGCAATTTGTACTTTTGACATTTCGATGGCGGCAGCCAACGAACCATGGGTCTGAATTAGTAACTCCGGCGAGGTTTCCAGACCCTGACGCTCATCGCCCACCCCGGTAGCGATTTCGTACGCCACTGTCGGGTTGGGACAACTTTTTTTGCTTTTAACCTTTTCCACGCTCGCAGGTGTTTTACTCATCCAGGCGGCACACTTCCCCAGAGTATGTTTTTCAATATTGTTTTTTTCTTCCTGGGTTTGGTATTTTTTTCCCGTACTCAGGAGATCATCATAGGTCGATGCCGCGCACAAAAAAAACAGGCTAAGAATAATCAATAATGTCTTCATTTTGTTTTATTCCATTCGACATCGTGGACTTCGTTATCAATTACCACATGAAAAAAGAGTGGTGAATCAAAATTAAGATTTTGAGCAATAATCACCCCACCATAGCCTTCGCCAGGAGCAATGCGTTTTTCGTTCAAAGACTCATTAGAGAATTTGTTATTAATAAAGTCAGATTCGTTTTGAATCTGCTGGGTTGTTTGTTCAAGAGAGTTGGTATAATCACTGGCCACTGAGGGCTGTTTTGCGAGACCTGCCGCAACGCCCATCAAAAGACCCGAGATCATCGAGAAGGTATTGTGCGAGCTCATTTTATCATCCTGAACCTTGCTGACATCCGCTGAACTCATAAGCATGACGGGCGTAGCGCCGTTTTTCACATCGAAATTACGCACGCCAAAATCAAATGGATGATCAGATTTATTCATCGCTGCGACTTTATAAACGGCGCATTTACTGCAGTACCCTTTTTCATCGTATAAATAAGTAATAATAAATCTGGAGTTATTACGCTCAGAGACAATCACTTTTTGACCGGTATCCGTCACATCCAGTTTTTGATAATTAGGATGATAGACTCTGTTATTATAGCTATCAGATGAACAGGCACTTAAAAATGCGATAGCCAGTACAATAAATAAGAGAGAAGATCTTAGCATGTCAAAACCTCGCCAATAGACGACAGACAGATGTTTAAAATCACATCCATTTGCAATGACTTTCCTTAACAAGGAGACAGCAGCACACAACCGTGGCTGAGGAAATAATGCCCGGCCAGGCAGATAGCCGCTTGTCCTGTTAAATCCGAGTATAATTTCCGCTGGAAAAAATCCTCTCATTCATTTAGATGAGAGGATAAAAAATTAGCCGTGAACTGCTCTCGCAATCAACAGCAGCTCAGACTGGTTACGGGTGTTGGTTTTTCTGAACAGCGCGCTCAGATGCGTTCGCACCGTAGCAATAGAGACGCGTAAATGGAGCGCGCACTCTTCTGCCGTCATTCCACGAATCAGCAATCCTGTCAGGGCATTTTCACTGGGGGTAAGCCCGAAGAGATCGATAAGCGGCGTACCGCTGAGTAAGGGTAACGGAATGATAATGCTGGCAACGCCGACCATTTGCGCTGAAGGCAGCACAAGCACTGGCATCGTCTTACTTCCTGTCGTATAGCACAGACCCGCTTTTGGCAGTGAATCGGTTGACGTGGCACGCCGAATAGCCTGCTTTAATTTTTTACTGTCGGTATTGATATTCAGCGTATCGTGACAGGTTGCCCAGCTATCCCTGTACCTGTCGTGATAATGTTCGGCATGACGGTTCGCATAGAGTATTTTTCCCACACCGTTCACTAACCATACCGGATAAATATGATTATCAAGCAATGCGTTCTGATATTTTAAATTTTCCCGCAGTGACTCAAATCGGGCATGAAGATGAGTGGCTGTAATTAACGCAGGTATAAGACGCTTAAAAAGATCAAAATGCGATTGTTGTGGGTAAAGCGCACCGTTAGCAGTCATTAGCGATAAAAAACAGGCATAACCATTGACGGCACTTAATTTAACGCTGGTCAGATAATTCATATCGTTAGGACGATGAAATTCATTGTAATAAACGCTTGAGGCAATAAATTTATCTCCCAATACCTCTCTGTCCTGATAGAGCTTTCCCACTGGGGCACTGGTCAATATTTTCTCAGCAGGATCCAGCGCCAAAAATACATCACGATAGGCGGTAAATACTTTTTCTTCACAGAGCAGGGCATCCGTCAGCAGTTGCGCATTGCCTTTGTCGTAAAAAAGTAACGCGGCATATTGATGCCCTACCAGTAAGGCGATTTTTTCAAGCACGCAGGACCACACCTGAGGCTCGATCGTCGCGGCGAGGAGGAGCTCTAAAATTTCCGAATAAAGTCTCTCATCTTTCAGGGCCATAGCTCTACCTGCGTGCGCAATACCGTGCTTGTGTTTACATCTGCGTAAACCAGCACAACGACTGAAATTAAGAATAGTCTTAGATTTCAGGTTCTGCTATTACACCTCTACAGGACCTCGCGCAGTAAGCTCGGCACATCCGCCCACCGCAAAGGTACTGGCTGGAAGCGATAGCGGAGATTACCTGTTTCGGGGTTTATTCTGGCCGAATTTTCGCGTTTCAAGAAAACGGACAATGACGACGAAAAATACGGGAACAAAGAAAATAGCCAGTAACGTTGCGCTGATCATCCCTCCGAATACCCCTGTTCCTATAGCATGCTGAGTGCTGTCGCTTGCACCTTTGGCAAGCATCAGGGGAACCACGCCTAATGTGAACGCTAAAGATGTCATGAGTATCGGGCGCAAACGCTGTCCGGAGGCAATGAGTGTCGCCTCGATGATGTTTTTGCCCTGGTGCATTAATTGTCTCGCAAATTCAATAATCAGAATGGCGTTCTTGGCAGAGAGCCCAATAAGGGTTATCAGACCGACTTTAAAAAAGACGTCGTTCGTCATATTCGCAACGGTTACCGCCAGTACGGCGCCGAGCAAACCCAGCGGAACAACCAACATCACCGCAAAGGGAACAGACCAGCTTTCATAGAGCGCGGCGAGCACCATAAACACCACTAACATCGACAGAACAATGAGCCCCGGAAGCTGTGATGCTGATGCCTTTTCCTGTAATGAACTGCCTGCCCATTCGCCCGCAAAACCTGACGGTAAGTTTTTTGCAAGTTCCTCCATTGCCGCCATTGCGGTACCTGTGGATTCACCGGACGATGCATTTCCGGTAATACGAATGGCGGGATAGCCCTGATAGCGATTCAGTTGCTGCGGCGCGACCTTCCAGGAGAGCGTTACAAACGTGGACACCGGAAGCATCTGCCCCTGGCGGTTTTTAACCGATAAACGTAATAACTGTTCCGGCTGCATACGGAAAGGTGAATCAGCCTGGACAATGACCTGCTGAATCCGGCCATTATTGATGTAATCATTGACATAGCTTGATCCCGTTGCGACGGAAAGGGTTTGATTAATCTCATCAAACGAAACCCCCATGGCTTCGGCTTTTTCCCTGTCAATGTTAAGGGCGAGCGTTGCTCCCTCCGCAAGACCATCAATGTAAACATCGGTCAAATATGGGTTTTTATTAGCCTGCACGACGAGTTCATCCGCTGCCTTTTTTAACGCCTGATACCCCCTGCCTCCCCGGTCTTGCACATAATACGTGAACCCGGATGAGGTCCCCATATCAGAAATAGCCGGCGGAAGCAGACTCATTGTGACCCCGTCGGACACACTCTCCATTCTTGACTGAATAGCGTCAGCCTGATCTTGTGCGCTCATTCCTTCGCGTTGTTTCCAGTCCTTAAGGGTGGTGAACGCCATGGCTGAATTCTGGCCGGAGCCTGAAAACCCAAATCCCAGAATCATAATGTTGCTTTCGACCGCCGGTTGACCGGCGATTTCCTCTTCAAATTTTTGCACCACCTTAAGCGTACGCTGCATCGTCGCGTCTGAGGGAAGCTGGATTGATGACATAAAGTAGCCTTGATCTTCATCCGGTAAAAATGATGAGGGTAACGAAGCCAGACCGAGAAAAAGCGCCATGCACAACGCAGCATAGAGCATCATCATTCGTCCGGTCCGTTTCAGAACAAATCCGAGGCCGGAGGCGTAAAGCGAAGTAAGCGCATAAAAACGACCGTTGAACCACGCGGAAAATGCGCTGCCTCTATGCGAGGTATGATGATGGGGTTTTAATAACGTTGCGCAGAGTGCTGGCGTAAGCGTTAGTGCCAGAAAGGCAGAGAGTAAAATAGACACCGCCATAGAGATACAGAACTGCCGGTAAATAATCCCGACAGACCCTCCGGCAAACGCCATCGGGATAAATACCGCCGTGAGCACCAGCGTAATACCCATTATGGCCGGCGTGATTTCATGCATCGCTTGTCGCGTTGCCTCCTTCGGTGAGAGCGCCTTGTTTTCCATCAGGCGTTCAACGTTTTCTACGACAACGATGGCGTCATCAACGATAATGCCGATTGCCAGCACCATGCCAAACATGGTCAAAATGTTGATGGAAAAACCGCTTAACAACATCACCGTAAAGGTCCCCAACAGCGCCACAGGCGCAACGATGGCAGGGATCAGCGTGCAGCGGATTTTATGCAGAAAAAGCAGCATGACGAAGAAGACCAGAACCATCGCTTCAACGAATGTCTCCAGCACCTTCATTATGGATAGTTTAACGAAAGGCGCTGTATCAAAAGGAACCGTAAATTCCATTCCCTCAGGAAGTACGCCTGACAGCTCAGCCAGTCGCGCTCGGACACCGGATGCCGTATTGATAGCATTTGCACCGGGCGAAAGCTGGATAGCGGCAGCCGTCGCCGGAACACCGTTTTCACGAATTCCAAAGGCATAGCTTTGTAACCCGGATTCAACGCGGGCAACATCGGCCAGGGTCAGACGAGCGCCGCAGACCTCCGATTTAAGCGTAATATTGCGAAACGCCTCAACAGAGGAGAGTTGCCCCCTGACGGTTATCGGATAGGTAACGGCCTGACCAGAGACCGCTGGCTCGTCTCCCGTTCGGCCAGGAGAGACAATCACGTTTTGCTGACTCACTGCGGTTAATACGTCCGTAACAGAGAGTCCGTAACCGTGTAATTTCATCGGATCAAGCCAGATCCGCAGCGCTTTCTCACCGCCAAATAGCTGCACTTTACCGACGCCCGGCACACGTCGCAGTTCATCCGTCAAATTTCTGGCGAAATAATCGCTTAAATCCGCTTCCTGATATTCGCCGGTGCGGGATTTTAAACCCACCATCATAAGAAATCCGGAATTAGCGGCCTCAATATTAATACCATTTTGCCGCACAGCCTGTGGCAAACGCGGCTCAACAATCTTGATCTGGTTTTGCAGGTCCATCTGGGCGAGTTTAATGTCTGTACCCGGCCTGAAAGTGACCGTAATAGATGCCATACCGGTGGTATCACTGGACGATTCAAAATACAGTAAGTTATCCACGCCTGAGATCTCGCGTTCAATAAGCGAAACGACAGAGGTGTTCATGACATCCGGACTGGCGCCGGGGTAACTGAGCGAGATGATAATACCGGGCGGTGCAACCGCCGGATATTGTGCTACGGGCAGTTGGGGGATAGACAATAGGCCGGTCAGAACAATAAACAGCGCAACCACCCAGGCAAATATAGGTCTTTCAATAAAAAAGTACGGCATCAGAAATAATTCCAGTCAACTGACATAACGTTCAGGAAAATTAAAAAATTCACTAGCCTGCCTCACCCTTCCCGGCGGAAAGTCATGTGATAAATGATGTGTTTCAATGATAAAAAAACGATATTGACCACGTATGACAGGTTTATGGAAAGAGTGTGGAGGCGGACTTTCTCTGTACCTTTATGCATCACACAATTACTTTATGGTGAAAAAAGTCCACATCATCCGCATCAATAAATACACTGGCGTACCGAAGAAAAAGACACTTAAAAAACATCCGTAATAAAATATAAAATCATCCATCCCTGGCATCATATTGAGAAGTAAATTGAACACCAGAATAGTATAAACAAAGACAACAATAACATAGAACGTTATGACGGCTAACTCCCTTAATGCCCCTGGTTTCTTTTGAATGATAAAAAAGAAAAAAGCGATGACCACACAGGTAAACGCCAGGGGCAAAGAGATGACCGCGACATCTGCTTTTTCTTCAATAGTGTGTGCAACAAACAACCACGGAAACAGTAATATGCACGATACCAGAAAAAACAAAAAAGAATCCCAAATTACCTTTTGAAAAATACGTTCAATGTCTTTCATATTACTTTCCCTGACACAATCTAACGTGCATCAACTACGCATAAATTTCTGGCTTTAAACGTTATAAATTTTGAAAATAAATAGCGTTCGGCGTCTTGCCTGATTTCTCCAGTTGAAATGATTGCATCAGATTGTTGATTGTTTATTTCGGGATTGTGTAGCCAGTGTGGAGATACCTTCACGCAGTTTATTTCTTGCGGAAAAGCGCACAGGAATGCAACTTTTTTGGATTGGAACTGTCAGATTAGTCCTAAGGAAGGTGCGAATAAGCAGGTCATTTCTTCCCAAGCTGACTCGCTGATTAAAATTTCGCGGATCTGGGCCGATTTTTTTCCCGCAAACACATCGAATCAGCCTATTTAGGCTATTTTTTCCACCATTTCTGGCGTTATTTCCGGTTTTTACTGAGATCTCTCCCACTGACGTATCATTTGGTCCACCCGAAACAGGTTGGCCAGGGTGAATAACATCGCCAGTTGGTTATCGTTTTTCAGCAGCCCCTTGTATCTGGCTTTCACGAAGCCGAACTGCCGCTTGATGATGCGAAACGGGTGCTCCACCTTGGCACGGATGCTGGCTTTCATGTATTCGATGTTGATGGCCGTTTTGTTCTTGCGCGGATGCTGCTTCAAGGTTTTTACCTTGCCGGGACGCTCGGCGATCAGCCAGTCCACATCCACCTCGGCCAGCTCCTCGCGCTGTGGCGCTCCTTGGTAGCCGGCATCGGCTGAGACAAATTGCTCCTCTCCATGAAGCAGATTACCCAGCTGATTGAGGTCATGCTCGTTGGCCGCGGTGGTGACTAGGCTGTGGGTCAGGCCACTCTTGGCATCGACACCAATGTGGGCCTTCATGCCAAAGTGCCACTGATTGCCTTTCTTGGTCTGATGCATCTCCGGATCGCGTTGCTGCTCTTTGTTCTTGGTAGAGCTGGGTGCCTCAATGATGGTGGCATCCACCAAAGTGCCTTGGGTCATCATGACGCCTGCTTCGGCCAGCCAGCGATTGATGGTCTTGAACAATTGACGGGCCAGTTGATGCTGCTCGAGCAGGTGGCGGAAATTCATGATGGTGGTGCGATCCGGCAGGGCGCTATCCAGGGATAATCGGGCAAACAGGCGCATGGAGGCGATTTCGTACAGGGCATCTTCCATGGCACCGTCGCTCAGGTTGTACCAATGCTGCATGCAGTGAATACGCAGCATGGTCTCCAGCGGATAGGGCCGTCGGCCATTGCCCGCCTTGGGATAAAACGGCTCGATGACAGCGGTCATATTCTGCCATGGCAGAATCTGCTCCATGCGGGAGAGGAAAATCTCTTTTCGGGTCTGACGGCGCTTAGTGCTGAATTCACTATCGGCGAAGGTGAGTTGATGGCTCATGATGTCCCTCTGGGATGCGCTCCGGATGAATATGATGATCTCATATCAGGAACTTGTTCGCACCTTCCCTAACAAGGAGTAATATCAGACAAACAGACTTTACGCACATTGTATTCAATAACCTTTAAACAAGTACGACATAAGATATTTTTAGATAGAATAATTTCTATCATCGGTACTGGTGGAAGATAAAATGAACAAAGACAACCTGATCATTGTTGCTGAAGACGACGATGAAATTGCCGACATACTGATAAGCTATTTGCAGCGCGCGGGTATGAAAACCTTTCGGGCCAGGGATGGTGAGCAGGCCATAAATTTTACTCGCCTGCATAAACCAGACCTCATTTTACTTGATATCCATCTGCCTGTTTACGATGGATGGAATGTTCTTACGACCTTGCGCAAAGAGAGTAACGTACCGGTTATTATGGTAACGGCACTCGATCAGGACATCGACAAACTGATGGGGCTGAGGCTCGGGGCAGACGATTATGTCATAAAACCGTTTAATCCTTCGGAAGTTATCGCAAGGGTTGAGGCTGTACTGCGCAGAACCCGAATGAACACAGAACTCGTTAATACCAGGCCGATAAGAACAGCGTATCTGACCATTTATCCTGATGATTTTTATATTGAAATAAACGTCAGGGATGAAGTCGTTACGCCGGTGTTGACGACGACTGAATTTAAACTTCTCACCTATCTGGCGAGAAATCCGCGAAAGGTATGCTCACGCGAAGAGTTACTTGATTCCTGCCTGCCAGAAGGTGATTCACTGGACAGAACCGTAGACAGCCACATGAGCAAGCTGCGCAAAAAGCTGGAAAATGCGGGACTGAAAGGGATCCCGGAAAGTATCAGAGGGTTGGGTTACCGCCTGGGTGAGAATAAATGAAAAAAGACCCTATTCTCAGTCGTCAAATATTGACATATATGCTGTCGCTCACCTTCATTATTATCGCTATCGCCGTACTGGGCTCTTATTTATTTTATACTTTTTTAATTTACTATTTGCCTGGAGGGGCCCTGACAGGAAATGAAGATGAAATGACCATGGTGGACTGGCTGTGGATCATGATAGCTTCGCTGACCAGTCTGGTCGTTTCGCTGTTCTTTACGGTGAAATTGTCCTCCAGAATTCTGACGCCGTTAAATGCGGTCGCGTATAGCCTGAAACAAATTTCCCAGGGCAACCTTGACGCAAGGGCAACCTGTACGAGCTCTCAGTTGGGAGAGATGAATAATCTCGTCAACGATTTCAACGAAATGGCAGAAAAACTGCAGACCCTGGATATTCAGCGGAACTTATGGAATTCGGCTATCGCGCACGAGCTTAGAACGCCGGTGACGATTCTGCGAGGAAGATTGCAAGGACTGGTTGACGGTGTGTTCGAGCCAGCGCCCGTCCTGTTCCAGAACCTGCTTAAGCAAACCGAAGGTCTGGCGCATTTAATCGAAGATCTGCGGGTTGTCAGTTCTTATGGTGGGGCCGGATATACGCTAACCCTCAGTGAGACTGACCTTGAGGCAACGATTACGAGTGTGCTTGATAACTTTTTACCCGAATTTCAGCGCGCACACTTTACTATCACCACTGAACTTGAGCACCAGCAGTGTTTCTGTGATCCTCTGCGTATTATGCAATGCCTGACGGTGCTTTTTGATAATGCATTAAAATACGCGTCGTCACGATCGTTACGGGTAAAAAATGGCATTGCCGGGAAGGAAAACTTCATTCTCGTTGAAGACAGCGGCCCAGGCATTCCTGAGGAACGCCAGGGCCTGTTATTCCAGCCTTTCCAGCGAGGAGAACAGGCAAGAAAGAGTAACCCTGAGGGGTGCGGATTAGGGTTATCAGTGGTCAGAGCGATTATGCTCGCCCATGGTGGGAATGCAACTTACTGCCAGACCCAAGAAAAACACTCAATTTTTAAGATATCGTGGCCTGTCAGTCAGGAAAAACAATAATACGGTAAAGCAGGCTCAATGGAGCCTGTTTTTACACAGCGTCAGATCCCACATCTCGCCTAATTTCGCATTCCAGCTTGCAGGCGTGATCTTTAGTTTCCCGCGCATAGGGCTTAATGTTATTTCGCTAAAATAAAGGTCATTCCCTTGCAGCATCAGGTCGACACGACAGTAGTCAATTTCATCAGCCAGCTCCTGAGCCGCAATAATGGCTTTATAGAATAACCGTGGCTCCTCAACGGCATCCGGTGTGTTTGGGTATTCCATCTGAAAAGGTTGTAGCTTCCATGACCTGTCATAAACATTGATGTATTCGTTGCCGCTTTCATCGCTAAAATCGGCCTCTACAAAACACGCCACCCCATGAAAGCAATGTATTCTGAACATTTCAGGCGTCTTTTTTCTCACCACCCCAGAAAAAATATCGATATATTTTTCGCAGAGAATCACCGGCGTTATAGATTTGTACTGCCACTCTCTGGTGGTGTAATACATGTTTTTATTGAGCGCAAGCTTCAATTTGTTCAATGCTTTCGCAGGCTCAAACCTGTCTTTATCTTTACAAATTACCGTACTTCCACTGTCATGGTTGCATTTTAAAACAAAGCGTTTGGGTAACGTACTAAAATCAATATCGTCAACGCGGTGGTAGACGCCAATCAATGGGATGGTTTTAACCCGCCTGGTTTTTGCATGTACATAATCACGGACGGCGAGTTTATCCGCTAATAATGTATAAAAAGGGTTACGATCAAATACCAGCCGGTGACAAATTTTCTCACTCAATGTCACAGGATTGATCAGGTCTGCCTGACTTCCGGAAATTTTATTAAGCGCTGCCGTGTGAAAATAGAGATCCGGGGTAACAAACACCCTGGTTTTTCTGATTAAATATTCGGCATATTTTAGAATGTAATTAAGCTTATTCATGGTTCCTCCTGAGCACGATCGATATTGTGTCGGAGGAAGATTGCTTTATATTGTCCAGTTAATGGAGGCAGTATGGAGCACGCTACAATAAATAAGCCTGATTCATTTAAATGGCAACGCTGGCGTGTTTATTTCTCAACGCAAAACGCAACGTCTTACAACAGCGACCACCGCAGCGCGGTGGTCGCCATTACGTCACAAGGGCTTGCTCTCTTGCGCCTCTTTTTCGGCAGCTTCAACGTCACGATACCAGCGCGGGTGATGCTTCTTCGCCCAGCGGCGGCTGACTTTGCCTTCAATCATGCCCTTAATGGAGCCCTTCACCCAGAACGCCATATACATATGGATCAAAATGGCGTGAATGAGCACAATCGCGGCCGTCGCGTGGATTAATAAACTCCAGCGGACAAAGGTGATGGAAAAATAATGGGCAAAATAAGGTCGCCAGATAATGACGCCGGTGACCAGCAGAACAAAAATCAGACTCATAATGCTCCAGAACATCATCTTCTGGCCGGCATTATATTTCCCGACATCCGCCACTTTATGTTCATTGCCTTTCAGTACCTCAACAATCCCTTTTACCCATGGAATATCCTGCTTATCGGGAATGTTGTGATGCACAAAACGGACAAACATGAACATCAGCAGGACGAATATCAGCACGCCGAAGAAGGGATGCAATATGCGCCCGACCTGTGGCGTTCCGAACGTTTCGGTCAACCATTGCAGGGTGGGGAAAAACAGCGCAATGCCGGAAAGCGACACCAGAAAGAAACTGATCACTACCGTCCAGTGACATGCGCGGTCAATAAACTTCGTGCGCAGGATCATTTTGCTTTTACTCATGACCGTTCTCCTCTTCGTCATCATCCGTCTCTTTGTTCGGCCCTATTCCCACATAGTGGTAAATCAGCCCGGCAAAGGTGGCGATAAACCCGGCTGCGGAGAGCGGTTTGAGAACGCCTTTCCATAAATTGACCGGCGTGGAAATCTGCGGATCGTTCGGCAGGTTGTGATAGAGCGCTGGCTGGTCCGCGTGATGCAGAACATACATCACATGTGTGCCGCCCACGCCCTGTGGGTTATAGACGCCCGCGTTGTCATAGCCGCGTTTTTTAAGCTGCTCCACGCGGTTTTCTGCGACGTTGAGCATCTCTTGTTTGGTACCAAACTGAATCGCCCCGGTCGGGCACGTTTTCACACATGCAGGCTCCTGCCCGACGCTTACTCTGTCCACGCAAAGCGTACATTTATAGACGCGATTATCATCAGGGTTCAGCCGTGGGATGTTGAACGGGCAGCCGGCAATGCAGTAGCCGCAGCCAATACAATGCTCGGACTGGAAATCCACAATCCCGTTGGCATACTGAACAATCGCGCCGGCAGACGGGCAGGCTTTAAGGCAGCCCGGATCCGCACAGTGCATACAGCCATCTTTGCGAATAAGCCATTCCAGTTTGTCGTTCTGCGTGGTTTCGCTAAAACGCATCACCGTCCAGGACTTCGCGCTCAGATCGGTCGGGTTGTCATAGACACCGTTGCAGTAGCCCACCTCGTCGCGAATGTCGTTCCATTCAGAGCAAGCGACCTGGCAGCCTTTACAGCCGATACAGACGCTGACATCGATGAGTTTTGCCACTTCCGCACGGAAATCCCGTGCCTGTGGAGGGGGCGTCAACCCATTGGTCGCGGAACGTTTAATAACATCTTGTGATTGCATAGCCATAGGTTCCCTCCTTTACACACGCTCGATGTTAACCAGAAACGCCTTGTACTCCGGCGTTTGCGAGTTGGCATCGCCGACCGATGGCGTCAGCGTGTTGGCAAGGAAGCCTTTGCGCGTTGCCCCTTCAAAACCCCAGTGACAAGGAATGCCGATGGTATCCACCGACTTCCCGTCTATGGTCAGCGTCTGCAGACGTTTCGTCACCACCGCCTTGGCTTTGATAAAGCCGCGTTTCGAACTCACTTTCACCGTATCGCCTGCCGCGATGCCCTTTTTCTGCGCCAGCGATTCGCCAATTTCGATGAACTGATCGGGCTGCGCGATGGCGTTGAGGCGCGCGTGTTTGGTCCAGTGGCGGAACAGCTCGGTGATAGAATAGGTGGTAGCGACATACGGGAAAGCGTCCGCTTTACCCATATTGGCGATATCGTCATGGAAAATACGCGCCACCGGACTGGAGACCACCGCCGGATGCAGCGGATTAGTGCCAATCGGCGATTCAATCGGTTCGTAATGTTCCGGGAACGGCCCGTCGTTCATTTTGTCGATAGAGAACAGGCGCGCCACCCCTTCCGGGTTCATGATAAACGGCCCGACATTGCTGCCCGGTGCGGCCTGGCTGTAATCCGCCACGTCCATCCCGCTCCACTTTTTACCATCCCAGTGCAGCAACGCGCGTTTGGCATCCCACGGTTTCCCTGACGGATCGGCGGAAGCGCGGTTATAGAGGATGCGACGGTTAGCCGGCCACGACCACGCCCATCCTGGCGTACAGCCAAGACCATACGGATCGCTGTTATCGCGGTTAGCCATCTGGTTGCCCTGCTCTGTCCAGCTTCCGCAGTACACCCAGCAAAAGCTGCTGGTGGTGCCGTCATCACGCAATTGGGCAAAGCTACTGAGCTGTTGGCCTTTTTTGGCAATCATCTGCCCTTTGTCGTCATACAGATCGGCCAGCGCCATCCCGTTCGCTTCCCGGGCAATCTCTTCCGGATGCGGATCGTACGGATCTTTATAGTTCCAGTTGATGTTCATCAGCGGTGCCGGGTTTGCGCCCCCTTCCTGCTGGTAAAGCTCACGCAAGCGCATGAACAAACGTCCAAGAATCTTACCGTCGTGCAACGCTTCGCCTGGTGGCTCCGCCGCCGCCCAGTGCCACTGGAGCCAGCGCCCGGAGTTGGCAATCGAACCATTTTCTTCGGCAAAGCAGGATGACGGCAGGCGGAAAACTTCCGTTTTGATGTCCGCAGGATTGACGTCGTTCATCTCCCCGTGGTGCTGCCAGAAATTTGACGATTCCGTCACCAGCGGGTCAATGACCACCATGTATTTGAGCTTCGAGAGCGCGCGGGAGGATTTGTTTTTATCCGGGAACGCTGCCAGCGGGTTAAAGCCTTGCACGATATAGCCGTTAATCTTCCCTTCCAGCATCAACTCGGCCTGGGTCATCACATCATAGAGGCGATCCCATTTCGGCAGCCAGTCGTAGCCCCAGTTGTTCTCTGCCGTCGCATGCTCACCCCAGAAACTTTTCATCATGCTGATAAAGAATTTCGGTGTGTTTTGCCAGTAGTTGACTTCGTTCACCCCCAGCGCAGGCGGGGTAATTTGTGAAATATAAGTCTGGTAGTCCGGCTGTTTTTCCGATGGCAGCGGCATATAGCCCGGCAGGTTGGTTGATAACAGGCCAAGGTCGGTGTAACCCTGAATATTAGAGTGACCACGAAGCGCGTTGACGCCGCCTCCCGCCATGCCGATATTCCCGAGCAGCAGTTGCAACATTGCCGCGGCACGGATGATTTGCGCCCCGGCGGTATGGTGCGTCCAGCCCAGCGCGTAAAGAATCGTCGCGGTGCGATCCGGCACGCTGGTGCTGGCCAGGATCTCGCAAATGCGTTTGAAATCGGCCAACGATGTACCGCACAGACGGTTGACCATTTCCGGCGTGTAACGTTCGACATGTTTTTTCAGCAGGTTCCAGACACAGCGCGGGTGGCTTAGTGTCTCGTCCCGCAGAGCATTGCCCTGCTCATCAAGCTGATAAAACCAGCTCGATTTATCGTACTGGCGCTTTTTCGCGTCATAGCCACTGAACACGCCGTCTTCGAACTGATAGTCGTCGCGGATAAGCAGACTGGCGTTGGTGTAATGGCGCACATAGTCGTGTTGAACGCGATCATTTTCCAGCAGATAGCGAATCACGCCCAGCAGGAAGGCGGCGTCTGACCCCGCGCGGATAGGCGCATAAAGATCGGCCACCGCGGCGCTACGGTTAAAGCGCGGATCGACCACCACCACCGTGGCGTCATTTTTCGTTTGTGCTTCAACGACCCATTTGAAACCCACCGGGTGTGCCTCTGCGGCGTTACCGCCCATGATCAGCACCACGTTAGCATTTTTAATATCAACCCAGTTGTTGGTCATCGCACCACGACCAAAGGTCGGTGCCAGCGCAGAGACGGTAGGCCCGTGGCACAGGCGTGCCTGACAATCGATGGCGACCATCCCCAGGCTGCGGGTGAATTTACCGTCGAGAATACCGGTTTCGTTACTGGCGGCCGAAGAGCACAACATACCGGTGGTGGTCCAACGGTTGACGGTCTGCCCCTGGGCATTTTTCTCGACAAAGTTCGCGTCACGGTCATCTTTCATTAACCGCGCAATCCGGTTAATGGCCTCATCCCAACTGATACGCACCCATTTATCTGAGCCTGGCGCACGGTATTCGGGATACTGCAGGCGCGTCTCGCTGTGAATATAATCCAGCACGCCTGCCCCTTTAGGACACAATGACCCCCGACTGACCGGGTGGTCCGGGTCGCCTTCAATATGGTAAATGCTTTCTTTCACGTTTTTGGCCGTATCGCCAAGGCTGTACATCAGCATGCCGCAGCCGACAGAGCAGTAAGTACAGTTATTACGCGTCTCTTTTGCTTTTAAGAGTTTGTATTGACGTGTTTCCGCATGAACGGAAAAAGATGATAAAAATCCGAGAGATGCAACAGTGGTTCCTGCCATACCGCCCGCGCAGATTCGAAAGAACTGCCTCCGGCTGAGCTCCATGTATCCTCCAGCTTAAACTTAAGACATGAAAAGGGACGGAGATTATAGGGGCAATCGAGACGGGAAACCATTACTCTTATGTGGTTATTGATACAGGTCAATATTTTGATTGTATTGAAGAAACCGGAAACTGATCAGAACAAGTAATTTGCCTGGCTAAATGCTGATTTTCGCCTTATTTGCGCCTGAAAAAATCGATACGGGAAGCGGCTACGGCTTGAACATACCCAGCCACATCTGCGCCCGATGGCGGGCAGATCATTCGCGAAAAATTTCTCAGGCGCTTCGCATACGCTGATACAACCCTGAGCACAGCCCACTACCTGCCAGGTCTTTCTTCCAGCGTGGCGGATGCTTATCTCTCTACCGTGCCGGACTGGCGCGCCCTTCTTTTCGATCGACCTGGATCACTGGCCCGCGCTGGCAACGTTTATGACGTCATCGCCTTGCCAGTCCGTGATATTTTTATGTTTATCCTGAAAAGGATTATTCACTTGTTCACTGGACGCATTTTTTCTGAGAATTAAAGCACGCGCTAAAACAGTGACTGCCCGGCAAGATGACCTATTCCCATCGATAAAACCATCGCCATGGTACTCCAGAACGTAATTCTGATTATTGCCCTGAGCGGATTCGCTTTGCTCACCACCGATGATATATAGCCAAGGACAGCCAGTGAAAAAAGAGTGGAAAGGATGATAAACAAAGAAATCAGTGACGTGGGGGTAAGCCAGGCAATGATGACAGGCAGTACCGCGCCGGCAGAAAAACTCCCTGCCGAGAAGATGGCCGCCTGCAACGGTCGCGCAGAATTGGTACCTGTCAGACCGAGTTCTTCCCGTGCATGGGCATCAAGCGCATCTTTCATCATAAGCTGTTGCGCCACCTGACTGGCAAGCGCTGGCTCCAGCCCCCGTTGCATATACAGTGAAGTCAGTTCCTGTACTTCGCCCTGGTAATCTGTTTCCAGTTCCTTTTTTTCCTGAGCGAGAGCCGCGTTTTCAGTATCAGACTGAGAGGAGACGGATACATATTCCCCTGTCGCCATCGACATCGCGCCAGCAACCAGCCCGGCAATCCCCGCCAGTAAAATCGCAGAAGGGTTCGGGTTCGCAGACGCCACCCCGAGAACAAGGCTTGCTGTGGAAACAATGCCGTCATTGGCCCCCAGTACGGCAGCTCTTAACCATCCCACGCTTTCAATGCTGTGTCGTTCAAGATGCATGTTTCTGTTTTCCAGTAAATGTGCAGGTTAATAACACCAGTATTGCTCATAGATAAAAATGCGCATTCCTTTATTTTGGAGGTTAAATCTTAAGTTTGTATTAACGTTGAATAATGGCTGAGCGCTAAATGTTGATAATATTATCCCGCCTGTCTTTGGTCGAAATGATAATAAATATCATAGTTGTTCAGTGGCGACGTTAAAAAGCATCGTTAAGTATTAGCGTAAATTCTGGTAATGACTCCAACTTACTGATAGTGTTTTATGTTCAGATAATGCCCGATGACTTTGTCATGCAGCTCCACCGATTTTGAGAACGACAGTGACTTCCTGCCCAGCCTTGCCAGATGCTGCCTCAGATTCAGGTTATGCCGCTCAATGCGCTGCGTATATCGCTTGCTGATAACGTGCAGTTCTCCCTTCAGGCGTGATTCATAAAGCGGCCAGCCATCCGTCATCCATACCACGACCTCAAAGGCCGACAGCAGGCCCAGAAGACGCTCCAGCGTGGCCAACGTGCGTTCACCGAATACGTGCGCCACAACCGTCCTCCGTATCCTGTCATACGCGTAAAACAACCAGCGCTGGCGTGATTTAGCGCCGACGTAACCCCACTGTTCGTCCATTTCCGCGCAAACAATGACGTCACTGCCCGGTTGTATGCGTGAGTTTACCGACTGCGGCCTGAGTTTTTTAAGTGTCGTAAAATCGTGTTGAGGCCAACGCCCATAATGCGTGCACTGGCGCGACATCCGACGCCATTCATGGCCATATCAATAATTTTCTGGTGTGTACCGGGCTGAGAGGCGGTGTAAGTGAACTGTAGCTGCCATGTTTTACGGCAGTGAGAGCAGAGATAGCGCTGATGTCCGGCAGTACTTTTACCGTTACGCACCACGCCTTCAGTAGCTGAGCAGGAGGGACAACTGATGGAGATGGAAGCCACGGGAGAACCTCAAAAACACCATCGTACACTAAATCAGTAAGTTGGCACCATTACCGACTCACGGTAACTGACAGCTCATTCATACTTGCCGCCGTCTCCTCCAGAGAAGAGGCCTGGGATTCAGTTCGTGAAGAGAGATCGTCGTTACTCATGGCTATTTCATTCGCCGCAGTATCGACTTCTTTGCTGGCATCTTTTACGCTTGCTAATGCTCCTCTGATTTTCTCAACCAGCCCATTAAAACTTTTTGCTGTCATACCAAGCTCATCATTTTTATCAATGTTTAAGCGAAGGGTAAGATTCAGCGTCTCACTGATAGTGGCCATGCTTTCCTGAAGGGTGCGTAATCCTTTTTTCAGATATGTCAAAATTTGCCATGAGAAAAGGGTGATAACTGCAACCGCAGAAATAATTATAATACTCAGGAACCACACAGTTTCATGATACTGATTATGGTTGTCTTCGGCATAATTAACAGCGATTTTATAATTATACTCCAGCATTTCTTGTATCGCCGCGCTAAGCGCTACAGAAGCGATGGCCGTTGCGCCCCCGTCAGATACCAGTAATCTGGCGGCATCAACACCGTCTTTCTCATAGACATTTTTCATGTCAGCCACTTTTGCTTTATATTCTTCAAACGTACGGATGGTTTTTTTTATTAACTCACCATCATGTTGGTCTGAAACGAGTTCTGATTGATATTCATTCAATATGCTTTGAACTTTATTTAACTCACTGGTCGCCGTAGCGATATGTTTTTCAAACACTTCTTTGTCATTTACCAACAATGACATGAGAATCTGACGCCTCGCCTCTTCCCTGTGTAGCAGAGCTTCACTGAGTTTACTGATGCTCGGCATACTATTTGTTGTCACATATTCGAACCGGTCTTGTGCGTTATTGAGCGCTTTCAGGCTAAGTCCACCAAGGGTGATCATTATCACAATTGAAAAAATAAATATTAATGTCAGTTTCTTAAGAATGGTCATGTTTAGCCTCATCAGCGCAAATGCGGTTTTATTTTTATCGGCGCTGGTGTGCTTATCTTTATATTGGCAACAGTAAAAATTTCAGTTAAGGAATGCTTACTCAATATTAAGTAGCATTAAATTATTTTTTTGCACTTTAATTTTGAGAGGGGATTTTACATATAAAACACGTTCTTATCGCCAGGGTATAACATGCAAGAAATTAAATCGCAGCAAGCTTGTTGTTAATTACGGGTAGATGAAGAAAATATATTATATACGAGATATTTACTTTGTTATGCGGCTGGAGGTAAGCAGTCGCCGTGCTTCATCCATGTTAACGGCAATCTCAGATAACATGCAGTCCGGCTATTCAGACAAAAAAACGATTGATCCCCCACCGGACCGGACTGCACGTGTAAAACGTCCCTGACGGGTAACGTTATTTGCCCGACAGTTCACGGCGGATGATTTCCGCCCCTGCGCTTAAGGCATTGAGCTTACCATTGGCGACCCGACGCGATAAAGGCGTCATGCCACAGTTAGTCGAAGGATAAAGCTTATCGGCATCAACAAATTGTAGAGCTTTGCGCAGCGTACTGGCGACCTCTTCAGGCGTCTCAATGGCAGACGTTGCCACGTCAATCGCCCCCACCATCACTTTCTTACCGCGAATCAGTTCCAGCAGATCCATAGGTACGCGCGAGTTATGGCATTCCAGCGAGATAATATCGATATTTGACGTCTGCAACTTCGGAAACGCCTCTTCGTACTGCCGCCACTCGGAGCCCAGCGTCTTTTTCCAGTCAGTATTGGCTTTAATGCCATAGCCGTAGCAGATGTGTACCGCCGTTTCGCATTTCAGCCCTTCAATGGCTCTTTCTAATGCGGCGACACCCCAGTCATTGACCTCGTCAAAGAATACATTAAAGGCAGGTTCATCAAACTGGATAATATCAACACCCGCCGCCTCTAATTCTTTTGCTTCCTGATTGAGGATTTTGGCAAATTCCCAGGCCAGTTTTTCGCGGCTTTTGTAATGGGCATCGTAGAGCGTATCGATCATCGTCATCGGCCCGGGCAGCGCCCATTTAATCGGCTGTTTAGTCAGTTGCCGTAAGAATCTGGCATCTTCAACAAAAACCGGTTGTTGACGCGCTACCTCACCCACCACGGTCGGCACGCTCGCCTCATAGCGATTACGAATTCTGACGGTCTCACGTTTTTCAAAATCAACACCGCTGAGGTGTTCGATAAACGTTGTCACAAAATGCTGGCGCGTTTGTTCACCATCACTGACGATATCAATCCCTGCCCGCAGTTGATCGAAGAGAGATAAACTGAGGGCATCTTTTTTCCCCTCAATTAACTCTTCATTGTGTAATTTCCAGGGGGACCACAATTTTTCTGGCTCGGCCAGCCAGGACGGTTTCGGCAAACTGCCCGCAGTTGACGTGGGGAGCAATGTTTTCATAATAAATGACCTTTTAGTCTCGATTAATTAGAGAGCGTAGTTAGCAGACCATTGCTCAAGAATATTTTTGTAGGGTTTGATAAAGTGCTCTTCAGTAAACTTACCCTGCTCGATTGCCAACTGGCTGCGCTCTTCCCGGTCATAGACAATTTTGGTTAATGAATGGTCCTGATGATTCAGGTCTGGCTGATAATAATGACCGGCGACAGCATTAGCATTGTAAATTTCAGGACGATAAATCTTCTGAAATGTCTCCATCGTACTGATGGTACTTATCAGCTCAAGGCTGGTGTAATCACGCAGTAAATCACCCGAAAAATAAAAGGCCAGCGGCGCAACGCTGTTTTGCGGCATGAAATAGCGAACCTGCAGGCCCATTTTGTTGAAATACTGCTCCGTCAGCGATGTACCGTTGGGCTGGTATTCAATACCCAATACAGGGTGTTGATTGCCCGTGCGCTGATAAATGTCTTTGCTGGACACGCTCAGGCAGATGACCGGTGACTTTTTAAAGTTTGCTTTGTAGGCACTGGAGTTGACGAAATGTTTGAAGATATTGCCATGCAAATCGCCAAAATTGTCAGGAAGACTAAACCGAGCCTGGTCTTTATTATGTTCTAATAACAATACGCTAAAGTCATAATCTCGCACGTATGAAGAGAAGTTATTTCCGACAATTCCCGCAATACGTTCATTGGTTTTCTTATCTACAATATGCGTTTCCAGGATTTCAATGGCCGGGAATGCAATACCCTCTTTAGCGCCAATCGTCATCTCCGCGGAGATAATTTCAAGTTCGACCGAATACCGATCGCTTTTGGGATTATCCCAGTGAGCCAGGGCATTAAAGCGATTATCGATCATCACTAATGTATTGCGCAGGTTTTCCTGTCGGTTATCGCCTCTGGCCAGATTGGCAAAGTTAGTCGTAATGCGCGTATTTGCCGCGGGGTTATAATTTTCGTCGAAGCGACTGCGCTTAATGGTAAACGTGAAATCTTTATTCATCGCGATTTTGCACCCGGATGTCTGACATGAAAACCTTATCCCTTCATTGAGTTACCAGGCGCTCTGGTTTCTCAGTCGTCGTTTTCATGTTATCAATAAGTTAATGTTAAATATTTATGCCAGAGCCATCGGATGAGTAAAAGCGAGTTAATTTCATTACAACATGAGCCATCTTCATGATCGGTTTACCCTCTAACCAGGAGCAGATGCCGGGCATAAAAGCCCGGTTTGATGGCTGCGTGTTAGTCGGCACCGATCAGCAGATTGAGATTTTGCACGGCAGCGCCCGAAGCCCCTTTGCCGAGGTTATCGAAGACCGCTGTCAGCAGTATTTGTCCATTTTCGGGGTTTGCAAATACGCCAAGCTCCATATCATTCGTGCCGTTCAGACGCTCCGGGTTGATCCGATCTGCATCGCCGGCTGTCATCCCGGGCCGCACCCTGACATGCTTGCTATGGCGGTAATGCTCTGTCAGGCAAGCATGTATCGCATAAGCACTGGCGTTTTTAGTCAGTAAGCGTTGCTGTAACGGCACACTCACTACAATCCCCTGACGATACCCACCGTAAGCGGGCATAAAGACGGGCGGAACAGAGAGCCCGGCGTAGCGCGTCATCTCCGGAACATGCTTGTGTCTGAGAGCCAGACCATAGACCTGGAACGCAGGTGCCGCATCTGCCTGTTCGCCTTCGTACTGCGCTATCGCCGCCCTTCCCCCGCCCGAATAGCCAGAAACAGCATGAACAGAAAGGGGATAATCGGCGGGCAACAGTCCGGCATTGACCAACGGCAGCAGGAGACCAATCGCTCCCGTAGGGTAACAACCAGGGTTCGTGATGCGCGTTGACGCCCTGATACGATCGGGCTGGTCGGCGCTCATCTCAGGAAAACCGTAGGTCCAGCCGGGCGTGACCCGGTGGGCTGAACTGGCATCGATAACCCGCACATGCGGATTTTTCACCATCGCCACCGCCTCGCGAGCAGCCTCATCAGGTAAGCACAGAATAGCGATATCGCAGCTGTTGAGCATCTCTGCGCGCAGGCGCGTGTGTTTACGTTGTGAAACAGGAAGCGTCATCAGAGTGATGTCTGCACGACCGCGCAGTCGGTCATGTATCTGTAAGCCTGTTGTGCCCTGCTCACCATCAATAAATACGTTTGTCATTGTCACTCCTGGTCTCGGATAGAATTTCATGACATGGATATTGTGCCCGTGTTAAGAATAGGTAAAGTTGAATTATCTTTACGTAAAATTCAGTTTTTCTGAGGTATGTTGATGCGTGAGATTAACCTTGATCAGTTACGCACACTGATAACCATTGCCGATACCCGCTCTTTCAATGAGGCCGCCGGACGACTGCACTTGTCTCCCCCAACGGTCAGTCTGCATATTTCCGAACTCGAAAATCGGATAGGGGCGACACTACTTTCCCGTACCCGTGGCAACGTCAGACCAACGGCGATTGGCGAAAAGCTGGTCACGCATGCGCGTCGGTTACTGGCGGATGCCGCTTATGTGCTTGAGGATATCTCGCGTCAGGCGCAGGGTCTGACCGGGCAGGTCCGACTGGGCGCCTCAACAGGCGCTATCGCCAATCTTCTGCCACAGGCAATTGAAAAACTGGCGCAGTTCCATCCGAATATTGATGTGCAGATTACCGTGCTCACGTCTCAGCAGACCCTTGAGCAACTGAAATCCGGTTCACTCGATATTGGGATTGTTGCGCTCCCACAACTGCGGGGTAATGGTCTGGAAATTGATACCTGGCGGCGGGATCCGGTTGTCGCTTTTCTGCCTGCCAACTGGGAAATACCGGATGTGGTGTCGCCTCAATGGTTGATTGAAAAACCGCTGATCCTCAACGGCTCTGGTACCCATTTATCACAACTGACAAACCACTGGTTTGCCAAAACGGGACACCGCCCCACGCCGCGAATTAAACTTGATTACAACGATGCGATAAAAAGTCTGGTGGGCGCAGGTTATGGCGCCACGCTGTTACCGCTTGAATCGGGTACGCCAGACTCCCGTGATAAGCGCATTGCGGTTCGTCCCCTCAAGCCAGCATTGTGGCGGGAGTTAGGATTAGCCTGGAGAGAGGGGGAAAATGATATATCGACACAACATTTACTGGCGGTGTTGCGGGATTTAAAACAGGCGTGAAGTGCGGTTTGTTATTTTCAGCCTGTCCCCCACGGAGGCGGGGGAGCAGAACAGCCCCGTTGATTTCCCTCTCCTTCAAAGAGAGGGAATAACGGCAAGTCATCTGACCGGGTAAACTCAGAACGTTTCCCAGTTGCCGTCGCCAACAGCGGGTGCGGCGGCGGTAACGGTCGTGCGCGGCGCGATGGTTGGTTTACCGGGCTTACTTTGCAACAGCGTGCTGTGACCATTTACGCGGAAGACCGCGACGGCCTGACGCAGTTGTTCAGCTTGCTCTTCCAGTGCTGCTGAGGCCGCAGCGGACTCCTGCACCAGCGAGGCGTTCTGCTGGGTAACGCTGTCCATTTGCGATACCGCGAGGCTCACCTGCTCAATGCCTTTACTCTGCTCGTCCGATGCGGAGGCGATTTCGCCCATAATATCGGTTACGCGCGTCACGGCATTGACGATCTCTTGCATGGTATTACCGGCTTCTGCCACCAACGAAGTGCCAGAGTTGACGCGGTTGACGGAGTTCTCTATTAGCGTTTTGATCTCTTTTGCCGCCTGCGCACTGCGGCTGGCCAGTGTGCGAACTTCCCCTGCGACCACCGCAAACCCGCGCCCCTGCTCACCGGCACGCGCGGCTTCAACCGCGGCGTTCAGCGCGAGGATATTGGTCTGGAAGGCAATGGCGTCGATCACGCTGGTTATCTGCGCTATCTGCTGAGAACTGCTGGAGATCTCGCTCATGGTACGTACCACATCGCTTACCACACGGCCGCCGCGTGCGGCGGTGTCGGAGGCATTTTTCGCCAGGTTTGAAGCCTGACGGGCGTTATCGGTGTTTTGTTTCACCGTCGCAGTCAATTGTTCCATACTGGCAGCGGTCTCTTCGAGTGACGCGGCCTGTTGTTCAGTGCGGGAAGAGAGATCGTTGTTACCGGCAGAGATTTCGCTCGCACCGGTATATATCGAATCGGAACTGTTACGCACCGCGCTCACGGTTCTGACCAGCGAGGATTGCATGTCATGCAGGCTACTGGTCAGTTGGCTCATCTCGTTACGGCCTTCTGCGGAGATCGGCTGTGTCAGGTCACCATCGGCAACAGCGCGAATATGTCCCATCACACTGTGCAGTGGTTTAAGCAGCAGATGTTGCAGCCCCAGCCAGATTACGGTCATGACCGCGATCACCACCAGCAGAATCACGCCAAGGGTCCACTGCATGCTGGTAAAGCTGCTCTGGTTTTCCCGGGCGGCGGCCTGCAGGAAGGTGTTGTTTTCGTTGCGCCATTTCGCATAGCTGGCGTCCATATCATCCTGCGCCTGTTGAGCATCCAGATTGCCATAGGCTTCGTAGTTGTTTGCCCGCAGGAAGGTGATGGATTGCTGCAACACGTCGTGCATTTTGGTGATGTTTTGCGAAACTTCGTTGGCTAACGCGGCATCCTGGCCTGCCACGGGCGGCGTATTTTTATAGTTGTTAAAGTACCCTTCGGCCTTGCTCAGAGATTCAGAGGCCGTCGTAAGCAGTTTATCGATACTGGCAAGCGATGCCGGATCGCGTTGATTTTTTAAAAAGCGGATCGCCACGCGGGTAACGGTGACGCGTGTTTTAATCAGCGTATTGACGCTATCGCCAAGATTTTCCTGCTGTGCGCTAAGGATGCCCGTATTCTGAAAGTTCACTCTGTCATTATTAACAGCGGAGTAGAAAAGTCCGCCGGTAACCAGCTGAAGCAGACAAAATACCGACAAGGCAATGATGATGCCGGTGATGACACGTATATTTTTGAGCATATTATGGGTCCAGGGAAGAGGCAAAGTTGCCCAATATATATCGACACGGCAGGCATTAACTTTATGGTGGCTCAGGCCAGACCTGTTAATTGCTGGGATTGATGAGAGGGATTGACGCGTTGCCTGCGGCCCTTTTATTTCATGCGCCTGCGTCCAGGCGAACAAGTACTTGATCATTTCCCTGACCAGAAGTACTGTATATAAAAACAGTGTTTATAGAAGAGGTCAGATTCCTGTGTTTGCCCTTGTTGACGTTAACTCCTTCTACACCAGCTGCGAAACCGTCTGGCGGCCAGACCTGAGTGGTAAACCGGTCGTAGTGCTTTCAAACAATGATGGCTGCATTGTGTCCCGCTCTGCCGAGGCGAAAGCGCTGGGCATTGGCATGGCGGAGCCTTATTTCAAACAAAAAGATCTGTTACAGCGCCATGGTGTGGCGGTATTCAGCAGCAACTACGCCCTCTATGGCGACATGAGCCATCGGGTGATGAGTACGCTGGAAGAAATTTGCCCGCGGGTGGATCAATACAGTATTGATGAAGCATTTGTGGATCTTTCCGGTATTCCCCACCTCAAGCGCTTCGGCAAATATATTCGCGATACTGTTTATCAACGCACCATGCTGACCGTGGGTGTGGGCATCGCACCGACGAAAACGCTGGCGAAGCTGGCAAATTACGCGGCCAAAAGATGGCAGGCGCAGAGCGGCGGCGTGGTGGATCTCTCAACCCCTGCCAGTCAACAAAGGTTGATGGCATCCGTCCCCGTGGAGGAGGTCTGGGGTATTGGTCGGCGTCTGACAAAAAAGCTAAACACCATGAATATCACCACTGTGCTGGAGCTGGCAAAATGTGATTTATGGTTTATTCGTAAAAACTTCAGCGTGGTACTGGAAAGAACCGTTCGCGAGCTACGTGGTGAGCCATGCCTCGGTTTTCAGGAATTCTCGCCAGCAAAGCATGAAATTATTAGTTCGCGATCTTTTGGTCAGAGAATTAGCGATTATTCCTCAGTCCGTGAGGGGATCAGTACCTGGGCGGCCAGAGCGGCAGAAAAATTGCGTGCCCAGCATCAATATTGCCGATATATCGGCGCTTTTATAAAAAGTAGCCCACACGACCCTGATGAACCTTATTACAGTAAGAGTGCAGGAATTACGCTGCTTACCCCCACGCAAGACACCAGAGATATTATTGCCGCGGCAACGCGTAGCCTGGATATTATCTGGAAGCAAGGCCCGCGATATCAAAAAGCGGGTGTTATATTAGGAGACTTCTTTAGTCAAGGCGTAGCACAACTTAATTTATTCGATGAGTATGCCCCCCGACCAAATAGTCAGGCATTGATGTACGTAATGGATCGCATGAACGAAAAAGGCAATAAAATGTGGTTTGCAGGCCAGGGCGTTGCCCCGACCTGGTCAATGAAACGCTACCTGCTCTCCCCGGCATGGACGACCCGGATAGAGGATGTGCCATTAGTGGAGTAACCGCCGTTCAACGGCTACGCTTGGCGTGACGCTCCCAGTTTTCTTGCTTCGCCTCTGCCGATTTTCGCAGCGATACATAGCATGCGCCGTTGCCGCCATGCCGTGGTTGCGCAGCGCAAAATGCCTGAACATCGTCAAATTCGGTCAACCAGCGGGCAAGATAACTGCGAACAATATTGGCATGGGAATTATCTTCCCGCCCTTTTCCATGGATTATCAGAAGATTACGCAATCCATCCTGCCGCGCCTGATGCACAAAGCGGAATAGCAACTGTCGGCACTGCTCAACGGGCTGGCGTAACAGGCTGAGGCTGGCCTGCTGGGAATACTTGCCGGTGCGAAGTTTATCAATCACCCCGGTTTGCAGCCCTTCGCGGCGAAATTCCAGCGGTGTATCAAGGGGCAAGACATCCAGGAACCCGGTGGTCAGGAAATTATCAAGCTGCAACGTGTCGATATGCTGTGGTGCACGCGTATTTCGGGCCGGATGCCAGTGAACATCGGCACAGCGCTTAAGTGGCTGGACATCCTCCATGGCGTCAAGAAACAGTGATTTGTCATCAGGGTTCATGGTTTAGTCCTCCCGCTACATCAGAGGGGCTTACTATAGCGGGCGCGGCAGCATGCCACAATGCCTGATATTCATTTAACGGGTAGCAATTAATGTGATATTTGAAGCAATTATCGAAATTAATTTCGCTCGCTATTTAACCTCGCTTAACTAGAAGTTTACTGTCATTAATATCCAGAATTTAAGTTAAATTATCGTGAAACTAATCACCATTTCAACTGGAAATATCCAACAGCAGAACTATAACTGTATTTACCGCGCAAGGATGAAGTTTAAAATAATTATCGAACGGACGCGTTGCTGTGTGTACTGTAGAGCCTGACGGATGTCGGCAGGCTCTATTTTTTTATTTTCTCGATAATGGAGAATATATCATCTATTGGATAACCACACATTTCCCATAGTGATAGCAATATATTCCATGAATAATTGTTAGCCTTTCCCGATTTTGCCTGATTTATTGCACCTCCAGGGGGGTATAGAGCCACATTCTCGATCGTGTTAAATTGCGCAATTCCCCCCGTTTTGCTGCGATGTTTGAGAAAGGATTGCCGATGCTTACGCTACTTGAGGATAAAATTGCCACCCCGCTGGGCCCACTGTGGGTCCTGTGCGATGAAACATTCCATTTGCGCGCGGTTGAGTGGGAAGAGCATAGCGATCGCATGGTTGAACTGCTGAATATTCATTATCGCAAGGAAGGTTATACACGCCGCCCTGCCACCAACCCTGGTGGGTTAAGCCGCAAACTTCTGGACTATTTTGAAGGCGATCTGGCGGTAATAGACACCCTGCCAACCGCCACGGCGGGTACCCCCTTTCAACGCGAAGTCTGGAAAACGCTACGCGAGATCCCGTGCGGCCATGTCATGCACTATGGTCAGTTAGCGGAGATGCTGGGTCGCGTCGGCGCTGCGCGCGCGGTAGGTGCCGCGAACGGTTCAAACCCGGTCAGTATTGTGGTTCCCTGCCACAGGGTAATTGGTCGCAACGGAACCCTGACTGGATATGCCGGTGGCGTACAGCGTAAAGAGTGGTTATTGCGCCATGAAGGTTACTTGCTATTGTGAAAAAAAAGGGCTCTTTGTGCTCTTTTTCACGGGATTCTGTGATAAAAGCCTTACTGAAACGATGGAATATCAATAAGATGGTTTGCTCACCTGTTTCATCGTTTCTGATACCTGTTTTAATTCTACTGAATTGACGTTTCGCCAGGCTTACGCGTTCAAGAAAAAGATGATAAAATTGACTAAAATCAATTACGGCTTGAGCAGACCTATGATCCCGGAAAAGCGAATTATACGACGCATTCAGTCTGGCGGATGTGCAATCCATTGCCAGGATTGCAGTATTAGCCAGCTCTGCATCCCCTTCACACTCAATGAACACGAACTCGATCAGCTCGACAATATCATTGAGCGCAAAAAGCCCATCCAGAAAGGTCAGACTCTGTTTAAAGCCGGGGATGAACTGAAATCGCTTTACGCTATTCGTTCCGGCACGATCAAGAGCTACACCATCACTGAACAGGGTGACGAGCAAATCACCGGTTTTCATCTGGCGGGTGATCTGGTGGGCTTTGACGCCATCGGCACAGGCCACCACCCGAGCTTTGCTCAGGCGCTGGAAACATCAATGGTTTGTGAAATCCCGTTCGAAACGCTGGATGATCTGTCAGGCAAAATGCCGAACCTGCGCCAGCAGATGATGCGCCTGATGAGCGGCGAGATCAAAGGCGATCAGGACATGATCCTGTTATTGTCGAAAAAGAACGCCGAGGAGCGCCTGGCCGCGTTTATCTATAACTTGTCGCGGCGTTTCGCCCAGCGAGGATTCTCTCCGCGTGAATTCCGCCTGACCATGACACGTGGCGATATCGGTAACTATTTAGGCCTGACTGTAGAAACCATCAGCCGTCTGCTGGGTCGTTTCCAGAAGAGCGGTATGCTCGCGGTGAAAGGCAAATATATCACTATCGAGAACAGCGATATCCTGGCACAGCTTGCCGGACATTCGCGTAACGTCGCCTGATTTTACCCCCTCCTTTTGACCTTTTGCCGGGCACTTAAATTTTTATGATTTATTGATCTGGCAAAAGGTTTTCCCTGTTTCATTCAGTACTTATAGGTTATCTTGTAATTACAGACTGTGGTGACAGATGTAAGGAGACCCTGTATGGCTAAGTATCAAAATATGCTGGTCGCCATCGATCCTAACCAGGACGATCAGCCCGCATTACGACGTGCCGTGTATTTACATCAACGGATTGGCGGCCGGATTAAAGCTTTCCTGCCGATCTATGATTTCTCTTACGAAATGACCACCCTTCTGTCCCCTGACGAACGCACAGCCATGAGACAAGGCGTGATCAGCCAGCGTACGGCCTGGATACGTGAACAGGCGAAGTACTATGTGGATGCTGGCGTTCCTATTGATATTAAAGTGGTATGGCATAACCGTCCCTTCGAGGCCATCATTCAGGAAGTGATATCCGGCGGTCATGACTTACTGCTGAAAATGGCCCACCAGCATGACAAACTGGAATCGGTTATCTTCACCCCCACCGACTGGCATCTGCTGCGTAAATGTCCTTGCCCGGTTTGGATGGTGAAAGACCAGCCCTGGCCTGAAGGCGGTAAAGCGCTGGTGGCGGTCAATCTTGCCAGCGAAGAGCAATATCACAATGCGCTGAATGAAAAACTGGTGAAAGAGACCCTGCATCTGGCTGAACAGGTCAACCACACTGAAGTGCATCTGGTTGGCGCTTATCCGGTCACCCCAATTAACATTGCCATTGAACTGCCGGAGTTTGACCCGAGCGTCTATAACGACGCGATTCGCGGCCAACATCTGATTGCCATGAAAGCCTTACGGCAGAAATTCGGTATTGATGAAAAAGTAACCCATGTAAATAAAGGTCTGCCGGAAGAGGTCATTCCGGATCTGGCGGAACATTTGCAGGCAGGGATCGTCGTGCTGGGTACCGTTGGACGCACCGGGATCTCCGCCGCTTTCCTCGGCAATACCGCTGAACAGGTGATCGATCACCTGCGTTGCGATCTGCTGGTCATCAAACCTGACGACTATCAGAGTCCGATTGAACTGGACGACGAAGAAGACGATTAACCGCAGCCCACTGCATAACGCCCGCCACTCGCGGGCGTTTTCTTTTATTGCTTACCTCGCCAGTGCTGCAAATAGTGCCGCAGCCAGCTCCCGGCAACGCCTGGCGGCTGCTTTTTATTCCACAGCAGGTCAATAAGGATACTTTGCGGCCACCCCGGCACATCGACACGCGTCAATTTTTTCGCCCCGGAAAACTCATCCACCAACGCGCAGGGTAATGCGCACCAGCCAAACCCCTGCTCCGCCATGCTGAGTAATAGCAGATAGCTCGGCGCTGACCATACAGGGCCGCGCGCAGGCATATTACGGTTTTCCAGATAGGTATTAAGCCGCAACTCACGCCAGGTACGTAACTGCTCCTCAGAGACGCTGCCCTGCTGTGCCAGCGGATGCCCACGCGCCACGTAAATATCCATGCGACTCTGCATTGGCAGGCGCATCGCACCGATGTCCGTCGGATAGGTATCACGGGCTTCCGTTAAGCCTAACTGCGCGCGTCCCTTTTGCAGCAGATCGATAACATCCTCGTTTTCGCCAATCAGACATTCGAATTCAGTATGCGGATAGCGCTTGTCGAACTCCCCCAACAGATCCGCCAGTGTATCCGGGTTTAGCGTATCGGAAAGTATGAACGTCAGCCGCGTTTCCGTTTCCCCCACCAGCCAGACTGCCAGCTCATCCAGTTTATCGCTGGCGGCGAGAATGGCCTGCACGTAGCTGAGCGCCCGCATCCCTTCTGGCGTCAGCACCGGATGACGGGCTGAACGATCAAAGAGCGTCACGCCTAAGTCGGCTTCCAGATGAGCGATAGCGGTACTGATGGTGGACTGGCTTTTCCGCAGTTTCCGCGCCGCGGCAGAGAAAGAGCCAGAGGCAACAGTTTCAACAAAGGCAGTGAGAGCTTCCGGAGAGTAGCGCATGATGTATCTATTTAATCGATGGTATCTATCTTTAATTTATCTCATAAAACGATAAAAATCCTCTCAGTAAACCCGTCGAACGACAAAGAGGACCCGAAATCATGCAACAACATGCCGTACAGCGCCGAAGCCTGGCCGAGCGCATTTTTCACGCAGTGAGCTTCGAAGTGATTGCCACCGCTATTTGCGCCCCGGCCAGCGCCTGGATAATGCAGCGTCCGGTGCTGGAGATGGGGGGACTGACATTGCTGCTGGCCACTGCGGCGATGATCTGGAACGTGATTTATAACGCACTGTTTGACCGGCTTTGGCCCGTTCATCGCCTGACCCGCACCGCGAAGGTTCGTGCCTGGCATGCGCTGGGCTTTGAAGGTGGTTTTATCATCATTGGCGTGACGATAGCCTCGCTGACGCTTGGCATTGGGCTGGTTGAGGCTTTCTTACTGGAAATCGGCTTTTTCCTCTTCTTTCTTCCTTACACCATGGCGTTTAACTGGGTCTACGACATACTGCGCGCCAGGGTAATCCACCGTCAGGCGGCGCGCATATGTCAGTAAGGTATGTCGGGTGAGTGTGTTTTAACTGCGCGTCCCGGTCATTGTCTCTTGCTGGCTGTCGGCATCCGGCACGCCAGCAGGCCATGGCCCTTTCACAACGGTTGTAGGCAGTGCCAGTTGCACGTCATTCGCCGCCAGTTGCTCCATAATGCGAATATTAATCTCCTGCTGGATATCCATATATTTATTGTAATCTGCCGTATTGACGATATGTACGACTTCAAAGTTAAGTCGATCGGTGCCGAAGCCAAGAAAATGGGCGCGGTCGAATTTGGTTTCACCGACGTCATTGATGATGGTTTTTATCATTTCACCTATCTGGCGGAGTTTGTCCGGGGGCGTTGACAAGGCAACACCGAAAGTAAAAACGATACGTCGGGTTTGCATACGCTTATAGTTATGCAGCGTCTGTTGCAGAAGAATCGCGTTACCACAGACAATTTGCTCACCGCTCAAACTGCGTATGCGCGTGGTCTTAAGGCCGATATGCTCAACCGTCCCGGCGACATCGTTAAACACCACGAAATCCCCAATCTCAAAAGGCTTATCAAAACCAATCGACAACGAGGCGAAGACATCGCTGAGGATAGTCTGTACCGCCAGGGCGATGGCGATGCCGCCGACGCCGAGACTGGCCACCAGCGCGGTAATGTTCACCCCGGCATTCGCCAGAATCGACAACAGCATAACGGTCCAAATCAGCATCCGTAGCAGCAAGCCGGTAATGACCAGCGTCACCGGATTTTTGTGCATGCCGGGTTCATAACGCAGTTGGTGCAGCCAGGAAATAATCCCCTGATCAAACCAGAGCGCCATTTGAATGGCGAGCACCAGAAACCAGGCATGACTGATTGTCGCGGAAAGAGTAGTGGGGAGTTCAACAAAACGCAGGCTAAATAGAAAGGCGGCGATAAAGAGCAGCACCTTACTGGTTCTGACTAACATGTCATTGAGCACCAGACGCATTTTCTGCGTGCTGTGATGCTTATCGCCCCAGCTCTGAACGCCTTTACCGACGATACGCAGTAAACGGTTAAGCAGCCAGTAAGCCAATATCGTAATGATGACGACCGTGAAGACAGCAATCCAGAACGATGGCGTCATCATTAAAGATATCAAATCAAAACGTGATAAAAATTCCATTCTTTCCCTCGTCATAACCGTGAAGAGAAAAAGTATAGACGCAGACAAAAAAAAACCGCTCCGAAGAGCGGTTGAGATAAGCGCGGCGCGTTACAGCGCTTTCAGAATCGCATCCACGCTGGCTTTGGCATCGCCAAACAGCATCTGGGTATTCTCTTTAAAGAACAGTGGATTCTGTACCCCTGCATAACCGGTATTCATGGAGCGTTTGAACACAATAACGTTCTGCGCTTTCCATACTTCCAGAACAGGCATACCTGCGATTGGGCTCTTCGGATCGTCCTGCGCCGCCGGGTTAACGGTGTCATTCGCACCAATAACCAGTACGGTGTCGGTATCGGCGAAGTCATCGTTGATTTCGTCCATTTCCAGCACGATGTCATACGGTACTTTCGCTTCTGCAAGCAGTACGTTCATGTGTCCCGGCAAACGGCCCGCTACCGGGTGGATACCGAAGCGCACTTTCACGCCGCGCGCACGCAGTTTCTCGGTAATTTCGGCCACCGGATACTGCGCCTGCGCTACCGCCATACCGTAGCCTGGGGTGATGATGACTGAGTGCGAGTTTTTCAGCATTTCAGCCGTCTCTTCGGCGTTGATCTCGCGGTGCTCGCCCACTTCTTCATCGGCGCCCGTTGAGGAACCGTCGGTACCAAAGCCACCGGCGATAACGCTGATAAAGGAACGGTTCATCGCCTTACACATAATGTAAGAGAGGATCGCACCCGAAGAGCCGACCAGCGCACCGGTGACGATCAGCAGGTCGTTGCTCAGCATAAAGCCAGCCGCCGCTGCCGCCCAACCGGAATAGGAGTTCAGCATTGAGACCACAACCGGCATGTCAGCACCGCCGATAGAGGCCACCAGATGCCAGCCGAATACCAGCGCAATGGCTGTCATTACCAGCAGCGCGAGAGACTGCAGACCCACGCTTTCTGTACGAACAAAGATAACCAGCAGTATGAAAGAGACCACCAGCGCCGCAAGGTTCAATTTGTGACGGTTTGGCAGCATCAGCGGTTTTGAGGAGATCTTGCCGCACAACTTACCGAACGCCACGATAGAACCGGTGAAGGTGACCGCACCAATAAAGATGCCCAGGAACACTTCGGTCAGGTGAATGTTGACCAGGATCGGCTCCATGCCCGGTTCGTGGTACAGGTAGCTGTTAAAGCCGACCAGCACCGCGGCCAGACCTACAAAGCTGTGCAACACGGCGACCAGCTCAGGCATCTCGGTCATTTCAACTTTACGCGCCAGGCGAATACCGATTGCACCACCGATGATCATCGCAACGATAATCCACGCCACGTTGCCGGTGTCCGGCCCGAAAATCGTGGCAATCAGCGCAATCGCCATCCCGGCAACGCCGAAACGGTTACCCTGCTGGGACGTCTCGTGTTTCGATAGCCCTGCCAGGCTGAAAATAAACAGGATCGCGGCAACAATGTATGCAGCTGTAACTAATCCTCCAGACATGTGCTACCCCTTAGTTCTTCCGGAACATTTTCAGCATGCGCTGAGTGACGGTGAAACCACCAAAAATATTAATGCTGGCAATCAGTACGGCGATAAAGCTTAAGAAGCTGACCCAGCCACCATGGCCGATTTGTAAGAGCGCGCCAACGACGATAATGCCGGAGATGGCGTTGGTTACCGACATAAGCGGGGTATGTAAGGCGTGGGAGACGTTCCACACTACGTAGTAACCCACCACGCAGGCCAATGCAAACACGGTGAAGTGACCAAGAAACTCTTTAGGCGCAACGTCGGCCAGCCAGCCGAAGAGGATAATGACCAGCGCCATGATGCCGTATTTCAGCCATGGGGATGTGGGTTTAGCCTCTTCTTTCGCAGCGGCAGGCGCCGCTTTTGCCGCAGCCTGCGGTTGCGCGGAGACCTGAATCGGTGGAGCCGGCCAGGTGACTTCGCCATCGCGAATCACGGTCACGCCGCGCACGACAACGTCCTCGAAATCTACCGTCACATTGCCGTCTTTTTCCTTGCACAGCAGTTTCAGCAGGTTGACGAGGTTGGTACCGTAAAGCTGAGAAGACTGCGTCGGCAGACGACCCGGCAGGTCAGTATAACCAATGATTTTAACGCCGTTCGGCGTGGTAACGACTTCGTTCGCCACGGTGTATTCACAGTTTCCGCCGTTTTGCGCCGCCAGGTCGACCACCACGCTGCCGGATTTCATGGAATCCACCATCTCGCGGGTAATCAGTTTCGGCGCCGGTTTGCCCGGAATCAATGCGGTGGTGACGATGATATCAACGTCTTTTGCCTGCGCGGCAAAGAGTTCCATTTCCGCTTTGATAAACGCTTCGGACATCACTTTCGCGTAGCCGTCGCCGCTACCGGCTTCTTCTTTGAAATCCAGCTCCAGGAACTCAGCGCCCATACTCTGGACCTGTTCCTTCACTTCTGGACGGGTATCAAACGCGCGAACAATCGCCCCGAGGCTATTCGCGGCACCAATTGCGGCCAGACCGGCAACCCCTGCGCCAATGACCATCACTTTCGCTGGCGGGACTTTACCTGCGGCAGTGATCTGCCCGGTAAAGAAACGGCCAAATTCATGGGCTGCTTCCACAATAGCGCGATAGCCAGCAATGTTCGCCATGGAGCTCAATGCATCCAGCGCCTGAGCGCGAGAAATACGCGGCACAGAATCCATCGCCATGACGGTAATATTACGGGCAGCCAGTTTTTCCATCAGCGGCGCATTTTGCGCAGGCCAGATAAAGCTGACTAATGTCGTGCCCGGATTAAGCAAGGCTATTTCTTCATCGGTCGGTGCATTCACCTTGAGGATAACGTCAGAGTGCCAGACATTATTTTCGTCCACCACGGTTGCGCCAGCCTGGGTAAACGCGTTGTCATCGAAGCTTGCCAGTTTGCCCGCGCCGCTTTCAATCGCGACGGTGAAACCCAATTTAAGCAATTGCTCTACCGTTTTCGGCGTCGCCGCAACGCGGGTTTCATTGGCCAACCGTTCTTTTGGTACACCAATACGCATAGTTTTCCCTTCCATCGATTTTAGATGATGGTTTGTCAGTGATGCCCGGGCATTACGTTGCCTGCCAGAGATAAATAAACAGACTGCATCCCGGAAAATAAAACAGTAACAAACTTTCTATAACCTACTGAAAATAACGCCTGTGATCTACCGTCAGAAAACAGAAATTCTGTTTTTATCTGCGAAAACCGGGCAGGTGGCGGAGCTGACAGGGTTATTTCCCTTTAATTCATTTAAACAAGCCGATATTCCGCTCAGGCGAAGCGGCAAAACACGATTAATCTCCAGCACACATCGCTATTTTAACAATGTATTAACTTATAAAACTCATATGCTTTATGACTTTTGCTGGTCAACAGCCTGTTTTTTCAACATATCATTAAACGTTATCGTAAAACGTCTGGCGTGTAGCACACTCAGTGAAAAATGACGCAGACAGTCGTGTTGATTAAATGCAATAATCAGCGACGTTTTTAAGTCAACAACAACACCAGTATCTGGTTTGCGCAAGGCGAAGGATCATTTTTATGAAGCTTAAGTACACCCTCCTGGCGTCAGCACTTTTGTCCGTTACGGCCCTGTCAGTCAACGCAGCGACAGAGTTAACGCCGGAGCAAGCGTCAGCATTGAAGCCCTACGATCGCGTTGTTATCACCGGTCGCTTTAACTCTATTGGCGATGCCGTTAAAGCCGCTTCGAACCGTGCTGATAAAGAAGGCGCGGCCTCGTTTTATGTTGTAGATACCTCCGATTATGGTGAGAGCGGCAACCAGCGTGTCACCACGGACCTGTATAAAGCCGATGCACCGAAAGCCGATGCGCCAAAACTGCGCGTCATCAATGGCGTTACTGAGCTGCCGAAGACCCAGGCCATTGAGCTGGAACCGTTCGATACCGTTACGGTGCAGGGATTCTATCGCTCCCAGCCGGAAGTAAACGATGCCATCACCAAAGCGGCGAAAGCGAAAGGGGCTGCCTCTTTCTATATCGTCCGTCAGGTGGATGCCAACGAAGGCGGCAACCAGTTGATTACGGCCTATATCTATAAAGCCGATGCCAAAAAACGCGTACTGCAGAGCCCGGATGCTATCCCACGTGATTCCGAAGCAGGCCGCGCGGCATTAGCGAAAGGCGGTGAAGAAGCCAAAAAAGTAGAAATTCCGGGCGTCGCCACTACCGCTGCGCCGAGCGCTGAGGTGGGTCGTTTCTTCGAAACACAATCCTCAACCTCAAACCGTTACACTGTCACATTGCCTGATGGTAAAAAAATCGAAGAAGTGAATAAAATCACGGCTGCGCAAATGATTCCGTTTGACAGTGTCACCTTCACCGGTAACTACGGCAACCTGACCGAGATCTCTTATCAGGTCGCTAAACGTGCCGCGGCGAAAGGCGCCAAGTACTACCACATCACCCGCCAGTGGCAGGAAAATGGTAGTAATATCACCATCAGCGCTGATTTGTACAAATAAGTCTCCCCTTCACCTTTAAGGCGGCCCAGGTCGCCTTTTTTATTTTTTTCACGAAATTCAGCCGTCACGCATTGCATGCCATAACGACTCTCCGTAAAATCCCGCGCCTCAGTGATATCCACCATTTTTATGCGCATATGCAAAATAATTATTCTGAATTGAGTCCGTTCATAACAGGATACCCATGGAAAAGAAACTTGGCCTGAGCGCTTTAACTGCGCTGGTATTAAGCTCAATGCTCGGCGCAGGCGTTTTCAGCCTTCCGCAAAATATGGCGGAAATCGCCAGCCCAGCCGCGTTATTGATTGGTTGGGCTATTACCGGCGCGGGGATCTTACTGCTCGCCTTTGCCATGCTTATCCTGACGCGTCTTCGCCCGGATCTGGACGGCGGTATTTTCACTTACGCCCGGGAAGGTTTTGGCGAACTTATCGGTTTTTGTTCCGCCTGGGGCTACTGGCTTTGCGCGGTAATTGCCAACGTCTCATATCTGGTGATTGTCTTCTCTGCGCTAAGTTTCTTTACCGATACGACAGAGCTGCGCTTCTTTGGCGACGGTAATACCTGGCAGGCGATTGTCGGCGCCTCCCTGCTGCTGTGGTTTGTTCACACATTAGTGTTGCGCGGCGTGCAGACGGCGGCCAGCATTAATCTCGCCGCGACACTCGCCAAACTGGTACCGCTTGGTCTGTTTATTGTGCTGGCGGCAATCGCCTTCCATTACGATACGTTTAGCCTGGATTTCTCCGGTATCGCACTCGGGGTACCCGTATGGGAGCAGGTGAAAAACACCATGCTTATTACCCTTTGGGTGTTTATCGGGGTTGAAGGCGCTGTGGTCGTTTCTGCGCGCGCGCGCGACAAGCGCGATGTGGGACGCGCCACCCTGCTGGCAGTGCTGGCTGCCCTCGGTGTCTATTTGTTGGTGACATTGCTGTCTCTGGGGGTAATACCGCGCCCGGAACTGGCGGCAATGCGTAACCCATCCATGGCCGGCCTGATGGTCAGACTGATGGGATCCTGGGGCGATGTGGTCATCGCTGCGGGGCTGATTGTTTCGGTCTGCGGCGCCTACCTGAGCTGGACGATCATGGCTGCGGAAGTGCCGCTACTGGCCGCCACCCATCAGGCGTTTCCACGCCTTTTTGCCCGCCAAAACAAGAATAATGCCCCGGCGGCATCGTTGTGGTTAACCAATATCAGCGTGCAGGTCTCGCTGGTGCTGATCTGGCTCACAGGTTCTGATTACAATACGCTGTTGACGATTGCGTCCGAGATGATTCTGGTTCCTTATTTGCTGGTCGGGGCATTCTTACTGAAAATCTCTCGTCGCCCGTTGCACCGCGCCGTCGCTATCGGCGCCTGCCTCTATGGCTTATGGTTACTGTACGCATCCGGTCCGATGCATTTGCTGTTGTCGGTTGTGCTCTATGCGCCGGGCCTGCTGGTCTTTATCTATGCACGCCGCACGCATGACATAGCCAGTCTGCTTAAACGTCGGGAAAGAGTGCTGATTGGTCTGCTGCTGATCGCCGCCGTTCCCGCCACGTGGATGTTGATGGGGTAAACAGCGCGTACGCCCCGTTGAGAAGGAGAACGTATTCGATGGGAAACACGAAGACACGCCCGATATTGATTACCGGAGGAGGCCGTCGCATCGGCCTCGCCCTCGCCCACCATTTTCTTAGCCAGCAGCAGCCGATTATCGTCAGTTACCGGACACACTATCCGGCGATTGAACAGTTAACCGCTGCGGGCGCTTTATGCATTCAGGCAGATTTCAGCAGTGATGAAGGCGTTCTGGCCTTCGCCGATAGGGTGAAGGAGAAAACGCAGGGGTTGCGGGCCATTATTCACAATGCGGGCGACTGGGCGGGTGAAAAACCCGGCGTTGCGCTGCCCAATGTCCTTTCCAGGATGCTGCAGATCCACGTCCATGCTCCCTACCTACTTAACCACGCGCTGGAGAGCTTATTGCGCGGCTTCGGGCATGCTGCCAGCGACATTATTCACTTTACCGATTATGTCGTTGAGTGTGGAAGCGACAAACATATTGCCTATGCCGCCAGTAAAGCGGCGCTGGATAATATGACCCGCTCTTTTGCCAAAAAGCTGGCGCCGGAAGTGAAGGTCAATGCTATTGCCCCGGCGCTGATCCTGTTTAATGACGGCGATGACGCGGAATACCGTCAGCAGGCGCTTAATAAATCGCTGATGAAAATTGCCCCCGGCGAGAAAGAGATTATCGATCTGGTCGATTATCTGCTGACCAGTTGCTACGTCACGGGACGTACGTTCGGCGTGGATGGCGGCCGTCCGCTGCGCTAGTGGAGGCGGCTCCAGATAAAAATTAACAGCCATGCGCTGAGGCACCAGCAGAACACTGCGGCGCTCAGCGCGTATCCTACTCGCATAAATCCGGTGAAATACCACAGTGACAGCAGGTAAAGAAAATAGGGAATAATGGACCACATGCCAAAAACGATGGTAGTTCGTAACGCCTCAACGCCCCGCTCGGTTGCCACAATATAATGGGCGATTAAGGCAAAGGTCGGAAATAACGGAATGAGTCCAGCGATATAGTAATTTTTCGTTTTTGACAGCAATCCAATTAATAACACCACCAGCGCGCCGATTGTCGCTTTTATCACCAGGGCCATCAGGTTCCCTTTCTCATCATGACAACAAAGGCCTACAGCATAGCGGATGGGGAGCATGTTTAGAAAAGATTAATGGCAGGATCAATAAAGGCAGTGTATGTTCATCTTTTTGACTCATCACGATGATATATGAATAAGATCGTTTTTGTGGAAGACGACCCGGAAGTGGGCGCGCTTATTGCGGCATATCTGGGCAAACACGATATGGATGTGATCGTTGAACCGCGTGGTGATCGAGCAGAAGACGTCATCGCCCGTGAAAAACCAGATCTAATTCTCCTGGATATCATGCTCCCCGGCAAAGATGGGATGACACTGTGTCGCGATTTACGCCAGCAGTGGAGCGGCCCTATCGTCCTTCTCACCTCTCTTGATAGTGATATGAACCATATTCTGTCGCTGGAGATGGGCGCGAATGATTACATTCTCAAAACAACCCCCCCTGCGGTTTTACTGGCGCGTCTGCGACTGCACTTACGCCAGCAGGCCGGCACCACCCAGCAAGAATCTGCCCCGGCATCGCTTAAGCAGCATAAGACGCTGCAATTTGGCACACTGACCATCGATCCGGTAAACAGGCAGGTGCTCCTGGCAGGCGAGCAGGTTGTCCTCTCTACCGCCGATTTCGATCTGCTATGGGAACTGGCTACCCACGCAGGACAGATCATGGACCGCGATGCGTTGCTGAAAAACCTGCGCGGCGTGACCTATGATGGGATGGACCGCAGTGTTGATGTGGCGATTTCGCGCCTGCGCAAAAAACTGCTCGATAACGCCACCGAACCTTTCCGTATTAAAACCGTGCGCAACAAAGGCTATCTCTTCGCCCCGCACGCCTGGGATAACTGAGTCCGGTCCTCTTCGCGGGTGTCGCCATGAAAAAACTTTTCGTCCAGTTTTATCTGTTACTGTTTGTCTGCTTTCTGGTGATGACCATGCTGGTCGGGCTGGTTTACAAATTCACCGCTGAGCGCGCAGGGCGACAGTCGCTGGACGATTTGATGAAAAGTTCGCTGTACTTAATGCGCAGCGAACTGCGTGAAATCCCGCCACACCAGTGGAACAAAACACTCAAAGAGCTGGACCTGAACCTGTCGTTTAACATGCGCGTGGAGCCGATGAGCAAGTTCACACTCGAAGCCCCCGCGCAACAGCGTCTACAGGAAGGCGATATTGTCGCGCTGGATTCGCAATATACCTTTATTCAGCGCATTCCACGTAGTCACTATGTCCTGGCAGTAGGCCCGGTCCCCTACCTCTTTTATCTGCATGAAATGCGTCTGCTTGATATGGCGCTGATGGCGTTTATTGCTATTTCATTGGCCTTCCCGGTGTTTATCTGGATGCGCCCCCACTGGCAGGAGATGCTACGGCTGGAATCTGCCGCCCAGCGCTTTGGCGAAGGTCATCTGGAAGAACGTATCCATTTTGACAGTACATCCAGCTTTGAACGATTGGGGATCGCCTTTAACCAGATGGCGGATAATATCAACGCCCTGATCGCCAGTAAGAAAATGTTGATTGATGGTGTGGCCCATGAATTACGCACACCGCTGGTCAGGCTACGTTACCGTCTGGAGATGAGCGATAACCTGAGTGATGGCGAACGTAGCGCGTTGAATCGCGATATCGGGCAACTCGAAGGACTTATCCAGGAGTTGCTCACCTACGCGCGCCTCGATCGCCCACAGACAGAACTGAAACTGACCACGCCCGATCTCAACGCATGGCTGGACGGTTATATGCTGGATGCCCGCAGCGTCAATCCGGACCACCAGCTGGCGCTCAATAATCAGCCCGGTGACTATGGTTCGCTGGACATGCGTCTGATGGAGCGTGTGTTGGATAACCTCATCAATAATGCCCTGCGCTACTGCCAGAACACGGTAAAAGTGACATTACAACTTGAAGGCTCGCAGGCAAGCCTGATTGTTGAAGACGATGGGCCCGGGATTGCCCCTGATGAGCGCAGCCGTATATTTGAGCCCTTTGTGCGCCTGGACCCCAGCAGAGACCGTGCAACTGGCGGTTGTGGTCTGGGGCTTGCCATCGTGCATTCTATCGCCCAGGCGATGAGCGGTGAAGTCAGATGCGAAGAGAGCGATGCAGGCGGCGCCCGCTTTTGTTTCCAGTGGCCGGTCTGGCACGACACTTCCCTCACCTGAAAAGCGTGACTTGCACCGTGTTCAGGTGTGGATAGTTGTGCTACAACATAAGTATGTTGTAACTAAAGGAATAAAAAAATGGCCGCGTACGACCTGATTGAACGCCTGAACACCACCTTTCGCCAGCTCGAACAAGAACTGGCAGGCTTAAAAGGGCAACTCGCCGATTGCCGTTTACTGGCGGGCCGCGTTTTCACTCTGCCGGATGTTGACAAAGGCGCGGAGCACGAGCCGCTGCCTGCCATTCAGGTTAAGCAACTGGTGGGCAAGCGTGCTGCTGACGCTGCCTTGCGCCACTATACCCATCTGTTTATCCAGCAACAGTCGGAGAACCGCAGCAGTAAAGCCGCCGTGCGTTTGCCTGGGGTCATTTGCTATCAGGTGGATGTGCCAACCCGCAACCGACTTGAGCAGACGATTAACACCATTAATGCCCTGAAAATGACCTTTGAACGCATTGTGACCGTCGATTCCGGACTGGCAGCGACTGCCCGCTTCGAGTGGGTGCATCGCCATTTACCCGGTCTGATTACACTTAATGCTTACCGCACCCTGACTCACCTGCGCGACCCCGCCACGTTGCGCTTTGGCTGGGCTAACAAGCATATCATCAAGAATTTTACCCGCGATGAGGTGCTCGCACTGCTTGATAAAAGCCGTAAATCGCCGCGCGCCGTCGCCCACTGGACGCGAGAACAGTGGCAGGAGCGTCTTGAGCAAGAGTACGCCGCCATTGCCTCTTTGCCGCAGCAGGCGCACCTGAAAATTAAACGTCCGGTAAAGGTACAGCCGATAGCACGCGTCTGGTATGCGGACTCGCAAAAGCAGGTGCAGTACGCCTGCCCGACGCCGCTGATTGCGCTGGTAAGTGAAGAACACGGCGGGAAAGTGCCGGACATCGGCGAACTGTTGAATTACCAGGAAGATAATGTCCAGCACCGTTATAAACCGCAGGCGCAGCCGTTGACGCTATTAATTCCCCGGCTGCATCTGTATCTTGCCGATTAAACGGGCTTCATGCTGCCCACCATCGATTCCGGACGCACCCAACTGTCAAACTCGGCTTCGGTCAGGTAGCCGAGCGCCAGCGCCGAAGCCTTGAGCGTCAGGCCTTCTTTATGGGCTTTTTTGGCAATTTCTGCCGCTTTGTCATAACCGATATGGGTATTCAGGGCAGTCACCAGCATCAGAGACTCATTGAGCAACTGATCGATACGCTCACGATTCGGCTCGATCCCCACCGCACAGTGTTCGTTAAAGCTTTCCATACCATCAGCCAGCAGACGCACCGACTGCAGGAAGTTATGGATAACCATGGGCCGGAAGACGTTGAGCTCAAAATTACCGGATGCGCCTCCCATATTGACCGCCACGTCGTTACCCATCACCTGACAACAGAGCATGGTCATGGCTTCACATTGCGTGGGGTTGACTTTACCCGGCATGATGGAGCTTCCCGGTTCATTCTCCGGAATAGAAATTTCGCCAATCCCACAACGCGGGCCGGAAGCCAGCCAGCGCACGTCATTAGCCATTTTCATCAATGATGCCGCCAGCCCTTTCAGCGCACCGTGGGCATGAACCAGTGCATCACAGGTGGCCAGCGCCTCAAATTTGTTCGGTGCGGTAATAAACGGTTGCCGGGTAAAGGTGGCCAGCTCTTCTGCTACTCGTCTGGCATATTCCGGATGGGTATTGAGCCCGGTTCCCACCGCCGTCCCGCCAAGCGCCAGCTCGCCCAGGTGCGGCAGGCTCAGTTCGATGTGTTTGAGGTTATGCTCCAGCATCGCCACCCAACCGGAAATCTCCTGGCCGAGCGTTAGCGGCGTGGCGTCCTGTAGGTGAGTACGACCAATTTTGACAATATCGGCGAAGGCAATCGCTTTTTCATTCAACGTTTTTTTCAGCACCAGAAGCTGAGGCAGCAAATGTTCGCGCAGAGCAATCACCGCCGCCACGTGCATCGCCGTAGGGAAAACGTCATTCGAGCTTTGGCTTTTGTTAACATCGTCATTCGGGTGCACTTTGCGCCCCATACCACGTTCGCCGCCAAGCAATTCGCTGGCACGGTTCGCCAGAACCTCGTTCATGTTCATGTTGCTCTGGGTGCCGGAACCTGTTTGCCAGATAGCCAGTGGGAATTCATCCGGGTGTTTTCCGGCAAGCACCTCATCAGCCGCGTCGATAATGGCTTGTGCTTTTTCCGCTGTCAGCAGCCCTAAATCCTGATTGACCTTTGCCGCCGCACGTTTGGTCAGTGCCAGTGCGTGGATAAGCGAGACCGGCATTTTTTCCGTCGAGATGCGAAAATGCTCAAGCGACCGTTGGGTTTGCGCCCCCCACAACTTGTCTGCCGGGACGTCAATCGCGCCCATCGAATCTTTCTCACTACGATGCGTTGTCATTACTTTCTCCCTGTTACGAAGTGATGTTGAGTACCGACATTGCTCACCTGCAAACAAAGCTTAAGTATTGATGCTTGTTATGACGACGTTTATTGCTTCGTGCGCTTAACCGGCGCAAAAAAACCGCCCCGAGGGGCGGCAGGTTTTATTTTACACAGCGTGCGCACTGGCCCGACTGGATTTGCTGGAAGAAATCATTCCCTTTGTCATCCACCAGGATAAAGGCCGGGAAATCTTCAACATCGATTTTCCAGATAGCTTCCATCCCCAGTTCCGGGTAAGCCACACATTCAAGGCTCTTGATACTGTTTTGCGCCAGAATCGCCGCCGGACCGCCGATACTGCCAAGGTAAAAACCACCGTGTTTATGGCAGGCATCGGTCACCTGCTGGCTACGGTTGCCTTTTGCCAGCATGATCATGCTGCCGCCTTGTGACTGCAACTGGTCAACGTATGAGTCCATACGCCCGGCGGTAGTTGGGCCAAGTGAGCCGGAAGCATATCCCTCCGGCGTCTTCGCGGGTCCCGCATAGTAGATGGGGTGATCTTTCACATACTGCGGCAGCGGCTTGCCTTCATCCATCAGCTCTTTAAGCTTCGCATGCGCAATATCACGCGCCACGATGATAGTCCCGGTCAGCGACAGGCGTGTGGATACCGGATACTGTTTGAGCTGGCCGAGGATCTCTTCCATCGGACGGTTAAGGTTGACCTTCACCGCCTCGCCCTCACCTGCCTGGCGCAGCGCTTGCGGAATGTACTTGCCGGGGTTTTGCTCCAGTTTTTCCAGCCAGATGCCTTCACGGTTAATTTTGGCTTTGATGTTACGGTCAGCCGAGCAGGAAACCCCCATCCCCACAGGACAAGAGGCACCGTGGCGCGGCAGGCGAATCACGCGGATATCATGCGCAAAGTATTTACCGCCAAACTGCGCGCCAAGGCCGAGCTGTTGGGCTTCAAGCAGCAGTTCTTTTTCCAGTTGTACATCGCGGAACGCCTGACCGTTCTCATTACCTTCGGTGGGCAGGCCATCGTAATACTTGGTCGACGCCAGTTTGACCGTTTTGAGCGTGGCCTCTGCACTGGTGCCGCCAATCACAAAGGCGATGTGGTACGGCGGGCAGGCAGCCGTGCCAAGGGTACGCATTTTCTCGACCAGATACCCTTTCAGTTTCGCCGGGGTGATCAGCGCTTTCGTTTCCTGATAGAGATAGGTTTTGTTGGCGGAGCCGCCCCCTTTGGCGATGCAAAGGAATTTATACTCGTCGCCATCGACGCTATACAAATCGATCTGTGCCGGCAGATTAGTCCCGGTATTGACCTCTTTGTACATATCCAGCGGCGCGTTTTGCGAATAACGCAGGTTATCTTCGATAAAGGTGTTATAGACACCGCGCGCTAAGGCCGCCTCATCGCCGCCCCCCGTCCACACGCGCTGCCCCTTTTTACCCATAATGATGGCCGTGCCGGTATCCTGGCAGGTGGGCAAAATACCTTTTGCGGCAATCTCGGAGTTACGCAGGAATTGCAGCGCGACATATTTGTCATTTTCGCTGGCATCCGGATCGCTGAGGATATCGGCAACCTGTTGCTGATGTGCCGGGCGCAGCAGGAAGGAGGCATCGTGGAAGGCATGTTGCGCCAGAAGGGTCAGCGCCTGAGGATCAACTTTGAGGACTTCCTGACCATCAAACTCGGCGACGGAAACGTAATCGCTGCTGAGTAAATAATATTCGGTTTCGTCCTTTTTCAGCGGAAAAGGTTCTTGATAATAAAAAGGTTTATTCGACATTGTTCTCTCACTTACAGCACGAACTGGTTATTGTTTCGGCAGGACATCCATCTGCCACAAAAAAGCGAGTCCGCATATCCTACACAATTATTTAACAAAAACTGAGACTAGTACGACTTTTTGCCTGCTCTGATTACTTCGAACAAATTTATTGCTTTAATACGTGCAATCAAGTTGACCACGATGAAGGGCGGGATAATGCAAAAACTCATTAACTCAGTGCAGCACTATGCCTGGGGAAGTAAAAACGCGTTAACGGAACTCTATGGCATTGCCAACCCAGACAACCAGCCTATGGCCGAGTTGTGGATGGGCGCTCATCCAAAGAGCAGCTCAAAAGTGCAGGATGCGCAGGGACATCTTCTCTCGCTTCGCGAGATGATTGAACAGGATAAAGCTGGTTTGCTGGGCAGTGCCGTCGCCGAACGTTTCGGCGAGCTGCCCTTTTTGTTTAAAGTGCTGTGCGCCGCCCAGCCGTTGTCTATTCAGGTGCACCCGAACAAACACGCATCTGAAATCGGTTTTGCGAAAGAGAACGCCGCCGGTATTCCACTCGATGCGGCCGAGCGTAACTACAAAGACCCCAACCATAAGCCGGAACTGGTCTTTGCACTGACGCCCTTCCTGGCGATGAACGCCTTCCGTCCGTTCTCTGAGATTGTCTCGCTGTTGCAGCCGGTGGCGGGCGCTAATCAGGCTATCGCTCACTTCCTGCAAGAACCCGGTGCGGAACGCCTGAGCCAACTGTTCGCCAGCCTGCTGAATCTGAAGGGTGATGAGAAATCGCGGGCGCTGGCGGTACTGAAGGCGGCACTCAACGGCCAGCAGGGCGAACCGTGGCAAACTATTCGTGTGATTTCTGAGTTTTATCCCGATGACAGCGGCCTGTTCTCCCCGCTGCTGCTTAATGTGGTGAAACTCAATCCCGGTGAAGCGATGTTCCTGTTCGCCGAAACCCCGCATGCCTATCTGCAGGGGGTTGCGCTGGAGGTCATGGCCAACTCCGATAACGTACTGCGTGCGGGATTGACGCCGAAATATATCGACATTCCGGAACTGGTGGCAAATGTGAAATTCACCCCTAAAGCAGCCGGTGAATTACTGACGCAACCCGTAAAACAGGCGTCCACTCTGGAGTTCCCGATCCCGGTTGATGATTTTGCTTTTTCACTGCATGACCTTTCAACCACCGGAAGCGATCTGGCACAGCAGAGCGCGGCCATCCTGTTTTGCGTGGAAGGCGAAGCGGTACTCAGCAAGGGCGATGAGACACTGGTGTTGAAACCCGGCGAATCGGCATTTATTAGCGCCAGCGAATCCCCTGTGCGGGTAAGCGGCGTGGGCAGACTGGCGCGGGTCTACAATAAGCTCAACTAGTTACTGAACTTTTTAGCAAGGATTGCTAAGCTCTACAGAGCCTTTTCACATACCCAGGCGGATGATCCCGCCTGGTTTTATTTTTAGGGATAATAACGATGAAAAAAACGCTGGTTGCTGCCGGAGTTGTTATTGCGCTGGGGATCATCTGGACAGGTGGTGCCTGGTACACGGGTAAACAGCTTGAAAGCCGTCTGGGTGAGATGATTAGCCAGGCGAATGAACAGATTAAACGCACCGCGCCTGAAGCCAGCGTGGAGTTATCCTCTCAAAATTACCATCGGGGTCTGTTCAGCAGCCAGATGGAACTGGTGGTAAAACCGGTCGAAGGTAAGGAAAACCCATGGTTTAAGCCGGGCCAGACCATCGTACTGCATGAAAATATTGACCATGGTCCTTTCCCGCTGGCGCAACTTAAAACGTTGAACGTCGTCCCGTCCATGGCATCGGTTCATTCCACGCTCGTCAACAATGAGATGACAAAGCCGCTGTTTGATATCGCGAAAGGGCAATCGCCATTCGTTGCTGAGACCCGCATCAGTTACAGCGGCGATACCCGTACGGATCTCACGCTGCGTCCGCTTAACTCGGAAAAAGAGGGCGAGAAAGTGGCCTTTAGCGGTGGTGAATTCCGTATCAGTTCCGATAAAGACGGCAATGCGATTACCGTCAGCGGCCAGGCGCAGAGCGCGCTGGTTGATACGGTTAACGAATACGGTCAGAAAATTCAGCTCTCGCTCAACAACCTGAAAACCGAGGGGACCACCCAACTCGCCAGCTTCAACGAGCGCGTTGGCAGCCAGAAAGTGACCCTCGACAAGCTGGCTATCTCTGTTGAGAACAAAGAGATGGCTGTCATTGAAGGAATGAATCTGAACGGCAAATCCGAAGTCGCGAAAGATAACAAAACCATTAATAGCCAGCTCGATTACACCATCCAGAGCCTGAAAATCCAGAATCAGGAAATGGGCAGCGGCAACCTGACGCTGAAGATTGGCCAGATTGACGGCGAGGCCTGGCACCAGTTTAGCCAGCAGTATAATGCCCAGACACAGGCATTGATGGCGCAGCCCGATGTCATGAAAGACCCGGCGCTGTATCAGCAAAAAGCGGCGGAAGCCTTCTTTAATGCCTTCCCGTTGCTGTTAAAAGGCGAGCCGGTCATTACCATTGCCCCGCTGAGCTGGAAAAACAGCAAAGGTGAAACGGCACTGAACCTCTCCCTGTTCCTGAAAAATCCGGCCGCAGATACGGCGGTTACCGCGCCGCAGACGCTGGCCCAGGAAGTGGATAAAAATGTGAAGTCTCTGGATAGCAAACTGACCATCCCGATGGATATGGCGGTGGAGTTTATGACGCAGATTGCGAAACTGGAAGGCTACCAGCAGGATGAAGCAGCCAAACTGGCAAGCCAGCAGGTGAAAGGCCTGGCGGCAATGGGTCAGATGTTCCGTATTACGACCCTGGAAAACAATACCATTGGCACCAGCCTGCAGTATGCCAATGGCCAGGTGACACTGAACGGCGAGAAAATGTCGCTGGACGAATTTGTTGGTATGTTCGGCCTGCCCTCAATGCCACTGCAGGAAGATTCACCGGAAACACCGGATGATCCGACAGCGCCTGTCGAACCTGCTGTGCCACAACAGTAACCCTAAAGCCCCTTTCAGGGGCTTTTTTTTAAGCGCTATAAGCACTTCAACACCGCCGCCACGCAATTCATCCACGATGCTCGCTACGTTGGCAAAATAACAATGACGCTACGACAAAAGTTGTAATTCCTGTTATTTACCGGGAACTGAAACCGATCACACACTTTTTTTATGGTTAATGGCGTACTATTTAACCTGTATGAAATCATACAGGAGGTCTATGGAAGGTGCGAATAAGCAGGTCATTTCTTCCCAAGCTGACTCGCTGATTAAAATTTCGCGGATCTGGGCCGATTTTTTTCCCGCAAACACATCGAATCAGCCTATTTAGGCTATTTTTTCCACCATTTCTGGCGTTATTTCCGGTTTTTACTGAGATCTCTCCCACTGACGTATCATTTGGTCCACCCGAAACAGGTTGGCCAGGGTGAATAACATCGCCAGTTGGTTATCGTTTTTCAGCAGCCCTTTGTATCTGGCTTTCACGAAGCCGAACTGCCGCTTGATGATGCGAAACGGGTGCTCCACCCTGGCACGGATGCTGGCTTTCATGTATTCGATGTTGATGGCCGTTTTGTTCTTGCGCGGATGCTGCTTCAAGGTTTTTACCCTGCCGGGACGCTCGGCGATCAGCCAGTCCACATCCACCTCGGCCAGCTCCTCGCGCTGTGGCGCTCCTTGGTAGCCGGCATCGGCTGAGACAAATTGCTCCTCTCCATGAAGCAGATTACCCAGCTGATTGAGGTCATGCTCGTTGGCCGCGGTGGTGACTAGGCTGTGGGTCAGGCCACTCTTGGCATCGACACCAATGTGGGCCTTCATGCCAAAGTGCCACTGATTGCCTTTCTTGGTCTGATGCATCTCCGGATCGCGTTGCTGCTCTTTGTTCTTGGTAGAGCTGGGTGCCTCAATGATGGTGGCATCCACCAAAGTGCCTTGGGTCATCATGACGCCTGCTTCGGCCAGCCAGCGATTGATGGTCTTGAACAATTGACGGGCCAGTTGATGCTGCTCGAGCAGGTGGCGGAAATTCATGATGGTGGTGCGATCCGGCAGGGCGCTATCCAGGGATAATCGGGCAAACAGGCGCATGGAGGCGATTTCGTACAGGGCATCTTCCATGGCACCGTCGCTCAGGTTGTACCAATGCTGCATGCAGTGAATACGCAGCATGGTCTCCAGCGGATAGGGCCGTCGGCCATTGCCCGCCTTGGGATAAAACGGCTCGATGACAGCGGTCATATTCTGCCATGGCAGAATCTGCTCCATGCGGGAGAGGAAAATCTCTTTTCGGGTCTGACGGCGCTTAGTGCTGAATTCACTATCGGCGAAGGTGAGTTGATGGCTCATGATGTCCCTCTGGGATGCGCTCCGGATGAATATGATGATCTCATATCAGGAACTTGTTCGCACCTTCCCTATATGTATCGCTCCATATTAGTACCCATCGATATTTCTGAAAGCGAACTGACCCGACAGGTCATCCCGTATGTTCAGGCGCATGCCGTTATCAATATTGCGAAAGTCCATTTTTTGACGGTTATTCCTTCTCATCCTTATTATTCAACGCTGGGACTGGCGTATTCAGCTGCATTACCAAAATTAAAAGACCTGCAGGAAGAGGCGCTATCGCGACTGAATGAAATCGTCAAAGAGTTTAAAATTCCCATGGAAAAAGTTCAGACGCATGCTGTTACCGGAACGCCGAAGGATCAGATCCTTAAACTCGCCGACAGTGTAAAAGCCGATCTCATCATCATTGCTTCACACCGACCGGATATGACCACCTATTTGTTAGGCTCAAATGCCGCTGCTGTGGTCCGGCACGCAAAATGCCCGGTACTGGTTGTTCGTTAACTATCTGAACACGTCGCGATAAACGACATCACTCCCCCTGTGACGTTGCAGGGGGAGATAAAAAGCATAAGCCGCTCTTAGCCATTCTTAACCGCAGACGCGAAAAGCTTCATTATAAGTTCAATCTATTATCATTAATGCTGATGTGCTGTCGGCATGTGGTATAATGTATCGCACTTTACCTAAAATAAGAGTGCGACCATGATTGATACCAACCTGCCATTAACTGATATTCATCGCCACCTGGACGGCAACATTCGGGCACAAACCATCCTCGATCTTGGCCGTGAGTTTAATATTACCCTTCCCGCGCAATCTCTTGAAACATTGCTGCCACACGTACAGGTCACTGCCAATGAACCCGATCTGGTGAGCTTTCTTGCGAAGCTTGACTGGGGCGTAAAAGTGCTGGCTTCCCTCGATGCCTGCCGTCGCGTGGCTTACGAGAATATGGAAGACGCCGCACGCCAGGGGCTGCATTATGTTGAACTGCGTTTCTCCCCGGGCTATATGGCAATGACGCACAATCTGCCTGTCGCTGGCGTGGTCGAAGCGGTTATCGCTGGCGTGCGCGAAGGCAGCCAGGCGTTTGGCGTTGAAGCGCGTCTAATCGGGATTATGAGTCGTACCTTTGGCGAAGCGGCCTGTTTGCAGGAGCTTGAAGCTCTACTGGCACATCGCGACAGCATCACAGCACTGGACCTCGCGGGCGATGAGCTGGGCTTTCCCGGTAGTCTGTTCCTGCCCCATTTTAATCGCGCACGCGATGCAGGCTGGCATATCACCGTCCATGCAGGCGAAGCGGCTGGCCCTGAAAGCATCTGGCAAGCGATTCGTGAACTGGGCGCCGAGCGCATTGGTCATGGGGTAAAAGCGATTGAAGACCCGGCACTGATGGCCTTTCTTGCCGAACAGCGCATTGGAATCGAATCCTGTCTGACCTCCAATATCCAGACCAGTACCGTGTCGTCGCTGGCACGACATCCCCTGAAAACTTTCCTTGAGCATGGCGTGCTGGCCTCGATTAACACAGATGATCCGGCCGTACAGGGTGTGGATATTAGCCATGAGTATCAGATTGCCGCACCGGCCGCCGGACTGAGTCGTGACCAGATTCGTCAGGCGCAGATCAACGGCCTGGAAATCGCATTTCTCTCTGTGGCGGAAAAACAGGCGCTCAGAGAAAAAGTTTTGCAGGGCTAAAACAATGCCGCTCGGTTGAGCGGCATTTTTATTCAGGTCAGATTAAGCGTCGCGCGATGTTTTGCCGACTCAATCCCCAGTTCGATAAGTTCCATTATCTGGATTGCCTGACTCGCCGGAACCGGGTTCTCACCCGCGCCGTTTAACGCATCGCGAATAGCCGCATAGTAGGCGGGATAGTTGCCCGGCACCGTCAGCCAGGTTTCTTCAATGCGGGCATCGCCATTAACACGGGTTAAGACCCCGTCGCGCATATCGTATCCCCAGTCTTCTTGTGGCAGTTTTGCTCCCGATTTCAGGCGTTCTTCCTGCGGGTCGAGGCCAAACTTCACGTAACTCCCACGCGTACCATGGACGATGTAGCGCGCTGATTCCGCCGCCGCCAGCATGGTGCCATGAAGAATAACTCTGCGCTGCGGATAAGAGAGCACCGCATGGAAATAATCTGTCGCCTGCGCGCCCGGACGCAGTTGCGCCAGGTCCACTGTCAGGGAGACAGGCAGACCAAACAGGTTTACAGCCTGATCCAGTAAATGCGGCGCAAGATCGTACCAGATACCGCTTCCCGGGCCCGCCTGTTCACGCCAGCGGTTACGAATTTCCGGGCGATAGCGGTCAAAATGGGATTCGAAAAAGGTCACCTCACCTAAAGCACCATCTGCCAGCAAGGTTTTTAGCGTCAGAAAGTCGCTATCCCAGCGGCGGTTATGAAACACGGATAAGACACGACCACAGCTTTTTGCCAGCGCATCCAGCTCCCTGGCCTGTGACAACGTCACCGTAAAGGGTTTATCGACAACCACATGTTTGCCCGCTTCCAGTGCCGCTTTAGCCAGTGGGAAATGGGTATCGTTAGGCGTGGGGATGACAATTAAGTCAATTTTGGGATCATTAAATAAGTGTTTCGGCTCCGATACGACCGACACTGCCGGCCAGTCCGCCTTCACTTTCGACTCATCGCTACTGGAGATTGCCGCCAGCTCCATTCCCGGCGTGCCGTCAATCAACGGTGCATGGAAGGTTTTACTGGCGTAGCCATAACCAATTAGTCCGACACGGATATTGTCACTCATAAAGCGGCCTCTCATTATTGGAATGTGTATTTCACACCATCTCTCTTTCAGGGACAACAGCGACATATGCGCTTAAGAAATTTCTCCTGTGAAAGGGATTCCTCATACCCTCACTGTAATGATACGGAATTATCTAAAAACAGGCGTCAGTCCCTTGTCGTCTGCGGTTTGCCCGGTTAACATCCCTGACCAGACCTAAGGGAGTTGTAGAGTTATGGCCACTATCATCAATCGGATTATTGAATTAACAGGCTGGGTTGTATTGGGTGTTTCGACCGTTCTGCTGGTGTTCGCCAGTCATATTGATAATTACCAGCCGCCGGAACAGAGTATCGTCGCGCAGAAAAAATAAAATACGACGCGAACGTGGACATACCTAAATATGGTACTGCGTTGCGTATTGCCAGGCGTGGCGAAGAGCGCTAATCTTCTTGACGGATGCCGTTCTGGCATCCGCTTAACCTAAAGAAAATTCTTAATTTCATGGCAATACATTCAGAGACAATTTACGTCCTGATAAGCCCGACTATTATTCGAACGAATTACCCGCGAATGTATTAATGCCTTTTTATAACATGGATAACGCTTAAAATGACCGTTCAGGACTATTTATTAAAATTCCGCAAAATCAGTTCCCTTGAAAGTCTGGAAAAATTGTTTGATCACCTTAACTACACTCTGACCGACAACGAAGAAATCATTAACATGTATCGCGCTGCCGATCATCGTCGTGCTGAGCTGGTATCGGGTGGTCGCTTGTTCGATATTGGCCGGGTGCCTAAATCCGTATGGCATTACGTGCAATAACGCCACTGGCATCCGGCGCATAATGCTTTATACTCCCTGGCCGATAAATCCGTGACCGCCTACGAGGAATAAGCATGATAACGACACCTGCAGAGAGAATCGGGGGCTGGCTGCTTGCGCCTTTAGCCTGGTTGCTGGTCGCATTGTTGGGCCAGACGTTACGGCTCCTGGATATCGCTAAAGCACAGATTCCGCTGGTCATTGCCGCCATCGGCGTGCGGCCACTGGCGGAATTGTTGACGTGGTTTGTCTCGTTTGCCTTCGCCGCAGGCGTCTGGTACTACACGCTATGGCTGGTTATCGCCTTTTTTAAACGCCGCCGTAGCGTCCTGAAACATATGATTATCTGGTTACTGATTAGCGTGCTGCTTGCGCTAAAAGCCTTTGCCTTCTCCCCCGTTTTTGACGATGTGGCGGTACGCGGGCTTTTATCGGCATTACTCGCCGCCGCGCTGATTGTGCCCTATTTCAAGCGATCGCAGCGGGTCAAAGCGACCTTTGTGAACCCGTAATAACCTTACAGTTATCCTGTTGTCGCCCGGTGCTGTTTGACCGATAATAGGCGGCTTTTTTTATTTCAGGCCAAATAATGACAGACTATCTGCTGCTATTTATCGGAACCGTTCTGGTCAATAATTTCGTACTGGTGAAATTTCTTGGCCTGTGCCCATTTATGGGGGTTTCGAAAAAACTCGAAGCCGCAATGGGTATGGGTCTCGCTACAACCTTCGTTATCACGCTGGCGTCTATCTGTGCGTGGATTATCGACACCTGGTTGCTCATTCCGCTGGATCTCATCTATCTGCGTACGCTGGCATTTATTCTGGTCATTGCCGTGGTGGTGCAGTTCACCGAAATGGTGGTGCGTAAAACCAGCCCGGCACTGTATCGCCTGCTGGGGATTTTTCTGCCGCTTATCACCACCAACTGTGCGGTGCTGGGCGTGCCGTTACTGAATATCAACCTCGGGCATAATTTCCTGCAATCCGCGCTGTACGGATTTTCCGCCGCCGTTGGATTTTCGCTGGTCATGGTGCTGTTTGCCGCCATCCGTGAGCGTCTTGTCGTCGCCGATGTGCCAGCGCCGTTTCGCGGTAATGCGATTGCTCTCATTACCGCCGGTTTGATGTCTCTGGCCTTTATGGGCTTTAGTGGTCTGGTGAAGTTGTAATGAATGCAATCTGGATTGCCATCGCGGCCCTGAGCGTACTCGGGTTGTTGTTTGGTGTTGTACTGGGATATGCCTCGCGTCGTTTCGCGGTGGAAGACGATCCCGTCGTCGAGAAAATTGACGATCTTTTGCCGCAGAGCCAGTGTGGGCAATGCGGCTATCCGGGGTGTCGCCCTTATGCTGAGGCCGTTGGCCTGCAGGGTGAGAAAATTAACCGCTGCGCACCGGGCGGGGAAGCGGTGATGTTGAAAATCGCCGAAATGTTAAATGTAGAGCCGCAGCCCATCGACGGCGACGTTGTCGTATCAGAACCGGTACGCATGCTCGCCATTATTGATGAAGCGAACTGCATCGGCTGTACCAAATGTATTCAGGCCTGTCCGGTCGACGCGATAGTCGGCGCGACCCGTGCCATGCACACGGTAATGAGTGACCTTTGTACCGGCTGTAACCTCTGTGTGGATCCATGCCCGACGCAGTGTATTGAACTGCGTCCGGTGGAAACCACCACCGCCAGCTGGAAATGGGATCTGCAGGCCATTCCCGTGCGCATCATTCCCGTGGAACAACATGCTTAAGTTATTTTCTGCTTTTCGCAAAAACAAACTGTGGGATTTCCACGGCGGTATTCATCCGCCGGAAATGAAGACACAGTCCAGCAGTACACCGCTGCGCCAGCTTCCGCTGGCGACGCGTTTTGTTATTCCTTTAAAACAGCATATCGGCGCTGAGGGTGAACTGTGCGTCAGCGTGGGCGATAGCGTGCTCCGTGGTCAACCGCTGACCCGTGGTCGCGGGCGTATGTTGCCGGTTCACGCGCCGACTTCAGGTAAAATTGTCGCCATAGCCCCCCACTCTACCGCGCACCCCTCTGCGCTACCTGAACTGAGCGTCATTATTGAGGCGGACGGTGAGGATCGCTGGATTGAACGCGACGGCTGGAGCGATTACCGCTCGCGCGATCGCAACGCGCTGATTGAGCGTATTCACCAGTTTGGCGTTGCCGGACTGGGCGGCGCCGGTTTCCCGACCGGCGCGAAACTGAAAAGTGGCGGCGATCTTATTGAGACATTGATTATCAATGCCGCCGAATGCGAACCCTATATCACCGCTGATGATCGCCTGATGCAGGATTGCGCCGCGCAAATAGTCGAAGGCGTGCGCATCCTGATGCATATTTTGCAACCCCGTCAGGTGCTGATCGGTATTGAAGATAACAAACCGCAGGCTATCTCCATGCTGCGTGCGGTGCTGGCGGGTTCGCATGACATCCAGCTGCGCGTCATCCCGACCAAATACCCATCCGGCGGTGCAAAGCAACTGACGCAAATTCTGACCGGCAAGCAGGTTCCTCACGGCGGTCGTTCATCCGATATTGGTGTGCTGATGCAAAACGTCGGCACCGCTTATGCCATTAAGCGCGCCATTATTGACGGCGAACCCCTCACCGAACGTGTAGTGACTTTGACCGGGGAGAGCGTGAGCAAGCCAGGAAACGTCTGGGCACGGCTGGGAACACCGGTGCGTCATTTACTCGAACACGCCGGCTTTTGTCCGTCCGCTGAACAACTGGTTATTATGGGTGGACCGTTGATGGGCTTTACCCTGCCCTGGCTCGATGTCCCGGTGGTCAAAATTACCAACTGCCTGTTGGCCCCTTCCGTCAGTGAAATGGGTGAGCAACAGGAAGAGAAAGGCTGTATTCGTTGTAGCGCCTGTGCTGATGCCTGTCCGGCGGACCTGCTGCCGCAGCAGCTTTACTGGTTCAGTAAAGGCCAGCAGCATGACAAAGCCACTGCACACAACCTGTCAGACTGCATTGAATGCGGCGCCTGTGCGTGGGTCTGTCCGAGTAACATCCCGCTGGTGCAGTATTTCCGTCAGGAAAAAGCCGAGATTTACGCTATCGCGCAGGAAGAAAAGCGCAACGCTGAAGCTAAAGCGCGCTTTGAGGCACGCCAGGCCCGTCTGGAGCGGGAAAAAGCCGCACGCGCTGAGCGCCACAAAAAAGCGGCCGTTCAACCCGCCGCAAAAGATCAGCAGGCCATTGACGCGGCTCTCGCCCGCGTGCGTGAAAAACAGGCCACCCGCACGCAACCCATCGTGGTTGAGGCCGGAAGCGTGCCGGATAACAGTGAGGTGATTGCCGCCCGCGAGGCGCGTAAGGCGCAGGCGCGCGCGCGTCAGGCAGAAAAAGCGCAGCAACAAGATGTGCCGGAGAGCGCAGCTGTCGCCAGCGAAACTGTCGATCCGCGTAAAGCCGCCGTGGAAGCGGCGATTGCACGCGCTAAAGCCCGCAAAGCCGCAACCTCAGACACGCAGGTGGCTCCTACTAACGCCGAAACTGTCGATCCGCGCAAGGCAGCTGTCGAAGCGGCTATTGCCCGCGCGAAAGCCAAAAAATTACAGCAGCAAGGGACCAGCGACGTCGTTGTGCCAGCGGAAGCTCCTGTTGCCGCCGAACCCGTTGATCCGCGCAAGGCAGCCGTCGAAGCGGCTATTGCCCGCGCGAAGGCTAAAAAATTACAGCAGCAAGGGGCCAGCGACGTCGTTGTGCCAACGGAAGCTCCCGTTGCGGCTGAACCCGTCGATCCGCGTAAGGCAGCCGTCGAAGCGGCTATTACCCGCGCGAAGGCTAAAAAATTACAGCAGCAGGCCGCACCGGCCCCTGCTGCTAATAACGATCCCCGAAAGGCGGCAGTAGCGGCAGCTATCGCCCGGGTTCAGGCAAAAAAAGCCGCTCAGCAAGCAGTTAACGAGGATTAAATGGTTTTCAGAATTGCCAGTTCCCCTTATACCCATAACCAGCGTCAGACATCGCGTATTATGTTGCTGGTCGTGCTTGCGACTGTGCCTGGTATCGCAGCGCAACTCTGGTTCTTCGGCTGGGGAACGTTGTTGCAGATTATCCTTGCCTGCGTGAGTGCGCTGGCGGCGGAAGCGCTGGTATTGCGGTTGCGTAAGCAGCATGTGGGGGCCATCCTCGCAGATAATTCCGCCCTGTTGACAGGTTTACTGCTCGCGGTCAGCATTCCACCGTTCGCCCCGTGGTGGATGGTGGTCCTGGGTACGGTGTTCGCGGTCATCATTGCCAAGCAACTCTATGGCGGCCTTGGGCATAACCCGTTTAACCCGGCAATGATCGGTTATGTCGTCCTGCTGATTTCCTTCCCGGTACAGATGACCAGTTGGTTACCGCCTTTTGAGATAGCCAAAACGGTTCCTGGCCTGATGGACGCCGTACAAATCATCTTCACCGGACATGCCGCGACCGGCCACACTATGGACAGTCTGCGGATGGGGATTGATGGCATCAGCCAGGCCACGCCGCTGGATACCTTCAAAACATCGCTGCATGCCGGTCATCCGGTTGATGAGATCCTCAAATCGTCGATTTACAGCGGCGTGCTCGCGGGCGCAGGCTGGCAGTGGGTCAATCTGGGTTATCTGTTGGGCGGTCTCTTCCTGCTGTGGCAGAAAACTATTCGCTGGCATATCCCCGTAGCCTTCCTCGTTTCGCTGACGCTATGTTCAACGCTGGGCTGGATTTTCTCACCGCAAAGTCTGGCGTCGCCGCAACTGCATCTGCTCTCAGGTGCCACCATGTTGGGCGCGTTTTTTATTTTGACTGACCCGGTGACCGCGTCCACCACCAATAAAGGTCGTCTGATTTTCGGTGCCCTTGCAGGGTTGCTGGTCTGGCTTATCCGTAGCTTTGGCGGTTATCCGGATGGCGTGGCGTTCGCCGTGCTACTGGCAAACATTACCGTGCCATTGATTGATTACTTCACACGCCCGCGCGTGTACGGCCATCGTTAAGGAGTCGCCATGCTAGATACCATGCGTAAATACGGCATGACGTTGACGCTGTTCGCGGCGGCTTCAACCGGAATGACGGCAGCCATTCACCTGTTGACCAAATCCACCATTGCCGATCAGGCGGTACAGCAGCAAAAGGCGTTATTTGGCCAGGTATTGCCTGCCGACATCTATAATAACGCCTTGCAGGAGAGCTGTTACGTGGTCGAAGCGCCCGCGCTGGGGAAAGGCAAACATAAGGTCTATATCGCCCGTAAAGACGATACGCCGGTCGCAGCGGTTATTGAAGCGACCGCACCAGACGGCTATTCCGGCGTTATTCAACTGCTGGTAGGTGCCGATTTTAACGGTACTATTCTCGGCACCCGTGTGACCGAACATCACGAAACACCGGGACTGGGTGACAAAATAGAGCTGCGTGTTTCTGACTGGATCACCCATTTCGCTGGCAAGAAAATCGCAGGGGCCAGCGATCCGCACTGGGCCGTGAAAAAAGATGGTGGCGATTTTGATCAGTTTACCGGTGCGACCATCACCCCGCGAGCAGTGGTCAATGCGGTGAAACGCGCCGGACTGTACGCGTCAACGCTACCCACGCAACTTTCCAGTTTACCGAGCTGTGGAGAGTAACCATGAGCGAAATTAAAGACATTATTGTCCAGGGGCTGTGGAAGAATAACTCCGCGCTGGTTCAGTTATTAGGTATGTGCCCCCTGCTGGCCGTGACCTCTACGGCAACCAACGCGCTGGGCCTCGGCCTTGCCACTACGCTTGTACTGACGCTGACCAACTTTACGATTTCGCTGGTACGTCACTGGACGCCGTCTGAAATCCGTATCCCTATTTACGTGATGATCATCGCCTCCGTTGTGAGCATCGTCCAGATGCTGATTAACGCTTATGCCTATGGTTTGTATCAGTCACTCGGTATCTTCATTCCGTTGATTGTCACCAACTGCATTGTGGTGGGGCGTGCCGAGGCTTTCGCGGCAAAAAAAGGGCCAGGATTGTCTGCCCTAGACGGTTTTTCCATCGGCATGGGGGCTACCTGTACCATGTTTACACTCGGTTCGATTCGTGAAATCCTCGGCAACGGAACCTTATTTGATGGCGCGGATGGCTTGCTCGGCAACTGGGCGAAAGTCTTGCGTATTGAAGTGTTCCATACCGACTCGTCTTTCCTGCTGGCCATGCTGCCGCCAGGGGCATTTATCGGTCTTGGCATGCTGCTGGCAATCAAATATCTGATTGACGAGAGAACGAAGAAACGTCGCGCGGCGACCATTGCCGACGACACTGCCCACACGGTGCCCGGGAAGGCCTGATGAACAAAACAAAGCGGCGGGAGATCCTCACCCGCCTGCGGGATGCAAATCCGCACCCGACCACAGAGCTTAACTTTAACTCACCCTTTGAACTGCTGATTGCGGTACTGCTTTCTGCGCAGGCAACCGACGTTAGCGTGAATAAAGCAACTGCCCTGCTCTATCCGGTTGCAAATACCCCGCACGCCATGCTTGAGCTGGGGGTCGAGGGCGTCAAGTCCTATATCAAGACCATTGGCCTGTTTAATACCAAAGCGGAAAACGTCATTAAGACCTGCCGTATTCTGGTGGAAAAACACGGCGGCGAGGTGCCGGAAGATCGTGCGGCGCTGGAAGCGCTACCGGGTGTCGGACGTAAAACGGCGAATGTGGTACTGAATACGGCGTTTGGTTGGCCTACCATTGCTGTTGATACGCATATTTTTCGCGTCTGTAACCGCACCCACTTCGCGCCGGGGAAAAACGTCGAACAGGTTGAAGAAAAGTTGCTCAACGTTGTCCCGGCGGAATTTAAGGTCGATTGCCATCACTGGCTGATTTTGCATGGCCGCTATACCTGCATTGCCCGTAAGCCACGCTGCGGCTCCTGCATTATTGAAGATCTGTGCGAATTCGAAAGCAAAACCGAACTCTGAATTCGCCTTTGTTCAGAACGGTCTGAAGACGACCAGCAAAATGATGACCGCCACGGCCACGATAACGAAGGTCGTGGCGCGTGGTACCATTCCCGGTACTTTCGCGATTTCACCGCCAGCGAGACGACGCAAGGTTGCAGATAACATTCCATGAATGCCTGACAGCAACACCACCACAACCAGTTTGAGAATCAGCCACAGATGCGGCATCTGGCCGTGTGCCAGCACCATCGCCAGCCCCATAACCCACAATACGATCATCGCAGGCGTCGTGACCTTACGACTCCAGCTGCGCACAAATGCCGCCAGAGCGGTCGCCGCTGGTGCATTTTTCCCCCCTGCCTGTGCGCACCAGGCCGCAGCCGTCGCCATCACAAAAATTCCACCAATCCAGATTACCGCCGCGATGATATGTAATGCGTTAAGCCACGAATGCACGTTCATGAAAGGACTCCGAAGATTTGCGAAAAGAAGTTGGACAGTATCGCGTAACACTGCCATCGACTTGCTCATTTAAAGGAAAAAATTCGTGAAAACATTGATCTACTGCATTCTGATGCACATGGCAATAGGCGGGAATTTTTGGTTGTGCAGTTAATGTCTTGTCATAAGTAAAAAGGCATACCTGCATTGTTTCCCTGATAACGCGCTTTATAACGTGCAACTCGCTTTTTAATCATATTATCTGTTGCTTATTAGCTTTTAATCAGATGCAATGTTTTTTTATGCAAAAAAAATTCTACAGCAATGTGATTTTTATCACATTGCTGCGCAGGTGTTAAAAAAAGGATCTTTGGCTTAATAAAAACCTGGTGAGTGAGGGGGATGCAGGGATCAAACCAACACATAAGACCATTAATTATAATCAGACCAGGCTGATTAACTACAGTTACCGCTTTACAGCAGAATATATCACCTTTGTGGAAATCTCACCGCCCTTCATCAGTGAAAAAAACTGCCATTAATTTACATGCGAAATTTAACTCTGAATAACATTTCTGCCGCTGGATTATAATATCGTTAAAGATAAATGTAACAGATCATTACAAAAGTCTTGCCTCGAATCCCAGGATCAGGAACATTACCCGCCGTTTTCCCTCCCGCAATAATTATAAGCGCGATGAATACTGGGCATCGCGTCTCGAATCACCCCGTTAATATGGGATGTAAAAAAAGAGGTATATGTGTCAACTGCAAACAAACCAACCGAAAGCGTGAGTCTGAACGCTTTCAAACAACCTAAAGCGTTCTATTTGATCTTCTCCATCGAGCTGTGGGAGCGCTTCGGCTTCTATGGCCTGCAGGGGATCATGGCTGTTTACCTGGTAAAACAACTGGGTATGTCCGAAGCGGACTCAATTACACTGTTTTCATCTTTTAGCGCTCTGGTTTACGGTCTTGTCGCTATTGGCGGCTGGCTGGGTGATAAAGTCCTGGGGACAAAGCGCGTTATCATGCTGGGTGCCATTGTACTCGCCATCGGTTACGCACTGGTTGCATGGTCTGGTCACGATGCCGGTATCGTGTATATGGGCATGGCGGCGATTGCAGTCGGTAATGGTCTGTTTAAAGCCAACCCGTCTTCCCTGCTCTCTACCTGCTACGCAAAAGATGACCCGCGTCTCGACGGCGCATTTACCATGTACTACATGTCCGTCAACGTCGGTTCGTTCTTCTCTATGCTCGCTACGCCGTGGCTGGCCGCACAGTTTGGCTGGAGCACCGCATTTGCTCTGAGCGTCGTTGGTCTGCTGATCACCATCGTGAACTTCGCGTTCTGCAAACGTTGGGTGAAAAACTACGGCTCTAAACCTGACTTCGAACCGGTTCGTATGGGCTACCTGCTGGCAACCATCGTCGGTGTCGCGATCCTGATTACTATTGCCACCTGGCTGCTGCATAACCAGGGCATCGCACGTATGGTTCTGGGTGTAGTTGCACTGTGCATCGTATGCATTTTCGCAAAAGAGACCTTTGCTCTGCAGGGTGCGGCACGCCGTAAAATGATCGTCGCCTTCATCCTGATGTTGCAGGCCATTGTCTTCTTCATTCTGTACAGCCAGATGCCGACGTCTCTGAACTTCTTCGCCATTCGTAACGTTGAGCATACCCTGCTGGGTATCACGTTCGAGCCGGAACAGTTCCAGGCACTGAACCCGTTCTGGATCATCATTGGTAGTCCGATCCTGGCCGCTATCTATAACAAAATGGGCGATACCCTGCCGATGCCGTACAAATTTGCCATCGGTATGGTGCTGTGCTCCGGTGCGTTTCTGATCCTGCCGCTGGGCGCGAAATTCGCCTCTGATGCCGGTATCGTCTCGGTAAGCTGGCTGGTTGCGAGCTACGGGCTGCAGAGTATCGGTGAGCTGATGATTTCTGGTCTGGGCCTCGCCATGGTGGCACAGCTCGTTCCACAACGTCTGATGGGCTTTATCATGGGTAGCTGGTTCCTGACGACCGCCGGTGCGAATATTATCGCAGGCTACGTCGCTAATCAGATGGCTATCCCGGAAAACGTCACCGACCCATTGATGTCACTTGACGTCTATGGTCACGTATTCCTGCAAATCGGTATTGTGACGGCTGTTATCGCCGCGCTGATGATTCTCACCGCGCCGAAACTGAACCGCATGACCCAGAGCGGTGATAAAGACGCGAAAGTGTCGGAAGCCGCGACAGTATAAGACTGCGCAGAGTTTCAACAGAAAGCCGTTAACGCACGTTAACGGCTTTTTTTTTATACCTGCAGGTAATAACCTATGCCGGATTTCAACCAACGGAGTGAAGAATGAAACTGTTTTATAAACCCGGCGCCTGCTCACTGGCTTCCCATATTGTTCTGCGCGAAGCAGGTAAAGAGTTTGAACTGGCGCGCGTGGATTTGGCAAAAAAATGTCTGGAGAACGGCGACGACTTTTTGGCTATCAACCCGAAAGGCCAGATCCCGGCCCTGGCCATTGATGCCAACACGCTGTTAACCGAAGGCGTTGCGATCATGCAGTATGTGGCTGACAGCGCGCCGAAAAGCGACCTGCTGCCACCGGTAGGTTTCCTGAGCCGCTACAAGACCCTGGAGTGGCTGAATTTCGTGGCGACGGAACTGCATAAAGGGTTTACTCCGCTGTTTCGCCCGGATACGCCGGAAGCGTTCAAACCGACTGCCCGCACCCTGCTGGAAAAGAAACTGGAGTATGTTGACGCGGCGCTGGCAAATCAACAGTGGATAAATGGTGAAAACTTTTCCATTGCCGATGCATATCTGTTCACAGTGTTGCGCTGGGCGGTAGCCGTGAAACTGAACTTCCCGCAGGCTGGTCATATTGCCGCCTATATGCAACGTGTCGCCTCTCGCCCGGCCGTTGCCGCAGCGCTGGCCGCAGAAGGCATTTAATTTCCCGCTTTTTTGCCGTAAAAAAAAGGAGTGGTTTCCCACTCCTTCTCGTTTATCACTTATCTGACTTATTTCCAGCACACCAGGCAATAGTTCTTCTTACCGCGACGTAACAACGTATAGCGACCAAAGAGAATGTCGGTTTCCTGGAAGAAATATTCCGGGTCAGACTGTTTTTCACCGTTGATGGTGACCGCATTGGAAGCGATAGTTTTACGCGCCTGACCACGAGACGGCTGCAACTCTGAATCCACCAGCGCCTGCATCAGATCCGCACCTTTTTCCATCTCGATCATTGGCACACCGTCCTGAGCCAGTTGCTCGAAATCAGCTTCACTGAGATCGCTCAGGTTGCCGTTAAAGAGGCTCTCGGTAATGCGTTTTGCCGCCACCAGACCTTCTTCGCCGTGGACCAGTTTAGTCACCTGTTCGGCCAGCACATACTGGGCGCGCGGGGCTTTGCCGCTGTTCTTGTCTTCTTCTTCCAGGGCATTGATCTCTTCAATGTCCATAAAGGTGAAGAATTTCAGGAAGCGATAAACGTCGGCATCCGCAGTGTTGATCCAGAACTGGTAGAATTTGTACGGGCTTGTTTTCTTCGGATCAAGCCAGACAGCGCCACCTTCGGTTTTACCAAACTTCGTGCCATCTGCCTTGGTGATCAGCGGAACGGTCAAACCAAAGACCTGGTTCTGATGCAGGCGACGGGTCAGATCGATACCAGATGTGATGTTGCCCCACTGGTCAGAACCACCGATTTGCAGCGCTACACCGTGCAGTTTATTCAGGCAGGCAAAGTCATAACCCTGCAGCAGGTTGTAGGAAAACTCGGTAAACGAAATCCCCTGATCGTCGCGGTTCAGACGCTGCTTGACCGCTTCTTTGTTGATCATCTGATTAACGGAGAAGTGCTTGCCAATATCGCGCAGGAACGTCAGTACGTTCATGCTGCCGAACCAGTCGTAGTTGTTGGCCGCAATAGCTGAGTTTTCGCCACAGTCAAAATCGAGGAACGGCGCCACCTGTTTGCGGATTTTATCTACCCACTCCTGCACCGTATCTTCGGTATTCAGTTTACGCTCCGCGGCTTTGAAACTCGGGTCGCCAATCAGACCCGTTGCGCCGCCCACCAGCGCGACAGGTTTATGCCCGGCCTGCTGGAAGCGTTTCAGGCATAACAATGGAACAAGATGCCCCAAATGCAAGCTGTCAGCGGTGGGATCGAAGCCGCAATAGAGCGCGATCGGGCCTTGCGCCAGTCGCTCTGCTAACGCTTCCTCGTCCGTCACCTGGGCTACCAGCCCGCGCTCTTGCAATTGTTTAATCAAGTTATTGCTTGCCATCAAATTCTCCATTTAAAACGACTGCACCTCTGCCGGTACACGACTTTTCGCCAGTTGCGAAAGTTACATAGAATAAAGCGCCGGATGCAGGAGCACCAGCGCTTAGCGCAACATTTTTCAGGGTTTACGGCGCGAGGCGATCAATTTTCCATGCGTCGTTTTCACGCTGGTATAAAAAACGATCGTGGAGGCGGTGCGCGCCTCCCTGCCAGAACTCCATCTGCTCGATGCTGACGCGATAGCCGCCCCAGAAACTGGGTAACGGAACTTCGCCCTGCTGGAATTTCTGCTTGAGTTCAAGGAACTTGCTTTCGAGAATACCGCGCGCAGAGATGCGGCTCGATTGCTGCGAGACCCATGCGCCAATCTGGCTGTCGCGCGGGCGACTGTGGAAATACTTCACCACTTCCAGGGTAGAAAGACGCTCAGCTTTACCGATCACCATGACCTGGCGCTCCAGCATGTGCCATGGAAACAGTAAACTGATGGCCGGGTTTTTCTCGATCTGGTGGGCTTTGCGGCTACCCAGGTTGGTGTAAAACACCAGCCCTTTCTCGTCATAGTGCTTGAGCAACACAATACGCTGATAAGGCTGACCGGTTTCATCAACAGTCGCCACAACCATCGCGGTCGGGTCGGCGAGTTTAGCTTCGCACGCCTGACCAAGCCAGCGCTCAAACAGCGGCAACGGTTCGGTGGGGAGATCGGCGCGGCGCAGGCCGCCTTTGGTGTATTCGCGGCGTAAATGCGCGATTTGCTGCAATTGATCGTTATCAGACATGGCGTTAGCAAGATGAATTATCAGGTGGGGCTATTGTGCCCCCCCCTTGCGAAAATCTCAACGCCGCGGGTTTTGTAACTGGCAGTTATTCAGTACGATGCGGTCACGCTTATAGACCGTAGCGCTATCCCCCTTCGACCAGAAAACGTAAATACCGTCAGTATAACGAGCCCCCGATGCCGACAGACCTTGCTTAAGGATTAGCGGCGTATTGTCATAGATAAAGCTCACTTCCTGGCGAGGATGGTTTAATTTCACCGTAAGCGGCTTTTCATCACACTGATAGTTAAGCGTATCCGTATGCATGCGCTCAACAAACTGGTTGTAGTAACTACACCCGGCGAGAAGCGCGGGCAGGCAGGCGACTAACACTCTTTTCATTAGATTTTCCCGAGACTGTCCTGGTCATGGAGGACGCGAATAACGTCCCCCTTAAACAACGGAGTCTAACGGTACGCAACCCGGGTGAAAGTCAGTTAACTCTGATTCTGTCGCGGATTAGCCGGATAAATAGCCCCCAGCACAGTGGCCTGCGATGCGCCCGTGACTGAGGGTAAATTGCCCGGTAGTCCCGCCAGCGTACGCCAGGCAAGCCAGGCAAAAGCCAGAGCTTCCATATCATCGCCGCTGATTCCCGCCTCATCCGTTGTGGTTACTTCGGTGCCCGGCAACAACGCAGACAGGCGCGCCATCAACAGCGGATTGCGGCTTCCCCCACCACAGACCAGTAAACGCTCGCAGCCGCCGCACAGCAGCACCTGTTCAGAAATCGTCACCGCCGTCAGTTCAACCAATGTGGTTTCGACATCGCGCGGGGCAAGCGCCGGGAAAGCGGTTAACTGGCGCTCAAGCCAGCCAAAGTTAAAGTATTCGCGCCCGGTACTTTTCGGCGCCGGGGCAGCAAAATAGGGATCGCTGAGCATAGTTTGCAGCAGCGGTAAAACGACTTTCCCGCCGCTCGCCCAACCGGCGTCTTTATCGTATGGCTTGCCAAGCTGACGCCAAATCCACGCATCCATCAGCATATTTCCCGGCCCGGTGTCATACCCTCGAACCGATTTATCCGGGAAAAGTAGCGAGATATTGGCGATACCGCCGATATTCAGCACTATCCGGCGCTCAGTGGGGTGTGCCAGCAACGCCTGGTGAAACGCCGGAACCAGCGGCGCGCCCTGCCCGCCAAGCGCAATATCGCGGCGGCGGAAATCCCCGGCAACGGTCACGCCGGTTAATGCGGCGATTTGATTGTTATCACCAATTTGCAGGGTATGAGGCGCATCGCCGGTGGGTTCATGCCAGATAGTCTGACCGTGGCAGCCAATAGCCACGATATCTTTTGCACTGAGATGTTCTCGCTCCATCAACGCAAGGACGGCGTCGGCAAAGAGCTTACCCAGGCGCGTATCCAGTTGCCCCAGTTGCGACAGGGTGAGCGGCTGGCCCTGACAGATGCTCAGAATGGCCTCTTTCAGCGGAATGGGCATCGGCCAGGTGAGGCTGGCCTGCTGGGCGACCATCTTGTCATCAATAGCGGCAAGCACGACATCTACGCCATCAAGGCTTGTTCCCGACATTACGCCAATATAGCGACCCGATTTCATACGCCTTCCTCGTTGTAGGGCTTTAGACGTTCACTCCATCATAAAGCGTTTTGTAAAGCTATCGATTACAAATACTTTTTAACAATCGAATCAGCGTTCGCGGAATGAAAAAATGCGCTATACGCTTATAATCTGCTCGTTTAGGACCGGTTAAATCCATCACTGTTATTATTTTTGCTATGTTTTGGCAGAAGATGTGACCCGATGTGACTAAATGCCATATAATTTAACCATGACGGATGCTCAGCAGAGCATGTTTTGGTGAACAGGAGATTCATAGATGATGTTACGTGCACTGGCAGTTACGCTGGTTGGATTTACTCTGGCGGGTTGTGTTAATGACAATACTCTTTCGGGAGATGTCTATTCCGCCTCAGAAGCCAAACAAGTACAAAATGTCACTTACGGCACCATTGTCAACGTTCGTCAGGTACAGATCCAGGGCGGCGATGAAAACAACGTTGTCGGCGCTTTGGGTGGTGCGGTACTGGGTGGCTTCCTGGGTAACACCGTGGGTGGTGGTGCCGGGCGTTCACTGGCAACAGCGGCGGGTGCTGTTGCAGGTGGCGTAGCCGGTCAGAGCGTGCAGGGTGCGATGAATAAATCACAGGGTGTGGAACTGGAAATTCGTAAAGACGATGGCAGCAGCATTATGGTTGTGCAGAAACAGGGGAACTCCCGTTTCGTCGCAGGCCAGCGTGTCGCACTGGCAACCAATGGTCGTCAGGTTACCGTTTCCCCGCGTTAATCGCCTCTTCGCTTAAACAGGCGACGACGTAAACGTCGGGATAAAAAAAGCCTCGCAAACGCGAGGCTTTTTAATTACCGCTGAGCGTTAGTCTCGCGACTGCAGCTCATTGATGTTCTGTTCCAGCCTGGCAATCAGGCTTATCAACAAATCCAGCTCTTCCGGAGAAATACCCGAAAGAATTTCGCCCCGCGTTTGCTTAATCACCGTTTCCATTTCTTCGATGATCGGGTCAGCTTTTTCTGTCAATTTGATCCGTTTTGCACGGCGATCGTTGGCACAGGTCTGGCGAGAGATAAGCCCTTTCTCTTCCAGTTGGTCCAACGTACGCACCAGCGAAGGCTGCTCGATGCCGATCGCTTTTGCCAGTTGAATTTGCGACTGATCGGGAGGCAGCTGATGAATGTTATGCAGCGTGACCCAATGCGTTTGCGTCAATTCCAGAGGTTTCAGGCGATGGTCAATCAGAGCACGCCAGATGCGCACTAAGCGTGCCAGATCAGAACCTAATGGCGATTCCAATTTCATCTCCTTATAATTAGCTTGCTAAGTTATTATACTCATTTTAGAATAGTGTGCAGCATTTATATTGCTAAAACAAATGCATTGCTGCATTCACCGTGTTCGCCCATTCTTAACACCTCTGTCTGGCGGTCTGCGCCATCAAAATGAACCGGTGAATCTTTCTGTAAAGGACTAACGCTTGTGACGCTGACAATTCACTCCCCGGAATTTCCCCTGCAGGACCTGATCTTCGGCGCTTCGGTTTATTTTCCCCCTATCTTTAAAGCAGTACTGCTGGGATTTATGGTGTGGCTGGTTCTGCATCGCTTACTGCGTGACTGGATGTACGCAGGGGATATCTGGCATCCCATCCTGATGGATCTCTCACTGTTCGTGATCGCTATCAGTCTGTCTCTCGGCTTTTTGATCATGTGGTAACTATGCGCCTGAAATCACTTAAATACTGTTCGACGTTACTGGTTCTGGCCGTGGCACTCGCCGCTGGCTGGTGGTTATGGAATTTCTATATGCAGGCGCCCTGGACGCGCGACGGTAAAGTCCGCGCCGAGCAGGTCAGCATTACGCCGCAGGTGTCAGGAAGCATTACGGAGCTAAATATTAAGGATAACCAGTTGGTGAAAGCGGGCGATATCTTGTTCCGTATCGACGAAACACCGTACAAAATCGCTGTGCTAAATGCCCAGGCACAGCTGGCGCGGGCACAGACGGATTTGTCCAAAGCCAACAATGAAGCCAACCGTCGTCGTCATCTGTCGAAAAGCTATATTTCGGCAGAAGACCTCGATACCGCCAATATTAACGTCAAGGCAATGCAGGCTAGCGTTAATGCAGCCGAAGCCGCCCTTGAACAGGCGCAGTGGCAGCTTTCACAGACGCAGGTCAAAGCGCCCGTCGATGGCTGGATAACCAACCTTTCCACCCGCACAGGCAACTATGCCTCCGCCGGGCAACCGCTCTTTGCGCTGGTCGACAGCCACTCCTTTTACGTGGTGGGTTATTTTGAAGAGACAAAATTGCGGCATATTCGTGAGGGCGCCGCGGCGCAAATCGTTCTCTACAGCGGCAATATTACGTTACAGGGTCACGTTTCCAGTATCGGCCGGGCCATTTATGACCAGAGCGTGGAAACCGACAGCGGCCTGGTGGCGGACATCAAGCCGAACGTACCCTGGGTACGTCTGGCCCAGCGCGTTCCTGTTCGAATCCAATTCGACGCCCTGCCTGCGGATGTGACCCTGGTCTCCGGGACCACATGCACGGTATCCATCGGCGGCGCGAAGTGAAAATCGCGCTTACCCTACCCTGGCTTACCGCGACGCGCCCTCAGTGGCGGTACGCCATGCGCAACAGTATCGCGATGTGTCTGGCCCTCACCGTCGCCTATTACCTCAATCTTGACGAGCCTTACTGGGCAATGACGTCCGCCGCCGTGGTGAGTTTTCCGACCGTGGGCGGGGTAATCAGTAAAAGTCTGGGTCGCGTCGCGGGCAGCCTGCTGGGCGCGACGGCGGCGATGATCATTGCCGGGCATACGCTCAATGATCCCTGGCTATTCCTGTTCGCGATGGCCGCGTGGATAGGTTTCTGTACCTGGTCCTGTGCGCAGTTCAGTAATAACGTCGCTTACGCCTTCCAGCTTGCGGGCTACACCGCGGCGATTATTGCCTTTCCGGTGGTCAATATTACGGATACGACCGAATTGTGGGATATCGCCCAGGCCCGCGTCTGTGAAGTGCTGTTGGGGATCGGATGTGGCGGCATGATGATGATGATTATGCCGAGTACATCTGACGGTACCGCGTTACTTAGCGCGCTGAAAAAGATGCACACGCGTCTGCTCGAACATGCCAGCCTGCTCTGGCAACAGGAGACAACTGACGCCATTCGCACGGCTCATGAAAGTGTTATCGGGCAGATACTGACCATGAATTTGCTGCGCATTCAGGCCTTCTGGAGCCACTATCGTTTTCGGCGTCAGAACCGGCTTCTCAACCACCTGCTCCATCAGCAGTTACGTCTGACCAGCGTTATCTCGAGCCTGCGCCGACTGCTCCTGAACTGGCCGCATCCACCGGATAATACGCGGGCTATACTCGAAGCCTTGCTGGCAGAACTTGCCCGGCCCGGCGCGCACTTTTATAGCGTGGCGCGCATTATTGCTCCCCTGGCCCCGAAAGATGATTACGATTACCGGCATCGCGCCTTCTGGCACCGCTTGCGATATTTTTGCCGCCTGTACCTTGCCAGCAGCCGCTGGCTGGCGCGACTGGAAAAGGCCACCCCGATAACAGAATTTTCGCTGCCCCGAAGCCGGGCGCTGGCACGCTTTACCGATAACGCCGAAGCGCTATGGAGCGGGATGCGCACCTTCTGCGCCCTGAGTCTGGTGGGCGCATGGACCATCACCAGCCAGTGGGAGTACGGCGATGCAGCGCTGACGCTTGCCGCCATCAGTTGCGTATTGTATTCAGTTTCTCCCGCCCCGTTTAATTCATTGACGCTGCTTCTGCGCACTCTCGCGTTACTTACGTTATTCAGTTTTGTCGTCAAGTTTGGCCTGATGGTACAGATCAGCGATTTATGGGTGTTCTTACTTTTTTTGCTGCCGCTATTAACCACAATGCAACTGCTCAAACTACAAATGCCAAAGCTGGCGGGTCTGTGGGGGCAACTGATTGTTTTTATGGGATCGTTTATTTCGGTGACCAATCCCCCGGTCTATGACCTGGCAGATTTTTTAAATGACGATCTGGCGAAAATTCTCGGCGTAGGGCTGGCATGGCTGGCGTTTGCCATTTTGCGTCCCGGCTCAGATGCGCGCAAAAGCCGCCGTCATATTCGTGCGCTTCGGCGAGGCTTTGTCGACCAGCTCAGCCGTCTTCCGACCATGAGCGAGCATGAATTTGAGTCTGTGGTTTATCACCATATCAGTCAGTTGAGTAACAGCAAAGACGCGCTTGCCCGCCGCTGGTTGCTACGCTGGGGGGTGGTGTTGCTCAACTGTTCGCACGTCGTCTGGCAACTGCGCGACTGGGAGGCACGCTCAGATCCGTTGTCGAAAGTGCGGGATCTTTGTCTGAGCCTGTTACGTGATGTGATGAGTGAACGTGGCGTACAACAGCGCCCGCTGGCAGTAACGCTTGGCGAACTGCAACGGATTTGTGATGCGCTGGCACGTCATCATCAGCCTGCCGCTCGGGAGCTGGCATCGCTTATCTGGCGATTATATTGCTCTTTATCGCAACTGGAGCAAGCCCCGGCAGCAGGCACACTGGCCGATCCCGCTAGCGGATAACCCCACAGGCATAACGCGCCCCGCCGCCGCCCAGCGGTTTCGGCGAATCAGACATGTTATCGCCGCCAACGTGAATCATCAGGGCTTTATCTTTCACTTCACTGAGTTTTTTCAGGCGCGGCGCAACCACCGCATCGGTCGCCTTACCATCATTGTTGACCACCAGTACTGGCAAATCACCTAAATGCCCCATCCCTTCCGGGCCTTCGTGTTTGCCGGTTTTATCCGGGTCAAGGTGGCCACCAGCCGCCTCGGCAGCCGAGGGTTTTCCCTCTTTCATCGCAGGTTCGCATGACCCTTTGGCATGAACATGAAAGCCATGTTCACCGGGCGGGAGCCCTTTCAGATCGGGCGTAAATTTCAGCCCTTTATCGGTTTCGCTGATTTTCACCGATCCGACCGACTGACCCGTACCCTCGGCAGTGACGAGGTTCATCTTCACTTCGGTACTGGCCGCCTGCGCGCCGGCGCAGACGAGCAGTGTCAACATTGCCAGACTAAAACGCTTCATATGACCTCCGTTTTTAGCTTTTGCCCTGTAAGTTTAAACCAGGGAAAAAGATTTGGCGGAAAGTCACTCAGATGTTCATCAGGGAACGTCGTAACCCAGGGCTGCTTTACGGATGCGGAACCACTGCTGGCGCGTCATCTCAAGGCTTGCCGCTTCCAGCGCAGAACGAACGCGTTCAATTTTTCCGGAACCGATAATCGGCAACGGCTGCGACGGCAAACGCATCACCCAGGCATAGACGACCTGTTCAATACTCCGGGCATTCAACTCTTGCGCGACTTTCGCCAGTTCGTCACGCAGTGGCTGGAATGCCTCATCGTTGAACAGACGCCCACCACCCAGACATGACCATGCCATCGGTCGAATACGTAATTGCTGCAGCTGATCCAGCGTACCGTCCAATAAGAGCGGCTGGTGAACCGGAGAAATTTCTACCTGGTTGGTCGCAAGCGTAAACGGCAGACGCGACTGGAGCAGCGAGAACTGCGCCGGTGTAAAGTTAGATACGCCAAAATGGCTCACTTTGCCACTCTGGTGCAGGTGCAGAAAGGCCTCAGCCACTTCATCGGCATCCATCAGCGGATCCGGCCGATGAATCAGCAGCAGGTCCAGACGTTCCGTCGCCAGATTCACCAGAGATTGCTCGGCGCTGGCAATAATGTGATCGCGGCTGGTGATGTAGTGGCCCAGCGCATTCCCGGCGCGCGCGGTGGTGGCAATGCCGCATTTTGAGACAATCTCCATGCGTTGACGCAGATGCGGAGCCAGCTTAAGGGCCTCGCCAAAAGCCGCCTCGCACTGGTAGCCGCCGTAGATATCCGCATGGTCGACGGTGGTGACGCCGAGATCCAGGTGCTCCTCAATAAAACTCACCAACTGACGGGAAGACATATTCCAGTCCATCAGTCGCCAGTAACCCATGACAAAACGGGAGAACTCCGGTCCCTGCGGTGCAAGGGTAATTCTCTGAACCATAACCACTTCCTCAGCAATAATTTGCCATGAGTATACGCAATTATGGCGTCAAAACAGTGAAGGTTGCTCAGGTTCTTCAGGCGGCAGGGGTTTATTCGCCCGTAATTTGCGCAAAAAGCGCTGACGACACAGGCGAAGGACATCCTGCTTTTGCGCATCGCTCATGGTTTGCCAGTTGAACCGCTCTTCGCGGCTGCGCATACAGCCACGGCAAAATCCCCGCTCATCTGACTGGCATATTCCCCGGCACGGGCTCTGGACGGGGAAAAACTCCAGTTGTTCTGGCACGCAACGCCTCCTGTGGTATTTGTCTCTCTTTATTGAAGACTGCGCGCGCGGAACCTGCAAGATTGAGAACGCATGTATTGCTACTTGCAATAGACCGATTGGTCTAGTAGATTGTGCACATGAGCAGAAACACTGAACACGATACCCGCGAACACCTGCTGGAAACCGGCGAGCGCTTATGCATGCACCGCGGTTTCACTGGCATGGGATTGAGCGAATTACTGAAAACAGCGGAAGTGCCGAAAGGCTCTTTCTATCACTATTTTCGCTCAAAAGAGGCGTTCGGGGTTGCGATGCTCGAACGCCATTATGCCGGATATCACCAGCGTCTGGCAGACCATTTTGCCAGGGGTGCGGGAAACTATCGCGATCGCCTGCTCGCTTATTATCAGCAGACGCTGATCCAATTTTGCGAGCAGGGTATTATCAGCGGTTGCCTGACCGTCAAACTTTCTGCCGAGGTGTGTGACCTGTCAGAAACGATGCGTGAAGCCATGGACAAAGGTGCCAGCGGCATTATCACCTTACTGGCGCAGGCGCTGGAAAATGGCCGCCATGATAAATGTCTGACAATGGCAGGTGATGCGCTGACGCAGGCTCAGGTACTCTATTCCCTGTGGCTGGGCGCGAATCTGCAGGCTAAGATTTCACGCAGTGCCGTGCCGCTGGAAAGCGCCCTGGCCCATGCGAAAACGATTATTGCAGCGCCTCTTTAACAGGCGTTTTTATTTACCCTATTACTAGTCGACCGGTCTATTCAGGAGAATGTATGTCCAGTAATTTGTTTACGCCGCTGAAAATTGGCGCGATTACCATCCCAAACCGCGTGCTGATGGCTCCGCTGACACGTCTGCGCAGCATTGAACCTGGCGATATCCCGACCCCGCTGATGGGCGAATACTACCGCCAGCGCGCCAGTTCCGGCCTTATCATCAGCGAAGCGACCCAAATCTCCGCACAGGCAAAAGGCTATGCCGGCGCGCCGGGCCTTCACAGCCCGGAACAAATTGCTGCATGGAAAAAAATCACCGACGGCGTACATGCTGAAAACGGCCATATGGCGGTTCAGTTATGGCACACCGGGCGTATTTCACACACCAGCCTGCAGCCCGGCGGTCAGGCCCCTGTTGCCCCTTCGGCAATCAGTTCCGGCACCCGCACGTCCCTACGTGACGCCAACGGCAACGCCACCCGTGAAGACACCTCGATGCCGCGCGCGCTGGAGACCAGCGAAATTCCGGGCATCGTCAATGATTTCCGTCAGGCGGTCATCAACGCCCGTGAAGCAGGTTTTGATTTAGTCGAACTGCACTCTGCCCACGGCTATCTGTTACACCAGTTCCTGTCACCGTCTGCCAACCAGCGTACCGATCAGTATGGCGGCAGCATCGAAAACCGCGCCCGCCTGGTGCTGGAAGTCGTCGATGCCGTCAGCGCCGCCTGGAGTGCGGATCGCATCGGTATTCGCGTCTCCCCTATCGGTTCTTTCCAGAACACCGATAATGGCCCGAATGAAGAAGAAGACGCGCTGTACTTTATCGAGGAGCTGGGTAAACGCGGGATTGCCTATCTGCATATGTCCGAGCCAGACTGGGCAGGCGGCCAGCCTTATACCGAAGAATTCCGTCGCAAAGTGCGTGAACGTTTCCACGGTCCGATCATTGGCGCGGGCGCGTACACCGTAGAAAAAGCAGAAGATCTGATTGCGAAAGGTTTGATTGATGCCGTGGCCTTTGGTCGTGCTTACATCGCTAACCCGGACCTGGTTGAACGCCTGAAACGCAAAGCTGAACTGAATCCGCAACGCCCGGAAAGCTTCTATGGCGGTGGCGCGGAAGGTTATACCGACTACCCTTCTTTATAATCACTTCATTGATAGCGGCAGGGATCCGCCGCTATACTAAAACTCTGTTTCGAATGAAAATTCATTGACGCTTAAGAGGACATTATGCGCTTACTTCACACCATGCTGCGCGTTGGCGATCTGCAACGCTCCATCGATTTCTACACCAACGTGCTGGGCATGCAACTGCTGCGTACCAGCGAAAACCCGGAATATAAATATTCACTGGCTTTTGTGGGTTATGGCCCGGAAACCGATACGGCCGTTATTGAACTGACCTATAACTGGGGCGTCGATAAATATGATCTGGGCAGCGCTTACGGTCATATTGCGCTTGAAGTGGATAATGCGGCAGAAGCCTGTGAGCGTATTCGTCAAAATGGCGGCAACGTGACGCGTGAAGCAGGACCGGTAAAAGGCGGCACCACGGTTATCGCTTTTATTGAAGATCCTGACGGCTACAAGGTCGAATTGATTGAAGCCAAAGATGCCGGACGCGGTTTGGGCAATTAATGCTTTACGGGCGCCTCTGGTGCCCGCTGTTTTACATCCCTTCGCAAAATTTGCCATAATGCGCTGCCATTTTCCCTTAGCAAGAGACTCCGATGTCCGATAATGCCCAACTTACCGGTCTGTGCGACCGTTTTCGCGGTTTTTACCCTGTCGTGATTGATGTTGAAACCGCCGGGTTTAACGCCAAAACCGATGCACTGCTGGAGGTCGCTGCCATCACGCTGAAAATGGACGAGCAAGGCTGGATAATGCCTGACAGCACGCTGCATTTTCATGTTGAACCCTTTGAGGGGGCTAACCTGCAGCCGGAAGCGCTGGCGTTTAACGGTATCGACCCGAGCAACCCGCTACGGGGTGCCGTCAGTGAACACGATGCGCTACACGCAATTTTTAAGATGGTGCGTAAAGGTATTAAAGATCAGAACTGTAATCGCGCCATTATGGTGGCCCATAACGCCACTTTCGATCACAGCTTTATGATGGCTGCCGCTGAGCGTGCATCGCTTAAGCGTAATCCGTTCCATCCATTCGTGACTTTCGATACCGCATCGTTAAGCGGACTGGCGCTGGGTCAAACGGTGCTCTCAAAAGCCTGCACCGCGGCCGGGATCAATTTTGACGCAACCCAGGCGCACTCCGCGCTGTACGACACTGAGCAGACCGCGCTGCTATTTTGCGAGATAGTTAACCGCTGGAAACGTTTGGGCGGCTGGCCACTCCCCATCGCAGATAGCGAAGCATAAAAAAAAGCGACCCGAAGGTCGCTTTTTTATTGCGGTGATTATTCCGCGTCCGGCTCTTCGGATTTGTACTTCGCCGCAGTCTCTTTGATCAACTGCTGCAGTTCGCCACGCTGGTACATTTCAATCACGATGTCACACCCGCCTACCAGTTCGCCATCAACCCACAGCTGTGGGAAGGTGGGCCAGTTTGCATATTTCGGCAGCTCGGCGCGAATGTCCGGGTTCTGCAGAATATCAACGTAAGCAAAGCGTTCGCCACAAGCGGAAAGTGCCTGAACTGCCTGTGCGGAGAAGCCGCAGCTTGGCAGCTTCGGGGAGCCTTTCATATACAGGAGAATCGGGTTTTCAGCGATCTGGCGCTGGATTTTTTCAAGGGTAGAGCTCATTGTCTTGCTTCCTTCAACTTCTTTTCGGCAGATAGTCATCATTGTAACGGTTAAGGTGCGTAACCGAAAATAACATTTTGTTCACCACTCATTATTTTATCGTCTGTGGCGATAAGTTGCTTTCAAAATGTCATTTATCTCACGTTTTACCACACGCAATAGTTCACTATTTGACCTTCCTCCAGGGGCAATTGGCGATTTTTTTTGCGCTTGCTAACGAAACACAGTTTTAGATGCAAAAACCCTATTAACTTTTCGGCTTTTTTTAGATTAGAATCGACGCGGTTCTAAATCATACGCAAGCATTATTGAATGCCTGCACTTATCAGGGGATTGCTCAGTGGCGCGAATTCATACAGCTTCGATCACGCTCTGTGCTTTGTTGTTCACCACGTTGACTTTCACGCCATTAGCGAGTGCTTCCGAGCAAACGCGAGGTTCGGCCGTGCATAAGACAACGCATCTGGCGAAAGCATCCGAGAGTAAGAAAAAAACCACCACAGAAAAAACATCAAAGAAAAGCAGTCGCACCGAAACAAAAACAACGGCTAAAGCCGGAAATAAGAAAGCAGCAGCGACGAAAAAAACGTCGACCAGCAGCAGTAAAACCACCAGTAAGAATTCCTCCCGTCACAGTAAAACCAGCACGAAACCCATCGTCACTACCGCTATGACGGAAAAATGCACAAAGCGTAAAGGCCATAAGCCGCATTGTGTAAAAGTGAAAAGCAGCAAACCTGTTGCTCTTTCCGAAGCGCACAAAGTCCGTATCCAAAAAGTACAGAAAACTGCCATGTCCAAGCTGATGAATCAGATTGGCAAACCTTACCATTGGGGCGGCACCTCCCCGATGACCGGGTTTGATTGCAGTGGTCTGGTCTATTACGCCTATAAAGATCTGGTGAAATTCCGCATTCCCCGCACCGCGAACGAAATGTATCACCTGCGTGATGCGTCTCCGGTCAACGTTGCGGAACTGGAAAGCGGCGATCTGGTATTCTTCCGTACGCAGGGCCGTGGTACCGCTGACCACGTGGGTGTTTATGTCGGCAACGGCAAATTCATTCAGTCGCCACGCAGCGGCCAGGATATCCAGATTACCTCATTAAGCGAAGATTACTGGCAGCGTCATTATGTGGGTGCCCGCAGAATGGTTACGCCAAAAACCATCCGCTAATCTCTCACCTGCCGCTCAGGCGGCGGGTAACTCTCTCTTTTTTATCCCCTTTCGATTTGCTACCCTATCCTTACACTCAATAAGGTTATTGAGTGCATTACAACAATAAGGAGTGAAGCAATGTCGTTCGAATTACCTGCATTACCGTATGCAAAAGACGCCCTGGCACCGCATATTTCTGCGGAAACGCTGGAGTACCATCACGGCAAACACCATCAGGCTTATGTCACCAATCTGAATAACCTGATCAAAGGTAGCCCGCTTGAAGGCAAAACGCTGGAAGAGATTATTCGTAGCTCTGAGGGCGGCGTGTTTAACAATGCAGCCCAGGTCTGGAACCACACCTTCTACTGGCATTGTCTGGCCCCGAACGCAGGCGGCGAACCTGCTGGTGCAGTAGCAGCTGCGATTGCCGACGCATTTGGCAGCTTTGCTGAGTTTAAAGCGAAATTCACCGATGCCGCAGTGAAGAACTTTGGTTCAGGCTGGACGTGGCTTGTGAAAAACGCCGATGGCAAACTGGCCATTGTTTCGACATCGAATGCCGGAACACCGCTGACCACCGACGCCACGCCACTGCTCACTGTGGATGTGTGGGAACACGCCTACTACATTGACTACCGTAACGCCCGTCCAAACTATCTGGAGCATTTCTGGGCGCTGGTCAACTGGGAGTTTGTCGCGAAGAATCTCGCTGCATAATCATCAGGAGGGGAAACCCTCCTGTTTTTTTATTCCGCCGCTGTGCAGGTGCGCTCTGCATTCGTTCTACCGGAAAGCAACACCAGCAGTAGCGCCATCCCCGCGATAATCGCCCCGGTTACCGGCACGACGGTATACCCCAGTCCACCCGAAATCACCGCGCCCCCTGCCGCTGCCCCCAGCGCATTGCCCAGGTTAAACGCACCGATATTGACAGATGATGACAGGCCCGGGGCTTCATGCGCCACGCGCATAACACGCATCTGCAACGGAGGCACTACCGCGAAGGTTGCCGCGCCCCAGATAACCATACTGATTGCCGCACCGATTTCACTGCGCGCCAGCCAGGGAATAGCAGCCATAATCACAATCAACAGCAGCAAGAAGCCTTTCAGGGTCGCCGTAACCGAGCGGTCGGCCAGTTTGCCGCCAAGGTAGTTGCCGATGGAGAATCCAACGCCCACCAGTACCAGCATTGCGGTGATAAACGCAGGTGTGGCATCGGTAATACGGTGCAGTACCGGCGAAATGTAGGTATAAAGCGTGAACATCGCCCCGGCCCCCAGAACCGTCGTCAGCAACGCGGAAACCACCTGAGGACGCATTAATACTGCCAGTTCTTTGCGCACATCAGGACGTTCACCGGCGCGACCTTTCGGCAATGAAAAGTAGAGACTGACCATAGCTATGATACCCAGCCCCGCTGTGGCAAGGAACGACATGCGCCAGCCAATCGCCCCGCCCAGCCAGGTTGCTGCAGGCACACCGCCGATATTGGCGATAGTCAGCCCCATAAACATAGTGGCCACTGCGCTGGCCTGTTTTTCTTTTGCCACCACGCTTGCGGCCACCACAGAACCAAGCCCAAAGAAAGCGCCATGGTTCAGACTGGTAATGATCCGCGAGAGCATTAATGTTGTGTAATCAGGTGAAAGCGCCGACAGTACGTTTCCGAGGGTAAAAATCGCCATCAGAAATACCAGCGCATTACGTCGCCCACGATGTGAAAGCAGCAACGTCATTAACGGTGCGCCAACCATGACGCCAATGGCATAGGCGCTAATAAGCATACCCGCTGCCGGGATCGAGACATCCACGCCCTGGGCGATAACGGGGAGTAACCCCATGGGTGAAAATTCGGTCGTACCGATGCCGAAAGCGCCAATCGCCAGGGCAAGCAGTGGGAAATTGATCTTCATAAATAGACTCCGGAATTGCCGTGTCGACGCGCGACACCGTCACAGAAGTCAAAAGTATGACATTAATCACAAAAAACAGAAGTTAGCGAAATGGGAAAAGACTATTGCCAATTTGATGACAATCGGGGAGAGAGACGGGGGAAAGAGGGCTCTCCCCCGGGATAAATCAATGCAGTGCGGCAGTCAGTCCGCCAGCAACAATCAGAGCAAGTACAATTACGGTAGTTACTAAAGAAAACTTCAGGTCGGTGCTCATCAATTTTTCTCCTTATTAATTCCCACACAAAAAGTGATGTAACGCATTTTTGCACAAATAAACGTAAAAATCTTGCAGGATTTAGAGTGATACACGTTTTAGCACTTCCCCTTTTGGCCAAGATCAGACAAAATTCGACGCTAAATTTATTAGCGTACCGGCCATTGACTCCCCTCCTGACGTCCAGTGTCTTTTTCCCGGCGTATTGCAATCCCTTCTATGGGTACAGGGTGATGGAAGGCAAACGTTTACCTTATGTATTATCAGGAGTTTACGATATGGTCTGGAGTAAGATCTGATGGCAACGATTAAAGACGTAGCGAAGCGAGCAAACGTTTCCACCACAACCGTATCACATGTAATTAACAAGACGCGTTTCGTTGCAGAAGAGACGCGTAACGCGGTCTGGGCAGCGATTAAAGAGTTACACTACTCTCCCAGCGCGGTTGCCCGCAGTTTGAAAGTTAATCACACCAAATCTATTGGCTTGCTGGCGACCAGTAGCGAAGCGGCTTATTTCGCCGAGATCATCGAAGCAGTCGAGAAAAATTGTTTCCAGAAAGGCTACACCCTTATTCTCGGCAATGCCTGGAACAACCTGGAAAAACAGCGCGCCTATCTGTCCATGATGGCGCAAAAACGTGTCGATGGCCTGCTGGTCATGTGTTCTGAATATCCGGAATCGCTACTCAGCATGCTGGAAGAGTATCGCCATATTCCTATGGTGGTAATGGACTGGGGTGAAGCAAAAGCTGATTTTACCGATACGGTAATCGATAACGCCTTTGCCGGCGGCTATATGGCTGGCCGTTACCTGATTGAACGGGGCCATCGCGAGATTGGCGTTATCCCTGGGCCATTAGAGCGCAACACAGGCGCGGGTCGTCTTAGCGGCTTTATGAAAGCGATGGAAGAGGCCCACATCACCGTACCGGAAAGCTGGATTGTGCAGGGTGATTTTGAGCCGGAGTCTGGCTATCGTGCGATGCAACAGATATTGACCCAGTCTTCTCGCCCGACCGCGGTATTCTGCGGTGGCGACATTATGGCGATGGGCGCGTTGTGCGCGGCCGATGAAATGGGTCTGCGCGTGCCGCAGGATATTTCGGTGATCGGTTATGATAATGTGCGCAATTCACGTTTCTTTACCCCTTCACTGACGACTATCCACCAGCCGAAAGACTCGCTGGGTGAAACCGCGTTTAACATGCTGCTGGACCGCATAGTAAACAAGCGTGAAGAGTCGCAGTCTATTGAAGTGCATCCACGCCTGATTGAACGCCGCTCAGTTGCCGACGGTCCTTTCCGCGACTATCGCCGTTGATCCTGCCGGGAGCAGTTCATTCCTGCTCCCGCAGCCATTCCCTGTTCAGCGTTTCGCTGTCGCCCAGATAATCCAGTAACCAGCTCAGCGCCGGTGAAGCGTCATTCTGCTGCCAGGTCAGACAACAGGCGGCGTCCGGGAAAGGATTTTCCAGTGCCAGCGCAACCCACTCACCACGATCAATCCACGGTCGGGCGAAATGCGCAGGCACCATCCCGATACACAGCCCGGCAGACAAGCAGGCCGCAGATGATTCCCAGTCAGGCGCGACGACCCGCTTCTGATTATCCAAAAGCCAGGTGATGCGTTTAGGCAGCGAACGGGAGGTATCTTCGCGTACCAGAGATGGCCAGTTCCGTAACGTATCATCACTGAGCGGCGATGCCATCGCCGCCAGCGGATGATGGCGAGCGACCACGCATTTCCAGCTCAACATGCCCATATCGCGAAAGGTATAACGGCCCCCGACCGGGATCGCCTGGGTTGCGCCGATAGCCAGTTCAACACGTCCATCGGCCAGGGCATCCCACACACCGTTAAACACCTCCTGGGAAACCAGCAGTTCGACATCGCTAAAATGGCGATAGAAATCGACAATCATCTGCCGCGTACGTTCCGGTTTAACAATGTTATCAACGGCGATGGATAACTGCCCCCGCCAGCCGTTGGCAATTTGCTGACACTGTTGACGGGTGATCTGCATTTTTTTGATAACAGAACGACCCTCTTTCAAAAACCACACGCCAGCGGGCGTCAATTCGACATCCCGATGACGTCGTTCAAACAACGGCACCGCCAGCCACTCTTCAAGTTGACGTACGGTATAGCTGACCGCAGAAGGCACACGATGTAACTCCTGCGCCGCACCGCTAAAACTGCCATTTCGGGCCACGGCATCAACCACTTCAAGGGAATATTCTGACCACATAATCTGCCTGCAAAAATTTTGAAACCACCGGACAAATATTAGCGTTTCACAAGCTGACTTGCACTCCTTAGACTCTGGAGCCCTGTTTACCTGCCACAAAAAGAGATCTGCCATGCAACCTGGAAAAGGATTTTTAGTCTGGCTCGCGGGCTTAAGCGTACTGGGCTTTCTGGCCACCGATATGTACCTGCCGGCGTTCGCCGACATTCAGCAAGATTTAAATACGTCTGCCGCCGCGGTCAGCGCGACGCTGAGCTTGTTCCTTGCCGGCTTTGCCGTTGCCCAACTGGTATGGGGTCCGCTGTCGGATCGCTACGGTCGTAAACCTGTTTTGCTCAGCGGACTGGCCATTTTCGCCGTCGGCTGCCTCGGCATGCTGTGGGTGCAGAACGCAGTCTGGTTGCTGGTGTTGCGTTTTATCCAGGCCGTCGGCGTCTGTGCAGCTGCCGTGACCTGGCAGGCACTGGTGACGGAGCATTATCCGGCGCAGCGAACAAATCGCATTTTTGCCACTATCATGCCGCTGGTGGGTTTATCTCCTGCCCTCGCGCCTCTGCTTGGCAGTTGGATTCTGGCGCACTTCTCCTGGCAGGCAATCTTCGCCACATTATTTATGATAACCGTCATATTGATGCTCCCGGCGCTGCGTCTGCGCCGTGGCGCGCACCTCCCTGCACAAACCACACAGGCGCTGACTTTCGCCGCGCTGCTGCGCGATAAAGCCTATCGCGGCAACGTGCTGATTTATGCCACCTGCTCAGCCAGCTTTTTCGCCTGGCTTACCGGTTCACCGTTTATTCTTCATGAGATGGGATACGGCCCCGCTGTGATCGGTCTGAGTTATGTGCCGCAAACCATCGCCTTTCTGGTCGGGGGTTACGGCTGTCGTGCCGCATTGCAAAAATGGGCTGGCGCCCGTTTATTACCGTGGTTGCTGCTGGCCTTCGCATTGAGCGTTGCGGCAACCTGGGGTGTGGGCCTGTTGCCTGGCGCCACGCTGACCGCCCTGTTGATCCCCTTCTGTCTGATGGCGATGGCAAATGGCGCCATTTATCCGATCGTGGTGGCTCAGGCGCTGCGTCCCTTCCCGCAGGCTACCGGCAGGGCGGCTGCCTTGCAGAATACACTGCAGCTGGGGCTCTGTTTTGTTGCAAGTCTGGTGGTCTCGGGGTTCATTGCCCACCCTCTGCTTGCCACCACCAGTGTGATGCTGTCGACGGTCGTTCTGGTTGCTTTTGGCTACCGTATGCAACGCCAGGAAAGTGAGAGTTATCATGCAGATGAGGTCAGTGAATCATCTTCGCATGCGTAGTTTCACGAGCGACTATGTTACAGTTTAGTGATTAGCTTGCTAACAGTTTTCTGTTGTATCACCGGATTTTGAGGCCTATACTCTTTTCCGGCTAGTTACAAATACGATAAATATTATGTATTAACGGGAGCCGGAGTGCTCCCGTTCGACCATGGAAGGCCTTTCTGGCAAGGGTCATCTCCCTTCCTCTGTTCTACGTCGGATATCAGCCTCACGGCGCAAACCGTGAGATTTCTCACATACCTCAAAAAGCGTCTACGCTCTTTTAAGGTTCTGATCACTTGCTGGTGGTGGAGAAGTTATGAGTTCATCGTGTATAGAAGAGGTTAGCGTACGGGATGATAACTGGTTCCGTATCGCAAACGAGTTACTGAGCCGCGCCGGTATCCAGGTCAATGGACCGTCGGCATCTGATATTCAGGTTAAAAACCCTGATTTTTTTAAACGCGTTTTGCAGGAGGGTTCGCTCGGGCTGGGGGAAAGTTATATGGACGGCTGGTGGGAATGTGACCGGCTGGACGTGTTTTTTACGAAAGTCTTGCGTGCCGGGCTGGAAAAACAGCTCCCTCGCCATTTGAAAGATACCCTGCGTATCGCCGGGGCAAGACTTTTTAACCTGCAATCTAAAAAACGCGCATGGATCGTCGGCAAAGAACATTACGACCTGGGCAACGATCTTTTTACCCGCATGCTGGACCCACAGATGCAATACTCTTGCGCCTACTGGAAAGAGGCTGAACGCCTTGAAGACGCGCAAATTGCCAAACTACGCCTGATTTGCGAAAAACTGCAACTCAAGCCAGGGATGCGCGTACTGGATATTGGCTGTGGCTGGGGCGGCCTGGCGCAATTTATGGCGCAGAATTATGCGGTCAGCGTCGTGGGTGTCACGATTTCTGCCGAACAACAAAAACTGGCGCAACAGCGGTGCATGGGGCTGGATGTCGATATTCGCCTGCAGGATTATCGCGATCTAAACGATCAGTTCGACCGCATCGTCTCTGTCGGTATGTTCGAGCATGTCGGTCCAAAAAATTACGACACGTACTTCACGGTCGTTGACCGTAATCTTAAACCGGATGGTCTTTTCCTGCTGCATACCATTGGCTCACGGCGCACCGATCATAATGTGGATCCGTGGATTGACCGCTATATCTTCCCCAATGGTTGCCTTCCGTCAGTACGGCAGATAGCGAATGCCAGTGAATCTCATTTCGTGATGGAAGACTGGCATAATTTCGGCGCAGACTACGATAAAACGTTGATGGCCTGGCATGAACGCTTCCTCGCCTGTTGGCCAGACATCGCCGATAACTATTCCGAACGGTTTAAACGTATGTTCAGTTACTACCTGAACGCCTGCGCAGGCGCTTTCCGTGCGCGGGATATTCAACTCTGGCAGGTGGTATTTAGCCGGGGTATTGAACACGGACTTCGCGTAGCACGCTAACAACCGACCCCGCTTTCGCGGGGTTTTTTCTTTCTGTCAGAACCGTGCAGCACTCAACCGACGCTTAGCCATTTTCTGATGGCATAAAAAAAGGAGAACACATGCATATTCTCCTTATTACTATTTTTACGGACTTATTCGTCGTTACTGACCATGACTGCCGCCGCCTCTTTTGCCGCCAGCACACGTTCCACGGTATCAACAACCGCCTGCGTTTGCGGATCAATTTCGATGTTCACGCGATGGCCCAATTTTTTACTGCCAAGCGTGGTGCGCTGCAGGGTTTCCGGGATCAAATGCACGCAGAAACGCGTTGGCGTCACTTCACCTACCGTCAGGCTGATGCCATCGATACCAATAAAACCTTTATAGAGGATGTATTTCATCAGCGCCGGATCCTGTACCTTAAACCAGATCTGACGATTATTCTCGGAGGTCAGGATTTTAACGATTTCGGCGGTGGTCATAATATGACCCGACATTAAATGCCCGCCAATCTCATCACTGAATTTTGCCGCACGCTCAACGTTGACCGCGTCGCCGACCGTCAGCTCACCCAGATTGGTGATGCGCAGCGTCTCTTTCATCAAGTCAAAACTGATATGGCTGCCATTAATATCCGTGACCGTCAGACAGCAACCGTTGTTTGCGACAGAGGCTCCCGTCTCAAGCCCTTCCAGCATATGATCCGGTAGCTCGACGACGTGAGTACGGAAATTGGGCTTATCATCGATGGACACCAGTTTTGCCGTGCCCTGTACAATACCAGTAAACATGCCTACCACTCCTGTATGTCATTTACGGCACCGCCGTTTTCTAAACGCACAATAACAGGAGGAAAATCATGTTGCCAGCCTCGCGGGGCGGATGATGGCGACTGAGGTATAAAACCACAGGATCATCTCAATTTACTTTTTTACACAGCCAGATAGAGTGATAACCACATTCCGGATCCTCAAACTGCACATCGACAACGGTGAACCCATGTTGCGCCAGAATCTCACGGTATTCCTCGGGCGCCAGACTCGCGTGATATAGCGGCTCGCCTGCAAACGTCCCCATCGCGATGCCATTCGACGTGCCGCTGGTGAACATCAATGCACTCCCCGGGTGGCTAAGTGCAGCAAACCGGGGAAACATGGCACGTTGGTCATTCTGGGTCAGATGAAAAAAACTGTCCCAGGCTATCAGACCATCAAATGTCTCATCCATCGTCAGGTGCCGCATGTCCCGGTGGATCCAGCGTTGCGCGGGGAAATGCGTTTGCGCCTGCGCAATCATCGCCGCTGAGCCATCCACGCCCGTGAGCGTAAAGCCGCCAGCAATAAAATACTCCGCGATGGGTTTACCGTTCCCGCAGCCGATATCCAGAATATGCCCGCGCGGACGAAGTCGCTGTATAAACTTGTCCAGCCACTTTTTTTCGAACAGATCGCGAGGTCGCAGCCTGGCGAACTCATCAGCATGCCTTTCGTAGAGCGAAAGAATGTGCTTTGCCGCGTGAGATTCCATGATTTTCTACCTCTCTTTTTAGATGTCTGACTCAGAGGGTAAGCGAACTGGCGCGCCGCCTCCCCCTGCTAAAAACAGTGGGACGGATAATGATCGCTTATCGTTAACGTGGCAAAAACAGGTAACAACCTGTAAGATTTGTCGGTAACCTCGATAGCAGAATAAAGAAACAACCGCTTCGCGTTAATATCCCGGCACTGACGGGAGACGACGATACTTTTCGGGCACACGATACCGTCCCCCGACACATTTTTCGCGCTGGTTTTCCCCGGCGACGTTCCTTTATTAACAACCGACCAGAGGGGCCCATGATAGCCCGAATGGTTTACTCAAACTGAAAAGCAAAATGAACAAGGATTTGATCGCAATGCTTAACGCTATGCTGGATTTCTGACCATCCCCGCAGTGTCCCGGACCAGAAGACACATCTATATTCTTTTTTAATGAATTGAACGTTCTTCGCATATAACAACTATACCAAGGTGTTTTCAGTGCAGAAGTATTTTACAGAAGCGCGCCAGTTGCTGGCTCTGGCTATTCCGGTGATCCTCGCGCAGATCGCCCAAACCGCAATGGGGTTCGTTGATACTGTCATGGCTGGCGGATACAGCGCCACCGATATGGCTGCCGTCGCCATTGGTACCTCTATCTGGCTGCCCGCCATCCTTTTTGGTCATGGATTGTTGCTGGCGTTGACTCCGACTGTTGCGCAACTTAACGGTTCCGGACGCCGCGAACGTATTGCGCACCAGGTACGCCAGGGCTTCTGGCTTGCCGCTGCGGTGTCGATCCTGATAATGATCGTGCTGTGGAACGCCGGTTATATTATTCACGCCATGCATGACATCGATCCGCAACTGGCGGATAAAGCCGTGGGTTATTTACGCGCCCTGCTGTGGGGCGCACCGGGCTATCTGTTCTTTCAGGTCGTACGTAATCAGTGTGAGGGGCTGGCGAAAACCAAACCCGGGATGGTGATGGGGTTCCTCGGCCTGCTGGTGAACATTCCTGTTAACTACGTCTTTATTTATGGTCACTTCGGCATGCCGGAGCTGGGTGGCGTTGGTTGCGGCGTGGCAACGGCATCGGTCTACTGGGTAATGTTTATTGCCATGCTTTCGTACGTGAAACGTGCGGGATCCCTGCGCGATATCCGCAGTGAAACGCACTCTGGCAAACCGGATCTGAGCGTACTGAAACGTCTGGTACAGCTTGGTCTGCCTATTGCGCTGGCGCTCTTTTTCGAAGTGACGCTGTTTGCCGTCGTGGCCCTGCTGGTGTCGCCGTTGGGGATTGTGGATGTCGCAGGGCACCAGATCGCCCTTAATTTTAGTTCGCTGATGTTTGTCTTGCCGATGTCGCTCGCCGCCGCCGTCACGATTCGTGTCGGCTTTCGCCTGGGACAAGGTTCCACGCTCGACGCGCAAACTGCCGCACATACCGGCCTTGGCGTGGGCGTGTGCATGGCAGTACTGACCGCTATCTTTACCGTTGCGCTGCGCGAACATATCGCGCTGCTTTATAACGATAATCCGGAGGTGGTGACGCTGGCCTCGCAATTGATGTTGCTGGCAGGTTTGTACCAGATATCCGATTCTATTCAGGTCATCGGCAGCGGGATTCTGCGCGGTTATAAAGATACACGCTCTATCTTCTTTATTACTTTCACCGCCTACTGGGTGCTGGGATTACCGTCAGGTTATGTACTGGCGTTAACCGATCTGGTGGTCGACCGGATGGGTCCGGCGGGCTTCTGGATGGGCTTTATCATCGGGCTGACCTCCGCCGCTATTTTGATGATGCTCAGAATGCGTTTTCTGCAGCGCCAGCCGTCGTCTATTATTTTGCAGCGCGCGGCGCGCTAATATCAGCATAGCCGTCATCAGGCGGCTACGTTTTCTTGCCCGGCGACGTGCTTTACATTCGCTTAGCCAGGCAAAACATTCGGGTTAAACGTGAAATTCAGCAAAAGGAGTGCCGGATGGCTGGCATTGTTGCGTTAGTTTACTTTGTTGTAGGTTTTGTGGCTTTCACACGTAAAATCAAACTGTTTACCATTGCATCCAGTCTGCTTCTGTTTGCCGCGTTAAAGATTATTGCCGCCAGCCAGGTACTCACCTTTTTCTTTATCGCGCTTCTGGTCATCGCATTTTTCGTTTTACTGATGGTCAAATTTCCACGTGAAAATAAGAGTACTTTGTACTTCTCCTTTCCCTGTTGGCTCTTAATCGGTGCTGTACTCTTGCATCTGTTTTATTTTTCCTGAACATTTTTCATGCAGTCATGTTGGATGCCACCCTTGCGCTGCGTGCTTTTGCATCATCAGAAATAACAGGAACGATAGAATGTGACGTATGGCCGATCGCGGCGACAATCCTCCGGAAAGGCATTTTGCTCAATCATTATCCTTTAACATCAGTGAAATATGCCCTTCATGTATAAAAGTTCCGCAGTCGGTTGCATTCCGGCAGAAAATCGCGATTTTCTTCTTGCCACATTACCAGGCTGCCGCTAATATTCGTCCCCGTTGTCAGGCACAACAATGCGTTCATAGCTCAGTTGGTTAGAGCACCACCTTGACATGGTGGGGGTCGTTGGTTCGAGTCCAATTGAACGCACCATCTCTTTAGTGCGTCCGTAGCTCAGTTGGTTAGAGCACCACCTTGACATGGTGGGGGTCGGTGGTTCGAGTCCACTCGGACGCACCATTCTCAGTCGTTTCTTTTCTTTCGTTTTTCTCGTCTGTTTGTTTGCGCAACATCAGCATTTACCGTTTCGCTTACCACGCATTTCCGCTGTTTTACCTGTAAAAATGCAAATTACCCGCAGCTTAGCGTCTTCTTTCAAAGATATACGCGGAAAACGCCACAATACACTATTACTGGATCGTCATTAGCCATACTTTTCTTGCGGTTAACTGGAGATCCCAAATGCACCTCATCGTATTTTGCGACGGCACATGGAACACGCCGGATCAAATGGATAATGGAATTCCGGCTCCCACCAACGTTGTCAAATTACGTAATGCCCTGGCCGTTACGCCTGAACAACAGGTGTATTATCACCCTGGTGTCGGCACCGATGGCGGGTGGTGGAATCGTGTGGTCGGCGGGGGAACCGGTGAAGGGCTGGATAATAACATTATGAGCGCCTATAACTGGCTGGCCCGTCATTACCAGCCCAATGCGGCCATCTGGTTGTTTGGCTTCAGTCGTGGAGCTTATACCGTCCGTAGCCTGTCTGGCATGATCGCCCGTTGCGGGTTACTGAACCCCGCAGGATTAAGTGAGCGCGATATCTGGTCTGCCGTCAGCGATATTTTTGCCCACTATCGCGATCCGACGACGAAAGTCCCCGCCTGGCCCGTATATGAAGGGGGAGTCGATCTGCCGATTCATTTCATTGGCGTCTGGGATACCGTCGGGGCGCTGGGCGTACCGGACGATATGGTGATACTTAATCTTATCGACAATCCTGACAACTATCGTTTTCATAATACCGCGCTGAGCCACAATATTCTTCATGCGCGCCACGCGATGGCTATTGATGAAAAAAGGCAAAGCTTTATCCCTACACTATGGACCGATATTCCTGCCGATGCGGATGTTATTCAACTGTGGTCCCCTGGTGTTCATTCCGATATCGGTGGCGGCTATTCGCGCTGCGGCCTCGCCGACGGTGCGCTGGACTGGATGATAAAAGAAGCGCAGGCGCTGGGATTACAATTCCGTGACGATGTACTGCAACAGATCAAACCTGACGCATTCGATCAATTACATGATTCTGTAACCGGCGTCTTCGCGTCGCTAAAAACCCGCCCCCGCAATGTGCCATGTTTTGAACTCCCCGCTTCACCCTTCCACCCTTCTGCCATGACTCGCCACACCTGCCCTTCTCTACTCCAGGGCATTTACTGGCCGGGCATGATCTTAAAAATCCCGGGCGATAAGGCAACGCTGAAGGTTTATGCACGCGAGCACTGGAACGCTACCGGGATCTATCTGGAAGGCGGCGTGACGTATAGCCTGAGAGCCAGCGGCGAGTGGAAAGACAGCAGCATCATCTGCGGCCCGCAGGGAAACAATGACGGAAAATTCCAGCCGGGAGAAGCGGTACAAATGGCCGCCTCGCTGTTAGGACAAGCCGAAGTCCTGTACCAAAAACTGACGCATAACCACCAGGCGGATTTCTGGTATACCAGGCGTGAAGAGGACGCGCCCTGGTTTGCCTTGATGGGGATGGTCGCTAATGACGTCTTGCCCGAAACGCCACCGAAAAATGCCACCAATTTTCTGCCTCATGAAGTGTTTCGTATTGGTTCAGGTTGTACGTTTACGCCGCAAAAGAGCGGCTATTTGTATGCCTTTGCCAATGATGCCTGGCAGATGTATGCCAACAACAATGGCAGTGTTGAGCTGAAGGTGACCCGTACCTAGTTTTAGATGTGCTGGAGGCCAATCGAGACGGCCCCCTCGCTGGGATGTCAATCTACCCGGTTCACTCATAAGAGACGGCAGGTTCTACCTGCCGTCAAATGCCCTGACTCAGTCCGATAGCGTCTGCATATCGATCACGAACCGGTATTTCACATCGCTTTTCAGCAAACGATCAAAGGCATCGTTGATCTGGTCCATACGAATCACTTCTGAGTCTGCCGTGATGTTGTGCTGACCGCAGAAATCGAGCATCTCCTGCGTTTCGGCAATACCGCCGATACACGACCCCGATACGGAACGACGCCCCAGAATCAGCGGCAATGTGCTGACCGCAGGTTCAATATCGCCCAGCAGGCCAACAAACACCAGCGTGCCATCCAGCGTCAACGTCGGCATATACGGGTTGATGTCGTGGGCATAAGGCACGGTGTCGATAACAAGCTCAAACTGCCCTTTTACCGCCTCCATTTGTTGCGGATCGGTCGACAGCACCACGTGTTGCGCACCCAGTTGCCGTGCATCTGCCTCTTTGCCAGGTGAACGGGTGAATAGCGTGACTTCCGCCCCCATCGCATGCGCCAGTTTCAGCGCCATATGTCCTAACCCCCCCAGCCCGATCACCGCGACCTTGCTACCGGCTTTCACCCCCCAGCGACGCAACGGCGACCAGGTGGTAATGCCCGCGCAAAGTAACGGCGCAACAGCCTGTACATCAAGGTTTTCCGGAATGCGCAACACGAAATCTTCACTGCAAATAATCGTGCGCGAATAACCGCCGTAGGTCGGCATGTGGTCGTGTCGGTCAATGCCGTTGTAGGTCTGAATGTTGCCCTCTTCGCAATATTGTTCAAGCCCCTGCTTACAGGAGGAGCACTCGCGACAGGAATCCACCATGCAGCCGATCCCCACCAAATCTCCGGCCTTGAATTTACTCACACTCGACCCTACACGGGTGACGCGGCCTACGATCTCATGCCCCGGTACCAGGGGATATTGGCTAAACCCCCAGTCATTACGCGCCTGATGTAAGTCAGAGTGACACACACCGCAATACAGAATATCGATCACCACATCATCCGCTCGGGGATCCCGACGCTCAAAATAGTACGGTGAGAGAGGGGCTTTACTCGATTGTGCGGCATAGCCAAGTACTTTTATCGTCATCTTTATCACTCCAGGTTCTGACATGATTGACCAGGGTTCGTCCTGAGACGGTTCATACGCTCATGACGCCTGGTGTTTGAGTATCTACAGACTGTATGTCCCGCGCTTTGCACTTCCTGTCATCCGGTGACCCGAGACCGTACGGGTGGCCGCTCGATTATGTTCACTTCACCAGACCAGGCGCCGTATCTTGCCGGTTGCGCAACATAACCATGATAATGATTTGAAGCACAACCAATAAAGATGCACAATCGAGCAATAACGAGCATGGAAGACTTACGGTAATTTTATTGATGAGGACGTAATCATGGCCCACGCTGTACCCGATATTGCTTTTTTGCATGAACTTGCTGATGCGGCAGACAAACAGACGTTGCCGCGTTTTCGTTCGCAATTAAACCTGCATGTGGATACAAAACCAAAAGAAGGTTATCGCTTTGACCCCGTGACCGATGCGGACCGCGAGGCAGAACGCGCTATTCGCGCCATCATTGACACCCGTTACCCTGACCATTCAATTATGGGCGAAGAATTCGGAATCACCGGAAGCGGGCCGTTGCAATGGGTATTGGATCCGGTCGACGGCACCCGCCCCTTTCTGTGTGGTATTCCGGTATGGGGAACGCTTATTGGCCTGACCGTTGAAGGTCGTGGTCATCTGGGCATGATGAGCCAGCCATTTACCGGTGAGCGTTTCTGGGCAGATGGCAGGCAGTCATGGCGCAGTGGTCCCCAGGGTACTGCACCGCTCAACACCCGCAAAGGCCTCTCGCTTGAGGGGGCGATTTTGCATATCACCTCGCCTGAACCCATTGCTCGTTTCCCGGAAATTAACTTTGCGGCACTGGACGATGCTGCGCTGATGACACGTTATGGCGGGGAGTGCTATGCCATGGCAATGCTGGCTGCCGGGCAGATTGATCTTTGCCTGGAATACTCTCTTCAACCCTATGATATTGTGGCATTAATTCCCATTATTGAGCAGGCAGGCGGTATTGTAACCACCTTAAACGGCGATCGCCCTGAGGCAGGTGGACATATTCTGGCGGCCGGCTGCCCCGAAGTTCATGCTCAGGCGCTGCAACGGCTCCACAGCTAAATCGGTTAAGCCAGGTTCTTTTGGCGCAAAAGACCGGGGCACTTGTTGCCACTATGTTGCCATAAATCGATAGCCGCCCTGTCAGTAAACCTTCCCAAACCTTTGCCTTTTTGTGAGCAAAGGTTTTATTTTGCCGTCAACAACGCAAATTCAATTTTGTGATAACTTAACACGTTGATAACACTTCGTTGTGAAACTGCCCAGATGATTTTTGAAACAGCGTTTTCATTTTCCTTTTGCTCGTTTTTCATCGTATAATGGCATCCTATTCACTCTTGAATGGTTTCAGCTCATTGAACTGTAAAACTCAACCATTACATTACGACTTACCCGGCTGGGCTGAAACACAGGCACACATTACTCTGCACGCTTTTTTGATGTCACCTATCCTTAGGCAGTGGCATCGCAACTTTCGCAACACAGGTTTGACTCCGAAGCTTCGCGCTAACCGGAGCGTGATTTCCATATCCTTCTCAACTTAAAGACTAAGACTGTCATGAAAAAGACCAAAATTGTTTGCACCATCGGTCCGAAAACCGAATCCGAAGAGATGTTAGCAAAAATGCTGGACGCAGGAATGAACGTAATGCGTCTGAATTTCTCTCACGGTGACTATGCTGAGCACGGCCAGCGCATCCAGAACCTGCGCAACGTAATGAGCAAAACCGGTAAAAAAGCGGCGATTCTGCTGGACACTAAAGGTCCGGAAATCCGCACAATCAAACTGGAAGGCGGGAACGATGTTTCGCTGAAAGCGGGCCAGACGTTCACCTTTACCACCGACAAAACAGTTATCGGCAACGCTGAAACGGTTGCAGTTACCTACGAAGGTTTCACCAGCGATCTGCAGGTTGGCAACACGGTGCTGGTTGACGATGGCCTGATCGGCATGGAAGTCACGGCGATTGAAGGCAACAAAGTCATCTGTAAAGTACTGAACAACGGTGACCTGGGCGAAAACAAAGGCGTGAACCTGCCTGGCGTTTCCATCGCTCTGCCGGCGCTGGCTGAAAAAGATAAACAAGACCTGATCTTCGGCTGCGAACAAGGCGTTGACTTTGTTGCTGCCTCTTTCATCCGCAAACGTTCTGATGTTGAAGAAATTCGTCAGCACCTGAAAGCGCACGGCGGCGAGAATATCCAGATCATCTCCAAAATCGAAAACCAGGAAGGCCTGAATAACTTCGACGAAATCCTCGAAGCGTCTGACGGCATCATGGTTGCTCGTGGCGACCTGGGCGTAGAAATTCCGGTTGAAGAAGTCATCTTCGCGCAGAAAATGATGATCGAGAAATGTATCCGCGCGCGCAAAGTGGTTATCACTGCGACCCAGATGCTGGACTCTATGATCAAGAACCCGCGTCCGACCCGTGCGGAAGCAGGCGACGTTGCCAACGCCATCCTTGACGGTACCGACGCCGTTATGCTGTCTGGTGAATCTGCGAAAGGTAAATACCCGCTGGAAGCGGTGACCATCATGGCCACCATCTGCGAACGTACCGATCGCGTCATGACCAGCCGTCTGGATTTCAACAACGACAGCCGTAAACTGCGCATCACCGAAGCGGTGTGCCGTGGTGCGGTTGAAACGGCTGAAAAACTGGATGCTCCGCTGATCGTGGTAGCAACCCAGGGCGGTAAATCTGCACGTGCTGTACGTAAATACTTCCCGGATGCCACCATCCTGGCGCTGACGACCAACGAAACGACCGCGCGTCAGCTGGTGCTGAGCAAAGGCGTTGTCGCACAACTGGTTGAAGAAATCGCTTCTACTGATGATTTCTACCGACTGGGCAAAGAACTGGCCGTACAGAGCGGTCTGGCGCAGAAAGGCGACGTTGTCGTGATGGTTTCCGGCGCCCTGGTCTCCAGCGGCACGACCAACACAGCATCGGTACACGTCCTGTAATAATACCCGGACGAATATTCGTGTTTAAAAAAGCGCCTTCGGGCGCTTTTTTTATATATCAGAAATCGCCTCGAATAAAAAAGCAAATCGGATTTCACTATTTAAACTGCTTATTATCTAAGATGAATCCGATGGAAGCTTGCTGTTTTATCACACTTTTTTTAACGTTTTATTCAAAGTCGGTGTTTCTTTGAGCGAACGATCAAATTTAAGTGGATTCCCATCAAAAAAATATTCTCAACATAAAAAACTTTGTGTAATACTTGTAACGCTACATGGAGATTAACTCAATCTAGAGGGTATTTATAATGAATCGTACTAAACTGGTACTGGGCGCGGTAATCCTGGGTTCTACTCTGCTGGCTGGTTGCTCCAGCAACGCTAAAATCGATCAGCTGTCTTCTGACGTTCAGACTCTGAACGCTAAAGTTGACCAGCTGAGCAACGACGTGAACGCAATCCGTTCCGACGTTCAGGCTGCTAAAGACGACGCAGCTCGCGCTAACCAGCGTCTGGATAACCAGGCTCATTCTTACCGTAAGTAAGAGTACCTGTGATGAAATGGCGCACATTGTGCGCCATTTTTTTAACTGTGATTTACCTTCCCTGATTATTGCGTAACGGTCTTCCCGCCCTCCTCAGTATTCACTTCTGTATCAGCGCCGCGATTCTGCACTGATAGCACGCTCTGTGTTGTGACCTTTCCGCTCTGGTTGGCCGGTATTGCCACTGGATAACCCGCACGACGGTATAATGCCTTGTCAATCAGCGCCCTGTCGCCACCGCCTTGCTCAATAGTACTCGCCAGGCTCATTGAGAACGCGATGGGCAGCCGTTGAGTGTCCTCACCGACGTTTTGTGATAACGGCCTGTGTACCTCGATATAGTGGCGTCCATCTGGCTCCACAGCATATTTTACCGGCTCGTTAAGGATGGTTACCCGTGTACCGGTATTGACCTGCGAGAAGAGCGCCTGAATGTCTGCCGCATTCATCCGCATACACCCTGAACTCACACGCAGCCCTACGCTGTCAGGCGCGCTGGTACCATGTATGAGGTATTCGCCGTTTCCTATCCCCAAACGCAGCGCATAGCGTCCCAGAGGGTTATTTGGCCCTGCGGGTACCACAGGAGGCAATTCAATACCTTGCGCCAGAGAACGCGCACGGATGCCTGCGGTAGGTGTCCAGGTGGGATTGGGGATCTTCTGGCTAATACGGGTGGTTGTTACCGGTGTTTCAAGACCCTGTTGACCAATCCCCAGCGGGAAGACCTGAACGATGCCTTTACCTGGGGGATAATAGTAAAGCCGCAATTCGGCCAGATTAACGACAATCCCATCCCGTGGCGTATCCGGCAGCAGCATCTGTGACGGAATGGTCACGACCGTACCCGCTCTGGGTACCGGAGCGATAGTATTGTTGGCTTCAATAATCAGCATTGCCGCGGTGTCAAAATGCCGCGCAATGGCTTGCAGGTTTTTATCACTCTCCTGAACGGTATAGGTCTGGTTTTGACCGATAAGACGACTTCCGGCCGGCGGGAGCGGATAATCCACAGCCCAGGCCATCTGGATAGCGCTAAAAGCGCCAATAAGAGACAGTGTTATAGTAGACGCGCGTTTCATACTGAATGTCCTGTATCACGGCAAAGGCCGAAAGCTGAAAAACCAACGAGGCGCGCATGCACCTCGCGTAACAGGATGAAAGCTGTCTATTTAGTTTAGCTAATGTTGGCGGCTTTGGAACGGATTGCGCGAATCATTGCTTCAAGCCCCTGAGAACGGGAAGGCGTAAGGTGCTGAGTCAAAGACATCTTTTCAAACCACGGGCGCACATCGAACGCCACGATGTCCTGAGCAGTCATTTGTTGATAAAGAATGAACACGATGGCAATAAGCCCTTTAACGATGGCAGCATCGCTGTCGCCAGCCAGTTCTATCATGCCTTCATCATTACGGCGCATCACAATCCAGACCTGGCTCTGGCAGCCCTGAATAATGTTTTCCGGACTGTGCGCCTCGTCGCTAAGCGCTGGCAACCGCTGTCCCAGCTCAATGATGTACAGATACTTCTCTTCCCAGTTGGCGCAGCGCCCAAAATTGCGCAGCAGTTTGTCTCTGTCGGGTAAAACGGCCATGTTTGCCTCTCTGTTAACCCAGCAACTGATGAATACGTTTCAGGCCAGCCACCAGACGATCCACCTCTTCTTCCGTGTTGTACATTACCAGTGACGCACGACACATTGCCGGAACATGATAAAACGCCATCAATGGCATTGCGCAATGATGCCCTGTTCGCACGGCCACACCATAATTATCGAGGAAGCTTCCCACATCGTAGGCGTGATGTTTACCCAAATTAAAGGCAATCACCCCCAAACGCTCCTGAGGGCCATAAAGCGTTAAATCAGGCACATCCGCCAGCGCGTTCAGGGCATAACGCATCAACGTCTCTTCATACTGCGCAATCGCATCCAGCCCCAGTCCGCTGACGTAATCGATAGCCGCACCCAGCCCAATAATCCCTCCGGTATTCGGCGTGCCCGCTTCGAAGCGCCACGGCGCTTTGGCATAAGTGGTCCCTTCGGTAAGGCTCACGGTGGCAATCATTGCCCCCCCACCTTCCCACGGCGGCATAGCCTGCAGGATGTCTTCTTTAACATACAGCACGCCAATCCCCGTCGGCCCGTAGAGCTTATGACCGGAGAAGACATAGAAATCGCAATCCAGCGCCTGCACATCGACCGGGTGATGCATGATGGCCTGCGCGCCATCAATAAGCACTTTCGCGCCATGTTGATGCGCCAGGGCAATAATGTCCGCTACCGGATTTTCCGTTCCCAGCACATTGGAAACGTGAGTAATTGCCAGTAAGCGCGTGCGCGCATCAAACAAACCGGGCAGCGCCTCAAGCTGTAATGTCCCGTCGATATTAATCGGTATGACACGCAATTCGGCACCAACGCGCTCACACAGCATCTGCCAGGGCACGATATTCGCGTGATGCTCCATGGCGCTGATGATGATGTTGTCACCGGCATGTACCTGACTGGCGCCCCAACTATTAGCCACCAGATTGATGCCTTCGGTGGTGCCGCGCACGAAAACCAGTTCTTCCGGCAACCGGGCGTTCAGAAAACCGGCGACCTGCGTGCGAACCAGTTCCATGCGCTGCGTGGCTTCAGCACTCAGGGTATGGATCCCCCGGTGCACCGCCGCATAACCGTGGCGAAAAAACTCCGCCTCGGCATCAATAACCTGATTGGGTTTTTGCGCGCTGGCGGCGCTGTCCAGATACGCCAGCGGTACCCCGTTAACTTCACGCGTCAGTATCGGAAAATCGGCGCGTACGTTATGAACGGAAAAACTCATGCTAAGCCTCCCGCAAGGCGTTCGCCAATGCGCGCCATCACCTGCTGCCTGAGCGCTTCGTCGCTGATAGCTTCGGTGAGCTCAGCGGCGAACGCGTAAATGATCATCTTTTGCGCCGCCTGCTGATCAATGCCACGCGAACGCAGATAAAACAATTGTTCGTCGTCAATACGCCCGACCGTTGCGCCGTGGCTACATTTCACGTCATCAGCATAGATTTCCAGTTGCGGTTTGGTATCCACCTCCGCCAGTCGTCCCAGCAACAAATTATTGTTGGTCATCTGTCCGTCAGTTTTGATGGCGTGTTGCGCAACATTGATCAGGCCATTGAATACCGCACGGCCTTTATCACTCACGATCGTTTTGTGTAACTGCCGACTGTTGCAATAGCCTTTATTATGCTCAAGCCAGGTCCGGGTATCACACACTTCTGATTTCACTGGCATCGCCAGGCTGTTCATGCGCAGGGTGGTATTTTCACCGTTGAGTTGAGTACTGGTATTGTGGCGCAACACGGCACTGCCCAGCAGGAAGCTATGGCTGTACGCTGCGGCATCGGCGCCAAGGCGTATGTCATTGTGGGCGAAGTGGTAACTTTCCGGGTTTTCAAACGCCAGTTTGACATGGTGCAACCGGGCGTTCGCCGCCACGTCCATGGTCAGCCGCGCGCCGGTGAAATGGCGATGGGCATTCAGGCTGACATAGTGTTCGTAAAGGGTCGCTTCGGCCCCTTCGGCCAGCGAGATGTGGTGGCGATAATGAGCCGTGTTCATCCCGGCTCCGGCCAGCCCCTGGGTGATATGCATCAGCAGCAGCGGTTTGGTCGCCCGCTGATTACGTCCGACGCTGATGTGAGTAATGCTTTGCGCCAGGCTTTCGGTTAAGTGTAAAAACACCTCCGGCTGTACCGGGGCCTGCAAAGGCTGCCGGTCGTCGTTAATGGTCACGGTGAAACCAGAACCGGCAATATCGTCGCTGAGCGATGCATTGTAATAGCCATCCACAAATACCAGGCGTAGCGCATCGACCGGCAATGCGAGCGCATCACACTCTTGTGCGCTCAATGCGCCCGCCGTGGTAACAAACTGGCTATTTAACAAACCATCGAGCGGCGTGTATTTCCAGTTTTCGTGCTTGCGCGTCGGCAGACCTAAACGCAGCATTTGTTGCAGATGCTGCTGCGCCTGCTCTGAGCGTGCCCCGCCTTGTTGTTCAAACAGATGATGCCACTGTTGCAGCGCGTTACTGCTGTTCTGTAAGCCAGCCATAACCTTGCTCCTCCAGTTGCTTAACCAGCGTGAAATCACCGGATTTCACAATGCGCCCCTGATACAGCACGTGGACATAGTCAGGTTTGATGTAATCCAGGATCCGCTGATAGTGCGTCACAATGATGAAAGAACGCTTATCGTCGCGCAGCGCGTTAACGCCGTCGGCAACGATTTTGAGCGCGTCAATATCAAGCCCTGAGTCAGTTTCATCCAGGATACATAAATCAGGTTCCAGCACGGCCATTTGCAGGATGTCGTTACGCTTCTTCTCGCCACCGGAGAAGCCCACGTTAACCGAGCGGGTCAGCAGGTCTTCCGGCATCTTCAGTAGCTTGATTTTGTCTTCCATCAGGTCCTGAAAATCAAAGCGGTCCAGTTCGTCCTGCTCACGGTATTTGCGCACGGCGTTGAGTGCCGTTTGCAGGAAAAATTGATTACTGACCCCGGGAATTTCAACCGGATACTGGAAGGCCATAAACACCCCTTCCCCGGCTCTGTCTTCCGGAGAAAGTTCCAGCAAATCTTTACCTTTGTACTCGACGCTTCCGCCGGTGACTTCATAATCTTCACGTCCTGCCAGCGTTGCAGATAGCGTACTTTTACCGGAGCCGTTGGGCCCCATAATCGCGTGCACTTCCCCCGGACGCACATCCAGGCTCAGGCCACGCAGAATCTCTTTATCTTCAACGCTTACCTGCAGGTCTTTAATACGTAACATGTTTATTCCTTCATTCTTAACCGACGCTGTGTTCAAGACTAATAGCCAGCAATTTTTGTGCTTCAACGGCAAACTCCAGCGGCAACTCGGAGAACACGTCTTTACAGAATCCATTAACAATCATTGAAATGGCGTCATCTTCGCTGATACCGCGTTGCAGGCAGTAGAACAACTGATCCTCCCCAATGCGTGAAGTCGTGGCTTCATGCTCCAGCTGCGCACTGTTATTGCGGCACTCCACATAGGGGAAGGTATGCGCCCCACAATCCGGGCCTATCAGCATGGAGTCGCATTGGGTGAAATTACGCGCGTTGGTGGCGCTCGGCATGATTTTCACCAGCCCGCGATAGCTGTTCTGGCTGTGCCCGGCCGAGATCCCTTTCGAGATAATGGTCGATTTTGTGTTTTTGCCGATGTGAATCATTTTGGTGCCGGTATCTGCCTGCTGATGCCCGCTGGTCAGTGCCACGGAGAAGAACTCACCGATGGAGTTATCGCCGCGCAGGATGCAACTGGGGTATTTCCAGGTGATAGCTGAACCCGTCTCCGACTGCGTCCAGGACATTTTACTGTTCTCGCCTTCGCACAGCGCACGCTTGGTCACGAAGTTGAGGATCCCGCCGGTATTGTTATCCCCGGGGAACCAGTTCTGCACGGTAGAGTATTTTACTTCTGCATCTTTATGGATGATGACTTCCACCACGGCAGCATGAAGCTGGTAGCTGTCGCGTACTGGCGCGGAGCAACCTTCGATATAGCTAACGTAGCTGCCTTCATCCGCTATCAGAATGGTGCGTTCGAATTGCCCGGTTTTTTCGGCATTGATGCGAAAATAGGTCGACAACTCCATCGGGCAACGCACCCCTTTCGGGATGTAGATAAACGTACCGTCAGAGGCGACAGCCGCATTCAACGCCGCAAAGAAGTTGTCGTTGGAGGGTACGACGGTACCCAGGTATTTTTTCACCAGTTCCGGATGGTCGTGAATGGCCTCGCCAAACGAGCAAAAAATAATCCCCTGTTCGGAAAGTTTTTCCCGGTAGGTGGTGGCCACAGATACGGAGTCAAAAATGGCGTCGACCGCCACTTCACGCCCTTCACGGACCGGCACGCCAAGTTGATTGAATGCTGCTTCCACTTCATCAGTCAGAAACGCATTCGCGCCAGTTTGCTGTACCGCCCCCGGTTGCGAGGCACAAGTATCATCACAGCTTCCGCAGGATGGCGCGGAGTAATAGCTATAGTCCTGATAATCGAGTTTCGCATAATGGGCTTTCAGCCAGTGAGGCTCTTCCATCTCAAGCCAGGCGCGAAACGCGCTCAGGCGAAATTCCAGCATCCATTCCGGCTCGTTACGTTTAGCGGAAATCGCCCGCACAACATCCTCATTAATGCCTTTCGCCAGTTCGTCAGTGGTTAACCGGGTAAAAAAGCCCTCTTTATAGTTGAGGTTTCCGGTCCAGGTTTTGACATCGTCTGTTGCTTCAGTATTACGAGACATAGTACCGCCTATACCCCAAAGCTTTCGCCACAGCCACATTCGTTCTGGGCTTTCGGGTTATGAAATTTGAATAACTGGTTTAATCCTTCGCGCACATAGTCCACTTCGGTGCCATCAATAAATGGCATCGCGCCGAGCGGCACGTACAATCTTGCGCCATCATTTTCAAAAAGCAGGTCGTCTTTATCCGGTTGCGTGACGGTATCCAGCACATAGCCAAAACCTGCACAGCCGGTTTGTTTAATCCCCAGCCGTACCCCCAACAGATCGGGTTGCTTACGGGTTAATGCGCGAATGTGTTCTGCAGCGGCAGGCGTCATCGTTAGCCCGCGCCAGGCAAAGTCAGCCGGGTCGAACGTCTCTGATTGCGATTCCATAGGTCTACCTCACGTCATAAATCCTGAAAGACATAACACTATGTTAGTGATAATGATTATCACTTCAACCTCTATTCCGAAGGGTTATTCGTGTCCTGCCCGTTTTTTAAGCACATGGTATAAGCATAGACTCTATGCGAAGGCTTTACAGAGAAGTGAAAGATTGTTTAATGATTTGATAAATAATAGCTATTTTCGCCAGCGAGTATGGCGCGCCTGCGTCAGGAAAAGATGTATAGGTAATACCTATTTTTGAGATAGGGAGCAAAAAGAGGCATTCCGTAAATTTTTCCTGATATCAAAAAGTTAACTTCATCACAAAACGGAATATCAAGAAGATACGTAACACTCGGTCTACAGCGAATCGAACCCAGGTGGCGTCCGTCGGGAAAAGAGATGGGTCGACATTCCCCATTTTTCTACCGCGAGCCCTTTTTCCGTACAGGCGAGAATAGAATACGCGCCATTCAAATGCGCATATCGGTCAAAATTTTCGGGATTATTATCAATCAGCGTACTGATAACCGACTGGATAACGTGCCCGTGGGAAACGACGCACACATTGCCCTCGAAAACCGACAAACCGGACAGTGCGGTCAGGACTCTTCGGGTAGCCTCCTCTGGCGACTCTCCATTTTGCGGTCTGATACCCGGAGTGCCGGAAAGAACCATCGCAGCGTGCGTACGCTCTTTTTCTGTTAATTCGTCAATACGTTTCCCTTCTAAATCGCCGAAATGACGTTCAACAAAGGCAGGATCGAGTTGAAGCGGGCTATCGAGCCAGGACGCGATTTGCCCGGCAGCGGTTACCGATCTTCCCAAAGGCGAAGCAACGACAAGGCCAATAGATTTGTCTGTCAGATCCCGACACAGTGCAGTGATCTGTCTGGTGCCTTGCCCGGTAACCGGGCTGTCCAGATGCCCCTGAATTCTGTTTTCAACATTCCAGACGGTTTCACCATGCCGGACCAGATAAATTTTCATCACACACACCGCATAAGAGTTATGTTCAGGTAGACGACACCGTTATTTCATCAATACTCGCAGTAAATACATCACTATGTCCATCACCCGCACAGACAAAACAAGACACTGTTATGCCTGTCTTTCATACGCGAAATGAATGCATTGTACAGGTCTTATAATGGTAAAATGTATCAACAGTGTCTCTACCCAAAGTGGCCGTCATTATGCGTTGGTTCCTGGGCATTCTTGCCGTTGTCATCATCCTCGCTGTCCTCGTTATCCGCTCCCGATTAAAAGATACTGATGACGATTATTAACCTTGCCGTCGCATCAGAAAAAGTGGGTTCGAAGAAAAAAGGCGCGGGAGTGTGTCTGGATATTGCAGGCTAAGTGTAGCGACTCAACGTTGCGATAAGGCCCGTTAAACACAGGCCTCAGCGCTATTCAGGATTGCAGCGTTGCCAGTCGGGCGGCAAAACCGACAAAAATAAGACCAATGAGAGAGTTACCGAGTTTTGCGAGGCGTTTTTTCGTTTTCACAAACTGTGTCACATAGGACCCGGATATGATCAGGAAACTGAAATAACAGACGCTTATTAATTCCAGCGTACTGGCCAGAATAAAGAACGCCATTCCTGTATTGGTATAATGAACGTCGATAAACTGCACGAAAAACGACACGTAAAACAGAATCGCTTTCGGATTGGTAAGACTCAATACCAGCGAACGTTTGAAAATATCGCCCCTGTGCTCCTCATGCTCATTCACGCTTTTACCCTTACGAAAAAACGTACTGTAGAGCATTTTTACACCCAACCAGAGCAGATAAAACGCACCAAGATAGCGGACGAGATTGAACAATACCGGCGTTGTTTTGATAAGTGTCGCCACCCCCATATAGGCCAGAAACATCAATACCGCATCACCGATAAATACGCCCGCCGCAGCGACATAGCCATTTTTCAACCCACCTGCCACGCTGGTTTTAAGCACAAAGAATGTATTGGGGCCAGGTACTAAGATAATGAAAATCGCCCCGATGAAATAGGACCAGAAACTGATAACACCATATTCGGCAAACACATTGCCTCCTGCAAATACCGTTAAACCGATGAGCGGCATATGCTACAAGAGCTGGCAGCGAAACTAAAGCGCAGGGAGGCACAAAAGGCCCGCAGAAGCGGGCGCAGATATTCAATTAGTGGTGAAGCATCTCATCAACAATCTGATCTTTTTTAAGCTGATAAGGATAATAGGTTGGCCAGTTGTCCATCTCTGCCAGCAGCGCCTCCTGAGAGGCATTCCCCATAAAGATATGGAAATGTGCGGAGGTACGCGGGGCGATGATGTGGTCGCTGAATTGCACATATCGTGGCGCCTTACTGCTGGCATCTTTACATTCAAACAGGTATCGCACCCCCTTCTTACCGGAAGAATAGGTAAGAATTTTATGCCCGGCGTAATCATATTTACAGGCACTGACCTTGTCGCCGATGTGGAATTCGATCACACCCTTTTCAATACCGATCGTATCAATATCGGTGGCATATCCCTTTCGGTAGTAAGCTTTAATTTCATCGAACGATTTACTCTTTTCTTTTTCTGCTTTTTCCCGCAATACCGGGTCCAGATCGCCGTTTTGCAGGTAAGGATAAAGAGACTGCCACATACCGTCCCAGTCGCTCAGCTTCCTGTCCTTGACATCGCTGTCGTTAAATTCGCCGTTCGCCGCTTTCTTCTCTATGTCGCTTAGCGGCTTTCCGTGCGAATGATGGCCATGAGAAAATGCGCTTGCACTCACGAGAAGAGTTCCCAGAACTACCGTTGTTTTTGCAAAATGACTGACCAAAATCCGTCCCTCGGTTTACGAAAAGAAATAATGTTATGTTATAATATAACATTATTCAAGATGTAAAATTTCCCGGTGAACGTTACGTGCTCCCCCCTGCTTAACGGATGCAAATTTCGCCATTGCCTGCTATAAACCAATGGTCAGGTTTTAACCATTTCGCCATCATTTCTGAGGTTTTTATATCATGTCGATAGCCAAAGCACACAGCTTAAAGCAAGTTTATCAGATGCTTAACTCAGGGAAATACAGTGAAATCGAACTGGCGTTCGATGTAGACGCAGACGCGTTTTTCCAGCTCTCAACCGAATACTGTGATGATGGTGCGAAAATTACCCGCCATGAAAATCACTTCGTCATCAAGCTTAAAGGGCTGGCGATCCCGGCGCTCGATTAATACGCCCCTGAGGCGAAATCGCTGACGTCTGGTGAAGGTGCATTCCACTGCCGCGTAAACAACGTCGACAGGTCTACAGGTCGTAGACATGGTTTGATTTGGCCTATCGTCAGGAGAAAAGCCTGACGTTGCCTTTCTTGCGGGCTGGTATCCGGTCGGCTGAGCGCCGACCGGGATAATCATTACAGGTACAGCGATGCTTCTCCCGGCGGACGCGTTTTGAAGCGACGATGGATCCACAGATACTGTTCCGGCGCGCGCAGAATCTCACGCTCAATGACTTTATTGATATAACTGGCGGCCTCGTGCTCATCTTTCGCCGGGTAGTCGGTCATCGCCTTACCGATATGCAGCGAATAACCTGAGCGATCCGCTTTACGTACCATGGTAACCGTCAGCATTGAAGCCCCGGAAAGGCGGGATAAGACATAAGTACCGTTGGTGGTTGCCGCATTCTCGACAGAGAAAAATGGCGCAAAGGTGCTGCCTTTACTGCCGTAATCCTGATCGGGGGCAAACCAGACGGCCTCGCCTTTTTTCAGCTCGCTCACCAGTCCTTTCAGATTACGTCTGTCGATCATTGATTTATTGGAACGCATCCGGCCTCGCGTCTGCACCCACTCCATCAATTCACTGTTATGCTGACGGTATGTCGCCATCATCGGCTGACATAACCCCATTACGCGGCCGCCGAGCTCCAGCGACATAAAATGGACACCGACGACCATTACGCCGCGTTGGCTCGCCTGCGCGGTAACAAGATTCTGGTAGCCTTCAACATCGAACCAGCGGCGCACACGGCTATCAGGCCAGAACCAGGCCATACCCGTTTCAAACAGTGCCATGCCGAGCGACATGAAGTTTTTCTCAATCATCGCTTCGCGAAGTTCGTCGTCCATATTGGGGAAGCAAAGTTCCAGATTGCGGCGGGCAATACGTTCGCGACGCTTAAGAAAAGGACGGGCGAGTTTCCCGAGCGTTTCCCCAAGCTGAGAGAGAAGAGGATAAGGCAGTTGAACGAGCAGCCAGAGCAGGCCAAGCCCGGCCCATGTGCCCCAGTGACGCGGGTGTAAAAACGCCCTTTTAAACGGTGAGTGCATTGTTGTTACCTGTAAGCCTGTAGGGAGTAGCGCTTAAGGAAACAACGAATCACTTCATTAGGTCTTTATGCGTTACAGCGTCTGGCTTCGATGACCATCGAAGCGGTTTTCAAACGCGCCCAATATAGCACGAATGGATAAGTCTGAATGTGAAAATGAATGAAGAAAATATGAATTTTTGCGACAGGTTTCCCTGTCGCAAATTTATTTCAGATGACTGCAGTCGTGAGGCGCGATGAGCAGCATAATTTATCCTGCTCATCGTAAATATCGATTTGCCATACCTGATGGCGACTGCCGGTATGCAGTGCGCGACAGACACCGCGCACACGCCCGCTACGTGCAGAACGGATATGGTTGGCATTCACCTCCACACCCACCACTTTGCGCTCCCCTTCGGTACATAAATACCCGGCGACGGAACCGAGCGATTCCGCCAGCACCACGGAGGCTCCGCCATGCAGCAAACCAAACGGCTGATGTGTACGGCTATCAACCGGCATTGTCGCTTCCAGCGCATCGTCATGAATTGCAATAAAGCGAATATCCAGCAGACCCAGCATATTCCCCTCGCCCATCGCATTGAGCACGTCAAGGGTCACCTCACGTTTCCAGATCATCCCATAATCTCCAGTAGCGCCTGTAGCGGGTGGCGCACGCCATTTCCTTCCACGCGTTTCACCTGGCTGCGGCAAGAGTAACCTGTCGCCAGACAGCGGCTACGCGGTAGACGTTGCAGCGCCTGATGCCAGGACAGCTCGTAAATCCCCAACGAGTTAGCGTGGTTCTTGACTTCATGTCCATAAGTTCCTGCCATACCGCAGCAACCTACGCTGACATTTTCCAGTTTCGCGCCCAGACGGGCAAAAATGGATGTCCATTGCGAAACAGAAGCAGGTAACGCAGTCACCTCAGTACAGTGACCAAAAAGATACCAGGGTTCACCACTGATAGCGCGATTCTCACGCCCTTCCAGTGCCGCAGGCAACCATTCATGAACTAACATGACATGAAAATCGCCGCGCTTCTCGCCGAGCGTCTGCTTGTATTCATCACGGTAGCAGAGCACCAGCGCCGGGTCGACGCCCACCATCGGCATTCCGAGTTGCGCAACACGGTTAAGGAAATCCGACGTTTTTTGCGCTGTTTTCGCAAAACGTTGCAGGAAGCCTTTGATATGCTGCGCTTTGCCATTAGGCGAAAAGGGCAGCACAACGGGCTGGTAGCCCAGTTTTTCAACCAGGCGAACGAAATCCGCCACCACTTGCGCATCGTAGTAACTGGTGAACGGATCCTGCACCACCAGCACCGTGGTGGCTTTCTGCGCATCGCTCAGCGTTTCAAGCTGCTCCAGCGTCAGGTTCGCCGAACGGTGCCCCATCATCTGTCGCTGTAAAGAGGGAACAGACAATAGCGGCAGATCCACCATGCCGATATGTTTTTGCGAAAGCGAACGCACCCACGGCTGGCTCATAAAGAAATTGAACGTTTTTGGCGCACGTGCCATCAGCGGTGCGTAGCTTTCCACGGTCGCGACCAGATGATCGCGCATCGGACGCAGGTAACGCGTGTGGTAAAGCTGCAGAAAGCGCGAGCGGAATTCCGGCACATCTATCTTAATCGGACACTGAGTCGAGCAGGCTTTACAGGCCAGACACCCCGACATGGCCTCTTTCACTTCATGTGAAAAATCATACTCGCCGTGACGCGCGTGCCAACTGTTGCGGGTACGCTCAATGAGCGAACGCAGGCTGGCACGCTTTTCCGGCATCTCTTTTTCCAGCTTCACCGGGTCGATACCGCGATCGGCCAGCAGACGCAGCCACTCACGGACCAGCGTGGCGCGGCCTTTCGGCGAATGAATACGATCTCCGGAAATTTTCATCGACGGGCACATGGGACTTTTGGCATCAAAGTTAAAGCACAGACCGTTGCCATTGCACTCCATCGCGCCGCGCCAGGAGGAACGCACAGCAATCGGAATTTGTCGGTCGAAGCTGCCACGTTTGACGTCATCCACCTGCTTCATCGGCGCATCTATCCCCTCAGGCGGACAGATTTTACCTGGGTTGAGGCGGTTTGCCGGATCAAACGCGGCTTTCACTTTGCGCAGCTCCGCATACAGTTCCGCGCCAAAGAACGCCGGACTGTATTCGGCACGGAAACCTTTACCGTGCTCACCCCAAAGTAAGCCACCGTATTTCGCCGTCAATGCCACCACGTCATCGGAGATTTTCTTCATCAAAACCTCCTGCTGCGGGTCGCACATGTCGAGCGCCGGACGCACGTGCAGTACGCCCGCGTCCACATGACCAAACATGCCGTAGCTCAACCCATGGCTGTCAAGCAGTGCGCGAAACTCGACAATATAATCTGCAAGGTGTTCCGGCGGCACGCAGGTATCTTCGGCAAAGGGAATCGGTTTTGCCGCCCCTTTTGCATTACCCAGCAGGCCGACGGCTTTTTTACGCATCGCGTAGATACGCTCAATGCCGGTCAGATCATTGCAAATTTGCCAGCCGATCACCCCACCAGCCCCTTCTGCCATCAGCGCATCAAGGCGGGCGCAAAGAGAAGTGACCTGCTCAGCGATCAATGCTTCGTCATCGCCGGCGAATTCAACGATATTCAGACCCAGCATGGTCTTATCCGGCACATCGGTGATGAGTTCGTTTACGGAGTGCCAGATAATATCTTCACGTGCCAGATTGAGAACTTTTGAATCCACCGTTTCGACCGACAGCGCGCGCGCTTCCACCATAAACGGCGCATTACGTAGCGCAGAGTCGAATGAATCATATTTCACATTCACCAGGCGACGCACTTTCGGCAGACGGGTAATATCCAGCCGCGCTTCGGTGATGAATGCCAGCGTTCCCTCAGACCCGGTCAACACGCGGGTCAGGTCAAACTCGGTCATCTCATCATTGAAGACATGGCGCAAGTCATAACCCGTGAGGAAACGGTTTAGTTTAGGGAATTTGTCGATAATCAGTTGACGGTTATCCCGACAACGCTCATACACGGTGCGGTAGATGCGCCCCACCGCCGTATTCGCTTTCCCAAGCGTCTGCGCCAGTTCGACGGGCACCGGCTGAGTGTCAAGAATATCGCCGCCGAGCAACACGGCCCGTACGCCCAGCACATGGTCGGACGTTTTTCCGTAGACCAGTGACCCCTGACCGGAAGCGTCGGTATTGATCATGCCACCGAGCGTTGCGCGGTTACTGGTGGACAGCTCCGGCGCAAAGAAATAGCCGTACGGTTTAAGAAACTGGTTGAGTTGATCTTTAATGACCCCCGCCTCAACCCGCACCCATCCTTCCTCAGGATTAATTTCCATAATGCGGTTCATATAACGGGACATATCAACGATGATGCCCTGGTTCAGCGCCTGGCCGTTTGTGCCGGTGCCGCCACCTCGCGGTGTGAAGACCAGCGACTGAAAACGCGTTTCCGCCGCGAGGCGCGAAATTAAGGCGACATCAGAGGTGGAACGGGGAAAGACGACTGCATCGGGTAGCAATTGGTAGATACTGTTGTCGGTCGCCATGGTCAGCCTGTCGGCATAACTTGTGGCGGTATCGCCGGTAAAACCTTGTTGCTCCAGTGCCTGTAAAAAATTCAGCACCAGTTGAACGACACCTGGTGCCTGAGAAATCTGTGGGATCATTACTCTTGACCCTGCCTGACTGTTAGTAGTTGTGAATAGTTAATCGTTTGCTTGCAGCATCCATCGTTGTATCACATTTTTTTCTTATACGCCCACCAGAATTACGGGCAGAATCAGACTGTCAAAAATCGCTGAAATCATTAATCATTATCGTTACTGATTCCGCATCCTCCTATTAAAGGTGATTACGTTTTATGGCCTTTCAATCGCAGTCCAGGGATGTACCGCAGGTGATGCTGTCGGTACTGTTTTTAGCCCTTATGATCATCGCCTGTTTGTGGATCGTTCAGCCTTTTATTCTTGGTTTCGCCTGGGCTGGTACCGTGGTCATCGCCACCTGGCCGGTACTTTTGCGCGTTCAACGGGTACTGTTTGGCCGCCGCTCACTGGCGGTCATCGTGATGACGTTATTGTTGATTCTGTTATTTATTCTTCCGGTAGCGCTGCTGGTTAATAGCCTCGTGGATAACAGTGGCCCGGTCATTCAGGCCATTACGTCGGGTGAAATGACGCCACCGACCCTGGAGTGGCTCCATAGCATTCCGCTGATTGGAGACAAGTTATACAGCGGCTGGCATAACCTCCTGGATATGGGCGGCAGCGCGATACTTGCTAAAGTCCGCCCTTATGTCGGCACGACCACCACATGGTTTGTCGGTCAGGCTGCGCATATTGGACGCTTTATGCTGCACTGTGCCCTGATGCTGCTGTTTAGCGCACTGCTGTACTGGCGCGGTGAGCAAGTTGCACAGGGGATTCGCCATTTTGCCTATCGTCTGGCGGCCAAACGCGGCGATGCCGCCGTTCTGTTGGCTGGCCAGGCCATCCGCGCCGTGGCGCTCGGCGTGGTCGTCACGGCGCTGGTGCAGGCGGTTCTGGGAGGGATTGGCCTGGCGGTAACGGGTGTGCCATACGCCACGTTATTCACAGTCATTATGTTAATGACATGCCTGGTACAACTGGGGCCACTGGTCGTGCTGGTGCCTGCAATTATCTGGCTCTACTGGAGTGGCGACTCGACCTGGGGCACGGTATTGCTGGTCTGGAGCTGCGTCGTTGGTACGCTGGACAACTTTATCCGTCCAATGCTGATTCGTATGGGAGCCGACTTGCCGATGATTCTGATTCTTTCCGGGGTTATTGGCGGTCTGGTAGCCTTCGGAATGATCGGATTGTTTATCGGTCCGGTATTACTGGCCGTTTCATGGCGACTCTTTTCCGCCTGGGTTAATGAAGCCCCGATGCCCGGGCCCGAAGAAAATGATGCGCTGGAAGATAAACAGAGCGCTGAGGATACCCGTATCTGATATGCCCGTGAATATGATTATGAAGCATTGCTAATCATTTATTTACTCTCCCTCCCGTGCGCAAGCCTCCTGACAAAAGGTTTGCGCCGTTTCCTCCGCAAAATCTTAACCACCGTTTAACTAATGAGACGAATCTGATCGACGCTAAAATCCCGGATAGCCTACTATAAGGTCACGGTTATAAATCAACACCTTGATTTATAAGCATGGAAATCCCCTGAGTGAAACAACGAATTGCTGTGTGTAGTCTTTGCCCATCTCCCACGATGGGCTTTTTTTTACCCATCAAACAGGCTAATGGGGGGGAAGGCGTCAGCGATGCGGTTAACCGCCTGTCGTACCTCACCGGGGAGTATCCTGAATTGCCCATACGGCAAACAATAAAAAGCCGCCAGTGATAAGCCATCTCATACATTCGCTCCTGTCATGACCGCACAGTCTACGACAGGGTTAGTGAAGTCAAAATACATGATGTTCTCCTTTACTGTCCTGGATAGCGATGTTGTCTGTCTTATCGTCATATTTAAAAGGGTAAATTCAACGGCATCCGCTGTGCTGTCCTGACTGTCGAAGACCTTCATGCCTTTTATCGTCGAACTGTTTTTCCTTCACGGCTATATCCAGCGTGACATGGGCTAACTCAGCATCGGTATAATCATATTTAATTACTTGCACAGCGTTAATACAGATAATGGACTGCTTCGCTCCCTATTCACTGGACTTGCTAAAACCGCGCAAGAATAAACACAGGAAGTTAACAATAATAACAATCGCATCATAGATTCACGTTAATATCTGCCAGCGTCGAACCACATTGGGACATAAAAGTATTATATGCATCTTCGGTGTGTATTCTGAGGGCCTTTTCTCCCGCATCGCATAACTGCGCCAGCGTATTTTCACAGTAACGATATTCGTGGCTAAGCTCTCTCAGACGTGCGACGACAGCGCTCAGGGTATCCGTTTGATAGAAGTTCATTTTACGCCGTCCGTGTTGTTAAAATGCGCGCCGTTGCCGGTAACAGCGCAGGCTCCGTTATCCAGTACCGCGCCTATGGGCAGATAATCAAAGGCCAGATGCGCGGTACTGACATCCTGCCCGTCACACGCCTTAATATGTTCGTTATATGATGCGCAGCCATTAAGCGCCATGCAAGACAGTACGGTGATAATCAGCAAAAAACGTTTCATAGAATATACCTTAATTGAGAGGAGATAATCCGGATGAGCGAATATGAGACTTCTTACCCACCACGATAGAAATAACCTGACAGAGTTCTCTGGTTAATCGCACGCAAAAGCCGCCTCAGCCATTAACAAACGGCCTGTCGTTATTTTGCGGTTCTGGTTGCCAGCTATAATATAAGTACAAGGCGTGAGCATGCCAGGGTAGCCATATTCGCACAGCAATACGCGGTCGCGTAAATTCCCTGCAATAGACAAAAAGAATATATCTCTGACGCAGCACATGCGATCAGCGCTATCTGCATGGAATGGATAATTGAGTCGATGAATCGTGCAGATGTGTTAAAACGAGGCCAGTGTAATTCGATTGATGACACATCTCTAAGGTAAGCGTGCGCAAACACATTTTGTTTCAGCTAAGAATTAACTCATTTCAAGCGTATTTCGGCATAAAAAAACCTCACTCCCGCAGAAGTGAGGCTTTATCCGAAGGCACAGGGAGCTTATTTGTTCAGTTCAGCCAGCGTCAACCAGGTTTGAACCACGGTGTCCGGGTTCAGGGACAGGCTATCGATCCCCTCTTCCATCAGCCAGGCCGCAAAATCTTCATGGTCCGACGGGCCCTGACCACAGATCCCCACATATTTGCCGTGTTTTTTGGCGGCGCGAATGGCCATCGACAGCAGGGCTTTCACCGCATCATTACGCTCATCAAACAGCTCTGAGACAACGCCGGAATCGCGATCGAGGCCTAACGCCAGTTGCGTCATGTCGTTTGAGCCGATAGAGAAGCCGTCAAAGTACTCCAGGAACTGATCGGCCAGCAGCGCATTCGACGGGATCTCGCACATCATAATGATCTTGAGTCCGTTTTCACCTCGCTTGAGTCCCTGGCGTGCCAGCTCTTCCACCACCGCTTTCGCCTGCTCAACGGTGCGAACAAACGGGACCATAATTTCCACGTTGGTCAGCCCCATCTCGTTGCGCACGCGTTTCACCGCCTCACATTCCAGCGCGAAACAGTCGCGGAAGCTGTCGGAAACATAGCGACCGGCACCACGGAAGCCGAGCATCGGGTTCTCTTCGTCCGGTTCATAACGTTCGCCACCGACGAGGTTGGCATACTCATTGGATTTAAAATCTGACAATCGCACGATTACGCGTTTGGGATAGAATGCCGCCCCCAGCGTTGCAATACCCTCGGTCAGACGCCCAACATAAAACTCTTTCGGCGAATCATAGCCTTTCATGATTTCGCGGATTTCGTTTTGCAGTTTCACGTCCTGGTCATCAAACTCCAGCAATGCACGCGGGTGCACGCCGATCATACGGTTGATGATAAATTCGAGACGCGCCAGACCAACACCTTCATTCGGCAAGCAGGCAAAATCAAACGCTCTGTCCGGGTTGCCGACGTTCATCATGATTTTCAGCGGCAGCGCAGGCATTTCATCAATGCTTGAGCTTTTCACGCTAAAGTCGAGCATCTCGGCGTAGACATACCCCGTATCCCCTTCGGCGCAGGAGACAGTCACCTTATCGCCATCTTTCATCCGTTCCGTTGCATCACCGCAACCGACGACTGCCGGGATCCCCAGCTCACGCGCAATAATGGCTGCGTGGCAGGTACGGCCACCACGGTTGGTGACAATCGCGGCCGCTTTTTTCATGATCGGTTCCCAGTCCGGGTCGGTCATGTCAGTTACCAGCACATCACCTGCTTCGATACGATTCATTTCACTGATATCGTGAATCACTTTCACCGGACCGGCACCGATACGCTGACCAATCGCACGCCCTTCGGCGATGATTTTGCCCTGCGCATGCAGCGTGTAACGCTCCATTACTTTACCGCGAGAGCGCACGGTTTCCGGACGCGCCTGTACTATAAACAGTTTGCCAGTATGGCCGTCTTTCGCCCATTCAATGTCCATCGGCCGGTCATAGTGTTTTTCAATCTGCACAGCCTGTTTCGCCAGTTCCTGCACTTCCTCATTGGTCAGCGAGAAGCGATCGCGATTAGCCTGTTCAACGTCCTCAATACGCACCTGCTTGCCATGCTCCTGGGTCGGCGCATAGACCATGCGAATTTTCTTCGACCCCATCGTGCGGCGCACGATAGCCGGACGCCCTGCCGCCAGCGTTGGCTTGTGAACATAAAATTCATCCGGGTTCACTGCCCCCTGTACCACCATCTCACCCAAACCCCAGGCCGCAGTGACGAATACCACCTGATCGAAGCCGGATTCGGTGTCGATAGAGAACATGACGCCGGAAGAACCGATGTCCGAACGTACCATCCGTTGCACCCCGGCCGAGAGCGCTACGCCGCGATGATCGTAACCCTGGTGTACGCGGTAGGAGATCGCACGGTCGTTGAACAGGGAAGCGAAGACATGCTTCACCGCCACCAGCACAGCGTCATACCCCTGCACGTTCAGGAAGGTTTCCTGCTGGCCCGCAAAGGAAGCGTCGGGCATATCTTCTGCCGTCGCGGAGGAACGCACAGCAAAGGATGCCTGCTCGTCATCAGCGGACAGTTTGGCATATGCCTGATGGATTGCCTCTTCAAACGCCGGCTGGAACGGGGTATCGACTATCCACTGGCGAATCTGCGCGCCAGCTTTCGCCAGCTCGGAAACGTCGTCAATGTCCGTTTTATCCAGCAGGTCATAGATGCGCTGATTCAGGCCGCTTTGATCGAGAAACTGGTTAAACGCATCGGCAGTGGTTGCAAACCCATTAGGTACGCTTACGCCCATACCGGACAGATTCGTAATCATCTCACCAAGGGAGGCATTTTTGCCCCCAACTCTGTCTACATCATTCATGCCGAGTTGGTCATACCAAAGCACCAGCGGAGACGAGCCATTGTTGGACATCTAAACAATCCTTTTGTGATATTTGAATGGGGTAATAAAGCATTTACTACCTTTTCATCCTGGCATAATTATTCCGCCTGAAAAAACGGTGAATCGTTCAAGCAATTTAAATTTTTGTCTTTTCGGACACTTTCCCGTCAATGGTTACGTATCTGATAATCGGAAAAACCTCAAAATCATTCTTTTTTTGCGCCCATAATAAAAATGAACCGTACTTTTCATTAAAAACAAAAATAGTGTTTCACTTTAAAAATTCAGAAAAGGCGCTACGCAGATGCGTGACTTTAATTTATGCTTTCAGATAATTACGCATGACAATCAGGAAGGGTAAAATGGACAGCGCTGTGGATCGCCAGGTTTTTTATATTTCCGATGGTACCGCTATCACTGCAGAGGTATTAGGCCATGCGGTGATGTCGCAATTCCCTGTCGCCATCAATAGCATCACGCTGCCGTTCGTGGAGAATGAAAGCCGCGCCAGAGCAGTGAAAGAGCAGATTGACGCTATCTATCAGCAGACGGGCGTACGACCGTTAGTGTTTTATTCCATCGTACTACCAGAAATCCGAACCATTATTTTACAGAGTGAAGGATTCTGTCAGGACATTGTTCAGGCACTGGTTGCGCCACTACAGCAAGAATTAAAACTCGACCCGACACCTATTGCGCATCGTACCCATGGGTTAAATCCAGGCAACCTGATAAAATATGACGCAAGGATTGCCGCTATTGATTACACGCTGGCTCACGACGACGGTATTTCGTTGCGCAACCTGGATCAGGCCCAGGTGATTTTGCTGGGTGTTTCTCGTTGCGGTAAAACGCCAACCAGTCTTTATCTGGCAATGCAATTCGGTATCCGCGCAGCTAATTATCCTTTTATTGCCGATGACATGGATAATCTCGTCCTGCCTGTCTCACTCAAACCTCTCCAGCATAAATTATTTGGTCTGACCATTAATCCGGAACGTCTGGCGGCTATTCGCGAAGAGCGCCGGGAAAATAGCCGTTACGCTTCATTACGCCAGTGCCGTATGGAAGTGGCAGAGGTGGAAGCGCTTTACCGCAAAAATCAGATACCGTGGTTAAACAGTACCAACTATTCGGTTGAAGAGATCGCCACCAAAATTCTCGACATGATGGGGCTAAACCGTCGCATGTACTAACACACTAGTACGTGGGTGACATTTTTGCTATCATGCTGGCCTTCGATGTGATGCGCATCACAACCTGCTATTGAATTAAGCAAGGATTGGTTTAAGGTGTGCGCATCGCCTCCGGCATTTGGCCGTTTGAGCACAAAATTTTGAGAATTCTGATGAACAAAACCGATGAACTTCGCACTGCGCGCATCGAGAGCCTGGTCACGCCGGCTGAGTTAGCGCAGCGGCATCCCGTTTCCCTTGCGGTTGCCGAACATGTCACCCAATCCCGTCGCCGTATCGAGAAAATCCTTAACGGTGAAGATAAACGGCTGTTAGTGATTATTGGCCCCTGCTCTATCCACGATCTGGATGCCGCGATGGATTATGCCCGTCGCCTGCAGGGGTTAAGGCAAAAGCACAGTGCGCAACTGGAAATTGTGATGCGCACCTATTTTGAAAAACCGCGAACCGTGGTGGGCTGGAAAGGGTTAATTTCCGATCCCGATCTGAACGGCAGCTACCGCGTTAATCATGGTATCGAACTGGCGCGCAAACTCCTGCTCGCAGTCAATGAACTGGGTGTACCGACAGCGACCGAATTTCTGGATATGGTGACGGGACAGTTTATTGCTGACCTGATTAGTTGGGGCGCTATTGGCGCACGTACGACAGAAAGTCAGATCCACCGCGAAATGGCCTCGGCGCTCTCCTGCCCGGTAGGTTTCAAAAACGGTACCGACGGTAATACCCGAATTGCGGTGGACGCGATTCGCGCTTCCCGCACCAGCCATATGTTCCTCTCACCGGACAAGAGCGGACAGATGACGATTTATCAGACCAGCGGTAACCCTTACGGACATGTCATCATGCGTGGCGGTAAAAAACCCAACTTCTACGCCGAAGACATTGCCGCCGCCTGTGCTACCCTGCGCGAATTTGATCTACCGGAGCAACTGGTCGTCGATTTCAGCCACGGCAACTGCCAGAAACAGCACCGTCGCCAGCTTGAGGTATGCGATGATATCTGTGAGCAGATTCGTGGCGGCTCCACGGCAATTGCGGGGGTTATGGCCGAGAGTTTTCTGCAAGAAGGCACGCAAAAGATCGTCAAAGGCCAGCCGCTGGTCTATGGTCAGTCCATCACTGACCCTTGCCTGAGCTGGGAAGACAGCGAAGTGTTGCTCGAAAAACTCGCTGCTGCCGTCACATCTCGTCTGTAACTCTTTTTCCCGTCGGGTCTCCCGGCGGGACGCACTCCCTACCCCAAATGATTGGTTTTTAAAATATGACTTGCAGCCCACTTCGCTGATATTAATAATAATTATCATTGTCATATCCATACAGTTACCCGTGCCATGTCGAACAAGGATAAGCCGACCGCTCCGGCAGAGAAACAACCGGCCAGCCCGGCAGTCATCCTTCCCGAGGATCGCAGAATCAGCAGCAAAACGCTATTGGGGGATGCGGCGCGCGTTGTCATCGAGCATCAGGGACAAGAATATCTCTTGCGACAGACGCACGCCGGGAAATTGTTCCTAACGAAGTAGAGACTCAGCTTGAACAGCTGACCTCCAGCCTTTTACCCCAGTCAGGTGGGCGTCGGCTATAGTCATCGTTGCGATCCGCGTAAGGCTCACGCAGGACGGCATGCAGACGCTCCAGCTCTTCGGTACTCCCCTGCTCCGCCTGTTCAATCGCCCGCTGTGCGAGCCAATTGCGCAGCACAACCGCCGGATTCACGCTTTGCATCAGTTGCTGACGTTGCGCATCCGAAATGTGCTCCTGCGCCAGACGCGCGCGGTAACGACTAAACCAGCTGTCAAACGCTTCGCGATCGATAAATTCATCACGTAACGCGCTGCTGGCGCTCATCTGTTCGGTATGGCTTAACATGCGGAACGTACGGGTATAATCGCTGCCTTCACGTTCCATCAGAGCGAAGAGATCGCTTAACAGCACATTGTCATCTTTTTGCTGGCTAAAAAAACCCAGTTTCTGGCGCATCAATATGCCATATTCGCTCAGCAATACGGGCTGATAACTGTCCAGTGCCGCATTGAGCACATCGGCACTCATGAACGGCGACAGGGTTTGCGCCAGTCGCTGCAGATTCCACAGGGCAATGGTCGGCTGGTTGTCAAAGCTGTAACGTCCCTGATAGTCAGAGTGATTGCAGATAAAGCCGGGCTGATAATCATCAAGAAAACCAAAGGGACCATAATCAATGGTCAGCCCGAGGATCGACATATTGTCCGTATTCATCACCCCATGAGCAAAGCCCACCGCCTGCCAGCGTGCCATCAGCGCAGCGGTACGGGCGATGACATCCCGGAACCAGACGTCATATTTGTCGGTCTCATCCAGCAGATGAGGCCAGTAATGCCGAATCACAAAATCTGTCAGCTGGCGTACCTTTTCTGGTTCGCGCCGATAATAGAAGTGCTCAAAGTGACCAAAGCGGATATGACTTTGCGCAATACGCATCATCATTGCCCCCTGTTCGACGCTTTCGCGATAAACAGGCGTGTCGCTGGTAACAATTGAAAGCGCACGCGTCGTTGCGATCCCCAGATGATGCATTGCCTCAGAAGCCAGGCTTTCACGAATGGTTGAACGCAGAACAGCGCGACCATCACCCATGCGGGAATAGGGCGTAAGCCCGGCGCCTTTAAGGTGCCAGTCCAGCGTTGTGCCATCGGGCAAGCGCTGTTCGCCGAGCAGGATACCGCGCCCGTCGCCCAACTGTCCCGCCCAGACGCCAAACTGATGTCCGCTATAGACCTGGGAAAGCGGCGACATGCCGGGAAGCAGCGTTTCGCCACCCCATACACCTGCCCCCTCTTCGGGGGCAAAAAGGGCGGGATCGATACCCATCGTTTCTGCCAGTGCTGCATTATGCCAAAGCAGCCGCGCATGACTCAGTGGTGTCGGGGAAAGGCTGGTATAAAAACCTGGCAGCTCATCGCGCCAGCGGGTAATAAAAGACAGGGCCATAGTTCCTCCTGTCTTTATTGTAGTGTGTTTATATGATGTTAAATACGGGTTAAAGGCAAGGTTATCCCTGGACCAGACTGGTGATTTGAGCGGCAGGGACTGCCGGCCATAGCGTCCCCTGCATGGCGCTGAACTGATACGGCTTCACCCGCTTTAAGGTTTTTTCATCGTCAATACCGTCAATCATTACTGAACGGCAATAAGGGGAAATTTGTGAGACGATTGCACGCATGAAGGGTTCAAATGAGCGCGACGCCAGGCGTTGATGAATAAAATTTTTATCCAGCGTCACCCGCCTGAAAAGCCCATCAAATATGGCGCGAGTGGAAGCCGACCCGGCACCAAAATCTCTCAGGATTAAAGGATAACGTTCGCTAAACGCGACGAGTGAATTATTTTCATTGCCCTTTGTCAGGTTGGGATAATTCTCATTCACAGTAAATTCGAGGAAAGGATATGTCGTTATCGTCTCTTCAGGTACCGCATTCGAGAGTAACGCATCGACAATAACGGGTGAAATATTTATCCAGGCGAGAAGTTGATGCTGAATAAAGAATAACTTACAGGATTCAAGTAATTCTAATTGCTCAGTAAAAAGCGTCAGCGTTTCGTCTGCGCTCAGGCGTGGCACTATCCGCTCTGCAGGGGCCCTTACAGCGCCCGCTCCAACGAAATTGACCACAATTTCAATTCCGACAAGCGTACCGTAACCATTGCGCGCAGGCTGTAGTAAAAACTCTGAGCGATAGGTGTCATCAAACGAGACGATCATGGTGCCAACCCCGCATTAAGGTTGATATCCTGCATCGAAAAACCAATGCGCACATGCTTCAACGTAGTTGAACTAAAGAAAACTGACTTCATCATTTCCCATTATATTGTCGAAAATTCCTTATTTTCGTGCGCAAGCTTATCCTGGTTAAATTGCCCATACCAGCGCCTGCTACGATACTGACAGCCCTTTAAGGTAACGAACAGTTAAATAATAAATATTGAAGAAAGAATGAATGAACAGTGAGGAAAATAACAAAATTTGCGTTTAGTTCACAAAAGCAGCGAACCGGCCAGCCATTCGCTGCTTGTTGTCGGAAGGGGATCAGATACGACGCGCCTGCCAGAAACTCTTCCGCCAGTAGACATTGTTTAATGAAGAACGCACGACCCCCTGACTGGTCGACGCATGGATAAACGCATTATCGGTATCGTAGATGCCTACATGCAGACCGTTATCACCGGAGCCCGTTTTAAAAAACACTAGATCGCCAGGCAGCAGTTCATCTTTATCTATTTTCGTTCCCACTTCCGCCTGTTTACGCGTATCGCGGGGAAGGACAAGGTTAAATTTATCGCGGAAGGTCATCATCACGAAGGCGGAACAATCGACGCCATTGCGGCTCATGCCGCCATAGCGATAAGGGGTGCCACGCCAGTCACGCAGTTGATCATTCAACCCGGCAATGACGGTGATGGAATCAGAAAGGCGAGCGTTAGGCGGCGGCGCACGATGACTGCTGCACCCTGAAAGAATTAATACCGCCAGAAGAAACCAGATGCGCATCCAGCAAAACCTCTATTTTCGTTATGCTGGAATAATTTAGCGTGTGAATTGCAATCCTTGCAAGTTTCGTTTGCTGCTATATCTCTGGAATGAGCATCCGGTGACCAGCCAGGTCGAGACGGCGGAATGGCATACCGTATGCCGATGCCAGATTTTGTGGCGTTAATACCTCATCACGTGGGCCACTGGCAATCAGTTTGCCCTGCCGGAGTAGCCACACCTGATGCGCACGACGTAGCGAATGGTTAAGATCGTGGCTACTCATCACAACGGTGATCCCTGCCACCACCAGCTCGCTTAAAATGCCATCCAGTGCGGCTTGCTGGGCAACATCCAGACTGTTCATCGGCTCGTCTAATAACAAGAGTTGCCCATCCGCATTAGCGGCCGGATGAATTTGCGCAATCACCGCAGCCAGGCGAACCCGCTGCCATTCCCCACCGGAGAGCTGATTGACAGTGCGCCCCAGCTTATCCCCCAGTCCGAGTTTATGCGTAATCTCTTCAACCACGCTGTCGTTGATCTGCTGATGCTGATGCAGTGACAAATAATGCCATACCGGCATGGCGAAGGGGGGCGTCTGCTGCTGGGCCAGGTAAGCGCGATGGCGAGCCAGTTGTGGCGCATGCCATTGCGCCAGCGGACGCCCATTTAGCTGCACACAGCCCTTTCCTTGCGTCAACCCGGCGATACGCGCCAGGAGCGTGCTTTTCCCGGCGCCATTTGGCCCGACCAGGTGCAACATTTGCGCGTTGTCGACCAGGGCCGTAACAGGCCCCAGCCTTCCAGCTTCCTCAAGAGCATGAAGTTGCAGCAACGGCATTATTTTGCCAGCGCCAGCTTAATCGCTTCCATCAGGATAGGATCTTCGGGCGTCATATCCGGCGAGAAGCGCTGAACCACCTGACCATCGCGGCCGATCAGGAATTTTTCAAAGTTCCACAGGATGTCATCCGGATAGAGCGGCGCGCGCCCTTTGCTGGCCATGCGTTCGTAAAAACCGCTACCTTCCGGGGCGACAGCTTTCGGCACAGCGGCAATCAATTTCCGATACAAAGGATGACGGTTTTCACCGTTGACATCGACTTTGGCTGCCATTGGGAAAGTTACGCCATAGGTAGTGCTGCAGAAGGTTTTGATTTCTTCTTCACTGCCCGGCTCCTGCCCGGCAAACTGATTGCATGGAAAGCCCAGCACGACAAAACCGTCTTTCTCCCAGGCTTTCTGAATATTCTCCAGCTGCTCATACTGCGGCGTCAGGCCGCATTTGGATGCCACATTCACCACCAGAATAACCTTGCCCTGGTACTTTTCCAGTGTGATATGTTCGCCATCAATCGTCGTAATCTCGGTGTTCAAAATATCCTGGTGCATAGCATCCCCTCAGTCGGTTCATTCAGACGCCGGATCTCTCGCCCGGCCAGTCATTAATAATAGCCAGATAATGCGTGATAGTCCTTCTTCTGTCATGTAGCAAAAATGATGTAAAAACAGTCAATCAGGCGAGTTTCCTTTTTTTGACGCGTCGTTGTTACACACTTTTACGTTATTGTTGCCTGCAGGTTATGACGTCCTCAACCCTTAGCGTTTTGCCGTGAGCAAGAGCCAGATGAACACCGGTGCCCCCAGCGTTGCCGTCACAACACCGATAGGTAATTCTGCGGCGCTCAGCGCCATTCGGGCGACGATGTCGGCAAACAGCAGTGTCGTCGCCCCCGCAAGCGCGCAGGCGGGCAGAAGCGCACGATGGTCGGTGAGCCCGCATAGACGAAGAATATGGGGAATCACCAGGCCAATAAAGCCAATCGAGCCAGCCAGCGCGACACTGACGCCCACCATCCAGCCCGTTGCCACGACCAGCACATTGCGCCAGAACCACAGAGGTAACCCGAGTTGGCGGGCAGATGTCTCACCCAGCGCAAGTACGTTGAGTGGCTGCGACTGAAAGCAGGTCCACCCCATCACCGGTAGCAGTGCGACCATCAGCCAGCTTTGTCGCCAGTCAACGCCGCCAAAACCGCCCATCATCCAGTACATGAGCTGACGCAGGTCAAAAGAAGTGGAGAAGTAGATGGCCCAGGTCATCAGTGCGCTACAAATGATCCCCAACGCGACGCCCGCTAACAGCAGACGGCTGGTCGACAAATGCCGTCGGGCAAAGCGCAGCAGAATAAGTGTGATGACCAGAGCTCCGGCAATGGCACAAAGCCCCAACGCCCAGCCGGGCAATACGCCTTTTCCCAGCAGCACGGCGGCTATCAAACCCACCCCCGCGCCGTTAGACACACCCAAAAGCCCTGGTTCGGCCAGCGGGTTCTCAAATAACGCCTGCATAATAGCGCCGCTTAACGCCAGCGCCGCCCCCACCAGCAACACGGCTAGCGTACGGGGTATGCGTATTTGCCAGACAAAAAGTTGCCCACGGGCCTCGAACCAGTTTGCAGGACCAATCCACTGATCGCCCACACACAGGCTTATAAAGAGCGCGATCAGCAAAAGCAGCGCAAGGCCGCAGAGCCACTGACCATTGCGACGCTGTTGGAGTTGTGCGTAATTCAGCATGCAGTTCAATTAATGCGTTATTGAGTGAGTTGATTTTAAAGAGGGTATTCAGTGCTGAAAGAAAAAGGCCGCGATTGCGGCCTTTTTAATTAGTCCAGATTACTCTGCTTTGGGCGAAGCGTTTTCGACGCGGCTTTTTAACTTCTGGCCGGGTCTGAAGGTCACCACGCGCCGGGCTGTAATGGGAATATCCTCGCCCGTTTTTGGGTTACGTCCCGGACGTTGATTCTTATCACGCAGGTCGAAATTGCCAAAGCCGGAGAGTTTTACCTGCTCGCCATTTTCCAAAGCACGACGGATCTCTTCGAAAAACAGCTCTACCAGCTCTTTAGCATCTCGCTTGCTAAGCCCAAGCTTATCAAACAGATATTCGGACATTTCAGCTTTTGTAAGCGCCATAGGTTCAATCCCTCAATGATGCCTGGAATCGCTCTTTTAATGCCTCTACACATTTGGCGACGGTAGCGGCAATCTCCTCTTCTTCGAGTGTACGGCTGGTATCCTGAAGGATCAGGCTAATGGCGAGGCTCTTATACCCCTCCGCAACACCCTTACCGCGGTACACGTCAAATAAGTTTACGCCAACTACCTGATTTACGCCAACTTTCTTACATTCGGCTAAAATATCCGCCGCGGCCACATTTTCAGCGACCACGACAGCGATATCGCGACGGTTCGCCGGGAAGCGAGAAATCTCCTGCGCCTGAGGAACCACGCGGTCTGCGACCTTATTCCACTCCAGTTCAAACACCAGCGTACGACCATTCAGATCGAGCTTACGTTCCAGCTCCGGATGCACGACACCGATGAAACCAACATATTCATCTTTCAGATAAATCGCTGCGGATTGCCCAGGATGCAGCGCCGGAATCGCCTCTGCGCGGAACTCAATCGCGGACAATTTACCGGTCAGGTCGAGTAAGGATTCCAGATCGCCTTTCAGGTCGAAGAAATCAACACTGCCTTTAGCCAGATCCCAGTGCTCTTCATAGCGGTTACCGCAGATGGCACCCGCCAGCATCAGATCCTGACGAATACCTAAAGGCGCCTGTGTATCCGGCACAAAACGCAGACCGGTCTCGAAGATACGCACACGGCTCTGCTGGCGGTTCTGGTTATAGACGATCGTTCCGAGCAGACCGGTCAGCAATGACAGGCGCATGGCCGACATTTCGCTGGAGATCGGGCTTGGAAGAATCAGCGCCTCTTCTCCCGGATGGATCAACTGCTGAACTTTCGGATCAACGAAACTGTAGGTGATCACTTCCTGGTAGCCTTTGTCATTCAGCAGCGTTTTAACGCGTTTGAGCGACAGATTGGCTTCGCGGTGTGACCCCATCACCAGCCCGGCTTGTACCGGTGCGTTCGGGATGTTGTTATACCCGTACAGGCGCGCAACCTCTTCTACCAGGTCTTCTTCGATCTCCATATCGAAACGCCAGCTCGGCGCAACAGCCAGCCACTCATCCTGACCTTCGGTAACGTCACACCCCAGGCGTTTAAGGATGTCGGTAACCAGCTCATCTGCAATGTGATGACCAATCAGGCGATCCAGCTTGCTGCGGCGCAGACGGATGGTCGCACGTTTTGGCAGTGTGGCTTCATTGGTGATATCAACTACCGGACCGGCTTCACCACCACAGATATCGATCAGCAAACGGGTAGCCCGTTCCATTGCTTTGTACTGCAACGCCGGATCCACACCACGTTCATAGCGATGCGAAGCATCCGTGTGCAAACCATGACGACGCGCACGACCAGTGATGGACAGCGGGCTGAAGAACGCACATTCCAGCAGCACGTTTTGTGTCTCGCTGTTCACGCCAGAATGCTCACCACCAAAGATGCCGCCCATCGCCAGCGCTTTATGGTGGTCAGCAATGACCAGCGTGTCAGTCGCCAGTTTGGCTTCGCTACCGTCGAGCAGTACCAGCGTTTCGTTCTCTTTCGCCATACGGACAACGATACCGCCGTCGATACGATCCAGATCGAAGGCATGCATCGGCTGACCCAGCTCCAGCAGAACATAGTTGGTCACGTCCACAACCGCGTCGATAGAACGCACACCACAGCGACGCAGTTTTTCTTTCATCCACAGCGGGGTCGGCGCTTGTACGTTGATGCCTTTAACTACACGTCCCAGATAACGCGGGCACGCATCCGCGGCATCAACGGTGATCGGCAGCGTGTCGTTAATGGTGGCAGCAACCGGAGCAATTTCCGGCTCAACCAGCGGTGCTTTGTTCAGTGCGGCGACATCACGGGCGACACCGATGATCCCTAAGCAGTCAGCACGGTTCGGCGTCACGCTGATTTCGATGGTGTTGTCATCGAGTTTCAGATAGTCGCGGATATCAGTACCAATCGCTGCATCCAACGGCAGTTCGATAATGCCGCTGTGGTCGTCGGAAATTCCCAGCTCAGAGAAAGAGCACAGCATGCCTTCTGACGGTTCGCCGCGCAGTTTGGCCGCTTTAATTTTAAAGTCACCCGGCAGTACTGCACCGATGGTGGCAACAGCAACTTTCAGCCCCTGGCGGCAGTTAGGCGCGCCACAGACGATATCCAGCAGGCGTTCGCCGCCCACATTCACTTTGGTGACACGCAATTTGTCGGCATTCGGATGCTGACCACACTCTACAACTTCACCCACAACTACGCCGTTAAAGGCGCCAGCCACCAGCTCGACACCGTCAACTTCCAGGCCAGCCATGGTGATTTGGTCGGAAAGCGCTTCACTATCGACAGCCGGGTTAACCCACTCGCGTAACCACAGTTCACTGAATTTCATTATTTATCCTGCCCTTATTTAAACTGTTTGAGGAAACGCAAATCGTTTTCGAAGAATGCACGCAGATCGGTCACACCGTAACGCAGCATGGTCAGGCGCTCCATCCCCATCCCAAATGCAAAGCCAGAGTAAACTTCCGGGTCAATACCCACATTGCGTAGAACGTTTGGATGCACCATGCCACAGCCCAGCACTTCCAGCCATTTGCCGTTTTTACCCATGACATCCACTTCTGCGGACGGTTCGGTGAACGGGAAGTAGGACGGACGGAAACGGACCTGCAGATCTTCCTCAAAGAAATTGTTCAGGAAATCGTGCAGCGTGCCTTTCAGGTTGGTAAAGCTGATGTTGGTATCAACAATCAGACCTTCCATCTGATGGAACATCGGCGTATGCGTCTGGTCGTAGTCGTTACGGTACACGCGGCCCGGCGCGATAATACGAATCGGCGGCTGCTGTTCTTTCATGGTGCGGATCTGCACGCCAGAAGTTTGCGTACGCAGCAGGCGGGTGGCATCAAACCAGAAAGTGTCGTGGTCAGCGCGTGCCGGATGGTGGCCTGGAATATTCAACGCATCGAAGTTGTGATAGTCATCCTCGATTTCCGGGCCCGTCGCCACGGTAAAGCCAAGCTCACCGAAGAAACTCTCAATGCGATCGATAGTACGAGTGACCGGATGCAGCCCGCCGTTTTCGATGCGGCGCCCCGGCAGGGATACGTCAATGGTTTCCGCAGCCAGGCGCGCGTTTAGGGCGGCATTTTCCAGCTCAAATTTACGCGCGTTCAGCGCCTGCTGGACCTGCTCTTTCGCTTCGTTAATCACCGCCCCCGCAGCCGGGCGCTCTTCTGGCGGCAGCTCACGCAGGGTGGTCATCTGAAGGGTCAGATGCCCTTTTTTACCCAGATATTCAACGCGTACGTTATCTAACGCAGCAACATCTGAGGCATCATTAATGGCTGCCCGTGCACTGGCAACCAGCTCTGCGAGATGTGACATAATTTTCCTCGTTATGTCCTTGTTATTGGACTTTTTACTTAAAATTCAGACACAAAAAAAGCCTCCTGTTGGAGGCTTTTGGCGTTAATTTTCCGTTTCTTCTTTCACGCGCTAGCCTCCCGGAGTCAGGTGCTAAAGTAAAAAAAGAAGCGGAAAATAGCAGCATTCATGCTTGCGTTACCTTGTGTGGTAAAAAGCGGATTACCTTTATTGAAAGGGCTCACCGGGAAAAAGTCAATCATCTGATAATGTTATACCCCAAATAATTCGCTTTGCAGAAAAGCGGCGAGAGTGTGAATTCTCAGAAGCTTACGTAAGTAAGTGACCGGGTGATTAACCTTAGTCTACGCGCATGCAAGGTGAAAAATGACGGGTATAAACGAAAAGAGGGAGCATTGCCCCCTCTTCCACTGACTTATTAAGCCAGAGCTGCTTTCGCTTTTTCGACCAGAGCGGTGAACGCTACTTTGTCGAATACTGCGATATCAGCCAGGATCTTACGGTCGATTTCAACAGAGGCTTTTTTCAGGCCGTTGATGAATTTGCTGTAAGAAATACCGTTCTGACGTGCTGCTGCGTTGATACGCGCAATCCACAGTTGACGGAACTGACGCTTTTTCTGACGACGGTCACGATAAGCGTACTGACCTGCTTTGATAACAGCCTGGAAGGCAACGCGGTAAACGCGTGAACGCGCACCGTAGTAGCCTTTAGCTTGTTTCAAAATTTTCTTGTGACGTGCACGTGCAATTACACCACGTTTTACGCGAGCCATATGTGCTCTCCTGTATCTATTCTAAGTTAAAAAAGTTAAACGTTAACGACTTATGCGTACGGCAGGCACGCGATTACCAGGCCCAGATCGCCTTTGGAAACCATGGCTTTCGGACGCAGGTGACGTTTACGCTTGGTAGCTTTTTTGGTCAGAATATGACGCAGGTTAGCGTGCTTGTGCTTAAAACCACCTTTACCGGTTTTTTTGAAGCGCTTAGCAGCACCGCGTACGGTCTTAATTTTTGGCATTTTAATAACTTCCACTTCGCATTGTTAATAAACGAAACCCAGGCGAACAAAACCTGTGAAGCCCAAAGGCACCACAGGAATTGCTACTTGAAGGCCTTACTGTTTCTTCTTAGGAGCGAGCACCATGATCATCTGGCGGCCTTCGATCTTCGTAGGGAAGGACTCGACTACTGCCAGTTCACTCAGATCGTCACGGACGCGGTTAAGCACTTCCATACCAATCTGTTGGTGGGCCATCTCACGACCGCGGAAACGCAGTGTGATCTTGGCCTTATCGCCATCTTCCAGAAAGCGAACCAGGCTGCGGAGTTTTACCTGGTAGTCGCCATCATCTGTGCCAGGTCGGAATTTAATTTCCTTAACCTGAATAACTTTTTGCTTTTTCTTCTGTTCCTTAGAAGACTTACTCTTTTCATAAAGGAACTTGCCGTAGTCCATGATACGACAAACTGGCGGTTCGGCGTTAGGGCTGATCTCAACTAAATCTACTCCAGCTTCTTCAGCTTTTTCGATAGCTTCTCTCAGACTCACAATACCCAGTTGCTCACCTTCCAGACCCGTTAAGCGAACTTCCTGGGCGCGAATCTCGCCATTGATACGATTCGGACGTGCCGTTTGAACTCGTTTTCCGCCTTTAATACCTTATTCCTCCAGTTGTTGAAGACTGCGGCTGCGAATCTCTTGTTGCAGCTTCTCAATCACTTCACTTACGTCCAGGCTGCCCAGGTCTTTACCGCGGCGGGTGCGAACGGCAACTTTGCCTGCTTCCACCTCTTTATCACCACAGACCAACATATAAGGGACACGACGTAAAGTGTGCTCGCGGATTTTAAAGCCAATCTTCTCATTTCTCAAGTCTGCTTTTACGCGAATGCCCGCATTTTGTAGTTTCTGCGTCAATTCTTTAACGTAATCCGCCTGAGAATCGGTAATGTTCATCACCACGACCTGAACTGGCGCAAGCCAGGTTGGGAAGAAGCCAGCAAACTCTTCGGTCAGGATGCCGATGAAGCGCTCCAGAGAACCGAGAATTGCACGGTGAATCATTACCGGTACCTGACGCTCGTTGTCTTCGCCAACATAAGAGGCGCTTAAACGCGCAGGAAGAGAGAAGTCCAGCTGTACAGTACCGCACTGCCATGCGCGATCGAGGCAGTCATATAGGGTAAATTCAATTTTCGGACCGTAGAATGCGCCCTCGCCCAGCTGGTATTCGAACGGAATACCGTTCTCTTCCAGCGCCACGGCGAGATCCGCTTCTGCGCGATCCCAGGTCTCATCGCTACCGATACGTTTTTCCGGACGCGTTGAGAGTTTGACCACGATCTTCTCGAAGCCAAAGGTGCTGTACATATCATAGACCATACGAATACAGGCGTTAACTTCATCACGAACCTGATCTTCCGTACAGAAGATATGCGCATCATCTTGCGTAAAGCCACGAACACGCATCAGACCGTGCAGCGCACCTGATGGTTCGTTACGGTGGCAGCTACCGAACTCCGCCATACGCAGCGGCAGGTCGCGGTAGGATTTCAGACCCTGGTTGAAGATCTGAACGTGGCCCGGGCAGTTCATTGGTTTGATGCAGTATTCACGGTTCTCAGACGAGGTAGTAAACATCGCATCTTTGTAGTTGTCCCAGTGGCCGGTTTTTTCCCACAGCACACGGTCCATCATGAACGGACCTTTCACTTCCTGATACTGATACTCTTTCAGTTTCGAGCGGACAAAGGTTTCCAGTTCACGGAAGATAGTCCAGCCGTCGTTATGCCAGAATACCATGCCCGGCGCTTCTTCCTGCATGTGGTATAAGTCGAGCTGCTTACCGATTTTACGGTGGTCGCGTTTCGCCGCCTCTTCCAGGCGTTGCAGGTAGGCGTTCAGAGCCTTTTTATCAGCCCACGCGGTACCATAGATGCGCTGCAACATCTTGTTGTTGCTGTCGCCACGCCAGTAGGCGCCGGCGATTTTCATCAGTTTAAAGTGATGGCAGAAACGCATGTTCGGCACGTGCGGCCCACGGCACATGTCAATGTATTCTTCATGATGGTACAGGCCTGGCTTGTCATCATGAGCAATGTTTTCATCAAGAATAGAAACTTTGTAGCTCTCGCCGCGCTTGACGAAGGTTTCACGCGCTTCGTGCCAGCTGACTTTCTTCTTAATGACGTCATAGTTGGTTTCGGCGAGCTCGTGCATACGTTTTTCGAGCGCGTCGATATCTTCCTGGGTCAGGGTATGGTCAAGGTCGACATCGTAGTAGAAGCCGTTGTCAATAACCGGGCCAATTGCCATTTTGGTGTTCGGCCACAGTTGCTTGATAGCGTGACCCAACAGGTGCGCACAGGAGTGGCGGATGATTTCCAGACCGTCTTCGTCTTTGGCGGTGATGATAGCCAGGGTAGCGTCATTTTCAATCAGATCGGACGCATCAACCAGTTCACCGTTTACACGACCGGCAATCGTCGCTTTCGCAAGGCCCGGACCTATATCCAGAGCCACATCCATTGGGCTAACAGCGTGGTCGTAATGGCGTTGACTACCATCAGGAAGAGTAATTACAGGCATTTCATATCCTTAATTCGCAGTGGTGACCCACACGAAAGATCACATACGAAGTAAATATTTGTTTAGTCCAGATAAATTACGCCGCCATCTAACCAACAATCGCTAAATTGGCACGTAATCTGTTACGTCAATGAAAGCCATCATGGCTCACACTTTTCATTGCGTCAGAGAATGGTAACACTAAAAAATGTGGGAATGTACCTCTTGTTTGATATTGGTTCCTTTGACTATTTTCTGTGTCCTTCTGTTTGCTCACAAAAAAAGAATCTCACGAAGCCTCAAAACCAAGCGCACGGATAACTTCCGCCATGGCCTGTTTGGTTAATTCCGTACGCGGTACACGCTGATTCGCCAGCATCGTTCGCACCATCCCGGCGATTACCACATGTTTGGGCTCCTGGCCAAGGTCTCGCATCTCAAGTACGACTTTTCCGACAACCCGGCACATTTCTTCGTATAACTCGGCATCTTTTGTTTTACCCATTCACTCCCCCATGAGGTGATCACGACTTTCGGTAGTTGGTCATTTTTTTGTTATTCCTTAATAATACTGGATATCTACAGCAAGGCGATCATCACAATAAGGAAATGTCGATGCCATTTAGCGCACAAGAACGTACGGCCCTGCTCGCCTGTAACGGTGTCGGTCCGAAGGTGATTGAACGTCTGGAGCAAATGGGATTTAGCTCACTGCATCAACTCAGTGGCGCAGTCGTTGACGATATCCTCGCCCAGGGTGCGGCGCTCGTCGGGTCAACCTGCTGGAAAAACAGTCCGCAGGCAAAAGCCGCGATTAGCAATGCCATTGCGCTGGCAAAAACCGCATCTGTGGGGAAATAAAGGGCCGGAGAACCCGGCCCAGTGCGGTTACATCTTGTAGCCGAGGGAGACCGTGGTTCGACGATCGGTATGCTCTGGCGCCGAGGATGGCGGCTGAGAGTTCCAGGTCACGTTGTATGCCACTTTCAGACCAAAATGGTCATTAATAGCAACATTTAACGCAGTCTCAGAGTTCAGCGTCGTGTCATCTGAACCAAATACAGAGACACCCTGCGTGAATTTGGCGTTGTCGGTCATCTGCCAGGTATAAGTACCGGAAGTATAGCCCAGGCCTTGCGTTTTGGTATCCCCGTCAGTGTATTCGTCGTAACGAACACCGGGACCAAATTCAAAGCGGAAACTGTGCACCGGACCATTGAGGAACTGACGACCGTAACCAGCGGTCAGAACGTCACGCTCACGATAACCGTTGTAGCGATCGGTCAACCAACTCGCCTGGCCAAACAGGTAATCGTAATCCGTCATGTTGTAACGGCTACGTCCACCTGCGGAATATTTCTCTGAGGAACGCTCATCATTTGATGAGGTGTTGCTCGCGGTTCCCCATAAAGACCATGCGGTAGTTGAGCCATACCAGGTCAGGGTGGAGTCCGCAGTCAGAGAAGAACTGGTGGTATTGCCAGACTGGGCCAGGTAACCACCGTTAACGCTACCTTCAAACGGTTTCTTGGCGGTGGAAGGGTCATCCATAACAGTAAAAACGGTGTCATCTGCGGCAGCATTCAACGACGCAAGCACGCCTCCCGCGAGAACAATCAGCACGGGTACTGTCTTAAAAAGCTTCATTTATTAGGAGTCCGAACAACAAAAAAAGAGACCATAACGGTCCCGGAAACTTTCAGGTGGATCAACGACCGACGGTCCATTGAAAGGTAACAAATTATAAAAAGTGCCGTTAAACATAGCAATGAATTCTTATTTCATTTTTTGAATAAGACAGATCTCAAATAGACATTAAATGTCTAAAAGTTTCATCTCAACTTATCGGAAATTCATATTCCAAATCATCGTGTTATTTACATTGCCTTCTGCGTATCAGATGCCAGAATTAATACACTCACCGTAAAAGGAGATCATTATGGTATCGGTTTATACCCTGACGCTGGCCCCTTCCCTCGATAGCGCGACGCTTACGCCACACATTTACCCGGAAGGGAAACTCCGCTGTAGCGCGCCCGTCTTTGAACCCGGCGGCGGCGGGATTAACGTCGCACGCGCCATTGCCCATCTGGGTGGAAAAGCAACGGCGATTTTCCCGGCAGGTGGCGCAACAGGCGAACACTTAACGGCGCTGCTCGCCGATGAACATGTTCCCACGCAATGCGTCGAAACGCACGACTGGACCCGGCAAAACCTGCATGTCCACGTTGAGGCCAGCGGTGAGCAATACCGTTTTGTGATGCCTGGCGCCACCCTGACCGTTGATGAATTCCGCCGACTGGAAGAGAAAGTGCTCGCCATTGAGAGCGGCGCGATCCTTGTGATTAGCGGTAGCCTGCCGCCAGGTATTGACGTGACAAAACTGACGCAATTGATTAGGGCCGCCCAACAAAAAGGGATCCGCTGCATTGTCGACAGCTCGGGAGATGCCCTTTCCGCTGCGCTCGATATCGGCAATATCGAGCTGGTCAAACCGAACCAAAAAGAACTCAGCGCCCTGGCAGGCCGCGAATTGACGCAACCGGATGACGTGCAGAATGCGGCAAAAGAGATTGTTCGTCAGGGTAAAGCGCTGAGAGTCGTGGTTTCTCTCGGTCCACAGGGCGCGCTGGCGGTCGATGGCAACCAGTGTGTCCAGGTTGTGCCGCCACCGATGAAAAGCCAGAGCACCGTGGGCGCAGGCGATAGTATGGTCGGCGCGATGACGCTAAAACTTGCCGAAGGCGCGTCGCTTGAAGACATGGTCAAGTTCGGTGTTGCTGCCGGGAGTGCTGCAACCATCAATCAGGGGACAAAATTGTGTTCCCGCGCCGACACACAAAAAATCTACGATTACCTGCGTAATCTCTGAAAATGCGCCCTCGCCTTACCGCGGGGGCATCACCTCGACTGGCGGCAGTCGACAAATCCCCTTCGCCGACTATGCTAAAAAAATTCAGGATAACAACGAGGTGAATTATGAGCAGCGACGGTATTACCCGCTACGTGGTCACCGTGAAATTTCACGAGCAGAGCCTGGCTGAAATCAATGAACTGAATAACCAATTTACGCGCGCCGGATTTCTGCTGACGCTCACAGACGAAGAAGGCAAAGTCCATGACCTTGGGACAAATACCTTCGGCCTTATCAGCCCACTGAGCGAACAAGAGGTCAGTGAGCTGGCCAGTGGTCTTGCAGATAGCGTCGTGAGCGCGAAGCCTGACATCAGTGTTGCAACCTGGGAAGCATGGCAAAAACAGACACAATAAGTGCAATTGCCCGTCCCAGGATGCGCAGGTGTGCGTTGGTTCGTATTTTTCCAGGGTATTAGTGCGCTAACCTTATGATCTGGCTGATAACATGGGGGGACATATCATGTGGCAAGCAATTAGTCGTCTGTTAAGCGAACAACTCGGTGATGGTGAGATCGAACAGCGTGACGAGTTGCCAGGTGGAGAAATCCATGCTGCATGGCACCTGCGTTATGGCGGTCAGGATCTGTTTGTAAAATGCGATGAACGGGAATTACTGCCCATTTTCACCGCAGAAGCTGACCAGCTTGAACTGCTCTCCCGCAGTAATACGGTACGCGTACCCAAAGTCCTGGCTGTCGGCAGTGACCGCGACTACAGCTTCCTGGTCATGGAATATCTCCCGGCCCGTCCTCTCGATGCCCACAGCGCTTTTTTACTCGGCCAGCAACTGGCACGGCTGCATGAGTGGAGCGATCAACCGCAGTTCGGTCTTGATTTTGATAACGATTTGTCGACAACACCGCAACCCAATGCCTGGCAACGTCGCTGGTCAACTTTCTTTGCCGAGCAACGTATCGGCTGGCAGCTGGAGCTGGCGGCAGAAAAAGGGCTGGAGTTTGGTAATATCGACGCCATAGTCGAACATGTTCAGCAGCGCCTTGCTTCGCACCAGCCTCAGGCATCCCTGCTCCATGGCGATCTGTGGTCAGCAAACTGCGCGCTTGGTCCGGACGGCCCGTTTATTTACGATCCGGCGTGTTACTGGGGAGACAGAGAATGTGATCTGGCGATGCTCCCGCTACATCCGGATCAGCCACCGCAAATTTATGATGGCTACCAGTCCGTATCCCCCTTACCCGGTGATTTCCTCGACCGTCAGCCCGTGTATCAGCTTTACACACTCTTTAACCGGGCGATTCTGTTCGGTGGGCAGCATCTGGTAACGGCGCAAAAAGCGCTGGAGCGGGTACTTGCCGCCTGATGGAACGATAAGGCCACCCAGAGGTGGCCTTAGTTCAAAGGAAGCCGAGCAGAGAGAAAAAGAAGTAACCTGCGACGATACAAATAACAGGCAGGACATAGAGCGGGAAAATCTGCAGGAAGATGGTGTGATGCGGCACGACAATACGCGCTTCAATCTCTTCGCGTGATAGCCCCTCGGCACCTTTTGCTTTTTCCAGAATCAATTGATCCTCAAGGTTTTCACGCAGAAAACGTGTCTGACGACTCATCCTTGCCCCGGAGGCCTGCAGCGCCAGCCCTACAAAAATCAGCACGAAAATAATCCAGAAACCGATATTAAGCTGATGGTGGAAATCCGGCGTGGGAGAGTTGTACCAGAAAAAATTGAGGAATGGCGTGTTAAACCGCATCATCTCAATCATCACATGGGCGAAATCCAGCATAACGGCGTTGATGCCTGGCTGCTTTTCACTGTGGTCGTACATAAACTTAAGTACTGAAATAATTGTTGAAATCACCGATGGGATAAAGATAACCCACCCCAGGACGCGTTTTAGGATGGCAATGCGTCCAGCTTGTTGATACGTCATGGATTCCCCTTGTGCGACGTTCCGTTTTCCGCCTAAGTCTACCCTCTCATATTCATTTTCGCCCGATCTTTAAAGACGGTATGATGGGCTTCTGACCATAAAAAGTGTTTCTCCCTGTGTTCTGATGCAAAAAAGAGAGGTGTGAATGTCTGCCCCGCGACAAATACTCGCTGCCATTTTCGATATGGATGGATTAATTATGGACTCAGAGCCACTCTGGGATCGTGCTGAACTGGAAGTCATGGCAAGCCTGGGGGTTGATATTACCCGCCGCGATGAGCTACCGGATACCCTTGGCCTGCGCATTGATGTGGTTGTTGGTCTGTGGTTCGCACAGCAGCCCTGGAGCGGTCCGGACTGTGATGAGGTAACCCATCGCATCATCAGTCGTGCTATTACTTTGGTGGAAGAGACGCGTCCACTGCTGCCAGGCGCGCGCGAAGCGATTGCCTTGTGCAACGCCAGCGGCCTGAAAGTGGGCCTGGCCTCGGCATCGCCGCTGCATATGCTGGAAAAAACGCTCACGCTGTTTGGCCTGCGCGATAATTTTGATGCGCTGGCGTCGGCAGAAAAACTGCCGTACAGCAAACCCCATCCGCAGGTTTATCTGGACTGCGCCGCAAAGCTTGGTGTTGACCCGCTCGCCTGCGTGGCGCTGGAAGATTCCGTCAATGGAATGATCGCCAGTAAAGCCGCCCGGATGCGTTCTATTGTCGTACCAGCCGAAGAGAACCGTGATGATCCACGCTATGCGCTGGCTGATGTGAAGTTATCCAGCCTTGAAGCGCTCACCCTGACGCATCTTTGCGGCTAAGCCTCGTCACCAGAGATAGTCTGTACTGTCTCTGGTTTTATTTTTAAAACATCGTTTCAATTTATTTGTAATTCTCCCTTTCTGCCCCTATTCTCATCTCAGGCAATATGACAATAACCAGGACCAGGGGGAATTATGATTCTTGATGCCTTTTCGCTTGCAAATAAAGTCGCTATTGTCACCGGTTGCGATACCGGGCTGGGACAAGGAATGGCGCTGGGGCTTGCCGAAGCTGGTTGCCATATTGTCGGCGTTGGCCGTAAAAGACCACAAGAGACCGCCGAACAAGTCACTGCGATGGGCCGTAAGTTCCTTGCTATCCAGGCCGACCTCGGCAATCAAGACTGTATTAATGACATCGTCAGCAAGACCGTCTCGCAGTTGGGTCGCATTGATATTCTGCTCAATAACGCCGGGACCATCCGCCGCTGCGATGCACTCGAATTTAGCGAGAAAGACTGGGACGATGTGATGAACCTCAACGTCAAAACGGTCTTCTTTCTCTCCCAGGCCGTCGCCCGTCAGTTTATTGCCCAGGGCGACGGCGGGAAAATCATTAATATTGCTTCTATGCTCTCGTTCCAGGGCGGAATCCGCGTGCCGTCGTATACGGCGTCCAAAAGTGGGGTTCTCGGATTGACCCGCCTGCTGGCCAATGAATGGGCATCGCACAATATAAATGTTAATGCTATTGCTCCTGGTTATATGGCTACCAATAACACCCAGGCACTACGGGATGACGCAGAGCGTAACCAGGAGATTGTTGATCGTATTCCGGCAGGACGCTGGGGAAATCCGGATGATCTCAAAGGCCCGGCGGTCTTTCTGGCCTCTGCGGCCTCTGACTATATTAATGGTTATACCCTCGCCGTGGACGGTGGGTGGCTGGCGCGTTAAATGTCATTCTTGTGACAAAGAGTTACACCGTCACCTCTTCCGCCTACTGTATAAAAACCCTATACTGTATGCATCGACAGTTTAGCGAGTTTTATCATGACGGCGGAAGGACACCTGCTTTTTTCCATTGCCTGTGCGGTGTTTGCCAAAAATGCCGAATTGACGCCTGTGCTGGCACACGGGGATTGGTGGCATATTGTTCCGTCAGCCATTCTGACCTGTCTTCTACCCGATATTGACCACCCGAAGTCGTTTCTTGGGCAGCGGCTAAAGTGGGTTTCAAAACCCGTGGCCCGCATGTTCGGTCACCGGGGATTTACCCATAGTCTTCTGGCTGTATTTATTGGTTTAACCCTGTTCTATCTCAAAGTGCCCGACAGCTGGATTATCCCGGCAGATGCACTGCAGGGGATGGTTCTGGGTTATTTGAGCCATATTCTTGCCGATATGATAACCCCTGCGGGCGTCCCGCTTCTGTGGCCCTGTCGCTGGCGATTTCGTCTGCCATTACTCTCACCGCAGCGCGGTAATCAACTGGAACGTGTGTTATGCATGGCGCTGTTTACCTGGGCGCTGTGGATGCCGCAGACATTGCCCGATAACAGTGCAGTGCGTTGGTCATCGCAGATGATTAATTTGCTGCAAAACCAGTTCAATCGCTTTATTCATCACCAGACTGACCATTAAATCGGCACTTTCTGCCCTTACGGCATAATACATTCCATTTGGATATAAGACTTGCGAACCTCTTCTGCTAACCTTCCGCCATTGGCTGACCTTTGGATGCCGGCCTTATAATGAGATCAGGAGAACGGGGATGAACTTTCCTTTAATCGCAAACGTTGTGGTGTTCGTCGCACTGCTGCTGTTGCTGGCGCAAACGCGTCACAAACAGTGGAGTCTGGCAAAAAAAGTACTGGCCGGTTTAGGGCTGGGCGTGGTGTTTGGCCTGGCGTTGCAGGCTATCTACGGCTCGGATAATCCGATACTGAAGAATTCTATTCAGTGGTTTAACGTGGTCGGTAACGGCTACGTGCAGCTGCTGCAAATGATTGTTATGCCGCTGGTTTTTGCTTCTATTCTGAGTGCCGTTGCACGCCTGCACAACGCCTCTCAGTTGGGGAAAATTAGTTTTTTAACCATCGGCACCCTGCTGTTTACAACCATGATTTCAGCGCTGGTTGGCGTCATGATGACCAACCTCTTCGGTCTAACCGCCGAGGGGCTGGTTCAGGGTTCCGCCGAAACGGCGCGTCTGACGGCGATTCAGACCAACTACGTGGGCAAAGTGGCCGATCTGAGCGTACCGCAGCTACTGTTGTCGTTTGTACCGAAGAACCCCTTTGCCGATCTGACGGGTGCAAACCCAACCTCCATTATCAGCGTCGTGATTTTCGCCGCGTTCCTGGGTGTCGCCGCCCTGAAACTGCTCAAAGATGATGCGCCGAAAGGCGAACGTGTTCTCATCGCCATTGATACGCTGCAAAGCTGGGTGATGAAACTGGTGCGTCTGGTGATGCAACTGACGCCGTACGGCGTACTGGCGCTGATGACAAAAGTGGTAGCCGGTTCTAACATTCAGGACATTATTAAACTCGGCAGTTTTGTTATCGCCTCTTATATTGGTCTTGGCATTATGTTTGTGGTGCATGGCCTGCTGCTGGGTGTCAATGGCATCAGCCCGCTGAAATACTTCCGCAAAGTATGGCCTGTACTGACCTTCGCCTTCACCAGCCGTTCCAGCGCCGCGTCTATTCCGCTAAATGTGGAAGCGCAGACTCGTCGCCTGGGCGTACCTGAGTCTATCGCCAGCTTCTCCGCCTCGTTCGGCGCAACCATCGGTCAGAACGGCTGTGCAGGCCTCTACCCGGCAATGCTGGCGGTCATGGTTGCCCCGACAGTCGGCATCAACCCGCTGGATCCGATGTGGATTGCGACCCTGGTCGGTATCGTGACGGTCAGTTCCGCAGGCGTTGCGGGTGTAGGCGGCGGTGCGACCTTCGCCGCACTGATTGTGCTGCCTGCGATGGGTTTACCGGTCACGCTGGTTGCACTGCTGATTTCGGTGGAACCGCTGATCGACATGGGGCGTACCGCGCTTAATGTCAGCGGCTCAATGACCGCAGGTACACTGACCAGCCAGTGGCTTAAGCAGACGGACAAAACCATCCTGAACAGTGAAGAGGACGCCGAACTGGCACATCGCTAATTTCGCGTCATCAGAAACGAAAACCGCCTGACACATCATTGCAGGCGGTTTTTTTTATTCGTCGATTTCGCCTTCCTGGCGAATCTGCGTTGCCCAGCGCTGAGCGGCTTCAGGCACGCTAAAAACAGGTGAACGCGTAAAACGCTCGCCCTGCAACACGAAGGCCACATATTTTCCGCGCAATAACCAGACGTCACGAAACCCGTCAACCTTCACAGCATGTTCAGGAGGTGCAGGCTCGATACGGGGTACATAGCTGATAACACGACGGTTTTGATGGCGCAAAGGTTTCATAAGCGAAGAGTTCACAAAAACGAATTCCACTAACACGAAAGTCCTATCATAGCCGATCGTCACCCCGCGCGTCGCCTCCGGACTGATTTTCTGCGGTTTTTTGCCGTCTTATCTGCCCTCCCGTCGCCGTTGCGCCTGAGCATCGCCCTGAGTTGTTCTATAGTTAGAAGGGTTTTGCCAAAGCAACGACAATTTTTCAGCAATGAAAACAGGAGAACATGCTCAATGTCGGATAAAGAACAAAACCCTAAAAATCATCAATCACCGGTGCATGATGCAAGTGAGTCAAAACCCGGTCTGGATTCGCTGGCGCCGGCGGACGGTTCCCATCGCCCTTCCCCACATCTCTCCGCGCCCGGCGAGCAACCCACCGCGCCAGGCAGTTTAAAGGCCCCTAACACTGCCAATGAGAAACTCACCGCGCTGGAAGCCTTTCGTAAGGGCAGTGAAAATTTTCCACTGACGACGAATCAGGGCGTACGCATCGCTGATGATCAGAACTCACTGCGGGCAGGCACGCGGGGACCGACGCTGCTGGAAGACTTCATCCTGCGTGAAAAGATCACCCATTTCGACCATGAGCGCATTCCTGAGCGCATCGTCCACGCACGGGGTTCTGCCGCCCATGGTTATTTCCAGCCTTACGAAAGTTTATCGGCGATCACTAAAGCAGATTTTCTCTCTGACCCGGAGAAAATCACTCCGGTATTTGTACGCTTTTCCACAGTTCAGGGGGGAGCAGGCTCCGCCGATACCGTGCGTGATATTCGTGGATTTGCCACCAAGTTTTACACCGAAGAGGGGATCTTCGATTTGGTGGGCAACAACACGCCCGTCTTTTTTATTCAGGACGCGCATAAATTCCCGGATTTTGTTCATGCAGTAAAACCAGAGCCCCACTGGGCAATTCCCCAGGGGCAGAGCGCTCATGACACCTTCTGGGATTATGTCTCTCTGCAGCCAGAGACATTGCATAATGTCATGTGGGCGATGTCTGACCGAGGGATCCCTCGCAGCTATCGCACCATGGAAGGTTTCGGTATTCATACTTTTCGTATGATCAATGCCGAAGGCAAGGCCACGTTTGTGCGTTTTCACTGGAAACCGCTGGCGGGTAAAGCCTCTCTGGTGTGGGATGAGTCGCAGAAATTGACCGGACGTGACCCAGATTTTCATCGCCGCGATCTGTGGGAAGCGATTGAAGCGGGTGATTACCCGGAATATGAACTCGGATTACAGCTCATTCCAGAAGAAGACGAATTTAAGTTTGATTTTGATCTCCTCGACCCAACGAAACTGATCCCGGAAGAGCTGGTGCCGGTGAAACGGGTGGGCAAAATGGTGCTCAACCGTAATCCGGATAATTTCTTTGCCGAAAACGAGCAGGCAGCGTTCCATCCCGGCCATATTGTTCCAGGCCTCGATTTCTCTAACGATCCCCTGCTGCAGGGACGTCTGTTTTCCTATACGGATACGCAAATTAGCCGCCTTGGTGGACCAAACTTTCATGAGATCCCGATAAACCGTCCTGGCTGCCCGTACCATAATTTCCAGCGCGACGGCATGCATCGGATGGATATCGACACCAACCCGGCAAATTACGAACCCAATTCGATTAATGATAACTGGCCGCGCGAGACGCCGCCTGGTCCCAAGCGGGGCGGATTTGAGTCGTACCAGGAACGGGTCGAAGGCGGTAAAATTCGCGAACGTAGCCCCTCATTTGCAGAATATTATGCGCATCCTCGCCTGTTCTGGTTAAGCCAGACGCCATTCGAACAGCAGCATATTATTGATGCTTTCAGCTTCGAGCTGAGTAAAGTCGTGCGAGAATACATTCGTGAACGGGTGGTTGATCAACTGGCGCATATTGACGTGCATCTGGCCAATGCCGTCGCCGGGAATCTCGGCATTACGTTAAGTGAAGAACAACGTAACGTCGCGCCGCCGAAAGACGTTAACGGTCTGAAAAAAGATCCCTCGCTTAGCCTCTATGCCATCCCGGAGGGTTCCATTAAAGGTCGTATCGTTGCCGTGTTGCTGAATGATAAAACGCGTGCCAGCGATGTGCTCACTATCCTGCAACGTCTTAAGGCAGAAGGCGTGCACGCAAAACTGCTCTATTCCCGAATGGGCAATGTGGTTGCCGATGATGGTTCAGTATTACCTGTCGCAGGAACCTTTGCGGGCGCACCGTCGCTGACCGTTGATGGTGTCATTGTGCCAGGCGGCGATCTCAGCCAGCTCGTGAATAATGGCGATGCGCTTTACTATCTTCTGGAAGCCTACAAACATTTAAAACCCATTACGCTGCTGGGCGATGCCCGACAATTCAGCACCGTTTTACAGGTTGGTACGCAGGGTGAAGAAGGTGTGGTACAGGCCGACGATGCCGCGGGTAGCAGCATGGACGATTTTCTCGGATTGTTGCGTGCGCACCGTATCTGGTCACGCATGAGTAAAATCGCCAGTATTCCTGCCTGATAAACGCGCACCACGGCCTTCGCCGCGGTGCGTTACTTACAGATCCCGAAAGGTAGCCAGCCTGAAGGCTCGTTCTGCAATCGCCTCTTTCAGCGATGGCTGCGTCAGGACATCCAGTTCGTCTAAGCGTGGATAACAGTATTTGCTGGTCATCAGCGCCTTATCGACAAAAGCCGGATGGCTCATGATTTCCAGCGAACTGTCACCACGCTGCAAGGCAGCATCGAGAATGGACACAAATAGCGAGGGTGATATCTCATCGCCATAAAAGGCGCTGGAAAAACCGCTTGTGCTGCGTACCTCATTGGTCTCAATTCCCTGGCGCCGCGCGTCATCACGATCGACACGCAACGGGATGCCTTTTTCGTGTGCAAACGCCGCGACCAGCGGGAAAATGGCGCCAATCATATGCACATGATGATGACTGTCGATATGTGACGGTGGCTCGCCAAACAGCGTAATAAAGCGCGCATACTGGCAGGCCAGTTCATCGGCAATCTCCTCCAGCGGCAACGCATCTTGCGCAGCCAAATCCCAGATCCCTTTCCCCAGTAGCCCTTCTCGCGTCAGAAATGGCGTATTTCCTACGGGTTTTCCCAGCGTCAGAGTGAAATGTAACCCCACCGCCAGCGCCGGGATCTGAGCGCGCAGAGCAACGGCATGGTCGACAGCGGCGCCGTTCACCAGCGCAGTCGTTGAGGTGACGACACCGTTGCGACAGGCTTCGACAATGCCATAGTTCTGCCCACGGCTTAAGCCAAAGTCATCCGCATTGACGATTAAGAGTCTTTGCATAACTCCCTCACTGTTCGAAGGATGCTATTGCCGGAGCAAAACGCGGTAGCCATTGCTGATTGGCCAGCAGCATATCGCGGGCCAGTTTTTCCGCATCTTTATCTGAGTGAATCAATGGATTAAGATTGAGCGCCAGTAAAATATCATTCAATTCACCGCTCAGTGCCGCTTTGCTTGCAGCAATCTCAAAGCCCTTAATGGTATAAATCAGCCCAAGAACCTTGTCGTCAAAGTGTCTTATGCGTGGATGCGGCGTTGGTCCATCGCGCCCCAACAGGCAGGTCATTTCTACCGCCCACTCCGCAGGAATATTTTCCACGCTCCCCCGGTGCGGCACATTCACATAATGTTCCGTCTGCTTATCATTAAAAATCGCGTTGATCACTTCACAAGCGGCATCGGAATAATACGCCCCACCACGCATCTCCAGCGCTTTCGGTTTCACATTGAGGGTTGGATCTTTGTACATTTCAAAGAGATTTTTTTCCACCTCCTGAACAACCTGAGCACGCGTCCCTCCTTTGTAATATTCCCCCATTTCGATGCCCAGCATCTCTTTGGATTTGAAATAATATTGCAGATAGGAGCATGGCAGCAGGTTGAGCGAACGCAGCAGTCCCTCGGAGAACGGTAGGTCAAAAATATTCTTCACCGATGATTTCGCCAGCCGTCCGGAAGCAACCCCCTCCATTAACTCGGCAAAACGCGACTCGCCATTCACCAGCACATCTTTAATAAAGACCAGATGGTTGAGACCAAATAAATCGAGCGATAGCGTGTCAGTGGTAGCGAGTTGCAGAACATCACGGACAAACATTTTCATGCCGACGGGGACATTACATACGCCAATAAAGCGACGGAAGTTGGTATGGCGGTAAACCGCCTCTGTCACCATACCGGCCGGATTAGTGAAATTGATCACCCATGCCTGCGGGCACAGTTCTTCCACATCGCGAAGAATATCGAAAATCACCGGGATAGTGCGTAACCCTTTGAACAAGCCACCGGCGCCATTGGTCTCCTGACCAAGGTAACCGTGACTTAATGGAATGCGCTCATCAAGCTCCCGTGCTTTGAGCTGGCCGATACGAAATTGTGTAGTGACAAAATCCGCATCGCGCAACGCTTCACGTCGATCAAGGGTTTTAAATATCTTTAAGGGTACCCCCGCTTTGTCAACCATGCGGCAGCAAAGATCATAAATGATATCCAGCTTATGTTTCCCCTCCTCCACATCTACCAGCCATAATTCACTGACGGGTAATTCATGGTAGCGAAGAATAAATCCTTCCAGTAATTCCGGGGTATAACTGCTGCCGCCGCCAATGGTGACAATTTTCAGTTTGGTCGTCATATCTTCTCCCTCTGGCCTGATGTTAAGACAAGCCGTGTCATTACCGCAGTGCGATAATTATAGAATGATGATGTTTGTTAGCGGGGCATTACCCCGCAAATCAGGAAATATTGGTCAGTTGTTTACGGTAACTACCCGGTGTAAATGAAGTCAATCTTTTAAAAGTTTTAATAAACAAGCTGGGGCTGCTGTACCCTGCCTCCCATGCAATATCATTAATAGAGAAATTCGAAATTTCGAGTTGTTTGCGGGCAAAATTAATCCGAATTTCATTAATAATTTGCAGCGGTGTTTTATGATAATAACGCTGCGTCGCCCTGGTTAAATATTCCTGAGATTTCCCCGACAGGGCGACCATATTTTCCAGCGCGTGCTCACCAAAACGGTGTTTGTCGTGCATACCCTCTACTGTCATTTTTAACCATTGAGGAATGCAATCCTCCTCCTGCTGCTCACGATAATGACGCAGGCGATTGATAACATGGAAGGTCACATTTTCAATAAACTCATCAAGTTCGCTATCACGAAAATTGAGCGACGCAATGACCGATTCGATGTATGCCAGAAACGTGGCCTTGATGCGATAACTCTGCGAGGCAACGAAACAAAACGGCACAAGTGAAAGATAATGGGTTTCAAAAAATTGTTTGCTGATCCCGACATTAAGAATTCGCGTCACGCCAAACTCATAAAAGCTCTGGTGGGTCGAACCGACGGGTATAAAGACAAAATCGCCTCGCTCCAGCAACACCCGTTTCCCGTTGATTACCTGATAGTAACGCCCGGTCAGAACAAGCGTAAATTCATAGTAATCATGCTGATGCAGCCCGCTGATACTCTCAACTTTGTTGTAGATAAACACGTGAAAAGGGCGGCCATTAAAAAGCTGCTGCTCTCTGACTATTCTCGCGTCCGTCGCGTTTACCTCTGGCTGCATCGTGGGTTTCTCCTTTATCGTCACATTTTCTCGTGCAGTTCAATCAACTCGGTAATGAGCTCACGCGCCAGCATGGCTGTCATCAGGTGATCCTGTGCGTGAACCAGCACCAGACTCACCTTTATCTTACCCTGCCCCTCATAGCTTTCAATGAGCTGTGTCTGTACGCGGTGCGCTTCATGCAGGGCAGCATGGGATTGCTCCATCAGCGTTTTTGCCGTCTCAAAATCACCGAGTTTGGCTTGTTTTAACGCATTGTACGCCAGGCTTCGCGCCTGACCCGCGTTGATAATGAGCCCCATGACGACCTCTTCCAGGGTGTCGGCGGCGGCGTCGGTTTCCGGCAGGTTATCTAAATCCAGCATGATGACTCCTCGTCTGTTGCCGCGGCGGTACACCGGCCGCGGCTATTTTCCTTAAAATTTCAGCGCTTCAGCGATATCTTCCTCGCTCTCTTCGGCTTCGATAGTGTTTTGTGCTTTATTCGATATCACGACGAACGGCAGATAGAGCAGCGTCGCCACGCCGAGGTTGAAAAGCGCCAGTAACAGGGCTGCGATACTGCCGTTGGTATTAAAGAATGCCCCCAGCCCTGTGGGCATAGTCCAGGGTGCGATATTGGTGACAGGTGGAATGATCCCCATGTAGTAGGCCGTCATGGTGATTGCTGCCAGTAAAGGTTGCACCAGAATAAACGGAATGAACATCACCGGGTTCATGATAATCGGCAGGCCGAACATCACGGGTTCGTTAATCTGGAAAATGCCGGAAGGCAACGCCAGCTTCGCCACCTGACGGTGATCGGCACGACGAGACGCAATAAAGATGGCAATAATTAACCCCAGTGTCGCCCCGGTACCGCCCAGGAAGATGTAGGAATCAAGAACCGGTTTCGCCCATGCATGGAAGGTTTTACCCGCTGCCAGCGCCGCATCAACGGAGCCGTACTCGGTATAAAGCGCCACGTTCTCCAGCGCCCACGGCGTCATAATTCCGCTGTCCAGCGCGGCCAGAGCCAGAGAGCCATGGACGCCAAAGAACCACAGCAGCGAGGTAAATATGACATACGCCCAGCCGACTACCCCGCCCATTGCCGCCAGCGGCTTAGAGATGGAATCCATAATGATCTGATGAAAGGTTGTTCCGGCGCCGGCCAGTCCCCAGGCGATAATCCCCATGATGGAGAGGATCACAAAACCCGGAATCAGTGCCGAAAAGGAACGCGAAACCGAGGCAGGCACGCTATCGGGCAATTTGATTACCCAGTTACGCCGAACAACAAACGTGAACATTTCCGCGACCACAAGCCCAATCAACATACCGGAAATAATGTTCGAACCGCCGAGCCAGTTGGCATCGACCGCATAAGCCTCCCCCACGCTATACGGGGTTACCGTCATAAACGCCGCCACGGACAATAATCCCGCCGCGAGGGGATCAACTTTGCGTTCCTCCGCCAGCGCCATACCAATAAAAAAAGGCGCCATCAGCGACATAATGCCCAACGTACCGTTATAGACATTACCGCCGATGGCTTTAAGGCCATTCAGGGAATCAATTGTTGACGCATCCAGTCGAATGCCAAGGGAGTAGAAAAAAGATCCTTCGCCAAAACTCAAAAAGACGTTATTTATTAAAACAAACATGGCCCCAGCGAGCGTTAATGGCATTAACTTAATAAATCCATTTTTAATCGCGTTGACATGCGGTTGCTTGCCTATTTTCACTGCGAACGGTAGCAGCATCTTTTCCAGATAATTGATCGCTTTACTCATACAAATAAGCCCCTAAGTGCCGTAACGTTAATTGCGGCATGAATGTGTGAAATTACTCTTTGACGGGAAAAATAAAAAATTAAAGCGCTGCTTTTTTAATGGCAGCAATGGCACTTTTAAGAACAGCTAAACCATCGATTTTGCCATAGAGCAATGAATCAATAACTTCTACTGGCTTATCGGGTAAAATACGCTGGATTTCTGGCAGCATATAGGCAATTTGCGGACCTAACAGAACAACATCAGCCTGTGGACCTTTCTCTGCTGCCAGCGTTTCCGGAAAGGCATCAATTATCACTGGCACATTATACTTTTCCGCCTGCGCACGCATTTTCGACACCAGCAACGAGGTAGACATGCCCGCTGAGCAGAACAAATAGATGACTTTCTTATCCATAAAACCTCCCTTGAGCGGCGTTTATCATCGCAGGAGTGCGTGATTACGTCGTATGGCGAGACGCCGTGTTATCTGTTTTTGATGTTGTATTGAGTATACGTTGGTGCGTTACAAGGGGATAATTCACGACAAACCAAAATTGTCTCTCATTGACCAGGTATCATGACTCTCTTCACATTCCGCTCAAATAATTCGCTTCGTTAAAAAAGATCCTGACGTAAAAAAACCGGCCCTCAGGCCGGTTGAGTTCTGCTCAGGCAAAGAGATTTAAAGGTTACTGCTTAGGCGCTTGCGGGTCGGTGTCATACTCAGCACAGGTCTGGTAGCCTGAGTTCATCACGTGACCCGTTTCATCCAGCGCGACGAAATAGGTTTCAGTTTTACCATTACGTTGACCCAGAATATAGGTCTGGCACGTACCACGCGCGTGGATCATGGTCACTTCGGAAGAAGGACGACCGGCAACCTGCATAACCTGCTGGCGCGTCATCCCTTTTTTCACATCTTTGACCACTGGCTGGCTCACCTGATCTTTAGCGCGATCATAAGCCGTACACCCTGCCAGCATAGTCAGTACCGCCGCTGCACCCAGAATTCCTGCGATGTTCTTGTTCATATTCCATCCTCTTGTTTATCCGCTTGTGTATCAGCGTGTTATCTAAGCCTGGAATATAAAATTGCATTTTTCAACTATACAGAATGACTGGCATAACTTTCGGAAAATTCTAATAAAACTACGCATGCCTGCAAAAACGGCGTATTTTACGACACTCAAATGCGTGATCCTTGTCGTTTTACCGTCAAAGGGTTAATTTGGCTTCATCACCTATTTGCTACCTGCATAGCAGGCCACATGACGGAGGGGTTAAATGACTCTGCAACAAGAAATTATTCAGGCGCTGGGCGTCAAGCCGACTATCAATGCCGAAGAAGAAATTCGCCGTAGCGTAGATTTTCTTAAATCCTATCTGCAAACCTATCCTTTTTTACGCTCGCTGATTCTGGGGATAAGCGGTGGCCAGGATTCAACCCTGGCCGGTAAGCTTTGCCAGACCGCCATCTCCGAGCTGCGCCAGGAAAGCGGGGATACCAGTTACCAGTTTATCGCGGTACGTTTGCCCTACGGCGTACAGGCAGACGAAAAGGATTGCCAGGATGCCATTGAGTTTATTAAACCGGATCGTGTGCTGACCGTTAATATCAAGGGAGCCGTGCTGGCCAGTGAACAGGCGCTGCGCGAAGCAGGAATCGAGCTGAGCGACTTTATACGTGGCAATGAAAAGGCCCGTGAGCGTATGAAAGCCCAGTACAGCATCGCCGGGATGACGAAAGGCGTGGTGGTAGGTACTGACCATGCGGCAGAAGCCGTGACGGGCTTCTTCACCAAATACGGTGATGGCGGTACCGATATCAACCCGATTTTCCGCCTCAACAAGCGCCAGGGTAAACAGCTACTGGCTTCCCTGGGTTGCCCGGAGCACTTGTACAAGAAAGCGCCCACCGCTGATCTGGAAGACGATCGACCTTCTCTGCCCGATGAGGCGGCACTTGGCGTGACCTACGAAAACATTGATGATTATCTGGAAGGAAAAACGCTGGATGCCGGTACCGCGCAGATTATCGAAGGCTGGTATCTGAAGACGGAGCATAAACGTCGTCCGCCGATTACCGTTTTCGACGATTTCTGGAAAAAGCAATAAATCCCAGGGGCGGCGCAAGCCGCCTCTTTTTTCACCCGCCACAGCCTGTTACACTGGATATCCAGACAGTATCAGGAGTCCGCAGTGAACAGGCGTCAATCCGCCCCGCGTCTTGAGTTTGAAGCGGCGGCTATTTATGAATATCCCGAGCATTTACGTCCATGGCTTGAAGCACTGCCAAAGCAGCCAGGCGTCTATTTTTTCCATGGCGAAAGCGACGCGATGCCGCTTTATATCGGTAAAAGCGTGAATATCCGCAGCCGGGTTCTTTCCCATTTGCGTACCCCCGACGAGGCCGCGATGCTTCGTCAGTCCCGGCGTATCACCTGGATATGTACCGCAGGCGAACTCGGCGCCCTGTTGCTTGAGGCGCGTCTGATAAAAGAGCAACAACCGCTTTTTAATAAACGCTTGCGTCGTAACCGCCAGCTTTGTTCGTTATCAATCAAAGGCGATAAACCACTGGTGGTCTACGCCCGCGAAGTGGATTTTTCCTCAGAAAGCGGCTTGTACGGCCTGTTTGCCAACCGTCGCGCCGCCCTACAAACATTGCAGTCCATCGCCGATGACGAAAAGCTCTGTTATGGTCTGCTTGGCCTGGAGTCATTAACCCGCGGTCGCGGCTGTTTCCGTTCGGCGTTACGCCGGTGTGCGGGCGCGTGTTGCGGTAAGGAGACAGTAGCCGAACATGATGGTCGTTTTCTGGCGGCAATGGAACGCATGCGCCTGGTGTGCTGGCCCTGGAATGGGCCGATTAGCTTGCAGGAAGTGGGGGAAACGATGACGCAATACCATATCATCCACAACTGGCTGTGGCTTGGGGCCGTCAACCATTTAGATGAGGCGGCAGAATTGCTCCGCACGCCCGCAGGGTTTGATCACGATGGCTATAAAATACTCTGCAAACCATTGCTGTCCGGAGAGTATCTGATTAGCGAATTCCCTCAGTGACCGGGAAGCCAGGTAATTTCACTAAAAAGCAACTGGCCTTCTGATTTGAGCAAGCGCAATGTCTGGCGACCTTCACTCCAGAAAGCGCCCTGATCGGCGGTAAGCAGCTTATCGCCAAGTTGCCATGCGCCACTCAGCACGAAGATCACGCCTCCCCGAGTACCAAAGGTTGTAAAAGTCCGGTCTGCAATACGCACTTTCGCACGGCAGCGATCGCGGCGAGTCATGATATTGAAATCCATCGACATCTGCCCGTCATGAAGTTGTACTTTTACCGGCTGTTCTCCGGCAAAGGTAAAAGGCTGGAATTTTTTCAACGTATGACAGAATTCATGGCCGCCATCCAGGGTAACTTCGCCACCTTCAATCAGTGTAATGACACGATCAACTCCCGGAAATTGCGGAAACTCGCCATTACTGGCCAGCGACGCGATACTTGCCCGCCAGCTGAAATCCCGCGTCGCCTCCGGAAAACAGCAAATTTCTCGGGTTTCGCCTGCACCATTACGCCAGAGATTTACCGGCATTTTGCGGATATCAAAGAATTCCATCATCACTCCTGAATGGCGCAGCCAGAGAACGCCGCGCCGCTGCTTCTAAAGGCAGCGTGTCATTATCATCCATCCTGCCATTAAAAGATTATCGGCAGCAAAGCAGGATGCCTTAGCAATACTGTTGCCAGCATGTAAAAAAATTAACGTAATGATACGCGGAAATTTTCTGTCAAAAACGAGCAGGTTGAGGATACCGTGATACAGGCGGCAGACAAGGGGGCAGGAAAGAAAAACCGCCAGTCCTGCCCACAACGTAAACACGTGCTATGAGCAAGACCGGCGGTCTTGATAGGGGTTGCTGAATCAATTATTCAGCAGGTTGAGGCATTTTACCTTCTGGCGCAGGACGTTCTGTCAGACGCTTCTCAAAATTGGCATTAAACTGTTTTTTCTGCTCCGGCGTCAGAACGTTGTAAATTTTGTTCTGCGTTTCCAGATGTGCCAGCATATGTCCTTTACGCTGCTCATCCATTTTGGCGATTTGCGCTTCCGCTTTCGCTTTATCGAAGGTGTCGCTGGCAATAATGTTGTGCATATCGCGGCGTTCTTGCTGCATTTGCTCATACTCGCCTTTCCTGATATCCCGGATCTGCTGTTTCTGCGCATCCGTCAGGTTCAGACCTTTGAACATCATGTCATGATGAGGTCCACGCGGGCCTTTATGGTGCATTAGCGGGCCGCCATCAGCCGGTGCAGCAGTGGTATCGGCAGCATGCGCCAGGTTAGCAGCGCCAAGAGCCAGGGTAGAGGCAACAAACAGAGCGGTGAGTTTACGCATAATATAGTTCCTTACTATTCATGTTTTCTTGCGGCGTATGCCGTGTTGACGATATTCACTTTAGCCTTTTCTTCGTCAATAAATCAGAGCATCAGTAAAACAATGAAAGTGTAAAAAACATTTTTACAGCAATTGTGGAGAAAATATGAATAAACGGTGGAGAGAGGCAAACGAAATATAATGGCAGGCAGTTTCACAGGTAATAATGGAGATTATATAAGGCGTGAGAATAATAACAAGTCAATGCAACAAGAATAATCTGTAATTCGTTATATACTTAGTTTACAAACCTGAGAAGGATAAAAAGTGCGCATAAAGGGATTGGCATGAGATAAAAAATGCACTCTTTTACTGGTATAGGAACTACTCCATTATTCAGCAAAAGAATGCGATTTTAACAGCATCACTTTATAACGAGGGAATTAAAACTCAACCTGATTATAAATGGATAACTTCAAGATTATAGCTATCCATGCCATAAGCAGTAATCTTTTCATTACTCAGATACAGGATGTCATACTGACCATAACGACAAATTATGTACTCTTCTGAAATAAATTTAACTTTTTCATAAATTTCTTTGATGTCAGATTTCAAAATTTCAATTTGAATCACCGGCATCGATTTGCGGAATGTCTCAACTGCGCCATCAAGTACTTTATTTTCCATGCCTTCAACATCGATTTTTACAAAACACACATTTTCAAAATTAAAATCGTCAATACGAACTTATTTAACGAATTCATTCGAAATACCACGTTGCTGTTGCAATTTTTCTTTCTGGCTGTTACCGAACTCGATGCTACCGAAGTTCATTTCTTTAGTGTAATCAAAGCGAGGAATTGGAATCGGAGTGTTGTCGTTACCGACGCAGGCATGATGTACAAACAGGTTTTGATAGCCATTAAGTACTGCGGATCCACACAGCATATAGGAAATGATACGTTGCGCTTCAAAGGCATGCACTACCCCCCCTTACCTTGCAGAAAAGAGGGGGGAAGTGCATATGAGCCACAAGGTCTTTCTGGCCAAACTATTTTGCAATTGATTAACCATTTCCTGCAATCTGAGGATTATATTCCGCAGAGTGCTAACGCCTGAGCAATCATCGCAAAGCGCGTTTAGCGATAAAAGCGCGCCCGACGTCCTGTCCGGGCGCGCTCTTTTTCGGATATCGTCAGCGCTAACTGATGCGTTCCAGCATCAACCCCGCACGTAACCCTACCGCAACCTTCGGATTAGGAAAGAGCACATATTCCTGATCGTGCTGGACAACGTAACGCTCACCACGATCTTCTGCCAACAGCGTACCCGCCGCAAACGGGGTGAAATTGAGCGTCTCATCCGACATATAAAGCACAAAGTCTTCACTGCGGCGTGTTAACTGCTGCACCACGCGATAGCGCAACGGTACGGTTTCTGCTTCGGGAACCACATCGCCGGAAAGCAACGCCGCCAGCGCCCAGCGAGTACGTTCAAACTGACTCAGATCATTTTCACCAAACGGTAGTGCTTTACCAAGCTCCAGCGTGCAGGAGTGGGCCTGGAACTGTTCACAGGTGTAGTGGGTAAAGGTTCCCGCAGGCGATTGATGGAAGACCAACGCCTCCAGTCCGGCATCGCCGAGCCACTTGAGGAAAATTTCATCCCAGGGTTCAGTCCGCGCAGGGAGTACGCCAAAACGCACATGATATGAACCACGTATCGCCGTGTGCAGGTCAAGGTGCCAGCGTTCTTCGTCGTCCTCCGCATAGAAATGGGTGACGGCCCGTTCCAGTTGCGCGGCGCGGATCGTCTCATCACTGGCCGGAAAACCTTGCCATCGTGCGCCAAACAGGCGGTTGAGATCGTTACGCAAAAAACGTTTATTCTGCCCCAGCGCCTGCGGGTTACCGATAATGATCAGCAGGCGCCAGCTCAACGCCAGCGTCCCGTTTAATAGCTGTTTTAACAGCCCATCCAGCATCTCCACCGGTGCGGTTTCATTGCCGTGAATGGCACAGGAAAGCACCAGAGAGCGCTTTACTGGCTTTGGGGGCAGCAGCTCCAGTACGCCCTGTTCATGCCATAACCAGTGGATCGCACCTGCTTCCCCTGCCATCCTGCGGGGCATTTCACCTGACAGCGTCATTGCGAGAAAATTGTCCATACGGCCTCCTGTCACTGCTGGAAGGGATAAACGGAACCTAATCTCAACATTTGCGTCAACGTATCCAGTGCTTCCCGGCTCTCCCGTAATAGCATCGGATCGGCCAGATCGGCCTGTGTTAACCTGTCACGATAATAACGCTCAATCCACTCATTTAGTGCGCGGAACAGCACATCATTCATCATAACTGCCGGATTCACCGCCTGTGCCTCGTCATCTTTCAGGACGACGCGTAGCCGTAAACACGCCGGGCCGCCGCCGTTAGACATACTTTCGCGTAGATCAAACACCTTGATTTCGCTGATGGGATTGTCCTGCTCCAGCAGCGCGGTTAAATAGCGCCAGACGCCCGCATGCTCGCGAGATTCCTGCGGCAGTATTAGCACCATGCTGCCATCTTCGCGGCTCAACAACTGGCTATTGAACAGATAGGTTTCCACCGCGTCGCTGACAGAGACCTCGGCGTCCGGAACCTCCAGCGCCATAAATCCCGGTACCCGCGCACGAAGCTGACTAAACAGCGCCTGTTGATGCAAAAACGCCTGCTCATGGCAGAAAAGCACCTGCCGATTTGATACCGCAATAACGTCATTATGGAACACGCCCTGATCGATTACCGCGGGATTTTGCTGGGCGAAGATAACCTGCCGCGGGCAGACCTGATTAAGCCGCGCCACCGCCTGGCTGGCTTCCAGTGTCTGGCGGGCAGGATAGCGTCCGGGGGCGGCGTTACTGCCCTCTTCACGGCCATAAACAAACAACTGAACCCCCTGCTCGCCGTAGTCGCCACCAAGACGATTATGGTTAGCTGCCCCTTCATCGCCAAACATGGCCACCTGTGGCAACGCCGGATGCACGGCAAACATACGCTCATCGCGGAAGATGGCTTTCAGCACGGCTTCGGTGGTCGGTGCTTCGATGGCGCGGTGAAATTTATTATTCAGGTTAGCCACTGTCAGATGCACCCGCCCGTCGAGCGCATCGGCTGAAGGACAGACCGTCGCCGCGTTCGCCACCCACATGGATGATGCAGAGCTGACAGCAGAAAGTAAGTGAGGTGAATGCGTTGCAGCTTTCTCAATCACCTGCTCATCACTTCCGCTAAACCCGAGCTGGCGCAGAACAAGCACGTTCGGCCTTTCCTGCGGAGGGATCACTGCCTGCGGAAAACCGGCATCCGCCAGCGCTTTCATCTTTAACAGCCCCTGCTTTGCCGCCAGCTTCGGGTTAGAGACCCGGTGACGGTGTTTCGTCGACGCCTCATTGCCAAACGACAGTCCGGCATAATGGTGTGTCAGGCCTACCAGGCCATCAAAGTTAAATTCCCGCGCTTTCATCGCGTCGCCTCCCGGCTGAAATCAAGCCCAGGGCTGAGTGATTGCGGCAGGACAAGCTCTGCCGATTCGAGACTGGCCATAGGCCAGGCGCAATAATCGGCGGCATACCAGGCGCTGGGGCGATGGTTGCCTGAGGCGCCCACGCCGCCAAAAGGCGCAGTACTCGCAGCACCGGTGAGCGGTTTATTCCAGTTGACGATCCCGGCACGCGCCTCCAGCAGCAACTGGTCAAATTGTTCACGGTCCGGTGAAATCAACCCACAGGCCAACCCGTAACGGGTATTGTTTGCCAGCGCGATGGCTTCATTAAAGTTGTCATAGCGCCAGACACAGAGTAACGGACCAAAAACCTCTTCATCCGGTACATTCTGCGCATCCGACATCTCAACAATGCCGGGGCTCAGCAGCGATGTTCCGGCCTGCAGTAGATGCGGCTCAAGTAAGGTTTTGCCGCCACGTTCAACGTGCTCCTGCCAGGCCTGCCGGACATGCTGTGCCGCCTGTTCTGAAATGAGCCCGCCGAAGAAAGGCTGCGGATCCGCATCCCACGCCGCAGGCATCAGGCGCGAGGAGACCTCCACCAGACGGCGTAAAAAAGCATCCCCCGCCTCGCCCCGTTTCACCAGCAGACGACGCGCGCAGGTACAACGCTGCCCGGCGGTGATAAACGCCGATTGAATGGTCAGATGCACGGCGGCGTCCAGATCCGCCGGGTCTTCAACAATCAGCGGATTGTTGCCGCCCATTTCAAGGGCAAGGATCTTCTCCGGCTGCCCGGCCAACTGGCGATGCAGTTGAAAACCGGTACTGGCGCTGCCGGTAAACAGCAGGCCGTCAATGCCCTCAAGCGAACTTAACGCCTGACCGGTCTCCCGTCCTCCCTGCACCAGGTTCAGCACGCCAGGCGGCAGACCTGCCTGTTCCCAGAGTTTAACTACTGCCTCGCCGGTCAACGGCGTTAACTCGCTGGGTTTGAAAATCAGGGTATTACCCGCCAGCAAGGCCGGAATAATATGCCCGTTGGGGAGATGACCGGGGAAATTGTAGGGGCCAAATACCGCCAGAACGCCATGTGGACGGTGGCGCAATGTTGCAGCCCCGTCTGGCATCTCGGTGTGCTGCGTGCCGGTGCGCGCGTGGTACGCTTTTACCGAAATGGTGGCTTTATTGATCATCGCCGTGATTTCAGTGGTCGCTTCCCAGCGCGGCTTACCCGTTTCACGAGCGATAATCTCAGCTAATGCGGTTTTGTTGGCTTCCAGCAGTGTGGCGAATTTTTCGACAATCGCCTGGCGCTGCGTCATCGTGAGCCTGGCCCAGGCCGGAAACGCAGCCCGCGCCGCTTCGCAGGCGAGCCCGACCTGAGAAGCGGCGGCGTCATTACCCTGCCACACGGTTTCGTTACTGACCGGGTTCTTTTTGATGCGTCGGGCACCCAGACCCGCAATCCACTCGCCATTAATCCATTGATTCATGATTTTTTATCCTCTGCGCACAGGCGTACCAGGCGCACTTTGTCGCCCGGATGACATTTGAGTGCATCAAGTTGTGCAGCGCTCAGTACCAACCGCTCCGTTGCCGGGTCGGCATAGATAAGCATGGCTCTGAATTGATGATATTGCTCGTTGGCCACCATACAGGCAGGCCATTCCCCCGGCGCAGGCTGGCCTTCCGCCACCTCAACCAGACGACTTTTACGGATTGCGCGAACGCGGTCAATGTCGCACTCAAGCGTTGGCCCGCCGTCGAAAATATCGACATAGTTACAGTAGCGGAAGCCTTCTTTCTCCAGTACCGCGCGAGCTGGCGCTGTGTGTGGATGGACCTGGCCAATCACCGCTTGCGCCTCGGATGAGAGAAAATCGGTGTAAATCGGGTGCTTGGGCATCAGTACGGCGATAAATGCTTTCTGCCCGGTGCCGCACAGGTAATCCGCACGGGCGAACTCCATAGAAAAGAAGCGTTTGCCAAGGCTCTCCCAGAAGGGCGAATAACCGGTCTCGTCGATGACCCCACGCATCTCCGCGACCACTTTCTCATTAAAACGGTCGCGGAAAGCGGCCATAAACATAAAACGCGATTTAGAAAGCAGATACCCGTTGCCCTCTTTGCGCCATGCCGGGTCGAGAAATAGGGTGCAAAGCTCGCTGCTGCCCGTATGGTCATTGCTGAGGAACAACGTGGGCAGCGCGTTATAAACGTTAAGCTCTTTTGAAGCATGGACCAGCGTGCCAACGCGGTAATTATACCAGGGGTCATTAAGCCCCACAGCGACCTCAATGGCGCAGATCCCGGCCACTTCGCCGGTTTCAACCACTTCAAGGACAAACACATAGCCCTGCTCGCTTTTCGCCAGCTCACCGCGCCAGGTTTTCAGGGCACGCTCAATGCGCGCTGAGAGCGTAGCTTCATCCGCAGGCAGCGAGGTCAACCCGCCGCCTGTTTTTCCTGCCAGCGCCATCAACGCCGGAAGATCGTCATGCTCAACAGGACGGATCACCATCATGATGGACACCCCGCAACGAATTTATCGCAGGCGATACCAAAGCGCGCCAGCCCGCGAGAGACCTCATCTTCGCTAATATTGAGCGCAGGTGCGAAACGCACCACGTTTGCCCCGGCAATCAGCACCATGACGCCTTCTGTGGCCGCCAGTTGCGAAATCTGTTTCGCTTTTCCGGCGTACTCAGCGTTGAGTTCACAGCCAATCAATAGCCCCAGACCACGAACTTCACGGAACAGACCGCAGCGGGCATTAATGGCCTGCAATTGTTCGTTAAACCATTGGTGGCGCTGTTTCACGCCATCCAGCGTCTGCCGGGTATTGACAATATCCAGCACCGCGCCGGCGACTGCAGAAGCAAGTGGGTTACCGCCGTAGGTCGTACCGTGGGTGCCAACGGTCATCACGCGGGCATATTTTTCCCGGGCCAGCATCGCCGCCACCGGAAAACCGCCGCCCAGCGCTTTGGCGGTGGTCAGCACATCAGGTGTTACGCCATAGTGCATATACGCATATAGTTCGCCGGTACGCCCGACGCCCGTTTGTACCTCATCGAAAATCAGCAGCGCATTATGGCGATCGCATAGCTCACGCAAACCCTGTAAGAACGCAGTAGTGGCAGGCACCACGCCCCCTTCCCCCTGCATGGGCTCGACAATGACCGCGCAGGTATCGTCATTGATGAGCGCACTGGCAGCTGCCAGGTCGTTGTACTGTGCATGCGCAATATCCGGCGGTAACGGTGCAAAATCCTGCGAATAGGCTGGCTGGCCGCCGGCGCTTACGGTAAACAGCGTGCGGCCATGGAAAGCATTTTTGAACGCTACAATGCCCGTTTTCTTACCGCCAAAGGCATCGTGGGCATATTTGCGCGCCAGTTTCAGCGCCGCTTCATTGGCTTCCGCCCCGGAGTTGCAGAAGAAGACTTTTTCGGCAAACGTGGCGTCGATTAAGCGTTTTGCCAGACGTAATACCGGCTCATTGGTATAGCCGTTTCCGGTGTGCCAGAAGCGCGACGCCTGCTCGCTTAACGCTTTGCATAACGCCGGGTGTGCATGCCCCAGTGCGTTAACGGCAATGCCGCCTGCAAAGTCGATGTACTCTTTATCGTCTTGATCCCAAAGGCGAGAACCCTCGCCACGGACCGGAATGAAAGGCGCTGGCGCGTACACTGGCATCATCCATTCATCAAAGTTTTCACGTGTAATTGACTGCGACATAGCGACCTCATCCGGTAAATAATTGGTTGAATATATGTTAAAAAATATGAGTATTTACGCTGTAAATGTATATTGCACAGGACGTGCCAGCCAGCGTTCAAAATGCATAAACGCGGCCTGACAACGAAATATCAATAAGTTAAAACCCGTCGCTATTCACTTAAATTGCATAAAAAGTGAATAATATTAGATGAAGTCTGGATAGCGGAGAGAAAATCAGAAAGATTATGCATGGATAAAATATAATTCTGAATCTGTGATCGTCTGCGAAATTTATCGGTTAATCCTGCGACAATTTGGGGCATTACGCACTGTTATGGGGCGCCACACCTGTTCAACAGAATGAAAAAAGCTGGCATCGCTGCCAGCCCTTTGGGTGATATGACCAGGCCAACCGTCAAGTCAGACGACTGCCGCCATCGCTTCAACGCGGGCAATGGCCTGATAAAGAGCGTGGGCGGTGATGTTATCCGGCATATTTTGCATATCCGGCGCATGCAATGACATTTGCACAATCTCTTCAAGCTCGCTGGCATCAAGCGCTGCAATATCACTCAGACGTAGCGGTATTGCGCAGGCATGCGCCAGGCGCACCGCCTCAAGCAATTCCGCATCACTGCGATTTTCCAGCGCCAGCAGACACAGGTTGCCAAAACCCACCAGAAGCCCGTGACCAAATTCGCGGGTTTTATCACAGACCGTAAAGCCTTCATAAATCGCATGGGCGGCCGCGGCATGAGCACCGCTGCTCATCATCGAGGTCAGTCCGGCAAACATAAAGATGGCATCCAGCACCTGTTCCAGCGCGGCACTGGGTTTCCCTGCCCTTACGGCGTCACAGGCAGCAGGGCCGTGGGCCTGAATAAGGTCATAGCAGATACGGCTGTTGGCGCTGGAAGCCTGCGCGACGCCGCTGTGATTCTGATGCTGCGTGCTGATTGCGCGAAATTCATACCATTTTGCCAACGTGTCGCCAAGGCCCGCCGCAAGCCAGCGTAACGGCGCGGTGGCCAGAATTTCGCTATCGATAATCACGGCAGCGGGCGCCTGGGCTAAGGGGAACAGATCGCGAAAATGGCCATTGGCATGATAACGGATGGTCAATGGCGTCACGGCCGCACAGGTTGCGGCAATGGTCGGAATAGTGACAATCGGCACATGTCTCTGTACCGCCACGGCTTTACTGGTATCAAGCGCTTTCCCGCCGCCGACGCCTATCACCATCTCCGCCCCCGTCACCTCGACCTCTCGGGCCAGACGCTCAATATTCTCTTCAGTGCATTCACCGCCAAACCATTGCAGGCCTACCAGTTCAATCCCGGAGGCCGCCAGTTGATGGCGAATCTGCGTATCCACGGCTGCCAACCCGGCATGACCGCCAATGACCAGCGCGCGCTTGCCCAACGCGGCGCATATCTCGCCAAGGCGGGTGATAACGCCTGCGCCACGTAAAATTTGCGCCGGGAAGATGATGTTCAGTGCCTGCATAAATGACTCTCCGTGATGAACAAACCTGCCTCCTTACTTGTCAGGATTGAGGTCGCAGTAAATGTGGCCCTAACCGGGCAATAGACGTGCATCCCAGCTGTGCGAGGGTGCGGTCAACTTCCTGCAAAATCAGCGCCAGCGCCTGCTTCGCCCCGGCCTCACCGTCAGCCGCCACGCCATAAAGCATGGGCCGCCCGAGCAAAACGCCGTTCGCCCCCAACGCCAGCGCTTTCACCACGTCAGTGCCACGGCGAAAACCGCTATCGATAAGAATCGTTGCGTCCGGGCCGCAGCGATGACGGATCTCAGGTAACACTTCCATCGCACTCACTGACCCGTCAAGTTGTCGCCCGCCGTGGTTCGAGAGCACAATGCCATCAATACCTGCCGCAAAGGCCCGCGTTGCGTCATCCGGCGCGAGAATACCTTTAATCAACATTGGCCCTGACCACTGGCTACGGATCCAAGTCAGCGTCTCCCAGCTCAGGCGCGTGTCCATCTGCGCGGCAAAGTAGCTGGCGCCCCCGGCCCCCCGCCGCTTATCCGCCGGGATATAAGGGGTTAAATTGCCAAATCCCGGTACACCCGCAGGCCGAATGGTGCGCCATACCCAGGCGGGATGTAACGCGATATCAAACAGACTGGGGAGAGAGAGCTTCATGGGACGGCGGTAATTGCGCTTATCCTTTTCGCGATTGCCGAAATGCACCGCATCAACGGAGACCACCAGCGTGGTGCAGCCTGCCGCTTTTGCGCGTTCAAGCAGCCCCGTGGTGACCGTCCGGTCTTTGAGCACATACAGCTGAAACCAGTGTTGGGGCAGGTGTTCATCCGCAATTTCCTCAATCGGTGCGGTCGACACGGTACTCTGGATATAGCCAATACCGGCATCTCTGGCGGTACGCGCTAACATCGCATCGGCGCCATAACGCAACATGCCGTTATAACCCGTCGGCGCAATCAGCAGCGGTGCCGCCAGTTTTTGACCACAAAGGGTAACCGAGAGATCGCGTTCGCTCGCGTCGTTCAGCACCGGCGGAATAAAGCGCCAGCGGGCAAAGACACGGCGGTTATCGCGTAATGTTTGCTCATCATCCGCGCCGCCTTCCAGATAACTAAAAGCAAAACGGGGTAGCGCGCGTTTGGCTCGCTGGCGTAGTTCTTCAATGTTCAGTGCCAACCGTTTCACACCGCCCCCTGCGCAAGGATCGCTTTCAGGGCGTCGATAAACTGCTGGTTATCCTCTTCGTTGCCCATCGACACCCGGATCCAGTGCTCATAGCCTGGCTCCCGCCACGGCTTGATAATGACGCCATAGCGCAATAAATGCTGTGCCATTTCGCCGCTGGGGCGTCCACAGTCAAAGAAGAGAAAATTGGCGTGTGAGGGCGCCACGTAAAATCCCAGACGCCTGAGTTCGGCGGCCACACGCTCCCGCTGCGCGTTCACCAGGGCAACGCTCGCCTTCACATGCGCCTGGTCGCCTAACGCTGCCACCGCCGCCGCTTGCGCCGCGCGATTAATATTAAATGGCGTACGTACGCGGTTGAGCAAGTTGACGAGTTCAGGGTGACTGGCTAAGCCATAGCCCACACGCAGGCCCGCCAGACCCCAGGCTTTCGAAAAAGTACGCAGCACAATCCACGGGCGCCGCTGCGCGGCCAGTACTGCCAGGCTATCGGGGTAATCCGGGTTCTCATGGCAATATTCGAAATAGGCTTCATCAATGACCAGCACACATTCCTGCGGCGCGGCGGCAATGATGCGGGCAAAACCGTCTTTGTCGAGCATGCACCCCACCGGGTTTGACGGATTGCTAAAAATGACCATTTTCGCCGGCGTGGAGAGCGCCTGCTCCCAGGCCGCAATGTCGAACTGTTGTCGTTGATCAACCCCCACCAGGGTCACGTCTGCCCCCATCATGCGCGGGAAGATCTCGTGCAGGCCAAACGACGGGATCAGCGTGACAACGCGATCACCAGGGTTAAGAAAAGCCAGCGCCAGCATATGCAGGATATCTTCTGAACCATTGCCTGTGACAATATTGTCGGCGCTTATGCCGGTATAGTCCGCCAGCACATCGCGCAACCGGGCGCTGGCGGCATCGGAATAGACCGCGCTGAAATCAGCATCTGCCTGTAATGCTGATACCACCTGCGGGCTGGCGCCCAACGGGTTTTCATTACTGGCCAGTTTGGCGATATGGGTTACGCCATATTTCTGCCGCACAGCCTCTGCCGACAGGCCCGCGTTATACAGACCCAGGCTGCGTGTCGTGGGGCGAGCAAGATTGTTGAGTGTCTGTTGTTGTTGCGCAAAGAGTGGATCGGAAACCGCGACATCGAACGTCATTACGTATCCCTCAGGAAAAGCCGGATGAGCGCGAGCCGCCCATCCGGCGCTGATGATCAAAGCATCGGTAAGTTCAGGTGATTACGCTCGGCGCACTCCTGCGCCTGTTCATAGCCCGCATCCGCGTGGCGCATCACGCCCGTGGCCGGATCATTCCACAGCACCCGTGCCAGACGTTCATCCGCCTCTTTGCTGCCGTCACAGACAATGACCATCCCGGCGTGCTGAGAAAAGCCCATTCCCACGCCGCCACCATGGTGCAGACTGACCCAGGTTGCGCCGCCAGCGGTATTGAGCAACGCGTTGAGCAGCGGCCAGTCAGAGACTGCATCAGAACCGTCTTTCATCGCTTCCGTTTCACGGTTTGGCGAGGCCACAGAGCCGGTATCCAGATGGTCACGGCCAATGACAATTGGCGCTTTTAACTCGCCATTACGCACCATCTCGTTAAAGGCCAGCCCGGCAAGATGACGCTCCCCCAGGCCAAGCCAGCAGATACGCGCAGGCAGCCCCTGGAAGGCAATACGTTCACGCGCCATATCCAACCAGTTGATCAGATTGGCGTTATCCGGGAAGAGCTCTTTCAGTTTGGCGTCGGTTTTGTAGATATCTTCCGGGTCCCCAGAGAGCGCCACCCAACGGAAGGGGCCTTTGCCCTCACAGAAAAGCGGACGAATATAAGCAGGAACGAAGCCCGGGAAATCAAAGGCATTGGTCACCCCTTCCTCTTTGGCAACCTGGCGAATATTGTTGCCGTAATCGACGGTCGGGATCCCCATGGCGTGAAAATCGAGCATCGCCTGTACATGCTTCGCCATCGACGCGCGAGCCGCTTTCACCACTGATTGCGGGTCGGACTGGCGTGCCTGCTGCCATTGTTCCAGGCTCCAGCCCTCCGGCAGATAACCGTTGAGCGGATCGTGCGCCGAGGTCTGATCGGTGACAATGTCCGGGCGCAGGCCGCCTGCTTTCGCCCGTGCCGCCAGTTGGGGCATCAGCTCGGCGGCGTTGCCCAGCAGGCCAACAGAGATGGCTTTGTTCTCGGCGCAGGCTTTTTCAATCATCGTCAGGGCGTCGTCCAGGCTGCGGGTTTTGTAGTCGAGATAGCGCGTGCGCAGACGGAAATCGATGCGAGACTCCTGACATTCAATCGCCAGCACGCATGCGCCTGCCAGAACTCCCGCCAGCGGCTGGGCACCGCCCATGCCGCCAAGCCCGGCGGTTAAAATCCACTTGCCGCGCAGGTTGCCGTTGTAATGCTGGCGACCGGCTTCGGCGAAGGTTTCGTAAGTGCCCTGCACAATGCCCTGCGCACCAATGTATATCCATGAACCGGCCGTCATCTGGCCGTACATCATCAGACCGGCTTTATCCAGTTCATGGAAGTGTTCCCAGTTCGCCCAGTGAGGAACGATGTTGGAGTTGGCAATCAACACGCGCGGGGCGTTGCTGTGGGTGCGAAAAACGCCGACCGGTTTTCCCGACTGTACCAGCAGCGTTTCGTCTTCCCGCAGATTGCGCAGACTCTCAAGGATCGCCTCAAAGGCCGGCCAGTTGCGAGCTGCTTTGCCGATGCCGCCATAAACCACCAGATCTTCCGGGCGCTCGGCGACATCCGGATCGAGGTTGTTCTGAATCATGCGATAGGCTGCTTCAATCAACCAGTTCTGGCAGCTCAGTTCGGTCCCCTGGGGAGCGCGGACAACGCGGGCTTCGGCATTTTTGTGTGGCGCATTCATGTTCACTTCCTTCTCTAAATTTGAATTTTTTGCACAGCGGTATCAGGCGAAGCTCGGCAACAGCGCTTCGATTTCTGCGGGCCAGTGTTCGCGGGACGCCCACAGACGCATCATTTCGACGTCCGGCGCCATCAGGCGATCCTTTTCAAGAAACGCGACGTTCTGGCGAATGGCGTTCATTTCGTTTTCCAGCGTTTTTGAGCTTTGCAGCGGACGATGGAAATCCACCCCTTGCGCGGCCGCCATCGCTTCAATGCCAACCACAACGCTGGTGTTGAAACACATATCCCCCAGACGGCGCGCGGCGTAGGTCGCCATTGAGACATGGTCTTCCTGATTCGCAGAGGTGGGCAGGCTGTCGACGCTGCCTGGATGGGCCAGCGATTTGTTTTCCGAGGCCAGCGCGGCGGCGGTAACCTGGGCAATCATAAAGCCGGAGTTCACACCGCCGTCACGCACCAGAAATGGCGGCAAACCGGATAACCCTGTATCCAACAACAGGGCCATACGACGCTCCGAGATGGCGCCAGTCTCAGCGACCGCCAGCGCAATAATGTCGGCGGCGAAGGCCACCGGTTCGGCGTGGAAATTACCACCGGAAATCACATCGCCGTTTTCGGCAAAGACCAGTGGATTATCTGAAGCGGCATTGGCTTCGATGCGCAAGATGCGTGCGGCATGGTGCAAGTTATCAAGACATGCGCCCATCACCTGAGGCACGCAGCGAATGGAATACGGATCCTGTACGCGGCCACATGTCGCATGGGAGGTCACAATGTCGCTCCCGGCGAGAATTTTGTTCAGCGCGGCCGCCACGGCAATCTGCCCTTGCTGTCCGCGGGCTTCATGAATACGCGGGTCGAGCGGTTTAACGGAACCTTTGATGGCTTCCAGCGACAGCGCGCCGGCCACCAGCCCGGCGGAAAAGACGCGTTCGGCTTCAAACAGCCCCGACAGCGCGAGGGAGGTCGACACCTGAGTGCCGTTAAGCAGCGCCAGCCCCTCTTTCGGCCCGAGTTCAAACGGGCGTATCCCCGCACTTGCCAGACCTTCCACCGCAGGCATTGTGTTGCCCTGCACCGTCACCATGCCTTCACCAATCAGCATAAGCGACAGGTGCGCCAGCGGGGCTAAATCGCCGGATGCCCCTACCGAACCTTTTTCCGGAATGCAGGGATAGACCCCGGCATTGAAGAGCGTAATCAGGGCGTCAATCACGTCAATGCGAATGCCGGAATGGCCACGCGAAAGACTGAGGATCTTCGTTGCCATCACCAGGCGCACAATGTTATCCGCCAGATTTTTACCCGTCCCCACACTGTGCGACAACACCAGATTGCGCTGTAATTCCGCCAGGCGTTCGGCCGGAATACGGGTCTGCGCCAGTTTGCCAAACCCGGTATTGATGCCGTACACCACGTCCCCCGATGCCACAATGCGGGTAACCGTCTCCTGAGAGGCCAGCACATCGGCACGGGCCTCTTCCGCCAGCGCGAGATGAACGTTGCCCTGATAAATCTGGCGCAGCATGGGCAGGTCTACATGGCCTGGCTGCAGGCGGCAAAGGGTGAAACCGGAGGATGAAGGAGCCATAATCTATTCCTGTATATACAAGTAGAGCTGAAAATATACCCGGTCAGGACTCGGCCCACCGGGTGCTTACGCACAACCTGACAAAAAAGTGGCAACACGACGCAAAAAATAACCGATCAATGATCCATGGTCTGCATCGTTTCGGTACGAATTTCTTCCGTTATCCGCGCCTTGAGCGTCATAAACTCCGGTGACGTCTTTAACGTGTAATCACGCGGGTGCGGAAAATTCACCGCCACTTCGGTTTTGATTCTCCCTGGGCGGGCGCTGAAAATCGCCACTTTATTGGCCATAAAAATGGCTTCATCAATATCGTGGGTCACAAACAGAACCGTTTTTCGCGAGGACTCCCATATCGACAGCAGTAGCTCCTGCATCATCACACGCGTCTGGTTGTCGAGCGCGCCAAAGGGTTCATCCATCAGCAGAATTTTCGGGTCATTGGCCAGCGCACGGGCAATAGCCGTACGTTGCTGCATGCCGCCTGACAGTTGACGTGGGAAGTGATGCTCAAACCCACGCAAACCGACCTTATTAATAAAGTAGTCGCTGCGCTCCTTTTGCGCCGCTTTACTCACGCCTCGCTCCTGTAAACCGAAGCGGATATTTTGCTCAACGGTGAGCCAGGGAAAAAGCGTATAGCTCTGGAATACCATGCCGCGGTCCGCGCCGGGGCCGTCAACGAGTTCCCCATCCAGCCAGACTTCACCACTCGTGGGCTGATCCAGCCCGGCGACAATGCGCAGAAGCGTCGATTTCCCGCAGCCGGAAGGGCCGAGGATGGTAATAAAATCGTTCTCATTGACCTGATAATCCACCGGCAACAGGGCCTGGGTTTTTTCACCTTTCGGGCCACTGAAGACACGCTCCACCTGGCGAACACTCAGCTTCGGATAGTTCATTACAGAGAACTCCATACAAACAGGCGGCGGTTAACCGCTTTAAACAACAGGTCGGAGAGCAATCCGATACAGCCAATGACGATAATGCCGAAGATCATCTGCCCGGTGTTGAGTAGCGCCTGGCTGTTGACAATCATATGGCCTATCCCGCTGGATGAACCGATAAGCTCCGCCACAATGACATAGGTCCAGGCCCAGCCGAGCACCAGACGTAAAAGCTCGGCGATTTCTGGCGCCGCACCGGGAATAATCACCCGACGCACCACGCTTTTATTGGTCGCCCCCAGGGTGTAGGCCGCCTCAACCAGATCGCGACGCGCAGCCCCTACGGCGACAGCCACCATCAGGGTTATCTGGAAGAAAGAGCCAATAAAAATCACCAGGATCTTCTGCATTTCACCAATACCGGCCCACAGGATCAGCAGAGGCACAAACGCGGAAGCAGGCAGATAGCGACAAAATGAGACAAACGGCTCGAAGAAGGCTTCGATAAGTTTGTATGAACCCATCCAGATACCCAGCGGCACGGCAATAACGCAGGCCAGGATAAACCCGCCCAGTACACGCATTACTGTCATACCGATATCCGTGGTGAAATCGAAATCGGTAAACAGCAACACCCCTTCCTGTAGCATACTGGCTGGGCTTGCGAGGAAGGTCGGAGCAACCAGGCCGGTAAAGGTCACCAGCGCCCATAAGGCGAAAAACAGCACAAAGAAGCAGAAACCCAGAAACCAGCGGTGCCGTGGCGCAACGGGGCGTAATGGCACCATCATCGGGTTATGCCAGACCTTTTTGCTTGCCGGCAGAGGTGCCGGCTCGCGTAAGTCTGTCGTGGTCTTGCTGGCGTAGTCCGCGGCCTGACTGACAGGACTGTTCATATCGTGGTCCTTCATGGCTGAGTAACGTACTTCGCGTCATACAACGTGTTGATGTCCGGCGTTTTACGCAGAATTTTCATCTCCGTGAGCAGACGTGCCGCCTCATTGGTGAAGCTCACGATTTCGCCGCTAAAGAATTTTTTGTTCGCATCGCGATCCTGCCAGCGCAGATAGCTGGACTCTTCGGCAAACTGTTTACCGGTCTCTTTCACCGCCGCGCCCATGATTTCATTGGCTTTATCCGGGTCAGCTTTGATCATATCCAGTGCTTCGAAGTAGCTATTGACCAGCGCCTGGGCCGCTTTCGGGTTTTTATCCAGCCAGGAAGGCGTGCAGCCGAGGGTATCCATGACCATAGGATAGTCGAGCGTGGTGGTCAGGATTTTGCCCTTATCCGGACTCTGGCGAATGTTGGAGAGATAGGGTTCGTAGGTCACGGCGGCATCGTTCTGCCCGGCAATAAACGCATGTGCGGCGGCGTCCGGCCCTAAGGTCGCAAGCTTGACGTCTTTCATCGTCATGCCGTTTTTATCGAGGATCCACGCCAGCAGAAAATAAGATGAGGTGCCGGGGGCATCGACGCTGATGGTTTTGCCTTTCAAATCCGCGACGCTATTGATACCGCTGCGCACTGCGATACCGTCCGCGCCGTACGATTTATCCAGTTGCACGATTTGCTTAATCGGCACACCGCTGGCATTCCAGGTGAGATAGGTTTCTACCGTGGTCGCCGCGCACTGCAGCGAGCCGGAGGCAATCGCCAGATGACGGGATTGCTGCGGGACCATTTTCAGGGTCACATCAAGACCGTTCTTTTTGAAAATGCCCGCTTTGTCAGCCAGGGTCAGCGGCGCAAAGCCGGTCCAGCCGGAAATCCCGATCGCCACTGGCGTATCCGCCGCCAGCGCTGTGTTAGCCACACCACCTAACGCGACTGCCAGACCTAACAGAGATAATGAACGCTTTAGTACAGTCCTGGAAATCATGTTGCTCATCTGCCACTCCTGCCAAATTACCTGTCTCGGGGAATGCCTGCGCAGCAAATTGCCACCGGCGAATGACGCTACTGTATATTCTTGTCTATACAATTAAGCCGAGAAAGATAAAGCAAGCTTTGTGCCAGTCCGGAAGTACGCCCGTATCGTTGCTTTCGCCCACGGTCCGTGGGCCTGAAGAATCAAAGTAGTGCGCCCGGCGCGCCATTTCAGTGCAGCCTGCCCCGGGTTAGTCCGTGACCGCAGCCCACAACAGCAAGCGACATCCAGGTTGCGATTGTGCCAGCGGCGAAATCGTCCATTGCGCCTGTGCTTGCCCGTCGCTTGTTGACCACCAGAAACCCTCGCCTGTGCCAAAATGGGTGCCGTCCGGCAGTTGCCAGTCGCCCTCAATGGCATACAACACTCCACCTTTCTCCGCAGTGATTGTCCCGCGCTCACGCAGGGCGACCACCCGGGAGGCGCAGGTCGTGCGGCGCGTCATCAGGTTGAAATCCATCGTCGTACCGCCCAGGAGATGTGCGCTCAGAGAGAGATCGCCACTGAAAGGAAACGGTGCGCCGACGGTGCTCAGGCGGTGGTTAAGCTGCCCACCATCTGACAGATTCACGCCCTCTCCGCTCAGTAACGTTATCGAACGGTCAATCCCCGGGAAGGCGGAAAACGGGCCATCGGCAGCGATAGTGGCAATACTGGCGCGCCAGTCAAATTCCGGCGCCCCCTGCGGCCAACTGACGATCTCGCGGGTTTCTCCCCCACCATTGCGCCAGCGACTCACCGGCAATCTGCCGAGGGAAAACGGATGCCAGTTGTTCATGCGCTCTCCTGAGAAAGCTGTTGCAGCAGTTGCAGAAAATCTGACGCTGCAGCCTGTTGCTGCGGATGAACCCCATCGACAACGCGCGCAACGCCGCCAACATAAACATCGCGAATCTGACCAACATGCCCCGCAAATAGCCAGCGGTTAAGCAACGCGTTGTCGGTGGCCGCAGCCAGATAAGGGTCCTGATTGTCGAGCACCAGCCAGTCGGCGCGATAACCGACCGAGAGTTGCCCCACCGGCACGCCGCAAGCCTGCGCGCCACCGGATAACGCCTGCAGGTAAAGTACATCCCCTACCCGCGTTTGCTCCTGCGCAATCAGTCGATTACGCCGCTGGTCACGCAGACGCTGACCATATTCCAGCCAGCGTAACTCTTCCACTACGTTGAGCGAGACATGGCTGTCTGAGCCAATGCCCCAGCGTCCTTCCTGTGCCAGATAGTCAACGCCCGGGAAAATACCGTCGCCAAGATTCGCTTCGGTGGTCGGGCACAGGCCGGCAACCGCACCGCTGTGCGCCATTTTCGTCACTTCGTAGGCATCCGCGTGGGTGGCATGAATCAGGCACCAGCGAGCATTGATATCCAGATGGTCATACAACCAACTGATGGGGCGCTGACCGCTCCAGTTCAGACAGTCGTTGACCTCTTTTTGCTGCTCGGCGATATGAATATGCACCGGGAGCGTCGGGTCGCTGGCTTTCAGCACCTGGTACATTTGTTCCGGAGTGACCGCACGCAGGGAATGGAAACACAGCCCCAGGTTTTGCAGCGCGTTGCCGTTAATTTGCCGTTGAATCACCGCCTGCTGCTGTAAATAACTGTCGACATCCTGAATAAAGCGTTGTTGCCCCGCCTGTGCAGGCTGTCCGCCAAACCCGGCATAGCTGTATAGCACCGGCAGGAGTGTCAGGCCAATCCCCGCGTCCCTGGCTGCGGCGCTCAGGTGAGCGGTCATCTCACCGCGATCGGCATAGGGCTTGCCGCTAATGTCATTATGCAGATAGTGGAATTCAGCGACCTGGGTATAGCCGCCTTTGAGCATCTCAATATAGAGCTGGCGGGCAATCACACCGACCTGTTCCGGGGTCAGACGCTGCACCATGCGATACATAAGTTCCCGCCAGGTCCAGAAGCTGTCCTGCGGGTCGCCCGCCACCTCCGCAAGCCCGGCCATAACGCGCTGAAAGGCATGAGAATGCAGGTTTGGCATCCCTGGCACCACCGGGCCGGAAAGAGGGATACTCTCATGGGAAGAGGCTTCCGGCGTGATGGCGGTCAGCATGCCGAGTTCATCAACCTCCAGTCGGACATTGTGCGCCCAACCCGTAGCAAGCAAGACACGTGGAGCAAAATATGCAGGCATAACAACGTTCCTGAGAAGGGGAAAGCAAAGCCTGCACACCTTTGCGCAGGCTACTGCCAAACCTTTGACCAATTTGTCTATACATATACATATGCCTGAATTGGCTGTAAACTTGCAGCGTGTTTTTTTTACTATTTTTCGTTTTTCGGCCACCTGTGCTGATCCCCTGCGTGGTGGAGATAGCCGGGCGTTGTGAAAACGTTCCTGATACCTGTGGATCTTTTGAGAGGTAAGAAAATGTCGGAGCCTTCACCGAACGGTGTAGCACAACACGGCGTGACCCGGCAGGCACTGTCTGAGCTTGCCGCCGCCATGAGTGATACCCCTGCCCCGATTTATCAGCGCGTGAAGCAGGCAATCATCGGCCAGATTCGCTCTGGCGCCTGGAAGCCCCATCAACGTATTCCATCAGAAAGCGAACTGGTCAATGAGATTGGCGTAAGCCGCATGACCATTAACCGTGCGCTGCGTGAACTGACCAGCGAAGGTTTTCTTATCCGCATGCAGGGTGTCGGCACCTTCGTGGCAGAAGCAAAGGCCTACACGCCAATGCTGGAAGTGCATAATATTGCTGATGAAATCGCCCAGCGTGGCCATCATCACGACAGTAAAATTCTGGTGTGCGAAGCCCGCGAGGCCGATGCCGATCAAGCCATGCAATTAGGGATCGCGCCCGGCGACACCCTGTTCTATTCGCAGATCGTCCATTACGAAAACAATGTGCCGGTGCAAATCGAAGACCGTTACGTTAACCCGGCCGCCGCGCCGGATTATCTGCGCCAGGTTTTCAACAAACAGATGCCTTACACCTATCTGATGGAAATATCGCCGTTGACGGCAGGTGAACATCGGGTAGAAGCGGTCAGCGCCAGCGACGAGCAGCGCGAATTACTGCAACTGGCAGAACATGAACCCTGCCTGCTTATCCACCGCCGTACCTGGAGCGGCAGCCGCATCGTTACCTCTGCCCGCCTGGTTTACCCGGGCTCGCGCTACCAGCTGTTTGGCCGTTTCACCAGCCACGGCTAATTTCCGCGTTACCGATAGCGGCTTTGTGGTCGCTATCGCGTTCCTGAATATGTAAGCCAGCCAGCAATAAGAAAAAACTCTTTCTGCTCGCCTTGCCGCGTTTTCGGTTATGCGTTAGGTTGACTTTAATTGTCTATACAAGATAAATCCAACCCGGAGTGTGTCATGTCGTTAACCGACCCTTTGCCGTTTTCCACGACACCACCAGCCCGTTGCGATAGCGTATGGCGTGGCGCCACGCTGGTAACGATGCAAGACGGACACTATAACCTGATAGAAAACGGCGCTATCGTCGTGGCTGACGGGAAAATCGTCTGGCTCGGCCCGGTTGCTGATTGCCCTCTTTTTCCCGACGCCGAACAGCATGAGTTTGCCGGCGGGATCATTACGCCCGGCTTTGTTGATTGCCATACTCATCTGGTCTTTGGCGGCAATCGCAGCGGCGAGTTTGAGCAGCGGCTTAATGGCGTAAGTTATGCGGAGATCGCGGCAAGCGGCGGTGGAATAATCTCCACGGTTAACGCCACCCGTGAGGCTACAGAAGAGGAGTTGATCGAATCGGCGCTATTCCGGCTGCGCCCGCTGTTAGCCGAAGGCGTCACCTGTGTTGAGATAAAATCGGGTTATGGGCTTTCTATCGACAGCGAACTGAAAATGCTTCGGGTGATCCGCACCTTAGCGACGCGGCTTGCGGTGGAGGTTAAATCCACCTGTCTTGCCGCGCATGCGCTCCCTCCCGAATATAAAAACCGGCCCGATGAGTATATCCGCCTGATTTGCGACACCCTGCTGCCGATTGTCGCCCGGGAAAACCTGGCCGATGCTGTCGACGCGTTTTGCGAGCATCTGGCGTTCTCCCCGGCCCAGGTTGAGCAGGTGTTCAACGCCGCAAAAGCCCTGGGCCTGCCGGTGAAATTGCATGCGGAGCAGCTCTCTTCACTGCACGGCAGTGCGCTTGCAGCCCGCCATGGCGCCCTGTCAGCCGATCACCTGGAATATGCCACCGAAGACGATGCCATCGCCATGGCGGCCGGCGGGACCGTTGCCGTATTGTTGCCCGGTGCGTTCTATTTATTGCGCGAAAAACAGCAGCCGCCGGTGGCCTTCTTCCGCCAGCATAAGGTGCCAATGGCGCTGGCGAGCGATGCTAACCCCGGCACCTCCCCGGTGCTCTCGCTGCGCCTGATGCTGAACATGGGCTGCACGCTGTTTGGCCTGACACCGGAAGAAGCGCTGGCCGGAGTAACCTGCCACGGCGCTCGCGCGCTCGGTTTGCAGGACACTCACGGCACGCTGGCACCGGGCAAGGCGGCTGATTTTATCCACTGGCCGCTCTCGCGACCGGCTGAGCTGGTCTACTGGCTGGGCGGAGAGCTGCCCTGCACGGTGGTCTATCGCGGAAACGTTCGAGGAAACCATTATCTATGAGTCTTTCACCCATCACCGTCCCCTATGAATTCACGGCGGGCACATCGCCGCTGCTGATCAGTATTCCCCACGCAGGAATACGCCTGACGCCTGAGGTCGCAGAAGGCCTCAGCGAGGCGGCACAGCCGCTGGGTGATACGGACTGGCACATTCCACGCCTGTATGATTTTGCCCGGGCGCTAGGGGCCAGTGTGCTGGTCGGGAATTATTCCCGTTTTGTTATCGACCTGAACCGGCCCTCTGACGACAAACCGCTCTACACCACGGCAACGACGGGCCTTTATCCGGACACCCTGTTTGATGGTCGTGACACGTTTAAGCCCGGCAAGATACCGACCGACGCCCGGCGTCAGGATTATCTGGCGCAAATCTGGCAGCCGTATCATCAGCGGATTCAGTCCGAACTTGCCCGGATTAAGCAGCAGTTTGGTTATGCGCTGCTCTTTGATGCGCACTCCATTGCGTCGGTTATCCCGCGGTTGTTTGACGGACAGTTACCCGATTTAAACCTCGGCACCAATAACGGCGCCAGTTGCTCGCCCGAATTAAGTGAAGTGCTGACGGGCATTTGCCAGCAACAGTCGCGGTTCAGCCATGTGCTTAACGGGCGTTTCAAAGGGGGTTATATCACCCGAGCGTATGGCCAACCCGATGCCGATATCCACGCCGTGCAGCTTGAACTGGCGCAGGTGAACTATATGGATGAAACGCCCCCTTATGCCTGGTCTGAAACCCGGGCCCCTGCCTTGCAGTCCTTATTGCAACAATTACTGGAAGGGATGCTGGCATGGGGGAGCGAACAGTATCGCAAGTAAGGCGTGAAAAGGCTGACGTGTGTAAGTTCAGCGTAACAATGGCATGGGGGCGATGTTTGCTTTAATAAATGCATTGCCCCCTTTCCAGGCCAGGACCGCAGCCCAATCCCATAGCCATTCTTCTTCATTTTCTGCTAACATCCCTGCCACATTTCCCACAGCAATCTGGCGGCGACTATGAAATTTGTCTCTTTTAATATCAACGGCCTGCGAGCCCGTCCCCATCAACTTGAAGCCATTGTCGAGCAGCATCAGCCCGACGTGATCGGCCTGCAGGAGACGAAAGTCCATGATGATATGTTCCCGCTCGAAGAGGTGGCGAAACTCGGTTACAACGTCTTTTATCATGGGCAAAAAGGGCACTATGGCGTGGCGCTGCTGACCAAAGCGACGCCCGTCTCCGTTCGTCGCGGTTTCCCGGACGACGGCGAAGAAGCCCAGCGCCGTATCATCATGGCGGAAATCCCCTCTCCGTTGGGTAATATTACCGTTATCAATGGTTACTTCCCGCAGGGGGAAAGCCGCGACCACCCCACCAAATTCCCGGCCAAAGAGAAGTTTTACCAGGATCTGCAAAACTTCCTCGATAATGAGCTGAAAAAAGAGAATCCGGTCCTGATCATGGGGGATATGAACATCAGCCCAACCGACCTTGATATCGGTATCGGAGAAGAGAACCGCAAACGCTGGCTGCGGACCGGCAAGTGCTCCTTTTTACCGGAAGAGCGTGAATGGATGGGTCGCCTGGTGAACTGGGGGCTGGTGGATACCTGGCGTGCGGCAAACCCGGACAATAACGAGCGCTTCTCGTGGTTTGACTACCGCTCCAAAGGGTTTGATGACAATCGGGGGCTGCGTATAGATCTGCTGCTGGCAAGCTCACCGCTGGCGGAACGCTGCATCGAAACCGGCATCGACTATGCGATCCGCAGTATGGATAAACCCTCCGACCATGCCCCGGTATGGGCTACGTTTAAGGTCGAATAAGCGTCACTTTCCCATTGCGGCGGTCGCCTGTTATGACCGCCCCCTTGGACCTGACACGCAATGGCTAAAAACATCACCCTTTGCCAATTCCGCCAGCACAATGGCGTGGTTATCGATACTCGCGACAGCGCATTGTATAACGGCTGGCCGGATGCGCTGTACGGGACATCCGGCCACCTCCCAGGCGCGCGTAACCTTGCCGCATGCTGGCTGGACGAGATGACGGACGCACAGTTTGCCTCCTGGTCTGCCCTGCGCCCGGTAAGCGCTGAAACCCGTATCGCGCTCTATGGTGCACCGCAAGACAATGACGCGATAGAGGCCTGGTTACACCAGAAGGGACTCCATGCGCCCTGGCGTATCAGCGACGCATTTTCCTCCTCTCTTGCACTTGAGCGTCTGCCCGGTTTTCACCATATTGTTCCGGCAAGCTGGCTTAACGCGTTAATGACCCATCGCCAGGTCAGCGAGAAGCCCGTCGGTACGTGGAAGGTGATAGAAGCGGGCTGGGGTGTGCACGACGAGTTCCGGCAAGGGCATATTCCCGGCGCGGATTATCTCGACACCCTGGAGCTGGAAAACGAGCCGCTGTGGAACGTCGTCGCTTCTGAGACTCTGCGTGGCGTGCTGTCCGCGCACGGCGTTTGCTGCGATACCACGGTCATTCTCTATAGCCGTAACCCGCTTGCCGCCGCGCGCGTGGCCCATATTCTATTGTATGCCGGGGTGCAGGATGTGCGTGTACTGGACGGTGGCTGGCGAGCCTGGCTTCACGCTGGTTTTCCGGTGGCCTCCGGCGAGGCGCTATCCATCACGCCCGCCCGCGATTTTGGTGCACCGATCCCGGCGCAACCGCAGTTGATGCTTTCCCTGCCGCAGACCCGGGCGTTGTTGAACCGTAAGGATGCCTCGGTGGTGAGTGTACGTTCCTGGGCTGAGTATTCCGGCGCGACCAGTGGTTACGCGTATATTGATGTCAGGGGCGACATCCCCGGTGCGCGCTGGGGACGTGGCGGACGCGGTAAAGATGGCATCGAGGATTTTCTCAACCCTGATGCGACCTTACGCTGCGCGAATGACATTACGGCCATGTGGGACGCATGGAATATTACCGCAGACCAGCAAATCGCCTTTTACTGCGGAACCGGCTGGCGCGCCTCGCTGGCATTTATCTGCGCGCGCGCCATGGGCTGGACAAACATCGGGGTATATGATGGCGGCTGGTATGAGTGGAGTCTGCAGCACAAGAATGGATAATCATGCTTAAAACGATAGAGGTTGTCGCCGCCATTATTGAGCGCGATGGTCAGATTTTGCTGGCGCAGCGCCCGGAACAGGGCGATCAGGCGGGGCTGTGGGAATTTGCTGGCGGTAAGGTAGAAGCCGGGGAGAGCCAGTCAGACGCACTAATACGCGAACTTCGCGAAGAGCTTGGCATTGAAGCCACGCCGACGGAATATATCGCCAGCCATCAGCGCGAAGTTTCCGGGCGCATTATCAATTTGCACGCATGGCATGTGCCGACCTTCACCGGCACGCTTACCCGTCACCACCACGCGGCGCTCATCTGGTGTGCGCCGCAGGAAGCCTTTAACTGGCCGCTTGCGCCTGCAGATATCCCACTGCTGGAGGCCTTTATGGCTTCACGCGCCGCCAGACCAGCGGGTTTGTAGACACCGTGCGTTCATCGCGCTGGCACTGGAGCAGCACGCCTTCGGCTTTAATAACCGCCCCTTCGGTGTAATTCTGATTCTGATAAACGCAGCACTGATTACAGGGCTGCGAACTCTGCTGACCGCCAGAGGTAAATACTTCCGGCGGAACATTCACCTGTACATCCGGCGACAGATGTCGCTCCGCACTGGCCCCCGCTGAGACGAACATCAGCACACAACCCCAACCCCACAGTGAACGCTTCATAGCATTTTCTTCCTGAATAGAACCCTTTATCACTATAACGTATCTCTATTAACGAACCGCATTTTCTTTCATCATCGGTTTTTGTTATGACTTGGCACCTATTATTAATTTGATATCGCTGACCTATTTTTGCTTGCTTTACCGCATATTGCAGATGATATAGTCGAAAAACGCTGATTTTTTAGCTCACAACAACCATAAAATCACACCATCAACATAAGAGGCTCTTATATCTATGGAACAGACATGCTCTCTTGAATCGTTTCTTTCCCACGTTCAAAAGCGCGATCCGCATCAGCCCGAGTTCGCTCAGGCCGTACGTGAAGTAATGACCACACTGTGGCCTTTTCTCGAACAAAACCCGCGTTATCGTCAGTTATCACTGCTGGAAAGGCTGGTTGAGCCGGAACGTGTTATTCAATTCCGCGTCGTGTGGGTGGACGATAAAAACCAGGTGCAGGTTAACCGCGCGTGGCGTGTGCAATTTAACTCCGCCATTGGTCCGTTTAAGGGCGGCATGCGTTTCCATCCGTCAGTCAATTTGTCGATCCTCAAATTCCTTGGTTTCGAGCAGACCTTCAAAAATGCCCTCACCACCCTGCCGATGGGCGGTGGTAAAGGCGGCAGCGATTTTGATCCTAAAGGGAAAAGCGACGCGGAAGTGATGCGTTTCTGCCAGTCGCTCATGACCGAACTGTATCGCCATCTGGGTCCGGATACCGATGTCCCGGCAGGTGATATGGGCGTAGGCGCGCGTGAAGTGGGCTTTATGGCCGGGATGATGAAAAAACTCTCCAACAATAATGCCTGCGTGTTCACCGGCAAAGGGCTCTCCTTCGGCGGCAGTTTAATTCGCCCGGAAGCCACGGGCTACGGCCTGGTCTATTTCACCGAGGCGATGCTCAAACGTCATGGTATGGGTCTGGAAGGCCTGCGCGTGGCCGTTTCTGGCTCCGGTAACGTGGCGCAATATGCTATCGAAAAAGCGATGGCCTTTGGCGCACGCGTGGTTACCGCTTCTGATTCCAACGGTACCGTGGTCGATGAAGCGGGCTTCACCCGCGAAAAACTGGCGCGTCTGATTGAAATTAAAGAGCAGCAGCATGGACGCGTGGCGGATTACGCCCGTGAGTTTGGTCTGCAGTACCTTGAAGGTCAGCAGCCCTGGTCAGTGCCGGTCGATGTTGCTCTGCCGTGCGCCACCCAGAACGAACTGGATGTCGATGCCGCACGTACGCTTATCGCTAACGGCGTGAAAGCAGTCGCTGAGGGCGCCAATATGCCAACCACGATTGCGGCGACCGATCTGTTCCTGGACGCAGGCGTCCTGTTTGCGCCGGGTAAAGCGGCGAATGCCGGAGGGGTGGCAACATCAGGGCTGGAAATGGCACAGAACGCGGCGCGTCTTGGCTGGAAAGCAGAAAAAGTGGATGCGCGGCTGCACCACATAATGCTGGATATTCACCACGCCTGTGTGGAGTACGGCGGCGATGGTAAGCAGACTCACTATGTTCGCGGCGCCAATATTGCGGGCTTCGTGAAAGTGGCGGATGCGATGATAGGTCAGGGGCTTATCTGAGTCATTCTGCCGGGCGGCACGGCGTCGCCCCGGCTTTCCTGTTCCATGCCCGGTAAGCGCAACGCCGCCGGGCAATCTCATCAGGCGTTCAGTTCACCACCAGCGATGAGACAATTTCCCTGTGACGTTTAAGAATGATCGCGATTTGCTCATCCGCGGTGAGTTCGTTGAACATTTTTTCTTTGCGATCGGATTGCGCGTTGCGCACAGTGGCGGGGATACGTACTTCGCTTCTTTCTATGGCTTTTTGCTCGCTCATTTTCCAGTCCTGCTACTCAATGGTCTGTGTTCGCGCGCATAATAATCCCGTTTCGCCGTGACAGGAAGACGACGCCATCACGTCTTTTTACGAATTGTGCAAGTTAACGTCATCTTTGGGCAAAATCACGGTGTTTCCCCCGTGACCGCCCCTCTTCTTATGCATATGCTGATACGCGCTTCAGGCAGCGGGCTGCGGAGGCGTTGGGTCATCTTTGCGCGGTTTACGTGTTGCCCGCTTACCCGATGTTTTTTTCTTCTCACCCGCCGGGGCGGTAATCCCCCGAAACCGCTGCACCGGCGTATTGCGAGCCTGATGAATCAGCTCATGCAACGTGCCAACCAGCGGCTGCATAAAGTCCTGATAACGACACTGCTTCTCGCTTATTTGCGTCAGCACAGACTCCCAGTGCGCGGTCATATCCGGTCTGGCGGCCATCTCCGGCAGAGAGTGAATCAACGCACGTCCGGCGTCAGTCGAGAGGATATAGCGCCCTTTTTTATTCAGAAAACCGCGCTTAAACAGCAGTTCGATAATGCCTGCGCGGGTGGCCTCGGTACCCAGACCGTCCGTTGCTCGCAAGATTTTTTTTAGCTCTTTGTCCTGCACAAAGCGGGCAATACCCGTCATCGCGGAAAGCAGCGTCGCATCAGTAAAGTGGCGCGGTGGCTGGGTCTGACGCTCCACGACCTCACCTTTTTCACACAAAAGTTCGTCGCCTTTCGCCACGACCGGCAGCGGCGTGCCATCGTTCTCTTCGTCACGCTCTTTGGCCCCCAGCAGCGTGCGCCAGCCCGCTTCGGCAAGGAAACGCGCTTTGGCGATAAATTTGCCGTTGGCAATATCGAGGTCGATCTGGCATTTACGGAACAGCGCATCGGGACAAAACTGCATCAGATACTGACGCGCAATCAGAGTGTAAACATTGGCCTCACCTTCGCTCAGGTTTACCTTTGAACTGCGCGCGGTGGGAATAATGGCGTGGTGGGCATCCACCTTTTTGTCATCCCAGCAGCGATTACGCAAATCGGCGTTCACCACAGGCTGCGGCAGAAGATCCGGTGCATGAGCACCAATCGCGTTCATCACCGCATGACGCCCGGCATAATGTTCTTCTGGTAAATAACGGCAATCCGAACGCGGGTAGGTAATCAGCTTGTGGGTTTCATACAGCTTCTGGCAGATATCGAGAACGTTCTGCGCGCTCAGGCCATAGCGTTTCGCGGCTTCAATTTGCAGCGCTGAAAGCGAAAAAGGTAACGGCGCCGGTTCTGATTCCCGTTTATCGTTATAGGCGGTAACATTCGCTGGCTGCCCGGAAATACGCGCGACCACGTGCTCAGCCAGCGGGCGGTGCAGCAAACGCCCCTCTTCATCCTGATAAGGTTCACAGGCCTCGCTCGGCTGCCACAGGGCGGTGAACCGCTCCCCTGCCGGGGTGACAATATGCGCCTTCACTTCGAAAAAATCTTTTGCCACGAAGTTCTCGATCTCTTCGTCGCGGCGCACCACCAGGCCAAGAACTGGCGTCTGTACGCGACCAACGGAAAGCACCCCCTGATACCCGGCGTTACGCCCAAGCAATGTATACGCGCGCGTCATGTTGATGCCGTACAGCCAGTCGGCGCGGGCGCGGGCCAGTGCCGAAACGCACAAAGGAATAAATTCGCTGTTAGCGCGCAGGCGTGAAATCGCGCGCTCCACCGCCTGGGGGTTAAGATCGTTAATCAGGCAGCGCTGGACCTGCTGACGCTTTTGCGGCGACAGTTCAAGGTAATCGAGTACTTCATCAACCAGCAACTGCCCTTCTCTGTCCGGGTCACCGGCGTGGACGACTTCCGTCGCCTCAGAGAGCAGACGCTTGATCACATTAATCTGTTTGGTTACCGAGGGACGTGGCTGGAGCCGCCATTTTTCGGGTACGATAGGCAGATCCGCCAGGTTCCAGCGCGCATAGCGGCTGTCGTAGACATCCGGCTGCGCCTGCTCCAGTAGATGACCAATACACCAGGTCACCACCTGCCCGTTGCCACATTCAATATAGCCGTCGCCTTTGCGATGCGGCTTGGGTAGCACATCCGCAATGGCGCGGCCCAGACTGGGTTTTTCGGCAATAAACAACCGCATTGGATTAACGGATCTCAATCATCGGACGCCCTGCGCGTGCGCTAACCAGCTCGCCCACCGCCGCAAGGGTAATGCCATATTCTGCCGCCGTGGCGTAAACGTCGCCTTCTGCCTCGGCGTTCACCGCCAGCAATAAACCGCCAGAGGTTTGTGGATCGCAGAGTAAATCACGCACCGCATCCGGCATCTCGCCCATCAAATGGCCGTAGCTGGCGAAATTACGCTGGGTGCCGCCTGGTACCGCACCAAGCGCAATGTACTCTTCAACACCCGGTAATTTCGGCACATCCTGATACCAGATTTGCGCCTGTACGCCTGCGCCCTGGCACATTTCACTGAGGTGGCCCAACAGACCAAAACCGGTAACATCGGTCATTGCCTTCACACCGCTGATGCCCGCAAACGCGGCGCCGGCCAGGTTCATCTGGCACATCACCTCCGTTGCCAGCCCAATGTGTTCGGGTTTCAACAGCGATTTTTTCTCGGCGGTCGTCAGCACGCCAATGCCGAGCGGTTTAGTAAGGAAGAGTCGGCAGCCCGCCTGCGCGGTACTGTTTTTCTTGATGCGCTCGGTCGGCACCACGCCCGTCACCGCCAGCCCGAAAATGGGCTCTGGCGCATCAATAGAGTGCCCACCCGCCAGCGCAATACCCGCCAGTCGGCAGGCATGGCGGCCACCTTCGACAACTTCACGGGCAATTTCAGGCGCCAGTTTGTTGACAGGCCAGCCTAAAATCGCGATCGCCATGATCGGTTTGCCCCCCATGGCGAAAATGTCGCTAATGGCGTTAGTGGCGGCGATCCGGCCAAAATCGAAAGGATTGTCGACAATGGGCATAAAAAAGTCGGTTGTGCTGATAACGCTGGTGCCATTGCCGAGATCGTATACCGCCGCGTCATCGCGGGTTTCGTTCCCCACAAGAAGGTTCGGGTCGATAAACTTCGCTTGCTCGCTATGCAGAATAGTATCGAGCACTTTGGGGGAAATTTTACAACCACAACCCGCTCCGTGGCTGTATTGCGTCAGACGAATACCGTGTTCGTTCATGGACAACTCCTGTCAGGACAATCCGGCTATGGTAACGCCCAAAACGTTGCATGATAAGCGTGACTGTCCGAATTGCGGCGATTCGCTCACAATCCAGACAGTTTTACCAACAAGTATCAGAAATAACGGACGAAGGGCGCGGTATCCGGCGTGCTAATGGTCGTGGAGGCTTTAAGTTGCGGGGTGCCAAGGTATAAGAAACCGACCACTTTATCCTGCGCGCGGCAGTTCAGTGCGTCGCGCACAACCGGACTGTCGGTCAATGGACCGGTGCGCCAGATGCCGTTGAAACCCTGCGCCAGCGCCGCCATCTGCATCGCCATCACAGCACAGCCTGCCGAGAGCAGTTGTTCCCACTGCGGCACTTTCGGGTTCTCTTCACATTTCGCCACCACGGCGATAATCATCGGCGCACGGGACGGGGAAGTCCGTGCTTTTTCTACCGCTTTTTCGTCCAGCCCGGCGCTGAGGGCGCCCTGCTCAAGCGTCCTGCCAAAGCGAGCAAGGCCCTCGCCTTCAATAATGAAAAATTGCCACGGCTGTAGCGTGCCGTGGTCCGGCGCACGCATCCCCGCGCGGATAATATTGTCCAGTTGTTCGCCTGTCGGTGCCGGTTCAGCCAACCGGGAAGCGCTACGGCGGTTGACGAGCAGTTCTAGTGCATCCATTAGTTAAACTCCTGTATTGAAATTTGTTCCTAAAATTAACACGTGCGTAGATTTTGTTACAGCACCAGCAGCGATTCCTGCTGACAACAGGAGCCAGGCTAATTAGGATAACCACACTTGTCGCTCAGGGCAGCGGCAAACGTTACTAACCAGGGAGAATACATGCGAACCCTTTGGCGCTTTATTGCCGTTTTTTTTAAGTGGACATGGCGATTGCTGAACTTTATCCGCAATCTGGTGCTCAATTTGTTCTTTATTTTATTGGTGCTGGTCGGCGTCGGTCTGTGGATGCAGTTTAGCGACAGCAAAGCAGAACATGCCAGCCGGGGTGCGTTATTGATGGATATTACCGGCGTGGTAGTGGATAAACCGTCTGCCAGCAACCGACTCGGCGCACTGGGCCGCCAGTTCTTTGGCGCAAGCTCCGACCGTCTGCAGGAAAACTCGCTGTTCGATATCGTCGACACCATTCGTCAGGCGCAATCAGACCGGAATATCACCGGGATTGTGCTGGATTTGAAAAACTTCGCCGGAGCGGATCAGCCTTCTATGCAGTATATCGGTAAGGCGCTGCGTGAGTTCCGCGACAGCGGTAAGCCGGTTTATGCGGTGGGCGATAACTACAGCCAGGGCCAGTATTACCTTGCGAGCTTTGCCAATAAGATTTGGCTCTCGCCGCAAGGGGTGGTTGATCTGCATGGCTTCGCCACTAACGGGCTGTATTACAAATCCCTGCTCGACAAACTGAAAGTGAGCACCCATGTGTTCCGCGTCGGAACCTATAAATCCGCCGTCGAGCCGTTTATCCGCGACGACATGTCTCCGGCCGCGCGCGATGCCGACAGCCGTTGGGTAGGCGAACTCTGGCAAAATTATCTCAATACCATCGCCGCCAACCGCCAGGTTACCGCACAGCAGATCTTCCCAGGCGCCCAAGGCGTGCTGGACGGGCTGCGTAAAGTTGATGGCGATACGGCTAAATACGCGCTGGATAACAAACTGGTGGACGAACTGGGTTCAAGCGCCGATGCGGAAAAAGCGCTGACCAAACAGTTCGGCTGGGATGATAAAGACAAAAATTTCCGCGCCATCAGCTATTACGATTATCAGTTGAAAAAACCGAGCGATATGGGCGACGCCGTCGCTGTCGTCTTTGCAAATGGCGCGATCATGGACGGTAATGAAACCCCGGGGAACGTGGGGGGTGATACTACCGCGTCGCAGATCCGCGATGCACGACTGGATCCGAAAGTGAAAGCCATTGTCCTGCGTGTTAATAGCCCTGGCGGCAGCGTAAGCGCCTCGGAAGTAATTCGCTCTGAACTGGCCGCAGCGCGCGCGGCAGGCAAACCGGTCGTGGTCTCCATGGGCGGTATGGCGGCATCCGGCGGTTACTGGATCTCAACGCCTGCGAACTACATCGTGGCCAATGCCAGCACACTGACCGGGTCGATTGGCATTTTCGGTGTCATCAATACGCTGGAGAACAGCCTTGACAGCATTGGCGTACATACCGACGGCGTGGCAACGTCACCGCTGGCGGATGTCAGCATGACCAAAGCGCTGCCGCCGGAAGTTCAGCAGATGATGCAGATAAGCATTGAGAACGGCTACAAACGCTTTATCACTCTGGTTGCTCAGTCGCGTAACAGTACGCCGGAACAGATTGATAAAATCGCCCAGGGTCACGTCTGGACCGGGCAGGATGCGAAAGCCAACGGGCTGGTCGACGGGTTGGGTGATTTCGACGATGCGCTGAGCAAAGCGGCAGAGCTGGCGAAACTCAAACAGTGGCATGTGGACTGGTATCAGGATGAGCCCTCATTCTTTGATCGCGTGATGGACAGCATGTCAGGTTCCGTACGCGCTATGTTGCCACAGGCATTGCAGGCGTATCTGCCTGCGCCACTGGCCAATGCGGCGGTTCAGGTCAAAGCTGAAACAGACAAACTGGCGGCGTTTAATGATCCGCAAAACCGTTACGCGTTTTGCCTGACCTGCGCCAACATTCGCTAATAAACTGAACATTTTGTATGCAGGCGGAGATCGGCATCACGCTGACTCCGCCTTTTCTTCGCGCTTTCGCTGCATCATTCATTCACTGCGTATATACTCCCCCCACTCTGCGACAACACATTTTCTATCATGCAAAAGAAATCGATTTATGTTGCCTACACTGGCGGTACCATCGGTATGCAACGCTCCGAACACGGCTATGTTCCCGTCTCCGGTCATCTGCAACGCCAACTGGCGTTAATGCCTGAATTCCATCGCCCCGAAATGCCTGACTTCACCATCCACGAATATGATCCGTTGATGGACTCCTCCGATATGACGCCGGAGGACTGGCAGCATATCGCTGACGATATCAAAGCCCATTACAACGATTATGATGGCTTTGTCATCCTGCACGGCACCGACACCATGGCATACACTGCCTCGGCGCTGTCGTTTATGCTGGAAAACCTGAGTAAGCCGGTTATCGTCACCGGCTCGCAAATTCCGCTGGCGGAACTGCGTTCCGACGGGCAGATTAATTTGCTCAACTCGCTGTACGTGGCGGCCAACTTCCCGATTAACGAAGTGACGTTGTTTTTTAACAACCGCCTCTATCGCGGTAACCGCACGACGAAAGCGCATGCTGACGGTTTCGACGCCTTTGCCTCGCCGAATCTGTCGCCGCTGCTGGAAGCGGGAATTCATATTCGTCGCCTCAATACGCCACCTGCGCCGCACGGTAGCGGCGAACTGATTGTCCATCCGATCACCCCGCAGCCGATTGGCGTGGTGACGATTTATCCTGGCATCTCGGCAGACGTGGTAAGAAACTTCCTGCGTCAACCCGTTAAAGCGCTGATCCTGCGCTCTTATGGTGTGGGCAACGCGCCGCAAAACGGCGAGTTCCTCAAAGAGTTACAGGAAGCCAGTGCGCGTGGCATTGTGGTGGTTAACCTGACGCAGTGTATGTCGGGTAAGGTTAATATGGGCGGTTACGCTACCGGCAACGCACTGGCGCACGCAGGCGTAATTGGCGGTGCGGATATGACGGTAGAGGCCACCCTGACTAAACTGCATTATCTGTTGAGCCAGGATCTGGACGCGGCCGCGATTCGAAGCGCCATGACACAGAATCTGCGCGGTGAACTCACCGCAGACGAATAAGGAAACCCCGATGAAACAACGCGCGTTGCTCCTGGTCGACCTGCAAAATGATTTCTGTGCAGGCGGCGCACTGGCCGTGGCAGAAGGTGACAGCACGGTCGATGTGGCGAACACGCTGATTGACTGGTGCCAGGCACGCGGCGAACCTGTACTGGCGACGCAGGACTGGCACCCGGCTAATCATGGCAGTTTCGCCAGTCAGCATCAGGTTGCGCCCTTTTCACAAGGTGTGCTTGATGGCCTGGCGCAAACCTTCTGGCCGGATCATTGCGTACAGCACAGCGAAGGCGCGGCGTTACATCCCCTGTTGAAAGCCTCAGCAATGGATGCGGTGTTTCACAAGGGGCAGAATCCGGCTATCGATAGCTACAGCGCTTTTTTTGATAACGGACATCGGCAGAAAACCGGGCTCGACGACTGGTTGCGTCAGCATGGCATTGCTGAGCTAACCATCATGGGGCTCGCCACCGATTATTGCGTGAAATTTACCGTGCTGGATGCGCTGAAACTGGGTTATCGTGTTAACGTCATTACCGACGGCTGCCGTGGGGTGAACATCAATGCGCAGGATAGCGCGCATGCCTTTATGGAGATGTCAGCCGAAGGTGCAACACTTTATACGCTGGCTGACTGGCAGGAAACGCAAGCCTGATAGTGTCGTCCGGCCCACAAACCGGACGACATTTTCACGACAGCTCCGAAATCTTTTCCAGCGATATCATCCGCGTTTCAATCCCAAACAGAAACAGGATCAGCGAGCAGCACACCAGCATCACCCCCAGCGCCGAAAAGACCGCGTATGTGCCGTAGTGGGTCAATAATGCCGCCACGCCGTACGGGGTGAAGACGGCGACGATACGCCCCACCGCATTCACAAAGCCGGAGCCTCGCAGGCGCAAATGGGTCGGCCATAATTCAGGGACGTATACCGCCGAGGCGAAGCAGACATACATGTAGAGGAAGAAAATGAGCACCAGACCGAGGGATAAAATGGCCCACTCCTCTTTTTGCAGCGAATAGTAATAGCCCAGCACCGCCACAATCAGCAGCAGAATGGAACCAAACCAGCGGCGCGGGAATTTATCGATAATCATCGCGGCAATGAAAATCCCCAGGGGGGCACCAATCATAATAATGGCGGTCATAAAGATCGATTTGGTGACATCAATCCCCGAGTTAACGAATATTGTGGGGATCCACACGGTAATGGTATAGAGCGAAAAATTCATTGCCACCAGTACCGTGATCGCCACCAGCGTTCTGCGCAGCATATCGCCGCGAAAGAGCTGCCAGAAACTGCCTTTTTCCGTCCCGGCAGATCGATGCGCGACGGGTTTTATCTCCGCCAGGGCTATGTTTTTCTCCCGGCTAACCTGCTGCTCAATCTCGCATACCACCTGCTGTGCAACATCGCCTTTGCCCTTCCCCGCCAGCCAACGCGGTGATTCAATAAAATAACGCCCCGACAGCCACCAGGCGACCAGCATCGATACCCCGCCCAGCAAAAACATGACCCGCCAGCTCAAATAACCGATCACCACCACGCCGATAGCGGCCGAGAGCATCGGGGACCAGTTGCCGACAAACGACAGGCGCGCGGACCATTTGCCACGGATAGCTGCGGGAATAAATTCGGTGAAAGAGGCGTATCCCACCATAATCAGCGCCCCCATTCCGGTCCCCATCAGACAGCGCAGGAAAATAAGCCAGTACATGTCCGGGGAAAAGGTGGCAGCGGTGGCGGTAAATCCGACGATCAGCAAATTGATGCGAAACGCCTTGCGCCGCCCCAGATAATCGCCAACAAATCCCCCCATCAGCGAGCCAATGAAATAGCCGAGCATCAGGGCGGAGGTGAACGCCGCATTGAGGTAATTATTTGACCAGCCATTACTGACCAGTTTTGCCAGCACGACATTTCCCGAATAGCTGAGAAAACCGGTAATTAATAAACTCAGTCCGATAATGCCAAATATCCGGTAATGAAAAGATGAGAGTGGCAAACGATCCATGCGGATGCCAATATGGTCATATTGTTCCATTATCTATGCCTCAAAATATGCCTGGTGAAAGTCACAACCACAATAACGAATATGCATTCGCTCAGTCCGTTTAACGATTTTTTTACACCAGGAATCATTAACCATATTTGAGGGATAATGACCAACAGGCTGCCACGCACATTCGCGCGATATTCAGCCCACCCCCAAACTTAATAAATCAGTTGAATATTGTTTTTCTGACAAAATGAAATCCACTGATCGCCTGGTTTTTTATCCGTAATAATATAATTAATGTGGCTAAAATCGACGAGCTGAACAAAGGCCTTACGGTCAAATTTTGAATGATCCACCAGCAAAGCAACTTCTGTCGCCTGGCTGATCATCATTTTTTTTATTTCTGCTTCTGCTTCGTTGGAATCAAGCGCACCGCTGTCGATGTCCAGACCTTTACAGCTCATCACCATAATATCGACATGGTATTTACCAATAATTTCTTTAGTAATGCGCCCCTGAAAAGAAAGCGTATTCTTATTAAACTCGCCCCCGGTTGATACGATATTAATGTCCGACTGTGCCAGTTCGCGAAAGGCTTCGGTTGAGTTAGTCAACAGCGTCAGGTCTTTGCGGTCTTTTAATAATTTCAACAGCTCCATTGCGGTAGTACTGGAATCTGCAGACATCGTGGTCTTGTTATTAATAAACGGCAGCGCATTTAGCGCAATAACCTGCTTCTCTTCAAAAAAAGATTTCGCGCGTTTATAAAAATGAACGTTATCCGTGATGCTGGCACTGTTGAGCACCGCACCACCATAGGTGCGGGTAATGATCCCTTCGGCTTCCAGCTTTTCTAAATCGCGACGGATAGTCTCTTCGGTAACCTGAAAGAGCTGGCTCAGTTGAGTCACCTGCACTTTCTTTTCGTTGGTTACCATCTGTTTAATGGTTTGCAATCGGTCCTTTGCAGCCACGGTATGCCTCTGCTTCGTTTAATAACATGCTATCCAGGCAGTATGTCACACGCCATGTTTACTTTCAAAAGAATATGTTTGAATCACAGATTTATTCATGTATTTCCGAGAAACAAAGACACACCGTCATTTCTGTTACTTATTAATAAGCGCGTCAGCCATCTCTTTCATTAATAATGCATCGGCATCACTGAGATTAATGGCCGTTGCCCGCACATTTTCCCGCACCTGCTGCGGTGAGGTCGCGCCGCTCAAAATAGAAATCAGACTGCTTTGTTTCAATATCCACGCTAGTGCGAGTGTGGGTACCGTGCAATCGTACTTTTTACACAGCGGCTGCCATTTCTCCAGCATATCAATAACCTGTAGCATATTATCATGCTGGAACCACACTTTATTTGCCTGCGCACCCACCGGAACATAGTCGCGCGTCACAGTGCCGGTCAGCAGTCCCTGCTCCAGCGGTGAATAGACTTGCAGGACAATGCCGTGCTTCTGGCAAAGCGGCAGTATGTCACGCTCGATTTGCCGATCAAGGAGGCTGTATTTCGCCTGTACTATATCCAGTTCGCCATGACGCAGGTACTCTTCGATATGTCCGATGTCCACATTTGCCGCGCCGATGGACTTGATCTTGCCCTCTTTCTTCAACGCGTTAAGCACTGCGACGGTTTCTGCAATTGGGGTAAAGAACGGCGGCACCGACTGCCAGTGGGTCATGTAGATATCGATGCAGTCAATCCGCAGGCGTTGCAGGCTGGCGTCCACCTCTTCGCGGATAGATTCCGGCGTGAGGTTTTTATACAGCTGGCGGTCGCCCACTTTATTAAACAGGCTGCCTTCACGCTCCCACACAATGCCGCACTTGGTTTCGACAATCACCTCGTCGCGCGGTAAGTCAGTCAATGCCTGGCCGACAATGCGCTCACTGTTACCGAAGTTGTACCCCGGTGCGGTATCAATCAGGTTGATGCCGCAGCGGTGCGCTTCCACGATTGTATCGATACAAACCTGGGTATCCAGGTCGCCATTCCAGGCGGGACCACCGCCGATGGCCCAGGTACCCAGACCGAGTTGCGAAACGGCAAGCTGGGTTTTTCCCAACGGTATCATTTTCATGCTTTATTTATCCTTCATACTCATCAAGCAGTTGTTCGACAAGCTGTCTGTTTTTCACGCCCGTGGTCGCACCGACGCTGAGCACCGAGATCGCAGCCGTGGCATTGGCAAACAACGCGCAGTCACGCAGCGATTTATCCTCCAGCAGGCCGCAGATAAACCCGGAGGCAAAATTATCCCCGGCTCCGATGGTGTCGATGGCGGTGATCCCTTTCACCGCAGGCACTTCAAGGCGCGTCTCGCTGTTCTTAATAAAACAGCCCTTCTTGCCCGTCTTGATCACCACCGTTTTGACGCCACAAGCGAGAAAGCTGTCGGCAATACCGTCCAGCGACGTCTCACCGGTGAGCAGCTTCGCCTCTTCATAGTTGGGAAAGAGGAAATCCACGTAACTTAAGGCCTCGCGGATATCGTCCAGCGTCTCGCCCAGGCGTGGTTTGATCATGTCGGCACAGATAAGCAATTGCTGTGCTTTGGCGCGGATGAAAATCTCTTTCAGCGCGTTGCCATCCAGCAACGGGCTGTTAAAGATGCTCGCCAGCGACAGCAATTTCGCCTCGGCAAAGCGGCTGAAATCCACATGCTCCAGCGCCAGCTTCCACAGACTGCCGTTGCGATTCGTCACAAAGGTCCGTTCACCGTCGCTGGTCACCAGCCCCACGTTGATCGAGGTATCGACACCCTCGTCCATGCGCAGACTGTAAATATCGATGTTCTCCTGACGGCAGCGTTCGAGGATGAAATGCCCTGCCGCATCATTGCCGATGCGGCTGTTAAGGGCGGTTTTATGCCCGAGGCGAGAAATGATCATCGCCTCGTTGATGGCATCGCCGCCTGTGGTCATCGCAATGCGCTCCAGCGGATAAGAATCAACATCGAAAATGTTCTTACTCACCGGTTGCAATGGGATGTCGACAATCGCGGCCCCCACGCAAATGACATCTATTTTGCCCATGTTGCTATTCCGCCTTACCGTCCGAACCAAACAGACGGATTTTCTCCAGCGCACGTTCTTTAACGGCTTTACGCACTTCGCGCTCCAGATGCAGGAACGGCTGATGCTGGTTCTCTTTTATCGCCACCATTGCCGCCTGGCACAGCTCGGTATGGATGTTGATTTTGGCGATGCCCAGCGAGATGGCTTTTTTGATGTCCGCATCGCTGATCCCGGACGCGCCATGTAAAACCAGCGGAACCGAGACAGCTTCACGAACGCGGCGGACAACTTCAAAGTTAAGCTGCGGCGCGGAGGTATAAACGCCGTGCTGATTGCCGATCGCCACCGCCAGCGAGTCACACCCGGTGCGCGCAACAAACTCCGCAGCCTGGTCCGGGTCGGTATAGTGATAATCCGCCAGCGCCTCTTCGTAGACCGTTTCGTTGCCAACATGGCCCAGTTCCGCCTCGACCGGAATACCCAGCGGATGGAAGAAATCCACGGCCTCTTTGGTCAGACGGATATTTTCTTCAAAGTCGAATGCCGATGCATCACGCATTAAAGAGTTCATCCCGTGCTGCCAGGCATTGTGAATAATCTCCATGCTGCGGCCATGGTCCCAGTGAGTAATAACCGGAACCGTGGCTTGTTTCGCCATGGAGACCATCATATGAGAGAAGTCTTCAAACGATGTATTGCCTACAAAACCTGTACCAAAAGAAATAATGACCGGAGACTTTGTCTCTTCCGCCGCATCAATAACGCCCATCAACATCTCCGCATTCCAGACATTAAAATGCGCAATCGCATAATGGTTTTCTTGTGCGTGATTTTCCCAGAATCTGATATCTGCCAGCATGAATAACACCTCATTAATGAATTAAGCTAAAATTTTAATAACGCCTTTAATGATTTCGCGTTTGTTATTTACCGATTCGTCGAATGCGCGTTGCACATCGTCATAATCGTAAATATGGGTGACCATCGATTTCACATCGAATTTACCGGAGGAGATAGCCTCAATAGTTAATGGATAGCGATTGGCATAACGGAATACCGTTTGAATGCTGACCTCACGATTAATTTTCAGGAAATTAATCGCAGAGTCGCCCGGTACAGTACCGACAATCATTATTTTGCCACCGCGCATCACCAGATAAGGTGCCTGTTTTACAGTGATGGCTGAACCAGCCGTTTCAAAAACGATATCCGCCCCCATCTCACCAATACGTTCGGCACAGCAGGCCACCGTGTCCTCTTTCGCGCCGTTAATCACCGCGCTAGCGCCCAGTTTTTCCGCCATCGCCAGTCGTTTTTCCAGCACATCAACCACCACAATTTGCGTGGCGCCCAGATAGCGGCAAGCCTGCAGAGTCATCAAGCCGATACAGCCTGCGCCGAGAATGACAATCTTTTTGCCGGGCTTTACGTCAGCCAGCATCGCGGCATGAATCCCCACCGCCGCAGGCTCGACCAGTGCGCCCTCCATGGTGTCCATATTTTCCGGCAGCTTGTAGGTAAAGCTTTCAGGGTGACAGAGGTAATATGTCAGAGCGCCACGGTAATTTGGCTGGGTTGCCATAAAGTCGACATCAGGACAGATGTTATATTTGCCTTCCAGGCAGTAGCGACATTTTCCGCAGGGCACACCGGGTTCAATATTGACTTTATCGCCCGGTTTGAATTTTTTAACATTACGGCCAATGGCCACCACGGTACCGGCACACTCATGGCCGAGACCAATTTCCTGGTTCGGATCTTTCGGCGGAATAAAAGGGCCAGATTCGAAACCGTGAACATCCGAACCACAAATACCGACATATTCCACTTTAATTAAGACTTCATCATCTTTTGGCACCGGCATATTCGCCGGGAGAATTGTCATCGTGCCGGGTGTTTTTAAAATTGCTTTAGAGTTTTGCATACACTTTCCTTTCGAAGACGCATTATTTGGTGGTAACGGCATCCATCCCAATACTTTCGACAGACGCCCCTTTTGTTTCGATACCGATGGTTGCAATCGCCGCCGCGACGATAATGGCCACGACGCTGAGCAGAATAAAGACACCGGTGACGCCATAATTACTGAGCAGAACTGCCACAGCATAAGGTGCGGCAATTCCGCTAATGCGACCCACGGCGTTCGCCAGGCCCGAGCCACGCAATTTTGCTTCGGTAGGCCATATTTCAGGTACGTAGACTGCCGAGGCATAGCAGACATACATATAAACAAAAGTGATCAGGAAGAAGCCACAAACGGTAATCATCAGCATATTGGTCTGCAGAGAATAGAAATAACCCAGTGCAGCAATAAATAGCAGTAATCCGACACCCATTGTTTTGCGTGGAATTTTGTCCATCACCATCATGGCGATAAAAATGCCAAACGGTGCGCCAAACATGCTCATGGTATTCAGCACGATGGAATCTTTAAGGTTAATCCCCTGCGACATAAATATGGTTGGCAGCCAGTTAATTAGCGTGTACTGCACCACATTCATGGCGATTAAGACAAACGATCCCAGAATCACCCGTTTAAGCAACGCTCCTTTCAGCAGCGATGAATAAGGCACTACGGCGGGCAGGCTTTTACTCTCAATGGGTGTCACCACGCTCAGTGTCTTGCCGGTTTGCAGACTGACTTTACGTTCGATCTCCGACATGATGGCTTCTGCTTCCGCATAGCGTCCACGCGATTCCAGCCAACGCGGGGATTCCGGAAAATAACGCCAGGCAAGCCAGGTGGCAATCAACGAGAGCACGCTCGGAATAATAAGCTGTACACGCCAGTTCCACTCCGCGCTGACCATTGTCGTCAGCCCCATCGCAATTAATGAACACAATGGATATGACCAGTTGCCAATAAAGGAGACGCGACTAGACCAGGTTCCACGACTACGCCCCGGCATGTATTCGGTGTAACCGGCAAACAGCGTCACCAGCAGCGCGCCCAGACCAAATCCCATCACCAGACGGCAGGCAATCAGGAACGTCATATCCGGAGAGAGCGCACCGGCAATCATTGACACAATATGAATAACTTCATAAAGGATAATGGCTTTCTTACGGCCAATTTTATCGCCAATGATGCCGCCAATTAATGCCCCGGCGAACATCCCCGCCGTGGTAATAGCAGAAAAGGTTGCGGTCGTTGAATTATCTGTCCATCCGAGCTCTTTTAACTGCGCCAGAATTAACCCACCAACGGCGTTACTCCAGCAAACTAATAATCCGAAAGCCACCATCCCAAACATAGTATAATGCCAGTGGCTATCCGGAAGACGGTCGAGTCTTGCCCCACAATTGGGTTTTTCAATTGTGTTTCCCATAAGATATTCCTCACGAAATAAAGCATTAATTTTTGTATTCGTGTATTCCGTCCGCGACGTCTTGTTTTATTATTTCCTTCAACATTCAAAATAAAGGACAAGATCGCATTGGTGATGCTAATAACAAGGAACGGTTTATCAATCGAAGTCGTAGGTCATGATGACTTTGATTGCCGTTTTATCGACCATCGCGTCAAAGCCTTTTTCCCACTCTGACAGCCCAATACGGTGGGTGATCATCGGTTTCACCTGAATATCGCCGGAGGCCAGCAGGCGAATGGCGTTGCGCCAGGAGGTGGAGTCATAGGCCATGTGCCCAATGATGCTCTTGTTCCATGCAGTGATGTCGTTAATAGAGAAATCGAGCGGTTTGAAGCCCATACCTACGCGCACCACTTCCCCATTCGGTCGCAGCATTTCGATGGACTGTTTCAGCGCGATATTGGCCCCTGAGCACTCAATCACCAGCCCGAGGTTATCTTTGCCGCAAATCTCCTGGCAACGGGCAACAACGTCTTCTTTCGAACCGTTGACCACCGCCGTTGCGCCGAGCTCTCTGGCTACCGGGAAACGAACATCAACATCTTCATCCAGCCCGACGACCACAATGTTGACCGCCCCCATAATGCGCGCCATCTGGACAGAGAACAGACCCAGCGGTCCGGTACCGATGACCACAACGTCCTGGCCGGGCAAGAATTTGGATTGTTGGGCGATAGATTTATAAGCATTACAGATAGGATCGAGAACTGCCGCTTCTTCGTAGTCGACGCCTTCCGGGATCTCCCACAGTGCGCGACGGTGGATTTTCAGGATCTCACCGGGCACCAGGCAATATTTCGAAAAACCGCCACCCCAGGTGTTGTTATCAAGACCAAGGTTCACTTTTTCTGTACAACACAGAAAATCACCTTGTTCACAGGCAGGACACACGCCGCAGACGTGGCCGCTGTTATCGGACACTACGCGCTGGCCGACTTTCCAGTCCTTCACGTTTGCCCCGGTTTTACAGATGCGTCCGGCAAATTCATGGCCGCGGATTGAGTTAAAAACATCGGAACCGCTGTCGACTTTGTAATGTTTCATATCCGCACCGCAGATCGCTGCGGCTTTGATTTCAATGACGACATCATCCGGGCCGCACACAGGCTCAGGTACGTCAATCATCTTGTAACCGCCAAATGCCTTGCCGAAACGCGCTAATGCTTTCATCGCTTGCTCCTCAGTGATTTCATCTGTTTCAGTGAGGATATTATTCGCGCCATGCATTTTTGAAGTCAACTTTAAATCTGCTAAACACAGATTTTATTCTGTATTACCCAACACAGATCACAAATGCGGGCACGAAGAATCAACAAAACTCATTAAAATCAACAGATTAATAAAAACAGATTAATGTGTGGAAAAAACAGATTTTTGCGACGAGGCCATCAAGAGTAAGTAAGGAGTGAAAAGGAGGGTAAAACAGGAAGGACAAAAATGCGGGCGAAGCGCTATGGCCTCGCCGCTTATCAAGGGTGTTATTGCATTTTCAGCGTCGCAATCGGCTTCGGCGCAATACCAAAGTCTTCTTTCAGTTGTTGCTTGCTCTTCATCACCATCTGTCCGTGGGTGTCGATGGTCATATGTTGCGCGTCGGTGTTATGGCGGGCCTGCCAAAGCATGACCAGTTGCAGGCTGTTCTCTTTTTGTTCCGCCGTCAGCGCAACACCGTCCGGCCACTTGCCCAATTCAACAGCGGTAACCAGACGCTGGTAGATATCCGGCGTCATACTGTTAATGACTTGTTCGAAATCCATGCTAAATTAACTCCAGTGGAATAATAGCTGAATCGATTCCTCACCCCTGAGTCCGATCGCCGTTTTCATCATCGGTAAAACTCAAAGAGGCGGAATTTACGCAATAACGTTCACCGGTCGGTTGTGGTCCATCCGGGAAAACATGTCCCAGATGCGCGTCACAATTACCGCAACGAATTTCAACGCGCTGCATGCCGTGCGAGTAATCGTTAAGGTAACGGATAGACTCTTCACTTACCGGCTCGAAAAAACTCGGCCAGCCGCAACCTGAATCATATTTGGTCTGCGAATGAAACAGCGGCGCGTCGCATACCAGACAGTGGTACACGCCTTCACGCTTGTTGTGTAAAAGACGACCTGTAAAAGGCGGTTCGGTACCGTGATCTTGCGTCACATAGAACTGCATCTCTGTCAGATTTTGTTTCAGGTCATCCTGAGAGGATTTCGTCGTCATAGGCTCACATCTCGCGGTAAGAATTCGTACAACTTCCCTTCGATTCTAACAAAACATTAACAATGAAGTGATAACTTTTGATCTAAACTTACTTGCTGCGAATTCCCGGGCGGGTAATTGTGATCACTCTCACATTTTTATCCTGCATGACCTTTAAAATTCGGGGCGGCGTCCCCATAAGGGGAGCATGCTCATAGGAAGAGTGAGACGAGTCAGTCGAACAAAGGTTATGCGGAGGATTGATTTGTCGCAATGATTGACACGATTCCGCTTGACGCTGCGTAAGGTTTTTGTAATTTTACAGCCAACCTTTTATTCACTAACAAATAGCTGGTGGAATATATGACTATCAAAGTAGGTATCAACGGTTTTGGCCGTATCGGTCGCATTGTTTTCCGTGCTGCTCAGGAACGTTCTGACATCGAAATCGTTGGTATCAACGATCTGTTAGACGCAGAATACATGGCTTACATGCTGAAATATGACTCTACTCACGGCCGTTTCAACGGTACCGTAGAAGTCAAAGACGGCCATCTGGTTGTTAACGGCAAAACCATCCGTGTTACTGCTGAAAAAGATCCGGCTAACCTGAAATGGAACGAAATCGGCGTTGACGTAGTAGCAGAAGCTACCGGTATCTTCCTGACCGACGAAACTGCACGTAAACACATCACTGCTGGCGCGAAAAAAGTTGTTCTGACTGGTCCTTCCAAAGACAACACCCCGATGTTCGTTCGTGGCGCTAACTTCGAAACTTATGCTGGCCAGGACATCGTTTCTAACGCATCCTGCACCACTAACTGCCTGGCACCGCTGGCAAAAGTTATCAACGACAACTTCGGCATCATCGAAGGTCTGATGACCACTGTTCACGCGACTACCGCTACTCAGAAAACCGTTGATGGCCCGTCTCACAAAGACTGGCGCGGCGGCCGTGGCGCAGCACAGAACATCATCCCGTCCTCTACCGGTGCAGCTAAAGCTGTAGGTAAAGTACTGCCAGAACTGAATGGCAAACTGACTGGTATGGCGTTCCGCGTTCCGACTCCGAACGTATCTGTTGTTGACCTGACCGTTCGTCTGGAAAAAGCAGCGTCCTACGAAGAAATCAAGAAAGCAATCAAAGCGGCTTCTGAAGGCGCAATGAAAGGCGTTCTTGGTTACACCGAAGACGACGTTGTCTCTACCGATTTCAACGGCGAAGTTTGCACTTCCGTGTTCGATGCTAAAGCAGGTATCGCACTGAACGACAACTTCGTGAAACTGGTATCCTGGTACGACAACGAAACCGGCTACTCTAACAAAGTTCTGGACCTGATCGCTCACATCTCCAAATAAGTTGGGATGAGAAATTGATCTATAAAGGCGACTTCGGTCGCCTTTTTTTATGTTTCGCGTCATCCTGAAAGCTGCTTCCTCACTGGCGCTGCTCGCGGATACTGGCCACAGAAACATCTGTGTTCCCGGCTCTCCCCCAGACTTGCCGTCCTGATGCAGCTTTCATGATTTTGTGTCTTGCTAAACGAAGGATTGCACCATGATAAACAAAATTTTTGCTCTCCCGGTTGTTGAACAAATTACCTCCACCCTCTCTCGCCGCCTGATGGATGAACTGGAGGTTATCGTTATCGATCACCCACAAGTTAAAGCCTCTTTTGCTTTGCAGGGGGCGCATCTGCTCTCCTGGAAACCGCAGGGTGAAGACGAAGCACTGTGGTTGAGCGGCAACACGCCGTTCAAAAACGGCGTAGCGCTGCGCGGCGGCGTACCGATCTGCTGGCCCTGGTTTGGTCCGGCAGCGCAACAGGGCCTGCCTGCTCACGGCTTCGCCCGTAATCTGGCATGGACACTGAAAGCGCATAATGAAGACGACAATGGCGTTGTGCTGACATTTGAGCTGCACAGCAGCGAAGCATCCCGCCAATACTGGCCGCATGAGTTCACGCTGTTTGCCCGCTATAAATTGGGTAAAACGTGCGAAATCGAACTGGAAGCGCACGGTGATTTCGAAACCACCTCAGCACTGCATACCTATTTCAACGTTGGCGATATCCATGCTGTGAAAGTCAGCGGCCTGGGCGATCGTTTTATTGATAAAGTGAACAACGCGCAAGAAGATGCATTGACCGATGGCGTGCAGACCTTCCCGGATCGTACCGATCGCGTCTATCTGAACCCGGAAGCCTGCAGCGTGATTCATGACAGTGCGCTGAACCGCACCATTGAAGTGATCCACCATCATCATAAAAATGTGGTCGCATGGAACCCAGGTCCGGCACTCTCCGCCAGCATGACCGATATGCCGGATGATGGTTATAAAACCTTTGTCTGCGTTGAGTCTGCCTGCGCGACCGCGCCGCAAAAAACCACCGAAGAAAAACCGTCTCGTCTGGCACAGACGATTCGCGTCATCAAACGCTAATGCGGCGGTCCCTCTTCCGACAAAGGAGAGGGACACTTTTCTTAGACAACATCAAGCGGTGTTTTACGGCCCGGCGCCGGGAATGCGTCATTCAGGCGTCCCAGATCCTCTTGCGTCAGGGTAATATCCAACGCAGCGGCATTTTCCTGCGCATGCGCCACAGTGCCCGCCTTTGGAATCGCCATCACCCCTTTGTGACTAATAACCCATGCCAGCAGAATTTGTGCCGCCGTCGCGTTGTGGGCGCGGGCAATATCGGTCACCACGCTGTTATTCATCAATCCGTTCCGCAGGCGACCAGCCTGTGCCAGAGGGCAATAAGCCATTACCGGCATCTGTTGTTCCTGACACCAGGGCAGCAGATCATATTCGATCCCGCGCGAACCCAGATGGTAAAGCACCTGATCGGTCACACAGGCTTTACCACCCTGCACCCGCCAGAGTTCTTGCATATCGGCATAGTCGAGATTCGATACGCCCCAGCGGCGGATTTTGCCCTGTTCAATCAGGGTCTCCATCACATCGACCGTTTCGGCCAGCGAGAAATTGCCACGCCAGTGCAGCAGATAGAGATCCAGATAGTCGGTTTTCAGACGGCGCAGGCTGGCCTCACAGGCCGCAATTGCCTTTTTACCGCCGGCATTCCATGGATAGACTTTCGAAACCAGATAGATGTTGTCGCGTAAGCCCCCCTGGAGTGCCTCACCAACCACCTCTTCTGCCCCACCGTCTGCGTACATTTCCGCCGTATCGATGAGCCTGAGCCCCGCCTCAATGCCCGCCCGTAGTGCATCCACCTCTTTACTGCGCTGACGGTCATTTTCCCCCATATACCAGGTACCCTGACCAATAGCAGGCAGCGCCACTTCGCCCGCGAAGACTACATTTCTCTGAGCCATATCATCCTCCTGCGCTAAATGCACCACCGTAAAGCAAAACAGGGCTAACAGCCCTGTTTTGATGCACAGATTGCACTATTAAAAAGCACAATCAAAAACGATACGTTACCCCTGTGGATAACAATCCGGCCCAGGATTTATCCACCATCGGACTGTCTTTGATTTCATCAGACAGATGGGTGAAGCGCCCGGTGCCGTAAACACTCCAGTTATCTGTCAAACGATAGCTGGCGGTAAGTTCCAGATAAGGGCTCCAGCCATTGTCCGGATCGTAACTATTAAGGCCGCTGCGACGCGATTCCGCGCGCGATACACCATAATAGTACTCGTTTTGATTATCGCTGTTCCATTCAACGCCGATGCCCGGCGTCAGCGTCAGACCACCATTGGTATAGCGATACAACCAGGCCAAATCCCATGTCACACCATTACTGTTATCAAGCACATCGCCTGCCAGTGACGTACGCAGAAAGCCATATTCGGTGTTATGGATATAAGAAAGCCCCGCCACTGCGGTTGACTTACGTTTATTCAATTGACGCAGTTGATTATTGTCACTGTCACCCGGTTTAAAGCTCCAGGGGGAGTAGGCAGCGAAGACAGAGAGTTGGTCGGCCTGATCCTTCCACAGGTAGTAGCCACCGCCTAAACCACGAAACCAGAAGTCATCGCTTTCATAGGTAATAACCGGAATCGGATAGGCTTTATTGTCGTACTGTTTATACGGCGTCTCTACCACGCCCACACCCGCGCCCAGGGAGAAATTGCTTTCGGCGCTGGCAGCAAATGTAGAAGAAGCGATCAGCACGCCCAGTGCCAGGAGTTTGAGTTTCATCACAGTCCATTAATTCCTGTAGTCAATAATCGGCGGAGTGAAGTTTAACCGTCCAGGACAGTCATCCCAAATTTTTTTACTTAATCATTACAAAACTAAACCCTATAGCCTGTGGTCTGTATATGACAGGGGGCTTACTGTTTTATGAAGCCGCTGTGATTTGAGAGTGGAAGGCTTATCACAAAAGAAAGCTTTTATGGATGAGTTATTGATATGTCATTGAAATTAGTTTTAGGCGGCATGCAAGTTTTGCAAATGCCATCTACGCTTAAATATAAGAAGACGATTTAACGAACCCGCATTTTGTTAATGACATGCAACCTGGCATGAGGGTTGCTGTATGACTCTTAGCGTCGTTCAGTTAACGCTTCCGGGAGCCTCTACTATTCATATGAACGGCTCTTTACCTGTGCTAAAAAACGAAAGGACGGCATGCCATGAATATATTCGATCACTACCGCCAGCGCTATGAAGCTGCCAAGGACGAAGAGTTCACACTGCAGGAATTTCTTACCATCTGTCGGCAAGACCGCAGTGCCTACGCTAACGCGGCAGAAAGGCTACTGATGGCCATTGGTGAGCCAGTGATGGTGGATACTGCCCAGGAGCCACGGCTTTCCCGTCTCTTTTCGAACCGAGTTATTGGACGATACCCGGCATTTGAAGAGTTCTATGGCATGGAAGAAGCAATCGAGCAAATTGTTTCTTATCTCAAACACGCCGCCCAGGGTCTGGAAGAGAAGAAACAGATCCTGTATTTGCTCGGCCCGGTCGGTGGCGGTAAATCCTCGCTCGCCGAACGCCTGAAATCCTTAATGCAGCGGGTGCCGATCTACGTATTGAGCGCCAATGGCGAACGTAGCCCGGTAAATGACCATCCGCTGTGCCTGTTTAATCCCCAGGAAGACGCGCAAATACTGGAAAAGGAATACAACGTTCCGCGTCGTTACCTCGGCACCATCATGTCGCCGTGGGCGGCTAAACGCCTGCATGATTTCGGCGGCGACATCACCAAATTCCGCGTGGTCAAAGTCTGGCCATCCGTACTTGAACAGATTGCCATCGCCAAAACAGAACCGGGCGATGAGAACAACCAGGACATCTCTGCACTGGTAGGTAAAGTGGATATCCGTAAACTGGAAAACCACGCGCAAAACGATCCTGATGCTTATGGTTATTCCGGCGCACTGTGCCGTGCTAACCAGGGCATTATGGAATTCGTTGAGATGTTCAAAGCGCCCATTAAAGTACTGCACCCCCTGCTGACCGCTACCCAGGAAGGTAACTACAACGGTACTGAGGGGATTTCTGCCCTGCCCTTTAATGGCATCATCCTTGCGCACTCCAACGAATCAGAGTGGGTCACGTTCCGTAATAACAAAAACAATGAGGCGTTCCTTGACCGTGTCTATATCGTCAAAGTGCCTTATTGCCTGCGGATCTCCGAAGAGATCAAAATTTACGAAAAACTGCTTAACCACAGTGAGCTGACCAGCGCGCCATGCGCCCCAGGTACGCTGGAAACACTGGCCCGCTTCTCGATTTTGTCGCGCCTGAAAGAGCCGGAAAATTCCAGCATCTACTCGAAAATGCGTGTCTATGATGGTGAGAGCCTGAAAGATACAGACCCGAAAGCCAAGTCCTACCAGGAGTATCGTGATTACGCCGGGCTGGACGAAGGGATGAACGGCCTGTCCACGCGTTTCGCGTTTAAGATCCTCTCCCGCGTGTTTAACTTCGACCATGCGGAAGTGGCGGCGAACCCGGTTCATCTGTTTTACGTCCTGGAGCAGCAGATTGAGCGTGAACAGTTCCCGCAAGAACAGGCGGAGCGCTACCTTGAGTTCCTGAAAGGCTACCTGATCCCGAAATACGCCGAATTTATCGGCAAAGAGATCCAGACGGCCTACCTCGAATCCTACTCGGAATACGGTCAGAATATTTTCGACCGTTATGTTACCTACGCCGATTTCTGGATTCAGGATCAGGAATACCGCGATCCGGATACCGGTCAGCTGTTTGACCGTGAATCGCTGAATGCTGAGCTGGAAAAAATTGAAAAACCGGCCGGGATCAGTAACCCGAAAGATTTCCGTAACGAGATAGTCAACTTCGTGCTGCGTGCCCGTGCTAACAATAGCGGCCGTAACCCGAACTGGACCAGCTACGAAAAACTGCGCACGGTCATCGAGAAAAAAATGTTCTCGAATACCGAAGAATTACTGCCTGTTATTTCGTTTAACGCCAAAACCTCAACCGACGAGCAGAAAAAACACGATGACTTTGTCGATCGTATGATGGAGAAAGGATATACCCGCAAACAGGTTCGCCTGCTGTGCGAATGGTATCTGCGTGTACGTAAATCATCATAAAGCCAATATGGCCCGGCAGCGTAGCGCTGACCGGGCCTGAATAATCTGTGCGTATCCTTGTTTTTTGTTGCACAGGAAGCTGGCAAGCGAGCAGTTCCCGATAGACCGGCATGGGTCATGCATCGGGTAGACGAAAGCCGTCAACACCTGCGGCGCGAAGAACGAAGGATAGAGTTGGCAAATGCAGTACGGGAGGGACTTATGACCTGGTTCATAGACCGGCGTCTTAACGGTAAAAACAAGAGCACGGTTAACCGCCAGCGATTTTTACGCCGTTATAAAGCGCAAATAAAACAGTCGATCTCCGAAGCCATCAATAAGCGCTCGGTCACCGACGTGGAGAATGGCGAATCCGTCTCCATCCCGAACGAAGACATCAGCGAACCGATGTTTCATCAGGGACGCGGCGGTTTGCGCCATCGCGTGCATCCGGGCAACGATCATTTTGTGCAAAACGACCGCATTGAGCGCCCTCAGGGCGGCGGTGGCGGTGGTGGCAGCGGTCAGGGCGAAGCCAGCGCTGACGGCGAAGGCCAGGATGAATTTGTTTTCCAGATTTCGAAAGATGAGTACCTCGATCTTCTGTTCGAGGATTTGGCGTTGCCAAATCTGAAAAAGAACCAGCAGCGTCAGCTTAATGAATTTAAGACCCACCGTGCCGGCTACACGGCGAACGGTGTTCCCGCCAATATCAGCGTCGTGCGTTCACTACAAAACTCACTGGCGCGCCGTACTGCGATGACAGCAGGCAAGCGTCGTCAGCTACGTGAACTGGAAAGCAGCCTGGACATTGTCGAGAAAAGCGAACCGGCCCAGTTGCTTGAAGAAGAGCGTCTGCGCAAGGAAATTGCCGAACTACGCGCAAAAATCGAACGTGTACCTTTTATCGATACCTTCGATTTGCGCTATAAAAATTATGAAAAACGCCCGGAGCCTTCAAGCCAGGCGGTGATGTTTTGTCTGATGGACGTCTCCGGTTCCATGGACCAGTCGACAAAAGATATGGCAAAACGCTTTTATATCCTGCTCTATCTGTTCCTGAGCAGAACCTATAAAAACGTAGAGGTCGTCTATATCCGCCACCACACCCAGGCGAAAGAGGTCGATGAGCATGAGTTTTTCTACTCGCAAGAGACGGGCGGTACGATTGTTTCCAGCGCACTGAAACTGATGGATGAAGTGGTGAAAGAGCGTTATGACCCGGCACAATGGAATATTTATGCTGCTCAGGCATCGGATGGCGATAACTGGGCCGATGACTCCCCGTTATGCCATGAAATTCTGGCGAAGAAAATTCTGCCAGTGGTGCGTTACTACAGCTACATCGAGATAACACGCCGCGCGCACCAGACATTGTGGCGCGAATATGAACATCTGCAGACCATGTTTGATAACTTCGCCATCCAGCATATCCGCGATCAGGAAGATATCTACCCGGTATTCCGCGAGCTTTTCCACAAGCAGAATGCCTCCTCTGGTAATTAGCGATATTGAAAGCCAGCGCCCCACGCTGGCTTTTTTCTCCTCGCCGCAAACGGGCAAATTACGGTACAAAAATGCAGCTATTCGCCCTCTTGTCTCACGGCGAATATGGCATATTACTCACCAGACAAACTCGATTCTTACTTCGTTCCTTGCGAGCGTCGTTTTTTAAACAGTACACATAAAGCGTTGTAGTCGTGCTTGTACTTTGGGCCGCCCTCCGGGCGGCTTTTTTATTTTCATCCCTGCGTAGCTGGACTATTCTTGGCAGGTGCTTATTACCGTTAAGGAGGGACGATGTCCGAAATTGCCAGTCGAAATATCCATCACCATCTACTTGAACTGCTGGAGCAGCACCAGGCGCGTTATCGTCTGGTCGAACACGAAGCCTCCGGCAAATGTGAGGCTGTTAGCGAGATTCGTGGTACTGCGCTTGGGCAGGGGGCTAAAGCACTGGTGTGTAAAATCAAAGGCAACGGCGTGAAGATGCATGTGCTGGCGATCCTTGCGGCCGATCAGCAGGCTGATTTATCGAGGCTTGCGGAACATTTTGGCGGGAATAAGGCATCGCTGGCGAGCCCGGTCGAGGTGGATGATTTGACAGCCTGTGTCTTCGGCGCTATTCCGCCGTTCAGTTTTCATCCATCGTTGAACCTGGTGGCAGACCCGCTCCTTTTTGACCGCTACGAAGATATTGCCTTCAATGCAGGCCTGCTCGAAAAGTCGATCATTCTCAACACGCAAGATTATTTACGCATTGCACGCCCTGAGCTGGTTGAGTTTCGTCGCGAGACTTAACTGTCATGCGGGCTCCCTGCCTGTATGCTCAGGGCCAGCCCGCTTTTTCCAGCGCAAGAACAGAAACCACCAGCACCACCATGATGGCAATAAATGACGAGGTGATGATAACGCCATCTGTCAGTATAAAATCGTTCATGGGTAACCTGCCTCTTTTAGCCCGGTTCCCTTATTCATAATGTTACCGGGTGACAATTCGATGACAGTTTTGGGTTATTCAGATGAATTTCCCGGCGCTGAAACGATTCCTGCCGTTTGCTTATCAGCACGTTAAAAACACAAGGCAAAATAATGCTTTTCAGTGTCTGTTCAATAAATTGTTACCGGTATCACGAAAAGTAGTTTCCGTAATTCCGATGACAAATCTCGCAATTGTTATAAATACGATATTGCAACACCCTTATTCCGTAGCGCACCCCTGAAATAACCTTACAAACCCAGGTGAATACAATGAATTTAACGATCACCCGTAAAGAAAAAATCAGTTATGGACTCGGTGATATGGCCAGCCATGTTGGGCTGGATAATGTCATTATATTTCTGACATTTTATTACACCGATGTTGTTGGATTACCCGCCGCGTTTGTTGGCACCATGTTTTTACTGGCCCGTACCGCTGATGCCATTATTGACCCGGCGATGGGTTATCTTGCCGACCGCACAAATTCACGCTGGGGGAAATTCCGCCCATGGATGCTGTGGCTGGCGTTACCCTTTGGCGTCAGTTGCCTGCTAACCTACGCCGTGCCTGAATCGTTAACCCTTACCGGTAAAATGGTGTTCGCGACAATCACCTATACCTTTATGATGTTGATGTACACGGCGATCAATATTCCCTATTGCTCAATGGGCGCGGTCATTACCCCCAATAATGAAGATCGTATTTCGCTGCAGTCATATCGTTTCTTTTTAGCCACTCTTGGCGGCGCCATGTCGACATTCTTTATGATGCCGCTGGCGCAATATCTCGGCGGTGAGGATAAATTATCAGGCTATCGCTGGGCGATGGCGATAATGGCCAGCGCTGCCGTTATCATGTTCTGGATCTGCTTTGCGAATACACGTGAGAGAATTAAAGCGCCGGCGACCCACAACAATTATCTCGGCGAATTACGCGACTTATTACGCAACGATCAATGGCGCGTTGTCTCTGTGCTGGTGATTACCAATATCGGTTTTGGGGTTATTCGCCTTGGCGCGATGATGTATTTCGTCACCTATTATTTGGGCAGCGCCAGCTATTTTATGTGGATGCTTGGCGCGCATATTCTGGGTAAGGCCGCAGGCAGCGCGCTGGCAAAACGACTGACCCGCAATTTTAGCAAAGTACAGATGTTCGGTTACTGTGCCGTCCTTGCTGGTGTACTGAGTATCGCCCTCTTCTTCGCGCCAAAATCGATATACGTGCTGGTGCCGCTGACCTTCGTGGTATCCACCCTCTACCAGGCCACGACCACGCTAATGTGGGTCATGATGGCAGACGTCGCCGACTATGGCGAATGGCTGCTGGGTAAACGCATGGACGGCGTGATTTTCTCAACTTTCCTTGCAGTCCTGAAACTCGGCATGGCCATCAGCGGCGCTATTGTCGGCTGGACGTTAGGGCTAAGCGGGTATATCGCCAACGCCCCACAGCAGACATCTGTTGCCATGTACTGCATCGTCGCCCTCTTCACCGTGGTGCCGGGGCTGCTGTCGCTGGCCGCTTTCGCCACCCTGCGCTGGTACAAGCTCGACGATAACACCATGAAATCTATCAACCTTGCCCGTCACAGTCTCTCGTAAAAAAGGACGTATTACCCATGAGCGAACTTATTCAACACCCGGACAGCATTGAATGGCGTTTTGAGCGTCAGATCCTGCGTATCGAAGCCTGGGGAGAACACAGCCTGCGCGTGCGCGCCACCTGCGCCCCGACGTTTAGCGACAATCCGCACGCCCTGTTGCCGCCACAGACCTGTGAGCCGCAGATAACCGCAGGCGCGGAACAGTTGACGCTGCGCAACGGTAACATTACCGCAGTGCTTAATCTGAAAGGGCAACTGGCGTTTTACAACCAACGCGGCGAATTACTGCTCGAAGAGATGTGGCGGCAACGCTCTACTGTCGGTATCGGCGCCAGTGAAAAAAGCCAGGATAAATACATCAGCGCCCTGAAACTTGATGGCCGCGAATTTAAACCGCTGCCAGGCGGCAAGTATCAGCTTACCGTCCGTTTTGAATCACGCCCGGAGGAGCGGATTTATGGCATGGGGCAATATCAGCAGCCATGGCTGGATCTGAAAGGCTGTGCGCTGGAGCTGGCGCAGCGTAACTCGCAGGCCAGCGTCCCCTTTATGCAGTCAAGCCTCGGCTATGGCCTGTTATGGAATAACCCGGCGATTGGTGAAGCGAACTTCGCAAAAAACCAGACCATCTGGCTTGCCCGCGTCACGCAAGAGATGGATTACTGGATCACCGCAGCTGACAGTGTTCAACAGCTTACCCGCCAGTACGCTAAAGCCACAGGGACGCCGCCGCCTGCACCGGCATTCACCAGCGGGCTCTGGCAGTGCAAACTGCGCTATCGCACTCAACAGGAGGTGCTGGAGGTGGCTCGTGAGTACCGCCGCCGCCATCTGCCGCTGTCGGTGATGGTCATCGACTTCTTCCACTGGCCGAATCAGGGGACATGGTGTTTTGACCCGGTGGACTGGCCGGATCCGAAGGCAATGGTGGACGAGCTGAAATCGATGGGCATTGAACTGATGGTTTCCGTCTGGCCAACAGTGGAAGCGCGTAGCCCGCTCTTTCCGGTGATGAAGGCCAGGGGGTTGCTGGTGACCAGCGATCGCGGGGTACAGGTTAATCTCGACTTTATGGGCAACACCACTTTCTTCGATGCCACACATCCCCAGGCCCGGGCATTTGTCTGGGAAACGGTGAAGAAAAACTATTACGATCTGGGCATTAAATTGTTCTGGCTGGATGAGGCCGAACCGGAGTACCGCGCCTACGATTTTGATAACTACCGCTATCACGCCGGGCCGGTGCTGGAAGTGGGCAACCAGTATCCTCGCGATTTTGCCCAGGGCTTTTATGACGGCCTGCAGACCTGCGGTGAGCGCGAGATCATTAACCTTGTGCGCTGCGCCTGGGCGGGCAGCCAGCGTTTTGGCGTACTGGCATGGTCCGGCGATGTGCATTCCTCGTTCCATGCATTTCGTAACCAGCTTGCTGCCGGGTTAAATATGGGGCTGTCGGGGATCCCCTGGTGGACGACCGATATTGGCGGTTTCCAGGGCGGGAATGTCAACGACCCCGCTTTCCACGAACTTTTGATCCGCTGGTTCCAGTGGGCGGTCTTTTGCCCGGTACTGCGTATGCACGGCTACCGTGAACCGCAAATCCAGCCGCCGGAAAGTTACCGTAACGGTATCCCGCAATGCAACAGCGGTTCGCCTAATGAGCTGTGGAGCTACGGCGAAGAGAATTACGCCATCATGCAACACTGGTTATCCGTGCGTGAAAAGCTGCGCCCCTATGTGGATGCGCTATTCGCTAATGCCCACCAGCATGGCGATCCGCTGATGCGTCCGCTGTTCTGGCACTACCCGGATGAGCCGCAAAGCTGGCAGGTGGAAGATCAGTATCTGTTTGGCGAGGACATTCTGGTAGCGCCGATTCTGCACGCAGGGCAACGCCAACGTGAAGTCTGGTTGCCAGGCAATCACGGTTGGGTAGCGTTGAACGGTGAACGCTATCAAGGCCAGCAGCGAATGACCGTGGACGCCGGGCTGGAGACGATTCCGGTCTTTATTCGTGAAGGCAGTAAAACAACAGGAATGTTGCCTGACGCCTGATGCAAATGCCTGAAAATGAGGGTTTCGTTATAAAAAGCCTGCTTAACAATGCCTATCCGCGTAAAGTAATGTAAGCAGGCTTATCTTTTTACTGGCAAGGAACGAAACACTCTCCATGTTTGATACCACTCTCTTTATCCTCATTGGCCTTGTGGCGCTGAGCTTCTTTAGCCACAACACCACCGTTGCGGTTGCCGTTATGGTGTTGATCATTATTCGTATCACACCGCTCAATGCTTACTTTCCGTGGGTCGAAAAACAGGGTTTGACCCTCGGCATTGTCATTCTGACCATCGGGGTGATGGCCCCTATCGCCAGCGGTTCACTGCCGCCATCAACGCTGATTAGCTCTTTTCTCAACTGGAAATCATTGATAGCCATTGCAGTGGGGGTGTTTGTCTCCTGGCTCGGGGGCCGTGGAGTGACGCTGATGAGCGCGCAGCCATCGCTGGTGGCAGGCCTTCTGGTGGGAACCGTATTGGGTGTGGCCCTGTTCCGGGGCGTGCCGGTAGGGCCACTGATTGCGGCAGGTCTGGTTTCGCTGCTAATTGGTCGGCAGTAAATGCCGCCTCTGCCAGCGTTTTACCCCAAACTCCAGTAAGGTACACAGCAGGTAATAGACCAGACCGGTGAAGATAAACAGGGCTGCCGGGTACACCTGCACCCGGTTATTCACCTGCCCGGCCACCGTGGTCAGCTCCGGTACATTGACGATAAACGCCAGAGAGGTGTCTTTCAGCAGGGCGATAAGCAATCCAATGTAAGACGGAATGGCATTACGTAACGCCTGCGGTAGCAGCACCAGACGCAGGATGTCCAGGCTGCCAAACCCACTGCTTATCGCCGCCTCATATTGCCCCTTCGGTAACGCGTTAAGCGCCGCCAGCGTCGAGTACATTACCGATGCGGAGGTAAACCACGCCAGCGCCAGGGTGACGGTCACCGCCCCCGGCAAGTCGGCGCCAGTGAGCCACGGCAGCAAAAACCACAGCCAGAAGATGACAAAAATCAGCGGGATCCCACGAATCAACTCTGCCCACAGAAAGAGCAGTTTGCGCGGCCAGCCCGCAAAACGCCACGCGCAGCAGGCAAGCAACACGCCGCCGGGAAACGCCAGCACGGCGGCCCCCAGGGTCATCAGCACCGATAACAGTACGCCACCCGGTTCGCCCTGTGCGGCACGCCCCAGCATCAGATAACCAAGGTTATCGGTGATCACGGTGATATTATCGATCACGGTGCGCCTCCTTGTGGGTCATTGCTCGCCATCCGCGCGGCAGGTTAAACAGCAGGCTCATGACCAGCCCCAGCGCCAGATACAGCACACTTCCCACCGTAAAGGCTTCCAGCGCATGGGCATTAAAGCTTTCAATTTGCCGGGTCTGATAAGTGAGTTCAGCAAAACCAATGCCGGTTGCCAGCGACGAGAGCTTCATCAGGTTCAGATACTGCCCCACCACCGGCTGCCAGGCGTTCTCCAGCCCCTGCGGCAGAAGCACCCAGCGAAACAGCGCCAGATCGCTAAAGCCCTGTGATTTTGCGGCTTCGATTTGCCCACGCGGTACGGCGTGCAATCCGGCCTGGATCTCTTCGACCAGAAACGCCGCGGTGAATAACCCCAGCGCCCAGGCCGAAGAGAGAAATTCCGGGGTAAACCACCAGACATCTCCCGGCAGAATGCTAAAGGCGTGGTCATCGTTGACGTACTGACGAAATGCCAGGGGCAGTACGTTCCATGCGGCGAAATACCAGAACAGGAGTTGCACCAACAATGGCGTATTGCGAAACAGCGAAACCCACCCCGCCACTACCGCTCGCCCCACTCTCCCGCCAGCCAGACGCAGGCCCAGTAGCAATACCGTCATGGCGGTCGCCAGGATAACCCCTGTCACCGTAACCCAGATGGTGGTCAGAAAACCCGACGTGAGCCATTGTGCGGGTTGGCCGGTAAAGACGCCCGCCCAGTCGAGATGAATCCCCATTACAGCTCCTTGCCGTCAGCATGGAGCGGATTGAGCACTTTTTGCAGGAAGCGCCGGGCGCGCGGATGCTGTGGCGCGGTGAAAAACGCCTCCGGTGCAGCCTGCTCTAGAATTTCGCCCCCATCGATAAAAATCACCCGATCCGCAATTTCCCGGGCAAATTGCATTTCGTGGGTCACGACGATCAAGGTGATCCCACTATGAGCCAGCGATTTCATCACTTGCAGCACTTCGCCAATCATCTCCGGGTCGAGCGCCGAGGTTGGTTCATCAAACAGGATGATATGTGGCCCAGCCGCCAACGTACGGGCAATCGCCACCCGCTGCTGCTGGCCGCCGGAAAGCTGTGCGGGGTAGTGACTGGCTTTGTCACGCAGTCCGACACGGTCCAGCAGTTCCAGAGCAATTTTTTTCGCTTCTGCTGCTGACTTGCCATGGATACGGGTCAATGCGAGGGTGATATTTTCCAGCGCGTTCAGGTGCGCATAAAGGTTGAATTGCTGGAACACAAAACCGACCTGTCGGCGCAAATTACGCAATTCACGTCCATTAAGCTGGCTGGTCGGTTTGCCGTCCACCAGAATTTCGCCGCTGGTCAGGGTTTCCAGTTGATTGATAAGACGGATCAGCGTCGACTTGCCAGAGCCGGAAGGCCCGCAGACGGCAATGACTTCCCCTGCCGCAACCTGCAAATCGATAGCGTTTAACACACGATGATCGCCATAGCTTTTGCTGGCCTGGCGAAACTCCACCGTTCCTTTTTGCACGGGAAAAGCCTCCGGGGCCTGCGCCACGGAGGTAGAAAAGAGACCTGCCAACATATTACTTCGCTTCTATTTTAAAGCTGCGTGGAGCCGGGGCTTTAGTTTGTGGACCAAACCAGACGTCGTAGATTTTTGCCGCTTCGCCGCTCTGCTCCAGTTTCACCAGTTCATCATTCACCGCTTTCAGCAGCGCGGTTTCGCCTTTGGTTACACCCACGCCAATCTCTTCTTTAGAAAGCAGGTCCGGCAGAATTTTGAATTTGGCTTTATCCGGCGCTTCCGCCAGCAGCCCCGCCAGGATGGTACTGTCCTGGGTAATGGCCTGTACGTTGCCGTTACGCAGTGCGGTCAGCGCCAGTGGGATATCGTCATAGGCCAGCACACGAGACTGCGGGAAGCGCTGATGCAGCGCCTGCTCGCCGGTGGTGCCCTTTACCGCACCAATACGCGCTTTGCTGTAACTTTCCAGTTTGTCGGACGCGCTGGCGGGCACCAGGAATTGCTGCCCGGTAACAAAGTATGGGGTTGAGAAATCAATAACCTGCGCACGCTCCGGGGTGATAGTGATATCTGCGACGATCAGATCCACTTTACCGGACTGCAACAGCGGAATACGGTTCGCCGGGTTGGTGGCGACCAGTTCAAGTTTTACGCCGAGGCTTTTCGCCAGCGCTTTCGCGAAATCAACGTCATAGCCAACGATTTCATGGCTCTGCGGGTCGATGGCGCCAAACGGCGGGTTCGCGTCAAACGTTGCGACTTTCACTACGCCAGCGGCTTTGATATCGGCCAGTTTGTCTGCATGCGCGGCAAATGAGAAAGTTGAAAGCAGTGCCAGTGCGGTTAGCGCACCGATTTTTTTGGAAGATGTGGTTGCCATGCTAATCCTTACGCCCTGTTATTAGTAAAATTTCAGGGCTAAAGTCACATAACCGTAATCATCAGACAAATATCAAAAAGTGCATTTATTATCTAAAAAAGTTATTAAAAATACTCATACCATATGAACTACTTATTGATAAGTCACCGGCAGAGGAAATCCGCATAAACCCTGGTACTTAAAGGGAATGTGCAGCAGAAAATAATCATCCGCTCCCAAGAGTGGCAAGATAACGCCCCGGAGTTTGGCCTAACCCCTTCTTAAACATCGTAATAAAGGCAGTGGTCGAATCATAACCCAGCGCCTGCGCGACATTTTGTACCGACTCGCCGCCGATCAATAAACGCAGGGAAAGGATCAACAGCATCTGATGCCGCCAGCGGCGAAAACTCAATCCTGTCTCCTTTACCACCAGCCGTGCCAGGTTACGTTCGCTCATCGCAAATTCCTGCGCCCATTGTCCCAGCGTCTGCCACCGGGCCGGCGCCTGTTCCATGGTTTCGACCATCTGACGAATTTTATAGTGCGGGGAAACGGGAAGCTGCAGCTGCATTTGCGGCTGACGGGGCAGTTCATCAGACAAAACCTGCACCAGCCGCTGGGTTGCCGGTTGCTGGCGTTCACGATGGTTACGCGCAGAAAGCGTCAGGATCAGTTCGCGCACCAGGGGGGAAATTTTCAGGGTACAGCACTGTGCTGGCATATCGACGCGATCGGGTTCAACAAACAAAAAGCACAGCTTCGCCCCCGGCGTCGCGAGATTACTGTGGGCAACCAGACCCGGCAACCACACGGCGTGATGGGGCGGCACCATCCAACGGGCGTTTTCTACTTCACTGGTAATTGCCCCGCTCAGAGCCAGAATTAATTGCCCCTTGCGGTGCCGATGCTGTGGGATCCGCTGCTCATCGGCCTCGACAGTAATACTAAACGCCAGTGCCGCCTCTTGCTGACTGTCAGGGTTAAAACCCGCCAGGCCAAGACCTTGCATAATATTGTCCGAATTTAGCGATAAAGTGTCATTTTAGCTTGATTCCATCAGGACAAAAAAGGGGTATGGTGTGGTTCTGCTATTTATCCTGAGAATACAATGACCACTGCGATTTCTTCACGGGGCAAACAAGGAGCACTGCTTATTGCGGGGATCCTCATGATTGCAACTACGCTGCGCGTCACCTTTACCGGGGCCGCACCACTGCTTGATTCCATTCGCATCGATTATGGCTTAACCACCGCGCAAACCGGGATGCTCACCACTCTGCCTCTGCTGGCTTTTGCGCTTGTTTCTCCCCTGGCCGCAGGCATTGCCCGGCGTCTGGGTATGGAACGCAGCCTTTTTACCGCAATGCTGCTGATATGCGCGGGCATCGCCATACGCTCCCTGCCCGCACCGGTGCTGCTTTTTATCGGCACCGCCATTATTGGTAGCGGTATCGCACTGGGGAATGTGCTGTTACCGGGCATCATTAAACGCGATTACGCAGGCCAGATCGCCAGACTGACCGGCGCCTATTCTCTGACTATGGGGGCTGCAGCGGCGCTCGGTTCCGCGCTGGTTGTCCCGCTCTCGCTGATGGGCGCCGGCTGGCATGGCGCGCTGCTGATGCTCATGGCTTTTCCGCTTGTTGCGATGCTGCTGTGGCTACCGCAGTTGCGTTTCGCAAAACCCGCCGACGTATCAGGCTCACCGCTGGCACACAGTCGGGGGATCTGGCGCTCACCGCTGGCCTGGCAGGTCACGCTGTTTTTAGGCATTAACTCGCTGATTTATTACGTAGTGATTGGCTGGTTACCGGCCATTCTTATCACGCATGGCTATAGTGAGTCCGGTGCAGGTTCGCTGCACGGCCTGCTCCAGCTCGCCACGGCATCGCCCGGCATTCTGGTTCCGCTCATTCTGCACCGTCTGCGTGACCAGCGTGCGCTGGCCGTACTGTTTGCGCTGCTGTGCGCGGTGAGTGCTGCCGGGTTCTGGCTTTGGCCGGATCAGGCGGTTATCTGGACGCTGGTGTTTGGTTTTGGATCCGGCGGCACGATGATCCTCGGTCTGACCTTTATTGGCCTGCGCGCGCGCTCCGCGCATCAGGCGGCTGCGCTGTCAGGGATGGCACAATCGGTAGGCTATCTGCTGGCGGCCTGTGGTCCCCCGCTGATGGGGAAAATCCACGATGCCAGCGGCTCCTGGCAAATCCCGCTTATCACCTGCGCGATATTGTCGGTCCTGATGGCGGTATTTGGCGCCTGCGCCGGACGCGATCGTGAAATGGCGACTGCATAAGAAAACAGGCCTGTGCGGCCTGTTTTCTTGCCCTCAATCTTTTGCGGCTTTCAGCATCGCCTGTACCAGCGGTACCGGACGTCCGGCAAGAGCATTACGCTCGTGCTGGAACAAGGTGGCAACAAAGAACGGATGGTTGGTAAGCTCAACTGCGCGAATTTCTCCATCTTCATCCCAGCCGGTCACTCGCATATCGCACTTCTCCAGTTCGGCAGCAAATTCAGGCGAGATACCGTAGTTACAGTGATAGCCTTCACTGATTTTCTCTTGTCCATAGGCGCGGGCGATTAACGTGTTCGGGCGCAATTCAATTTCCGCTACCTGCTCGACCAGCGAGCAGCTTAGCGGAACAATCACCATCCTCCCGGTGCTGTCGGTTTCCTGATGAGCGGCATCACTCACACCCATGACGTGGCGGGCATATTCGATAATGGCATGCTGGAAGCCACCACAGGTGCCAAGGAACGGTATCGCATTTTCCCGCGCATATTGAATGGCAATAAAGGCTCCCTGGGGATTTTTATACGGGCTTGCCGGAACAACCCAGATTGCATCATAGCCAACCAGGTCATCGCTACTTCTGATCTCAGAAGTCGCCAGCCAGTCGTAATCTGCGGTAATCTCAAGAACGGCGGCGGCATCGTCGATGGCCAGTGGAATGGCCTGATGCGCAACCACGTCGTGATTGTAATCACCCACAAGGGCAATTCGCAGGGTATCTTTAACGGGAATATGGGTCATGAAGGGGTCCCTATGTCGGAGCAATTAACGAATAACATAAGGAACCTCACATTAGCGATCTTTCGTCTACATCACAACACATTAAAAATGGCAGGACACATTTTGCTGTATTCAGATGAAAACGGAGCTTAAGGCAACAGAAGCGTCGAAGCTGGAGAAATAATGCACAGTAAAATTCTGGCTCGCTGGCGACACGTCCAACTGCAGCCATACGCGAGGGAGAGGAAACGTAAAGATGATTCAATGTAAACGCGTTTATGACGCGGCCTCCGGACAGGATGGCTATCGGGTGCTGGTCGATCGCCTGTGGCCGCGAGGGGTGAAAAAAACCGATCTCAACTACGACGAGTGGTGTAAGGATTTGGCCCCATCGAGCGAACTACGCAAAGCCTTTCACGGCGACGTGCTGGATTTCGCTGCGTTTCGCGAAGCGTACCTTGCTGAGCTTGCGGATAAGCACGAAACAGGAAAACAGCTCTGCGAGAAGGGTAAAGACGCTCTCACCCTACTCTATGCCGCCAAAGACACCAGGCAAAATCATGCACTGGTGCTGGCGGAATGGCTGGAATCGCTATAAATCAGCAAATAACCTGCCCACGTTGATGTTCGGGCAGGCTATCCGGGTCAAGGGGTAGCAGATGCTCGGCGCGAATAAAGGCGAACCCCTGTTGCCCATCGAACGATCGCACATCACCGGTCACCAACCACAATGCACGACGTGCATTTTGCGGCATACGCGTCATCACGCCATTGACCGGGTTCAGAAACACCTCGCCAGGCTGGCAAAGGCCAAATAATTCAACTGATTTACCGATATTGGCGCGCCCGGCAGGCGTTTGAGCGCCAATGACTATCGCCAGGCTACCCGGTCGTAACTGAAACATAATTCTCTCGCGTACACATGCATCATGGAAAATAAGATTATTCCTAAGCAAGTTTACCCTGATGCAGGTCGCGTGTCACGAGCGAGATTGAGGATGGTCGCGTCGCCAAAGCTCCCACTCATCCATCACTTCACCGCCTGATAATTTACACTCTGTACGTACCCCTTGCGGGCTTTGCACAGGCACGCGTTGTCCGCCCACCTGCAGACAATACACCGCTGCCGGATTGGCTTTCCCCGCAGCAGGTGGACGAGGCGTACCGGGTTTCGTGGAGCATGCCGTTAATGTACAAATAAAAAAGAAAAAAACATTACGCATCGAATTATCCATATTGAAATAATAACCCATCAATTTAGCTTAATGCGTTACATCAAACATCTCCATGATTTCTCCATTCTTACGCAACTTTTTGCCGATATATTGGCCTCGTTCTCACCCATGACCAGAGAACATCATTCCGTAATCAATGAGTTTTTGCCCCGTCTCATCAACGGGGCTTTTTTTTTCCGTCATCTCCTGAGAAACCCATTTAGTGATGCAGATATATAATTTATCTAAGCCATGTTTTAATATGGCGGCCTAAATTTTCCGCATCAAGTGCATATGGCGCGCAGTGCACAGGAGTTAATGAGCGTAATGTCCGATTTCATTCTGGCCCGAGTTTCCGAAACACTCTATAAAGATCAATCTCTTGAAAGTCTGGTACGGCAACTCCTTGAAATGCTGCAGATGGTCACTGAAATGGAATCGACGTACCTCACCAAGATCGACGACAATGGCCGTTTTCAGCATATCCAGTATGCGCGAAACAGCAAAAAACTGGATATTCCTGAGGGTTTTTCGCTGCCGTGGGGCGACAGCCTGTGCAAGCGGGCGCTCGATGATGGCTGTTTATTTAGCGATAACGTAGCAACTCACTGGGCAGATTGCGAAGCGGCGCAAACGCTCGGTATCACCAGTTATTTAAGCACGCCTGTACATCTGGCGGATGGCTCTCTGTATGGCACGCTCTGTGCCGCCAGCAAGGGCACCCGCACACTGAGCGTTCGCGGCGAACAAGTCTTACGTCTGTTTGCCGGGTTGATTGCGCGATCCATCGAAAAAGATCAGCTCGTGGAACAACTGCAAGAAGCTAACGCGGCGCTTATCGCACATTCTTATACTGACCCACTGACCGGTCTGCCTAACCGACGGGCTATCTTTGAAAATCTGACAACTTTGTTTTCACTTGGCAGGAACCTTAATATCCGGATAATTATCGCGTTTATTGACCTCGACAATTTTAAGAAAATAAATGATGAGCTTGGTCATGAATCAGGCGATCAATTCCTTATTCAGATTGGCCATCGACTTTTGGATGGTTGCGACAAAGATGACGTTGTCGGACGCCTTGGCGGTGATGAATTTTTAATTGCCTGCCCCGGTGGGCCACGCGATCAAACACAGCCCGAAAGATTATCCTCCCTTAAGCAAAATTTGCATAAATGTCTCACAGGGGAATATCGACTGGGTCCCGTACGAATATTTTATCCTGGTGCAAGTATCGGTGTTGTTGAAATTAATCCCGATAATACTGATGCTGACAGCGCATTGCGCATCGCCGACCAGGCTATGTATCAGGATAAAAACGAAAAACACAAGAAGCCTTTTTTACGACTCAATTAATTGGCTTCTGACCGTTTTTTTGCTTGAGAATTGTCTTATTTTCTTCTATTTAATTATTATCTGTATCGCTGGCAACGTTGCCAGCTCAGGAGCACGTTCGTGAGAAAGTCAACAATCATTATGCTCATTGTGGCTGTTGTTGCCGTCGCTGGTACTCAACTCGGCTGGTGGTAGATGGTGAGCTAAACTTAACAGTCATAGTAGATGTCATCGTGACCAGTGATGTTGTCCACAGAGCATAACCTAACAGCCTCATTTATTTGAGCAGGAGCTCGCAATGTTCACCGGACTTAAAAGAAGCGAAAGCAAACGGCTGGCGGCGTTGGAATTATTGCGTAAAGAGGATAAACCCGCGACGCGGCCCTGACAGAGTATGCCTGCCTTGCCTGCGAGGTGATGAATGTCGAAGGCTGCTTTATTACCGTATTTGATGATGACTACCAATATATCAAATATGTTAAAAATGTACCGCTGGAGCATCTCAAAGTCCCGATTGAAAAAACGATGTGTCAGTATTCCCGCGCCAGTGGGCAGACTGTTGTTTGTCCTGATGCCCGGCTGGATGATCGTTTTTCTCATCAACCGCTGGTGCAGAACGGCGATATTCTGTTTTATGCTTCTGCGCCGATGATGACGCAAGAAGGAATGGTGCTTGGCACACTTTGTGTCAGTAGTTCCAGCATCTTTACCCCGACGCAGCAACAGATAGAAAATTTTAATCGCATCGCAGAGCTTTCAGCCGTCTACCTCGAAGCGCGATATTCCATTGGCCGCGTCGATACGCTCACGGGGCTTCCTAACCGCCAGTTTTTGCTGCGTGAAATGGAACAGAAAACGCTGGAAAAAGATCCCGGAACCTATGGTCTGGTGATATTTGATTGTATTGATATGCCTCGCGCCTATGAGCTTATCCGCTACCTTGGGTTGCATGCGGTGGATAATATGCTGCGTAGCTTTATCCCACTGTTGCGTATGCGCCTGCGGTTAAAAGAGAGTATTCCTTTATATTCTTTCGCGCCCGCCCGTTTTGCGGTACTGGTTGAGTTAGAACAAGCATTGGCGCTCGTTAAGCGCGCAGAAACCCTGCCAGGAACGCAGGCGCAAATGGCGCAAAATATTGATATTACACTGACTATACATACCGGTTACGTCAAATTTTCGCCCCAGGAAGATGACGCCCATGAAATTGTCCGCCAGGCGATCAGCGCCCTGCACGAATCCATTCGCCAGGATATTCCAGTCCTGCAATTTAATCCCATCCTTGATCACAAAAGAAATAAAGACTTTAAACTCTTGTATGACTTAAGTGAGGCGATTAAATCAACCAGCCAGCTATATCTGGTTTTTCAACCGAAGGTATCGTTGCGCTCTGGCAAAACGGAAGGGGTGGAAGCGCTGTTGCGCTGGCGTCATCCACAACTCGGAAATATTTCTCCGGCAACTATTGTTGCGCTGGCAGAAAAAACCAGCCTGATGTCGAAAATTACCCAATGGGTCATTAAAAAGGTCATCGCGCAACTGACATCCTGGCGTAGCCAGGGTATTACCCTGCCAGTTTCAATAAACGTGACAGTCAGTGACTTTTCTCATCCCGGTTTTGCGGATGAACTGGAAAGCAACGTGCTGAATGCCGGCTTGCATCCGGCAGATATTCGCATTGAGTGTCTGGAGACAGAAAAAGTTCTGGAGAGTGAAGCCGCCCTTGAAGAGCTGGATCGCCTGAAATTACTCGGTTTCCAGATCCTCCTGGACGACTTTGGCGCCGGTTATAGTAATATCAGTTACTTGCGTCGCATCCCCATTGATGTGATTAAACTGGATCGCTCCCTGGTAAGTCAGATTACAACTGACACTGGCAGTCGCATCATTGCCCGAAATGTCATCATGATGTTGAAAGAACTCCATTATGTAGTGCTGGCCGAAGGGGTTGAAGATCATGAGACGGCGCAAATGCTTACTGACTTTGGCTGTGATGAGGCGCAAGGCTATTATTTTTCAAGACCCATCCCACCAGAAGACATGATGGCCTGGCTTGCGGACTCTAAGCCCTATCGTGTATTAGGACGGATTCACAACGATCAACATCAGTATGGCTCATAATGACGCCCGGGCGCCCTTTTCTGCTGAGGGCGCCTGTTGGGGCCGAACCAATAAAGCCCGATATTAATAACCCGATCATCAATTTTCTCAATCCATAACAAGAAAAAAATGCATTGGTAAGTTTAGCTTAGGAAAGATATAAAGTACGCATGTGAAGGAAATACAATTTAACATTCTCTACCGCATTCTCGGACAGTTTTGATGTCGAAACTGTCCTTTTTCTTTTTTGTTTTTCAGCGCAAATAATTTATTTTTTTATCGAAAGCGTTCGCCCCACTCGAAATATTCGCTTTATGGGTTTGTAAGAAATGCGCTCAAATCTCTTGATAAAAGGCCGCTAATTATTTCAGATGCAACAATACGCAGCCTTGGCGGAAGGCGGATATATGTTAATACTGACCGTATGTCTGTTTTCCCTTAACGCATTCGCATTTTGGTCACCAGATTGACGATCCGGGATATCGATAACGATTCCTGATTTTTTATGTACCAGCGAAGAATACTCCATCCCACGCCTATCGGCGTACAGACGCACTTATCGGCGGATGATATTGACGTCTCTAATCATCAATATCCTGAACGGCTGACGTGAAGGTTCGACGTGAAGGTTCTGCATGAAAAAGTGCCTCACCGTCCCGTCAGCCAAATTGTTGTCCCGGCAATTCAACCCCTGACGCGTAACTTAGTGGGCTTTTTGAATCATATGGATTGTCGCCTCTTCGGACAATCCATGCCCCTGAATTTGAACTTCCAGAGAGACATCCTGGGTTTCGTTATGAAAGGTTTGATCGCCTTCACCATGCAGGAACCCAATGATGATATCCCCTCTTTCAATATCGTTTCCTGTAAGCAGTTTTACGACGGTGTGATTGCCGAATTCATCGCGAATGATGACATAACCAATCCGGTGTTCATGATGAAGGACGACTCCGCGCTGACGCATTTGAATGCTCCTTTAGGCTATTTGATAAAGAAAGAATAGCCTAAAGTGGCAAGCTTTTACGTGAGGGCGCGCGGTTTATATCAAACCAAATGCGTCATGAAGGACCAAGATCAGGAAACGCTAAACCAGGATGATAAGCGCAGAACTCAGCTTTCCTTAGCCTGATAACTTACCCGACCTCTTCACATCTGTTCAGCCCGGTCGTTTTAAATAGATATCGGTAAACAGACACTATCAACATCATTACAGCGACACAACTTGCTCCTGTTTCAAACATCGAATCCTGGTCGCTTTCCCTGCTCAACGATGCGGATAGCAAAACAACCATCTGGTTTAACAGAAGGCTCCCCGCAACGGCCACAACAGCGCTAAACATATAAGGGATAGATTTCCCCTGTGAGTCACTGTGCTTCTTTTTTATCATATAAGCGCGCTAAGCCTGCTAATTATAAGGAAAACCATACTGAAAAAAGAACGCTAAGGATGTGTTAACTTATTGTACTCATTAGCACATCCTGTGCTTAACACGGTACTTCACGAGATCAATATATGACATTCCAGATACAAGTTACAAACTGATTAATAATAGACCTCGCCAACCCTTTTTGATAATACATTATTATTATATTAAAATTACAGCACGAATAAGTACAGCCCCATCTAACGGATAAAGATTATGGCACACAAAATATGAACATATAATTGCCGATAAAAAGAACACCCCTAATAAACGCTTTACTCTGGCATATACCACAAGTTTTCTGAGCGCAATGACTCAAAGCTATTACAACATGCGTCTTACCATCAATTACATGTAAGAAAATATTACATCATTTGTGCATTAATACACAAATTGATAACCAACAATGTACTTGATTTTACTACTAAAAAACATATCATCCAATTACTTTAAACGATGAGATGAGTAGAAAAATATTATGAACAGTATGAATAACATCCATGAGCTTGAAGTGGTTATTCCTTTTTTAGAAAGTGCATCAGGGAGTCAACTTATATATGCATCTGAGAATCAACGGATCCCATTCACGATAAAAAACAAAAAGTATATCTATTTTTTATCTGAGGGAAAAGTAGATATTCATAGAGCAACAGATGATATTTTACTCTTCTCCCTCCGTGCACCTGCATTACTGGGCGTTATCGCATTAAATGGTGAAAATATATACCACTACTTAAAAACAGCAACCGACTCAAAACTTGTTGCGATTGAAAAAAATTCCTTTATAGAGTTAGTTAGCGCACAATCCTTATGGCGCGAAATTTATATCATATCAACAGAAATGGCAAATTTCTTTTTTAAAAGAGATGAAAAATTCAACTCTAAAAACGTTTATAATATAATAAAAAACAATCTTGAGGTTTTATGGGAGCTGCCACAAAACGAACGAGAAAAGATATCCGTCTTTAAGTTCATAATGAGTCGAAGCAACATATCCAGAAGCTCGTTAAATAATATACTGAGAGAATTGAGCGATGGTCAATATATAAAGATAAATAGAGGGAGGCTTTTAGACATGAAAAATCTCCCTGAAAGATACTAGTGTCATTCAGGGGGAAAAATCATTAACCTCCATCCTGGTTTACTTTTCGCACAAATATCGTTCATAAGATTGTATTTATAATTTTTAAAGAAAAAAAACAAACAACAAAATAAGAGTATAAAAAGGATTATAATAAGCATTACTTCATTGCTGTTCACTGGTCACCTTCTTTTATTGCTAAAGCGTATAAATAAAGCTCATTCCTGTTTTTTAGATTGAGCTTAGCCAGAATGTTACGCCTGTGCGCACTGATTGTTTTCTTCGAAATTTGTAAAATTGCAGCAATTGAATCATCATCAATCCCCGCTGAGAAAAAAGCAAACAATAACTTCTCCCTGAGGGAAAGTTGCTTAAGACATTTTTCAAGGCTATCAACCTTTATGCTTTTAAGATCATTAAAGCAATCAACGTATGTTGTCACATCAAAGTTTGCAGGCAGTATAATAACATTTTTAACTGCATTTTGCGACGCAAGGTAGCGATGCAAATAATTATCAGAAATGATAATGTCATAGCTTCGTTCTTTTGAGTATATTGAACACTCTGGTAATTTATTGGTCTGTGATATTGTCCAAACCTTGTTATTATAAACCCCGATCTGTTCTATTAAGCTTTTAAAACCCAGGTAAAGGTACATATTATCCGTCACGATAAAAAAACGCACAAATGAATGATCATTCATAATATTTATCTATTTCCCCAACCTCTGAGATGGATTCCAGAAACTTTTTTAATTCCTTCGCGATAAGAACCAAATGGAGATCTGCTTGTGCTATTTCCAGCCCTTCAATTATCAAATGTAAGTTTTTAATTTGGTGGTAAATACCATAGGAATAAAAAGTAAGCCCATTAATAACCAACATAGCTCTTTCTTTTTCTTCATCCACATGCCCACCTCTTCTTTTCAAAAGCTATAGCCGACACCCAGATAAGCCACATTGATAGTTGTGTCATTTATAATGCCTAATTCATATCCGGCATTGAGAGTAACATTACTGACTAATTTATATTTCACGCCAGTACTAAATGCCACACCATACTTTTCATTTGGTTGATCGTCCTTGAGCTTCGAGGCTGCTGAAATACCTGCCTTACCATATAAAAAGAAGGAATCCGATAAAGCAAAAGAAGGCCCTACCTGGATTGAGGCATATTGTGTTTTTACATATTCCCCATCCGTTTTTGACAAATAGGTTGCCGAGCCAATTACTCCGATATTATCCTTTTGATGCAAAAATTCGGCATTAACCCCTTGCAGACCGTGCTTTCCCTTCGTGTTCCCCACTCCATAATTAATAGAAATATTATCATCAGCATAACCTGGCAATGATGAAACGATAAGACCAAAAACAAAAGCGACAGAGAATTTTCTTTTCATATACACCCCCGAGCCATTTATCGAGAGTATATAACTAAGTTTTTGGCGAAGTATTTAAAATAGTACAACTTAATTATTGTTTTAATGCTTTTTTTAATGTGCAAAAATAAACATTCTACTATTTAACATCATCTGTTGATACCCGCAATTAAATACACTCTGCATTTAATCAACAAATAATAGCGGATTATTCATCTGAATTTTTTACTGTTTTTTTGCATGATATAGACAACAATCGTGGTTTCGTTAGTTCGCTGTGGTTTTCACGCGGTATTCTCAAACACTGTCTCAGGCATTCAGTGAATGCCTGAGACTATTTCATATGAAAATATAAGCCCTGCTAAGGTTCTTGCCGATGTTATCGGGTAAAAATTCTGATTAGATAAAGCACGCTCGGCCCGAAACTGACCGCCAGTACAATAGCTATGCCATACATGTTAGACAACTTTATACCCGGCACTGTCACATACTCAAACAGTGGCGTATATACTATGGCCACATACTGCAAGATGGAGAAGAATAATACCAACAGGAGAAATAACAGCATGCTCTTTAAAGTGAAATAAACCCAACGTCTCAGGCTAATTACATTCTTAAGCGTAAATGCCGCTTTGTAGTCGCTCACAAACTCTGACATTTTCAATTACCCCATCACCGCATCATTTCAAGCCTCAGATTACAACTTCCGCAGCTGTTGCTAAAGTAGCGCGTTACGCTGTCAGTATCCCGTATAATCGTGCCATACACATTTAGCTATCTTCCGGCATACTCAAGGCGATCGCCATACATAAAGCCCGTTATACCGAAGAACAGATTGCATTGGCGCTGAAACATCATTCAAGCGGGGCGTATTGACCGTGGTTTTGGAGAAAGATTTTGGGGGAGGATTTTCTGGGCCACATAAAAAACGGGAACCTGCTGGCTCCCGTTCTTCTTTAACCCGCCAGGCGGATTACATGTTCGCGATAATCGCGTCGCCAAACTCTGAGCATTTCAGCAGTTTAGCGCCTTCCATCAGACGTTCGAAATCGTAGGTCACGGTTTTGTTGTTGATAGCGCCTTCCATACCTTTAACAATCAGGTCAGCGGCTTCGAACCATTCCATGTGACGTAACATCATTTCTGCGGACAGGATGATAGAACCCGGGTTCACTTTGTCCTGGCCCGCATACTTCGGCGCAGTACCGTGAGTGGCTTCGAACAGTGCACATTCGTCACCGATGTTCGCACCCGGTGCGATACCGATACCGCCAACCTGGGCTGCCAGGGCGTCGGAGATATAGTCACCGTTCAGGTTCATACAGGCGATAACGTCATATTCGGCTGGACGCAGCAGGATCTGTTGCAGGAACGCATCGGCGATAACATCTTTAATGATGATCTCTTTGCCGGTGTTCGGGTTTTTGATTTTCTGCCATGGACCGCCGTCGATCAGCTCACCACCGAACTCTTCGCGAATCAGCTGGTAGCCCCAGTCTTTAAACGCGCCTTCGGTGAACTTCATGATGTTGCCTTTATGTACCAGGGTCAGAGAATCGCGATCGTTGGTGATAGCGTATTCAATGGCCGCACGTACCAGACGTTTGGTGCCTTCTTCGGAGCACGGTTTGATACCGATACCGCAATGTTCCGGGAAGCGAATTTTCTTCACGCCCATCTCTTCACGCAGGAATTTAATCACTTTCTCCGCGTCAGCAGAGTCGGCTTTCCATTCGATACCGGCATAAATATCTTCGGAGTTTTCACGGAAGATGACCATGTCGGTCAGTTCCGGGTGTTTAACCGGGCTCGGCGTGCCTTGGTAGTAACGTACCGGGCGCAGGCACACATAGAGATCCAGTTCCTGACGCAGAGCAACGTTCAGAGAGCGAATACCGCCGCCAACTGGCGTGGTCAACGGACCTTTAATGGCAACGCGGTATTCACGAATCAGATCGAGGGTTTCAGCTGGCAGCCAGACATCCTGGCCATAAATCTGGGTAGACTTCTCACCGGTGTAAATTTCCATCCAGGAAATTTTACGCTCGCCTTTATAGGCTTTCTCCACGGCGGCATCGACCACTTTCAGCATCGCCGGGGTAACGTCGACACCGATACCGTCACCTTCAATGAACGGGATAATCGGGTTATTCGGAACGTTCAGCTTGCCGTTTTGCAGGGTGATCTTCTTACCTTCCGCCGGAACAACTACTTTGCTTTCCATTCACCTCTCCTTCGAGCGCTTCTGGTTGTTACTGATTTTTGTTAATGAATTGTAATTAGCCTGTCAATACTACCTGATAGTTGGGTTCCATGAAAGGCAATCATGTTTCAGTTATAATGCGGCAATTGATAACCACTGAAAATACCATGAAGAAAACTTCTTTTAGAAATCACCACCTTGAGCGATTCAGCTCACGACAAGCTACTAAGCCACGGCGCGAAAACCAGCCAAAGCGGGTGATTTTGTTTAATAAACCCTATGATGTTTTGCCACAGTTCACCGATGAGGCCGGACGCAGTACGCTTAAAGATTATATACCTGTTCAGAATGTCTACGCGGCGGGGCGTCTCGATCGCGACAGCGAAGGTTTACTGGTGTTGACCAACGATGGGGTATTGCAGGCAAAGCTGACGCAACCGGGGAAACGTACCGGCAAAATCTATTTTGTCCAGGTCGAAGGAGAGCCCGGTGACGAGGTGCTGGCCGCGTTGCGCGACGGCGTTACCCTGAATGATGGCCCCACTCTGCCCGCCGGTATTGAACGTGTTGCCGAACCTGAGTGGTTGTGGCCGCGTAATCCCACCATTCGTGAACGGAAATCCATTCCCACCAGTTGGCTTAAAATCACCCTTTACGAAGGCCGCAATCGTCAGGTTCGACGAATGACCGCCCATGTCGGCTTTCCGACTCTGCGGCTTATCCGTTATGCGTTGGGGGAATATACTCTCGATGGGTTGCTCAATGGCCACTGGCGGGAAGTCAAATAAAGGCGTTGTTTATACTGAATAATGCCGGAAACGACGCGATAACTATATGTTGTCATGGATGAGGAGAAGGTATGTTGTTACGGGTTGCCACTTTTTTACTGCTCTGCGCTGTTTCTTCATTATGTTTTGCTGAGGAAAATTGCGAAACCATTGGCGGGAGGGCCGCAGGCGAAGCAGACTATCTCGTCGAGGTTGCAAAAGTGACCAGCCCTGATCGGTTGCACTTTTATTCTGCCCCCGGCTCGGAATGCCAGCTTCCCGCTTTTTTAGTCAACGGCGACACCGTTGAAATCCTGCGAAGCTCAGTTTTATACGGTAAATCAGGCGGGGTATCCCCAACCCATCCCTTTCGCTATGTACGCTACCGGGATGCCAGCGGCGCTTTCGCCACCGGTTGGGTGACGGCCGATCAACTGACCCCCTTACCCCCCCCTTTGCCGATCAGTCATGAATGCCAGGCGTGGGCAAATGAGGCCCTGCCTTCACGTGTGCGAGAAGCCCCTTCGACCACGAACAGATTCCGCGTTCAGGGTCAGGCGCGAGCGTGGTTTTACTCAATGCCCAACGAAAAGTGCCGTAGCCCGTCGGTATTCCTGGTGCCGGGGGATAGTGTTTCCGCTCAGGAACAGTCCGAGGATGATTTTCTTGAGGTGGCCTGGTACGGTCCCGATCACCGCATCATTCGCGGCTGGCTTAAAAAATCACAGCTGGCACCGGTTGACGAGGGCGATCGCTATCGCGATGACATTAACCCGCTCTCTGTCGATAAAGCCACGCGCATTGCCACGCTTTCCCTGCGTACCGACTATCACTGTGTGTTTTACGAAAGCTGGGACGCGCCAAAAGAGATTCAGATTATCGTGCGCGAAGATCACCAATCAGCGCTGTGCCGTGGCAGTGCTGATAGCGAGACGTCTCCACCGGTGGCCTATATTAGTATCAATAAGCAGAGTGGCGAGATCAGTTGGCCGGATATGGCCGATGGCTTTGATGAATAACTTCGATAAACAAAGAGGAACGTATGTTTAAACCTCATGTCACCGTCGCCTGCGTCGTCCATGCGCAGGGCAAGTTTTTGGTCGTAGAAGAGACAATCAGTGGCAAGGCGCTGTGGAACCAACCTGCCGGACATCTGGAAGCCAATGAAACGCTGGTGCAGGCGGCAAAACGTGAGCTGTGGGAAGAGACGGGTATTCATGCCACGCCCGATGCCTTTATTCGTATGCATCAGTGGATTGCGCCGGACAAAACCCCCTTCCTGCGTTTTCTGTTTGCCGTCGATCTGGAGGATGTCTGCGCCACGGAGCCACACGACAGTGATATTGATCGCTGTCTGTGGGTCAACGCTGACGAAATTCTGACCGCGAAGAACCTTCGCTCCCCGCTGGTCGCAGAAAGCATTCGCAGCTGGCAAACCGGCACACGTTATCCGTTATCAGTGATTGGCGAATTCAACTGGCCCTTTCAATAAGCACCTGTTTCCGACAAAAGCCGCGCCAGCGCGGCTTTTTTGTTCATATCTGCCGTAACCGGGCATACCATCTGTGGAATTAATACCAAAGCGAAATATTTAACCGCAACTTAACACACCAAAAGTCACGCTACACTCCGTATATTCCTTCACATTTAACATAAGTGGCATATTACTCCTGCTACTTAAGGGCTTTTTTGTGCATTTTTACGCCGGGGTGGTCACATAGTTAACAATTAAAGATCAAAAAATATACGCCGATAGTCATCGAGGAAGGCATTCCCGATTTGTGGGATTGTAATGATGCTACACGTTGAAATCAGAGGTACGGTGATGGCAAGACAATATGTGCAAAAAAAGATGAGTACCCGCGCCCAGATGTTACTTACAGGCGCCTTAACCATCACTCTCGGCTTTGTTGCAACCATTGGCGTGCTGAGCTGGCAGTCCAGCAATGAGCAAAAATCATTAGCAGAACAATACTTACACCAGATTGCGCAGAGTGAAGCCCTGAAAATTCAGCAAGATCTTAACTATGCGCGCGATGTTGCGCATAACCTTGGCCACAGCCTCATTGCCTTACCGGGTGCCGGGATAACAGATCGAAAAGTCGCCGATAAAATGATGGAATCCGCCCTGCGTGACAATCCTGATTACCTTTCCATCTCGGTGATTTTTGAAGAAAACGCCTTTGACGGAAAAGATGCGGATTTTGCTGATAAGCCCGATCAGGCGCCGAAGGGCCGTTATGCCTTTTTCGTTGACCGCGATCAGTCAGGCAATTTCAAGATGCACCCCCTGCTCTCTTATCTGACGCCAGGCCAGGGTGATTATTATCTGGTGCCGCAAAAATCGCAGAAAGACACGCTGATTGAACCCTATAGCTACGCTTACAACGGCGTGCCGACGCTGTTGACCTCTGTCGCGGCCCCGGTGGTCAGTCAGGGCAAACTGCAAGCCGTGATCACCTCGGATATCTCGCTTGCTTCATTACAGGAAAAAGTAAACCAAATTAAACCGTGGGAAGGCGGCGGCTACGCCGTGCTGCTGTCGACGGCGGGCAAAGTAATTTCCTATCCCGACAAGAAAATGACCAGCAAACCTTTTCCGGGCAACACGAATAATTTCTCTTCACAGGTTGTGGAACAACCTGACGCCATCCTCGGTGAAAATGCTTTAGTGACCTGGCAGCCCGTCTCTATCGGTAACAGTACCGACAAATGGTATCTGGGCGTCGTCGCGCCGGTCAGTCAGGTGATGGCAGCGGCCAACCGTCAACTGATGAACGCCATCATTCTGATGGTGCTCAGCATCCTGCTTGTTAGCGCCTTGCTGGGTATCGTCTTTAGCCGCAAGGTCTTGAAACCGATTGGCGGCGAACCGCTGGAAGCCGCAACCATCGCGCTGGCGGTCGCAGACGGCAAGCTGGATAACGAAATTAATGTTAAATCCGGTGATCGCCAAAGCCTGTTTTTCGCGTTGCAGACCATGCAGGCACAGCTTCGCCAGATCGTCGGGCAGATCAAAGATGCCAGTGATTCCGTGCGTCAGGGCGCGGGGGAGATTGTTAGCGGCAACATAAACCTCTCTTCACGCACGGAGCAGCAAGCCGCAGCGCTGGAACAAACGGCCGCCAGCATGGAGCAATTCAGTGCGACGGTGAAACATAACGCTACCAACGCACACCAGGCAACGGCCCTGACGGCGAATGCAACGCAGATTGCCAGCCGGGGTGAAGCGCTGGTCGGTCAGGTGGTCAAAACCATGTCGCAGATTGATGACAGCTCGAAGAAAATCAGTGACATCACCACCATGATCAACAGTATCGCCTTCCAGACCAATATTCTGGCACTTAACGCCGCCGTCGAAGCAGCGCGCGCAGGCGAACAGGGGCGCGGTTTTGCCGTAGTGGCCTCCGAAGTACGTAACCTCGCACAGCGCAGTGCCAATGCGGTGAAAGAAATTGCCGCACTGATTGAAGAGTCGAGCCAGCGTGTCGAAAACGGCGTTCAACTGGTTAATGATGCCGGGAAGACAATGCAGGAAATGACCCAGGCGGTTAATTCTGTACAAACCATCATTAATGAGATTGTTGTCGCCTCTGATGAGCAGGCCAAAGGCATTAGCCAGGTGACCATTGCGGTTAACGAGATGGATGGCGTCACCCAGCAGAACGCTTCGCTGGTGCAAGAGATGGCGGCGGCGGCCAGTTCTCTTGAAGAACAGGCCCAGCAACTTGCCCAGAGTGTGGAGCAGTTCAGCATCGACGAACAGCGTGCCGCCTGACACACCGACTCAAAAGGCATGTATTAACACTAACCCCAGCCACGCTGGGGTTTATCGTTCTGTGCCTCATTTGCCACGAACCATCACGCCGCAACGCTCACGACCGGGCAGGTCAGCGGTATTTTCCGTCCCACTTGTTGCGGATTGGTAATATGCAGGGGTGCCTGCGCGGCGAGTGCGTGATAGAATACGCCGCCTTGAAGTTCAATGTCGTGAGTATTCTATGTCTGATAGCCCAAAAAAAGTGATCGTCGGCATGTCCGGCGGTGTCGATTCTTCCGTTTCTGCCTGGCTGTTACTGCAACAGGGTTATAAGGTGGAAGGCCTGTTCATGAAGAACTGGGAAGAGGACGACGGCGAGGAATACTGTACCGCAGCGGCCGATCTGGCCGATGCGCAAGCCGTGTGTGACAAACTCGGTATTGAACTGCACACCGTAAATTTTGCCGCAGAATACTGGGATAACGTGTTTGAACACTTCCTGGCGGAATATAAAGCCGGACGCACGCCGAACCCGGATATTCTGTGTAACAAAGAGATCAAATTTAAAGCCTTCCTCGAATTTGCCGCCGAAGACCTGGGTGCCGATTATATTGCGACCGGCCACTACGTGCGTCGCGCGGATGTCGATGGCAAAAGCCGTTTGCTTCGCGGGCTGGATGGTAACAAAGATCAGAGTTATTTCCTTTATACGCTTGGCCATGAGCAGATTGCGCAAAGCCTGTTCCCTGTCGGTGAACTGGAAAAACCCGAAGTGCGTAAAATCGCCGAAGAGTTGGGGCTGGTCACGGCGAAGAAAAAAGACTCTACCGGTATCTGTTTTATCGGCGAACGCAAATTCCGCGAATTTTTAGGCCGCTACCTGCCTGCCCAACCGGGCAAAATCCTCACCGTTGATGGCGAAGAGATTGGCGAGCATCAGGGGCTGATGTACCACACGCTGGGCCAACGCAAAGGTCTGGGGATTGGTGGTACCAAAGAAGGCACTGAGGACCCGTGGTACGTGGTCGACAAAGACGTGGAAAACAATATTCTGGTGGTCGCGCAGGGGCATGATCACCCACGTCTGATGTCCGTTGGGCTGATTGCTCAGCAGTTACACTGGGTTAATCGCGAACCGCTGGTCGGTACGCTGCGCTGCACCGTGAAAACCCGTTACCGCCAGACCGATATTCCGTGCACCATTACGGCGCTGGATGATGATCGTATTGAGGTTCGTTTTGACGAGCCGGTGGCTGCGGTGACCCCAGGCCAGTCTGCCGTTTTCTATAGCGGCGAAGTGTGCCTCGGCGGCGGCATTATCGAACAGCGTATCGCGCTGCCGGTTTAATCGACGAGACTGAGATAGCGAATCAAGGAGCGAGTGTGGCTAAGAATTACTACGACATCACCCTGGCGCTGGCGGGTATTTGCCAGTCCGCCCGTCTGGTGCAGCAACTGGCGCATCAGGGACATTGCGACGCCGACGCGCTCCATGTTTCTCTCAATAGCGTCATCGACCTCAACCCGGATTCCACCCTGAGCGTTTTTGGCGGTAGCGAAGCGAACCTGCGTACCGGGCTGGAAACGCTGCTCGGCGTCCTTAATGCCAGCAGCCGTCAGGGGCTGAATGCCGAACTGACCCGCTATACTCTTAGCCTGATGGTGCTGGAGCGCAAGCTGGCGGGCCACAAAGATGCGATGAATACGCTCGGTGACCGTATCGCTGGTTTGCAGCGCCAGCTTGAGCATTTTGAACTCCAGTCAGAGACGCTGCTTAGCGCCATGGCCGCGATTTATGTCGATGTGATTAGCCCGCTCGGGCCGCGCATTCAAGTCACGGGTTCGCCTGCGGTTCTGCAAAGCCCGCAGGTCCAGGCAAAAGTTCGCGCCACACTACTTGCCGGCATTCGTGCCGCTGTGCTGTGGCACCAGGTTGGCGGTGGCCGCCTGCAGTTAATGTTTTCCCGTAATCGCCTGACCACTCAGGCCAAACAAATTCTCGCTCATTGTTAACCTCCCGGAGTTCTGAACTATGGAATTATCCTCACTGACCGCCGTTTCCCCTGTCGATGGACGCTACGGCGATAAAGTCAGCGCGCTGCGCGGGATCTTCAGCGAATTCGGTTTGCTGAAATTTCGTGTACAAGTCGAAGTACGCTGGTTACAAAAGCTGGCGTCACATGCAGCGATCAAGGAAGTTCCTGCTTTTGCTGACGACGCAAACGGTTTCCTCGATAAAATCGTCGCCGACTTCAATGAAGAAGACGCGGCACGCATCAAGACTATCGAACGCACCACTAACCATGACGTGAAAGCGGTCGAATATTTTCTGAAAGAAAAAGTGGCGGATATCGCGCAGTTACACGCGGTGTCTGAATTTATCCACTTTGCCTGCACCTCAGAAGATATCAATAACCTCTCCCACGCATTGATGCTGAAAACCGCACGTGATGAGGTCATCCTGCCTTACTGGCGTCAGGTTATTGATGCGGTGAAAGACCTGGCCGTGCAGTATCGCGATATCCCCCTGCTTTCTCGTACTCACGGGCAGCCGGCTACGCCGTCTACCATGGGCAAAGAGATGGCCAACGTGGCATACCGTATGGAACGCCAGTATCGCCAGCTAAATCAGGTGGAAATCCTCGGCAAAATCAACGGTGCGGTAGGTAACTACAATGCCCACATCGCCGCCTATCCCGAAGTGGACTGGCACCAGTTCAGCGAAGAGTTTGTGACCTCACTGGGTATCCAGTGGAACCCGTACACTACGCAGATCGAGCCGCATGATTATATTGCCGAGCTGTTTGACTGCATGGCGCGCTTTAACACCATTCTGATCGACTTCGATCGCGACGTATGGGGTTACATCGCGCTGAACCACTTCAAACAGAAAACCATCGCTGGCGAAATTGGTTCTTCCACCATGCCGCATAAGGTTAACCCGATTGACTTCGAAAACTCCGAAGGCAACCTCGGTCTGTCCAATGCCGTATTGCAGCACCTGGCCAGCAAACTGCCGGTTTCCCGCTGGCAGCGCGATCTGACCGACTCCACCGTACTGCGTAACCTCGGCGTTGGCGTCGGTTATGCGCTGATTGCCTATCAGGCAACGCTGAAAGGCGTGAGCAAGCTGGAAGTGAACCGCGACCGTCTGCTGGACGAGCTGGATCATAACTGGGAAGTACTGGCAGAACCGATTCAGACCGTTATGCGCCGCTACGGTATCGAAAAACCGTACGAGAAGCTCAAAGAGCTGACCCGTGGTAAACGTGTGGATGCCGAAGGCATGAAACAGTTTATTGATAGCCTTGCACTACCCGAAGACGAGAAAGTTCGTCTGAAAGCGATGACCCCGGCAAATTACATTGGTCGCGCCATCACGATGGTTGATGAATTGAAATAATCCCTTCCTGCCGACTTTCGCCCTCTTTTCATCGGGAAAGAGGGCTTCCTTCCTCTCGGTTTAACAAATGTTTATCCCTGCCGCCAGAGAATCAGCGTTACACTATTCGTATTGAAAATATAAGGAGAGTTAAGACGATGCGCGTACTCGTTGTGGAGGACAATGCCCTGTTGCGTCACCACCTGAAAGTTCAACTTCAGGAACTGGGACATCAGGTCGATGCCGCGGAAGATGCAAAGGAAGCGGACTACTTTCTTAATGAACACGTGCCTGATATCGCCATTGTCGATCTCGGCCTGCCCGATGAAGATGGATTATCGCTCATTCGCCGCTGGCGCAGTCATGAGGTCTCTCTGCCTGTTTTAGTCCTGACCGCACGTGAAGGCTGGCAGGATAAAGTCGAAGTGCTGAGCGCGGGCGCCGATGATTACGTCACCAAACCCTTCCACATTGAAGAAGTTGTGGCCCGCATTCAGGCATTAATGCGCCGTAACAGCGGTCTGGCCTCGCAGGTTATCTCTATGCAGCCGTTTCAGGTGGATCTCTCGCGCCGGGAAATGTCGATCAGCAGCGAAGTGGTTAAACTGACGGCGTTTGAATACACCATTATGGAGACTCTGATTCGCAATAGCGGCAAAGTGGTCAGCAAAGACTCCCTGATGCTCCAGCTCTATCCTGATGCCGAACTGCGCGAAAGCCACACCATTGATGTCCTGATGGGGCGCTTGCGTAAGAAAATCCAGGCACTCTATCCCGCAGAGGTGATCACCACGGTACGTGGCCAGGGTTATCTCTTCGAACTGCCCAAATGAGACGGGTAATGCGGCATCTTCTGCCGCTCTCGTTACGGGTTCGTTTTCTTCTGGCGACCGCCGCCGTTGTGCTGGTGTTGTCACTCGCCTATGGCATGGTTGCCCTGATAGGCTACAGCGTCAGTTTCGATAAGACCACGTTTCGTCTGCTGCGCGGCGAAAGTAACCTGTTCTATACCCTTGCCCGCTGGGAAAACAACACCCTGAGTGTCGACCTGCCGAACAGCCTCAATTTACAGAGCCCGACCATCACGCTGATTTATGATAAAGATGGCAAACTTATCTGGTCGCAGCGAGATATCCCCTGGCTGGCAAAACGTGTTGATCCCTCCTGGCTCCAGGCCGACGGATTCCATGAAATCGAAGCGGATGTGGACGACTCAAGCACGCTGGTGGATAACGATGAGTCGGTGGTGGAACAGTTCAATGAAATTCGCGAAGATGACAACACGTCCGAAATGACCCACTCGGTGGCGGTCAACCTCTATCCGGCCACGGCGCGAATGCCGCAGCTCACCATTGTCGTTATTGACACCGTTCCCATCGAACTCAAGCGATCCTGGATGGTGTGGAGTTGGTTCATTTATGTTCTGGCGGCAAACCTGTTGCTGGTGATCCCACTGTTGTGGATAGCCGCCTGGTGGAGCTTACGGCCCATAGAGGAACTGGCGAAAGAGGTACGCGAGCTGGAAGAACACCACCGCGAGAATCTGAACCCGGCCACCACGCGCGAGCTGACCAGTCTGGTGCGTAACCTCAACCGCCTGCTGAAAAGCGAGCGTGAGCGCTACGACAAATACCGGACCACCCTCACCGATCTGACACACAGCCTGAAAACACCGCTGGCCGTGCTGCAAAGTACGCTGCGTTCGTTACGCAGTGAAAAACTGAGCGTCAGCGACGCCGAACCGGTAATGCTGGAACAGATAAGCCGTATTTCTCAGCAAATTGGTTATTATCTGCACCGCGCCAGCATGCGCGGTGGCAGCGGGCTGCTTAGCCGTGAACTTCACCCGGTCGCTCCGCTCCTTGATAGCCTGACCTCGGCGCTGAACAAAGTGTATCAACGCAAAGGAGTGAATATCAGTCTCGATATCTCGCCGGAGATAAGCTTTGTGGGTGAGAAAAACGACTTTATGGAGGTGATTGGCAACCTGCTGGATAACGCCTGTAAGTATTGCCTCGAATTTGTCGAAGTGTCGGCAAGGCAGACCGATGAGAACGTGCACATTATTATCGAAGATGATGGTCCGGGGATCCCGTTATCCAAACGTGAGGTGGTGTTTGATCGTGGCCAGCGCGCCGACACGCTGCGCCCGGGTCAGGGAGTGGGATTATCCGTCGCCCGCGAAATCGTTGAACAATACGACGGACAAATCCTGACCAGCGAAAGTTTACTCGGCGGGGCAAAAATGGAGGCCATCTTCGGCCGCCAGCAACCGATAAGCGGCGATAATTAACGCATTCAGTCAAAATAACTCGGCCTGTCCCACGCAGGCCGTCCACCATCCGTTATACTCCGACTCAAACTAACGTTTGGGGAAACAAACATGGACTATAACATCAACCTTAACTGGCCGGATTTTATCGAGCGCTACTGGCAAAAACGCCCGGTGGTACTCAAACGCGGCTTTGCACAATTTATCGATCCCATTTCCCCTGACGAACTGGCCGGTCTGGCCATGGAAGATGAAGTCGACAGCCGACTGGTAAGCCATCTTGATGGCAAATGGCAGGTCAGCCACGGGCCGTTCGAAAGCTATGATCATCTGGGCGAGAGCAACTGGTCGCTACTGGTGCAGGCGGTGAACAACTGGCATGAACCGACCGCGGCGCTGATGCGTCCGTTCCGCGCCCTGCCCGACTGGCGCACCGACGATGTGATGATTTCGTTTTCCGTGCCCGGCGGCGGCGTGGGCCCGCATCTCGATCAGTACGATGTGTTTATCATTCAGGGTACCGGCCGTCGTCGCTGGCGTGTGGGTGAAAAGACGCCAATGAAGCAACACTGTCCACACCCGGATCTGCTGCAGGTCGATCCCTTTGAGGCCATTATCGATGAAGAGATGGAGCCGGGCGATATTCTCTATATTCCGCCAGGATTCCCGCATGAAGGCTACTCGCTGGAAAACTCCATGAATTACTCCGTCGGCTACCGGGCCCCCAGCGGACGCGAATTGATCAGCGGTTTTGCCGATTATGTGTTGCAGCGCGAACTGGGCAGCCAGCGCTATACCGACCCGGATGTGCCGTCACGCGAACACCCGGCAGATGTCCTGCCGCAAGAGCTGGATGGCCTGCGCCAGATGATGCTGGATCTGATCAATCAGCCAGAGCATTTCAATGAGTGGATCGGTGAGTTTATTACCCAGTCGCGACATGAGCTGGACGTCACCCCACCTGAGCCGCCCTACCAGCCTGATGAGATTTATGATGCGTTGAAACAGGGTGATAAGCTGGTGCGTTTAGGCGGGCTGCGCGTGTTGCGTATTGCGGGCGAAGTATTTGTTAACGGCGAGCGCATTAACTCCCCGCACCGCCCGGCACTCGACGCGCTGGCAAATCATATCGTTCTGGATGAGAGCGCCTTTGGCGATGCACTTGAAGACCCGTCATTCCTTGCAATGCTCGCCGCACTGGTCAACAGCGGATATTGGTTCTTCGAAGACTAAACCATAAAAAAGCCGGGCAGCGTCGCGTTTGCCCGGCCTGTCTGTCTTGTTGTTAAGAAAAAACGTTTATTCCTGTTTCGCTGTCAATTCGGCGATACGCACAATCACCTGTACCGCTTTTTCCATGCCTTCCAGCGTCACAAACTCATGTTTGCCATGATAGTTATAACCGCCAGTAAACAAGTTCGGACAAGGCAGCCCCATAAATGACAGCTGTGCACCATCGGTACCGCCGCGAATCGCTTTCATCTGCGGTTCAATATCGCAATCGCGCATGGCCTGACAGGCAATATCGATAATATGCGGATGATCGACAATCTTCTCGCGCATATTGTAATAACTGTCCTCAATCACCAGCTCAATGTAGCAGTCCGGGTGCAGGCCTTTCCCGACTTTTTTGGCAATTTCCATTATCTTGCGCTTACGCGCCTCAAACGCTTTGCGGTCAAAATCGCGAACGATGTAATGCATCTCCGCGCGTTCAACGGTGCCTTTGATGCTGGTAAGGTGGTAGAAACCTTCATAACCCTCGGTATTTTCCGGGCTCTCGTCGGCAGGCACCAGCGCATGAATACGGCTGGCCAGCGACAGCGCATTCACCATCACCCCTTTCGCGGTTCCGGGATGCACGTTATTACCAACAATTTTGATCGTGACTGAGGCGGCGTTGAAGTTTTCGAACTCCAGTTCACCCACTCCGCCGCCGTCGACGGTGTAGGCCCATTTCGCGCCAAACGCCCCGACGTCAAAATGCTTCGCCCCTTTACCGACCTCTTCATCCGGGGTGAACGCCACATGAATATCACCGTGCGGGATTTTTTTCTGTTTCAGCACGGCCATCGCGGTCATGATTTCTGCCACACCGGCTTTGTCATCGGCACCCAGCAGGGTTTTACCGTCGGTGGTAATGAGCGTCTGCCCCAGTAACTGATGCAGCACCGGGAACATGACGGGTGAAAGTATTTCATCGCCGATACCCAGTGCGATATCGCCGCCACGGTAGTTTTCGAGGATTTGCGGATTCACATTTTTACCGCTGCAATCCGGGGAGGTATCCACATGCGAGATAAAGCCAATAGCGGGCACCGGCTTGTCAACCGTAGAGGGCAGCGTAGCCATCACTGTCCCTTTCTCGCTCAGTGTGACATTTTCCAGCCCCATCTCTTCAAGCTGCTGCTGGAGTAAGCGCAAGAGCTTCCATTGCCCGTCGGTACTCGGTACCTGACGGACACCCGGCTTCGACTGAGTATCCAGCGCAACATACTGTAAAAAACGCTCTAATAATTTATCCATACAGCCACCCTCGCTAAACGTGACAACATTATTAATAAGCCCGAAAAGACAAATATTGCGTCAGGTCACTTTTATCCCGCAAACGAGGATATTTTCATTTTTGTTTTGTTCAGTTAAACGTAGCTGACAAAACCAACTTTTGGCCGCGTAAATAGATCAATGATTGGCGATTTCAGTGCTTTGCCGTAGAATGCCAGGCCTTCATCACTGTGTCAGACCCTAAGGTGGTTAATCACAAACCCCGCATCCGGAGTGTTATCCGATGCGTTGACAAGGGACAGAGTAAAAAATTGAATACACAACCGCGTTCGCCCACTCCGCTGGTGCAACTGGTCGACCTTTGTAAAGGTTTTGATGGTAAAACGGTCATTTCTGACTTTAACCTGACCATCAATCACGGCGAATTCCTCACCCTGCTCGGCCCGTCCGGCTGCGGCAAAACCACCGTGCTTCGCCTGATAGCCGGGCTTGAAAGCGTTGATGTGGGCCATATCAAACTCGACGACCAGGATATCACCGACGTACCGGCAGAACATCGCCACGTTAATACCGTCTTTCAAAGCTACGCGCTTTTCCCTCATATGACCGTTTTTGAAAACGTGGCATTTGGTCTGCGGATGCAAAAAACGCCTGCGGTAGAGATTGCTCCGCGCGTCACTGACGCCCTGCGAATGGTGCAGCTTGAAGAATTCGCCCGGCGCAAACCGCACCAGCTCTCCGGTGGTCAACAACAGCGTGTTGCTATTGCTCGCGCCGTGGTAAACAAGCCACGCCTGCTCTTACTGGATGAATCGCTCTCCGCGCTGGATTACAAGTTGCGCAAGCAGATGCAAAACGAATTAAAGGCGTTGCAGCGTAAACTGGGTATTACCTTCGTCTTCGTAACCCACGACCAGGAAGAAGCGCTGACGATGTCAGACAGGATCGTGGTGATGCGTGACGGCAAAATAGAACAAGACGGTACGCCGCGGGAAATTTACGAGGAGCCGAAGAACCTCTTCGTCGCCAGTTTCATTGGTGAGATTAATATCTTCAGTGCCATCGTCATTGAGCGTCTCGATGCCCGGCGCGTGCGTGCGACCGTCGAAGGACGCGAATGCAATATTTACGTCAGCTTCCCGGTCGAAAAGGGCCAGTTGCTAAACGTAATGCTGCGCCCGGAAGATTTGCGCGTCGAAGAAATCAATGACGTCGCAGAGGTTGAAGGATTGGTAGGTTATGTACGCGAACGTAATTATAAAGGGATGACGCTGGAGTCGGTGGTAGAGCTGGAGAACGGCAAAATGGTGCTGGTCAGCGAGTTCTTCAACGAAGATGACCCCGATTTTGACCACTCTTTGAACCAAAAAATGGCGATTAATTGGGTGGAAAGCTGGGAGGTCGTACTGGCTGATGAAGAGCACAAGTAAATTCCAGAATGTGGTGATTGCCACTATCGTCGGTTGGCTTGTGCTGTTTGTCTTTCGGCCCAACCTGATGATCATTGCAACCAGCTTTTTGACCCGTGACGATACCCACTTCGTGTCGATGGTCTTCTCGCTGGATAGCTACGCTCGCCTGCTGGACCCTCTCTATTTTGATGTGCTGCTGCACTCGCTGAATATGGCGGTAATAGCAACCTTTGCCTGCCTGGCGCTGGGGTATCCCTTCGCCTGGTTTCTGGCAAAGCTGCCCGCGAGAGTGCGCCCGTTATTGTTATTTTTACTGATCGTTCCGTTCTGGACCAACTCGCTGATTCGTATCTATGGACTGAAAATTTTTCTCAGCACCAAAGGATATCTGAATACTTTTTTGCTCTGGCTGGGGGTCATTGATGAACCATTGCGCGTGATGTTTACCCCTGCGGCGGTGATTATCGGGCTGGTGTATATCCTGCTGCCGTTTATGGTCATGCCGCTCTACTCCAGTATCGAAAAGCTCGATAAACCCTTACTGGAAGCGGCGAAGGATCTCGGTGCCAGCAAGTTGCAGACCTTTTTGCGTATTATTATTCCGCTGACGATGCCGGGCATTATTGCCGGTTGTCTGCTGGTGTTGCTGCCAGCGATGGGGTTGTTTTACGTCTCGGATCTGATGGGCGGCGCCAAAAATCTGCTGATTGGCAATGTGATCAAAAGTCAGTTTCTCAATATTCGCGACTGGCCGTTTGGCGCGGCCACCAGCATCACGCTGACCCTTGTGATGGGCCTGCTGTTACTGGTTTACTGGCGCGCCTCGCGTCTGCTTGACAAGAAGGTGGAGCTGGAATGATCGGTCGACTGCTGCGCGGCGGTTTTATGACCGCTATTTACGCGTACCTTTATATTCCCATCATCATTCTGATTGTGAACTCGTTTAACAGCTCACGATTCGGGATTAACTGGCAAGGGTTTACCACCGACTGGTACAGCTTGCTGATGAATAATGACAGTCTGTTGCAGGCGGCACAGCACTCGCTGACGATGGCGGTGTTCTCCGCCACGTTCGCCACGCTTATCGGTTCGCTGACCGCCGTGGCGCTGTACCGCTATCGCTTTCGCGGCAAACCTTTTGTCAGCGGTATGCTGTTCGTGGTGATGATGTCGCCGGATATCGTCATGGCCATCTCATTACTGGTGCTGTTTATGCTGCTGGGTATACAGCTGGGGTTCTGGTCGCTGCTGTTTTCGCACATTACTTTCTGCCTGCCGTTTGTGGTCGTGACGGTCTATTCACGCCTGAAAGGATTTGATGTGCGGATGCTGGAGGCGGCAAAAGATCTGGGCGCCAGCGAGCTGGTGATCCTGCGCAAAATCATTCTGCCGCTGGCGATGCCTGCCGTGGCGGCAGGATGGCTGTTGAGCTTTACCCTGTCGATGGATGATGTGGTAGTCTCGTCCTTCGTTACCGGACCGGGCTATGAAATTCTGCCGTTGAAAATCTATTCCATGGTGAAAGTCGGCGTCTCACCCGAGGTGAACGCGCTGGCAACCATTCTGCTCGTTCTGTCGCTGGTGATGGTTATCGCAAGCCAGCTTTTTGCACGTGATAAAACGAAAGGCCGCCAGGGCCGGTACCCTAAGAATTTCGAGTTGCATTGCGGCCGCAAGCTCGTTAATCCCCGGGAGCATAAATAACTATGTGACTGGGGTTAGCGAGCGCAGCCAACAAAAATGCGGCTTGAAAGACGACGGGTATTTATCTCAGGGGACGTTAAATGAAAAAATGGTCACGCCACCTGCTTGCTGCCGGAGCTCTGGCACTGGGCATGAATGCCGCTCACGCGGACGACAGCAAGACACTCTACTTCTATAACTGGACGGAATATGTGCCGCCTGGTCTGCTGGAGCAGTTCACTAAAGAGACGGGCATCAAGGTTATCTATTCGACCTATGAATCGAATGAAACCATGTATGCCAAGCTCAAAACCTATAAAGATGGTGCATACGACCTGGTGGTGCCCTCCACTTATTTTGTCGACAAAATGCGTAAAGAGGGCATGATCCAAAAGATCGATAAAACGCAGCTAACCAACTTCCATAATCTCGACCCGGATATGCTGAACAAGCCGTTTGACCCCAATAACGACTACTCCATTCCGTATATCTGGGGTGCGACAGCCATTGGCATTAATAGCGAAGAGATCGATCCTAAGACGGTGACCCGTTGGGCGGACTTATGGAAACCTGAGTATAAAAGCAGCCTGCTGCTTACCGATGATGCGCGCGAAGTCTTCCAGGTGGCGCTGCGTAAACTGGGGCTGTCCGGCAATACGACCGATCCGAAAGAGATTGAAGCGGCATACAAAGAGCTGCAAAAACTGATGCCTAACGTGGCGGCGTTCAACTCCGATAACCCGGCGAACCCGTATATGGAAGGCGAAGTAAATCTCGGTATGGTGTGGAACGGCTCCGCGTATGTCGCCCGTCAGGCGGGTACGCCGCTGCAGGTCATCTGGCCTGAGGAAGGCGGCATCTTCTGGATGGATAGCCTTGCGATTCCGGCCAATGCTAAAAACAAAGCGGGTGCGCTTAAGCTTATTAACTTCCTGCTGCGCCCGGAAATTGCTAAGCAGGTAGCGGAAACCATTGGCTATCCGACGCCAAACCTCGCGGCCCGTAAGCTGCTCAGCCCGGAAGTGGCTAACGATAAATCACTCTACCCGGATGCTGAAACCATCAGCAAAGGTGAATGGCAAAACGATGTCGGCAGCGCCAGCGCCATTTACGAAGAGTATTACCAGAAGCTCAAGGCAGGCCGTTAACACTTATTCTGCCAGGCTCACCCCATAAAAAAGGGCCGCATCTTCGCGGCCCTTTTTCTTCACCCGACTTAAAGCCCTTTCAGCAGCTTTTCAACATATTCCGGCACCACTTCACTGGCGAGGCCGTAATGCTTCTCTTCGAACTCGCTGCCGACCTGGCTCGGTTCAAGGTTGAGCTCAACGGTGTGCGCACCGTGCAGTTTAGCCTCATGGACAAAACCGGCCGCCGGATAGACATGGCCGGAGGTACCAATGGCGATAAACACATCGGCCATCGCGAGTGCATGATAAATCTCGTCCATCCCGAGCGGCATCTCACCAAACCAGACTACATGCGGGCGTAACGGCGCAGGAAACTGGCAACAGTGACACTTGTCTTCCGCAGTGACATCCTGTGTCCACGTCAGTACCTGCCCGCTCTGCGAACAGCGCACTTTCAGCAATTCGCCGTGCATATGGATGATATGATGGTTTCCGGCGCGTTCGTGCAGGTTGTCGATATTCTGCGTCACCAGTAAAAAGCGATCGCCGAGGATATCTTCCAGCTTCGCCAGCGCCAGATGCGCCGGGTTTGGCGCGATTTCCGGGAGCTGGAGCTGCTGGCGACGCGCATTATAGAAAGCCTGCACCAGTTGCGGATTGCGGGCGAAACCTTCTGGCGTTGCCACATCTTCCACATGGTGTTCTTCCCACAAACCATCGGCAGCGCGAAAAGTGCGAATGCCTGATTCTGCGGAGATCCCCGCCCCCGTTAGTACCACTACTCTCGGTTTTTCCATCACTTCCGGCACCACCTGGTCTCTGAAAAAAATCCGCTGACGTAAGCGCTCACGCAAACGGCGTTTATTACGGCGAAAACAGCTGAGACGATGTGACCGACGAGACTGCATATCATCCTCTCAGGATTAATCAGTAAGATGAAGGAAAGCGGCGCCGCGCATGCCGCCAGCATCGCCGTGACGAGCACGTTCAATGCGGGGTATCCGGGCAACCGGCAACAAGTGTGGCGGTAAACGCGCCGCCAGCAACGACGTCAGTGCAGAGAAATTCGATAAGCCGCCACCGATAACCAGTAAATCCGGATCCACTATCGTCAGGATATTCCCAAGACACACCGCCAGCAAATCAGCATAGCGCTCAACATGCGCTTTCGCCTGCGCATCGCTCTGCTCCCAACGCGCAATGATTTCCGGGGACGATAAGAATTGGTGGTAGTAATGTTGATACAACCAGGCAAAACCGCGCCCGGAAAGGTAGTTTTCGATACAGCCCAGTTTGCCGCAGCCGCAACGCGTGAGCGGAAAATCAAAGCCCATCAGCGTCATAGCATCGACCGGCAGACGAATATGGCCAAACTCGCCGGTAATATAGCTGCGTCCCTTGAGGGTCTGGCCGTTGGCGACGATGCCACCGCCAACGCCAGTCCCCAGAATAAGCCCCATCACAATCGGATACTGACGAAACTCATCATCCCAGGCTTCGGAAAGAGCAAAACAGTTGGCGTCGTTATCAAGGCGGACATCACGCGCGAGCCTTGCGCTCAAATCCTTGCGCAGCGGTTGACCACTGGCGGCCGGCACATTGGCGGCATAGAGGGTGCCATCTGCGGTTTCCGGCATGCCCGGAATACCGATGCCGACGCTGCCCTGACCGCCGAAGCGTGCATCAGCGTCGGCCACCAGTTGAGTGATAGTCGTTAAAAATGTCTCATAACTGTCTTTCGGTGTGGCGACGCGCTTTTCCCATTGCAAACGACGGGTATCGTCAAATACCCCCAGCGCTATCTTGCTTCCGCCGATATCAAATCCGTAATACATCGCCTCTCCTTTTTGCTTTTTATTATTGTCCGCTTAACACCCTCGCCGGATCGATATTGCTTGCCCGGCGTGCCGGATACCAGCTTGCCAACAGACTCAGCACCAGTGCGGTGACCAATACATACACCACATCCAGTACGTGTAACTCCGACGGTAGAAAATCGATAAAGTAGATATCGCCGGATAAAAATTGATGACCAATAATCTTTTCAATCACGCGGATTATGGCGGTCAGTTGCAGTGACGCAACCACACCGATCACCGCGCCGATCACGCTACCCAACAGGCCGGCCAGCAAACCGTACCAGACGAAAATCGCCCGGATCAAACCATCTTTCGCTCCTAATGTGCGTAGCACGGCGATATCGCTGCTCTTATCTTTTACCGCCATGACCAGCGTGGAGACAATATTGAAACAGGCCACGCCAATCACCAGTACCATCGCCAGATACATAATGGCGCGGATCATCTGAATATCGCGGTACATATAGCCGTACTTACCGATCCAGCTTTTAATATAGACATAGCTGTTGGTGACTTCACCGGCGCTACGCACCAGCGTGTTCGCGTTAAAAACGTCCTTCACTTTTATGGCGATGCCCGTAACGCTACTGCCCATATCCAGATATTGCTGCGCGTCTTCCATGGGGATCATCGCAAACGCATGGTCGAGCTGACCGCTCAATTGCAATACGCCGGTAACATGCAGTCTGACGCGTTTGGGCTGCAACAGTTTGTGGTCGGTGTCGGAATTGGGGATCATTATCGATACCCAATCACCCTGTTTTACGTTCAGCGCATCCGCAACACCTTTACCAAGGATAATCTGCTGCTCACCAGGTTTAAAATTGCGCCAGGCGTCGGCCTGCACAAAATGGGGTAATGCGCTCAGACGGGATTCCTGCTCAGGGTTTACCCCCTTCACCTGGATCGCTCGCAAATTGGTGCCGCTCTCCACAAGGCCAGTGAAATTAATATAGGGCGCAGCGGCGACAATACCAGGCACTTTTTCTACTTTTTCCAGTGCGTCGTTCCAGTTATTCCACGGCTGATTCACTGGCTCAATTTCGCCATGCGGCACAACCGCCAGAATACGGTTATTAAGCTCACGCTCGAAGCCGTTCATTGCGCTCAGACCGACAATCAATACCGCAACGCCAAGGGAAATACCTATCGTGGAGATGACGGAAATCAGCGAAACCATACCACTGCGGCGGCGGCCACGGCTAAAACGCAAGCCAATCAGTAATGACAGAGGAGACGCCATCACTCGGCCCCCATCAGGGTCATTTCAGTGCTCAGGCGACCGTCGCGCATCTCCAGTTGGCGGCTCATCCGTTTCGCCAACTGCAGATCATGTGTGACCACCAGGAACGCCGTGCCCTGTGACGCGTTCAGTTCCCCCAGCAGTTGGAAAATACTGTCCGCATTGCGGGCATCAAGGTTACCAGTCGGCTCGTCCGCCAGCACCAGACGTGGATTATTCACCAGCGCACGAGCAATGGCCACGCGTTGACGCTCGCCGCCTGAGAGCTCCGAGGGGCGATGACTGGCGCGATGCTCAAGCCCAACCGCCCGCAGCATTTCCCGCGCCCGGACATCAATTTCCGCCGCTTTGTGCTTACCAATCAGCAGCGGCATCGCGACATTCTCCAGAGCGGTAAAATCCGGCAGCAGGTGGTGAAACTGATAGATAAAGCCGAGTTCGCGGTTGCGTAGCTCCGCTTTCGCCGCAGAGGAGAGTTTGCTCAGCTGTTGGTTATCGAAGGTCACTTCGCCAGATGTCGGCGTGTCCAGCCCGCCCAACAGATGCAGGAGCGTACTTTTACCGGAACCGGAGCTGCCGACAATGGCCATCAACTCACCTTCACCCACGCTAAAGCTCACATCGTGCAACACGTCGGTTTGCACTTTCCCTTCCTGATAGCGTTTGCACAGGTTGTCGCATTGCAACAGGATCTTATTCATAACGTAAAGCCTCAGCGGGTTGAGTGGCGGCAGCGCGCCAGGAAGGATAAAGCGTAGACAACAGCGCGATGGCCATTGCCACCAGCGCGATAACAACCACCTGTAACGGCTCGATGGCCACCGGCAACGCAGCGCCATCAAGAAACGCACCGATGACAGGCATCAGGTTATTCAACTGACTGGCAAGCAGTGCGCCAAGCGCCGCCCCCAGCAGCGCGCCAATGATGCCGGCGCTTGCGCCCTGCACCATAAAGACGGCCATGATCTGACGCGGCGTCAGCCCCTGGGTTTGCAGAATCGCTACTTCTCCCTGTTTTTCCATCACCATCAGGCCAAGGGAGGTAATAATATTGAAAGCCGCCACCGCAATGATCAGGCTTAACAGCAGCCCCATCATGTTTTTCTCCATACGCACGGCCTGGAAGAGTTCGCCTTTGCGTTCGCGCCAGTCCTGCCATTTGGTCCCTTGCGGCAACGCCTGCTGGCTCAGAACATCGACCTGCAGTGGCGCATTCAGCCATAAACGCCAGCCGGTAATATTGCCCGCGGGGTAGCGCATCAGACGGGACGCATCCTGGATATTGACCAGCATCTGGTAGTCATCCACTTCACTGCTGGCAGCAAAAGTCCCGACCACGGTAAACAGGCGTTGACTGGGCAAACGCCCCATCGGCGTAAACTGGCTGGCAGATGGCACCATGACGCGAATCTGGTCGCCACGATTGACGCCTAATTGTCCGGCCAGACCTTCACCGAGGATCACATTGTACTGCCCGGCTTCCAGCGAAGATTGCTGTACATTGACCAAATACGGGGTGAGCGGATCTTTTTGCGCCGGGTCGATCCCCAGCATTACGCCAACAGCCACGCTGCGTGCGCTCTGGAGAACGACATCACCGGTACTCAATGGCGCAATGCGATTAACGCCCTGTAATGTGAGCGCGCTGGCAGGTAATTGTTCAGGGTTGAGCGAGCCGTTTTGCGCGGTGATGACAGCCTGTGGCATCAGACCCAGGATGTTATTTTGCAGTTCGCGCTCAAAGCCATTCATGACCGACAGCACGGTCACCAGCGCCATTACGCCAAGCGTAATGCCAATGGTTGACAGCCAGGAAACGAAACGACCGAAGCGGTCGGCTGCGCGCCCACGCATATAGCGCAGGCCGATAAAGAGAGTGACAGGCTGGTACATGAAATCCGTCTGGTTGCTGTTAGCAGACTCCGAAGTATATAAGCGAAAGCGTAGAGCGTAAATGAGTGAAACGGTAAGCGGACGTCTCAGAGGCCAGGAAAAAATCCGATAAATCAAATTGCTAGTTGCGCGACTTTTACGCGTTTCGTGTCCCGTCGCTATGTCGTTTTCTTACTCACCCCCTGATATTTATCCGAAAAGGGATGAAATACAGACTGTTTACCGTTACACCCCGCAGCGACGCCACCAGGATAAACGCCGAACTTTGTAATACAAACGGCGAAAGATGATGAAAAAAAAGACTCTATGGATAAATCAAATCAAGGGATTATGTATCTGTCTGGTGGTTATCTATCACTCAGTTATTACGTTTTACCCGCACCTCACCACATTCAGCCACGCGTGGTCAGAAACGCTGGCAAAGTGCTGGATCTACTTTAATCTTTACCTTGCTCCTTTCCGCATGCCCGTGTTCTTTTTTCTCTCTGGCTACCTGATTCGACGCTACATTGACGAGGTGCCATGGAAAGAGACGATCGACAAGCGGATCTGGAGCATCTTTTACGTGCTTGTGCTCTGGGGCGTACTCCAGTGGCTGGCGCTAAGCCACATTAATGACTGGCTCGCCCCTGCGCGGGATTTAAGCGGTGCTTCTAACGCCGCCTATGCGGATACCCCCTCTGCGTTTATTAAAGGGATGCTCACCGCCAGTACCAGCCTGTGGTATCTCTACGCGCTGGTGGTTTATTTCATTCTGTGCAAATTACTGAGCCGCTGGGCTCTTGCTGCACTCGCCGTAATGGCACTCCTCAGCGTCGCGATTAACTTTTTGCCCTCGCCCTGGTGGGGTATGAACAGCGTACTGCGCAACATGATCTACTACAGCATGGGAGCATGGTTTGGCGGCGCCATTATGGATGCAATGACGCGTTTCTCTTTTCGTCGCTACGTTGTCTGGCTGGCGGGAGCATTACTTGCTGCGGTGGCCCTCTGGTTTTTAAATGTGCCCTTGCCCCTTAGTCTGCTGTCGGTAGTGCTGATTTTGCGTCTGTTCCATGCGCTGGAAGCGCGTGTTGGTTCAGGCGACAATGCAGTGCTGAATATCGTCGGCAGCAATACGCTCGCTATCTACACCACCCATCGCATTCTGATTGAAGCGCTCAGTCTGGCTTTATTGACGCCGATGAATGCCGGGCGCTGGTCGCCTGCCGTCGAGCTTACCATCGTATTGCTCTATCCGTTCTGTAGTCTGGTTATCTGTACCCTGGTTGGCTTGTGTATACGGAATCTATGGTCACTCCCGTTTTTGCAACACCGATTTTGACGACAAGTTGGCTTGCTTGAATCTATCCGGCGTCTGAATGGGATTTTATTCCCGCGCCTCGATGAGTTCCGCGCCTGATGAACCTCCAGAAAATATACGGCTTCAATGAGCCTTTCCGTTTTACAGGTTCCTCAACAGGCCGGTGGGCCGTTAGTATCATCAATATCAGTATTCGCAAAACCAGATGAATGATTGTTTAAACTGGTGTATTTCTGCCTTTATGCTTCGTAAGTTTGCTGTCGCGCCGTCAGTGCCCAGGCTATTCTGGCCAGCTTGTTTGCCAGAGCACAGGTGACGACAAAGTTGCTTTTCCGACACAACAACTCCCTGACCCAGTCGGCCAACTTGCCAGACTGGTGTTCCAGTTTTTGTATGAATACCCTGGCACACTGAACCAACAAAGTTCGGATCTTTTTGTTGCCCCGCTTGCTAATCCCTAACAATGTCGTCCGACCTCCCGTGCTGTACTGTCGGGGTACCAGCCCTGTTGCCGCCGCAAAGTCACGGCTGCTGGCGTACTGCTTCCCGTCGCCAATCTCAGTTGAAATAGTACTGGCAGTCAGCGTTCCAACGCAGGGAATACTCAGCAAGCGCTGTCCAACCTCATCTTCGTCCAACTTTCGTTTCAACTGAGATTCCAGATCTTTAATCTGCTCAACAAGATAGTGATAATGCTGTTGTAATTTCAGCAGTAACTGGCTGAGATAAAGAGGCAAACTACTGTCCTCAAGAAGGGTACTCAGTCGACTAATAACGGCAGCACCTCGCGGAACGCTGATACCAAATTCCAGCAGAAAAGCATGCATCTGATTAGTTGTTTTCACCTTATCCTGAACCAGGGATTCACGGACACGATGCAGAGCTCGCATTGCCTGCTGAGATTCGGTTCTGGGCTGCACGAAACGCATAGATGGACGTGATGCTGCTTCACAGATAGCTTCAGCATCAACGAAGTCATTTTTGTTGCTTTTAACGAATGGGCGGACAAATTGCGGTGATATCAGCTTTGGAAAATGCCCTAACTCTGCCAGCTTGCGTGCCATAAAGTGAGAACCGCCACAGGCTTCCATCGCGATGGTTGTTGCCGGGCATGTCGCCAGAAATTCGATTAGCTTTGGTCGGGTGAATTTTTTACGGTAAACGGCCTTCCCACGATGATCCTGACAATGAATATGGAAAGAGTTCTTACCCAGATCGATACCAATAAGCGCAATGTTTTCCATGATGGTTCTCCGAATGAAAGCCTGTCCTCAGCATAGTACTGGGAAGGAGGGAGTGACCATCTCATTAAATATCCTCGGCGATTTTTGCCGATCTGTTTTTCACTCCGCCCGCAAAATTGGCCCCGCCGCTGCAAACACGATAAGCGCGTGTGTTGAGGTTGGCGAATAGTGCACAATCGCGGATAATAAAGGGATTGCGTATCAGTGATATGCCCCAATAACAAGGGGCATATCCATAAGAGACCCAGACCCTATCTATGCCTGAACAATACCGTTATTCTCTGCCCGTCAAACCCGGCGAGCAGCGCCAGCTTGGCGAACTGACTGGTGCTGCCTGCGCGACCGAAGTCGCGGAAATCATTGAGCGACACAAAGGTCCGGTAGTACTGATTACGCCGGATATGCAAAATGCCCTGCGTCTGCATGACGAAATCAGCCAGTTCACCGACAATCTGGTGATGAATCTTGCTGACTGGGAGACGCTGCCGTATGACAGTTTCTCGCCGCATCAGGAAATCATCTCCTCCCGTCTCTCCACACTCTACCAGTTGCCCTCTATGCAGCGTGGTGTGCTGATTGTCTCGGTAAATACATTGATGCAGCGCGTCTGCCCGCATAGCTATTTACACGGGCATGCGTTGGTCATGAAAAAAGGCCAGCGGCTGTCCCGTGACGCGCTGCGCGCGCAGCTGGACAGCGCAGGGTATCGCCATGTTGATCAGGTTATGGAACACGGTGAGTACGCGACCCGCGGGGCGCTGCTGGATCTCTTCCCGATGGGGAGCGCACAACCTTATCGTCTTGATTTCTTCGATGATGAAATTGACAGCCTTCGTCTGTTCGATGCGGACAGCCAGCGTACGCTGGAAGAGGTCGAGGCGATCAATTTACTGCCTGCTCATGAATTCCCGACGGATAAAACCGCAATCGAACTGTTTCGCAGTCAGTGGCGCGATAAGTTTGACGTCAAGCGCGATGCCGAACATATCTATCAACAGGTAAGCAAAGGCACTTTGCCAACCGGTATTGAATACTGGCAGCCCCTGTTTTTCAGCGAACCGTTGCCGTCGTTGTTTAGCTATTTGCCGGACAATACGCTGCTTATTAACACGGGCGATCTGGAAAACAGCGCTGAACGCTTTAGCCAGGAGACCCGGGCGCGCTTTGAAAATCGCGGCGTGGACCCGATGCGCCCCTTGCTGGCGCCTGAGTTGCTGTGGCTGCGGGTAGATGAGTTGTTCAGCGAACTCAAACTCTGGCCTCGCGTGCAACTCAAAACCGAAAACCTGGTGGACAAAGCCGCCAATGTGAACCTCGGTTACCGGACATTGCCGGATTTGGCCGTTCAGGCACAGCAAAAATCACCGCTGGATAATTTGCGCAAATTCCTCGAATCCTTTAGTGGGCCGGTCGTGTTTTCGGTCGAGAGCGAGGGACGTCGTGAAGCGCTGGGAGAACTACTCTCACGTATCAAGGTTGCGCCGAAACGCATTACCCGACTGGATGACGCGCAAGATGCCGGGCGCTATCTGATCATTGGTTCGGCAGAACATGGCTTTATCGACACGCTACGTAACCGCGCGCTGATTTGCGAAAGCGATCTGCTGGGTGAGCGCGTTGCCCGCCGCCGCCAGGATACGCGCCGCACGATTAATCCCGATACGCTGATTCGCAACCTTGCTGAACTGCACCCAGGCCAGCCGGTGGTACACCTGGAACATGGGGTTGGACGCTATGCAGGGATGACCACGCTTGAAGCGGGCGGCATTAAAGGCGAATACCTGATGCTGACTTATGCCGGGGATGCCAAACTCTACGTACCGGTCTCCTCATTGCATCTGATTAGCCGCTATGCCGGGGGCGCGGAGGAGAACGCGCCGCTGCATAAACTGGGCGGCGATGCCTGGGCGCGGGCGCGGCAGAAAGCGGCAGAAAAAGTTCGTGATGTCGCTGCAGAACTGCTGGATATCTACGCTCAACGCGCCGCGAAGTCCGGCTTTGCATTTAAACACGATCGCGAACAGTACCAGCTTTTCTGCGACAGCTTCCCGTTTGAAACCACGCCAGACCAGGCTCAAGCCATTAACGCGGTGTTGAGTGATATGTGCCAGCCGCTGGCTATGGACCGCCTGGTCTGCGGCGATGTCGGCTTCGGTAAAACCGAAGTGGCCATGCGCGCCGCCTTCCTTGCCGTCGAAAACAACAAGCAGGTGGCGGTGCTGGTGCCCACTACCCTGCTCGCTCAACAGCATTTCGACAATTTCCGCGATCGCTTCGCCAACTGGCCAGTGCGTGTGGAGATGCTTTCGCGTTTTCGTAGCGCAAAAGAACAGACACAGGTGCTGGAGCAGGCGGCTGAGGGCAAAATCGATATTCTTATCGGTACCCATAAGTTGCTGCAAAACGACGTGAAGTGGAAAGATCTGGGGCTGCTGATTGTCGATGAAGAACACCGCTTCGGCGTACGTCATAAAGAGCGGATTAAAGCGATGCGCGCAGACGTGGATATCCTCACGCTAACCGCGACGCCAATTCCGCGTACACTCAATATGGCCATGAGCGGTATGCGCGATCTGTCGATTATCGCAACGCCTCCTGCGCGCCGCCTGGCTGTGAAAACATTCGTTCGCGAATACGACAGCCTGGTCGTACGCGAGGCGATACTGCGTGAAGTCCTGCGTGGCGGGCAGGTTTACTACCTTTATAACGACGTCGAAAATATTCAGAAAGCTGCCGACAGACTGGCAGAACTGGTACCGGAAGCACGTATCGCCATCGGCCACGGCCAGATGCGTGAACGCGAACTGGAACGGGTGATGAATGATTTCCACCACCAGCGTTTTAATGTGCTGGTCTGTACCACCATCATCGAAACCGGGATCGACATCCCTACCGCGAACACGATCATTATTGAGCGAGCCGATCACTTTGGCCTGGCGCAACTCCACCAGCTACGTGGGCGCGTGGGTCGTTCACACCACCAGGCCTATGCCTGGCTGCTGACACCACACCCGAAAGCGATGACGACCGATGCACAGAAGCGTCTCGAAGCCATTGCCTCACTGGAGGATTTAGGTGCCGGTTTCGCCCTTGCGACCCATGATCTGGAAATCCGCGGCGCCGGCGAACTGCTGGGAGAAGATCAGAGCGGTTCAATGGAAACCATCGGCTTTTCGCTGTATATGGAGTTGCTGGAAAATGCGGTCGATGCGCTTAAAGCCGGGCGTGAGCCATCGCTTGAAGATCTCACCAGCCAGCAAACGGAAGTCGAACTGAGGATGCCTTCCCTGCTGCCGGATGATTTTATTCCCGACGTCAATACCCGCCTCTCTTTCTACAAGCGCATTGCCAGCGCGAAGAGTGAAAATGAGCTCGATGAGATTAAAGTGGAGTTGATTGACCGCTTTGGCCTGCTGCCTGACGCCGCACGAAACCTGCTCGATATTGCGCGGCTGCGTCAACAGGCGCAGAAACTGGGGATTCGTAAGCTTGAAGGGAATGAAAAAGGCGGCTCGATTGAGTTCAATGAAAAAAATCATGTCAATCCCGCATGGCTAATCGGCCTGTTGCAAAAACAGCCAAAACACTTCCGCCTTGACGGCCCGACGCGCCTGAAATTCTTCCAGGAGCTGACGGATCGCAAAACTCGCATGGACTGGGTTCGTAACTTCATGCGACAGTTGGAAGAGAACGCGATCGCATAGTGTTCTGTGGGCCAGTACCCGTACTGGCCCGGTTATTTTTTGAAATATTTACAAACACTTTGCACTCTTCCAGGACTTCCCGACATTCCCTCCCGCCATAATTCCATGATCTCTATCTGACAAAATAACCTTATAATTTACATGGATAATGGTAATGCTTAATAACTCCCGTTTTGTCCTCTGGGCGATTTTCCTCGCCGCCACGCTAGTCTTACCAGCGAAAGCCAATACCTGGCCTTTACCGCCCAACGGTAGTCGGCTGGTCGGTGAAAATCGTTATCACGTGGTAGAAAATGATGGCGGCTCGCTGGAGGCAATTGCCAAAAAATACAATGTCGGTTTCCTGGCTCTGTTGCAGGCGAACCCCGGTGTTGATCCTTATGTTCCGCGCGCAGGCAATGTGCTGACGATCCCGCTACAAACCCTGGTACCAGACGTGCCGCGCGAAGGTATTGTCATTAATCTGGCCGAACTGCGTCTCTACTATTACCCGCCGGGTAAAAATGAAGTCACCGTCTACCCTATCGGAATAGGGCAACTGGGTGGCGATACGCTGACGCCTACGATGGTGACGACCGTTTCCGATAAACGGGCCAATCCGACCTGGACGCCTACAGCCAATATTCGTGCGCGTTATAAAGCCCAGGGGATAGATTTACCGGCGGTCGTCCCTGCCGGGCCAGAAAATCCGATGGGGCACCATGCCATTCGCCTTGCTGCTTACGGTGGTGTCTATCTGATTCATGGAACTAACGCCGATTTTGGCATTGGTATGCGTGTGAGCTCTGGCTGTATCCGTCTACGTGATAACGACATTGCCACCTTATTCAGGGTTATCACACCCGGTACGCGCGTGAATATTATCAATACGCCGATAAAAACATCGGTTGAACCTGACGGCACACGACTTGTAGAAGTGCACCAGCCGCTATCAAAATCCATCAATGACGACCCGAAGACCTTACCGATTGTACTTAATGCCACAATGCAGGCCTTCAAAGACTCACCGCAGAGCACAAGTGAGGTATTTGAACGTGCGATGGAAGTGCGTTCCGGCATGCCGGTGGATGTCACCCTCCATGACAATGCGCTGCAACAATCCCTTTAATGTCCGGGTAACAAAAAAGGCCTCGCAGTTGCGAGGCCTTTTTTATGAGGGTTAATTCAGTGGCTTAACTTATTTGTACAGCACTGCCGTGCCATGCAGGGTATCAGAACCGGTCACAGAGGTGATACGGAAAGATTTTGCGCCCATCTCATCCGCTTTTTGAGCCAGTTGATCTTCAACAGAAGAGAGGTTAGCGCCTGCAGAAGCACCAATGATACCGACTTGCTGCTGGCCTGCCGGAGCACTCTGGACTTCAACAGCAGCGAAGCTTGCAAAAGAAAGTGAACTCAGTACGGCAGCGGCAAACAGTGTTTTAACGTTTTTCATGATTTTGTTCCTGTAGCAGATGAAAGAAGCGTCGTAAGCATTAACTTAACGATCGATAGACAAATGATAAGTGTGATCTGCATCACGCGTCAATACATTTTAATAACGAACGTTAACTAAATTAATAAAATGATATTTATCATATAGATAGAATTTAATAATTTGTGCTATTTTGCCTCTGGTGTCTGACAGCATTTATTTTTATAATGATTGCTCAACAAACCAACAAAGGTTGAACGGCACTATGACCAGTGAAGTCACTTGTACGAAAAAAAGCCGTGGCCGACCGAAAGTGTTCGACAGGGAAGTGGCGCTTGATAAGGCCATGGCATTATTCTGGCAGCATGGCTACGAAGCCACGTCTTTATCTGATCTCGTAGAGGCAACGGGCGCGAAAGCACCGACGCTGTATGCGGAATTTACGAATAAAGAAGGCCTGTTCCGCGCGGTGCTGGATCGCTATATCTCGCTTTTTGCAGCCAAACATGAAGCCCAACTGTTATGCGACGACAAACCGCTGGGACAGGCGTTAAAAGATTACTTCACGGCGGTGGCAAACTGCTTTACCAGCACGGATACTCCGGCGGGCTGTTTTCTAATCAACACCTCCGCGACGCTGGCCGCCTCATCGCAAGCGATTGCCGAAACCATCAAGTCACGCCATGCGCAGCAGGAACAGATGTTGCTCACATTTTTGTTACAACGTCAGGCGCGAGGGGAAATTCCCTCCCACGCGAATGTTCAGGAGCTGGCGCAATTTTTAAGCTGTATTCTGCAGGGCATGTCTATCAGTGCCCGGGAAGGAGCGAGTCGTGAGAAGTTGCTGCAGATTGCGGCGACTACGCTGCGTTTATGGCCCCAGTTGACCACATCCTGATTTGCCTCCCTTCGCAATAATTATCGTTTTCACCTATTATATTAATAGGTGAAAACTGCATGCCATTTTTGCCGTTTTGCTAATATTAAACAGGAATTATTTCGCTGCTAACCATTAGTAGTAAAAGAACCATAAACGTCAGGATGACGGTATAAGCGAACTGTTAGTTCTAACCCTACGCTATCTTATTGTATATACGGAATTATGTACTTTGGCTGACTATTCACATTCAGAAGGAAAATGGAGATGATTTTGCTATTACCATTACTTAAAGTGCTAATAGTAATAACATTGTTATTCGGGCTCTGGGTTGTATGTGGTGGTTCGGTGTTATTCGCGTTTATCTCAGTGGTCATTACCGGCTTTCTGCTCTATCGGCAGCATGATCTTATCTGAATTCTGTGCCTGTAAAAAAGGCTCCTCAGCCTGAGCAAATGAGGAGCCAATGGGTACAGTACTGCTATTTTAGGCCTTGTTATTCAAAATAAGCTGACCGTTGTCATCCAGTGGGATCTGGGTTCCAGGGTCTTTATCCATGCGGATTTTCCCTTGCTGGTCGCCAATTTTATAGGTGACGTCATACCCCAGCATTTTTTCCGATTTGTCATACACCGTTTTACAACGCTGCTCAGTCGTGGTGTAAGTGTCTCTTGCCTGCATTTCGCCCTGGACCTGATTACCGGCGTAGCCACCGCCCAGCGCGCCGACGACCGTGGCGACATCGCGGCCCCGGCCCCCACCGAACTGATGACCGATAACGCCACCGGCAACCGCGCCCAGTACTGAACCGGTCAGGCGATTTTCATCCTGAACCGGACGGCGATGCGTCATAGTGACATTACGACACTCCTGACGCGGCGTTTTAATGGATTCTTTGATTGGCGTGGCGGAAACCACCTGCGCATACTGCGGCCCGCGATTGAAGACATTCATACTTGCAACCGCTGCGACACCCAGAGCAGCGGCCACGCCAATACCGATACCCGCTAACATTGACTTATTCACAGGATTTCCTCCCTGGTTTGCTATTCGTAACAATTTTGCAACCTGGCAGTGCTATAAGCCAATCGGAATGAGCGGAAAAAAAGAGAAATCAGGCAGGAGAACAGCATGATTCGGAGTTATCCGAGCATATGCTGGCGGTATTGCAGAAGGATGTACTGCTCTCCTGGAATGTGACGCAGGAGAGCAGCAAGCCATGTTAGTGAAGCTTGAGGCGCGGGCGAATGACACGGTTAATACTGCCGACCAGCATCATTAACCCCGTCTTGAAGTAACCATGCAGCGCAATCTGATGCATACGGTACAGTGAGATATAAACAAAGCGCGCAATACGCCCTTCAATCATCATTGACCCGCGCATCAGGTTACCCATCAGGCTCCCCACGGTGGAGAAGTTGGAGAGTGAAACCAGCGAGCCGTGATCTTTATAGACATAGGACTTCGTCGGTTTCCCTTTCATTTGCGCCAGGATGTTGTGCAGTGCAAGACTCGCCATCTGGTGTGCGGCCTGAGCGCGCGGCGGCACAAAGCCCCCTTCCGGACGCGCGCAGGAGGCACAGTCGCCAATGGCATAAATATCCGCATCACGTGTCGTTTGCAGAGTCGGCTCAACCACCAACTGGTTAATCCGGTTCGTTTCCAGGCCGCCTATTTCTTTCATAAAGTCCGGTGCTTTGATACCGGCTGCCCAGACCATCAGATCGGCTTTAATATATTCGCCATCTTTGGTGTGAAGACCGCCTTCATCGGCGCTGGTGACCATCGTCTGCGTCAGAACACGCACACCCATTTTGGTCAGCTCATTGTGCGCAGCGCCGGAAATACGCGGCGGCAGCGCGGGCAGAATGCGCTCGCCTGCTTCCACCAGCGTGACGTTCAGCGCCTCGTTGGTCAGCCCTTTATAACCGTAACTGTGTAGCTGTTTCACTGCGTTATGTAACTCGGCAGACAGCTCAACACCCGTCGCCCCACCGCCGACAATAGCGATGTTTACTTTGCCGTTCGCCCCCAGGCTGGCAGAGTATTTCAGGAACAGGTTCAGCATCTCCTGATGAAAACGGCGCGCCTGGTGCGGGTTATCAAGGAAAATGCAGTGCTCTTTTACGCCAGGGGTATTGAAGTCGTTTGACGTGCTGCCTAACGCCATCACCAGCGTGTCATACGCCAGCTTACGTTCAGGAACCAGCAGTTCACCTTTCTCGTCACGCAACTCTGCCAGGGTTATCGTTTTCGCGTCGCGATTGATATCAACCACAGAGCCCAACTGGAACTGGAAATGGTGATTACGCGCATGCGCCAGATAGCTCAGCGCATCAACACCTTCATCAAGCGATCCTGTTGCTACTTCATGTAATAGCGGTTTCCACAGGTGGCTATGGTTGCGATCCACCAGCGTAACTTTTGCTTTCTTACCGCGGCCCAATTTTTTACCCAACTGTGTCGCCAGTTCAAGCCCGCCAGCACCACCGCCAACAATCACAATTTTCTTCAATGGTGTAGTCAACGTGACCCCCTCAAAATTATTAACCAATTGTTAATTAAAAGTTATAAATATAACCCTTAATTAACAACAAGTTACATCATGAAAACCAAATTATGTCAGTGAGAATAACATGAACGGTGCATTGGTCATACCAAAATTGATATGCATCAAGTTTTGGTGCTTAAAAGATGAACAAGTGTAGTTGCTCTGAAACACGCTGGTCGAAAACGTGAGCTAAAACCAGTTAACGAAAGGAGCAAAACAAAGCCCGACGAGTGTCGGGCTGAGGAGGATTAACCAAGTGTTTTAAAAGCTTTAATTCGCTGCAGGTGCGGCGAGATATTTTTAAATTTATGCGTCTGTTCTTCGTCCCAGACAATTTCGTAGTAATGGTGCAGAACATCAGACGAACGTTGACTATCCAGCGCTTCATCACGGCGAGACAGGATCGCCAGGCAGCGATCGCGATTTTTCTCGCGAAAATTCGACACACATTTTGTGGCAATGTCGAGGTACTCTTCCGGTCGGTCGATCTTGCCTTCCATGTTTTCAAAGGGGAATAAGTTAGGATTGAACATGACCTGCCGAATGTCGCAAAGGAAACCAATGCGCTCCGCCCAGTATCCTCCCAGCCCCACGCCGCAAATGAGCGGCCGTTCATCCACGTTGAGCTGCAGCATTTTGTCCACCTCTTTTAACAAATGCTGCATATCATGCTTCGGATGACGCGTGCTGTAACTGATCAACCGGACATCCGGGTCGATAAATTGCAGTTGCAGTACCTTCTCATGATTTCCCGGACTGTTTGAGTCAAAACCGTGCAAATAGATGATCATTGTATCCTCACCCTACTCCAGTACCCCGTCCACAAAGGTTCACTGAGCCACCTTGTATTCCTGCCAACGCGCGTGGAGTTGTTCCAGTTCACGGTTGGCGGCCTTCCAGCGTGCAGAACTCAGCAATTCCTGACGGGAAAATGAACCTTTATGATACAATTTCGTAACACGCTCTACTTTGATCGGCGACAGGTTATCCAACACACTGACTGCGCCCTTACGATTATTACAGACCAGGATCATATCGCAACCTGCATCCAGCGATGCCTGTCCACGCTCGGCATAGCTGCCCATGATCGCCGCGCCTTCCATTGATAAATCGTCGGAAAAAATCACGCCATCAAAATTCAGCTCACCACGAAGCACGGTTTTCAGCCAGTGGGGAGAACCGCTGGCCGGGCGTGAATCCACATCCGTATAAATAACGTGCGCAGGCATAATCGCATCCAGCTTGCCCTGTTCAATTAGCGCGCGGAACACCGCCATATCCTTGCCACGGATCTCCGCCTGAGCCCGCGGATCGCGCGGCGTCTCTTTATGTGAATCGGCCGTCACGGCGCCATGCCCCGGAAAATGCTTACCGGTGGTTTTCATGCCCGCACTGTGCATGCCATCGATAAAACGTCCTGCGATGGAGAGCGCTTTTACCGGATCTTCGTGATAGGAACGTTCGCCAATCGCGGCGCTGATATGGCCCACATCAAGTACGGGCGCGAAACTGATGTCGATATCCATCGCAATCATCTCGCTTGCCATCAGCCAGCCCGCCTCTTCTGCCACTCTGCCGCCCTCTTCCATTCCCAGCAAGGCCGCAAAAGATTGCGCTGCCGGCAGATGGGTAAAACCCTCGCGAAAGCGCTGAACCCGCCCACCTTCCTGATCGACCGCGACCACCAGACGATGGCGAGATGCGGCACGGATCTGGCGTACCAGTTCGCGCAACTGCGCCGGATCGTGATAATTGCGGGTAAATAGAATCAGGCCACCCACCAGCGGATGCGCCAGAATTTCGCGCTCTTCCGCATCCAGTTCGTAGCCTTGCACATCTAACATGACCGGACCCACACTCACCTCTCTTTTCCTTTCATCTTTAACTGACGCCATGCGGCATCAGCCAGCGTTATAAATTGTTGATCGCCCGTCTGCTGCCAGCGGCACTCAAACCAGCCCGCCATCAACATTGCTATCCACGGACGCCAGCGTAGCACCTGACGCCATAAACGCGTTTCATCAAGCATGGCGAAACGTGCGTATTCAGCCACCAGTTCACGCCGTTGATGCTCGCTCCCGGTCCAGACGCCTGCAAGTTCCATCGCGATATCACCGTCACCGGCATACTCCCAGTCGATCAACCGCAACCCGTCATGAGTGTGCACCAGGTTGCCCGCGTGAACATCCATATGTAATGGAGCCAGTCGCAAGGGTGCCGGTTCGCCCTCTTGCCTGCGTGCTTTTAATTGCTGCAGCCAGAACGGCGTACGACGCGACGGCGAACACTGTTGCCAGTACGTCTCCAGTAAAGGCAGCAGAGTAAGACGCCAGCCAAAGCGGGGGCAGCGATGCAGATCATACAGTAAGGCCGCCAGATTATGGCTGGCCGGCAAGTTGCTTTGCATATCGCCAGCAACATAGTCAATTACCATCCAGCCTTTAACGAAAAAGCAGGGGTGCGGCGCAATGCGCTGCGGTAATCGTTTAAGCGCGCGATACTGGCGCAAAAAGGGTGACGATGTTGCCTGATGCTGCTGGCGTAAAATCAGACGTTGATGGCCGTTGCTGATAAGACAACTCCCGCCGCTAAGGCCAGTATCCTGACCTTCGACGGGAGCATAATGCGGGAAATAGCGTGACAGCAGCGCGTCACGCGTAAGATTATTGTTGCTGAACCGCACCTTTACCTGACCAGACAATTTCGCCAGTCTGCACCAGCATCAGTTGCATTTGCAGTGTCGGCGCATTGGCGTTGCCTGTCGCGCTGGAATACAGCACGTACTGAGCTCCTACATTGCGGGCAATACCAATCGCTTTGCTGCGCGTACCGAGACTATCCTGTGGCGACAGGCCTAGTTGCTGCTTGGCAATTGCCAGTTGCTGCGCTGAAACCAGGGTAAACTTGCCATTGTTGGTCAGCGCGCTGCGCAGGGTTTCGGTTGCTTCGCTGGTGTTAACCGAACCGTTAGTCCGGTTGTTCACACTATCAACGAGCAGTACGTTACCCGCCGAGGCTCCACTCGCCTGCAACATTTTACCTATCATCGGCTGTACGGCGCTGTTCCAGTCGTAATGACGCTCACGCGGTGTCGGCTGAGTCGTTTGATCAGGATGTTCGATTGGCCCAGGTTGTTCCGGGATCGATGGCACTGACGGCACCGTCGGTACAGGTTGCGACGGCTGTGGTTGCTGCGGAACAGGCTGTTGTGGCGTTGGGTTCGCTTGTTCAACCGGTGCGGGCTCTTGCTCGCCACGGGTAATACACCCTGAAAGGATAACCGCCACTGTGGTCAGTAGCGCGAAACGTCCTAATGTTTTAATCAATTTTCACCCCTTATAGATAGAGATAAAGTCTGACCTTGTGCGCACCCAGGAAGTTTGCATTTCCATAAAGTGTGACAGCGGAGTGCGCCGGGATCGTTACCCTACGCGGTTCTTCGAGCGGGTGCATTTCCAGGCCTCTGGCGTCGTACCAGTAAAAACGGTAATTGATGGTTACCGGCTGCGCGCGTTCATTGAACAGGCGAGACGAGGCAGAGGGCTGGATTTCTTGCGTGCTCAGCGTGGGGGAATCAGCGGTGATGCCTGCGGCCAGCACATTGGCTTCCATTACCAGCGTTTGATCGTTGGCCACCGGGATCGCAGGACGCGAGCCGCAACCGACTAAACTCAGAGCCGTCACCAGAAGTGCAACGCGTCCGTTGATCATATCAATCGCCTTTATATGCCAGCATCGGACCTAAGGGGCGACCACCCAATAAATGCATATGGATATGCCAGACTTCCTGCCCACCATGGCGGTTACAATTCATGATGAGGCGATAACCCTCTTCCGCAATCCCCTCAGCGCGGGCAATTTTTGCCGCTACGGTCATCATGCGCCCCATTGTCTGTTCATGCGCTTCGGTGATGTCATTCGCCGTAGGTATAAGAATATTGGGCACAATCAGCACATGCGTCGGTGCCTGGGGAGAGATATCACGGAAAGCGGTAACTAATTCATCCTGATAGACGATGTCCGACGGAATTTCACGACGGATAATCTTACTGAAAATGGTTTCTTCGGCCATGACGTTTTCCTTTTTATACGCGCGGGCGAAACCGCCCCATCACGAGATACAGTGTAGAGTATGAGCGAGATTCTCCGGCTGTTTCAACTACAACGCTCTTTTTCTTCAAGATTTCACCACCAGCTGGTGGTGTTATAACCAACCCCTACCCATAAGCGCTTTAAATCAATCACTCAGACAGGAATATTACATCTGTTTACATTGCAATACTGAATGCGTATATTTCGCATTTGCATTTTCATGCGCATTTATTAATTGAAAAATATAAAACAGGCCGGGCGCCGACAACATCTCGCGATCCGGATAATCCCGTTACCACACCATTAAGGGTTAATAATGTCTTTCACCATGAACGCCAGGAATGATCAGCGCTCACTTGCCTGTGCGCCATCATTACTGGCTGTTTGTATTGGGTTCGCGTTAACGCCAGCCGCAAGCTTCGCGGCATCCACATCCGGTAATGATGAAACCCTCATCGTTGAGGGCGGTTCTGGCGCTGAGAGAGATAGCCACCAGGATCACGACTACAGCGTTCAGACCACAACCACCGGGACAAAATTGCTGCTTGTACCCCGCGATATCCCGCAATCGGTAAGTGTTATCAGCCAGCAACGTATACAGGATCAAAACCTGAACGCTATCGGGCAGGTATTGACTAATACAACCGGCGTCACCGCGCAGGTACAGGACAGCGATCGCACCGTGTTTTATTCACGTGGCTTCTTTGTCAACAACTACGCGTATGACGACCTCCCGACTTCCATCAGTGAAGTCTGGAACTTCGGTGATACCGCCGCCGATACGGCCATTTATGACCGCATTGAAGTCGTACGCGGCGCGACAGGTTTGATGTCCGGCACCGGCAATCCGGCGGCCTACGTCAACATGGTGCGTAAACATGCGGATAGCACCGACTTTAAAGGTAACGTGTCCGCCACGTACGGTAGCTGGGATAAACAACGTTATGTCCTTGATCTACAGGCACCACTGAGCGAATCGGGAAAAGTGCGTGGCCGCGTCATCACCGGTTATCAGGATAATGACAGTTGGGTAGATACCTACCACTACCGCAAGAAATTCATCTACGGCGTCGTTGATGCCGATGTGACCGACAGCACTACCCTCTCGATGGGATATGAATATCAGGAAAGCCAGACCGACAGCCCTACCTGGGGTGGTTTGCCCACCTGGTACGCCGATGGCAGCAAAGCGAAATATGATCGCAGTACAACGGTGGCGCCGAACTGGGCCTATTCCAATAAAGACAATACCAGGGTCTTCGCAAACCTGACACAGCGTTTTGGCAACGGCTGGGAAGCGCATGTTAACGGCATGCATGCGCAAACCAATTTCGATACCAAAATGATGTATATGTACGGTTATCCGGATGAAGCCACAGGCCAGGGAATGGTCGGTTACGGCGGCTGGAATCGTGGTGAGCGTAAACAGGATGCCATTGATGCCTTCATGCGTGGCGGTTTTGACCTGTTTGGTCGCCAGCATCAACTCATGTTCGGCACAAGCTACAGCCGCCAGCGTAACCATTATGACAACGCCCTGCCGGACACGCCTGGAACAATGATTGATGTCGGCTCATTCAAGAATGGCTGGAGCGGTAATATTGCCGACCCGGCATGGACGCCATGGGCGCTATACAGCAAAGACGACATTCGTCAGTCTTCTGCCTACACCTCGGCGCGTTTCTCGCTGACCGATCCGCTGCACCTGATCGTGGGTGCACGTTATACCGAATACAATATTCGCTATAACCCGTCAGGCTCGCCGTCGACCCGACTGGAAAGCACCAAAGACGATGTCACGCCATATGCGGGTCTGGTATATGACATCAATGAAGACTGGTCCGCATATGCCAGCTATACCGAGATATTCCAGCCGCAGGACAAACGTGATGCGTCCGGGCACTATCTCGATCCCACCACCGGTAAGAGCTATGAAGCCGGGGTGAAAGCAGACTGGTTTAGCACCCGCCTGACGACCTCCCTTGCCGTGTTCCGTATCGAGCAAGACGGCGTCGCCAGCAATACTTACACCTATATGCCAGACGGGGAGTCGATCTATGAATCCCTGGATGGCGTCGTCAGTAAGGGGATCGAGTTCGAACTGAACGGCGCGCTGACCGATGAATGGCAGTTAACTTTCGGCGCGACTCGCTTTATTGCCGAAGACAAACAGGGTAAAGCGGTCAGCTCCGATCAGCCGCGCACCACCATGAAGTTGTTTACCCGCTATCAGCTGCCGACACTGCCTGAGTTAACGGTCGGCGGTGGGATAAACTGGCAGAACAAAGTCTGGACCGACGTGTCGGACACCCAACGCGCAGAACAAGGCAGCTACGCACTGGTCAATCTGTTTGGGCGCTATCAGGTCAGCAAAGATTTCGCCGTTCAGGCAAACCTGAACAATGTGTTTGACCGTGAGTATTATGATTATGTTGGTAGCTATACCGTCTACGGCGCGCCGCGTAATTTTTCTCTTAGCGCCAGCTATAGCTTCTGATGGTCGAGTTCCGCTATAAACCCTTGCCCGTGAGTTCGCTGACGGGCTTTTTACTGCAATGCCTTCAACCTCTGACGTGAGTCTTATTTCACCAGCCCTTAAATGTAAAAAAGGCAGCCTTTCGGCTGCCTCAGTCTCCCCAGACTTTACGGCTTAGTTGCTACGGATGTACTCATCCATTTCGGTTTTCAGGTTATCGGATTTAGTACCGAAAATTGCCTGTACACCTGAACCTGCAACTACCACACCTGCCGCGCCCAGTTTTTTCAGACCAGGCTGGTCAACTTTTGCCACATCGGCAACGCTAACGCGCAGACGAGTGATACAAGCATCCAGGTTAGTGATGTTTTCTTTACCGCCGAACGCAGCGACCAGTGCCGGAGCCATTTCGCTGGTCGCGCCAGCTTTAGACTCTTCGGATGCGTCTTCACGACCCGGGGTTTTCAGATCCAGTGCTTTAATCAGCACGCGGAACACGATGTAGTAAACCGCTGCATAGCACAGACCTACAACCGGGAACAACCACAGTTTGCTGCCGTTACCGGACAGGACGATGAAGTCGATCAGACCGTGAGAGAAGGACGTACCGTCACGCATACCCAGCAGGATACAGATTGGGAATGCCAGGCCAGCCAGAATCGCATGGATTGCGTACAGGATCGGCGCAACGAACATGAAGGAGAACTCGATTGGCTCGGTGATACCGGTCAGGAACGAGGTCAATGCTGCGGAGATCATGATACCGCCCACTTTCGCGCGGTTCTCTGGTTTAGCAGAGTGCCAAATCGCGATAGCAGCAGCCGGCAGGCCGTACATTTTGAACAGGAAGCCGCCAGACAGTTTGCCCGCAGTCGGGTCGCCTGCCATGTAACGCGGGATATCGCCGTGGAACACCTGGCCTGCTGCGTTGGTGAATTCACCGATCTGCATCTGGAAAGGAACGTTCCAGATATGGTGCAGACCAAACGGTACCAGGCAGCGCTCGATGAAGCCGTAGATACCGAACGCAACAACCGGGTTCTGGTAGGCAGCCCATTGAGAGAATTCCTGAATAGCAGTACCAATCGGCGGCCAAATGAAGGACAGCACAACACCGAAGATAATAGCGGCCAGACCGGAGATAATCGGAACAAAACGCTTACCGGCGAAGAAGCCCAGATACTCAGGCAGCTTGATACGGTAGAAGCGGTTAAACATATACGCAGCGATGGCACCGGCGATGATACCACCGAGGACACCAGTATCTGCCAGGTGTTTAGCCGCGATTTCTTCTGCAGGTAAATGCAGTACCAGCGGCGCAACCACGGACATGGTTTTAACCATGATGCCGTAGGCAACCACAGCAGCAAGACCGGAGACGCCATCGTTATTGGTGAAGCCCAGAGCAACACCGATAGCGAAGATCAGCGGCATGTTAGCAAAAACAGAACCGCCTGCTTCGGCCATTACGTGAGAAACCACTTCTGGCAGCCAGCTGAAGTTAGCAGACCCGACGCCCAGCAGAATACCTGCGATAGGGAGTACGGATACTGGCAGCATCAGCGATTTACCGACCTTCTGCAGGTTAGCAAATGCATTCTTAAACATAATTGAGAGTGCTCCTGAGTATTTGTGCTTTTTTTACGCTTTTTGCGCATTGGCACGGGGGGAGAACCGTGCTGTGAACAGGACATCTAAGTGCCCTTTATTTATTACACAGAGTAAAATAAATCCGCATAAGTTTGTTTGACGGCTATCACGTTTCAGTTAGCGCCAGAGTCAAAACTTTCATAGATTTACAAAACCCATTACTGAATGTGTCAAAAAAAGCGTTCACCGCCTCTTTTGTGGCGGTGAACTTTACTCTTATTACTTATTAATTACGAGCACTAAAATAAGCTGAAAATTCAGAGGGATTGCAGGCGGGCCGGATCGATATGGAACAAGGTGGCGAAGTTTTCTGTGGTTTTTTGCGCCAGTTCATCGACCGAAACGCCTTTCAGAACTGCCATATATTCAGCAACATCCCGGACATACGCCGGTTGGTTTTCTTTACCGCGGTGGGGAACCGGCGCCAGGTAAGGCGAGTCGGTTTCCACCAGCAAACGATCCAGCGGGACATAACGCGCCGCATCACGCAGTTGCTCTGCGTTACGAAAAGTGACGATCCCGGAAAACGAGATATAGAAGCCGAGATCTAATAACTGACCTGCCGTTTCCCTGTCTTCCGTAAAACAGTGTAGTACGCCTCCGCAGTCCGTCACCTTTTCTTCCCGCAGAATAGCCAGGGTATCTGCACGCGCATCACGGGTGTGCACGATCACCGGCTTGTTCAGTTCACGGCCAATACGGATATGATCACGAAAAGATTCTTGTTGGCGGACTTTGGTTTCCGGCGTGTAGTAATAATCCAGACCCGTTTCCCCCATCGCCACAACGCCGTCTTCTGCGGCCATTCTGCGCAAATCTTCCACCGCATAGGCTTCATCCTGATTGAGCGGATGAACGCCGCAGGAAAAAGCCACATCGCTACGTTCCCCCACCAAATCGCGCATACTGCGGTAACCCGGCAGTGTCGTCGCCACGGCGAGGAAAAATTTCACGTCGCGCGCCGCCGCTTTCGTTAACGCGTCATTTACGTCCGTATGTAACGACTGATAATCCAGGCCATCGAGATGGCAATGGGAGTCGACTAAAAACATAATCTCTCTCTTAGAAATACTGTCCGGGCAACGCGGCACCGGGTTGCAGGTAACGCTCAATGCGTAATAAAAGGTCGGTCAATAACAATTCGCGGTTGACGCCTACCACTGTCATCACCTGTTCGCGGCATTCAACCACAGCACGAAGACAGGCTTGCAGGCGCTCGCCATTAAACTGGCTGGCAAGCTGGCGTACCACCGCAATCGCATCCATATTCGTCAGCAGCGTTGCGCCCTGCTGAACCTTCAGCGCATCCAGCAGGAGCGTCGTCAGCCAGTGCAGACGTTCGGCCACCTGTTCATGGTTCAGTGCCGTCAGCAGCGAAAGCCAGTCGCCATGCCCTGGCAATTGTCCGACGGCCTGGCACAGCGCCTGACGCGGTGCGAGGTTGTCAGCCTGCAGCAATTGCGCTGCCGCACCTGGCGCGCCGCCGCACAGGCGTAACGCACTGACAATCGTCTCTTGTGACGCGCTGTGCTCGCGAGCAAGCCAGGCACAAGAGTAGTTTTCGGCGGGCGGTGCGAGGTGATGCATCCGACAGCGGCTACGCAACGTGGCCAGTAAGCGCGCCGGCTCACGACAGCTCATAAAAAACCAGGTCTCTTTCGGCGGCTCTTCCAGCGTTTTGAGCAGGGCATTTGCCGCCGCGTCCGTTAAAAGCGAGGCATCCTGAATCCAGACCACTTTAGCGCCGCCAAGGCGCGCGTGCTCATACAGTTTTTCGCTGACCTCGCGTACCGCGTCGATCCCGAGCGTCGTCTTGCCCTTCTCTGGCGCTAACGGGTAATAATCCGGATGAGTACCCGCCTGCATTAACTGGCAACCACGGCAATGGCCGCAGCTTTTGCCATTTTCCGGATGCTGGCAAAGCAGATAACGGCTCAGCGCATAGATCAGCGCATCATCCCCCATTCCCGGTAGCGCATGGACCAGTAAAGCATGATGCCCGCGACCGGCCTGATAACTGGCAACCAGTTGCTCATAATCCGACCTCAGCCACGGGTACCATCTCATGCGTCCTGCTCCTGCACCCAGGCGGTGACCGTCTGACGAATATCCGCCATAACGTCTTCGAGCGATTGCGTGGCATCGATGGTGCGAATGCTGTCATCTGCCGCAGCCAGCTCAAGGTAGCGTGCGCGCGTGCGGTTGAAGAAATCCAGAGATTCTTGTTCAATGCGATCCAGTTCGCCGCGGGCACGGGCACGCTTAAGCCCCACTTCCGGCGTCACGTCCAGGTAAATCGTCAGGTCCGGGCGAAAATCCCCCAGCACCGCATCACGCAGCGTTGCCAGCATGGTCTGGTCGACGCCACGTCCACCGCCCTGATAGGCTTGCGTAGAGAGGTCATGGCGATCGCCTATCACCCAGTTCCCATTGGCCAGTGCCGGTTTAATCACCGTTTCAACCAATTGCACGCGGGCAGCATAAAACATTAATACTTCGGCCTTAACCGTAATCGTCTCATCGCCGACAGAGCGAATGTCCAGTACCAGACTGCGCAGCTTTTCTGCCAGTTGAGTACCGCCCGGCTCGCGGGTGAAAACCATCTTTTCAACGCCCATCTGACGCAGCGTGTCAACCACGACATCGCGCGCGGTGGTTTTCCCTGCCCCTTCGAGCCCTTCAATGACGATGTATTTACTGCCCATTTTTTTCCTTAAGTACTTTTAAATAGTCCTGCACTGACCGGTTGTGGCTGGCGAGATTGGTATTGAATGTATGCCCACCTTTACCATCAGCGACAAAATAGAGATAGGGCGTTTTTGCCGGGTGCGCTGCGGCTTTCAATGACGCTTCGCCAGGTGTCGCAATAGGGCCAGGCGGCAGACCACTGATGATATAGGTATTATACGGGGTCGGCGTTTCCAGGTCAGCGCGCGACAATTTACCATTATACCGCGTGCCCATCCCGTAAATCACGGTGGGATCTGTTTGCAGCCGCATCCCAATACGTAGACGGTTGATAAAGACCGATGCGACCTGATCGCGCTCGCTGGCCACTGCAGTCTCTTTCTCGATGATGGATGCCATCGTTACCATCTGGTTTTTATCCTGGTAAGGCAACCCTTCCATACGCCCTTCCCACGCTTGATCAATCGCCCGTACCATTTTTTGGTGCGCACGTTTAAGCAGTGCCACATCCGTCGTATTCGCGGTATACATCCAGGTGTCCGGCCAGAACCAGCCTTCCACCCAGTCCGGATGTTCGAGATCCAGCGCCTGCGCAACCGTCGCGTAGGCATCATCTTTCAGGGTGTGCTTGATATAGGGCGCATCACGCAGTTGCTGCAGATAGTCACTTAGCCGCATGCCCTCAACCAGACGAAGCGGGAACTGCGCCTCTTTGCCGCTTTCCAGCAACTGGAGCATTTCACGCACTGTCATGTCAGGGGAAAAACGATAGGTGCCGGCTTTAAAGTGCGAAAGATCAGGCTCCACACGCAACAACCACTGGAAGACACGCGGGCGATTAATCACCTTTTCACCATACAGCTGTTCACCCAACGCAAGACGCCCGGTTCCGGCCTCCAGCGTAAAAATGGTGTCCTCTTTAATGAGGAGTTTACTGTCAGCCAACTGACGAACTTTCCATATACCCGCACCAGCCGCAATCACCAGGACCAGCAAAAGGAGAAATACAACGCGCAACATTTTTTTCATGACGATATCGGGTGCTCACAAAGAGGGGCCAGAAATTGGTACAACTCCCGGGAAGTCCAGCTTATGCCATCCCACGCGCGCACGGGAATGACAGGCATTAATGCATTACAGATGATGACTTCATCAGCAGCGTAGAGCGCATCTGGCGACGCATTGATTTCGACAACGCGATATTCGGAAGATGCCAGTTGGCGCAGACAAAATTGCCGCATAATGCCGTCTACACCCGCCTGACCCAGGTCTGGGGTAAACACATCGCGGCCTTTGCGCCAGAAAATATTCGCGGCACAGCATTCCGTAACCCACCCTTCACTGTCAAGAACCAGCGCCTCGTCACCGTGAGTTTGCTCAAGATAACGGCGGATCAGGACCTGCTCCAGCCGATTCAGATGTTTGAGACCGGCAAGATGTGGGTTTCGTCCCAACCGTACAGGGCTGAGTGATAGCGTAATGCCCTCTTCCTTCCAGCGTGCGTAATGCAACGGATAAGCGGAAACAGTGAGAATACGCGTCGGATTTTGGCAGTCAGCTCCACTGTAACCACGTCCACCGCCGCCACGACTGATGTTCGCCTTAAGGACCCCACTCGCCCTTCCCGAGGCAATACGGCGCATTTCATCTTCCAGCGTTTCCCATTGGCTAAAAGGAATAAAGAGCCTGTCACACGCGAGTTTGAGACGATGCAGATGTTCAGCCAGGAGGCTGATGGTTCCGTTGTCGATACGTGCCGTAGTGAAACAGCCGTCGCCAAATTGAGTCGCTCTGTCATTTGCGGCAAGAGATGCCTGCTCGCAACCATTAATCAATAACATAGAGGCTCCTTATGCGTGGCAGAGTAGTGTGGCAGGACACTCTTTGCAGGACAAGCGGAGAAAACTGAAATAAAAAAGGCCCGCAGTGCGGACCTTTTTACAGGCTGGTCGGTAAAAACAGCGTTACGATCAGACCTTTTTAAAGATCAGGGAGCCGTTAGTACCGCCAAAGCCGAAGGAGTTACACAGCGTATACTCCAGACCACTCACCTGACGGGCTTCGTGCGGAACGAAATCCAGATCGCAACCCTCAGACGGGTTATCCAGGTTAATGGTAGGCGGAACAGCCTGGTCGCGCAGTGCAAGGATAGAGTAGATAGACTCTACCGCACCCGCCGCACCCAGCAGGTGACCCGTCATGGATTTGGTGGAGCTCACCATAATACGGCTTGCGGCATCACCAAATACGGATTTCACCGCCTGCGCTTCTGCTTTGTCACCCGCCGGGGTCGATGTCCCATGGGCGTTAACATAGCCGATCTGGCCTGGCTCAAGGCCCGCATCACGAATGGCATTGACCATTGCATCAGCAGCGCCAGCGCCGTTTTCCGGCGGAGATGTCATGTGGTAAGCATCGCTGCTCATACCGAAACCGACGATTTCCGCATAAATTTTCGCACCGCGTTTTTTCGCGTGCTCATACTCTTCAAGCATGATAATGCCTGCGCCATCGCCCAGAACAAAACCATCACGGTCCTGATCCCACGGACGGCTCGCCGCCTGAGGATTATCGTTGCGTGTCGAAAGCGCGCGTGCCGCGCCAAAGCCACCCACACCGAGCGGGGTGCTCGCTTTTTCCGCGCCGCCGGCAAGCATCGCATCCGCATCGCCATAGGCTATCATACGTGCAGCATGACCAATGTTATGCACACCTGACGTACAGGCTGTAGCAATCGAAATACTTGGGCCACGCAGGCCAAACATGATGGTCAGGTGACCGGCCACCATATTAACAATCGTCGACGGGACGAAGAACGGGCTGATTTTACGCGGACCACCATTCACTAAAGAACTGTGGTTTTCCTCAATCAGGCCGAGACCACCGATACCGGAACCAATAGCGGCTCCGATGCGGGTTGCGTTCTCTTCCGTCACTTCAAGGCCAGAATCCTGCATGGCCTGAACGCCAGCGACAATTCCATATTGAATGAAGTCATCCATCTTGCGCTGTTCTTTACGCGAGATGATGTCTTCACAGTTAAAGTCCTTTACTAAGCCAGCAAATTTCGTTGCGTAGGCGCTAGTATCGAAATGGTCGATCAGGCTGATGCCACTCTGACCGGCAAGGAGAGCTTTCCAGGTAGACTCTACGGTATTGCCGACAGGAGACAACATGCCCAGTCCGGTCACAACTACACGACGCTTAGACACGGTTGTCCTCCAGGGAGGGAAAAAAATTAAGATTAGGGGGATAAAAGATAAAACTCAGGCGGTCGAGTGACCGCCTGGAGATGTTCACTTACGCCTGGTGACCGTTGATGTAATCAATGGCAGCCTGAACGGTGGTGATTTTCTCAGCTTCTTCGTCCGGAATCTCAGTATCAAACTCTTCTTCCAGAGCCATTACCAGCTCAACGGTGTCAAGAGAATCAGCGCCCAGGTCTTCAACGAAGGAAGCATTGTTGGTAACTTCTTCCTGCTTAACGCCCAGCTGTTCGCCGATAATTTTCTTAACGCGTTCTTCGATAGTGCTCATACTCTTAAATTTCCTATCAAAACTCGCTTTCGCGATGGTTTTCGTAGTGTATAAAATGTTGAAAAATTTGCAACTAAATCCCGGCAGTTCGTACCACGATTTTACGCTATTTTGCGGCCTTTCGCCCTAATAACGCAAATAAATTTAATCGTGGTTAAACCATGTACATTCCGCCGTTGACGTGCAGGGTCTCACCAGTGATGTAACCTGCTTCGTCAGAGGCTAAAAATGCAACCGCACTGGCGATTTCCTGAGCACCGCCAAGGCGACCCGCAGGAACTTGCGCCAGAATACCCGCACGCTGGTCGTCAGACAGCGCACGCGTCATGTCCGTTTCAATAAAGCCCGGAGCAACAACGTTCACAGTAATCCCGCGTGATGCGACTTCTCGCGCCAGCGATTTACTGAAACCAATCAGACCTGCCTTCGCCGCAGCGTAGTTAGCCTGACCAGCATTTCCCATGGTGCCAACCACAGAACCGATAGTGATGATACGACCATGACGCTTTTTCATCATAGCGCGCATCACCGCTTTTGACAGACGGAAAACCGATGACAGGTTGGTTTCGAGAATATCATTCCACTCGTCATCCTTCATGCGCATTAACAGATTATCGCGAGTGATACCGGCATTATTGACCAGGATATCAACTTCGCCAAACTCGGCACGAATGTTTTCCAGAACAGATTCAATAGATGCAGGATCGGTCACATTCAACATCAGACCTTTGCCGTTTGCACCTAAATACTCACTAATAGCCTGAGCGCCATTTTCACTGGTTGCAGTACCGATAACCTTCGCGCCACGAGCAACAAGGGCTTCCGCGATTGCGCGGCCAATGCCACGGCTCGCGCCGGTAACCAGCGCGACTTTTCCTTCAAAACTCATGGTTTTCCTCTTTTATTGCGCAAGTGCCTCTGACAGTGCGGCAGGCTCATTAAGCGCAGACGCTGTCAGGGTATCAACAATACGTTTTGTCAGACCGGTCAGCACTTTACCAGGACCAACTTCATACAGGTGCTCAACGCCCTGTGCTGCCATAAATTCTACGCTTTTAGTCCATTGCACCGGGCTATAAAGCTGACGTACCAGCGCATGACGAATCGCTTCGGGCGATGTTTCACATTTCACATCAACATTGTTTACCACCGGAACCTGCGGCGCGCTGAAGGTGATTTTTTCTAATTCTGCCGCCAGTTTCTCTGCAGCGGGTTTCATCAGCGCACAGTGGGACGGCACGCTGACCGGCAGCGGCAGGGCGCGCTTCGCGCCAGCAGCTTTACAGGCGGCACCCGCACGATCAACCGCTTCCTTGTGGCCTGCGATAACCACCTGGCCCGGAGAGTTGTAGTTCACCGGAGAAACAACCTGCCCTTGCGCGGACTCTTCGCACGCTTTAGCAATGGATGCATCATCCAGACCGATAATCGCCGCCATGGCGCCAGTCCCTTCCGGTACGGCTTCTTGCATGAATTTACCGCGCAGCTCGACCAGACGCACTGCGTCTGCGAACGGAATGACCCCTGCACAGACCAGTGCAGAGTATTCGCCCAGACTGTGACCAGCCATCAGCGCAGGCGTTTTGCCGCCCTGTTGTTGCCACACGCGCCATAAGGCAACAGAAGCGGTCAGCAGCGCAGGCTGTGTCTGCCAGGTTTTATTGAGCTCTTCCGCCGGCCCTTGTTGAACAAGCGCCCACAGATCATAGCCAAGTGCCGCAGAGGCTTCACGGAATGTCTCTTCAACAACCGGGTGACTTGCCGCCATATCAGCCAACATACCCACGGTTTGAGAGCCCTGTCCCGGGAACACAAATGCAAATTGCGTCATGTTTTTATCCTTAATACTAGAAACGAACCAGCGCAGAACCCCAGGTGAAACCACCGCCAAAGGCTTCCAGCAGAATCAATTGACCGCGCTGAATACGCCCGTCGCGAACCGCTTCGTCCAGCGCACAAGGGACAGACGCCGCAGAAGTGTTACCGTGACGATCGAGCGTCACTACAACGTTATCCAGCGACATACCCAGTTTTTTTGCTGTCGCGCTGATAATACGCAGGTTTGCCTGATGCGGCACCAGCCAGTTCAGCTCACTGCGCTGCAAATTATTCGCTTCGAGGGTTTCATCGACGATGCGAGAAAGCTCAGTCACCGCCACTTTAAAGACTTCGTTTCCTGCCATTGTCAGGAAAATCGGATTCTCTGGATGCACACGATCGGCATTCGGCAGCGTTAACAGTTCGCCGTAACGACCGTCAGCATGCAGATGCGTAGAGATGATACCCGGTTCTTCGGATGCTCCGAGCACAACCGCGCCCGCACCATCACCAAAAATAATAATGGTGCCGCGATCTGCCGGGTCGCAGGTACGCGCCAGAACGTCTGAACCGATCACCAGCGCATTTTTTACCGCACCCGATTTCACATATTGATCGGCAATGCTAAGCGCATAGGTGAAACCCGCACAGGCAGCTGCAACATCGAATGCCGGGCAGCCTTTCACGCCCAACATATTCTGCACCTGACATGCGGCGCTAGGAAATGCATGTGTTGCGGAGGTGGTAGCGACAATAATCAGACCAATCTCATCCGCACTGATACCTGCCATCTCCAGGGCGCGCTTTGCCGCTTCAAAGCCCATGGTTGAGACGGTTTCATCTGGCGCAGCGATACGGCGTTCACGAATGCCTGTGCGGGTGACAATCCACTCGTCAGACGTATCCACCATTTTTTCCAGGTCGGCGTTAGTTCGCACTTGTTCAGGCAGATAGCTGCCGGTACCAATAATCTTCGTATACATGTACGCTCAGTCTTTTTCCGGTAACACAGATTCCAGGCGAGCGGCAATTCGTCGGGGAACTTGCCGCTGCACCGCCTGCACTGCCTGTTCAATCGCGACGGTAAACGCTCGCTGATTGGCTGCACCATGACTCTTAATCACCGTGCCGCGCAATCCTAACAGACAGGCGCCATTATACTGGTCGGGGTTGAGGTGACTGAATCGCCTGCTCAGGCTTTTTTGTAACCAACGCTTTAATAAAATCAGCCACCACGACCGTTTTTTTCCTTCGCCCTGAGATTTCAGCAGCGAAAGAAACACTCTGACAACACCTTCCATCGTTTTTAATGTGACGTTTCCCGTAAAACCGTCACAAACCAGTACATCCGTTTTACCGGTGAGTAATTCGTTCGCTTCCAGATAACCAATATAGTTAATCGTCGGAACTGCTTTCAAAATTGCGGCAGCATCGCGAATGTTGTCATGGCCTTTGGTCTCTTCTTCACCAATGTTCAGAAGCGCCACACGGGGATTGGCGATCCCCACAACGTCTTCTGCCATCACGGCTCCCATGACAGCGAACTGCGCCAGCATCTTACCATCGCAGTCGACGTTGGCACCTAAATCAAGCACCACCGTTTTCCCTTTCTGCTGGTGCGGTAGAACAGTAACCAGCGCGGGACGCTCAATCCCCTCAATGGGTTTGAGCAGCATTTTCGCCAGCCCCATCAGCGCGCCGGTATTACCCGCACTGACACAGGCCTCGGCGCGACCTTCTTTTACAAGCTCCAGCGCCATCCGCATTGAACTGCCGCGACTGTTGCGGACAGCTTGCGAGGGGCGCGCATCGCTGGCAATAACTGACTGTGCGGGAATAACAAGCAAGCGCGAGCGTTGCTCAAAATCAGCTTTGGCGAGCAATGGTGTGATAGCGTCGGGATCGCCGACTAAAAGAAGATTAAGATGCGAATTAGAGTTCAGTGCCTGCAAAGCTGCAGGCACTGTCACGGAAGGGCCAAAATCGCCCCCCATGACATCTAACGCCAGGGTTAGACGAGTCAAGGTATCGGTATATCCCCGTTTTCACGGGGAAATCCTCACTAAGTTTGATCACGCTTGCGCGTGATTACTTAGTGATTACCTTGCGACCGCGGTAGAAACCGTCGGCGGTAACGTGGTGACGCAGGTGGGTTTCACCAGAGGTTTTGTCTACAGACAGGCTGGTGACTGCGGTCAGCGCGTCATGAGAACGACGCATGCCACGTTTGGAACGGGTTGGTTTATTCTGTTGTACGGCCATGGACCTTACTCCTTAATTACGATTTACCCCCGTTTGAGCGGGGAAAACCTATTACTTACGCTTTAAGCTGGCTAATACGGCAAATGGGTTTGGCTTTTGCGCTTCATCAGGCAGTTCACCAAAGACCATGTCCGCCTCGGACACTTCACAGTGTTCAGAATCATGCACCGGAACTACAGGCAAGGAGAGGATGATTTCATCTTCAACCATTGCAAGCAGATCGATTTCACCGAAGTCGTTAACCTCAATCGGTTCATACGCTTCCGGCAGTGCTTCAGCCTGTTCGTCTGAACGGACAGGACTAAAACAATATGTTGTGTGAACCTGATGGGTAAACGGCTTGCCGCAACGCTGGCATTCGAGGGACACCGTCACCTTCGCATCACCGGTTATAACCGCGAGGCGTTGGTTGTCGATGGCGAACGAAATGGAGCATTCCACATCACTGTCCACACTGACTACAGACTCGGCGACACGCTCAACCTGATTGGGCAGATAGATGCCCTCATAATCAAGGCGTTTCTGAGCCGTGCGAACCGGATCGAGAGTCAGGGGTAATTTTACCTTTTGCATAGGGCGCGCATATTAACTTTGTAACGTCATAGAGTCAAAGAAAAAGGCAGCCTGAGGTTGCCTTTTGCCAATAATTCGCACACATTGCGGCCTACAGTTTAAAATGCCTGTCATGGTTAAGCCATATTTGGTGAAAAAAATATGTCAGATATCGTTCTTGCATCGACATCCCCCTGGCGTCGCGCGCTGTTAGAGAAGCTCGGTCTGGCGTTTGAATGCGCAGCGCCACTGACTGACGAAACCCCGTACGCTGGCGAATCCCCACGCCATCTGGTTCTGCGCCTGGCGCAGGAGAAAGCGCAATCTCTGTCCCAACGTTTTCCCCATCACCTGATTATTGGTTCTGATCAAGTGTGCATGCTGGAAGGTGAAATTACCGGCAAACCGCTGACCGAAGAAAATGCCCGTCGGCAATTAACCAGGGCCAGTGGAAATATCGTGACGTTCTATACCGGGCTGGCGTTGTTTAATTCCGCAACGGGCCATTTACAAACTGAGTGCGAACCTTTCGATGTGCATTTTCGCCACTTAAGCGCCCAGGAAATTGAAGACTACGTGCGCAAAGAAAATCCACTGCACTGCGCGGGAAGCTTTAAGAGTGAAGGCTTGGGTATTGCCTTGTTTGACCGCCTTGAAGGCCGCGATCCAAATACTCTGATTGGCCTGCCGCTGATTGCGCTGTGCCAGATGCTGCGCCGGGAAGGATGTAACCCGTTATCGCGCTAATAGCGCTAGCGATGGACTGACATTATTTAAGGAAACCCCGGTGAATAAACATCACGTATCTCAACAGCCGTCGGCGGGACTATGGCCGTTGATTGCCCTGGCCAGCCTGATTTTAATGATTACCATGGGAGTACGGCAGACGGTGGGGCTGTTTGTCCACCCTATTGTCCACTCCACCACCATGAGTATTGCCGAAGTCAGTATGGCACTGGCGATAGGCCAACTGATGTGGGGAGCTTTTCAGCCGCTTTTTGGCGCGTGGGCAGATAAGCGCGGTGCTTTCAATGTATTGGTTATCGGCGCTATCCTCATTGCGCTGGGGCAACTTGGCACACTGTGGGCGTCCTCATTTTTACCACTGACCCTCGCGCAGGGGCTGTTAAGCCCCGCTGGCGCTGCCGCGGGTAGCTTCTCGGTATTAATTGGCATTGTTGCGGGTAGATTGCCCTCCGACAAAGGCTCTGTTGCCAGCGGTATGATCAATGCCGGTGGCTCCATGGGACAATTTATCTTCGCTCCGCTGATACAACTGATTGTCAGTTTGCGTGGTGTCGCCGCAGGGCTGGTTTTCCTGGCCCTCGCCGCGCTGTCGACGATAATTCCCTCATGGTTTCTGTGTCGGAAAAGCGAAAAGCCTTCCCCCACGCTGGCTCAACCTGCCCAATCAGACGACCCGGGTCTTAAACAGCAGATTCGCGCGGCATTTCGCCATCCCAGCTATCTGCTCCTGCACGCAGGTTTTTTGACCTGTGGATTTCATGTGGCGTTTCTCACCACACATTTGCCGAGTGAAGTCAGCCTGTGCGGACATGATGCCTCGGTCTCTGCCATTAGCCTTTCGCTGATTGGTCTTTGTAATATCGCAGGCAGTATTTTCGCGGGCTTTCTCGGGAAGCGATTCCCGATGAAATATATCCTCGCCGTGCTGTATGCATCCCGTGCAATATTGATTATCGCTTTTTTGTTGTCATCCAAAACGCCGATGGCGTTCTACCTCTTCGCCTGTGCGATAGGCCTGACCTGGCTTGCCACTGTGCCACCAACGGCAGGAATTGTGGGAAAGTTATTCGGTACCCGTTATCTGGCGACCCTGTTTGGCTTTACCTTATTTTCACATCAGGTCGGCGCTTTCTTTGGCGCATGGTTGGGGGGGCTGGCCATGGAATACGCAGGGAATCTCGACTGGGTATGGTATGCAGATATCGCCCTGGCTCTACTGGCGGCGCTGATCAACCTGCCGATTCAGGAAAAGAATACCGCGGTGCCGCTTAAACCGACCCGTGCATAACATAAAAAGAAAGGCGGTCATGCTGACCGCCCTTGCTTATGCTTTCTGGTTACGCAGCACTTGCAGACAACGCCTGAGCTGCTCATCCAGCGGCGCTTCGATACGCAGGGTTTCGCCAGTATTGGGGTGGGTAAATTTCAACGCTGCGGCATGCAGGAACAATCGGGTTAACCCGGTGACTGCCAGTTGTTTATCAAACTCACGGTCACCGTAGCGATCGTCAAAGGCAATGGGGTGGCCCGCATATTGGGTATGAACGCGAATTTGATGCGTACGCCCGGTCACCGGGCTGCAACGCACCAGCGTGGCAAACTCATAACGCTCTTCCACTTTAAAACGGGTTTCCGACGGTTTACCTTCCTGGTTCACGCGCACGATACGCTCACCGCTTTGGAGAATATTTTTCAATAGCGGCGCCTGCACCACTTTAACGTGGGACTGCCACTGACCGCGCACCAGCGCCAGATAATCTTTCTGCATGCCTTTTTCGCGCAGTTGCTCGTGCAGCGAACGCAGCGCAGAACGTTTCTTGGCGACCAGCAGCACGCCGGAGGTGTCGCGATCCAGACGGTGCACCAGTTCCAGAAAGCGCGCTTCCGGACGCAATGCACGCAGGCCTTCAATGACGCCGAAACTCAATCCGCTGCCGCCGTGTACCGCGGTGCCAGAAGGTTTATTCAACACCAGGATATGGTCATCTTCATACAGAATAACGTCACTGAGCGCGGCGACTTTTTGCAGGTGCGGCGAAACCGCCTCCTCTTCCCGTTCCGCAACGCGGACAGGTGGAATGCGCACTTCATCGCCAGCTTCAAGCTTATATTCCGGCTTCACGCGTTTTTTATTCACGCGAACTTCGCCTTTACGCAAGATGCGGTAAATCATACTTTTTGGCACGCCTTTCAGTTGGGTGCGCAAAAAATTATCGATGCGTTGCCCCGCTTCGTCATCGGCGATAGCAACAATTTTTACGGAAGGAGTCTCAGTTTTCATGGGAGGCGATTCTAAATAGCGTCGATGAATAGCGCCACTCATTTTTATATGCTTATATTTACTTTTGATCCTGGTCTGCTTCGTTCGACACAGACGTTTTGGCGGTTATTAAACCAATCGTCAGGCAAAAGTGAAAAAACTGTGAGTAACCGGGTGATAAAAGGTAAAAGTCAGCTTGCTATAACAGGGTTCGCAAGGAATAATGTTGCAGTTTTCCGCGTTGGATCTTGTTCTAACAAGCAATTGTGCGGAATGACCAGTTTTGCCTGTCCGACCATACACGCAGCAATGGCGTAAGACGTATTGGACTTTCAGGCAGTTAGCGGGCTGCGGGTTGCAGTCCTTACCGGTAGATGGAATCTTCTCTGGAGAGTTTTTCCCAGGCTGTTCCCCTGATAATTGCGCTGTTTTTTCCACAGGAAATACAGGCAACCGACACACTGCGCCTCTTAAGCGTACGACAACCGTGAGGTTGGCGACGTGAACAGACACGAGGCCATCGGTTCTCCCCCGGAAAGGCGTCATCATGCCCGCAGCTTAGTCGTCAATGTAAGAATAATGAGTAAGTTACGATGAAAAGAATGTTAATCAACGCAACTCAGCAAGAAGAGTTGCGTGTCGCCCTTGTTGATGGGCAGCGTCTGTACGATCTGGATATTGAAAGTCCTGGACACGAGCAGAAAAAAGCGAACATCTACAAAGGTAAAATCACCCGTATTGAACCGAGCCTGGAAGCTGCATTTGTTGATTACGGTGCTGAACGTCACGGTTTCCTTCCCCTCAAAGAAATTGCCCGCGAATACTTCCCTGCCAATTACAACTCTCATGGCCGTCCGAACATCAAAGATGTGTTGCGCGAAGGTCAGGAAGTTATTGTCCAGATTGATAAAGAAGAACGCGGCAACAAAGGCGCTGCGCTGACCACCTTTATCAGCCTGGCAGGCAGCTATCTGGTACTGATGCCAAACAACCCGCGCGCGGGCGGCATTTCTCGTCGTATTGAAGGCGATGATCGTACCGAACTGAAAGAAGCGCTGGCCAGTCTCGAATTGCCGGATGGCATGGGTCTGATTGTCCGCACTGCCGGTGTGGGTAAATCTGCCGATGCCCTGCAGTGGGATCTGAGTTTCCGTCTCAAACACTGGGAAGCCATTCAGAAAGCCGCTGAAAACCGCCCTGCTCCGTTCCTGATTCACCAGGAGAGTAACGTCATCGTTCGTGCTTTCCGTGATTATCTGCGTCAGGACATTGGTGAAATCCTTATCGATAATCCGAAAGTGCTTGAGCTGGCTCGCCAGCATATCTCGGCGCTGGGTCGTCCGGATTTCAGCAGCAAAATTAAGCTCTACACCGGTGAAATTCCGCTGTTCAGCCACTACCAAATCGAATCGCAGATTGAATCCGCTTTCCAGCGTGAAGTCCGTCTGCCGTCCGGCGGCTCTATCGTTATCGACAGTACCGAAGCGTTGACCGCCATCGACATCAACTCCGCGCGTGCAACTCGCGGTGGTGATATCGAAGAAACCGCGTTTAACACTAACCTGGAAGCAGCCGACGAAATTGCACGTCAGCTGCGTCTGCGTGACCTCGGCGGTTTGATCGTTATCGACTTTATCGATATGACGCCGGTACGCCATCAGCGTGCGGTGGAGAACCGTCTGCGCGAAGCCGTTCGTCAGGACCGTGCGCGTATTCAAATTAGCCATATTTCTCGCTTTGGCCTGCTGGAGATGTCCCGTCAGCGCCTGAGCCCGTCACTGGGCGAGTCCAGTCACCATGTGTGCCCACGTTGTAGCGGAACCGGGACTATCCGTGACAACGAATCCCTGTCACTTTCTATTCTTCGTCTCATTGAAGAAGAAGCGCTGAAAGAGAATACGCAGGAAGTACATGCCATCGTTCCGGTGCCGATTGCCTCGTATCTGTTGAACGAAAAACGCGCCGCCGTAAGCGCTATTGAAACCCGCCAGGGTGGTGTGCGTTGCGTGATCGTACCGAACGATCAGATGGAAACACCGCACTACTCCGTACTGCGCGTACGTAAAGGCGAAGAGACCACCACCCTCAGCTACATGCTGCCGAAGCTGCATGAAGAAGAGATGGCCATGCCGTCAGACGAAGAAGCTGCTGAGCGTAAACGTCCTGAGCAGCCTGCACTGGCAACCTTCGTCATGCCGGATGTTCCGCCTGCGCCTACCGTTCCGGAAGCGCCGGTAGCGAAACCGCAGCCGGCTGCCATCAGCGCGCCTGCTGTCGCAGCGCCTGCTGCGCCGGGTCTTCTGAGCCGTTTCTTCTCCGCCCTGAAAAACCTGTTTGCGGGTGGTGAAACTGCGGCGCCAGCCGACGTTAAAGAAGAGAAGACGGAAGAGAAGCAGGAGCGCCAGCAAGATCGCCGTAAATCGCGTCAGGGTAACCGCCGCGATCGCAATGAACGCCGAGAGCCGCGTGGAGAAGGTGGTGAAGGTCGTGAGAACAACCGCGATGAAAACCGCCGCAACCGCCGGGAGAAACCGCAGCAAAATGCCGAGGCGCGTGAAGCTCGCCAGCCAGTTCCGGTAGCCGCGGAAGAGACGGAAAAAAGCAAACAGCGTGATGAGCAGCAACCTTCCCGCCGCGAGCGTAATCGCCGTCGTAATAGCGACGAAAAACGCCAGCCGCAGCAGGATGTAAAAGCGCTGAACCGTGAAGAACAGCCTGAGCAGGAAACCGAACAGGAAGAGCGCGTTCAGGTAATGCCGCGTCGTAAGCCGCGTCAGTTGAACCAAAAAATCCGTATCGATGGTGCTCAGACAAACACCAATGAAGAGGTTGTTGTTGCAGCCGAACCGAAAACCACGGAAGCGTCCGCACAACGTACCGATCTGGCGAAACTGGATCTGCCAGCGGTTGTCGAAAACACCGCTGAGCAAGAAGAAACCGCAGAAAATCGCGATACTGCAGGCATGCCGCGTCGTTCTCGCCGTTCACCGCGTCATCTGCGCGTAAGCGGTCAGCGTCGTCGCCGTTACCGTGATGAGCGTTACCCGACCCAGTCCGCCATGCCGCTGGAGATTGCCTGTGCTTCGCCTGAGATGGCGTCCGGTAAAGTCTGGATTCGCTACCCGGTTGCCCGTCCTCAGGACGAGGTGCAAGAAGTACCGGCGGTTGAGCAGCAAAACAATGCCGTCGCTAATGATGTCGCACCAGCGATTGCCGAGGCTGAACAGGTTGTCTTAGCCGCACAGCAAGAACAACAGCCAGTCGTGGCTGAGGCGCAGGTACATGGCGAAGAAGTGGTTGAAGTCGCACCGCAGGCGCCGGTTGTCGAACCAGAACCTGTTGTGGTTGACACCACGCATCCGGAAGTGATTGAAGCTCCGGTTGAAGCGCAGCCTGAACTGATCGCAGTGCAAGACCGTCCGGTCGCCGAAGAGGTGGCGCAGGCCGCTGAACCTGCTGATATGACGCCAGCGGTTGAAGAAGCGGCGCCGGTTACGGAGCAACCGCACGCTGCAGTTGAAGACAAACAGCCAGAAGCTATCCCGGTAGCGCCGGTTGTTGAAGCTACTGCACCGCTCACTGCAGCACCTGTTGCAGCCGGCGAGGCCAACCATGCCACTGCGCCGATGACCAAAGCGCCCGCACCTGCCTATGTGCCGGAAGCGCCGCGTCACAGTGACTGGGTCCGTCCGCAGTTCAGCTTTGATGGCAAAGGCTCAGCAGGGGGTCACAGCGCCACGCATACGGCAACTGCGCCGGCCACGCGTCCGAACGCAGCAGAATAAGCACTATGCTGATAAAAAGCCGACCTCCGGGTCGGCTTTTTTATGCTTTCAGCGCAGGCTGTTGCATACCGCTCAGGCCCGGCATCACCTCGCGCATCAGCTGGAGAAACATCCGCAAACGTGCCGGATAATAACGCGCCCACGGGTAGACCAGATGCACAGGCAACGGTGGAATCTGCCACTCCGGCAGTAAAACCACCAGTCTGCCTTGTTCAATATCCTGTTGTACCGTCCAGCTTGAGACAATGGCCACACCCAGTCCCGTCAACGCCGTATTACGCGTCACATATAAACTGTCGGTATAGAGTCTGGGAGCGATGATGACTTGCTCTGTTTCACCACTGAGCGCGTTTGTGAGGGCTACGTTATGCTGATAGAAAGTGCTTAATGCAATCCACGGTAATGCGCCAAGATCCTGCGGCGTGCGGATTTCCGCAAAACGGGCCAGCAGCGTCGGCGATGCGACAATGCAACGCGGAACTTCGGCAAGCAGGACGGAAACCGTCGCCGGGTCCACCTCCGCCCCGACACGAATCGCGCAATCAATGTTGTCGCTGAGAAAGTTGACGACCTTATCGTTGAGCATCCATTGCACGGAAAGTTGCGGATAACGCTCGAGAAAATGTGTCAGTGGAGCCAGCAGTTGCTCCTGGCCGAAGGCATGAGGCGCCCGTACGCGGAGCATCCCGACGGGCTCGTCTTCTGTCTGGCTCAGTTCGTCTTCCAGCGCAAGCCAAGAATCAATCACGCGTCTCGCATGTTGATAGCAGCGCTCGCCATCGTCGGTAAGTTTCATCGCATGGGTGGTGCGAAGAACCAGTTTGACCCCAAGCATGGTTTCCAGCGACTGCAGACGACGACTAACCGTGGCCTGAGTGGTATTGAGTTGACGCGCTGCGGCCGATAATGACCCCGCCTCAACAATGCGCACCAGCGTGCGCATTAAATCGACGCGGTCTATACGTTCTGTACGCTGCATTGAAATTCTCACTATACGTTTCACGTATAACCGTTTTACCACTCCGCTGGCTACCGCGTCACGCTGGATTCATCAAAAATAGATTCACACCAACTATGAATATGTTTGAGGAAAAGTTATGAACCGTCATTCTCAATCGATAAACCCGGCACAGTGGATTATCTTTGCGCTGGCGCTGGGGGCGGGTTTCAGCGTCGCTGCGATTTATTATGCACAACCGTTATTACCGCTGATGGGCAGCGACCTGCATTTAACCGTTAACGGAATGGGGCTGGTCCCAACGCTAACGCAGGCAGGCTACGCGCTGGGCATCCTTTTTTTATTGCCGCTGGGTGACCGTTACGATCGTCGCCATCTTATTCTTGCTAAAAGCGCGGCGCTGGCCTTACTGCTACTGGCCTGTAGCCTGATGACACAGTTGCCCGGGTTATTGCTGATCAGTCTTTTGATAGGGATGGCGGCAACCATGGCGCAGGATATCGTTCCCGCCGCCGCCATCCTTGCGCCCGAGGGTAAGCAGGGGAAAACTGTCGGTACCGTGATGACCGGCTTACTGCTGGATATTTTACTTTCTCGTACCGTGAGCGGCGTTGTCGGCGCAGCCTTTGGCTGGCGCATTATGTTCCAGCTTGCGGCGGTCAGCATTGCCTTTATCGCCGCGCTGATGTGGTTTGTATTGCCGCGTTTCGCCGCGCATTCAACGCTGAGTTATCCGGCGCTTATGAAAACGATGGCGCACCTTTGGCAACGTTACCCTGCCCTACGCCGTGCTGCGTTTGCGCAGGGCTTTTTATCCATTGCGTTTAGCGCTTTCTGGTCAACGCTCGCCGTTATGTTGCTGGAAAAATATCATCTCGGAAGCGCAGTCGCAGGTATGTTTGGTATTGCAGGCGCGGCAGGTGCGCTGGCAGCGCCATTAGCCGGGGGGCTGGCAGATAAAGTCGGCGCCGAAAAAGTAACCCAACTGGGTGCGGCGCTGGTCACCCTCTCCTTTGCTCTGATGTTCGCGCTGCCGGTATTACCACCTCATGGCCAACTGGCACTGATCGCGCTGTCAGCGGTGGGTTTTGATCTGGGCTTACAATCCAGTCTCGTGGCACACCAGAATCTGGTCTATGGCCTGGAGCCAAAAGCGCGTGGCCGCCTGAATGCCCTGCTCTTTACCGTCGTGTTCATTGGGATGGCGCTGGGTTCTGCGCTGGGTAGTAAGGTTTACACTATTGCCGCCTGGCCTGGCGTGGTGGCGCTGGCAACGTTGACAGGCGCAGTCGCCCTGGTGATCCGTTTAGTAGATAACCGCCGTCTTGCGGCAGAATCGCGGAATATCGGATAAAAAAAAGGCCCGCACCGGATACCGGTGCAGGCACACAGAACATGTTCCAGTTTCCAGACATGTTCTAAAGCGAAGATTACTTATTGAGCTGGAACAGCGACATGCCTTGCATGTCGCTAAATGCTTTATAGGATGCCTGCAATGCCGTCTGCTGCATGGTGTAAGACGATATTACCGAGTTCCAGTCTACGTCGACGAGATCGCTCATCTGTGTTTTCAGCGAAAGCGAACGGTCATCACCCAATTCATCGAGATTGGTCAGCTCTTGTAACTGTGTACCCAACTGCGCACGAACGGTCGATACGTTGTTCAACGAGTTAGTCAGGCCACGGTTGGCTTTATCCAGTGCTGCCTGTGAGACAGCCTGTGCAGCCTCATCACCCGAAACCGGGACTTTCAGCGCCGCAATCGCGTCATCTAACATACTGAACACGTTGGTTTGCGAAGTGCCGCCACCAGGTTCCGGAATAGCATTACTGGTAATGCTATTGAAAACCTGGTCACCCGTATGGGCAATCACCATGCTACGGGACGCATCCACCTGCTGAGAGATGGCAACGTTGCCGCCATTATAAGCTCCCGATGCATCAAACGGGGGGGTAGCGGTTTTATAACCGCCAAAAATATAGCGGCCGTTACCATCCGTGCTGTTTGCCAGGTTAAGCAGTTGATCGCGAATACCTTGTAGCTCGATCGCCATAGATGCGCGGTCATCGTCGCTCAATGTGCCATTCGCCGCCGCAACCAGAGAAGTATGTGCCGACGTCACCGCAGTGGTTACCTGTGACAGCACGCTTTCTTCCAGCGAGACTTTTTGGGTAGCGAAAGTACGCGCGGTTTTATACTGTTCGTTCTGCTGTTGCGCCTGCGAAACCACGACAGCCTGGGATGCGGCAATCGGATCGTCAGAAGGCTTGTTCACGCGCTGACCTGTCGACATTTGCAGGCCATAATCCATCCACTTAGTCTGTGAATTGGTGATGCCGCGCATGTTTTGTTCATACATCATCTGAGTACTAATACGCATCTCTTACCCCTTACTTAGCGTACGTTCAGTATCGCATCGAACAGCGTGTTTGCCGTCTGCAACACCTGCGCATTTGCGAGATAATATTGCTGGTAACGCTGTAAGTTACCGTACTCTTCATCGAGGTTGACGCCAGAAATCGATTGTTGCTGGTCAGAAAGCTGCGTAACCACATTCGCCTGCGTAGTACTGCTGGTTTTCAGCGTTGACGTGGTCGTACCAACATAGCTGATCATAGACGCGTAGGCATCGTTAAAACTTTTGGTATTACCGATGACTTTGCTACTTTGCAGATTTAACAGCGCCTGACCATTGGTGTTGTCGCTTTTACCTGATGTCGCGCTGGACGCCATGGCAATTTTTGACTCATCGGTGATGGCAACGCTCATATTGCTAATCGCGTTTACGACCGGTTTCACCGTAAAACTATCATTTTTGTTCGCGGTGCCGGAAACACTGATCGTCAGACCGTCAAAACTGAGGTTGCCGCTGGCAGGCGTGACGGCGAACGCCGTGTTATCCGCCAGTCGGGTCACATTCCAGCCAGTATCGGTTTTGATCAGTTTGTAGTCCGTCGCCTGCACCTGGGTGCGATCGCTGATTGTTGCTGTCAGCACGCCAGTGCCGGTGTTTTTCGCATTACTCAGGGTTGCCGGCGTGCCAATTGTGAAGAAGTCAGTACCAGGATCACCCTCGACATCATAGCCTTGTTTATGCTGCGCATTGAAGGCATCAGCGAACGCATAAGCCAGTTGGCCAAGCGTGTTGCGCGTCTTATCCAGATCCTGAGAGCGGAAGGTCAACACGCCCCCCAGTGAACCGGTGGTCAGCAGTTTTTCCGGAATTTCAATGTTCCCTGCGGTCGGGTCAACATAAGCAACCGTCGTACGGGAAGGGTCATCACTGGATGCTACCGCTGCCAGCTGACGGGATGTACTGCCCTGAACCAGCGTGTAGCCATTCGCCATTGTGATGTTAAAAGTACTGTTGTCCTGGACGCTGACTTCGACACCCACAATGCCGTTCAGCTCACTCACCAGTTGGTCGCGCTGATCCAGCAAGTCGTTCGGCGATGCGCCACCGCCTACTGCCGTCAGACGTGAAATTTGGTCGTTCAGATTAGCGATTTGACTGGTGTAGTTATTAATCTGGTCGACGCTTGATGAGATCGAGGTATTGACCTGTTTGTCCTGATCGCGCAGGTACTGATCGGCTACTTTAAATTGGTTAACCAGACCGTCAGCTTTACCCAGTACGCTCTGTCGGGATGATGAATCTTCGGCGTTACTGACCAGCGTCTGAACGCTGGAGAAGAAACCTTGCAACGCAGTGGCCAGAGTATTGGTTGAACCCGACAGCATGTTATCAATTTTTGACATCTGGTTATAACGGGTCGTCAGGCTACTGCTCTGCGTATTCGCTGCGCGTAACTGGTTGGTGATAAAAGAATCATATTCACGTTGCACGCCAGTGACTAACGCACCGTTGCCAATCCATCCACCAGCACCCAGTGTGCTATTCGCCGCATTCAGGACTGTTGTCTGGCGGGTATAGCCCGTCACATTATAACTTGAAATGTTATTACTGGTGGTATTAAGCGCCGCCTGGGCTGCGCTGAGCCCACTCATTGCGGTATTAATCAAGTTGGCCATTGAGGTTCCTTATAAACTTTGAGACATAAGTCCTGCTAACGATTATCGGCAACCCGGAGCTGAACTTGAGTCATTTCAGAACAGATTTTCAATATCATTGCTGTAGGCTTTGCTGACCTTCTCGCCCATAGACTTAAGCTGCTGAATCATACTCGTCAGTTTCTGCGCATATTTCGGATCGGTGGCATAACCCGCGTTCTGCAGCGCTTGTGCGCCTTGTTCCGGCGTTGCCGCTGTCGTTACCGCCGCATACCGCGGATTACGACTGAGCATGCTGACATAGTCAGAGAGCGCTTCCAGATACGAGCTGTAAACACGGAACCTGGCTTTGACCTTTTTGGCTTCGCCATTTTCATATTCTGTGGTGGTGATTTCGGTGGTCGGCCCTTTCCAACTGGGCGTCGCCTTCACGCCGAAGATGTTAAAGCTCGGAGCGCCGTTTTCACGGGTAATTTGTCGCTGGCCCCAACCGGATTCCAGTGCAGCCTGCGCCAGGATCAGGTGGTGCGGCACCCCGCTTTGTTCACTGGCAAGTCGGGCAGGCAGAGAGAGCTGAGCCAGGAAGTCTTTGCTATCGCCGCTCAGCGGCTCGTCATTATTTTCCGGCGCTTTCGGCAACGCTTTGCGCACCATTTGCGTTATCGCCTGGCTTTGATAGGTATTGATGGTTTCGAGGTCGAACTTCATCGGCACCTGCTGCATCTGGTCACCCGGCGCCACCGGCGCCTGACCGCCTGACATCTGCTGAACCATCATATCGGCCAGACCAAGCCCTTTGCCGGCCGTCATCTGCTGCGCAATTTGCTGGTCATATAAGCTGGTGTACATCCGCGTGGAATCGCTGCTGAAAATGCCGTCTTTTGGCAGGGCCTCGCGCATGCTTTTGAGCATCATTTGCACGAACATCCCTTCAACCTGACGCGCCACAGGCCGCAGGTTCGTCTGCGGGTCCTGTCCGGCTTTGGTTTTCAGATCATTAAGCGATTGCGCGTCCCATGCCGCACTCGCCATCAAACGGCTGTCAGTCAGCATTAGATGATCTCCAGCTTAGCCCGCAGGCAACCTGCGCTCTGCATTGACTGCAGAATCGACATCAGATCAATGGGAGTCGCACCCAACGCATTCAGTGCGCGTACCACGCTGTTCAGGTTAGCGCTGGAACGAATGCTCTGCAGGGAGCCGCCACTCTGACGCAGGTCAATCTGTGTCTGCGGCGTGACCACTGTCTGACCACCGCCAAACGGCGTGTTCGGCTGGCTGACATTAGCAGACTGGTTGACCGTGACAGAGAGGTTCCCCTGTGCAACGGCGCAGTTATCCAGCGTCACCTCGCGGTTCATAACAACAGAACCGGTGCGAGAGTTGATAACAATTTTCGCGTCCTGCGGCGCGGCACCGACTTCCAGGTTCTGGATATCCGCCAGCATGCGCACCTGCGAACTGCCACCTTGCGGCACACGGACCTGCACCGTACGGGCATCCAGCGCAGTTGCGCCGCCCATGCCGCGACGGTTGATGGTGTCAGCAATCTGCTGCGCCATCGTGAAGTCGTCCTGATTCAGTTGCAGGTTAATGGTATTGCCATTACCAAACTGGGAAGGGAGTTCACGCTCAATTACGGCCCCACCGGTGATACGCCCACCGTTAAGTTGGTTAACCGCCACGCTGCTGCCACCCGCAGAGGCACCTGCGCCACCAACCAGAATATTCCCCTGCGCCAGCGCGTATACCTGGCTGTCCACCCCTTTGAGCGGAGTCATCAGCAGCGTACCGCCACGCAGGCTTTTAGCGTTACCCATAGAAGAGACCACCACATCAATGGTCTGCCCCTGACGGCCAAACGCCGGGAGCTGGGCGGTGACCATGACCGCCGCAACGTTTTTGAGCTGCATGTTGGTGCCAGCCGGGACGGTGATGCCCATCTGCGACAACATGTTATTCAGGCTCTGGGTCGTGAATGGCGTCTGGGTGGTCTGGTCACCCGTTCCGTCAAGACCCACCACTAAGCCATAACCAATTAAGGAGTTTTCACGTACGCCCTGTACACTGGTGAGGTCCCGGATGCGGTCGGCCTGGGCGATGAACGCCACCAGCACCAACGCTATTCCAGCCAGAAATCTAAACATAATTCACCCCGGTTACATCGGCGATAAGTTAAGGAAGAAACGCTGCAGCCAGCCCATATTCTGCGCTTCGTTGATGTAGCCGTTGCCGACGTACTCAATGCGCGCGTCCGCCACCTGTGTAGACGGAACAGTATTGCTGCCGCTGATGGTGCGTGGGTTCACAACACCTGAGAAGCGGATAAATTCAGTGCCCTGGTTGATGGCGATCTGTTTTTCACCCACCACATGTAAATTGCCGTTGATCAGCACCTGGTCGACCGTGACGGTCAATGTGCCGCTAAATGTATTGCTGGCGTTGGCGCCGCCTTTCCCGTTGAACGAGTTGCTGCCTTCGCTTGTCAGATCTGCGCGCGAATTGCCGAACAGGCCTTCCAGGTAGCGTGGCGTCGTATCCATAGAGAAGCTGCTTTTGCCATCGCGGCTGGCGTTCGCTGATGAACTCTTACTGGCGCTCACGTTTTCTTGCAGCACCAGCGTCAATGTATCCCCGACGTTACGCGGACGGCGGTCTTCAAACAGCGGCTGGTAGCCGTAGTTGATAGGCTGCGCAGTCTGGTAAATAGAGCCATTGACCACCGGAACGGGTCCCGGCATCGGTTGAGCGGTCGTTGCGCCCTGCACCAGCGGTGTTGAGGGAACCCAGGCACATCCGTTCAACATCAGTGCCAGTAAAGCTAACAGGGGGTAGCGGCCCGCGGCGTTTTTTTGCATTACATTCATCTTCGAAATCAGGGTTCCGGTGCAGCCTGTGCCGCACCGGATAACGCCTTAGAGTTGCGACAGTTTTTGCAGCATCTGATCGGTGGTCGATACCGCTTTGCTGTTAATTTCATAAGCGCGCTGAACCTGGATCATGTTCACCAGTTCTTCTGCCACGTTTACGTTCGAGGTTTCTACATACCCCTGATACAGCAGACCTGCCCCGTTCAGCCCCGGCGTCGTGGTGTTCGGCGTACCGGAAGACTGTGTTTCGAGGTACAGGTTTTCACCGATACTTTCCAGACCGGTGTCGTTCATAAAGGTTGTCAGGTTAAGCTGCCCGACCTGCACAGGCGCTGTCGCACCCTGCTGCGTGGCGCTGACCACACCGTCACGACCAATGGTGATGCTCAGAGTGTTAGCCGGAATGGTAATAGCTGGCTGAACCTGGAAGCCGCCCGACGTTACCAATTGACCATTCTGGTCAACCTGGAATGAACCGTCACGGGTATAGGCAGAGGTGCCGTCCGGCAGCAGGACCTGGAAGAAGCCCTCACCTTTGATAGCCACATCTTTGCTGTTGTTCGTCTGGGAGAGGTTACCCTGACTGTGCAGACGTTCGGTGGCCACAGGGCGAACACCGGTACCAATCTGCAGGCCAGAAGGCAGCGTTGTCTGTTCAGAAGATTGCGCGCCAGGCTGACGAATTGTCTGGTAAAGCAAATCTTCAAATACCGCGCGCTGACGCTTGAAACCATTGGTGCTGACGTTCGCCAGGTTGTTGGCGATAACGTCCATATTGGTTTGCTGGGCGTCGAGGCCGGTTTTAGCGATCCATAATGAACCTATCATAGGAAATCCTGTTTATTAGCTCATGGACAGTAACTGGTTGGCACGCTGCGCATTCTCATCAACGTTACCAATGACTTTCATTTGCATTTCAAAGCGGCGGGCGCTGGCGATCATATCGGCCATCGCTGCCATAGGTTTGACGTTACTGCCTTCCAGCACACCTGACATCACGCGAATGTTCGGATCCGGTTGTAACGTCTGACCGCGCGTGGCTTGTGCGCTTTGGCTGACGCGGAAAAGACCGTCATCGCCACGTACCACTTCGCTGCCGTTGGCTTTCACCAGTTTCAGTTTGCCAATAGGAGAGACCGTGTTCGGCGGGTCGCCGGCAGTCAGCGCGGAAATGGTGCCATCCGCAGCAATAGTGACCTGCGAACCTTCCGGTACGGCAATGGGTCCGCTCTCACCCATTACCGGATGTCCCTGGATGGTCAGTTGCCCGGTCGGCGTTACCTGAATGTTGCCGTTACGGGTATACCCTTCGGAACCATCCGCGCTCTGCACCGCCAGCCAGCCGTCCTGTTGCAGAGCAACATCCAGCGGGCGTGACGTATAGTTCAGGTCGCCTGGCGTCATATCAGCGCCAGGCGTGGTCTCAGCGACCAGTGTACGTGTCGGCAGCGACAGCCCTTCTACCGGAACCGCACGCAATGCACTAAGCTGCGCACGGAAGCCAGGCGTTGACGCGTTGGCCAGGTTGCTGGCGGTGACAGACTGCTGGTTCAGCGTCTGACTTGCCGCACCCATCGCTGTGTATATTGCGTGATCCATTAGACCATCCCGTCAGCCGATTAACGCAGGTTAACCAGCGTGTTAAGGATCTGATCCTGGGTTTTGATGGTCTGCGCGTTCGACTGATAGTTACGCTGCGCGACGATCATATTGACCAGTTCTTTACTCAGATCCACGTTAGAAGCTTCGAGTGCACCATTGGTCAGCGAACCGAAGTTACCGGTACCCGCCGTGCCCAGCAGCGCAACGCCGGATGAGTTAGTGGCAGACCATACGTTATTGCCCTCAGATTTCAGGCCTTCGTTGTTGGCGAAGTTCGCCAGAACAATCTGCCCCAATACCTGTTTCTGTTCATTGGAGTAAGAACCCACGATGGTGCCGTCATCGTTAATGGTGTAGCTCACCATCGAACCCGGCTTGTAGCCATTCTGCGAGGTGCTCACGACAGCGCTGGTGGTGTTCTGCTGCATGGAGTTCAGGAAACTCAGGGAGAATGTCGCCGCTGTAGCGCCGCTGAGTGTACCGGAGGTGACAGTAATGGCCGGGTTCGTATTCGCCGTCGTGGACAAGTCATAATTACCGGTAGTGGTATTCAGGGTGTAGTTATATACACCTTGCAGACTACCGTTCTGGTTAAAGACCATCTGCGCTGCTTTAGTCGCCGTAGAGCCCGTTACGCTGGAATCCTGGGTGTAGACATCCCATGTATTGTCAGCTGATTTGACATAAAACACATTCATGTCATGGGCGTTACCCTGGCTGTCGTAAACGGTGATCGGCCCTTTTAAGTTGTAGCTGTCAGCGTTAGTCGGGTCGAACGTGGTCACTGTCGGCGTCTTAGAAGACGAGTTCAGGTTAACCGGCATCGTTGCGGTGGTGGTGATTTGTGCCGACATCAGCGTCGACGGAATATTGATCGCCGTTGGGTTAGCACCCGACTGGATGGTCGGAGGCGTACCGCTTGCCGGAAAACCCGTTACTTGCAGACCCTCCATGTTCACCAGGTTGCGGTTTTCATCCAGCGTGAACTGGCCGTTACGGCTGTAATAAACAGAACCGTTGGTATCAACGAGGCGGAAGAAGCCGTTCTGGCTAATCGCCACGTCCAGGCCACGGCCGGTATTGGTGGTGGTGCCGTCATTAAAATCCTGGGTAACACCGGCGACTTTAACGCCCAGACCTACTTTAGATCCCGCGAACATATCGGCGAAGGACGCAGTACTGGATTTAAAGCCATACGTAGCGGAGTTGGCGATGTTGTTACCAATAAGATCGAGGTTGGTGGCCGCAGCATTCAGACCGCTGACCGCTTGTGAAAAGGCCATGACTTACTCCTGATAAGTGTTAAGGCTTAAATAATCTGCCGAACTTCGTTGAGCGTAGTGGTGCCGTAGGTACCTAAATCTAACTTGTTGCCTGAATCCGACAGCGTTACACCCTGAACCAGAGCGTATTGCAGCGGCTGAGCAACCAGTTGCGTAGTGCCTGAACTGGCGGCGATAGAAACTTTATAAGAACCGTCGGGGGCGGTAGTGCCGTCTGAAAGCTTCCCATCCCAACTAAAGGTGTGGACACCCGCGGTCAGCGGCCCCAGGTTAACGGTCTGAACGACAGTGCCGTCTTTACTGGTGATGGTCGCGGTCGCTTTGTCTGCAGCCTGGGTCAATTCAACGCCAAACGGTGTTGTTGTTGAGTTACCGGCCAGAACCGTTGTGCCTTCAATCATCACCCCATGGCCCACCAGGTTGCTTGCCTGCAGCGCCTGGCTGCTGTCGATCTGACCGGAGATAGAGCCCAGCGTGGTATTCAGTTTTTCAATCCCGTTCAGCGTACTGATCTGCGCAAGCTGCGAGGTCAGCTCATTGTTCTGAAGCGGGTTGGTCGGGTCCTGGTTTTTTAACTGTGCGACTAATAGGGTCAGGAAGCTGCTCTGTAGATCTGACGCGCTACTCGTGGTCAGCGGAGACGAGCTGCTACTGCTGCTGGTGGAGCTGACACTGTTGCTGGATGTGTCGTTCACATTTACGGCGATAGACATTTATGTCTCCTTTTACTGGCCGAGGGTAAGCGTTTTAAGCATCATGTTTTTAACGGTGTTGAGCACCTCAACGTTCGCCTGATAGCTGCGAGACGCAGACATGGTGTTCACCATTTCACCGACAACATCAACGTTAGGCATCTTGACGTAGCCCTTCGCATCCGCCAGTGGGTTGCCGGGTTCATAAACCAGCTTGTCGGGTGCCTGGCTTTCAACAACGCCCGCCACTTTTACGCCGCCCGTCGCCTGGCCAGGTGCAGCATCCACCTGAAAAACAACTTGTTTAGCGCGATAAGGTTTTCCGTCCGGTCCGGCAACGCTGTCGGCGTTTGCCAGGTTACTGGCAGCCATGTTCAGACGTTTAGACTGCGCGGTTAACGCAGAGCCAGCGACATCAAAGATATTCAGCAAAGCCATGGTTAGTTATTCCCCTGCAACACGGACATCATGCTTTTAATCTGCCCGCCCAGCACGGTCAGCCCTGTCTGATACTTAAGGCTGTTATCCGCAAACTGCGTACGCTCGCGATCCATATCCACGGTGTTGCCATCGGCTGACGGCTGATCCGGAATACGGTAAAGCAGGTCCGCTGAGGGGGTGGAGATAGCTTGCGCCGGAATATGACGGCTGGAAGTTAACGCCAGCGAGACGCCTGTGTTCTCTGCCCGGCCACGTTCCATCACCTTCTTCAGTTCGCTGGAAAAATCCATATCACGCGCCTGATACCCTGGGGTATCGGCGTTAGCAATATTGGAGGCCAGGATTTCCTGGCGCTGCGCGCTCAGATTCAGTGCTTCTTGCTGGAACCGTAACGCGGCATCAAGTTTATCGAGCATGGCTTCCCCGCTGATGACAATTATTTAGTCAACAGCTTAAATCTCATTACGCGCGCCTTATCGACGGAATAAGCGCAAAATGCGTCGCTATTTATTCCGTTGATAGATTTGTATGGCGGGTAGAATCCTGTCATCTCTTCAACAAACAACAGGCAGGGGTCTGCGATGAACACGTTGAAAAGCGGTTTAGCCGCGGCATTGCTGTTTTTGATTTTAAGCCCGCAAGTGTTGGCGCAAGACTTAAAAGCGCAGCTCACCGCGTTTTTTGCACAACGACTGGCTGGCTTTAGTGACGAGGTGGTGGTAACAATACGCACGCCGAAAAATCTTTATCCCACTTGCGAGCAACCAGCCTTAAGTTTGACGGGGTACGCTCAGCTTTGGGGAAACGTCAACGTATTGACCAACTGCGGTAACGAAAAACGCTATTTACAGGTGAACGTCCAGGCGACGGGAAATTATGTTGTCGCCGCTCAGGCGATTGCCCGCGGCACGGTTTTGACGCTGGGAAGTGTAGCGCTCAAACGCGGCAGGCTCGATCAGTTACCGCCGAAAACAATGCTCGATATTTCTCAGGCACAAGATGCTGTTAGCCTGCGCGATCTCTCACCCGATCAACCGGTTCAGCTCTCGATGCTGCGCCAGGCCTGGCGAGTAAAAGCCGGCCAGCGCGTGATGGTTGTAGCAAATGGCGAAGGCTTTAGTGTCAATAATGAAGGCCAGGCACTGAACAATGCGGCGGTGTCGCAAAGTGCCCGGGTACGCATGTCTTCAGGGCAAATTGTAAGTGGAATTGTCGGCGCTGATGGGAATATTCTGATTAACCTATAATCTTTTTAAAGAATTTGCGGCATCTGCCGATAAATAAGCAACGACTGAAGATGGCAGACCCAAAACGCCGGAAAACCTCTATGAGGACAACACACTATGAGCATTGATCGTACATCGCCTTTAAAGCCGGTTAGCACCGTTACAACACGTGAGACCAGCGACACCCAGGCACAGAAAGTACGTCTGGAAAAATCGAAGACCGCCAACAGCACGAGCGTAACGCTGAGCGATGCCCAATCCAAACTGATGCAGCCGGGCAGCGGCGACGTCAATATGGAACGCGTTGAACAACTGAAAACGGCAATCCGTAATGGTGAGCTGAAGATGGACACCGGCAAAATCGCTGATGCCCTGATTAACGAAGTGCAGAGTTACTTGAGTAAATAATGTATGAATCAACTGTCAGATATTCTTGATCAAATGACAGTTATCCTGAACGCATTAAAAGACGTGATGGATGCTGAGCAAAAACAACTCTCTGTGGGCCATGTGCATAGCAGCACGCTGCAGCGCATCACGGAAGAGAAAAGCTCATTGCTTGCCACACTGGATTATCTGGAGCAGCAACGCCGCGAAGCGCAGAAAGTACAAAGTAGCGCAAACGACGATATTGCCGATCGCTGGCAGATAATCACCCGAAAAACGCAACACCTGCGCGATCTGAACCAGCACAACGGCTGGTTGCTCGAAGGGCAAATTGCCCTTAACCGAAAAGCGCTTGAGGTACTGAAACCTCACCAGGAGCCAGGGCTTTATGGTGCGAATGGTCAGACCTTTACGGGTAGCAGGGGCGGAAAAAAGATTTCCATATAGCTGTCGCGTTCACATTCCTCTTTGCGGGAGTCGCCTGTCAGGGGCGACTCCCTTTCGCGTTTACGCTATCCGACGGGCGAAGTCTTTCACTCTGAACCCCAGCAGCGCCAGCGTGGCAAAGTAAGCCACACCCCCTACCACCACCACGGCCATCAGCCTAATCAGTCGATGTGCCATATTACCTTGCGCCCAGTCTGGCATCACATACAGCATGCCAAACAGTGCCGCGGCCATCACAAGCACCGCAATAATCAGACGTGTCAGAAAACGTCCCCAGCCGGCCTGTGGGGTAAAGATATTCTGCTTACGCAGTTGCCAGTAGAGCAGACCGGCATTCAGGCACGCCGCCAGACCAATCGAGAGTGACAGACCTGCATGTTTTAGCGGGCCGATAAACACCAGGTTCATTAACTGCGTCATCACCAGCGTGACGATAGCAATCTTTACCGGCGTTTTGATGTTCTGTCGTGAATAGAATCCGGGCGCCAGCACTTTCACCACAATGAGGCCCATCAGACCAACCGAATAGGCGATGAGCGCACGCTGCGTCATCTGGGCATCAAACGGGGTGAATTTACCATACTGAAAAAGCGAAACCGTCAGCGGCTTTGCGAGAATGCCTAACGCCACCGCGCTGGGAAGCGCCAGCAAAAAGCACAACCGCAGCCCCCAATCCATCAGGCGGCAATACTCATCATGATTACCGCTGGCAAAACTTCGCGAAAGCGACGGCAGCAGAATCGTCCCCAGCGCCACGCCAAGCACCCCGGATGGAAACTCCATCAGGCGGTCTGCGTAATACATCCAGGAGACCGAACCGGAGACCAGGAAAGAGGCAAAAATGGTATTGATAATCAGGGAGATCTGACTGACCGATACGCCGAGGATCGCCGGCCCCATCTGTTTCATCACGCGCATCGCGCCCGCATCGCGGAAACTAATACGCGGCAGCACCAGCATGCCAATTTTTTTCAGATGCGGCAGTTGATAAACCAACTGCAGGATACCGCCCACCGTTACCGCCCATGCCAGCGCAAGTACAGGCGGATGGAAATATGGCACGCCAAACAGCGCAAAACCAATCATGCTGATATTAAGCAATGTGGGCGCGAATGCCGGGACCGAGAAACGGTTCCAGGTATTCAAAATCGCCCCGGCGAGTGACGCCAGTGAAATCAGCAAAATATAGGGAAACGTTATCTGCAAAAGCTGAGAGGTTAAGGCAAATTTATCGGCGGTATCGGCAAACCCCGGCGCCGTAACCAGAATCACCCAAGGCGCCGCCAGCATCCCGGCAATGGTGACAACAGCCAGCGCCAGTGTTAACAGCCCCGATACATAGGCAACAAAAACCCGCGTCGCCTCTTCGCCCTGTTTACTTTTATATTCTGCAAGAATGGGCACAAAAGCCTGAGAGAATGCCCCTTCGGCAAAAATACGTCGTAAAAGATTCGGCAGTTTAAATGCCACAAAGAAGGCATCGGTCGCCATCCCCGCACCAAATACCCTCGCCACAATGGCATCACGTGCGAAACCCAGCACGCGAGAAAACATGGTCATTGAGCTGACGGCCGCCAGCGATTTTAATAAGTTCATTTAGGATTCCATAAACACAACGCCTGCACAAAGCAGGCGTTGGTATCGCGAAGCGCTTAGTCTACCTGGAATAACGCGAATTTCTACCGCCATATGTTACAGAGGGTTATTCGCTCATCGCCTCACGCCAGAGTTTTTCAACGATGCGCTGGGCCATGATGGCCTGTTCTCCGGCTGTTTCCGGAACCGTCTGATTTTGCACACATTCAATAAAATGACGCGCGCATCCGGCGAAGCCTCGCTGCTCCAGAGTACTCTGCCAGCCGGGAATTGCCGGCGTCACTATCCCCTGCCCCTGTTCTTCGCGCCATTCACGCATATCGGTAACGTCATAAAGTCCGCCATCCGTTACGGCCTGCACCCACTCACGTTGACTACCGGCACGGCGATGCATACTGGTGGTGATGTTCAATGCGCCCTGCGCAAAGTGGTGCTCGGCATAAATCATTTCACCCTCGTCATTGGTCAACAATGTGCCGCTGGCAAGCGACGCGCTGCCTCCTGCTAACCAGAGTGCCGTATCCACAACATGCAGATAATCATCCAGTAAGGTGAAACGCAGATCGTGTGGGCCAACGCTGTTGCTGCGGTGTTTATCCATACGCAGCGATGCAGCCTGCGGCAAATGACGTTTTAACTGACGGTACAGCGGCGCGAAACGGCGGTTAAACCCCACCATCAGCGTCAACTTTTTGCGCGCCGCCAGTTCAATAAGCTTTTCCGCATCTGCCAGATTTTCTGCCAGGGGTTTGTCGACGCAAACATGGACACCGGCATTAAGCAGTTCACTCACCACTGCATAATGCGAGACAGTAGAGGTATGGACAAAGACTGCGTCGCACTGCGCAGCGAGTTCGGCTAACGACCCGGCATAAGGGATACGCCAGGTGTCGCACACGCGCTGCGCTTTTTCCCGCGTCGGCGACCATGCGGCCGCCAGCGTCCAGTCGGTCGCCGCCCCGAGTACCGGTAACCAGGCTTTTTGCGCGATGCCGCCCAATCCCACCACCCCAATACGTAATGCCGCCACGATTAATCTCCCAGATGTTCGAGTAATGAAGCCAGACGCTGTTTCAGCTCGGCAACGTCGTTTTCCAGCGCTTCAACACGTGAAGCCAGATCGTTATTGGTATCAAGCGGGCTTACCGCCTCCACAACGTTAATCAGCGTCTCCACATCACCGCTAAACAGATGCATGTAACGGCTTTCCCGTTTGCCTGGCTCTCTGGCCAGGCGCACAACGTACGGACCATCTTCGCGCTGAGCCAGATTCTCCAGCGCGCTTTCCACTTCACCCATATCGTTAAATTCATGCATCCGCGCCGCGCGTCCACGCAGTTCGCCTGGCGTCTGCGCGCCACGCAGTAACAGCGTGGTAATGATGGCCACTTCCGCTGAGGTGAGTTTCAGGTCGCCAAATTCGGAGTTGCAGAAACGCTGCTCATATTTAGTGACACGGTTACCGAAACCGCTGACGGTACGCAAATAGTGACGCTTCACCAGCGTATCCAGCACGTCCTGCACCTCATGCTCGCTGAGGTTCATTACCGGTTCACGGTTGGTTTTTTGGTTACATGCGGTCACCACGGCATTGACTGACAGTGGATATTGTTCTGGCGTAGTGACCTGTTTTTCCAGCAGGCATCCGATGACGCGCGCTTCCGTGGCACTGAGCTGATACTTCATGTTTTCTCCTTAACGACCTGGGGTCCAGTCTTTGGTGGTCAATGCCGTCAACACATGGTCGCGCCACTGTCCGTCAATCAGCAGATACGCTTTTGCGTAGCCCTCTTTTTCAAAACCAAGACGCGCCAGTAAATCGCCGCTGCGTTTATTGTGCGGCATATAATTCGCCATAATACGGTGTAAATGTTGCGTTCGTTGCATATAGCGAATGGCTGCCGTCAGCGCTTCGAACATTAACCCCTGCCCCTGCCATTTTTGCCCGATGGAATATCCCAGATAGCAGGCATGGAACGAACCGCGTACCACATTGGAGAAATTCGCCACACCGATGATTTCTTTTTCTTCTGGATCGAGTAACGCGAAATAAAATGCGGTTCCTTGTTTATGGAATTCGTTAATCATGCCCAGGCGTGCCTGCCAACCGGACGGATAGCAATGGCTCTCATCACGAACCGGTTCCCAGGGCTTTAAAAATTGACGGTTCTCGGCGTAATAGTCCGCAAGGCGCCAGGCGTCCCGCTCATGGACTAAGCGAACCACCAGCCTGTCAGTGACCAGGCGTACTTTCGGCACATTACTGCGATAGCCAAACATTCATTCCTTCTCCTTCCGGTTACTACTCTCAACCCCTTCCCTTTACTATACATTTGCTCGGCCACTCTGTGAAAACAACAACCTGCATTTTCGTCATCCATACGTTTTTTCGATGACAACTCTGAATTAAAGCCCGCTTTTGATAAAAAAATATTGTCGCCCCGATGATGGGAAAACATCAGGCGACCCGGCAGAATATGAAAGTACTTTCTTTTATTTCCCGGGAGGGGGAATGTCACGCGTATCGCAGGCAAGGAGCCTGGGTAAATATTTCCTGCTCGTCGATAATATGTTGGTGGTGCTGGGTTTTTTCGTCGTTTTCCCGCTTATTTCTATACGTTTTGTTGATCAACTCGGTTGGGCTGCCTTAATGGTCGGTATTGCCCTTGGGTTACGGCAATTCGTGCAGCAAGGACTGGGCGTTTTCGGCGGCGCTATCGCAGACCGTTTTGGTGCCAAACCGCTGATCGTTACCGGCATGCTCATGCGTGCAGCGGGTTTTGCCACCATGGGCATCGCTCACGATCCCTGGCTGCTGTGGTGCTCTTGCATATTATCCGGACTAGGCGGTACGCTCTTTGACCCACCGCGCACTGCGCTGGTGGTCAAGCTGATTCACCCATCCCAGCGTGGCCGCTTTTTCTCTATCCTGATGATGCAGGACAGTGCGGGGGCGGTAATCGGCGCACTGATTGGCAGTTGGTTGCTGCAATACGATTTTCGTCTGGTCTGTGCCGTCGGCGCCGCTGTATTTGTCCTTTGCGCAGGCTTTAATGCCTGGCTACTGCCCGCGTGGAAATTATCGACGGTAAGAACGCCGGTACGCGAAGGACTCAGCCGCGTATTGCGTGACAAACGTTTTGTCACCTATGTGCTGACGCTCACCGGGTATTACATGCTGGCGGTACAGGTGATGCTGATGCTGCCTATCATGGTGAACGATATTGCCGGTTCGCCAGCGGCAGTCAAATGGATGTATGCCATCGAGGCCAGCCTGTCGCTGACTCTGCTATACCCTATCGCCCGCTGGAGCGAAAAGCGGTTTCGCCTGGAACATCGGCTAATGGCCGGGCTACTGTTTATGTCATTCAGCCTGTTGCCAATAGGCCTTGTTACCAGCCTGCAGCAGCTGTTTACGCTGATTTGCACCTTTTATATCGGATCCATTATTGCTGAGCCGGCGCGTGAAACGTTAAGTGCGGCACTGGCTGATTCCCGTGCACGCGGTAGCTATATGGGGTTCAGCCGTCTGGGTCTGGCCTTTGGCGGCGCGCTGGGTTACGCCGGCGGTGGCTGGTTGTTTGACGTGGGTAAAGCACTGAGTCAACCAGCGTTGCCGTGGATGATGCTGGCACTGATTGGTCTTATCACCTTTTTCGCCTTACTGTGGCAATTTGCTCAAAAACGGACCCCTTCCCGCCTGCTCGAGCCCGGCGCGTAATTTGCCACTCCTTTTAATCTCCTCCATACTTTTTTGTGATGGACAATCAGTATGGAGGAGAATCGTGAAACTCTACATTTATGATCACTGCCCGTTCTGCGTTAAGGCCCGCATGATTTTCGGTCTCAAAAATATCCCCGTCGAACTCAATGTGTTGCTCAATGATGACGAGGCAACGCCAACCCGTATGATCGGCAAAAAAATGGCGCCGATACTGCAAAAAGATGACAGCCGTTATCTGCCAGAAAGCATGGATATTGTGCATTACGTCGACAAGCTCGACGGTAAGCCACTGCTGACCGGGAAGCAAAATCCGGCTCTCGACGCCTGGCTCAGAAAAGTGAATAGCTACGTTAATCGCCTGCTCATCCCGCGCTTTGCTAAAAGCGCCTTTGATGAATTCGCGACGCCTGAAGCGAGAGCGTACTTTGTCGCCAAAAAAGAGGCGGCCATCGGCGACTTTGCTGAGCATATGTCCCATTCATCCGGCCTTATCAAGAATATCAGCGATGATTTACGCGCACTGGATAAGCTTATCGTTCAGCCAAATGCAGTTAATGGCGAGCTGTCGGATGATGATATTCACCTGTTCCCCTTGTTGCGGAATCTGACTATTGTGGCCGGGATTAACTGGCCGACTCGCGTGGCCGACTACCGCGATAATATGGCGAAACAGACGCAAATTAACGTGCTCTCATCAATGGCGATATAATGCCCCAGGCGGAAGCGTACGCTTCCGCTTTCAGCTTTTTCTGCTGGCTTATCCTGTGCCCTGGGCTGATGCTGCAGACAAAGATGAATACACAGGCACTCTGTTGAGGAACACAATGAAAAAGATTATTTTCGCCGCGGCGCTCATTTTAAGCGGCGTTTTGGTGGGTTGTAACCAGCTAACACAGTACAGCATCAGCGAGCAGGAAATTAACCAGTCACTGCAAAAACGCAACAATTTCGCCAAAGACATCGGCCTGCCTGGCGTGGCGGATGCACATATTGTCCTTAGCAATCTGGCCAGCCAGATTGGACGCGAGGAACCGAATAAGATTACGCTTTCCGGCGATGCCAGTCTGGATATGAACTCCCTTTTCGGTAGCCAGAAAGCCACCATGAAGCTCAAGATGAAGGCATTACCGGTCTTTGATAAAGAAAAAGGGGCAATCTATCTCCAGGAAATGGAGGTAGTCGACGCGACCGTCGCGCCGCAGAAAATGCAGTCCATTCTGCAAACGTTGATGCCCTATTTGAACCAGTCCCTGCAAACCTACTTTAATCAGCATCCTGCTTATATTCTGCGTGAAGACAGCAGCAAAGGCGAAGCGCTGGCGAAAAAATATGCCAAAGGTATCGAAGTGAAACCCGGAGAAATTATCATCCCCCTCACCGATTAAGCGCGTAAGGTTTTTTACGGAAAAGCGGCAAACGGAGCTGTTTTATACCTAAAATAGTTGCATTGCTGAAAGACAGCGAAGCCGTGAATTCCCGGAAACTTACGCAAGTGAGTGACCGGGATGCCCGTGAAGCCAATGCATATGCAGCTTGAAGTATGACGGGTATACGCTTATTCTTAGTGCCCGGCAAAAAACCAGCCATATTGACTGATTCTCACCCAGCCGGAGCACTCTCATGACAGCACAATCCCAGGTTTTAAAAATCCGCCGCCCTGATGACTGGCACGTTCATTTACGTGACGGCGAAATGTTAAAAACCGTCGTGCCCTGGACCAGCGAAATCTATGCTCGCGCCATCGTCATGCCCAACCTTGCCCCGCCGGTGACCAGCGTCGATGCGGCTATTGCTTATCGCCAACGCATTCTTGATGCCGTACCTGCCGGGCATGACTTTACTCCGCTGATGACCTGCTATCTGACCGACTCGCTCAATCCTGACGAAGTGGAACGCGGTTTTCGCGAGAACGTCTTTACTGCCGCCAAGCTCTATCCTGCAAATGCCACCACCAACTCCAGCCATGGGGTGACCAGTATTGATGCCATCATGCCGGTGCTTGAGCGTATGGAAAAATTGGGGATGCCACTGCTGGTACACGGTGAAGTGACCCATGCTGAGATCGATATCTTCGATCGCGAGGCCCGTTTTATAGAGACGGTAATGGAGCCGCTTCGCCAGCGTCTGCCGGGATTGAAAGTGGTTTTTGAACATATCACGACGAAAGATGCGGCAGATTATGTGCGTGACGGCAATGAACTGCTGGCCGCCACCATCACACCGCAGCATCTGATGTTCAACCGCAACCATATGCTGGTTGGCGGCGTGCGCCCCCATCTCTACTGTCTACCCATCCTGAAACGTAATGTGCATCAACAGGCACTGCGTGAACTGGTTGCCAGCGGCTTTACTCGCGCCTTTCTCGGTACGGACTCCGCGCCGCACGCCCGCCATCGTAAAGAGGCCAGTTGTGGCTGTGCAGGCTGCTTCAACGCGCCGACCGCGCTGGCAAGTTATGCCACTGTGTTTGAGGAGATGAATGCGCTGCAGCACTTTGAAGGTTTCTGCTCACTCAATGGCCCGCGTTTTTATGGCCTCCCAGTGAATGAGTCTTTTATTGAGCTGGTGCGTGAAGATTCCACGGTCATCGACAGTATTGACTTGCCGGAAGATGCGATCATCCCGTTCCTTGCCGGTGAGACCGTGCACTGGACAGTGAAATCCTGATTTTTTTCACGCCCCCTGTTGTAAACCCTGCAAGGTAACTGTATAAATACACAGTATATAACACAGGGGGTTGCCATGCGCATTGAAGTCACTATTGCCAAAACTACACCACTCCCGCCTGGCGCTATCGATGCGCTGGCGAGCGAGTTATCCCGCCGACTGAATAATTATTACCCTGATAGCGAAAATAAAATTACGGTCCGTTATGCGACAGCAAATAACTTGTCCGTAATGGGCGGAGCAAAAGAAGATAAAGAGCGCATCAGTGAAATTTTGCAAGAAACCTGGGAAAGCGCAGACGACTGGTTTATCCGGGATTAAAAAATAAGCTGTATTGTGCATGTTTTGCCGGGTCGCCCCGGCTTTTTTGTTTTTTTAAGCAAAAATCCTACTTCTCTCCTAACTCACTTAAAAATAACGCGTAAGTTAGCGCTTTCTTGTTCAAAAAAATCCAGCCGCAATAAAATTATGTTGCAGAGTGTTATTTATTCGATCAGCCAGGTTAAATATTGGTATACTGAAAAGGCTTCACAAAACACGCATTGAACCTCGAAAGTCGTTGTCAGTTAACACGCCATAAGGGGGTTATGATGGAAAAGAATAATGAAGTCATCCAGACCCATCCTCTGGTTGGATGGGATATCAGCACAGTGGACAGTTACGATGCACTGATGTTGCGCTTACATTACCAGACCCCAAACAGAGCCGCTTCACAGGATACCGAAGTAGGCCAGACGTTGTGGTTAACGACCGAAGTTGCCCGCCAGTTTATTTCGATTTTAGAAGCGGGTATCGCTAAAATAGAATCAGGCGAGTACCAGGAAAATGAGTATCGTAGGCATTAGCGATAATGCTCAATAATCACTCAACAGGCACCCATGGGGTGCCTTAATTATTTCCCGTCTTGTATAACGCCTCCCGGTTATTTACTCTCCTGACTACGCACTTGATGGAGAACAACATGAAATACGATTTGATCATCATTGGCAGCGGTTCTGTCGGTGCAGCGGCGGGCTATTATGCGTCCCGTGCCGGTCTCAACGTACTGATGACCGATGCGCACCTGCCGCCACATAAGGAAGGAAGCCATCATGGCGATACCCGTTTAATCCGCCATGCTTACGGGGAGGGTGAAAAATACGTTCCTCTGGTACTGCGCGCTCAGGAACTGTGGGATCAGTTGGTTGCTGAAAGCGGCGAAGCCGTATTTGAGCGCACCGGCGTCCTCAATCTTGGCCCTGCGCACTCCTCTTTTCTGGCCAATGTCGCGCAAAGCGCGCTGCGCTGGAATCTGGCTGTAGAAAAACTTGATGCGCCATCTCTGATGGCACGCTGGCCGGAAATCGTCGTCCCCGATGACTACATCGGCTTGTTCGAAGCAGACTCCGGCGTACTGCGCAGCGAACTGGCAATTAAAACCTGGATTCGCCTGGCGCAAGAAGCCGGATGCGCACAGCTGTTTAACTGCCCGGTGACAGCCCTGCATACTGCCGATGATGGCGTGAGTATTGATACGTCAGAGGGCACATTCAGTGCGAAAAAGGTCCTGGTCAGTAGCGGTACATGGGTTTCGCGACTGGTTCCGGACTTACCTGTGCAGCCAGTACGAAAAGTCTTTGCCTGGTTCCAGGCCGATGGTCGTTACAGTACCAAAAATCGCTTCCCGGCCTTTACCGGTGAAATGGCGGATGGCTCTCAATACTATGGTTTCCCCGCTGAGGACGATGCGTTAAAAATCGGCAAGCATAACGGCGGACAACTCATCAACGAGGCCAGCGAACGCGTACCGTTTGGCGCGGTGGCTTCTGATGGCTCTGAATGCTTTAGCTTCCTGCGCCAGTTCTTGCCGGGTATCGGCGGGTGTCTGTACGGCGCCTCTTGTACTTATGACAATTCTCCTGATGAAGACTTTATTATCGACACCCTACCCGGCTCTTCCGATGTTTTGCTGGTCACAGGCTTAAGCGGGCATGGCTTCAAATTTGCGCCGGTACTGGGGGAAATTGCGGCCCTCTTCGCCCAGGGTGAAAGCAGTAAGTTTGATTTGACCCCCTTCTCTTTAGCACGCTTTGCAGGATAATTTCTTTGTGCGGCCCCTTTATGGGCCGCCTTTTCTTTTGGCCGATTATCAGGAGAGATTATGCGCCGCTTATTCCTTTATCTGGTTAATAATGTCCGCGAGCATTTAATGGTATATATCGTTTTATGGTCAATCATTGCCCTTGTGGATCTTATTTATATTGTCTGGGCTGAATAACAAATATTGACGTTTACTGACATTAATTTAAAAAAACAAAAATATCGACAGATTTTTTGAAATAAAAAACCCTACTCAACCCCCTTCTATTCAGGCCTTACAAGCATCAATCACCCCCTCACACTCGAATCAACTGAATATATGCACGATAATTTATTCAAATTTTATGATATTAAAAAATCAGAATTACTAATTGTTAGTTTTAAGTTGCAATATTATTTTTCTGACGCCATTTTAAATTAACTTTTACACTCTTGCGGTTAACATTATGCAACTTCGTAATTCTCCATTTCGCTATGGCGCAATTTCTGTTGTCCTGCACTGGCTGGTCGCAATTGCCGTCTATGGCATGTTTGCGCTGGGTTTGTGGATGGTCACGCTCAGCTATTACGATGGCTGGTACCATCAGGCGCCCGAACTGCATAAAAGTATTGGCATTGTCCTGATGCTGGTACTGGTAATCCGCCTTATCTGGCGGCGCCTCTCTCCTCCTCCCGCGCCACTCGCAAGCTACTCTCGGTTGACGCGTATTAGCGCGGTGGTTGCACATGTCGCGCTTTATTTGCTGCTGTTCGCCATTCTGTTCAGTGGCTACCTCATCTCCACCGCTGACGGGAAACCGATCAGCGTTTTCGGTCTGTTTGATGTGCCTGCCACGATTGCCGATGCAGGCTCGCAGGCAGACCTCGCCGGAGATATTCACCTGTGGCTGGCATGGACGGTCGTCATCCTTTCGGTCTTGCACGGCCTTGCCGCCTTTAAACACCATTTCATTGATAAAGACGACACCCTAAAGCGCATGCTGGGTAAATCGTCATCTGACTCTGGAGTATGATATGAAGAAAAGCCTGCTGGGTTTTACTCTCGCTTCGTTACTGTTCTCTGCGGGTTCCGCGATGGCAGCGGAATACAAAATCGACAAAGAAGGTCAACACGCCTTCATCAATTTCCGCATCCAGCACCTCGGTTACAGCTGGTTGTACGGCACATTTAAAGACTTTGACGGCTCTTTTACCTTTGATGAGGCCAATCCTGCCTCTGATAAAGTCAATGTCACCATCAATACCAACAGTGTCGATACCAACCATGCGGAACGCGACAAACATCTTCGCAGTGGTGAATTTCTCAATGTGACGAAACATCCGCAGGCAACCTTCACCTCGACCGAAGTAAAAAAAGACGGTGATGAGCTGGATATCACCGGCAATCTGACCTTAAACGGCGTGACCAAACCGGTGAAACTGGAAGCCAAACTGATTGGTCAGGGTGATGATCCCTGGGGTGGCAAACGCGCTGGTTTTGAAGCGGAAGGGAAAATTAAACTTAAAGACTTTAATATCACGACCGACCTTGGCCCTGCTTCGCAGGAGGTCGAATTGATAATCTCAGTGGAAGGCGTACAGCAGAAGTAACCACCCACAGAAGTATCAGAGGCGGATCATAGACGATGATCCGCCCTGGCTCGTTGCCTGTGAGCACAGGGCCCACGCTGGCGAAAGCGTTTACTCAGGGTCCGGGATACCGAGTTTTGTATTCAGTCGACCACGCGATTTGTTGAAAATCTTGTTGCCATTTTCCCTTCCGGCTCGCCGCTTACGCTGTTCCTCTTCCGGTAACTGGCTCTCTTCCAGACAGGCTTCGCTACAGCACCCTTTGAATTTTTCGGCGCACGACGGGCATTGAATGAACAGCAAATGGCAACCATCGTTCACACAGTTAGTATGGCTATCGCATGGCACACCGCACTGATGGCAATGGGCAATCACGTCATCAGAGATACGCTCTCCCATACGTTCATCAAAAACAAAGTTCTTACCGATAAAACGCACCGGTAACCCTTGTTCACGCGCGCGACGGGCATATTCAATGATCCCGCCTTCGATGTGCCAGACTTTGTTAAAGCCGTTATGTTTCATCCAGGCGCTGGCTTTTTCACAACGGATCCCGCCGGTGCAGTACATGACTATCTTTTTGTCTTTATGTTCCTGCATCATTTCAACCGCTTTTGGCAGTTGTTCGCGGAAGGTGTCGGCAGGAATTTCCAGCGCGCCATCAAAATGGCCCACTTCGTATTCATAGTGGTTGCGCATGTCGATAAAAATCGCATCCGGGTCATCGAGCATCGCGTTCACTTCGGCGGCTTTCAGGTATTCGCCGACATCGCTGGCATTAAACGAGTCATCCTCAATCCCGTCCGCGACGATGCGATCGCGCACTTTCATGCGCAGAACCCAGAATGATTTGCCATCATCGTCAATCGCAATGTTCATACGCAGGCCATTCAGGGCAGGATCGAAGCTGTAGAGATAGGCTTTCAATGCTTCAAACTGGCTTTCCGGCACGCTGATTTGCGCGTTGATCCCTTCATGAGCTAAATATACGCGACCGAACACATTCAGCTTTGTTAAGGCGGTATAGAGTATGTCGCGCGTGACCTGCGGGTTAACGATGGAGAAATATTTATAGAATGAGACGGTCTTGCGCGGCTCGGTTTCTGCAAGCATGCGCGCTTTCAGTTCGTCATTCGAGATGCGGTTGTGTAACACTGGCATGGTGTACGTATCCTGCAATGCGGTAATCAATAAAATCGGGCGGCATCATAAAGCAATTAGTAGCAATTTACATCCACACAATTTGCGCTACATTTCCCTCATTAAAATCATCTTTCAATAACAATAGCCTGGCAATTACGCATTCAACTGGTAGTGATTTTGGTTGATTCGATAAAAATGCGACAATGCAGGAGATTTTTGCTGAGTAAAGGAACGATATGACGCATTTACCTAAATTTTCCCCGTCACTGCTACATCCGCGCTACTGGCTAACCTGGTGCGGTATTGGGTTGTTGTGGCTGGTGGTACAACTGCCTTATCCGGCCATTTATCGCCTGGGTTGCGGTACAGGACGGCTGGCAATGCGCCTAATGAAGCGCCGCGTGCGTATCGCACATCGCAACCTTGAGCTTTGCTTCCCGCAGATGCCGGAGCAAGAGCGTCAGGAAATGGTCAAGAAGAACTTTGAGTCTGTCGGAATGGGAGTAATGGAGACCGGGATTGCGTGGTTCTGGCCAGACAGACGAATCAATCGCTGGGTGGATGTCATCGGGATGGACAACACACAAAAACACTTCGCCGAAGGCAAGGGGATTTTGCTTATCGGCGTGCACTTCTTAACGCTTGAGTTGGGGGCACGCGTCTTCGGTATGCATATTCCTGGCATTGGAGTGTATCGGCCCAATGACAATCCCCTGCTGGACTGGCTACAAACGTGGGGACGGTTACGTTCAAACAAGACGATGATAGATCGTAAAGATCTGAAAGGGATGGTGCGCGCACTGAAAAGCGGCGATGTCGTATGGTACGCGCCGGACCACGACTACGGCCCACGCTCCAGCGTCTTTGTACCGTTCTTTGCGGTAGAGCAGACCGCTACCACTACCGGCACATGGATGCTGGCGAAAATGTCTAAATCTTGCCTGGTACCTTTTGTACCGCGTCGTAAACCAGACGGTAAAGGGTATGAACTGATCATGCTGGAAGGTGAAACCACGCCACCGCTGGAGAGTGCAGAAGAGACCGCAGCCTGGATGAATAAAGTTGTTGAGCGCTGCATTCTGATGGCCCCGGAGCAATATATGTGGCTGCATCGTCGCTTCAAAACCCGCCCGGAAGGTGTCCCTTCTCGCTATTAACCTCCTGCGTAGCCTGGTCCGCCGGGCTGCGCTTGTTGTATTTCTTCACATGCTTTCCATTGCAGCTTTTATCACCCAGGCGCATAATTAGCAGGCTTATTATTTTTGATTGCTAATTTTTCGCGTGTGACACGCGTAACGTGGAAGGTAATGTCATCTCCTGCTCCCATAAACTGGAAACGTAATTTGACCGTGGCCTGGGTAGGCTGTTTTTTAACTGGCGCGGCATTTAGTCTGGTCATGCCTTTTTTACCTCTCTACGTGGAGCTACTCGGCGTTACCGGGCATAGCGCGCTTAACATGTGGTCCGGTCTGGTTTTTAGTATTACTTTTCTTTTTTCCGCAATCGCCTCCCCCTTCTGGGGCGGCCTCGCTGACCGCAAAGGGCGTAAAATAATGCTCCTGCGTTCTGCGCTGGGAATGGCGATTGTCATGGCCCTGATGGGGCTTGCGCAGACTATCTGGCAGTTTCTTGTATTGCGCGCCCTGCTTGGCTTGCTCGGCGGCTTTATCCCGAATGCCAACGCGCTGATCGCAACACAGATGCCACGAAACCGCAGCGGATGGGCGATGGGAACATTATCTACGGGCGGCGTAGCAGGAGCATTGCTTGGCCCACTGGCAGGGGGGCTACTGGCCGATATGTACGGGCTACGGATGGTCTTTTTTATCACCGCCTCGGTTCTGTTTATCTGCTTTTTGTTAACGCTTTTTTGCATCCGGGAAAATTTCACCCCGGTGGCGAAAAAAGAGATGCTTCATGCAAGAGAAGTTTTCGCTTCGCTGAAAAGTCCGCGCCTCGTGCTGAGTCTGTTTGTTACGACGATGATCATTCAGGTCGCAACGGGCTCTATTGCCCCTATCCTGACGCTTTATGTCCGTGAACTGGCAGGTAACGTCGGTAATATTGCATTTATTAGCGGTATGATTGCTTCGGTTCCCGGTATGGCGGCGCTGATGAGCGCACCGCGCCTTGGCCTGCTGGGTGATCGTATCGGCCCGGAAAAGATTTTAATCGCCGCGCTACTGATTTCCGTCTTACTGCTGGTGCCTATGGCCTTTGTACAAACGCCGTGGCAGCTTGGGTTACTGCGTTTTCTCCTGGGTGCCGCCGATGGCGCCCTGCTCCCCGCAGTGCAAACACTGCTGGTCTATAACACGACCCAACAAATTGCAGGCCGTGTATTCAGCTACAACCAGTCATTCCGCGATATCGGTAATGTGACCGGCCCACTGCTCGGCGCAGCGGTCTCGGCAAACTACAGTTTTCGCGCCGTATTCTGCGTTACGGCGGGCATCGTCCTGTTTAACGCTTTTTACTCCTGGGTCAGTTTACAACGTCCCGCGCGCCGCAGAGTCGCTGACCACGTCATCGATGATTAACACCGATGACTGATTTTTTTGTTCGGGCACTTGCAAAACCTCATATTCAACTATTCTTTCCCTGAATACCTCGTCAAACCACAGGGAGAAATTTATGACTATGTACGCTACGCTCGAAGAAGCAATTGATGCTGCTCGCGAAGAGTTCCTGGCCAATAATCCAGGCGTGGAGGAAGAAGATGCCAGTGTGCAGCAATTCAACGTCCAGAAATACGTGCTCCAGGACGGAGACATTATGTGGCAGGCTGAATTCTTCGCAACAGACGAAGAGGAAGGCGAGTGTCTACCGATGTTATCGGGCGAAGCCGCACAGAGTGTTTTTGACGGCGATTTTGATGAGATAGAGCTGCGTCAGGAGTGGCTGGAAGAAAACACGCTACACGAGTGGGATGAAGGGGAATTCCAGCTTGAACCTCCACTTGATACGGAAGAAGGTCAGGCCGCTGCGGATGAGTGGGACGAGCGTTAATTATTCATACGGGCCATGGTGAGCATCAATGGGCAGCAAGAGCGTATCGAACACCAGCGAGAATGGCAGGTCGAGTACGGTAACGTAGCGCCATGCGGAGTCGCGGACATCCCATTTGACGCCAGAGTAGTATTGATTGCCATGCCCCTGGCCTGGGATCGTCCGGCTGATGATGCTGCCACATCCGCTCAGCAGGCATGTCATAAGTGCTACGATAAGAATTCTCACCCATTACCTCGCATATCATTATTTACGTAAAAAAATACCGGCCCTGGGGCCGGTATTTTCTCATCTCAGCTTACTTTGCCTTCAGAGCAAGCGGATTGAGTTTCACATCCTGATAAAAGGTTACCCACGAGAGATACCTCTCTGGCGATGCCCATACACGGTAGTGCAAGCGCGCCATGGTGACAGGATCACTCAGCAGCACCAGACGTCGGTCACGGGTAAGCTTATCCGGGGTCTCGTTCAGCGCCTGCTCAACGTGACGCTCACGGGCGATCTCCAGAATATGCCCGCGACGATGACGCGCGGTTGCCATTGCCGTTGCCAGCGCGTTAAACGACGGGTTGAACACGGCATGCATAAAGCCATCTTCCAGTGAACGCCCGCGGTTCAGCTCCAGATACTTGTCAGTATCCACCAGCACCTGCGGCGGAGAGTACTCTTCCGGAATCAGGAACAGCTTCCAGCGCTTGGTTCGCAGGCCCGTCGTTGAACGACTGGAAATGACCGACACGAACGGAGACAGGATCAGCGAGAAGACGATCGGCGCCAGCCAGAACAGGAAGCGCAGATCCAGCCATGCCATACCCACTGCCCACACCAGCCCCAGCAACAACTGAGAACCATGACGCATGAACGCCTCGCCCCACGGGGTCGAGTCATCGTCACGCTGCGGTGAGTTCCAGACCACTTCCCAGCCGAGGAATGCGCTGACCACGAATACCGTGTGGAACAGCATACGCACCGGCGCCAGCAGAACGGAGAACAGCACTTCCAGCAGCAGGGAGAGTGTCACCCGTACAAAACCACCGTACTCTTTCGGCCCTTTGCACCAGATCAGAATGATACTCAGCAGTTTCGGTAAAAACAGCAGAACCATCGTTGAGGCAAAGAGCGCGATAGCCAGTTCCGGGCGCCACTGCGGCCATACCGGGAAGAGCTGACGCGGTTGCAGGAAGTATTGCGGCTCTGTTAATGCATGCACCACCTGCAGCGCAGTCGACAAGGCCAGGAACATAAACCACAACGGCGCAGAGAGGTAGGACATCACCCCTGTCAGGAACACCGCACGGTGCACCGGATGCATCCCCTTCACGAGGAACAGACGAAAGTTCATCAGGTTACCGTGACACCAGCGACGGTCGCGTTTGAGCTCATCCAGCAAGTTCGGCGGCAGTTCCTCATATGAGCCTGGCAGGTCATAAGCAATCCAGACGCCCCAGCCCGCACGACGCATCAGCGCGGCTTCAACGAAGTCATGAGAAAGAATCGAACCAGCAAACGAGCCTTCACCCGGCAACGGTGCCAGCGCGCAGTGCTCAATAAACGGCTTCACGCGGATGATCGCGTTGTGACCCCAGTAGTGCGATTCCCCCAACTGCCAGAAGTGCAGGCCTGCGGTGAACAGCGGACCATACACGCGCGTAGCAAACTGCTGGCAGCGGGCGTACAACGTATCCATGCCGGAAGCTTTTGGCGACGACTGAATGATACCGGCATTCGGGTTCGCTTCCATCAGACGCACCAGCCCGGTCAGACAATCACCGGTCATCACGGAGTCGGCGTCCAGCACTACCATGTAGCTGTACTGGCTGCCCCAGCGACGGCAGAAATCATCAATGTTACCGCTTTTACGTTTCACGCGACGGCGACGGCGGCGGTAGAAAATTTGCCCTTCACCTTGCACCTCGGCGATAAGTTCCATCCAGGCTTTCTGCTCAGCAACGCAGATATCCGGGTTGTAACTATCACTGAGTACGTAAACGTCAAAGTGTTCACTGTTACCGGTCGCTTTTACCGACTCCCAGGTCGCACGCAGGCCCGCAAAAACACGATCAACGTCTTCATTACAGATAGGCATGATCAGCGCAGTGCGGTGCGCAGGATTGAGCGCCTCATCACCGACTGTGGAAGCGGAGATACTGTATTTATCCCGCCCTATCAGCAACTGTAAGAAGCCCATCAGTGCGGTCCAGAAACCGGCCGACACCCAACAGAACAGTACGGCAAACAGAATGAGGATACCGGTCTGCAGCACATACGGCAGTAGCTGCATAAAGGAAACCCACAGATTCTGGCCCACCATGTCCGACGGGTTAATCAGCGCCCAGCCCTGGTAAGGCAGGATGGTTTTCATGTACCAGGTAGCAACGACGGTTTGCGACAGGGTCAGCAGCAGCAGGATGTAACGACGAATAGAACCCACCGTACGCCATTTTTGCTCGCTGGCCTGCTCTTCTTTGGTCAACCGCGACATGTACCGCGGCTGAACATCGCGACCACGAAGCCTGTCCCAGAAACGCCCAATCGGGTTCGTTCTCCAGGGATCAGGGAACATCGAAGAACGCTTCGCTTTCGGCATTGCCTCCAGTTGCGTGCGCCCTTCATCATCTTTAACGAGTTGACCTTTCGCAAGGGAGTCAGGCCAACTGTGCTCAAGACGTGCTTTTACTGAACCCAGCGGCGAATCATCGTCACGGGTCCAGCTGTGACGCTCATCGTCCAGGGCTTCATGCACAGCACGAATACTCTCTGTCGGCAGCGCTGCCTTTTCCGCATCCGGAAGCGGCAGCGCGTCGATATACTCAGTTGTCTTATTCATTGGAAGGTAACTGATAGCTCCAGGTTTCACTCAGGGTCTTGTCGCCATTGACCAGTGCGGCACGCATATCGGTGGTTTTCTTCGGATCTTTGACCTTCACACGCAGCATTAAACGCCAGCCTTGCGTGACAGGATTATAACGAACGGTATTTTCAACGATTTCGCCATTATCACCGATACTGGCCTGCGCGGTGACGGGGGTGTCTTTCGGCAGTTGCTTCATATCCTGACCGGTGAAGTCCACGACAAAGGCCTGCGTACCATCCGGCTGACGAATCAGGTTGGACTGTTTGACATCGCCAGTAGAGCGACGAGTCTGCATCACCCATGCGTTATCCGGGGCATGCAGCTTGTCTTCATCGCGACTAAAGGTGATGGTGTATTTGAAATTCATCTCTTTACCCGGCTCCGGCAGTTGATCCGGCGTCCAGTAAGTGACGATATTATCGTTGGTTTCGTCGTTGGTCGGAATCTCCACCAGCTCAACCTTCCCTTTGCCCCAGTCGCCTTTCGGGGTGATCCAGGCGCTTGGACGCAGGTCATAACGGTCGTCGATATCTTCAAAACGCGAGAACTGACGACCACGCTGCAGCAGGCCAAAGCCCTGCGGGTTTTCCATAGCGTAACTGCTTACTGCCAGGTGTTTCGGGTTGTTCAGCGGGCGCCAAATCCACTCGCCATTGCCGGCGAGCATCGACAACCCGTTGGAGTCATGCAGTTCAGGGCGGTAGTTGATTGCCGGTGACGGCTGTGATGGTCCGAACAGGAACATACTGGTCAGCGGCGCCACACCCAGTTTGCCCACTTTGTCACGCAAATAGACCTTAGACTGCACGTCAACGACAGTATCGCGCCCTGGAATAATGACAAAGCGATAGGCGCCGGTGGCGCGTGGAGAATCCAGCAGTGCGAAAATGGTCAGACGTTTGTCAGTCGGTTTTGGACGTTCGATCCAGAACTCTTTAAAACGAGGGAACTCCTCCCCAGACGGCAAAGCCGTGTCGATCGCCAGACCACGGGCAGAAAGGCCATACACCTGGCCTGCGCCAATCACACGGAAGTAGCTGGCACCCAGCATACTGACGATTTCATCGTTTTTATCTTTATTATTAATGGGGTAGAGGACTTTGAAACCGGCGAATCCGAGATCTTTGACCGTGTCTTTATCGTGCTGCACGTTACCAAAGTTAAAATAATCCGGGCTGTATTTAATTTTGCGAACAGCGGTAGCAGTGACTTCATTGATAGCAACCGGCGTGTCGAAGTACATGCCCTGGTGATAGAATTCAAGCTTAAATGGGGTATTAATGGCGCTCCAGTAGGCCTTATCATGGTTGAATTGAATCTGCTGATAATCCGCATATTTCATCTCGCGGAATACGGACGGCAGATTGCTTTTTGGCGCTTCGTAACCTTTGCCTGCTAAGGATTGTGCCTGTTTTGCGACATCGTCAATGGAAAAAGCCCAGCCTGATGACGTATAAAGTGACAACAGTACCGCAGCACCCAACCAACGCATTTTCATCATTCGTAATTTAGGTTTCATAATAACTAAGCACTTCCCCCTTTGTGTGCTTAAATCGATCCGATCCATTTTAATGGAAACTTTGGCATTCCGACAACTGAATCCCCGCTTTGTTCAGCACACCGGCTCAGTGAATAAGCAAATGAAACTAACCCTTTATCGTTTTGCGTACTTATCCTGGAGACAGTCTATCGGTCATAGTGTAGGGTTGATTAGGAATGTAATCATTATTTGTCTTATGGATAAGACGAAAAGTCTGAGAGTTAAAGGAGTCATATGAGCAGAATACCCGCACAACGTGAATATTTCCTTGATTCCATCCGCGCGTGGTTAATGTTGCTTGGGATCCCTTTTCACATTTCGCTGATTTACTCGAGCCATATGTGGCACGTGAACAGTGCGCACCCGTCATGGTGGCTGACCTTATTCAATGACGCGATCCACGCCTTCCGTATGCAGGTGTTTTTCGTCATTTCCGGCTACTTCTCTTACATGCTTTATCTGCGCTACCCGCTACAACGCTGGTGGACTGTACGTGTAGAGCGCGTTGGCATTCCAATGCTGACGGCCATTCCACTGCTCACGCTTCCGCAATTTATCATGTTGCAATACGTCAACGGACGTACCCAGGACTGGCATACGTTATCGCTGTACGACAAATTCAATACTCTGGTGTGGGAGCTGATTTCCCATCTCTGGTTTTTGTTGGTACTGGTGGTGCTTACAACCGTCAGCATGTGGCTGTTCCGGAGAATTAAAAGCAATGCGGCGCGCCTGCTCGACAACATAACGCTCGGCAAACTTTCCGTTGCGTTCCTGGCATTCGGCATCCTTTATGCTGCATTCCGCCGACTCGTATTCATAATTTATCCTGATATATTGCGCGACGGGTTGTTCAATTTCGCCGTTATGCAATCACTCTTTTATATCCCGTTTTTCCTGTTGGGGGCGCTGACCTTTATTAACCCGCGATTAAAATCGCTGTTTGTTAATCCCTCCCCTGCCTGCTTTGCGGGTTCGCTCATCGGTTTTGCCGCGTATCTTCTGAATCAACACTATGGCAGCGGCGATGGCTGGATGTATGAAACCGAGTCGGTAATTACCATGCTGCTGGGTCTGTGGATGGTGAATGTGGTCTTTTCACTGGGCCACCGAATGCTGAATTTCCAGTCTGCACGCGTGAGTTATTTTGTTAACGCATCGCTGTTTATCTATCTGGTACACCATCCGTTAACACTGCTGTTCGGCGCGTGGATAACCCCACACATTCATTCCAACTTGCTGGGATTTACCACCGGCCTGGTGTTTGTCATTGGCTCTGCGCTACTGCTGTATGAGGCGCACCTGCGTATCCCGCTACTGCGTTTCCTCTTTTCAGGCAAACCGGAAAGCAAAACCAGCAATACCCATGCAACAGCGCGTTAAGACAACAATGGCTGCCTGGAAATCAGAGCAGCCATTCAACCGGAAGCCGCGATGCCAGCCGTACCAGCATTCGCTGCCAGAACCGCGTCTGCGGTTCTTTTTTCAGCACCGTCTCCTTGCCGTTCTGCAACTCTACCCAATTAATACGCCCCCAACGATCAAGGCGCAGTTGCCACGCCGCCGCACGCTGACTGCGTAAAAAACGGTGGTGGATGCGCTGGGCCAAATCAGCACTGTCGATCACAAAACCCATTTCCGTATTCAGCATTGCCGAACGTGGATCAAAATTAAACGAACCGATGAAGACCTTTTCGCCATCGATACTGAATGTTTTGGCGTGCAGGCTGGAACCGGAGTTCCCGGTCAGCCCACGGTCATGGACCGGGTGTGCCTCATCACGGGTTGGCTTTAGCTCATACAATGCTATTCCATGACGGAGCAGCTTTTTACGCCAGCGTGCATAGCCCGCATGCACCACAGAAACATCGTTCGCTGCCAGAGAGTTCGTAAGAATAGCGATACTTACGCCTTTGCGCGCAAGACGAATGAGCTGGGCAACCCCCCGACGTCCGGGAACAAAATAGGCCGAGATAATATCCACCTGCCGTTCAGGCGTCCCCATCACATTATTCAGACGCTCCGGTAACAAGGTATGCGTGTGTGCTTTCCCCTGCCCTTTACGTGGATCATCGCTTAATAGCCTGGTCTTCGCCCACACAATCGGTAACGTCCCGGACTCCAGCTGACTGGCAAAGGGGGTAGATTCAAGCTTGTTGCGGTAGCGGACAGCGGTGATGTCCTGATACCAGGCCTCCGGCAAACGGATGCGCCCGGCAATCTCTTCCTGTGGCAAGTCCAGCACCGCATGCAACGGTGACACGGACTCACTGTGCCAGTAGCGGGAAAAATCATCACTGACATCGCGCACCACCGGGCCTATCGCCATAACATCAAGGTCGGTAAATAACGGTTCTTCCCCGGCGCCAAAATAAGCATCCCCGACGTTGCGTCCGCCGACCAGCGTCACCACACCATCGACAGTGAAACTTTTATTGTGCATACGACGGTTGAGGCGCGCGAAATCAGTAAGGTAGCCCAGCGCACGTAGCGTGCGGAATGAGAAGGGATTGAACAGGCGCACCTCAATACGTGGATGGGCATCAAGCTGGCGTAGAACATCATCCATGCCAAGCGTATTGTTATCATCCAACAACAACCGGACATGAACACCGCGCTCCGCGGCCTCCAGCAGCGCCAGCAATAGCAGTCGGCCAGACATGTCGTCCTCCCAGATGTAATACTGCACATCCAGAGTACGTTGCGCCATTTCTGCCAGACGGTAACGTGCCACAAAGGCATCCAGGCTGTCATCAAGCGCCACCAGCCCGCACAGGCCCGGGTGGGCCTCGCACAATGGCGTAACCGCTCGCCCCAACCGCGTATCCTGCGGCGGAGTCACGTGCTCTTGCGAGGGAAAATCAGGTTCATCGAGTATTTTTATGGTCATAGCTGTCAAAGTATATCCGCCAGCGCCGCGTCGGGTGGGTTAGAAAATCCGAAACGCATCGCCCTGGCGTTGTGCGTCTGCATTACTTTCGCTAATGTTTTCCGTTAACTTTAAAAAGAAACGCAGCGGTACCTTGTCAGCGTTCTCTCCTCAGGCATTCTTTTCAGCTCCGCGCTGTGTCAGCAGTCGCCGATACAACGCGGTATTTTCTTCATCAAAACAGACAAACACTACGCGACGTATTTGCGGATGGTCAGCCAGAAATGCCGCAACAGTATTGATGGCGACTTCCGCTGCGGCCGCTTTAGGATAACCGTAAACCCCGGTGCTGATTGCCGGAAAGGCAATGGATTCAAAGTCATTGGCTTCGGCCAGCATCAGACTGTTGCGATAGGCATCTTCCAGCAGGTGAACGTCATGATCATCTCCACCATGCCATACCGGACCAACAGTATGCACAACGGCTTTTGCCGGTAACTTTCCGGCGGTGGTGATCACTGCATGTCCAGGCGGACAATCTCCTTGCTCCTGGCGCACGCGCCGACAGGCTTCCAGCAATGCCGGACCGGCCGCCCGATGAATGGCCCCGTCCACCCCACCGCCGCCAAGCAGTGATGAATTTGCCGCATTAACGATAACGTCCACGCTGACGGTGGTGATATCCCCTTGAATAACCTGCATTGTCGCTTGCATGTTCCTGCCTCATAGCTTTCTCTTCTCTCAAGTGTAGCGCAGCCAGGAATGAAATTTGATCAGGCCCGGTCTGCATTACTGCGCAAATTGAGCCTGTAAAACGATTAGTTATAGGTAATGTCCATCACAGCCAGCGTATGCGCCGGATTGAGGTAGTTGATTTTCATGGTCACAAGGTTGCCTAAGCCACTCTGCTCCTGGGTAAGCTTTTGTAGGGAGAATTGTTGAGTTTTAGCCTGTCCCTGGCGGTCGCATGCCACCGTCGCCTTGTGAGCGTCGACGCTGACATCGCATGGGCTTTCGACAATCGCCCCTTCAAAATAGATAACCCCGCCGGTCGACGCCATCGAAACGGAACTGCATACGGCAGACAAAAGGAGTGCTGGAAGAAACAGCATGCTGGAAGCTGACATATAAACCTCAATAATGGGTGGTCTTTGCAGGTGGTGAGAGTGGCACCGCTCAGACACCTCATAAAAACAAGATGTCAACTTTATGCATACATTAACTAATCAAATTTAACAGCATTGAAACAAACTATTTTCATCAAGAAACATTCATGAAATGAATGCGTTATATCTTTTGTTGTGAAGTCCAGTGCCTGGATACATTCACTGACTGCCCATCGGTGACGGTAACGACAATATCGACACTATCTTGCGCTTCAATATTCATACTTAACCGCATCAACGAGGTCGGTTGATTAGCGATAAATTGCATAGTTTTACGCTGCTGGGTACGACTCTGGCCGCCTTGCCCTTCTCGTGTTGCCAGAATCTGTACCTGACAGACGCAATTTTCGGTGAGTAAAACCTGTGGGGTAATCGTATACATATCGCCAACGCGGGTCGTGTCAAAGGTAATCTGGCTGGACAGAGCGGCAAGTAATAACAATGTGTTCATAACGCCTCCCAAAAAGAAACAGGGCCGTAGCCCTGTCTCTTCAAACGATATGTCTGTTAGTACTGGTTGGCAGTTGCATTGTTGCCGAAACCAACCTGGTGTACGTTCACGGTAGAGCCAGAAGCAGTCTGATTAACCAACGCGCCGTTGCCACCACCATACTGGCTTACAGAGATAGTAGAATCTCTGCTATTCCACTGGTCAATCGTTGCACTGTTATGGAAACCATTTTGTGACAGGCTGATGGTGCTGTCGTCAGAACCCTGGCCAACATCAGCGCCGTTGCTTGAGCCATTCTGACGGATTGTAGTGGAAGAGTCGCGAGCATCGGATTGCAGCGCCAGTGCGGAGTTACTGCTACCGGTCTGATAGATACTCAGTACTGAATCCGGACCACCATAGTTATGACCGCCATGATCTGAGAACTGCGGGACGCTGCCTGCAAAAGCACTGGCTGAAACGACGATCGCTGCTACTGCTGCCACTTTGAAAAGTTTCATGGTAAACCCCCATCGGATTGATTTTAAAGCCACAATGGCATCAACGTTGTATAACGCGTATGTCCATCTGCGACTGTCTCTGGACAACGACTGCTGTTTTCTGTGTACCGTACTGTGTAATGCTCGCTCTGTTACCCGACCCTTTTTGGATAATCATTGCGGTATTGCCGTAAGCCCCTTGCGTAATATTCGCGTCATTGGCACTGCCTGACTGATCGATATATGCAAGGTTATATGCTCCTGACTGGTCAATTTTTGCCGAATTGCTCCCACCATTCTGGGAAATAACTGACAATAACTTCGAGCCTGCCTGGCTAATTTGTGCGTTATTATTTGCACCGGATTGACCAATAATGGCCGCTTTATTGTAGGCAGCGGCGCTTAATTCATTCACCGCCAGGTTATATTCCGAACCGGCCATATCATAACCCGTAGCGGCGGCAAACCCAGGTGCACCCAGCATCGTTAACATCATAAATAACAACTTGTTTTTCATGTTGTCACCCTGGACCTGGTCATTTATTAAAAAGACAGTTTAAATATTTGTCACGCCAGCGATAACATCGTCAATTAATTTGTTAACGCTGCGTTACGGAAATCAGTATGGGCAGTGAGAAAAATAAAATATCTCACCCGTGATTCGTATTTTTTACTTTCCCCTTAAGACCAAAGTATGAACATTTGTATTGTTACCGGTACGCGCATATAGAGAGCGTATATTGACTTTTTTGGCAGATGGGTTTGCTTATAACAATTTGGTTGTAACGAAGTAATCCGCAAGCATGTTCTGAGAAGGAGATAACATTTCTTTACTCACCCTTCACAATCCTTCCTTTTTTTTTGCTGCACAAACCGAACATCGCCACTCATACCAAAACCTTTGTTGTGGCATTACCCATACTACTTTAAGGTTATTATTAAAAACCTTTAAAAACAATTAATTATATTAATTTGTATGATTTTTAAAATGTGTGCAAGTATGATTTCATGTACAACTTACCTATCAAAACTAAACAATAAAAAAACCGCAGTGAAATATTTTAATATTTATTTTTACATTACGTTACATGTTTAACACTTGCTTTAAGAAGGGCAAAGACTAGATTGGAATTAGCAGTACACATTTAGATTTATTAATTTCCCTTACTCGTTAGGGATTAAGTATTTATTACTACACACAGCAACACAGCATCTGTCAGTACTTCTGGTTCCCCACCTTTAGGTGGGGAAGCTGCGGATGTCTTTAACGCGGGGTTTCATCATGTTCAGTGAAGTCCATAGTTCGTACAATCATACATTGTTGTTAATTACCAAACCCTCCTTGCAGGCAACAGCCTTGTTGCAGCATTTGAAGCATTCTCTGTCGATGAGCGGGAAACTGCATAATATTCAACGCTCGCTGGAGGACATTCCCGGCGATTGTGTGGTGTTATTCGATATGATGGAGGCGGATAAGAAAATCATCCAATACTGGCAGGACATTTTGTCCAGAAAAAACAATACATTAAAAGTATTGTTAATGAATACGCCGGAGGAATATCCGTTCCGTGATATTGAAAACTGGCCGCATATCAATGGGGTATTTTATGTCTCGGAAGATGAATCCCGTATGGTTGAGGGGTTGCAAGGGATCCTGCGCGGTGAGTGCTACTTTTCGCAAAAGCTTGCCAGCTACTTAATCACCCACTCTGGAAATTATCGGTACAGCAGTTCGGAATCCGCGTTGCTGACACACCGGGAAAAAGAGATTTTGAATAAGTTGCGCATTGGCGCATCCAATATTGAAATCGCCCGCTCTCTGTTTATCAGCGAAAATACAGTTAAAACACATCTTTATAACCTTTTCAAAAAGATAGCAGTAAAAAACCGTACTCAGGCGGTCTCCTGGGCCAACGACAATCTCAGGCGTTAATGCCATGAAACGCGTATCGCACTACCTTGCGGCTGCAACACTCTTGCTGGCCGCCGGGAATCTGCACGCTGTCGAAGTGGAGATTCCCGGTTTACTCACCGACCATACGGTTTCTTCGATCGGACACGATTTTTATCGTGCTTTTAGTGATAAGTGGGAAAGTACCTGGACAGGGAATTTAACTATCAATGAAAGACCAAGTGCTCGCTGGGGAAGCTGGATAACCATCACGATTAATCAAAGTGTTGTGTATCAGACTTTTATGTTCCCGACACGGCGTGATTTTGACAAGAATGTTGATATTGCACTTGCACAGACACACGAAGCACTCGACCGTCGCCAAATTGATCAGGCATTACTCAGCACCCGCGATTTAGCGACAGATGAATTCTAAAACACGATAAACATCCGGAGGGTAACATGCGTATTGCATATGCCGTCATTTCATTAATGTTGATAACGCCATCAAGTTGGGCCGGGCAAATGACGTTCCAGTTCCGCAACCCTAATTTCGGGGGCAACCCTAATAACGGCGCATTTTTATTAAATAGCGCGCAAGCACAAAACTCTTATAAAGATCCAAGCTATAAAGATCTTGGCGTTGAGACGACATCGGCACTTGATAATTTTACTCAGGCTATTCAATCACAAATACTGGGTGGATTATTAACAAATATAAATTCCGGCAAACCTGGTCGAATGGTAACTAGCGACTTTATCGTTGATATTGCCAATAAAGATGGACAGTTACAATTAAATGTAACTGACAGAAAAACAGGCAAAACGTCAACTATTCAGGTTTCAGGTTTGCAAAACGGTTCAACCGATTTTTAAGGCATCGCCATTACAGGACAATAATCATGCAGCGCTTATTCATACTTCTGGCCGTGTGTTTATTAAGCGGATGCTTAACCGCGCCGCCAAAACAAGCCGCCAAACCTACGTTATTACCCCGGGCACAAAGCTACAGTGATTTAACGCATTTGCCGCTGCCGTCCGGTAAAATATATGTGTCGGTATATAACATTCAGGATGAAACCGGGCAGTTTAAACCCTACCCGGCCAGTAACTTCTCGACCGCGGTTCCGCAGAGCGCTACCTCCATGCTGGTGACGGCGCTAAAAGATTCACGCTGGTTTGTTCCACTGGAACGCCAGGGGCTGCAGAATTTGCTGAATGAACGCAAAATCATTCGCGCGGCGCAGGAAAACGGCACGGTTGCTATTAATAACCGCTTCCCGCTCCAGTCATTGACCGCTGCGAATGTAATGATTGAAGGCTCGATTATTGGTTATGAAAGCAATGTCAAATCAGGGGGCATAGGCGCACGTTATTTCGGTATAGGTGCCGACACGCAATATCAACTCGACCAGATCGCCGTTAACCTACGCGTGGTCAATGTCAGCACCGGCGAAGTGCTCTCGTCAGTAAATACCAGTAAGACTATTTTGTCCTATGAAGTGCAGGCTGGGGTATTTCGTTTTATTGATTATCAGCGTCTGCTGGAAGGCGAAGTGGGTTACACGGCTAATGAACCAGTCATGCTTTGCCTGATGTCTGCTATCGAGACCGGGGTCATTCTGCTGATTAATGATGGTATCGATCGCGGGTTGTGGGATCTGCAAAACAAGGCAGAGAGCAAAAACGAAGTGCTGGTCAAATATCGCGAGATGGCGGCGATGCCTCCGCAATCCTGATGGTAAATACGGAAAAAGCGTGACGGGTTAAATCGTCACGCTTTTTTTTGTTCTTTTGTCATCCCACCAGCGTTACGTGCAGCAAGCCACAATCCGCTGTTTTTCATGGCATAACCAAATAACAATCCGACAGCAAGCGAAGGCACGATCATACGCCAGTCGCCCTGCCCAGCAAAAGTAGCGCATGCGCCAATAAACGTGCCCGGAACGAAAGAAAGCAGCAGATTTTTCGCCTGGACACACATCAGAAACGCCACCAGGCCAGTCATGACATACCCTACAATCTCAAGTTGCGGAGCCAGCGCGCTGCCGTGAATAATCACCTGCGCCCAGGCTACCCCGCTCATTAACGTACAGGCAGAAATTAACAGGCCCTTAAGACCACCTTGCGGACAGGCAAAGTAGGCAGTACAGCCAAGGAATCCGGCCCAGCCGATCAGACCAAGAGAGACAGCAACCCAACCCCAGAGACCGGAGAGAATGCCTGTCGTTAAAGCGATTGAAAGGAGTATGTTCATGGCGCGCATCTTAGCAGATACGCGCCTGATTTATGTGATATCAAACGCAATAATTGCAATATCACATTTCTTGTTGCAGTTTAAATGTGACTTACAACACATCTATTCCTCTTCTGATTCCTGCAATTCATCCCACATGGCAGAGATAGCATCACGCGTTAACGGTGCCATAGTCCGCCAGAATGGCGTAGTAGCATGTGCTTCCACTTTGCCGAGGAATGTGCCGCACCACGGCAGCAGATATTCTGCAAACAGTGTTTCCAGCGCTTCACTTTCATCTTCTGCCGACTGATCTTCCAGCCACGAGGCTGCCAACAGCAGCGTACCAAAATGATCTGCAGGTGCGTCGGTCAACGGCATACCGCGAGACGAAAGAAATGCCCGCACTTCTGCCTCTGTCGCCCCGTCAATCCACGCGCTGCGATAGGGGGAAACGCGGCTTTCGTTACCGACAAAAAGCGCATTAAAATCAGCGGCCAACGCCTGTGCATCACAATTCTTTTGCAGGCGCTCCAGCATTTCATCCTGCTCCAGCGGCCAGTTTTGCGCCAGCTTCCCTTCACGTATGAGGGTATAGAGCGGCACGAGTAAGGGATCCTGTGGCTGACGATAAAACAGTGAACCCAGTACGCGGCAGAGGATGGAAAATTCGTTCATGCAATGATTCCAGTGGCTAATTAAAAGTCGGCAAATTCAGTAATAGGCGTCATTCCACGCGCTTCAAGGAAGCTCAGCATCCTGCGCGGTGTGACGTTGAGAATACGATCTTCCGGGAAATCGACCTCATCAAGGATATCACGGCATTGCGCAAATTCGCCCAGCGTAAATGCCGTATGCGAGTCAGACCCCAGAGCAACCCACCCACCCGCATCACGCACGGCGGCAGCTATCGCACGGCAATTTGCTTCGCTACCTTTACGCGAATGCAGGAAAGAGGAGTTGTTGATTTCCAGAGCCACGTTGTACTTCGCGGCGGCGGCGGCAATTGCCGGGATATCGACGGGATATTTTGGATTGCCCGGATGGCTGATGATGTGTGCATAACCATGCGCCATCGTCGCAATCATCGCCTCGGTATTGGTCTCTTTGTCCTGCGGAGCAAACACGGGTTCATGAAAGCCTGCAATGATCAGATCCAGCGAAGTTAGCATAGGGCCGCTACAATCAATCTCACCGTCAATATTTTTGATATTGGCTTCAATGCCACGCAGAATGCCGACGCCATCCACAACGCGTGGCCAGATACGCATGTTGATGAAGTGCCAATGGTGTGGTGCATCATCCATATCAGGGCCATGATCGGTAATAGCGAACAGCTTAATCCCTTTTCGCTTTGCTTCGGTAATGTAGTCTTGCAGGGTGCTATAGGCATGGGTGCTGGCGACGGTATGCATATGCAGGTCAACGGGATACATGAAACTCTCCTGTAGTTGTTTCTGCAAGGATAGCAGTTATCGCTGCCATTTTTAATGAAAAACCCGGTCTGACACGGAAGCTTCACTAATAGCCACGAACACGATCAACCCGCCCGTTCACGATTTCGCCACGTTCAAGTTTGCCGATCGTAGCAGCAATAAAAGCAATGGCTTCATCTGCACGGGTGGTGGCCGCAATATGTGGCGTCATGGCAACACGGGGATGCGCCCAGAGAGGATGGTCGGCCGGCAGCGGCTCGCGACTGAAGACATCCAGCATTGCCCCTTTCAATTTACCGCTGTCCAGCGCCTGCAAAAGATCGTCCTCGACCACATGAACACCCCGCGCCAGGTTCATAATATAGCTGTTATCCGCCAGTTGATTTATCACATTGAGATCAATGAGCCCCGTCGTTTCAGGGGTGTTAGGTAGCAAATTGATCAATATGCGCGTCCCGTGCAGAAATTCGCCTAACTCTTCTGTTCCGGCAAAACTGGTCACACCTGGTAAATCTTTATGCGAACGACTCCAGCAGCGCAGCGGAAATCCCCATGCGCTCAGGCTGGTTGCCACTTTCGCGCCAAGCACACCCGCCCCCAGGATGCCGATGGTGAAATCTTCGCGGCGATATTCTTCCAGCTCCAGCCACCTGGCCTGCTGTTTTAATGCCTGATAATCATCAAAGCGGCGGAACCAGTGCAGCACCTGACTCACCGCATATTCCTGCATCTGAAGCCCCATGCCGGTATCTTCCAGGCGAAACAGCGGGATATGTTGGGCCAACATCTCCGGATGCGCCTTGAGTTTACTCAGAATAGAGTCGACTCCGGCTCCCAACGCAAATACCCCTTTCAGTTCACGGCCGCGCAGCATCTCGACAGGAGGATGCCAGACCAGCGCATAATCGGCAGGTTCATCATCACCCTTGCGCCATTCACGCACGTTCGCACCGGGTAATGCGTTGCGTAAGGCTGGCAGCCAACAGGCGGGATCGAAGGTCGGGTGATAAAAAATAATCTCCATTTCAGCTCCAGATTGATGGTGTGGTTTCCCGGTCACTATCGGGGTTATCTGTTATCTTGTCAGACGGTTATGTTCACACATCACCTTAGCAAATATCACTGAAAGTATTTAGAAAAGTGTTTTGCCGGTAAAAAAGCCAGTTTCAGGACATTTAAGAAGCAAGTTGATTGAAGTTTGTCTAAACGCACTAATTTATTGAAAAAGAAGATTGACGGAAGTCCCGCTTTTTCCTACATTAGCGCCCGTCCCGACAACATCGGGAAGACAATGTGGTGAGGTGTCCGAGTGGCTGAAGGAGCACGCCTGGAAAGTGTGTATACGGCAACGTATCGGGGGTTCGAATACCCCCCTCACCGCCATATTCCGAGCGCATGTTATTAATTAACATGCGCTTTTTCTTTTGTACGTCTTTTCGGTATGCCATCCAGTATGCCATTGCCGTCTGGCTTGCGCTGGCTCACTTGCGAAGGCATCGGACAGGGCACTCCCCTTTCATTTCGCTGCCAGTGCTCCCGGGTAGTGCCGGGCGATGATGTCATTCAGTTTATCGACCAACTCTGGTCGCTTAAAGGTTATATGGGCTGTTCCCTTTTGAAAGTATTTGATTGCAAACATTTCATCCTCGTACCGATTGCTGTGCCTGTCATCATGGATGTGATCACCTAACCGACGGGTAACGTCAGCGCGGTTGTCAGGTACGGGCTTCCCATCCAGAAGAATCAGCATGCGCTCCAGGTCTGCTAAACGATCGCGCTGCCAGCCCCAGCTGAGCCCAAATCCCCACCGGTCACATTTGACCAGCCCACTGACGATGATTTTCCTTCCAAATTTGCAAGGGCTGTTCGTCTTAAAATCCCAGCTAAGTCCTTTGAAGACGTTAATTACACCCCGTTCAAATACCTCGCCCTTATTCAGATGCAGTTGCTCGAATGTGTTGAGAATATTTTCTTCGCTTACGGCCGGAATATCCCCCTTTTCCAGGCTATTGTGCCACTCATCACGGGCCTGAGCATCCATCAGGCTCAGCATGTCGGAGCGCTTCATTAAATCCCGCCAGATGCCGCGATCGAGATTGCAGGTGATGGCTTTCATCGCCGCTTCTCTTTTTTCCATCAACCAGCAGCCGCAACGGAAATCTTGTTTCATAGCCCAGTCCAGAGCTGTTTTTCCGCCGATACTACGGGTCAGCGTCGAAATATCGTCAAGCTGCTGTATCAGCGTCTCAATCTGTGCAATCGCGGCATTACGTCCGGTGACTATACGCTCAATGCTGGTGGAGCAAATCACGTCGGTGTGACCGATTAAAACCTCGGGGTCGGTGAGAGTCAGTTCTGACATCATTTCTTTCCTTATATAAAGCAAAGCGCCAGTCGGTGAGGACTGGCGCTTATGCGCGTGCGTTGAGTATGGTTCGGTGGCTAATTTGTTCTGGCCTGTTGCAGAAGCTGCAGATGGCGGAGATCGCGAACGTTCTGTAATGCCTGTTCAATCTAGGGCAACAGGGCTGCTGAGTCGGTGTTGTCTTCGTCGTTATCGAAGATAATCTCGCTTCAGAATGTTGAGAGCGGCTTCAGTGGTTAATTCTGGCATTAGAACGCCTTGAGGTGATTGATGTTGAGTTACCAGTCAAAGGTGGTAAAACCCGGCAGCACTTCGCCAAAGGCATCCAGATGAATGATGCCAGCGGCGTAGCGACGGATAAGCGTCACCACTAACCGGCGGCAGGCTTTCGACAGACCGAGGCGTTTGAGGCGTAAAACCGGAAATGACCATGCGCCCAGGTAGAGCAGATAACCCGAGCCGGTATAGCTAATCCATTCCGACTCGCCAAAGTCTTCATGCTGGTGTGAATGGGTAAACAGCAGAGCATTGTCTTCAGCCGTGATATGCGCGGTGCTGCACTGAATGCCGTTAACGCGGGCGAGGGGCGGCAGCGGATCTTCAACAATCAGCTTGCCGGGGGCGTCAGCAACGCGAAGCGAATAACCGTTGTCACAGACTACATTGATCAGGTCAGCCAGTTCAATACCGTCAATATCTACAGCGTTCCGGCCCATATTGAGGGCCAGAACGTTGATGCTATCGGCTTCTGCCGTCAGGGATAACTTCATTGCTGCACCTCGCGATATTTACCGGTGGTGATGTCGGTAACGGCTTTATACCCGCTGCGGATCATCAGCCCGGTAGCCTTACGGGCGAGAAGAACATCGATGCTCCTGATAAGCGGTGACTGTGTTTCTGCGTTAAAACCGCGACGGTCCGTACGAACCAGGTCGTATTTCTCCACCATAAAGTTCACGGCGTCGCACAGTGAGAGCCCGGCGTTGATATGCTCCTGGATCACGCCATCGTTGCCAAACGGCGTGTCGTTCAGCGTCAGACCGTAGTGGCGGTCCAGCAGGCGGCTCAGGAGGCGCTGCCAGATCTCCACGGGTGACGGACGCGGATAAGCCTCCCGCGTTGAGGATAGTGATTGGGTTTGCATTGGGTTTACTCCATTAATAAGGCCGCGCCAGCCGTTACGACAACGGTTACTGCCGCTGGTGGTATCGCCTGTACCAGACGATGGTGTGATGGCGGGGAATTAGCTTCTGGCTGACGACTGTCCGCTGATGATGAGGATGTTGTTGCTGCCTTCCAGACCCATCGCGTTTTGGGCATTCCGGATATCTGCTGGTGTGAGCAGTGGTGAGACGGGCTGGAGTGATTTTCCCCGATTATCAGTGCGCTCCAGGTCGCAGTCTTCAGCCACCTCGTTCAGGGCATCAACCAGAGCATCACCGGCATCAATGCATTCCTGAATGGCATCGTCATCGCCAAACGGCGTGTCGTTGAGGGTAAGGCCGTAGTGACGATCCAGCAGATATGTCAGGAGGCGCTGCCACACGTAAATCGGTGATTTATGGGTTAACCGCTCAATCTCTGCGGCCCGTTTTGCGGAGACAGGATAAATTCTCATCGTTGGGTTCTCTTTGTGGGTTGGTGGTGCTACGGTAAGGTTTATGCGGCTGTTGCAGGCGTTGGGTAAAGCGCAATATAGACATAGCCGCAACTACCCAGGGTGTCGGCATCGCATGTCAACCCTTTTGCATATAACGTGACGCCGTGCTGGTGACAGGGATTGAGTTCACCGGAAATAAGCATTAGTTCAAGCTGCTTAAGCAGTACCGGAAACGCCTGATCGAGATGGCGTAAATCCGCGTCGCTAAATGTCCCGGTGATACTGCTACGGTCAGCCAGATAGTGCAGGCGGTTGCCCTCCTGCACCAGCCGTGCACCAAAGCACGGTGTGACGGTGTGGTTAAGTCCCCACCATGGCTCAGCGATATTGTGGCTGATGGAGGGTATTTTATTCGGCACTTTCGCACTCCTTAAATTAATGTTAATTGAGCGTGACGCTGCGTAATACGACATACGGACCATGGCGGTCCTGACGGCGTTCAGCGAAAACCGCGAGCACGCCGCTGATATCCTGTACTTCCCGACCGGCATAGTGGCAGATACTGCCGGACCACTTATATTTGCCGGTACAGAAGCGAAACAGCCGGGACTGCGGATGCTGGCGGTATATCGTCATCGCCTGACGCTTACTGATGATTTTCATAGGGTTAATCTCCTGTTGTGCTACATCCAGCCTCTATCTGCAAATGAGATAATATCCATGCCGCCAACCACCAGATGGTCCAGCAGGCGGATATCAACCAGTTCCAGTGCCTGTTTCAGGCGTTCTGTAATCTGCCTGTCGGCTTTACTGGGTTCGGCCTCCCCTGACGGGTGGTTATGCGCCAGAACGGCAGCAGCGGCATTATTTTTCAGACCGGATTTAACGACCTCACGCGGATGTACGGTGATACTGTTGATAGTTCCCAGAAATAGCGTGTCGAGGGTTATCAGGCGATGCTGGTTGTCGAGCCACAGGACGGTGAAGGCTTCACGCTCCAGTGTGGCAAGCTGCAGGCGCAGCCAGTCGCGGACGGCATGGCTGGAGGTAAATGATGCGCCGGGTTCGCGTAACTGACGCTCCAGCAGGGATAAAGCTTTCCGGATGGTCTGCTGTGCGATGGGGGTCATTCCCCCTGTGTCCGGGGGATATGTGGTGGTATTCATTTGCTTTTCCTGTTCGTTGATGTCTCCGGGTGAGATGCGTTGTACAGTTTCCCGACAACGGAGAATTCGTCGTGCATGGATTCGAACCATGACCAGATATGAAATACAGGGGTTCCCGTCGGAAAATGCAGGAAGGGTTCGTCGGTCACAACTTCTCCGTCCTCATCCCTGACCGTTGTTTTCCCCAGGCTATCCCACAGGGTATTCAGTTGAGACAGTTCGTACCGCATGGCGGGACGATCAGTCGATGATGTGCATAATGGCGCTGCATTCAGCATGCATGAGCGCGTAGTCCCGCAGATGGTAATAGTGCTCCGTCATGGCATCGCATTCGGTACGCATAGCGTGATGGCTGTATGTCATCAGACAAACCGCAATCCCGGCGGCTTCGCTGCTGAGTTCTGCGCCGTTGCCATTCATGCTGTTAAACAGCGTCCATTTCTCATCGTTGTTTCCGTTGGTTTCGGGTGCCATAAATGCGCCACTGTTGCTGAGTGAATAAAAGCGCCAGATACCTCCGCTGTAATCGGCACATAACCGGTCCATCCAGGCGAATATGCGGGGTTCAAGGGTTATCCACTGCGGTATGCTGCCAAAGTGTTGCGGCCAGAATCTGATACGCTGCTCGTCCTGTACAAGGGTGGCGGTCAGCGCTGGCGAAGAACCGGCAGGTTGTGGCGGTAACGGGAGGGTATCGTTAAGGTTAATAATGTCGGTCATGTTAGTTTTTCCTTATTTATTTATAGGGTTGGGGATGTTGGTTCAGCCGGAGTGAAGGGCAGGACTGCGCATAGCCGTCCGTATCACAGCATGAAGGCCAGTGTCCGTCGGGAATGCTCAAGCGGCAGAGGCTGAGTTCACCGGGACGATAAAGAAGGTGTGAGCACCAGGCGCACAGGTCGTCATCGGAGATGGAGCGGCTGCATGGATTGTCCTCCAGGGCCGTCGGATAAATGGTGGCCTGGTGGGCGTTATCAGGCAGAGGTAGCATCAGCTCAGCGCCTGCTGCAGTTCTTCTGCCATCACCCAGAGAGCCCGGTTGAGCTTAACGTCGCCGTCTATGCCTTTAACCGCCCGGGTATGGCTGCGTTTGCCTTTGGCGGTACGACCTGGCAGACCACCTTTCAGCAGATTCTCCTGGCAACGATTGAAAACTGACCACAGGTCGTTCTGACGGTCTTCATAGCGGCGGGGCGTCAGTATCTGGGATGCTGTCACCGGTTGGTGCTCATCACCGAAGCGGTACGTCAGCGCGGCTTTTGCAAAAGCCTGTTGTGCCGGTGGCTGTAACAAAAGCGATTCCATCGCATCGCGCTTCTCTTCCACCCGGTCAAAGATGCCCAGTACTTCGTAAGCCCCTTCAATGACTTTTCCACAACGTTCCCCCGGTGCGGCACTCTGATTTCGCCAAATGACTGTCCGCAGACGAGCGAATTCGTACATACGCTTCGGAATATTCCCGGAAGTAACTGAAAACTGGACTCACCACCATGAGAATTCAGGATGATGATTTCCGGCACCTGCTGATCGTTTATCTGACCGGCGCGACGCAGGCGGAGCATATGCTTTGTGTGCTCCCGGCGGTCCGGATCACGCACGCGTGACTGGCAGGCAAAGAACGGCTGGAACCCTTCGCGCTGCAGGTTTTCCAGCAGAGTAATGGTGGGAATAAACGTGTACTTTACACTCCGTGAAGCATGTTTATCTTCACCGAATACACTGGGGACATGATGCATCAGTTCTTCGCGGGTTAAGGGACGATCCCGGCGTATCTGGTTTATCCGCCCGAAACGGCTTGCTAAGCGCATAGTGAGTACCTCTGTAGTTGATTAAACGGCATAAACAAAAAAGCCATGCTCCGGTGGGAACATGGCCTGTTGGTGTGATTGCTGGTGGGGGGAACTACGGTAAGTCAGTGTCGGGGTATGCCGTGGCTGAGCAGATAGCGGTTCAGCCAGTATCCGGCATCGGCTTCAAAATTCCATGCCCGCCAGATCAACTGCCCCTCGCTGTCGCGAATGACCAGCCGAAACTGGTTCCCATGGTCGTCTTCGAGGGTTAGGTTAGTGTACTGCGTGGCGACGGCTGTCGCCTGCTCACGGGTGAACGAACCGGGTGGTAACGGCGTATTGTCAGTGTCCTTCATGATGAGTTCCTCTGATACCTGACACAAAAACCCGGGGTCTCTGGCTAAAGCAGTGATTAACTTACTGCGGGGGTTGCGCTGTCGTTGCTGTCGTGATGGGACCCTGTGGCGCTGCAGGCGCGGCGGTTGCGCCATGAATAATCTGGTGCTTCGTCAGTGCCTGCTGCATGTCGTTGATACAGTACGTGATGTAGAAAACGTTAAAGATAACGGTATAGAAGGCATTCATCTTCAGGTCGAAGCGGAAGGTGTTCAGCGCATAGTGGCGCAGGGCGTCTCTGGCCTTAAAGGCCCAGACCACATACATTACCGCACAAGCGAGCGACAGAATACCGCTTAACGCCAGCAATGTATCGCTGGTCGGGTCATAGCCGTAAACGTCAGACGACACCATGCTGGCTAACTGGCGACTGATGCCAAAGCAGACGGCGAGCCAGATGATGAACAGATGACCGCTGACCGGGTAGCCGGTGGTGTCACTGATGGTATCCTGCTTTTTATACAGCCAGAGCAGCGGCCAGACGCCACAGGTGACGAGAGTCAGTAAAACAAAATGCAGGGTGCGGGTGTTCAGCCGCTGGCTGAGAGTGGTGATATCCGTCATCGGGAGATTCCTTGTTTGTACAAGTATGCGGGTGAAAATGAGAATATGTGGGGTGGTATTGCCCTGGAGTGCATTACGGCACGTCAAACTTCGCCACGCAGCCGTTATCGCCGAACGCAGGTATGACTCCGGCAGCGCCCTTAAGCGTGAAGACCGCCGGTTTGACGCCGCTGCCTGAGACGATCACGCGCTTACCGGTTCGCAGCTTGTTCCACGCCCACATCAGGTTACTTTCGCCGACATGGGATTCGCTTTCACTGATATTGGCTTCTTCATCGTTATCGATTTTCATGGTCAGGTGCTGACCGCTGTCCATGCTGACCTGATGGCCGTTCGCATCGGTAAAGATGATGGTGGCAGCCTGTGAGCCAGAACTGTCGCAGGCGAGGTACAACTGTGACTGTCCTTTGCCGAGGATGGTGTATTCCGCCGTACCCTGTGCGAAGCCGCTGGCCCAGGTATCGTGATTACCAAACGCCAGCGCCTGGCCGGAGAAGCAAAGCGCGAGGGTAAGAGGCACAATCGATTTAAATAACATAATATTTTTCCTTTAATAAACAATACGAAATATGTGGAGCTGAGGTGAAATACGGGTTATTCACTGACAGTGAAGGTGCCCTTGTCCGTAAACACCCTGGCTTCCACGAAACGGCAGTTGATACCCTTCTGCTGGAGAGGATTACCAAAATGCCAGGTCAGCCCGTCGGCAAACTGCATGGTGGTGGGCGTAAACGTGCCTTTTTTAGGTATCCATCCGTCAACGGTAATGCCCTGGTAGGTGATGCTTCCCTTTGTCAGCAACAGACACCGGCCCCGGTTAACGTCAATGTTCTTAATCTGAACGCTGTCTGTTTTAGCGGTTACTGTGACCAGCAGCTCAAAGCCACTGGGCTGAACATCGACCTTAATGATGTCATTTTCAGCGGCTACGGATGTCGCAGACAGGGTTGCCAGCAGCGCCATGGCTGCGACGGTATAAAATATGTTCATGAGTCTCCTTACGGTGTGGCGAAGCCTGCGATACATCGCATTGATTTATAATGAATAAAAACGTAATAACACGGGCCCCCGCGAATTATGTAACTGCCGGGGTTATCAGGTACAGCTATTAATATCGATCGGGGCGATCGACAAAATCGATCGTCATTGAACAAAAACACTTGTCGATACACGTTTTCAGGCTTATCGACAGTGAAGAAGTTAACTGAAGAAAAATCCCCACAGGGATCGCGCTGCACGGGCGACGGTGTGGGTGACGGCATGCAGCGCCAAACGGGCTACCTGCGGCAGCGGGGCCAGGTCAATGACTTTATCAATCACCTCCACCACGGCATCGCCAAAGCTGCCGCTGGCGGTACTGATAACGGTATCAGTGCGATACCCGGTCTGCAGGTGGGGAACCAGTGGACTGCGGGCCTGCTTTGGGAGGCGTGTAATCATGGCCTCCACCAGGCGCGACAGTCGGTAACGCCCCCGGACAGAGACCGGCAGAATATCTATTTCTGCTATCTGCAACTGACGTGCCACGGCCTGCTGTTTCTGCGCAATACGTTCTGCCTGTAACGCCGAGGGCTGAGCCGATAGCCAGCGCCACTGCTCGGCGGGTTCGGTTTTGTCCACCTGGTTAAGTATCCACAGCACTGGCGGCAGCGGTCCACTGAACTGCGCGAAGACGTCCTGATAAAACTGCTCTTCCACTGCAAATGCACGGTCATCGGCCTTGAGTACCCACAGCACCATATCGAGCTGTGGCATGAGCTCCTGGTACAGCTCACGGTATTCTCCATCGCGGGTAATACTCTCGCCAACACCGGGCAAATCGACCAGCGTCAGGTAATGTCTGCCAAAACGCAGCCGGACACGCTGTGGCTGGCGAGTACAGGCATCAACGGCGTTAACAGCACAGATGTCGCTGCGAAATAGAGCGTTACACAGCGAGGATTTACCGACGCCGGTTTTCCCCATAATACCAATCACAGGTTCATACGTGACCAGCTGGTTAAGCTCCTGCAGCAAATGCTGGCGTAGTGCATGTGGGTAACGCCGCAGATGGCGTCGAATAAGGGCGTAGCCTGAGGGATGTTTCATATCGGCCTCTGAATGAAAAAGGCCATCCGGAGGGGATGGCCTGTTAAATTGAAACGGGTGGGAATTCAGTAAGGTGATATATAACTGATAATTGTTTAAAAACCGCCCTGCCCTCATATTAACTGGCAGGATATTACCAGGTAGATGGCATTCATCTTTTTTGTTTTTCTGATAAAGAAAGCACCGACAAATGAAATTTCCGGAAACGGCTACTTCACTAATTTAGTCCAACGCTGTCGAATTGGACTAAACATCAGTTTTTTATATTGACTTGCGATTGTATTCTGCGATTAATTGTCAACTCCAGAAACAACATATTCAGCAGGTATCGTAATGAAAGACTTTCCATTTAATGCTTTCCCAGGACTATTGCGCGAAACTATTTTTGATATTGAGGATGTTACACAGGCACCACCTGAATTAATTGCATCCGCAGTTTTAAGTGCATTGTCCCTGGGATGCCAGAGCCTGATTAATGTAAAAATCAATGACACTATAGTCTCACCGGTGTCATTGTACTCATTCGTGATAGCAGAGTCTGGTGAGCGAAAAACGACAGTGGATAAACTGGTATTCAAGCCTTTTCATGAGCATGATCTACGTGTATTACTCCAGTATGAAGAGCTGCAAAAAGAACATGAGCGTAGCTCTAAAATATGGCACAAGAAAGAAAATGCACTCCTGAAATGTGTCGATAAAGCCACTATAAAAGGAAAATGTACAGATGAGTTTTCACGGCAGTTAAAGGCGTTATACGCTGAAAAACCAGAACCCCCAAAAGCCAGAAGATTTATTTATAATAACACTACACCGGAAGCCCTGCAGTTTGCAATGTACACTCACTCGCCGCAAACAGGGCTAATAACCGATGAAGGTGCTAATATACTTAACAGACAGACCATGGCTGACTTTGGTTTTATTAATCCAATGTGGGATGGAGGTGATTTTCAGGTTGAGCGTAAAACAACACCGAGTTTTACGCTCAGAAATGGACGTATTACATTGCTGGTCATGGTACAAAAAGCAATATTTGATGGCTATTTAAAACGTCAGGGTGAATCTGCGCGCGGAAGTGGTTTTTTTGCACGTTGCTTTGTCTTGTATATTGATGAGAATTTATCGACACAGGGCCAGCGCCTGATTCGTCGTCAATCCAGTCTTCAGTCAGGTGACCTGAAATATCTTAATTGCTTCTACAAGCGTATGAATGAACTGGTAGAAAAAAGTGTCTCTCAACATGGGACCGGGCATCAGACATGTTTATCCTTCGAACCTCCGGCTCAGGAGGCATGGGAGAGAATTTACAATAAAATAGAGCGTCGACTGGGGCCGGATGGAGACTATGAAAACCTGAAAGATTTTGCATCCAAAATTCTAAATAATACTGCACGCGTAGCCGCTCTATTGAGTTATGTTACAGAGGGTGAATGTGCGATAAAAAAAGAATATGTCGAAAATGCCTGGTTGCTGTGCGAATGGTATATGCAACAGGCGATAACACTCTTTGGCAATGAGGAGGACTATTATGAAGCACTGTTATTGTCGTGGCTGCGTCGGGAGTATTCACGCTCATGGAAAAATGTTGTCCGATATAATGATATCCGAAATGCCGGGCCTAATGTGTTACGTAAGGGTAAGTTACTGGACAGGGTGATTGACAGACTTGAAAAGGAAGAGGTGATAGATATTGATTACTCAACGTATGGTGCCCGAAAGGTCTATAAAGGCCGTCATTTTGATAACAATCCATTTACAAAACATGCAGCATATCAGCACTACTGAGCCCCGGTAATTGCGATCAGTCGCAATTACCGGAGGGAGGAGCCTGTGGAAAATGACAAAAACGGGCAAAAACTAATATCAGAGTGAAATCATTAGCTTGCTTTCTATTGGTATGAGTTTTACCCAGATGGCAGTGCTTATTGTTATATTTTTACTGATGGCATTACTGTCGGTATAGTAATATAGGTTTATTCGTAATATATACCTATTACTGGTGTACATGTTGTTATTAATATATCTATGACCTGCTCCCCGTTGATTAGTACACCCCGATGTTAGTAATGTCTTCATAAGCCACATGAGGACATCCCCATGAAGAAGCGTTTTTCCGACGAACAGATCATCAGTATTCTCCGCGAAGCCGAAGCTGGGGTACCCGCCCGTGAACTCTGCCGCAAGCATGCCATTTCCGATGCCACGTTTTACACCTGGCGTAAGAAGTATGGCGGTATGGAGGTGCCTGAAGTTAAGCGCCTGAAGTCGCTTGAGGAAGAGAACGCCAGACTCAAGAAGCTGCTTGCCGAAGCCATGCTGGATAAAGAGGCGCTTCAGGTGGCTCTTGGGCGAAAGTACTGACGACAGACCAGAAGCGGGAAGCCGTGATGTTGATGTGTGATGCGACCGGTCTGTCGAAACGTCGTGCCTGCAGGCTTACAGGTTTATCCCTGTCGACCTGCCGCTATGAGGCTCACCGTCCGGCTGCTGATGCGCATTTATCAGGGCGCATCACTGGGCTGGCACTGGAGCGCAGGCGTTTTGGCTACCGTCGTATTTGGCAGTTGCTGCGCCGTGAAGGGCTTCATGTTAATCATAAGCGTGTGTACCGGCTTTATCACCTCAGTGGCCTGGGCGTAAAACGCAGAAGACGTCGTAAAGGGCTGGCAACAGAACGTCTGCCGCTGCTCCGTCCGGCGGCGCCCAATCTGACCTGGTCGATGGATTTCGTCATGGACGCACTTTCCACCGGTCGCAGGATCAAGTGTCTTACCTGCGTCGATGATTTCACAAAGGAATGCCTGACGGTCACTGTTGCCTTTGGGATTTCAGGCGTTCAGGTCACGCGTATTCTGGACAGCATTGCACTGTTTCGAGGCTATCCGGCGACGATAAGAACTGACCAGGGGCCGGAGTTCACTTGCCGTGCACTGGATCAATGGGCCTTTGAGCATGGTGTTGAGTTGCGCTTAATCCAGCCGGGCAAGCCAACGCAGAACGGATTTATTGAGAGCTTTAACGGACGATTTCGCGATGAATGTTTGAATGAGCACTGGTTCAGCGATATCGTTCATGCCAGGAAAATTATTAATGACTGGCGGCAGGATTATAACGAATGCCGCCCGCACTCCACGCTGAATTATCAGACACCGTCTGAATTTGCAGCGGGCTGGAGAAAGGGGCATTCTGAGAATGAAGATTCCGACGTTACTAACTGAGTGTTGTATCTAATCGTGGGGGCAGGTCATATCTGCTTACGCAATTCATGTGCCTGGTGGCGCGCTTCTGCCAACGAAACTTTCTGATATGGAGCAAGTCCTATACTCAGACTGTGGTGAACGACCCAGCCAGCTTTGTTTAGCTGTGTCCCCAGCGCGACACAAAGCACTCATGCACGAGAATAATCCGCGATCCGGAGATACAATACATCGACTCCCCTCACACCATAGCGACCTTCTGCTTTGAGTCAGGAAACAGCTAACGCAGTCAGTTCTCTGGCTTTCATTGGCATAACCACAACTTCCCTGTAATGCAATCCGTAAAACGCCGGATTTTAATGGATATTGCAATACATGCCTGGACAATAATTTCATTTATCCTGATGAAATTAAATAAGTAATACACTCATCAACAAACGTCTTTAGATATGATTATGGTGCCCCGCCTCACCGCCATCATTTCAGATGAGAGCCTGTACGAAAGTACGGGCTTTTTCTTTTATATCCCCCCAAAAGTGCAAACGCCAGCAATATGCCTTTATTCCCCTGACACTATTCCCCCCCAAAGGTGTGAGGAGATCGGTTCAGCGCGCACCTCATTTCCTGGCCCGGATAAGCGCCAGCGCATCCGGGAAAACTGACAATCTGGACTGATGCCACAAAGTAGAGCAGCGCATTATCAGCTTGTCATCCGCCGTCGTTGCTCACACCTTAAGCGAACAATCATCAATACCGAAAATATGCTTGACCGTTTTAGTGCAACTCCCTATAGTAGCGCCCCGTTGCCCCCCAGAGGTGTGGCATCAAAATAATGTGGTGAGGTGTCCGAGTGGCTGAAGGAGCACGCCTGGAAAGTGTGTATACGGCAACGTATCGGGGGTTCGAATCCCCCCCTCACCGCCATCATTTCAGATGAGAGCCTGTACGAAAGTACGGGCTTTTTTCTTTTATATTCTCCCGTACCTGGGGGATGAGAACCCCCGACCGGGGCTCGACAACCGGCGCCAGCCGGTTGGACAGATGACGAGCCGGCGAGGAATCTGCCCTCAGGGCGAGCGAAGCGAGTCAATCCCCCCCTCACCGCCATCATTCCAGATGAGAGCCTGTACGAAAGTACGGGCTTTTTTCTTTTATATTCCCCCGTACCGGGGGGATGAGACCCCCCGACCGGGGCTCGACAACCGGCGCCAGCCGGTTGGACAGATGACGAGCCGGCGAGGAATCTGCCCGCAGGGCGAGCGAAGCGAGTCAATCCCCCCCTCACCACCATCATTTTAGATAAGAGCCTGTACGAAAGTACGGGCTTTTTTTCTTTTATATTCCCCCGTACCGGGGGATGAGAATCCCCGACCGGGGCTCGACAACCGGTGCCAGCCGGTTGGACAGATGACGAGCCTGCGAGGAATCTGCCCGCTGCGACCTGCTCTCACATAACAGGATTAACATCTACATCCGTCTGGTGGGAGAAATAAGCCACACTCCGGATTACAACCATGCCTTCCCATGGTTCCGCATCTTCGCTAATGAATTCATTTCGCAGACAACTAACGCCCATGCAGCGCCAGAATGGTTGTGCAGTTTACCTGCTTAACCTGAGAGACAGCATCCCCTGGGGGCGCTTGTATCATAGAGGCGGCCTAATGTAGGCTGGGATCTACAGCAGATCATAAATTGCCCATTCCAGGACACAGAAAAACCGTGAGAGAAGCAATCTATCCAATAGCAGGCCCACTACTGGCTGCCCGTTCCAACTCTTAACTCTCTGAAATTGATGACCTTGCGGATGCTGAATCTGCAGAACGCCAGCGGATCGACTGGAATCCCCCCAAGTGAGCACAGCTCAGCAGCGCATCATTGCCCATTTTTAATGCGTTGATGTAGTTGATTATCGCCATTTTCATCTGGTACCAATCAACGACCAGATGATGCATCTCAGGTAACAATAGACGAGCGAAAAGTAAAAACTGACCTGTTATCGAATTTCAGGAAACGTGAATGTCCAGGAGTCCGCGGAAAAGCCTCTTTGGAAATGGTGGAGTAGAAAAACAAAAAAACCACCCGGAGGTGGTTTCACGACACTGCTTATTGCTTTGATTATTCTTATCTTTCCCATGGTACCCGGGGCGGGACTTGAACCCGCACAGCGCGAACGCCGAGGGATTTTAAATCCCTTGTGTCTACCGATTCCACCACCCGGGCTCGGGAAGAAATTGGAGGCGCGTTCCGGAGTCGAACCGGACTAGACGGATTTGCAATCCGCTACATAACCGCTTTGCTAACGCGCCAGAATCTTCATGCCTTTCAGCCAACACCCGCAATATGCCGATGCTTTTAAACTGGAGCGGGAAACGAGACTCGAACTCGCGACCCCGACCTTGGCAAGGTCGTGCTCTACCAACTGAGCTATTCCCGCAATATCAAGTTTTGTTCTAATCACTTGATTTTGTTATCTTCTGGCGAGCTACGCTGCCGTCCGATGCGATGCATTCTACTTACCTGACGCACTGAGTCAACGATATTTTTCAAAACCCGGATCGTTTGCTGAAAATTAACGCGAAACGATCACTGTTCAAGCAAATCTCCGCGGGCAGCGTTCAAATATTGCAACATCGACCACAGTGTCAGTACCGCAGCAATCAGGAAAAGGCCAATCCCCGCCCATTCGACCCATTCATTTGGACGCCAGAGCATCCAGACCAGTGCAGTCATTTGTGCGGTCGTTTTCACTTTACCGATCCAGGAGACGGCAACACTGTTGCGTTTACCCAATTCCGCCATCCATTCGCGCAGGGCCGAAATAATAATCTCGCGGGCAATCATGGTTGCCGCCGGGAGCGTCACCCACCAGGTGTGGTAATGCTCTGCTACCAGCACCATTGCGATAGCGACCATCACTTTATCTGCCACCGGATCCAGAAATGCACCAAAACGCGTACTCTGGTTCCAGCGGCGCGCAAGGAAACCATCAAACCAGTCGGTGACTGCGGCGACGAGAAAAATCAGCGCGCATGCAAACGAAGCCCATTGAAAAGGCAAGTAAAATGCCAAAACAAAAAATGGGATAAGGATGACGCGAAACAGGGTAAGCAACGTAGGGATATTAAATCGCATAATGACGGTAACTATCTGTTGTCAGTAAATTTTGACCCTATGTTGCTACAGAGCCCTTAATGTTTCAACGAGTAGTAGATCTTTTCTGCCAGACCTTGCGAGATGCCCGGCACTTTTGCAATTTCTTCAATACTCGCATTCAGCAAGCCCTGCAGCCCCCCCATGTACTTTAACAGTATCTGGCGACGCTTTGGACCAACGCCTTCGATGGTTTCCAGGGTACTGGTATTCTTCACCTTTGCCCGCTTTTTGCGATGCCCGCTGATCGCATGATCGTGCGACTCGTCGCGGATATGCTGTATCACATGCAACGCGGGGGAATCAGGAGGCAGACTAAACCCTTCGCCTTCCGGCTCAAAAAACAACGTCTCAAGCCCTGCTTTGCGGTCGGTTCCTTTCGCTACGCCCAACAGCAGTGGATGGTGTTTATCCCACGGAACATCGAGTTCAGCAAAAACCGTTTTGGCCTGCCCTAACTGCCCTTTCCCGCCGTCGATCAAAATCACATCCGGAATTTTATTCTCTTCAATCGCCTTCCCGTAACGACGACGCAGCACCTGGTTCATTGCAGCGTAATCATCGCCGGGCGTGATACCAGTGATGTTGTAACGCCGGTATTCCGCACGCACAGGCCCGTTGGCATCAAATACCACACAGGACGCCACCGTCTGCTCACCCATGGTATGGCTAATATCAAAACATTCCATACGCTTCACTTCAGGCAGTTTTAGCAAGGTTGCCAGCGCCGTCAGCCGCTGGTTGACGGTCGACTGCTGCGATAATTTCGTGCTAAGCGCCGTCGCGGCATTGGTACGCGCCAGTTTCAGGTAGCGTGCACGATCGCCACGTGGTTTGGTCTGCACGTTTACTTTGCGTCCGGCAAGCCCCGACAATGAATCCGCCAAAAGCGTTTTGTCATTGAGGTTAAAATCCAGCAGGATCTCACCCGGCAGAGTGCGCATCTGGCTCCCCTGCAAGTAAAACTGCCCGACAAAAGTTTCCACCACCTCACCAAGCTCAGTACCATTCGGCACTTTGGGGAAATAACTGCGGCTGCCTAATACCTTGCCCTGGCGAATAAAGAGCACATGCACACAGGCCATGCCAGCATCGAATGCCACGCCAATCACGTCCAGATCGTCGCCGGTGTTTGAGACAAACTGTTTTTCGGTTACCCGGCGCACGGCCTGAATTTGATCGCGAATACGCGCTGCCTCTTCAAATTCCAGCGCCTGACTGGCTTTTTCCATTCGGGCAATCAGTTTCGTAAGCACCTGATCATCTTTACCTGCCAGGAACAGACGCACGTAATCCACTTGCTGCGCGTACTCCTCTTCGCTGACGAGGCCAGCCACGCAAGGGCCCAGGCAGCGACCAATCTGATACTGCAGACACGGGCGCGAGCGATTGCGATAGACACTATTTTCGCATTGGCGAACGGGGAAAATCTTTTGCAGGAGCGCCAGTGTCTCCCTCACCGCGTAACCGTTTGGAAACGGGCCAAAGTACTCCCCTTTGGCATGCTTCGCACCACGATGCATCGCCAGGCGCGGATGTGTGTCGCCGCTCAGGAAGATAAAAGGATAGGATTTATCATCACGCAGTAATACGTTGTAACGCGGCTGATAAAGTTTGATGTAGTTGTGTTCCAGCAATAATGCTTCCGTCTCGGTATGCGTTACCGTGACATCAATCTGCTGGATCTGCGCAACCAGCGCCTCTGTTTTTCGCGAGGCGAGATTGCTGCGAAAATAACTGGAGAGGCGCTTTTTAAGATCTTTTGCTTTGCCAACATAGATAACCGTACCGCCGGTGTCATACATACGGTAGACACCCGGTTTGCTGGTCACTGTTTTGAGAAAGGCTTTTGAATCGAAAACTTCATTCACTGACTTGCTAACGTCTCCGCATTGCACAGACCATGGCGAATCGCCAGGTGAGTCAGCTCCACGTCACCATGAATGTTCAATTTACTGAACATGCGATAGCGATAGCTGTTCACCGTTTTGGGGCTGAGATTCAGTTGCTCAGAGATCTCATTGACCTTCTGACCTTTAGTGATCATCAGCATAATCTGCAATTCACGTTCAGACAAACTATCAAAGGGTGAGTCGGTTTTTTCCGGTTCAATCTGACTGAGAGCCATCTGCTGAGCAATATCAGACGCAATATATCGTTGTCCGGAATGGACGGAGCGAATCGCATTGACGACTTCTTGCGGTGCAGCGCCTTTGCTAAGATAACCTGACGCGCCAGCTTGCATCACTTTCGCCGGAAGCGGGTTTTCTGTATGGATGGTAAGCATGATGACTTTGGTGTCGATATTAGCGCGCGCAATCTTGCGTGTGGCTTCAAGGCCGCCGATGCCCGGCATGTTCATGTCCATCAACACAACGTCGACGGAATGTGCCCGGCACCATTTTACGGCATCCTCGCCGCAACAAACTTCGCCAGAAATTTTTATGCCTTTAATATCTTCGAGAATGCGTCGTATCCCTGCGCGCACCAGTTCGTGGTCATCAACAAGAAGTACGTTGATCAATGGAATATCTCCAGAAAAGGGATGACGCTGCTGCAAGCTAATTCTTCACATACTAACGGTTTTTGCCGCATTATTGAAAGTTAAAAATGCCACTCATTCGATTTTGGTCTCGTTTTTGGAAATTAACCTGTACATTTTGTGGAAACTTTCTTAACCCGCGCCGCATCAGGTTTGCGTGTTTAAAAGTGCTTTTCGGAAAGTTGACGGAACGCACTTTTTTTATTCTGCCGGGGAAATAGCAGCGGTACTTTGTAACAATAATTAACCGACGCTCTACCTCTATTAAACATATATTTTGCCTGCACTATTAAAATTAAATATTCGGTTAATGTTTAATTTAATAAACCAGATAACGCGTGCGCATAAAACAACCACTGCTATTTTTCCCCTGGCTTGTGGTATACTCCGCCGCTTTGACATTCACCGTCACGCTAAGCACGGTAACAGAACGAGGTAAATAAATGAGCACACCTGATTTTTCCACTGCTGATAATAACCAGGAACTGGCTCAGGAAGTCTCATGCCTGAAAACGATGATCACGCTGATGTTGCAGGCTATGGGGCAGGCTGATGCAGGTCGCGTCATCATTAAAATGGAAAAGCAGATCGCGACGCTGGAAGATGAAGCCCAGGCTGCGGTGTTCACCAACACGGTGAAGCAGATCAAACAAGCTTATCGCCAGTAAGTGAATCCGGCTGGCAGCACAAAAGCTGGCAGCCGGTATACGTCTGGCACGCAGAACGAAGATGCAGATCAGATGATTCCCGTTGCCGCCGCATAACAGGCAATCTGTGTTTTATTCGGCGCGTTGAATTTTTTCTGCATGTTCTTTTGGTGAAAATTCACCGTATTCTCAGATATGGACAAAATCATAGCGATTTCGGCCGATGTCTTCCCTTCCGCTGTCCATTTCAGAATTTCTTTCTCGCGCTTACTGAATTTCATTTCCGGCGCAATGACCATATTGTCTCCCAGTCGGGAAAGCGTGATCAGGCTGTGTTGAATCAGTGTTTGCAGGCGCAACTCAATCTCTTCATCATGCTCTGGATGATGAAGAATACTCGAGCGAGACACGGACAAGAATCCCAGTGCATGGTTTGGCAGCATCAAACACTGCGTTATCCCTTTACGTAATCCAAAATCCCGTGCGGTATTCCATAATTCCGGTGTCTCGTGAAATAATTTGTCATTCCACGGTAAATGCCCGTGAAGGAAATTCTCTGGTTTAAGTACCGGATCAATCGCGAAATAATTTTCAGCCTGATAATGTGCCATCCAGGCATCCGGGTACGTGGTGTGGACATTGATTTTCGGGCGCGTAAACGGCACCGGATGACGAACACACAGTGCAAAAAAATCAAATTCAAGCAGCTGCGTTTGCTGCTTTAATGTTGAATAGACCTCTTCCTTGTCGGTTATCTCCTGAAAACGTAGCAGCATTTCCCTGCGCCACGAGAAAAAATCATTATCCTGCATACTGACCGATATCACCCCTGACAATAATAATCATTATTATGGATACATTAAATTAACACATAAATCTTTTTTATAAGTGTAAAATATCGGTATTAGCGGAAATCAGTAAAAATTTTCGCAGGTTATGGCGAGCTGTGAAGGCAGAAGCTACTGTTTTTGCGGGAAAATGCGGCGACGGAGAGTGGCTAAATAGCGTTATTTGCAATGCATATGCTTTAAAGTGCGCTAATAAATTTAGCTTAAGTTGATACAACTCACCGATTCGAAAAGCGAGTCGCTGCCGAATCGGTGAGTCATTACTGCATCAGGAATTTTTCCAGAAATTGCTGTGTGCGTGGCTGCTGCGGATTCGCGAATAATGACTTCGCCGCACCCTGTTCGACAATGCGCCCCTGATCCATGAAGATGGCCCGGTCTGCGACATCGCGCGCAAAGCTCATTTCATGGGTAACAATGACCATCGTTCGTTTTTCCTGCGCCAGTTGCCTGATGGTATTGAGCACCTCTCCCACCAGCTCAGGATCCAACGCCGAGGTCGGTTCATCGAACAGGATGACATCCGGGCGCATCGCCAGCGCACGCGCAATCGCGACGCGCTGCTGTTGTCCGCCGGATAACCGCCGCGGATAACTGGTTTCTTTACCACTTAACCCTACTTTGGCCAGCAGCTCCCGCGCCCGTGCTGTCGCTTCATCCTTCGTTTCCCCTTTCACAATCACCGGCCCTTCGATGATGTTTTCCAGTACCGTGCGATGTGGAAAGAGGTTGAAGTTCTGGAACACGAAACCTACATGCTGACGCAGCTGGCGAATCAGGTTTTTCTGTTGTCCCAACGGCTTTACCATATCAATGGTCATATTGCCCACCCGAATCGTACCGCTCTCGGGCTGCTCCAGCAGGTTGATACTGCGCAATAGCGTGGTTTTTCCGGATCCGCTGGGGCCGATAATTGCCACCACTTCCCCTTGCGCCACCTCAAGATCGATACCGTGTAGCACCGTCTGACCGTGGAATTGTTTCACCAGGTTTTTCACTTCGATAGCACTCATTTCGGATCGCGCTCCTGACGGTTCAACTGGTTTTCAAAATAGTTCTGCAACGCAGAGAGCACTGTCGCCATAACCCAATAAATCAGCGAAGCGGCAAGATACATCGTGAACACTTCCAGCGTACGCGAAGTGATCAGCTGCGCCTGACGGAACAACTCCGGCACCTGAATCGTCGCCGCCAGCGAGGTGTCTTTCACCAGACTGATGAAGCTGTTAGAGAGCGGCGGCAACGCCACGCGCGCGGCTTGTGGCAGTATTGCGCGCCGTAACGTTTGCCACGGTGTCATGCCAATACTCGCGGCGGCTTCCCACTGCCCTTTATCGATAGACGAGATCGCCGCGCGCAATGTTTCCGAGGCGTAGGCGGCGGTATTGAGCGACAAACCGATCATTGCCGCCGGGATCGGATCCAGCTCAATGCCAAATTGCGGCAAGCCGTAGTAGATCATAAACAGCTGGGCGATAAGCGGCGTACCGCGAAAAATCGAGATGTAGACGCGTGCCAGCCAGCGTACAGGCAGCAGCGGCGACAAGCGCATTAACGCCAGTACAAACCCCAGCAGCAGGCCAAAGAACATGCCACCGATGCTCAGTTGCAGTGTAAATATCGCCCCTTTAAGCAGGAACGGCGCTGAGTCGAAAACCAGCTGTAGACTTTCTTGCATTATGGTTGTTCTGCCCGGAGATTAAACATGTGGGTGATAGGCAAACAGCGCCGGAGCGCCGCCGGTGTGGACAAACAAAATCGGGCCATCATCTTTAAAACGTTTCTGCTCAATTCCATCGATAAGACCCGCCATCGCCTTGCCGGTATACACCGGGTCGAGAAGAATACCTTCCAGCCGCGCCAGCAGTTTAACCGCTTCCATACCCTCATCATTAGGCTGGCCGTAGCCTGGCGCGAAATACTCATCCCATAGGGTAATCTCTGCGCTGGCCTTCACGTCCAGCAGCTGTGCAACCTCCTGTTGCAGGGTTACCACTTTCGGTTTTTGGTCAGCAACACTGCGCGATACCGTCACACCGATGAGCTCGACTTCCGGCAGAAGTTGTTCCAGGCCAATCGCCAGGCCGGCGTGCGTTCCGGCACTGCCCGACGCCACCACAACCGAAGAAAGCCCTACGGCACCTTCACACTGCTGAGCGATTTCCAACGCGCTTTCTACATAACCCAATGCCCCCAGCGCGTTCGAGCCGCCAACCGGGATCACATATGGGCGAAACCCCTGCGCTTCGATACGCGTTGCCAGCTCATCCAGTTGGCGTTTGGGATCGGTCAGCGCGTCGCACATTTCGATTTGCGTGTTGAACAGGTCCAGCAGCAGACGGTTACCGTTGCTCAGATAATTTTCTGCGGTCGTGCCAATCGGATTCTCCAGCAGCGCCACACAGTGAAGCCCGAGCTTCGCTGCCACCGCCGCCGTCTGACGCACGTGGTTAGACTGAATAGCGCCTGCGGTAATCAACGTGTCAGCCCCCTCGCGCAGCGCATCTGCGGCGAGAAATTCCAGCTTACGCAGCTTATTACCGCCCATCGCTATGGGGGTCACATCATCGCGCTTTATAAAAATGTCACGACCGAGGAAATCAGAAAAACGCGGCAGGTATTCCAGCGGTGTCGGCGCGCCGATAAATTCCAGTCGGGGAAAAAGGGTGAGATTTTGTAAGGACATTGATCCTCCGGTAGCGAGATAGGAATTGTTTTTATTATGCACGTATACCGCGCGTAAATAAAAAAGGCGCTGAATTTAGCGCCTTTTTCTTACGGAGAGATTACTTCGTTACATCTGCGCCGAACCATTTTTCCGATAGCGCTTTCAGAGTGCCGTCTTTCTGCATGTCGGCAATCGCCGCATCAATGGCTTTCAGCAGGTCTTCGTTACCTTTACGCAATGCGACACCCGCTTCCTGACGTGAGAAAGCATCCCCCGCAACGGCCAGCGTATTGTTGGTTTTTTTCACCAGATCGAGCGCGGCAAGACGGTCCACCAGAATGGCATCAATACGGCCTACGCGCAGATCCTGGTATTTTGTCGGATCATCATCGTAGGTACGGATATCCACGCCCTGCACATTGGCGCGCAGCCACTCTTCATAGTTGGTACCCAGACCCACGCCCACTTTTTTGCCTTTCAGATCGGCAGAGGATTTGATGCTCTCTTCATTGCCTTTTTTCACCAGTGCCTGAATACCCGAGACGGTGTAGGGGGTGGAGAAATCGTATTTTTTCTTACGTTCATCGGAGATAGTGACCTGGTTAATCACCACATCAATACGTTTTGAATCCAGCGACGCCAGCATGCCATCCCACTTGGTGGGTTTCAGCGCTGCTTTCACGCCCAAATGTTTCGCCAGCGCATCGGCAAATTCAACTTCAAAACCGGTAAGCTTGCCATCATCACCCTGAAAACTGAACGGCGGATAGGTGCCTTCCAGTCCAACCAGCAACGTGCCACGCTCTTTAACTTTATTCAGTAAATTTTCAGCGGCGAACGTTTTGACGCTCATCCCCGCAACCAGCGCGACTGCCATAACACCCATCAGCGCCTGACGACCCAAAAGTGCAAGTTTCATAGTGTCTCCGACCAGAAAATGAAGAGCGTAACGCACGGTACCTGAATCATTTTCAGGCACCTGTGCGTTACATTTTATTCATTTTTAATATATATCAGATCGAGCACCGACAGCGATCTTTTGCGCAACGTTAAAGCGTGCTTGTGCTTTAAATTGTGCGTACTTACGCAACGCGATACGGTAATTATTGGTACTGGTGGTGGGTAACCAGGGCTCCAGATTTTCATCAGGATACCCTTCGTCAAGAAGATCACGGGAGATATTAAGCTCACTTAAATGATTTCCCAGCCGGCGAAGACGGACAACGTATTCGCGCACCGTGCCATGGCTCATTTCAGTGTGATCGAAAAGGAATTGTTTAAATCCAATGATATCGAAGAAATCACTTTGCTCTTTGCAATGCAGGTCACCGCAGAATCGGCAGAGCGCTACCCATTCTTTTTGTTCCTGCAGCCAGGCAGCCTCATCCAGAAGCATATCCAGGCGTGATATTGCAATTTTGTTCACAATTTCGCCTCGACGCACCAGGGTGATGCGGTCGAGTAATTTGTGACAATGTGCGCAATGTGTTTGGCTGTGTTTAAAGTCTTTTAAATAGCGGCTTAATGGCCGTCTTTTAGGTTGCTGCACCGTCATGATAACTCCTGGTTGTCAATGCGTTGTGCGGCATTTTTCAGGGGCGATCCAGTACGGATAGTCTCACCAACCTATAACTTACCCAGCTTTGTACGTAAGCGCTTAATAGCCTGGCTATGCAATTGGCTAACCCGAGATTCTCCGACGTCAAGAACAGCGCCAATCTCTTTGAGATTAAGCTCTTCCTGATAATAAAGCGTCAGAACCAGTTGTTCGCGCTCCGGTAAGGATTCAATCGCTTCCATTACACGGTGACGCAAATTACTTTCCATTAACTGGAATAACGGGTTTTCCTGTTGATGATCGTCAGTCACAACTTCGATACTGTCACCGTGCTCTTCTCGCCATTCGTCATAGGAGAAAAGCTGGCTATTGTTGGTATCAAGCAGCATCTGACGGTATTCTTCAACCGGAACACCGAGGCGTTGTGCGACTTCTGTTTCGGTCGCATTACGTCCCAGCTCTTGCTCAAGTTGCCCCATAGCCTGTGCTACTTCGCGAGCGTTACGCCGGACACTGCGCGGTACCCAATCACGGCTGCGCAATTCATCCAGCATGGCCCCACGAATGCGCTGCACTGCGTAAGTGGTAAATGCCGTTCCTTGCAGAGCGTCGTATCGGTCAACTGCATTCAGTAACCCGATCCCGCCCGCCTGTAGCAGATCGTCCAGTTCCACACTCGCCGGCAAACGCACCTGCAGGCGCAATGCTTCGTGACGCACCAAAGGTACATAACGCTGCCACAGCGAGTGTTTATCCATTACACCTTCAGCGGTATACAGTGAATTCACGATAAACAGCCCTGCGTTAGTTTGAGTTATCGGCATGATTATCCGATTCTGTAGCACTTTTAATCGGATGAATAGTGGGTGAAATGGGGGGTTATTTGCAGGGTTGCTACAACAACCCATTCAGACAACGCTGGCATCATGGTGCCAGCGTTGTCAACCGCGCATATTAGAATAAAAAAACGAGCATTAACAAAATGTTAAAAATCAGGAGCATCGCCAATTGAGAAACTTTCCGCCTTTTTGCCTTCGCAATACCTTTTCCAGCAGGTTCTAAACATTTTTTCAACTAATGCGCCAATTTGCTGCTGAGTATCTACTTTAATACTCATACGTGAACGTAGCTCCTGCCGAATCTGATTTAACTCATATTTTTTTTCAGCCCACTGAACAGCGATATTAATATAATCATCTATATTGTCAGCGACAAATTGTGGTAAATTCACAGAGTACATAATTGCTGCTCCTTGTCTGGACACTAGTGTTTCTCCGGCAAATGAAACAGTTGGTACCCCCATCCAAGCAGCATGACTTGTTACAGTTCCTCCAGTAAAGGGGAAAGTATCCAGTAAAAGGTCAATGTCATGATGATAAGCGAGATAGGTATCCATATCCACCATTTCGCGTAATTCGAAGCGATCTACGTCAACTCCGCGACTAGTAAATTGCTGTTTAACATTTTCCCAAACTACTTTGGGCATATTTCCGATAATCATCCGGGAATTCGGCACTAATTTGAGGACTGAAGTCCAAGCATCAAATACCTGTTCGTTAAGTTTATTTGCTCTATTGAAACTGCCGAAAGTAACGTGACCATTATACAATGCAGGTAGACTATTAACCTCCGTATTATTTTCATTTGCCATTTGGTCAAATATTTTTGGCAGAAACATATAAATAAGTTTTTCCGTAAACTGCTTTTCCAATTCAAGTGATTTTTTCACTGGAAAAATAGTCGCATAGTAATCTATTACATCCAAACCGGTAGTTGCATGATAACCAATCCATGAGATCTGAATAGGTGCAGGTTTCAGTGCAAACACAGGCAACCGATTATCACTTGTATAGCCTGATAAGTCGACCAATATATCAATCTCATCTAGCTTTATCATCTCTGCCATTTCACGATCACTCATATGGCGAACGTTACGCCAATGATCAGCAGTTGCTTTAAAGCGTTCAGTACCTTCGTTTTCGTGGTGAGCTGGAATATTGCTATATGCGTAAAGTTCCAGATTACTGTGATCAAGAGAATGCCAGATCGGTGAAAAGAAAAAACTTACAGGATGGCGATCACGGAAATCACCCGAAACAAAACCAATACGTAATCTCCTTTCAGGATCTTTATTTTTTACGATAAAACCAGAGAAACGCTGTTTTTGTGCCCATTTTTTGACACCACGTCCATATTCATAATGAATATCTAGTATATCTTTTACACTAGTTTTAGCACTATGTGAAAGAATAAAAGCAAGCCCACTCATGAGACTGTAATCAGTTTCTTTATTCTTTATCCCCTTACGGATAAACTCAATACCTTCATCTGTTTTCGCCTGTTCACATAGTGTCCCTCCAAGTAAAGTCACAATAAGTTTACTTTCTGGGACCAATTTATATGCTTCACGGGCACAATATTCACTATCCTCAAATCTCTTAAAATCGTAATGAATTGATGCCAGTAAATACCACTCTGGGGAGCTTTTTTTATTGCAACGAAGGATAGCATTTGCGAAACGCCAAGCTTGCCAATGGTACTTACAAGACAAAAATGCAAACGCTAATTCAGAATAGAGAAATACACTTGTCGAGTGATATGATAGCGCTCTTGAGAGCTTAATCAATGCAATATCGTAGTCCCCGATCCGTCTAGCCAAAGTGTAAAGATAATACTCTGTTGCGCCTGTATTAATGCTTCCATCTAAATACTCACAGGCTATTTCATATGCCTTTCTATATTCTCCATGCAATGTCAACTTGTAAATAGTATTCTTTTGTTCTTCCGTCAACTCGACATCCTCGTCAACGAACTTAATAACACTTTTTGTTTTGTCTGCCATTTTTTGCTTCCGATCCATAAAACCGAATGCACTTTCATCGCAAGAATATAGAAATAATGAACTAGCTAAATTAAAGATACTTTCTTGTGGACAATTACGTATCATATCCTGTAAAAAATGTTTCCAACCTATGCCACCAGCATTAAGTAATCCTTTGCAATGCAAAGAATATAGAACAGTCCAACTTTCAGTATTAACAATGAGGTTATTTTTTAATTGTTTACGCTCTAACTCATTAATTTCCACCCTCTCTCCCCAGCCGTTAATAATCCACTCAAGATCAGGATTAATGTCAAGTTGACAATGAACCGATTGAAGGACATGAACCTCAACATTATTGGCCGTGCTGTACTCATCTTTTTCCTTAGTATAATGTAGCCCAGGAAGACGTTTTAAAAATAGTGCACGTAAAGATTCCTCTACTACAGCAGCAGTATCTTTAATGTCTTTATATCCAATGAGCTCACAATGAAATACCAACTGTTCAAAACTTAGACTTCTCGGCCAAGCATCACCAAGAATATCGAGAATTTGTAACGTTGTTTCATCAGCCGTTGAAACTTTTATCCCATCATTTCCTGCTAGTACAGTAGACACATTATGTGTATTATTTAATATCCGACGAAAAGATCCTGCGAAACGCATGTTTTTAAGATTACTTAACTCAGGCAATATAGAAATCATATCTATATGCTTTTTGTGTGTCAGCAAACTAAAACGCCCCATACGGTTAGTCAATAAATCAAGGTATTGTTGGTGGAGAATTTTTTGTCTGTTCTCATCAAACGTGTTGTGGAGATCTGCCACTTGATGTCCATAGCTTTCCGATAATTCTGAAGCAGCGTCGAGATCACCGATGTAGCAAAGCCCTGCACTATTAATTCGAGCATTAAATTCAATAAGGTACTCACCTTCATTTGATGTTTCTAGATAATGATGAGAAAAAAGCACATCCGAGATTTTTTCACTTTTAGCCTGCTCAAGGCGAATTCCTAAAGAATCGGACGTAACAGATAAACTCATTAGCATTAATTTAGCCCTTGCTAATTGCAAATCTGAAGAAGAAGCCTCTCCACTATATATCTGAAGTGCATCACGTAATTTATCTAAATGCGCGGAGCCCGGTAAACACGTCCAATGAAACGCAATGACGCCATTATCAGATAACAATCCACTTAAATGTTGAAGCAAGGCAGATGTCACCTCCTGATTCAACAATGAAAAAGGATTCTGTAAGACAATATAATCCCAGCAATTATCTTGTAAGTTTAAAATTTCTTCGATTGATAGGTAATAAAACTCCAAGTTTTCCGGTATGTAGGCATTCGAGGGCTTTTGCCGTTCGTCCTGAACCTCAGTAATAAGATTAACCCCGACTACACGCGCAAAAGGGCATGAGGTCGCTATTGCCAAAAGTGTCTCTTCCTCGTCACACCCTAAAACTAAAATTCGGGAATATTTGATAAGTGAGGACTCAAAACCATAGAACCAACAAGCAGCATGTAGAAGGCTTGGAGTCCAAGGGAGTCCTGTCTTATTCGAAATCGCTGTTTTTTGGTTAAGATAATTGTGTGTATTCATGGCTGATATAAACTCATTTTATGTGATATCACACTTAATATTATACCTTCTGCTACTTATCACAATTTCGTAAATTAATAGCTTAATATGTGGCTAATTCTCGCTTAGAAAACTTGGACTGACCCCGCCCCGGTAGACGATCCTGCTCTATAGTTTGAGCATAGCAACTGTCCTCGAACCCGATTACGAAGCATGTTGGTGATACAACGGATCCCATGCTTCATTATTTTTCAGCATTGCGTTAAGGATGGTCAGTAGTTTTCTGATGCAGGCGGTCAGTGCAACCTTTTTTGGTTTTCCTGCGGCAACGAGGCGTGTATAGAATTCTTTAATTACTGGGTTGTGCCTCGTCCCGACCAGTGCGGACATATAGAGAGCTGTTCGGACGGAGGCTCGCCCTCCAAATACCGTTCGGCGACCGCGCATTGTGCCGGAATCTCTGTTTACTGGAGCAACCCCAATAAGCGCACTAATTTCACGTCGTGACAACGTTCCAAGCTCCGGAACCTCAGCCAGCAGCACGGCAACAGTCGCTGCACCAACACCTTTAACGGCGCTCAATAATGCAGATAATTCACTGAAATTTTTCGAAATATAGGCTGACATTTCAGCTTCTATACGAGCCATTTCACTTTTTAATACCGAAATAATAAATCTGATACTTTCGTGATTCTGAGGATGCGATGGATGCAATCTGTTTCGCTCAGCTGTAAGCATTATCGTTAATTGTCGGCGTCTGACCACCATTGCTGCCAGCAACTGCCTGTGAGCATCAGGTAAGGGACGAATATATTTTTCCCGCTCAGGATGCTGGTTAATAACTTTTGCCATTTGTAGCAGGACTCTGGCATCTATTTGGTCGGTCTTAGCCAGATAGCCCATTGCGCGGGCAAAATCTCGCGCCTGTCGGGGATTGATAACAACCACATCAAAACCTTCAGACTGAAGATAGCCAGCCACACCAGACTCAAGTCCCCCGGTGGCTTCCATCAGGATCAGTTGAGTTTCATTTCGCTTTAACTCTTTGAGTATCTGATTAAAACCGCCATCTTCATTTGGCACAGTGAATGACTGGGCAATATTGCTGATTGCAATATCCAGAGTGCTTTTCGAAACATCAATGCCTGCACAACGTTGATTTGACACGCTCATCTATACCCCTCCTTGCAAATACGATTTGAAGTTCAGACAACTGTTCGGGCTTCAGATGAACGACTCAGCCTGTGCGTCAGTCGCTATGCTGCGGGCTTGAATAACCCCAGGAGGAATCGGACTACACGGGCTTTGCCAAATCTAAGCCAGAACATAGTAATCCACTTTCAAGATACAAGGAGGAGCGTATGGGCACACCACGATTTACACCTGAATTTAAGGAAGAAGCCATCCGTCAGATAACGGAACGCGGATATTCCGTTACCGAAGTATCCGACCGTCTGGGCGTTTCTGCACACAGCCTCTACAAGTGGCTACGGGCTATCAAGCCTGATAACAGCGAACAGCAGGCCCGGGATTTACTGGAAGCCAAAAGCGAGATCCTGAAACTACGGGCGCAGCTAAAACGCACCGAAGAAGAACGGGATATCCTGAAAAAGGCCGCGCGGTACTTTGCAAGGGAGCCCGACTGAAGTGTAAGCGTCGTCTCAGCACCGTCTGGCAGATCCTGATATTCCTGAGAGGATAGTGGACACCAAATATGGTGGACGCTATCCATGAAATCATTAACCGCAGTGCGTAAAAAAAGCCCTAATTATCCCGTTGAGTTCAAAATCAAAATGGTTGAACTCTCGCATCGACCAGAGATCTCCGTAGCGCAACTCGCTCGTGAGCATGGGATCAACGATAATTTGCTGTTCAAGTGGCGCCAGTACTGGCGCGAAGGAAAACTACGTCCTCCTTCAACAACAGAAAACAACGTGCCTGAGCTGCTCCCGATAACACTTGATACCGAAGATGTTGTCCCTGCAACCTCCCCCCGGTCACAACCTGTAGCTGCTGCGGCACCTGAATCACTCAATATCAGCTGTGAAGTGACGTTCCGGCACGGATCACTCCGTCTGAATGGTGCCATCAGCGAAAATATCCTGAACCTGCTGATACGGGAGCTCAAACGTTGATCCCATTACCATCAGGGACAAAGATCTGGCTGGTCGCTGGCATCACCGATATGAGAAACGGCTTCAACGGCCTGGCGGCAAAGGTGCAGACGACGCTGAAAGACGATCCGATGTCAGGTCACGTTTTTATCTTCCGTGGGCGTAATGGCAGTCAGGTAAAGCTCCTCTGGTCTACCGGCGATGGACTGTGTCTGCTGACCAAACGGCTGGAGCGCGGCCGCTTCGCCTGGCCGTCAGCCCGGGATGGCAAAGTGTTCCTCACACCGGCACAGCTGGCGATGCTCCTTGAAGGTATCGACTGGCGGCAGCCTAAAAGACTGCTTACGTCACTGACTATGTTGTAGGCCTCTTTATCCTGGTCGACGCTGAATGAGCCTGGTAATATACCCGGTATGAACAGCTTACTTCCTGACGATATCGATGAACTGAAACGTCTCCTTGCCGAACAGGAGGCGCTGAACCGTGCCCTTCTGGAAAAGCTGAACGAGCGTGAACGCGAAATAGATCACCTGCAGGCGCAACTGGATAAGCTGCGCCGGATGAACTTCGGCAGCCGCTCCGAAAAAGTCTCCCGCCGTATCGCGCAGATGGAAGCCGACCTTAAGCAGTTGCAGAAAGAAAGCGATACCCTTACCGGCCGGGTGGATGACCCGGCCGTGCAGCGCCCGCTGCGGCAGACCCGTACCCGCAAACCGTTCCCTGAATCACTTCCCCGTGACGAAAAACGGCTGCTGCCGGCAGCGTCATGCTGCCCGGAATGTGGTGGCGCGCTGAGTTACCTGGGTGAAGATGCCGCCGAACAGCTGGAGCTGATGCGCAGCGCCTTCCGGGTTATCCGGACAGTACGTGAAAAGCATGCCTGTACTCAGTGCGATGCCATCGTGCAGGCCCCCGCGCCTTCACGTCCCATCGAGCGGGGTATCGCCGGACCGGGGCTGCTGGCCCGCGTGCTGAGTTCAAAGTATGCAGAACATACCCCGCTGTACCGGCAGTCAGAAATATACAGCCGCCAGGGTGTGGAGCTGAGCCGCTCACTGCTGTCGGGCTGGGTGGATGCATGCTGCCGGCTGCTGTCACCGCTGGAAGAGGCGCTTCAGGGCTATGTCCTGACCGACGGTAAACTCCATGCCGATGACACCCCGGTCCAGGTGCTGCTGCCGGGCAATAAGAAGACGAAGACCGGGCGGTTGTGGACGTATGTTCGTGATGACCGCAACGCTGGATCAGCAGTCGCGCCGGCGGTGTGGTTCGCTTACAGCCCGGACAGAAAAGGCATCCACCCTCAGACCCATCTTGCAGGGTTCAGTGGTGTGCTGCAGGCCGATGCGTACGCCGGGTTCAACGAGCTGTACCGCGATGGCCAGATAACGGAAGCCGCCTGCTGGGCTCACGCCCGCCGTAAAATCCACGATGTGCACGTCCGCACACCGTCGGCGCTGACGGATGAAGCCCTGAAGCGTATCGGCGAGCTGTATGCCGTTGAAGCGGAGATAAGGGGAATGCCGGCGAAGCGACGCCTTGCAGAACGTCAGCAAAAAGCTAAACCGCGGCTGAAATCCCTGGAAAGCTGGCTGCGTGAAAAGGTGAAAACGCTGTCGCGACACTCAGAACTGGCGAAAGCGTTCACGTACGTACTGAACCAGTGGCCGGCGCTGGCTTACTATACTGACGACGGCTGGGCCGAGGCAGATAACAACATAGCTGAGAATGCGCTACGGATGGTCAGCCTGGGCCGCAAAAACTACCTGTTCTTCGGTTCGGATCATGGAGGAGAGCGGGGAGCGCTGCTGTACAGCCTGATCGGGACATGCAAACTGAACGGAGTGGAGCCAGAAAGCTACCTCCGTCACGTCCTTAACGTCATAGCGGACTGGCCGATAAACCGGGTCAGCGAACTACTCCCCTGGCGCGTAGCACTGCCAACTGAATAACACATCCCCGTCAATACGGTTCTCGCTGCACGCTTACACTGAAGTACCGCTTTATCAATGAGCACCGCACTGTATGGGGTGTGATGACGATGTGTCGGGTACTGAATGTCGCCCGGGCCGGGTTCTATGCGTGGCTGCACAACCCTGTCTCGGCGCGTGATAAAGATAACCAGCGCCTGCTGATACTTATCCGCGACTCATATTCCCTGAGGGGAGGAGTATACGGTTACCGGCGGGTTCATGGCGATCTGAACGAAATCGGGGAAACCTGCGGTAAAAACCGGGTGGGTCGCATCATGCAACTGAACCGGATTAAAGCTGTACACGGCTATAAAGCGCCACGTCGTATCGCCGGCAGACCTTCAGTGGTTGCTCCTAATCGCGTGCAGCGGCAGTTCACCGTTCTCCGGGCCAATCAGGTCTGGGTCACCGACATTACTTATATCCGCACCTGGCAGGGATGGTTGTATCTGGCGGTGGTTATCGATCTCTTCGCCCGTAACGTGGTTGGCTGGTCGATGAAACCCACTCTCTCACGCGAACTGGCGCTCGACGCGCTGATGATGGCGGTCTGGCGCCGAAAACCGGACGGCGAGGTCATCGTACACAGCGATCATAGTCAGTACGGCAGTGACGACTGGCAGCGCTTCTGCCGGGCCAATAACCTGGCACCGAGCATGAGCCGGCGTGGCAACTGCCAGGATAATGCGGTGGCCGAATCGTTCTTTAGTTCACTGAAAAAAGAACGCATCAGGAAGCGAATATACAAAACCCGGGATCTGGCCCGGGCGGATATCTTCGATTACATTGAAGTGTTCTACAACCGGGCCCGGCGTCACAGCCATCCCGGCGGCGTCAGTCCGGAGGCCTTCGAACAGGCCTCGTCGTGAGGACAGGAAATGTCTACTGTTGTGGGGTCAGTCCAGTATTTCCGGATTCTTACACAGCCACTGGATCGGTCAACCGATCCTTAACTGATCGGCATTACAGCCTAGCTGGGGGTTTTCTTTAGACAAGAAAACGGCTTCCTGTTATGGAAGCCGTTATAGTGTCGCAGTTTGAGGGTCGATCAACCAAGCCTTAATTAATCGGCATCGAGCCCTAAGGCTGGTTTTAATAAATTGATACTGTTTAACGTAACAGAGACAGTACTGTCTGCGGAACTTGGTTCGCCTGAGCCAGTACAGAAGTACCTGCCTGCTGCAGAATTTGCGCACGGCTCATGTTAGAGACTTCGGTCGCGTAGTCAGCATCCTGAATACGAGACTGTGCTGCGGACAGGTTAGTCACGGTGTTATTCAAATTAGAGATGGTAGATTCGAAACGGTTCTGGATGGCACCCAAGTCAGAACGTTGGTTATCCACAGCTTTTAGAGCACCATCAATTTTAGCCAAAACATCACTTGCCAAGACATCAATACCAGACTGACTTACTGTGCGTGCTGTTACATTACCACCTAATGTCCCAGCCGACCCCGCTGCCTTCAAGTTCCAACCGGAATTATTATTGATGGTGATGTCAATTTTCTCACTATCATTCGATCCAACTTGAATACTGATAGTACCAGCAGAGTTCAATACTTTCAGCCCATTGAACTGAGTCTGGCTTGCAACACGGCTGATCTCGTCCAGACGCTGGTTAACTTCAGACTGGATGGAGTCGATGTCGGAACCGGAGTTGGTACCGTTCTGAGCCTGAACTGCCAGCTCACGGATACGCTGCAAGTTATTGTTGATTTCGTTCAGAGAACCTTCAGCGGTCTGAGCTATAGAAATACCGTCGTTCGCGTTACGAGCAGCCTGAGTAAGGCCTTTGATGTTAGAAGTGAAACGGTTAGAAATTGCCTGACCAGCCGCATCATCTTTTGCGCTGTTGATACGCAGACCGGAGGACAGACGCTCAATAGCAGTGCCCAGCGCAGACTGAGATTTGTTCAGGTTGTTCTGAGTAGTCAGTGACAACAGGTTAGTATTGATAACTGCCATAATTACTTTCCTTCAAAAATTGATTTAGGGTCGGTGCCTAACACTTACGGCGTCTCTCACCGTCAACAAGGGTATCGGCGCATCTGCGAAGGACTTTAGAAATAATCGATAAAAAATTTTATCTCATTGTTTTTAAATGATTTAAATTTCTTAAAGCGTCTTTTTAGCTCAAAAAATCGCCTTTCCGCTACTGTTTTTATCTTCTACAATCCTCTTATTTACCCCTAACTGCTCCCGCTTTTCTGTCGATTATTTTTTCATACGGTGTGTAAACTTTTTGCTCGAGTTGCCGATAGAGAGTCAAGTTACACACAAGACGCAAAGGAAAACAGACATGGCTTCTATTAGTAACCTTGGTGTAGGTTCCGGTCTGGATCTAACCACGTTGTACAACAACCTGGAAACAGCTGAAAACACCAAGCTGACAACGATTACCAACCAGAAGACCACATATACCGCTCAATTAAGTGCGTATGGTAAGTTGCAAAGTGCCTTAACCAGCCTTCAAACCGCGACAGCGGCGCTGGGTAAAGCAGCTACATGGAACTCAACAACCGTTAATAGTACGAACACCTCATTCTCTGCAGCCACGACCAGTGATGCAACGGTAGGGGATTATACTGTTAACGTTAGTCAGGTGGCGAAAGCGCAAGTACTGATGTCCTCCAGTATTCCCAGCAACACTACGCAGCTTGGCGGAACGACAACTGACAACACGCGTACCATTACCATTACCCAGGCGGGGACAAAAACGCCGCTGACGGTGCAATTGGCAGATTCGGATACATCATTGACCGGTATCGCTAATGCCATCAATAAAGCAGGCGGTAACGTCAGCGCAACAGTTATGAAGGCAACGGATGGCGACTATCGCCTGATGCTGACCTCAAAATCGACCGGTACCGATTATGACATGACGGTCACTGTAACGGGCGATGATACCCTGCAGCAGAAGATTGGCCATGACAGCACAAGTAGCGCCCTTGCCGTGCAGACAGCCTCTCAGAATGCGAAGGTCTCCATCAATAATGTGGCGATTGAACGCGACAGCAACACCATTACTGATGCATTGCCCGGTGTGACGCTGACGCTCAAATCAAAAAGTACGGCAGATGAAACGCTAAGTATTGGCCGTGCAACAGACGCTAACACCACGGCTATCAATAACTGGGTGACCGCCTATAACTCACTGCAATCCACTATCGCTAGCGTAACGAAATATGTTGCTGTGGATGCAGGCGCTGATAGCCAGTCCTCCAGTAACGGCGCGCTGCTGGGCGATTCGAACGTACGTTCGATTCAGTCTCAACTGCGTTCGCTGCTGACTGATGTACAAAGCCAAAGCGGAAATTACAAGATACTGGCTCAGCTTGGGATTACCCAAAACCCGGTAACCGGCTCCGATGGCTCGACCGGTACATTAACGGTGGATTCGACCAAGTTATCGAAAGCGCTAACCGACAACCCGGAATCGGTTCAGGCCTATTTTATTGGTGACGGTACTAAGACCGGTTTAGCGACCAAGATGAACAATACCCTGACAACGATGCTGAGCACCGCGACAGGTAGTACGGGCGTTATCCAGAACGCGCAGGACGGTATTAACAAGACCATTAAGACCCTTGATCAGCGTTATACCGATATGGAAGCAACGATTGAAGCAACCATGGCCCGTTACAAGTCGCAGTTTACTGCGCTCGACACAATGGTCAGTAAATTGAACAGTACCGCAGCTTACTTAACACAGCAGTTTAGTTCTTCACGCAGTTAAGGATTTGATATGTATAGTCAAAGTGGTGCTAGTTCTTATCAAAAAGTTGGGCTGGAAAGCGCGGTAATGAGCGCAAGCCCGCATCAGCTTATTGTCATGCTTTTTGACGGGGCACACAGTGCCCTTGTCAGGGCACGGCTGTTCCTCGAACAAGGGGATTTGGTGTCTAAAGGCCAGGCACTTTCACATGCTATCATCATTATAGATAACGGTCTCAAGGCAGGGCTGGACATGGATGTTGAGGGTGAGCTCCCTCGAAATATGGCATCGCTTTACGACTATATGGTGCGCCGTTTGTTACAGTCAAACCTGCATAACGACGTGGAAGGCATCATTGAGGTAGAGAGACTGCTGAACAATATCGCCGATGCGTGGAAACAAATTAACACATCGGCTTCTACTCATCAGGACATGCGTTGATGACTAACTTCATCCCATCTCTTACCGACTGGCATGCGTTGCATGCTCTGAGCATCACCATGCTAAATCTCGCCCATTCAGGTAAATGGGATGAATTGATTGAACAGGAAGTCAACTACGTACAGCTTGTAGAGAGTATTGCCCGCAACCCGATTTCACCAGGCAACAAACTGCAAAATCAGCAGGCTAAAGAGCTGCTGGGGATGGTGTTGTCAAATGAAGCTGAGCTCAAGGTGCTGTTACAGCAGCGCATGGAAGAGCTGCGCCACCTGATTGATAAAACAGGTAAGCAACAGTCTCTGACCTCAGCTTATGGTAATTTGTCTGGTAAAATCTTGTTCCCAAATAATTTAAATCAGTAACCACCAATCCTATGGTTTTCTTCCATACTCCAGAAGTCCAATGACGCGACTTCTGGAGCAAGGAAGATGAAAAACCCCACTTTATTGCAGACCTTTCACTGGTATTACCCCGACGGCGGCAAGCTGTGGCCCGAACTTCAGGCCCGTGCTGCCAGCCTCAATGATCTTGGCATCAACATGGTCTGGTTACCGCCCGCGTATAAAGGCGCGTCCGGCGGCTATTCTGTGGGATATGACACGTATGATCTCTTTGATTTAGGTGAATTTGATCAAAAAGGATCCGTGGCCACAAAATATGGCGACAAGGATCAGCTTCATGCCGCTATCGACGCGCTGCACAGCCACGGTATTGCTGTTCTCCTGGACGTGGTGGTGAACCATAAAATGGGCGCCGATGAAAAAGAGGCGATTCGCGTTAATCGAGTGAACGAGCAAGACCGGACACAAATTGATGACACAGTGCTGGAATGCGAAGCCTGGACACGCTACACCTTCCCTGCCCGTCAGGGTAAATATTCAAAATTTATCTGGGATTACAAATGTTTTAGCGGTATCGATCATATTGAAAATCCCGCCGAAGACGGCGTGTTTAAAATCATCAATGATTACACTGGCGAAGGCTGGAACGATCAGGTGGATGACGAGATGGGTAACTTCGATTACCTGATGGGAGCGAATATCGATTTTCGTAACCACGCGGTGACCGAAGAGATCAAATACTGGGCGCGCTGGGTGATGGACCAGACTCACTGTGACGGTTTTCGCCTTGATGCCGTGAAACATATTCCCGCATGGTTCTATAAAGAATGGATAGAGCATGTCCAGGATGTGGCGCCTGAGCCGTTATTTATCGTCGCCGAATACTGGTCTCACGACGTGGATAAACTGCAGCAGTACATTGGCCAGGTCGAGGGCAAGACTATGTTGTTCGACGCACCGCTGCATATGAATTTTCATGAAGCCTCAAAACAGGGGCGCGACTATGATATGAGCCAAATTTTTACCGGCACGCTGGTAGAAGCTGACCCGTTCCATGCCGTGACGCTGGTCGCCAACCATGACACACAGCCGCTCCAGGCACTGGAGGCACCGGTAGAAGCCTGGTTTAAACCGCTGGCCTATGCGCTCATTCTGCTGCGGGAAAATGGCGTACCGTCTGTGTTCTACCCGGATCTGTTCGGCGCAAGTTATGAAGATACCGGCGGCGATGGTGAAACATACCATGTCGATATGCCGGTTATCGACAAGCTGGACCGGCTTATCCTTGCCCGCCAGCGCTTTGCCCATGGGGTGCAGACGCTCTGGTTCGATCACCCTAACTGTATCGCTTTTAGCCGTAGCGGGACGCAAGACAATCCTGGCTGTGTGGTCGTCATGTCAAACGGTGACGACGGCGAGAAGACGTTGAATCTCGGTGTTAACTACGGCAATAAAGTGTGGCGTGATTATCTGGGGGACTACCAGGAGAGCGTCACCACCGATGAAAACGGTGAAGGCACGTTTTATTGCCATGGCGGGAGTGTCAGCGTCTGGGTACAGGAAGAGGTGCTGTGATGATTGCGCTGAGCGAACGGACTCGCTCAGCGCCGTTGTTCAGGGTTTCACGCCAATAACGGTTTTCTTCGCCAGCGCCTGCGTACACTCAACGGTCGGCTTATCAACCCGGCGCAAGGTCATGCCGTCATAGTCAAGTTGATTACCGTCGCGCTCAAGGCGATAGATATCGCGCTGCTGCGTCACGTTATACCAGTCATCTCCCCTGGGCATCAGCTTGCCCGGTACCGCAATCACGCGTTGCCACTGACGGCAATCCAGCGTATCCCCTTCTGGCGTAATGATTAGCGAGGCAATAGCCTCAGGGCTGACCAGTTTACTTTGCGGTCCCACCGTCTGCCAGTTGCCCGCCAGCCCTTCCGGGGCCGGGTGCTTGACCACCGAGGTAAAATCATCCACCTGCACGCAACCACTCAGTGCCAGCATTGCGCCAATAATCAGTTGTTTTTTCATTATCTTTCCTGCTTTTTGCGACAGAATGAGTGTGGCACTAAACGCCTGCGGCCACCAGGGTTTCATCATACCAGACCCGATTTTTGACTGAGTACAGGTTTCCAGTTATTAAACACAGCTAATATGCACGTCCCGGGCACAGTCCGGTTCATTTTTCGTTGGCACCTTCTGAGTTCAGAGGCTAATACCATGTCATGGCAACACATTAAAACGACCTTCCTGATTAAATTCTGGTCGCCTGTTCCGGCGGTTATCGCAGCGGGAATTCTTTCCACCTACTATTTCGGCATTACCGGCACCTTCTGGGCGGTAACGGGGGAATTTACCCGTTGGGGCGGGCAACTGCTGCAACTGGCAGGGGTACACGCCGAAGAGTGGGGATACTTTAAACTCATTCATCTTGATGGCACACCGCTGACCCGAATAGACGGCATGATGATTATCGGTATGTTTGGCGGTTGTTTTGCCGCAGCATTATGGGCAAACAACGTGAAACTCCGTCTGCCGCAGCATCGCATCCGCATTGTCCAGGCGGTCATCGGCGGGATTATCGCCGGATTTGGCGCGCGTCTGGCAATGGGCTGTAACCTGGCAGCCTTCTTTACCGGCATTCCGCAGTTCTCGCTACACGCCTGGTTTTTTGCCGTCGCTACCGCCATCGGTTCATGGCTGGGTGCCCGCTTTACGCTCCTCCCCCTTTTCCGCATACCGGTAAAAATGCAGAAAGTCTCAGCGGCGTCGCCACTGACACAAAACGCGGACCAGGCGCGTCGGCGCTTCCGTCTGGGGATGCTGATATTTGCCGGGATGATTGGCTGGGCGCTGCTGACGGCGATGAACCAGCCGAAGCTGGGGCTGGCGATGTTGTTCGGCGTAGGCTTTGGTTTGCTGATTGAACGTGCGCAGATCTGTTTCACCTCCGCCTTCCGCGATATGTGGATAACGGGCCGTACGTTAATGGCAAAAGCGATTATTTTCGGCATGGCGGCCAGCGCGATCGGTATTTTCAGTTACATACAGTTGGGTGTGGAAGCCAAAATCATGTGGGCAGGCCCGAATGCTGTTCTCGGTGGCTTGCTTTTTGGCTTTGGCATTGTGCTGGCCGGCGGTTGTGAGACCGGCTGGATGTATCGTGCCGTTGAAGGGCAGGTACATTACTGGTGGGTCGGTCTGGGTAACGTTATTGGTTCAACTCTGCTGGCTTACTTCTGGGATGACATCTCCCCTGCGCTCGCCACAAACTGGGATAAAGTCAACCTGTTGAAAACCTTTGGGCCGCTCGGCGGATTGCTGGTGACGTATGCCCTGCTGCTTATCGCCCTGCTCTTTGTCATTGGCTGGGAAAAACAATTTTTCCGCCGCGCATCGCGGGCGGCAATTAAGGAGACCGCATGAACATCGTACCCGATTACCGTCTGGATATGACGGGTGAACCCTGCCCCTACCCGGCAGTAGCGACGCTGGAGGCACTGCCGCAGTTAAAAAAAGGCGAAATTCTGGAAGTCATCAGCGACTGCCCGCAGTCAATCAATAACATTCCTGTCGATGCGCGAAACCATGGCTATACGGTGCTGGACATCCAGCAGGATGGGCCAACGATTCGTTATATGATTCAGAAATAGGGAAAAGGCGGCTAAAGGATGGCTCACCGGCACTCTTTACATGAAGTTCGGTGAAATAAATATCCTCCGGCATAGCCGGAGGTTTTTCGGATGCGCCTATAAGGCTCTGTTACCAGCCGCGCCCTAACAGGCGCATACGATCTGACATTTGCATCAAACTTCGTTACTTACGGCCCGTAAACGGGCTACCCGGATAAGGGATCGACAACTGCTCGCCCATTTTATCCTCTTCAAGCTGGTGCTTTATGTATTCTTGTATCTTCGCCGTGTTCTTCCCTACCGTGTCTACGTAGTATCCCCGGCACCAGAACTCCCTGTTCCTGTATTTGAATTTCAGATCGCCAAACTGCTCATAAAGCATCAGACTGCTTTTCCCTTTCAGATATCCCATAAAGCCGGATACGCTCATTTTGGGCGGGATTTCCACAAGCATATGGATATGATCTGCGCAGCATTCAGCTTCCAGGATCCGTACATTTTTCCACTCACACAGCTTTCTTAAAATGCTCCCTATCGCAAGACGTTTCTCTCCATAGAACGCTTGTCTTCGGTATTTTGGCGCAAAAACTATGTGATATTTACAGTTCCATCGGGTGTGCGCTAAGCTCTTTTCGTCCCCCATTGGGACCCCCTTTTGATTTCTTGTTGAACTTTTGCAGTTGCCAGACCGCAAGGTGTTTTAACAAATCAAAAGGGGTTTTAATAACTGGCTTAAAGCTGAAAGCTTTCCGGAACCCCCAGCCTAGCTGGGGGTTTTCTATAGACAAAAAGTGGCAGCTCCGGACGGGGCTGCCAGCAAAAAACTAAACCTGCATATTCATGATGTCCTGGTAAGCCGTTACAAGCTTGTTACGCACCTGGACACCCATTTGCAGGGAAATGGATGATTTCTGTAAGTCGGTCATTACGTCATTCAACGCCACGCCCGGTTCGCCAAGGGTGAATTTCTCAGCCTGTGTACGCGCCGTGTTCTGCGTATCGCTGATTCGATCCAGCGCGGCATGCAGCTGCCCGGCAAAACTCACCGTCTGAACGCTGTCAGCGTTATCAACGCTTTGATTTTTCGCCAGACTTGCGGTCGCCTGCAGTTGGCTGATAACGCTTTCTATACCCTGAATTGCCATGGATTATCCCCGGATGGTTTGATACACGGATAAGGTTACCAGTTCGTCAATAAGATAATGGCGGTAAATAACGATAAAAAACCAGGTTATTTGAGGCATAGAAAATTCTGAATCATCAAATAATGGCATAGCCATATTAATGGACAAATGTCGAGTTTGCCGATCCGGGAGTCTGTTTTGTTTCACTACTCAAATAACAACATCCACCCTGAGTTACGAGGTGCGCAATGAGTGCGACTGCAACTTCTGCACCACAGAATAAATCTCTGGAGTGGCTCAACCGCTTGCGCGCGAACCCCAAGATCCCATTAATGGTGGCGGCGGCTGCAGCCGTTGCTATCGTCGTCGCCATGGTACTGTGGGCAAAAAGCCCGGACTACCGCACCCTTTATAGCAACCTCTCCGACCAGGACGGCGGGGCTATCGTTACCCAATTAACGCAAATGAACATTCCTTACCGTTTCTCTGAGAACGGTGGGGCTCTTGAAGTTCCTGCAGATAAAGTTCATGAGCTGCGCCTGCGCCTCGCGCAACAGGGTCTGCCGAAAGGCGGTGCTGTCGGTTTCGAATTGCTGGATCAGGAGAAATTTGGCATCAGCCAGTTCAGCGAGCAGGTTAACTACCAGCGCGCGCTGGAAGGCGAACTGGCCCGTACCATTGAAACACTGGGTCCGGTGAAAACCGCGCGTGTCCATCTCGCGATGCCAAAACCGTCTTTATTCGTGCGTGAACAAAAATCGCCGTCTGCCTCGATCACGGTCAACCTTGCACCGGGTCGCGCCATGGATGACGGTCAAATCACAGCAATCGTTCACCTGGTCTCCAGCGCCGTCGCTGGTTTGCCGCCGGGTAATGTGACCGTGGTTGATCAGAGTGGCCGCCTGTTAACGCAGTCCAACACCGCAGGCCGTGACCTCAACGATGCGCAGTTAAAATACGCATCAGATGTCGAAAGTCGCGTACAGCGTCGTATTGAATCCATCCTTGCGCCAATCGTGGGTAACGGTAACGTTCACGCTCAGGTTACCGCGCAGATTGATTTCGCGAACAAAGAACAAACCGAAGAGCAGTACCAGCCAAACGGCGATGCCTCTCAGGCAGTACTGCGTTCTCGCCAGACCAACGAAAGTGAGCAGATTGGCGGAAGTTATCCGGGCGGCGTACCGGGAGCGCTGTCTAACCAGCCTGCCCCGGCCAATGCCGCACCGATCACAACGCCACAGGCGAATCAGCAGAACGGACAGCAAAATCAAACGGGTCAGCAGACGGCCTCTTCGGCTGCAAACAGTGCAGTGCCGCGCAATACCACCCGTAACGAAACGGCGAACTACGAAGTAGACCGCACCATTCGCCACACCAAGATGAATGTCGGCGATATCGAGCGTCTCTCTGTGGCCGTCGTGGTGAACTACCGAACCCTGGCGGATGGCAAGACCGAAGCGCTGACCGCAGACCAGCTTAAGCAAATTGAAGACCTGACCCGCGAAGCCATGGGCTATACCGAAAAACGCGGTGATACCCTGAACGTGGTGAACTCCCCGTTCAACGCAACCGACGACGTGGGTGGTCAACTTCCATTCTGGCAACAGCAGAGCTTCATCGATCAGATGTTGACTGCAGGTCGCTGGCTGCTGGTTCTGATTGTCGCCTGGCTGCTGTGGCGTAAAGCGGTACGTCCGCAGCTGGTTCGCCGTCAGGAAGAGGCGAAAGCGATACAGGAAGCACAGCGTGCCCGTGCTGAAATTGAAGAGTCCGTGGAAGTTCGTCTCAGCAAAGACGAACAACTCCAGCAGCGTCGTAATAATCAGCGTCTGAGTGCCGAGGTGATGAGCCAACGCATTCGTGAGATGTCAGACAACGATCCGCGCGTTGTGGCGCTGGTCATTCGCCAGTGGATGAGTACTGAAAATGAGCAATAATGCAACCGGCCTTACCGGTACCGATAAAAGCGTCATTCTGCTAATGACCATTGGAGAAGATCGCGCAGCGGAAGTGTTCAAGCATCTGTCCCAGCGGGAAGTGCAGCATCTCAGTACCGCTATGGCCAGCATGCGTCAGTTCTCTAATAAGCAATTAGTAGAAGTCCTGCAGGAGTTTGAGGGCGAGGCTGAGCAATTCGCGGCCCTGAATATCAACGCCAACGACTATCTGCGTACGGTACTGGTGAAAGCGCTCGGCGAAGAGCGTGCCGCCAGCCTGCTGGAAGATATTCTCGAAACCCGCGATACCACAAGCGGTATCGAGACGCTCAACTTTATGGAGCCGCAGAGTGCCGCCGACCTTATTCGCGACGAGCACCCACAGATTATCGCTACCATCCTTGTCCACCTCAAACGTGGCCAGGCTGCCGATATTCTTGCCCTGTTTGATGAGCGTCTGCGCCATGACGTCATGTTGCGTATCGCCACGTTTGGTGGCGTACAGCCAGCCGCACTGGCCGAACTGACCGAAGTACTCAACAACCTGCTCGACGGCCAGAACCTCAAGCGCAGCAAAATGGGCGGCGTGAGAACGGCGGCGGAGATCATCAACCTGATGAAAACGCAGCAGGAAGAAGCCGTTATTTCGGCGGTTCGCGAATTCGACGGCGAGCTGGCACAAAAAATTATCGACGAGATGTTCCTGTTCGAAAACCTCGTGGATGTGGACGATCGCAGTATCCAGCGCCTGCTGCAGGAAGTGGATTCCGAATCCCTGCTTATCGCGCTCAAAGGCTCCGAACCGCCGTTGCGCGACAAGTTCCTGCGCAATATGTCCCAGCGTGCGGCGGACATCCTGCGCGACGACCTTGCCAACCGTGGTCCGGTCCGCCTGTCGCAGGTGGAAAACGAGCAGAAAGCCATTCTGCTTATTGTTCGTCGTCTGGCCGAAACCGGCGAGATGGTAATTGGCAGCGGCGAGGATACCTATGTCTAATGAATTGCCGTGGAAGATCTGGACGCCAGAAGATCTTGCTCTACCGGTACCTGAGTTTATCGCCGCGCTGTCCACAAGCGATGAGCCAAATGTAGAGATCGAAGACGAACAATCTGCTGAACAAAAGCGTCAACAGCAGTTAGCACAGATACAGATGCAGGCGCATGAAGCAGGCTATAATGCAGGTCTGGCAGAAGGCAGACAAAAAGGCCAGGAACAAGGTTACCAGGAAGGTCTCTCTCAGGGCTATGAAAATGGTATGAACCAGGCGCGCCAGCAGCAGGCACCTATCCATGCCCGTATGCAACAACTGGTTAGCGAATTTCAGTACACCCTGGATGCGCTGGATAGCGTGATTGCCTCCCGTCTGATGCAGATGGCGCTTGAAGCCGCGCGTCAGGTCATTGGCCAGGCCGCGTGCGTGGATAACGGCGCCCTGATTAAACAGATCCAGACGCTGCTGCAACAAGAACCGCTGTTCAGCGGTAAACCACAGTTACGCGTGCATCCTGATGATTTGCAACGCGTTGAAGAGATGCTTGGCGCAACGCTCAGCCTGCATGGCTGGCGTCTGCGCGGTGATCCGACCCTGCATCCAGGTGGCTGCAAAGTCTCTGCTGATGAGGGCGATCTCGATGCCAGCGTGGCAACGCGCTGGCAGGAACTGTGCCGCCTTGCGGCACCGGGAGTCGTTTAATGACTGCACGTCTGACCCGATGGCTGACTTCGCTCGATAATTTCGAAGCCCGAATGGCGCAACTGCCATCCGTGCGTCGTTATGGTCGTTTGACGCGTGCTACCGGTCTGGTGCTGGAAGCGACAGGTTTGCAACTGCCGCTGGGGGCTACCTGCGTTATTGAACGTCAGGAAAACGGCGAGACCAGAGAAGTCGAAAGCGAAGTTGTCGGCTTTAACGGACAACGCCTGTTCCTGATGCCGCTCGAAGAAGTGGAAGGCATCCTCCCTGGCGCTCGCGTCTATGCGAAAAGTATTCTTGGCGATGGTTTGCAAAGCAGCAAACAACTGCCGCTTGGCCCTACCCTTCTTGGTCGTGTACTGGACGGCAGCGGCAAACCACTCGATGGTATGCCAACACCGGATACCGGTGAAACCGGCGCGCTGATCACCCAACCGTTTAACCCGCTACAACGTACGGCTATCGAGCATGTGCTTGACACTGGCGTGCGAGCCATCAACGCCCTGTTAACGGTAGGCCGCGGCCAGCGCATGGGGCTGTTTGCCGGTTCCGGCGTGGGTAAGAGCGTCTTATTAGGCATGATGGCCCGCTATACCCAGGCTGACGTTATCGTGGTCGGGCTCATCGGTGAGCGTGGTCGTGAAGTAAAAGATTTTATCGAGAATATCCTCGGTGCCGATGGTCGCGCACGTTCGGTTGTGATCGCCGCGCCTGCGGATGTCTCGCCTTTATTACGTATGCAGGGCGCAGCCTACGCCACCCGCATTGCTGAAGATTTTCGCGATCGCGGCCAGCACGTGCTGCTGATTATGGATTCCCTGACGCGTTATGCGATGGCCCAGCGTGAAATCGCGCTGGCGATCGGCGAGCCGCCCGCCACCAAAGGTTATCCCCCCTCCGTTTTTGCCAAATTACCTGCGCTGGTGGAACGTGCAGGCAATGGTATTAGCGGCGGTGGCTCCATTACCGCGTTTTATACCGTGCTGACCGAAGGGGATGACCAACAGGATCCGATTGCCGACTCCGCGCGCGCCATTCTCGATGGACACATTGTCCTGTCCCGTCGGCTGGCAGAGGCAGGACACTATCCTGCCATCGACATCGAAGCGTCTATCAGTCGTGCGATGACGGCCCTGATTACGGAAAAACATTACGCCAGAGTCAGAAATTTCAAACAGTTGTTGTCGAGCTTCCAGCGTAACCGTGATCTGGTGAGCGTTGGCGCCTACGCGCGCGGCAGTGACCCGATGCTGGATAAAGCTATCGCATTGTGGCCGCAGTTAGAGGCTTTTTTACAACAAGGCATTTTCGAACGTGCCGGGTGGGAAGATTCAATACAAGCCCTTGAACTCATTTTCCCGAACGCATAACGCAGTGGGAGAGCGACGACTATGACGCAAAATAGCGCATTAACGACGCTAAAGGATTTGGCAGAGAAAGAAGTTGACGACGCAGCCCTGAGACTGGGTGAAATGCGCCGCGGTTGCCAGCAAGCGGAAGAGCAGCTAAAGATGCTGATGGATTATCAGCATGAATACCGCAACAACCTGAATAATGATATGAGCCAGGGGATCGGAGCCCAGCGCTGGCAAAACTATCAGCAGTTTATTCAGACGCTGGAAAAAGCCATTGAGCAGCATCGACAGCAACTGATGCAGTGGAATGAAAAAGTCGACACCGCACTGAATTGCTGGCGAGAGAAAAAGCAACGACTGCAGGCATGGCAAACTCTGCAGGAAAGACAAAACGCTGCCGCACTACAGGCGGAAAACCGCCTTGATCAAAAGAAAATGGATGAATTTGCACAACGCGCATCCCAGAGGAAAAATGAATGATCAACTTGCAGAAATTGCTTTCGACAGACGTGGATGCAACCTCCGGTGTGCAAACAGGTGTTGGCAAAACGAGCGGTGATACGGCACAAGATTTTCTTGCCCTGCTGGCAGGCGCCCTTGGCGGAAAAACGCTTACCGGCACCGACGCAGAGGGCAAGACAACCTTTACCCTTGCCGACCTGCAAGCCGCCAGCGGCAAATCGCTGAAAAATCTGCGCGCATTGTCTTCTGACGATGCGCAGAGTCCTGCACAGAAACTGGCAGATTTACTGGCCCGCCAGACAGTCAAAACCGATACTGATACCCTGACCACCGACGGTAAAACCCAGGTACAAGCGCTGTTATCGGGCCTGACGCCGGAAACCAAAAGCGGCGTTCTTGCTGCGCTCGGAAAAACAGAGACGGGCACTGCCACTCACGCGGCCACTGACGATGACAGCAGTGATTTAAGCGAAGAGGAGCTGGCGGGTCTTAGCGCACTGATGGCTATGCTGCCGCATCAGCAAACTGCCCAACTGACGCCGACAAAATCCACCGCTGACGTCGCCACCGCCGCCTCCAGCGCGGTGGGCGCCACAAAACGTAGCGGAGTTGATCTGGCGACCCTCGCAGCCGGTGCGCAAAAAGGCGATAACGCAAATACCGCAGCGCATGGAACGGACCTCTCTGCCGGTGATGATGTCGCCCAACAGCATGCCAGCATTTTTGGCAGCACGCTGGCCCCCGCAGCGAAACAAGATGCGGACAACGCCGCCATGACCATCAACACCACCGCCAGCGTTGCGCCTGTCGTCAGTAATGCATCATCAGCCCAGGCCAGCGCGCCGATCTCTTCTGCCGTTCTGAGCGCACCGTTAGGCAGCCATGAATGGCAACAGACGCTCAGCCAGCACGTCACTATGTTTACCCGACAGGGTCAGCAAAGCGCCGAGTTGCATCTGCACCCGGAAGATCTTGGACAGGTACAAATCTCCCTGAAACTCGATGATAATCTGGCGCAAATTCAGATGGTGTCGCCGCACAGCCACGTTCGTCAGGCGCTGGAGGCTGCACTGCCTACGCTCAGGACATCGCTGGCTGAAAACGGCATCCAGTTGGGTCAAAGCAGCATCAGTAGCGAAAGCTTTGCCGGGCAGCAACAATCTTTTTCTCAACAGCAACACTCTTCACGCAGTGGCGGCGGTAACAATCTGGCAACAGAAGACGATGAGCCGCTGATCGCGCCTGCAAGCCTGCAATCGACGGCGCGTGGTAACGGTGCAGTCGATATCTTTGCCTAAACGCCAGAGGTAGCATGATTATCCCCGTCTTTTCCGCGCTTTGACGCGGACAGGACACGGGATAATCAGACTATGAGCAGTACCTAACAGGAAGCACGTATCAGATGACTGACACCGCTATCAACAAAAAAAAACGTAAGCGTAAAATCTGGATCCCGCTATTGGTGTTAATCACCCTCGCTGCATGCGCGACTGCTGGCTATAGTTACTGGCGTATGCAACAGCATCCGTCTACGGACGCGAAGGCGGAAACAGAAGCTCCGCCGCCGCCTCCGGCACCTGTATTCTTCGCCCTTGATACCTTTACGGTAAACCTGGGCGATGCGGATCGTGTGCTGTACATCGGCATCACGCTGCGTCTGAAAGACGACGTCACGCGTGCCAGACTGAGCGAATATTTGCCAGAAGTTCGTAGCCGTTTGCTGTTGCTGTTCTCACGTCAGGATGCCTCAAAGCTCGCCACTGACGAAGGTAAGCAGCAACTGGCTACAGCGATTAAAGAAGCAATCGCAACACCGTTAGTGGCGGGGCAACCGAAACAAGAAGTCACTGACGTTCTTTATACAGCTTTCATTCTGCGGTAAAGACATGGGCGATAGCATTCTTTCTCAGGCCGAAATCGACGCGCTGCTCAACGGAGACAGCGACACGAGCGATGCTCCGAAGCCAGGTGCAAGCGGCGATAGCGATATTCGTCCCTATGACCCGAATACCCAGCGCCGCGTAGTACGTGAACGTCTGCAGGCGCTGGAGATTATTAATGAACGTTTTGCGCGTCAGTTCCGTATGGGGTTGTTTAACCTGTTGCGTCGTAGCCCGGATATTACCGTTGGCGCGATTCGCATTCAGCCCTATCACGAATTTGCGCGTAACTTGCCGGTTCCGACCAACCTTAACCTTATCCACCTTAAGCCACTGCGCGGTACGGGGTTATTTGTTTTCTCCCCAAGCCTGGTCTTTATTGCGGTAGACAACTTATTTGGTGGTGACGGACGATTCCCGACGAAGGTGGAAGGCCGCGAGTTTACGCATACAGAACAGCGTGTTATTAACCGCATGTTGAAACTGGCGCTTGAGGGCTACAGTGATGCATGGAAAGCTATCCATCCGCTGGACGTTGAATATGTACGTTCAGAGATGCAGGTTAAGTTCACCAATATTACGACCTCACCTAACGACATCGTGGTGAACACGCCGTTCCATGTGGAAATCGGCAACCTGACGGGTGAGTTTAATATTTGTCTGCCATTCAGCATGATAGAGCCGCTGCGTGAAGTGCTGGTCAACCCGCCGCTGGAGAACTCCCGCTCGGAAGATCAGAACTGGCGAGACAACCTGGTGCGCCAGGTTCAGCACTCTGAGCTGGAGCTGATTGCTAATTTTGCTGATATTTCACTGCGGCTGTCGCAGATACTTAAACTCAAGCCCGGCGATGTCCTGCCGATCGAGAAACCCGATCGCATCATTGCGCATGTGGACGGAGTGCCTGTACTCACCAGCCAGTATGGCACGCTAAATGGTCAGTACGCCCTGCGTGTCGAGCATCTGATTAACCCGATTTTGAATTCGCTGAATGAGGAACAGCCCAAATGAGTGATATGAACAATCCGTCCGATGAAAACAGTAGCGCAATGGACGATCTGTGGGCTGACGCGTTGAACGAACAAAAAACCACCACCAGCAAAAGTGCAGCTGACGCTGTCTTCCAACAGCTGGGCGGCGGCGACGTCACGGGTAGCCTGCAGGATATCGATCTGATTATGGATATCCCGGTCAAACTGACCGTAGAGCTTGGCCGTACGCGCATGACCATTAAAGAGCTGCTGCGTCTGACGCAGGGTTCTGTGGTTGCTCTTGACGGTCTGGCCGGTGAGCCGCTGGATATTCTGATCAACGGTTACCTCATTGCGCAAGGCGAAGTTGTGGTTGTTGCGGATAAATACGGCGTACGTATTACCGATATCATTACTCCGTCTGAGCGCATGCGTCGCCTGAGCCGCTGAGGCCGCCAATGAAAACCCAGGCCACGGTTAGCCAGCCGTCAAACGTACCGGGTTCGCCACTGCTGCAAGTCAGTGGCGCGCTGGTGTTGATTCTGGCGATAATTTTTATTGTCGCCTGGCTGGCGAAGCGTCTGGGATTCGCCGGTAAATCTGCGGGTAGCCGCGGACTAAAAGTCAGTGCCACTACCTCCGTAGGGCCACGCGAGCGCGTGGTCATTGTTGAGGTGGAAGATGCGCGCCTGGTCCTGGGCGTTACCCCTTCGCAGATTAATTTACTGCACACGCTTCCTCCGGCCCCCGCCGACAATGAAGACATGAAAGAGAAGACCCCGGACTTTCAGTCCGTGATGAAGAATTTGCTTAAGCGTTCCGGGAGAACCTGATGCGCCGTTTGTTACCTTTCGCGCTGGCCGGATTATGGCTGGCTGCCCCTGCCGCATTTGCTCAACTCCCGGGCCTGGTGAGTCAACCTCTGGCCAACGGCGGACAAAGCTGGTCCCTGCCGGTGCAGACGCTGGTCTTTATCACTTCACTGACCTTCCTGCCTGCCGTACTGCTGATGATGACCAGTTTTACACGTATCATCATCGTGTTTGGTTTGCTGCGTAATGCCCTGGGTACCCCTTCCGCGCCGCCAAACCAGGTTATGCTGGGGCTGGCGTTGTTTTTAACCTTTTTTATTATGTCGCCGGTCATCGATAAGATTTACGCCGACGCTTATCAGCCCTTTAGCGAAAACAAGATTTCTGTCGATGTGGCGCTGGAGCGCGGCGCACAACCGCTGCGTGAGTTTATGCTGCGCCAGACGCGCGAAGCCGACCTCGCCCTCTTCGCCCGCTTATCCAATAGCCCGCCGATTCAGGGGCCGGAAGCCGTCTCAATGCGCATCCTGCTGCCGGCCTATGTGACCAGCGAACTCAAAACGGCCTTCCAGATTGGTTTTACGATATTCATCCCGTTTTTGATTATCGACCTGGTGATCGCCAGCGTCCTGATGGCACTGGGGATGATGATGGTGCCTCCTGCCACTATTGCGCTGCCCTTTAAGTTAATGCTGTTCGTGTTGGTGGATGGCTGGCAACTACTGGTCGGTTCACTGGCGCAGAGTTTCTACAGTTAGGAGTGAAAAATGACACCTGAATCGGTCATGATGATTGGCACCGAGGCGATGAAAGTTGCCCTCGCACTCGCCGCACCGTTGCTCCTGGTCGCCCTGGTGACAGGTCTGATTATCAGCATCCTGCAGGCCGCTACCCAGATTAACGAAATGACCCTCTCATTCATTCCAAAAATCATTGCGGTGTTTGTGACAATCATCATTGCCGGGCCATGGATGCTCAACCTGCTGCTGGATTATATGCGCACGTTATACAGTAACCTGCCCTATATGATTGGGTAAGCCCCGCATGTTTCATGTCACCAGCGATCAATGGCTCCAATGGCTCAGCATGTATTTCTGGCCCTTGTTGCGCATTATGGCGCTGATTATGACGGCTCCGATCCTGAGTGAGCACTCTATCCCCCGACGCGTAAAAATAGGGCTGGGTCTGGTGATCACCTTTATCGTCGCGCCGACGCTGCCCCCGGTCAACGAAACCATGTTTTCCGCGAATGGCTTCTGGCTGGCAATACAACAGCTTCTGATTGGCATAGCGCTTGGTTTTACGATGCAGTTTGCCTTCGCGACCATTCGTTATGCCGGAGAGTTGATTGGTTTACAGATGGGTCTGTCATTCGCGACCTTTGTTGATCCTACCAGCCACCTCAATATGCCTGTGCTCGCCCGCTTCATGGACATGCTGGCGATGCTGCTGTTTTTAGTTCTCAATGGTCATCTGTGGCTGATTAGTATGCTGGTGGACACCTTTCATACGCTGCCGATAGGCGGAGATCCGGTGAACAGTGATGCGTTTATGGCCATCACCCGCTCCGCGAGTATGATTTTCGTTAATGGCGTGATGCTGGCTTTGCCCATCATTACCCTGCTGCTGACCATTAACCTGGCGATGGGTTTATTAAACCGAATGTCTCCACAATTCTCCCTTTTTGTTATCGGTTTCCCGATAACATTAACGGTGGGCATTTTGCTCATGGTGGCCATGATGCCATTAATCGCGCCTTACACCGAACGTGTATTTGGTGAGGTTTTCAATCTATTAGCCGATATAGTCGGCGAACTGCCCAAGAAATAACAACCCACACATTTTATATAGCCTTCCTAAGGAAATTCCTAAAATCAATTTCGGGAATCACTCCCTACGATATACCTGACGCGGGTTAATTGTTTTTAAGGTTCTCACAGAACACAACATTTACTTTACTTTGAGATGATTCCTGGCAAATTATACGTAACTTTACGGGATAGTGGTTTCGCCTGAGGTCGTCCTGCTCATTGTTTTATTACTTTTTTGCCTGGTGGTTCAGGGACCTCTGGCGAGGGTGAATTATCGTTACGCATTGAGTGAGGGTATGCCATGTCAACGATTATTATGGATTTATGCAGTTATACCCGGTTGGGACTAACGGGGTATCTGGCAAGCCGGGGGGTAAAGAAACGAGAAATCAACGATGTAACAACCGTTGATGAGCTCGAATCGGCATGTGTGGCGTTACAACCCACGGTGGTGTTTATTAATGAGGACTGCTTTATTCACGATCCTGTCAGCAGTCAGCATATAAAAGAAATCATTACTCAACACCCCCGGACGTTATTTATTGTATTTATGGCAATAGCTAATATTCACTTTGATGAATATTTGTTAGTCCGCAAGAATTTATTGATCAGTTCCAAGTCGATAAAGCCTGAGTCCCTGGACGATATTTTGGCTGACTATCTTAGTAAAGAGAAAAAGAGTATTGGGCACATTAATTTACCCACGCTATCACTGAGTCGGACGGAATCCAGCATGCTCAAGATGTGGATGTCGGGGCAGGATACCATCCAAATATCCGATCAGATGAATATTAAAGCTAAAACGGTATCTTCCCATAAAGGTAATATTAAAAGGAAAATTAAAACGCATAATAAGCAAGTGATCTATCATGTCGTTCGTCTGACCGACAATGTAACCAGCGGTATCTTTGTGAATATGCGATAAAATTTTGAGGGATCACCCTCCTGAACGGAGGGCGAATGAAATTAATCAATCAGTTCAACAAAAATCCCGTCCGGATGACCTTTTTCATTAAAGAACCAGATACCGAGCGGGTAATCATCAAGTGACACCAGGTACATCGTACCTTCATTGAATTCTTCAATAGCCAGCACGACACCCGGACGGCGCGGACCACCGTCCGTCTTGACCGTAACCCGATCGTTTACCTTCATATCCATCCTCCTGTTTCATTTGTGCCAGTGTAGAACAATTCTCAATAGCTGGCAGCCTCCGGGTGTTTGGCTGACTATTTTTTCTACCGACTATACTGATCAATGGGCCTGACAATGAGGTGAAACGGATGAGTACAGTGAAAGAGTACAGCGACACCGCAAAACGGGACGTCAATGTCGACGTTGACGCCCTGCTGGCAGCAATCAACGAAATATGCGAGAGCGAAATCCATCGGGTTGCTGACGGCGATGGTCAGCGCGTTAGCATCGATGGGCGGGATTACCACACCTGGCGTGAACTGGCAGAGGCGTTCGAGCTTGATATTCACGACTTTAGCGTGACGGAAGTGAATCGCTAAATCGCTAAAAAGAAAAAATCCCGGTCATGGGGTGGCCGGGATAAAACTTGCTCTCGCAAGAAGCACTTGAAAATTCGTTACACCAGGGAATCTGATGTAACTGGAACCATATCCTCAAACTTATTGCATGACAAGATAATATTCCTGGGTTGAATAATTTAGTCGCGCAATATTTACACCGAGTGCACATCCATGAGTGCCCGCGCCATGCCGCTTACCTGCATTCGGTATCGATGTTTCGCTAAGTGGCCTTACGTAAAAATGAGATTTGTCTTACCTGACTGCAAGGAGCAGACCATGCCAACGCTTGACGACCCACTGCTGGTGTTTTCCGATGTTGACGGCACACTCCAGGATAGCCACACCGGCGACTGGCAACCGGCGGCTGAGTGGCTTGCCCGGCTTCGTGAACACCATATTCCTTTGATCCTCTGTAGTAGCAAAACTGCCGCCGAGATGATGGCGGTACAACGCATGCTGGGTCTGGAAGGCCTGCCCTTTATTGCCGAGAACGGCGCTGTTATTCAGCTTGATGAACACTGGCAGGATCACGAAAACTATCCGCGTATCATGACAGGCTCTTCCCACGACGAAATTACAAAAGTTCTCATTGAACTGCGCAGTCGCGATGGCTACAAGTTCACGACCTTTAGCGAAATGGACGAGCACATTCTGGCTGATGTCACCGGTCTTCCACCAGCGCAAGCCGCGCTCGCCCGTTTGCAGGAAGCGTCTGAAACCTTAATCTGGCGGGATAGCGATGAACAGATGCAGATTTTCGACGCCGAACTGGCCCAGCTCGGCTTACGTTTCGTGCAGGGGGCCAGGTTCTGGCATGTCCTTGATGAACGTAGCGGCAAAGACCAGGCAGTGAACTGGTTAATACGCCAGTATCGTCATTATGACGGTACGAGTCATATCACCCTGGGATTAGGGGATGGTCCCAACGATGCGCCGCTGTTGGATAGCGTCAATTTCGCTATTGTGGTGAAAGGGCTGAACCGTGAGGGGATCCGCTTACAATATGATACCCCTGAGCGGGTATACCACTGCGCCCTTGAAGGCGCAGCGGGGTGGCGGGAAGGAATGGATTATGTGTTGGGCAGTGGCGACACGCCGTCCTCGGCGCAAACCTGATTGCGACCGTTATTTTTTGCCTGATATAAACGGCTGTCGGCAACAGACTGGAGATATTCGAAATCATAGTTGCCGCCTTCCTGCGCGCCAGATACGCCGAGGGAGGCGGTAACGCGAATGGTTTTACTCTTTTGAACAAAAATTTCTTTGTCGCTGATACGCTGGCGGATTTTTTCTGCCACCACGGTCGCATCCAGAAGCGTCGCCCCTGGCAGCAGTACACAAAACTCTTCCCCCCCGACTCGCCCGGCCACATCCTGCTCGCGGATCGATTTACCAATCAAGCCCGCAGCATAAGACAACACCAGATCCCCGGCCTGGTGACCAAAGCGATCGTTGACCCGCTTAAAATGGTCAAGGTCAATTTGAATCACCGAGAGCGGGAGATTTTGCGCAGCACACTCCTTTGTCAGCACCCGGGCGCGCTCAAACAACGCGCCGCGATTATTCAGTCGCGTCAATGGGTCATACCAGGCCTGCCATTGCAATGTATGCTGGAGCTGGAACATATTGCTGACCATCTGCCGAATAACGCCCCACGAGAGCAACAGCAGAGTGGTAAACAGGAGCCACAATAAAGCCAGGGCGAGACTGATACTGCCAAAATCACCGCGCAACCCCTCACGCAACGTCTGGATACGCAGCACACTGCCTTCGAAATGTTTGAGTTTTTCCCAGCTCACGAAACGCGTCCCCAGGCGCAAGCCGCCCGCTGTGTCTTTGGCCATTTCCCGTTTCAGCTGCGCCCGTTCCTCACTGGAAAATTGTTGGTTCGCGGTTCCGCGCTCTGCGGTAGTCGTAAGCAAAGCAAACTGCGCATCATACAGTTGGTATTCGCCTCTATCCTGATTCTGTCGCGCTTCAGTCAGTAACGCCTTCATTGATGACACAGGAAAACTCATTGATAGCACGCCATACCAGTTGTTTTCATAATCCAGCGGCACACTGGCGGTCACCAGCGAATCGGCAAGACTCAGTTCGTGCGCTTCGTCACTAAACCAACGTACACCGCGCAGTTTGTTTTCACGCTCACTTTGCCCGCTAAACCAGGGGCTGGTCAGATACTGGTAATACTGCTGAACAATTTCATTATTGTTCCCGACAGGTAATGTGGAGATAAAAAAACCCGCACGGGAGACATAGAGCGCACGACGCGGAAACATAGTGGCACTGGAGGCAAAACGGAACAGATAACCGAGCTCCATTGCGGCAGTCAGTTCATTATGCAATAGCGGGTTATCGCGGCTTAACGAGGCGCTTTGCTCGACAAAATAGTCTGACACACCATATAAAGGCAGCGTCCGGCGGTTATCCAGCACTATTTGCCAGTAAGGCAGCATGCGCTTCTGTTCAAACTCCGCCTGTATGTTACGTAAAACATCGAAAGCGAGCGGCGTTTGTAGCGCAGACTGCATACCGTTGCGGAAAAATAGCAGACGGTCGATACCTACCTGCATCTGCCTGTCCAGCACATTGGCAACATTATCCAGCGCGTTACGCTGACTGACGACATACGCGCCTTTCATCACAATGACTTCACGCCATGTCAGCACCGTAGAACAGACCAGCACAATAACAAAACAGAGATTCACGACCCGGCTGGGAACAAACCAGGTTTTGACAAACGCAAGTCGCGGAGGACTTTTAACGACTTTTTCCTGCCCCACAAAGACTCCCTGAATAAACGCAACGCTGAATGCGTTATGCGATTGCCAACGGCAAATAACTGAAAGAAGAAAAACGCCCGGGCATGCCGGGCGTTTTAGATGGCTATGCCTCTTCGCAAAGCTTTCGTCCTTCACCGGGAAGCAGTTCATCTTCCCGGAAGGCTTCACGTTTTACGACGTAACCGTCATACCAGCGACACTCCACCATCCCGCTGGAATAACCGGTGACAATCATGCACTGCCCACCATTTTTTGCTTTTACTTCATCACTGACCAAAAAGACCATCTTTGCCTCCTGTATCAGGGTGAAACGATTTCACCTTAGACGAAGTTTCAACCTTTTGCGTAGTGGCAAAATCGAGAATTCAGGCATGCGTACCACGCAGTCGTGCAATAAGTTTCACCGCTAATAAGACTATCGCACCGATGATAAAACCCAATACCAGATTAGCCAGCACGGGGAGCAATGCCGCAACGAAGGGATTACTGCCTTGCGCCATGTGTTCAATGGCGTGGTGTAACGGCGCAATACCGTGAACCACAATGCCGCCGCCAACCAGGAACATGGCCAGCGTCCCGACGACCGACAATATTTTCATTAGCCAGGGCGCAATAAATAACAAGCTTTTGCCCAGCGCCTGCGCAAGCGCCGCGCGTTTTTCTGCCAGCCAGTACCCCATATCGTCAAGCTTGACAATAATGCCCACCAGGCCATACACCCCAATCGTGACCAGCACCGCAATTCCGGACAGAATCAGCACCTGATTTAACAGCGGCGCTTCAGCCACAATACCCAGGGTGATAGCGACAATTTCTGCCGACAGAATAAAATCGGTGCGGATTGCGCCTTTAACTTTATCGCGTTCAAATTCGCGCGGATCTTGTGAGGCCATCGCATTCAGCCGCTGTTCGCGCGCTTCCTGCGTTTCTTTATGTTTACGGGCCTCAAGGGTGTGCAATACTTTCTCGACACCTTCAAAACACAAAAACGCCCCGCCAATCATTAATAACGGCGTAACGGCCCAGGGGATAAAAGCGCTGATCAATAGCGCCAGCGGCACCAGAATCACTTTATTGAGCAGTGACCCTTTTGCGACGCTCCAGACGACGGGTAATTCGCGGTTTGCGCGTACGCCGGTGACCTGCTGGGCATTGAGGGAGAGGTCGTCACCCAGTACGCCAGCGGTCTTTTTTGCCGCCAGTTTACCCATCACCGAAATGTCATCCAGCAATGTAGCGATGTCATCGAGTAAAGTTAATAAGCTACTTCCTGCCAAAATGGTCTTCCTTATTGATTATCTGCGATTTTTTGCCTGTTGATTCTCTAAGTATGATGTAAAAAAGCCACAGCGAAAATCCTCAAGCGTAAGACAACAAAAATTTAACAGATAAAATACAATTAACCACTCGCCAGGGCGATAGTTTTGGCGTTTACTATATGCCTCCTTTTTATTTTGCTGTGAGTGAGTATGCATTTCAGGCAAGTTCTACCGCTTATTGGTGCACTTTTTGCGCTGTATATCATTTGGGGTTCCACGTACTTTGTTATTCGCATCGGGGTTGAAAGCTGGCCACCGTTTATGATGGCTGGCGTACGTTTCCTTTCTGCCAGCATTTTACTCATGGCATTCTTGCTTATTACGGGCCATAAACTCCCCCGGCTGCGTCCTTTGCTTAATGCGGCGCTGATTGGCGTGTTATTACTTGCCGTCGGTAACGGTTTTGTGACCGTTGCGGAACATCAGAACGTCCCTTCCGGCATCGCTGCCGTCGTCGTAGCGACCGTTCCGCTCTTTACGCTCTGCTTTAGCCATTTTTTTGGTATTCAGACCCGCAAATTAGAATGGATGGGGATTGCTATTGGCCTTGCGGGTATCATCCTGCTTAATAGCGGCGGCAACCTGAGCGGTAATCCCTGGGGTGCGCTGATGATCCTCGTCGGCTCGCTGAGCTGGGCATTCGGTTCCGTCTACGGTTCACGTATTGAATTACCCACCGGCATGATGGCTGGCGCAATCGAAATGCTGGCAGCAGGCCTCGTCTTGTTGACCGCCTCCGTACTCAGCGGCGAGAGGATGACCACACTACCGACGGTGCAGGGCTTTATGGCGGTCGGCTATCTGGCCATCTTCGGTTCTGTGATTGCCATCAATGCCTATATGTACCTGATACGCAATGTCAGCCCGGCTATCGCCACCAGCTATGCCTACGTTAACCCGGTTGTGGCCGTTTTGCTTGGTACCGGTTTTGGCGGCGAACACCTTTCCAGCATCGAGTGGCTCGCGCTCGGAATTATCATTATGGCTGTCGTACTGGTGACGCTGGGGAAATACCTTCTCCCTGCCCGACCCGTGATTAGCCCTTGTGAAGCGGAAAAGTAACGTTCATTGATGAATGCCCAGTGTGTCGATCTGCGCGGCGTCACCGCCCCCGCAGATCCACTCCTCGAGCCGCTCGGCCAGTGCATCGTCCGTTAATTTAAGCCGCCCGCGTAGCGCACATTCCCAGACAATGAGTACGCGCCACCCCTGCTCTCGCAGCAATGCGCTATCGCGGTTGTCACGCACGACATTTTTACCTATTTTTTCCAGCCAGAATTCAGTACGCGTCGCGGGCACTTTAAATAAATAGCACTCGTGGCGATGCCAGAAACAGCCGTGGGTAAAGATGACGGCGCGATATTCATCCAGCACAAAATCAGGGCGTCCAGGTAACGCAGCATCCTGGACACGGAATGTCAGGCCAAGCATCTCCAGCAGCGAAGCAAGCCGTTTTTCGATTGCCGTGTCACGGGTGGCAATGGCACGCATGTTTTTGCTGCGCGTCGCTTTATCGTGGACATCTGCCATGTGCTTCCCTCGTTTTATCAGCCTGGTTTATGATGACCAAAACGATGCAAGACATCGTTATCCAGCCCGTGGTAATCACCCTGTAATTCAGCGCTGATTTTTGCCATAAACTGCACCAGATAATCGGCATTATGCTGCGCCAGCGCTCTCCCCTTTTCCGTCTGCATGGTGGCGGGCAGCGTCAGCAGCTTGGTACGAAAATGGTCAAGCGCAAAACGTTTATCGTTGAGTTCACGCTCGTCGGCAAAGGGATCGCGACTATCAAATAAGGCGACACCCAGCGAACCGGCAACCGCAAAAACGCGTGCCAGCCCAATGGCGCCTAGCGCTTCAAGTCTGTCGGCATCCTGAACAATTTTCGCCTCCGGCGTTTGTGGCGCGATCCCGGCGCTGTAGCTGTGCGCCTCAATAGCGTGACGCACCGCAGGGTAGCGTTCTTCCGGGAAATGCGGAAAATCCGCGCGCAGAATAGCTACCGTTTTTTCCGCCGCCATACGCGAGGCTAAGGACCGCCGGGGATCATTTTTTGCCAGGCTTACGATATCGTGAAAATAACAGGCCGTCAGAACCACCAGCGCGTCCACTTCCTGCCCCTCCATAAGATGCTGCGCGGTACGCCAGACCCGGCGAAAATGGGCGACATCGTGGGCGGCATCCGTCTGGCTATAATGTTGTCCGACCCATGTGTCGAAACACTGCTGCCAGTCAGTTAATGTCATGGTCACTCCATCCAGGGAAAACCGTAACCATAGCATCATTTTATTTCATTGCTTATGCGTTCGTCCCACGAGGGCGGGTATACCATGCAATCCCACCCAATATGAGCCCTACTGTGCCGAAAGTCAGGAGGCTGAGTAATGCCAGTATCCATTGGCCCGGTTCAGCATCGGACAACACCCTCGCCGGTATTGCAGCGGTACGATTGGCAGTCCAGACAATCTGCGCAAGGCTCCAGATAAAATGCAGGCAAAACAACCAGAAAGCCCATATGGCCAATTTCCCCCCGGGGCCGCGTATCTTTTTTTCTGGATCCTCATCTTTCCTGGCGCTCTTCATCATCACTGCAACAACACTATATAATTTCACCATAAATGTGATGCACATCACAATACACTGGTCTTCGGGGTTTTTCAAAAGTGTTTATCCAGTCAGACTCAACAAAAAGAGCATAAATTGATCTTGCGCAACTGACCTTTTTTGCGTTGTTTTTCACCGCAATCATTCAACCTGAAAATAATTAAGATGCATTTAGCCTGTTTCATATATAGAAAAGAGTCATATAAATTGACGGTATATTTATCTTAGATTCTGTGGCACTATTTCACGACTATCAGTATTGAGTTACTTCTGAGTTATTCATCATTCTTTTCCGCACTATTTCGCCTGGGGATCTCTCAGGCTTTTTTTCACCTTTTATGTTCGCCACGAAAATATAAACCACTCAAAGATAAGCACATCAAATAAAATGCGTTAAAACTATATACCCAAGAGAATCATACACAATAAAAATACAATAAAATCAACTAAATAAATGCTTCACTATTTTAAAATTCATAATCTAAATACCATCCCAAATAGAAACATTTTGCAATATTTTAAATAATTTACTTACATTTTTGACGTAAAAATTAATGAACTTAATAGAATAGTATTCAGTTTGTAATTTCGGATGAAATTGCAATTATTCATATAAATTATGATCTCAAGGGAATAGATTATGAAAAGAAAAGTACTGGCAATCGTAGTGCCCGCATTATTAGCTGCGGGTGCAGCAAATGCGGCAGAAATTTATAATAAGAATGGTAATAAAGTCGATTTCTACGGAAAAATGGTCGGCGAGCGTGGCTGGACCAATACCGATAACCACAACAGCGAAAACGAAGATTCCTCTTACGCGCGTATCGGCGTTAAAGGCGAAACCCAGATCCACAGCGAGCTGACCGGTTTCGGTCAGTTTGAATACAACATGGACGCCAGCAAACCAGAAGGCGGCCAGGAGTCAAAAACGCGTCTGGCCTTCGCGGGCCTGAAATTCGGCAACTACGGTTCATTTGATTATGGGCGTAACTACGGCGTGGCCTATGACGTTGCGGCATACACCGATATGCTGGTCGGCTGGGGTGGCGATTCCTGGGCTGCTTCCGATAACTTTATGACCGGTCGTACCAACGGTGTCGCCACTTACCGCGTCACCGACTTCTTTGGTGAAGTGGATGGGCTGAACCTGGCGCTGCAATATCAAGGCAAAAACAGCAACCGCGATGTTAAGAAACAGAATGGCGACGGCTACAGCATGTCCGCCTCTTATGAATTCGACGGCTTTGGCTTTGCTGCAACCTACGGCAAATCTGACCGTACCGATGAACAGTCCGCCGACCGCAAAGGCGATAACGCCGAAGTCTGGTCCATCGCGGCAAAATACGATGCAAACAATGTTTATGCTGCCATGATGTACGGTGAAACCCGCAATATGACGGTAGAAAACGACAGTCAGTTTGCCAATAAAACGCACAACTTCGAAGCCGTTGTACAATACCAGTTCGACTTTGGCCTGCGCCCGTCTCTGGGTTACGTCTACTCTAAAGGCGAAGACCTGAGCCGTCGTGGTAGTTTCAAAGGTGGTGATGCCGCTCGCGTAAACTACATCGAGCTTGGCACCTGGTATTACTTCAACAAAAACATGAACGTTTATGCGGCCTATCAGTTTAATCTGCTGAACGACACACACTATGTGAAATCAACAGGCACTGATAAAGACGATAAATTCCTGATGGGTATCGTTTACCAGTTCTAATCGTACTTTTCCTTCAAGGCCCGCTGCAAGCGGGCTTTTTTGTGGCAAAAGCACAGGCCTGCCGCAAAATAAAGCGTGTAATGATAAAATTTACTGGAGTAATGAGAAAAACATCTGTGACGAGAGTCGTTGAAAGCAAGGCGCGTAACTGATTGAATAATGGCGGAGAGAGGGGGATTTGAACCCCCGGTAGAGTTGCCCCTACTACGGTTTTCGAGACCGATTCAATTCCCCCTTAAATCAATCGCTTATTAATCATGCATGGTATAAACGCGACATTTTGTAGTCAACTAAATCAATTAATTATGAACTTATCGACACTTCATATACCAACCCTTTAACTCACATAAACGGGCACTCATCCTCCCCGGCCCGGTTTACGAAATTAGTCACCCGGCCAAGCACAATAATATCCTCCAGTGCTTCGCCTTCAATCGCTTCGCCGTCTTCTGTAATAAACGCCTGCCCCATCAGTTTCGCAAACTGCGTAGCGCCATAGAGAGAGATCACCACTAAGCATCCCTGCTCCAGTTTTCCGGGGTTGGCCTCAACGACTGCGTAGCCGGTTGCTGTAGGCATCAGCCCCGTGGTGGCGCTAACGCCGCAAATCGCATCGAGTGTTTGCATTAGCGGACAATCCCCATATTGCGTAGCAACCAGAGACGGTTTTCACTGAAATCTGGCGTTTTATCGACGAAGCTGGGCTGGTTCAGTTCGATCCATCTGTTGGCGTCCTGCTCTGTGAAGTGATGGTTGTGCTTGCGTAACTCGCGAATAAAATCGCCTGTGCGCAAGCACATATACCCTTTAGGATTAAGTTGAATGGCGTCACGGAACGCGACAAAAACATCGTTTCTGCGGGGCATAGTCACCTCCTGAAAATACTGTATATGAATACAGTAGTTTTTAATGGCGGCCAGATCAACCCCGCTAATGACTATCAATTTTTTGCACAGAGTAAGGGCTTGATTACTCTGCCACCGGCTCGTTAGTTTTACCGGATTCCAGTTCAGCAACGCGCGCCGTCAGTGCGTCAATCTGCGCCATCAGAGCCAGAATAGCCTCATGATGTAGCGCTGCCGCAACGCCGTACGAGTCCGGAGACAATGCATTCTTCACCACGCTACCGTTCGGCAGGGTCACATCATGAGTCTCAACAACTGCATCCGGGAATGCCCGCTGTACATCCTGAGCTGTCAGGCCTATTCCGTAACTGCCGTTGGTTTTCCAGTGCCAGGACTGTCCACGCATGAGCCGCATTTTCCCGAGTGGGTCGACGATTGGCCCATCCAGGTCTTTGAGTCGTTCGTCACATGTAGGAGTCCAGGCTACGCCAGTTGCCACACCAGAGTTAGAGAAAACCCAGTAGGCCGGGTTTCCTCCGTAGGCCAGTTGAATGATGCCGCGCGCACCACTCCCCTCGACAACCTGCGGATACAGCGAAAAATCTATCCCGGCATAGACACCGCTACTGAATCGAGACCCTACGTATTCTGCGTTGGTTGTTGTGCCGGTGGCAGGTGTGGTAGCTGGTGACGCCCCACCCGCCTTTACCGACCCGGAGATAGTCCCGCCGGACTTCCCGTTTATTGTGTCCAGACGGGCATCATTACCCTGGCAAAACGATCCGCCTACTGAGCCGAACGGGGTTTTTGAACCCGTCCCGCCCTGCGCAATTGACAGCGCAGTGGTTAACCCGCTCAGGCTGGTGATATCGCTGTTAGCCCCTTTTTTTGCCAGTGATTTCTGGCCGGAAACTGTTACGGCCACACCGTTAATCGTGATAGTGACGTCACCAGACCCGTTCATCACGTCGGCGAAGCCGCTCATATTCCGCTGATACAGCGTCAGCGTTTCAGCAATATTCTGCGCCAGTCCATCAACACTCAGCGAATCACTCAGCAGGATGGCATAAGCAGTACCGGCTGCAATTGCCGGGTTTGCCGCTGGCGTTACGGTGAGCTGGGTTGCGCTGTTGATGGCCGTTATCTGGAACACCTGTGGCGGTGTAGTCAGGGAAATCAACGAGCACCCACCCCGGATGAGCGAACCTGCCGCTGTAAAATTTGTGCCAGTACCCGTCAGGGTATTGCCGCTGATCGCAATTGTGCCTGTTGTGTAAATCATATTTTCTCCACGCAATAAAAAACCCGCCGAAGCGGGTTGAAATCAGGATTGGGTGAACGAACCGGAACCCCTGGATACGTGTATTGTCGGGGAATAAATACCAACGTTCGCATGGTATGTCGAATTATCACTGCGCATCTGAATCGAACAATTCACCGTCTGTCCGGTCACGCGGGCGCTGTGCATCACCGTGGCGTACGTAGGACGCGATCTGTCAGTATTTGGTGGGGTATAAACGTCAATGGTTCTGCTCGACCCACCAATGGTGAGAATCGCCGTCCCTTTTGTCTGAGTAATCCCTGCACCGGCCTCTGTCGCAGAAATCTGAACTTTCACCAGCGCCATTATCACTACATGTTTTTCACCAGGCAGGTTACCGGAATCGGTGTATACAAAATTTCGGGTGACATTATCTCCCTCAATATCACTAAACGTCTGCCCCACAGCCACATCACCGATAAATGATTCAGCCTGGACGGTGCCTCTAAACGTCCCGCTGGTCGCGGTTATTTTCCCGGTAAATTCCCCGTTCCCACGAACCGTTACGTTGTTGAGTTCAGCGTTGCCACTTTTTGGCAGATTCCACCCGGCGCCACCTGGACCAGAAACGAAATTATCAGACTTCAATGAATCGGTGATTTTCCCGAACTGAATGCTGGCATCACGGAAAAATGCATCGTTAATGAAAGTCTGTCCGTTCTGAATAACAAACGGCAGCGTGACGGCTGAACCAGCCTGAGACATAACAGCGAAGCGGTCAGCAAGGAAAATAACCTGTGACTGCATGCCTGAAGGAGTATTTTGTACACCCAGCCCCATCCCTGCCGCGTACTGCACACCGTTGGCATCCACGCCGACTTTAATCGAATACATCGCGTTCAGGTTGCCGTTGATATCTGCTACAGCCTGGGCGTTCGTGGTAATTGCCGCAGCCTGGCCGTTTACCGTGACGCTCAGTGAGTTGATTTTCGTTGCAGAGGTCTGCGTAAAATCAGACATTGTTTTCGCAAAATCAGTGATATTGGCATTGCCGCCAGCCGTGGCATCCAGGGTTTTCAGCGACTCCGCAACAGCTTTGCTCGCGTCCACCATCACATTATCAACGCGCTGGATACCGGCACTGCTCGCACCGTACTGAACACTGAGCGTCATTCGGGTGTTGACCTGCGCCAGCGTCTCCTGAATCAGCGCCACCGCCGTGTTTTGCACCCCGCCAGCCGCGTTAGCCGTTTTCCCTGACAGTTCGTCGAACCGGGATGCAGTAGCGCTGTCGAGGGTAGACACAGCCTGTGTGAGCTGGGTTACGTCAGCGGTATTGTCCTCCGTCTGAGCCGTCAGCGTATCAACCGCCGTGGCGCGGGCCTGAGTCTCATCGGCGAGCGCCTGCGTGAGCTGCGTTACCTGTGCCGCGTTCTGGTCGGTTTTTGCCTCCAGGCGCGTCACGTCGGTAACGCGGGCCTGTGTTTCAGTGGCAATCACCTCCCGCAGTTGCGTGAATGTCGCCGAGTTTGCGCCGTTCTGCGCCGTCTGTCTTACGACAACATCAGCGATGGCCAGTGCATTACCAATGATGGCCTCTGCCGCCTGCCGGTTCGCGCCCACTGCCGCCGCCAGTTGGTCAGCGTTTTGGGTAATTGCCGTGGCGAGGTCAGCTACGGTCTTGCTCGTTTCCACGGCATTTTCGATAATGTCTTTAAACAGTGCCGAGTCTTTTATTTCCTCCAGAATAGCGTCTGTAATATCTGATACATCAACACTGGCCTGCCCTCTCCCCCAGTCGGTGTAACCTGACTCGTTACCGGACCTGTCCACCAGTTGTGCGCGATACCAGAAAATCTGGCCCGCCCTTAACCCCATCTGCTGATATTTGCGCAGCGGATACGGCACGTCCGCCAGCAAAACCGCATCATCAGCAGTCCCTGTGGCACTGTACTGAATTTCCGTTTTCAGCGTATCGCCCGTGTTGGCCGGAAAGTCCCAGTTAATCTCGATACCCAAAACAACGTTATCTGAGGCGGTCAGCCCGACAGGTTTCGGCGGGTTTCCCGTTTTCCCGGTCAGTATCGTTTCGGTTGAATAGCCCCAGCCCGATGAGATTTCCGAGGCGTTGACAGCCCGCACACGAGCCAGGTAACGGCCTGCGAAAATCGACGGGACATCGAACGATGCCACAGAGCTGCGCGGAACGTTTACCCAGTTGCCGTCATTACGTCGCCACTGGGCTTCGTAGGCGATAGCGTTAGGGGTGGCATCCCAGCTCACGCGCATTGTTTCCAGGCTGATGCCCTGATTCACGACAGAGAAACTGCTGATAACGACATTCGATGGTGCTGCCTGAGTACCCGGCGGAATAACACTGACGGGGCGCTGGTCGATAATGGCCCCGGTATCGATGCGGGCGTATTTATCCGGGTCGTGTTCAGCACCGACAATGGTCAATGTGCCGTCGTTATTATCCGTGACACTGACAACGCGATATTGCTGGGCGTAAAGTGAATCCGACTCAACCACCCAGACACTCTCCGCTTCCGGCGTCTCTCCGTAGGCAACCGTCACGGTAACCACATTGTCATTCACAGCCTGAATAGTTCTGCTCTGTGACGCGCCGGAGGGCAGGTTAAGCTGAAGACGATCTCCGGCGACAGCATCCGGTTTTCTGTCCAGCGTGATCACCCGACCATTTACCGCGCGGATTCGACCGCCGGTCACTTTCCCCGACAGATTTTCATCTGCCACGCTAATGATATAACCCGGCTGCGGAATGCGACCATCCAGCCCGACGTTAAACGTAATGACGCGGGCTTTGTTATTGGTCAGAATGCCCCAGCGTCCCTTGCGGTTCGCCTCAGACTGCCGGGTACAACCGATAGCTGTAAGCTCTAACTGGTTAAAAACTTTATACCGGCTGATTAATGCGGGCTCGAAAACTGGCTCCATTGCGTCGGCGTAACCGTTCGCAGGGTCGGAGTAAGAAACCAGTGCATTGGTGTAACGCGTTTTTGTTGTACTGCTGGAGTAAACGGGTTTACCCGCCATGCTGGCCAGCGTGTAGCTGTAGTCAACGTCGCGGGGCATATCCGCCAGGACCATAATCTGGTTATTCCCCCAGTAGGTCATGCCCCGGAAAATGGCCGCAAAATCCCTCAGTACAGTGTACGCATCGTTGCGGTCCTGCAAATAGACGTTACAGGTGTAACGTGGCTCCAGCCCGTCCCCCCCCTTCCCGTCCGGCACCATCTGGTCACAATACTGAGCAATCTGGTACAGCGACCATTTATCGATATTTGCCGCCGTCAGACGGTCGCCCAGTCCAAACCGATCACTCACAACGATATCGTAAAATATCCATGCCGGATTATCTGTCCACGCCCATTTGAATCCGCCCTCCCACGTCCCGGAATACTCACGCGTAACCGGATCATAATTATCAGGAACGCGGATGACGCGCATTTGTGGTTCGCAGGCAATCTGCGGGATAGAGCCGTTGAACTGACTGGAATCGAACTCGATATACAGCAACGCGGTATTCGGGTAACGCAATTTTGCATCAATGACGGTTGTGTAACTCTCCAGCGTCATCCTGTCGCCAGTTTTCGCGCTATGCGCATCGGCGGTTTTCTTGCGCAGACGTACTGTCCAGGTGGATGCGCCCGGGGGTAAATTAATCCTGTGGCTGCGCTCATAACCGGATGTGTTGATGCCCGACACGGAGGTTTCGAGCACTGGCGTAAATGCACCTCCATCCACCTGCAAATCTATCGCGTAATCAATCTGGTAGCCGACCACATCCCCGTCATCCTCCTGCCGGAAAATGGATGGCCATTTGATACGCAGGCGCACTGCCGAAAGCTGGGAATTTGTCAGTGTGCGGGTCCACGGCGAAACGCTGGACACCTCAATACTGTTCAGGCTGATTTCATTCTCAGTGCCCGGCAGACCCTGAATATACGACTGATGCTGTGTGCCGGGGCGGAATTCCCACGCAACCCCGCTGAAATTTGACGAGCCGTCAGCATTGAGCAGCGGTGTGCCATCCAGAAAAATAGACTGTCCCGTGAGTCCCCCTGCGAATTCCCCCTCACCCAGGGCCAGCAGGATTTTTGCTTTTGCGACAGACAGCAGGTCTGCGGGCTGTTCCGTGGGCGTGCGTGCACTGGAGTCGCCGCCTTTGCGCCCGTGAATTGTTTTTGTCATATTGCGCCCATAAAAAAACCGCCCGGCGGCGGTTATTAAACTGAGGAAATTCGGGGGTTAGGATTACTGCTGGTCTTCGACGTAGATACCTGCGGAGATAATCGCTCCACCAATGCGGCGTTTTCCATAACCCGGCGGCACCGGATAACCCTGAGAGGCAGTATTTGTCACACCACCAAATGCGTAGGATGCACGGTTATCTGAGTCCTGCGCACTGGCCAGCCCTGTTGGCTGAGGTGACAGCATCTGAATAACACCGCCAATTGACATAGATACCCCCACCCCAGCCAGTGCCCCCCAGCCACCAGCAAACGCAGTTCCTCCACCAAAACCCAGCGCGGCCCCACTGGTCGCAATAGCTGCTACGGTAACAAGAGCGACACCCAGGATTGTCTGGAGCAGTCCTCCACGCTTGCTACCCATTACCACTGGCACTACGCGAATAACCTCGCCTGTAACCGGGAATCCCAGTTCGTCGACGCCTATATTTTTCTTTCCCTTAAAAACGGCATAGGTTAATCCACGGCGCTGACTGGAGATCATGAACTGCTCAAAGCCTGGTATGGTTGCAGCGAGTGCCCGCGTAGCTTCATGAGTTGTACCGATTAATCGACGGTGGGTTTTACCGAATGTCTTACCGAGAATTCCGCTAAGTTCAATCGTAGTGATTAACTCGTGCATTATTTCCCCCAAATAAAAAGCTCACGAAAGTGAGCTTTAGTGGTTAAATACGTTACTTTTTATTGATTTTTAATTTTGCGCAATGAAGTCTCTAATTGAACCACGAATTCATCAGCCAAATTAATTGGCATTGATGATTTAATATCTTGAATGACATTGCTGTGCACCTGCATTATCAGACTAATTGTTTGCGATGGCATTCTTTCATTTAACTCATGAGCATACTTTATTATATTCTCACGATTCAACGTTAATACGTTATTTTCATACCAAAGGAATTGATGGCTTTTATTATCACCTAATTTCTCATCACTTATTTTAGCCGCAACATCTCTTCCACAATGCTTGCACACCTTAGCCTGGGATAGTATTTTTTCCGCACAGTGAGGGCACTCCACCTCATCTCTCAAAGATGCTTTTGGCTTTCTAAAAATTAAAACTAGTAATCCACCAAGAAGAAAAACCGAACCAAGAATTAGATAATTCTGTTGATCCCTCATCAAACCGATATTGTTAACCCTTGTCCCATATCCAGTAGATACAGACGTATCCATGACCATAGATGAAAAAACAAAAATAATCCCAAAGATTAACAAAATTGAGCCCAGCGCTTTCATACTACGTCCCTCACACATAAAAATAAATATTTTCTTCTTGATGTCATTTGGCAAGCAACATTAAAGCATAGTGAAATAACGTAACGTTTTCGCAGTTCGTTCTTGCCAATACCCGCCATACGGACAACGATTACTTAGCATGCCATACATGTGATGAAGAAGCATGTTCCCTTCGAGCAAAACTCCGGCGTGATTCCATTTATTGGCCTGCACCTGCATGATCACCAAATCACCGGGCTGGGGTGCGCCTGAGAACTCGCGAAAACCGCACTCATACCAGTTGTCGCGATAGAGATCATCGGGATACTGATCTTCCCACCAGGGGTAATCAACTCGGTAATCGTGGAGTTCGATCCCGTGCGTTTGCCGATAATAGGACATCACCAGCCCCCAGCAGTCGTATACGCCCAGAACAAATGGACGCTCCAGCAGCGGCAGATCTCCGCGAGGCTGTATAGTGCGTAAATCACCCTCCGGCCAACTGACGATGTGCCAGGGCACCGCCATCAGGTCGCATTGCGCTTTATCCAGTTCGCTGGGCTGTGTTGTCGCATCGGGGTGGCTATGCACAATAGCTGTTACCGTTCCCCAGTCTTCAGCAGAGGCGTAATCCTCCGGTGATAATATAAAATGTTCTGTTGGTTCAGTGGCGATATTCCTACAGGGAAAATATCGTTCAACACGGCTTTTTTGCGCCACAACACCACAACACTCACGCGGATATTCAGCGGCTGCATGCGCCAAAATTGCATCAATCGTTTTCTGGTGCATGGTCAGCTCCTGATTAATGACGTGCCGGGGAATCCGCCAAAAGACAGCTCCTCATTTTCCCCAAACCGGAGTTTGCATGCTGTGAGCGTGCCATTGCACTCATCAAGTGACGGGTCAGTCACCGGTTTGTTGTTTTTATCGAAATAGCTCGTCCCGGCATAATCACAGCCATTGCCTGAGCGGTATTTACCACGAATACACCAGTTACACAGCGAATGAAGCTGACGAGTTGGGATCATCAGTCCCTGCAAATCCATTGGACTGGACAGGGCAAACTCTACTGATTCTCCCGCTACCTCGTTTGTTTTGGCATCGATATACCAGACCTGTAATTTTTCCTCAGAGGGATTTGCGGACGGATTACCCTCCACAAAATTACGTGCATCGAGATATTCCGCCAGTGTGTCGTGGATGGTAACTTTCGCCTGCAACATGTCGTCATAAGCCAGACATAACGCAGTGATGGTACTGCTGATATTAGCCACTGTTAATTTTGGGCTGGCACTGCTGCCGCTGGTTGATTTTTCCAGTCCCTCAATCTGATAGGGCCATGCAGAATACTCAACCCCCTGCCACCAGACAGATTTAGCGGGTAATTTCGACTCATCACCACCAGCAGCCAATATTTCAGCGGGAGAGTGCGGGATATTATAGTTATGAAACCGTAATATCTCACCGACACCGAACGCCGTTCCGTCGACCTCTATTACACGGACAGTATTGCCCGGTTCCAGTTTCTGATAATCACTGTTGAGGCTCATGGTGCGAACGCCTGTTCAAATGTTGCGATGATCGTGATTTGCCTGGCGGTTTTTACTAATTTCTGCAAACTATCTGCCTGCACACGCCACAAAGCCAGATCGCCAAACGGTGGCTTAAACGAGAATGATTTTGTTTTGTGCCGTCGCAAAAAATTGAATATTTCCAGTGCGGTTTCTGCTTTCCCTGTGAACGAAAAATCAAACGTCAGTGTTTCAGGATGGATGCCCTCTCCGGATACCTGGGAATAACCATCACCAAATTGAACACGCCTGATGGTATCCCTGATTTTTAGCGCAGGTTGACCCGCCGCCTGTATTTTCCAGGTGAATGTTTCGATGGTCATAATTGGATTTTACCTTTTATTCTGTGCATTCCAGATGAGGCCGCCGGGGCGGATTGCCTGTGCAATACCGTCCTGAACAGACTGATTGATAACCCGTTGATATACGCTGTTCAGTTGAGTATCCGCGCTGGACTGCTGCGGACCTGATGACGGTGTCGTGACAGATACCGGGGCATAGACACTGACACCGCCCGGGGATGAAATGGCATTACCTGTATTGCCCACATAACCGCCGGAGGCATAACCTCTCATCTGTCGGTAGAGGTTGCTGATCCCGATTCGTGACGTCGCTTCTTTGGTGAAAACAAACTCGCCGCCATGCACAACGCCCTTAGGCTCGTATTTTCCCCCATCTCCGGTATATCCGCCGACGTCGAATTTGGGGTAAGAAGGAGCGGCAAAAGACTGGCCCGATGCGGCGGGTTTAACCCCTCCACCAATCCAGCCCATTGCCTGCTGCACGGTGTACGCCACAATCAGTTGATTAGTGATCTGCACCAGCATTTTCAGCATGGACGTCGTGAAACTTTTAAAATTTGATTTCCCGGTGGTAAATACCGCCGTCATCTGGTCTGCCAGTCCCGTGAAAGCTGCTTTTGACACATCCCTGACCGAGGTGAAAACATTGGTCGCATCGCTCTGGTATTCCGCCCAGCCGCTTTTCGCACCCGCCACCCAGTTCTGGCGCAGTGCATCCTCAGCCTCATATGTTTTTTGCTGTTCAAGTACAACCCGCTGCTGTGCGGCCGGGTTGAATTTGTAGGCCTCATTCAGCCGGGACAGTGTGGCCTGTCGCTCGGCATCACGGGCAGACATACCACTGGCCTGAGCGGCAATTGCTGCCCGTTTCGCCGCCTGTTGCTCGGCAAATCGACTGGCCTGATCTGCCAGTTGATTCAGTTTTTGCTGAATCGCCACTTTATCGCCTAAATCAGCGAGCTGACGCTTGTATTCCAGCGTCTCGCTCTTGTGCGCTAACAGGGATTTTTCCTGAGCTGAAAGGGCGCGATGCTGGCTGGCTTCTTCCAGAACGGCGTACTGATTTTCCGTATTCCAGAGGTCTTTGCGCTGCTGGCTGATAACATCATTAACACTGGTATGCTGCTCCAGTGTCTTTAGCTGCGACTGCAATGCCTGTAATTCTGCGCGTGCAGTATCCTGCGCTTTATCTCCGGCTGAGGTTTTTGTTTCTGGCGTTTTGGGGTCGGCATACCGCTTTTCGATCCCGGCCTGGAGCATCTTATATTCAGACTCAGAAAATTTACCGCGGTCTTTCTCCAGCGCGGCCAGCTCTCGGGCGCGTTTTATTGCATTAGATTCGTATTTTTCCCGGAAGTTATTAGCGCGAATTGATGCAGCCAGATCGTTTGCCTGAGCTTCCGACGACTGGTTATGAACAGCCTTCATGTCCCCTTCCAGGGTTAACGCTCTTTCCAGGGAATCAATTTGCGCCTGAATATCTGAAATAACTTTCGCTCTGTCCGTTACCCTTTGTTCTGACGATTTATTCCAGTCGCCATAACTCTGGATGGTGGTGTTTTGCGGACCAAACCCATACGTCGACAGCGAAGAGGAAGAGGTGGTCAGGGCATTAAGGTCTTTTTTTTCCTCGGCCAGGCGTTGACGCAGGGCGACAAGCGTTTGCTCAGGAGATACCTGTCTGCCAACATTGAGCATTGCATCCCAGGCCGATCCCGCTGCATCCTTGATGTTTTTCCAGAGTGTTTCAATAGTCCCGAGGTTTTCCTGAATAAGCGATGAACGCGATTTCAGCGCATCCGCATAACTTTCTACTGCAAGCTTTGCGGCCCCCGTTGTATCCCCTTCTCTCTGTAATGCGGTGATATGTTCATAAACAGATGCCGTCAGAAAATGATACTGCTCATTGAGTGACAGCGCGGCCTTAACCGGGTCATCTGCAATTTTCGAGAATTCAGCAATCGTTTTCTCAACTGCCTTCCCGGTGGCTTCCTCCATAGCAACAGCAGAAGAGGCGACCGCCTCCAGCATGTTCCCCTTTAAATTGCCCGTCCCTACCGCTGTCGCCAGTGCGGCGGCATACTTCCCGACCTCCCCGGTACTGTCGCCCAGCTTACGGGCCATACCATCGAGCTGGCTGGCTGTTTTCCCGGCGTAATTCCCGGTCAGGATCAGTTGTTCGGTATATTCATCCAGCTCGTTTGAGCCCTTATACCATGCATACGTCAGCAGCCCGACGGCGACGGCCAGTGCACCAACCCCCAGGGTAACCGGCGTTAAAAAACCACGAACACGTCCCAGTTTTTCGGCTGCCTCGGTGGTGTTGTTAAGTTGCTCAGAAACATCCCCGAGGCTTTCAGATGTTTCCCCGGAGGCTTCCGTTGTTTTGGCGCTGAAACCAAACAGTGAGTCACGAAACACCTGAAACATCGGAGCCAGACCGCCGAAGCTGTCTTTGACCTGTCCACCCTGTTGCAGGAGGATGAGGAACGGAGACTGACCGCCAGCCAACTGTGTGGCAATATCCGTAAACTGCGCCGGGAGTGTTCGCAGGGCGGCGTTATACTGGCCAACTGAAATACCCGCGCGTTGCGCGGCGGCCTCCTGCCGGGAAAAGGATTGCTGGGAATCCTGCGACGCCGCAGCCGTGTCCTTACCCATATCCCTGATTTGCCGACGGGTATATTCAACCTGCTCGCTGAATTTGGTACTGTCGAGGTCAATAAGGACAGTTAAATCACCCACTGGCTGGGACATAGCGCACTCCTCCTGAAATGCCTTCGGCGAGAGCCATCATTTGCTCATCATCTGGCTCATGTTCTGGTAATTGTTCTGGCAATGGCGGGGGGGACAGGAGGCTGAAATGTGCGGGCGTCAGTTCTCCCTCACTGTCTCCACATACCAGAGAGACAACATTCAGATTTAATGCCGCGAAATGGGCATCCAGCAGCGCGTCAGTGAAAAAATGTTCATGCCAGTACCCGCGCCATTCCTCATACTCCGAGCAACTCATGCCCGCTAACATTTGTCGCCAGTCAGTACGGTTAAATTCCCGCGCCATAGACATGGCAAATCGCTTTTCGCGGGTCAGGGCTTTGCTGCTGTGGCGTCCTCTTCCCGGGATGACTCATTGTCAGAGGACGGGTCATCCGCTGCGGTGGGGGTTTCAGATGGCAGCATGCCCGACAGTTTTTTTACCTGATGCTCCGCTTTAGCAATCGCCTCAGCGGGCCAGGTGCTGAGAACCTCCGTTTGCAGTTCAGTTTCTGTTTTCCCGGCAGGATCGTTGTGCCACAGTGACTGCGCCACCAGCAATGCACCAGCACGAATAGCCAGACCGATCATCTTTGCGCTACGGCGGGTTTCAGAATCGCCCTCATCCTTTTGGGCGTCAGCCTCAGCGGTTGCAATAAATTCGAGAAAGCTGAGGCGCTGTAGCGCCGACAGCTCATTCAGTACCAGAGAATGGCCGTTATAGGTGAATTCAGCAGTTTTCAAAAACATGATGTTATCCTCAGCAGGGTGTAAACGGACGGTGATCAGGAGACAGTAATTTTGCTGATGGCGGCAAACGCCCCGTCACTGGTGATGGCAATAATTTCTGCCGTTCCCGCTGCCACACCGGTTACGGTAATCACCGAACCGGCTGCACTGACAGTCGCTTTCGCAGGATCAGATGAGGCTAAACGGAATGATTTATCCGTCGCGCTCGATGGCAGAACCGACAGGTTAAGCGTCGTTGTTGCCCCCACTGCCACAGCCGCCGTCGATTTATCGAACAATGCCCCGGTAGCAGCGATTACAGGGGTGCTGGCGTTTTCTGCCAGCACGGGTTTACCTCTGTTAGTGATCTTGACTGAGCGGGTAATGTACTCCTTGTTGGTCACCGCTTTGCCCAGGCTGCTTACCCAGCCGTAAAAAACATCCACTGTGCCGTTAGGATATTTAATGCGGTAGGTGAGGTTTAAGCCGTCTTCAAACCACTGCACCAGTGAAATTTGCCCCTGTTCACCAGGTTTCCACGCGAGGGTAAACGAGGTGTCACCGGCTGATTTCTGCCCCTGCGCGGTAGCAGTCCAGTCGGCATTGGGATCATCAATATACGTTTCGTCAAAGGAATCTGCCGTCAGTTCCCCCGGCGTCAGCTCCTTAACCTGAGCAAGACGCGCCCAGTCAGTGTCAACCAGCGGGTTGGGCGTACCTGATCCCGTGTAAATCCACAACGTCGTACCAGCGCCCTTGACGGGGGCCAGCGGATTGGGTGTAGTCATAATGATCCTCACATAATGTAGGTAATTGAATACTGCATATCTGCCGATCCCCATGTCGCCATTTCATCATCGCGCTGATAGTCGTAACCCTGAGGGGACAGCGTTTCGATGAGGTCTGCCAGTTCGGGAATGTCAGTTAATGCCGGGTAAATACGGGACTCTACCCACTGGTCCAGCGCGGTATCAGGAGAGTCAGCCCTCAGGAATAGCTCTATGTGCAGGGTTGCTGACCACTCGTCCTCATCGAGTACAGCGCCGGTGTACTGGGCATCAGTCAGATAAACAGCCACAGCAGGCAGGTCCTGTGCATCCAGGATTGCCGGACGCCCGTCAAACCAGGTGACGCCGTCGGAATCAGGGATATTTCGTTTCAGTGCCGCCAGGACAGCAGCACGAATCTGGGGATTTTTCATTTTGTCAGCACCAGTCGCAGTTGGTTTTTTAATGCCGCCAAGAGCTCTTTGGGCATGTCGGTCTGAGCCAGTTTGCTGCTCTCGTCCTTAAATGCCTGCGTCAGAGGTTCGGCCAGAGGAATGCTGACCACCTCCACCGGGTAACGGCTTTTCGTGGTGCGCCGGAGAACATGCCAGCGCCCGTTTTTCAGTTGCTGGATGAAACCACCGGGGAAAGAAAATCGACCAATACGCAGCACACTCCCGCTCCCCATGCTGTCCCGTTTACGCCGGGACAACCTGACGCTGGCTACGCCCAGCTTTATGGCGGGTAAATTACCCCGGTTAATACGGATAGTGGCCGCAGGCTTGCTGCTGGTTGCCCTTTTCAGCTTTGCACGCTGATTAACCAGTTTGCGGGGTACTTTTGTTTGTGTTGAGACAGTCCTGACGCTCCGGCTGATCGCGCGTGATGCAACCCGGTTAACAGCCTGGGCTGATGCGCGCGGAACAGCGGTGCGGCTGATACTGCTGAGATTGGCAACAGCCTGTTCCAGCCCTTTGATCTGCATCCCCGCCTCCTATTCAATCCAGATTTGCGGTTTACCGTTGAACATCTGGCAGCGGGTGACTTTGTAGCCCACCCCTTTCCAGACCAGTTCATCATTACGGCGCGGCTGGTAGTTTTCACTGAACACCACCAGCGAAATGCCATCACCGACCACCGGCCCCATTTCAGGCACAAAATGACTTTCTACCGCGATAAAGTCGTTGCCATTGATAGTGACCGGGTCTCCCATGCGCCGGATGGTGGCGGCATCCATACGGGCCGCCATTTGTTCGAAGGGGTTAGGCATTGAGCAGAACCAGCACAGACGTGCTGCTGGCCCCGGCGGCTTCCCATGTTTTCCCGGCAGGGGTCGCGCTGGTATTTGAAAGCTGGATTTTCCCGTCTTTGAAATACACGCTCTTACCCTGAGCGATGTCATCTGCTGACAGTTTTGGCAGCGAAACCACACCTGCCGCCAGGCCATCACCGGTGCTGCCTGGCTGAATATCCGTGACAGCAACCACCAGCAAATCACCCACAACAACAGGTGTACCGCTGGTGATGACGGTGTTGCCGGAATTGGTGAGCGCCAGGGTTTTGCCGTCCTGAACATAATTTTTCATAAAAGGGTCTCCACGGCTCCGGCTGGAGCCGTATTGCAGGCATAAAAAAAGCCCTTACGGGCGGAAGTGTCGGCGCTGTGATTACTGGCCGGATGATTTCGTCAGGCCGCGATAGTCCAGTGGGGCCACACCAGCATCAATGCGCACTTTCGTGGCAATGCCGTCAGTGGTGAAGCCATCCTGCTGGTCGATGTACGGGGTATCCACGCCATTGAGATAGGCTACCTCGATAGTATCGCTCCCCCTCGCCGCGGCGAGATACCAGGCTTTCGGGTCTGCATCATCAAGGCGGGCCTCGGCGATGACATCAGCGAAATTCTGGATAGGGTTCATTATCCCGGAATTGACGTCGGCCCCCTTCACGCTGGCAGATTTGATGGTCTGGTTTGCCAGCGTTTCCAGTGCCACCGGCACCAGCATAAATGCCGGGCGGATATTCAGGGAGCGGGCGCCCTCTTTTTGCAGGCGCATCAGTTTCCGGCTGTCGTCCAGGCTGGCAACCGAAATGGCCCCGGTACTGAGGTTGGCATGATCGGCATGGAAAAGTGCCTTGCCGTCTGACAGTTTTGCATTGCCTGTCAGCACAGCATAAACCAGGTCACCGATTGTGCCTTTTGCCGCACGCCCCATTTTCATGGGGACATCGGTCAGTTGATTCAGGTCATCATTAATAATGGCCTGACGGGTGACGGAGAAGATCTCACCGTAAGTTGCCAGGGCGATGGTCTGGCCCTTATCCCCGGTGGTCACATATTTATACTCTGCCCCCTCACGCACCTGGCGCAATGACGGGAATCCCCCCATGCCCACGCGATGCGCAGTTTTAAAATCACTCAGGCTCCCCTTTTTAGTCCACAATTCGAAACTTTCCGTTGCCTCTTCCCAGCCCTGCAACAGGGCTTTGTTGGACACATCCAGCAGAATGTTGCCGAAATCTGACGTGCTGTGCGTCAGCGCGAGCCCGACCATCTGTACCGGGTTAAGACCTGAAACACCAATGCCGCGCTCAGTCAGCGCCATGCGGGCCAGTTCGCGCAGCGTCATACCGTTATAAAAATTATCCTTTTCCTGGGCTTCATAACCTGCGCGGGCCATCAGGGATTTACGGATGCCATCGCCGACGATATTGCCGTTACCCGCATAAATGTGGGGCTGGTTGTTTTTATTCGACGGGGTGCTGTCTTTGCCCAGTTCGGCCAGCAGCTTATCTTTCGCCATCGCCACTGAGCACTCCACATCGCTGACACAAGAGGTCTGCAATTCCAGGTGCTTGCCGCCGAACATCGCGAACAGGTCTTTAATCCCGTTTACACGCTCTTTTTGTTCAGCGACCACCTGGGCACGGATGGCATTTTCGTCCACAACAGGTACGGGGGTTGGTTGCTGCGGGTTAGCCGGTTCGCGCGGCGTGGTATTACGCGGCGGCGACAGCATATTACGGATGGCTTTAGGCATCTTTTCGAATTCCTCAATACGTTTTGACTGAATACAGGCCATTGCCTGCAATGATGGGATTGTCTGATCCGCAAATCCCTGGGCAACACACTCACTGCCGCTCATCCAGGTTTCGTCCTCCAGCATGGCCGCGATTTCCTCTGCCGATTTCCCTGTTTTGTCGGCATAGGCAGGGATCAAAACAGACTCCATTTTGTCCAGGAGGTCGGCATAATCCCGCATATCGTTGGCGTCGCCGCCTGCAAATCCCCAGGGTTTGTGGATCATCATCATGGTGTTTTCCGGCATGATGATTGGGTTGCCGACCATAGCGATAACGGATGCCATCGAGGCGGCGATCCCATCGATGTGCACTGTGATGGCTGCGCCGTGGAATTTGAGGGCATTAAAAATGGCGATGCCTTCAAAGACGTCGCCACCGGGTGAGTTGATATGCAGATTAATGTGGCTGACATCGCCCAACGCCTGTAGATCACTGACAAACTGACGTGCTGTCACCCCCCAAAAACCAATTTCGTCATAAATATAAATTTCCGCTTCACTCGCCGCGCTGGCCTTCATGCGGAACCAGGAGTTACTTTTTGCGCTGGCTTTCGGGTTGCGGATCACCCGGTTTCGTTGGTGTTTCGGCACTGGTGCCTCCTTTGTCATTGGCGGGGTCGGTGTCGTACACCAGGCCCAGTTCGCGGTTTTCGTCGGTCTCCGCTTTTCGGCGGCGTTTCACATCGTCAGGGTTGCTGCCTCGCGCACGAACCCAGTCAGATTCGGTTGCCGCACCACCACGGATAAGTATTTTCCAGGCGTTCGCCTCTTTTGCCGGGTCAATCCAGGGCATAACCGGCCCCGAATAAACAGCCGAATACAACGTGTCCATATCCAGACCACGCGGCACAGTGATTTTCCCTGAGAGGATCGCCAGATTCAGCCAGGCGCGGTAAATGTGGCGGGTAACCGAACCGATGAACCAGTCCTGAAGGACAAAATACCCGTCGGTGGACTCCACCAGCTCCTGGCGCTGGGCGCTGTACGTGCCGTCGTAGTTGCGGGATGCACTGGAATAGCTGATGCGCGTTCCGGCAGAAACAGCGCGTAGCTGGCCGTTGCGGAATGATTCAAGATTGGTGTTCGGGCGGTCCGATTTGATCATCCCGATTTCCTCACCGGGGCGCAGGTCGTCGTAAAGCATCCCGGGCTGAATCAACAGGTCGCGATCCTGTCCGGGGCCGGTCTGGTCATCTTCATAGCTCTGACCATCACCTTTTTTGATATACATCCCCAGCGCCGCAGCAATACGCGCGGCCACCAGTTCTGAATCTTCATATTCTTTCAGGGCACTCAGGCGCATCAGCACACCAGAAAAAAGCGACGTGCCCCGCGCCTGATGCAGCCGCCGGGTAAATTTCAGGTGAAGCATGTTTTCCGCTGCAATGTCCTTAGTCTCAAGCTGCCGCCCTGACACGGGACTGGTTTTATACACCTGGTATTTTTTTGGCCTGCCCCAGTTGTCTTTATAAATGCCCTGAATCAGCCCCTGTGATTCATCGCTCTGCATCGGAACGTAATCAGCCTCCAGGGCTTCCAGCCAGAAACTGATCCCGGCAACAGGTGAAAGCCCACTGGCATTACCGCTGACCAACTGGGTAAATACCTCCCCGTCACGCAACCAGCTACGTAATAACAGGCGCTCCAGCATCGGGCGGGTAAATTCCCCGGTGACATCAGGTGAAACAGACCATTCAGCCCATGCAGCACGTATCTGGCTGGCGAATTTTTTCGCAATATTCCCGTTTTTTAGCACCGGATGGGGATCGACAATAATGCCCTCAGACCCGATAACCCGCTCTTCGAGTTTGTCCAGGATGCCGATGACCAGATCGTTATTGTTGTCCAGCCAGCGGGCCTGTTCCCGGAGCGAAACCGCCCCGTTCTGGCTTAACTGGTTACCGGAACGATTTTCGCGGCGGGCCTTGTGTGTCCGGGTCGGCTTTACAGCTTCAAATGCCTGAATTACCGCCTTTGAACGAAGTCGGGCAGCTTTCCAGCCAGGCGAAATCAGACCGATTACACTATCCAGTAGAGACATCAGCCAAACCTCGCCAGTTTATAGCCGGGTCGCCCCTGACTTTGTCTGTCACTGGCGGCCAGGCGCCGCTCCCACTCCTGCCGCCCTTTTCGAATCTCAGACAGATTCTCATAGGACATCTGCTGACCATTGAACGTGATGGATTTACCGTCAAGTACAGCCATTTCAGCTTCTACATATCGCTGTATCATCGCCTCGATATCAGTACGTTTCACAACCAGCCTCCTGATGCTGTGACCCAGGGGTTGGAATCCTGGTCGTTGGTTTCTGTCACGGTGCTTTCCCGTGCTTTCTGGTTTCGGCTAACAGGCGGAGCAGCCGGCGGGGATGGCGCTTCGCCAGTTTCCGGCGGCGCGTTCTCCAGCCACGTTTGCCGCCGTGACCAGTCTGGCGCATTCGGCCATTTAATCTTTTCGTAGCCGTGAAGGATGGCCAGCGCATCGGCATAGACGAGCAGATCAAAGGCTTCATTCGGACCGCGACCCGGTTTGCTCCATTTTCCATCAGGTGAACGCTCCTCATACGTCAGCTCGTCGTAAAACCAGCTACCGAGCCATTTAGGGAAATGCACGTAGTTAGGCCCAGGCGACTCGCGCCATAAGGCGTTATTCACCTGGTCTTTCAGTGCATCGGTCTGGAGAAGAAAAAGCGGCACATCGCCCACGGCTTTTGCTCGCCGGGTTGACCTGTCAGTGTTATCAGGGAATGTGCGGGTGATGAGTTTTGAGCGGCGGACACTGTCGCCCTTAAAGAGATAAATCTTTTTGCCCAGCCCTTCACGGCGGCATTTACGCCAGAACTTATAGGCGTTGTCGGTAACACCATCCTCGCCGCCGGAATCGACCGCCATTGCCATCAGGCGCATGCGCTTTGATGGTTCACTCGCTAACACCCATGACTTTTCGAACACGTCGGACAGCAACAAATCCCAGTCCTCCGGGTAGCTGGCCGGGTCAATGGGGTAGCATTCGCCGTGCTCACTGGCCCGTAGTGACTGACGAATGTTGTAGCGATCAACCACCCACCGCTCACCCTGTACGCCATAGCCGGTAACCTGCACAACGAACCGGCGAGACCTGCCGCCCTGCACATCAACAGTCGCTACCAGGAATTCGACGCCATCAGGTACGGTGCGTTTTGGCACCACTTCGGCGCGTTGCTCAAGCAGCTCGCCCTTGCGCTGTTCGAGGTTGGCGCGGGGGAGATAAGGCCGACCAAAGTCGGTGTTTACGACTGTTTTTAGCGTTTCCTCGCTCTGCGTCGCCTCATATTCCTGCTCGGCGGTCAGGAATTTGTAGATCATCTGCGCCCACGTCTGATAAGCGGCGGCGGGCCCCTCCATCCAGAACGACGCGATACGCGAGCGGCGCGGCTCGCCATATCTGTTGCCATCACGGTCTATTTTTTCTCCGTCGCGCAGCCAGACAGAACGAATATTCAGTTCGCGTTTCATCTCCGGCGTAATTTTGCCTTTACATGCAGGACACTGGAGATAGGCGGATTCACTGGCCAGTACAGGATCCGGTGAATCACGGTAGCCTGTCATGTTGGCGACTTCCGGCTGAAAATATTCCCCGCAATGCGGACATGGCCAGTAGAGACGGCGACGATCACCACGGTTAAACAGCGACAGAATCCCGGTCGTCGGTGGTGCTTCATGCGCGGTGGTGGGTCGCCATTTTGTGTCGCGAATGTCACGCCCGGGGGAGCTTTCCACCAGCGTCATCCCACTGGACATAAAAGTGGTGGTACGTTTCGAACCCAGGGAAAAGGCATCGCCCTCCCCGTCAATATCTTCGGGGAATCGGTCATAGTCCGTCAGCGCCACACTTTTATAGTCAGACGACGACATGATGTTGACCGACGGCCAGCCGAGCTTGAGATAGTTACCGGCCCGAAATGTGCGGTCGTGGACGTTGTTGTCATTACGACGCGGACTGAGCCGTAATTTCACTTCCGGGCTACAGCGGAAAGTGCGGTCGAGGCGCTTCTTGGAGTGCTCACGTGCTTTCTCTTCGGACACCTGTATGACCAGCATGTCAGCAGGATCACAAACAATGTTGTAGACAATCCATCCATCAATCAGGCCGATGGTCTTCCCGGTTCGGGCAGGCCCAACAAACACCACGGCATCATATTCACGGGATGCCAGGCAATTCATAGGCTCAATAATGTACGGGGCCAGATTCGGATCCCACGGTACGGAGTTCCCCGCCCCCATCGGCACACGCATATATGAGCTGACCGCATCGGCCACCTGCATACGACGCGGGGCACGTAAAATGCCGGAGACATCACGTCGGATCCCCCTTGCTGATGCCCGTTTTGCCATCAGTCCTCCTCTGGCTCATCCTCCTCTGGTTCGGCGTCCATGACCTTCTGTGCGACCTGATCGCGCAGGTCATCAATCACGCTTTGTACACGTGAGACCGCAACCGGCGTAAGGGCGCAATCACGTTCAAGTATGTCCGGGAGTGTTTCAAGCACCATGACGACAGCTTTCGCCATCAGTGAAAATTCCCTGGCAACGTCTTCGGCTGGAATAAGCTGCTTTGTGTCGACCTCGAATTTCAGCCTCTCGTTTTCAGCCTTCCAGTGCGCAAGCCTGTCTGCTGGTTCCATCTCTTCCACGTTTGCCGTAGCGACGGTCGGGATCATCAGTTCGCTCAGAATATCGTTGACCAGATAAAGCTTGAGCTTGCTGTTACTACCTGCTGCCGGAGCAACATTTTTTAGCCTGGCGGCAACCGTCTGGCGATGTACGCCAGTGATCCCGGCCAACTGGTTAATGTTGAGTTTTAACGAAGCAATTTCCTGGTCCATGATGGTGAACACTTTTTGTACAAATCGACATCATTGAAAAGTCGGCATGTGAAAAATCAATAGGTTGAGCAGATGATGATGATGACCATAGATATAGAAAACTAGCCGAATCCCGCGAGTCCGTCGCCCCGTGGCAAAGCCCCCCTCCGGGAGGACCCACTCAAATGATAAGGATTATCATTTGAATAAATAGGTGTTGTGACGTCCAGACGGAGGTGTTCAGGTTCTGGTGCGGAAGGCGTACAGCAAACCACCGGGCTGTAGTTCTTTCTCGATTGTGGCTTTGACCACCTCGCTAATGGATGCCGACAGGCTAGCAAGACTGGCTGATTGTTGATCGAATCGGCATTGCACCTCTTGGCGCCATTCATCCAGTTCATTACCCGGAGATTGGATGCTGACTGCGTGCAGCGCCATCAATTCATCAATCATCTCTTCTGAATATTCTGTCATTTCGCCAGTAAGGTATCGCCCAACGATAGCCTGAATTGCATCGCGGCCACTCAAGGATTGAAGGTTCGCTGACAGCTCATTTAAACGGTCTTCAACAGTCTGTTCCCAGGGCTTCACTGTCGTGGCAGCGATGGTGCAGGAAATAAAGGCATCATTGATGAACACCTGCCCATCTTTAATCTTCATCGGCGACTGTTTACCAAAGCGGCTGTCTGCCAGATAGCTGATAGCGAACGCTTGCCCGGAAGGAGTGAGGAAGTTGAAATGATGCTCACCACCGAACGGCGTTACCGTGTCCTGCGTCATCACGTAACCGAGTTCACGCAGTTCAGCAGTACCAGCCTTTGATGGCAAGTCACCATCCACAAGCGCACCACGGAAGAAAAGCGCATGCAGAACATCGCCAGCAGCACCGGATAGTTCTTTGCTCATGGTTGTTTCCTTTTAGGCGTGAGCCTGTCGCACGGGAAGACCCCCCGATAAAGCGGAATGCCCCAGGCTCACTACTGAAAGATATCGTTAGGTTAGGCTGCGCGTGCGAGGCGCATAAAAAAAGCCCCGCAGTTGCGAGGCTTTCAAAATAATATCCCTTACAGCCCGCTCATAACGCTGATCGGGTACCAGCTCTCATCAATTTCTACTTCGAAGTAGCTGTAAGTAAAACTTCCGGTTTCCGTATTGATGCTGGTAAGAAAGGCACCATCAGGAGCCTTGAACTCGCCATTAACGGATTCTCCGACTTCCGTTGGGGACATGCGCATACTTTCAATTTTGTGTTTCATGATGCCATCCTTTAATACCTACCATTAGGTACAAAGAATTTTACCAAAGCCTACTTACACACAATGGGCTCTACGGGCATCAAATTGTGATGACACTCACAAAATTTTGCGAACGCCGAGACTTCGATAGCGTTGCCAGAGTTAACCTAATCATCAACATGGCAGTCTCGACAAGTCTCTTTAATCTAAGCACTGCTCACGCACATACGCTTGCAACCCAGTCAGTTGTTTGTGATCGACACGTGATCCATGCCATTCCCCAACAGCATGAATTTGTTTAATCTTTAAACTCCCCAACAGTAGAAAGGATATATTCATGCAAACTATGAAGGCCGTTTGTCCTGATTGCGGTAGTGAGATGTTCGAGAGGCCCGACGATTTTGACTTTGATACAAATTTCGTTGATGTCTTTTGTGCTGAATGCGGTAGAGAGATTACCAGGGACGATGTTGTTGATCAGGCCACGGACACGGTTAGAAAACAAATTGACGACGTGCTCAGGGATACCCTGAAAGGAACGGGCTGGAAGTTTAAGTAACTTTATCAGTTCTCCAACCTGCTTCATTGCCTCATTGGCGTCTATTGTGATTTCTATAGGCGCCAAATTGACTTTACTCATCATTCTTACCCCGTATTAATTCACCTCAAACACTGCTCGCGCACATATGCTTTCAGACCAGTTAATTGGCTGAGCTGATGTCGATGTAATACTCTTTGCCCTGCTCAAACTGGCTGAACGCAGCGGGGTTAGAGATGTGCATCTGTAGCAGGCCACCCGGCGTGTACTTCGACCAGGTTTTATTTTCTGGCGTGTCGTCGGTAACGGGACTCATGTGGACAGTGCAATAAGAATTGTCGTCAGCCTTTTGAATGAAGTGACAACGGAACTTGGCACGAACGGTCATGGTTTTTCCTCTGTTGGTTTCTGGCGCTGTTGTTCGATATCGCGGATGCCCGCGAAATTGTTATTGCCCTGCTCTATGGTTGCCAGCAGCGGCTCAATCCATAAAACAGCCTGGCAGTACGTCAGCCCGCTGGCGGGAGTGGAACCACCATCGGCTGAGTCAGGCCCGGTGGAATCGGTGTGCATTGCCCCGGCACGTAAACGGTTCGTGTATTCGAGCAGCCCACCAGCAATATCATCAGGAACAGGCAGATCGCAGGTTTTATCACGGCGTAATATCTCCCGGTATTTGATTACCGTTGTTTCGCTGTTCCCGGCTACAATTGCGTTTGCCCGCGCGGCGGTCTCAGCGGTTTTATTGAAGCGGTTTATGTTGAATGCCTGAGTGGCTATTACCTGACCCTGCAGAGCATTGTCTGACTTGAGTACGCGGTTTTCACTCTCAGCAGTTGCGGCTTTGTCGCTGTAGTGAAATGCCGACCAGGACAGGCCACCGATGATGCTCAGAATAAAAGCGCCAATCACAATGAGGTACCTTGCTTTCACTGGTATTCCCCCCAGCACGTCAGGGCGCTTTCCTGATCCCGTCGCTCTACCTGCCCGTAACAGCCGTTCGCCTGGCCTTTGGTTAACCGACAGTCGCGACCACCATCTTTAATCCACCAGCGAATTGCCTCACATGCACCTTTGCGGTCGCCAGCATTGATTCTTTGGTAGAACGTCGAAGGGAAACACTTAGAGGGACCGATGTTGTAAGGGCAGAATGACGCAATACCTACTTTCTGCGGTTCAGTTAGCGGCACTTTTATATTTCGGTCCACCCATGCAAGTGCCTTATCACGCTCGACAGCGTTAGCCTTTTTGCACTGTTCCTCTGTTGCACGCTGGCCTTTAATGACAGGCTTGCCATTGATAACCGTTACACCATGACACAGTGACCAGATGCCACCGGGATCGACAACGGCCACCAGCGCGTTGCCTTCTTTCTCGCTGATGAACTGATCAAACAGTACCGGCGCTGATGCACCTGCAGCGATAAGAGACAACATTGCCGCGCTAAGCTTTGCCCTGTTTGCCATCACTCACCCCTAGCGGCTTTGCGCCGATCCTCTTTAATTTTGAAATACAGATTGGTCAGATATGTCAGCAGACCAAAAAGAATACTTGCGAGAACACCTAACGCTGCCCACTGTGAGGGCGAGACTTTATCCAGTAGCTGGAGCACCCAGAACCCTCCGTTTGCTCCGGCAAAACCGTAGCTCACACCAGTTGTGATTTTGTCCATTCGATACATACTCCACCTCCGCTTTTGGGAAGTACTGTGTGGAAGAGGGAGAAATAAAAAAGGCCCACTCGCAGGGAGCAGGCCTAAAGAGAAAAATAACAAAACAGAGAATACTGTGGTGCCGGGTGCCTCCCGGTGAGTCTTTGGTCAGCCACCGTGACTCGCGTTAGCTAATGAGACCGTAGTGGAAAACCGGTACTGTTTACGCCCCTCCGCACAGGGGGATTCACCACCTCAACAATGTAAAATTGCCAATACCAATTCGTCAATGAGTTAAACTCATCATCCAAACAAAGCAACAGCCTTAGCCATAAAAAAAGACCTGCCACGGGACAGGTCATAAATCAGGGTTATCTCTATATTTGTTATGCATAATTCCAAGTATTCCGAAGGTGCAGGACTGTTGCGTACCGTTGGTGTAAGTTACAGAAACAGCAACCTGTCTTACACACCCCCGCAAATCTGGATTTATTACAGAAATACATTACCACGGGTATAAAAGCATTTCGCCAAAATTTAGCTTTGTACATTTTCGTGATCTGATCCACACTTATCAGGCGTTAACAGACATATAACCAGACGTGTTGCTGTATTTCACATGGAGTGTACGGTGTCGTCACTTCCTGTTTTTTTTCATAACATTCCACACTCCCCCCCCCCATACAACAGGGGATTTTTGTGCAGTATTATTTTTTAGCTTTATAAGGTCGGTACCAGCAGACCACCAGCATGACGATGGAAATGCCCAGCAGAGCAAAATCCATCAGTACGCCAGCCAGCCGCCAGGCAATAAACAGAGACACGATAAAAAGAGTCCACCCGCCAATGCGCTTAATCATTTGTTGCCCAGCACGCGGGACAGGTTTTTGAGCAGTACAGTTGATGCGGTTTCCAGCATGTCATCTCCGGCATCTGTGTTTGCGACCACCAGCGTTTTAGTACACGGCACTTTCACTTTTGAATCGCTGAGCCAGCCAGATTCAGTGACCGCCTTTTTCAGCTCATAAACCGCTTTGCCGTTTGGCAACTTATCGTCGACGTTCCAGCCATTCATGCTGATCATCGTCAGGCCGCTGCCCTTCTGGTTTACTGACTCCAGAAACTTATTCGTGCGGTCGGGTGCGGATACCCACAGGAATGCGTCATATTCTCCGGTGGCAACTTTAGCCAGTGAGCGAACGCCACCCTTTGCGTAGGTCTCAACTTTTGCGTAATTCTTTTCGAGCGTCTGGAGATATTGCCAGGATGCATAAGAACCGCTGGCAGGTTCACCCACGGCGATTTTAATGCCTTCTTTCAGATCGCTTTCGCTGCCGACCTTCCCGCCGTCTTTCACGGCCACAAACACGCATTCATCGCCCAGCTCGCCGATGATGTCGACCTTCTGAGCTTCGTTACCGTGTCGGCTGCGCCAGAACTGAAATGCATCAGCCTGGGTGAAACCGATCTGCGCTTCGCCGCTGGCGACTTTATCAAGGTTGTCCAGTGAGCCTTTGCTCGGGACTACTGTCGATTTATAGCCATATTCGCTTAGCGCACTGGCGAGGTTCACACCATACACAGCGTTGTACGTTAAGCCCTGCTGCCCGGTGGTGATCGTGATGTCAGCGGCTGTTGCTCCAAAACTGGAAAACAGGAGAACCGCCGCAATAGCGGTGAATGATTTCTTCATGGGACTTTCCTTTAAGGGGTGAGCCAGTGCCCAGGGAGAGTACGCAGAGAGTCAGACTCCCTGTGGCTCACCTCTGTAAAGGCTCTGCGGTTTGATGTTTGCGTCGGCACAGACGCGGGATGGCTTCGGCCGCCGGAGCAATCACAACCAGACCAGTAGAGGGAATGGGCCAGCGACCAAAGAGGGCGGCCTCTGCGCAAGCGCCTGACGGTTGGGTAATGAGCCGCCGCCAGTGAGGCCTGAATACGAAAAGCCCCGCAAATTGCGAGGCTTGATATGTTTTGCTTTTCGACGATATGACAGGGGTACTGGTGCAATGCACCCCGCGAATACCCCTGTCGTATCGCCGGAAAACAAAAAACCCGCAGTGCGGGCTTTTCGATTATGTCAGATTGTCGCTTCTCGTCGCTGCCATCGTGGCGCAGCTCTGCCAAGCATGCCTAAATAAAACATTTTTCTGGCCCGTTTTCAATGCAAATAACAAAAAATAACTTTCATGCGTTCTCTACCAGAAGTTTTCGGGCCGACAGGAATACCTTTGCCCTGAATATTTCAAGGCACCAGCGGACGCGTTTTCTGGCCTCATCAGCTGTAAGCCACGGTGCAATAACCTGCAATTCCCGGGTAATGTCTGAGATTTTTTTTCGCGTGGTGTAGTACTGGAGACCCACCAGATAGACCGGATCATTTAAATCCATCGCCCGCAAAACGCTCTGCTCTACAAAATCAGTGTCATCCTTACGAATTGCCTCATCAATTACACTTACTGACGGCCGGGGCCAGAGAATTTCATGCGCACGATTCATTGCAAGTTGTCCCCTGAAACCTTCGCTGCGCGCCTGGTTCAACGCAGCAGTAAAACGCTCCAGAGCTTTATCTGACCAGTTCCTCCCTCTCATCCCATTCCAGCAGGAGTGCCCGCGAGGTTTTTTAGGGCCAGTATTTCCCCTTACGCATTCGCCCCAGACCGTAAGTAAAGACTTTACCCAGGCTGACTGAACAGATGTCAAAGGAGTGAATTTCCCAAGGTAAGTTTTGCGCGGTGCAGTTGCGACAATACCCATACCGGCTAAATGCTGACGACGTTGACGTGGTGTCATGTTTGCTCCTTTACGCCAGAACGCCGAGCGCAAAGGCGCGGTCCAGCAATTTGATAATGAGTTCAGGTTGTGTGCCGTACTGGCGCTCGAACGCCGCCGGGCTGTTGTGAAGTTCGGTATGGTGTTTTCTACAGAGAGGAATGGTGAACGCGTCGTGAGCTTTGGTCGCCATGCCACCCTGCCCCCAGCCAATCATATGATGGGCATCATCGGCGGGGTTGCCGCAGCACATGCACGGTTGGGTCTTCACCCAGGCGAGGAACTTTGGATTTTCCCAGCGGATGCGTTTTGGTCGCGCATAAAGTGTCTGCGGCGCCACGGGATCAACCGCGACTGAAACCACGGGTTTTATGGCTGGTAGCTGAGGAAATGCCGCTTTTTTGACTTTCTCCGCCAGTATGCTGGTGGCTGGCAGAGACGGGACAATATCGGATTCGCGCATAACAGACGACATTGTTTCAACAGGCAAACCAAGCACCCGGCGGGAAACTTCCTCCGGTATGGCCTCAGTAACTCCCCGGAGAATGGCCCACCAGCACAGCTCTGGCAGAGTTACTTCGTGGTCGTCGGCAAATCGCAGCTCACGGCGAATGGCGCGCAAAATCCAGATGGCGGCATTTTTGGCAACGATTTGATCCAGTTCCTGACTGGGTGCTTCACGCAACTGGTTATCGCAGTGCCAGCAAAGCAGTGCAGCGCCACCGGCATGGCGATGAGTAACCAGCTCTTTGTGGTGATAAGTTGAGTGCGGCCACTGGCACTTTTTACCGCGGCGCCGTAACCAGGACTCGAGCCCATTAATACCTCCAGCCGCATTAATAACCTTCTGGTGAGTGAAGAACGGGCACAATGCCGGATCATCAATAAGCATCTGCCGGACAGGCGGTACGGCACCCGAAGGAAGGTCAACCATATTCTCTGGCTGACGCTCCACCAGCACGCGACCAGAAGTGAAAATATGCATTAACTCGCGACCGGGACGCAGAAGCACAACCCCCATATCCCGGGCGATATCCGGTTTCAGCAGGACGCGCATGCCGCCTCCCGGATTATGATTTGCCCGATCTCGCCCCACACTTTAGTTATGTGGCAATCCCAGATGTGCGCATCATCCTCATAGAGCGCATCCATCAGGGCTTTCAGCATGTTGTCGCAGTCAGGCTTAGCCTGGTGTGGCTGGCCGTTATGTTGCTGGCGTTTCTTTTTGCTCCAACTGGCTGGCATAGGCAGGACAAACGTGACATGCGCACCAGACTCAGGCAGGGCTACACCACGCAGTCGCACCTCATCGCAGAACGCCCGGTAACGCATAACCTCAGGGCGCTTTTTCCACTTGTCGGCGCGAGTCATACGGGGTTTGCCCATCGGCACGATTGGATAAATTTGCATACTCACTCCCAGTGCCTCCACTGGTAAGTTTTATCTGGACGCGGTGGCTTGCCCGACTCAGGCAGGCGCGCGCTGACAATCCAGCTCTTATAGTCAGGAGCAAGGCTTTTTTCGGTTTCGACGTGTTTTGCCGTGTAGCGGGCAACCAGCTCCGTGGCTTGTTCGGCGGTGAGGTCAGTATGTGTGAACCAGCCTTTTTTCATTGCCCGCCCTCGTACAGTCGGACAAATTCCTCAGCGCGTGCACGGGCGCCGGGTTCATGGTTCAATAACGCATTCAGCAACTGCACCGCAAGAACAGGCTCCTTGTTACCGACGATTGTTATACCGCGGGCAGCCCCCCGGACCTGGTTAATTAACCCTTTTCGCTCAAGCGCCTTGAGGTGTTCAGCGACTGCATTAACAGAACGGACGCCAATAAGCCCGGCCAGTTCTTTCATGGTTGGCGGGTAACCGTGCTGCCGGATATAGAACAGCAGCAGGTCATATACTTCCTGCTGTCGCGGAGTGAGGTTTTGCAACAACAAGAGGCCGACTGCGTCTTCACGCGTATCAGCCAGTGGATGTTCTGATTTTGAGGTGGTATGCGCCATGGGTCTCTCCGTGGCGCAGCAGGTGTCGGGGGTTCAATCCGACATGGAAGATACTAACAGATAATCGTTGCTATTGGTTAACCGCCGAAAACAGCCGTGACATTAATTTATCTTTATGCATCACCAGTCAGCCATTTTTTGCGGACCGACTGAGAAAATCTATCGAGACTAAGGTCCCGGAGGGCTTGGTGGTTACTTTTGCGATGCGGAGCGTAGCGCTAATTGGTCCAACGCATCTTGTACCTGATTTCTAACATTGTTATTAGTGATGGGAACTTGCTGCATTTGACCGAATGCCATCTGCGTTTCAACCCACATGTCCGCCCATACCTTCGTATCGCTATTGATTTGAGCAAGGGTGAATCGAGTTTTACTTACCGGGGTAGTTGAATAAGCATTCCCAATAAGCGCTTGTGACAAGATTGCCTGTCCGCCCTCCTGCTGTTTCCCGCATGTAATGGTGTTGTCAGTAGACTCAGAGATCATAAAACCAGTAGAGCTACACAACTCAGTTATCCAATCTTTGACTTGTGATTTTTGCGTATTTTTATAAACAGCCTCGGGCTTCCCCGATGCCGTTTGTTTTTTTAAAGGCGCCTGCCCAGCACATCCTACGACACTAAAAATGATTGCGGACGCCATCAGAACTTTTTTCATTATCATCCCCTGATTAGTATGGTTTTGAGCATATTAACCAGGGGATGCTTGAAAGCAACGAAATAGTGTTGAGATTACTTTTTCGCAATATTCTGACTTATGAATCCGCCAACCTTATCTACTATGAGATACCTGGTCAGCTAACATGCCGCATCAGATACGTGACAAACGCGATAACCGGCCTTTTCCAGCATCATTGTGAACATTGAAGGTGTGCCAATAACCTCATCTTCCATCAGCGGCATGAATGAAACCATATCGCCTTTGCGATACATCATGGCACGCTGGCAGTCAGGAAATGACTCGAGATAAGCGATTATCGCCCTGTCTGCACAACGTACCACTGCAAAACCGGTATCAGGCAAGTCATCCATGCCCCCTCCTTCTTCTTGTTTCGCACGACCATATTGGGTTATTCGTTTTCTGCGTCTTCTGTTGCTTCTTCAGGAGGGGTTACATCTGAGGGGATAGCTCCCGCCACCAGCGCATTTTCTCTGATTAGTGACTCTATCTCGCCGGAAACACCTGGGTTTTCCTCAAGCCATTTAGTCGCATTGCCGCGACCATTCCCAATTTTTTCGCCTTTATAGTCGTACCATGCGCCCATTTTTTGGATGATTTTTAACTGGACACCCAGATCAAGAATTTCATCGGTACGGGATATTCCTTTACCAAACAGAAGACGGTAGGAGGCCTTTTTGAACGGCGCCGCCACTTTATTTTTTACAATTTTAACGGTCGTATCCTTACCGACAATCTGCTCGCCTTCCTTGATGTTTGTCGCCCGCACATCCAGGCGAACGGTCGCATAGAATTTCAGCGCGTTTCCTCCCGTAGTAGTCTCCGGGTTACCAAACATGACGCCAATTTTCATTCTCAACTGATTGATAAATATCACCACTGTTTTCGTTTTGCTGATTTCGCCAGCTAATTTACGCATGGCCTGGCCCATCATGCGGGCTTGAATACCCATTTGTGGATCACCAATTTCGCCCTCAAGTTCAGCTTTTGGGACCAGCGCAGCGACAGAGTCAACGACAATCACGCCCACGGCGCCAGAGCGCACCAGAGCGTCGGTAATTTCCAGAGCCTGCTCACCCGTATCGGGTTGCGAAATAAGCAGATTATCGATGTCCACCCCAAGCATTTGCGCATAGCGAGGATCAAGCGCATGTTCCGCATCAATGAAAGCACACTGCCGACCCGTTTTTTGGGCCGCAGCAATAGCAGAAAGGGCGACAGTGGTTTTACCGGATGATTCGGGGCCGTACACTTCAATAATCCTGCCTACCGGGATCCCACCACCCAGCGCGATATCCAGACTAAGCGACCCGCTGGACATCGTTTCAACTATCAGGTTTGAGTTTTCACCAAGGCGCATAATTGAGCCCTTACCAAACTGTTTCTCTATTTGTCCCATCGCAGCCTGGAGGGCTTTTGTTTTTTCTTCCTGGTTGGCAGGTTTCTCATTCATAACTTTTTTCTTATCGTTCGCCATGGCGGATCTCCTGTATGAGCAATAACTGTGTTTATGTACATACTGTATAAATAAACAGTACACTCATAAATTAGAATGATCAATACAGTGAAGGTACAAATTGTTAATGCGGTAGCTGACAATATAAAAAAGAAAACCCGCATGCAGCGGGTTGAATTTATGAAGGTTTACTATGCGGCCATTTCTTTGGCTGAACACATCTCTGGCAGATTAGCCCTCACCAGTGCTTCCGCGAACGGCGGCGGTACCGCGTTGCCGCACCTCGCAACTTGCTTGTCTTTTGCGTACTTCACGCCTTGATAGTCGCGGTCGATGATGTACCACTCCGGGAATCCCTGCGCCCGGTAAAGCTCGCGCGGCTGGAGCATGCGCATACCGATATCAACGATGCGATATACCACGTCTTTGATGGTTACAAACTCGCTGATGCCGTACTCATGCAGGAATGCCGCCACCTGCCCCGCCCGGTGCTCGTCATATTCGTTTTCAGCCAGCATGGTCCTCACCTCACCAAAGTGCAGGCCACCCGCCGTTACGGTCTGCAACGGTGTATCGGTTGGCTGCCCGATATTCGTGCCACGCATTTTAATAACGCTGGACGTGATCAAAGCGTGGTGGTTTCCAGTCGTAATAGTATGGGATGGCGGGCCATCGAGTCGAACTCATTTGCCAGGCACGCCATTTCTTTCAACGTCGGTGAACGCTCTTTGAGGCAGATTATTTCGTGGCGCACCGAATCTGCTGCATAGCTGAATGCATCAGCTCATGCTTCTTCTCGCAGGGCTGCGATTGCTGCCGATGTGGCGAGGGATTGCATGCAAGCTATGATTGACTTCATTCCAGCCAACAACGCCTCGTCCTCCGAAGCTCCGTTACCTTCTGCAATTGCGGACGCCGCTGCACCTTCCTCGCTATGTTTTAACCAGTTTTCGGGAGTAAGAAGAATGGTGTTTTCCATCGCCAACTGCGCGGTCAGTTCGGTTTGTTTATCCAGTGCAGTAGCCAGGTGAGACACCATTTTGGCGATCTCGATAATCGGTGTGTCAGCCGTCATTGCGGCTGCAAATTCGTGCCCCACACGGGCTACATGTTTGTTTGCAACGATTGTCATTTCTGTGCGCTCCCGAAAATTTTGTGAACCTGATAACCCTGCCATTTTTCGCGGCAAATCTGCGCTGCAGTTTGCGGCGCTGGAGGACAGGCAGCGGGTGCCACTCGCGAACGCCACCGATGTGTAAGCCGGTATTCAGGGTGGTGAGGTTTACCAACGTTTTTCACGATGCCCGCCAGCGTCAGACGTTTCAGGCGGTCGTAGGCCTCTTTGATGTCGCAGCCCAGCAGACTGCGAACCTGCCGTGTGGAAATGGATTTTTCCCGTACCAGAAATTCAACGATGGCGCGTTGCTCAGGTTTCAGCATGCTTCTGCCCTCCGCGCGCGGGCATTGCGAATGCAGCGGTTACGCAATCGGGAAATGTCCTGAATCTCCTGACTGCTTTTTGCCAGTCGCATAATCTCGCTGTATTTCGTAGCAGCACGCAGCCAGTGCCCCCGTGATTCAATCAGAGCAGCCTCTTCAAGCGCCACCCGTAGAACTTCCGGATCGGCTTTTTGACCAAGCTCCGGTAACTCGATATCGGGGATATCGCTGCCGGGCACAACGGTATATTCCCAGTGGGTGCCGTTGTGGCTCCGGGTCATGACACCGCGCTGTACTAACGCAGCCAGTTGCTGCCCCGTCGAACCGGAGTCAGTGTTGAAAACGTCGCATATTTCCGGGGTGGTAATACCCGGGTGCTGGCTGACATACACAACCAGTCGGTCAGCCTGAGTAATTCGTTTTTGTTTGGTCATTGGTCAAAACTCGTTAGTTGATTAAACCTGCCGCTTTGCGGCGCTTGTACTCTTCCATCAGCAACTGTGCCGGGGTTGGCCCAGCCGGTGCTTTCGGCCCTGCCAGTTGACGCACTACCGGAGGAATCGAGAAACCGTTTTGAACGTGCTTCGTCCACTTGGTCAGTAATTTTTCAGCCAGCCGCTGCAGCTCGTTTTCCGTCATACGTCGGTCCACGCCTGTGCGGCGCATTTCAATGCAGATGTGGTAGAGCACAGGCTGAGGCCATGGATATTTATCGCTGCCGGAATAGCGGTATGACTCATTGCGCCAGCGCTTGTATTCCGCCATCACCATTTCTGATGTCAGGCTGAATGGGTTTGCGCCACTCTCTGATACCAGCGAAACAAATTCTGCCAGGTCTGGCGGCCAAGAGTTCCCGGCGGCGCAGCGCTCCATGCACTGATTGCATACCAGGGTGATTTGCCTCTCAGTCATCGAACCGATCTGAGCTATCCACATAGTCGAGGGTTCGGCCCCGTTCTTCTGCGTCCAGCGGTTCGAGTAGATTTCCGCCATGACTTCCCACAGGCGCCATGCCGTGTCTTCCGCCCGAGGATCCACCATCACGTTCTTTTCGGGCTCGAGCATCCCGGACTTGCTGTACTGCTCTTGAAGCGCTTCCAGAGTGAACTGGCGCATTTTCGTTACCTCTCGCTGCTACGGATTTTTGGTTGTTGGCCCGCGCTACGGGTATGTGCCGGGCAAACTTCTGTTCCCACTGAACCTGCGTGAAAACCTTCATTTCAGCCCCCCAATAGGTTGTGAATTCCGCCAATTCGGTTGGCAGGTAATCCGGTTCTGGTAGAGCTATGCCCCACATCGCTGCTCGTCGCCGGAAATCACGAGACGGGAGCCAGGCATCCGTCATCTGAAATTTGCCGATAGGTTCATCTACGCCTTCCAGATATCGGGGGGCTTGAGTCGGCGGCGGATGTTGTTGCCGTTGTTCTTCCTGATCCTGAAATTCTTCTTCGCGCTCGCTAAGAGAGGGGTTTGATCCTTTTCCCTTCCCTTCCTTTCCTTTTCCGTCAGTGACACATCCTTGAGCACTCACTGAGTCATCACTGAACTGATTACCACTGCCGCCACTGTTTTCAGTGAGTAGTACCGGAGCGGGTATCTTTGTTGCCGACGGCCGGTTGATTTTCTGATGCTTAGCGAAGCCCTTTATGTGCAAATATTCCTGACCGTTCACTGAGTACTCAGTGAGTAATCCATGAGTGATTAACTCAGCTATGAGGGGTTCGCAGTCGATTAAATCCGCCGGGAACACCTGCATTTTGATCCGCTTGTGGGAACGCTCCATGCATCCCAGGTCATTGGCGAAGTTGAACAACCCAATAAACAGAAGTCGGGCGGGGATCGTGCATTCCACCACCTTTTCATCTGTCCAGAATTCAGGTTTCACTGTTCTGATGCGGGCCATCTAAAACCTCGTATTAATCAGCAAAATGCTGATGGTCATTGGTCAAAACTCGTTTCAAAAACACTGCGGCGCCAGAGTGCTGAGCAATGCCAGCGCTGGTTCTGATATCTCTTTCGGAAGCATCGCGTAAAGCGATGTGGCTGCCTCCCATATCTCTTTTTCAAGGCGCTGCAGAGGCGCGCCCAGCATCTTTGCCTGGTGGGCCTCAGAGCATTCTTTGATTGCTGCAGCCACCAGTTCTGCTTCGGTCTTGCCAGAACGGAGACCGTAGGCGCGTGCTATCTCGATTGGCATCACGGATGAAATCGCCGGGGCCAGTTGCATGACATAGCGGTTGTATTTTTCGGATCCGTTTTCGTTACGCAGATAGCGGAACAAGTTCAGCTTGTTGACTGTGATCCCCTTGCCGCCAGTACGTTTCCATTCTTCTGCCACCAGCCGCGCTATCTGTTCCTGAGCCTGACCCGGCAACGTTTTTTCCCATTCGCTGACGGCGGTATTGATCGCCATCCGTTTCAGGTTGTCCCGCCGCCGCGGTTCAATCTGATTTTTCGATTTCAATGCCAAAGGCGGACATTGATTAGGATGATCAAAGCTGATTGTGTGCATGGGCAGTCTCCTGCTGCGGCAAGCCATCAGTGGGGTTTGGGTAAAGATCGGGGCGTAACTCATGTGGAGTTACTTGCCAGTCCAGAACACGGCAAGCATTCAGGACTTCTGTGCTGGCTACCTGAGTGCGAAACCAGACAGATACTGTCTGAGAGTTTTTACCCAAACGACGTGCTAGTTCCGACTGACTTCCACATAAAGAGATTATTTTCTGTTGAGTGGCTTCTTTCATGGTTCCTCCTGATTTCCGTACCACATGATTGATAATTAATTTATCAGTGTCAAGAAATTTAACTAACCACAACTACAAAGAAACTTTGTATTCTTGGTTACTGGTTTGATTTGGATATGAATATGAACTTTGAAGAACGGCTGATAAGGGCCATTGAAGAGGCTGAAATATCTCAATCTGAATTGGGTCGGCGTATTGACGTTAACTCCCAAACGGTAAGTCATTGGTGTAACGCCGGGAGTTTTCCAAGAAAAGAAAAGCTGGCCCTCTTGCCTCAAGCGCTTGGGAAGCCTCTGTATTGGTTCTTCATGACTGATGAAGAAGAAGAGCATTTAAATTCAGTCACCGCCAGCAAGACAGTCCTTAATTCAAAACAAGCGGCTCTGTTAGAGGTTTTTGATCAACTACCCGAATCAGAGCAGGACCGCTTCATATCATTGGCAAAGACTCGTTTAGAAGAACTTGATGCATTTATGGCTGAGTTCTTACGCAAAAGAAAAATTGACCCTCCGTAATCCCACTTTAACTACATTAAAGCCGCATAATTGCGGCTTTTTTTATGCCCACCCCTTAGCCGTACAGTTATTGCAAAATACGCACTGGTATATTTATTATCAGATTTGCGTTGACTATTGGTATGTTTATTTGTAGCCTGATTTTACAGAATCAGTCATCCAGGCAGGACGCCCACGAAGTAGCTGCCGGCGGCATACGAAACACCGGATGAGATGGCGACATTGATATTCATTTTTCAGTAATTTCGCGCAGCAGGCTTTACCCGTTCCGCTCGCCAGCGATACAGGCACACACTCGACATGAACCTCATCCAAGGGGAGAAAGAACAATGAAGGATTTCGCACGCGTTTCTGTTGGCATTCAGGCCGTGAAGTTGAATTGGGCTGTGGCTCGCATTCGCCAGTTCTGCTATTTCCTGGCGCAGAAAGGCAACCCGGAGATTAAGGCGTGAGCACGTTTTTTTATTTAGTCATCACCGTTTGTGCGCTGACTGGCGAGTGTTCTGATACCCCGCTGGGTGTGTATCAAACCGAAGATGACTGTAATGCCGCTGCTGCGGAGCAAAGCGTTAAAGGCGAATGCTTCCCGGTAAGTATTCCGGCTGCCGACCAACAGCCTGCAGTTCATTTTTAAACGAGTTTTCACCAATAACCAACGGCTGTAGCCAGCCTGATGCCCAGTGCACGGGGTATCGTGATGGCAATACCGCCATCATAACCAAACAGGAGGCGATGACCTGTTCTGGTTAAATTGGATAAATCTTCTTTGCCCGCCTCACGGCGGGCCTTTTTAGGAGGAGATATGTCAGCAAACGAATTAGCGCTGCGTTTCAGCACCGCACCCGCTGAGCAGCTCATCGGCAGACTACCGGTGCTGGAAGTGAAGGAAGCTCTTTGGCAGGAAGTTGAGGATGAAGTTCTCACTGAGGTTTATCAGGAACATGAGTTTGAAATGGAAGCGGTATCGGAACAGACAGATGCAGCGAACCGCCTGGCCAGCAAATTCGAACTCGTCGCCGAGACCTTCGGCACCGCCATCAGGCTGGCATTGACGCTACCACCAGCAGAAGCGAAGCAAATTTTGCAAGATGCTATCGACGATAACCCCGGTTACGGCCGGGAGCCGGATAAGGGATAAGTTATGGAATTTGGAATGAAACGTATCATTGCCTCAGTGCGCGTCGTCGCTGTAATGAAAAAGCTTTATACCGGCGCACCTGTCACTGTTGCGACCATCAGCAACGAACTGAAGCTTTCCCCGTCTTACGTTGAACAGATCGTATCAAAGCTGGGGAAGGCCAAAATCGTGCGTGGTCAAAAAGGGCCGGGAGGCGGCTACCACCTTTGCAAACCTGAGTCCGAAACCAGCGTCGCCGAAGTGATCCGCGCTGTAACCATAATTCCGCACAGCAGCATTTTCGACCCGGTACTGGTTGCGCTCGACAGTGTTCTCGTCTCGCAACTGTCCGACGCAAAAATCAGTACCCCATAAAGCACAAAACCCGCGCAAGGCGGGTTAAGTACCCGGTCAGCCGACCAAAGCTTTCCGGAACGAGTTTTGACCAATAACCAACCGCAGGCGGCTAATCATTAGCTGCCGGGTATCTTACAACCATCAGGAGCCCGAAGGCAATGAAACCATATGCACGCCTTGTTCAAAACAAGGCTAAAGCCTCAGAAGCAAAAAGCATCTTTTACTGGAAATCAGCTAAAACAGCGGAACGCGTAGATCGCGATTTAGCAAACGCACTCGAAGATGCAGAAATAGAAGTTGGCCGTGGCAAAGACTACTTAAAACCAGTTGCTACGAATTTTCCGGTGTTTGATGACTTGCCACCTGAGGGTACACTCGATTTCACCTGGTGCGATCGCTACGAACTGGGCGAGGATGGGCTCACCTGGCAGAAAATTATCAAACCGGATCCATCAGCACCGACCGAAAAAGAAACACTCCCGGTTACATCCGATGAAGCGAATATCTCCCTAGAAAATCGTGGGCTGGCTGTTCGCATTGCCATTCACCTGCTGAACGATAAATACCAGACCCATATCACGAAGGCGCAGCAAATTGCCGCCACCGAGCTGTCACTGGATGAAAGCAACTCCTACGTGCATAACTTACTCCAGGCCATCACTGACGTTGCTGAATTTGCTGACCTGTCATTGCATGTTGAGTGGAAACTGGTGCAGGCAGTCAAAGCTTTATTTTCTCAGGATGGCGAGCACTCCCCGACGCTACTGGTAGAATTTGTGGCGAACTGGATCGCTGCTGAACCGGATTCCCGCAATCAGTTGCTTGAGGACTGGCAAAGCGGCAAATTACCCCCCAAAGCCCCGTTGACCCAGAGCGAGGATGTTACTGATACGATGGAGCATCCTGCGGCACAACTGGGATTCCGCCAGCAGATCCTTGCCGCTTACATTTCAGATGAATTTGCCCATCACGTCACCGCTGACCAGAGGATCATGATCTCCGATCTCATGCTCGACGTGGATAACCATTATGTTCAAAACCTGCTGCTGGCCGCTGAGAATGTAGCGGAGGCAAAAAAATATTCCTGGCACGAGATCTGGAAGCTTACTGACGCTGTAAAAAAAGTACTGCCCCCTTCTGCGCGTCACGAACTCGGCGTTGTTTTGCGGTTCATGCAGGCATGGGCCGCAACTCATCATATTGACCGGGGCTTACTGGTTAAAGAGTGGCTGGCTGGAAAACGCGTAGCCGCTATTCAGAGAACTGATTCAGGCACGACTGCTGGCGGTGGAATTCAAACAGACCGCAATCCAGACTACATCCACACGCTGGATACACTGGATGTTGAAATCGCTGCAGCAACGCTGCCGATGGATTTTGATATCTACAACATCCCAGTAGGTATCCATCGCAGGGCGAAAGAAATTATTTCCGGCAAAGAGAGCCCCTGGAAAGAGTGGTCAGATATCCTCCGCAAAACGCCTGGTATTTTAGATTATTCCCGGGCAGCAATTTTTGCAGTCATCAGAAGCGCTCATCCCGAGTTTTATAAATCCCCAGGTCGTCTGAGCGGTTACATAAATGCCTACCTGACCGAAACCGATCATGCCAACCCAAATGCAGCAACACTTGTTGCCGCGCGCCAGTTGGATAGTGCAGCAGTAGTTGCCGGGGTCGTTCAGGGAACAGAACCGTTAGAAAGTCTGGATAAGCTCTCTACCGAATTCGTTGTTGTAGGCAAGCACGTTGCAGAAGCAGCAGGCAAAACTGCAGGGGATTCTAAAACAACAACGGAAGTTGCGAATCTCGGTAATGGCGTTTTCTCCATCGATAACCTGATGGGCCAACTATCCGCCACCAGCACAACCACACTACAGAACGAGGCTGCCGACGATGTGCAGATGGAAGAAACTGGCCGTGATGAAACCCAGACTGATTCTGCGGTACCGCCGGGCGAAGCAGAAAATGTGTCAACTGAAAGCGGTGCTGCAGCTCGTCCACAGGCAACTGCCGTAGATAATAATATTGATACCGGACATCAAATTAACGATGACGAATCATTCACCCTGATGACGCATGTGATGGTTGACCTGGAAACTATGGGGAACAATCCAGAAGCACCGATTATCGCCATCGGCGCGGTGTTTTTCGATCCGGGAACAGGTAAAACAGGTCCAGAGTTCTATCAGATTGTCAGCCTCGAGTCCGCAATGGAGTTCGGTGCGAAACCTGACGCTGCCACAATAATCTGGTGGATGAAACAGTCAGCAGAAGCACGCGCAGCGATAACCGGCGGCGATGCAATTTCGCTGATGGACGCCATAGATAACCTCGACGAATTTATTCACACGAATTCAGCCAACGGCATCAAGTATGTGCAGCTCTGGGGCAATGGCTGCTCATTCGACAACGTAATTTTGCGCCGCGCATATGAGCAGGTTGGCGCGGAATTGTCCGTGCCGTTCTGGAATGACCGTGACGTGCGCACCATTGTCGAGTTGGGCAAAGTTGTCGGTATCAATCCGCGCTATCAGATCCCTTTTGAAGGCGACATGCATAACGCACTGGCCGATGCCCGGCACCAGGTCAAATACGTTTCAGCTATCTGGCAGCGCCTGACTGCAAACTGATTTTCCAAAATCATAAATCAACATCCCGGTCAGTTATCTTTTACTGACCGGTCATTGAGAGAAATGACCGATGCATGAATTAACGCTGTCGCCTCAGGAAATTACAGAAATAACTGGCTACTCGCGCTATACGCATCAGCAACGGCAGTTGCGTTGCCATGGCATTCCGTTCACTACCGATGGGCGGAACCGCCCGATCGTATTACGTCGCAATCTTTTGCCCGGAATAACTGAATTACCTAAGGTTGATGAATATGTCGCTGCAGAACCTAACTACGACGCAATCAATGGGCCGACCACGAAAAGATCCAAAAGATAGACACCTGCCTCCACGGGTGACAAAAAATAAATATAGCTATGTATGGAAACCAAAGGGAACAAAACTGAGTATTACATTGGGCAAGATCCGCGAAACGAGCATGTCAAGGTTGTGGGAGAATTATGAAAAAGCGAAAGCCGAGCGCAACGATGTAATGACTTTCGAAAAATTATGGGGGTTATTTATTTCCAGCCCCTCATTTTTTGAACTCGCTCCCCGCACACAGCATGACTACAGGCAATACCATAAAAATCTGATTCCGGTTTTCGGTAAAATGAGAGCTGATGACATTAAAATAGAAATGGTCAGAATTTACATGGATAGCCGGGGTCAGCGCAGCATCAACCAGGCAAACCAGGAGCTTGGCGGTATGTCTCGAGTTTTTGGATGGGGATTCGAGCGAGGTTATGTGAAGGGAAATCCATGCAAAGGGGTAAGAAAATTCACCCTGAAAGCCAGAGAGGTTTATATTTCCGACGAAGAGTATCAGGCAATTTATGACGAAGCCGTTGTTGCAATGAAAGCAGCAATGGAAATAGCTTATCTTTGTGCTGCCCGATCTTCTGACGTTCGCACTCTAACATTAGATCAACTGTCTGATGCGGGCATTTATATACAGCAGGGTAAGACAGGAACCAAACAGATAAAAGCATGGACAGAACGCCTTCATGCAGCCGTTGAGCTAGCCAAGACATTGGGTGGACAAAAATATCTGATATGTAGTTCCAAAAAGGAAATGTATTCCAAAAGCGGTTTTTCAGATCTATGGGAAGATGCCCGACTTCGTGCCGGGGAAAAGCTCGGGCGAAAACTGGTCTGTACCTTTCATGATCTAAAAGCAAAAGGCATTTCCGACTATGAAGGATCCAGCAAGGAAAAACAGATATTTTCTGGTCATAAGACAGAAAGTCAGGTTGTCGTTTACGACAGAAAGGTTAAGGTGTCACCTACACTAGACCTGCCGACCTTGAACAAATCAGAGGAGAAAGGGGAATGAAATATACTAACCGAATATACCAACACCATACCAAGTGTGACGAGAGTCGTTGAAAGCGAGGCGCGTAACTGATTGAATAATGGCGGAGAGAGGGGGATTTGAACCCCCGGTAGAGTTGCCCCTACTACGGTTTTCGAGACCGTCCCGTTCAGCCGCTCCGGCATCTCTCCGTTTCAATGGTTGCCATGATGCCAGGTAATTTGGCATTTTAACAGACCCTGTCCCGTTAATTTGGTTCAAGTGGCGAGTTTGCGAGCAAAGCGATGATTAAGTGGCCCTGGAAAACAAAGGAAGCCTCTCACGGTGCGGAATTCCCATGGGAAGACGCGTTAAATATCCCCGTGTTAGCGAGCCTTTCTTTAGATGAACAAGAGAGACTGGTTCAACTTGCAGACCGTTTTTTGCAGCAAAAGCGGTTAGTTGCCTTGCAAGGTTTCGAACTGGATGCACTAAAGAGCGCGCGTATCAGCATGCTCTTTTGCCTGCCGGTACTGGAACTCGGCCTTGAATGGCTGGATGGTTTCCATGAAGTGCTCATCTACCCTGCTCCTTTTGTCGTTGACGACGAATGGGAAGATGGCATTGGACTGGTGCATAGCCAGCGCGTCGTTCAGTCAGGGCAAAGCTTTCAGCAGGGGCCGATTGTCCTGAACTGGCTGGATATTCAGGATTCGTTCGATGCATCGGGTTTTAACCTGATCATTCACGAAGTCGCACACAAGCTCGATACCCGTAATGGCGATCGGGCAAACGGTATTCCGCTCATCCCTCTGCGTGAAGTCGCGGCCTGGGAGCATGACCTGCATGCGGCAATGGAAAACATTCAGGATGAGATCGATCTGGTGGGAGAAAGCGCGGCCAGTATTGATGCCTATGCCGCAACCGACCCTGCGGAGTGTTTTGCCGTACTGTCGGAATATTTTTTCAGCGCACCTGAATTGTTCGCCCCACGTTTCCCGGCGCTCTGGCAACGTTTCTGTCAGTTTTATGCTCAGGATCCGTTATCACGTCTGCGCGATCGCCCTTTCTCAGCGAATGACCCCGTTAACCGTGTACACTAAAAAGGCAATCTGCGCTTTAATTCACCAATTGAATCAGCAGGTTAAATTAGGTATTGACACATATGAACGTGGCAAGTAGTATGCGCCCTGTTCACACGATTCCTCTGTAGTTCAGTCGGTAGAACGGCGGACTGTTAATCCGTATGTCACTGGTTCGAGTCCAGTCAGAGGAGCCAAATTCAGAAAACCCGCTTAAGGCAACTTAAGCGGGTTTTTGTTTTTGTGGCTTCATACTCCTTTCTCTGCCAGCGCCTGCAACTCGCCTTTCAGCCAGTCTGTTGCCGCCCGCTTACCGCTGCGCTTATGTGAATAAATTTTTACTTCAAATGGCGGTACGGCAAAGGGCAGATCGAAGATGGCTAACTGCGCCGCCTGCTTCATCTTTCCGGCAGCAAAACGCGGGATGGCGAGCAACAGATTGCTCTGCTCAATAATGAAGGGCGCGCTGAGCATTGAGGGCGTTTTTATCGCCACCTGCCGCGTGTGTCCCATCCGCTCAAGTTGCAGATCCAAAATACCCTGCTTCTCGTTCCAGGGGGTGACCACCAGATGGCTGGCCGCAAGGTAATCCGCCAGCGTCAGTCGCGTACGCTGACTGTTGCTGATAACGACATACTCATCTTCAAACCAGACAATTTCATCCAGTTCTGCATGCACCGCATCATCTGGCGCACTAAACCCCAGCGCCAGATCAATCTCCCCGGCAAGTAACTCCGTCAACGCCGGGCTGTGCGGCAAATAGCGCAACTCAAAACGCAGACCCGGAGCCGTCTCCTGCAGCCGATTCATCAAAGCCGGAAAGATACAAAAAGCGGTGAAATCCGTAATCGCAATCTGGAAGCAGTCGCTGCTGCTGGCAGCGTCAAACGCAGGTTGCGGCGTCAACTCCTGATTCAGGGACTTTAACGCCGTGGCGATTGCTGGCGCCAGTTGGGTCGCATATACACTGGGGCACATCCGGTGGCCTTCACGGTAAAACAGTGGGTCATTTAACGTGACACGTAGCCGCGAGAGCGCATGGCTGAGCGCAGAAGTACTCATCGCCAGCTCTTCGGCGGCCGCTCTGACGGAACGGTGCCGGTAGATGGCGTCAAAAACAGGCAAAAGGTTCAGATCGAGGCGTCGCAGAGCATGATGCATAATATTCATCAACCAGTGATTTCATTGCACTTAATTCTTTTAACAATAACCCTTATGCTTAACGCCAGCAATTTGAACCCACGCATAACGGACAGGAAGAGAAATGAGCATCACGATTCGCCAGGCACGCCCAACGGACGCAAAAGCCATCTATGACATGATTTATGAACTGGCGGTATACGAAAAAGCCCCGGAAGAGGTGGTGACCACCCCGGACGAAATCAACGCCACGTTATTTGGCGCTGACAGTAAAACTGAAGCGTTAATCTGCGAGATTGATGGCAACGTGGCGGGCTATGCAGTCTTCTTCACCAGCTATTCAACCTGGCTCGGACGCAACGGTATCTATATGGAAGATTTGTACATTACCCCTGACTATCGCGGCGCCGGAGCAGGTAAAGCTTTGTTGAAATACATTGCGCAATGCGCGGTGCAGCGCAAATGTGGTCGTCTGGAATGGAGCGTGCTCGACTGGAACAAACCCGCGATTGATTTCTACCTGAGCATCGGCGCACTGCCGCAAAACGAGTGGGTACGCTATCGTCTTGATGGCGATGCGCTGCTGAAATTCGCGGAATAACCGGCAACACGCGGATCCCCCGACGTCATCAGCTCGCGGGGGATACTGTGTTCAAATCTGGTAATCAATCACCTCTTCGTCCGGTTCCATCACCTGACGTTTGATATCCTCAACCGACAGTCCTGCATTACAGAGTTCGATAAAGCGCCAGACATAGTTGCGCTGCAGTTGACCACGTTTAAGGCCAAGCCAGACGGTATTGGCATCGAACAAATGACGCGTGTCCAGGCGTACCAGTTTGCCCTCTTCGTTCTCCCCGCTCGACTGCTCGGCCACCAGTCCGACACCCAGCCCCAATTCAACGTAGGTTTTGATGACATCGGAATCCTGGGCGCTGAGCACGATATCCGGCAGCAACCCCTTGCGGCCAAAAGCTTCATCAATACGAGAACGTCCGGTGATCCCCTGCCGGTAGGTGATGAGCGGCCAACGGCTGATTTCTTCCAGCGTAAGCGGGGAGGTTTGCAGTAATGGATGATCTTTCGGGACCAGCAGGCTGTGGTGCCAGCGAAACCAGGGAAAGGCGGCGAGCGTACTGTCATTACTGAGTCGCTCACTGGCGATGCCAATGTCCGCGCCACCATTGTGCAGCAACGTCTCAATCTCCTGTGGCGTCCCCTGAATCAGCTCAAGACGAACCTCGGGAAACAGCGCACGGAACGATTTAATCACCGTCGGCAAGCTGTAGCGGGCCTGCGTATGCGTTGTCGCAATCGTCAGCACGCCGGATGTGTCATTCGTGAAAAGATCGGCGAGGCGGCGCACATTGCTCGCCTCGTTAAGAATACGTTCGGCTATCACCAACAGCGCTTTACCCGGCTCGGTCATCCCCAGCAGCCGTTTGCCCCGACGGATGAAGATCTCAATCCCCAGCTCTTCTTCAAGCTCGCGGATATGACGACTCACCCCGGATTGCGATGTATAGAGCATATTGGCGACTTCGGTGAGATTATAATCCCGGCGCGCCGCTTCCCGGATAATTTTCAGTTGCTGGAAATTCACCTTTCCCTCCAGGCCCATCAGACATGACGCTATTGTTAAAGTCTGAGGCCTGGCAGAACAAATAATAAAAACCAGCATGTTATTCCGTAATGGAATAACGCTTAACTCACCAGTTGCAACTCCTGGTTATCCATAGCCGGGCGGCTTACCAGAGACATAAGAATATCTTTTACCGCCTGTGCCTGTGGCGAGAGCGTACCGCGGGCAGAAACGTTCAAAGAGAGCGGTAACGTCATCGACGGCGTGGTAATCCGCGCCATCCAGCCATTGGCCGCACTGCTCAGGGAGCGGGCAGCAGATTCCGGCAGCACCGTCACCCCCATACCACTGGCAATCGCCGCCGTCAGGGTGGCGATAGACTCAATTTCACCAATGATTTTTGCCGTCAGACGACGCAAGGAGAACGCTTCATCAACGCGGAGACGTACCGCGCTGTAATCACGCGGCAGGAACAGATTCATCTCCGCCACGGCTGTTAAATCAACGCTTTGGCCCGGGCAATCGCGTGTACCGACCAGATAAAGATCCTCTTTCAGCAGCGGCAAGCTGGTGATCCCGGAACCCGGCGCGCGCTCATACAGCACGGCCATGTCGAGTTGACCACTCAGGAGTTTATCGTTGAGTACCGTACCGCTGTTTTCATGCAAATACACAGTCACTTCCGGTAATTCTGAGCGTACCGCCTGCAGCAGCGGCATCGTAACGGAAGAAGCTGCCGTACCCGGTGCAAGTCCGATAGAGACCTGTCCACGCAGGCACTGCCCGACATTGTTCACCGCTAACTGTGCCTGCTCGCACTGACGCAGGATAGTCCGCGCATGGGCATAGAGGATCTTGCCCGCTTCGGTTGGCGTCACGCCGCGCTTGGTGCGAATCAGCAGTTGTTGATCCAATTCACCCTCAAGCGTAGCCACCTGCTGGCTCAGCGCGGGCTGTGCGATATGCAGTACCTCAGCGGCCTGAGTCAGGCTGCCGATATCGACGATTTTTACGAAGTATTTCAGGCGTCTTAAGTTCATTTTGCCTCCTGTTCGGAATACCAGTGCCAACGCCGGCAGTCATGTTGTCGGAGGAGTTGCAATATGCTTGCCAGTTTTAGATAAGTCATCCGACCATCGCTAACAGGCTGGATAATAAGAGATTCTGATAATCCCAGGGATCTGATTACTGAAACAGTGGTTTGCCAGATGCCCCATAAGAGACTCCTCTGCCTCATGATGGTGCAAACGCTTTGCGAATTGTCTGTCTCTCAGGCGCATTGTTGAAATAGTCAGCAAACAGTATGTGAAAGGTATTGCGACCTTTGACAAGGCGATCAGGCATCGTTAATATGCGCCCCGTTCACACGATTCCTCTGTAGTTCAGTCGGTAGAACGGCGGACTGTTAATCCGTATGTCACTGGTTCGAGTCCAGTCAGAGGAGCCATTTTCAAGAAAGCAGACGTTCACTAACGTCTGCTTTCTGCATTTCTATCAATTGGTTATCCCCTCTCAGTCGTTCACCCTCGTTCACTAAAAACCACTCGAAGCCATATCATTTTGATGGTAAAAATGCTGGTAATGCTGGTTCGATTTCCCTTTTACCAACAAATGAGGGGGTGTTTTCATGTCACTGACTGATATTAAAGCAAAAAATGCAAAACCCCTTGAGAAGGAATACAAGCTTACTGATGGCTTTGGTATGTTCCTTCGTGTTACCCCTAAAGGTTCGAAATACTGGCAAATGGCTTACCGCTTCGAAGGGAAACAAAAACTCTTCTCTATTGGTGTTTACCCTGCAGTTTCTCTTTCTGACGCAAGACAACGCCGTGACGAGGCCAGAAGGCTTCTGGCTCAGGGTATTGACCCTAATGCAAAGAAACAGGCAGAGGTTAAAGAGCTTAAAGCCAAACGTGATAATACACGCTCCTTCAGAACAGTAGCCAAAGCGTGGTTCTCCACGAAAACAAAATGGTCTGATGATTATGGTGATGCCGTATGGAAGCGCCTTGAAACTTATGTCTTCCCGGTAATCGGTGACAAAGATGTTGCCGAACTGGATACGGGTGATCTGCTGGTTCCGGTGAAAAAAGTTGAGGCTCTTGGTTATCTTGAAGTTGCCATGCGCATTCAACAATACATTACGGCAATCCTGCGTCATGCCGTCCAGCAAAAGCTGATACGCCATAACCCAGCCTATGATATGGAAGGTGCAGTTCAGAAACCACAAACTGAACACCGCCCTGCACTTGAGCTGGAAGAAATACCCCAGCTACTGAACAAAATTGCCGAATACAAAGGCCGCAGGTTAACCATACTGGCAATACAGCTCAATCTGATGATTTTCATTCGTTCCAGTGAGCTTCGTTTCGCTCGCTGGTCTGAAATTGATTTCAAAAGTAAGTTATGGGTGATACCCGAACAGCGTGAAGCAATTGAAAACGTCAAACATTCGACTCGTGGTGCCAAAATGAAGCGTAAGCACTTCGTTCCCCTCTGTAAGCAAGCTATGAGGATACTAAAAGAGATCCGACAACTGACTTATGAAGAAGGCCATGATGATGGATTAATCTTCACTGGCTGTTATGACTCGTTTAAACCCATGAGTGAAAACACCATCAACAAAGCCCTGCGTAATATGGGATATAACACGAAGCAGGACATCTGTGGACACGGTTTCCGAACACTGGCCTGTAGTGCCTTAATTGAGTCCGGGCTATGGTCAGAAGACGCTGTAGAGCTTCAGATGAGCCATAAGGAAAGCAACAGTGTCCGGGCAGCTTATACCCACAAGGCTAAACACCTTGATCAACGCCGTCTGATGCTTCAGTGGTGGGCTGATTTCCTTGATGCTAACAGTAACGATATGGTCAGACCGTTTGAGTTTGCTTCAAATAAATAAAGGGAAAGGCCGTTCGCGGCCTTTCAACTTCATGCTTAATTACAGTCTATGCTGAATATGATACTGAATCTTTCTCTATCGCTAAACCAGCGATTTTTTCCAGCATTATTTCCCAGAGTGCGTATTTTCTTTTGTGCTCAATAAACAGAGATTTTAAATACTCTTCTGTTGAAGGGATTTTTTCAGTCCATGTAATATCTTTACTGTAATCAATGCTTTTTTTCATATCAGATGCCGCATAGGTGTAGTATTTACTCTGAGAACGACTGATACTGTCCTCTGCCAGCACTCTACGGAGCAGAGTTGCAGAACATGCATAACCATGCCTGTAAAGCTCACTCGATAAGGTACGAACAAAAGAACCGCGTAATAAAGACATCATCTCTGCGATTTCATTTTCACTCGCATTCATGACTTCAGAATCAAGTTTTCCATAACTATCTGTCCCGGACAAGAAAAGAATAACAAACGGAAAGCCTTTTTTCTTTGCTATGCCAGAGAACAAATCCAGTGAGTCATTATTTTTCTCCACCCGATTATAGATATTATAAAAAATAACATCACACCTGTTCTTAAATCCGTCTATACAAATTGTTTTTGCCTGCTGAATCTCGCCTTCTTCAATCAACGCCAGAGCCAACACCTCAGTCCATTTATCACGAAGCCCTGCCTGATCAACTGATTTATCTTCTTTGATTTTATTGAGAACCTGAATGGCCTCCTCAGTACACAGTTCATCAACCAGCAACTCAGCAAACTTAATGATATATTCTGGCTGATTCAGTTTTCTTTTCTCAAAGCATTGCCTGATGAAATCAACATCCCTGATATACAGACTTAACTCAACAGCACCATTGACATCACCTGTCTTAAGAAGACTTTCCCTTAAAACACGAATAACATTGTATCCCAGTTCTTTTTTATACTTATCAAAAATATCAAAGTTAAAATACACATCACCTTTAAGTACGGAAATTATTTTATCCGCTATAACATCAATGCTTTTGTCTTTTTGTAGGGACAGGGATTTTAACCATATTTCGACAGCACCATTATAATAGTCCATCCATGATCCATCTGATGTATCAGCAATTTCGCTGACTTTATCAAATGAGAGCAGTAAATCATGGCAAAACGCCTCGGTTTTTTCAGGCAGCGTTGATACCGTCTTTTCAAGTGGAAATATGACATTCCTGTATAGCCCCTCAAAAAAAACCGCTGCTTCATAATAATCATAAAAGCGTTTTGTTTTAATTACCCTTTTGTATTCAGCCTCAGCCTTTTTCAGTGATTCTTCTGGAGTTAACAGATATTTATTAATAAGAAAGGATTTTGCCTGACCATTATCCTCTGCAATATCACAAATTATTTGCATGAGTTGATCGGCAGGTATTTCTTTGAGTAAAGCAAGTTGTTTCTTGTTCAGTTTAGCCATCATCACATCCTGATAATGTTTGGTAGACGCAGAAAAGCTAATTGTACTAACACGAGGACAGAACATTCAATAAATGAATTAACATAATGATTTAAAAAGAAATCTGTAGCACACTGTTCATTGATGAAATGCACTATTTACCGTAAAATATCCCCCATCACACAGTAACCTGATACAGATACGTGGAATGGTCAATGAACAAACTTTCGCCTGAAATGCCCGAACTGCAATCAATGAATATCACTGCCGATAACATCACCAAGCTTAAATCATTGTTTCCTGAAGCCTTTAATGAAAACGGCATTGATTTTGACGTTTTAAAACAGCTTTTGGGTGAAAATGTAGACGAGAAAGAAGAACGTTATGGACTGAACTGGCATGGTAAGCGTCAGGCTCGTCAGCTTGCTCTTACCCCTTCCCGTGGCACCTTACGCCCATGTAAAGATGAAAGCGTTGATTGGGATAACACCAAGAACCTCATGATCGAGGGTGATAACCTTGAAGTGTTAAAGCTTCTTCAAAAAAGTTACGCTGGAAAAGTGAAGCTTATTTATATCGATCCGCCTTACAATACCGGTAAAGATTTTGTCTATCCTGATAACTTCCAAGATAATATGAAAAATTATCTTGAAATTACTGGACAGACAGAAGACGGAGCACGTTTAAGCACAAATACAGAAACCAGTGGACGTTATCATACTGATTGGCTGAACATGATGTATCCTCGTCTTAAGCTTGCGAGAAACTTGCTTAGTGAAGATGGTGTTATTTTTATTTCTATCGATGACTCGGAAATAGAGAATCTGAAAATCACCTGTAATGATATTTTTGGTGAAGACAACTTCATATCAAGTATATCACGACTAATGAAAACTGGTGGTGCAAAAGGGAACTTTTTCACGCCAAATGTTGAATTTATCTTAGTTTACGCAAAAAATATCAACAGAGCGGTTCATTTCAGAGCAAAGATTGGTGCAGAACAAATTGCAACTTATTATAACAAAACACAAAGCGGCGGCATACGCGATGGTGAAATTTATGGTGAAGAAAGGCTTTATAAAGCTAGCTTGGATGCAAGAGCTAACCAACGCTACTGGATAGAATGTCCAGATGGTAGTTTTGTTATTCCTCCGGGTTCCACTTTTCCCAACAGAGTGAAAGAAGGAGTGCAGATCACTCCTGAACGAGGTGATGGTGTATGGAAATGGACGTACACAAGATATAAAGAGGAATATAACCTCGGGAATATTGTTTTCAAAGAAACCACTACATCAGCACTTGTAGATGAAGAAGGGAAGCAGGCAAAATATAACATATACAACAAGCTTTGGTTAAAAGATCAGCAAGAAAAAGGAATGGTGCCGGGAAACTTAATAAATAAATGGGAGAACAGACAAAGTTCAAAAGAATTAAAAGAACTTGGCATACCATTTGATTTTGCTAAGCCCACAAACCTTCTGAAATATCTCATTGAAATTTCCAGAGTTAAAGAAAATGAAATTGTCATGGATTTCTTTGCTGGTTCAGGCTCCTTTGGCCATAGCCTTTACAAGTACAATGCCGAAAACAACACCTCACTGAAATATATATTAGTTCAGTTACCCGAAAAATTATCATTTGATAATCAGGAGCAAAAACAGGCATATAATTTTTGTGTCCAAGAAAGGCTACCAAAAACTATCTGTGAATTAACCAAAGAGCGCCTACGCCGTGCAGGTAAAAAGGTTCGTGAAGACAATCCAGAATGGAAAGGAGATGTTGGTTTTCGTGTTTTCAAACTCGATACATCTAATATCCGTCCGTGGGAAGCCACAGCAGAAACCCTTTCAGAACAGATAGATGCCTATGTAAGCCCAATCCTTGAAGGCCGTAGTGAAGAAGATTTGCTCACAGAGTTAATGCTAAAGCGTGGCATTGACTTGAGTGTAAACATTGAAATCCGTCAGTTTGATGGATTAACCGTTTCTTGCGTTGACGGTGGCAAATTGTTTACCTGCTTTGCTAAACAAATCCCTGCATCTTCAGTAGAAGAACTGACCAAGGGGATCATCGACTGGCATAAGAGTTTGAAGGCTGGCAAAGATACTGTCTGCTATTTCCTTGATGACGCATTTGAAAATAATATTGCTAAAACTAATCTTTGCGCCATTCTGGAACAACATGGCCTAACTAACCTGCACAGCCTGTAAGGGAATGAGATGAAACTACATTTTGAATCTGACCTTACCTATCAGCAAAACGCCATAACATCGGTCTGTGATTTGTTTGAAGGGCAAGAGAAATGGGAAAGCGAAATGACTGTGCTGGCCCCAGCTCAGGGTGCACTCTCATTTGAAGGCGCAACAGGTTCAATGCCTGTAAACCCACAGATACCCGAAGATGATGTTCTGCTGAAAAATCTGAACAATGTTCAGTTAAAAAACCAGCTTCCACCTTCACCTGTGCTCGACAGCCATGATTTTACTGTCGAAATGGAAACAGGGACAGGTAAAACGTATGTTTATCTTCGCACCATGCTGGAGCTGAATAAACGCTATGGCATGAGTAAATTTATTATTGTGGTTCCTTCCGTTGCCATCAAGGAAGGCGTTTATAAAACACTACAAATCACTGAAGAACATTTCAAAAGCCTTTATGCGGGAGTTCCATACCAATACTATCTGTATGACTCGTCAAAACCTGCGGATGTTCGAAATTTTGCAACCAGTTCTGTTATGCAGATCATGGTAATGACGGTGGGTGCGATTAACAAAAAAGATGTTAACAAGCTCTATCAGTCCAGTGAAAAAACAACCGTGGACGATCTGGATAAGCCCATTGATTTAATCCGTGCTACACGTCCAATTATTATTGTCGATGAACCGCAAAGTGTTGATGGTGGCTTGAACGGTGCGGGTAAAACCGCACTTGATGCTATGCACCCCATGTTCACCTTACGCTATTCAGCAACACATATTCATAAACATCATATGGTGTACCGCCTTGATGCCATTGATGCTTACAACCAAAAACTGGTCAAACAGATCGAGGTTGCCGGGCTTGAGGTCCAGAATGCAAGCAACAGTCCTTATGTGAAACTGGTCAGTATTAATAGTAAGAAAAATGTTATCAGCGGTACTGTTCTTGTTGATATAGCCGATAAAAAAGGGAACGTAAATCGTTCAGAGATTACCGTATATGACGGTATGACACTCGATGATGAAACAGGACGTGATATTTATCAGGGTTACCGGATAAGCGAGATCCGAACTGGCAAAGAGGGTTATCTTACACTGGAAACACCTTCTGATACCTACTATATGAAAGTCGGTGATGTCGTGGGGGATATTGACCCTATGATCATCCAGCGTCATATGATCAGACGTACAATCCGTGAACATCTGGATAAAGAACTTCGCCTGAATACTCAGCAAATCAAGGTTCTTACCCTGTTTTTCATCGATAAGGTTGATTTCTACCGTCAGTTCACTGAAGAAGGACAACGTGAGCCGGGTGAATATGCCCGTATCTTTGAGGAAGAATACCTTAAAGCCATCAAAAGTCCTGCCTATAAAGATTTACTCCCTTCTCATCCAGAACATGCTAAAGACGTTCATGATGGTTATTTCTCCATTGATAAAAAAGGTGCATGGGCTGAAACAAGCGAAAGCAATAATGCAGGCCGCGAAAATGCGGAACGTGGTTATAATCTCATCATGAAAAATAAAGAGAAGCTTTTAAGTTTCTCGAATCCGGTGAGGTTTATTTTTTCACACTCTGCTTTGAAAGAAGGCTGGGATAATCCCAATGTGTTCCAGATCTGTAGCCTTCGAGAGATGGGAAGTGAACGAGAACGCCGCCAGACTTTAGGCCGTGGTCTTCGCCTGTGTGTTAACCAAGATGGTGAGCGTGTCCGGGATGACAGCATTAACATTCTGACCGTCGTTGCCAGTGAAAATTATCAAGCCTACGCTGAGCGCTTACAGTCTGAAATTGAGAATGAAACAGGCATCCGTTTTGGTATCATCGAAAAAGATGCGTTTGCCCATCTGATCTTCTCTGATTCCTCACAAGTTGTAGGTATCATCGCTTCACAGGAGATATGGTCTGAACTACATGCTGAAGGTTATCTGGAAAAAACCGGGAAAATCACCAAAACACTGAAAGAGACTCTTTTCGATGGCACTTTTACTGTTAGCGAAAAGTTCCTTCCCCTTCAGGAGCAAATTGAATCTATCCTGCGTAAATCATCAGGACGACTCAATATAAATAATGCTGATGAGCGTAAAGTAATCAAATACCGAAAAGAGGTCTTAAACAGCCCTGAATTTGAAGCGTTATGGCAACGCATTAGTCAAAAAACATTGTATCGTCTGGCATTTGATGAAGATTTATTGATCAAATCCTGTACGAAATCACTTTTTGAAATGCAGCCTGTAGCAAAAGCAATGGTCAGTTTCAGTAAAGCCACCATAAAACAAAGCCAGTCAGGTCTTGGTGTTGAAGTTCAGTCAAATGGAACGACAAGCTCTGTAATAGATGTTGCAGAGCAGCCACTGCCAGATATTCTTGGTGTTCTGCAGGAGAAAACGGGCCTGACAAGACGCAGTTTATGCACCATCCTGAAAGAAAGTGGAAGACTCGCTGATTTTGCTAAAAATCCACAGCAGTTTATCAGTGAAGCTATCACCAGAATAAACTACTGCAAGCGCTTGTCTATTGTTGATGGTATTAAATATTATCCACTAAAAGGAGAGGTGTATGCGCAAAGCCTGTTTATGGATAAAGAACTGACGGGATATGCCCGTAATCTTTTTGAAACTTCGGCTAAGTCAGTTTATGAATACGTTCCAAAAGATTCTGAAGTCGAAAGCCGTTTCGCTCAGGAACTCGAAGAACAGGATGAAGTTAAGCTTTATGTGAAGCTGCCGGGATGGTTTAAAATCCCGACACCATTAGGTACTTACAATCCTGACTGGGCCTTAGTCATTGAGGATAATGGTGAAGAACATATCTATTTTGTTGTCGAGACTAAAAGTAAACACATTGGTCTTGGTCATGAAGAAGATGCGAAGATAGCCTGTGGAACTGCGCATTTTAGTGCTTTAAAAGCAGAAAAAATCAATGCAGCAAAATATGTTCGAGCCACAGCCATTACAGAAATAATGAGCAGCCTTTAAATTATATAACTGGCCTTTTAGGAGGCCAGTTTATAATTTACAAAATTAAAACATAAAAAATACACATTCAGTTTTATTTTGTCTTCCGTTGCTAGCTACAGCTATAGTAACCCTATACTCAGAAAATTTCTTATGAAAATTCGATATGATATTATAACCTTATATTTCAATCAAAACAAGATGCTCTATCCCATGTAAGAACACCAGCCTTCCAATTTGTAACCCTCATTTCTAACATCCATATGTCGCCTGAACGATAAACAATAGAGTGTTTAGTTACCATATCAGTAGATTGACCGCCTGAAAAAACACAAAGGAGGTGTTTTCCAAGATTTAATGTTTTATAAACATCACCACCTCCAGTTGTGGAAGATTCAAATACAACACTGTATATCTTTTCATTAAATTTAAATTTTGCCCATAACCCATTAACACAACTTAATGCAGAACCTTCATCATCTCTCCCTTGTAAACCATTAGGTGAGCAACCACCGCCAGTGGATACTTTCCCATTTATATAAACAAACTCACCTGCATTTATCCTTCCATCAGAATTTATGTTTCCATTTGAATGGATGTAATTAGAATTAAGATTTCCTGATGCCCAAACATATGATGCATTGACAGTTCCTGAATTTGCATATATATCACCATCAGTCACAAAAGCCTTTTTTGCGTATACTGTTCCATCCGCATTCAAAGCAGCAGCCATCTTTTTATTACTATCAGCCGCAACCCCTATATTTCCAACCGCATACATGTTTTCTCCTGCATTTACAGATTTTCTCACATACGCAATACCATTTGTAGAAAAATCTCCTTTGGCATAAATATAGTCATTGGAAATGATACCTTTGCCTGAGTTTATTACACCTCCAACTGTTAAATCTTTAGAGACATTCAAGTTATTGTCGAAATTACCTGTTCCGGATGCATTTATGTCTTTTATATTATTAATACTATTGCCTCCCATATTCAGGTCGCCTGTCATTGGCAATGTTCCATCACGACGCAGGTAAACAGAATACATCGCAGAATCATATCCAACACGATAGGCCATAAGACCTGCACTGGTGATATTACTGTAAACTGTTGATGTTTCTTTCCATGCACCCTGCAAACCTGATGCTAACGTTGCTGATTGCGTCATACCACTGTCAATACCCGCTGTTTGCATGGCTTTCCCTAATAAATCATAACGTGTTTTACCGCCTTCAATCCATGCCGTCGATGTCGTTATAAGACCATTAATAACAAAGTTAGGTGAAGTTCCATCTCGTTTTAATATGATTTTATACGAGGATTTATTAGCATTAGTGCCTGTGTAGGTTGAAGGTAGCAAACCTTCGTTAATCAATGTCTGGTAAGTAATTTCACATACTGAACCTGAACAGGTTCTTGGCCCCGGATCGGTTCCTGTTCCGGCAGCATTGGATAAGGTTGATAATTTATCATAACGGATATTTATATAGCCATTAACTGCTTCACCGATCTGTTTCATTTGTTGCCCGACAGCAGAAGCCAATATACTCTCCTGTTCATTTTTCATATCCTGAAACTTCATAAAAGCCACTATCGTCCCAACACCTAAAACAAGAGTTAATTCTAGTAAAGAGAATCCTTTTTTAATTTTCATTTTCATCGTCCTATTTTATATTCACGTATTAATTAATTATCAAATAACAAACAAAAATCAAGATACAGATAAAAACAAATCCCCAGCCATATTAAAATTAAGCTAGAGATTTGTCAGGACGTGAAATATAAACCTAAAAATTATATTTTATTATTTTATAGATGAAAAAATCTGATTATATAAGATTATGAATCATTATACTGATAGATATATCATCATAAATAGAATGTCAAATCTTTTAATGAAAGTTAACGATAATTATCTATTGGAATTTTTTCTCAAATAAGTGTCAAATAGTTTATATGCATTATCAAGTTTTCCTTCCTTTCATGCTCGCCAGAAATAACATTCCGCTTCTTTTAAATCTTTCTTTATCATCTGGATGTAGGTGGGGTATCTCTAGTAGCATACCTAAAACAAGATCCTTATCCACCGTAAAAACATCACAATCAAGAGCCTTGGCAACTTCAGCCCCTAAAATTATTTTCTGACGTGTCTCTATCTGTTTAGCTTCTTTCTTAGACTTATATTGCAAACGATTTAAACGCATCTGAGCAGATGCTAATTGCTGCTCCAGTGTCTTTTTTATTCGTGGTTTCTTTCTGGTTTGCTCTTTATCTGAAATATCACTCATTTTCTATCCTCTTATAGTTCCATGATACATATATATTTCTTATATATATGTTAGTCAATGAGGATATTTGAAAAATTGGATTATTATTTCTTTTTATACGATGGGAGCTTTTCTTTTAACATATTAAAGCAGTTGATAACATTCTCATGCTCTACTGAAAAATGATCTATACTCCTTTTCAGAAGATCATTGGCAACATCAACGATAAATTGACTTCTTTCACTATGATTATAGACAGTAAATACATCAGCTATCCAATGATAGCAGCAAAGCGTCAACAAAATACAATAGTCTTGATATTCTTTAATACCTGATAAAAAAGTATATCCGTTATAATCTACTTGCCTTGTTCTTCTATAATATTGCCTAAGCGTGGGTTTCATTATTATTAAATTATTTTTAACTATATCATAGTGAATGTCATCCTGAACGTAGTCGTTTTTAAGAAAGAAGCTATTGCTATGAACATATAAAGCATAGGCAATTGTTTCAGTAGAGATTCCATATTTCTCACACAGGGCCTTTGAGACAACAGGATTGTTTTCTATATATCTTATAAACTCACTTTCTTTCAAGTTTTTTGTTTTGGTTTTATTCATACATTTCTCACTATTATTATATCCGATTAACGACGGAAGGTTTCTGATCTTTTCCACTCAAACACTACTGCATGACATTCTTTGTCTCTTTCTTTTTTTATTTCTTCTGCTCTACGCTGAGAACGGATCTGTTCACGCGCTATACATAATACTTTCCTACGTTCCTCTGATGTTAATTTTTTCCCTTTAACTTTAGTAGCCGCATGAACAGCATCATCAAGAAATCTCTTTTCCGTTAATGACACTCTCTGTAATCTTCCAGCACGGTGTTTTCTTTCGTTTTTTAATTTACCTGAAGTATTATCGATAAAATCTTCTGCTACTTGTTTTTTATTGCCCACTATATCCTCCTTGTTTTTCATAATATATTATATCAATACAATTAAAACAAAAAAAACTCAAATTATTTCATGCACTTTATTTAATTTATAGTTGTACTTACCTTTCGTTAGTGCCTTGATGAAATGGCACCTACATACTAATATTTTTTCACTACTTTTTTAAATTATTTTTTTGTACTAGTAGTACTAGAATTTTATTAGATTAGGTTCTGGGGTTTTAGATGGCGACTTTCAGTCGTAGTAGTTTTCCGAAGGAAAACTTAGTTTTTCTAGAGCTTCGCCTCTCCTAATCCGCGCATGAAAATTTCAAAATAGTTTTAATATTTGTTATTTTTATACCCGTAATAGAACAAGGCGCTTCTCATGCTATGGCTTAGAGTTGCAATACGTTTCCATATTGCGACACCCTTCTGCACTCCCATAGTCAACATCATAACTTTAAAAACATTTTCTCGTTTTACTAGAGAAATTATACTGCTGTTTTTATAAGCCTTAGATGTGCGCTTCGAGTTGATGTTACGCAGACTCCCCGCTTTGGCATCGACAATAACCTTGAGAATGAATCAAACACTTTCGCTCCTACCTTCTCAGACCCGTACAATCAGGTTTAACGTTATTGCTTTCGAGAACTAAAATGTTTTTGGAAATGGTATTTGAAAAGCTTGTAAAAAGTTGAGATTTAGATTTGACAAATATGAAAAGATTATTTAATACTTTATTATATTTGTAATCACGTTATTCCTCTAACTGATTACAAGGCTTCAAAAGTCGGCAAAACTTTTTTAGTCCTTAAAAAGTCAACTTTGAAAGTTGGCTTTTTTTGTATCTTTATTTTATTTACAACACAATATTTTACTTGTCAAATAAAACAACCTAACTTTATTAAAAAATAAAAAAGACCAGATAAACATTTAGTCTTTTTCTCTCTGTTATATTTCACCATACTACTTTAAAACGTTCTGTATGCGATTTTAAGAGGATATTTTAATAGCTTTAGTATTTATATCATTTTTATTCATGTGCTTCCCATAAATGATCTACGCTTGAAATATACTCATCCACCGATTTATTATAAACAACATCGTCTCTGCAAATTAGAGACGTTAAAACATTATCAGCCCTACCTTCCTCAAGGTATATAAACGATATTAAATAGTAGAAACTTCTGTGTTCTTTACCAATATCATCAAATGAAAAACCATTTAACGTTGACATATAATAGAAGTATCTTGCTAAAACTTCAAACTTAAAATCTTTTGACATGTTTTTTAAAAGTCTTTCAGACATTATTAACCCCTCCATGAAATGGACCTGTATTTCATGTGTTTTATTATTTTTATTCATAAGTATCCTTTTCACATGTAATAACCTGACTGAATCCCCGATAAAACTCCATTCAGGAACACCAATCTATCTTCAAGCGTAGTTTTATAATCATCAAGATCATTCAAATCTTCTTCAAAATTGAAACAAACATCATAGTTCACCATTGAGCATAACTCTTCTTCGATATCTTCTATTTCATCCTCGATTGTTTTTATATCTACCATTTGAAACCATCCTTATCTTTTTTTAAGGAGTTAATACAACATTAAACACACCACGTCAAATTTAACATTGAAAATAAATCACTGTATTTTTTATTTGATTTTTATCATTTAATAAGCAATAAATTAAATCTAGAAATTAAAGAGGTTGTGAATGAAAGAGAAGATCATAAAAATATCATGGGGTAAAACCTCAGATGGGAAAGTTATCAATGTGAATGATGCTATAAGAGATAAAGATTATTATTGCCCGTGCTGTTATGAAAAGTTAACATTGAGAACAGGAAATATAAAAAGAAAACACTTTTCACACAGGAATGATTCTAAATGCGATCCAGAATCTGTCTATCATAAACTGGCTAAGTTTCTTATTTGTTATGCTATATCTGAAAACGCAAAAGGTAATAAACAAATAAAAATGGTCAGCAAATGTCATGGTTGTGATAAAGAACATAAAAAAATAATAACGCCTTGTATTTTCTCAAATGCTAAAGAAGAGGTTCCTATCGATAAATATCGTTGTGATGTTGTCGCTTACCTGAACAATGGTAATAAAGTAGCAATTGAGGTTTTCCATACTCATGAAATAGATGAGGAAAAAAAGAAAAACCTATCAATACCGTGGATTGAGTTAAAATCAGAAACAGTAATTGAAGATCCTTTTTTGTGGATTTGTGATGACTTTAAATTTAAATTAAGTTTTTGTAGTGATTGCATAAAACACTTCAAAAAAATCATTTCTGTATGTGATAAGTACAAAATAGACAGAAAACTCTATACACCATTGAACATACCTAATGATGAGGAATATAATTATATTGCCGACTTAATTACATGTTATCGTTGTAAAGCTATCACGCCAGTATTCTTTCATAATAATGGAACCGAATATGATGCCCCACATACATTAAAATTTATCAAGACACCTAAAGTTCCAAAAGGCTATCTCACTAATACTTGCGCCAAATGCGGAACAATAATAGGCATGAGATATGCTTTTTGGGAAACATCACATATAAAAAAACTTCAAGATCTAGAAATCTTTAGAGACCTAGAGTTAGAACACTTATTCTACGAAAAACAACAGTGGCTTGGTAATGAAGAATCAAAACAAAAAGAGTTGAATTCCATTAGGGAAAGATTAATGAATACGTAAAAAAGATGGAGTCCTATCCTTACAGGGTATGACTCCAGATAAAAGTAAGTAGGTAAGTCTGATTTAAATTAACTAATTAGCCTCAGCAGAAATTGAAAAGGCAGCACTTTGTGATTATTTACGATAATCACTGGCTGATAACAGGTATATCCTGTTATAGATTGGATTTATCCAAAAATGGTGTTTACGAGAATCTGCACAAAAATGCAACACCCTCTACAGGTAATTGTGCAACACATACGTGTGCAAACACTAACCTTAAACGTCTAACACTCATCGCGTTACTTATTTTATCTCATTCATGATTTTAAAATCACTTCTTAATTTCTGACAAGAAATTCACACATTAATCTAATCTAAGTTATCTTTTATCATATTTTTATAAATTTTATCTTTCCCGCCTACGGCGGGAGACTAATTTAACTACTTTTGCCCTTACGGGCGCTCTCTAAAACCACAATCATTAAGATTCGTGTAATACCTCAGCCGTTCATCCGATTCTAGCCCTGTAAATTTCACAGACAGTAAAACTAGAGTTATTATTTAGTTATAGGAAAACTTTAAACATTGTCGTTATTTTTAGCTCCGTTAGGAGATATAAAAATAAAGCAATGCCCACCTATACACTGCTACGCAGTGTGTGGGGTCTACCGACGGTTGCCTGCCGCAGGCTAACACCGTTTCCTTCGGAAACAAGGTCAACGTCAACACCAGAGTTTTTCTTGCGAAAAACTAAAACCAGCATAGTCGCATTGGAGATTTATATTTTGGTTTGTTATTTAAAATTATATTGAGGTTCTTTTTATTGTATGGCTATTTTTCATCTTGATTTTAAAATTGTGAAACGTTCAGAAGGCAGGTCTTCCGTTGCGAAGGCTGCCTATCATGCTCGTACACGTATAACAGATGAAAGAACAGGTGATACGTATGATTACAGTCGCCGTACTGATTTATATGGGCACTTCATATTAGCTCCAGCTAATGCACCAGAACACATCGTAAAAGACTCTACAGCATTGTGGAATGAAGTTGAACGGGTCGAGCGTCAGCAAAATGGTCAAACAGCCCGTTATTTCGATGTTTCCATTCCTACCGAGTTAAATAATGATGAAAAGAAAAAACTTGTCCTTGAGTATTGTCAGAAAAATTTCGTTGATAAAGGTATGATTGCTGATATCGCTTTCCATGATCTCGATAGCGACAACCCACATGCTCACGTTATGTTGACGTTAAAAACCATTGGCCCGGAAGGGTTTGGTAAAAAAGAAAGAAGCTGGAATGACAGAAAAATGTCTGTGTTGTGGCGTGAATCATGGGCATCTATGGCTAACAGCTTCCTCGCTGCTGCTGGTTCATCAGAACGTATCGATCATCGTTCTCTCCAAGTCCAGAACGAAGAAGCACTATCCAATGCGGCTATTGCTTTGGATAATGAAGAAAAAGCATTATGGCTTGCTAAAGCGGCTGAAACAAATCGCCCTCCAATGAAGCGTATTCATTGTGGTAAATGGCGTACTAAAGCTGCTCAGGAACAAAGAGCCGCAGAACAGGCTGTTCGTGACGCTGCTAAACAAGAAGCTGTTGAAGTCTACAAAACATTCAGTGAACTTGACCTTGAAATCGTCGTTGATGTCAGAAGCTTTACGATTACACATCTTGCTGAACCAGAAGAAATCGTATTACCTGAAACACACTCCGGCTCTTCTACTGATGAGAATCAAAGACCTGTTTTGGTTGCACCAGCTCCTCATACTCGTATGCGTGGCGTTAAATCCTATCGTGATAAATCCAAAGTCAGTAAGGTTGTTGCTGGTAAGAAACCATCGGTCAGTATTTCTGATTATGAAACAAATACTATTTTGAAAACATCCTCCTCTCAAGCCCTAAACAGGGCATCCAGAAGCGCCCCTGAACGTGTTAAGAGGAAACAGACTACTCCACGTCAGGATAATATTTTTAAACGCTTCACAACTCTTGTCATAGATTTTTTCAAGCAGAAGTTTGTATGGGCTAAAGCAAACAAATCCCAAAATGATCTTATCAGTGAAGAACATGATAAACGTATTGCTGAAAACTATGTCTTTGATGAGGTATTAGGCCGTCATATCTCTCGCACTGAATATGAGAAAAAATCCAAGTTTAACCAAGATGATTATAAACCAACACCGGATGAGATCAACCGTTTCCCAAGTCGTCAGAATAGCGAGCACAACAATGCCAATAGGGACATGGTTCTCAATCCGTCGATACATGAAAACAAAAAAAACAATTCACCACAACTGAGACCATCCAGTTATCGTGTTAATAAATAATTTTATTACACATTAATCGTAATCCGTAATAAATCGATGACAATCCAGTATGATTTACCCGTAACTTCTCAATCAGTTAGTTATTAATTTTACATTTACATGTTTTATATTCAACATCCAAAATAGCAGAAACACTTTTAGATGTATACCCTAATGGTTTTAACTTTGAATATAACGATCTTAATTTCCTGATATCTTTAACCTTTCTCATTTTCCTGATTGATTTTATTGCCTCCTTTTTATCAACACCAGCTACTAACTGATTAGCTTGTTTTATATACTCTGCATGATTCTTATCACCTTGCTGCTTTAATGTATTTATTAATCCTCTAATTTTAAAATACAACGTAAGGACATCCATAACACTTTCTTTTTCAATCACTTTTTTCTTCAAATTAAAAAGACACACCCTTATATTATCTTTTCTTTTTTGTGTTGGTCTAAGCTCTTTGATTACTTTTACACCATGTACAATTTTAGACTGACCATTCCTCAAAACCCTTGATTTCTTCCTATTTAATCTAACCCCACTTTTGAGCGCCATTGACAATATCATTAATTTTATTTTTGAAATATCATCATTATTAACTTCAGATTCGAAACTAATAGTTATGTCATCGACATATCTCGTGTAAATTCCACCTAATTTTCTAACTTCCTCACTGAGGAGAGCCTCTTCTTCTAAAAATATTAAGTTGGCAATGTCAGTACTTAACTTAGTCCCTTGAACAAGTGAGCCTTCAAGTGTTGACAGATTCGCTATTAATAACGAAACTTCAGGAGAGAAGTTCATGTAATATTGAAAAGCTTTAGCTATCAGATCTTCTTTTATAGAAGGAAAGAAATCCTTCATATCTTCTTGAATGATAATTGACTTATTAAGATGTGATTTACAATCATCAATATAGCTGACTCCTTTCCTACCTCCAGTAATATACTCTGGGAGTGATATCTTAGAAAAAATACGCTGTTTAATAAGCTCATGTACCTTTAATAATTCACCAACCACTTTATACGTCGTTCTTTTTTTACCTTTTCTTATTACCGGCACCGTTTTGAAATATTTTCTTTTGTTTTTTAAAAGATAAGTGAGCCTCTCTTCATTTGTTTCCAGCATTTTGAATAGAGACTCTAAATTAGCAAGTGGTTTATTTGAATAATTCCAATTTTTATGCATTAACTAATGTATCCATTATAGTTTTTTTGAGCATATTATTGATGTCAGAAAACTCATCATTTGTCTCTTCACTTTCAGAAAGAAGGATGATTATATTTAGAGGGATATGTAGCGCTAATGATATTCTTTCTAACGCTGTAATAGTAGGATCTCTTTGATTGTTCTCTATACGAGATAGATAAGATTTCGTTAAATCCGTTCTATCTGAAAGTTCTTGTAAGGTGAGCTTACGTGCTTCACGGCATAGTTTAATGGTTGAACCAATATCTAACATAGTGCACCTCAGATAATGGGATTGACATGGCTGGCTGCTCGTTCAAAAAATGAAGATGGATACATAACAAATCCCCTTAGTAGGTAGATATCAATGAAAATCAGAATCACCGCTCAGAAGTTTAATTAAAGCAAAGATCTTCGCGATATAAGAAAGATAATCTAAGGCTGTGTGGCCTTTAGAATTCTCCTCGATTCTCTTTTCAAGGGTCAGAATCGCATCATCCAGTTTTTTCAAAGAGCTATTGTCTACAGTGTGTTTGCTCTTTTCACGCACTTGGCGCAAAGTGTCTAAAACATCTTTCATAAAAACCTCTCATTTTAACAACACGATGCAACTTGCATCCCCGCCAAAATGTCTTGTGGATCGTGTTGCACACCGTAGACAAAGCCAGCCAACACCCATCCAACACAACTGATTGGATACCCCGCCATTTCAGCATTAAACAATGCCGTATCGTAGATAGACGATTGCAATATACATTTCGCATTAAGTTACGATCACAATGAAGAGGGACATGGGCCACGTCTCGTATTGGAGAAATGGTTGACTGAAAGTTTCACTCAGTCCTTTACCGATCCTAGAGGTTTTTAAAGAGCAAAGACAAACGAGTTCGTTCGTCCATGATTTGATAATAGATAGTTGTTGCCTGACAGGCAACATGTTTTATATGTTTTTTTGGAATATAAAATACTTTGTTATGCAAAAAAACCACACTTAGTTCAACAGATATGGTTTCTTTGCATTTACGGTAAGGGTTTTACATCTTTCGCCTAAACACAACATTATCAGAGAAAATTGCCTTACCTGCGACAAACCCAACAGCCGCAATTATTGGTAGGCTGATAGTAGCTCCCGCCATACCTGTAGACATTCCGATCAGTATAGACAGGCCGAAGGTCAATAATATAACCACGAAAGCATACCAGCCGGGGTAGGTTCCATACAGAACCGTCGCCATGCAGCCGGTGCAGACATGGACACCCCTTTGGCTTTCTTTCAGGCAAAATGGACACTTGATGGTATTGTTTTCCATGATAGCCCCTTAGATCGCTTTCCAGCCATTGCTGGTTTTAACAAGATTAATCATGCCGTCTTCAGGTTCATTCATACCCTTGACGCTGGAGAACGCTTTTTTGTCCACCCATGCAGGAACATCCGCCAACTTCCATGTATAAGACACGCGAACAATTTTCTGATTACCGTTTCCCGGTTCAGTCCATTCCTTTATCTCAGCAACCGCACGATGACCAATACAGGCACCATTTTTACGATCCCAAAACTCAACCGCTTGGCCTTTGTCTGTTACTTCCAGAACATCGACACTACTAAAACCATTAGCTTGTTGAGAAACATCAAGCAGTCCCTGATTAGCCAGACCTTTCAATATTTCATCACTGGCACTGTATCCGGCAGAACGGTAGCCACGGTTAACCTTAATCGGAAAACCTTTGTTGAATACAATATCGTTGTCCTGCAGGGAGTAGCACAGCTTTGATTGTGATATTTTTGCGTTGATCGCTTTCTCAAAGTCGCCTTTTTCACCGCATCCCGATACAAGAGCAGCAAGACCCGCCACGAGTAAAAATTTACGCATAGTGTTATCCCAGAGTTAATGGTTGATTGTGCCGTTTCTCAGAACAACGAGACGAACTGGCATATCGGCATTGTTGACGGTAGCGAATCCACGGACTTCGAAATTGTTTACCGTTCCGGTGACGCTGATTTTCTGGCCTTTCTTATAGGTAAGAACTGCATCATCAATACCAGAGTAGTAATCCAGCCATACCATGCCACCGCAGTAGCTTGTATCGGCTGTTTTAAAGAGCAGGTAATAGTTAGGGGCTGTTTTGGGCATTCCCGTCATCATATCGCTGGCACTTCTGCCCTTCGTAACTTCCAGAACAGTGGCATTGGTGATAGAGATCCTTTTGCCAGTCCACTGTTTCTCTGCTGCCATTGCGTTTTCTTCATAGTCTTTGCAGACAGCACCAAGGCCAGATACAGACGATACCGGGCCAAGGCTTTGAGTGGTGGCGGTGCCCCCCAGCGCTTTACCTACTGAAGACAACGAAGAACTGATTGCTCCATTAACTGTATTCACACCATCGTTGAGCTGCTGGCATCCTGTCAGTGCGGCAGCAGACAGCAGTAGAGGCATCACTATCCGTAATTTCATATCTATCCCCAATGTGTGGAAACTTTATGTCAAAGACAGCCCTACCCATAGGTTGGTCTCTCTGGGCTGTAAAAAAGCATTAATCAATTGATAGGATTCAATTTATTTTTCTGTTCGTCATATCGTTTGTATCGATCGAATTCAAATCATTTGATAGATCAAAACTATCATATATCTATAATCGATCGATATAAACAATTAAAACACCGATCAATTGACGCTAATTTGATAGTTAATATCTATCAAATGCAGTTTATTGATCTTTTATATCGATCAATAAGAGGTGTAATGTACACGAAGAGCCATGTCAGTAGCTGTTTGCACATGGATGGAGATAGAAAGGTATAGGTCGGAACAGATAATACCCTGTCGACCATTACGCAGACAGGTATTGTTAGATCTCAGGTAATGTAGCTATCTTCAGATATGGTGTTGTAAAAACCTGTATGCAACGCATGTTTTAATATACTGTTTCATATGGAATGGTAGCTACCATTCAGACTTTTCAATCATCTTCCAAAGCACTCACACCACTTGCCGGGAAATTGGTTTTCATATTATTCGATATCTTCGGAACTAAGGACTCTATTGTTTCTTCGCTAACTTGGCTGAGTTCAGAAATCAATCTTCTGTATGTATTAATCATTCGTTCCTGATCAAACTGATTTGCTGATTCTGATAAGAAGAAATAGCCATAATCTTTGACATGGATATTATCACCACTTTCCAAAGTGAGTTTTATTCCTTGTTCATTTTCTTCAACTTCTTTAACAATACAAGTCATAAATGGTATTTTTTTATTTGTATGAAAGAGCGTAATAATCTTAATGTTGTTCATTCATTATTTTCCTTCTTTTTTATTATTTAATACCATATCGAATCGGTAAAAATCAAATTTAACTCATATAATAAACGTTTTACCTGTTTTTTCTTATTCTTTTGAAAAGATATTTCTCTTATGAGCTAACGCTCATGTGCTGACGCACGGCTACGCCCTAACTCTGTAAAATATATTTAACGATTTAACAATAGTCCTTGCTATGTTTTAGGGTAAAGCCAAAAGGATCAACATCTATTCTTTTATTCATGATTAAATATTTTAGATCCTATATTTCATAACAGTATTAGCACTAAAAAATATAGTATTTGCTCTTAAACGCATAGGAAAACTATATCCTCAATAGCAGCACTGAGTGATTGTCCAAAACAATCACATTGCTGGAACAGGGCTGGCCCCTGTTAATGATGGATTTATCCATAAAGAACTGCGGCAGTAGCCGCTGACCTAATAATAGTATAATTAATCTTATCAATTCATATTCGATTTAGTTCTTAAGATTTTATATACGCTAGCTTTACCTTGAAATTAATTAAAACCTCATATTGAAAACAGATCTTTTCTTATGATCTTTCGCTCATGGCTCCGCCCCTTATCTATATATTAACGAGGAATCAATCAAGGTTATAGCATTTGCTCTTAAACGCATAGTAAAACTATATCTCCATAGCAGCACTTCGTGATTGTTCAAAACAATCACATTGCTGGAACAGGGTTCATCCCTGTTGATGATGGATTTATCCATGAATAATTGCGGCGATAGTCGCTATGAGGTAAATGGGAAACAATTTCAACTTTAATAAGATATCAGCAGCGCTTAGTGATTGTTTGAAACAATCACTTCGCTGAGATATAAATTGAAGAGAGGAAACCAATGCAATAAATAGTTAAACTATACCCTTGAAATACCTCTGCATAGTTGTTCTCAACTTCACTAATTGAATAATGAAGAAGGAAAATGCTCTCAGGGCAGCTATAGCTCAAAACCAAGTACCGACATCCGGGAGTTAAAGTCCCGAATCCCGGTACTTAAGTTGATAAGTATTCTCAAATAAAAATGATAAAGTGTTATTTATATATATTATGTAGCACTACAAGTTTCATAAGTAAAAACATCAAGTGTTAGTTATTTTAAAAAATATAAACTTTAAGTATTGACTTGCACGCAAAATATAGTATTTACTTAAATGTATAACTAAAAAAATAAAGGAGTAAATACCATGATAGAAAATAAGATACAAACTGAAGTAAAGAAATCAAGAAGAGGTCTCCCACGTCATACTAAAAACCCATTTCTTAATGATACAAGTCTACATACAAAAACTGGAGTCAGACGTATTACTACAGGAAAAGATCGATTAGCATTAATTAATGAAAATACTGGAGAGCAAGTTGGTAATGGCGGTTTCTATCAGGCTATGGAGGTTGATAAGACACAGTTCGTGAAACTTTATGTTGACGGAGTATCTGCTATTGAAGGACTGTCTTCATCGGGTAAAAAAGTTTTCAAGATCCTTTATCTTGCTATCAGAGATAATAAGGATACTGATACTATTTTGATGTCATACGATATTGTTGATCAAGATGTCGTTAAAATATCCAGAACAACATATTTCAAAGGCATGAAAGAACTTGCTGACAAGAAGTTTATTGCAGAGACCATGATACAGAACTATTACTTCATTAATCCAGACTATATGTTTAATGGCGACCGTTTAACATTTATGAAAACATATTATCTTTCCAGCAGTAACTCTAATAAACCCAGTAATAATAAGGTGAAGAAATGAAATACTTACCCGGCTCACTCGAAATAAAACTGCATGATAGATTATCAAAAACCGATATTCTTGATATCTTAGCGGAACAAATGACTATGCTTGAGGAAACATTTGGCATTGAAGAGTTCAAACTCTATTCTTTTCTTGAATGTTATATTGATAGTAAAAAACAGTCCTTTTATCATGAAGAACATAATACTGTTGTAAATTCATTTGACTTACAAGGTAATGAGAAACTTGAGAACACAGCAAAAATAATTTCAAAAGATGGTAATAAAAGAATCGTCTCTTTTGATAAAAATATCGATGTAGATAGAATACGTTTAACAGTTGGAAGTATTCAGAAACATAATCCGTATCGATATTGGTCTAACAATATTCAAGTCATTCCATCATCAGTAGTCAGCAACATCATTCAAGATAAAGAAAGCCAACTACAATTAGAAAGAGATAAACTTTACTTCCTCAACCAACTGAGACGTAAACAAGAAGAGGAACAAAGGCGTAAAGAGCGTGAGGAATTTGAGCGTCCATTAAAATCACTCATCGCAAGAAAGATCATGGAAAGCGGTCTAACTGATGTAGAGTTCAAAAGAACAATATGTTCCAGCTTCGACTATATAAAAAGCGGCGCTGTAATAGCAAAATACCTAGCCAATAAACCTGATTTATTAGAAAAATATCATGATTCCCGATTAATAAGAATGTCCATCAAAAATGATGAAGGTAAAGTCGGCAAGGTTGAACTTTATGATCTTTCTGGAACACTAATTTTTGAAAGCTATAAAAACAAATAAGAGAGGTATGATATGCAATGTTCATGTGGTAGAGAAATGACAGAGAGGTTTTCTGTTTCTAAGAAATGCAACTTGAGATGGGAATACTCTTTTTGTAAGTCTTGTGGAAGAATCGATGCAGATTATCTTTATAGCTACGATAAAACACAGTTTATTGAACGAGGTTATTCAGCAAGGCTAAATTATAGAGACATGACAAGAAAAATAGATAATTAAATCCATGCCTCTCCATTAAATTTGACACTTATCCCTTATATATTAATATATAATATATACCCGATTAACTAAAATTAGAGAATATAACATGAAAGACTATATAAAAAAAGCACAGGAAAATGAAACAATTATTGATGGTGGTAAAGTTTACGATGAGCTTAGGCGCGATTATCTTAACAGAAGTTTCCTTTTTCCTTGCTCAGATGAAAAAACAGATGATGATTTTAATCCTTTCAGTGACGAAGCATATATTAAAATGAAGTCCTTGCATGATGAAAGAGATAATATTAATTTTAAAAACAAAATGAAAGAGATTAAAAGGAATTTATCTACATCACAAAAAAAAGAAGTCGAAAAAATAATGAAAAACAAAATAAAATAATTTTTTAAATATCCAGCCATGAAAAACACTTTCTCCGATGAGATAAATCTCATCTCTGTTTCAGAAGATGGCATTTTTGTTGATTATCCTGAAGATGTTGATCAAGAAGAAATAATATAGTTTTCATCTGAATATTATCATTCTTATTTACCGGTTATATTTGACACTTACACTATATCTCGTAATATAGATATATCCACTATTTTATTTACGAGGTATATATGAGGAAAGTAAAATTAGACAATGATGATTTAATTCAGTACATGAACACCATTAAAGCATTAAAAAAATATCCAACGATGACTGAATACAGAGATGAATATCGCAGGATAAGAACCGATGGTTCACCGTTGAGTGAAGCCAAGAAATTTAAATCGGCACATACCGAACTTCTGAGATTAGACAGGAAGAAAAAGTCACTACTCGAAAAATTTATTGAAGAACTCAACCCTGTAAGTCACGCATCAGCCCTTGCATCAAGAAAGCTTGAAAAAGTACAAGAGTCCATTATCTACCGAAAGTCATTACTTGAGAAAAGCCCTGATGAACTCGTCGCTCTGGTCATAAAACAGCGCACAGAAGCGGCTCTTGAGTTCCAGCGTTCTGTTGAGCAAAGTCTTGAGCAACTTTCTAACATTTCGTCAGAGTTCGAACCATCAAGTCAACTACAACGAAAAATGGCCCTATAAATCGATCCTCCGCTTTTCGTTTGAAATGGTTCTAATAGATTGCTCTAATGCTAATATTTACTATATTATTAATATGTTGGTGTGTTTTAAATCGATCATCAGACAATACTGCACACCCTTCGATCCCCCATTTCAAACACAGGATGGCATAGTATGAGTGAAGCATTAAAGGTACTGAACAATATTCGTACACTTCGCGCACAGGCTCGTGAAACTGATCTGGAAACGCTGGAAGAGATGCTGGAAAAGTTAACAGCAATCGTTGAAGATCGTCGTGAGGAAGAAAGTGCCATCCGTAAAGAACAAGAACAACGTCAGGCTAAGCTTGAAGCCTTCCGCCAGAAACTGTTAGAAGATGGTATCGATCCTGCGGAGCTACTTTCAGCGGTAGGTTCCACTAAGCCTAAAACCAAATCGACACGCACTCCACGCCCTGCTAAATACAAATATACAGATGAAAACGGTAATGAACAGACTTGGACGGGTCAGGGCCGTACTCCTAAAGTGATCGCTGTTGCTATTGAAGCAGGTAAAACACTGGAAGATTTCCAGATTTAATCTCATTACATTTTTTATTAAAAGCCGCCAATGTAATATTGTCGGCTATGCTCTTCACTTTAATTCTTACGATACGAATATGAGAAAGATATGACTGACCTATTCGATATAATCTATTCAGATCACCCAAAATCTGCAATTTTTTTCTGTTTTTCGTAGTAGTAAATTTAATCCTATGGGGTTGGAACAAAAAGCACCCGAACAGAAAAGGTGAAAATGATGCTCTCAAAAAACCACTACTTTTCTTTCTTATTGTTGCTGGAGTCATTTACTTTATTCTGGTTGGTATTTCTGTAGTAGATTATTCCAAGAGTAAAAACCCAGTCAGTGATGTTCAGTATAACACTATTAAATAATAGTCTACCTCCCTCAAGGGAGGTTTTAAGCATAAAAGTAGATGTTCCATACAATGACAAATATGACACTAATGCATGTAATAACGTTAAAGTGTTCATCAAAGTATCGATATAATTTATTATCTTTGAGTGATGACAAGAATCTTACTGTTCTTTTTTTCATTGAAACCTCCTTTCTTATATAGTTACTAATTGAAACCTCTCACAAGCGCCCTTCAGTCTTCTACTAAAAAGAGTAAGTCTTTTTATATGAACCTTATTTATTTTTTTATCAGACTTTATTATTTACATATAACATTGTTCATTAATATGTCAATTAAGTTAAAAATCAAAAATAGGTTTCATAAATTTCGATGCAAGTGGTTTTTAATACTAAAAAATATCTTATCAACTGGCTATTAACTTTTAAGTGTGTTCCAAAAATTCACTTGCTTATTCGCTAATAGGTCACTTCATCAGAAACTAGTTTCACCTCATATAGTCAGAGTACGTATTACCGGAATCCATTCCGGTAACACATTTTAGATATACTCATGTATCCCTCTGAATAACATTACTGATATAATCTATTTATGTCCATATCCCAGTCCAAAACACTATAATCATCAAAAGATCGTCCCGACTCTATATTTCTTATCAACATATCCTTGACATATAAATCATGAAAAAACATCACCCTTTTTAATAGCTCTGTTATATTTATATATTCATACTTTTCCTTTCCTGTACCATAAGCAGCCTTGTAATACTCAAACTCAGTTAATACTTCCTTCATGTGGATTCGTAGTGCAAACTCAACAACATCTTCATCATTTACATAAATCATTGCATCATCTTTGTTTACACTTGCCATGCTGTATATCCTGTCCACATACAACATTAGCGTTGCTGAAATGGCGAATATCATCGTTTCATCTTTTTTACTCAGATTATCTTTCTTCATCTATATCCTCTTTTTTGATTTTTAGTATTTAATAAAAAAACAGTTAGTATTAACAAAACACCCAAGCATTACGCACAAGCCGTTCTGCTACTTCTTCGTAGTTAACCTCTTCAATATTCCCATGATGGCCTTCCTGCGCGGTTAACTTGTCAAAGTTATGACAAACATGATTAATCGTTATCCTTATAAATGCACTCATAAAATCAGCATCATCGACAAGATGCGAAATGCCGTCACTACACATATCCTGCATTGTTTTCCAGCTCGCTTCAAAAGAACGCTTTGCAAGATCATAGAACAACTCAGTAGATGTATTTTTACTTTCAATATTTTTAGTCATGATTACTCCTCATTTTTACATGATATATTTTAACTTACTCTTATTTTCAGCCCCTCAATACGGGGCTAAAACAAAAAACTACTTTTGAGAATCTTTCATAAAATCCATTTCTTTATGAAATGCCTTTAATGCTTTCAATATAAAATCGTTATCAATGAGTCTTGGTGATAACTTTATATCAAAGAATGTATTCCTTACGACTTTAGGGAACATCTGTTTTGCTACTTTAATACTGTCCTTATAAGTATTCATCATGAAAGTTTCTTCATGCTTGAGTTGTTCTACTTGTTCAGGATGGTTCTGAATAATAGAACTCACACGCAATTCAAAGCATTGTTTAGATAAATGCAGTAATATCTTGTTTGCTTCTTTTTTCAGATCTTTATTCATGATTTCTTCCTCTTTATTTAATGCCAAGTTTAGGATAGATTTTTTTGAACTCTCTATAAGAGTATTTTAAATCTTCCATAACTTCATCAATCAAAAAAATACATTCCCCAACATTATTGTCTCTCACCCACTTGAGGAAGTCTGGTTTTGTGATATAAATAATATGATCCATAACCATATTCATATATTTTTTATCATAAAGGTGACGTTCAAATTGATCACCCATTATCTTAAACATGTTTTCCACATAAAGAGCTAAGTTATCCATTGCCATTCTTGAGAAAACTTCAGTTTTATCATTATCAAAGATAAATGATATTTCAGGCACATTTATATTTTTCATGTTATTTTCCTTTTATTAGTTAGATGTATTACGAGAAGCGGTTATAGCTTTATAAATCCACTCATCAACTTCGCTTTCAATGAAAGCAACAGCTCTTTCACCGATTTTTATTTGTTTGGGGAATTTCCCCGCGCTGATAAGTTTATAAATCCACGTCTTGCCGAACCCGGTTTTCCTTATTACTTCTGATAAGCGAATAAGTTTTAAAGTTTTATCTGTTTTGTTTTGAACCATGTTTATCTCCTGTTTTTTTACGTAATATCTTGGATATTTCGTTTTTTAGTATGTTGTTCGATGGAGATAATTCTAGGATTTTGGCTGGTTCTAAACTAGGGATGTTCACCAACCGTGAGTTTCGCGGAAATTTTTGAGGGATACTCTTTATAGGGACGTTCGCAGATTGTGAACATCCCTTGTGTTTACTTTTTGTTTTTATCCGAGGATTTATCGTTAAGTGTTATCACATCAACGATACCCCAATCCTTCAACATATTATTTTTAATGTAAAAATCATTTAAAACCTTGAAGTACTCATCGTTATCAAGATAATTTTTCGCGTAATCATAATCAGTATCTTTGATGTTCTCACTACTTCTGACCCCATTATTACCATGCAGGATGTCAGCTAAAATGGTGAAAGGTATGTTCTTACCTTCGTTGTAGAGCTGTTCCCATGAGATCAAATCCATCAAAGGGATGACTTTGTAATCAAGTATTCTTTCAAAGGTCTTATGACCAAACCTAAATTTTCGTTTCGGGGGTTTAGGCGTTTTCAGGTGCTTTTGCCATAGAGCAATCAGTACTTTCAGATGTTCTGCGAGATCGTCACTGCTGGCTTCTTCCAAGTCAATTTCAATCAGCATCTTGTTAGCAGGGTTCATGCCTCCTTGTGTCAGATACTCAGAGATGTAGTCGGAACTCACTGCAACAGGGTCTGTTTGCTCTGAAGTCTCCAGCCGATACATAGCCCGCCCATAGTTGAACAATTGAACTCTGGTCATTGGTCTTACAGCATAGCTATGCGACAGTCTGTGATTGTCTGAAATCCAGTCTGATTTAAGTATCACATCACCACATCGGATTGTGGCATCATGGTATATCGCTTGTATTTGATTATCTTTGCCTGCTGTTTCCCATTGTTGTCTTGTTTTGTAAGCCAACATCCGTCTTTCAAGCTCTGCATAGATTTGTTCTAAGGTGAGGTCTTTAAGGCCATCATATCGGCGTACATCAAACCAAGATAACGCTGCCCTGATTTCTTCCATTTCCTTTTGTGTAGTCATTGTTCTACCGATTGCTTTTGTGTTTCCTAAACGTTAGCCCATTCAACATGAGAGAGAAAGTGGAAAAGAGGAGTGGGTTTTCAAAATGGTGTGAGCACAGTAAGTGACCTTGGAGGTCAGTGCTTTCACCTTGACTAAAAATGATTTATTTAATAAAAAATAACTAATTGTTTTTCATCATTTATTTTAACAAAAATAACGACAACATCATATTGATAATGAAAGCAAATTTAGATACGTATAGTCAGATGGTTATGACAACAACCAATTGTTTTTAATTGACATTTTTACCACAAGAAAACAATAATGATGGTAAATATGTTGGTAAAAATATGGCTATATTTAACAAAGGCAGTAATAACAGGAGATGTAGATGAAGTTCGAGTCCAGTCAGAGGAGCCAAATTTGAAAACCCGCTTAAGGCAACTTAAGCGGGTTTTTGTTTTTCAGCACAGCACGTCCTGTTAATTCGACAAATCCGCGGCGGGTACTTATTCTTACTTAATGTTTTACCGGAACATGCCGATAATACTGTGAGGCTTTGTCCTCGCACTGTTAGATTTTTTGTTTGTTAACAATAGGATGATCGAAATGGATACATTACAAATCGCATCATTATCGACGAGTCTCAGTGCTTATAATCTCCAGAACCAGGTCAGCACCATTGTCCTGAGAAAAGCACTGGATAACCAGGAGGCGACGGCAACCGGTATCATTAATCAGATACCTCAGGTGCCGGCAAATCCATCAATTGGTCGTCACGTGAATACCACCGCATAAGCAAGTTTGCCCAAATACGCTTGCGTTTATTGGGCATACCTGAGTACCTATGCTGCCAGGGCCCGCCCAAATGCGGGCTTTTTTTATGTGGGTTTACAACCGTTCTTTACTCACACCAAAGCTGTGCTCGGGCTCGCTGATGTTCACCGGCATCCCGGAACGGCGCTCAAGCACCTCCGCCGCTTTCAGCGCATCCACGCCCTCGCCTTTAATGACAGCATGCAGCGCCGGCGTCAGCGGCAACGGAACTTTATGGGTGGATTCAAACTCAGCGCGATTGCGCGATAACGGTTCATGAACTTCAATCCAGCGGCTGCCATCCGGCTCCACGGTGGCTTTCACCGGCTGGTCAATCAACTGCACTCGGGTACCTACCGGCACATTGTCGAAGAGATATTTGATGTCGTCGTTACGCAGACGAATGCAGCCCTGACTTACGCGCAGCCCGATACCAAAATTGGCGTTGGTCCCGTGAATGGCATACAGCTTACCGATGTAGATGGCATAGAGTCCCATCGGGTTATCCGGCCCGGCAGGCACCATCGCGGGCAGCGTTTTTCCCTCTTTGGCATATTCGCGGCGAGTATTCGGCGTAGGAGACCAGGTGGGTCCCTCCTGCTTACGTTCTACTGCGGTCACCCAGTTACGCGGTGTTTCGCGCCCGGCCTGGCCAATGCCGATCGGCAGGATCTCTACCGTATTGCTGTCTTTGGGATAGTAGTAAAGGCGCATTTCAGCGACGTTCACCACGATGCCCTGGCGTACGGTGTCAGGCAAAATGACCTGCTGTGGTATCACCAGTTCAGAACCTGCTTTTGGCAGGAAGGGATCAACGCCGGGGTTGGCCTCCAACATGTTGCTCAGCCCCTGGCCGTACTGCGCGGCAAAGGCCTCCAGCGGCAATGTATTGCCCTGCGGCACCGTGACAACCTGCACGCTGCCAACCAGGCGACTCCCTTCAGGTGGCAATGGATAGCTCACCGCCAGCACACTCTGACTGACGAGCAAAATAAACAGGCCATAAAACAATTTCATACGACGCATGATTTCCTTTCCTCAGATGCGACAGGCATAGCCTAATCATAGCCTTTTTTGTCCTTGTCTCGCTAATGCGCAAGGGTTATACCGCAACGGGCAGGCTCTGAACGTAGTTCCCCTTTCTTCGCTTGCTTCACACTTCAATTGCGCGTAGGCTTTCGGCCAATTAAAACCAATCGGTCTAAATTATGAGTAGCGAAACGATCGTTGCGCAAAAACCCCGTCGTGGCAGGCCTCCGAAGGTCGAACGCGCATTTACCGATACCCGCCAGGCGTTGATTCGCTCAGGTCTGGCGGTGTTGACGGAGACAGGGTATTTGTCTGCAGGTATCGATGCGGTCATTAAAAATATCGCCGTGCCGAAGGGATCGTTTTACCACTGCTTTCAGAGCAAACAGGAATTTGGCCTGGCGGTGCTCGCGGCCTACGGTTCATTTTTTGCCCATAAACTGGACAAATTTCTGCTTGATTCCACCGTGCCGCCACTTGAACGGATGGCGGCTTTTGTTCTTCATGCGGGTCAGGGCATGGCGAAATACCAGTTCCGCCGGGGTTGTCTTGTTGGCAATCTTTTACAGGAAGCCCCCCTCTTACCCGAAGCATTCCCCCAACGATTAATCGCGATCCTCGATGAGTGGGAAACGCGCGTCGCTCGTTGCTTTACCGAGGCGCAGACGCAGGGCGTTATTCCGCAGGATGCCTCACCGGAAAAACTGGCGCGGGTGTTCTGGTCCGGCTGGGAAGGCGCGGTGATGCGCGCCAAATTGTTCCAGTCCGCCGAGCCGCTCAATCAGTACTGGGAATTCTTTTTGCACAGCATTACTCAAAAATAACACCTGCACAGGACGGCCCTGGCGCCGAAAAACACAGTCAGACGAGGAATACTCAGTCATGAAAGCTTTAGTTCTGGAACAGATTGAAAACAAAACCCTGGCAGCCGTGAAAGATATCACTCTGCCCGCCCTCGCCGACGGCGATGTACTGGTCGACATCGACTGGTCAAGCCTGAATTACAAAGACGCGCTGGCTATCACCGGCAAAGGGAAAATTATTCGTCAGTTCCCGATGGTGCCGGGTATTGATTTCTCTGGCCGCGTCAGCGAAAGCCGAGATCCGCACTTTACCCCGGGCCAGTCAGTGATCCTCACCGGTTGGGGCGTGGGTGAAAATCACTGGGGCGGCCTGGCCGCACAAGCGTGTGTTAAAGGCGACTGGCTGGTTTCCCTGCCAGAAGCGTTAAGCGCGCGCAACGCTATGATTATTGGTACCGCAGGCTTTACCGCCATGCTGTGCGTGGATGCGCTGGTTGACGCAGGCGTGAAACCGGAAAGCGGCAAAGTGCTGGTCACCGGGGCCAGCGGCGGCGTGGGCAGCACCGCCGTTGTGCTGTTGAAAGCGCTGGGTTACACCGTTGTGGCGGTTTCTGGCCGTGAATCAACCCACGCTTACCTGCGCCAGTTGGGTGCAGATGAAATTTTACCGCGCAGTGATTTCGAAGAGACCCGTCCGCTGGAAAAACAACTTTGGGCTGGTGCCGTTGATACCGTCGGCGGCAAAGTGCTGGCAAAAGTACTGGCACAAACCCACTACCGTGGCTGTGTTGCCGCCTGCGGCCTGGCGGGCGGCTTCGATCTGCCAACGACCGTAATGCCGTTTATCCTGCGTAACGTTCGCCTGCAGGGGGTAGATTCGGTGATGGTGCCAACCGCTGAGCGCGCTGCGGTCTGGACGCGTCTGGCCAGCCTGTTGCCGGAAAGCTACTACCAGCAGGCATCCACCGAAATCGCTCTGGAACACGCGCCGGCGTTTGCCGCCGATTTACTGAGTAATAAGATTCAGGGCCGTACGCTGGTGAAAATCAACGGCTAACGCTGTCCCCCGGCGCGCGCCGTCGCGCCGGTTCCTGACCACATGCCCCATTCACCCTCTTACGATTTCCGTGCGCCATACGCGACGATGGCTTGAGGGCAGGCATCCTCCGAAACCCGTTATGCGGCGTTATTGTTTCATAAAGCTGTGACATACTATCGTCTACAGCCGTACACCTGTGAAACAAGGAGTTAATGATGAATACAAAGGGTGCGCATCTGACCCCGGAACAGGCACTGGATCAACTGGAAGCTCTGTATGAGCAGTCAGTGTCGAACCTGCGTGCCGCCATCAGTCGTTATATCGAAGACGGCACCTTACCGACGAACGAAGCACGCGCCGATGGCCTTTTCGTCTACCCCGAACTCTCGGTGAGCTGGGATGGCAGCGCCACTAACCCACCGAAAACCCGCGCGTACGCCCGTTTCACTCACTCTGGCTGCTACACCACCACCGTCACCCGCCCCACCCTGTTTCGCAGCTATTTACATGAACAACTCACGCTGTTGTGCCAGGACTATGGCGCACATATTGAAGTGGGGCTGTCCGCACATGAAATCCCGTATCCTTATGTCATTGACGGCTCGGAGCTGACGCTGGATCGCTCAATGAGCGCCGGGCTGACCCGCCATTTTCCCACCACCGAACTGGCGCAAATTGGCGATGAAACCGCCGATGGTCTGTTCCACCCTACCGAGCTCTACCCGTTGTCGCATTTCGATGCCCGCCGCGTGGATTTTTCGCTGGCCCGTCTGCGCCATTACACCGGTACGCCGGTAGAACACTTCCAGCCTTTCGTGCTGTTCACCAACTACACCCGCTACGTAGACGAGTTTGTCCGCTGGGGATGCAGCCAGATTCTGGACCCGGAAAGTCCCTACATTGCCCTCTCCTGCGCGGGCGGACACTGGGTCACCGCCGACACCGACGCGCCGGAGGAGGCCATCTCCGATCTGGCGTGGAAAAAGCACCAGATGCCGGCCTGGCATTTGATCACGGCTGACGGTCAGGGCATTACCCTGATTAACATTGGTGTCGGCCCGTCAAATGCGAAAACCATTTGTGACCATCTTGCCGTGTTGCGCCCGGATGTGTGGATGATGATTGGCCACTGCGGCGGTCTGCGTGAAAGCCAGTCGATTGGCGACTACGTGCTGGCGCATGCTTATTTGCGCGACGACCACGTGCTGGATGCCGTGCTGCCGCCTGATATTCCCATTCCGAGCATCGCCGAGGTGCAGCGTGCACTGTACGACGCGACCAAAGAGGTGAGTGGCATGCCCGGTGAAGAGGTTAAACAACGCCTGCGTACCGGTACCGTGGTCACCACAGACGACCGTAACTGGGAGTTGCGTTATTCCGCGTCGGCGCTGCGTTTTAACCTGAGTCGCGCGGTGGCTATCGACATGGAAAGCGCCACCATTGCTGCCCAGGGTTATCGCTTCCGCGTACCATACGGCACGCTGCTGTGTGTCTCTGATAAACCGCTGCACGGCGAAATCAAGCTACCCGGCCAGGCCAACCGTTTTTATGAAGGGGCGATTTCCGAACATCTGCAGATTGGTATACGCGCCATTGACCTGCTGCGGTCAGAAGGCGACCGGCTGCATTCACGCAAACTGCGTACCTTTAACGAACCGCCGTTCCGCTAACGATAAGGAAGGATTCTTATGCAAACCCCAACACCGCTGGCGGCATTGCGCACGCAACTGGCGGCCATGGATGTTGATGGCATGATTGTGCCGCGCGCCGATGCGTACCAGAGCGAAGACTGCGCGCCGCACGATAACAAACTGGCCTGGCTGACCGGCTTTAGCGGCTCAGCGGGGCTGGCGCTCATCCTGCGCGATCGGGCGCTGATCTTTGTCGACGGGCGCTACCAGGTGCAGGTTCGTCAGGAGGTGGATCTTAATGCATTTGAGATCCACCATCTGCACGATGAGCCGCTGGCGCAGTGGCTTAACGATTCGCTCCCCGCTGGCAGCCGTATCGCATTTGAGCCGTTGCTGATGGTCAATAGCCAGTTTACCGCGCTGGAGGCTACCCATTGTGAGCTGGTGGCGTTAAGTAACGATCCGTTTGATGCTATCTGGCACGACCGTCCCCCAGCGCCCTGCGGGGCGATCCGCGAAATGCCGCTGGCGATAAGCGGTGAAAGCAGTGCAGCGAAACGTGCACGCATTGCGGAGATTCTGGCAAAGGAAAGCGTTGATCTGCTGGCTATCACCCAGCCGGATAACATCGCCTGGCTGTTGAATATTCGCGGGTCAGATGTGGCGATGAACCCGGTCGCTCACGCATTTGCCCTGCTCAGCCGTGACGGAGAGATGGAGTGGTTTATCGATCCGGCGAAAACCCATGAGCTGTCGGATGTGCTGAAATCCTCCCTGCGGATCTCCGCATGGACCGATTTTCTACCCCACTGCCAACAGGTGGCGGCAGGCAAGAAAGTAATGCTGGATGCGGATTACGCCCCGGTCGCCCTGCGTTTTGCTATCGAACACAATGGTGGCGAAGTGGTCTGGCATGCGGATCCCATCACGTTTATCAAAGCGCACAAAAATCCTGTTGAACTGGAGGGTTATCGTGACAGCCATCGTCAGGATGGCGCGGCGTGGGTTAACTTCCTGGCATGGCTGGCACGTGAAGTCCCGGCGCGTGAGGCCGCAGGCCAGCCGCTGACCGAACTGGAAGCGCAGGCAAAACAGCTGGCTTTCCGCCAGCAACAGGCTGGTTTTATTGAGCAGAGCTTTAGTACCATTTCCGCCTCTGCCAGTAATGCCGCGATGTGCCATTACCACGCCAGCGAAGCCACCAACGCTGCCATTACCCGCAGCAATTTCTACCTTAACGACTCGGGCGGTCAATATTGCAATGGCACAACCGATGCCACACGCACATTGGCATTTGGCCCCCTTTCCGATGAACAGCGCCTGCACTATACCGCTGTGCTGAAAGGCTTTTTATCGATGCTGACGCTACAGTTCCCGAGTGGCACGCAGGGTCATCAGATAGATGCCTTTGCCCGACGCGCGCTGTGGCAATTGGGTCTCGATTTCGATCACGGCACCGGGCATGGTGTGGGGCATCAGTTGTTAATACATGAGCAACCACAACGCATTGCCAAAAAGGTTAATCCGTGGCCGCTGGTCGCCGGGAATATCATGACCATCGAACCGGGCTATTACCTGGCCGAGCGCTATGGCATTCGCATTGAAAATCAGGTGGAAGTCGTGGAAAGCCAGCCTGGATTCTGCCGCTTCTCATCGCTGACGCTGGTGCCCATTGACCTCAGTCAGGTAGAGTGGCCGCTACTCTCGAACGAGGAAAAACAGTGGCTGGATACCTACCATCAGCAGGTTCGCGACACACTTTTGCCGTTGGTCGACAGTGATGCACGCGCCTGGCTGGAAACGGCAACAGCGCCAGTCTGCGTGTATCCGGGTTAAACAAAAAGCCTGCACAGGCGTCATGTGCAGGCTTTAATTTATGGCTATGTTTAAACTCTGCAAGGCAAGAATTATTCTTACTATTTTTGAAAGACTATTTGTACTCGCATAAAAACATTATCGCCGGATATTACGGATAAAAGAGATCAATCACATACCTTTCTTGACATAGCCTTACCAACAGCATGGTATTGTGTTTTACATTAACACTTTGGTAGATACCTGAATATTCATTAAGATTTTTCTTAAGTCAAATTGATTAAATCTTATTTTCTTAAAGATTATGAGAGAGTTATTGCTTTTGTTTTATTCAGGTATATAGAATAAACCAGCCAACACCAGGATGCCCAGAGGTTTCAAGGGAATGAAATTTTTAATAAATATTGATAATGACACATTGTTCTCTACTGGCATCGTCGGTTTAATTCGTGATGCCATTAAAGAATGCAATATCACTTCACCTTCTCTTTCCTGGGATTTTAGCGTTGAGAATATCCATAAAGCCGATTTTATTTTTATGACCGTATGCACAGGAGAATATTACTTATGTTTTAAAGACTTAATTAACAGAAAAAAGTCTGTGAAGACTTTTATCTTTGTCGCTGGCGATACTATTCCAGCCAGACATAGCCTGCCTGACTGCATCAAAGACGCACAGTTCTTTCTCTGTAAAGCGAGTTCGTCTGTGGTTTACGACGCCATTGTCAAAGCCATTTGTGGTAATCCTGCGGCAAAAGAACGCGCTAAAAGCGCAGGGAAATGCGCTTACTCCTGTATTAACTGCAACTATCGTGCCCTCTCTTTTACGCAGGAGAAAATTGCCTTCGGCTTAAACGCCTGCATGGGAATGAATGATATCGCGGATCGTATTGGCATTACCTACAAGACGGCTATTAGTCATAAAAAGAATATTATGAATAAATTCGACCTGAGCAGTAAACTCGAATTGTATGAGTTCATTGCCTGTTATCACAAAAAGAAGCATTAGTGCTTATCATGGAGCCACAGATGCTTTGTCGATTAAAGCATGACTTACTTGCCAGTAATATCAGCCTTCACTTCCAGCCTGTTTATTCTGCCGCTACTCAAAAGATTGTCGGGTTTGAAGCGTTATTGCGCTGGAGTGATTCACGATTTGGACATGTCTGTCCGGAAACACCGATCGGGCTCGCCGTTGTAAATGGCCTGATGAGCACCGTTTCGCTCTATGTTATTAAAAGAGTTATTGCCGAAATGGCGCCATTACTTTCCCGGCATGCTCAACGCAGTAATACAATAGCGGGCTTAACGGTCAGGGAGCAATCATCACCTGCACATTCGCCAGTTCGAGGGCGGTTGCCAGTACCGCGGGCGGCGCGCTGTCGGTGATCAGCAGATCGATATCCTGCCACTGCGCCACCTGCACCAGCGACATATGCTGGAATTTTGCCGAATCGCAGAGCAGCACTTTAAAGCCGGAACGACGAATCAGCACCCGTTTCATTTCCGTCTCATCCAGCGCGCTATCGTAAATGCCCTGGCTGGTAATGCCCGACGCGCCGATAAACGCGATATCAAACCAGAACTGCTGGAACTGCTCAATGGCGGACGGCCCGACAATTGCCATCTCGTCATCACGCATCATTCCCCCGGCCAGATAGACTTCCGGCGCCTGCGCATAACGACCCAGCGCATGGGCAATGCGCACGCTGTTGGTAAAGATTTTCAGGCGCTCATGCTTCACCAGATCGTCAACCATAAACAGGGTGGTGGTGCCGATATCAAGCGCCACGCTCTGGTAACGCCCGGCGACTTCGGCGGCCATACGGGCAATGCGCATTTTGCTCTCCCGGTGTAGTGAGAGACGTGCGTCAAAATGCGCCGGAAGCGGATCCATAATCGGCTGGCTTGCCGTTTCCGTCAGTACCGCACCGCCGTGTACCCGGCTGAGTTTACCCTCGTTTTCCAGTTCGGCGAGATCGCGGCGCACTGTCATCTCGGAGACCGCCAGTTCCGCTGAGATGTCCACCACCGTCACGCGCCCCTGCTCGACCAGCATGTTAAGGATCCGTTTTTTACGTTCCTGGGGAAGATAACGGGCCTGAATCTCGGGTTTTGCTGACATGACAATAGATACTCTGTTTCGGGTTGAAGGAGGCTTAAACGATATAGCTCACAATATTAAGGGGAAGTGGTGTGATTTAAAACCAAATTTGTTCGATTTTGTTCATTTCGCTGCGCGGAACATTGCTGCCCCGCGCGAAACGGTGCGAATTAAAACCAGTCGAGGATCCGCGTCAGGGCGGTGATTTCTGTTACCCCCTGTTCAGAAGCAGGTGATGCGCCGTAAAACGCGACGTGCATACCGGCAGCCTGCGCGGAGCGCATTCCGGTCGGGCTGTCTTCAACCGCCAGCACCGCCGCCGCAGGCAGTCCGAAGGCTCCGAGCGCATGTTGATAAGGTTCGGGTGCCGGTTTGCCATGATGTACATCATCGAGCGTGACCACCACATCAATACACTCACGGATCCCCAGCGCCTGAAGATTTGCTTCGACGATACGCCGACATGAATTCGACACACAGGCCTGTTTGACGCCTTTTGCCGCCAGCTTGCGGATGGTTTCTCGACTTCCGGGGATAGCGACCAGCTCATGGCTATGGTCATGGTAATAATCCTCAATCGCCGCCAGCCACACATCCTGATCCAACCCGGCGGGCAGGTCCGCGCGCAGAGCCTGCCAGACATCGTTAATGTGCACGCCGTAAAAGCGCGTCTCGGGAATATGGCTCAGATCCAGGCCGAAGCGATGGCAGGCAGCCAGCAGCGCCCGGTGATGGAGGGGTTCGCTGTCCACCAGCGTACCGTCAACGTCCCAGGCAATGGCGGTAAATTTCATGGTGTCTCCTGACGGGTCAATGGACGGCAGGCTTCATAAAGCTGGCGAAAACGCGGATATCCCTGGTGGTAAACATCGGCATGTTCAGGCCGTGGCGTAATCACATCTTTGAGGTTGACCCAGGCGCTGGCCCCCTTCCAGTCTGTTGACGCCCCGACGCCAATCGCCGCTGTCCAGGCTGCGCCCAGACATGAGCCAGGATGCCCGTCAAGGCGCGTAAGCGGCTCGCCCAGCACATCGGCGACAATCTGCATCCACAGTTTGCTTGCCGAACCGCCGTCAGAAACGATATAGCGTTTAACCGGATAACCGATATCCACCAGTGTATCGATATGGTGTTTGATGGCATAAGCGTAGGCTTCAAGCAGCGCGCGCCAGATATGCCCCGCATCGTGGCTGAGCGTCAGGCCAAAGAGAATGCCACGGGCATTCGGATCATGTATCGGGGTTTTCTCCCCCAGAAAATAGGGAAGGAAAATCAGGCCATCACTGCCCGCCGGGCGGTTTTCCGCCAGCGCGTCCAGATACTGATGAAGGCTCATCCCTTTTTCACGTGCCGCCGTTTCATGCTGCGCCGCGAAGTTCTGCACAAACCAGTTCAGTCCCGAACCGCCGGTTGACATACAGCCGTTTGGCATATAGCAGCCCGGCACAAGGTGATAATCCAGATACAGACGCGGGTCTGGGGTCGCGGTTTCCGTCACGGTCAAAATATCCACCGAGCCGCCGAATTTGAGCAGCACTTCGCCAGGAGAGGTCACACCCGCGCCGAGCGCAGACGCAATCAAATCCGCCGCCCCGCCAATCACGGGCGTGCCTTCACTGAGTCCGGTCCAGGCCGCCGCCTGCGCGGTTACCGTGCCGATAATGTCATGGGAACGGGCCAGACGCGGTACCGCATAGCGGGGAACATGCGCAAAAGCGATCAGCTCGTCATCCAGCGTATTGCGGCTGATATCAACAAAACCCGCCTCCAGCGCCCAGTTCTGCTCAATGATTTTCTCTCCCGTGAGCTTCCAGTTAATAAAATCATACGAACCAAACACCGTGGCGATACGTTCAAACACCGCAGGTTCGTGGTGTTCAATCCAGCGGATTTTGGCCCCCACCAGTTGTTGGTTGATACCGTTTCCGGCGCGCTGTAAAAAATGCTGGCTGTCCATTTCACTGCGCATCTGCTGCACTTGCGCGCCGCTACGGCCATCGCTCTGTTGAATGCTCGGGCGCAACAGCCTGTCTTCGCTATCCAGCAAGACCACGGCAGGCAGCATCCCCGTCACCCCAATACCGCAGATCTCGCTCGCCGCGATGCCGCTTTGTGTGAGCAGTTGCTGACAAATTTCGCCGACATTCACCCACCACTGTTCCGGCGACTCTTCCGTCCAGCCGCTGTGCGGGGCCGAAAGCGTAACCGGTCGGGAGGCTGTAGCGAGCACCTTGTCGGGCAAACCGATCAGGATGCCGATGGTTGAGGTCGTACCAATATCAATGCCTAACAGATACTGCATCTTATCCTCCCGTTCCGCGGGTTGTGCTTAACGCAGTTTTTCGACCACATCCATAAAGCGTTTAACCCGGTCCCCATCGACCTGATTCCAGGTGTGCCCGTCAACCTTGAAGTGTGTGCCGATAACCACACCGCTGGCAATACTCAGAATGTCGGTGACGTTATCGATGTTTGTGCCGGTATTAGCGAAAACCGGAACCCCCTCCACCGCTTCGCAGACCTTGCGCAGATTGGAATGTTCCGCTGGTTCACCGGTGATCGGCCCGGAGACCAGAATGGCATCTGCCAGTGATGAGAAGATGGCGCTGCGTGCGCGCAATTCGATGGGGCGCGCATCCAGAGAATGGGCGAATTCAGCATTGATGTTAAAGAGCAATTTCATATCCTGGCGGCCCAGGTTGCGGCGCAGGCGAGACGCGCTGGCACAATCCGGCTCCCAGATCCCCATATCAGATGCAAACACGCCGGTGAAAATTTCACGGACAAAGCTCGCGCCGGTGGCAGCGCCAATAGCGACGCTGGCGTTAGGATCCCACAGGTAGTTCACACCGAACGGGACCTTGAGCACCGACTTCGCCGCCTGCACCACAGCAGACATGGCAGAGACACCTTCCAGCGAGGCTTTGAACACATAAGGACGGTCATTTTCGTTGCCGAACATGATCGCATCCACGCCGCCTGCCTGTAGTTTTTCTACATCGCTTATCACATCGTCGATGAGTTTATTGAGTCCACCTTTAGCGTCGTACAACGGCGCGCCCGGCAGCGCGCCAATATGGGCCATTGCGATAACCGCTTTTTTCTTATTACCCAGGAATTCAAAGATCATAACTTTCTCCGGTGTTGGCTGATATGTCATGGAAAAAAGAAATCACGCGCCTTTTGGTAACGCAGGCGCGATGATCACATCAATATTTGCCGCCTCGAGCATTGCTGACAGCACCGGCGGCGGCTCCTGCTCGGTGATCAGAATGTCGAATTGCGCCAGCGTGGCGAGGTGAACCAGCGACATCCGTTGGAACTTACTGGCATCGCATAACACCACTTTCAGGCTGGAACGGTTGAGATAAAGACGCTTGAGTTCCGCATCCTCAAAGGCGTAGTCATAAATCCCCTCCGCAGTCAGGCCAGAGACGCCAATAAAAGTGATGTCGAACCACAGGCTGGAAAACTGGTGCAGGGCCGCAGAGCCGCCGGTCGACATTTCATCCGGACGCATTCGCCCGCCCGCGAGGTAGATTTCTGCCTTCGCGGGGGCAATGTCATGCGCCACGCGAATGCTGTTAGTAAAAATTTTCAAATGTGAACACTGGCTGAGGTAACGTGCGGCAAGAAAAGTCGTGCTACCGACATCCAGTGCCAGCGTGCGGAATTTCTTGCCGAGCTCTGCCGCTGCCGCCGCGATGCGCAGCTTAGCCTCGTGGTTTTGCAACAGCCGGGACTCAAAACTCGGTTCCACCTGGTCAATCGCCACCGCGGTTCCGCTCTGTGGCAACACCGCGCCACCATGCGTACGGCAGACACTGCCCTTCTGCTCCATCTCCATCAAATCGCGACGGATAGTCATTTCGGAAACGGCCAGCTTAGCGGCCAGCTCCGGCACCGATACCACACCTTGCTGGACCAGCATCTGCATGACCTCACTCTGACGCGACGCAGCCGAACGGCGTAAACGCCCGCCGGATCCGGCAGCGTCAGGCTGAAAAGGCAGTGCGTCGTTGTGCGTCATCGGTTGACTCCGAACATTGAAATTAACAAAAACAAACATACAAAACAAAATTTGTGATCGCAATTGTTTTTATCATAAGAAATTTGTTTTGTTGTGTTCGTTATATTGGTGTAAAAAATAATCATCAACACAGGGGAAGAGAACATGCACACATCACATTTGACGTCCGGACACTATCCGGACTTGCAAGGGAAAGTGGCGATTGTTACCGGCGGCGCAACGGGTATTGGCTATGCCATTGCCCGTAACCTGACTCGCCAGGGCATGCGGGTCGCCATTGGAGACATTAACGAAGAAGCAGCCTGGGCAGCGGCAACCGAACTGGGCGCGAACACCGTGGCGTTTCATCTGGATGTTCGTTTACGTGCGTCTGTCGAAGAAGGGTTCGGCTGGGTAGAGAAAACGCTGGGGGATTATGACCTGCTGATCGCCAATGCTGGCGTATCCACCATGCAAAAAGCCCTGGCAATAACAGATGATGAGTGGGATTTTAATTTTGACGTCAACACCCGGGGAATTTTTCTGACGAACCAGGTTGCCGCGCGCAAATTCGTGGCGCGTAAATCCGGTACTATCGTCAATACAGCGTCGCTTGCCGCCAAAGTGGGTGCGCCGCTACTGGCCCATTACTCCGCCAGCAAATTTGCCGTACTCGGCTGGACTCAGGCACTGGCACGGGAGCTGGCTGCAGACGGGATCCGCGTGAATGCTGTCTGTCCGGGGTTCGTTAAAACCGGCATGCAGAACCGGGAAGTCCAATGGGAAGCACAGTTGCGCGGCATGACGCCTGAACAGGTGATTGATGATTACATTCGCCAGACGCCGCTTGGTCGGCTTGAGACGCCAGAAGATGTCGCCGAAGTCGTGGCCTTTTTGAGTTCCGACGCCGCCCGCTTTATGACCGGCCAGGGCGTCAATGTCACCGGCGGGGTTTATACAGGCTGAGAACACGTCGTTGTGAACAAAGTAGCTTTATTTCGAACAAAACCGAACATGGATGTCACCAGTCCCAGGATGGGCAACACGTAACAGAGGTAACCCAATATGGCCTCCATTGAATTACGGAACGTGTCGAAATCCTACAACGGCAATCAGCACAGCGTCCGTAATGTGAATTTGCACATCCGGGATGGTGAATTTGTTATCTTTCTTGGTCCTTCCGGCTGCGGAAAGTCCACCACACTCCGCATGATTGCCGGACTTGAAAGTATTACCGATGGCACATTGTTAATCGACGGGCGCGATGTTAGTCATGTGGCGCCGCGTGACAGGAACATTGCCGTGGTATTCCAGAGCTATGCGCTCTACCCGCATATGACTGTTGCCGAAAACATGGCCTTCGGCCTGAAAATGCGTGGCGTACCGGGCAATGTGATTAACAGTAAAGTGGCCGAGAGCGCCGCGATGCTGGGGCTGGATAAACTGCTGCACCGCAAACCGGCAGCGCTTTCCGGCGGGCAACGCCAGCGCGTCGCCCTGGGCCGCGCTATCGTGCGTGAACCGCAGGCCTTTTTGTTAGATGAACCCCTCTCAAATCTTGATGCTCAGTTGCGTGGAGAGATGCGCAGCGAGCTGATTAAGCTCCATCGCCGGCTGGGCAAAACCATGGTCTACGTCACCCATGACCAGGTTGAAGCCATGACGATGGCGGATCGCATTTGCATCATGCGTGATGGCCATCTGATCCAGTGCGGAACGCCACTGGAAGTCTACAACTATCCGGTAAACACGTTTGTTGCCCGTTTTCTCTCCTCCCCGTCAATTAATCTTCTCCCCTGTCTTGTGCAACGAACGGGCATGGATGTGAGCCTGCAACTGTTCGACGGTCCTCTGCTCCCGGTACCGGGCTGGATGGCCGCCGACTATCAAAGCCTGGCGGGCAAACAGATGACGCTCGGCGTGCGACCGGAAGATTTTCACGCCCAGCCGCGCAGACCGGACTGGATCCCACTCGAGATTGCCGTCAGCGGGGTGGAAGCACTGGGCGCAGAAAACATTGTCAGCGGCACGCTCGGTAAAGTGCCGGTTGTGATTCGCCTTGATCACCATACGCACCCGAAGGTGGGGCAGACGCTTAGCATCTGGCTTGATCCCAACTCACTGCATCTGTTTCACCCCGGCAGCGGAGATGTGGTTGAGCGCCGTAAAACCCCGGACAACGCTGACACCATCGGAGCGTGAGGAGTAAACATGCTACGAAAAATTGGACTTCATACCGGGCTGGTACTGGCCTGTCTTTCAATTTTATTGCCCGTGTTGTGGATTGTGAGAACCAGCCTGGTGCCGGAATCGATGGCTTACAGCAGCGATATCTTTCCGCAGTTTTCCGGGGAAAATTTCCGTTCGCTGATTGAGGACAACGGTTTTTTACGTCACTACGCCAACAGCCTGATTGTCGCCACCGGATCAGTTGTCCTCGCCCTGCCGTTTGCTGCCGCCACGGGTTATGCCTTCGCCCGTTTTAAAACCGGTGGTAAAGCGGCGCGCTTTATTATGCTGGCAACCCAGATGCTGCCTGCGGTGGCGCTCGTGTTACCCGCCTTCGCCATGCTACGAACCGTTGGACTGACCAACTCGCTGTTTGGGTTGACGCTGGTCTATGCCGCGCTAAATCTGCCGTTTCTGACCTGGATCCTGATGGGCTTTTTCGAGGGCATCCCGGTGGATCTGGAGTGGGCGGCGATGACCGATGGCGCTACAGCCTGGGGCGCGTTCTGGCATGTGGTGCTGCCTGTTTCGCTGCCGGGTCTTGCGGCTTCTGCTGTGCTGGGCTTCATCCTGTCATGGAACGAGTTTCTTTTTGCCCTGGTACTTAGTGGGCCAGAGACCGCCACGGTCCCGGTGTCGCTTGCCGCGCTACAGACATCGAACGGCGTGCAGATTGGCAAGGTTTCGGCAGGCATTGTGCTGGCCGTGTTGCCACTGATGGTCGCCTCACATTTTATTCAGCGTTATATCGTCAAAGGGCTCACCTTCGGCGGTGTTAAGTAAAGTCATGCCATCCAGACAGAAAATCGTCGCCGTTAACACTCCGGCACCTTCTCCAGGAGTTAATTATGTTGAATCGTAAGAAAGTCACATTGTTATCGGGTCTGATAGTCCTTAGCCTTTCGGCGTCCGTTCGGGCGGAAGATGTTGTGCTGCGTGCGTTGATGGAAGATGTTCCGGAAACGAAAATCATTGAAAAAATGCTGCCTGATTTCGAGAAGCAGTACCACATTCAAGTCCAGTTCGAGAAAATCGGTTACGGCGATATGCATGACAAGCTGGTTTCGCAGTTGATTCAGTCGCAGAGCTATTACAACTTGCTGGAAGTGGATTTTCTTTGGGCGGGGGAATTCAGCAAAGCTGGCTGGCTAACCGACCTCACCCCGGATGTGAAAAAAGCTAACTTTGATATGTCGGCGTTTATTCCGGCCACCGTGTCGCTGATTAATGTGACGCCCAATAAAACCACGCTGATCCCGATGTACAACTACTCCATGGGGCTGATTTACCGCACGGATGTATTGCAGGATGAGAAAATCAAGAGCGCCTATCAGGCCGAGTTTAAAAAGCCTCTCGAACAGCCCAAAACGCTGGAAGAATACGTCGCGCTTGCCAAATTTATTAAGAAGAACAGTGATATGGCCGGGGCCGCTATGCAGGGGCAGCGCGGCGATCCGAACAGCATGGAATTCTCGAACTACCTGTTTTCCAGCGGCGGCGCTTACGTAGACGACAAAGGCAAATCCGCACTGAACAGCCCGGCGGGGAATAAAGCGATGACGCTGTATGCGGATGCCATCAAGAATGCCGCCCAGACCGGCGCGCTTTCCGCCACCCTCGACGATACCGTGCGTCTGATGTGCAGCGGTAAAGCGTTCAGTATGTTGACCTACTGGTGGATGCTGCCACAACTGGATAATGCCACCGCCTGCCCGGCCGTGGCGGGTAAACTCGCGCTGACAACCGTTCCTGGTGGTCATGGTGAGAGCGGCGGCTGGGGCTGGGGCATTCCGAAAAACGTCTCAGATAAAGAAAAACAGGCCGCCTGGACCTTTATTCAGTGGGTACAGAGTAAAGAAGTCACCACCGCACGGGCATTGCAGGGGCACGCGCCTGTTCGTTCCGATGTCTATGAAAATGCGGAGGTACTGAAAAAGTATCCTTACTATAAAGACGCACTGAATATTGTGGCGTCCGGTAAATCCTTCCCGGTCTTCTCCTATTCCGCTCAGTATGAAGATGTTCTGGGGACGCAACTGTCCCTGCTGGCGAGTGGCGAAAACACCGTCGACAAGTCTTTGAAAAATGCATCCGAACAACTGGATAAGTTGCTGGTGAAATAAGACAAAGGGGGCCGGCAGATGGCTGTAGCTGAGGAATTTAGCGTGAAACCGAAGTACCGTTTAACAATAGACAGATTCCGGGTAACAGGCTGGGCATTCGCCCTGCCTGGGTTGCTGGCTCTGGCGATTGTGCTCGGCTTCCCTGTTATCTATTCCGTTGTACTGGCTTTTTCGTCGTATACGCTGATGCATGCGGAGATCTTCCCTTTTGCAGGGCTGGATAATTTTATTAGCGTGCTGAGCAGCGATACCTTCTGGCACTCTGCCTGGCTGACTATCCGTTATTCGTTACTGACGGTAACCGGTGAATTTATTGTCGGGCTGGGTATCGCTCTGATGCTCAACCGGGTGGTGAAGACCCGCCCGGTCTATTTTGCATTACTGTCCATCCCAATGGCGATGTCGCCAGTGAGCGTGGCGCTCATCTGGCGGATGTTGCTGCAACCGAACCTTGGGATTATCAACCATATGCTGCAAAGCGTTGGCCTGCCGGGCGTAGACTGGCTGGGCAACCCAACGCTGGCGTTCTGGAGCATGGTGTTTATTGATGTCTGGCAGCAGATGTCATTTGTGGTGCTGATCCTCGCCGCAGGGCTGGCATCGTTACCTAAAGATCCGTACGAAGCCGCCGAAATTGACGGCGCAAATAGCTTACAGCAGTTCTGGTATATCACCCTGCCGATGCTGCGCCCGGTATCAGCCATTGCGATTGTGATTCAGCTGATTAACGAGCTTCGCACCTACGACCTGCCCTATATTCTGACCCGCGGCGGACCGGGGAATGCCACCGAAGTACTAAGCTTTTTTGCCTATCGTCGGGCATTTCTGGGGCTGTCACTCAACGAAGGGGCCGCCGCCGCGCTGATTTTGCTATTGATCGTGCTGGTGATGACCATCGTCTATTTCGTGCTGCTGGAACGGCGCAGATAAACGTGAAGTGGAAAGCATCAGAAAAGCAAAAACCCGCTTAAGTTGCCTTAAGCGGGTTTTCAAATTTGGCTCCTCTGACTGGACTCGAACCAGTGACATACGGATTAACAGTCCGCCGTTCTACCGACTGAACTACAGAGGAATCGTGTGAACGAGGCGCATATTAACGAGGCCACCTGCCCTTGTCAAAGGCTGTTTTCACAAAAATGTCCGTTTGCCGATTTATTCTCCACTCTGTGGGAAAATGAAGCGGTTACGTGTGATCTCGCGGTACTTTCGGGTATTTCCACAGCCAACGGCCACTCACCATACGCCAGTAAAAGAGCGCACCGCGCACCGCCCAGTCGAGGACCATCCCGAGCCACACGCCGACCACGCCCATACCGAGCATAATCCCAAGTGTGTAGCCGGCCACTACGCGACACCCCCACATACCCAGCATCGACACCCACATGGCGAAACGGGCATCGCGCGCGCCTTTCTGCCCCGCAGGCAGCACCCAGGACGCAGCCCAGATCGGCATAAACGCAGCGTTAAGCCAGAGAAGCGTCTTGACCACCTCTTTTACGTCTTCTTCGTGGGTATAGAACGACGCCAGCAGCCCGGCAAAGGGCGCCGTGCCCCACGCGATAAGCGTCAATATAATGGTCGACAGCCAGAACACGTGGCGTAGCTGTCGTTCAGCCTGACTGCGCTGCCCTTTACCCAGACGTTTACCGGTAATAATGGTAGATGCCGAGCCCAGGGCGTTACCGGGGAGGTTAATCAACGCGGCGACGGAGAAGGCAATAAAGTTACCGGCGATAACGTTGGTCCCCATCCCGGCGACAAACATTTGCGTCAGCAATTTCCCGCCGTTAAACAGCACCGACTCAATACTCGCCGGAATACCAATGCCCATCACTTCCCAGATAATGGCGAAGTTAAGCGGCTTGAAATAGCTTTTCAGTGGGATGCGCAGCGCCGGATTAAAACCAATCATCAACACCCAGATAATGGCAATCGCGCCGATATATCGGGCAATGGTCAGCCCCAGCCCGGCGCCGGCAAAACCCAGCCCCGGCCAGGAGAACGCGCCGTAAATCAGGATGCTACTGATAATAATATTGAGGATATTCATCCCACCGTTTATCAATAGCGGAATTTTGGTGTTCCCGGCCCCACGCAGCGCACCGCTACCAATCAACGCGATAGCCGCGGCCGGATAACTCAGCACGGTGAGTTCCAGGTAGGTCAGCGCCAGCGCTTTCACCTCTGGCGTGGCGGCCCCGGCGATAAAGTCGATGATTTGCGCGCCAAAGTAGTGAATAACCGCCGCCAGAATAATGGAGAACAGGGTCATGATCACCAGAGACTGGCGCGCCGCTGCCCTCGCCCGCTTTTTATCGAGCTTGCCGAGGCTGAATGCCACGACAACCGTGGTTCCTAGGTCAATTGCGGCGAAAAACGACATGATGACCATGTTAAAGCTGTCGGCCAGCCCCACCCCCGCCATGGCTTCTTTACCGAGCCAACTGACAAGGAAAGTACTGAGTACGCCCATTAACAGGACGCAGGTGTTTTCGAGGAAGATGGGGATAGCGAGCGGCGTGATTTCACGCCAGAACAGGACCTTGTAGCTCTTGCGTTTGGCGTACCATGGCGTACGCATGATGGCCTGGCGTATCGGGGCGACGACGTTCAAAATTGACCTTAGTGAGAAAGATGAAACTTCATTTCAAATGATGGGGGAGAATTCGTGATCCTGCAAAGCATTTCCAAAAAATTGTTGTTAATTACAGCAAACTGCCGTGATTTGCGACAGTTGCACAAAACCGCCTGAAATCAGGTTTGACAAAAGTTTTTTCGCCGCTAAGATACGACTCCACACCGATTCCTCTGTAGTTCAGTCGGTAGAACGGCGGACTGTTAATCCGTATGTCACTGGTTCGAGTCCAGTCAGAGGAGCCAAATTTAAGAAGCCTGCTTTCGAGCAGGCTTTTTGCTTTTCCGATTCTTGATATTTCTTCTGTACCCGATGTGCATTCGCGGTCAGGCTTTGAGCATTTCACTTCGATGATGTCACGCTCACCAAACTTCCCCCTGCCTTATGGCAAAATCTCACCTCAGAATGGCTTCCAGTCGGGCCAGTACTTGATTCACGATAGCTTCTGGTACAGGTTCCAGGCGCTTGCCGTTTCGCGCGTCCATATCAATGATTCTGGGATGGTCGCAGCGAATCATAGTCGTTTTCGTTCCCGCACCGTCCAGTGAAATGGCAAACCCAGCCGCACACGTAACGTTTCCGCCGCTGGTGACCGGAACAGCGGGTAAACGGGTGAGCGCATTAAATGATGCCTTCGATACGATAAGCACCGGACGTTTTCCGCTTTGTTCGTACCCGGCAATCGGGTCCAGTGAAACAAGCCAGATTTCCCCTCTGTCCATTTACAGCAGCTACTCATTTTCCAGCCAGTCAATAAAAAACTGTGTGAAGGCGGTAACCGGTAGCGGTTGCAGGCGTCGCTGTGGATAGACAAATTGCAGCCCGACATTTTTTTTATCAAAGCGGCTAAACCCGATAAAACTTTCCGCAAACAACAGGCGCAGCCTCCCCTGTTCCACATCACGCTTTACATCCCACCATGACTTACTGGCAATACCCGCATCCGCCAGTACCCACTGGCGGAGTAGCGCACCATCGTCACACACCATGGCTGGGGTAAAACGTAATGCACTCTGTTTACCATCGTGCTCAAAACGCCATTCGTTCATGACCATGCCGCGCAGTTCCAGCGCCAGACATCGGTGGCGGTGTAGATCCTCAATGGTATCGGGTGTGCCCGCCGCCTGGAGATAACTGGCGGAGGCGACCAGTACCCTGTGATTCGGGCGGATATTTTTCACGACCAGGCTGCTGTCTGGCAGGTTTCCGAAGCGAATGCTCATATCCAGACGGTTGGCGACCAGATCTTCAACATTTTCCCCCAGGTATACCGAGCTTTTCACTGCCGGATGTAGCCGGGAAAAATCGAGCAGCGCCGGGCTGAGATACTGTCGACCAAAATCGGAGGGGGCCGAAATGCGAATATTACCGCTGAGCACGCCTTCTTTTTGCGTAAGCAGCGACTCCGCGTGGTTCATTTCCTCCAGGACGCGCAGTGCAGCGTGATAGAACTCTTCACCGGCACGCGTCATGGTAATGGCGCGAGTAGAGCGATGAAATAACCGGGTCTGATAACGCTCTTCAATCGCCTTTAGCCTGGCGGTCATGGTAGCCGCCGAGAGTCCCATACGCCGACCCGCAGCTGAAAGCCCGCCCGCCTCCACCACTGCAACGAGCAGCGTCATATCTTCAAGCTTTCCCATTATTCAGTAATCCTGAAAAGAGAATCCTATTTTCATGCCATTATCAAAAAATCTGACGCCGCGTAAAGTACTTTCAACAATTCATTACGGGGACAGAAAATGGAAAATCGTACACTTTTTGATAGCTACCCGCTAAAGGCCCTCAGCCTGAAAAACCGCATCGTGATGGCGCCGATGACCCGGGCGCGGGCATTGCAGCCGGGAAACATTCCTTCCGCACTCATGGCGGCGTATTACCAGCAACGCGCCAGCGCGGGTTTGATCATCACAGAAGCCACGCAGATTTCACCTCAGGGCCAGGGGTATTCCTGGACACCAGGCCTGCACTCCCCTGAGCAGGTTGAAGGATGGCGGCTGAGCACAGAAGCCGTCCACCGTGCAGGTGGGGTTATCTTTTCCCAGCTCTGGCACGTTGGGCGCATGTCATATGCGGGTTTCCATGCAGATGGCAAACCTGTCGCGCCCTCTGCACTCGCACCCGATGCCCAGGTATGGGTTGTTGATGAGCAGGGGGAAGGACATATGGTCGACTGCCCACAACCGCGGGCACTTGAGCATGCTGATATTCAGCAAATTATCGCTGATTACCGGCAGGCCGCGCTAAATGCTATTAACGCCGGTTTTGATGGGATTGAGGTGCACGGCGGTAATGGCTATCTGATCGATCAGTTTCTTCGCCGGACATCGAACAAACGCACCGATCAGTATGGCGGCAGCCTGGCTAACCGGATCCGTTTTGCGCAGGAGGTGCTGGAAGCCATCAGCGACGCCATCGGCAATTCGCGCACGGGCATACGCCTTTCCCCTTTCATCACCCAACGCGGAATGAACGACCCACAGGTGAATGAAGCGATCCTCGCGCTGGCTGCGTGGTGCGAGAAGAAAGGTATCGCCTATATCCACCTGGCGGAGGCCGACTGGGACGATGCCCCACAGGTACCTGCTGATTTTCGCGAAACATTACGCGCCACCTTCAGCGGCACCCTTATTGTCGCCGGAAATTACAACCAGGACAAAGTGGACAAACTTCTTAAGGCGGGGTTGGCCGACCTGTTTGCCTTTGGCCGCCCGTTTATTGCCAACCCTGACCTGCCGTACCGGCTCAGGAATAACCTTCCATTAGCAACCATAAGCAATCCCGCCACGCTCTTTGGCGGAAGCAGCGCAGGCTATACCGATTATCCGTTCTACCAAACCGACGAGGCATAACATGATGGCGAAGAAAACATTAATCATCGGCGGGGCTTCCGGGATTGGCTTTGCCGTAGCCCGAGCGCTGGCTGAACGGGGAGAGAGCCTGATTCTTGCCGGACGTGACAGTGAAAAGCTGGCGCGGGCCAGACAGTTTCTGAGCCAGAAAAAAGCCGCAGTGAACACCGTCGTCCTTGATATCAGCAAAGAAGAGGAAGTGATTCAGCTTAGCCAGACGCTCGGAGAGGTAGATAACATCATTGTGACGGCGGGATCGCATGCACCTGGCGGCGCGCTCACTTCACTGAATCTGAACGAGGCCCGGCAGGCTTTCGATACCAAATTCTGGGGCAGTATCCATGTCGCCAGGTATCTGAGTAAAAATATTCGTCCCCGGGGCACCCTGACGCTGACCAGCGGCTTTGTTTCCCGCCGCACTGTCGCGGGAACTATCGTCAAGACCACCATGAACGCGGCCCTGGAGTCAGCCGTTAAGGTGCTGGCGAAAGAGCTTTCTCCGCAGCGGGTAAACGCAGTGAGCCCGGGGCTGACAGATACCGAGGCTTACGCAGGCATGGATCCTGCGGCCCGCGAAAAAATGCTTGCCTCTGCCGCTGAAAATCTGCCGGCCAAAGCCTTCGGTCGGCCAGAGGACATTGCAAAAGGGTATCTGTTTGTGATGGACAACCCCTTTGTCACCGGAACCCTTCTGGATATCGAAGGCGGCGCGCTGATTAACTGATCCTCACGGTTTATCCACGGGTGCCTGAAATGTGCCCGTGTCACCGGTTTCTCTGAGGCAACACCAAGGACCTTTTATGAAAAAAATAACGCTTTATCCTCCCCGTCTGGCAGCGCTTATGCTGCTTCCCATCTCCAGCGCTGTGTTTTCAGCCCCGCCTGAGCTGGTGAAACCCCATGAATTGATTGTGGAAAGCCATACATCATCAGCGCATGTGACTGCGCTTGAAACCGTTGCCCGACGTTACGCAACCTTCTGGAATACGGGTGATGAAGCCCTGGCCCGCGAGGCTCTGGCCGATAATTTTGTCGATAAGACGCCGCCTGAAGGCCGCAAGCAGGGGCCGGAAGGCGCGCTCCTGGCTTCCCGGGCCTTCCGTACCGCCGTTCCGGATCTGCGTTGTGAGGTTGAGCAGATGATCGTTGCAGGCGATCGCGTGGTATCGCACCTTCATTTCCGCGGACATTTCACGGGAACCTTCGGCAAACTAAAAGGAAAGGGCCAGCAGGTTGATTTCATCGCGACGGATATCTATCAGGTCAGGAACAATAAAATCACCGCGAACTGGCATCTTGAAGATAATCTGACCCTGATGAAACAACTGGGCGTGTTATAACATGACCGCTTAGGGAGCGGTGATACAGCCAGGCCGTTTGGCAAGGGTTGAAATAGTTCAGTATGCGCCACTGGCACCGCGAAGGGTGGCGATCAATAAGGGGCAGAGGTTCACGCTCTGCTCCACTCCTCGCTCTCAGCCGGCATCCAACCATTTTGCGTATACAACCCCCTTTTCGCCCCCTGTCCATGATCACATAAACTCCCCTCTTCCTGCGTTCTCGCCTATCATTGCCAGCGTCAGGCAAAGGAACCCACACCATGGACACCCACAAACTCAAACAAACCTACAGACATCTGGTTGCCGGTAAATATTATAAGGTGACGAAAACCTTCGTCGATTACGACAGGATCACCCGTTGCAAAGGTGACGTCTGGAAATTTGTGGGCTCAAGCTATTTGGCTTACGAGGATGGCTTGTCGCTGTTCTTCAGCATCAAAGGTAAGGTGGTACAAATCAGATTGCAGGCTATCCCGGAAGAACAAGGTCATATCACTGAACATCTCGAACAATACCTTGCAGAATATCACCCGTGGTGGCGATTCTGGTAATCCTTCGCCGCACAGCGATAACAAAACCCGATGAGCAACAGGTTGCGACGTGCGTGATAACCTCTTATTTTGAAGACACTTCTTTCCCCATTGGGGGCAATATTGCGTGAGCTAACGAGGGAAAATGGAACGCTTGTTTGTCTACGGGACACTACGCCCGGGCCACTCTAATGCATATATTCTGGAAAACATCGGCGGCGAGTGGCTGCCGGGGTATGTGACAGGCACGTTTTACGAACGCGGCTGGGGCGCGGCGGCAGATTTTCCGGGCATTGTTTTGCAGAAAAACGGAACGCAGGTCCAGGGTTACCTGTTTATCTCCGATAACCTTGAAGCACACTGGCCGATGCTGGATGAGTTTGAAGAGGGCTACGATCGCGTTGAGGTTGACGTCACCACTACGAATGGCGAGCGGGTCAGCGCCTGGATTTATCAGCTACAGCCGCAAGCTCACCCGTAAGCGATTTGAATGTGATGTAACGCCTCGCCTGTCGAACTGTGCGAGGCGTTATTACTTTTTAATCGCGCCAGCCCATCGCCGGAGCAACATGTTTCAGAATAGACTCAATCACATGCACGTTGTACTCCACACCCAGCTGATTTGGCACCGTCAGCAACAAGGTGTCGGCTTCGGCAATCGCCTCATCCTGTTTCAGTTGCTCGACAAGCTTGTCCGGCTCGGCGGCAAAGCTGCGTCCGAAGATAGCCCGGGTTTTCTCATCGAGAAAACCGACTTTATCGCTGTCGTCACGGCCTGAGCCGAAATACATCCGGTCCTGATCGTTCATCAGGGCAAAAATACTGCGGCTGACCGAAACACGCGGCGTACGGGTGTGCCCCGCTTCGGCCCAGGCTTCGCGGTAAGCACGGATCTGTTTTGCCTGCTGGATGTGGAACGGCTCGCCGGTTTCATCATCTTTCAGCGTCGAGCTTTGCAGATTCATCCCCAGCTTCGCCGCCCATACTGCCGTGGCGTTAGAGCCGGCCCCCCACCAGATACGCTCACGCAGTCCGTCGGAAAAGGGTTCAGGACGCAGCAGACCCGGCGGGTTCGGGAACATCGGTTGCGGATTGGGTTTCGCAAAACCTTCACCGCGCAGCACATCCAGCAGCACTTCGGTGTGGCGACGCGCCATATCCGACTCATTTTCCCCCTCAGACGGGGCGTAGCCAAAGTAGCGCCAGCCATCAATAACCTGCTCGGGGGAGCCACGGCTGATGCCCAGTTGTAAACGCCCACCGGAGATTAAATCGGCTGCCCCCGCGTCTTCAGCCATATAGAGCGGGTTCTCATAGCGCATATCGATAACGCCCGTGCCAATTTCGATTGTGCTGGTTTTCGCCCCAATCGCCGCCAATAGTGGGAACGGCGAGCTTAACTGCCGCGCAAAATGGTGCACCCTGAAATATGCGCCATCGGCCCCCAGTTCTTCGGCGGCAACCGCCAGATCGATGGATTGCAGCAACGCGTCAGCGGCCGAACGGGTTCCCGACTGCGGCGACGGCGTCCAGTGACCAAATGACAAAAATCCAATCTTCTTCATGACGTGGGTCCTTATTCTCAGGGAAATGTCGACAGGGCTTTGCTGTCTTTGCTGCCCACTACTCTACGCATTCGTCGATGAGAATAAATATCGTTTGTTTAACATAATGCATCAAATTAATTGACCGACATGCAAGAAAACACCTTATCTCACGTTCAACAACGCCGCTTCCATCAGTTGCCCCAGCTTCGCCCGCGCACCGGTATCTGCCGCATTCCCCTGCCCCTGCGCCAGCATGATCCCCAGCTTCCCCGGTGATGGCAGAATACCTCCCGCTACGCGAAGATTACCTGGCATTCCGACCCGCGTGCGCAATGTAATGCCCAGCCCCGCCTGTACCGCCGCCCAGATACCGCTCAGACTGTGGCTGACAAACACCACCCGCCAGGCAATGCCCGCCCGATCCAGACAGGCGGTGGCGCGCGATCGCATCAGACACGGATTTTCAAACATCACCAGCGGCAACGGCTCGCCCTTGGCCAGCAGTGTGCTGATGTCCAGTTCCGGATGCTGTATCCACTCCAGCTGGCACTGGCCGAGAAGTTTGCCTTCGCGCGGGGCGTTTTCCGGCTGCCACAGGAGTGCCATATCTAGCGCGTTGTCATCGAGCGCCGTGAGCAACGCCGGGTTGCGATCCACCCGGGCGATGATCCGCAGCCCCGGATGGTGGCGCTTGAATTCGCCCAGAATGCCGGGCATCAGCGACTCGCCAAAATCCTCCTGCATGCCAATGCTGATCTCCCCCTGCAGCAATTCGCCTTTCAGCGCCCGCTGTGCCTCATCATTGAGCGCCAGCAGACGACGGGCGTAGCCCATCAGGATCTCGCCATTGCGCGTTAACGCCAGGTGGCGGCCCTGTTTCACCACCAGTTCGGCATCGCACTGTTGTTCCAGCTTTTTAAGCTGCGCGCTTACCGCCGACGTTGAGCGACACAGGCGGCTTGCTGCCAGTGCAAAGCTGCCGCATTCAATGCCGGTTACAAAACTGCGCAGGGCATCGAGGTCGAGCGTCAGGGGAAGTTTGTTCATTATCGTCCTGAAATACGGGATTGTTGATTGCATATAATTTGATTTTCAGGATGAAACTATCGCGCCACAATCGCCTCACTGTCAATACGGAGAGAACACCATGGCGAAGTCCCTCGATCGTGAAACCCTGGCCCGCGTCGCACCGAAGCTGGCCGAGCTCAGCCAGGAAGTGCTGTTCAATGATATCTGGAAACGTGAGGCGCTTTCCCCGCGCGAGCGCAGCCTGATCACGCTGGGTGCGTTGACGGCGCTGGGCCGCGTACAGCAACTCCCCTGGCATATCAACTTCGCACAGCAAAATGGCCTGAGCCGTGAAGAGATAGCCGAAGTCTTCACCCACCTGGCGTTCTACGCGGGCTGGCCTGCGGCGGTGTCCGCCCTCGGTTGTCTGGAAGAGGAGTAAACACATGCCTTTCACCCGTATCACCCTGCGTCAGGGGTATAGCGACGCGCAGATCACGCAGATTTCCGACATCCTGCAACAGACGCTGGAGGACGAGTTTTCTGTTCCGCCCGGCGACCGTTTTCAGGTGTTTGAAGCGCTGCCGGCCAAGCAGCGGGTGTTTGACCGCCACTATAAAAGCGGCGGGCGCAGCGACAATTTCATCCAGTTTCATATCCTGGCGGGCAAACCCCGAACGCGTGCGCAAAAGCAAAATTTCTGCCGCGTACTGTGCCAACGGCTGCAGAGCGCGCTGGATATTCACCCAAATGATGTGATGGTGATGATCCAGTTCAATACCGCCGACGAATGGAGTTTCAGCCAGGGTCAATTGCTGTCGGAGGAGGCGTAATGATTACGCCGCCATCCGGGAAGGTTGTGAATCGCAGATACCCCGGATCTCCGGGCTACGTCTGGGTCAGGGTGAGAAAAAATGCCCATAAAAAACCCCGCCGAAGCGGGGTTTTCATTTACAGCCAACAGATTATGCTTTGGCGCGGCTGGCAATGATGTCGTCCGCCACATTGCGCGGGGCTTCCGCGTAATGATGGAACTCCATGCTGTAGGTCGCACGGCCCTGCGACATGGAACGCAGCGTGGTGGAGTAACCAAACATCTCCGCCAGCGGCACGTCGGCGCGGATAATCTGGCTACCGAAGCGCTCTTCCATACCCTGCACCATCCCGCGACGGGAAGAGAGGTCACCCATGATATTCCCGGCGTACTCTTCCGGCGTTTCCACTTCCACATGCATAATCGGCTCCAGGATCGCCGGGTCCGCTTTGCGGGCGCCATCTTTAAAGCCGAAGATCGCTGCCATGCGGAAGGCCATTTCCGAGGAGTCGACATCGTGGTACGAACCAAACGTCAGGGTCGCTTTCACGTCCACCACCGGATACCCCGCCAGCACGCCATTGTTCATGGCTTCGCGCAGCCCTTTTTCCACGGATGGAATGTACTCGCGCGGCACTACGCCGCCTTTGGTGGCATCTTCAAACACAAAGCCACTGCCCGGCTCCAGCGGTTCCAGACTCAGCACGACATGGCCGTACTGCCCTTTACCACCGGACTGGCGCACAAATTTCCCTTCAATCTCTTTCACCGCTTTACGCAACGTCTCACGGTAAGTGACCTGCGGACGCCCGATATTCGCTTCCACGCCGAACTCACGTTTCATACGGTCGACGATAATTTCCAGATGTAACTCGCCCATCCCGGAAATAATGGTCTGCCCGGATTCTTCGTCAGTGTGAAGACGGAACGACGGGTCTTCGGACGCCAGGCGTTGCAAAGCGATACCCATCTTTTCCTGGTCCGCTTTGGTTTTCGGCTCAATGGCCAGCGAAATCACCGGTTCCGGGAACTCCATCCGCTCCAGGGTGATCACCGCATCCGGATCACTCAGGGTGTCGCCGGTGGTCACATCTTTCAGCCCCACACAGGCGGCAATATCGCCCGCCCGTAGCTCGTCGACTTCATGGCGATCGTTGGCATGCATCTGCACGATACGACCAATACGCTCTTTCTTACCTTTCACCGGGTTCCATACCGCATCGCCTTTTTTCAGCACGCCGGAATAGACACGGATAAAGGTCAGTTGACCCACGTACGGGTCGGTCATCAGTTTAAACGCCAGAGCCGAGAACGGCTCGTCGTCGCTCGGATGACGTTCCGCAGGCTGGCCTTTTTCGTCCACGCCCTGAATCGCCGGAATATCCAGCGGCGATGGCATCAGCTCAATCACCGCATCGAGCATGCGCTGCACCCCTTTGTTTTTAAAGGCGCTGCCGCACAGCATCGGCTGGATCTCACCGGCTACGGTACGTTTACGCAGCCCGGCGATGATTTCTGCTTCGTCCAGCGAGCCGGTTTCCAGGTACTTGTCCATCAGTTCATCGCTAGCTTCGGCTGCCGCAGAGACCATTTTTTCACGCCATTCCTGGGCGGTGGCCAGCAGATCATCCGGCACAGGCGCATAGCTAAAGGTCATGCCCTGGGTAGCGTCATCCCACACAATGGCGCGCATTTTGATGAGATCCACCACGCCGGTGAAATGTTCCTCTGCGCCGATAGGGATAACAATCGGCACCGGGTTGGCTTTCAGGCGGTCAATCATCATCTGCACCACGCGGAAGAAATCCGCGCCGGGGCGGTCCATTTTGTTGACGAACGCCAGGCGCGGCACATGGTATTTGTTGGCCTGCCGCCAGACGGTTTCCGATTGTGGCTGTACGCCGCCAACGGAGTCATAAACCATCACTGCGCCATCCAGTACACGCATGGATCGTTCCACTTCAATGGTGAAATCCACGTGCCCTGGGGTGTCGATGATATTGATGCGGTGCGGTTCGTAACCTCGGTCCATACCGGGCCAGAAGCAGCTTACCGCCGCGGACGTAATGGTAATCCCGCGCTCTTGCTCCTGTTCCATCCAGTCGGTTGTTGCCGCGCCATCGTGTACTTCACCCAGTTTGTGGCTCATCCCGGTGTAAAACAGGATGCGTTCTGTGGTTGTCGTTTTACCGGCATCGATGTGCGCGGAGATACCGATGTTGCGATAACGTTCGAGGGGGATGGGTCGGGGCATGATGCGTCCTTAGTCAGTTTGACAATAAATGGCCGATATGGCCGGTTAGGTTTCGCAGACTATAATAGTCCAACTGTACGAGTATTCTAGTACTATTTTTAAATTTTGCGCTATCATTGAGATTGTTGGACCTGATGCATGGCGCATAGCCGTGCCTGTACGCATCGGGTATATTACCGGCCAGCCGCCGATACGGGCTGCTGCTCATCATGAGCAGAGCAACCGCCGACTCAGGAAAACTATGATTGCGAACCACCCCGATACCGAACAAATATTGCTCGAAAACGTCCTTTTTGCCCTTGGTAACCCTTTGCGCCTGGCGATGATCAAGCGCCTCGCCGATGGCAGTGAGTTGAGTTGTAATGCGCTGCGCCCGGAAGATGTGGCGAAATCTACGATGACCCATCACTGGCGCGTGTTGCGCGATAGCGGCGTGGTCTGGCAGCGTCCGCAGGGGCGGGAGAATATGATTTCGTTACGCAGGGAAGATTTGGACACCCGTTTTCCTGGGCTGCTGGATACGTTGTTGCAGGTGATGCAGGCGGGGAGATAAGTCCCTTCACCCCGGCAAGGGAGAAAAACACGTTGTGCCGTTGGTGGCATTCCCGGATGCGGCGTAAACGCCTTATCCGGGCTACGACCGGTTTTCTCCCTCTCCCCCGGGGAGAGGGTTGGGGTGAGGGGATCGTTCGAGCGGTTTGTTACTTCGTCTCAGGCAAAACAATATTACTGCCAGCCAGCGTCCCCATGTTGTTGTGCATCGCGCAGGCGGCATCCACCAGTTGCATGGCTAATGCCGCACCGCTGCCCTCGCCCAGACGCATCCCCATATTGAGATAGGGCTCGAGGCCAAGGTTTTGCAGGGCAATACGCGCCCCTTTCTCCGCCGAAAGATGCGATGGGATCAGGTAATCCTTCACCTTCGGTTCGATACGGCACGCGGCCAGCGCCGAGGCATAGGATAAGAAACCGTCCAGCACCACGGGCAGGCCACATGATGCGGCGCCGATCATCACGCCAGCCATCCCCAGCAGATCAAAACCGCCCACTTTCGCCAGCACATCCAGCCCATTGGTTGCATCAGGCTTATTGATCTCAATGGCACGACGCACCACCTGCGCTTTATGCCCCAGCTGTGATTCCGGCAAATTCGCACCAATCCCCACCACCGACTCCGGCGCTTCCCCGGTCAGCACGCTGACAATCGCCGCAGCAGGGGTGGTGTTCGCCATACCCAGCTCGCCCACGCCAAAAAGCTGCACGCCATCAGCCGCCTGTTCACGGGTATAACGGATGGTTTCCAGCAGCAGTTCCTGCGCCTGCGCGGCACTCATCGCCGGGCCCTGCGCGATGTTATTACTGCCGCGCGCAACCTTCATGTTCACAAGCCCTGGGATCGGATCGCTGTCGATACCGACATCGAGCACATGCACTTTCGCTCCGGCCTGCGCCGCCAGCACGCAAACGCCCGTGGTCCCCTGGGTCATATTTGCCGCCTGAATAACCGTCACCACCTGCGGTGAAATCGCCACCCCTTCGTGCCAGACGCCATGATCGGCACACATCACGATGATGGCTTTCTTCCCTGTCTGCGGTTTACCACCTAACCCCGGCATCCCGGCGAGCTGCACCGCCAGCGACTCCAGGCGTCCCAGGCTTCCGGGCGGCTTGAGTAAACCATCAATATGCTGTTGCGCCTGCGTCATCGCCCTTTGATCGAGCGCGGGAATTGCTGCCAGTAACGAAGTCAGTGTTTGCATAGGAATTCTCAGTAGTGGTAAGGGCCGCTCAGAGCAGCGCCATAAGGAAAACCAGTTCACCCAGTTCAATGGCGGCACCCAACGTGTCGCCCGTTTGCCCGCCGAGCGTGCGTTTAAGCAGCAGGCCGAGCAGAAAAATCGCCAGCGCGGTTATCAGCAACGCTGTCAGACCACGCGTCCCTTCCAGCCCCACCGCCACCAGCAGCGCAAAAGCCAGCGTGATAACGGTCTGCGTGAACGTAACCTTGCCGATAAACAAATTGCCCAGCCCCTCTTCCCGGGCGTAGCGATGACCATACATCATCACCACCGCGCACCCGCGCCCGGCGGCACAAGCCGCAGCGAACGCCGCAGGCATAGCAAGCCCACGCAGGGAGAGTTCGCTGATAACCAGGATTTTCGCCACCAGCACAAACACCAGCGCCAGCCCACCGTGGGTACCCAGGCGGCTGTCGCGCATGATCTCCAGCATCCGCTCGCGCGTGCGGGCAGAGAAGACCCCATCGCAGGTATCCGCCAGGCCGTCGAGATGAAACCCACCGGTCAGTAACGCCAGCGCCAGAACCGCAAACAATGCCGCCAACGGCGCCCCACACCAGGGCTGGAGCAACATAAACAGGCCGCCGCTGATACCGCCAAGCACCACGCCGACAAAGGGAAAAGTGACGATACCGCGCACGTAATCTTCGACATCCAGCCCCTGAACCAGGCGAGCGGGCACCGGCAAGCGGCTGATAAACGACAGCGTGGCAAAAAACAGCCTGATCATTTGATTTTGACTCCAATCCCGGACACCACCAGCCAGACATTATCCGCCGCCTGCGCCAGACGTTGATTCACCCGCCCGGCGATATCGCGAAAATGCCGCGCCAGACGGTTCTCCGGCACAATCCCCATGCCCACTTCGTTGGTCACCAGCACTATCGGTGCCGGACAACGCGCACAAGCGGCAATGAGCCGTTCGATCTCTTCCTGCACCCGCGCTTCCAGCAGCGCATAGTCCCAGCCGTCCGGGTCGCTGTCGCCACCGTGCGCGAACAGCAGGTTGGTCACCATCGTGGTAATGCACTCCAGTAAAATGGCCTCATCCGGGGCGTTAGCGGCGGTGATGATATCGGTCAGATCCTGCCAGCGCTCTTCGGTACGCCAGTGCGCCGGGCGGCCGTCCCGATGGTGCTGAATACGAGCCGCCATCTCCTCATCAAAAATTTGCGAAGTGGCGATATAGAGAACGCCCTTCGCGTTTGCAACCAGCGATTCAGCGTGTCGGCTTTTGCCACTACGCGCCCCACCTGTAACCAGCGTTAACATGCGCGTTCCTGATGTTGATGCATAATCTGATAGATCCTGTCGATGTCGATGTTCTCGCGCATGGCGTCTGCCAGCAGGTCAAACTGCTGCGCCTTGTAGCGCGCATAATCGACCATGCTATCCAGCGGCGGCAAGCCTTTGCGCACGCGCAGCGCGTTAATCAGCGTGCGGGTAAAATCGTTGCTGTCAAAAAGCCCGTGCAGATAGGTGCCAGACACCAGTCCGTCTTCGCTGACCGCACCGTCGGCAATGCGTTGCCCTTCTTTTTCCAGCCATAGCATCGGACGGCATCCATCATGCAGGGTGGTTTCCCCCATATGTATTTCATAACCGTGCAACGCAATATCCCCGCAGGCCGCCAGCAGTCCGGGTAGTTTTTCCTGGACTGTGGCCGCCACCAGCGTGGTGGTTTTGTTCTGTGCAAAATGGGTGACGATATTGAGCAGCCCCAGCCCCGGTAGCGTACCGAGCCCTGATTCCACTTCATCGACAATGGTTTCACCCAGCATCTGGTAGCCGCCACAGACCCCCAGTACCGGCACGCCCTGCCGATGCTGCTGTAAGACTGCCTGCGCCAGCCCGCTCTGCTGCAGCCAGGTGAGATCCCCCAGCGTATTCTTGCTGCCGGGCAGGATGACGAGATCGGTATTTTGCAACTCTTGCGGCGAGCGCACGTAGTGCACACGTACGTCCGGTTGCGCGGCAAGGGCGTTAAAATCGGTGAAATTCGAGATGTGCGGCAACTGCACTACGGCAATATCAATGGCTCGCTCTCCGGTGCGCTGGTATTTACCGCGCTGCAATGCTACGCCGTCTTCGTCTTCTAAATCCACGTCCAGCCAGGGCATCACGCCCAACACCGGCACACCGGTCAGGTCTTCAATCTGTTTGATGCCGGGCGTCAGCAGGGCCACGTCGCCGCGGAATTTATTAATGATGACCCCTTTCACGCGCCAACGTTCATGTTCCTGCAACAGCGCCAGGGTGCCATAAATCGCGGCGAAGACGCCCCCCCTGTCGATATCTGCCACCAGCACCACCGGGCACTGCGCCATCTCTGCCATACCCATATTAACGATATCGCGATCGCGCAGATTAATTTCCGCCGGGCTGCCTGCCCCTTCCAGCACAATGGCGTCGTATTCATGAGCCAGACTCTGGTAGACGTGGATAATCTGCTCGCGCAGGCGTGGTTTGTAGTCGTGATAGCTGACGGCGTCCATATCGGTCGCCACTTTACCCATTAACACCACCTGCGCTTTGCGGTCGCTGGTGGGCTTAAGCAATACCGGGTTCATGCGCACATCCGGCACAATCCCTGCTGCCTCTGCCTGAAAAATTTGCGCGCGCCCCATCTCCTGGCCGCCTGGGGTAATACCCGAGTTAAGCGCCATATTCTGCGATTTAAAGGGGGCGGTTTTTAATCCATCCTGATACAGGATGCGACAAAGCCCGGCCACCAGCACGCTTTTGCCCACATCTGATGCCGTTCCCTGCAACATTATCGCCAGTGTCATGACGCCTCCTTAACAGGCATTGCCCGCATGCGGGTATAAAATTCAGCTTCACTTTTGCACAGCGGCATACCCAGTTCGGTATGCAGCTTTACCAGCCATGGCTGCGTTAACCCGGCCTGTTCAATTTGCGCTTTTTGGGCAAACACCTCGCCCGGCGTGCCGTACGCCAGCATTTCGCCGCGGCGTAGAACATACACCGCATCGCAAATCTCATAAATCAAATCAATATCATGGCTGGAAATCACCACATGATTTCCCTGCGCCACAATTCGCTGAATAATCGCGATCATCTGCGTGCGCCCGGAGGGATCCAGCCCGGCAGTCGGTTCATCCAGCAGCAAATATTTGGCCTGTAATACCAGCGCCCCGGCAATGGCGATGCGTTTTTTCTGCCCATGGCTCAGGCACTGAATCGGCTGATGGCGAAAAGCTTGCGCATCCACCAGCGTGAGTGCATCGTCGGTGCGCCTGGCAATCTCATCTTCCGCCACGCCAATATTGCGCAGGGCAAAAGCGATGTCGCTGTCGATGTCAGTGTAGAAAATCTGCTGATCGGGATCCTGAAACACGGTCGCAACCTTCTGGCGCAGCGCAAGCAGCCCGCGTTTGCTGTAATCAAGCGGTTTTCCCTGCCACAGCACCGCTCCTTGCTGCGGGCGCAAAATTCCGCTCAGATTCATAAACAGCGTCGATTTGCCGCAGCCGTTCGCCCCCACCAGCCCCGTGACAGGCTGGCGTGAGAAATCAAGCGTTAACCCTTTCAGGGTGCGCTCGTCCTGATAACTGAACCACAGCCCGTCGGTCGCCAGCATGCCATTCCTTACAGGTGAAAATCACCCTGATAGAGTTTGATATCCAGCGTGGTCGCCATCTCTTTGTAACGCAGCAACACGCGGGTAAATAAAAGCCCAACCAGCATCGCCAGCGAGCGGTATCCCAGCGGCAAGGTACGATAACCAAAACGCAGCGTTTGCGCCCGGTGGATTGCCGCCGCCTCCTCCAGCAGGATGAAGATAAACCGCCAGGTCAGCAGAATTTGTTCGGTCAACAGACGCGGCACTCGCCCCTTTCGGAGTAGCACGATGAGTTGCGGAAACGGCAAGTTCAGCACCAGCCAGAAGGTTGCCGCCAGCGCCGCCAGGCTGCGCCAGAAGGTGGTATTAGCCATTGTCAGCCCTTCCGGCAAAACGCCCAGCCAGTAGCTTCCCAACGGGATGCCCACCAACAAATGCTGCGGATCCTGAGTGACGCTAAACAGTATCGTCAGCACCCCCACCAGCAAAAAACCGATGGGGATAGCCATCCAGCGCAACCAGCGCCAAAACGAAATGCGCAGCAGCCAGCAGGTAAAGGCCGCCAGCGCCACCAACAACACCCCCTGCCCGACAGGAGGCAGCGAAAACGCCAGGATCATCATCGCCAGCCAGAGAAAGAATTTGCGCTCCGGGGCAACAGAGAACCAGCGGCTCTGGTAGCTCAGCCGATCAAGCCCGTTCGTCAGCACGCTGCCTGCCTTTCATATAGCCCAGGATGTAGAAGATAACCGCCGCGCCCATCGATCCTTGCAGGGTAAAGAGCAGGCTTTCAATTTCCCCGCTGGCAGGTTCATACAGCGGCTGGAACCAGGGTTTATAATGCGGCGCGACGACCTGAATCTGGCTTTCCGCCTCGCCGTCGGAGCCACCGAACGCACCGCCGTGATTAATAAAAAACGGCAGGATCACCAGCGCGATAACCATCGCAAGCAAAATCAGTGTCTTTTTCATCTTAATGTCCTTGTGCGGCGATCAGCTGGCGTTTGGTGAGCTGATCGTAAATCATCACTGTAAGCAGCCCTTCGGCAATCGCGATGGGGATCTGAGTCAGGCAGAAGATGCCCATAAATTTGACGATGGAACCGGTCGCGCCGGACTGCGGATCAGGGAACGCCACGCCAAGCTGCACGGAGGTGACAAAATAGGTCACCAGGTCGGCGAGCATGGCGCACAAGAAGACCCCAACATCACGACGAATACCTGCACGGCAGGCCATCTGCCAGACCAGATAACCGACGACGGGTCCGATCACTGCCATTGACATGCCATTTGCTCCAAGTGTGGTCAGGCCACCGTGCGCCAGCAACAGCGCCTGAAACAGCAGCACAATCGCACCGAGGATAGCCACCACACCCGGCCCGAAGAGAATAACCGCAAGGCCCACGCCAGTCGGGTGCGAGCAACTGCCGGTCACCGACGGGATTTTTAGCGCCGACAGCACGAAGATAAACGCGCCGCAAAGTGCCAGCAGCACCTTCTGGTTACCGTCTTCCGAGACAATACGGCGCAGGCGCACCAGCCCGTACCACAAACAAGGAAGAAATAACATCCACCAGGCCAGCGCCCACATCGGCGGTAAAAAGCCTTCCATAATGTGCATGGCAAATGCCTGCTCCGGTACGACAAGCAGCAACAGACCTGCTGCCAGCCCGCTTAACGACAGGCGTTTAAGCTGTTGTTCCCGTTTCATAGCCTCTCCCACTGTTTATTCACCAGAATCGTCGAAAAATATGGCAGTGCCTGTTCGTCGCTTACCTCTGCAAGTCGCCGCCAGCATTGCTCTCCCGGTAGGGTCGCCTCAGCCATCATCAATGCGCGGTCAAGCAATCCGGCATCGGCCAGCAACGCTTTGATACGCGCGAAACGGCCATAGACTTTCATCAACACCAGGCTGTCGTGGTTCGCCAGCGCCTGGGTAATCTCTTCCTCTGGCGCGGTACAGGAGACCACCGCCAGCGACTGTTGCTCCATGGCCAGCGGGGTTTGCGTGCGCGCGGCGATGGCGGCAAAAGAGGTCACGCCCGGCACAATTTCCAGCCAGTCAGGACGCCCCAGGCGCTGTAATAAGAAGACCCAGGTGCTGAACAGCATGGCATCGCCCAGGGTGATGAACCCCACCTGCTTGCCGGCCTCGGTTTCTGCGCTAAGCGCGGCGGCCACTTCATCCCAGACGGCTTCTTTTTCCGCGCTGTCGGCGCTCATCGGGAAATGGGTACAGCGGATTTCCGTCTGCTTGCCCAGATACTCCCGCACGATAGAGAGCGCCAGGCTATCTCCCCCTTTGCGCCCTGCCGGGGCATAGAGCACATCGAGCTTGCCGAGAATGCGCGCGGCGCGCACGGTGAGAAGGTCGCTGGCTCCGGGGCCAATCCCTAATGCGTACAGTCTGCCGCTCATGCCGCCACCTCCAGTGACTGGCTCAGCGCCTGATGCAGATGTGCGACAAACATCGCGCGGATAGCCGGGTTTTCACCCAGCCCCTGCAACCAGGGCGTTGCGGCAATCCCGACCCGTTCAAACTGTGTTTTCCATGAGTCTTCATCATCAGACGCCATATCGTTAATGGCGTGATCGCCGGCCACCAGCATCAGCGGCATCAGGTGCACCGCGCTAATGCCTTCGCGGCGTAGACTGTCGATCAGCACATCGACTTCCGGGTAACTTTCCACTGCGCCGACACGCGCCGGGAAACGGTGCGCCGCCATCATATGATCGAGGCAGGCGTAAGCGGCGAAGGCGTGGTGGCTGGCCCCGTGGCCCATAAACACGACTTTTTCACCCTCTGTCAGCACCGGCATCTGGCGAGCCAGCGCCTGCATCAGGAGCATGTAGTCATCGTTGCTACTGAGCAGTGGTGCACCGATCACCATGCGTTTGAAGAGATGCCGCAGGGTTTGTACCTCACGGACAATTTTTTCGTATTCATCACCGTTAATAATGTGCAACGACTGGATCGCCACATCCTGATAGCCCAGGTCGGCCAGTTTTTGCAGTGCCTGCAAAGGGGTGTCGATATGCAGATTGTCCCGACGTTTGAGCTTTCGAATGATCATTCCAGAGGTAAATGCCCGAAAAAACGTGCGATCGGGGCAACTGGCGGCCAGTTCCCTTTCACAGGCCACAATGTTCTTTTCACAGGTGTCGTGATAGCTGGTGCCGAAACTCACCACCAGAAGCGCTTTTTTCATGTTCTTTTCCTCACTGTGTGGCAAGCCAGCGCAGCAGCCGCTGCGAAAAGGCATCCAGGCTTTCCAGTAGCTCCTCACCCGAAACCGAAGGCTGCGGGCGCGTAATAACAATGCAGGGGATCCCCGCGTCCAGACATGGCTGAACTTTTTCCTGATACCCGCCTTCCGCACCGGAGGCTTTGGTGATCACTACATCCGCGCGGCACTGACGGTAAAAGGCGGCGTTAAACTCTGCGCTAAACGGCCCGCACATAGCGTAGATCTCGCCAACGCCAAAACCGCTTTCGGCGCATTGCGTCATCACATCGGCCACGGGCAGCACCCGCGCCAGCAAAGCCTTCTCACCAAGCCCCGCGCGCCAGAGTGCCAGGTCTTTGCTGCCGGTGGTCAACAACACGCGCTGCCCGAGTCTACGTACGACTTTGCAGGCTTCATCAATCGAGGCGACTTTGTGCAACAGTGGATGTTCCAGTTCCGGCAGTTGTTCCGGGCGCTGGTAACGGCTCAGCAGCACATTTGCCTGGCGACAGGCTTCGGCGATGTTCTGGCTGACCACCTCGGCATAGGGGTGTGACGCATCCACCACCCAGCGGGTCTGGTTATCGATAAGCCAGCGCAGCATGGCGTCAGGCTCCATCCGCCCGCAGCGCACCTCACCGCGAATGTCTCCCGCCAGATGTTGTCCGGTGGGGGTTGCGACTGAAAGGGTGTAGCGCACCCCGGCGGCATCGAGTCGCTGGCAAATGGCCCGCGCATCGCTGGTGCCGCCCATCACCAGTACATCGCCTGGCCTCACAACTCGTAGCCTCGCGGGGTAATCATCAAGCCGTCCGCCACGTAGGTGGCTTTATTGCCGACGATCACCAGGCTGGTCATGTCGACCGGTTCAAAGTCCATCTCGCCGAGTGTGGTTATCCACTTCTCTTCCTTTTTACGTCCGGCGGATTTCACAATGCCCACCGGCGTTTGCGGGCTTTTGCTGGCCGCCAGCAGTTCGAATGCGCGAGCAAGATGCCCTTCGCGGCCACGACTGCGCGGGTTATAAAAGCAGATAACAAAGTCGGCTTCCCCGGCTGCGACAATGCGTTTTTCAATGACCGGCCACGCCGTCAGTAAGTCGCTCAGGCTGATATGGCAAAAGTCATGCATCAGCGGTGCGCCAAGCAGCGCCGCCGCTGCAATACTGGCGGTCATTCCGGGGATAAGACGCACTTCCACGTCCAGCTTCTGTTTACTGACCAGTTCCAGAACCAGACCCGCCATGCCGTAAATTCCGGCATCACCGCTGCTGATGAGCGCCACGTTATGCCCGGCCTGCGCCAGTTCAATCGCCGCCTGGCAGCGCTCAATCTCTTTGCACATGCCGGTTTTGATCACTTGCTTGTCGCCCGTGAACGCTTTCACCAGATGGGTGTAGGTTTTGTAGCCCACCACGATCTCCGCCGCCTGCAAGGCTTCTATCGCCTCCATGGTCATCATTGCCTGTGAGCCAGGGCCAATCCCGATAACAGTTAACATCAGTGTGAAACTCCCAAAGTAATAGTGACGCCCTGTTCACGCAGGGTCTCGCCAACCAGTTGCCCACCACTCATCAACCAGGCTGCGGGTCCGGATACGCTTCCCACGCCAGTGGTCTGACGCACAAAATCTGAGGCCGGGAAACGATGTTCATGCTGACGCAGGGCATCAGCGGTAAAAATTTCAAACGGCACATGCAGGCTTTCCGCCAGCAAAGTGAGCGCTTTTTCATGCTCTTTCAGGGTAATACTGCCTATCGCGCGCAGTGCCAGCGGGTCGAAAGCATGCTCCTGCAACTGTTGCTTAAGCAGCCCTGACACCACCGCAAACGGGGTATCGCGACGACAACCAATACCTGCCACCACACGGCGGGGAACCAGCTTGTAGACCGGCACCCTAAGTTCGGGCAGCGAAGACTGCACGGTTACGCAAATCAGCGCCGTCAACTCAGGCATATCGTCGAGCGAAGTGACCGGAATAAACCCGCGCGTGTCGCAGCGTTCGACTTCACCGCGCAATGCTTCTTCACACCACAGGCCGATGCGCTCCCCGCTGACCAGCCCGTGGTTGATTGTCTTTACCGCTCCGCGCAGATCCTCCATGCGCGCATCCAGCTGACAGGCCAGCGTATCGAGCGCCGCCAGTTCGTTGACATCCGTTGCCGTGGTGATCACCGGGTCCGCGCCAAGGATGCCCGCCAGGTAACGCGCCAGCGCATTTGCCCCGCCAAAATGTCCGGAAAGCAGGCTGATGACGTGCAAGCCGCGCTCATCGATAACGATCACCGCCGGGTCGCTGAATTTGTCATTCACCAGTGGGGCCAGCACGCGCACGGCAATCCCGGTCGCACCGATGAACACCAGCGCGGAGTGCTGGGTGAAGGCATCGCGCAGCGACTGGGCAAAGCCGCCATCGAACGGCACAAACCCCTCTTCCAGCAATTTCTCACTGGTGTAGCAGGTCATGGGCAACGCCAGTTTCAGCCGGTTCGCCAGGGCAACACCGCCGGGCGTCAGGCAAAACAGCGCGACAGATTCAGGCTTTACGGTATTCATGGCTAAAATCCGCGGCATAAAGACGTGAGTAGTGGTACTCCTCGCCAAGGAATGGACCCACGAGGATCAATGCGGTTTTCCGAATACCGGCATCGCGAACTTTGTCAGCAATATCCGCGAGGGTTCCGCGCACCGTCTGGCTTTCTGACCAGGTGGCTTTATAAATCACTGCCACCGGCGTGGTTGCCGGATAACCACCTTCAATCAAGCGCTCTGCCACCCGGTTAATGCGCTGTACGGAGAGATAAATCGCCATTGAGGTCTGATGGCTGGCAAAGGATTCCAGCTGTTCCAGCGGCGGGACCGGGGTACGTCCTTCCAGGCGGGTGATGATCAGGCTCTGCGAGACTTCCGGCACGGTGTATTCCACGCCCAGTTCTGCCGCCGCCCCGAGGAAGGCACTCACGCCGGGAACAACCTTCCACTGGATGCCGCGTTCGGTCAGCACTTCCCCTTGTTCACGCACGGAGCCGTAAAGAGAGACATCGCCCGTTTGCAGGCGTACCACCACTTTGCCCGCCTTCACACCGGCTTCCATCAGGTCGATTATCTGCTCCAGGTGCAGTTCGGCGCTGTCGTGGCACTCAGCGCCCGGTGGGCAATATTCCAGCAGTTCGGTATTAATGAGGGAACCCGCGTAAATAACGACCTGTGCCTGCTGCAACAGGCGGTATCCTTTCAGGGTGATCAGTTCCCGGTCACCGGGGCCTGCCCCGACAAACCAGACGGTTTGCGCATCAAATTGTTCAGCCATGAGACTCTTCCTTCTCGCAGGAAATCACAAAAACAGGGTTATTCGGTTTGAAGTAGTGGCCGCTGCCCAGCGCATGAAGAAGCGAAACCTGAATCTGCTGGCAGTCCAGCGCGGCGACCTGGCAGGTGGCGAGGTGGCTCAGCGCGCTGCTGAGGTTCTCCTGCAGAATAAAAGTCATCACCAGGCGGCCACCGGGGATCAATTGGGCCAAAGACCAGTCGATAAGCTGAGTAAGGTTGCCACCGCTGCCGCCCATAAAAACCGCATCGGCGGGCTGCTCGACAAATAACGGCGCCACGCCCGGGACGATGGTGATATTGCGACAGCCAAAGTGCTGGCAGTTCTCTTCCAGCAGCCCCAGCGCCGCCGGGTTGCGCTCAATGGCTGTTACCTGTAACTGCGGGTGGCAGACGGCAGCCTCAATGGAGACACTGCCCGTGCCTGCGCCAATATCAATAAAATGGCGTGCGCCGGATAAGTTCAGGCGCGAGAGCGCCAGTGCGCGGACCACTTCTTTGGTCATCGGGACGCTTTCACCGCGTAAGAACAGTTCATCTTTCATTGAGGATCACCACAACATTCATCTCATACTGCGCATGGACGTCACGGGCGAGCAGCCCGTGAATGCGCTCGTTGTTCATCGCCAGGTTTTCACCAATCACCAGCCAGCGCTCCCCCGCACCGCGCGCTACCAGGGCTGCGGCAATTTCCCGGGGTCCACAGCGGGCATCGGTCACCATCGCGGTTTTTGGCGAGCGGACCAGAGCGTCAAAATCGACATCGCGCCCGTGGGAGCTGGTCAGCCAGATATCATTCATGTCGATGCCGGTCTTTGCACACAGGTACTGCACGGCGCTGATGCCCGGAATAATGCGCACCTGTTCAATGCCAAACTCCGCCACCAGACGTTTGCCAATGCCGTAAAAGAGCGGATCGCCGGAGGCCAGCACTACTACGCGCTGATGCATCCGCTGTGCAATCCAGCGTATTAATCCGGGGATGTCGGCATCAAGCGCGCGGCGTTCACCCGTAAAGTCAGGGAACTGCTCCAGATGGCGCTTCCCGCCCACCAGGATATCGGCCTGCGCGACGGCCTCCAGCGCCATTGGGGTCATTAAGGTCAGAGAAGCAGGCCCCATGCCTGCAACGGTTAGCATTGCAAATCCTCCACAATCTCCCGGAATGGGCGATTCGCGCCGAGGATTTGGTTATCAAAGGAGAACATGATGGCATCGCACTGAGGAGGATTTTTGGTAAAGCGCAGGTTCTGCATGACGCGCTGACAGATCCGCAGCGCCAGATGGTTATACAAATGGCCGAACCCCGCTGTGTCGATGTGCTCCATCGCTGCTTCGGTGGTATCGCACTCGCTGACTTTAAGCAGCAATTCATGAGGCGCGCCGAGCAACGCCAAATGCGCCACCAGCGTTTCCATACGCGCATCGGCGATATGGCTGTGAGTGTGGAAGATCCCGGCGGCGATTTTCACCAGCTTGCCGGGGTGACCAATCAGCACAATTTGCCGATAGCCCAGGCGGACAGCCTCTTCAATCATGTAGCCCACAAAGTTGCTCATGGTGACCACGATGTCGCTGGCAAGCCCCATTTGCTCGCGGACAAAACGCTCGCCGTGGTTGCCAGGCACCAGTACCACCCGCTCCAGCCCCGCTTCGCGTTTGATTTCCAGCTCCAGTGAAAGGGAGCGTTTCCAGCTCTCTTCGGACATCGGCGTGACGATACCCGTGGTGCCGATAATTGAGATCCCGCCCAGAATGCCCAGCCTGCTGTTGTAGGTTTTTTGCGCCCGCGCTTCCCCTTCCGGGGCGAAGATTTCCACCTCCGCGCCGCGCGAAGGGCCAATCACTTCGCGTACTGCCGCTTCTATAGTCTGGCGCGGCGTGCGGTTAATGGCAGCACTGCCGACCGGCAGGCCAATGCCTTTGCGGGTCACCGTGCCTACACCTTCCCCCCCAGACAGCACAATCTCGCCGCTGTCGTTCAGGGTGACACGCGCAAAAATCAGCATGCCGTGGGTGGCATCCACATCATCGCCACCGTCTTTGCGGATAGCGGCTATCCCTTGCTGACCTTCAATATGCGGGGATTCAACGTTAAGACGCAACGTGACGCCAGAGGGCGTGACAATCGACACCTGATGAATGATGTGCTGGCGCAGGACCATCAGCGCCGCAACCTTCGCCGCCGCTGTCGCGCAGGACCCGGTGGTATAGCCTTTGCGTAACGCCTTGCCGTTATGCCACACCGGGGCGTCGAACGTCTCTTCGCTCATTACGCCTCCCGCATGGAATACAAAAAGGCGTTAATGATAGCCGCCGCCACATTGCTGCCGCCTTTACGCCCGAGCGCGGCTATCCCCGGCAACCCGCTTTCTACCAGCGCCTCTTTCGATTCCGCCGCACCGACAAAGCCGACCGGGACGCCAACTACCCCTCGTACCTGGATGTTTTGCTCCAGCAAGCGGAACAGCGCGGTGGGGGCGTTACCAAAGACGAAGATTTTCTCGCCCGCTTCGCTGAGCGCCAGGTCCACTGCCGCCATTGAGCGGGTGATCCCCTCAGTTTTCGCTTTGCGCACCACGCGCGGGTCGCTGATATAGCACTTCACCTCACCGCCAAATTTTGCCAGCAGGGTTTTGTTGATCCCGGAAAGGGCCATCGTAGTGTCAGTGTAAAGCGTGCAACCGCAGCGTATTGCATTGCCGAGGCTTTCCAGTGCGTCCGGGGAGAACCAGAGGATATCCAGCCAGTCGAAATCGGCGGTGGTGTGAATCACACGTTTGATGATGGCTTCGTGCAGAGGGCTGGCAAAACGGTAGTCAGGCCGGTTTTCGCGAATGATGTCGCCGATAATGACAAAACTTTTGTCTTCAATGGCCTGAGGTTGCTGTAAATAATCCATTGTTTTCATCAGATTGCTGCTCCTGCCAGCGTAACGTGCATCAGCGCAAACACGGCCAGCGCCAGGGTAGAGGCCACCCACATCAGGCGGATGGTTTGCGAAATATCATCAACGGTGATGGCGCGGGTCTCATCGCCAATCCAGGGTTTTTCGACGCGCTGGCCGAAGTAGTCATTGGGGCCGCCAAGCCGCACGCCCAGCGCCCCTGCCACGGTAGCTTCCGGCCAGGCGCAGTTGGGACTGCTGTGATTGCGACGATCGCGCCAGCCGATGCGAAATGCGCGTGCCGGGTTCAGGCGGCAAAGCCAGGCGGCAATGCTCAGCAACAACCAACTCAGGCGAGCCGGAAGAAAATTGGCCACATCATCCATGAGCGCGCTCACCATGCCTATGGCTCGATATTTTTCATGTTTGTAGCCGACCATCGAATCGAGGGTATTGACCGCTTTGTAGGCCATCGCCAGCGGCGCGCCACCCAACAGTAAAAAGAACAACGGCGCAATCACGCCATCCACGGTGTTTTCTGCCACGGTTTCCACCACCGCGCGGGTGATCTGCGGCGGCTGTAACTGCGAGGTATCGCGCCCGACAATCCAGGAGAGTTTCTCCCGGCTTTCATCCAGCGTACCGTGGCGCAAGGCGTGTTCCACTTCCCGTGCCGCATCCGCCAGGCAACGCGCCGCCAGCAGGGTGTAGATCATCCACACCTCCACACACCAGCCAAGCCACGGATGAATGGATTCTGCAAGGGTCAACACGCCGTATGCCACGCCCCAGGTCGCCCCCACGACTACCAGCCACATCACACCACCGCCGACACGCAAGGCGGTATCGGAATGACAGACCCGGCGAACAACGCGCTGGGTGAGGGTGATCAGTGCACCAATCCAGCGAACCGGGTGCGGCCAGTGCGGAGGGTCACCCAGCCAGCGGTCAAGCAGCCATGCGACACACCAGGCAAGGATCGTCATAACGCGCTCCTTGCGGCGGCAATCCAGCGGCTCAGCATGGCCGGGCGTTGGGCAAAATGGATGTGCAAATAGCTGGCGTAGGTGCTGCCCACCTGCCAGCCGCCCTGCCACTCGGATAAAATCCTGCCATCGCGGGTTTTCTGGCACTGCATTACCGCGTCTTGCTCAGGGGTAAAATCGGAGTAGTGGAACTCATGGCCGCGCAGGGTTTCCCCTGCATCGGCAAGCAGCGTGGGCTGGCGGGCAGTGGCTTCGCAATAGCCAAAGCGGGTCAGACGCTTTCCCATCTCGCTGTGGCCGGGTATCGCCCCCACCATTGAATGAATATCGCCCTCGACATCGCGTAGCGTAGAGCCGAGATACATCAGTCCGCCGCACTCTGCGTATATCGCCACGCCACGCCGATGCGCAGAACGTATGGCGTCGAGCATGGAGGTATTAGCAGAAAGCGCGCGGGCGTGGAGTTCCGGATAGCCGCCACCGAGCCAGAGCATCTGGCATTCGGGCAGCTCAGCGTCATGCAGTGGGCTAAAGCGCACAATCTTCACACCCGCATTGCATAGCAGCTGGATGTTATCGGGATAATAAAAGTTGAAGGCCTCGTCATCGGCCAGTGCGAGCGTTATCCCCTCCCCTTCGTCACACGCCGGTAAGGCGGGCCATTTGCCCTGCGGTAAAGACGGGAGTGTGCTCAGGGAAAGCAGCTTATCGATATCCAGCGTTTGCGCGATGCGTTCGGCAAATCCACGCCACGGCCGGGAATCGATGACGGATTCGCGGGCGGTGACTAGCCCCAGATGGCGCTCCGGCAATGCCACGCCGGGCGTGACAGGAACATAGCCCAGCGCAGGAATTCCGCAAAAGTGTTCGATGGCGTGCTTGAGTAACTGGAAATGGCTGTCGCTGTTGACGCGATTAACGATCACACCCGCAATGTTGAGCGCCGGGTCGAAATGTTGAAAGCCCATCACCGTGGCGGCGATAGAGGTCGACACCGCTTTCCCGTCAACCAGCAGGATGACCGGGACACCAAGCTGTTTTGCCAGTGCGGCGCTGCTGCAATAATTGGGGTCAGTACCATAACCATCGTACAGTCCCATAACGCCTTCAATCACGGCGATATTGGCGGTGTGCATTTGCTGGTTAAACAACGCGTTCAGCGTTGGGGCGGGCAGCATAAAGCTGTCAAGATTGCGGGATTCCACACCCGTGACGGCAGTATGCCAGGCGGTATCGAGGTAGTCCGGGCCGACTTTAAATGGCTGCACCCGCATACCGCGCTGCTGCAAAACGCTCAGCAGGCCAAGCGTGACGGTGGTTTTACCACAGCCACTTCCGGTACCGGCAAGGATAAAGGCGCGACGCCCGTCAGACATACCTTAAAGTCCCGTTCAGGGTGGAAAGGATGTGTCAGGCTATGCGTAGTCCCAGTCTATGACTGTACGCGTCTGAGCAACCGACTTCCCACCGAAGTTGTTGAGAGTAACCATCAGGCCGGTCTTCTGGCTTAGCGTCGTCCTCGCCCGTCCTTCCCAATCTTGCGATCAGTGGTGATTACGGGGTCGTCAGCATCACAGCAGCGGGGGCTGCGGGGGATTCTCACCCCCTTCCCAGCCGCGATAATTTGCGGCAAACCTGTTGGCTTCATTGTTCGTATCACTTATCACTACGACAGCATATTGCTGAAAAAGTGATTTTGCTCCTGACTGCAATCTATCGCATCAGGAAAATAAAAACTGGTTCAGTTTATCCCTGCATGGGCAATAATTTGTTGCGCTATAACAATTTATTGTCCAACCTTTTCCCCAACGTCTTATTCTGACTGCCTTTCAGGCGATTTTATTGCCGTTGTGAATAACAAAATATTGTTATCGGAAATTTAATCGCCGTCATAGTTTGCATTATTTTGCAGACGAAAAACCTGCGGTGTTACCTGATATGTCTGGCGAAAAACTTTGCAAAAATAACTCGTTTGAGAAAAACCTAAATTGCGCGCAATACTGGCAATACTCCAGTCGCTGTGACACAACATTTCTTTTGCGCTCGCCATCCGCTGGCGATTTACCCACGCATTAAAACCAATACCCTGATATTTTTTGAACAGCTTACTGAAATAGTAAGGGCTGAGATAAACATGCGCTGCTACATCCTCCAGACGCAACTCGTCCGAGAGATGGGCATCAATATAACGCAGCGCCTTCTTCATCTTACTGTCATGCGGCCCCTGATTTCGGCTCGTTCGTCCCGCTTCCTGTGCCTGTTGTTGATCTTTGATGACAACGAAGTTGAGTTGTTTTTTAAGACAATTTTCGACAATCAGCTTAAGCAAATCCGCTGACGCAATGACCCGCGAGTAGTCCATCTCCGGGACATTCAGAAACTCATCCATCAGCTTCTGATCCGCCTGCCAGCGGTCGTCAATATTAAGAATATTAATGAGTTCAACACTATCGCCTTCCCGCAAGCGTACCTGCCCGCACAGCACAAACCCGACCAGATGGCCGGCAATGACCAGCGGAATAGAAAAGTCGGTAAGCCCGGCGTGACAACGGTAGATGCAGGGTTGGTTGGATTTAGAAGCTTCGAAGCCGCCACAACGATCGCTCATACGACACCGTGCGCTGTGCTGCGGATTCTGACGCATCAGTTGGCAAAATGGGGTGAAGTTGAAAAGCTCGGAAATTTCTTCGCCGTGGATATTAACGACAACAACGGCCAAACCGGTGGCTTGTGCAAAATCCTGGGCGATTTTATTAATGAGTTCGGAGTTTAGTGCACTCGCAGAAATCATGATAAAACCTCTCAGTTAATTTTAATTTATTGTTATAAACAAACCTATTTTGTTTACAAGTCATTCATATTAAAAGGCAACCAATAACGTCGAATGACCATAGGCTGAATTCAAGATAACAAAAGTCTCCCATCCCTGGGAGACGATTTAGCGCGTTCATGAAAGCAGATCACGAAATAAACAATTGTCGGACAGTAATTTCAGGATACTATTTCGAGAAGACGTCAACTTTTGCTCTCTTCCAGCTTACAGGCATTGCAAGGGAGGTTTTTGCCAATCAAATAGCGGTAGCAGGCTGCCCCTCCGCAAGCCCCAATAATGGGGGCAATAATCGGTACGAGGAAATACGGAATATCACGGCCCCCTGTGAAGGCAATGTTTCCCCATCCCGCGAAGAAAGTGAATAATTTCGGCCCAAAATCACGCGCCGGGTTCATTGCAAATCCGGTTAATGGTCCGGTAGCCGCACCAATCACCGCGACGAGTACACCAATCAATAGCGGTGCTAAAGGCCCACGTGGTACGCCATTGCCGTCATCTGTCAGCGCCATGATCATACACATCAAGATTGAAGTAATGATAATTTCGACCAGCGCCGCTTCCCAGATACTCAGCGCGGTAGCCGGATAAGTGCTGAACAACGCCGCCAGTTGCAGGCTTTCCACGCTACCTTTAACGATGTGATGCGCGGTTTCATATTCAATAAATACGCTGTGGTAGAGCAAATAGGCCACAGCTGCCCCGCCGAACGCGCCCGCAACTTGCGCCACAATGTACGGCACCACTTTACGAGCTGGGAAGCAGGCAAATAGCCACAAAGCGATGGTAATCGCTGGGTTCAAATGTGCACCGGACACAGCGGCGGTCAAATACACGGCCAGCGAAATACCCAACCCCCAGATGATGCAAATTTCCCATAGCCCCAGCGTAGCCCCGGAAACTTTCATGGCGCACAGACAGCCGATACCGAAGAACAAAAAGAGCCCTGTGCCTAAAAACTCGGCAATGCATTGTGCCTTAAGTGAATCATTCATTTGTGTCACCTTCCAGGTAGAGTCACGATCTCACCAGCACGCCTGAAGCTGGCAGCAGAGTACAACGCCGCTCACTATAGGAATGCGACACTGAAAAGTGTTGGCAATCTCAGGCGGAAAACGCCAAAAAAGTCGCCTCTGAATAACAATATTTTGCTATTCCAGCTAAATGAATATTAGGCTGCACCCAACTTCATTCGCGATTATTCGCTTTATTAAAATATCAAATTATTGTTTTTTTTCGTGCATCGTTTTACAGCATTGCTCACAGAATGATTCCGCCCGCGCAAATATCACAACAGTTTTATAAAGTCACTTCCAAAAATGTAAAAGTGAAATTGACATAGCAATATTTTGCCATAACAAAAACAACAAAATAACCTTTAAAATCATACCCATGTTAATTAACAGAGCAATTATTTCACTTAATTAAACCAGTAAGTTCCGAATGTAATTTCAGGACAGCCATTCTTTTTCCTCGCTTATTTGTATAGTCCAAAAATCGGGGGCAACCTTATCGAGGTCTTTATGCAACAAGAAGCATTAGGAATGGTGGAAACCAAAGGCTTAACGGCAGCAATTGAAGCCGCAGATGCGATGGTGAAATCCGCCAATGTCATGTTAGTGGGCTACGAGAAAATAGGTTCTGGCCTGGTGACAGTCATTGTTCGCGGCGATGTTGGTGCCGTGAAAGCAGCAACGGATGCAGGTGCTGCCGCAGCCGCTCAGGTGGGTGAAGTGAAAGCCGTACACGTCATCCCGCGTCCGCACACTGATGTTGAAAAAATCTTACCTAAGGGAATTAGCCAATGAGTAGCAATGACCTGGTGGAACAGATCATGGCTCAGGTGATCGCCAAAGTGTCATCACCGACACCGGCGACCTCCCCCACTGTAACCCATCCCAAACGAGAGACGGCTATGGCAGAAAAAAGCTGCAGTTTAACGGAATTTGTAGGTACGGCGGTCGGCGACACCGTGGGTCTGGTGATCGCAAACGTCGATAGCGCATTACTTGATGCGATGAAGCTGGAAAAACGCTACCGCTCAATCGGCATTCTCGGCGCGCGCACTGGCGCAGGCCCGCACATCATGGCGGCAGATGAGGCCGTGAAGGCAACCAACACCGAAGTGATCAGCATTGAATTACCGCGTGATACCAAAGGCGGGGCGGGCCATGGCTCCCTGATCCTCTTCGGCGGTAATGATGTCTCCGACGTCAAACGCGCTGTCGAGGTCGCACTGAAAGAACTCGACCGTACCTTCGGCGATGTTTATGCCAACGAAGCTGGTCACATCGAAATGCAATACACCGCCCGCGCCAGCTACGCGCTGGAAAAAGCTTTTGGTGCACCGGTTGGCCGCGCCTGCGGCGTGATCGTTGGCGCACCGGCCTCCGTTGGGGTGTTGATGGCCGATACGGCGCTGAAGTCCGCCAATGTGGAAGTGGTGGCCTATAGCTCTCCAGCAAAAGGCACCAGCTATAGCAACGAAGCCATTTTGATCATTTCCGGTGATTCCGGCGCTGTGCGCCAGGCCGTCATTTCGGCCCGTGAGATCGGTAAAACCGTACTGGGCACAATGGGTTCTGAGCCGAAAAACGACCGCCCGTCTTACATCTGATAACAGAGAGGCTGTTTCATGAGATCGAAACGATTTGAAGCGCTGGCGAAACGCCCTGTTAACCAGGACGGCTTTGTGAAGGAGTGGATTGAAGAAGGCTTTATCGCAATGGAAAGCCCGAACGATCCTAAACCTTCTATACGCATAGTCGACGGCGTGGTGACTGAACTGGACGGTAAACCCGCCAGTAAATTTGACCTGATTGACCACTTTATTGCCCGCTACGGTATCAATCTCGATCGCGCGGAAGAAGTGATGGCGATGGACTCTGTCAAGCTCGCCAATATGCTCTGCGATCCTAACGTTAAGCGCAGCGACATTGTGCCGCTCACCACTGCAATGACTCCGGCAAAAATCGTCGAAGTGGTGTCGCACATGAACGTGGTGGAAATGATGATGTCGATGCAGAAAATGCGCGCGCGTCGTACCCCATCACAGCAGGCACATGTCACTAACGTCAAAGACAACCCAGTACAAATTGCCGCTGATGCTGCAGAGGGCGCATTCCGTGGATTTGACGAACAGGAAACCACCGTCGCGGTCGCCCGTTATGCCCCCTTCAATGCCATCGCGTTGTTGGTCGGCTCACAGGTTGGTCGTCCAGGCGTATTAACCCAATGCTCTCTGGAAGAAGCAACCGAACTGAAACTGGGCATGCTCGGCCACACCTGTTATGCGGAAACCATCTCCGTTTATGGTACTGAGCCTGTGTTTACTGACGGTGATGATACGCCCTGGTCAAAAGGCTTTCTCGCATCCTCCTATGCCTCTCGTGGCCTGAAAATGCGCTTCACCTCCGGCTCCGGGTCAGAAGTTCAGATGGGTTATGCCGAAGGCAAATCCATGCTTTACCTGGAAGCACGCTGCATTTACATCACCAAAGCCGCGGGTGTTCAGGGTCTGCAAAACGGCTCGGTAAGCTGTGTGGGTGTGCCTTCTGCCGTGCCGTCAGGTATTCGCGCCATTCTTGCCGAAAACCTGATTTGTGCCGCTCTGGATCTGGAGTGCGCGTCCAGTAATGACCAGACATTTACCCATTCGGATATGCGTCGTACCGCCCGTCTGCTGATGCAATTCTTGCCGGGCACCGATTTTATCTCCTCCGGTTATTCCGCCGTGCCGAACTACGACAACATGTTCGCAGGCTCCAACGAGGATGCGGAAGACTTTGACGATTACAACGTCATCCAGCGTGACCTCAAAGTTGATGGTGGTTTACGCCCGGTGCGTGAAGAAGATGTCATCGCCATTCGCAACAAAGCGGCTCGCGCTTTGCAGGCCGTCTTCGCCGGTATGGGATTACCGCCTATCACTGACGAAGAAGTGGAAGCGGCAACATACGCCCACGGTTCAAAAGACATGCCAGAGCGCAATATCGTCGAAGACATCAAATTCGCCCAGGAAATCATCAGCAAGAATCGTAACGGTCTCGAAGTGGTGAAAGCCCTGGCCCAGGGTGGCTTTAAAGATGTCGCACAAGACATGCTGAACATTCAAAAAGCCAAACTGACCGGTGACTACCTGCATACCTCGGCCATCATCGTCGGCGACGGGCTGGTGCTCTCTGCGGTGAACGATGTGAACGACTATGCCGGTCCGGCAACAGGTTATCGCCTGCAAGGTGAACGCTGGGAAGAGATCAAAAACATCCCGGGCGCACTCGATCCGAACGAAATGGGCTAAGGGGTGAATGATGGAAATTAACGAAAAATTGCTGCGCCAAATCATCGAAGATGTGCTGGCAGAAATGCAAACCAGCGATAAAAAAGTCTCGTTTAGCGCCCAACCTGGTAATGCTGCTAAACCCGCAGCAACGGCTGAGGGCGGCTTTCTGACGGAAATTGGTGAAGCGAAGCCCGGCACTCAACAGGATGAAGTGATCATCGCCGTTGGCCCTGCTTTCGGTCTTTCGCAAACCGTAAACATCGTCGGTTTGCCGCATAAGAGCATCCTGCGTGAAGTCATTGCCGGTATTGAAGAAGAAGGGGTGAAAGCGCGGGTGATTCGCTGCTTCAAATCATCTGATGTGGCGTTTGTCGCCGTGGAAGGCAACCGCCTGAGCGGCTCGGGTATCTCGGTGGGTATCCAGTCAAAAGGTACAACGGTCATCCATCAGAAAGGATTGCCGCCGCTTTCCAACCTGGAACTCTTCCCGCAGGCACCGCTGCTGACGCTGGAAACCTACCGCCAGATTGGCAAAAACGCAGCGCAATACGCGAAACGCGAATCGCCGCAACCTGTACCGACTCTGAACGATCAGATGGCACGTCCGAAATATCAGGCCAAGTCCGCCATTCTGCATATCAAAGAGACTAAGTACGTCGTGACGGGGAAAAACCCGCAAGAGCTGCGCGTTGCGCTTTAAAAGGACAACACCATGAATTCTGACGCAATTGAATCAATGGTTCGTGATGTGCTGAGCCGTATGAATAGCCTGCAGGGGACAGCCCCGGTTACGGCATCAACCGCGCCCTCAGGCGGAACCACGCATCAGGCCAAAGTTAGCGATTATCCGCTGGCAAACAAACATCCGGAATGGGTGAAAACATCCACCAATAAAACCCTGGATGAGTTAACGCTGGAGAGCGTGCTGAACGGGAAAATCACCGCGCAGGATATGCGTATCACCCCGGAGACCCTGCGTATCCAGGCAGCTATCGCCAAAGATGCGGGGCGTGATCGACTGGCTATGAACTTCGAGCGCGCGGCGGAACTGACCGCTGTACCAGATGATCGCATCCTGGAAATTTACAACGCACTGCGTCCTTACCGTTCAACCAAGCAAGAGTTGCTGGATATCGCAGAGGATCTGGAAAGCCACTATAAGGCAAAAATCTGCGCAGCGTTTGTACGTGAGGCGGCAGCGCTTTACGTCGAACGGAAAAAACTCAAAGGCGACGATTAATCACAGGGATGACTTATGCGTTATATAGCTGGCATTGATATAGGTAACTCGTCAACCGAGGTGGCACTGGCCACGATGGATGAGACTGGCGTACTGAACATTGTGAGCAGTTCGCTTGCGGAAACGACGGGTATTAAAGGCACATTGCGCAATGTATTCGGCATTCAGGAAGCGCTGAACAAAGTTGTCGCCAATGTGGGTATCTCTGTCGGCGATATTTCGCTTATTCGTATCAACGAAGCGACCCCGGTAATCGGTGATGTGGCGATGGAAACCATCACAGAAACCATCATCACCGAATCCACAATGATAGGCCATAACCCTAAAACACCCGGTGGTATCGGGCTGGGGGTGGGTATCACGATCACTCCGGATGAGCTTCTGACCCGTCCAGCGGATCAACCTTATATTCTGGTTGTTTCCGCTGCATTCGATTTTTCCGATGTTGCGCGCATGGTCAATGCCTCAACGCAAGTCGGTTATCACATTAATGGCATCATTTTGCAGCGCGACGATGGCGTTCTGGTCAGTAACCGCCTCGATCGCCCTGTCCCTATCGTTGACGAAGTGCTGTATATCGAGCGTATTCCAATGGGAATGCTCGCCGCTGTTGAAGTGGCGATGCCGGGCAAAGTTATCGAAAGTCTCTCTAACCCTTACGGCATCGCCACTGTCTTTTCCCTGAGCGCCGATGAGACACGCAACATCGTGCCCGTGGCCAGGGCGCTGATTGGTAACCGTTCTGCTGTCGTCGTGAAGACCCCCTCCGGTGATGTAAAAGCCCGCTCAATTCCCGCCGGGAATATTGAGCTTATAGCCAAAGGCAGAACGCTCAAGGTCGACGTTGCCGCCGGGGCCGATGCCATCATGAAAGCGGTGAATGAATGTCCAACACTGGATAACGTCACCGGCGAGGCTGGCACCAATATCGGCGGCATGCTGGAACATGTCCGCCAGACCATGGCTGAGCTCACCAACAAACCCAGCAGCGATGTATTTATCCAGGATCTGCTCGCTGTCGATACCGCCGTACCGGTCAACGTGACCGGGGGGCTGGCAGGTGAGTTCTCACTCGAACAAGCCGTCGGCATCGCCTCGATGGTCAAATCAGACCGCCTGCAGATGGCCATGATTGCCCACGAAATTGAGCAAAAACTGCACGTTGATGTGCAGGTGGGCGGTGCAGAAGCAGAAGCCGCCATCTTTGGCGCGCTCACCACGCCGGGCACATCGAGGCCACTGGCCATTCTTGATCTTGGCGCGGGCTCGACTGACGCCTCGATTATTACGCCGCAGGGGCAAATTACCGCCACCCATCTGGCCGGAGCCGGAGACATGGTGACAATGATCATCGCTCGCGAGCTGGGGCTGGAGGATCGCTACCTGGCGGAGGAAATCAAAAAGTACCCGCTGGCGAAAGTCGAAAGCCTTTTTCATCTGCGCCATGAAGACGGCAGCGTGCAGTTTTTCCCGACCCCTCTTCCACCTGCGGTGTTTGCCCGCGTGTGTGTTGTGAAACCCGATGAGCTGGTGCCGCTGCCGGGAGACCTGGCGCTGGAAAAAGTTCGCATTATTCGCCGCAGCGCCAAAGAGCGCGTGTTTGTCACTAATGCCCTGCGCGCGCTGCGCCAGGTAAGCCCAACCGGAAATATCCGCGATATTCCGTTCGTGGTGCTGGTTGGCGGCTCCTCACTCGACTTCGAGATACCGCAACTCGTCACCGATGCCCTTGCCCATTACAGACTGGTGGCCGGCCGGGGAAATATCCGCGGCGTCGAAGGTCCACGCAACGCAGTCGCAACGGGGCTGATCCTCTCCTGGCAGAAGGAGTATGCCAATGGACGTTAAGCAGGACAGCCCGGTCATTGTTATCACGGCGCTCGCAGAGTGCCAACCGCAGTGGCAGGAAGTGCTGTGGGGAATTGAAGAGGAAGGTATTCCCTGGCGCTGGCAACAGGCCTCCGGGCTTGATGTCGTCGCCCATGCCTGGCAGGCAGCGAACCAATCGGCGCTGCTGGTTGGTATCGCCTGCGATAGCCAGCAACTGGTTATCCATTACCGAAATTTACCCGCATCAGCGCCCCTTTTTACGCTGATGCTTCATGAAGACCTCCAGTCCCGGCGCAAGGCAGGTAATAACGCCGCCAGACTGGTGAAGGGGATACCGTTCCGGTAACCACTTTTATCCATAAACAGGAGAAACGCAGTATGAACAATGCATTGGGACTGGTTGAAACAAAAGGTCTGGTGGGTGCAATCGAAGCCGCCGATGCCATGGTGAAATCCGCCAACGTGCAACTGGTAGGTTACGAAAAAATTGGTTCGGGTCTGGTCACCGTCATGGTGCGAGGTGACGTGGGTGCAGTGAAAGCCGCCGTTGACGCAGGCGCTGCGGCAGCCAGCGCGGTGGGTGAAGTGAAATCTTGTCACGTAATCCCGCGTCCGCACAGCGACGTCGAAGCCATTTTACCGAAATCAGCCTGACTGGCAGATAAAGGAGCACAGCGTGAAGCAATCACTCGGATTACTTGAAGTTAGCGGTCTGGCGCTGGCTATCAGTTGCGCGGATGTTATGGCGAAAGCCGCTTCCATCACGCTGCTGGGTATGGAAAAAACCAATGGCTCTGGCTGGACGGTAATCAAAGTCGCTGGTGATGTGGCCTCTGTTCAGTCGGCCATCATCACTGGCGCCAACTTTGCGCAAACGCGTAACGGGCTGGTGGCACAAAAGGTCATTGCACGGCCTGCTGAGGGGATTCTGGCCTCTGCACCAACGCGTGCAGCCATCCCTGAAACGCCGCCTGTGTCGATAACAACAACGGAAAAACCGGTTCAGAGCATTGAGCACGTGCAGCCATTGCGTGAAGAAACATCCTCCGCTTCCGAATTGACGGCGATTCAACTGGTGACCTGCAATCTTTGCCTTGACCCGGCGTGTCCACGCCAGAAAGGGGAACCGCGCTCGCTGTGTATTCATAGCGGTCAGCGAGGGGAATAAATATGGATAAACAGTTAGTCGAAAATGTGGTCACTCAGGTTCTGGATGAGATGCGTGCGCGTCCCATCCCTCTGGGTATATCGAACCGACATATCCATCTTTCACCTGAGGATTTCGAGCGGTTATTTCCCGGTCAGACGGTGACGATTAAAAAAGCGTTGCTGCAACCCGGTTATTTTGCCGCTGAGCAAACTGTCACACTGGTAGGACCAAAAGGGCAACTGAAAAATGTGCGCCTGCTTGGCCCGCTACGCGGCGCCAGCCAGGTCGAGATCTCACGTACGGATGCCCGTACGTTGGGTATCGCCGCCCCGCTACGCATGTCCGGCAATCTGGCGGGTACACCAGGGATCAGGCTGGTGAGTCCGTATGCGGAAATCGACTTACCCAACGGCGTCATCGTCGCACAACGGCACATTCATATGTCGCCGCTCGACGCCCTGGTCCTGCGTGTTTCCCATGGCGATAACGTCTGCGTTGCAATTGATGGCACCGGGCGCCGGGTGATTTTTGATGATGTCGCCATCCGCGTGGCGCCGGGTTTGCTTCTCGAAATGCATATCGACACCGATGAAGCGAACGCCTGTGGCGCAGATGAATCCGGCGCTCGCGCTCGTCTGGTACCACGCGCATGAACAGCGAACAGTTGGCGCACATTGTCGAGCTGATCGTTGCCCGCCTGCAGGCCAGGCAGGGCAATACCATCACGCTGAGCCAGGAAGAACTGCGTCATGCTTCTGCAATGAAGTGTTTTCTGAACCATGATGCGCTCTGCGTGCAACAGACTGACATGTGTTTCTTACGTGCTCTGGCAGACGGCGACCAGGACAATACCGCCGTTGCGCACCTGTTTGAAGCCCTGGCATTGGGCATGTCCGTGAGCATTACGTTAAACAGCAGGCTGCTGCCCTGCTTGCCCCTGAAAACATTGGCAAAACTGCCTGTGACGTTCATGGACGAGCAAGGAAGCTCGGTGGTTATCCATCAGGCAAAAGTATTGAGTTACCGCGATGTCGTCGGTCTCAACGCATGCTGGCTTGCCATCTCACGTAAAACGGTCATCACGGCGCTTGCACGCGACGCGGTGATTTCGCAACACATACGACTCGTGAAGCAGGAGTAAAGCATGCATCTCGCAAGGGTAACTGGCTCGGTCGTCTCGACACAAAAATCCGCTTCTCTGGTGGGCAAAAAATTGCTGCTGGTCCGACGCGTTACGGCAGACGGCGAACTTCCCGCCAATCCATTACAGGGTGATGAAGTGGCCGTTGATTCCGTTGGCGCAGGTGTCGGCGAACTGGTTCTGCTCAGCAGTGGCTCCAGTGCGAGGCATGTTTTTTCCGGCCCGAACGAAGCCATTGATTTGGCGGTGGTGGGCATTGTCGACACCCTGTCCCGCTAAGGAGGAATAATGGCTATTTATACCCGCACTGGCGACGCTGGCACGACGGCCCTGTTTAGCGGCCAGCGCGTCAGCAAAACCCATCCGCGCGTCGAGGCGTACGGCACACTGGATGAACTCAATTCCCAGTTGAGCCTCTGCGCGTGCGCCGTGCAAGCACCCACCAGCAAGCCCTTTCTGGAAGCGGTGCAGCTACAGATTTTCTGGTTTAGCGCCGAACTGGCGAGCGAAAACGAAACCCCCTCGCCAAAACAGCGCTATGTCAGTGCCGAAGATATTGCAGCGCTGGAACAGGCCATAGACAACGCGATGTCCCAGGTCGACAACGTCCACAGCTTTGTGTTGCCAGGCCGTTGCGAAGCAGCAGCCCGTTTGCATGTTGCCCGGACACTGGCTCGCAAAGCCGAGCGTCGCCTGGTGGAGTTAAGTGAACAGGTAAACGTCCGTCAGGTGCTGATGCGCTATATCAACCGTCTTTCCGACTGCTTGTACGCGCTGGCCCGCCTTGAAGACCATCTGGCGCACCAGGAAAAAGTCATTCACGAAGTCGCGACGCGTTATCGCGCTGCGGCGCAAGCCAAACCGGCGAAGGACACCCCCTTGTCACTTTCATTTCATGACCTTCATCAACTGGCAAAAACCGCAATGGCACGCGCAGGCGAGCTTAACGTGCCGGTGGTGATAAGCGTCGTGGACGCCCATGGTATCGGCATGCTGACCTGGCGCATGCCCGACGCGCTGCTGGTCAGTAGCGAACTTGCGCCGAAAAAAGCCTGGACGGCGGTCGCGATGAAATCGGCCACACACGAACTATCAGATGCAGTGCAACCAGGACGCGCGCTGTATGGGCTAGAGGCGCACATGGAAGGCAAAGTTGTCACATTTGGCGGCGGTTTCCCCATCTGGCGTGACGGCAACATCATTGGTGGTCTTGGCATCAGCGGTGGTTCCGTTGAGCAAGACATGGACATTGCTCAGACCGCACTTGCGGCGATTAACACGGGAAAAAAATAATGAATACGACCGAACTTGAAACCCTTATTCGCACCATCCTGAGCGAACAACTGACACCTGCGCCAGAGAAGAAAGAGAGCGGCACACATGGGGTGTTCACCACGCCAGAGGAGGCCATCAACGCAGCACACCAGGCCTTCCTGCGCTACCAACAGTGCCCCTTAAAAACCCGCAGCGCCATTATTTCCGGTATTCGCGATGAGCTGGCTCCCTGTCTGGCCGAACTGGCAGAAGAGAGCGCCACAGAAACCGGTATGGGCAACAAAGAAGACAAGTTTCTCAAAAACAAAGCCGCGCTGGAAAACACCCCGGGTATTGAAGATCTTACCACCAGCGCACTGACCGGCGACGGCGGCATGGTGTTATTCGAATATTCGCCGTTTGGCGTCATTGGCTCCGTTGCCCCCAGCACGAACCCGACCGAAACCATCATCAATAACAGCATAAGTATGCTGGCAGCAGGCAATACCATTTATTTCAGCCCACATCCGGGTGCGAAAAAAGTTTCACTCAAGCTGATCCGCATGATCGAAGATATCGCGTTTCGTCATACGGGTATTCGCAATCTGGTCGTCACCGTTGCCGAGCCCACTTTCGAAGCCACCCAGCAGATGATGGCGCATCCAAAAATCGCCCTGCTGGCCATCACCGGGGGTCCCGGCATAGTGCTGATGGGCCTTAAGAGCGGCAAGAAAGTGATCGGCGCAGGTGCCGGAAACCCACCCTGTATCGTCGATGAAACTGCCGATCTGGTGAAAGCAGCGGAAGACATCATCAATGGTGCATCCTTCGATTACAACCTGCCCTGTATCGCAGAAAAGAGCCTGATTGTGGTCGACTGTGTTGCAGACCGTCTGATGCAACAGATGCAAGCATTTGGCGCGTTGCGCATTATCGGTGCGGATATCGATAAACTGCGCGCCGTCTGTATCCAGGATGGGGTGGCAAACAAAAAACTGGTGGGTAAAAGCCCTGCGCAGATTCTGCAGGCCGCAGGTCTGAGCGTACCGCCGAAAGCCCCACGTCTTCTGATCGCCGAAGTACAAGGCAACGACCCGCTGGTCACCGCTGAGCAATTAATGCCCGTATTGCCTGTCGTTCGGGTTAACGACTTCGATGCTGCCCTCGCCCTTGCCCTCGTTGTTGAGGAAGGCTTGCACCATACGGCGGTAATGCACTCACAAAATGTCTCCCGCTTAAATCTGGCAGCGCGCAGTTTGCAGACCTCCATTTTTGTGAAAAACGGACCGTCCTATGCGGGGATTGGCGTCGGTGGTGAAGGCTTTACCACATTCACCATCGCCACACCAACCGGCGAAGGCACGACATCGGCAAAAACCTTTGCGCGTTCGCGCCGTTGCGTACTGACCAACGGCTTCTCCATTCGCTAACCGAGGTCGTTATGAAGAGATTTTCGCTGCAAACGCGACTCTACAGCGGAGCAGGAAGCCTTGAGGTGCTTAAACGTTTTCGTAATAAGCACATATGGATTGTTTGCGACGGTTTTCTTGCCAGCTCACCGCTTATCGAACTGCTGCGCAAGGCAATCCCGGCAGACAATCGCGTCAGCGTCTTTAGCAACATTACACCGGATCCGACCATTGCCACGGTTGTGGAAGGCATAGCACAGATGCATTCACTCCAGCCGCAGGTTGTTATTGGTTTCGGCGGAGGCTCCGCGCTGGATGCGGCAAAAGCGATCGTCTGGTTCAGCAAACAGCAGGGCGTCAATATTGAAACCTGTGTCGCTATTCCGACCACCAGCGGCACTGGCTCAGAGGTGACCAGCGCATGCGTGATAAGCGACCCGGATAAAGGCATCAAATACCCCTTATTCGATAATGCGCTCTATCCCGATATCGCCATTCTCGACCCGATGCTTGTTGTCAGCGTTCCTCCCGCTATCACAGCGAATACTGGCATGGATGTGCTGACCCATGCCCTTGAAGCCTATGTATCACCCCGGGCCAGCGATTTTACCGATGCGATGGCGGAGAAAGCAGCACAGCTTGTCTTTCAGTATCTGCCGACGGCGGTGCGTAAAGGCGATTGTCTGGCGACGCGTGGAAAAATGCACAATGCCGCCACTCTTGCCGGGATGGCATTCAGTCAGGCGGGCTTAGGCATTAATCACGCCATCGCCCATCAACTTGGTGGGCAGTTTCATCTGCCACATGGGCTGGCTAACGCCCTACTGCTGGGTGCGGTCATCCGCTTTAATGCAGGCGATAAACGCGCAGCAAAGCGTTATGCCCGGCTGGCAAAAGCCTGCCATTTTTGCCCGACTGGCGCGAATGACCTGGTTGCGATTAATTCACTGATTCGCCAGATAGAGCAGCTTCGGCAACAGTGTGAGATGCCAACGCTTACAGCCACGCTGAAAGCAGACAAAGGCAAATTCCGTGAGCGGATCCCCGCCATGGTTCAGGCTGCACTGGCTGATGTCACGCTCAAAACCACACCTCGCCCTGCTGATGGCGATGACATTCGACATCTTCTGGAGGAATTGCTGTGAGCGAAGCGGCCCTTCTCCCGCCCCCCTGGGGCGAACTGACCCCGGCAACGGCTGAGACCGTTCGCCAGCGCGTTCGCGAAGCTGGCGTCGTTGGCGCTGGCGGCGCTGGTTTTCCAACCCATGTAAAACTACAGGCGCAGGTCGAGATTTTTCTGGTTAATGCCGCCGAATGCGAACCGATGCTGAAAGTAGACCAGCAATTGATGGCCCAACAGGCGGCACGACTGATACGCGGCATACTTTATGGCATGACGGCAACGGGCGCTACAGAGGGTATTATTGCGCTCAAAGAAAAATACCGCGCCGCCATTGCCGCTCTTACCCCTCTGCTACCGGCGCAGATTCGGCTGCATATTCTGCCTGACGTTTATCCCGCCGGAGACGAGGTCATCACTATCTGGATGGCGACAGGGCGCCGTGTCGCACCAGCCGCGCTGCCGGTTAGTGTTGGAGTTGTCGTCAATAATGTGCAGACCGTCCTCAATATCGCACGTGCCGTGGAACAGCAATATCCCGTGACCCGCAGAACCCTGACGGTAAACGGCGCGGTACGTCATCCCATGACCGTAACGGTTCCGCTGGGTATATCGTTACGCGAAGTGTTGGAAATGGCGGGTGGCGCCACGCCAGACGACCCTGGTTTTATTAACGGTGGCCCGATGATGGGTGGGCTTTTGCCATCGCTGGATTCACCGGTGACGAAAACCACGGGTGGTCTGCTGGTACTACCGAAATCGCACTCGCTGATTCAACGCCGTTTGCAGGACGACCATACCGTGCTGTCTATCGCCCGTACCGTCTGCGAACAGTGCAAGTTATGTACCGATCTCTGTCCAAGGCATTTGATCGGCCACGAACTCTCGCCTCACCTGCTGGTGCGGGCCGTCAATTATCAAAATGTCGCTACATCACAAACGCTGCTAAGCGCCTTGACCTGTTCTGAATGCAATGTCTGCGAGAGCGTTGCCTGCCCGGTGGGCATCTCGCCGATGCGGGTCAACCGTCTGCTGAAAGCTGAGTTACGCGCCAGCGGTGCTCGCTATAACGGGCCGCTGCGCGAGGCTGATGAGATGGCACGCTATCGCCTGATCCCCGTCAAGCGTCTGGTGACCAAACTTGGCCTGGGCGACTGGTACCATGATGCGCCGCTGAAAGCGTTCGATATTACCCCTTCACAGGTCGTCTTGCCGCTGCGCCAGCATATTGGTGCGCCAGCGATTCCCTGCGTAACAGAGGGTGAAACCGTCATCCGGGGGCAACGCATAGCCGACGTTCCCGAAGGTGCGCTGGGTGTTCCCCTTCATGCCAGCATCGACGGCATTATTGCGTCGATCACAGATACAGCCATTACGGTTGCACGAGGATAACCATGTCACAGGCTATTGGAATACTTGAATTAACCAGCATCGCCAAAGGCATGGAATTGGGTGATGCCATGCTGAAAAGCGCCAATGTGACGCTTCTGGTCAGCAAAACGCTCTGCCCCGGTAAATTTCTGATCATGGTGGGAGGCGATGTGGGCGCAGTCCAACAGGCTATTGCCACCGGTGACAGCCAGGCCGGAGAGATGCTGGTCGACAGCCTGGTTCTCCCCAATATCCATGCCAGCGTCCTGCCTGCCATTAGCGGGCTTAATACCGTAGAACAACGCCAGGCCGTGGGTATCGTTGAAACCTGGAGCGTGGCCGCCTGCGTGAGCGCGGCTGATCGAGCGGTGAAAGCGTCGAATGTCACCCTGGTACGCGTCCATATGGCATTCGGCATCGGCGGCAAATGCTATATGGTCGTGTCCGGCGATATCTCGGATGTGGAAAATGCCGTCGCCGTTGCCAGTGAAAGCGCTGGCGAAAAAGGGTTACTTGTGTACCGCTCGGTGATCCCACGTCCCCATGAAGCCATGTGGCGACAGATTGTGGAGGGGTAATGGAGACACAACGCAGTACTGAACGCATGATTCAGGAATATGTGCCCGGTAAGCAGGTCACCCTCGCCCATTTAATTGCCAACCCAGGCAAAGATCTCTACAAAAAGCTGGGGTTAAGCGAGACGGCTTCTGCCATTGGTATTCTGACGATTACCCCCAGCGAAGCCTCGATCATTGCCTGCGATATTGCGACCAAATCAGGGGCGGTAGAGATTGGGTTTATCGATCGTTTCACGGGCGCCGTGGTCCTCACGGGCGATGTCTCTTCGGTGGAATATGCACTACGCCAGGTGACGCGTTCGCTCGGTGAAATGCTGCATTTTACGACCTGTCAGGTCACAAGGACCTGACATGATGAAACGAATGATGTTAATTGGTCCAAGCCAGTGCGGTAAGACCTCGCTGACACAGCGCTTGCGCGGTGAGGCAATGCGCTATCAAAAAACGCAGGCCATCGTCTGGTCGCCAGAAACCATCGATACACCAGGAGAATATCTCGAAAATCGATGCCTCTACAGCGCCTTGCTCACCAGTGCCTGTGAAGCCGATGTGGTGGCGCTGGTATTGAATGCCGACGCCGAATGGTGCCCTTTTTCACCCGGATTTACCTTGCCGATGAACCGCCAGACCATTGGCATCATCACCAAAGCCGACCTCGTAGCAGAACAACAGATTACGCAAATTGGCGAATGGTTACGGCAGTCCGGCGCAGAACACCTTTTTATCACCAGCGCGCACACCGGTCAGGGTATCGCTGAGGTCATCGCTTTTCTTCAACCCCAGGAGCACGCATGTCCCGTACAATAATGGCGATCAACGCCGGTAGTTCATCGCTTAAATTTCAGCTTCTCCTCATGCCTGCTGGCACGCTTCTCTGTCAGGGTCTGATCGAGCGTATCGGACGTTCCGATGCCATTTTTACCCTCAGGCAGGGGGAACAAAAATGGCAGGAAACGCGCGCCATTGCCGACCACAAAGAGGCCGCGGCATTACTGCTGGAAAAATTGCTTTCCCATCATATTATCCCCTCATTATCGGCAATAGACGGCGTGGGGCATCGCGTCGCACACGGCGGGGAAACATTCAAAGACTCCGCGTTGATTACTAATGACGCACTGGCAGAAATTGAACGCCTTGCGGAACTGGCACCGTTACACAACCCGGTTAACGCGGCAGGTATTCGCATTTTTCGCAAAGCGCTGCCACATGCCCCGGCGGTTGCCGTGTTTGACACTGCATTTCATCAGACGCTGGAACAAAGTGCGTTCATCTACCCTCTGCCGTGGCGCTATTACGCGGAACTCGGAATTCGCCGCTATGGGTTCCATGGCACCAGCCATAAATTTGTCAGCCAGCAATTAGCCGAAAAACTGGGCGTCCCCTTAAGCGCATTGCGGGTTATCTCCTGCCATTTAGGCAATGGCAGCAGTCTGTGCGCGATCAAAGGTGGTCGCTCTGTTAATACCTCTATGGGATTCACACCACAGTCAGGGGTAATGATGGGTACCCGAAGCGGGGATATCGACCCCTCGATTTTGCCCTGGGTGGCATTAAAAGAAGACAGGTCGCCGCAACAACTTAACACCCTGCTTAATAACGAATCGGGTCTGCTCGGGATTTCTGGGGTATCGAACGATTTTCGCGATGTCGAGCAAGCATCTATTGCAGGCAATGCGCGCGCAACTCTAGCGCTCACCCTGTTTGCTGAACGTATCCGCGCCACTATCGGCAGTTATGTAATGCAGCTCGGTGGTCTGGATGTCCTGCTGTTTACCGGCGGCATTGGCGAAAACTCCGCTCGAGCCAGAGAGGCCATCTGCCACAACCTGCATTTCCTGGGGCTGGACGTTGATGCCGAGAAAAACGGCCGCAATGCCACGTTTATCCAGACTGACCATTCGGTAGTGAAAGTTGCCGTGATCAATACCAATGAAGAACTGATGATTGCCCGTGATGTAATGCGCATCGGGTTACCGGAATATGCGGAGGCAGAAGCATGACAGGTAAAGTCTGGCTGGTGGGCGCAGGCCCGGGCGACCCGGGTCTGATGACCGTAAAAGGATTAAACTGCCTGCGTGAAGCTCAGGCCGTTGTTTTCGACAGGCTGGTTAACCCTATCCTGTTACAGGAAGCCCCGGCAGGTTGTGAATTGCACGATGTGGGCAAAGAGGCGAACCGCCACCCTATCCCGCAACCGCAAATCAATCAGATCCTCATCGATTGCGCACGCAGAGGGCTCAGAGTTGTGCGCTTAAAAGGCGGTGACCCGTTTGTTTTTGGTCGCGGGAGCGAAGAGGCGCAAGCGTTACGGGAGTGTGGTATCGAATGCGAAGTCGTGCCAGGCATCACCTCTGCCATTGGCGGGCTTGCAGCGGCGGGCATCCCGGTAACGCACCGGGACTTTGCCTCCAGTTTTCATGTCGTGACCGGGCATTTACAGGATGGTAAAGAACCGCAGGACTGGGGAAAACTGGCGGTTCTGCCGGGGACGCTGGTGATCCTGATGGGGATGTCGCAGATACAGACAATCTGTGCCGCTTTGATATGTGCAGGTAAACCAGCCGATACGCCTGCGGCTGTGGTGATGCGTGCCAGCACACCGGAACAGAAAGTTCTCTGTGCCCCGCTCTCTGCGCTCGCTCAAGAGAGCGAGGACGCCGGATTTCATGCCCCCGCGCTCATTGTGATTGGCAGTGTGGTGTCATTACGTGAAATTCTGGCGTTCAGCGGATCGGCGTGACACTATCCCGACGTTACGAACCACAATGAGAGGTTGAACTTGGCGCTGGCACAGTGTCCCGCATCCTGCGGCGAAATCATTCAGGGATGGATCCTGGGCAGTGAAAAGCTGGTTTCCTGCCCGGTCGACTGGTACAGCGAGGTTGAAATTACAACCGGTACGCCTTTGCCTGCTGAACGCCCCCTGGTTCGGGCGATGGTAAAACAGGTGCTGGCACACTGGCAGCTACCGGCGTCATTAAGCAATGAAATCCGCATTGACTGCCGCTCGACCATTCCCGTTGCCAAAGGGATGGCGAGCAGTACTGCGGATATTGCAGCCACGGCGGTTGCCGCATCTCGTCATCTTGGGTTTACGCTTGATGACGTGACCCTCTCCCGGCTTTGCGTGGCGCTGGAACCCACCGACAGTACCGTTTTTCGTGCGTTGACCTTGTTTGATCACAACACTGCACAAACGCGCATCTCCTGTGAGCATGTTCCCGCGCTCGACGTTTTACTACTGGAAAGCCCACTAACGCTTCGTACAGAAGATTATCATCGCCTGCCACGTCGTGCTGCGCTGATGACCAGTGCTGACACTCTCGACAGCGCCTGGCGCAAAGTAGAGCGCGCCTGCCTGACAAACGATCCTGCACTACTGGGCGAAGCGGCGACGCAAAGCGCCATGGCAAGCCAGACGCTGTTGCCAAAACCCGGTTTTACTTCACTGATGGGCATTGTTGAGCAGTGCGATTTGTACGGGCTGAATGTCGCCCATAGCGGTAGCGTTGTGGGACTATTTCTGGACAGAGAACGTCATGATCTGGCAAAAGTGCGCGCGTTACTCAGTAAGCCTGCATTGCGAGAGCACTGGCCGCAACAACATCTGTTGCGCATGGTGGAAGGCGGGGTAAGAGAACGGTGAGAGAGAACCTCTCACCGTCAGAGGGTTACTCTGCTTTCGGCTCAACGGGTTTCTGTTCACCCATTGTTTTCAGTTTCTTGGAGATCTCACGGCGTTCTTTAGAGATCTCGGCGTTTTTGATGATGTAATCATCCACGCGGTCTTCGTAATCGCTTTTCATGCTGGCGATGATGCCCTGGATAGCTTCAACGCTCATACCCGGCTTGATATAGTCGCTCAGGTTGTCCAGCAGCAGTACACGTTTCTGGTTATCACGGATCTTTTTCTCAACATCCTGGATTTCGCGCTGCAGTTTATTCTTACGACGGAACAGACGAACAAACTCCAGAACGTCCTGGAATGAAGGCTTACTTGTTTCCATTTTGATACCCCTGCTAATGTGAGATTCGGATTCGTTAAAGCAACCGCCTAAGACCTTACTTTTAGCCGTTGCTGATGACAATGATTTTATCCTTTTCTCTATCATAACCCCAAATCGGGCTGAATCGAAACAGCCGGACTGCTTTTCCGAATTGTGTGAGGCTTATTTGCGCAGCGCCCGACACATTAAATGGGACATCAGCTCCAGTTGCCGCGCCAGTTCCATGCTCAGCCATACATAGCCGTGAATCGAATTCTCTGCCAGGGCATCGCCCTGATGTTCGCGTAGCAGGTCACGTAATTCGGCGACAATCTCTGTCAGCTTTTCAGTATTGGCCAGAATCGGCTGCGGATTTCCTTCATAGAGCGCGTGGGCGATGGTCAATAGCGTCTGCTGCGTCATTTGCTGCGTTTCACGCAACGTACTCGCATTGAGCATAACGAAGTGGCTCGAACGGGAAGCCCAGTGCGCATTCATTTGTAGCTCCAGCACACACACCATATTGCGACTTACGGTCTGGATAGCTTCAAAAATGGCTTTCTGAATATGCGTCTCTTTACTGGCAGGAGTAATCAGGCCACGCATCTTCACCACGTCATTGAGAATTTTTTGCAGATGCTTGTCCAGACGCGGACGTTCAACAAGGTTACGCGAAAAACCAGCCTGATAGACCCGGTTAAAGGCCGTAACGTAGTTCGCCATTTGAATGCGCCAGTGCAGGAAGGCTCGCTGCGGCCAGATACCGGTGAACAGCATTGCCAGCAAAGAGCCCAGAATGACATCGCCGCTTCGCCACAACGCCGTATTCATATCCCCGGCCGGCGCGCCAACCACAACTGACAGCGTGATACCGATAAGTAATGCCTGATAGGGTTTTTTACCCAGCGCCAGCCAGCCACAGAGGAACATGGCCCCCGCACACCAGATGACCATCAGCGGAAGAGAGATCAGCTCAAGCTTAAGAGCAACGAGACCCAGCGCGGAGCCGCAGATTGTGCCGCCAATACGCTCAAAGGCCCGGGGAACCACATTTCCCCAGAACGAAATCGGCCCCATGATCACAACCAGAGTGATGAGTGGCCAGGTGCCCTCGGGGACATTGAGCAGACGAACCAACAAAAAGGTCAGAATGAATGCCAGCGCAATACGTACGCCGTGCACCACGCGATAATGTCGGTAAAGGCGGATCTCAAAAGGACTGAGTGATTTGTCGGGACGCACACCCGCTCTCCAGTCAAAAAACAACGAAGGCGCAATTGTAGCGATCTTTCTGCGGCAAAGGTCACTGTTTAGAACAAAAAAAGGTTCACTGGTTAAAATCTAAACAAGCCTTTTACCAGCGAACCTCATCAAAAGATTGTGCGATCAGAGAACTTTCGGTTCTACGGGAATATACATATCGATTTCCCAGTAGCCATCCTCCTGTGCTGAATTCAGATAGACCTCAAAGCAGGGACGTAAAGCAATCTGGTACTGCTCGTCAGCCATCAATTCATCAAAAAAAGCATTCCACGCCTGTTCGAACTCTTCGTTATATACGCGAGCACGCGCCACTGCGTTCAGGCCCGCCGGTATCTCCGTACGCATCACCCCTTCACTGTTTTCGGGAATGACGAAATTAGTCGGAACCGAAACAACCACATCAGCACGCAGCTTTTCAGGAGGCACTTCATCAGGATTGTCATAGTAAACCGTGATCCATTCCTGTGTCTGGACCTGTTTACCATGAACCCACATTGCTAATTGCTCGAAGCCTTTTTTAACGGTGACATCCCAGGGGCCGACCAGATGAAACCCGGCGATAGTGCGTTTATCAACCTGCTTTACGGTGTATGCCATGTTACCCTCCTCATTACTGTTCATTTGTACAGTATAGTAGAATCATGGAAACCCGGAACCTTTGAAAGATGAATTATGTGAGCGGACTCGCGTCACGGCCAGTCCGCATCAACATCAGGCCTTGTGATGCAGATAGTCGCTCAAACGCGAGAACCAGCCGCCTTTACCGACACTGTCCAGCGTCACCAGTGGCAAGTGCGCGACCACTTTGTCACGGTCATAAAGCTGAATTTCACCTACACGCTGATGTGCGGCAAGCGGCGCTTCCAGGCTTTTATTGTCCATGACGTAACGTGCCTTAATATTGGGCAGTTCCGCTTTCGGTAGCGCCAGCCAGAAGTCCTGATCGGTACCGACCGTCATCTGCTCTTTGTCACCGTACCAAATACGCTCACTGCCGACTTTTTTGCCCTTTTGCAAAATCTGCACGGTATCGAAGTTTTGCTGGCCCCAGTGCAGCAGCTTACGCGCCTGATCTTCACGTCCTTTCGGGCTTTCTGCCCCCATCACTACGGCAATCAGGCGGCGCTGCCCATCAACGCTTGATGCTATCAGGTTAAAACCGGCACCCGAGGTATGCCCGGTTTTCAGACCATCGACATTCAACGATGAATCCCACAGCAACCCATTACGGTTCTGCTGGGTGATACCGTTCCAGGTCAGGCTTTTCTCACTGTACATATGATAAAAATCCGGCTCGCCGCTGATGATGGCACGGGAAAGCACCGCCAGATCATAGGCCGAACTGTGCTGGCCGGGCGCGTCCAGGCCATGTACGGTTTCAAAATGGGTATCACGCAAATTTAGCTTTTGCACATAATCGTTCATCATGCTGACAAACTGCGGCTGGCTTCCCGCCACATAATCGGCCAGCGCTACACAGGCATCGTTGCCCGAATCGACAATCAGCCCGCGGCTCAAGTCACGCACCGTTACGCGATCCCCGGCTTTCAGAAACATTAATGAAGAACCGTCAAAGACAGGATTACCCCGCGCCCAGGCATCTTTGCCGACCGTCACCACATCGCTGGCGCTGATACGGTGGCTATCGATAGCACGATCCACAACATAGCCAGTCATCAGCTTGGTCAGGCTGGCCGGATTACGCTGCTGATGTTCATTGCCTGCAGTGAGGATCTGCCCGGTGGTGTAATCCATTAAGACCCATGAGCCTGCCTGAATTTGCGGCGGCTGGGGAGAAATCGGCATATCATCTGCCAACGCGCAATGGATCGTCGCGGACAAAAGAGAGAAGGCAAAAAACAAACGGCATTTCAAAGAAATATCCTCATTTACGTCAAATTAGCCGTTCTTTTTACGCAACTTAATATGTCGATACTGGGACAAATTGCAAACAAATGTGACGAAAGTCATTTTTTTACGCCACGAATCTCTTCGGTAATGGCGTTCTACCGCGGGTTTTCCTTCGGAAGATGCGACGCAATGGTTTACCATAGGCAGGTTATTGATCAACAGGATGAGCTCAGGTGTCTGATTCAACGGCAACGCCCACATTTCTTTTCCATGACTACGAAACGTTCGGTACCAGCCCTTCGCTGGATCGCCCCGCACAGTTTGCCGCGATTCGTACCGACGCCGATTTCAACATCATTGGCGAGCCGGAAGTCTTTTACTGCAAACCGGCAGATGACTATTTGCCTCAGCCAGAAGCGGTGCTGATTACCGGCATTACGCCGCAACACGCCAAAGCGAACGGTGTTAATGAAGCTGACTTTGCCCGCCGCATCCATGATTTATTCACCGTGCCAAAAACCTGCGTGCTCGGTTATAACAATGTCCGCTTCGACGACGAAGTGACGCGTAATATCTTCTATCGCAACTTTTACGACCCCTATGCCTGGAGCTGGCAAAACAACAACTCGCGCTGGGATTTGCTCGATGTAATGCGCGCCTGCTATGCCCTGCGCCCGGACGGCATCAACTGGCCGGAGAATGATGATGGGTTGCCGAGTTTTCGCCTTGAGCATTTGACGAAAGCGAACGGCATTGAGCACAGCAATGCCCATGATGCGATGGCCGACGTTTACGCGACTATTGCCATGGCGCAACTGGTGAAAACCCACCAGCCGAGGCTGTTTGATTATCTACTGAGCCATCGTAATAAACATAAACTGGCGGCCTTGATTGATGTCCCACAGATGACGCCGCTGGTGCATGTTTCCGGCATGTTTGGCGCCTGGCGCGGCAATACCAGTTGGGTGGCCCCGCTGGCCTGGCATCCGGAAAACCGCAATGCTGTGATCATGGTGGATCTCGCAGGTGATATGTCGCCGTTGCTGGAGCTCGATGCTGACGCGCTGCGCGAGCGCTTGTATACGGCGAAAGCCGAGTTAGGTGACAACGCCGCCGTGCCGGTGAAGTTGGTGCATCTGAATAAGTGTCCTATCCTGGCTCAGGCGAAAACACTGCGTCCTCAGGATGCTGAACGGCTGGGGATTGACCGTAAGCAGTGCCTGGATAACCTGAGCGTTCTGCGCAATAACCCACAGGTGCGCGAAAAAGTACTGGCTATCTTTGCCGAAGCCGAGCCTTTCGTTCCGTCGGAGAATGTGGACGCGCAGCTGTATAACAGCTTTTTCAGCGACGCAGACCGTGCTGCAATGAACATTCTGCTGGAAACTGAGCCGCGTAATCTCCCGGCGCTGGATATCACCTTTGTCGATAAGCGAATCGAGAAACTGTTGTTCAACTACCGGGCACGCAACTTCCCCGGCACCCTCGATGATGACGAACAGCAGCGCTGGCTGGAGCACCGCCGTCAGGTGTTTACACCTGAGTTTTTGCAGGCCTACGCCGATGAGCTACAGATGCTGTACCAGCAGTATGCCGAGGATAAAGCGAAGCTGACACTGCTGAAATCACTCTGGCAGTATGCTCAGGAGATAGTGTAGTCGTCGAATAACCGGCAAAAAAAACCGGAGGCCATAGCCTCCGGTTTTTTATTCAGTCATGACTTACTGAGCGATATCTTCATACTGCGGTACCGGGTTGCGGAAGCTTTTCGTCACGCATGCCAGGTAAACCAGACCGACACCGCCCCAGATCAGACCCAGAATCATTGAGCTCTGCTCCAGGTTAATCCACAGCGCGCCTACGGTGAGCGCGCCACAGACCGGCAGCACCAGATAATTGAAGTGCTCTTTCAGCGTTTTGTTACGCTTTTCACGGATCCAGAACTGCGAAATCACTGACAGGTTAACGAAGGTAAACGCCACCAGCGCACCGAAGTTAATCAACGCAGTCGCTGTTACCAGGTCGAATTTAATCGCCAGCAGCGCAATCGCGCCAACCAGCAGTACGTTCCATGCCGGCGTACGCCACTTCGGATGAACATAACCGAAGAAACGGGTCGGGAAGACGCCATCACGGCCCATCACATACATCAGACGCGAAACGCCCGCATGTGCCGCCATACCGGAAGCCAGAACGGTGACGCTGGAGAAAATCAGCACGCCCCACTGGAAGGTTTTACCCGCCACATACAGCATGATTTCCGGCTGAGACGCATCCGGATCTTTAAAGCGCGAGATATCCGGGAAGTACAGTTGCAGGAAATAAGAGGCAACGATAAACACCAGGCCGCCAATCAATGCCGTCAGGAAGATGGCCTTCGGAATAACGCGCTCAGCGTCTTTGGTCTCTTCTGACAGAGAAGAGATGCCGTCAAAACCGAGGAACGAGAAGCACAGGATAGTCGCACCAGTAATCATCGGCACAACGTGCGCGCCTTCAGACCAGAATGGACGCGTGCTGGTCAGCGTACCTGCGCCTTCACCGTGAGAAACACCGTAAATGATCAAACCAACGATAACGGCGACAATGCCCATCTGCAGAATAACAATCAGAGTGTTGAAGTTCGCCACGGTCTTGATGCTACGCAGGTTAGATATGGTCATGAAGGCCACCAGCGCAACAACAAAGATCCACGATGGAACGGAAGGCACCAGCGCTTCAAAATAGATTTTCGCCAGCAGGATGTTGATCATCGGCATGAACAGATAGTCCAGCAGCGAAGACCACCCCACCATAAAGCCAACCGCCGGGCTAATGGATTTCTGGGCGTAGGTATATGCGGAGCCCGCAGACGGGAAACGGCGTACCAGTTTACCGTAGCTCAGCGCCGTAAAGAGAATGGCGACCAGCGCAAAGGCATATGCCGTCGCAACATGGCCGTCGGTCAAGCCAGAGACGATACCAAACGTATCGAACAGCGTCATAGGCTGCATATAGGCGAGGCCCATCATAACAACCGGAATCAACGTAAGTGTTTTACGTAATTCCACGCGAGAGGTCTTTGGAGTAGCGTTATGCGACATAGTTATCCCCTTTTACGGTGAACGCCAGCGCGTAAGCAAAAGATTGCCCCATTTCTTTATATTCCTCAGCGACAACGACTGTCGGTTTTTAGTAAATATCTATCCGGTACGAAGCCCGGCCTCTTGGATTGAATGACGTTTCTATAGTGCAAAAAAATAACCGACGTCTTGTTAACGTCGGTTAGTTTCAATTTTTTGCAGCGACATATTTTGCACCAAAGTGAGGCGTTTTGACAAGCCTGTGCGATGGTGCTCACAAAGCCTTAACACCTAACTTACTGAATTTAAATAATTCACATTGAATTTGGGTAAATTAATAGCACTTTTTGCTAAAAGATAATCGCACTGTTTCGGCTAAATCGCGATTTTCCGCTCTCTCAGTGCATTAACCTGTTTAAAATCAGTCCAGTGGCATGGTCATCGGATTCGGATATTCGTACTCAAATCCCAGTTCGTGGCATATGCGGTTGCCATCAACCACTTTTCCCTTCTCGCCGGGCGCAGAGTCGAGGAATTGTGGCTCCGGTAAACCAAGCTTGCGTGCCATGGCCGGGTAAAAGTGGGCTCGCGCCGGATGTTCAGGTGCGCATAAATTATAGATATGCCCGCCCTTCGGCGCCAAAAGCAACAGCGTAATGGCCGATATGACATCCTCCAGATGGACAAGGTTTACCCCCTGTTGACCGTCTGGCGCCGTTTTTCCGGCAAAAAAACGTCCCGGATGACGGGCCGGCCCCACCAGCCCTGCCAGGCGCAGAATATCCACGGATGTCCCCGGCAAATTGTGCAGCCAGTCCTCAAGCTCTTTCAGTACGCGTCCGCTCGCCGTTGACGGATTGCGCGGCGAGTTTTCCTTTACTGTGCCATGGGTGTCGCCATATACCGAAGTGGAGCTGGTAAAAATGATGCGTGGAATGTGATAGGCCAGCGCGCTATCAACAATCTCTTGCATCGCTTGCAGGTAAAAAGCCTCGCCTGGGCCACTGCGTCTGGCAGGCAAAGTGATAACCAGCGCGTCAACATTCATTAATGCATCCAGATCGTCTGGCTCGCAGAACAGGTCCGGTTCAAGTTTCAGCACGTAGCTTTCAATGCCGCACATACGAGCCGCCTCCACGCCATCCTGAGTGGTTTTGCTGCCGGTGACCTGCCAGCCGCGTGCCGTTAATGACAGCGCCAGCGGCATGCCCAACCATCCTAATCCGACAATTGCGACCTTTTTCATGCGTCTCTCCCGACATTTCGCAGATTCCATTTTAAGGCTACGCCAGCCCGATGAAACTGACAATTCATACAACGAATATGAAATGATTTAATGATTAAAAAAAGCCCTTGCCTTTGATGGTGAAAGTGGTTTAGGTTAAACGACATCAAATGAATAAACATTCATCGAGAATTTTATGACAGGCGTTCAATTTAAACTTCACCATCATCACCATCATCCTGACTAGTCTTTCAGGCGATGTGTGCTGGAAGACGTTTGGATCTTCCAGTGGTGCATGAACGCAAGAGAAAGCCCCCGGAAGATAATCTTCCGGGGGCTTTTTTTTTGGACCAAATTCAGCAGGATAATGAGGAAAACAGAATGTTAGACAATACCCGTTTGCGCATAGCTATTCAGAAATCAGGCCGCCTGAGCGATGACTCACGCGAATTACTGGCCCGCTGCGGCATTAAAATCAACCTGCATACACAGCGTCTGATTGCCCTGGCCGAAAATATGCCAATTGATATTCTGCGCGTGCGTGACGACGACATTCCGGGGCTGGTCATGGATGGCGTGGTCGATCTGGGTATTGTGGGTGAAAACGTCCTGGAAGAAGAGCTTTTGACCCGCCGCGCCCAGGGCGAAGATCCGCGTTACTTTACCCTGCGCCGTCTTGATTTCGGGAGCTGCCGCCTGTCACTGGCAACCAACGCCGACGAAGAGTGGAAAGGCCCGGCCTCACTTGATGGTAAACGTATTGCCACCTCTTACCCACACCTGCTTAAACGCTATCTCGATCAGAAAGGCGTCGCCTTCAAATCCTGCCTGCTGAACGGTTCCGTCGAAGTGGCCCCACGCGCCGGTCTGGCGGATGCCATCTGCGACCTGGTCTCCACCGGCGCTACCCTGGAGGCGAATGGTCTGCGCGAAGTTGAAGTGATTTACCGCTCTAAAGCCTGTCTGATTCAACGCGACGGCGATCTGCTGGATGGCAAACAAGAGCTGGTTGATAAATTACTGACCCGTATTCAGGGCGTGATTCAGGCACGTGAATCAAAATACATCATGATGCACGCGCCGACCGAGCGTCTGGATGAAGTGATTTCTCTGCTGCCGGGCGCCGAACGTCCAACCATTCTGCCGCTGGCAGGCGATCAGCAGCGTGTCGCGATGCATATGGTGAGCAGCGAAACCCTGTTCTGGGAAACCATGGAAAAACTCAAAGCGCTGGGCGCCAGTTCTATTCTGGTGCTGCCAATCGAGAAGATGATGGAGTAATCCACCTTACGATTCGCCCGGTGGCGCTATGTCTGCCGGGCCTGGACACCTGGGCCGGATAAGCGAACGCGCTACCCTGCCTATAAAGGAAAACGATTATGAGCTTTAACACAATCATCGACTGGAACAGTTGCAGCCCGCAGCAGCAACGCGAGCTGCTGATGCGCCCGGCGATCTCTGCCTCAGAAAGTATCACCCGTACCGTTGTGGAAATCCTCGACAACGTGAAAAGCAATGGCGATAACGCCCTGCGCGAATACAGCGCGAAATTTGATAAAACCGACGTTACTGCGCTGAAAGTCACCGCGCAGGAAATTGCCGACGCCAGCGCCCGTCTCGGTGACGACATCAAGCAGGCGATGGCTGTGGCGGTGAAAAATATCGATACCTTCCACCTCGCACAGAAACTGCAAACGGTTGATGTGGAAACCCTGCCGGGCGTACGGTGCCAACAGGTGACCCGCCCTATCGCTTCCGTTGGGCTGTATATCCCGGGCGGTTCTGCGCCGCTGTTTTCTACCGTGCTGATGCTGGCCACGCCGGCACGCATTGCGGGCTGCAAAAAAGTGGTGCTCTGCTCCCCTCCCCCTATTGCGGATGAAATTCTCTATGCGGCGCAACTCTGCGGTGTACAGGAAGTCTTTAAAGTGGGGGGCGCGCAAGCGATTGCGGCTCTGGCATTTGGCACGGAATCTGTGCCCAAAGTCGATAAAATCTTCGGACCCGGCAACGCCTTCGTGACCGAAGCCAAACGTCAGGTGAGCCAGCGTCTGGATGGCGCCGCTATCGATATGCCGGCAGGCCCGTCAGAAGTGCTGGTCATTGCCGACAGCGGCGCCACGCCGGATTTCGTCGCCTCCGATCTCCTGTCGCAGGCGGAACACGGCCCGGACTCGCAGGTGATCCTGCTGACGCCAGATGCCGACATGGCCCGCGCCGTTGCGCAGGCTGTGGAACGTCAGCTGGAAGACCTGCCCCGCGCGGAAACGGCACGTAAGGCACTCTCTGCCAGCCGCCTGATTGTTGCCAAAGACCTGGCGCAATGCGTACAAATCTCAAACCAGTACGGCCCGGAACACTTAATTATTCAGACCCGTAGTGCACGCGACCTGGTGGATGATATCACCAGCGCCGGTTCGGTCTTTTTGGGCGACTGGTCGCCGGAGTCCGCAGGTGATTATGCCTCCGGCACCAACCACGTCCTGCCGACGTACGGTTATACCGCCACCTGCTCCAGCCTGGGGCTGGCCGATTTCCAGAAACGGATGACCGTTCAGGAGTTATCGCGCGAAGGCTTCGCGTCTCTCGCTTCTACTATTGAAACGCTGGCGGCCGCTGAACTGCTCACCGCCCACAAAAATGCCGTCACCCTGCGTGTTAACGCCCTTAAGGAGCAAGCATGAGTATTGAGGAACTGGCTCGCGCCAACGTACGTGCCCTGACCCCGTATCAGTCTGCCCGTCGTCTTGGCGGTAAGGGCGATGTCTGGCTGAACGCCAACGAATTCCCGACGGCGGTGAAGTTTAATTTCACTCAGCAAACGCTGAACCGCTACCCGGAGTGTCAGCCGAAAGCGGTTATCGAAGGGTATGCGCAGTACGCCGGGCTTAAGCCGGAACAAGTGCTGGTGAGTCGCGGCGCTGATGAAGGTATTGAACTCCTTATCCGCGCGTTCTGCGAGCCAGGTAAAGACGCTATTCTGTTCTGCCCGCCGACCTACGGTATGTATAGCGTCAGCGCAGAAACGTTTGGCGTGGAATACCGCACGGCCCTTACGCTTGAGGGCTGGCAACTGGATCTGCAAAACATTGCCGACCAGCTTGAGAACGTCAAACTGGTGTATGTGTGCAGCCCGAATAACCCCACCGGACAAATCATCAATCCACAGGACATTCGTGCCGTGCTGGAGATGACGCGCGGCAAAGCGCTCGTGGTAGCCGACGAAGCGTATATTGAATTTTGCCCACAGGCGACGCTGGCGGGCTGGCTTGAAGAGTACCCGCACCTGGTGATACTGCGCACGCTGTCGAAAGCCTTTGCGCTGGCAGGCCTGCGCTGTGGCTTCACTCTGGCGAATGAAGAGGTGATCAACCTGCTGATGAAAGTGATCGCGCCCTACCCACTCTCGACACCCGTGGCCGATATCGCGGCCCAGGCCCTGACCCCGCAGGGGATTGTGGCGATGCGTGAGCGTGTCGCGCAAATCGTGGCCGAGCGCGAGTATCTGTCAACAGCACTTCGCGACATTCCCTGCGTGGAGACGGTGTTTGATTCAGAGACCAACTACATCCTGGTACGCTTCAAAGCCTCCAGCGCTGTCTTTAAATCTCTGTGGGATCAGGGCATTATCCTGCGTGACCAAAATAAACAACCGACCTTGAGCGGCTGCCTGCGTATCACTATCGGCACCCGCGAAGAGAGCCAGCGCGTCATCGACGCTTTACGTGCGGAGCCTGTATGAGCCAGAAGTACCTTTTTATTGACCGTGATGGAACCCTGATTTCCGAGCCGCCATCTGATTATCAGGTCGATCGTTTCGACAAGCTGGCCTTTGAACCCGACGCGATTCCAGTTTTGCTCGCGCTACAAAAGGCGGGCTTCAAACTGGTGATGATCACTAATCAGGACGGTCTGGGCACCAGCAGCTTCCCGCAGGCCGATTTTGACGGCCCGCATAATCTGATGATGCAGATTTTCACCTCGCAAGGCGTGGTGTTTGAAGAGGTGCTGATTTGTCCGCACTTCCCGGGCGATGAGTGTGATTGCCGCAAACCGAAAGTGAAAATGGTGGAACGCTGGCTGGTTGAGCAAGCGCTGGATAAAGCGAACAGCTATGTTATTGGCGATCGCGCAACGGATATTGAGCTGGCGGCCAACATGGGCATTGCCGGGCTGCGTTACAACCGCGAAACCCTGAACTGGGCGGCCATTGGCGAGCAGTTAACCAAACGCGATCGTTACGCCCACGTTGAGCGCAAAACCAAAGAGACGCAGATTGACGTCAAAGTGTGGCTGGATCGCGAAGGCGGCAGCAAAATCCGCACCGGCGTGGGCTTCTTTGATCATATGCTCGATCAAATTGCCACCCACGGCGGCTTTCGCATGGAAATCGACGTCAAAGGCGATCTCTATATTGACGATCACCATACGGTGGAAGATACCGGCCTGGCGTTAGGCGAAGCGTTGAAACTGGCGCTGGGCGACAAGCGCGGTATCAATCGTTTTGGTTTTGTGCTGCCGATGGACGAATGCCTGGCACGCTGCGCGCTGGATATTTCCGGGCGTCCGCACCTGGAATATAAAGCTGAGTTTACCTATCAGCGCGTGGGCGATTTGAGCACCGAGATGGTTGAGCACTTCTTTAGCTCTCTTTCTTACACCATGGGTGTCACGCTGCATTTGAAAACCAAAGGCAAAAACGATCACCACCGCGTGGAGAGCCTGTTCAAAGTCTTTGGTCGTACGCTGCGCCAGGCCATTCGCGTCGAAGGCGATACCCTTCCCTCCTCGAAAGGAGTGTTGTGATGAATGTCGTTATCCTGGATACCGGCTGCGCTAACCTCAACTCCGTGAAATCGGCCATTTCGCGCCACGGCTACGAGCCGCTGGTGAGCCGCGATCCGGACGTGGTGCTGCGCGCCGACAAACTGTTTCTGCCAGGCGTTGGCACTGCCCAGGCCGCCATGGATCAACTGCAAGAACGCGACCTGATTGAACTGATCAAAGCCTGCACCCAGCCGGTGCTGGGCATCTGCCTGGGTATGCAGTTACTGGGGCGTTTCAGCGAAGAGAACAAGGGCGTGGATTTACTGGGCATCATCGACCAGGACGTGCCGAAAATGGAAGATGTCGGTTTGCCGCTGCCGCACATGGGCTGGAACTGTGTCTATCCGAAAGCAGGCAATCGTCTGTTCCAGGGGATCGAAGACGGCGCGTACTTCTATTTTGTTCATAGCTACGCCATGCCGGTTAACCCTTACACCATCGCCCAGTGTCAGTACGGCACGCCGTTTACGGCCGCGGTGCAAAAAGACAACTTCTATGGCGTGCAATTCCATCCGGAACGTTCAGGACGCGCGGGTGCACAACTGCTGAAAAACTTTCTGGAGATGTGATGATTATTCCGGCTTTAGATTTAATTGATGGAACGGTAGTGCGCCTGCATCAGGGGGATTACGGCCAGCAGCGCGACTACGGCACCGACCCGTTGCCGCGCCTGCAGGATTACGCCGCTCAGGGTGCGCAAGTGCTGCATCTGGTGGATTTAACCGGGGCAAAAGATCCGGCGCGTCGCCAGATCCCATTGCTGAAAACACTGGTTGCCGGGGTGAATGTGCCGGTACAGGTCGGCGGCGGTGTACGTACCGAAGAGGATGTCGCCGCGCTGCTTGATGCCGGTGTCGCCCGTGTGGTCGTTGGTTCAACAGCCGTGAAATCACCCGAGGTCGTTAAAGGGTGGTTCGCGCGTTTTGGTGCCGATGCGCTGGTCCTGGCGCTGGATGTTCGTATTGATGCCGCAGGCAATAAACAGGTGGCGGTAAGCGGCTGGCAGGAAGATTCCGGCGTCTCGCTGGAAGCGCTGGTAGACACCTACTTACCGGTTGGCCTTAAGCACGTGCTATGCACCGATATCTCCCGCGATGGCACGCTGGCGGGTTCGAACGTATCGCTGTATGAGGAAGTGTGCGCGCGGTATCCGCAGGTTGCGTTTCAGTCTTCCGGCGGTATTGGCGATATCAATGATATCGCGGCACTGCGTGGAACAGGCGTGAAAGGCGTGATCGTGGGTCGCGCGCTACTGGAAGGTAAATTCACTGTAACGGAGGCCATCCAATGCTGGCAAAACGGATAATTCCCTGTCTTGACGTACGCGATGGTCAGGTGGTGAAAGGCGTTCAGTTCCGCAATCACGAAATCATCGGCGACATCGTCCCTCTGGCGAAACGCTACGCCGAGGAAGGCGCTGACGAGCTGGTGTTTTACGATATCACCGCCTCAAGCGATGGTCGTGTGGTCGATAAAAGCTGGGTCTCACGCGTCGCGGAAGTGATCGACATTCCGTTCTGTGTGGCGGGCGGGATCAAATCTGCTGACGATGCCCACAAAATTCTCTCTTTCGGCGCGGATAAGATTTCCATCAACTCCCCGGCGCTGGCGGATCCGGAGCTTATCACTCGCCTGGCCGATCGTTTTGGCGTGCAGTGTATTGTGGTAGGTATTGATACCTGGTTTGATGCGTCGACCGGCAAATACCACGTCAATCAGTATACCGGAGATGAAAGCCGCACCCGCGTGACCACCTGGGAGACGCTGGACTGGGTGCAGGAAGTGCAGAAACGCGGAGCTGGCGAGATCGTGCTTAACATGATGAACCAGGACGGCGTGCGTAACGGTTATGACCTTGAGCAACTGAAAAAAGTGCGCGAGGTTTGCCACGTCCCGCTTATCGCTTCCGGCGGCGCGGGTACCATGGAACACTTCCTTGAGGCCTTCCGCGACGCCAACGTCGACGGCGCGCTGGCGGCATCGGTGTTCCATAAGCAAATTATCAATATTGGTGAGTTAAAAACGTTCCTGGCAGGCCAGGGCGTGGAGATAAGGGTATGTTAACAGAGCTGCAACTGGCCCAACTGGACTGGGAAAAAACCGACGGACTGCTGCCCGCCGTGGTGCAACACGCGGTCTCCGGCGAAGTATTGATGCTGGGGTATATGAACAAGGACGCGCTGGCGAAAACGCTGGAAAGTGGCAAAGTCACCTTCTTCTCGCGGACCAAAGGACGTTTGTGGACCAAAGGCGAAAGTTCTGGCCATTTTCTGAATGTGGTAAACATTGCGCCGGACTGTGATAACGATACCCTGCTGGTACTGGTGAATCCCATTGGTCCAACCTGCCACACGGGAACGTCCAGTTGCTTTGGCGACAATGCCCATCAGTGGCTTTTCCTATACCAACTGGAACAACTGCTCGCCGAACGCAAAACGGCAGACCCGGCCAGCTCATATACCGCTAAGCTGTATGCCAGCGGCACCAAGCGTATCGCGCAAAAGGTGGGTGAAGAAGGTGTGGAAACCGCGCTGGCGGCCACCGTTCACGATCGTGAAGAGCTGACCAACGAAGCGTCTGACTTGATGTATCACCTGCTGGTCTTGTTGCAGGATCAGAACCTGGATCTGACCACAGTTATCGAAAATCTGCGTAAGCGTCACCAGTAATTGCTATGGGGAGTGCCCGCACTCCCCCTCTTCCCCACTGAATTAACAGTTATCATTCTGCTTCTCAACAGGTATGATCCGCCTCATGGTTCAGCGCTGCTCATGCCGCGCTGCATGTTTTGCATCACCAGACATTGAGGTTGAAGATGAAATTTTTGGTCACCGGCGCGGCCGGCTTTATCGGCTTTCACGTCAGCGAACGTCTGTTACAGGCGGGCCATCAGGTCACAGGGATAGATAACCTTAATGATTATTATGAAGTCAGCCTGAAAGAAGCGCGCCTGAACTTACTGGCAAACGAAAACTTTCGCTTTGTGAAACTGGACCTGGCAGACCGTGAAGGGATGGCACAACTGTTTGCCGAAGAAAAGTTCGACCGCGTTATCCATCTTGCCGCTCAGGCGGGCGTACGTTATTCACTGGAAAACCCACATGTTTACGCCGAAGCTAACCTGATTGGTCATCTGAACGTGCTGGAAGGCTGTCGCCACAATAAGGTTCAGCATTTACTGTATGCCTCCTCCAGTTCTGTTTACGGACTGAACCGCAAGATGCCTTTCTCTACGGAAGATTCCGTTGATCACCCGGTATCGCTTTACGCCGCAACCAAAAAAGCCAATGAGCTGATGTCGCATACCTATTCACATCTTTATGGTTTGCCGACCACGGGACTGCGTTTCTTTACGGTTTACGGTCCGTGGGGACGCCCGGACATGGCATTGTTTAAATTCACCAAAGCAATGCTGGAAGGCAAAAGCATCGATGTCTATAACTACGGTAAGATGAAGCGCGACTTTACCTATGTGGATGATATTGTTGAAGCCATTATCCGCATGCAGGATGTGATACCGCAGGCTGACCCGAACTGGACCGTTGAAAGTGGCTCACCGGCCACCAGCTCAGCGCCTTACCATATCTACAACATCGGCAATAGCTCACCGGTGGAGTTAATGGATTACATCACGGCACTGGAAGAGGCGCTGGGGATTGAAGCGCAGAAGACTATGATGCCGATTCAGGCGGGCGATGTGCTGGAAACCAGCGCCGATACGCAGCCGTTATATGACACCATCGGTTTTAAACCGCAGACATCGGTTAAAGAAGGCGTGAAGAAATTTGTCGAGTGGTACAAGACGTATTATAACGCCTAAAAAAAACGGCCCTGACGGGCCGTTTTTCTGGCTTAGTCGTTACCGAACAGATCGCGGGTATAGACTTTAGCTTCCACATCCGCCAGTTCCGGTGCCATGCGGTTTGAAATAATCACATCCGATTCTTTCTTAAACGTTTCCAGGTCACGGACAACGCGAGAATGGAAGAACTCGTCTTCCTGCATTACCGGTTCATAAATAATGACCTGTACACCCTTCGCCTTAATACGCTTCATAATCCCCTGAATAGAGGATGCACGGAAGTTATCAGAGCCGCTCTTCATAATAAGACGGTAGACACCCACCACCTTCGGCTTACGAGAGAGAATTGAATCAGCAATGAAGTCCTTACGCGTGCGGTTGGCATCGACGATTGCCGCGATAATGTTATTCGGCACCGACTGATAGTTTGCCAGTAATTGCTTAGTGTCTTTCGGCAGACAGTAGCCACCATAGCCAAACGACGGATTGTTGTAGTGATTGCCAATACGCGGGTCAAGACAAACCCCTTCGATAATCTGGCGCGTATTCAGCCCCAGCGCTTCGGCATAGCTGTCGAGCTCATTAAAGTAAGCCACGCGCATTGCCAGATAGGTATTGGCGAACAGCTTGATGGCTTCGGCTTCGGTGGAGTCGGTAAACAGCGTAGGGATATCTTTCTTGATAGCCCCTTCCTGTAGCAGGCCCGCAAAACGCTCTGCACGTGCTGAACGTTCACCAATGACGATACGGGACGGATGCAGGTTGTCGTAAAGCGCTTTCCCTTCGCGTAAGAACTCCGGGGAGAAGATCACGTTATCAATGCCGAGCTCATCTTTGATGGACTGAGTGAACCCCACCGGAATGGTAGACTTGATAATCATCACCGCATCGGGGTTGATTTCGTGCACATCGCGGATGACCGACTCAACACTGGAAGTATTGAAGTAGTTAGTTTTCGGGTCGTAATCAGTCGGGGTGGCGATAATGACATAATCGGCGCCCCGGTAGGCATCTTGCTTATCCGTGGTGGCGCGAAAATTCAACTCTTTTGTCGCCAGGTACTCTTCAATTTCTTTATCAACTATCGGCGATTTTTTCTGATTCAGCATATCGACTTTAGCCTGCACGATATCCAGTGCGACCACTTCATGATGCTGCGCAATCAGAATACCGTTCGATAAGCCAACATAGCCTGTTCCGGAGATTGTTATTTTCATTCGATAAGCAACTTTTGTCAGTGTTTAGAACCGAAGATGGCACTACGCCGCCATCACGCAAGATCAATAACTGTTGGGGTTTTTACCTCTTCTGTTGATAGCCTGTCAAGGCAAGTCCCCGCTGAATTAACCGCGTTCTGTTAGCAATTTATTCCATCGTTGCAGGATTGTTTAGAAAAATGCACTGTAATTGCCGCAATTAGCGCGAAAAAAAGCCCGGTCACAGTAACCGGGCCTTATTCGACAAAACGTACAATATCAGATTAATCCAGCCATTCCGTATGGAATACACCTTCTTTATCAGTACGTTTATAAGTATGTGCGCCAAAGTAATCACGCTGAGCCTGAATCAGGTTTGCCGGCAGTACCGCAGCACGGTAGCTATCGTAATAGGCAACCGCAGCGGCAAAAGTCGGTACCGGAATACCATTTTGTACGGCATAGGCTACAACATCACGCAAAGCCTGCTGATACTCATCGGCAATTTTCTTAAAGTAAGGTGCCAATAGCAGGTTAGCAATTGCCGGTGTTTCTGCGTATGCATCGGTAATTTTCTGCAGGAACTGTGCACGAATGATGCAGCCAGCGCGGAAAATTTTCGCGATTTCTCCATAGTTCAGATCCCAGTTGTATTCGTCAGACGCAGCACGCAACTGAGAGAAACCTTGAGCATAAGAGACGATTTTACCGAGATACAATGCGCGACGGACTTTCTCGATAAACTGCACTTTATCGCCAGCAGGCTGGGCCTGCGGACCGCTCAGAACTTTAGATGCGGCAACGCGCTGCTCTTTGAGCGACGAGATATAGCGTGCGAATACGGATTCGGTGATCAGGGAGAGCGGTTCGCCAAGATCCAGCGAGCTCTGGCTGGTCCATTTACCCGTACCTTTGTTGGCTGCTTCATCGAGAATCACATCAACCAGATAGTTACCCTCTTCATCTTTTTTAGTGAAGATGTCCTTGGTAATGTCGATCAGGTAGCTGCTCAGCTCGCCTTTATTCCACTCGCTAAAAGTGGTGGCCAGCTCTTCGTTAGACAGGTTAAGACCGCCTTTCAGCAGAGAGTAGGCTTCTGCAATCAACTGCATGTCGCCATATTCGATACCGTTGTGAACCATTTTAACGTAATGGCCCGCACCGTCAGCACCAATATAGGTCACACAGGGCTCGCCATCTTCGGCAACGGCTGCAATTTTGGTCAGGATCGGTGCGACCAGTTCATAGGCATCCTTCTGACCGCCAGGCATGATGGATGGGCCTTTCAGTGCGCCCTCTTCACCACCGGACACACCGGTACCGATAAAGTTAAAGCCCTCAGCAGACAGTTCGCGGTTACGACGAATGGTGTCCTGGAAGAAGGTGTTACCGCCATCAATAATGATGTCGCCTTTTTCCAGATAGGGTTTCAGGGAGTCAATAGCAGCATCTGTGCCAGCGCCCGCTTTCACCATTAACAGGATGCGACGGGGAGTTTCTAAGGATTCAACAAACTCTTTCACGGTATAATACGGAACCAGCTTCTTGCCGGGGTTCTCGGCAATCACTTCTTCGGTCTTATCGCGGGAGCGGTTGAAAACGGAAACGGTATAGCCACGGCTTTCGATGTTAAGCGCCAGGTTGCGCCCCATCACGGCCATACCAACAACGCCGATTTGTTGCTTAGACATTACTTACTCCTGTCAGGTGTGAACACCCGAAAGATCGCGTGCTTTCGGGCTTAAGTATCAAGAATGTTAACTCACAAAAGCCAGTTCAGGCCAGTTAAGGCTAACATCATCACATTTCACCCTAAGAGTGAAATACACCAAAAGATTAGAGCGGTGCAAAAACCTTGATAAAAGAAAAAAGGGCAATCATAAATAAAAAATTAAAAAACAAGGAGTTACTAAAAACAGAGAAAGAGAAGGTGCGCGTTTTGTACCAATCTATGATTAGTTTTCTGCAGGGTAATTCTATCAAGCGATGTAAAAACCACGCTGTTAAAAGTGAGATTCCCCAAAAAATAACCGCTTGTTTCGATGTCGAATATTCCGTAAAAACAGTTAAATTTTTCTGAAACCATACAAGAACACTCATATGGACCAGATAAAGAGCAAAGCTTATTTCACCCAATAGAATAAATATTTTGTTAGATAAGAACTTATGCAGGTACCCTTTCCCATACGCAAAAATAAAGATTAAAAATGCGAAAGAAAACACAGAACCGCTTTTAGATAGATAATAACTTAAAACAACACCAAGCTGATTACCTAAACCTACAAAATCTGTTAGACGCGGTGAAAGCCACATAGTAAATAAGGCAAATATAACCGCCATCAATTCAGCAAACGAAAAAAAGGAATTAGGCAACTTAGCTGCAGCATTGGTGTTACATGTTTTCATATAAATTTTACAAGTTAAAACACCAATGTAAAACTCGAAAATCCTTACCCACGGATTTATATATAATAAACCCATTAAGCTAAATTGGCTCCCGCCTTCATCTGGCGAAACATTCCATAAAACCCCAAAACATAGATGGAAAATCACCGTTAACGAAATGATAAATAATTTCATCCATTTACCAGGAACAATGCTGGTAATGAGCAAAGGGAATAACAAATAAAAGAACATCTCAGTAGAGATACTCCACGAAACACCATTGAAGGTTAGAAACACATCTTTCAATGGGATCAAAGACTGCAACAATAATGCGTGCATCAATCCGGTGAAGACAATAGCCCCGCCCTGAAGCCATCCTTGGTTTATACCACCTGTAAATAACACGAGGAGTACCATTGCAGCGATATGAGAGGGAAAAATTCTTGCAAACCTTGCCACATAGAAACTTTTTACATCGGTAAGAGAGGTGAGTTTCGGATAGTTATATGTAAGAATAAAGCCAGACAGAACAAAAAAGAAAGAAACCCCCTGAGCTAACGAGTAGGTCGTTGCAAGCCCCATAGAACCAAATAGACCATGTCCATGACCTAAAACAATCATAGCCGCTGCAAAAAACCTTAGCGACGTCAATGAGTCTAATTTTTTTGTATTTTGCATAGTAAAAATTCTTTGCTTCTGAAATTTAAGATGGATTTTAAAAGTAGTTATTATCCTTCAACTACTCCCCATACTTCATTAAGGTCATCAACATATTCCACAGACGTTTTTGGCTGTATAGCACAAGCGCTCATAGCCGTTACATCAGCATCTCTAATTTGTTTTATTTTATCAGATAAATCATCGCTATCCCCTGCTTTAAAAAGCAAGCCATTAATACCATGCTTAATCACTGCAGATATACCAGGCAAATCCGAACCTATCACAGGACAATTTGACGCCTGTGCAGAATAAATAACAAGAGGTGTATTCTCGAACCAGACTGAAGGTACAATTAAGACATCAATAGTTTCAAAAATAGCAAAGATATCTTTATTGGGAAATGTTCCACGGAATTTTATATTATCGTTAGGCATTATCGATTCCTCCAGACTTTTTACATATTCTGGAAAATCAGCGCCGCTTCCATAGATGGTTAATGAAGCAAATTCATCAGGAAGAGACTTAACGGCCTCAATAGCAATATGACAGCCTTTATGTGGCGCGAGCGTACCAATAAACCCTAAACGAATGCGTCTACCAGCTTCTAATTTTTTGAACGGTAAATTTATTTTTTCTCTATCGATATCAATACCAAAATTAATCTCATGTAAAACTCGACTATTAACACCATAGCGCAGGAAAAGATCAACCATGAAACGATTAGGAGCCACTATCCCTTGCAACCTATTTAAAGCAGAAACTGTGTTTTCCAATCGAGATGACATAGCATCAACTTCATTATGCATTGGAAAATCAATTAACTTCGAACCTTTAGTGATTTTCGCAATTTCACCGATAAGCGAATCAGGCATAAAACCAATAAGTTTTGAAGTAAGACCATTTACAGAATTCTGTGCAAAGTGTTTAATACAATTACCAGATAGCTTATCTGGCCCTAAACAATATCGTCCGTCATGCAATATTAGTTGCGCAGTTGGGCATATCATCCAGAAATCAGTAGGCGTAAAATATTGTGGTATACCATGTTCAGCAAGAAGATTGATGATACCAATTCCTAAACGATTCAAATGAAAATGGTGAACCAACTCAGGTTTAAATATATTCAATATTTCCGAGAAATATTTTCTTGAAAGTTGATTATTATAACCAATTTCAATAAGTGAAGTCTGTGCGAACATTGGCACATATGAATGAAAGAATCGATAGACAGTAATTTCATCGTAAATATATTCATCAAATCTTTCATCATCGCCAAGTTCATTATCACCAGGATAACCAGTAAAGATACAAACTTCATGGCCTCGTCTGATAAGTTCTTTCGCCACTGAAAGTGTCAAAACCTCAGTTCCAGCTTTAAAATCAGGAAAGAACTGATGGACAGTAAGCAATATTCGCATAGAGTTTCACTCAATCACTGACTTGCAATTTATTTTTGCAACGTCTCTTTCATCCATGCTGCTGTACGCGTCAGGCCTTCTTGCATTGTTACTTGCGGTTCCCAGTTCAGCTCATTTCGGGCAAGTTGATTACACAGCACACTAATATCAATATCAAACGAACGGCCAGGTTTATAATTCACCTGAACAGGTTGTGCGATAATACTTTTCATCATCTCGACCAACTCATTCAGACTAATACCTTTACCTGAACTAATATTAAAACATTCCTTATCGCCATTATAAGTAATGGCTTTGGCAAAGGCATCAGCTACATCGCTCACATGAATATAATCACGTTGGACGCTACCATCGCCCCAAATTTCGATCGGCTTATCTTTTAAGATATTATGCATAAAAATACCGATCGCGCCCTGTGCGGTTTCAACGCGTTGCCGTTCTCCATAGGGATTTGCCACGCGCAGTGTTACAGCTTTGATGCCGTGCAATTTACTAAACATATGCAAATATTTTTCAATCGCCAGTTTCGTAATACCGTATGAAACAACGGGTTCCGTTGGGTGTTTTTCATCGATTGGAATATATTGCGGATTACCATAAACGGTTCCGCCAGATGAAATGAAAACTATCCGTTTCACCTGATGCTCAACCATAGCGTTCAGTAGATGCAAACTTGGTACGATGTTTGTCTCGACATCGTAAACAGGATCTTCATTTGAACTTTTGGGTAATGTCGTGGATACAAGATGAACAACACCATCCATACCTTCTATGGCATCGCGCAAATCATGTGTACTACTGAAATCACCGGTGGTCCACTCAACATGCTCATTTTCTGCAAAATGGCGATAAGGTGGAACCCGTGGGCGCTCAAAAATTCTTAATTGATGGCCATCCGCTAATAAACGCTCACAAATTGCTGATCCAATGAATCCACCACCGCCAAAGACCACAAGTTTCATTTTCCCTCCGAGTCACAATAATTTTGTCTAATCAAACTTCCACCGGATAAAGAATTATCCGGTGTTTAAAATTAGTTTACTGATACAGGCTAAATGTTTCTTCTGCCATAACTTTTGTTGTACGCAGATATTCTGTTGTCATAGACAATTTTCTTAATAACCCAGGAGTCTGAATTATATAAGACAATTTTTTCGCCAGATCATCTGAATCACCACGTTTAAAGCTGAAACCATTTTCCCCTTCGGTTAGAAACTCGGTCATACCTTCAACATCAGAAACAACAACGGGAGTATGTGTCGCCAATGAATTTAAAAGTACCAGCGGACTGTTTTCATACCAGCGTGAAGGAATAACAAACAGATCGATATCGCGGAATATTTCAGCGGTACGCGATTGTTCGAAAGTCCCCATGAAGGTGATACCATCAGCACCCTCACTTATTTTTCGCAACTCTTCCATATAGCTCAGAGACTGATTCGTTGGGCCATATATTTTGAGCTGAGCACTGCCTTTAGGAAGCTGTTTAAACGCCTCAATCAGTAAATCGGTGCCTTTGTGAGGCGCAATTTGTCCGATATAGCCGATAACTGGAATATGCTCACTGCTACGCTCTGGCTTCGGCAACCGGTCAATATCAATGCCAAACCAAATTTTAGTCATTGGAACCGAAATTCCATTACTTTCGTATGCTTTTTTCAGGAATGCTGTCGGGGCAACAGCGCCCTTATAGTAGGTATTGTACAAGTAGGATAAGGTTTCCGGGCGGCGGATAAGATCTTCGGCCAGCCCTTGTAAATAGCCATTTTTTAACAGGCCGGCTTTATGAGTACCTACAAGCCCTTTTGCAATGATAGTCGCAGCAGTTGGCATTGCCGCTTTTTTCATCCACCCACTGGCATAGCCATTTTGTGCTGACTCTTTAAGGTAACATGCGACACAGTTTGCACGTGAGGCAGATGGCCCGGCGCACAAATCTCCATTTGCAGCCTCCAGCTTATTATTGAAACAAAAGCCAAAGAAATCCGTAAATGTTGTATAGGTCGGAATTTGCAATTTGCCTGTGACTTCCAACAACACAGCCGTATGGTTGATCAAATGTGTGATATGGACGACATCTGGTTTAAGCTCTTGCAGAACATCAGTCAGTACATCACGCATTTCAGGCTGATAGTATGTTTCCTTAATTCGCGAGTGCGGAATGGCATTTTTATCAATTGCTATTACCGGAATGTCATCCCATGTATAGCGATTGATCAACTCAGGTTGTTTAGGTTCTCCCTGAAACACGGCGGAAACGACAGCCACATCGTGACCCCAATCACGATAATGTTTCGCTAAACCTAATGTATAGGTTTCTGTACCATAGAAATGGTCGGGGAAGAAACAATGTACAAAAAATACAATTTTCATATTGCGCCGTATTATTTTTCCGTTATCTCAGCATACAAACCAGCATAAGCGCTAATCATCGCCTGCACGGAGAAATGACCCACCGCCCGTTCTTGATGTTCACGTCCTAACATTGCACGCAGTTCGTCATTATTAAGTAAGTCAATGGCTATATCAGCTAATCTCTCAGCATCTCCGGCCGGTGCCAACATTGCTTTTGAATTCACAATTTCACTAATTGCGCCAACATCATAACCGATGACGGGAACGCGCATATTCATTGCGAAAGGACTGACTTGTCCAAAACTCTCTTTCCACACAGGAGCGATAAAGAGTGACATACGGCGATAATAATCAGGCAAAGTGTCATACTCGACATAGCCGGTAAACTCAAATTGTGCTTCCACGCCCGCTTCTTTTACTGCTTCCTGGAATGGCGCCAACAAGCTGCCGCCACCGACAATAAGAATTTTCGTCTGTGGCCGTTTCAGTGCGATCGCAATAAAAGGTTTAATCGCATCTTCATTCAATTTGTCGCGCTCAAGACGATAAACCATCCCAACACAATCTGGTGGAACAGGATCATCATCGTTACGCATGAAATGTGAAAAATCAGAACCTGGGTAAACAGTTACATGAGAATCATCCGGACGACCAAATACATGGCGTACATAATCACTCACATATACATAACGTTTAACCGCTTCCGAAAAATGAGGTGCGATAGGGGTATTAATATTCTCAATGACCGGAATATTGAGCACTCGAGCCGCTTCAATGGCCTGAGCATACCAGGGTTCATCCACATCCCCCCAATAATGGACGTGAACAAAATCAGGTTGCTTCCATTTAAAGTAGTTAATAAATGGCGTGATATCATTGCAGTCGCGTTGCTCATCAATCTGCAATCCGACGTAAGCTGGTGGGTTTGGCGCGTAGCTGGTCAGAACAAATTGCTCATAATCACTTCCCAAATATTCGACAAGATCAACAACCAGACGCGAGGACCCGCCAGTCATAAAGTTGGCGATGACATGGGCAATCTTCGGAGCACCAGGCTTCGTCACAGGCATTTTGACCAGATAGCCCGTGTTTTCAGTAACCGGAGTTGTACTACTCTCGTCAACGGTTTCAACGGGTGCCCCCACCGGCTGTGGTCTACGTGAGAAACGACCTCGCAGCCATCCCGTTAGCGGAGATACCTTACGGCGCAATACCAGAGGGGTCATTAAGGATGTGGCAAGGTAAGCCATATGCATGACCTTACGCGCTCCCCATGGCTGGTAAAGCATTACATTACGCAAACGCATTATACGGGTATGCATAATCGCATTTAACTGACTGATATTCGCTGATTGCTCCGCGATGGCCTGGTCCTTAAGTTGGATTGTGTGCTCAAGCCCTGCCAGTGTTTCTTGCTGCTTCGTGATGAGCGCGTTCTGCGCAAGAATCGTTGTTTCTTTCACCGAAACTGCTTTTTTGAGTTCTTCATTTTCAGCAGGCATTTTGCTGAATTCAAGAATGCGCTCGCGCATGAGTACGTTGTTTTGCGTGAGCAGGCAATTAAGATCGGCAGCAGTTTCAGCTTGTTCGGTTAAATGATCACTATTAAACAGCTGGTAAAGAGACTTGATAATCTCAATCTTCTTATCCATCGCTGGGTATTGCGTTACTTCACACCCAGAAATAATGGCAAGAAAATTCCAAAGCTGGGTATTTCTATCCTGCAATGCAGCCAATTCCTGGCTATTTTCATCAAGAGAAGCGATCAGCTTTTTATTTTCTTCACGTAATGCATCAAGTGCCTGACTATTCTCATCTAGCGAAGTCAGCAGATAGCTATTTTCCCCTTTCAGCACATCCAAAGCCTGACTGTTCTCTTCGAGGGAATTCGCAAGAATTTTATTTTCACTTTCCAGAGTCGTATGGGCTAATTCTTTGCCTTCGATGGTCTCGTTAAGCTCGGCATTCTTAGCTTGCAGTTCTGACACAGCCAGGCTGTTCACTTCCAGTGAACGGAGCAAACGGATATTTTCGCTCTGAAGAGAGACCAGCGCCTGGTTATTCCCTTCAAGGGAATTCAATAAACGTTGATTCTCTTGCTGTAGAGTCTCCAGAGATTTGTTATTTCCCTCAAGAGAATTCAGAAGCTGAGTATTTTCCTCCTGTAAAGAAGTTACAGATTTATTATTCCCTTCCAGTAAGGCTGCATATTTATTCAGTGAAGAAATTTGCGACCTAAGCGCAACGTTAAGCGCTCTCAATGATGCCGCCTGTGCCTGCGGGCTTCGGCGCAACTGCAACCACCACCAGGGTTTATCTTTAAAACTATCCAGATTAACCAGGGCATATGCGCAATTACTTGCATAATCGAGAATCGACGATAATTCTGGTAAACCAAATTCTACCGGGTCGCGTAAATCGCCCAGACTTTGATTCCAGTCAGCATTCAGAGCTCGATAAGCAAGTTCAATACCTGCTGCCCATTCTTCGCGCGCACCTGATTCATCATTGGAATTAAGTCGAATGACACCAAGGTATAAACGAGCTTCAACAACCCGGTTTGCTAACAAGGGGCTAAATATCAGCGGATCGATTGCAACACATTTCTCAAATGATGTGCGTGCCTGTGAATGCAGGCCAGCTTTTAACCACAATCTTGCCATCACGAAGTGGAGAGAAATCATCCAACGGATCGCGTGTGGTGTTACTGGTTTAAGAAGAACGTATTCATCAATGCGCTCAGAAATTTGCTTGAGTTCATCAATAGACGAGGGAACTGAACCATTTAATAATTGGTAAGCCCTGACGCAAAGCGCTGCACCCGTATCGGCGCTGTTATCATGATTGGTGTCATAAACAATTTCAGCAAGCTCTTTGAGCGCATCATCATTTCTTTGCCTCCAGCCAATATCGACCATGGCACGGACAAGCCAGGGATTTTTATAATCACGCGAGAAGGCTGTAACATTCCAGTCAGGATCGGAAAATGTTTTATGCTGTGTATCGTGATAAACAACCTCTTCGCCATTAAGCGGCGATTTCATCCCTACAGCCAGCCACCATTCTGATGCAGGTGCAGTGGATTCTTCAGCATCAGTCGGAATGCTATACAGCTCTCGTTTCGCAGCAACCCAGTTTTTACTTCCCGCTTTTTCTTTATAATGTGTTGCGGATTGAACAGTAATATTTTCCAACTGGAATTGCGCTTTTATCTGATCGCGCAATTTATCTAACGTATACACATGCAGGTGGAATGGGTTCGGATCTTCACCGGTTTCATCACTCCAGTCATTTGGCACGCTAACAATGATACGGCCGCCAGGCGTCAGAATACGCTGGAACTCTTTAAGCACGGTTTCAGGGTCAGATATGTGTTCAAGCGTTTCAAACGAGACCACAACATCTACTGAATGATCGGCAAAATCATAAAGTGCTTCTGGAAGCATTCCCGCAGAAAAGCTGAGATTACTCACATTAGGTACGAAATTAAGGTTGGCATAATCTATTGCATAATTGCTGCCATCGATGCCGATGGTTTTGCCAGCCATAGTCCCACACTGCAACAGATAACTACCATAACCCAACCCACATGCGGCATCGAGTACAGTATCTCCCGGGCGCACGAAGGTAGCAGCCCACTGGTAACGTGCGATATGAGCATCTGAACGTTCACCAGCTTCACGCGTCATGTCCATATGCAGGTCGCGCTCTTCTTTCAACGCTTCCAGCGGATAGCGCTCAAGAGCCGTTTCTGGAATACATTCCAGCAGGATAATTGCTTCTCCGCTTTCGCGTCCTAATGCTTCATAATCGTTGATCAGATAGTAAGAAGGATGCTTGCGAAGACCTTCGGCAAAGAAAATGCGTTCCCATTCATTACGCCCAAGCACAATGGCGCGCGGGTCATTTTCCTGTTGATTACCTGTGGTGACACGAAGATAAATCGAACGTTTCGTAACGCGCTTAATTTCCCGAACAGCCTGAGTCAGCTCATCCGGGTTGATGTATTCAAGGCTATAAAGCGCGACAGTTGTATCAAATGCCTTATCTGCATAAGGTAATTTCGATGCAACGCCAAGGGTAAAACGTTCTGGCATAAAACTATTGCCATATGCTACCGCTTCGCTTGAATCGTCAATACCCTGTGCATCCATCCCAGAGGAAAGAAGTTCCTGTACTAATTGGCCATTCCCTGCGCCAATATGAAGAAACTTCTGTCCACCACATGAGTTCAAAATTTCGCGTACTATAACGTCAGCGTTTTCAATATTCTTCATTTATTTAGCCTGTATTTCCAGGTTTTGGTTTTATCAAAGAGCTTATTGTAAATATTTGATTATTGGTTAAAGCAAGCCGCTTACCATACGCAGATCCGCCACACCACCAAAATGATATGACTGGGGTTGCGTATTGACGGTAAAGAAGGCAGCTTCGTCAATCCAATGAATCATCCTTTGTTCTGCATAATAAGGCTTACCCTCTTCCGTGATAGATACCTGGATTTCATAGAGATTTGGTCCCATGCCACAGATAAATTCGAATTTAACGCTGAATTCGCTACCCTGAGCAAATTCTCGTTGCCAGAAAACATCACCAGGTTCTGCGGCACCGCTAAGTATAGCCATATCCTGATTTAGAGTTCCCCAGGAATACATTTTCACGCCTTCTTTATTACGAATGCGTAAACCGACGTTCAGATGATTAAGCGCCGCATGTGTTTTACAACGCACAATAACTGTAACTTTATCTCGGGGGTCAAAATTAGAAGCGGGTTCACCATCAGCATTAAAGAGAGATACATCAAGAACTTCTGCATCAAGATCGCCAAACGAATAAGCTTTCAGTCTCTCGGAAAACGCGGGGGTGGTTGAATCTTCGCTTGCCGAAGTAGCCGTATTGTCTTGTACAATACTCGGCTCAAGTTTTTCTTCTTCTGCTGCCTGCTGAATTTTTTCTTGCGTAGCAACACGCGCCTGCCGTGCTTTTTCCTTAAGATGTTCCGCCACCTGACTCAGTCGTTTTGATTCAACCTCATGTAACGACTTACGATATTCCAACAACGCATCTGCAGAGGTGCCGGAAAACTTCACGACTCCGTGTTCAAGGAAAATCGCTTTATTCGTCATGGTTCGAACTGACTCTTGGTCGTGCGAAACAAAAAGCAAAGTCGTGCCATTTGTGCGGAGTCTGTCCATACGCTCAAAGCAGCGCTTCTGAAATAAAGCATCCCCCACTGCGAGCGCTTCATCGACAATAAGAATATCGGGTTCAATGCATACCTGAACCGCAAATGCTAAACGCACAAGCATACCACTAGAATATGTCTTGGTAGGCTGGTCAATGAATTCACCGATATCGGCAAATGACAGAATCTCGTCAAATCGGTCATTGATTTCTGCTTCTGAAAGACCCAGTACCGCGCCATTCATATAGACGTTTTCACGGCCAGTAAATTCAGGGTTAAAACCAGAGCCAAGTTCCAGCAGCGCAGCAACGCGACCATTTGTCTTTACAGTGCCAGAAGTTGCGTTCAGCGTACCGCAAATTAATTGTAGTAACGTAGATTTACCAGAACCATTTTGCCCGATGATACCAACAGATTCACCTTTAACAATATCAAACGTAATATCGCGAAGAGCCCAAAACTCCCGGAACAAAGGTTTGGCATTTTGTCCTACAAGACGACGCAGGCCAGTGTAAATAGATTGCTTAAGTCTGTCAGAAGGACGATCATAAATTTGATAACATTTACTCAGGTTTTTTACCTGAATAGCAAAATCAGAGCACATCAGCAAACCCCTTACGCGTTTTCTGGAACCAGGCGAAACCGATCCAGGCAATAATAAATGCAGCAATCCAGTAGACGGCAAGAATGTCAAAATCGGGTTGTTTCCCCCAATACAGAACATTTCTCGTCTGTTCAATTACAGTTGTTAAGGGGTTAAAATACATCAACTGACGAAACTCAGGTGGCAGTATTTCAGCCGAATAAAAAACAGGACTTAGAAACATTAAAGCAGTCGTAAATAAGGTAATAAACTGATTAATATCTCGCAAATAGACCCCTAATGATGCCAGAATCCAACTTAGGCCCAGTGTAATTATCATTAGTGGTAGAAGAATGAGTGGGAAATACAACACGGTTAAATGCGGGACATCGAAGAAAACAAAATATGCCACTAACCATACCACAAGGCTGATCATTGTATGAAATAGCGCAGAGCCCAGTGATACTACCGGCAATATTTCAAGGGGATAGACAACTTTTTTGACATAGTTTACGTTTGATAATATCAACTGTGGTGCTTTATTTAAGCACTCAGAGAATAAGTTAAAGACTATTAAACCGGCAAATAAGACCAGTGCGAATTCACCTTTTGATGTACCGCCGCCATGCCAGCGGGCATTAAATATCTGGCTAAAAACAAACGTATAAACTGCCAGCATAAATAATGGATTTATCAGCGACCAGATAATTCCAATGGAAGATCCTCGATAACGCCCTTGAATTTCACGTATCGTAGTCGTTTTGATTAAATATCTATTACGCCAAATAGTTGCCAGCATTTCAAGCGGGCTTATTGGGAAAGATTGCATTAAAACACCCTATTAACAATAACTCCAAAACTACGAGTAAATCTTCGCAATTCTGCGATTAAATTTTTTTCAGCAATGCTGAAATAAAGATAGCAACCGTGTCTATTGCGCTTTGCCGATATACTCCAAGTCGTAAAAAATAAAATGCACGCAGGAATATATTCCCCGAATGAATAAGTTTAAACCAACCTATTCTTTTCTGATTTTCCGCTGATAAGAGGAAAAAACATTTTTCGAGTTCACGGGTATGCGCGGCATTCCATGTGCGATATTGACCCTGCATGATTTTTTTAAATCTACACAGGCGAGCGCGAAAGCCGAGGTTCGAGCCGATAAGATTCTTTCCATGCTGCCTGTAACCCAGGCTGGGTTCAGGGTCATAAAAAATCTTACCACCTACGCCTGATATTAAAATATACATCCACCAATCATGACTGATGACGTCCGCAATTCCAGCCCGGCTAACAATTTCTCTCGCCGCCTGATTGATTACCATCGTATTCCCACCACCAATGTTTTGTACCAGAGCGTTGCGGAAAGACGGTGGGCGTTTAAAAAGTGGTGAAAGACCTAAGCTTTCGCCGGTATTGTCTACCAGATGAGTTCGAGAACAATACAACGCAGGAATATCAGAAGGGATGCTTTTTAGCCATTGAATAGCTCGTTCAAGTTTATCCTTGTACCAAATATCATCCTGGTCAGAAAATGAATAATAGTCAGCTTTAATATCTTCTCTTAGCAATAATGATAAAAAATTGCTGACAAATCCTTGTCCGGGGCCAGCAACAACAGTAACTTTTGATACATTTCTGGTTGCAAACTCATCAATAATAGAAAGCGTATTATCAGTCGAACCATCATCAGAAACAATCAACTTCCAGTTTTTATATGATTGTTTTTCAAATGATTTGAGTTGCTCATTAATATATCGCTCACCTTGGTAGGTAGCCATCAGTATGGCAGCATCATCATTTGCAAATGTCATTAAACGTTATCTCGTAAAAACATCAAGTCAAAAACATCAAGGCTGACAAAGTATTAATTGGTAAATTCAAATCATTTAATTTTAGATGTTATTTAATTATAATTATTAATTATAACACAAGGCTTCTGAAAATGATTTTCCGGCTAAATCCTTCTGCGACAACTGAATATCCTTCACTTCTGGCCATTCGATATTAAGCGTAGGATCATTCCAAATGATGGAGCATTCAGTCTGCGGAGCGTAATAATTAGTCGCTTTATAAACAAATTGCGCTCTTTCACTTAAGGTTACAAAGCCATGGGCAAAGCCTTCTGGGATCCAGAGTTGTCGCTTATTTTCAGCACTTAAAATAACGCCAGTCCATTTACCAAAAGTGGGGGAAGACTTGCGGATATCTACTGCAACATCAAAGACTTCACCAGCTACACAACGCACAAGTTTACCTTGAGCACAGGGATCAAGCTGATAATGAAGCCCTCTTAATACCCCACGTTGTGATTCAGAATGGTTATCCTGAACAAATTCAACACTACGCCCTACAGCTTCATCAAATATTTTTTTGTTATAGCTTTCAAGGAAGAAACCGCGAGAATCACCGAACACTTTTGGCTCAAATATAATTACTTCTGGAATATCTGTTTTTACTATATTCATTTTTAACGCCTGATTATTTTTGTAAAATCTCAGTTACGACGCGCTCTACTCCAACCTTCCAGTCTGGCAAAACGACATTGAATGCCCGTTGAAATTTCTCATTTGACAGACGCGAATTTAACGGACGCTTTGCTGGAGTTGGGTAAGATGATGTAGGCACTCCGCTGACTTCTTTAATCATTAATGACTCACCTTTCTGGCGGGCCAATTCAAAGACATGCTGAGCGTACTCGTACCAGGTTGTTTCACCACTGGCAACAAGATGATAAGTACCATACAAGGACGAATCCAGGACCGTAGCGCGTATCGCTATGGCTGTACAATCTGCTAACAGTTCAGCACCTGTTGGCGCGCCGTGCTGATCATTAATAATAGAAAGCTGTTCTTTCTCTTTTGCCAGACGAAGCATCGTTTTGGCAAAGTTGGCTCCGCGAGTCGCATAAACCCAACTGGTGCGAAAAATAAGGTGCCGGGAATTATGGCCCCTAATCGCCATTTCACCCGCTAATTTACTCTCACCATAAACATTTAATGGTTCCGGCTGCTCATTCTCAGTGCGATAGTGCTCGCCCTGCCCATTAAAAACATAATCAGTAGAGTAATGTATCAACAACGCACACAATGCCGCTGTTTCTTTAGCGATAATTTCAACACTTGACGCGTTGAGCTGCTGAGCCAGCTCTTTTTCACTTTCGGCCTTATCGACTGCTGTATGAGCCGCCGCATTCACCACGACATCAGGCTGCACTGCGCGGATAGTTTGTGCGATACCTTCTGGTTTGGTCAGATCGCCACATAACTCAGTATCAAAAAAATCAACTGCGACAAGTTCACCCAATGTCGACAAAGAGCGCTGCAGTTCCCAGCCCACCTGGCCATTTTTTCCAATTAATAAAATCTTCATGATCTTCTCGTCCGCGCAGCCCAGTGACTATTTTTCGCTAATCAGCAGTTGCAAATAACGACCATAGTCTGTCTTCGACAACTTTTTGATTTGTTCTGCAACTTGTTCTTCGTTCAGCCAACCTTTACGGAACGCAATTTCTTCAAGACAGGCAACTTTCATCCCCTGGCGTTTCTCAATGGTATGAATAAATTGCGATGCTTCAACCAGGCTGTCATGGGTGCCCGTATCGAGCCATGCAAACCCACGCCCCAACAATTCCACCTGCAGCTCACCGCGGTCCAGATACATCTGGTTCAGTGTAGTAATCTCCAACTCGCCGCGAGCAGAAGGTTTCACCTGTTTTGCCATTTCGACGACATTTTTGTCGTAAAAATAGAGACCAGTTACTGCCCAGTTTGATTTTGGTTTAAGCGGTTTTTCCTCAATGGATAACGCAGTGTAATTTTTATCAAATTCCACAACACCAAAACGTTCCGGATCCTGTACCTGATAACCAAATACCATCGCACCAGAGGTTAACTGCGCTGCACTTTCCAGTTTCTTACCGAAGCTTTGACCAAAATAGATGTTATCGCCCAGCACCAGCGCACATGGCTCGTTATTAATGAATTCTTCGCCGATGATAAACGCCTGCGCCAGGCCGTCCGGCGAAGGCTGCACTTCATAGGAGAGACGGATACCGAACTGTGAACCATCACCCAATAAACGCTGGAACGATGCCATATCTTCCGGCGTCGTGATAATCAGAATGTCACGAATGCCGGCCAGCATCAGTACAGAGATAGGGTAAAAAATCATCGGCTTGTCATACACCGGTAACAACTGTTTTGACACACCCTGAGTAATTGGATAAAGGCGAGTTCCGGAACCGCCAGCTAATACAATACCTTTCATCATTCCGTCCTTATAATTTTATTCTGCAAGCCCCAGGCGTTCACCAGCATATGAACCATCCATCACACGCTGCCACCAGTCCTTGTTAGTTAAATACCATTCAACCGTTTTACGGATACCCGACTCAAAAGTTTCCTGCGGTACCCAACCCAGTTCATCTTTAATTTTGCTCGCATCAATGGCGTAACGCAGGTCATGCCCCGGACGGTCAGTAACATAAGTAATTAAATCTGCAAAGCTACTAATGTTATTAGGTTTTGCGGTAATAATGTCATCCAAAATAGCGCAGATGGTTTTTACCACCTCTATATTCTTACGCTCATTGTGGCCACCGATATTGTAAGTCTCACCCGCAACACCCTCAGTGACGACCTTATATAAAGCACGTGCGTGATCTTCAACAAATAGCCAGTCGCGAATTTGCTCGCCATTGCCATACACCGGCAACGGCTTACCAGCTAATGCATTAAGAATGATCAGTGGAATAAGTTTTTCAGGGAAATGGTACGGGCCATAGTTATTTGAGCAATTTGTCACCAGGGTTGGCAAGCCGTAAGTACGGCGCCATGCGCGAACCAAATGGTCGCTGGACGCTTTCGATGAGGAGTATGGGCTGCTGGGAGAATAAGGCGTTTTTTCGGTAAACAGCGGCAGCACGGTTCCGGCAGGAACTTCATCAGGATGCGGCAAATCGCCGTAAACTTCGTCCGTTGAGATATGATGGAAACGGAACGCGGTTTTGCGGGGTTCATCAAGCTGCGCCCAGTATTTGCGCGCTGCCTCAAGTAGAATGTAGGTTCCTACAATGTTTGTCTCAATAAACGCGGCTGGCCCGGTGATAGAGCGGTCAACATGGCTTTCTGCGGCAAGATGCATGACCGCATCCGGCTGATGTTCCGCAAAAATCCGTTGCATAGCTTCGGCGTCACAGATATCGGCGTGCTCGAAAGCATAACGATTGCTGTTTTCAACCTCAGTCAGAGATTCGAGGTTGCCTGCGTAGGTTAATTTATCGACATTAACCACAGAATCTTGAGTATTATTAATGATATTACGAACGACAGCAGACCCGATAAAACCTGCTCCACCAGTGACCAATATTTTCACGAGAATATTCCGTTTACTTTGCTAGTTTAACTATGACGTTGATATACAAGGAGCAGACCATGGGGACACATTTGTTTAGACACGCTACCGCCCCTGGCTCAATAGCTACCAGCGTACTGTGTATAACCGCCAACAATTTCCATAAACATAACAGTGTTTCGGGTAGCGCAATGAATGCCGTTACCTGCACAAAATGTTAAACGACCATTTTCTGCTTAAACGCCAATGGAAACAAGGCAAATCTGAATCCAATAAGTAAATTCCGATCGGGGTGTAGATTTATTATCCGTTGATTTCACAGAATATGTATAAAAAAAGCAGAGAGAGCGGTCAAAGCAAAAGCCTCGGTGACCACTCTCATCTGCCCTTTTGTAAGTTAATACTTATCTGTTTTTTTTCTAACTGATTACTGGGTCAAAAGTTTCTTAATACTTTCGCGGAATTTTTGACCTTCTTTCAGATTACGCAGTCCGTAGTTAACGAACGCCTGCATGTAACCCATTTTTTTACCACAGTCGTAGCTCTCGCCGGTCATCAGCATTGCATCCACGGACTGCTTCTTCGCCAGTTCCGCGATGGCATCGGTTAACTGAATACGTCCCCAGGCGCCTGGCTCAGTACGCTCCAGCTCTGCCCAGATTTCAGAGGAAAGCACATAGCGGCCCACCGCCATCAGGTCTGAATCCAGCGTTTGCGGCTGATCCGGTTTTTCGATGAACTCGACGATACGGCTCACCTTACCTTCGCTATCCAGCGGCTCTTTGGTCTGAATCACTGAGTACTCAGACAGATCGCCTTTCATGCGTTTTGCCAGAACCTGGCTACGACCGGTTTCATTGAAACGAGCAACCATTGCCGCCAGGTTGTAACGCAGCGGATCGGCAGAAGCGGAATCCAGAATGATATCCGGCAGAACAACCACGAACGGATTATCGCCAACAATGGGGCGCGCACAAAGGATGGAGTGCCCCAGGCCCAGCGGCTGTGCCTGACGAACGTTCATAATGGTCACGCCAGGGGGACAGATAGACTGCACCTCGGCCAACAGTTGACGTTTAACACGCTGTTCAAGTAACGCTTCCAGCTCATAGGAGGTGTCGAAGTGGTTTTCGACAGCGTTTTTGGAAGAATGTGTCACGAGGACGATTTCTTTGATCCCTGCAGCAACAACTTCGTCGACGATGTATTGAATCATTGGCTTATCGACGATAGGTAGCATCTCTTTAGGAATAGCTTTGGTGGCGGGTAGCATATGCATCCCCAAACCTGCTACCGGAATAACTGCTTTCAAATTAATCATTATGCCTTCCACCTGTAAATGATTGATAAATTATAGACCTTCAACTTCTTTTCGCCAGCGTCCACGGGACGAGTTGCCGCGAAATATGTTACGCCGATTGTCTTATAATTGCTGTAGATGTAATCCTGGCAGCGAAATAAAGTCACCAGGATTCATCGTAAAAGCGGCGAAAAACCGGCTACCGCGATGCTGCTGGCAAACGGAAGTTGAGATTTTGCACATTCACAACCTGATGATCGATACGATCGATATCAACGGAACTCTGCCCTTTTTCGTTCACCGCCTTAATATTGGCCAGCGAAAGCAAGGTATCCTGACGCGCCATAAAGCGTCCCCGCACATCCTTGCGTAAATCGAAGTTAAGCTTGAGCGCCGGTCCCACAGACGCCTCTTGCATAACATTGATGTTTCTCAGGAAAAGATGCTGCGGCTTGTTATGAAACTCCAGCGTTGCCCGCTGTAAGTTGAGATTGGTAATGGCCACAAATGAGGTGGCGTTACCGGACGATATCTGGATACCACGCAGCTTGTACTGACTCTGTGCATTTTCCAGGTGAATGTCGTTCAGTTTGAAATTTTGCGGAATAGACAAATAATCGCCTTTGATAACCCCGTAGCCGATGAGCATCCCGGCACTGTTGACCATCGATACGTTGTCGATGACAAAATTGTCACAGCCATATATCGCCACCGTCGCGTTATCAATACCGGCTTTTTTGCTGAAGTCCGGCGTAATATTTTCTGCCTTAATGTTACGAATAATAAAATGTTTGCCGTTTTCAACATGGACCAGCTGTCGGCAATTGCTGCCGGTGATGTTGGCAACAACAAAATTTTTCACCGCCTGATCTTCCGGGTAGGTGTTATCGTAGGTACTGCCCGCCAGCCCAATGCCGATTCCCCAGTTGATTTTACCGTTGGTACAGTCAATGTGATCAATGACATGGTCGGAGATGAGGATATCGCGATCGTTAATGGCGACGTTCCATTCCACCGCGTCCCCCTGCAGGTAGCTAAAGTGGCTATTGGTGATTCGGGCGCCAATAATCTGATTATGAAAACCCTGGCGCAGGATGGCGTAGTTGGCTTTCGTGACGGTGATGTTATCGATGGTCAGATTGCGCATCACCTTCGGCTCTTTACCACCGATGTAGATTTGCGCCACCGGGCCATAACCGCTCATATTTAATCCCTGAATAACACAGTCTGAGCCGCGCACATCCAACGTCAGATTGTACAGGCTACCGCCCTTCTCGCCGATGACCTTACAGCCATCCTGCAATACCAGACGCCCGCGGCCATTGCTTTTAATACTCCCTCGCACCAGCAGCGTTTTCCCTGGCGGGATGAAGACCCCGGTATTGAGATTTTCACACACCACCCCTTCCGGGATTTCGACCGTTTGCGCGTCGTTAAAGGCCTGCTTCAACGCCGCAGGCCAGTCGGTTGTCTGATAGCGACGGATATCCACCGTGTCGGCGCGCGCTGTGGCGACCGGTAAAAAAGGCAGCGCCGCAAGAGCGGCGCCAGCAGTCAGGAAACTGCGTCGGTTAAACGCAAATCGATGCTTTTTTTCAAACTCAGACATAGGACCTCGATTCAGAGCGCCTGTAGCAGCGTGGCAAGTTGCTGATTGATACGTTGCTGGTTGAAGTCGGTTTCGATTTTTTGGCGAGCGCGGGTAATCACCGGTGTGAGATCCTGACGCTGCATCGCGCTGAACTCAACGAGTTTATCCGCCAGCGTGCGGGCATCATTTTCTGGTACCAGCCAACCTGACTCCCCTGGGTTGATCAGTTCAGGAATACCGCTGTGCACCGTCGACACCACCGGAATACCCACGGCCATCGCCTCCATGAGCGCCACGGGAATCCCTTCCATATCGCCATCCACACCGGTCACCGACGGCAATAAAAAGAGATCGGCTTCATCCAGCATCGCTTTGACCTCATGGCTGGGCTTAAAGCCCGGCATATGGATCACATCATCCAGTTGGTATTGCTCAATCAGGGTGCGCAAGCGCCGCTCCCACGGGCCAATGCCCAAAATAGTCCAGGTAAAGGCCACGCCACGCTCTTTGAGCAAACGGCAGGCTTCAATACCCACATGCAGCCCTTTTTTCTCGGTCAGCCGCGCGACAGAGATCATCTGTAGCGGCGTTCCGGGGGCTTTCACCGGGCGCAGGGTAAAACGGGCGATATCCACCCCCATGCGCGAGATGGCAATTTTTTCTTCCGGACAACCCATACTGCGAAGCCGTCCGGCCCACAGCTCACTAATAGGCAACATCAGATCGCCACGGCGAAAAAGCTGTTGATATTCCGGGGTATAGTGACTAAGTACATCCCGGTGCGAAATATCAATGCCGTGGAAAACAGTGGCAATCTTGCCCTGTAACAGACCCAGTTCGCGCAGTTTCGCCGCCGTAACCCCTGCCGGGCCAAAATGGGCAATAAAGACATCGGCACGAAAGACCTGCGGTGTCAGACCGCAGATGGCTGCCAGAATCAGGTTTCGTGCCTCATCACCGTAGCGCGACATATTGAGCGCTTTCCAGGTGGAGGCGCGCCCCGCGCCGCGTAATATCGCTTTTCCGCGATAGCGCAGTTTCGCCAGCTTGCCCTCTGGCTCGTCCAGTAGCCAATGGGTTTTCTCCGCCAGGCGATACTCTGTCCAGGCGCTATGGGTGTTCTGCAAATCGCCCTTATGCAGCGCGACGATTTCCACCTCATAGCCCATGTTGATAAACACCACAATCTGATTCAGAACAAAGGTTTCTGAGGCGAGCGGGAATTTCAGCAAGAAGAAGCTGACTTTCATTTCACCTCCCGAATGCGATCCAGCACCGATTTCACCATCAACGCGCCTTTCTCACGCTCGGCCGCCACGGCGGTAGCAAGGCGTTGGTTAAGTGCAGGCAGTTGTCCGAGCGTGTCAGCCGCCATGGACGCCAGCGAGCCATCCAGCAGGTGGCGAATATCCACCGCCATCTCCGGCATACCGAGCTGCTGCATAATCCCGGCTGATTTGTGTTCGTAGTTAATGGCGATAGCCGGCGTACCGAAGTTCATCGAGATAATGGCAGAGTGCAGACGCGTTCCTACTGTCAGATCGCAGGCGGCGAGAATTTTGCCCATTTCGAGGTCGTTAAGTTCATCCATCACCACATGGTAGCGGGACGGGTCGCTAATATACTGACGCAGATTGAGCGCCACCATTCGGTCATCTTTGTTGTAACTGTCGATACCGGTACAGGTGGAGAGCGCGATCACCTGCCAGCCTGCATCCAGGATCCGGTTTACCACCTCAGCAAAGGCTTTTTCATAGGCTTGCTGGGTGGTATTGAGACGGCGGTCAAACGGGGCAAGTTCACGCAGCGTAATAGCGACGGTTTTCTGTTTCGCCGCCACATCCAGCCAGTGACGCACGGCATAGCTGGGGGTAAACGACGCATCATCTTCCACCAGCCAGGCGGTATCGACGCCCTGTTCGACTTTCTCGGTCGTGATTTCACTCTGCTTCATCAAATTCAGACTGACGCTCTCACGCAGGATCAACGCGTCGCAATGGCCAAAGACGTAATTAGCCAATTGATTAAACTGCGGATCCTGGAACGGCCCGACGCTGTGACCAATCATATACAACGGTTTTTTGGCCATAAACGTACATAGAGCATGTTCGAACTGCGGGACGCCATAAAGGTCGACAAAAAAGGAGCCGCCGACCTGGATAATCGCATCATAGCCTGCCAGCAGGCGGACAAAATCGGTAAAGCCCTGGGCAATGGCAATATTGCGCAGCTTTCCGCTGTCTGTCACCCGGGAAAGCAGAACCTGGTGCTGGTAGCGACGGCGCAGAACCTTTTTCACCCGCCCCACTAGCCCGGCGGCCGTATTGTGCGCTTTCATCTGGCTGTAGAGCGGGTCACCCATTACCGGACGGTTCAATAGCCAGGAAGAACTCACCGGATAGCGGCTCATTACGTCCACTTCCGCTTGTGGTTCGATGCGGGCAATCGCATCCAGCAACCCGCGCAAAATGGCGCTGTCGCCACGGTTACCGCAGGTGTGATTGCCAAGAATTAATAATTTCATAATGACCTCTCAGAGAATTCCCCTCACCCTGGCCCTCTCCGCTGGGGCGAGGACTGGGGTGAGGGGGAAAATGAATATCAACCTGCACGCAAGAGCGTTTTCATCTTTTCGTTGCGGCAAAACTGGCGCTTCATCTCCACCACCAGCGCATTGCGTGACAGCACAATCATCGCCGCGAACGCCAGCGCGCCCGCCGCCACCTGAACGGCAAGCAGTGCCGACACCGGCAGACGCCCGGCGAGTGCCAGCCCCAGCCCGTAGCTCACCACCAGCGTCGGCAGTGATAAATAGAACGGCAGCCACAGACTCAGGATGTACTGGCGATAGCTGGATCCCAGAACAGGTTTGATCATCACGAAATAGCTCAGGACGGTATTGATAATCTGCACCAGCAGAAAGCCCAGCGTGACGCCAATCGCGCCTGCCAGGTGACCGCCGACAATGATGGCGGGAATAAACAAAAAGGTTTTGAAGACATTAAATTTAAAGCTGATATCCACCCGGGCTTTGGCCATTAACAACGAACCAATCGGATTGCCGACCGCACGTAGCAGACCCACAATGCACAACAGTTGCAGGACAGGAATGATGCTGCTCCACTTCTCGCCAAACACCAGCGGCACGAAATTGTTCGACACCACCAGCAGCCCCAGCAGGATCGGGAAGTTAATGATCCCCACCACCGACAACAGCTTGTAAAAATTAAGCCGCAGCTTTTCCGTGTCATCCTGAATTTTGGCGAACGCCGGGAACAGGACGCGCGTAATAATGGGGTTGAGTTTCATTGGCGGAACGACGGCCACGTTATAGGCCAGGTTGTAACCGCCCGCAACGCTGGCCCCAAGGATGCGCGCCAGTACCAGCGTGGAGAGATTGGTGTTCAGGTAGTTAATGACGCTGTCCGCCGTAAGCCACGCGCCAAATTTGAGATTGGAGCTGACCGAACGCAGCGAAAAGTGCAGGCCAGGACGGTAGATCTTGCGGCCAAACCAGCCGAAGAGCAGCGTACGCACGGCGCTGTTCACCAGATAACCGAGGATAGCGGTCATTGCCAGCGGCCAGAAAAAGGCGCTGACCACCGTAAAGGTAAAACCTGCCAGCACCGAGACGGTTTCAATGCTGCCGATCTTGTTAAACTCCAGCTCCTTTTGCATCAGCGCCCGGAACTGCTGACCATGCGGAATCAGCACAAAGGCCAGCGACAGGGTTTTTATCAGCGGCGCCAGATCCGGGTTATGCAGCACGCCGGCAATCCGATCGCTGAGTAAAAAGATAGCCACACAGACCACCAGCCCCAGCCCGACATTCAGCCAGTACAGGGTGGTGAGTTCGAGGTGGCTTATCTCCTTACGCTGGATGATGGAGTTGGCAATACCAAAATCCGATAGCGTATCGGCGAGCGCGATAATCACCAGCGAGACGGTGAGCAGGCCAAACTGGTGGTTATCGATAATGCGCGCCAGTACGGTCATCTGTACCAGGCCAAGCCCGATAATGGTCAACGTTGCCATGGCCGACCATTTCGCCCCGCTGATGGTTTTTTCACGTAAGCTCATGACCACTCCTTAATACGCCGCTTTATTCACAAACCCTTTAAAGATGGTCAGAAAAACGATTTTGATATCGAACCAAAGACTCCATTCACGGATGTACTCGAGGTCGAACTCAACGCGTTTTTCCATTTTTTCCAGCGTATCCGTCTCGCCGCGCCAGCCATTGATTTGCGCCCAGCCGGTAATCCCCGGTTTCACTTTGTGACGCAGCATGTAGCCTTCAATGAGCTGACGGTACTGCTCGTTATGGGCCACCGCATGGGGGCGAGGACCGACAATTGACATCCCGCCCGTCAGCACATTGATAAACTGCGGCAACTCATCCAGTGAGGTCCGGCGCAGGAAGCTGCCGACTTTGGTCACGCGCGGATCGTTTTGCGTGGCCTGGGTCACCACCTTGTCGTTCTCCATCACTTTCATGGAACGGAATTTCCACACCTTGATGGGTTTACCGTCCATGCCATAGCGGGTCTGGCGAAAGATAATCGGCCCCGGGGAAGTCAGTTTCACCGCCAGCGAGATCCCCAACAGAACCGGTGAGATCAGCATCAGGATGAGGGACGCCAGCACAATGTCTTCGAGACGTTTGAGAATGCGGTTGACGCCCGACAGCGGCGTGTCATACAGCGGTACCACCGGCACTCCATTCACCTCTTCAATCCGCGAATGCAGAATATTGAAGGTGAAAACATCAGGTATCAGGATCACCGAGCAGGTGGTGTCCGCCAGTTGGCGCACCAGATGTTTGATGCACTGCGCGTCGTTCATTGACATGGCGATGTAGACGTTATGGATTTTCCCGGCACGGGCATCGTCAAGCAGTTGGTCATAATTGCCGACCCAGTCACTGCTCACGCCACCCGGTTTCGCGTCGTGATAGACACCGATCACTTCAAAACCCAGCCAGGGTTCATTACGAAAGCTCTCCAGCAGTTCTTGTCCGGCGGGAAGATCGCCCGCCACCGCAACGCGACGCGTGTTATAGCCATGATTACGCAGCCAGCCGGCGGCAAAACGGATAATGCCACGGCAAATAATCAGCCCTGAGCTGCTGAGCAAATACCAGGCAAAATAGAGGGCAAAGGTATTGTTAAGTTCGCTGCGAAACGCCACCAGACCGGCGCTAAAGACAAAACTGAGGGTCCAGTTTTGCAGCAATAACACCAGCTCGGTCATAAACCGCACACCACGCCATGAACGATAAAAATCGGTCATGCCGCCGATCATCTGGAACACCACCAGGGTAATCAGCGCCATCAGCAGATGCTGATAAAAGAACGGCAACGTATTGAGCCTACAGACGATGTACAGGCCACCGAACATGATGGTGATGTCTGAGAATCGCTGCACGATAGAGATTAACGATGCATTCGTTTTGGCCCGGTCGCGCTTTTTTAGATTTGTCATCGTTGTACCTATTCATTCGTTTTCCCCCCACCGCAGCCCTCTCTCCTCGCGAAAGAAGGTTAGAGTGAGGGGGAAAAACAGGGATTACTGTTTCAACAACGCCAGAATGTCCTGTGTTCGCGCCTCCATCAGCGCAGTGTCGCCGCGCGATTCCACGTTCAGGCGCACAACCGGCTCGGTATTGGATGAGCGCAAGTTAAAGCGCCAGTCCGGGAAGGACATGCTGATGCCATCGGTACGGTCAACGCTAAGCGCAGAACCGGTGAAATGGGCTTCGACGCGGGCAATGGCAGGGGCGGCCTGATCCAGCTTTAAGTTGATTTCGCCGCTGGCCGGAAACGCCGCCATGCGATCGCTGACCAGCGCCTCCAGCGTTTTGCCCTTGAGACAGAGCAGCTCAGTCACCAAAAGCCAGGGGATCATGCCGCTATCGCAGTAGGCAAAATCGCGGAAATAGTGATGCGCGCTCATCTCACCGCCGTAGATCGCATCCTCTTCACGCATGCGCTCTTTAATAAACGCGTGCCCGGTTTTCGACATCACCGGCTTACCGCCCGCCGCGGTTACGACATCCACCGTGTTCCAGGAAAGGCGCGGGTCGTGGATGATCTTCGCGCCGGGTTTTTTCTCCAGGAATGCCTGAGCCAGCAGACCGACAATGTAATAGCCCTCGATAAACTGGCCGTTGCCGTCAAAGAAGAAGCAGCGGTCAAAATCGCCGTCAAACGCGATACCGATATCCGCGCGATGTTCGATGACCGCGTTGCGGGTATCGTCGCGGCACTCCGGGAGAAGCGGGTTAGGAATGCCGTTCGGGAAGTTGCCATCCGGGGTGTTGTGTACCTTGATAAAGGTGACAGGAACATTGTTCGTCTTAAAGCGCTGCTCCAGGGCATCAATGACCGGTCCTGCCGCCCCGTTCCCGGAATTGATCACCAGTTTTAACGGTTTGAAATTCGCCAGGTCGACATAGCTGAGCAGGTGATCGATATAGGCATCACGCAGGTTGATTTGCCGATAGCTGCCGCGTTTTTGCGCATTCACCGGCGGGAAGTCATTCGCTTCGGCCAGGCGCTGAACATCGCGCAGCCCCGTATCACCGCTGATTGGACGGGCACCTTTACGGACGAGCTTCATGCCGTTGTAGTCCATTGGGTTATGGCTGGCCGTGACTTCAATACCGCCATCTACGCCCAGGTGGAAGGTGGCAAAATAGATCTCTTCGGTGCCCGAAAGCCCGATATCCAGAACATCCACACCCGCGTCTTGCAGCCCTTTGGCCAGCGCCAGTTTTAATGTTTCGCTCGTTAAACGGACATCGCCGCCCAGCACGATGGTTTGCGGTTTTAAATATTCGCCATAGGCCCGGCCAATCCGCCAGGCAATATCTTCATTCAGCTCTTCACCCAGCTTGCCGCGAATATCGTAGGCTTTAAAACAGGTTAATTTTTCCATCATTACCTCGTTTTCAGGCAACAGTTAGCCCTCTCCGGTGTGGAGAAATAATCAAAAAGAATTCATTTGTTATATCTATCCGACGTCGCGTTGCGGCAAATCAGCAGCGGCGCGAAAGATGTCGGACAGTGTCAGATGCGTCCGTAACGATCTTCAAACCGCACAATATCGTCCTCTTCGAGATAGGAACCGGAGCGTACTTCAATTAAATCGAGAGGTATTTTCCCCGGGTTCTCAAGACAATGGCGCGCACCGAGCGGAATGTAGACCGACTCGTTCTCACCCAGCAGTTTGATCTCGTCATTAATGGTGACTTTCGCCGTACCCGCCACCACCACCCAGTGTTCAGCACGATGGTGATGCATCTGGACCGAGAGCCCTTCGCCAGGTTTCACGGTGATGCGCTTCACCTGATAGCGATCGCCTGCGTCAATGGAGTCATATTTACCCCAGGGACGATAAACTTCACGGTGGATGTGGTGTTCATGGCGGCCATCCGCTTTGATTTGCTCGACCACTTTCTTCACATCCTGCACGTGGTTACGGTCCGCGATCAGCACGGCATCCTTGGTCTGCACCACCACAAGATCTTTCACGCCGACGGTGGTGACCAGACCGGACTCCGCATAGACGAAGCTGTTCTCGGTATCATGACTGATGACGTCGCCGTGATGGACGTTTCCCTCAGGAGTATGGGCGCTGATTTCCCACAAAGAGGACCAGGAGCCCACATCACTCCAGCCAGCATCCATCGGCACCACCACCGCATCGGCCGTTTTTTCCATTACCGCATAATCGATAGACTCTTCCGGACAGGCCAGAAACGCGGCTTCATCAACACGGATAAAGTCCAGATCCGGATCCGTCACATCCATCGCGCGCTCGCAGGCCTCGTAAATATCGGGACGATATTTTTTCAGCTCTTCAAGATAGCGACCGGCGCTGAACAGGAACATGCCGCTGTTCCAGTAATATTCACCGCTCGCCACATAACCCTGCGCGGTTTCCAGATTTGGTTTTTCGACAAACTGCGCCACATCGAAGGCCAGGCCATCGCCTTTGCCTGGGGTTACCTCGCCACGGCGAATGTAGCCATATCCGGTCTCCGGCAGGTCCGGTACGATGCCAAAGGTCACCAGTTTGCCGCTTTCGGCATAGGCCAGAGCCTGACGCACCGAGGTACGAAACGCTTCTTCATCCTGAATCACGTGATCCGCCGCCAGCACCAGCATCAGCGGGTCGGAGGTCGGGTTATGGCGTGTGATCGCCATCGCGGCCAGCGCGATCGCGGGTGCGGTGTTGCGCCCCGCGGGTTCAAGAATGATGTTCTCCGTCAGCTTGTTAAGCTGGCGCAACTGCTCGGCAACAATAAAGCGATGCTGTTCATTGCAGATAACCACCGGACTTTCACACTCCACCCCATCCAGGCGGCAGACGGTGGTCTGCAGCATGGTCAAATCACCTTTCAGGCAGAGGAATTGTTTGGGATACAGGACACGGGAGAGCGGCCACAGGCGGCTGCCGGAACCCCCGGCCATTACCACCGGATACAGTTGTGTTTGACTCATGATTTATCCCCATTCCCTTCGTAATTCAGACGTTCGTCTTGCGCATGGGCAGCCTGCCCTGCGCTCACCGTCGGATCGCGTCGGGAGATATCAGTCATAAACTGGGTTAACACGCTCTCTTTCTCGAGCGTGCGTTCGGCATATTCACGTGCCACCGTGTTGGTTTTGGGCATCAAAAGTGCCTGTTCGATGCCCGCCGTCAGCGCCGGCACGGATTCGGGTTCCACACACACGGCGATACCCGGCGACGCCAGACAAAGCTGGCCCAGCTCGGTGGACGCTTCGGCGGTGATAACGGCATTGCCGCCCACGGCGAGAATATTGGTCAGTTTCGATGGCAGCACGGCATCCGCGGCGCCACGTTTTTGAATCACCAGATGGCAATCGGCCATCTTGAGCAGCGCTGGCAAGGCGTCGTAAGGCTGCAACGGAAAGAATTTCACGTTATCCAGCCCCTGTTGCAGGGCTTGCTTTTCCAGTCTCGCTTTGCCGCCGCCCTGCCCCACAATCACAAACAGCCACGGTTGTTCGCGGAGGTTAGCCGCAGCCGCAATCACATTTTCCAGCCCCTGCTTCTCACCGATATTGCCGGAGTAAAGAATGATTTTTTTATCCTCAGGCAACCCCAGAGTCTGTCTCAGTTGCGCGACATCCTGCGGATCAACGTCGCGAAAGCGGGCCACTTCTGACCAGTTCGGAAAGAAGATTATCCGCCCGGCTTCCACCCCTTTTTCCCGTGCTTTATTCATCATTGAGCGGGAGATGGTGGAGACATTGTCGACATTGTGCAGAGCGCTGCGCTCAAACGCGGTAGCCAGTTTCGCCACTTTGCCGGTTTTGCCTTTCCCGGCCATCCCTAAGCCAAGCATGGCGTCGACTTCATAATCCTGAATATGCAATAGCGTGCGGGCACCGGTGAGTTTTGCCAGCAGGCGCATGCCCGGTGTACAAAACAGCGTCGGTACCACGCCGATGATGCGATCCGGCTTCCAGCGTCGCTGTGCCATCAGCGGAAAAAAGCTGCTCACGGCGAAGCTGGTCAGATGGATCAGTCGTTTCAGTGTCGAGGGCTGTTTCGGTACATACAGTGGACAGCGCCAGACGGTCGCGGCACCGCTTTCCCGGCGATAACGCCAGGTGGAATACGCCTTACCCACCTGCCACTCCGGGTAGTAAGGCGGTGCGGTAATGACACGCACGTCATGCCCCTGCCGGGCCATCCATTCAACCATTTCGCCCGTGTATTTACCGATACCGGTTAATTCCGGCGCATAGTTGATGCCGTAAACAAGAATTTTCATAAGCCCGGTACTCCCCGCGCTTCCTTGAAATAGGCGCGGCTATTGTCATGTACCAGCGGATCGGCAATCAGCACATCGGGCGTCAGCCAGCGATAGTCATCGTGCTGTTCTGTCGGCAGCGCCAGCGTGGAGGCATCGACCCGTAAGCGAAAACCGAGCACGATGTAGTGGGTAGAAAAATCGCTGCCGGAAAAGTTGTCGTCATAGAAGTGCTGCCAGACGCCATAAAACTCTCCTGCCGACATCGGCAGGAGTACGCCCAGTTCAGCCAGCGTCAAACGTTCAAACGCGCTCGCCAGAGGTTCATCTTTTTGCACCCGTCCACCCGGTACAAACCAGTAACCCTGCGCCGGACGATTCGTACGCTTGCCGAGCAAAAACTCGCCGCTGTCGTTCTCCACAATAAGATCGATGGAGATAAGCGGAGTCGAACGCACGACCGTGGCAAAATCTTCCGGACGTAAAAACATGCTTACCCCCTGAACCGTTGCTGATTTTCGAGGAACCACTGGTAGGTGCTTGCCAGCCCCTGCTCCAGCGAGATCTCGTGATACCAGCCAAGCGCATGCAGGCGGGAGACATCCAGCAGTTTGCGTGGCGTACCATCCGGCTTAGTGGCGTCAAAGACCACCCGACCTTTGTAGCCCACGACCTGAGCGACCGTTTGCGCCAGTTCACGGATCGTGCAATCCAGCCCGGTGCCGACATTAATGTGCGACAGCATCGGTTCGGTATTCTCCTGCCACACTTCGCGATCCAGCTCCATCACATGAATGCTGGCTGCCGCCATGTCGTCCACGTGGAGGAACTCGCGCATCGGCGTGCCGCTGCCCCATACCACGACGTCAGGCGCATTGCTGAGCGTGGCTTCATGAAAGCGACGGAGCAATGCCGGGATCACGTGGGAGTTGCTCGGGTGGAAGTTGTCATTCGGCCCGTACAGGTTAGTCGGCATCACCGAGCGATAATCACGGTTGTACTGGCGGTTGTAGGACTCGCACAGTTTGATACCGGCGATTTTGGCAATCGCATACGGTTCGTTAGTCGCCTCCAGCGTCCCCTGAAGAAGCTCACTTTCCGCCATCGGCTGGTGCGCCAGCTTCGGGTAAATACAGGATGAACCGAGGAACAACAGCTTGTTCACGTCATGCAAATGCGCCGCGTGAATGATGTTGCACTCAATCATCATGTTCTCGTAGATGAAATCTGCCGGGTAGGTGTTATTGGCGACAATGCCACCTACTTTCGCCGCCGCCAGATAGACCTGGTCGATACGTTCGCTGGCAAAGAACGCCTGCACCTGCGCAGAATCCAACAGGTTCAGTTCGTCGCGGTTACGCAGTACCAGTTCTACGTCTTCACGTTGCGACAGCAGTCTTACGATGGCCGACCCGACCATGCCGCGGTGACCCGCGACAAAGATACGTTGTTTCGTCATTCTCAAGACTCCAGCGCGATGGCAACCTCGTAACCGTGAGCTTTCAACAGCGAATGTTTTTTCGCCGCTTCAAGATCTTTGGCTACCATCTCAGAGACCATCTCCTGCAGCGTAGTTTCCGGTTTCCAGCCCAGTTTTTCGTGTGCTTTGGTCGGATCGCCGAGCAGAGTTTCCACTTCTGCCGGACGGAAATAACGCGGGTCAACGGCAACAATCACATCGCCCGGTTTCACGCCTGGCGCGTCATGGCCGGTGACGGAGACAACAATCCCCTTCTCTTCCACACCCTTGCCTTCAAAGCGAAGTTTGATACCCAGCTGCGCCGCCGCCATTTCCACAAACTGACGCACGGAATACTGCACGCCGGTGGCGATAACGAAGTCTTCCGGATGGTCCTGCTGCAGCATCATCCACTGCATCTTCACGTAATCTTTCGCATGGCCCCAGTCACGCAGGGAATCCATGTTGCCAAGGTAGAGGCATGATTCGAGCCCCTGAGCGATGTTGGCAATGGCGCGGGTAATTTTGCGGGTTACGAAGGTTTCGCCACGGCGCGGAGACTCGTGGTTAAACAGGATGCCGTTGCAGGCGTACATGCCATAGGATTCACGGTAGTTTACGGTGATCCAGTAAGCGTACAGTTTGGCGACAGCATACGGAGAACGTGGGTAGAATGGCGTGGTCTCTTTCTGCGGGATTTCCTGAACCAGGCCATACAGTTCAGAGGTCGATGCCTGGTAAAAACGCGTTTTCTTTTCAAGGCCCAGGAAGCGGATGGCTTCCAGCAGACGCAATGTACCCATCGCATCTACATCGGCGGTGTATTCTGGTGATTCAAAAGAGACCGCGACATGGCTCATCGCCCCAAGGTTATAAACCTCATCCGGCTGCACTTCCTGCAGAATACGGGTCAGGTTAGAGGTATCCGTCAGATCGCCATAGTGAAGGTGGAATTTCGGGTTACTGGTGTGCGGATCCTGATAAATATGGTCCACACGCTCAGTGTTGAATGAAGAGGCACGACGCTTGATGCCATGAACTTCATAACCCTTTTCCAGAAGCAGTTCTGCCAGATAAGAGCCATCTTGCCCGGTAACGCCGGTGATGAGAGCGACTTTAGACATATTTTATTCCTCTATTACTTATCAGAAGTTATTCAGTTTTTACGCGTTCGCGCGTTACCACTGCGGGGTTGCCACGGCAAATTGCATTTGCCGGAAGCGTCTTAAAAACACTGCTGCGCGCACCGACAACCGTTCCGTCACCAATACGCACGCCGGGAGCAACAAAGACATCCGTTGCCAGCCAGCATTTATCGCCAATCACGATGGGCGACGCGGTAATATCAAAGTGCGCGCTCATAAAATCGTGACTACCGGTACACAAATAACATTTCTGCGAAATCACAGAATTAGCGCCGATTGAGATATCGCCCAGGGTATATAAAACAGCGTCATCGCCGACCCAGCTGTAATCACCCAGCGTTAATTTCCATGGATACGTTATTTTCACTGACGGACGGATCACTACGTTTTTTCCGATTTTTGCACCGAATAAACGCAGCAGAAAGGCACGCCAGCGATACATAATTTGTGGCGACCAGGCAAATAATGTCGACTGCACCGCCCACCACAATTGAACCTTAATAGCACTCCCGCCCCGAAAGCCTTTCGGCACGGAGAATCCATGTAAGTCTTGCATCGTGTTTCCTTATACGTTGCCCTTTATTCTTCAAGCTGCCGTTGCGTTGACTGCATTCGTTTAACCGCACCGTTTACTTAAGTCAGCACATCGAAATTCTCTGACTTGCCGTCATTCCGCAACTCGAATTACTCAGGGCATTCACATTACGCTTTGTTATATAAGGCTTTCGCTTTACCGGTAGTGCGCAGGCGTAACAGATACGATAATTCCGCCCAGAAGCCCGGCACATGTAATATTTTTCGTTGGACGTTGCGAGCATCCCGACATAATTCAAGGTTATTCGACGTAGAAACGCCACCCATAGAAAATTCGGATACCAGACCGTGCAGGCGTTTGAAGCGAAAGCCTGCTTTGAACATTCTGGCTGCCAGCGCGTAATCGGAAGAGACTTTATATTGTAAATCGTAGGGGTAGGTTTTCAGGCCGCTCATCGGGAAGAATATGGCCTGATGGCTGGCAGGCAAGCTGTGATAAATATACCAGCCACGTTTTGCACTACGGCGTATTTTTGTACCATCGCCGAAATCTAATAAGGCATCGCCAATGTACATTGCATTGTCACGTTCTTGTGCCAGCTGGCGGATAACTTCAACGCTTTCCGGATGCAGGATATCACCTGAATTGAGGAATAACGCGAAGCGGCCATTGGCCATACTGATGCCTTTATTCATCGCATCATAGATGCCGTTATCTTTCTCGCTGACGTAACGTAAGTGGTACTGCCCGTTGAGATTTTCCAGAAACTCTGCGGTACCGTCAGCAGAACCGCCGTCCACAACAATCCACTCGAATGCGATATCCTGCGCCTGTGCCAGATGGGCCAGCGATTTCCAGGTTTTCATCACGCCTTCATAATTACGAAACGCAACAGTAATAACGCTTAGTAACATGTGACCCACCTCGTCATATGCTCGAAATATTTAACGCCTTGCGGAAAATAAACGGGCAAACAATTAAAAATGCGTATTCAGGGCTAAAGATCGATCCCGTAAAAAACCACGATATAGGAGCGAACAGATAAAGCTGAACACGAAAATTCTGATTATTACCAAACGCATTGACAGTCATTCTTGCAACTTTGAACAAATACCAACCGGTCAGTAATACGGCAAACCATGAAAAATAGATAATTAACAGATACAAGCCATTGTCTATGGTTTTGCCGACATCTGCACCGTTAAAGATTCCGAATGATGCAACATATTCGTAAAGTGAGCCAAATCTTACAGCACCATCAATGTTTGTCAGGGAATATCCCACCATCGCCAGCGGTCCGATAATGCGATAGTAAGAGGAGGAGCCTTCTGTTCCTAAATCACCGAGACGTTCCGCAATATAAGGAAAGGCGAACACCACCCCGACAACAAATACCGCCAGTGAAATAATTGCCAGCGGCAATTTCTTGCGTATCGCTTCCTTGTTTAAATACTGAAATGCCCATTCCAGTAGATAAAAAAGGATAAATGTCATTACCCCTGAAAACGATCCCGAAAGAACTATCCCTGTCAGAATCATAGCATCTGTCTTCGGCGTTTTGATACCAAACTGTTTGATGCTGAGCCAAATTGAGATTAATGCCAGGGCGAAGAATGCCGGTTCGAAATAGAGTGCCGTCGTCCTCTTACCACCAAATTTGATAAAATTCAGTACGTAGCTGTTACTGTAAATCAGATATTTCGAAATTATCTCCATGAGACTGCTGCCGCCAGAGAGAATAATTTGCGCCATTTCCGCTGCCGCCAGCATCACCACCAATGCAACCACTACATAAAAGAAGCAAAGTATCTTGCGGTAGTTATGCGGCGAAACCGTTTTGAAGCGAATACTCCATACCATGCCGATGATGATAACGATATAAACAAACAGCATCGTTGACGTCACATACTTACTGGCGTTCAGTGACTGCCCAAAAATGTAATTAAACAGCGTCAATCCGGCACCGGTGCCCAGGGCTATCATCAACTTTTTCAGATTGATTTTTTCCACATAGAGCAACAGCAACAGCGGTAAGAACGTAACGATGGTTATCGGAAAGCTTTCGCCAAGCTGGAAAATTTTCACGTTAACCAGCAAGTAAATCAGCGGCAGCAGGAGATAACTACAGACCCTGATAGAATGAGACATATTCCTCCAGCATCTGTTGCCCGCTATATGCGCGACGGCTGCGCGCCCGAAACGCATCCAGCGATGTGCCAAACACGGCCTGCGCGATATCGTCTTTATGAAGTTGCGCCAGCGGCACAACTTCCGCTTCGCTAAAGGTCTTGCCGCCCGACTTCTCCAGAACTTCACGCGCGGCATCACTCTGCGTGGCGATAACCGGCACGCCGATGGAAAGCGCTTCACACAAAATCAGCGGATAGTTGTCCACGCGTGAGGTAAAGAGCAGCGCATCCATCTGGTTGAGTTCGCTCATTAACTGACGCTTATCGGTCAGAAAACCGTGGTTGACTACGTTTGGTCCCTCAAAGGGAGAAAACTTGCCAAAGGTATGCAGTTCAACGCGCTCGCCCAGCGCCATCACGTCACGAACAAGTTGTTGATTAGTCTTACCGTCATAGCGCAAATCGTGGGCCACCACGGCGATTTTCGGTCGCCCATGGGTGACGGTAACCGGGGGCAAATCTGCAAGAATGGCTTCGGTCGCTACATCAATACCATTATTGATAATGCGGCAACGACCCGCGCCGTACAGGCTATTGAATGCCTCGGCCACATGCTGACTGGGGGAAATAAACTGGCAGCCCAGCGCCATCATCTCGTTAAACAAACGGCGTTTCTCATCCACCAGTTGCTGCGCGCGATCCACTTTTACCGGCGGATAATTCGTCAGCGTCGGGCACTTTTTGCATCCCTGTTTCCAGCCTTCACAGCCATCAGTGAATGCACAACGCCCGGTGACGCTCCAGTGATCATGCAGCGTCCAGACAAAGGTCACATCAGGCTTATGCGCTTTCAGTCTCTGGCAGAACGCCACCAGGTCTTTCAGGTTCAGCCAGTAACTGTGCATCACGTGGAAGTGCAGCACCACCGGCCCTTTGGTGCGGCTGACGCTGCGATAGAGATTATTGAGATTGCCAAAGACATCGCGGTTAAACAGGCGAAACAGCGCCAGGTTTGCCATTGAGGTCAGACGCGGCGTCTGTTTAAACACATTGGGATACTGGTCATGGCTGACGCTTTTCTTGCCGCCTTTCCCGTAGCCGTAAACAAAGCGTGAATGCATGCCCTGCTGCAGCGCCCGCTGGTGTAAATCCAGCGCGACACCTGCCGCGCCGCCCTCTGCGAGGCGAACGTTAAATTGTAATATGTTCATTTGATTGCCTTCACCCGCGCTTTTTCACCCACCACCAGCGCATTATCCGGCACGCTGTCGAGCACAACGCTGCCTGCGCCAACCATGACGTTATTACCAATGGTGATATCACCCAGCAAGACCACGTTGGCCCCGAGTTCAACGTTGTTGCCGATAACCGGACAGGCCAGATTGTCTGCGCCACGATTACCAATGGTCACACCATGGCGAATGGTGAAATCATCCCCCGCGACCACATGCTTATTAATGACCACGGCGTAGCCATGATGAATGGTGAAACGACGGCCAATGGTCGCCGCCGCCTGGATCTCATAGCCAAACAGACATTCCGTCATAAAGCGGTAAACCACTAGCACGGGCGCCGCCCACAGGTTGTTGAGCACATTTTTCTTGCGCCATACGGAGCAAAAATGGGCGACGCGATAGGCCGCGACCATGCAGCACGGGCGCAAACTCCATTGATTAGCGCGAAAATCTTCTAATCGCATCATTTCCCTCGCAAACCATCAGCCAGACGCTTGCCATTGCGTACCGAGAAAAGCGTCAGCAGCGTGCGCCAGTTCATGCGCTTATTGCGGATCTGGTAGAGCGTGAACAGCTGATATTTCTTGCTGGCGCGGTCAAATTTAGCTTTGTGTTTCCGGTAGAAGTGGAAGTAGCCCGAGAATTTTTTCGGCGATGAGGTAATCTGCATTTCACCGTGATTGATGTGCAGAATTTGCGTCGCTTTTTCGATTTTCCACGGCTCACCATACTGCTCAACCATGCGCAAAAAGATGTCGTAGTCCTGTGCCGCTTTCAGCTGCGTATCGAACAGGCACTCCTTAAAGCGCCAGGACCAACTGAACACCTGGTTGCCCACAATGTTGCGCTTGTAGAACAACTTGCGGGAAAACGGCGATTTTGGGTAAAGCGGTAAGCTGGTCGGTTGTGAATAGACTTCGCCCTGGCAGACATAGTCGTTGGCATAGAGAAAAGCCCGCGATACCAGCTGGTGTTTATGCTCCAGGAAAACAGACAGGCGGTCCGGCGTCCATTCATCGTCATCATCAATACCGGTAATAAACTCGCCTTTCGCCTGCATGATGGCCTGGTTGCGCACCGCGCAGGCGCCGGTATTAAACGCGTTACGGGTATAGGTCACACGCGGGTCATTCAATTCGGCCACATAACTCTGGAGTTGCTCAAAGGCAGTTGAGCAGTCGTCTACAATGATCAATTCCCAGTGGGTATAATCCTGACGCAGCACCGATTTGATAGCGCGAATAGCCAGTTGTTGACGGTTCCATGTCGGCATATAGATCGAGATTAACGGACGTTCTGTGGTCATTTTCTTCCCCGATTGATCAATATTCCTCTCACTCTCACCCTCACCCTTGAGGGGCGAGGGAACGCTGTACGCCCATGTGCAAGCGAGAGCACTCTTTTCCCCTCTCCCCGGTGGGGTAAGGAAATGGTTGAGTCCATTTACAAGCGACTACGCTTTTCCCCTCTCCGCTGTGGGAGAGGGGCGGGGTGAGGGGTTAGGGTTAAACGTTATTTGCTATCAGACTTGTATTCATATTCGTAATAGCCGTAATCCTGATAGCCGGTAGCACGGCGGAAAATGGAGTTCAGGATGACGCCTTTGACCTGAATACCGTTTTGCTCAAAGCGGCTCAGACTGGTCTGCACCTCTTTCACCGTATTCACCGCATAACGCGCGACCATCAGCGTGGTGCCCGCGTGGCGTCCCACGATCGCCGCATCCGTCACCGCGAGGATTGGCGGGGTATCAATCAGCACCAGGTCATAATGTTTACTCGCCCAGTCCAGCAACTGCGTGAAACGCTCGCTCATTAAGAGTTCGGACGGGTTCGGCGGGATCTGCCCACGCGGCACCAGATCAAAGTTCGCGATGGAGGTCTTTTTGGCACAGTTTTCAATACTGCCCTTGCCAACCAGAATATCCGACAGGCCATTAACGTTATCGGTACCGAGCAGTTCGTGGGTATAGCCTTTGCGCATATCACAGTCGATCATCAGCACGCGTTTATTGGTCTGGCTAATCACCGCCGCCAGGTTGGCGCAGACGAATGTTTTACCAATCGACGGGCTCACCCCGGTCATCATCAGGACATTATTGGGTGCCTGCATCATGGCGAAATGGAGACTGGTGCGCAGGCTGCGTACCGCTTCAATCGCCAGATCCGCCGGGTTACCCACCGCCAGCAACTGGCGCTGTTTGTAACGTTTGCTGCCCTTGACGGTTTTGACTGTATCGCGCGCTTTTTGCCACTCCGACAGCGGAATGCTGGCATAAACGCTGATCCCCTGCTCTTCCAGCGACTGCGGGCTTTCGATACCACGATTGAAGAGTGAACGCAGAAGAACCACGACCACAGAGAGGATTAGCCCCAGGATAACGCTGCCGAGAATGATCAGCGCTTTTTTCGGTTTCAATACCCCAGGCTGAGTAATGGCCGCATCAACAATGCGTACATCCCCCACGGTGCTGGCCTCGGTAATACGCAACTCCTGTTGTTTGTTCAGCAACTGCATATAAACCTGCTGACCGGACTCCACATCACGCGTCAGGCGGACAATCTCCTGCTGCGTTTTTGGCATTGCCGTCACGCGGGTGTTGAGTTTGGCCTTTTCATCTTCCAGCGCTTTGCGTTTTTCCAGCAGTGTGCGGTAAGCCGGGTGCGCTTTGGTGTACAGCTTGGAAATCTCCGCCTCTTTAAAGGTCAGTTCGTTCAACTGCGCATCGATGTTAACCATCGAGTCGAGTACCGATTTCGCTTCCAGCGGCAGGTCAACGGAGTCTTGCTGCTGGCGATAGGTATTGAGTTTGTTTTCGGCCACGTCCAGTTTGGCGCGAACTTCCGGCAGTTGTTTATTCAGGAACTCCAGGCTCTTCGCGGCTTCTTCGGACTTACGCTCAACGTTCTGTTGCAGATAGTTGCGGGTAATGCTGTTAAGAATGTCGCGAATCTGATCGCGATCTTCGCCGGTATAGGTCAGGCTGAGCACACCGGTATCTTTACCGTTCTCGGTAACACTCAGATTATTTTGCAGGTTATTGATCATTCCGAGCGTGGAGAATTTCGTCACGGTGAATTCGCTGTCGTTCGCCGCCTGAATAGCGCTAACCACCATGGTCACACCGTCCTTGCTTAACGGTTGCCCCACTTCGCCATGTGCGCTAAAGCCTCCGTCGCTGGTCAGAGAATACTGTTTCGGCCCCAGCACCTTAAGGGTGAAGACCTGATCTTTCATCTCTTTAGGGAGGGTGAACGTCGTGACTTTGACCGTATCATCTTGCCGACCCATCAATCTGTCCCAGCCCGCGCCAAAAACCGGAAAGGTGTTTTTGGTCACGGCGATATCCAGATTTAAATCATTGACGGTTTTGCCCAGCACCAGCCTGGACTGAATCAACTGAATTTCCGCTTCCGACGCAGGGGGTTTGTTAGCCAGCGCCGAACCAATATCCTGCACCAGGGAATTACCGGTATTCTGCTCGATCTGTACCAGCGCATCCGCGCTGTAGATTGGCGTGGCAAACAGGCAGTAAACGATAGCGGCCACGGCAAATAAGCCGGTGATCCCCAGCACCCACCAGCGGGCCTCGACGACTGTACCGATTAATCGCCCTACATCGATTTCATCATTTCCCACCGTCGACGCGGCGGAATGGTGTGTTTTCTCTGTCATTGTTATCCCTGCTGAGCGTTCAGTGCCTGCGCCCACTGGCGGGCAGACTGGTCAAGTAAGGTGTAAACGGCCTCGAAGGCGTCGCGGCTTTTGCGATATGGATCGGGAATTTCACGTTCATCGTCCCAGTGACCAAACAGCATCACTTTGCCGCGCATTTCCGGCGCGATTTCGCACAGTGCGGCGATATGCCGTTTTTCCATGACCAGAATCAGGTCGAAATCACGGCACATTTTTCCGGAAATCTGCCGGGCGCAGTGCCCTTCAAGGGACAGATCGTTTTTTGCTGCCACGCGCGCTGCCTCCGCATCCGCGCTTTTACCTACCAGCGCTCCCAGCCCGGCTGACTCTACCGTCAATGCGGGCTGATACTTTTTCAGCAGCCGCTCCGCCGTGGGGGAACGGCAAATGTTCCCCACACACACCACCAGAATTTTGTTAAACATCGCCTATCACCAGGTGTGAATGTCGCGCGCCGTATCCGTCATGTAGCGAACGCCACTAATGGTTGGCAGCAACTGATTGATGAGACGGTTCCAGCGAGCAACCGGTGCGGTCGTCACATACACCACGTCATACGGCTGGAGGCGGAATTCGGTTGCCATCACCAGCGAGGTCGCATCGGACATATCAAGCTGATAAATGTTGGCAATCTTGCCGCCGCGACCGTTCTCGCCTTTGAGCGGACGAATCACGAAGATGCCGCTGGCGTTGGAGGTGGTCAGATCGATACCTTCGGCCTGGCCCAGCGCTTCGGTTAGCGTCATGCCACTGAAGTCCATTTTGAGGGTGCTCTGTTTTTTAACTTCACCCATCACGAAGACTTTCAGATCGTCATTACGCGGTACGAAAAGAATGTCCCCCGGATAGAGCAGGCGGTTTTGGCTCAAATCGCCGTTTTGCATCAGCGCCTGCAGGGAGATACGCTGTTCCTGACCATTATGTGTCAGCACCACGTTGCGCCAGTCGGCGGCATCGGTAAGTCCGCCCGCGGCATTAATGGCATCCAGCACGGTCAGCGGAACGTTAGTGATAGCCTGCTGACCTGATTTATTGACCTGTCCGGAGACATAGGCTTTTTGCGAACGGAAAGCGGCGATATTAACGTCCACCTGCGGGTCAGCGATGTACGTCGCTAAGCGGCTGGTAATATCACTGCGAATTTCGCCAAGGGTTTTGCCGACGACATGGACTTTGCCAATGTAGGGATAGAACATGGTGCCGTCGGGCTGTACCCAGTTACCGGTGTCGCTTGAACTGCGGTACTGGCCTGCAGGTGTGGTCAGTTCAGGGTGGTCCCAGACGGTGACGCTAAGTACATCCCCTGGGCCAACGCGATATTGATAGTTTGAGATTTCCTGATCCAGCGACATATTTGGCTGGGCGACATTCGGGCGCGGACGTAATTGCTCAACCAGACGAGGCGTCAATGGATAGACATTCACCATGCGGTCTAAATCAAAATCGGCGTCTTGTTGTTTAATCACATCTTTTCCCATTGTTGACATATTGCTACCGGGAAAGACTGTGCAGCCACTCATCAAGCTCATGGACACCAATAATGGTATCAATTTCGTTTTGGATTTCATCATTGATTAATTATCACTTTTGCAGAGTAATTATCCTGTGTATTTAAATAAGCGACCGGTCATCACGGAATCAGAATGCAGTTAATCGGAACGTAATATAACTGGTATCAGTCCTAAAAATCGCTTATTCAACCACATGCTATTGACAGAATAATCCAGACTTTTTGACATGCTGTCAGGCAGGCTACCGCCCTTGGCTTTCAGCTACCAATCCACTGATTAAACAGTAAGTTATTGAAAACACCCTTTTCTACTCCGACCCTGATAGAGAATATTCCTGGATGCCTTAAATAAGGCAGTCATAAGGATTTACGCTGTTTAGCTGCATTAAAAATAACTTCACAGGTATATTTGAAACATGCTGGAGGAATTGTTGCAGCTAAGCGAATTACAGGCAAGGCAACATCCCACCCTAAACATATTTTTAAGAATAATATTAAGAGCAAATATTTAGCTTTTTAGGATTTTATTGATATTGACAAAATCTTTACTGGCATTTACGCATGCGAAATATCCTAAAAACCATTTTCATCTGCTGACGAAAATAATCCCATTACTAATAAGGAAATAGATTTTTAATTTCTCTCCCGGGTCCAGTCAGAAATAAGATAAATCGCATACCGGCATTGCAATTTAGGGAAGGTGCGAATAAGCAGGTCATTTCTTCCCAAGCTGACTCGCTGATTAAAATTTCGCGGATCTGGGCCGATTTTTTTCCCGCAAACACATCGAATCAGCCTATTTAGGCTATTTTTTCCACCATTTCTGGCGTTATTTCCGGTTTTTACTGAGATCTCTCCCACTGACGTATCATTTGGTCCACCCGAAACAGGTTGGCCAGGGTGAATAACATCGCCAGTTGGTTATCGTTTTTCAGCAGCCCTTTGTATCTGGCTTTCACGAAGCCGAACTGCCGCTTGATGATGCGAAACGGGTGCTCCACCCTGGCACGGATGCTGGCTTTCATGTATTCGATGTTGATGGCCGTTTTGTTCTTGCGCGGATGCTGCTTCAAGGTTTTTACCCTGCCGGGACGCTCGGCGATCAGCCAGTCCACATCCACCTCGGCCAGCTCCTCGCGCTGTGGCGCTCCTTGGTAGCCGGCATCGGCTGAGACAAATTGCTCCTCTCCATGAAGCAGATTACCCAGCTGATTGAGGTCATGCTCGTTGGCCGCGGTGGTGACTAGGCTGTGGGTCAGGCCACTCTTGGCATCGACACCAATGTGGGCCTTCATGCCAAAGTGCCACTGATTGCCTTTCTTGGTCTGATGCATCTCCGGATCGCGTTGCTGCTCTTTGTTCTTGGTAGAGCTGGGTGCCTCAATGATGGTGGCATCCACCAAAGTGCCTTGGGTCATCATGACGCCTGCTTCGGCCAGCCAGCGATTGATGGTCTTGAACAATTGACGGGCCAGTTGATGCTGCTCGAGCAGGTGGCGGAAATTCATGATGGTGGTGCGATCCGGCAGGGCGCTATCCAGGGATAATCGGGCAAACAGGCGCATGGAGGCGATTTCGTACAGGGCATCTTCCATGGCACCGTCGCTCAGGTTGTACCAATGCTGCATGCAGTGAATACGCAGCATGGTCTCCAGCGGATAGGGCCGTCGGCCATTGCCCGCCTTGGGATAAAACGGCTCGATGACAGCGGTCATATTCTGCCATGGCAGAATCTGCTCCATGCGGGAGAGGAAAATCTCTTTTCGGGTCTGACGGCGCTTAGTGCTGAATTCACTATCGGCGAAGGTGAGTTGATGGCTCATGATGTCCCTCTGGGATGCGCTCCGGATGAATATGATGATCTCATATCAGGAACTTGTTCGCACCTTCCTTAGATTGGCTTTATCCATGATCAGATAACGACAATTGTTAGAATTGATAAGGTGTTACGCATACGATGGAATGGATTGCCGATCCATCAATCTGGGCCGGATTGATCACGCTGATTGTGATCGAACTCGTGCTCGGCATTGATAACCTGGTTTTTATCGCGATACTTGCGGAAAAACTCCCGCCGGCGCAACGCGACCGCGCCCGTGTCACAGGGCTGCTGCTGGCGATGGTTATGCGCCTGCTACTGCTCGCGTCTATCTCATGGCTGGTTACGCTCACCAACCCGCTTTTTGCCTTCCGCGATCTCAGTTTCAGCGCGCGCGATCTGATTATGCTGTTCGGCGGTCTGTTCCTGCTCTTTAAGGCCACCGTTGAGCTCAACGAACGTCTGGAAGGTAAAGACAGCGATAACCCCACGCAACGGCGAGGGGCGAAGTTTTGGGCCGTCGTGGCGCAAATCGTCGTTCTGGATGCCGTTTTTTCTCTCGACTCGGTGATTACGGCAGTCGGGATGGTTGATCACCTGGCCGTCATGATGGCCGCCGTCATTGTCGCCATCTCGCTGATGCTGCTGGCCAGCAAAGCGCTGACGCGTTTTGTAAACAGCCATCCGACGATTGTTATTCTTTGCCTGAGCTTCCTGCTGATGATTGGCTTTAGCCTCGTTGCCGAAGGCTTTGGTTTTCATATCCCGAAAGGTTATCTGTACGCCGCGATAGGTTTCTCGGTCATGATTGAAGCGCTTAATCAGCTCGCTATCTTCAACCGTCGCCGTTTCCTGTCGGCCAACCAGACGTTACGCCAGCGCACGACAGAAGCGGTAATGCGCCTGCTGAGCGGCAGAAAAGAGGATGCGGAGCTTGATGCACAAACCGCGTCGATGCTGGTCGACCATGACAGTAGCCAGCTTTTTAACCCGCAAGAGCGTCGGATGATTGGCCGGGTGCTTAACCTCAATCAGCGTACGGTGAGCAGTATCATGACCTCCCGACATGATATTGAACATATCGACCTGAATGCCCCGGAAGAAGAGATTCGCGATTTGCTGGAGAAAAACCAGCATACGCGCATGGTGGTGACCGGCGGCAATGACGAGACCGATTTGCTGGGCGTGGTACATGTGATTGATTTACTCCAGCAGTCGCTGCGCGGCGAGCCGCTCGACTTGAGAGTACTGGTCCGCCAGCCGTTGGTCTTTCCGGAAACGTTGCCGCTGCTACAGGCGCTGGAGCAGTTTCGTAGCGCGCGTACCCATTTTGCGTTTGTGGTCGATGAGTTCGGTTCCGTTGAAGGTATTGTCACCCTGAGTGACGTCATGGAGACCATCGCCGGGAATCTGCCGAATGAGGTGGAAGAAATTGATGCCCGCCACGATATTCAGAAAAACAGCGACGGTAGCTGGACCGCGAATGGCCATATGCCGCTGGAAGATCTGGTGCAATATGTGCCGCTGCCGCTGGATGAAAAACGGGAATACCACACCATTGCCGGGCTATTGATGGAATATCTGCAACGGATCCCGACGCCGGGGGAAGAGGTTCAGGTAGGCGATTATTTAGTGAAAACGCTGGAGGTGGAAAGCCACCGCGTTCAGAAGGTCCAGATCATCGCCCTGAATACGGGCGACGCGCTGGATTATCAGGTCTGACTGGCGCCGGGTCTCCCGGCGTTACAGTTTGTTGAGCAGTTTTTTCAGGTCTTTACCATTCTGGCTGTCTTTGTTGCGATCCGCCCACTCACTCAGTCGGCGTTTCGCTTCATCCTGCAAATGTTTACGCAAAATCTGATCAACCTGCAGGCTGTAATTCAGCGACTGCCATTTACCGTATACATTCAGCGGGATGTCGGTGGATTTCAGGTAGTCGATCAGTTTGCTGTCACCTTTCCAGCCCTCAAGTACGCGGATGGTAAAGTGGGTGTCACATTGCTCACGCACCAGGTCCATCTCACCCTGCCCGGACAGGCTCAGCAGCGGTGAACTGCCCTGCATATCCGCCAGCGTCATGACGCCTGTGTCCAGCGACACATCCGTGCTGAAAGTGTCGAGACGCGTCACGTTATCGTAATTTTCCTGTGCCTGCACATCGCTGCTGCGGGCAACCGCCTGCTGGACCAGCTGTTGGAAATTCAGCCCTTCCATCTGGCTGTCTTTGATCTCGACATGGGCATCGCCCTGCCAGTGGCGGCGAAAATCATCGGCATCAATCCGGCTGCCCGAAAAATCGCCCGCCAGAGAGAGCTTACCCGTAAGGGCAATGGGATAATTGAACGCTTTCAGGATAGTGCCAATTTCAACGTTATCCAGCCGCGGCTGGAAGACTGCGCGGGAATTATCACGGCGCACATCCAGCATGCCAGGCAGCGAGATATCCCCGTCACCCATTTTGCCCTGTAGGGTAGAGATATTGAGCAAGCCGGCGTTATTAGAGAACTGTCCCTTGACGTTATCGAAGCGCATTCCGCGCCAGCGAATATTATTCGCGGTCAGGGATACCTGCGCGGTGAAATCACGAAGGCTGGTATATTCCGGCTCTATGTTATTAGCGATCACCGGTCGCGGCATACGCGCCTGCGCCTGCTGCCCTTGCTGGTCAGTAGAAGCATCAGTGGACGCGGTCTCTTTCGGCGCCAGCAGGTTATCCAGATTCAGCGTGTCGAACTGTAAATCCAGCAGCCATTGCGGTTTTTCGGAAAGAATGACACTGCCTTTGCCGCTAAAGGCGCTGTCGTTGGCGCTAAGATGCAGATCGCTCAGGGAGATTTGCTGACGATTGCCCTGCCACTGCGCGGAAAGGCTGCCCGCGCCTGTAATCCCCTGAGCCGGGACGTCGCCCCCCTGCAACAACCATTTCAGATCGCTGATGGTCGCCGTGAGATGGCTCGGGTAGTCGCTGGCATCCACTTGCGCTTTCAGGGATAACGAGAGATCGCGCTGATCGCGATTCACACGCCCCGAAAAATCCAGTGTCGCCTGATGGGCTGCATCCTGTTCCATCTGCAGGCGAATATCGCGCACGGTAATCTGTTCGTCGTTTTCATGCTGGAAAACCAGCACGCTATCGGCCACCTGTAGCCGGGCAATATCCCACGACCAGGCGCGATCTTCCGCGGCCTGCGGCAATATGTTCTCTTTCGGGGCAACCGGCGCATCATGCTCTGGCGCCGCATAGGTCTGCGGCGTCAGTTGAATAACCGCTCCCTTGAGCATCACCTGTTTCACCTGGAGCTGATGGGAGAGCAGCGGTAATAGCCCAACGTCCAGGCGCATATTGTCCGCTTTCACCACAGGGACTTCCGCGCCCGGTGCGGTCAGGGTTACACGCCCTGAGAGAATGCTCAGTTGCGGCCAGACGTGCCAGCGCAGGGGGCCGTCAAGTTTCAACTGATAGCCGCTACGGGCTTCAACCTGACGTACCATGTAGTCACGGAAATCGTTAGGGTTGACCATGACGACCAACGCCGAAAGGCCGGCTACCAGCACGACCAGTAAAATCATTAGCGTGGTTAACACTCTTCTCATGGCAGCCTCAGTGGGTACAAATCACTCAGTCTTTATCAATGCGGCTGGCAACCGCACCCTGCTGGTCGCGATACTTCGCGTCCTGGCGGCGGTTATACGGACGGTCGGCCGGGCCGGAGAGCGGCTCAAAGCTCAGTGCGCCGATCAGCATGCCGGGGCGTAATGCCAGCGGCAGTTTGCCAGAATTATAGAACTCCAGCACGATGCTGCCCGACCAGCCGGGATCGATTCGGTGTGCGGTGACGTGAACCATCAGCCCCAGGCGCGCCAGTGAAGAACGACCATCCAGCCAGCCCACCAGATCGGCAGGCAACGTCACTGATTCAAAGGTCACGGCCAGCGCCAGTTCGCCAGGATGCAGGAAAAACGCTTCGCCGTCGGCAAGAACGATTTCATCGCTCATCACGCGATCAAGCGCCGCGCTGACTTCGTCTTTCGGACCGCTCAAGTCGATGAATGCGGCGGTATGACCACGAAAGGTACGAAATTTGTTGCCCAGGCGGACATCGACAGTCGCGCCATTAATACGCTCAACGGGGGGACGCGGGGTAATCGACAGACGCCCCTGATCCAGCCAGGCTTCAATATCTCGGTCGCAAAGACGCATGGCACTTTCTCCTTTCGTGCATGACGCCCCTGACAATTCAGGGGCAAAGCAAAGTAAACTAAAGGGTACAGCCTATCATGTATTATTCAAAAAACTGGCTGATTTTGGCTTTCAGAATATCAATCGCGATACGGTTTTTACCACCGCGCGGCACGATGATATCGGCATACTGCTTGGACGGCTCAATAAACTGCAGGAACATCGGACGAACGGTCTTCTGATATTGTGCCATCACCGAGTCCATTGAACGGCCACGTTCGTTCACATCACGCTTGATACGGCGCATCAGGCAGATATCCAGCGGGGTATCAACGAAGATAGAAAAATTCATTTCATCACGCAGGCGCGCATCGGTCAGCAGCAGAATACCTTCAAGAATGATGACTTTTTTCGGTTCGATGTGGATAGTTTCCGGCGTACGGGTATGTTCGACATAACTGTAGACCGGTAATTCAATGGCCTGGCCGCTTTTTAGCATCTGCAGATGCTGGAACAGCAGACTATGATCCATGGAGCTTGGATGGTCATAGTTGGTTTTGACACGCTCTTCCATCGACAGATGGCCTTGATCTTTATAGTAACTGTCTTCTGGAATAACGCCGATATGCTCATCACCCACCTGCTCACGAAGTTCACGATAAAGCGTGCTGGCAATAAGACTTTTACCTGAAGCCGATGCGCCGGCGATGCCGATAATGACGCACTGATGTGACTTATCAGTCATAAATTTAGCGACCTGATTAACCTGGATGTAAAGGAAGGACGACGCCTGAGCGTCAAACGCGGCAATTATAGGGATTTCGCGTCCATGATACCAGTCGAATACGTCCAGTACGCCGTTCGGCAAAAAAGCCTTGTGCTTATGACGCAAAATCCACCTTTACGCAAATCAGAACGTTCAAATTAACAGCGCTTGTTGGCTTTTTCCCGGAAACTAAGTAATTAATAACATTATGATGTCAAATTCTGAGCGGACGGCATAGGAATTGTAAATTGTTTGTACTAGCATAATCCGAACTCATAATTAACTCGTCCGGACGCCGTTCCTGACAATGTAGGGATTGCGGATTAAGCGGTAATGATGAAACAAAATCAGCGAGTCTTGATGGCCACCCCTAACCTTATACTGCGTCTGTTCAGTTTGGGGCTGTTGTCGTTCATCTTTTCATTATTCTCGCTGGAACTGACCCACTTCGGAACTCACCTCTCGCCGCTATGGTTTCCCTCCGCTCTGATGATGGTGGCGTTTTATCGCCACGCGGGAAAGATGTGGCCGGGCATCGCTGTGGTCTGTTCAGTCGGCAGTGTCGCGGCGACCATGGTGATGTTCCCGGCAAGCACACTGAATCTCTGGTATACCGTCATCAATGTTATCGAAGCGGTGACCGGGGCAATGCTACTGCGTAAATTTTTGCCCTGGTATAACCCGCTAAAAAATCTGAACGACTGGATACGGCTGGCTATCGGTAGCGCACTCATCCCTCCCCTGCTGGGCGGGACGTTAGTTTGCCTGATAGTCCCCACAGACAATCTCGTGCGCACTTTTATGCTCTGGTTCCTCTCGGAGGCCATTGGCGCGCTGGCGCTGGTTCCGGTTGGTATTCTTTTTAAGCCGCACTATCTGCTGCGCCACCGCAAGCGACAATTGCTTCTCGAAACGCTGGCAACCCTGGCCGTGACGCTCGGCCTGAGCTGGCTGGCGATGAACTATCTGCCCTGGCCGTTTACTGCGGTGATCGTGCTGCTGATGTGGAGCGCCATCCGTCTGCCGCGTATGGAAGCGTTCCTTATCTTTCTGATTACCGTAATGATGGTATCGCTGGTTGTGGCGGCCAATCCGCTGGTGCCCGTCACGCCAAAAACCAGTGTGATGTTGAACGCGCCATGGCTGCCGTTTTTGATGATCCTGCTGCCCGCTAACGTCATGACAATGGTGATGTATGCCTTCCGGGCTGAACGTAAACATATTAGCGAAAGCGAAGAGCGCTTCCGTAATGCGATGGAATATTCCGCCATCGGGATGGCGCTGGTAGGTATCGACGGGCAATGGTTACAGGCCAACAAAGCCCTGTGTAATTTTCTCGGCTACACCCAGGACGAATTGCGGCTAATGACCTTCCAGCAGCTCACCTGGCCAGAAGACCTGAATAAAGACCTTGAGCAGTTGGATCTGTTAGTTCGCGGGGAAATTAACACCTACTCGCAGGAAAAGCGCTATTACACCCGAAGCGGCGATTTGGTCTGGGCGCTGCTGGCAGTGTCGGTAGTACGCCATGCGAACGGCTCGCCGCGTTATTTTATCGCCCAGGTCGAAGATATTAACGATCTGAAACAGACTGAGTGGGTCAATAAACGGTTGATGGAGCGTATCACGCTGGCGAACGAAGCCGGGGGGATCGGTATCTGGGAGTGGGAACTGGAGCCGGATATCATCAGTTGGGACAAGCGTATGTTCGAACTGTATGAGGTGCCGTCGCACATCAAACCGACCTGGCAACTTTGGTATGAACGGATTTTACCTGAGGACCGGGAAGAGACCGAACGTATTATTCGCGACTCGTTGATGTCGCGGATCGCCTTTAAACTTGAGTTTCGCATTGCCGTAAAAGATGGCATTCGTCATATCCGTACGCTCGCCAACCGGGTACTTAACCGCAATGGCGAAGTGGAACGCTTGCTTGGCGTCAATATGGATATGACCGAGGTGAAGCAACTCAACGAAGCGCTGTTTCAGGAAAAGGAGCGCTTGCATATCACCCTGGACTCCATCGGTGAAGCGGTACTCTGTACTGACGTTGATATGAACGTCACCTTTATGAACCCGGTCGCCGAGAAAATGAGCGGCTGGTCGCAGGACCAGGCCATGTCGCAGCCGCTGCTGAACGTGCTGCGTATTACCTTTGGTGAAAGCGGCCCGGCGATGGAAAACATTCACAGCGGCGATATGTCGCGCACCGCCATCGAGCAGGACGTGGTACTCCACTGCCGTACCGGCGGTACATATGATATCCACTACAGCGTGACGCCGCTGAGCACCCTGGACGGGCAAAATATTGGCTTCGTACTGGTTATTCAGGATGTCACTGAGTCGCGTAAGATGTTGCGCCAGCTCAGCTACAGTGCCTCTCACGATGCCCTGACACATCTGGCGAACCGCGTTAATTTCGAAACCCACCTTAAGCGTCTGCTGAAAAGCGTGCAGGAGTTACATCAGCGTCATGCATTAGTATTTATCGATCTCGATCGCTTCAAAGCGGTGAACGATACCGCCGGGCATGCCGCTGGCGATGCTCTGCTTCGCGAGCTCTCCTCACTGATGCTGAGCATGTTGCGCTCTACCGATATCCTGGCCCGTCTGGGCGGCGATGAGTTCGGCCTGCTGTTGCCGGACTGCAATGTCGAAAGCGCACGCTATATTTCCGGGCGCATTATTGAGGCGATTAACGACTACCACTTTATGTGGGAAGGCCGCATGCACCGTATCGGCGCGAGTGCCGGGATCACCATTATTGATGAAACCAACCACCAGGCCTCGGAAGTCATGTCGCAGGCCGACATTGCCTGCTATGCGTCGAAAAATAATGGTCGCGGACTGGTGACGGTCTACGAAGCGCTGCAGGGACAGATGCTCCAGGAACGCAGCAAGATGTCGCTGGAAGAACAGTGGCGGATGATCAAAGACAATCACATCATGATGATTGCCCGCTGCGTCGCCTCGCCGCGCGTACCGGAAACCTGCAATTTCTGGCTGCTCTCTCTGCGCCTGTGGACCAGCGAAGGCGAAGCGATGGAGGAGCGCGCTTTCCGTGCCGGGTTAAACGAGCCGGAGTTGATCCGTGCTCTTGACCGCCGCGTATTCCATGAGTTTTTCCGTAACCACGCCACCGCCGTTGCGGCGAAAGGGCTGGGTGTTGCATTACCGTTCTCTGCTGCCGGGCTTTCCAATAGCAAACTGGTAGAAGAGGTGCTGGACCTGCTGGAGCGCGGCCCGATGCCGGGTCGCCTGCTGCATCTGATGATCAATGCCGATGCCCTTATGCGTCAGGGCAAAGAGATTATCGATAACCTGAAAAAACTACGCCATGCGGGCTGCCGTATCATCCTGAGCCACATTGGTCATGACCTGGAAATCTTCAACCACCTTACGCCGCACACCGCCGATTACCTTTTGCTCGACCAGGAGCTGGTGACAAATGTTCATGGCAACCTGATGGATGAAATGATGGTGACGATTATTCAGGGCCATGCTCAGCGTCTGGGCCTAAAGAGCATTGCCGGGCCAACAAACCAGCCGATGATGATGGATACGCTCTCCGGTATTGGCATCGATTTGATCTTCGGCGACACCATTTCTCAGCCTCAGCCGCTGGATATCATGCTCAACACCAGCTATTTCGCTATTAACTAACCGTGAGATGTGGCTGCCAGCCCTCGGTATACCAGATATGCAGCAATGCGTAAGAACGCCATGGCTGCCAGCGCTCAGCGTAGCGGCGAATCTGCGCGGGCGTCATCCCGGCAAAACGCTGCTTAATCAGATAATCATCCGCCAGGAACACATCTTTCGCCTGCCAGCCGCGCAGGGCGAAATAGTTGGCCGTCCAACGGCCAATCCCCGGAAAAGTTTGTAGCGCTTTCATCCCACGTTCTACGTCATCCGGCATCGTCAGGGGAAAGGTCCCGTCCAGCACCGACTGTGCGAGAAAGATAAGCGATTCCGCCCGCTTTACCGGCATACCTAATGCTTTAAGCGCCAGCGGATCAGCCTGCGCCAGTTGCAATGGTTGCGGGAACAGAACGAACTGTTCATCGAGCCTGTCGCCGTACAGGGCCGCTACGCGGGAAGTCAGCTTTGCCGCCATCGCCACGCTCACCAGCTGGCCTAAAATCGCGCGGACCGCCTGTTCAAACGGGTCCATGCAGCCAGGAAGCCGCAGGCCGGGCCGTGCGGCACCCACATCCCCTAACGCTTCTGTAATTATCTTTGGCGTGCAGTCGAGATCAAAAAGCTGGCTAAGTCGCTGCAAACAGAGATCAGCCACCGGTAGTAGCCCTTCACTCAGCGTAACGTTAAGGGTTGATGCAGTCATATCCGGCGCAGCGGTAATCACGCCGCGATACCCGCTAAGAGCAAATGATCGGGTGTACGTAGTCTGCGTAATCACTTCAACGCCCGCGACCGTACGCAAGCGTAAAAAATCCAGAATCCATGCCCAGTCATAGGGCGGCTGCCAGCGCAGTGTGTACATACCATCTCCTGTCATCAACGGCTAAGAGCATATACGCATTCGTGATTTTGCGCTTTGCTTTGATATTCCAGTTGTCCTGGCGCACGCATTCGGCTAAAGTCGCCCCCCTTCTTCACTGGCATGGGGATAAACACGTGTTTGTAGGTTTTGATTACGGCACCGCCAACTGCTCGGTCGCCGTTATGCAGGAAGACACGCCACGACTGTTAAAAATGGAAAACGACAGCACACTGCTGCCGTCGATGCTCTGCGCGCCAACGCGCGAAGCGGTGAGTGAGTGGCTCTATCGTCACCACAATGTCCCGGCAACGGGGAGCGAAACGCAGGCGCTGCTGCGCCGTGCCGTAAGCTATAACCGCGAAGAGGATATCGACGTCCAGGCGTCAAGCGTCCAGTTCGGCCTGAACTCGCTGCGCCAGTATGTGGAAGACCCGGAAGAGGTCTACTTCGTTAAATCGCCAAAATCCTTCCTGGGCGCAAACGGGCTCAAGCCACAGCAAATCGCCCTGTTCGAAGATCTGGTTTGCGCCATGATGCTGCACATTCGCCAGCAGGCTGAATCACAACTTCCGCAGGCGATTGACCAGGCAGTTATTGGCCGTCCGATTAACTTTCAGGGGCTGGGTGGCGATGACGCCAACGCCCAGGCGCAGGGCATTCTTGAACGCGCGGCAAAACGCGCCGGTTTTCGCGATGTGGTGTTCCAGTATGAGCCTGTTGCGGCCGGGCTTGATTTTGAAGCCACGCTAAGCGAAGAAAAACGCGTGCTGGTGGTGGATATCGGCGGTGGGACCACCGACTGTTCCTTACTGTTGATGGGGCCACAGTGGCATAACCGCCAGGACCGTGAAACAAGCCTGCTGGGACACAGCGGTTGCCGTGTCGGCGGTAACGATCTGGATATCGCGCTGGCGTTTAAAAACCTGATGCCGTTGCTGGGTATGGGGGGACAGACCGAAAAAGGCATCGCCCTGCCCATTTTGCCGTGGTGGAACGCCGTCGCGATTAACGATGTACCGGCGCAAACCGATTTCTACAGCGCGGCAAACGGACGTCTGCTAAACGATCTGGTGCGCGATGCCCGCGAGGCGGATAAAGTCGCCCTGCTGCAAAAGGTGTGGAAGCAGCGCTTAAGCTATCGTCTGGTGCGCAGCGCCGAAGAGAGCAAAATCGCCCTCTCCGGGCAGATGGAAACCCAGGCGCAGTTGCCGTTTATCAGCAAAGAACTGGCGACCGCTATCGATCAGGTCGGGCTGGAAGCGGCGCTGAACCAGCCGTTGCAGCGTATTCTGGAGCAGGTTCAACTGGCGCTGGAAAGCAGCGACACGACGCCGGAAGTAATTTACCTGACCGGGGGTAGCGCGCGCTCACCGATTATCAAACGCGCACTGTCACAGGCGCTGCCGGGTATTCCGATTGCCGGTGGCGACGATTTTGGCTCAGTAACCGCCGGTCTGGCGCGCTGGGCGCAGGTAGTATTTCGTTAAGCATTAAATAAGCTCGCGTAAATCGCATCATGTTTTACGCGGGCATCCTTTCTTTCTGTAAAACGCATCAGGCATGACAGTTGCCTGTCTCTCATCAACGCCAAATCATTAACATCCAGATTCCTGGAGCCAATAATTCAGATAAATAAAATCAATAAGCCCTCATCTTTGATGGTTATTTCATCATATAAAACGGGTTAATTTGCGACAAATAGCGCATTCAGAAAACAGTAATTTGTTACGCGTTAGCCGATAAATCATTTTGCCTGTTGCGGTATAAGCGAAGGCAGGCTGGAGTATGGCATCACGTATCAGCGCCCCCGAAACCTGGTGATATGTTCGCAAAAAGTAGGCATTGCAGATTTTCCCGTTGAAAAATCGCCCTAACGCAAATTAGATTCACACTCAGACGTTTCCAGACAGTACTTCATATTCTCTCCATTTTTCTGACGCCTGCGCTCACTAAACTAGTATTATTTCAGGCAATGTTTCTGGATGAGATACGCATAACGATGAAAGGCAGAAAGTCTTCCCGCCTGGTGATAGCAGCGGTGGTGGTCATTGCAGGTATTACCGCTATCTGGTACGGGTTCGGCCATAAGGAAACAACGCCTGCAGCCGGGGCAACAAACGGGCAAACGCAGCGTCCTGGCGCGGGCGGTGGCCGTCATGGCATGCGCGGTGGCGCGCTGCCGCCGGTACAGGCGGCAACGGCGACTCAACAAGCGGTTCCGCAATATCTTACTGGCCTGGGGACGGTCACGGCCGCCAATACGGTAACGGTACGTAGCCGCGTGTCAGGGCAGTTGCAGGCGATCCATTTTAAAGAAGGCCAGCAGGTTAAAGCCGGCGATCTCCTCGCAGAAATTGACCCCAGCGCATTCAACGTCGCACTGGCACAGGCGCAGGGACAGCTGGCGAAAGATAAAGCCACCCTTGCTAACGCCCAGCGCGATCTCGCCCGCTATCAGCAACTGGTAAAAACCAATCTTGTCTCTCGTCAGGATTTGGATACGCAGCAGGCGTTAGTCAGTGAAACACAGGGCACCATCAAAGCCGATGAAGCGTCTGTCGCCAGCGCGCAACTCCAGGTCGACTGGAGCCGCATTGTCGCCCCTATCGACGGTCGTGTCGGCCTTAAGCTGGTGGATATCGGCAATCAGATCTCCAGCAGCGATACCACCGGTATTGTGGTATTGACCCAGACCCACCCCATTGATCTGGTATTCACCCTGCCGGAAAATGACATCGCCACCGTAATCAAGGCGCAAAAAGCCGGGCAAACATTAAGCGTTGAAGCCTGGGACCGTACGAACAAACAGAAGCTGACCACCGGTACGCTTCTGAGCCTCGATAACCAGATTGATGCCACCACAGGGACTATCAAGCTAAAAGCCCGTTTTGATAATCAGGATGACACCCTGTTCCCGAACCAGTTTGTGAATGCGCGGATGCTCGTCTCGACCCAACAGAATGCCGTCGTCATCCCGACTGCCGCCCTGCAGATGGGCAACGAAGGCAACTTCGTCTGGGTGCTCAACGATAAAAACCAGGTCAGCAAACATACGGTGACGCCGGGTATTCAGGACAGTCAAAAAGTGGTGATTGCCGCCGGGCTTTCCGCCGGTGACCGCGTGGTAACGGACGGGATTGATCGCCTGACCGAAGGGGCGACAGTGGAAGTGGTCGACGCCAAAAACGCAGACCAGATGCCCGCCAAACGTGAACGTCCGTCGAAAGGAGCGCAGTCCTGATGCAGTTGCTTCCGCCAGGCAGAACCGGCGGCCCTTCGCGCCTGTTCATTATGCGTCCTGTCGCCACCACCCTGTTGATGGTGGCGATTTTGCTCGCCGGGATCATCGGCTACCGCTTTCTGCCCGTCTCCGCGTTGCCGGAAGTGGACTACCCCACCATTCAGGTGGTGACGCTCTACCCCGGCGCCAGCCCGGACGTGGTGACGTCGGCGATTACCGCACCGCTGGAACGCCAGTTTGGTCAGATGTCGGGCCTCAAGCAGATGTCATCACAAAGCTCCGGCGGCGCCTCGGTGGTGACCTTGCAATTCCAGTTGACGCTGCCGCTTGATGTCGCCGAGCAGGAAGTGCAGGCGGCCATGAACGCCGCCAATAGTCTGCTGCCTTCCGACTTACCTAACCCGCCGGTGTACAGCAAAGTTAACCCGGCAGATCCGCCGATCATGACGCTGGCCGTCACCTCTTCCGCCATGCCAATGACGCAGGTAGAAGACATGGTGGAAACCCGCGTGGCACAGAAAATCTCCCAGGTGTCGGGGGTCGGCCTGGTCACGCTTGCCGGTGGCCAGCGCCCTGCTGTGCGCGTCAAACTCAATGCGCAGGCGGTAGCGGCGCTGGGGTTGACCAGCGAAACAATCCGCACCGCTATCAGCAATGCGAACGTTAACTCCGCCAAAGGGAGCCTCGACGGCCCGGCCCGCGCCGTCACCCTGTCCGCAAATGACCAGATGCAATCCGCCGAGGAGTACCGGCGTCTGATTGTGGCCTATCAGAATGGCGCCCCCATCCGCCTAGGCGATATCGCAACGGTTGAACAAGGGGCGGAAAACAGCTGGCTGGGGGCGTGGGCCAACAAACAGCAGGCGATTGTCATGAACGTTCAGCGCCAGCCGGGCGCGAATATCATCAACACCGCCGACAGTATCCGCGCCATGTTGCCGCAACTGACCAGCAGCCTGCCGAAATCGGTTGAAGTGAAAGTGTTGTCGGACCGCACCACCAATATCCGCGCGTCAGTCTCCGATACCCAGTACGAATTAATGCTGGCTATCGCGCTGGTGGTGATGATCATCTATCTGTTCCTGCGCAATGTCCCGGCCACCATTATTCCGGGCGTCGCTGTACCGCTCTCGCTGGTGGGAACCTTCGCAGTCATGGTGTTCCTGGGTTTTTCGATCAATAACCTGACGCTGATGGCGCTCACCATCGCCACCGGTTTCGTGGTGGATGACGCCATTGTGGTCATTGAGAACATCTCGCGCTACATCGAGAAAGGCGAGAAGCCGCTGGCCGCCGCGCTTAAAGGGGCTGGCGAGATAGGCTTTACTATTATCTCGCTGACCTTCTCGCTGATTGCGGTGCTGATCCCGTTGCTGTTTATGGGCGATATCGTCGGGCGACTGTTCCGCGAGTTTGCCGTCACCCTGGCGGTGGCGATTTTAATCTCGGCGATTGTTTCGCTTACCCTGACGCCGATGATGTGCGCTCGCATGTTAAGCGCGGAGTCGCTGCGTAAGCAGAACCGTTTTTCCCGCGCCTCGGAGCGGTTTTTCGAGCGCGTGATCGCCGCGTATGGTCGACTGCTCGCCAAAGTGCTTAACCATCCATGGCTGACCCTGGGCGTCGCCATCACGACCCTGCTACTGTCGGTATTACTGTGGATTGTGATCCCGAAAGGCTTCTTCCCGGTGCAGGATAACGGCATCATCCAGGGCACCTTGCAGGCGCCGCAGTCGTCGTCATTTGCCAGCATGGCCGAGCGCCAGCGCCAGGTCGCGGATATCGTGCTCAAAGACCCGGCGGTACAAAGCCTGACCACCTTTATCGGCGTCGACGGTACTAACCCGGCGCTCAACAGCGCGCGGCTACAGATAAACCTTAAACCGCTCAGCGAACGTGACGATCGGGTGCCGACGGTTATCGAGCGCCTGCAACAGTCGGTGGCGAACATTCCGGGCGCAGCGCTCTATCTGCAACCGACGCAGGATTTGACCATCGATACCACGGTCAGCCGCACGCAGTATCAGTTTACCTTACAGGCCAATTCGCTGACGGCCCTGAGCGAATGGGTGCCGCAGTTGATGGGCACATTGCAGGCCTTGCCGCAACTCGCTGATGTCAGCAGTGACTGGCAGGATCAGGGGCTGGTGGCCTATGTCAATGTGGATCGCGACAGCGCCAGCCGCCTTGGGATTAGCATGTCCGATGTCGACAACGCCCTGTATAACGCCTTTGGTCAGCGCCTGATCTCTACGATCTATACCCAGGCGAATCAGTATCGCGTGGTGCTGGAACACAACACCGCACAGACGCCGGGGCTGGCGGCGCTGGATAATATTCGCCTTGCCAGCAGCGGCGGGGGTACCGTGCCGCTGAGTTCGATAGCCAAAGTTGAGCAGCGTTTCGCGCCGCTGTCGATTAACCATCTGGACCAGTTTCCGTCCACCACCATCTCCTTTAATGTGGCGGAGGGGCACTCACTGGGCGACGCCGTTCAGGCGATTATCGACAGCGAGAAAACGCTGAACCTGCCGACCGATATTACCACGCAGTTCCAGGGCAGCACTCTGGCGTTTCAGGCCGCGCTTGGCAGTACTGTCTGGCTGGTCGTTGCCGCCGTGGTGGCGATGTATATCGTGCTGGGCGTGCTGTATGAAAGCTTTATTCACCCGGTCACCATTTTGTCTACGCTGCCAACAGCGGGGGTCGGCGCGCTGCTGGCGCTGCTTATCTCGGGGAGCGAACTGGACGTTATCGCCATTATCGGCATTATTTTGCTGATTGGCATCGTCAAGAAAAACGCCATCATGATGATCGACTTCGCCCTCGCCGCCGAACGTGAAGAGGGCATGTCGCCACGCGACGCCATTTTCCAGGCCTGTCTGTTGCGTTTTCGTCCTATCCTGATGACCACGCTGGCAGCACTGCTGGGCGCGTTGCCGCTGATGCTCAGTACCGGCGTCGGGGCGGAATTGCGTCGCCCACTGGGGATTGGCATGGTGGGCGGTTTGATGGTGAGCCAGGTGCTGACGCTGTTTACTACCCCGGTTATCTATCTGCTCTTCGACCGACTCGCGCTCTCTCTGCGTCGCCGCTTCCCGCGCCGTGAAGAGGAGGCGTAAATGAAGTTTTTTGCCCTCTTCATTTACCGCCCGGTGGCGACAATACTGCTCTCCATAGCCATCACGCTCTGCGGCATCCTGGGTTTCCGGCTGTTGCCGGTAGCCCCGCTGCCGCAGGTGGACTTCCCGGTCATCATGGTCAGCGCCTCGCTGCCAGGCGCATCGCCGGAAACCATGGCCTCGTCGGTGGCGACGCCGCTGGAGCGCTCGCTCGGGCGAATCGCCGGGGTCAACGAAATGACCTCCTCCAGTTCGCTTGGCAGCACACGCATCATTCTGGAGTTTAACTTTAACCGCGATATCAACGGCGCGGCGCGTGATGTCCAGGCAGCGCTGAACGCGGCGCAAAACCTTTTGCCGAGCGGCATGCCAAGCCGTCCGACCTATCGCAAAGCCAACCCGTCTGCCGCACCGATTATGATCCTGACGCTCACCTCTGATACCTATTCGCAGGGTGAGCTGTACGATTTCGCCTCTACGCAACTGGCGCAAACCATCTCGCAGATCGACGGCGTTGGCGATGTGGATATCGGCGGTAGTTCGCTACCCGCCGTGCGCGTTGGGTTAAACCCGCAGGCCTTGTTTAATCAGGGCGTCTCGCTGGATGCGGTGCGCACCGCTATCAACCAGGCTAACGTTCGCCGTCCACAAGGGGCGATTGAAGACGCGACCCACCGCTGGCAGGTACAGACCAATGACGCGCTGAAAACTGCCGCCGCTTATCAGCCGTTGATCATTCATTACAATAATGGCGCCGCCGTACGTCTGAGTGATGTCGCGTCGGTGACCGACTCCGTTCAGGATATCCGTAACGCCGGGATGACCAACGCTAAACCGGCTATTTTGCTGATGATCCGCAAACTGCCGGAAGCCAATATCATTCAGACCGTCGACAGCATCCGCGCTCGTCTGCCCGAGTTGCAAAAGACCATTCCGGCGGCCATTGACCTGCAAATCGCCCAGGATCGCTCACCCACCATCCGTGCCTCCCTCGCCGAAGTGGAGCAGTCGCTGGTGATCTCTGTCGCGCTGGTTATCCTGGTTGTCTTCCTTTTCCTGCGTTCCGGACGGGCGACACTTATTCCCGCGGTGGCGGTCCCGGTGTCGCTGATTGGGACTTTCGCCGCTATGTACCTGTGCGGCTTTAGCCTCAATAACCTCTCACTGATGGCGCTGACCATCGCCACCGGTTTCGTCGTCGATGATGCCATCGTGGTGCTGGAGAATATCTCCCGTCACCTGGAAGCCGGAATGAAACCGCTGCAGGCGGCGCTACAGGGAACGCGCGAAGTTGGCTTTACGGTGCTCTCCATGAGTATCTCGCTGGTGGCGGTTTTCTTGCCGCTGTTGCTGATGGAAGGGCTGCCAGGGCGCCTGCTACGGGAGTTTGCCGTCACGCTTTCGGTGGCCATCGGCATTTCGCTGGCTATCTCGCTTACCCTGACGCCAATGATGTGCGGTTGGTTGCTGCGTAGCCGCAAAGCCCCGACCACCACGCGTAACCGGGGCATTGGCCGTTTGCTTCTCAGCCTGCAGCGTGCCTATGCAAAATCGCTTAAATGGGTGTTAAACCACGCGCGGCTGGTAGGGGTGGTACTGATTGCCACCATCGCACTGAATATCTGGATGTATATCACCATTCCGAAAACCTTCTTTCCGGAGCAGGATACAGGCATCCTGATGGGCGGTATTCAGGCGGACCAGAGTATTTCGTTCCAGGCGATGCGCATTAAGTTACAGGACTTTATGAAGATCATCCGCGACGATCCCGCCGTGGATAACGTGACTGGCTTTACCGGTGGGTCGCGGGTCAACAGCGGCATGATGTTTATCACCCTTAAAGCGCGCAATGTCCGCAATGAAACCGCCCAGCAGGTTATCGACCGGCTGCGCGGGAAACTGGCAAAAGAGCCGGGGGCCAGTCTTTTTCTGGTGGCCGTCCAGGATATCCGCGTCGGTGGACGACAGTCCAATGCCAGTTACCAGTACACGCTACTCTCCGACGATCTGAGCGCCCTGCGCGAGTGGGAGCCGAAAATCCGTAAAGCGCTCGCCTCTTTGCCGGAGCTGGCGGACGTTAACTCCGACCAGCAGGACAACGGCGCGGAGATGAACCTGACTTACGATCGCGAAAGTATGTCGCGCCTGGGGATCAACGTGCAGGAGGCCAACAGCCTGCTCAATAACGCCTTCGGTCAGCGGCAGATTTCCACCATCTACCAGCCGCTCAACCAGTACAAAGTAGTGATGGAAGTCGATCGACGCTATACCCAGGACATTAGCGCGCTGGATAAGATGTTTGTCATTAATAACGAGGGTAAACCGATTCCGCTGTCCTATTTTGCCCGCTGGCAACCGGCGAACGCGCCGCTGGCGGTCAACCATCAGGGACTGTCGGCGGCGTCCACGATTTCCTTCAACCTGCCAACAGGGATGTCGCTATCCGAAGCGAGTGATGCGATTGACCGCGCCATGACCCAACTGGGCGTGCCCTCGACCGTACGCGGCAGTTTCGCCGGGACCGCACAGGTCTTTCAACAAACTATGAACTCGCAGGTGATCCTGATCATCGCCGCCATCGCGACGGTCTATATCGTGCTGGGCATTCTTTATGAGAGCTACGTGCACCCGCTGACGATCCTCTCGACGCTGCCCTCCGCGGGCGTCGGGGCGCTACTGGCGCTGGAGCTGTTTGGCGCGCCATTCAGCCTGATTGCATTAATTGGCATTATGCTCTTGATTGGTATCGTGAAAAAGAATGCCATCATGATGGTGGATTTTGCGCTTGAAGCCCAACGGAAGGGAAATCTGAACGCGGAAGAGGCGATTTTCCAGGCCTGTCTGCTGCGTTTCAGACCCATTATGATGACCACGCTGGCGGCGCTGTTTGGCGCGCTTCCGCTGGTGATTTCGGGTGGCGACGGTTCCGAGCTGCGCCAGCCGCTGGGGATAACCATTGTTGGCGGTCTGGTCATGAGTCAATTGCTGACACTGTATACCACGCCGGTGGTCTATCTGTTCTTTGACCGCCTGCAACGCCGAGTTGCCCGTAAACGCAGAGAGCCTGTAACAGAGTGACAGAACTACCGAAAAATGTGCGTTGGCAATTGTGGATTGTGGCATTTGGCTTCTTTATGCAGTCGCTGGACACCACGATTGTCAACACCGCGCTGCCCTCCATGGCGCGAAGTCTGGGAGAAAGTCCGCTACATATGCATATGGTGGTGGTCTCCTACGTGCTGACGGTTGCCATCATGCTGCCTGCCAGTGGCTGGCTGGCGGATCGCGTCGGGGTACGTAATATCTTTTTTACCGCCATCATTCTCTTTACTCTGGGTTCACTGTTTTGCGCCCAGGCCAACACGCTTAATGAACTGGTGATGGCCCGCGTATTACAGGGCGTTGGCGGCGCGATGATGGTGCCTGTCGGCAGGCTGACGGTGATGAAAATTGTCCCGCGCGATCAGTACATGGCGGCAATGACCTTTGTCACCCTGCCCGGCCAGGTAGGCCCACTGCTCGGCCCGGCGTTAGGCGGTATTCTGGTTGAGTATGCCTCCTGGCACTGGATCTTCCTCATTAACCTGCCCGTTGGCGTGGTGGGGGCGATAGCCACCCTGTGGTTGATGCCGAACTACACCTTACAAACTCGTCGTTTTGATATCTTTGGCTTTTTGCTACTGGCATCGGGAATGGCAACGCTGACGCTGGCGCTTGACGGGCAAAAAGGGCTGGGGATTTCACCGCTGCTGCTCGGCCTTCTGGTGGCGGGCGGCGTGCTGGCGATTGTTATCTATCTGCTGCATGCCAAAGGGAATGCGGGGGCGCTGTTTAATCTGCGTCTGTTTCGTACACCGTCATTCTCCCTTGGCCTGCTCGGCAGTTTTGCCGGGCGTATTGGCAGCGGCATGCTGCCCTTTATGACGCCGGTCTTTTTGCAAATCGGTCTGGGGTTTTCGCCGTTTCATGCCGGGTTAATGATGATTCCGATGGTCATTGGCAGTATGGGCATGAAACGCATTGTGGTTCAGTTAGTCAACCGCTTCGGCTACCGTCGTGCGTTGGTCTGTTCAACGCTGGGCCTTGCCGCCGTCAGCCTGCTGTTTATGGGGACCGCGCTGATGGGTTGGTACGCCCTGTTACCCTTTGTGCTGTTCGCGCAGGGCATGATCAACTCCATGCGCTTTTCTTCCATGAATACCCTGACGTTGAAAGACCTGCCCGATGAACTGGCGAGTGGCGGCAACAGCCTGTTATCGATGATTATGCAGCTTTCGATGAGTATCGGCGTCACCGTCGCAGGGCTGTTACTCGGGCTGTTCGGCCAGCACAATTTGTCCGTCGACAGCGGCGTGGCTCATCACGTCTTTCTCTATACCTACCTGTGCATGGCCTTCATCATCGCCCTGCCCGCCTTTATCTTTGCCCGAGTCCCGAATGATGTCAGTCAGAACGTGGTCATTTCCCGGCGCAACAGGAGTCAATCATGAAAATCTGGCGACCCGGTATTACCGCGAAGCTCTTTCTGGCTATTTTCGCCACCTGTATCGTGCTGCTTATCAGTATGCACTGGGCGGTGCGCGTCAGTTTCGAACGGGGTTTTATCGACTACATTAAACGCGGCAACGAACAGCGTCTGCAATTGCTCAGCGATGCCCTCAGTGAACAATATGCACAGCATGGCGACTGGGTTTTTTTACGCAATAACGACCGCTTTATCTTCCAGATCCTGCGGTCATTCGAGCGTGACAATGAGCGTGAAGGCGGACCTGGTGGTCCGGGGCAGGAGCGTGGTGATAACCACGAACATGAGCCGCCGCCAGGCCCGCCACCTGGCCCACCGCCTGAACCGGGCAACGGCATGCCGCCCCACGGCTGGCGGACACAATTTTGGGTGACTGATGCCTCGGGGGACGTGCTTGTTGGGCCGCGTAGCCCGCTACCGACCGACGGTACACGGCGGGCCATTACCGTTAATGGCCAGGCTGTTGGCTGGGTCATCGCCTCGCCGGTGGAGCGCCTGACGCGTAATACCGATATTAACTTTGACCGTCAGCAGCGACGCACAAGCTGGCTGATTGTCGCGCTCTCTACCCTGCTGGCCGCGCTGGCTACCTTCCCGCTGGCTCGCGGCCTGCTCGCGCCGGTAAAACGGTTAGTCGATGGTACCCACAAGCTGGCGGCCGGGGATTTCTCCACCCGCGTTAACCCTGGCAGTCAGGATGAACTGGGCAAGCTGGCGCAGGACTTTAATCAGCTTGCCAGTACGCTTGAGAAGAATCAGCAGATGCGCCGTGATTTTATGGCGGATATCTCCCATGAGCTGCGTACCCCCCTGGCGGTGCTGCGCGGCGAGCTGGAAGCCATTCAGGATGGGGTACGACAATTTACGCCGGAGTCGGTGGCGTCGTTGCAGGCGGAAGTGGCCACCTTAACCAAACTGGTTGATGATTTGCACCAGTTGTCCATGTCGGATGAAGGCGCGCTGGCGTACCAGAAAAGGCCCGTGGATGTGGTTTCATTACTGGAAGTGGCCGCCGGGGCATTTCACGAGCGTTTTGCCAGCCGTAACCTGACTATCACGATGACGTTACCGGACAGCGCGGTGGTCTTTGGCGACCCGGATCGGCTGATGCAGCTCTTCAACAATTTACTGGAAAACAGCCTGCGTTATACCGACAGTGGCGGCGGTATGCACCTCTCGGCCACGCCGGAGGGCAATACGCTGGTCATTGATTTTGCCGATAGCCCCCCAGGCGTGAGCGATCTGCAGTTAGGCAGATTATTTGAACGCTTTTATCGCACCGAAGGTTCGCGCAACCGCGCCAGCGGCGGCTCCGGCTTAGGTCTGGCTATCTGCCTGAATATTGTCGAAGCCCACGGCGGCAAGGTCCGTGCCGCGCATTCGCCTTTTGGCGGGGTTAGCATTAAAGTTGAATTACCCCTGGAACGGGACATAGCGAGAAACGTATGACTGAGTTACCTATTGATGAAAATACCCCACGCATTTTGATCGTGGAAGACGAGCCCAAGCTGGGTCAGTTGCTGATTGATTATCTGCGCGCGGCCAGTTACGCGCCGTCGCTGATTAACCATGGCGATCAGGTACTGTCGTATGTGCGCCAGACGCCGCCGGACCTGATCCTGCTGGATCTGATGCTCCCCGGCACCGACGGACTGACACTGTGCCGTGAAATCCGTCGTTTTTCCAATATTCCCATCATTATGGTGACGGCAAAAATTGAAGAGATCGACCGCCTGCTGGGGCTGGAAATTGGTGCCGATGACTACATCTGCAAACCCTATAGCCCGCGCGAAGTGGTGGCGAGGGTGAAAACGATCCTACGCCGCTGTAAGCCACAGCGTGAAATACAGGCGCTGGATGCAGAAAGCCCACTTATCGTCGATGAGGGTCGTTTCCAGGCAAGCTGGCGCAGCAAACCGCTGGATTTAACGCCTGCGGAATTTCGTCTGCTGAAAACCCTCTCCAGCGAACCGGGGAAGGTCTTTTCGCGCGAACAGTTGCTCAATAACCTGTATGACGATTACCGCGTGGTGACGGATCGCACTATCGACAGCCATATCAAAAACCTGCGCCGTAAGCTGGAATCGCTGGATGAAGAACAGTCGTTCATCCGCGCTGTCTATGGGGTGGGTTATCGTTGGGAAGCGGATGCCTGCCGTCTGGCATAATGTTCTTTCGTGCAAAAACTTCATAAGGAATGTGTTATGTCTTTTATACGTCCGGCACTATGCGCGCTCGTGCTGCTGCCCTGTCTTACCCACGCAGATGATAGCGATAAGGCACTCGCCGCCGAATGCGCAAAAGTTCCTGGCTACGTTCAACAGGGCGAAGCGGCTTATAAAGCCCGCCAGTATGCGAAAGCACAGGATGCCTTTGTACTGCAGGTCGCCTGGGGCGAAACCTGCCGCCTTGACGATAAGTTTCTCGCCACCGCTTACAACAATGTCGCCCTGGCCCTGATTCGCCTGGGCGACTATCGCAAAGCCAGCGCCTGGCTGAGCATCTCCCCGGATGATCCCAAATCGATTTACAACCTTGGACTGATAAAAGACAAGCTGGCGGCGCTGCCGGTTCCTGCCTCACCTGCCGGGGTTTACTGGCAGTACGCAGGCATGGGCGCATGGAATACCCTGACCCTGAAAGCAGAAAAAACCGCGAATTTCTACAAAGCGGATTTTGAGGGCTACTACTTCGGCATGATGGGGCTATGGAGTGGGCCGAACATGGGCGAATTCAGCGAGCCGGTACAGTTTAAAGAGAACAAAGGCGTCATCGCGCTGCGTGATGAGGACTATATCCACTGTGATATAAGCCTGGCCGTGGTCCCCAACGGGCTGGATCTGCAGACCGACCAGCCTGAACAGTGCGGGTTCGGGCATAATGTCAGCGCCAGCGGGCACTATATGCGAGTGGAATAACACGATTTACTCTCCCCTTCGCAGAGGCTACAATTCCCGCCCTAAATTTATGGGATCTCCCCAGCCGCCTCACCAGGTGAGGCGAATCTGACCTGTCATCAGAACGAGAACATCATGTTTAAACCGGAACTTCTCTCCCCGGCGGGAACGCTGAAAAATATGCGTTACGCTTTCGCTTATGGCGCCGATGCCGTTTATGCGGGCCAGCCGCGTTACTCGCTGCGCGTACGTAATAACGAATTCAACCACGAGAATTTGCAAAAAGGCATTAACGAGGCCCATGACCTCGGTAAAAAATTCTACGTCGTGGTGAATATCGCGCCGCACAACGCCAAGCTGAAAACGTTCATTCGCGATTTGCAACCCGTGGTGGATATGGGGCCGGATGCGCTGATTATGTCGGACCCAGGCCTGATAATGCTGGTGCGCGAGCACTTCCCGGAGATGGATATTCACCTGTCCGTGCAGGCTAACGCCGTAAACTGGGCGACGGTGAAATTCTGGAAACAGATGGGGCTGACCCGCGTGATCCTCTCTCGCGAACTGTCGCTTGATGAAATCGCCGAAATACGCGCCCAGGTGCCGGACATGGAAATCGAAATTTTCGTCCACGGCGCGCTGTGCATGGCCTATTCCGGCCGCTGCCTGCTCTCCGGCTATATCAACAAACGCGACCCGAACCAGGGGACCTGCACCAACGCCTGCCGCTGGGAATATAACGTTCAGGAAGGCAAAGAAGATGACGTCGGCAATATTGTGCACAAATACGAGCCGATTGCGGTGCAAAACGTTGAGCCGACGCTGGGTATCGGCGCGCCAACGGACAAAGTGTTTATGATTGAAGAGGCCCAGCGTCCGGGCGAGTACATGACTGCGTTCGAAGATGAGCACGGCACCTACATCATGAACTCCAAAGACCTGCGCGCTATCGCCCACGTTGAGCGCCTGACACAAATGGGCGTCCACTCGCTAAAAATCGAAGGCCGCACCAAATCCTTTTACTACTGTGCCCGCACTGCACAGGTCTATCGCAAGGCCATCGATGATGCAGCCGCAGGCAAACCGTTTGACACCAGCCTGTTAGAAACCCTTGAAGGGCTGGCGCACCGTGGCTACACCGAAGGCTTTCTGCGTCGCCACACTCACGACGATTACCAGAACTACGAGTATGGTTACTCCGTTTCTGAGCGGCAGCAGTTTGTCGGCGAGTTTACCGGCGAGCGTAACGGCGAGCTGGCGGCTGTAGCGGTGAAAAACAAGTTTCTCGTCGGCGACAGCCTTGAGCTGATGACGCCGCAGGGCAACGTTAACTTCACCCTGGAACATATGGAGAATGCCAAAGGCGAAGCCATGGAGGTTGCGCCAGGAGACGGTTATACCATCTGGATGCCGGTTCCCCAGGATGTGATGCTGGAGTATGCACTGCTGATGCGCAATTTCACTGGACAGACCACGCGAAATCCGCACGCTAAGTAATTAACCTGGGTTATTTTTTCACTCGACAAGAATCTTAGAATCGGATCACATACCGTTGCGGTTATTATGGGTATTATCCTCATCGCTGAAAAACATAACCCATAAATGCTAGCTGTACCAGGAACCACCTCCTTAGCCTGCGTAATCTCCCTTACGCAGGCTGATTTTTTTATCTCCCCTTTTTCCCAACCTTCCAGGCGCGCTTTCCGGTCGTGAGATACACTTTGCTCATGGTATTTTCGAAGAGCGAAAAGGATGAGCAATTTTCCAGGCAGTTTATTGATCCTCAACGGTAAAAGTGCGGGTGACGACATGTTGCGCGAGGCCATTCATCTCCTGCGCAGCGAAGGGATGGACATTCAGGTACGCGTCACCTGGGAAAAAGGCGATGCCGAACGCTATGTGGCAGAAGCCATTGCGCTTGGCGTCGAAACCGTGATTGCAGGCGGTGGCGATGGCACCATCAATGAGGTCGCCAGCGCGCTGGTACACAGTGAGAGCGACCACACACCCGTACTGGGGATTCTGCCTTTAGGCACCGCGAACGACTTTGCCACCAGCGCGGGCATCCCGGAGACTCTGGATAAAGCGCTGCAACTCGCTATCGTGGGCAAAGCGGTGCCCATCGATATCGCCGAAGTGAATGACAAAACCTGTTTTATCAATATGGCTACCGGCGGATTCGGCACACGCATTACCACCGAAACGCCAGAAAAACTGAAAGCCGCGCTGGGTGGCGTCTCTTACATCATTCACGGCCTGATGCGCATGGACACGCTTAAACCGGACCGCTGTGAAATCAAGGGCGAGGATTTCCACTGGCAGGGCGACGCGCTGGTGATTGGCATGGGTAACGGACGCCAGGCAGGCGGCGGACAGCAGCTATGCCCGGACGCCCTCATTAATGACGGCCTGCTGCAACTGCGCATTTTCACGGGCGATGAGATCCTGCCCGCGCTGTTCACTACTCTCACCCAGCCGGAAGACAATCCGCATATCATTGACGGTAAATCTGCCTGGTTTGAGGTAAGTGCGCCGCACGATATCACCTTCAATCTGGACGGCGAGCCACTCACCGGGCAGCATTTCAGTATTAACATTTTGCCTGGCGCGTTGAAATGCCGTCTTCCGCCTGACTGCCCGCTGCTGCGTTAAGCCTTACAGTAGATTGACGGCGATCGCCAGAGAAAAGAGCAGTGATTGCCGCAAGAAGATATTTGCACGAAGAGAAGTGAAAAGCGCATCCCTCCCCGCCTTGCGCAGAGGGATGCGTGTTTTATGCGATAGTGACTTTCTTATCGAGATAAACATCCTGAACGGCATTGATTAATTTCACACCGTCAGCCATCGATTTTTTAAACGCCTTACGGCCAAGAATCAGGCCCATGCCGCCCGCACGTTTATTGATAACCGCCGTACGCACCGCATCGCTTAAATCAGTATCGCCGCCCGCTGCACCGCCAGAGTTAATTAATCCGGCACGGCCCATATAGCAGTTCGCCAACTGGTAGCGCACCAGATCGATAGGGTTATCACTGGTCAGCTTGCTGTAAACACGTTCATCGGTATAACCGAAATTTACCGCTTTGTAGCCGCCATTGTTTTCCGCCATTTTTTGTTTGACGATGTCCGCACCGATGGTTGCCGCAATATGGTTTGCCTGGCCGGTCAGGTCGGCGGAAACATGGTAATCCACGCCATCTTTTTTGAATGCCGGATTGCGCAGGTAAGCCCACAGCACCGTCACCATCCCCAGCTCATGGGCACGCTCAAAGGCGGCTGAAATTTCTTCAATCTGGCGGCGAGACTCCTCAGAGCCAAAATAGATGGTTGCACCAACGGCAACGGCCCCCATGTTAAACGCCTGCTCGACGCTGGCGTAGAGCGTCTGGTCATATTCTGTGGGGTAGCTCAGGGTTTCGTTGTGGTTAAGCTTAACCAGGAACGGAATACGGTGCGCGTAACGGCGCGACACGGAGGCCAGCACGCCATAGGTGGAAGCCACACAGTTACACCCGGCTTCAATGGCCAGTTCAACGATGTTTTTAGGATCGAAATAGAGCGGGTTGGCAGCAAACGATGCCCCGGCTGAGTGCTCGATACCCTGGTCAACGGGCAAAATCGACAGATAACCGGTTTTCGCGAGTCGCCCGGTGTTATACAACGTCTGCATGTTACGCAGCACCGCTGGCGGACGGTTGTTATCCATCATCACACGGGTGACGTAATCCTCTCCCGGCAGGTAGAGTTGGTCGGCCGCAATGGTCGTGCAACGGTGTTGTAAAAGGGTGTCGGCATCGTTGCCTAGTAACTGCACAATATCAGTCATCGCTATACTCCCGTAAGCTCCGCACGAAGGCGGATATGGTTTGTCCTGACCCGATGAATGGGCAAAATAAGCCTGGTACCGATTGTCGAGGCTTGCCACCATAACGCCATTTTTCAGCATTTTCTGCTGGCACGTTTCGGGTTGTGGTTTACCGCTGTGCGGCGCTCAATATTTTTCCCCCGGTCCCCCTACCCGGCTGGCGCTGCGCTGAGCCGGGTGACGTATTACGCGTAGCCTGACCGCCATCCGGGAACCGCCCCCTCACCACCACTGATGAAAATGGTGTACCGGGCCGATGCCCTGTCCCACTTCCAGCGTGTCTGCCTGGGCCAGTGCCGCCGACAGCCAGCGCTTGGCTTCATTGACCGTTGAAGCCCAGTCCGCATGACGTGGACGCAATGCCGCCAGGGCGGCCGACAGCGTACAGCCCGTGCCGTGGGTATTTTTGGTTTTTATACGGGGTGCGGTGAAACGCTCGGTGCCATTACGGGTAAACAGCCAGTCCGGACTTTCATCATTATCCAGATGCCCGCCTTTTATAAGCACCGCTTCGCATCCCAGCGCCAGCAGCGCTTGACCCTGTTCATGCATCTCGCGTTCGTTGCGGGCGTGAGGGGCATCCAGCAGCGCGGCGGCCTCGGGCAGATTGGGGGTAATCAACGACACCTGCGGCAACAGATGTTGTCGCAGCGCCGTTACCGCCGAAGGGGAAAGCAGCGGGTCGCCGCTTTTTGCCAGCATGACGGTATCGAGTACCACATTTTGCACCTGGTAGCGGCGCAAGCGCTCCGCCACCGCTTCCACGATATCTGTTTCCGCCAGCATGCCGATTTTAGTCGTATCAATGCGTACATCGCTGAACACCGAATCCAGCTGTGCGGCGACAAAATCGGGCTCAATACGATAGACCGACTGTACGCCGCGAGTATTTTGCGCCACCAGCGCGGTAATGACCGAGCAGCCATAGGCGCCCAGCGCAGAAAAAGTTTTCAGATCCGCCTGAATACCCGCCCCACCACTGGGGTCCGTTCCGGCAATAGTCAATGCGTTGATCCGCTTCATGCCAGTACCTCCCCATGAAGCGCATAGAGGGCGTCGAGAAACGCAGGAATAAAACTGCCAGGTCCGCGTGTGGTCGCCACTGCCAGACTGCCCGCCTGAGCCATAAACGCGCACGCCGCCGCCACGTTATACAGGCGATCGCCCGGCAAGGCGCAACAGGCGGCCACCACTGCCGACAATGCACAGCCTGTCCCCACCACGCGGGTCATCAGCAGATCGCCGCCCGTCACGCGCAGGGTACGAAGACCATCGGTGATGTAATCCACCTCGCCGGTCACCGCAACAATGGCCCCCGTCTGGCGGGCCAGCGCCTGGGCCGCAGGCAGCGCGGCAATCGCGGTATCGGTGGTGTCCACACCACGTCCTCCGGCACTCATCCCGGCGAGCGCCATAATTTCCGAAGCATTACCGCGCACGGCAGCAGGCTGCAAAGCCAGAAGCTCGCGACAAAAATCGCTGCGAAAAGTTAATGCTCCGACGGCAACCGGATCCAGCGTCCAGGGCTTACGCGCGGCGGTGGCGCTTAAAATGGCCGTCTGCATCGCATCGGCGCGTTCGCGGGTCAGTGTGCCGACATTAATCAGCAGCGCGTCCGCAATGGCGGCAAATTGCTGTGCTTCGTCGCGGTCAATCACCATCGCCGGGGACGCCCCCAGCGCCAGCAGGACATTGGCCGTAAAGGTCTGCACCACGTCGTTAGTCATGCAGTGAACGAGCGGCGTATGTTTACGAAATTGCTGAAGAATTTGCGCGATTTGCGCACGGTGAAGCAGGTCAGGTTGCATCGATTCGCTCCTGCCTGGCGTGAAGAAGGGATGCCGGGCAGGCATCTGACTTCCCTACGCTGGCATTATCCAGATCAGGTAATACGGGTATTTCTCAGCCCTTCGTGAAAAGGGGCACCCCGAGTCAAATAAAATCAATAAGTTGTGATTAACGTTTGTTAATCCCGGATCAGGATAAAGCCACGGAGAAGTCTTGTAAACGATAAACCCGTTTTCCTTACCATGGTATCAGTAAGTCGGCGCAGAAAACGGTGTGAGGAAACTTGATATGTCTGCTTATTCTGCACCCAGGACGAGCATTCTTTTTGAGAGCACACACACATAGCATACTCCCGTTTGCCCTGCCCGGATGACTTACTCCGCCACACCCACGACATAGTGACCATCCTTGCTCTTGATCGTGTACCTGCGTGTATCATCACAAATCACAATCAAAGAACCACCGAACGCGGCGGGATAAACACCCTCAACCTTGTTGCACTCATGTCCAGACTCGCGAATCAGCCTCTGGCTTTCCACCTTCAGTTGCGGTGATCCAGAATCAGCAAGAGCGCCAGCGCACATGCCCACGCCCAACATCACAGTTAGAATCCGTTTCAAAGCAACCTCCTTCGCCGGGTAAGTAAACGTATCATCGGCAAAAAGTTAAAAGAAATTAATCAATTCAGTCGATAGAAAAGACAATTTTGAGCTTAAAAATAAATAGTAACCGGATGCACAGATTTCAACGCAAGGAGGCGATGATTAAAACCACGGCCCTGCTGTGCTCTGCTGCACACCGCAAAATGCCGCGCAAAGCACTCTGCCATAAGGAGTAGCGCCCTGTCACTGCCCCGCGTCAGAAATTTTCCGCACCGGGGTATTCCACGCTATTTTCACTCCTGCAGGATAAGTGCTCACCTCCCGCCCGGGTTTTTCACTTACCACCTGGCGAACTAGCATAAACACATCCCCTGACGAATAACGACATTACGGAGTGTTTATGAAAGCAATCGCCATTACACAGGCCGCACAGAACGGCAGCAACCTTGATTTTTTAACCGACATTGAGTTACCGACGCCGAAAGCCGAAGGGCATGATGTGCTGGTCGAGGTGAAAGCCGTCTCCGTTAACCCGGTGGACACCAAAGTACGCGCCGGGTTTAACGCCGATAAACCTCGTGTGCTGGGCTGGGACGCGACCGGCGTGGTTACTGCCGTTGGCGATAAGGTCACGTTATTTAAACCCGGTGATGAAGTCTGGTATGCCGGGGCATTGACCCGTCCTGGCAGCAACAGCGAATTTCAGTTGGTGGATGAGCGCATTGCCGCCCGTAAGCCAGCCTCACTGGATTTCGCCTCTGCCGCGGCCCTGCCGCTGACCGCCATTACTGCCTGGGAAATGTTATTTGATCGTTTAGGCGTGCGTGAAAATGGCAATGAAGGCGACGCGCTGCTGATCGTCGGCGCCGCCGGCGGCGTAGGCTCGATTCTGACGCAACTGGCGCGTAAGCTGACCCGCCTGACCGTGATTGGCACGGCATCCCGCCCGCAAAGCCAGCAGTGGGTCAGTGAGCTGGGCGCGCATCATGTTATCGATCACAGCAAACCATTAACCGAGGAGCTGGCGCGTATTGGCATTAAGCAGGTCAGCCACGTTGCCAGCCTCAACAACACGGAGCAGCACTATCAGCAGTTGATTAACGCCCTGCAACCGCAAGGTAAACTGGCACTCATTGACGATCCGCAATCCCTGGACGTTGTGCCTTTAAAAGTGAAAAGCCTCTCTTTGCACTGGGAATTTATGTTTACCCGCTCGATGTTCGAAACGGCCGATATCGCGGAGCAACACCGTTTGCTGACGCGTGTTGCCGCGCTTATCGACGATGGGATTATCAAAACGACACTGGGAGAACACTTCGGCGCCATCAACGCGCAAAATTTGCGTAAAGCACACCAGTTGCTTGAGACGCAACGCGCGGTAGGCAAAATCGTGCTGGAAGGATTTTCTGCGCACTAACGTGTTGCAATTCAGCCAGGATTTCTCTTAAAAACACCTTCATGTTCAGGCGGATAGCGAAAAAAGCGTTCCGCCTCGCCTGCTGTTCTCTTCTTTTGCTTACACTTTTTACCAAAGCCTTATTTTCATAACATTTTCGCGGTTGCGGCGTCGCCAGACAGTAGTTGATGATAAGTCCCGCGAAATGAGAACCCACGACACCTGGAGAGATTATGGGTAAAACAAAAATGTTACTTCTGGGAACATTGCTGGCAACAGCCAGTACCACTTTTGCTGCACCGCAAACCCCTGCCACGACAGGCGGAACCCAGTCTTATGAAGTGAAGGATTTTGTTGCGGATTTCACTAAATTCACCATCGGCGATACGGTACCCGAAATGTACCGTAGCGAAGAGTACAACATTAAGCAGTGGAACCTGCGCAATTTGCCCGCGCCCGATCCGGGCAGCCACTGGACCTACATGGGTGGAAACTATGTGCTTATTACTGACGCCGACGGTAAAATATTGAAGGCCTATAATGGCGATATCTTTTACCACCGTTAATTTCAGGAAATCCTATTGATTATTCGTCCCTGGCAAGAGAGCGACCGCCCTTTTCTGCGTACACTGTTCCTGCATTCCCGCAGAGCAAACTGGACATGGCTGGACGGTAGCGACTGGCAACTGGAAGACTTTGATGCCGTCACCCTTGATGAAACCATCTGGGTGGCGGAAGAAGATGGACACCGGCTGGGCTTTGCCGCCGTTTACGTAAACGACAATTTTCTGCATAGCCTGTTTGTTGACCCGGATGCGCAAGGCAAAGGGGTGGGCAGCGCGTTGCTGAAAAAAGTGCAGGCTGAATTTACCAGTACAGGTTCACTGAAATGTCTGACGCAAAACCGCCGCGCGCTGGCGTTTTATCAGCACCATGGCTGGCACGTTGAAGCGGAAGGCACATCGCCGGACGGGGACTATCTGCTCCTGCATTATCGGCTGCCCTGACGGGCAGCCTTATCAACTCATACCGCGCGAAATGCAATATCACCGGGAATGACTTCACCCTGCCAGTAAAGCTGCGCCGCAACGCGCTCTGCCAGCTTGCGATACAAACCGGTAAACTCACTGTCCGGACGACTTACGACCGTCGGTTGCCCCCGGTCGAGATCTTCACGCAGGCTAATATGCAGTGGCAGTTGCCCCAGCAGTTGCGTGTGGTACTGTTCGGCCAGCTTCTCTGCCCCGCCGGTACCGAAAATCGGCTCGTGATGGCCACAATTGCTACAAATGTGCATGCTCATGTTTTCCACGATACCAAGCACCGGTACTTCCACTTTCTCGAACATCACAATGCCTTTTTTGGCATCAATCAGCGCGATATCCTGCGGCGTGGTCACCACCACCGCCCCGGTAACCGGAATATTCTGCGCGAGCGTAAGCTGAATGTCGCCCGTACCCGGCGGCATGTCGAGGACCAGATAGTCCAGATCCGGCCACAGGGACTCTTGCAACAGTTGCAACAGCGCCTTACTGGCCATCGGGCCGCGCCACACCATGGCATTATCGTCGGTAACCAGGTAGCCGATCGAGTTGGTCGCCAGTCCGTGTGCCATAATCGGCGCCATATGGGTGCCATCCGGCGAGGTCGGGCGTTCGCCTTCCGCACCCAGCATCATCGGGATTGAGGGACCGTAAATATCCGCATCAAGAATACCGACCTTTGCCCCTTCCGCTGCCAGCGCCAGCGCCAGATTGACCGCCGTGGAGGATTTCCCTACCCCACCTTTACCCGAGCTGACGGCAATGATGTTCTTCACCCCATTGACGCCAGGCTGATTTTTCACCCGTTTTAAGGTGGCAACATTGTGGGAAAGCTTCCAGTCAATCGCCCGGGCCCCCGTCAGTCGCAGTAACTCGGCACTGCATTGCTCTTTCAACTCTTCAAACGCGCTACGCCAGACAAAAGGCATCACCAGTTCGATATGCACGGTGTCATCCAGCCAGGCAACATGATGAACCGCCTTAAGCGCGGTAAGATTATGCTTGAGGGTTGGGTGCTGAAAATTGGCCAGCGTTCCGGCGACGAGCGCACGCAAGGCTTCCGGGGATTTGGCCTGGGATTGAGAGTTCATCCCGACTCCTTGTTATGTTGTTCTGAAAAGACATTGTTAAGGTTCAAGTTTACTCCACTGTCACCCATTTTTCATTTCTCAATAGTGCCCAATCGAGGTCGCGCTTTTATGGCACAACTTTTCCCTTTCAGGTAACATCAAGACCCCCTTTTTACTAAAGAAGAAGTAATACCCACTATGACTCAAGTCGCGAAGAAAATTCTGGTAACGTGCGCATTGCCGTACGCCAACGGCTCAATCCACCTCGGCCATATGCTGGAGCACATCCAGGCTGATGTCTGGGTCCGTTACCAGCGAATGCGCGGCCACAATGTCAACTTCATCTGCGCGGACGATGCCCACGGCACGCCGATAATGCTCAAAGCGCAACAGCTGGGCATCACCCCGGAGCAGATGATTGGCGACATGAGTCAAGAACACCAGACGGATTTCGCTGGCTTTAATATTAGCTATGACAACTACCACTCTACGCACAGCGAAGAGAACCGTGAGCTGTCGGAGCTGATCTACACTCGCCTGAAAGAGAACGGTTTTATCAAAAACCGCACTATTTCTCAGCTTTACGATCCGGAAAAAGGCATGTTCCTGCCGGACCGTTTTGTCAAAGGCACCTGCCCGAAATGTAAGTCTCCGGATCAGTATGGCGATAACTGCGAAGTGTGCGGCGCGACCTACAGCCCGACCGAACTTATTGACCCGAAATCCGTGGTGTCCGGTGCAACGCCTGAAATGCGTGATTCCGAACACTTCTTCTTCGACCTGCCTTCTTTCAGCGAAATGTTGCAGGCGTGGACCCGCAGCGGCGCACTGCAGGAGCAGGTGGCCAACAAAATGCAGGAGTGGTTCGATGCCGGCCTGCAACAGTGGGATATCTCCCGCGATGCGCCCTATTTCGGTTTCGAAATCCCTGGCGCGCCGGGCAAATATTTCTACGTCTGGCTGGATGCGCCTATCGGCTACATGGGTTCCTTCAAGAACCTGTGTGATAAACGCAGCGACCTGAACTTTGACGACTGGTGGAAAAAAGAGTCTGATGCCGAGCTGTATCACTTTATCGGTAAAGACATCGTCTATTTCCACAGCCTGTTCTGGCCCGCCATGCTGGAAGGCAGCAATTTCCGCAAGCCGACCAATCTGTTTGTGCACGGTTATGTGACGGTGAACGGTGCGAAGATGTCCAAATCTCGCGGCACCTTTATTAAGGCCAGCACCTGGTTGAATCACTTTGATGCGGACAGCCTGCGTTACTACTACGCGGCGAAACTTTCTTCCCGTATCGATGACATCGACCTGAATCTGGAAGATTTCGTTCAGCGCGTTAACGCCGATATCGTCAACAAGGTGGTGAATCTGGCATCACGTTGCGCCGGTTTTATCGCCAAACGTTTCGATGGCGTACTGGCCGCTGAGCTGACGGATCCGGCACTCTATAAAACCTTTACCGATGCGTCGTCCACCATTGCAGATGCGTGGGAAAGCCGTGAATTCGGCAAAGCGATTCGTGAAATCATGGCGTTAGCCGACGTTGCCAACCGTTATGTTGACGAGCAGGCACCGTGGGTAGTCGCGAAGCAGGAAGGTCGCGATGCCGATCTGCAGGCGATTTGCTCCATGGGTATCAATCTGTTCCGCGTACTGATGACCTGGCTGAAACCGGTTCTGCCGACCCTGAGCGAACGCGTCGAAGCATTCCTGAATACCACGCTGGTATGGGATGCCATTGAACAGCCGCTGCTCGGCCATAAAGTGAACACCTTCAAGGCATTGTATAACCGCATTGAGATGAAACAGGTCGAAGCGCTGGTTGAGGCGTCAAAAGAAGAAGTGAAAGCCGCTTCCGCGCCGGTCACCGGCCCGCTGGCAGATGACCCGATTGCCGAAACCATCAGTTTTGACGATTTCGCTAAAGTCGACCTGCGCGTGGCGCTGATTGAAAACGCCGAATTTGTCGATGGCTCTGACAAACTGCTGCGTCTGACGCTGGATTTGGGGGGGCAGAAGCGTAATGTCTTCTCCGGCATTCGTTCCGCTTACCCGGATCCACAGGTGTTGATTGGTCGCCTGACGGTGATGGTCGCTAACCTGGCGCCGCGCAAAATGCGCTTCGGTATCTCCGAAGGAATGGTAATGGCCGCAGGCCCTGGCGGGAAAGATATCTTCCTGCTAAGCCCTGATGAGGGTGCCAAACCTGGTCAACAGGTAAAATAAATCGCTGAAAGGCGCTGTGAAAACAGCGCCTTTTTTTTATTGCACTATTCTTCAATGGACAGGATTTTTCTAACAAAAGGGGCTGTATGAATATGTTTAAAAAAATGATCGCCATCGCACTGACTACTCTGGTTTTATTTGTCGTTAGCGGCTGTGGTGACAAAGAACAGAGTAAGACATTTAACTGGACGGATGGCAAAACCGAGATATCGCTGACGTATTACTATAAAGACGACGTGGTCTTACGTCAGACGGCAAAGAATAAGATTCAGTACGCCAGCCTGGGTGCGGCCAATAAAGAGGCTGCCATGCAGCGCCTGGGGCCAATTAGCGAAAAATACAAATCGATTCAGGGCGTGACGGAAAGCATCGATTATCAGGATACTTACGCGACAGAAACCCTGACCGTCGATTATACCAAAGTCGATCGTAACGCATTGCAACAGGTGCAGGGTGCGGCGTTCACCGGCGATGTGAAAGATGGCGTCAGTATGACGAAATCACAGCAGCTTCTGGAATCACATGGTTTTAAAGAAGTGAAATGATAAACGTGCCAGCGCGTGATTCTCGCGCGCTGGCATCGCCTTTACTTAGCAGCCGCCTTCGCGTGTTCACGCACTGCCAGTCCCCGCAGGAAATAACGTAAGAACTGATCGCCGCATTCACGGAAATTTTTATGCTCGGTCGCCCGCATCATGGCGGTAATCTCCGGCATGGAGACGCGAAATTTCTGCTCGGTGAGGATCGCCAGAATATCGTCTGTTTTCAGCGAAAACGCGATGCGCAATTTTTTAAGGATGATGTTGTTGGTCATCTTACGCTCGGTCACCAGCGCAGGCTGAGACTCGTCTTTACCGCGGCGCTCATAAATCAGGCCATTGAGGAAGACAGACATCATAATGTCAGGACAGCGCTGAAAGCCCTCCTCATCTTCTTTGTGCAACCAGCCGACAAGCTGCTCGTCGCTCACCGGGGCGTCCGCCAGCGCAAACACGCGCTTGAGGTCGCCGTTATTCATTTTCAGTGCGTAGCGTAAGCTACGTAAGATATCGTTATTGAGCATAAAGCCTTCGAAAAAATCATCGTAAGCGCGCAGTCTACCATCAAAAGCTACAACCCCAGCGCTTCTTTTAGGTTCTTAAGATAGCGGCGGCTAACCGGCACGGTTTGTCCGTCGCGCAACAGCAATTCAGCCTGGCCGTTATCTTCCAGACGGATCTCTTTCAGATGCGCCATGTTCACCAGATATTGTCGATGGCAGCGCAGCAGCGGCGTACGGCTTTCCAGCGTGCGCAGGGTCAACTCGGTGAAGCCCTCTTTGCCGTCGTGGCTGGTGACATAGACACCGCTCATGCGACTGCTCACAAAAGCAACCTCATCCATCTGCAGCAGATAAATGCGGCTATGCCCGGTGCAGGGAATAAATTTCAGCGAAGCCTGATTTTCCGGCAGCACCGACATATCCTGCACATTGCGTTCCTGACGCAGTCGGGTGAGGGTTTTCTCCAGGCGGCGCGCCTCAATGGGTTTGAGCAGATAGTCAAAGGCGTGTTCCTCGAAGGCTTTCACCGCATACTCGTCAAACGCGGTAAGAAAAACCACATACGGCCGATGTTCCGGGTCGAGCATGCCCACCATCTCCAGCCCGCTAATGCGCGGCATCTGGATATCAAGAAACAATACGTCCGGGCGCAATTTATGCACCGCGCCAATGCCCTCAACGGCGTTAGCGCATTCGCCTACAATCTCAATGTCGCTCTCTTCCTGCAGTAAAATACGCAGATTTTCACGCGCCAACGGTTCATCATCAACAATCAGCACTTTTAACATGCGCTTTCCTCCAGCGGGAGTCGTAGGGTAATTCGGGTAAAGATATCCGGCTCACAGGCAACCGAAATGCCGCACTCATCGCCAAAGCGCGCCCGCAGACGCTTATCCACCAGACTCATCCCTAAACCACTGGCATCGGTTTTGGGCTGATACAGCCCGGCATTATCTTCAATATCCAGCACCAGATGGTCACCGTCCTGGCTGGCATTAATGGTGATTTCGCCTACCCCAAGCAGTTGCGACGTCCCATGTTTAATGGCGTTTTCGACAATCGGTTGCAGGGTGAATGCCGGCAAATGGAGGTGCGATAGCGCGTCCGGCACGTGCAGTTGAACCTGCAGCCGGGACTGAAAACGCGCCTTTTCAATTTGCAGATACGCATTAACGTGTTCAAGCTCATCGGCGAGGGTGACGATTTCCGACGGCCGCTTAAGGTTTTTACGAAAGAACGTCGACAAATATTGCACCAGCAGACCGGCCTGATCGCTGTCGCGGCGAATCACCGCCATCAGCGTGTTCAGGGCATTGAACAGAAAGTGAGGATTGACCTGAGCATGCAGTAATTTGATTTCCGACTGGGTCAGCAGCGCTTTTTGCCGCTCATACTGCCCGGCAAGGATTTGTGCCGACAACAACTGCGCAATCCCTTCGCCCAGCGTGCGGTTGATGGAGCTAAAGAGCCGGTTTTTCGCTTCATACAATTTGATGGTGCCCACAACGCGCTGGTTTTCCCCACGCAGCGGAATCACCAGCGTTGAACCCAGTTTGCACTGGGGATGCAGTGAGCAGCGGTACGGCACCTCATTACCATCGGCATACACCACTTCGCCACTTTCGATGGCTTTTTGCGTCCAGACGGAAGAGATAGGTCTGCCAGGCAGATGATGGTCGTCCCCCGTGCCGGTAAACGCCAGTAACTTCTCGCGGTCGGTAATCGCCACCGCGCCGATATCCAGCTCTTTATAGAGTACCTGGGCGACCTTCATGCTGTTTTCTTCGTTAAACCCCTGACGCAAGATCCCTTCCGTCGATGCCGCGACTTTGAGCGCCGTGGCAGAAAACGCCGAGGTGTACTTTTCAAACATGGCCCGCTTGTCGAGTAGAATACGCATAAACAGCGCCGCGCCTACGGTATTGGTCACCATCATCGGGGCCGCAATGCTTTGCACCAGATGCAGCGCGCTCTCATAAGGTCGGGCGATAAGCAGGATGATCAGCATCTGCGTCAGTTCCGCGACGCAGGTAATGGCCCCGGCGGTAAGCGGATTGAAGACCCTGTCGGTGCGGCCACGCTTGATCAGAATACTGTGAACCAGCCCGCCGAGCAGCCCTTCCACAATGGTGGAAATCATACAGCTCAGCGCGGTCATGCCGCCCATTGAGTAACGGTGTAATCCGCCGGTTAACCCCACCAGCCCGCCAACCAGCGGGCCGCCGAGCAGGCCGCCCATCACCGCGCCAATGGCCCGGGTGTTGGCAATCGAGTCTTCAATATGCAAGCCGAAATAGGTCCCCAGGATGCAGAAGATCGAAAAGGTGACATAGCAGAGCAGTTTGTGCGGCAAACGCACCGTGACTTGCATCAGCGGAATAAAAAGACGTGTTTTGCTCATCAGCCAGGCGATAACCAAAAACACACACATTTGCTGGAGCAGCAGCAACACCAGATTAAATTCGTACATACCCGCAGCACCGCGTTGACTGAAAGCGCGTACCTTACATGGAGTCGCGAAGAGATTCTTTGAGGGTTTCCAAAAAAATGTTAATTCGTGCTCATTATCACAATCCTGAAAGGATAATGATACGAAAGGGATACATTTCGAACATTAAACAAACAATTCATCCTGGTTTAAGTCAGAGCGGCTAAAGTTAAAGTGGGGGATTTCTTGCAAAGGTGACATCATGGCGCTTTACACGATTGGTGAAGTGGCGATGCTATGCGATATCAATCCCGTGACTTTGCGGGCATGGCAGCGACGCTATGGCTTATTCAAACCGCAACGTACAGAAGGCGGTCACCGGTTGTTTACCGACGCCGACATCGACCGAATTCGCGAGATTAAACGCTGGATTGATACCGGGGTCCAGGTCAGCAAAGTGCAGACCCTGCTCAATAATGAACCCGAAAATGAACGCAATGGCTGGCGCGCGCAGCAAGAAGTCGTATTGCAGATTCTGCAAAGCGGCAACCTGCAACGGTTGCGTCTGTGGATCAAAGAGCGCGGCCACGACTACCCGGCAGAAACCCTGATAACCCGCCTGTTTATCCCTCTTCGTCGTCGCCTGCAATCCCAGCAGCCCGCCCTCACCGTGATGCTCAGTCTGCTGGATGGGGTATTGATTAACTATATTTGCGTCTGCCTGAATACAGCGCGCAAGAAAAATGGGCGCGATGCGCTGGTTGTCGGCTGGAATGTGCAGGATACGACCCGACTCTGGCTGGAGGGCTGGATGGCGAGCCAGCAGGGCTGGCGAGTCGACGTGCTGGCGCACTCGCTGAGTTATCTGCGCCCCGAGATGTTTGAAGGGCAGACCTTACTGGTGTGGTGCGGCGAGGCGCCCTCTTCGTCACAGCAAAAACAGTTGCACGACTGGCAGCAAAGTGGACATGCCATTTTTCCCCTTGGCATTTAATGGTTCATTAACAGCCCCGCTTCCTCGTATAATACTTTTCTTAACAAAGGAGCGAAAAATGAACCTGTCCAAACTTACCGTCATTGTGATTTTTCTGCTGATGGCGATCGGCGGCATCGGCGGCGTGATGCTCGCAGGCTATTCCTTTATTGTTCGCGGCGGTGCAGGCTGAATAACCGAGCCAGACGCTCGAACCCTCTGTCGACAATAATAGCGGCCAGGGCAACCAGCACGGCCCCTTGCACGACATAAGCCGTATTAAACCCGCTCAGCCCGATGATGATCGGCGTACCCAGCGTGCTGGCACCGACCGTAGACGCAATGGTCGCCGTACCAATGTTGATGATAACGGACGTGCGGACCCCGGTGATAATAACCGGCGCGGCCAGCGGCAGTTCAACCCTGAAAAGTTGCTGCAAGCTGCTCATTCCCATCCCTTTTGCCACGCTGTGTACGCTCTCCGGTACAGCGGCAATTCCTGCCAGCGTGCCCTGCAATATCGGCAACACCCCATAGAGAATAAGCGCGATAATGGCAGGTTCGCGGCCAAATCCCATTACCGGTACCGCAATGGCTAGTACCGCCACCGGCGGGAAGGTCTGTCCTACTGCGGCAATGGTCTCCACCAGCGAGCGAAACTCACGGCCCCAGGGGCGCGTCACTAAAATTCCCGCCCCCAACCCAATGACGATCGCCAGCAAACTCGACACGCCCACCAGCCAGAAATGGGCGAGCGCCAGAGCGACAAAACTTTCCTGCTGATAGACGGGTCGTGGCAATTGGGGAAACAGCGAGCCAAAGAGCGCGCCGCTGTATGGCATCGCCAGCAGCAATGCGATGAACACGGCGATAAGCCAGAGCAGCGGGTCACGCAGATGTTTCACTCAGTGCCTCCGTTCTGAGCAGGTCGCGAAAATGCAGCGTGCCGCAGGGTACGCCTTGAGCATCGGCAACAGGCAGCACTTCGCACTGGCGGGCGACAAACAGCGATAAGGCTTCGCGCAATGTCATATCCTCGCGCAGGGGTTCTCCCGCCACCGTTTCCCCCGGTCGCATCCAGGTGCTGACATGGCGCAACGAAAGCAAACGAACGCCCAGTTCGCTGCGGCCAAAAAAGTCGCGTACAAACGGGGTTGCCGGGCGCGTTAACATCTCCAGCGGAGTCCCCTGCTGCACAATCGCCCCACTGTCCATCAATACCAGATGATCCGCCAGTTGCAGCGCCTCATCGATATCGTGAGTAACCAGAACAATAGTACGTCCCAGCAGACGGTGAATACGAATCATCTCCTGCTGCAGCGTACCGCGCGTGACCGGATCCAGCGCGCCGAAGGGCTCATCCATCAGCAATACCTCCGGGTCAGCCGCCAGCGCGCGGGCCACACCAACACGCTGCTGCTGTCCGCCGGAAAGCTGATGGGGGAAACGATCGCGCAGACTTTCATCGAGACCCAGTAAAGCCATCAGTTCATCCACCCGCGCGGCGATTTTCGTCCGTGACCATTTTTGCAATTGCAGCACGGTGGCAATATTTTGCGCCACCGTCCAGTGCGGGAACAGACCTATCGACTGAATGGCGTAACCCATCCTGCGGCGCAGTTCCAGCACCGGCAGGCTGCGGATCTCTTCGCCGGCAAATAAAAGGGTACCTCCATCGTGCTCCACCAGCCGGTTGATCATTTTCAGGGTGGTGGACTTCCCGGACCCGGATGTCCCAATCAGCACGGAAAACGCGCCGGTTTTACATTCAAGATTCAGATCGCTGACCGCCTGTTGCCCGGCGAAAGATTTGCTGACATGCCTGAATTCAATCATGGCTGTTTTACCTCCAGCAGCGCGATACCCAAAGCAAACAGTGCGTCCACGACCACGGCGAGAGCAATAACCGGGATCACACCCAATAAGACAAGATCCAGTGCGCTACTTAAAAGCCCCTGAAACACCAGTGCGCCAAAGCCACCGGCGCCAATGAGTGCCGCAATCACCGCCATGCCCACCGTTTGTACCGTCACCACCCGCAGGCTACGCAGCAAAATGGGTAACGCCAGCGGCAGACGGATATGTAAAAAGCGCTGACGACCGCTCATCCCCATCCCTTTGGCGCTTTCCAGCACATCGGCCGGCACCTGATTTAAGCCCGCCACCACACCGCGAACTAACGGCAGCAACGCATAAAGCACCAGGGCAATCAGCGCTGGCGTGATGCCGGTTCCCGCCACGCCAAGCGAACCCAGCCAGGGAAACTGCGCCACCAGCCCTGCCAGGGGGGCGATCAACAGGCCAAAAAGCGCAACGGACGGCACGGTCTGTATTACATTCAGTATGGCAAATACCGGTTGCTGACGCGCCGGATGGCGATAGCACCACAGGCCGATCCCCAGGCCCAGTACCAGCGCGGGCAGCAACGTGCCAAACAGTAATTTCAGATGTTGCGCCAGCGCGTCGTTAAAGACGTCCTGCCGATTCACATACTCTTTAAGCAAAGAGAGCGAATCCAGTTGCCCACTGAGCAACAGCCACAGCGGCAGGAGCCAGATTTGCGCATGCAGCAGCCAGCGCCAGACCGGGTTAACGGTTAACCGCCGGATAGCATCACTGCTGGCCAGTAACGATAGCGCCAGCCACAGCCATAAGCCGCTACCGGGGGAGGTACGGGCGAGCGCACTGCCTGACTGCGCCAGATCGCTGGCCGCCCTGCCCGCGCACCAGACTAAAACGCAAAAGGACGCTTCGCTAAGCAGTAGGGCAGCCAGGCTCGCAAGCCGATGCGGGAGAAAGCTCAAAAGCAGTAGCGCCGCCGGGAAAAGCAGTCCCCAAGCGGCAAATGCGGGCCAGACCTGCCAAATTGCACGACTTTCCCCGGAGACCAGGCGGTTAGGGGCGTAATTCACGAAGGGCAGTGCCATTGCTGCCAGCGCCAGTACGACCAGCAGCAACAACACGCGATTATGACAACGTCGCTCCACGTTTATTTAATCAGTCCCTTTCCTTTCAGGTAATCGGCGGCCACTTTTTTGGCGTCGAGACCTTCCACTGCGATACTGGCATTCAGTTTCTGCAGCGTTTTTTCATCCAGACTGGCAAATACCGGTTTCAGCCACTCATCCAGTTGCGGGTAGGCTTTCAGCACGGCTTCGCGCACAACCGGAGCGGGCGCATAAATTGGCTGAACCCCTTTCGGGTCGGTCAGCGTTTGCAGCCCCAGCGCCGCCACTGGCCCATCTGTCCCGTAGGCCATCGCTGAATTCACACCGGATGTTTGTTGTGCGGCTGCTTTGATGGTCACGGCCGTATCGCCCCCCGCCAGCGACAGCAACTGCTGCTGGTTGAGCTTGAAGTTGTAAGCTTTTTCGAAGGCCGGCAAGGCATCGGTGCGTTCGATAAACTCGGCGGAAGCAGCCAGTTTAAACGTGCCGCCCTCTTTCAGATAGCGGCTGAGATCCTCAAGGGAGACCAACTTGTTTTTTTGCGCAACATCCTGGCGTACCGCGATAGTCCAGGTGTTATTGGCAGGCGCTGGCGTCAGCCACACCAGTTTGTTTTTCTCCGCATCCAGCTTTTTGACTTTGTCATAGCCTTGTTGCGCATTTTTCCACGCCGGATCGTTCTCCTCTTTAAAGAAAAACGCACCGTTGCCGGTATATTCCGGGTAGATATCCAGTTCACCTGAGGTTATCGCACCACGCACTACCGGGGTGGTACCCAACTGGACTTTGTTGACGGTTTTCACGCCATGGCTTTCCAGTACCTGCAAAATGATATTGCCCAGCAGAGCGCCTTCGGTATCAATCTTGGAACCCACCTTAACCGGCTCAGCCGCCTGTGCGCCTGCGGCCAGCATCAACAACCCTGCTGCGCTCCATTGCGAAAGTGATTTCATGCTCGTTCCCCATTGTTTTTGTGGTATCTGGATTTCTGGCTGTGCAAAAAGCGTAGTAGAGAATCGACCGGGAATAAATCAGTCGTTCAGATTTTGATGTTTCTGATTAGACGAAGCGGTTATAACGCGAAGGATTTAAAGATGAAAGGCCGCTAAAAAGCGGCCTCGGAAGATTACTGGAGGGTAAATTCGCCCTGTTTCACACGGGCTGAATCCAGACCGATAAAGACATTGAATTTGCCAGGTTCTGCATCGTATTTCATGCGTTGATTCCAGAACTTAAGCGCCTCGATATCGATCGGGAAGCTGACCGTTTTGGTTTCGCCGGCTTTGAGATCCACTTTTTCGAAACCGCGCAGCTGCTCAACCGGGCGACTCATCGAAGCCGTTACATCCTGCAGGTACAGCTGAATGACCGTTGCACCGTCGCGTTTGCCCGTATTGGTGACATCAACACTGGCCGTCACTTTACCGTCGCGGGTCATCGTCGGCGCCGACATTTTCACATCGGAGACGCTAAACGTGGTGTAACTCAGGCCGTAACCAAACGGATAAAGCGGGCCGTTGGCCTCGTCAAAGTAACGGGACGTGTACTTGTTCGGTTTATCGGCATTATACGGACGCCCGGTATTCAGGTGGCTGTAATAGACCGGGATCTGTCCGACAGAACGCGGGAAGGACATCGGCAGTTTGCCGGACGGGTTGTAATCACCAAACAGCACATCGGCGATGGCGTTGCCGCCTTCGGTACCGGCAAACCAGGTTTCCAGGATGGCATCTGCCTGCTGGTCTTCTTTCACCAGCGCCAGCGGACGACCGTTCATCAGTACCAGCACCAGTGGTTTGCCCGTTGCTTTCAGCGCGGCAATCAGGTCACGCTGACTTTGCGGAATGGTCAGGTCCGTACGGCTTGACGCCTCGTGCGCCATCCCCTGAGCCTCACCGACGACAGCCACGACGACATCTGATTTCTTCGCCGCTGTAACGGCTTCATCAATCATCTCCTGCGGGCTGCGTTTGTCCTGCACCACGGCTGGTTCATACAAGTTGAGGAAGTCGACAATGCCTTTATCCTCAGTGATATTCGAGCCACGCGCGTAGAGAACAGTCCCTTTCGGCCCCACGGCATTACGAATACCCGTCAGCACGGTCACGGATTGCCCCGCCACGCCAGCAGCGGACCAGCTCCCCATCATGTCACGTTTGCTGTCCGCCAGCGCACCGACCACCGCAATGGTCGCGTCTTTTTTCAGCGGCAACGTATCGAGACGGTTTTTCAGCAGTACCAGGCTTTCGCGCGCCACTTCACGGGCTTCTTTACGGTGCAGACGGCTTTCCGCATTGGTGTCTTTCGGATCGGACTCTTTCGGCCCCAGGTGACTGTACGGGTCATTGAACAGCCCCATGTCATATTTCACGTTGAGCACGTGACGGGTCGCGTCGTCGAGTTCTTCCATGGTGACCTTGCCGGATTTGATAAGCCCCGGCAGGTATTTGCTGTAGTACTCGTCGCTCATGCTCATGTTGATACCGGCTTTGAGCGCCACGCGTACGGCATCCTCCGGGTCGGCGGCGACGCCGTGTTTGATCAACTCTTTGATTGCGCCATGGTCGGAAACGGTGATGCCTTTAAAGCCCCACTCATCGCGCAGGACATCTTTAAGCAGCCAGGAATCGGAGGTGGCCGGCGTGCCGTTTAGAGAGTTCAGTGCCACCATCACCGCGCCGCTCCCCGCATCCAGCCCCGCTTTGTACGGCGGCATATAGTCGTTGAACAGGCGCTGCGGGCTCATATCAACGGTGTTGTACTCTTTGCCCCCTTCCACTGCGCCATAGGCGGCGAAGTGCTTAACGCTGGTCATCACCGAATAGCGATCCGCCGGGCTTTTGCCCTGCATGGATTTGACCATCGCGCGGCCCATTTCGGTGGTCAGGTAAGTGTCTTCGCCAAACCCTTCAGAACCACGGCCCCAGCGCGGATCGCGGGAGACATCGACCATCGGTGCCCAGGTCATGTTCAGGCCGTCATCTGCTGCTTCATACGCAGAAACACGCCCGACGGTTTTCACCGCTTCGAGGTTAAAACTGGAGGCCAGGCCAAGGCTAATCGGGAACACGGTCCGCTGACCGTGAACCACATCGTAGGCAAAGAACAGCGGAATTTTCAGGCGGCTAAGTTGCATGACCTGATCCTGCATAGCGCGGATATCCGGGCGGGTCACGGTATTAAAGATGGCGCCAACCTGGTTTTTGGCAATCATGTCACGGATGGCTTCTTTCGGATTGTCCGGCCCGACGCTAATCAGTCGCAGTTGCCCAATTTTTTCATCCACCGTCATTTTTTTTAGTAATTCAGTGACAAACGCATCCCTTGCTTGCGGCGTCAGAGGATGGTTACCAAACATCTCTTCCGCCATCACCGGTTGCAGCGCAAGGCTTACGGCGACACCTACCGAACATAGCCATTTCATGTCGTTCACTCTCTCATTTATACAGCCGCTCACGGGCCTGACCATGAAAAAAACGCAGTGTGCCATAATCGTAGTCTGGCTTGCAGAGTTATTCTCTGATTTTTCTGAGAATTCCTCACTTTCAGACACTATGCTTTAAAGCGAGAATGCTGTTTCACCACCAGGGAGAGGAAAATGTCTTCTACAACTTCCCAGCACCATATCGCTTTTACCCGTGAACTCGGACGTCTTGTTGGCGCCTCGCATGTCCTTACCGACCCGGCCAAAACCGCACGTTATCGAAAGGGTTTTCGCTCCGGTCAGGGCGATGCGCTCGCCGTCGTCTTTCCCGGCACACTGCTTGAATTATGGCGTGTGCTCAGCGCCTGTGTCAGCGCCGATAAGATCATCCTCATGCAGGCGGCGAATACTGGTCTGACCGAAGGGTCCACACCAAACGGCAACGACTACGACCGTGACATTATTATCATCAGTACGCTAAGGCTGGATAAACTGCATTTGATCGACAACGGTAAGCAGGTGCTGGCCTTTCCTGGCACCACGCTTTATTCGCTGGAAAAAGCGCTCAAACCGCTGGGTCGAGAGCCGCATTCGGTTATCGGTTCATCCTGTATTGGCGCATCGGTCATCGGCGGAATTTGCAATAACTCCGGCGGTGCGCTGGTGCAGCGCGGCCCGGCGTATACCGAAATGTCGCTGTTTGCGCAGATTGACGAAAATGGGACGCTGCGCCTGGTGAATCATTTAGGCATTGAGCTTGACAGCACGCCGGAACAAATCTTAAGTAAGCTTGATGACGAACGGGTGACCGATGCCGACGTGCGCCGCGACGGGCGTCATGGTCATGACCATGACTACGTTAGCCGTGTGCGTGATGTAAATGCAGATACACCCGCGCGCTACAATGCTGACCCGGACCGACTGTTTGAATCGTCGGGCTGTGCCGGCAAACTGGCGGTCTTCGCAGTACGTCTGGATACCTTTATCGCCCCCACGCGCCAACAAGTGTTTTATATCGGCACAAACCAGCCGGAGGTGCTGAGCGCGCTTCGCCGCCATATTCTTAGCGAGTTCACCCATTTGCCGGTGGCGGGGGAATATATGCATCGCGATATTTACGATATCGCTGAGCGCTACGGCAAAGACACGTTCCTGATGATCGACAAGCTCGGCACCGACAAAATGCCGTTCTTTTTTACGCTGAAAGGCCGTACCGACGCCCTGCTGGCCAGAGCCTCGGTGTTTAAACCGCACTTTACCGACCGGGCCATGCAAAAGCTGGGGCACCTTTTCCCCTCGCACCTGCCACCGCGGATGAAAAGCTGGCGGGATAAGTATGAACACCATCTGCTGCTGAAAATGTCGGGTGACGGTATCGCCGAGGCGCAACGGTGGCTGGCGGAGTACTTTGAAACGGCGGAGGGCGGGTTCTTCGCCTGTACCACAGAGGAAGGGAATAAAGCCTTTCTTCACCGCTTCGCTGCAGCGGGCGCGGCGATTCGCTATCAGGCGGTACATGCCGATGAAGTAGAAGATATTCTGGCGCTGGATATTGCCCTGCGGCGCAATGATAACGACTGGTTCGAACATCTGCCGCCGGAAATCGACAGCCAGTTGACCTGGAAGCTCTACTACGGCCACTTCTTCTGCCATGTTTTCCATCAGGATTATATTGTGAAGAAAGGCGTTGATACGCACGCGCTTAAAGAGCAGATGCTTGAATTATTGCGTCAGCGCGGCGCGCAATATCCTGCCGAACACAACGTTGGCCATTTGTATGAAGCGTCCGATCATTTAAAACGTTTTTACCTGGAAAATGACCCAACTAACAGCATGAACCCTGGAATCGGAAAAACAAGTAAAAGAAAAAACTGGCAATAGGCGACTGTCTCAATACTTCATCACTGTCTAACTGAGATATATGTTTAAGCCAGGCTGTATTGTGCTCTTCATTCGTACTAAAGTAGCAGGCCAGAGAAACGTTTCTCTGACCTGCTACATTGAGGAGCCACTCCATCATGTCTGCCGTTGATGTCCTGTCCGAAAACGCACTCGTGGTGCGTGATGCCACTCTTGATGATGTTCATGCGATTTCATCTCTCTATGCCTGGCATGTGCTACATGGCCGCGCCTCTTTCGAAGAAGTGCCACCCACTATCGACGAGATGCGCCAGCGTATGCACAAGATCGCCAGTGAGGGGCTTCCCTGGATGGTCGCGCTCTATCACGGCATCATGGTGGGGTATTGCTATGCGAGTCCTTATCGTCCGCGCCAGGCCTACCGCTATACCCTGGAAGAGTCTATTTATGTTGACGCCAGTATGACCGGACGTGGCATTGGTAGCATGCTGATGGATGCGTTGATCGCGCGCTGTGAAGAAGGACCGTGGCGGCAGATGATTGCGGTGATAGGCGACGGGCAAAACAACGCCGGCTCCCTGCGACTGCATAAAAAACACGGCTTCGAAATTGTCGGGCAGTTGCGCAGCGTCGGCTACAAGAAAGGTGACTGGCGGGATACGGTTATCATGCAGCGCCCACTCAACGAGGGTGACTGGACGCTGCCGGAATAATTAGTCGTTTTGCGCGGTTTGTGCGCCGTGGTTTTCCACCATTTGCGCCGCTTTCTGGCGCTTGTAGCTTAACGCCGCAGCAGGCACAGGCTGTGCTTTCCCGGTTTCAATCCAGGTACGTAGACGGCTGGCATCCGCAAAGTGGGTATACTTGCCGAAAGCATCCATGACCACCAGGGCAACCGGCTTATTGTTAATGACGGTGCGCATCACCAGGCAGTGACCGGCCGCATTGGTAAACCCGGTTTTGGTCAGCTGAATGTTCCAGTTATCGCGATACACCAGATGGTTGGTATTACGGAACGGCAGCGTATATCCCGGATTACTGAATGTCGCCATGTCTTCCCGCGTGGTGCTCAACTGGCCCAGCAGTGGATACTGCTTCGTGGCCACCAGCAGTTTAATCAGGTCGCTTGCCGTGGACACATTGCTGGTTGATAAACCTGTCGGTTCAACATAGCGGGTGTGGGTCATGCCCAGCGCCTTCGCTTTCGCATTCATCGCACGAATAAACGCGTCATATCCGCCAGGATAATGGTGCGCAAGGCTTGCCGCCGCGCGGTTTTCCGAGGACATCAGTGCCAGCAGCAGCATATCTTTGCGACTGATTTCACTGTTCAGGCGTACGCGGGAGTAGATCCCTTTCATTTCCGGCGTATGGCTGATATCGACTTTTATTTTTTCATCCAGCGGCAGATGAGCATCCAGTACCACCATTGCGGTCATGAGCTTAGTGATAGAAGCGATAGGACGCACCAGCTCCGGGTGGCTGGAATAAATAACCTGGTTAGTTTGTAAATCGACAATCATCGCGCTACCGGAGGCAATTTCAGGTTGCGCGGACGCCGTTGCCGCAGCGGTTTTTGCCAGCGCCTGCGGTGCGACGGGCACGGCAAACATAAGCGCGAGGCTTAATAAAGAAATTCGGATTTTCAGCATGGTGTGACTTCTGATGATTATTCATGCACGTAATTACGCACACCGCATCTGTTTTGGAAATGAATAACAGAAGCTGGCCCTGGCATAATAGCCGCCACGCCCGCATGTCGCCACACAAGATTCATTGCAGAAGATTGCGTTGCGGGTACTTCAACCAGCAACGCAATGTGATTAGAACAGACGGTAGCCGTAACCCCAAAGAATGACCGTGAGCGCCAGCAGCACTTCAAGGACCAGCACGCCAATCGCCAGAGTCGAGCTGGAAAAACTTAACCCTTCCTCTCTGTTGATATTGAGGAAGGTCGGTATCCCGACATAGAGCAGATAACCGGTATAGAAGAGCGCGACGGTACCCACCAGCGCACACAGCCAGACCAGCGGATAGAGCGCCACAATTCCGCTCAAAAATAACGGCGTTGCGACATAACCGGCAAACACCATACAGCGTGCCAGGGAAGGACGCTGAGGGTAATTCCTTGCCATCCACCAAATGACTCGGCCCATCACCGCCACACCGGCCAGCATCAGGGCATAGAAGATCACAGCCAGATAAAACGCGGTAAACCAGTTCAACTGAACCACGCTCTCTTCACCAAAATTCCAGCCTATTTGGGTCGTGCCAATAAAAGCACAGATAACGGGAACGGCCGCCATGATCAGTACATGGTGGGTGTAGTGATGCGAAACGGTTTCGTTTTCGCCCTTGATGACCTGCATTTCACGATCGGGATGGGAAAAAAGTCCCCAGACATGGTTCATAACGCCCCCTTGCTGAATGCCCGAATACAGACTCCCTAAGTATACGTCACTCTGCTGGTTATTTTGTGTTCAGATCAAAAAATCCGTCACGACAATCGGTGCAGCGAAGCCGTAGTTATCGGCGCAATCAATTCATAGGGTGTATGCTTATGGGGTTTAACGGGAGAATTGTTGGACCTATGGATATGAATCATCTTATCAGCCAGTACGGCTATGCCGCGCTGGTTGTTGGTAGTATTGCTGAGGGTGAAACCATCACTCTGCTCGGTGGCGTTGCCGCGCATCAGGGGCTGCTGAGGTTTCCGCTGGTGGTTATGGCCGTTGCGCTGGGTGGGATGATGGGAGACCAGTTGCTCTATTTACTGGGGCGGCGGTATGGCATGAAAATTCTGCAACGCTTTTCCCGCCACCAGGACAAAATTCACCAGGCGCAACGCATGATCAACCGTCGCCCGTGGCTGTTTGTGATCGGTACGCGGTTTATGTACGGCTTTCGTATTATTGGGCCGTTACTCATCGGCGCCAGCCATCTGCCCCCGAAAATCTTCCTGCCCCTGAATATTTTTGGCGCCATCGTCTGGGCATTAATTTTCACGACGTTAGGTTATCTGGGCGGGGAAGTTATCGGGCCATGGCTGCATCAGTTTGACCATCACCTCAAAAAGCTGATTTGGCTGGTGCTGGCTGTGGTCGTGGTTTTTTCCGTACGCTGGTGGCTGCGGCATCGGCAAAAAAAACGCCGCAACCCACCGTCAGAGTAGTTAATGATGGCTGGCGTTAAACTGTGGATTCGCCAGCATAAAACCCCCGTCCACAATGAACGACTGCCCGGTGGTATAACTGGCATCCTCCGAACAGAGCCAGGCCACCAGACTTGCGATCTCCTGCGTTTTACCGGGTCTTGCCAAAGGGATGATGGGCATGGAGCCCGGTTTGGCATCATCATCGCTCATATTATTCATTGGCGTCGCAATCGCACCGGGCGCGACCGCATTAACCAGTATGTTGTCACTTACAAGCTCCAGCGCCATGGATTTGGTTAATCCGCCCAGCGCATGTTTCGCCGCCGTGTAGGCGCTGGCCTCGGGTAGAGGGGTGTGTTCATGCACAGAGGTGATATTCACAATACGTCCCCCCTGCCCCTGCTTAACCATATGCCGGGCGGCAATTTGTGAACACAGCAGCGCCCCTTCGACATCCACGGTAAAAATCTTCCGCCACGCTTCCAGAGTGACATCCAAAAACGGTGCTTTGGTCATTGCGCCGGCATTGTTAACCAGGGCATCGACACGACCAAACGCGTTAATCAATGTCTCGATGGCATTGGCGCCGTCCGGCAGATGGCTTAAGTCGAGCTGGATAATACGGGCCTGTCTGCCGCGTGCTTCAACCTGTTGCGCAGTCTCGCGCGCCCCGCTGTCATCCGAGTGCCAGGTAATGCCGATATCAAAACCTTTTTCGGCCAGCATTAGCGCGCAGGCTTTGCCGATACCTGAATCCGCTGCGGTCACAATAGCGACTTTCTGCATTGTCTTTCCCCTCCGGTCGTGAAGCCAAAACTTCAGTATAGAGAAAAGGCATATTTCTGAACGATTGCTACACTTTGCGGTGAGTTACACGATCAAGGGAGAGAAAAAATGTTGAAGGTATTGCTGTGGGTTATTTTGATTATCTTTTTGATTGGGCTGTTGGTGGTCACCGGCGTGTTTAAGATGATTTTCTAAAAACTCCCCCTCACCTCTGCGGAAGTGAGGGGTTATTTCGAGCGACGACCGCCGCTTAGCGCTTAAGCGATGCTCCGTTACTGCCGATCACCTCTTTATACCACCAGAAACTTTTTTTACGGCTGCGAGCCAGCGTACCCTTGCCTTCGTCATCGCGGTCAACGTAGATAAAGCCGTAGCGTTTGGAAATCTCCGCTTTCGACGCGCTCACCAGATCGATAGGCCCCCAGCTGGTATACCCCATCACCTCCACGCCGTCGTCGATGGCTTCGCGAACCTGTACCAGATGATCATTGAGATAGCTGATACGGTAATCGTCATTGATAGTGCCGTCGGCCTGGAGTTTGTCTTTCGCGCCCAGCCCGTTTTCCACAACAAATAGCGGTTTCTGCCAGCGATCCCACATGACATTCAACAGCGTGCGCAGGCCAACCGGATCAATCTGCCAGCCCCACTCCGAGCTTGCGAGATGCGGGTTTGGCACCATGCTGAGAATGTTGCCGCGTGCTTTCTGGTTCAGCTCTTCGTCAGTGGTGACGCAGCCGGTCATATAGTAGCTAAACGAGATAAAGTCGATGGTGGTGCGCAGCGCGTCGCGATCCGCATCGGTAATGTCCAGCTTGATGCCGTTATCACGGAAGAAACGCCGCATATAACCCGGATATTCGCCACGGCACTGCACATCGCCAAAGAACTGCCAGGTACGGTTTTGCTGCAGTGTTTCCAGCACATCTTCCGGCTTGCAGCTTAGCGGATACATCAGGCCGCCGAGGATCATATTGCCGATTTTGGCATCCGGAATAATGTCGTGACAGGCGCTGACCGCCAGCGCGCTCGCCACCAGTTGATGGTGAATTGCCTGGAAGATCTCCGCTTTACTGCTCTTTTCCGGCAGGCCAACACCGGTCATCGGCGCATGCAGCGACATGTTGATCTCATTAAAAGTCAGCCACAGTTTCACCTTGTGCTTATAACGTTCAAACACCGTGCGGGCATAACGCTCAAAGAAGGCAATAGTCTGACGGCTACCCCAACCACCGTAGCCTTTCACCAGCCCCCACGGCATTTCGTAATGGGATAACGTCACCAGCGGTGTCATGCCTTTGCTCAGCATTTCGTCGAACAGCTTGTCGTAAAATGCCAGACCCGCTTCGTTGGGCGTGGTTTCATCACCGTTAGGGAAAATACGCGTCCAGGCGATGGAGATACGCAGGCAGCTAAAACCCATTTCAGCAAACAGGGCGATATCTTCCGGGTAGCGGTGATAAAAATCGATAGCAACATCTTTCAGGCCGCTGTCGCCTGCCACTCGTTCTACCACGTCACCGAACACGCCTTTTGGTTGTACGTCAGAGGTGGAAAGGCCTTTGCCGTCTTCCAGATACGCGCCTTCCACCTGGTTTGCAGCGATAGCGCCGCCCCATAAGAAGTCATTCGGGAATGTATTCATTGATATCTCCTTTGATTAACGATTGACGGCCAGCAGCGGCATACCGGACTCCACCGATGTCGATGCCACGGTCGTCACAGCGCGATAGTCGTCACTGTTGCTGATAATGATGGGCGTCGCCAGATCGTATCCGGCTGAGAGGATCGCATCGCGATCGAACTCCAGCAGTAAATCGCCAGGCTGTACTTTATCGCCAACGCTGACATGCGCGGTAAAGGGCTTGCCCTCCAGCCTGACGGTATCGATGCCCACATGAATCAGCACTTCAATACCACTGTTGCTTAATAAACCGATGGCGTGTTTGGTCTGAAATAGCGACGCCACTTCACCGGCAAACGGTGCAATCACTTTATTGTCCGAGGGAATAATCGCTGCCCCCTGACCGAGCAGCCCGGCGGCAAAGGTACTATCCGGCACCTGCCCGAGCGCCAGAACGGTGCCGGTCATCGGAGAGAGGATGTCGTCTTCACCCGGCACAACGGCAATCGGTTTTGCCACTACGGTCGTTTTCGGCATCCCCGCCACAAAGGTCAGGATGCACGCGAGCAACAGGGAAACTACGGTGCCCAGAATCCCCCCCCACAGCGTCGCGTCCACACCGCCCGGCGGGATCATCTGTGCCAGCGTAAAGACATTCGCAAAGCCAAACGAGTAAACGTGGCTGTTGCTAAAGCCAACAATCGCGCCGCCGATAGCGCCGGAAATACAGCCGAAAATAAACGGACGGCGCAGTGGTAGCGTCAAACCATAGACCGCGGGTTCAGTGATACCGAAGATACCGGCGGTAGCCGCCGAACCGGCCAGTATTTTCTGACGAGGGTCGCGGGTACGCAGGAAAATCCCCAATACCGCCCCTACCTGGCCCAGCACCGCTGGCAGCAAAATGGGCAGCATGGTGTCCTGGCCGAATACGGTCAGGTTATTGATCATCAGCGGTACCAGCCCCCAGTGCAGGCCGAAAATCACACATACCTGCCACAGCGCCCCCAACGCTGCGCCAGCAAGCCAGGGCGCAAAGATGTAAATGGCCCGATAGCCGTACGCCAGCCCCTGGCTCAGCAAGGTCGCCAGCGGACCAATCACCAGGAAGGTCAGCGGAACCGTAATCGCAATACAGATCAGCGGACCAAAGAAGTTCTTCACCGCCGAATGGAGGTATTTATTGCATTGCCGTTCTATCCAGCAGCTAACCCAGGCGGCAAGAATGATCGGAATAACTGAACCACTGTAGTTGATAAAGGTAATCGGGATGCCGAGAAAGGTTTCGCTTATCGCCCCGGGCGCCTGACTTGCTTCAAAGGCTTTAATCATCAACGGGTGGGTTAACGCCCCGCCAATGGCGAGGGTGACAAAGGCATTACCGCCAAATTTCTTCCCGGCGGTGTAACCGAGTATCAGGGGGAAGAAGAAGAACAGTGCGTCGCTGGCGGCAAACCAGATTTGATAAGTTCCGCTGTTGGTTGTCAGCCAGCCGCAAACCACAGCCAGCGCCAGCAGACCTTTCAGGATCCCGGAGGCTGCCATGATGCCGATAAAAGGGGTAAAAATACCGGAAACGATGTCGATTATGCGCCCAACAAGAGAGATTTTTTCTCCCTGAACCGGCTCCGCAACCGACGTTTCATCCGTAAGCCCGGCTTCATCACGCACCGCCTGCCAGACGTCATGAACGTGATTACCGACCACCACCTGAAACTGACCACCGCTTTCCACCACCATAATGATGCCAGGGTTGGCTTTCAGCCCGTCTGCGTCGGCTTTCTTATTATCTTTGAGCTTAAAGCGTAACCGGGTGGCGCAGTGCACCAGGCTGGTAATGTTCTCCTTGCCCCCGACGTGGCTGAGAATATCTTTCGCCAGCGCTTGATATTCCATGCTTTTTCCTTACTTCTTATGCCCGAAGGCTATGACTGAGATAAAAAAAAACCCGAGTCCAGCACCTCGCGGGCCGGGCTCAGGTTTTGCCTGCGAGATGCAGTTACAATCCTGTTTTACACTTCATGCTTCACGCTATTTTTAGCGTTTGTCTTTTCGTACACGCTCAATATGAATCGCCAGGAACATAATCTCTTCGGTGGTGAGATTCCGCTGATAGTTTTGTTCCAGATGGCGCGCCACCTTTTCTGCACAACGCCAGGCGCTGGCGTAGTTCTCTTTAACGGCCTGATGCAGCGACACATCATCATCTTCGACCACCGTGCGCGTTAACATCCGCTGCGAGAAAAATTTCAGGTGCGTGACGAACCGATGATAGCTGAGGGACTCTTCGTTATAGTCGAGTTTCAACTGGTACTTCACGATATGCAGGATCTCCTGCATCACTTTGGTGATATGCATAACATCCGGCATATCACTGTTAAGCTGGGCGGTGACCAGGTGCAGCGCGATAAACCCGGCTTCATCTTCCGGTAATTCCACCCCCAGCCGTTTGGCGATGATCGCCCGCGCCTCTTGCCCAATCTGAAACTCTTTCGGGTACAGACGGCGGATTTCCCACAGCAGAACGTTGCGAATCACCTGGCCTGTTTTCAACCGTTCAATGGCAAAAAAACAGTGGTCTGTCAGGGTGATATAGAGGCTATCCTGTAACTTCCCCAGCCGACTACGCGCCAGATCGATAATCCGATCGCAGGCTGTCATCACCTCCAGCGGGATTTGATTGAGTAGCTCGCTTAAGCGTCTGACCAGTTCGTCACTCTGCAGGGCAAAAATCTTTTCGATTTTGCTGTCATCCAGCTCATCGCCGGTACGTTTCTGGAACGCGAGCCCCCGGCCCATAACGACCTGCTCGCGTTGTTGTTCATCCAGCACGACCACCACATTATTATTGAGTATTTTGGCGATTTTCATCCGAACCCCAGAAACAAAAAAACCTGACTTCCGGCAAATGCCAGAACATCAGGTTTAGCCTGCTTATGCAGTAACAATCCGTGGGAAACTCTATCAGGTTGCTCTGTTCACTCAATCGAAGCCATGCAAAAACGTGACTATGATCGCAGAGTTCAGGTATTTAACGCCTGAATCGCTCGCGCAATGTCCGGCGAACTCTTAAGGGTGCGGATTTGTTCAAACAGTGCAATCGCGTCGACATACTCTTTGCGCAGATAGCCCAGCCACTGTTTGATGCGCGCCACGTGGTACATGCCGGTATCACCCTGCTTTTCCAGCCGCGTGTACTTTTGTAACAGCGCAACGACCTCGGGCCACGGCATACGCGGCGCGTTGTGTTTCACTACCCGGCTCAGGTTGGGCACGTTCAGCGCGCCGCGACCGATCATCACCGCATCGCAACCGGTCGCCGCCATACAATCCTGGGCGCTCTGCCAGTCCCAAATCTCACCGTTCGCGACAACCGGAATGGTAAGTCGCTGGCGAATCTCACCAATGGCCTGCCAGTTAATCCGCTCGGCTTTATAGCCGTCTTCTTTTGTCCGCCCGTGAACCACCAGTTCAGACGCACCGGCCTGCTGAACAGCATCGGCAATTTCAAACCGCCGCGCTCCGCTATCCCAGCCGAGACGCACCTTTACGCTGACCGGCAGATGGGTGGGCACGGCCTCGCGCATGGCTTTCGCTCCGCGATAAATCAGCTCCGGATCTTTGAGCAGCGTGGCTCCTCCACCACTGCCATTCACCAGCTTCGACGGACAGCCACAGTTAAGATCGACACCCCATGAACCGAGTTGCACCGCGCGAGCCGCGTTTTCCGCCAGCCACTCGGGGTATTGTCCCAGCAATTGTACGCGAACCCGCGTACCGGAAGGGGTGCGACTTTGATGGTGCAGTTCAGGGCAGATGCGGTAAAACGATTTTGCCGGCAACAGCTGGTCAACCACGCGGACAAACTCGGTGATACAGTGATCGTAGTCGTTAACCTCGGTCAGCAGCTCGCGCACCAGCGAATCGAGCACACCTTCCATCGGCGCCAGTAATACACGCATACATTGCCCCTGAAAAAATGAGGCGACATAGTAGCGCCTCTGACTCAGGGAGGAAAGAGCGTTTCAAAACGCTCTTGCATCAGGCTGAACGCGGGTAGACGTCCGATGCCGGAAGGGTCAAACTCCCTTCGCCCAGGGGGCGCTGCATAATAACGATATCCAGCCAGCGGCCATGTTTGAAACCGACATTGTTCAGCGTGCCTGTCCGGGTAAAACCCGCCCGCTGATGCAGACGCAGTGACCCCACATTTTCACTGTTGCCAACGACGGCAATGAGCTGGCGATAGCCGTGGTTTTCTGCCCATTCAATGGCTTTCGCCAGCAACGCTTTGCCTGCACCGCGCTGGCGAAATCGCTCATCGATATAGATAGAATCTTCCAGCGTGTAGCGATAGGCATAGCGCGTGCGATAGTGTGAAAGGTAGCAATAGCCTTTTACCATCCCCTCATCGAGGATAACAAACCACGGCAACCCGGCGCTGCGAGTCTTGTTCAAACGCGCCAGCATTTCGTCTTTGTCAGGCGCAGTGGTTTCAAATGAGGCGCTGCCATTCACCACGTGCCAGGCGTATATTTGCTGCATTGCGCTAATATGCTGTTCTTCTGCTTCGATAATTTCCATTGTCCGGCTCCTGCTCAGGTATGTTGACAGGCTAGCCGTAACGCATAAGTCCAGACATAGCGCTGCGCTTATTACCCGTATAAGGAAAACTTTGGATGGCACACCTCAGTCTCGATCAATTGACGACCTACAGGCTGGTCATCGGCCGGGGCAGCTTTACTGCTGCAGCCGAAGCGCTGGGAATCTCCCAGCCTGCGGTCAGTTTGCAGATGCGCCAACTGGAGACCGCTTTGCAAACCCGCCTGATTGAACGTACTGGTCGCGGCGTTCGTCCGACACCGGCAGGGTTAACGTTACTGGCGCACTGCGAAGAAATTGAAAAAGCCGTCAGTGCTGCCGTGCAATCGGTCGCCATGCACAAGCTCGATATCAGCGGCACGGTTACCCTTGGCACAGGTGCTACGGTATGTATTCATTTATTGCCAGCCCTATTGCAACAGTTGCGTAAAGACTATCCCCAACTGTCGGTGGGCGTCAGAACCGGCAATACGCAGGACATTGTTCGGGGCGTTGAGGAGAACAGTATCGACATAGGCCTTGTTACCCTGCCCGCGATCAGCAGGAACCTGGACGTCACGCCAGTCATGGTCGATGAATTCGTTACCATCACAGCAAAACCGACCCTCGCTGAGTCTGGGTTAGAGACAGAAGAACTGCCGCTGATCGTTTTCGCTTCCGGGAGCAGCACACGCCAGCTTATTGACGGCTGGTTTCAGCGTGCCGGTAAGAATATTTCACCCGTGATGGAGCTCGGCAGTATTGAGGCGATAAAACGAATGGTGCGCGCAGGGCTCGGTTACAGCATTGTGCCGCGGATGTCGGTTACTCAGGCTGAGGATTGCGCAGGCTTAACCGTTGAGCCGCTGGTCCCTGCGCTGCACCGCACGCTTGGGCTGATTATGCGCCAGGATAAAGTCGTAGGTCGCGCAATGCGCGAAGTGATTCACCGCATCCAGGCGATACCCGCCGCAAAGAGTAAAGACAGTGTGTAATCCGCGAACGACAATCTTGTGGTAATGCCTGACGTTCCGGAATGGAATGTTTGGTATGCTCAGAATTCATGATGTGATCGGTAGCACATTTCCGGCTTTAATTGTATGATGAATGCGTTTCATCAAGGGTATTCACCATGAGTAAATCACTGAACATTGTCTGGCAGTACCTTCGCGCATTTGTCCTGATATATGCATGTTTATACGCAGGAATTTATATCTCATCACTGCTGCCTATTACCATTCCCGGCAGCATCATCGGCATGTTAATCATGTTCGTCCTGCTGGCTTTGCAAATCCTGCCCGCCAAATGGGTTAATCCTGGCTGCTATGTGCTGATCCGCTACATGGCGCTCCTGTTTGTGCCGATTGGCGTGGGCGTTATGCAGTATTACGATATTCTGCGCGCGCAGTTTGGCCCGATAGTGGTCTCCTGTGCCGTCAGTACGGTGATTGTTTTTCTCGTGGTGAGCTGGACCACTCATCTGGCCCACGGCGAACGTAAGGTCATTGGCGAGAAAGGAAGTGAAGAATGATGGCGTATATCTGGTGGTCGCTGCCGTTAACGCTGGCGGTATTCTTTGCCGCACGTAAGCTCTCCGCGCGTTTCAAGATGGCGCTGCTAAATCCCTTGCTGATTGCGATGCTGGTCATTATCCCGTTCCTGCTGGTCACCGGCATCCCCTATGACCACTACTTCCAGGGCAGCAAAATCCTTAATGATTTATTGCAACCCGCCGTGGTCGCCCTGGCATTTCCGCTTTATGAGCAATTACATCAGATTCGCGCGCGCTGGAAGTCCATCATTACTATCTGCTTTTTCGGCAGTATTGTGGCGATGGCGAGCGGAGCCGGTATTGCACTGCTGATGGGCGCATCGCCTGAGATTGCCGCCTCTATTCTGCCGAAATCGGTCACCACACCGATTGCCATGGCGGTGGGCGGCAGCATTGGCGGCATTCCGGCAATCAGCGCGGTTTGCGTGATTTTTGTCGGCGTACTGGGCGCGGTCTTCGGGCATACGCTGCTGGATGCCATGCATATTCGCACAAAATCAGCTCGCGGCCTGGCGATGGGCACCGCATCTCACGCCCTGGGTACCGCGCGTTGTGCAGAGCTGGATTATCAGGAAGGCGCGTTCAGCTCACTGGCACTGGTTATTTGTGGGATTATTACGTCACTGATTGCGCCATTCCTGTTTCCCTTGATCCTCGCGATAGCGGGCTAAAATTTGCGATGTGTCGCGCATTTTTAATTTGAATTGCATACGTTGCATATACAGTGAGATGTTGATCACATATAAAGGCTAAACCGGCCCTTACACTACGATCCCATTACATTGTTATGAGGCAACGCCATGCATTCACGTTTTCACACTGCGTTTCCGACCCTTGCGGAGAATTTACAGGCCGCACTGGCACCGCTGCTGGCGGACGCGGATTTTCCCGCGATGTTAAGCGCAGAACAGGTATCGACTCTGCTTAACGCCACGGGGATGGACGAAGACGCATTGGCTTTCGCTCTGTTACCGTTAGCAGCAGCCTGTGCGCGTACTGAGCTTTCGCACTTTAATGTCGGCGCGATTGCTCGCGGCGTAAGCGGCACATGGTATTTTGGCAGTAATATGGAATTTCTTGGTGCCACCATGCAGCAAACCGTCCATGCTGAGCAAAGCGCCATCAGCCACGCCTGGCAGCGCGGCGAAAAAGCGCTGGCCTCCATTACCGTTAATTACACCCCCTGTGGTCACTGTCGCCAGTTTATGAATGAACTGAACAGCGGCCTGACGCTTCGTATTAACTTACCGGGACGTACGCCGCATACCCTGGGTGATTATTTGCCGGATGCCTTCGGCCCTAAAGATCTTGAGATCAAAACCCTGCTACTTGATGACCAGGACCACGGGTTCACCCTGAGCGGAGATGCACTCTCTCAGGCAGCCATCGCAGCCGCTAACAAAAGCCATACGCCGTATACACAGTCACCGTCAGGGGTGGCTATCGAGTGTCGCAATGGGCGCATTTTCAGCGGCAGCTATGCCGAAAATGCCGCGTTTAACCCGACATTGCCGCCGCTACAGGGCGCATTGAATCTGATGAGCCTTGCCGGGTACGACTACCCGGATATGCAGCGGGCGGTCCTCGCAGAAAGAGCCGATGCCCCTCTCACCCAATGGGACGCAACTGTCGCCACGTTGCGCGCTCTGGGTTGTCAGAACGTTGAGCGCATTTTGCTCGACTGATCCCTTAACTGCGGGCATTTTGCCCGCAGTGATGAAAAACCCCGCAATTGAACGCCCGTTTCTTGCGATTGCCGAACGGGTAAAGTAGCCTTGAGTGAAATTTAACCCTGTATCGAGTTTGTCCGCATGCTAAAGCGCTTTGTATACAGCCTGTTGGTCCTTATCGGCTTACTGCTGTTGTCTGCGCTCGGCTTAGACCGCTGGATGAGCTGGAAAACGGCCCCCTATATCTACGATGACCTGCAGGATTTACCCTGGCGTCAGGTGGGGGTGGTGCTGGGCACGGCAAAATATTACCGCACTGGCGTGATTAATCAGTATTACCGGTATCGTATTCAGGGCGCGCTGAATGCCTACAACAGTGGCAAAGTGAATTACTTGCTGTTAAGCGGCGATAATGCGCTGCAAAGCTATAATGAGCCCGTCACCATGCGTAAAGACCTCATTGCCGCAGGCGTTGACCCTTCGGATATCGTACTGGACTATGCGGGATTTCGGACACTCGATTCTATCGTTCGTACGCGTAAGGTTTTCGATACCAACGATTTTATTATTATCACCCAACGCTTCCACTGCGAGCGTGCGCTCTTTATTGCCCTGCATATGGGCATCCAGGCGCAATGCTATGCCGTACCTTCGCCGAAAAATATGTGGAGCGTACGCGTCCGTGAATTTGGTGCACGTCTGGGGACGCTCGCTGATTTATATGTGTTCAAACGTGAACCCCGTTTCTTAGGCCCGCTGGAACCTATTCCCTCATTGCAGGAAGTCCCGGACGATGCGCAGGGCTACCCGGCGGTGACCGTCGAGCAGTTGCTTGATTTAGAAAAGAAAAATAACTAGATATCTCACTACTTCGTATCAGAAGACTGAAACACCGCGCGTAAGTATTTTAGCGGGGCGTATAAGCGAATACTTGCGCGCCATAAATTCCTGATGGTTGATATGTTCTTCTTCTTGCTTATTTAGCGTCCAGAGGCCGGTCAGCGCATTAAACGGCAATGTGACTTCGCCGCCCGGCGTCGAGACAATATACTCACCCGTTCGTAAGTAACCCGCCTGGCATTCAATCCGCAACTGCGATCTATTCTTCATTGAAAATTCAATTTTACTAAAGCCAGTTGGGATAACGGTATAAAACCAGGCGGGCAAATGGGTTATTGTCAGATCACCAAGGTCAGCAACAACAGCATTATCCCGCAGTAATTGCACGGATTTTAAATAGTAGTGATTTGAGGTTTGTCTTTCGTGCGGCGGGTAATCAACTTTAAAATACACAACATTCATAGGCGCTCCAGCTCAGCATTACAACGGCTTGCTCAACTATAGTATATAGCGTAAGAAGCAGGTAATACGCCAACATTAAGAATTGGCTTAAGCAACAACGTAGCGGCACTTAACTATTTTTTAGTGAAATTAACAAATAAATGAGTAAGATGCCTAAAATAATGAGCAGCAGACTGTAATGAACCACAGCTGCTGCAATGTTAATTATTCATAAACTGAGGGGTGTCAGGCAACTTTTTCTTCATACTTATGCAGACTAACCTGGAGATCATAAATGAGGCTTTTGACCTTCTCCGGCGTCAGACTAAAAAACTGCGACTCGAACGTTGAACCGCCCGGTGCATGAGGGGAAGTACTGTAACCAAAACGAATAACCACGCCATTCAAATCTTCCACTGTTCCCACCTGCCATCCATTAACGGGAAATGCAGGAAATGCTGATTCATTGTTCATCCTAATCTCCTTGTGAATGTTGTGACTCAAAGAGCGTAGCACCGAAATGAAAAAATTAACAATAGAGAATAGGTGAACTTTTAACGTAAAAGTGAATTTATTATTCGATCTGCAATATCCTCACGTTTATTAATTACCAGCCTAAGTAAATTCTGAATATATGTTATTCAACAGGAGGTTATCAGTTAACACTTTGTTACTCTCATGTTCAAAAAAAGGACAAATGGAAAATATATCCTTGACGAAATACCTGAAAGAAATAACCGCCTCGCTAGTTATCCCTTTACAGAAAAATAAGGAAATGTGCGTACTTCGTTTGTATAAAAATTAAAAAAAACGTTTCGTTATTTCTGTTCAGATAGCGCGAATCAATATTAAGGTCTACCTTAAAATTCTGGTTTACAAAAGAGGAAAATAATTATGTCACCTGCGGATAAGAAACATCTTCATTACCCACGCCCTCCTTTTCCGGCACAGCCACAACAGCCGCCTGGATTAGCGTCCGAAATGAAACCTATTCCGGATCATGGGGAAACAAGTTATGTCGGTTCAGGAAGGCTGGCAGGTAAGCGCGCGTTAATTACCGGCGGTGATTCCGGTATCGGTCGAGCCGTTGCCATCGCTTTCGCTCGTGAGGGCGCAGACGTAGCCATTAATTATTTACCTGAAGAACAAGCCGATGCCGAAGCGGTGATTGCCTTAATCGCCGCAGAAGGACGAAAAGCAGTCGCGTTGCCGGGCGATGTGCGTGACGAAGCGTTTTGCCAGCAGCTCGTCGCCAGCGCCGTCCGGGAACTGGGAGGTCTGGAGATTCTGGTTAATAATGCCGGACGCCAACAATACTGCGAATCCATTGAGGATCTGACCACCGAAGCGTTTGATGCCACCTTTAAGACAAACGTTTATGCGCCGTTCTGGATAACCAAAGCCGCCATCCCCCATTTGCAGGAGGGGGCGGTCATTATCAATACCACCTCGGTTCAGGCATACCAGCCCAGCCCTATCCTGCTGGATTACGCGCAAACCAAAGCCTGCGGTGTCGCCTTTACCAAAGCGCTGGCGCAGCAGCTTGGCGAAAAAGGGATTCGCGTAAACGCCGTAGCGCCGGGGCCATACTGGACAGTGCTGCAATCCAGTGGCGGTCAGCCTGAGGAAAAAGTGAAACAATTTGGCGCATCCGCACCGCTTGGCCGTCCCGGTCAACCCGTGGAAATCGCCCCGCTATATGTGCTGTTTGCCTCAGATGAAAGTTCATACTCTTCTGGCCAGGTCTGGTGCTCTGACGGCGGCACCGGTACGCTGTAATACCTGTGGCAGGCTTCGGCCTGCCATGTCTGTTGTGCTTATCCGTGGGTTTCCGGTTAATCATTTTCTTGGTACACGTTCAATCTCACCTCGGTTTTGCTTTAAATTTCTCATCTTTTCCGGCATTGCGCCCTGCTCCGCTTTTGCCCGCAATCTGCAATCCGAACGTAGACCTGCCGCCGTGAGCGCAAACGGTAAACGGGAGTAGATCATCAGTAACTTCCAGTCAGCATAATGAAAAGACAGGTCATTTCCCTGCGCTATCGCCAATCCTGGTTACGCTTGATCCAGGCACTTATTTTTGGCGGCAGATGGCCGCCATACTTATGACCAGGAGAAAAGATGAAGAACGAGTCGTATACTCATCCGCCGCGTCATGATGGCTATGCGGGGCTGGGTGATTACGCTGCCATTGGCGATGGCCGTTCGGTGGCGTTGATCGCCCCTGATGGCGCGATTGACTGGTGGTGCGCCCCCAATATGGACTCCCCGCCACTGTTCGATCGCATTCTTGACGCCGCCAGTGGCGGTTTCTTCCAGATTGAACCCACCGGCGACTATCGCGTTGAACGCCGCTACCGGGAAAACAGCAATATACTGGAAACCTGCTATCAGACTGCATCGGGTAGCGTGATGTTAACCGAATCCCTCAACAGCAATTACGCCGGACGCCTGCCGTGGTGTGAACTGGCTAGACGCGTAGAGGGCCTCACTGGCGAAGTCGAACTGCGGGTGAGTTTTGTGCCGGGAACAGCAGCCTGTACCCGCTCTCCCTGGATTCAGAGCACCGACAAAGGCCAGGTCATCCACATTGGTGATTTAATGGCGATGCTGCGGACCTCTGACGATGTTTCCCTTACCCATTTCGATGACCACGCGATTGAAGGAACGCTTATCGCCCGCGAGGGCGTACGTTCGCTGGTGGCGTTGCTGGTCAGTCATAAAGAGCCGCTTGCGGTGCCGTCTCTTGAAAAGATTGACGGTCATATTGATATCTCCGACCACGTCTGGCAGCTATGGTGCGAAAGCCTGACCTACCAGGGGCTGTTTCCCGAGCACGTCAAGCGGTCGGCGCTGGCGCTAAAGTTTCTGCTCTATTCCCCGACCGGCGCCCTGGCGGCAGCGCCCACCACATCGCTGCCGGAAGGCATCGGCGGCGAGAAAAACTATGACTACCGCTATGCGTGGACGCGGGATGCCTGCATGATCATCCGCGCTTTTACCGTTATCGGCGCGCTGGAGGAGTGCAAGGCGGCCTTCTCATGGCTTACCAACACGATCCTGCGCCATGACGGCAAAGTGCGCGTTTGCTATACCCTTGATGGCGGTATCGTTCCGGCGGAAAGCTACCCGCCGCTAAGCGGCTATAAAAACTCACACCCGGTGCGTATAGGCAATAACGCCCGCGACCAGCAGCAACTCAGTATGTATGGCGATTTGCTGGCTACCGCCCTGCTGTTTGTCCGCGCCGGACATGTACTGGATCTCACCACCGCCCGACTGCTCGCCGCGCTGGCGAATACCTGCGCCGATATCTGGAAACAGGAGGATTCCGGCATCTGGGAATTGCACGACTTGCAGCACTATACCCACTCTAAAATCACCTGCTGGATTACGCTGGATATTGCCGCACATCTGGCGCGAGAGGGGCATCTGGAAGCCACGTGGGTTGCCCGCTGGGATCGCGAAAAATCGCGCATCCAGGCGTGGGTTGAGGCACATTGCTGGTCAGAGAAAAAGCAGTCATACACCTTTTATGCCGGCAGTGATCGGCTCGACGCCTCGCTCTGCCTTACCTGGCATTATGGTAAGCATTGTAATGTGCAGCGCATGCGTTCCACCCTCAACGCCCTTGTCGATGAACTGGGGCATGGCGAACCCATGCTCTATCGCTACAGCGGTGTCGAGCAGGAGGAGAGCACCTTTGTCGCCTGTTCATTCTGGCTGGTGGAGGCGCTGGCGGAGATGGGAGATAAAGCCCGCGCGCGGCGCTATATGGACACTATCCTGAAGACGCTGTGCGATAAGGGTAACGTGGAGACGTTTAATGAGATGTTCGATGTGCGCAGTGGCGAGTGGCGCGGCAACGTGCCGCAGGGGTTGAGCCATCTGGCGCTGATTTGCGCCGCCGATGCGCTGTCAAAATAGCGGGTCGGAAACTCCCGGACAGGGCGTGATAACGCCTTATCCGGGCATATCCTCTCCCCGTGGGGAGAGGGACAGACAGCGTTACTTCTTACGGGCGTATTTCAGGGAGTCCAGCGCCACCGCAAAGATGATGATGCCGCCCTTGATGATGTACTGCCAGTACGGGTTGATACCGATATAGGTCAGACCGTAGTTGATAACGGTGAAGATAATCACACCGGTCACCACACCCAGAACCGTACCCACGCCGCCGCTAAAGGAGACGCCGCCCACCACGCATGCTGCGATGGCGTCCAGTTCGTACATAAAGCCAAGGTTGTTGGTTGCAGAACCGATACGACCCGCCTCCAGCATCCCACCGAACGCATAGAACACACCGGACAGGGCATAGATCATCAGCAGGTTCAGTGCCACGTTAACACCAGACACTTTTGCCGCTTCCGGGTTACCGCCGATAGCAAAAATGTTTTTACCGAAACGGGTTTTGTTCCACAGGACCCATACGAAAGCAACAGCAATCAATGCATAGAAGGTGATGTAAGACAGACGGAACGCACCCAGCGCGATAAAGCCTTGCGTGAAGGTTGAGAAGCCGCTATCAAAACCGGAAATCGGCGATGCGCCCACGAAATCGTAGTACAGGGAGTTGATACCGTACACGATGATCATGGTGCCCAGGGTGGTGATAAATGGCGTCACGTTGAGGTATGCGATGATGATGCCGTTCACCAGACCGATGATCGCACCGATCACACAGACAATGCCGATGACCGCAATGATCGGCATCGTGTGCATTTCCGGGAACACTTTGTTGACGTTTTCCATCGACTGTAACAAGGTCGCCGCCACTACCGCCGCCAGCCCCACCTGGCGTCCTGCGGACAGGTCAGTACCCTGGGTCACGATAAGCCCTGCCACGCCCAGCGCGATGATAATACGCACGGAGGACTGGGTCAGAATGTTACTTAAGTTCAGCAGACTTAAGAACGTAGGATCCTGGAAAATAATAATCGCCAGTAACACTAAAAGAACAACGTAAATACCGCCGTCTTTCAGATAAGTGAGAAAAGTTTTTTTATTTAACGCACTCATGAGGAGCCCCTGATCTTAAAGGTGCAAAGACGCAAGACGGAGTATTTCGTTTTGCGTTGTCGTTTTAGTGTCAACAATTCCGGCAACGAGACCATTGCTCATAACCAGAATACGGTCAGTGATACCCAACAATTCAGGCATTTCAGAGGAAATAATAATAATCCCCTTATTTTTCTTCGCCAGCTCCGCAATCAGCTGATAGATCTCGAATTTCGCCCCAACGTCAATACCACGCGTTGGTTCGTCAAGCATTAAGATTTCCGGTTGCGTTAACAACCAGCGACCAATAATTACTTTCTGTTGGTTCCCACCAGAAAGCGATCCGATCTGGGTACGGTGGCCAGGCGTTTTCACGCGCATAGAGTCAATTACCCACTGGGTATCGCTCTTCATACGGGAATTATCCAGCAGACCGACTTTATTTTTATAATTCTGAATATTGGAAATAAGCGAGTTAAATCCGATATCCAGGTAAGCATAAATCCCGGTAGAGCGACGCTCTTCGGTAACCAGTGCGAAACCATTATTAATGGCTTCATTCGCATTGTGGTTATTAATACTTTTGCCGTGTAGCTTAATCGTACCCGTGGCTTTTTCACGAATACCAAATAATGTTTCTACGATATCGGTGCGTTTCGCCCCGACCAGCCCGGCAATACCCAGGATCTCACCTTTGCGCAGGTCAAAGGAGATATCGCGGATTGACGGCTGGCGCAATGACGTCAGATTACGCACTTCAAGAATCGTCTCCCCCGGTGTGTTCTGGCGATCCGGGAAGCGTTGGTTGAGCGAGCGCCCTACCATCATCGCAATGATCTTGTCCATGTCCAGCCCTTCGAGCGGCTGGGTCGCAATCCACTGACCATCGCGCAGGATCGTGATTTCATCACACAGCTGGAAGATCTCTTCCATCTTATGGGAGATATAAACAATACCGCAGCCGCGATCTTTCAGCTTACGGATAATTTTGAAAAGATGATTAACTTCTTTTTCGGTCAGCGAAGAAGTTGGTTCGTCCATGATGACAATTTTGGCATCGTACGAGAACGCTTTTGCAATTTCGATCATCTGCATTTGCGAAACAGATAATGTACCTACACGCGCACGCGGATCGATATCAATATCCAGCTCATCAAAGATGGCTTTTGTATCACGGTACATTTTGTCCTGATCGACAAACACGCCTTTGGTTGGGTAGCGACCTAACCACATGTTATCCATTACAGAACGTTGCAACACCAGATTAAGTTCCTGGTGAACCATTGAGATACCATTTTCCAGCGCTTCTTTTGCAGAATGGAAATCGATTTCTTTTCCCTGAAAAAGAATACTACCGGAGTCTTTCTGGTATATCCCAAAAAGGCATTTTAATAATGTCGATTTACCGGCGCCATTTTCACCCATTAATGCATGGATAGAGTGCGGACGCACTTTTAAATTCACATTATCGAGAGCCTTTACCCCTGGAAAAGACTTGTTGATATTGCTCATTTCCAACAAGAATTCACCGGACGACTGAGTATTATTGCTGACCATAATTGTACCTTGTTGGCCTGGCATATCGTATTATAAGGGCGCAACTATTATTGTTGCGCCCGGTGAGAACATGCTTAAAACGAATTATTTACCGATGAACTGAGACAGATTGCCCTGATCTACGCCAACGTAAGGAATACGAACAATTTTGTTTTCGATTTTCCAGTTGGTGCCGTCAGCAGCGCCTTTACCGTCTGCCAGGTTTTTCGCCAGATCGAAGGTCGCTTTCGCCTGGTTGTTCGCATCGTTCAGCACGGTACCGGCCATTGCGCCAGATTTAACCAATGCCAGCGCTTCTGGCAGTGCATCCACGCCGAAGACCGGAATGGAAGATTTGTTGTGCGCTTTCAGCGCTTCAACCGCACCCATTGCCATCGCATCGTTGTTCGCGATCACGACTTCAATTTTGTTTGCGTTCGGACCGGACAACCATGCGTCCATTTTGTCTTTCGCCTGAGCGGTATCCCACATCGCGGTATCTAACTGCAGTTGCTCAGTTTTGATGCCTTTGTCATTCAGCTCTTTGATAACGTAAGTCGTACGTGCTTCAGCATCCGGGTGACCTGGTTCGCCTTTCAGCAGAACGTACTGGATTTGACCATCTTTGTTGAGGTCCCAGTTTTTATTGTCAGCCCAGTGTTTGGCAATCAGGTCACCCTGAATGATGCCGGATTCTTTGGAGTCGGTACCCACATAATAAGCTTTGTCGTAGCTATCCAGCGCTTTGCGAGAAGGCTCTTTGTTGAAGAACACAACCGGAACGTTCTGACCACGTGCTTTTTCGATAACGGTGCCTGCAGCAGCCGGGTCAACCAGGTTGATGGCCAGTGCTTTAACGCCTTTAGCCAGCAGAACGTCGATCTGGTCGTTCTGTTTGGACTGGTCGTTCTGGGAGTCGTTCATCAGCAGCTGTACGCCAGAAGCCTCTTTGGCGTCTTTCTCGATGGCTTTACGGACAACTGACATGAAGTTGTCGTCATATTTGTAGATGGTCACACCAATACGGGTATCAGCTGCATGTGCGGCTGCGCCAAAAAGCATGCTTGCCATAACAGCAGACAGAGTCAACACCTTCTTATTCATGGTATCTCCGGTTTTTTTATGCAGGGTAGTTCATGCGAATAATGATCGGCGGGACAGCAAGTTAATGAAACGTTACTGTTCGCCGAAGTTCACTCAAAAAATTCGTTCTTCCGTGTTCGGTAACGCTCCAATAATGCGCTTTCTTCGATGCTTCAGGCTGAATGACTCAGTGAAAGTGAATAATCACCGTTACATCGTGTTTCAGCTTCTAAAACGCTGACATCATAGTCACCGGCTTGTTAAGATACTGTGAATTTACTCACAGATTGAAAACGGTTACATCAACAAACATCATAAGTTAGTGATCGTTCCCACAGATTGACGTGCAGCGACGGAATGACGGCGCACCAGCGTTGGCATAAAGCAGTGCGTTGCCTCAGGATCGAGCTTGCCCGCCGCCCCCATCAGCGCCAGTTCGGTGGCCAGACGGGCCATTGACGCAATGGGATAACGCACCGTCGTCAATTGCGGATCGGTATAACGGGCAATCGGTATATCATCGAAACCAATCAGAGACAGATGCTGTGGCACCGCAATCCCATTATCTTTCAGCGCCGTTAACGCGCCGGCTGCCATGCTATCGTTATAGGCAAACACCGCAGTAAGCTGCTGGTTGCGACTCAACAGTTCGACCATCGCGGCCTCCCCGCCCTGCATATCCGGTGAGCCCATACCGACCCATGCATCCGGCGCGGCAATGCTCTGCTCTGCAAGCGCTTTAACCCAGCCCTCGCGGCGCATGTCGTTGTCTTCAATCTGATGGCTGGAGGCGAGATAGCCGATGCGGTGATGCCCGTGATTGAGCAACATGCGGGTGGCCATCACCGCGCCGCTGATGTTATCCAGCGAGACACAACGGTGGACGTAACCGGGCACGACGCGATTGATCAATACCATGCCAGGGATTTGTTCCATAAACCCGGCAAGCTCTTCATCGCTTAGCGCTTTTGAATGAACAATCAGCGCGTTACATCGTTGACGTATCAGCACCTCAATGGCGTGACGCTCTTTTTCCGCTTCATGATAGCTATTGCCGATAAGCACATATTTCTGGTGCTGTTGCGCCACGGTATCGACCGCCTTCACCAGCGCGCCAAAGAAGGCGTCGGAGACATCCATCACGACCACGCCGATAGTGTCGCTGACCTGCGTGGCCAGTGCCTGCGCGTTGGCATTCGGGCGATAGCCCAGTTGCGCAACTGCCTTCATCACGGCTTCCCGCGTTTCCTGACTGACCAGCGCACTGTTATTGAGCACACGGGAAACCGTCGCGACGGAAACGCCCGCCTGACGGGCCACATCACGAATGGTGATCATAGGGACCAACCTTTATGTTGATTACGGCAGCTCACAGATACCCCCTGTTTAGCAAGGAGGCTATTCTCTCAGTCGGCGAGAGGTTGCTGCGTGAGTGGCATCACACGAATGGAAACGGTTACATCCGTTTTGTTAATGATTGTGATCCAGATCGTTATCTGGATGTGCGCGGCAATGATGTCCCCGCAGCACGTGCGGTTAATTGCCGCCACAACCATTCCATCGGTCCCTGGCGGAAACGGCGCAGCCAGAGCACGGAGAAAAGAATATTGACGGCCCAGACAGGTGGAACGAAAGCCAGCAGATGCAAGCGGTCAAACTTCATTACCAGACCGAAACGATAAAACAGGGTGGTACAAATGAGTGTTTGCAGCAGGTAATTGCTCAGCGCCATTCGCCCAACGCAGGCCACGGCATTGACCAGCCGCCAGCGGCACAGCTGTGGCCAGAAACCATAGATAATCGCGGTATATCCCAGGACCTGGATAGGTGCGCCCAGCTCACGCGGCGCTTGCAGAATAAATGCGCACCAGCGATAAGACCAGCCGAGCTGCCATTGAGCGATAATAGCCGGCAGGTTTATCGCAACGCCGAGCGCTATCAGAAACAATCCCGTACGGCGATAGTGCCGCAGGCTGAACTGCCCTTTCAGCCAGCCACTGCGCATCAGCGCCGCGCCCAGCAGCATCAGCCCGGCCAACTCCCAGCCGTACTGCGCCCCCAGCGCCAACAGGCCGCTGGATAGCATGTCCGCACGATTACCAATGGCCTCCATCATGCTGCCCGTGGTTTTCCACCAGACTTCATACTGGATATTGGCCGGCCCCGGTAGCCACGAGCGATTAGGTGCGCTGCCGGAGATAACCCCCAGCAACAGCAAGACCACAATGCCTATCAAATAGAGGGCAAGACCGGTATTGAACAGCGCTTTCACACTTTGCGCATCGCGAATCATGCGCCAGCTAATAAGACCCACCAGCCCGTAGGCCAGCAAAATATCGCCATCCCAGAATACCAGCGCATGAATAAAACCCAGCAGCACCAGCAACGTGAGACGCGACTGGATCCAGCGTTTGCCGCGAGGTAACAGCATTTGCAGACCCGCGCCAAACAAAAGCGCAAACAGGGAGAGGAATTTCACCTGCGCGAACAGGTCGAGCACCGCCCATGTCCAGGCGTCGCTTAAGGTGATAGTGCCGCTCCAGGCGGGGTTAAGGTAGGCCGCCTTTGGCAGTCCAAAGGCCGTGATATTCAGGAGCAGGATACCAAGAATGGCAATGCCACGAACAAAATCCAGCGTGACATTTCTCTCCATGTATCCGGCTCTCCAGGTTAATTAGTTGTGGTGACGTACAGCGCGCAGGAACTCCTGGCGAGTGTTCTGGCTGGATTTAAACAGGCCACCCAGCGAGGTCGTTGTGGTTGCGCTGGTTGCATCACGAATGCCGCGCGCTTTCACGCAGTAATGCACCGCGTCAATGGACACAGCGACATTATTGGTCCCCAGCAGCGTTTGCAGCGCCGTCAGAATTTGCTGTGTCAAACGCTCCTGCACCTGCGGACGCTGGGCAAAGAACTGCACGATACGGTTAATTTTCGACAGACCAATCACCGACTCTTTAGGAATATAAGCGACGGTCGCCTTCCCATCGATAGTAACAAAGTGGTGTTCACAGGTGCTGGTCAGCGTAATATCGCGCACCGTGACCATCTCATCCACTTTCATTTTATTTTCGATGACGGTGATTTTCGGGAAATTGGCATAATCCAGTCCCGAGAATATTTCATCAACGTACATTTTGGCGATGCGATGTGGGGTTTCCATCAGGCTGTCATCATTCAGATCGAGATTAAGGAGTTGCATAATCTCGGTCATATGACCGGCTATCAGGCGCTTACGGGTTTCGTTATCCATGTCGACAGGCGGGCGCAACGGGGTTTCAAGGCCACGGGCAACCAGGGCTTCATGAACGAGAGCCGCTTCTTTACTGAGTGATGACATTTTTTATTCTCCTGCAGGTGTGGCATCTTCGCCATGCAACGGACGAAGCGAGCAATCATTGTGCGTGAGGTCACGCACAGAATCCAGTCTTCACGGTGATAATTAATGAAATTGCTCGTACCTTTCACGCCGTCCGTTTCCAGACCAAAATACCCCCGACCAGGAGCGCCAGCCCGGCCAGTCCCAGCGCGGGTTCCAGCCGCTGCGTAAGCCAGGTGGAGAGCGCAGAGGTCATCGGCCCAATCAATTGCCCTACGGCATAACCGGTGGTCAATAATCCCGCCATATACCGGGTATGGTTCGGTGCCAGTTCGCGGCCATACAGCAGCGATAGCTGTACCGCGCAAAGAAAACCCCCACCGACCAGCAGCGCGCCAATGACCAGCCCGCTCATACCTGGCAATACGCAAGAGGCCACCACGCCTAATCCTTGCAGCCAAAGCACAATAGCCAGCCGCTGATGGCTGTGACCAATATGGCGAAGAGCAATACTCAGCCCAATCCCGACAACGGCGGCAGCGCCAAACACCGGCCAGACAAACTGCGCAAAGAGACTACCGGGAAAGCGCAGCGCCGCCATTTGCGAAAGAAAGGTCGCGGGTAAGATGTAGCCAAACCCCGCCAGGCTGTAGCTCCAGACCAGTCGTTTCAGATCGGTCGTCAGATGTAGCGGTTCCGGCTGAGCACCGGAACGATGTAACTGGCCCGGACGCGGTAAATATCGGGCGATAAACGCCACCAGTACCAGCGCCAGTATGCCATAGACCTGCCAGGCTGCCGTTGAGGAGAGCGCCCGCGATTGAATCGCCACCGCCAGAAGACCGCTCAGGGCGATACCCGCGCCCGGTCCGGCGAATACTGCCGCACTCAAGCCGGGGCGGGCATAATGCGCCAGACGTTCGTTCGTCCAGGCTGCGGTAAGTACCATCGCCCAGCCGCTCATCGCGCCAATCACCAGACGTAACGCGCCGTGCGTAATGGCGTTATCCGCCAGCGCCGAAAGAAAGGTCAGCGCAACAGCACCCGCAACGCCAAGATACAGACGCATCTCAATATGTTTACTCGCGCGCATCGCATCCCACGCGCCCAGTAAATAACCGAGGTAATTCATCGCGGCAACCAGTCCGGCGCTGGTTAACGTCAGCTGTCCATCGCGAATCATCAGCGGCACCTGGGGCGTAAAAGCAAAGCGCCCTATTCCCATTGCCACTACCAGCACGATAAATCCGCAGAGCGCGATGCGTAGCGCCATGAAAACTCCAGACGTTAAAAAAAAGTAAAATTTATGATGCATTATGCTGCAGCGAGGTGAAAGTGAAAGTTACTCACAGGCACATGAATTATCTGTATTATGGGATATTGTCACGCTTTAACCGTTAACAAATAATGAAGGAGCCTTGCATGGAATTGCTTGAAGAGCACCGCTGTTTTGAGGGGCGCCAACAACGCTGGCGGCACGACTCCGCTGTGCTGAATTGCACCATGACGTTCAGCATTTTTTTACCACCTGTGCATCCCACAACGCCCCCGCCGGTGCTGTACTGGTTGTCGGGCCTGACCTGTACAGATGAAAACTTTACCACCAAAGCAGGCGCGCAGCGCGTTGCGGCAGAGCTGGGTATTGTGCTGGTGATGCCGGATACCAGCCCGCGCGGCGACGATGTTGCCGATGCCGACGGCTATGATCTGGGCAAAGGCGCGGGCTTTTATCTCAACGCCACTGAGCAACCGTGGGCGGCGCACTACCGCATGTATGACTATCTGCGTGATGAACTCCCCGCGCTGATTCAGTCGCAATTTACCGTGAGCGAACGTTGCGCCATAAGTGGTCATTCAATGGGTGGCCACGGCGCGCTGATCATGGCACTGAAAAACCCGGGCCGTTTTACCAGCGTTTCCGCCTTTGCGCCGATAGTAAACCCGGCGCAGGTGCCCTGGGGCCAGAAAGCCTTTAGCGCTTATCTGGGCAACGACACCTCGGCCTGGCAGGCGTGGGATAGCTGCGCGCTAATGATGACCAGCCACAGTCAGGATGCAATCCCGACGCTTATCGATCAGGGCGATGCCGATCAGTTCCTCGCAGACCAGTTACAACCCGCCCGGCTGGCTGAGGCCGCCCGCCAGACCGGCTGGCCACTTACACTTCGCGTTCAGCCAGGCTATGACCACAGCTACTACTTTATGGCCTCGTTTATTGAGGACCATCTGCGCTTCCACGCGCAATACCTGCTGAAATAATCACCGGAGGGCGATGCCCTCCCCTTTACAATTCCTTACACTGATCCCTATCTGTTTGATAAGGCATGTTTTCCCTTGCCACAAATATCTAATGCAAATGATTTCAATTATCAATTGCATTTACATAAATTCATTTTTTATCCACAATCCTTCCGCTTCTCCATCGTCAGAGTTCTTAAAAGACAAACACTTATCGTCTTCATGGTTTACCCGATGGACTTTTATTCATTTAAACGGAATGACAAAATGACTTTACCTCGCGCTAAACTGTTGGCTATCGCCGTGTGCGCAGCCACCTTCCCCCCGTCACTTTTCGCGGCCGACGAGGACACCGTCGTCGTCTCTGCAACCGGGTTTGAACAGAAAATCCAGAACGCGCCAGCCTCTATTTCGGTGATTTCTAAACAGCAGCTTGAAGATAAAGCGTATCGGGATGTCACCGACGCCTTGAAAGATGTACCGGGCGTGGTGGTGACCGGTGGCGGCAGCAGCAGCGATATCAGCATTCGCGGCATGGCCTCGCAATACACCCTCTTTTTGGTCAACGGTAAACGAATCAGCACCCGTGGCACGCGCCCAAACAGCGATAACGCGGGCATCGAACAGGGCTGGTTGCCGCCGCTGGAATCCATTGAGCGTATTGAAGTGATCCGTGGCCCGATGTCATCGCTGTATGGCTCCGACGCCATGGGTGGCGTTATCAACGTTATTACCAAAAAAGTGTCCAATACCAAAGGCTGGACTGGCTCGCTTCATGGCGATGCGACGTTCCAGGAAAACAGCGATTCCGGCGATCTCTTCCAAACCAACGCCTATGCTTCCGGCCCATTGATTGACGGCCTGCTGGGCGCAAAAGTCACAGGGCTGCTGTCCCGACGCGCAGAAGACAAAATACTTAACGGCTATAACGAACAGCGCCTGCGCAACGGCGGCGTGACCTTCAATTTCACCCCGGATGATAAAAACGATGTTGATCTGGATATTGCCCGCGAATTACAGGATCGCAACAGCACGCCAGGTATGTCTTCGGCGGCGGAGACCTGCCGGGGTAACGTTTGTACCCCCAACAGCAAAAGTGAAAGCCGCTACGAACACACCACTTACTCGTTAACCCACAGCGGTTATTACAGCGATTTCAACACCGTCAGCTACGTTCAGCAGGAAGAGACCAATAACCCTGGTCGCCAGATGAAGTCGTATAACACCCTCTTTAATAACCAGAACCAGATATTCCTTGGCAACCACACTCTCACGGTCGGCGGGCAGTATCGTTATGAGAAACTGCGCGATAACGGCAATCAACTGGAAGCGGCGGACGGGCTAAATAAACTCACCCGTTGGAGCTGGGCGCTATTTGCAGAAGATGAATGGGCGGTACTCGACAGCGTGACGCTGACCGGCGGCCTGCGTATGGACAAAGATGAAAACTACGGCACCAACTGGACGCCACGCGGCTACGGTGTCTGGCACCTGACTGACCAGTGGACAATTAAAGGCGGCGTGTCGGCAGGCTACCGCGCCCCGGATCTGCGCCAGTCTTCTGCAAGCTGGGGCCAGGTGACGGGCGGTGGTCGTCTGAACGGCATCATTGTCGGCAACCCCGATCTGAAACCGGAAAAAAGCCTGAGCGAAGAGCTGGCGTTGCTGTGGGATAACAACAAGAATCTCAACGCTGGCATTACGCTGTTTAACACCGATTTCAAGGACAAAATCACCGAAGTACGCCGCTGTAACAGCAGCGCCGATCCGGCCTGTACGATTGGCAGCGTGAGCTACGATTTTGTCAGCGATCGCGTTAACGTCGATAAGGCAAATATGCGTGGCGTTGAATCTACCTTCGGCTGGAACATCACACGAGACCTGAACCTGACGGCCAACTACACCTTCACCGAATCAGAACAGAAAAGCGGTCAGTTCTCCGGCAAGCCACTCAACAAGATGCCGAAACATATGGTGAATACCACGCTCGACTGGCAGGCCACGCAGGATGTGGGTCTGTGGGGGCGGCTGAATTTCCGCGGTAAAACCTCGGAGTACTTAAGCCGTACCTCCATGTCCCAGGGTACGCCCTCTTACAGTCAGGTGGATGTAGGCCTGCGCTATAACGCCAACAGAAATCTGCTCCTCTCCGCAGGGGTGTACAACGTGCTGGACAAGCAGATTGATTACGACACCTATGACACGGTACTTGATGGCCGCCGTTACACCGTTGGCTTAACGTATAATTTCTGATAACGCTAAAACAAAAGCCCCGGCACTGTGCCGGGGCTGTTGATTGGTCAGCGCAAAAGAGCCTGCACGTTACTTCTTAAAGCGTTCCGGAAACACCATATCTTTGTAGCTTACAAAGCGAGTGCCTTTCGACAGCTTGTAACCAAACCAGATGATCAGGAACAACGGGATACCAATATAGGTTGCCGCCACAGCGCCCCAGTCAATGGAATCGGCCAGGAAGGCCTGATAATTCTGACCCAGGGTGATGATCAGGCACAGAACAAATGCGAAGATCGGCCCCAGCGGGAAGAAACCTGAACGGTACGGCAAGTTATTCAGATCGTGCCCCTGCATCACATAGCCACGACGGAAACGGTAATGGCTAATGGCAATACCCAGCCAGGCGATAAAGCCCGTCATCCCGGAGGTGTTAAGCAGCCACAGGTAAACGGTCTGGTTGCCAAACATTGATGTCAGGAAGCACAGACCCGCAATCACCGTGGTGGCATACAGCGCATTACGCGGCACACCACCTTTCGACAATTTAGCGAAAATACGCGGTGCTTTACCGTCGCAGGCCAGGGTGTAAAGCATACGGGTAGAAGCGTACATACCGGAATTACCCGCCGACAGTACCGCAGTCAGGATAACGGCATTCATCACCGCCGCCGCAGACAGCAGCCCCGCATGCTGAAAGACCAGGGTGAACGGGCTGACGCTGATGTCTTTTACATCGTTACGCAGCAGGCTCGGATCGGTATAAGGAATGATCAGGCTGATAACCAGGATGGCGAACACATAGAACAGCAGAATACGCCAGAACACCTGACGCACCGCGCGCGGAATGTTCTTTTCCGGGTCTTCGGATTCCCCCGCCGCGATACCGATAAGCTCGGTCCCCTGGAAGGAGAAGCCGACGATCATCGCCACGCCAATCATCGCCGCAAAGCCACCGGCAAACGGCGCATCGCCCGTCGTCCAGTTGCTCCAGCCCACAGGCTGTGTGCCTTTGAAAATGCCCACGATCATCATTACGCCAACCACGATAAAGATGATAACGGTGGCCACTTTGATGAGCGAGAACCAGTACTCCGCTTCGCCGAAGCCCTTAACGGAGATGTAGTTGAGCAGGAAGATCACGCACAGGAACACCGCGCTCCAGATCCAGCCTGGCGTATCCGGGAACCACCAGGTCATCACCAGTTGCGAAGCCACCAGGTCAACGGCGATAGTCACCGCCCAGTTGTACCAGTAGTTCCAGCCGAGCGCGAAACCAAAGCCCTCTTCAACATATTGTTGGCCATACGTGGCAAAAGAACCGGATACCGGCATAAACGCCGCCAGTTCGCCAAGGCTGGTCATCAGGAAGTAGACCATCAAACCAATAAGGATATAGGAGAACAGCGCGCCGCCCGGGCCTGCCTGAGAAATCGTCGCCCCTGATGCGACAAACAACCCTGTACCGATTGATCCGCCAATGGCGATCATCGTCAGGTGACGCGCCTTGAGTTCACGGCGAAGCGTGGGCGCTTGTGTGGTATTCGTTTCGGAAACCATAAGAAAATGCTATCCATCCAAAAAATGAGGCGCGATTGTAGCAAACGAAAGGGCATCCTTCCGGCACAATCCACGTCTTATTAGAGACCTTCATGATAGCCTGCGGATTATAAGTAAAGCAGTGGATGGCAGTCTGGTGAACGAATCAGAAGTGTACACTCGGGCGGCATTCCCCCCTCGCCCTCAGTGCTGAGGGAGCCCCGGTCATATTATTGACAGCGATGACACCGCGTAATGAGAATAAAACAGCGACAGCGATGACAGGGTCCGGCTGAAAATCGATGAGGCGTTGACGGCTGACCGGGGCCGCCCGCAGGGAAGCGGGCGGAGGGGATAGCCTGCAAGGACGCAGGCTGGTCCCCGACCCGAAAGTCAGACGGCATAAGACGAATGCACCGCGACAGCGGCGATTTTCTTTGCCGGGAGCCCGGGTCGCCAGGGTGGTGGCGGTGAGCCACCCTGGCACGTTCACGGGTTCTGTCGCTATAGAAAAGCAGAGAACATAAGGTGAACGGAATGACCACCAGAGCTGTATTTTCCCCCTCACCCTGGCCCTCTCCCTCAGGGAGAGGGAACCGATCGTGCTCGCATTTTTTGTGGGGATCGCTCCCCCCCTCAGAGTGAGGAAAAAAGCACAGACTTAATTCAATCCCCGTACTGAGGCGATAAATTGCTGCAACTCAGGGGTACGCGGCTGGGTAAAGAACGACTGACTTTCCCCCTGCTCCCATACTTTTCCCTGATGCATAAACACCACCCGGTCGCCCACTTCGCGGGCAAAACTCATCTCATGGGTCACCAGAATCAGGGTCATCCCTTCGGCGGCAAGTTGCTCCAGCACGCGTAATACCTCACCCACCAGCTCCGGGTCCAGCGCCGAGGTTATCTCATCGCACAGTAACACTTTCGGTTTCATCGCCAGCGCACGGGCAATCGCCACGCGCTGCTGCTGTCCGCCTGACAAATTGGACGGATAATAATCGATTCGCTCGCCGAGACCGACCTTCTCCAGCATCTCGATCGCCAGCTTGCGGCACTCATCTGCCGGCAATTTCAGCACCCGCCGCGGCGCCAGCATCACATTCTCCAGCGCGGTCATATGCGGAAACAGATTAAAACTCTGAAATACCATCCCCACCGATCGGCTGATCTCACGCGCCTGCGATTCCCTGTCGGTTACCGTCATCCCGCCAAGTTTAATACTGCCGTCCTGGTAGCCCTCCAGCCCATTCATACAGCGTAACAAGGTGCTTTTCCCGGAACCGCTGCGCCCGATGATCGACACCACTTCACCCATTTCGATATCCAGGCTTACGCCTTTGAGCACGTGGTTGTCGCCATAGTATTTTTGCACGTCATTAATGGTGATGAGCGGCATGGAATTTCTTCTCCAGATAACGGCTGTAACGCGACAGCGGGTAACACATCAGGAAATAGCCCAGTGCGACCAGGCCAAACACTTTAAACGGCGCGAAGGTGACATTATTCAGCATGGTGCCCGCTTTGGTCAGTTCGACAAAGCCGATAATCGAGGCCAGCGCCGTGCCTTTAATGACCTGGACGGAAAAGCCGACCGTCGGGGCGATGGCAATACGGATAGCCTGCGGCGCAATCACCCGAAACAGTGTCTGACCAAAACTTAACCCCAGACAGCGACAGGCCTCCCACTGCCCTTTCGGCAACGCCTTAATGCTGCCGTACCAGATATCCAACAGGAACGCGCTGGTAAAAAGGGTCAGCGCCAACGTTGCCGCCGTCCACGGGCTCACATCAATGCCGAACAGGGCAATACCGAAGAAAGCCAGAAAGAGCTGCATCAGCAGCGGTGTGCCCTGAAAAAGCGCGGCATATGCGCTAATCAGCCGTTTCGGCCAGCGCCAGCGGCTAATACGTAATACCAGCAGCGGTAATGTCACCAGCGTGCCGCAGACAAAGGCGATAAGCGACAGCAGCAAGGTCCAGCGCGCCGCCAGCAGCAGGTTGCGCAGAATATCCCAGTCGGTAAATGTACTCATCAACTCTCGCTCCCCAACCACTTCCTGCCCGCCGCCATCAGCACCTGACGCATCAGCAGTGACAGCGCCAGATACAACAATGTGGTGACCAGATACACTTCAAAGCTCAAAAACGTGCGCGACTGAATCAGGTTTGCGGCAAACGTCAGCTCTTCGTAGGAAACCTGCGAGACCACCGACGATCCCAGCATCACGATAATGCACTGGCTGACCAGCGCCGGATAAATACGCCGTAGCGACGGCGGCAGGATCACGCGGAAAAAGGTCTGTGCTTTCGTTAACCCCAGCACACGCGCCGCTTCCCATTGTCCTTTTGGTGCCACCTGGATCCCGGCGCGGATAATCTCCGTACTGTAGGCCCCCAGATTGACCAGCATGGCGATCAACGCCGCCTCGCCTGCCGTTAATTTCAGCCCCAGGCCGGGCAGACCGAAAACGATAAAAAAGAGCTGTACCACGAACGGCGTATTACGAATAAGCTCGACATACGCCCCCCAGATATGGCTCGCCAGCGTGGGCTTACCGCTACGCAGCGCCGCGCCCAGAATGCCGAGAGACACACCGCCGATGGTTGCCAGAATGGTTAACGTTATCGTGGTCCAAAGCCCCGCGAGTAGCTGCGGCCAGAAAGGCCACAGCGCGGCAAAATCAAGCGTTGTCGTCATGCCAGACCCTTACACGCCCAGGGTGGCGGGCAGCGGTGCCTGCATCCATTTCTGCGAGAAATTATTGAGCGTGCCATCTTTCAGCGCCTGTTCAATCAACTTGTCGACTTCGGCTTTCAGCGCAGGCTCGTTTTTCTTAAGCCCGATAAAGCACGGCGAATCTTTAAGCATAAATTTGCTGACCGGCGCTTTTTCCGGGTTCTGGCGGGCAATCGCGGCCACCACAACGTTACCCGTCGCCATGTACTGAACCTGCCCGGAAAGATAGGCAGAGATAGTGGTGTTGTTATCTTCGTAGCGTTTGACCTCGGCATCTTTCGGCGCCAGATCGCTTAACACCATGTCTTCTACCGCGCCGCGAGTGACGCCGATCGACTTACCGCTCAGCGCGGCAGCATCCGCCAGTGTGGCGTCTTTCGGGCCAAACACCCCGAGGAAAAACGGCGCATAGGCGCGACTAAAGTCGATCACTTTTTCACGCTCAGCATTCTTACCGAGGCTGGAGATAACCAGATCAACTTTATTGGTTTGCAGGTAAGGCACCCGGTTAGCGCTGGTCACCGGCACCAGTTCCACCTTCACCTTCATCTCTTTAGCCAGATACTCCGCCATATCGATATCGTAGCCCTGCGGCTTGAGATCGGTTCCCACCGAGCCAAACGGCGGAAAGTCCTGCGGTACAGCCACACGCAGTACGCCGCGTTTTTGAATATCCTGTAGCTGATCGGCCATCGCCTGCCCCGCACAGGACAACATTAATGCCGCACCCGCTGCCGCCATCATCCACTTCTTCATTCTTGTCACCTCATCGCTCATGAAACAAAAGATTCTTTGAATCACTTTTTGCAACTAATGTGCCAACGCGATAAAAACACTGTCTCGCCTGCTACAGCGGGAGTTAAGCGGTTATAAAGGAGAGATTAAGCCAGGCAGCGCCACACCAAAATGGTGCAGCCGCCTGTTACTGGTGCAATCATATTTCGCAATAACGCAAAAAACGATTCAGTGCACTGGAAAGATGCTTTTGACGGTGATGAATGCGCCACAGAGTACGCACCAGACGAGGCAGTGGAACAGGGACTTCCACCAATGAACCCGCCTCAAGCTGTTCGGCAATCACGCGCCGCGACAGACAACTGATGCCAAGCCCGTGGCGCACGGCATGTTTGATAGCCTCGGAGTTGCCAAGCTCCATGCCGAGATGAAATTCAGGCAAATGAGACAGCAGCAGGTAATCGACAATTTCGCGCGTACCGGAGCCACGCTCACGCAGGATCCACGGCGCGGCGGCCAGGCGCGCCAGCGTGACGTCCTCCTGCAATAGCGGAGAATCCGGCGGCGCGAACACCACCAGTTCATCTTCAAGCCAGGGTTCCGCAATGATCTCGGCCGTATGGCAGGGTCCTTCAATCAGACCGATATCGACGCGAAAATCAGCCACCGCATTAATAACGTCCTGGCTGTTGCCTACGCTCATATCCAGCGGCAACTGAGGAAAATCTCGTCGATAGTGGGCAATGATTTCCGGCAGGATGTAATTACCAATCGTACTGCTGGCGTAGACGCGGATTGCCCCGTTTTCTTCCCGAAACAGTTGTTCAATTTCCGTCGCCTGTTCCAGCAGCGCCAGTGCACGAGGATAGAGCAAACGGCCATGTTCGTTCACCACCAGCCGCTTACCAACACGATCGAAAAGCTGAACGCTGAGTTGCCCTTCGAGGTCGGTGAGCGCGGCGCTGACTGCCGATTGCGATAACGCCAGCATTTGCGAGGCCTGCGTCGTGGAACCGCTCTTGAGCACCTCGGCGAAAACTTCGAGCTGCCGTAGTGTGATATGCATAAATTTTCACCATCGGGGCAAGGGTCGCTTACCACTTATAAAGATTAATTATAAATATATAATCAATTTTACCTTTAAACCAGAGCACCGTAACCTTTTCCCAGGAGAAAGGAGAAGGTTATGACTGAAATCACACATCATGTTTCACGCAAGAACGACATCGCGTTATTCGTACCGGGTCTGTTGCTCAGTGCGGTCATCGCCGGGCTGGCATTGTGGCTGGGCAATATTCCCTCGGTTGCGGGTGCGGGGTTTAGCGCGCTAACGCTGGCAATTTTATTCGGCATCGTCGCAGGTAATACGCTTTACCCACGCCTGCATGTTCGTTGTGATGCAGGCGTATTATGGTCAAAACAGCATTTGTTGCGTCTGGGTATTATCCTTTATGGCTTGCGCCTGACATTTTCGCAAATTGCCGAGGTAGGCGTCAGCGGCATCACTATCGACGTTTTAATGCTCTCCAGCACCTTTATGCTGGCCTGTTTGCTCGGGCAAAAAGTGTTTGGGCTGGACAGAAAAACCAGCTGGCTGATTGGCGCAGGCAGCAGCATTTGCGGTGCAGCGGCAGTGCTGGCGACTGAACCGGTGGTCAAAGCCGAGTCCAGCAAAGTAGCCGTTGCCGTCGCCACGGTGGTGATTTACGGGACGCTGGCCATTTTTATCTATCCGGCAATCTATCCGCTGCTGGCTCACTGGTTCACCCCCGAAGCGTATGGCATCTATATGGGGTCAACCATGCATGAAGTGGCGCAGGTTGTGGCCGCGGGTCATGCTGTCAGCCCGGATGCCGAGAATGCGGCCGTCATCGCCAAAATGTTGCGCGTAATGATGCTGGCGCCGTTCCTGATCCTGCTCGCCTCCCGGGTTAAACAACTCTCCCCTGCGGCAAGCGGCGAAAAAAGCAAAATTACTATTCCGTGGTTTGCCGTGCTGTTTATCCTGGTGGCGGTGTTTAACTCGTTCCATTTGCTGCCGAAAGGTGTGGTTGATGTCCTGATTACCATCGATACGGTTTTGCTGGCGATGGCAATGGCCGCACTGGGGTTAACCACCCATATCAGCGCCCTGAAAAAGGCAGGAGCGAAGCCGCTATTAATGGCGCTGGCGCTGTTTGTCTGGCTGATTGTCGGTGGCGGTGCCATTAACCTGCTGGTGCACCATTTGATGGCATAAAACCTTACGTCTCTTCTCTGTTAACCCGCTATTATTGGAAAAATGTTTATTTGATTACGCAAAATCCTTCGCGTTGCATCCAGGCGGCAAATGAACGAATCCCCGGCGCGTAAAGAAGTACGTGACGGGGTGAGTGAAGCCAACAGCGATGTCGCGTGAAGGATGACGCGTATTGCGGGTTTAACAGGAGTCTTTACATGAAATACATCGGAGCGCATGTCAGCGCCGCGGGCGGTCTGGCCAATGCCGCCATTCGCGCAGCAGAAATCGAAGCCACTGCGTTTGCCCTGTTCACAAAAAATCAGCGTCAATGGCGTGCCGCGCCGCTCAGCAGCGAGACGATTGATGAATTCAAAGCCGCCTGCGAAAAATACCATTATCAGCCGGGACAAATTCTCCCCCACGACAGCTACCTGATTAACCTGGGACATCCGGTTGAAGAGGCACTGGAAAAATCCCGCGACGCGTTTCTTGATGAAATGCAACGCTGCGAACAACTGGGGCTAACGCTGCTGAACTTCCACCCGGGCAGCCATCTGATGCAAATCGACGAAGACAAGTGCCTGGCGCGTATTGCCGAATCCATTAACATCGTGCTCGCACAAACCAAAGGCGTCACAGCGGTTATCGAAAACACCGCGGGTCAGGGCAGCAACCTTGGTTTTCGCTTTGAACATCTGGCCGCGATCATCGACGGCGTGGAAGACAAATCGCGCGTCGGCGTGTGTATCGATACCTGCCATGCGTTTGCTGCCGGATACGATCTGCGCACCACCGAAAGTACCGCGAAAGTTTTCACCGAATTTGAACGCGTAGTGGGGTTCAACTACCTGCGCGGTATGCACCTCAATGATGCCAAAAGCGCATTTGGCAGCCGTGTTGACCGCCATCACAGCCTGGGTGAAGGCAATATTGGTCATGACGCCTTCCGCTGGATCATGCAGGACGATCGTTTCGACGGTATTCCGCTCATTCTGGAAACCATCAATCCGGACATTTGGGCAGAAGAGATCGCCTGGTTAAAGGCGCAACAAAATGAAGAGGCTGCGGCATAAATGAACGACAGGGAAAAACAGATATTACAAATCCTGCGCAGCAACCCACTGATTCAGCAAAATGAGATAGGCGATATTTTACAAATCAGCCGTTCACGCGTCGCCGCCCACATTATGGATTTGATGCGAAAAGGGCTGATTAAAGGCAAGGGCTACATTCTGACCGAACAGGATTACTGTGTCGTGTTTGGCGCGATCAATATGGATATTCGCGGCGTTGCCGATATTCATTATCCGCAGTCCGCCTCCAACCCCGGTAGCATTCAGTGTTCTGCAGGCGGCGTCGGGCGTAATGTCGCCCACAACCTCGCTCTGCTGGGCCGCGATGTGCACCTGATCTCAGCCGTGGGGGATGATTTTTACGGCGAAACGTTACTAGAACAGACCCGTCAGGCCGGGGTGAATGTGCAAAGCTGTATTCGTCTGCATGGGCACAACACCTCTACCTATCTGTCGATTGCCAATCAGCAGGAAGAGACGGTACTGGCCATCAACGATACCCATATTCTGCAGCAATTGACGCCGCAGTTGCTCAATTCCTCGCGCGACCTGGTGATGCATGCGGGCGTGGTGCTCGCCGATTGCAACCTGACCGAAGAGGCACTGGAGTGGGTCTTCACCATGGCGGGGAATATTCCGGTCTTTGTCGATACGGTTTCCGAGTTCAAAGCCGACAAGATTCGCCCCTGGCTATCGCGCATTCATACCCTGAAACCCACGCTACAGGAGTTGCAGATCTTGTGGGGACAGCCGATTCGGCGTGAAGCAGACAAAATTGCGGCGGTAAATTCACTCCATGAACAAGGGGTGCAACGCATCTTCGTATATCTGGACGATGATTCCGTATTCTGCTCTAAACGTGATGGCGAGCAGCTGCTGCTGACTTCACCGGATCACGCCTTCACTGACCGTTTCGGTGCGGATGACGGATTTATGGCGGGGCTGCTGTATAGCTTCCTTGAGGGGGGCGATTTTACGGAAAGCGCTCACTTTGCTATGGCCTGTGCGGCGATTTCCCGTGCCAGCGTGAGTATCAACAATCCTGCCCTGTCAGCAGAAAATGCGATGAGCTTGCTGAATACAAACAAAGCGGAGGCGTAAGAACGCACGCCAGTAGCGCTGGCGTGCGGTTGACTCAGGCAAGGCCGATAAAGAACCCGGCGATGGTGGCACTCATCAGGTTTGAGAGCGTTGCCGCCGCCAGCGCACGCATCCCAAGCTGAGCGATTTCCGGCGCGCGCTGGGGGGCTATCGCGGAAAACGCCCCGACCACGACGCCAATGGAACCGAAGTTGGCAAACCCGCACAGCGCAAACGAGATAATGGCGATGGTTTTGACATCCAGCGTGCCGCCCGTTTGCAGATAAGGTGAGAAATTGAGATAGGCCACGAACTCATTGATCGCCAGCTTTTGCCCAATCAGGCTGCCGGCCAGCGTCGCATCGTGCCAGTCTACGCCCATGATCCACGCCAGCGGGGCCAGCACATAACCGAAGATCCCTTCCAGCGTGGCATGACCGAAACCAAACCAGCCACCGACGCCGCCAATGATGCCGTTTAATAGCGCAATGATCGCCACAAACGCCATCACCACCGTCGCCACACCCGCGGCAATTTTCAGCCCGGTCATCGCACCGCTTGCCGCCGCTTCAATGATGCTTTTTGGCGGTGTTTCGGTAAACGAGAGATTTTCAAACGTGACCTGAGAGGTCTCGGTTGCCGGACTCAGCATACGGGCAAACAGGATACCGCCCGGGATCGCCATTAATGACGCGGCCAGCAGGTAGTCAATCGGCACTCCCATTCCGGCATAACCGATCATCATAGACCCGGCAATCGAGGCCATCCCGCTGCAAATCGCAGTGAATAATTCGTTGCGGTTAAGTTTATGGATAAACGGCTTCACGATAGCGGGGATTTCATTCTGCCCAAGGAAAATCGTGGTCACGGCGACGAACGATTCGATCTTGCTGATGCTCAGCGCCTTCTGGAAAATCCCCCCCAGAATACGGATCAGTAATCCCATCACGCCTATATAGTAGAGCAGGCTGATTAGCGCGGTAACAAAGATAATTGCAGGCAGTACGCGGAAGGCGAAAATAAACCCGGCGCCGTCAAACAACACATCCATTTTCGGCCCGACCAGCGAGCCAAAGATAAAAGCGCTGCCCGCGTCGCTGTAGGACATTACTTTATGAACGCCCAGCGCCGCCTGCTCAACCAGCCATTTGCCAGGCGGGAAGTAAAGCATAATCCCGCCGATAGCGATTTGCAGCAGCAGTGCGGCGCCCACGGTGCGTAAGCTGATGCGCTTTTTATTTACTGACAGCAGAAAAGCGATGGCCAGTAATACCACCATACCCAGAAAACTTCTCATTATATCCATAATGATTTTCCCTTCATGCCAGGAAACCCGGCGTAAACGCCAGGTTTTGGTATGTCTGATATCCCTGCGGGCGACCGCTCGCTGCCCGCGCCTGGGTTATGCGAGACGTTGGTACTCTTTTGCGATTTCACATGCCAGCACGGCGTTGTTGAACACCAGCTGAATGTTTGATTTCAGGCTGTCGCCGCCGGTTAATTCAGCAACACGCGCCAGCAGGAACGGCGTGCTCTCTTTACCGACCACACCCTGCTCTTCAGCCTCTTTCACCGCCCGATCGATAGCGGCGTTGATTTTCTCTTCTGCCATCGCAAACTGCTCGGGAATGGGGTTCGCCACGACCAGGCCACCATTAAGGCCGGTTTGCCATTTCACCGCCATTGCGCGGGCAATCTCTTTGGCGCTGTCCAGACGAATGCTGACCTCAAACGGACTGGTACGGCAGAAAAACGCCGGTAATGATTTTGTCTGATAACCAATTAACGGCACGCCAAAGGTTTCCAGATATTCGGTGGTCAGGCCAAGGTCGAGAATAGATTTCGCCCCTGCACAAACCACCGTAACGTTTGTGTGCGCCAGCTCCTGCAAATCGGCGGAAATATCAAACGTATGTTCGGCGCCACGGTGAACGCCGCCAATACCGCCCGTCGCGAAAACTTTAATCCCAGCCAGTGCGGCAATAATCATGGTGGAGGCTACCGTGGTGGCGCCATTTAATCCGGCGGCGACCACAAACGGTAAATCACGGCGGCTGACTTTTGCGACGCTGTGTCCTTCACGACCGAGTAATTCAATTTCGTCTTTCGTTAAACCAACTTTCATTACACCGTTAATAATGGCGATTGTCGCCGGCACCGCACCGTGTTTACGAATAGTCTCTTCGACTTCAATTGCCGTTTGCGCATTTTGCGGGAACGGCATACCGTGAGAAATAATTGTCGATTCCAGCGCTACAACCGGTTTGTTATTTTCCAGTGCTTCTTTTACTTCCGCAGAGATATGCAGTAATTCAGGGGAAATCGTTAATTCAGACATCTTGTTTCTCCACTAGCGATGTGACTTTTGAAAAAGATAAGTCAGGATTATTGGTATATTCGGACGCCAGCGCCATGGACGAACAGCCTTGCGCAAAACGCACCGAATCGATAAATGAAAAACCTGCCACCCAACAGGCCGCCAGACCCGCCATCATGGCATCGCCAGCCCCGGTGACATTAACGACCTGGGTTTTAATCGGAGGTGACCACCCACTGACGCCGCCGCGCTCGCTGTAATAGACACCGTCGCCGCCCATGCTCAGCACCAGCCGTTGCAGGCCGCGGGTGTGAAACCATTCGGCAACGTTTACCACATCGTCGCGCCCGGCAAGCGTAATACCGCTGAGAGTTTCAGCCTCAAGGCGATTGGGTTTGAGGGTATGAATCTGCCCCAGCCAGTCGCGAATTTTCACGCATTTCCAGGCTGAGACCGGGTCGACAAAAACAGGCGTGTCGCCCGCATGGGTTAGCAGCCAGCCCAGTGCGTCTTCGCTGATATTACAGTCGACCACCACCACCCTGGCATCGCGAATAAAATCAATATGTTTTGCCAAAAAAGCCGCCGATAAATGCTCGGTAATATGCATATCGTTGATGGCAACCAGCATTTCACCGGTATTATCCAGAAGGGATAAATAACTCGACGTATTTTCCCCCGCTACAATCAGGCATTTTTCTATATGAACGCCCGCCTGACGGGTTTGATTGAGAAGAGATTGCCCATAAAAATCATCACCCACTACGGTGAGTAACCAGGACTCAGCTCCCAGCAAGGCAAGATTCTGTGAAATATTACGCCCCACGCCGCCCGGCGTGAATTTTATTTTACCCGGGTTGGAATCCGCGTAATTCAATACACCATGAGAATAACCGGCCACATCCATATTGGCGGAACCAATAGTGATTATATAATCCTTTTTACGCATAGAACGCCCTCTGGCAAAGAAATGCCATATCAATGAGATCGTCGAGATAACATAAAATTATCTATCGATGGCGAAAACCTTATTAGAGCACATGTTTATTTAAGAACATATGTTCATCGTATACCTGGTTTGCGTAAAGTAAACACATCAGAGGGAGCGAGGATGAATAGGTATGAAGGACATCACAAATTTATGGGTGACGAGCCTGAAACAAAATAAAGAAATGAGAGATTGGACACAAAAGACCAACAGGCATAATAAACAGGCGCGTCAGCAAAGCCAGACGCGCCACGGTAGCGGGTAAGTACGATAACGGTCCCGGTGCGGGTAACACGCCAGATTTAAGAGCGTTGCTGTCACAAGGGCATCGTACCGCTATGTCCAGCGCATTAACGCAAACGCGGGTTTCACTCACTTATAGGTGACCGTGAAGGTCAACTTACCGTTGGCTTTCCCGCCTGTGACTGTGCTTGCGGTTTTAATGTAACGGGCATACAGCGGCAGCGTGATACTCAGCCTTCCGTCAGTAGGAAGGGTATATTCCAGCGGATTATTCAGATTGACTTTGCCAACTACACTTTCCGTAGTGGAAAGCTGGATCCCCACGCCCACTGCGTGCGGAGTATTATTGGCGCCGGTGGTGGCGATTTTTATTATTCCGTCAGTCGCGCTGACCACATCGTCGTTGGGAGTCAGGGTGACAGAGGCAATATTACTTTTTATTGCAGCTGGCGAGGAAGTCCCCGTTCCGCTGTTCCAGGTATTATTGGTCGCCCAGCCGGAGAAGGTGCCGCAATTCGTCAGCCTGATGCTGGCATCTTTCCACGCGGTGCCGCTGCCGATACTGCCAAACACGCCCTGTTCGTGGGTTCCCAGTGGCACCGAAGTTAAAGGCGTCGAGATATCACAGGTTGGCGTATTCAGGCTCATGGCGCCGCTGAAGGATAAGCGCATGATTTCGGCCTCTCGCATATTGTGCTGAATGACAGGAAAGGATGAAATATCAATCACTCCGGAACCGATTGTGTTGTCGATTTTTATTAGCGAGACAATAATATCATTCCCACCTGTTATAGGTACTGTAAAAGAACTGGCAGGAGTCACTACAGGGCTATCGAGATATCCTGGGATAGTATATAAATGATGAGGCCATCTCATATCTCCATACTGGAATTTAACGCCAATACCCTCAACGCTGGTTTTATAGGTTGCAATATGACTCGACAGGCTTAACCCATTGTTAAGAAGAGAGTAAATATACCGCGATCTTACAGCCGGATAGCACGTCCCCTGATTCAATTCAGACCACCCATTGGTACCAGCAAATACTTGCTGAACTATCACGCCACCGACGGGCAGCGATGCGGGAACATTCAGCGTGCCATTTAGCGGCATGGTGTATTCTTTTACCGCCTTATCTGCGGTACACCCTGCCCTCGCGTCTGTTGCCCAGAGAATTGAACATAAGCTTAACAGCAATAACGTTTTCCCCTGTTTTAACATCACCTGCCTCCCTGCCCCTCAATTGTGCATAAAGGGGGAATATAGGGCAGAGCCAGCGCTAAAAAGTGAAATTATTTAGAGGCAAAATGCATCACCTCTGGTGAAGCCTAACGCACCGCCTCGTATGAATAACGGTGAAAATGTGAAATTCAGAATTAAACGGAAGGAAAAATAGTGCGGCTCAACGGACGGCGCTTTAAATAATAAAAGGCCAACGGTATCGGCCTTTTAAAAGAAGAGGTGCTTTCACTCACTTATAGGTGACCGTGAAGGTCAACTTACCGTTGGCTTTCCCGCCTGTGACTGTGCTTGCGGTTTTAATGTAACGGGCATACAGCGGCAACGTGATACTCAGCCTTCCGTCAGTAGGAAGAGTATATTCCAGCGGATTATTCAGATTGACTTTGCCAACTACACTTTCCGTAGTGGAAAGCTGGATCCCCACGCCCACTGCGTGCGGAGTATTATTGGCGCCGGTGGTGGCGATTTTTATTATTCCGTCAGTCGCGCTGACCACACCGTCGTTGGGAGTCAGGGTGACAGAGGCAATATTACTTTTTATTGCAGCTGGCGAGGAAGTCCCCGTTCCGCTGTTCCAGGTATTGTTGGTCGCCCAGCCGGAGAAGGTGCCGCAATTCGTCAGCCTGATGCTGGCGTCTTTCCACGCGGTGCCGCTGCCGATACTGCCAAACACGCCCTGTTCGTGGGTTCCCAGTGGCACCGAAGTTGAAGGCGTCGAGATATCACAGGTTGGCGTATTCAGGCTCATGGCGCCGCTGAAGGATAAGCGCATGATTTCGGCCTCCCGCTGATTGTGCTGAATGACAGGAAAGGATGAAATATCAATCACTCCGGAACCGATAGTGTTGTCGATTTTTATTAGCGAGACAACAATATCGTCATCACCCGATGTTAAATTATCAAAGGAAGTCCCAGGGCTAATTACCGCACTATTATAAGATGCCGGGATATCTCGATTGGCCCAGCTTAACCGGAACCTTACACCAATCCCCTCTACGTTGGTCTTATAGACTCCCGTATAACTCGACAGGATTAACGTGTTGCTAAAAAAAGAATATATTGACCGCGCCCGAACGGCCGGGTTGCATGTCACCCGTGTCCATTCGTACCCATTAACTTTGAATACTTGCTGAAATATCACACCACCGACGGGCAGCGATGCGGGAACATTCAGCGTGCCATTTAGCGGCATGATGTATTCTTTAACTGCCTTATGTGCAGTACACCCTGCCCTCGCGTTGGTTGCCCAGAGAATGGAACATAAACTTAACAGCAGTAAAGTTTTCCCCTGTTTTAACATCACCTGCCTCCCTGCCCCTCAATTGCGCGTAAAGGGGGAATATAGGGCAGAGCCAGCGCTAAAAAGTGAAATTATTTAGAGGCAAAATACATCACCTTTGGTGAAGCCTAACGCACCGCCTCGTATGAGTAACGGTGAAAATGTGAAATTCAGAATTAAGCGGAAGGGAAATATATGCAGGGTCAACGGAAGGCGTTGCAAAATAAAAAAGGCCGAACGTGTCGGCCTTTTAAGGTCGTTAACCGTTTTATGCCGCTTTGGCAACCGCTTCGGTTTCCGGACGTTTCAGGAAGGCGTAGACCAGGCCTGCCAGCAGGGTACCTGCAACGATAGAGAGCAGGTAACCGACAACCGGCGTGATAGCTCCTGGGATCAGCAGAACGAACAGACCACCGTGCGGCGCCATCAGTTTCGCGCCAATCGCCATGGAGATAGCGCCCGTCAGCGCGCCACCGGCGATACAGCAGGGCAGAACACGCATCGGGTCACGCGCCGCGAACGGAATCGCACCTTCGGAGATAAAGCACAGCCCCAGAACCAGCGCTGCTTTGCCCCCTTCCTGCTGCCCTTTATCGAATTTGTTACGGGCAACAATGGTCGCCAGCCCCATCGCCAGCGGCGGCACCATACCGGCAGCCATGATGGCGGCCATCGGTGCGTAAGTCTGGGTACTCAGCAGGCCAACACCAAAGGCATATGCCGCTTTGTTCACCGGACCACCCATATCGGTACACATCATGCCGCCGAGGATTGCGCCCAACAGGACGGCGTTCGCCGTACCCATAGTTTGCAGCCAGGAAGTCAGACCGGCCAGGATGCCTGAAACCGGTTTACCGATAAGGTAAATCATCGCCAGGCCAACAATCAGGCTGGAGAACAGCGGAATAATCAGGATCGGTTTCAGTGCTTCCATACTTGGCGGCAGCTTAACGCCTTTACTGATGGCTTTCGCCAGATAACCGGCAAGGAAACCGGCAATGATACCGCCGATAAAGCCAGAACCGGTGCTCACGGCCAGCATACCGCCGATAAGACCCGGCGTCAGGCCCGGGCGGTCAGCGATGGAGAACGCAATGTAACCCGCCAGTACCGGCACCATCAGGGCAAACGCAGAACCACCACCGATTTGCATCAGCGCGGCAGCCAGCGTATCCGGCGTTTTAAATGCGGTAATACCGAAAGCAAAGGAAAGTGCGATACACAAACCACCGGCAACGACCATCGGCAGCATGTAAGAGACCCCGGTCAACAGGTGACGATAGGCGCCCGCGCTCTCTTTTTTACCTTCACTGCTCGCCGATTGCGTACCGCCACTCGGCTGATACGTTTTCGCTTCGGTTTGCGCTTTGTCTAACTCCTGCGCCGTTTTCTTCAGGGCCAGCCCCGTGGTGGTACGGTACATCGGTTTGCCAGCGAATTTCGCCAGGTCTACTTCGATGTCCGCAGCCACAATCACCAGATCGGCCTGAGCCACTTCTTCCGGCGTGATGGCGTTACCCGCGCCAACAGAGCCGCGTGTTTCCACTTTCACCCACCAGCCGCGTTTTTTCGCTTCAGTTTCAATGGCCTCTGCCGCCATAAAGGTATGAGCAACACCTGTCGGACATGCAGTGACGGCCACAATACGTTTCGGACCACTGGTAGAGGTCGCAGGTGCCGCCGCCGGAGCCGTGTACGGGGAAGCGTGGTTCTTCGCTTCGCTTAAAAACAGTTCCGGATGAGCCACAGCGCGATTGATGTCGCCCAGCCAGACTTTCTTGCCGCTCAGCGCGCTGTCAGCCGGCACGCGGGAGCCCAGAACGATCGCCAGCTCAGCTTCACCGGGGTTATCGATAAACTGCAAATTCGCTTTTTGTGCCGCTGCGCCTAACAGGCTTTTCGCCATATATGCGCGAGCTTGACCGAGTTCAGAATCAATTATCAGCAGCGTTTTCATTATGCTCTCCTGCTGTTAGTTAAAGGGTTTTAAGTCAACACGCGCCATCATCGCGGCTAACTGGGTACGATCGGTAATACCTACATTGCTCTGGCTAACAGCCAGTGCTGCCACAGCAGTGGCCAGACGCAACGTATGTTCACTGGACTCTCGCATTAACAGGCCATAAATCAGACCGCCAACCATTGAATCCCCTGCGCCAACGGTGCTTACCACCTCCATTGACGGCGGTTTGGCGATCCATTCGCCAGAAGCGTTAACCCACAACGCCCCTTCCGCGCCCAGTGAAATAACCACATGGGCAATTCCTTGTTCACGAAGCGCATGCGCCGCGTCGATCACATCTTTCAATTCTGGTAATTTGCGGCCTGCCCAAATTTCGAGCTCGCGACGGTTAGGTTTAACCAGCCACGGTGCAGCTTTCAGACCAGCAACCAGCGCATCGCGGCTGCTGTCGAAAATAATGCATGGGCACTGACTGCGCAGGCGCGTCATCCAGTCGGTAAAGGCTTCCGGGCTCACACCAGATGGCAAGCTGCCGCTGACACACACCATGTCAAACTGACCCAGCCAGGTCAGTGAATCATTAACAAAACGCTCCCAGTCTGCCGGTGTTACTTCAAAGCCGGAGAAGTTGAAGTCTGTCACTTCACCGTCTTTTTCCGTCAGCTTCACGTTGATACGGGTACGGCCCTGTACAATCTGGAAACGGTTAGCAATGCCCAGCTCGCTGAACAACTGCTGAAAACCGTCCTGGTTGTCTTTACCCAGGAAGCCGCCAACGGTAACGTCGATGCCCAGGTCTTTCAGGACTTTCGCCACGTTGATGCCTTTACCCGCAGCATGCAGGCCGGTGGTGCGAACCAGGTTCACTTCACCGCGTTCAATTTCCGGGGTAAACCCGACCAGATCATAGGCTGGGTTAAGGGTAATGGTGGCTACACGTCTGCTCATTATGCGCCCTCCCCCAGACCAGCAGCGATGGCTTCGCCAATCGCTTTCAGCGCTTGTTCAGCATCATCGCCCTGCGCGGTGAAACGCAGACGGTGACCTTTCTTCACGCCCAGCGCGACCACTTTCATCAGGCTACGACCATTGGCGGATTTACCGGTACCGTCGAGGTTAGCGACAGTCACTTCGCTATTAAATTGTTTGATGGTATTGACCAGCATGGTACCCGGACGGGCATGCAGGCCATGTTCGTTGCGCACCACAAACTCAGCGGTCAGCAGGTTATCAGCAATAGCGTCGTCGCTGGTCAGCAGCGCCAACAGGGTAGCGGCATCCGCGCCCAGAAGACGGTCCGCTTTATTATCGAGCAGCAGGTTGCTCAGGCGTTTGAGTACGGCAACCGGCTGGTCATCAGCCATTGCGACACTGACCAGCAAGGCAACGCTCTCACCATTCACATCAAAGGCTTGTGCAGCACGGCTGACAGCCACCGCGCTTGCCAGGTTGCCCTGCGCGCTGTCGTTCAGCCAGATACCCTGACCGAGGTTCAGCGGTTGTTCGTTAATCGCGCGTGCCACATAGACAGCATCAACCGCGCCCGCTTCTTTCAGACGCGCGGCGTTCAATGCTTGTAATGTCACCAGGTCGCTGGCGACAACGTCAAGGCTCAGCGTGTCGTTATCCAGTTTCAGCGACGCCGCCTGCTGTTCGCCCATCAGCAAGGCACGCAGTTCTTCTGCTGTGGTCGCGGATTGCAGCTGTGCAGCAACGGAATCATCGCTCAGGATGTGGGTCAGTTGACGCAACAGGCCGAGGTGCTCATCAGAACTGGCGGCAATACCGATAGCCACATAGGCTACCTGCCCTTCACCCCAGAGAATGCCTTGCGGGAACTGGAATACTTTTACGCCGGTTTTCAACACCTGGTCACGGGTATCGGTCGTTCCGTGCGGAATGGCAATCCCGTTACCGAGGAAGGTCGAGGTCTGCTGCTCACGCGCCAGCATGCCATCAACATAACCACCGGCGACGTTGCCTGCTTCTGCCAGTGCGGCGGCAATCTGACGAATCGCCTCTTCTTTCGTCCCGGCCTGCTGGCCCGGATGGATGTCCTGAACGGATAACTGGAACATGTAAATCCTCTCCTGCTGAACTGAATCGTTTCAGCTGACTTGAGAAATAATGCGCCACCCTGAGATGTGTTGAAAACAAGATGACGCTGAAACGTTTCGCGAAGTTTTGATCTTTCCGTTTCAGCTATCAAGAAAAGTCTCATTTTTGATTGCAAAATTACGATCTACTGCACATTTCATCCCCCGAATTCCCTTTTTTGCTGAACAAAGCTGACCTCATTTTTGCGTCATATTCAGCACCCATCAGCAGGGTAATATCGGTGAAATAGTGTTCCGCTGTGGTGAGCAAAAAAGAGGCTGAAAAATACCTGTCTGTTTTTCGGTTGTTGGCTGTCGTGCCTTATCGATACCGTTAAGACGCCACTTAACAGAGGAATGTGATGATGAATTTTGCCCTATTACACCAACAAGAAGAGCCGTTACTGATTGCGAATGTCTGGGATGTATCCAGCGCCAGAGCCGCGCAGACCGCAGGTTACAAGGCCATTGGCACCTCAAGTGCCGCCATTGCTGCGATGTATGGCTACGCCGATGGCGACGGCATCAGCTTTGCAGAACTCCGCCACCTGGTCGTCCGTTTGCGGGCGTGCTGCTCCCTGCCGCTGACCGTTGATATGGAGTATGGTTATGGCGACAGTCACCACCAGATCATTGAGAACCTGCTCGATCTGGCTGAACTCGGTGTGACAGGCGTTAACCTGGAAGACAGCCGCGTTCAGCAAGGAAAGCGTGTGTTGCAGGATTCTGCTGAATTTACATCACTACTGAACGCCATTCGCCAGCGCATTGCTGACGAAAAGTGCAGTCTGTTTATTAATGCCCGTACCGACACTTTCCTGCTGGGTGTCGATAACGCGCTGCCTGAAACGCTGGCTCGCGGCAAGCTGTATGCGCAAAGCGGAGCCGATGGTCTGTTTGTACCCTGTATGACGCAACCGACGGATATTTCAGCCATTGCCGCAGCCATTCCCGTACCGCTCAACGTTATGTGTATGCCAACGTTGCCGGGCTTTGCGGAGCTGAAAGCACTGGGCGCGAAGCGTATTTCGATGGGGGATTTTCTCCATCAGACAGCACAAAGCGGCATACAAGCACTGTTTGCTGATATTGTAAAAGCTCACTCTTTTGACGCGGTATTTGCCCATGCAGCAACACGATGAATCGACCTGTGATATCTGGTACCAGGCGCTGCTGGCTCGGGCAACGGATTATGCGGGGGTCTTTTTTGTCGGCGTAAAGACGACCGGCGTGTTTTGTATTTCGACCTGCCGGGCACGTAAGCCAAAGCGCGAGAACGTCATGTTTTACTCGGATTTCTCCGCCGCGCTGGCCGCCGGTTTCCGCCCGTGTAAAGTCTGCCGCCCGACGGAGAACGCCTTTACCGCACCGCCAGCCGTCGAGCGGGCGCTGGCATTACTGCGGAATTCGGGCAGCGTCAAAGTCAGCGATGCGCAGCTACGCGAGCACAATATTAGCCCAGAGGCCATCCGCCGCTGGTTTATCAAAAACCACGGCATGACCTTCCAGGCGTACCAGCGCATGCTGCGGGTAAACACAGCGATGCAGGAGCTGAAATCAGGCCGTAAGGCTATCGAGACCGCCTACGACAGTGGCTATGATTCATTGAGTGGCTTTGGCTATACCTTTAAAAAGCTGACCGGCCACGCCCCCACGCATCGCGCACAGATTATTGTTATTCAGCGCTTCACCACCCCACTCGGCCCGATGTTCGTGTGCGCGACGGAAAACGGCGTCTGCCTGCTGGAATTTGTCGACCGACGGGCGCTGGAAACCGAGTTCAGCGACATTCAGCGTCTGTTTTCTGCGCGGATCATCGCCGGAGAGAATGAATATACCCGGCAGGCAGTAAAGGAAATAGGTGAATATTTTGCCGGTGAGCGCCAGAGATTTACCCTGACACTGGACGCACCGGGTACCGCCTTTCAGCAGCAGGTCTGGCAGGCCCTGCGTGAGGTGGGTTATGCCGGGGTCAGTCATTACGGCAGGATTGCTGAGCAGACGGGTAATTCGAAAGCCGTGCGTGCAGTGGCCAGCGCCACCGGTGCTAATCGTATTGCGATTGTGATTCCCTGCCACCGGATCCTCGGCAAGGACGGTGCAATGACGGGCTACGGCGGCGGTATTGCGCGCAAAAAATGGTTACTGGAACACGAAGCGAAATATCAGCATAGCGCTGAATAGCTTCCGAATAGCGTTAAGGTGCGGTCGCAGCTTCCAGGTTAATCAGGAAGGTCATGGCCGCGTCCCGATCGCTAAAACACATCCCGGCGCTCGGTTGCAGACTGGCGCAAACGGTTGGGCGCAGCGGGGAATTGAAGATTTTACACTTATAGTCATCCGCAAGCTGTACACAACGCGTGTTGGCCGGCTTGCCTAATATATAATTATTCATTGTTTAAAATTCATATTCTTGCTGTTAGCATCAGGTCTATCTGATCAATCAATACCATCCGAAGGGAATCACACTCAATGAAACCCAAGCTGTATTCGTACGTGCGTTTTTCATCTGTGAAACAACGGGAAGGTAACTCCCTGGAGCGTCAGCAAGATACCGCTCTAAAAATTGCGGCCCGTTATAATCTCGAACTTGATACAACGGCTTTCCACGATCTCGGCATGTCCGCGTTCAAAGGAAAAAATGCTCATGAAGGGAAGCTATCGGAGTTCATCAAGCAGATTGGGGCTAAAGTTCCCGTTGGCTCGTGGCTAGTAGTCGAAAATCTTGACCGCATTAGTCGTGATGATGCCTGGAGCGCTTTGGATATATTCAAGAACATACTTAGCAAGGGGATAGTCGTTGTTACTGGCATGGATGAAAAGGTCTATAAGTACGCCGATGTAAAGAATAATCCAACCGATTTAATCATTTCATTGTTAATGTTCACACGCGCCCACGACGAATCGTTGACAAAAAAGAATCGGGTTGAAGCCCAGGCCCGTTCGTTGATACGGCACAACCTGACAAGAGAACCGGGAACGCCAGCAAAAGCAATAGAATCAGTCGGTCAGAATGTTTGGTGGGTAGATACAAAATCAGGATACGTTACTCCACACCCTATATATTTTACCGCAGCTCAGAAGATTATCGAACTTAAACAAAACGGTGAAACACTTATTGGAATCCAACGATATCTTAACGAACATTACCCAGCCCCTAAAAAGAGGGTTTATAAAGACCAGACAGGTCAAGCGCTGACACCCAAAACTGAACTATGGGGAAAACATTTGATCAGGACCTTTTTGAACCCCACTATTCACGGACAAAAAACCTTCACGCTGGATAAACGCGATGAATCAGGTGCTATCATATACGATTTCGAATCAGATGAGCCGTTGAAAGAAACATTCATTATTCCTGATTACTACCCCGCACTTATGTCGGAGGTGGACTACTTGACACTTTCGAAATTAGATCGACACCGCGCCATCACTCGTAGTTCGTCAAAATATCCAGCAGGTAACCCTGAACCAGAAATCCCACTACTCTCAGGTCTCGGTATTCTTTTTTGCGGCAAATGTGGTTCTTTCATGTTCAAGTCTGGTTCAAGTGAAAACAAGTACCGTTATATATGTGGTTCCAAAATCGTTCAGGGTAAACCTTGTGGTAAAAAAGGTTTTACGTCATACCAGCTTGAGCACACTGTTTTGCAACTAATCGCGGATCACGTTTGGAACAACCACCAAGAGGATAAAACAGCTTGGTACGAATCTGAGATTAAACAGACATCAGAAGTTATTGATAAGCTACTGAAACTGGCAACTTTAACGGACAGCCTCGAAGAGTTAGCAGAGCAGATTAATTCGAACAAACATAAAAAAGTAGCGCTTGAAAGAGAATTTCAGCAGTACAAAATCAACCGTTCAGAGATTCAAACTACAGGCTGGGAGCAATTCCGGCATTTCGATGTTCATGACACTAAAAATCCTGACCGTAAGAGGATTAGACTGAAAGTAAAGCAAGCCATTAAACGTATTGATTGTCATGACATTGATGAGCGACATGGTTATTTCGAAGTGACTTTCGCCGACGGAAAAAAACAGAGAATAGTGATTAAGTTCAATCGCAACCGATCACCTGGTGTTTCATATGTTGAAGCACAAACAGTCAACGATCATGACTTACTAAAAATGCAAGGACTTGTGTTGCACTCATTCATTGATGCACTGATTTCGCCTGAAAAATTTACGCAGCATATTAAGGACAAACACGAAGTCAGCATTCTAAACCCGACGTTTATCACCGAGCTTGAAGATGGTACAAACCAAGACAAAGGCAATGGAATGGCTATCAGAGTGAATAACTCTACAAGCAAATCATATGCAACTGTTAACGGTATTAAGTACGAGATTAACTCACTGGAAGACTTAGAAAAACTTTCACGCTAAATTACTCCCCCCTTGCCGACCTGACAAGGGGAAACCAACCAACTCCTCCAATGACCATATCCCCGTCTACGTTACATCAGAACAGTCTCTGAACCCTTCGAACCTCAATCGATCGATTTTACAGATCAATTTTACAATATTGATAGATTTTATAGATCGATGTAAGCTCATGATTATTCGTCTGGTGTTTCTCGTTAACAAGGCTCATGGGATGAGTACTCTGCCCCCGTTAGAGTGCGAAAGAAAGAAGGTGTCCAGAATGGAAATCCTAAAAAAAACGTTAAAAATCATGGCATCAGGCATTATCATCATTTCTGGTATTGCCGCTGCTGCATCGAGTACCGTCTATTTACTGCCAGAGGCAAAATCATTCGGTGTTGCAAGCCACGATCAGAAAGCTTTGATGTTCCTTGCGATGGACAAGAAAGCAAATCTAAAAGGGATCTGCTTCGCGATGGTAAGGCAATCAACGTCTCTCGTCCCACTGGTAGACATCACCGCAACTACTGATAGCGGCAGATTCGTGATGCACGGGTTACGCCCGAATCTTAGTGATGCTAATGAAGTCGTTTGTTCCTTCGGGTCCGAGTCCGGGGATTTTATTACTGGTATTTCTAAATCCACCTTCTGCAAGATGAAATTTAATTTCAATGGGGAGATCAGTAGTTATACGTTTGATACTACGGAATTCAGGAAAATACTTACTGCCAATGGGCAAGGTATAGTGGAAAAAGCAGTTAAAGACTACGCGCAAGGAGTACGCGCACCTGTATTCTATGATAACAGCAGTGCCCCCGCGAAAAACAATGCTGCGACGTCAAATGTCGATACACACAGTTATAAAGCAAGCAATGATAAACTCAATTATGTATGGAAAAGCCTTAGCCCTGAAACACGAAAACGTTTACTCCCTTCTCAAAGAGAATGGATAAAGAATAAATCCTACTGCCATAATGAACAGAAATGTCTCACCGAGATGACGAACAAACGCATTCTTGAACTAGAATCTGAAAATGGCAAATAATACATTGATTTTAAAACACGATTCGATAATTTCATCTTCTGGTCATGCATACACCGGAAAATACACTGTGGGACGATTACATCTTACGGATACATTCATCGTTGAATATATGAGACTAGCACATGGAATAGAAATACCTGACTCATGGGTTAGTCATGGTTTCACTAACATTCCTGATATCAATACTCGTAAGGTTTTGTATATGGAATGCTGCGATATTTTATCGCGAGAAACCATGAATGAGATCCGCGATTCTGTGAAGTCCCCACTTGACGGCATGAAAATATACCGGAATGGAGATAATGTGACTAGCATACAATTCAAGGATGACCGAAATGAAATCACCGTATGATGGTTATATCAAAAAATCATTAGTAACTGTTGTTATCGCCTATGGTATCTACCTTCTCTATGGACTTGCAACAACATCCTATCAAATAAAAACTCCTGAAATAATGACCTCAGAAAATACTGGCACGGTGTTTCTACAAGAACCAGAGCAACCATCCAAACCATCATTGATTGATATACTGCCAAGACTGTATACAACCGAAGATGTTTATTGGCGATTTAAAGAGCATGAGTTCCGGGCAACAAACAATTTCAAAGGATGCCGGTTAATGGTAACAGGCCAAGTTAAAAGCATTGGTACTACTACTTTCAGTAAGGCCCCATTAGTAACGTTATACATCCGTGATTCGAGTGATGGGCTAAAGTTCATTTTCGAAAATACGGATTATGATAACGATAAGGTTGCAGCGTTAAACGTGGGGGATACATTGATTATTTCTGGATGGAATGCGCGACCAGCAACCTTTGGAGGTATTTTTTTAGATAGTTCGCAAATCATGACTAACATGGTATCAAAAAAGAAAAGGCAAATGCTGGTTGTAAATGGTGGAATCTATGATCGGGAGATATGCCAGAAGTAACGATTTACATGCTCTTCAAATGCAGGGGCGAATCCCCCGGCATCACTCACCAACGGTTTTGGGTACAATTCAATAAATCATGGTCTGTTTTTAGATGCCACAAGGTTCTCTCTCCGTAAAGCTTGTAAAGCATTGGTCTTCTGTTGATGTTGACGGCTGATCATCCACTAAGAAAGGCCGAAGCAAACACCACCGCTACGGGAAAACATAATCTTTCATGAAGTCGGTAGTTGGTGGTAGTGATTCTACAGACTTTACTGTATATCTATTTCGATGTTTTACTCTTATCTGCGGGCATTATTTGGTTTAATTATCCTCAGAAGCTATGAAGTTTACGTATGCTGCGTCAGGAAAAATATTGTAAGATCAGTCGATTAAGTTCCAATATGAGAAGTGAAAATGGATGATGCTCATGGTAACTATGTTATCAAGCCGATAAGACGCATTGGTAAAGGCGGATTCGGCTACGTCGAAGAAATTCAGCTCCAAAATTTTAAAGGTCATACCTGCGGAGCATATGCAAGAAAAGTCTTTGCTCCACAAGACCCTGCCTATAGAGATGAATTTATTCGTAGATTCGAAAGAGAGGTCACTTACCAGGCTGACTGTAAACATACCAACATAGTGCCAATTTATCTTCACCACCTGACAGGTGATGAACCTTGGTTTGTGATGGATTTAGCCGAAGGTGATTTGGTTACTGCTTTGCGTTTAGGCGAATTGACAATAAGGGATAAGCTCAGTGCAATTCGGATGACGCTCGAAGGTGTTGCGTATCTTCACGATCACAACTATTGGCATCGGGATTTAAAACCCCAAAATGTTTTGAGATTTTCTGACGGAACTTACAAAATATCTGACTTCGGATTGGTCAAAAATGCTGATCAAAAAGCTGAGTCAGAGGTGATAACAAAAGTAGCTGCGATTATGGGTACCGAGCGTTACATGGCTCCAGAGGTCTTCGCCGGGATCTATTCAGAAAAAACAGATATATTTGCCTTAGGTGTCCTTATTGAAGATATGGACCTAGGGTCTATACCAGGGGTAGATGACTTGGTTACGAAAAGTACTGCCAGGAAGCCTCCAAAAAGATATGGTTCTGTGCATGAAATGCTCGCAGACTTGGAAAAAATAGTTATAGGGAATGGGTTATGATTGAATTATCAACTTGTGGCTTGTTCTCCTTCCCTAAAGAGCCACACAGAGAAAACCAAGATACTGTTCTCCCTCCATTGTGCATCAATAATGGTTTTTTGATTGCTGTCGCTGATGGCGTTGGGTCGTACGATGGTGCGCAAAATGCATCTCAATCAGCCATCAGAGAACTACCTGAACTTGTTAGAAAAGGAAATCTACAAAATATGACAAGCCTTTTCCTTTCGCTCAAGGAGGGGGTTTCTTCACTTTCACATAAGAACATTAAATTTTCTCATGCAGCTACAACGCTAACTTTCTGTTTCGTAGATGATGAGGGCCTTCATATCGGGCATGTTGGCGATTGTCGCTTGTACGTAAAAAAAGATTCTAAACTCAAGCAAATCACCAAAGATCATACCCAACATCAAAAATTGCTTGATGATAAAATATACAGCAAGAGCGAACTGAAACAATTGCCGGGTAAGAATACCCTCACGACCGCAATTGCGAATGCGATCCCGCTTGATTTTCAGCAAACATTCATCCCTCATGATGAACTCCTGAATGACAGGGATGAAGGATTTGTTTATTTGATGTCTGATGGTACACATGCATTCTGGGAAAAAAGGCCACGCTTCTCATTAACTACGTTAGAAAATCCTACAAGTTTTGCATCCAGCCTCTATAAACGAATTGAGCGATTTGGACCGATAGATGACCATTCATTGATCGCTGTTAGATACAGGCTTCTCTGACCGCCTTCGGGCGGTTTTTTATAGTCTAATTACTTAGTAAATACTCCTCCAGCAAAAATCAGTACAAGTAATTTCCTTGATGCGCCATAGTATGTAATTCTAACATGCTAACTTATAATGATATTATCGCAACGAGTTGAGTTCACATTTACAAAAACGAATTATTCTCAATAAAAACCTAAAGACACAGTCTTTATTGGGTATACCCGATAAAGATTGAGACTTAAAGTCTCAATAGAGTTTTATTGTGACCTGCCCCCAGAGTTAGATACAACCTTCAGTTAGTAATGTCGGTTGGTTTTTCTTCATATTTCCCGTTTCGCCAGCCCGCTGCAAATTCAGCCGGCGTCAGGTAATTCAGTGATGAATGTGGTCGACACTCGTTATAATCCAGTCGCCAGTCATTAATGATCTTCCTGGCGTGAACAATATCGCTGAACCAGTACTCATTCAGGCATTCATCACGAAAGCGTCCGTTAAAACTCTCAATAAATCCGTTCTGCGTTGGCTTGCCGGGCTGGATAAGTCGCAGCTCCACACCATGCTCAAAAGCCCACTGATCGAGTGCGCGGCAGGTAAACTCCGGGCCCTGATCGGTTCTTATCGTAGCCGGATAGCCGCGAAACAGCGCAATGCTGTCCAGAATACGCGTGACCTGCACGCCTGAAATCCCGAAGGCAACAGTGACCGTCAGGCATTCCTTTGTGAAATCATCCACGCAGGTCAGGCACTTGATCCTGCGACCTGTGGCCAGTGCGTCCATGACGAAATCCATTGACCAGGTCAGATTGGGCGCCATCGGGCGGAGCAGCGGCAGACGTTCTGTTGCCAGCCCTTTACGACGTCGTCTGCGTTTTACACTCAGGCCATTAAGTTGATAGATGCGGTAAACCCGCTTGTGGTTAACGCAAAGACCTTCACGTCGCAGAAGCTGCCAGATACGCCGGTAACCAAAACGGCGGCGTTCAAGTGCCAGCTCTGTGATGCGTAGAGACAGCTGCGCGTCAGCAGGCGGACGCTGAGCCGAATATCGGCAGGTTGACAGGGACAGACCTGCCAGCCTGCAGGCACGACGTTGCGACAGACCCTTAGCCTCGCACATGACTTCCACGGCTTCCCGCTTCTGGTCTGTCGTCAGTACTTTAGCCCAAGAGCCACCTGAAGCGCCTCCTTATCCAGCATGGCTTCAGCAAGCAGCTTCTTGAGTCTGGCGTTCTCTTCCTCAAGAGACTTCAGGCGCTTAACCTCAGGCACCTCCATACCGCCATACTTCTTACGCCAGGTGTAAAAGGTGGCGTCGGAAATGGCGTGCTTACGGCAGAGCTCACGGGCAGAAACGCCGGCTTCGGCCTCGCGGAGAATACAGATGATCTGTTCGTCGGAAAAACGCTTCTTCATGGGGATGTCCTCATGTGGCTTATGAAGACATTACTAACATCGCGGTGTATTAATCAACGGGGAGCAGGTCAATTGAACTCTATTGATAATATAATCACGTAATGTATCATATGGGTAATATTTTCATACTATAAAGAGAAACCATGATGGATGTCCGTATCTACTGCCGTGCATCTACGGAAGGACAACATGCAGATCGTGCAGTGGTTAGTCTGCGCGAGTTTGCACAAAGCAAAAGCTGGCAGATTGCCGGAGAATATATTGAGAATGCCAGCGGTGCAAAGTTGGAGCGTGTGGAACTTATGCATTTACTGGCAGAAGCACAACCCGGCGATCTACTTCTTATTGAAGCGATTGACCGTCTCAGCCGTCTACAACACGAAGAATGGGCTGAACTAAAAGCCACGCTGAACAGTAAAGGACTGGTGATAGTTTCTATGGATTTACCAACCAGTTGGCAGATGGTTGAATTGTCGGGTAATGACCTTACTAGTGGTATTCTGCATGCTGTCAATGCAATGTTGATCGACATTCTCGCAACAATGGCAAGGCAAGATTATGAAACTCGGCGCAAACGCCAGGCGCAGGGGATCGCGAAAGCAAAACTAGCAGGATTGTACACTGGGAAAGAAAAAGATATGGAAGCCCGTGAGACAGTTCGCGAAATGCTGGCCCAGAATGTTAAACCAGCCCACATAATGAAAGCGGCTGATATCAGTCGTGCCACGTTTTATAGAATCAAGAAAGAGTTAGTAAGCTAATTTTACATTAAGCATATGGCTCAAAATCGAATAAACAGGGTTCGTAGATTGAACACATTCATATATGACAGTCTGGTTTGAGTGAAACGGAAATTGTCGATTTTAAACCTGATATAGAGACATTAGAGCATCACTTGCCCTGCAAGGTGTAATGCCGTAATGACATCTGCATTTTAACTTGTTTGGGTAACTAAAAATCTATAAAAACATTGATAACTACGCAAAAATAATAATTTCCCAATACATAATACAGCGGTAAAAATCAAGTTGAAATTTTTACGCTGTTTACAATGCTTTTTATCCATAACTTTACATGCCGAAGATCGTGATTATGAATAGCCTATCGCTGTATGCTTGAACAAACATGCTATTCGATATATCAATATGATATTTCCTGCTGAAAATATCGTTAATGATGCTTTTAAGTCGTACAGAATGTTGTTAATGAATGAAATGGCAATCGAGCATCCTTGCCAAAGAAAATGGCAATCAATAATGATAAGGAAATTAGGAATATTTATACCTATGTGATTCAAAACAGCCGGAAGTGAGTGTAAACAATAATAAGGGTAGTTTTCTTCTCGCCCAATTAAGTGTATCCACTATCGTCTAATTAGAGGGAGGAGCTGACATTGCTGTTATTTTCTCATTGGTACTGCTAAAGTGATTGAGATATCCCTTAATTTATAATGCTTTTAAAGCTTTCGATAAATTAAATACCTTACCGAGTTAACCTAACTTAAATTTTCATGCAAATTAATAAAGGGTTTGCATTACCAATGAACAAACCCTCAATTATAACTTTGCATGCCATTTATTTTGAATTACCGCAGTTTTTCAAGTCCTATTTGCTTTGACACCTGTCCATAGTTTATACCAGCAATCGAACATATCTGTTGGGCTTCTTTATCTGTGCGTTCAAACATATATAAATAATTAAGGATGATTGCTTTCATTAATCGTTCAGTTAACTGATTGGGTTTCATACTATTGATGAACCGCCTTAGTTGATCTACTGACACTGCATTGCCAAGTTCCAGCATAGTTGCTAACTTAATTAAACTACCAGCGTTCGAGTCCATTTCATCACAAACATCATCTATTACTTGCTGCAAATTAACACTACCAATAGAAGATGATATTTTTGTTATAAAGAAAAAACACAAACTCGTTATCATCTCAAATAAAAATCTTTTAGCTAATTCTCGCATCTGTTTATTTGTACTTTCGTCGGACTTATCCATGAGCTTGTCAAAAATTCTCTTTTCAATCATTTCCAAAGAACTTTCAGCATTATCTGAAATTAAACCAAAAAAATAATCCAGTGAACGTAGCGGGGCTTTTATCGCTTCATCAAGTAATTTTCTTTTCTGAGTAACCTTCAATGACCCATAATAATTCCTTGAAAGTTGACCAAGTATTTCCAAGGATTTAAAGGATAAGTTCATATCTTTCAAATAGTCACTCACATACTCTTCTGAATGAGCTTTTACGATATCCTTCTCATTTTGTTGTTCATCTTCGACTGTATCATCTAATACGATCAAAGATTCATAATCCTGCGTACTTCCCTCTTCAATAGCATCCTTTTTAGATTCCATCGCTCGACGCAATTCAAGCCGGTTCTGACTTTCATAAGTAATTGGATCAAATTGTATTTTATCAACAATATTGTTGACAAAGTCAGTATCTACTTCTAACGCAGTGGGCTTTGAATTACTAAACAACTGCTTGGCTTGAGTTACGACTTTGTCTAAAATTGATTCATCTCGGGAATGATGGGTTAAAAACATGAGGATACTCATACTCCTGCGTCGTCCCAGTGTTGTTACCAACCCATCAATAATTGAAATGGTTGTATCAGTTCTAATTGTATCTGATAGATATTTTGCAATGAAAAAGTAATACACATACGGGTATTTAAATTTGTAGTACTCGCCATCTTTGGCTTCTAAAATCTTAGCTTTAACCAATAGTTTAAATCTATTTTCGAAATCTATTTTAACGCCATACTCTGTACAAAATAACTGATTAAAATCCCAAAGTGCATTTTTTGATTCGTCTTTCAGGTTTTTGCTATAAAAATAGAATGATAATTCCTTAACATAATTAAAAAATTCATCCAATTCTTCTTTTTTAACAGATGCGTTGCCCAAACTTTGTGTTATCAAATATTCATAATAATAACCATATGTATTAGCGCTGACATCTAACGCATTTCCGCTTTCCATGGATTGCAAAAGAGTTAAAAGGAAAAATGGCGTAGATGGAACATAGTTTTTGCCTATAACCTTAGTTATTGTACGAACAGCATGATTATTCTTATATATCAAAGAACCATTTTCGTTTTGGCACTCTTCTTTTAATTGGTTCCATTTATTCACAAGCTCATATCTTAGTCTGTGTCCTAACTTGAGTATTTCATACTTGGCATAATCTATATCAAAATAGCTTTCTCCCAATAACTCGCTACCACCAAAGTCAAACGTGTCGTTTACAGTTATTATTATTTTATCAAATATTTTATATGAGTTATCAAGAAATGCCGATATAGATGTTCTGTCTCCCTTCACAAGATCAAAAGCATCCAAGAGTAGTATTTTTTTGCTTTCCAGGCTGACGTAGCTAATTCCGTCTAAATTATCATATTGCTTTTTAACATGCCTTGAAATTATTTTATCATACTCAAGCTTACTGTTTCGAATAGCCCCACCTTCAATTATCAAGGGGAGCATATTGTTTGAAATTGAGTCAATAAATATCTTTTTAAGCAAAGTTGATTTACCACAATACTCATCACCAATAAGTAATATTTTTTTATGTACACTGTTCATTAAAGAATCTGAGGAAGTTTTTTTCATGTCAAACTTATTATCATCATTCAGAGGCTTTAAATTTGGATAAATAAACACATCATTCAAATCTAAGATATCTTTATCTGGGTGTATATAGTTAACGCCAATATCCAAAAGACTTTTATAGAAATCCATATTGACAGATGCACTATCGTTAGATATTGAGTTATCTTTTAAAACATCAAGTTTTGTGAAATTTCTATGTTCCTGAAAAGATCCATCTTCCCAAATGTAAGATTTAATTAAAACATCGTTAGTTCCGATTTCAAAAGTTATAAATCCATTTTCAACTACGTATCTGTCATCAAAAGGCATTGCCTCAATCATTAAGCATGAATGGGTTTCACCGACCACTTTAAAATGGTCATTTAAATGCTCATGACCGGTCAGTATGACTGAATAATCCTCTCTTATGGTATTTCTAATTATTTTTTGATTATTAGGTTCAAACCATGAGAGTGGATGATGAAAGAAAATAATTCTGATATGGCCCTTATCAACTTTTGGAAGATATTTAACAGGAAATGCAATATCACCGCCACGTTCGTGAATTTGTGAACACCAAGCAGTATTAAGACATGTGATACTTACATTGCAGTCGGATGATGTAACATTAAAGTGTTTTGATAATGGAGTGCTTGATACTGGTCGGAATGTAGTAAATTTTTTCTCAAATTCATAATAATTTCCCATTCCCTTTGTCGCTATGTTTATGGTTTCATCATCCTGCTGTTCAGGTTCAAGTTTTAACATCTGATTTCTTGCAATATTAGATTCATATGCAGTAAAGTTGTGATCGTGGTTACCAGGGCACATTATGAGATCATAAGAAGTCGCTAGCTCCTCGAAATAATTCTCAATTAAATCATATTCTTCTTTTACCCCACTGAAAGCTATATCACCAGAAACGAGTATTATGATTTTATCATATCCCCCAAGTTTCTTTATGCCTCTAACAGTTGCTAAAAATGAATCTAATTTCAGTTTTATATTTTGAAAATTATTGTTTTTTACATGGATGTCACTCAAGTTCACGAAAAGAGTTTTATTCATTATCATCACCTGAAAGAAGATAGTTATGACAGAACGGATGTCTAGGACGTCTTCCTAATTTATACAATATTTGTCAATTAGCAAGTTCTTAATCTATTAATGTGCCTCATTGAATTAACTAACTCCCTGTTAATTAATAGGGACTAATGCTGGCAACGCCCACCTCAAGCACAGACCAAGCTGTAAGGTTACATTTAGCACTGTACCATAGATGCGTAAGGTCAACTCCGGGCAAATACAAATAAAGCCCCGTCGAACTACGAGGCATTATTTTATACATACTCACTGTGTACTGTATCGATCAGTATAATATTTTTTGTTTTAAAACCACAGGGAATACGATATGATAATTAGTTAACCAATAACCATATCCAGTCTGTATCACCAGACGCTCTGAATGCGATTCTCATCGATTTTATTGCGTGGGTTATGCGTATGTATTATCTGTTGAAGAAAATCGCTCTACGGGCTTTCTACGAAGTATTTTGTTACTCAGTTTTGATGTTGAATAGCTCCGTGAACCTTTTCCTGTCTGAAACTTGCTTTTTTCTTTTGCCAGATAGGATAACCAAAATATCGGGCCAGCAAGCGATTCCGGATCATCACGATGAATGACGTAGTGATCAGGATAGTTTTTAGTGGCTTTAGACAAGTTTACCAGTGTCGCTTTTCCACCTGTAAGTTTCATCCAGATTTCAGTAACAACACCAGCGATCCCTCTGTCGGCAGTACCAAACCATTTTACTTGACGATGTGGAAGAGCAATCCAGCAATGGTAATGAGGCTGCAATGCATCTTCCTGTTCACAAACCCAACCATGAGCAAAGTTGATTATTGGATCTGATAAGCCTTGTGGTCTGTTGTATGTTGATTTCAGGCGCAGATGAAGTTGTTTAAAAAACTGGCGTACGTACTTGTTACCAGCTTCCACAGAGGTTAACTTCGGCAGGTGAAGATCAAAACGGGTAAGAAACACTCTACTATAAAGCATCTGCATTGCGTTTAGTTCGTTGACCATAGCCAGAAGAATATCATGCCGAACACCTGATCCGATTCTTGTGTTAATTGGGTATTGGTGACCATCATGAACAAAAAACTTGTCAGCAATGGTTTTGTAACGACCATATTCATGATAGACATTTCTAAAACTATTAGCTTCCAGTAAAACTGTTGATAGCTGAATTTGAGATTGTTGCAATTCTGTTAACATAATACCTTTCTTTACTTACGTATAAAATACACCATACCCTTCCCTAAGTTTAAGTTACTACCTAAAAACCACGGCAAAACACGTGCGTTTGTGATAGCACAAAGCCGCTTCATATTTGATTCTGGGGATGTATTTGGATGGAGGAAAAATTCGGAACAAAGTTTACGAAACTTAAAATGCCCCATTAATATACTATCAAAAAAATCACACTGAGTGCAAGTAGTGATTTATCAGCGTAGGCCTACTAGGTAGCATTGGGGCAGGTTTCATCTTCGAGTTTGATTAAGTAGGTCATCGCATCTGTTCGATTCGTTGAACACATATCCAGAGACGGTTGCAGGCTACTGCAAACTTTAGGACGAAGGTTAGATCCAAAAATGTTACATAAATTATCATTAGATAACTGAACACACCTTACATTCGCTGGTTTCCCTTGTGGCATTCCTGGGATAGGGCTGGATATTGAAGGAGCAATGCAACAGGCCCCACAGTCAATTCGGCATTCCATTAGGACCTCTCAATTTCTTTGTATTCGAATAAAACATTAACACACTGCCACAATCGGGGCGATAGCATGTAACCTGACTTATTCCCCTATAAAATGGTCATCTGCCCTCTTGCATGGGTTAATGCTCCTTTAAAAATATGAAGCATATGCAGTAAAATCGATCAGTTACACCGCCCTAGCTTCTGATGAATTAAGCCCCTCGTTTTACAAGGAGTTACCATGAGCTTTTACATTAAGAAAAGCATTCGAGTCGGACCGATGAGATTTAACCTATCCAAATCAGGAGTCGGTGCATCTATTGGTATAAGAGGATTGAGGTTTGGTACTGGCCCACGAGGAAATTACATCCACATTGGTGCTGGCGGAGTCTATTATCGTGCTTCGCTTTCACCAAGTCTGGTCCCACAGAACAGAAAGAAGTTTCAGCATGTACCAGACGAATCCCCAATAGAACATGACACTACACATGCATCTCTTGAGGAAATCGAGTCATCCCATATCTCGGAAATCGTTGATTCAAGTTCCCGAGAACTGCTTGAAGAGTTGAACAACAAACGTAAGAAGTCGCAAATATGGCCCTTGGTCATGTGCCTTTCGATTGCGCTGTTACTTTACGGTTTTTCACAGGCATGGCCTGAGTGGTGCCTCGCTACAGGATTTATCGTAGGGGTAGCTTTCTCTATTTTTGCTTACATGTACGATCAGCTAAGAAAGACTACTGTTCTTTTTTATGACATTGATGATCAAATGATGGCATGTTACCAGCAACTTCATGATAGTGGAGCCAAGCTCGCAAGCTGCTCAAAAGTATGGCATATAGAAGCTTCTGGAGCCGTTTATGACCCCAAGTATCATGCCGGGGCTGGTAACTTACTACGCAGAAAAGTAACCTCTATCAGCAAATCAAAGCCTCCCTTTGTTAAAACAAATATTGAGACGATTGCCATCAATGTCGGTCGCCAAACATTACATTTTTTTCCAGATAGAGTACTCGTTTATGACCGTGAAGGTGTAGGTGCTGTAGGTTATAACCAGTTATTCGTTAATGTTGGTGATAGTCAATTCATTGAAAGCGAAACTGTTCCTAGGGATGCTTTAATCGTTGGCAGAACCTGGAAGTATGTTAACAAATCTGGTGGACCTGACAGAAGATTTAAAGACAATACAGAACTACCGATATGCCTATATGAAAATCTTTCGTTCACAAGTCATTCTGGGCTAAATGAGTTATTACAGCTGTCTAAAACCGGGCATGGTAAAGATTTTTCACTTGCAATTAAATCACTTAGCAAGAATGTCAAATCTTATTAATTAATTCGTTTTTATACTGCGAATAATTGACTGTCAGGCTTGCCCTGTGGCATACCGGGGATAGGACTTGAAATAGAAGGGGCGATACAACACGCTCCACAATCCGTACGGCATTCCATAATAACAACTCTCTGTTGGGCTGGCCGCCAAACTACCTGTTTTCCCCGTCAAACGCAAAACTCAGCGATTCCACTTGCCTGTAAAGGTCCTCGCGGGTACTTTGTCGCGATATTTTCGTTATTTTTAATTCACAGGATCCCACTGATGCCAAGAGCGAACGAAATCAAGAAAGGTATGGTGCTGAACTACAACGGCAAGCTGCTGATTGTAAAGAACATTGATATTCAGTCACCGAGCGCCCGCGGCGCAGCAACCCTTTACAAAATGCGTTTCTCCGATGTGCGCACCGGCCTGAAAGTCGAAGAGCGTTTCAAAGGCGACGATATCGTCGATACCGTGACCCTGACACGCCGTTTCGTTGACTTCTCCTATGTTGATGGCAACGAATACGTGTTTATGGATAAAGAAGATTACACGCCTTACACCTTCACGAAAGAGCAGATCGAAGAAGAGCTGCTGTTTATCCCGGAAGGCGGTATGCCGGATATGCAGGTGCTGACCTGGGATGGTCAACTGCTGGCGCTTGAGCTGCCGCAGACCGTTGATCTGGAAATTGTTGAAACGGCGCCGGGTATCAAAGGCGCGTCAGCAAGTTCACGCACCAAACCGGCGACCATGAGCACCGGTCTGGTGATTCAGGTTCCGGAATACCTGACCACCGGCGAGAAAATCCGTATTCATATCGAAGAAAGCCGTTATATGGGCCGTGCGGACTAAGTCAGCCCATTAAAGTAAAAAAGGACAGTGAAAACTGTCCTTTTTTTATCTCAGCATGAAGCTAACGGATTATAACAGATCGCGGAACAGGGTTTTCTTAAGTGCCAGTTCCACGCCACGCACTTCTGCCATCCCTTTCAGACGACCAATTGCGGAATAACCCGGATTGGTTTTCTTACGCAGGTCATCAAGCATCTGATGACCGTGATCCGGACGGAACGGAATCGGACGCAGATCGCCCGCCTTCTTACGGCGCTGTTCTTCACTCAGGATCGCCGCCACAACCGATACCATATCTACATCGCCCTGCAGGTGTGCAGCTTCATGGAAGGTTTTCGGGTTATCTTCACGGCAAGTAGAACGCAGGTGCGTGAAGTGAATGCGATCGCCGAAAGTCTCAATCATATTCACCAGGTCGTTATCGGCACGTACGCCATAGGAGCCAGTGCACATGGTGAAACCATTATTGATGCTATCAACCGCGTTTTTCAGCCAGTGCATATCCTCAATGGTAGAGACAATACGCGGCAGGCCGAGGATTGGACGCGGCGGATCGTCCGGGTGTACCGCCAGACGCACGCCAACTTCTTCTGCCACAGCGACAATCGCGCGCAGGAAGTAAGCCATATTTTCGCGCAACTGATCTTTGCTAATGCCATCGTACTCCGCCAGACGGGCACGGAACTGATCCAGCGTATACCCCTCTTCCGCGCCTGGCAGGCCAGCAATAATATTGCGGGTCAGTTTTTCAATTTCAGCGGTACTCATGGCTTCAAAATAGGCCCGCGCCTGCTGCTGTTCTTCTTCGGTATAATCAGCCTGCGCGCCATCTCGCTTGAGGATGTGAAGTTCAAATGCGGCAAAAGCAATCTGATCGAAACGCAGCGCTTTTGAACCGTCCGGCAGTTCATATTCCAGATCGGTACGCGTCCAGTCGAGGATCGGCATAAAGTTGTAGCACACGGTATCGATGCCACAGGCTGCCAGGTTACGAATGCTTTGCTGATAGTTGGCAATCCAGGTGTCATACTGTCCCGTGTGCGTTTTGATATCTTCATGCACAGGAATACTTTCGACCACCGACCAGGTCAGCCCTTTTTCAGCCAGCAAGGCCTGACGCTGCTTAATTTCTTCTACCGGCCAGACCTGGCCGTTTGGAATATGGTGCAGTGCCGTCACGACACCCGTTGCGCCAGCCTGACGCACATCATCTAATGAAACCGGATCGTTCGGTCCGTACCAACGCCAGGTTTGTTCCATCGCCTTTCCCCTTAAAGTTGTTATACCAATACAGCAAAGATTATGACGACTACCATACATGTTTAACGAAGAGGGTCAAACGCCGCCATAACAATGATTGATCCAGCTCACATTACCCGGATATTTCAGGCACACCAATTCAATTTGCTGTCATATAACTTTACACTGCACTTTGTTAATTAATGGTTAAACAGGTGTATTCAATGCAAACAATTGCCTCCGTAACGCTGCCTGAAACGGTGCAGTTACCTCAGTATGATCGCCGTTCATTACGTTCGCGCATTGTTCATTTCGGTTTTGGCGCCTTTCACCGCGCGCATCAGGCGTTGTTGACTGACCGTGTGTTGAATGCGCAGGGGGGTGACTGGGGAATATGTGAGATTAGCCTGTTCAGCGGCGACCAGCTTATGGCGCAATTGCGCGCACAGGATCATCTCTACACTGTGCTGGAAAAAGGGGCAGAAGGTAATAAAGCCTACGTCGTTGGCGCGGTTAACGAATGTCTGAATGCCAGACTGGACTCGCTGTCAGCCATTATTGAAAAGTTTTGCGAACCGCAGGTGGCCATTGTTTCGCTGACCATTACTGAGAAAGGCTACTGCATCGACCCCGCAACCGGCAAACTGGACCTTACTCAGCCGCGTATTGCCCATGATTTGCAGGAGCCTTGCGAACCGCACTCCGCACCGGGCATTCTGGTTGAAGCGCTCTCGCGTCGACGTGAACGCGGCCTGCCCGCCTTTACCGTCTTGTCTTGCGACAATATTCCGGATAACGGTCATATCGTGAAAAACGCGGTGCTGGGTATGGCGCAGACCCGTTCCACTGAGCTGGCGCAGTGGATTGACACGCATGTCAGTTTTCCGTCAACCATGGTTGACCGTATCGTACCTGCCGCGACCGACGAATCACTGGCGGAAATCGCCGCTGAATTGGGTGTTGCCGATCCCTGCGCCATCAGCTGCGAGCCCTATATTCAGTGGGTCATTGAAGACAACTTTGTTGCCGGTCGCCCGCAATGGGAAGTGGCAGGCGTACAACTGGTACAAGACGTTCGCCCGTGGGAACAGATGAAACTGCGTATGCTGAACGGTAGCCATTCGTTCCTGGCGTATCTGGGATATCTGGCCGGCTTTGCCCATATTAGCGACTGTATGCAGGATGAGGTATTTCGCCGTGCCGCACGCCAGTTGATGCTTGGCGAACAGGCCCCGACGCTTAAGATTACCGGCGTGGATCTCAACGCCTACGCGGATAACCTGATTGCCCGCTTTTCCAACCCGGCGCTCAAACACCGTACCTGGCAGATAGCGATGGACGGGAGTCAGAAACTGCCGCAGCGTATGCTCGATAGCGTACGCGTACATTTGCAGCGCGAAAGCCGCTGGCCGTTGCTGGCGCTCGGCATCGCAGGCTGGATGCGCTATGTCAGCGGAACGGACGATGCAGGCGTAGCCATTGATGTGCGTGATCCTCTGGCCGACAAGATACGTGCTATCGTCGAGACCAGCAGTGAAAAAGAACGCGTGGGCGCATTGCTGGCGCTGAGTGAAATCTTTGGTACTGATTTACCTGCCGATCCGCGCTTCGTGGATGCGATCGAAAGCGCGTGGCAACAGTTGTGCTCGCAAGGGGCGCATAACGCGGTGCGTAGCGCCCTGCAGATTTAACATTTTCTGCCATTAAAAGGGGCGGAAAGTGCTTTATCCGCTCCTGCCCTTCTCTTTTTAGTCAATTTTCGTCAGGATTATTGCACTTATTATTGTGCGTAATTCTGGAGTGAACGTGACGAAAACGAATCTGATTACTGGCTTTCTTGGCAGCGGGAAGACCACGTCCATTCTCCATATGCTGGCAAATAAAGAGCCCAACGAGAAATGGGCCGTCCTGGTCAATGAATTTGGCGAAGTAGGTATCGACGGCGCATTACTGGCAGACAGTGGTGCCTTGTTAAAAGAGATCCCCGGCGGATGCATGTGCTGCGTAAACGGTCTGCCAATGCAAGTTGGCCTCAATACGCTACTGCGCCAGGGAAAACCCGATCGTTTATTGATTGAACCCACTGGCCTCGGGCATCCAAAACAGATTCTCGATATGCTCACCGCCCCCGTCTATGAGCCGTGGATCGATCTGCGCGCTACCCTGTGTCTCATCGACCCACGCCAGTTGCTGGATGAAAAAGTGACGGGCAATGAAAACTTTCGCGATCAGCTGGCGGCGGCTGACATTATTGTCGCGAATAAACAAGACCGCGCCAGCGCCGGGAGCCAGCAAGCGCTGGAAGCATGGTGGCAGCAACATGGCGGCGACCGTCTACGTATCAACGCCACACAGGGCAACATTCCCGTGTCGCTGCTGGATAACCCACGCCGCAATCTGCGCACACTTCCAGCCAGTGCCGAACATCACCACCACACCGGCGAAAGAAAAGGCCTGGCAGCGTTAAGTTTGCCGGAGCATCAGCGCTGGCGACGCAGCCTCAACAGTGGTCAGGGCCACCATGCGTGCGGCTGGATCTTTGACGCGGATACGCAGTTTGACACCATTGGTTTGCTTGAGTGGGCACGCCTTGCGCCCGTGGAACGCGTCAAGGGTGTAATGCGCATTCCCGAGGGGCTGGTGCGCATTAATCGCCAGGGGCTGGATCTGCATATTGAGACGCAAAACGTCGCGCCGCCCGACAGCCGAATTGAACTCATCACCGCTTCCGAAGCGGACTGGAATGCCTTGCAGGCCAGTTTGTTGAAGCTTCGTTTAGGTTAAGGACACTACTGTTTTGCCCGTGTTGTTTAAAAATGGTTAAAGATGAAGACTCGTTTACCTCTTATTTTTTTGCTTAATCTCGCTGGATTTGCGCTGTTCCTGTCATGGTATCTGCCAGTCAATCATGGATTCTGGTTTCCGCTGGATGCGGCAATTTTCCACTTCTTTAATAACGGCCTCGTTGAGAGTCGTGCTTTCCTGTGGCTGGTCGCGCTGACCAACAACCGCGCTTTTGACGCCTGCTCGCTTATTGCGATGGGCTGCCTGATGCTGTCGTTCTGGTTGCGTGAAGACCGCGTAGGACGTCGTCGTATTCTCATCATTGGCCTGACGATGTTGCTTTTCGCGGTGGTTATTAATCAGCTTGCGCAATTACTTATTCCCGTTAAACGCGAAAGCCCAACACTATTTTTTAACGGTATTCATCGGGTCAGTGAATTACTGAATTTCCCGACCAAAGACGCCTCCAAAGACAGTTTCCCGGGCGATCATGGTATGATGTTGCTTATTTTTTCTGCGATCATGTTGCGGTATTTCGGTAAAAAAGCGTTCGGCATTGCCCTGATTATAGTTGTGGTTTTCGCCTTCCCACGCGTGATGATTGGCGCTCACTGGTTTACCGATATTGCCGTTGGCTCTCTTTCTGTGGCGTTGATTGGTCTGCCCTGGTGCCTTATGACATCACTTAGCGACAAAATAATTAGCCTGTTTGATCGTTACCTACCGGGCAATTAAACAACTTTTATACACTTTAATAACACGATTGAACGCTAATCATCAGGGATCGTTTTCGATCCCTGACGCAAATTTGCCGAAATTTCGTGTTTTCTGTCATCACGCTGTAATAACAATCACTATTTAAATGAGTGAGTTGCATGATTTTTAACCCAAATTGCCGTTTTTTTAGCCATTCCTGATAATTAACCTTCTGTATCATAATTTCTTATAAAAAATCACAGAAAAGCGCTCGCAATGCCGGAGGTGATAGGGTAATCTCGGGTCTGCTTTGAGCAAATGAGCGATTATTTTCATAAAGAATAAATTTGTGCGTTCACCCACAGATTTGACCACTGGTAATTGTCTCATTGCATACAGGTAATTACTCTCGCTGCGTTGGCATTTTTTATAACGATATTTATCGTTAAGGACTTCAAGGGAAAATAATTAACATGGTCAAATCTCAGCCGATTTTGAGATATATCTTGCGGGCGATTCCCGCGGTAGCAGTGGCGGTTCTGTTATCAGCTTGTTCAACAAATACCGCGAAGAACATGCATTCTGAGACGCATGCTGTGGGCGAAGATATCTCTTCACTGCAAGCCTCTCAGGATGAATTTGAAAATATGGTGCGTAATCTGGATGTGAAAAATCGCATCCTCGATCAATATGCTGACTGGAAGGGTGTGCGTTACCGCTTAGGCGGCGACACTAAGAAAGGTATTGATTGTTCCGGCTTCGTCCAGCGCACTTTCCGTGAGCAGTTTGGTTTAGAATTACCGCGTTCAACCTACGAACAGCAGGAAATGGGTAAATCGGTATCACGCACCAGTTTGCGTACCGGTGACCTGGTGTTGTTCAGGGCAGGGTCGACGGGTCGCCATGTAGGTATCTACATTGGCAATAACCAGTTTGTCCATGCTTCGACCAGTAGCGGTGTGGTAATTTCCAGCATGGATGAACCGTACTGGAAGAAACGCTACAACGAAGCGCGCCGTATACTGTCCCGCAGCTAACGCATGTTTTCGCCGGTTATCCCTTGGCTGGCGCGAAACGATAAAAGAACACTGCTTCGGCGGTGTTTTTTTATGCTCATTTTTCTTGCATGTTTATATGTCTCATTCAGTCTTTCCAGGCTATATTCCTGGAATATCAGACAGATCAAACGCCTGGCTTTTTCCGCTCAAATTCGCCAGATATGGATATAAGTGATGTTGACCCGCAACTTTTCCGCCAGCCGGAAAATTCTTCTGTTTAGCCTTCTGGTCGGTCTCTTCGCGGCTATTGCCGTTAGCGGTATTCAGTTTTTAGTCGTTCAAAAAAGACATGAACAAAAGATGAATGCCGTACTCGCGGGCATGCAGCACTGGCTCACAGACTATTTTAGAGATATCAAAACCACCGCGGAGTCGCTCCAGCCGCTAACGCTCAATGAATGCGCAGATGTCGCCAGCGAGCTGACCTCGCGTGCCGCTTTTAGCATGAATGTCCGCGCATTTTTATTAGTTAAAAACGATAAGGCATTTTGTTCTTCCGCGACGGGCGAGATGCATGTTCCAATGAAAGATCTCTTACCGGAAATTGATCTGAATAAAAACTTTGATATGGTCATCTTATCCGGTACACCAATGATGCCGGATAAACCTGCGATTGCGATGTGGTTCCGCAGCACATTGCTTGATGACCGCGGCGTTTTTGTCTCACTCAATGTTAACCTTACCCCTTTCCTGCTTTATACCTCACAGCAACAAGAGCTGAGCGGTATTGCCCTCGGTATCGGCAACAACGCGATCTCCACCTTCTCGACAGGTCTTGTCGATCTGCGGGCCGTGAAAACCACGCCGTTTCGCACGGCTCATCTTGCTGGCTTTCCGCTGACCATTCATCTTTATACCGAGAACTGGAAGCCCGAAGACATACAATTTGCCCTGCTGTTTGGCGGCATGATGGGTACACTGGTGGGTTTGCTGACCGCCTGGTATCTGTATATCCGAATGCGTCCTGGCAAAGAGATCCTTACCGCAATTAAACAAAATCAGTTTTATGTGGTGTATCAACCCGTTGTTGATTCCACCGAACTGCGTGTGCGCGGTGTCGAAGTGCTGATGCGCTGGAAACACCCCACCGCCGGCGAAATTCCGCCAGATGCGTTTATCCAGTACGCCGAGGCGCAACAGCTGATTGTGCCGCTGACGCTGCATCTGTTTAAGCTTATTGCCCACGATGCGCCGGTCTTACAAACGCTGCTGCCCCAGGGGGCCAAACTGGGTATCAATATCTCGCCCGGCCATTTGCATGTCGAAAGCTTTGCTGAGGATATTCGCCAGCTTACTCATTCCCTTCCGGACGACTATTTCCGTCTGGTGCTGGAAATCACTGAGCGGGATATGTTGCGCCAGAGTGAGGCGGTGAAATTATTCCAGTGGCTGCATGATGAGGGGTATGAAATTGCGATTGATGATTTCGGCACCGGTCACAGCGCACTGATCTACCTTGAACGCTTCACCGTAGATTATCTCAAAATCGATCGCGGCTTTGTGAATGCTATCGGCACGGAAACCATCACCTCACCGGTGCTTGATGCCGTGCTGACGCTGGCGAAACGGCTGAACATGGCCACCGTAGCAGAAGGTGTCGAAACGCCGGAACAGGCCCGCTGGTTACGGGAAAATGGCGTTAATTTCATGCAGGGTTACTATTTCAGCCGCCCGATGACACTCGAACAGTTCACGATGTGGCATCCCCCGCAGTTTTCATCACGACTTTAAGCCGTTAATTATTTCACAACGGGCGCCCCCTCCCTTATTATTCAATGAGAAAACGTTGGCGCGCCCGACGCGCCACAGGTAAAGGATCCCGCCCGATGAAGTTTGTGCGCCTGTTTATATTAAGTTTGCTGCTGGTAGGCACAGTAACCTATGCGCAAACCATTAAAGAGAATTATGCGTTTGCCGTTATCGGCGAGCCTAAATACGCCATCAATTTCTCCCATTTTGACTATGTGAATCCGGCTGCGCCTAAAGGCGGAAATATTACGCTTTCGTATCTCGGTACCTTCGATAGCTTCAACCGTTTTGCACTGCGCGGTAATGCCGCCGTGCGCACCGAGTCGCTCTATGACAGCTTATTTACCACCTCCGACGATGAGCCAGGCAGCTACTATCCGCTGATTGCAGAGGTAGCCCGCTACGCCGATGATTATTCATGGGTCGAGGTCTCGATTAATCCGCGCGCGACCTTCCACGACGGCTCGCCGATTCGCGCCAGTGATGTGGCATTCACCTTCAATAAATTTATGACCGAAGGGGTACCGCAATTCCGTCTGATCTATAAGGGAACCACGGCGAAAGCCATTTCGCCGTTGACGGTGCGTTTTGAACTGGGTGAGCCAGGCAAGGAGAACATGCTTAGCCTTTTCTCCCTGCCAGTGATGCCTGAGAAATTCTGGAAAGATCATAAACTCAGCGACCCGCTCTCGTCCCCTCCCCTCGGTAGCGGCCCTTATCGCATCACCAGTTGGCGAATGGGGCAGTACGTGACTTACTCGCGCGTGAAGGACTACTGGGGGGCGACGCTGCCAGTCAATCGTGGGCGCTGGAATTTCGACAGCATCCGTTATGACTATTACCTTGATGACAATGTGGCCTTCGAAGCCTTTAAAGCCGGCGCGTTCGATATGCGCACCGAAGGCAGCGCAAAAAACTGGGCGACGCGCTATATCGGCAGCAATTTCGACCGTGGCTATATCATTAAAGATGAGCAGCCCAACACCTCCGCGCAGGATACCCGCTGGCTGGCATTTAATATCCAGCGGCCCGTGTTTAACGATCGTCGGGTACGTGAAGCTGTCTCGCTGGCCTTTGATTTTGAGTGGATGAACAAGGCGCTGTTTTATAACGCCTACAGCCGCACCAACAGCTATTTCCAGAACACTGAATATGCCGCGCGTAATTATCCGGATGCCGCAGAGCTGATGCTGCTGGCGCCGATGAAAGCCGACCTGCCGCCTGAGGTTTTCACTTCTATTTATACCCCGACAGTATCCAAAGGCGATGGCTATGACCGGGAGAATCTGCTGAAAGCCAGCGAGCTACTTAAGCAGGCGGGTTGGGAGATGAAAGACCAGAAGCTGATAAACACCCGGACCGGTAAACCTTTCGTTTTCGAGATGCTGCTGCCTTCTGGCGGCAACAATCAGTGGGTGCTGCCGTTTCAGCACAACCTGGCGCGGCTGGGTATTACGATGGACGTCCGCCAGGTCGATAACTCGCAGATAACCAATCGCCTGCGCACCCGCGATTACGACATGATGCCCCGCGTCTGGCGGGCGATGCCATGGCCCAGTTCCGATCTGCAAATCTCCTGGAGCTCGCAATACATTGATTCAACCTATAACTCTCCAGGCGTCAAAAGCCCGGTGCTGGATGAACTGATCGCGCAAATTATCCAGGCGCAGGGAGACAAGCAAAAGCTGCTACCGCTGGGGCGGGCACTCGACCGGGTGCTGACCTGGAATTATTACATGTTGCCCATGTGGTACATGGCAGCCGATCAGGTGGCCTACTGGGACAAGTTCTCCATGCCAGGCATTCGCCCCGTCTATTCTCTGGGTTTTGATACCTGGTGGTATGACGTGAACAAAGCGGCAAAACTGCCCGCAGACAGACGTTAAGGAGACGGAATGGGCGCCTATTTTATTCGACGCTTATTGCTGATCATTCCCACCTTGTGGGCGATTATCACCATTAACTTTTTTATCGTGCAGATTGCCCCCGGCGGGCCGGTCGATCAGGCCATTGCGGCGATTGAATTCGGTAACCAGAGTGGTCTGCCGGGCAGTACGGCTGAAGGCGGCGGCGCCACGCATGCCCGTACCGGCGTGGGCAGCGCCACCAGCAACGACAGCCGCTATCGCGGCGGGCGTGGATTGGACCCCGAAGTTATTGCTGAAATCACCAAGCGCTACGGTTTCGACAAACCGATTCATGAGCGTTATTTCAGGATGCTCTGGGATTACGTCCGTTTCGATTTCGGCAATAGCCTGTTCCGCAGCGCCTCCGTGCTACAGCTAATCAAAGAGAGCCTGCCGGTTTCCGTCACGCTTGGGCTATGGGGAACGCTGATCATCTACCTTGTGTCAATTCCCCTTGGGATCCGCAAAGCGGTTTACAACGGTAGTCGGTTCGACGTCTGGAGCAGCGCGTTTATCATCATCGGCTATGCCATACCCGCATTCCTGTTTGCTATTTTGCTGATTGTCTTTTTTGCGGGGGGCAGCTATTACGATATCTTCCCGCTACGCGGGCTGGTTTCGTCAAACTTCGATACCCTGCCCTGGTACGGTAAGATTACCGACTACCTGTGGCATATCACCCTGCCTGTGCTGGCCACCGTCATCGGCGGGTTTGCGGCCTTGACCATGCTGACCAAAAACTCTTTTATGGATGAAATCCGCAAGCAGTATGTGGTCACCGCGCGCGCAAAAGGCGTCAGCGAAGGCGGCATCATGCGCAAACATGTGTTTCGTAATGCGATGTTGTTAGTGATTGCAGGCTTTCCGGCCACCTTTATCAGTATGTTTTTTACCGGTTCGCTGCTCATTGAAGTCATCTTCTCGCTTAATGGCCTGGGGCTTTTGGGCTACGAGGCCACCGTTTCGCGCGACTATCCGGTCATGTTCGGCACGCTTTATATTTTCACGCTTATCGGCCTGTTGCTGAATATTCTCAGCGACATTAGCTATACGCTGGTCGACCCGCGCATCGATTTCGAGGGACGCTGATGTTTCAATTAAGCTACGTCAATCAGACTCGCTGGGCGCGTTTTCGCCATAATCGCCGCGGCTTTTGGTCACTGTGGATTTTTCTGCTGATCTTTATATTCAGCCTGTTTGCCGAACTGATCGCCAATGATAAGCCGCTACTGGTGCGTTACCAGGGAAGCTGGTATGCGCCGGTCATTTTTGACTATAGCGAGAGCGAATTCGGCGGTCCGTTTGCTACGTCTGCGGATTATCAGGATCCCTGGCTGCAGCAACAAATCGCTCAACATGGCTGGATGCTTCAGGCCCCCATTCGTTTTGGCGCGCGCAGCATCAACTACGCCACCACTCAGCCTTTCCCCTCGCCGCCCTCGAAACAGAACTGGCTGGGTACCGATGCCAACGGCGGTGATGTGCTGGCGCGTATCCTTTACGGAACGCGTATTTCATTACTGTTTGGCTTAATGTTAACGCTCTGCTCCTGCATTATCGGCGTCCTTGCAGGTGCGCTACAGGGCTATTACGGCGGGAAAATCGATCTGTGGGGCCAGCGCTTTATTGAGGTCTGGTCAGGCATGCCAACGCTGTTCCTGATTATTCTCCTCTCCAGCGTCGTACAGCCTGGTTTCTGGTGGTTGCTGGCCATTACGGTGCTATTCGGCTGGATGAGTCTGGTCGGCGTCGTGCGCGCTGAGTTTCTGCGCACGCGAAATTTCGACTATATCCGTGCGGCGCAGGCGCTGGGGGTGAACGATCGCAGTATTATGCTGCGCCACATGCTGCCCAATGCAATGGTTGCCACGCTGACCTTCCTGCCGTTTATTTTATGCAGTTCGATTTCCACCCTTACCTCGCTGGATTTCCTTGGCTTCGGTTTACCGCTGGGTTCGCCGTCGCTCGGCGAATTATTGCTGCAGGGGAAGAACAACCTGCAGGCACCCTGGCTGGGTATCGCAGCGTTTTTGTCCGTGGCGGTACTCCTGTCGCTGTTAATTTTTATTGGTGAAGCAGTGCGCGACGCCTTCGACCCTAACAAGGCGGTGTAAGATGACCCCTCCCCTGTTACGCATTGATTCCCTGTCTATCGCTTTTCGTCAGCAGGAGACGCAACGCACGGTGGTGGATTCGCTTTCGCTGCAAATTGAGGCGGGTGAAACACTGGCGCTGGTTGGCGAATCCGGCTCGGGCAAAAGCGTGAGCGCATTGTCGATTCTGCGTCTGCTGCCCACTCCACCGGCAGTCTATCCGCAGGGCGATATCCTCTTTCATGGCGAAAGCCTGCTGCATGCCAGCGAGAAAACCTTACGCCAGGTGCGCGGCAATAAAATCGCGATGATTTTTCAGGAACCGATGGTGTCGCTAAACCCACTGCATAGCGTGGAAAAGCAGCTCTATGAGGTCTTATCGCTACACCGGGGGATGCGCCGTGAGGCCGCCCGGGCCGAGATCCTGACCTGCCTGGACCGGGTGGGTATCCGCAATGCCCGTCAGCGCCTGGGGGATTTCCCCCACCAGCTCTCCGGTGGCGAACGCCAGCGCGTGATGATTGCCATGGCGCTGCTCACCCGTCCCGAGCTATTGATTGCCGATGAACCCACGACCGCACTGGATGTGACGGTGCAGGCACAAATCCTGACGCTACTGCGCGAACTGCGTCAGGAGCTGAACATGGGGCTTCTGTTTATCACCCACAACCTGAGCATCGTGCGCAAACTGGCAGACAACGTCGCCGTGATGCAAAACGGTCTCTGCGTCGAGCAGAACAGCGCCAGCGCACTGTTTGCCGCGCCGTCCCATCCCTATACCCGGCGCCTGTTGAACAGCGAGCCCGCAGGCGACCCGGTTCCTCTTGACCCGGACACACCTGCGCTACTGCGCGTCGACAATCTCGGCGTCAGTTTTCCCATCCGCAAAGGTATCTTTAAACGTGTGGTGGGCGAAAATCGGGTGGTCAATAATATCAGCTTCACCCTGCGTGCAGGCGAAACGCTGGGCCTGGTCGGGGAGTCGGGCTCCGGGAAGAGCACCACCGGGCTTGCTCTGTTGCGCCTGATTGCCTCGCAGGGTGCCATCAACTTTGGTGATAGCCCTCTGCACACGTGGAACCGCAAGCAAATGTTACCGGTGCGCCACCGCATTCAGGTCGTGTTTCAGGATCCGAACTCTTCGCTCAATCCACGGCTGAACGTTCAGCAGATTATCGAAGAGGGATTACTGGTGCACCAGCCGACATTAACGCGCGAAGCACGGGAGGCCGAGGTCATCAGAGTGATGAACGAGGTTGGTCTGGATCCGGAAACCCGCCGCCGTTTCCCCGCTGAGTTTTCAGGCGGTCAGCGCCAGCGTATTGCCATAGCCCGGGCATTAATACTGAAACCAGAGCTGATCATTCTGGATGAACCCACCTCCTCTCTTGATCGAACGGTGCAGGCGCAGATCCTCGCCTTACTGAAATCGCTCCAGCAGACGCACCATCTGGCCTATATTTTTATCAGTCACGATTTGCAGGTCGTGCGCGCGTTATGCCATCAGGTGATTGTGCTGAAACAGGGAGAGGTGGTTGAACAGGGAGAGTGCCGCCGCGTGTTTAGCGCGCCGCAGCAGGACTATACGCGCCAGCTTTTAGCACTAAGCTGACGCTCAGAAGGGATTCTGACTGGTGAAAGGTTCGGCGATCGCGACGCCAAAGTTTTTCAGGCGACAGGTCGCTGCAAACTCATCCTGGCAGCTCACAAACAGACAGGGTTCACCTTCGCATTCTACAACGGAGCAAGCCACTTCGATGTCACTCAGTGCCTGACTCAGCTTGTGCATCACTGGCCAGGCGCTATCGCCATCAGGACTCAATAGTTTGAGCGCCACAAGGCTTCCTTCCGCGTCATCGACATTTTGCGGAATCGGTTCAACCCTTGCGCCTGCAAAACCATCGAGCCAGCGGTAGCACTGGGGTAAACGGTGGATGATCGAGAGTTGTAATGTATTCACTTTCTGTCCCCGGAAGTACCAATAACTTCACAAATATTTCACATTTATATTAACACATTATTGACAAATCGTCTCGTCAGCGGCACATAAAACACGTAACGTCATGCTGCATGCGGGTTAGCGGTTCATTTATCAGGTTTTTATCGATGAACCCCGGCCCTTTTTTCGGCTATATGTACCCGTTTCTGAGATCTAACTCAACCTATTTTACTACAATGATGTGACTTTTTACATAAACGGATTTTACATAAAATAAACAAACATGTCCGAATGTATCTCTGATTTGGTTGATATGCATCAAAAAAGGGAACGTTTCCGCCCCCCTTTGTTGAAAGGTTACGGCTGTTTTTTGCCGCGGCTGGCGTAGAGGTAGAAGAGAACGGAGCTGGTTGCGCAGAAGGTGATGGACCAAATCATTGGCCATGCTGAGTTGAACGTCGACATAGAAAGCAGCGCGCCGACAATGGCGCCAATACCAAAACGAAACGTACCGGCCAGTGACGAAGCAGTACCTGCCATATGGGGAAATTCATCAAGAATGACCGCCATCGCGTTCGACGAGACCAGTGAAACACAGCCGACGAAAGCAGCCACGCCCACCACCAGCGACCAGAAACCCACGCCGAGCAGTGCCGTGATAACCATCCACAACGCCATAACAAACTGCACCCAAAGCCCGCTACGGAACATTTTGAGCGCACCAATGCGACGGACAAAGCGCCCGTTAATGATGGTCATCAGGAATAAGAACACAATGTTCAGCGCGAAATAGTAGCCAAAGTCCTGTGGCGAAACATGGTTGATTTCGATATAGACGAACGGTCCGGCGCTCAGGAAAGAGAACATCCCGGCAAAGCTAAAGCCGCTTGCCAGCATATAACTCAGCACGCGTTTATGACGAAACAGAGAGGCAAAATTGCCCACCGTCGTGCGCAAATGGAACGGCTGACGGCGCTCAGGCGGCAGGGTTTCACGAATAAACACGGCAATCATTGCCGAGACCAGCAAGCCCGCCACCGCCAGGATCCAGAAGATCATATGCCAGCTAAACCAAACCAGCACCGCGCCGCCGATCATCGGGGCAAGCAAAGGCGCTATGGTGGTTACCAGCATGACAAACGACATCATCCGCGAAAACTCTTCGCGCGGATACATATCGCGCATCAGCGCATTAATCACCACGCTGGCTGCAGCTGCCGCGAGACCATGAAAGAAGCGCATAGTAATCAATTGATCGATACTTTGCGCCAGCGCGCAGGCCACGGCCGCTGCGGCGAAAATCAACGTACCGCCGAGGATCACCGGCTTACGCCCGATGCTGTCCGCCATCGGGCCATACAGTAATTGCCCCAACGCAAAGCCCAGAATGTAGGTACTCAGCGTCATTTGGGCACTGCCAGCCGGTACGCCAAACTGCCCGGCAATCACCGGGAGCGCGGGCAGATACATATCAATCGATAACGGCATCAACATGGCCAGCAGGCCAAGAATAATAACAATGCTCAGTGATGAGTGTGGCCTGTTGGTCACATGGAGCTCCTGTAAGTTAACGCGCAGGCAAACCGACGCTGGCAATCTCTTCTTCTGTCAGTGCGCGGTACTCTCCCGGCGCCAGATCGTCGTCGAGGGTAATCGCGCCGATACGTTCACGATGCAGCCCGACAACGTGGTTGCCCACCGCGGCAAACATACGTTTTACCTGGTGATAGCGCCCTTCGCTGATGGTTAAACGTACCTGCGTCGGGGCGATCACTTCAAGCTGCGCCGGTTGGGTCAGATCTTTTTCGTTATGTAACTGGACACCTTTAGCAAAGCGTTCCGCTGTATCTTCCGCCACTGGCGACTCCAGCTCGACCAGATAGGTTTTCTCGCAGTGATGACGCGGAGAGGTGATACGGTGCGACCACTGACCGTCGTCGGTCATCAGCACCAGCCCCGTGGTATCGATATCCAGGCGCCCCGCCGCATGCAGTTTATGCGCTACCGGCTCATCGAGAAAATAAAGTACCGTCGGGTGATCGGGATCGTCCGTTGAGCAAACATAGCCCTGCGGTTTGTTGAGCATGAAATAACGGGGGCCGGTCTGTTGAGCCAGTGCGTTACCCTCATACTCCACCTCGTATTCCGGGAGTAATTTGAACGCGGCATCTCTGACGATTTCGCCGTCTACGGTAATGTGGCTGGCGCGGATTTGACGTCCGGCAATAGCACGGCTTACGCCGAGTTGCTGAGCGATAAACTTATCAAGTCGCATGAAGTTGTTTTGCCTGTATGGTGCTGGGAGCAGGACTTTCGTCCTTAAGAAGACTCAGGTGATTTACGCCTGTCAGTATAGCGGTCATTCTACGCCGCTCAAGGGAAAGATTCGTGGCATACTTGTGACATGATGTTGTCACACCATGAAGAGCATGACTTTTACCTTACGCCCTTATCAACGTGAAGCGGTAGACGCTACCCTCGCCCACTTTCGCCACCACGACGAACCCGCGGTGATTGTCCTGCCCACCGGCGCGGGCAAAAGCCTTGTTATTGCTGAACTGGCAAGGGTGGCGCGCGGGCGCGTGCTGGTGCTCGCACACGTTAAAGAACTGGTCGCGCAAAACCACACAAAATATCTCGCTCTGGGCCTGGAGGCGGATATTTACGCTGCGGGCCTTAAGAGTAAACAGAGTGAGGGCAAAGTGGTGTTCGGTAGCGTACAGTCCGTTGCCCGCAACCTTGACCATTTTCAAGGGGAGTTTTCACTGCTGATTGTCGATGAGTGCCACCGCATCAGCGATGATGATGAAAGCCAGTATCAGCAAATTTTACAACACCTGCGCAAAGTGAATCCCCGCGTACGACTGCTTGGCCTCACCGCGACCCCTTTTCGTCTGGGGAAAGGCTGGATTTACCGTTTTCATTATCACGGCATGGTTCGGGGCGATGAAAAAGCGCTTTTCCGCGACTGCATTTATGAGCTTCCGCTGCGCTATATGATCAAGCATGGCTATCTGACGCCGCCAGAACGCCTCGATATGCCCGTGGTGCAGTACGATTTTAGCCGTCTGCAGGCGCAGAGTAACGGCCTGTTCAGCGAAGCGGATCTGAACCGTGAACTGAAAAAACAAAAGCGCGTCACGCCGCATATCATCAGCCAGATTGTTGAGTTCGCAGAAAACCGCAAAGGGGTGATGATCTTTGCCGCGACCGTAGAACATGCCCGTGAAATCACCGGGCTGTTGCCGGCAGACGAAGCGGCGCTGATTACAGGGGAAACGCCAGGCCCGCAGCGTGATGCGCTGATTGAGGCGTTTAAGGCGCAACGCTTTCGCTATCTGGTGAACGTGTCAGTACTCACTACCGGCTTCGACGCGCCCCATGTCGATTTGATTGCCATCCTGCGTCCGACAGAATCCGTCAGCCTGTATCAGCAAATCGTTGGCCGTGGCCTGCGGCTGTTTCCCGGTAAGACCGATTGCCTGATCCTCGACTACGCCGGGAATCCGCACGATCTCTACGCGCCGGAAGTGGGTGCGCCGAAAGGAAAAAGCGATAACGTACCCGTGCAGGTGTTTTGCCCGGCCTGTGGCTTTGCCAATACCTTTTGGGGGAAAACCACGGCGGATGGCACGTTAATCGAACATTTTGGCCGCCGCTGCCAGGGCTGGTTTGAGGACGACGACGGCCAACGGGAACAGTGCGACTACCGTTTCCGTTTTAAAAATTGCCCCCAGTGTAATGCGGAAAACGACATTGCCGCCCGCCGTTGCCGGACCTGCGACACCATCCTGGTCGATCCGGACGATATGCTCAAAGCGGCGCTGAAACTCAAAGACGCGCTGGTCCTGCGCTGTAGCGGGATGGACCTGCAGCACGGCGCGGATGACAAAGGCGAATGGCTGAAAATTACCTACTACGATGAAGACGGGGCGGATGTCAGCGAACGCTACCGCCTGCAAACACCTGCCCAGCGAACCGCCTTTGAGCAACTCTTTATCCGCCCGCACACCCGGACACCCGGCGTGCCGTTACGCTGGATCGTTGCCGCCGATATCCTCGCCCAGCAGGCGCTGCTACGCCACCCGGACTTTGTCGTGGCGCGTAAAAAAGGCCAGTACTGGCAGGTACGAGAGAAAGTATTCGATTATGAAGGACGCTTTCGCCGCGCCAATGAGTTACGCGGCTAAGTTCATCTCAGTGCGGCTTGTAACAGCGGGGGGATACGGGTATAATCCCGCCCGCTTTTGCATCCGCAAAGCAGATCACTTGCCTGTTGCTGGGTCGCCTGTAGCAGGAACTATTGAAGAGAGTTTTAAATGTTTACTATCAACGCAGAAGTACGTAAAGAGCAGGGTAAGGGTGCGAGCCGCCGCCTGCGCGCAGCTAACAAATTCCCGGCTATCGTTTACGGTGGGAATGAAGCTCCGGTTGCTATCGAACTGGACCACGACCAGCTGTGGAACATCCAGTCTAAAGCTGAATTCTACGATGAAGTTCAGACTCTGGTTATCGAAGGCAAAGAAGTAAAAGTGAAAGTTCAGGCTGTACAGCGTCACGCTTACAAACCGAAACTGTCTCACATCGACTTCGTTCGCGCGTAATCGCTGACAAGTTGAGAAAAACCCCGCTATGCGGGGTTTTTTTATGTCTCATCAAACTCAATAAGTGGTTTACCCGTTCGCGTATCGTCCGGTTGTGCCCGTAAATCATCACGCTTAAGCTGGTTGAGCAATGCCCTCTGGCGAATAGATGCGCTCTCTGGCATCCACGGCAAAATACGTATCGGGATGTTCTGCCCCTCGCTGAACGCAGCAAACACCTTTTCGTTACTCAGCAAATCCGCGCACTGCCACATCTGCCCGTCAAACTGAAAATCGAACCAGACTTTGAAGGCCCGTTGCAGCAATGCAACATCGACAGGCGGTTTCTGGCGTATTCCTTTACGCACAGTGCGCTCAGTTGCCACCGGTTCTGCGCTGCAATTGATCGCGCAGATTCGGCGGCGTGCCCTTAATGGTCAATGTATCCGTCGCCGGATCCCAAAAAATACGCTCACCCAACAGTAAGGCATCGAAGTTAATGGTTAACCCACCACCGCTACCTGCATATTTGGTTAACTGGCGCAGCGTGCTGCGATCCGCCGGGAAACTCTCTTCAAGCTCATAGCCCTGCCCGGCGGTAAACTCTTCAAAACTGACTTCGCTTACGCCCGCCAGCTCTTTCGACAGTGACGCCAGTTCAATCTCTTCGCCTGCCTGCAACTGTTCATTACAGTAGGTATAGACCTGCTGGCGAACATCCTGACGTTCTGATTTATCGAGCTGCGCCTGCGCGGTAAAGTCATCCACCGCCTGCAACAGGCCGCGGTTCTGCGCTTTGGCGTTTAGCCCTTCGGTTGCACCGAGGAAATCCATGAAAAAGTCAGAAACCTTGCGTCCAACGCGCCCTCTGAGGAAGGTCAAATAACGCGTCGATTCCGGGTTGGTTTCCCACTCGGTTAAATCCACACGCGCCACGATATCCGCATGGTTGATGTCGAGATAATGCGTCGCGCTGATGTCCAGTTGCTCATTAACGCGCATGCTGCTTAAATTATTCAGCACAGCGACCAGCAGGTATTCCACCGCCAGATAACGATAGTGGCAGAACAGCACAATGCCGCCGTCCGCAAAGGGATATTTTGCCAGTTCATCACGTAAGCGCCCCGTTGCCGCACGGCTGAACGCGAGAAAATCCTCCTCGCCCTGACGCTGAAGGCGTAATGCCTGCGCCAGTTCGCTGTCGTCGTTAAACAGGCCGTAGGCTTTACTTTTCGCGCTGTAAACCCGGTGTAACTCGGCGACCATCTCCTCAACGGGAGCGGTCGGTTCCAGCAAAGATTCGCGCAACACCAGTTCAAGGTTTTGCTCATCGCGCTTGATAAGCTGGTGCAGGGCAATCTGGTTGATGTCCAGACTCATGATAAACTCTCCTTTTAGACCGGGCGGTATTCAACCACCACGCAAGCAACTGTGCAACTGCTGATAAAAAAGCAGAAAAAAAGCTGTTGCTACGGTAATATGTTGCCCTTTATGAATAACTGATTTCGATTTATGCCACAAATTTCCCGCTACAGTGATGAACACGTTGAACAACTGCTAAGTGAGCTGGCCAACGTGCTGGAAAAACACAAGTCTCCGACCGACCTTTCCCTGATGGTTCTGGGGAACATGGTGACGAACTTGATCAATACCAGCATCGCCCCTGCTCAACGCCAGGCCATCGCAAAATCTTTCGCCCAGGCACTGCAGTCGTCCGTTAATGACGATAAAGCGCATTAAGGTAAACAGCGACAAGTTATGGTGACTCATCGTCAGCCCTACCGTGAAAAAGTCTCCCAGATGGTAAGCTGGGGGCACTGGTTCGCCCTGTTCAATATTTTATTGTCCATTGTGGTCGGTAGCCGCTATCTGTTTGTCGCCGACTGGCCGACAACGCTTGCCGGGCGGATATACTCTTACCTGAGCGTGGTCGGTCATTTCAGCTTTCTGGTGTTCGCCACCTACCTGCTGATTTTATTTCCCCTCACCTTTGTGGTGATGTCCCAGCGCCTGATGCGGTTCCTGTCCGTTATTCTGGCGACCATGGGCATGACGCTGTTACTTATCGATAGCGAAGTTTTTACCCGTTTTCACCTGCATCTCAATCCCATCGTCTGGGAACTGGTGATCAACCCCGACCAGAATGAGACGGCGCGTGACTGGCAACTGATGTTTATCGGCGTGCCGGTTATCCTGCTCGTTGAGATGTTGTTCGCCACCTGGAGCTGGCAAAAACTTCGCAGTCTGACCCGGCGGCGGCGCTATGCAAAGCCAGTGGCAGGGTTCTTTTTCGTTGCCTTTATTGCCACCCACGTTATGTATATCTGGGCGGATGCTAACTTCTATCGCCCTATTACCATGCAGCGGGCGAATCTGCCTCTCTCCTACCCGATGACGGCCCGCCGTTTCCTGGAGAAACACGGCCTGCTGGATGCTCAGGATTATCAGCGTCGCCTGATTGAACAAGGCAGCCCGGAAGCCGTTTCGGTACAGTATCCATTAAGCGATCTGCGCTATCTGGATATGGGGCCCGGGCAAAATGTTCTGCTGATCACGGTTGATGGCCTGAATTACTCAGGTTACGAAAAACAGATGCCAGCGCTGACCGCGTTTGCCGAACAGAACGTGACCTTTACGCAACATATGAGTTCGGGCAACAGTGCGGACAGCGGCTATTTTGGCCTGTTTTATGGTATTTCACCGAGCTACATGGATGGTGTGCTGTCAGCACGTGTGCCTGCAGCGCTGATCTCTGCGCTCAATCAGCAGGGTTATCAGCTAGGTTTATTCTCTTCCAACGGGTTTAGCAGCGCGTTGTATCGTCAGGCGTTGCTTTCTGATTTCTCGCTGCCTGCGGCAAAAACACAAACGGACGCGCAGACTGCCGATCAATGGATTGACTGGCTGGGTCATTATGCTCAGGACGATAACCGCTGGTTCTCCTGGGTAGCGTTAAACGGCACCACGCTCCCGGACGGTAATCAGCAGAGTTTTGCCCGTCGTTACAGTCGCGCCGTTGCCGATGTTGATACGCAGATTAACCGTTTACTGGATGCGCTGCGCGAGTCTGGCAAGCTGGATGATACGGTGGTGATCATTACCGCGGGTCATGGCATGCCTGCTGATAAGCCGGCCACTGACTTTGCCTGGTCGCGCGATAATCTCCATGTACCTCTGGTGATTCATTGGCCGGGCACACCTGCACAGCGCATTAACAAGCTGACCGACCACAAAGATGTAATGACGACGCTGATGCAGCGCCTGTTGCATGTTAGTACGCCAGCAAACGAGTATTCGCAGGGTCAGGATCTGTTTAACGCGACACGCCGACATACCTGGGTTACCGCAGCAAGCGGCGATGCACTGGCGATTACGACACCGCAGATGACACTGGTGCTCAATCAGAACGGCAGTTATCAGACCTGGAATCCACAGGGTGAAAAAATTCAGGATCAGAAACCGCAGTTGAGTTTGCTGTTGCAGGTCCTGACAGATGAAAAACGGTTTATCGCTAACTGATTGATTATTTATGAATCAGTTAGCGACCCGGTCACTTGCAATCAGCGGTGAAAAGGGTACTATTACCGCCACAAATCGGCACGTAGCGCAGCCTGGTAGCGCACTGTCATGGGGTGTCAGGGGTCGGAGGTTCAAATCCTCTCGTGCCGACCAAATTTCCCTAAAAAAAACCAACCTTTTACGGTTGGTTTTTTTATACCTGAAAGTTGGCGATAATAAAATAATTGGTTAAAAAGCCAGGCCATTGATACCAGGCAATCACCTTATCATGAAAGAGTGGCCCATCAGTTTCGCGAATTACGGGTTGCCAACATAAAGTTTAAATCAAGTCCGCTTACGAATGAGATGGTCACGACTCAACGTAACTGCTGGTGACTCTTCTGTAGGCTCCTCTGTTTTCTGTGCTTCCGTTCAGAGGCCCAGAGATAAATAGTGTTGTCACATACCAACATATATAGAGGATGGTGCATGTCACTTTTACGACGAAGCTCACAGGCAGAAATACTTGCTTCGGCCTCCTGGAAGATACTGATAACCTGTTCGTCGGAAAAGGCTTCTTCATGGGCATACCTTCAGGTTGCTGATGAAGATTTTTTTAGCAACGAGGTATGTTAATAATTGAGAGCAAGTCAGGCATAAGTGTCGACGGAAACATGCTGCTAATGTTAAAGTTAATTTAGAATGTAGCGAAATCGGAATAATATTTAATGAATCCACAAAAAAAAATCTAACAGCTTCTGTTGCTCCTGGTGGACGAAATTTGCACCTCGATGGTATTAGGGGTATCGCTGCTTTATCTGTAGCGCTATTTCATTTTTTTAGATCTTTTGACAACCAGTTTATCTCCTATGAAAAACCGATAAACCATTCTCTTCTAAGTTCAATGTGGAATGGTCATTTTGCTGTAGCTTTGTTTTTCGTTTTAAGTGGTTATATATTCTTTAAGAAATTTTATTTATCTTCATTTAAAAAAGGGTTAAATGCTTCCGTAAAGCGATTTTTAAGATTAAGTATCCCTATTATGTGCGTATGTTTTTTTGCATATTTAATTCACAGATTTGGTCTTTTCTCTAACGCAGAAGCATCTGTTGCAGCTCAATCAGATTGGCTGGCCAGGTGGTATAAATTTCAGCCAGACCTCAAACTTGCTATTATTGAATCTATCTGGACAGACTTCGTATCTTTTGATCCAACTCTCACATATAACTCCAATTTATGGACGATATCGTATGAGTTATTCGCAGTAATTATTGTTATTACTTTTGCAATTGGATGTAAATTCATTAACTTTTATGCTCAAGTTTTTTCCCTGGCAGTGCTATTGTTTTTTTCCTACAATACACACTACTTTGAATTTATGCTTGGAGCAGCACTTGGCTTGCTTACAAGCAAGCACCGTAGCTTTCCTTTGTTGGTAAGTATCACTTTTCTTATTCTAGCCTTATCAATGGCAGCGTTAGCTCTTCCACCAGCTCTTATGCCATTTTCAATCAACGCCACGTATCCCATTGCTGCATTTTTATTATTAACAAGTGTATCAATGAACAATTTCGTTGCTAAGATTTTTTCAAATCCCGTTTTTATAAAACTTGGCGATATTTCTTTTGGTTTATACCTGATACACTTCTTAACTATCAATAGCATTGCTTCATTTATTTTCCTTAAAACAGGTTCCCTATCCATAACATTCTTCTTATATATTTCATCTACTCTTATACTTTCTTACCTGTTCGCTTCTTTTGTCGATAATCCATGGACACATCTTCTGGATCGATTGTTCAGAAAGCAGAGTTCTAATTTCTCGATGAACAACGTTAGTTAAAAACAAATAATAACTTAATGCCTATGACATTGTTCTGAGAGGGTATAGGCATCGTAGTTTTTGGGTGAAACAAAATTTTCCGTACCTGTGTCAGGCAGGTGCTTGTAATTTTCTATTTCAGGCAAGGTATAAGGCATAAAAAAACAGAATTTTTAATTAAAAATTAAAAGGTTAACTCATAAAACCGTTCCCTCTCGTGCCGACCAAATATTTCACCGGTAAGTTTTTACGCGACCGGTTACCCCTTAAGAACCCGCATTCTCTCTGAGTCTGCGGGTTTTTTAATGCCTGCGATCCCCGCACGTCTTACCGTCCTCTCCCTTTGCAGACAAAAAACAATATCTATCGCGCTCACAGGCGATTGTTTGTCAGACCGCGTTTTCCCTTAATGCCTGATACAGATCTTTTCACATCTGTGTCCGGCTCAGCATTTTTCAACGCGTGAAATAACCTAAGCTCATTTAGGCTTTAGAAATGGCACGCTCATGTTTTGTGGGTGGGCAGGACTCATGCGGATCAGAGGCAGGGAATCACATGAAAAATGTCATTATTAGTATGATTGCAAAGATTTCCAGGATGGATGCGGAGGCGAAACAGCTGACGGCTCGCGTAGAGGCACAGTCACTGTTGCTCAGCGCCCTGGTACTCACGCTCGGGAAAAACGGCGGCGTTCGCGAAATCATTGAGAACGTTAAGAAAGCCATCAATACGGCGGTCGATGTCTCCGATACGCCGCTTAAATCCGATGCCGAAATGCTGCTCAGCGAATTTACCGATCTGCTTTCCGTTACCCAGTTGCTGGATGACGCTGAATCAGAAATCGATTTCGAAACACTGAACGACCTTTTATCGAATACTGACGATAGCCCCGAACAGAAATGATTACCGGAAGATCTGTCCCTGTCAGTTGCACGACTGAGGCATTAATTTGCCCGTATTTTCCCGCCAGCCATAACAGCTCGCTTTGAGCGTTGTTGGCTTTGGTTCATAAAGAACTAATAATCGCTCACCCGCTTCATTGATTTTCCAGCCGACGCTTGCTGCCGTCTTTTCTGCCAGTTGTACCGGCTGGTTTTTCGCATCCAGTCCATACAGTTCAACTTGCCCGGCGGCGGCGCCAAATTGAAGCGTCACGGCCAAAAGAGCATTTCCTTGCCAGCGCCATTCAGACAGAGAGTACAGCGCAGGAGCCCAGGCATCCGACCAGCTTGTTGACCATACCGGTGATGCAACTCCTTTAGCCTGCTGATACAACGCAAGGTAGGAAGCGCGGGAATCTGCCTGCCCTTCCTGCCAGACGACCCAACGCAATGTTCCCTGTGGATCGGCATCCATGAGACTCAGATTGTGCACCGGTTCCGCCATGATGCGATTAATCACGTCAGGCTTTTTATTTTCCGATGCCTGCACTGCGGCGCTGGCGATAAAGGCCAGGGCGAAAATGCCCCCTGAAAATGGAAAACCGAATGTATTATTCACGGGATAACGAATCCTTGTGGCCTGCCTGATGGAAATTACGCGGATTATACCTTTTACTCTGGCGACCAGATTGTCAACACGCCAAAGCGCCAGCCATTTACGGCAAAAGTAGCGGGGATGATTTCAGGGGCAAAACGATTCTGTCATCGGTTTAAACTGCTCAAACGCTAAGACAAAAAACCTGCCGAAGCAGGTTTTTGCGATTACAGCGCGATATCTGCCGCGGGTTCATTCTCCGCAGGCACAACATGCGAGGGTTTTCGTACCGGCGGCGTGGCGTCTGCCAGCGGCGACTCGTCGCATTTCAGACCCAGCACGCGGCTGGTGTAATGCAACTCTTCATCCGACGCTTCAACGTTGCCATCAAGCTTCACGCCCAGGAACGGGATGATCTCTTTCAGTTTCGCCTGCCACTCAGGGGATGCAACTTTTTCCGGGAAAACTTTCTGCATCAGTTCCAGCATGATCGGCGCGGCGGTGGAAGCGCCCGGCGATGCGCCCAACAGCGCAGCAATGGTGCCCTCTTTGTCACTCACCACTTCGGTGCCCAGACGCAGCTCACCCAGCTTCTTCGCATTGCGTTTGATGATCTGTACGCGTTGCCCGGCCTGCCATAAACGCCAGTCCTCTTTTTTAGCCAGCGGATAGTACTCGCACAGGGCATCAAAGCGATCGTCGTCATTTTGTAGCACCTGATTCATCAGGTATTTCACCAGGCTGAAATTGGTCATCCCGACGCTTAACATGGGCAGGAAGTTAGAACTGTTGGTTGAGCGCAGCAGATCCCACAGCGAGCCATTTTTCAAAAAGCGCGTTGAGAAGGTGGCGAACGGCCCAAACAGCAGCACGCGCTTGCCATCAATAATACGGGTATCAATATGCGGTACAGACATGGGCGGCGCGCCCACGGTCGCCTGACCATACACCTTCGCCAGATGGCTGTTCACCACATCCGGATTTTCGGACACCAGGAACTGACCGCCGACCGGGAAGCCCGCGTATTCCGCCGCTTCCGGGATACCGGATTCCTGCAACAGTTTCAGCGCGGCGCCACCGGCGCCAATAAAGATAAATTTGGCCTTGATGACCTGATCGACGCCGCTGTTTTTCAGGCTGGCGATGGTCACATTCCAGGTGTTATCTGCATTGCGTTTGATGCTACGAACTTCGCTACCCAACTTGAGGGAGAAGTTGTCTTTGCGCTGTAAGGAATGAATCAGCTGACGGGTAATCTCGCCGAAATTTACATCGGTACCGATTTCCGTACGCGTCGCCGCCACTTTCTGCTGCGGGTCGCGCCCTTCCATGACCAGCGGCGCCCATGCGCGGATCTGCTCGTGGTTTTCCGTATAGCGCATGCCACGGAATAACGTACTTTGCTGCAACGCTTTGTAGCGAGCACGCAAGAAGTTAACGTTGTCATCGCCCCACACCAGACTCATGTGCGGAACGGTATTAATAAACGAGCGCGGTTCGCTCAGCACACCGGTTTCCACCTGATGCGCCCAGAACTGACGAGAGATACGAAACGCTTCGTTAATCTCAATCGCCTTTTTGATACTGATTGATCCATCCTGGTTTTGCGGGGTGTAGTTCAGTTCCATCAATGCGGCGTGCCCCGTACCGGCATTGTTCCAGCCGTTGGAGCTCTCTTCCGCCAGCGCGTCCAGCCGTTCCACCATGGTGATCGACCAGTTGGGCTCCAGCTCCTGGAGGTAGGTTCCCAACGTGGCGCTCATGATCCCACCACCGATTAAAAGCACATCCGTTTCCTGCTCTTTCGATGCGTTAGCTTTTGCTGCCGCAGAGACAGCATTAAGCCCGACAGCCATCGAAAACAGTCTGGCAGTCATTCTTTTCATAATGTTAATGCCTTACTTTTAGTGCTGCTTTATTAGCAGTTATCGCGGGTAACTTCGTTAGCGCATCTAACCTAGCACGGGGGAAAGAGGATTTAAATAATGTTTAAACATTAAATAGTCATTACATAAATGTTATTAATAAGTTTAATAATTGCATTAAAAATAACCATGTTTACTGGCAACTTTTGTTAAGAAACAGTAGTATTCTCCACTTTGTCAAAGACATGTCATGCCATCCATTTATTGATGCCTGCGTCCGCTCACCCCTGCAAAAAGTTATGACTGAAAAATTATTCTCCCCGACGGGTCGGGTCAGCAGCGTGCTGCGCTCCCCTCAACTGCTGACGCGCGAAGCGCTGGCAGGCGTTATTACCGCTCTGGCGTTGATTCCGGAAGTGATCTCCTTTTCGGTGATCGCGGGCGTCGATCCCAAAGTCAGCCTGCTGGCTTCCGTCGTGCTGTGTATCAGTATGTCATTGCTGGGCGGTCGTCCGGCGATGGTAACCGCAGCGGCCGGCTCCGTAGCGCTGGTGATTGGCCCGATGGTGCACCAGCACGGCGTGGAATACATTTTGCCAGCCGTTGTGCTCGCAGGCGTCATACAAATTATCTTTGGCTTAACGCGAATGTCGCGTCTGATGCGCTTTGTGCCGCAAGCGGTGATGACAGGTTTTGTGAATGCACTGGGTATTTTGATTTTCTTCGCCCAGGTACCCCATTTCTGGAGCCGTGAGCCGCTGATCCTTGCCCTCTTCGCCCTGACCTTGCTGATTGTCCTGTGGTGGCCGCGGTGGGTGAAAAGCGTGCCCGCACCGCTGGTCGCCATCGTGGTGCTGACAATATTTACCGTCTTCACCGGGCAGGCGCTGCCCACCGTCGGCGACGAAGGCCCGATGCAGGGGGGGCTGCCCGGTTTAACGGAATGGCGGGTGCCGTTTAACCTCACCACGCTCGGCATCATCTGGCCCTGCGCACTCAGTATTGCTTTTGTTGGCCTGCTGGAATCGTTGCTGACCGCACGGCTGGTGGATGATTTAACCCACACACCATCCGGCAAAAGCCGGGAAAGCGCCGGGTTGGGTATCGCTAATATTCTTGCGGGTTTTTACGGCGGTATCGCCGGTTGCGCAATGATTGGACAGACCATCGTCAACGTGGAAATGGGCAAAGGCCGCAGTCGCGTGTCCACCATCGTGGCGGGGCTGGTGTTATTACTACTGGTGACGGCACTGAGCGAGGTGATGGCGGAAATTCCAATGGTCGTACTGGCGGGCATCATGACTATTGTCGCCTGCAAAACCTTTAGCTGGCACAGTTTGCAACCAACGACGCTACAGCGTGCGCCGATTGCCGAAACGCTGGTGATGCTGGTGACCGTTGCGGCCACCATCAGTACCGGAAATCTGGCGATGGGCGTGCTGGCAGGTATGATTGCGATGGCTATTCTTCCTGCTCGTCTGCATAAGGCGCGTGGCGCTACAGCAGAAAAATCGTTGCCAGCCCAAGAAAAATAAAAAATCCCCCGGTGTCGGTAATAGCCGTGATCATCACGCTTGAACCGACCGCCGGGTCACGCCCGAAGCGCACCATCGTCATCGGAATCAGTACGCCCATCAATGCCGCCATCAGCAAGTTGAGCACCATCGCCAGCGTCATCACCCCACCCAGCGCGGCATCATCATAGAGTAGCCAGGTCACAGCCCCCATGATTCCTCCCCATACCAGACCGTTTACCAACGCCACACCCATTTCACGCAAGACCAGAAAACGAAAGTTACCCGGCTGAATGGTCTGCAACGCCAGGGCGCGAACAATCATGGTGATGGTCTGATTACCGGTATTTCCACCAATACCGGCAACGATAGGCATCAACGCGGCCAGTGCGACCAGTTGTGAAATGGTGTGTTCAAAACCGTCAATCACTCGTGAAGCAATAAATGCCGTGCAGAGGTTAATCGCCAGCCACGCCCAGCGATTTTTCACCGCACGAGTGACCGGCGCAAACACATCCTCTTCGGTACTCAGGCCCCCCATCTGACGCAAATCGTTGTCAGTCTCTTCGTAGACCACATCCACAATGTCATCGATGGTAAGGCGACCGAGTAATTTGCCGTCGGTATCGGTAACCGCAGCGCTAATTAAGTCATCGCGTTCAAAGGTGTGCGCTGCGTCTTCCGCATGTTCATCAGGCGAAAAGGTGACCGGATCGTCATTCATCACCTCGCCAACCCGGCAGGCGCCGCCTTTCAGTAAGATGGTTTGCAGCGCCAGCTCGCCAAGCAGGATGCCGTCACGTCCGGTGACGAAGAGTTTGTCGGTATTTTCCGGCATTTTGCCGAGTCTGCGTAAATAGCGTTGTACGGTGGCCAGCGTCAAATTCGGCCGCACGGTGATCACTTCAAACTCCATGATCGCCGCAACGCAGTCTTTGCCGTAGCGCATCACCTGGCGTACCCTGGCGCGATCGGTTGCCGGTAGGGTTGCCAGCAAACGTCCGGTCAGGTTTCGCGGCAGATGCTGCACCAGCCAGATTTGGTCGTCGATATCCAGCGTTTGCAGTGCATCCAGCAGTGCCTTATCGCTCATGCCGTCAATCAGGTCTTGCCAGACGTTTTCCGACGCTTCCAGCAAGACTTTGCCGCGTTTGTCATCTTCTACCAGCCGCCACAGCGCAAGACGCCCGTCTATCGGCAACCCTTCGAGGGTATCGGCTAAATCCGGCGCCGGTAAATGCGCCACCAACGCGTTGACTTCGGCTATGTCATTGTTGAGCTTATCGGCGTCAAACTGTTCCGCCAGGGTCAGCTCGCCAAGCAACGTTGCGGTAAGTGATTTTTCGGTGGTAAGGAGCCAGATTAAACGCGCGCGTTCCTGATCGCGTAATCGGCTACTGCTTTTTTTACTGACAGCCATTGGACATTCCCTGCGTAGTAACTCACTTTTCCGAGATAAAGGCGTACAGGTAAGCATAGCGGCAGGTGGTGTAAATATTAATACGCCGCGCGTACAGATGGGTAAATAGAGGCAGGTTATGGATTTTCCGGGCGTTTCCCCCCGGAAAGTCACCATTATGCGGTACGGGCAACCGCATCACGGGAGGCGAGTTCACGCTCCTCCCCGGTCAGTTCGCTCAATTGACCGTTACGCATCTCCAGTAAACGATCGGCATGGGTAAAGTAATGATCATCATGACTGATGGCGAAAATGGTTTTCCCCATTGCCTGCATCAGTGGTAACAGCACCTGGTAGAACTCGCGACGAAAGTGCGGATCCTGGTCGGCAGCCCACTCATCAAGCAGCAAAATATCACGCTCTTCTGCAAGTGCCAGCAGCAGCGCCACGCGCTTTTTCTGCCCTTTCGACAGTTTCAGATTGAGGATTTTGCCGTCTTTGAGCTCCAGCTTATGTGCCATTTTCAGCTGTTGCAGCCAGTGGTCCACCAGCGCCGGGTCCGCCTGTTGACCATCAGCTCCCAGCAGTTGATCGAATAACCAGACATCGGTAAAGACGGCAGAAAACAGCTTGCGGTAATCCTCCGGTTTCTCCTTCGACAGCGGTTTACCATCCAACAGGATTTCACCAGAAACGGGTTCATACAGTCCGGTTAAGAGCATCGCCAGCGTCGATTTACCGCTGCCATTACCGCCAATAAGGAAGACCAGTTCACCGCGCTTGAGGGTGAGGTTTATCGGCCCCACGGAAAAAGTATTGTCCTGATATGTAAACGTGACATCGCGCAGTTCCAGTGTTTCCCAGTTCGGGTAAATCTGTGGGCGCGGGAACTCAGCCTGATACGGCGCCAGCGAGAACTGCTTAAGTTTGTTAAACGCTACCTGCGCGCTCAACAGTGTCGGCAGTGCGCCGATAGCGGAGAGCAGAGGTGTGCGCAGGAACAAGAGTGTCAATGAGTAGGTCGCCGCGACGTTGGTATCCGCCCAACCCAGACTATTTGCCATCCAGAACACAAGGCCAATCGCCCCCAGCATCATGATATTTGACCAGTTCACCGCGCTCAGGTGGAAAGTGTCGGCACGGATAATGTGATGACGATAGTCGCGGGCATCTGGCTGATACAGGTTGTTATAGATATGTCCGGCACGCTCGCGATTGAGCGTCAGTTCTTTGCGCCCTTCCAGTATGGTCTGAAAGTCGTTATACAGCTTGTCTTCGGTTTCACGCAGCGTCGCCATGTGTTTATAGACACGGGAAACCAGAATAAACCCGCCCCAGATAGTCAGTGCCATCCACAGCGCAGTGATCACCAGCATTTTACCGGACAACCAGGCCAGATAAGCCGATGAGCCGATCGTCAGGATAATCCCCTGCACCAGTTCCGGCAGACGCACAAAGGCGATGGTGATATTACGCACATCACTGGTCAGCCCGGCCAGCAACGAGGCGCTGCCAAGCTGTTCGATACGTTCAACAGGAGTATCGAGTATGCGCTTGATAAACTCGCCGCGCAGACGATAGACAAAATGGTGACCAAGCGTGGTCAATGCCAGTTGGGAGCCCAGCGTCACCGCCATCAGCAACAGCAGTAAGCCCAGGAACGCCGGCAACACGGCCAGCGACATATCCACCGTTTCAATCAGGCGGAGGTTAATGAAGGCAATAAGCCCAATGCCCAGCGCGGCGCTAAGCAACGTTAGCGCAATAACGGCGATAAAGGGCCAGCGGTACTGCCGCCAGACCAGCAGAAGAAGTTCCATCACAAAACCCGGTCAACCAAAACAGCCCGCAGTTTAAACGGCTGATTGTTAACATCAAGAATAATTCTTATTTTTATTCAATCTTTCTGGCCTGACGAAAAGTGAGGTTAAAACGACACGCCCCGGTCGCCGGATGATGCCCCGGCTTAAGCGGTAAAACGCCATGATAGAAAAGTCGGGACGCCCCGCCCCACACCACCACGTCGCCGTGTTCAAGCATTAAACGTTGTAGAGGATCATTGCGTTTAAGGCCGCCAAACTGAAATACCGCCGGTAAGCCAAGCGAGACAGAGACGATGGGCGCGCGTAAATCCGGTTCGTCTTTATCCTGATGCAGCGAGAGCTTTGCGCCAGGTACATAGCGGTTAATCAGGCAAGCATCAGGTCTGAAATCCGCATAGTCCGCGGCTACCGCCGCGTCATGGCACAATGCGGCGAAAGCGTCAGGGATTGCAGGCCAGGGATTGCCCGTTTGCGGATCAATCCTGGAATAGAGATACCCTCGGGCGTCGGTCGTCCAGCCCACTTCGCCGCAGTTGGTCATCGCAACCGACATGGTATAACCGCCAGGCGTCACCATATGGCGCAGCGGCGAGATCTGCGTAACCGCCTCTATGCCCGCCAGTAAAGCCTGCGTTTTTGCCAGCGCGAAACGCCGCAAAACCACCGCGCCGGGGGCGAGAGGTTCTTGCCAGGGTTCTTCATCAGCAAACAAATCAAGCATCATACCTCCTTCGATTCTGATTCCTGACGCAGAAGGCGGGCTTTACGCGTCGCCCCCCAACGATAACCGGACAACCCGCCGTCAGCCCGCACCACCCGATGGCAGGGCACCACAATCGCCAGCTTGTTCGCCGCACAGGCGCGGGCGACGGCACGCACCGCCCCCGGCTTACCAATGGTCTTCGCCAGTGACTGATAACTGACGGTTTCACCTGCCGGGATGGCGCGCAGGGCATTCCAGACCTGGAGCTGAAATGCCGTACCGCGCAAATCAAGAGGGAGCGTAAAAGGTGAAGCCGGATTATCAATGCGCCGCACGACCTCCCCGACGAGTTCTACAAACTGTTCATCTGCCTGCTCGCGCCGGGCACCGGGGAAGATACTCCGCAATTCATCAAGCAGTGCGTCATCGTTATCAGCCAGCAAAATGGCGCAGATCCCGCGTTCACTTTGCGCCACCAGACAATGGCCCAAAGCACAACGGCTCAGGGCATAGCGAACATTCGTGTCGTCACCCCCACGCCGGTACTGACTCGCCGTCATTCCCAGCGCGGCATCTGCCTGCCGATAGTAGCTGCTGTTATCGGGAAAGCCTGCCGCCAGTACCGCATCGGTGATCGTGGCGCTTTCATTGAGCGCGTTGCGCAGGCGCTGCGCACGAAAAGCAAGTTGCCAGGCTTTCGGCGTCATGCCGGTTACGGACTTAAACAAACGATGGAAATGCCAGGGGCTCACGGCGACGGCCTCAGCCAGAGTTTCCAACGTCACGTTCCCCTCCTGTTCCAGCAAGCGACAGGCCTTTTCCACTTTGGCGATACGTTGCTGCTGCGGATCCGCCCTTTCAGGCTGGCAGCGTTTGCAGGGACGAAACCCGGCCGCCTGCGCGGTGTCGGCATCCGGGTAAAAACCAACATTCTCGCGCAGGGGACGGCGTGAACGGCAGGAGGGACGGCAAAAAATCCCGGTGGTTCGCACCGCAAAGACAAAATGCCCATCGTGGCTGGCATCACGTGCGCAAACGGCCTGCCAGCATTGGTCATCGGTCAATGATTGTTGATATAACGTCGTGGATGTGTTCATCTCAGGCTCCTCTTTCAAGCATAGCCTCACTGTGCACGATAGCCCGGACGAAAAAACCCGCATTCTTGCTGTCTAATTTTTCTCGCTGACGAGGAACGCCGAAAACTGCGGCGACATCCAGGTGGTGAATTTGTCGCCTTCGCGCATGATCATATAAACCGCCAGCCCCTCTTTGCGCACGACCTCCTGCGCTTTCGCCGTACCCAGCACCATCAAACCGGTATCCCAGGCATCGGCCTCCAGAGCTGTTGGGGCAATCACCGTCACAGAGACCAGATTGTGCTCAATGGGACGGCCTGTCTGCGGGTCAATGACGTGGGAAAGGCGTTTACCATCCAGCTCATAGTAGTTGCGATAGCTCCCGGAAGTACTGATGCCGTGTCCGTTAATATCCACCACCGCCTGCACGGCGTTTTCTTGATCGGTGGGTTTTTGTATCGCCACGCGCCAGGGATGCCCCTGCCCGTTCATACCACGGCTCACCAACGCGCCCCCCACCGACACCAGATAGCGTGAGATCCCTTCATGCTCCATCAGACGTGCAAGGTGATCGGCGGCATACCCTTCGCCAACGGTGGAGAGATCGACGAAAAGATCCGGCAGATCTTTTTGCAGGTACTGCTGATGCGCCTCGTTGATGACCTTAAGATGTTGTAAGCCGGTACGCGCTTTGGCCGCATCGATTTGCACCTGATCCGGCACTTTGTTCGGCTGCTTGTCCGGTCCAAAGCCCCATAAATTGACCAGCGGCCCAACGGTGATATCCATTGCCCCCTGCGTATGCGCTCCAACGCGCAATGCGATGGTGACGATATCTGCCATATCAGCACTCACCGGCCACGGTGCCAGACTGGCGGAATGGTTAAAGCGCATCAGCGCCGAATCGGGTTTCCAGGTTGATAACGCTTGATCGTCAGCATCAAGCTGCGCCTGGATTTTCTGCGTCAGGCTGTTCGCTTTCTCAGGACTTAACGCGATGGCGCTCACGCGCCAGAAGGTGCCCATCGTTTTGCCTTCAAGCACAGTGGGCTGTTCCGCCTGCGAGGCAGGGTTATCGCATCCGTTTAATAATGCGAGCGCAAGCAGCAGGCCTGCGCGCAGAAATGTCGTCGCCATCATCTTTTCCCTATCCGTTTTGCGCCGCAAGAGTACACCAAATTTACCGGTGATGAGATGGATTTAAGCCATAAAAAAAGGGGCCGGATGGCCCCTTTGTCGAGAATTGCTGCTTAGAACTGGTAAACCAGGCCCAGGGCAACAATGTTGTCGGTGCTGATACCAGCCTGACGAGTGAAGGTGTTGTCATCCAGCAGGTTGATTTTGTAATCAACATAGGTGGACATGTTTTTGTTGAAGTAGTAAGTCGCGCCAACATCAACATATTTCAGCAGATCCTGGTCGCCGAAATCAGTGGTGCCGTTGGTAACATCTTTACCTTTGGATTGCAGGTAAGCAACGGACGGACGCAGACCGAAGTCGAACTGGTACTGCGCAACCACTTCGAAGTTTTGCGCTTTGTTAGCAAAGCCATAAACGGTGCTGTTGCTCTGAGAGTTACCGAAACGGGTTGCATTGTAGGTCTGGGTGTACTGCGCCGCCAGGTAGATGTTGTTGGCGTCATATTTCAGACCACCGCTATACACGTCTGCATTGTCACCGCTGCCATAAACGCCAGCCGCATTCTGGTCGGCAGTACGTTTAGAGGTAGACATTGCAGCGCCTGCGCTAAAGCCAGCGCCCAGATCATAGGTCAGAGATGCGCCAAAGCCGTCGCCGTTCTGTTTCAGAGTGCTACGACCGGTAGTGTTTTCACCGCTGATGCTGCCGTTTTTACCCTGATACTGCAGAGCAAAGTTCAGGCCATCAACCAGACCGAAGAAGTCAGTGTTACGGTAAGTTGCAACGCCGTTAGCACGGGATTGCATGAAGTTGTCAGCGCCGTAGGTATCGCCACCAAACTCAGGCAGGACGTCAGTCCAGGACGTTACGTCATAGATCACGCCGTAGTTACGACCATAGTCGAAAGAACCCGCATCGCCGACACGCAGACCCGCAAAGGCCAGACGAGTCCATGCCTGATCGCTTGCGCCTTCAGTGCTGTTTGCCTGAACGTTGTATTCCCACTGGCCGTAACCGGTGATCTGGTCGTTTACCTGGGTTTCACCTTTGAAGCCGAAACGAACGTAAGTCTGATCGCCATCAGCACCTTTATCATCGGAGAAATAATGCAGACCGTCGACTTTACCGTACAAATCTAATTTGTTGCCGTTTTTATTATAAACTTCCGCTGCATTCGCTGCGCCCGCTACCAGCAGTGCTGGTACCAGGAGGGAAGTACTTTAACTTTCATGTTATTAACCCTCGGTTATATGCATTTTTATAGCCACCGCTCACTGATTAATCCTATTAATCAGCCTGCAAGTTCATTCTCCTTAAAAATACAGAATAATCCAATAAGAATATGATACGAAAACTTTGAAGATGTTTCATATTGCATTATAGATGTTTCAATTTGTAAATATCGGGGAACTTTTTTTAGCACAAATAGCTAAAGAATAAAGCACAAATAATCAAAATATAATTTAAGAACCAATAAAAACAATAAGTTACATGATTTACATGTTTTTAGCACTGATTGCAAAACCAATAAATTAATTCGGCACTAATATAATCCTCGCTATCATCATTAACTTTATTTATTACCGTCATTCGATTCTGAATGTCTGTTTACCCCTATTAGGACCGAATGCCTGGCATTCGGTTTTTTTTTACCTTTCTTTACGTAAAAGCATTTATTGCGTGCTAATCACAAAAAATCCTTAATGACTATTAAGTAAACAATATCCGTGCCAAAAAAGTCACAAAAAGATAATCCAATTCTTATTTTCTTGTTAATTCGTGCGATTTTTATCAGCGAAGCGGTAAATATTTGTACAGAAACGCATTAATTGTACATTTTTTAGCGTCTGGCTTATGCGCGTTTTTTTTCCTTCCTCATCAGGACATTTGCGCGAACGAGAGTCTGGAAATTCATTCATTACCCGATATACTGCCTGCTGTACACAGCTCTGCAACATCACACCGACAAGACCGCCGTCATTACTGGCAGGTTCTTACGGCATGGCAGCAACAGAGTCTCAGCGCAGACGCTGAGCCGTCTTCTGCAGTGTTGTCATTACGGGTTACACACACGAATGAGTCAATCGGACACCATGACCCCAGGAAAATTTTCGCTGATGCCGGGCAACCTTACCCGTTTCTTTCTTCTATTGATCATTGTCCTGCTGGTTACGATGGGCGTGATGATACAAAGCGCCGTTAATGCCTGGCTAAAAGATAAGAGCTATCAGGTTGTCGATATCACTCACGCAATGCACAAGCGCATTGATACCTGGCGCTACGCGACCTGGCAAATTTATGACAACATCGCGGCAGCGACCTCGGGAAACGCCAGTGATGGTTTACAGGAAACCCGTCTTAAGCAGGACGTTTACTATCTGGAAAAGCCTCGACGCAAAACGGAAGCGCTGATCTTCGGCTCCCATGACAGCTCGACGCTGGAAATGACGCAGCGAATCTCCACGTATCTGGATACCCTCTGGGGCGCGGAGACCGTTCCCTGGTCGATGTATTACCTGAATGGTCAGGACAACAGCATGATCCTGATCTCGACACTGCCACTCAAAGATCTCTCCTCCGGATTTAAAGAATCCACTATTGGCAGTATTGTCGATTCACGCCGCGCGGAAATGTTGCAGCAGGCTAACGCGCTGGACGAACGCGAGAGCTTCTCCGCCCTGCGTCGCCTTGCCTGGCAGAACGGTCATTATTTCACCCTGCGCACCACCTTTAACCAGCCCGGTCATCTGGCAACGGTTGTCGCATTCGATTTGCCGATTAATGATTTGATCCCGCCAGGCATGTCGCTGGACAGCTTCCGTCTCGATACGGATAACGCGCAAAATAATCTGCGCTCCACCGATAAAGAGAGCGCAGACAGCGTGACCATCAATTTCAATAGTTCGAAAATCGAAATTGCCTCTTCGCTCAACTCCACCGGCTTGCGTCTGGTCTGGCAGGTGCCGTTTGGCACGCTGCTACTGGAGACCTTGCAGAATATTCTGTTACCGCTGTTGTTGAATATTGGTCTGCTGGCGCTGGCGCTGTTTGGCTATACTACGTTCCGCCATCAGCCGGGCCGTCAGAGCGACGGGCTGGCCCCCACGGGGAACAGTAATGAGCTGCGCATCATGCGCGCGTTTAACGAAGAGATCGTTTCTCTGCTGCCGTTAGGCTTGCTGGTACATGATCAGGAAGCCAACCGCACGGTGTTGAGTAATAAAATCGCCGATCATTTGCTACCGCACCTCAACTTGCAAAATATCACCGCCATGGCCGATCAGCACCAGGGGGTGATTCAGGCCACTATCAATAACGAATTATATGAAATTCGCCAGTTCCGCAGTCAGGTGGCCTCACGCACGCAAATCTTCATCATCCGCGATCAGGATCGAGAAGTGCTGGTGAATAAAAAGCTCAAACAGGCGCAGCGCCTGTACGAGAAAAACCAGCAAGGTCGCGCAGCATTCATGCAAAACATTGCCGACGCGCTCAAGCACCCCGTCAAAGCCCTGGCAGGAGAGGCCGCAGCCCTGGGTGACAAAGAGGGGAACCAGCTTGCCGATCATGCCGAAACGCTGGCGAGACTGGTGGACGAGATTCAGCTGGCGAATATGCTGGAAAATGACAGCTGGAAAGGACAATCCACGCTGTTTTCCATTCAGGATCTGATTGATGAAGTAGTACCGCAGGTACTGCCTGTTATTAAACGTAAAGGACTACAGCTCCTGATCAATAACCACCTGCATGCTAAAGAGGAGCGTCACGGCGATCGCGATGCCCTGCTTCGCATTTTATTGCTGTTGATCCAGTACGCGGTGACGACGACACAGATTGGCAAAATCACCCTTGAGGTGAGTATGGACGAATCAGCGGAAGATCGCCTGACCTTCCGCATTCTGGACACCGGCAATGGCGTAAGCAACAGCGAGATAGATAACCTGCACTTCCCGTTCCTTAATTCCACTCAGAGCGATCAGTATGGTAAAGCCAATGCCCTCACCTTCTGGCTGTGCGATCAGCTGGCAAGAAAACTCGGTGGCCATTTAAATATCAAAGCGCGGGAAGAACTGGGCACCCGTTATTCGCTACATGTGAAAATGGCGGTGCACGCTCAGCATGAGGAAGCCGAGGAGAAATTGCTGGACGACGTGGTCGCCATGATTGATATCACCTCCAGCGAAATCCGTAATATCGTGGTTCGACAGCTCGAAAACTGGGGGGCAAGCTGTATCTCGCCGGATGAAAGACTATTAAGTCAAGAGTATGACCTGTTTTTAACAGATAATCCGTCTAATCTTACATCCTCGGGCTTGCTTTTAAGCGATGATGAGGTCGGCGTGCGGAAAATTGGCCCCGGACAATTGCGCGTCAACTTTAATATGAGTAATGCAATGCAGGAAGCCATATTGCAACTTATAGAAGAGCAACTGGCACAGGAAGACGTTATGGAGTCGCCTTTGGGGGGCGATGAAAATGCCGAGCTCCATGCCAGCGGTTATTATGCGCTGTTTGTCGACACAGTACCGGATGATGTTAAGAGGTTGTATACTGAATCGGCGACAAGCGATTTCGCTGCACTGGCTCAGACAGCACACCGCCTGAAAGGGGTGTTTGCCATGCTTAATCTGGTTCCTGGTAAGCAGTTATGTGAAACGCTGGAGCATTTAATTCGTGAGAAGGATGTTCCAGGCATAGAAAATTACATCAGCGACATTGACGCTTACGTCAAGAGCTTGCTGTAGCAAGGTAGCCCAATACATGAACAATATGAACGTAATTATTGCCGATGACCATCCGATTGTACTGTTCGGTATTCGTAAATCACTTGAACAAATCGAATGGGTTAATGTAGTCGGTGAATTCGAAGACTCCACAGCACTTATCAATAATCTGCCGAAACTTGAGGCCAATGTTCTTATCACCGATCTGTCAATGCCAGGCGATAAATACGGTGATGGCATCACGCTGATTAAATACATCAAACGTCATTTCCCTAACCTGTCGATCATTGTTCTGACAATGAACAACAACCCGGCTATCCTGAGCGCCGTGCTGGATCTGGACATTGAAGGGATCGTGCTGAAACAGGGTGCGCCAACCGACCTGCCGAAAGCGCTGGCGGCATTACAGAAAGGGAAGAAATTTACCCCGGAAAGTGTTTCCCGCCTGCTGGAAAAAATCAGCGCTGGCGGCTATGGCGATAAACGTCTGTCCCCGAAAGAAAGCGAAGTATTGCGTCTGTTTGCCGAAGGTTTCCTGGTCACCGAAATCGCCAAGAAACTGAACCGCAGTATCAAAACGATCAGTAGCCAGAAGAAATCAGCCATGATGAAACTGGGTGTTGATAACGATATCGCCCTGCTGAATTACCTCTCCTCAGTCACCCTGACCCAGACCGAGAAAGAGTAATCTCGACTACCCCGGCTCCCGCCGGGGTTTGTTTTTATCGCCGCGCTTTTCTTACTCGCGCGCTATAAAGCGCCAGCGTCTGTTTCAGCACATCCAGCGTGACCGGCTTCGACAGGCAGCTATCCATCCCCGATTCAAGACAACGCTGCTTCTCTTCCGCCAGCGCATTCGCCGTCACGCCGATAACCGGCAGGGTCATCCCCAACTCGCGGATACGTTGCGTCAGGCGATAACCGTCCATATTCGGCATGTTAACGTCGCTCAGCACAATATCGATGGCGTTCTTGCTCAGGACATTCAGGGCATCTACGCCGTCATTAGCTGTTTTGCACTGATACCCCAGCGAGCCAAGCTGATCCGCCAGCAGACGGCGGTTAATGGGGTGATCGTCAACCACCAGAATCATCATGTCGTCATTTCGCGCCTCGGCTGCGCCCGGCGGCGGCAGCGCGGCAGTGACTTCCGGCACCACCACCTCAACACGGTGAATACGCCCAAGGATCGCAATCAGGTCATGCGGCGATGCCACACTGACCAGCCATTCATTTGGCGCGCGCTCCAGCGGAATACCTATATGGCGACGGCAGAACAGGACGGCGGCACGCCCGCTCCAGGAAGTCGGCAACTCATCGTCTGTAATAAAGGTGTCGTTTGCTCCCAACGGGCGGCCATCATAGCGCTGGGTCTGAATACCGTTATGCGCCAGCAAGGTTTCCAGATAACTGTTAAGAAACGCATTGCGTACCGCCAGCCAGCAACAGGTATTCGCCAGCCCATCAACATCCGCAGGCGCAAGCTCAACGGCGTCATACAGCGGAATACGAATAGTAAACTGGCTACCCATACCCGGCTCGGTATCGACGCTAATATCGCCGTCCATCATGTTGATCAGTTTTTCGCAAATTGCCAGCCCCAGCCCGGTCCCCTGGAAGTTACGTTGCACCCCGGTGCCGACCTGGAAGAAGGGGTCAAACAGCCGCACCACTTCTTTGCCCGGGATCCCTACGCCGGTATCGCGCACGCGAATACTCAGATAGTGCTCATCCCGACGGACATGGAGAATAATGCAGCCTATATCGGTGAATTTGATCGCGTTACTCAGCAGGTTGGAGATGACCTGTTGCAGACGCATCGGATCGCCGTTCAGCGTGGCGGGCACATCCGGCTCGATAAAACAGTACAGGCCGAGCTGCTTGCGTACCACCAGCGGTGCATAGTTGGCCGCAATGTGGCTCATGACTTCACGTGGGGAAAACTCACGCGGCTCAATTTTGAGTTGTTCAGATTCGATTTTCGAGAAATCGAGAATATCGCTAATGATTTTCAACAGCAGACTGGACGAGTTATTCATCGCCGTTACCAGGCGGTCAACGCCCTTCGGCAACTCTTTGGTCTGCAACAGATCGAGGTTACCAATAATGCCATACAGCGGCGTGCGCAGCTCGTGGCTGACGGTGGCCAGGAACATCGATTTTGACTGGCTTGCCTGCTCCGCCGCCTGCGCCATCTCCTGTAACGACTCTTCCATTTTGACGCGCGCAGAGACATCCACCAGTACGCAAATGGCCACGTTTTCATTGCGATAGCGGGAGTGGACGAAGCTTATTTGCAAATTGGTATTGTTGCTGGTCAGGACATCCACAAAGTTCACCTGCTGTCCGCAGATAATCTGCGTTAGACGCTGGCGGTCTTCATGGGTAAGCATATTCAGGTAGTTATGCGCCAGTTCATTACTCAGAATGTTGGTGCCATCCTGAGTACGTAAAATGCAGATGCCCACGGGCGCCGAGGCGACGATTTTACGGTTAAACTGCTCGTGTTCTTCCAGACGCTGGGCGTCCGTTTCCGCCGGAATAAAAATTCGCCGCTCATACATGCGTGCCAGGGTAAACAGGGCAACCCCCACAAGGATGTTAAGCAACACCGCATTGAGGATCAGCATACGAATACGCTCAAGTACCATATCCACCGGCACCGAGTAGACAATACTTAGCGGCGAAGGCGGCAGGCTCTTTTTGAGGATAAGATCATGAAAGCCTGAGGTGTAGCCAAACCAGGATCGCAGTTGCAGCCAGCGCGGGTCCACTTCGATACGGTTTTCCGCACCCGTCAGAGAAATCAGCGCATGCCCACTTTCATCAATAATGGTCACGCCCATCGGCAGGCTGCCCGGTGTGAAGAAATTCTCCATCCGAATGGATTGTTCCGTCCCCAGCAGCGCCTGCAGACGATTACCCAGATAAACTGGCGTCAACGCATAAAAATAGCCCACCCCTGGACGTGGCCCCTGACTCATCCAGTAGAGATTGTTGCCGCGCTCATCCTGCGGCGCGTTGCGGTATTTTAGAATGCGCTCATGCAGACTTTTAAGTGTATCGTCGCGTTCGACCGGCACATCACGCAGGCCAAAATCCGCCACACAGAGATTTTCGCTACCAATCAGAAATACGCGGTTCAGGTCGTACGCCGCCGAGAAGTTATCCCGCCAGTAGCGCATGAACCACGCCAGGGACTCCAGAGAACCACGCCAGGCGGTGCCCATTTTCGAGCAGTCGGAATCGGGAAATAGCGGCTGAAAATCGGGCACATCGGTTTTCGCATCCAGCCCACGAGAAGCAAGAATTCCGTTTTCTGCCGTCAGACGGTTTTCCGCGATGTATTTCAGCTCTTTCATGACATCAGAGGTACGCTGAATATACCGCTGCGCCTGATCGGCGCTGAGGTTGAACTCCTGGCGTATTTCCGACTCTTTATCACGCAGCGCGTTGACGATGTAGAACACCGAAAAGAGAGCAATTAGTAGCCAAAGCACCAGAGCCAGTGCGCGGAAAAGATAGCGCGAGACTTTCAGAGTGCTACGAAAAGAGACGAGGTATTTCAACCTGGGGAAACTCCGCCATGAGGGTGTAAAAGTGACTGAGGTTAAAGTAGCGGTAAAATGCCGGTGCCGCAATGGCAAAGAGAAAGGGCCGGAAAACCGGCCCTCAGCACAGATTACTCGTCGGCGTCGTCGTCAGCGGCACCATCGTCAACTTCCGGAGCGATTTCATCATCTCCTTCCGCGACGCTGCCATCAATGGAATCGAGTTCTTCGTCATCCACCGGCTCGGCCACACGCTGCAGACCGACCACGTTTTCGTCCTCAGCGGTACGGATCAGAATCACGCCCTGGGTGTTACGCCCTACCACGCTGATTTCCGACACGCGTGTACGCACCAGCGTACCTGCATCAGTGATCATCATGATCTGGTCGGTATCAGTTACCTGTACCGCCCCCACCACGGAACCGTTACGTTCGGTCACCTTGATGGAAATAACGCCCTGCGTACCACGTGATTTGGTTGGGTACTCGGTTTCAGCCGTACGTTTGCCGTAGCCATTCTGCGTCACGGTGAGGATTGCCCCTTCGCCACGTGGAATGATCAGCGAAACGACTTTGTCCTCGCCTGCCAGCTTGATACCGCGAACGCCTGTTGCGGTACGTCCCATCGCGCGAACGGCGTCTTCTTTGAAGCGCACCACTTTACCGGCGGCAGAGAACAGCATGACTTCGTCCTGCCCAGAGGTCAGATCGACGCCAATCAGTTCATCGCCTTCATTGAGGTTAACCGCAATGATCCCGGCAGAGCGCGGACGGCTGAATTCGGTCAGCGCGGTTTTCTTCACGGTACCGCTGGCGGTCGCCATAAAGACACTCACGCCCTCTTCGTATTCGCGAACCGGCAGAATGGCGGTGATGCGTTCATTCGCCTCCAGCGGCAGAAGGTTGACGATCGGACGACCACGCGCCCCACGGCTCGCTTCCGGCAACTGATACACTTTCATCCAGTACAGACGACCACGGCTGGAGAAGCAGAGGATCGTGTCGTGGGTGTTGGCCACCAGCAGACGATCGATAAAGTCTTCTTCTTTAATCCGCGCGGCAGACTTGCCTTTACCGCCACGACGTTGTGCTTCGTAGTCAGTAAGCGGCTGGTATTTCACGTAGCCCTGATGCGACAGCGTGACCACAACATCTTCTTCGTTGATCAGATCTTCGATGTTGATGTCGGCGGTGTTGGCCGTGATCTCAGTACGACGCTCGTCACCGAACTGATCGCGAATTAACTCCAGCTCTTCGCGGATCACTTCCATCAGACGATCGGCGCTACCCAGAATGTGCAGCAGTTCAGCGATCTGCTCCAGCAGCTCTTTGTACTCATCGAGCAGTTTTTCATGCTCAAGGCCCGTCAGTTTCTGCAGACGCAGATCCAGAATTGCCTGTGCCTGCTGTTCGGTCAGGTAGTATTTACCGTCACGAATCCCGAACTCCGGCTCCAGCCATTCAGGGCGCGCGGCGTTATCGCCCGCACGTTCCAGCATGGCGGAAACATTGCCCAAATCCCACGGCTGCGCGATCAGACCGGCTTTCGCTTCCGCCGGGGTCGGCGCACGACGAATCAGTTCGATAATCGGATCGATATTCGCCAGCGCCACGGCCAGCGCTTCAAGGATATGCGCACGGTCGCGCGCTTTACGCAGTTCGAAAATAGTACGGCGCGTCACCACTTCGCGGCGGTGACGCACGAACGCGGACAGAATATCTTTCAGGTTCATGATCTTCGGCTGACCATGGTGCAGCGCTACCATGTTGATGCCGAAGGAAACCTGCAGTTGGGTCTGGGAGTACAGGTTATTCAGAACCACCTCACCCACCGCGTCACGTTTGATTTCAATCACGATGCGCATCCCGTCTTTATCAGACTCGTCACGCAGCGCGCTGATACCTTCAACGCGTTTGTCTTTTACCAGCTCGGCAATTTTCTCGATCAGGCGTGCTTTGTTCACCTGATATGGAATTTCATGCACGATAATGGTTTCACGACCCGTTTTCGCGTCAGCTTCCACTTCGGCGCGGGCGCGAATATAAATTTTGCCACGTCCGGTACGGTACGCTTCTTCAATACCACGACGGCCATTAATAATGGCGGCGGTCGGGAAGTCCGGCCCTGGAATATGTTCCATCAGCCCTTCAACGCTGATGTCTTCATCCTCGATATAGGCCAGGCAACCGTTAATCACTTCCGTCAGGTTATGCGGAGGAATGTTGGTCGCCATCCCGACGGCAATACCGGAAGACCCGTTCACCAGCAGGTTCGGGATCTTGGTCGGCATTACATCAGGGATTTTTTCCGTACCGTCGTAGTTGTCGACGTAATCAACGGTCTCTTTTTCCAGATCGGCCATCAGCTCATGGGCAATTTTCGCCAGACGGATTTCCGTATAACGCATTGCCGCCGCGGAGTCGCCGTCAATAGAACCGAAGTTACCCTGACCATCAACCAGCATGTAGCGCAGTGAAAATGGCTGAGCCATACGCACTATGGTGTCATACACCGCGTAATCACCATGGGGATGGTATTTACCGATTACGTCACCAACGACACGGGCAGATTTTTTGTAGGCTTTGTTCCAGTCATTGCCCAAGACGTTCATGGCGTAAAGTACGCGACGGTGAACCGGCTTTAGACCATCGCGGACATCTGGCAGCGCACGGCCAACAATGACCGACATAGCATAATCCAGATAAGAACTTTTCAGCTCTTCCTCGATGTTGACCGGTGTAATTTCTCTCGCAAGGTCGCTCATCTAACCGCTATCCCTCTACTGTATCCCGGATTCAAAGGTCGCAAATTATAACACAACCGTAATGAATCAGGTAAACGGAAAGACCCCGCAGGGCGCTTTATTAGCGCCAGCAGACTGTTATACTCATCCGTCTTGCTAAAAAAGGAGTACCTATCCCCATGAATGCCGAAAAAACGTCGGTTGCTCAAAACGTTGACCAGGCTGAAATCGCCAAATTTGAAGCGGTTGCCTCTCGCTGGTGGGATCTGGAAGGCGAATTCAAACCTCTTCATCGCATCAATCCGTTACGCCTGGGTTATATTGCAGAGCGTGCTGACGGCCTGTTTGGCAAGAATGTACTGGATGTCGGTTGCGGCGGCGGCATTCTGGCGGAGAGCATGGCGCGCGAAGGGGCGACGGTCACCGGACTGGATATGGGCTTCGAACCGCTGCAGGTGGCCAGGCTACATGCTCTGGAGTCAGGTATTCGCGTCGAATACGTTCAAGAGACCGTCGAAGACCACGCCGATAAACATCCACAGCAATATGATGTCGTCACCTGCATGGAGATGCTGGAGCACGTACCGGACCCACAATCGGTAGTCAACGCCTGCGCGCGGTTGGTCAAACCCGGCGGCCACGTCTTCTTCTCGACGATTAACCGTAACGGCAAAGCCTGGTTGATGGCGGTGGTTGGCGCCGAGTATGTGCTGAAAATGGTGCCCAAAGGCACCCACGACGTGAAGAAATTTATCAAACCCGCAGAACTGCTCGGTTGGGTGAATCAAGCCGGTTTACAGGAGCGTCATATCACGGGTCTGCATTATAACCCGCTGCTTAATGCCTTTAAGCTCGCCCCCGGCGTGGATGTTAATTACATGTTACATACAAAAGCAAAAAACGTCTGACGTCATTCACTATTCTTATAAAGATTGCGCTACATCATGTCGCGCGATCTTCCCTTCCCGATGAAGAAATCAGCGTTTGATCAAATTTTCATTTTTTTTTGCGAAATATTGACATCCCCGCCAGGCCTTATGCGACGTGGACTTAGCGTTTATCACTCTTTTGCAACCTCAATTTAACGTCAAAATCAACTCTTGTACTCAAAAGAATCCTTACTAGAATACTCACCATATAGCGTTTCTCTTATCTTAAACCCCCAACATATAGTATTTATCCACAGAGTTAGTCACAACGCGGTTCTGTGGATAATTGGGGGATATTTTTATTCACGGACAGGTAAATTTCACATGAATCAGAGTCTGCTGGTGACAAAGCGTGATGGTGGTACTGAACGCATCAATCTCGACAAAATTCATCGGGTGCTGGATTGGGCGGCAGAGGGGCTGAGTAATGTATCCATCTCTCAGGTGGAACTGCGTTCCCATATCCAGTTCTATGACGGCATCAAAACGTCCGATATTCACGAGACCATTATCAAAGCTGCTGCGGACCTGATTTCCCGCGATGCGCCTGACTACCAGTACCTCGCCGCACGCCTGGCCATCTTCCATCTGCGTAAAAAAGCCTACGGCCAGTTCGAGCCGCCAGCGCTGTATGACCACGTGGTAAAAATGGTGGAACTTGGCAAATACGACACGCATCTGCTGGAAGACTACACGGAAGAAGAGTTCAAGCAGATGGACGGGTTTATCGACCACTGGCGCGATATGAATTTCTCCTACGCGGCCGTTAAGCAGCTCGAAGGCAAATACCTGGTTCAGAACCGTGTTACCGGCGAAATCTACGAGAGCGCGCAGTTCCTCTATATCCTGGTGGCTGCCTGCCTGTTCTCAGGGTATCCGCGCGAAACGCGTCTGAGTTACGTGAAGCGCTTCTATGATGCGGTCTCTACGTTCAAAATTTCACTGCCGACGCCGATTATGTCCGGCGTGCGTACCCCGACCCGTCAGTTCAGCTCTTGCGTGCTGATCGAGTGCGGCGACAGCCTGGACTCCATCAACGCCACTTCCAGCGCCATTGTGAAATACGTTTCCCAGCGTGCCGGTATCGGCATCAACGCGGGTCGTATTCGTGCGCTGGGTAGCCCGATTCGCGGCGGCGAAGCATTCCATACCGGCTGTATCCCGTTCTACAAACACTTCCAGACCGCGGTAAAATCCTGCTCTCAGGGCGGTGTGCGTGGTGGCGCGGCAACCCTGTTCTACCCAATGTGGCATCTGGAAGTTGAAAGCCTGCTGGTGCTGAAAAACAACCGTGGCGTGGAAGGTAATCGCGTACGTCACATGGACTACGGCGTACAGATCAACAAACTGATGTACACCCGCCTGCTGAAAGGTGAAGAGATTACCCTGTTCAGCCCGTCTGATGTCCCGGGTCTGTATGACGCCTTCTTCGCCGATCAGGATGAGTTCGAGCGTCTGTACACCAAATATGAGAAAGACGACAGCATCCGTAAACAGCGCGTGAAAGCCGTTGAGCTGTTCTCGCTGATGATGCAGGAACGCGCCTCTACCGGTCGTATCTACATCCAGAACGTTGACCACTGCAATACCCACAGCCCGTTTGACCCGGTGGTTGCGCCAGTGCGCCAGTCTAACCTGTGCCTGGAAATCGCCCTGCCGACTAAACCGCTGGACGATGTGAACGACGAAAACGGTGAAATCGCGCTCTGTACGCTGTCTGCTTTTAACCTGGGTGCAATTTCTGACCTGAATGAGCTGGAAGAGCTGGCGGTACTGGCGGTGCGTGCGCTGGATGCCCTGCTTGATTACCAGGACTACCCGATTCCGGCAGCAAAACGTGGCGCAATGGGCCGCCGTACGCTGGGTATCGGCGTGATTAACTTCGCTTACTGGCTGGCGAAAAACGGCAAACGTTACTCCGATGGCAGCGCCAACAACCTGACGCACAAAACGTTCGAAGCAATCCAGTACTACCTGCTGAAAGCGTCGAACGAACTGGCGAAAGAGCAAGGCGCGTGTCCGTGGTTTAACGAAACCACCTATTCCAAAGGCATTATGCCTATTGATACCTACAAAAAAGACCTGGACGGTATCACCAGCGAACCGCTGCACTACGACTGGGACGCTCTGCGTGAATCGGTGAAAACGTACGGTCTGCGTAACTCCACGCTGTCTGCGCTGATGCCGTCGGAGACCTCATCGCAGATCTCCAATGCCACGAACGGTATTGAGCCGCCGCGCGGTCATGTAAGCATCAAGGCGTCGAAAGACGGTATTCTGCGCCAGGTAGTGCCGGATTATGAGCTGCTGAAAGATAATTATGAGCTGCTGTGGGAGATGCCGAACAATGACGGTTATCTGCAACTGGTTGGCATCATGCAGAAATTTATCGACCAGTCGATCTCTGCAAATACCAACTACGACCCGTCACGTTTCCCGTCAGGAAAAGTGCCGATGCAGCAATTGCTGAAAGACTTGCTCACCGCCTATAAATTTGGCGTGAAGACCCTGTACTATCAAAACACCCGCGACGGTGCGGAAGATGCGCAGGATGATCTGGTGCCGTCCATTCAGGATGATGGCTGCGAAAGCGGCGCATGTAAGATTTAATAAATCCCCTCCCCTAACCCTCTCCCACAGGGAGAGGGAACTCTTTCCCCCTCTCCCTGTGGGAGAGGGCCGGGGTGAGGGAAATCACACCACAGGACACACTCATGGCATACACCACCTTTTCACAGACGAAAAACGACCAGCTCAAAGAGCCAATGTTCTTCGGCCAGCCGGTCAACGTGGCCCGCTACGATCAGCAAAAATATGACATCTTTGAAAAGCTGATTGAAAAGCAACTCTCCTTTTTCTGGCGTCCGGAAGAAGTTGACGTTTCCCGCGACCGTATTGATTATCAGGCGTTGCCGGAACACGAAAAACACATTTTCATCAGCAACCTGAAATACCAGACCCTGCTGGACTCTATTCAGGGGCGTAGCCCGAACGTGGCGCTGTTACCGCTAATTTCGATCCCGGAACTGGAAACCTGGGTTGAAACCTGGGCGTTTTCAGAAACGATCCATTCGCGCTCTTACACCCACATCATCCGTAATATCGTCAACGATCCGGCGATTGTGTTTGACGATATCGTCACCAACGAGCAGATCCAGAAACGTGCCGAGGGCATCTCTGCCTATTACGATGAGCTGATTGAACTGACCAGCTACTGGCATTTACTGGGCGAGGGTACCCATACTGTCAACGGCAAAACCGTGACCGTAAATCTGCGTGAGCTGAAAAAGAAACTGTATCTGTGCCTGATGAGCGTTAACGCGCTGGAAGCTATCCGTTTCTACGTCAGCTTTGCCTGCTCTTTCGCTTTCGCGGAGCGCGAATTGATGGAAGGCAACGCTAAAATCATCCGCCTGATTGCACGCGATGAAGCGCTGCACCTGACCGGCACGCAGCACATGCTGAACCTGCTGCGTTCGGGTAGCGATGATCCGGAAATGGCCGAGATTGCCGAAGAGTGCAAACAGGAGTGTTATGACCTGTTCGTCCAGGCAGCTCAGCAGGAGAAAGAGTGGGCAGAGTATCTGTTCCGCGACGGCTCCATGATCGGCCTGAATAAAGATATCCTGTGGCAATATATTGAGTACATCACCAATATTCGCATGCAGGCGGTCGGCCTGGACTTGCCGTTCCAGACCCGATCTAACCCGATTCCGTGGATCAATACCTGGCTGGTCTCCGATAACGTCCAGGTCGCTCCGCAGGAAGTGGAGGTCAGCTCTTATCTGGTTGGCCAGATTGACGCTGAGGTCGATACCGACGACCTGAGTAACTTCCAGCTCTGATGACACGCGTAACCTTGCGTCTGACAGGCACACAGGTGTTGTGCCAGGAAGAACACCCTTCTCTGCTGGTGGCGCTGGAATCACAGCGCGTAACGGTGGAATACCAGTGTCGCGAAGGTTACTGCGGCTCCTGCCGCTGTCGCCTGGTCGCAGGCCAGGTAGACTGGCTGACCGAGCCGCTGGCGTTCATCCAGCCTGATGAAATATTACCCTGCTGCTGCAAAGCCAAAGGGGATATCGAGATTGAAATGTAAAAGGGCCGCTTACGGCCCTTTTTATTGTCTTACCGGCGTTTAGCCGCGACTTCTGCGTGATGTTTGCGTTCGCCTATCATCACGACAATCAGCAAAAGTACCGCCAGAATACTGCCGCCAATCATCACCATAAAGCCGCCGTCCCAGCCGAAGAAATCGACGGTGTAACCGACAATCGCGCTGGCCGCCACCGACCCGCCAAGATAGCCGAATAAACCGGTGAAACCCGCTGCCGTACCGGCCGCTTTTTTCGGTGCCAGCTCAAGCGCATGCAGGCCAATCAGCATCACCGGGCCGTAGATCAGGAAGCCAATAACAATCATGCACAGCATATCTATGGTCGGATTACCCGCCGGATTTAACCAGTAGATGATTGTGGCAATGGTGACCAGCGTCATAAAGAAGACGCCGGTGGCGCCACGATTACCTTTAAACACTTTGTCAGACATCCAGCCGCAAATCAGCGTACCGGGGATGCCGGCATATTCATAAAAGAAATAGGCCCAGGAGGATTTATCCAGCGCGAAATGCTTCACTTCTTTCAGGTAGGTGGGCGACCAGTCCAGAATGCCGTAGCGAAGGAGATAAACGAACACGTTGGCGATGGCGATATACCACAGCAGACGGTTCGGGAAGACGTACTGCATAAAGATTTGCTTCGCCGTCAGCTCCTCTTCCGCCTTTTCACTGTAATCGTCCGGGTAGTCGTTTTTATACTCTTCAATCGGCGGTAAGCCGCAGGACTGGGGAGTATCACGCATCATGGCGAACGCGAAGATCGCAACAATGATTGCCCCAAACGCAGGCATATACAGCGCCGCCCGCCAGTCGTTAAACCATGCCATACCCAGCAGGAACAACAAGGGAGGAATACCACCGCCCACGTTGTGCGCACAGTTCCATACAGACACTATCCCGCCACGCTCTTTTTGCGACCACCAGTGCACCATGGTACGTCCGCACGGTGGCCATCCCATCCCCTGGAACCAGCCACACAAAAACAACAGCACAAACATAATGGCAATGCTCGATGTCGCCCACGGGACAAATCCCATGAACAACATGACTGCCGCTGCCAGAATCAGACCGGCGGGCAGAAAAACGCGCGGATTCGAACGATCCGACACGGACCCCATGATGAATTTTGAGAAGCCATAGGCAATGGAGATCCCCGACAGGGCAAATCCTAAATCGCCTCGCGAAAAGCCCTGTTCGACGAGGTAAGGCATGGCCAGCGCAAAGTTTTTGCGCACCAGATAATAGGCCGCATAGCCAAAGAAAATACCCAGAAAAATCTGCCAGCGCAGACGACGATAAACCGGGTCAATGCGCTCCTCAGGAAGTCTTTCTCGGTGGGATTCTGGCCGGAAAATACTCAACATATACGCCTCCGTGGCAGGGTTTTATCATTATAAATAACTGCAATGAGTGAAAACGAAACCATGATTTCGTTTGCAACGCTTTTACCCGACAAATTCTAACGACAAAAGGCGATTTGTCGCACCTTATGTTACATATTTATGACAAAGCTCCACTTTCAGACATAAAACAGCCTTGGTTATTTTCGTTTTTTGCTCGAATATGCGCGATATCAAACAATCCATAGCAACAGTGTGGCTAAATGTTTCCATGGAATCCCGCTCGGAAGACGAAGAAATGGCTAACTCAAACGATTACGATGTCATCATCATCGGCGGTGGCGCGACCGGGGCAGGCATCGCCCGCGACTGTGCATTGCGCGGCCTGCGCGTGGTGCTGCTTGAACGCCATGACATTGCGACAGGCGCCACTGGTCGCAATCACGGTTTATTGCACAGCGGTGCGCGTTATGCAGTGACCGATAACGAATCCGCCCGGGAATGTATTGCAGAAAACCAAATCCTCAAGCGTATCGCTCGCCACTGTATTGAGCCTACAGACGGCTTGTTTATCACCCTGCCGGAAGACGATCTGGCTTACCAGCCAGTCTTTATTGACGCCTGTCAGCGCGCGGGGATTAACGCGCAGGCCATTACGCCAGAGGAAGCGCGGCGCATGGAACCCAGCGTTAACCCGGCACTGACGGGCGCTGTTCGTGTTCCCGACGGCACCGTGGATCCTTTTCGCCTGACCGCCAGCAATATACTTGATGCGCGTGAGCATGGCGCCACAATCCTGACAGGTCACGAAGTCTGCGGGTTAGTCCGCCAGGGCGACAGGGTTACTGGCGTACAATTGATGCACCCACAAACGCATGAGCTTTATCACCTGCATGCTCATGTCGTGGTCAATGCCGCCGGGATCTGGGGCCAGCGCATCGCGGAGTATGCGGATTTACGTATTCGCATGTTCCCGGCCAAGGGCGCCCTGCTGATACTTGACCATCGTATCAACCAACATGTGATAAACCGCTGCCGTAAGCCGGCAGATGCCGACATCCTCGTGCCAGGCGATACCATCTCCCTGATTGGCACCACCTCCACCCATATCGACTATAAGGATATTGACAACATCCGGGTGACGCCCGAAGAGGTCGATATTCTGCTGCGCGAGGGGGAAAAGCTGGCGCCGGTGATGGCGCAAACTCGTATCCTGCGCGCCTATGCGGGCGTCCGCCCTTTGGTTGCCAGCGATGATGACCCGACAGGACGTAACGTCAGTCGCGGTATTGTGCTGCTTGACCATGCCCAACGCGACGGCATGGAAGGTTTTATCACCATTACTGGCGGCAAGCTGATGACTTATCGTCTGATGGCGGAATGGGCCACCGATGCCGTCTGCCGTAAGCTCGGTCACAGCACCCCCTGCATCACTGCCACAACGCCGTTGCCGGGCTCACAACAGCCTACAGAACAGGCGCTGAAAAAAATAATCTCACTGCCGGTGCCGCTACGTGGCTCGGCCATTTATCGCCATGGCGATCGCACGCCAGCTTCACTGGGCAGCGATCGCCACAGCCGTAGTCTGGTATGCGAATGCGAAGCCGTCACCGCCGGGGAAGTTCAATACGCCGTTGAAAACCTCAATGTTAACTCCCTGCTGGATCTGCGCCGCCGCACCCGCGTGGGCATGGGCACATGTCAGGGTGAGTTGTGCGCCTGTCGCGCTGCAGGCTTGCTGCACAGCATGCGGGTGACCAATGAAACAGAGTCTCTTAGCCAGCTTTCAGCATTCCTGAATGAGCGCTGGAAAGGCATCAAACCTGTCGCCTGGGGAGATGCACTACGAGAAAGTGAATTTACGCGTTGGGTCTATCAAGGACTGTGCGGGCTGGAAAAGGAGCCAACTGATGAAATTTGATACGGTTATTATCGGCGGCGGCCTCGCCGGATTACTCTGCGGCATTCGATTGAGCGAAAACGGTCAACGCTGTGCTATTGTCAGCCGCGGTCAGAGCGCACTCAATTTCTCCTCTGGCTCACTGGATTTGCTCTCCCGGCTTCCGGACGGGCAAGCGGTCAGCGACCTCACCGCCGGGGTGGAGGCGTTGCAGCGTATGCAAAGCGAACATCTTTATGCCTTGCTGGGTGCTGAAAGAGTACGCCACTATGCAAAAATGACCCAGACCATGCTGGCCGACTGCGGCCTGAGGCTTAAAGGTGAGGCAGACACGCCACATATGCGTGTCACCCCGCTGGGTACGTTCCGCCAGGCCTGGCTAAGCCCTGATGAAATTCCTCTCCAGCCGACAAAAGATATCGCCATCGGGGTGGTCGGTATTTGTGGATTTCTCGATTTCCAGCCGCAACTGGCTGCCGCATCACTGAGAAAACGTGGCATGAATGCGACCGCAGAAGAGATAACGCTGCCAGTGTTAGATCGTGTGCGGGATAACCCGAGTGAGTTTCGCGCCGTCAATATCGCCCGCGTACTGGATGTGACAGAGAATTTTGATGAGCTGTATCGCGCGCTGTTGCCGTTAAGTCGTCAGTACAATGTGCTCTACTTTCCGGCCTGTATTGGCCTGCAGGACAGCGCCGTCTTTACGCGCCTCAATCAGCAGCTCTCGTGCCCGCTGCGTTTGTTGCCTACCCTGCCGCCGTCGGTTCCCGGCACCCGCATGCAATCACGCCTGCAGCAACGCTTTATCCAGAGCGGAGGTACATGGATGCCTGGCGATGAGGTGATCCGCGCTGATATGGAGAAGGGGCGCGTGACCCAACTGTGGACGCGCAAGCACGAAGATATTCCGCTACGTCCTCGCCATGTGGTGCTCGCCAGCGGCAGTTTTTTTAATAATGGTTTAATTGCCGAACGCGATCGCATCCGGGAAGCCATTTTTGACCTCGACGTATTACAAAGCCCCGGACGGGAAAGCTGGTATCGCGACAATGTCTTTGATGCCCAGCCGTGGCAACAGTTTGGCGTGATCACTGACGCAACGCTACACGCTCAGCGCCAGGGCGCGACACTGGATAACCTGTATGTGGTGGGCTCTGTATTAGGCGGTTTTGATGCCGTTGCTCAGGGGTGTGGCGGTGGCGTTTGTGCGGTTACCGCGCTGTATGCCGCAGAACAAATTTGTGCCCGGGGAGAGCTGAAATGACCACGACTCAATTTGAAAACTGTATCAAATGCACCGTCTGCACTACCGTCTGCCCTGTCAGTGCGGTCAATCCGGCCTACCCTGGTCCGAAACAGGCGGGGCCTGATGGTGAACGTTTACGTCTTAAGGATCCGGCGCTGTTTGATGAAGCGCTGAAATACTGCACCAACTGTAAACGGTGTGAAACGGCGTGCCCGTCTGGCGTGAAGATTGGCGATATTATTCAGCGCGCGCGTTCACAATATGCCGTCAATCCGCCTTCTTTACGTAATGCCATCCTGAGCCATACGGATTTGATGGGGTCGTTATCCACGCCATTCGCGCCGCTGGTCAATACCGCCACGTCACTTAAGCCCGTTCGCCAGTTGCTTGATAAAGCGCTGAAAATCGATCATCACCGGACACTGCCAAAATATTCTCATGGCACGTTCCGCCGCTGGTACCGCTCCGTTGCCGACAAGCAGAAAGCGTTTGACCAGCAGGTGGCGTTTTTTCATGGCTGCTATGTGAATTACAACCATCCGCAATTGGGTAAAGACCTGTTGCAGGTGCTGAACGCGATGGGAATCGGTGTGCAACTGTTACGCCAGGAAAAATGCTGCGGGGTGCCGCTGATCGCCAATGGCTATTTTGCCAAAGCGAAAAAGCAGGCAGAATTTAATATTCGGGCGTTGCAACAGAGCATTACAGGTGACGGCATTCCGGTGATTGCCACCTCCTCAACGTGCACCTTAACCCTGCGTGATGAATATCCGCATCTGCTGGACGTGGACAATCATCAGTTACGTCCGCATATCGACCTGGCAACGCGTTGGATCTGGCGCAAACTGGAAGAAGGCAATACGCTCAAGCTCAAGGCATTGCCATTGAAGGTGGTTTATCACACACCATGCCATATGGAGAAAATGGGCTGGACGCACTACACCCTTGATCTGCTGCGACGGATTCCCGGGCTGGAACTTACCGTACTGGATTCACGTTGCTGCGGGATTGCGGGGACGTACGGATTTAAGCGTGAAAACTACCCCACCTCGCAGGCCATTGGCGAACCACTGTTCCGCCAGATTGAGGCCAGCGGCGCGGATTTAGTGATTACGGATTGTGAAACCTGTAAGTGGCAGGTAGAAATGTCCACCAGCCTTCGCTGTGAACACCCTATCACCTTACTGGCGCAGGCTCTGTGCTAAATGGTTAGCCCGCCGGAACCATTCCGGCGGGCCGAGAGTTAATAACTGCCCTTCATGACCGAAGGCGTTACCGCTTTAAATAACGCCAGACGTTGATCCAGCGCGCCGGTATAAAGCATGGTGTCCACACCAACCGCCACGAAGTTAGCTCCCCACTCCAGTACTTTCTTTGCCATAAGTGGATCGACCGCCAGAAAACCTGCCGCTTTCCCGGCGTCACGTATTTGTGTAATGGCCTGTTGAATGGCGCGTTGCACTGCCGGATGACCACTGTTGTCAGGATAGCCTAATGACGCAGAGAGGTCGGCAGGGCCGATAAATACCCCATCGATACCCTCAACATGCAAAATGGCATCAAGATTATCCAGCGCCGCTTTGCTTTCAACCTGAATCAATAAGCACAACTCTTCATTAGCGCGGGCCATATAATTTTCGACCCGCCCCCAGCGAGCGGCGCGCGCAACACTCGCCCCCACGCCACGAACGCCTTGCGGCGGGTAACGCGTGGCAGCCACGATATCCTGTGCCTGTTCTGCACTCTCCACCATGGGAATTAACAATGTACGGGCGCCAATATCGAGCACCTGTTTGATAAGAACACGGCTCCCCTCAACGGGCCGAATAACGGCCTGGCTGGCATAAGGCGCAATGGCCTGCAATTGTTGATAGAGATCCTGGATGGTATTCGGCGCATGTTCGCCATCAATCAGTAACCAGTCATACCCGGAGGTCGCTGCAATCTCAGCCATATACGATGTGGTGGAACTCAACCACAAACCAATCTGCGTTTCACCTTTTAGCAAACCTGCCTTGAACGGGTTGGATAAAATCGGATCCGTTGTCATTTCGCTTCCTTTTGGTCATGAATGCACGCTGTTCGAATGGGAAACAGGGCGTTTCACATTCAGGGTTAAAATGATCAGCGCGCCGGCAATCGCCACGCTGGCAAGGGTCAGAAGCCCGGCAGCACCACTGGCAAACAGGGTTTCGGCTTTCACACGGATGATGGGGGCCAGAAATCCGCCGACCGCGCCAAACAAATTCACAAAGCCAATACCTGCCGCCAGCGCCGTTCCGGACAAAAGCTGCGTGGGCATGGTCCAGAAAACCGGCTGCACGGCAATAAACCCCACCGCCGCAACGCATAAGGCAAGAATGGCCAGCACCGGAGAGACCAGCCCGGACACGCCAATGCCGATACCCGCGGCTAACAAGGTCAGCGCGGCGATATTACGACGTTCGCCTGTTTTGTCGGAGTAACGCGGAATCAGCCAGGTACCAAACAGCGCGGCGATCCACGGGATAGCCGTCACCACCGAGGCGGTGAATCCCACTTTTGTTCCCAACAACGCAGCCACCTGCGTTGGCAGGAAAAAGATCAGCCCATAAACCGCCACCTGGATAGTCAGGTAAATGAAAGCCAGTTGCCATACGCGACCATTACGCAACGCGTCGCTCAGGCGTGACGTCACTTTACTTTCCTCTTCGCTGGCCAGTTGAGCCTCAAGCACGGCCTTCTCTTGCGACGTGAGAAACCGCGCCTGAGCGGGCGTGTCGTCCAGCCAGAAGAAGGTAAAAATACCGGCGGTAACGGCAAGCAAGCCTTCTATCAGGAACATCCAGAACCATCCCGGATGCCCCATAAAACCATGCATTTCCAGTAATGCGCCGGACAGCGGTGAACCCAGCGTCAAAGCTAATGGCGCCCCCATGTAAAAAAGCCCCATGATGCTGGCGCGATTGCGCTGCGGGAACCACTGCGAGGTAAGGTAAATCATGCCCGGGAAAAAGCCGGCTTCTGCCGCCCCCAGCAGCGTGCGAACCACCAAAAACCTGGTTTCGGTATCGGCCCAGGCCATCGCCGCGGAGAGAAAGCCCCATACCAGCGTCGTCCCGCCAATCCAGTAACGTGCGCCAAATTTGCGCATCAACAGATTAGCCGGCACGCCGAGGAAGGCGTATACAACAAAAAAGATACCCGCACCGAGTGCATAGGCTTCGTTACTCAGACCGGTGTCTATCTGATACGTCTCTTTTGCAAAACCGATATTCGAACGATCGAGAAATGCCAGAACATATAACATCAACATAAAAGGGATTAAACGGGCGCGGTTTTTCTTTACCACGCTATCCAATAAGCTGGTATTCATTGTGACGACCTCATCCAGGGCTGCGCCGCGTGGTGGCGGCGCGGAGGAATTAATGGTTATACGGGCGCTTTAAATTGCAGTTGCGATTAAGCTCAACACCGAAGCCCGGTTTATCGAGCACACGCTTATGAATGCGTCCATTCACTGGCACCGGCTCATCTACCAGGATGGGATCAAATTGCGGACGCAGCGTAGAGCAGTCGGGGCTGGTCATTAAAAACTCACTGAATGGCGTGTTAGTAAACGTAATTACCGCGTGGTGGGAATACACCGAAGAACCATGTGGCACGACAAGCTGCCCGCGCGCTTTCGCAATCGCGGCGATCTCAACCAGCGTCGTTAAACCACCGCACCAGCCGACATCGGGCTGCATGATATCAATCCCTGTTTCCGAGAGCGTACGAAACGATTGCAGCGTACCGTGATGCTCACCGCTGGTGACCATCATTCCGGCAGGCGCGTTACGCTTAAGTTCGCGATAACCCTCATATTGTTGCGGAGGCAGACACTCCTCGATCCATTTCAGATTATAGGGGGCGCAGGCATGGGCGAGTTTTGTTGCATAGTTAACGTCCTGGCTCATCCAGCAATCCAGCATAAGCCAGAAATCTTCACCGCACTTCTCGCGATATTCAGCCACCATTGCCGCGTCTTTGCGAATACCCGCATCGCCATCATGGGGACCCCAGTGTGTCGGCATTTTGCCGCCAATGAACCCCATCTCCTTCGCGAGGTCAGGGCGCGCGCCGGTCGCATAAAACTGGATTTCATCGCGCACCGCACCACCGAGCAATTTATAAACCGGTAACCCGACAACCTTGCCAAACAGATCCCACAAGGCCAGGTCGACACAGGAAATCGTATTCATAACCAGCCCGCCAGACCCCGCGTAATACAGAGTGGAATTAAGCATTTGATCATGAATAAGCTTGATATCACTGACGCATTTCCCCTCGATAAAGCGGTTTAAATGCTTTTCAACGATAAAACAGCCCATCTCTCCGGCGGTGGAGACAGCAAAACCCGTCTGACCATTTTCGGCTTCCACCTCGACAATTAAGGTGCCCAGCACGTTAATGCCGAAAGACTGCCGGGACTGCTCGTAAGCTTTATACTTGCTCATCGGCGTAGCGATATGATCATCAATCCAGTGATGGGCGCCCTGATCGTGATAATCACCACCCCCTGCACCTTTCTCTGCGCTAGCGCCTCCGATGAACCAGGCCCTGACGTGTTTAATTTTTGGTAAGTTCATGATGTTCTCCTTTTTATGATGCTTGCTTGTCGAAAGGGCTTTTCCACCCTAAAAGCCGGGAAATATCTTTTGCGCAGGTAATCGCCTTACCTGCGAGGTAATCCCGGTTTTCCTCATTGATTTGCAGCCGGGTTCCCACTACCGAGATGGCAGCCGTTAGCGCGTTGCGCGCATCAAACACGGGGGCTGCGACACAGCGGACATCGGGGTAATCTTCGCCATTGTCATAGCTCCACCCCCGGGCACGAATCAACGCCAGCTCATCGTGCAGTTGTTGGGCATTGGCAATGGTCGACAATGTCGTTTTTTCCCAGTGCAAATGGCGGATGATTTCATCGCGGAGCGCGGGCGGCTGCCAGGCCAGCAGACACTTCCCTATACCGGAGCGATAAAGGGAGAGACTTTTGCCCTCGTGAGAGCGCACGCTGATGGTGGAGGAGGATTCTATTTTGAGGATGTAATAGGCATTTGCGTCATCGATAATACCCAGATGACAGAGCAAACCGGTCTCATCCATAAGTTCAGTCAGCCGGGGACGGGCAATTTCGCGCAGATCCATTCTTGCCAACGCGTGTCCGGCAAGTTCAACGAGCTTTGTCCACAAGCAGTAGTTGTCATTGCTATCAATACGCAATAAACGCGCTTTTTTTAATTCCGCTAAAATTAAATAGGCGGTGCTTTTAGGAATGCCAGTCTCTTCAATGATTATCGCAGCGCTGCAAGGCCCAATACGTGCGATGAGATTAAGGATTTCAATTGCCCGACTGAGCGCGGGTACTTTACTTGATTCCAGCATATTGGACTCCAGTCCTGGATGTTGGAATCAGTGTTGCGGCTTACTGGACCCGGTTTTGTGAGAATGATCATAAAGTCATGGCGCTCCAGCATGCTGGACATCTCATGAATAAAAAACGTGAAGTGCTACGCAGATTTTTTCAGGGGGAGTACAACAGACTGGACTGGAAAACGCCGGAAGCGCTATTTCTTCCGGCATAAAAGGATTATTCAACAAATAACGATTCGACGACGTTGATCCAGCCATGGTCGCTGGCAACGTCCTGACCATTGAGCCAACGGCGCAGGATATTCAGCGCCATCATTGCGCAGACTTCCTGACGTACTATCAGACTATGTCGGTTCGTATTAAATTTGACGCGCAAGGCATGTGTACCTTCAGGTGTCGCCAGCGCGAAGTTCAGATGCTCTTCCTCCAGCCCCGAGACGGTCAGCGCCAGCCCGGCCAAATGGCGATCGCGCAGTCCCGCAGCCCAACGAGCCGTCTGCACTAACGCTTCATCCTGAGAGGGGATGACTTCGCTGACCAGCAACGGCGCATCCGCACGCGATAGCTGCAATGCAACAAGGCCACCGGTGAACTGTTCGCTCAGCGTCAAACTAAGTTGACGTTCACGCAGCCGACCAGCAAGCAGTGCCGGTAAACCCACGGTGCCTTCGAAAATGAGGCTCTCACCGGCCACCCGCTTCACTTCCGGCCATAACGCCTCCATCGCCTCGCGATGCTCTGCCGGACCAGTCAGTTTCAGTTCAATAATGGGCATGGATGAGCGATAGCCCATCACCACACCCTCGGGTAACGTCAAATGAGACAGGTTTTGCGCCAGATCGCTTTCAGAACGGCCAAAGGTTGTCAGGCGCAGACAGACAGGTGGCTCAGGAAGTGTAAAGCGGGCACGAATGCGCGGCAGAATTTCACGTTCCACCATCACCTTAAATTCCGAAGGTACCCCCGGCGTAAAGAACATCAGGCAGCGATTAAGCTGTACGGCAAAACCACAGGCGGTGCCAACCGGATTATCCACCAGTTCCGCACTGGCGGGAATTTCCGCCTGCTTGCGGTTGCTGGGCGCCATAACGCGTCCGCGCTCGCTAAAGAAGCGCTCCATCTGCGTCAGCCATTCTTCATGCAATACCAGCGCTTCGCCCTTCGCCGTTGCCGCCGCCAGCGCACTGAGGTCATCGCTGGTTGGGCCTAATCCACCATTAACAATAAGAATATCCGCCTGCTGGCTGCGTTCACGCAGAATGGCCACCAGGTCGTCGAGGTTGTCGCCAACGGTATTACGTCGGGTAAGCGGTAACCCCTGATTAAAGAAAAAATCTGCCAGCCAGGCGGCATTCGTATCCACGATTTGCCCGTGCAAAACTTCATCGCCGGTTGACAGCATCTCTACGTTTAACATTATTTTCTCCAGCAATAGAGGTTTAAACACTATACCGCATGAAGGGAAGAAAAGAGGTAAGAAACTGGCGCGGACGGACGCCGCGCCGAAAGATCAGAAGCTGGCGTTAACACCCACGTACGGGCCATCTGCCACCGCATTGTCACGATGGCCTTCTTTACCGGTCAGATCGACATAACGGTAACCGGCTTCAATGCTGAGTGGACGCATAATGGTCAGACGTGCACCGGCATTCGCTTCACGGTAGTCATTGACCCCGCTGGAGAGGGAATCCGGAGAGTAATAATATTCGCCAAAGAGGCGGAAGCTGTCGCTAATCTGCCACGCCAGGCCACCGCCTACGGCCAGCGCATAGCCTTCGCTCCCGGCATTCGGGTTGAGGTAAACGCCCTTGCCACCCACAGTCCCCATAAATGGTCCCAGCGGAATGTTGTAACCCAGGCCCAGTCCGGCGATATCGCCATTATCATCGTTGTGCGCCCAGTTGCCGCTCAACGCCAGACCACTGGTTTCCGTTCCCATACCCACGCCGAGGTTGGTATAGTGCTCCCCCACCTGACCGCTCAAGCTCACGGCATTCGCCCCGGCAGACACCAGCAGAAGACTGGCAAAACCCAAACATACACTCTTTTTCATTTCTCTTATCCGCGCAACAATAGTCCACTGTTCCAAAGCGGCTGATTGTACGATCATTTTTTTTAAGAATACTGAACTAAAAATGATTTTTTACATCAATCCACTATTTTTACGCGTCTGTTTTCATTAAAAGTGCCAGTAAAGAGCAATTTGCTCTTTTTTGGCAGCGTACTGCATCCTCGCAAGGTTGGTGGTATAAACCCTATACCCATCATAAGGATAAGGACTAAATCATGCGTCAAAGGACAATTGTGTGCCCGCTGATTCAAAATGAAGGTGATTATTTGCTATGCAAAATGGCCGACGATCGCGGTGTTTTTCCCGGTCAATGGGCACTCAGTGGCGGAGGTGTCGAACCCGGCGAGCGTATTGAAGACGCGTTGCGCCGCGAAGTTCGCGAAGAGCTTGGCAAGAAACTTGTATTGCAACAGATAACGCCGTGGACCTTTAGTGACGATGTGCGCATAAAAACCTACGCCGATGGCAGCAAAGAAGAGATCTACATGATTTACCTGATTTTTGACTGCATCAGCGCGAATCGTGAAGTAGTGATCAATGAAGAATTTCAGGATTACGCCTGGGTGAGCCCGGCGGATCTGACAAAATACGATCTGAATGTCGCCACCCGCCGCACGCTAAGTCTGAAAGGGCTACTCTAAAAAAACGCGGCGCAGTTTTAATGTTTGAGCTGCGCCAGTTCAGCGTCACTCAGGCCAGTGAGACGCTGTACGACGGCTTTATCCATGCCACTGCGTAACATTTCACAGGCGATGCGAAGCGCTTCGGCTTTTTGTCCTTCCTCCCGCCCCTGCTGACGCCCTTCGTGACGTCCTTCATTACGCCCCTGACGAAAGCCTTTACGCCTGCCGAGTTCTTCCAGTTGTTCAGCGATAGTCATCAACGTCTCCTTATGTTGTGGCGAACGGTGCGCCAGTCGGCGAAGAAAAGCGCCTGGCGCTGGCGTGTTGCCTCTGCTCAGTAAATAGTGCATTGCCGCGCGCAACTGCTGCGAAGTAGTGTATCCCAGCGACAATGTCGTGACCAGTTTGTCCAGCAACAGGGTCATATTCCGCAGACGAATGTGCTTTTGTAATAGTTCGAGTAAGGCAACACGTCGGTGCGTCATGATCTGCTCATCAGGCACAACGGTGATATCCACCAACGGAAATGACGCTGTGTACAATTCATGGGCACATTGCGGTTGGCTGAACATATCCAGCCAGCATAACGAAAAGGGATAAGGGCTAATGCGCCCATGATAAAAAAGCATCGGAATCACCAGGGGTAAGACCGTGTTTCCCGCATCAAGATGCCGCTGCATGGCCGCAATAGCATAACGCAGTAAGCGAAAGGCCATCAGCTTGTCGGGTGAACTCTGATGCTCAATGAGCACATAAATGTACCCCTCTCCCTGCCGGGTGGTAACCGAGTAGAGCACGTCAGAATGTGTTGCGCGCAGTGCCTCATCAATAAAACTCCCGGACTCCAGTTTCAATGTCGAGAGATCGCAAAGCTGGCGTAGCGGCGCGGGTAAATGGAGCGTAAGAAAATCGCGTGCCGTTTCTTTATGGGTAAGAAACTGTTTAAACAGCGCATCATGCGCGGTGGGTGCAGCGGTGTTCTTCATGGCAATCCTTGCCTGATATCATTTGTCAGGACACTACCACTCTTCCGTCGCTGCAGGGGTTCTCAGCCTCAATACCGGAAAGCATTACGCAAAAAATCTACAGTGCGGCGACCCATAACTGTAGCGCATGGCGTGATATTTTAATGCCGCCGGACGAGAGATGCTCCGGTAAGCGCAACCAGACAACGGGCTGCTGGAAGCGCGCGAGCTTATCCTGTACCCAGGCGCTAAACTGCGAGAGTTCGATGGCGTCATCGCACTGCACCACCGCCACAGGTCGATGACCAAATTCACGGTCCGCGCGGGGAATAATAAAAACCTGCTGAATTTGCGGGTGCGCCACGATAACACGCTCCACCTCCTCAGGCTGTATACCTTCGCCGCCGCTGAAAAACAGATTATCCAGTCGTCCCAGAATAGTCAGACGGCCATCGCGCAGTACGCCTTTATCACGGGTGGCAAACCAGCCCTCATCATTGAGCAACGGCAGTAACTCCCCGTCACGCCAGTAACCTGAGGCCATACTTTCTGCCCGCAGCCACACTTCATCGTCAACGATACGCAACGCTCTTCCCGGCAGCAGATAACCGACATCAGACTGACCATCCGCCGCTTTCCCGCATACCGTTGACGCGAATTCCGTCAGGCCATAGCCGCACCAGGTACGGATTCCACGCTCACGCGCATGTTCGGTCAGATCGACCGGGATCGCCGCGCCGCCCAGCAAAACGGCTTTAAGAGAAATATCCAGCGCATCATTCAGCAGGCGCCACAGCTGCGTGGGCACCAGCGACGCATGGGTACATCCTTGTAAAGCCTCTGCCAGAGTGCGCTCAGAGACGGTTAAGCGTGCGCCTGCCAGTAACCAGCGCCACAGAATTCCCTGCCCGGACACATGGAACAGCGGCAGCGACAGCAGCCAGTCATCTTCTGGCGCGAAAGGAATCATCGCCAGCACCCCTTCTGCACTGGCAAGATGCGCCGCGCAGGTATGAACCGCCGCCTTGGGTAACCCCGTCGAACCAGAGGTAAGCGTCATCGACGCCAGCCGTTGCGGCTGCCAGTCGATGGCATAAGGCTGGGCAAGAGGTTGCAGTTCAAGCAGCGACAAACCCGCAAAGGTGTTGCCATCCGCCAGATTAACGGCAAAACGCATCGTCAGATCCGGAAGCAGTGCCTCCAGCAACAGCGCGGGTAATTGAGGGTTTATCGGCAATACGCGTGCGCCACACTGCAATAACGCCAGCCACGCTAACACCATGTTGGGCTGGTTTCGCCCACGAAGCATGACGCCATCACCCTCGCTTACCCCCTGAAGGGCAAAACCAGCGGCAAGCGCATCAACACGCACGCACAGCTCACGCCAGCTTAAGGTCTCGTCCTGCAAGCGAATAGCGGGCTCATCGCCACGCATTTCGCACCAGTAATGCCAGGGCCAGGTAGTGAACCTCATAGCAAGGGTTCCAGCGTCTCAACGCTATGGCAGGGTAATGGGCTATCCGGCCAGCGGCGCACAAGCTGAGCCTGCATCAGGTTTAACGTATCAAGACCCGGAATAGTTTCAGGGGTAAGCCATGCGGCGATACGCGCCAGTTGGGTCAGGCCAAGGCTGGACTCGATTGACGAGCTGATAACCGCTGTCATCCCCAACTGCGTGGCCGCAGTTACCTGCGCCTGTACCTTCTCAAGACTACCGGTCAAGGTGGGCTTAATCACCACCGCACGCACGCCCTCTTCACGCTCAAAAGTAAAGTCAGCGTCGCGTAAACTTTCATCCCAGGCTATCGCTATGCCTGTTTCACGGGCGAAGGCGCGAGAATCATCACGGGTTTTACAGGGCTCTTCCAAAAAAGCAATGCGGTCACGGTACTCAGGATTCACATATTTTGCGAATTGCTGCGCTTTGAGCGGCGTCCAGGCGCGGTTAGCATCCAGACGCAGGCGCAGCTCAGGCATCGCTTCCAGCAGTAAATTAGCGACCATGCCATCGCGTACCGCTTCATACAGGCCGACTTTCATTTTCGCCACTTTTTCGCCCGGCATGGCTGCCAGCGCGGCAAAGAGATCGTCCGGGTCGCCCGTACAAAGCGTTGCAGCACGATAGTTCGCCGCCTGCGGCAACGTGCCGCGCAGTTCCGCCAGCGCACAGCTGATACCAAAATCAACCGACGGCAATCCCGGCAACAGGCCGCCATCTCCCGCGCTCCACCCCCTGGCCCAGCCACAGACGGCGGCTGTCGCCTCCTCAAGAGACTCCACGCTAAATCCCGGCAAAGGCGAAATCTCGCCCCAGCCTTCATGCGCGTCGTCCCGCAGATGAATAAACAGCCCGTCACGGGTTTTCAGCCGCCGGTCGCGCAGTACGACGCCCGCATCCATCGGTATCTGCCAGCGGTAAACGTGCGCGCTACGCATTACGGATTCCGTTTAAATTTGCTGAAGTCCGGCTGGCGTTTTTCGTTAAACGCATTGCGGCCTTCCTGACCCTCTTCGGTCATGTAAAACAGCATGGTAGCGTTACCCGCCAGTTCCTGTAGACCTGCCTGACCATCACAGTCGGCGTTCAGTGCCGCTTTCAGGCAACGCAGCGCCATCGGGCTGTTCTGCAACATTTCACGACACCAGCGCACAGTCTCTCTCTCAAGCTCGGCAACCGGCACCACGGTATTTACAAGCCCCATATCCAGCGCTTCTTTGGCATCGTACTGACGGCACAAGAACCAGATTTCACGCGCCTTTTTCTGACCGACGATGCGAGCCATGTAGGATGCGCCCCAGCCGCCGTCAAAGGAGCCCACTTTCGGACCGGTCTGGCCAAAGATGGCGTTTTCTGCCGCGATCGTCAGGTCACACATCATATGCAACACGTGGCCACCGCCAATGGAATAGCCTGCAACGGCCGCAACCACCGGTTTCGGGCAGGTACGGATCTGACGCTGGAAGTCCAGTACGTTCAGATGGTGCACGCCGGAGTCATCCTGGTATCCGCCGTAGTCGCCACGGACTTTCTGATCGCCACCCGAGCAGAACGCTTTTTCGCCTTCACCGGTCAGAATAATCACACCGATGTTGTCGTCATAGCGCGCATCAGCCAGCGCCTGAATCATCTCTTTGACGGTCAAGGGACGAAATGCGTTGCGCACCTGGGGACGGTTAATGGTGATTTTGGCAATACCATCCACCGATTTGTGATAACGAATATCGGTATAGCCTTCCGAGCAGTCTTGCCAGTCAATCGGTGCGTACAGCATGGTTTCATCGGGATAGATCATAATATGCCCTTTATATCGAGACGCAGAATTCGCGCCAGGCAGTTCGCCACGCTGTCGGGGCGTTCCCGATGCGCGTTATGCCCGGCGTCAACAATGAGATGACAGTTCGCGCTAACCTCAGTCGCCAGCGCGCGAAATTTACTGTCAAACTCACCACATAAATAATGAAATGGAAAAGGCGCTTTACGCAGCGCAGCGCGTAAATCCGGCTGTACGCCAAGCGAGGTCGCTTCCAGCATCGCGGCCAGCGCCGGGCCGTTGTTCCGGCTGCGTAACGTCACCAGACGTTGCCGTTGTTCCTCACTCAAAGACGCGAACACCTGTTGTTGATACCAGTCGCTAAAAACATCGACAAGGGGTTCCATACGAAATCGCTGTGCCCATTGTCCATCGGATGTCTGTCGTTCCTGTCGCTCCGCTGCCGATGTCAGGCCAGGGTGTCCCCCTTCGACAATGACGCCCAAAAGCCCCTTCGGCTGAGAGCAGGCAAAGTGCATCGCCACCCGCCCGCCCAGCGAATACCCTATCAGCCAGTATTTTAGTATGTTGTAACTATAAAGAGTGTCGAGCAGCGCATCGTCTAGCTGACAGAATGACGCCACGCTGCTATCCGCCGAATCACCATGGCCCGGCAGGTCAATATACAAGCGTGAATATGCCGTAAAACGCTCGCCGACGGGTTGCCATTCGCGGCTGTCACCCGAAAAACCGTGCAAAAAAATGAGCCACGGCTTTTGCGGCTCTCCTGGCATTACCCGCGCATTGAGGATCACAGCTGGCTTACCTGTGCGAGCAACTGTTGTAGCGTATGCGCGCCGTCAGTGTCTTTCACCACCAGTTCAATCAGCGTTGCCCCCGCTTTACTCCAGGCCCCCGACAGCGCTTGTTCAAGCTCATCCCAGGTGTGGGGATTATGGTATTTCAGGCCAAACATCGCCGCCGCATGCTCAAAACGAACGTGCTGCGGCATTAAATAAAATTGTTCACGCTCGCTTTGCGGCGTCGGCAACAGTGAGAAGATCTGCCCGCCGTTGTTATTGACCACAATCAGCACCATCGGTGCAGAAGGCTGGCGCAGTAAGGCCAGCGCATTCAGATCGTACAATGCAGACAAGTCGCCGATGATGGCAAGCGTAGGCCGCGCCGTGCCGCGCTGTACGCCTGCGGCAGTAGAAATCAGGCCATCGATACCGCTCGCGCCACGGTTGCTAAAAACCGGGTAACCGACAGGTAGCTGCCCCAGCGCATCCACCAGGCGAACCACCAGGCTATTGCCGAGGAACAACTGCCCCTGATCCGGCAGATATTTCGCCAGCCGATGCGCCAGTTGCGCTTCGCCAAAGGTTTCACGCTGACGGGCAACCGTCTGCCACGCCTGGGCGGATAATTGTGGAATGTCAGTACACCAGGGCGCGCGTGATTCCGCCGGATGTAGCTCCAGCCACTCGGCAATACCAGAAACCAGACGGCGACCACGGTGGTGCGCCGGATCAAGCCGCCCGGCAACGGAGTCGATCAGCCAGTACTCCTGCGGCTCACAGGTCGCCTGCCACTGGAGCAGCCGCTTACCGGTCAGGCTGCTACCGAGTTGAACAACAATATGCGCGGCTTGCAGCTCACTCACCGCACGGGCGTTGCCCAGCCACAGGTCGGCGCACGGCAGCGGTTGTCCGGTTTGTGAAAGGACATCGCCAATAAGCGGCCAACCGAGCATTTTCGCCCATGCGGCAACCAGTTTGCCTTCCGACGCACTCATTCGACCCGCCACAACCACGCCGCGTTTCTGCCGCCAGAAAAACCAGTCGCGTTGTTTCGCGCTGCCAGTGTGCAAATCTTCACGCAGCCAGGGTTTGTCGTCCTGCCACCAGTCGCCGGGCGCTTGCTGCCAGGCAAGCCCCGTATCATCCATTTCACCGTACAGCGGTTCGGCAAACGGGCAGTTGATGTGCACCGCGCCAGTCTGTGCGGACGCCATAAGATGATCGACAGCAGAAAGCAACCAGCGGGCAGGAATATCCAGCGACGGACGCGGCAGCGCCAGTGATTGCGCCGGATGCGAGGCAAAGATCCCAGGCTGGCGTATCGCCTGGTTGGCGCCACAATCAATAAGTTCGGGCGGCCTGTCGGCGGTGAGAAAAATCAATTTTTCCCCGGTGAGGCTGGCCTCGATCAACGCCGGGTACAGATTCGCTACGGCTGTACCCGAGGTGACGATCACTGCCACCGGGGTGCCGCTCGCTTTTGCGAGACCGAGTGCAAGATGCCCCAGGCCGCGTTCATCAAAATGCGTATGATGGATAAAGGACGGGTTTTCTGCCGCCGCCAGCGTCAGCGGTGTGGAACGGGAACCCGGCGCGATACAAATATGTCGCACGCCGTGGCGCGTTAAAGCTTCAAGGATCACCGCCGCCCAGCGTCGGTTAAAAGCACTCACTGACATAAGTTTGTCCAGTATCAATATTGTGGCTTAGTATAAAGAATCGAAAAGAATAGATTTTTGATATGGGTCGGTTATGCGTGTTTCATTATCAATAGTGAACGCAATCCCGCCGCTTTATTTTCGATTTCCTGCCATTCCATTGTCGGGTCGGAACCTGCCACGATCCCTGCACCCGCGTATAAACGCACAGTTGTACCACTGATTTTTGCACAGCGTAATGCGACACAGAACTCGCTTTGTTTGAGCGACAAGTAACCCGCCGAACCGGCATACCACTCACGCGCAAAGGGTTCATATTGCGTTATAAAGGCACGCGCCGCCTGGCGGGGCAGGCCCGCTACCGCCGCAGTTGGCTGGAGCAACGTTAAACACTCCGCATCATCTTTATGACGCATCTCGGTCCAGATACAGCGCCGTAGATGTTGCACTTTACGCAGTCGAACAATTTGCGGCGGCAACACATCCAGCGTAGCCGCTGCGCGCTGTAACCGCTGACAGATATCCTCAACAACCAGCATATTCTCGCGCTGGTTTTTGTCGTCATTCATTAACCAGTTACCCAACTCGGCAGCCCGGGTATCATCTGTGTCATTAGCGACAGTCCCTGCCAGGGCTTCGGTACGCAATGATGTCCCCCTTCTGCGCCAAAGTCGTTCGGGAGACGATCCCAGGAACGCATTGTGCGGGTCGAAGGCGATAAAATAGTGAAAACAATGATGGATAAGGCGACGGCTTGCCGCCATAAGGGCAGCAGCATTCACCGGTTGCGAGAAACGGTAATCCGTGGCGCGAGCGAGTACGACCTTATCCATCTCACCGCGCGCAATCGCCTGCGTGGCCTGAGTGACCAGAGCTTCCCAGCCCGATTGTTCCGGACAGTGTTGCTGCGAGACCAGTTCCATCTGCACATCTGGCAGCGATTTCGCCCGCACCAGTGCATCAATAAATGCACGAGCCTGCTCAGCATCGCCGCGTTGTGCGGCGTCATTTATGACAATAAGGCGTAAGAATGCCCGTCCCCCTTCCCGGCGCCATTCGAGACGCGGCAGGAACAGCTCGCCTTGTTGAGAGACAAACGCATTGAGCCCCCAGATACGCAGGTCATATTCGGGATTGTCGTCGAGGAAATGCCGGGCTTCTGCCAGTGAGGTAAAACGCAGCACCTGGCCCAACGCAGCAGCCTCATCTTCACCGCTACGTTGTTGCCAGTAGAATTGTGGGAAGCAGGACTGACTGGCTAAAAAAGTCAGTGGGTCGAAAGCATCATTGAGGGCAAAGGCAACATCAAAGACGTAGAATCCAGGTGAGTTGGCATCAATGCCAGCTAATTTCTCGCGTAATTGCTCCAGCGCAACTGAAATGGAATGCACGCAACCCCCTCCCGCTCAAAAACGCTTAGTATACGGGGTGACTGCGAAAATTAGCAGTACCCCCGTTTAGGGAGGGGATTTTTATTAACGACGGGCCAGCAGCAACCCTAAGACAAGACCTACAGAAGCCCCTACACCAATACCATGCCAGGGGTTTTCGTGCACATAATCATCCGCGCGGTAAACCGCTTTTTTCGCCCGATAATAATAGGTATCAGAAGCGCTACTGACGCGGTTTTTCACTTCATGCAGCGCCTGTTCTGCGCGCGCTTTTAGCTCAATATATTTCTGGTCAGCGGGATCGCCTGAGGAACGTAACACTTCTTCCAGCGTCTCGCTCAGCAGGGCCAGGTCATCATCGATACGTGAATCATAAAATTGATTAGACATCGGTTTTCTCCATGTTATGTACCTGTCCGCTAACTATAGACAATCACCGCTGGTTACGCCTGGCGCACTTCCCGCGCCATTCCAATGTGCAAGATGCCATCTTCGTCATAGATATCAGTCACCGGAACAAAACCAAAGCGGGCATAAAAATGTTGCAAATGGGCCTGCGCGCCCAGATACAGCGCGTGCTGCGGCCAGTGTTGCAGGCAGGAAGCTACCGCTCGTTCCATCAATTGGTACCCTAGTTTTTCACCGCGAACCTGCTCACTTACAATCACCCGACCTATTACAACAGGCTCCAGATCGTCTTCACTTTTCAGAATCCTCGCATAAGCCACCAGCTGATTCTCTTTCCAGCCGAGCAGATGGCGGTTTTGACCGACCAGGTCATCGCCATCGACATCAAGATACGGACAGGTTTGTTCAACAATAAAAACTTCACAGCGCAACTTAAGCACAGCGTAAAGATCAGTGACGGTCAATTCAGAATGGTGCAGGTCCTGCCAGCGAATCATGATGTGCTCCTTATTTGGTGTGACCTCGTTATACTAAATGCTTTGCCATTAACGCAAAGGGCGTAATGCATTGTGGAACTGATTTTTCTTGGCACCTCTGCGGGCGTGCCGACGCGCACGCGTAATGTGACCGCGATATTGCTCAATTTGCAGCATCCGACACAGGCTGGTCTGTGGTTATTTGACTGTGGCGAAGGGACACAGCATCAGTTGCTGCGAACGTCGTTTAATCCCGGCAAACTGGATCGTATTTTTATCACCCACCTGCATGGCGATCACCTTTTTGGTCTGCCAGGACTGCTCTGCAGCCGTTCAATGGCGGGCAATGCGCAGCCGCTGACGATTTATGGGCCGAAAGGTATTCGCGAATTTGTGGAGACCAGCCTGCGTCTGAGCGGATCGTGGACCGACTATCCTCTGACGATTGAAGAGGTCAGTGAGGGGCTGGTGGTGGATGACGGTTTACGCCGCGTCACCGCTTTCGCGCTAAACCATCCGGTGGAATGTTATGGCTATCGCATTGAGGAGCATGACAAAGCGGGAGCCCTGGATGCACAGGCCTTAATTGCCCTTGGCATAACGCCCGGCCCGCTTTTCCAGCGCCTCAAAAGCGGCGAAACGGTGACCCTGCCAGATGGTCGTATTGTTCACGGTGAGGATTTCCTCGCCCCGGCAATACCCGGAAAAAAACTGGCCATTTTTGGCGACACCGCCCCCTGCCCTGCAGCGCTGCAATTAGCTCAGGGTGTCGACATAATGGTCCATGAGGCCACGCTGGAGTACGCCATGGAGGAAAAAGCAAACAGCCGTGGGCACAGCTCAACGCATCAGGCAGCACAACTGGCGCGGGATGCAGGCGCAGGTAGACTCGTTATTACCCACGTCAGTTCCCGCTATGACGCCGAAGGAAGTCAGCATTTACTGACTGAATGCCGTACAATCTTTGCGCATACCACCCTCGCAAAAGATTTTTATACCATTACGCTATGATGTGATATTGCGCACTCTACTTTTTCCGCAATGTGCCGATAACTGTCTTACCGCAGCCATTTCACATTGAGGGCACCATGGATAATTTCCAGAAAGATATTGATGACAGGGCGAATCTTACCCTGTCTAACCGTTTTGAGCTGTTGCTGTTTCGTCTTGGTGCCTCGATGAAGAACGAGAAATCAGAACTTTTCGGCATAAATGTTTTTAAATTGCGTGAAATCGTTCCGATGCCGACGTTTACCCGTCCTGCCGGGATGAAACCGCCGTTAATGGGGATGGTGAACATTCGCGATCAGGTGATCCCGGTTATTGATCTCTCCGCTGTTGCAGGCTGTAAGCCTGAGACTGGCCTCAATATTTTGTTAATTACAGAATATGCCCGCAGCGTGCAGGCGTTTGCGGTGGAGTCGGTGGAGAACATTATTCGTCTGGACTGGAAACAGGTTCATACGGCGGAGAAGGCCATTAACGGCCAGTATATCACCAGCATTGCCTGTCTTGATGAAGACAAAGACAGTAACAATCTGGCGATGGTGTTGGATGTTGAGCAGATTCTTTACGACATCTCACCGGCGGATCACGATCTGCACGGTAACCATCTTCCGGATAAGAAATTCAATATCAAACCCGGCGCCGTGGCGATTGTGGCAGAAGATTCCAAAGTGGCGCGAGCGATGCTGGATAAAGGGCTGCAGGCCATGCAGATCCCCAATACGATGCACATTACTGGTAAAGATGCCTGGGAGCGTATTCAGGTGCTCAGCCAACAGGCAGATGCCGAGGGCGTCCCTATCAGCGATAAGATTTCGATGGTACTGACGGACCTGGAAATGCCAGAAATGGATGGTTTCACCCTGACCCGTTTGATCAAGAGCGACCCGCGCCTTAAACATATTCCGGTAGTGATTCACTCCTCACTCTCCGGTAGCGCCAACGAAGACCATGTGCGTAAAGTGCAGGCCGATGGTTATGTAGCGAAATTCGAAATTAACGAGCTGTCGTCGGTCATTCAGGAAGTGCTTGAGCGCTCTGCGAGTCATATCACCGGGCCGCTGGTCAGTGGACAAAAAATCATGTCCAGGCCACTACTGGCAAAATAATTTCACCGTTTTTCTTTCAGATATAAAAAAACCGCCGATTCGGCGGTTTTTTATTAGCGGTAAGGCCTTACATTAGCGGCCTTGCCAGTTGTACCAGCGAAATCAGCGGCTGCGGATAGATACCGAGCAGCAGAACCAGCAACGCGGAGATCAGTACCACGACACCACCGGCGCTGTACTGCCAGTTACTCGGCGCATCACGATTAAGCTGTTGCGGTGCACTCAGATAGAGGCTTACCGCGACACGCAGATAATAGTAAAGACCAATGGCAGAGCCCAGAACCACGGCCGCCGTCAACCACCACAGGTGTGCCTGCACGCCCACGGCCAGTACGTAGAACTTACCGATAAAGCCCAGCGTCATTGGGATACCTGCCAGCGACAGCATCATCACCGTCATTACCGCTGACAGAATCGGACGGTGCCAGAACAGGCCGCGATAGGAGAACAGGGATTCTGCATCCGGACCGCGATACGGGCTGGACATCAAGCTCACCACCCCGAACGCGCCAAGGCTGCTGAACAGATAACCGGCCAGGTAGACCCCCACCGTTTCCATCGACATCTCACCGCTTTGCAGCGCAATCAGCGCCACCAGCAGATAACCCAGATGGGAAATGGAAGAGTAACCGAGCAGACGTTTAATATTGGTCTGGCTCAGCGCCATCAGGTTACCGAAGATGATGGAGACAAAGGCGATCAGACCCAGTACGACGCGGATGGCTTCGCTTTGACCTACCGGTGCGTACAGGAACAGACGCATCACGACGCCAAAGATAGCAATCTTGCTCGCCGTTGCCAGGAAGGTCGAAACTGGCGCTGGCGCCCCCTGATAGACGTCCGGCGTCCACAGGTGGAACGGTACCAGAGACAATTTAAAGCCAAGGCCAACAATCATCAGACCCAGACCGGTCAGCAGCAGCGGTTCATGCAGCACATCCCCGGCAATGCTCTTGCCCAGCGCAACGAAGGACAAGTTGCCTGACTGTGCATAAACCAGCGCTATGCCGAACAGCAAGAAAGACGAGGCTGCGGCAGACAGGATGGTGTACTTGATACTGGCTTCCAGCGAACGTTTCTGACGGAAAGCGTAACCAATGAGCCCGAACAGCGGTAAAGAGATAAGCTCGATACCGAGGAACAGTGCGGCCATATGGTTGGCGTTCGCCAGTAGAATTCCGCCCAGCGCGGCTATCAGCACCAGTAAATAGAACTCTTCTTTGTTGTCGTTGTAGCCTTCAAGCCAGGGGTATGCAAACGTACAAGTGGCAAGGCTCGCCAGTAGCACCAGGCCGGTATACAGCATGGCGTAACCGTCGACACGCATTAATGGCGTCACGTCCATTGCGCCCGCCTGGCCAACAAACCAGAGCGACAGCAGAGCGACGTTCAGACCAATAACCGAGAGCGTGGCATTGAAGAAATGGTTGCGTCGCCACGCAATGGAGAGCATCACAACCACCACCGTCAATCCGACGATCAGCAGCGGTAGCAGCGCAATCAGTTGTTGTGGAGTTATTGTCATGGCGATTTACGGCCTTGTAGTAGAAACAGAATTAACAAACCACTGCTGGATATTACTCATCGCGGAATGCGAGGTATCCAGAATCGGCTGCGGATAGAAGCCAAGCAGTACCAGAAGTACAACCAGCGACAAAATCATCAACAGCTCGCGCAGTGACATCCCTGGTAACGCTTTACTGGCCAGCTCGCTTTTGGCTTTACCGAAGTAAGCGCGATGCAGCATCGCCAGTGAGTAAACGGACGCAAACACCAGGCCAAAGGTCGAAATAACGGTAATCACCGGAACAACCTGGTAGCTGCCGAACAAAATCATAAATTCGCCGACGAAGTTACCGGTGCCAGGCATACCCAGAGTGGCAACTGCGAAGAACATCGACAGGGCTGGCAACCATTTAATTTTGCCCCACAAACCGCCCATCATACGCATATCACGGGTATGCAGACGTTCGTACAACTGACCGCACAGGATGAAGAGACCGGCGGCGGAAAGACCGTGGGCAATCATCTGAATAACCGCGCCCTGATAGGCCAGTTGGCTGCCGGTGTAGATGGCAATCAGCACGAAGCCCATGTGCGAAACGGAGGTATAGGCGATCAGACGCTTGATATCGTACTGCGTGAAAGCCATCCACGCGCCGTAGAAGATACCAATCACACCCAGCCACATGGCAATCGGCGCAAACTCGGCAGAGGCGTTCGGGAACAGCGGCAGTGCGAAACGCAGCAGACCATAGGCCGCGGTTTTCAGCAAGATGCCCGCCAGGTCGACGGAACCAGCGGTCGGCGCCTGAGAGTGGGCATCCGGCAGCCAGCCATGCAACGGAACCACCGGCATTTTCACCGCAAACGCGATAAAGAAGCCCAGCATCAGCAGGTATTCAACGCCAGCAGACATTGGCGTTTTCAGCAGGTCTTCGTAGTTGAAAGTCCAGACGCCCGTCGCGTTATGACGCACCAGTACCAGCGCCAGAATCGCAATCAACATCACCAGACCACTTGCCTGGGTATAGATAAAGAATTTGGTCGCAGCGGTGATGCGCGTCTTCCCGTCGGAGGCTTTGTGGCCCCAGAGCGCGATCAGGAAGTACATCGGCACCAGCATCATTTCCCAGAAGAAAAAGAACAGGAACATGTCGATGGCCAGGAACACGCCGATAACGCCGCCCAGGATCCACATCAGGTTCAGGTGGAAAAAGCCCTGGTATTTTTCGATTTCACGCCAGGAGCACAGTACCGCCAACACGCCGAGGAAACCGGTCAGCACCACCATCAGCAGAGACAAACCGTCGAGCGCTAAATGGATATTGATGCCAAAACGCGGGATCCATGGGAGTAAAAACTCAGATTGCCACTGCGGAATGCCAGCGGATTGCGTCAGTGAATAGCCGCCCTGCAACCAAAGTTGCAGGCCAAGCGCCAGCGTGAGTCCCATGGTTACCAGCGCTATCCAGCGCGGCACACGTACGCCGAAGCGTTCGGTCTGCCAGCACAGGAAGCCGCCAATGAAGGGAATTAATATTAGCCAGGGTAGTAACATGGCGATTTTTATTCCTTGTTAAAGTCCCTCAGGGACCGATTTTCAACGAATTCGACTACATTCACGTTTGATTGCGGGGTCTTTTGCCCGGTGGCGCTATGCTTACCGGGCCTGCAGACCGTAGGTCGGGTTAAGCGTAGCCGCCACCCGCCCCCCTGCTATCTCAACTCAACGCAATACCATCAGCAGCGCCAGAATCACCACTGCACCGATGCTCATCGACGCCACATACCAGCGCAGATAACCGTTCTCGCTCAGCAGCAGACCTTTGCCTGCAAAGCGGGAAAGAATCGCCGGGATGTTCATCAAGGCATTCAGCGGATCGCGTTTCAACAGCCATGCCACACCGAGGAATGGTTTGACGAAAACGCGATCGTACAGCCAGTCGAAACCCCATGCGTTGTACCACCAGGTACCCAGCAGACGGCCCGGAGCGCTGTTGGCAATAGATGTCACCAGAGTGCGTTTACCCAGCCACAGCCAGGCAGCCAGCAGGATCCCGACGATAGCCACAACACCCGACGCCACTTCCAGCATGACCACGCTACCGTGTGCAAGCTCGGTGGTTTCCGGCAGTACGCCATGCAGAGGTGGAACAATCATCGCGCCAACAAACGTGGACAGTACCAGCAGCACAATCAGCGGCAGATGGTGGGTAATCCCCTTCCCTGCATGCGCGTGAATTTGTTCTTTGCCATGGAAAACGATGAAAATCATACGGAACGTATACAGCGAGGTCATAAACGCGCCGACAAGGCCCGCTACCATCAGGTTGATATGACCGTTCGCTACGGCACCCGCAAGAATCTCGTCCTTACTAAAGAAGCCCGCAGTCACCATCGGCAGGGCTGACAACGCAGCACCACCCACCAGGAAGCAGACGTAAACCAACGGGATAGACTTACGCAGACCGCCCATCTTGAAGATATTCTGCTCGTGATGGCAGGCCAGAATTACCGAGCCGGACGAGAGGAACAGCAGCGCTTTAAAGAACGCGTGCGTCATCAGGTGGAAAATCGCCGCATCCCACGCCTGCACGCCCAGCGCCAGGAACATATAACCAATCTGGCTCATGGTGGAGTAAGCGAGAACGCGTTTGATGTCGGTCTGTACCAACGCGGCAAAACCGGCCAGCAGTAAGGTTACTGCCCCGACAATCCCCACCAGATGCAGGATTTCCGGCGTTAACAGGAACAGGCCATGCGTACGCGCAATCAGGTAGACACCCGCGGTAACCATCGTTGCGGCATGGATCAGCGCAGAGACAGGCGTCGGACCCGCCATCGCATCAGCCAGCCAGGTTTGCAACGGCAGCTGTGCCGATTTACCAACCGCACCACCCAGCAACATCAGTGTCGCCCACTGCAGCATGGTGCTGCCGTTGGCGAAGTGCTGCGGTGCCAACTCAACCATTTCGCGGAAGTTCAGCGTGCCCAGTTCGTTATAAAGAATGAACAGCGCAAAGGCGAGGAAGACGTCACCCACACGGGTTACGACAAACGCTTTCATTGCGGCGGCACCATTCTTCGGATCGGTGTAGTAGAAACCGATCAGCAGATAAGAACAGAGACCCACGCCTTCCCAACCGAGGTACATCAACAGCAGGTTATCCGCCAGCACTAAAATCACCATGCTGGCGATAAACAGGTTGGTGTAGGCAAAGAAGCGGGAGTAACCCTCTTCACCGCGCATATACCAGGAGGCAAACATATGGATCAGAAAGCCAACCCCGGTGACCACCGAGAGCATGGTCAGCGACAGGCCATCCAGCACCAGACTAAAGCTGATGTTGAAATTACCAACGGACATCCAGGTCCACAACGGCTGGGTGAAACCCTGATGGCCGTTATTGATAAAATCCAGTCCGACAATCGCCGTTACCAGTGCAGATAAACCGATAGAGCCGATCCCCACGGTGGCAGACAGATTTTCCGACCAGCGCCCACGTGAAAAAGAGAGCAGCAAAAAGCCAATCAGAGGAAAAATAATGGTTAAGGCGAGCATGTTCATCCACGCATCTCACTTACTGAATCGATATTCAGATTCTGACGGCGACGATGGAGTTGCAGCAGCAACGCCAGGCCAATACTCGCTTCGGCAGCCGCGAGGCTAATGGCGAGGATGTACATCACCTGACCGTCAGTCTGGCCCCAGTAGCTACCCGCGACGACAAACGCCAGCGCAGCAGCATTGATCATGATCTCCAGACCAATCAGCATAAACAGCAGATTGCGGCGAATGACCAGGCCAGTAAGACCGAGAACAAACAGGACAGCGGCAAGGATCAGTCCGTGTGTTAAGGGGATCATGCATGCTCCTCCGTTTTTCTTTTCGCGCGATCGTCAGTGCGATTGCTCAGCACTTCACCCATGCGGTCTTCACGACCAACATGGAACGCGACCACCAGACCCGCCAGCAGCAGCATTGACGCCAGTTCTACCGCCAGAACGTAAGGCCCGAACAGCGTGACACCCACCGCTTTCGCGGTAATGGCCGCACCTTCGATACCCTGATCGTTAAGGCCGGAAATAGCGTAAATCATCACGCCCAGCAGAACGGCAGACAACAGCGCCGGGCCAACCCACACTTGCGGTCTCAGCCACTGGCGCTCCTGTTCGATTTCGCTGCCGCCCAGATTGAGCATCATCACCACAAACACGAACAGCACCATAATGGCACCCGCGTAAACGATGATTTCCAGCGCACCGGCAAAATAGGCGCCAAGCGAGAAGAAGACACCTGCAATCGCCAGCAGCGACACAATCAGGTACAGCAACGCATGCACCGGATTAGTATGGGTAATCACCCGTAGTGTCGCGAGGATGGCTACCAGGCCACAGATATAAAAAGCGAACTCCATTGCCCCTCTCCTTACGGTAACAGGCTCTTGACGTCGATAGGTTTGGCTTCGTTCTGCGCCTCGCCTTTATCTTTTCCGTCGATTGCCATACCTGCCATCCGGTAGAAGTTATATTCCGGATATTTACCCGGACCGGAGATCAGCAGATCCTCTTTTTCGTACACCAGATCCTGGCGCTTATACTCACCCAGTTCGAAGTCCGGGGTAAGCTGGATTGCAGTCGTTGGGCACGCCTCTTCACACAGACCGCAGAAAATGCAGCGTGAGAAGTTGATGCGGAAGAACTCAGGGTACCAGCGGCCATCGACCGTCTCTGCTTTTTGCAGAGAGATACAGCCTACCGGACAGGCTACCGCACACAGGTTACAGGCCACGCAGCGCTCGGAACCGTCCGGATCGCGGGTCAGCACGATACGGCCACGGTAGCGCGGCGGCAGATATACCGGCTCTTCCGGATACATCCGGGTCTCGCGTTTTGCAAACGCGTGCAGGCCGATCATCCAGATACTGCGCACCTGGGTGCCGAAGCCCACGAGTAATTCTTTTAAAGTCATGGTCTTTTCACCCCTTATTGCGCTTGCCAGAGAATGACAGCCGCCGTACCCAACAGATTGAGAAGCGTCAGCGGCAGACATACTTTCCAGCCGAAGGACATTACCTGGTCATAACGTGGACGGGGTAACGCTGCGCGAATCAAAATGAACATCATCATAAAGAACGCGGTTTTAATCGCGAACCAGATGAATGGCGGTAAGAACGGGCCATGCCAGCCACCAAAGAACAACGTCACCATCAGTGCAGAGATGGTCACGATACCGATGTATTCCCCCACAAAGAACAGACCGAACTTCATACCGGAATATTCAATGTGGTAACCATCGGCCAGTTCCTGCTCGGCTTCTGGCTGGTCAAACGGATGACGGTGACACACCGCCACGCCCGCGATAGCAAAGGTAATAAAACCGAAGAACTGCGGGATAACGTTCCAGATATCAGCCTGGTTGTTGACGATGTCGGTCATGTTGAATGAACCCGCCTGCGCCACCACGCCCATCAGCGAAAGCCCAAGAAACACTTCGTAACTCAGCGTCTGCGCAGAAGCACGCATCGCGCCGAGCAGAGAGTATTTGTTGTTACTGGACCAGCCAGCGAACAACACTGCGTAGACCGCCAGACCTGCCATCATCAGGAAAAACAAAATCCCGATGTTCAGATCCGCCACCACCCAGCCCGGACTCACCGGGACAATGGCGAAGGCCAACAGCAGAGAGGTAAAAGCGATCATCGGCGCAAGAGTGAAGATAACCCGGTCGGTGAATTTCGGGATCCAGTCCTCTTTAAAGAACATCTTGATCATGTCCGCGACGATCTGCAGTGAACCACCCCAGCCTACGCGGTTCGGTCCGTAGCGGTTCTGGAACAGACCGAGCAGACGACGTTCGCCAAAACTCATGAGCGCGCCGCAGGTGACGACCACCAGCAGGATCACGACAGCCTTGATGATACCTAACAGAGTGTCGATAACATCCGGTGTTAACCAACTCATGCTTTCGCCTCCTGCAGATTTTCAAGACGTGCTCCGGCCAGTACCGGCGCAATGCCTGGCATGCCCATCGGCAACCCTACCTGCCCTGCCGTCAGCCCTTCGGAAAGCTGCAGCGGCAGGCTGATAGTCTGACCGTCGTAGCTGAACGAAATATACGCGCCCGCATTCACTCCCAACTTCGCGGCATCCGTCGGGTTGAGTTTGATATACGGCTCTGGCATGCGGCTCTGGAAGACAGGAGAACGCTGAGACAGTTCATCGCTGCCGAACAGATGGTAGTAAGGCGCAATCCGCCACTGACCGTCCTGCGGTTCAAAACCTGCCGGAACGGAAGTGAAGTAATCCAGGCCGGTAGCCGAGGCTTCAATCAACCGCACACCCGGATCGCCGTGGCGCAGAGAACCGCCCACCTCAGCCTGGAACTTGTTCCATGCCTGCGGGGAGTTCCAGCCCGGTGCCCATGCAAACGGAATTTGCGAACGCGGTGCGGATGGCTGGTTGTTCCCTTCCATCGAGAAGGCGAACATGGTGTCTTTATCCTGCGGCTGGCGCGGTTCATGAACACTGATATTGGCGCGCATTGCCGTACGACCACTATAGCGGTGCGGCTCACGTGCCAGTTTCTGACCACGGATACGGAAGCTGGCATCCGGTGCAGCGTCTTTGATACCGGCAAACTGCGGCATTTTTTCAACCACAGCGTCGATAACATGGTCAAGCTGCGTCCAGTCCACTTCACGGCTCTGTACGGTGCTGTGCAGGGAGTGCAGCCAGCGCCAGCTTTCCAGCATAATCGTCTTGCTGTCGTAGTAGGCCGGGTCATAGACCTGGAAGAAGCGCTGGGCGCGTCCTTCGTTGTTGATAACCGTCCCGTCGCTTTCTGCGAAGCTAGCCGCAGACAGCACCAGATGCGCATGGTCCATAATCGCCGTACGCTGATGGTCAATAACCAGCACCAGCGGCGCTTTATCCAGCGCGGCATTTACGCGACTGGCCGCAGCATGACGATGCAGATCGTTTTCCAGCACGATAACCGCATCCGCAGCGCCGGTTTCCAGCTCGGTCAGCGCGTCATCCAGCGAACCGCCCCCCATCATCCCCAGGCCGACGCTGTTGGTCGAACGGGCAATCATGGTGATACCAACATCAGCACCGCGGCCTTTCAGCGCTTTCGCCACGTTAGCAGCAGCCTGAATCACCGCCGTGCTGCCGGTATTGGTACCGGAAATGATCAGCGGTTTTTTTGCCCCAGCCAGCGCCTGAACGATAACATCAACCTTGCCACGCAGGTCGTTGCTCAGACCGTCGACGGCCGGAGAAGCCTCATCCAGCGCATGGGCAATAGCAAAACCTAAACGAGCTTGATCTTCTACCGGCGCGCGGTAGGTCCACGCGGCGATATCGTCCAGACGCGTATCGTCCACGTTGGTGACAAACAACGGGTGTTTGGCACGCTGACCAATGTTGAGAATTGCCGCAATCTGCCAGTCAGCCACTTTCTGCGCTGCCGCCATTTCACGCGCTTTCCCTTTCACCGCCTGACGGACCGCCAGTGCGACACGCGCACCAGTCTGGGTAATGTCTTCGCCCAGCACCAGTACCGCATCGTAAGATTCAATTTCGCGCAACGCCGGGGTACGAATACCGCCCTCACGCAGCACGTTAAGCATTAACTGCAAACGTTCCTGCTCACCGCTGGCGATGCCGGTATAGAAGTTTTCTGCCCCTACCAGCTCACGCAGCGCAAAGTTGCTTTCGACACTGGCACGCGGGGAGCCAATACCGATCACTTTCTTCGACTGGCGCAAAATATCAGCAGCCCCTTGCATCGCCTGCTCGGCGTTGAGGGTGATCAGATCATTGCCACGGCGCTGCACTGGCTGACGCGGACGGTCTTTCAGGTTCACATAGCCATAGCCAAAACGACCACGGTCGCAGAGGAAGTAGTGGTTAACGGTCCCGTTATAACGGTTTTCGATACGACGCAGTTCACCGTAACGCTCACCCGGGCTCGTATTACAACCCAGCGAGCACTGCTGGCAGATGCTTGGCGCAAACTGCATGTCCCACTTACGGTTGTAACGCTCGGAGTGGGTTTTATCGGTGAAGACACCGGTCGGACAGATTTCCACCAGGTTCCCGGAGAATTCGCTTTCAAGCGTGCCATCTTCCGGACGACCGAAGTAGACGTTGTCATGGGCGCCATAAACGCCAAGATCCGCACCGTCTGCGTAGTCTTTGTAGTAACGCACGCAGCGGTAGCAGGCGATGCAACGGTTCATTTCATGAGAGATGAACGGCCCCAAATCCTGATTACGGTGAGTACGTTTGGTGAAACGGTAGCGACGGAAGCTATGACCCGTCATCACGGTCATATCCTGCAGGTGGCAGTTGCCGCCCTCTTCACAGACCGGGCAGTCGTGCGGGTGGTTGGTCATCAGCCACTCTACAACGCTTTCACGGAACTGCTTCGCTTCTTCATCGTCGATAGAAATAAAGGTGCCATCGGATGCCGGAGTCATACAGGACATCACCAGGCGACCACGCGTGTCTTCCGCGTTTTGATATTGCTTCACCGCACACTGGCGGCACGCACCCACGCTGCCCAGCGCCGGATGCCAGCAAAAATAAGGAATATCAAGGCCCATAGAGAGACATGCCTGTAACAGGTTGTCCGCTCCGTTAACCTCGTATTCTTTGCCGTCTACATGAATCGTAGCCATTAGCGTGCTTCCAAATTAGAAATTTAACTCACCAGCGCGTTTTAAGCAGGTTCGGCTGAATCCCTTGAATAGCCTGGGTATTGCTGAACTGTTGCTTAATGCCTGCCTCGAATTCTTCGCGGAAGTATTTAATTGCGCTCTGCAGCGGTTCTACCGCGCCTGGCGCATGCGCACAGAAGGTTTTACCCGGTCCGAGGAAACGACACAGTTGCTCAAGTGTCTCGATATCCCCTGGCTGGCCTTCGCCACGCTCTAACGCGCGCAGAATTTTCACGCTCCACGGCAAACCGTCACGGCAAGGCGTACACCAGCCGCAAGATTCACGGGCGAAAAACTCTTCCAGGTTACGCACCAGCGAAACCATGCCAATTTCGTGGTCCACCGCCATTGCCAGCGCTGTACCCAGACGGCTACCCGCTTTACCAATGCTTTCGAATTCCATCGGCAGATCCAGGTGCGCCTCGGTCAGGAAGTCCGTCCCTGCCCCGCCCGGCTGCCAGGCTTTGAATTTCAGACCATCGCGCATACCGCCCGCGTAATCCTCCAGGATCTCGCGAGCAGTGGTGCCAAACGGCAACTCCCACAGGCCTGGATTCTTCACGCGGCCTGAGAAGCCCATCAGTTTGGTGCCGGCGTCTTTGCTCTTCGAAATGTTCTGGTACCACTCAACGCCGTTAGCGAGGATCGCCGGGACGTTACACAGGGTTTCGACGTTATTTACGCAAGTCGGTTTGCCCCACACGCCGGAACTCGCCGGGAACGGCGGCTTGGAGCGTGGGTTGGCGCGGCGGCCTTCGAGGGAGTTAATCAGCGCGGTCTCTTCACCGCAGATATAACGCCCTGCGCCGGTGTGCACGAACAGTTCGAAATCGAACCCGCTGCCGAGGATATTTTTACCGAGCAGACCCGCTTCGGTCGCCTCAGCAATCGCACGGCGCAGATGCACCGCCGCTTCAATATATTCACCGCGCAGGAAGATGTAGCCACGGTACGCTTTCAGCGCAAACGCGGAAATGAGCATGCCTTCCACCAGCAGGTGAGGCAGTTGCTCCATCAGTAAACGGTCTTTATAAGTCCCCGGCTCCATTTCATCGGCGTTACACAGCAGGTAACGGATGTTCATGGATTCGTCTTTCGGCATCAGGCTCCACTTAAGACCCGTAGAGAAGCCAGCGCCACCACGGCCTTTCAGACCGGAGTCTTTGACCGCATTGACGATTTCATCCGGCGCCATGCCGGTCAGCGCACGCCGCGCGCCAGCATAACCATTTTTGCTTTGATATTCTTCCAGCCACACAGGCTGCTTGTCATCACGCAGACGCCAGGTCAGCGGATGCGTTTCGGGAGTACGGATAACGTTTTTCATTTATACCGCTCCAGTAATTCGGGAATGCCTTCGGGGGTCAGATGCGCATGAGTATCCTCATCAATCATCATGTTCGGCCCTTTGTCGCAGTTACCCAGACAACAGGTTGGCAGCAAGGTAAAACGACCATCGAAAGTAGTCTGGCCCGGTTTGATTTTCAGATGGCTTTCAATCGCAGACTGAATGCCCTGATAACCGGTGATATGACACACCACGCTGTCGCAATAGCGGATCACATGACGGCCCACCGGCTGGCGGAAGATTTGGCTATAGAATGTCGCCACCCCTTCCACATCACTCGCCGGGATACCCAGCACATCAGCGATGGCATAAATCGCACCGTCCGGCACCCAGCCACGCTGTTTCTGAACGATTTTCAGCGCTTCAATGGACGCAGCACGCGGATCTTCGTAGTGGTGCATCTCGTGCTCAATGGCTTCACGCTCTGCCGCACTCAGCTCAAAAGCCTCGGTTTCTGGTAATTGATTCTCGTGCATAATTAGCGGTCCACATCTGACATAACAAAATCGATACTACCCAGATACACAATCAGGTCGGAGACCAGACTGCCCCGGATGGCGGACGGGATCTGCTGCAGGTGAGCAAAACTTGGCGTACGTACGCGGGTACGGTAGCTCATCGTGCTGCCATCACTGGTCAGGTAGTAACTGTTAATACCCTTGGTCGCTTCAATCATCTGGAAGGACTCCTGCGCCGGCATAACCGGGCCCCAGGAAACCTGCAGGAAGTGGGTGATCAGGGTTTCGATATGTTGCAGCGTGCGCTCTTTCGGCGGCGGCGTCGTCAGCGGGTGATCGGCTTTGAACGGGCCTTCCGGCATGTTGTTGAGGCACTGCTCAAGGATGCGCAGACTCTGGCGCAGCTCTTCCACTTTCAGCATCACGCGGGTGTAGCAGTCGGAAACACCGCCGCCAACCGGCACTTCAAAGTCGAAGTTTTCATAGCCAGAATAAGGACGCGCTTTACGCACGTCGAAATCAATCCCGGTAGCGCGCAGGCCTGCGCCCGTGGTGCCCCACTCCAGCGCTTCTTTCGCGCCATACGCGGCCACGCCCTGGGAACGACCTTTCAGAATGGTATTACGCAGCGCGGCTTTCTCGTAAGAGGCCAGACGCTTCGGCATCCAGTCGAGGAATTCACGCAGCAGACGATCCCAGCCACGCGGCAGATCGTGTGCCACACCGCCGATACGGAACCAGGCCGGGTGCATACGGAAACCGGTGATCGCTTCCACCAGATCGTAGATTTTCTGGCGATCGGTAAAGGCGAAGAAGACCGGGGTCATGGCGCCGACGTCCTGAATAAACGTCGAGATGTACAGCAGATGGCTGTTGATACGGAACAGTTCGGAGAGCATCACGCGAATCACATTCACGCGATCCGGCACGGTAATACCGGCCAGTTTTTCCACCGCCAGCACGTAAGGCATTTCGTTTACGCAGCCACCGAGATACTCGATACGGTCGGTATACGGAATGTAGCTGTGCCAGGATTGACGCTCGCCCATCTTCTCGGCGCCACGGTGGTGGTAACCGATATCCGGTACGCAGTCGACAATCTCTTCGCCATCAAGCTGAAGGATAATACGGAATGCACCGTGCGCCGACGGGTGGTTCGGACCGAGGTTGAGGAACATAAAGTCCTCATTATCGGTACCGCGCTTCATACCCCAGTCTTCCGGTTTGAAAGTTAGCGCTTCCATCTCCAGATCCTGTTTCGCTTTCGTCAGCTCAAACGGATCGAATTCAGTCGCACGCGCCGGATAATCTTTACGCAGCGGGTGACCTGTCCACGTCTGCGGCATCATAATGCGCGTCAGATGCGGGTGGCCTTCAATATCAATACCGAACATTTCCCAGGTTTCGCGCTCATACCAGTTCGCGTTCGGGAAAAGTTTGGTGAAAGTCGGTACACGCAGATCGTTTTCAGATAACGCCACCTTGAGCATGATATCGCGATTGCGCTCAATGGAAATCAGGTGATAGAAAACGGAGAAATCCGCGGCGGGCAAACCTGCGCGGTGTGTACGTAAACGTTCATCCATGCCGTGTAAATCAAACAGCATGACGTAAGGTTTAGGCAGTTTCTTTAAGAAATCGCCTACTTCCAGTAACTGTTCGCGCTTCACCCAAACAACGGGCACCCCGGTGCGGGTAGCCTGAACGGTAAAGGCATCCGGCCCAAAACGGTTGCGCAGCTCGCCAATGACCGGATCATCAAGGTGATCGCGGGTCTGCCATGTGGCTTCTTGCGCAGTTAAGTCAGTCATATTGTTCACCATTGCAAAAGGTCCGTGGTGACTGTCAGGTATGGCTCCGCGTTAGTTGATTATTAAAATGCGAAGTGTCTGCCATTACCTACAGGCGCAAATTAAATCTCGTCAGGTGTACGCAGATTCGTGACGGCAATACGTTCGCCGCGTTTACGCTCGCGCTCTGATTGCATATTGGCGCGATACACGCCTTGATCGCCAACAACCCACGACAGCGGGCGGCGTTCTTTACCAATGGATTCCTGCAACAGCATCAGGGCCTGCATATAGGCTTCCGGACGCGGCGGGCAGCCGGGGATGTATACGTCCACCGGGATAAATTTATCGACGCCCTGCACCACAGAATAGATGTCGTACATACCGCCGGAGTTGGCGCACGCGCCCATGGAAATGACCCATTTGGGCTCAAGCATCTGGTCATACAGACGCTGGATAACAGGCGCCATTTTAGTGAACGGCGTGCCCGCGATAACCATCAGGTCGGCCTGACGTGGTGAAGCACGTAACACCTCAGCCCCGAAACGCGCAACGTCATGCACCGCAGTGAATGACGTTACCATCTCAACGTAGCAGCAGGAGAGGCCAAAGTTATAAGGCCAGATTGAGTTTTTACGGCCCCAGTTAACCAGGTCATGGAGTTTGCCCATGAACACCGTTTTATTCACTTCCTGCTCAAGAGGGTCGGTTACGATCTCCTGTTTTTGCAGGGGGTAACGGTCGTTCTCACCGTTAGGATCTATGCGGGTGAGCGTATAATCCATCTTATTGCCTCGCGGTTAGCGTTGACGATTAGTGTAGCTGTCGGTTTCCGGATTGAGTCGTTCGCGGCGTGAACGCGCAGGCGTCCAGTCCAGCGCACCAATTCGCACCAGGTAAACAAGACCTGCCAGCAGCACTAAAATGAAAATTGCAGCTTCGACAAAACCAACCCAACCACTCTCACGAATGGAGGTTGACCATGCATATAAATAGAGCGCTTCAACGTCGAAGATGACGAAGAACATGGCCACCAGGTAGAACTTGGCAGACAGACGAAGGCGAGCTGAACCTACCGAATCGATACCGGACTCGAACGGGACGTTTTTGTGTCTTGCACGCGCCCGACCACCGAGAAACCGGCCGCCGACCAGCATCAGGCAGCACAGGCCAATAGCGACAATAAGAAAGATAGCGAATGCCCAATGATGAGCGATGATTTCAGTGGATGTTGACATACGCATTGCTTAACTCAAAAGGTAGCGCTTAATACCTCTGCTCTTCTCGGCAGATGGCGCCACATCGATTCATGGGGAGGAATAAAACCACACGTTCAGTGCGAATTTGACAAAGTCGGTCAAACGATGTGGGTTTTTACTCCTTTCTATAACCTTTTGTCAACTTTAACAAAAGTTTCCTCACATTAGTTTACATCGACAGCAATTCATTAACATTTAATGCCGTTTTCTTCTTTAACCTCAAAAAAGCCTGCAAACAATCAGGGTGTTGAATCGTGTCCGTTGTGAAGTTTTACAAATATTACCCTCTTATTTTGACAGGATTTTGCCTGGATTCCTCCCCCTCTATGGGAGTATTTTCTTGATCTGAGACACGCTTTTGTTAATTCATTCCTAAAAACGGCAACAAAATAGCTAGTTTTTTAACATGAATGTCCATTACCAAAAACTATAGAACAAAAGAGATGATATGACAGGTAGGTTAATTAAGTAATTGATTTATAAAATTATTAAGCGGAGAAATGAATCATAAAGCACTAATTTGTGCAAAAAATAAACCGATGACAGCATTTTTGCTGCCAGCGGCCTATTTTCACACTTACATTTTGTTACCAGTTTTTGGCGTCAGTGTTACCCAAAATCGCCCTCAATCACCAGAGAATCCCCTCCCCCTTCGGTAGCACTACTGCTGTAATGCCATGGATTCTGATAGTGCTCCATTGCCTCGAAAATCACCTGCGCCAGCTCATTTTGGCTAAGCGGATTATAGCAAAGAAGATATTCAGTCTCAGGCAGCAGAGGTAAGCCATCTGATTTACCCAACACCCGTAAATCTGGACTCATCATCTCTACAGGCCGTGCGGTTATGCCAAGCCCGGCTTTCACTGCCGCTTTTACCGCTGAAAGGGTGGACGCCACATAGGCGATACGCCACGGAATGTCCGCTCCATTAAGCGTATTAATCACAATATCGCGAAAAGGGCTTGGTTCATCTAACAGGACCAATGGCACTGCCTCACCTTTTTGCAATACAAACTCCGCAGAGCAGTACCAGTGCGTGGGTGAAGTCCGTAGCGTCAGGCAATCGTATTCACCTGGCCGGTTAGTGGTCACGACAAGATCGACATCATCTTCTTTTAGTCTGTCTCCGGCAAAGGGATTGCGTTTGACACGCACATCCAGGGCGAGCTTTGGATAAACAGAACTAATACGATTAAGCAAGAACGGTAAAATAGTGTCGGCAGATTCATCCGAAGCGCCGATCGTCAACGCGCCCTGTAAATTGCTAAACATTAGCGATGTACATGCTTCATCATTGAAACGTAAGATCTTTCTTGCATAGCCCAGTAACTGAATACCGTGCTCGGTTAACAGCTTATTTCGACCATGACGGGCAAAAAGCTCCTTCCCTACTAACTGCTCCAGTCTTTGCATTTGCTGACTTACAGCTGACTGGGTGCGACAAACTGCGGCTGCTGCCGCAGCAAACGTGTTCAAATCAGCGACCGCAACGAAGGTTCTCAGCAGATCGAGGTCGAGATTCAGTATCGGACGATTTGCATTTATCATAATTTTTCACTTACGGGTTTCTCACTCGGAGTTACCCGGGTTTATGCTGTGCGCGTAAGATTTAAGCAATTCCCTTTTTAATGTGCATCCAGCAGAGTTATCACCCTGGTCAACTTGACAAAAAGTTCAGGTGTTTATAGTTCACAGTCTGGAGCAAGACAAACTCAACATCTTTATTCTGCATACTCCCTTCCTTATTGAATATATAAACCATGCGAATACTTGTTAATCCTTTTCAGGAAAAAACATTTTTTTGCAACATTCTTAGCCGTACATGGCGTGCACGTCATATACAGCCAATTCATATGGCTGACCGGGAGTAGAAAAACGAGTAATAACAGCAAACTAATAATAACAAATAGTCCACACAGAAAGCGCGGCTTTCCTGACAGAACCATTTTCGGGCATCATTTTAACCTAAAACCATTATATTTATAAGCATTATTGCGATTAATCTGATCGCCAAAAATCATCTCGCGAACGATTTAGTTTTATTAATATTAAAAAGGTCTACCCTTTCCATTCGCAATATTAAATAAACGTGAAAAATGAATCACCTTATGTATTAATAATACTTAACATTATCTTCACAGATTAGTCGTTTCTCGGGCAATGTGTTACTTTAAAAATGTATCACTCTCTATGTATTGAGAATGATTATGAGACGAAATCATTCTTCTTCATTGTTACACACACTACATAACCTTTCTTTTTTAGCAGAAAAATCGACAAAAATCAGCGCAAGAAGAACCATAAACTACAAATAATATCTTTTACACTGATATATAGAGATTTAACCAATAATGGTAGTTTTAAAAACGTTAATTGTGATGTGGTTAAGGCAAAATCTTGTTCTGTCCACCCTTCAAAACCTGCGCTCGTGGGAGTACATTGTTCGGTGCTGACTTCCACGGCAGGAAGTGGCACTCACAGCTAAAAGGTCAAAGATTCATGTCCTCCATCGAAAAATCCAGCAAATTAGACAACGTCTGTTATGACATACGCGGGCCGGTTCTCAAAGAGGCGAAACGCCTGGAAGAAGAAGGCAACAAAGTTCTTAAACTAAACATCGGCAACCCGGCGCCTTTTGGCTTTGAAGCGCCAGATGAAATCCTGGTCGACGTCATTCGAAATCTGCCAACCGCGCAAGGTTATTGTGACTCAAAAGGGCTGTACTCCGCGCGTAAAGCCATCATGCAGCATTATCAGGCGCGTGGCATGCGTGATGTTACCGTTGAAGATATCTATATCGGTAACGGCGTTTCTGAGCTAATCGTACAATCAATGCAGGCCCTGTTGAACAGCGGTGACGAAATGCTGGTTCCGGCGCCGGACTATCCTTTATGGACAGCGGCAGTGTCGCTTTCGAGCGGCAAAGCCGTGCACTATCTGTGTGATGAATCCTCTGACTGGTTCCCGGATCTCGATGATATTCGTGCGAAAATAACGCCGCGCACGCGTGGTATCGTCATCATTAACCCGAACAACCCCACCGGTGCAGTCTATTCAAAAGCGCTGTTGATGGAGATTGTTGAGATTGCGCGTCAGCATAATCTCATTATTTTCGCCGACGAGATCTACGACAAAATCCTTTATGACGATGCCGAGCATCACTCTATCGCTGCGATGGCACCGGACGTGTTTACGATTACCTTTAACGGCCTTTCCAAGACCTACCGCGTTGCGGGATTTCGTCAAGGCTGGATGGTGCTGAGCGGACCGCAAAAACACGCCAAAGGTTATATCGAAGGGCTGGAAATGCTGGCCTCAATGCGTCTTTGCGCTAACGTCCCCGCACAACATGCGATTCAGACCGCACTTGGCGGCTACCAGAGTATCAACGAGTTTATCGTGCCTGGCGGGCGCCTTTACGAACAACGCAATCGCGCATGGGAATTGATTAACGACATTCCTGGTGTGTCTTGCATGAAGCCGAAGGGAGCACTCTATATGTTCCCGAAAATTGACGCTAAGCGCTTCAATATTCATGACGATCAGAAAATGGTGCTTGATTTCCTGTTACAGGAAAAAGTTCTTCTGGTTCAAGGAACTGCTTTCAACTGGCCATGGCCGGATCATGTGCGCATCGTCACGCTGCCGCGCCTGGATGATTTGGAAATGGCGATCACCCGCTTTGGTCGCTTCTTGTCAGGTTACCACCAGTAATTGTGTCAGGGGGAGGATTTGCATCTTCCCCCACTCTCTGCGCACAATGACTCACCGTCGCAGTAACAGACAAGGTTAACTATGAGTCAAAGCCATTTCTTCGCGCACCTCTCCCGTCTCAAATTAATCAACCGTTGGCCACTGATGCGCAATGTGCGTACTGAGAACGTCTCCGAACATAGCCTGCAGGTCGCCATGGTGGCACATGCACTGGCAGCGATTAAAAATCGCAAATTCGGTGGTCAGGTTAATGCGGAGCGAATCGCGCTGTTAGCGATGTATCATGATGCCTCCGAAGTATTGACCGGTGATTTACCCACCCCGGTAAAATACTTCAATTCGCAAATCGCCCAGGAATATAAAGCCATCGAAAAAATTGCCCAGCAGAAGCTGGTTGAGATGGTACCTGAAGAACTACGCGATATATTCTCTGCGCTGATCGATGAACATTATTACAGTGCTGATGAAAAATTGATCGTTAAACAAGCAGATGCACTCTGCGCATATCTAAAGTGTCTTGAAGAATTGTCTGCCGGAAATAATGAATTTATGTTGGCAAAATCGCGGCTGGAGAAAACCCTGGATGCCCGTCGAAGTCCTGAAATGGATTACTTCATGCAAGTTTTTGTACCCAGTTTCCATTTATCGCTGGACGAAATAAGCCAGGATTCTCCGCTTTAATACGCGTCTTCCACAGCGGACCTTACCCACTGTCCGAAAAACTTATCCCGGCGATCGCATTGCTGCCGGGATAAACGTTAAAACGGAAACAGGACAGGGATCAGCACGACACATACCCCCATGACAAGAAGGGTAAAAGGCACGCCGATTTTAACGAAGTCGCTGAATTGATAATTGCCGGGACCCAGAACCAGTGTATTGACCGGTGATGATACCGGCGTCATAAATGCTGCCGAGGCGGCCATCGCGACAACCATCGCGAAGGGATAAGGTGAGACCCCCATTGATTTTGCCGTCGCCAGTGCGATAGGCGCCATTAAGACCGCCGTCGCGGTGTTAGAGATAAATAGCCCGATCGTGGCGCACAAGACAAACAGGCACACCAACATCATATATGGCCCATAGCTGCCGCCGAAATCGAGTAAGGCTTTAACGACCAGATCCACCCCACCCGTTTTTTGTAACGCCAGTGCAAAAGGCATCATCCCAATGATCAGAATAAGGCTTGGCCAGTGAATGGCCTTATAGGCGCTCTCAGCATCAATACAACGGAATTTCCCCATCAACAGGCAGGCCATGATCGCCGCCACCGGGTTGGGGATTTCATCTGTCAACATCAGTGCAACCATCAGCACCAGGCAGAATATGGCATGAGGTGCCTGGCTATGCGCAGGAGAGACGGCACTCTCTTCCACGGGCATATTGAGCACCAGAAACTCTCGTCCTTTCTGGCCCAACTGGCTAATTAACTTCCAGTTACCGACCACTAATAAAATATCCCCGAGTTGCAGGGGTTCATCAACAACGACGCCGGACATCGCCTCGCCATCACGTTTCAGCCCAACCACGTTTAATCCGTAACGAGTACGAAAGCCAATTTCACGTACGGTTTTGCCTAACAGTTCGGTCTCGGGTATCGGCGAAACCTCCGCCATCCCCACATCCAGCGCCTGGTCGGAAAAGTATTCACCGCGCAAAATCATCGGTTCGAGCAGTTGTTCGGCGCAGAATTGGCGTAAATCGACATCTGCGGCGGACATATCAATGAGTAAAACATCGCGGGCGCGAAATTCTGATACCCCATTAACATTGACAATCACTCGCCGAAAGCGCCGCCAGCGTTCAACGCCGATAACATTTGCGCCATAGCGTTCACGCAGTTTCAGATCATCCAGTCGCTGACCGATTAAAGGCGATCCAGGGCGAATGGCCAGCCGCCTGGCCCGCCCTGTAAGGCGGTATTCTTTAATCAAATCGCGGAAAGAGCGCCGTTTCCAGCCATCACGCTGACTGTCTTCTTTTTCGCTTTTAAGCATAAAGCGCATCAGCAGCATATAGACAATGCCCATCAGCAAAATCACCAGCCCCAGCGGCGTAACGCTAAAAAAACTAAATCCGGTCAACCCCTCACGCAGTAGTTCACTGTTGACCACCAGGTTTGGCGGCGTCGCCACCAGCGTCATCATTCCGCTGATAAGCCCGGCAAAACTGAGCGGCATCATTAAACGGGAGGGAGAAATTTGCATACGCATACAGACGCTGAGCACCACCGGAATGAAGATAGCCACCACGCCAGTGGAACTCATAAAAGCGCCCAATCCTGCAACGGTGAGCATCAGCAGAACCAGCATTTTGATTTCGCTGCTGCCGGCCATTTTTACCAGCCATGACCCCATGCTGGTCGCCACCCCGGTACGTACCAGTCCGTCACCAATGATGAAAAGCGCTGCGATCAAAATAACGTTGGGATCGCTAAAACCCGACAACGCCTCGGTCATCGTCAACGTCCCGCTCAGAATAAACGCCACAATGATCAGTAACGCCACCGCATCCATGCGCACTTTACCCGTCGCAAAGAGGACGACAGCTATCATCAACAGGCATAACACCCAGATAAGCTCACCGTTCACAACATGTCCTTGTTTAAAATGGGGTGATTCATCTTGCCATAAAAAAGCCCCGACTGTGCGGGGCTACATCATGACTCAGGCTTTTCGTCTGACAATGACACAACCATCAGGCTGCTTTGCCACGGCCACTTCATCCAGGCGAGTAAGCACGAAGTCCGCCTTATCCAGGCGCGGCGAATCGGCAGGTACATTCACCGCGATAACATGGCAATCAGCCGCCAGGCCAGAAAGCACGCCGGCACCTGCATCTTCCACCACTACACACTCTTGCGGCGGCAAACCAAGCAGTCTTGCCCCAAGGAGATACGGATCCGGCTCAGGTTTGCCACGGGTAACCTGCTCTGCCGTGACAAACACGTCCGGCATCGGCAAACCCGCGGCGCGGTGGCGAGCATGAGCAACAGGGATGGATCCCGACGTCACAATCCCCCACGGGATATGGGTCTCATTGAGATGGTTCAATAACTCAAGCGCGCCGGGCAAGGCTACAATACCTTCGGTATCCGTCGCTTCAATATCTTCAAGCCAGGTGAACTCCGCTGCAATGTCCTCTTCGGAGCGACCGGCCATAAAGTGACGTAACGAAGTTATGGCCTGTTTGCCATGGATAAAATTCAACACGTCGTCATGATCGATGCCGAAGCGGTCAGCCCAACGACACCATGACCGCTCTACAACGGGCAACGAATTTACCAGGGTGCCATCCAGGTCAAACAGAAATCCTTTGCACTGCACGCGAGCCTCCTCAGGCATTGATAATTTGGTTAATTTCATTAGCGCTCAGATGGTACTGGCGCGGGCAGGAGTGCCATACATTCAGCATGCGCTGGTATTTTTCCCACATGGGCGTCTGTGCATTAAAACCGTGTGTACCGGCGTCGAAATGGGTATATCGCCCTTCAATATTGACCATAAAGCGTACATAACCGAGATAACGCGCTTCGGTAGCGGCATCAAAACCTAAGAAGGTGACGCGGCGTTCATCAATAGATTGCGCGTCTTTCAGATTGGCCCAGGAGACGTGCAACGCATGATACATCTCCATAATGTCGATAACGGTGCGGCAGGTTTCTTCTGTAAGTTCGCCGAACTCACGATCCAGCTCACGCATTTGCAGACCATAGCCACGCTCGATAATGGTCTGCAGGCGACGATAGCGCTCAGCATTAGCAGGATCCATCATGGTCATCATTTTATACTGATTAGACAAAATCAGTCGTTGGGCATTGGTCATTTCCATCTTACGACTCCTGTGCGCGTTGAAAATTAAAAAAAAGACACGGTAACTATTAATGGTAACTGTGCCTTTTTTTACAGACCGTTTCGATGATCAATCACAAGTCATCAAGGAAAGTTTTATCGAGTTGTTTGAAGGCGCGCTTAAGCGTGTCAGCTAATGCCTGATAGTCGGGTTTGCCTTCGACAGGCGCCAGTGCCTGACCGGCTTCCTGTAATTTACCGCGTACTTCATAAAACCAATGAAGAATCGTTGGGGGCAAAGGCGTAACGGAACGCTTACCAAGCCACCACAGCCCTTGCATTGGCAGGCTAAGGGCAAACAGGGCCGTAGCGACAGCCGGGCCTAACTGGCCGCCAAGGGCGATTTGCCAGCACAGCGTAAACACAGCAACGGGCGGCATAAAGCGAATGGCATAACGGGTGGCGCGTATAGTCCGATTTTCTATAAATAGCGGGGCGAGGCTTTTTTCCATGGGCCAGGTCTTCGCATAGTGCTGCCCGCGACGAAACAATCCAAAAAAACTTACGGGGCGATTTTCTGAAGTGGACATGGCGTTACCTCAACTTCACATATAAAAATTAAAATAATTGTGCAAAACAACAACTGTGCATGACAACGTTAAAATTTTTTGTCAAATGCGCACGGTATCAGGTATCCTGTGCCTGCCTTAACAGGCCGTAGACGAAGTGTGGTCGCTCGTCAACTTTGAAGTCCATTATGCCACTGTCTGAAATTTGCGCAAAATGGCATAAAATCTTAAGTATTCTTTCCATCATGCCAGAAAATTAATCAGGCATGATGTTAATCATAAATGTCAGCGTCATCATCCGTTATTCTGTGAGACTCACTGACGTTTTTTTAGCCACGTATCATAAATAGGTACTTCCATGTCGAGTAAGTTAGTACTGGTTCTGAACTGCGGTAGCTCCTCACTGAAATTCGCGATCATCGATGCAGCCAACGGTGAAGAGTACCTTTCTGGTTTAGCCGAATGTTTCCATCTTCCTGAAGCGCGTATCAAATGGAAAATTGACGGCGGTAAACAAGAAGCGGCTTTAGGTGCAGGTGCCGCTCACAGTGAAGCGCTGAACTTTATCGTTAACACTATTCTGGCACAAAAACCAGAACTGTCCGCACAACTGACAGCAATCGGTCACCGTATCGTGCACGGTGGCGAAAAATACACCAGCTCCGTGGTTATCGATGAGTCCGTTATTCAGGGCATTAAAGATGCAGCCTCATTCGCACCGCTGCACAACCCGGCTCACCTGATCGGCATCGCGGAAGCACTGAAATCTTTCCCGAGCCTGAAAGAGAAAAACGTTGCCGTTTTCGACACCGCATTCCACACCACCATGCCGGAAGAGTCTTACCTCTATGCTCTGCCGTACAAATTATACAAAGAGCACGGCGTTCGTCGTTATGGCGCTCACGGTACCAGCCACTACTATGTGACGCAGGAAGCCGCTAAAGTTCTGAACAAACCGGTTGAAGAACTGAACATCATCACCTGCCACCTGGGCAACGGTGGTTCTGTATCCGCCATCCGCAACGGTAAATGCGTTGATACCTCCATGGGTCTTACCCCGCTGGAAGGTCTGGTCATGGGTACCCGTTCTGGTGATATCGACCCGGCTATCATTTTCCACCTGCATGACACCCTGGGCATGAGCGTTGAAGCTATCAACAAAATGCTGACCAAAGAGTCTGGCCTGCTGGGCCTGACCGAAGTCACCAGCGACTGCCGTTATGTAGAAGATAACTACAAAGATAAAGAAGACGCAAAACGTGCAATGGACGTTTACTGCCACCGTCTGGCGAAATACATCGGCTCTTACACTGCGCTGATGGAAGGTCGTCTGGATGCGGTTGTGTTCACCGGCGGTATCGGTGAGAACGCAGCAATGGTGCGCGAACTGTCCCTGGGCAAACTGGGCGTTCTGGGCTTCGAGGTTGATCACGAACGTAACCTGGCCGCGCGTTTCGGCAAATCAGGTTTCATCAACAAAGAAGGTACCCGTCCTGCGGTGGTTATCCCAACCAACGAAGAACTGGTCATCGCGCAAGACGCGAGCCGTCTGACTGCCTGATATCACACCGCCAGCTTAGCTGGCGGTGCTGTTTTGTCACTCGCCAAACAAAGAGGATAAACCGTGTCCCGTATTATCATGCTGATCCCTACCGGAACCAGCGTCGGTCTGACCAGCGTCAGCCTGGGCGTGATCCGTGCTATGGAACGCAAAGGCGTTCGTCTGAGCGTCTTTAAACCTATCGCCCAGCCACGCGCTGGCGGCGATGCGCCAGACCAGACCACCACCATCGTACGCACCAACTCCGGCCTGCCAGCGGCAGAACCGTTGAAGATGAGCTACGTTGAGTCCCTGCTCTCCAGCAACCAGAAAGACGTGCTGATGGAAGAAATCGTCGCGCGCTACCACGAGAACAGCAAAGACGCTGAGGTTGTGCTGGTTGAAGGTCTGGTCCCGACTCGCAAACATCAATTTGCTCAGTCGCTGAACTTTGAAATCGCAAAAACCCTGAATGCGGAAATCGTGTTCGTGATGTCTCAGGGCACCGATACTCAGGAACAGCTGAAAGAGCGTATCGAACTGACCCGCAGCAGCTTTGGCGGCGCGAAAAATACCAACATCACCGGCGTTATCGTTAACAAACTGAATGCACCGGTTGACGATCAGGGTCGTACTCGCCCGGACCTGTCTGAAATCTTTGATGACTCGTCTAAAGCGAAAGTCATTAAAGTTGATCCGGTAAGCCTGGCGGCTTCCAGCCCGCTGCCGGTACTCGGCGCAGTACCGTGGAGCTTCGACCTGATTGCGACCCGTGCAATCGACATGGCGCGTCACCTGAACGCAACCATCGTCAACGAAGGCGAAATCAGCACCCGTCGCGTGAAATCCGTGACCTTCTGTGCGCGTAGCATTCCGCACATGCTGGAACACTTCCGCGCAGGCTCTCTGCTGGTGACATCCGCAGACCGTCCGGACGTGCTGGTAGCAGCATGCCTGGCCGCAATGAACGGTGTTGAAATCGGTGCGATCCTGCTGACCGGTGCCTACGAAATGGATCCGCGTGTTGCTAAGCTGTGCGAACGCGCATTTGAAACCGGCCTGCCGGTATTCATGGTTGACACCAACACCTGGCAGACCTCTCTGAGCCTGCAGAGCTTTAACCTGGAAGTACCGGTTGATGACCATCAGCGTATTGAGAAAGTGCAGGAATACGTTGCCAGCTACATCAATGCCGACTGGATCGAGTCTCTGACCGCTACCTCTGAACGTAGCCGTCGTCTGTCTCCGCCAGCCTTCCGTTACCAGCTGACTGAGCTGGCTCGTAAAGCCGGTAAACGCGTTGTGCTGCCAGAAGGCGACGAACCGCGTACCGTTAAAGCGGCCGCTATCTGTGCTGAACGTGGTATCGCCACCTGTGTTCTTCTGGGTAACCCGGAAGAGATCAACCGCGTTGCTGCGGCTCAGGGCGTTGAGCTGGGCACCGGTATCGAAATTGTTGATCCGGAAGTGGTACGTGAAAGCTACGTTGCCCGCCTGGTCGAACTGCGTAAGAGCAAGGGTATGACCGAAGCGGTTGCCCGCGAACAACTGGAAGACAACGTTGTTCTGGGTACCCTGATGCTGGAACAGGACGAAGTTGATGGTCTGGTCTCCGGCGCGGTTCACACTACCGCGAACACCATTCGTCCGCCGCTGCAGTTGATCAAAACAGCACCGGGTAGCTCTCTGGTCTCTTCTGTGTTCTTTATGCTGTTGCCGGAACAGGTTTACGTTTACGGTGACTGCGCAATCAACCCGGATCCGACCGCTGAGCAACTGGCAGAAATCGCGATTCAGTCTGCTGATTCCGCTGCTGCCTTTGGCATCGAACCGCGCGTGGCGATGCTCTCCTACTCTACCGGTAACTCCGGCGCGGGTAGCGATGTTGAGAAAGTCCGCGAAGCAACCCGTCTGGCGCAGGAAAAACGCCCGGATCTGGTTATCGACGGTCCGCTGCAGTACGACGCCGCCGTTATGGCCGACGTTGCGAAATCCAAAGCACCGAACTCACCGGTTGCAGGTCGCGCTACCGTGTTCATCTTCCCGGATCTGAACACCGGTAACACCACCTACAAAGCGGTACAGCGTTCTGCTGACCTGATCTCCATCGGGCCGATGCTGCAGGGTATGCGCAAACCGGTTAACGACCTGTCACGTGGCGCACTGGTTGACGATATCGTCTACACCATCGCACTGACTGCGATTCAGTCTGCTCAGCAGAAATAAGTGCCGTAAACTGAAAAAAGCTCCTGCATGCAGGAGCTTTTTTTTAGCTGAGTGAAAACACCTTTCCTCGGGGGACAAAGGGCAGTCGACGATTCTGTGGCAATAACCAGGCATGCTCCATTTTCACCGAAACATCATTCTCGCAAAACCCGTCGGTAATAATCAGTAGCGGCCCGCCCCGCGGGAAATCTCCGCGCAACGCCAGGCTCTCCAGTAATTCAATACCAGGCTGCAAAACGGTACCGCCTCGCCCTTGCAGCGTAAAATGGTGAAGAAGTTGTTCCGGCTGGACCCACCCGCGATCGTAAGCTTTTGCGTCACAACAAATAAAGCGCACGGCAAACACCTCGCGCGCCAGTGAATAACTGGCGATGGCGCCAAGCGCCTTGCCCAGCAATTGAGGATCCATCGATCCGGACGTATCCAGAACGACGCCAAAAACGCGCGAATGTCTTTCTTCTTCTGTCGGAGGCTGTATGGCCGGCCGGGGAATATGCGGTGTCGCACTCTGGCGGCGAGACGGACGCGCCCAGGTACGACGTCGCTCAGGCGGCGGGAAATGCTCATCGAACCACTCAGCCAGTGCGACATCCCACGGGACAGGCGGTTGCGCCAGGCTGCGGATTTCTTCAATCAATCCCGCAGGCAGCGCCCCCCGGCTCTGCCCATACAGACAACGCTCCATCCCCTGATACAAGGCCCGACGACAGTAGGCCTCGGCATTCATAAATCGCGGATCGCCGCCCTCGCCCAGGATATCGCCCCCCGCCCTGCCTCTCAGGGTGATAAGCTTGCGTGATCGGCGCATATCCATGGCGAGCGAATCATAAATTTCTTCTGCCGACATTCCCCTGAACTGAGCGTCATAGAGCAATCCCAGTTCCGGCGGCGCGCCCACCTGCATCTCAATAAGCCAGTCGTTGATGATAAAATCGCAGGCCACATTCCATAGTTCTGCATCGCGTCCGCGGCGACGGGAGGCATGGTTTAATCCGGCATGTAACAACTCGTGGGCAAAAACAAATAGCATCTCCGCCTGGTTTAAGCGGGCCGTCGGGTTGATCCAGATTTTGCCAATCCCGACGTCAATCGCTGCCACGGCAATATCATACTGGCTGCATAATTTCGCATCTTCTTCAATGTCGAATCCTGCCGCCAGCGCGCCCAGCAAGGGGTAAAGGGTCATTATCTGTTGCCGGGCTTTCTGCGCTAACGTCAGCTTATATTTCTGCCCCTGCTGCGGCTGGTATCCCCCGACCTGTTCGAGTGCCTGGCTGACGCTATTGCTCAGGCCATCCGCCAGCAGTTCCTGCCAGTTAACGGCGTGATAGCGCGATGATTTTTCAACGTGGACAAAATGACGTTGTTCGCCGCAATAGATGGTCTGCCAGCGGGCAAGCGATTCCGAAATACCCTCTTCCTGCAACTGGCGAAACAGAAGCTCCACGTCGCTGTGTATATCCTGGGGGAAAAGGTAAGACTGCAACTCTTCGGGCAACGGACCGATTTTTAACCCTTCGCAAAAATGCATCGCGGCTATCAGCACTGACAGCTCCCAGGTTGTCGCAGGCGTCCGGGGCGTTATATAACCAAACCCCAGCGCCGTCAGCGCCTGGGCAACCATTCTCGCCCATTGTTCTGGCCGGGCATGACGCTTTGCATTGAGCCACAAATAGCCGTCATTGCTGATTGCCAGCCAGTTTTTCGCACTCACCTGCGCGTGAGTATGGTCAAAACGCACATAGATGTGGGCGAAAAGAGGGGAGAATAACGGATGCCATGCGATAATCTGCAATCCGGCCTGACAGGCATCCAGCGCTGGGTTGCGCTCCGCTTTGCGTTTCATTGTCCTTAATTCCTTACCGCCAGGCGCGGAAGATCGCGTGCAACCTCCAGTAAAAACCAGGCAGGAAGCTTTTTGCCCTGTTCGTCTTCACTCATGACAGATTGCGCAATTTCTACGCTAATTCGCGCCAGCGTTTTCAGGCAATCTTTCGCTCGTATAGCAAGTTGCCTGTGCTCATTACGTAATGTCTTGTCGGTTTCCGGCAGCTCTTTATAAAGATGCGTCCGGAAAGATTGCGCAAGGAAATAGAGAATGTCGCGATCGGCAGGATCGTCCGGCCAGTTCGCATCACCTTTAAGGATGGAGGAAACGGTATGTTTTTGGCGAATCTGTTTGATAAACCCCTTAAAACTCGCCGCATGCGCGGGTGATAAAAGGCCATAAATCAGCGCTTCCAGCATTTCATCACTGATAGTCTCGCCAAACGATTTAAGGGCATCAGAAAGCATGTGCCAGCTGCGTGGCGTCGAAAAAGGTTCTTCATGCTTCGGTGGCTCATTCCAGAGTTGATCCGGACGTAGCTGAATGTACTCCACAACCCAGGGGTGAATAGAGGATTCATTGATAGCCCAGTGCAGCCACTGACGATGGTCGGCGCGCAGATGAACATGCACCATGCGGTTGATTAACGCCGAAGGCATCGGTTTCACGATGGCCGCATCCTTTGCTCGGTTCCCGGCGCCAATGACAACGGTGCCTTCCGGCAGCCGATACTCGCCAATACGCTGTTCCAGAATTAACGAATAAAAGGCTTTCTGAATTTCATGGGAAGAGGCATTCAGCTCATCCAGGAATAAAACGAAGGGCTTATCACGAACGATATTTGCCGGGGGATAAAATCGCGAACATTGCCCGTCAATTTGTGGAATACCCAGCAGATCTTCTGGAGCAAGCTGGCTACCCAGTAGCGAGACGCACTCCATGCCGACTTCATCAGCAAAACGTCGCACCAGCGCGCTTTTACCAATCCCCGGCGCCCCCCATAAAAATACAGGGCGGGTAATGGCAACATTAAGGAGAAATTCAAAGGTCTGATCTGGCGTGAGTTGAATGGCAGAGAGCATGTAAAATTCCTTTTTCGTTATATTTTTTGTAACCTTTCAAAATAGTACAAAAGCCAAAATCCGTCACCTGAAATTTTCCTGCTATTTTTTGCGCGTAAAAAAACCACGCTGATTATTCATCGGCGCGGCTCATTCAGTTATTCAGTTCAACACTTTTTCAGGCCAGGTTTTTCGCCATAACCCTATTCTGTTTCTTCGGCTTTTTCGACAGAGTTGCTGGCATTACGGCTCATCCACAGCGCCAGCGCTTTTAGCGAATCTTGCGTGAATTCATCACAGCGGGCGGTGATCTCTTCAGGCGTCATCCACCAGACCTCGCTCACTTCCTCTTCCTGCAGGGCAAATGGGCCGTGGGAAACACAGCTAAACAAGCCGCCCCAAACCCGGCAGTGCTCGTCCTCGAAATAGAATGTGCCATGTTCAGCAAACGGGACACCGGCAATACCAAGCTCTTCTTCGGCTTCACGGCGAGCGGAATCCAGCAGCACTTCGTCAGCCTGCACAACGCCGCCTGCAGTGGCATCCAGCATACCCGGCATAAAATCTTTGGTTTCCGTACGGCGCTGAACCAGGATCTTACCCATACCATCATGGACGACGATATAGGTCGCGCGGTGACGCAAACATTGCGCGCGCATTTGCTCGCGACTCGCCTGGGCGATGACCTCGTTGTCCTCGCTGACAATATCCACCCACTCCGTGCCTGTAAAATGATTCGGTTCCACCATCAGAAATGTCTCGTCATTGCGCTCTTATGGCGCGTTTTAGTTGAAGGGTAACTTACGGATTAATCGCGACCTGTGCAATAAGCCGCTTATCATTCAGTGCCATTACGCGCAAAACACCCTCTTCCAGCATGCCGTAACTGGCGTCGAATCCCCCTTTGGGAATACTCACCGAGCCCGGATTAAAGTGAACAATGTCCCCCTGCCGCTGCGCCACCGGCAGATGTGTATGACCATAGACCAGCACATCGCCCTGCGCCAGCGGCGGTAGATTATCCGGCCCGAACAGGTGACCGTGGGTCAAAAACAGCCGCTGCGTGGGTAAGAGTACCTGCTGCCAGGGGGCCGTAATGGGGAAATTGAGCAGCATCTGATCGACTTCGCTGTCGCAGTTACCGCGTACGGCAATAATGCGCGATGCCTTTTCATTCAGCCGCTCCGCCACCTGCGCGGGCGCATACCCTTGCGGCAGGGCATTTCTTGGCCCGTGATTGAGTACATCGCCCAAAATCACTAACCACTGTGCCCCGCTTTCAGCAAACAGCGCCAGTACGCGTTCGGTGGCGGGCAGCGAGCCGTGAATGTCGGATGCGAACATCAGTTTCATCACTACACCTCAGATTAAAGAGAATGCCGTATCATACCGCAAGCGCGGCCAGGTCTCAGCCCGCACGCTTCGCCGACAGTGCGACATAGCGTTGTATCGAGGAACGCTGCCACTGGAAGGTAGCGTAATCCACCAGACGCTCCGGCACCTCATCACCATTCATCACCAGGCGATTAATCATCAGGGCCAGGTCGGCATCGGCGATACACCACTCGCCAAAAAGATTCTGCTTACCGTGCGCCAACAGCTCCCCGGCAAGGGCAAAAAGTTTAGCGGCGCTCTGCTGGCCTGCGGCGCTGAGCGGCGCTTTCTTCGCCCCGGCGAAAATCACGTCGGTGCTGCGCTCTTCGCGAATCGGCATGAGATCGCTGCGGATCCACGCCTGTACCTGACGGGCACGCGCGCGTTTTTGTAAATCGTGAGGATAGATACGTTCGTATTCCGGCGGCGCAAAGCGCTCTTCCAGATATTCGTCGATTGCCGAGGATTCGCTGAGCTCAAAACCGTCGATTTCCAGCACCGGTACGCGGCGAGTAAGGTGATAGCCAGTCCATCCCGTCTTCTGCTGTTCACCGTGTTGCAGATCAATCGTTTTCAGGCTAAAGGGCAGCCCCTTTTCCTGGAGCGCTACATAAGCAGACATGACATAAGGGGAGAAAAAATCCGCATCTGACCACAACGTGATTGTCGACTCGCTCATAACATCCTCTCAACGATTAGGTTTCTCATCAAAATATAACGTCTTGTTAAGACTGTCACTTGATGAAAACTCACGTGCGATAAGTAACGCTTATATCCAATAAAACCGCTATTGCGATACAGGAAACAAATGATTGATCTCTTTCACGCGTCGACGCCAAACGGGCAAGAAATCACGCTGGATAATTATCCGGCGGTAAATAACGGGTGTGAGCACATTCGCGCCCAATGCGGGAGCATATGCGCGCAGGCAAACGCACAGCAAATCTCAATGGCAGCAATATTTTCCTTGTGTATGATGAGATTGTTATTACTGAGGGAAGCCTGCAATGTCACAACCAGACGCCATTATTCGGATTAAAAATCTGCGCCTGCGCACATTTATCGGTATCAAAGAAGAAGAGGTCGCCAACCGTCAGGATATTATTATCAATGTCACTATTCATTATCCGGCCGATAAGGCCCGCGCCAGCGAAGATATCAATGACGCGCTAAACTACCGCACGATAACTAAAAGCATAATTCACCATGTCGAGAGTAACCGCTTCTCGTTACTGGAAAAATTAACTCAGGATGTGCTGAATATCGCACGCGAACATCACTGGGTCACTTATGCTGAGGTTGAGATCGATAAACTTCACGCATTGCGTTACGCCGACTCTGTGTCCATGACCATGAGCTGGCGTCGTCAAGCGTAGCCCTGGAGGTTGCATGAAGATTCTGATTACCGGTGGTACAGGCCTGATTGGTCGTTTTCTGATTCCTCGTTTACAAGAGCTGGACCATTCCATCACCGTGGTAACACGCGATCCCGCCAAAGCGCAGCAGACGCTTGGCGATACGGTTGCGCTGCTACCGGGTCTGGACGATCTCACTGATCTCAATGATTTCGGCGCCGTCATCAATCTGGCAGGCGAACCGATTGCCGAAAAGCGCTGGACCGATGAGCAAAAACAGCGCCTGTGTGAAAGTCGTTGGAAAATAACCCAGAGGCTGGTCGACCTCATCTTAGCCAGCGCGAATCCGCCGGAAGTGTTTATCTCTGGCTCCGCCGTTGGCTATTACGGCGATACCGGGGATGTGGTCATCACGGAGGACGAGACGCCGCATAACGAATTTACTCACGAACTGTGCGCCCGCTGGGAGCAGATCGCCAGCGGCGCAGAAAGTGAACGCACCCGTGTCTGTTTACTGCGTACAGGCGTCGTCATTGCGCGTAAAGGCGGGGCGATTGCCAAACTGTTGCCGCTCTTTCGCGTCGGCCTTGGCGGCCCGGTCGGCACCGGGCACCAGTACATGTCCTGGATTCATATCGACGATATGGCCAACGGCATCATCTGGTTGCTCAATAACGACCTGCGCGGCCCGTTCAATATGGTCTCGCCCTACCCGGCACGTAACGAGCAGTTCGCTCACGCGCTCGGACATGCGTTGAACCGCCCGGCGGTTATGCACGCCCCGGCCGCCACCGTGCGCCTGATGATGGGTGAATCCTCGGTGCTGGTCCTTGGCGGCCAGCGCGCGCTGCCAAAGCGCCTTGAAGCCTCCGGATTTGCGTTTCGCTGGTTTGATTTAGAAGAAGCGCTCAAGGATGTGGTGACGCCCCCACCATTATAAGGTGTTTACCCGCGCCATTCCGGTGCTAAGCTAAAACGCTTTGCTTCCGGAATGGTGAACCCCTTCATGATATTGACCACTGCGCGCCTGACGCTCTCTGCGTTTACTGAGGCCGACTGGCCCTTTTTCCTCGCCCTACGCCAAAGTCCGGACATTATGCGCTTCATGGGCGCCATTGCCTGTGAAGAGGATATCCGCACCCTGTTTATAACTCGCCTGAACGAGAGCCACGCCCGGGTGATTCGCGACAAAAATGACGAACCACTGGGTGACATTGGGCTGAACATCAGCACGCAACATCCGCAGGAAGCCGACGTCGGCTACGCTATTGCCCCTTTCGCGCAAGGGAAAGGCTTCGCCAGTGAAGCACTGAAAGCCATACGGGATTACGCCTTTACACACACCCGCGTCGCGGCGCTAAACGCCTGGGTACTGGCGGAAAATAAGGGTTCGGTGCGGCTCCTGGAAAAACTCGGGTTTACGCGTACGCAGGTGCTGGAAAAGGGCTATACGATTAACGGCGTGGATTATGACGGCTGGGCTTATCGGCTGGAAAAAACGCGATAAGGCGCAGGTACACTGCGCCTTATGCCTGCTTACACGCTCTGTTCCACCTCTTCCGGGGAACGCCCCTGGCGTACACGTTTGGGCTGCGGCACTTTGATGATAAAGGTCAGCACGCCGGCGAAGATATACAGCCCGGTGTAAGCCCATACCACGCCCACGATATCGAAAAACGGCAGTAATGCGGAGGCAATCGCCGGGGCGACAAAGTTGCTCATCCCGGCAGAGAGGTTGTAGATGGAGACTGCCGCGCCTTTGTGATGCGGTTCCAGTGTCGGGAAGACCGCTGTCATCGGGACGAAGGCCGCGACAAAAATCCCCAGCATGATTGCCGGAATCAGCGCCACCGCGAAATTATGCCCGGCATAGACCGGCAGGTAATAAAATGTCAGGCTGGAGATGGCCATTCCCAGGCAACCGAACCAGCGCACCTGGCGGATCCAGCCAATGTATTCCCCGGTTATCCCCCAGAAAATATTGGTGAAGATGGTGACGAAGAAGAACACCGCCCAGATTTGCAGCCATTCAGAAATGCTAAAGCCCAGTCGGTCTACAAACAGCAGTGGCATCACAATCGCAAAACCAAACAGCGACAGCGTGTTGATGATACGGATCAGACAGGCATAAAAAATGTCGCGGTTAGTAAACAGAATGGTACCTGCACGGGAAAGCTCGGTCATTTTGTCACGCAGCGGCAAATTCACCCGCGAGCGATCCACCGGCACATTGCGCAAGCTAAAGAAGGCCACCAGGCCACCGCAGCCGACCCAGACGATGGCGAACCACAGCGTTCCCGTTTCGCCAAACATCGGAATGGTCAGGCTTGGCAGATAGCTACCAACCACGCCGATCCCGATAGAGTACATGGCCCAGAACCAGCCCGTCGCCGCCGCCAGATTCGGGCGCGGCAGCACCTGGACCAGCATCAGCATGAAAGAGTAGATAAACATCGGATAGGCCAGACCGCGAATGCCATAGAACAGCAGCATCAGCGGGTAGTTACGCATTCCCAGCCCCATCGACATAAACAGCGCATGCATAATGACCCACAGGACACAGCCAATGGTCATGGCGCGCTGTGGGGTAATAAGCTCCGCCACCACGCCGGATGCCCACGCCGCCAGCGCTGCCGCCAGGCCGTAAATCGTAAAGACGACAGCCGACTGCGCGGGCGAGAAGCCCATATCGGTTATGTGTTTTGATAAGAAAGCCATTTCAAAGCCATCGCCAGCCATAAAAATCGCGATAGCCACAAATCCCCAGAGCAGTTTTTTCGGTAAGCCAAACCAGTATTCATTAGATTGCATAACAATCTTCCTTTATAAGCCGGGAGATGGGCCCCGGCGAGGGTACAGAGGCCGGGGCAGGAAATTTAAGGCAGTACAGGAAATTTAAGGCAGTAGCGTGCGGGCGGCCTGCTGCTGCTGATAGAGCAGACGGAACAGCGCCAGCCGCTTAACCAGCCATTCGCCGCGTTCAGGCTGTGGCGTAAACCGGGCGACCACCGGGGGCTTGAGGCAGACCTTCGCCTCGTCGCCGCCATCCGCCAGCCAGGCCAGACGCGCAGCCCCCAGCGCCCCGGAAGAACTTGCCGGGTGCGTAACCATCGGAATGTTCAGCACATCGGCAATCAGTTGCGCCCACAGCGGGCTCCTCGCGCCACCGCCCGTCAGGCTGCACCGAGAAATCAAGGCGTTACCCAACACGTTTAGCCCATCGGCCAGCCCAAAGGTCACCCCTTCAATCACCGCATACCCCAACAGCGCACGGCTGGTTTCATGGCGCAGATTGAAGAAGCTTCCCGCTGCCAGCGGATCGTTATGCGGCGTGCGCTCCCCCGACAGATAAGGCAGGAACACGGGCGCGCGTTTCAGTTCCTCATCCGTCAGTTGGGCAATTTCGTCCATCAACTGGCTTTCGGTGACCGAAAGCAGATTACAGATCCAGCGCAAACAACTGGCGGCGCTCAGCATCACACTCATCTGGTGCCAGCGCCCGGGGAGCGCATGGCAGAAGGCATGTACGCCAGAGTCCGGGTCCGCCTGCAGCGCATCGTTGACCACGAAAATCACCCCGGACGTCCCGAGAGAGATAAACGCGTCGCCCGGCGCCACCGCTCCGACGCCCACGGCAGACGTGGCGTTATCCCCCCCGCCCCCGGCAACCACCACTGAGGAGCTTAAGCCCCACTCGGTTGCCAGCGCGGCACGCAGCGTTCCGCTGGATTCGCTGCCTTCCACCAGTGATGGCATCTGGCTGCGATTGAGGTCAGTCATGGCAAGCAGTTCATCTGACCAGTCGCGTTTTGCCACATCCAGCCACAGGGTGCCTGCCGCATCGGAGGGATCGCTGACAAACCCACCGGTTAAACGCCAGCGCAGGTAATCTTTTGGTAGCAGTACTTTTGCCACCTGGCTGAACACGTCCGGCTCATGACGGGCCACCCACACCAGCTTCGGTGCGGTAAATCCCGGCATGATCATGTTGCCGCTGATAGCCATCATTTCCGGGTGATGCTCACTCAGCCATGCGCACTCGTCGGCGCTGCGGGTGTCATTCCACAGAATGCAGGGACGCAACACGTTACCGTCATTATCAAGCAATACCGCACCGTGCATCTGACCCGACAGACCGATGGCGCGAATGGCCGCCCACTGTTGCGGATGCTGCTGACGCAGTTCGGTAACCACGCGACCACAGGCCTGCCACCAGGCTTGTGGGTCCTGCTCCGCCCAGTGCGGATGCGGACGTTGCACGGTCAGCGCCGCATGCGCCGAGGCGACAATCTCACCGTCGCCGTCAATCAACAGCGCTTTTAATTCTGAGGTACCAATATCAATGCCCAGATACATAGCGCCCCCTTACACTGCCGCCAGTTGCAATTCAGGTTGTTTTATCCACAGCTCAAGCTCCGCGACGGTACGACGCAGCAGGGTTAAGAAATCGGCGGATTTCGCCAGGCCGGCAAACAGCGCGTCGTCTGCCGCCCACACCGCCAGCGGATCGGGGGCATTGAAAACGGCATGTACGGCATCGGGTTGCATCACGCCATCCTGATAGGTATAGGGCAGTGAACCGTCAGCCCAGCGTTTCAGGAACAGGAAGAACAGCGCAGGCAGCACGGCGGTCGCTGACGGGGTTTCGCCGCGTTTGTAGCATTCGACAAGCGTCGGGGTAACCATCCCCGGAATTTTGGACAGACCATCGGCGGCGACGCGCTGGTTAGTGTCTTTGATATACGGGTTGCTAAAGCGCGCCAGCACCACATCGCGATACGTCGCCAGATCCAGCGGGCTTGGCGTCAGCGAGGGAATGACATCACGCGAGACATATTCCCAGGCCATCTGGCGAATAGCGCTCTGGCGGGTGCTCTCATCAATAAAGCTCAGACCAATGAGCGTCCCTGCCCACGCAATGCAGCTATGGGTAGCGTTAAGAATGCGGATTTTCGCCTCTTCCCAGGGCAATACGGATTCCACCAGTTCCACTCCCACCTGTTCGAGCGCCGGGCGGCCATTGATAAAATCATCTTCAATCACCCACTGAATAAAGGATTCCCCCATCACCGGCACCGCATCTTTAATGCCGGTTGCCGCCAGTACGCGCTCGGCCACATCCGGCGTCGGGCGCGGGGTAATGCGGTCGACCATGGTATTGGGTGACGTGGTATTTTTTTCCACCCACTGATACAGATTGCTTTCGCCCTTCGCCTGCAAGAAAGAGAGAAAACCGTGGCGGAAGCGCTCGCCGTTATGCCGCAAGTTATCGCAGTTCAGCAAGGTAACGGGGTCGCCATGCTGTGCAATACGCTGCTTCAGGATGCGGGTCAGCGCGCCGTAAAGGGTGCGAATTCCGCCGTTCAGGTCGGCCTGAATATCAGCCTGTTGCTGATCCAGCTCATGATCATGTGTCAGGTAGTAACCGCTTTCCGTAACCGTAAAGGCGATGACGCGCGTTTCAGCATCGGCCCCCTGCTTCACCAGCGCGCTAATTTCGCTATCCCAGGGCAATACTTTACGAATTGAGGTGATGGTTTCGTACTGCCGCTCACCCTCCGGCGACACGGTTTCCAGCACATATTCACCGTTTTGCGCGGCGAGATGGCCCAGCAGCACACTGGCGTCATCGCGAATATTTCCCAGCGCGATACTCCAGCGGTCATCCCCCTGCTCCATCAGTTTGTGCAGATACCACGCCTGATGAGCACGATGAAACGACCCGGCACCAATATGCATCCACACCGCTTTTTTCTCGGACATAATCATCACCTCAATTTGAGCATTTGACAGTTTTACGGGCTTATGCCCGTTTGTTGTATGTATGTTAGTAGTGAGAGGCGAAGGTTTTCTGCGATGAAACTCACGAAAACAACTTTTGCCCTTTAAACTGACATTTGCCCATTTTTGTGAATGCGACCATTGCGCGTACAATGGCGGCAGGAAATCAGGGGAATGTGTGATGAACAAAGAAGAGAAAAAACAGGAACTCGCCGCCCGTGCAGCATGGATGTATTACGTGGCGGGATTAACACAGCAGGATATTGCCTCGGCGCTGGGTCTGTCGCGCCAGGTAGCGCAACGGCTCATCTCCGCCGCCCGCGAAACCGGGATGGTCACCGTCAATATCAGCCATCCGGTGACCCGCTGTCTGAAACTTGCGCACGACCTGCAAGAAAAACATGCCCTCAACCTGTGCCGCGTGGTGCCCTCTGCCGGGCTGGAGGACGAGGCCATTCAGCAGATGCTGGCCGTGGAAGGGGCGCAAGTGATGGCGCAATTTATCTGCGAAGAGAAACCGCAGGTCTTTGGCGTCGGCTCCGGTAAAACGCTGCGCGCCGTGATCGACGCCCTGCCGTCGCTGGAGCGACCGCAGCATCAGTGCGTGTCCATGATCGGCGCCATCGCCCGGGATGACTCCGGTACCCGTTACGATGTACCGCTGAAAATGGCGGAAAAAATGCAGGGTAAGTATTTTTTCATTCCGGCTCCGCTCTATGCCGACAGCCCGGAAGATAAAAACAGCTGGTGCCAGCACCAGATTTATCAGCGTGTTGCCGCCAGAGCGCTTAATGCGGATGTCACCTTCCTTGGCATCGGCGAGGTCAAATTAGGTTGTCCGCTCAACACCGAGGGGTTTATTACCGACGCCCAGGTCAGGGATCTGGAGATGCAGCATGTCGCGGGTGAAATGCTTGGCCATTTCTTTAACCATCAGGGCGTACGCCTCGATTCTGAGCTGGATGCGATGCTGACCAGTGTGCCGCTCACCAGCCACACGCAACGAAAAGTGGTCGGGTTTGCCGGAGGGGAACGTAAGCATGCCGCCATTCGCGCAGCCCTGGTCGGTGGCTGGGTCAATGGGCTGGTGACCGACGAAGATACCGCGCTGAAACTGCTGGCGGAATAAGCGGCTACCGGCGAGCGCCGGTAGCCCGAAGATTACTTGAGCGAACCTTTGAGGAACTGCTGCAGACGTGGGCTTTTCGGGTTGCCGAACAGCTCATCCGGCGCGCCCTCTTCTTCAATTTTGCCCTGATGCAGGAAAATCACATGGGTAGAGACATGGCGGGCAAAGCCCATTTCATGTGTCACCACCACCATGGTTTTCCCCTCTTCCGCCAGTTGTTGCATGATACGCAGCACTTCACCCACCAGCTCCGGATCCAGCGCGGAAGTGGGTTCGTCAAACAGCAACACTTCCGGTTCCATAGCCAGCGCACGTGCAATAGAGACGCGCTGCTGCTGACCGCCAGAGAGATGCACCGGGTATTTCGCCTGCTGAATACCATCAATACCCACTTTCGCCAGGTATTTCACCGCACGCTCGCGGGCCTCTTGTTTGCTCAGACCCAGCACCTGAATTGGCGCTTCCATGACGTTTTCCAGCACCGTCATGTGGCTCCACAGGTTGAAATGCTGAAATACCATCGTCAGGCGGGTACGCAACAAACGCAGTTGCTGCTTATCGGCTACGCGTAACTGGCCGTCTTTATCGCGCACCAGATTGATGTTTTCGCCATTGACGATGATCGTCCCTTCGCTTGGCTTCTCAAGGAAGTTTATGCAGCGCAGAAAGGTACTTTTACCGGAGCCTGACGAGCCAATAATGCTGATCACATCCCCGGCATTAGCCTGCAGCGACACCCCTTTCAGCACCTCATGTTCGCCGTAGCGTTTATGCAAATCGATAACGTTTAATTTATTGTCAGACATGATGTTCTCAGTGCGTCGAAGAAGGTTTTATATGCTGCAGCCAACGTTTTTCCGCCTTGCGGAACAGGCTAATCAGCGCATAAGAGATGATCAAATACAGTACTGCCGCAATACCAAACGCGGTGAACGGCTGGTAAGTCGCGGAGTTAATATCACGGGCGATTTTGAGCAGATCCGGCACCGTCGCGGTAAAAGCCAGCGCGGTCGAGTGGAGCATCAAGATCACTTCGTTGCTGTAGGCCGGCAGCGCAATGCGCAGCGCCGAGGGCAGAATAATACAGCGGTACATTTTCACCGACGAGAAACCATAGGCGCGGGCGGCTTCAATTTCCCCGGCCGGTACCGAACGGATCGCGCCGGCGAAAATCTCCGTAGTGTAAGCACAGGTATTCAGGGTTAACGCCAGCACCGTACAATTAAGACCACTGCGGAAAAACGCATTCAGCAGCTCCGTTCCCTTCACAATTTCCAGCGTGTACATACCTGAGTAAAACACCAGCAACTGCACATACAGTGGCGTACCGCGAAAAATGTAGGTGAACAGCCAGATGGGAAATTGAATATATTTGTTGCTGGAAACGCGACCAATGGCCATAAACACCGCCATTATTCCGCCCATCACTACCGAGGAAATCAACAGCCACAGGGTAATAGCCACCCCGGTGAAGCGGTAACCATCGGTCCACAACAGCGATTTCCAGTACTCCTGAATAATCTCGATCACAGGTCAGCCCTCTTCACACCTACTGAGTAGCGACGTTCGAGAAGAAGCAGTACGCCATTAGAAACGGTGGTAAATACCAGATAAATCAAGCCGCACACGACGGCAAAGTAGAACGGCTCCCAGGTACTTTTCCCGGCGAGCTGCGTGGCTTTCACCACATCTTCCAGCCCCAATAACGACACTAACGCCGTCGCTTTGAGAATAACCTGCCAGTTGTTGCCAATCCCCGGCAAGGCAAAACGCATCATGGCCGGAAACAAAATACGGCGGAAGGTCTGTGAGTTGGTGAAACCAAACGCGGTGGCAGCCTCGATATGCCCTTTCGGCACCGCCATATAAGCGCCGCGGAAGGTTTCGGTGAAATAGGCACCATAAATAAACCCCAGGGTGATAATACCCGCCACCATAGGATCAATATCGAGTTGCTCCATACCCATCGCATCGGTCAGCGTGTTGAGGGCTATTTGCAATCCGTAAAAAATCAGCAGCATCAGCACCAGATCGGGCACGCCGCGAATCAATGTGGTGTAGCCTTCAAACACCAGCGCTAACGGACGGTTTTTAGAGAGCTTTGCGCCCGCACCGGCCAGGCCAATCAGTACCGCCAGCACCACGGAACTGATAGCCAGCTCCAGCGTGACAAGGGCACCATGAAAGATAACTTGAGAAAAACCATACAGCATGCAGCCTGTCCTGTCGTATTCGTGTCTGCCGCGTCTCTTCCCCTTCCGGGCGGAAGGGGTCGCACGTTAAACACGCGTGGAATTAACCACCATAAACATCAAAATCAAAATACTTTTTCGCCAGTTTTTCGTAAGTTCCGTCTGCACGCATTTCCGCGAACGCTTTATTCAGCGCTTCACGCAGTTCGTTATCGTCTTTACGAATACCCATGCCGGTGCCGACGCCAAACAGCTTCTCGTCTTTAATGGACGGACCGCCAAATTTGTAGTCTTTACCCATCGCCGTTTTCAGGAAACCTTCGCTGGCGGCCACTTCATCCTGAAACGCAGCGTCAATACGGCCTGCGGTCAGATCAGAATAGATATTGTCCTGCCCCTGGTAGGAGACGATTTCAATACCCTGCGGGGCCCAGTGAACATTACCGTATGTTTCCTGCGTGGTGCCCTGCAATACGCCAATGCGTTTGCCTTTCAGCTTCGCGAGATCCGGAACGATGTCGGAGTCTTTCGCCACGACCAGACGAGAATCCGCAGCATACAGTTTGTCGGTGAACGAAATTTCCTGTTGGCGTTTTTCAGTAATTGAGAGTGATGACATGATGGCGTCGATTTTTTTCGCTTTAAGCGAAGGAATCAGCGCGTCCAGTGGGTTTTCAATAAAGACACACTGGGTTTTGATACGCGTGCACAGCTCTTTCGCCAGATCGATATCAAAACCAACCAATTCACCCTGCGAATTTTTCGATTCGAAAGGAGCATAAGTTGGGTCAGTGCCGATGCGGAGTTTTTGCGGGATTGCTGCGAATGCGCCTGAAACGCTGGAGATAGCGAGCACCAGAGAAAGTGATAACACCAGTTTTTTCATAATTATCCTCAACAGACTGTCTTTCCTAAGGGATTTATTAGAAGAATACGGTGTCGCTATCGTGCCATCATATGGCACGGCAAGGCAAAGCATTCTGCCCGCCCGGCGGCTTTTTTGCATGGTTTTTGCTTAACTATGCATCATTGCGCCATTTCGGTGCATCAGCCGCACCACTTTGAAACATCACGCGTATTTATGCACCATCCTGGCAAGCCAAAATGGCGCATCATTTATCCCAAAAAACAGGCTGCTTTACTCGCCGTAGACGTTAAAGTCGAAATATTTCTTCGCGAGCTTATCGTAGGTGCCGTCTTTACGTATTTCAGCGAAGGCTTTGTCGAAGGCCGCTTTCAGCTCGGTATCGTCTTTACGCAGACCGATACCGGTACCGTCGCCAAAATATTTTTTATCTTTAACGGACGGACCGGCGAAGGCAAAATCTTTACCGGCAGGCTGTTTCAGGAAGCCTTCGCTGGCAGCCACTTCGTCCTGGAATGCAGCGTCCAGACGGCCTGCGGCGAGATCAGAGTAAATCAGATCCTGGTTCTGGTAGGCCACCACGTCGATACCTTTAGTGCGCCAGTTGTCGTTCGCATAACCTTCTTGCGTAGACCCCTGCAATACCCCTACGTGTTTGCCTTTCAGGGAGTCCAGCGTCGGCACGATCGGCGAGCCTTTTTTGGCAATCAGACGGGAATCAGCGGCGTAGAGTTTGTCGGAGAAGGCAATCTCCTGCTGACGTTTTTCGGTAATCGAGAGAGAGGAGATAATCGCGTCAATTTTCTTCGCTTTCAGGGACGGTATAAGCGCGTCAAAATCGCTGCCAACCCAGGTACATTTGACCTTGATGCGGGTACACATCTCATTACCGAGATCGATGTCAAAACCGACAAAATTCCCTTTCGCATCTTTGGAAGAGAAAGGTGCGTATGTCGCATCCGTACCGATGCGTACAGTCTGGGGAAGCGCTGCGTAAACACTGGATGCCGCGGACAGGCCCAGCAGTAAAGACAGAGCAATAACCGTCTTCTTCATACATTACCCTCAAGTATTCTGATTTTATTTTGTGCTGCGTTGTGTTGTGTGTTGCTGCGAGTTTACTTGCACGTCTTATGCCAGATTTTTAGCGCTGAAAAACAACAGCGTTAAATTTGTTAATAAAAAGTTGCAAATTACCCTTAATGGTGAAAGATAGCAGGTCTGCCGAACGAACCGGAGTGTTAACAGGGGAAAAAAGGAATTAAATGTTGAGGATATGATCACGATTGCAAAAACGCCCTAAAAAAGGGCATCGGGCAATAATGAGCACTATCTGGAGGCATTTCCTCCCTGCCAGCGGATGAATAAATCTTCCGGCAGAGTAATATCAAACTGATCCAGGACGCGATTCACGGTCTGGTTAATGATGTCATCCAGCGATTTCGGCGCATGATAAAACGCAGGTACCGGCGGCATGATAACGGCGCCCAGTTCCGCCGCTTGCGTCATTAAACGCAGATGGCCTAAATGCAGCGGCGTTTCACGCACGCACAGCACCAGCGGGCGACGCTCTTTTAACACCACATCCGCCGCACGCGTCAGCAGGCCGTCGGTATAGCTGTGGACAATGCCAGAGAGCGTTTTTATCGAGCAGGGCAACACCACCATGCCCGCAGTCTTAAAAGAGCCGGAAGAGATGTTGGCGGCGATATCGCGGGCATCGTGCACGACATCCGCCAGAGCCTGAACATCACGCAGGGAAAAATCGGTTTCGAGGGAGAGGGTCTGACGCGCAGCCGGGCTCATCACCAGATGGGTTTCAATGTCTGCCACGTCGCGTAATATCTGCAACAAGCGCACGCCGTAAATCGCACCGCTGGCCCCTGAGATCCCCACAATGAGTCGTTTCATATCCGTCGCCTTTATCTACACTGAGGCAGACTTTGCCGCATTATGCCAGCAGTTGCAACTGATGAGCGCCCCCTCCGGACGGAGAGGGCGAAACGGGTCGATTACCCTTCGTTGTGCATCTCTAAGTTTTCCACTTCGTTCTGACGCTGTACCGCTTTGGCATCATCATTACGCAGGGAATCGAGATAATCGAGGTACTGCTGGTTAACGTCTTTGGTGACGTACACCCCGTTAAATACCGAGCATTCGAACTGCTGGATATCCGGATTTTCCGCGCGTACGGCGTCGATCAGATCACTCAGATCCTGGAAAATCAGGCCATCAGCGCCGATGATCTGGCGAATCTCATCCACTTCACGACCATGCGCAATCAGTTCGTTTGCGGTCGGCATATCGATGCCGTACACGTTCGGGAAACGAATTTCCGGCGCCGCAGAGGCGAGGTACACTTTCTTCGCTCCGGCTTCACGCGCCATCTCAATAATCTGCTCAGAGGTGGTACCACGCACAATGGAATCATCCACCAGCAGGACGTTTTTGTCGCGGAATTCAGCGCGGTTCGCGTTCAGCTTACGGCGGACAGATTTACGACGCAGTTGCTGACCCGGCATGATAAAGGTGCGGCCAACGTAGCGGTTTTTCACAAAACCCTGACGGTACGGCTTACCCAGAATACGGGCGATTTCCAGCGCGATATCGCAGGAGGTTTCCGGGATGGGAATGACCACGTCGATATCCAGATCTTCCCATTCACGCGCAATCTTCTCGCCAAGCTTCGTGCCCATATTGACACGCGCGCTGTAGACGGAGATTTTGTCGATGAAGGAGTCCGGACGCGCAAAATAGACGTATTCGAACAGGCACGGGTTGCTGACCGGATTATCCGCGCACTGGCGGGTAAACAGCTGGCCTTTTTCGGTGATGTAGACAGCTTCGCCCGGCGCGATATCACGCAGGAATTCAAAGCCCAGCGTATCGAGAGCCACGCTTTCGGACGCTACCATGAACTCGGTGCGGCCATCGCCAATATCGCGTTTGCCCAGCACCAGCGGACGAATACCGTTCGGGTCGCGGAAAGCAACCATACCGTGGCCGATGATCATCGCAACACAGGCATACGCACCACGAATCTGGCGGTTGGTCGCGGCGACAGCGGCGAAAATGTTATCTGCTTCCAGCGGGTAATGGCGGAAGTTATCCAGCTCGCTGGCGAAAATGTTCAGCAGGATTTCTGAATCAGACGTGGTGTTGATGTGGCGGCGTTTTTCTTCAAACAGCTTTTTACGCAGCTCGTGGGCATTGGTCAGGTTGCCGTTATGGGCAAGCGTGATGCCGTAAGGGGAGTTAACGTAAAAAGGCTGAGCCTCGGAGGCGCTGGAGCTGCCAGCGGTTGGGTAACGCACATGGCCAATACCCATGTTGCCCTGAAGACGCTGCATATGGCGGGCTTCGAAAACATCGTTGACCAGACCATTTGCTTTGCGCAGACGGAAACAATTATTTGCATCGATCGTAATGATGCCAGCGGCATCCTGACCACGGTGCTGAAGCACCGATAACGCGTCATAAATCGACTGGTTGACCGGCATAACACCGGCGATACCGACAATACCGCACATACGTCTTTTCCTCGTTAAGCCACATCTCAGAGCGATTACGCTCTGGGCAAGAAACTTGACGAACTTTGCAGATAGTCAAAGAACCATCTGATGATGAAACTGAATTGCGGGATAAGCTGCGACTTCTGCCAGTCTTCGCTTTTTGACAGGCCCGTAAAGGTATCGAGAAAGAACAGAATGGCGGCGACGATTAGCACCCCGCGTAGCGCGCCAAAACAGATCCCCAACACCCTGTCTGTACCCGACAGGCCGGTTTTCTCCACAAGTTGACCTATCACGTAATTGACGATAGCGCCAACAATCAGCGTCGCGATGAACAGGATGGCGATGGAAATCCCATTGCGCACCAGTTCGTCTTCAAAGCCCGTAAACCAGACTGACAGGTAAGTGTAGTAATGACTGGCAACAAAGAAAGCACAACCCCATGTCACCAGTGATAACGCTTCACGAACAAAGCCGCGGATGAGGCTAACCAGACAGGAAAAACCAATCACCGCGATGATGGCGTAATCAATCCAGACCATATGTGTCCCACGATTTACGCCCTGTCGTCCAGTTCGGGGCGCATTCTAACAGAAAAAGAAAACGTTTGCGTAGGGATTTCCTTCCCGCGCGTAAATAAAAATGGCGCTGAAAAAATATTCAACGCCATCGAATCTTTAGCCTCTTCGGGCGTGTTTTATTGGTGTCAAAAACCCAATCTCCCTTCCCTCCAGGCCTCTCCCTGAAAGAGCGAGAAGATCGCTCCAGTGCCGCTTGTCACCCCCTCCCGTTGGGGAGAGGGACAACGTCAGGGGTTACAAAACGCACATTAGTTCGCGCTATAACCCATTACCACGCCGCTCAAACCTGACAGCTGTTTAAGCTCCTCAAGCGAACCCTTGAGTTTATCTTTCGATGCGTCCGGACCCACCAGGATGCGGGTGATTTTACCCTGTACTGGCGTGGTTGGCGCGGTATAAACGCGATAACCTGCGCCGCGCAGTTTACCGACAATCTCATTAACTTTATCGGCGTTCTTAAGCGCACCCAGTTGTACTACCCAGGCTTTCCCTACTGGCGCCGATTTATCCGCAGTGGGCGCCTGATCCGCAGGCGGGGTTGCCGCTACCTGCTCTGCGGGTTTCTGTGGCTGTGGCTTCGGCTTCTCAACCGGTTTTGGCTGTTCAGCCGGCTTCGGCGCGACGGGTTGCGTCGTGACATCCGGCGTCGTCGCCCCACTAACAGCACGACGAGAGGCATCCAGCGACGGCGCTGCCGCATCGCCAGCCTGCACCTCTTCCGCCGCCCCTTCCGGCGGCTGAGCCGGGAGCGCCTGCGTGACCGCAGGCATCATATCGGGTTCATCGCGATCCCCGGGTTTGGGTACCAGAGGAATGGCGGCGAACTCATCCTGATAATGCTTTTTTTGCCCGTCCAGCAGCCCGGGAAGAATAATTACCCCGAGCGCAACCAGCACAATGGTTCCCATCAAACGGTTCTGAAACTTACTTGCCACCGGTTCTCCCCGCTTCCATCGCTTCCATGACATGTGCCACCGTATGGAATGAACCACACACCAGCACGGTATCTTCTGCTGTGGCCTCCGCCATCGCTGCCTGCCAGGCCTGCGCAACGTGTTGATACGCTTTCCCTTGCGGTAAGTGCGCCATCAATTGCTCTGCCGTCGCACCGCGTGGCCCCTCCAGAGGGGCACAATACCAGCTATCGACCACAGGCTCCAGACAGGCGAGCGTTCCGGCGATGTCTTTATCGTGCAGCATGCCGATGACCGCCAGCACGCGGCCGCGCCCGGGCTCTGCCGACAGCCGCCCGGCAAGGTAAGCCGCCGCATGAGGATTATGCGCCACATCCAGAATAAGACGCGGGTTATGACGCACAATCTGGAAGCGACCAGGCAAAATCGCAGAGGCGATACCGTCACGGATAGCCTGCTCGCTCACCGTCAGCCCGCTTGCCCGCAGTGCCGCAAGCGCGGTCGCCGCATTGGGCTGCGGCACCTGCGGCAGCGGTAAACCTGTCAGCTCGCCCTGGCCGTCGCGAAAACGCCACTGCCCCTGCTCTACTTCATACTGCCAGTCCACGCCACGGCGCATCAGCAGAGCGCCTTTTTCCGCGGCAACTTCGCCAATGGTGTACGGCATATCGCTTTCGCCAACCACCGCCGGTTTACCGCCACGGAAGACGCCCGCTTTTTCGCGACCGATACTTTCTCTGTCTGGCCCCAGCCAGTCGGTATGATCGAGCGCAATGCTGGTCACGACGGCGACATCCGCATCAACCATATTGGTGGCGTCAAGACGCCCGCCCAGTCCCACTTCGAGGATAACGACGTCCAGCTTCGCCTGTTTAAACAACCACAGCGCCGACAGCGTACCGTACTCAAAATAGGTTAATGAGGTTTCACCGCGCACGGCTTCAATTTCGGCAAAAGAACGCGTGTGGTCGAGCTCAGCCAGCTCCTCACCCTGTACGCGAACGCGCTCGGTATAGCGGATAAGATGCGGCGAACTGTAGACACCCACACGATAACCGGCCGCCAGAAGAATGGATTCAAGGGTACGGCACGTCGTGCCTTTGCCATTGGTTCCCGCAACGGTAAAGACAAACGGTGCCGGTCGCAGAACATCAAGACGCGCGGCAACCTGGCTTACGCGCTCAAGTCCCAGGTCAATGGTTTTGCTGTGCAGGTTTTCCAGATAAGAAAGCCACGCGGCCAGGGGCGACGTGGCTTGCAAAATGCGTTTATTTTCCATGATGCCCGTAGGATGTTTGACGATGTAAAAAGCAAAAGGGCAGCGCCGTGATGGCCCTGCCCTTCGGTATTATCAGGCCTCGGCTTCCTGATCGGGCACCGGGGGCACCACCACGCTTTCACGCGGCGCATCCGGGTTCGGTGCTGGCTGATTGGTCAGCTTCGCCAGAATGCTCGCCAGTTTCAGGCGCATTTCCGGACGACGAACGATCATATCGATCGCCCCTTTTTCAATCAGGAATTCACTGCGCTGGAATCCCGGCGGCAGTTTTTCACGCACGGTCTGTTCAATCACGCGCGGACCGGCAAAACCAATAAGCGCTTTCGGCTCGGCAATATTCAGATCGCCCAGCATCGCGAAGCTCGCGGAAACGCCACCCATGGTTGGGTCAGTCAATACGGAGATGTAGGGCAGGCCGCGCTCTTGCATCTTCGCCAGCGCTGCGGAGGTTTTCGCCATCTGCATCAGCGACATCAGCGCTTCCTGCATACGTGCGCCACCCGAGGCGGAGAAACAGATCAGCGGGCAGTTATCTTCCAGCGCCTGCTCAACGGCACGAACAAAACGCGCGCCCACGACAGAGCCCATGGAGCCGCCCATAAAGGCGAATTCGAACGCTGCCGCGACAACTGGCATGCCATGCAGCGTACCTTTCATTACCACCAGCGCGTCTTTTTCGCCGGTCTCTTTCTGTGCCGTCGCCAGACGGTCTTTATATTTTTTGGAGTCACGGAACTTGAGCACGTCTTTCGGCTCAAGTTCGCTACCCAGTTCCACCATTGAACCTTCGTCCAGCAATGTATGCAGACGGTTACGCGCAGTCATGCGCATATGGTGGTCACACTTCGGGCAGACCTCAAGGTTACGCTCCAGCTCGGCACGATACAGTACCTGGCCGCAGCTATCGCATTTCGTCCACACACCCTCAGGGATGCTCGCCTTGCGGGTGGGGGTAATATTGCTTTTGATTCGTTCAATCCAGCTCATTGATAACCTTTATACATGAACCTGGTAGCCCATAAATGGGGCACATTAAAACATAACAGTTCGCAACTTGGGATAAAAAAGTGGTCGAACCGCCATAGACATCTTATTTTGCCTGTCGCGCTGCCGCTCGACGGTGGCGAATGATCTCAATCACACCAGGAAGTATAGACACCACGATAATCGCGACAATCAGTAACTTAAGATTTTCCTGCACCATCGGCAACGTGCCGAAAAAGTAGCCAGCATAAGTAAACAGCAGCACCCATAACAGCGCCCCGATCACGTTGAACGCCGCGAAATGGCGATAGGACATATGTCCCATCCCGGCAACGAAGGGAGCGAACGTGCGCACAATAGGGATAAAGCGGGCAAGAATAATGGTTTTTCCGCCGTGTTTCTCATAAAACTGATGGGTTTTATCGAGATAGCTGCGACGGAACACTTTCGAGTTCGGGTTGCTAAAGAGCTTATCGCCGAACAGGCGCCCTATCGTGTAATTCACCGCATCGCCGAGAATGGCCGCAACAAGCATCAGCATCACCATCACGTGAACGTTGATGTCGTTCGTGGGCAGTGAGGCCAGCGCGCCCGCGACGAACAGCAGCGAATCCCCCGGTAAAAACGGCGTGACCACCAGACCGGTTTCGCAGAACAAAATCAGAAACAGAATCGCGTAAACCCAGATACCGTATTGCGCGACCAGTTCCGCCAGATGAACATCAATGTGCAGAATGAAATCAATAAGAAAGCGAATTACGTCCATATTGTCTATGCCTTGGTTGATTGCGACTAGTCCGCGAGAAACAGCGGACCCATTGGCGGGTGGGGTAAGTTGAAACGGTCCGGATAATCCACCGATACCAGATACAACCCTTCAGCTCTCGCCGTTGCTGCCGCCAGCGTTCTGTCCTTAGCCGCCAGTAGCTCTGCTATCCAGCTCTCCGGCTGGTTGTTGGCACCCACTTCCATCAGGCTACCGACAATATTTCTTACCATATGATGTACAAAGGCATTCGCTTTGATATCCACCACCACATACGCACCGTAACGCTGAACGTTAATGTGCATCATGTTGCGCCACGGCGTGCGCGACTGGCACTGTACCGCGCGAAACGAGGTAAAATCATTTTCACCCAGCAGGCACTGCGCCGCACGCTGCATACGCTGTGCATCAAGGGGCAGATGGTAATGCGTAACCCCCTGGTTCAGTACCGCCGGACGTAAACGATGATTGTAGATAACATAGCGATAACGACGCGCCGTCGCGCTAAATCGCGCGTGGAAATCGTCGGGCACATCTTTCACCCAACGTACCGCGATGTCTCCAGGTAAATTCGCATTTACGCCCAGTGTCCAGGCCGCGTCTTTACGTACCGCGCGGGTCTCAAAATGGACCACCTGCCCTGTGGCATGCACCCCTGCGTCGGTACGCCCGGCACAAAAAACCGTCACCGGCTCATTGGCGACCTGCGACAACGCTTTTTCCAGCTTTTCCTGCACGCTGCGTACTTCTTGCTGACGCTGCCAGCCGTAATACTTACTGCCGTCGTACTCAATGCCGAGGGCAATTTTCAGCAGCGGTTGTTCCACTACGTCTGACATTAGTACAGGTACTCCTGTACCAGTTTCTCAGCGATCTTCACGGCCATCAGCGCCCCACCAAAACGTACGTTATCTGCCACCGACCAGAACTGAATCTGTTCAGGCAGGCCATAATCGTTACGTACGCAGCTGACGGAAAGATGCGCGCTACCGGAAGCATCGCCAACCTGGGTTGGGAAATCATTCTCTTCGGACAACACAATATCTTCGCCGCGGGCAAACGCATCACGGGCCTCTTCTGCCGCCAGCGGGCGTAGCGCTTCGAAGCTGACCATCTGCGCGTGACCATAAAATACCGGCGCACGGACACAGTTTGCGGATATCATCAGCCCGTCGTCCTGCAGAATTTTACGTACCTGATCGACCAGACGACGCTCTTCCGGGACGGCACCTTCACGGTCCGGCAGAATCGGCAGCATGTTGAATGCCAGCTGACGGCCAAAGAAGTCGTCTTCATCAATAGGTATGCCGTTAAGCAATTTCGCGCTCTGTCCGGCAAGGGCATCCACCGCCTGTTTACCCTGCGCCGACGCGGAGAGCAGGCTGGTCACGCCAATACGTGACAGGCCGCCTTCGTCGATCAGCGGTTTCAGCGCGGTCAGCAACTGGCTGGTCAGGCTATCCGGCACGGCAATGACATTTCGGTTGCGGTAATCCGCCAGTACAAACGGGTTCACCTCCGGCACAACCAGCGGCACATCCGGCTCCAGCGCGAACAGACCGCTGGTATCAATCACCAGGCAACCAGCGTTGGTGGCTTCTTCAATATTCTCGGCAGATGCCTTGGCACCGGCGACAAAAAATGCCAGCTGCGCCTGCGTCCAGTCAAATTCAGCAACGTCCTGAACGCGTACGGTTTTTCCGCCAAAACGCAGCGTCTCACCGGCGCTTTCATGACGCGCCAGCGCATACAAATCGCCCACCGGGAACTCACGCTCCGCAAGCGTTTCGAGTAAGGCTTCTCCGACAGCGCCCGTCGCGCCCAGTACGGCAATATTCCAGCCTTCAGACATGGTGATTTACTCCAGAAAAAAGCGTACCCGCCGGATTATCCGGCAGGTAGCATTAAGATGACATTAACGAATTGGGTGATGGACAGCGTTGAAACCCAGCTTTTGCAGCAGTGTAGCCGCCTGGTTGTCATCACACTGCACATACAGCGATGACCATTCCCGACGCTCAAGATAATTTTTACGCAGCTTGTCGAACTCACCCGGGATGCCCGCCACTTTTCGCAGCAGCGCATCGTCGCGGCGCACATCATACACCAAATGAATGAGTCTTTTCAGGATCGACTGATCGAGCGGACCGTGAAGGGTAATGCGACCGAACTCCGGCGCAGGCAGCAGCGTATCCAGCGCAACCTGCTGGCGCTTGCCGATAAAATCGCTAAACGCTTCGAACACCTGCGTGGTGCCGCGCGCTTTTCCTTCCAGCGTATACCCGGCGATATGCGCGGTACCAATATCCACTTTTGCCAGCAGCGCCACGTCGAGATCCGGCTCGGGTTCCCAGACATCGAGAATAACGCTGAGCGACTGACCAGCCTCCAGACGGCGTAACAGGGCGGCGTTATCGACCACCGGGCCACGGCAGGCATTAATCAGAATAGCGCCAGGTTTCAGACGGCTAATTACCTCTTCGTCCGCCAGATGCCAGCTTTTATACGGCCCGTCTTTAAACAGCGGCGTGTGAAAGGTCAGCACATCGGCGTCGCGCACCAGCGCGTCGAGCGGCAGAAACTCGCCGTCATCTCCACGGTCGGCGCGCGGTGGATCGCACAGTAATGTTTTCACGCCCCACGCTTCAAGACGCGCCTGCAAACGACTCCCCACGTTACCTACCCCAACAATCCCGACGGTGCGATCGCGCAGATCGAAACCGTCACGCTCTGCCAACAGCATCAGGGACGAGAAAACATATTCCACAACCGCAATGGCATTACACCCCGGCGCGGCAGAGAAACCGATCCCTGCCTGTTGCAACCAATGCTCGTCAACGTGATCGGTACCCGCCGTTGCCGTACCCACGAATTTAATCGGCGTACCGCTGAGCAGCGCTTCATTCACCTTCGTCACAGAACGCACCATCAGCGCGTCCGCATCAGCCAGTTCCGCTGCCGGAATAGGACGACCAGGCACAGCTTTTACCTCACCCAGACGACGGAACAAATCGCCGGCATAGGGCATATTTTCATCAACAAGGATTTTCACGTTACAGTACCGGTTAGAGAACGGGAGTTAAGCTGTTAAGTGTGCCATAATCTCGCAGCCAGGCATACCTGCAATGCCGCTACACCACGTGCGAGACCCAGAGGATTTCCATGATGCAACCCATTCAGGGCACGCCCGCGCGCCCTCCGGGGCAAGAGCCTACGCCCCCAACTTTGGCCGCCGGAGAGCAGCCGTTATCGACAATCCAGCGCACCGTGCTGGAGCGGTTGATTATTCGCCTGGTCGCGCTCACGCAACAGCAGAGCGCCGAAGTCTGGGCCGGGGTAAAACATGATTTGGGGTTAAAGAACGATGCGCCGCTGCTGTCACGCCATTTCCCGGCAGCGGAGCAGAATCTCAACCAGCGTCTGGATACCGCCACGCAGAATCACACTACCCGCCAGGTTATCTCGCAGCTGACTGAATTACTCGGCCAGGGGAACAACCGTCAGGCGGTTAGCGACTTTATTCGCCAACAGTTTGGTCAGACGGCACTGAGCCAGCTTACGCCGGAGCAGCTTAAAACCGTGCTTACGCTACTGCAGAACAACCAAATTTCGGTACCTCAGCCCTTGCAACGTCCGGCGACAGACCGCCCGCTGTTGCCCGCTGAGCACAACTCGCTCAACCAGGCGGTGACAAAACTGGCCGCGGCGACAGGCGAATCCGGTAAATTGATTTGGCAGTCGATGATGGAATTATCCGGCGTGAAAACCGGTGAGCTCATTCCGGCAAAACATTTCACCCACTTAATGACCTGGCTGCAGGCGCGCCAGACATTGAGTAGCCAGACGTCACCCACACTGCAAAGCGTACAAACCGCGCTTAAGCAGCCGCTGGATGAGGTGGAGTGGCAAACTATCACCGATTATGCCCGGCAGAACTGGCAGGCCACCCCGCAAATGGTGCTGACAACGGCGCAAGTGCAGGACATTCTCAATCAGGTTTTTTTACATCGCGCAGAACGGACATCGGGCGTACTGGAAGCACGCAATATTCAGCCGATCTACAGCCCGCTCTTCGCCCCGATCATCGAAAGCGTCAAAAACCTCTCAACCCGGCCAGGTCTGTTTTTGGTCGCGTTGCTTATTGCCTTCGCCCTTATCTGGCTGGTTATCTGAAAGAATCCCCTCCGTCGGAGGGGATTTTCATTAAAGATTTTCACCGTTACTTTTAATGGTCTGCTGGTACCACCAGAAAGATTTCTTACGGCTGCGTTCAAGCGTACCGTTTCCTTCGTTATCTTTATCGACATAGATAAAGCCGTAACGTTTTTTCATTTCGCCAGTTCCTGCGGAAACCAGATCAATACAGCCCCACGGGGTGTAGCCCATCAAATCCACGCCATCTTCCACCACCGCCTTTTTCATTTCGCGCAGGTGGTTTTGCATATATTCAATGCGATACTGATCGTTTACCGAACCGTCACTCTCTTTCTGATCGATAGCGCCGAAGCCATTCTCGACGATAAACAGCGGCAGTTGATAAAGATCGTAGAAATAGTTCAGTGAATAACGCAGCCCCACCGGGTCGATTTGCCATCCCCAGTCCGATGCTTTCACATACGGGTTTTTCACCAGACTCTTCGTTTCGTCATAGTCCAGTTGTGGGTTATCCGCAGTGGCTTTGGTGGCGAACGACATGTAGTAGCTAAAACCGATATAGTCCACGCAACCCCGTTTCAGGATCTGCAGGTCTTCATCGGTAATATCGAGATTAAAGCCTTTACGGGCGAAATAATTAAGCAGATGACGCGGGTAATAACCGCGGACATGCACATCGGTAAACCAGTAGCGGCGGTGCATCGCCGAGACGGACATCATCATGTCGTCCGGGTTACAGGTAAGCGGGTAGACTGGGCACATGGCAATCATGCAGCCAATCTGGAAATCAGGGTTAATCGCATGCCCCGCTTCCACCGCCAGCGCACTGGCGACAAGCTCATAGTGCGCCGCCTGGTACATGACCGGCTCCCGATCCTCGCCTTCTTTGTATTTAAGACCGGAGTTGGTAAACGGGGCGAAATCTTCGTGGTAATTGGCCTGATTATTGATTTCGTTGAACGTCATCCAGTATTTCACTTTGCCTTTATAGCGAGTAAATACCGTTTTGGCGAAACGCACAAAAAAATCAATAAGCTTACGGTTACGCCAGCCACCATATTCAGTGACCAGGTAATAAGGCATTTCAAAATGCGAGAGCGTAATCACCGGTTCAATATTGTATTTCAGGCATTCATCGAAGAGATCGTCATAAAACTGCAGACCGGCTTCGTTCGGTTCTAATTCATCCCCTTTCGGGAAAATACGTGTCCAGGCGATGGATGTACGAAAACATTTAAACCCCATTTCCGCGAAGAGTTTGATGTCCTCTTTATAGCGATGATAAAAGTCGATAGCATCGTGGTTTGGGTAATTTTTTCCCGGTAATACGCCATCGGTAATTTCGCGCGGAATGCCGTGCGCCCCGGCGGTCATTACGTCAGCGACACTCACCCCTTTGCCGCCTTCCTGCCATCCGCCTTCAAGCTGATGCGCCGCCACCGCGCCGCCCCACAGAAAATCTGCTTTAAACCCAGGCATACGTCTCTCCTTTCTCTAAAAAGTAGTAAAAGAATAACTTACGTACGAAGATAGCCTGACTATAGCAGCATTATAACTGCCTGAGAATGTTGCAAAAAATTATATCAGTGGAATATGTTACACCAATAAAACAATATGTTTTTTCTGTGGCGTGGCGCGTATTTTTAGTTATTTTCTGGCGACAAAAATAGCATTCAGAATTATGAGAAAGTGCATTATTTATTTCCGGCCCTCATTATGAGAGCCGGAACAGGCGATTATTTTCGAAATGAAATCATCGTCACCACAATGCCGCTGGCCGCCGCAATTGCCGCGGCCAGGAATACCGACGGATAGCCCAGCGAGGTCGCCAACAGCCCGGTAAGTGGCCCGGTGATACCATACGCAATGTCCTGAAATGCCGAATACCCTCCCAGCGCAGTACCCCGAACCTGCGGAGCAACGCGTTTTACCACTTCAACGCCCAGCGCCGGAAAAATCAACGAACAACCACAGCCGGTCAATGCCGCACCGGCCATTGCCAGCCAGGCGTCCGGCGCCTGCCAGAGCAGCAACAGACCCACCGTTTCCACCATCAACGAAACAATAGCCACCCGCACGCCGCCAAAGCGATCCGGCATCCAGCCAAACAGCAGACGCATCAGAACAAAGGCGCCGCCAAATGCCGTCAGCGTAAAGCCAGCCATTTCCCAGCCATTGCTGGCAAAGTAGAGCGAAACGAAAGTACCGATAACCGCGAAACCTACCCCCTGGAGCGCGAGACCAAGGCCCGGCTGCCAGATTTGCCCGACCACGCTCCACAGCGAAGGACGTACACCCGGATGAGCAGGCGTTTTTTGTACGCCGCCATTAAATGCCCATGCCAGTAGCGGCAAGACCATGGTGATCGCCGCCAGGGTGGCAAAGCCAAACCGGCTATGAATGAGCAGACCGAGCGGCGCCCCAACAGCCAGCGCGCCGTAAATGGCCATACCGTTCCAGGACATCACTTTGCCTGAACGTTTAGGACCAACCAGCCCCATCCCCCAGGCGAGCGTTCCGGTGAGTAGCTGGCTTTCGCCAAAACCCAGCATTAGACGTCCGATAATCAACAAGCCAAATTTTGCCAGAGCGCTTATCGGTAGCCATGCCGCCAGCAACCAGGCGACGCCGGCGAGCGCACAGGCAAACATTCCCTGCAACGCCGAGCGCTTTGCGCCAAACTGATCGGCCAGTCGCCCGGCATAACCCCGTGTCAGGACGGTTGCCAGAAACTGGATACCGACAGCGATGCCCACCATGGTGTTGCCGTAACCGAGTTCGTTATGCACAAAGAGCGGGATGACGGGCAACGGTAACCCGATGGTCATATAGGTAAGGAAAACGGCAACCACCAGTCGTAGTAGCGAACCCGTGCCGGATGAGGAAGAAAGTGTTTGAGTCTCTACAGACATGCATTACTCCGTACCGCAGAGTAAGGCGAGGAAAAAAGCCACGCCCCCTCCACCTGATGTTCAGGATTAAGGTGCGTTGGATAACGTTAAACGCTTACGCATTATCAGGACGACAATGTTGCGCAGGAAGTTTGCCTGCCCGTGTCGCGGCTTGTCAATGCATAAAAAAAGGGAACCCATTGGCTCCCTTTTTAATATTCAGACGATTACTTGAGCTTACGCATCACCAGCGTGGCGTTAGTACCGCCGAAACCGAAGCTGTTGGACATAACAGTGTTCAGCGTCGCGTCAGTCGGTTTGGTGACGATATTCAGGCCAGCAGCCTGCTCATCCAACTCGTCGATATTGATGCTCGGCGCGATAAAGCCGTGTTCCAGCATCAGCAGAGAGTAGATAGCTTCCTGCACGCCAGCTGCCCCCAGAGAGTGACCGGTCATGGCTTTGGTCGCGGAGATAGCCGGGCTGTTGTCGCCGAACACTTCGCGAATCGCGCCCAGTTCTTTCACGTCGCCTACCGGAGTAGAGGTACCGTGAGAGTTCAGGTAGTCGATTGGGGTATCAACATCGTGCATTGCCATCTTCATGCAGCGCACTGCGCCTTCACCTGACGGCGCGACCATGTCAGCGCCATCCGACGTTGCGCCGTAACCCACAATTTCAGCATAGATGTGCGCGCCACGAGCCAGCGCATGTTCCAGCTCTTCAACCACAACCATACCGCCGCCGCCTGCGATGATGAAGCCATCACGATGCGCGTCATAGGTACGGGACGCTTTTTCCGGGGTTTCATTGTATTTGGTCGACAGCGCGCCCATTGCGTCGAACTCACAGGCCATTTCCCAGCCCAGCTCTTCGCCACCGCCAGCAAAGACGATATCCTGCTTGCCCAGCTGAATCTGCTCAACGGCGTTACCGATGCAGTGTGCGGAAGTGGCACAGGCAGAACTAATAGAGTAGTTCACACCGTGGATTTTAAACGGGGTGGCGAGGCATGCGGAAACCGCAGAACCCATTGCTTTGGTCACCACATACGGACCAACAGCTTTCAGGCCGCGCGGGCTGCGCATCGCATCCGCACCGAAGACCTGCGCTTTTGAAGAACCGCCGGAACCGGCAATCAGGCCGACGCGCGGATTGTTCTGGTAAACGTCTGCGCTCAGGCCAGCATCCGCAATCGCTTCTTGCATGGAGAGATAAGCATAGATAGAGGCATCGTTCATGAAACGAACCACTTTACGGTCAATCAAACCGGTCGTATCCAGTTTGACGTTACCCCATACGTGGCTGCGCATTCCGGAATCTTTGAATTCCTGAGAGAAAGTGATCCCTGAGCGTCCCTCACGCAGAGAGGCCAGGACTTCCTGCTGGTTATTACCGATGCTGGAAACGATGCCCAGGCCAGTAATCACTGCACGTTTCATTCAATACCCCTGTAAGTCGCACTAATTTAAGTTTTCGTGTCGCAAGATAGCGTACAGTTGTACGCCGAACAAGTCCGATCAGACAATTAATGGGTAAATTTGCGCCCTGAGACGCACATCGTTAAGATCGTGGCACAGCCTGTCCGCCGAGTAACTTACGTGAAACAAACCGCTATACAATCTGCCAACCTGGAATTCAACGCTGAGGGTACACCTGTTTCCCGAGATTTCGATGACGTCTATTTCTCAAATGATAACGGGCTGGAAGAGACCCGCTATGTTTTTCTTGGTGGTAACGGTATACCCGAGCGTTTCGTCGCCCATCCCCGCCCGCTGTTTGTCGTCGCGGAAAGCGGTTTTGGCACCGGGCTCAATTTCCTGACCCTCTGGCAGGCGTTTGATGCCTTTTCCCGCGCCAGTCCGCAGGCTACCCTGGAAAGATTACATTTCATCAGTTTCGAAAAATTCCCTTTAACGAAAGACGATCTTCGCCTGGCGCACCAGCACTGGCCCGAGCTGGCCCCCTGGGCGGAACAACTGCAGCAGCAGTGGCCGTTGCCTTTTGCCGGTTGCCATCGCCTGTTACTGGACGGCGGTCGCGTGACCCTGGATTTATGGTTCGGCGATATCAACGAATTGACTGAAACGTTAGATGATTCGCTCAATCAACAAGTTGATGCCTGGTTCCTCGACGGCTTTGCGCCGGCGAAAAACCCGGATATGTGGACGCCCGGGCTGTTTAACGCAATGGCAAGGCTGGCGCGTCCCGGCGCGACGCTGGCCACTTTCACCTCCGCTGGTTTTGTCCGCCGTGGGTTGCAGGACGCCGGGTTCACCATGCGCAAAAGCAAAGGGTTTGGCCGTAAGCGGGAAATGCTTACCGGGGTGATGGAGAGCGCCATCCTGCTCGCGCTGCGTATGCTATGGTTTGCCCGCACTGGCACGAAAAAGCGTGCGGTTGCAATTATCGGCGGCGGTATCGCCAGCGCGCTGCTATCGCTGGCCTTGTTACGTCGCGGCTGGCAGGTCACGCTCTACTGTGCCGATGACGAACCCGCACAGGGCGCTTCCGGCAATCGGCAGGGCGCGCTGTATCCACTGCTCAGCGCGCACGACCCGGCGCTGGCCCATTTTTTCCCCGCCGCGTTTACCTTCGCCCGCCGCCTGTATGACACTCTGCCCGTCGATTTCGATCATCACTGGTGCGGTGTCACTCAACTGGGATACGACGAAAAAAGTCAGCAAAAAATTAGCCAGATGCTGACGCTGGGCCTACCGGACGCCATCGCCCATGCGGTCAGCGCCGAAGCGGTCGCGCAAACGACGGGGGTAGAAACCGGCTGCGGCGGCATTCATTATCCGGCGGGTGGCTGGCTGTGTCCGGCGCAATTAACGGCGTCAGCGCTGGCATTAGCCCAGCGTCAGGGATTATGCGTGCACTACGGCCACCGGGTGACAAACCTCGCTCAACAGGATGGCAAATGGCGGCTGGATTTTGCCGATAGCAGCCAGCGCACTCATGACTGCGTCGTACTGGCTAACGGTCACCACATCAGCCACTTTACTCAGACCGAAAAACTGCCGGTTTACCCGGTTGGCGGACAGGTCAGCCATATTCCCACAACGGCGGCACTGAGCGACCTGCGTCAGGTACTCTGCTATGACGGTTATCTGACGCCGCAAAACCCGCGCAATCAGCATCACTGTATTGGCGCAAGCTACCACCGTGGGCAGGAGGAAGCCACCTACAGCGAGGAGGATCAACAGCAAAACCGCCAGCGTTTGCTGAACTGCTTCCCGCAGGCGCAGTGGGCGATGGAAGTCGATGTCAGCGGCGGTGAGGCTCGCTGCGGTGTGCGCTGCGCAACCCGGGATCATCTGCCGTTAGTCGGGAATGTGGCGGATTACGCGGCAACACTGGATGCCTATGCCACTCTTGCGCAAGAGAGAACGGATACGATAAGCGCACCGGTTTTTGACGGGTTGTTTATGCTTGGCGCGCTCGGCTCACGTGGATTATGCAGTGCGCCGCTGGCGGCGGAGATTCTGGCCTCGCAGATGAGTGAGGAGCCGTTGCCGCTGGATGGTGAAACACTGGCAGCGCTGAATCCTAATCGCTTATGGGTGAGAAAGTTGTTGAAGGGGAAACGGGTTAAGTGAGCCCGGGTGCGATGAGCCAACCTGGCACGTTCACGGGTTCTGTTGCGATCGAAAAGTAAAGAACATAAGGTGAGCGGAACCCACCTCCCGAGCCGCATTTTCCCCCTCACCTGGACCGCATCCGGGAATTCCCCGGTGGCGCTACGGTGTAGCCCGGATAAGGCGTTTATGCCGCATCCGGGATCGGTGCTTCTTACTGTGCCTGCGCCTTTCGGAACAGCGTGTCCCACATTCCCAACACCAGCGCCTGATCCGGCGGAGAGAGCTCGCCCGCCTGAATGGCTTTTTCCAGACTCGCCGACACACGATCATGCAGCGCAGCGGATGAATGGTCTTCACCCGCTTCCAGTTCTGCGACCGCCAGCGTCAGATGCCCACGCAGATAACCGCCAGCAAACAGCTCATCATCACTGGCGTGCTCTACCATGTCATCAATTAACGCCAGAATGCGCGATTCAAATTCTGCGATCATCTTCTTTCCTCAGTTATAAATCTTCCGGCCATGGGAAGTGTTCCGCCTTTAGCTCAGGCGTGTGATAGTAATCTTGCAGCGCTTTAATAAAACGCGCCGGACGCGCCGGGATCCCTTTGTCGAGATATTCCATCACCTGCGCATGCACGCGGCGCTGGAATATAACGCGGTCCGGTTCAAAATCCCCTTCCAGGTTGTCACAACTGACGTTAAACGGATAACCCGCCGCCACACAGAACAGCCAGTCAAAAGCCTGCGGTTTAACCTCAACGTCCTCAAACTGACACTGGGTCGCCGCATCACGCCCATCCGGGCAGTACCAGTAACCAAAGTCCACCCGCTCGCGACGGGCTTTCCCGGCGATACACCAGTGGGAGATCTCATGCAACGCGCTGGCGTAGAACCCGTGAGCGAAGACGATCCGGTTATAAGGGACTTCTTCATCAGCAGGAAGATAGATCGGTTCGTCGTCGCCTTTAATCAGACGGGTATTAAAATCGTCGGCAAAACAGCCGTCAAAAAGGGTGATCAATTGTTCGTAATGATGTGTTGTTGTGTTCATGCACTCACCCCCAGAAACTGGAGGATCTCCTGCCCATGGCTGTCATAAAGTAATTTTGCGCTCATCACTGCCGAGACGATAACAATCATCGGGCGAATGAGTTTTTGACCTTTGCTGAGCACCAGACGTGAGCCCATACGCGCACCCAGAAACTGGCCCGCCAGCATCACAAACCCCGTTGCCCAGATAACCTTGCCGCCAATAATAAACAGCAACAGCCCGCCAATATTGGAAGTTGCATTCAGCACCTTGGCGTGCGCGGTGGATTTAGCAAGATTAAAACCCGCCAGCGTGACAAACGCCAGCGCATAAAATGACCCGGCGCCGGGACCAAAAAAGCCATCGTAGAAACCCACGCAGCCGCCCGCAACCAGTGCAAAAGGCAGGCCATGCAGCCGACGTTGACGGTCCTCTTCACCCAGTTTTGGCATTAACAAAAAGTAGAGACCGATACAGATAATAAGGACAGGCAAAATCTGGCGCAGAATATCAGACTGAACATGCTGAACCAGCAGCGCACCCGACGTTGAACCAATAAAGGTCATCAGAATATTGAGTTTCTGATCGGCAAGACTCACCACTTTACGGCGCAAAAAATAGAGCGTGGAAGAGATGGAGCCACCGCAGGCCTGCAGTTTATTGGTAGCCAGCGCCTGCGCCGGGGTCATCCCGGCGGCCAGCAATGCAGGTACGGTCAGTAAACCACCGCCACCCGCTAACGCATCAATGAATCCCGCCAGCGTGGCGACCAGAAAAAGCACCACCAGAAGCAGTGGCGACACCATAAATATCTCTTGAAATGCATCCATTACAATACGTGCTCATCCAGTAATGCCTGACAGGAAGCAGGCAGCGGCGGGGGTGTCGTCTTCTCAGGCGTCGTAGAAGGTTTGGCCGGTTTGAACCAGCTTTGCAATTCCGCGCCACAGCCATCGCCATCTGGCGGCAAAGGCTGATCCTGGCACTCAAGGCTATCTGCCGGGCAGCGCAAACGGACATGCATATGCGCGCGATGCTGGAACCAGGGGCGCACTTTCCGCAGCCAGTCGCGGTCAGTTCCGGCGTCCAGACACAGCTGCTGCTTAATGGCCGGGTTGACGAAAATGCGCGTCACATCATTATCTTTCGCCGCCAGCTTAATGAGGCTGGTAATTTCGGGTTTCCATAACGAAGGCACTACCTGCTTGCCATCGCTGGAAACCAAATCCAGTGCCTGCGGTTTTAACAATTGCGCTGCGGTCCAGCGTGCTTTTGGCAGTTGCAGAAAAATGTCCACATCCAGCCCCGTCTGGTGACTGGCGTGACCGCCGTTAAAACGTCCGCCGGCCGGCATACCCATATCGCCCACCAGCACTGTCCCAAGCCCCAGGTTATGCACCTGATTACCCAGACGCTGAATAAACAGAATCAGGTCCGGATGACCAAAGTAGCGTCGCTGATCGGTACGCATCACCTGATAGGTATCGGATTGCAGCGGCAGTTCATGCGCGCCAACAATACAGCCATTCGAGAAGGCACCGATCGATTGCGTTGCGCCCGCAACTGGATGGGTGATTTTCTGCCAGGGCGTTGCTGCCTGGCAGGTCAGCGTTGCGAAAAACGCCAGCAGCGCAATTGCAATTCTTTTCATTGGTTACCAGCGAGGAATAGTGGTCGTCACATCGCCATTTTGCGCACGCTGACGCATAAAATGGTCCATCAGAACAATGGCCAGCATCGCTTCGGCGATCGGTACCGCGCGAATACCGACACACGGGTCGTGACGTCCTTTGGTAATCATCTCTACTTCTTCGCCAAAGCGATTAATCGTGCGCCCCGACACGGTAATGCTTGAGGTCGGTTTCAGCGCGATATGGGTAACGATCTGCTGCCCGCTGCTGATACCGCCCAAAATGCCGCCCGCGTGGTTGCTCTGAAAACCGTCTTTGGTGATTTCATCGCGATTCTGGCTACCGCGCAGGTTGATCACGCCAAAGCCGTCGCCAATCTCAACGCCTTTAACCGCGTTGATGCTCATCATCGCATGGGCGATATCGGCATCCAGACGATCAAATACCGGCTCACCGAGGCCTGCCGGCACACCGTCCGCCACAACGGTGACTTTCGCGCCGATCGAGTCGCCCTCTTTTTTAAGCCCGCGCATCAGTTCGTCCAGCGCGTCGATTTTGTCCGGATCCGGGCAGAAGAACGGATTCTGTTCGACCTGTTCCCAGTCTTTCATCTCCAGCGGAATATCCCCCATCTGGGTCAGACAGCCACGGATCACGATGCCGAATTTATGCGCGAGGAATTTTTTGGCAATTGCCCCAGCCGCCACACGCATTGCGGTTTCACGCGCCGAGGAACGGCCACCGCCACGATAGTCGCGCAGGCCATATTTTTGCTCGTAAGTGTAATCAGCATGCCCCGGACGGAACACATCTTTGATTGCGCTGTAATCCTGGGAGCGCTGATCGGTATTCTCAATCAGCAGGCCGATGCTGGTACCGGTGGTCACGCCTTCAAACACGCCGGAGAGAATTTTCACCTGATCCGGCTCACGGCGTTGGGTGGTATAGCGTGAGGTTCCGGGGCGGCGTCGATCCAGGTCATGCTGGAGGTCGGCTTCGGTCAGTGGAATGCCCGGCGGTACACCATCGACGATGCAGCCCAGCGCGATGCCGTGCGATTCGCCGAAGGTCGTTACGCGAAAGAGTTGTCCAATAGTATTTCCTGCCATCACGGCTCCGTTGTCGTCGTTATGTTGTTAGCGTTTTAATCTTTATAAATGCTGAAATGTTGCTGTGCGGCCAGCAACTGCGCTTTGGTCAGCATGAAGACACCGTCACCGCCATTATCAAATTCAAGCCAGGTGAACGGCACATCCGGATATTGTTCCATCAGATGTACCATGCTGTTGCCCACTTCACAAATGAGCACACCATTATCGGTAAGGTAATCCGCCGCACACGCCAGAATACGGCGCGTCAGTTTCAGACCGTCGCTACCGGAGGCCAGCCCCAGCTCCGGCTCATGGCGATACTCTGACGGCAGATCAGACATATCCTCTTCATCAACATACGGCGGGTTGGTCACAATCAGGTCGTACTGCACTTTCGGCAGGTCGCGGAACAGGTCGGAGCGAATCGGCGTGACGTGATGAATCAGCCCGTGGTCTTCAATGTTGTGTTCTGTTACCGCCAGCGCATCCGGGGAGATGTCCACCGCGTCCACTTCCGCCTCCGGGAAGGCGTAAGCGCAGGCAATGGCGATACAGCCGCTACCGGTACACATATCCAGAATGTGCTGCGGTTGCCCATCGATAAGGCCAGCAAAGTGGTTATTGATCAGTTCACCAATCGGCGAACGCGGCACCAGTACGCGCTCATCAACGTAAAACTCATGGCCGCAGAACCAGGCTTTATTGGTGAGGTAGGCAACCGGGATACGTTCATTGACGCGGCGAATAACGCGCTCAACGATACGGTGACGCTCGCTGGAGGTCAGGCGCGCGTTGCGCATCTCTTCCGGGATATCCAGCGGCAGGTAAAGGGTTGGCAATACCAGTTGTACGGCTTCATCCCACGGATTATCCGTACCGTGACCGTACCAGATATTTGCCGCGCTGAATCGGCTTACCGACCAGCGCAACATGTCCTGAATGGTATGCAGTTCACTTACTGCTTCATCAACAAAAATTTTATCCATCTTATCCTCCAGGACACGCTCGCAAGAAATTCGGCGGCTAGTTTGCCATGAAGACGGCGATAAATCAGCATTGTCGCTTCGCGTCGCGGCCTAAAAATGCATTTTGCTGAACAGCAGGGAGCGAGTCGGGTACACTAAAAGAAATAAAAGATGAGATGCGCAGATGAAAAAGAAACCATCGCTTAGCGAGGAGGAGCAGACGCTGTTCCGACAATTGATGACCGGCACGCGTCAAATAAAGCAGGATACGGTAGTGCACCGCCCGACACGTAAAAAAATCACTGAGGTTCCGGTGAAGCGCCTGTTGTCGGAGCAGGCAGATAACAGCCATTATTTCTCTGATGAATTTCAGCCATTGCTGAATACCGAAGGGCCGGTGAAGTATGTGCGCGACGATGTCAGCCATTTTGAACTCAAGAAGATCCGCCGCGGTGATTATTCCCCGGATCTGTTTCTTGACCTGCACGGCTTAACGCAGCTACAGGCCAAGCAGGAACTGGGGGCGCTGATCGCCGCCTGCCGACGTGAACATGTCTTTTGCGCCTGCGTCATGCACGGGCACGGTAAACATATCCTTAAGCAACAGACGCCGCTCTGGCTGGCACAGCATCCGCATGTAATGGCGTTTCACCAGGCTCCCAAAGAGTACGGTGGCGATGCTGCGATACTGGTGTTGATTGAAGTCGAAGAGTGGCAGCCGCCAGAGCTTCCCTGAACGCAACGGACAGACAGAAACGTAAAAAGCCGCACAAGTGCGGCTTTTTTTCACGGTCCGGCGAATCAGATTGCTTTTGGCATTCTCAGGTTGCAGGGACTCATTTGCCAGTTGTAAACGCCTTTACCGCTCTCATCCAGCGTCACGCTGGCAATCGCGGAGGTGGTAAACATTGGCGGTGTTTCACCCGGGCAAAGCTCGGACACCAGATAACCCACCAACGGCAGGTGAGAAATCACCAACACGGAAGAGGTACCTTCGTTTGCCAGCGCCTGGAGATAGGCACTGACCAGACCAACATCACCACAAGGGGTCAGTTCGGGCAGGACATCCACGTTGTCGGGCAGGTTCATGCATTCACCCACCTCACTTAGCGTCTGTTCAGCACGAAGAAACGGGCTGACCAGAACACGTTCGACATCCACTTTTTGACCTTTCAGCCAGGTTGCCATCTGACGCGATTCGTCACAACCACAAGGGGTTAAGGGACGAACTGAGTCGCTGGCTGCATCGAGGGCTGCATCGCCGTGACGCATGATAAAAACTTGCATATTGCACCGCTTTTGTTAACCAGAAGCATTAACACTCCCCGCGTGAACAGTTCCATTACGACAGGAAATATCAATGGCCGGGCATTTTGCCTGATCCATTCGATGAATGAAACGCTGTTTTTTACCTCAATGGCGTAAGTATAGTCAATGACTGTTTACAAAATAACCATCGCTGTTTCATTTAAAGCTGGATTTACCCTTTTTTGACCTTAACTTACAAAATCAGTTTCCTTCTTGCCCCAAAAAGTTTCGCCTCGTTCAGCCATTTGTAACAAAAGCTGACAAGGAGCAAAACGTTCCCCATAAAGCGAAGCCAGGCGCTGTAGAGTTGCGACAATATCACCCGCGCCAAGGGTATCCATATAGCGGAACGGGCCGCCCAGGAAAGGCGGAAAACCGATGCCAAACACCGCGCCAATATCACCATCGCGCGGGCTGCGGATCACCTTCTCGGCGAAGCAGCGTGCAGCCTCGTTAAGCATCATCATGACGCATCGTTCGGCAATCTGTTCTGCCGATAATTTGCCTGTGCCAGAAGCCCCCACAAGCGGGTAAATTGCCGGGTCAGGCTGTTTCTTGCTTTTACGCCCTTTCTTACCGTAAAGATAGAAACCACGCTCATTTTTTCTGCCTTTGCGATCGTCATTCAATATTGCAGAGACGACGCTTGCAGGGGCACTAAAACGGTCACCGTAGGCAGCCTCCAGCACAGGGATAATTTTGGTCCCCGTGTCGATGCCCACCTCATCCAGAAGTTGGATAGGGCCGACAGGAAAGCCAAATTTTACCAGTGCTTTATCGATATTCTCGATACGTTCCCCTTCGCTCAGCAGTCGCATCGCTTCGCTCATATAAGGCGCCAGAATACGGTTCACGTAAAAACCCGCTTTGTCCGCCACGACAATCGGCGTTTTACCCTGCTTCTTGGCCAGTTTAACCACTGTCGAAATGGTCTGTTCATCGGTGCCGGCATGGGGAATAACTTCCACCAATGGCATCTTCTCCACCGGGCTAAAAAAATGTAATCCGATAACGTTACCGGGGCGCGCCGCTTTGGCAGCAATATCGCCGATGGGCAACGAAGAAGTGTTGGAGGCAAAAATGGTCTGCGGCGCGCACTGTGCTTCAACCTCCGCGACCATCTGTTGCTTAAGGTTCAAATCTTCGAAAACGGCCTCGATAACCACATCCCGATGGGAAAAACCGCTGTAATCCGTGGTACCGGAAATGCGGGCCATTTGCGCGTCACGTTCAGCAGATTTGAGATGGCGGCGACGCACCTTTTTATCAAGCTGTTCCCAGCTATATTTCAGCGCGTGGTTAATACCTTTCGGATTAATATCTTTTATGCGAACAGGAAGGTTGCCCTTCCCTGCCGTCACGTAAGCAATTCCGCCGCCCATCAACCCGCCACCGAGAATACCGACAGCACGAAGCGGACCGGCCGCAACCGGGCTGCCAGGGTCTTTTTTTACCTCAGTGCTGATAAAGAAAATATGCCGTAGCGCCTGTGATTGCGGCGTCATTGCCAGCTGACCAAACGCGCGCGCCTCCGCATCATAGCCACTGCTACTGCCCTGGCTTAAACCCGTTTCGATAACATTCAAAATACGGGTCGTCGCGGGGTAATTGCCCTGGGTTTTTTGCTCTGTTTTTTTTGCGACCATGCGGAATAACAGCGCACGTACCAGCGGCCCGGCCAGCAGGCGTTCACGTACCGGCAGGCTGCGGCTGGCAGGACGACCTTGTGTAGCAAGCTCTGCGGCGGCATCCAGCAAGATAGAAACCGGCACGACATCATCCACCAGCCCCGCTTTTAACGCCTGACGCGCGCGCAGTTGCTTACCAGTAAGGATCATCTCCAGCGCGGTGCTTACTCCGACCAGACGCGGCAGTCGCTGGGTACCGCCGGAACCAGGCAACAGCCCAAGCTGAACTTCAGGCAGCCCTAAGACCGTCTTCGCATCATCGGTACAAATACGGCGGTGACAGGCTAATGCCAGTTCCAGCCCGCCACCCAGGCATGGACCATGAATGGCGGCGATCACCGGGATCGACAGAGCGTGGATCTCGGCCATGATCTGTTGCCCCTGGCGCGCCAGATCTTCGGCCTCTTTGGCCGTTTTGCAGCGATCGATCATATTGATGTCCGCACCGGCGATAAAATTATCTGGTTTTGCGGAAATGAACACCACGCCACGTATCTGTTTGTTTTCGCGGATTTGTTTGAGAATGGCGCGAACCTGGCTGCCAAACTCGGCTTTTAGCGTGTTCATCTTTTCGCCGGGAACATCAATGCTGATAACAGCAACATTGTCCGGGCGGACACTGAGCGTAAATGCTGAGGTCATTTCCATTATTCGGCCTCCAGAACCATAGCTGCCCCAAGCCCACCTGCGGCACAGGCAGTGACCAGACCAAATCCACCGCCGCGTCTGCGCAGTTCATGCAAGGTTTGGGTGATCATCCGCGCCCCGGTCGCCGCAAAGGGATGCCCGTAAGCAATCGATCCCCCCAACACGTTAAATTTGCTGTCATCCACCTCGCCCGTTGCCTGTGTCCGGCCTAATACATCGCGGGCAAAGCGCTCGCTGGCCATCAGTTTCAGGTTGGTCAGGGTTTGCGATGCAAACGCTTCGTGCATATCCAGTAAGGTTAAATCCGCCATCGTCAGCCCCGCTCTGTCGAGCGCCAGCGGCGTCGCCCAGGCGGGCCCCAGCAGCATGTCCTGCTGTACGCCAATGGCGGTGAAGGCATAACTTCGCAGGTATCCCAAAGGCTGCAAACCCAGCTCTTTCGCCCGCGACTCGGTCATCAGGATAACCGCTGCCGCACCATCGGTGAGTGGCGTGCTGTTCGCGGCGGTCACAGTACCGTGTCGGCGATCAAAGGCCGGACGCAGTTTGGCATAGTCCGCGAGGCTGGAGTTTTGCCGGACATTATTGTCCTGGGTTATCGGTTCGCGAAAAGGTGGCGCATAGGCGGTCATCACTTCATCCGCCAGCTTGCCTTCCGCCCAGGCCTGCGCCGCATACTGGTGAGAACGATGGGCTAACGCATCCTGTTCCTGACGCGTGATGCCGTAGGTTTTCGCCATCTGCTCTGCAGTATCCCCCATGCGTAAACCGGTAGAATATTCCGCCACCGCAGGCGGCACCGGCAAGAGATCACGTAGCCGTAAACGGGAGAAGAGCTTTAGTTTTTGTCCTGCACTGCGGGCTTTGTTGGCATCGACCAACACACGCGCCAGTTTTTTGCTCACGCCGATGGGCAATACAGAAGAAGAATCAGCACCGCCCGCGATACCTGCGCGAATCGTCCCCGCCATCAGGCTTTCGGCAACGTTTGCTACGGCCTGGAAACTGGTGGCGCAAGCGCGGCTCACACTGTAGGCATCGGTATGCACACTCATGCCCGTTCCTAGTACGATTTCTCTTGCGATATTAGGGGCTTCCGGCATTTGCACCACCTGGCCAAAAACCAGTTGTTCAATGATTTCCGGCGGGATTTCACTTCGGGCAAGGAGCTCACCCACCACCATTTTGCCAAGATCGATAGCCGGGACACCGTGAAATACCGTTGCCTGACGGGCAAATGGCGTACGTAATCCACTGACAATGGCGATGCGGTCGCCCTGACGGGTGACAAGCGGTAATGCCTGACTCATAACACTCCCCTGTTAACAGCATGATGCACTAGTGGTCTGACCTGATAACAGTCTTAACTAATTATTTACATTTAGCCAATGAGGGAAAGAAAAAAGTGGGAGGTAAAACACAGAGATGATTGAAAAAAACGCTCCCGCAGAAGCAGGAGCGCAGGCAGGAAGATTAACGCAGACCCAGCTGGAAAATCAGGGTTTCCGCTTCGCAAGCAAAAACAAAATCGATATCCAGACGCACACCGCCGTCAACCTCAGTGAACGTCGAAGTGATTTGGCATGGATCTGACTCTACGCCACGCGCGCGCGCCGTCAGCGCAGCCAGTGTCTCTTCTGCATCGGTGCGGTTTGTGAACACACGGCTATAAGAGGCGGTGCAATCGGAGTTGTCCATGATGGTACCAACATCCATACAACAGCAAACCGGGGTTTCATCAGCACTGCATTTACTCATTGTGATTTCCTCTGAATTCGCACCCAAGGTGCCAAATAAACGTTGTGCATATTTTACCCCCCTCAATAACCTGTCTCCAGTCGATAATGTGAGGAAAGTCCCTAAGTGACCGAAATCACACTTAAAAATGATCCAGAACAAAAACCACCCATAATCATGAGCGACGCTGGCCGCAATTTTGCCACGCAGATCCCGTTTCGAAGATCACAATTGAAAAATTTTATATACAAGCTTGCAACATTTCCTCTGGTCAGACCTATACTCTCGCCACTGGTCTGATTTCTATGACGTACCGCAGACCCTACACTTCGCGCTCCTGTTACACCACGTAACATAGTTTAAATAAAAATAACCGGATGAGGTTTTGGTCATGAGCCAGAAAAACCTGTTTACCAAATCTGCACTCGCAGTTGCAGTGGCAATCGTCTCAACCCAGGCCTGGTCCGCAGGCTTCCAGCTCAACGAATTTTCTTCTTCTGGTCTTGGCCGCGCTTATTCCGGCGAAGGCGCAATTGCAGATGATGCGGGCAACGCCAGCCGCAACCCTGCTCTAATTATGATGTTTGACCGTCCGACGTTCTCCGCTGGCGCTATTTTCGTTGATCCGGGTGTTGATATTTCAGGCACATCACCATCAGGTGCCAGCCTGGATTCGAAAAACATCGCGCCAACAGCATGGGTTCCAAACCTGCACTTCGTCGCACCAATCAATGATCAGTTTGGCTGGGGCGCGTCCATTACCTCTAACTACGGTTTAGCGACCGAGTTTAATAGCGACTACGCGGCAGGCGCATATGCCGGCAAAACAGACCTGGAAACCCTGAACCTGAACCTCAGCGGTGCTTATCGTCTGAATAACCACTGGAGTTTCGGCCTGGGCTTTGATGCGGTGTACGCCAAAGCGAAGATTGAGCGTTACGCAGGCGATCTGGGCAGAATCGTTGCGGGTTCAGGCGCGTTGCCACCGATTCCGGGTCTGGCGCAGCAGGTTGCAGGTATCCCGGCTGATACGCAGATAGCTTATCTGAAAGGTGATGAGTGGGGCTTTGGCTGGAACGCCGGTATTCTTTACGAAATCGATAAAAACAACCGTTACGGCTTAACCTACCGTTCTGAGGTGAAAGTCGACTTTGATGGTGATTACAAGAGCAGCCTGCCTTCGGCCTATAACCAAATCCTCGGCAACTTCGGTCTGCCAATGGGCACCAATGGCCGTACAACCGGTGGTTCTCTGACCCTGAACCTGCCGGAGATGTGGGAAATCTCAGGTTATAACCGCGTTGCGCCGCAATGGGCTATCCACTACAGCATGGCCTATACCAGCTGGAGTCAGTTCCAGGAGCTGAAAGCGACAAACAGCAACGGCCAGACCCTGTTCTATAAAGATGAAAGCTTTAAAGACTCTTACCGTATCGCACTGGGTACCACCTACTATATGGACGATAACTGGACCTTCCGTACCGGTATCGCCTTTGATGACAGCCCGGTTCCGGCAGACAAACGTTCTATCTCCATTCCGGATCAGGACCGTTTCTGGCTGAGCGCAGGTACCACGTATGCGTTCAACAAAGATGCGTCTGTGGATGTCGGCGTATCCTATATGCACGGTCAGAAAGTGAACTTCCAGGAAGGCCCGTACAAATTTAGCTCAGAAGGGCGTGCGTGGCTGTATGGCGCGAACTTTAACTACGCATTCTGATTTATCGCAGGCATAAAAAAGGTGAGCGTCGTGCTCACCTTTTTCGTTTATTCGGAATCGATTTCCTTGAGGTCGCCCTGAATCGCCTGAGCATTCGGGTTCTCCTGCGGCTTGAGCTTACCGCCATTGGCGATAAAGTCATGACGCTGGAAGTAGGCTTCACGCACCATGATGTACGGGTCGGAAGACTGACGCAGCAGGCCGTCGGAATCCAGCAACTGAGCACGTGTTTCAATGCCTTCCACCGTCCATTTACCGACCGACAGCGGCCAGGTCAGCCAGGACAGCACCGGATAGAGCGTATCCGCCATATCACCGCCATCTTCACGTAGTGTAAAGCTACCGTAGAAAGGCAACTGCATATAAGGCCCATAGCCCACGCCATAATGACCCAGCGTGCTACCAAAACGGTGCGGCTCAACGCGCTGCAATTTCGGGTTCGACATCCCGGCCACATCCATCAGGCCACCCATACCCAGTAAGGTGTTGAGGAAGAAGCGCGTAAAGTGAACCATCCCCTGATAGGGATCGCCCTGCAGGAAGTAGTTCACCATGATGGCCGGTTCTTCAAGGTTGCTGGTGAAGTTGCTCAGGCCGTTACGCGCGGGCTGCGGCACATAATCACGCCATGCCACCGCAACGGGACGCACAACATACGGGTCCAGGACATTAAAGTTGAAGTTGTACATGGTGCGGTTAAATCCTTCCAGTGGATCTGAACGCCCCTGCGTGTCTCCTGAACTGGCGCAGCCCGCCAACAGTGTGGTTGCCAGCGCAATCGCCGACACACGAAATTTCATAGGTGTCTCCCTGAAGAAAATGGCTTTCGCTGAGTGCCATCCAGAAGGGCACAAACGCAATCTGCCTCGGTTCGCGTCATAAACATGCAAGGCATTGTATCAGCACGCCTTGTGTTGTCTACGCAACGTGCGAATCTCATATTGAGCATAGTCGCAGTTTGCCCCCTCGTTTCGTGACAATGTTATCTCATCTTCGCCAAAGCCATATCGCCATAGTTGCCATCGCCACCAAATTCGGAGGATCCCGCCAGACCTGGTAAAAAAAGCCGCTACGCTTAGACCATGGGTCACACGTAGACAGAGGCAATATGGACGGCATCAAAGACGAGAAAATTGACAAGCACACCGATGAAATTGAAGTCGAAAGCGAAGAGAAAATAGGTGGTGAGCATATTGAGGTAGATGAAGAGCGCCTCCCCTCACGCGCGATGGCTATCCATGAGCATATCCGTCAGGACGGCGAAAAAGAGCTGGAACGCGACGCCATGGCCCTGTTTTGGTCCGCCATCGCCGCCGGGCTGTCGATGGGCGCCTCGTTGCTGGCAAAAGGGATTTTTCACGTTCAGCTCGCAGGCGTACCGGCCGCCTTTATTCTGGAAAACCTCGGCTATACCTTCGGCTTTATTATTGTGATTATGGCCCGCCAGCAGCTTTTTACCGAAAACACCGTTACCGCTGTACTGCCGGTGATGCAAAAGCCTTCATGGGTCAATTTCGGCCTGATGATGCGCCTGTGGAGCGTTGTGCTGCTGGGGAATCTCATTGGTACGGGTATCGCGGCGTGGGCATTTGAATATATGCCGATTTTTGATGAGCCGACGCGCGACGCGTTCGTCAAAATTGGTATGGATGTGATGAAGAATACGCCGATGGAGATGTTTTCCAACGCCATTATTTCCGGCTGGATTATCGCGACCATGGTCTGGATGTTCCCGTCTGCGGGTGCGGCGAAAATCGTGGTTATTATTCTGATGACCTGGCTTATCGCCCTGGCCGACACCACCCATATCGTGGTGGGCGCGGTGGAGATTTTTTATCTCATCTTTAATGGCAACATCCACTGGAGCGAATTTTTCTGGCCGTTTGCGCTGCCCACCCTCGCCGGAAATATTTGCGGCGGTACATTTATCTTCGCGTTATTGAGCCACGCGCAAATTCGCAATGACATGATTAACAAGCGCAAAGCCGAAGCAAAAGCCAAAACAAAACAGGAAACAGCCGAAAACAGGGGCTGACTGGCGACACTTTAACCACTCGGGCGCAGGACACTTAACGCAAAGGCGAAATGACGTTATACTCCTGCCGCCTCGTCCCCTTAGTTAAATGGATATAACGAGCCCCTCCTAAGGGCTAGTTGCAGGTTCGATTCCTGCAGGGGACACCATTACCAAGTCTCAACGCGTCCAGAAAATTCCATAACTCCTTATTTTCACTCAAGACTACAAGAAACTATAGTCTAAACACGTCTCACGATTTCTAATGGAATCTATACACTATTGCGTATAACATTGTGTATAACCCGGTTCGATCTTTTTTCTATACACATGCTGCTATCAGACATACAAATAAAACGCGCCAAACCTAAAGAAAAACCCTATACCCTCAATGACGGGATGGGGCTGTCCCTGCTTATAGATACGGCAGGCAGTAAGGGATGGCGCTTCCGTTATCGTTTCGCAGGCAAACCAAAGATGATCTCTTTCGGGGTATATGGTGAGGTTTCACTTGCCGAAGCTCGCGGTAAACGTGATGAAGCGCGTTCGATGCTCGCTAAAGGGATCAACCCTAGTGAGGCACGAAAAGCGAATAAAATCGCTCTACAGTTTGCCCACGAAAACAGTTTTGAGTCTGTTGCCAGAGAGTGGCATGGTTCTAAAACCAAGACATGGTCAAAAGGCTACGCGAAAGAGGTTCTGTACTGCCTTGAGAGAGATATTTTTCCTTTTATTGGTCAGCGCCCTATTGAACAAATTGAACCCTTAGAATTGCTTACAGTGCTACAGAAAATCGAAAAAAGAGGCGCACTGGAGCAAACCAGTAAAATACGTCGTCGCTGCGGTGAGGTTCTTCGCTATGCAGTAGCTACTGGCCGGGCGAAATATAACTTTGCTCCCGATCTGGCCATCGCACTCAACAAGCCTAAAACTCAACATTTCCCCTTCCTGACAGAAAGTGAGCTACCCGCTTTTGTTAAAGCTCTGGAGAACTATGAGGGAAGTCTGGTAACGAAATACGCCACGCAGCTGCTGATGCTTACCGGCGTTCGGACTATTGAGTTACGCACGGCAGAGTGGAAAGAATTCGATCTCGACAATGCACTATGGGAGATCCCCAAAGAGCGAATGAAAAAACGCCGTCCGCACCTAGTTCCGTTATCCACCCAAGCAATCGATATTCTGAAAAAACTCCAAGTGATCTCAGGCAATTACAGCCTCGTTTTCCCTGGTCGCAACGATGCCAGAAAACCAATGAGTGAAGCCAGCATCAATAAAGTTATTAAGTTGCTTGGTTATCATGGACGCTTAACCGGACATGGATTTAGGCATACAATGAGCACAATTTTACACGAGCATGGTTTTGAAAGCGCTTGGATTGAAACGCAACTTGCACACGTTGATAAAAATTCAATTAGAGGAACTTACAATCATGCGCAATATATCGAAGCACGTAAACACATGCTTCAATTCTATGCTGACCACCTATTTACGCAACAGTAAAATCAGACATAAGCTCTTCTCAAACCTGATAACTCAACACTTATATCAGTAAAGGTTAAATTAATACAGTCAATTAACTCAAAAACTTGTTCTTCTATGAGAATAAAATCATTTTTTGGTCCGGTGCTGATTTTTATACCCAGTAAACCGATAGCATCTCTCATCATTACCTGATGATGAGTATATATATACTTCCCATCAGGCTCAGTTATTTTTGCATTTGCCTCTTTGACAACATCAATAATGCCATTAATTTTCTCTTCATAGTTAGATGAAACCGATACATCACCTTTTTTCGAAAGCGGAAATATTAAACTATACCATTTATATATATTAATTTTATCTGGAGAGATGAACTTTCTTTTTGCTATTTCTGCATTCACATAGTCCCTAAACATATTTAAATGGGATATATGATTCGTTAAACTGCTATTCTTTACACCTATTTTATAGGTCATCAATGCGATAAAAACCCCTCCAACTGTAGTGATAAGAGTGATTAACCAAGCAATAGATTGGAGTATAATAGATACCCCATTGAAATTCTTAAAGAAGTAATCAATGCATTTATTAGAAAAGCAAAAATCTTTTGCATACAATTTTTCTTCAACGATCGTTAAAAAAGAAATTATGATACTCAAGAAAATACCAACTAACAATACACATAAAATAATTAGAGTCAAATTCCTAATTTCTTTATCTTTACCGAAATCTCCTAACGGTATTGAATCAATAAACGACTTCAACGATATTAAAAGAGATTTACATTTATTTTTAAAAGCATTCTGAATACGAATTCTTTTTTTATAAAAACTTATCTTTCTCTTTAAGAAATACCGATTAATTTTATGCTTAAATGACAATTTACTCGCCGCCTCCGTACATATAAAGAAGAGTGCCTCAACCGCCCACATACAGTGTTACAAAATATCAAGCATATAAAATACATAATTTTTCAATGTATCCACTTGGCTCTTTAATATTTTATATTTTGCAGCCTTTTTTTGAAACCCTCAGCAATAGACACAAATGCCGGAGTTCTTCTCAGAATTATTAAATTAAAGAAAGCCAAATCATATTTCTTTTTATAGTAATCTTTCTTGGAGTTCCCTCCTTTATATGAATTTTCCAAAAAAGACACTGCTTTTTCAATTTTATCAATATCTCTTTTAGCTGCTTTAGGCTGGATTAATTTTAATTTTGAAGCCAATACAACATATTTAGCATGGTTAACCCGTCCTAATTTATTTACTCTCCCAACACATCTATTATACTCAATCCTGTAAGCCACACTTGTTACGGAATTATTTTTCCGAGATAATTTTTCTAAATTATATACAGAGGCTCTGATTCGACCAACCTCATCAGATGGCAAACGAGGTTCATTAAAGGAAATACGCAACCCATGAACTTTAAGTGATTCAGTCGAGATATTATGAACTTTAGTCTTATCTTCATTAATAGGCAAATCCTTTTCAGCCAACATTCTCTTAATATGTTCAAGAATCTGGCTCATGTTATAATTAACCGACTTGGAAGACACAGTAATATCATCAACAAGTCGTGTATAAATTAATTGTTTTCTTCGTGCCCTATTAACAATATCAAGCTCAACATCAAAAAGACAAAGTGAAGCAATGTAACTAGAAGTTAATACGCCCTGCACCACTTTGTGATCATAGCAACAAATATCAGTCAAGTAATCTAAAACTTCGCCTTTAAATTTTAATACGCGTTTGAAAATTTCATACACAATATCCCGATGAATATTATCAAAGAAATTTTTTATATCAACCTTTAATACTGTTTTTGCATTACAATGCTGCTTTGCACAAGCTATATAATGACGTTCAATTCCTGCTTTTTTTCTTCTTTATTCGTAGGTACTGATCCGTAGATATATTCAGGCCATAAAATCAGCTCTTTAAATATTCTATTATTAATCCTTTTTTGAATTCGACGTATTAAAGGATGAGGGTCATAGACATCTCTTACATCGCCATTTATTTTTTTTACCTGTTTTCTTTTATACCTCTGTTCTCCTGGCATGGCTCTAGCTAAAACCAAATCAGAAAGAGGTATGTCTAAGCAAGAACTTAGCGAATGTAAAGAACGTAATGACTTTGTGTTTGGTTTTTTTATGGGTATATCAGTAGCCATGAAAACTTTCCATGTATTAAAGTCAAAATTACATCCGGCCTCCCTCATACTCAAGAGGGCAAAAGAATAGGGTTGCTTTCGTCAAAAGCTCTTAGCAACTGCCCCTATTCTCTGACCGGACGCAATTGAGGACGGCTACGGCCCCTCGTCGCCGGCCAGGCTTTGTGGGGCTACCGTTCCAGCCTATGCTATAGCATAGGCGCTCTCACATTTATAAAGCGAGAGCGGAAGCTAAGAAACTATAAACTTTGACTGCCACAGGCAAACGGAACGTTTGCGCAGGATAAATACTAACATCACTGCTACTAGTTTCAAGATCTAAGAAGTTTTTTTATCCTAACGGAAAGTATGTAACACCAACAAAAACGGCACTACACCGCACCCGCCTGCCACTTTCATATCTGTAAAATTTTTCAGTTTTGTTTTTCTACAAACGGGTAAGCCAGCCCGCGCCAGCGCTGGCTCTCTGACATAAACCGCAGACTGAAAAAATTGAAACGGATATCAGTTTTTTTCAGTTTCAGCAATTTCATTACTTGTGCCAGTTTTTCCAGATGATTGTTTCAGAAGGGATTTTTTATTTTATGCCACGACTCAGGAAGAGACAGCACTGAACGCGAAAATAATAAACAGAGTAAATTTAATGAGTTACCACAAAAAGGGACTGAAAAAGTTTCTGACCAAATAATCAGTGCCGGGCACACTTCCGGGTCCCGGCCAGCCGACATTAAGCCTACTTTTTTGCCTGTAGCAGAAATGCCAGGGCTTTCTCACGATCCTCTTCGGGCAGGGCATCAATCAGTTCTTTTACCCTTCCCTGTCCCTTGAGGGCGCTGGGGCTGATAGTATGTGAAAAGGACACGTTCATCACAAAGGTGTGACCACATTCGACATTTGTACAGCTACAGTAAACATCTGCCAGTTGTGGATGCTTACGGTTCGTCTTACGGATTGTTGCACTGGCAAGACATTCAGGGCAGGTCATTTTCATGATGCGCATGCTGTTTCCTTCATTTATTGCCTGCCAGGAATAAAGCTGGCAGAAGTGATTACTGTCTGATTAAACGTGTAACAGTGGTAACACTGGCAACATCATTGTTTTAAAAGAGAAAAAAACGTTACCAGTGCTTTTTTATTAGTGGTAACACGAGGTAACGCCTATAAGATTGTTACCAGTGTTACCAGTCACTCTTTTTAACTGGTAACACCTGAACGCCCTGCTGTGTCTTCTTGTTACCTCTGTTAGCAGTGTTACCTCATAAAAATAAGACTCGCGCGGGATTAGTCTTCTTCCGGTTCGCCAAGCACATTCGTGCTGAACTGATACACCCGCTTGAGGCCTATTTCTGGCAGGCGCATGTTTATCTGGGTACGCCCGTCCTTCCCTGCTTCAAGCCACCCCGCATTAACACAAAGTCGCGCAACCTTACGGGCATCAAATCCTTTACAGATTTCCTTCCATCCCGATGGCAGAACATAAAAAGTGGTCACCGTTTCGGTATTCGTGTTTCCTTTGTCCACCTTGCGGAACCCCATCATGGCAACCGGGCGGTTTTTGTCGTCATGCCAGTCAGCAAAACAGCTGTACTGGTTGCGCGTGAAGAAATCACGTACCTGCTCCAGTGCTGCCCTGTCTTCCTGGTTTGCCAAGTGCCCTCGGTCTGCCATCCATGCCGCCAGACAACGTTCAGCCGCTGCAAAGGTCTCCCCTTCCGGCCAGCCCGTGATGCCTGCCCGTGTCGCCAGTTCTCCGACCATAGCGACAAGAGCAAAGCGGGTTACAGCGCGGCCAACCTGATTCCCGGCGTCTTCCGGGGTTAATTTTCGCGTATACTCTTTCAGTAACGCCTTTGCCTGACTGGTGACCTCCGGCAATGCGTCGGTGATATAACGCAGCCAGTCACGGAAAGGCACGCCATGAAACTGCGCCACCCCCTGCTCAAGATGCTCAGACAGGGCTTTTCCGCCTGTAAAGCCGTGCAAATCCTCAAATACACCATACTTACCGGAATCACTGGGGATCTGAATCATCCTCACCTCAACTCCGGCATAAGTCCGTTCTCCTGCGCTGGCCGCATGTTCCACCAGTGACAGTTCACCCGTGGAAAGGAAAAGCAGATTCCAGCGGTTTGTTTCACGGACAGAACCATCCGTTCGTGCTCTGGCTTTCCCCTGCCCGTTTGCCAGCATGACCGGAACTTACAAGTTTATCTTTGCCAGTCGAAACGATGTTAACAAGCCAATGAGTGAAGCCAGCATCAATATGGTTTTGAAAAGGGTGGGGTACGACAAGAGAGCGATCGGACATGGTTTTCGTCATACCATGAGCACAATCTTACATGAGGAAGGATTCAATACTGCCTGGATTGAAAAGCAGCTTGCGCATGTGGACAAGAACGCGATTCGCGGGACGTATAACCATGCACAGTATCTGGAAGGAAGGAAAGAAATGATGCAGTGGTATGGGGATTATGTGGATGATTGTGAGAATAAAACCAAGTTAGTGTATAAATAACACTCAAAATAAAGGAGACAGAAAATGAAACGCTGTAGCTACATGTTGCAGCTTTTTTTTCACGTAACGCAGAATTTCGGGTTATGGTCAGGGTCAGTCCAGAATTAGAAGACACGTCGAACGTGGACATATTGCCAGTGTTGTAGAACGTCATCAACATTCAGGGTTAACACCGCACCACTGACCGCGGAACCATTCAGATAACCCGTTAATGTGACACTCCCCGTGCTAAAACCTGAATCATACCCATTCATCACCACGCCAATAGAGTTCAGCGTAAACAAAGAACCATCATTGGATTTAACCGAAAAATAGATGATTTGTTTTATGCCATCGCTCAGGGCATCGACGGTTTCTGCCGTACTGGAACCATCTTTTTCCACAATAATCATTTCGTTCTGACCATCAGATGGTGAATTCATCTGCATGGTAAAATCCCAGCCCAGGTAATTAGGCGCCGTTAGCGATGACTGACCAGTGGGAACGGTAATATTAGAACCATCGATGGAATCAAAGGTGGTTGTTCCTGATACAGGGCGGGTAAGGAGGCCGTCGTAGCCGACTAAATCAAGGGCCGCGACATGTAACTTATCGGTGCTGTATTCCAGTGTCCAGTTACCGCCCAATGCTGCGGCACCGGTGGGATCCGTAGAACCCGCAACGGCATGTTGCGTATCCTTAGCTAATGCGCCAATCAATGCGGCGCCGTCGCTGCCCTGCGCAATACTACAGCCATACACTAAAATCTCGCCATCCGCGTTCAGCGCCTGTGACCTGCCCCCAGAGTTAGATACAACCTTCAGTTAGTAATGTCGGTTGGTTTTTCTTCATATTTCCCGTTTCGCCAGCCCGCTGCAAATTCAGCCGGCGTCAGGTAATTCAGTGATGAATGTGGTCGACACTCGTTATAATCCAGTCGCCAGTCATTAATGATCTTCCTGGCGTGAACAATATCGCTGAACCAGTACTCATTCAGGCATTCATCACGAAAGCGTCCGTTAAAACTCTCAATAAATCCGTTCTGCGTTGGCTTGCCGGGCTGGATAAGTCGCAGCTCCACACCATGCTCAAAAGCCCACTGATCGAGTGCGCGGCAGGTAAACTCCGGGCCCTGATCGGTTCTTATCGTAGCCGGATAGCCGCGAAACAGCGCAATGCTGTCCAGAATACGCGTGACCTGCACGCCTGAAATCCCGAAGGCAACAGTGACCGTCAGGCATTCCTTTGTGAAATCATCCACGCAGGTCAGGCACTTGATCCTGCGACCTGTGGCCAGTGCGTCCATGACGAAATCCATTGACCAGGTCAGATTGGGCGCCATCGGGCGGAGCAGCGGCAGACGTTCTGTTGCCAGCCCTTTACGACGTCGTCTGCGTTTTACACTCAGGCCATTAAGTTGATAGATGCGGTAAACCCGCTTGTGGTTAACGCAAAGACCTTCACGTCGCAGAAGCTGCCAGATACGCCGGTAACCAAAACGGCGGCGTTCAAGTGCCAGCTCTGTGATGCGTAGAGACAGCTGCGCGTCAGCAGGCGGACGCTGAGCCGAATATCGGCAGGTTGACAGGGACAGACCTGCCAGCCTGCAGGCACGACGTTGCGACAGACCCTTAGCCTCGCACATGACTTCCACGGCTTCCCGCTTCTGGTCTGTCGTCAGTACTTTAGCCCAAGAGCCACCTGAAGCGCCTCCTTATCCAGCATGGCTTCAGCAAGCAGCTTCTTGAGTCTGGCGTTCTCTTCCTCAAGAGACTTCAGGCGCTTAACCTCAGGCACCTCCATACCGCCATACTTCTTACGCCAGGTGTAAAAGGTGGCGTCGGAAATGGCGTGCTTACGGCAGAGCTCACGGGCAGAAACGCCGGCTTCGGCCTCGCGGAGAATACAGATGATCTGTTCGTCGGAAAAACGCTTCTTCATGGGGATGTCCTCATGTGGCTTATGAAGACATTACTAACATCGCGGTGTATTAATCAACGGGGAGCAGGTCACCTGGCCGATGGTCGCCAGTTCACTTTCATAATTCGCTATATTGGAACTGTTAAGCGCCACCGTCCCCAGCATCAGGTCATTCTTTTCACTATGTGAAAGAATATGCATGGCGCTGTAACCACTATGGGTACTGGACCAGGCGGCGATTTGCGCCAGACCATCTTTCGAACTGTCCAGCACGACCACTTCATAACCGGGCGGCAGTTGATTGATCAGAGATTGATAATCCTTCACATCCGACTCGACAAATACCACCTGTGGCCCGGTGGCACTGCTCGTGCCGGAGGTTACGCTGGCACCGGAGGTCTTGCTGGTATCTTGTGTTGTTGTGTTGGATGTTGAAGTTGTTGGGCTGGAGGTTGAACTGCTTGCTGAGGGAGATGTGCCGGAAGTCGCTTTGCTGGTCTCGGCTGTTGAATTCGCCGCCGCGGTATCCGTATGCGCCACACTCACCGATGCCGTGGTATGGGATGCCGTATCAGTGTGGCCGGCATCTGTTACCGTGGGCGTTGCGGTGACGGCAACACCATCAAACATCATTCTTGGCTCCAGCGCCTGAAGCAGCAAGCGCCGGGGTTCAGGGGTAGCCGTTGAATAAACGATCGCTTTTTTTTCCAGAAAAGACTTTCCACCACGACATAATCACTCCCCTTAAACCAGAAGGTATTTGCCTTAAAAACCCGCAACGTAATCCTATCGGCAGCAAAGAATTTTACTTTACTCTTACATTTATTTACCAATCGGGAGAAAAGCGTATAAAAATAGGGGGAATCAGGTGTGTGGGGGGCACGTCAGCGGAACAGCTTTCGGGTCTGTTTTGTCCTTTTCATTGCACATTCATTGCGCAAAAGCCGTTATGGGACCGGGAGCAGTAATAGGGCAGCGCCTTTAGCGCCGCGGAAAGGGGTTGAGTGGCTTATATCTTCAGTAAAAAATGCAGAACGTGAACAGCCAAAACCCCGTTTAACTAAATTTCCGGGCTGCGTTCATGATGTCATCCGATGAAAGCTCTCTGTCAGTAGCGACACGAATCTCCAGATGATCACCCGTGAGTGAATGAATGCCTGCGTGCATAATATTCAGGGTCGCTTTCTCGCCGTTAGGGTATTCACAATCAACGGTCTTGTCGCTGGCATTTCTGTCAATGGCTCTGACGGGCTGAGAGTTGAAAAAAACCAAAACTTTTGCTGACATAAGTCGGTCCTTAATTACGTGAAGCAGGCGAAATATCTATACGGTATGTGTTGCTGTGATATTCCTGACCAGCGGCACAGGATGCATTGTCGCTAATGAACTGTAACAGTCATTGGTCACCATTACGGTTTTACAAAAAATACATTTTGCACCGTATGGGTTAGTTTCTGTTACATCAAAATGAGAAACACGATATTGCGAACCGTGACATTTTGGACAACGGAGATGAATATTAGAAATAATGAAAGTGTCCTTAAAGTATAACTACATTAATAGCCGAAAGACCTTTCGGGCCGTTTTCGACTGAGAATTCAACTTCTTGATTTTCTTCAAGCGTTTTAAATTCATTACTTTGAATTGCAGAAAAATGCACGAATACATCTTTGCTGCCATCTTTTGGAGTGATAAAACCAAAGCCTTTTTCAGGGTTGAACCACTTTACGTTACCTGTCGTTTTTGAAGACATATTTTTTTACCTATAAATGTAAGCCTTTCGGCATGCAGGGTCCGATTACAGATTAATCGCATAACTTTCAATGAAGACTCAAAAAAAGAAATATCTCAGGATACTTAAAATGAGGGCAAAAAGGGAATGCTTTGGACTGGTCTGTGTATCAAACCGACAACTCATTAAGGCATGTCATATCATATTATGCAAGTTTTATTTTCCAGGCCGTTCTCACCTCGCTACGTTCGAAAACATCCAGTACCTTAATTTCTGGCGGCCCGTTTCTGACGCAGCGCTGTCACCCTGCCCTTTAACGAAAAATCTGCCAACAATATTCCAGGTCTGGAAATGACAACGTTAATAGAAAGTCCCTGACCAGAAGGGATCATACCCCTTTTTAAACGGAAACGAAAAAATGATCATGGGCAATCCATGCAGGGATAGTGTATGGTTACAGCCCATTTATCAGGAATGACCCTATGCCACAACGCAAAGATTCAAAAAATAACCGCAACTATCTCGTCAAATGCACCTGCCCTCACTGCACTAAACAGTCAGAACATAGCTTTACACGAGTTCAGAAAGGCTTGTCATTGATGTGCCCTCATTGTAGTAAACTATATAATCAAGAAAAAACAGCCTTTGCTTAAGTCCTGTATATCCTGGCAATAAACCAAGGAATAGCAGAGCATATAACACTTAAGTATTAACTTCGTACGAAACTCTCCCGTCTGGCTTTTTCTCACAGGCGGGCACTACCGAAGTAACGTTCCTTTTTTACACTCAAACAATCCTGTATACCTTCATATTTTCCAGAGGAATTATCTCAATTTCTCGCACGTACAAACTGTAACAAAAATAAGCGCAACAGCCAACAAACAAATGCTATAAATATTACCAGGATGGCAAACATATAGCGTAAAAATAAGGAGTAAATATGAAAGTCAAACTAACAGCCCGATTTATGGCCAGAGTGCATTTATTTCTGGCATTAATCTGGGCAGTGCTGACAATTCCAACATTATTATGGTGGAAGAACAGCATACTCTGGGTTTCACTGATGAGTATTTACGCTATCGTCATTTCTCACCTTGCAGCCTATAGCGCCGCACATGCCGAAAAAGCCGCCAGTCAGGCATTGAATGAGAGTGGCGAAGCGAATAAAAAAATACATGCAAAAAATACCGAGGCAGCCGGACAATAATTAATCATGCAGAGCCTCGCCTGCCCTGCAGGTGGGGGAGGATAAGCTAGCGCAGCGATGTATGATGCCCAATAACCCTCATTTGATATTTGTTTCCAGACGTTGCGGCAGAAAACCTCATAACTGAAAAATAGTGAACAATATATTCTCGCCACCCTGTCCGGGTAACGTGACTTTTCTGCTAATACCCGACCGGTCGACTTTCCGACCAGAGTCAGGCCGCACGCAGCTTTTAAAAAATATATTTTATTCAGAAAATCAAGGAACTATTCATCCTTTTTTTTGAGCAGAGGAACTCTGTTGACATTGATAATATGGCGAAGCCGCTGGGCCATTTTATTTTTCTCTTCTTCTGAAACTTCGGTGCAACACTCCGCCAGCTCCTGCCAGAGAAAAAGTGCACCCTCGGCCATGGTGTACCATGTATCGGCCACTCGACCGTACTCGGGGTCACATTCCCTGATGGCCTTGTCCATCATAAGATTCAATACTTTCTCGGTATGATCGGTTATCACATCAAGCCGCATAATTTATCTCTCCACGATACATTATGTATGGGATATGTATGGGATAGCGTAACGGTATAAGATCGTTAAAAATATTTATATACTACTGAATAATATATTTTTAGAATAAGCCTAAATTCTTATTTTTGAGACGGAGCGCAAAAAAGAACGCTTTTATATGCGGACCGCTGAATAACCCTGACAAAACATAATGATCGTTAAGATGCCCTGCAGAGAGGATTGTGGGCCATACAGCCTCGCACGGTAAAGAAGATGCGTTCTCCTTCTCAATTGAAGTACCACTGAATAAAGTGTAACACATACTTAAACTGCATTTTCCCGGACAGGCGGGAGACCAGAAAAAAAAGAACAGGTTATTCTAAAAACGCCATACGCTGAGTTAGCGAGGGAAACAGACAGAATACGTTTCAGAGGAGATGCCACGGCTTATGCTCTGACTCCTTACCATCACCTTCTTATATGAATAACAATGCGGTTTTTCATAATAATAAAGTTGTAAAGATTGACCCGAAATGTGTCGATAGAACTTATAAGACAACACAACAAATAAGGAAAATAACGATATGTCATGGATTTATCGTATTCCTATGAGAATGAAGTTATTTATCGCCTTATTTCCTCTGCTACTTGCGGTGATATGGTTTGCCGGCTCAGGCATGCTCAGTCGTATCGGCACTGAGCGACAGATGGACACTATCGGCCAGTTGACAACACTTGCCCGCAGCGCGGGAGATGTTGTCCACCAACTACAGCGTGAACGAGGGATGAGCGCCGGTTTTATCGGCGCGCGCGGACAGCAGTTCCGTGATGAAATCATTGTGCAGCGGAAGTTAACTGACGACGCACTGGTAAAATTAAACCAGGCGTTAGCCAGCGCTGATACAAATGTCACGCAGGGCAACGTTGCCGCCACGCTGAGCATGTTTAAGGACAATATTCAGTCCCTCGACGCCACGCGTAATGCGATAAGCGCTCTGAATATAGACGCGATAACATCAACACAGTTTTATACGCAGACCATCTCCGGGCTACTGAGTTTCGTGGGTGGAATAGGTCAGTTAAGCGCGTCCGGCCCAATGGTTAATGAGTTGGCCGCTTTCTATAGTCTGCTGAATCTCAAGGAGCAGGCCGGGATCGAGCGTGCACTGCTCACCAATGTCTTCTCGGTTGATCGTTTTAGCAACGGTCAATTCCGTATGCTCAGTGATGTGGTGGGTAAACAAGAGGCCTGGTTGACCGCCACCCGACGCTTTAGCAGCGTGAGTCAGGCAGCAGAGCTGGACAAAGCCCTTCAGTCTTCCGAAGCCGCCCACGCTCTTGAGTTGAGAACGATTGCCTTAAATAAGGCGCAGGACGGCGGATTTGGCGTCAAACCGACTGACTGGTTTACTGCCCAGACCAGGCGCATAGAGATACTTCGGCAGGTGGAAACGCAGGCTGCAGATGCGCTTCTGGCGCATTCGGCCGCACTGGCTCACAACGCGCGTATTGACTGGCAATCTTTCCTGGCGATAAGTCTGATAGCCCTGTTCATTGCTATCGCCTTTGCCGTGATGGTGGTGCGCAGTATTCAACAACAACTGAACAAAACGCTGCAAACTATTAATGAAATGGATGGCGATTTGACCCGCCGCCTCGATGTGCCAGGTAGCGACGAGCTCTCTGCCCTTAATCGTGCCTACAATCAGGCAATCGAAAACATTCAGCATATCGTGCAGGAAATTAAATCGGGCGCGGAGATACTCAGTAACGCCAGCAGCAATATCACCGACGGTAACCAGGATCTGGCCCAGCGTACCGATGAGCAGGCAGCATCAATCGTTGAAACCGCCGCCAGCATGGAACAGATATCGACTGCCATTTCCCAGACGGCACATAACGCCAGTGAGGCGGAACGACTGACCCAGTCGATGGCAAATGATGTACTGCATGCGACCCGTGTTTCTAACGAGGCCAGCCAGAGCATGTCAGCTATTCGTTCTTCCAGCGACAATATTTTCCAGATCGTGGCGTCAATTGATGAGATCTCGTTTCAAACCAATTTACTGGCACTCAACGCCGCGGTTGAAGCAGCCCGCGCAGGCGAGCTGGGTAAAGGTTTCGCCGTTGTGGCGGCGGAGGTTCGTCATCTCTCCCAGCGCTGTGCCAGAGAAGCCAGCCTGATTCGGGAGTTAGTTAATCAGAATATGGATAAAATTGGCGAAGGGGTGGCGCGGGTTTCAGCGTCCGAAGCGGCACTGAAAGCGGCGGCGGATAATACCGGGCGGATGAAGCAATATGTCAGTGATATCGCCCGCGCAGCCAATGAACAGTCTCTCGGCGTGTCACAAGTGCATCAGGCATTGAATCAACTGGAGCAGGTTACTCAGCAAAACGCGGCGCTGGTTTCCGAGATGGCAACGGCCAGTCAAATGCTTGACGCGCAGTCAAAAGCGATGTCCACGCTTGTTGACCGCTTTGTATCCTGAGATACCGGGAAGCAGACATCAGGTCCATCCTGGTGTCTGCTGCCCGCTCCGGATTATCAGTATAATCCGCTCAGTACCAACCCCTCTCCCCCTTTACACCATTAGCGCACGACATTCCGCCATGAGATATTCGCGCTCACGGCGATGTTCGCTAAAACGGCCTCGTCGCCGAGGTGTGAATGGAAAAGTCCAGAGGAATAGCGTCATCCTGGACAACATCCATTGCGCCCTCTACTTTGTCACCCGCACCGAGGTCGCGCACCCTTAACGCCTGGGCTTTTTCCGGTTGCCCCGCCAGGTCGTATGCCTGCGCCAGATCGCGTCGCCAGTTGGCGTTCCATGGGCAAGCCTGGTGTCCCTTTTCCATATGCGCGATGCCATCGGTCAGATGCCCTTTGCGAACGCAAATCAGGCCCACCATTAAATGCGCACTCGCGTGTTCGGGCACGTGGTGCAGCAGGCGCCTAAAGAGCATCTCGGCGTCATCAAGTTTCCCCTCACGATAGCGCGCGATACCATCGGTCAGCATTCCTGGCACGGGCAGGCTCACCATCTCAACAGGCTCATGCACGATCTTCGCATTGGTGCCCGCGATAAGCGGCGTCAGAAAATCTGCGTAACGCCGCCAGCGCTCGCGCGCGGTCTGATAGATAGGCTGACGCACCTGCCACACGCTGGCCGTTTTGACCGGCCTGTCCAGCTCAGAGGTGTCGAGCACCTGCGGCTCCCACCGCACGCCCACATAATCCAGCAAACGACGCGCCTCTCGCTCTGGCTCAGAGACCACGTCTTCATAGCGCACTTCGAGAATGTCGCCGGGGAACAGCTGGTTCCAGTGGTGCATCATCAGGTTGTGGTCAGCCAGCTGTTCACCAATCCATTGCAGATCATAGGCGAAGCCCATACCGCCATGCTTAGCCGCGTAGTCGGTGAAATAGTTGGAGATAGCGATATCGCGCGGGTCGCGTCGCACCGAGATGATTCGCGCGTTCGGGAACAGCAGCTTGATAAGACCAATGTTCTCGAAATTGTGCGGCAGTTTGTCCACCACATGGCGGATCTCAGGTGCGTTATCAGGCAATGTTTCCCGCAGTTCCTTGAGCAGGCTGGCGGTAATACCCGCCACAACATCGGCCGACAGGTCGTCCACACAGTCCGGATAATGGCGTCCTGACCCCGTAGTACGTTCCCAGCGTTCCAGACCGGCGATGGTACTGGGGATCACGCCAAGTTCGCCTGCGCCGTGGATTTGGCTGTGTCCTGCCAGGATCTGCTCGACCAGCGTGGTACCGGAACGCGGCATACCCAGCACAAACACCGGCAGCGTTGAATCGTTGCCGATGCCGCGTCGATTTTCATATAGCGAACGGCTGAACGCATGACGGATACGCGCGCAGTTTTGCCGATGCGCAACCGGATCGTAACTTAGCAGTGCGCGGCTGGCGGCATTGGCGTCGTTGGCCAGGGCGAAGGCTCTGGCGTACTCTTTGCGTTTTTCCCAGGCGGCAGCCAGTTGCAGCAACAATCCAGGCTGTACCGGACCAGCAAGGCCTGGCCGACGCGCCAGGTTTTCCAGGCGAATCAATGTCTCTTCATCTTGTGGGAAACGTCGGGCATTGATCAGCGCCGCATGACCGCGTGCCGGGTCGACAGCCAATACCTGCTCGAACAACGCGATGGCCTCGTCGATGCGCCCCAATTGCATATACAACTGCCCCAGCCCCTGCAATGCGGGTAGCAGGAGAGGATGCGCCTGCAGAATTTCGAGGTATCGCGCCTCGGCCCCGGCGTAGTGCTGCTCCTGCGCATCCACCCCGGCCAGTGCCGCTTGCGCCTGGGCCTGCCAGTGGCCGATCTGCGCGGCATCCATATCGGGTGATGGCGCCAGCGCCCCGGCCTCCTCGATAGCCAGTTCGGCCATCTTACGTGCCAGCGCCGGATAACTTTGGGTAGCGACGCTGGCCAGCTTGAGGCGCAAAGGCAGTGTCATTTTTTGCTGTTGTCCGGCCAGATGGAGGGCACGGTGCAGCAAGGCGATGGCCTGAGGCATACGCCCCTGCAACTCCGCCAGTTCAGCATGCTGTTGGTACAGGTCCGGATGTTCCGGGTAATGCCGCAGACCACGGCGCAGCGCATCCTCGCCCTGGGCATGGTGCCCACGCTCAGCCAGACGCTGCACATAACCGGTCAACAGGCCGCAGTAATCATCCACGGCCAGTTCAGCATGATGTGCGTCCAGCCAGGCTTCGGCGCGGGCGAAGTCCTCACGGGCCAGCCACAGCTCCAGGCGCAGGCCGCGCAGTTGCTGGTCGTACAGCGCCGCCTGAGATGCGGGCCAGTGTTCCCGCTCCGCGGCCCAGAAAACGTCGGCGGCGCTCAGTAACGCCTCGGCCTGCGCCAGGTCCTCGTTTTGCAGGTACAGACGCAACAGTTGCTGATAGACGGCGATGCGTGGTTGCTGGCGCAAACTGTATTCATACAGGGGAATAGCCTCCTCCCCCCGTTGACGTTGCACATAGCAGGCAGCCAGACGCGCCAGCAGAAGTGAGTGGCCTGGCGCCTCTGTGCGGGCAGCTTCCAGCAGCACCTGCGCCGCGTCCAGTTCCCCAAGAAGCAAGTGCACGGCGGCCAGGTCGACGCGGGCGTCGACCTCCAGTGTTGCCGGGACCAACACCGCCAGCGTCTGGCGCGCCGCCTCTGGCTGGCCCAGATGAGCCTGGGCCAGGGCCAGCAGCACCTGTTCGGCTGGTGAAATTACCGGCAGGTTATAGCAGGCCTCACGCAGCGCCTCGAATTGCCGCATATCAACCAGACGGCGTAGCAAAGACAGAGAACCCGTCATGGCAGCGCCAGCCCTTGCGAGGTGAGAACGCCGGCAGGCATCGCCTGCAGATACACCTGAGCAAACGCATTGTCCGCATCCGGATTTGCCGCCCAGGTGCCGTTCCAGAGATCCACGTTCTGCATACCATTGCGCGTAAATTGGCCGTTTGCGGCAATTCCGGCTGCCTTAGAATGAGACGTAGAGAACCCCGCTACCCAGCCAATGGAATTCGCAGGGTGATTCACCATCGTCACTTGACCACCTAAACCTCCCTTAACCGCGCTGCCGCTGCCCACCAGCACAATTTTGTCGTCCGTGCCCAGATTCTGGGCTCCCGACCACATCTCATTGCTATCCAGCCCAACCAGCGAACTGGAATTGCTGTTGACCTTGATATAGATGGTGTAGGCGGTATTAGCGTCAAAGACGCGCCCGTTGTGATCGGAACTTTGTCCCGTCGTCAGGTCAAACACCACAATGGAAGGATCCCCGATCGAGGCGGAAGCGGTCGTGAAATTCAATCCCGTCGACGTGCTGATACCTGCATAATTATTCCCCGCCGCGTCGTGCAGCGCGGTGCTGTCGATCTGGACGTGGTAGTTCGCACCAGCCGCCAGATCCGTTGTCGGGTTGACCGTCACCGTGTGGCCGCTGATGGTAACCTGCGAGCTGTCGGTAATGTCGATGACCTTGTTCAGACTGCTGTTGCCGTCGTTGACGAGGGTGATATGACCGCTGCCGGCCAACACGTTCTCATTGAAGGTCAGTGTCAGGTTAGAACCCGTGGCAACGCTGCTGCCGTTATCCTGCGGCGTGCTGCTGGAGAGCACAGGCGCAGAGCTGTCTACCGTCAGGCCGGTGCTGTCTGCCGCAGTAGTAGAGGTGTGGCTCGCCGTGGTGGCCGTGACCGAGACGTTGAGACCGTGTACATCGTTGATAGAGCCGGCGGTAATGGTGTATTGGGCCGTATACTTACCATCGCCAGCGGTGACATCGCCGTGGGTGCCGTCGTCGTACGCCGTCGCCGGCGTGCTGGCACCAAACTGGCTGAAATCCATAGTGACGCCGGTCACTGTGCTGGTATTGGCGTCGCCGCCGGACGAGTTATCCCACACAGCAGTGACGGTATCGCCGATCTTGTAGGTAGTACCGTCTGCGCCACCTGGCGTGGAGGTGATGGCGATATGGGCATCGGTCACTATCGGTAACGCTGGAGCAGGGCCTGCGTTCAGGCCAATCTGATAGATATCGCCGACAGCATAGCCGGCCTTACCGCCATCGCTTGTGTCGGAATCAAAGACGACGGAATAGGTGATGTCATAGCCGCCCGCACCATCGGAGACGATCCGTGGGTTATACAACTGCCCGCCCTGGGGCACCGTAATACCGCTGTCGGTGACGGCACTGGTCAGCTCGCCGGTGGTTTTCGAAATGGTAACCTGGCTCAAACCGCCATGGCCGTCGGGGAATACGAACACCAGATCCGTACCGTTGTCATACGCCGTGGCCGATGCCGCCACGGAGCCGTTGCCGTTGCCGATCCACGCCAGCTCGTCATGGAGCGTTTTGTCCATCGCGCCAACGTCCACGGCGTGGTAGCTCTGGGTGCCCATGCCATAAACGGTATTGCTCTGGACATTGGTGGTGATGAGCGTGCCGTTGTTGTTATAGAGCGTGACCTCCCAGGTCGCGGTCCGGTATTCCTGGCTGAAGACGGCAAACCCGCCATCAAAAGCAATGGCGTTAGTCGGCGAACCCTGCTCGTCATTCCAGTTAACGCGCTGCCAGGTCGTGCCGCCGTCGAAGTTAGCCAGCGAACCGGTGGCGTCGAGCTTGAAGATGAAGGCGCCGATAGGCGTGGTTGTCGCCGTCTGACCCGGCGTGCCTATCCAGTCGTAGACCTCGGACGCCAGTACATAACTGCCATCGCTCAGTGCCGTCAGCACACCCGGCGTCAGCTGGAATTTCATCAACTGCACTGCCGGGCTGGCGACGCCGCCGAAATTGGCGCTCGTGCTGTTGCCGCCAATCAGGGTTTGCGCGCCCTGGGTGAAGTTGAGTCCGCTGCCGTTGTAGTGGAAGACAGAGATAGCTTCCTGCTGATCGGTCCCGGCCCCCATCGTCTGGTAGGCGATCGCGAAATCACCGCCATTCGCGCTGCTCTGCGCCGCGATGGTGACCCCGGTGCCAGGTGCTGCCAGGGTGTTGCTGGATTGCAGATTGCCACTGTTGTCATAGATCGCGTAGTGGACGCTATAGTCATTCCAATTCGTGACATCCACCTGCGACCAGGCCACGACAAAGCCGCCGTTGGCCAGCGCCTTAACCTGTGTATCCAACATGGTGTAGCCATTGGGGACGCTGATATCCAGGGTCTTGACGACGTTGTTGTTCGCGTCCAGCACCCTGACGACGCCGTCATACAGCGCGCCGGTTGGATCCCAGGTGATATTGTCGCCGCCGGTCTGCTTCATGTACTCCATGACCGTGTAGCCGTTACTCAGCTTCTCCAGACCGACGTTGACAGTCATCTCGATGGAGGTGTCGGTGGTACTGCCCGAGACCGTCGCGCTGCCATTAAGGCCAGCACTGACGTTGAGGGTGACAGTCTGGCTGCTGTGGTTCCCGGCGGCATCGGTCGCGGTAACGATGAAGTTATAGCTGCCCTCGATAGCGGCGCTGTTCAGCGTGACGACGCCGGTGGTGGGGTTGATGGAGAAATTGGCGAGGCTGTCCGCGTCCAGGCTATAGGTGATCGCATGGGCGTCCGTGGCGTTGGCGTCGTACACCTGGGTGCCAGCCGCCGTGCCGCCAACAATGGTGGCGCCGGTAGCGGTGGCGCCGCCTGCGATAACGGGCGCGGTGTTGTCCACAATCACGCTGCTGCCGGAAATGATGGAAAGATTGCCTGCCGCGTCCACGGCATAAGCGTGGTAAGTGCCTTCGGCGAGACCCGTCAGCGCCAGCGTGGTGCTGGCGTTTGCCGCGACGGCGACGCTGTTCACCAGGTTATCTGCAGCGTTGGTGAGGCTGCTCAGATTCGTCACCGTCACGCTATCGCTGACCAGGTATACCGTACCGGCCTCGGTGCTCTGCACAGTCACCGTCTGGTTGCTGTTCTCCACGCCATCCACGTCGCGGGTGAGCGTGACGCCAGGCGGCGTGGTGTCGACGACGTTGTAGGTGACCGTATGCGTGGTCTGGTTGCCGGCGGCGTCGGTGGCGGTAACGGTGAATTGCGCGCCGGTCGCTTTGGCAGGACTGGAGAGCAGCGTAACCACGCCAGTGCTGGCGTTGATGCTGAAATGCCCGGTGTCGTTCAGGCTGTAAGTGACACCGTGCGCGTCGGTGGCGGCAGCAGTGTAGACGGTATCGCCGACGGTAGTGCTATCGGTAATATCGGCGGCGGTAGCTGCGCTGGTGAAGACGGGCGCGGTGTTGTCCACTATCACGCTGCTGCCGGAAATAGCGGAGACATTGCCGGACGCGTCCACAGCATAAGCGTGGTAGGTGCCTTCGGCGAGACCCGTCAGCGCCAGCGTGGTGCCGGCGTTCGCCGCAACGGCGACGCTGTTCACCAGGTTGTCCGCAGCGTTGGTAAGGCTGCTCAGATTCGTCACCGTCACGCTGTCGCTGACCAGGTATACCGTACCGGCCTCGGTGCTCTGCACGGTGACCGTCTGGCTGCTGTTCTCCACACCATCCACGTCGCGGGTGAGCGTGACGCCAGGCGGCGTGGTGTCGACGACGTTGTAGGTGACCGTATGCGTGGTCTGGTTGCCGGCTGCGTCGGTGGCGGTGACGGTGAATTGCGCGCCAGTGGCGCTGGCCGGGCTGGAGAGCAGCGTCACGACGCCGGTACTGGTATTGATACGGAAGTGCTGGGTGTCGCTCAGGCTGTAGGTGACGCCGTGCGCGTCGGTGGCGGCAGCGGTGTAAATGGTATCGCCGACGACAGTGCTGTCAGTAATGTCAGAAGCGGTGGCCGCGCTGGTAAAGACGGGCACGGTGTTGTCCACCAGCACGCTGCTGCCGGAAATGACGGAAAGATTGCCTGCCGCATCGACGGCGTAAGCATGGTAGGTGCCTTCGGCGAGGTTTGCGGCAGAGATAGTTGCGCGGGTATTGGCTGTGACAATCGTGCTGGCCCACTGGTTGCTGGCGGCGCCCGTAATGTCGCTGAGCTGGCTTACCTGCACATTGTCGTTGACCAGATAGATGGTGCCGCTTTCGGTGCTTTGCACGGTGGCGTGGCCATCGTGATTGAGCACGACGAGGTTTTCGTGGGTGCTGCCATCGGCGTTAAATTTCTGCACAAAGAGGTGATAGCCTGAAATGCCGCTGGCATAACCGTACCAGGTCACCATGTATTCACCGTCTGTACCGACGGCGGTGACTTGTGGAAAGAGGTCGGTCGCGCCGCTGGAAGCTTGCAGTTGCACGACACCGCCCACCAGGCCACCACTGGCATCGAATTTCTGCACATTGACGTCCCAATTCGAGCTGCCCAAACTCATCCAGGTAACGACGTAGCCGCCATCGCCCAGCGCCGTGATGCGCGGTAGTTCGTCGTAGTTGTTGCTCGTGTTGTTGTGTGATGCCTCCAGTTGCGCGGCAGCGCCCACTTTGCTGCCGCCAGCAGAGAACTGTTGAACAAAGACAATGTAATCGTCGGAGCCGTTTGTGTTGGTATATTCCATCCAGGTGATGACGTAGCCACCGTCGGCCAGCGCTGCGACGAACGGGTAGGTATAATCGCTACCGAAATTACCGTTACTCGCGCTGTCCAGTTCGACGATGCTGCCAACCCTGGCGCCAGTGGCATCGAACTGCTGCACATAGGTGCTGCTATTGTAGTTCGAGTTGCTGTAGTTGTAGCCGGACCAGGTGACGACATAGCCGCCGTTAGCCAACGCCGTAATCTGCGGCAGGTTTTCGTAGTTGGAATTGTTTCCCGTCGTAGCGTCCAGCACCACCGGGTTGCTAGTGGAAGCGGTACCGGTGGCATCGAACTGCTGCACGTAGATGTGGTAGTCGCCGGAGGTTTGGCCCTGCCAGGTCAACACATAGCCGCCGCTGTCCAACACGGTGACCTGCGGACTGGCATTGTTAGAGGAGCCCGGCGCAGCCAGTGGCACGGTGTTGCCAACTGCGACACCCGCGTCATCAAAGCGCTGCACGTAGACGCCACCGTTGTTGATGTACCATGTCACGAGATAGCCGCCGTCGGTAAGCGTCGCGATCTGCGGAGCGATATCCTGCGCAGAAGCGGCCCCATCAAGTTGCACGGCTGCGGATATTGGGCTGCCGTCAGCATTGAACAACTGCGTATAGATGCTGCTGTCAGTGCTGGCGCCGTTCTTGCCGGTCCAGGCCACGGCATACGCCCCGGCATTGTTAATGGCCGTCACACTGATGACACTGTCCAACTCGTTTGAGTAAGTGTTGGTCGCACCTGATGCGAGCTGTACGGGATCACCCATCGCCACACCCTGAGCGCTAAGGCGCTGCGCATAGATCCCGTAGCTACCATTGTTGTTGCCTGCCCATGTCACCAGGAAGCTGCCGTCGCCCAGCGCGGTGGTGTCGAAACCGTTGGGGTAAATGTAGCTGGTCGCCGGGCTCAGCATCACCGGCCCCGTCGAGCTGCCGTCGAGCGTGACAGTCGGTGCGATTTCGTCCACATCGGTGACATTAACGGTGACGGTCTGCGTGGTCACATGGCCTGCCGCGTCAGTGGCGGCGACGATGAAGGTGTATGCAGGCGCGTGGGTGCCTTCATAGTCGGGGCTGGCTTTGAAAGTGACCGCCCCCGTTGCCGCGTCGATGCTGAAATACTGGGCGTCTGCGCCATTGTTCAGGTCAATCAAGCTGTAGGTGACGTGCTCACCACCATCGGCGGCGTCATTATCGACGGCCTGCGCGGTATAGATGGCGGTGCTGGCGGCGGTATTCTCGGCAACGCTCACCGTGGCGGTGGCAAAGCTGTCGCTGCTGTTGCCGGTGGTGAAGCTCGGAGCCTGCTCATCGAGGTTGTTAACCGCCAGCGTGACCGTCCGGTCGCTGGCATTGCCGGCTGCATCGGTGGCAACAACGGTGAAGCTGTAGCTGGCTTTGCTTTCAAAATCCGGGTTGCCGGTCAGCGTGACCGCACCGGTGGTCGGGTTGATGGTAAGCCCCGCGTCGCTGCCCGCTTTGAGCGAGAAGGTCACCCCAGCGCTGATATCACCGCTGTCGGTAGCCGTGGCGGTGTAAATCACCTGACCCGCGCCGCTGTTTTCGTTGATCGCCGTGGCCGTCGTGCCGCTGGTGATCGTCGGCGCCACTTCGTCGAGGTTGTTGATCGCCAGCGTGACCGTGCGGTCGCTGGCATTGCCTGCCGCATCGGTGGCCACAACGGTGAAGCTGTAGCTGGCTTTGCTTTCAAAATCCGGGTTGCCGGTCAGCGTGACCGCACCGGTGGTCGGGTTGATGGTAAGACCCGCGTCGCTGCCCGCTTTGAGCGAGAAGGTCACCCCACCGCTGATATCGCCGGTGTCGGTGGCCGTGGCGGTGTAAATCACCTGACCCGCGCCGCTGTTTTCGTTGATCGCCGCGGCTGTCGTGCCGCTGGTGATCGTCGGCGCCACTTCGTCGAGGTTGTTAACCGCCAGCGTGACCGTGCGGTCGCTGGCATTGCCTGCCGCATCGGTGGCAACAACGGTGAAGCTGTAGCTGGATTTGCTCTCAAAATCCGGGTTGCCGGTCAGCGTGACGGCTCCGGTAGTCGGGTTGATGGTAAGCCCCGCGTCGCTGCCCGCTTTAAGCGAGAAGGTCACCCCACCGCTGATATCGCCGGCGTCGGTCGCAGTGGCGGTGTAAATCACCTGACCCGCGCCGCTGTTTTCGTTAATCGCCGAGGCTGTTGCCCCGCTGGTGATCGTCGGCGCCACTTCATCGAGGTTGTTGACCGCCAGCGTGACCGTCTGGCTACTGGCATTACCGGCTGCATCAGTGGCGACAACGGTGAAGCTGTAGCTGGCTTTGCTTTCATAATCCGGGTTGCCGGTCAGCGTGACCGCGCCGGTGGAGGCGTTGATACTGAACAGCGCGCTGTCACCGGTGGTGCCCAGGCTATAGCTGAATTGACTGGGGTCGGTAGCGACAGCTGTCCAGACTACCTTACCGGCCCCGATGTTCTCATCCACACTGGTCGTCGTGGCGCTGCTAAAGACAGGCGCATGGGTATCAATAATGAGGCTGACGCCGCCGGATGCATCACTGGCGGTCGCTGCGCCTTTAATCAGCAACGACTGCGCGCCATCGGACAGATTGTTAGTGCTGCCAAGTGTGATTCCGGCAGCGACGGTGTCCAGGATGGTCTGGGTGGTCGCGCCGGCGTTGGCTTCTGCACCGGAGAAGGCCGCCAGCAGGAGGCCATATTTTTCACCGGCACTCAGGCCATCGGCAGCATCAAAACTACCGCCGTTGGTAGCGGTAACCGTCGTGTTCAGAATGTTATCCACGCCAAACAGGTTGCTGATAGCCGTTGCCGTGTCGGTCACCTGGGTTGCGCTCAGGGTGGCGGGATTGTCAGGCGTGCCACCGAGGGCCTCCTGGGCCTTGGTATAGGCGAGCGTGGTCAACACGTTAACATTGAGCACAAGAGTACTGTTGTTTCCGGAGATAACACCCATACTCCAAAGCTGAGCAGAGAGGTCTTTACCCGCGCCAGTGGCTTCGTCCAGGTAGTCAGCGGCACTGCCGCTGTTGATGAGTTTCACAATAACGACGCCGGTGTAACTGCCTGCAGACACGGTGACCGAGCCATCGGCCCCCAACGTCCCCGTGCCAATCAGTGTTTTGCCATCGGCCTGATAAATCTCTACCTTCAAATCGTTACTGCTGAGCGCCGGGCCGCCGACAAAATTAAGCTGAACGGCGTTCTGGACCGGGGGTTCACCCCCGCTGTTATCGCCACCCTTATCATGCCCGCCATGGCCACCGCTTGCCGCAGCAACCCCGATCACGCCCCCCAGTCCGAGGGCACCGGCGATATAGCCCGCGTAAGAATGTGATTGCGGGAGGTAGGTGATCGGATGGCCGGTCACTACCGAGCCATCCTGCAGGCCAGCTAAGATACCTTCCAGCCCAGGGTGGCCTGAGGTCATGCTGGCCAGCGCGTCAGGAGAACCGTGTGCATAAAGAACATGGCTGCCGTCAGTCAGGGCCGCCCCTTCGGTGCTCCCCGGCGTAATCACCTGGGTAGCGGTGCCATCGGCAGGCAGGGTTACACTGGTATCGCTTTCGCTATACCAGCCCTGTAAGGTCAGCGTGGTGCCATCGGCATAGTCCAGTTGCAGATCCTGCCCGTGACGTGAAGCCACGACGTCATCGGCCAGTTTTTCCTGATCATTTTCACCCTGGCGTTTAAGCACCCGGTAAGATTCACCCGGCGTAGCCTTGTGAATATTGGTCTGCCCGGCCTGCAGGGTGATGCGGGATTTACCGGTACTGAGCGTATATTGGCGTGGCTTCATCTGGGTCTCGGGTTTCATAATGTGTTATCTCCATCTGGGGCGGACAGGAAAATCGGGTTGCAACGGCCACCTGCGGTGTCATCGCTCCTGGAATGATTCACTGAGTGTTTTACGCAAAGGTTTAAGTAAAAAATCCATCAGCGTGCGATCACCGGTACGGATGTCGAGCTGGGATGTCATGCCCGGCAGGATGTCAAGCTGACGGCCCGTCGTACTGCGCACAAGCTGCCCATCTTCCTGACGGTCTGACAGACCTTCTGCATGGCTTTTCAAACGAACATGGACGCGGTAGTAGATCTCCTCGCCACGTGACGTGTTTTCTTTAAGGGTGTCGGCCGAGACGTAAATCACCTCCCCCTGCAATGCGCCATAAATGGTGTAATCGAAGGGATCAAGGCGAACAGTGGCCGGCAGTCCAACCTGAACGCGGGCAATATCAGCAGGCAGAACTTTGGCCTCAATGATGAGGGCATCATCTGAGGGGACGATCTGCATGATCTCATCGCCGGCACGTAATACCCCGCCCAGCGTGGTGACGCGGACATTTTTAACTATCCCAGGCCCCATGGACGTAAACACCGTATCGTGTACCTGCTGGCGACGACCGGCCATCTGTTGCAAGGTCTGGCCCAGATCATCTTCTGCCTTGGTGAGATCGGCCCGCGCATCATCCAAAAACTTATTGCGCCGACCCAGCAGGCGGGCACGAGCCTCATTAAGCTCGCGCTGTGCATTAAGCCGCTCACTGGCGCTCACATCGCCAGAGCGTTCCAGCCCGTTCACCAGGCTGAGCTTCTGGTTGGCTAAATTCACGGCGGTTTGCAGCGCGGTGATATCCTCCTGCAGGCTCTGACGGCGTTGCAGAAACAGTGCGCGTTCAATATCGGCCTGTTCGCGTAACGCCGGACCAGGATCGGCAGGGAACTGAGGAGCGGATTGTCCCGTTGATTCTGCGCGAAGTCGGGCAATGCGCGCCCTGAGACCGGCGATGCGCGCGTCCACTTCACCCGCCGCCGCCTCCACGCGAGTTGGATCGAGACGAGCCAGAATCTGCCCCGCCTTAACGTGATCCCCCTCTTTAACACGCAGCTCGGAAAGTACGCCGCCATCGACGGTCTGGATGATCTGCACCCGACTGCTGGCGATCACTTCACCGTGTGCCCGTGCGACTTCATCAATGCGAAAATACATGGCCCAGATGACAAAACCCAGCACCAGTACGGCCATGCTCCAGATAAGCCCGGCGGGCACTCGGCTACGGTAGTAATTTTCCAGACGATGCACGCGAGCGGCGTCAGCGACCTCGTCGTCAAACAGTTCAACGGCCATTAAGGACTCCTGCTGAATGTGATGCTGCGGGCATGTGTGTTTTCACGTTCGTTACCTCAGCGGCGGGACGCAAGCCAGTGGCGCGGGCCATCAGTCCTGGTAACACCTTGTCGGGAGGACCATCGCGTACGACAGTACCTTCCTGTACGACAAGCACACGGGTAGCAAAATTAACGGCCGCCATCGGACGGTGAGTGGCGACGATGAGGATATCTTCCGGTTGCAGCCTGGCTTGTAATGCTTTCCAGACTCGCGTCTCCGCTTCGCCATCAAGCGATGCCGTCGGTTCATCCAGAAGCCAGATACGAGGACGGGACATCAACACACGCGCCAGGCCAACAAGCTGGCGCTGACCGCCAGAGAGGCCTGAGCCCCCCTCACTGATAGGCATATCCATACCCAGCGGATTACTGGCCGCCACCTGATCCAGCGCCAGATCGCGGGTGATGTCTGTCAGCGTGGTGTCGCTGACTGCGCCTGCGAGCATCAGATTGCTTCGCAGCGTCCCTTTGAAGAGCTGCACCGCTTGTGGCAGATAGCCAACCTGAGCGCTGACCACCTGGGGATCGATCTCCCACAGATCCACATCGCCCAGGCGGACACGCCCCTCACCGGGGCGATACAGCCCGGCCAGGATCTTGAGCAACGTTGATTTACCACCGCCAACAGGGCCCAGCAGCAGAACACGTTCACCGGCGTGAAAGTGGAGTGCGGGAATATTGAGTTGTTGTACCGGAGACTGCGGAAAGGCAAAGCGCAGCTTTTCGACACTAATATGTTCTGGCAGGCGATCGGGCAGCAGCAGGGTCTGTCCGGCGCGGCGCTCTGTAGGTTTACGCAGCAGATTATTCACCATATCCAGCGCCTCCCTCACCTGTTGCCACTGCATCAGATACTGAACGCCCTGGCTCACCGGCCCGATGACACGCCCCCCCAGAATACTGCACGCGACCATGCCCCCGGTGGTCAAATATCCGGCTTCAACGCCCCATACCCCGACAACAATGCCCATGATATAGGCCAGCGTCGACAGGCTGCCGGTGGTGTTTGTACAGAACTGGGTGAGGGATTTTTGTTGAATACTGTAGCCTGCGATGGAATGACTGAGCGTCTGCCAGTCTTGTGCAAAACGCCAGCCAGCATGACTGGCGCGCAGGGTTTCGGCACCGCGAATACTGTCGACTAACAGGCCCAGACGCTCATTGCTGCGCAGCATCTGTTGGCGCGTGAGACGGCGTAAGCGCAGACGGGTGTACAGCCCCAGCGCCAGCGCGATGGGGAGCATTCCCAGGTAAACCCAGCCGACAGGCCCCCCGATCAGACCAATAATCCCGATAAACAGCAAAGCGAACGGCAGATCCACGATTCCAAAGACAAGACCGGCAGAGAAAACTTGTCGAACCGAATCCAGTGCCCCCACCTGCGCGGCCAGCGTTCCCAGGCTACCGGGCTGCTGGTCGAGTTGCAGGTGCAACAGATGTTCATAAACATGCTGGGAAAGGCGTTTATCCACACTGCTGGCAACGCTGTCCATGATGTGGGCACGCAATGTTTTGAGCAGCCAGTCCAGCCCCACAACCAGCCCCATCCCCGCCACAAGCGTAGTCAGTGTCGCCCAGGCCAGGGTTGGCACGACACGATCGTAGACCTGCATGGCGAAGAGGGATGTGGGAATGGCCAGAATGTTCACCAGCAGCGTGGCGGCAGCCACCCGGAACACCCAGCGGCGATCGCGCAGCAGTTCTCGCCAGACCAGACGCATGGCCGGATTTTCGCTGTCAGAGAGGTTCTCTGACTGTACGTGTGAAGCCAGGCTGAACCAGAGTACAGCCGTTTCGTCACCCGCCGTCGTCCCCGGCGCGCCGGTCACAATGTCGTCTACCGCCAGCGTTCGGGGTTCGGCACCTTCACGGGTCAGCGTAAGGGTATCGGCTCTCCCCTCCTCGTTGTGTCGTTCGGCCAGCCACCATGTCTGTTCGTGCCACATCAGTGCCGGGAGGTGACGTGGATCAAAACGCCGCCAGGGGAACAACGCCAGCCGGATATCTTTCATTCCCGCGTCTGACAGTAAACCGCGCACATAATCCTGCGGGCGATCGGTCAACGGAGGAACGGTCTGCGCGCGCGCATACGCCTGCGTTAATGCCGCTTTATTCACCGGGGCGTGTAGCTTGTCCAGCAAGGCCAGTAATTCAGAGTGAGGAACAGGTATCATCAGGGTTGGCTCGCAGACGTGTTAGCAAATTGTGTGCCCGTGGTCAGGGCGCCAGTGGTATCGTCCATACGACCCGTGCGTGCGGCCAGCCGCAGGCAATCGACCCGCCATGCCGATCGTATCGATACCAGCGCTTGTTGTTGTTCAGTTAATTCGCGAACGGCGTTCAGTACATCCAGCCAGCTCTTGTAGCCCGATTCGTACTGGCGACGAAACGATGCCAGCGTGCCGCTAAGTTCGACAACAGACTGCTCATAACCGGCCATCAGCGTCTGGTTAGCATCACGCTGATCAAGCAACTGGCGTGTCTGAATATCTTCGCTGTGGCGTTGTTGGGCCAAATCCTGCCGTGCGGATTCCACACGCTCCAGCGCCGCGTTCTGGAGGCCGCGGTTCACCAGTCCCAGCCCCTCCATCGTGCCGGTCACAACAACATTGACCGTATTATTATTTCTCTGGTTGGGCATACCGGAATATTCGTTGCGAGCGGCTTGCAGGGAGACGGTCGGCCGCGACGAGGTACGCTGACGTTCCACATCAGCTTCGGCCAGCGTGACCGCCGCTTCGCGTGCTCGCACCGTCGCACTCTGGGCAAGGATTTGTTCCTGTATAGACGTATCGGCGGGCAACGTGAGGATGCTGCCAGGGACGGGTAGTTCGCTGGCGATCGGTACCTGAGTCAAGGATAACAGCGTGGATTCGGCGGTAAGCAGGTCCGATTTGGCTTGTTCTAACGACGCGCGTGCCTGTAACAACCTTGCCTTCGCCAGGCTGACATCAGCCGGAGAAGCCAGGCCTCCCTGCGCGCGGCGCTGGATCTGTTCCTACAACGCCTGATGATTGTTAACGTTTGATTCAGCAACGGTAAGCCGCTCGCGAACACCCTGAATATTCGCGTAAGCCACCGCGGTATCTTCCAGCAATTGACGACGGGTAGCCCAGGCCGTGGCTTGCTGAGCAACGGTGTCATTGTCGGCGTAGTCAATGGCGCTGTCGATACGCCCAAAAGCCCATAACGGTTGCGAAACACTCAGCGTGGTCGTACGGGAATCAGTGTAACCCGAAATTTGCCCTGTCCCCGCACTGGCGCCAAGCGTGGGCAAACGTGCCGCGCGGGCGCTGTCGGCGCTGGCCTCTTTAGAACGCACAAGTGCCTGCTGACTGGCCAGACTGGGGTGATGGAGCATAGTGCTCCGCAGCGCGGCAAACAGACCGCCCGGCGAGGTATCCTCAGAAAGGTGCGCCGGGGACGAAAGTGTTCCGGCCTCAACCTGGGTCACAGAGATGATAAAGGGTAAAAAGAGACTGATTACACTGAGGTTGTAATAACAGTGACGACCTGAACGAAAGCCCATTGAGTGAAGAGCCCTTTATTAAAGAAAGATAAAAGACCCGTCGAAACCTGATGTTGCTCATGTTATCCCGACGTCACCGTGAGTGGATAAATGGCGTGGCCGGAATAACGAGTCATAAATAAGAAAAAGACTATTGCTTCACATCATAATTACCCATCGTTAACATGTATGTCAAGGTATGTAATCGTGTAATAAAAACTGTAAAACATAGTCAATTATTAAGTTAAGTTTACCTAACGCAAATATTCGCTTGAGCAGCAAAATAATCACCGATGGGCTATTTGATGAATGTGCGCACAACCCGCGTGTGACTGTAGCGTGGAACGTATTGCGCTCTCAGATCGGATGCCCACGTGGCGGAAGCGTATACAGGATGTGCGCCAATGACAGACTTTAGTGCGGTTAAAATGAAGATTAATGACCGGATGATATTTTCGCTGCGAAAATATTTACCCCCCCCTGCAAGCACAGACAAGCTCGCGGGGAAAGTTGCCATCGACATCCCTGACCCGGCCGCCGTGTCGATTTTGGTAAGCGACTTACAGGCCAGACCATGTTCGCCGGCGATGAGATTCAAAGAAAGTTACCCGAGGCAAAAGTGACCAACACCTTTACTACCCTTTTCGCTCTGTTAGCAGAGGATTAACGCTTTTGGATTATTTCTCTGCGCCGGGAGTACTGGCGCCAGCAAAGATAAATGGCGGGTAATACTTATTTATTCTCTGCTGTCTATTTGCGATGGAGAACAAACAAGTATTACCCGTATCATTACCCCGAAAATACCACTGGCGACTAATACTGAATATTTGCCATCGCTTTATACCGTTCAGGCAACGCGCTGTTGAGGACCAAAATCTTTTGGAGAATATGGAATGAAGATGTCCCTTTCGCGCGTTCTGCATCGGTAATGGCAGAACGTATCGTCGCCGCGGCAGCTGAGATGCGATGAAAATAGGCTTCGGATTCAGGCGTCTGCACCTCACCTGAGACGGCATAACGCACCGCAGGCCAGTGTGTGAAATCCATGACCGGCCAGGCTTCTTCTTCCGCCGGGGTATTGGCAGATAATAATTGTTCTGCTTTTTTCACGTCTTGTTGTGCGGCAGAAAGCAGTGCTAAGCGATATTTCATTTTTGACAGCGTATCACCGCTCTCTTGTTGTTGCGAAAGCGATGTAATAAAAGCCGATAAATCATCACCTGATGACTGTTGATGGTCATCAGTGCTTCTTTTAATATCAGGTGAGTTCGAGGTATTGTTTAATGCCAATTCAATTAAATAATTCAACATCTCTAATGTCATCTTATGTACCTTATAAAACTGACAGCCTTTATTCGATATTCAGCGAGGGTATTTTTATAGACTGATTTCAATTTCTTTACTCAGAAAAACAAATACCCGCATCCCAAAGATACTGAAATAATATATCGCAACAGGAGAACCTTTTTATTTTACTACCGATAAATGCCAACAACTCTCCACCAGGTTAATCGTGCATTCGTCAATTAAAAACCGCCCTGTCTGATTTATTGTCTCAGTATTGTTGAAAGATTCTCGTTTGCAAAACGATAAAAACTACAACTTAATGTGAGTTAAACTCAAAATAGAAGCGCATGCATAAGCGTATAAACAGCAGGCAAAGAGGTGGCATTAAAGTCAGTGGGATGGGGGGATTAAGACCATAAAAAACAGAAGGTTATTAATCTGCATTTCATTAATGTCTGACAAGAACAGAGCCGCGCGCTCTATCCAAAAAAGCCTGCATATCGCAGGCTTTGTATTCTTACCCTTTAGCGCTCACGGAACGCTTCTGCTTTGGCGCGAAGAATAGGCTTGAGCAAGTAGGCCAGTATGGTTTTCTTGCCAGTAATGATATCCACCGAAGCAACCATTCCCGGAATAATTAACAGCGGTTTTTCATCCGTGCCGAGGTGATTTTTATCAGTACGCAGGCGAATAATATAAAAACTCTTACCGTCTTTGTCGGTCACCGTATCAGGGCTTATCTGTTCAAGTTTGCCCTTAAGCCCACCATAAATGGTGTAGTCATAGGCGGTGAATTTCACCGTCGCCTCCTGCCCCGGTCGCAAAAAGGCGATGTCCTGCGGGCGAATTTTGGCCTCAACCAGCAGCGTGTCATCAAGCGGAACAATTTCCACAATGTCATTACCCGGCTGTATCACCCCACCAATGGTGTTCACCAGCAGTTGCTGGACGATGCCGCGAACCGGCGAAGTCACCAGCGTGCGGTTCACCCGGTCAGTGATCGCTTTACCTGATGCTTCAATTTTACTCAGATCGGTACGGGCCTGGTTCAGTTGTTCCAGCGCTTCGCTGCGATAGCGCCCTCGCGTTTCACTGACCTTATTTTCAATCTCTTTGATTGCCGCCTGCGCGCGCGGAATAGCAAGGATGACGGAGTCCAGTTGCCCCTGCGTCTCAACCCCGGCGCGACGCAGACGCAGCATTTCCACTTTTGAGATAGCGCCTTTTGCCACCAGCGGTTCAGACATGGTGATCTCTTGCTGCTGTAACTCAAGACTACGGCGGTACTGCGTCAGCTTGCCCTGGAAATCGAGCAGTTCCTGTTTCTTCTGAACCAACTGTTCATTCAGCCCGGCAAGTTCACTCTGAATACGTTTATTGACGCTGGTGAACAGCGCCATTTCCCCGCTGGCGATTTCCGGCGCCTGGCTGCTAATTTCCGGCGACAGCGTCAGTTCGCTGGCATCATCAAGCTGAGCGGTCAGGCGCTGGATCCGTGCTTCGAGCGCCAGTTTATCGGCCTCGCTTTCTCCGGCATTAGAGCGAAACCGGGTATCGTCCAGACGCAACAGCGGCGCGCCGGCTTGTACCACCTCACCTTCATGAGCAAAAACTTCGGCAACAATCCCACCTTCAAGGTTCTGGACTTTCTGCAGACGGGATGAAGGAATGGCCCGCCCTTCCCCGCGAGTCACTTCATCAATCTCAGCCAGCGAGGCCCAGACGATCATGGCAATAAAGAAGGCGAAAATGGCCCACAAGGTCACTCGCACCACGCGTGGCGCATCATCAAGCAGTGCTTTATTGACCTCATTGGTGGTAAACGTCGCCGACGGTTTCTCTCCGGAGAGCCAGTTCATCAGGCGGCTAAGCGCATCAACGATTCGCATGAATTTGTCCCTTTTTCAGCGCGCTCATGACGCTCTCTTTCGGACCGTCAGCAATGATCTTACCGTTATCGACAATAATCAGACGGTCAACCAGCGACAGCAGCGACGCACGGTGCGTCACCAGCAGCAGCGTCTTGTTACTGATAACCGGCGCCAGCGCTTTTTTGATCAGATCTTCACTGGTGTTGTCCATTGAACTGGTGGGTTCGTCCATCAGCAATACCGGCGGGTCGAGCAACAACGCCCGCGCCAGCGTAACCGCCTGACGCTGCCCGCCGGAAAGGCTCATTCCACGCTCGCCAACCTGCATGTTGTAACCAGAAGGATGACGGCGGGCAAATTCATGAACCCCGGTCAGGTTCGCGACCCGCAGCATGGTTTCATCATCAACATAGCTTGCGCCATAGAGCAGATTTTCCCGCAGCGTGCCGTTAAATAAGTGGATATCCTGCGGCGCGTAGCCAATGTTATGCCGCAGATCGTGCACATCTATCTGACGGAGATCGATACCATCGATCAGCACGCTGCCACTGTCCGGCTGGTAAAAACCGACCAGTAATTTCGCCAGCGAGCTTTTTCCTGAACCACTGCGACCAATAATGCCCACCTTTTCACCCGGCTGGATGACCAGGGAGACATTACTCAGTGAGGCGTACTGGTTGCCGGGATAGCAAAACGTCACATCACGCAGTTCAATCGCGCCCGAGAGGGTTTCACGCTTAAGCGGTACCTCACCCTCCTGTACTTCCTGCTCCAGCCCCATCATTCTGTCGATGGTGGATTTCGTCATGCGCGCGCGCTGGTAACGGGTAATCAGGCTGCATAGCTGACCGATGGGCATCATCGCACGGCGATGCAGCAGGTAGCAGGCAATCAGCCCGCCCATACTGAGATTCCCGTCGATGATGACGTAGACCCCGGCGACAATAATCGCCACGCCGCTGGCCTGCTGCAGCCAGGAGGTAAAATTCACCGCCACGTAGGAGAGTAATTTCACCCGCAGCTCCAGTTTGCTCAACTGGCCGGTGAGATGCTCCCACTGGTACTGGCGCTCACTCTGCGCATTATTGATTTTGATAGCGTCAAGGCCGGTCAATGTCTCAACCAGCATCGCCTGACGTTCGTTGGCCAGTTGATAGGTTTTCTGTACCCGCGACATGAGAGGACGCTGGATAAGCCAGCTCACCAGTAACGCCAGCGGATAGGTAAGCAGCGGGATCAGCACCAGTGGCCCGCCAATAATTCCAGTCACCAGTAAGATCAGTAAGGTAAAGGGGAAATCGATAAAAGCCGTCAGGGTGAGTGACGAGAGAAAATCACGAATCGACTGGAACTCCTGAAAATTCTGCGCGAAACTGCCCACCCGCTTAGGACGCAGCTTCATCTTCATTCCCAGCAGTCGCTCAAACAGCGCAGAAGAGACCACCAGATCGGTCTTTTTACCCGCCAGATCGAGGCAAATCCCCCGCAGGATTTTCAGTACAAAGTCGAAAACAAACGCGATACTGATACCAATAGCCAGTACCCACAGTGTCGCGGTTGCCTGATTAGGCACAACCCGGTCATAAACGTTCATCACAAACAGCGGGGCGCACAGCGCCACAAGATTGACCAGAAAGCTGGCGATCACCGCATCGAAGTAGAGGAATTTTGAGAGCTTAAGGGTGTCCTGAAACCAGGCGGTTGTCCGCGGCAGCGCGGCCGTTGGCTGGGCATCGAACTCATGTTCCGGGGAGAGGAAAATCGCCCTGCCGCTGTAATTTTCCGCCAACGTTTCCCGTGATAGCGTAATTTCACCGCCTTCCGTTTCGCTGGGCAGCAGACGGGCCTGCTGGTTGTCATCCCAGCCAATTAATACGGCCGCCTGATCGTTTTTCAGTAACAGAATGGCAGGCAGCGACAGCGCGGTAATGTTATCAAGCGGGCGTTGTATCACCCGCGCTTTCAGCCCCGCACGCCCCGCGGCACGTGGAAACGCCTCCAGTGTCAGCGAATGAGATTCCAGCGGCAGCCCGGTCGTCAGGACGGTGCGGCTGGTCGCGATATTATGCATTTTGCAGATGATCATCAGCGCGTCCAGCAATGGATCATCATGGGCTTGCCGGGGATCGTGCCTGACCGGGGCTTCCGGGGAAATATCGACGTTCTCAGGCGTGTCAGTATCAGGCGTCATTCTTTGTCTCAGTATTCTGCAGACTCAGGCCGCAGGTCAAAAACAGCGGGATGATTGCCGGTTTTATGCCGTCAGTCACCCCACAACTCATCAGAGCCGTATCAGTGCAGTTCCGGCAGTTCCGCCTGCGTACGCTGAGCCTGATCAAGCGGCTCTGAGGCAGACGGCGGCTGAATGTGCAGACTTTTAAGCAGTTCTCCCGTGCGGGCACTGATGCGATAGGTGGTAAACATGTCGACAAATTGCAGTTCAACGTAACGGCGCTGTGCAGTGAAGACTTCATTTTCACTGTCGAGCATATCGAGCAGCGTACGATCACCCAGGCTGAACTGTTCCTGATAGGCGCTACGCACTGTCACGCTACGCTCAGCATACTCTTTGGCGATCGGCACCTGTTGTTCGGCATTGTTCTTCGCATTCCAGGCAAGACGCAATTCCTCGTTTAACTGGCGCAGGGCATTATTTTTCACATCCTGCGCCTCTTTCATTTTGTAGGCGTAAGAGGTGAGCGTCGCCTGATCGCTGCCACCGTTGTACAGGTTGTAGCGCATACGCACCATTGCCTGCCATTCCTGGTTATGCCCGCGCGTACCGTCAATGTTGTTATCCATCGTGCGACCGACCTCAACGTTAACATTCGGGTAAAAACGCGATTTCTGCGCGTCATATTGCTGGCGGGTTGCTTCCACATCGGCATCAGCCTGCTTAAGCAGCGCGTTGTTTTCGAGCATCACTTTGCGGGCGGCTTCCAGCGAGGCGGGGATGGTAATCTTGCCAGGCATTACCAGCGTGTCGGCATCTTTACCGGTAACGCTTTGATAGTTAGCCCTGGAGTCCTCAAGGTTGGTTTGTTCGGTCAGAAGATTGTTACGCGCCTGGGCCAGGCGAGCTTCCGCCTGATCGTAGTCAGCCTGGCGTCCTACTCCCTGGGTGGTGCGCAGGCGTATTTGGTCAAATACACGCTCGTGATTGTGCAGGTTGTCTTCCGCCAGTTTTACCATCTGCTCGCGCATCAGCACATCAAGATAGCTTTGGATTGCCTGCAGGGCGGTGCTTTCACTGGTATTCATTACGGTCCAGGCGCGCGAGTTTACCGTTGCTTTCTGACGCGCGACCTCGCTGGTGGTCGCAAAGCCATTGAAGACGTTTTGCGTCAGGTTAATAGCGGATTCGCTGCGGTTCAGGTTGCGTAAATGCTCACCTGCTGCACGGGTCGTGGAATTGTCGGTTTGTTCCCAGCCGCTACCGGCGGTGAGATCCAGCGACGGCAGATAGCCGCCTTTGGCGGCACGAAGATCCTGTTCCGCAGAGTATCGGCTGTTTGCCGAAGCGCTAACTTGTGGGTGCCATACCAGGCTGTCTTTTACCGCCTGCTCAAGGGTGGTGGCCTGACTCTGTGTCGCGCACACGGTCAATGCTGCCCCCAGTAAAAACGGGCTACCATATTTCATTCTTGTCTTCCTTTTCGTTATGCCTCTGTGTGAGTACCACCCACCAGAGAAAATGCCACGGAACCGGAGGAGAAATTACGTTCTGGCTGTTTTTCATCGCTCGTAATTCCTCGCCAGGCCTGAATTCACATTGTGGTGATTTGCCGCTTAGCCTCCCGGCGGAGCTAAGCGGCGACTTATCAGGTTATTTCTTCCGGTTTAGAGATGAGGTTATCCACCATCGCTTCGTGGCCAGCGTCGTAACTATCAGTATTCGCTGTCGTGCCGCCTTCGGCCGGGACATGCTCGGCTTCCGTCGGGTTATTCGCGGTTTCACTTTGCGGCCCCGCCTGAATCAGGCTGCTGAGGTCGTGATGCGTTTCATCATGGATGATGTCGCTAAAATTCAACGGCGGGTCATTTTCTACAGTGGCAGTCGGAGGGGATGCCGTCTCAGCCTGCTCATCGACAGAAAGAGGCGTCGGCGCGTTATCCGCTGATGCCGTCGGTGTCTCTTCGTGACCGGATGTGTTATCGGCAGCCAGCGGACTGAACATTAAGCTTGTGTCATCAATTAACGATGCGCTGTGGCTACTGTCAGTGAGTACGCTATGGTCCACTTCCGTCGTTTGCGTATCCCCCGCGGCGCTACTGCTCATCCGCGCCTGGCTGTCGGTATCCGACAGCGAGCCATTGTCTGAATGGTTCTCATCGGCGATATGAGTCAGCGACATATGCGTCTCATCAGAAGCTTCCGCGAGATGGCTTACATCCGCGCTATCACTGTGGCTGTCGCTGACGTGCTGCCCACCCTCTTCACCATCAAAGGTGAAATGGTGTTCGAGTTGATCGGATGCGGTCGAATCGACATCCAGGGTTATATCGCCCAGAGTGCTCTTACCATCCGGTAATTCAACGCTGACCTGCCCGGAATAGTGTGTCGTGTCGCTTGCAAAGGTCAGAACATAGACTTTGTTGATCGCATCATAAGCGACATCCGTGTAATTGCCGCTAAAGGTCGCGTGTTCCGGAATCCCGCCAACCGTGATCGAATTGAGATGGTCGCTGCTGTCAGAGCTTTCGAGGTTAACGTCAAGATTCAACGTTACTGAGTAGCTTGTGGTGGTGCTGCCGCCGTGGGATGAAGATGGCCCGTCACCAAAGACCACGCCTTCGATATGGTTAGCATTTTCAAAAGGATGCTTACCGTTCTCATCGGTAATCTGAAGATTATCAATATCGTTGTTCTGATGGTTCTGTGGATGAGCGACGCCCGTTACCTTGTAGTCCTCGCTGTTCCCCTGAACAAAAATATAGTCTTTGCCGACATCGCCTTCCGTTACGTTGCCGTTGCCCGTGATCCCTTTGAGGGAGACGAAGTTATATTTGCTGTTCGGCCAGTCACTCTGTTGGTAATAACCGCCCGTATGGTCACCGACAACGAAGATATCGGTGTGACCTTTTGCGCTGTCGTCAGTATTGGCATTACCGCTGCTGGTGTAATAGTGAATCTGCGACGCGCTGGCGGATTTCGGCACGACGTCGCCCTTGATGGCGCCATCCGGGCTATCCGGCGTCAGCCAGACATGCACGTTACTGCCGATCGCCACGATTACGCCGTTCTGCACATCATACCCGTTCGGGTTCCCGCTGCCGCCATTGATATGGGTGATCGTATTATCTGACGTATCGGTTGTTTTGCCGCCCGGCGTGATCGTCACGGTCAGCGTCACATCGGTATCAGAATCTGCATCGGCATCGGCGTCGGAATCGGCGTCCGCATCCGAGTCCGCATCGGCATCAGAGTCTGCATCGGCGTCCGCATCAGCGTCGGCATCAGAATCTGCATCTGCGTCTGCATCGGCGTCCGCATCGGCATCGGCATCGGCATCAGAATCAGCATCCGCATCCGCATCGGCGTCGGAATCGGCGTCGGAATCAGCATCGGCGTCAGAGTCAGCATCAGCATCAGCGTCGGCATCGGCATCTGCGTCGGCGTCCGCATCGGCATCTGCATCCGCATCAGCGTCTGCATCGGCGTCTGCGTCGGCGTCGGAATCAGCATCGGCATCCGCATCAGCATCGGCGTCTGCATCCGAGTCCGCATCGGCATCAGAGTCGGCATCGGCATCAGAGTCGGCATCCGCATCTGCGTCGGCGTCGGCGTCAGAATCCGCATCGGCGTCAGAATCGGCATCTGCATCGGCGTCCGCATCCGCATCCGCATCCGCATCGGCGTTGGAATCGGCGTCGGCGTCGGCATCGGCATCGGCATCAGCGTCCGCATCGGCGTCGGAATCAGCATCGGCGTCAGAGTCAGCATCAGCGTCGGCATCGGCATCTGCGTCCGCATCGGCATCTGCATCTGCATCTGCATCAGAATCTGCATCAGAATCTGCATCGGCATCTGCATCGGCGTCGGCGTCGGAATCGGCGTCGGAATCAGCATCCGCATCCGCATCGGCGTCGGAATCGGCGTCGGCGTCGGCATCGGCATCGGCATCGGCATCAGCGTCCGCATCGGCGTCGGAATCAGCATCGGCGTCAGAGTCAGCATCAGCGTCGGCATCGGCATCTGCGTCCGCATCGGCATCGGCATCGGCATCTGCATCTGCATCTGCATCAGAATCTGCATCAGAATCTGCATCGGCATCTGCATCGGCATCGGCATCGGCGTCGGCGTCGGAATCGGCGTCGGAATCAGCATCGGCGTCGGAATCAGCATCGGCATCAGCGTCCGCGTCTGCATCTGCATCTGCATCTGCATCGGAATCGGCATCCGCATCAGCGTCAGCGTCAGCGTCAGCGTCGGAATCAGCATCTGCATCCGCATCAGAATCTGCATCTGCATCTGCATCAGCATCAGAATCTGCATCTGCGTCGGAATCAGCATCCGCATCAGAGTCTGCATCCGCATCGGCGTCAGAATCGGCATCCGCATCGGCGTCGGCATCCGCGTCTGCATCTGCATCTGCATCCGCGTCAGCGTCGGAATCAGCATCGGCGTCGGCATCGGCGTCGGCGTCTGCGTCCGCATCGGCATCCGCATCGGCATCAGAATCTGCATCAGCGTCCGCATCGGCATCGGCGTCAGAATCCGCATCGGCGTCAGAATCCGCATCCGCATCCGCATCGGCATCCGCGTCAGAATCGGCATCGGCATCGGCATCGGCATCCGCATCAGCATCTGCGTCGGCATCGGCATCAGCGTCCGCATCGGCATCGGCATCGGCATCGGCATCAGCATCTGCATCTGCATCTGCATCTGCATCTGCATCAGAATCCGCATCGGCATCGGCGTCTGCATCCGAGTCCGCATCGGCATCGGCGTCAGAATCGGCGTCGGCATCCGCATCGGCATCAGAGTCGGCATCCGCATCCGCATCTGCGTCGGCGTCGGCGTCGGCGTCAGAATCCGCATCGGCGTCAGAATCGGCATCTGCATCGGCGTCGGCATCGGCGTCCGCATCAGAATCTGCATCTGCATCCGCATCGGCGTCGGAATCGGCATCAGCATCAGCATCTGCGTCAGCGTCAGCGTCGGAATCAGCATCCGCATCGGCGTCGGCATCGGCATCAGAATCGTCTGGCGGGTTCGTATTGGGATCGGCAGGCGTTGTCGCAGTGGCAACGCCAGGTTCAAGCTGCGTTAATTCTTGTGGGCGTTCGGCATCAGGAAAATCAAGGCCAATCGTCGGGTATCCAGCCGAAGGGTCAACAACCTGACCGGTTAAATCAAGGACCACATGCGTGTGCGATCCGCCGCCGCTACCGCCAGCGTCACCGCCGCCAGTGCCCCCCGCCTGAGGACCCGCTGCCGGTGCTTCAAGGGTTTGCGTCGGATCCTGCCCGTCTGCAATCGCCTGTTGTATGGCGGCCACATCCTGTTGCTGGGTAGCTGTAGGCTCAGTGGTCACGCTTCCCGTACTGTCCCAGTGACTGTCACGGCCAAGGTCCAGCTGCTTGCCATCCGCCAAAGACAATGTGATTGCGCCAGAAGCCCCGGTCTCGACCTGTTCTCCTTCGAGGATCCTGTCACCTTCAACCAATAAACGCTGGCTGCCATCAGGTGCTATTGCAAACACTTGTCCTATTACCGCTTTGACGATCCCAGAGACGCCGCTCATGTGTAGTTCCCTCAATCCTGTTCTCGCCCAATTCATCCACTGACCAGGCGTAGAATGCTAAAAGAGAATTTAATTAGTATTTGTAATGCAACATGTAACAAAGGTAATGAAAGCACGTTCCGGCAGGGAATTTATTGATGCCGTTTCGCTTAAAGACCTTATATTAATAGATGACGTGAATGAATAGTAGTCCGGGCAGGAATTTAGGGTAAAAAAAAGGGACTTTGTCAATAGTCCCTGTGTCGTACATGATATATATTGCGTAAATAAACATGACGAATTATATCAATCCCTCATCGTCATCATCGGAAATTAATCCTTCCAGACCACTTAACGAACGACGCGCCTGTGCGCGGTTGGTCAGTTTTGTCTGGGCGATCGGCGGCAGATCGGTAATGCTGATTACGCCTTTACTCATCAGGACTTCAATCAGATCTTCCAGCACGCGAACCATCTCAAGATCGCTCTGGCGCAATTGCAGTAACGATGCCTCACGAATTTCTCTTAGCCGCATCCATTCGTCTATTTCTGCAGTGCTAACTTCACTTTGTTCTGTCATGGCATGAAAAGGGACACGTTCAACCTGAATAATACGTCCCTGTTCATCACGTTCTATGTAGTACATTTTCAGCCTCTTTTGAACCTGACTGGTTAATTTGCACCCAATGTGCTGGCATCAGCAAAATAGCGTCCCATTGCGCCATACAGGCCGATATTTTCGAGAACCGCCAGTTCGCCCGCCGTTTCCACACGCTCAGCAATCAGTGGCAAATTAATTTGTCGGGTTGCCCAATAAATGGCCTCGATAAACAATTTTTTATCTTCTTCGCTATCAATATTGCGAATGTAGCTACCGTCCACTTTGAGCCAGGCGAGCCCCCATTGCGGTAAATTTCCGATGAGGTGGAACCGGCCGCCGAAATGTTGGATCCCTAAACGGCAGCCCAGCGCCTTAAGCCGTTTGACCAGAATATTGACCCGCTCAGCGTCGGGCAGCTCGTTTTCATCCAGTTCCAGCGTCAGGCGGGATGCTAACTGCGGCGCGTTCATCAAGGGTTGCAGCAGCGCATGAAGGCTTCTGTCATCAGCAACGCTGGCACCGCTAATACTCAGTGCAAATGGGCGGTTTGATTTTTCCATCTCACGCAGGGTCTGTTGCAACATCACGATATCCATGCGGCGGCTGAGATCGAGACGGTGGATCCACGGCATAAAACGTCCTGCCGGGATCAGCTCGCCTTCCGGCGTTCTGATACGGGCAAGCACTTTATGATGCAATACGACGTGTGCATTATTGCACTCATAAACAGGCTGTGAGAAAAGCTCGAACGCACCGTCTGTCAATACCGCATCCAGGCGGGTGTACCAGCTGTGATGATCCTCTTCGCTATCACCTGTTGCCGTTTCCATGTTGGCAAAAAAGCGCATTTCGGTTTCCGCCATCGCCAGCGCCTGATCCGCCTGCATCAGTATCGTCTGTGGCTTATCGCCAACCTGGAAAGGGACCAGAGAGAAATGGGCTACCGGTGTCACGTCGCTCATTCCCGTTTCAGACAGCGCCTTAAGCTGGGTACTGAGGGCGCTAGTCAGGTTATCGAGTTCATTATGCAAGAACTGTGGGGCAAGAATCGCAAACTCCCCGCCCCGAACACGAGCCAGAAAACCTTCATTGCGGAAATAATGTTTTTGCAGACCGTTCAGAATATCCGCCACGGCTATCAGCAACTTATCAGTTTTCGCACCACCAAGACGCTGGTTAAGACCGATAAGATCCTGAACCCGCAAGAGGATCAGGTGCCCCGAGTCATTCTCTTCATCGCTCAGACGCGACTGCAATTGCATATCAAAAGCACGACGATTATTCAGGCCTGTCAGGCTGTCGTGGTACGCCTCCCGGCGCAAGGATTCGGTGCGCTGCGCCTGCTCGCCAAATAACACCTCAAGTTGCGTCACCATCAGGTTGGTTGCTTCAACGACCCGACGCAGCTCCGGCGTTTTCGGCAGTGCGGGAACATTCAAAAATTCGCGGCGACAGATAGCCATCGCCTGCTCGACAATATAATTAAGCGGTCGCAAAAGACGGCGCAACAGCAGCGTCACGCCGAGAATACATAACAGACTGCAGCCGATAAGCCACAAGAAGCTGGCGACCATATTGTCCCAAAGACGCGCCAGGGCGAACATCGGATGGCTGACCACCTCAACCCTGGCAACCTGCGTCCAGCCATCCGTGACAATAGCGTCACCTTCCCCAGGGCTCAGATTTACCATGCGCACGAACCAGTTCGGTACGCTGGCGCTTTGTGGGTTATCGGTGCGTTCAATGATGGGTTTATTGGTTTTAATATCCACCACCCGAATACGGTAAAAATAACCGCTGTCAAAGATGGAGTTGACCATCAGCTCCGTCATTGCCGGATCATCAATATGGGTCGTCAACGACAGACCCAGCGCCGTTGCCGCATCCTGTGCGTGGGCACTGAGCTGATTCCGGTATTGCTCTCGGGAACCCTCCAGAGAAACAAAAAAGTTGCCGCAGAAAATGACGAGCGTAAATAAACAGATGCCGATCAGTAGCTGCTTATAAAGGGACATGGCCACATCCTATTCATTAATTTCAAATCCTTCTGCACGCATTCTGGTGAGAAGATCCTGCCAGCGGGAGAGTCGTTTACTGTCCCCCACGCGTTTAGTGCCACCGGATTGCGGCAGCCACAGCCCTTCGCCATTAAAAGCATAAACCGGGAGCAGATCCGTACGCTGTGTGGCAGGCAAGATGGCGGTTTTCAGGTTATCCAGTACTAACGGGATCGCATCAGGAGTGGAATACCACGTCACCACCATATGCGCCTGGTTCAGCTGAAGTGCTTTAACGTAAGTAATACGCAACTGGTTGGCGGGAACCCCCATTTCACGCAGCGTAAAATATTTCGCCAGCGCAAAATCTTCGCAATCCCCTGCCCCTTTACGTAAAAATTCAATCGGCGTTGCCCAATAATCCTGCTGCTTCCAGACAACGATGTCATCTTTGAAAGCCATTCGGGCGTTAAAAAACCGGTTTACCTGATTTAATTTATCCTGAATGGTGCCCTGCGGTGGATTTTTAAGCAAGGCGGCCCACTCATCAATCCGCTGCCTGGCGGCTGGCGTCGCCGGTCCGTATAACCGTTCAGTTTGCGTTGAGATGGCGCTAAAGTCCCAGCCCGCACCCAGCCCAGGAGAGAAAATAAGCAACACCGCCAGCGCGAAGGATAACCCGCGTCGCAGCGTTGTACGCAACAAAGGGCCGTTGGGGCGCCGCATACGTCAGCCTGTCCGGGTAATATTGCTAACGAGCATAGTCAGTTGCATGGCGCGCTCACTTCCTCGTCAGACAGCGTATGCCAGCGTTTACGGTACGCAACATACCCGGAAAGGTAATGCTCAACATCATCGATTCGCACCCGGTAGCTATGGTGACGAATAAAAAAGCTGCCGACGATGCGCGGCGGGTTTTTAAAAAACATGGCCAGTTCCGGCCAGAAAAAGCCATTCGCCAGGTAACGGGCCCGGGTTTCCAGCGCCTGGTTGAACACGGTCATATCGAAGTCTGCTAACAGGTGTTGATACGGCGAAACGGCAAGCCGTTCTATCATCCGCGAGGCGGCCATCATCAACTCCAGCAGCGTAGGGTAAGTAGTAATACGTTCCTGCACAAAATCGAGATGGCCGCGCACGTTATCCAGGCCGAACCGGTAATAGCGTTCCTGGGGCCGGTACAGCGTCAGCTCATTAACACAGTAACTGAGCCAGTGGTCATGAGCCTGCCAGTGCTTCTGCTCGATAAAATAATCCATTGCCCGCTCGACCATCTCCAGCCAACGCGGTGTCTTTGTCAAACCATAGAGTCGCATCAGGGCAAAAGCGGCTTCACCGTCGTAATAGATAATGCGGTGCTCCGCCTTAAGCGATAAATCTCCGGCGTTGAGCACGTGCACGAAGCCACCGTTGTGCGCATTCTGCATAAAACCAATACCCGCCGCCAGCCTCGCCATCGCATCCAGATAGCGCTCATCATGGGTCAGTTCGGTATATTTCGCCATCGCCAGGATACAAACCGCATTGCCACCCAGTTTGATCTCATCGCCCGTATCTACCAGGAAGTCGGCTTCGCTACCATCGGGCAAGGCACAGGTACGAATAAACGTGGTACACAGAGAATCCAGCGCCCGCTCAATGGCCGCAAAATGCGCTGGCTGTTGCGTCACTTCCCACCCTTCAAGCAACGCGTAGGTCGAGCTGGCATGACGCAAGGCATTGTAGGTTGGAATAGCGCGATCAAAGCAGGGAAACCAGCCGTAGTGGTAACGTCCGGAAGACGTTACCTGGCGTGCCAGATAATCTGTCGCTGAGTTAATCATCGGCTCCAGCGCGGTCTTCTGCCAATCGGGCAAGTGGCGATAACCGCTGTTACGTCCGTCAGATTCAATGGCAAATAGCCGCTCGCCATCGCAAAACAGCGCGCGGGTAGTGAAACGCCACAGCATCTGGTCAGGCTGTTCAGGCCAGTTCAACACCGCGCCAAAACGACGACGGGAATAATGGGCAAGGTTACTGGCGTTAGGGGTGGCGACCCCATGCTCTCCGTTATAGAGCAGCGCATTGGCGGCGATTTCTTGCTCCAGCATGGCATAACAAAATGCCGGATCCAGGCTCAATCCAAAGCGAAAATAGTTACGTTTGGTCTTAGCCAGACGAGCCTGCAGCGTATCCCAACGTAGCGCATCGACGTTGTCGACCATGTCAACCCGCAGCCAGCAGGCCTTGAGACCGCTCTTTTTACGCCACTGTTGCAGCGCCTGCGTTCCCTGCTGCCAGGCCTTGTCGAACGTCTCACCGCAGCCGCGTACAACATGAGCACGGCTTTTACTGTCGGATACGCTAAAGAAAATGATCCAGGACGGGCACAGAGACGGTTTCGCCGCAACATCCAGCGTCTCCATCACCGGGCGGGTTTGCGCAAGTAAGTGGCTGAGCGACATTTGACTCCTTAATTGCTCCCGGGCATCCCCAGTCCTGAAAATCCTTGTATCATAATAACATTATGAATGCTTGGTTGTGTATTCTGTACATCTATATCTTTGCCGTTGAGGCGGTGCTGTGAGGCCCTTTTACGCCCTTTTTTTGTTGCTGCTTGTCAGTGTGGTCGCGCATGCCGACACGCCGCTACTGTGGAACCAGCCCGCTAACCCGCAAACATGTCCGGTTGGCGATGACGCCGTATGGGTGCAATACGCGGGTGGCGCAGCCTGTATTCGCTACTTTAGCGCCGGTACCCTGCGCAATGCGCCCCTGGCGCTGGTGATATTTAAAGGCGACCGGGTATCGCTGATTAAGCGCCCGCCACAAGAGATACCCGCCAATACAGCCGACGCGCAACGCCGTCAGGCGCAGGCCATTTTTCGTCGCACCGGGCTACCCACATTGATTATTGCCCGTCCGGGAACCTATGGTTCCAGCGGCAACCATTATCGCCGCCGCCAGGTAGAAGAATTTCGCGCGCTGAATGCCGCCGTTGATGCCATCAAAGCACGATACGCTATTCAGCGTTTTATCCTTAGCGGACACAGCGGTGGCGCAACCGCGGCATCGGCGCTGCTCACATTTGGACGCCGGGATATTGACTGCGCCGTGCTGACCTCAGGTGCGTGGGGGCTGCTGGAACGGGCCGAGCGTATGCGCAAAGAACGTGGCGAGCCATCGGCGCCAGAACTGGACGGTACCGGGCTCGCTAGCCCCTGGGACCCGCTCGACCACATAGCAGAGATAGCAAAAGATCCCACACGGTTAATCCTGGTGATCGGCAACCGGCAGGATCGCAACACGCCGTTCGATCTACAAACCCGGTTCGCGCAAGCTTTACGTGAATTGGGTCATCGGGTGAAACAGCTTGAGCGCCCCGCCGTTGCGCCGGAGTACCATGATTTACAGGGCAATCCGGAGGTTAACGAGATTGCCCTTTGCCCGCACCACGGGCCCGGCCCTGAATGAGTAAGGAAACAGCCATGCGCCAGAAACCACCTCGCTCACGCAATACAGACAGCAACATGCCGGGCTGGACCGCCGCTGACCTTACGCAATTGTTGCCCGGCAGCCTCTGGCACAACCGCCCGGATGCCCGTTGGTGTGCGAGCGACATCGCCATTTTGCATGACAACACACAGTATGCGCGCCCTTGTCTGTTTGTTGCTATCGACACCGAGACCTGGCTGCGAGGTTCAGGTAATACCGGCATTTACGCGGGTTGGAAGGATACCCACACCCTGCTGCCAGAGCAGGTTTCCCGCTACTGCGGGGCGATAGTCCAGCGCAAACTGCCAGGCTTACCGCCTGACTTTCCGCAACTGGTGGTGGAGGACAGTTATCAGGCGCTTCACTTACTGGCCGAAGAATCACGGCGGCGATTTAACGGTAAACTGGTGGCGATCACGGGAACAGTCGGCAAAACGTCGACCAAAGAGATGCTGGAGACGATCCTGACCGGCAACCTGTCAGTGATCACCAGTCGCGGCAACCACAATACCCGTACCGGCGCATCCGTCACCCTGGCACGCGCGGCATCGAATCCACAGGCCGTGGTAATGGAAGTGGCTATCTCCGCGCTCTGGATGCGTAACGGAGGCATCGGGCATCGCATTAAGCCGCACATCGTTATCATCACCGAAATCGGCATGACGCAGGTGGGCAAGAACGTGACCACCCTCAATGACGTGGCACGTTATAAGGCGCGCATCAGCCATGGTCTCATCCCCGGCGGTTATGCCATTTTGCACCGCGATATGGCCGAGTATGCGACGGTGGCAGCACGCGTTGAGCGCGACGGCGCGCGGATTATCAGTTACGGGTTCAACCCGGACGCGGATGTGCGTATCACCGCGATAACACCAGAGGATAACGGCAGTCGGGTCACGATCGCTTTTCATCAGCAAATCGTCAGCTACCGACTGTCCGTGCCCGGTAACGGCGGCGCGCTCAATTCAGTAGCTTCGCTGATTGCCGCCGATCTGCTGGGCATTAGCCTGTCGCAGATTGTCGCAGGCCTTGAGGAGTATCGCGGCGATGGCCAGCATCTGTCTGTCACCCCGCTGGCGCTGCCCGGCGGCGGTACAGCCACGCTGATTGATGACAGTTATAACGCCGAATATCTTTCGATGCTCAATGCCTTTGCGGTGGCGGCGCAACGAGCCCGTACTCACGGCGGACGCATCATCGCCCTGCTGGGACGCATTGTGAACCTCGGCGATCAGAGCCAGGCCATTCATCGTTCTCTGGCGAAACCTTTGCTGGAAGCTGGCTGTCAGCACGCTTTTCTGCACGGCGAAGAGATGGCGGCCTTACATGAGGTGCTGCCGGAAGCGACGCGGGGAGGTCATTTTCTCACCGCACAGGCGCTGGTTGACGCCGCCGTTCCCCTGCTGCGCTCCGGCGATATTGTGCTGGTAAAAGGCAGCGTGCGAAATTCTGATTTCAGGCAGGTTGTCAGCCTACTGAAAACCCGGCTTGCCGCCCCACCCGCGCTGCATAAAGGACACATCGCACGTCTGCTTATCAATCTCTCCACCGGTGAGCAGCGCGTCACTGAACGGGCCGATAGCCCCTTCACGTCGCACTATCTCAGCCAGTTACTGCTGGCCTGTTATATCGCCGATCGCCTGTTAAATAAAAAAACCACGCTGCAGACTGCCATCAACGTGCGGGAGATAGCGGCCGAGATCCTGAAAGGTAACCCGGCGCTGGCGCTAAAACGGGGGGACAAACTGACCGTGAAGTCACTGCTGCAGGGAATGTTGCTGCATAACGCCTGCGATGCGGCGATTAACCTGGCAGAACATCTGGCAGGCAGCAGTGCGAAGGCGCTGGGCCTGTTGCGGGAACTGAGCGCCGTTATCGGCATGCCTCACACACATATCAATACTGTCTCCGGTCGCGCACGCCCAGGTCAGCACAGCGCACTGTCGGATATCGCCAGACTTATGCGCCACTTCTACGTGCGTTATCCGCACTTGTTGCCCTGGTTTTGCGAGCATGAAGCCGTCATCGGTGAGCGCATCTATCGCAAAACCGGCAATCTACACGGTGACGGTAGCGCATGGGGGCAATTCAGTGCCGGAAACTGGGGGTTCGCGCTGCAATGGTTCGCAGGCGATCTCTGGCTGGCTTGCGCGGCGGGGGCACGCGATGCCTTCCATCTTGATTACCTGCTGGATGAACTGCTGGCGCAGGCAGACACAGCATACCGGCCATGCCTCAGTGCTCCCGCCGTTCGGCAGATTGCCTCACCCACCGCGACGCTGACATTTCTGGGTGATACTTATTTCGGCGAGTGGTACACCGAGCGGCGTAAGGCCCGAGGCATTGATGACGCGCTCCAGCGCCACGGCTATGACTATAGTTTTGCGGCTATCGCCCCCCTTCTTCGCAATAGCGACGTCACGCTCACCAACGTTGAAGCGGCGCTGACTACCGATCTTAGTGCCAGTCTTGCTGGGCGCAAACCGTTCTGCCTGACAGGCGATCCGGCTGCTTCTGTCGCCGCCCTGCGCAAACAGGGTATCGACGCGGTGGCGCTGGGCAACAATCACGCGATGGATGCCGGATTGCCCGGCTTGCACAGTACGCTCAAGGCTTTTCGCGAGGCCGGTATCGCCTGTGTGGGCGCTGGAATAAACGCGAGGCAGGCGCAAGCGCCGCTGGTCGTCACGGTGGGCAAACGAACGTATAAAATTTTCAGCGCCTACTGGTATCGACGCTATATGGAAGAAGAGTGCGCCTTTTATGCCCGCCCTCGTCGCGCGGGCGTCGCCTGTATCAGTGGTGGCCTGATGGAACAACTGCGTCAGGAGAAAGCGAGCGCTAACCCCGCCACGCTCATTGTTCTTGCCCACTGGGGTCTGGATTATCGCTGGACCACTGCCGGACAACGCATACTGGCTAAGCAACTGAGTGATGCCGGTGCCGATCTGATTATTGGCTCCGGCCCCCATATGGCAGGCGAAGCCGCGCAGGTGGATCAAAGTCTGGTGATTTACAGCATCGGAAATGGGGTATTTAACAGCAACGGCGAATATCAGGAACGCGGTATGCCGGCTTACGGTTTTATCGTCCGTCTGTTCGTCGGAGGCACGCAGCCGCACATTCAGTTGCTGCCGATATTTACTGACAATAAAAAGACCTTCTGGCAGCCACGCCCGGTGAACAAGACGGAGTTTTCAGCACTGCTTACGCACCTGATACAACAGGGAATGCCTGTTATTCGGGAAGGTGAAACGGATACGGGCTGGCGTGCACTGACCATCAATAATGAATGCATGCTGACCATGCCGCTGAGCGAATGTTTTGGCGAGAGTTAACCGTTTTGGCATAAAAAAAGCATCTTACACAGTGGATACCCCACCTTTCAGATGCAGTGTCGTTATGGTCTGATACTTATCGTCTGTTTAACGGACGATAAGTCCCTAAGGCATTAATTGTGCTGTGATTTCATCGCACTTTGTTTGTAAAAGCACTCTGTATTTCGGGATGTCTTCAGTCTGGCACTGCAGGACAATGCAATATCCCTCAATCCAGACTTTTATATCCTGACTTACAAAGTGGCTTTGAAATATACGCGCCCATTCGTCACTCGGTACACCTTCCAGTTCGAAATATTTAAGCGCGCCGTTCCCACGTAAACTGCGATACTCATCCAATCCAATTATTTTCATTCGGTTCATCCTTAAGCAAAACAGTAGAGATAGTAATGCCTGAAAGATGAACAAATTGAGGAGATTATAAAAAGAATATGAAAATCAAACTTAACGAAAACTTTTGTATATTACGCCTGATAATTTCGGTTAATAACGCGTAAATTCTTAAACACAAATAAACAGGAAACAGATATCGCTGGCGCGCCATACAAAAGCGCAAACGCAGTGCTACGTTTGCTGAAAAATTTAACGTGGTTTTTAAATCGGTTCGGCGAACACCGGAGCGCCTATTTACTCTGGGCTGCGATACACCGGGATTCGCCGGGTAGTCCCGGTAAGGTTATCAAAGATATCCACTTCCGCAGTGGCGATCGCCATGCCGGTTTTTCGCAGTCTTTGCACATCGGCAGCAATACGCTGGATGCCAAACCAGAAAAGCCCGTCAAGCGCCGTGACCGGCAGCCCTCTTTCCAGCGCCAGTTTTAACCGTTCGCGCGGGGCTTTTACCTCTTTGGCGATTTGCTGATAAGGCGTAGCCGCTGACCCTGAGGCATCTACCCGCCGAATGCGGGTTGAAAGACGATACTGGAATGCATCCGGTATGTCGCTTAAATCGGTTTTCAGGCTGTAGACGCAGCCAAAGCGTTTACCATTAAAAATGACGTTTTTCTGACCGATTTGCAGCTCATCGCGCAGGCTGGCAATTAACTGCGGCGCGCGAATTAACAGTAAACGGAAAGGAAGCTCGAAGCTGGTTACGTAGTCCACGTTGAGTAGCGCGATGCGTAGTCGCTCTTCGGCATTAGCCTTTGTCTGGCGGCACTCGTCAAGCGTATCAGCCCACTGACGAGCGATACGGGGAGATTCATTCAGTTCGGTGAAGCTATATTTTTCGATCTCATAATCAATCCGATCCACCACTGCGCCTCCCTCATACCTGCGGATAAGTGTAAGTCTGCCGGGCGGTTATTTTAGCAACGAAGCGGCGTGGTCGAAAGCACTCTCGCGTTCAGACATCTCATCCCGCAGATAAGCAGGAAAACGGGGTATCCGCGCAGATACCCCGCTCAGGCACGGGCGTTACGACGAGACTGTCAACGCGGCATTAACGCAAAGACACCCCAGCCGAGGAATTCACGCGTCCAGGTAACATGGCGTTCTGGCGCTGCCGTGAGCGTCGCACGAACCTCTGGCGCGAAATCATCATCCGGGTTGGCCTCAAGCCAGCGGCGCATCGTCAGCCACTTCGCCGCCTCATACCGGTCCCATCCTTCCTGGTCTGCCAGTACCATCTCGACGACGTCGTAGCCCAGTTCATCAAATGAGGCGACAAGCTGAGGTAACGTATGAAAGTCTGCTATCGCGTTGGCGAAACAAGCCTGGGCTACCTCTTCCGTCGGCGGTAGCTGCCGCCAGTAGGGTTCACCAATCAGGATAATCCCTCCGGGACGAAGGCTTTTTTGCAACAGCGCAATAGCCCCGGCTACGCCGCCGCCGATCCAGGTGGCGCCAACACAGGCTGCAACATCACATTTTTCATCCGCAACAAAACCTGCCGCATCGCCATGAATAAATGTCACGTTTTCGCTCACGCCGAGCGCTTCGCTACGCTGTTTGGCCTGTTCGCTGAAAAGCTGGCTCATATCAACGCCGACACCCGTGATCGCATAATCGCGTGCCCAGGTACAGAGCATTTCACCCGAACCGCTGCCAAGGTCGAGGATGCGCATGCCCGGTTTCAGGCGCAGTACCGCACCGAGTGTCGCAAGTTTTTCTGGCGTGAAGGGGTTATGAATGCGGTGTTCACTTTCGGTAATGGTGAAAATACGGGGGATATCCAATGCAGAAATTCCTTTTACTGTTGATGTAATAACCCATAACCATACTGGTTGTGGCGATTAAAAATATATCACCCTAACCTAAACGTTATCTCAACAGTACGAAATATCGCCTGTTTGTTTCGTGATTACGCCCGCATTCATACGCCAAATGTGTAGTCTGCTGTATGACAAACGTCCCTCTTTGGATGACATATCATGAGATGGTTTCATCAGCCCAGGCGAGAGCATCCCCCATCGCATCAACAGTAGCCCAGCCTGGAATATTCAGTTTTATGGCCTGTTGCTGCACCGCTTCCCATTCACCACGCTCATAATTTTGCGCAAGGCAAAGGACATCATAAAGCGTCCCCTGTTTATGTATCAGCGCATTGCGAACGGATGAAGGGAGCGCGATTTGCTCGAAAATCTCCTCAAGCGGGATCTCCAGCATGGTATCGAGTAATGAAAACAATCCGCATAAGAACGCCCCCTGCGCACAACCCGTGGAAAGGGTACGCTCGACAATAATTTAGCAGAATTTTGCCCGGGACAGCGAGAGATGATAAAGCTCATTGGTATCTTTATTAGAGAGATTGGCCAGACAAACCAGCGAAACAAAGCGAGTTAACTCACTTCTGCCCAAATAGATGGCAATTTTTTTAAGCGTTAAGTTATCGACACCGTTTATGCCACTAACGCGATGTACGATATTTCTGGCATATTTTAAGATCTTGTAAGTCAAAGACAAATCCTGTTCCAGGATACGCCCGATTTTATCAAAATCTAACTCCGGCGCGTTTACTTCGTTCATCAACTGAAAGAGATGTGCGGCTTTATGTGGCAGGCGTTTGCTCTGAATAATTTCCGGCTTACTGTAAAAATACCCCTGGAACAAATGGAAGCCCTGGTCTTTATATTGTTGAAACTGATCATAAGTTTCAACTTTTTCTGCCAGCAGGTTTTTTTTCCCTAACTGCAATGCATGGCGTTTCAGAAACCCATTGATTTCATCAAACGTATTTGCCTTAACGTCAAATTTCAGGATGGTGATATAGGGCAAAAAACGATCCCATGAATCGTCCATCGCAAAATCATCTAACGCCAGTGTATAGCCTGAGGCGAAGAGATAGCGCACGGCCTCGAACAACGCATCATCAGGAACAGCGTCTTCAAGTATTTCAATGACGACGCGCTCGCGGGGTAAGGTGTCTGCCATACCCTGAACAAGCATTTGATAGGGGAAGTTAATAAAAGAAATATTTTCCCCAACAAACCGAAAGGTTGGGATGCCCAAAAACTGGTCGGAGATCATTTGGCTGGTTGCATAATCAGCCGGCACGTTTGGAAAATAATTATTCATGCCAGAACGAAACAGGAGTTCATAGGCTACGGTATGCAAGTCACGGTCGAATATCGGCTGTCTGGCAACAAAAGAGTCCATAGCTTTCCCCTAAGTATCTATTAGATTAAGTGAACAAGAAATTAAATTTGACTTAAATCTGATTGTTCATTTATTTAATTGAATCAATTGAAAGATACTTTTTCTCGCGCAGCCAAATTCAAGCTAAGTAAATCATCCCCACTTTCAGTTTCAGATAATACAATTAGCCTGCAAATCAAATTCAACAAAAATCATGAAGTTTCATTTTAATAGCAAATTATTATCACCTCATTCACTACCTGTTAAACATATAAATAATGTTATACGTAGTTTTATGGCAAAAATGAGAGACATCGCAATTTTTCAACTTATGATAAAGCCAGTGTAAAAATAGAGGTTCACGTTTTTTATTCAGTAAACATCGCTCTTTCTGCTTCGCACGCTGCACGCCTTACGACAAAAAAATTTCCGTTCATATTGTCGTGTTGGCTCGCTTTTCAACCCGCTCCCTAACAGTAAGTGTGCTAACGATCACAAAAATAACCTTGTAATTCAACGGTGAAATTACAGGTTACAAGACTGTGACAATGCGTCGCTCAACGGGCATTCATTCCGGAAAGAAATTAATCTGTCGCCAAAGCCCGACACTCTGTAAGTTGCGGAAAGTATTTAAAAAAATGCCTCTTGTAAGGCGTAAAATTTAGGCGTACATTAGCCCCGTCTGGTGCGATATGCACCAAGAATTCTGAGATGGAGCTGTGGCCGAAAGGGAGAAAATTCCCATTTTCAGTTTGGCGTAGTTTCACCTCTCTATACTCAGTCCTGATCTGGTCATGAATGCATACTTATGTATGCGGAGCGATGAAGCGTGAAATATTTCTTTATGGGCATTTCGGTGATGGTCATTGTTTGGGCCGGTACATTTGCCCTGATGATCTGAGCGACGTTAGTAGAACGAAAAGAAGAACAGGAGCCATTTGGCTCCTGTTTTCATTTGTGCGGTACTCTTACTGTTCTGTGTCTTCCGCCGTGGATTTTGTCGTGGCGGGAAGCACGCCGTCGGCACGGAACATCGCTTTGATGCCCCTTACCGCCTGACGAATACGATCGCGGTTTTCAATCAGCGCAAAACGCACATGCGTATCGCCATAATCACCAAAACCGATTCCGGGTGATACGCAAACTTTTGCATCTTGCAGCAGCTTTTTAGCGAACTCCAGCGACCCCATGGCGGCGTAAGGTTCCGGGATTTTCGCCCAGACGTACATTGATGCCTTCGGCATCTCTACCATCCATCCGGCTTCATGCAGGCCTTTGACCAGCACATCACGGCGACGCTTATACTGCGCGGCAATATCGTGCACGCACTGCTGATCCCCTTCGAGCGCGGCGATCGCGGCCACCTGCAGCGGCGTAAAGGTACCGTAATCGTGGTAGCTTTTAATACGAGCAAGAGCATTGACCAGCGTTTTATTGCCGACCATAAAGCCGATACGCCACCCGGCCATATTGTAGCTTTTGGAGAGCGTAAAGAACTCGACTGCCACGTCGCGAGCACCGGGGACCTGCATGATCGATGGCGCTTTCCAGCCGTCATAGACGATATCCGCGTAGGCCAGATCGTGTACCACCAGTACATCGTAGCGTTTTGCCAGGGCGACCACTTTTTCGAAGAACTCCAGCTCCACGCACTGGGCGGTGGGGTTAGAGGGGAAGCCCAGAATCATCATCTTCGGTTTCGGGTAGCTTTCGCGAATCGCACGCTCCAGCTCATTAAAGAAATCGACCCCTTCCACCAGCGGCACAGAACGCACCTGGGCGCCGGCAATGACCGCACCATAAATATGGATAGGGTAGCTCGGGTTGGGCACCAGAACCGTATCGCCATGATCCAGCGTTGCCAGCATTAGATGTGCCAGCCCCTCTTTCGAACCGATGGTGACAATTGCTTCGCTTTCCGGGTCGATATCGACCTGATAGCGCTCCTGATACCAGCGCGAAATGGCGCGGCGCAGACGCGGAATTCCGCGTGAAGTGGAATAACCGTGCGTATCCGGGCGCTGGGCAACCGTACAGAGTTTTTCAACGATGTGGGCGGGCGTCGCGCCATCAGGGTTACCCATGCTGAAATCGATAATATCTTCACCGCGCCGACGCGCAGCCATTTTCAGTTCAGCAGTGATATTGAAAACATAAGGGGGGAGACGATCGATACGCGTAAAACGGCGTTCAGGACTGAATTCAGCCATAACTTCCTCAGATTAACGTTAGCGCCCGGACCGTCCGAGCGACGCCGCCACGATTGTGGCGTTTGCTGAACATAGCCTGAAAAAAAACCTGCTGTCGAGAGGAAACGTGAAAAAAAATTTATGACTACAAAAGAGGAAGTCAAAAAAGTGCGCAAAATAAAATTTTGGCAAAGAAAGAAAATACACACCCTTAAATTTAACAAATTGATATCAAAGAAGTTACGTTGTGATAAGACATTTTTTCACATGTGGCGAAACATCTTTCGATTGATATCAATCCCCTTTTAGGGAATAGGTTTTTCCTCATTGCCAAATGCACGCACCTGACTGGTCATTGGTGGCGATGTTTTTTATCATAGCTTTTTCACGCCTTTTACATGAGCGTTCTCGTGCACGAAATATTCAACATGCTGCTGGCGGTATTTGATCGCGCGGCGCTGATGCTGATCTGCCTTTTTTTCCTGATCCGCATCCGCCTGTTCCGCGAGCTGCTGCATAAAACGGCGCACACGCCAAAAGAGTTACTCGCCGTTACGGCTATCTTCTCAATGTTTGCGCTGTTCAGCACATGGTCCGGCGTACCGGTCGAAGGCTCGCTGGTGAATGTGCGTATCATTGCCGTGATGTCCGGCGGCATCTTATTTGGCCCCTGGGTGGGCATCATTACCGGGGTGATCGCCGGGATACATCGCTACCTGATTGATATCGGTGGCGTCACCGCCGTACCTTGCCTTATTACCAGCATTATTGCCGGTGTTCTTTCCGGCTGGATAAACCGCAAGATCCCTAAGCAAAAGCACTGGAGCGTGGGCATCATCGCCGGGATGGTGTGCGAAACCCTGACCATGACGCTGGTGGTCCTTTGGGCGCCGACGACCGCACTTGGTCTGGATATCGTGTCGAAAATTGGCGTACCGATGATTCTGGGCAGCGTCTGTGTGGGCTTTATCGTTTTGCTGGTACAAAGCGTGGAAGGTGAAAAAGAAGCCATTGCCGGACGTCAGGCCAAACTGGCGCTGGATATCGCCAATAAAACCCTGCCGCTGTTTCGCAATGTAAATAGCGAATCCCTGCGTCAGGTGTGCGACATCATTCGCCGCGATATTAATGCCGACGCCGTAGCCATCACTAACGCCGACCATGTACTGGCCTATGTTGGCGTGGGAGAAGACAACTACCGGGACAGTGACGATATCATCAGCCCAACGACACGTCAGGCGATTGATACCGGGGAGATCATCATTAAAAACAATGATGAAGCCCACAGAACACCGCAGATCCACTCGATGCTGGTGATCCCGCTATGGGAAAAGGGGATCGTCACTGGCACGCTTAAAATTTACTATTGTCACGCGCATCAAATCACCTCTTCATTGCAGGATATGGCGGTTGGTCTGTCGCAAATTATCTCCACACAACTGGAGGTCTCCCGTGCCGAACAGCTACGCGAGATGGCCAATAAAGCGGAACTGCGCGCATTGCAAAGCAAGATCAACCCACATTTTCTGTTTAACGCCCTCAATGCGATTTCCTCCTCTATCCGTCTTAACCCGGACACCGCCCGTCAGTTGATTTTCAATCTGTCTCGCTACCTGCGCTACAACATTGAATTAAAAGACGATGAGCAGATTGATATCAAAAAAGAGCTCTATCAAATCAAAGACTATATCGCCATTGAACAGGCCCGTTTTGGCGACAAGTTGACGGTTATTTATGACATTGACGAAGAGGTGAGCTGCGTCATTCCCAGCCTGCTGATTCAGCCCCTGGTAGAAAATGCCATCGTTCATGGTATTCAGCCCTGTAAGGGAAAAGGGGTGGTAACCATCAGCGTGGCGGAATGCGGCAACCGCGTGCGTATTGCCGTACGCGATACGGGGAACGGTATTGCGCCCGAGATGATTGCCCGCGTGGAAGCCGATGAAATGCCTGGCAATAAAATCGGTTTGCTCAATGTCCACCAGCGTGTGAAGTTACTGTATGGCGAAGGGCTGCATATCCGTCGGCTGACGCCCGGTACGGAGATTGCGTTTTATGTGCCCCTGCACACCATACCTGTGACCTCGCCGGCCACGCTGTTGCCTTAACGGGAGAAGTGAATGAAGGTCATCATTGTTGAAGATGAAATCCTGGCGCAACAGGAGTTGAGCTGGCTTATCAAAACGCACAGCCAGATGGACATTGTAGGTACATTTGAGGACGGTCTCGACGTGCTGAAATATTTACAGCACAACAAAGTCGACGCCATTTTCCTCGATATCAACATTCCCTCTCTGGACGGCGTCCTGCTGGCACAGAACATTAGCCAGTTCGCCCATAAACCCTTTATCGTGTTCATTACTGCCTGGAAAGAACATGCGGTAGAGGCATTCGAACTGGAAGCGTTTGACTATATTCTCAAACCTTACCAGGAATCTCGCATTATCAGTATGTTGCAAAAGCTGGAAACGGCCTGGCAGCAACAAACCGGCAGCAGCGCCAGCCCTGCCCCACGGGAAAATGCGACCATCAATCTGGTGAAGGATGAGCGCATTATCGTCACCAGTATTCATGATATCTATTACGCAGAAGCACATGAAAAGATGACGTTTGTCTACACCAAACGTGAATCCTATGTCATGCCGATGAATATTACGGAATTTTGCAGCAAGCTCCCGGCGGCGCACTTTTTCCGCTGCCATCGCTCCTACTGCGTCAATCTGGATAAAATTCGCGAAATTGAGCCCTGGTTCAACAACACCTATATCGTGCGGCTGAGAGACCTGGATTTCCAGGTGCCTGTCAGCCGCAGTAGGGTAAAAGAGTTCAGGCAGTTAATGCATCTTTAGAGATAATATCCCAGCGACTGACGCAGGTGCGCGCCAGCGCCCAGCAGGCCTGGATTATCGTGAGTAATCAGGAAGACCGGGATGTCCTGAACGTAGGATTTGAAACGCCCTTTATCTTCAAAACCGCCGCGGAAACCGGAGGCGGTGAAGAAATCCAGGAAACGCGGAACGATCCCTCCGGCGATATAAACACCGCCGAACGTACCGAGATTCAGCGCCAGGTTACCGCCGAAACGCCCCATAATGACACAAAACAGCGACAGCGCGCGGCGACAGTCGATGCAGGTATCAGCCAGAGCACGCTCGGTTACATCTTTTGGCTGCAGGTTCTCCGGCAGTCGTCCGTCCGATTTCACAATCGCGCGGTAGAGATTTACCAGCCCCGGACCGGACAGCACACGTTCGGCAGAAACATGGCCGATCTCCGCGCGCAGCTCTTCCAGAATGATGCCCTCTTCTTCGCTGTTCGGCGCAAAATCTACGTGTCCGCCTTCACCCGGCAGACTGACCCAGCGCTTATCGACATGCACCAGATGCGCCACGCCAAGGCCCGTGCCCGCGCCATATACCGCGATAGGTTTGCCTTCAACCGGCTCACCACCGCCGAACTGGGTCAGGTGCTCTTGTTTCAGCATCGGCACCGCCATAGAAACAGCGGTGAAATCGTTAATGATTTCCAGATGCGCGAAGCCAAGGTTTTTTTTCATCTCAACGATAGAGAAGGCCCAGGTATGGTTGGTCATCGCCACCCAGTCACCGGTAACTGGACAAGCAATGGCGATACAGCCATCTTTTACATCTGCCTTATGCTCATCGAGGTACACGCGTACCACCGCCTCAAGGCTGGGATAATCAAGGCCGGAATAGGTTTTGGCCCGGGAGATCTCTCCGCTACTGAGATCGCAGAGCGCTAAGCGTGCGTTCGTGCCGCCCACGTCCCCTACTAAAGCATATTTTGTCATTCTTTTACGGCTCCGCTAAAGTCAGAATAAATCTTTGGCACACTGTAAATTCAAGGCGCTGTAACGACAACGAACATAGCATGAGTGCCCCGGGATTATCGATCTTCGTCACAAATTAACATTATGGTTTCAGCAAGGTTTGCACTCAGCGGATATTTTCCACGAGCGTGCTGTGACCCTGTGCTCCGTTAAAAGGAAATGAACATGCTCCATCCGCGAGCCAGAACGATGCTGCTGCTGGCGCTTCCCGCGCTGATTATCGGCGTCGCATCCAGTCTGGTGTTATTGCTGATCATGAAAGTTGCCGCCGTTCTGCAATTGATTCTCTGGAATAGGCTGCCTTATCGTCTGGGGTTAACCCCTGACTCCCCTTTCTGGGTGATCATGATGCTGACCCTGACCGGTCTGGCGGTCGGCCTTGTTATTCGTTACAGCGCCGGACACGGCGGTCCGGATCCGGCAACCGAGCCGCTGATTGGCGCACCGGTGCAGATCTCTGCCCTGCCTGGCTTGCTGGTTGCCCTGGTGCTTGGCCTGGCCGGTGGGGTGAGCCTTGGACCGGAGCATCCTGTTATGGTGCTTAATATCGCGCTTGCTGTTGCGCTCGGTGGAAAATTATTCCCGCGTGTAGCCCCCCTCGACTGGACTATTCTCGCGTCTGCCGGAACGATTGGCGCGCTGTTCGGCACGCCCGTGGCAGCCGCGCTGATTTTCTCCCAGACGCTAAATTCAAGTACTGACCTGCCGCTGTGGGATCGCCTTTTCGCCCCGCTGATGGCCGCCGCCGCGGGTGCCCTGACCACCGGGCTATTTTTCCATCCACATTTCGCTCTGCCTGTTGCGCATTATCCGCAGATGCATCTGGTGGATATCATCAGCGGTGCGGTCGTCTGCGCCATCGCCATTGCGCTGGGGATGGTGGCGGTCTGGTGCCTGCCGCGTTTGCATCAACTCATGCATCGCCTGAAAAGCCCTGTACTGATGCTTGGAATCGGCGGCTTTATTCTGGGCGTGCTTGGCGTGATTGGCGGCAATATCACCCTGTTTAAAGGGCTGGATGAAATGCAGCAAATGGCATTTTCACAGACCTTTAGCGTGACCGATTACCTGCTGTTCGCGGTAATAAAACTGGTGGCGCTGGTGGTGGCTGCGGCCTGTGGTTTTCGCGGGGGCCGCATCTTCCCGGCGGTATTTGTCGGTGTCGCTCTCGGCCTGATGCTGCATGAACACGTCGACGCCGTCCCGGCAGCGATCACTATCTCCTGTGCCATTCTCGGCATGGTGCTGGTCGTCACACGCGACGCCTGGCTGAGCCTGTTTATGGCGGCGGCCGTCGTGCCGGATACCAGTCTGCTGCCATTGCTGTGCATTGTGATGCTACCCGCCTGGCTGCTGCTGGCTGGCAAGCCCGTCATGATCGCCCCACGCAAAAAATAGTGCGTAACGGCAGAATTTAACAGAGGGAATCAGCGAGAACCGACAAGCTGGTGTAAGCTCGAAGGCCATTTGTGTAAACGTATACACTGACATTAAGGGCATATGTATGGTTTATCTGGCCTCCGGGGATCGCTATCAGAAAATGGAATTTCGCCGCTGCGGTGACAGTGGCCTTAAGCTTCCGGCTATCTCACTTGGGCTGTGGCATAACTTCGGCGACGCCACGCTCATTGAAAATAGCCGTCAGTTACTCAGACATGCTTTCGACCTGGGGATAACCCATTTCGATATTGCCAATAACTACGGGCCGCCTCCCGGCTCTGCCGAGCGCAATTTTGGTCGTCTGCTACAAGAAGATTTTTTGCCCTACCGGGATGAACTGATCATCTCCACCAAAGCAGGCTATACCATGTGGGATGGCCCCTATGGCGACTGGGGTTCACGCAAATATCTGATTGCCAGCCTCGATCAAAGCCTGCGCCGGATGGGGCTGGATTATGTCGATATCTTTTATCACCATCGTCCGGACCCTGAAACGCCGCTAAAAGAGACCATGCGCGCACTGGATCATATTGTCCGCCAGGGCAAAGCGCTGTATGTCGGCTTGTCGAATTACCCGGCCGATCTGGCGCGCGAGGCCATCGGAATACTCAACGATCTGGGTACGCCCTGCCTTATCCATCAGCCCAAATATTCTCTGTTCGAGCGTTGGGTAGAAGACGAACTGCTGACGGTACTGCAACAAGCGGGCGTCGGCAGCATTGCGTTTTCACCGCTGGCAGGCGGACAACTTACCGACCGCTACCTGAATGGTATTCCGGCAGATTCACGTGCCGCCAGCGGCAGCCGCTTCCTCAACCCCGATCAGATTACGGATGAAAAACTGGCCAAAGTCCGCAAACTTAACGATCTTGCGATTAGGCGTGGGCAAAAATTATCGCAAATGGCGCTGGCCTGGGTTCTGCGCGGAGATAAGGTGACATCTGTGCTGATTGGCGCCAGTAAAACCAGCCAGCTTGACGATGCCGTCGGTATGCTGGCCAATCGCCAGTTTAACGACGCGGAATGTGCCGAGATTGACGCCATCCTGAATAGCGTAAAATAGCATCACTTTTAGCAAAAAGTGCTGTCATTACGCATTTAGGAGTTCCGCCGAAGATGCGGACATAAACGTTACATAATATTGCTGCAACAGACCCGATCGTGAAGGAGAAAACTATGTTCAGGTCACTGATTCTCGCAGCAGTATTAATGGCATGTGCCCCGCTGGTCGCTAACGCTGGCGAAATAACACTGCTGCCTTCTGTAAAATTGCAAATTGGCGATCGCGACAATTACGGCAATTACTGGGACGGCGGTCGCTGGCGTGACCGCGACTACTGGCATCGTAACTACGAATGGCGTGACCATCGCTGGCGTATGCATGACCGTGGCTGGCACCGTGGCTGGGATAAGCGTGACGCTTACGAACGCGGTTACCGCGAAGGCTGGAATGATCGCGATGACCGTCGCGGTCCGGGACGTGGTCACGGCCATGGTCACTGGCGTTAATAAACAGGCTGTCAGTAAAAAGGAGCGCATGCGCTCCTTTTTCTTTGACACCATTTCAGGTTTACACCCCTAAGGCGGTTCCCACCAGCAGCCAGCCATTTAACGCTACAACCAGGATAACAATCAGCCAGCCAACGCGTTTGATGGTTGGCGTATTCACAAGTTCGCCCATTAACGCGCGATCACTGGTAAACATCAGCAATGGCACCAGCGCCAGGGCGATGCCGAAACTGAGCAGTACCTGGCTCATCACCAGAATGCGCGTAGGATCAAGCCCCATCAGGATAACGACAAACGAGGGCATCATAGTGATAGTCCGACGTACCCATAATGGAATGTGGAAACGCACAAACCCCTGCATCACCACTTGACCGGCCAGCGTCCCTACCACGGTGGAGGAAAGTCCGGCTGCCACCAGGCTGAGTCCAAACACGGTTGCTGCCGCATGGCTCAGCAACGGTTCAAGCGTTAAATAAGCTTCATCCAAATCGGCAATGCCGGTATGTCCATTGAAGTGAAATGCCGCAGCGGCCGTCGCCATCATCGCCAGATTGACAAAACCGGCGATGGTCATCGCGATGCCCACATCCCACTTCGTCGCGGAATACCGCTCGCGGCGCGTTCCTTCATGCAGATACTGGGTCAATGAGGAGTGAAGGTAAATCACGTGCGGCATAATAGTCGCGCCTAATACACCGGCGGCAAGGAACACCGCTTCGGTACCCGGCAGGGTTGGAATAAAGATGCCTTTACTGAGCGGCGCTAGTTCAGGACGAGAGAAAACCAACTCAACGATATAGGCCGCAGCAACAAACAGCAGCAGTCCGCCAATGACTTTTTCCAGCGGTTTCTGCCCGCGGCGTTGCAACATCAAAATTAAAAAAGTGGCAATCCCGGTTAATACGGCGCCTTGCAGCAGCGACACGCCGAGGATAAGTTTAAAACCGATGGCGGCGCCGATAAACTCGGCGAGGTCGGTGGCCATGGCGATAATTTCCGCCTGAACCCAGTAGAACCAGACTAAAGGACGCGGGTAATGGTCGCGAATTTGTTCCGCGAGGTTCTTACCCGTAGCAATCCCCAATTTTGCTGACAGCAGTTGGATCAGCATAGCCATCAGGTTTGCCCAGACAACCACCCACAGCAACTGGTAACCGAAACTGGCCCCGGCCTGAATGTTAGTGGCGAAGTTGCCCGGATCGATATATCCGATCGCCGCAATGAACGCAGGTCCCATTAACGCGAGCCTTAACTTGCGCGCTGTACGCCCACTGCTACTCTCAACGCGACTGTTGTTCATTTATTGCCCCTAAATATAGCCTTTGCTATGTTTCATGCTACCAAAATGAGAATGATTATCAAGTTCATTTAGAGTAGATTCTATTGATTTATTCGATAGACAGAAACGATGACGGGCCGGCTGTTTTTAAGACAGGGACGGTGAGATGCAAATCACACCGTCTTGTTAAGAGTCTAGCATTTCAGTGCAACTTTTCACTCTTTTACTTAACATAACAGAAATGTATGGTGGATCACTATTTTTGAGTCTGGTCACAGGTCATTAATATACTGTGTGTTTGATCTCGTTTTCTTTCCGCTTGTTACATAGAATGTGCACGAAAATTCTACCCGTCTCATATTTGGAGCAAATATGTCCCGCGTTCTGCACTTTGTTCTGGCGCTTGCTGTTGTCGCGTTGCTTGCATTACTTGTAAGCAGTGACCGCAAAAAAATCCGCCTTCGCTTCGTTGTCCAACTGCTCGTGATCGAAGTCTTGCTGGCCTGGTTCTTCCTGAACTCTGACGTGGGTCTGGGTTTTGTGAAAGGCTTCTCCGAGATGTTTGAAAAACTGCTCGGATTTGCCAATGAAGGGACAAACTTCGTCTTCGGCAAAATGAATGATCAAGGTCTGGCATTCTTCTTCCTGAAAGTACTCTGCCCGATTGTCTTCATTTCTGCGCTGATTGGTATCCTGCAACATATCCGCTTACTGCCCATTATTATCCGTGCTATCGGTACCGTCCTCTCCAAAGTCAACGGTATGGGCAAACTGGAATCATTTAACGCAGTCAGCTCCTTGATTCTGGGTCAGTCTGAAAACTTCATCGCTTATAAAGATATCCTCGGCAAAATGTCACGCAACCGCATGTACACCATGGCGGCAACCGCGATGTCTACCGTTTCGATGTCAATCGTTGGCGCGTACATGACCATGCTGCAGCCGAAATATGTGGTCGCAGCCCTGGTTCTGAATATGTTCAGCACCTTTATCGTGCTGTCACTGATCAACCCGTACCGTGTCGATGAGAGTGAAGAAAATCTGCAGATGTCTAACCTGCATGAAGGACAGAGCTTCTTCGAAATGCTGGGTGAGTACATTCTGGCAGGTTTCAAAGTCGCGATTATCGTTGCAGCGATGCTGATCGGCTTTATTGCGCTGATTTCTGGTCTGAACGCTCTGTTTGCTGCCATTCTTGGCATCTCCTTCCAGGGGATTCTGGGCTACATCTTCTACCCAATTGCCTGGGTAATGGGTGTACCGTCGTCAGAAGCACTGCAGGTGGGGAGTATCATGGCAACCAAACTGGTATCCAATGAATTCGTGGCCATGATGGATCTGCAGAAAATCGCATCCACCCTGTCTCCGCGTGCGGAAGGCATCCTGTCCGTCTTCCTGGTTTCCTTCGCTAACTTCTCCTCTATCGGTATTATCGCAGGTGCGATCAAAGGCCTGAACGAAGAGCAAGGTAACGTTGTATCCCGCTTCGGTCTGAAACTGGTTTACGGTTCAACGCTGGTGAGCGTCCTGTCCGCTTCTATCGCGGCACTGGTACTGTAATTCAGATAAACCGGGGGCAACCCCGGTTTATTCCTTCCCGACGGCAGCTAACGGCTGCGGTTTCCCCAGCAAGTATCCCTGCAGATAATCCACCCCGGCATTCAGCAGCAAAGCGCGCTGTTCCTGCGTTTCGACATATTCAGCAACCACCGTCAAAGACTTCGCTTTTGCCAGATCGCAAATCGACTTCACAATCATCGCATCCTGCGGGTCGTGGGCGATATCCCGCACAAAGCACCCATCAATTTTGATGATATCTGCCTCCAGACGCTTTAAGCGCTCGAAATTGGCAAACCCTGTACCGAAGTCGTCAATGGCGATTTTGAACCCGGCCTGACGCAGTTGCTGAATGTTCTGCACGCTATATTCCGAATGTGAAAACGCCTGCTCCTCAGTGATTTCAATAATGATCTCGCGGGTAGAAATCGCGTAATTCTTAAAAAGCCCGAGCAATTTCTCGGCAAAATCTTTTTGCATCAGCGTCAATGGCATCAGATTTACTGAGAAACGCTGACGAGGTTCAGTACGGGACTGCGGGTTTGCCTGCATCCATTGCAAAAGGGTTTCGATAACCTGCATATCGAAGCGGGTGCTGAGATTAAACTGTGCAATCACCGGAATGAAGTGCGCAGGGTTCATCACGTCTCCATCACTAACCAGACGCGTGAGGATTTCATGGTAACCCTCCCCCTGTGCGTCAAGGATGGGTTGGGCATACAGTTGCAGTGTGCACTCATCCAGCGCACGTTTAACTTTATTGAGCAATATTACACGCTCGGTCATCTGATCAGACACGACGTCGAGGCTATGGGTCAACGCCAGCGCCTGGGGGGTGGTACAAGCCTGTTCAGAGAGCCAGCTCAACTGCCCTAACATAGGGTGCAATGTTTCCCCGGCTCCGTTAACGTCTCCCCATGAGGCGCCGAACTCGACATCAAGGGCGGTATTTTGCCAGTGAAACCGCTGGCTATTGAGGTAATCCAGCATGTGCTGCAAGCGGTCAGCAGCCTGCGAGCCTTCAAGTACCAGTAATAATTCACTACCAGGCAACTGGAACAATAACTCCGTGGGCTGTAATAATGGGCGCAATGCATGCGTGACGCTTCGCTTGAAATAGATACGCATCATCATTCCGTAATGTCGGCTTAAAAATTCCAGATTTTTCATATGAAAACAGCAAATAGTCTGATTCTTATTTTTCTCCAGATGCAATTCCAGCGCGCGTAGATTAGGTAAACCGGTTAATGGGTCAGTTAATGCCTGCGCCCTCCAGCGTTTTCTGATCCATACGCTACGATGATATACACGGGTCATATAGATTAAACAGATGGTAAAACAGATTAGTACCGACATAACAAACGCCAGCGAGTATTCCGTGTTAACACCATGCAGAAAATTGCGGTTACAGGCAGCCAGCACAAAGGCAGATACCGCCCAACTCAGCATAATGAGCGGATAACTTAATTTGCTGATACCTAACGTAAAGAGAATAAAAATAAGCGGAACAAGATACCCTGCGACAAAGTCGGAATGATAAGGTGCACACAAAATTGTAAGAATCGATATCAGTGAGGACACCCATAGTGAAATGAATAATCTTCTCTTTTTTGAAAAGCAGGGTTTCAGGCTTTTACGCCAAAATATGCGCCCATAATGCGGACTGACAATCATCCTTAATGGATAATAAAACATCATCGTGAAAATCAGCGAAGCGCAGATAAGACTTTGAAAATCAACAATAGAATAGACTACAGATGCGGAACCAAAGTAACTCGACAGGTAGACCGGAAACGCAAACCATTTACCCGCTAAATACATCGAAAATTTTATTCCTGCCGGGGCGACAACTCCCATCCAGAAAATACGCAGCGCCATATTTTTATTCGGAATGCCATAACGCCAGCGTATACCTATCTTCCAGCGGACCATAGCACATACGGCAAGCACAGGAAAAGTCTGGCAAAAAAGCAGTATAACAGCCTGATTAAATGGCAGAGATAATAGCCATTCGTTAACAATAGCAAAGCTGATAATAATTGGCAGAATAGCGTGGCGGCCAAATAATAACATCATCGCAAGCGTAACACTTAACGGAAGCCAGGCGAGATAAACATAGTTCAAATCTATAATTGCACGCGGAGAGATATAACGAGACACCGGCACCGCAATTAGGCACAAAATAAACGCAACAATAAATTTTTGGATACTTATGTATATTTTAGATTTCATTGTCGTTAATAAACTGATCTCACCTGCTCATTTTTTATCAGGCACGAATAATATGTTTATTCGCAGCGCGAAGCAAGGAATAACACCACTGTATACCGTACTATGCCGATAGCATTAATAAATCCAAAAGGTCTGACTAAACCTGAAAAGGATTTACATGAGGAGACAAAAACAGAAAATAAAAAACCCCCGCCGTAGCGAGGGTTCAAATTTTGGTGGAGCTAAGCGGGATCGAACCGCTGACCTCTTGCATGCCATGCAAGCGCTCTCCCAGCTGAGCTATAGCCCCACAATGTTCTTTACGCACCAAACCACCTGGGTGGAGAATTTGGTGGAGCTAAGCGGGATCGAACCGCTGACCTCTTGCATGCCATGCAAGCGCTCTCCCAGCTGAGCTATAGCCCCATCGCGTAAAGCGTGTCGTGTTGACGGGCGGCATAATATGAATTCCCTCGCCAGGTGTCAACGGCAAAATTCTCAGGTCGCAATCAATCGCTGAAAAAGCATGCAAATGAAAGACATTGCGAAACATCTCGCAGCCAGTAGTTAAACATGTCACATTTTCGCATAAAATGATGCTATAACATTATTCACTAATTATCCCTACAACCACTCTGGAAATAACATGCTCAAGGAACGAATGACCCCGGAAGAGCTCGCGCAGCTTACCGGCTACAGCCGCCAGACCATCAACAAATGGGTGCGTAAAGAAGGCTGGGTCACCTCCCCTAAACCAGGCGTACAAGGTGGAAAAGCCCGGCTGGTGCATGTTAATGAGCAAGTTCGTGAATTTATCCGCAATGCCCAACGCTCCGCCCAGGAAATAACTTACTCCCCTCTTAACGCTAAAGACCCTACTCTGGAAACACTGCTTCTGACGCTGGCCAAAGAGATGACCATGCCCGAGCAGAAACAGCTTTCCTCTTTGTTACTTCGCGACGGCATTAGCGGTTTGCTGTCTCGTCTGGGTATTCGTGAACAGAAATAAGATGAAACTACCTGATAAAATGACGACTGAGGAATTGGCGGATTTTCTCGGCGTGGCAAAACAGACGGTTAATCGTTGGATCCGCGAGCAAAAATGGTCCACAGAGAATTTGCCCGGGGTAAAAGGCGGTCGCGCGCGTCTCATTCATATCGATAAGAACGTTCGTCATTTCATTATGAAAACACCCACCATGCGTCAACGCCACGCGCCAGCGGCAATGGCTGAACCCTTTCCACAATATGAAGCCGATAAACAGACCTCAGCGCTGCTGAAAATTAATGGCGTGTTGCAAAACATGACACCGCATGAACAAGAACGGCTGGCGGTATTACTCGCGCGCGAAGGCATTCAGGGTTTTCTGCAAAGGCTGGGCATTACAGCGATAGATGCGGAGTAAAAAAACGGCAGGTTAACCCTGCCGTTTTCGTTTTGATGTGTCGTCTTACTGCTGGCTTTCGCGCTCAGTAATAAAAGTCAGCGCCTTGTTGATACGCTCAATGCTACGAGATTTACCAATCGCATGTACGGTAACGTCCAGTGCGGGAGACTGACCCGCCCCTGTTACGGCAACGCGCAGAGGCATACCGACTTTCCCCATACCTACTTCCAGCTCATCAGCCGTTGCCTGGATCGCGTGGTGTACGTTTTCCGCAGTCCAGTCCGTCAACGCGGCGAGTTTATCACGCACCACTTCCAGCGGTTGACGCGCGACCGGACGCAGATGTTTTTTCGCCGCATCGGCATCAAACTCCGCGAAATCTTCGTAGAAATAACGGCAGCTTGCCGCAATTTCTTTCAGCGTTTTGCAACGCTCACCCAGCAGTTTCACCAGATCCGCCAGTTGCGGACCATTACGGGTATCAATTTTTTCCTGCTCAATGTGCCACTGCAGATGGGTCGCCACATACTCAGGCGCCAGCGTGTTGATATAGTGGTGGTTCAGCCACAGCAGTTTGTCAGTATTAAACGCACTCGCAGATTTACTCACCGCGCCAAGTGAGAACAGTTTAATCATCTCTTCACGGGAGAAAATCTCCTGATCGCCGCTGGACCAACCAAGGCGTACAAGATAGTTCAGTAGCGCTTCCGGCAGGTATCCATCATCGCGATATTGCATCACGCTGACTGCGCCATGACGTTTGGAGAGTTTTTTACCGTCGTCACCGTTAATCATGGAAACGTGCGCATAAACCGGCACCGGCGCATTCAACGCTTTCAGGATGTTGATCTGACGCGGCGTGTTGTTGATATGGTCTTCACCACGAATAACGTGCGTAATCTGCATATCCCAGTCGTCGACAACTACGCAGAAGTTATAGGTCGGAGATCCATCCGTACGACGAATGATCAGATCGTCGAGTTCCTGATTGCTGAATTCGATCGGCCCGCGGATCTGGTCGTCAAAAATAACGGAACCGTCCTGCGGGTTGGCAAAACGCACCACGCAAGGCTCATCAGCAGCATGTTCGCGATGATCGTGACGGCAGCGACCGTCATAACGCGGTTTTTCGTTATTCGCCATTTGCTCTTCACGCAAAGCTTCAAGGCGCTCTTTGGAACAGTAGCATTTATAAGCCGTGCCGGCTTCCAGCATCTCATCGATAACCGCGTTATAGCGATCAAAACGTTTGGTCTGAAAATACGGACCTTCATCCCATTCCAGATTCAGCCAGTTCATGCCATCCATGATGGCTTCAATAGCTTCTGGCGTTGAGCGCTCAAGATCGGTGTCTTCAATACGCAGCACAAACTCACCATTGTGGTTACGTGCAAAAAGCCAGGAGTAAAGAGCAGTACGCGCGCCGCCGACATGCAGATAGCCAGTCGGGCTTGGCGCGAAGCGAGTTTTGATTTTCATGAAAAGGCCTTACGTTTGATAAAAATGCCGACAACCGGCAAATCCTGGAAAATTGAGGTCGCAATATTCTATCACTGTGGGGTGATTCCTCAATGTTGTTGCCGCAATCACCCGCTTCTATGTGTATTTTGTATATAAATCATGCGCCCACGCCTGATTCAACAGCGGTTTGTTTAATTTTACGACGAACGAACAATTTCTTTTGAAAATGCGTTGACTCATTTTCAACTCTCCCTATAATGCGACTCCACACAGCGGGGGTGATTAGCTCAGCTGGGAGAGCACCTCCCTTACAAGGAGGGGGTCGGCGGTTCGATCCCGTCATCACCCACCACTACTTAGGTAGTCTCCGCCGTGTAATGTAAGAAATTGAGAAGTGGGTGATTAGCTCAGCTGGGAGAGCACCTCCCTTACAAGGAGGGGGTCGGCGGTTCGATCCCGTCATCACCCACCACTTTCTCGCCAGCTGGATTTCTTACAACAAATGAAGTACCGAAGTGGGTGATTAGCTCAGCTGGGAGAGCACCTCCCTTACAAGGAGGGGGTCGGCGGTTCGATCCCGTCATCACCCACCACTTCGGGTCGTTAGCTCAGTTGGTAGAGCAGTTGACTTTTAATCAATTGGTCGCAGGTTCGAATCCTGCACGACCCACCAATGTAAAAAAGCGCCCTAAAGGCGCTTTTTTGCTATCTGCGATATAAAAGATTCAACCCTACGCTACCGCATTCTTTTCTTTCCGTTCCGCTGGGCAGGAAGAATAAGCAAATCGTTAAATCCGCGCACCTGGCTCGACAATAACCCCGTAAAAACAACAGAAAAGCAGTCAATAAAACTGACTTATCCCATACAATAAAAGCAATAAAATTATTAAATTCTCTGCAGGCAGGACTGACAAGGTTTTCCATAATTTATGCTCAATGTGAAGATATAATGTCTTGAGCGCGGCACGGATCCGCCTATTCCAGCGGTACTTTTTCACCATTAATGGTGTTTTGGGCAAGAAGAGGAGAGAAACATGACAACAATTCAGGCAACCACATCGACGGTGATTTCCAGCAGCATCAGCGGTGGTAACAGCAGCACCAGTAGCACTGGCAGCTCGTCTTCCTCGGGCAGCGATATCGCTTCGCAAATCAGTAACATCACCCAGCAAATCTCTAAATTGACTCAGCAATTGAAAGATCTTGCGACATCGGGCAGTGCCGATACCGACAGTCAGAAACAAAGGGAACTGCTACAGGCTGAGATCAAGCAGCTACAGGCACAATTGGCCCAGCTGCAGTACAAACAGGCAGAGGAAGCGCAGAAAAAAGCTGATGAAAAACAGACCCAGTCCACTGCTAAAGCAGAAGGTGTGAACACCCCTTCTGACAGCAACCAGATCGATATTTACATCTGATTAAACAGCGGATCTTCTTCGCGGGCCTGGGTCAAACACCGGGCCTGTTCACGCACCACATCCCATAAAGCCTGCGCGGCGCCTGAAAGAGAGCGATTTTTTCGCTGCACCAGCATGATCTTCCGCTGAATCTCTGGTTTTAAGCGTTTCACACACAATTGGCTCCCCTGTGGCAACGGTAACGCCAGTGCGGGCATAATGCTGATGCCAATCCCCGCCTCCACCATTGGAAACAGTGTGGCCGGGTGCCCTATCTCCTGAACGATAGTGGCCGTAATACCAAATTGTGCCAGAGCGGCATCAATTAATGGGCGGCTGCCAGAAGCGTAGTCCTGAACTACGAGACGTGAATCTTGCAGTGCAGACCAGGGTATATTTTGCAAAGTCGCCCAGGCGTGATCCTGACGACAAAGCAAAAAGAATGGCTCTTCAAGGATCTCTTCGCACTGCAAATCACTCACCGGACCGGGATCGATAACGATGCCAAAGTCAACTTCACCATGGCGGATGCTCTCCAGTACCCACTGTTGGGGTCGATCATGCAGCATAAAATCGATCTCGGGATAGAGACGATTACTCTGCGCAATACATTGCGGGATCAAATGTGCCGAAATCGTCTGACTTGCCGCAACGCGCACGGTGCCGGACAATTGCTGACCCACGCGTCCTGCGTCACGCAATGTGTTATTCAGTTCATCAAGTAATCTTTCTAGTCTGGCTGCGAGCTGCTGCCCGGCTTCTGTCAACACCACTTCGCGGGTAGTACGATCGAGTAAGCGGACACCTGTCTGCAGCTCCAGCTCTTTCACACTGTGGCTTACCGCCGATTGGCTCAACCCTATGATATCCCCCGCCCGACTAAAACTCCTGGCGTGCGCGACCGTGACAAAAACACGAAGTTGACGTAATGAATAATTCATCTAATAAATTCATATATGGATGCAATAAATCAATTTTATTTCTCAAAACAAAAAACGCAAACTGTTGGCACCGAATTTCTGGAGCGCTTATGAAACTTTTTCGTGTCCTTGACCCTTTTACACTGACGCTGGTGTGCACCGTTCTGCTGGCCACGTTCTTCCCGGCCCGTGGCGGCTTTGTTCCCTTTTTTGAGGGGCTGACTACCGCAGCCATAGCGTTACTGTTTTTTATGCATGGCGCGAAACTGTCTCGTGAAGCGATCATCGCCGGGGGTAGCCATTGGCGACTGCACCTGTGGGTGATGTGCAGCACGTTCATTTTATTTCCCGCCTTAGGGGTACTCTTTGTCTGGTGGTCCCCCGTCAATGTGAGCCAGGAACTCTACACCGGTTTCCTTTATCTGTGCATTCTGCCGGCAACCGTGCAATCGGCCATTGCGTTTACCTCGCTTGCTGGGGGAAATGTCGCAGCCGCGGTCTGTTCCGCCTCTGCCTCCAGCCTGTTAGGCATTTTCCTCTCCCCGCTGCTGGTTGGTCTGTTAATGAATCTGCATGGGGCTGAAGGGAGCCTGGAACAGGTTGGCAAAATTATGTTGCAACTGTTGCTGCCCTTTGTCCTTGGGCATCTGTCGCGTCGTTGGACGGGTGCATGGGTAGCACGTAATAAGAAGTGGATTTCGAAAACCGACCAGACATCCATTCTGCTGGTGGTCTATTCCGCGTTTAGCGAAGCTGTTGTTAATGGGATCTGGCACAAGGTAGGCGTAGGTTCACTGCTGTTTATCGTGGTGTTTAGCATTGTTCTGTTGGCGATTGTTATCGCTATTAATATCTTCGCGGCCCGCAAACTCGGGTTTAATAAAGCGGACGAAATTACCATCGTGTTCTGCGGCTCCAAGAAAAGTCTGGCCAACGGTATCCCGATGGCCAACATTCTGTTCCCGACATCAGTGATTGGGATGATGGTGCTGCCGCTGATGATTTTCCATCAGATCCAACTGATGGTCTGTGCGGTGCTGGCACGCCGCTACAAACGCCAGACAGAAAAACTGCAGGCGCAGGAAACGGCTAAAGCCTAACGGCGTTTCAGGGGCTGCACCAGATGCGTCAGCCCCTCCGTTTTAATCAGCAAAGCCAGCTGCATAAGTTCGCCCAGATGCCCGGCAGGAAACGAATCCTTACGGGCAAACCACAGCAGGTACTCCTCGGGTAAATCAATCAGCTTACGTCCCTGATACTTCCCGAATGGCATCTCTGTGTTCGCAATCTCAATGAACTGTTCTTTTTCCATTTATACACCCAGCAGTCGTAACATTTCCGCTTCATCAATCACCGCAATGCCCAACTCCTGCGCTTTCGCCAGTTTAGAACCTGCGGCTTCACCGGCGATAACCAGATCCGTCTTTTTCGATACGCTGCCCGCCACTTTCGCGCCAAGCTCCACCAGCCGGGCTTTGGCATCATCGCGGGACATCTGACTGAGACTACCGGTCAGCACCACGGTTTTACCAGCAAACGGGCTATCTATCTCTTCGGCGTTGATGACGACCGGCGCAGGCCAGCGGACCCCCTCTGCCAGCAATTGACCGATCACATCGCGATTGCTCTCTTCGGCAAAAAAGTTAAAGACATGCGCCGCGACAACTTTGCCTACATCGGGTACTTTTTGCAGCTCCTCAATAGAAGCCGCCTCCAGCGCCTCCAGCGTACCGAAATACGCCGCAAGCCCTGCCGCTGTGGCTTCACCAACTTCACGGATGCCCAGCGCGTACAGGAAGCGGGCAAAGGTGGTCTCTTTTGCGTTTTCTAACGCTGTTACCACGTTTTGCGCTGATTTTGGTCCCATACGATCCAGGCCGGTTAGCTTACCTGCCGTCAGACGGAAAAGATCGGCAGGAGTATGGACATACTCTTTCTCTACCAGTTGGTCGATTATCTTATCGCCCATTCCATCAACATCCATCGCCCGGCGGGAGACAAAATGTTTCAGCGCTTCTTTGCGTTGTGCCCCGCAAATCAAGCCCCCCGTGCAACGAGTAACCGCTTCGCCTTCCACGCGCTCTACATCCGAGCCACACACAGGACAGTGAGTTGGAAATTCAATTTCCCTGGTGCCCTCCGGACGCTCAGACTCCACCACATTGACCACCTGGGGAATCACATCACCCGCGCGACGAATCACAACTTTGTCGCCAATGCGCAGACCAAGACGGGCGATTTCATCTGCATTGTGCAACGTGGCATTACTCACCAGCACACCGGCGACATGTACCGGCTCCAGCCGTGCCACTGGCGTAATCGCCCCCGTGCGCCCTACCTGAAATTCGACATCACGAACAAACGTCATCTGCTCCTGAGCCGGGAATTTGAACGCCACGGCCCAACGCGGCGCGCGAGCAACGAAACCAAGCTGTTCCTGGAGCGCCAGTGAATTGACCTTAATGACCACGCCATCAATATCAAAGCCCAGCGTAGGGCGGTCCTCTTCAACCTTGTGATAAAAAGCCAGCACCGCCTCTGGCGAGTCACACAGTGTCACCCTGTCGCTTACCGGTAACCCCCAATCTTTAAAGCGCAGCAAGCGTCCAAGATGCGTATCCGGTAGCTCACCTCCTTCAAGTACGCCCACACCGTAACAAAAGAAAGTAAGTGGTCGCTTCGCCGTTATACGCGGGTCAAGCTGGCGCAGGGAGCCAGCGGCCGCATTACGTGGGTTAGCAAATACTTTGCCGCCGGTGCGACGCGCTTCTTCGTTAATTTTTTCAAACCCGGCCTGAGGCAAGAAAACCTCGCCACGCACTTCCACACGCGCCGGTATATTGTCGCCATGAAGTTTCAACGGAATGGCACGGATCGTACGTACGTTGGTGGTAATGTCCTCACCGGTCGTGCCATCGCCTCGCGTTGCGGCACGCACCAGGACGCCGTTTTCATAGAGGATACTGACAGCCAGCCCGTCAAGTTTCAGCTCGCAACAGTAGATGAGTGCATCGGTACTTTTCAGTCGATCCTGAACGCGTTTGTTGAAAGCAATAAAACTCTGCTCATCAAAGACGTTATCAAGCGACAACATCGGGATTTCATGGCGCACCTGGCTAAATGAGGCCAGCGGCGCGGCCCCAACACGCTGTGTGGGCGAATCCGGCGTGATGAGTTCAGGATGCTGCGCTTCAAGTTCGCGCAGTTCACGCAACAGCCTGTCATATTCCGCATCCGGGATCTCAGGCGTATCCATGACATGATAAAGATATTCGTGATGGCGAAGAGTGGTTCGTAGTTCGGTGAGTTGTTGTTCGATTGATTCCATGTCGCACCATCAATGATAAAAAACCCCCGACGGGCGGGGGTTCTGGGAGAATTAACGAGGTAACCGCAGCCGTTACGCGTTTGCGTCCCGGACTTCACGAATTCTGTCCTGATACTCACGCAGCTTCTGCGGGGTCATCATGCGACGCTGGTCATCGAGCACTACACCGCCAACTTCATCGGCGATGTACTGCGCGGCTTGCAGCATCAGTTTAAAGTTTTGCAGCTCGTCGCCGTAGGATGGCACTTGCATAAACATAGTGATACCAGGCGTGGTTATCTCACTCATGCGCTCTGGATCAAATGTTCCTGGGTTCACCATATTGGCCAGGCTGAACAGCGTAGGTCCGCTGCCGTCAGGGCTGAGATGGCGATGGAAAATGCTCATGTCACCAAATTTAAAGCCAACCTGCTGAATGCTGTTGAGCAATAGCTCGCCTTGCAACACGCTTCCCTGATGCGCCGCGACGTTCATAATAATGACCGTCTCTTTCCGCTGCGGTTTTTCCACAACCGGGGCTTCTTCACTATGCTCGGGTTCAGGCTCAGGCTGTGCGACAGGCTCGTGATGCGACGGTGCTGCTGATGTAAACACGGGTTGCTGAGGCTGTGTATGCGCCGGTGCTCCATGCTGAGTAAACTCGCGCTCACGCGGCTCCTGAACAGGCTGCGTCGGTTCTACCTGCGGTGCTCGCTGTACTGGCTGAGCAGGCTGTTGCACATGACGCTCTTCATGCTGGGCAGGGGCGGTTGCACGAGGCTGCGCCGACGCGTATGGAGGTTGATACTGATGCTGTGGTTGTTGACGCGGAGCCTCAGGTTCGCTTCCCGTTTTCGGCGGCGCGTTTACCCGATGAACGCGGACTTCGCCCACGCTGTCGTCATCTTCTTCGACATCCTCGTCGTAAGCGTCATCGTCGTCATCACGTCGCGACTTCATACGTTTTAACGGTCGATCGCGGAACATTGAGGAACGTTCTTTACGACTGGTCCAGAAACCGTGAACCAGTAAAGCGATTATGGCGATCGCGCCAACAATGATTAATATCAGACGCAAGTCCTGCATCATTATATTCTCTGTTGTTCTAACACCTTGCCAACACGGCAAACATTTACTCACTAAGAGTATTTGCCGATTACGTCAAGTGCAAGTGTACACATGCCTTTCACAGCATAAAGATGAACGAAATTGTGCTTTTTGCTGTTTTTTCGAACATTTCCGAACGGGTTTTTTCACCTGCGAACAGATAATATAGGTTTTTGCTTTTCTGGCTGTAATAAAAGGAGTATTGCCCGGCTATGGTTTCCTCTTCCCCAACCTCATCACGCAGCGGCGTTTTTTATTTTTCTCAAGGCTGGAAGCTCATCACGCTGCCGGGTATTCGCCGTTTCGTGATTTTACCGCTTCTGGTCAATATCATATTGATGGGGGGCGCGTTTGCCTGGTTATTTACCCGCCTTGATAGCTGGATCCCCGCGCTCATGAGCCATGTACCTGGTTGGCTACAATGGCTAAGTTATTTACTTTGGCCCATTGCGGTGATTTCAATCTTACTGGTGTTTAGCTATTTCTTCTCCACGATTGCCAACTGGATTGCCGCGCCGTTCAATGGCCTGCTCGCCGAACAGCTTGAGGCTCGCTTAACCGGCGCGACGCCACCGGATGCTGGCGTGACCGCCATCATTAAAGATATCCCGCGCATTATGAAGCGTGAATGGCAAAAGCTTGCCTGGTATCTGCCGCGCGCGATCGTTTTACTGTTGCTCTATTTCATTCCGGGTATCGGTCAGACCGTCGCGCCTGTGTTGTGGTTTTTGTTCAGCGCCTGGATGCTGGCCATCCAGTACTGCGATTACCCGTTTGATAACCACAAGGTGCCGTTCAAAGAGATGCGTGTCGCGTTGCGGACACGTAAGGTCACGAATATGCAGTTTGGCGCACTTACCAGCCTGTTCACTCTGATTCCCGTGTTGAATCTGGTTGTAATGCCCGTCGCCGTCTGCGGCGCAACGGCAATGTGGGTCGACTGTTATCGCGAAAAGAATGCCGCATGGCGCTAAAGGAATTATTCCGGTTCTTATTCCATACTGGATACCATTATTTCGGCTCAGCATATAGATATGCGAATTCCTTACTTCCCCGGGGACAGTAAGTGGGTATGCTGGGGTGGTTCCCAAATTTCATACAGTTAAGGACAGGCCATGAGTAAGATTTTTGAAGATAACTCGCTGACTATCGGTCACACGCCGCTGGTTCGACTGAACCGCATCGGTAATGGACGCATCCTGGCAAAGGTAGAATCCCGTAACCCGAGCTTCAGCGTTAAATGCCGTATCGGTGCCAATATGATTTGGGATGCCGAAAAACGCGGCGTGCTGAAACCGGGTATTGAACTGGTTGAACCGACCAGTGGTAACACCGGTATCGCACTGGCATATGTTGCTGCAGCGCGCGGTTACAAACTGACCCTGACGATGCCGGAAACGATGAGCATCGAACGCCGTAAGCTGCTTAAAGCGCTGGGTGCGAATCTGGTGCTGACCGAAGGCGCGAAAGGCATGAAAGGCGCTATTCAGAAAGCAGAAGAAATCGTCGCCAGCGATCCGTCTAAATACCTGCTGCTGCAGCAGTTCAGCAACCCGGCTAACCCGGAAATTCATGAAAAAACCACCGGCCCGGAAATCTGGGAAGATACCGACGGTCAGGTGGATGTATTTATCTCTGGCGTGGGCACCGGCGGTACGCTGACAGGCGTGTCTCGCTATATTAAAGGCACAAAAGGCAAATCAGACCTGATCACCGTCGCGGTTGAGCCGTCCGACTCCCCGGTTATCTCCCAGGCGCTGGCGGGTGAAGAACTGAAACCGGGTCCGCACAAAATCCAGGGGATTGGCGCAGGCTTCATTCCGGGTAACCTCGATTTAAAACTGATCGATAAAGTGGTGAAAATCACCAACGATGAAGCGATCAGTACCGCACGCCGTCTGATGGAAGAAGAAGGTATTCTTGCGGGTATTTCTTCCGGTGCTGCCGTCGCTGCTGCACTGAAATTACAGGAAGACGAAACCTTTACTAACAAGAATATTGTGGTTATCCTGCCGTCCTCTGGTGAGCGTTATTTGAGCACCGCGTTGTTTGCCGATCTGTTCACTGAAAAAGAACTGCAACAGTGATGCCAGAATGTTAAAACAGCGCAAAAAAGCACCTGAGAAGGTGCTTTTTTGTGGAGCACATCAAAGTTTCACCCCTCCTGGCATTGATTAGACTCCTCGGGTCTGGTATTTAACCATCACATTTATTTTGATGCGCGAAATTAATCGGTTTCCGATTTCACGAAGCTGAATCGATTTTATGATTTGGTTCAATTCTCGCTTTCGCTGCATAATGTTTAATGACGTGCGAAACGTCAAAGGCCAGAAGCGCCAGCACCGGATCGTGTTTTCCACGCTTCTGAGTCGTATACCGTAACGCCGGCGCTAACGATACAGGCTAAAGTCCAGCCGCCAGGCTAGACTTTAGTTCCACAACACTAAACCTATAAGTTGGGGAAATACAATGTTCCAGCAAGAAGTTACCATTACCGCTCCGAACGGTCTGCACACCCGCCCTGCTGCTCAGTTTGTTAAAGAAGCAAAAGGCTTCACTTCTGAGATCACTGTGACTTCCAATGGCAAAAGCGCCAGCGCAAAAAGCCTGTTCAAACTGCAAACTCTGGGCCTGACTCAGGGTACCGTTGTGACGTTAACCGCAGAAGGCGAAGACGAACAAAAAGCAGTTGAACATCTGGTTAAACTGATGGCAGAGCTCGAGTAATTTTCCGGGTTCTTTTAAAAATCAGTCACAAGTAAGGTAGGGTTATGATTTCAGGCATTTTAGCATCCCCGGGTATCGCTTTTGGCAAAGCACTTCTGCTGAAAGAAGACGAGATCGTCATTGACCGGAAAAAAATTTCTGCCGATAAGGTTGACCAGGAAGTTGAACGTTTCCTGAGCGGTCGTGCCAAGGCATCAGCGCAGCTTGAAGCGATCAAAACGAAAGCTGGCGAAACTTTCGGTGAAGAAAAAGAAGCCATCTTCGAAGGCCACATTATGTTGCTCGAAGATGAGGAGCTGGAGCAGGAAATCATAGCCCTGATTAAAGATAAGCACATGACTGCCGACGCGGCGGCTCATGAAGTTATCGAAGGTCAGGCGACTGCCCTTGAAGAGCTGGACGATGAATACCTGAAAGAACGTGCGGCTGACGTACGTGATATCGGTAAACGTCTGCTGCGCAATATTCTTTGCATGCCTATCATCGACCTGAGTGCCATTCAGGACGAAGTGATTCTGGTTGCTGCTGACCTGACCCCGTCAGAAACCGCACAGTTGAACCTGAACAAGGTCCTCGGTTTCATTACTGACATGGGCGGTCGTACTTCCCACACCTCTATCATGGCGCGTTCTCTGGAACTGCCTGCGATTGTGGGTACCGGCAGCGTCACCGCTCAGGTAAAAAACGACGACTATCTGATTCTCGATGCGGTTAATAACAAAGTGTATGTTAACCCGACAGAAGAAGAAATTGAGACGCTGCGCAGTACGCAGGCTCAGGTAGCCGAAGAGAAAGCCGAACTGGCTAAACTGAAAGACCTGCCAGCCATCACGCTGGACGGCCACCAGGTAGAAGTCTGTGCCAACATCGGTACCGTGCGCGACGTCGCAGGCGCTGAGCGTAACGGCGCGGAAGGTGTTGGTCTCTACCGTACCGAATTCCTGTTCATGGACCGCGAGTCTCTGCCGACTGAAGAAGAACAGTTTGCTGCATACAAAGCGGTGGCGGAAGCCTGTGGTTCTCAGGCCGTAATCGTGCGTACCATGGACATTGGCGGCGACAAAGAGCTGCCATATATGAATTTCCCGAAAGAAGAAAACCCGTTCCTGGGCTGGCGTGCAGTGCGTATCGCCATGGATCGCAAAGAGATCCTGCGCGACCAGGTACGTGCGATTCTGCGTGCTTCCGCTTTCGGTAAACTGCGCATCATGTTCCCGATGATCATCTCTGTTGAAGAAGTGCGCGCACTGAAAAAAGAGATCGAAATCTACAAACAGGAACTGCGTGACGAAGGCAAAGCCTTTGACGAAACAATCGAAGTTGGCGTGATGGTCGAAACCCCTGCCGCCGCCACTATTGCTCGTCATTTAGCCAAAGAAGTTGATTTCTTTAGTATCGGTACCAATGATTTAACGCAGTACACTCTGGCAGTTGACCGTGGTAATGATATGATTTCACATCTTTACCAGCCGATGTCGCCGTCTGTACTGACTCTCATCAAGCAAGTTATTGATGCATCTCATGCAGAAGGTAAGTGGACCGGTATGTGTGGTGAGCTTGCAGGCGACGAACGTGCTACACTTCTGTTGCTGGGGATGGGTCTGGATGAATTCAGTATGAGTGCCATTTCTATCCCGCGCATTAAGAAGATTATTCGCAATACTAACTTCGAAGATGCGAAGGTTTTAGCAGAGCAGGCTCTTGCCCAACCGACAACGGACGAGTTAATGACGCTGGTTAACAAGTTCATTGAAGAAAAAACAATCTGCTAATCCACGAGATGCGGCCCAAATTACTGCTTAGGAGAAGATCATGGGTTTGTTCGATAAACTGAAATCTTTGGTTTCTGATGATAAAAAAGACACTGGAACCATTGAGATTGTTGCTCCGCTTTCCGGCGAAATCGTCAACATTGAAGATGTTCCGGATGTTGTATTCGCTGAGAAAATCGTTGGTGATGGCATCGCTATTAAACCAACTGGCAACAAAATGGTAGCGCCTGTTGACGGTACTATCGGCAAAATCTTTGAAACCAACCATGCCTTCTCTATCGAATCCGATAGCGGCATTGAGCTGTTCGTTCACTTCGGTATCGACACCGTTGAACTGAAAGGCGAAGGTTTCAAACGTATCGCAGAAGAAGGTCAGCGCGTCAAAGTCGGCGACCCGGTTATTGAATTCGATCTGCCGTTGCTGGAAGAGAAAGCCAAGTCTACCCTGACGCCGGTTGTTATCTCCAACATGGACGAAATCAAAGAACTGATCAAACTGACCGGCAGCGTTACCGTTGGTGAAACCCCGGTTATTCGTATTAAGAAGTAATTCTTGATGCATATAAAAATGGCACCCTTGCGGTGCCATTTTTGTTTGTTACGCCGGAAGAATAAGCTCGTCGTAGCCTTTCTCTAGCGTATAGCGCATAACGTCTGTCACGCGCGCGCCTGCCCGATCCACCGCATCCGCCAGAGGTTTTCCCTGGACAATATTGCTGACCAGTTCAGAGCAGAACAGATCCCCGGTTCCTTTTAAATCCGCCGCAATTCGTGGGTGAGCACTTATTTCAACGCTCTCCTTCGTCACCAGAACCACATGAATGCAGTTTTCATCAGAAGGGACCGGCGCGCTGGTAATCGCGACCCACTGTAATGTGTCAGAGAGCAGCCCTTTCGCCGCTTCTACCGCGCTTTGCATGTCACGGCACCGTTTACCGCTCAGAATTTCGAGTTCGAAGACATTCGGCGTAATCCCCTGCGCCAGCGGCAACAAATGGCGGCAATAGGCTTCGGGAATTTCAGGCTTCACGTACATGCCGCTGTCGATGTCGCCGATTACCGGGTCGACAAGCACCGGCAGATGGGGATGCTTTCCTTTTAACGCTTTCAACCACCCCGCGAGAAGCGCAATCTGACTGGCGCTGCCCATATAGCCTGTTGTGACCGCTTTCAGTTCGCGCAAGATATCGCGCTCTTCCAGCGCCTGCAAATAGCCGCTGAACCACTCGTCAGGAATGATGCCACCATAAAAGGTATCGTAATGGGGCGTATTACTAAAAAGCACAGTGGGCACTGCCGTCACACTCAGACGGTGCTGGCGGATATTCGGTACCGCGATACTATTGCCTACGCTGCCGTACACGACTTGCGACTGTACAGCAACGATATCGGTCTGCTGCGCACGGGTTTTGTCCCGAAATAAGATCATTTCCATACTAGATCCCTGCTCCCTGTGAATAGCTTTCTTCGCCAAATACGCCCGTTGAGAGATAACGATCGCCACGATCGCAAATGATAGCAACAACAACCGCGCCCGGATTTGCTTTCGCAATGCGCAGTGCGCCAGCAACCGCGCCACCCGAACTCACACCACAGAAAATACCCTCCTGTACCGCCAGTGCACGCATGGTATTCTCGGCATCACGCTGATGGATATCCAGTACTTCATCCACCAGCGAAGCATTGAAAATACCCGGCATATACTCCGCAGGCCAGCGACGAATGCCCGGAATGCTGCTTCCCTCTTCCGGCTGTAAACCCACAATAGCGACGGCTTTTTCTTGCTCGCGCAAAAAACGTGATACGCCAGTGATAGTCCCGGTCGTCCCCATACTGGAGACAAAATGGGTGATTCGTCCCGCCGTTTGTTGCCAGATTTCTGGCCCGGTGGTCGTATAGTGTGCGTAGGGATTGTCGGGATTATTAAACTGATCCAGCAGCTTGCCTTCACCGCGCTCAGACATAGATAGCGCCAGATCGCGCGCGCCTTCCATGCCCTGCTCTTTGGTGACCAGAATCAGTTCTGCGCCATAGGCGCGCATCGCAGCGCGACGCTCCTGACTCATGTTGTCCGGCATCAGCAGCTTCATGCGATAGCCTTTCAGCGCGGCAATCATTGCCAGAGCAATACCGGTGTTGCCACTGGTCGCTTCGATCAGGACATCGCCCGGTTTGATTTCGCCGCGCTTTTCCGCCTGCACAATCATAGATAACGCGGCTCTGTCTTTTACCGAGCCCGCCGGATTGTTCCCTTCCAGCTTGACCCAGATCTCGCTACCGTTATCAGGCCCAAGACGTTGCAGTCTGACCAGCGGCGTGTTGCCGATAGTTTGCTCTAATGTATTGTTCACTCACCCTGTCCAATAAAAAAGCCCGGTCGCGCATTCGCTTACCGGGCCTACAGGTCTGTGCGTTCTGATGCACTCCCTCATCCCTCTTCGACAAAACGAGGGCGCAAATACTATAAACAGCCCGAGGGTTGTTTTGCATTTACCGTGTAGGCCGGGTAAGCGCAGCGCCACCCGGCAACAATTTCAGATGCAATAACCTATCAGGCAGATTCTGCGAGAGCAAGCTCCTCGCGGTTTTCGATCCGCTCATTACCCGAGTAAAGGCGCGCATTCTGCAAACCGACAAACAGGCGTTCGCCGCGTTCTGGCGCGTCATTTCCGGTCAGTACCACGTTCAAAGGCTCGTCATGCCAGCCCAGCGGCTGTACCACCAGTTGGGTGTAATGACCTTTAGGGGTAGCTTCCAGCACCTGTACCGGCAGCGGGGAATCCAGGCTGGTACGGCGGCTGATGTCGACCTCCCACGGGCGCAGAAACAGATCGACCTCTCCCTGATGCGCGGGCGTGTAACCCAGCGGCCAGCGGTGCGCCCCCACATGAAATTGACCACCGCTGATGGTGCCTTTCAGACGGTTAACTTCGCCCATAAATTCCAGCACGAAGCGGGTAGCCGGCTCGCGCCACACCTGATTAGGTGCATCGGCCTGTTCAATATTTCCCTGGCTCATCACCACCACGCGATCCGCGACTTCCATCGCCTCTTCCTGATCGTGGGTCACAAAGACGCTGGTAAATTTCAGCTCTTCATGGAGCTGACGCAGCCAGCGACGGAGCTCTTTACGCACCTGCGCATCCAGAGCGCCAAAAGGCTCATCAAGCAGCAGAATCTGCGGCTCTACCGCCAGCGCACGCGCTAACGCAACGCGCTGTTTCTGCCCGCCGGAAAGCTGGGCCGGAAAACGATCTGCCAGATGGGCCAACTGGACCATTTCAAGCAGTCGGGTGACTTTCGCTTTGATGGTTGCGGAATCAGGACGCTCACGCCTCGGCAGCACGGTCAAACCGAAAGCGATATTGTCGAACACAGTCATATGGCGGAACAGCGCATAATGCTGGAAAACAAACCCCACTTTGCGCTCGCGCGCATGAATGCGACTCACATCCGTACCGTGAAAACGAATACGACCGCTGGTTTGATGCTCAAGACCAGCGATAATGCGCAGCAGCGTGGTTTTCCCGGAGCCCGACGGCCCCAGCAGCGCGACCATTTGACCCGAAGGGATATCCAGCGAGATATCATTCAGCACCTGGGTGCGACCAAACGACTTCTTAATATTGGCAATCTCAATGCTCATGATTTCCCTCCTGCCGCGCGCGTTTTTCTTGATTGTTCAAACGCCATTGCAGCGCACTCTTTAAAAACAAGGTCAAAATAGCCATCAGTGTCAGCAGGGCGGCTGCGGTAAATGATCCCACCGCATTGTAATCCTGCTCGAGTAATTCAATTTGCAACGGCAGTGTGAGCGTCTCACCGCGAATGGAGCCTGACACGACGGATACCGCGCCAAACTCACCGATAGCGCGAGCATTAGTCAGTACCACACCATAGAGCAGCGCCCAGCGGATGTTTGGCAGTGTCACACGCTTAAACATCTGCCAGCCTGAGGCGCCCAGCAGGACTGCGGCTTCATCTTCCTGGCTGCCCTGGCTCAGCATGACAGGCACCAGCTCACGCACCACAAACGGACAGGTCACGAAGATAGTCACCAGCACCATGCCCGGCCAGGCAAACATAATTTGCAGGTTATGCGCATCGAGCCACGGACCCAGCGGACCATTGGAGCCATAAAAGAGCAGATAAACAAGACCCGCCACCACAGGGGACACTGCGAACGGAATATCGAGCAGCGTGAGCAGCAACTGGCGACCCGGAAAATCAAAGCGCGTCACCAGCCAGGCCAGTAACGTACCGAACACCAGGTTCACCGGAACCGATATTAACGCAACCAGCACCGTCAGCCAGATGGCGTGTAGCATGTCTGGATCGGTGAGATTCTGTAATACCGGCAGCAACCCTTTGCTAAAGGCCTGCACAAAAATGTAGACCATCGGCACTACAAGAATGAATGCGGAGACCACAATTCCTGTGCCAATCAGAAACCATTTCCCCCAGTTAATTCGGGAGCTGTCATAGCGTTTCAATTCAGTAACTTCCGCCATTAGTGACCTACCACACGTCGACCAAAACGACTTTGCAGCGTATTGATAGAAAACAGCAACAATAGCGAGGCCGCCAGAATCACTGACGCAATCGCACTGGCCGCCGGGTAATCAAACTCCTGCAGACGCACAAAAATCATCAGCGAGGTCACTTCGGTTTTCCACGCAATGTTCCCGGCGATAAAAATCACCGCGCCAAATTCGCCAAGGCTACGGGTAAAAGAGAGCGCCACGCCCGCCAATAGCGCAGGGGAAAGTTCTGGCAACACGACCTTGCTAAAACTCTGCCAACGGGTTGCCCCGAGCGTCTCAGCCGCCTCTTCGTACTCCGGACCAAGCTCTTCCAGAACAGGTTGAACGGTACGCACCACAAACGGGATGCTGGTGAAGGCCATCGCCACCGCGATACCGAGCCAGGTATAGGTCACTTTGATATCGAACTTTGCCAGCCATTCGCCGTAAAAACCGTTGACCGAAAACAGCGACGCCAGCGTCAGGCCCGCAACGGCCGTGGGCAATGCAAACGGTAAATCCATCAGCGCATCCAGCAGCGTACGTCCCGGAAAGCGATAACGGGTCAAAATCCAGGCCATCAGCAGGCCAAACACGCCGTTGAAAAGCGATGCTACTAATGCAGAGAGCAACGTCACTTTGTACGCGGCGACAACCTGTGGGTTACTGACAACATCCCAGTACTGCGACCAACTCATTTGCGCCAGTTGCATCACCAGCGCACTTAACGGCAACAGCAAAATCAGGCAGACGAACAGCAGGCTGGTCCCGAGACTTAAGGTAAAACCGGGCAGCACACGTCTGGAGGAGACTGCAAACATTACTTACGCCCCGCCGCCAACAATTTGTCTAACTCACCGCCGCTGGCGAAATGTGTTTTCATCACATCAGGCCAACTGCCGAATTTATCTTCCACACGGAACAGCTCAGTCTGCGGGAATTTATCTTTCAGTTTGTCCATTACCTGCGGGTTATTCACGCGGTAGTAAAAGTCAGTGATGATGGTCTGTGCCTGCGGGCTATAGAGGTAGTTGAGGTAGGCTTTTGCTGCCTTCTCAGTGCCATTCGCCTCGACGTTTTTGTCGACCCACGCCACCGGGAATTCCGCCAGAATGTTGGTCTTCGGAATCACCACTTCAAAGCCCTGATCTTCATATTGCTTACGGATGTTGTTCACTTCCGATTCAAAGCTTATCAGCACATCACCCAGACCACGTTCCGCAAAGGTCGTAGTCGCACCACGACCCCCGGTATCAAATACTTCGACGTTTTTCAGGAACTGGGTCATGAACTGTTCGGTTTTTGCTTTATCACCGCCGTCCGCCTTGTCCGCCGCGCCCCATGCGCCTAAATAGGTATAACGAGCATTACCGGAGGTTTTCGGGTTCGGGAAAATCAGCTTCACGTCCGGGCGTACCAGATCGCTCCAGTCGTGGATATTCTTCGGATTGCCCTTACGCACCAGGAAACCCATGGTGGAATAAAACGGTGAACTGTTATTCGGCAAACGGCTCTGCCAGTCAGCCGGGATCAGGTTGCCTTTGTCATGCAGGATCTGCACGTCAGTCACCTGGTTGTAGGTCACGACGTCCGCTTTCAGGCCCTGTAAAATCGCCAGCGCCTGCTTAGAGGAGCCTGCGTGAGATTGTTTAATCGTCAGCGTGTCGCCTGCGTTATCTTTGGCCCATTGCTGTTCAAACGGGGTATTGAGGGCGGCAAACAGCTCGCGTGAAACATCATAGGAACTGTTTAACAACTCCGTTGCCTGCGCCTGCGAGACCAGTAAGGCCATCGCTGCCAGCGTCAGATATCCTTTTTTCAGTAAGTTAACGGCCATTGCGCACCCTTATAAGATGATGACGATACAACCATCAGTTTATTTATAACGGGTATGAAACCAGTAACGGTTTTATATACCGTTTGGTGCTTTGGAAGTTGAAAAGGGAATAAGGGGGCGGCCTGTTGCCCTCACCCCAACCCTCTCCCACAGGGAGAGGGCAAAAAGGACTTACAGCGACAACAGGCGGTCTACAGAAGGAGCAAAATAGTAGCCGCCGGTCACCGGTTTGGTGAAACGCAGCATCGCGTCGCGTTTACCGTCAGCGTCGCCAAACATGCTCAGTAACTGCTGTTCAATGTTATATAAACGCGCACAGTAGGCACAGAAATAGAGGCCGTGTGTTCCACTGGCAGTGCCGTACGGCAGGCTCTGACGGACAATTTTCAGACTCTTGCCGTCTTCTTTTAAATCGACGCGGGTCAGGTGTGAAGTGACCGGACGCGCATCACCATCAATCTCTTCGTTTGCCACTTTGGTGCGGCCAATCATCATCTCCTGGTCGCCGACACTCATGCGATTAAGCTGTTTGAGGTTATGTTCCCAGCGCTGCACCAGTACATAGCTGCCGCCAGCATCCACCCCGTCTTTGATGACGGCGACATCGCGACGTATTTCATCACCGGCCGGGTTTTCAGTACCATCGACGAAACCACTCAGGTCGCGGTCTTCAACCCAGCGAAAACCGTGAGTCTCTTCTTTCACTTCAAGGGTGTCGCCAAACGCGGCCAGCGCCGCCTGCGCGACGGAAAAATTGACGTCATGACGCAGAGAAAGGATATGGATAAGGACGTCGAACTGCGTGGCAGGAGCCAGACCTTTACCCAGCGGTGTAAAATTCTTCAGCTCTTGCGCGCCTTCGCCGCCGCTCAGCTCGCGCCAGGTATCATGGCCAAATGCCACCACCGCGCCGAGGGCCGCATCCGGGAATGTTGCCTGCAGCGTAGCCAGTTTGTCGATAAACACCCGACAGCCTTCACGCAGGCCACGCTTATCGCCTGTCACATTCGCTTCAATCCAAATCGCCGCACGGCAATGTTCTGGCAATATGCCGCTCTGAACCTGAGACATCATTCCTCCTGAAAAAAAGATGCCACGCAACCGTGGCATTGATGGGCGTATTGTACCCGTTTTTTGTTCAGGACGCGGCGCGTAGGATCAAATTAGCGACGCCAGATAATTTTGTTCAATTTCCAGCTTTTGAGCGCATCGTCAGACGGCAGTAACCCTTCTGGGCCACGCCAGTCGCCGGTAAACACATAGCTAATATGCGCACTGCCCGGCGCCTTACATTCAACACCTTTGACATCATCACCCGTCGCGGCGACACAATGACCAAATGCTTTATCGTAAAGCCCGCTAAATGCGGTGCCCGTCTTGACCCCGTTAGCCGTTTCAATACTGCTGTCGAGGACATCCACCCGGCTTACGGTGCCGTTTTCTCCATTCACCACCAGCGCAACCTTGTCGTCTTTCAACGCTTCAACGTAACGGACGATTTTGCCTTTCTCCGTTTTCATCCCGCTGCGCAGGTGATAATTACCGTTCAGCGCATCGTTGATCGCCTTTTCATCAAGCGCCGTATTCGCCGCGATCCCCCCAACGCCCTGTTCACTCACCTCGATGGATGAGCCAAACCAGTTCCAGGGCAAGGCTGCAGACCAGTTGACCGAAGAGAGCGTTGAACAACCGGACAATGCCAGTGCCAGCGCGCAGACGCTTATACGCAGGGATTTCATCTTTACATCCTTTCTTGTTAACTTGACGGCTATTGGAGTGCCGGAACAGTAAAAAGTGCCCGTTAATGATGATCTGGTTGAAAACAGGCCTGACAGCGAGGATTACTCAGCAGCCACACGAGCGCAATGATGTCAGCCACGACGAATCCCAGCCCGACGCCCGTTATCGCCTCGCCATTGAACCACAGCAGCGGCTGCCAGAGTAATAATGCGGCTTGCGCAATAATCAGCAACAGACGCATCACACGCCAGAGACGCGGCAAGAGGTGCCTGCGGCCACTCAGTAAAAAGGTGAAAACGGCCGGAACACCCGGCAACAGACCCAGCCAGAAGGTGTCATGATCGGGATAAAACAGGGTTAACAGCGCATCACCCTGCCCCCTTGATGCTGCAGCAATCACAAATAAAACCCAGGTTCGCGCCTGTAATAGCAATACACACCAGAATAAAAACGGCAGCCGCAAACGACCATGGCTGTCAAAATCAGCAGGTGTTAACTCAATATTCTTCATCTTCAATCAGGCGCTTACCTAAACTCAGCGAGTCTGCATGCTCATAGCCCAGGCGTTCATACATTCCCAGAACCACGTCATTGTCTTCACGTACCATGATATTGATTTTGGGGCAGCCACGGGCAATCAGCTTTTTCTCCAGACGGCTTAATAACGCATTGGCAATACCACGTCCGCGAAATTCCGGATGAACCCCCAGATAGTAAGCCGAACCACGGTGCCCGTCATAACCGCCCATGACGGTGCCGACGACTTCGCCGTTGACCTCGGCGACCAGGAACAGACTGACGTCGTGATTGATCTTACGTTCAATGTCCATTTCCGGATCGTTCCACGGGCGCAGCAGTTCGCAGCGCTCCCACAGGGTGATGACTTCTTCGAAATCTTCCTGGCGAAAAACGCGTATTTCCATGGTGTTACCTGCCCTTTTTTACGGTCAAAGAGAGATTATCGCGCGACCAGCCGCCGTAGCCAATATGCAGCGAAATCGCAGCAGGAAAATGGCATAATGTCACTCTGTCACGTATTGAAATGAAAAGTAAAACATTTCTTAGTAAGGACTGTCGTAACGGCAAACCCAATACGATATAACTCCAGGGACTACGGATAAGAAGAACAGGCTGTATGAGCACTTTCAAACCCTTAAAAATATTCACCTCGCGTCGTCAGGTTCTGAAAGCTGGCCTTGCCGCGTTAACGCTTTCAGGCATGTCGCGGGCCATCGCAAAAGACGATTCATCCCTTAAAACCAGTAATGGTCATAGCCAGCCGAAAGCAAAGAAGGCCGGTTCCCGGCGTATCGTGATGCTTGATCCGGGCCATGGCGGCATTGATACCGGCGCAATAGGCGGCAATGGTTCGAAAGAGAAACATGTTGTATTGGCCATCGCCAAAAACGTCCGTACTATTCTGCGCAATCGGGGCATTGATGCGCGCTTAACGCGCACCGGCGATACCTTTATCCCGCTTTATGACCGCGTGGAGATTGCCCACCAGCATGGCGCCGATCTGTTTATGTCTATCCATGCAGACGGTTTTACCAACCCCAGCGCGGCAGGCGCATCGGTCTTTGCCTTGTCCAACCGCGGAGCCAGTAGCGCGATGGCGAAATACCTTTCCGATCGCGAGAACGCCGCCGATGATCTCGCGGGTAAGAAAGCAAAAGATAAAGATCATTTGCTGCAGCAGGTACTGTTTGATCTCGTTCAGACCGATACCATTAAAAACAGCCTGACGCTCGGATCGCATATTCTGCGCCAGATTAAACCCGTACACCGTCTGCACAGCCGGAACACGGAACAAGCGGCCTTCGTGGTGCTAAAATCGCCATCCATCCCTTCGGTACTGGTGGAAACGTCGTTTATCACCAACCCGCAGGAAGAGAAGCTGCTTGGCACCACCGCATTTCGCCAAAAGATAGCCAATGCGATAGCTGACGGTATTATCAGTTACTTTAACTGGTTCGATAATCACAAGGCCCATTCGAAGAAACGCTGATGACCCTACCGGATACCCGCGACGTAAAATCCTTTCTGCTGACATTGCAGGATGACATTTGCCAACAGCTTTCCGCGCTGGATGGCACCGCTTTCGTTGAAGATGAGTGGCAGCGCGATGCCGGCGGCGGTGGCCGCAGCCGGGTTTTGCGTGAGGGCGCTATTTTCGAGCAGGCGGGGGTAAACTTTTCTCATGTCACCGGCAGCGCAATGCCCGCCTCGGCAACAGCACATCGTCCGGAGCTGGCCGGACGCAGTTTTGAAGCGATGGGGGTTTCGCTGGTGGTGCATCCGCGTAATCCGTATGTACCGACCAGTCATGCCAATGTGCGCTTTTTTATTGCCGAAAAACCCGGTGCCGACCCGGTCTGGTGGTTTGGTGGCGGGTTTGATATGACGCCCTTTTACGGTTTCGAAGAAGACGCCATTCACTGGCACCAGACGGCGCATGACTTGTGCCAGCCCTTCGGGAACGATGTCTATCCGCGCTATAAAAAATGGTGTGATGACTATTTCTTTCTTAAACACCGTAACGAGCAGCGCGGGATTGGCGGGCTGTTTTTCGATGATTTGAACACGCCGGATTTCGACACCTGCTTCGCCTTTATGCAGGCCGTTGGCAAGGGCTACACCGATGCCTATCTGCCGATTGTTGAGCGCCGTAAAGCTCTGCTTTTTGGCGAGCGCGAACGCGCATTCCAGCTCTATCGTCGCGGACGTTATGTGGAGTTTAATCTGGTGTGGGATCGCGGCACGCTGTTCGGTCTGCAAACCGGTGGGCGAACAGAGTCGATTTTAATGTCGATGCCGCCGCTTGTGCGTTGGGAATACAACTATCAGCCTGAAGAAGGCAGCCCGGAGGCTGCCTTAAGTGCGTTTATACAGGTTCGGGACTGGGTTTAACTTCCCGAGCAATCGCGAAGCCCGGGTAAAGCAACCGCCGCATCCGGGAAAACCCCGATGCGCTACGCTTATCGGGGTTACAAGATAGCGCTCCAGTTACAGCGGCTGTGTCTGCGCTTCTACCACCGCCAGCGCCACCATATTAACGATTCGCCTTACGGAGGCGATAGGCGTCAGGACATGCACTGGTTTCGATACCCCCATCAGCACTGGCCCCACCGTCACACCTTCCGAGCTGGATACCCGTAGTAAGTTATAACTAATACGGGCAGCCTCGACGTTTGGCATAATCAGGATATTCGCCGAACCTTTCAGCGGGCTGTCCGGCATACGTTCATGACGGATACTCTCCACCAGTGCGGCGTCCCCATGCATCTCACCGTCAATCATCAGGTCTGGCGCACGTTCACGCACCAGGTCGAGGGTTTCGCGCATTTTCAGCGCGGCGAGTGATTTCGAAGAACCGAACTGCGAATGGGACAACAGCGCTACTTTCGGCTCGATACCAAAGCGACGCACGGTTTCAGCCGCCAGCAAGGTAATTTCCGCCAGTTGTTCAGCGCTCGGGTCTTCATTCACGTAGGTGTCAGCGATAAAGGTATTCCCGCTGGGCAACAATAAGGCGTTCATCGCCCCGGCCGCATGCACGCCTTCGCGGTAGCCGAAGATCTCCTGCACGACGCTAAAATGTTCGTGATAATCACCAATGGTGCCACAGATCATTGCATCCGCTTCACCGCGATGAACCATGATCGCGCCAATCACTGTGGTATCGCTGATCACCGCGCGCTGCGCCTGTTCCTGAGTGATACCGCGCCGTTTCATGATGCTGAAATACTCGGTCCAGTACTCTTTGAAGCGAGGGTCCGATTCATTGTTGACGATTTCAAAGTCAACGTTGGGTCGAATTTGCAGCCCCAGTTTCTGGATTCGCATTTCGATAACCCCCGGACGCCCCACCAGAATCGGCTTCGCCAGCCCCAGAGTGATCAGCTCCTGCGTCGCGTGCAGTACGCGTGGCTCTTCCCCTTCTGTCAGCACAACGCGTTTTGGCGCTTTACGTGCCTGCGAGAAGATAGGCTTCATAAACAGATTGGTTTTGTAGACAAACTCAGTGAGCTTGTCGACATACGCATCAAAATCAGCGATTGGTCGGGTTGCGACGCCGGAATCCATCGCCGCTTTTGCCACGGCGGGGGCGATCTTCACAATCAAACGCGGATCAAACGGTTTCGGGATCAGATAATCCGGGCCAAAGCTCAGATCCTGATCGCCATAGGCGGAGGCCACCACCTCACTCTGCTCGGCATGGGCCAGCTCGGCAATCGCATGCACTGCCGCCAGCTTCATCTCTTCGTTAATCGCTGTCGCCCCCACATCCAGCGCACCACGGAAGATAAACGGGAAGCAGAGTACGTTGTTGACCTGGTTAGGGTAATCGGAACGACCGGTACAGATGATCGCATCCGGGCGAACCTCTTTCGCCAGCGGTGGCAGAATCTCCGGTTCCGGGTTCGCCAGCGCCAGAATCAACGGCTGACGCGCCATTTTTTTAACCATCTCCGGCGTCAGCACTTTCGGCCCGGAGCAGCCGAGGAAAATATCCGCACCATCGACCACATCTGCCAGCGTGCGTTTACCATCATCATCCACCGCATAAGCCGCTTTGGTTTCCGCCATATTGGCTTCGCGGCCTTTGTAGATAACCCCTTTGGAGTCGCATACGACAATATTGTGTTTCTGCATGCCCAGCGCCACCAGCAGGTTCATACAGGCGATTGCCGCCGCCCCTGCCCCGGAAACCACCATGCGTACGTCAGAGAGAGTTTTCTCTACCACGCGCAGGCCGTTCAGAATGGCTGCGGTACTGATGATCGCCGTCCCATGCTGGTCATCGTGAAAAACGGGAATGTTCATGCGCTCGCGCAGTTTTGCCTCGATATAGAAGCACTCTGGCGCTTTGATATCTTCCAGGTTGATGCCACCGAAGGTCGGCTCCAGCGCCGCCACTACATCGATCAGCTTGTCCGGATCATGCTCGTCGACTTCGATATCAAAAACATCAATGCCGGCGAATTTCTTAAACAGAACGCCCTTGCCTTCCATTACCGGTTTCCCGGCAAGGGCGCCAATGTTGCCCAGCCCAAGTACGGCAGTGCCGTTTGAGACGACGGCAACAAGATTGCCACGCGCCGTATACTTGTAGGCTGCCAGCGGATCTTTCTCGATTTCAAGACAGGGCGCCGCAACACCCGGCGAGTAGGCCAGCGCCAGATCGCGCTGGGTGGCCAGGGGCTTCGTTGGCGACACCTGAATTTTCCCTGGATGCGGGAACTCGTGGAAATCGAGGGCACTTTGTTTGAGTTGGTCGTCCATTTGCTGTTCCTTTACGCGTATCTTTCAGATAATTGAAGCGTGATAACCGTCCTGATGCGCCGCCTAGTATGCCCTCAGCCACGCCCGCAAACTTTGAACACAACCAAACTCTGACCATGCCATAACAAAAATTGTTATCAATTCATAACACCAATGTTACAACCCGTTGAAAGCAAGACACTCCTGGTCTGCTATGCTTTTTTGTTATGCACAACACGATTCCGATAACAACACTCTCGAAATCACTCATATAACACCTTGCTTTTTAAGGAGTATTTTTCTATGAATTATTTATACGGCATCAAACAGTTCACTACCGTGGTAGCCGATAGCGGCGATATTGAATCCATTCGACATTATCAACCCGAAGATGCAACCACCAACCCCTCTCTGCTACTGAAAGCAGCCTCGCTGGACCACTTTAAGCACTTGATTGAAGACGCAATTGTCTATGGCAAAAGCCATGGCAAAACCCAGGAACAGCAGGTAGCGGAAGCCTGCGACAAGCTGGCGGTCAATTTTGGTCAAGAAATTCTGAAAAGCATCCCCGGACGTGTTTCAACCGAAGTGGATGCACGTCTCTCCTACGATAAAGAGAAAAGCGTCGCCAAAGCCCGCAAGCTGGTACAGCTCTACGAGGAGTTGGGCATCGATAAATCACGCATCCTGATCAAACTGGCATCGACCTGGGAAGGGATCCGCGCGGCGGAAATTCTCGAAAAAGAGGGGATCAAGTGCAACCTGACGCTATTGTTCTCCTTCGCCCAGGCTCGCGCCTGTGCCGAAGCCGGGGTATTTTTAATCTCCCCATTCGTTGGCCGTATTTACGACTGGTATCAGCAACGTAAACCCATGGACCCATACGTTGTGGATGAAGACCCCGGCGTGAAATCCGTGCGGAATATCTACGATTATTTCAAACAACATCGCTACGAAACCATCGTTATGGGCGCAAGCTTCCGTCGTACGGAACAGGTGCTGGCGCTGGCAGGCTGTGACAGGCTGACCATCTCGCCTGACCTGCTTAAAGCCCTGCACGGCGAGGAAGGCGTCGTTGAACGCAAACTGGTTCCGCCGTCGCAAACGTTCCCGCGCCCGGAACCCCTGACCGAAGCGCAGTTCCGCTGGGAACATAATCAGGACGCCATGGCAGTGGAGAAACTGTCGGACGGCATCCGCCAGTTCGCCGTTGACCAGCGCAAACTCGAAGATCTCATCGCCGCCAAATTTTAACCCTTAGCAAGGAGAGAGTTATGTCTCGTAAAGAGCTCGCCAACGCCATTCGCGCCCTGAGTATGGATGCGGTACAAAAAGCGAATTCCGGCCACCCTGGCGCACCGATGGGAATGGCGGATATTGCCGAAGTCCTCTGGAACGATTTCTTAAAACATAATCCGACAGACCCGACCTGGTATGACCGCGACCGCTTTATTCTGTCTAACGGTCATGCCTCTATGCTGCTCTATAGTCTGTTGCACTTAAGCGGTTATGACCTGTCCCTGGATGAGTTAAAAAACTTCCGTCAGTTGCATTCGAAAACGCCGGGTCACCCGGAGATTGGCTATACGCCAGGCGTCGAAACCACCACCGGCCCGCTGGGACAGGGGCTGGCCAACGCCGTCGGGCTGGCGATTGCCGAACGCACTCTCGCCGCACAGTTCAACCGTCCTGATCATGAGATTGTCGACCACTACACCTACGTATTTATGGGTGACGGTTGCCTGATGGAGGGGATTTCCCATGAAGTCAGTTCCCTGGCGGGCACCCTTGGGCTGGGCAAACTGATCGGTTTTTACGATCACAACGGGATCTCCATTGATGGTGAAACCGAAGGCTGGTTTACCGACGATACGGCCAAACGTTTCGAGGCCTACCACTGGCATGTGGTACATGAAATCGACGGACACGATCCCGAAGCCGTGAAAAAGGCCATTCTGGAAGCGCAAAGCGTTAAAGATAAACCATCGCTGATTATCTGCCGCACGGTCATCGGTTTTGGCTCCCCTAATAAAGCCGGGAAAGAAGAGTCCCATGGTGCTGCACTTGGGGAAGAGGAAGTCGCCTTAACCCGGCAGAAACTGGGCTGGAAATACCCGGCATTTGAGATCCCAAAAGAGATCTATAAAGCATGGGACGCGCGCGAAAGCGGCGAAAAAGCGCAACAGGCGTGGAAGGAGAAATTTGCCGCCTATGAAAAGGCCTATCCGGATCTGGCTGCGGAATTTAAACGTCGCCTGAGCGGCGAACTGCCTGAAAACTGGGAGCAAACCACGCAGGCATATATTGAGAAGCTGCAGGCGGAACCGGCAAAGATTGCCACCCGCAAAGCGTCACAAAATGCCCTGAATACAATGGGTCCGGTACTGCCGGAGCTGCTCGGCGGCTCCGCCGACCTTGCCCCCAGTAATCTGACTATCTGGTCGGGCTCCCATTCATTAAAAGAAGATCCTGCCGGGAACTACATCCACTACGGCGTGCGTGAATTCGGGATGACCGCAATCGCCAACGGCATCGCCCATCACGGCGGCTTTGTGCCGTACACCGCCACCTTCCTGATGTTTGTGGAGTATGCGCGCAACGCGGCACGTATGGCGGCGCTGATGAAAGCCCGACAAATCATGGTCTATACCCATGACTCTATTGGTCTGGGGGAAGACGGCCCTACTCACCAGGCGGTGGAACAACTGGCCAGCCTGCGCCTGACACCGAATTTCAGTACCTGGCGCCCCTGCGACCAGGTGGAAGCCGCGGTCGGCTGGAAACTGGCGGTCGAGCGTCATACAGGCCCGACGGCATTAATTTTGTCCCGACAAAACCTGGCGCAAATGGACCGGACTCCGGAGCAGGTGAAAGCGATCGCCAAAGGCGGTTATATCCTGAAAGATGCCGATGGCAAGCCGGATATCATCCTGATTGCCACCGGCTCTGAGGTTGAAATCACGGTAAAAGCGGCGGAGAAACTGACTGAGGAAGGGCATAAAGTCCGCGTGGTATCGCTACCCTCAACCGATATTTTTGATGCTCAGGATGAGCAATACCGCGAATCGGTCCTGCCTTCTGATGTCAGCGCCCGTGTCGCCGTTGAAGCCGGTATTGCCGATTACTGGTACAAATATGTCGGGCTGAAAGGCGCCATCGTCGGTATGACAGGCTACGGTGAATCCGCACCCGCCGATAAGCTTTTCCCGTACTTCGGTTTCACCGTGGAGAATGTGGTCGAAAAAGCCAAACGCGTGCTTAACGTGTGATCCACAGGGTGGGCCAGGCATCTGGCCCATGCCAGTTATCACATTCAGGCTCTTCGGCGTAACGCGTCAGGCGAAAGCGCTGGCCATCAAAACGCCAGCGCGTCATCACGCCGCAATCCGCTAACCCGCGTCCTTTGGCAAGCGTAGTCAATTCGCGGGTTTTCTCATCAAATCTGGCATTCATCAATTCCAGTTCATTCGTGCCGCGCGAAGGGGTAAACGGCAGGTGCAGACGTAGCGGACGTGAAGAGAACGGTTTTTCCCGCGACACCATCCAGGCTAAATCCACCGTGTTATACGCGCCTGCTTCACAATCAATAATCAGCAGGGCCTTATCATCCGTTAACGCGGTGACCCGGACCTCGCGGCGCATAGGATCAAGCGAACACTGGCTATTATTCATTCGCCAGTTGCCATAATCGAGTAAGTCATTGAGTTCTTGCTGCGTCAACGGGGAGGGACTGGAGGCAGTGAGGGCGACTTCTTTAAGGGCCGGGGCCGGTGGTACGCTCAGCGGCGGATCGTCCCCTTTTTTAATCCACGCCGTTTCGCTACCGACGCGTTTTTGCTGGGCGTCGATAAACAGCAATGCCGCTTTTAGCCCAACGAGGGAAATTATTCCCTTCCCGTCTTGCAGAGCAATCGCCTGGGCTTCCTGAATGGTTTGCAAAAAGTCAGCAATCGTCTGTGCGTTATCCGTCATTAAATGCCATGGGGTGATTTGCCAGCGTTGGGCGGCAAGCGCGAGCGGTTTACCGTCCAGGCGCAGACGCGGCGCAATCGGCGCCTCTTTTAAAGAGGGAAGCTCTTTGCCGCCCAGATCAATGCGCAAAGCGGCACTGGTTTGCGCCCCGGCGCTGCGTGCCAGGGTCATCACAAGCCCATGATGCTCACCCGTATTTCGGGCAACACAGAAATTTTGATTATTACAGGTTACTTGCCAGTCGGAAAAAGTCTGCTGTGCGGGTGCAGCCCACAGAAACGTTATCGGGCACACACCCAGAATGAAAGCAAGCAAAACGCGGTAACGCATGAACAAAACAGCCCCGGAAGAGAATCGCAACACACAACCTGCGTATCTTCGTGTTCCCGCGTCTGTCGCTCAATCGGATTTGTCGGATAGATTTATCTAAAATTTTTTTTAACCTTAGCAAAATCAATCCATTAGACCAGACGACTGTAAATATTGCAGTAAAATCACCGCCTTGCCGTCTCGTATCTCGCCGCTTTTCATCATTTCAAGGGCCTGTGCAAAGGGGAGTTCCAGCACCTCAATGTCCTCATCCTCCACGCCGCCGCCGCTATTAGCCCGGATGCTGTCGTCATAGCGAGCGATGAAGAAATGGACGATTTCGGTGACGCCGCCAGGAGACATATAGAGTTCGAATACCTTACGAACCTCGCTCACCGCATACCCCGTCTCTTCAACGGCCTCTTTGCGAATACAGACTTCCGGTTCATCGTCGTCCAACAGGCCGGCACAGGTTTCAATCAAGCGACCATCTTCGTTACCGTTAACCCAGGTTGCGACACGGAACTGGCGAATGAGGACCACGCTCTTCTTATCCGGGTTATACAGCAGGATCGTGGCGCCATTTCCCCGGTCATAGACTTCGCGTTTATGGCGAATCACGTCACCATTTTTGCGGGTCAAATCGTAGGTAATATTGCGAAGAATAAAATAGTTATCTGAAAGGACTTTATCTTTAATGACTTCAATGTTGAACGACATACCGACTCCACAACGTAATACGGTCAGGCTCATATTACGCTGCGAAGCCGGTTTTGTCGCGACGGGTAATCAGTGACCTTTCGGGGCTTTAACGCCCAGCCAGTCCATCATCCCCTGCGCAGCATGGCGGCCTTCTGCCATTGCCGTCACCACTAAATCAGCACCGCGAACCGCATCGCCACCGGCGAAAATTTTCGGGTTGCTGGTCTGGTAACGGTAAACGCTGTTGACGTTAGCCGCGATACGTCCCCAGTCATCAACCTGCACTCCGTGTGTTTCCAGCCACGGCATGGAGTGCGGATTAAAACCAAACGCCATAATAACGGCATCTGCTGGCATCACAAATTCACTGCCTTCGATTGGCACCGGACGGCGACGTCCCTTCGCATCCGCTTCACCCAGTTGCGTGCGCAGCAGGCGAACCCCCGTGACGCTGCCCGACTCATCCAGCTCAAGCTGAACCGGCTGGACGTTAAATTCGAATTCAGCCCCCTCTTCCTTCGCATTTTTTACCTCTTTTTTCGAGCCCGGCATATTGGCTTCATCGCGACGATAGGCGCAGGTCACTTTGCTGGCCCCATGACGCAGCGAGGTACGTACACAGTCCATTGCCGTATCACCGCCCCCCAGCACCACCACATTCAACCCGGCGGTATTGATAAACGGCTCTTCTGGCGAATCCGGCAGTCCCATCAGTTGTTTGGTGTTGGCGATGAGGAACGGGAGCGCATCGTAGACACCCGGTGCGTCTTCATTCGGCAAATTCGCTTTCATCGACCGGTACGTACCGACGCCGACAAATACGGCGTCATATTCGTCAAGCAAGGTTGCCAGGGTAATATCCCGACCAATTTCACAGTTCAGTTCGAAGCGAATCCCCATCGCGCTGAAAATTTCCCGGCGACGCGCAAGCAGTGATTTATCCAGTTTGAAGGCCGGGATACCGAAGGTCAGCAGCCCGCCGATTTCCGGATGGCGATCAAACACGGTGGCGCTCACGCCGTTGCGCGCCAGCACATCGGCACAGGCCAGACCGGCAGGCCCCGCGCCAATGATTGCAATGCGTTTATCTACCGCAGCCACATGATTGAGGTCAGGCCGCCAGCCTTTTGCCAGCGCCTGGTCGGAAATATAGCGTTCAATATTGCCAATAGTGACCGAGCCGTAATCGTCGCGAACAGTACAAGCCCCTTCGCACAAACGATCCTGCGGGCAGACGCGCCCGGTGACTTCCGGCAGGCAGTTAGTCTGATGGGATAATTCCACAGCCGCGGTGATATCCCCGGCTTTCACGCGTTCAATCCACTGGGGAATGTGATTGTGCAGTGGGCAGGTCCATTCACAGATGCTGTGTTCACCGCACTTAAGGCAGCGCTCCGCCTCCCGCTGGGCCTGATCGGCACGGAATGGCTGATAGATTTCAGCAAAACCCGTTTTGCGCGCCGCCAGCGCCAGCTTGTCTGGCTCTCCACGCGGCGATGTTTTGAGCATCTGTTTGACCTTGCGATCGTTAAACGCCGGGACCAGAGCCGCTATGCTGTGCCACGGCTGGGCTTCCTGGCTGGCCGCACGTATACGGCGCGCCTTCGCCAGGTCTGCAAGATCATCACGGCTGACGACCTGGATAGCGTCTGCCGGGCAACGTTGCGCACAGGCGGGGCCGTCGGCGCGGTCGACACAGAGGTCACATTTGTGTGCGGTAGCCTTTACCATGCCGTTCCCGACCGGAGTGACGAGGATTTGCATGGTGCCAAAGGGGCACGCCACCGCACAGGATTTACAACCGATACATTTGTCCTGGTTAACTTGCACCGAATCATTTACACGACTAATTGCGCCGTTCGGACAACTGCGGGCACAGGGGGCGGCTTCACAATGATGACATGTTACCGCGCTGCGCTGGCGTTTATTCTTTACGACCGTAATTCGGGGATGAAAATGTTCGTGACTTAAAACGTGCTGTTCCTGATTATGCGCCATTACACACGCCACTTCGCAGGCACGACACCCTATACATTGCTGGCTGTTAGCCATAATAAAACGATTCATGGCGACCTTCTTTTCTGGTTTAATAAACCTTATTTTTTATATGACCAATGTATTTACCTGGGCTATTCGACGCAGGCAATGTACATTTGCCCAGAAGCGTTACTTAATTGTCACGGGCATGTTGCAGATCAATTTATCGTGGCAAAAATAAAAATTAGTCTCATTTGATGAGCCGGCCGGCGATGCACTTCGTCCGACACTCTTGGATAGCGGGAACTGCTGTTGTGACTGTAAAACGACCTGTTTCATCCAGCCTTGCCAGAGCCTTTTTTTATATCGTCTTGCTTTCGCTACTCTCAACGGGAGTGGCGTTATTGACGCTTGCCAGCAGTCTGCGCGACGCAGAAGCCGTTAATATCGCCGGTTCTCTGCGTATGCAAAGCTATCGTCTGGGGTATGACCTGGAACGTGGCGCCGCAGAATTAAATGCCCATCGCCAAATATTTCGCCAATCGCTGAACTCACCGGTTTTACGAACATTAAATCGCTGGTATGTGCCTGAAATTGTTGGGCAACGCTATGCGCAATTGCAGGAAAGCTGGCAGGAGATGGATGCCCGATTAGGCGCAGCGGACACCGTATGGTATCAGCAAAATATTCAGCAATATGTCGATAACATCGACCAGTTTGTTCTGGCGTTGCAACACTATTCGGAACGAAAAATGTTGCTGGTGTTGGGTATTTCGCTCATCGGTGCGATGGGGATTTTCCTGCTGGTCTTTTTCACGCTAAGGCGTATTCGCCAGCAGGTCGTCAAACCCCTTACGCAACTGGTAGTGGCCAGCCAGGAGATTCAGCAAGGACATTTTACCTATCCGTTACTCAATACCCATCTGGATAACGAACTGGGGCTCCTGGCGTCCACTTTTGACCGCATGTCGGGTGAATTGCACAAACTCTACCGCACACTCGAAGCGCAGGTCGCAGAGAAGACGCATGATCTGCAGGAAGCCCATCGACGCCTCGAAGTGTTGTATCAATGTTCGCAGGCGCTTAACACCAGCCAGATCGACGTGATGTGTTTTCGTCACATTCTGCAGATAGTCTACGAGCACGAAGCGGCAAGCTATCTGGAGCTAACGATGGGCGATCACTGGTCTATTCATCACGGCGAAGCGCAGGAAGACCTTCCGATTAACACGTTACCGGTCGGCATGCAGGACAACGTTTTTGGCGAGTTACGCTGGCAAAGCACCCATGTCCAGGCCTCTATACCATTGCTGCAAAGCGTAGCCACTATTATGGGACGCGGGTTCTATTTTAATCAGGCGCAAAAACAGCAGCAGCAACTGATGTTGATGGAAGAACGCGCCACCATCGCCATGGAACTTCATGATTCTCTGGCACAGGTGCTTTCTTACCTGCGTATTCAACTGGCATTGCTCAAACGGGCGGTACCCGAGGAAAACGCGCCCGCCCAGACCATCATCGCCGATTTTTCACGCGCCCTGAACGATGCCTGGCGTCAACTGCGGGAATTATTAGCGGCCTTCCGCCTGACGGTCTCCAAAAGCGATCTGCCCGCTGTACTGAATGAAGCAATGGAACACCTGCAGAGCCAGACCACTGCGAAGCTCGAACTCGATTGCCGTCTGCCGACACTTATGCTGGATGCCCAGCAGCAGGTCAATATCCTGCAGATAGTGCGCGAAGCGGTTATTAACGCGATTAAGCATGCAGATGCCACTACCATCACCGTCAGTTGCGTGACTGACCCGGACGGTCAGTATTCCGTTTATATACGCGACAACGGCAAGGGAATCGGCAGTACTGATGAGCCTCAGGGACACTACGGATTGAACATTATGCGCGAACGAGCAAGTCGTCTTGGCGGTACGCTGACCTTTGCACGCCCAACCGGCGGCGGGACATTAGTCGAGCTTCGTTTCCCGGCGCCACGCAGTCTCAAAAGTCAGCAAACGTAAGGAAAAGAAAAGAATTCCAGAAATGGAAGAAGCAAAACGGAGATTAAAGGTACTCTGCATAATTGTGCCTTGAAAAAGAATGATAATTTACATTTTCTCCTTTTTTTCTCCACGTTTGCTTTATCTGTTCCCGCTACATTGAGCACACACTCATTGATTCCAGCAATGTCAAAATAACAATGCGCAGCAAAACAACGAGGTCTTGTTTCTGATGGCGAATTTTTTTATTGATCGCCCCATTTTTGCGTGGGTACTGGCGATCCTGATCTGTTTGACCGGAACCCTTGCCATTATTTCTCTACCCGTAGAGCAATATCCTAATCTGGCCCCACCCAATGTCCGTATTACCGCAAACTATCCTGGCGCGTCAGCCCAGACGCTGGAAAACACCGTGACGCAGGTTATCGAGCAGAACATGACCGGCCTCGATAATCTGATGTACATGTCGTCACAGAGCAGCAGCGCCGGGCAGGCCACCATTACGCTCAGTTTCACCGCCGGCACAGACCCCGATGAGGCCGTCCAGCAGGTACAAAACCAGCTACAATCTGCCCTGCGTAAGCTACCCCAGGCAGTGCAGAACCAGGGGGTGACGGTACGAAAAACCGGGGATACTAACATCCTGACGCTGGCATTTGTCTCCACCGACGGCTCGATGGATAAACAAGATATCGCCGACTATGTCGCCAGTAACATTCAGGATCCTATAAGTCGCGTGAATGGTGTTGGTGATATCGACGCCTACGGTTCGCAGTACGCCATGCGTATCTGGCTCGACCCTGCGAAGCTTAACAGCTACCAGATGACCACCGACGATGTGACCAGCGCGATTAAATCCCAGAACGCCCAGATCGCTGTTGGTCAGCTTGGCGGATCGCCATCGGTAGATCGTCAGGCGCTGAACGCCTCAATTAACTCACAATCGCTACTCCAGACACCTCAGCAGTTTCGTAATATCACGTTGCGGGTCAATCAGGATGGATCGGAAGTGCACCTTGGCGATGTCGCAGAGGTTGAGCTGGGCGCGGAGAAGTATGACTTCCTCAGCCGCTTTAACGGTCTCGCCGCCTCCGGACTTGGCATTAAGCTGGCCTCCGGCGCGAATGAGATGGCGACCTCGGAATTAGTGCTTAAACGTCTGGATGAGCTGTCACAATATTTTCCGCATGGTCTGGAATATCGGGTCGCCTACGAGACAACCTCTTTCGTTAAAGAATCCATTATCGACGTGGTGAAAACGCTGCTCGAAGCTATCGCGCTGGTCTTCCTCGTGATGTATCTGTTTTTGCAGAATTTCCGCGCGACGCTCATCCCTACCATTGCCGTCCCGGTGGTGTTGATGGGGACCTTCGCCGTTCTCTACGGCTTTGGCTATAGCATCAACACCCTCACTATGTTTGCGATGGTTCTCGCCATCGGCCTGTTGGTGGATGACGCGATTGTGGTGGTGGAAAACGTCGAGCGTATCATGAGCGAGGAGGGCCTTTCGCCCAAGGAAGCGACCCGAAAATCGATGGGGCAAATCCAGGGTGCGCTGGTGGGTATCGCGATGGTGCTTTCGGCGGTGTTTGTCCCCATGGCATTCTTCGGGGGGACCACCGGGGCGATTTATCGTCAGTTCTCCATCACTATCGTTTCAGCCATGGTGCTGTCGGTGCTGGTGGCGATGATCCTGACGCCAGCTCTCTGCGCCACGCTGCTTAAACCGCTGCATAAAGGCGAGCACCACGGGGAAAAAGGTTTCTTCGGCGCGTTTAACCGCATATTTAACCGCAACGCCGATCGTTACGAAAACGGCGTGGCGAAAATTCTCCACCGTAGCCTGCGCTGGATCCTGCTCTACGTTTTGTTGCTGGGCGGGATGGTCTTTTTATTCCTGCGCCTGCCAACGTCTTTTTTACCGCTTGAAGACCGTGGGATGTTTCTGGCATCCGTACAACTGCCAAGCGGCGCAACGCAGCAGCAGACACTGAAAGTGGTGCAAAAGGTTGAAGACTACTTCTTCAAAAACGAGAAAAACAATGTCGCGTCCGTGTTCTCCACCGTCGGCTCAGGCCCTGGCGGGAACGGACAGAACGTCGCACGTATGTTTGTACGTTTGAAAGACTGGGGCGAACGCGATCCGAAAACCGGAAACTCCTTTGCCATTATTGAGCGCGCTACCAAAGCCTTTCGTCATATTAATGAGGCCCGTGTCATCGCCAGTAGCCCTCCGGCAATCAGTGGCCTGGGCAGTTCTGCCGGATTCGATATGGAATTGCAGGATCACGCCGGAGCTGGCCACGACGCGTTGATGGCGGCGCGGGATAAACTGATTCAAATGACCGACAGCAATAAGATGCTGACTCGCGTGCGTCACAACGGCCTCGATGATAGTCCGCAATTACAGGTTGATATCGATCAGCGTAAAGCGCAGGCGCTGGGGGTCTCAATTGATAATATCAACGACACGCTGCAAACCGCCTGGGGTTCGAGTTATGTGAATGACTTTATGGATCGCGGCCGCGTGAAAAAAGTCTACGTTCAGTCAGCGGCAAAATACCGCATGCTGCCGAGCGACATTAACCTCTGGTATGTACGCAACAACAGCGGCGGTATGGTGCCTTTCTCAGCCTTTGCTTCATCCCACTGGGAAACCGGATCCCCGCGTCTGGAACGCTACAACGGCTATGCTGCCGTCGAGATTGTGGGTGAAGCGGCACCGGGCATCAGTACCGGTACGGCCATGGATACCATGGAAAAACTGGTGAGTCAGATTCCCGGTGGTTTCGGTCTGGAGTGGACGGCGATGTCCTACCAGGAGCGCTTATCAGGCTCACAGGCGCCGGCGCTTTATGCTATCTCGCTGCTGGTGGTGTTCCTGTGTCTGGCCGCGCTGTATGAAAGCTGGTCAGTGCCTTTCTCGGTGATGCTGGTCGTACCGCTCGGGGTCATTGGCGCTCTGCTCGCCACCTGGATGCGCGGGCTGGAAAATGATGTCTATTTTCAGGTGGGTCTGTTGACGGTTATCGGGCTATCGGCGAAGAACGCCATCCTGATTGTCGAGTTCGCCAACGAAATGAACCAGAAAGGTCAGGACCTCCTTTCTGCCACACTGCATGCCTGCCGTCAGCGTCTGCGCCCTATTCTGATGACCTCTCTGGCCTTCGTCTTTGGCGTTTTGCCGATGGCAACCAGTACCGGCGCAGGTTCCGGTAGCCAACATGCGGTGGGCACCGGGGTAATGGGTGGGATGATTTCAGCAACCGTACTGGCGATCTTCTTTGTTCCTCTGTTCTTTGTGCTGGTCAGACGGCGCTTCCCGCTGAAAGAACGTCAGGAATAATGCTCAAATAAAAAGGCGGCCTGTTCAGGTCGCCTTTTATTGCGTGATTAATTTCACACTTTTATCGTTTAAAGCAGTCACTGCTTTTATAATTCCTCTGGAAATTATTTACGAAGCATGCCTTCGATAAAGTCTTTCCAGTTCCCCAGTTCACGTTCAATCATAACTACCTCTCTTATTATTATGCGTATTCTACGAGAACTCGACATCGCTGTGAAGATATTTAAACCAATTACTTTGATTGGCCTCTCATAGTATTTGCATCGACGAAATAACTATGCGCCAGTATTCGGCTATTTAATGTGAGCGATAGCAATATTCGGACACATTTCACCTTAACCCTGATGTATGCTGGGCCACAGCGTGATTACGCTGTAGTCAGAAAGTATCTTTGAAGTAGCTAATTAGATGATTTTTTTGCCACCAGGTGAATTTTTTGTTTATTTAACCACCGGGACAGGCTTTCGGTCGAGGCCATTTTTACATTATTAATTACCACCCTTACTATTTCTTCAAACTAGTACATATTGCTGATGGCAAACTCTGGCTGATGAATTTAATAACCGGAAGTATGATTACCCTGCGAATGAAATGATATTATATGTTTTTTCGCCCAATATTATTCTAATTTATTGGGCAATTAACCAAAGATAAGACAAAAGGATTCACCATGCTCACTCTGTTCGGCATCAAAAACTGCGACACCATCAAAAAAGCCCGCCGCTGGCTGGAAGCACATCAGGTCGATTATCGCTTTCACGACTACCGCGCAGATGGCCTCGACGCCGATTTGTTGCAGCAATTTATCGCGGAACTGGGATGGGAAGCACTGCTGAATACCCGGGGGACCACCTGGCGTAAACTGGATGAATCGCTTCGCGCAACCATCACAAACGCGGATTCCGCAGCCGCGCTGATGTTAGAAATGCCGGCAATTATCAAACGCCCATTGCTCTGGGCGCCCGGTAAGCCTATGCTGCTGGGTTTCAATGAATCCAGTTATGAGACGTTTATCAACGAGGTGTAGTTTATGTCGTGCCCGGTTATTGAGCTGACGCAACAGCTTATTCGTCGCCCTTCTCTGAGCCCCGATGATGCAGGGTGTCAGGCGTTAATGATCGAACGTCTTCGCGCCATCGGTTTTACCATTGAGCCGATGGATTTTGGCGACACGCAGAATTTCTGGGCATGGCGTGGACAAGGTGAAACACTGGCCTTTGCCGGACACACTGACGTTGTGCCTTCCGGTGATGCGGACCGCTGGATCAACCCGCCGTTTGAACCGACCATTCGCGATGGCATGCTGTTTGGTCGCGGCGCGGCCGACATGAAAGGCTCGCTGGCAGCCATGGTTGTTGCCGCTGAACGTTTTGTTGCGACTCATCCAAAGCACAAAGGCCGTCTGGCGTTTCTCATCACCTCTGATGAAGAGGCCAGCGCGGCAAACGGCACGGTAAAAGTTGTTGAAGCCTTAATGGCGCGCAACGAACGCCTGGACTACTGTCTGGTGGGTGAACCCTCCAGTACCGAAGTGGTGGGCGATGTGGTCAAAAATGGCCGCCGCGGTTCGCTGACCTGTAACTTAACCATTCACGGGGTGCAGGGCCATGTTGCCTATCCGCATCTGGCTGATAACCCGGTACACCGCGCAGCGCCAATGCTCAATGAACTGGTGGCGATCGAATGGGATCAGGGTAATGAATATTTCCCGCCGACCAGCATGCAGGTCGCGAATATTCAGGCAGGCACTGGCAGTAACAACGTGATTCCGGGCGATCTCTACCTGCAGTTTAATTTCCGCTTTAGCACCGAGCTTACCGACGCGATGATCAAAGAACGCGTTGCCGCACTGCTGGAGAAGCATCAGTTACGCTACACCATTGACTGGTGGCTTTCTGGTCAGCCTTTCCTTACCGGTCGGGGCAAGCTGGTGGATGCGGTGGTAAACGCCGTTGAGCACTATAATGAGATTAAACCGCAGCTGTTAACCACTGGCGGGACGTCAGATGGTCGCTTTATCGCGCGGATGGGTGCGCAGGTGGTAGAACTGGGGCCGGTTAACGCCACTATTCATAAGATCAATGAATGTGTGAACGCTGCCGATTTACAGCTGCTCGCTCGTATGTATCAACGCATTATGGAACAACTCATCGCCTGACGGGGAGGAACGCATGGACTGGCTAGCGAAATACTGGTGGATTCTGGTGCTGGTTTTTTTACTCGGCGTACTGCTGAATGTGATCAAAGATCTCAAACGTGTCGATCACAAAAAATTTCTCGCCAACAAACCCGACCTTCCACCGCATCGTGATTTTAACGATAAGTGGGATGACGAGGACGACTGGCCGAAGAAAGACCAGAAAAAGTAACCCCGCCCGATCTGCCCGGCCGCAGTGCGCGCCGGGCACGTTTTAATTAGATCAATTCAATAATGTCATCATCATCCGGTTTCCCGCCACTCAGCGCTTCATCAAAATAGTGCTTCGGTACGGTATAACGCAGGTGATCGAGGGCGAACTGCAAACTGCGATCGTCTATCGCATGCCCCAAATCCTCCACAATATCGAGCGTCACATCGCCGCCCGCACGCAGCAACGCTTCCTGAGCGGCAACCGCATGCGCCAAATCAATGACACGATCTTCACCACCGTGAATCAGGTGGATAGTCGACGCCGTCGAGGCCGTTTGCGGCAGGCTGGCATAGCGTCCATTAAAGGCGATCACGCGGGAGGCCAAATCGGGCTGCGCTTTCACACCTTCCAGCGCCATGATGGAGCCTTGCGAGAAACCAATCAGGGCCGTGGCCAATGCATTAACGCCGCTTTGCTGTTGCCAGTAGCGAACCGTTTCAATAAATACCGGCATGATGGCATCAATACGCGCCTGGCGATTTTCTTCGGTAACGCCCTGCACGGAGAACCACTGACGTCCGGTCGGCCCACAGGGTTCTATCCCCCCGACGCTGACAATCAACGCCTCCGGAAACAGCGGCGCGAAGTAGCTCGCTATCTGCCCCATGTTCGCCGGGTTATCGCCAACGCCATGAAAGAACAGCAATAATTGTTTCGCGGCGCTTTCCGGTTGTTGAACAACAAAATGGTCATGTTTCATGGCGGTCTCCTTAATTCGTTGCCTGCAGTGTACGCCGGGGAGGAATAATCACCATGCCATTTAACTGAATGAGTTAGTTAAAAAAATTGCAGTTGCCGCACCTGCTCTTTCAGTAAAATCCTGCGTTCGGGGTCGAGTGAGGACAATGCCGATGCGGCCTCCTGGCGCTGCGCTGCAAGTAACGCTTTACGCCCGGAAAGCGCCAGCGCGCTACAGATATCTGCCTCACTATGCTTCCCGGTAAGCTGCATCCGTAATGCGCTGAGGGGTAAATCAACCTGCATCAACAATCTTTGCAACGCTCCTGCTGCCGAAGAAAGCGGGCGATGGGCAAAGGCAAACCCGGCCAGTTCCTGCCAGTCATCATCATTAAGGGTAGTCTCTGGATTAAGAGTCAGGGGCAACGTTTCCTCTTTCCATGCATCAAGCCAGGATAAATCTCGCGCCAGCCTGCGCTGCTCATTGTCGGCCAGCGCCTGCCCTGCTGCCGTCAGCGGCAGTATCGCCATGGCGGTATAGCAGCCACTGCTCGCCTCCCGGTGGCTACCGAGTCTGACCAGATGGAACCCGCATCGCTGCCAGAAGCGCCACAGATCTGCCGTATAGCCGAAACTGACCGAGAGATAATCGCAACCCGCTATATGGTTACGCGCATGCGCAATTAACGCCTGTCCCAGCCCTTCCCGCTGACGTGACGGATGGACCGCAATGCGACTGACGCGTAAAGCGCGCAACGTCGCCGCAAGCGGGCTGCCGCCGTGGGCGGCCAGCGACTGCGCCACCAGATTACCGCGAGGACGACGAAATCCCGCCCAGACCGCCTGACTGAGTCCGGCGGACAGTCCCCCCTCTTCCACCAGCCAGAGCGCTGCCAGTAATGCATCAGGGGTTTTCGTCAGCCAGAAATATTGCCCTGGCGCGTCCATCATCCGGCGCAAATCCAGCGGCGAGGTGCGGTAATGGGCGCTGGCAAGCAACCGATACAGCGCGGCGGGAAGCGCCGGTTGTGTGGACCACGCCGATGCCTGGAGCGGCAGGATAGTCGCCTCACCCGCCGGTTGCACCAGCGCCGACGCATCGTCAAACAACAGCACCGTGCTGATAAACGCTTCCAACGGACAGCCTTCCGCCCAGCGCAATGGCGTATGCAACTGGCGGTGGATGAGATGAGGAAAACCGGCACAGAATTTCAGTAAGAAGCCCTGCCCGGTCCCTTCGTAGCCCTGCACCGTGGTGGTTAGCAGGACATAACGAAACGCCGACACGAGCGTCGCCAGCAATGGTCCCGGAATGGCCGCCGCCTCATCAACGATAAGCCAGTCCGACAACGGTTCCCCCTGGGCAACACGCGCCCGTAACGCATCCGGAGCGACGAAATTAATCTCCCCGGCATAGTGGGCAAGCACATCCGTTGCGGCACGCCCCGGCGCAGTCACCGTGGCCGTCGTTGCCAGACGCGCAATATGCATGCCCGCCAGCGCCGATTTGCCTCGCCCACGCGGTGCCGTCACCACCATAACGCCCGGCGGCATGTCGGCGAGTTCAGCCAGAACCTCAGCCTGTTCGCGTTCGGGCGCGCCTGTTGCTGCATGCCAGGCAGGGCGCGCAGTAAATGCAGGAAGAGGGAATTGATACGCGCGCGACCAGAGAATGACGTTTTCGTCTTGTCGCAGCGCCCGACAAAAGTGTTCGACAAAGCGCGGTGTGGCAATCGGCTCGGCGGTATCACTCCAGCGACAACTGTCCTTATCAGGCCGTTGCGCCCACTCGGTAAGCGGTGGCGTCAGCAGGACCAGAAAACTGCCTGGTTTCAGCGTACCGCTGAGCGCCGCCAGCGCGGCGACATCAAAACCGTAACGCGCGTCCAGCACGGCATGCGTGAATTCGCGGCCAAGCAACGTGGTGAGCGCGCGCGGCGCGCAGTGGAGAGGCCAGTCGGTTGATTCCCCCACCCACAGCCAGTCGCCGGGCAATGAGGAGCGAAGGTCATTCGCCTGTCGCGCAGACGCCTCATCGTCATCCGCGATAACCAGCAAACGGCGAATCCCTTCGTCTGCCATCCGGGCGCATAATGCGGCTAATGACATTCACATATCCTGGCGTCTGGCATCACAGCGTGCCGCTAAACGTATCACACTGAGCCGGTTCGCCGCTGTCCATACCGCGTTTAAACCAGTTATAGCGCTGTTCGGAGGTACCATGGGTGAACGTGTCGGGGATAACCAGCCCCTGGCTGCGTTTCTGCAAACGATCGTCGCCCATTGCGGTCGCAGCATTCAGCGCCTCTTCAAGATCGCCTGCATCTAACACGCCTTGTTGTTCCATGCTGTGTCCCCAGACCCCGGCGTAGCAATCAGCCTGCAATTCCAGACGTACCGACAGCGCATTGGCCTCGGTTTGCGTGGCGTTTTGCTGGAGCTGGCGTACTTTAGCCTCGGTACCGAGTAATTTTTGCACGTGATGTCCGACTTCATGAGCAATGACATACCCCTGGGCGAAATCACCGTTCGCCCCGAGCTTGTGCTTCATGTCGTCATAAAAGGAGAGATCAATATAGACTTTACTGTCGGCAGGACAATAAAACGGCCCCATAACGGATTGCCCGGTACCGCAGCCTGTTGTAATTCGGTTACGGTACATGACCAGTTTGGGTTGCTGATAATGGCGCCCCATCTTTTCGAAAAGCTGCCCCCAGGTATCTTCGGTCGTCGCGAAGATAACGCTGGTGAATTTTGCCGCTTCATCTTCTTGCGGGGTGATGGTGCGCTGCTGAGAACTGTTATTCACCGGTTCCCCGGTGATAAGGCCCGTTAAATCCACGCCGTAGTAACTGGCGAAAATGACAATCACCAGCAGAATAATGCCACCCTTGCCACCCGGCAGGCGGAAACCAGGCCCCTGGATAACGGGTCCGCCCGATTCATCACGTCGGTCTTCAATATTGTTGCTTTCACGACGCCCTTGCCAGCGCATAACCACCTCATTATCTAACGTATTAATAATGATCGTAGGCGGTTGCGGGGAGGATTACCATAAGAAAAAAGAGGCAGGGAACCAGAGGATGCGCGCATCCCCTGGTTTACAGCGTATTATCGCTTAGTCGAGCTTAACGCCCAGACGATGGGCAACGGCTTCATACGCTTCAATCACACCGCCGAGGCTCTGACGGAAACGGTCTTTATCCATTTTTGCCAGCGTTTCTTTATCCCACAGACGGCTACCGTCCGGAGAGAATTCATCGCCCAGAACCACTTCGCCTTTGAACAGACCAAACTCCAGTTTGAAGTCGACCAGGATCAGGCCTGCGTCATCAAACAGTTTTTTCAGAACATCGTTCGCTTTGTAAGTCAGCTCTTTCATGCGCGCCAGGTTCTCTTTGCTCACCCAGCCAAACGTTTCACAGTAGGATTCGTTCACCATCGGGTCATGCATGGCATCGTTTTTCAGGAACAGATCGAACAACGGCGGGTTCAGCTCGATACCCTCTTCAATCCCTAAACGTTTCACCAGTGAACCCGCAGCACGGTTACGCACCACACACTCTACCGGTACCATGTCCAGCTTTTTAACCAGGCATTCGGTATCGGATAACAACGCTTCCATCTGAGTCGGGATACCCGCTTCTGCCAGTTTGCTCATAATGAAATGGTTGAATTTGTTGTTAACCATGCCTTTACGCTCGAACTGCTCAATACGCGCGCCGTCCCCTGCTGACGTATCATTGCGGAATTCGAGCACCAACAGGTCCGGGTTTTCCGTGCTGTATACGGTCTTCGCTTTGCCACGATACAACTCAGCTTGCTTTTGCATCTTTGTCACTCCAGGTGTGATGATTTAACTAAAAAAAGCTATTTTACACCGACGCACACGTTTGCGTCAGCCAAATAAAAAAAGGCCGGAGATATCCGGCCCTTATTCTTACTTGTTAAACGCGGCCTCGAACGCTGACACCAGTGCGTCGTTTTGCGACTGCGTTAACGTATGACCTTTCGGGTCGATAAACTGGAGGCTACTGCGGTTATCTAAATCGCCTACCTGCAGTTTATAGTCGCCAGACGCCAGGCCCGGGTCACGCGCGCCCAGATCGCGCCATGCGCTATCGGATAGCGGTTTATAGGTTACCGCAACGCTACCGGTAGAACGGGTGCTGTCGGTCACTTTCATGCCCACTTTTTCCAGCACTGTCGGCAGACGCTGCCATACGACGTTGAACGGGCCACGTACCACCAGCATCGGCAGACCGGTATCATCCGCGCCAGACTGAACATCAAGCGACTTCACGCTGCGGTTTTCGGCGGCAGCCTGGGCGTCAGTGGATGTTTTATCCAGACTCTGGGAGATAACGTTCAGCATTTCCGTACTGTAGCGCTGTAACGATGCGCTATCCGCGACCGGCTTACCCGCCTGCTCCAGATTGACGAGTTTAACGGTCACCGCCTGCTGATAACCCTGCGGTTTCACCGAGATTTGATAACGCCCACGATACTGCTGATCTTCATCGAGGCGGTTCCAGTCAACCCAGTCGGTCATTAATGTCTGACTGGCGTCGTCACGCTTCGCGATGGCGTAGTTTTTCGCCTGGATAATGCTGACAACCTGAGGCCACAGGTTTGTGTTGCGGCCATTTTCAACCATCAGGGTTGCCGTATCGCCAGTAAACTGAGTGCGCGCACCCGTTACCAGTGCCAGCGGCTGCGCCGGCGGACGAATATCCAGCTCTTTACCCACAGCACCACTGCCGTTAGTGGCAGGAATGTTATATTCGCCATTCTGCACCGGCAGGATCATGCCAGCAGGCGCATGAAGTTCCGCAAGCGGCGCGGCATCCAGATAGGACTCGTCACCGCTGACCTGACGTTTGTAGCGTGAATCCGAACTGCAGGCAGCGAGTAACATCACAAATGAAACTCCCGCCACCTTCGCCAGGCGCGACTTCTGTACTGAGTAAGCCATCAAATCTCCCTAAACTTTACAGCAATCCGGCATGCTTAAGCGCAGAGCGAACCACTTCACGACCGTGATCGGTGATCGGTGTCATCGGCAGGCGCAGCGTATCGGTTGCCACAAGCCCCAACTCCTTACATGCCCATTTCACCGGGATAGGATTGGGTTCGACAAATAGTTTGTTATGTAACGGCATCAGGCGCTTGTTGATTACACGCGCTTCGGCGAACTGCCCTTCCGCTGCCAGTTTGCACATGTCGGCCATGTCACGTGCCGCCACGTTCGAGGTAACGGAAATAACGCCGTGACCACCGAGTTGCATAAAGTCCATCGCGGTTGCATCGTCGCCGCTGAGCAGCAGAAAGTCATCTGAAACCAGCTCTTTGATCTGATGAACGCGACTTAAGTTCCCGGTTGCTTCTTTAATACCGATAATATTTTTGATTTCCGCCAGACGACCCACGGTTTCTGGCAGCAAATCGCAGCCGGTGCGCGATGGCACATTATACAGAATCTGGGGCAGATCGGTGTGTCCAGCGATGGCTTTGAAATGCTGGAACAGGCCTTCCTGTGTCGGACGGTTGTAATAAGGGGTTACTGTCAGACAGCCCACAACGCCGCTGTTATTGAAACGTTGCGTCAGGCTGATGGCCTCCGCGGTGGCGTTTGCGCCAGTCCCTGCGATGACAGGAATACGCCCGTCAGCCAGTTCCAGCGTCATCATCACCACATCCCCATGCTCTTCATGGCTGAGCGTGGCGGATTCCCCGGTCGTTCCTACAGAAACAATCGCCGATGTTCCACTGGCGACATGGTAATCAATCAGTTTTTTCAGGCTTGGCCGACAGACTTTACCGTTATCATCCATTGGCGTAACAAGCGCGACTATACTTCCCGTGAACATGGGCCATCCTCTGTGCAAACAAGAATCTCAATGGTACGTGTGGTGCTGTAATAAAAGCAAGTGACGTGAGGCGTTCCGGCGGTTGTATGCCGGTTTTTTTTATGCTTTCCTTATGATTATCTCTGGTTTGACAGGAAGCACAGGTTTGACTGCCTCATCACAACATTTTCTGGTTATTACTGCGCTGGGCGCCGACAGGCCGGGTATCGTAAATACCATCACGCGCCACGTCAGCAGTTGCGGTTGCAATATTGAAGACAGTCGTCTGGCCATGCTGGGAGAAGAGTTCACGTTTATTATGCTACTCTCCGGCTCATGGAATGCCATTACGCTGATTGAATCAACATTGCCGCTTAAAGGCGCGGAGCTGGATTTATTGATCGTGATGAAGCGTACCGCCGCCCGTCCCCGCCCTGCCATGCCTGCCACTGTCTGGGTTCAGGTTGAAGTCCCTGACTCTCCGCATCTGATTGAGCGTTTTACTGCCTTGTTTGACACCTTTCAGATGAATATCGCTGAGCTGGTCTCCCGCACACAACCGGGCGACGCCACCAGGGCCGCGCAGCTTTTTATTCAGATAACCGCTCACAGTCCTGCGTCGCAGGACGCATCAAACATTGACCAGGCATTCAAAGCCCTATGTACAGAATTGAATGCACAAGGCAGTATAAACGTGGTCAACTATTCACAGCATGATGAACAGGATGGAGTTAAGTAATGAATCCACTGAAAGCCGGTGATATCGCACCGAAATTTAGCTTGCCGGATCAAGACGGAGAACAAGTAAATTTGGCCGACTTCCAGGGACAGCGTGTTCTGGTGTATTTCTACCCGAAAGCTATGACGCCAGGCTGTACCGTACAGGCATGCGGCCTGCGCGATAACATGGATGATTTGAAGAAAGCGGGCGTAGAAGTATTGGGTATCAGCACTGACAAACCGGAAAAACTTTCCCGTTTCGCCGAAAAAGAGCTGCTGAACTTCACGCTGCTGTCCGATGAAGATCACCAAATTTGCGAGCAATTTGGCGTCTGGGGTGAGAAGTCCTTTATGGGCAAAACCTACGACGGCATTCACCGCATTAGTTTCCTTGTCGACGCAGATGGCAAAGTCGAGCATGTTTTTGATGATTTCAAAACCAGCAATCATCACGACATCGTGCTCAACTGGCTGAAAGAGAACGCCTGAGCGGGCTCATATTGCGTCACCACTCTTCCGGGCGTTCCGTCTACGGCCGCCCTTTTTTCCTGCATTTCGCATTTTCTCTCCCGGCCAATTATTTGAAGCTGATCACACTTTATCAATCATCTCGACACTAGTGCCGACAACGGTTACTTCTCGTTCAGCCCTGACCATCACTTTTGTTGGCTCCCCGCCTGAAATCAAAATAACCATCTGATAAATATACACTTTAACATTTGGCATGACTTGTGCTTAAGAAGGCTCAACGATTTTCTCGCTTTCTTCTCAAGGAGCCGACATGAACCGCTTTGTGATTGCAAATCCCGAGTGGTGTATAGGATGCAATACCTGCCTTGCCGCGTGTTCGGATGTTCATAAGATTGAAGGGTTGCAGTCTCACCCCCGATTAACGCTGGTTAAGACGGACACCAAAACTGCGCCGGTCATGTGCCGACACTGTGACGATGCCCCCTGCAAACAGGTTTGCCCGGTGAACGCGATTTCCTTTAAGGATGACGCGGTCTATCTCAACGAAACGCTCTGTATCGGCTGCAAACTCTGTGGTCTGGTCTGTCCGTTCGGTGCGATTACCCCGTCAGGCAGCCGCCCGGTCAATACGCCTGCACGCTACGAAAACTTTGTTCCGGAAGAACAACTCCGGGATGTTCCTGCCAGTCCGCAAACCATGCAGCCGTTTTTACGCTGGAACGCGGGTGTTCAGACCATCGCCGTCAAATGCGACCTCTGTCACTTCCTGCCGGAAGGCCCCGCCTGCGTCAGATCCTGTCCGACACAGGCGCTGCATCTGGTGCAGGAAGACGCAATCAATAAACAGTTGAAAGCACGCAGGCTGCTGGCCGCGCTCAACACGACGGACATGACCTTCGACTCTTCTTCACCTACGCCGGAGCAACGCTAATGGATGCCCTGCAATTATTGATGTGGTCAATCTTGTTATATGTCGCTGGCGGCGTCGCGTCACTGTTACTGGCCCGTCAGGAGGAACTGGCGATTAAGGTCGCCGGTCTGTCGGCGATGGCCGGCGGGTTACTGGGTCTGGCGAGTGCCGTCACCGCGTTAACAGGTACGGAAACGCTGCACTGGCAGGCCATCGGCCCCTTCGCGTTTGCCCACTTTATCGTACGCATGGACAGCCTCGCCGCCTTTATGGTGCTGGTGATTTCTCTGCTGGTGACCGTCTGCGGCCTCTACTCACTCTCCTATGTGCGTGAGTATGTCGGCAAAGGTGTCGGCGCGATGGGCTTCTTTATGAACCTGTTCATCGCATCGATGGTCGGCCTTGTGGTGATGGACAACGCATTCTGGTTCATCGTGCTGTTTGAAATGATGTCGCTGGCCTCCTGGTTTTTGGTCATCACCGATCAGGACGACGAATCCATTCACGCCGGCCTGCTCTACTTTTTTATCGCCCACGCCGGTTCGGTACTGATCATGGTTGCCTTCTTCCTGATGTGGCGTCAGAGCGGCAGTCTGGATTTCGCCAGCTTCCGCGAACTGTCGCTGTCACCAGGCGTTGCCTCCGCCGTCTTCCTGCTGGCATTCTTCGGTTTTGGCGCCAAAGCGGGGATGCTGCCATTGCATAGCTGGTTGCCGCGCGCGCACCCGGCAGCGCCGTCACACGCGTCGGCATTAATGTCGGGCGTGATGGTCAAAATCGGCATCTTCGGGATTATCAAAGTCGGTATCGACCTGCTCGGGCATAGCGGTACCCCGCTGTGGTGGGGTGTGGTGGTACTGGCTTTTGGTGCTGTCTCGTCGGTGCTGGGTGTTCTCTATGCGCTGGCAGAGCATGACATTAAACGCCTGCTTGCCTGGCACACCGTTGAAAACATTGGCATCATTTTGATGGGGGTGGGTGTCGGTATGGCAGGCATTGCGCTCCATCATCCGGTTATCGCCGCCGTGGGTCTGCTCGGCGCCTTGTTCCATCTGCTCAACCACGCGCTGTTTAAAGGGCTTCTCTTCCTGGGCGCCGGAGCGATTATCTTCCGTCTGCACACACGGGATATGGAAAAGATGGGCGCGCTGGACAAACGGATGCCGTGGACGGCTGGTGCGTTCCTGATTGGCTGTCTGGCGATTTCCGCCATGCCACCGCTCAATGGCTTTATCAGTGAATGGTATACCTACCAGTCTCTGTTCTCCCTCACCCGCGTGGATGCCATTATTCCCCGACTGGCAGGCCCCATCGCCATCGTTATGCTGGCTATCACTGGCGCGCTGGCCGCGATGTGCTTCGTCAAAGTCTACGGTGTGAGTTTCTGCGGTAACGCGCGTAGCGAAAAAGCCGACCATGCCCGGGAAGTTCCCTGGCCGATGGTGATTGCCATGGGTCTGCTGGCGCTCTTCTGCGTACTGGCAGGTATCGGGGCGAATCTCGTTGCGCCACATCTGCTGCACATTGCCCAGTCGCTTTCGTCTCAGGAAACGCTGGCCGTGGCACAAGGCGCAACGCTGATGCCAGGGGATGCGCAGCAGGCAGTGCTGACACCCTCAGTGGTCTTCCTGCTGCTTATCGCGATGCCCGTGCTGCCGGGCCTGTTCTGGTACATCAACCGGCACACCCGCGGCAACTTCCGCCGCACCGGCGATGCGTGGGCATGCGGCTATGCCTGGGAAAAAGGCATGGCACCGTCTGCCGGAAGCTTTACACAGCCCCTGCGGGTGGTATTTGGCCCACTGTATCGCATGCGTAAACAACTCGATCCTGCACAGCCGCTACAGCGCAGCCTGGGCGGCGTGACTGTTGCGGCGACCCGCACAGAGCCGTTCTGGGACGACAAAATCATCCTGCCGCTGGTCGGGATAACCAAACGCATTGCCCGTGCGGTGCAGTATCTGCAAAGCGGCGATTTCCGTCTCTATTGTCTGTATGTGATCGCCGCGCTGGTGATCCTGCTACTGACTATCGCCGTCTAAGGAGGGAGAGAAGATGATACAACCAACCCCTGACTGGTCACTGGGTCTGTTTGCCCTCTGCCAGGCGGCGTTTCTGCTGGCATTAACGCCATTATTTACCGGGATCTCCCGGCAGATTCGCGCACGGATGCACTCTCGCCAGGGTCCTGGCATCTTACAGGACTACCGCGATCTGCAAAAATTGCTTAAGCGCCAGGAGGTGGCTCCGGCCTCATCCGGCATGATGTTCCGCGTCATGCCCTGGGTGCTGCTGAGCAGCATGCTGGTGGTGGCAATGACATTACCGCTGTTTGTGCGTACCTCGCCTTTCGCCGGTGCGGGCGACTTGATCACCCTGATTTACCTGTTCGCATTATTCCGCTTCTTCTTTGCCCTCTCCGGCCTTGATACCGGCAGTCCGTTTTCCGGTATTGGCGCCAGCCGCGAACTGACCCTCGGCATTCTGGTGGAACCGATGCTGATTCTCTCGCTGCTGGTGCTGGCGCTGCTGGCAGGGTCGACCAACATCGGCGCAATCAGCACCACGCTGGCGACCGGTTGGGTCTCCCCTGTTGCCACGCTGCTGGCGATGCTCGCCTGCGGATTCGCCTGTTTTATTGAGATGGGCAAAATCCCCTTCGACGTGGCAGAGGCGGAGCAAGAGCTACAGGAAGGGCCGTTGACCGAATACTCCGGAGCAGGACTGGCGCTGGTGAAATGGGGGATCGGCCTGAAACAGGTGGTGATGGCCTCGCTGTTCCTGGCGCTCTTCTTCCCGTTCGGCAATGCCGGCTCACTGACTATCGGGGCTCTGCTGCTCTCGCTGGTCATCACGCTGGTCAAATTACTGGTGGTGTTTGTTATTGCGTCGGTGGTGGAAAACTCGCTCGCTCGCGGACGGTTTTTACTGACGCACCACCTTACCTGGCTCGGTTTTAGTCTCGCCGCGCTGTCATATGTTCTTTGGTTAACCGGTCTGTAAGGAGCGCTGAATTACTATGGAAACAATTGCCCTGACGACCCTGCTCCTGCCGTTTATCGGCGCGCTGGTCGTCTCTTTGGCCCCCAGACAGACCGCCCCCATGCTGTCCACGCTGTTTGCCCTGCTGGCAACTATCGCCACGGTCGCACTGGCAGCGGGCTTTCATGCCGCGGGTAGCGAGGTCGTCGACATCCCGCTGCTTAGCGCCGGACAGATAGCGTTGTTCGGCATGACGGTAGACAAAATCAGTACCCTGATTCTGTTTGTGGTGGTCTTCCTCGGCCTGCTGGTGGCGCTCTACTCTACGGGATATCTGACCCGCGGGAATAAAGAGCACCCGCACGACGGCAGTAACCGCTACTACGCGTTCTTGCTGATTTTCATCGGTGCAATGTCCGGCCTGGTGCTCTCGTCCACGCTGCTGGGTCAGTTGCTGTTTTTTGAAATCACCGGTGGCTGCTCCTGGGCGCTCATCAGCTATTACCAGTCTGAAAAGTCCCAGCGCTCGGCGATGAAAGCGCTGCTTATTACCCACGTCGGTTCGCTGGGATTGTATCTGGCGGCGGCAACGCTGTTCCTGCAAACCGGCACCTTTGCGCTAAGCGCGATGAGCCAGTTAAACGGCAGTGCCGCGTTAATCGTCTACGGTGGGATTTTGTTCGCTGCCTGGGGTAAATCAGCGCAACTGCCATTGCAGGCCTGGCTGCCGGATGCGATGGAAGCGCCGACGCCGGTCAGCGCATACCTGCACGCCGCGTCGATGGTGAAAGTGGGTGTTTACATTTTTGCCCGCGCTATTTCCGAAGGTGGGCAGATCCCGGAAGTCATTGGCTGGGTCGGCGTCACCATGGCGACAATCACCCTGGTGTACGGCTTCCTGATGTACCTGCCGCAAAAAGACATGAAGCGCCTGCTCGCCTGGTCGACGATTTCCCAGCTGGCGTGGATTTTCCTTGCCCTGTCGATGTCGATTTTCGGTTCGAAAATGGCCTTCAATGCGGGGATTGTTTACATCTTTAACCATGCCTTCGCCAAGAGCCTGTTCTTCCTGGTGGCCGGGGCACTCAGCTACAGCTGCGGTACGCGTATGCTGCCGCGCCTTCGCGGCGTAATGCGCACGCTGCCTATCGCCGGGATCGGTTTTTGCGTTGCAGCACTCGCCATTACCGGTGTCCCGCCGTTCAACGGTTTTTTCAGCAAGTTTCCCCTGTTTGCCGCCGGGTTCGCCCTCTCCGATCAGCACCCCATTCTGCTCGCGGTGATGATCCTGGCGCTGGTGGAATCGGTCGCCAGCTTCGGCTGGTTTATCTACTGGTTCGGGCGCGTCGTGCCGGGTGAACCCAGCGAAGAGGTAGCACAGGCGGCACCGCTGCCTTATGCCATGAAGCTGGTGCTGGTGATTCTGGTGGTGATGTCGCTGTGCTCAAGCGTCATTGCCGCAGCGTGGATTGGATAAAGGGAGTCGAAGATGACGGGAACATTGATCGTTAACAATCTGGCGGGGCTGATGATGTTCACCTCGTTATTGGTCACTTGCGCCAGACGCTACACCGTCTCCTGTTGGTTGTACGCCCTGCAATCACTGGTGCTGGTGTCGATATTTTTCACCCTTGCGCAGTTGCTGGATGCAGAACAACTGCGGATATGGTCCATCAGCGCCTTCTTCACCAAGGTTCTGATGGTGCCGCTGATTATGGGCTATGCATTTCGCAAAATGGCGCCAGAGGGTCAGGGGGAACGCCTGTTTGGCCCTGCCGCACTGGTGTTGATGGCCGCAGGCATCGTGTTGCTGTGCTGGTTTGTGGTGCGTCCGGTGCAGTTGCCGCTGGTCGCGCAACTTAAGCCCGCGCTGGCGGTGGCGCTCGGTCATTTCCTGCTGGGGCTGCTGTGCATCATCAGCCAGCGCAATATCCTGCGTCAGGTGTTTGGCTACTGCCTGATGGAGAACGGCTCGCATCTGGTGCTGGCGCTGCTGGCATGGCGTGCGCCGGAGCTGGTCGAAATCGGTATCGCCACCGATGCCATTTTCGCGGTGATCGTCATGACAATACTGGCGCGAAAAATCTGGCGTACCCACGGCACGCTGGACGTTAATAACCTTACGGCGCTGAAAGGATAACAACATGAGTCACGCATTGATGTTCACCTTGCTGCTGCTCACGCCGCTGGTCATTTCCGCACTCTGCTTCCTGTGCCGTCTTCGAGGGAATGCCGCGCGCGGTCTGGTCACCGCCGTGCATTTCGTCGGTATCACCGTGCTGATGGTCGTGGCACTGTGGACGGTCGCAGAAGCGGTGACTGCGAGTGAGATTTTTGCCGCCCATCGCTGGCTACATATTGACAGTCTAAGCGGTCTGTTCTTGTCGCTTCTTGGGATCATCGGTTTTATTACCGGGTTGTATTCCATTGGCTATATGCGCCATGAAGTCGATCACGGGGAAATTACCGTCGGCACTCTGTGCAATTACTACGGTTTCTTCCATCTGTTTCTCTTCACCATGCTGCTGGTAGTCACCAGTAACAACCTGATTGTCATGTGGGCAGCCATTGAGGCCACGACACTGAGCTCTGCGTTTCTGGTGGGGATTTACGGCCAGCGTTCTTCACTGGAAGCCGCGTGGAAATACATCATCATCTGTACCGTGGGCGTCGCGTTTGGCCTGTTCGGTACCGTACTGGTGTACGCCAACGCCGCCAGCTTTATGGCAGAGCCCGATCACGCGATTTTCTGGACCGAAGTCCTTAAAGAGAGCAGCAAACTCGACCCAACATTGATGGTACTGGCATTTGTCTTCGTGCTGATCGGTTTTGGGACCAAAACCGGGTTGTTCCCGATGCACGCCTGGCTGCCGGATGCCCACAGTGAAGCGCCAAGTCCGGTAAGCGCCCTGCTCTCAGCGGTGCTGCTGAACTGCGCGCTGCTGGTGCTGATTCGCTATTACATCATCATCTGCCATGCTATCGGCAGCACGTTCCCCAATACGTTGCTGATGATCTTCGGCCTGCTTTCCGTCGCGGTGGCGGCGTTCTTTATCCTTGTCCAACAGGATATGAAACGTCTGCTTGCCTACTCCAGTGTGGAAAATATGGGGCTGGTGGCGGTGGCGCTCGGTATCGGCGGCCCGCTGGGCATTCTCGCCGCACTGCTGCACACACTGAACCACAGCCTGGCCAAAACACTGTTGTTCTGCGGTTCCGGCAACGTGCTGCTGAAATACGGCACCCGTAACCTGGACGTGGTGTGCGGCATGCTGAAAGTCATGCCGTTTACCGCGGTCCTCCTTGGCGGCGGCGCGCTGGCACTGGGCGGAATGCCCCCTTTCAATATTTTCCTCAGTGAGTTTATGACCGTCACCGCCGGGCTGGCGGCGGATCATCTGCTGGTGACCATCGTTCTGCTGCTGTTGCTGACGATCGTGCTTGGCGGACTGGTGCGCATGGTCGCCAGAGCGCTGTTTGCCGCACCGCCCCAGGAAGTCGCCAGCGGCGAACTGGGCTGGCTGACCACGGTGCCGATGGTCATTTTGCTGGTGATGATGCTGGTGATGGGGACCCATATTCCGCAACCGGTAAGCAAAATGCTGGCAAACGCCTCGGCCATTGTGATGTCCGGTAATGATGAACAATCAACACAATTCAGTTGGCTGTGGGCGTCGTTTGACACCACCGCCGCAACCGCAACACCCGCGCGGGTTCAGGGAGAGTTAAAGTGAGTTATTTAGAGAGTGTCAGTCTCGATGCCCCTCGTGGCGGTGCCTGCCTTGCGGCGTTGAACGCGCAATTTCCCGGTGCCATTCTTGAAGAAGAGCGGCAAACCTTTGAGCAGACCACCATTACGGTAAAACTCAATCTGCTACCGGATATCGTTCATTATCTCTATTACCAGCATGACGGCTGGTTACCGGTGTTATTCGGTAACGATGAACGTACCCTCAATGGTCATTACGCGGTCTACTACGCCCTTTCTATGGAAGGGGCGGAAAAATGCTGGATTGTGGTTAAAGCGCTGGTCGATGCCAACACACGTGAATTCCCCTCCGTCACCCCGAAAGTGCCCGCCGCCGTCTGGGGCGAGCGTGAAATTCGCGACATGTACGGGCTGATTCCGGTGGGCTTACCGGATCAGCGCCGTCTGGTACTGCCGGACGACTGGCCGGACGATTTGCATCCGCTGCGCAAAGACACCATGGATTATCGTCTGCGTCCGGAACCGACCACCGATACGGAAAACTACCCGTTTATCAATGACGGCGATAGCTCGGCGCGTATCGTGCCCATCGGTCCGTTGCATATCACGTCCGACGAACCGGGCCATTTCCGTCTGTTTGTTGATGGCGAGCGCATTGTCGATGCCGACTACCGTCTGTTCTACGTTCACCGGGGGATGGAAAAACTGGCAGAAACCCGCATGGGTTATAACGAAGTGACTTTCCTGTCAGACCGCGTCTGCGGGATTTGCGGCTTCGCCCATAGCGTGGCGTACACCACCTCGGTGGAAAACGCGCTGGGCATTGTGGTACCGCAACGCGCTCACACCATCCGCTCAGTGCTGCTGGAAGTAGAGCGTCTGCACAGCCACCTGTTAAACATCGGCCTTTCCAGCCACTTTGTCGGCTTCGATACCGGCTTTATGCAATTTTTCCGCATCCGCGAAAAATCGATGACCATGGCTGAACTGCTGACCGGTTCGCGTAAAACGTACGGCCTGAACCTGATAGGCGGCGTGCGGCGCGACATCCTGAAAGAGCAGCGCATTAAAACCATCCAGTTGGTGAAAGAGATGCGCGCAGAAGTGATTCAACTGGTGGATATGCTGCTCTCAACGCCAAATATGGCACAGCGTACCCAGGGGGTCGGGGTGCTGGACCGTCAGATTGCGCGCGATTATAGCCCGGTCGGCCCGCTGATTCGCGGCAGTGGTTTTCAGCGTGATCTGCGCTTTGACCATCCTTATGCTGACTACGGTAATCTGCCGAAAACGTTGTTTAGCTGGCCTGCCGGGGATGTTTTCTCACGCGTGATGGTGCGTATCAAAGAGACGCTTGATTCCCTCTCGATGATTGAATTTGCCCTCGACAATATGCCGGACACTTCGCTGTTGACCGAAGGGTTCAGCTACAAGCCGCATAAATTCGCACTGGGTTATGTCGAAGCGCCGCGCGGCGAAGATGTGCACTGGAGCATGCTCGGCGATAACCAGAAGCTGTTCCGCTGGCGTTGCCGTGCGGCGACCTATGCTAACTGGCCGGTGCTGCGCTATATGCTGCGCGGTAATACCGTTTCCGATGCGCCATTGATTATCGGTAGCCTCGACCCCTGCTATTCCTGTACGGACCGCGTCACGCTGGTGGATGTGCGTAAACGCAAATCCACCACCGTACCGTACAAAGAGATCGAGCGTTACAGTATTGAACGTCGCAATTCGCCGCTGAGATAAGGAAGATACGATGCTTAAATTGTGGAAAACCATTATCAGAGCGGGCGAAGTCACGGTGAAATACCCGTTTGCGCCGCTGGATGTCTGCCCCGGATTTCGCGGGAAACCCGAGCTCAATCCCGAGCAGTGTATCGCCTGCGGTGCCTGTACCACCGCCTGCCCTGCTAACGCGCTGACGATGGAAACCCATCCGGATGACAACGCCCGCATCTGGCAACTGTTTATCGGCCGCTGCATCTACTGCGGCCGCTGCGAAGAGGTGTGCCCAACGCACGCCATTCGCCTGTCAGAAGAGTTTGAGCTGGCGGTGACCCGCAAAGAAGATCTCTACGTGCGCGCGACCTTTCGGTTGCAGCACTGCAGTGAGTGCCATGCGCCGTTTGCGCCGGAAAAATCCGTCGCCCTGGCGGCTGAATTGCTGGCGCTTCATCAATCGAACCCGACGCTTGTGGAAACACTGCGCGCCCAGGCGAATGTCTGCCCGGCATGCAAACGTCGGGCGGCACTGGAGCATCGCGGCAGCACCAACGTTCATTATTATATTGAGGAGCAAGCATGAGCGCCGATTCCCTGACGTTAAAGCAGCATGTCAGTCAGCCCATAACGCTGGATGAACAAGCGCAAAAACTCAAGCAAGTGCTGCTTCGCGATATTCAACGTTCTGCCTATGTTTACCGCGTGGACTGCGGGGGATGTAACGGCTGTGAAATCGAGATCTTCGCCGCGATTACCCCGCTGTTCGATGCCGAACGCTTCGGCATTAAAGTCGTCGCCTCGCCGCGTCACGCTGACATTTTACTGTTTACCGGCGCGGTCACGCGCGCCATGCGTATGCCCGCGCTGCGTGCGTGGCATTCCGCGCCTGACCACAAAATCGCAATTTCCTATGGCGCATGCGGGGTCGGCGGCGGTATTTTCCACGATCTCTACAGCGTCTGGGGCGGCAGCGATACCATTGTGCCTATTGACGTATGGATCCCAGGCTGCCCGCCGACCCCGGCGGCAACGGTACACGGTTTCGCCGTCGCGCTCGGCCTGCTGGAGCAGAAACTGCACGCAGAAGATCATCACCAGGCTGAAAATGAAACGGCGAGCGTCCGCTGGCCTGCCGTACCGCTGGCCATGCGCGTCAACATCGAACGGCTGGCGCGTCGTCTGGCAGGCTATCGCCAGGGGCGTGAAATTGCCGATCACTTCTTCGCACTGTTGACCGAAGGCGACCCACGCGAAAGCTCAGCACGCATTAATGCCTGGCTGCAACAGGCCGCCGATCCGCGCCTGGACACCATCGTGCAGCAACTGCGCGCCGAGATGGAGGGGAAGCATGTCTGAACAGGGCAGCAAAGTAATGTTCTGGACGCTGCGGCAGAAGTTTGTCGATGACAGCGTCAATGTCGAGGAAAAGAGCCGCCAGGTGATGTACTACTCGCTGGCAATTGGTCACCACGTGGGGGTAATTGACTGCCTCAACGTGGTACTGGAATGCCCCCTTGCCGATTACGAGCGCTGGCTTGCGTTACTGGAAGACGGCGCACGCAAGAAAATGCAGGGGCTGCTGACGTTTGGCGAAATCATCATTGATGCCAGTCACGTCAATAAACTGGCCCCCGCATTTGCTAAACTGGCGGAAGACGCGGATGATCCCTGGCGCGGCTGGAGTCAGCTCATATTGCAACAATTGCAGGATATTGCCGGTGAACCGGCGATTTATCTGATGGTGCGGCGGCTGGATTAACCATTAGTGATATCAATAAAATGTCAATTCGTATGACAATTAACTATACGTGAAGCGGGTAACACTACAAAATAAGGGGGTATAGTAGTATACCGGGTGGCCCGCTCTCTTACCGAAGCACAATCACTTGATATGAAAAAACGGATAAGGAAGTCACATTATGTTGATTTATGGCTGTTTCTGTCTGCTTTTCTGCACAATTGATTCTGGAAGGATGCAGTATCCATGATTTTACAGCATTTGCTGGAACAGAAAGATAAGGCGTCCGTCCTGCGGGCGTTCATTCCTCTACCCCCTCCGTTCAGCCCCATTCAGTTTGTCGAACTTCGCCTGAGTAATTCGCGATTCTACCGCTGTTTTGACGACGGAAGCGTTGAGTTCTGCACCAGTGAATATGCCGGTTCAATCAGCGATAGCTCGACCCAGGTGATTTTACTTGCCGGGGAAACCATGGCCGAGTTGCGCTTTGTGCGCACCGATGGCGGTAAATTTTGCGAAAAAGACAGCACCATGTTTGCCTGGCTGGCACGCCTCGCGGCGCAAGGTTTAGAGGGCGATATCGAACGCGACAAGCTTGAACAATCCGTTTCACTGTTGCGCCAGGAACTTGACCATGACCGGGTACTGGTCGATATCACCAACTCAGTACTGTCGCATCTCGATATTGATGAACTGGTGGCGGATGTCTCGCGGGAGATCCACCGCTTCTTTGGCGTAGACACAGTCTCAATGGTGCTCCGTGATGCCCTGCGCTCGCGTCAGCTTATGTGGAACGCGACGGATTTCACGGTACACCCGCCGAAAAGCCAGCAATACCCGTTACGCAGTGAAAGCCCGTTGCTGCATACGGCGCTCAATGAAAATCATGCGACCCTGTTGCAAAAAAAGGACGAGCCGCAAAGGTGGCTAAACGATCCCCTGCTGCAACAACTCGATGCGCAAGGCCTGGAGACGGTGTTTATTCTGCCGCTGGCTTTTAGCCATCAGTCCACTGGCGTGCTGATGCTGGCGCATCGGGATTTGTCGATTTTTAACGCACAAAACTGTCGATTACTCCGACAGATTGCCGACAGAATTGGCATTGCTGTCGATAATGCCGATGCCTATCGCAAAGTGACGCATCTGAAAGAAAATCTCAAAAACGAGAACAATAAACTTAACGAGCAAATTCTTTCCAGCCAGAGTTTTGGCGACATTATTTATCAAAGCGACGCCATGCGTGATGTGCTTCAGCAGGTCAATATTGTTGCCCTGAGTGACAGTACAGTACTGATTCTTGGCGAAACCGGTACAGGGAAAGAGATAATCGCCCGCGCTATTCACCAGATGAGTCTGCGCAAAGATAAACCGCTGGTGAAAATCAACTGCGCCGCTATTCCGTCGACGCTGCTGGAAAGCGAACTGTTTGGTCATGATAAAGGGGCGTTTACCGGGGCGATCAACGCTCACCGTGGACGCTTTGAAATGGCAGATGGGGGGACGCTGTTTCTCGATGAAATCGGCGATATGCCGATTGAACTGCAACCTAAGTTATTGCGTGTGCTACAAGAGCGAGAGATTGAGCGCATTGGCGGCACCCGCACCATTCCCGTTAACGTTCGGGTCATTGCCGCGACTAACCGCGACCTGAAACAGATGGTCATTGACCGGGAGTTTCGCAACGACCTGTTTTATCGCCTGAATGTCTTCCCGCTGGTGTTGCCGCCGCTGCGCGATCGCCCGGACGATATCCCTTTGCTGGTCAGGTACTTCACGCAAAAGCTGGCGCGCCGTTTAAACCGCCAAATCGACACGATCCCTGCCGATGCCATGCGCCAGTTGATGCGCTATGAGTGGCCAGGCAACGTGCGCGAACTGGAAAATATTCTGGAACGTGCGGTGCTGCTATCACGCGATAATACGCTGAGCCTGCATTTAAATGCCCAGCCCAGCAGCATGGTACAGCCCGTGGCTCACGATCCCTTTCCTTTTCCCCTTCCCCGCGTGGCGGAAATGATGCATACCGAACCGCCGGAAAACGATGAAGAGGAACGTCAGCGCATTATTCAGGTGCTGCGGGAAACAAACGGTATTGTCGCCGGGCCGCGCGGCGCAGCGTCAAAATTAGGGATGAAACGCACCACGCTGTTATCGCGTATGCAGCGTCTGGGTATTAGCGTGCGGGAAGTATTGTAATTTAGTTCCTGAGTTTAATTGTGAGCGAATTAACGCTTTCAGGGCGATACCGGCAAAATGGCTGGTACGCCCTATGCATATAAATGCGGGTGTCGATATGGCTCCCTCATTTATGTATAGACTCAGGAGATTCTCATGGATACCAGCAATGCTTTTGATCTGCGGCTTCCCGCAGAAATGGCAAAGGTTGCCGAACAGGCAGGTTTATATAAAGTCAGCAAGAAGAAAGAGCTGTCATTCTTTCTCGCGGTCACGGCTGGTGTATTTATTTCCATTGCGTTCGTTTTCTATATTACCGTCACGACAGGGCCTGCCCCGGCAACCGCTCTGGCAAAACTGGCGGGCGGCGTCTGCTTCTCGCTGGGCCTCATTCTGGTCGTGGTCTGTGGCGCAGATTTGTTCACCTCGACAGTATTGACGGTAATGGCAAAAGCCAGCGGACTCATAAGCTGGCGACAGTTAATTATCAACTGGATAATCGTCTATTTGGGTAACCTTGTCGGTGCACTATTTTTTGTCGCGCTGATTTGGTTTGCCGGGCAATATATGAGTGGTAACGGCCTTTGGGGATTAAATGTATTACAGACTGCTGATCATAAAATGCATCATACATTCGTTGAAGCCGTCTGCCTGGGGACGTTATGTAATTTAATGGTGTGTCTGGCCGTATGGATGAGTTATTCCGGACATACGCTAACGGATAAAATCATGGCGATGCTGTTGCCTATTGGCATGTTTGTCGCCAGCGGCTTCGAGCACAGCATTGCGAATATGTTTTTGATCCCGCTTTCTGTTGTTATTCGTTATTTTGCCCCCGAAGGATTCTGGACCAGTATTCATTCCAGCGCGGAAAATTTTCCGGCATTAACAGTGAGCAATTTTATCACTGCCAATCTGATACCGGTGACTATCGGTAATATCATCGGCGGCGGATTACTGGTTGGGATTACCTACTGGATTATCTATTTGCGTAATCAACATAACGCGCACTAACCGCGTCCCGGATGGCGCTGCGCTTAGCCGGATACAGCCTCAGTAGCCCCCGCTAAGCGTCGCGCCAGCGGGGAAGACATCAGGTCAGACGTGGTGGTCGTCAACCGCAACGGTATCCGGCCATGCGTGAATCACCGCCTGCACCAGCGTCGCCAGCGGGATGGCGAAGAATACGCCCCAGAACCCCCACAGGCCGCCGAAGATGATCACCGACAGGATAATGACCAACGGGTGCAGGTTAACGGCTTCGGAGAACAGCAAGGGCACCAGCAAGTTGCCATCCAGCCCCTGGATTATCAGGTAGACGGCAAAACAGCTCCAGAACTCGGTGCCCGCGCCAAACTGGAACAGCGCCACACCAATCACCGGTATTGTGACCACAAATGCGCCGATGTAAGGAATCAGCACCGAGAATCCCACCAGCACCGCCAGCAGCAAGGAATAGTTAAGGCCGAAGAGTTGAAAACCTAACCAGGTCGCGACACCGACGACAATCATCTCGAGTACTTTGCCGCGAATGTAGTTGGTTATCTGCTGGTTCATCTCTTTCCAAACCTGCCCTGCCAGCCCACGATTGCGTGGCAGCACACGGCGCACCGCATTGAGCATCTGTTCTTTATCCTTCACCAGGAAGAAGACCATCAGAGGCACCAGCACCAGATAGACCGCCAGCGTCAGCAGACCGACCAGCGACGCAAGGGAGTATTTGACCACCGAATCCCCCAGCCCCAACATTCGGGCACGCATGTTTTCCGCCATGGCATCAATGATGCCCGCATCCATTAACATCGGATAACGTCGGGGCAGCGTGGCGGCATAATCGGACAGTTTATTGAGCATTCCCGGCATGTCGCGAATCAGATTCATCCCCTGCTGCCAGGCAACCGGCATCACCACAAATGCCATAATCATCAGAATGCCGACAAACAGGAGCAGTACCATTGTTGCTGCCCAGCGGCGGGAGAAACCAACTCTTTGCAGACGAACGGTTGGCCATTCAAGTAGATAGGCCAGCACAATGGCGACCAGCAACGGCGCAAGAAGACCGCTAAAGAAGAAGAGAATGACAAAACCAGCCAGTAAAATGACCAGCAGCGCGATCGCTTCCGGGTCGCTAAAGCGACGGCGATACCACTGCATCAACAATTCAAGCATATGTTCCTTCCAGAAGCCGGATTGACCGGTGTGAGTTCAGGAATTGTATCGAAATGTCACAAAAAAGACTTCGCTTTTCGTCGCCTTTACAGGAAACATGGTGAGCAGGTAAAACGGTGTCATTCCCCTTTCAGGGCGGATAAACTCTCTGTTTTATTTTGCCGGAACGAACCCCGGCGCCTCAGGTCAAATGATTACCCCAAAAATTACAGGATTGAGGTTATGTTCAGGCAGTTGAAAAAAACGCTGGTCGCAACCCTTATCGCCACGCTGACGCTCGGCCAGATGATCCCCGCGTTTGCGGATTCTGCAGATACGCTGCCCGATATGGGAACCTCCGCAGGAAGCACCCTGTCCATTGGTCAGGAAATGCAGATGGGCGACTATTATGTCCGCCAGTTGCGCGGCAGTGCACCGCTGATCAACGACCCTTTACTGGTTCAGTACATTAACGGACTGGGCATGCGCCTGGTCTCGCATGCAAACTCAGTAAAGACCCCGTTTCATTTCTACTTAGTCAATAATGACGAGATCAACGCTTTTGCCTTCTTCGGCGGCAACGTAGTACTGCATTCAGCGCTGTTTCGCTATGCGGACAACGAAAGCCAGCTGGCGTCGGTGATGGCGCATGAAATTTCCCACGTGACCCAGCGCCATCTGGCACGTGCCATGGAAGACCAGAAACGCAGCGCCCCCCTCACCTGGGCTGGCGCGCTTGGCTCCATTCTGTTAGCCATGGCAAGCCCGCAGGCCGGGATGGCGGCGCTCACCGGTACACTGGCCGGTACGCAACAGGGCATGATTACCTTTACGCAGCAGAACGAACAGGAAGCGGACCGCATCGGGATTCAGGTCTTGCAACGCTCCGGCTTTGATCCACAGGCAATGCCGACATTTCTGGAAAAATTGCTTGATCAATCGCGTTACGCTTCACGCCCGCCGGAAATTTTGCTGACGCACCCGTTACCGGAAAGCCGTCTTGCCGATGCGCGTAACCGCGCCAATCAGATGCGCCCGGTGGTCGTGCAATCCTCCGAAGAGTTTTACCTGGCCAAAGCCAGAGCGTTGGGTATGTATAATTCCGGGCGTAATCAGCTCACCAGCGATCTGTTAGATGCCTGGGCGAAAGGGAATGTACGCGAACAGCATGCCGCCCAATATGGTCGTGCCCTACAGGCCATGGAGGCGAAGAACTTCGCCGACGCGGCGAAAACCCTGCAACCGTTGCTGACTGCCAATCCGACAAATGCCTGGTATCTCGATCTGGCGACCGACATTGATTTAGGGCAGAACAAGAGCACCGAAGCGATTAACCGTCTGAAAAATGCGGCAGAAATTAAAACCAACCCGGTATTACAGCTCAACCTGGCAAACGCCTATCTGACCGGCGGTCAGGCAGCCGCGGCAGAAGCAATACTCAACCGTTACACCTTTAACTGGAAGGATGATGTCAACGGCTGGGAACTGCTGGCGCAAGCGGAAGCCACCTTAGGCCATCGCGATGAAGAGCTGGCGGCGCGTGCCGAAGGGCTGGCGCTGACAGGCAAGCTCGACCAGGCCATTACGTTGCTGGGGAGCGCCAGTTCGCAGGTCAAATTGGGCAGTCTGCAGCAGGCCCGTTACGATGCGCGTATCGACCAGCTTCGTCAGTTGCAGAAAACGTTCCGCCCGTATCAGAAGATGTAACAAGGAGAACCGATGACAGACGCGGTGAAAATTTACCATAACCCTCGCTGCTCCAAGAGCCGCGATACCCTCAGCCTGCTGAAAGCTAACGGCATTGATCCGCAGGTTGTCCTGTATCTGGAGACACCGCCGGATGCCGACACGCTCAAAGCGTTGTTGCATATGCTGGGGATGACCAGCGCGCGTGAACTGATGCGCCAGAAAGAAGATCTCTATAAATCGCTGGGACTGGGGGATAGCCATCTCTCAGAAGAGGCGTTGTTGCAGGCGCTGCTTGATAATCCCAAACTGATGGAACGTCCGATCGTCGTGGCGAACGGGCAGGCGCGCATCGGTCGTCCGCCAGAGCAGGTCCTTGAGATCGTCAACTAACGTCGCAGGCCCGGAGGTGCGATGCTTGCCGGGCCTACAGTTTCAGAATGTCTTTTACGAAGGGAATGGTCAGCTTACGCTGGGCGGTAATTGACGCGCGGTCAAGTTGATCGAGCGTATCAAACAGCGTGCGCATTTCGCGATCCAGCCGCTTGAGCAGAAAACGTCCCACATCTTCCGGTAACTCAAATCCGCGCAGCCGCGCCCGCAGCTGTAGCGCCTGAACTTTATCTTCGTCAGAGAGCGGTTGCAGCTTGTAGATCTGTCCCCAGTCCAGACGAGAAGCCAGATCGGGCAACCCCAGATTCAACTGCCGTGGCGGACGATCGCCGGTGATCAATAGCCGCGTTTTGCCTGATTCCAGAATGCGGTTATAGAGATTGAAGATGGCCATCTCCCAGGGCTCATCGCCTGCGACACACTCGATATTATCGATGCAGACCAGCGAGAGATGTTCCATCCCCTCAAGCACTTCCGGTACAAACCAGGTGCGTTTATCGAGCGGCACATAGCCGACGGCATCGCCACGCTGCGACAGCTCAGCACAGGCTGCATGAAGCAGATGGCTACGTCCTGCCCCTTCGCGCGACCAGAAATAGATGTATCCGCTATGATCCTGGCGCAGGACATTTTGCAACGCCGCCAGCAAAGAAGGGTTATCGCCCGGCCAGAAACTCGCAAAAGTTTCATCGTCAGGAAGGTAGAGTGGCAGGGAAAGTTGCGCCGGTGTGTTCAGACGTACCTCAACAGGGCTTTAACAAAACGCGGTAAGTTTATCATAAAACTTTACCGCGTTTGAACCGGGCACGACGCCCGGTTTGCAGAGCAACGATTAATGCTGATTCGCTTCGCTGTCTTCGGCGTCCAGTACCACTTCTTCCGGACGCAGGACACTGATCAGTTTGAAGATCAGGCTCAGCGCAACACCGACGATGGTCGCCAGCGCCATGCCTTTCAGTTCAGCCGCGCCAATGTGCACTTTCGCGCCGCTGACGCCGATGATCAGGATAACGGACGTCAGGATCAGGTTTTGCGCTTTGCTGTAATCCACTTTGGACTCGATCAGCACGCGAATACCGGATGCGCCGATTACCCCGTACAGCAGCAGAGAAACGCCGCCCATTACGGGTACCGGGATAATCTGAATTGCCGCCGCCAGTTTACCCACGCAGGAGAGCAGAATCGCGATGATGGCCGCGCCACCGATAACCCAGGTACTGTAGACGCGGGTGATCGCCATAACGCCAATGTTCTCGCCATAGGTGGTGTTCGGGGTTGAGCCGAAGAAACCGGAAATAATCGTTGAGAAGCCATTGGCAAACATGGAACGGTGCAGGCCCGGGTCACGGATCAGATCGCGTTTCACGATGTTTGCGGTAACGACCAGGTGGCCCACGTGCTCAGCAATCACCACCAGCGCCGCAGGCAAAATGGTGAAGATAGCAAACCATTCGAAACGCGGCGTATAGAAGGTTGGCAGCGCGAACCAGTGCGCATTGGCAATCGGCGTGGTATCAACCACACCCATCGCAAACGACAGCGCATAACCAGCCAGCACACCGATCAGAATCGGGATTATCGCCATAAAACCACGGAACAGTACGGAACCAAATACGGTCACACCCAGCGTTACCATCGAGATGAGGACGGTTCTGGAATCAGCAGACTGACCTTCCGCAGGCAGCAAACCGGCCATATTGGCAGCGACGCCGGCCAGTTCCAGACCGATGACGGCAACGATTGCGCCCATTGCCGCAGGCGGGAACATTACATCCAGCCAGCCGGTGCCCGCTTTCTTCACGATGAAGGAGACAATGCAAAACAGCACGCCGCACATGATAAAGCCACCCAGCGCCACTTCGTAGCCCAGCGGCAGAAGCAACAGTACCGGCGAAATAAACGCAAAGCTCGATCCCAGGTAAGCCGGAATTTTGCCCTTACAGATAAAGAGATAAAGCAGCGTCCCGATACCATTAAACAACAGTACGGTGGCCGGATTAATATGAAACAGGATTGGCACCAGCACGGTTGCGCCAAACATAGCGAACAAGTGCTGCAAACTAAGCGGGATTGTCTGTAAAAGCGGCGGTCTTTCACTCACCCCGATAGCACGGCGCGTCATAGTGTTTTCCTCTGAGTGTTGTTGTTTATCCCCGTCACCCTTCTGGTCGCAGGTGCGTTGGCCGTACTCGTTCACCCGAAGCACTTACCAGAGTAAGATAATCAGGATTCGCTCGCGTGCCGCCTGCCTGCAATTCGAATTGTTTAGGGTATATGTTCCGCTCATCACGCATGCTGCAGTTTTGTGGACTGCATCATGAAATCAGGCGGATTCTGTTCTGGTTTACGCCAAAAAAAAGCCGACTTTCAAAGTCGGCTTTTGATTTTTAAAGCATTTATTTCGTACCAAAGATTTTGTCGCCGGCATCGCCGAGACCCGGAATAATGTATCCGTGCTCATTGAGGCCCTTGTCAATGGACGCGGTGTACAGCTCAACGTCCGGGTGCGCTTTCTCCAGCGCAGCGAGGCCTTCCGGGGCAGCAACCAGCACCAGCACTTTGATGCTGTGGCAGCCTGCGTTTTTCAGCAGGTCGATGGTGGCAATCATAGAACCGCCCGTTGCCAGCATCGGGTCAACGACCAGCGCCATACGCTCGTCGATGTTAGAAACCAGTTTCTGGAAGTACGGCACCGGCTCCAGGGTCTCTTCATTACGATAGATACCCACCACGCTGATGCGCGCGCTCGGAACGTGTTCCAGCACCCCTTCCATCATGCCCAGACCGGCACGCAGAATAGGGACGACGGTGATTTTTTTGCCTTTGATTTGTTCGACTTCTACCGGGCCATTCCAGCCTTCGATAGTCACACGTTCAGTTTCCAGATCGGCGGTCGCTTCATAGGTCAGCAGACTACCGACTTCCGAGGCGAGTTCACGAAAGCGTTTGGTGCTGATGTCATTTTCACGCATCAGGCCCAGCTTGTGTTTGACGAGTGGGTGTTTTACTTCCACGACCTTCATACTCTTCTCCTTCCCCAAAACGGTGGCAGCCACAAAAAAAATCGCCGGATTATACCGCTTTTTCTCCGCCACGCTACAGGTGCGGCGTTGATCCGGATCAAACAGACTGGAAAAGAGTATACCGTAAGAATCCTCAACGGCCTGAAATAATGGACTCGCAAACGTTTGCCTTCACTGTTAGAATTGCGCCGAATTTTATTTCCAAAACCGGATTAGTTCGGGTAACAGCCTGAAATATGACGGGTGAACCGCAAGCAAACGCGTGGGGACTCAAGCAGTGACCGATAAAACCTCTCTTAGCTACAAAGATGCCGGTGTTGATATTGACGCAGGCAATGCTCTGGTTGACCGAATCAAAGGTGTGGTGAAGAAAACCCGTCGTCCGGAAGTCATGGGCGGTCTGGGCGGCTTCGGCGCGCTGTGCGCATTGCCGCAAAAATATCGTGAGCCAGTACTGGTTTCCGGCACTGACGGCGTAGGTACCAAACTGCGTCTGGCGATGGATCTAAAACGTCACGACAGCATCGGCATCGATCTGGTGGCCATGTGCGTGAATGACCTGGTCGTTCAGGGCGCAGAGCCGCTGTTTTTCCTCGACTATTACGCAACCGGCAAACTGGATGTCGACACCGCAGCCAGTGTTATCAACGGTATCGCGGAAGGCTGTCTGCAGTCAGGCTGTGCGCTGGTTGGCGGCGAAACCGCTGAAATGCCGGGCATGTACCATGGCGAAGATTACGATGTTGCCGGTTTCTGTGTTGGCGTCGTTGAAAAATCAGAGATCATTGACGGTTCCAGCGTGGCCGACGGCGATGTCCTGATTGCACTGGCGTCCAGCGGTCCACACTCCAACGGCTACTCTCTGGTACGTAAAGTCATCGAAGTGAGCGGTTGCGACCCTGAGACGACACAGCTTGAAGGCAAATCCCTGGCCGATCACTTGTTGGCCCCGACCCGCATCTATGTGAAATCGATCCTTGAGCTGATTGAAAACGCAGATGTGCACGCTATCGCGCATCTGACCGGCGGCGGCTTCTGGGAAAATATCCCGCGCGTACTTCCGGACAACACCCAGGCGATAATCGACGAGTCTTCCTGGCAATGGCCTGCCGTCTTCAACTGGCTGCAAACGGCGGGCAACGTCAGTCGTCATGAGATGTATCGCACCTTTAACTGTGGTGTCGGTATGGTTATCGCCCTGCCTGCTGATGAAGCAGATAAAGCCATCGCATTCCTGAATGCCAAAGGTGAAAACGCGTGGAAAATCGGTATCATCAAAGCATCCGATTCCAGTGAACGCGTGGTCATTGAATGAAAAACATTGTGGTGCTCATTTCCGGCAACGGAAGCAATTTGCAGGCGATAATTGATGCCTGCAAGCAGAAGAAAATCAATGGCACCATCCGGGCAGTATTCAGTAACAAAGCCGACGCATTCGGCCTTGAGCGTGCGCGGGAAGCCAATATTCCCGCCCATGCGCTTCTTGCCTCTCAGTTTGCCAGTCGCGAAGCATTTGACCGCGAACTGATGCAGGAGATTGACGCTTACGCCCCGGATATCGTTGTGCTGGCTGGCTACATGCGTATCCTCAGTCCGGCCTTCGTGGCGCATTACACTGGCCGCCTGATCAATATTCACCCTTCCCTGCTGCCTAAATATCCCGGTTTACACACCCACCGCCAGGTCCTGGAGAATGGCGATGAAGTTCACGGTACCACCGTGCATTTTGTTACCGACGAACTGGACGGCGGCCCGGTGATTTTACAGGCACAGGTGCCGGTGTTTGAGGGCGATACCGAAGAAGACGTGACCGCCCGCGTCCAGACGCAGGAACATGCGATTTACCCGCTGGTCGTGAGTTGGTTTGTCGATGGCCGTCTGGCTATGCAAGAAAACAAAGCCTGGCTTGACGGCATTTGCCTGCCAGAACAGGGCTACGCGGCCGATTAAGCAGTTCTTTTCTTTGCCTGCGCGTAACATAACGTTGCGCGCAACACCTTTCTGCGGGTAAAACCGGATTACTGTCATACTTATCTGTCACAGTTGGACATCTACTGGCAAAGCTCGCCATAATAGGGATGTCACTCAAACGAACGCCAACACGTTTACCTGCACACGAGGGCACTGCCATAGCGAGAAGAAATTGCCGTGTCCCGAGAGTTAACCGGAGTGTAAGTTGTAATGGGTCAGGAAAAGCTATATCTGGAAAAAGAACTAAGTTGGTTGTGCTTTAACGAGCGCGTTCTGCAGGAAGCGGCGGATAAGAGTAACCCGCTCATTGAACGCATGCGCTTTTTAGGGATTTATTCCAACAACCTTGATGAATTCTATAAAGTTCGCTTTGCAGAACTGAAACGCCGCATCATTATTAGCGAAGAACAAGGACAAGGCACCAACACCCATTCACGCCACCTGCTTGGTAAAATCCAGTCTCGCGTACTGAAAGCCGATCAGGAATTTGACGGTCTCTATAACGAACTACTGCTGGAAATGGCGCGTAATCAAATCTTTTTGATTAATGAACGCCAGCTTTCCGCCAATCAGCAAAACTGGCTGCGTCACTATTTCCGACAGTATCTGCGCCAGCACATTACCCCGACGCTGATTAATCGCGAAACCAATCTGATTCGCTTCTTAAAGGACGACTATACCTATCTGGCGGTGGAAATTATCCGTGGCGATGATATTCGCTACGCCCTGCTGGAAATTCCGTCTGATAAAGTGCCGCGTTTCGTGAATCTGCCGCCGGAAGCGCCGCGCCGTCGCAAACCGATGATCCTGCTGGATAATATCCTGCGTTATTGCCTGGATGATATCTTCAAAGGTTTCTTTGATTACGACGCGTTGAACGCCTACTCGATGAAAATGACCCGTGACGCCGAATACGATCTGGTGCACGAGATGGAATCGAGCCTGATGGAGCTGATGTCTTCAAGCCTGAAACAGCGTCTGACGGCAGAGCCGGTACGCTTTGTTTACCAGCGTGATATGCCGGATGCCATGGTTGAGATGCTGCGCGAGAAACTGACCATTTCCCGTTATGACTCCATTATCCCCGGCGGCCGCTACCATAACTTTAAAGACTTTATTAGCTTCCCGAACGTCGGGAAAGCGAACCTGGTGAACAAACCGTTACCGCGCCTGCGCCATGTCTGGTTTGATAAGTTCCGCAACGGTTTTGACGCCATTCGCGAACGCGATGTGCTGCTCTATTACCCATATCACACCTTTGAGCATGTGCTGGAACTGCTGCGCCAGGCATCGTTTGACCCAAGCGTGCTGGCGATAAAAATCAACATTTACCGCGTAGCGAAAGACTCGCGCATTATCGACTCCATGATCCACGCCGCCCATAACGGCAAGAAAGTGACCGTGGTGGTTGAGCTGCAGGCGCGTTTCGATGAAGAAGCTAACATCCATTGGGCGAAGCGTCTGACCGAAGCCGGCGTGCAGGTGATCTTCTCGGCGCCGGGTCTGAAAATCCACGCCAAGCTGTTCCTGGTGTCGCGTATGGAAAACGACGAAGTGGTGCGTTACGCTCATATCGGTACCGGCAACTTTAACGAAAAGACCGCGCGAATCTATACCGACTACTCCTTGCTGACCGCCGATGCGCGTATCACCAACGAAGTGCGCCGGGTGTTTAACTTTATTGAGAACCCGTACCGTCCGGTGAATTTCGATTATTTATTGGTATCGCCGCAAAACTCGCGCGATCTGCTGTACAAAATGATCGACACCGAAATTGCCAATGCGCAGAACGGTATTCCGTCCGGAATTACGCTGAAAATCAACAATCTGGTGGATAAAGGTCTGGTTGACCGGCTGTATACGGCCTCCAGTTCTGGCGTGCCGGTGAATTTACTGGTGCGCGGTATGTGCTCGCTTATCCCTCAACTGGAAGGCATCAGCGATAATATTCGCGTAATTAGCATTGTTGACCGTTTCCTTGAACACGATCGCATCTATATTTTTGAGAATGGCGGCGATAAAAAAGTGTATCTGTCGTCTGCTGACTGGATGACGCGAAACATCGATTACCGTATTGAAGTAGCGGCGCCGTTGCTCGATCCGCGCCTTAAACAGCAGGTACTGGATATCATTGATCTTCTGTTCAGTGATACCGTCAAAGCACGCTACGTCGATAAAGAGCTGAGTAATCGATATGTGCCGCGCGGCAACCGCCGTAAAGTACGCGCGCAGCTCGCGATTCATGAATATCTGACATCACTTGAACAGTCTGACTAATCTATGCCGATAAATGAAAAGACAGCACGACCGCAGGAATTCGCTGCGGTCGACCTGGGTTCGAACAGTTTTCATATGGTGATTGCCCGCGTTGTTGATGGCGCCATGCAGATCATTGGCCGTCTGAAACAACGCGTACATCTGGCGGATGGCCTCGACAGCAATAATATGCTGAGTGAAGAGGCTATGGAGCGCGGTCTCGCCTGTCTGTCGCTGTTCGCGGAACGCCTGCAAGGCTTTGATCCGTCAAGCGTGTGTATTGTGGGAACCCACACGTTGCGTCAGGCGCTCAACGCACCGGAGTTCCTTAAACGAGCGGAAAAGGTTATTCCCTACCCCATTGAAATCATCTCTGGTAACGAAGAAGCGCGCCTGATTTTTATGGGTGTCGAACACACGCAGCCGGAAAAAGGCCGCAAGCTGGTTATTGATATCGGCGGCGGTTCGACGGAACTGGTCATTGGCGAAGATTTTGAACCCAAACTGGTGGAAAGCCGTCGAATGGGCTGCGTCAGCTTCGCGCAGCTTTATTTTCCGGGCGGAACCATCAATGCGGAAAACTTCCAGCGCGCCCGCGTTGCAGCGACGCAGAAACTGGAAACGCTGGCCTGGCAGTTTAGAATTCAGGGCTGGGATGTCGCGCTTGGCGCATCCGGCACCATCAAAGCGGCCCACGAAGTTCTGCTGGCACTAGGGGAAAAGGATGGTTCTATCACCCCTGAGCGCCTGAAAAAACTGATTGCCGAAGTCGTGAAGTTCAAAAGCTTCGACGAGCTGAACTTACCGGGTCTGTCCGATGAACGTAAAGCGGTCTTCGCCCCAGGTCTGGCCATTCTCTGCGGGGTTTTTGACGCCCTGGCGATTAACGAGTTACGCCTCTCAGACGGTGCGCTGCGCGAAGGCGTGCTGTATGAAATGGAAGGCCGTTTCCGTCATCAGGACATCCGCAGCCGCACGGCGCAGAGCCTTGCCAATCAGTACAACATCGATCGTGAACAGGCGCGTCGCGTGCTGGAAACCACCATGCACATCTACGATCAGTGGCAGGCGCAAAACCCGAAACTCATCAACCCGCAGCTGGCGGCGCTGCTCAAATGGGCAGCCATGCTGCATGAAGTCGGTTTGAATATTAACCACAGCGGAATGCATCGTCACTCGGCTTATATTCTGCAAAACAGCGATCTGCCCGGTTATAACCAGGAACAGCAGTTGATGATGGCCACGCTGGTGCGCTATCACCGTAAAGCGATAAAGCTGGATGATTTACCGCGCTTCACGTTGTTTAAGAAAAAGCACTACCTGCCGTTAATTCAGCTCTTGCGCCTGGGGGTGTTGCTGAACAACCAGCGTCAGGCGACAACGACGCCGCCGACCCTGCGCCTCAAGACCGATGATAACCACTGGACGCTGAGCTTCCCGCATGACTGGTTCAGCCAGAATGCGCTGGTTCTGTTCGACCTGGAACGGGAACAGGAATACTGGGAGGCCGTCACCGGCTGGCGACTCAAAGTCGAAGAAGAGCAGTCACCCGGCGTGGCCGCATAGCATCAGGCCGCCTGGATCTGCCCTGGCAGATTTTCCAGCGGCTCTGGTCTGCCAATCAAATACCCCTGCAAATAATCGATACCCAGCGCAACCACTGCGCTGCGTATCTCTTCATTCTCGACGTACTCCGCCACGACCCGCATTTTTTTCATGCGCGCCAGATGGCAAATTGAGGCGACAATCTGGTAATCCAGACTGTTGGAAACGATATTGCGGATAAAACTACCGTCAATTTTCAGGATATCGGCATTCACATTTTTCAGCCGCGCATAGCTGGCATAACCGGCACCAAAATCGTCAATCGCTACGCTACAGCCCATTTTTTGCAACTGGCCGAGCGTTTGATTTGCCTGCTCCAGATTCGTTAACGAGTTACTTTCGGTAATCTCGAAGATCAACTGCCATGCCTCGACGCCATACTTTTTCAACAGGCGGGCCACATCCAGAGAAAACTGCGCCCGGCACACGGAGGCAGGCGACAGGTTAATGGCAAAACGCTGTGCGGGTAACGTTGCGCGATGAGCAGACATAAAATGCAGGACATGCTCCACAACCCAAAGGTCGATACGTGACGACAGACCAAACTCATGGGCTACCGGCAGAAAATCATCCGGGTTAATGTACTGGCCGTTCTCTTCATTCATTCGCAGCAGAATTTCGTGGTAATTATCACCGCGCATCCCGGCGATAGGCTGCACCAGCAAACTAAAGCGATTCTCCTCCAGCGCGAGCTGCAGGCGGTTCATCATATCCACTTTATCCTTGAGGCTTCGCTGAAGGTTCGCCGCCCCACGGTGCTGCAAGCTTTCCGGATGATTTGTCGCCAGCGACAGGTCCGCAATGGTACTCAGTTCGCCAAGAAGCAAGTAAAGATGCTGCACCGGCGAGCGTACATAGCAATAGCTCATACCTACCTGTGGCTGTAGCGGCATATCATCCCAGAAGAAACGAAACGCCTTAATTCGGGCATCCAGCGCGTCTATACGGCTCTGGTGCGACTGGGTGTTAAGGCGAATGGCCAGATCATGACCAGAAAGATGGTAGACACGTTCATCATCATCAAGGCTGTTTTTAAGCCAGTCCGACAGTTTTTGCTTGTACTGAATACGTAGCATCACGCCATAGTTACGCCCCAGGACTTCCAGTTCAGGCACCGTTAAATAGCAGAGCACGGACCAGGGCGAACCCGCCAGCGCACGGTTAAGGGCGCGCAGATTGGGTATCTGAACAACGGGATCAAGATAGGCAAGACGACGGGCACGGGCGTGAACATGCCGTTGCCGGGTCGCCAGTACCGATACGCAAAGAATGATAAACGAGTAGACCAGGTAGCTCGACGAGGCGATAGCCAACTGAATTTCATAAGCCTGATAGACGGGAAGATAGCGATAAAAATAGTGTACCGAAACCATCAACAGCAGCGTCCAGAGCACCGATATAAACCGGTATCCATAGCGCAACGCGCCCCACAACATGACAGGCAAGACCAGAGAGAGTGTGTAATTGGTGCTGAAAATGGAGCTATTTTCATTCAGTGGCATGAGCAAAAGAATGACCAATCCCGTCAGGATACTCAGCCAGATAACCATCTCACAGCGGGTCACTTTTGGATCGAATTCATGGCGCAGTTGCGATAACCAGCTTCGCAGATAACGCGGATGACGAACGATACGAATAACCAAATAGCACAGAGGAATGCCAGTCATAGTACCGACCAGTAATGCCTGATAATCAATCAGCAAATGAATATTCAGCGACAATATGTCAGTCTTACTAAAATCCGTGTCGTACAACGCCAGCCAGATAACGAACTCGAGAATAATCAAATAAATCGTTGACGGGCAAAAGACCTGCCAGAACATGCGTTGGGCAATAAAGGCGGAGTTTCCGTAGGCAATATTTTGCCGACGCGTAACAAAAACACGATAGCCGCCCCAACTGATCACCACGGGAATAAGTAAATGAAAAATTTGCGCGACAAGTTCAGAGATATCGTGCGTGCCGATATGCAGTACCAGTGCGAGAATCATACCGGGTAGCGCCGCCCAGCCAAAGACCACCATCAGACTGAACATCAGCGCCATTGGCAAAGAGAAAAGTACAACCGTTTCACCCGCGACATGGGTATAGGTATTCGCCAGGTTAAACAGTGGCAGCAAAAGACAAGGCAACACGAGCGGTAATGCCCACCATTTATCTTTATGCTGATGATATTTTTTCAACGAAGTCATAGATGCTCGACAAAAAACCCAATTTCCCAATGGGTATTTCAGGCAGGCATCCAACCTGACTGTAAACGCGTAAATAGCAAATGAGCGTGAATTTTAGTTCTGTAGGGCATCCAGTGATTGATGCATATCAAATAAAACTCGCCGAATTAATTAATTTTTACGCTTTTTAAAAAGAGAGGCAGATTAGCATTCATGACTTAAATACTTAATTTATTTTATATAAAATTGATTAATATTTTCCACGGGTGAAATTTTACATGGCGAAGAATTGACCTTGTCCGCACTCTGTGCCTTAATGTCAAAGTCGCCCTTTTTTGAGGGTATACCTTAAGGAACCTTTTGTGAGTCAGGCAACCCCTATGCGAAAACGACATCGATTTGACAGTCGCATGACCCGTATCGTACTTCTTATCAGCTTTATCTTTTTCTTTGGTCGTTTTATCTATTCCTCAATCGGTGCCTGGTATCATCATCAGGATAAGCTCCAGTCACAACAAGTAAGCCAACCTATCGATTCCTCTGCGCAACGCTAACGTACTGTTTTTATTCACACACGTCTTTACGTGGGATTGGTCACATCACCGCATGACGCACCATCGTCAGGATCATCACCGCGCCAAATCCGGCGAGGATCGCTCCGGCTGTGCGCTCGATAATGTGTACATATGCTGTGATACGCACCTGTACAGCGGATAATCCAATCAACGCCGCGATTGCCAGATTCCACGCCAGTACCACCAGGCTCATCCATGCGCCGGAAAAGAGCTGCTGTGGAAAGGTGACATTTGTGCCAAGAATTGAGGTCATCAGTGCCAGGTAAAAAAGCGCATTTTTGGGATTAAGCAACGCAGACCCCAGCCCAAGCAGGAACTGTTTTCGCCACGACGGGCAATCCATCCGGGTAGCGCTGAGCGCCAGGTTCTGCTTACGACTGCGTAACAGATGGCCGCCAATCCAGATTAAATACAGCGCTCCGGCAATCTCAATCAGACGAAACAGCACTGCATAATCCTGCAACAGCCGCCAGCCATACATCGCCAGCACAATATAGACCGCATTTCCCAGCGCGATCCCCGGACCAATCCCGACACTTCCCCGTAGGCGATAACGGATGGCATACCCGGCGAGCAAAAAGAAATCGGGACCGGGGCTTACCAGTGCGACAAAATGTGAAAGCGCAAGCAGTGGAAACGCGGCGGGAATAAATTCGGGTAATAGAGACATAGCGACCTCATCAGTAAAACGACGAGGTCACTTTATGGCGTTGGCCGACTTAATTATTGTCTGATATTGATCGCCCCAGCGCATACTGCCGGGGCGTGGATGAGGTAAAACTGACGAACGTACGGTGGAAGTGGCTTTGATCGGCAAAACCACTTTGATAACCCACATCGGCAATATCTCTGCCCGCCCGCAACTGCACTTTGGCAAACTCCACACGGGCATTATTAACCCAGGCTCCTGGCGTAAGCCCTGTTGCCAGCTTGAACTGGCGAATCAGCGTCTCTTTACGCAACGTGTACCGCTGTGCCAGGCAATCCAGCGACGGCGGTTGCTGAATATCGGCCAGCAGCGTCGTTTGCAGGTGGTTGCAAAATTCAGCCGGCTGCATCGCAGTTTGCAGGCCAGGCAGGCTGACAAGCAGCGCGCGTACCGCCTCTTGTAATGCCCCGACCTGGTTATCTTCCATTAGAGAAATAATGTGCATAAAGGCGGTGAAGAAGGAAGGTGTGCGTAATACGGTCTGTGCACAGTAAAGATATTCCCCCGGCGCCCCCCCCAATTGTTGCAAACACCACGCCTCATCAAGGTATAACATGTGATAACTACGTGGACGTTCTGCTGTCGGGTTGCAACTGTGCGCTTCACGGGGAGCAATCAGCACCATATCGCCCGGATAGAGGTGATATTCACGGTCGCGGCAACGCGTGAGGGTCTCGCCGTCGATAATCGCGCCAATGGATAACTGAGGGTGCTGGTGCAGTTTGTAGGCCTGTGTACTGTCTACGGTAGAACGCCATTCGATCCACGGCACACGCGAAGAGCGCCAGAAGCGTTGTTCAATATTCCGCGTTGTCATCTCCCCTTCCTCCTCACATTATTCCATCCTTCGACACAGCTACTTTTCGGCAACGCGCGTAAGCCACTCAGTATAGGCCGGACTGGTTTGCGGTGGCATATTTTGCTGCCCGGCGCTGAATTCATCTTCCATGGCGAATATTTTCCAGACCAGAGGCGCCAGTTGTGCCGCCGGGCTATTTTCCTGCGTGGCGGTGCGTAATAGTTCCAGCGTACGCGTTTTATATTCAGCCAGCACTTCTGACTGGTAATCAAAAGCTTTCCCCAGCCCGGAGAAGTACATCATTTTCGGCACTTCCGCCTGCGGCCATTGCAATGCCATATTCAGCGGCCACTCCAGCATTGTCCGCTCACCCCATACGGCGGAACGGGGCACCTGCTGGTTGGCGACCAGCGTTAACATAAAAGCCTGACCCAGTTCACCAAGATAGATATCCATCGCATCAACGGAGGGACGCGCATAGAACGTATCCAGCGGCTGAGGGTTCACCGGTCCCATTTTCGCCAGCAGACCTTGCTCCATCTTAAGCACCTGCGCTCCCAAATCAGACTGCGCTACCGTACCACTCTCAGTCGCGCATTGGGTCCGTTGAGTACAATCCCAAAGGCTGAGAGTAAGCTGCCACTGACGTTGCGGCCCCTCTCCTGAACAGCCGATCTCCCCGGTCACAAAGTATTTCATTTCTGGCGGCACAAGGTCGAACAGCCCATAACCATCAAACGGATGGGTTGAGACAACCGGCCCGATGCCCGCAGCGACCTGGACATAACAACGGGCAGCATAATCGCTCCAGTAGTGGGTTGCTTCGGCAAGATACAGAGGAATAGCACGAGTAAGACGTCCCAGGTCATCCTCACGCTGCGACTCGGACGGTGTCGCGTCATCGTCGATTTTACTCAGCACAAAGAAACCAATTGTGTTTGCCTCTTGCGGTTTCTGCCCGAAAAGCCAGTCGGCATTACACAGCCCGTACTGCCAGACAGGCTGCGTAAGGGCCAGCGTATTGATTTCCACCTCGCCCGGATCGGTGGGGGTACCTTGCGCATGCTGCTCGCGCATCGTCTGAAAGGCGCGGGCGGATTCATCCAGATACTGTTTAAGCGGCGGGTAGTCCAGCGCATACATCCGGCTCAACAGCTTTTCCCCCTCGTCGGGATTGCCCAGCTCCTGATAAGCGCGCAGCAAATTAATACCGGCCATCGGATCGTGGCGCTTTTCGTCATACACAGGGGCGATGAGTTCAACAAGCAGCGGTATTTCGCCGTTCCTACCCAGATCGCCTGAGATCATCATCAGCGAACTGCCGTCGTATTGCCCCTGCGCCAGTACGTCGTCATACAGCGCTCTGGCAGCCGCAACATTGCTATGTTCGAGGTAATAGCGCGCCAGCCAGAGTTGTGCACGCCAGGATCCGGGCAGCGCTGCAACGGTCCGCAGCCCCGCGACATATCCCGCTTCCCCTTCACGCTCCTGCTTAATACTCGCCCACCAGAGCAAGCCGTTATCGAGATTCGGATCGGCTTCAATAGCCTGCCAGAGCAGTTCCTCGGCACGGCCATCGTCACCCTTGTGAGACAAAACTTTGGCCAGATTAGTCAGCAATGTTCCCGTGGCCCCGACTTTCGCTATACCCGCCTGCAACGTGCTTTCAGCCTCGACCAGGCGTTTATTTTCCATCAGCACAATGCCCTGAATGGTATGGCTGCGTTCGGGATCGTCGTCAATCTCCACCAGACGCGAGGCAGCAGGGATAAGATCGGCGGCAAAACCATCGTTCAGGCCGCTCAGGATTGCATCATAAAGTTCTGCCGCGTTATTCCACTTTTGCGCAAGACCGGGCAGGAAAACACGGTTACGCCAGTCGTTGCGGGCGATATGTATCTCTCGCCCGTTGGCGTCCCAGGCGACAATCATCTCTTCATCTGGAACCGGGACGTGTTCTGCCTGCGTGTAGTCAGATTCCGCAGGGCCTGGGGTTTGTTCTTTTTTGCCGCTAAGAGCCGAGAGAAGTTTTTTAAACATAGTGAGCATCGTGGCGAATGAGGTGGGCTGAAGTCCGTGTTCCGATCATGATTCGCCCTTCGCTCTCGCCTTCCTCGTATCCGATGAGGCCGCAAGCGCAATATAGATAAAACGTCGATGAGCAAATCCAGGGCATACAAAGAACACTCAGCCAAAAGGTTGGCATAAAACGCCCGCCCCGTCTAATGCCTGGAATGGTGGGATAATGCGTCTGCCTGTTACAGGTTTAAGCGCCTGCACAAAATATCGTGCACATATTTTTCAATCACAATGTGGTTCTCTTTGCTTACTTGCACGACAAAAGCCTCGAGAAAATCGCGCGATGAATGGAGCGTATCTGCGACAAGACCATCGAAGTCGTCTTGGGTAAAACGGGCATTGCCAGGAAGAGTTGAACGCTGGAGCAACGTGTGTGCAATAACCTCAAGCACCGCACGTCGATAGTCATCGGAAAGCAGAACATCGAGATCGGCCTGTCGAATAGCAAACGTAAAGCTAAAACTGACAAACCCGGAATCGACGGGCAATGAATAGTTCAGTTGCTCCCCCCATTGCTCCACATGCGGTTCATATCCGTCACCCATTAAACGTACAGGCTGCATATCGCGTACTCCCTTAAATTTGATGTTGGATAGCAGAAAGCGGCGCCGGATACCCCATTAGCGACTGCCTATTACATATCATTAATCTGCTAACCCCACATAAAAAAACACCAGCAGCGCGAGGCTTACTGGTGTCTTCGATTTCAACGCTTATGAGCAGAAGCGATAGCGCTTATTTCTACTCAATGGTTTAGAAACCATCCAACATATTGCTATCAAAGCGTTTTATGACAACCATTTCCAGACGATACCGTAATAAATACCGTCAAAATGATAAAATTTATAATATTCATCATGTTGTTATGATGATTTACGAACACGCTCTCTAGATTCGTATTATTACCCTACAATACGCCTTAAGGGTTATCAGGCCATAATCAGACGCTTAAACAACAACTGCTGGATGTCCTGCCGATGGGACAGGATCGCATGCGCTGTCACTAATGCTCCCTCTACTGCATACAAAACCCGGTAACCGTCAGCGTGGTTAAATTCCAGGTACTTTGCACAGCCAATTTTCAGCAGTTCAGGGCAAATTTGGCATCCCAGCGGGAACTGAGCAACGGTACTTTCAAACTGTGTGAGAATATCGGCGATAACCGGGCGCGGCTGGACATCAACACGGCGCAGATAAGTCACTATCGTGTCGATACAGAGTTTTACAGTTAGCGTGTACTCAAAGGTAACCTGCTGCTCCATAGAAGTCCCTTAGCATTGCGTGTTCTGCGTTTAATCCGCAAGTCCATCCAGTAATTGGTCTTTTGAGAATACGCGCCCCTCAGCTTTATCTTTCTCTGACAGGGTTAGCAGTTTCAGCAACGCGATGGCGTTTTCTCGTTCCTGCTGCTGGTCATAGGACTCTATGACATAAGCAGGAACGCCATTTTGCGTCACCAGAATGGGTTCAGAGACATCCAGTGTCGCGGCGTTTTTTTTAACGTAGCTAATTGTCTCAATTTTCATTGCATATCCCGCTTATGCTCTTCATCATGCAGATGGTTTTAATATAGACCATATTCAGACCACCAGCAATAAACCATCGGTTTTGTCTTTTCTGATAAATGATCAGAGAAATAAAAAACCCTCCGTAAAAACAGAGGGTTGATTTAGTTTCTCTCTACCCGAAAGGCAGAAGGACGTTATTGCTTATTCCAGATTACGGCTGGAATCATATTCCGGTTCCGGGTCAGGGTCATGACGAAGACCTTACTAACATCGTGGTGCATTAATCAATGAGGGGCAGGTCAAATGACAAGAACGCGATAATAATCTGATCGATGCTGAGAAATGATACCGAGTATCAGATAGTTGGAAGTTAGTACCCGACCAGAAGGATTGCTGTGTACTGAAAAATGGCGATAGGTTGTACCTGCACACTCGGAACCTGACTATTATATTGGCCTCAGAGGCCGTCCAGTTGCTGAGGCGATTCTGTTCGGATTACCCATTTGCGCACAGGTTAGTATTCCTGATGCCGGATGGATGTAAACAACAACCCAAAACCAGATTCAACACTTGAAAAAACGTAGATAGTCCATAGGTGTAGTAGCTGGCTTCAGAGAAGCCAGTTTCACGCAGACATCCTTAACGGTACATCCGGCTTAGACGGAATTCAGAATGACAATATCCTGGTGTTCGATGAGTCGGGCTTTACGCATGGCGATCTCCTTCGAGGACATAATCAATATGTCGGAAGATCTCTAAAAGTGAATCATTCGATTTACAGGGGTATTTACAGTTCGTATCTTAGCAAAATCATCCCAAAACGCTCAGTAAATTAGGTGCATTGTGAATAATTTCAAAGAAACATTACTGTGGAAGATGGCCTTCGAAAGTGAGCAGGCTAAAGCCCACCAATCATCTGTTGAAGCTCTCATTGCTTCATTCACTAAAGCTAGAGAGAATGCGAGGGTTCTCGTATCAGAAATATCGATAGACCTTCCGAACTACACAGTTCATGATATAGAACATCTGGATGCCCTTTGGGAAATAAGCAGTCAAATTGTAGGGCCTAATTTTTGCATTAATCCAGTTGAAGGTTTCGTATTAGGGTGTAGTTTTCTTTTCCATGATTCTGCAATGACTATGGCAGCCTATCCGGGTGGTCTTGAAGAAATAAAAGACTCACGCGAGTGGAAACGGATATATAATAGAATCAAAGGTTCTAGTGATGGAGATATTGATAACATGTCTGTTATTGAAATATTTCTTCGAGAACAACATGCTATTCGCGCAGAAAAATTGCCTAAAGTATCATGGAAAGGAGACTCAGGTTTTCGGTACTTAATTGATGACGCAGACTCCAGAGAGAAGTTTGGCGATTTTATTGGGCAAGTAGCAGCATCTCATTGGTGGGATCATGCAAAGCTTGAAAATAGCATGCAGGATAAAATAATTCCTGCCCCATCTCCTTTTCCTAGTAGTTGGTCCATTGATCTGCTAAAACTAGCATGCGTTCTTCGTGTTGCAGATGCAGCTCAAATTGACGAACGTAGAGCTCCTGGTTTTTTACATGCACTAAGGAAAAATAGACTCTCCGACTATTCTAATCATCACTGGACTTTTCAAAACAAGCTAACTCAAGCTCAAAATCGAAATGACACTCTGTATTTTGCTGCATTACGTCCATTTCCAAAAAATGAAGCCAAAGAGTGGTGGATGTTACACGACACCCTCAAAATGATTGATAGTGAGCTAAGAAAAACTGACGATTTATTGGCTAGACGTAGGGGGAATGATTGCCGATTTTCGGCTCGCCGGGTTTCAAATATCGAGTCTGCAGCAAATCTAAAAACCTGCATCCAAACCGATGGTTGGCATCCTATTGATACTGAATTTTCAATTTCAGATATTCCACAGCTTATTGCAAACTTAGGTGGTGACCAACTTTATGGTCATGACAACATGGCAGCACTGAGAGAAATCATACAAAATGCCATGGACTCTGTGCGTCTCAGACAAATTGTAGATCCGCAAGCACCATCGCCATTGGTTGAAGTCGAGTTAATTAAAGAAAATGATTCATGTTTACTCAAGGTTAGAGATAATGGTGTAGGTATGTCTGAATTCTCCATCGTTGAAAATCTACTTTCTTTTGGGAAAAGCGGCTGGCTGAACGATACCGCTATTGGAGAGTACAACGATAACTTCCCTCATAAAAATAACGTTTCAGGTCGCTATGAAATAGGTTTTTTTTCTATTTTTATGCTTGGAAACAAAATAGAAATTAAATCTCGCCGCTTTGATTCCAGCCCTGACCAAACAAGTTTATTATCCTTTCCTGAAGGTCTCAATACTCGCCCCCTACTCTGTGGAGCTGAATACACTGATAGGATGATGGCCGGGGGAACAGAAATATCTGTTCATCTTGATATAGAAAAACTAGAGAAAGGTTTTTGGCATTCAGAAACCGAATATGAATTCTGGTCAGTATCTGAAAATGGTATAAGGACCTTAAGTGAGGCCATATCAAGGAGTTTCCCAACATCGAACGTTCCGGTAAAAGTAATAAATGGGGATATTTACGAGATAATAGATGGTCGAAATTGGGAAACTGAGCCAGTATCGGTTTTTCTTAAAAGGGTTGAGGGTGATTTGTATTCTAATGAAATTGGGGCGCCATTCGAATCTGCTGTATCATTAATCAAAGAAGTTTCAGGCGAAATTGTCGGTAGAGCATCATTATATCCTGACAGACTTTCCAACAGATACCATCCAGACAAAAGCATTTCAGGAACAATAGTTTCCCAAGGAGCAAAAATATGCACAGGTTCATTCCGAGGGGTTTTATTAGGAACACCAGTACGGGCAGCAAGAGATTTTGCATCTCTGCTAGCATCCTCAGATGCAATACAAAAATGGGCAACAGAACAAGGTTCTTTATTGCAGAAAGTTGCATCTAAAGATGAAGATCAGGAAAGTATTGCCGAACAAATTTCCTCGATCGGCGGTGATATTGGAAATTTAAAATTTTGTGAAATTGGTGGGGTATATTTTAATAAAAATGAGCTTCTTGATTTTTTGAGAAATAAAAATGAGGTGTGGGTGATTTTTAATTCCGCCGCATCCTTGGAACGACCCAAAGATAAGCCATCAAGCAGAACAGATTGTTGCATCTCAGTAGGATATGGTGTTCGTGGATTTATAAATAGCCCAATATGGGCACGTTCATTTCCGGAGTTCAAAAAACAAAAAGCATTAAATGAAATTGTTCTTGAAATTATTAGTAAAGAATTTAACATTTCGGATGATGTCATGAAAAAAATCACTAAAATTGAAGATGGTTGCTCAGTTTATAAAGCATCAGCCCCCACTTGGCAATGTGATGACGGCACTATAAGTAACATTGACGGGCAATACTTCAAACGTAACATTAGTCTTGATGACGTTGATCAATTTTTCATTCCTGAAGATCAACGAGATTATTAATTAAATTAATGGCACACAGCCTCAACGTACAAAACATCTGAAAAACAAGTCCAAACCATGGGCTTGTCTTATTGTTGTCTATAGACAACAAAAAAACCCGCATTACGCGGGCTTAGAAATGTTTAACTGCTTTTAAGCGCAGGCTGTTGCCAGACGCGAAATTATTCCCACTCAATCGTCGCTGGCGGCTTACCGCTGATGTCATACACCACGCGGGAAATACCATTCACTTCGTTGATGATACGGTTGGAAACGCGGCCGAGGAAGTCGTACGGCAGATGTGCCCAGTGCGCAGTCATAAAGTCGATGGTTTCAACGGCACGCAGAGAGACAACCCAGTCGTACTTACGGCCATCGCCCATCACGCCAACAGAGCGGACTGGCAGAAAGACGGTAAATGCCTGGCTGACTTTGTTGTACAGGTCAGCTTTGCGCAGTTCTTCAATAAAAATAGCATCTGCGCGACGCAGCAGGTAGCAGTACTCTTTCTTCACTTCGCCCAGTACGCGAACGCCAAGGCCTGGCCCCGGGAACGGATGGCGGTAAAGCATGTCGTACGGCAGGCCCAGCTCAAGGCCGATTTTACGGACTTCGTCTTTGAACAGCTCACGCAGCGGTTCAACAAGGCCCATCTTCATCTCTTTCGGCAAGCCGCCCACGTTGTGGTGAGACTTAATCACGTGTGCTTTACCGGTCGCGGACGCGGCAGATTCGATCACGTCAGGGTAGATGGTACCCTGCGCCAGCCATTTCACGTCTTCAAGTTTCAGCGCTTCTTCGTCGAAGATTTCGACAAACACACGGCCAATGATTTTGCGTTTGGCTTCCGGATCATTCTCGCCTGCCAGCTCACTCAGGAAGCGTGATTCACCTTCCACGTGAACAATGTTCAGACCGAAGTGGTCGCCGAACATGTCCATTACCTGCTCAGCTTCATTCAGACGCAGCAGACCGTTATCGACGAACACGCAGGTCAGGTTTTTACCGATCGCGCGATGTAACAGCATCGCCGTCACAGAGGAGTCAACGCCGCCGGACAGGCCGAGGATCACTTTGTCGTCGCCAACCTGCGCACGGATGCGTTCGATAGCATCGTCGATGATTTTCGCCGGAGTCCACAGGGCTTCACACTGGCAGATATCGATAACGAAACGCTCCAGCATGCGCAGACCCTGACGGGTATGGGTCACTTCCGGGTGGAACTGCACGCCGTAGAAGCGTTTTTCTTCGTTAGCCATAATGGCGAACGGGCAGGTTTCGGTGCTGGCAACGGTGACAAAGTCAGACGGAATAGCCGTCACTTTATCGCCATGGCTCATCCACACGTCCAGCAGCGGTTTACCGTCTGCGGTCAGGGAGTCTTCAATACCACGAATCAGGGCGCTGTCGGTCAGAACCTCAACCTGGGCATAACCAAATTCGCGCTCGCTGGACGCTTCAACATGGCCGCCCAACTGCATCGCCATCGTCTGCATGCCGTAGCAGACGCCAAATACGGGCACGCCGGCTTCAAATACATATTGCGGCGCGCGCGGACTGTTATCTTCGGTAGTGCTTTCCGGGCCGCCGGAAAGGATGATGCCGCTTGGGTTAAATTCACGAATCTGCGCTTCGGTGACATCCCATGCCCACAGTTCACAGTAAACACCGAGCTCACGCACGCGGCGGGCAACAAGTTGTGTGTACTGAGAACCGAAATCGAGGATAAGGATGCGATGTTTATGAATATTTTCCGTCATTGACGCTAATTCCGAGGCAAGTGAAACAAAATCGCCCGGCTTATAGCCGGGCGTGGAAACTTATCAGGAGCCCATACGGTAGTTCGGGGATTCCTTGGTGATGGTCACATCATGGACGTGGCTTTCCTGGATGCCCGCACCGCTGATACGCACGAATTCCGCTTTCGTGCGCAGCAGGTCGATGGTACCACAGCCGGTCAGCCCCATACAGGAACGCAGGCCGCCCATTTGCTGATGAATAATCTCTTTCAGGCGACCTTTATACGCCACGCGTCCTTCGATACCTTCCGGCACCAGTTTGTCAGCGGCATTATCCGTCTGGAAATAACGATCAGAGGAACCTTTGGACATCGCGCCCAGAGAACCCATACCACGGTAAGATTTGTAAGAACGCCCCTGGTAAAGTTCGATTTCGCCCGGCGACTCTTCGGTGCCCGCCAGCATAGAGCCGACCATCACCGCGGCCGCGCCAGCGGCGATCGCTTTGGCAATGTCGCCAGAGAAGCGGATACCGCCGTCAGCGATAACCGGAATACCGGTGCCTTCCAGCGCTTCAACCGCGTCTGAAACAGCTGTAATCTGCGGAACACCCACACCGGTAACGATACGGGTAGTACAGATAGAGCCAGGGCCAATACCGACTTTCACAGCGCTGCAACCGGCTTCCGCCAGCGCACGTGCGCCTGCGCCCGTCGCGACGTTACCGCCAATGATTTGCAGATCCGGGTATTTTGCACGGGTTTCACGAATGCGTTGCAGAACGCCCTCGGAATGGCCATGAGAGGAGTCAATCAGCAGAACGTCAACGCCTGCCGCAACCAGCGCATCAACACGCTCTTCGTTACCTGCGCCGGCGCCAACCGCAGCACCGACGCGAAGACGGCCCTGCTCGTCTTTACAGGCGTTCGGTTTACGTTCCGCTTTCTGGAAGTCTTTGACGGTAATCATGCCGAGCAGACGGAATTTGTCGTCAACAACCAGCGCTTTCTCAACGCGTTTTTCGTGCATTTTCGCAAACACAACTTCACGCGCTTCGCCTTCGCGAACGGTAACCAGACGCTCTTTCGGCGTCATGTATACGCTAACAGGCTGGTTCAGGTCGGTGACAAAGCGAACATCACGACCGGTAATGATACCCACCAGTGAATTGTCTTCGGCAACCACCGGATAACCAGCGAAACCGTTACGCTCGGTCAGTTCTTTCACTTCGCGCAGAGTAGTGGTTGGCAGGACGGTTTGAGGATCTTTAACCACGCCGGACTCGTGTTTTTTAACACGGCGGACTTCCTCAGCCTGGCGTTCGATGGACATGTTTTTATGAATAAAGCCAATGCCGCCTTCCTGTGCCAGGGCAATTGCCAGGCGCGCTTCCGTAACGGTGTCCATTGCTGCGGAGAGCATCGGAATATTCAGACGAATGGTCTTAGTGAGCTGAGTGCTCAAATCGGCAGTATTCGGCAGAACGGTGGAGTGAGCGGGAACGAGGAGGACGTCGTCAAACGTCAGGGCTTCTTTAGCGATACGTAGCATGGGCAATATCTCTGACCTGGGTGGTTAAATATTGCCGTGGCATTATACAGAGCGTAACCGATTGCTTCCACATTTTTTTGCGAAAAATACTTGCGCTCATCGCTGAGCGGGTTACTATCGACTGAATAACCTGCTGATTTAGAATTTGATCTAGCTCACATGTCACCTCTTCAAAGCCCCGCAATTTTTACCGTTAGCCGCCTGAATCAGACAGTACGTAGCCTGCTGGAACGCGAAATGGGCCAGGTCTGGATCACAGGTGAAATCTCTAATTTTACCCAGCCTGCGTCCGGTCACTGGTACTTCACGCTTAAGGACGACACCGCACAGGTTCGCGGGGCAATGTTTCGCAACAGCAACCGTCGCGTGACGTTCCGCCCTCAGCATGGGCAGCAAGTGCTGGTTCGCGCGTCTGTTACGCTCTATGACCCGCGCGGCGATTACCAGATAATCGTTGAAAGCATGCAGCCCGCCGGTGAAGGGTTACTGCAGCAGAAATATGAGCAACTGAAAGCGGCGCTGTCAGCAGAAGGGCTTTTCGATCAACAGTTCAAACAGACGCTCCCCACACCGGCCCACTGTATTGGCGTTATCACCTCGAAAACCGGCGCTGCACTTCATGACATTCTCCACGTTCTGAAACGACGGGATCCCTCTTTGCCGGTGGTCATCTACCCCACCGCGGTACAAGGTGACGATGCGCCGGGGCAAATTGTGCGCGCCATAGAACTGGCAAATGCGCGTCAGGAATGTGATGTGCTGATCGTCGGGCGTGGTGGTGGCTCGCTGGAAGATTTATGGAGTTTTAATGACGAGCGCGTTGCGCGCGCCATTTTTGCCAGCCGTATTCCGGTGGTCAGCGCCGTCGGCCACGAAACCGACGTGACCATTGCGGATTTTGTCGCAGATTTACGTGCCCCTACCCCCTCTGCCGCAGCGGAAATCGTCAGTCGCAACCAGACGGAGCTGCTGCGCCAGATCCAGTCTTCTCAGCAACGCCTTGAGATGGCGATGGACTTTTTCATTGCTAACAGCACCCGACGCTTTACTCAACTTAACCACAGGCTGCAACAGCAGCATCCACAACTGCATCTCGCCCGTCAGCACACCGTACTGGAAAAACTCCGCCAGCGGATGCGTGTCGCCCTGGACAACCAGCTTAAACAGGCGACAGTGCGTCAACGCCGTGTCGGCCAGCGCCTGAATCAGCAAAACCCACAGCCGCGGATCTGGCGTGCGCAGACACGTATTCAGCAACTGGAATACCGGCTGGCGGAAAGCCTGCGTGCGCAATTGGGCGTGACGCGAGAGCGTTTTGGCAAGGCAGTGACGCACCTGGAGGCAGTCAGCCCGCTCTCGACGCTGGCCCGCGGCTATAGCGTCACCACGGCTGCCGATGGCAATGTGCTGAAACAGGCGAAACAGGTTAAAACGGGCGATACGCTGACCACCCGTCTCGCCGATGGCTGGATAGAGAGTGAAGTGAAAAGCGTCATCCCTGCGAAAAAAGCGCGCGCGTCTAAACCCCGCAGCGCGGGCTAACTCACAGCCTCGTCGGGGTCAGAAACATAATAAGAAGTGCTAATCCGGCAAACATCAAAAGCGACCAGGTGGCTCCCAGTAATGCATACAGTTGTCCAAAAACTATCGCCCCCGCCACCTGCCCTACCGCCAGCATAAAAAAGACGATACCTACCCCTGCGGCCGGCGCATTCGCCGTAGCGGACGCGCCGCAGACCAGCAGTACGCCGGAAAGCGTAATATAGCCCACGCCACAGAGGGCCGCCGCCGGAATAAGCCACCCGCTATAGCCATGACTTACCGCCAGTAGCACCAGCGGTGCGGCCATAAAAAGCAGCGACAGCCAGTAAACCGGGTTCCAGCCTGTCCGGGTAGCCAGCGCGCCGGTAAAGATGCCAGCTATTCCCGCCCCGCCGCTTACCAGCCACAGCATGCTGGTGGTTTCTTTTGCAATATGCAGATGATTTTGCAGAATATCGGGGCCGAAATTCCACCATGCCGCGCTCGCTATTCCGCAGATAAACGCAATCAGCGCCAGCCGCCGCATTGCCTGGCACTGTAAGACCTGCCGCCAGGATTGTTCATTTTTTACCCCCTGTGTTTTGGTCGCGGGTAAGTAGCGCATCACCGGCAGCAGGCAAAGCAGCGCCAGCACCGCGAACGCAATGCAGGCTCCGCGCCACCCAAAGGGGGTGAAAAGCAGTACCGGTACGGAAAGGATAATGCCGCCGCCAGTACCGGCATTGATAAAAGTGTTAGTGGTGGACTGCCTACGCTCTGCCACCGCCTGGCTGACCGATGCAGCCAGTGACGGCGATGCCAGCCCCGAACTCAGACCGGCGATAAGTAGCCCCAGCGCAAGGAGTAGAACACCCGAAGACAATGCCAGGATCAGTAGCCCAAGTGCCGCGCAGAGTGCCGAAACGATCGCGGTGGTACGAGCGCCGTAACGCCCGGTTACCGGGGCGGCCCAGAGTGAAGAAAAACAGTAGGCGATATAGCTACAGGCGGCGATAACACCCGCAGCCCGTGGACTCAGCGCAATATCCTGTCCTACCGACGGCAGCATCAGGCCCCAGGCAAAACGCGCCATGCCATACGTCACAGCAATAAGCAAAAACCCGGTTAACGCAAGCGGTGAAATTGTTTTATCCACACCCGACCCTCTTTTCTGATTGAGCAGTTAATGATGGTCGAAACCGACAGTTTTGCCGCGTAAGGGGTAAAAATGCCGAATGTCACATAAACTTGTAGTCAGCCTTGCCAACAATCAGGAGAGCAGCATGACAGCGACACGACTTCACAGTGTTATCCCGCCCTACATCCTGCGCCGCATTATTGATAACGGCTCCGACGTACAGCAAAAGTGCGCCCGCCAGACCCTAACCCATGTCCAGACGCTCATGGCACATATGCCGGGCAAGCCTGCCGCGCCGCATGTTGCGAAAGCGGGCCAGTTGCAGCGGGACATTTATGATGCGAAACAGACTCAGGAGTTACCAGGCACGCAGGTGCGCTTTGAGGGGCAGTCATCAAATGGCGATATCGCCGTAGATGAAGCATGGGAATATCTGGGTGTGACGCACGATTTTTTCTGGAAAATTTATCATCGCGATTCACTGGATAATAAGGGCCTGACGCTTATCGGTACCGTTCACTATGGCCGCGAATACCAGAATGCATTCTGGAACGGTCAGCAGATGGTATTTGGCGATGGCGACGGCGAGATCTTTAACCGTTTCACTATCGCACCGGATATTGTCGCCCATGAGCTTAGCCACGGCGTAACGGAAACAGAAGCCGGGCTGATTTATTTCGAACAATCCGGGGCGCTCAATGAATCCCTGTCCGATGTGTTTGGCTCGCTGGTGAAACAGTATTTGCACAAACAGACCGCGCAAGAGGCGGACTGGCTTATTGGCGAAGGGTTATTGGCCGCAGGTATCAACGGCAAAGGGTTGCGCTCTATGGCAGAGCCGGGCACCGCCTATGACGACCCGCTACTGGGTAAAGACCCCCAGCCTGCGCATATGAAGGACTTTATTAAAACTCGCGAGGATAACGGCGGCGTACATCTTAACTCAGGCATTCCTAATCGTGCGTTTTACCTCGCCGCCACCGCGCTTGGTGGTTATGCATGGGAAAAAGCCGGTTATGCCTGGTATGACACGGTTTGCGACCACTCACTCGCGCAAAATGCTGACTTTGCGGCTTTCGCCCAACTGACCATTGCTCACGGTGAAAAACGGTCGGGAAAAGAGACGGCGGAAGCCATTAAACAGGCCTGGATTGAGACAGGGGTACTGTGATGAATATTCCGGAGCTCACTGAGGACGCGGTCATTGAGCTTGCCCGTGAAGGCGGAGTGGCATTTATCCCACAGTTGAGCGGTCTGAGAAGAATCGCCCTATCCGCCCTTACGCCACAGCAACGTGAGCGGGTGATTGATATTTTACAGCAAGCACTGCAGCGCGGCTTTCCACCAGGGCAGACGGACTCACCGGGGCGCGGCGACCAGCGCTATTTTCGTATTCAGATAATCTGGACTCACCACAACGAGGCGCACTATACCGATATTATCTTGCTGGTGCCGGAACAGGAGGCACCGCCCTCGCTGGTGGATCTGTGGAAAAAGGGCGAAAGCGGCGTGTGTGATTAAATGTCATGCAGGGCGAAGATCACCCGCTTTTTGGAGATCAGACCGTGACCCTGCTGGCAGAAATAGTCCACCGCTCCGCAGGCTTTGAGCACGTCCAACGGCTGTTGGCACTCCGGGCATAGCGCGTGAAGAGGGTAATCTTTATCACAACCATGGCAGTGACCATGTGTACCGATCAATTCCAGCGGGTTGTGGCAGGTTGGGCATTTAAGATCCATAAATATCCTCCCATAAGGTTACCCGGTAGTGATTAACACCACCGGGGTTTTTAAACTTACTTGCCTTTCTTAATATGTTTAATCAAACGCTTACGTTTACGCATCTGATTTGGCGTCAGCGTATTGCGTTTGTCCGCATACGGGTTTTCCCCTTCCTTAAACTGAATACGGATAGGGGTGCCCATCACATCCAGCGATTTGCGGAAGTAGTTCATCAGATAACGCTTGTAGGAGTCCGGCAGATCTTTTACCTGGTTGCCGTGAATCACCACAATTGGCGGGTTATAACCACCAGCATGCGCATATTTCAACTTCACGCGACGGCCACGAACCAACGGCGGCTGGTGATCTTCGCTCGCCATATTCATGATACGAGTCAGCATCGCGGTGCTCTGGCGACGGGTCGAACTGTCGTAGGCTTCGCGCACCGATTCAAACAGGTTACCTACGCCGCTGCCATGCAGCGCGGAGATAAAGTGCACGCGAGCAAAGTCGATAAAGCCCAGACGGAAGTCCAGCGTCTCTTTAACCTGCTCTTTCACTTCCTGGCTGAGGCCATCCCATTTGTTCACCACGATAACCAGTGAGCGCCCACTATTAAGGATGAAACCCAGCAGGGAGAGATCCTGGTCGGAAATACCTTCACGGGCATCAATAACCAGCAGTACCACGTTGGCGTCTTCAATCGCCTGCAGCGTTTTGATGACCGAGAATTTTTCCACCGCGTCGGTGATTTTGCCGCGTTTACGCACGCCCGCGGTGTCGATCAGAACGTATTCACGCCCATCACGCTCCATCGGGATATAAATACTGTCACGCGTGGTACCTGGCATGTCATAAACCACGACACGCTCTTCCCCGAGAATGCGGTTAGTCAGCGTGGACTTACCGACATTAGGCCGCCCGACAATCGCCAGCTTGATAGGCAGATCCTGCGGGTTGAAGTCGTCTTCCGGCTCTTCTTCTTCACCCTCTTCACCCTTACCGTCATCGAACTGGGACCAGTAGGCGGCGTTCTCATCCAGTTCTTCCGGCGGGTCGATTTCGTCCATCCACGGCAGCAGAACGTGTTCCAGCAGGCTGACAACACCACGACCATGAGAGGCGGCAATCGGGTGAATTTCACCCAGACCAAGGGAGTAAAAATCAACAACCGCCTGATCCGGATCCAGCCCGTCTGTTTTGTTGGCGACGAGGAATGTCGGTTTTTCACGCGAACGCAGGTGTTTAGCAATAGCTTCATCAGCAGGCATCAGCCCGGCGCGCGCATCCACCATAAACAGCACCACATCAGCCTCTTCAATCGCCAGCAGCGACTGTTCCGCCATACGGGTTTCTACGCCGTCTTCCGTACCATCAATACCGCCCGTGTCGATACAGATAAATTCGCGACCTTCGACTTCAGCACGACCGTACTTACGGTCACGGGTCAGCCCCGGAAAATCCGCTACCAGCGCATCACGGGTGCGTGTTAAACGGTTAAAAAGCGTGGATTTTCCAACGTTAGGGCGCCCGACCAGCGCGACCACAGGTATCATGTTTAAAGCCTCATTACTTAGAATTCAAAAATCAAAACGTCGCAACGCTGGCGACGTTTTAAAAACAGTAAAACGGCCCCTGCAACAGGAGCCGTCTTCTCACGAACGACCACCTTCGCGCGATTAACGCGTGATGGCGTACAGCGTACCGTCTTTAGCCTGGATCAGCAGTTTGCCATCCGCAGCGACAGGATCGGTCAGGAAACCGGAGCCGTCCACTTTCTGCTGCGCGACAAAACGCCCGTCTTCGACGTTAATCCAGTGCATATAACCTTCGCTGTCACCGGTCACGATGTAACCATTATACAACGCCGGAGCAGTAAGGTTACGGTGCAGAAGATCGCTTTGCGTCCACAGCGTCACGCCACCGTCAGTGGTTAACGCCAGAACACGGTCATTCTGGTCAATCATATAAATACGATTACCGTCGACAACGAAATTGCTCACTGAACCCAGTTCGCGTTTCCACATAATCTGACCGCTACGCAGATCCAGCGCCGTCAGATTACCGTTGTAAGCCAGCGCGTAAACCACGCCGTTTACAATCACCGGCGTTGTGTCTACGTCACTCAGACGGTCGATTTCCGTCGGGCCGGTTGCCTGAGAAATACGCTGCTGCCAAATCATCTGGCCCTGCTGCATCAACACGGCGCTTACACGACCGTTGTCACCACCCACAATGGCTGCGCCGTAGGCGGTAGCCGGTGCGGATTCACCACGCAGGGACAAAGACGGCATATCGAGGTTAACCGTCCATTTTACTGCGCCGTCGCTCTCATTAAGCGCCTGCAGTTGGCCGTTACTGGTATGAATCAGCACCAGGCCATCGCTGACAACAGGACGAGATAACGCTTCACCGGCAACGTTGGTTTTCCAGGCTTCGGAACCATCGTTCGTATTCAGCGCATAAACCTTCGCTTTTTCACTGCCCACGTAGACATGGCCGCCAGCGACGGTCACACCACCGGACAATAGCGCCGGACTGCTGGAGAACCAGCCGGATTTTTCTGCCAGGTTAACGGACCAGACTTCCTTGCCGTCGCTCGCGCTAACCGCTTTTACCGTACCGCGACGATCGGCAGCATAGACCACGCCGCTGTCCAGCGCCGGATGTAAATTCGAATGAAAATCGCCAATACCGCTACCCACAGACGTACTCCATGCGGTAGACGGATTAAATTGGTTCGTAACCGTCGGCAGAGGGGACATTTTGACAACATCTTCTTCGCCGTTAAACAGGGAACAACCGCTCAGTAAGGTGACGGACAGCAGCCCAGGCAGAAGTAATTTACGCAATTGCATCGGGTCCCTCTTAGATGGACAAATTGTTGATTTTCATCTGCATCATTTCACTCAGCGCCGGGGAGGCGTTGTTTTTAACGCCATTCTCCCAGGCAGTGCGTGCACCTTGTTTGTCGCCTTTGCTGAGCAACGCTTCGCCACGCAGGTCAGCAACAATGGCCGCCCAGCCGTCGCCTTTCACGCTATCAAGCGTTTTCAGCGCGGCATCCTGCTGCTTGAGCTGCACCTGGATACGGGCGAGACGGATGTTGATCATACCCTTAAGGTTTTCATCGCTGGTAGCGGCAAGCCCTTGCTGCAGCTGCGCGGACGCTTTTTCAAGCTCATTGCGTTCAACATACTGCTGTGCCAGTTCCAGTGACGCCAGCGCGCCATAGGTATTTTTATTCTCAGCCGCGAATTTTTCAGCCGCAGTCAGCGTTTCAGGTTTATCAGCACGAATCGCGGTAATTGCGTTTTCGTAGCCTTGTGAAGCCGATCGCGCTGTTTCGATTTGGTGACTATTCCAGTAGCGCCAGCCAACTAATGCACCAATACCTAAAATGACACCAACAGCCAGCGCTTTGCCGTTTTCAGCAAAAAAGCGTTTGAGCGCGTCTACCTGTTCGTTGTCGTTCTCGTAAATTTCCACGCAGTCCTTCTCCTTAACGATAATTCACCGGGGAGATTAGCCCAGTAGTGTGCGCAAATGCGCCGCAACGCTGTCCTGCGTTACCGTATTTTGCTCACCAGAGCGTAAATCCTTCACTACAACGTTACCGTCAGCGATTTCAGACTCACCCAGCACCAGTGCGAGCTTCGCGCCCCACTTATCGGCACGGGCAAATTGCTTTTTGAAATTACCGCCGCCGTGGTTCGTCATGAGCTTAACATCAGGTAACGCATCGCGTACCCGTTCAGCCAGTTGCATTGCAGCGGACTGTACGTTTTCGCCCGACGCTACCAGGTATATATCGACAACGGATTCTGCTTTAAATTCCGGATTAACTGCCTGAACCAACAAAACAAGTCGTTCAAGACCCATCGCGAAGCCAACCGCCGGGGTTGCGCGACCGCCAAGCTGCTCGACCAGGCCGTCGTAACGGCCACCCGCACACACCGTTCCCTGAGAACCCAGGCTGGTGGTCACCCACTCGAAAACAGTGCGGTTGTAATAATCAAGACCGCGCACCAGACGCTGGTTTACCGTATAGGCAATACCCGCCGCCTCCAGCAGTTTGCACAGGCCTGCGAAGTGTTCGCGAGATTCTTCATCCAGATAATCACCCAGCGCTGGCGCCGAATTCAGAAGCGCCTGAATGTCCGGATTTTTGGAATCCAGCACGCGCAGCGGGTTGCTGTACATACGGCGTTTGCAATCTTCGTCCAGTTGCTCTTTATGCTGCTCAAGGAACGCCACCAGTGCATCGCGATAGTTTGCACGCGCTTCCAGGGAGCCGATAGAGTTGAGTTCGAGGCTAACATGATCGAAGATACCCAGCGCACGCCACCAGCGCGCCGTGAGCATAATCAGCTCGGCATCAATGTCCGGGCCCTGCAGGCCAAACACTTCGACACCCAACTGATGGAATTGACGGTAGCGACCTTTTTGCGGGCGCTCATAGCGGAACATCGGACCGACATACCACAGGCGCTGTTCCTGATTGTACAGAAGACCATGCTCGATGCCGGCGCGTACACAGCCCGCTGTACCTTCTGGACGCAGCGTCAGGCTATCGCCGTTGCGATCGTCAAAGGTGTACATCTCTTTTTCAACCACGTCGGTGACTTCACCGATCGCGCGTTTGAATAACGGGGTCTGCTCTACAATCGGCAAACGGATTTCATTGTAACCGTAGCTGCCGAGCACGTTTTTGAGTGTGCCTTCAATGCGCTGCCAGATGGCGGTTTCGCCAGGCAGATAATCGTTCATGCCGCGAATGGCTTGAATATTCTTTGCCACGTTTATTCTCTTTTTGAATACAAAAAATGAACCCTCAGGGCTTGCGCCTTGCGGGTTCATCATACACGGGAAGCCAGCCGCTTCCCATCACGTTATTTTTCTACCTGTTGGACATCAATACGATTAGCTTCATCCAGCATTGATGCTTTCGCACGGATACGGGCTTCGAGCTGGGTAATCATATCGTCGTTATCCAGTCTGTCTCTACGCACGCCATCTTCATAAAGGCCGCTTTTCTTGTTACCGCCGGTCACGCCAAGCGTAGAAACCAGCGCTTCGCCTGGGCCGTTCACCACGCAACCGATGATCGAAACATCCATCGGCGTGATGATATCTTCCAGGCGCTGCTCAAGGGCATTCACGGTGCCGATCACGTCAAATTCCTGACGCGAGCAGGTAGGGCAGGCAATGAAGTTGATGCCACGTGCGCGGATACGCAGTGATTTCAGGATATCGAAGCCAACTTTGATCTCTTCAACCGGATCCGCCGCCAGCGAGACACGCAGCGTATCGCCGATCCCCTCAGACAGCAGCAAGCCCAGACCGATCGCCGACTTGACCGCGCCACTGCGCGCGCCACCCGCTTCGGTGATACCGAGGTGCAACGGCTGATCAATCTGTTTTGCCAACAGACGGTAAGATTCCACCGCCAGGAACACATCGGAGGCTTTTACGCTGACTTTGAATTGATCGAAATTAAGTCTGTCCAGGTGATCGACATGGCGCATGGCAGACTCCAGCAGCGCTTGCGGCGTGGGCTCACCATATTTCTCCTGCAGATCCTTTTCCAGCGATCCTGCATTGACGCCAATACGAATAGGGATATTTTTGTCGCGCGCGCAGTCCACAACCATGCGAATGCGTTCTTCATTACCGATATTGCCTGGGTTGATACGCAGACAGTCGACGCCGTATTCCGCGACTTTCAGCGCGATACGGTAGTCAAAGTGAATGTCCGCGACCAGCGGTACGCTCACCTGTTGCTTAATCAATTTGAATGCTTCTGCCGCGTCCATGGTAGGGACGGAAACGCGAACAATGTCAGCGCCAACACGCTCAAGCGCTTTGATCTGCGCGACCGTCGCGTCCACATCAGTGGTGCGGGTGTTTGTCATTGACTGCACGGCGATGGGGGCGCCATCGCCAATCGGCACATTACCAACGTAAATCCGTTTCGATTTCCGACGTTGAATCGGAGCCTGGTTATGCATGAAAAATCTCCCGCGTTGCCCGTCTGTTACTGTACTGCTGATTGTTCGGCATTGAGGGTCAGGCGTGCAACCTGGTTAGTTCTGATAAAGCGGCTCAGATCGACAGGTTTACCCTGATATTGAATCTGTACCGCAGCAGGTGCACCGATTTTGAGCTTGTAAGGCGCCTGGCCGGTTAAATTCAGCGTCGCGTCTTTACGCTGGATCCCACTGAATAATTTTTTACCGCTTGCATCACTCACTTCTAACCAGCAGTCGGCGTTAAAGTTCATGACCAGCGCATGTGCGGCGTCCGGGGAGGTAATACCTGCCTGGTCAGTCGGCAGCGGCGCGTTATTCGCGGTTGCCGATGGCTGAGTGGCAGGAGATTGGGTAACAGGTGCCTGAGAAGGTGATACAACGGCATTTGAATGCGCGGTGGTCGCAGGCGCCTGCGTCGCTGTTCCAGGGGCTGCGGCAGGGGCGGTTGGTTCAACTGGCGTAGTCGCAGCCGTATTCGGTGTTTCTGTCGGTGTGCTGGCAGCATCGTTGTTCAGCGCAACGCTCTGCCCTTCGCTGTTCCCACTGGCGTTCAGCTCTGCAGAGGACTGATCGGCCATTGTGGTGATCTCTTGCTGCTGCGCTTTGTGATTTTGCCACCACCATGCGCCTGTCAGACCAACAACCACAAACAGCACCAGCCAGGTAAAGCTCATTAACCAGCCGTCACGTTTTTTACGACGTTTACCCAGAGAAAAGGTCTGCATCGGCGCGACTTTCGCCGCCCGAATCGGTGCCTGTTTCTCAATCATCGGCAGCAGTTCTTCTTCCGGGATATGCACCAAACGCGCATACGAGCGGATGTAACCACGCAGGAATGTTGAAGCCAATTCGGCAGGAGCCTTATCGTCTTCAATATCGCGCACCGTGGAAACTTTGAGACAGAGGCGCTCAGCTACCGCCTGCTGGCTAAGTCCGAGTTGTTCACGGGCATTGCGCAGACGAACGCCCGTGGTTTGTGCTTCGTTTTGGTCGTGAGTGGCTTCAGTATTCATTCGCTACAACTGCTGGTACGTGAAAATTTAAGATTCAGGCGCGTAGTAAGCATTGCCTGGGCGCGCCGCGAAATGTCAGGGTCAGTTAAATTTAGACCGACAGTATAAGACTGTCAGGCCGGTCATAACAGAACAGCTTTTCGTACTTTTGCTAAGCTGTTGTTCCATCGCTACATACTGCCTTAAAGTAGAGAGAAACGCACAGTAATTATTGATTACACAAGTATACTCAGGCGATTAAATCAGCATATTTATGCGTCGCGACACAGAAGCCTGCCGCGACGCCAGAAGACTAAACCGCTTTAATCGAAATCGGCTCACCCTGCATACGTTTACGCATTGTGCGTTTCGTACGGTCAATGACGTCACCGGCCAGTTGACCACATGCCGCGTCAATGTCATCACCACGTGTTTTACGCACAATGGTGGTGAAACCATAGCTCATCAGCACCTTACAGAAACGATCGATACGGCTGTTTGAGCTGCGACCATATGGCGCACCCGGGAACGGGTTCCACGGAATCAGGTTGATCTTGCACGGCGTGTCTTTCAGCAACGCGGCCAACTCATGCGCATGCTCGGTACCGTCATTCACATGGTCGAGCATCACGTATTCAATGGTTACGCGGCCCTGATTAGCATTGGATTTCGAAATGTAACCGCGAACCGATTCGAGGAACGTCGCAATATTGTACTTTTTGTTAATCGGCACAATTTCGTCGCGAATAGTATCGTTCGGCGCATGCAGGGAAATAGCCAGTGCAACATCAATCATGTCACCCAGCTTATCCAGCGCAGGAACCACGCCGGACGTCGACAGCGTAACGCGGCGTTTGGACAGGCCAAAACCAAAGTCATCCAGCATGATTTCCATTGCCGGTACGACGTTAGTCAGGTTCAGCAATGGTTCGCCCATCCCCATCATCACTACGTTAGTGATAGGACGTACGCCGGTCGTTTTTACCGCACCGATAATTTTTGCCGCCCGCCAGACCTGACCAATAATTTCTGAAACTTTCAGGTTACGGTTGAAGCCCTGCTGCGCCGTGGAGCAGAATTTACACTCCAGCGCACAGCCGACCTGCGAGGAAACGCACAGCGTGGCGCGATCGTCTTCCGGAATGTACACCGTTTCAACGCGCTGATCGCCTACGGCAATCGCCCATTTAATCGTGCCATCAGAGGAGCGCTGCTCTTCCACAACTTCCGGCGCGCGGATCACCGCAACTTCTTTGAGCTTATTACGCAGCACCTTATTGATGTCGGTCATCTCATCAAAATCGTCGCTGCAATAGTGGTACATCCACTTCATCACCTGATCGGCGCGGAAGGGTTTTTCGCCTAAGTTTTTGAAAAACTCTCGCATCTGCTGACGATTCAAATCCAGCAGGTTAATTTTTGCATCTTTATTGGGAACCGTCAGTGCGACGTTCTCAGGCGTGACAATGTGTTCAGACATAGTTTGTGTATTCCGGCCTCGTTATTACACGTTATGGCCCCTGGAGGGTTGAAAAAAGAAGCGCCCCGGGAATGCGTTTTGCAATTCACGGGGCGCTGCATTGTACAAATTCTGCTGTGCAGATGCCACGACTGTGCGCAGCATTGACAAAATAAAGTGTAACTATGCTTACAATTTCCGATGGGCTTCACGCAACACGGCGCGCAAGGCGGCGGAAATTAGCGAGTGCGCGGGCAAACTTCGCCTTCGCCGAAGAAATAGGCGATTTCACGCGCGGCAGACTCAAGTGAATCGGAACCATGGGTGCCGTTCTCGGTGAAGCTGTCAGCATAATCCGCGCGCAGAGTACCGGCCAGCGCGTTAGCCGGGTTGGTGGCGCCCAGCAGGTCACGGTGACGCTGCACCGCATTTTCACTTTCCAGTACGGAGACCACGATCGGGCCGGAGGTCATGAATTCAACCAGACCGTCGAAGAATGGTTTGCCATCGTGTTCAGCGTAGAAGCCGCGAGCCTGCTCAACGGACAGATGCAGCATTTTCGTGCCAACAATCTTGAAACCAGCAGATTCAAAACGCGCGAAAATACTACCAATAACGTTTTTTGCCACCGCGTTCGGCTTGATGATGGAAAAAGTACGTTCAATAGCCATGTTAACCCCTGTAAGTTGTTCTGTTGTCGTACATACATACGTATGACCTGGCGCGGATTATAAAGAGCAACGCGGGCATTGCCTATGGATAAAGGTAACATTTTTTTAAAATAAGACGAGTTTCAGCAACACCATTCACCAAAACGTCTCTAACCAACGTATTACGGCGCCTTGAGGCGGCAAGAGTGGGGATCCCCGGCCACTGACATAAATCAGAGACCGGAGTGAACGCGGCAGTCAGCACAAAGGTCGTGTCAACGCTGACGCGTATCTTCGTTGCGTCATTGTACCGCGAACTCGACTGCCGCAACCTGCCCGGCATCATCCATCACCAGTAACTGATACTCACCGCTTTTATCAAGGTTAAGGCTTAATATGCGATCATGACCGTCCAGCGGCTCTCCGTTTAAAAACCACCAGCGTTGCCCTTCCCCACCGATGGCCTGTAGCGGCAATGTTGCCTGCGAGCGCCCCGGTAGCCGTTTGATCACTGCGCCGTCCCGGATCCCCGAGAGCAACAGCGGCGGCGGTGCGTTCTCATCACGCGGAGGACATGTTTTCGAGCGCGGAGGTAATCTCGCCGCTCGCCGCTCGCCATCGGGCAACCAGGGTTCCAGGGGCAAAGGCCAGACGATAACTGTACGTTGCTGTGCATCGGGGCAGTCTGCTGCGACCCGTTCTCCCTGCGTGTTTACCCATACGGGAAAACGGATGCCGCGAGCGCCTTCCTGTTCAGCCATCAGCATCGTGGGCGGCTGGCTGTTATCTAAAAGCCAGGTCGCCAGACGGCGGCGGCAATTGCTGTCCCCCTCAGGTAAACTCTGCCCGCCAGGCCAGCAGATAACGTCGCGGCTTACCGATTCCGGGCGGGGATCCTGTGGCAAACGCGCCAGTTCCAGCGCGGAGCGCGGCTGCAGCAGATTGTTAACCTGATTGAGCAAGGGGACTGCGCTGGCGAAACCAAATTGACCAGCAACCGGCGTGCCGTCCGGTCTGCCCGTCCAGACGCCAATCACATAACGGCTATTGAGCCCAATGGCCCACGCGTCACGATAACCATAGCTGGTGCCGGTTTTCCAGGCCAGCGGCACCACTTGCGGGAGCGCGCTGTCCGGCAGGGGCTGCGCTTCCCCGGCAAGAATGCGGCGAATAATCCACGCCGCGCCTGGAGACATCAACGTTCTTTCCATCAACGGGTCGTCTGGCTGAAAGCGCAACTGCCCGGCCTTGCCGTGACGCGCAAAGGCGCTATACGCTGCAGTGATATCCGCCAGACGGGCGCCTGCGCCCCCCAGAATAAGTGACAGGTTCGGCTCCGCGCCTTCCGGCAATTTCAGCGGCAACCCCGCATTGCGCAGCGTGGCAGCAAATTTCTTTGGCCCGTAGGCCTCCAGAACCTGAACCGCGGGAAGATTGAGGGAACGAACCAGCGCCTCATTCATACTGACCGGGCCGTGAAAACCACTGTCAAAATTACCGGGACGATAGTCTCCCGTTCGCCGTGGCACATCCTGCAGCAACGAGGCGGGATGAATCAGACCGTCATCCATCGCCAGGCCATATATAAAGGGCTTTAACACCGATCCCGGCGAGCGGGTGGCGCTGACCATATCGACATGGCCAAAACGGCTATCGTCATTGATGTCCACCGATCCCACCCAGCCACGGACTTTCATGTCCGTATGGTCGACAACGATGATCGCCAGCGAGCTACGCGGGGGAAGACGAGATTTAACGCCAGCGGCCATGTCTTCAAGCTGACGCTGGAGGCTGGCATCGAGTGTGGTGGTGATCTTGAGACCCGGATCTTTGCTCAACATATAGCGAGAGAAGAGGGGCGCGAGCTGCGGCATCTGACGGGGCGCCAGCCAGACCGGCTCTTCACGCGACTCCTCAACCTGCTTTTGGCTCCACACGCCCTGCGAGACCATGCGATCCAGTACTTTATCCCGCGCCGCCTGTGCACGTTCCGACCAGCGGTCCGGGCGCAGGCGACTCGGCGCCTGCGGTAAGACGGCCAGCAGTGCCGCCTCTGCATAGCTGAGCTGAGCGGGGGATTTCCCCAGATACACCCAGCTTGCCGCCCCAACGCCCTGCAACGTACCGCCAAACGGTGCCCGGTTGAGATAGAGCGTCAGAATATCGCGCTTGGAGAGATGCCATTCCAGTTGCATCGCCCGCCACAGCTGGCGGACTTTACCGCCAAAGGTACGCGGATGGGGATCGAGCAGACGCGCGACCTGCATGGTGAGCGTACTGCCGCCAGAGATAACTCTGCCAGCCAGCAGGTCCTGCCATGCGGCACGGGCGACAGAAAGCGGGTTGACGCCTGGATGTTTCCAGAACCAGCGATCTTCGTATTCGATAAGCGCCTGTAAATAGCGTGGGGAGACATCCTCTATCGCCACCGGGTAGCGCCAGATCCCTTCGGCATCGGCGAAGCGCCAGAGCGGCGTGCCATCTTCCGCCACGACGACACGCGCCGGGTTGACCTCTTTCAAGGGCAACGGCCAGAGTTTGTCGGCAATAAAAAGAACCAACGGAATAAGAAGAAACGCTCCCGCAAGCCAAAGCCCGCGGGAGCGCCAGGTGCGCCCTTTGTTCATACTATGGGCGAACGATCAGCGGACCGCTTGCGGCCCCGGTGGCCCGCCACTGCGGTACATACATCGATTCCACCTGTGGCATCGGCAGTTGATAGGTTCCCGGCGTTACCGCACGCGCAAGGTACACCAGCGTCACTGGCTGGCCTTCGCTAACGGAGACGGCGGCGACAAAGCGATCATCGCGGAATTCCATATGGGCAATATCTGCCTGCTGCATACGGTTGAGGAGTTCCTGTACTTCGCTGCCGCTATCCTGCAGACTCGCGCTGCTGCTGGCCAGGTTCTGGTTTTCCAGCTCCAGCCCGGCGGGCAAAAGGTCGACTACCAACGCATCCGGCACGTTGTGGCTGGCACGCACTTCAAGCCACACCAGCACCAGCTCGCCGCTTTTCAGCGAGGCCAGCGATTTTGTCTGCCCATCGGTACCGAGGATCTGGCGTTCAATGTTCAGTACATTGCTGGCTGGTGCCGGGGTGTATTCCGGATACCCTGTGCTGTCGAGACGCAGCCACATCGGGCTTTCCCCGGTGTTGGTCACCGTCAATGCCGTCATCTGGTCCGCATTGAGTTCGCGCGTTTGCGGTTTGTCGCCTTTAAGTTCTTCATTGGTCAAAGAGGTCTGTGCCTGCCAGGTGCCCGGCAAGTTTTGCAAATGACGCCCTGCCAGATAGAGCGCATTGCTCTCCTGGGTAGAGAGCCAGCGTTGACCGTATGCCTGTTCAGATAAAGTGGTCAGCAGCTTGTTCTGCGCATCCGGCAACAGCGAGTTTTCTTCCAGCAGGGACAGCATCAGCGCGTTATCTCGCAGATCGCTGCCGTAGTCCGCCATCCAGCGCTGCGCTTTCGCACGCGGCGTGGTTAACGCCAGCGCCAGTGCTTGTTCACTACGCGGTGCATCGCCCATCAGCTTGAGTGCGACACCCAGTTGCAGCAGAGGCAGACCGGCTTTCGCCTGAGCATGGCGTTGCCACAGTTCGCGCAGTGCCCCGAGAGGCGCTTTCTGCTGACGTGCAAGCACCAGCGCCGCATAGCTTTGCGCCGCAAATTTGGTCGCCTGGACATCGTCGCTGTAACGTACCGCCATCACCGCCGGGTCTTGCAAGTAACGCAAAAGGCGGCTATTGGCATTATTCAGCGCTTCAACCGGCACGCTGTAGCCCTGCTCAGAGGCGCGTACCAGGAAGTCAGTCACGTAAGCGGACAACCAGTACTCTTCCGGCCCGTTTTTATCCCATAACGAGAAGCCGCCGTCGTCACGCTGCATTTGCAGTAAGCGGGAGATACCGATTTCCACTGCCGCACGGCGCTGTTCATCGCTGTCACCCTTGATACCCATCGCCTTAAGCTGGGCCGCATTGGTATACAACGACGGGAACAGCCCGCTCGCCGTCTGCTCAAGGCATCCGTACGGGTAGGCTTTCAGTTCCTGAATGTAGCGGGCAATATTGAGCGAAGGACGTCCGCTGAGCAACAACTGCCCTTGCAGCGCCACAGGCGAAATGCGTTTCGTATGCTCAGCCGGTGCATTCCAGCTCTCATGCGGGTAGAGCATGACATCGCTACTGATGGTCTGAGCCGGGTAAGCCGGACGCACACCGATTTTCCACGATTTATTCTGCGTCGCGAAGGTTTCTCCCGGCAACGTCAGACCTGAAACCGAAGCCGTCACTTCGCCATCGCCATAACCGTCCAGCGCGCGTACCGGAATAAAGAGCGTCATCCGCGCCCCTGCCGCCACATTCACCGGTTTCGGCTGCTCGCTTTCCAGTGCCAGCAGTCCTTTTGCCGCCAGCGCAATATTCAGCGTCTGTGGCTTATCGGTGAGGTTAGTAATATCGAGCGTCAGGCGGCTGGTATCGCCACCGGCCAGGAAGCGCGGTGTGTTTAGCTCCGTAATAACCGGTGCTGCCACAATCACTTTGCCTTCGCTATTACCAAAGTCTTCCGCCGTCCAGGCCTGTGCCATCACACGCAGTTCACCGTTAAAGTCGCCAACGGGGAGCGTGACGGTTCCTTCACCGTTGTCATCGAGCGTCACCGGCTGCGCCTGCTGGGCGATGATGGTGACATGGTTAACCGGTGGCTTGCCACCGCGGTTGAGTTCGTCGCCATCACCACCAAAACGTAACGCGGCCAGACGCCCCTGCCCTTCAATCACCTGACCATAAATGTCATAGATATCTGCGCCATAGCGTTTTTGCCCGAAGAAGGCTTCCCACGGATCCGGCGTGACATAATCGGTGATATTCAGTACGCCGCTATCCACTGCGGAGACCAATACGTTAACCTGTTTTGGCACAGTGCCGTTTTTCAGGCTGGCCTTCACTTTGACCGTCAGCGGCTGGTTCGGACGCATTTTTTGCGGTGTTTCCAGCGCCAGGGAGAGACGACGGTTTTCGTCACCCATCGGCAGATGGAGCAGGCCCACGGCGCGTTTCGGCGTTGCCGATTTTGATTTATCCCCCGGACGCACCACCAGCGTGCTCAGGTAGAGATCGTGGCGACGCCATTTCTGATCTACCGGGATGGAGAGATCGAGCCCGGTCGCGGGTACATCGATTTCCTGCCACCACAACGGCCCTTCGCTGGACTCAATCATGGCGTAACCTTTACCCGCGGCAGGAGCGGTAATATGCAACTTGATGGTATCGCCCGGCTGATAAGAGGGTTTATCAAGTTTCATGGTGACGCGGTCAGGGCGCGCAGCCCCGGATCCGTCACTGTTATCCTGCCAGCTGTAGCCCGCCCAGAAACGGACGCTACTGACGCTTTCATCCGGCGCTTTGACTTCCAGACGATACGAGCCCCACTCTACCGGTACGGTAATTTTCCCGGTTTCGTCAGCTGCCAGATCCAGCGTCTGCTCATTCTCCACCAGATCTTTTTGATCGAATTGCGACTGCCAGCCTTCACTTTCCGACCAGTTCCAGTAGTAATCGCGACGTTCACGAATCAGCCGAACCTGCAGGCCCGATACTGCTTTTTTTACGCCCTGTGCGTCGACATAGACAATATCAAAACCGGCATTGCCATTTTCATCAACAATGGGCTGGTTGACGGTGGTATCGGTGCGGTAATCGTAAACCGCTTTTGAGGCAAACTGCGGGCGAATACCCGGCAATGCAGGTGCAGGCCAGACAGCCTGTTCAGCACGACGCGTGACCGGGCGACCGCCCGATTCCAGCAGGCTTGCCTGCAAAATGACCTGCAACGGGGAGTGCGTTTCCTGCCACTGGCTGGGGGCTGTAACCTGACCATGGCCTTTTTCGTCCAGCGTCAGATGCACTTCATCCAGGGTACGCGTCAGCGTTTCATCGGCAATGTCGCCAAACTGGAAGCCGGGCAGCGCTTTTACCGCTTCGCGTAAAGGTCGCAGCCAGAGCTGCCCCTGCAGGGTGTTGCCGTTAGCAGGCGCACCGTACAGGTAATAGCCAGCGACGTTGAAATCCACATCCTCATCGGCTTTGAGCGGTGTCGCTTGTGGGCTCAGATTCAGCGCCATGCGTTCTGGCATAAAATCTTCCACATGGAAAGACCAGTTGCGTAGTTGGTTATCCCCGGTATTGGCGCGAATCGACCATGTACCGGTTTGCGCGCTGGCATCAAGGGCATAGGTAAAATGATAAAGACCGTTTGTCGGTTGGCTCACCACGGTACGCATCACCTGACCATCCGGTTTGACGACTTCAAGCTTCACGGGTTGATCGGCAAGCGGTTTACCGTCGCTGTCACGCAGCAGAGCATTTAAGATAACCGTTTCGCCCGGACGGTAGAGATCGCGCGGACCAAACATAAAGAACTGCTTGCTGTAACCCGGATCCCCGGCAATCGCAAATTCCGCCAGATCGAGGGCGGGAAGTTGCAAGTCGAGCAATGTTGTCTCGCCGTCTTTACGCGCCAGAACCAGCGCCGCCTCTTTGTCGGTGGTCAGTGTGGCATGCCCCTGCGCATCGCTCGTCGCCTGAGCCAGCGTCTGGCCTTTCTCGTTCAGTAGCACAACGTCGACGCCCGATTGCGCCGCTCCGTTTTCCAGCCCCTGTGTGAAAATATCCAGCCGATTATGGTAACGGTGAGCAGACAGACCAATATTACTCAGCGTGAAGAGAGTAGCCGCATTGCTATAGCTATAATGCCCCGCCTGGTTCATCACGGCGATATATACGCCAGCCTGCTGCAGGGGTTTGATTTCCCCCAGCGGAAGCAGGAGTTTTTCTCGGGTGTTACGTGCCGGGTTGAGGTCAAACCGCCCGGTGTAAACCAGATCGGCCATTTTCAGCAAGGTGTCTGACTCCCAGTTTGTCAGCGCATTACGGTATTCCCATTGGCTGACAAACGCCGCCAGCGATTCCGGCTTCACGCGGTAGAAGTTCACGTCCACATTATTGACGTTAAGCGCCATAACCGGCAGCCCTTCCACCACTTTTCCAGGCAGTAAAGACCCGCGGCTGGCGAAGCCGACGGTAGGCTGAATATCACGCGTGGTAATCGCCTTTTCGTAATCAATGCCAAAGGTGGCTTTATTAAGCGCCACCAGCCCGCGGTCAACGGATACCAGCAACTCGCGGTTGGGTTCAAGGTGACGCAGGCGAAGCTCTTTCAGGTTTGTGGAGAGTTCCCACGCCCCGTCTACTTTGCCATTCTTTTTATCCACCACATGGACAGTCTGGGCAAAGTTTTGATCCGGGTCGAGCGGAACGGAGAAGGTCAACACAAGGGCTGCCGCGCCCTCAAGCTGAACCTCGGAGGCATCAACCAGCGTTAACGGCTTACCTTCACTGCTCGCCGCCAGTTGTTTGAGTTTTTCGCCATCCGGTTTTGCCGCGGCTGGAGTTTGACTCGCGGCTGGCGCTGCAGCGGCCGGTGCGGCCTGCGCTTCCTGAGGTTTATCGTTGTTATCACAGCCTGCCAATATAAACGCACTTACGAAGGCGATAGCCATCGCCGCTGAACGTTTTAGTTTCATCCTTTATCCCTGGCCCACAAAGCCTGTTAATTCGTTAAGCGTAAGTATTATGCGTGACTTTGCCGATTACAAACACCCTCCCAGAATCTGGAAAGCGCTTCGTTGTATTGAGCCGGTTCGCTCGGGCGTGTTACCGCGATCACAGGTCGTAACGTTACATGTTACCTTTCAGGTCATTTGTTTTTAAAACAACAAGATAGATGGCTTCTTTTTACGTGTACCTGCTAACGTTACTGCATCTTCACCTATTTTTCGCGGTTCATATAAGAGAGAACGTTATGAGCAGAGCCGTTAATGCCCTACAAAATTTCGGTAAGTCCCTCTTTGGTCCGGTGCTGATTTTGCCGATTGTCGGCTTGTTTATCGCCTTCGGAAATATTTTCGGCAACGGCAACCTGGCAGAGTACCTGCCTTTTCTCGGTCACCCGCTGATTCAACACACCGGACAGCTGATTGCAAAGTCTGCCGTCTCGGTACTGGCCAACCTGGCGTTGGTGTTCGCCGTCGGCATCCCCGTTGGCCTCGCCGCGCGCGATAAAGGCTATGCCGCGCTAATTGGCCTTGTCACCTTTATCGTTTTTATCAACGCCATGAATGTCACCATGCAGATGCAGGGGGCGCTGGCAGCAGCAGATCAGATGAAAGCGGCGGGCCAGAGCATGGTGCTAGGTGTGCAGGTGCTGGAGATGGGCGTCTTCGCCGGGATCCTCACCGGCGCGCTATCGGGATATGTGTACAACAAATATTCCGGCGTACAGTTTTCCGGGGCGATGGCTATCTATTCCGGGCACTGCTTTGTCGCCATTATCATGCTGCCTGTCTCCATGGTGCTGGGCGTGATCATGAGCGAATTGTGGCCTTTCGCCCAGCATGGCATCAGCACACTGGCGATGGCCATTAAAGGCGCCGGGCCCTTCGGCGTGGCAATTTATGGCTTCCTTGAACGCATCCTTGTGCCCACTGGCCTGCATCACCTGGTCTACACGCCATTTTTATATACCGAGCTGGGCGGTACGCAGGAGGTATGCGGCTCCATGTACCAGGGCGCACGCAATATTTACTTTGCCGAGATGGCCTGTCCGGACGTGAAACAGCTTAGCAGTACGGTGGTATGGGATGCGCGCGGTATCAGTAAGATGTTCGGCCTGCCTGCGGCGGCGCTGGCTATGTATTTGACCGCGAAGCCAGAACGCAAAGCAGCGGCAAAAGCGATTCTTATCCCCGCAGCGCTGACCTCGCTTCTGGTTGGGGTGACTGAGCCTATCGAGTTTTCTTTCCTGTTCGTCGCGCCGCTGCTGTTCGTGGTGCATGCGGTGCTGACCGGTATCGGCATGATGCTTTTCTCCCTGTTTGGCGTCCATGCGATCGGCGCAAACGGCATCATTGATTTCATTCTCTATAACCTGCCGCTCGGCACTGAGAAATCGAACTGGCCAATGTACATCGTGGTTGGCCTCATCATGTTCGCGCTCTATTTCATTATCTTCCGTTTCCTGATTTTGCGTTTCGACATGAAGACGCCTGGCCGGGAAGCCGAAGACGAAGAGACGCGTCTTTACAGCAAACAGGATTACCAGGCCAAAGGTAACAACGATGGGCTCGGCGTGGCGATCATTGAAGGGCTTGGCGGACGCGACAACATTGAGGTGGTAGACAACTGCTATACCCGTCTGCGCGTCACGGTAAAAGATGTCGCCACTATTGATGAACCTCGTCTGAAAGCAACAGGCGCGAAGGCGGTCATCAAACAAGGCAATAACGTTCAGGTGGTCTACGGGCTGCATGTCAAAAAAATGCGAGAAGCCGTTGAGGCCTTTCTCTAAAGGAGACTAAAGATGTTGAACCCCCCATTTATTCTCTCTATCGCCGGCGGCGGCAGCACCTATACGCCAGGGATCGTCAAAAGCCTGATGGTACGTCTGGAAGATTTCCCTCTGGCGGAAATTCGCCTCTACGACATTGACGAAGCCCGACAGAGCACCATTGCGCCGGTCGTGGAAAAGGTCATTCGTGACCACAGCCAGAGTATCAAATTTACCGTCACCAGCGATCCGGAAGCGGCCTTTAGCGGTGCCCATTTTGTCTTCGCCCAGATGCGCGTCGGCCAGTACAAAATGCGTGAGCAGGATGAAAAGATCCCGCTACGTCATGGGGTGGTGGGTCAGGAAACCTGTGGTCCTGGCGGTCTGGCCTACGGTTTGCGTACCATTCTGCCAATGGTTGAACTTATTGACCTGGTGGAGCGCTACGCGGATAAACGCGCCTGGATTGTAAATTACTCCAACCCGGCAGCCATTGTTGCCGAAGGGGTACGCCGCCTTCGCCCTGACGCGCGCGTACTCAATATTTGCGATATGCCGGTCGCGGCGATGCGTAATATGGGGGCAATTCTCGGCGTTGATCGCCACAAGCTGGAGGTGGATTACTTCGGCCTGAACCATTTTGGCTGGTTTACCCGCGTGCTTGTCGATGGCGAAGACAGGCTGCCTCAACTACGCGAACATATCGCCCGCTTTGGCCTGCTCACCGAAGATGCCGCACAGACCGATCCGCAGCATTCGGATCCGTCATGGGTGAAGACATGGCGCAATATTAAGCCATTAATGGATCATTTCCCGGAGTATCTGCCGAACCCTTATCTGCAGTACTACCTGATGCCCAACGAGATTGTGGCGCATCAGGACCCGAACTATACCCGCGCCAATGAGGTGATGAACGGCCGGGAGAAAAAACTGTTTGCCGCAGCCCAGGAGTACCAGCGTACCGGCGTCTTACCGGATGCGTTCCATGTCGGGGTTCACGGCGCGTTTATCGTCGATGTCGCCTGTTCGCTGGCCTTTGATTTACGCCAGCGTCACCTGGTGATCGTCGAAAACAAAGGAGCGATTGCGAATCTACCCTACGATGCGATGGTAGAAGTACCGGCTTACATCACGGCAAACGGGCCGGAGCCAGTGCGCATGGGGGCCGTGCCGTTGTTTCATCAGACATTATTGATGCAGCAACTCGCCTCGGAGCAGTTGTTGGTGGAAGCCACCATTGAAGGCAGTTACGAGAAAGCCCTGCAGGCCTTTACGCTCAACCGTACGGTGCCCACCATGCAACACGCCAAAGCGATTCTTGATGAGATGATCGCGGCGAATCGAGAATACTGGCCCGCGCTGCAAAAAGCCTGGGAAAACGGTCGGGCGGTAAAAAAATAACGAGGTTACTCGCGCCTTTTGCGATGGTTGCTTGTCGGGTCAGGAAAAAACGTTAACAATTCAGGATATACCCGAAATAATTCGAGTTGCAGGCAGGCGGCAAGTGAGATAATCCCCGGGAGCTTACTGATTTAAGTGACTGGGGTGGACAATATAGCCAACACGCCTGCAACCTGAAGTATGACGGGTTTCTTGTTGATGACACGGAGGCAACCATGTCCACCTCTTTTTTTGTCGCAGCCGACTGGCTGATTGAACACGCTGATGATCCAGAACTTCAGGTCATTGATGCGCGTATGGCCCCTGCAGGCCAGGAACACACCCGTGATATGACGGCGGAGTACCGCGCCGGACACATCCCCGGGGCGGTATTTTTTGATATCGAAGCCCTTTCTGATCACACCACTTCTTTGCCGCACATGTTACCGCGCCCGGAAGCGTTTGCCGTCGCCATGCGCGAACTGGGCATCAGCCACGACAAACATCTGGTGGTCTACGATGAGGGCAATCTCTTCTCTGCCCCGCGCGCCTGGTGGATGCTGCGTAATTTCGGTGTCGAACACGTTTCAATCCTGGCGGGTGGACTGGCGGGCTGGCAGCGCGATGAGTTGCCGCTCGAACAGGGTGATGCCGATTTGCCACAGTCTGATTTTGAGGTGAAATTTGACCCGTCAGTGGTTAAACGACTGACCGATGTGCTGCTGGTCAGCCATGAGCGTACCGCACAGCTCGTGGATGCACGCCCGGCAGCCCGTTTCAACTCCGAGGCGGATGAGCCGCGTGCAGGTCTGAAACGCGGCCATATTCCCGGCGCGTTGAATGTACCGTGGGGCGATCTGGTTGTTAACGGCGAGTTGAAAACGACGGACGAACTGGAAGCCATCTTCAGACGCCAGGGGGTTAATCTGCAGGAGCCGATTATTGCCAGCTGTGGCTCGGGGGTCACCGCCGCTGTCGTTATTCTGGCGCTGGCCACGCTCGGCGCCACTAACGTGAAGTTGTACGATGGTTCCTGGAGTGAATGGGGCGCGCGCGACGATTTGCCGATTGAACCTGCGTAAATGGATACCCGCTTAGCGCCCCTTTTGTCGCGTGGGGAGTCGCTTACCCGCGCCGAATACCGGGTACTCGCCCACCTCACGGATCACCCGTTGCTGGTGGGCAATATCACTGTACGCGATCTGGCGACGGCGACCTTTGTCTCTACGGCCACGATTATGCGGCTATGTCAGAAACTGGGGTTTAGCGGCTACAGTGAATTTATCTGGCACTGTAAGCAACTTCTGGCCGATACCCCTCATATCCCGGAGCAGGTTACGGGCAATGGCAACACCCTGCCCGCGCTTTTTCATCAGTTTATGGCGAACTACCAGCAGACCTTTCAGTGGGTGACCGAGGAAAAGCGCCGCCAGTTCGTCACGCTGCTGCGTGAGAAAGAGAGTTTTTTCCTTTATGGTGCCGGGTTTTCGTACCTGTTTGCGGAATACCTGACGAAAAAATTGCAGGTGCTGGGTAAAACGGCATTTATTTCCGGCCCCGGCGACAGCCGTAATATCTTCCTCAGCAACGCAGCGCGTTACCAGGTGTTTATCGCCGTCTCACGTAGTGGCGAAACGGAACAGGTTCTGGATAAAGCGCGTATTGCGCAGAATGTCGGTATGACGGTTATCGCGTTTACCCGCGCCTCGGCAAATACGTTGGCAAACCTCGCGGATTTGCATTTTGCGCTGTATGACGAAGCGGTGCATTTTGCCGCCGAAGCGGCCGGGGTCACGTCGTTTGAGTCGAATCTGGTGCTACTGATGGACTTACTGCTACTGGAAGCGACGGGCTAAGCCCGTCGATGCCTCAGATAATGCGGTTATTCTTCAGATCGCGCAGAAAACTGCCCCAGCGGCGCTCATAGAAAGGGGGGATATGGGCAATCATAAAATGGCTGACCCCGTGCTCCCCTTTTACTACCTGGCAAATATCCACCGGCTCATCCCCCGGTAAGGTGTCCATTGCCACACTGCCTGCCGCCTCAATCACACTCTCAATGTCGCCTTCTGCTTCAATACCAATCAGCAGATTCGGCTGAGCATCATTTTTCTCTTTGATAGAGCAAAGGTATGCACATTTCACATGGTTGAAAGTCGAAAACAATTTGGTCAACGAATCGATCATTTGCGCGGGCGGTTCCGCCACTTCGGAGAGCAGCAGCGACATACCGCCTTCCAGCACTTCCTGCTGGCTTAACGGGCTGTCATCTTTACCCACCAGATGGCTGATTTCACGCGGCGTGAGCTCTTTGCCAGTCGGTAACTTCGCGTTGAGAAACAGCGTCTCGCCAAGCGTCATTTCAAATAGCGTTCGCGCAGGCATCACCACAAACGCTTGCTCGGTTTCTACCGCCTGCTGCAGAGCCTCAAGGGAGGTGAAAAAGGGGATGACCGACTGACCGTCGTCCTTTTCCCAGTGCTGTAGATCCAGCACGCTGTCTTCAACAATGGCTTCATCTTCGGCAGCGGTACCCGGCACCCAAACGGTAGACTCCAGCAATTTGCGGAAAAACGCCGGGCGATAAGCAGGCTCGGTCGCCGCCTTTTCCAGCAGGCTATCGAGGGTTTCAGGCTCGTGATGATGGTCGTGATCTGAATGGGACATAGATTTTACTGTTCGTATTGAGCTGTTTGATGCCCTCACCCCGACCCTCTCCCACAGGGAGAGGGGGGAAATCGCACAGTGCGGTTCCCTCGCCCTTTTGGGGAGAGGGTTAGGGTGAGGGGAAAAATTACTTACTGGTCAGCAGATTAGCCAGTGCACGCACGCCAAGGCCCGTCGCACCTGCCGCCCACTGCTCTACCGCCGCTTTGCGATAGGTCGCAGAGCAGTCGATATGCAGCCAGCCTTGCTGGTAATTTTCCACAAAGTGCGAGAGGAAACCTGCCGCAGTACTTGCCCCCGCCGGGAACGCCGCCCCCGCGGTGTTATTCAGCTCAGCAAAGTTCGACGGCAACTGGTTACGGTGGAATTCCGCCAGCGGCAAACGCCAGAACGGCTCGTTTTCCGCCGCGGCACTTGCCAGTAAACGGTTTGCCAGTTTGTCATCGAAGCTGAACAGCGCATGGTAGTCATTACCCAACGCGGTTTTTGCAGCCCCCGTCAGGGTCGCGGCATCAATGATAAATTGCGGTTTCTGCGCGGAGGCATTGATCAAACCGTCTGCCAGCACCAGACGCCCTTCTGCATCGGTGTTCATGACCTCCACGGTTTTGCCGTTACGGTAGCGGATGATATCGCCCAGTTTGAAGGCGTTGCCGCTGACCATATTGTCTGCGCAGCACAGATAAAGTTTCACACGCTTGTTCAGGCCGCGCGTAATGGCAAACGCCAGCGCGCCGGTCACCAGCGCCGCGCCGCCCATATCGGATTTCATCGAATCCATAAACGCGGTCTGCTTGAGGCTATAACCGCCGGAATCGAAGGTAATGCCTTTACCGACCAGGCAGGCATAGATCGGGGCTTCTGCATCGCCCGTCGGGTTAAAATCCAGTGACAGCAGTACCGGCGGACGTTCTGAACCGCGTCCAACAGTGTGGATGCCCATGTAACCTTTATCGCGCAGATCTTCGCCTTTGACGATGCGGTAAGAGACCGCCTCGCCCCCCACCTCATCAAGCAGATCCACAGCGCGTTGCGCCAGTTGCTCCGGGCCGAGATCTTCTGCCGGCGCATTAATGATGTCACGCACCCAGTCGATGGTTTTCAGACGGCTGTCGAGCTCTTTTTGATCGGCCTCGGATAAGGTTGCCCATTCAATTTTACGCGTTCCTTTTGGCCCTTTGTAACCGGCCCAGAACGCCCAGCTCCTGTCCGCATCCCAGCCTTCACCGCTCAGCGCGACATGCTTTATCCCCATGCCGTCGATTTTGCGCGCGGCACGCTGGATTAATCCAGTGTCATCTTTACCGGTCAGGTGCAGGGCAATGCCGTCGTTATTAATACTGTAGAGCGCTTTTTCGCCCCAACGAGCGTCTGCGCCCTGGGTCGTCAGCGTAATTTTCATCGCTTCTGTTGTCATTGTTTTGTCCTTTAGCGCATGGGATATGAAAACGGGCCGCCAGAAGGCAGCCCGTCGATATCAAGATGCTTCATCTAACCAGACTAGCAGAATTGCTTCGAGAATCTTTTCGTTCGATGCGTTCGGATCGTCATCAAAATCTTCCAGATCGCAAATCCACTGGTGCATATCGGTGAAGCGGACAGTTCGTGGGTCCAGATCCGGGTTAGCGTCATACAGCGCCTCGCCGATCTCGCGACTGTCGGTCCATTTCAGTGCCATATTAATGCTCCCGAGCGTGGTTGATAGTGTAACGCGGGATCTCCACAACCAGATCTTCGTCGGTGACACGCGCCTGGCAACCCAGGCGACTTTCTGGCTCCAGACCCCAGGCTTTATCCAGCATGTCGTCTTCGTCTTCGCTGCTTTCCGGCAACGAATCAAACCCTTCACGCACGACACAGTGGCAGGTGGTGCAGGCGCAGGATTTCTCACAGGCGTGTTCAATCTCAATACCGCCACGCAGGGCGACATCAAGAATGGTCTCGCCGCTCTTAGCTTCCAGAACTGCGCCATCGGGACAGAGGTCCTGATGAGGCAGAAAAACGATCTTTGGCATGTTAAACCTCGTCGACGGAATGGCCTTTTAACGCGGTGCGCACGGACTGATCCATGCGGCGCGCGGCGAATTCCTGGGTTTGTTTGTCTAGATTTTTAATGGCTTGTTCTATGGCGTCCGTATCATCGCCGTTAGCGACCGCGCTTAACTGTGCGATAGCCTCGTCGATAACTGTCCGCTCTGCGGCGCTTAACAGCGCGGCATCTGTCGCCAGCGCACCGTTCAGGCTTTCCAGAACGCGGGCTGCTTCCACTTTCTGCTCAGCCAGCATACGTGCTTTCACGTCCTGCTCAGCGAAGCTCATGGAATCTTTAATCATGGTGGCGATTTCGTTGTCGGTCAGGCCGTAGGACGGCTTCACCTGAATGGCCGCTTCAACGCCGGTGGATTTCTCCATCGCCGTTACGCTGAGCAGGCCGTCCGCATCCACCTGGAAGGTAACACGGATATGCGCGCCGCCTGCCGGCATCGCCGGAATACCACGGAGTGCGAAACGCGCCAGTGAACGACAATCCTGCACCAGCTCGCGCTCGCCCTGCATCACGTGGATGGACATGGCCGTTTGACCATCTTTGAAGGTGGTAAACTCCTGTGCACGCGCCACCGGGATGGTGGTATTACGCGGGATAACTTTCTCCACCAGCCCACCCATGGTTTCCAGACCAAGCGACAGCGGAATCACATCCAGTAGCAGCATGTCGCTGTCTGGTTTGTTGCCCACCAGAATATCAGCCTGGATTGCAGCGCCAATGGCGACGACTTTATCCGGGTCGATGGAGGTCAGTGGCGTACGGCCAAAAAACTCACCCACTTGCTCGCGTACCAGCGGTACACGCGTGGAGCCGCCCACCATGACCACTTCCAGCACCTCGTTCGGCTCAACGCCCGCATCTTTCAGCGCGCGACGACAAGAAAGTAGCGTACGTTTGACCAGCGTCGAAATCAGCGCTTCGAATTGTTCACGGGTCACGACGCCCTGCCAGCCAGCCACCTCAACGGTAACGGAGGCCGCGTCGCTCAGCGCAATTTTTGCGGCAATAGCGGCATCCAACAGTTCACGCTGCAGACGGTTGTCGCCATGCTCAGGCAGGTTCGCCTGCTCGCGGATAAAATCAGCCAGCAGATGGTCGAAGTCATCGCCACCCAGTGCGGAATCACCGCCGGTAGCCAGCACTTCAAACACCCCACGGCTTAAGCGCAGAATGGAAATATCAAAGGTACCGCCGCCCAGATCGTAAACGGCAATCACACCCTCTTTACCGGAATCCAGACCATAGGCAATCGCCGCGGCGGTCGGTTCGTTGAGCAAACGCAAAACATGCAGGCCAGCCAGACGCGCGGCATCTTTGGTGCCCTGACGCTGTGCATCATCAAAATAGGCCGGAACGGTGATAACCACGCCGTCGAGTTCGCCGGACAGAGACGCTTGTGCGCGAAGCGCAAGGGATTTCAGAATATCGGCAGAGACGCGGATCGGGTTTATCAGCCCCGCATGGGTGGCGATCATCGGCAGGCCGTTTTCGCTTGCCTGCAATTGATACGGCAGATGCGGGTAACGTGCCTGAATATCGCTCAGCGCGCGGCCCATCATACGTTTTACGGAGCTGATGGTATTAACCGGATCCTGAGCTGCATTGGCACGCGCGTCATAACCCACGGTATGTTCGGTAGCAGAGTAGTGCACAACCGAAGGTAACAGATGACGCCCGGCGCTATCGGCAAGGGTCTCAGCCTGACCGCTACGTACAGTAGCAACCAGAGAATTGGTGGTGCCTAAATCGATGCCTGCCGCCAGACGACGCTGATGCGGCGCGGCACTCAAACCAGGCTCACTAATTTGTAATAAGGCCATCTTGTGCTTCCAGAAAAATTAAAAACCGAGCAGTTTTTCTTCGAGTTGTTCTGTTGAACTGCGCAGTTTATCGAGAAAACGCAGTTTACGCACGGTATCCGCCGCGACATCCCACGTTTCAGTATTCAGTTGTTCAACCAGTTGCTGATGGCGGGAATCAAACATACCTTTCACGCGTTTGATAAAACGTTCCAGACGCGCCTGATCCTGCGCCTGTTCAATCTCATCGAGCTCTTCGCGCAGTTCCAGTTGTTCCATCAGAAAAGCGGTATCGCGCACCGTATGTTGTTCGCTGGCGAGATCGAATCCGTGCAGTGAAAGGAGATATTCCGCGCGGTTCAGCGGATTACGCAACGTCTGCCATGCCTGATTAATGGTTGCAGACTGCTGCAGTGCAGCCAGTTGTTCTGTCTGGGTTCCGCTGGCGAATTTATCCGGATGGTATTGGCGCTGCAGATCCTGGTAGCGGGAAGCCAGCGCCTGAATGTCAATCTGATAGTGGGCGGATAACCCAAAGAGAGTGAAGTAATCCATAGCAATCTCGGAATAGCCTGCTAAAACAAACCCCACGCACAGTCATACTCTTCGTCCTTCACGCCGACTCAGCGCGAAGGAGGTGAGTCTTTTCTATGGTGGGGCTTATCGGTGAAATGCAATTACACGTTAAAGCTTTCGCCGCAACCGCACTCGTCTTTGACGTTCGGATTGGTGAATTTAAACCCTTCGTTCAGGCCTTCTTTAACGAAATCCAGTTGCGTGCCATCAAGGAATTGCAGGCTTTTGCCGTCGATAACGACCTTCACACCTTTATCTTCGAACACGGTGTCTTCCGCCGAGGGTTCGTCAACAAATTCCAGTACGTAGGCCATGCCAGAACAACCAGAGGTTCTGACCCCCAGACGCAGGCCAAACCCTTTACCGCGGTTGGCCAAAAAGTTATTCACTCGCGTTGCAGCACTGTCGCTCAGGGTAATCGACATACAATGCCCTCAATTATTTTGCTTCACGTTTACTTTTGTAATCCGCAATCGCGGCCTTAATCGCATCTTCCGCCAGAATAGAGCAGTGGATTTTTACCGGCGGCAATTCCAGCTCTTCGGCAATGTCAGTGTTTTTAATTGCCTGCGCTTCGTCCAGGGATTTGCCCTTCACCCACTCGGTAACCAGCGAGCTGGAAGCGATAGCCGAACCGCAACCGTAGGTTTTAAAGCGTGCGTCTTCAATGATACCCTCATTGTTGACTTTGATCTGCAACTTCATCACGTCGCCACAGGCCGGTGCACCCACCATGCCGCTGCCTACGCTCTCGTCGCTGTTGTCGAAAGAACCCACGTTGCGCGGATTCTCATAATGATCGATTACTTTTTCGCTGTAAGCCATGTTCTGTTCTCCTGATTCCGCTACCGATTAGTGATGTGACCATTCAATGGTGTTCAAGTCCACGCCCTGTTTGAACATCTCCCACAATGGAGAAAGTTCGCGCAGACGACCAATGGAGCTGCGAACCAGCTTGATGGCGTAGTCAATCTCTTCTTCGGTAGTGAAACGACCTAAAGAGAAACGAATAGAGCTGTGTGCCAGCTCGTCAGTCATACCCAGCGCACGCAGTACGTAAGAGGGTTCCAGGCTCGCCGAGGTACAGGCAGAACCAGAAGAAACCGCCAGGTCTTTGAGCGCCATGATCAGCGACTCGCCTTCAACATAGTTAAAGCTGACGTTGAGGATATTCGGTGCGCCCTGCTCAAGGGAGCCGTTCAGGTAGACCTCTTCCATATCTTTCACGCCGTCCCACAGACGGTTACGCAGACCGCGCAGACGCGCCATCTCGGTGTCCATCTCTTCTTTAGCGATACGGTAAGCTTCACCCATGCCGACGATCTGGTGAACTGGCAGCGTACCGGAACGCATGCCGCGCTCGTGACCACCGCCGTGCATCTGTGCTTCGATGCGGATACGCGGTTTACGACGCACGTACAGCGCGCCGATGCCTTTCGGGCCATAGATTTTGTGGCCGGAGAAGGACATCAGGTCCACTTTCAGTTGGCTCAGGTCGATAGGCAGTTTGCCTACGCTCTGGGTCGCATCAACGTGGTAGATAATGCCGCGCGCACGGCACATTTCGCCGATGGTCGCGATATCCTGCACCACGCCGATTTCATTATTCACGTGCATAATGGAGACGAGAATGGTGTCGTCACGCATGGCCGCTTCGAGCTCTTTGAGGTCGATGATACCGTTGCTCTGCGGGGCGAGATACGTGACGTCAAACCCTTCACGCTCCAGCTGACGGCAGGTGTCCAGTACGGCTTTGTGTTCGGTTTTGCTGGTGATAATGTGCTTGCCTTTTTTCTGATAGAAGTTGGCCGCACCTTTGATCGCCAGGTTATCGGATTCGGTCGCGCCAGAGGTGAAAACAATTTCACGCGGATCGGCACCAACCAGCTCAGCAATCTGATTACGGGCGATATCAACCGCCTCTTCAGCCTGCCAGCCAAAACGGTGAGAGCGGGAAGCTGGGTTACCAAAAGTCCCGTCCAGAGTCAGACACTGCATCATTTTCTCAGCAACACGCGGATCCACCGGCGTGGTTGCGGAGTAATCGAGATAGATCGGTAATTTCATTGCTCTATAAACTCCGTACATCACTCAATGCAATGAATCAGGCTACCGGCTGGATGTACGACCGTTTATACGGGGTGACGGATCACCCCGGCCTGATTCTGAATTCTTATAGTGTTTTAACCTAACTGTTTTGCGGTGCAGCAAGGCGGCAAGCTTGTGAATGCCCGGGAGCTTACATAAGTAAGTGCCAGGGTTGAACAAGTGCGGCCCATGCAGCAGCGCCCCGAAACAGGACGGGTAAATTATGCGCGCAGCTTGACGTCGATAGCATCCTGACCGCGGGTCGTGCGTTGGGACTCGTGCGTATGCTGACGATCGGACACATCGAGGATTTCCTGGTTATTGACCAACTCACCCAGGGTGATGTTGTTCAGGAAACCGGTCAGACGATCGCTCAGGTCACGCCACAGCGCATGGGTCAGGCATTTGTCGCCGCCCTGGCAGCCGCTTTTACCCTGGCAACGGGTTGCATCAACAGATTCGTCAACGGCGCTGATCACTTCACCAACAGCGATACTGCCTGCATCTTTACCCAGCAGATAACCGCCGCCCGGGCCACGCACGCTGGCAACGAGGCCATTTTTGCGCAAGCGAGAGAACAGTTGTTCCAGATAAGAGAGGGAGATTCCCTGACGTTCGGAAATATCAGCCAACGGTACCGGGCCCGTTTCGGAGTTGAGCGCAACGTCCAGCATTGCGGTCACGGCATAACGCCCTTTAGATGTCAGTCTCATGTCTTAACTTAGCCTCAGACTCGCCCCTGCCCGGGGTTTTTATTAAAATTTAAAATAATGTCGCATAGCAGGGGCAAGTCTGACATTCCTGACTAAATTGGTCAACTATTTACTTGACTGTTTTAGTCAGGTATTTGGCTTTACGTGCCGTTTTGCTGAGGGGCAATTTGTGCCCCTTTCTAAGGCCAGAACGCACGCAAGAAAAAATGTGCTACTTCTACTGTTTTTCCTGCGTTTTCTGCTCAATTGACGCCAGAATTCCGCGCAGGATGTTCAGTTCCTGGCTTTCCGGACGCGCACGCGTAAAGAGGCGGCGCAGCTTGTTCATCACCTGGCCCGGGTGACTTTCACGGATAAACCCGGTGGAGAGCAGCGTCTTTTCCAGGTGACCGTAGAAGCGCTCCAGATCATCCACCAGCGGATACGGCGTCTCTTCATGCTCTTCTGTGTTGACGTTTTCCTGGGTTGCCAGCCACGCCATGCGGACTTCGTAAGCAATCACCTGAACCGCCATCGCCAGGTTCAGAGAACTGTATTCCGGGTTCGCGGCAATCGCCACGTGATAGTGGCATTTCTGCAGTTCGTCGTTGGTCAGCCCGACGCGCTCGCGCCCAAACACCAGCGCGACCGGAGCATGCTGTGCCTCGGCAACGCTTTTCAAGCCACACTCTCGCGGGTCGAGCATCGGCCACGGCAGCGTACGCGAGCGGGCGCTGGTGCCGACGACAAGGCTACAGCCTGCCAGCGCTTCATCAAGGGTATCGACAATGTGCGCATTGCCAATCACATCGCTGGCACCTGCGGCCAGCGCGATGGCCTGCGAGTCCGGTTTTACCAGCGGGTTTACCAGCCACAGGTTGGTTAAGCCCATCGTTTTCATTGCGCGGGCGACGGAGCCCATGTTGCCAGTATGAGAGGTTTCAACCAGCACAATTCGAATATTTTGCAGCATATTTTTTCAACGGCTAAAGAATATTCGCGCATATTATCATAAACCGAAGACATAATCCGAATTCGCTGCTATCATACGCGCCGTTTTCCGTTCTTTAACATCCAGTGAGAGAAACCGATGCATCCGATGCTGACCATCGCCGTGCGTGCTGCGCGCAAGGCGGGTAATGTAATTGCCAAAAACTATGAAACCCCGGACGCTGTAGAAGCGAGCCAGAAAGGCAGTAACGATTTCGTGACTAACGTAGATAAAGCTGCAGAAGCAGTGATTATCGACACTATCCGTAAATCTTACCCGCAACACACCATTATCACCGAAGAAAGCGGTGAGCATGAAGGCACAGATCAGGATGTTCAATGGGTTATCGATCCACTGGATGGCACCACCAACTTCATCAAACGTCTGCCACATTTCTCCGTCTCTATCGCCGTGCGCATTAAAGGCCGCACCGAAGTCGCAGTCGTTTACGATCCAATGCGTAATGAACTCTTCACGGCAACCCGTGGTCAGGGCGCACAGCTGAACGGCTACCGTCTGCGTGGCAGCACTGCGCGCGATCTGGACGGCACCATTCTGGCGACCGGCTTCCCGTTCAAAGCCAAGCAACACGCGGCGACCTACATCAACATCGTTGGCAAACTGTTTACCGAGTGCGCGGATTTCCGTCGTACCGGTTCTGCTGCGCTGGACCTGGCCTATGTGGCTGCGGGCCGCGTTGACGGTTTCTTCGAAATCGCCCTCAAACCGTGGGATTTCGCGGCGGGTGAACTGCTGGTTCGTGAAGCAGGCGGCCTGGTTTGCGATTTCACCGGCGGTCATAACTATATGACAACCGGCAACATCGTTGCAGGTAACCCACGCGTGGTGAAAGCGATGCTGGCGAACATGCGCGAAGAGCTGAGCGAAGCACTCAAGCGTTAATGCCTGATAACCGCTTGCGGCCTGGCTGCAAGCGGTATCCTCTTGCGGTGAATCAAAAAGGCCGCAACCCTCTTACCATCATTTCCGCACTCAGCCACATCACAACCGATGCGGTGACAAGAATGGCTCCACCTGCCAGCGCCAGCGTCGTCCAGCCAACCTGTTTCCATAAGGCAGGCGCCTTATTCGCACTTAATTTCACCGCCAGTTGACGAAAACTGTGCACCAGTAGCGCCAGCGTTGAGATAGTCAATGATGTCCCGGCCGCCATCGCCATCGCCGACGCCACACCCCAGCCGAAAACGCCAATCAACTTACTGAACAGAAGTACCATAATGGCCCCGGAACAGGGTCGCATCCCCATCGAGAGAATGATCATCAAACGCGCGCGCCAGTCGTCGCCCTGCTGTAGCTGCTCCGATGTGGGCAGATGCTGATGCCCACAGCCGCAATGTTCATGATGCTCATGATAGGGCGTAAACGCGCTAAACGTGGGTTGGCGTAACAGGCGGCGAAGTTTTTTGACCGCACGCCAGCAGAGCAATATGCCCAGTACGCCCACCAGCGCATAGCTCCCTTTTTCCAGCCAAAAGCTGCTTAAGTGCAGTTGGCGAGCCGGTAGCGCCAGCACGCTCAAGACCACAAAAACCAGCGTCACCGCCACCAGTCCTTGCAGCAAGGAAGAAGCCAGCGTCAGCCCAATACTGGATTTCAGACGCGAAGGATGCGTTGCAAGCCAGGTGGCGATCACCACTTTTCCATGCCCCGGCCCCAACGCATGCAGTACGCCATACATAAAGCTCACCAGCAGCAGAGAACCGCCCGCGGCGGTCGGGTTTTCTGCCACAGCCTGAATCAGCGCGCTCATTTGCCGGTTAAACCCACGCTGCCAGCTGACACTTTCACGCAGTACCTGCGGCCAGATGTGCCAGAGCCATAGTGCAGCGCCCAGCGCGAACAGAATAAAGAGAGCAAGCGGCCACCACTGCTGCCAGCGCCGCAGCGGTCGGCGTGTTGTGGCGATCACGGGCATTGGACAGTCACCGTCTGCGCGAATTGTTTACCCAACTGCATGTCTTCCTCCGGAGCATCCGCTTTATCCAGTGATTGGGCATAGTTCAGCACATCTTCCCCCGGCTTCGGTGTTTTAACTGTAAGTTTACATGTCTTTTGCAGCGAATCCGGCAGCGTGGCATCACTCTCACTGGCGTAACTCATGTCGACAAAATAGGTTGGATCATAAGTAGAAAAAGTATACGTCTGCCCACTTAGTGGCTGCGGTTCTGCCAGCGGCAAGATAAAGGTAAGCACCGCCTTATGCCCTTCCCTCGCAAGACCATAGCTTAAGGGTCGATTTTGAAATTTCACTTTTTGCCCGTTATGCCAGACCTCGGTGAAGTAATGCTGCCCCAGCACATTGGCCATTACTTCCGCCGCCAGCTTTTTCCAGATTTCGTCACCCGGTTTGGCATCGCCTGCATCATAGAGGAGGTCTGCGGAGGTAATTTCATCCATCGTCCAGCGCATATTCAGCCCGGTCCACTGCCCGTTATCCACCACGAGCTGCATTTTTATACGGATGAAACTGTGCGGATGCGCCAGCGCACTGAATGATAAAAATGCGAGAAAGAGCCCAAAAGCACATTGTTTAACTGCTTGCATGTATTCCTCACGAGAAAAATTCTGTGATGCTCCCCGGCAATCCTGAAGGAAAGGGCTGCGGCTGCGCTTTCACCAGACATACCTTTAGCTATTCTTATCAAATAACCTTACTGGGGCCTGACAGATGACCATAGAAATGACACCGCCATCTGTGCTCTCCAGTCCGCAGCGCCGCTGCCAGGTGCTTTTGATGCTCGCACTCCCCGGGCACACTGTCACCACGGAAATCATACGTGCCATGAATGGCGTGGACGAAGAGGTCACCCGGCAGGATATTGCCGATACTGACCATGAGATCCAGCGTTTTCATCGGCTTAATATTACGTCCCGACAGGACGGCAGCTACCGGATTGAAGGCACAGCACTTGACCAACGTTTATGCCTGTTGCAATGGCTCCGGCGAGGGCTGCGCCTGTGCCCCCATTTTATCGCCCAGCAGTATGCGCCAGCGCTCAAAGCCGCACTCAAGCAACAGGGCGTTGCCCGCACGCTGTATGACGATACCAATTTGCGCGCGCTGATTAACCTCTGCGCCCGGCGCTTAGAGCGCTCATTTGAATGCCGTGACATTCAATTCCTGCGTCTTTATCTCCAGTACTGCCTGCTGCAAAGCCACTACGGTTTTACGCCGGAGTTTAACCCGGTTCAGCAGGCATGGACACAGATGCGCGCAGAATACGCAGCGGCGCATGAAATCGTGCGTCACTGGCGTCGCCGTGTCACCGCGTTACCGCCCGGCAATGAACATGCCTTTCTTTCACTGCTGTTTATGATGCTGCGCACGCCGGATCCGCTGAACGACAGTCAGCAGCAGGATAAACGCCTGCAACAAGCCATTGCCCATATGATTGCCCGCTTTCGCGCCCTTGCCGGTCTGCGTTTCAGCGATGAGCAAGGACTGGCAGCGCAGCTCTATGTCCATCTGGCCCAGGCGCTGGATCGCAATCTCTTTGGTATCGGCATCGATGACAGTCTGCAGGAGGAGATTTTCCGTCTTTATCCACGTCTGGTACGCACCGCCCGCGAAGCGTTATTGGTGGTGGAAAAAGAATATGGCTTACGTTTTAGCGATGAGGAAGCGGGCCTGGTGGCGGTCATCTTCGGGGCATGGCTGATGCAGGAAAGTGACCTGCATGAAAAACAGGTCGTATTGCTTACCGGCAATGAACCAGAGCGCGAGCAGGAAATTGAATTGCAACTGCGCGAACTCACACTGCTACCGCTCAATATCAAATATTTGCCGCTGCAGGATTTTCAGAAACAGGGGGCGCCGCGCGATGTCACGCTGATCGTGACCCCGTATACAACGCCGCTGCCCCTCTTTTCACCGCCGTTAATCCATGCCGATCGCCCGCTGACCGGTCATCAGCAGGCGCATATCCGTGAAATGCTTGAAGCTTAAGGCTGAGCGGCAACCTTAGGGCGTAAAAACAGTGCAGGCACTGCCAGTAGCGCCATGACCCAGAACAGCCCCTGATGCAGATGCTGAAATAAGAATCCGGAGAACATGGTCATCACCGCAATACTGCCCCCCATTGCGACGGCGGAATAAACGGCCTGCAGGCGGATTATCTCATTATCTTTGCGGGCAGCGATGTAGCGCATACCGGCCAGATGGCAGACGGTGAAGGTACCGCAGTGCAGGATTTGCGCGACGATAAGCCACGGCAGATCGGTCGTCCATCCCATCAGCCCCCAGCGCACCAGTCCGCAAACGGCAGACAGTAAAAGCAAATCGCGGGCACTAAAGCGGCGGAACAATCGGTTACTGAGCGCAAAGACAATGACCTCAGCGACCACCCCCAACGACCACAGATAACCCACCGTTGAAGCGGAATATCCCGCTTCCTGCCAATAGATCGCGCTGAAACCATAATAGGCAGCATGCGCCCCTTGCAATAGCGAAACGCAAGCCAGGAAACGCCAGCTTTTTACTATCAGTAAGTACCATGCCTTCCAGCCAGTGGCATCCTGATGACGGGTATCTCCCTGAGGCAAAATCGACGGGCGTAGCAACATCCCCAACAGCATCGAGGCAACCCCCAGCGTCAGCATTGCCAGTACGGCACGATAATCAAACTCGCTCACCAGTTTTCCGGTTGCCGCCGATCCAATAACGAAGGCGATAGAGCCCCAGACGCGTACCCGACCGTAGTCCATGGGAAACTGTTTCTGCCAGGTATTGGCAAGCGCATCCGTCAGCGGCACCAGCGGTGAGAAAAAGAGATTAAAGCCGATAATCACCACCATCAGCCAGGCCACATTGGTCCCGGCCCAGAACGCGAGAGCAAACACCAGCGTGATCAGAGCAAGTATGCGTAATGCTTTGATAAGCAGGGAAGGATTACTAACACGCGGGGCAATAAGCAGGCTACCGAGAAAACGCGCCACCAGGCCTGCGCCGAGTAAGATCCCGATGGTTTCCGGCGTGAGTCCTGTGCCTTTGAGCCAGACGCTCCAGAAGGGCAAAAAGATACCGTAACTAAAAAAATAGGTGAAATAAGCGAGCGCCAGCCAGCGCGTGGACTGCAAAACCATGATTCCCTCCTGAATGAGGCGATAGTCTGGAGGGAAACCGGCAGGCTTGCAAGTAACAGTTAGATAACATGCCTGCCCATTCGCGAGCAGGCCTGTTTTTTCAGGAAAGCAACTCCAGCATCATTGTCTGGCTGAGACTCTCGTCCGGTTTTAACGTGGTCAGATGTCCACCCTGCGATCGGTGATGATCGTCCGGCGGGTGGCTCATCGGCTCAATACAAAAGAAGTCAAACGCATAGCCTTTATCAAACGCGGGATCGGAAACAAAAACAAAGTAACAAGGGGCTGCAGGTTCGGTTTTCATCCGTAGCACATAACCATGCTGCCTGATAAGCGCCTCGCCGTTCCAGCCTGCAAAAGCGTTGTTCACCCACCGACGTGGCAGCGCGTTCAGCTGATTGAAATCCAGTGAGTCAGGCAATCTGTCCTGGTACTCACCCGCCAGCCACTGCTCGCGCTCCAGCCAGTAGCCCGAAGCCTTCGCCTGTAACTGCGTCGTTTCGCTCAGCGGAAAGTACGGGTGCCAGCCGAGGCCAAATGGCAGAGTCTCTTTCCCCTCATTCGTGACGGTAAGCGTCACCGATAACGACGATGCCGAGAGGTGAAAATGCTGCTGCGCCTTGTAGCGATAAACCCCGTGTCGCTGTTGATAAACGAGGGTTAATCCATCGTCTGACGCCCCGTCACACTTCCAGTCGTTCAGCCAGCCGTCACCGTGCAGATAGTGGCTGTCCCACGCTACGTTCGGCGCCAGATGATACGACTCGCCTTCCCACATAAAGCGATTTCCGCTGACCCGATTGCCAAAGGGCACCAGTGGGAAACAGGATGACTCCACCGCCACGCCACTCTGTTTGCCAGGGCGCAGCAAGGGCATATCGTTGTGCCAGAAACCTTCAATGGCCCCACCGCGTTCTGACACCACGAGCCGTAACGCCCCGCTCTGTAAGGTATAAAGCGCCATCTTGTGCCTCGTCAGTCAGGGAAATTGATAACCACTTTGCCGCACTTACCGCTCGCCATCAGCGCGTATGCCTCTCCCGCCTGTTCCAGCGAGAATCTGTGGGTGATGGCATTACGCGGCCACAGTTTCCAGTCGGTAAGGTCATTCGCACATTTTTCCATGTGGAAAAGACTGGTCACCCAGGAGCCGATAATGCGCCGCTGGTGATGCATCAGATCGGCGCTGACTTCGAACTCCACTTTGCCGGTTTCGCCAATATAAACCACGCGGCCCCAGTCAGCGGTAGATTGCAGGGCCAGCAGACGCCCGGCGGCATTGCCGGAGCAGTCGAGCGCCACATCAGCGCCGCCGCGTGTGATATCCGCAATGATCGCCGCAAGCCCGTCGGTGGTCGCCAGATAGCCGTGGTCCATCACCCCAAGCTGCCTGGCCATCGTCAGTCGTTCCGGCAGCATATCCACACCAATGACGCGTTTCGCACCACGCCCCCGCGCCAGCATCATAGCCATCATCCCCACCGGGCCGAGTCCGACCACCAGCACGTTATCACTACCGGACACTTCCCCGCGCAGAATGCCTTCATAAGCCGTACCCACGCCACAACTCACAAAAGCGCCATCTTCATAACTCAGGGCTTCCGGAAGCAGGATGAGATCTTTCTCTTCCGCCAGCAGGTATTCGGCGTGGCCGCCATCGCGCTGCCAGCCGTAAGCGGCTTTTCCTTCTCCGGTACAGGAGATTGGGAATCCCCGGCGACAGTTTGGGCAAAATCCGCAGCCCGAGATGTGGTATACCAGCACGCGGTCACCCTCTTTGAAATGGCGACACCCTGGCCCACGCGCCACAATCTGCCCGCACGGCTCATGCCCATTGATAAAACCCTGGTACAACGGTTTATCCGGCGCCGCAGCGGTCGCCCGATGTTGATGGTAAATGTAATGGACATCGCTCCCGCAAATACCCGACGACTTCATTTTAATCAACACCTGGTTGATGCCAGGTTGCGGGACGGGTACTTCCCGCAAATCGACGGTGGAATTGCCCGGTAAGTAAGCTGCCAACATGGTTTTCATCATTCCCTCGTTCCTCTGTAGCAATTATGTTTGCGCCCTGTCCGGCGCGAAGAGTCATCGAATCAGCGTTTTTTACTGTTACGTTGGGTCAGCAGAATGTTCGCCAGTACCGCCACCACGATGATGACGCCGCGCACCACCTGCTGGAAAAAGGAGTTAATTCCAAGCAGTACCAGCCCGTTACCGATAAGCGTGATGACCAGCACACCAAGCAGCGTGCCGAGCAAAGAACCGCGTCCGCCGGAAAGCGCGGTGCCGCCGACCACAACGGCGGCAATCACATCGAACTCCAGTCCGTTAGCCGCCCCGGCGTTGCCCGACCCCAGGCGCGCCGCCAGCAGAATGCCGGTCACTGCAGCCAGCAGGCCGGACAGCGTGAAGATCAGAATGCGCACCCGTTTGACGTTAATGCCGCAAAGTTGCGCGGCGGTCGCGTTGCCGCCCACGGCGAACACCGAGCGACCAAAGGCGGTTTTACGGCTGATAAACACAAAGAGCGCGAAGATAATCATCATGATCAGCGCCGAAACCGGCACGCCGAGGAACTGTCCGCCCAGCCAGTCCAGTACATCACTCTCTTCAATAGGTACCGGCAGCGCATTGGTCATAAACAGCCCCATACCGCGCAGGGCGCTCCATAACCCTAAGGTCGCCACGAAGCTCGGGACGTTAAACACACCGCGCAAAATACCCGCCAGCGTGCCCAGGACCGCCCCCAGCAGGAGCACCAGCAGGCAAGCTACCAGCAGAGGCACCTGGAATTGCAGCAAAAAAGCCAGACAAACAGAGACAAAAGCCACCATGGGCCCGACGCTGACATCAATTTCACCGGAGATAATAATCAGCGTCATCGCCCAGGCGGCAATCCCGATAGTGGCGGCATCACGCAGCACGTTCATTTGGTTGTTAAGCGAGATAAAACCGGGCGCATTGAACGAAAACACCAGGTACAAAATGGCGATCACCACCAGCAGGCCAATCACGTTGATATGGCGACCTACGAACTGTTTTAGCGACCCTTTTTTGCCATGCGGCAGGGTGATAGATGAGGCAGACATCGTAAATTCCTCTGTAGGGCGGTCATCAGTGGACGGACAAAATCGCGGACATCAGTACATCCACGCTGACGGGAGAGACAAATTCGTGGGTAAACGTCCCTTGCTGAAGCAACAGGATGCGGTCACACACCAGCGGTAGCTCCTCCACCTCACTGGAAATGAAGACCACGCTTTTGCCTTCCTGGGCCAGTTCACGGACGATGCGGTAAATTTGCTGTTTGGCTTCAATGTCGACGCCGCGCGTAGGTTCATCGAGCAACAGGATTTGGCTGCCCGCATAGACCCAACGCCCAATCACCACTTTTTGCTGATTGCCGCCGGAGAGCGTGCCGATAGCGGTTTCGCTGCTGCTGGCTTTCACACTCATGCGCTGCATGATGGACTCGGTGAAGGTCCGAATGCGTTCCCATTGCAGCACACCCCGTCGGCTGACCGAATGGCGATTGGTAATCACCGTATTTTCATCCACGCCAAGCAGCGGAATGATCCCGGCCTCTTTACGGTTTTCTGGCGTATACCCCATGCCGCGCTGGATCATGGTGCCGTAGTCAGGTTTTTGCAGCGTTTCGCCGTTAAGGGTGATGACGCCCGCCTCGAAACTTTCCAGACCAACGATCGCTTTGAGTAGTTCCGTGCGCCCTGCCCCCAACAAACCGGCAATGCCCAGCACTTCTCCCCGCTGCAGATGAAATGAAATGTCTTCCAGCTTGGGCCGCATTCGTAGCCCTTTGACCTCCAGCACCGTTTCCTCATGGGAAACCGCCTGGCTGACCGGAGCGAGATCCTGATGCTCGCGCCCGAGCATCAGCGAGACAATATGCCCGGTGGTGGTATTTTCCAGCGCCACATTACCCGCCACCTGCCCGTCACGCATGATGGTGGCCGATGAGGCAATCCGCCGGATCTCCTCCATCCGGTGGCTCACGTAGATGACCGCCACGCCAAGCGCCGACATCTGTTTGACCGCCGACATGACCAATTCCACTTCGGCGCTGGCCAGCGAACTGGTGGGTTCATCGAGGATAACCAGTCCCGGTTCCCCGGCCATCACACGGGCAATTTCCACCAGCTGTTTTTGCGCCGGGCTCAGGTTTTCCACCAGCGCATCCGGTTCAACATCGACACCCAGTTTTTCCAGGCATAGACGGGCCTGACGCTGCATGAGCCCGGTGTCAATCATGCCGCCCTGCTTCGGCCAGTGACCGAGGCAGAGATTTTCTGCCACCGTCAGACCTTCGACCAGGCTGAGCTCCTGATAGACCGCCCGTACGCCAAGCTCCGCCGCACGGCGGGTTAAGGTGGCATCCGCACCCTCCAGCAGCGTGCCAGAAAGACGCACTTCACCGCTGTCGAGCCGTTCACTGCCAGTCAACATACGAATGAGCGTCGATTTACCGGCACCGTTTTTACCGAGCAAGGCCCGGACTTCACCTCGGTGAAGAGTGAAATCAACGTTATCCAGCGCCACAACGCCCGGGTAACGCTTATTCCCCCCTTTCACGGAGGCGATGGGGTTTTCATGCATAACCATCGCCATGTTCCGCCTCTGTCAGGGTAAGCCATCCACGTGAGTCGCCAGCCACTGCTTGCCGTCATCCGCTTTGGTATAGAGATCGATAGGCACCTGAATCACCTTCTCTTTCGGCGGTGTCTTGTTGATAACGTTCATCGTCTGGGCAAAGACCGCATCGCCCATCTTCTTACCGGAGATATCAACAACGGCTTTAAGCACCTGATTGTTTTGTAGCTCCTGGGCAATTTCGGTGGTCATATCAGAACCAAACACCGCAATTTTTCCGGCCTGGTTCTGGTTGCGTACCGCTTTCACTGCACCGAGCGTGGCCCCACCCGACTCGCCCATAATGGCGTCGATGTCCGGCGTTGAGATAATCAGCTTCTCACCCACGGAAATGGCTTTATCGAGCACCGTCCCTTCCTGATTAGCGACGATTTTCATCCCCGGCACTTTCGCTTTCAGCGCCTCTTCGAAGCCTTTGCGGCGCTGCACGCACACTTCGTAGGCCTCACAGTTGATAACCGCAATTTTCGGTTCTGTGATGTTTTTCGCGACAAAGTACTCCGCTGCAGCCTGGCCTAATTTGCGCCCGAACTCCATCGGGTCACCTACCAGCCAGGCAGAAACGTACTTATCCACCCCTTTCTGGCTAATGCAGGTGTTGTAACAAAGCACCGGAATACCCGCCTCGCTGGCGCGGCGAATGGTGCGGCTGCTGCCGTTTTCCGAAACGGCGGAGAGAATGATGGCGTCCACATTGCGCGCCACCAGGGTGTCAATAAACGAACTCTCTTTCGAGATATCGCCCTGGGCATTGGTTTCAATCAACTGCACCTTCACTTCGGAGGCTTTAGCCGCATCCTGCACGCCCTGGCGCACCCCGGCGTAGTAGCCTTGTGTGTCGAGATAGATAGCACCGATGGTCATCTCTTTCGGTGCCGCATGAGCAGTAAAAACAGTGGTAACTAACGGGAACAGGGTCAGTGCCAAAAGCGACGCTTTTAATGTGCGGGACATAATTGTCTCCTTGTAAGGTCTTCGTTTTGTTGTGTTTTACGCGCGGCAAGACGCGTGGTGTTACCTTAAATTTTTAAATATTTTATACATTTACCTGAGAGCGACGGTCAGGCCGCTCGCAGATTTCAGTAAACAAGATTTAGTGAATGAGATGCAGCACATAGGACATCACCCGCGAAAAGAGCGCCGCTTTCGGCCAGGCGGGGTTAAGTGTCGTCAGCGCTGCGCTGGCCTGATTCCACCGACTTTCGTCACCCATGCCCGCTGCGGACAACGCCTGAATGTACAGGCACTTCTCCTGATGCTGCTGTTGCAAAGAGCCGTACAGTGAGAGCAAATCGGGCTGCGAAACAGCAAAGAAATCCGCTTCAACCGGGGCGTGGAGCATATTGGCTGCCCACTGCGCCATGTCCGTAAACAGCGCGTCAGCAGCAACGTTATCGCCCAGCATGCGCAGCGCCATGCCCTGCCAGAAGAGATAATCGGCGGGCTGGTCGTTGTAATAACTATGGACATTGAGTGTGCGGTCACCCTGCGCGGCTTTTTGCCAGGCCGCCTGCGCCTGCGCCTCATCTCGTTGCAGCCGGGCACAGACGCCTAGCCAGAACCAGATGTCGTTGTCGGTCTGCCCAGGCAAACGTCCTTCACTCAGGTTTTCCGGGTAACGCAAGGCGGCGATGAGCAATAATTCTGCGCGGGCAGGATGGCGAGCGTCGATGGCCTGCCACGCCTGCAGCAATTGATTGAGAATAAACTGGCCCGTAATTTTACCTTCGCCCCCTTCCCAGGGGTGGAATTTACGACGCTTTAGCACGGCGGTGGCTTTCTCTGTTTCACCACACAGGTGCCAGAGGTTAAGCAACTCCGCCGTCATGTCATCGCGTTTTAAGGCACATGAAAGGTTAGCCTCCAGCCGTGTCAGTCGACTTTGCGGCGTGGCCCCCGTAAGTTTTGCCAGCAAATCACGCTCAAACAGCAAACGCGCGTCGTCGGGTAATAAACGGCAGGCAGTGTCGAGATAACGGGCGGCGAGCGTTTCATCCTGTTGCTTATTCCAGGCGTATATAGCAAGACCACGCCAGGCATCAGCCACGCTGTCGTCCATCGCCACGCACTGCTGCCAGAGCGCCACCGCTTTTTCGTCATTGCGCTTACTGTAGTGGAAACAGGCCAGCAAATGACGGGCAAACGCACTTTCCGGGAGTATGTTTAACGCATCCACTTCATCCAGCGTATTGGGGAAACGCACAAAGCGCGGGAAAGCGTCAATAGCACGGGCAATCAGCGGTGCACGGTCGGATTCAGTGAGCAAGCTCGCCTGTAGCAACAGTGGCAAGGTGCGCTCACAAGCCAGTTTCTCCAGTACCCCGATAGCCTCAGTTTTCATTCCCCAGCTCAATAGCTGCCCGGCAGTGAGTAGCGCGTTGATATCGCGCCCGCCGCAGATGTCGCGCCAGGCGTTCAGCGCTTCATCACTGCCTTCGCTTTGCCATTGCAGCCACCACACCGTTGGGTTCAGCGGGTAGTCATGACGCAGCGTCTGTAGATTTGCCTTCGCCTCTTCTGCATCACCGTTCAACTGCTGCAGGCGTACCTGCAGGCACAGAACGTCCTGATTGGTCGGGCAAGCCCGTAGACTCTGGCGGCAAAACTCGATGCCCTCCGGGTAGTGCAACTCACGGGCAGCCAGGCGTGCCAGCCCATAAAAACCCGCCGCTTTGCTGTTGCCGCTCCAGATCGCCCGCCAGAAATCCTCTTTCGCCTCCGCGAAGCATTGCTGGCGTTCAAGGGCGCTGGCACGAATAAAACTGGCCTGCCCGCACTGCGGATTTTTATTCAGTCGGTGTGCGCGAGCCAACGCCTGCGTCGCATATTCGACGGCGCGCGGGTAGTCAGCACGGTTATATTCGAGGGTGGCCAGCGCCAGGTTGCAGCGATAATCGAGCGGATCAATCGCCACGCCACGGATGTAATAATCAAAGGCCGAACGGCTGGCATGGTTGTACTGCTCAAGGTGCTGACCAATAAACCAGGCTTCATCGGCTGAGGTTATGTTTTCTGCAGCGGCAGGGGCCGTAGCCACTTCCGGCAACGGCATCTCGCCAGGCTGATGCTCTTCATACGCGAGAACGACGATGCCATGCGTATCTTTAAGCGTGAGTGTCAGTCGCGCGGGACGGATAGCATCAAACTCGCCCTGTCGTACCGAGCACGGCGCCAGATTCACGCTTTCGTCCAGTAGCGGCGTCGGATTGCCCGTCTCGGTGAGTAGTAAACGATAGCCCGCCAGAGACGCAATCGCATAGAGTCCCCACTCCACGCCGTTGTCACTGCGCTGCAGCTTTAATACCGCATCCCGTGAGGCGTTCTGTACCATCCCGAGGGTGTGGTACGGCAGGAAATACTGCACAAAGCGTTTCTCTTCATACGCATCAAGCCAGGTGAAATCGGGCTGATTATCGGCAAAGATCCCGGTCATCAGCTCAATGTAGGGTCCGTTGATATCGGTGAGGCTACGATCCCAGGCCTGACCAAATTCACTGTGTCCCCAACTCCACTGTTTTTTGCCAGGCGCAATATGGTGGTCGGCAACGTGCAACAGCCCGCCGTCTTCATCATGCGACCAGGCCCCGACGAAATCATAGGCCGACTTCTCCGCCATATACGAGGTCGGGACTGGCACGTTCTTATAGCGGGAAATGTCGACCCCAGCGGAATAATCGACTTTGTAGTAAGTCCCGGTGGCGATGGGGAACGCGGACACGGCTCGTTTGCCGTGGTCGAACACGGCTGTCACATCAGGCGGGAAGACGCTTTGATGGTCATCCCCCCCTTTCACCGCCGGGTTTGCCCACCATAAAAAGTGGCGCGGCGTGGCGTTAGCATTGTAGACGCGGCTGCCAATTTCGAGCGCAGCGCGATTAGGGCGCAGAGTGAAGCCGGTCATCACCTGTAGCCCGTGCATCGGCTCAGTTTCTCCGACCCATACCGTCTTGCTGCCGTCGTCATGCTCTTCAAACGTGCAATCCACCGGCATATAGGTGGTCGGGCGATGGTGCTGTGGCCAGTTGAACTCAATACCCCCCGAGATCCAGGGACCGAGCAGACCGACCAGCGCCGGTTTGATGACCTCATTGTGATAGACAAAATCGCGCTGTTTGACCTTATCAAACGCCCTCTGTACACGCCCGCCCAGTTCCGGAAGGATCATGATTTTCAGATAGTCATTTTCCAGCCAGACCGCCTGCCACGCTTTCTCTGTTTTGCTGTCGCTCAGCGTATCGGTCACCCCGTAGGGGTAGACGGCCCCCGTTGACCCCTGATAAACGCGGTTTTCAAGAAACATAGGGTGAGTGTCCTGCGGACCGGTTTCGTAAGTAGGGATAAAGACGGTTTCACGCCAGACTTTTACGGGTTCCATATTGCCCTCTTAATTAACAAGACATACTAAAATGTGGATTTGTGGGCAGTCTGACAGACTAAGACAAGGCGTTTTCGCATAATAATCACGCAATACACTAAACAAGGTTTAGTAACCATGAGCGTCTGCATTAACAATCAACAGATTCGCCGCATCAATAAATGCGTAGTACTGGAGCACCTTTACCGTGAAAAGCGCGCGACCAAATCCACGCTGGCAAAGCTGGCGCAGGTCTCTATTCCCGCGATAAGCAACATCCTTGAGGAGCTGGCGGCAGAGCACCGCGTGTTGAATGTGATGGACGAGAAACCCTCCCGCGGCCACAGTAGCGGAACCTGGCTGATTGCACCGGAAGGTGACTGGACGCTCTGCATGAACATCACACCGACCAGCATCGAATGCCAGCTCGCCAATGCCTGCATGAGTCCGAAAGGGGAGTACGAACGTCATACGTTGAACGCCCCTCACCCACAGGCCTTGCTGGCTGCAATTGAGCAGTGCTGGCATCGCTACCGCAAAGCGTGGCCGGGGCGCACGCTCAACCTGGCGCTGGGGATCCACGGGCAGGTCGACCCGGTAACCGGCGTATCGCAAAATATGCCGCAGGCCCCGTGGAGCGAGCCGATTGAGCTGAAGTATCTGCTGGAGGAGAAGCTGGGCGTACGCGTTCTGGTGGATAACGACTGCGTAATGCTGGCCCTGGCGGAGAAGTGGCAGAATCACGGCCACGCACGGGATTTCTGCGTCATCAACGTGGATTACGGCATTGGCTCCTCCTTCGTCATTAACGAACGGATTTACCGCGGGACGCTCTATGGCAGCGGGCAGATAGGTCACACTATCATCAACCCGGACGGCGTGGCCTGCGATTGTGGGCGCTATGGCTGCCTTGAAACCGTTGCATCATTAAGCGCGCTGAAAAAACAGGCGCGGATCTGGTTGAAGTCGCAATCTGCGCCGATGCTGGATCCTGATGCCCTCACGACCACACAGTTGATTGCCGCATGGCAAAACGGCGATGCGCGAATCATGGCATGGGTGGAAAATGCTGCCAGCGCTATCGGCCTGAGTTTGTATAACTTCCTCAATATCCTGAATATCAACCAGATATGGCTATACGGGCGAAGCTGTGCATTTGGGGAGCGCTGGCTGAGCACTATCGTGCAACAGACCGGGCTGAACCCGTTCGATCAGGGCGGGAACCCGCGTATTAAGGCCACACAGATTGAAATGGGGCAGTTAAGTCGCGCTCAACAAATTATGGGTATTGGCTATTTGTACGTTGAGGCATTGCTCAGTGAAATGCACTAGCGAATGTAGGAATCCAGCACACTCAGCACCACATCAAGGTCGGCTTCACGTTTGACCTCATCATTTTCATGAACGATATGATCGGTCAAATGCCCTTTGATAACCTCTCGCATCAAACCGTTAACCGCTCCGCGAATAGCGGCGATTTGCTGCAAAACCTGGGCGCATTCATGCGGTTCATCGAGCATTTTTTTCAGTGCCGCCACTTGTCCTTCAATCTTACTCGCCCGCGCTTTGAGCTTTTTTTTATCCCGAATGGTATGCGACATACTGACCTCACTTTCCCCTCTGCTGAGTGGAAAAATCATACCATAGAACAACTGGGGGGGAGTTTCTTTCTACTGGGGGGTAGTATTTTTTACCGGGGGGAGTAAATTGAAAAGAGAAAACAATTAGCGAGAATTATTCTCATGACCGATTTTGCAACCCTCTTTCAGCAGGGAAATGGCTGGGTTTTCATTCCGAGCGCCATTCTGCTCGGCGCGCTACACGGCCTTGAGCCGGGGCATTCAAAAACGATGATGGCGGCCTTTATCATTGCGATCAAAGGCACCATAAAACAGGCGGTTATGCTTGGCCTTGCGGCGACACTATCTCATACGGCGGTAGTCTGGCTTATCGCAATGGGCGGAATGTTTATCAGCCGTCGGTTCACCGCCGAAGCCGTGGAGCCCTGGATGCAGATAATTTCAGCGGTGATCATTCTGGGTACAGCCGCATGGATGTTCTGGCGTACCTGGCAAGGTGAGCGACAGTGGCACGCGGGTCACCACCACCATGACCACGCCCATCACGATCACCACCACGATCATGATCATTCGCCTGCCCACACTCATTCTCAAGGGTTGGTTTTCCAGCCGGCCCAGGCCGCCAGCCTGAGTCTGAACCGGCCGGTGATCCTTTCTGTGCGGAAAGTTGAGAAACAAGAAGAGTATCGTGACGCGCACGAACTGGCCCATGCGCGGGATATTGAGCGCCGCTTTAACGGTACTAAGGTGACTAACGGGCAAATTCTGCTGTTTGGCCTGACGGGTGGACTCATCCCCTGCCCGGCAGCGATCACTGTGCTGTTGATCTGTATTCAGCTTAAAGCGTTAACGCTGGGCGCTACGATGGTGGTGTGCTTTAGTTTCGGTCTGGCATTAACCCTGGTGGCGGTGGGCGTGGGGGCTGCAGTAAGCGTACAGCAGGCAGCGAAACGCTGGTCAGGATTCAACACCCTTGCGCGGCGCGCGCCCTATTTCTCCAGCATATTGATTGCGCTGGTGGGGATTTATATGGGCGTTCACGGTTATTACACCCTGCAATAAGGCAAAAAAATGCCCGCGAGGTGCGGGCATTTTTATATGCTTTCAGGACTTATGCATAAACCGGGAAGCGTGCGCAGATATCCAGAACTTTACCTTTGACGCGCTCAATAACCGCTTCATCATTGATGTTGTCCAGTACATCACACATCCAGCCAGCCAACTCTTTCACTTCCGCTTCTTTAAAACCGCGACGCGTCACTGCCGGAGAACCGATACGGATACCGGAAGTCACAAACGGGCTCTTCGGATCGTTCGGCACGCTGTTTTTGTTGACGGTGATGTTAGCACGACCCAGCGCCGCATCCGCTTCTTTACCGGTCAGGTTTTTGTCGACCAGATCCAGCAGGAACAGGTGGTTTTCCGTACCGCCAGACACCACTTTGTAGCCACGGTTCAGGAACACTTCCACCATCGCTTTCGCGTTTTTAGCAACCTGTTGCTGGTAGACTTTGAACTCTGGCTCCATCGCTTCTTTCAGCGCGACGGCTTTCGCCGCGATAACGTGCATCAGCGGGCCGCCCTGAGCGCTCGGGAAGACAGCGGAATTCAGTTTTTTGTACAGCTCTTCGCTACCGCCTTTTGCCAGGATCAGACCACCACGTGGACCCGCCAGGGTTTTGTGGGTGGTCGTCGTGACGACGTGAGCGTGTGGAACCGGGTTCGGATAGACACCGGCCGCAATCAGACCGGCAACGTGTGCCATGTCGACGAACAGGTATGCGCCAATGCTGTCTGCGATTTCACGCATTTTTGCCCAGTCAACGATGCCGGAATACGCAGAGAAACCACCGATGATCATCTTCGGTTTGTGTTCCTGAGCCTGCTTCGCCATGTCTTCGTAGTCAATTTTACCGGACTCATCGATACCGTAAGGAATGATGTTGTACAGTTTACCGGAGAAGTTGACCGGGGAGCCGTGAGTCAGGTGGCCGCCTTGCGCCAGGTTCATACCCAGAACGGTATCACCCGGTTGCAGCAGCGCGGTGTAGACTGCGAAGTTAGCCTGAGAGCCGGAGTGCGGCTGTACGTTCGCATAGTCAGCACCGAACAGCTCTTTTGCACGGTCGATCGCCAGTTGTTCAACGATATCGACATACTCGCAACCGCCATAGTAGCGTTTGCCCGGATAACCTTCGGCATATTTGTTGGTCAGCTGAGAGCCCTGCGCCTGCATTACACGCGGGCTGGTGTAGTTCTCGGAGGCGATCAGTTCAATGTGTTCTTCCTGACGTACTTTTTCCTGCTCCATAGCCTGCCACAGTTCGGCATCATAATCGGCAATGTTCATTTCACGTTTTAACATCCGCATCTCCTGCTCAGCTAACAATAAAGCAACTCAAATTTGAGGGCCCGTTTTGGGTGACGGCTCACAGTATAACTGATTCATATCGCGATAACAGGTCTTGACAAAGGTTTTTACGCAAACGATTGGCTGCGCGCCAGACAAGGGTTTGAGAGATAATGCACTTTCCCTTTGCAACGGAATTCTTTTCACGTTTGTGATGCAACTTCTTCACGTTTGTAATTCGTTGTTGCCCCCGCCCCCCCTCTTTACAACCCAGGCATTTCACCTATAAGATGCATTTTAAATACATCTTATAAATCACCTAACAGGAAGCAACCATGCTTGACGTTCAGACCATCGCAACGGTGAAAGCCACCATTCCCCTGCTGCTGGAAACCGGTCCAAAACTGACCGCGCATTTTTACGATCGGATGTTTACGCACAACCCCGAGCTCAAAGAGATTTTCAACATGAGCAATCAGCGTAACGGCGATCAGCGCGAAGCGTTGTTCAACGCTATTGCGGCCTATGCCAGCAACCTTGATAACCTCGCTGCGTTATTGCCTGCGGTGGAAAAAATTGCTCAAAAACACACCAGCTTTCAGATCAAGCCTGCACAATACGACATTGTCGGTCATCACTTGCTGGCGACGCTTGATGAAATGTTCAGCCCAGGCAAGGACGTTCTCGACGCATGGGGTAAAGCCTATGGCGTGCTCGCTGGCGTTTTTATCCAGCGGGAAGCGCAACTGTATACTGAAAACGCGAGCAAGACCGGCGGCTGGGAAGGGACACGCCCGTTTCGTCTGGTGGAAAAAACCGAGCAAAGCGCGTTAATCACCAGCTTTGAATTCGCGCCTGTTGATGGACAACCCGTTGCTGATTTTCGCCCTGGGCAATACATCGGCATCTGGCTGAAACCGGAAGAATTTGCTTATCAGGAAATTCGCCAGTATTCCCTGACCCGCGCCCCTGACGGCAAACATTATCGTATCGCGGTGAAACGCGAAGAAGGCGGGCAGGTATCAACCTGGCTGCATCAGCGCGCGCAGGTCGGCGATGTGGTACATCTGGCGGCCCCCGCAGGCGATTTCTTTATGGATGTCGGGAGCAACACCCCGGTCACGCTTATCTCCGCTGGCGTCGGCCAGACACCGATGCTGGCGATGCTGGATATGCTCGCCAGGACAGGACATAACGCGCAGGTAAACTGGTTCCACGCGGCGGAAAATGGCGATGTTCACGCCTTTGCCGGGGAGGTGAAAACACTGAGCAGCAAACTGCCGCGCGTGACGTCTCACGTCTGGTACCGCGCGCCTACCCATTTTGATAAACAGGCGCAGGCCTTTGATAGCGAAGGGTTGATGGATCTAAGTAAACTTGAGTCGGCATTCAGCGATCCGGCCATGCAGTTCTATCTCTGCGGCCCGGTGCCGTTTATGCAATTCACCGCCAGGCAATTAGTCGGTCTGGGGATTAATGCTGAGAACATTCATTACGAATGCTTTGGCCCGCACAAAGTGTTGTAAGTGACGGGTTTGGCCCTCACCCCGCAAGGGGTGAGGGAGAGAATCAGATAGCCGCGTCGTCTTCTTCACCGGTACGAATACGTACCACGCGGGCGACATCAAAGACAAAAATCTTACCGTCGCCGATTTTACCGGTCTGTGCCGTGCGGATAATGGTGTCGACACAGGTCTCAACGATGTCATCAGTGACAACGATTTCGATTTTTACCTTCGGCAGAAAGTCCACCATATACTCTGCGCCACGGTACAGTTCGGTATGGCCTTTCTGGCGACCAAAACCTTTGACTTCGGTCACCGTCATCCCGGTAATGCCGACTTCGGCCAGCGCTTCACGCACGTCATCCAGTTTGAAAGGTTTAATAATTGCATCAATCTTTTTCATGGTTGGTCCTTAAAAACGCTTGCCAGTAAGCTACTTCGTAATCGGTTGCTCACACTACCATATTCGCCATGCCATTACTCTTTAAAGTCGTTGGCATCCAGCTCATGGCGCGAGAGCAATTTGTAAAATTCAGTACGGTTGCGCCCGGCCATTCTCGCCGCGTGGGTAACATTACCTTTGGTGATTTGCAGCAGCTTTCGCAGGTAATTGAGCTCAAATTGATTTCGCGCTTCCACAAACGTGGGCAGGGCCGTGTTCTCCCCCTCCAGCGCCTGCTCCACCAGCGCGTCGCTGATGACCGGCGATGAGGTCAGCGCTACACATTGCTCAATAACGTTGACCAACTGGCGCACATTACCCGGCCAGCCTGCGGTCATTAGCCGTTTCATCGCGTCGGTGGAAAAAGCGCGCACAAACGGTTTATGTCTGTCAGCCGCCTGGCGCAGCAGATGATTGGCCAGCAGCGGGATATCCTCCGCACGTTCCGCCAGCGCCGGGATTTTGAGGTTAACCACATTCAGGCGATAGAAGAGATCTTCACGAAACTCGCCGCGCGCCATCGCTTTGGGCAGATCGCGGTGGGTCGCGGAGATAATCCGCACATTGATGTCTATGTCGCGGTTGCTGCCGAGCGGTCGGACTTTGCGTTCCTGCAACACGCGCAACAGCTTCACCTGTAGCGGAATGGGCATATCGCCGATTTCATCAAGAAACAGCGTGCCGCCTTCTGCCGCCTGGAAAAGCCCCTCACGGCTGCTGACCGCGCCGGTAAAGGCACCGCGCGCATGGCCAAAGAGTTCAGATTCCAGCAACTGTTCCGGTAACGCGCCACAGTTGATGGCAATAAAGGCATTTTTACTGCGCGGGCTGGCATTGTGAATCGCCTGGGCAAGGATCTCTTTCCCCGTCCCGCTCTGACCGTTAATCAGTACGCTGACATCAGACTGCGCCACCATTCTCGCCTGCTCAAGCAGACGCAGCATGACCGGGCTGCGGGTAATGATCGTATCGCGCCACTGATCGTCCGAGGCGGGCGCAGAGTGCTCCAGCGCCTCATCAATCGCCTTGTACAACGCATCTTTATCGACCGGCTTGGTCAGGAAGCTGAATACTCCCTGCTGCGTCGCGGCGACGGCATCCGGAATGGAACCATGCGCGGTGAGAATAATGACGGGCATGCCCGGCTGTACTTTCTGGATCTCTGTGAACAGTTGCATACCGTCCATCTCATCCATGCGCAGGTCGCTGATAACCAGGTCAACTTTCTCCCGGGCCAAAACGCGGAGCCCTTCCTGCCCGCTCTCGGCGGTGACGATGCTGTAGCCTTCACTGGTCAGGCGCAAACCGAGCAGTTTTAACAAGCCCGGATCGTCATCCACCAGCAACAGATGGGCAGGTTTTCGGCTGGTCATGGTTTCGCGTCCTCTTGTTTCGTTTCGGTCCTTGCGGGGCGCGCGCTATCCGGCAGATCATTGCCCGCCGGTTTGCGGCTGGAGAGTCGACGTTCTATATCGGTCAGGTTTTCCAGTTTACGCGTGGTCGTTTCCAATTGCTCACGCAGGAATTGCTGCTGCTGACGTAATGTATCCAGTTCAGCATCCGTCGACTGCTGGAGCTTGCCATAACGGCCACGCTCTTCTGCCAGCTGGAGCTGCAATGTTTGCCCATCACGCCAGAGCTGATAAAGCGGGCGTACAGGGGCGGGAATTTGCGGGCTTAACACATCAAGACGTGCCGTATTCTCACGCCGTTCCAGCGGGGAAATTTTCGCACTCGACAGCAAAATGCCGCGCTTAAAGGCATCCTGCCACGTATCGTCTGACCAGGCGCGCGCCTCAGCACGTGCTTCTGCTGGCGCCAGCCGCCCTGCGCAATCCATACTGCGCAGCCAGAATAACGGGTTGGTATCGAAGGCCTGGCCGGTTAACGACCAAATATTGCCGCAGTCCGTCAGCAGGAAATCGGCCAGTTGATGTTCCGGGAGCTGCTCTTCGAATTGTTCATGTACAGCATGCTCAGGCGTCTGGGATACACAGCCTGCCAGCAGCAGGCAGGGTAATGCACGACGCATTTTTTTAGGCAACAACACCGCGTCAGCCACGCGGGAAAAAACGTGCGACATACTCACCTGATTTCGCTTCATTTGTTGGATTTTTCCGACGCATTAAGCGGTAGCTCAATGCGAAAACAGACATCTGCATGATCGACGTCCACCAGATGCAACTCACCCTGCATACGGCGAACGCAGTCTCTGGCGATGCTTAACCCCAGGCCACTCCCCTTCACCGCGCCTTTTCGCTGATGGCTCCCCTGAAAAAAGGGTTCAAAAATCATACTGCGTTCCGCCTCAGGAATCGGCGTGCCGGTATTGGATACTTCAATACGCAGCCGCGAGCCCGCAAGATAGCTGTGAATATAAATGTTACCGGATTCAGCCCCATAGTGCACCGCGTTCGAATAAAGATTATCCAGCACGCTCATCAACAGCATCGGCTCAGACCAGCAGGAGGCGGCATCCAGCACAACCTCGGTATGCATCATTTTAGCTCGCGCGGGCAAACTGTGAGCCGTAAGAACCATATCTACCAGCGGCTCGATCTCCACGTCTTCCAGCTCAACCGCGCCATCCGCCAGTTTCCGGTTGTAATCGAGTAATTGTTCAATCAGTTTTTGCAGATTACGGCTGCTGTCATCAAGGATAGCCACCACCTCTTTCTGCTCCGCCGTTAACGGCCCGACAACCTGATCGGCAAGCAATTCGGTCCCTTCACGCATACTCGCAAGCGGGGTTTTCAGTTCATGAGAGATATGGCGTAAAAATTGATGACGCTGTGATTCGAGCCAGGAAAGACGTTCGCTCAGCCAGATGATACGTTCCCCCACGTAGCGCAGCTCACGCGGACCTTTAAACACAACCGTATGCCCAAGGGAACGCCCTTCCCCTAACCGGTTGATCATCCGTTCAATGCCCTTCACCGGGCCGATAATCATCCGCGTAAAGAGCAGTACCATGGCCAGACTCACCAGAAACAGCACCAGCGCCTGCCAGCCGAAGAATTGACCGCGCTCGGCAATTTCCTGCTGCAACTGCTGCCCACGGGAGAACACCACCTGCCGCGTTGATTGCACCATCTCGGTATTCGCCGCAGCAAAGGCTTCGAGCCGCGCGGACGCTTCTGCGCCCGGGCCGCTATTTTTGCACTGCAACTGGGCGAGATCGTTCAAATCCTGACGCAGCGCCTGGTAGAGTTTTTCATCGGGCAGCACGCCCGCGTGCGCATCCAGCATCTCGCTATAGCGTTTACGTTGGCTCTGATACACCTTTGCCAGCGTAGAATCGTCCAGCACACAATACTGACGGTAACTGCGCTCCATCTCCAGCGCGGCATTGGTCATCGCCTCGCTACGTCGCGCATCGATAAGGGTGGTGCGATTCGTTTGTGCCGCCTGGGCGCTCAGGGCATTCAGGCTTTGCCATGCCTGCCAGGCAAGTACCAATAAAGGCAATAAGATCAGTAAGAACGCCATCATAACGACCTGGCGTAGGGAGCGGGGGAAAATGGGCCAGCGTTTCAACGCAATACTCTCGCAAATCGGGTTTAACAGGATGCTAGCTGAGTAATGTGCTACGGGGAAGCCAGAAAAAACAAAGCCGGGGATAGACCCGGCTTTGTTTAGCAATTAGGCGGTGCCTAACTCGACGTTTCGCCCGATATCTGAAAAAGCGAACTTTTATCAGCAGTTGGACGGCAGGCACCTTTAAGTGCGTCATTCGAAGTTTATGTAGCACGTCCCGAAGGGGCTGACATAAGAAGGTGAATGAGCCACTGGTCATTATTATGCAACACTTATGCCAAAACACAAAACAAAATGTTAACCACATGAAATATATGAAATTTAGCAATTTAACCCATTCAATAGCGGTTGAATGATTTTCATGCTAAGTGTCTCCGATTAGCAACACCCTTTGCGCTCTAACCCATCATTCATATAAATCAATAACTTAAATGTCTCTATTTAGAGACACCATAACTGTGGTTTTGTCGCGTTTTCCCGACACATGCACATGCGGAGCGTCACAAATAAAAAAGCTCCCCGTCAGGAGAGCTTTCATAGGACATACAACCCGTAGCGGTAAGTTAGCCTAACTGCTTACGCGCGTTGCGGAAAATACGCATCCACGGGCTATCCTCGCCCCAGTTGTCCGGATGCCAGGAGTTAGAAACCGTACGGAATACACGCTCCGGATGCGGCATCATCAGCGTCACGCGACCACTTTCGTTGGTTACTGCAGTAATACCGTTTGGCGAACCGTTCGGGTTAGCCGGATAGGTTTGCGTCACTTTACCGAAGTTATCGACAAAGCGCAGCGCCACCAGGCCTTTGCTTTCGAGTTGAGCCAGATGGGCGTCATCACGCACTTCTACACGACCTTCACCGTGGGAAACCGCGATAGGCATTTGCGAACCGACCATCCCCTGTAACAGCAATGAAGGGCTTTGGGTGACTTCGACGAGGCTGAAACGCGCTTCGAAGCGATCAGAGTGGTTACGCACAAAGCGTGGCCACAACTCACTGCCCGGCACCAGTTCACGCAGGTTAGACATCATCTGACAACCGTTACATACGCCCAGCGCCAGGGTCTGCGGACGGTGGAAGAAAGTTTCGAACTCATCACGCACGCGATTATTGAACAGAATCGATTTTGCCCAGCCTTCACCCGCGCCCAGCACGTCACCGTAAGAGAATCCGCCACAGGCAACCAGCGCCTGGAAATCTTCCAGAACCGTACGCCCTGCCAGCAGGTCACTCATATGTACATCAATGGCATCAAAGCCAGCACGGTAGAACGCCGCCGCCATCTCCACATGGGAGTTAACGCCCTGCTCGCGCAGTACCGCCACTTTCGGACGCGCGCCGGTTGCAATATAGGGTGCCGCAATATCTTCATTGATATCAAACGACAGCTTCACGTTCAGGCCCGGATCGTTATCGTTAGCTTTCGCCTGATGCTCTTCGTCAGCACATTCCGGGTTGTCACGCAGACGTTGCATCTGCCAGGTGGTCTCCGCCCACCACATACGCAAGGTGGTGCGGCTTTCGCTGAACACGGTCTGACCTGCGGCTTCAACCACAAAACGGTCGCTCGCCGTGGCCTGTCCAAGGTAGTGAACACAATCCGCCAGACCATGAGTGGCCAGCAGTGCTTCCACCGCTTCGCGGTCCGTTGCACGAACCTGAATCACACCGCCCAACTCTTCGTTAAACAGCGCGGCCAGATGATCATTGCCCAGAGCCGCAATATCAACATTCACGCCGCAGTGACCGGCAAACGCCATTTCGGCCAGCGTCACCAGCAGACCGCCGTCGGAACGGTCATGCCATGCCAGCAGTTTGCCATCAGCCACCAGTGCCTGCATCGCCTCCCAGAAGCCTTTCAGTTGCTGGACATCACGCACATCGGCAGTCTTATCACCCAGTTGACGGTAAACCTGCGCCAGCGCGGTTGCGCCCAGCGCGTTGTGGCCTTTACCCAGATCAATCAACAGCAGGGCATTCGCTTCGGTCGAGAGCTGCGGTGTCACGGTGCGACGCACATCTTCCACACGGGCAAAGGCGGTGATGACCAGCGACAGCGGCGAGGTCATCTCACGCTGCTCGTGACCTTCCTGCCAGCGCGTTTTCATCGACATGGAGTCTTTACCCACCGGAATGGTCAGACCCAGCGCCGGGCAAAGTTCTTCACCCACCGCTTTCACCGCGTCATACAGACCGGCATCTTCGCCCGGATGACCGGCTGCGGACATCCAGTTTGCCGAAAGTTTAATGCGGTTAAGGCCACCGATTTGTGTAGCCGCCATATTGGTCAGAGACTCACCAACGGCCAGACGGGCGGAAGCGGCGAAGTCCAGCAATGCGACCGGCGCACGTTCGCCGATGGACATCGCTTCACCGTAGTAACTGTCCAGGCTGGCGGTGGTCACCGCACAGTTAGCGACAGGCACCTGCCACGGACCGACCATCTGATCGCGTGACACCATACCGGTGACGGTACGGTCGCCGATGGTCACCAGGAAGGTTTTCTCAGCGACGGAGGGCAGATGCAGTACGCGGTTTACCGCGTCAGCAATAGAAATATTGCGTGAATCAATAGCTTCACCGGCGGCCTTACGTGTCTGCACATCGCGGGTCATTTTCGGGGTTTTACCCAGCAGCACATCCAGTGGCAAATCGATCGGCTGATTGTCGAAGTGGCTGTCGCTCATGGTCAGGTGTTGCTCTGCCACGGCTTCACCAATCACCGCGTACGGGGCGCGTTCGCGACGGCAAAGCTCATCAAACAGCGGTAACTGATCGGCTGCAACGGACAGGACATAACGTTCCTGGGATTCGTTACACCAGATTTCCAGCGGACTCATACCCGGTTCGTCGCTGAGGATATCACGCAGTTGGAACTTCCCTCCGCGCCCGCCATCGCTCACCAGCTCCGGCATGGCGTTAGACAAACCGCCCGCCCCCACATCATGGATAAACTGGATCGGGTTGGCATCGCCCAGTTGCCAGCACCGGTCAATCACTTCCTGGCAACGACGTTCCATTTCCGGGTTGTCGCGCTGAACGGAGGCGAAATCCAGGTCCGCGTCAGACTGACCGGAGGCCATAGAGGAGGCAGCGCCACCGCCCAGACCGATGTTCATCGCCGGGCCGCCAAGGACAATCAGTTTCGCGCCAACGGTGATCTCGCCTTTTTGTACGTGATCGGCACGAATGTTGCCGATACCACCTGCCAGCATGATCGGTTTGTGGTAGCCACGCAGCTCTTCACCGTTGTGGCTGTTCACTTTCTCTTCGTAGGTACGGAAATAACCGGTCAGCGCCGGACGGCCGAATTCGTTGTTAAATGCCGCGCCACCCAGCGGACCTTCGGTCATGATATCCAGCGCGGAAACGATACGCTCCGGCTTACCGAAATCTTCTTCCCAGGGCTGTTCAAAGCCCGGAATACGCAGGTTAGAAACGGAGAAGCCTACCAGACCCGCTTTTGGCTTCGCGCCGCGCCCGGTCGCCCCTTCATCACGAATCTCACCACCGGAACCCGTTGCCGCGCCCGGCCACGGCGAAATCGCCGTCGGGTGGTTGTGGGTTTCCACTTTCATCAGAATGTGCGCCGCTTCCTGGTGGAAGTCATAGCGCCCCGTCTCGTGGTCAGCGAAGAAACGCCCAACCTCAGAGCCTTCCATCACCGCGGCGTTGTCTTTATAGGCAGACAGCACATAGTCCGGCGTTTTCTCGAAGGTATTTTTAATCATTTTGAACAGCGATTTTGGCTGCTGTTCGCCGTCAATCACCCAGTCGGCGTTGAAGATTTTATGACGGCAGTGTTCAGAGTTCGCCTGAGCAAACATATAAAGTTCGATATCATTCGGGTTACGGCCAAGGCGGCTAAACGCATCCTGCAGATAATCAATTTCGTCCTCCGCCAGTGCCAGACCGAGACGCACGTTAGCGTCGATCAGCGCCTGACGCCCTTCACCCAGCAGATCCACACTTTGCACCGGCGCAGGCTGATGATGCTCAAACAGACGTGCCGCATCCGCTTCGGCGGTAAATACGGTCTCCATCATGCGGTCATGCAGCTCAGCCGCCACGCTTGTCCATTGCGCTTCGGTCAGCGTCGGAGCGTCAACGTAGTACGCTACACCGCGCTCCAGGCGATTGATTTTGCCAAGGTCGCAGTTATGCGCGATATCCGTTGCTTTAGAAGACCAGGGGGAGATGGTGCCAGGACGGGGCGTAACGAGAAGTAATTTTCCGGACGGGGTATGGCTGCTTAAGTTCGGACCATATTTCAGCAGGCGTTGCAGCCGCGTGAGCTCTTCCTCGTTCAGCCGATCGTTCACATCGGCAAAATGGACATACTCAGCGTAAATATTGCTCACCGGGAGCCGGGCTGCCTGAAAACGCGCCAGCAGTTTGTTGATACGAAATGCGGACAGTGCAGGCGAACCACGCAGAATTTCCATCATAAGTCTCTCGTCTTCGAAGCTTTAAGTGTGCATCAGGGGGAAAACGGGCGTCATTATAGAGAATCCTGAGCGGTGACGAAACCGTTTGCGTCGAAATAAAATCATGTGTGCCATTTAACACTAAAACGTAGCGGCTTCGCTAATTAGTTGCCAACTGGCGTTTTGTTGCGCAAAATGCCGCTCAACGACCGATAAACATCCTTGTATTCATGGCGGCTATTTATTGAGGCATCGTACGGCGCAGAGAATTAACTAATTGAAAAAATTTAAGATTAATTATCTGCTTATCGGCATCGTCACCCTGCTGCTGGCAGCGGCCCTGTGGCCTTCTATCCCCTGGTTCGGCATAGCCGACAACCGCGTTGCGGCCATCAAGGCGCGGGGCGAACTTCGCATAAGCACTATTGCGTCCCCTTTGACGTATGCCAGTATAGATAATAAGCCTTACGGGCTTGATTACGAGCTCGCCCAACAGTTCGCCAGCTATCTCGGCGTTAAACTGAAAGTGACCGTACGCCAGAATATCAGCCAGATTTTTGACGACCTCGATCACGGCAATGCCGATATGCTGGCTGCCGGCCTTGTCTATAACAACGAGCGCCTCAAAAACTACCAGCCGGGCCCGGTTTACTACTGGGTATCGCAGCAACTGGTTTACCGCGTCGGTAGTTACCGCCCACGCAGCCTGGCCACCGTCAATGACAGCCAACTCACCATCGCGCCCGGACATGTGGCGATCAACGATTTGCGCGAACTTAAAGAGAAGAAGTTCCCGGATCTGAGCTGGAAGGTGGACGACAAGGCCGGCACCAACAATCTGCTTGAAGAGGTGGTGGACGGCAAACTCAGCTATACCGTAGCGGATTCGGTTGCCGTGAGTCTGTTCCAGCGCGTTCACCCGGAACTGGCCGTTGCCCTCGATATCAGCGATGAACAGCCGGTTACCTGGTTCAGCCGGCGCGACGACGACAATACGCTGTCGGCGGCCATGCTCGACTTCTTCAATAACATTAACGAAGACGGGACGCTGGCACGGCTGGAAGAGAAATACCTCGGCCATGGCGATGATTTTGATTACGTCGACACGCGCACCTTCTTACGCGCAGTGGACAGCGTTCTGCCCGATCTCCAGCCGCTGTTTACGAAATATGCGCAGGATATTGACTGGCGCCTGCTGGCCGCGATTTCATACCAGGAATCCCATTGGGATACACAGGCGACCTCCCCCACCGGCGTACGCGGTCTGATGATGCTGACCCGCAATACCGCACAAAGTCTCGGCCTGAGCGACCGCACGGATGCCGAGCAAAGTATCAGCGGCGGTGCGCGCTATCTGCAGGATATGATGGATAAAGTACCGGAGAGTGTCCCGCAGGACGAACGTATCTGGTTTGCGCTGGCTGCTTACAACATGGGTTATGCGCACATGCTGGACGCCCGTGCGCTCACGGTGAAAACAAAGGGCAACCCGGATAGCTGGGCAGATGTAAAGCAGCGCTTGCCGTTGCTGAGTCAGAAGCCCTATTACAGCAAACTCACCTATGGCTATGCGCGTGGGCATGAAGCTTATGCTTACGTGGAAAACATACGTAAATACGAAATCAGCCTGGTAGGCTATTTGCTGGAAAAAGAGAAAGAGGCAGCGAAGAAATCACAGCTGGCGCAGGGGTATCCGGCGGTGGCGACGGACGAATTCAATCGCGCGCCTTACGGTATCATGCCCTTTAGTTCCTTTACGCCAGGCGAGGCCTTCCCCCGCAATCCACTGACGGTGCCGGATAAACTGGTGGTGCAGGTGCCCGGCGCGGCTAAATAAGCGGCTCAGCCCCTTTTTTCTGAGCCTTTTTCTCCAGCCGACGCTGACGGAAAAAATCGCTTAGCATCCCGGCGCACTCATCGCGTAAAACCCCTTCGACAATCTCCACCCGATGATTCATGCCCGGGTGATGCAACACGTCCATCAGTGAACCTGCTGCCCCGGTTTTTGCATCGCGCGCGCCGAATACAAGCTGCCCGATACGGCTATGCACCATCGCTCCGGCGCACATGACGCAGGGCTCAAGCGTAACGTACAAGGTCGTGTCGATCAGGCGGTAGTTTTGCAACACCATCCCCCCCTGGCGCAGGGCCATGATTTCCGCGTGTGCGGTGGGATCATGACGGCCAATAGGACGGTTCCAGCCTTCGCCAATCACCTCATTATTACGGACCAGCACCGCACCAACCGGCACTTCACCTTCTTCCCACGCGCGTTTTGCCAGTGATAACGCATGGCGCATCCAGTAGTCGTGGTTGAGTTCAGGATTGGACAAAGGGGGATACTCCAGTTAACAAGCGGGGCGCATTATACACAGCCGTTATGTGTTGCACACGCTCATTCCAGTTGCTGGAGCTGTCCACGCGGCGTCACCCGCCAGCGATGCTGGCAAAAATAGAGCAGCGGGTTGTCCTGCTTGCTGTCGCTATAACCGCTGTACAGACGCAGCGGCGTGCCAATTTTGCGCTCAAGTTGAGCGACCTTTTCATGGCCCAGACAGCGCAGTGTGAGCACCCACCCACCGTAGCGGCGTTCAATCTGGCTGGCAATAATGTTCACTCGCGGCAGCCAGGGCGTATCAAAATAGACCTGTTCTACCAGCGGCTGCGGCGAGCCGGTGATAAGCCAGATATCCGCATCGGAGGCCAGAAGATAGTTAGTGAGTCGTTCCTGGACTACCGGAAATGCCGTGACATGGCCGCGAAACCAGGTAGCAAACTTCTGCTCAAGCCGCTTAAGGTGGGTTTCGCTGTGACCGAACGTACATCCCCATAACAGCAGACTCATTGGCCAGCGCGCGGCGCGCCCTTTGACTAACAGGGCAACGCCAATGACGGGCAGTAAAGGTAGCACCAGCAAGACATTTAGAGGGTGATGGCGCAAGACATAGCGCAGGAATGTGCCGAACATATCCTGCTGATGTAAGGTGCCATCAAGATCAAAAAAAACAATGCGACGCTCGCTGGTAGCCAACTGTTACTCCTCAGGATCCGTGAAACCCAACAGCCAGGTAAACAGGAACCCGGCTATCACTGCTACCAGATAGCCTAACAGATAGAGCATCACTTTTCCGGTAACAATGGTTAACGCAAGCGGTAATCCGGAGATACCGAAAGTGATAACCGTCGCCACTTTCCAGTAACTGATCAGCGCACCGCCCACGGCGCCCCCCAGGCAGGCACCGAGAAAAGGTTTTCCCAGCGGCAGAGTGACACCGAAAATCAACGGCTCGCCAATCCCCAGCAATCCAACCGGTAGTGCGCCTTTAATCACTTTCTTAAGCCGGGCATTACGGGTTTTCATCAGCACCGCAATCGCCGCCCCCACCTGCCCGACACCCGCCATGGCCAGAATCGGGAACAGGGCGTTATAACCGTGTGCCTGTACCAGTTCTACGTGGATGGGCACCAGTCCCTGATGAAGCCCGGTAAGCACAAGCGGCAGAAATGCCCCCGCAAGGATAGCCCCCACCAGCAGGCCGCCGCGATCGATAGCCCAGGAAGCACCGTGGGCGATGCTCTCGGAAATCACGCCGCCCAAGGGTTGAAGCACTATAATCGCCACTGTCCCCGCAATAAGCGTGGTCAGCAACGGGTTAAGGATAAGCTCGATTGAGCCTGGTAGAATGTCGCGAAATTTTTTCTCAATCCAGCACATTAAGGCCACGACCAGTAATACCGCGATAACCCCACCGCGGCCCGGCTGCAGCGCCTCGCCAAACAAAGTAATTTGCGCAAGCTGCGGGCTGGAGAGGATACCTGCCATCACCCCACCCAGCGCCTGCGAGCCGCCGAATACCTTCGCGGTATTCACCCCCACCAGGATATTCATGATGGCAAACACAGCGCTGCCAAAAATGGCCAGCAAACCGAGCATATTGGGGTATTGTGTCGCAAAATCGCCAACGATATCCGGGCGTTTGAGGATATTGATGATGCCGGTTATCAGACCGGAGGCAATAAACGCCGGGATCAGCGGAATAAAGACGTTGGCCAGTTTGCGCAGCGCATCGCTCATCGGCGCTTTGTATTTAGCCTTCGCCTGGGCCTTATTACGCTCGACATTCTCTTGCGCGGATTCCATCCCGCTCATTTGTGACCGCATCGCATCCACCACCTGCGCCGCCTTACCCGGCCCGACAATAAACTGGTGCTGTTGGCCCTGTTTGACGTAGCCGCTCACCCCGGGAAGCTGTTTTGTGGCCGCCAGGTCGAGCTTTGCATCATCGAAAAGTTCGACGCGCACTCGGGTCATGCAGTTTTCAAGACGCTGAATGTTGCCCTGCCCGCCAACACCATTGAGGATGGCACTGGCGAGCGCTGCTGTTTTGTCCATACACGCCTCTTTAGTTTTCTAACGCCGCCCGTAAAAAGCCCTGATGGACCGTCAGTTTCGCACGTGCCGCAGGCGCATCAAGCCCGGTTAATATCATCAGGATCGCAGGTTTGACGTCGAAATCGGTCTGTTTAAGCACCTTTTCCGCGACATCGCGCGTGACGCCAGTCGCCTCCACCACCATGCGACAGGCGCGGTCCACCAGCTTGATATTGGTCGCTTTCATATCAACCATCAGGTTTTGATAAACCTTGCCAAATTTCACCATCGCCCCGGTGGAGATCATATTGAGTACCAACTTCTGCGCCGTTCCCGATTTCAGACGCGTGGAACCGGTGAGCGCCTCCGGGCCGACTACCGGCGAAATAGCAATATCCGCTTCCTGCGCAATCGGGGAATCCGGGTTACAGGAGACCGCCACGGTCGTGCAGCCCACGGTCCTGGCGTATTTCAGGCCACCGATAACATAAGGTGTACGACCGGACGCCGCCAGCCCGACGACCAGATCCTCGGCTTTCAGCACGAGCGCTTTCAGATCGTCCTCACCAAGCTGTGCATTGTCTTCTGCCCCTTCAACAGCTTTGAGCAACGCCCCCGGTCCACCGGCAATCAGCCCAACCACCAGGCCATGCGGCACGCCAAAGGTTGGCGGACATTCAGAGGCATCCAGCACGCCGAGCCGCCCGCTGGTACCTGCCCCCATATAAATAATTCTGCCGCCCGCTTTCAACGCCGTTGCCGCGGCATCCACCGCCTTTGCAACTTCCGGTAACGTAGCTTTTACTGCCTCTGCGACCAGCGTATCCTGTTGGTTAAAGCGATTAACCAATTCAAGGGTCGTCAATGCATCTAAATCCATGGTTTGTGGATTGCGTGTTTCTGAAACCAGTGCACCGAGATTCATTTTTGCTCCTTAGGAATTTTTTATTCATAATAATAGAAAAAATGGAATATTAAATTCATTTACCTGCGTGAAGTGCCTATTTGTAAGTGTGGTCACATTTTGCCTCGGGAGACGTTATGAACTGTTTAATTAGCATTCGCCAGCGCTATGCCGGGTTTGCACAGAGTGATAAGAAGTTGGCGGATTTCTTGCTGGCGCAGCCCGATCGCGCTCGCCATTTAAGCTCCCAGCAACTGGCTCTGGAGGCGGGTGTTAGCCAGTCAAGCGTGGTGAAATTCGCCCAAAAGCTGGGATTCAAAGGCTTTCCGGCACTGAAACTGGCGATCAGCGAGGCACTTGCCAGCAGCCCGGATCCTCTGTCCATCACTGTGCACAACCAGATCCTCGGTGACGATACGCTGCGCGTTGTGGGCGAAAAGCTGATCAATGAGAATCTGAGCGCCATGCGCGCCACTCTGGATGTGAACAGCGAAGAAAAGCTACGGCAAAGCGTGGAGATGCTGCGGGCGGCAAAGCGTATTGTTTTGACCGGGATTGGTGCGTCCGGTCTGGTAGCACGTAATTTTGGCTGGAAGCTAATGAAAATCGGCCTGAATGCAGTGGTCGAGCAGGATATGCACGCCCTGCTGGCCACGGTGCAGGCGATGGATCCGCACGATCTGTTGTTGCCGATCTCTTATTCCGGTGAGCGACGCGAGATCAATATGGCCGCAGATGAAATGCTGCGCGCCGGTGGACGCATTCTGGCGATTACTGGTTTCACGCCTAACGCCCTGCAACAGCGCGCCAGCCATTGTCTGTATACGATTGCCGAAGAGCAGGCGACCCGCAGTGCCGCCATTTCATCAACCAGCGCCCAAACGATGCTCACCGATCTGTTATTTATGGCTCTGGTTCAGCGCGATCTGGAACATGCGCCGGAGCGTATTCGCCATAGCGAGGAGCTGGTAAAAAAACTGGTTTGAACAGGGAATGATCGTATAATGCCCGCCCTGTTTGTGTGCGGTTTCTGAGATTTTCCTGATGGCCCTGTTAATCACCAAAAAATGCATCAATTGCGATATGTGCGAGCCCGAATGCCCGAATGAGGCCATTTCGATGGGCGACAGCATTTATGAGATTAACAGCGATCGCTGCACGGAATGTGTTGGACACTACGACACCCCGACCTGTCAAAAAGTGTGCCCGATCCCTAATACCATTTTGAAAGATCCGGCACATATCGAAAGTGAAGAGCAATTGTGGGACAAGTTTGTTCTGATGCACCACGCGGATAAGATCTAGAACCTGATTCAGGGCTATTTTACTTGTCATTTTGAACCTGGGCAGTGCTCGCAATCCTCACGTACCTGAGTACGCTCCGGTTTATCCGCGCTGTCCGGGTTCAAACTGACATCGCCAATGACGCCCTGAAACACGGTGCTTAACTCTCGATAATCACGGTCGCGCAGGCATAGCGGCGCTCATCCGCCAGCGTGACATGCATATGCGCCACACCCATTTTTTCCGCCAGCGCTAACGCTTCCCCCCACAGTCGCAGGCAGGGCTTGCCCAGCTCATCGTTAAACACTTCAAACTGGTTAAAAGCAAGCCCGTTGCGAATACCTGTCCCAAACGCTTTTGCCGCCGCTTCTTTGACGGCAAAGCGCTTAGCAAGAAAACGCACCGGTTGCTGGTGCGTTTCCCAGATGGCCCATTCATTGTCGCTTAATACGCGCTTTGCCAGGCGATCGCCGCTACGGGCAATTACCGCTTCAATACGCTCAATTTCGACGATATCTGTGCCAATGCCAAGAATAGCCATTACTTACGCGCTTCCACCATCAGGCGTTTCATTTCTGCGACCGCCTCTTTCAGCCCACTCATCACCGCACGACCAATAATGGCATGGCCAATGTTCAGTTCATGCATTTCCGGCAGGCGCGCGATAGCCTGCACGTTGTGGTAAGTAAGGCCGTGGCCGGCGTTCACTTTCAGGCCGAGGCTTGCCGCATAGGTCGCCGCTTTAGCGATGCGTTCCAGCTCTTTTGCCTGTTCCGCTTCGTTTTTCGCATCGGCATAGCAACCGGTATGTATTTCGATATAGGGCGCGCCAACATCGGCAGCCGCTTTGATCTGCCCGAAATCAGCATCGATAAACAGCGAGACCAGAATCCCGGCATCTGCCAGACGCGAGCAGGCATCACGCATTTTGTCACGTTGTCCGGCCACATCCAGACCGCCTTCGGTAGTCACTTCCTGACGTTTCTCCGGCACCAGACAGCAGAAGTGCGGCTTCGTTTCGACGGCAATCCCCAGCATCTCTTCTGTGACGGCCATTTCAAGGTTCATACGCGTGTCCAGGGTCTGGCGCAGCACACGAACGTCGCGGTCAGTGATATGGCGACGGTCTTCACGCAAATGCACGGTAATGCCGTCCGCACCGGCCTGTTCAGCAATAAATGCCGCTTGTACCGGATCCGGATACGCCGTGCCACGGGCATTGCGCAGGGTGGCAATATGGTCAATGTTGACGCCTAACAGTAATTCAGACATGACAATCCTCATTCATCATTATTCGTTTTTGTTGCTCGTTTGGGCATAAACTGGCGAAACAATTCCCGGCTCTTGAGCGGTTTGCCCCCAAGATACGGCTTTAACGCTATGCGGGTAAAGCGTTTCGCCGCCCTGAGCGTATCCATATCAGGAAATTCGCGTTCGGCCAGCGCGCGCAAATGCCGCCCGGTAAATGTACTGTTATCCACCACCACGCTGGCAATAAACCCCTTCTCTTCGCGATACCGGTACGTCATGGTGTCGTCAACAGGCTCACCGCTACCTGCGCAGTGCAGAAAATCCACGCCATACCCGAGATGTCCCAGCAATGCGAGTTCAAAACGGCGTAAAACCGGCTCCGGCGTCCCGATTGCGCCAGCCAGCGCCTGAATACAGTGCAGATAATCGAAGAAAAGTTCAGAGAAGCGAGTCTCATGTTCAAGAACGCGTGACAGAAGCTCGTTGACATACAGACCGCTGTAAAGCGTGATCCCGGACAGGGGAAGCGCCAGTGAGACGGCTTCAGCGCTACGCAGCGTTTTCACTTCGCCACGCCCGCCAAAGCGTACCAGCAGGGGAGTAAAAGGCTGTAGTGCGCCTTTCAGGTTGGAACGTTTTGAACGTGCGCCTTTAGCGACCAGGCGCACGCGACCCGACTCTTCCGTGAAGACGTCCAGCATTAAGCTGGTTTCGCTCCAGGGACGGCTATGCAGGACGAATGCGCGCTGCCAGCCTTCCATCATACTCGTCGTCTTTCAAGCTGCAGGCGCGTTAGCGGCGCCCAGTCACTTACCGATGTAAGCTCCAGGGGATTCACGGTCTTGCCGCCATCCTGCAACTCGAAATCCATAGAGTATCAACTCTTAAAGATCATCAACGTAGCCGAGACTACGCAGCGCACGCTCGTCGTCGGCCCAGCCCGATTTCACTTTCACCCACAGTTCCAGATGAACCGGGGCTTCGAACATCTCCTGCATATCTTTACGCGCTTCGATACCGATGGTTTTAATTTTGGCCCCTTTGTTGCCAATCACCATCTTCTTCTGCCCTTCACGCTCAACGAGGATCAGTCCGTTGATATCGTAACCGCCGCGTTCATTGGTAATGAAACGCTCAATTTCGACAGTAACGGAGTACGGCAACTCAGCGCCCAGAAAACGCATCAGTTTTTCACGAATGATCTCGGACGCCATAAAGCGCTGAGAGCGGTCGGTGATGTAATCTTCCGGGAAATGGTGTTCCGCTTCTGGCAGATGCTTACGCACAATACCGGCAACGGTGTCGACGTTAAAACCGGTCTCCGCAGAGATCGGCACGATGTCGAGGAAATTCATCTGGCTGCCGAGGAACTGCAGGTGCGGCAGCAAGTCGGCCTTTTCCTGCACGTTATCAACTTTGTTGATAGCCAGGATAACCGGCGCTTTACCGTCGCGCAATTTATTGAGCACCATTTCGTCGTCAGGCGTCCAGCGGGTACCTTCCACGACGAAAATGACCAGTTCCACATCACCAATCGAGCTGCTCGCCGCTTTATTCATCAGGCGGTTAATCGCACGCTTTTCTTCCATGTGCAGACCGGGTGTATCGACGTAGATGGCCTGGTAAGCCCCTTCGGTGTGAATCCCCACAATGCGATGGCGCGTGGTCTGCGCTTTACGCGAGGTGATGGAAATCTTCTGCCCGAGCAGATTGTTCAACAGGGTGGATTTACCCACGTTGGGGCGACCAACGATGGCGATAAATCCGCAATATGTTTTTTCAGTTTCGCTGCTCATTCCAACTCCAGTTTTTTCAGCGCCTGTTCGGCTGCGGCCTGCTCTGCCTTACGGCGGCTTGAACCTGTGCCTACTACCGGTTCTTTCAGGCCACTGACCTGGCAGTGGATAGTGAATTCCTGATCGTGTGCTTCACCACGCACCTGCACAACCAGATAAGACGGCAGCGGGAGGTGGCGACCCTGCAAAAATTCCTGCAAACGGGTTTTCGGATCTTTTTGTTTGTCACCCGGACTGATTTCGTCCAGACGCGTTTGATACCAGTTCAGAATCAGTTTCTCTACAGTCTGAATATCGCTGTCGAGGAACACCCCACCGATCAAGGCTTCTACTGTATCGGCCAGAATAGATTCGCGACGAAAACCACCGCTTTTCAGTTCACCAGGCCCTAAGCGCAGACACTCACCCAGTTCAAACTCACGGGCGATTTCCGCCAGCGTATTGCCACGGACCAGCGTTGCGCGCATACGGCTCATATCACCTTCATCCACACGCGGGAAACGGTGATATAGCGCATTGGCAATCACAAAACTTAGAATGGAGTCGCCTAAGAATTCGAGACGCTCGTTATGCTTGCTGCTGGCACTGCGATGCGTTAATGCCTGCTGCAACAGCTCCTGATGATGAAAAGTGTAGCCCAGCTTCCGCTGAAGCCGATTTATTACGATGGGGTTCATGCGATACCAATAGATAAATGCGTCAACAATGCAGCACACGAAACCGACCTGAAAGTACATATCATCGTCTGGCGGCCGCTTTTAACGAGTGGCGCGCATGATGAAATGTAAGAACCAACGCGGTTTCGTGTGCTGTGGCGCCCTGAGGAGCCAGCCTGAAACTTCGGGGGAACATTCTATACGCAACGACAGGGGATGTCGTTAGTCTGAACGGATTTATCGCGGAAATAATTCAGGGTGCGGATATTCTGTCCGCACCCTGTTGAATTAATGAATACCACCAATGCGACTTAAGCGCACACCGGTTGGCCATTCACCTTCTTGTTTTTCAAAACTCATCCAGATTGCGGTCGCTCTGCCCACCAGATTGGCTTCCGGTACAAAACCCCAGTAGCGGCTGTCAGCGCTGTTATCGCGATTATCGCCCATCATGAAGTAATGACCCGGTGGAACAATCCACGTTGCCAGCGGCTGGCCCTGCTGCTTGTAATACATACCCAACTGATCCTGAGCAATCGGCACCGTCAGAATGCGGTGCGTAACCTCACCCAGCGTCTCTTTCCGCTCGCTCAGACGCACACCATCGTCACGCGTTTCGTTTTTCGGCACCTGGAAGAATCCACTGCTGGCTTCCCCCCCCGTGCGGCGACCGAAAGTCTGCACGAAATCGCTCGGTTCAACATTGCTGTAAGTGATCGGCAACGCGTTATCACAGGCCTGGCCGGAGCTGCATTTCGGCTGAACTGTAACCTGTTTGGCGACCGGATCGTAACTCACCTTATCACCCGGCAAGCCGACAACACGTTTGATGTAATCAAGACGCGGATCGTCCGGATACTTGAATACCGCAATATCACCCCGTTTCGGGTGGCCCGTTTCGATCAGGGTTTTCTGGTAAATCGGATCTTTAATGCCATAGGCGAACTTCTCAACCAGAATAAAATCGCCAATCAGCAGCGTTGGCATCATCGAACCTGACGGGATCTGGAAGGGTTCATAAATGAACGAACGTACGACCAGAACAATCGCCAGCACCGGGAAAACCGATGCGCCTGTTTCCAGCCAGCCCGGTTTCGGTCCGACTTTTTTCAGCGCTTTATTATCAAGGGCATCACCTGTTGCCAGTTGTGCAACAGCCTGACGCTCACGGCGTTTGGGTGCAAAAATAAACTTATCCAGGCACCATAAAAATCCCGTCGCCAGGGTCGCAATGACCAGGATCAGGGCAAACATGTTCGCCATGCCAACTCCTTAAGGGTTATTTGCCGTCTTTACCGACATGCAGAATGGCAAGGAACGCTTCCTGCGGCAGCTCGACGTTGCCGACCTGCTTCATGCGTTTCTTCCCTTCTTTCTGTTTCTGCAGCAGCTTTTTCTTACGGCTAACGTCACCGCCATAGCATTTTGCCAGAACGTTTTTACGCAGTTGTTTTACCGTCGAACGGGCAATGATGTGGTTACCAATGGCCGCCTGAATCGCGATATCGAACTGCTGACGCGGGATAAGTTCTTTCATCTTCTCAACCAGCTCACGGCCACGGTACGGCGCATTGTCGTTGTGGGTGATCAGCGCCAGCGCATCAACACGCTCGCCGTTGATCAGCACGTCCACACGCACCATGTTAGAGGCCTGGAAACGTTTGAAGTTGTAATCCAGCGACGCATAGCCGCGGGAGGTAGACTTCAGACGGTCGAAGAAGTCGAGCACCACTTCCGCCATTGGAATTTCATAGGTCAGCGCCACCTGGTTACCGTGGTAAACCATATTGGTCTGCACACCGCGCTTCTCGATACAGAGCGTGATGACGTTGCCCAGGAACTCCTGTGGCAGCAGCATATGACACTCAGCAATCGGCTCACGCAGCTCATAAATATTGTTCAGCGGCGGCAACTTGGACGGGCTGTCGACGTAGATAGTTTCTTTCGAGGTGGTTTCCACTTCGTAAACTACCGTCGGTGCAGTAGTGATCAGATCGAGATCGTACTCACGCTCCAGACGCTCCTGAATGATCTCCATATGCAGCAAGCCAAGGAAGCCGCAGCGGAAACCAAAGCCCAGCGCGGTAGAGCTTTCCGGTTCGTAGAACAGCGATGCATCGTTCAGGCTCAGCTTGCCGAGCGCATCACGGAAGTTCTCGTAATCGTCGGAACTCACCGGGAACAGACCCGCATAAACCTGCGGTTTTACCTTTTTAAAGCCAGGCAGCGCTTTATCAGCCGCATTTCGTGCCAGTGTCAGGGTATCGCCCACCGGCGCGCCCAGAATGTCTTTAATCGCGCAAACCAGCCAGCCTACTTCGCCGCAGTTCAGTTCAGTACGGTCAACCTGTTTCGGTGTGAAGATACCCAGACGGTCAGCGTTGTACACCTGGCCGGTACTCATCACTTTGACTTTATCGCCTTTACGCAGCGTCCCGTTTTTGACACGGATTAACGACACAACGCCCAGGTAGTTATCAAACCAGGAGTCAATGATCAGTGCCTGTAACGGTGCCTCCGGATCCCCTTCGGGAGCCGGTATTTCGCGTACCAGACGTTCAAGGACATCAACAACACCTACGCCGGTTTTCGCTGAGCAACGCACCGCATCTGTGGCATCGATACCCACGATATCTTCGATTTCTTCAGCAACACGTTCCGGGTCGGCAGCAGGCAAGTCGATTTTGTTCAGTACCGGCACCACTTCCAGATCCATTTCCATGGCCGTATAGCAGTTTGCCAGCGTCTGCGCTTCTACCCCCTGGCCTGCATCCACCACCAGCAAGGCACCTTCGCAGGCTGCCAGCGAACGGGAAACTTCGTAGGAGAAGTCAACGTGACCAGGAGTATCGATAAAGTTCAGTTGATAGGTTTCGCCATCGGACGCTTTAAAGTCCAGCGTAACGCTCTGTGCCTTGATGGTAATACCGCGTTCACGTTCGAGATCCATAGAATCCAGAACCTGCGCTTCCATTTCGCGATCGGACAAGCCGCCGCAAATTTGGATAATACGGTCAGACAGCGTCGACTTACCGTGGTCGATGTGAGCAATGATCGAAAAGTTACGTATATTCTTCATATAGGGAGATTTTTTGCCTTACGAATTACTAAGAGGCCGCGGTTCGGAGCCTGACGTCAAAAGTCTGAAACGCCGCATTCTACACTACAACCACAATGCGGGGAAATGCTCATACTGGCAACACACCAGGCTACGCATTTCCCCCGGTAAGACAGGAAAATCACAGGCATTATTCAGCAGGTGAATTATCGATGCGGACCAGGTCAGGAGGAAGGCCAACGCTGATGATCACGGGCTGCCATTCGGAACGGTTCGCCAGTTTTGGTGAAAAACTCTTCGCCAGTAAAAAGCCGCCAACCCCTCCCAGGATTGCGCCACACAATGTGGCCAGATCCCGATTAAAAAGCATCTGAAACAGTGCCGACATCAGGAAAAGACCAACCAGCGGGGACATATAGACCAGCAGCGCTGACGTCAACAAACTGGCTTCGCCAATTCCCAGTTCCACTTTTTGCCCTGCCACTAACGGCTGATCGCACGGAACGGACAAGGTATGGGTCATCTGCGGCCCAAGCTTGTTCAGTACGCGGCTCCCGCATCCGCTACGCGAAGCACAGCTGCTGCAGGAGGCTTTAACATCACACTCCACCAGCGCTTCACCGTTTTTCCATGAAACGACCGTCGCCCACTCTTTAATCATTGTGCTGCCCTGAATTTGATGCTGTCCGCAATGCGCTTAGCCGTTTGTGGGGGTAACTCACCCACAATGGTGATTTCAGCGTTATCGCGGATGGTCGTACTCACAGTCCGGCGTCCCGTACGCAACATCTGATCGGCGCTGTTCTGATTAGCGCGGTTGACGTTCACCGAGAAACTGAACAAGCCATCGGAATAAAGACGGGACTCTACAGGCATGTCGACGGTAGGCAACTGACGGCGACTGCTGGAGACTTCGCTAAAACCTTGCGGTAACCAGGAAGGCATCCAGTTAAAGTCTACGTTGTCGCCCTGCGGAACAGAGAGCAACGGCGGTAAGTTGGCTTTTGCCAGCGTCTGCATACTGCTGGCGACCTGTCCGTTTACGGTATAGGCAATGACGCGGAACTGTTCCAGCGTTTCACCATCTCTGTCGAGCAAATCCACACGCATTGGCAGGCGCGTTTCCGCATCCATCCAGACAATGTAGCTGTAACGCGTTCCGTCACGGGCAACGACACGGATCACTTCACATAGACGATCGGCAATGCGCGTACGCCCGACGGAAATGAAGTCGTAATAAGGCGAAAGACGTTTGAAATCGGTATATACCAGCGAAGGGAGCGAATCGACAATGTAGTCGCCATTCAGCGTAAAGGGCTCAAGACCCGGCTCAAAGTAGCTGATCTCATTGCCACGCTGTACCACTTCCCGGCGAGGGCCGTCCATTTGCAAAAGCTGAGCGAGAGGCTGGTTGTTTACACGCGCGTGGCGGTAACGCAGAGACTCTACCCCTTGCTTATTGATGCTGATAAAGGACAGTTCATAGTTGAGTGACTGGCTCGCCACGTTCATCTGCTGTAACAACGCCCCGGACGAGGTATCTGCCGAGGCGTTGCTGGAGAAGAACAGGCCTGCTGCCACAAAAGACATGGCACACCAAAGTTGCTTCATTACTGCGATTGGGTTCCTAACGTTTGATTTCCTGGCACTTGCACAGCAGCCTGCTGCGTTTGTGCCTGTTCAAACTTAAGCTGTTCGGAGTGCAGACGACGTTGCAGTTCGTAATCCTGCAACATGGCGTTAATACGGCGACGCTGTTCCTGCACCTGCTGTTGCTGACCGACATCCGCCGTTGCATCAGCCGGAACCCCCAGACTTACCGGGCTGGCTTTGCCCATCATCGGCAGTGTATTAAACACTGGCGCTTCTGGCTGCTGGGTGGATTCAGACTGACCATTATAGTGCTGGACACCCACAATAACTGCAAGCGATACACATGCAGCCACACCCATTTGCGTCAATTGACTTGCCCACGGACGAACTTTTGTCCAGAACGGCATTTTTTGCCACTGATGCGGCGCAGGCTGGGCCTCAGGGATCAATGGGGTCGTCGGTTGAACAGACTCATTTTCAATCGCGGCCATAACTTGGGCAGAGATATCGAAGTGGAGAACATCTGCTGTGTCACCGCGCATAGCATCGCGAATGAGATGATAGCTCTCCCAGGTTTTCTGCATTTCAGGATCGTGAGACAGCTCAGAGAGCAGCCCCCTATCCAGGGTTTCACCGTCCATTAAAGCGGAAAGTTGTTCTTTCTGCATGCCTAATACCTTTTCCAGTATCCCGCTATCGTCAACGCCTGATAAGCGGTTGAACTTTATTATCAATAGCTTCCCGTGCTCGGAAGATACGTGAACGCACTGTACCTACCGGGCAATCCATGATAGCGGCTATCTCTTCATAGCTCAGACCATCCAACTCCCGTAACGTAATTGCCATGCGTAAATCTTCCGGGAGCGACTCAATAGTACGGAAAACGATTTGTCTCAGTTCTTCTGACAACATTAAGTTCTCAGGGTTCGAAATTTCTTTCAGCGCACCGCCACTTTCGAAGTTTTCTGCTTCAATCGCGTCGACATCACTTGATGGCGGCCTGCGTCCCTGAGCAACCAGATAATTTTTTGCTGTATTCACAGCGATACGGTATAGCCAGGTATAAAAAGCACTATCTCCCCGGAACGAGTCCAGCGCGCGATAAGCCTTAATAAATGACTCTTGTACGACATCAGGCACATCGCCAGAAGGCACATAGCGGGAAACCAGACTCGCCACTTTATGCTGGTAGCGAACCACCAGTAAGTTAAACGCCTTCTGATCTCCTTTCTGGACCCTCTCAACAAGGACCTGATCCGTTAACTGCTCGCTCATCCGAGGTAAAATCTCCCCAAAACCTATTTCCACGCGTAAATGAAACGCCACTCCAAAACTGCACTATATGAGCAAGCAGCCATTTAGAGCGAAGGTTCAGTAAAAAGTTCCGTTACGCCTTTGTTTTTGTGAATCGTTCTGCAGACTTTTCATTATGACTCATTATAAGTCTACAAACTCTGTAGCGGGCGTTTTCCAAGTAAAAAGCCCCAGGACCGCCAGAGAGTAACGCAACACAGCCTTTTTTTCATCACCTAATCCATATTGACTAACAATCTGCCAGATAACGATTTTCTGTTGGCAATGCTCATCATGCATCCTCGCCATGTTTAGCCATTAGTACAAAACATAAAAAAATAACTGCATTGTGGCCTTTCAGAGTGCTATGCTGCCTGAACCTTGTTTAGTAAATTAAACACACCATCATGAAAACAACCCCCGAACTTTCTTGCGACGTGCTGGTCATTGGCAGCGGCGCCGCGGGCCTGTCTGTTGCTCTGCGCCTCGCTGAACGCCACAACGTTATCGTGTTAAGCAAAGGGCCGGTGAATGAAGGCTCCACTTTTTACGCACAGGGCGGTATTGCCGCCGTGTTTGATGAAACCGACAGCGTTGAGTCTCACGTCGAAGACACGCTGATTGCCGGGGCAGGTATTGTCGAACGTCAGGCGGCAGAGTTTGTTGCCAGTAACGCCCGCCAGTGCGTGCAGTGGCTAATCGACCAGGGCGTGGCGTTCGATACGCAGGTTGATGCAGAAGGAAGCGAAAGTTATCACCTGACCCGCGAAGGCGGCCATAGCCACCGACGCATTCTGCATGCCGCCGATGCCACCGGAAAAGAGGTCGAAAATACCCTGGTCAGCAAAGCGCTGAATCATCCAAACATTCATATTATTGAACGCAGCAACGCGGTGGATTTAATTGTTTCCGATAAAATCGGCCTGCCCGGCACGCGTCGCGTCGTCGGCGCATGGATCTGGAATCGTAATAAAGAGATTGTGGAAACCTGCCATGCAAAAGCCGTCGTGCTGGCAACGGGCGGCGCATCGAAAGTGTACCAGTACACCACTAACCCGGATATCGCCTCCGGCGATGGTATCGCCATGGCATGGCGCGCCGGATGTCGTGTGGCAAACCTGGAGTTCAATCAGTTTCACCCAACCGCGCTGTTTCACCCGCAGGCACGCAATTTCCTGCTAACCGAAGCGCTGCGCGGTGAAGGCGCACATCTTAAACGTCCGGACGGCACACGCTTTATGCCCGATTTCGATCCTCGCGGTGAACTGGCGCCGCGCGATGTTGTTGCCCGCGCCATCGACCATGAGATGAAACGTCTGGGGGTTGACTGTATGTATCTCGACATCAGCCACAAGCCAGAGGCTTTTATCCGCCATCATTTCCCGATGATCTATGAAAAATTGCTGGGTCTGGGTATCGATTTAACCAAAGATCAGGTTCCTATCGTGCCTGCTGCGCATTACACCTGCGGCGGCGTCATGGTGGACGAACACGGACGGGCCGATGTCGATGGCTTGTATGCGATTGGCGAGGTCAGCTACACGGGCCTGCATGGCGCCAACCGAATGGCGTCCAATTCACTGCTCGAATGTCTGGTTTACGGCTGGTCGGCGGCAGAAGATATCGATCGTCGAATCGGCATGACCCGCCCCGCCCCGGCGCTTCCCGCGTGGGACGAAAGCCGCGTCGATGATGCCGATGAGCGTGTGATTCTCCAGCATAACTGGCATGAGCTGCGCTTGTTTATGTGGGATTACGTGGGCATTGTGCGCACCACCAAACGTCTGGAGCGGGCCTTACGTCGGATTACCTTACTCCAGCAGGAAATTGACGAGTACTACGCCAATTTCCGCGTGTCGAACAATTTGCTGGAGCTACGTAACCTGGTGCAGGTGGCGGAGCTTATCGTGCGCTGCGCCATGGAACGCAAGGAAAGCCGCGGCTTGCACTACACGCTGGATTATCCGGATCAGTTGCCTGAATCCGGCCCAACGGTTTTGTCGCCACGCACTTACATGAATAAATAGAAAGCCTGAGTGAGCGCGGTGTAACTTTCAGAATAATGCTGATCGGCGCCACGGATCGCCAGCCAGTCGGTGAAGCATTCACCCGGCGTTGGCGAAAAGGCCATTAATACGCGATGGGGCGGGCGATTTTCATACTCCGCCACATCCGTACGTAACCGCAAGTGCCAGCCTATGCCCTGTGCTTTTTGGGCAAAGGCTTCGCTCACGTCCACCGGAAGGATCACGCAAAAGAAACCGTCTTCGGTGATAAGCGATGCCGCACAGTCCAGTAGCAGCGTATGATCGAGAGTCGTGGTATAACGTGCCTGCTCACGCTCCGGTGTCGCACATTGCACGCCCTGCGCAAAGAAAGGCGGGTTGCTGACAATCAGATCGTAGCGCGCCGTTTGCCCCGCGCACCAGTCGCGAATATCGGCATGATGGACATGAAAACGATCGGCCCAGGGCGTCGCCTGGCCATTCTCCTGCGCCTGTGCGGCCGCCTGCTCATCGAGTTCCACCGCATCGATGATAACCGCATCGGTTGTTCTCTGCGCCAACATCAGCGCCACCAGCCCGCTGCCAGTGCCAATATCCAGCACCCTTTTCGCTTGTGAAACAGGCGACCACGCACCGAGTAAGATGCCGTCTGTGCCGACTTTCATGGCGCAACGATCGTGTGCAACAAAAAATGCTTTAAATGTGAAACCATCGCGGCGCAACTGCGCCTTCTGGTGGGGCATCTTTACAACCTCTATACGGAAACAGACGTAGCATAGGTGAAAGCAAAGCGCCGGAAAAGTAATAAGCTTACAAACAGATGAAGATTGCAGCCGTAACGTCTATAATCAGCGCCCCACACAGAGGTAGATCATGACTGTAACGACTTTTTCCGAACTCGAACTCGACGACAGCCTACTGGACGCGCTCCAGGAGAAAGGTTTCACACGCCCGACCGCCATCCAGGCCGCCGCCATTCCGCCTGCGCTTGAAGGGCGTGATGTACTTGGCTCAGCGCCGACCGGTACGGGTAAAACGGCGGCATATTTGCTGCCAGCGTTGCAGCACCTGCTGGACTTCCCGCGTAAGAAATCTGGCCCGCCGCGTATTCTCATCCTGACGCCGACCCGCGAACTGGCGATGCAGGTTGCCGACCACGCCCGCGAACTGGCAAAAAATACCCATCTGGATATCGCGACTATTACTGGCGGCGTGGCCTATATGAACCATGCCGAAGTGTTCAGCGAAAACCAGGATATTGTGGTCGCAACCACAGGCCGACTGCTGCAATACATTAAAGAAGAGAATTTTGACTGCCGTGCCGTCGAAACACTGATCCTTGATGAAGCGGATCGTATGCTGGATCTGGGCTTTGCGCAGGACATCGAGCACATTTCAGGCGAAACTCGCTGGCGCAAACAGACCATGCTGTTCTCGGCCACGCTGGAAGGGGAAGCGATCAAAGATTTCGCCGAGCGTCTGCTGGAAGATCCGGTTGAAGTCTCTGCAACGCCGTCCACCCGCGAACGTAAAAAGATCCACCAGTGGTACTACCGCGCGGACAACTACGAACATAAGCTGGAACTGCTCAAGCATTTGCTCAAGCAAGACGGTGTGACCCGTTCGATCGTCTTCGTGCGCAAACGCGAGCGTGTACATGAACTGGCGGAGCAGTTGCGTGCAGCGGGTATCAACAACTGCTATCTCGAAGGCGAGATGGCGCAGGCGAAACGCGTTGAAGGCATCAAGCGTCTGACTGACGGTCGCGTTAATGTACTGGTTGCCACCGATGTCGCTGCCCGTGGTATCGACATTCCTGATGTGAGCCACGTCTTTAACTTTGATATGCCGCGCAGTGGCGACACCTATCTGCACCGCATCGGCCGTACCGGTCGCGCGGGACGCAAAGGGACCGCGATTTCACTGGTCGAAACCCACGATCATCTGCTGTTGCAGAAGATTGGTCGCTACGTTGAAGAGCCGCTGAAAATACGCGTGATTGATGAACTGCGCCCCACTACGCGCGCGCCGAGCGAAAAAATGACCGGCAAGCCGTCGAAGAAAGTGCTGGCTAAGCGTGCAGAGAAGAAAAAAGAGAAAGAAAAAGAGAAGCCGCGCGTTAAACAGCGCCATCGCGATACCAAAAATATTGGTAAACGCCGTAAGCCAAGCGCCGCCACGGCAGAGCAACAAAATAACGAAGAGTAAAAAAACGCCGGGATAGCCCGGCGTTTTTATTTCTACAGCCTGCGAATTACAGGCTTTCAGTAAAGGTACGAGCGATAACGTCGCGCTGCTGTTCCGGCGTCAGAGAATTGAAACGTACGGCATAGCCAGAAACACGGATGGTCAGCTGCGGGTATTTTTCCGGATGTTCAACAGCATCAAGAAGCGTTTCGCGACGCAGCACGTTTACGTTCAGATGCTGACCGCCTTCCACACGCACTTCCGGTTTCACTTCCATCGGAATTTCACGGTATTCAATGTCACCCAGTTTGCTCACGGCAACCACTTCATCTTCGGAATAACCGGCTTTGGCACAAACACAGCGCGCTTCACCTTTTTCGCTGTCGAGCAACCAGAAAGAGTTCAACAGATCATCGTTTGCCGCTTTAGTAATCTGGATACCAGTAATCATGATGTGCCTCCCTTAGGCATTATTTTTGATTTGATCGGCCTTGTTGCGGCCAATTGGTAAAACCATTGTTGCTTGACTGTATATATACCCTCCACACACCCCTGATTCTTTGATTAAAATCAATAAAAACCACACCACGAAAAAGGTAATAGCCGGAATTTATTGTTTTACATCAAGTTAGCCACTTTTCTGCTATTAAAATTTTTGTAAATTTTCAAATTTTTTTAAGTGTTTAACGTGCTGTTTTACGTGTCGATTTTGCGCCAGCGGAAGAAGCAGTTAAGCTACAGTCACTGGAATTAGCAGGAGAGCGGGATGACCACCTCATTAACATGGCACGATGTGCTGGCAGAAGAAAAACAACAGCCTTACTTTATCAATACCCTCAGCGCGGTAGCGACAGAACGGCAGTCCGGCGTCACCATCTACCCGCCGCAAAAAGATGTCTTCAATGCGTTTCGTTTTACTGAACTGGGTAACGTTAAAGTGGTGATTCTTGGTCAGGATCCCTACCACGGTCCGGGCCAGGCCCATGGGCTGGCATTTTCGGTACGTCCCGGCATCGCCATCCCGCCCTCATTACTTAATATGTATAAAGAGTTAGAACAGTCGATACCCGGATTCGTTCGCCCGACGCATGGTTATCTGGAAAGTTGGGCACATCAGGGGGTGCTACTCCTCAATACCGTCTTAACGGTACGTGCCGGGCAGGCGCATTCCCATGCCAGCCTTGGTTGGGAGACCTTTACCGATAAAGTGATCAGCTTGATCAATGAACACCGTGAAGGCGTGGTCTTTTTACTTTGGGGATCGCATGCACAGAAGAAAGGGGCAATTATCGATGGTAAACGCCACCATGTGTTGAAAGCGCCCCATCCATCACCGTTATCAGCACACAGGGGCTTCTTTGGTTGTAAGCACTTTGTTCTGGCAAATGAGTGGCTGGAAAAACACGGCGAGACGCCGATTGACTGGGTGCCCGTATTGCCGGCGGAGAGTGAATAACTATCACGGTTCACATCCCGCAGCTATGGCGGGATGTGGTGAACACAATTATAGGTACTCTTCCCCCATCGCAATTTCCCGCACGGCCCGTTCCCGAAACTGACTGGGACTCACGCCAGTATGTTTATGAAAGAAACGGGTAAAATAGGCTTCATCGTTAAATCCCAGAAAGGCGGCAAGTTGTTTGATGGTCTTCGAGGTATATACCAGTTCGCGCTGCGCTTCCTGAATAACCCGCATGTTAATCACTTCCAGGCTCGACATTCCCAGCGTTAAACGGCACAGGCGCGAGAGATGCCCGGGCGACATCCCCATTTCGCAGGAGTAATCATTCACCGTCAGCCGCTGGCGAAATTTCTGGTCGACGATAGCGAGAAATTTGTTGATCTGCGATGCCTTGCGCGACGAATTATCCATCTGCTGATCGCCGAGACCGGGCTCAGTAATCCGTGAGAGATGGACAAACATGGAAATAAACAGCGATGCGCACATTGCGGTCTGATTAATCATTGGCACACGTAATTCATTCAACATGGAATAATAAAACTCCCAGATAACATCCTTCTCTTCGGGGAAATATTCCAGCGGAATAATGCACGGTTTGTGCACCAGTTTGAGGATATCCGGTGCCAGCACGCTCATGACCGACTCAAGCGGTCTCTGCGAAGCAGTAATGGTGAGGCCCTCGGTATCTGGCGTGTAATGAAAACCATGAACGGTCTGGGCGGGGACAAGAATCAGGCAAGGAGCTTTGGCCAGTTGTCGCGTGCAGTTCATCAGCACTTCGACCTGCCCTCTCTGGATAAATAGCACCTGGATCAACGAATCATGTACATGTGGACTTGCCCGCCAGTTCAGATCCTTTGAACGCAGGGAGATCATCTCAACGTTGAAAAAATTCTCCCAACTTAGCCCAGACTGCTCACCGTATAATGCATAAGTAGGAATAGTGGTTGCCATCAATGCTCCTCTACTCTTCTCAGTGCTGCTGCACGGCCTGGCTGGTCTGTCGGGAACAGAAAATACAGCGAACTTATTGCGGAAAATCTGTATTCAGCACTCGACGACCAGCACAGCTAACAATTTAAATCACGAGATCGTCAGACGGGTAAAATAACTGCGCCCTCCTGACATAACATATCGATATCCTTAGCTGAGTATCCATATTCAGTCAGAATTTGTTGTGAGTGATGTCCCAGTCGCCGGGACGGTTTTATCTGCGATTCGCCCATGCCCTGAATCGAAACTGGCGGCGTTACCAGCACCCGTTTATTTCCCGTAGAGTATTCAACGTTACGCAGGCAGTCGGTCGCCCATGCCTGTTCATCTTCCAGAATCTCATCCGGGGTATACCCTTTCTCATGGGCAAAATCGTTTTCTTTTAACAGCCGCATCATTTCACTGAGCGGACGTTTGGCGATCTGCTCGCTGATAATATTGATAATGTCCCGATTACGACCAAACTGGTTCACATCGGCAATACGGCAAAATTCCGGACTGTCGACCAGATCCTCACGCCCCAGCAGCACCATAAACTTATTGAAGAAGCGATCGTATTCCGGGATACAAATCACCATCCATCGCCCATCAAGGGTTTTATAGGTGTTGTTGAACGGGTTAGAGACTTCACAGCGCGACTTTGGATAGACGTTGCCGTACTGTGCTGAGGTCACGGCTATGCTCATCATAAACAGCGCCGTATGATGCAGGCTAACCGTCACCTTCTCGCCGGTCCCTGAACGCGTACGCCCGTACAGCGCAGCGCAAATACCAGAGACCAGACACATGGACGCCTGAAAATCGCCAAAGCCGTTTACTGAGTTGATCGGGGTTTCGCCGCGCTCATTGGTCGACCCGAGGATCCCACCGCGACATACGTAGGCCGTCGCATCAAACCCGGCGGTGTCTTTCTCCGGCCCTTTTTCGCCATACCCCAGGATCTGCGCAAAAATTAAGCGTGGAAAGCGCAAATGCAGCTCTTCCCAGGAAAAACCCAGCCGTTCAAGCGCCTTCGTGCGATAGCTGGTCACCACGACATCTGCCGTTGAGAGGATGCGATAGGCAATGGCTTTCGCGCTCTCTTTTTTCAGGTTCAGGCACAGAAACCGTTTGTTGGCGTTAGAGATATCAAATGCCGGATTTTCGTCATCGTCGTAAGGCATATTAAATACGGACGCCTGGGTGCGTCCCGGATCGCCCGCTGGCGGCTCGATTTTGATTACATCCGCCCCCCAGTCACCGAGAATTCGTGCCACGGTGGGTGCCGCCAGGAATGACGTCAAATCCACTACTTTAATGCCTTCTAATGGCCTCATAAGTCATGCTCCTTCATTTTGGAAAAGCCTTGTCGTCCTGCAAATCCACCCGCGTTGCGCATACTCCTGTTTGCACCTTTCTTTTCAATGGGTTTAATTCGGGCGATAAGCATGAACAATGCGCCCAGAATGGCGATACTCGCCCCCAGATAGAGCGCGTACTCATATTGGCCCGAAACGTCGATAACCCATCCCGCCAGCACCGGAGAAAGAATGCCCGCCAGCGTGCCAAATACGCCGTTCAACCCCACCAGCATGCCGGTATTTTTCTGGGAAAAAATAATCGGAATGGAGAAGTGCGCAGCCATGGTGAAACAGAGGAAGAAATTCGATGCGGAGATGAGCGAAGCCGCGCTCCAGAGGCTGTTTGCCCGTGTCCCCAGAATCAGGAACACCCCGGCCAGCAGCAATCCGACAACCGGAGACAGCTTGCGTCCGATATTTTGCCCAAAGCGCCGACAGGCGGCGTCCGTCACCAGCCCGCCGAGTGGGTAGGCCAGAATAGCCACCAGATACGGGAGCATGGAATAAATCGCGCTTTGCTTCAGATCGATACCGCGTCCCATGGCAAAGTAGGTCGGTAGCCAGGTCATAAAGAGAAAGAACAGGTAATTCGTGCAGAAGTAACATAACGCGCAGGCCCAGATGGAAGGCGTTGACAGAATATCGGCTTTCGTCAGGTCGCTCCCTGTCGCCTCTTTCTGCGTGGATTGTTCCGCGTTAGCAACGGCCTGCCCTGCCTGAATATACTCAAGCTCCTGACGGTTGATGCGATTATCCATTTGCGGTCGACTATTACCCAGCCACCACCACAGCAGGCACCACACTAACCCCGGCACAGAGACGATATAAAAAACAGATTGCCAGCCCCAGGTTTGAATAATCCAGGCTGCCAGCACCATGGCAAAGGCAATACCCGCAGGACAACCGACCTGTAGCAACCCGGTCGCTTTACCAGACTCACTCTTAGGCACCCATCGGGCCGCCAGCGAAAAGTTAGCCGGCACCAACAGTCCCTGCCCGACGCCAACCAGAATACGTAGCAACATCATGATACCCAGCGTGGAACCCAGCGGCGTTAAGAAGGTAAAAATGACCCACCACAACGTGCCTGTTACCAGCACAATCCCACCGCCAAAGCGGTCAGCCAGCAACCCTGCCGGCAACATCGTTATCGCGTAACCAATAAAAAATGCCGTGGAGACCCAGCCAAACTGAATGGCGGTCCAGCCATATTCATGCATCAGCGCAGGCCCGCACATCGACATACTGCTGCGTGCCACAAACATGACGAAATAATCAATTATCAGCAGAACAATAATGCCCCAACGTCTATTCCCAGGTGATGTACTCATAGGTCACTCTCGCGAGAAAATAAGCATGATCGCACCCACGAAACCACGCGCAGTGTGCGATCACAGGCGGGATATGACGGTAATAATTCTCCGGGATACCCCTTCGTTGCATGGGCTTAGGCGGGTTAGCGAATCTCACCCGCAGCGGCAATCAGCGGACGTGCGATCGTCAGGCGCTGAACGGTGCGTGGGCCTTCTTCAAACCACAGCGCGCGGGCGTCGCGATACATTCTCTCCACCGGGCCGTACGGGTTATCTTCGAAGTAACCAATCCCACCGAAGATCTCCAGGCAGCTATCCGAGACGGTTCGCACCGTATCAATGCCGTGCAGTTTGCACATCGCAGAAACCATTTCGATGTCTTCGCCGCGATCGAATTTCTGCGCGCAATCACGCAGCATTACGCGCAGCGCATGGACCTGAGTCCCCATATCCGCCAGCGTTTGCTGAATGGCCTGACGAGCAACCAATGGTTTACCGAACGTCACGCGATCCTTCGCGCGGGCAATCGCCAGTTCCAGGAAACGCTGGGACATGCCCAGGCAGGTGACGGCAATCATCGCTCTGGAATGCGCTAACGCATCCATGAAGATGTCCAGACCATCACCCTCTTTACCCATAATGTTGTGCGCAGGCACTTCGCAGTTTTCAAAACGCAGATACGCGTGACCCGCGCCACGGCATCCCATCATGTGCGGCATCGGGTCAATGTAATAACCCGGCGTGTTGGTTTCGATGAAGAACGCGGTTAATCCCCCTTTTTTGCGTTTATTTTCATCCGTTACCGCAATGACGTAGCTCCCGTCAGAAATATCCGTATGGGAGATCAACGTCTTGGTACCATTGAGGATGTATTTATCCCCTTTTCTCACCGCAGTTGTCCGGATATCCGCCCCGGAACCACACTCCGCTTCGGTCAGCGCAAAGTTGATGTAAGCATCTTTATTGGCCAGCAACGGCAGCCATTTGGCGCGAAGATCGGGGGCGCCATGGTCATACATGATGCGCCAGTTCAGGCCATTTGCATGATGCAGGTTCATGCGCATACCACCAGGCCCACGGCAGAACTCCTCCATGACAGAAAAGAATTGCTCGCAATTCAGCCCCAGACCGCCAAACTCTTCCGGGATAGCAAGGCGAAATAAATCATTTTTCCGACATACATCGTAATAGGAGTCCGGGAAGACATTCGTTCGCTCAACCACCAGTTGGATTTCCTCCAACTCTGTTTCCGTGACCTTTCTGACTTTTTGTTTCAGTGCTTCCAGTTGCTGTTGAGATAATATGGCCATATACCAACCCCACTTCATATTAAATGATTAAATAACCATTGAAGAATTCAGACGATACCAATGTAAGTTGCAATAAATCCTGGGCCCCTTTTTCGTCCTTCTCCACGAATTGACAGCGGGATTATAAAAAGCGAAATAGAGGCTTGATATTGACATATCCAACCAATTATTGGACAAATCGAACATACCAGATGTAATACACCCCCATTAAATAACAATAAAAACAACAGGATAAACATAAAAAGCAGGTGTTAAAAAATTTAGAAATTACCAACACGCATCACAAAACGGGCTTCAATGTTCGTTTTGTCCAGGATCAAGCGAGATCTGTCTATATATCCTCTCAGCACCACTAATTACTATTCCAGATAAAACAACCTCAGGCCAGAAATTAAAAAAACTGGCGAACCGGAAAGAGTAATCGGCAAAAAAGAATGCCGGGCAGTGTTTTGTTTTTATAAATCCCCAGCGGAGAATCTATCAAGAGGATGCGTCATGGACTTTAGCCTGACCGAAGAACAGGAATTACTATTAGCAAGTATTCGGGAGCTGATTACGCGTAATTTTTCCGAAGAGTATTTCAAAAGATGCGATGAGACACGGACTTTCCCGCGCGAGTTCTTCAATGCATTAGCCGAAAGCGGCATCGGCTTTTTGGGTATTCCCGAAGAGCTTGGCGGCGTGCCTGCCGACATGATGACTCAGGTACTGGTGCTGGAAGAAATTGCCCGCATGGGCGCTCCGGCCTACATCATGACCGAAGGGCAATGCATCCATAACATGCAGCGGTTTGGCAATGCAGAACAACTGGCCAAAACCGCCGAGGTGGGGCTGACGGGGATCCCCGCCTACTCGTTGGCATTTACCGAACCCCAGGCCGGTTCAGATAACAATCGAATCGCCACCACCTACACCCGTAAAAACGGCAAAGTGTATCTCAACGGCCAAAAGACCTTTATCACCGGCGCAAAAGATTATCCCTATATGCTGGTGCTGGCGCGTAATCCGCAACCAGAGGACCCTAAACGCTGTTTCACCTTATGGTGGCTGGATCCTAATTCCCCCGGCGTCAAACGCAACAATCTGCATAAAGTCGGCTGGCATATGGTCAGCAACTGTGAAGTCTTCCTGGATAACGTTGAGCTGGAAGAGAGCGACATGGTAGGCCAGGAAGGTTATGGCTTTATCCATATGATGCAAAATTTCGATATTGAACGTCTGGTCATCGCCGCCCACTCACTGGGCGTTGCGGAATGCGCATTTGAAGATGCTGCGCGCTACGCCAATCAGCGTATTCAGTTCGGCCAAAACATCGGGCAGTTCCAGATGATACAGCTCAAGTTGACCCAGATGGCCATCAAAATTCAGAACATGAAAAACATGGTCTACCGCACCGCCTGGGAGTGCGACAACGATTTGTCGATGCGTCTGTCCGCCCCGATGTGCAAATTGTATTGCGCTCAGTCGGCCTGCGAGGTGATTGACGATGCGATGCAAATTCTGGGCGGGCTCGGCTACACCGATGACAGCCGGGTATCCCGCTTCTGGCGCGATACCCGCGTGAACCGCATTGGCGGCGGCACGGACGAGATTATGGTTTATATCTCCGCTCGCCAGATCCTGAAACAGTATGAAAAATAAAAGGATAAGCCATGAGAATTATCGCCTGCTACAAACTGGTTCCTGAGGAACAGGACATCGTTATCACGGCTGACAGAACCCTGACAACAGACAAAGCCGGGGAAAAAATCAGCCCCTTTGATCTCAACGCGATCGAGGCCGCCGTTCAGCTCGCGGGCGAAAGCCACGACGTGGTAGCCCTGAGCGTTGGGGGAAAAGCGCTGGATAACGCCAAACTACGCAAAGATGCCCTCTCCCGCGGCCCAAATGCGCTTTACCTGGTTCGGGATGATCGTCTGGATAGCGTCCTGCCTTATGAAACCGCACGCGTGATTGCCGCCGCGAGTAAGAAAATTGCCTTCGACCTGCTGATCTGCGGCGAAGGCTCCGGTGATATGTATGCGCAGCAAACCGGTCTACTGGTTGGCGCCATGTTGCAGTTGCCGACGGTTAACGGCGTCAGCAAGATTGAACTCAAAGAGGGTTTCGTCACCGTTGAACGCACGCTGGAAGATGAAGTAGAAGTGCTTGATATTCCTCTTCCGGCAGTGCTGTGCGTCTCATCAGATATCAACCTTCCACGTATCCCCTCAATGAAAGCCATCCTCGGTGCCGGGAAGAAAAGCGTCACCCTGTGGGGCGCCAGCGACATCGCCTGGACGCCGGGTTCAGCGCGGACGGAGCTGGCGGGGGTCTACGCGCCGCAACAGACGGAACGCAAACACATCATCATTGAAGGCGACGGGCAGGAAGAGGTTTCTCGCCTGCGTGATTATCTGACCAACGCGTTGAGCTAATGGCTGCGGGGAAACACATCATGGGCAAAATAAGTAACGTTTGGGTATTCAGCGACAGTGCCGATCGCTATGCAGACCTGCTCGCCGGCGCACGGCAACTGGGTGAGCACGTTAACGCAGTGATATGGGATGAGCGCGACATCACGGAGGTTAAACAGGCGGACGCGGTCTATTTGCTGTGTGGCAAAACCGATAAACAGCGCGTCGAGAACTATGCGGAAACACTCGCCTCGCTTATCGGAAAAGAGGACGGCAATACACTGATCCTGCTGGCCGCGACGCGCCGTGGCAAAGGGGTGGCGGCAAAACTCAGCGTGCTGCTGCAAGCCGCGCTGGTGAATGACGTGACCCGGCTGGAACGCAACGGTGACAACCTCTACGCCGAACATCGCATGTATGGCGGGCTGGCTTTTGGGCGGGAAAAAGTGAATGCCCCCGTCGCCGTCATCACGCTGGCAGGCGGTGTTTATGAACCGTTGGCAGAAGAAAATGCCGGTACGCCGCCGCTCACTCAGGTGGATTACATCCCACTCGCCAATGAAATTCTCTGTCGTGAACGGCGGTCAAAAACGGCCAGCAGCGTCGATCTTGGCAAAGCACGCCGTGTTATTGGTATTGGCCGCGGCTTACAAGCAAAAGAGGATTTGCAGATGGTCTGGGATCTTGCCTCCGCGCTGGATGCCGAAGTGGGCTGTTCACGTCCGATTGCCGAAGGCGAGCACTGGATGGATCGCGAACGCTACGTTGGCGTTTCCGGCGTGCTGCTCAAATCCGATATCTATCTCGCGCTGGGCATTTCCGGGCAGATCCAGCATATGGTCGGTGGCAATGGTGCCAAAACGATTATCGCCGTCAACAAGGATAAAAACGCCCCAATTTTCCAGTACGCCGATTATGGCCTGGTGGGCGATATCTATAAGGTCGTCCCCGAATTAACGAAATTATTAAAACGGTAAGACTTAAGCCGCCATTCTTTATGGCGGCGATGGAGCGAAAGCATGTCGGACGAAAAATTTGACGCAATTATCGTGGGTGCGGGTGTGGCGGGATGTACCGCCGCCTGTGTGATGGCGAAAGCCGGGCTGGACGTTCTGGTCATTGAGCGTGGCGACACCGCAGGCAGTAAAAATATGACGGGCGGGCGGCTCTATGCCCACACTCTGGAAAAGATCATACCAGGTTTTGCGCAAAACGCCCCCGTTGAGCGGAAAATCACTAAAGAGAAGATCTCTTTTCTGACCCCGGATAGCGCCGTCACGCTGGATTATCAGGCACAGTCGCGCGATGCGAACCCGGAGAAAGCGTCATGGACGGTACTGCGTCATGGGTTCGACAGCTGGCTGATGGAGCAAGCCGAGGCGGTTGGCGCACAGGTTATTACGGGCGTTCGGGTGGATGCATTAATCCAGCAGGATGGTCGGGTAACGGGAGTACAGGCCGGGGAAGATGTCCTTGAGGCAAACGTGGTAGTGCTGGCCGACGGGGTAAATTCACTGTTAGGTCGCTCAATTGGACTGGTACCAAAATCAAATCCCCATCATTACGCCGTCGGGGTTAAAGAGATCATTTCCCTGCCAGCTAAGACCATTCAGGATCGCTTTGGCGTAACGGAGGACGAAGGCGCGGCCTGGCTGTTTGCTGGTTCTCCGTCGGATGGCTTAATGGGCGGCGGCTTTCTCTACACCAACCGGGAATCCATCTCGCTGGGCCTGGTGTGCGGTCTGGGAGGCATAGAAAACGCGCAAAAATCGGTGCCGCAGATGCTGGAGGATTTTAAACAGCACCCGGCCGTGCGCCCCCTTATCGAAGGGGGAACACTGCTTGAGTATTCCGCTCATCTGGTACCAGAAGGCGGTATCGAGATGCTGCCAAAACTGGTGGGCGACGGTGTACTGGTGGTGGGTGATGCCGCTGGGATGTGTCTGAACCTCGGCTTTACCGTGCGTGGTATGGATCTGGCGATTGAGGCCGCGAATATCGCAGCGCAAACCATCATTGCCGCAAAAGAGAGTAATGATTTCAGCGTTGCCCGGCTTGAAAAATACCCCCAGGCGCTGGAGAAAAGCTGTGTCCTGCAGGACATGCGGCATTATCGCAAGCTGCCTGGCCTGATGGAAAACCCGCGACTCTTTACGCAATACCCGCAGATGGTGGCCAATATCATGTCCGAGCTTTTCACGGTGGATGGCGCGAAACCGACGCCCTTGTGGAAGACGATATTGAAACAGGGAAAACGCGTCGGGTTAATGAATTTATTAAAAGACGGCATCGCGGGAGGGCGCGCATTATGAGCACGGTAAATGTCGATATGAAACTGGGCGTCAACAAATTCAGAGTGGATGAAACCAACCCACATATCCTCCTTGTGGCCAACCCCGATAAAGTGCAATTCCGTAAATTGATCAAGGCCTGCCCTGCCGGGCTATATCGCGAGGATGAGGCAGGAAATATCCATTTTGATTATGCCGGCTGTCTGGAATGTGGCACATGTCGTGTGTTGTGCGAAGGGACAATATTAGAGAAATGGGAATATCCGCAGGGGAATTTCGGCGTTGAGTTTCGTTTTGGCTGAGCCCCTCCTTTGCTCACTTCCCCCTTCGGGGTGAAGGTTACTCTCCCGTGTGGGGAGGATTTATGTCAACACAGGAAAAAATTGATATCAGTACCGTTCTGGATAAGCACTCTATTAGTCGACGCCAGTGGTTGATTGTGTTTTTAGGGTTTCTGGTATTAGGTATTGATGGCTTTGATGTGACCGCGATAGGTTTTATTGCCCCGGCCCTGATAGATGACTGGCAAATATCCCGCCATATGTTAGGTCCGGTCATGATGAGCGGCTTATTTGGTCTGGCGGCCGGCTCACTTATTTCCGGGCCGCTGGCTGACCGCTATGGGCGTAAAAAACTCATCATCGGTTCGGTTTTATTTTTTGGCACAAGTAGCCTGCTTTCCGCATGGTCATGGAATTTATCCAGCCTGACATTTTTTCGCTTTATTACCGGACTTGGGCTGGGTGCGGCAATGCCCAATATCACCACGCTGGTAGCAGAGTATGCCCCCTGCCGCTGGCGCTCGCGCCTTGCTACCGTGATTCACTGTGGTTTTAATACCGGCGCGGCATTGGGCGGTCTGCTCAGCCAGCAATTACTCGGCACCTTTGGCTGGCGTTCGGTATTAATTACCGGCGGGGTATTGCCATTAATATTCGCGCTGATCCTGATACGCTACCTTCCGGAATCGATGCAGTATCTGGTTCAAGCCCCGGAGAATAAACGGCGTCTGACGCACTTGCTGAATACATTCGTCCCCGGCATCGCCGACGAAAAAACGCATTTTTATACCTCTGAGCCGCAAAAAGCACATGCCAGTACCGCAAGATCGCTTCTGCATCCGCCGTACACCTTTGGCACTCTCGCACTGTGGTTGACGCTTTTTGCCGGTTTGTTCTGCGTCTATCTGTTATCAAGCTGGCTGCCGCTGATGGTCAGAGACACCGGGATGACGCTGTCACAGGCCGTCATTATGGGATCAGTCTTCCAGATTGGCGGCATGATGGGCAATTTCTGCATCGGCATTGAGATGGACCGCTGGGGCAGGCATTGCGCCATCATCCTGACGTTAATTGGCGGTGCCTGTAGCGCACTTATTCTGGGGATGCATATCCCGTCACTGCCGGTGCTCTGTGTTCTGGTTCTGATGCTCGGATTTACCGTCAATGGTATCAGCCCTGGTTGTTATGCGCTGGCCGCCCATTTTTATCCCACATCCATTCGGGCCACTGGCGTGAGCTGGGCGACGGGGATTGGCCGTCTGGGTGCGATAACCAGTGCCGGCGCGGGCTCAGCCATGCTGGCGGCGGGCTGGACATTCAGTGAGGTCTTTATGTTTCTGCCGCTCCCTCTGGCGGCAGGTGCACTGGCGCTGTATTGCAAAAAACAACGACGCGTTATCGCAAAAACACATTAAGCCAGGTTATGCGAAGGACAACGACGGAATGACAACGATGAAAATCAACGAGGCGCTGAAAACGCGTTATCGACAGCTAGGATACTGGGGCGACGCGACACTGGCCGATTACTGGCATCTGTCGGCAAAAGCATCGGCGGATAAAATCGCGGTCAGTGATAACCATGGCACAGCATACACCTACCGTGAGCTCGATAACGCAGCAGGCGCGCTGGCGACGTGGCTTGTAGAAAACAGCATCCAACCGGGTGACCGGGTTGCCCTGCAGCTTCCCGGCTGGTGCGAATTTACCGTTATCTATCTTGCCTGTCTCAAATGTGGCGCCGTTGTCGTGCCGCTGCTTCCGGCATTCCGCGAGTCTGAACTGGCGTGGATCCTGAACAAATGTCAGGCACGTATTCTCTTTACCGCAACGCGCTATAAAAATGTTCGCCCCATTCACATGCTGCCGCCGCTGCGCCCGCTCCTTCCCTGGCTGGAGAAGGTGATTGCGGTCGATAAGCTGGAGCCCGCTCAATACGGGGTATCACTGAGCCAGATACTCGCGAACACGCCAGCGTTAGCGCAGGCCATTGCCACAAAAAGCGATGATCTGGCGGCACTGCTGTTCACCTCCGGAACAGAAGGACATCCCAAAGGGGTGATGCTAACGCACAACAACATCATCGCCAGCGAACGGGCTTACTGCGCAACGCTTAATTTGAACAGCACGGATATTATGCTGATGCCAGCGCCACTCGCCCACGCCACGGGTTTTATGCATGGGGTAACCGCACCTTTTATTCTCGGTGCCCGTAGCGTATTGCTGGATATTTTTAATCCAGAGCAGTGTCTCGACATTATTGAACGGGAAAAATGCACCTGCATTATGGGGGCAACGCCGTTCGCCTGCGATCTGCTTAAAGCGATGCAGGCCCGCCAGTGTAACGTCTCCTCTTTACGCTTTTTTCTGTGCGGCGGGACCACCATTCCAGGTAAACTGGTGCGTGATTACCACAAAGCCGGTATTCCATTGCTGGGAGTATATGGCAGCACGGAGAGTGCGCCGCACGCCATCGTCCGCCCAGAAGATTCGCTTATTCGCCAGGTAAATACGGATGGGGCGGCGGTGAACGGCGTGGAGATCAAAGTCGTCGATAAAAAGAGAAATTCTCTGCCGGAATATACCGAAGGTGAAGAGGCTTCTCGCGGTCCTAATGTGTTTGTCGGTTATTTTGACGAACCGGAAATAACGGCGCAGGCGCTTGATGATGAAGGCTGGTATTACAGCGGAGATTATTGCCGGATCGACAAGGCAGGGTATCTTAAAATTACCGGGCGAAAAAAAGACATCATTGTTCGCGGCGGTGAAAATATCAGTAGCCGGGAAGTCGAAGATATTCTGTTGCAACACCCTGATATTCTCGACGCTGCCGTCGTCGCGATGCCAGATCAGCGGCTTGGAGAACGTTCATGTGCCTATGTGGTGTTGGCTAATAATGAACAACCTCTGGTACTGGCTGACATCATCCGCTTCTTCTCCCACAAACGCATCGCGAAATATAAATATCCGGAACACCTGGTAGTGGTCGACAGCTTACCGCGAACGGCCTCGGGGAAAGTCAAAAAGTTCATGCTACGCAAAGACATCGTTCAGCGCCTGGCCCTTGCCTCTCGAGAAAACACATCCCCGGAGCTCGGCCAGGCCATATCCAAATAAGGATACCAATGTGCTTATTAACAATAACCTTTCCGGCAGAACGCAGCCGAAAACATCGACACGAATAAAAAACAGCACTAAGCCCTCTTTTATCCAGTGTGAGCCGACGTTCTACCACTGCCCCCGGTGCGGACAATTTCTGGTGGCAATCAATAACAATGGCGGCGAGACACAACTACGCTGTTGTAACGAAACGCTGAGTGCATTAGTCCCGCAGAATACAAACGATGCGTTGGCAGAAGAGCACCTGCCGCAGATGACTATATCCGGCGGCTTTGAGTCCAATACCCTGACGGTGAATATCGGTACAACGCCCCATCCTATGACAGAAGATCACCGTCTGCTGTGGATCTACGTTTATACCTTCCAGGGTGGCCAGTTTAAATTCCTCAGGTCAGGTGACTTGCCAGAAGCTACCTTCGCACTGGCCGAAAACGACGCGTACGTTTACTGCGATCGCCCGGTCTGCAAAGGTAGCCGATGTAAATTTAACTGCAAACGTGGGTTCACCGCATACAGCTGGTGCAATCAGCATGGGTTATGGAAGCATTCATTTTGATGATGCATCTACGTAGAAGATAAAAGCGAGCAGACACAGGAGAGGATAAATCAGCATGCCGTGAAGGCATGCTGATATGCGTATTATCAGGCTTTGTTTTGACGCCACCATTCGGCCAGCAACACACCCGTTGCGACAGATACGTTCAGACTCTCAACGTTGTTGGTGCCGTTAATCGAGATACTCAGATCCGCGTTATCAAGCGCAGCATCGGAAAGGCCATCACGTTCCTGGCCCAACACCAGCACCATTTTCTTCGGCAGCGTTGCGCTAAACAGCGGCGTACCTTTATGGCTGGAGGTGGTCACAATGGCATAACCGGCTTTGCGGAACGCATCCAGCGCCTCAAGGACGCTATCGCCGGTAATGGCCTGTACGTGCTCCGCACCACCTTCCGCCGTACGAACTGCCGCACCGGACTCGATAACAGCCGCATCTTGCAACAGAACGCCTTTCACGCCGAAATGGGCACAGCTGCGCATCATCGCCCCCAGGTTATGCGGGTTACCCACATCTTCCAGCGCCAGAACGCAATCTTCTGTCCCGGCCTGTGCGACCCACTGCTCAACGCTGGTACCGTTACGTTTTTTAATCAGGAAGCAGACACCGCCGTGGTGTTCGGTGCCGGACGCTTTTACCAGCTCAGCGTCATCAACGACGTGGTAGGCTTTGCGGTTAGCCGCCATCCAGCGCAGTGCTTCTTTAAAGCGCGGGGTCACGCTCTGAACAAACCAGGCGCGCACGATGCAGTCAGGACGGCTGGCAAACAGTGCCTGGCAGGCATTTTCACCATAGACGCGGGTCTCTTCCGCACGCTGGCGGCGTAGCACTTCAGGATCGATAAAGCTTTTACCGCTGATACCACCATGATCCGGCTTCGCCGGAGTGTCGTCACCCGGTGCGCGGGAAACGGTACGCCACGGGGAATCACTCTGCGGGCGGTCGCGGCCACGGTCATTGCTTCGCTCATCGCGAGCAGGACGGCGACCACTGTTTTTCTCTTCGCGCGCGGTGCGACTGCCAGCGTCGGCACGAGACGATCCACTACGCCCAGGCCCTTTCCCGGTACGCGGGTTTTGGCTGCGTTTATCGGAATCATCGTCACTGCGGACATACATCACTTTGACTTTGCCGCTTTTGTTTTTCAGTTCATCGTTCATGCTTTTCTCCACCAGCGCTGCGCGAGCGCGCAGATTACCTGATGTGTCGGCGCTTCGCCATTAATTCGTTCAAAAGCTATCGACTATTGTACTCATTGAATAAAACGCGTTGTCGTTTAAAACCACTTCATCGATAATATGTAACATATTAGAAACATATCGGCCTTGTGCCACTCTGTACCATTGTTCTCCTGAGGTTAGTTATGAATACCGTATGTGCAAGCTGCCAGGCGCTTAACCGCATCCCCGAAGCGCGCATTAACGATGTCGCAAAGTGTGGACGTTGTGGACATGAGCTGTTCGACGGCGATGTGATTAACGCCACTGGCGAAACACTGGATAAATTGCTGAAAGATGACCTGCCGGTTGTTGTCGATTTCTGGGCGCCCTGGTGTGGTCCGTGCCGTAGCTTCGCGCCGATTTTTGAAGACGTGGCGGAAGAGCGTAGCGGCAAAGTTCGCTTCGTCAAAGTGAACACCGAAGCAGAACGCGAACTCAGCGCACGCTTTCGCATCCGCAGCATCCCAACCATCATGTTGTTCAAAAATGGCGAGGTTGTTGACATCCTGAGCGGCGCCGTGCCAAAAGCCCCTTTTAATAGCTGGCTTAACGAATCTCTCTAATCCTGGCGGGGCGCATCTTGTGCCCCGTTTTCAGCTCTGCGACAATGGCGTTTTTCACGCGATTCTTATGACTGAAAACGCCGTACTTACGCTCCGGGCAACGCGTATTGCTCGTTCTACTCGCCCCTTCCTCGCCCGGGGAAATCGCGTTATTCGCTGTCAGCGCTGTCTGCTCCCCAAACAACAGTGCCTGTGCGACACGTTACAACCCAGCACGGCCCGTAGTCGGTTTTGTCTGGTGATGTTTGATACTGAACCCATGAAGCCCAGCAATACCGGTAGGCTTATCGCCGATATTCTGCCTGACACAACGGCGTTTCTCTGGTCAAGGACTGAGCCACCTCAGGCACTGATTGATTTATGCGCCAGTGAAGACTACCAGCCAATGGTCGTCTTTCCCGCATCCTATGCAGGAAGCGAGCGACAGGTATTGTCCGCGCCGCCCTCAGGGAAACCGCCGCTTTTTATCATGCTGGACGGTACCTGGACCGAAGCGCGCAAAATGTTTCGCAAAAGCCCTTATCTGGACACTCTCCCGGTAATTTCCGTCGATCTGTCACGGGTATCTGCCTATCGTCTGCGGGAGTCGCATGCCGAGGATCAGTACTGCACCGCGGAAGTGGCGATTGCGCTTCTGGATTTAGCGGGCGACCAACCTGCCGCGAAAAGCCTCGGAGCCCATTTTACCCTCTTTCGCGAGCGCTACCTGGCGGGTAAAGCGAATCATCAGCGTAGTGTCACAGCAAAAGAAGCAGAAAACGTTTAACATCATCGGGTCACTCTTTTCTGGAGGCCGGTATGAGCCAACGTGGGCTGGAAGCGTTGTTACGTCCCAAGTCGATCGCCGTGATCGGGGCATCAATGAAACCGGATCGCGCCGGTTTCCTGATGATGCGCAATCTTCTGGCAGGCGGTTTTGCCGGGCCGGTTTTGCCGGTGACGCCCGCATACAAAGCCGTACTTGGGGTACTGGCCTGGCCGGATATCGCCAGCCTGCCCTATGTGCCGGACCTCGCCGTGCTGTGCACCAATGCAAAACGTAATCTGCCTTTACTCGAAGAGCTGGGTAAGAAGGGCTGTAAAACCTGCATCATTCTTTCTGCAACCCCTGAGCAACATACCGAACTGCTGAGCTGCGCAGGCCGTTACCAGATGCGCCTGCTCGGGCCGAACAGTATGGGGCTACTTGCTCCCTGGCAGGGTCTTAATGCCAGCTTTTCCCCGGTACCAATTACCCGCGGCAAGCTTGCATTTATTTCGCAATCCGCCGCCGTCTCCAACACTATTCTGGACTGGGCTCAGCAACGCGAGATGGGGTTTTCCTATTTTATTGCGCTGGGTGACAGCCTGGATATTGACGTCGATGAACTGCTGGACTTCCTGGCGCGCGACACGAAAACCAGTGCCATTCTGCTCTATCTTGAACATCTAAGCGACGCCCGCCGGTTCGTTTCGGCGGCGCGCAGCGCTTCGCGCAATAAACCGATTCTGGTCATCAAAAGTGGCCGTAGCCCCGAAGCCCAGCGTCTCCTGCAAACACGGGCCGGGCTTGATCCTGCCTGGGATGCGGCCATACAGCGCGCCGGGTTGCTGCGCGTGCAAGATACTCATGAACTCTTTTCCGCCGTTGAAACACTCAGTCATATGCGACCGCTTCGCGGCGATCGGCTGGTGATCATCAGTAACGGTGCCGCCCCTGCCGCGCTGGCGCTCGATCAGCTGTGGTCGCGTAATGGCAAACTGGCAAAGTTGAGCGACGATACGCTGGCACGCCTTCGGGATGGATTGCCCGATTATGTCAATGTGGGTAATCCGCTGGATTTACGCGATGATGCCAGCAACGATCGTTACGCCACCGCGCTTGATATCCTGCTCGATAGCCAGGATTTTGATGCATTGATGGTTATCCATTCTCCCAGCGCCGCCGCCCCCGGTAAAGAGAGCGCGCTGGCGCTAATTGAGGTGCTGAAAAAACACCCGCGCGGCAAATACGTTACGGTACTGACAAACTGGTGCGGCGAGTATTCTTCCCAGGAAGCGCGACGGTTATTCAGTGAAGCCGGTCTGCCGACCTACCGTACGCCCGAAGGGACGATCACCGCATTTATGCATATGGTCGAGTACCGGCGTAACCAGAAACAATTACGTGAAACGCCCACGTTGCCTACTCACCTGACGGCCAATACGACCGAAGCCCATCATTTGCTGCAACAGGCTATCGCGGAAGGGGCAACCACCCTTGATACCCATGAAGTGCAGCCGATACTCAGCGCCTGGGGTATTCAGACGCTGCCGACCTGGATTGCTGGTGATAGCGCCGAAGCAGTACATATTGCCGAACAGATAGGCTACCCCGTGGCGTTAAAATTACGCTCGCCGGATATTCCCCATAAATCCGAAGTCCAGGGTGTGATGCTCTACCTGCGTACCGCGAAGGAAGTTCAGCAGGCCGCGGATGCGATTATCGACCGCGTGAAAATGAACTGGCCGCAGGCGCGTATCCATGGTTTGCAGGTACAAAGCATGGCAAACCGTGCCGGTGCGCAGGAGCTCCGTGTGGTTGTCGAATCCGATCCGGTTTTTGGTCCGTTGATCATGTTGGGAGAAGGCAGCGTAGAGTGGCGCGCACAGGAACAGGCCGCCGTTGCGTTACCACCGCTGAATATGAATCTGGCGCGTTATCTGGTTATCCAGGCCATTAAAAATAAAAAAATCCGTGGACGTAGTGCCCTGCGCACGCTGGATATTGCCGGGCTGAGTCAGTTTCTGGTGCAGGTATCGAATCTGATTGTCCATTGCCCGGAAATCCAGCGTCTGGACATTCATCCTCTGCTTGCTTCCGGCAGTGAATTCACCGCGCTGGATGTCACTCTCACAGTCGAGGCGTTTAGTGGCAACGGCGAAAGTCGTCTCGCGGTTCGCCCTTATCCGCAACAGCTAGAAGAGATCGTAACGCTAAAAAACGGCGAGACCACGCTTTTCCGCCCTATTCTTCCTGAGGATGAACCGCAGTTACAGGAATTCATCGGCAGGGTAACAAAGGAAGATTTGTACTACCGCTATTTCAGTGAGATCAACGAATTTACTCATGACGATTTAGCGAATATGACGCAGATCGACTACGATCGGGAAATGGCATTTGTTGCAGTACGTCAGGTAGAAGGAAAGGATGAGATCCTTGGCGTAACCCGCGCCATCTCTGACCCGGATAACATCGATGCCGAATTTGCCGTGTTGGTCCGCTCCGATTTGAAAGGATTGGGTCTTGGGCGACGTTTACTGGAAAAGCTCATCAGTTACACTCGGGATCACGGACTTAAGCGTTTGAATGGTATTACTATGCCAAACAATCGCGGCATGGTAACTCTGGCGCGTAAACTGGGATTTGAAGTCGACATTCAGCTTGAGGATGGGATCGTTGGATTGACCCTTAATCTGAGGCAGACCGGCGAATCCTGAGTAAGGTACTGGAAATGTTGACCACTTTCACAGGTACTGGTGTTATCATTGTCCGCTTCTGTCGGGGTTATCGGACAGAAGCCCTTTCAATAAACAGAGAAGAAACGCACTGTGATGTTGTCAAAATTTAAGCGTAATAAACATCAACAACACCTTGCCCAACTACCCAAGCTTTCCCAATCAGTTGATGATGTAGAGTTTTTCTACTCTCCCGCTTCTTTCAGGGAGACATTGCTGGAAAAAATTGCCAGCGCAACACGCCGTATCTGCATCGTCGCTCTTTACCTTGAGCAGGATGATGGCGGTAAAGGTATCCTGAATGCCCTCTATGACGCCAAACGTCAGCGACCTGAGCTCGAAATCTGCGTGCTTGTCGACTGGCACCGGGCACAGCGTGGTCGTATTGGCGCAGCCGCATCCAACACCAACGCCGACTGGTATTGCCGTATGGCGCAGGAAAATCCGGGCATTGATATTCCGGTTTACGGCGTGCCAGTCAATACCCGTGAAGCACTTGGCGTACTGCATTTTAAAGGCTTTATTATCGACGATAGTGTGCTCTATAGCGGCGCGAGCCTGAACGATGTCTACCTCCATCAACACGATAAATACCGCTACGATCGCTACCAGCTTATCCGCAACCCAAAAATGGCGGATATCATGCTGGGATGGGTCAAACAGAACCTGATTGAAGGGCGTGGTGTAAACCGCCTCGATAATGCTCAACGCCCGAAAAGCCCAGAAATCAAGAATGATATTCGTCTGTATCGTCAGGAATTACGTGACGCTGCCTATCATTTTCAGGGCGATGCCGATAACGACCAACTCTCCGTTACACCGCTGGTTGGACTCGGAAAAACCAGTTTGCTGAATAAGACCATTTTCCATCTGATGCCCTGTGCGGAAGAGAAGCTGGTCATCTGTACGCCCTATTTCAACCTGCCCGCAGTGCTGGTACGTAACATTATTCAGCTCCTGCGTGAAGGCAAAAAAGTCGAAATTATCGTTGGTGATAAAACGGCTAATGACTTTTTTATTCCAGAAGATCAACCCTTTAAAATCATTGGCGCACTGCCTTATCTGTATGAAATTAACCTGCGTCGTTTTCTGAGCCGCCTACAGTATTACGTCAATACCGATCAACTGGTCGTGCGCTTGTGGAAAGACGAAGACAATAGCTATCACCTGAAAGGGATGTGGGTTGATAATGAGTGGGTGCTGCTCACGGGAAATAACCTTAATCCGCGCGCCTGGCGTCTGGATCTGGAAAATGCCATTCTGATCCACGACCCGAAACATCAATTAGCCGCTCAACGCGACAAAGAGCTGGAGCTTATCCGTACCCATACCACAGTCGTCAACCATTATCGCGATCTACAAAGTATCGCCGATTACCCGGTAAAAGTACGTAAGCTCATTCGCCGTTTGCGTCGAATTCGTATCGATAAACTTATCAGCCGCATTCTGTAATACCAGGCCCTGTCATTTGATGGGGCTTTTTTCAGGTTTCTCTATGATGCGATGTTTAATGTTGGCGTGCGCCCTCTGTTTGACGGGCTGCGCACATATGGCAAATGACCAATGGAGCGGGCAGGATAAAGCGCAGCATTTTATTGCTTCCGCCATGCTCTCTGCTGCGGGCAACGAGTATGCACAACATCAGGGATACAGCCGCGATCGTAGCGCAACGTACGGCCTGATGTTTTCCGTAAGCCTCGGCGCATCAAAGGAACTGTGGGATAGCCGCCCCGCAGGAAGCGGCTGGAGCTGGAAAGATTTTGCCTGGGATGTGGCAGGCGCCACCACAGGTTACGCCGTGTGGCAACTGGCCAACCATTAAAGGCGAATACCTTTACCTTTTCGGTGCAACATCAACGAAACGATAAATGCCAGCGCGCAAAACACGGTGACATACCAGAAAAACGCGGTCTCAATACCGGCCGATTTCAGCGACAGCGCAACATACTCAGCTGAACCGCCGAATAACGCATTAGCAATAGCGTAAGATAATCCCACACCTAACGCACGGACCTGGGCCGGAAACATTTCGGCTTTCAGGATACCGCTTATAGAGGTATAGAAACTCACGATCAACAGCGCCGCCATCACCAGTGCAAAAGCGGCATACGGTGATGAAACATACTGTAGCGCACTTAAAATGGGTAAAGTGAAGAGCGTTCCCAGCCCACCGAAGCAGAGCATGGAAGCACGGCGGCCAATACGGTCGGATAAGGCACCTATCAGGGGCTGAATAAGCATGAAAACAAATAACGCCACGGTCATCACGATGCTGGCCACATTGGCATGCATGCCGGTCGTGTTAACCAGATATTTTTGCATATACGTCGTGAAGGTGTAGAAGCACAGCGAGCCGCCGGCGGTGAAGCCGAGTACCATAATAAACGCGCGGCGATTACGCCATAACCCTTTAAGCGACCCTGCCTCTTTTAATACCCGCACCTCTTTTTTCGATGTTTCATCCAGCTGTCGACGCAACCAGAGCGCCACCACAGCAAGTGCAGCGCCGACGGCAAAGGGAATACGCCAGCCCCATGCACGTAGCTCAGCATCATCAAGGATCTGCTGAAGAACCACGACCACCAGAAGCGCCAACAATTGACCGCCAATTAAAGTCACGTACTGAAAAGAAGCATAAAATCCTTTGCGGCCTTCAACGGCAATCTCACTCATGTAAGTTGCACTGGTGCCGTATTCACCGCCAACGGATAATCCCTGGAACAATCTTGCCAGTAATAGCAAAGCAGGGGCCCATGTACCTATGCTGTCATAACCCGGTAAGCACGCGATCACCAGTGAACCCAGGCACATCATGCATACCGAAATCAGCATGGAGGTTTTGCGCCCATGCCTGTCAGCAATACGCCCAAACAGCCAGCCGCCAATCGGACGCATAAGAAAACCAGCAGCGAAAACACCTGCGGTCTGAAGTAGCTGAGTCGTTGTATTTCCGGCAGGGAAAAAGATGTGAGCAAAGTAGAGCGAGCAGAATGAATAAACATAGAAGTCAAACCACTCCACCAGGTTTCCCGATGAGGCACCAACGATTGCCCATACTCTGCGGCGTGTATCAGTCAAATCTGTTGTTTTATGCTCAGGACGAGTGGTGACGCCTGCCATATTTTTCCCCTCTGATCGGATATCTTTGATTTGTTATATAAATCAGATTACGCCGGGGTAAAAAGTAAATACAGTGTTAATAGTTTGCCTGCTACCATTTCAGAATGTTAGCCTAAGAATGCACTTATCCCCAGCGCATGATATGTTCGCGCTTACGTCGGAGATAATCTTCATCCTGGCGGATTTTATCCCACCATTTTTTAAAGATTGCCGCTGCTGCGGCTTTTACCGGATCGTTTCCTCTTTGGTGAAGGCTGCCGTCCTCAGCATATTTTTTACCCCCTTTATAGTTGGCGTAGCGCCGTGCTCGGGTATAGCCCATTTGTATAAATTTACGGGCCATATCCATGCCAACAAAATCATCTTGCTGCCGATAGGTTTCGAATAACTGATAAATTTTTTCGGCTGATTTTGTGGCAGATTCAGGGTCTTTGTAGCGCCACCAGGGCAAGATTTCACTCTTATAGGGCTCAATCAGCAAAACGCCTTGTTCGCCACGCCCTACCTGATAGCGTTCAGGATGCTCACGGAAATTAATGCTGGCGAAATCTTGCTCGTAATTAAAGGAATGACGAGTCAAATAACACCTCCTTAAACATCCCGAATGGATAAGGATAGGCTATTTAACGTGCATTGCTATGCAGGCTGGAGAAAGAGAAAACTATCAGAAAGGTATTCACAGGGGATGAAAACGCAAAAAGCCCATCCTTCAGGATGGGCTCTTCACTTGTTTGATGCCTGGCAGTTCCCTACTCTCACATGGGGAGACCCCACACTACCATCGGCGCTACGGCGTTTCACTTCTGAGTTCGGCATGGGGTCAGGTGGGACCACCGCGCTAAAGCCGCCAGGCAAATTCTGTCTATCAGACCGCGCTTTGCGTTCTGATGTAATCTGTAATCCAAGCTGAAAATCTCTCAAATCCGCCAAAACATCTTCGGCGTTGTAAGGTTAAGCCTCACGGTTCATTAGTACCGGTTAGCTCAACGCATCGCTGCGCTTACACACCCGGCCTATCAACGTCGTCGTCTTCAACGTTCCTCTAGTGTCCTTAAAGGACAAGGGAGAACTCATCTCGGGGCAAGTTTCGTGCTTAGATGCTTTCAGCACTTATCTCTTCCGCATGTAGCTACCGGGCAATGCCATTGGCATGACAACCCGAACACCAGTGATGCGTCCACTCCGGTCCTCTCGTACTAGGAGCAGCCCCCCTCAATTCTCCAGCGCCCACGGCAGATAGGGACCGAACTGTCTCACGACGTTCTAAACCCAGCTCGCGTACCACTTTAAATGGCGAACAGCCATACCCTTGGGACCTACTTCAGCCCCAGGATGTGATGAGCCGACATCGAGGTGCCAAACACCGCCGTCGATATGAACTCTTGGGCGGTATCAGCCTGTTATCCCCGGAGTACCTTTTATCCGTTGAGCGATGGCCCTTCCATTCAGAACCACCGGATCACTATGACCTGCTTTCGCACCTGCTCGCGCCGTCACGCTCGCAGTCAAGCTGGCTTATGCCATTGCACTAACCTCCTGATGTCCGACCAGGATTAGCCAACCTTCGTGCTCCTCCGTTACTCTTTGGGAGGAGACCGCCCCAGTCAAACTACCCACCAGACACTGTCCGCAACCCGGATCACGGGTCCACGTTAGAACATCAAACATTAAAGGGTGGTATTTCAAGGTTGGCTCCATGCAGACTGGCGTCCACACTTCAAAGCCTCCCACCTATCCTACACATCAAGGCTCAATGTTCAGTGTCAAGCTATAGTAAAGGTTCACGGGGTCTTTCCGTCTTGCCGCGGGTACACTGCATCTTCACAGCGAGTTCAATTTCACTGAGTCTCGGGTGGAGACAGCCTGGCCATCATTACGCCATTCGTGCAGGTCGGAACTTACCCGACAAGGAATTTCGCTACCTTAGGACCGTTATAGTTACGGCCGCCGTTTACCGGGGCTTCGATCAAGAGCTTCTCCTTACGGATAACCCCATCAATTAACCTTCCGGCACCGGGCAGGCGTCACACCGTATACGTCCACTTTCGTGTTTGCACAGTGCTGTGTTTTTAATAAACAGTTGCAGCCAGCTGGTATCTTCGACTGATTTCAGCTCCGTCCGCAGGGACTTCACCTACATATCAGCGTGCCTTCTCCCGAAGTTACGGCACCATTTTGCCTAGTTCCTTCACCCGAGTTCTCTCAAGCGCCTTGGTATTCTCTACCTGACCACCTGTGTCGGTTTGGGGTACGATTTGATGTTACCTGATGCTTAGAGGCTTTTCCTGGAAGCAGGGCATTTGTTACTTCATCACCGTAGTGACTCGTCATCACACCTCAGCCTTGATTATCCGGATTTGCCTGGATAACCAGCCTACATGCTTAAACCGGGACAACCGTCGCCCGGCTAACATAGCCTTCTCCGTCCCCCCTTCGCAGTAACACCAAGTACAGGAATATTAACCTGTTTCCCATCGACTACGCCTTTCGGCCTCGCCTTAGGGGTCGACTCACCCTGCCCCGATTAACGTTGGACAGGAACCCTTGGTCTTCCGGCGAGCGGGCTTTTCACCCGCTTTATCGTTACTTATGTCAGCATTCGCACTTCTGATACCTCCAGCATGCCTCACAGCACACCTTCGCAGGCTTACAGAACGCTCCCCTACCCAACAACACATAGTGTCGCTGCCGCAGCTTCGGTGCATGGTTTAGCCCCGTTACATCTTCCGCGCAGGCCGACTCGACCAGTGAGCTATTACGCTTTCTTTAAATGATGGCTGCTTCTAAGCCAACATCCTGGCTGTCTGTGCCTTCCCACATCGTTTCCCACTTAACCATGACTTTGGGACCTTAGCTGGCGGTCTGGGTTGTTTCCCTCTTCACGACGGACGTTAGCACCCGCCGTGTGTCTCCCGTGATAACATTCTCCGGTATTCGTAGTTTGCATCGGGTTGGTAAGCCGGGATAGCCCCCTAGCCGAAACAGTGCTCTACCCCCGGAGATGAATTCACGAGGCGCTACCTAAATAGCTTTCGGGGAGAACCAGCTATCTCCCGGTTTGATTGGCCTTTCACCCCCAGCCACAAGTCATCCGCTAATTTTTCAACATTAGTCGGTTCGGTCCTCCAGTTAGTGTTACCCAACCTTCAACCTGCCCATGGCTAGATCACCGGGTTTCGGGTCTATACCCTGCAACTTAACGCCCAGTTAAGACTCGGTTTCCCTTCGGCTCCCCTATTCGGTTAACCTTGCTACAGAATATAAGTCGCTGACCCATTATACAAAAGGTACGCAGTCACACCACGAAGGTGCTCCCACTGCTTGTACGTACACGGTTTCAGGTTCTTTTTCACTCCCCTCGCCGGGGTTCTTTTCGCCTTTCCCTCACGGTACTGGTTCACTATCGGTCAGTCAGGAGTATTTAGCCTTGGAGGATGGTCCCCCCATATTCAGACAGGATACCACGTGTCCCGCCCTACTCATCGAGCTCACAACCTGTGTGCTTTCGTGTACGGGGCTGTCACCCTGTATCGCCGGACTTTCCAGACCGTTCCACTAACACACAAGCTGATTCAGGCTCTGGGCTGCTCCCCGTTCGCTCGCCGCTACTGGGGGAATCTCGGTTGATTTCTTTTCCTCGGGGTACTTAGATGTTTCAGTTCCCCCGGTTCGCCTCATTAACCTATGGATTCAGTTAATGATAGTGTGTCGAAACACACTGGGTTTCCCCATTCGGACATCGCCGGGTCAAAGGTTCATATCACCTCGCCGGCGCTTTTCGCAGATTAGCACGTCCTTCATCGCCTCTGACTGCCAGGGCATCCACCGTGTACGCTTAGTCGCTTAACCTCACAACCCGAAGATGTTTCTTTCGATTCATCCTCGCGCTGTAAAAATTTGAGAGACTCGAACACACCGTCATCTGTTCTTATTACGGAGAACAGACACTGTGTGTCGTTTCAATTTTCAGCTTGATCCAGATTTTTAAAGAGCAAATATCTCAAACATGACTCGTGAGTCAGTTTTGAGATAGCAGGGCAGGCGACTTTCACTCACACAACCAGCAAGTGGCGTCCCCTAGGGGATTCGAACCCCTGTTACCGCCGTGAAAGGGCGGTGTCCTGGGCCTCTAGACGAAGGGGACACAAAGTCTGCTTCGCAAGACGCCTTGCTATTCACTTTTCATCAGACAATCTGTGTGAGCACTGCAAAGGCAGGTTCTTTAAGGTAAGGAGGTGATCCAACCGCAGGTTCCCCTACGGTTACCTTGTTACGACTTCACCCCAGTCATGAATCACAAAGTGGTAAGCGCCCTCCTGAAGGTTAAGCTACCTACTTCTTTTGCAACCCACTCCCATGGTGTGACGGGCGGTGTGTACAAGGCCCGGGAACGTATTCACCGTGGCATTCTGATCCACGATTACTAGCGATTCCGACTTCATGGAGTCGAGTTGCAGACTCCAATCCGGACTACGACGCACTTTATGAGGTCCGCTTGCTCTCGCGAGGTCGCTTCTCTTTGTATGCGCCATTGTAGCACGTGTGTAGCCCTGGTCGTAAGGGCCATGATGACTTGACGTCATCCCCACCTTCCTCCAGTTTATCACTGGCAGTCTCCTTTGAGTTCCCGGCCGGACCGCTGGCAACAAAGGATAAGGGTTGCGCTCGTTGCGGGACTTAACCCAACATTTCACAACACGAGCTGACGACAGCCATGCAGCACCTGTCTCACGGTTCCCGAAGGCACTAAGGCATCTCTGCCGAATTCCGTGGATGTCAAGACCAGGTAAGGTTCTTCGCGTTGCATCGAATTAAACCACATGCTCCACCGCTTGTGCGGGCCCCCGTCAATTCATTTGAGTTTTAACCTTGCGGCCGTACTCCCCAGGCGGTCGACTTAACGCGTTAGCTCCGGAAGCCACGCCTCAAGGGCACAACCTCCAAGTCGACATCGTTTACGGCGTGGACTACCAGGGTATCTAATCCTGTTTGCTCCCCACGCTTTCGCACCTGAGCGTCAGTCTTTGTCCAGGGGGCCGCCTTCGCCACCGGTATTCCTCCAGATCTCTACGCATTTCACCGCTACACCTGGAATTCTACCCCCCTCTACAAGACTCAAGCCTGCCAGTTTCGAATGCAGTTCCCAGGTTGAGCCCGGGGATTTCACATCCGACTTGACAGACCGCCTGCGTGCGCTTTACGCCCAGTAATTCCGATTAACGCTTGCACCCTCCGTATTACCGCGGCTGCTGGCACGGAGTTAGCCGGTGCTTCTTCTGCGGGTAACGTCAATCAACACGGTTATTAACCGTATCGCCTTCCTCCCCGCTGAAAGTGCTTTACAACCCGAAGGCCTTCTTCACACACGCGGCATGGCTGCATCAGGCTTGCGCCCATTGTGCAATATTCCCCACTGCTGCCTCCCGTAGGAGTCTGGACCGTGTCTCAGTTCCAGTGTGGCTGGTCATCCTCTCAGACCAGCTAGGGATCGTCGCCTAGGTGAGCCATTACCCCACCTACTAGCTAATCCCATCTGGGCACATCCGATGGCAAGAGGCCCGAAGGTCCCCCTCTTTGGTCTTGCGACGTTATGCGGTATTAGCTACCGTTTCCAGTAGTTATCCCCCTCCATCGGGCAGTTTCCCAGACATTACTCACCCGTCCGCCACTCGTCACCCGAGGAGCAAGCTCCTCTGTGCTACCGTTCGACTTGCATGTGTTAGGCCTGCCGCCAGCGTTCAATCTGAGCCATGATCAAACTCTTCAATTTAAAAGTTTGATGCTCTTAGAATTAAACTTCGTAATGAATTACGTGTTCACTCCAGAGACTTGGTATTCATTTATTGTCCGAAGACATTAAGAATCCATGTCACTTTGAGTGCCCACACAGATTGTCTGATAAATTGTTAAAGAGCAGTGCCGCTTCGTTTTTCGCTGCGGCGCGGGGTGTGCATATTACGCTTTCCCGCTGCAGAGTCAAGTATTTATTTTTACTTTTCTCTGCGGGCTTCTCACCGGCATTCGCCTGAGAACCCTGCTGACCCGGCGGCTTGCTTGCCGTTGTTCCGTGTCAGTGGAGGCGCATTATAGGGAGTTCTTGTGAAGTGACAAGTATAAAATTCAAAAAAATTATCGTTCGCTCACTTTCCAGGCAAAACAGATATTGAAAGGCAATTCTTGCCTGGTTTTTAAACAAAAACGAGCCCCTGGAGGCTCGTTTTTGCTGTTTTGTGACTTACTGCACTGCCACAATCCGATCATCTTTCACAACTAACTGAATTATTTTGCCCGGTAAAAGTTCGCCAGACAAAATTTGCTGCGCCAGCGGGTTTTCAATCTGCTGTTGAATTGCACGTTTCAAAGGCCGTGCACCATACACCGGATCAAAGCCATTCTCGCTCAGCAGTTTCAAGGCTTCATCGGAAAGACTAACTTCATAGCCACGCTCTTCCAGCCGTTTGTACAAACGCTGCAACTGGATTTGAGCAATAGAGGCAATGTGTTTTTCACCAAGCGGATGGAACACTACCACTTCATCTATACGGTTGATGAATTCCGGACGGAAGCTATGGCTGACCACACCTAACACCAGCTCTTTCATGTGACCGTAATCCAGTTCGCCAAATCGCTCCTGAATTAAATCCGATCCCAGGTTAGAAGTCATAATGACAACCGTGTTACGGAAGTCCACCGTCCTCCCCTGCCCGTCGGTCAGGCGACCATCATCCAGCACCTGCAACAGAATGTTGAATACATCCGGGTGCGCTTTCTCAATCTCGTCAAGCAAAATGACGGAGTAAGGGCGGCGGCGGACCGCTTCTGTCAGATAGCCACCTTCTTCATAGCCAACATATCCCGGAGGAGCACCGACGAGACGCGATACCGAATGTTTTTCCATAAACTCAGACATATCGATACGTACCATGGCGTCATCGCTATCAAACATAAAATTAGCCAGCGATTTGCACAGCTCGGTTTTCCCCACCCCGGTCGGCCCAAGGAACAGAAAGGAGCCAATCGGCCGATTTGGATCGGACAACCCGGCACGGCTACGGCGGATGGCATTCGACACGGCCTCAACAGCTTCATCCTGGCCAATCACACGCTGATGCAGTTCTTGCTCCATACGCAGCAGTTTTTCTCGTTCGCCTTCCATCATTCTGGAAACAGGAATCCCGGTCCAGCGCGCCAGCACTTCGGCAATTTCTGCATCCGTCACTTTATTACGTAACAGACGCATCGTTTTACCTTCAAACTGGGTAGCCGCTTCCAGCTGTTTTTCCAGCTCCGGGATCTTGCCGTACTGCAACTCAGACATCCGCGCCAGGTCGCCAACACGGCGCGCCTGCTCAATAGCGATTTTCGCCTGCTCAAGCTCAGCCTTAATCGTTTGAGTACCAGAAAGCGAAGCTTTCTCAGCCTTCCACTCTTCTTCCAATGTGGAATATTGCCGCTCTTTATCAGAAAGCTCGTCGTTGAGCATCTCCAGACGTTTTTTGCTGGCATCATCCGACTCTTTCAGCAGCGCTTGCTGCTCCAGTTTGAGCTGGATAATACGGCGATCCAGTCTGTCCAGTTCTTCCGGCTTAGAGTCAATCTGCATACGAATGCTGGACGCCGCTTCATCGATCAGATCGATAGCTTTGTCCGGTAACTGGCGGTCAGCAATATAGCGGTGCGATAACGTCGCGGCAGCCACAATCGCCGGGTCAGTAATCTGCACGTGATGATGCAGCTCATAACGCTCTTTCAGGCCACGCAGAATTGCGATGGTGTCTTCAACAGAAGGCTCAGCGACAAACACTTTCTGGAAGCGACGTTCCAGTGCTGCGTCTTTTTCGATGTACTGGCGATACTCATCAAGCGTCGTTGCCCCTACGCAGTGAAGCTCACCACGCGCCAGCGCCGGTTTCAGCATATTCCCGGCATCCATTGCGCCGTCTGCTTTCCCCGCGCCCACCATGGTGTGCAACTCATCGATAAAGAGAATAACGTTACCTTCCTGTTTGGAGAGGTCGTTAAGCACGCCTTTTAAGCGCTCTTCAAATTCACCACGGTATTTCGCCCCGGCCACCAGCGACCCCATGTCCAGCGCCAGTACCCGACGGCCTTTTAAACCTTCCGGGACTTCGCCGTTAACAATACGCTGTGCCAGCCCTTCCACAATGGCGGTTTTACCGACGCCAGGCTCCCCAATAAGAACAGGGTTGTTTTTAGTACGACGCTGCAATACCTGAATGGTACGGCGAATTTCTTCATCACGCCCGATAACTGGATCGAGCTTGCCTTGTTCAGCACGCTCGGTCAGATCGACCGTGTATTTTTTCAAGGCCTGACGTTGATCTTCGGCCCCTTGATCGTTCACGTTGTCACCTCCACGCATTTGATCAATTGCCTGAGTCACATTTGCCGTCGTCGCACCGGCTGATTTCAGCAGGTCAGTAAGCGAACCGCGTGATTCAAGCGCCGCCAGAATAAAAAGCTCTGACGAAATAAAGTTGTCCCCTCTTTTCTGCGCCAGCTTGTCGCAGAGATTCAGCACTCGCATAAGGTCTTGCGAAGGCTGAACATCGCCACCGGTGCCCTCCACCTGAGGCAAACGGCTTAACGCCTGCTCAATAGCCGTACGCAATTGCCCGGCGTTAACGCCAGCAGAGGTTAATAAAGGACGTACCGATCCCCCTTCCTGATTTAGCAAGGCGCTCATTAAATGAAGAGGTTCGATGAATTGGTTGTCGTGCCCCAGTGCAAGCGACTGGGCATCGGCAAGAGCAAGCTGGAATTTATTGGTAAGACGATCCAGACGCATAACTCCCCCCATAACAGGTCAAAATTGCTACTGGAGATTAAATGAGGTCATCCCTCAATTATTCAAGGTGAATGACCTGAATTATGCGAAAAGAAAGTTACACGTTCCGGATCGTCTTGATTCGTTAGGTTATATCAGCCAAATGAAACTTGCCATACGACCCGTGTTTTTGTCGCGACGATATGAGAAAAAATCACCCTTTTGGCTGAAAGTACAGCGATCTCCGCCGAAGACTTGCGTCACGCCGACGCTTGTCAGGCGCTGACGGGCGAGGGTATAGATATCCGCGTAATATTTTTCCCCTGCCGGACGAAATGCCCTGTCTGCAATAGACTCAACTGCCATAAAAGCATCGCGCACTTCCGGGCCGACCTCGAAAGCATCAGGCCCAATAGCAGGCCCCAGCCAGGCAAGAATATTTTCCGGTTTATCAGCAAAGCAGGCGACGGTCTCTTCCAGCACACCGGCGCAGAGACCACGCCACCCCGCGTGAGCCGCTGCCACTTCGGTGCCATTACGATTGCAAAACAGCACCGGCAGGCAGTCCGCGGTCATTACTGCACAAACTGTCCCCGGCGTATTGCTGTACGACGCATCGGCACGCTTACTGGCATAAGGCTCACCGGTAAGTTTCAGGACATCCTTACCGTGAACTTGTTCAAGCCAGACCGGTTTCGACGGAAGCTGACCTGCCGCGAACATCCGTTTGCGGTTATCCTCAACATGCACGAGGTCATCGCCACAGTGCGCCCCCAGGTTGAGTGAGTCATAAGGTGGCTGGCTCACCCCTCCAATACGTGTAGAGCTACATGCCGCTACGCCAGAAGGCAGCGGCCAGTCAGGGACAATCAGTTTGGTCATAACCAGGCCACATCATCCTTATGAGTTTCGAAGTCGGCACGCATGGCATCAATCAGGTCGATCATGTCCTGAGGGATCGGCGCATGCCATTCCATCTCAATGCCGGTGATCGGATGGTACAGACGAAGCATCGTTGCATGCAGCGCTTGTCTGTCGAACTTACGCAACGCAGCAATGAACTCCTCCGACGCACCTTTCGGCGGACGCGGGCGGCCACCATAGAGCTGGTCACCCACCAGCGGATGCGTGATGTGTGCCATATGCACGCGGATCTGGTGGGTACGCCCGGTTTCCAGACGCAGACGCAGACGCGTGTGAATGCGGAAATGTTCCATGATGCGATAGTGCGTCACCGCCGGTTTACCCATCGGATGCACGGACATATGCGTACGTTTAGTCGGGTGGCGGCTGATAGGTTCTTCAACCGTGCCACCAGACGTCATGTGACCGATCGCCACCGCTTCATATTCCCGGGTGATCTCACGCAGTTGCAAAGACTCCACCAGACGCGTCTGAGCAGGAACCGTTTTTGCCACCACCATCAGACCGGTCGTGTCTTTGTCCAGACGGTGAACAATCCCGGCGCGCGGAACATCAGCGATAGGGGGATAATAATGCAATAACGCATTGAGTACCGTCCCGTCTGGGTTACCAGCACCCGGATGAACCACTAAATCACGCGGTTTGTTGATTACAATAATGTCGTCATCTTCATAGACGATATTGAGCGGGATATCCTGTGGTTCGAAACGCGCTTCTTCTTCAATCTCAGCGTTAATAGCAACGCTTTCTCCACCCAACACTTTTTCTTTGGGTTTGTCACACATTTTGCCATTGACCAGTACTTTCTGGTCGAGAATCCATTCTTTTATACGCGAACGCGAATAATCCGGGAACAATTCGGCCAAAGCCTGATCTAAGCGTTGACCGAGTTGATTTTCGGTAACCGTTGCGGTGAGTTGTACTCGTTGTGCCATATACAGCTTCTTCGTTAACGTTGGGTTTTACGGCTTTGCCGTTTAATATAGTGTGCTATTGTAGCTGGTCTTAGTCGGGAGCAGGAAAGACAATCTCCCGCATACACATTCTGAGGAAAGTCTAATCGTCATGACGCGCATGAAATATCTGGTGGCAGCCGCCACGTTGAGCCTGGCTTTGGCGGGTTGCTCCGGTTCAAAGGAAGTGGTGCCTGATAATCCGCCAAATGAAATCTACGCGACTGCCCAGCAAAAACTGCAAGACGGTAACTGGAAGGCAGCCATAACGCAACTGGAAGCGTTGGATAACCGTTATCCGTTCGGACCTTACTCGCAGCAGGTGCAGCTGGATCTGATCTACGCTTATTACAAAAATGCAGATCTCCCGCTGGCTCAGGCCGCAATCGACCGTTTTATACGTCTGAACCCAACCCATCCTAACATTGATTATGTCATGTATATGCGTGGTTTGACTAACATGGCGTTAGATGACAGCGCCTTGCAGGGGTTCTTCGGCGTTGATCGCAGCGATCGCGATCCGCAACATGCGCGTGAAGCATTTAAAGATTTCTCTAAATTGGTTCGTGGCTACCCACGTAGTCAATACGTTACCGATGCAACCAAACGACTGGTTTTCCTGAAAGACCGCCTCGCGAAGTATGAATACTCTGTTGCTGAGTACTACACTAAGCGTGGTGCATGGGTCGCCGTGGTAAATCGTGTTGAAGGTATGATGCGTGACTTCCCGGATACCAAAGCAACGCGCGATGCGCTCCCGCTGATGGAAAATGCATACCGCGAAATGCAGATGACCGCTCAGGCCGACAAAGTGGCAAAAATTATTGCCAGCAACGGTCAAAGCAGTTGAGTCATCCTTAAACGCAAAACGGCAGCCCTGAGCTGCCGTTTTTTATGCCTGAAAGGCAGAGCTGAATCGGTTTAGCTTCAAGTCATCCTATCAACTATGACGGGTAATCCGGACTTCGACAAGTAATATTTGCCCTCTTCCTGTCCTGCCTCACAAAACATTGCCCTTGACAAAAAGTGACAAAATAATGTGATTTAAATCACACATTTTGACATTGGCCGAGGTATGCTGGAATCACCAAGACGGAAAGACAAGAGGTAAAATTTATGACAGTGAACATTACCAGCAAACAAATGGAAATCACCCCAGCAATTCGCCAACATGTCGCAGACCGTCTCGCCAAACTGGATAAATGGCAAACACATCTTATTAATCCACATATCATCCTGTCGAAAGAACCGCAGGGCTTCATCGCAGATGCCACTATTAATACGCCAAACGGACATCTTGTCGCCAGCGCCAAACACGAAGATATGTATACCGCTATTAATGATTTGATCAACAAGCTGGAACGGCAGCTCAATAAAGTGCAGCACAAGGGTGAAGCGCGTCGCGCCACAACGTCGGTGAAAGACGCGGACTTCGTTGAAGAAGAATAACCTTACAGTATTGAGTTAATCAGCAACGCGCCTTCGGGCGCGTTTTTTATTGACAGAGAGAAAACAGTACAGGTACTTTAGTCTGCACACTCAAAAGGAAATCTCCATGAAACATGTTCCGTTCTTCTTCGCATTCTTTTTTACCTTCCCCTGACCGGGAGGCGATTCGTTTTGTGATAAAGAATGCGAAGACGAACAACAAGGCCTCCCACTCCGGGAGGCCTTTTTTATTGATAACAATTAAGGCAACAACATGACAGCGGATAACCCTTTACTGGATTTACGTGTAAAAATAAGCGCCCTGGATGAGCAGTTACTTTCCCTGTTAGCCGAGCGGCGTCAACTGGCAGTCGAGGTGGGTAAAGCAAAACTGGCTTCTCACCGTCCTGTGCGGGACATTGACCGTGAACGCGACTTGCTGGAACGCCTGATTGAATTAGGTAAAACGCACCATCTTGATGCGCATTATATTACCCGCCTGTTCCAGTTAATTATTGAAGACTCCGTTCTTACGCAGCAGGCACTACTCCAGCAGCATCTCAACAAAATTAACCCCCATTCAGCCCGAATCGCCTTCCTCGGCCCGAAAGGCTCTTACTCGCATCTGGCAGCTCGTCAGTATGCCGCCCGCCATTTTGAGCAATTTATCGAGAGCGGCTGTCTTAAGTTTCACGATATCTTTAATCAGGTTGAAACCGGCCAGGCCGACTATGCCGTCGTGCCGCTGGAAAACACCAGTTCCGGGGCAATCAATGACGTTTACGATTTGCTGCAGCACACCAGTCTGTCGATTGTGGGTGAGCTGACGGTGCCAATTGATCACTGCGTACTGGTATCCGGCTCAACCGATCTGGATAAAATCCAGACCGTTTACAGCCATCCGCAACCTTTCCAGCAATGTAGCCAGTTTTTGAATCGCTACCCGCACTGGAAAATTGAATATTGCGAAAGTACCTCCTCCGCCATGGAACGCGTGGCGCAGGAAAACTCTCCACACGTGGCCGCTCTGGGTAATGAAGCCGGTGGTGCGCTGTATGGATTACAGGTACTGGAGCGTAACCTGGCAAACCAAGCGCAGAATATCACTCGCTTTGTGGTGCTCGCCCGTAAAGCGATTGATGTCTCCGATCAGGTGCCAGCCAAGACCACACTGCTGATTGCAACCGGCCAACAAGCTGGTGCGCTGGTTGAAGCATTACTGGTGCTGCGTAATCACAATCTGATCATGACCAAACTCGAATCGCGCCCGATCCACGGCAACCCATGGGAAGAGATGTTCTACCTGGATATTCAGGCGAATTTACACGCTTTGGATGTGCAAAAGGCCCTTCGCGAGCTGACATCCATTACCCGCTCGCTTAAGGTGCTGGGCTGTTATCCCAGCGAAAACGTCGTGCCTGTCGATCCGGCTTAACGTTCTATAAAGGCTGATTTCTTCACTCCTGCCACTTCCACCGGTAGGGTGAAGATCGCCCCCGAAAGTGGATAATCTGCTACCTCCTGTGCATCCATATTCTCCCGCGTGGTCGTAATAAACAGCGTTTTCATATCAACACCACCAAAGCAGACCATTGTCGGGCAACGCACAGGCAGACGATACTCCGCCAGTTGCTCTCCCTGCGGCGAAAATCGTGCAATACGCCAGCCATCAAACATAGCGCTCCAGTAACAACCTTCCATATCCATTGCCGCACCGTCAGGGATCCCTTCACCGGGCTGAAATCGCCGGAACACTTCACGCGCGCCGGGCTCCCCCTGCTCATCCAGCGGCGTTCGATAGATAACGCCATTTGGCGTATCAGAGGTAAACATCCACTGTTTGTCGTGGCTAAATGCCAGACCGTTATGGCCCTGGATATCACACTGGATAACAGTGGGTTTAAGATCATTATCAATACGCATCAGTAGCGCGCCGTTGTAATCACCCGGCCCCCAGAATGTGCCTGCGTAGAAACGGCCAAGATGATCGGTGCCGCCGTCGTTAAAACGCGCCAGTTGCGGGTTTGACGGATTATCGCACACTTTCTGTACCAGCAGCCCTCGCTTATCTGCGAGCCAGATAGCGTTACGCATCGCGACAATAAAACCGCCCTTCTCCCTCAATGCAAAGCAGCCAACCTCCTCGGGAAAACAAAGCACCGAGTGTTCACCAGTGTCAGGGTGGTAGCGATGGAGCTCACCTTCAAGAATATCGGCCCACCAGAGCGCCTGCTCCTCTTCACTCCATGTCGGGCATTCCGGCAGGTGCCCGGTATAATCAAACAGCAGTTGCGGTTCAGCCATATCTGTCCCTTACAAAGAAAAAAGCCAGCGGTATATGCCACTGGCTTTTCAGTATAAACGGCTTTTTATTTATTGGCGGCTGTCATTCGCCTGGCGCAGCAAGACGCGACTTTCACTCTGGAAGCGCTTGGCATAATCGCCAAACCAGTGCTCTACTTTCCGGAAGCTATCAATAAACGCCTGCTTGTCACCGTGTTCCAGCAGACTAATCGCCTCGCCGAAACGCTGATAGTAGCGCTTGATCAGCGCCAGGTTATTCTCCGATGACATAATAATGTCGGCATAGAGCTGCGGATCCTGGGCAAACAAACGGCCCACCATCGCCAGTTCAAGGCGGTAAATAGGCGACGAAAGTGCCAGTAACTGCTCAAGCTGTACATTCTCCTCTGCCAGATGCAGCCCATAAGCAAAGGTGGCAAAGTGGCGTAACGCCTGGATAAACGCCATATTCTGGTCATGTTCAACGGCGCTGATACGATGCAGACGCGCCCCCCATACCTGAATTTGTTCCAGAAACCACTGATAAGCATCCGGGTTTCGGCCATCACACCATACGACAACCTGTTTCGCCAGGCTACCGCTGTCAGGACCAAACATCGGGTGCAAACCGACAACAGGCCCTTTATGAGCTTCCAGCATCGCCTGCAGCGGCCCGCTTTTTACTGACGCCAGGTCGACAAGGATGCAGTCGTCCGGTAACGGCGGGAGTTGGGCGATCACTTTTTCAGTGATATGAATAGGGACACTCACAATAACCATGCCCGCATCAGCGACGATAGCCTGCGCCTGCGACCAGTCATCTTTTTCCAGAATACGAACCTGGTAGCCAGATAGCGTCAGCATTTTGGCAAACAACTGTCCCATTTGTCCGTTGCCGCCGACAAGTACTACCGGCCGCAGCGAAGGACAAAGCGTTTTGAACCCTTTGTCGTTTTCACTGGAATAGGACTCACGCATAACGCGACGCAGAACATCCTCAATCAAATCCGGCGACACCCCCAGGGCTTCGGCTTCCTGACGACGGGACGCCAGCATTGAGGCTTCACGCTCCGGAACATAGATCGGCAGGCCGTATTTACTTTTTACTTCACCGACCTCAGCAACCAGTGACATACGACGCGCCAGTAGTTCCAGCAACGCTTTATCGACTTCATCTATTTGATCGCGTAACGCGGTCAGTTCTGCAACCATAACATCCTCTTAAGCCAGACGTGCCGCAAGGCTACTGCGCAAGTCATTGCCGATTTCACGCAGCAACGCCTCGGTGGTTTCCCAGCTAATGCATGCATCGGTGACGGATACACCGTATTTCATTTCACTACGCGGCTGCTCGGAAGATTGATTGCCTTCGTGGATATTACTTTCAATCATTAAGCCAATGATTGAACGGTTTCCGTCTTTGATCTGCGCAACAACCGACTCAGCCACTGCAGGCTGGCGACGGTAATCTTTATTCGAATTGCCATGACTGCAATCTACCATCAGCGCTGGCTTGAGTCCCGCCTGCTCCATCTCTTTTTCACACTGAGCGACATCCGCAGGGCTGTAGTTTGGCGCTTTACCGCCGCGCAGAATCACGTGGCCATCGGGATTACCTTGCGTTTGCAACAGGCAAACCTGACCAGCCTGGTTAATACCGACGAAACGGTGCGGCATTGCTGCCGCGCGCATTGCGTTAATCGCCGTTGCCAGGCTACCGTCAGTGCCGTTTTTGAAGCCCACGGGCATCGACAAGCCAGAGGCCATTTCACGGTGAGTCTGTGACTCAGTTGTGCGCGCACCAATGGCGGACCAGCTAAACAGGTCGCCCAGGTACTGCGGACTATTCGGGTCGAGCGCTTCGGTTGCCAGCGGCAGCCCCATGTTGACCAATTCCACCAATAGCTGGCGAGCAATTTTCAGCCCGGCCTCTACATCAAACGAGCCATCCATGTGAGGATCGTTAATCAACCCTTTCCAGCCGACGGTGGTACGGGGTTTTTCAAAATAGACGCGCATCACCAGATAGAGGCTATCGCTGACCTCAGCGGCAAGTGCTTTAAATCGACGAGCATATTCCAGTGCGGTTTCAGGATCATGAATTGAGCAAGGGCCACAGACGACCAACAAACGAGGATCTTCGCCAGCAATGATGCTGGAAATCGTCTGACGAGACTGCGCGATCTGCGCTTCCTGAGCAATGCTCAGCGGAAAAGCGGCTTTCAACTGATCCGGAGTAATCAGAACTTGTTCGTCGGTAATGTGTACGTTATTCAGCGCGTCTTTTTGCATGATGGTGATCCTGTATGACTCGTTTGCGATAGTTATTCCTCAGTGAGGAGGTGACACAATACCATAGTTAGTAAAGAATTCAATCCAAAATACGTACATTTATCTTTACAATACAATTTAAAGCCTCATTAATCGGGAAAAATGTGTAAATAATTTATTACATCTAAAGATCTCTCTGTCCATACAGAAAGTAAGTCTGAGGTTAGATGCTTGCGCGAAAATATCAGGAAGGGCAAGCGATTATGCCGGGGTAACGAGCATTGATAGCAGGGAAGTTGCGCAGGTTTTGACGACGAAGCAACTGTCGCCAGTAAACACGCTGGAGGTAAGAATGTGATTTAGTGGCTGAGATTCCGGATAAACATCTCCTTTCATAATCGTCCGGGTAAATGCAGTTGCTTTCCCCCTCTTCAGACCATAAAAAAAGGGCCAGCCCACAGGCCAGCCCTTTTTAACAGGATGTCGCGAAAGCGAATCTTAGTTAAGACGCTCCTATTAACACACCATAACAAACAACCACTTACCATATAAAACAACTAGTTAAAGTAATTTTTAATGCAATGAATTGCAATGCTATGCAACCTCTGCCGCCATATTGTCGCCAACATACAGCGATAATGGATTGAGGGTTACAGCTTGTTCAAGGTGGTCAGGAGCAAAGTGCGCATACTTCATTGTTTCTCGAATATTGGCGTGTCCGAGAATTTTCTGCAGCACCAGTATATTTCCGCCGTTCATCATAAAATGCGCACCAAAAGTATGACGCAAAACGTGAGTCTTCTGCCCTTCCGTCAGCTCAATGTTCGTTAGTTTGAGCATCTTCTTGAACTCTTGATAGCAGGGCTTAAACATCCTGCCCTGACGTTCGGACAACTCGTCGTACAACCATTTAGGAATCGGAACCGTGCGATTCTTCTTACCTTTGGTTTTGGTGAAGGTCAGCTTGTAGGGAGAAAGTTGGGGGCGTGTAAGCCTCTCGGCTTCTCCCCATCGTGCGCCGGTAGCCAGGCACACCTTAACAATCATCGTAAGATTTTCTTTGCCATATTGTTCACAGGCTCGGAACAGCTCCGGGAACTGAGACAAAGTTAGCCAGGACATTTCTTTCTCAGCTTCTTTGAATACGCGAATCCCGTCCAGTGGATTGGGTAAACTCCACTCCCCTAATCGTCGCAGTTCATTGAACACTGCTTCGAGGTATTGCTGCTCGCGATTGACAGTTATAGGTTTGGCGATCCACTTCGCCGGGTCTTTGTGATAGCCGTTGTCTATTTCACCACGTAATCGACGGTCACGGTAATGAGCCCAATCTTTAGCGGTAAGACGAGATGCAATAGGGTCGCCCAACCCGTTACATACAATTTGAAGCTTAGCTAACCGCGACTTACTGGCGACTAACGCCTGACCGTGCAAATTGTGCCAAAGCTGAATAATCTCGCTTAAGCGTCGGCGGTCTTCTTTCTTGCCGAGCCACGGTTTATCTTCACTCTCGCTTTTGGTAAATGATTCGAATGCCTCGGCCTCACCTTTGGTATTGAATTGACGGCGTATACGCCGCCCTTCCCTACCGTTTGGATAAAGCTCGCATAACCATTTACCATTTTTTTGCTTACTAACTGTCATAGCTACACCGAGGCCGAATTTTATTATTCACAAAGCGCTATGGCTTCACTGAAAACAGGACCAATATCAGCTCGCTCTAATGGATCGTTAGGGTCTTTTTTTAGCACTTCTTTTAAATCTCGCCCTTCCATTTTTCCAGACTTGACGGCGTTCTTAGCCATGCCGCTTAAGGGATAGCGTTCATCCGTATCAATGTCATAAACAAAAACGTAGTGACTATTTACACATGATACTTTTGCATGCTCAAAGGTCAGCGGCCATTTATCACCAAAAGATTTACTATCAATCTCTTTAAACTTCTCTGCGGCTAAGGCTGATGGAGAAAGTGCGATACAGACCATCATTAATAAATACTTTTTCATTACTGCTCCTTATACGTGTTTTTCCAATGTAAGAACTACAGACCCGGCAGGCTTGATGTCTGAAATATTGCATTCAAACTCAGCAGTTTTATTAGACAACCTGACTTTTCCTCCAGGAAGACGAATCACATCAAAAACATCAAGAGCACCGTCGATATCAATTAACCAACGCCCATTGCTTATGTTCGAAGCCGAACGGTCGACAAGCCAAGAGGAGCCCACACCTTCAACAAAAATCAACTCCTCTGAATCAGAGGGTATCATCGAGGGGTCTGGATGCCATGCGCCAGCATCCTTAAGCTCGCCAGATTCAAGGCGGGATTTTTTAATTGAATAACCTGATGTGACCGCTTCCCTGTTTGTTCGCATTTGCCCTTTACCGGTTGCTAACCATTCCAGCGAAACACCGGTATCAAGAGCACAAGTAACCACTACATCACCGGGGAAAAAATCACGCCGTACCCATGTGCTAATCGTTCCAGATGATATACCGAGTAGATCACCAAGCTCCTTTTGCATAGAAAAACCGTAAGCATCAAGGATGCGTCTCAGAACAGGTTTACCACCGGAAGCCATGACCTCTTCATAGAGCGCTTGACCCTTGAGGGTCGCACGAGTTGAGTTTGCTTTTGCAAGTTCCCCTGTTACTAACCATTCTATATCTGCGCCCGTCTCAATAGCACACTCAACAAACACATTGCCCGGCACGCTATCTCTGGCAAGCCAACTACTTATGTTATTGGCATAAATCCCAAGTTTTTCGCCAAGCTCTTTTTGCGAGCTAAGTCCATAAGCCGAAAGGATTCTTTCGATAGCCGGTGCAGCCCCGTCTCCAAATTTAGCCATGTCTCGCCACCAAAATTAATATTTGCCATTGCAAAATTAAATTTCGCGAACTAAAGTGACGTTTATCAACCACGATGCACATCATTGCAGTTCACTACAATCAACAGGAGATAATGCGATATGTCAGATGCAAAATCAATCACGCTGCATGACGCACAAAACTTACAAAATCAAACTGTATTGCTAGACGCTGGTCAGTTCAACGCGCTTGTAACCATGATGCAGCTATCCATGCAAAACATGATTCGTACAGCGATGTTAGACACCATGTCAGTAAAAGACTTCGCCGCCGCCCGTGGCGTTAGCGAGCGTCTGGTCTGGCAATGGATTGATGAGGGCGTCCTTCTCAAAGCTCCCACCAAAGATGTTACCAGCAAAGAAAAAGCCGCTAAGCGTAGCCGCACCCTTATCAACGTCAAAGCATGGCGTGACAAACTGACCCAGCAAGCTATCGATTGCCGTTATATCAACTAACAGTCATCGCTTAACTGAACTTGATTTTGCAAGTTAAAGGGAGTTACAGCATGTTAGATTTTCGTGTTTCGTCACATGCTCATTTTGATGATGCGTGCAGAAAATTCGCGGTCACACATAACGTGAAAGAGCTGGCGGATAAAGCCGGTATCAAGCCGCATACGCTTTACAACAAACTCAACCCGGAACAGCCGCACCAGTTAACGCCGCGCGAAATCTGGACGCTGACAGACCTAACCGAAGATTCGACCCTCGTTGATGGCTTTCTGGCTCAGATTCATTGTCTGCCATGCGTGCCGGTCAATGAGCTGGCAAAAGATAAACTACAAACCTATGTCATGCGCGCCATGAGTGAACTCGGCGATCTGGCGAGTGGTGCCGTTTCTATGGAACGTCTTACCCCGTCTCGGAAGAGCAATATGATTGAGAGCGTTAATGCAGGTATCCGAATGCTCTCGCTATCTGCTCTCGCCTTACAAGCTCGACTCCAGGCTAACCCAGCGATGGCAAGTGCAGTTGATACTGTTAGTGGTATCGGTGCCTCATTCGGTCTTATGTGAGGGGGTTATGTTGAAAACTGAGCCATCTTTCGCATCACTGCTCATTAAGCAAAGTCCGGCAATGCATTACGGTCACGGTTGGATCGCAGGCAAAGACGGCAAGCGCTGGCATCCGAACCGCTCGCAAGCTGATCTACTGGCTGGTCTCTCTACCCAAAAGCAGGGGGGATCATGGCTATCGAAGCTGTTTCCGCGACTGTTCCGTTAAAAGCGGGCCAGCGTCTGACCGGTCTCAATCATGTGGCTGAACTGCGCGCGAAATATTGGGGCGATAGCTGGAAAGAGGTTGAGCGTTTTGTCGATGATATGCGCGATAAACGAGACCCACAATTTGAGGAAAATAATCGGGCGCTGGCCGCTATTTTCTTTCTGGCAAAAATACCGGCGGCTCGTCATGAGCTCGAATTAAGTGAGCTGACTACTGACGAGAGAAAAGCGCTTATTACAGCGATGAATCATTTTCGTGCAGTAGTGAGCTTATTTCCCAAACGGCTAACCATGCCGAATTAATCCAAACAGCAAATTAATGGCGTAAACCCGCCGGGCTTCTTATTGCCCGAAATCAGGAGAGTCAATTATGCGTAATACCGAATCCCGTAATTTTAGCACTGACAGCGATGCGCTGGCCGTATTACTGACAGATGCAAAAAAAGAAGAGCGCAAAGACCGTGCTCTCGCTGTTTCCATCCGACTTGAGGCACTGGCTATCCATATCACCAGAGAGGGTATGAGTGGTACAGAAGCCGCCGAATTGCTGCGACGTGAAGCCACCCGCTTTGAAAACGAATCACAGGAGCTGCACTAATGGCCGACGCAATGGATTTAGCACAACAGCGCGAACTGGAAGACCGGGAACGCCACATCAGTAACGTGCGCAGCCGTATCGCTGCACCTTCCCGTTTTCTCTGCGAAGAATGTGACATACCCATCCCGGAAGCCCGACGTATTGCGATTCCCGGCGTGACCTTTTGTGTGACCTGTCAGGAGGTCACGGAACTCAAATCTAAACATTATCGGGGGGTATGAATTGGCGGTTCAGTTCGCTTATCCGTGGAATACTCCCCGGTCAGCAATAGCCAGTCCGTATCTTACCTATGAGCAACAGCATCGCCGCGACCGTATGTTCGCGGCTTTGCTGCATGCGAGAAAGGTGCTTTCTCTCCAGCCTGAATGTGTGCGTTTCGATATTTCCCGCACTGCTGCAATGCTGGAGCAAAATCAGGGCAGCCAACGAGCCAATGCCTTTTTAATCAGCTTTTGCAAAAAGGCATTGCCGCGTCTGGAACTGGTCGCAAAAAAATACGAGTGCGCAGGTATTAACAGCAACGTATCAGCCACTGTTTTCGGTGGTCATTTTGATACCCGGCTAATGCAATATCTGGCATCACGCATGGTCAATATGGTCGCCAGATATAACCGGCTACCGGATATGTCGCGCGCCGATATTGATTTGCTGGCCGCTGATATTGCTAATTTCATTCGCGCTGAATTAGCAGAGCATGACGACGCTGATTCTGACCTCGGGGAGCTGGCAACGTTACATGGCTGGTACATGCGCGCCGGACTGATGGCACTGCAATTCGGCGTTACCCCGCCTCATTGGGCGGGACTGACAACAAAATACTTTGACCAGGACAAGGCAGCGCCAGCCATCATGCGCATGTTCAGCGATGTATGGTGGCGTGGTCGTTTACGCCGTGTTGCTGCGTCATGGCGGGAGCATCTGCAAATTGCAATCGGCAACGTCAGCAAGAAAAAACACGCCTACGCAAGTAAAAATTGCGTGACAGACTGGCGCGAGCAGAAGCGCCGCACACGCGAATTTCTCAAGGGGCTGGAGCTCGAAGACGAAGACGGCAACCGCATCAGCCTGATTGAAAAATACGACGGTTCTGTCGCTAATCCGGCAATACGCCGTTGCGAGCTGATGACCCGCATCCGTGGGTTTGAAAATATCTGCAATGAGCTCGGTTATGTCGGGGAGTTTTACACGCTGACAGCGCCGTCTAAATATCACGCCACTACCAAAGCGGGCTACCGTAACGGCAAATGGAACGGCGCCAGCCCGTCGGACACACAAACTTATCTCACCAGCCTTTGGGCGCGCATTCGTGCAAAGCTACACCGTGAAGAAATCCGCATTTTTGGCATACGCGTTGCCGAACCTCATCACGACGGGACACCTCACTGGCACATGCTTATGTTCATGTTGCCGGAAGATGTCGAGCGTGTGCGCAACATCATTCGCGATTATGCGTGGGAGGAAGACCGCCACGAACTGAGAAGTGATAAAGCCAAAAAGGCGCGTTTTCATGCCGAGGCCATTGACCCGGAAAAGGGCAGCGCTACCGGCTATGTCGCTAAATACATTTCCAAGAATATCGACGGCTATGCTCTTGATGGTGAAACCGATGACGAAAGTGGTGAGCTCCTGAAAGAGTCTGCCCCTGCCGTTTCAGCATGGGCGGCGCGCTGGCACATCCGTCAGTTTCAGTTTATCGGCGGTGCGCCGGTGACGGTCTACCGTGAGTTGCGTCGTCTGGCTGACACCGATACCGCCCACGGTCTGAGCGTGGAGTTTGCCGCTGTACATGATGCCGCTGATGCCGGTGACTGGGCGGGCTATGTCAATGCGCAGGGCGGCGCGTTTGTCCGTCGCGATGATTTGCAGGTGCGCACGTTGTATGAGCCCCGCACCGGCTTTAACCAATATGGTGAGGAAACTGTCTGCATTCGCGGTGTGTACGATTCCGCTGTTGGCGCAGGAACCCCGATTTTAACCCGGCTCAAGCAGTGGAAAATTGTGCCGAAGCGTGCCGTTGATTTGGCCGTTGACGTTAAGGGCGCTCCTGCGCCCTCTCGGAGTTCTGTCAATAACTGTACGGGAAGCGAAAGCGATCCACCGGAGCTGGATTTATCCAAACCGTTGAGTCGAAGTGAAAGGCGGAAGCTAACGGCCAGACTCAGGGACAAAAAACGGGTCACCAGACGTGATTTTGTCCACGGAACGGATAAACAAAGCGCTGCTATTGACAGAACAATAGACGAGATACAGCTCACGACCGGTGAAACCATCAGCCGGGGTGAGGCCCTGCACCTGATAGCCGGTGGCAAAAGTTGCATAAACGGCAAATGGTGCCGTGGTTCATCAACTGGTGAAATTTTCCCGGCAGCACCGTCACACCGGGCGCAGGCCAGACAAATCTTAAATCGAGTCGCGGGGTTAGCAGCAAAGCAGCACCGAGATGACATTTAATATTCATCGATTTCATTAACATACAGACTAATCACGATTGATAATTTTTCTTTTAATCCCTTGCGCATACGTGATACTGTATGAATATACAGTGATACTTGTGGGAGGGATTTCATGGTTGATGAATATTTCAGCCAAAGACAGAAAAAATGGGCTTGTGTGCAATTCATCGCCGAAGTGTCTCTGATTGCAAACTGCAAACCGTCAGAACTCAAGCTCGCCCTGTCTCTCATTGCTGACCTTGCAAACAGTGAAAATAAAGAACCAGAAGAAGAAGAAGTTTTCTATAAGGCTGAATAGATTATGAGAATCAATATCACGCTGGATAAAGAACAAAAAATAGGTCAGCAGATAGTCGATGCTTTCCAGAATGAATTAACACGTAAGGTGAGATGTGCTTTTCCAACCACACGGGTTACGGTTAAGAAAGGGTCTGTAACTGGCGTCGAACTACTTGGTTTCGATAAGGAGTCAGACCGTGAAGCGCTGGACGGTATCCTTCAGGAAGTATGGGAAGACGAAGGCTGGCGTTAAACATGCTAACCGCGATGGCGCAAAAACTGGCTTTTTGCGTCGTCGGGGTTGAACAACTCGCACTGTGCGAGGCGTTAGAAATTCCCTGTTTTATCCGATAATTTTCATACCTATGGCCGTGCATGCATTAAGTGCATCATTCTGCATGCAGACTTTCCCTCATAATTTGACGATCGCCGCCAGAACTGGTGCGGATCCGATGACCTGTTGCAGTTGCATTAATTCCGACCCACGAAGCGGGCAGGCGAGGCGGGGAAAGCACTGCGCGCCGAGGCGGTTATTATTTTATTTTTTCCGTGCCTGCGCGGGCGCATACCGCGTCAGGATGATGTGAGGTTCGGGGGCGTGGAGTGAGGGGAGCGCGGCGTGTAGCGTCGCTGAGGCGTTCTGGTGGGAGGCATGAAAAAGCCGCCATCAGGCGGCCATTAATGTCTACTCGTCTTTGTCATCCAGGCTGTATTTTTCGAATCGGATGATCTCCTCGCCAGCCCATTCGTTGAGTTCAAGAAACCGCGCTTGCAGCGGCTTGAGTTCGTTGCGCACAAACACCTTTGCCACCTTCTCAACGTCGCCGATTGAGCCCGCCGTCTCGGGCTTGGCTCCCATCAACTGGAACGGGACGCGATGCGCGTCAAGCAGGTCACCGGCGCTGACTTTTTTGATATTAAAAAAATCATCTTTGGTCGCCACTTCCGACAGCGGCACAATTTTAATGCCGTCGGCTTTTCCGTTCGGTGCGTAGAAAAACAGGTTCTTAAAATTGCCGAGCCCTTTCGAGTCCCGCATCGCCTTTCGCAATGCTTCAACATCGGTGCTACTTTGCGCCGCATCCGTCACGTACATGATGTAACCCGCATGCGCCCCGTTCTGGTAATACTTGCGGCGAAACAACGTCGCCGACTCATTCAGCCAGGCCGAATTCAGCGCACTGAGATATTCCGGCATCCCGTACAGCTCCTGGTTGATATCAGGCTCCAGCAGGTGAAAGACTGACCCCGGCGCAAATTGGTGCGGCTGTGTGAAATTCTGAATAAACCAGTAAGTGTCCTCCTCCACGCCCCGACGCGTATATTTCGCCGGTGAGGTTTCATATTTAACCGGCCTGCCTGACAGGCTTAACCGCCTTTCAATAAACGCGTTACCGAAAACGATGTAATCCAGCGCAAAGCGGCTAAAATCCTGACGTGAAAGACGTTCGTGCGGGACAAACGTCGATACCAGAATGTTACGCTTAACGTACATCGGCGAGCTGTGGTGAACGGCGGCGCGCATGCTTTTCGCCAGCCCGGAGAAACTGAGCGGCGGCTCGTACCACTGGCCGTTGTCGATGCATTCCACATAATCAAGAATTTCGCGTTTATCCAGCACCGGCACCGGTTCACCGAAGGTAAACGCCTCCATGCTTTGCGCGGGTGCGGCGGTATGCTGGCGCGCCACCGGAGGGGATTTGCGTTTTTTATTTTTACTCATCAATTAAATTCCAGAATGGAGGAGGATGGCTGGCCGGTCGCGGCGGTCAGCGGTTCGTTAATCAGTACATGCATGGTGGCCCAGGCTAAATCCGCGTGGCTGGCTTCCTCGGTGCGGCTGGCCTCATAGGTGGCGCTGCGCCCGCTGCTGGTCATGGTTTTACGAATGGACATAAACGACTGTGTGATGTCGGTCGCGCTCACGTCGTATTCCAGGCAACCGCGCGTGATGGTGTCTTTCGCCTTGAGCACCATTGCGGTTTTCATTTCCGGGGTGTAGCGGATATCGCGGGCAGCGGGATAGAACGATCGCACAAGCTGAAACACACCCTGACCGAGCCCGGTTGCGTCAATGCCGATGTATTCCACGTTGTATTTTTGCGTGAGCGCGCGGATAGATTCTGCCTGTGTCGCGAAATCCATCCCTTTCCACTGATGGCGCTCCAGAATGCGGAACTTGCCACCGGCAACCACCGGCGGCGCGATAACCACGCATCCGGCGCTGTCGCCACGGTGTGACGGGTCGTAACCAATCCACACCACGCGATGCCCGAATGGCCGGTCGGCGAACGGGGCGAAGTCTTCCCACTCCTCCATGCTGTCGACCATGCAGCGTTGCAGCTCCTCGAACGGGAATACCGACGCCTTATCATCAACAAATTCGCACATAAACAGGTTGCGGAAATCATCGGCGCTGTTTTCACGGCGTAGCGCATCAAGGTCAAACAGCGTACAGCCCCCGGCGAGCGCGTCTTCAATGGTGACAATCTGCCGCCACTGACCATCCGCACACGCCACGCCCCGCGCAAGGGCGGTGTGACTGATATCAATGCTGACCCTCTCGCTGGCGCTGGCACGTCCCCGGTTAAACAGGTCGCCAGACCAGAACGGATAGGCGTCATGCCCGAGTGAGGAAGGGGTTGAAAAATAGGTTGTGCGTAAATGACTTTGTGACGCCATACCGGAGGCGACTTTACGCAGGCGCTGGAAATTGGGTATCCAGAAAATCTCATCGACATACAGGTCGCCGTTATGGCTTTGCGCGGTGTTGGAATTGGTGCCGAGAAATAACAGCTCCGCACCGTTGTTACCGATGACAATCGGGTCGCCGGTCAGGTCAACGTCAACCAGACGGGCAAAGGCGATGATGTATTTTCGGAAGACATGCGCCTGTGTTTTGGACGCGGATAAAAATATCTGGTTATGGCCGGTTTTCAGCGCGCGTAACAGCGCTTCACGGGCAAAGTAAAATGTCGCACCAATCTGACGCGATTTGAGAATGTGCCGGATACGGTGCTCAAGCCCGGCCTTATGCCATCCGAGCTGATAGGCGAAAGACTGGTCAAAGAAAATTTCCTCCAGCTTTTCGACAGCCTCCTCGCTGAAAAAATTCTTTTTCGGTTTTTTGCGATCCCCTTTGTTGCGGTTGGCCACGTTCGGGTTGAGGTCGGCCTCGTTGCCCGTCTGGCCATAGCGGTTAATACGTGCAAAGCGTTCCATCTGGCGTGCCAGAAAATCGGCGACTTTGAAGTCGTGCGCGGTCATATCCGGTTTGGCGTAAAGCTGGATTAACCGTGCTTCTAACGTATTTTCCACACGGTTTAATGGCGCGGTTTCGTCCCATCCATCGCGCTGTTTCCAGCTTTGCACCGTCGGGCGTTTGGTCTGCAACATTTCCGCGATTTGCGGCACGGAAAATCCCTGCCAGTAGAGCAGCGCCGCCTGGCGTCGCGGGTCATTTAATAGTGTCGTGTCGGTGGTGATGGTCATGAATGCCTCGCCGTTGTTGATACATGGCAAGGCTACTTAAGCGGGGGCTGTGATTCGCTAACGTGCTGATGTGTGGGAAGTAAGCCATCCAGGATTGATAGCGGCTGACCGTCTGAGTCGGGAAACTACCCCTGACAAAAACGTGAATCCTTCACACTCAATCAGGACTCCTGACGATGGCAAAAAAAGTTTCAAAATTCTTTCGTATCGGCGTAGAGGGCGACACCTGTGATGGTCGTGTCATCAGCGCGTCGGATATTCAGGAAATGGCCGACAGCTTTGACCCGCGTGTCTATGGTTGCCGCATTAATCTCGAACATCTGCGCGGTCTTCTCCCGGATGGTGCTTTCGCCCGTTATGGTGACGTGGTGGAACTCAAAGCGGAGAAAATCGAAGACGATTCCGCGCTTAACGGCAAGCTGGCACTGTTTGGCAAAATTGCCCCGCTCGACACGCTGGTTGATATGGTGGCGAAAGGCCAGAAAGTTTATACCTCAATGGAAATTCAGCCGAACTTTGCCAACAGCGGAAAATGCTATCTGGTTGGCCTGGCCGTCACTGATGACCCGGCGAGCCTCGGCACTGAATATCTGGAATTCTGCCGCACCGCGAAACACAACCCGCTCCAGCGCTTCAAGGCCAGCCCGGAAAATCTTTTCTCTGTTGCCACTCTGGCTGAACTGGAATTCGAAGACGCCCCTGAAACCCTGCTGAACAAGCTGACCGACTCGGTAAAAGCCATTTTCAGCCGTCGCCAGTCTTCTGATGATGCCCGTTTTAACGACGTCCACGAAGCCGTGACCACTATCGCCGAGCGTGTGCAGACGAGCAATGACACCGCTGAAACGCGTTTCGCCTCGCTGGAAGCCGACCTTGCCGCGCTAAAGCAAAACGTGACCGATGAGGCAACAAAAACAAGCGAACAGTTCAGCACGATCACTGCCACCCTGGACAAAACACCCAGCCATACCCAGCCGCGCCGGAAACTGAGCACCGGCGGTGATGGTGCGGGTGCAACCCTGACCGACTGCTAACCGGCCTCCCCTTTTCAGAACAGGAATACAGACACAATGCGTAAAGAAACCCGTTTTAAATATAATGCGTACCTGAGCCGCCTTGCTGAGCTGAACGGCGTCGGCGTTGAAGACCTCAGCAAAAAATTCAGCGTAGAGCCGTCGGTGACGCAAACGCTTTTTGACAAAATCCAGCAGTCCTCATCTTTTCTCCAGCAAATTAATATGGTTGTGGTGCGTGAGCTGACCGAGGAAAAAGTCGGCATCGACGTTAATGGCACGATTGCCAGCACTGCCGATACGGCGAATGGGGTGGAGCGTAAGACCGCTGATTTTTCAAAAATGGATGCGTACCGCTATTTCTGCCATCCGGTGAATTTCGATTATCACCTCAGCTATAACAAGCTCGACCTGTGGGCGCGTTTTCAGGATTTTCAGATCCGTATCCGCAACGCCATCATCAAGCGTCAGGCGCTGGATTACATCACCATTGGCTTTAATGGTGTCAGTCGTGCGGCGACATCAGACCGCAAGACCCATCCCCTGTTACAGGATGTGGCTGTCGGCTGGTTGCAGAAGTACCGCGAAGATGCGCCTGAGCGAGTCATGAGCAAGGTTGTTGATGATGACGGCAAGGTTATTTCTGAGAAAGTCACCGTCGGCAAAAAAGGCGCGTACAAAAATCTCGACGCGCTGGTTATGGATGCACATGAATCACTGATTGCCGAAATTCACCGCGAAAACCCGGAAATGGTGGTGATTTGCGGTCGCCGTATTCTGACCGACAAATATTTCCCGATGATCAATAAATTCCAGGCTAACAGCGAACAACTGGCCGGAGAGCTGATTATCAGCCAGAAAACCATCGGTCAGTTACAGGCCGTGCGTGCGCCGTATTTCCCGGCCAACAGCATTTTCATTACCACGCTCGATAACCTGTCGATTTATCTGTACGAAGACGGGCACCGTCGCCACATCATCGAAAATCCGAAGCTCGACCAGGTGGAAAACTACGAGCAGGTCAAAGTGGATTTCGTGATTGAAGATTACGAAGCCGGTTGTCTGATTGAAAACATCGACATTCTGGAAGAAGCCGAAGGTGACACTCCGGAAGCGGATATCGCGAAAGTGTTTGCGGCTGAACTGGCCGAAGCCATGAAAACGCTGGCGGCGGGCTCCGCTTCTGTACAGGCCAGCACTGGCGAGGGAGCGTAACGGATGGCGAGCCCCGCACAGCGTCACGCGATGCGGGTCTCGGCCATGACGGCATCGCGGCGGGAAGATAACCCGCTGCGTCATGCCACCCCTTATGAGCAGATGCTCATCAAGCTGGCCGCAGACCGCAGAACGTTAAAAGAAATCCATTCAAAAGAGCGCAAGGCAGAAAAAAAGCGCGAACTGTTGCCGTTTTATCTGCCCTGGGTGACGGGTGTGCTGGAGAACGGCACCGGCACGCAGGATGCCATTTTAATGACGGTCATGTTGTGGCGTCTCGATGCCGGGGATATTCCCGGCGCGCTGGACATTGCCCGCTACGCACTGCGTTACAACCTGTCGATGCCGGAAAATCATCACCGCACCGCGCCTTATATGCTGGCCGAAGAAGTGGCGCTCGCCGCACTGCGAGTCCGTGATGCCGGTCAGCCGGTGGACGCGGCGATCCTCCAGGACACCATCAACCTGACGGGCACCGCAGATATGCCCGACGAGGTGCGCGCCCGACTGTACAAAGTCACCGGGCTGGCGCTGCGTGATGCCGGTCAGCTCACCGATGCCATGACGCATCTGCAACGAGCCAGTCAGCTCGACCGCAACGCCGGAGTGCGTAAGGACATTGAGCGCCTCACGCGCGAGCTGAATCCAAAGCCTGTTGCCGCAAAGCCCGCGTCAAAAACGCCCGCGAAAACCGCACAGCAGAAAAAAACAGTAACGCCGGTGAAACGCGGGCGGGGTCGCCCCCGCAAGGTCACCGGTTAAAAGAATGCGCCCCGCGCCAGGGCGGCACGCCGGTCAATGAAGGTGTTTCACCTTATCAGCGACCGGCGTCCACCGCCCACCTTTTCAGAGGTAGTGATGACGACAGTGATTGTTAATAAAAGTGATGCAGCAACCCCGGCGGGCACGGTTGTTATTCCCGCCCCTGCGGGCGACGAACCGGTCATTAAAAACACGTTTTTCTTTCCCGATATCGACCCGAAGCGCGTGCGTGATCTTATGCGTCTTGAGCAGACCATCGCCCCGGCGCGTCTGCGCAATGCCATCAAAACCGGCATTGCTGAGACCAACGCGGAGCTTTACGAGTACCGCGACAGCCAGATTAAGGCGGGCTTTGCGCGACTGGTGGATGTGCCCTCGGATGAAATCGACGGCGAGAGTACGCGGGTTTTTCACTACGAGCGCGCCGTCTGCGCGATGGCAACCGCCACCCTTTACGAGCGTTATCGCGGCGTGGATGCGAGCGCCAGAGGCGACAAAAAAGCCGACAGCATTGATACCACGATTGATGAGCTGTGGCGGGACATGCGCTGGTCAGTGGCACGAATTCAGGACAAGCCCCGCTGTATCGTGGGGCAAATCTGATGCGGATTTACGCACAACAGGGCGACACCCTTGATGTTATCTGCGCCCGGTATTACGGGCGCACTGAGGGGGTATTCGAAACGGTGCTCGCGGCTAATCCGGGAGTGGCTGAACTGGGCGCGGTGCTGCCTCATGGCACAGCGGTAGAACTGCCCGAAATACAGGCCGCAGCGGTACGGGAAGCGGTGAATTTATGGGACTGAGCATGGAAAAAATCACCTCATCACTGGCGTACTGGATAAGTGTGGCGCTCACCTTTTTTGGTGCAATGACACCGCAGGATTTCGCCGCGTATTTCGGTGCGCTGGGTGTGGTGCTGACGGTCGGTGTTAACTGGTATTACCGACGCAAAAGCTACGCCCTGTTAGCACTCCAGCTTAAACAGAGCCGTCTTACCGGGGAGGCAATGAGCAATGTCATCAATCGTTAAGCGTTGCAGTGTGGCCGCCGTGCTGGCGCTGGCAGCACTGGTGCCTGATTTTCGTTTACTCCATACCTCGCCGGATGGTCTTGCCCTGATTGCAGACCTTGAGGGGTGTCGTCTTCGCCCCTACCAGTGCAGTGCGGGGGTATGGACATCAGGCATCGGCCACACTGCCGGGGTCACACCGAAGCGGGATATTACAGAGCGGGAAGCGGCGCAAAATCTGGTTGCAGATGTGCTGAATGTTGAGCGTCGTCTGGCGGTCTGTGCGCCGGTGGATATGCCGCCACGCGTCTATGATGCCGTGGTCAGTTTTGCCTTTAACGTCGGCACCGGTGCCGCGTGTAAGTCCACGCTGGTTTACTTCCTGAACCAGAAAAAATGGAAACAGGCATGTGACCAGCTCCCGCGCTGGGTTTATATCGATGGCGTCAGAAATACCGGGCTGGAAAATCGCCGCAAGCGTGAGCTGGTCTGGTGTATGAAAGGAGTAAACCAGTGAAAATGCGTTTAATTGTACCGGCTGTTAATGTGTTGACCGGCCTGATGCTGGCGCTGGGTTTAATTTACCCGAACAGTATGGCGGTCAACTTTATTGTCATCCATACGCTATTAATCTGCCTGGCCTGTTTCGCTGGCGGCCTCGCGGGGGCGGCGGCGTCTGAATACTGGTTGATGTACTGGCGCGACGGGGCTGTCGACACTATTTATTATGCTGTGCTGATTGTGGGTCTTATTTTTTTTCACAAATCGCCCGCCCCCCGTAAATTCTGTTTGATTCTGATTCTGGCATTCACCTTTCCCTGTCTTATTTCTGGCGGACATCTCCTTTTAGGTCTGTTTTATCTGGCCTGCCTCGTGGGATTTATGGCAGTGCGCGCCTCGTATTGTCAGCGCATCCGGGGGGCTGGCCTGTGTCGAGACTTATGATGATTTTAATTGCTGTCCTGCTGGTAATTGCCGGGGGGCTGTGGCTGCGTCATGAAAACGGCAATCTTACCCGCTCACTGGAAAAGGCAAATCGTGTCGCCAGCGAACAAAAGACACTGGCCGGTATGCTGAAAAATCAGCTCCGTGTTGCCACTGACCGGGCGGATAAAAACGAGCTGGCGCAAGTGGATATGCGCCGGAAACTGGACGCCGCCACACAACGTGAAGCGGAACGGGAAAAGACCATCAAGAGGTTACTTAATGAAAATGACGAGTTTCGTCGCTGGTATGGCGCTCTGCTTCCTGATGCTGTGCGCCGGTTGCACCACCGCGCCGCCTGTGCCGACGCCGGTGATTGTCTACAGCGGTTGCCCGAAAGTGAGCCTGTGCCCGATGCCGGGAAGTGATCCACAGACGAACGGCGACTTAAGTGATGATATTCGCCACCTTGAGCGCGCGCTGGAAAGTTGCGCACTACAGGTGAAAACCGTCAAACAATGCCAGGATGAATTAGATGCTGAAACCCGACAGTCTGCGAAAAGCCCTGACTGATGCCGCGCCAGTGCTGGCCGCTAACCCTGACATGCTGCGCCTTTACGTTGATGGCGGCAACATCGCCGCCACGCTGGCAACGTCGCTGTCGTTTGAAAAGCAGTACACGCTTAATGTGATCGTGACCGATTTTACCGGTGATTTTGATTTGATCCTTGTGCCGGTGCTGGCATGGCTGCGTGAGCATCAGCCCGATATTCTCAGCACCGACAGCGGTCAGAAAAAAGGTTTCACTTTTGAGGCTGATATTAACAGTGACAGCAGTTTCGATATCAGCATCAGTCTGTTACTCACTGAGCGAACACTTGTTGATGAGGTGGGTGCGGCGCTTCATGTTCGTTGCATCCCGGAGCCACCGCTGCCGGAGCCTGTGACCCGCCCTCTTGAGCTCTATATCAAGGGTGAACTGGTGAGTAAATGGAATGAGTGAATTTAAACCCCTGGAGGACAAACTCGCAGGACTGCTTGCGGCATTGTCACCCGCAGGCCGTCGCCGCCTGACTGTCGATATTGCGAAGAAGCTGCGCCAGCAACAGCAACAACGCATTAAAACGCAGAAAGCACCTGATGGAACCGCTTATGCAGTACGCAAACGTCAGCCGCTGCGTGCCAGAAAGGGACGCATTAAGCGGGAGATGTTCGCGAAGTTACGCACAAATCGCTTTATGAAGGCCAGCGGCAACGACAGTGAGGCGGTGGTTGCATTTACCGGGAAGGTACAGCGCATTGCGCGGGTGCATCAGTTCGGCCTCAAAGACAGACCGGGGCGTAACCGGGAGGAAGTGCCGTATCCTGAACGTCAGTTGCTGGGCTTTTCTCCTGACGATACGCGGCTCATCGAAAACCTGATTATTGACCATCTTGCCGAAAAATAGCTGTGCCATTTCTGACATAACCACTTCACATTGCTGCCGGATTCGGCCGGCGGCATCCTGCCAGTATGAAAACACTCGCAACCCTGAATGAACTTGCCCGCGCTATCCGCAATCTGGTGCGTACCGGCGTTGTCGTCGAAATCGACCTCAATGCGGGGCGCTGCCGTGTGCAGACCGGCGGCATTATTACCGACTGGCTCCAGTGGCTGACACAGCGTGCCGGTCGCTCTCGAACATGGTGGGCTCCGTCCCTCGGTGAGCAGGTGCTCATACTGGCCGTGGGCGGTGAACTGGATACTGCTTTTGTACTGCCAGGCATTTTCTCTGATGACCATCCCGCGCCGTCTGCCTCGGCGGATGCCTTGCATATTGCTTTCCCTGATGGTGCGGTCATTGAGTACGAACCGGAAACCAGTGCCCTGACGGTCAGCGGCATAAAAACCGCTGACGTGACAGCATCAGAGTCTATTACTGCCACGGTGCCGGTGGTGCTGGTAAAAGCGGCGGAGCGTATCACTCTGGACACCCCGGAGGTGGTCTGTACCAACAAACTGACCACCGCCACCCTTGAAGTGAAGAAAGGCGGCACTATGCGCGGCAACATCGCGCACACCGGCGGCACATTTACATCGAACGGCGTGCAGGTCGATGACCATGATCACGGCGGCGTGCAAAGAGGTGGTGACTGGACGGAGGGCACCAAATGACAGCACGCTATATCGGCATGAGTCGGGCAGATGGCCGGGCTATTACCGATGTTGAGCATATCAGCCAGAGCGTGAGCGATATTCTGCGCACGCCTGTCGGGTCGAGGGTGATGCGCCGTGAATACGGGTCGTTGCTGTCGGCCATGATTGACCAGCCACAGACACCCGCACTGGAGCTGCAAATCAAAGTCGCCTGTTATATGGCGGTGCTGAAATGGGAGCCGAGAATTACCCTCAGCGCGGTTACTACTGAGCGTCATTTTGATGGCCGCATGGTGGTCAACCTGACCGGCTCAGTGACCAGTACCGGCGACGCCATTTCGTTAACCCTTCCTGTGAGTTGAAACCATGCCCATTGTTGATTTGAGCCAGCTCCCCGCCCCGGATGTGGTGGAAACACTGGACTACGAGACCATTCTGGCAGAGCGAAAGGCGACCTTTATTTCGCTGTATCCCCCGGAGCAACAACAGGCCGTAGCCCGCACACTGTTACTGGAGTCAGAGCCGATTGTTAAGCTCCTGGAGGAAAACGCCTACCGTGAGGTTATCTGGCGTCAGCGGGTCAATGAGGCTGCACGGGCGGTGATGCTGGCCTATGCCGAAAAAACGGATCTGGATGTGCTCGGCGGGAATTTTAATGTCACGCGGCTCGTTGTGACCCCTGCCGACGATACGGCCATTCCGCCGGTGGTTGCCGTCATGGAGTCTGACACGGATTTTCGTCTGCGTATTCAACAGGCATTTGAAGGTCTGAGTGTGGCCGGTTCTGTGGGGGCGTATGAATATCATGGTCGCAGCGCTGACGGGCGCGTTGCTGACATATCGGTGACCAGCCCGTCGCCGTCCTGTGTGACCATTTCCGTGCTGTCACGTGAAAACAACGGCATCGCGTCTGATGAACTGCTCGCAGTGGTGCGCAATGCCCTGAATGCCGAGGATGTCAGGCCGGTCGCTGACCGGGTGACAGTGCAATCCGCTGACATTGTGGATTATCAGATTGACGCCACGCTTTATCTTTACCCTGGCCCCGAAAGTGAGCCCATCCGCGCCGCTGCGGTGAAAAATCTGGAGGCCTATATCAGCGCACAGCACCGCCTCGGGCGTGATATTCGCCTGTCTGCCATCTATGCGGCATTACATGTCGTGGGTGTGCAGCGCGTGGAACTGGCCGCACCACATGCCGATATCGTACTCGACAACACGCAGGCGTCATTCTGTACACGCTACACCATCGCGGTAGGGGGTGCTGATGAATGATTCACGCCTGTTGCCGGTGGGCTCCTCACCACTGGAGGTGGCCGCCGCCCACGCCTGTGCGGAAATCGAAAAAACGCCCGTCAGTCTTCGTACCCTGTGGAACCCTGACACCTGTCCGGCAAACCTGCTGCCGTGGCTGGCCTGGGCGTTTTCCGTTGACCGGTGGGATGAAAAATGGCCGGAGCTGACAAAGCGCGCCGTTATCCGTGATGCGTGGTTTATTCACTGTCACAAGGGCACCCTCGGTGCCGTCCGGCGGGTGGTGGAGCCGCTCGGCTACCTCATCAACATCACGGAGTGGTGGGAAACCAGTGATCCGCCGGGGACATTTCGCCTGGATATCGGCGTGCTGGAAAGCGGTATCACCGAAGAAATGTATTACGAGATAGAGCGCCTGATTGCTGATGCAAAACCGGCAAGCCGTCACCTGATCGGCCTGAACATTATTCAGGATATCCCCGGCTGGCTGTTCACCGGCGGCGTGGCCTGTGATGGTGACATTATTACGGTGTACCCCGGATAAGTGAGGACTGATGAGCACAAAATTTAAAACCGTTATCACCACTGCCGGTGCGGTAAAGCTGGCGGCGGCCACGCTGCCGGGTGGTAAGAAAGTCAATATCACCGCAATGGCCGTCGGGGATGGTGGCGGTATTCTGCCGGTGCCGGATGCGGGTCAGACCCGTCTCATTAATGAGGTCTGGCGTCATGCCCTGAATAAAATCAGCCAGGATAACCGGCACAGTAATTATGTTGTGGCCGAGCTGGTTATCCCGCCGGAGGTGGGCGGCTTCTGGATGCGTGAGCTGGGCCTGTATGACGATGAGGGGACGCTGATTGCCGTCTCCAACATGGCCGAAAGCTATAAGCCGGAACTGGCCGAGGGGTCAGGCCGTGCGCAGACCTGCCGCATGGTCATCATTGTCAGCAGTGTCGCCTCGGTGGCGTTATCCGTTGATTCCACGATGGTGATGGCAACGCAGGATTATGTTGATGATGCTATCTCGGCACATGAAAAATCCCGTCGGCATCCCGACGCCACCATACAGGAAAAGGGGTTTACTCAGCTCAGTAACGCGACCGACAGCGAGGCCGAGAGTCTGGCCGCCACGTCTAAAGCGGTAAAAATCGCCATGGACAATGCCAGCGCGCGACTGGCAAAAGAGCGGAACGGCACGGACATTCCCAATAAGCCCCTGTTTGTACAAAACATCGGTTTACAGAATACGGTAAACAGAGCGGAAAATGCCGTCCAGCGCACCGGTGATGCGATGGCCTGGCTTGATGTCATTGGTGAAGCCCATGCAGCATCCATGCGCGTTAATATGCCTGCCTCACCGTCTGTGCAGGGACTGACAATTGACTGGAACGGTGTCGGGTTTGGTGCCGCAGGGCTGACCAATAACCGGGGGCTGGGTACGGGTGGCTTTATTTTTCGCACCGTGGATTCAACCAATAAAACTGAATATGGTCGCGTCACCTTTAACGAGCTGGGGGAGATTTTTGCCGGGCGTAACATCTATGCCGGGTCCGCTAAATTCGCCATTGATGGCAACAGCTACGGCACCATCTGGGGGACGGGTGGCAACAGTGAATGGTTATCCAATAATCTGAATGCCCGCTTCGGTGCCATTCCGGTGAACAATGCCACGGGGGATATTTCCGGTCCCGCCTGGGGCGGTTTATTGTCCGCGCATCTGGCGGAAAAATGGCGGGGGATCCAAAGCCAGTTTGCTGGAATCCCGGTTGATAACCCGTCGGGGAATATTCGTGGGAGTGCCTGGGGAAACGACTGGCTGTCGAATTATCTCGCACGCACATTCCAGCCCAGAGGCGATTATACCCCGGCGGGCGAGGCGTACACGAAAGCGGTCAGTGACGGGCGTTTTCTGCGACTGACTGGCGGCACACTGTCCGGTCAGGTGGTATCAACCAGTCCCGATAACTACCGGTTACGAATGAGTGACCGCGCCTTTTTTTTCCGCTTTGATGGCGCTTCTTTTTACCTGATGAAAACCGCCAAGGGCGACCCGGACGGACTCTGGGATAATACCCGACCGCTGATCGTGGATGCGGAAACCGGGCGGGTAACGCTGCCGCATATGTCAATGGTCGATGGTTATCTCAAGGTTGGCAATACGGGAACGGTCATTTCAACGGACGGCAATATCTTTGGCACCCGCTGGGGTGTGGGTGGCGCCTGGCTGGGGGATGCCATAGATGCGCGAATGAATGCCGTGCAGGCGCGCGCGGATGATGCCTGGAATAAGGCAAACGACGCCCAGATTAACCGCGTGGTGGATGTGCGTTTTACCGCCGAGCATCAGGTGGGGGCAGTCGGTGTGCGTGACTATCGCAACGGCAACACCGTCCTGACCGGATTTGTTAACAAAGACGGCGATTATTCCGTTGAGGATCTGTACTGGAGCTATATCCAGGTTTACCGCAACGGCCAGTGGCTGACCATCGGGAGAGGATAATGTCAGGGTCTTATATTACGCTGAAAAATTTCAGGGCGTGCACACCCGCCACGCCAGAACAACGGGAGCTGGCAAAACAGAATGTTTTGTTTCTGATGGATGAAAGCGGCGCTGACTGGTATGAAAGCCAGCGTCATTTTTCACCGGATACGATGAAAATCGGCTATGACGGGCGGGGCATTATTAAAGTGATTGCCACAGGTTTTACCGATGTTTCGTCCCTGTGGCCGGATGGCCTGAGCGTTTCCGAGGTGGAGGATAACGAAGAAAACCGCCGCGTGGATAATACGGGGAACTGGGTCTATGACGGGGAAAAAATTATCCCCCGCGTGTATACCCCGCAGGAATTACAGACACAGGCAGAGAGTCAGAAGACACGTTTACTGGCTGACATTGCGACCCGCATTGCCCCCCTCCAGGATGCGGTTGAACTCGGTATTGCCAGTGATGAGGAGGTGGCAACCCTGACGGCGCTGAAAAAATACCGTGTACTGGTAAACCGTGTTGACCCTGCCGCGCCGGTCTGGCCGGAACAGCCGGAATAATTCAGGCGGGCATTAGCCCGCTTTTTCTTTTGTCCGCTGTTGTGTCTTATCACGACCAACCTCAATAAATAGCTCAGTTCGCACGCTGACCTGAAAATACACTCACCCCAACCCACGGAGTTAAACGGATGAGTGATTTTCATCATGGCGTGCAGGTCGTCGAAATTAACGACGGTACGCGCGTCATTTCCACGGTCTCAACGGCGATTGTCGGTATGGTCTGTACCGCCAGTGATGCCGATGCGGCGACCTTTCCCCTTAACGAGCCGGTACTGATTACTAACGTGCAGAGCGCCATCGCAAAAGCCGGTAAAAAAGGCACGCTGGCGGCGTCCTTACAGGCTATCGCTGACCAGTCAAAACCGGTAATTGTCGTTGTGCGTGTGGCTGAGGGCACCGGCACCGATGAAGACGCGGCTCTCGCGCAGACCCTTTCCAACATCATCGGCACCACGGATGAGAACGGTAAATACACCGGCCTCAAGGCACTGTTGACCGCCGAAGCGGTCACCGGCGTTAAGCCACGCATTCTCGGTGTGCCGGGTTTTGATACCCTCGAAGTGGCGACGGCGCTTGCCCCTGTCTGTCAGAAGCTGCGCGCCTTTGGTTATGTCAGTGCGTGGGGCTGTAAGACCGTATCCGATGCCATCAAATATCGCGACAATTTCAGCCAGCGCGAGCTGATGGTTATCTGGCCGGATTTTCTCGCCTGGGACACCGTGAGCAATGCGACCGCCACGGCTTACGCCACCGCCCGCGCGCTCGGTCTTCGCGCGTACATTGACCAGACTGTCGGCTGGCACAAAACCCTGTCTAACGTTGGGGTGAACGGTGTCACCGGCATCAGTGCCTCCGTCTTCTGGGATTTGCAGGAGCCAGGCACCGATGCGGATTTACTCAATGGGGCGGGTGTGACCACACTGATCCGTAAGGATGGCTTTCGCTTCTGGGGTAACCGCACCTGCTCCGATGACCCGCTTTTCCTCTTTGAGAACTACACCCGTACCGCGCAGGTTATCGCTGACACGATGGCGCAGGCGCATATGTGGGCAGTCGACAAACCCATTACCGCAACGTTAATCCGCGACATCGTGGATGGCATCAATGCCAAATTCCGCGAACTCAAAACCAACGGTTACATCGTGGATGCGAGCTGCTGGTTTGATGAGGAGGCCAACGATAAGGAAACGCTCAAAGCGGGGAAACTCTATATCGATTATGACTATACGCCGGTTCCCCCGCTGGAAAATCTGACCTTACGCCAGCGTATTACCGACAAGTACCTCGCCACTCTGGTAACAGCGGTCAACAGCAACTAAGGAGCCTGACACATGGCAATGCCGCGCAAACTGAAACATATGAATGTCTTCCTGAATGGCTACAGCTATCAGGGGGTGGCGAAGTCCATCACGTTACCGAAGCTGACCCGTAAGCTGGAGAACTGGCGCGGAGCAGGGATGAGCGGTAGCGCACCGGTTGACCTCGGTCTGGATGATGATGCCCTGTCAATGGAATGGTCGCTCGGCGGCTTCCCCGATTCGGTTATCTGGGAGCTGTACGGCGCGACCGGCGTTGACGCGGTGCCGGTACGTTTTGCCGGTTCCTACCAGCGCGACGACACCGGCGAAACAGTCGCCGTCGAAGTGGTCATGCGTGGTCGCCAGAAAGAAATCGACACCGGCGAGAGCAAAATGGGCGAAGACACTGAGTCCAAAATTTCGGTCGTGTGTACTTATTTTAAGCTGACGATGGACGGCAAAGAGCTGGTCGAAATCGACACCATCAACATGATTGAAAAAGTGAACGGCACCGACCGGCTGGAGCAGCATCGCCGCAATATCGGCCTGTAATTTTTGCCCGGTGAGCGGGGCTTACCGGGTTAACTGCTAACGAAATTAAACGAGAGAAATCATGACCAAAGAAAACGTTGTTACCCTGGAAAATCCCATCAAACGTGGCGAGCAGGTTGTTAGCGCCATTACGCTGATTAAGCCTAACGCGGGCACGCTGCGCGGCGTCAGTCTGGCGGCGGTGGCTAACTCGGAGGTCGACGCGCTCATTAAAGTGCTGCCGCGTATGACTGCACCGATGCTGACCGAGCAGGAAGTCGCCACACTGGAGCTGCCTGATCTGGTTGCACTGGCCGGTAAGGTGGTCGGTTTTTTGTCGCCGAATTCGGCACGATAACCTTTCCAAAAAAACTCTCGGTCGATGACCTGATGGCGGATATTGCAGTGATCTTCCACTGGCCACCATCGGAGCTCTTTCCCATGAGCCTGACCGAACTCATCACATGGCGCGAAAAAGCGCTCCAGCGAAGCGGAAACACGAATGAGTGATGTGAAGTTACAGGTATTACTCAAAGCGGTTGACCAGGCGACCCGTCCGTTAAGATCCATCGATAAGGCCAGCAAGGAGCTGGCCGGAGACGTTCGGGCGACACAGACCACACTGCGTGAGCTTAACAGTCAGGCATCAAAAATAGAGGGTTTTCGCAAGACCAGCGCACAGCTTGCCGTTACTGGTCAGGCGCTGCAAAAGGCAAAGCAGGAAGCCGCCGCGCTGGCTGTGCAGTTCAGAAACACAGAACAGCCCACGCGTGCGCAGGCGGCAGCAATGGAGGCAGCACGTAAAAGCGCCGCCGCGCTCCAGCTTAAACACAACAGTCTGCGCGAGGCGGTACAACGCCAGCGGCAGGAACTCAGCCAGGCCGGAATCAATACCCGCACGCTGGCCGCTGATGAGCGTCGCCTGCGCGGCACAATCAGTGAGACAACATCGCAACTTGACCGGCAGCGGGCAGCACTGGCGAGGGTCAGCGCACAACAGGAAAAGCTGACCCGCGTCAGGCAGCGTTATCAGGCAGGAAAAGAGCTGGCCGGGAGCACTGCGGCGGTGGGGGCTGCTGGCGTGGGAATGGCGACAACGGCCACACTGGCGGGTGTTGCGTTATTAAAGCCCGGTTATGAGTTTGCTCAAAAAAACGCTGAATTACAGGCCGTGCTCGGTGTCGCCAAAGACTCAGCAGAGATGACGGCGTTACGAAAACAGGCTCGCCAGCTCGGTGATAACACCGCCGCCTCGGCTGATGATGCAGCCGGTGCGCAAATCGTTATTGCCAAAGCGGGTGGCGATGCAGCCGCCATTCAGGCCGCCACGCCCGTCACGCTGAATATGGCACTGGCAAACCGGCAAACGATGGAGGAGAACGCGAAGTTACTGCTGGGTACAAAAAGCGCCTTTCAGCTATCCAATGACAAAGTCGGGCATATTGGCGATGTCCTGTCAGCAACGATGAACAAGTCGGCGGCTGATTTTCAGGGATTAAGTGATGCCATGACCTATCTTGCCCCGGTTGCCCGCGCGGCTGGTGTAAGTCTCGAAGAGGCCGCAGCAATGACTGGCGTTCTTCATGACAACAACATCACCGGGTCGATGGCCGGTACGGGGAGTGCTGCAATAGTGACCCGCCTCCAGGCGCCGACCGGTGAGGCGTTCCGGGCGATTAAAGAGCTGGGTGTTAAAACATCAGACAGCAAAGGCAATATGCGGCCTGTCTTCACCATTCTGAAAGAGATTAACGCCAGTTTCTCTAAGCATAAGCTGGGGAACGCCCAGCAGGGTGAATATCTGAAAACTATCTTTGGCGAGGAGGCGCTTAAATCAGCTAACGCCCTGCTACAGGGGGCGTCATCTGGCAGACTCGATAAACTGACGGCGGCGTTAAAAGCGTCAGACGGCAAGACCGAAGAACTGGTCAAAGTCATGCAGGACAACCTCGGCGGTGACTTTAAAGAGTTCCAGTCGGCTTACGAGGCCGTTGGAACAGACCTGTTTGACCAGCAGGAGTCTTCCCTTCGCAAACTGGTGCAGACGGCGACTGGCTATGTGCTGCAACTTGATGGCTGGATCCAGAAAAATCAGGGGCTGACGCAAACCCTGGGCGTACTCGTCGGGGTGGCAACGGGGGTCATTGCGGTTATCGGTGCGATTGGCCTGGTTGCGTTCCCGGTCATTATGGGGATTAACGCGATTATTGCCGCAGCCGGTGTGCTGGGGACGGTATTCAGCGTCGTGGGTGGTGCAATCGTGACAGCACTCGGTGCGCTGACTCTGCCGATTGTCGCGGTGGGCGCTGCTGTCGTCGCCGGTGCACTGCTTATCCGCAAATATTGGGAACCCATCAGCGCCTTTTTCAGTGGTGTGATTGAGGGGCTGACAGCAGCGTTTGCGCCGGTGGGTGAAATGTTCTCCCCTCTTAAACCGATGTTTGACTGGCTGGGCGAGAAATTAAAGGCGGCGTGGGGCTGGTTCAGTAGTCTGCTGGAGCCGGTGAAGTCTTCGCAGGAACAACTCAACTCATGTAAAGACGCTGGTATCGCGTTTGGTCAGGCGCTGGCCGATGCGCTCATGTTGCCGCTGACCGCGTTCAATAAACTGCGGGCGGGCATTGACTGGGTACTGGAAAAACTTGGCGTTATTAACAAGGCATCGGGCGACCTCGATAAAACAGCGGAAAAAGCCGATGCCGCGAAAAATGGTGCAACGCAAAACCCGGCAATCAGTAATGGCGAGTATATCCCTGCAACCGGCAATTACGGGGGCTATCAGGCGTATCAGCCGGTAACCGCCCCCGGAGCGGGTAAAGCGTACACCGACAACCGGCAGAGTCATTACAGCATCACTATACAAAACGGTGGCGCGCCGGGTGGTGAGCTTGGAAATCAGTTGCGGGACGCCGTCGAACGTGCTGACAGGGAAAAGCGCGCCCGTGAACGCGCTGACATGAGAACTGACGGATAAGGGGAGCGGATATGCTGCTTGCACTTGGTTTATTTGTGTTTATGCGTCAGACGCTGCCATTTCAGAGTATGCAGCGCGACGCGGAATATCGCTGGCCGTCAAATGCCCGTGTGGGTAAGCGAGACGCTTTTCAGTTTCTTGGGGTGGGTGAGGAGAAAATCACGCTCAGTGGGGAGCTTTACCCGGAGCTGACTGGCGGGCATCTCTCCTTAACTGCGCTCCGGCTGATGGCCGAGGGTGGAAAGGCATGGCCGTTACTTTCCGGTGCAGGAATGATTTACGGCATGTTTGTTATTAACAGCATCAGCGATACCGGCACCGTATTTTTTTCTGATGGCTCCCCGCGAAAAATCAGTTTTACGCTGACATTAACGCGGGTCGATGAGTCACTGGCGGCGGTATATGGCGATCTCAGTGAACAGGCTGAAACACTGGTCGGAAATGCGAAAGACTCAGCAATGAAATTAACGTCGACTCTGGGGGTATGATGTCAGAGATACTCTATAGCAAGGCGGGGAGCGCACTGGCCCCCGATTTTATGCTGATGCTCGAAAGCAGGGATATTACCGGCAACATCAGTAACAGGCTGATACAGCTCACGATGACGGATAACCGGGGCTTTGAGGCTGACCAGCTCGATATTGAACTGGATGACAGCGACGGGCTTGTACAGTTGCCGGTGCGTGGTGCTGTTCTGACTCTGTTTCTGGGCTGGAAAGATTCCGCACTTGTAGGCAAAGGAAGCTTTACTGTCGATGAAGTTGAGCACCGGGGCGCGCCTGATACTGTTACCATTCGCGCCCGTAGCGCCGATTTTCGTGGGTCGCTGAACTCACGGCGTGAGGAGTCATGGCATGATAAAACGCTGGGTCAAATTGTTGAGTCCATCGCGACGCGCAATAAATTAACCGCTGCTGTTGCGCCTGAACTGGCAAAAATTCCAGTACCGCATATCGACCAGGCTCAGGAATCAGACGCCAAATTTCTGACGCGGCTGGCTGACCGAAACGGCGGTGAGGTCTCCGTAAAGGCGGGCAAGTTGCTGTTCCTGAAACCGGGTAATGCGGTCAGTGCCAGTGGTAAGAAGATTCCGCAGGTGACGATCATCCGCAGTGATGGTGACCGGCATCAGTTTTCGATTGCCGACAGGGGCGCTTATACAGGAGTTACGGCTCAGTGGCTTCATACCAAAGAGCCAAAGCCAAAAAAAGTGAAGGTAAAACGTAAGCCAAAAGAGCAGCATCTGCGCGCATTACAACACCCCAAAGCAAAGGCCACTAAAAAGAAAGAAGCTAAAACGCCGGAAGCGCGCGAGGGCGAATATATGGCCGGTGAAGCGGATAACGTCTTTGCGTTAACCACGATTTATTCAACAAAAGCCCAGGCTATGCGGGCGGCTAAAGCAAAGTGGGACAAACTCCAACGCGGTGTGGCTGAATTTTCAATCAGTCTGGCGCTTGGCCGCGCCGACCTTTACCCGGAGACGCCGGTCGCTGTTTCTGGATTTAAGCGCATCATCGACGAGCAGGCATGGATTATCACGAAAGTGACTCACACACTCAGCAATAACGGCTATACAACAGCGTTAGAGCTGGAGGTGAAACTCTCTGATGTCGAATACGAGGCCAGTGATGAAAGTAACACAGAGGATGATGAGGAGGAGGATAATTGAATGTAAATTTGCAACCTCAAACTTGCAAATGCAAGAATCGGGTATATTATCCCCACTAAATAAGCAAAGCTGGGGGGAATGAACATGATGCACTGCCCGTTATGCCAAGAAGCGGCACATGCAAGAACAAGTCGCTACTTAAGCATAGAAACAAAAGAGCGATATCATCAGTGCCAAAATATCAATTGCGGTTGTACTTTTGTTACTCATGAGACCCTCGCCAGATTTATTGTCACTCCGGGAAAGGTTAACCCAGCCCCACCGCACCCCAATCGACAAAATCAACAACAACTCTGGTTATAAACCTGCTTTGGCAGGTTTTTTTATATCTGCCGCCATCGTGCCAATCCCTGCCGCCAATTTGCCGCCATCACCAATAAAAAAAGGGGCCAGCCAATAGCTAACCCCTTGTTTCATAACACGCTTTGGATGTGGCGTGTGCGCTTTATCAGTTAAGACGCTCTTTGATACGAGCAGACTTACCAGTGCGCTCACGCAGGTAGTACAGTTTAGCTTTACGTACAGCACCACGACGTTTAACAGCAATGCTGTCAACTACCGGAGAGTGAGTCTGGAAGACACGCTCAACGCCTTCGCCGTTGGAAATTTTACGAACAGTGAATGCAGAGTGCAGACCGCGGTTACGAATAGCGATAACCACGCCCTCGAATGCCTGCAGACGTTTTTTGGAACCTTCAACAACCCATACTTTCACTTCCACGGTATCACCCGGACGGAAGGAAGGTACGTCCTGCTTCATCTGTTCTTGTTCAAGTTGCTTAATAATGTTGCTCATAATTTAATCTCTTATCCTGGGTAAACTGATATTGGGGGCTTACGCCGTCCCATCATGTTTATGTTGCTGTTGTGCGTGTTCTTTTTTGAACTCCGCCAGCAACCTTGCTTGCTCTTCAGTCAGAGCCAGGTTTTCCAGAAGTTCAGGTCTTCTAAGCCAGGTGCGGCCCAGCGACTGTTTCAAACGCCAGCGACGTATCCCGGCATGATTTCCCGACAGTAATACTGGCGGTACTTCCATACCTTCTAACAACTCAGGTCGAGTATAGTGGGGGCAGTCCAGTAATCCATCAGCAAAGGAATCTTCCGTTGCCGAAGCTTCATGACCCAGAACACCAGGAATAAACCGGGAGACCGAATCAATCAGCGTCATGGCTGGTAACTCACCACCGCTGAGAACGTAATCGCCGATAGACCATTCTTCGTCAATCTCGGTTTGGATTACGCGCTCATCTATCCCTTCGTAGCGCCCGCACACCAGAATCAGTTTCTGATTCGTTGCCAGTTCGCTGACGCCCGCTTGATCAAGCTTACGCCCCTGAGGTGACAGATAAATCACTTTTGCGCCTTCACCGGCCGCATCTTTTGCTGCATGAATGGCATCCCGCAAAGGTTGCACCATCATTAACATCCCCGGTCCGCCGCCGTAGGGACGATCGTCCACGGTACGGTGCCGGTCATGAGCAAAGTCACGTGGACTCCAGCTCTGGATGCTCAGCAGGCCATTTTTTACTGCCCGGCCAGTTACCCCGTAGTCGGTAATCGCGCGGAACATTTCAGGAAACAGGCTAATTATGCCAATCCACATAGCGCCGTCTTTTACCGTATATCCGGAGGTTTAAAAACCAGGATCCCAATCTACTTCAATGGTTTGAGTAGCGAGATCGACTTTCTTGATAACCTGCCCATCGAGGAACGGAACCAACCGCTCCTTGATACCAAATGCATCTTTCAGGTTTGCCTTAATGACGAGAACGTCATTTGACCCGGTTTCCATCATATCGATGACTTTACCGAGACTATAACCTTCGGTGGTCACTACCTGGCAGCCCATCAGGTCTTTCCAGTAGTAGTCACCCTCTTCCAGTTCCGGCAACTGCGATGAATCTACGACAATTTCGCAATTGGTCAGCAGATTCGCTGCATCTCTGTCATCAACACCTTTCAGTTTGATGACAATGTCCTGATTGTGGTAGCGCCAGCTTTCCAGCTCAATGCTCTGCCACTGACCCGCCCGTTCAATAAACCATGGCTGGTAGTCAAAAATGCTTTCGGCGTCTTCGGTGGAGGAAAACACTCTGAGCCAACCACGGATACCGTAAGAAGATCCCAGTTTACCCAGAACGATAGGATTAACAGGGCTCTGCGCGGCGTGTTGCTTGCTCATCATGACCACCGTGACAGATTAAGCTGCTTTGTTTACTTCTTTGATCAGCGTAGCTACGCGATCAGAAACGGTAGCGCCCTGGCCAACCCAGTGAGCGATACGATCCAGATCCAGGCGGGTGCCTTCTTCTTTCTCGGACGCGATCGGGTTGAAGAAGCCAACGCGCTCAATGAAGCGACCGTTGCGTGCATTACGGCTGTCGGTGACAACAACCTGGTAGAACGGACGCTTTTTAGCGCCGTGACGTGCTAAACGAATAGTTACCATAACATCCTCTTGTGTGAATAAAACAACCGGGCCCCATCGAGGAACGGAGCCCGGTGTCATATTAAAAGCCCGAAAATTTTACTGATTTTTGGGGAAAATGCAATCAGGATATAGCAAACAAAGGAGATAAGGCGTATATCGGTGCGGCCAGTTTAGTTACGGCGTGCGCACAGAAAGCGGAGCGTACACGTAGTACGTGAGCATTTCGAGCACACCCCGGGGCTAAAATGGCAAACAAGATAGCCTTATACCTTTGTTTTTAGCGGCCAGGGAACCCCGGCGGCATCATCCCCTTCATACTTCTCATCATCTTCGCCATACCGCCCTTCTTCATCTTCTTCATCATGCGCTGCATGTCGTCGAACTGTTTCAGAAGGCGGTTAACATCCTGCACCTGCATCCCGCAGCCCGCAGCAATACGGCGTTTACGGGAGCCTTTGATGATTTCAGGGTTCGCACGCTCTTTAAAGGTCATCGAGTTGATGATCGCTTCCATACGCACCAGCACTTTGTCATCCATCTGCGCTTTCACGTTATCCGGAATCTGACCCATGCCAGGCAGCTTGCCCATCAGGCTCGCCATACCGCCCATGTTTTTCATCTGACGCAGTTGTTCCAGGAAGTCGGTCAGATCAAAACCGTCGCCTTTTTTCAGTTTGGACGCCAGCTTCTCGGCCTGAGCGCGATCGACCTTACTTTCAATATCTTCGATCAGCGACAGCACGTCGCCCATACCAAGAATACGCGAAGCAATACGGTCCGGATGGAACGGCTCCAGTGCTTCGGTCTTCTCACCTACGCCCAGGAACTTGATCGGTTTGCCGGTAATATGACGAATAGAGAGCGCCGCACCGCCGCGGGCGTCGCCGTCCACTTTGGTCAATACAACCCCCGTCAGCGGCAGCGCTTCGTTAAACGCTTTCGCGGTATTCGCCGCATCCTGACCGGTCATGGCGTCAACAACAAACAGGGTTTCTACCGGATTAATCGCGGCATGGACCTGTTTGATTTCATCCATCATCGCTTCGTCGACATGCAGGCGACCAGCGGTATCCACCAGCAGCACGTCGTAGAATTTGAGCTTCGCTTCTTTCAGCGCGGCATTAACTATATCCACCGGCTTTTGCGCAACATCAGACGGGAAGAAATCGACGTCCACCTGTTGCGCAAGGGTTTCCAGCTGTTTGATCGCCGCCGGGCGATAAACGTCCGCGGAAACCACCATCACTTTCTTCTTGTGTTTTTCACGCAGGAACTTACCCAGTTTACCCACGCTGGTGGTTTTACCTGCACCCTGCAGGCCCGCCATCAACACAACGGCTGGCGGCTGTGCGGCCAGATTAAGGCTTTGGTTCTCTTCACCCATCGCCGCAACCAGTTCGTTACGAACGATTTTGACGAACTCCTGACCGGGCGTCAGGCTCTTATTCACTTCATGACCAACCGCTTTTTCTTTTACGCGGTTGATGAAATCACGCACGACCGGCAAGGCGACGTCCGCTTCCAGCAGCGCCATACGCACTTCGCGTAGCGTGTCTTTAATATTGTCTTCAGTGAGGCGTCCACGACCACTGATATTGCGCAGGGTGCGCGACAAACGATCGGTTAAATTATCAAACATTGTCTCTCGCCTGAGGTAAAACGATGGGCCGCCAGGGCGACGCATAACAGAAATTTGCGCCAGTATAACATGAAGACATTCGTGATGTATGTGATGCAACGGTTGGAGCCAGAGTCACGTAACGTTATACTGCATCTCTTTCTTCTTAGGTCAACTGTCGACGCCACTATGCCCGTGTTCGCCTTAATTTCTCTTGCCGCCTATTCCATCAGCCTCGCACTGATCGTTCCCGGTTTGTTGCAGAAAAACAGCGGCTGGCGCCGCATGGCGATTTTATCAGCGGTTGTCGCGCTGATGTTTCACGGCTTCGCGCTTAAAGAACGGATTTTCCCGGACGATGGTGGGCAAAACTTAAGCTTATTAAACGTCGGTTCGCTGGTCAGCTTAATGATCTGCACAGTCATGACCATTGTGGCGTCGAAAAACCGCGGCTGGCTGCTGCTACCCATCGTCTATACCTTTGCGCTTATCAATCTCGCCTTCGCCATTTTTGTGCCAAACGAGTACATAACGCATCTCGAAACCACCCCGGGTATGATGATCCATATCGGGCTTTCACTCTTCGCCTATGCCACGCTGATTATCGCAGCAATGTATGCGCTACAACTGGCGTGGATTGACTATCAACTTAAGAATAAACGACTGGCATTCAGCAGCGAAATGCCGCCGTTAATGAGCATTGAGCGCAAAATGTTTCATATCACCCAGATTGGCGTGGTTCTGCTGACATTAACGCTCTGTACAGGTCTCTTCTTCCTCAAAAACCTGTTCAGCATGGAGAATATCGACAAAGCTGTCCTGTCGATCATTGCGTGGTTCGTCTATATCGTATTGCTGTGGGGCCATTACCATAAAGGGTGGCGCGGGCGCCGTGTCGTGTGGTTTAACGTCGCAGGCGCCGGCATTCTAACGCTGGCCTATTTCGGTAGCCGCGTTCTGCAGCATATCCTAAGTTAAGAAGGAGTTCCCCCTGGAACACATTTCCACCACGACGCTGATCGTCACCCTGATCATCATGGTGGTGATTTCGGCGTACTTCTCCGGTTCTGAAACCGGCATGATGACCGTTAACCGTTATCGCCTGCGTCATCTGGCAAAGCAGGGCCATCGAAGCGCTAAGCGCGTCGAAAAACTGCTGCGTAAACCCGACCGACTTATCAGCCTGGTATTGATTGGCAATAATCTGGTCAATATCCTCGCCTCTGCGCTGGGTACCATCGTTGGTATGCGTTTATACGGTAACGCTGGCGTGGCAATTGCAACCGGCGTGCTGACTTTTGTCGTCCTGGTGTTTGCCGAAGTCCTGCCGAAAACCATCGCCGCCCTGTATCCCGAAAAAGTCGCTTTTCCCAGTAGTGTTCTGTTAGTACCGTTGCAGATCATCATGATGCCGCTGGTCTGGCTGCTTAATGGGGTAACGCGCGTTCTGATGAGGATGGTGGGTATTAAGGCTGATGTCGTTATCAGCGGCGCACTGAGCAAGGATGAATTGCGTACCATCGTGAATGAATCCCGCTCCCAGATTTCCCGACGCAACCAGGATATGCTGCTGTCGATACTGGATCTGGAAAAAGTAAGCGTCAATGACATCATGGTGCCACGTAGTGAAATCGTCGGTATCGATATCAACGACGACTGGAAGTCGATCGTGCGCCAGCTTACCCATTCGCCGCATGGCCGTATTGTGCTCTACCGGGATTCGCTTGACGATACCATCAGCATGCTACGCGTACGCGAAGCCTACCGTCTGATGACAGAGAAAAAAGAGTTCACCAAAGAGGTCATGCTGCGCGCCGCCGATGAAATTTATTACGTGCCGGAAGGCACGCCGCTCAGCGTACAACTGGTGAAATTTCAGCGTAATAAAAAGAAAGTCGGCCTGGTCGTGGATGAATACGGCGACATTCAGGGGCTGATTACGGTTGAAGATATTCTCGAAGAGATTGTCGGAGACTTTACGACCTCAATGTCGCCGTCGCTGGCCGAGGAAGTGACACCGCAAAATGACGGGTCAGTGATTATTGATGGCAGCGCCAATGTGCGTGAGTTGAATAAAGCCTTTAACTGGCAATTACCGGAAGCCGAGGCCCGGACGATTAACGGGATGTTACTTGAGGCACTAGAAGAGATCCCGGCAGCCGGAACCCGCGTGCGCATTGAACACTATGATATCGATATTCTCGATGTGCAGGACAACATGATTAAGCAGGTACGCGTTATTCCGGTCAAATCCCTTCGCGACAGCGTGGCGGAATAATGATGTTAACCCTCTCCCCGCAGGGTGAGGGTTAACATGAGGGAAATTAACCCTTCGCTTTCGCGACCGTCACCATTGCGGCGCGGATCGTGCGGCCATTGAGGGTAAAGCCTTTTTGCATCACGCCCAGCACGTTGCCCGGTGCCACATCTTCTGACTCCACCATCGCGATAGCCTGATGCACATTCGGATCCAGCGGAACGTTGGTATCGGCTACCACTTCAACACCGAATTTTTTCACGACATCCAGCATAGATTTCAGCGTCAGTTCAATACCTTCGACCATTGAGGACATGTCGGCATTGTTCTTGTCCGCGACTTCCAGCGCGCGATCCAGGCTATCAATCACCGGCAATAGTTCGTTGATGAATTTTTCCAGCGCAAATTTATGCGCCTTCTCAACGTCCAGCTCGGTACGGCGACGCAGGTTTTCCATTTCTGCTTTAACACGCAGAATACCGTCACGCTCACGGTTCTGCGCTTCAATCAGTTGCGCTTCGAGGTTGGCAATCTTCTCATCGCGCGGATCCACCTGCTCAGCAGAAGCGTCTGGTTCAACCGCCTCAATATCTTCGTGCTGATCCATGATAATTTCTTCCGGGGCTTGCCCGTCAGGCGTTTTCTGTTCTTTACTACTCATGAATTTCTCCGCGTTTTTTCGCATTCATCTCGCTAACTTCGCTTATTATGGGGATCCGTTTCCGGGTTTCAAGGGAACGCGACAGATTGTCATCATTCATTTGGCACAAGGACCACCAGAAAATGGCTCATCATTTCAAGTGTATTGGTATTGTCGGTCATCCGCGTCACCCCACCGCGCTGACCACACATGAAATGCTCTATCGCTGGCTGTGTACAAAAGGGTATGACGTCATTGTCGAGCAACAGATTGCACAAGAGTTACAGCTTAAAAACGTGCGCACCGGTACGCTGGCAGAAATTGGTCAGCAGGCGGATCTCGCGGTAGTCGTCGGCGGTGACGGTAATATGCTTGGCGCCGCGCGCACACTGGCGCGCTACGATATTAAAGTCATTGGCATCAACCGTGGCAATCTGGGTTTTCTGACAGACCTCGACCCCGATAACGCACAGCAGCAGTTGGCTGATGTTCTGGAAGGTTATTATATTGCCGAAAAGCGTTTTTTGCTGGAAGTACAAGTCTGCCAGCAGGATTGCCAGAAGCGCATCAGCACCGCGATCAATGAAGTCGTTCTCCATCCCGGCAAAGTCGCCCATATGATTGAGTTCGAAGTCTACATCGATGAGATTTTTGCGTTCTCTCAGCGTTCAGACGGTCTGATCATCTCCACGCCAACAGGCTCCACGGCCTACTCGCTGTCGGCGGGCGGTCCAATCCTGACCCCCTCGCTGGATGCCATCACGCTAGTGCCCATGTTCCCGCACACGCTTTCTGCACGCCCGCTGGTCATTAACAGCAGCAGCACTATTCGCCTGCGTTTCTCACATCGTCGCAGCGATCTGGAAGTGAGTTGCGATAGCCAAATCGCGCTGCCCATCCAGGAAGGCGAAGATGTGCTGATTCGTCGGTGCGACTATCACCTCAATCTGATACACCCAAAAGATTATAGCTATTTCAATACATTAAGCTCAAAACTCGGCTGGTCAAAAAAATTATTCTGAAAACGTAGTCCGGGGCTTTACTGTATATAAAACCAGTTTATACTGTATTTAAACACAGTTATGGTTATTCATACAGGAAAGCAACCATGTTGGCACAACTGACTATCAGCAACTTTGCGATTGTTCGTGAACTTGAGATCGACTTCCATAGCGGAATGACGGCTATCACGGGTGAGACCGGGGCAGGTAAATCCATCGCCATTGATGCGCTGGGGCTTTGCCTGGGCGGTCGTGCAGAGGCCGACATGGTGCGAGCGGGCGCCGCACGCGCTGACCTGTGCGCGCGCTTTGCCCTGAAAGACACCCCAGCAGCACAACGCTGGCTGGAAGAGAACCAGCTTGAAGACGGACGTGAGTGTTTACTTCGCCGCGTTATCAGCAGCGACGGGCGCTCTCGTGGTTTTATCAATGGCACGGCAGTTCCGCTTTCACAATTGCGCGAGCTGGGGCAGTTGCTGATCCAAATCCACGGCCAGCACGCGCATCAGCTGTTAGTGAAATCTGAACATCAGAAAGCTTTGCTGGACGGCTATGCAGGTGAGTACACACTTACTCAACAGATGGCAGAACATTACCGCCAGTGGCATACGAGCTGCCGCGAACTGGCGCAGCATCAACAGCAAAGCCAGGAACGTACCGCACGTGCCGAACTGCTGCATTATCAATTAAAAGAGCTTAACGAATTCAACCCACTGCCGGGCGAATTTGAACAGATTGATGAAGAGTACAAACGCCTCGCCAACAGCGGCCAGTTACTTAGCACCAGTCAGCATGCGCTGAATTTGCTGGCAGACGGCGAAGATGCCAATCTACAAAGCCAGCTCTATACCGCACGCCAAATGGTTACCGAACTGGCCGGGATGGATGCCAGCTTGTCCGGCATCCTCACTATGCTCGAAGAAGCGGCTATTCAGGTCAGCGAGGCCAGCGATGAGTTGCGTCATTACTGTGACCGTCTTGAACTGGATCCGAACCGCCTGTATGAACTTGAGCAGCGTATTTCAAAACAGATTTCACTGGCGCGTAAACACCACGTCAGCCCGGAAGCCTTGCCACAATTCCATCAATCATTGCTGGAAGAGCAACAACAGCTTGATGACCAGGCAGACTCACAGGAAACGCTGAAGCTTGCAGTGGCGAAGCACCACCAACTGGCACTTGAGGCCGCCCGCCAGCTCCATACGCAACGGGTGCACTACGCGCACGAGCTGGGGCAATTGATCACCGAGAGTATGCATATGCTTTCAATGCCGCACGGGGTATTTGATATCGACGTCAGCTTTGATGAGCATACCCTCACCGCTGATGGCGCCGATCGCATTGAGTTCCGCGTCACAACCAACCCCGGTCAGCCCCTACAGGCTATTTCTAAAGTCGCCTCCGGCGGTGAGCTGTCACGAATTGCGCTAGCCATTCAGGTCATCACCGCCCGGAAGATGGAAACCCCGGCACTTATTTTCGACGAGGTGGATGTGGGAATCAGCGGCCCGACCGCGGCGGTCGTCGGTAAACTTCTGCGTCAATTAGGCGAATCCACCCAGGTCATGTGCGTGACTCATCTGCCTCAGGTTGCAGGCTGTGGGCACCATCACTTCTTTGTTAGCAAAGAGACCGACGGCGCAATGACCGAAACACACATGCTGCAGTTGGATAAACGCGCACGTTTACAGGAGCTGGCACGGCTGTTAGGGGGTAGTGAAGTCACCCGAAATACACTGGCAAATGCGAAAGAGCTACTCGCTGCGTAAACTTTTTGTCATTAGTACGGTCTCAGTACACGATAAATTCGCCGTCAGACCAGGTAGCAAAGGTTTTAAACTGGCTAAAGGTCTATTATTATCGGCACATTACAAATGAGCCACGTACTGTTCGGGCCCGAAAAGGAATCAAATCATTATGCGCTGTAAAATGCTGACTGCTGCCGCAGCGGTTCTTCTGATGTTGACCGCAGGCTGTTCCACTCTGGAACGCGTGGTTTACCGTCCTGATATCAATCAGGGGAACTACCTGACTCCGAATGACGTTTCTAAAATCCGCGTAGGGATGACGCAACAGCAGGTTGCATACGCATTAGGTACGCCGATGATGACCGACCCGTTTGGAAGCAGCACCTGGTTCTATGTATTCCGCCAGCAGCCGGGGCACGAAAATGCAACCCAGCAGACGCTGACGCTGACCTTTAACAGCAGCGGTGTATTAACCAACATTGATAACAAACCCGCACTGACAAAAGAGTAATCGCAGAATCAGAAATGGCGCCTTATGGCGCCATTTTTCATTTCAGGGGATGAAAACGATGGCTGTTCCGGAAAGCAAAACCGCCCTACTTGAAGCAATGGAAAAATCCGCCCTCGCATTACGCAAAAAACTCGCCCGCATACCTCCCGAGATGGCCTTTCAGCCATGTCTTGACGGTCATGTAGCCGGGAGCCGCATGAGTGTCGCCAACCTTGTCAGCTACCTGATTGGCTGGGGAGAGCAAGTTCTCTACTGGCACCACCAGGAAGCGGCAGGCGAGCAAATCGATTTTCCGGCAAAAGGCGTAAAATGGAATGAACTGGGGAAGCTTGCGCAAAAATACTACGCCGATTACCAGCATATTACGTCATGGTCGATGTTGCTTAATTTGCTGGAAGAGAACCAACAGCAACTGGTGGCTCTGGTGAATGGCTTTAGCGACGATGAATTGTACCACCAACTCTGGTACGGAAAATGGACGCGAGGTCGTATGATTCAATTCAATAGCGTCTCACCGTACAAGAATGCCAGCGCCAGATTGAACGTCCTGTTAAAAGCGCTTGCAACAACCTGAACAAGGCTATTTCTTCGCCGCTCTCTCCGCGCGCTGCCTGCGCAGTTCTTTCGGATCAGCAATCAGGGGGCGATAGATTTCGATACGGTCACCATCGGCAACCACATCCTGCAGTTTCGCCGGGCGGCTATAGATGCCCACTTTGTTGTGGCTGAGATCGATATCGGTGCGTAATTCCAGCAGTCCAGAGGCAACAATCGCTTGCTCAATAGTTGCCCCTTCTTCAAGGTTTACCCGCTGCAGGTACTGCTTTTCAGGCAACGCATACGCCACTTCCACCACAATCTTACCCGGCACTGTAAACCTCTTTCGCACGCACGGTAAACGCTTCTACCATATTGGCAGCCAGCTCTTTGAAAACACGCCCAAACGCCAGCTCAATCAACTTATTGGTAAATTCGAAATCAAGATTAAATTCGATGCGGCAAGCATCCGCCGAGAGTGGCGTAAACTTCCAGTCCCCCATTAATCTCTTAAATGGACCATCGACAAGATGCATCAAAATGGTCTGATTTGCCGTTAAGGTATTTCGCGTTGTGAAAGTCTTACTGATTCCCGCTTTCGAGACATCCACTGCTGCCGTCATCTGCGTCGGGCCGGACTCCAGCACGCGGCTTCCCGTGCACCCTGGCAGAAACTGTGGGTAAGATTTCACATCGTTAACCAATTCATACATTTGTTCTGCGCTGTAAGGCACCAGTGCAGAGCGACTAATCTGAGGCATAGCATTTCCTGCGATCACACAATCATCAAATAATAACATTTCCCATACATGAAAGGAAAACGCTACGCCGGAACTCGTGCTAAGATAACGCGTTGAACCTCACAGGATGCAATGAGGTCTTTTTGGATATCAGATTACCAATGGCTTCACGACACTTATGACGAAGAAAAAAGTACACAAACCCGGTTCCGCCACCATCGCGATGAATAAGCGCGCCCGCCACGAATATTTTATCGAAGAAGAGTTTGAGGCGGGTCTGTCTCTGCAGGGCTGGGAAGTCAAATCCCTGCGTGCGGGTAAAGCTAACATCGGCGACAGTTATGTGATTCTAAAAGATGGCGAAGCATATCTGTTTGGCGCCAACTTCACCCCGCTGGCAGTGGCTTCGAGCCACTATGTTTGCGACCCGACCCGTACACGTAAGCTGCTGCTCAATCAGCGTGAACTGGACGCCCTCTATGGTCGCGTAAACCGTGAAGGTTATACTGTTGTTGCCCTTTCGCTGTACTGGAAGAATGCCTGGTGCAAAGTCAAAATCGGCGTTGCGAAAGGCAAGAAACAGCATGATAAGCGTTCCGATCTTAAAGAGCGCGAATGGCAACTTGATAAAGCCCGCATTATGAAAAACGCAGGCCGTTAATAACGCCCACCGGATGCTTCCCCTGCGGGAGTGTCCGGGCCAAATATCTTTCCCGCCACTCTCACTATGAGAGTAAAGAATGTTTGGCATCATAATTTTTCGTATGTCCTACCCTTCTCGCCCAGGTGCATTCTCCGAACCTTCTCCCGCTAGCTTATTAGCGTTTTTATGCGTAAACAGTAGCAATTGCTCATATTGTCGCCAGACATCTCTGATTGAAGGCATCGCAGTGATATGGACTGGCATGCTGCGTCACAAATCTGTTATACTTGCCGCAACACTTTTGGGGCTGATTCTGGATTCGACGGGATTTGCGAAACCCAAGGTGCATGCCGAGGGGCGGTTTGCCTCGTAAAAAGCCGCAAAAAATAGTCGCAAACGACGAAAACTACGCTTTAGCAGCTTAATAACCTGCTCTGAGCCCTCTCTCCCTAGCTTCCGCTCTTAAGACGGGGATCAAAGAGAGGTCAAACCCAAAAGAGATCGCGTGGAGGCCCTGCCTGGGGTTGAAGCGTTAAAACTAATCAGGCTAGTCTGGTAGTGGCGTGTCCGTCCGCAGGTGCCAGGCGAATGTAAAGACTGGACTAAGCATGTAGTACCGAGGATGTAGAAATTTCGGACGCGGGTTCAACTCCCGCCAGCTCCACCACTTTTTAGTTGTTTGAAGTACAATGAAGTCTACTAAGCCCGCACAGCACAAGCTCTGCGGGCTTTTTTACGTCTATTGTCGTCCAGTGAGAATTGCTGAGAACTATCACTTATGGCACCCTGAATGGGACCCACAACGAAGGGTCCAAAAATCGAGGGTCCCAAAATGGCAAAAATCGCTAAAAAGCTCACTGATACTGAAATCAAAAGCACCAAGCCAACCGACAAAGAAATCAACTTGTTTGACGGTGATGGTTTGATCCTGCGAATCGCTCCTCTCGCAAAAGGAGGGAAGAAGAATTGGTATTTCAGGTATGCAGTGCCAGTGAGTAAGAAAAGAACCAAAATGAGCCTTGGGACCTATCCTCACCTTACACTGGCAAGAGCCAGAGCCTTACGAGATGAATACCTTTCCTTGCTTGCCAATGGCATTGATCCTCAAGTCCATAACAACGATAAAGCTAATGCCTTAAAGAATGCTACTGAACACACACTCCAAGCCGTGGCAAGGAAATGGTTAGACGAGAAGGTAAAGACCTCAGGTATCTCACAAGACCATGCAGAAGACATCTGGCGAAGCCTAGAGAGAAATATCTTTCCCGGCTTGGGTAATGTTCCTGTCAATGAGATCCGACCCAAACTCTTAAAGCAACACCTTGACCCTATTGAGCAACGAGGAGTCCTCGAAACTTTACGGCGAATCATTTCCCGCCTGAATGAAATTTTCCGCTATGCAGCAACAGAAGAACTCATAGAGTTCAATCCGGCTGACAACCTTGGACAACGGTTCAGTAAGCCTAAAAAGCAGAATATGCCTGCATTACCCCCTTCCGAGTTACCCCGTTTCCTAATGGTGTTGAATAATGCCTCCGTTCGTTTGGAGACACGATTGCTGATTGAATGGCAATTGCTGACCTGGGTTCGTCCAGGGGAAGCTGTTCGTGCGAGATGGGCAGATATAGATACTGACAACTCAATGTGGAACATCCCGGCTGAGTTTATGAAAATGAAGAAGCCTCACAAAGTTCCACTAAGCAAAGAAGCTTTACGAGTCCTGGAGTCAATGAAAGCCATAAGTGGGCATCGTGAATGGGTGTTTCCGGTAATGGTGCCAACTTACTGATTTAGTGTACGATGGTGTTTTTGAGGTTCTCCCGTGGCTTCCATCTCCATCAGTTGTCCCTCCTGCTCAGCTACTGAAGGCGTGGTGCGTAACGGTAAAAGTACTGCCGGACATCAGCGCTATCTCTGCTCTCACTGCCGTAAAACATGGCAGCTACAGTTCACTTACACCGCCTCTCAGCCCGGTACACACCAGAAAATTATTGATATGGCCATGAATGGCGTCGGATGTCGCGCCAGTGCACGCATTATGGGCGTTGGCCTCAACACGATTTTACGACACTTAAAAAACTCAGGCCGCAGTCGGTAAACTCACGCATACAACCGGGCAGTGACGTCATTGTTTGCGCGGAAATGGACGAACAGTGGGGTTACGTCGGCGCTAAATCACGCCAGCGCTGGTTGTTTTACGCGTATGACAGGATACGGAGGACGGTTGTGGCGCACGTATTCGGTGAACGCACGTTGGCCACGCTGGAGCGTCTTCTGGGCCTGCTGTCGGCCTTTGAGGTCGTGGTATGGATGACGGATGGCTGGCCGCTTTATGAATCACGCCTGAAGGGAGAACTGCACGTTATCAGCAAGCGATATACGCAGCGCATTGAGCGGCATAACCTGAATCTGAGGCAGCATCTGGCAAGGCTGGGCAGGAAGTCACTGTCGTTCTCAAAATCGGTGGAGCTGCATGACAAAGTCATCGGGCATTATCTGAACATAAAACACTATCAGTAAGTTGGAGTCATTACCCGAAGATCTTGTAAAAAAGATCATCGCCCAAATTGCACATATGGTTTTCTTCACTCAAAAATTCTTCAATATTCATAAAAATCTCTCCGAGGTTTAATTAAGCAACTTTAATTCTGCTTGTTTCGATAATTGATTGAATCCACTCGTCAACTTCACTCTCGACAAAAGCAACAGCACGAACTCCGATCTTCACTGGTGCCGGAAACCGACCTTCACTGATCAGACGATAGATCCAGGCTTTTCCGTAGCCAGTTCGTTCAAGAACTTCTGGTAATCGTATGAGGCGGGTTGCTTGATTATTCATTTTGTTTTCCCTTGTCGTTGCGATGGAGTCACTCTACGAATAGTTGGGAAAAGAAAGGAGCGAAGTTCCTGAAACGGAGGTTCTTCGCTGCTATGCAGGATGGTTTTCTAGAAGTTGGTGCCGTACAGAACAGGGGAACTTGAGAGTAGCTGAAATTCCCCTGTTTTATAGCAAGTTGTAAAATGGCCGTTTTAAAGTAAAAATCGCAAAAAAAAGCATCATTTACGATGATGCTTTTTATTTTTTATAAAAAAAACAGATGGTTATAGATAAAATATTAATCCGATAGTTTCATTACATCAGAGACTTTCATTTGCTTCAAATGGCTATTTTTGTTCATGAAGTAATGGAATTGTCGGATAAAGTCAGTTGTGCAGGATTTAAGAGCCAAAGGCCTGTCGGTATCTTTGATTTGGCTGGACTGCCTCATTTCGCTTTCTTCGTCATCGTCTGTATATAGTAGTCTGGATAACCTGTCGTCAGAGACACGGATTTTTTTAACGGCTGCCCACACCAGGATATCCAGCATAGGTATTACACGATAGCTGATGAGTTTCTTGATAGTTCCGTATCCAAAACGTACAGATTCCAATGGGTTTTCATCAATACCCTTAACTTTACGCCATTGCGGTAATGCAGCTTTAAGCGACTCTGCAATCTCTTCGTCTGTGCCACTTGCCAAATCAATCTCGAACATGACTGTTCGTGTAAACTGATCTGGCATAATGTCTGAAAGTGATTCTTCTCGAAGCTCTGCGTTTATAGAATAATTGTCACCTTCATGCCAAACAAAACCTCCGCGTTGCATAGCAATAATGCTCGTTTCAGCAAGGCGATCAAGAGTTGTTAGAAAAAAATGGGGAGGTTGAAAAAGTTTGTTGGCAGGAGTCATGTATCCAAGTTGCCCTTCTGGGATCAAAAAAGGGTTGCCGGTGAAAATCTTTGAGAAGTAACCCATGAGAGTTCTGCTCTCAAACTCTTCCCGATACTCCTTAAAGAACAGATTCCGGGCCCATAACTCGTGATAGAAGTGTATCAATGAGAGATCTTCAAACTTGCGATAGTTATCTATGTTAAGCCAAGCTTTGATTTCTTTTGTATGCTCTGGTGACCAGTTGTTCAAAATCCATTCTCCACCTATGCTGGTACTGCCTGAAGTGGTCAACAAAAACTGGCCACCGCGTTAGAGTTTTTCCAGTATCGGTTTTCTGATTCGTTTGGCGGTAACCCACCATTATATTCGTGCGGTCTTAGTGCGCTGTAATATCCAACGATATAGTCCGTTATTGCGTGAGCTGCATCGCTGAAGCTTACATAGCCCGTCGCCGGCACCCATTCGTTCTTCAGACTCCTGAAGAAGCGCTCCATTGGGCTGTTATCCCAGCAGTTTCCACGCCGACTCATACTCTGCCTGATCCGGTATCGCCACAGTAACTGCCGGAACTGCCTGCTCGTATAATGGCTGCCTTGATCGCTGTGGAACATCACCCCGACGGGCTTACCACGGGTTTCCCATGCCATTTCCAGTGCTTTCATGGTGAGCCTGCTGTCCGGCGAGAACGACATGGCCCAGCCCACTGGTTTTCTTGCGAACAGGTCGAGAACAACGGCGAGGTACGCCCAGCGCTTACCCGTCCAGATATAGGTCACATCACCGCACCACACCTGATTTGGTTCCGTTACGGCGAACTGTCGCTCAAGATGATTCGGGATAGCAACGTGCTCATGACCGCCACGCTTATACCGGTGAGTCGGCTGCTGGCAACTGACCAGCCCCAGCTCTTTCATGAGTCTGCCAGCAAGCCAGCGCCCCATCTGGTAACCTCTCTGGGTTGCCATTGTGGCGATGCTTCTTGCTCCGGCAGAGCCGTGGCTGATGCCATGCAGTTCAAGTACCTGGCTGCGTAATACAGCCCGTCTGCCGTCTGGCTTTTCAGGACGGTTTTTCCAGTATTTGTAGCTGCTGCGATGGACCCCGAACACATGGCAGAGAGTGGCCACAGGATAACGCGCCCTGAGTTTCCCGATTATCGAGAACTGTTCAGGGAGTCTGACATCAAGAGCGCGGTAGCCTTTTTTAATATTTCATTTTCCATTTCAATACGTTGTAGCTTTTTCCTGAGCTCACGGATTTCAATTTGTTCCGGGGTAATGGGGGAGGCTTTTGGTGTTTTTCCCTGCCGCTCATCACGTAATTGTTTCACCCATCGCGTCATTGTGGAAAGGCCGACATCCATAGCGCTGGCTGCATCTGCCACGGTGTAATTCTGGTCAACGACCAGTTGAGCGGATTCGCGTTTAAACTCTGCGCTGAAATTTCTTTTTTTCATTATGGCACCTGTGTTGTTCTGAGGTGAGCATATCACCTCTGTTCAGGTGGCCAAATTCAGTAAACCACTTCAGCCCTACGGGTACAATTCAGTTATGCTGAAAAACTACCGTATACACTAATCGGTGAAAAGCTGATCCTTCTTGCGACTTCAGCTACCGACAGGAAGTTGAACTGAGAATTTTGTTACCTTTTGATACAATTTACAAATCTGATAATCATGAGAACTCATGTCATTAAGATTTATGGTTCCGTTTTAGAACCATGTGTGAAAAATAAAATGTAAATATTATTAAAAATCAAATTGATGAGTAAGTAATTACAGGGACGCCAGCCCAAAATTCTCCATCGATGATTACCAGAGTCATCCGATGAAGTCCTAAGAGCCCGCACGGCGTAAGCCCTGCGGGCTTTTTTGTTGTATGTGCCCCATCCTGCATAGCGTTGACACGTTCCATTCATTTGGTAAAACTGCTTTTAGCGCCTTGGATGTTTCACCGCAGGGGATAAATGAATGCATATTACCGAAGCCGAACTGGCCAGCCGTGCCCTCGTCTGGCATGCGTTATCTGAGCTTTTTACTGCGCGGGTACTCCAGGACTACGACTACCGATGGATGGCACAAAAGCTGAATGACTCCGGTTTAAGCCGGGAAAAGATCTTCATGATTCTGGATGAAGAAGTTGCCCCTACCCTCCAGGCAAATCTTCTTTACAACCCAACGCCGGTGATGGATAGCTGGACAGAAGAAGATGTTAAACGACTCGTAATGGAGTACGTGACCAGGAAGCCGACAATAATAGAGCGAGTTATTCCTGCAGGCTTGCTGTTTAAACTACGACGAAAATATATTCAGGATGAGATAAACAGGCTTGCTGCCGAGCTGGATAACTGCAGTCAGTAAAAAGCATAAAAAGAAGACAACCTACAACTGATATTTCTTAAAACGCTATTTCACACGGTCACCTTTACAATTGATCAAGTAAAACCCGCCTTTCTGACAAGACCGATTACCCCCAACAAACGATGCGGTTTGATTTAGAATTCGCGACAAAGCGCACAAATCATTCACCATCTGTTTCGAATATAAGCAAGACGTAACGACCAAATACTGGGTGGCATTGGCAATCAACAGGAAAAAGACCTGTAATGAAAGGGGTTTTCTATGGTAACACTCCATAAAATGGTTCAGGTTGATGGAAGGGGTTATGCTTTTTACTGAGCACCGAAATACTCTACTTAGAAAAAAAAGAGTAATGACACTAAAAGACAGACATTTCTATTCATAATTTGCTATATATTATTTTGCATACACGGTATATACATTGTGTCCAACTGAGAAACAAAAATGATACGCTCGTTTAGTTTCCAGGAACTATTCGCAAAGAAGCCATTCGAAACACCACCAAATTCAAGTAAAAGGATCTGCAAATGTCAGAAGCACTGAAAGCCTTAAACAACATTCGCACACTGCGTGCTCAGACGCGTGAAGTTAGTCTGGAATATCTTGAAGATATTCTCGAAAAATTTACGGTCATCGTTGAAGAACGCCGCGAAGAAGAAGCCTCTCAGCGTAAGGAACTCGAGGATAAACAGGCAAAACTCGAGGCCTTTCGCGTGAAGCTTCTTGAGGAAGGCATTGACCCGGCAGAGCTTATCTCCTCCTTAAAAGGACAGGCGACAAAAACAAAATCTACCCGTGAGCCTCGCCCGGCGAAATACAAATATATCGACGAAGACGGCAGCGAAAAAACCTGGACGGGCCAGGGTCGCACGCCTAAAGCGATTACCTCGGCGCTTGAAAAAGGGAAAAAACTGGAAGATTTCGCAATCTAATATCCAGCTATGGGGGAGGCACGCTCCCCCTCAATGCGATGAAATTGTTTATCTGGCGTAACCTGACACTTATGCCGATATCCCACGATGGTTAACCATCGGTCACGGAATAATCTTAAACACGCGACCGTGAATTAAAAAAACCTCCTGCCTGCGTCCTCACATTACAGTACTTGATGCTGCCCTCAGTACATATATGTTTCTCTGTCGTAGCTGGTTCCTTTAACGGATAGAGACGCCTCCGGTTCAATAAAACAGTCGTTCTCATTATTAGCAGCAGCGCCAGCATAAAAAATGTTCTGCTTATCCGGACCAATAACATCGCGGCGGGTCTCTGTCCCCCGGACCGTTAACATTAATACCCGATGTTATCTACGCTTAATACGTCACGGTTCTTCTTCAAGCCGATGCGAGCACCCGCCTGTTAAATAATCATGCGGCGTAAAACGGCAGGCAGCCGCAGACGTGTTACCCGGCTACCGAGACCGCATCGTGAAATAGGGCGGTCATCCCGTCTCTTTTTCGCGCACGTCATTTTTTTTATTTCAGGCGAAACTTTCCCACGACATCCAGCGAATTGTCTATGAATGTCAAATTATCAAATCCTGTGGAGCGCAACATGACACCGATGAAAAAACTCTTTTTGAGCCTTACCTCTGCCGTACTGCTTAGCGTTTCAATGCCGATATTCAATGCCCAGGCGGCATTGCCGACCGGTGCGCAGGCCCCCGATTTTCAGTTGCAGGGCGCACTGGCGGGCAAGCCTCTAACGTTCTCCTTGAAACAAGCGCTGCAAAAAGGCCCCGTAGTCCTCTACTTCTTCCCGGCAGCATTCAGTAAAGGCTGCACCATCGAAGCCCACGCCTTTGCCGAAGCCACCGATGATTTCAAGAAAATGGGCGCGACTGTCATCGGCGTGACTGCAGGGAATGTGGACCAGGTAGATGAGTTTTCTAAACTGGAGTGCCGCGATAAGTTCACCGTCACCGCGGACCCGGGCGCGAAAGTCGCTGCGGAGTACCAGACGCTGATGCAGATGAACGGCAAAACGCTGTCTGACCGCACCTCGTTTGTTATCGCACCGGACGGTAAGATCCTGCTGAGCTACACTGACAGAAACCCTGAAACCCATATTCAGAAAACAATGGAAGCGGTGAAACAGTACGCGAATTCGCATTCGTAAGAGGCAGATGTCAACCACCCCATTAGCCTTCAGGGAATCATTATGTTAACTGCTATGCTCGCCGCCTTCGCAGGCGGCATTATCCTCAATTTTATGCCCTGCGTTTTCCCGATAATCTCGCTAAAGGCGCTGGGCCTGGTTCGCCATTCGCACAGTACAACGCAGACCCGCAAAGAAGGGCTTGGATTTTTGCTCGGCACGGTCGTCACCATGCTCATACTGGCAGCGATTCTACTGGCCCTGCGCGTGGGTGGTACTGCCGTTGGCTGGGGCTTTCAGCTCCAGTCGCCACTGGTCATTGCCTTTCTCGCCCTGATTATCCTGGGTGCCGCCCTGAATTTACTCGGCGTGTTTGAAGTGGGTCTGTCAATGCAGCGCGCTGGAGAAATATCTATTGAGCGCGGCGCGTTTGCCCGGGCGGCGCTGACCGGAGCACTGTCGATCATTGTGGCTACGCCTTGTGCGGCCCCGTTTATGGCAGGTGCGATTGGTTATGCTCTGGTGCAACCACCTGCCGTGGCGCTGGTTATCTTCTTTGCTCTCGCCCTTGGTTTCGCGGCGCCGTTCAGTCTTATCTCCCTCTTTCCGGCACTGGGAAAATGGCTGCCACGCCCCGGCGCCTGGATGAATACGCTTAAACGCGGCCTGGCATTTCCCATGTTCGGCGCCTTCGGCTGGCTGGTATGGGTACTGGCTCAGCAGGCTGGCACCACCGCTCTCGCTGCGATTCTGGCCGCCTCCGTGGTGCTGAGTTTCGCCGCCTGGCTCTATGGCATGGCGCAGCAGCGGCGTTTTGCCGGTAAACGGCATCTCGCGTTGTTTGCGGTCACCGCTGTGCTGATTCTGGCGGTGATTGTTCCGCTGCCGTCGGTTATCAAAAACGGCGCACCTGTTCAGACGGCGGCACATATCGAAGAGGTAAAATGGTCGCCGCAAAATGTGGCGGATAATCGTGGTCACGGTAAAGCGATTTTCGTCAATTTTACTGCATCCTGGTGTATCACTTGTCAGGTAAACGAGAAGACATCTCTGACTACGCAGGCCGTAAAAGAGGCGCTGGCGCGCACGGGCACGCTCTATATGGTGGCCGACTCGACCAAATTTAATGCCGATATTGATGATGCAATGAACGCCCTGGGTCAGGGCAGTCTGCCGCTGTATGTGGTCTATCCCGCAGATGGCAGCGAACCGAAAATTTTGCCGCAGGTGCTCACTCCGTCGATTGTGGTTAACGCCCTGACGCAAGCCAGCGGTAAAAAGACATGAAGCCGTAATTAAGGCGGGATATGGAAAAATATGAAGCAACACGTGAGCAGTGGCCGCAATTGATGGCGCTTGCCCAGGCAGGCGATCAGGCGGCCTACACGCAGTTGCTAAAAGCGCTGGTTCCAGTTATTCGCTCGCTGGTACGTAAGCAGATTGACGATGACATACTGATTGAAGATGTGATTCAGGATGTGCTGCTTACCGTGCACAGGGTCCGTCATACCTACGATCCCGCCTCACCTTTTTTGCCGTGGCTGATGGTAATTGCTCATGCCCGTTCGGTTGATGCGCTTCGCCGTCGTGGTCGCTATCGCCAGCGTGAACAAGACGACAGCGACGCGCCAGAGTATGTAAGTGAGGATCGTTACCGGATCACCAGTGTTGAGCAACACCAGTCCCGGGAAGAACTCGCCGTGTTGTTAAACCAGCTTCCGGCACGCCAGCGGCAGGTCATTGAACATGTTCATCTGCACGAAATGACCCTTTCGGAAACCGCGACACGCAACAACCTGACGGTAGCAGCCGTTAAGTCTCTGCTGCATCGCGCATTAAATAACCTTCGTCGGTTAGGAGCACATCATGGCCGATCATGATCTTTTTATTGAGCAGTTAAGTCGTACCATCGAACCCGTAAAACGTCCGTGGCAGCCTGGATGGCGGGTGGTGGCGTGGATCGTTATGGCATTGCCCTGCGGGGCGCTGGCCAGTTTATTGGTGCACAGAACCTTCACCGACTGGTCACAGACAGGGGCTGCGTGGGTTATCTTCCAGCTATTTCTGACCTTTCTTACCGGCACGCTGGCTATCCGTAACGCCTTTCTGCTGAGCATTGCGGGGCAGCAATCCCTGAGCTGGAAATGGTTTGCGCCCCTGGTCAGCCTCTGGCTTGTTATTACCTTTACCAACATGCGGTTGCATCACCTTCCCCCGGTACAAGGCAATGAAGTGGGGACAAACTGCTATCTCTTTATGGTTGTAGTAAGCGTGCCAATGATGGCGATCGTGATTGGTTATCTGCGCCGCACCCGCACCTTATTCCCCGCACGTAGCCTGGCCGCCGCCGGGGCTGGCGTCGCCTGCATGGCACTGACGTTGCTCGCACTTTGTCACCCAACCCATGTCAGTGCGCTGGATTTTCTGATGCATATCAGCGCCACGGCCACTATCGTACTGGGCACCATGGCGCTGGGTTATAAGTGGGTGTCGCTGCCCCGCCCTTAAACGCCCGTCATCCTTCCGGTTGCATGACATTCGTGCGCAGAGCGGTTTTGAGTCCTGTTCCGGCGTTTATGGATATCAACAGTAATGCTCACCTCTGGGTCAAATGAGTGATATATTTTCACGCATTAACCCAAGGAGACGTCATGTCGGAATTTGATTCAATCGCGCAGGAGCTTCAGCGCCAGGCCGAAGCAGAAGAGAAACGGCAACGGGAAGACGACAACGCATTGCTGGACCGGGTACTGGAAATCTACGGACAAAAGTATGTGGCGGAACAGTTACGCAAACTGGGTCAAAACGAATGGAGTCGTGAAAAATTAAACCGGCGGGTCAATGGGAAAGGCACCCCGGCGCCCTTTACCGCCGTTGAGGAAGCTTTGCTGCGTAAAATGCTTCCCTCGCCGCCTGCGCACCATCCGCATTATCAATTCCGCTTTATCGACCTGTTCGCCGGTATTGGCGGCATCCGTAACGGTTTTGAAGCGATTGGCGGGCAGTGTGTGTTTACCAGCGAATGGAACAAAAATGCGGTGCGTACGTATAAAGCCAACTGGTATAACGACGAACAGAGTCATCGTTTTAACCAGGATATTCGCGAAGTCACGCTGAGCGGCAAAGCGGATGTCACCGATGCGCAAGCCTACGCGCATATCGACGAACAGATCCCCGATCATGACGTCCTGCTGGCAGGTTTCCCGTGCCAGCCATTCAGCTTAGCCGGGGTGAGCAAAAAGAATGCCCTCGGTCGCGCCCACGGTTTTGAATGCGAAGCGCAGGGCACGCTCTTTTTCGATGTCGCGCGAATTATCAAAGCCAAGCGTCCGGCCATCTTTGTACTGGAAAATGTCAAAAACCTGAAAAGCCACGATCAGGGGAAAACTTTTACGGTGATCATGAATACCCTTGATGAGCTGGGGTACGACGTGGCCGACGCCGAAGCGACCGGTAAAGACGATCCGAAGATTGTGGATGGCAAACACTTTCTGCCTCAGCACCGTGAACGGATAGTACTGGTGGGTTTTCGTCGCGATTTACAGCTAAAGCAAGATTTTACCCTGCGCCATATTGACCGCTACTATCCGCATAGCAGGCCGACCTTTGGTGAGCTCCTTGAACCCACCGTCGATGCGAAATATGTTCTGTCGCTCAAGCTGTGGGATTACCTTTTCCATTACGCGAAGAAACACGCAGCGAAAGGCAACGGTTTTGGATTTGGGCTGGTTGATCCCACCCATGCCGGCAGCGTGGCGCGAACCTTATCGGCCCGCTACCACAAAGATGGCTCAGAAATTCTGGTCGATCGCGGCTGGGATAAAGCACTGGGTGAAAGCAATTTTAGCGACGCCGTCAACCAGCAGCGTCGTCCACGCAGGCTAACACCGCGCGAATGCGCGCGCCTGATGGGGTTTGAAAAGCCAGGCGAAAAGCCATTTCGTATTCCGGTATCGGACACTCAGGCGTATCGCCAGTTTGGTAACTCCGTGGTGGTGCCCGTCTTTGCCGCTGTCGCCCGGCTGCTGGAGCCTTATATTTTGCGGGCCGTTACCCTCAGGAAAGCTCGACCCACGCGTTAATATTTTCGAGCAAATGAGCAATATAGCGCGTGAGTTTAGGTAACGGACGGCGCTGATGGCGATAAAGCAGCCACACCTGACGCGGCTGCGGCGCAAAGTCCGTTAACACGCGTACCAGTTTGCCGTTTGCCAGTTCATCGGTGAGTAAGATCTCCGGCTGGAGTAACAACCCCGCTCCCGCAACGGCGGCCAGGCGTAATGCCTGACCGTCATTACAGCGAAATACCGGGTCACGCCGCCAGGACATGTCACCGTCCGTTCCCGGTAGTTTCCATTCGTTATTCGCATTCCAGACCATGTGCGACAGGCAGCGATGATGCTGTAAATCATCCGGCGTATGTGGCTCACCGTGCCGCGCCAGATAGTCGGGCGAGGCACAAATGACCATGCGATAAAGGCAAAGTGGCTTTGCAACCACATCATCGTTGTGTAACCCGCCAATGCGGATCGCCAGATCGAAACCTTCATCCACCAGATCAACCCGTCGGTTGCTCAGGTCCAGTTCGACGCGCACCTGTGGATACGCATTCAGAAAAGTGGCCGTCAGCGGAGCCACCACACAGGAGCCAAACGTGGTGGAGGCACTGACCCGCAACGTACCGGCGGGTGTATCACGCAGTCGTTCAATGGAGGTATCCGCCATGTGCACCTGCTCAAGCACCCGGCGCGCCTCTTCATAATAGACTCGCCCGGCGTCGGTCAGACTTTGCCGCCGGGTATTACGCTCCACCAGCCTTGTGCCAAGTTGCTCCTCCAGCGCACTAATGTATTTCCCCACCATCACCGCCGACAGGGTCAATTGGCCTGCCGCCTGGGTGAAACTGCCGCAATCCGCAACGGTAACGAACACTTCCATACTGCGCAACTTATCCATATTACTAACCCACACTTAGTAATCAATTAACGTTTAGCTCATTTATCTTATAAATAATTAGCGAAAGAATAGCCACTCCAGCAACCGAGGAGCATAACGATGAAAATTTTACTGATTGGCGCAAGTGGCACCGTAGGTCGGGCAGTTGAGCACGAACTGAGCCAGAGTGAGCATGAAATTATCCGCGCGGGGCGCACCAGCGGAGATGTCCATGTCGATATCACGTCCGATGAAAGCGTGGCAGCGCTGTTTGAAAATGTGGGAAGGGTCGATGCCATCGTCGCCACCACCGGCAACCTCTTCTTTGGTCCGCTGGAGAAAATGACCACCCGGGATTTTGCGATTGGCCTGCAGGATAAATTACTCGGCCAGGTTCGTCTGGCGCTGACGGGGCAACATTATCTACGGGATGGAGGCTCGATTACGCTCACCAGCGGTATTGTCGGCCAGGAGCCCATCGCACAAGGGGTGAATGCCACTACGGTTAACGCGGCGCTGGAAGGTTTTGTGAAAGCCGCGGCATGCGAACTGAAACGCGGACAGCGTATAAATGTGGTCAGCCCAACCATGCTGAGCGAGTCGCAAGAAGCCTACGGCCCGTTCTTTCCGGGATTTGAGAGCGTGCCGGCCGCACGGGTGGCGCTGGCTTATCGCCGCAGCATTGAAGGCGTGCAGACAGGGCGCGTCTATACCGTGGGATATTAATCGCCCCTCATCCGTCAATGAGGGACGGTGGATTAGACATCCGTTTTCAGGTCCGCGACAAAACTCTGCCACTGTTCATGTAGTGCGCTGATATGGCCTTTCTCGATTTCAAGGATGTACGGCAACGAACGGTTTTGCTCAACCCAGTTATTAATTGATGAGAACCAGGCCTCACTGTCTGTCGTGCTGGCGGTGAGGCTCAGCATTTCGTTGCGGATCTTCTGAGAAGGATGCGTGCCTTCCGCCAGTTGCGCGATGGCATCCTGATGATGCTGAGCCTGGTCGCGATCCCCAAGGCTTTCTGACAATCTGTTCGCCTGAGTGAGGACCACTTTGGTCATCTGATCGGCCTGTGACGACTTCTCACCAATAAACCGGGCAACAAATGCGCTGGCCTCATTCTGATAATCCGTCGTCACATACTTCTGCACCACCAGATTCAATTTGGCCTGGGTTAAGGCCAGATCCATCGCATTGGTGGTGTAATCCCCACTTTGGGTTGGGGAGCTCAGGGCTTTATGCAGTGCGTCAGCCATCTCATCGGCGCTAACCGTGGCGTTCTGGAAAAAGGCCTGAAAACTGACCGCGTCATTGGCGGTGGCGGGATCGGTATAGAAATCACTCGCAAGACTCGGCCCCGTTGGCATACGCGCTATCGCCTGATTACGCAGGTTGAGTACCTCACGGGCGCTCGCGTCCCTCTCCTCCTGAGTCGGCGGCGTTGAATTATCCTTCGCTTGCGCCATCGCTTCCGGCGACAGACTAACCTCAAAGGAATCCACAGGATCAACGTTTTTTCCCGTCATGGCATGTATCGTTTCCTGGCGGGTAGCAGGCATAGCCCTCAAACTGGCCATCGAACTGACATCCTTAATGCTCATCTCTTCTCCTTAGAATTAATGCCAAACGTATTTTTTATCGTCTCAACGGCGAAGAACTTTACGGATTTGCACAAAAAACAGGAGGAAATACGGATTTAACAATGAGTTATGAAAACATAAGGGCGAATGACCTCGCCCTTCGCCTGTTAGTCACGTAACTGGACCCAGAAAGCGTGAATCAAACCGGGGAAATAGCCAAGCAGCGTCAGAATAACATTGAGAATAAAAGCCCAGCCAAAGCCTTTGCCAATGAGTACGCCCAGCGGGGGAAGAATAATTGTAAAAATAATACGCCAAAAACCCATAACTACTCCATTGCGATACACATGCAGGTGATTGTAAAAAAAGCATTTAATTTTAAAGGTTAGTCTTTTTATATGGCGCCGCCAGCGATGCCTTGTGCTTTTACCCTCTTTTACGCAAAACAACATTTCATCAATAGCAACCATAATCAGGCCCAACTGTACCTTGTGGGCAGTTCGCGCTAAGGTTTAATGACAAGGAATTAAGGAGGACAATATGATTAGTGTTGGTGATGTTGTGCAGCCGCGTATCGGCGGGCCGAAGCTAAAAGTCATTGAAGTGCATGAGGACCAAATTGTCGCCGTACCGGTGCACAATGACGCGGCAGAAAAAATTACGCTCAAAACGGCTGACGTCTCTCTTTATAAAGAAGAGGGCGATTTCGGCGTCTGCTAACCCCCTTTTTGCGGTGAGCCCCTCACCGCAACTTACTCTCTATTCCCAGCCTCCATCACCTTTCTTTATGCAAAGAATCCGCATAGTTACCCAGTCAGATAAACAGCATTTAACACTGGTAAAAGCGTTTGCTTAGCATAAAAAATGCTACTACTTGAATTGCGAACACAGCGAAAGGATTGTTTGCTGAAAGTGGTTATTGCCACGATGCGTGGTTTTGTGAATAACTTCACAAGTCATCCATAAGCTAATGATATTAAATACTTTTATTTTCCACCCCAACAAAAATAATGAAATGCGCAAAAAACAGACAAAAGCAGAGCGATTTATCCAGAAAAACAAAATAAATAAAAATTATTAGCTAGTTGTTAGTTTATATCCAGACAGATAATCTAGCACCATCAAATGAACTACCGCAAACTGCTAGTTACCGTCCGGTATCAGCTTATTTTATCTTTTCAAGGAGCAGTACCATGTTCTCTTCGCAGTCCCGCCTGCGTCATGCCGTGGCAGACACCTTTGCAATGGTTGTCTATTGTTCGGTAGTGAACATGCTCATTGAAATATTCCTCTCTGGAATGACCTTCGAGCAGTCACTTTCATCACGTCTGGTTGCTATTCCGGTCAACATTATTATTGCCTGGCCTTATGGTCTGTATCGTGATGCGATCATGCGTTATGCCCGCCGTATTAGCCCGAAAAGCGGGATGCGGACGCTGGCCGATGTTGTAGCCTATGTCACCTTCCAGTCGCCGGTATATGTCGCTATTTTGCTGACTGTCGGCGCCGACTGGCATCAAATTGTCGCAGCGGTGAGTTCAAATGCGGTACTGTCGATGCTGATGGGCGCGCTGTATGGCTACTTCCTGGATTACTGCCGCCGTCTGTTTGGTGTGAGCTTTCAGCAGGCGAAAGCCTGAGGGTAGAGTGACAGGCCTGTGCCTGTCACTGTTTATTGAAACTCGCCGAACAGGCCCGATAAAAAACGCTCAAGCGCCAGTCGGGAACTGAAACCATGGGGAATACCGTAATGTTCCTGCGCGTCCCCGCCTAAATATAACGGGAAGTTTTGATAGTGATCGCACGTCTTGATTTCCGAGGCAGGTTCCGCAAGGGACAGACTTCGTTCTTTTAGCGTGGGGTGAATGATGAGCGCCGTACGTCCCATTCGCGCCTCTCGATTAACATACACGTAATTATCCCCACGGCGATAACCATAGGTCTTCGGTGTAGCGACATCCATTTTAAATCCCACTTTCTCAAGAACGCGTGCCACCTCATCGGGTCGTAAATACATATTTTTTCCTCGTCATCTTTTTACTGCATCGCAACCTTACATTACTCAGCATTAGCAACGCTTTCAGAAAAGTCCATAAACGAGGGCAAATGCCGTTTCGGTGATTAGCTGCACAAAATTATGGTCTAAACTGAAATTCACATCGAAAACAAAGGAGGATCCGATGTTTAACAGACCTAATCGCAGTGATGTAGATGATGGCGTTCAGGATATCCAGAATGATGTTCACAAACTGGCTGATAGCCTGGAAGATGTGCTGAAGTCTCTGGGTAGCGATGCAAAAGACGAAGCGGATACCGCGCGTCGTAAAGCGCAGGCGCTGTTAAGAGAGACCAGGGCACGTCTGCATGGTCGGACACCTACACATCAGGCAGCCCGTGACGCGGTAAGCTGTGCAAGTTCCTATGTTAAAGAGAATCCGGTCTATGCACTGGGAGCCGTCGCCGCCGTCGGGATTTTCCTGGGCGCGCTGATTTGTAACCGCCGTTAATCCCGTTTACTCTCCCCTCCTCAACCCCGGACGTGGTGCACGTGCGGGGTTTTTTATTGCCAGCAGGCATGTTTTACGCATACACCACGCCCTCCTCGTTGCGCTCATCAACCCGGAAAAACTTATCTTAATTTCCTATATGTTGTGTGGTTGAAAGTTTTATTAACTACATCTAGTATTCCTGTTAGCAACAAACACACGACTGACGCGAATCTTCGCGCCGTTTTCTTATTTTAAATGGAAACACGAATCATGCGCATTACTATTTACACTCGAAATGACTGTGTACAGTGCCACGCCACAAAACGGGCGATGGAGAGCCGTGGCCTTGAATTCGAAATGGTGAACGTCGATCTGGTACCGGAGGCTGCGGATGAACTGCGCGCAATGGGTTTTCGTCAGTTACCGGTCGTGGTTGCAGGTGAAACGCGGTGGTCTGGTTTCCGCCCGGATATGATTAACCGTCTGCATACCGCGCCGCGTGTGGCCAGCGCGTGAGCATCCTCGTCTACTTCTCCAGCAGCTCGGAAAACACGCAGCGGTTTATCGAGCGGCTGGGGATGCCAGCGGTGCGTATTCCACTCAATGAGCGTGAGCGCATCCAGGTAGACGCCCCCTATATCCTTGTCGTTCCCAGTTATGGCGGCGGCGGTACGGCAGGTGCCGTACCGCGTCAGGTTATACGCTTTTTAAACGATCAGCATAACCGGGCCCTGATTCGCGGTGTGATTGCTTCCGGCAATCGCAATTTTGGCGAGGCCTACGGGCGAGCGGGCGATGTGGTCTCGCAGAAATGCGACGTGCCGTTTCTCTATCGTTTTGAGCTGATGGGAACCCAACAGGACATTGAAAACGTGCGTAAAGGAGTGAGCGAATTTTGGCAACGACAACCGCAGAGCGCGTGATGCAAACCGCACCGGATTACCATGCGCTGAACGCCATGCTGAATCTGTACGATAAAGCGGGCCGCATTCAGTTCGATAAAGATCACCAGGCGGTAGATGCCTTCTACACGGGTCACGTATTGCCCAATACCGTCACGTTCACCAGCGAGGATGAACGTCTGAATTATCTGGTACAGGAAGGCTATTACGATGAAAGCGTGCTGGCACGTTATGATCGCGCTTTCGTGGTCGACCTTTTTGCTCGCGCACATGCCAGTGGTTTCCGTTTCCAGACGTTCCTCGGTGCGTGGAAGTTCTACACCAGCTATACGCTGAAAACCTTCGACGGCAAGCGTTATCTCGAACACTTTGAAGACCGGGTGTGCATGGTGGCGCTAACCCTTGCACAGGGTGATAAAGCCCTGGCGCAGCAACTCACCGATGAGATCCTTACAGGGCGTTTCCAGCCCGCGACGCCCACCTTCCTCAACTGCGGCAAGAAACAGCGAGGCGAACTGGTCTCCTGCTTCCTTCTGCGTATTGAAGACAATATGGAGTCGATAGGTCGCGCGGTGAACTCAGCGCTGCAGTTGTCCAAACGCGGCGGCGGCGTCGCTTTTTTGCTCTCTAATCTGCGTGAAGCCGGCGCGCCGATTAAGCGCATTGAGAACCAGTCGTCAGGCGTCATTCCGGTGATGAAGATGCTCGAAGACGCCTTCTCTTACGCCAACCAGCTCGGTGCGCGTCAGGGTGCCGGTGCCGTTTACCTCAACGCGCACCACCCGGATATTCTGCGTTTCCTCGACACCAAACGGGAGAACGCCGACGAAAAAATCCGTATTAAAACGCTCTCACTGGGCGTAGTGATCCCGGATATCACTTTCCGTCTGGCGAAAGAGAATGCCGAGATGGCGTTGTTCTCGCCCTATGACGTGGAACGCCTCTACGGCAAACCCTTCGGTGATATTGCAGTAAGCGAAATGTACGACCAGTTGGTTGCTGACGATCGCGTACGCAAGAAATACATTAATGCTCGCGATTTCTTCCAGACACTGGCCGAAATCCAGTTCGAATCGGGCTACCCGTACATCATGTTTGAAGATACGGTGAACCGCGCCAATCCGATTGCCGGGCGTATCAATATGAGCAACCTGTGCTCCGAAATTTTGCAGGTCAACAGCCCATCCAGGCTGGATGAGAATCTGGATTACGTGGATATTGGTCATGATATCTCCTGTAATCTCGGTTCGCTGAATATCGCTCATACCATGGATTCGCCTGATTTTGGCCGCACGGTGGAAACGGCGGTGCGTAGCCTGAGCGCAGTCTCCAGTATGAGTCATATCCGCTCGGTTCCGTCGGTAGAAGCCGGAAATGCGGCATCACATGCCATTGGCCTGGGGCAGATGAACCTGCACGGCTACCTGGCGCGTGAAGGCATTGCTTACGGCAGCGAAGAGGGACTGGATTTCACCAACTTCTATTTCTACACCATCACCTGGCATGCGCTGAACACCTCAATGATGATGGCCCGTGAACGCAACCAGCGTTTTGCCGGGTTTGAACAGTCACGCTATGCCAGTGGGGAGTATTTCCAGCCGTATCTGGAAAAGGACTGGCAGCCGAAAACAGAGAAAGTCCGTGCGCTCTTTGCCCGAAGCGGCATCACGATCCCTGATCGCAGTATGTGGGAGCAGTTGCGTGAGAACGTGATGCGCCATGGCATTTATAACCAGAACCTGCAGGCGGTGCCGCCTACCGGGTCCATCTCCTACATCAATCACGCCACCTCGAGTATTCACCCGATCGTGTCGAAAATTGAAATTCGCAAGGAAGGCAAAACCGGGCGCGTTTACTACCCGGCCCCGTTTATGACCAACGAAAACCTCGCGTTGTACCAGGATGCCTATGAAATCGGGCCGGAGAAGATTATCGACACGTATGCCGAAGCCACAAAGCATGTGGATCAGGGGCTGTCGTTGACGCTGTTCTTCCCGGATACCGCCACCACGCGCGATATCAACAAAGCACAAATTTATGCGTGGAAAAAAGGCATCAAGACGCTGTACTACATCCGCCTGCGCCAGCTGGCGCTGGAAGGTACTGAAATCGAGGGCTGCGTGTCCTGCGCGCTGTAAGGAGAAAAGGATGAAACCACTATCACGGGTGAGCGCAGTTAACTGGAATAAAATTCAGGATGATAAAGATCTTGAGGTCTGGAACCGCCTGACCAGTAACTTCTGGCTTCCGGAAAAGGTACCGCTATCGAACGATATCCCCGCCTGGCAAACGTTGAGCCACGCGGAGCAGCAGCTGACGATCCGTGTTTTTACCGGGTTGACGTTGCTTGATACCATCCAGAATACCGTGGGCGCGCCGACATTAATGGCCGATGCCCTGACGCCACATGAAGAGGCGGTCTTGTCGAATATCAGCTTTATGGAAGCCGTGCATGCGCGCTCATACAGCTCGATTTTCTCCACGCTATGTCAGACAAAAGATGTGGATGCGGCTTATGCCTGGAGTGAAGAAAACACGGCGCTACAGCGTAAAGCTCAGCTGATTCTGGAGTATTACCGTGCCGATGATCCCTTGAAGAAGAAAATTGCCAGCGTGTTCCTGGAGTCATTTCTGTTCTATTCAGGCTTCTGGCTGCCGATGTACTGGTCCAGTCGCGGCAAGCTGACCAACACGGCGGATCTGATTCGTCTGATCATTCGCGACGAGGCGGTCCATGGCTATTACATTGGATATAAATATCAGAAAGGGCTGGAAACCGTCAGCCCTGAACAGCGTGAAGAACTCAAGAATTTCGCGCTGGATCTGATGATGGATCTCTACGAGAACGAAGTGACCTATACCGAAGATTTATACGCCAATTCCGGCTGGGCGGAGGATGTTAAAGCCTTCCTCTGTTACAACGCCAACAAGGCGCTGATGAATCTTGGCTATGAGCCCTTATTCCCGGCGGACATGGCGGAAGTCAATCCGGCGATTCTGGCGGCGCTCTCGCCTGGAGCCGACGAAAATCACGACTTCTTTTCGGGTTCCGGCTCGTCTTATGTAATGGGCAAAGCAGTGGAAACCGAGGACGAGGACTGGGATTTTTAATGTTCCAATAAGCTGAAATATCCCCGGTGGCGCTGCGCTTACCGGGGCTACGGTTTTGTAGCCCGGATAAGGCGTTTACGCCGCTATCCGGGACTGGTACCTGGCAAATATAATTCCCCCATCCTCTCTGCGAATATTCACCCTTATTTCCGGCGTCATTCTTCCGTCATATTCTGCTGAAACAACGTGTGCAATATCAAAATTCAACGCCAAAACAAGAAAAATCTCATAAAAATTCAGTCACCGCTCAGCCCTTATCTCATGGGAAATTCAGGCGATTTCGCACTTGTCAAATACCGCGAATACGGGAATGGAGGGTTGTCACAGAATCTCAGTATGTTAGGGTATACGCGGTCAATTATTCGCATCAGGTAACATATCGACATAAATAAATAACAGGAACCGTTCTATTGCATGGCAATTAAATTAGAAGTTAAAAACCTTTACAAAGTATTTGGTGAGCATCCGCAGCGAGCTTTCAAATATATTGAAAAAGGACTTTCGAAAGAACAAATTCTGGAAAAAACAGGGCTATCGCTTGGCGTTAAAGACGCCAGTCTGGCCATTGAAGAAGGCGAGATATTTGTCATCATGGGATTATCCGGTTCGGGTAAGTCCACAATGGTACGCCTTCTCAATCGCCTGATTGAACCCACCCGCGGGCAGGTACTGATTGATGGCGTGGATATCGCCAAAATATCTGATGCTGAACTCCGTGAGGTGCGCAGGAAAAAGATTGCGATGGTCTTCCAGTCATTCGCCCTGATGCCGCATTTGACAGTGTTAAACAACACTGCGTTTGGCATGGAGTTAGCGGGTGTCAGCGCCAGCGAACGTCAGGAAAAAGCATTAGACGCATTGCGTCAGGTCGGGCTGGAAAATTATGCCCATGCTTATCCTGATGAACTCTCTGGCGGTATGCGCCAGCGTGTGGGTCTGGCCCGCGCATTAGCCATCAATCCCGATATTCTATTAATGGATGAAGCCTTCTCAGCACTCGATCCATTAATTCGTACCGAGATGCAGGATGAGCTGGTGAAATTACAGTCGCGCCATCAACGCACCGTGGTATTTATTTCCCACGATCTGGATGAAGCAATGCGTATTGGCGATCGGATTGCTATTATGCAAAACGGCGAAGTCGTTCAGGTCGGAACACCGGATGAAATATTAAATAATCCGGCAAATGATTATGTGCGAACCTTCTTCCGTGGCGTGGATATTAGCCAGGTATTTAGCGCAAAAGATATTGCCCGTCGCACACCGGTTGGCCTTATCCGCAGAACGCCAGGTTTTGGCCCACGCTCAGCCCTGAAAATGTTGCAGGATGAAGACCGTGAGTACGGTTATGTCATTGAACGCGGAAATAAATTTGTCGGCATTGTCTCCATCGATTCTCTGAAAACGGCGCTGAGCCAGAACCAGGGTATCGATGCGGCGTTAATCGATTCCCCGCTTGCCGTGGAAGCGGAAACGCCGCTCAGCGAATTGCTCTCTCATGTTGGCCAGGCGCCCTGCGCGGTACCCGTGGTCGGTGAAGAACAACAGTACGTCGGCATCATCTCCAAACGGATGCTGCTACAGGCTTTAGATCGCGAGGGGGCAAACAATGGCTGATCAAAATAACCCGTGGGAGAGCGCACCGGCAACCGACAGCGCGGCACAATCGACTGACGCATGGGGATCATCCCCCGCACCGACGGACGGCAGCGGAGCCGACTGGCTCGCCAACGCCCCGACGCCTGCGCCAGAGCATTTCAATATTATGGATCCGTTCCATAAGACGCTGATCCCGCTGGACAGCTGGGTCACGCAGGGGATCGACTGGGTCGTCACCCACTTCCGTCCGGTGTTCCAGGGCATCCGCGTACCGGTAGATTACATTTTAAGCGCCTTTCAGCAATTACTGCTGGGCATGCCAGCGCCGGTGGCGATCATCGTCTTTTCATTGATCGCCTGGCAAATCAGCAGTGCCGGAATGGGCATCGCAGCGCTGGTGTCACTGATTTTAATTGGCGCAATCGGCGCCTGGTCGCAGGCGATGGTCACGCTGGCACTGGTACTGACCGCCCTGCTGTTTTGCATCATTATCGGCTTACCGCTTGGTATCTGGCTGGCGCGCAGCGAACGTGCGGCGAAGATAATCCGTCCCCTGCTCGATGCCATGCAGACAACGCCTGCGTTTGTCTATCTGGTGCCAATTGTCATGCTGTTTGGTATCGGCAACGTACCGGGTGTGGTAGTGACCATTATCTTTGCCCTTCCTCCGGTGGTGCGGTTGACGATCCTGGGTATTAACCAGGTGCCGGAAGATTTGATTGAAGCATCACGTTCATTTGGCGCCAGTCCGCGTCAGATGCTGTTCAAAGTACAGTTACCACTGGCCATGCCCACCATTATGGCGGGGATCAACCAGACGCTTATGCTTGCCCTCTCCATGGTAGTGATCGCATCGATGATCGCCGTCGGCGGGCTTGGCCAGATGGTACTTCGCGGTATTGGCCGTCTCGATATGGGACTGGCAACCGTTGGTGGCGTGGGGATTGTTATCCTCGCCATCATCCTCGACCGCCTGACACAGGCGATGGGTCGCGATGCCCGCAGCCGGGGTAATCGTCGCTGGTACAGCACCGGCCCGCTTGGGTTAATTACTCGCCCGTTCATTAAGTAACGATGTAGCCGCCCGGAAACACAGACTTTCCGGGCGAGCTAACGCTCACACTTTTGCCCGCAATCATTCACGTTGCAGGAAAGCGATGCTGCAGTGATACCTCCAGGAACTTACAGAAGTCGGTGACCGGGGTGAACGAGAACGTCAATACATCTGCGACGTGAAGTATGAAGGGCGTCAAATTAAGGAATAACAACGATGCGACAGAACATCATTCTCGCCACAGCGTTTGCCACCCTTGTCTCCACCAGCGCATTCGCGGCCGATCTGCCAGGCAAGGGCATCACCGTGCAGCCGTTTCAGAGCACCATCTCCGAAGAAGCGTTCCAGACCTTATTAGTCAGCCGCGGGCTGGAAAAACTCGGCTATACCGTCAATAAACCGAGTGAAGTGGACTACAACGTCGGCTACACCTCTATGGCCGCAGGGGATGTCACCTTTACCGCCGTGAACTGGCAGCCACTGCACGACGATATGTATGCGGCGGCAGGCGGGGATAAAAAGTTCTACCGTGAAGGGACATTTGTGACCGGTGCGGCGCAGGGTTATCTGATCGATAAGAAAACCGCCGAGCAGTACAAAATCAAAAGCATCGACCAGCTTAAAGATCCCAAAATCGCCAGACTGTTTGATACCAACGGTGACGGCAAAGCTGACCTGACTGGCTGTACGCCGGGCTGGGGCTGTGAAGCGGTGATCAACCACCAGATTGACGCCTTTGGGCTGAGCAATACCGTGGTGCATAACCAGGGCAATTATGCGGCGATGATGGCCGATACCATCACTCGCTTCAAAGAAGGCAAACCCGTGCTCTATTACACCTGGACGCCATACTGGGTCAGTGATGTGCTGAAACCGGGGAAAGATGTGGTCTGGCTGCAGGTGCCCTTCTCTTCTCTGCCGGGCGAGCAGAAAAATATCGACACCAAACTGCCTAACGGCATGAACTACGGTTTCCCGGTGAACACCATGCATATTGTCGCCAATAAAGCCTGGGCCGAGAAAAACCCGGCGGCAGCGAAACTGTTCTCCGTGATGAAGTTGCCGATTGCCGATATTAATGCGCAGAATGCGATGATGCATGCCGGTCACGCTTCCGAAGCAGATATTCAGGGGCATGTTGATGGCTGGATCAAAGCCCACCAGCAGCAGTTTGACGGCTGGGTGAAAGAGGCGCTAGCCGCACAGAAGTAAATAAAGAAAGTGGTTTTTAACCGCCGTTTACCCGGCATCCTGGTTTCGCCATAGCCCCGGTAAGCGAAGTGTTACCGGGGACACTTCCCGGATACGGCGCAAGCGCCTTATCCGGGCTACCTCTCCCTCAGGATGAATGCATCAGAGCGCATCACACCCACCTGACCGCACTAACCGACACGCGATCCCTCCCCTCTTTTTATCTTCATTCGTTATTATTGGTATCCACGAAAATAATCAGCTAATGAATCATTCCAGCAAAATGAACAAACACCATCATGGGCTTAGCCCGGCGCTGATAGCGCTTATGTCCATCGCCACTGGTCTTTCCGTCGCCAGCAACTATTACGCGCAGCCGCTGCTCGATGCGATAGCTCGCGCCTTCTCACTCTCCCCCGATCAGGCTGGCTTTATTGTCACCGCAGCCCAACTCGGCTATGCCGCAGGCTTGTTGTTCCTGGTGCCCCTGGGCGATATGTTTGAGCGCAGGCGGCTCATCGTCTGTATGACCCTGCTGGCTGCGGGGGGAATGTTGATCACGGCCAGCAGTTCCACGCTGGGGATGATGGTTCTTGGCACCGCGCTGACAGGGCTTTTCTCGGTAGTGGCGCAAATCCTCGTCCCGCTGGCCGCTACCCTTGCCGCACCGGAAAAACGTGGCAAGGTCATCGGCACGATTATGAGTGGCTTGTTGCTCGGCATTCTGCTGGCGCGAACCGTTGCCGGCTTGCTGGCAAGCCTTGGCGGCTGGCGCACGGTCTACTGGGTAGCCAGCGTGCTGATGGTCATCATGGCAATTGCGTTGTGGCGTGGTCTGCCAAAGGTCAAACAGGACACTCACCTGAATTACCCGCAGCTTCTGGGGTCGATCTTCTCACTGTTTGCTAAAGAGAAAGTGCTGCGCACCCGCGCCCTGCTGGGCTGCCTCTCCTTCGCCAACTTTAGCATCCTCTGGACTTCCATGGCCTTCCTGCTTGCGTCCCCCCCCTTTAACTTCTCAGAAGGGGTGATAGGCCTGTTTGGGCTGGTGGGAGCCGCAGGTGCACTGGGCGCACGTCCTTTTGGCAGCCTGGCGGACAAAGGCAAAGCTCACCTGACCACCACCGTCTCGCTGGGGTTGCTGCTTCTCTCCTGGCTGGCTATCGCCTGGGGACAACATTCGGTACTGGCGCTGATCATCGGGATTCTGCTCCTGGACTTGACCGTCCAGGGGGTACACATTACTAACCAGACCGTCATTTATCGCCTCGAACCGGAAGCCCGTAACCGTCTGACTGCCGGTTATATGACCAGTTATTTTGTCGGTGGCGCGGCCGGATCGCTTATCTCAGCATCCGCATGGCAGCATGCAGGCTGGACCGGGGTAAGTATTGCAGGCGCCAGTTTCGCTGCCCTTAACCTGTTGGTCTGGTGGCGAGGCTATCAAAACCCGCAAAAAGCAGAATAAAATCACGCCCACGTTACGTCGAAACACCAAAAAACCGGGGTGTTAAGGTGCCCCTGAGTCTGATATGGTTATGCGACTTATTTATCCCGGTGATTTTAACGTGGGTGATATTTAACACATACTATGGATAGTTCAGATACGACAACCGACCCTTTCCCCGTTGCACCTGCAACATTTCGGAAAGGGATCAAAGACCGTCTTCCTGACGTACTGAGTTACGTTCCTGTGGCATTCCCATTCGACCTGCATGCCACAGAGCCAGGTTTTTCACCATCCGGCAAGTTCTTCTCCCGCATCACTCTGTTCTTCATCCCTGCCGCGCCCCTTACGGGCTGCGTTAACGTTTTATTTTTCTCTCCGGGGCTGCGTTTCTGGAAAACGTACAGCCTGAGTATTGCGGGATTATTGCGCGCGCTCGCTTACGGAATCGTCTGGAAATTACTGACAGTCCCATCACTAAAGCAAATTTATTAGAGAAAATAATACATTTACTTTATTTGTCACTGTCGTTACTATATCGACTGCAATTAATGAGGTTATGCCCAAATGGATAGTTCGTTTACGCCCATTGAACAAATGCTTAAATTCCGCGCCAGCCGCTATGAAGATTTCCCGTTCCAGGAAATTCTGCTCACCCGCCTGTGTATGCACATGCAGGGTAAGCTGCTGGAAAATCGCAATAAAATGCTGAAAGCTCAAGGGATTAACGAAACATTATTTATGGCGTTAATCACCCTGGAGTCTCAGGAAAATCACAGTATTCAGCCATCCGAACTGAGCAGCGCGCTGGGCTCTTCTCGCACCAATGCGACCCGTATCGCCGATGAGCTGGAAAAACGCGGCTGGATTGAACGCCGTGAAAGCGACAATGACCGTCGCTGCCTGCATCTGCAGTTGACCGATAAAGGGCATGAATTCCTGCGTCAGGTTCTGCCACCGCAGCACAACTGTCTGCACCAACTCTGGTCTTCGTTGACAACCGCTGAAAAAGACCAACTCGAGCACATCACACGCAAGTTGCTCACTCGCCTGGATCAAATGGACGAAGACGGCACCATCCTTGAGGCGCTGCGCTAACGCTGAGATCCGCTCGAACATCCAGATTGAATAAGAATTCCGTCAGGCCGGCACGTCACACTGCTGGCCTTTCTGACAAAACAGGTCGGCCTTGCCGATATGAAATAATAAGATCGTGGAGAAAAGCATGAGCGCAAATGCGGAGAGTCAAACCCCGCAGCAACCGGTCAAAAAGAAAGGCAAACGCAAAGGCGCCCTTCTGCTGTTGACCTTGCTCTTTATTGTTATTGCCGTGGCATATGGGATTTATTGGTTTTTAGTACTGCGTCATTTTGAGGAAACCGATGACGCCTACGTGGCAGGGAACCAGGTTCAAATCATGGCGCAGGTATCCGGCAGCGTGACGAAAGTCTGGGCTGACAATACCGACTACGTCAAACAAGGGGATGTGCTGGTGACCCTCGATGCCACCGATGCCCAACAGGCATTCGAAAAAGCACAGACCGCGCTGGCCTCAAGCGTTCGCCAGACCCGTCAGTTGATGATCAACGGCAAACAACTACAGGCAAGTATCGAATTACAACGTACCGCTCTGGCTCAGGCACAAACGGATTTAAATCGCCGAGTGCCGCTGGGTAATGCTAATTTGATTGGTCGCGAAGAGCTGCAACATGCCCGTGACGCCGTCGCCACTGCGCAGGCGCAGTTGGATGTTGCTATTCAGCAATATAACGCCAACCAGGCGATGATTCTGGATACCCGTCTGGAAGATCAACCCGCGGTAAAACAGGCCGCCGCTGAGCTGCGTAACGCCTGGCTCGCGCTGCAACGAACCAAAATTGTCAGCCCGATCACCGGTTATGTTTCTCGCCGTGCCGTCCAGCCTGGCGCGCAAATAAGCCCGACGACATCACTGATGGCCGTGGTTCCGGCGACCGGTTTGTGGGTGGACGCAAACTTCAAAGAAACCCAGCTTGCGCATATGCGTATCGGCCAGACTGCGACTGTCGTCAGCGATCTTTACGGTGACGAAGTGAAATACACAGGCAAAGTGGTGGGTCTGGATATGGGTACAGGCAGCGCCTTCTCACTGCTTCCGGCACAAAATGCCACCGGTAACTGGATCAAGGTGGTTCAGCGTCTGCCGGTACGTATAGAACTCGATGCAAAGCAGTTGAGCGATCACCCGCTGCGTATCGGCCTCTCCACGTTGGTAAATGTTGATACCACCAACCGTGACGGCCAGGTACTGTCAAGCCAGGTTCGCACCAGCCCGGCGTATGAGAGCAGCGCACGTGAGCTTGACCTGCAACCGGTCAACACCCTGATTGAAAATATCGTGAAGGCCAACGCGGGTTAATCCGAGGTACGCGTAATGCAACAGAGAAAACCGCTGGAAGGGGCGCAACTGGTCATTATGACTATTGCGCTGTCGCTGGCGACCTTCATGCAGGTGCTGGACTCCACCATCGCTAACGTCGCGATCCCCACGATTGCCGGTAACCTTGGCTCCTCCCTGAGCCAGGGGACGTGGGTTATCACCTCTTTCGGGGTAGCAAACGCCATATCGATTCCGATAACCGGCTGGCTGGCGAAACGGGTGGGCGAGGTCAAACTGTTCCTCTGGTCCACCGTTGCTTTTGCTATCGCCTCCTGGGCGTGCGGTGTTTCCAGTAGCCTCAGCATGCTGATCTTCTTCCGCGTCATTCAGGGGATTGTCGCCGGGCCGTTGATTCCACTCTCACAGAGCCTGTTGCTGAGTAACTACCCGCCCGCTAAACGTTCGATTGCGCTGGCGTTGTGGTCAATGACGGTGATCGTCGCCCCCATTTGCGGCCCGATCCTCGGCGGTTATATCAGTGATAACTACCACTGGGGTTGGATCTTCTTTATCAACGTCCCTATCGGTGCCCTGGTGGTGCTGCTAACCCTGCAATCGCTGCGTGGTCGTGAAACGCGTACCGAACAACGCCGCATCGACGGTGTGGGGCTGGCGTTATTAATCGTGGGTATCGGTAGCCTGCAGGTGATGCTCGACCAGGGGAAAGAGCTGGACTGGTTCAATTCCCGCGAAATCATCATCCTGACGATTGTCGCCGTGGTATCGATAAGCTTTCTGGTGGTGTGGGAGTTGACGGATGAGAATCCGATAGTCGACCTGTCGCTCTTTAAGTCGCGAAACTTTACCATCGGTTGTTTGTGTATCAGTCTCGCCTATATGCTCTATTTCGGCGCGATCGTGCTGCTGCCGCAACTGTTGCAGGAGGTTTATGGCTACACCGCAACATGGGCGGGACTGGCCTCTGCGCCAGTTGGGGTAATCCCGGTTCTTTTATCGCCGATCATTGGTCGTTTTGCTCATAAGCTCGATATGCGCAGGCTGGTCACATTCAGCTTTATTATGTACGCCGTCTGCTTCTACTGGCGCGCATATACGTTTGAGCCGGGAATGGATTTTGGCGCTTCCGCATGGCCGCAATTTATTCAGGGCTTCGCCGTGGCTTGCTTCTTTATGCCGCTGACGACGATTACGCTGTCCGGCCTGCCGCCAGAGCGCCTGGCTGCGGCGTCGAGCCTGTCGAACTTTACCCGAACGCTGGCGGGCTCCATCGGGACATCGATCACCACCACCATGTGGACTAACCGGGAATCGATGCACCACGCGCAACTGACCGAATCTGTCACCCCCTACAACCCGAACGCGCAGGAGATGTATAACCAGCTGCAGGGGTTAGGGATGTCACAACAGCAGGCATCCGGCTGGATAGCCCAGCAAATCACCAATCAGGGGCTGATTATATCCGCCAATGAGATTTTCTGGATGTCGGCCGGGGTATTTCTGGTCTTGCTGGGCCTGGTGTGGTTTGCCAGACCGCCATTTGGCGCGGGCGGCGGAGGCGGAGGCGCGCACTAAGCGCCGTCTGTTCTGACAGCCAAAATGGCCTGCCTGATTAGGGATCTTCGGATCCCTTTCTTATCCCCCTACGCGCAGATGGTTGTTTTATCATCATAACGCGTGTATCTTTATGCCCGCCCCGAAATCTTCCATTCACCCTAACCGGTTCTGAGCAACGCGCTCAGGTTGTTTATCCCTCTGACGTCGTCCACCCCTTTTGCGGGTGATTTTTATCCTCACATTTTTAACCCACTCAACCTGGCATTCGCACGCCGCGCGGGCGAACAATAATTACACAAAAAATAATGGATTATCATGAATTCACAACGAAAATACGGGAGAACCTGGCACTATCCTTTCTCCCCTGGCACCACCAGCGATGACCGCATCAATGCCAGTTACTGGCGAGATATGCAGTCGATCGCGTCGCTGATCCATACGGAAAAGCTGGACGGTGAGAATAACTGCCTGAACCGCTACGGCGTTTTTGCGCGCTCTCACGCCACGCCTACCCAGTCCGCATGGACGCATAAAATTCGCCAGCGCTGGCAATTGCTGAAAAACGATCTCGGCGATCTCGAACTCTTTGGCGAGAACCTTTACGCGGTTCACTCCATCGAATATCACGCCCTCGAACAGGACTTTTTTCTGTTCGCCGTCCGCTGTCAGGACATGTGGCTCAGTTGGGAAGAGGTCAAATTTTATGCCGCACTCTTTGATTTTCCCTGCGTTCCAGAGATGAATGGCCCGCAGCCAGGAAACGATGAAAAGGCCTGGCAGCGTGAGTTTCTGGCGCTAACAACCGGCAGTGGCGCATTTGCGCCCTGGGATACCCAGACTGGCAAGCCCTGTACGCTGGAAGGCGTGGTCAGCCGTAACAGTGAGGAATTTCCAGTTGATGAATTTGCGCATAATGTCTTCAAGTTTGTACGCAAAAATCATGTGAAAACCACCGAGCACTGGAAACGCAACTGGCAGCGCGCCCGTATGGCGTATGAGTTCACCGCAGGAGGCACACGATGATCTGGCAGCTAAGCGAAGACAAACGTTGGCCTACTCTACGTCAGCGCTTTAACTGGGTGGAGGAGATGCATCAGGTTCCTCAGGATCCCTTTCACCATGCGGAAGGCAATGTCGGTATCCACACCGAAATGGTCCTTAATGCATTGACGAAAGTGGACGCATACCAGCAACTCCCCCACCAGCAGCAGGAAATCGTGTGGGCCGCGGCGCTACTGCACGATGTCGAAAAGCGCAGTACCACGCATCAGGACGATGAGGGGCGTATCCACTCACCAGGCCATGCTCGCAAAGGTGAACTCACTGCACGGCACATTTTGTGGCGAGATATCCCGACGCCCTTTGCCCTGCGCGAACAGATTGCGGCACTCGTGCGTCTGCACGGCCTCCCCTTATGGCTGCTGGAACGCCCGTCGCCTGAGCGCTTACTGCTGAGTGCTGCGATGCGAATTGACACTCGCCTGCTGGCATTACTCGCGCGTGCTGATATGGAGGGACGTCATTGCGAGGACAAACAGGAGATGCTCGACCGCATTGCTTTGTTTGAACTCTTTTGTCAGGAGCAGCACTGCTGGGGGCAAGCGCGCCCCTTTGTATCCGATATTGCTCGCTGGCACTACCTGACGCATGAGAACAGTCCGGCAGATTTTATCCCCTGGGAAACCGGGCGTTTCGAAGTGACGTTGCTTAGTGCGCTGCCGGGTATGGGAAAAGATCGCTATATCAGCGAACATTGCCAGGGGATGGCCGTCATCAGCCTGGATGATATTCGCAGACAGCTGGGCGTAAGTCCCGCCGATCGCACGGCAACCGGGCAAGTCGTTCAACAGGCGAAAGAGGAAGCCCGCGTGTTACTGCGGCAAAAAATCCCCTTCGTGTGGAATGCCACGAACATCAGCCGACAACTCCGAACTCAGCTTATCAGCCTGTTCACGGCTTATGGGGCGAAGGTAAAAATCGTTTATCTGGAAGTGCCCTGGCCACAATGGAAAGCGCAAAATGCCAGTCGGCAGCATGCCGTACCGGAAGAGGTGATTCTGAGCATGGCATCAAGGCTGGAAGTTCCTCAGCCCGATGAAGCACATTGCGTTGAATATCGGATAGTAGATGCCTGACCTGTAAGCGCCTCCAGTCAGGAGGCGCTTTTTTGGGTTATTTCACAATACCAAGAATTTCCATGGTTATCTCCGAGGCCACCCCTGGCGGCACGGTGCCGGGTATCCCCTGCTCACCATAGGCAAGTTCAATGGGAACAGTGATCCTGACCTTTCCACCGCTGCCGACGCGCAGCACGCCTTGCTGCATTACTTCCGGAAGCTTGCTTACCCTACCCACTCGGATCTCCCCGCCAGACATTTTCTTTCCGGTACTGATTTTTTCATCAAGTCGGAAACGAATCGTATCGTTTACCGTTAACAGTGGTGTTTTGCCTTTTTTGACAACGAGATAAACCACACCATTTGGGGCCTGCTCAGCCCCTTTGGCTTTGGCAGCGCGTTCAACAAACTGGATGCTCTGTTTTTTATTGCGCTCCCGCTCACGCCCTTGCACTTCGGCTACCTGCTGATCAAAGCGGGTAAGGATGCGGCCAACGTCTTCTTCGCTCAGTTGCATTGTATTGGCGAGTTTATCTTTAAACCCCTGCTGGAAGGCCAGAGGCAAGAATTTGTGCCCTGCGTACTCCAGCGCCTTGAATTCGTGTGGAACTTTTACAGCATAATACGCACCGTAGGCGTAATTTATTTTTGACTCTTCAGACTTGTGTGTTTTCAGCGAATAGGCAGACTGCTTTGCTTTAACCAGTTCAGGGGCAGCGGCATCATGCTCCTTTTGTAACGTGGACAGACTGGCAAGAGCCTGCTTTTTCTCTTCGTCGGCTTTTTTGGTCTGTTGCTCAAGCTCGCCAAGACGCGCGAGCTGCTCTGCAATCTTGTTGTTCGCACTATTCAGTTGTTCCAGCTGTTCGCTGTTTTGTTTACTGCAGTGCGCAAGTTGCGTGGTGAGTGCTTTCTCACTCCCGACCTGCGTAGCCAGTTGTTGTTCCAGCAGCGTTTTCTGACTGGCGGCCTCATTCAGACTCTGCTCGAGCGCGACGGTGCGTGCGGTATTCGCCTGCGCCGCTTTCTCAAGTGTTGCGATATTCTCACTTAGCACTGTGGTTTTCTGATTCGCCGCCGCCAGCTGGGTGCGCAGTTTTTCGGCTTCCGCCCGTTGCGTCGCCACTGTTTTATCACTGTCAGGCTGTTTCGCCAGTTGTTGTTCCAGCAGCGCTTTCTGGCTGACGGCCTCATTGGCAGCCAACTGCAAGCGGGTCATTTGCGTCTGTAATTCTTCTGCCCGCGCAGTCAGTACGCCAACCTGTTTTTCATAGCGACGCGCATTTTCAGCCAGCTGTTTCTCGCTGGCCAACAGTTGCAGGTGCAATTGTTTATTTTCATCTCTGAATGCTTCGGCCTGTTGCGTCGCAACGTCTGGTTGCCGATTTTTGAGTGCCTCATTCTGCTTACGAAGCGCCTGAAGTTCATGCTGTAAGGTACGAAGTTTACGTTTAAGCTGACTGAGTTCTGTTTGTTGCAGAGCACTCTTTTTGACTACAACGGTGCTTTTTGCCTGCGTGACAGGTTCAGGGCGCGTCAACAGGGGAACGGCAGGTATAACGCTGCCTGATTTATCGTCAGCATCGTTAAATAAAATATTCGGTTCGGGAGCCAACAGCCCTTCTCGTTGTAGTCGTTCAATTAATAACGTTGAGTCAGCTTCAGTTATGCCTGAGAATACCGCCCCCAATATCATTACGACAACAGATAATAAGTTTCTCATAATTTATTCAATTCATTTGCACGTTTTGACATATTGGCAAATACGGCGCTGCGTACACGAGCGCAAACAACATCGACTTTATCATTAAGCTCAAGCTTAATGATTTCCGCAGAATTACCCTCTATAAAGCTCTGATTCTTTTTATATATTGCGTAGTTATTATTGATAACACTGAACTGGTGCTGAAACTTTTTAAAGGATGCGTTATCAAGTGATTTTAACGCCGTAAACATTTGATAACACTGCGTCTCTTTCTGTTTTCCCAATGTCAAAGGCAAGGGTTCCGGTGTTTTTGTTCCTGAGCACCCGACCAGCAGCAGTGAGAGTGTCATTATTAGTCCAACGTGCGATGACCGCATAATAGCCTCATACCTGAGCTTAACATTCCCTGTGAATGCATCCGCAATATGAATACATTCATTCCCGATTAATTACCAACCCCAAAATAATAAAAACAAAAACTACCACGAGAGAAAAGAAATAACAATACAAAGAGATGAAGCAGTTGATTAGCCAATAGAGCATCATCAAACAAATCATTCAAAAAAGAAATTTAAAACGGGATGACATTTATTATCAAAATAAAGCAATCACAGAATATAATTAATGCATATTGTAATAAACAAAATATGCGTACAGGTTCCAGCATGTTTACATCGGGCATCGTAGCAACGGTGTCCCTTTCTCACTAGTTTCTGTCCGCGGCGCTAAAGCATTACTTCCTTTCTGCCACCAGGATAATGCACAGACACAAGGAGAAGACCATGCTCAAAAACCCGGCAGAAAAATACCGCCCTTATACACCGATTTCCTTACCCGACCGTCACTGGCCTGAAAAGCAGCAGACCCGTGCGCCACGCTGGCTGTCTACAGATCTGCGCGATGGCAACCAGGCGTTAGCAGAACCGATGGACAGTGAACGTAAGTTGCAGTTCTGGGAATTGCTCCTCGCCTGCGGTTTCAAAGAGATCGAAGTGGCATTTCCATCTGCATCGCAAACCGACTTTAACTTTGTACGTCAGTTGATTGAAGAAAACCGTATTCCGCAGGATGTGACTATTCAGGTATTGACCCAGGCGCGCGAGGATCTGATTCACCGTACCTTCGCATCGCTGCTGGGGGCACGCAGCGCCACCGTTCACCTCTACAATGCAACGGCACCGCTTTTTCGCAAACTGGTGTTTGGCATGGAAAAGGCAGACGTGATCGCTCTTGCCGTACGTTCTACGCGGCTCATTCGCCAGCTCTGTGAACAGCACCCACAAACCCGGTGGCAGTACGAATATTCCCCGGAAACCTTCTGTTTTACCGAGCCGGAATTCGCGCTGGAAATCTGTGAAGCCGTGGCCGATGTATGGGAGCCCTGCGCCGAACGCCCCATGATCATTAATCTGCCCGCGACGGTGGAGGTGAACACACCGAACGTTTACGCCGATCAGATTGAATATTTCTGCCGCCACTTTACCCGTCGTAAGGCGGTGAGCATCAGCGTCCATCCTCACAACGATCGCGGCACTGGCGTGGCAAGTGCCGAGCTGGCCCTGCTGGCGGGAGCCGATCGCGTTGAAGGTTGTCTTTTTGGCAATGGCGAACGTACCGGCAACGTTTGTCTGGTCACGCTGGCGATGAACCTTTATAGCCAGGGTATCTCACCGCAACTCGATTTCAGCAATATGCAGTACGTGGTCGAAACCGTAGAAAATTGTAATCAATTGCCTGTTCACCCTCGTCACCCGTGGGCCGGACGCCTGGCCTATACCGCTTTTTCCGGATCGCATCAGGATGCGATTAAAAAAGGCTTCGATGCCCGCAAGGCTGACGAGCGCTGGGAGATGCCTTATCTGCCCGTCGATCCGCAGGACATTGGTTGTACCTACGAAGCAGTAATTCGCGTAAACAGCCAGTCCGGTAAGAGTGGCAGCGCGTGGCTGATAGAGCAAAATCATGGACTGAAATTGCCCCGCGCGTTACAGCAGGATTTTAGCCAGCATGTACAGCGTGAAACAGACAGCCACGGCAAAGAGATGACGCAAAATGCGCTCTGGCAGCTCTTTCGTCAGCGCTACGGTCTGGTTGCGCAGCCTGCGCTGGCCCTGGTGGATTACAAAAGCGAAAGCCGCCAGGATGGTCAGTTACATTTGCAGGCCACATTGCTGCAAGAAGGAACCCAGCGGAAAATCGAAGCGCTGGGAAATGGCTTATTGTCTGCGGCAGCCGGTGCCTTAAGCCATCTGCTTAAAAAGCCTTTCAGCATTAAGGATTATCACGAACATACGCTCGGAGAACGTAGCGACAGCCGTTCTGTGGCCTACATTCACTGCCTGTATCCGGACGGCAGCGGAAGCTGGGGGGTCGGTATCGATAATGACGTGGCGAGGGCATCTTTACAGGCGTTGCTGAACGCGCTGAGCTAATACTACTCGTTTTCCTGAGCGCGGAAATAATCGCTGGGTGATATCCCCATCACCCGGCGAAACATCGCCGTAAATGCGCTGTGGCTGCCGTATCCCAGATCCAGCGCGACACGTAGCACCGAGTGACCTTGCGCCAGCCTGACCAGCGCTTCCATCAGCTTTGCCCGCCGAACCCACTCGCCATAGGTTAACGCCGTTTGCCGTTGAAAATGACGGTTGAGGGTCTTTTCACTCATGCTCATCAAAGCCGCCGCCTGCGCGCTGCTCCAGGGCTCGGCTATCGACTCGCGAATATGCCGACACAAATTTTTCAGCCCCTCGCTCTCCGGTTCCGGCAAGAAAAAAGGCAACACACGCATGCCGCGGATCTCATCCAGTATCAGTTCATAAACATGCTCATCGCGACTGGCAGGCGCATATTTTTCGGCAAGGGAAAACGAGGCAACAATCAATTCACGCAGCAACGGTGTGATTTGCACAATCTGGCAGGAGGCGGGTAAATCCGCGCGGGCAAGCGGGTCAATAAACAGCGTCCGTGCAGCAACTTTGCCCGTAATGCGAATCGCATGTTGGGTACCGGCAGGTAACCAGACGCCGCGCCCTGGCGGGACGACCCAGCAACCTGATGCAGTGTCCACCCGGACGACGCCACTTAAGATATGCAGCAATTGCGCGCAATCATGCTGATGCCACGGCTCACTTTCTCCGTGTTCATAATCATGGGCAAAGGGGACCAGAGGACGATGGGTAAAAGAGAAGGTTAAGGTAGTCGACATCTCTTAACCTCCTTTGCCCATCCCTCTCCCTGAGGGAGAGGGCGCATACGCACTAGATGTGCAGTTCCTGCAGTTTCTCTTTCGGCAACGCCAGCTCTTCGTTGCTGTTAACACGCACGTCTTTTTCGAGAATATGGCGCGCGATGTCCTGCGCTTCGCTCAGCGAGTGCATCTGATAGGTACCGCACTGATAGACGTTAAGTTCCGGAATCTGGTTCTGGTTCTGAACTTTCAGAACGTCTGCCATTGCCGCTTTCCAGGCATCGGCCACTCTTTGCTCGTCAGGCGTACCGATCAGGCTCATATAAAAGCCAGTACGGCAACCCATCGGGGAGATGTCGATAATCTCCACACCATTCCCATTGAGATGATCACGCATGAAACCCGCGAACAGGTGTTCCAGCGTATGGATGCCTTTTTCCGGCATGACTTCTTTGTTAGGCACGCAGAAACGCAGGTCGAAAACGGTAATGGCGTCGCCATGAGGAGTGTTCATGCTCTTTGCAACACGGACCGCAGGCGCTTCCATACGGGTATGATCGACAGTGAAGCTATCCAACAATGGCATTTAGTCACCTCCGCAGTGATTTTTTTAAAAATAAAATGAACTCTTCATTTAGATGCGAGTCTGAGTATATGAAAGACGCGCATTTGTTATCATCATCCCTGTTTTCAGAGATGAATATTTCGGCCACAGTAATGTGGCCTTTTTCTTTTCTGTCAGGCGTGTCTTGCGACAAGCGCCTCGAATGTTTCCGTATCCGACGCCTCAACCTCTTTCTGGCGTGCCCAGGAAACATCGCACTCTTTTTTGAAATCCTCTTCGCGCAAAATTTCCAGCGGTTCTTCGCGCAACATCGAACGATACTCTTCTGAGAGCGCTTTGCCCGTACCGCCAATGCCTTTATCAAGCATAGAACGCAAAATTCGCGCTGAGAATGTCAGTTCCGGGTTATCAAAACAAGCCAGCAGCTCATCGCAAACCTGTTCATATCCGTTGCCGCCGTACAGCCCATCAAGTGTCTGCGCGACACGTTTAAGGTCACGGAACAGATCTTTGCCGACCTGCGGCAGCGGGAACTGTGCTGCTTCGCAGCCCATTCCCAGCGTCAGGCCCGGTTTACGACCTTCCAGAATGACACGATTCCAGTTTTTACGCGTACAGAGCAGCTCATCGCTGCTCATTTCCGGCGCGTCCGCCAGTACACACCAGACCATAAACAGATCGAGGAAACGAACCTGCTGCTCATCCACGCCAATCGGGGTGAACGGGTTGATGTCCAGCGAACGCACTTCAATATATTCAATTCCGCCGCGCAACAGCGCATCTGACGGCGATTCACCGCTACGCGTTACGCGTTTCGGGCGTATCGGGGCATAAAGTTCGTTTTCAATCTGCAGAATATTGGTATTGATCTGCAGATACTTACCGTCTTTTTTCAGGCCAATCTTCGCGTATTCCTCAGATGGCGTTTTAATCGCGCGTTTCAGGGCCACGACGTAATCAGACAGATTGTTAAAGGTGATGCCCAGGTTGCTTTGCGATTTGTTGGTATAGCCCAGATCACTCAAACGCAGCGAAGTGGCATACGGCAGATAATACATGCCGCCAGGCGTCTTCTCGAAAGGCAGCGTCGACGGTTTACCCTGGAGAAAAGAGGGGCAAATCGCCGGGGACGCGCCAAACAGGTAAGGAATGACCCAACCAAAGCGGTAATAGTTACGAATCAGACGGAAATAACCGTCTGAAACGGATTCTTTGTCGGTTTCCCCGCATTTGGCTTCCCAGAAAGCCATCGGCAGAGAAAAGTTGTAATGCACGCCTGAAATGGTCTGCATCAATGCGCCGTAACGGTTTTTCAACCCTTCGCGGTAGAGCGTTTTCAGGCGGCCAATGTTCGACGAGCCGTACTGCGCCAGTTCGATTTCCTGACCGTTTTCGATATAGCACGGCATGCTCAGCGGCCACATGCGCTCGTCACCAATTTCACGCGCAGTAAAACGGTGGATATCACGCATGATGGTCAGCATATGCTGAATATCACCGTCTACCGGAGTGATAAACTCCAGCAACGCTTCGGCAAAATCTGTCGTAATCCATTTATGGGTCAACGCGGAACCAAGGGCGTGCGGATGACCGGTGGTTGCCAGCGTGCCATCTGCATTGACGCGCAACGTTTCGCGCTCAAGACCACGTTGAATGCCCTTAAGAGCCTGAGGATTTTTTTCCAGCCAGGACAATGCCTGTGATACGTCCGGGATCAAATTGACCTCCCGCCTGTAAAATTCATTTTATTAAGCATAATTGTAATGGTTGACGATTAAAGGTCACTCACTCAGTCCAATTAGTGCCACCACGTCATACCCTGAAGCGTTACGATGGCCAGGAGCACATAGCGTATCGCCTTCCCAAGGCACAAAAAAAATACCACTGGCCCCCAGGAGATGCGCATCCATCCCGCCAGCAGGCACAGCAAATCGCCGATTACAGGCATCCAGCTTAATAACAGTGTGGCTGCGCCATAGCGTCTTAGCCAACCTGTTGCTTTTCCCTGCCAGCGCGATTTTTCACGCAATGGAAAGAAACGCCCAAGAATAACGTTAGTCAGCCCTCCAAGGCTATTACCCATTGTTGCTATTAACACGAGTAGCCACGGCTGACTAAGGCCTGACAGCAGCATAGCAACCAGCACCACCTCAGAGTTGCCTGGAAGCAAGGTAGCGCTAAGAAAACTGCTGGCAAACAATGAAACAAGAGAAAGCGTTTCACTCACAACAGGCGCACATCCACGGCATCCATCCCGGCGGAACGTGCTGCCTGCAGGCCAAAATCCGCATCCTCAAAAACCACGCATTTTTGCGGCGCGACACCCATTTTTTCCGCACAAAGCAAAAAGGTATCAGGCGCAGGTTTATGATTTTTTACATGATCGGCAGCGACCACAGCAGCGAAATAGTGACGCAAACCAAGATGGGATAACAGTGCTTCGGCGATTGCGCTTTCGCTCCCCGTCCCGACCGATAACGGACGGTGGCCATACCACGCTTTGACAACATCAATCAGCGGTAGCGGACGGACGGTATCCAGCAGCATCGCTTTCACCGCTTCTGTTTTTTCACGTGCAAGCGCATAAGGGTCCAGGTCGGCCTGATTCAGTTCAATCACCGACTGGGCGATACGCCAGGTAGGAGAACCGTTCAGCGCGATCATCGCCTGTATATCGTAGCGCAGACCATAATGCTCCAGCACGTCATGCCAGGCTTTACGGTGAGTCGGTTCGGTATCCAGGATGGTGCCATCCATATCGAAAATCAGACCATCGTAACGTTCGTACATCGTGTTCTCATAAAGCGGATAACAAAACGTTACTTTATCGTAAACAAAGATTTTTGTCGCTGTCAGACGCAGAGACAACAAAGACGCCCTGTGGCGCCTTTGTGTTTTGCGAAGGATTATTTGATCCTCAAATCATTTTCAACCACGCGCACCCCAGGAACCCGGCGAGCGACCTCCACGGCGCGCTTCGCGCTTTCAGCAGATGAGACAAAACCACTCAATTGCACACGCCCTTTAAAGGTTTCAACGCTGATTTCCGACGATTTTATGTTTTTATCATTGAATAGCGCGGTTTTGACTTTGGTCGTCACAACGGTGTCGTCTATATAGCCGCCAGTGCTTTCCTTTTTAGATGAGCCCGCACAACCGCTCAGGGTCAGTGCGACAAGTAACATTGCGCAAAACGCAGAAATAGCGTTGAACCCTTTCATGATTTCTCTCCTTGCCTTTGCCTTACTCAATTCACATCGTGATAAGTAGATAAATTATAGAGGAAAGAACAGACTGCCAATAAAAATCCATTACGGAAGGAAAAGGGATCTGCAGAGAAATGGGGATACGAAAAATAAGGAGACAATGAAGAGAGTGCTGTTCTGGAGAAGATGGTGCATCCGGGAGGATGACTCACTTTGCTCGCCCTGGTGCTGGCGATTATTTCGCAGACCATGAAACAACAAGGCTGATGTTATTTTGGAGAAGATGGTGCATCCGGGAGGATTCGAACCTCCGACCGCTCGGTTCGTAGCCGAGTACTCTATCCAGCTGAGCTACGGATGCATTGGGATTTACTGCTAATTCAATGCCGCTTAACAGGCCGCAACACTGATAAAGAGGGTGCATCCAGGAGGATGACTCACTTCGTTCGCCCTGCGGGCCGTTGTTGACGCAACGTTATCTTCCCTGGTGCTGGCGATTATCTCGCAGACCGTGAAACAACGATGCTGATGTTATTTCGGAGAAGATGGTGCATCCAGGAGGATTCGAACCTCCGACCGCTCGGTTCGTAGCCGAGTACTCTATCCAGCTGAGCTATGGATGCATTGAGATTTACTGCTAATTCGGTGCTGCTTAACAGGCCGCAACACTGATTAAGATTGTGCATCCAGGAGGATGACTCACTTCGTTCGCCCTGCGGGCCGTTGCTGACGCAACGTTATCTTCCCTGGTACTGGCGATTAACTCGCAGACCATGAAACAACAATGCTGATGTTATTCCTGAGAAGATGGTGCATCCAGGAGGATTCGAACCTCCGACCGCTCGGTTCGTAGCCGAGTACTCTATCCAGCTGAGCTATGGATGCATCAGAATTTACTGCTTTACTACCGATTCAATGTTGCTCAACACGCCGCAACACTGAGAAAGATGGTGCATCCAGGAGGATTCGAACCTCCGACCGCTCGGTTCGTAGCCGAGTACTCTATCCAGCTGAGCTATGGATGCAAATGGCGGTGAGGCGGGGATTCGAACCCCGGATGCAGCTTTTGACCGCATACTCCCTTAGCAGGGGAGCGCCTTCAGCCTCTCGGCCACCTCACCACACGCCTCTTACGAGTGCTTCGAAGAACTTGTTTCTGCTCATCGTCGCTGCGTGGCGCACATATTACTTTCTGAGACTTATAAGTCAAACAATTTTTCCAGCCCCTGAATCGTTTGCACACTTCGCAGACAATTAGCCGGATAAAAACGCAAAAAGGATGTTTTATCAGCAGAAATTAGATGTTATGCACCTGATGTCAGTGGAGACAAAAACCTGAGAAAGAGGAGCGACAAAAGAGGGAGTAAAATAAAAAGGTAACGCGAACAGGAGAGAATCGGGGAGAGATGTTGCGTCTCGCCGGGGAGGCGAGACGCGGTAATATCAATAACTGGACTGCTGTGATTTTTCAGCCTGGATACGCTGGTAGATTTCTTCACGATGAACAGATACTTCTTTAGGAGCGTTAACGCCAATACGTACCTGGTTACCTTTAACCCCTAAAACAGTCACAGTGACCTCATCCCCAATCATGAGGGTCTCACCAACTCGACGAGTCAGAATCAGCATTCTTTGCTCCTTGAAAGATTAAAAGAGTCGGGTCTCTCTGTATCCCGGCATTCTCCATCATATAACGCCAAAAAGTAAGCGATGACAAACACGTAAAGTGTAAGCAGTCACGGCATCACATTCTGTTAGACGTAAGTTTAGCCGATATACACAACTTCAACCTGACTTTATCGTTTTCAATAGCGTAGTGGCAAGAACGCCATGGCGACAAGGCCATGGCGACTGCTATTCGCTTTGTAATTTTTACAGTTTCGCGCCTACCCAGCCTTTTACGCTGGACATTGCTGCAGGAAGCGCTGCCACGTCCGTGCCGCCAGCTTGCGCCATATCCGGACGCCCGCCGCCTTTACCGCCCACTTGCTGGGCAACCATTCCAACCAGTTCCCCTGCTTTGACGCGATCGGTCACATCCTTAGACACACCCGCAATCAGAGAAACCTTACCTTCTGCCACTGTGGCCAGAACGATTACGGCAGAACCTAATTGGTTCTTGAGATCGTCGACCATGGTACGCAGCATCTTCGGTTCAACACCCTCCAGCACGCTGACAAGGAGTTTAACGCCGTTGATATCCTCAGCCTTCTCGATCAAGCTTGCGCTTTCCTGAGCGGCCTGTTGTTCTTTAAGCTGTTGTATCTCTTTTTCGAGCTGACGGGTACGCTCCAGCGCGGAACGCACTTTGTCACCGAGATTGGCGCTATCGCCTTTCAACAACTGTGCAATATCATGCAACTGGTCGCTTTGCGCATGCAATGCCGCAATTGCGCCTTCGCCGGTCACGGCTTCAATACGACGGACGCCCGCAGCAGTGCCTGACTCAGACACAATACGGAACAAGCCGATATCGCCCGTACGTGACGCGTGAGTGCCACCACACAGTTCAGTGGAGAAATCACCCATGCGCAGAACACGCACGCGGTCATCATATTTCTCACCAAACAGCGCCATTGCGCCAGATGCTTTTGCCGCGTCAATATCCATGATGTTGGTTTCGACAGGCAGGTTACGACGAATTTGCGCGTTCACCAGATCTTCTACCGCACGGATTTCAGACGGCTTCATCGCTTCAAAATGTGAGAAGTCGAAACGCAGTGCCTTATCGTTAACCAGTGAGCCTTTCTGCGCCACATGCGTACCCAACACTTCGCGCAACGCGGCATGCATCAGGTGTGTCGCAGAGTGGTTCAGACGAATACGTAAACGACGGGCCTCATCCACCTCAGCTTTAACGCCGTCGCCCACTTTCAGCGAACCTGCGGTAACGCGACCCAGATGACCAATGGCCTGGCCATATTTCTGCGTGTCGTTGACGGTGAAGGTAAAGCCATTGCCTTTCAATTCGCCTTTGTCACCCACCTGACCACCGGATTCGGCATAGAATGGGGTCTGATCCAGAATCACGACGGCTTCCTGGCCGGCGTTAACCGCATCAACGGCTTTACCATCAACAAACAGCGCGGTCACTTTGCCGGTCAGTTCCAGATGGTCATAGCCTTTAAATTCTGAGCTGCCGTCGACGCGGATCATCGCATTATAGTCAGCGCCAAAACCGCTGGATTCACGCGCACGACGACGCTGTTCTTCCATTGCGGCTTCAAAGCCTTTTTCGTCAACTTTCAGATTACGCTCGCGGCATACGTCGGCCGTCAGGTCCACCGGGAAACCATAGGTATCGTACAGGCGGAAAGCGGTTTCGCCGTCCAGCGTGTCGCCTTTGAGTTTCGCCAGTTCTTCGTCCAGCAGCGCCAGACCACGCTCCAGCGTACGGGCAAACTGTTCTTCTTCGGTTTTCAGAACTTGCTCAACCTGCGTTTGCTGGCGTTTCAGTTCTTCACCAGCAGATCCCATTACGTCGAGCAGCGGACCAACCAGTTTGTAGAAGAACGTATCCTTCGCGCCCAGCATGTTGCCGTGACGGATTGCACGACGAATGATACGACGTAGCACATAGCCACGGTTTTCATTCGAGGGGATTACGCCATCAGCAATCAGGAAGGCACAGGAACGAATATGATCCGCGATCACACGCAGGGATTTGTTACTCAAATCGGTTGCGCCGGTCACCTCAGCTACCGCTTTGATAAGTTTGCTGAACAGATCGATTTCGTAGTTGGAATTCACATGTTGCAGCACAGCGGTGATACGTTCGAGACCCATGCCCGTATCAACGGACGGTTTCGGCAGCGGCTCCATGGTACCGTCAGCCTGACGGTTGAACTGCATAAAGACGATGTTCCAGATCTCAATGTAACGGTCACCGTCTTCTTCCGGGCTTCCCGGAGGGCCACCCCAGATGTGGTCGCCGTGGTCGTAGAAAATCTCGGTGCAAGGGCCGCATGGACCGGTATCGCCCATCTGCCAGAAGTTATCGGAAGCATAAGGCGCGCCTTTGTTGTCTCCGATACGGATAATACGCTCGCGCGGAATTCCGACTTCTTTTTCCCAGATTTCGTAGGCTTCGTCGTCGGTCTCGTATACCGTCACCCACAGACGTTCTTTCGGCAGTTTGAACCAGTTATCACCGGTCAACAGCTCCCATGCGTACTGGATAGCATCGTGTTTGAAGTAGTCGCCGAAGCTGAAGTTGCCCAGCATTTCGAAGAAGGTATGGTGACGCGCGGTGTAACCGACGTTTTCCAGGTCGTTGTGTTTACCACCCGCACGCACGCAGCGCTGCGCGGTAGTTGCACGGGAATAATTACGCTTGTCGAGCCCAAGGAAGACATCCTTGAACTGGTTCATCCCGGCGTTAGTAAACAGCAGAGTCGGGTCGTTATTCGGCACAAGGGAGCTGCTCGCAACTACCTGATGGCCCTTGCTATGGAAAAAATCGAGAAACGCCTGACGGATCTCAGCGGTGCTCTTGCTCATAATTATCCTGAAATCAAGCTAACGAAATGTCGTAACGGATTACTGCCCTTTGACAGACAGCAACCCGCTACTGGAAAAAGTGGGAATAAGATAAGTTTTCTTTACTGCGAAGTAAAATCCCGTATGCGGTCAACCGGCAAAATTTCGCCAGATTTCCTGAATATCTTCCAGTAAATAACCGCGATAGAGTAAAAAGCGTTGCACTTTTACTTTTTCCGCAAAGGCCACGGGTAGCGGCTCGCCGAATTTACGCTGCGCCTGTTCCCGGGCAAGTTCGCACCAGTCGATATCGCATTCTCGCATCGCGCTTTCGCTGACATCCCGCGTCAGCCCTTTCTGGCCCATCTCCTGGCGGATACGTGCTGGGCCATAGCCTTTGCGACTGCGGCTGGCAATGAACTGACGGGCAAAGCGCGCATCGTCGAGGTAGTTATTTTCCATGCACCAGGCAATAACTTTGTCGACATCTTCCGGCGTGGCGTCCGTTTTTTCCAGACCATTTTTGCCCATGACAGGGGCGGTAAGTTTTCTGCGAAGTTCCTGTTCCGCATGATCACGCATAGCCAAAATGCGTAAGGCGCGGTCAAGCAAGCGGGCACAGGCAGAGCGTCGGGGCGTGTTGTCAGACATGGTTAAATCCTGGCAGACTCTGAAAAACAAAAGGGCTGCATCCGCAGCCCTTGATTGTCATTCAGATTATCAGAAATCTTCGTTGGTTTCTTCGACACCTTCACCGCTGTCGTCCACCGAGAAATCGGCACCGGAAGAAGGATTGCTGAGCAGGATCTCACGCACTTTCTTCTCGATTTCTTTCGCCGTTGCCGGGTTTTCTTTCAGCCAGTTTGTCGCATTCGCTTTACCCTGACCGATTTTCTCGCCGTTGTAGCTGTACCAGGCACCCGCCTTTTCAATCAGCTTCTCTTTCACGCCCAGGTCAACCAGTTCGCCGTAGAAGTTGATACCTTCGCCGTAGAGGATCTGGAACTCAGCCTGTTTGAACGGTGCAGCGATTTTGTTTTTCACCACTTTCACACGGGTTTCGCTACCCACCACGTTGTCGCCCTCTTTCACCGCGCCAACGCGACGAATGTCCAGACGAACAGAAGCGTAGAATTTCAGCGCGTTACCACCGGTGGTGGTTTCCGGGTTACCGAACATCACACCAATTTTCATACGGATCTGGTTGATAAAGATCAGCAGCGTGTTGGACTGTTTAAGGTTACCCGCCAGTTTACGCATCGCCTGGCTCATCATACGTGCCGCGAGGCCCATGTGAGAGTCGCCGATTTCGCCTTCGATTTCTGCTTTCGGTGTCAGCGCCGCAACGGAGTCGACAACGATAACGTCAACGGCACCAGAGCGGGCCAGCGCATCACAGATTTCCAGCGCCTGCTCACCGGTATCCGGCTGAGAACACAGCAGGTTATCGATATCCACACCCAGCTTGCGTGCATATACAGGGTCCAACGCATGTTCGGCATCGATAAACGCACAGGTTTTGCCTTCACGCTGCGCTGCGGCGATAACCTGCAGGGTCAGCGTCGTTTTACCGGAGGATTCTGGCCCATAAATTTCAACAATACGGCCCATTGGCAGACCGCCCGCACCCAGTGCGATATCCAGCGAAAGTGAACCGGTGGAGATCGTTTCGACATCCATAGAACGGTCTTCACCCAGACGCATGATGGAGCCTTTACCGAATTGCTTTTCGATCTGACCCAGTGCTGCCGCAAGCGCCTTTTGTTTGTTTTCGTCGATAGCCATTATTACTCCTGTCATGCAAGGTGAAGCGACTATGCTCCGCCGTGAATTTCTGTTCTGTTGTCGCAATTATACTGTATAGTCATACAGTATCAAGTGTTTTGTAGAAAATGTTGCCACAGTGTTTGCAACGCATACACCGTCGCCCGACGACGCACCGCTTCGCGGTCGCCATCGAAGCGCTCGCGACGGGTAATCCCCTGCCCGCTTACGCTGGCAAAACCAAACCACACGGTGCCGACAGGCTTGCTGTCGCTGCCCCCGTCAGGCCCGGCAATGCCGCTTATAGAAATGGCGAAATCCGCCCGTGCAGCTTTTAGCGCGCCAATTGCCATCTCCACCACTACAGGTTCACTCACTGCACCCTGTGCTGCGAGCGTTTCTGCCTTAACGCCAATCATCTGCGACTTGGCCTCATTACTGTAGGTGACAAAGCCACGCTCAAACCAGGCGGAACTCCCGGCGATATCGGTAATGGCTTTTGCCACCCAACCGCCCGTACAGGACTCCGCCGTGGTGACGGTTGCGCCGCGTGCCTTGAGCGCCAGCCCCACACGCTCACTCAGTTCCCTTAATTCGCTGTCAGTCATAGTGACCCCTGTCGTGCAAAAACCGTGGCGGAAAAGATACCACTTTCAGGATAAAGGTGGGGATGCGGTGACGAATTTACGAGGAGGCTTCAGAAAAAAGCCAGCTTACGCTGGCTTAGCGCGGTTATTTCATGCTGTTGGCGATAGTTTCAACGTTATGGCGAAACGCTTTGACGTAGGAGTCCGCCACGCCGCCTTTTTTGCTCAGAGCCTCAGGATAGAGTTCCCCGCCAGGCTGTGCACCGGTCGCGCTGGCAATCTGTTTGACCAGGCGCGGATCAAGCTGGTTTTCCATAAACCAGGTATGTACGCCGTCGGCTTTGATCTGCTTAATCAACTCAGCCACCTGCTGCGCACTGGCTTCACTTTCCGAAGAGATACCCTGCGGCGCCAGGAAGGTCACGCCGTATGCGCGGCCAAAGTAACCAAAGGCGTCATGGCTGGTCAGCACTTTGCGTTTCTCTTGCGGTACCGCGTCAAACTGGGTTTTCGCCCAGCTATCCATCTGCTGTACCTGGTCAATATAACGCTGTCCGGTGGCTTTCAGCGCCGCTTCATCCTGCGGGTCGGCTTTGACATAGGCCGCCAGGATATTTTTCGCATAGCGCGCGCCGTTAGCCGCACTGTTCCAGGCATGCGGGTCAGTCACGGTTTTGCCGTCTTCTTCGAGCGTGTGCGTTGAAACGCCCTCAGAAGCGACAACGACCACGCCTTTGAAACCTGATGCTTTGACCAGTCGATCCAGCCAACCTTCCAGCCCCAGACCATTGACCACCACCACATCGGCCTTATTGAGCAGTGCGCTGTCTTTGGCGCTCGGCTCGAAGGTGTGCGGATCACCATCCGGCCCGACCAGCGTGGTGACTTTCACGTGATCGCCCCCTGTTTTGGCGGCGATATCCCCCAGTACCGAGAAACTGGCGACCACGTTCAATGTTTTCGCCATTACATTTTGCGTCATCAGCCCAAGCGCTAATGCCAGAACCACACCTGCCTTTTTCATTATGTCTCCTTGCCTGGTTTTTGTGCGCGTAACGTGCTGCGCACCCCGAATAAGATGGAAAAAATAAAAACGACGCTCGCGGTCAGGACGATAGACGGCCCCGCCGGCAACCCTGCCATCCACGAAAGACTCAGACCAAACCATGCGCACAACGCACCGCTAACGCCTGCAAATAACAGCAGGCCAGGTAATGTCCTCGCCCAGCAGCGTGCCGCTACCGCCGGTAAAATCATCACCCCCACCGCCATTAATGTGCCCAGCACCTGAAACCCGGCGACGAGGTTTAGCACCAGCAGTGCCAGAAACAGGCTGTGGAACAGGGCGGGAAGCCGCGGTGCGTTTATCTGCAAAAAACGGCTGTCGAAGGCCTCGCTCACCAGCCCGCGATAAAACAGCGCCAGGCAGAGCAGCGTCAGGCTGGCAACGCCCGCGACAAACAGCGCCGCGTCCCGATCGACCGCCAGCACCGAGCCAAACAGTAAATGCAGCAGATCAACGCTTGAGCCGCGCAGCGACACCAGCGTCACGCCCAGCGCTAATGAGGCGAGATACAAACCGGCAAAGCTGGCATCTTCTTTCAATGGCGTACGTCGGCTGATAATCCCGGCCACCAGCGCCACGATAATCCCGGCGAAAAACCCCCCCAGACTCATGGCCAGTAATGACATGCCGTTGAGGAGATAACCTGTCGCCACGCCAGGTAATATCGCGTGTGAGAGTGCATCACCCATCAGGCTCATTCGCCGCAGTTGCAGAAATACGCCAAGCGCCGTGGTGCTGACGGATAACGCCAGGCACACCACCAGCGCGCGACGCATAAAACCAAACTCAATAAACGGCTGGAAAAAGAGATGCCATATCATGCCAGGCACGCTCCGTTGTTCTGCATTGAGGTCAATGCGGTTGCTCCCCAATGGGCGCTTTCCGTGTCCAGGCGTAGCGTCTGGGGGAAGTAGCGTTTGACGCGTTCGCTGTCGTGCAACACGGCGAGAATGGTTTGCCCCTGCTGATGCATATCGACAATCTGCTCCATAAGCACCTGGCTTGTGACCTCATCAATGCCGGTAAAGGGTTCATCGAGCATGACAAGCGGTGCCTGCTGCAGCCACATGCGGGCAAAGAGCATGCGCTGAAACTGGCCGCCGGAGAGCGCTTCAACGGTGGTTTTGGCCATATTCAACATCCCGACTCGCTCCAGCGCTTCGCAGACATGCGCTCTGGCCTGGCGATTGAGACCACGCAACAGCGAGATACGCGGCCAGGCCCCCATGCTCACCACATCCTGAACCGTAATCGGGAAATGCGGGTCCAGCGTCTGCCGCTGTGCCAGCCAGCTGATCACCGGGCGCGAAGGAGACCAGCGCAGCGTGCCGCTGACCGGCGGCAGTATGCCTGCCAGCGTTTTGAGTAACGTCGATTTACCGCAGCCATTGGCGCCGACAATCGCGGTCATGCTTCCGGCTTCAATCACGCCACACAGAGACGGGGTAATGGCCTGCGAGCCGTAGCCCGCCACCAGATGATCAAGCGCAATCATGCCAGTGCCACCGACCATGCCGTTAGCAACCAAAGCGCAACCAACAGCGCCGTAGCCAGTCCAAGCCGGACCACGCTGGCGCAGGCGAAAAGGGTTAAATCCATCATCACTGAACCTTTAATATGTTATAACATAACAATAATCAGAAGCAGCAATGAAGTAAACGGGAATTTAAGGGGGGAGTGCGTCGAAATGTTTCTGCCCCTCCCACAGGAAGGGGCAGACAATTAGCGAACGCGCGCCAGCGCAACCGCCTGACCAAGCTGCCAGACCGCCATCGCGTAGTGCGTGCTGCTGTTGTAACGGGTGATGGTGTAGAAGTTGGGTAAGCCGTACCAGTACTCATAACTGGTGCCAACATCCAGACGCAACAGGCTGGCCTGTTGATGGTTCCCCAACGGTTGTTGCGGTGTTAAGCCCGCTGACGCCAGTTGCGCCACGCTGTAGTTGGTTTTAAAGCCATTCGCCAGCCCCGGCGCCTGGCCATTCGCTGGCACCGCCACCAGATCGCCTTTCACCCAGCCATGTTCTTTGAAGTAGTTTGCCACGCTGCCGATGGCATCGACCGGGTCCCACAGATTGATATGCCCGTCGCCATTAAAATCAACGGCATACTGTTTGTAAGACGACGGCATAAACTGGCCGTAGCCCATCGCACCGGCGAACGAACCTTTCAAATCGAGCGGATCATCACTTTCATCTCGCGCCATCAGCAGGAACGTTTCCAGTTCGCTGGAGAAATACGCGGCGCGACGTGGATAGTCGAAGGAGAGCGTCGCCAGCGCATCAAGGATACGCGTTTTGCCCATCACGCGGCCCCATCGGGTTTCGACGCCGATAATGCCTACGATAATTTCCGGCGGTACACCGTACACCATCCATGCGCGATTCAGCGCGTCTTCATATTGGTTCCAGAACGCCACGCCGTTTTGCACGTTATCCGGGGTGATGAACTGGCTGCGATAACGCAGCCATGCGCCATTCGGTCCAACCGGTGCCGGGCCGGTTGGTGCCTGCCTGTCCATCAGGCGCAGCACGTAATCGAGTCGCTTCGCCTGAGAGAGAATTTCGTGTAACTGCTGACGATCAAAGCCGTGCTTGCTCACCATCTCATTGATGAACTGCTCCGCCGCCGGGTTATTGGCGAAGTCACCGCCCATCGCCATCACATTATGTTGCGGTTTGAGCAGGAAACCGCCAGAGGGTTCTGCGGGCTGACCGGTTATCACACCGTCGGTGGATGCTGCGGTTTGATGAGGTTTGCTGCTGCAGGCGGCAAGTAAAACGAGCGCAGGGAGGAGCGCTGCGTAACGACGCTTAAACATGGGACATCCATTTAACGATTCATTCAACCAGGAGGAATTATGGTAAAGCATGCGGGCTTCCACAAGGAAGCGGCTTCCATGTTTCTTCTCTCTCCTCTTATCTGAAATGCCGCGTTTTTCTTCACCTCTCATCTTTTACCTGCCAAAAACTTTCACAATGATCATTTTATCTTTCATATTGAGATCTAAATAACACTTTTTAACCTTTCATAGTGATTATTATAAGTCTCAGTTTTGCAACAACGAGAAAACCCTACAGGAGAGAACAATGATCGAAACCATTACTCATGGTGCCGAATGGTTCATCGGGCTGTTTCAGAAAGGCGGGGTTGTGTTTACCGGAATGGTGACCGGTATTCTGCCGCTGCTGATAAGTCTGCTGGTTATCATGAACGCACTGATCAATTTCATTGGTCAGCATCGTATTGAACGGTTGGCGCAGCGCTGCGCCGGCAACCCGGTAACCCGTTATCTGTTGCTACCGTGCGTGGGCACATTTGTTTTCTGTAACCCCATGACCCTGAGTCTTGGGCGTTTTATGCCGGAACGTTACAAACCCAGTTATTACGCGGCCGCGTCTTACAGTTGCCACTCAATGAATGGCCTCTTCCCCCACATTAACCCCGGCGAGTTGTTCGTCTATTTAGGCATTGCCAATGGCCTGACCACCCTCGGCCTGCCGCTGGGGCCGCTTGCCGTCAGTTACCTGCTGGTAGGCCTGGTCACCAACTTCTTCCGTGGCTGGATTACCGATCTGACGACCGCGATTTTCGAGAAAAAAATGGGCATTGAGCTTGAACAGAAAGTACAACTGGCAGGAGCGACATCATGAGCCGCATTGTGATTGAAAAAGGGACCGGCGGCTGGGGTGGCCCACTGGCACTCGATCCCTCCATGAACAAAAAAATAGTCTACATCACGGCTGGGACGCGTCCGGCGATCGTCGACAAACTGGCACAAATGACCAGCTGGGAAGCGGTTGACGGCTTTAAAGAAGGGGAACCTGCCGAAGCAGAAATCGGCGTGGCCGTCATCGACTGCGGCGGTACATTACGCTGCGGCATTTACCCGAAACGGCGTATTCCCACCATCAATATCCATGCCACCGGCAAGTCCGGACCGCTGGCGCAGTACATCCTGGAAGATATCTATGTCTCTGGCGTAAGAGAAGAAAATATCTACTGGCAGGACGGCGAACTCACCGGGAAACCGGCGCAACGCGAAACAAGCGCCCGCCATTACGACAGTAGCAAAAAAATCACCGAACAGAGCGATGGCCTGCTGGCCAAAGTCGGCATGGGCATGGGCTCTGCCGTCGCCGTACTCTTCCAGGCCGGACGCGACACCATCGATACGGTGCTGAAAACCATCCTGCCGTTTATGGCGTTCGTCTCGGCGCTTATCGGGATCATTATGGCGTCCGGTTTGGGGGACTGGATAGCCCACGGCCTGGCACCCCTTGCCAGCCATCCGTTAGGGCTGGTGACGCTGGCGCTGATTTGTTCTTTCCCTCTGCTGTCGCCGTTCCTCGGCCCAGGGGCCGTCATTGCCCAGGTGATCGGCGTATTGATTGGCGTGCAAATTGGCCAGGGAAATATCCCGCCACACCTTGCCCTGCCAGCCCTGTTCGCCATTAACGCCCAGGCGGCATGTGATTTTATCCCCGTTGGGCTGTCACTGGCAGAAGCACGCCAGGACACCGTGCGCGTCGGTGTGCCGTCCGTACTGGTTAGCCGCTTCTTGACCGGTGCGCCAACGGTGCTTATCGCCTGGTTTGTCTCAGGCTTTATTTATCAATAAGAGGTTGCTCATGAGTGTCATTTACCAAACCACGATTACGCAGATTGGCGAGTGCGCGCGCGATGCGCTTAGCGACCGGATGTTGATTACCTTCCGGGAAGGCGCGCCCGCCGATGTGGCTGAGTTTTGCTTTATCCACTGTCATGGCGACTTTTGCGGACAGCTTAAGCCTGGCGCCCGCTTCGAACTGGGCGATAAGCAGTATCCGGTCACCGCCGTCGGTGAGGTGGCGGAGCTGAATCTGCGTGAGCTTGGCCATATTACCCTGCGCTTCGATGGACAGACGCAGGCCGAATACCCCGGCACGGTGCACGTCGCAGGTGACGTACCGGAGAGCATTAATCCTGGTTGCACACTGAAATTTGTCGCTTAAGTCGTAAGGAGAAAAGTATGAAACAGGTTGCCGTTGTCATTGGCGGGGGGCAAACGCTCGGGGCGTTCCTCAGCCGTGGGCTGGCCGCAGAGGGTTATCGCGTGGCGGTAGTGGATATTCAAAGTGATAAGGCCGCTACCGTGGCACAAGAGATTAACGCCGAGTTCGGCGAAGGCGCGGCCTACGGTTTTGGCGCTGATGCCACCAGCGAGCAGAGCGTACTGGCGCTCGCCCGCGGCGTGGATGAGATCTTTGGCCGCACGGATTTACTGGTTTATAGCGCGGGCATTGCCAAAGCGGCGTTTATCAGCGATGTGCAGCTCGGGGATTTTGACCGCTCATTGCAGGTTAATCTGGTGGGATATTTTCTCTGCGCCCGCGAATTCTCACGCCTGATGATCCGCGACGGCATTAAGGGACGCATTATTCAGATCAACTCGAAGTCCGGTAAGGTGGGCAGCAAGCACAACTCCGGCTACAGCGCGGCAAAATTTGGCGGCGTGGGCCTGACACAGTCGCTGGCGTTGGATCTCGCGGAATACGGGATTACCGTTCACTCGTTGATGCTGGGTAACCTGTTGAAATCACCGATGTTCCAGTCCCTGATTCCGCAATATGCCAGCAAACTGGGGATTGCCGCCGAGAAAGTTGAGCAGCATTACATCGATAAGGTCCCGCTAAAACGCGGTTGCGATTATCAGGATGTGCTGGATGTGCTGCTGTTTTACGCAAGCGCAAGAGCCTCTTACTGTACCGGGCAGTCGATCAATATTACCGGCGGGCAGGTGATGTTCTGACAGAAGGATCCCCGGTGGCGCTGCGCTTACCGGGGCTACCAGATCGTAGCCCGGACAAAGCGTTTACGCCGCCATCCGGGAGATTCCCCGGCGGCGCTGCGCTTACCGGGGTAACCAGATCGTAGCCCGGACAAGGCGTTTACGCCGCCATCCGGGAGATTCCCCGGTGGCGCTGCGCTTACCGGGGCTACCAGATCGTAGCTCTGACAAGGCGCTTGCGCCGCCATCCGGGAGATTCCCCGGCGGCGCTGCGCTTACCGGGGCTACCAGATCGTAGCCCGGACAAGGCGTTTACGCCGCCATCCGGGAGATTCCCCGGCGGCGCTGCGCTTACCGGGGCTACCAGATCGTAGCCCGGACAAGGCGTTTACGCCGCCATCCGGGAGATTCCCCGGCGGCGCTGCGCTTACCGGGGCTACCAGATCGTAGCCCGGACAAGGCGTTTACGCCGCCATCCGGGAGATTCCCGGCGGCGCTGCGCTTACCGGGGCTATCAGATCGTAGCCCGGACAAGGCGTTTACGCCGCCATCCGGGAGATTCCCCGGCGGCGCTGTGCTTACCGGGGTAACCAGATCGTAGCCCGGACAAGGCGCTTGCGCCGCCATCCGGGAGATTCCCCGGCGGCGCTGCGCTTACCGGGGCTACCAGATCGTAGCCCGGACAAGGCGTTTACGCCGCCATCCAGGAGACTCCCCGGCGGCGCTGCGCTTACCGGGGCTACCAGATCGTAGCCCGGACAAGGCGTTTACGCCGACATCCGGGAGATTCCCCGGCGGCGCTGCGCTTACCGGGGTAACCAGATCGTAGCCCGGACAAGGCGCTTGCGCCGCCATCCGGGAAAAGGAGAAATAATGGTTTCTGCACTGATTACTGTTGCTGTCATCGCCTGGCTCAGCCAACTGGCGCTGGGCGGCTGGCAGATCCGCCAGTTTAACCGCGCATTTGATCTCCTCTGCCAGCAAGGACGCGTTGGTGTCGGGCGCTCCGGCGGACGTTTCAAACCACGCGTTGTCCTTGCGGTTGCCTTCGATAAACAGGACCGCGTCGTCGATACCCTGCTGATGCGCGGACTCACTGTTTTCGCCAGGCCCGCGAAAATCGATACCTTAATCGGCCTCAAACGGGAGGAATTAGAGCCTGATGTGATCTTTCCCCATGATCCAGGCTGTCAGAATGCTCTATTATTAGCGCTTAAATTGAAACATGGATAATTTCGTTGTGAACGCAATGAGCTTGCGAAATTATCATTTTGCAACTTAACGCAGGATAAAAGCGCCCATGAAACCACGTCAGCGGCAGGCAGCCATTCTTGAGCATCTGCAAAAGCAGGGAAAATGTTCTGTTGAAGAGCTGTCAGCACACTTCGACACCACGGGCACCACCATACGGAAAGATTTAGTGGTGCTGGAACACTCCGGCGCGGTCATCCGCACCTATGGCGGCGTCGTGCTCAATAAAGACGAAGCCGACCCACCGATCGACCATAAGACCCTCATCAACACCCTGCAAAAAGGGCTGATTGCCGAAACCGCCGTGGGCTTTATTCAGGATGGCGATTCCATCATTCTCGACGCGGGCAGCACCGTGCTGCAGATGGTCCCTTTATTGAGCCATTTCAATAACATCACCGTAATGACCAATAGCCTGCATATCGTCAATGCGCTTTCGGAACTCGATAATGAGCAAACCATCCTGATGCCGGGGGGAACCTTTCGTAAAAAATCCGCCTCTTTCCATGGGCAACTGGCGGAAAATGCCTTCGAACATTTCAGCTTCGACAAACTCTTTATGGGTACTGATGGCATCGATTTGAATGCGGGGGTCACCACTTTTAATGAAGTTTTTACCGTCAGTAAAGCCATGTGCAACGCGGCGCGGGAAGTGATCCTGATGGCGGATTCGTCCAAGTTTGGCCGCAAAAGCCCAAACATTGTATGCAGCCTGGAAAGTGTCGATAAATTAATCACCGATGCCGGGATCCCGGCTGATTTTCGTGCCGCACTGGAAGAGAAAGGGATAGAAGTGATCGTAGCCGGAGAAAAACATGAGTGAGCTTTTACTGAATACCGCGCGTCAGACGCTACTGCTGGAGCTGCAGGAAGCAAGCCGCCTGCCGGAGCGCCTGGGCGAGGCGTTTTTACGCGCCGCGAATGCCATTATTCATTGCCGGGGCAAAGTGATTGTCTCGGGTATTGGCAAGTCCGGCCATATTGGCAAAAAGATTGCCGCCACCCTCGCCAGCACCGGCACGCCTGCCTTTTTTGTCCATGCGGCAGAAGCCCTGCATGGCGATTTAGGGATGATCGAAAGCCGTGATGTGCTGCTCTTTATCTCCTATTCCGGCTCGGCCAAAGAGCTGGATCTGATCCTGCCGCAGTTACAGGAACGCTCAGTGACCGTGCTGGCAATGACCGGTAAATCCCTGTCGCCGCTGGCGCTGGCGGCGGACGCGGTGCTGGACATTTCCGTCGAACGCGAAGCCTGTCCAATGTTACTGGCCCCCACCTCCAGCACCGTCAATACGCTGATGCTCGGTGACGCGCTGGCGATGGCCGTGATGCAGGCGCGTGGGTTTAACGAGGAAGATTTTGCCCGCTCGCATCCGGCAGGGGCGCTCGGCGCACGCCTGCTGAATAAAGTGCATCATCTGATGCGTAAAGAAGATATCCCCCATGTGCGCATAGACGCCACGGTGATGGACGCGATGCTGGAACTTAGCCATACGGGGATGGGGATGGTGGCCGTCTGCGATGACGCACAGGAGATTCTGGGCATTTTCTCCGATGGCGACCTGCGACGCTGGCTGGTTGCCGGCGGTGCGCTGGATGCGAACATCAGTGAAGCGATGACGAAAGGCGGCATCACCCTTAATGCCGACAGCCGCGCTATCGATGCCAAAGAGTTGCTGATGAAACGCAAGATCTCCGCTGCCCCGGTAGTGGATGACAGCGGCAAGCTGGTGGGCGCGATTAACCTGCAGGCCTTCTATCAGGCCGGAATTATTTAATCCTTCAGTCCCAGACGTTTCGCCAGCCGATGCAGGTTGGCGACGTCCATCTCCAGCATCCGCGCGCTGGCGGCCCAGTTATGCTGGCTTTGTTCCAGCGCCTGACGAATGGCGGTACGCTGAAAATTATCGGTCGCTTCCCGCAAATTTTGTCTCTCCACGGAGAATGCCTGGCGGGTCACCATACTCTGTTCCGCCTCATCGTTCAGCGCAAAATGGCGCGTTTCCAGTACGATGTCATCCCCGCTTCGCGTACCGCGCGCCAGCACAATCGCACGGTGGATAGCATGTTCCAGCTCCCGCACATTTCCAGGCCAACGGTAGGCCAGCAGATGCGCCCGCGCGCCGGGGCTGAGCACCACACGCTCCAGGCCAAGGCGCAGACGGCACTGCTCGCAGAAATACCCTGCCAGTAGCACCACATCCTCACCGCGTTCACGCAGCGGCGGAACAACCAGCGGAAACACGCTCAGGCGGTGAAACAGATCGGAGCGAAAACGCCCGGCCAGCACCTCTTCACGCAGATCACGGTTGGTGGCGGCCAGTACGCGTACGTCCACCCGCAGGCTGCGATCGTCCCCGACACGCTGAATATCGCCGTATTGCAGCACCCGCAGTAGCTTTGCCTGCAGCGCCAGCGACAGCTCGCCGATCTCATCCAGAAACAACGTGCCGTTATCGGCCATTTCAAATTTACCGCTACGGTTGCTGATGGCCCCGGTAAACGCCCCTTTGACATGGCCAAACAGCTCGCTTTCCGCCACGCTTTCCGGCAGCGCGGCACAATTAAGATAGACCAGCGCGTCTGCCGCACGGGGCGAGTTTTCATGGATGGCTTTTGCTACCAACTCTTTGCCAGTGCCGGTCTCGCCGCTTATCAGTACGTTCAAATCGGAACCGGCGACAATCTCTATCTCTTTTTTAAGCTGCGCCATGCCCTGTGAAAGACCGATCATTTCGGTGTGCGCGACCTGTTCAAAGGTGGTCGGCAGGCCGGGCGCCATATTCTGGCTTTCGAGTTTTTCAATGAGCAGCGCATTGTTGAGCGCCCCTGCCGCCAGCGCCGCAATCAGACGCAGTTCTTCATCGCTAAAGCTATCGAACTGATCCGGCGCCATGCCATCAAGGGTGAGCGCGCCAATCAGGCTCTGTCCGGCAAACAGGGGCAGCCCCACACAGGCGTGCACTTTCAGGCTCTCCTGGCCGGGGATCAGCCCGTCATACGGGTCCGGCAACGTGCTGTCTGCCGGGAAACGCACCACATCCCCGGCACGGGCAATCGCCTCCAGCCGCGGGTGCCCTTCCAGCGTAAAGCGCCGTCCCAGCACATCCTGCGCAAGGCCATCAATTGCCAGCGGGATAAATTGCCGCGCGTCATAGCGCAGTAGTGCCGAAGCGTCACATTCCAGCACCTGGCGCAGCGTGGTAATCAGACGCTGAAAACGGTCGGCATGGCCAATGCCGCTCTGTAATTCAATGGCGATACCCGCCAGCACATTTACCGAAAAACTCATCATCGCCTCGCAGTCATTTTGACAATGCAGATTGTCATAATGACAGTCTTTTTCATAGTCATTTCGACTACCCATCAGGGGTTAAATAAAAATAAATACATATAAATCAATTAAATAACAATTGGCACGCATCTTGAAATAGCTATCACATCTTTTTAATACAGAACAGGTAAACAAAAATGGCTATTCACGTAAAAAATAACATTCATTGGGTTGGGCAACGTGACTGGGAAGTGCGTGATTTCCACGGGACCGAATACAAAACGCTGCGCGGCAGCAGCTACAACAGCTATCTCATCCGTGAAGGCAAAAACGTACTGATTGATACTGTCGATCATAAATTCAGCCGCGAATTTGTGCAGAACCTGCGCGCGGAGATCGATCTCAACGCCATTGACTACATCATTATCAACCACGCAGAAGAAGACCATGCGGGCGCGCTCACCGAGCTGATGTCTTACATTCCGAACACCCCGATTTATTGCACCACCAATGCCATCGACTCCATCAACGGTCACCACCACCATCCGGAGTGGAATTTCCACACCGTAAAAACCGGTGACAGCCTGGATATCGGCAATGGCAAGCAGCTGATCTTCGTCGAAACCCCGATGCTGCACTGGCCGGACAGCATGATGACCTATATGACCGGCGATGCGGTGCTGTTCAGTAACGATGCCTTCGGCCAGCACTACTGCGATGAACGCCTGTTCAACGACGAAGTGGACCAGACCGAACTGTTCGAGCAGTGCCAGCGTTACTACGCCAATATCCTCACGCCGTTCAGCCGCCTGGTAACGCCGAAAATCACCGAGATCCTCGGCTTCAATCTGCCGGTGGATATGATTGCCACCTCGCACGGCGTGGTATGGCGTGAGAACCCAACGCAGATCGTGGAGCTGTACCTGAAATGGGCAGCGGATTATCAGGAAGACCGTATCACCCTCTTCTACGACACCATGTCGAATAACACCCGCATGATGGCGGACGCGATTGCCCAGGGCATTAACGAAGTTGACCCGAACGTGGCGGTGAAAATTTTCAACGTCTCCCGCAGCGACAAAAACGACATCCTGACCAACGTCTTCCGCTCCAAAGGCGTGCTGGTTGGCACCTCCACCATGAACAACGTGATGATGCCGAAAATCGCCGGTCTGGTCGAAGAGATAACCGGTCTGCGTTTTCGTAACAAACGTGCCAGCGCCTTCGGCTCGCACGGCTGGAGCGGCGGCGCGGTGGATCGTCTGTCCACCCGTCTACAGGATGCGGGATTTGAGATGTCGTTGAGCCTGAAAGCCAAATGGCGTCCGGATATCGACGCGCTGGAACTCTGCCGTCAACACGGTCGGGAAATTGCCCGCCAGTGGGCGCTCGCTCCGCTGCCAACACCGCTTAAAACCACCCCGGTTGAGGAGTCCGCCTGTGCCTGTGCCGCAAAAGCCGCAGCTGATTTAGGTCCGTCTATGCAATGCAGCGTCTGCCAGTGGGTTTACGATCCGGCAAAAGGCGAGCCACTGCAGGATGTGGCGCCAGGAACCGCCTGGTGCGATGTGCCGGATAATTTTCTTTGCCCGGAATGTTCACTGGGCAAAGAAGTCTTCGATGTGCTGGCAACGGAGGCGGTATGAGCGCAGGTATCGTGATTATCGGCTCGGGATTTGCCGCCAGACAACTGGTCAAAAACATCCGTAAGACAGATACCACCACGCCACTGACGCTTATCGCCAGTGACAATATGGATGAGTACAACAAGCCGGATCTGAGCCATGTCATCAGCCTTGGACAGCGCGCCAAAGATCTTACCCGCCAGTCGGCGGGGGATTTCGCCGAGCAGTTCAACCTGCGCCTGTTCCCGCATACACGGGTGACGGCACTGGATGCTGAGGCGAAAGTCATCAAAAGTGCCGATAACCAGTGGCGGTACGACAAGCTGGTGCTGGCAACCGGCGCCCGTGCGTTTATCCCCCCCGTCGCAGGCAGCGAGCTGATGCTTACCCTTAACAGTCAGCAGGAGTATCAGGCCTGCGAAACGCAACTGCGTGACGCGCAGCGGGTGCTGATTATCGGCGGCGGATTGATTGGCAGCGAGCTGGCAATGGATTTTTGTCGCGCGGGGAAAGCGGTGACGCTGGTGGACAGCGAAGCCAGTATTCTCTCTTCGCTGATGCCGCCAGAAGTGAGTAGCCGCCTGCAACATCGACTGACCGGGATGGGCGTGCATCTTCTGTTGAAATCACAGCTTATGGCACTTGAGAAAACAGAGAACGGCATCTGCGCCACGCTCGACAGGCAGCGCAGTATTGCAGTGGATGCGGTGATTGCCGCCACCGGGCTGCGCGCAGAAACCGAACTGGCCCGCAGCGCCGGGCTGGCAGTTAATGGTGGCGTTTGCGTGAACAGTTACCTGCAAACCAGCAATCCGGATATTTATGCGCTCGGCGACTGTGCGGCGATCGACGGTAAGCTGCTGCCGTTCCTGCAGCCGATTCAGCTTAGCGCCATGTATCTGGCGAAAAATCTATCCGGGGTAACGGTACCGCTTAAGCTGCCTGCCATGCTGGTCAAAGTCAAAACGCCGGAGATGCCGTTGCATCTGGCAGGCGAGACCGCACGCCGGGATTTGAACTGGCATATCACCACCGAAGCACAGGGTATGGTCGCCCGCGGCCTGAACGATGAAGGCCAGCTGCGTGCCTTTGTGGTAAGCGAAGATCGAATGAAGGAGGCGTTCGCGCTGTTGAAAGCGTTGCCCGTTTGAGAGCCTATGGCCCTTCCCGGATGCGGCGCAAAACGCCTTATCCGGCTTGTGAACACAGAACGGTTTTCTCCCTCTCCCTGGGGAGAGGGCCAGGGTGAGGGGGAAAATGCGGCTCTGGTGGTCATTCCGTTCACCTTATGTTCTGTGCTTTTCTATCGCGACAGAACCCGTGAACGTGCCAGGGTGGCTCGCCACCACCACCCTGGCGACCCGGGCTCCCGGCCAGGAAAATCGCCGCTGGCGCGGTCCATTCGCCTTATGCCGTCTGACTTTCGGGTCGGGGACCAGCCTGCGTCCTTGCAGGCTATCCCCTCCGCCCGCATCCCTGCGGGCGGCCCCGGTCAGCCGTCAACGCCTCATCGATTTTCAGCCGGACCCTGTCATCGCTGTCACGGTTTTATTCTCATGACGCGGTGTTATCGCTGTAAAACGTAATATTACTGGGGATTCCTCTGCCTGAGGGAGAGGGTTGGGGTGAGGGGGAACAGACCGCAAGGTGTTTCCTGGCACCGATTGGTTTTGTAGCCCCGGTAAGCGCAGCGCCACCGGGGACGTCGTCTCAGTCTCCCGCCAGACTCCGCGCGGCGGCGATAACGCCCTGCCCCAACGCAATTGCGCCATCGCCTGCGGGAAAACGCTGCGGGAAGAGCAACGTATAATCTGCCAGATAACGCGACAAACGGGCTTTCAGCAGTCGGTTATGCAGCACGCCGCCGCCAAAGGCGAGCGTGGTAATCTGCCGCGCATCGGCCTCCTGGCTGACAAGCAGCGCAAGCCCGCGAGCCAGCGCATCGTGAAAGGCCCAGGCACGCTGTGCAGCTGGCGCCTGCCACGCCAGCCATTGCTGCCAGAAGGTGGCTAAATCAAGCGTGTTGCCATTCAGCGGCAGCGTAACCGGATGCGTGACATCCTCGCCCCCCATGGCCAGCACTTCCAGCCGACAGGCCGCCTCCCCTTCATAACTTAACTGCAGCGGCGCACAGTCCAGCGCACAGGCGACGGCATCAAACAGTCGCCCGGCAGAAGACGCCAGCGGCGCATTGATATTGCGCGCGATAGCCCGCGCCAGCACCGGCCAGTTCTGCCGTTGCAGCACAGCGGTTTCCGGGAAATATTGCCAGTCGGGGACAAATGCCAGCATCTGTGCCAGCAGGTTGCGCCACGGCTGAGTTGCCGCCAGATCGCCACCGGGGAGCGCCACGGCGGGCAAACCGCCCAGATGCTCAACCTCGCGATAATTGACGCGCAGGCATTCGCCCCCCCACAGCGCCCCCTTTTCCCCCATGCCGATGCCGTCCAGCGCCAGGGCAATCACATCCCCTCCATCGCGCGGCCAGCCATGCTCTGCGAGCGTAGCCGCAATATGTGCGTGGTGGTGCAACACCGTTTGCCGTGCAAGCCCCGTCTCCTGCGCCCACTGGCTGGCACGATAGCCCGTATGCGCGTCGGCGACCACCTGCTCGGGGGTAAAGTCATAGATCGCCTGCATCAGACGTAATGCGTTACGCCACTGCGTCTCGACGCCTTCATCCGTTAAATCCCCGAAATGCTGGCTTAACACGGCGCTGTCATCCCGCACCAGGCAGAAGGTGTTTTTCATATCCGCTCCCAGGCATAGTGTGGGCGGGACAGCGCGAAATCCGGGCGGCAGTTGCACGGCATCCGGCACATAGCCACGCGAGCGGCGTAACATTTCGCCGCTCTCGCGCACCACCGAATCGTCCATACGCTGCACGATATCGCGGTTGTGCAGCAGAAACCCGTCCGCTATCTCCGCCAGGTCATCCAGGGCCTGGACATTTGTCAGCGCTGGTGGCTTGCCACTCAGGTTGCCGGATGTCATCACCAGTGGACGCTGCAACGCCTGGGCTAACAGATGTTGTAACGGATTCGCGGGCAGCATCACCCCCACCTCATCGAGCCCCGGAGCGATGGCCGGACACAGTTCTGGCAGCAATGTTTTCGCCACCAGCACGATCGGCGCGGCGGGCGTGGTTAACAAACGGATGGCCGCCTCGTTCAGGCCGTCTGCGGATGGGAGCATCACCGCCAACGGCTTCGCCGGGCGATGCTTACGGGCGCGCAGATGCTGTACCGCCGTCTGCCGGTGCGCGTCACACGCCAGATGAAAACCGCCAATACCTTTTACCGCGACGATCCCGCCGGATTTGAGCAGCGCAATAGCTGCCTGCAGGGCTTCTTCTCCGGTCAACTGCTGTTTCCCGCTCCGCCACTCAAGCTGTGGGCCACACTCCGGGCAGGCAACGGGCTGGGCGTGAAAACGGCGATCGGCTGGATGGCGATACTCCGCCTCGCAGGCAGGACACAGCGGAAACGCAGCCATCACGGTGTAAGGGCGGTCATAAGGCATGGCGTGAATAATGGTGAAACGCGGGCCGCAGTGGGTACAGTTAATAAATGGATAGCGATAGCGGCGCTCTGCCGGGTCATTCATCTCCGCCAGACAGGCGGGACAGGTGGCGGCATCGGGCACAATTTGCGTCTTCATCGTGCCCCCCGCGCTCTCGCGGATGGTAAAACTGAGCGGTGCCTGTGGCCACAGATACGGCGTAACCTGCGTATCGTCGATACGTGCCAGCGGCGGACACTGCTGATATAACAACGGGAGAAAACGGCGTTCATCGCCCCACAAGCGTACTTCAACGCCCTGGGCATCATTACAGACATCACCGGTAAGATTGAGCTGTTGCGCCAGTTGCCAGACAAAGGGGCGGAAGCCCACCCCTTGTACTTTTCCATAGACGCGAATACAAACGCCGTTGTGGATCATCGTTTATTTATTGCAACGCTGCATGCCGCAAGCGTGTCTTCATCTGCTGGTAGGTTGACTGAGTGTACTCCTCGGCCCAGGCCTGATCGTTGATCGCACTCACCCGCACCGCGCAATATTTCGTTTCCGGTGTTTTAGAGATGGGATCGAGATTATCCTGCGTCAGTTCATTACACGCGCCAATCCACCATTGATAAGTCATGTAAACGCAGCCGGTATTAACACGTTCATTCACGTCGGCACGGCTGATGACTTTCCCCCTGCGTGATTCCACCCACACCAGTTGCCGGTTTTTAATCTCTAACTGCGCGGCATCATGCGGATTTATCTGCACAAAACCCGGTTCATCCGCGAGCGTTTGCAACGCCGCACAGTTACCGGTCATTGAGCGACAGGAGTAATGACCAACTTCGCGCACGGTACTGAGTACCAGCGGGAAATCCGCATCCGGCACTTCGGCAGGGGCACGCCATGGCGCTGCAAACAGCAGGCCTTTCCCGTCCGGCGTATCGAATTTGTTATCTTTATACAGATAACGCGTTCCCGGATGATCCAGCGTCGGGCATGGCCACTGAACGTGTCCCATATCGCCCATTTTTTCGTACGTTACGCCGTAGAACAGCGGGCAAAGTTCGCGCATTTCGTCCCAGATTTGCTGGTTGTTGTCGTAATGCATCGGGTAGCCCATTTCGGTGGCGATAAGGCTGATGATTTCCCAGTCACGCTTGACGTCGTATTGCGGTTCGATCGCTTTTTCGAAACGCTGGAATCCGCGATCCGCGCAGGTAAAGACGCCGCCGTGCTCGCCCCAGGAGGTGGCTGGCAGCAGCACATCCGCCTGTTCAGCGGTTTTGGTCATAAAGATGTCCTGCACGACCACAAAATCCAGCGCCTCAAAACCTTTGCGCACCAGACTGAGATCGGCTTCGGTCTGCAATGGATCTTCACCCATGATGTAATAGGCTTTGACCTTGCCTTCCAGCGCCAGATGCGGCACCTCGGTGATACGCACGCCGACTTTGTCATCCATCACCGCCGGATCGATACCCCAGGCTTTGGCGAATTTGGCGCGAACATTCGGATCAACCACATCCTGGTAGCCCGGGAACTGGTTCGGGATAACCCCCATGTCGCAGGCGCCCTGCACGTTGTTCTGTCCACGAACCGGGCCCACGCCCACGTTTTCACGCCCGAGGTTACCGGTCAGCAGCGCCAGGCTTGAGAGCCCTTTCACCACATCCACCGCCTGACCAAATTGTGTAACGCCCATCCCCCACATGATGGTGGCGGTCGGCGCGGCGGCATAGGTACGCATTGCTTCGCGCACCTGATGTGCAGGAACGCCGGTCAGATGTTCAACCGCTTCCGGCGCATAGTCTTTGACGATTTCACGATAGGCATCCAGCCCGGTGGTGAAGTTCGCAACATAGCGCTGGTCGTAGAGTTTTTCTTCCAACAGGACATAACCAAAGGCATTTACCAGCGCCATGTTGCAGCCATTTTTGAGCTGCAAATGCTGGTCGGCAATGCGCGCGGTTTCGATACGGCGCGGGTCGCAGACGATAATTTTCGCACCGTTCTGCTTCGCTTTAATGACCCTTCTCGCCACGATCGGATGCGAATCGGCGCAGTTATAGCCGAAGACAAGCAGACATTTAGAGTTTTCGATATCGCCGATGGAGTTACTCATTGCGCCGTTGCCGAGGGTTTGCTGTAACCCGGCAACAGAAGGACCGTGGCAGACACGCGCGCAGCAGTCGACGTTATTGGTATGTAAGACACCACGGGCAAATTTCTGCATCACGTAGTTGGTCTCATTGCCGGTACCGCGAGATGAACCGGTGGTCATAATTGAGCGGGGGCCGAACTTGGCTTTGATTTCACTGAGCCGTTTCGCCGTATAGCGAATGGCCTCTTGCCAGCTTACCGGAGTGAGTTTACCGCCACGCTCATAGCGGATCATGGGTTGCGTCAGGCGAGGCGTCAGCAGTTTGGTATCGTTAAGAAAATCCCAGCCGTAATAGCCTTTCAGGCAAAGTTCGTTCTGGTTGGTTTCCCCGTCCGCCGCTTCGGCGCGGATAATTTTGCCATTATCCACGACCAGTTTCAGTTTGCAGCCAGCGCCGCAATAGGGACATACGCTCGTAATTTTTTTCATCAGTAACAGACCTGTTAAAAGTGAAAGTTATACCCTGAATAATTCGCGTTGCAGGAAGGCGGCACGTGGGCAAAGTCGCCAACGCACATGCAACGTGAAGAATGACGGGTATCTTTTAAAAACCCAGCGACACGGCACTTTCCAGCGCAGTGCGACGACGTTTCTCTTCGCTCATGTGTTCCAGCACTTCCCGGTCAACGCAGACCAGCGCCTTGGTCGGACATACCGAAATACAGGCCGGGCCACTTTCGCGTTGGTAGCATAAATCGCATTTGTTGGCTTCGGCCTTCTGCCCTGACATGTTCAGGCCGATGCCGTTATGGCGAACCACCGGGCGGACCACAACCTCCATGGCACCATAAGGACAGGCCACCACGCAGGTTTTGCAACCAATGCAACGTTCCTGCATGACATGGACAAACCCTTTGTCGCGGCTGATGGCGCCATTCGGACAGACATTGGCGCAGGGTGCGTCTTCACACTGGCGGCAGAGTGTTGCCGTCGATACGTTGACGCCTTTGATAACGTGGATACGGGGTAAAAAGGTTTCAGGGGTAAGGGCCGCACAGTCCTGTTGTTCCTGATGTGAGACTACACAGGCGACTTCACAGGTGCGACAGCCAATACATTTACTGGCATCCGCCATAATAAAACGGTTCATCGTCTTCTCCAGCAATGAGTTTCATCACGCCGGATATACACGTTTCATGCCAGTTATTATCTCATTGTTATGTATGGGTTTTTATTAAGAAAAACACTGTCATCGACAGAAGTGACGATGACAGTTGACGAGGTTAGCGTGCGGGGCCGGAAATAAGTGAATCACGTAACATTAATTCGCCAAGGAAGGGCTGGTGGTAATTAAACTCACCGCCATCAAGCATAAAGATTAACCGTTCGATGGTTTCTTTAATCATCTCCGTGACTGGAATTTTTACGCTGGAAAGAGCAGGGATCACATACGGGGCAATAGCAATGTCATCAAAACCAATAACCGAAACCTGAGTGGGTACGGTGATTCCCCGCTCATCCAGTCTCTTCATGGCGCCAATGGCCATATCATCATTGCTCGCCACCAGTGCGCTAAAATTGACGCCGTTCGACAGTAGTGTCTCAACACCTGCCGCCCCGCTTTCTGGCGACCACTTTCCTTGTACAATCAGATCATTACGTAACGGAATATCATGCTGCGCCAGGGCGTCTTTATAGCCAGAAAGCCGTTCAATGCCGGTCGGAGAATCCAGCGAACCGGTAATAAACGCAATATCCCGGTGGCCCATCGCAATTAATGTCGCCACCGCGTTAAAGCTTGATGTTTTTTGGTCGCACCAGACACAGTGGCTGCTGTTTTTACGCAAACGACGATTAAGCACCATAATTGGCTGGCTGTGGCTTTTGACGAGGGTATCCATTTCATCAACGCTTAAGAAACGCGGATAGATAATGATCGCATCACATTTTAAGTCGAGCAGATATTGAATCGCTTCCCGCTCTTCTTCCGCACTGTGTTTACCGTCTGCCAGAATTAAACGCCGCCCCTGATCTTCGGTCATCCGTGCGGCATGAAACAACAGCTCGCTAAAATAGACGCCGTGATACAACGTGTTGGTAACCACCAGCCCCATCGTTTGCGTTTTGTTCGTCGCCAGACTGCGCGCCAGCAAGTTTGGGCGATATCCGCTCTCTTCGATCGCCTGAAACACCCGGTCTTTGGTCTCCTGGCTGACGTAGCCGTTGCCCGATAGCACGCGGGAGACTGTCGCCTTTGACACCCCTGCCCGCTTAGCCACCTCAAGCATTGTGGTCATGTTACTTATCCGTTTGATTTCGATGCCATGCAGTGTACTTCACCCATTTAAGAATGTCGCAACGGGATAAAACGGGTCAAAAAATATTAAGCGATCGTAATCACAAAAATAAATAAAGATGAATTTTTGATCTTGCTTGAATGCATGAAACTCATCATCATTTTGTGGAACCGGTTTCCTATGTGATGTTTCATTAGCCGCCTGAAAGCGGGTAATGAAGCCGTACTCTATTGATAAAACAGGATATAACCCGATGTCGAAGAATTATGCGGCGCTTGCCGGCTCGGTGGTGAACGCGTTGGGCGGTGTTGATAACATCGCCGCCGTCACCCATTGCATGACGCGTCTGCGCTTCGTGGTGAAAGACGATGCCAAAATTGACAGTGCGACGCTGAAAGGCATTAGCGGCGTTATGGGCGTGGTACGTAACGAGAGCCAGTGCCAGGTGATCATCGGCAATACGGTGTCGCATGCCTATCGTGAAGTGGTGGCGTTGCTGCCCGGCGATATGCAGCCTGCTCAACCAGTCGGGAAACAGACGCTGACGCTTAAGCGCATTGGCGCAGGTATTCTCGATGCGCTGATCGGCACCATGTCACCGCTGATCCCGGCGATCATCGGCGGCTCAATGGTCAAGCTGCTGGCGATGGTGCTGGAAATGTCCGGACTGCTGCCAAAAGGTTCCTCAACGCTGACTATTCTGACGGTGATTGGCGACGGCGCGTTCTTCTTCCTGCCGCTGATGGTTGCCGCCTCTGCCGCCGTGAAGTTTAAAACCAATATGTCGCTGGCAATTGCCATTGCGGGGGTGCTGGTGCACCCAAGCTTTATCGACCTGATGGCAAAAGCCGCGCAGGGAGAACATGTGGAATTCGCACTGGTGCCAGTGACGGCGGTGAAATACACCTACACCGTGATCCCGGCTCTGGTGATGACCTGGTGTCTGTCGTATATCGAACGTTGGGTGGACAAAATTACCCCCGCGGTGACGAAAAACTTCCTTAAACCGATGCTGATTGTGCTGATTGCCGCGCCGCTGGCCATCGTGCTGATTGGTCCGCTGGGTATCTGGATCGGTAGCGCTATCTCCGCGCTGGTCTACACCATTCATGGCTACCTGGGCTGGCTGTCCGTTGCCATCATGGGCGCCCTGTGGCCGCTACTGGTGATGACCGGGATGCATCGCGTATTTACCCCCACTATCATTCAAACCATTGCCGAGACCGGCAAAGAAGGCATGGTAATGCCGTCAGAAATTGGTGCCAACCTGTCGCTGGGCGGCTCGTCACTGGCGGTGGCATGGAAAACCAAAAACCCGGAACTGCGCCAGACGGCCCTTGCGGCGGCGGCTTCGGCTATCCTGGCCGGAATCTCCGAACCGGCGCTGTACGGCGTGGCCGTTCGCCTGAAACGTCCGCTGATTGCGAGCCTGATAAGCGGCTTTATCTGTGGGGCCGTCGCGGGAATTGCCGGGCTTGCCAGCCACTCAATGGCAGCACCTGGTCTGTTCACCAGCGTACAGTTCTTCGATCCGGCGAATCCAATGACCATTGTCTGGGTGTTCGGCGTCATGGCGCTGGCGGTGGTGCTCTCCTTTATTCTCACGCTGCTTCTCGGTTTTGAAGATATCCCGGTAGAAGCAGAGGCACAGAAACCGCAGGCGGCAAACACCGCCGTTGTTCATGAAGCCCGGGCTCAATAAGCGAGGTAACGCATGTCTGTATTTCCGAAAGGATTTTTATGGGGCGGCGCCATTGCCGCCAACCAGGCCGAAGGGGCGTATCTGGAAGGCGGTAAAGGGTTAACCACCGTCGATACTATCCCCCACGGCGCGAACCGTCTGCCGGTGAAACTCGGTCTGGAAAAACGCTTCACGTTGCGTGAAGACGAATACTACCCCAGCCATCAGGCGATCGATTTCTACCATCGTTACAAGGACGATATCGCGCTGATGGCGGAGATGGGCTTCACCGTCTTTCGCACCTCTATCGCATGGAGCCGCCTCTACCCGCACGGCGATGAGCTGACGCCGAACGCTGAAGGCATCGCGTTTTACCGCGACATGTTTGCCGAGTGCAAAAAATATGGCATTGAGCCGCTGGTCACCCTGTGCCACTTTGATGTGCCGATGCATCTGGTTACCGAATATGGCTCCTGGCGTAACCGCAAAATGGTGGAATTTTTTACCCGCTACGCCCGCACCTGTTTTGAAGCGTTTGACGGTCTGGTGAAATACTGGCTGACCTTTAATGAAATCAACATCATGCTGCATAGCCCGTATTCTGGTGCCGGTCTGGTGTTTGAAGAGGGTGAAAATCAGGACCAGGTGAAATACCAGGCGGCGCACCACGAACTGATTGCCAGCGCGCTGGCGACCAAAATCGCCCATGAGGTGAACCCGGAAAATCAGGTGGGCTGCATGCTGGCAGGCGGCAATTTCTATCCCTACTCCTGTAAGCCGGAAGATGTGTGGACGGCGCTGGAAAAAGACCGGGAAAACCTCTTCTTTATTGATGTACAGGCGCGCGGTACCTATCCGGCCTACGCGGCCCGAGTGTTCCGCGAAAAAGGCGTCACCATTGAGAAAGAAGCGGGTGACGACGAGATCCTGAAAAATACCGTCGATTTTGTGTCGTTCAGCTATTACGCCTCGCGCTGTGCCTCAGCCGAAATGAATGCGCAAAATACCTCAGCCGCCAACATCGTCAAATCCCTGCGTAACCCGCATATTCAGGTAAGTGAATGGGGATGGGGGATAGACCCGCTGGGCCTGCGTATCACCATGAATATGATGTATGACCGTTATCAGAAGCCGCTGTTTCTGGTGGAAAACGGGCTGGGTGCAAAAGATGAATTTAATGCCGAAGGTGAAATCGAAGACGATTACCGTATCAGCTACCTGCGCGAGCATATCCGCGCCATGGGAGATGCCATTGCAGACGGTATTCCGGTGATGGGTTATACCACCTGGGGATGTATCGACCTGGTGGCGGCCTCCACCGGTGAGATGAGCAAGCGCTACGGGTTTATCTATGTCGACCGTGATGACGCGGGTAACGGTACGCTGGCGCGCAAACGCAAAAAATCGTTCTGGTGGTATAAGAAGGTGATTGCCAGCAACGGGGCCGATTTGGCTTAAATGTTGTAGCCCGGATAAGGTGCGTTAAGCACCGCATCCGGGATATTCCCCGGTGGCGCTGCGCTTACCAGGGCTACAAGCTAACTACTCAGCTTCCAGCTGCGCAAACCCGCCATTACCCTGCCAGGTGGCAAGGCGCGCATAGACAGTTTCCACCGCCTCTTTTACCGGAGGCGTCATCGGGTAATAAAAACCGACGATATCCGGCTGAATGCCCAGGAAAATCACCTCGCCCACATCCTCTTTTAACTGATCAATCAGATAATTGAGCGGCATATTATGGGTGGTCATCAGGAACATCTCGGCAATATCGTCCGGATCGACAATACGAACCTCACCGGGGTTCAGCCCCATGTCTGTCGCATCGACAATCAATAGCCTGTCGGGATGAAGCTCGCGGATCGCCACCACGTCGTTTTCGGGCGCGCTCCCCCCATCAATCACCTGCCAGTTTCCGGCTGGGTTCGCCGTGCACATCTCCGCCAGTAACGGGCCTGCGCCATCGTCACCCATCATGCTGTTACCTACACAGAGCAATACGTCCGTCACCTTCTCTCCTCGCCACCCACTGGTGGTATTTACCCGGTTAATAAATTGTCGCCTGGTCATTTTTGACGTCCGGGAAATTCGCGATCGTCATTTTCGTCATCAATGAAATATCCGGAACCATCAGCGGCGGCCATTTTGCCGGAAAACAAGGTATTAACGCCTTGATCCTTGCCGTAATAAAGCGAAGAACCCTGGCATTGTTATTGCAACACGCGCCTGATTAATGAGGAGGCAGTATGCATGAAATTACCCTGTGCCAGCGCGCGCTGGAAATTATCGAACAACAGGCAAAACAGCACGCCGCCCGACGCGTAACTGAGGTCTGGATCAAAGTTGGCGCATTTTCCTGTGTGGAACCTGCCGCATTGACGTTTTGTTTTGATCTGGTCTGCCGTGGCACCCTGGCAGAGGGCTGTACACTGCACATCGAAGAACAACAGGCGGAATGCTGGTGCGAAAGCTGCCAGCAATACGTGACCTTACTAAGCCAGCACGTGCGTCGCTGCCCACAATGCAGCAGCGATAATTTGCACATCGTCGCCGACGACGGCATGCAGATCCAGCGGCTGGAAATCGAGGAGTGAGCAATGTGTACGACATGTGGTTGTCAGGAAGGTAACCTCTACATCGAGGGCGACGAGCATAATCCCCATTCCGCGTTTCGCAGCGCGCCTTTTGCTCCTGCGGCTCGACCGACAATGAAAATCACCGGCGTCAAAACCGACAATTTCAGCCCGACAGCGGCAGAAAATGGTGATTTACATTACGGCCACGGCGCAGCCGGAACCCACGCGCCAGGCATGAGCCAGCGGCGGATGCTGGAAGTAGAAATCGATGTGTTAGATAAAAACAATCGCATCGCCGCGCATAACCGCGCCCGCTTCACCGCCAGACACCAGCTAGTGTTGAACCTGGTCTCCAGCCCCGGTTCCGGTAAAACCACCCTGCTGACCGAAACCCTGACCCGTCTGAACGCCCGTGTGCCTTGTGCGGTTATCGAAGGGGATCAGCAAACCGTCAACGATGCCGCGCGTATCCGCGAGACTGGCACGCCGGCGATTCAGGTGAATACCGGCAAGGGGTGTCATCTGGATGCACAAATGATTGCCGACGCCGCACCACGCCTGCCGCTGGCGGACAATGGCATTCTGTTTATCGAAAACGTCGGCAACCTGGTTTGCCCGGCCAGTTTTGATCTCGGCGAACGTCACAAAGTCGCCGTGCTGTCGGTGACAGAAGGCGAAGACAAGCCGCTGAAATACCCGCATATGTTTGCTGCGGCCTCCATCATGCTTCTCAATAAAATCGACCTGCTGCCTTACCTCAAATTTGATGTCGAAAAATGCCTCGCGTATGCCCGCGAAGTGAATCCGTCGATTGAGGTCTTCCTGGTTTCCGCCACCAGCGGCGAAGGGATGGACAGATGGCTGGACTGGCTGGAGACCCAACGATGTGCATAGGCGTTCCGGGACAAATTAGCGCCATTGAAGGTAATCAGGCAAAAGTCGATGTCTGCGGCATACAGCGCGATGTCGACTTAACGTTGGTGGGCAGCACGGATGAAGCGGGGCATTCTCGTCTTGGGCAGTGGGTGCTGGTGCACGTGGGCTTCGCCATGAGCGTGATAAACGAAGACGAGGCCCGCGAAACGCTGGCGGCACTGCAAAATATGTACGATGTCGAGCCGGATGTGGGCGCGCTGCTGTTTGGTGAGGAGAGATAATGCGTTTTGTGGATGAATACCGCGCGCCGGAACAGGTCATGCAGCTTATCGCGCACCTGCGTGAGCGGGCCGCACTGCTCAGTTATACCGCGAAGCGCCCGCTACGTGTGATGGAGGTCTGTGGCGGGCACACCCATGCCATCTTTAAGTTCGGACTCGACCAGTTATTGCCGGAAAACATCGAATTTATCCACGGTCCGGGCTGCCCGGTATGTGTCCTGCCAATGGGACGCATTGATACGTGCGTGGAGATCGCCAGCCATCCGGAGGTGATCTTCTGCACCTTTGGCGACGCGATGCGGGTACCGGGAAAAAACGGCTCCCTGTTACAGGCGAAAGCACGCGGAGCAGATGTGCGTATCGTCTATTCCCCGCTGGATGCGCTGCCCCTGGCAAAACAGAATCCGCAACGGAAAGTGGTCTTTTTTGGCCTCGGCTTCGAAACCACCATGCCTGCCACCGCTATCACGCTGCAACAGGCAAAGCGGCAGGATGTCAGTAACTTTTTCTTTTTCTGCCAGCACATCACCATTATTCCCACCCTGCGCAGCCTGCTGGAGGAGCCGGATAATGGTATCGATGCGTTTCTTGCGCCGGGCCACGTCAGCATGGTCATCGGCACCGATGCCTATGGTTTTATCGCCGGGGAATTCCAGCGTCCTCTGGTAGTGGCCGGTTTCGAACCACTCGACCTGTTGCAAGGCGTATTAATGCTGGTGGAGCAGAAAATCAGCGCCCGTCATCAGGTAGAAAACCAGTACCGCCGCGTGGTGCCGGACGAAGGCAACCGCCTGGCGCAGCAGGCCATCAGCGAGGTATTTGCAGTCCAGGGCGACAGCGAATGGCGCGGGCTGGGGCTAATTGGCGATTCCGGGGTGCGCTTAACCGCGCCGTACCAGCGCTTTGACGCCGAAGCCCACTTTAACCCAGCGCCTCAGCAAACCTGTGATGACCCGCGCGCACGTTGCGGCGAAGTGCTGACCGGTAAATGCAAACCGCACCAGTGCCCGCTTTTCGGTAATACCTGTAATCCACAAACCGCGTTTGGCGCACTGATGGTCTCCTCCGAGGGCGCCTGCGCCGCCTGGTATCAATATCGTGCTCAGGAGTGCGAAGTATGAATGAAGTCCAACTGGCGCATGGCAGCGGCGGTCAGGCGATGCAACAGCTTATCAGTCAGCTTTTTATCGACGCCTTCGCAAATCCATGGCTCAGTGAACAGGAAGATCAGGCGCGTCTTGACCTTGCGGCCCTCGCCGCCAGCGGCGATCGACTGGCTTTTTCCACCGACAGCTACGTTATTGACCCGCTGTTCTTCCCCGGCGGCGACATCGGCAAGCTCTCGGTTTGCGGCACGGCGAACGATGTGGCGGTAAGCGGCGCCATTCCCCGCTATCTCTCCTGCGGCTTTATTCTTGAAGAAGGCCTGTCGATGGAGACCCTGAAAGCCGTGGTCACCAGCATGGCGGCAACGGCGCGTCGTGCGGATATCGCCATTGTTACCGGCGATACTAAGGTCGTGCAGCGCGGGGCGGCGGATAAACTGTTTATCAATACGGCAGGCATTGGCGCCATTCCAGCCAATATTCGCTGGGGTGCCAGCACCCTTGAGGCCGGTGATGTGCTGCTGGTTAGCGGTACGCTCGGCGATCATGGAGCGACCATTCTCAATTTGCGCGAACAGCTGGGGCTGGACGGAGAACTGACCAGCGACTGCGCGGTGTTAACCCCGTTGATTCAGCAGTTGCGCGATATTCCCGGCGTGAAGGCGTTGCGTGATGCCACGCGCGGCGGCGTCAACGCCGTGGTGCATGAATTCGCCGCCGCCAGCGGTTATGGTATCGAACTCAATGAGCGTGACCTGCCGGTGAAAACGGCGGTGCGCGGCGTCTGCGAGTTATTGGGACTGGACGCGCTGAACTTTGCCAATGAAGGCAAGCTGGTGATTGCCGTACAGCGCCAGGCGGCACAGCAGGTTCTTGCCCGGTTACGGGCGCATCCCCTCGGCCAGGATGCCGCGATCATCGGCGAAGTGGTCGAACGAAAAGGTGTGCGGCTGGCAGGCTTGTATGGGGTGAAACGAATTCTCGACTTACCGCACGCCGAGCCCCTGCCCCGGATTTGTTAATGTCGTGTCCGCGCCGGAGAAACGGAAAGCCTTCGGCGCCACGACAATACCCATGATAAGAAAATGGTTATGGATAAACCGGCCCTGACCTGAGATAACTGACTCTTTCTCACTCTTCTGGAGGCAATATGGCTGTTTCAGCACGTAATCAACTCGTCGGTAAAGTCAGTGTAACCGCACACGGCGCGGTGAACGATGAGGTGGAGTTAATACTGGACGGGGGTGCAAAACTTGTCGCTATCGTCACATCCAGCAGTAAAGAAGCGTTGGGCCTGAATCCCGGGAAAGAAGCCATCGCGCTGATAAAAGCGCCGTGGGTCACACTGGCGACCGAAGACTGCGGCCTGAAATTTTCCGCCCGCAATCAGTTCGCTGGCGCGGTTAGCGCGGTGACCGAAGGTGCAGTAAACGCGACGGTGCAGGTGAAAACAGACGCCGGTTTTGAACTGGTGGCGGTGGTGACCAATGAAAGTTGTGAAGCACTGGAGCTGTCTCCCGGCAAACGGGTGATTGCTCTCATTAAAGCCTCCTCCATTCTTATTGCCACACGCGCCTGAAAGGTCATAACGCCGTGCCCGCCACGGCGTTATTTTTTAGGGCGGTATTTTTCCGGCAGTTCGGGAACAGGACGTTTGTCATCAATCAGATGACGGATGGTCAAAACAGGGTGTCGCCACAGCATCCGCGGCCCTGCCCAGCGCATAATCTGTTTCATCTCTTCACGTTTAGCAGGCGGGTAACAGTGCACAGGGCATTGTTTGCAGGCTGGTTTTTCTTCGCCAAAAACACATTTATCCAGCCGTTTATCGGCGAAATCATTCAACGCCTGATAGTGCGCATCATCCGCCACAGCCTGCGGACAGTGTTGCTGGTAAAGCGCAATCATCTTGCTAATGGTCAGTTTTTCGCGGTTAATGCGTTTTCCCGTCATGACGGCCTCCTTAAAGAGGTATTTATTTTACATCTTTAAGCAAGTCAGGCGAACTCTTTATTCCCCCTTTTCCGAGAGGAATCCCCACAAAAATGCGAGCACGATCGGTCCCCTCACCCTGGCAACCCGGGCTCCCGGCCAGGAAAATCACCGCTGGCGCGGTACAGCGGCCCCGGTCAGCCGTCAACGCCTCATCGATTTTCAGCCGGCCCCTGTCATTGCTGTCACTGTTTTATTCTCATTACGCGGTGTCATCGCTGAAAACATAATATGACCGGGAATCCCTCAGCCCTTTTCCACCTGGTGCAGCCATCTTTACACTTGCACCAACTTTCCTCTTTTTCTGCCGCCTTTAAGTCATTCTGGTGCGTTTTTACGCACGCGGCTCCTCATAACGGTGCACCCCACATCGCGATGGCGTGATAAGCCGCGCTTTTGATGCGCTGGCATGTTTTCTGCATTTTAACTCTATCTTCATCAAGCGGAATGCAGGGGATGACAATGATAAAAATGACGCTTCCGAGCGCGCCTTACTACGATGAAATGCTCACCGCAGAAGGTCGGCAACGCCAGCATTATGACGCCTGGTGGCAGTGGTTACAGCAAACTGACCAGCATGCCATTCACCAGAAGAAAGAGCAGGCGGAACTGCTGTTTCACCGCGTCGGCATTACGTTTAATGTTTACGGTGAAGAAGGAGGAACGGAGCGTTTAATTCCATTCGACAGCGTGCCACGCATCATTCCGGCCCATGAATGGCGGATGCTTTATGCAGGAATACGCCAGCGGGTAAAAGCGCTCAACGCGTTCTTGTATGATATCTACCACCACCAGCATATTCTCAATGCCGGTATTGTCCCCCGTGAGCAGGTGCTCGCCAACGAGCAATATCAACCCTGTATGCAGGGCGTCGACCTGCACAACAATATTTATGCCCATATCACCGGCATCGATATGGTCCGCGACAGTGATGGCGGCTACTACGTGCTGGAAGATAATCTGCGCACCCCATCCGGCGTCTCTTACATGCTGGAAAACCGCAAGATGATGATGCGTCTGTATCCGGATCTGTTCGCCAGTTCGCATATCGCGCCGGTTGAGCGCTATCCCAGTTACTTGCTACAAACTCTGCGTGAAAGCACTTACGTTGATGACCCGTGTGTGGTGGTACTCACACCCGGACGCTTTAACAGCGCCTACTTTGAACACAGTTTTCTTGCCCAGCAGATGGGGGTGGAGTTGGTTGAAAGCGCTGACCTGTTCGTCAAAGAAGGCGGCGTTTATATGCGTACCACCGAAGGTCCGTGTCGGGTCGATGTTATCTATCGTCGTATTGACGATGCCTTCCTCGACCCACTGGCATTTCGTTCCGATTCAATGCTGGGGGTACCGGGTTTGCTGTCGGTCTATCGTGCGGGCGGCGTGGTGCTGGCCAATGCGATTGGCACCGGCGTGGCGGATGACAAATCCATCTATCCGTACGTGCCGGACATGATTCGCTTTTATCTTTCTGAGGAACCCATCCTCGGCAACATTCCCACCTGGCAGTGCCGCAAAGCCGAAGATTTGAGTTACGTACTGGCCCATCTGGATGAGATGGTGGTGAAAGAGGTCCACGGCGCGGGCGGCTACGGCATGCTGGTCGGCCCCCGCTCAACCCGGGCGCAAATCGATGCGTTCCGTCAGCGTCTGCTGGCGAACCCCGGTAATTACATTGCGCAAAACACACTGGCGCTCTCTACCTGCCCGACCTTTGTCGAGGAAGGGCTGGCCCCACGCCACATTGACCTGCGCCCGTTTGCGCTGTACGGCGAAGAGATAAGGCTGGTGCCAGGCGGGCTGACCCGCGTGGCGCTGACCGAAGGCTCGCTGGTGGTGAACTCCTCGCAAGGGGGTGGCACGAAAGACACCTGGGTGATGGAGGAGGATGAATAATGTTAAGCCGCACCGCCAGCGAACTGTACTGGATGGCCCGTTATCTGGAACGGGCAGAGAGCTTTGCCCGCGTCCTTGACGTGACCTACAAATTATCAATGATGCCGCGCCACAGCCAGCAACAGCATGATTTAGCCCTGCCGCTCAATCTGACATTCGGGCATGAGCTGTTTCAGGAGCGTTATGCCCGGTTCAGTATGAATAATCTGCTGAATTTCTTTGCCCTTGATGGGCAGAACCCGAGCAGTATCTATAGCTGTATTGAAATGGCCTGGAATAACGCCCATGCCGTGCGCGGTAGTCTTTCGTCGGAAGTGTGGGAGTGCATCAATACCACTCGTATCGATATCCGCAACCTGCGCCAGACCGGAGTGGATAAGATTGGTATCGACGCCTTTTTTGACTGGGTGAAAGAGCGAGCGCATCTGTTCCGCGGCGCCATGTTCGGTACCCTGCTGCGTAACGACGCCCAATGCTTTATCCGTATCGGCACCCTGATTGAACGTGCGTTCGCCACCGCGCAATTGCTGGCGCTCAAAGATCAGCAACTCAGCAACGATCCGGATCCGGTACGCGAATATTACCGCCTCGACACACTGTTGCGTGCGGTGAGTGCCCGTGAAGCCTACCACAGCATTTATCGCCAGCCGATCAGTCGGGAAACCGTCACCGAATTGCTGGTGTTTCGCAATGACGTACCGCGTTCACTGCATGCCTGCGTCGGCGACCTGGTCCAACAGCTGGAGATGATTGGCAGCGAGCGGGCGCGCGTTCCGCTGCGTCTTGCCCATCAGTTGCATGTGGAGCTGCGTTTCGGCTCGCTTGATGATGCTCTGGCCGACGACCTTCAGGAGTGGTTAAACCGTTTTCTTACCAAAATCAACGAGCTGGCTGACAGTATCCGCCAGACCTATCTGGAGGCGTTATGAAACTGACCATTAATCACCTGACGCATTATCACTACGATGAAGAGGTGAAGTTCAGTACGCAGTATCTGCGTCTGACGCCGCAAACCTCCGGCCGCCAGTATATTAAGGAATGGAATCTGCTGCTGCCCGCCTCGGCGGTAGCGACGACCGATGCGTACGGTAATCTGATGCATGTCTTAACCCTGGATCACCCTCATCAAGAGATCATCATTCATGCTCAAGGTGTGGTTGAGATCGCCGATAATGCACAAGAAGAGGAAGAGGCCAGCGAATCGCTCTCTCCGCTGGTGTTCCTGCGTACGACCCCGTTAACCGACCCGGACGCGCCGATTCGCGAATTTGCCCGACGCTATTACCGGGAAGAAGATGCGGTTGGCAGCCTGGGGGAATTAATGGCGGAATTACGCCTGAAAATGCCGTATACGCCTGGCGCCACACAGGTACATGACACTGCCGCCGTCGCTTTTGCCAAAGGGAAAGGGGTATGCCAGGATCATACCCACGTGTTCCTGGCCTGCTGCCGTAGCCTGCGCATTCCGGCGCGTTACGTGAGCGGCTATGTTTATAGCCGGGATACCGATCATGTGGCAATGCATGCCTGGGCAGAGACCTGGCTTGATGGCCGTTGGCAGAGTTTCGATATCACCAATAACACGCGCGACCTGAACCAACATCTTCGCCTGGCGGTCGGAATGGATTATCTGGATGCCTGCCCGGTGCGGGGTAGCCGCCTTGGCGGCGGCTGTGAAGAGATGTTTTCCGCCGCTGAGGTAAGCCTGTTTGAGCGACAACAACAGATACAGCAGCAACAATGAATTAATAAAGGTATTTTAATGACTTACTGTGTGGCCATGCGTCTTTCCGACGGACTGGTTTTTGCTTCTGACTCCCGCACCAATGCGGGAGTCGACCACATCGCAACGTTTAAAAAACTCCATGTATTCAGCAAGGAGGGGGAACGGGTGCTGGTGATCCAGTCGGCGGGGAACCTGGCCACAACACAGAGCATTGTCAGCCTGCTTAACGAACGGATACAGGGCCAGCATACGCCGAACCTGATGCAGATGGGGACGATGTATGACGCCGCTACGCTGGTCGGTGAGACGGTGCGCGAAGTGATTCACCGCGACAGTGCGGCGCAGCAAAACAGCAGCACCATTTTTGGCTGCAATATGCTGCTCGGTGGGCAGATTGGCAGCGAGATTCCGCGCCTGTTTCATATCTATCCCGAGGGCAATTTCATTGAAGCGACAAATGATACCCCCTACTTTCAGATTGGCGAGAGTAAATACGGCAAGCCGATTATTGATCGGGTGTTGACGGTTGATACCCCTCTGGAGCACGCTATGTGCTGCGCCTTGATCTCCATCGATTCGACGTTACGCAGTAATCTGTCTGTCGGTATGCCGCTGGATGTCATGATTTATCGCGCGAATACCTATGATGCCAGCGAACAGCGGCGCATCACGGAAAACGATCCCTATTTTACCGGTATCCGCAAAGCCTGGTCGGAAGGTCTGGTTAACACATTCCGCCAGTTGCCGCCTTTTCCGGCACAGGGCTAAGTTGGCCGATACCTGAAATAAACGAAGAGCGCCTCAATGAGACTGGCAGTCATTAGCACCCTATTTTTGCTTACAGCATCAACATCCGCACTGGCATCAACATCGAACGAAGAGACGGTCGCGGCAGCGAAAGTCACCCTGGGCCAGGCGCTGTATAAATCTGCGCTGCTTACCGGCGCTATGCCGGAAGAAGGCAAAGCAGACCCGGCCAAAATGGGCCAAAAAATGGGGGCTGAAATGTCTGAACGCCTCAATAACGTTGTGATTGGCGGCCTCAACCAGGGGGCAAATTGCGACGATATCACCGCAAATATTCAAAAAAGTTTCGAGATCATGCAAAGGGATGCGGTAAACCAGTTTTCCTCCTCTTCTGCTATCAAAAAGGCGCTGGATAATGTGCCGCTGAGCGCCGCGCAGTATGCCTCCGCAGAGTGCCTGAATTTAACCAGCCAGTAATACATCTCTTCGATCCCAGCGGTGAAAGCCGCTGAGTTCGAACATCAGCCTTACCTTTTCGCTATTGTTAACAAGCACTACACTGGCGCAATAATAGTGATTAAACTAATTTCCAAGAGAATATTCACTTGTGTGATTCGTCACATCGTTATTGCGAAAATTTATCTTATGGGCGTTAAAAAATACCAGGCGGACGAAATAAACGGATGAAAAATAATTAACCACCGCGCCGTAAAGTAATTGTATTACAGGGAAACACGATCATGATCGTATTATCGATAAGCAACCGTTGATATAATTAGCATTACGATGAAATGGTCTTTAATTCAGTCTGAATTACATTCATTTAAGGGGGAGTGTTATGCAATACAGAAACAGCTACGGCCAGTGTCTGGGGCAGGAAATGCAAGACTGGGCACCCAGAAGCACCCCTGAAAAATTCTCCCTTAGCGGAAATTATTGCATGGTTACGCCACTGTCTGTCGATCATGCCGAAGATTTATTTCATGCCTGGCAAAGTATTGATGATGATCGTGACTGGACCTATTTACCTGGAAAACGACCTACCACGAAAGAGGCGTGTTATAACTATTTTCGCGAACTTATCGGCGCAAAAAATGGCATGCACATGTCGGTGATTGATAAAAATGACGGCACCGTGAAAGGCATTTTTTGCATTACAAGGATTAATCCAGTACACGGTACGTTCGAGCTTACGGATATCAACTGGACGCCGGCATTAAAAAAAACACGGATCAGTACAGAGGCCATCTATTTAGTGTTGGCTTATTTTATTGATGCGCTCCACTACCGTCGATGCGAATGGCGTACCAATATTTTTAATGACGGGGCGATCAAAGCCGCCGAACGTATCGGCTTTCGCAAAGAAGGGGTGTTGCGCGATAAAAAAGTGACCAAAGGCCATTCGGAAGACCTCGCGCTGTTCTCCATCACCGCCAGTGAATGGCAGGATTTAGAGATCCCAATTAAAGCCTGGCTGAGGGAAAATAATTTCGACGGACTGGGCCGACAATTGAAAAAACTCAAGGATTTCCGCTGAATAAATCACTGCCGACTCTGATATCACAAAGCCGTTGCCCAGGGTATCATCCTGCTTAATACGTTCTGTGCAACAGGAAGAGGTGATGGGTCAACGTCGGGTGCTGATTATTGAAGATGATGCCGATGCGGCGAGCGTTCTTGAGGCATATCTTAAGCGGGAAAATTTCGACATTGCCATTTCCGGCGACGGACGCATCGGGCTGGAGATGGCGCGGCAGTGGAAACCGGATCTTATTCTGCTTGATATCATGCTGCCGTCAATGAACGGAAGCGAGGTGCTGGCAGCGGTGCGCCGGGACGGGCTTACGCCTGTCATTATGATTTCGGCCATGGGCGATCTTCCCGATAAAATTGGCGCCCTGCGCTACGGTGCGGATGATTACATCGTCAAACCCTACGATCCCAAAGAGGTGGTTGTACGGGTCCAGGCTGTATTGAGACGCTGCCAGCCTCAGGCTGAATCGCAAGAGATCCTGCGCTGGCAAGGCCTGGAAGTCGATACCACTGCAATGACCGCCAGGGTAACGATTGACCAGCAAAAACCGGTTTTGCTTGAGCTGACGCCCACCGAATTTTCATTGTTAACGTTACTTATGCGCTCACCCGTTCGCGCCTGGTCGCGCCTTTCATTGCTTGAACAATGCCTTCCGGAAAGCGATGCCCTTGAGCGTGTCGTGGATACTCATATTTATAATCTGCGTAAGAAACTCGAATCCGTCGGTATCACAGAGGTGCTGTTGAACGTGCGTGGCATAGGTTACAGGTTCCGCCAGCCCTAACGTCTGAGGATGTCGGTTATCGCACCCGGTCTGCGGGTGCATGATGTTTTGTTTAGGCCGCGCCGGGGCCCTCTTTTTATCCCCCTTCTCTTCGCATCAGCCTGCAGTATGCGGCCGCGCCGCTTGCGGGAAAATCCGATCAGGCTACAATTCCCGCGCCGGATTTACACCGGCCACCTGCACACAATAAAACAAAAGACCGTAAAGGAATCCGCATGATCATACGTCCACCCCAGAACTGGTTTGTCCGGCTCTTTAACTGGCATGGCTCCGTTCTTTCCATGATTATCTTCCGGCTGGGATTGAACCTGTTCATGTCTATCGTGGCGATCATTGCCTGGCCGTACTACGAAAACCTGAACATTCACCTGACCGTGGCCCCGTTTAGCCTGCTGGGTATCGCCATCGCTATCTTTCTTGGTTTTCGCAATAACGCCAGCTACAGCCGTTACACCGAAGCAAGAATGCTCTGGGGTTCGGTGACCATCACCTCGCGTAGCCTGATGCGACAGACTGTTAGCGCCTTGCCGGAAGATACAGCAACCCAGCAAAAGCTTTCCCATTACCTGACCGCGTTTAGCTGGTGCCTGAACCACCAGCTTCGCCAACAAGATGCAACGCTGGATATGCAACGTTTGCTGCCTGCGGACGCGGCGGCTGAGGTGATGAAAAGTACCTCAGCCTGTAATCGCATCCTGATTTTTATTGGCAAGGAATACGCAAACTTACGCCGGGAAGGCAAAATCAATGATTTTGTCTGGCAGAACATTGACGAGAATCTTAACGAACTGTCGCGTTGCCTGGGTGGCTGTGAGCGTATCGCCAACACGCCGGTGCCCTTTGCTTACTCATTAATTTTGCAGCGTACGGTCTACCTGTTCTGCACACTTTTGCCGCTGGCGCTGGTGTCCGACCTTCACCTGATGACCCCGTTTGTTTCAGCGTTTATCTCCTACGCTTTCCTGTCATGGGATTCTATTGCCGAAGAGATGGAGCATCCGTTTGGCACACATCCCAATAACCTGGCGCTCAACGCTATCTGTACCTCGATCGAACGCAATCTGATGGATATTACCGGGCAAAGCCCGCTGCCTGCATTGCCAGCACCGGACAAGCGTTTCAACCTGATTTAAAGCCAGATATCGCGACCTGACCGGGGTCGCGACAAGACTGACGCGCTTGATCCCGCTAACGCCAGGTTTGTTAACATGAAAAGAGATCGTCGTTTCATCCGCTCTCCTCACCAAAGTAATATTATTGAACGTAGTGCATTAAAGGAGATTTAACGATTAAAACTTCAATCAAGGCTGGATAATAAAAATAAAAAACTACCCACTCACCTCACCTGGCATGATATTTCCCAGCGCGTCAGACGTTATCCTTATGGCCGTCAACCGACAAAGCATCGCTTCCATCTGACTAAATTATAAAAGCACGACATGGATTTTACTTACTGTCCAGGAGGTGTAGATTGCCTTGCGTGGATCTTCACTGGATAGCTTAATGAATATTATTGATGTCATTATGTCAGCAGGAAAGACGTCTGTTGATGTTGCGCTTTACACGCTTATTCCCGTCATGGTTGTCATGCTCATCGTGATGAAATACCTGGAAGCAAAAGGCGTTGTCGATGCCGTTGTTCGGCTGACCGCGCCAGTACTCAAACCGTTCGGTATTTCCGGGATCGCCATCTTCGCCCTGATACAACTCAATTTCGTCAGCTTTGCCGCGCCTATTGCCGCGCTGGCTATTATGGAAAAAAGAGGCACGTCAGAGCGTCAGCTTGCCGCAGCGCTGGCGATGTTATTTGCGATGGGCCAGGGCAATGTCTTTTACCCTTTGATCCCTTACGGGCTGCACTGGGGAAACGCCATCATCATTTCCATTTTAGGTGGGCTGGCCGCAGCGGCGGTCACTTATCACCTGTTCGGCATGAAGCTTTCCAACGCCGTCCAGAACGCAGCACCTGCCGATGCGTTTAACGATAAATCGTCATCCAGCCTGATTGGCATCATTAACGGTGCGGGTGCCGATGCGATACGCCTGGCGCTGGGCTCGCTCCCTATGTTGCTGCTCTCGCTGACCATCGTCGGCATACTAAAAGAAGCGGGAGCGATAGATGTTCTGACCCGGCTACTCTCGCCAATGATGGCTTATTTCAGCCTTCCCGAGGTGTATGTGTTGCCAACGCTGACCAAATGTCTGGCGGGAGGAACAGCCTACTTCGGGGTGATGTCAGAGCTTCTGCGAAAAGGGCTGGTGACGCCAGAACAGATGAACGCTTCGGCGGGCTTTCTGATCCAGACCTTCGATCTGCCAGGTATCGGGATTTACCTTGGGATCGCCAGCCGATTTGTCAGACTTTTTCGCTATGTCATCCCCGGCGTGATCGTTGGGATCGCGGTGCGCAGCATTATCCATACCCTGTTGTATTAAAGCCAAACGGCGCATTTACCAGGCGAGATAAATAAAAAGGATTACTGGCACCCCACTGTCCAGTAATCCTTTCAGGGTCATCGCTCACTTTTTCTTTTCGCAGAAATATGGCCGGAATTTAACTGAATCGGTGATTAGCCCTTAACCAAAGCGTGATTCACTGGCTTTCCAGCTGTATGCGTCGTTTGCGACTAACGAATCCCCCCGTTCCTGATAAGCGAACTGGTAAAACTCTGCGCTGGCACCATAGCCAGAGTAGTCGACGACCGCCAGCCCCACGAACGCGCCGGTAAAGAACCCGCCATAACTTTGCAGTACATAATCATCAGAGAGAATGGCGGCATCCAGTTTGACCGGGATTTCAGTGAATTTCACCCCATCAAAACTGTATTCATAGGTATAACTTTCTTTGCGAACTTTGGTGCGGAACCAGACATATTCAACATCTTGCGGGATCTTGATGGCCTCATCTTTCAGATACGAGGTATATTTCCCACGATTATTCTCGCCTATTTCGATGACTGCCCCATTAATTTCATTCCAGGTAATGAAAACAAAGCTCCAGTGGCGATCATTATAGTAATTCGTCAACCCAGCCATTTGTTGATAATTAAACGGATTAAATTTTATTTTAACCTGGGCATCAAAATAAAAAGCCTGCCAGCGCCGCGCAATCAGAGAGAGATCGTGCGTATTTGCTAAAGAACCTTGCCCGACTAACGTTAATTTCCCCTCACCCGTTGTTCCCATTTTTTCGCTGAACGGGACACGCAGTGTGTTCCAGTTAGGATCGAGCGTTGCGGTTTTAAATTCATCATACTGGCTGTGGTCTTTGGCGCTTTCGGTATAAATAGCATCGACGGGGCCTTCAACAAACGTTTTGCCCCCGTGGCCACCTGCAATACGTGGCCAGCCATCTTCATCCCAAAACACTTTCTGAATAGACGTTTCCCTGCCCAGTGTTGACCAACCGCGAGGATCATAGACGGACTCACCGGCACGATTCCATGGACGGGCGCAGAGCGAGGCGTAATACCATTCGCCTTTGGGCGTTGAAACCAACGCACCATGCCCCTGTTTTTGGATATAGCTGTCCGGCGTATCGACGTTCGTTAAGAAAACGTCGCCAGGCTCTGTTTCAAAACTATTGGCCTCTAAGGTTTTCGAACGCGCAACCACCTCCTGATGAGTAAAAACGGTGCCACCTTGCGCGGCGAAAAGATAATAATATCCGTTTATTTTGTAGAGGTGCGGCCCCTCAACAAGTGCAACGGCAGTGCCCCGATAAAGCGTACGCGCGGTTTCTGGTTTTAATTTTAAAGTCCGGGTATCAAACTCCGTCAAGGTAATGCCATCAAAGGGGTGATGGTATTCCCGATGGTCCCAGGTTTGTTGAACTAAATATTTACGACCATCTTCGTCATGGAAAAGTGACGCGTCAAAACCGACGCCATTCAGTTTAATGGGATCAGACCAGGGGCCACGAATATCGGTTGCCGTGGTCAGGTAGTTTGTCATGTCTTTAAAGGCGCCTTCTGTGACTTTGACATCCGTATACACTAACCAGAATTTGCCGTCAGCATACGAGAGATCCGGTGCCCAAATCCCACCGGAGGAAGGATTCCCTTTCATATCTAACAGCGCGGTTGTTGACAGTGGCGCCGGCAGAAGATTCCAGTGTTCCAGGTCTTTTGATTCATGTAAACGAACGCCTGGAAACCACTCAAAGGTGGAATTTGCGATATAGTACGTGTCGTCTACGCGGATAATACTTGGGTCTGGGTTAAAACCAGGCAAAATAGGGTTTTGAATAATTGACATATCGTTTACCTTTTTAAATTGTCCATATTGTATTTATTATCATTTTTAATTTATTGAACTATACGCGAATCTCATCAAGTTGACGGTTGATATCATTGACATTGTCATCAGATATTGGATAGAAGTGAATGGCAACCATCGACATAATGGCTAACACCACCGGGATCCAGATAGCCGTCATGTTTATTCCAGCGATAGCATTGGCGTGCTGATATACACTCGTTTCGTTAAAGCCATAACCGGCCAGCAACCACAACGGAAGCGCACCACCAATCGTAAAGCCGATCTTGAAGAAAATCCCCATAATTGCGTTAATGATTGCGGCATTTCGCTTACCTGATTTTAATTCGCCATAGGCAATGACTTCCGGAACAAGCGCCCACATAAAGCCAGTAGCCGATGTTAATCCCCACTGTTTAATAAAGGTTGCGATGTAGGCAAGCCAGAGGGCATCATGCATTCCCTCAAGCGACCAAATGTAAGTCAGAAATTCGCCAACAATAAACATGCCGAGGAATAGATGGAAAAATCCTTTTTTACCAAAAATTTTCTTAAGTTTTGGCCAAAACACTGGAAATAGAATGCCCGGAATTGAGGCTACAAGACCAACCGCTCCCATCCATTCTGAATGACCGACAACAAACTGATTAAAAAAGCCATTAGCCGTGTTCATAACAAACATGAACGTAAAGGCCAGCATAAAAAACAATCCAAGAATAACAAGCGGCCGGTTATTTTTGAGTTCCAGGAAGAGGTCTGTCGTTTTTACGTTTGCTGTTTGTTCTTCAGTGGCGACCACGCGCTCTTTGGTTAATTTGTAGCAGACGAAAAGAGCAACAGCCCCAATAACCATATAAATGGAGTAAACACCAAACCAGGCGTAGTTAGCTGAGGGATCGGTATAATTCCCCATATTGAGCTTAAGTCCGAAAAAACCCGTATCCTTGAGGCTTCGATCTGCTGGCGCAGCCATTTGTACAAACATGGGGAAAAGCGTGTAGACAAGCAGATTGGCGCTATTGGCCAGCATCATGCGTGTGCTTGTAAGTTTATCAATGGATTCAGGATCTCTTGTTAATGAAGCATTAAGAGAACCATAAGGAATATTTACCACGGAATAGACCAAATCCAGGGCAAGGTAAATAATAAATGCAAATGGAACTGAACCTCTCACCCCTGGAATTGGGGCAAAGAGTAAAGCAGAAAGAATAACGAGCGGAATACCTGCTCTTAAAAGCCAGGGGCGATATTTGCCAGCTTTTGAACTTCGTTTGTCAACGTATGTTCCTACCATCGGGTCCCAAAGGACATTGATAATACGGACAAAAAGAAATATAAACCCTGCAGTTGCTGTACTGATTGTATTCACAGTTAACATGTGAAGAGCAAGGAAACCACCTATCGTACCAAAAACAAGGTTTTGAGCAAAGTCGCCCATCCCATAACCAATGCGTTCCACACGAGTTAACTTATGATACTCATCATGCCGATTTTGTATTAAGTTTTCACTCATTTTAATCACATCTCCGGTTTGTTTTATAAATGAGGAATACTTTCTGACACAGGTAAGCCCGCAAAATCCATTACGTTTTTGGATTAAGTAATTATGTTTTTTTACTACTGTGATCATTAGAGCAAAGGACTTATACAAGCCGCACAAGCCCGATGCTGACTGGCAATTCACAACGAATATCTGCAACAGATGAACGTTCCCGACCAATCCGGCATTTATTCCAGCGAACTCGCTTGTAAAAGCGACTGCGCCAGATTGTTATCTGCGCTCTGAATACATTAATGTATTATTTTTGCGATACTGCTCACATTTAAGCATTCTCTTAACCTTCGAGTGAAATAACGTAATTGAACTACCGTTCGGGAGAATACAGGATGTATGCGGCAATCGCTTTATTTATTCTCGCGTGGTCCGGTTCATACCCACGCCATGCTCGCGATATTACCGTCGACCTTCAACGAGAAATACACGGCCTCACCACCTTATGTTCAGCTACTGGGGAAAGGGTGCCGGTGAAATATTGTCGTTTTATTCCTGACTCGCCGCGTCATTGCTACGCGCTGAGAATCCCCCGACGCACAATGAGGTCAATGCCGCTTTGGGTTTGCATATTGATGCGACAGGCGCATATGCTGGCAGTGCAATAGCAGTACGGCAAATAAGCGGATACCCGGATTAACTATGTTCAGGCAGCTCGATAACGTTACGCTTCAAATCCGAGAAGAACCAACAGCGACAGCGATGGGAAAATACGAAGTTCTGCTGGCAGCAAAAGAGACCGGTATTACCGTTCCTGTTCAGGTGCTGGAAGCGGCTGTTCAGGTAGATAACAGCCGGCTGTTGTTATTTCTTACTGATGATACTCCCTTTGAGGAAATGCTGAATATTGCATTGATTGAACTGAATGTTGGAGTGAAAGAGATACTGACGCTGGGTGGAGCATATCTCACCGGGTCGTTTGCAGATTTGCATATCCTGGCGAATGCCGTTGAATTTCGCTTTATCGGTGATACCACATGGCGAGTTGAAATACCTGCGGCGCCCTTTATGAGTCTGCCTTTTGTCGGCGATCCACGCGGCGTTTCGCGCCCTCTGGCATTGAGGCATTACATTAAAATTACCGCCAGCCCTGCTCCGGCACGTGCAGACGGTGGTCGTTAAAGATACCGCCATCAAGGTATTCCTGGATGGCGGTGCAGGCACCTTTTTCGGGCTACGCGTGCTTAATCAGGGCACGATGTTACTCGTCCGCATGTTACGTTCGTTTTCAGGTTAAACAGTAAATAGCTCGCCAGCGCCAGACGATCCTCACCCTAAGCAGACCTGCGCCCCTTATTTTTACGCACACAAACATAGGCTTTAGAATGGCGAGCGATAATAATGCCAATCGTGCCAGGCAATATAAAATTAGCTACCTGGATTATTAATTTTGTACATAAATGTAGAGGCATGAAGAGTATTATCTATCGAGCTGGCATAACAGGGAATTTTCCCGGCTATCTGCCAGCCCAGGGAAAGATATAACTCGCTGGCCACATCGCCACTGCGGGTATCAAGCACAAGCAAGGAGATCCCTTTTTCCCAGGCCATTTCCTCTGCCCGATTCATTAACGCTCTGGCAATCCCCTGACGACGCGCCTGCGGATGAACGAGCAGTTTAGAGATTTCAGCTCGATGGCGGCCATTAGGCGTTCTGCAATAGTTTATGATGACGGTTGCAGCCAAAAAACCATTATCACGGGCGATTAATAACTCACAATCTTGACTGGCAAGGCTATAAATTTTATCTTTCCAGAAACTATCAATTGCCCGACGATCATTGGGATCGGTAAAGCCTACGCTTGCCCCATCCTTTACACAAGACTGTAACACATCACCTAATTCGGGTAAGCACTGATGCGCCTGTGTCGCACTGAGAAGTTCATATTCAATCATGATTTACATACCACCAAAATATAATGTGCACCGAGGCTTTCATGCGCGCTAAAAGATGAAGAGCCGGATAAATGAAAACGCAAACTGTCACCTTCTTTCAGGGTCCATTTTTCACTGTTCATCGTAATGGTTAATTCACCGGAATATAACCATATATATTGTTCAAGCCCCTGGACGGGAGGATTTGAATATTCAATGAAAGCACCCGGGCGCAATTTTCCCTCGACCATCTCGCATCTGAACTGATGAGAAGGTGGTATTAACATACGTCGCTCAAATCCATTAAGCTCATCCTGCCACAGGGATTGTTGATCGGCCCTGAACAGATTATCTGCGGTCTGTTCAACCTCGCTAAGAAGCCGGGACATCGTCATTCCATATACAATGCAGAGTTGGTTAAGAACCTCTGCTGTCGGGCTGACTTCACTGCGTTCAATCCGTGATAAGGAGGCCCTGCTGATGCCTGATGCAACGGAAAGCTCATCAAGCGACCAGTTCTGTTGTAAGCGTAGCGCAGCCAGACGTGCGGCTAATCGTACTCTGTAATCTTCATTGCTCATGACGAATCTCATATGTGAGAATTTATTCCCGAAAACGAGATTACCGATTGCTGAAATCCTGTCAAGCGCTATTACACGAATCGCGATGCGTATCTTTGACGTCTGGAACGCATGTCAGAGTGCTTCCCCTTTGTCGATGGGGATAGCGCACCACGGTGAGTGATGTTGGTTGCTGGGCGGTGTAAAGCATTTGACGGCACTCGTTTTCATTCGACGCTGCCATAACGATCATGCCGGGAATACAACGCGGCAACGCGGAGCCATCGCAACCCAGGTGTGGTACGCCATCGGCACCCACAATCCCTGCCCGATCGATAGCAAAGACAACAAGCAGATTCTGTAACGCAACAGCATGGATAAGCGGGTCGTATGCGCGCTGAAGGAAAGTTGATTAGATAGCGCCAATCGGCTTAAGGCTTTCAGCCGCAAGGCCCGCAGCAAAGATCACGGCATATTGTTCTGCGATAGATAATTGATATGCAGGATACTTATATTCCGGCACGTCCCTGAGCCGGATACAGGGATTACTGACGCATGCCGATCGCCAGACGGTTAAATGCGCTCATCAGGGCAATAGCAAAGGTCAGATCGGAAATTTCAACGTCGCTGAAATGGGCCTCCAGAGGGGTATAATCTTCATCCGGCGCATGCGTTTTATCTACATGCGTCAAAGACTCTGCCCACGCGAGGGCGGCGCGTTCACGTTCGCTGAATAGTTCGCTGACGCGCCAGCCCGCCAGACTATCCAGTCGCGCAGCGCTTTCACCGTCGGCACGCAGGGCTTTGGCGTGCATCTCAAGGCAAAATGCACAGCCGTTAATCTGGGAGATCCGCAGCCAGACTAATTCAATCAGCGCTTTCCCGAGACTGCTCTTACTCAGCGCCTTTTTGGTCGCAGCAAACCCGTTATAGGCTTCCGGGGAAAGGGTGTAATAGGGTAAACGTTGCGGGGTGGTCATCAGGTTATCTCCGGTTATTAAAAAACGTCATACTAAGCACTGGCGAAAGTGCATGCCTGCCGCCAGCAAGCCTTGTCGATAGTAGAAACGTTGGCCCAGCGCATTACCTAAACCGGTATCAAGCACCAGGTGAGTACACTTCTGACTGCGTGCCTCTTCGCGCAGAGCATCGATTAATTTCGCGCCCAGACCGTGGCTGCGGGCATGGGGAGCAGTCACAAGATCATCAACATACAGAAAGCGCCCGTAGATGAGATTTTCCGAAATTCGGTAGCCCGCCAGTGCCAGTAGCGCTTGATCCTGCCAGACACCCTGCAGGCAATAACCCTGTTCAGCCTGACGGTGAACACGGGCTATAAAATTCTCTGCATCGGTCAGGTGTGGTCGCAACTCCCGCATGACCAGGTAAGCAGCATAGAGCGCCTGTTCACTATCAATTCTGTGTACTTCATATGTCGCCATACGTTTCTCCTGTCTGATGGCGGCAATATATCGCCGCAATGACCTATGCTACAGTGACAAGAATTACCTGAATGACCAGGACAAGAACGTGAAAGCACTGATGTCAAAACCTGACTGGCAGCCCGACACGCCGCTCTATTTGCAGCTGTATCAGCGATATCGCGAGGCTATTACCTCCGGTCGGTTACGCCCGGGGGACCGTGTCCCGTCAATACGCAATCTCGCCAGCGAGCTTCACGTCGCACGGGGAACGGTGGAAATGGCTTACCAGATGCTGGTCAGTGAAGGCTATCTTGTGACAAAGGGGGCGGCAGGAACCCGAGTCTCCCCTCAACTGGCGAGGTTACCGAATGTCGGTAATCCGTCACAACGACGCAAAACCGCCGCTACGCAGCCTTATCAGGCGCGCCTGACGGGGACTATTTTACCGTTTCAGCCAGGTGTACCGGCGCTGGACGCGTTCCCCCGGAAAATATGGTCTCGCCTGGCGGGGCAAACGCTGCGCATGATTGAAACCACGGTGATGAATCAACCCGACCCGGCCGGATATGCGCCGCTTCGGGAAGCCATCGCCACCTATCTGGGGATTTCTCGTGGTATCGCCTGCACGCCGGAGCAGGTGTTTATTACCATCGGCTATCAGGGGGCGCTTGAGCTGTTGTGCCGCACCGTTTTACAGGCAGGCGACGGTGGCTGGTATGAAAACCCGGGTTACTTTCCCGGCAGATACTTTTTGCAGCAGATGGGAATGACGTTGACACCCGTTCCGGTGGATAACGAAGGGCTACAGGTTGCCACCGGGGAGCAACGGGCACCGAACGCACGTTTTGCCGTCGTCACCCCTTCCCACCAAAGCCCCACAGGCGTCGCGCTGTCCTTACCCCGACGTCTGGCGTTGCTGGCGTGGGCGAACCAAAAAGACGCCTGGATCATAGAAGATGACTACGACAGTGAGTTCCGCTACCACGGCCACCCACTTCCGGCCCTGAAAAGCCTCGACCATGAGCAACGTGTGCTTTATACCGGTACTTTCAGTAAAGTCCTTTTTCCCGGCTTACGTCTGGCCTATCTGGTGGTCCCCCCCTCTCTGCAATCGACCTTTCACGAGGCGGTTAACCGCTGGCCGGGGCCGGGATCGATTCTGCCGCAAGCGATGGTGGCAGCGTTTATGCAAGAGGGGCATTTTGCCCGCCATTTGCGCAAAATGCGCCAGTTGTACGCCGTCAGGCGCGGTTACCTTGTGGATGCACTTGAACGTGTTTTCGGCTCATCTCTGCACATCCAGCCACAGGCCGGGGGAATACAGGTTCTGGTTTACCTGAATGAACACCAGTCCGATAAAGCGCTGGCAATGGCGGCTCAGGCGGCAGGGCTGGGTGTCAAGGCGCTCAGTGAATGGGATGCAGGCACCCCGCCGCAAAACGGACTATTGATGGGATTTACCAATTTTACCCGTGCAGAAGAAGCACAAGCGGCGGTGAAACGATTGTCAGCACTGCTATCGTCCTGACCGAGTATCCAGGCAGGGCTAAACACATCAAGCGTTGTCACCATCGTCAACCGACGGGCTGGTACGGGCAAAGCGCATTTGTATTTGCGTTGACCTGACATCGGAGGATTAACACATCCCGGCGTTTGCATCACGTTCAAAGTGATGAACTTCTACTCCTCGCTCATAGCAGTCGCCCCTAAAGGTTTTCCATGTAATGAAACGCTTTCATTAACTCATCTTCTGTAAGCGGGGATATCAGACTTGCATCTGTATCTTTCTCAATATTGAAAAAAATTACTTTCACTATAGGCGAGCCGGCGTAGTGACCTGCTCCCCGTTGATTAATACACCGCGATGTTAGTAATGTCTTCATAAGCCACATGAGGACATCCCCATGAAGAAGCGTTTTTCCGACGAACAGATCATCTGTATTCTCCGCGAGGCCGAAGCCGGCGTTTCTGCCCGTGAGCTCTGCCGTAAGCACGCCATTTCCGACGCCACCTTTTACACCTGGCGTAAGAAGTATGGCGGTATGGAGGTGCCTGAGGTTAAGCGCCTGAAGTCTCTTGAGGAAGAGAACGCCAGACTCAAGAAGCTGCTTGCTGAAGCCATGCTGGATAAGGAGGCGCTTCAGGTGGCTCTTGGGCTAAAGTACTGACGACAGACCAGAAGCGGGAAGCCGTGGAAGTCATGTGCGAGGCTAAGGGTCTGTCGCAACGTCGTGCCTGCAGGCTGGCAGGTCTGTCCCTGTCAACCTGCCGATATTCGGCTCAGCGTCCGCCTGCTGACGCGCAGCTGTCTCTACGCATCACAGAGCTGGCACTTGAACGCCGCCGTTTTGGTTACCGGCGTATCTGGCAGCTTCTGCGACGTGAAGGTCTTTGCGTTAACCACAAGCGGGTTTACCGCATCTATCAACTTAATGGCCTGAGTGTAAAACGCAGACGACGTCGTAAAGGGCTGGCAACAGAACGTCTGCCGCTGCTCCGCCCGATGGCGCCCAATCTGACCTGGTCAATGGATTTCGTCATGGACGCACTGGCCACAGGTCGCAGGATCAAGTGCCTGACCTGCGTGGATGATTTCACAAAGGAATGCCTGACGGTCACTGTTGCCTTCGGGATTTCAGGCGTGCAGGTCACGCGTATTCTGGACAGCATTGCGCTGTTTCGCGGCTATCCGGCTACGATAAGAACCGATCAGGGCCCGGAGTTTACCTGCCGCGCACTCGATCAGTGGGCTTTTGAGCATGGTGTGGAGCTGCGACTTATCCAGCCCGGCAAGCCAACGCAGAACGGATTTATTGAGAGTTTTAACGGACGCTTTCGTGATGAATGCCTGAATGAGTACTGGTTCAGCGATATTGTTCACGCCAGGAAGATCATTAATGACTGGCGACTGGATTATAACGAGTGTCGACCACATTCATCACTGAATTACCTGACGCCGGCTGAATTTGCAGCGGGCTGGCGAAACGGGAAATATGAAGAAAAACCAACCGACATTACTAACTGAAGGTTGTATCTAACTCTGGGGGCAGGTCAGTTTATCTATGGAGGGATAACTAAAAGAGACTGTTTCCAAAATCGTAATCATTATTCTTCCTCCATAGCGTTATTAAAGTCGAAAATTAGTTCCTGTACACTTTTATATCGATCTTCTGGCCAATGCTCACGACATGTTTTAATCACCTTCCGTAGTTTAACGGGTGTATTGCTAACATATATGTCATTAATAATTTTCCCAATCGCATATACATCTGACTGCACTGAAAATAATCCGCTTTCTGAAATTTCTGGAGCTCTATACTCGTCAGTGCCTATCCCGTTAGGTTCAAATTTAGTCTTAATCTCGGCTCGAACTAAGTCCATATCTTTGACCAACCCAAAATCGGTTATTTTATAAACCCCATTATGATACTTTAGTATATTACGGGTCTTCAAGTCTCTATGGATGTATCTATTTTCATGAATTGTTTTCAATCCATTCAATATTTGAAGGACTGCTTTTTTTCGCTCATTATCCTCCATGCCATGCTTGATTGCTTCGAATAAATTGCAATCAGCTTTTTCCATTACGAAATACGGTTTATCACCATTTGAATCAAATAGAACTATTGGCGCTATAGAGTCATAATTTATTTTTTTAAATCGCATTGCGTTTTAATCTCAACTAAAAAACGCTGGCGAAGATCAGCTATAGCTTTGATTGTACTTCCATCATTTTCAGGGCTTGGCGAGAAGTATTTACGTGCAAATATTTTGCTATGTGTTTTAGTCAGGTCATAAACCTTAACAGCAAAAACCTCACCAAACCCACCTCGGCCTAACCTTTCTTGGTCTTCAAGATAGTAATTCCCACATCTATCCATTTCTCTTACTCCAAAAATATACAAGATTAACAGGAGTTAATTGTAATATTTGTTAGCTCATTGAAAAATGCCGACTTTATCGTTCTTATCCATCAAATAATATATTACTCCCATAGTGTACTTGTACTCAAGCAGCATTTGTTTACAATCCGTTCAAATTATGGGCTACATCCTTTGATTGTATCTTTCGTATGGAGCATCTTCTAATAGAAGACGGTTTGGGGGTTCCTTGCAGTCATAGGTAGCTTCTCAAGTCCTGCAATCTATACGTTTGACGGAATTCTATACAAGTTTTTTTGCCTTCGATTTACATATGCGACACAGGGTGACCTGTCCACAAGGTTAGACGAAGCACGTTTTTGATTGTTGGGGAAAAAGTAGAGCCAGGCAACCACTGGAGAAACTTTTTAAGCTCAGCTTCACTCAGCACACGCGTACCACGATTATTGGTAAGCTTGATTCGAGTCTGACGAAGGCTGGACTTTGCCAACAGCGCGGGATTAGCAAAGCTGGCATCAAAACGCCCCAGACCAATAGCGAACTCGTAGACCAAAGACAGCTCCCGTAGAACGTTACGGCTTGCACTTTTGCTCCTCTGGCAACAATGCCATTGATAAGCGTAATCACGTCATTGCGTGTGATTTCAGCGGCATTACGATCGCCCAAGCTATCTACAGCATCGGCATACAGTGTTCTGCGCACTTCATCCTGGCCTTTCTTCTTCCGGGCCCCCGGAATGATTTTGCCATCCTTAGTTTTGCGGTCCTCAATGCGTTCAGTCAGGTAGAGCTCAACTAATCCCTGCACAGTTAATTCAGGTACTTTGGCCTGTTCAGCCTCGATTGCACGAAGTTGTTTTTCCTGCTTGAGTTCTGATGCAGGACACCGCCCCTCCTGACGGAGGAGCTTTAATTCGTTGAGTTTAAGACGTGCAGCGGCGAGAGAAGTCTGCGGAAAGTTGCCAATTTTGACCTGAGCAAGTTTTCCAGTCACAGGACTCGTATATCGATAGAAAAAGGCTTAACCCCGGTGACACCACAGGAGGACGCGTAAACCACGATTTTTGCCAATATCGGCTTTATCGTTGTCACCCGGCTTCATCATTTCTCTCGTTTTAAACAACAGCGGCCTTCCCTCTGGTTTTCCTCCCTCACAGACTCCGTTATCATGCAACCTGCGCATTTATGAAATGCCCCGGCATTCATGAAAATCAATGAGGCGTGAAACTCAATGAGAACAACCAACATCACTAACTCATTAAAATTTAAGAAAATGGACATCATAAACTGATGAGTACACTAGAGAATTTCGACGCCCACACGCCAATGATGCAGCAGTATCTGAAACTGAAAGCGCAGCATCCGGATATCCTGCTCTTCTATCGCATGGGCGACTTTTACGAGCTGTTTTATGATGATGCAAAACGCGCATCTCAACTCATGGACATCTCGTTGACGAAACGCGGAGCCTCCGCAGGTGAACCCATCCCGATGGCCGGGGTGCCGCATCATGCGGTAGAAAACTACCTGGCGAAACTGGTCAGCCTGGGTGAATCGGTAGCGATTTGCGAGCAAATCGGCGATCCGGCCACCAGCAAAGGGCCGGTCGAGCGCAAAGTGGTGCGCATTGTCACCCCCGGCACCATCAGCGACGAGGCATTATTACAGGAACGTCAGGACAACTTGCTGGCGGCCATCTGGCAGGACAGCAAAGGATTTGGCTACGCCACGCTGGATATTAGCTCCGGACGTTTTCGCGTCAGTGAACCCGCAGATCGTGAAACCATGGCGGCAGAACTGCAACGCACTAACCCGGCTGAATTACTCTATGCCGAAGACTTCGCGGAAACATCCCTGATTGAAGGCCGTCGCGGCCTGCGTCGTCGCCCGCTGTGGGAATTTGAAATCGACACCGCGCGTCAGCAACTTAATCTGCAATTTGGTACCCGCGATCTGGTTGGCTTTGGCGTAGAAAACGCCCCGCGCGGCCTCTGTGCTGCGGGTTGCCTGCTGCAGTATGTCAAAGATACCCAGCGCACCGCCCTGCCCCACATTCGTTCCATCACCATGGAGCGCCAGCAGGACAGCATCATTATGGATGCCGCAACGCGCCGTAATCTGGAAATTACCCAGAACCTGGCAGGCGGTATCGAAAACACCCTGGCCTCCGTGCTTGACTGTACGGTTACGCCGATGGGGAGTCGTATGCTCAAACGCTGGCTGCATATGCCGGTACGCGACACCAAAACATTGCTCGAACGTCAGCAAACCATTGGCGCATTGCAGGAAAACACCGCGCAATTGCAGCCCGTACTGCGTCAGGTTGGCGATCTGGAGCGTATCCTTGCTCGTCTGGCGCTGCGTACCGCCAGACCACGCGACCTGGCGCGGATGCGCCATGCTTTCCAGCAACTACCGGAACTCCGAGCCCAACTGGCGCACGTGAAGAGCGAGCCGGTGCAGAACCTGCGGGAAAAAATGGGCGAGTTCACTGAGCTACGTGAACTGCTGGAGCGTGCCATCATTGACGCGCCGCCGGTGCTGGTGCGCGATGGCGGCGTTATCGCCCCGGGGTATAATGCTGAGCTGGATGAGTGGCGAGCGCTGGCAGACGGCGCGACAGACTACCTCGACAGGCTGGAAATTCGCGAGCGCGAAAAGCTGGGGCTCGACACCCTCAAGGTCGGCTATAACGCCGTACATGGCTATTATATTCAGATTAGCCGCGGACAGAGCCATCTTGCCCCCATTCACTATGTTCGCCGTCAGACGCTGAAAAATGCCGAGCGCTACATTATTCCTGAACTGAAAGAGTATGAAGACAAGGTTCTGACCTCAAAAGGCAAAGCGCTGGCGCTGGAAAAACAGCTCTATGACGAACTGTTCGACATGCTCCTGCCACACCTTGGCGATTTACAGCAGAGCGCCACGGCGCTGGCAGAGCTGGACGTGCTGGTCAACCTGGCGGAGCGTGCGGACACGCTAAACTACTGCTGCCCGACCTTCAGCGATAAACCGGGTATCCGTATCGTTGAAGGCCGTCACCCGGTGGTCGAGCAGGTGCTGAAAGAGCCGTTTATTGCGAACCCGCTTAATCTGTCTCCACAGCGCAGAATGCTGATCATTACCGGCCCGAACATGGGCGGTAAAAGTACCTATATGCGCCAGACCGCTCTGATTGCGCTGTTGGCCTATATCGGCAGCTATGTTCCGGCTCAGAAGGTGGAAATTGGTCCTATTGACCGCATCTTTACCCGTGTGGGTGCCGCAGATGATCTGGCAAGCGGGCGTTCCACCTTTATGGTGGAGATGACCGAGACGGCCAACATTCTGCATAACGCTACGGAAAACAGCCTGGTGCTGATGGATGAAATTGGGCGCGGCACCTCTACCTATGACGGGCTGTCGTTGGCATGGGCCTGTGCGGAAAATCTGGCGAATAAAATCAAAGCGTTGACCTTGTTCGCCACCCACTATTTCGAACTGACACAGTTGCCGGAAAAAATGGAAGGCGTGGCCAATGTCCATCTTGACGCGCTGGAACATGGCGACACCATCGCCTTTATGCACAGCGTGCAGGATGGCGCGGCGAGCAAAAGCTATGGTCTGGCAGTCGCCGCCCTGGCGGGTGTTCCGAAAGAGGTGATCAAGCGTGCGCGTGGAAAATTACGTGAGCTGGAAAGCCTGTCGCCGGGTGCGGGCGCCACGCAGATTGATGGTACGCAGATGTCGCTGTTAGCCGTACCGGAAGAGACCAGCCCGGCAATGGAAGCGCTGGAAAATCTGGACCCGGATTCCCTTACGCCACGTCAGGCGCTCGAGTGGATTTACCGCCTGAAAAGTCTCGTCTAATACTCCCGGCCCGCAGTTCCCTGCGGGCCATTGTTTATCGAATAAATTCCCCGATTGCCAGGCAAGCCCGATATCGGCTTCTATACTTTTTATCTGACTCGACTTATTTCTTTCAATAATGAAAAGGAACCATGTTATGGCAATTCACAAGAAAGGGCAGGCTCACTGGGAAGGTGATCTGAAACGTGGGAAAGGGACGGTTTCAACCGAGAGCGGTGCGCTTAAGCAACTTCCTTATGGCTTTAACACCCGTTTCGAAGGCGTTCAGGGGACTAACCCGGAAGAGCTGATCGGTGCAGCGCATGCAGCCTGTTTCTCAATGGCGCTCTCGATGATATTGGGGGAGGTGGGCTACACGGCTGACAGTATCGACACCACGGCAACTGTCACGCTGGACCAGGTTGACGGCGGATTCGCGATTACCAAAATCGCCCTGAAAAGTGCGGTCAAAGTTCCGGGTGCCGACCCCGCTAAATTTGATGAAGCCATTCAGAAAGCCAAAGCCGGTTGTCCGGTATCCAAAGTATTGAATGCGGAAATCTCGCTGGAATACACACTGAATTAATACGCCGTATCAGGCAGGAAACAAACCGCCCGGCTTGTTTCCTGCTCTTCCCCACTACTCAGCGCATCATCCGACGAATAAGTTGCGTGAATTGTTCGCGCTCTTCCTCGCTTAATTTGCCAAGAAACTCGGCATCCACGCCATTACCCACCGGGATGCTCGCTTGCAGCACGGCTTCACCTTCCTCGGTCAAAAATAAGAAACGGCGTCGTTTATCGTCAGGATCGTGTTCCCGGCGTACCAGACCACGCGTCTCCATACGGCTGAGCATTTCTGCGAGAGTCGCTTTCGTACTGACCGCCACCTCCGTCAGGGCAACCTGTTCAATGCCGGGGTTTTCGGCAATAGAACGCATCACCGCATATTGTGGTTTGGTCAGTTCCGGCAGTACCTGCTGCCAGCGCGCCGTATGCTGCTGGAAAAGCTGACGTAGCAGGTGAAAGGCCTCTTTTCTTAACTCCATGAATGCTCCATTACGGGTTTCTCCTCCCTATGATAGCCATTAACTTGCCGAATTTTAACGCGGCATTTTTTAACAAAAAATGCGCATGCATACGAACAATCTTGTCTGTGCCGATTCCCGGGAGTAGGTTATTTTTAAATGTTCGCATACGAACAATGATTGAGGTGGTGAATGAAACTGATAATTGGGATGACGGGGGCAACCGGCGCCCCTCTGGGCGTGGCGTTATTGCAGGCGCTGCATGAGATGCCAGAGGTTGAAACTCACCTGGTGATGTCGAAGTGGGCGAAAACCACCATCGAACTGGAAACCCCCTGGACTGCCCGCGAGGTTGCGGCACTGGCAGATGTCACGCATAACCCGGCCGATCAGGCTGCCACCATCTCCTCAGGCTCGTTTCGTACCGACGGCATGATAGTTATTCCCTGCAGCATGAAAACGCTGGCAGGTATTCGTGCGGGCTATGCCGAAGGGCTGGTCGGACGCGCCGCCGATGTCGTGCTCAAAGAGGGTCGCAAGCTGGTCCTCGTTCCGCGCGAAATGCCGCTTAGCACCATTCATTTAGAAAATATGTTAGCGCTTTCCCGCATGGGGGTAGCGATGGTTCCCCCTATGCCCGCTTATTACAACCATCCGCAGACCGTTGATGACATTACCTGGCATATCGTGACCCGCGTGCTCGACCAGTTTGGTCTGGAGCACCGTAAAGCACGCCGCTGGGAAGGCCTGCAGGCGGCACAGCATTTTTCACAGGAGAAAGAATATGGCTTTTGATGATTTACGAAGCTTCCTGCAGGCTCTTGATGACGAAGGGCAACTGCTGAAAATCAGTGAAGAGGTTAACGCCGAGCCGGATATCGCGGCGGCGGCTAATGCAACCGGGCGTATTGGCGACGGTGCGCCTGCGCTGTGGTTCGATAATATTCGCGGTTTTACCGATGCGCGCGTGGCAATGAACACTATTGGTTCCTGGCAGAATCACGCCATTTCCATGGGGTTGCCGTCGAACACCCCGGTTAAAAAGCAGATTGAAGAATTTATTCGCCGCTGGGATACCTTCCCTGTCGCACCGGAACGCCGCGCAAATCCGATGTGGGCGGAAAACACCGTTGATGGTGACGAGATTAACCTGTTCGACATCCTGCCGTTGTTTCGCCTGAATGACGGCGATGGCGGTTTCTATCTGGATAAAGCCTGCGTCGTCTCCCGCGATCCGGTCGATCCTGACCATTTTGGTAAGCAAAACGTCGGCATCTACCGCATGGAAGTGAAAGGTAAACGCAAACTGGGTTTGCAGCCGGTACCAATGCACGACATCGCGCTTCATCTGCATAAAGCGGAAGAACGCGGCGAAGACTTGCCGGTTGCCATTACGCTGGGTAACGATCCGATCATCACCCTCATGGGCGCCACGCCGCTGAAATACGATCAGTCAGAATACGAAATGGCCGGCGCGCTGCGCGAAAGTCCTTACCCCATTGCCACTGCGCCGCTCACCGGTTTTGATGTGCCATGGGGCTCGGAAGTGATCCTCGAAGGGGTCATCGAAGGGCGTAAACGCGAAATCGAAGGGCCGTTCGGCGAATTTACTGGTCACTATTCCGGTGGGCGCAATATGACGGTCGTGCGTATTGATAAGGTCTCTTATCGCACAAAACCGATTTTTGAATCGCTATACCTGGGCATGCCATGGACCGAAATCGACTACCTGATTGGCCCGGCAACCTGTGTCCCCCTTTATCAACAGTTAAAAGCTGAGTTTCCGGAAGTACAGGCGGTGAACGCCATGTACACCCATGGTCTGCTGGCAATTATCTCAACCAAAAAACGCTACGGCGGTTTTGCCCGCGCGGTAGGGCTGCGTGCAATGACCACGCCACACGGCCTGGGTTACGTAAAAATGGTGATTATGGTCGATGAAGACGTTGACCCATTCAACCTGCCACAGGTGATGTGGGCGATGTCATCAAAAGTAAACCCGGCAGGCGATCTTGTACAGTTGCCGAATATGTCGGTGCTGGAGCTGGATCCTGGCTCAAGTCCGGCAGGCATTACCGACAAACTGATTATCGACGCGACGACACCGGTCGCACCGGACAGGCGCGGTCACTACAGCCAGCCGGTACAGGATTTACCTGAAACCAAAGAGTGGGTTGAAAAACTGACCGCGATGCTGGCCGCACGTAAATAAGGAGGGGAGAATGATTTGTCCACGTTGTGCCGATGAACATATTGAGGTGATGGCAACCTCACCGGTGAAAGGTATCTGGACTGTTTATCAGTGCCAGCATTGTCTGTATACCTGGCGCGATACCGAACCACTACGCCGCACAAGCCGCGAACACTATCCGGAGGCGTTTCGTATGACGCAAAAAGATATAGATGACGCGCCGCAGGTGCCAACAATCCCACCGTTACTGGCGGCAGATAAGCGTTAAGCCGGAAAGCGCGCAAAGAAAAAGGCCGGTCATTTGACCGGCCTTTTGATGTTCATACTTATTCGCGGAAGAGCGCTTCGATATTCAGCCCTTGTGCCTGCAGAATTTCACGCAGACGGCGCAGACCTTCAACCTGAATCTGACGGACGCGCTCGCGTGTCAGACCGATTTCACGACCCACATCTTCAAGCGTTGCTGCTTCATATCCCAACAGACCGAAACGACGTGCCAGCACTTCACGCTGTTTGGCGTTCAGTTCGAACAGCCATTTGACGATGCTCTGTTTCATGTCGTCATCTTGCGTGGTGTCTTCCGGACCGTTTTCTTTCTCATCGGCCAGGATATCCAGCAGCGCTTTCTCAGAATCACCGCCCAGCGGTGTGTCCACCGAGGTGATACGCTCGTTGAGGCGCAACATGCGACTCACATCATCGACCGGTTTGTCGAGTTGCTCGGCAATCTCTTCCGCACTCGGTTCGTGGTCCAGTTTATGGGACAACTCACGCGCGGTACGCAGATAAACGTTCAGCTCTTTAACAATATGGATTGGCAGACGAATAGTACGGGTTTGATTCATAATCGCCCGTTCAATAGTCTGACGAATCCACCAGGTCGCATAAGTGGAGAAGCGGAAACCACGTTCCGGGTCGAATTTCTCAACCGCACGGATCAGGCCCAGATTCCCCTCTTCAATCAGGTCCAGCAATGCCAGGCCACGATTGCTATAACGACGGGCAATTTTCACTACCAGACGCAGGTTACTTTCGATCATGCGACGGCGCGATGCAACGTCACCACGCAATGCGCGACGTGCAAAATAAACTTCTTCTTCGGCCGTTAGCAGCGGGGAATAACCAATTTCCCCAAGATAAAGCTGAGTCGCATCCAGCACACGCTGGGTAGCGCCCTGCGATAACAATTCCTCTTCGGCCAGGTCGTTATCACTGGGTTCCTCTTCAACTAAGGCTTTTTCATCAAAAGCCTCTACTCCGTTCTCATCAAATTCCGCATCTTCATTTAAATCATGAACTTTCAGCGTATTCTGACTCATAAGGTGGCTCCTACCCGTGATCCCTGGACAAAGCACCTGAATAGCACTTCATTACTGACCATTGCAGCGGCATCTGCGCGCGCTGCAACGACAACAATGAGGAACGGTTCAACCACTTTGCCGATTTATCGCTGCGGCAAATAACGCAGCGGGTTTACGGATTTCCCCTTGTAACGAATTTCAAAATGCAAGCGTGTAGAACTGGTTCCGGAGCTACCCATGGTAGCGATTTTTTGCCCCGCCTTAACTTCTTGTTGTTCCCGGACCAGGATCGTATCGTTATGGGCGTAGGCACTCAGGTAATCATCATTATGTTTGATGATAATAAGATTACCGTAACCGCGCAGCGCGTTACCGGCATAGACGACGCGCCCATCTGCGGTCGCGACGATTGCCTGTCCTTTGCTACCAGCGATATCGACACCTTTATTACCACCTTCGGTAGCAGAGAAGTTGTCGATAACTTTGCCATCTGTCGGCCAGCGCCATGAAGCGATTGGCGTACTGGTTGACGTGCTGCTGATGGTCGGTTCGGTAGTGCTAATTGTTGGAGCCGTAACAGGCGCTGTGACAGGGGTCGCAGGCTTGTTGTTCGGCAACATTTTGTTAGCACTTTGTTCACCTGAATCCTCAGAATACGTAATTGTTGGTTTTGAAGCAACAGCTACGGTGGAATTTTGTGCAGGTTTTGAGACAATTCCTTGTGCACTCGCATCTGCCTGCGTTATCGCGTTTCCGCCCGTTATTGGCGCACCTGATGCATTACCCACCTGCAAGGTTTGACCTACCGTCAGGCCGTACGGTGCAGCGACATGGTTACGCTGGGCCAGATCGCGGAAATCGTTCCCGGTTATCCACGCAATATAAAATAAGGTATCCCCACGTTTGACGGTATAGGTACTGCCACCGGTATAGCTTCCTTTCGGAATGTTCCCATACTGACGGTTATAGATGATCTTGCCATTCACAGTCTGAACAGGCTGTTCCGGCACTGACTGAACAGGCGTGGGCTGTGTTACCGGGCGCTGAACGGGTTGTATTTGCGGCTGTGATGCGGTGCCGATTTTTGGCGGCGGAGTGATTAACATTCCGGAATTGCTGCTGGAGCTGGTATTGCCACCCACCGAACTGACCGGAGCGGGTGCGTTGCTGGAGCTTGTACAGCCTGCCAGCCAGATAGAAACCAGTGATAGTGCCGCAACACGGCTTACGGTGAATTTAGGGCTTCCCGTGCTCATTTATCCCCCAGGAATGTGTTAGCTACCAATGACTTAAAATTAACCGTGAACGGTTTCGGCAAGTTTGCCCACCATACGCTGATGCGGCATGAAAACATCAGGAAAAATCTGTTTATCAGGCCAGCTCGCCTTTAACCAACGGCACAAAGCGCACGGCCTCCACGGTATCGATGATAAATTCGCCTCCCCGCCGGCGAACACGTTTCAGAAATTGCTGCTCGTCGCCCACAGGTAAAACGAGAATCCCGCCTTCATCCAGTTGCGACATCAATGCCGCCGGAATTTCTGGCGGTGCGGCTGTGACAATAATGGCATCAAATGGACCGCGCGCCTGCCAACCCTGCCAGCCATCGCCATGTCGAGTTGAAACATTATGTAAATCAAGTTGTTTAAGGCGGCGTCGTGCGTGCCATTGCAGACTTTTAATGCGTTCAACCGTACAAACGTGATGGACCAGATGCGCCAGTATCGCAGTCTGATAACCAGACCCCGTACCGATTTCCAGCACCCGTGATTGCGGCGTCAGCTCGAGTAAAGCTGTCATCCGCGCCACCATATAAGGCTGAGAGATTGTCTGGCCCTGGCCGATAGGCAGCGCCACGTTATCCCAGGCCTTGTGTTCAAACGCTTCATCGATAAATTTCTCGCGCGGCACCAGAGAAATGGCTTCCAGCACATGCTCATCGGTAATGCCCTGCGCGCGTAATTGATCAAGCAGTGTTTGTACGCGTCTGCTCACCATCGTTTACTCACTCCGGCGCGTTCCAGCCAGCCCGAAACAACATCATGCGCGCTATGCGCGGTTAAATCCACGTGCAGCGGGGTGACAGAAACAAAACCCTCATCGATGGCGGCAAAATCGGTATCCGGCCCGGCGTCGCATTTCTCGCCCGGCGGGCCAATCCAGTAAAGCGTGTTGCCTCGTGGATCCTGCTGCGGAATGACCTGATCCGCTGGATGACGACTGCCACAGCGGGTAACACGAATACCTTTGATTTCACTGAGCGGCAAGTCCGGGACATTAATATTCAGAATACGCCCGGTACGTAACGGCTCGCGCGACAGCGCGCGCAGAATGGAGCAAGTGACAGCGGCGGCTGTCTCGTAATGCGTCTGGCCGTTTAACGACACCGCCAGAGCCGGAAAGCCCAGATGACGTCCTTCCATCGCTGCCGCGACAGTACCAGAATAGATAACGTCATCTCCGAGGTTCGGCCCGGCATTTATGCCGGAGACGACAACGTCCGGGCGCGGGCGCATCAGCGCGTTGACGCCCAGATAGACGCAATCGGTCGGGGTGCCCATTTGCACCGCGATATCGCCGTTTTCGAAGGTGAAGGTTCTGAGGGAGGATTCCAGTGTTAAAGAGTTCGATGCGCCGCTACGGTTACGATCGGGAGCCACGACCTGTACGTCGGCAAACTCCCGCAGGGCCTTTGCCAGCGTTTGAATCCCTGGCGCATGAATCCCGTCATCGTTACTCAGCAATATTCGCATAATCACCCGATGTATTGATAATTTCCCTTACCACACTGGTGGCGAAGCTACCTGCCGGCAGCCAGAAGCGTAACTCGACGGTCACGTCATCCCACCAGTTCCAGCTTAATTGTTGCGGAAAGAGCAGCATGGCGCGGCGCGATGCTTCTACCTTTTCGCGCACCAGCAAAGCCTGCAACTCCGGTGCATCGGCAACAGCCGCCTGCTCAAAGGACAGCGCCTGGCCCTGCGTTCCCCACTCGCCGCTTCCCGGCATTGATGCGGTAATCATCAACGCCCTGGCGTCAACGCGCGACTGCAGTTCGCCACGCTCTTCTTCGGTCGCGACAAACCAGCTTCCGCGCCCCGATAATTGTAGCGCATCGCCGTCAACAACTTGATTAAAGTCTGTTTTTTTCAGGCGCTCGCTAACAATTTGATTAAACAACGCACTGCGTGCTGCCGACAACCAAAAACTGCGCTTATTACGATCGCGCACCGGGGCATCGCTTTGCGCCCAGCGTAGCGCACCCTGTAAGTTACTGCCGCCAATACCGAAACGCTGTGCGCCAAAATAATTCGGTACGCCACCTTCGTTGATGGCTTGCAGGCGAGACTCCACATCGTCACGGTGGCTGATTTCGCGCAGTACCAGTGTAAAGCTATTGCCCTTAAGCGCGCCCAGACGCAGTTTGCGCTTATGACGAGCATATTCCAGCACTTTGCAGCCTTCCAGTTGAAACGCGCTCAGGTCTGGCATCTCTTTGCCCGGCACGCGGGCGCACAGCCACTGCTCCGTCACGGCGTGTTTATCTTTCTGTCCGGCAAAGCTCACTTCGCGGGCGTGTATTTTAAGGAATTTTGCCAGCGCGTCCGCAACGAAGCGGGTATTGCAGCCATTTTTCAGAATACGCACCAGAATATGTTCGCCTTCACCGTCCGGCTCGAACCCCAAATCCTCGATCACAACGAAATCTTCCGGATTGGCTTTCAATAAACCACGTCCCGCAGGCTTACCGTGCAAATAGGTCAGTTGCTCGAACTCTGTCATTTCGCGGCCCTAAGCAGGAGCGCTACCGCCTCACAGGCAATGCCTTCGCCGCGACCGGTAAAACCGAGTTTCTCGGTGGTGGTCGCTTTTACGTTCACGTCATCCATATGGCAGCCCAAATCCTCGGCGATAAATACGCGCATCTGCGGGATATGCGGCAGCATTTTCGGCGCCTGCGCGATGATGGTGACGTCCACGTTGCCAATCACATAGCCTTTAGCCTGGATACGACGCCATGCTTCACGCAGCAGCGCACGGCTGTCTGCCCCTTTGAACGACGGGTCAGTGTCCGGGAACAGTTTGCCAATATCTCCCAACGCCGCGGCGCCTAACAGGGCGTCGGTCAGCGCATGTAACGCGACATCGCCATCGGAGTGCGCCAGCAGGCCTTTCTCCCAGGGAATGCGGACGCCACCGATAATAATGGGGCCATCGCCGCCAAATGCGTGTACGTCAAAACCGTGTCCAATGCGCATTATGCCTTCTCCTGGTGTTCAGAGTGGGTGAGATAAAATTCTGCAAGTTTCAGATCTTCGGGACGCGTCACCTTAATATTATCCGCGCGTCCGGCGACCAGTTCCGGGTGGAATCCGCAATACTCGAGTGCCGAGGCCTCATCGGTGATCGTCGCACCGTCGTTGAGCGCGCGCGTCAGGCAGTCGTGCAGAAGTTCCAGGGGGAAAAATTGCGGCGTGAGCGCATGCCATAAATCGTTACGCTCCACGGTATGCGCAATAGCCGTTTTACCGGGCTCTGCACGCTTCATGGTATCGCGAACCGGCGCAGCAAGAATACCGCCGACCCGGCTGGTTTCGCGAAGCGTAAGCAGGCGGTTTAAATCATCCTGATGCAGGCAAGGACGTGCGGCGTCGTGCACCAGCACCCACTGCGCCCCTTGCGCGGCTTTCAGCCCCGCCAGTACGGAATCTGCGCGTTCTGCGCCACCAGCCACAACGGTAATGGCAGGATGTTGCGCCAGCGGCAAGCGGGCAAATCGCTCGTCACCGGGGCTGACAGCGATAATAACGCGCCCCACGTGCGGATTGGCCAGTAAGGCTGCCACCGCGTGTTCGAGGATCGTTTTATCGCCAATGGAAAGATATTGCTTGGGACATTCCGTTTGCATGCGGCGGCCAAATCCGGCGGCCGGCACCACCGCACAAACGTCCGGAATAATTACAGACATGTCGTAAACCCGGGATTGTTTATCGATTATTTTGTGTGTTCTGTACTGACCCCTGGTTGCGTTTGGACGCGTCCGGCACCAGACGATAAAAGGTTTCGCCCGGTTTGGTCATCGTTAATTCGTTGCGAGCGCGTTCCTCAATCGCTTCCTGGCCACCATTGAGATCGTCAATTTCAGCAAAGAGTTGATCGTTGCGCGCTTTTAATTTGGCGTTTGTCGCCTGCTGTGCGGCCACATCTTCGCTGACACGGCTATAGTCGTGAAGACCATTTTTGCCAAACCACAGCGAATACTGTAGCCAGACCAGCAAAGCCAGCAATAGCAGCGTTAGTTTACCCATCCTGCCCCCTGAAAAACGGCATCATCATCCCATAACTTTTTCTCAGACTCCACACCGGGGCCGGGTGATAACGAGTCACCGCGACAGAATGTAACATATTTGCGCACCTTTCCGTAGGGTTGTGCCCGGACACATTGTCTTAATGTGAGTTACGGTTTGAAGTATGGTCGGCTTTAGCCCATCAACCACATAAACAACGCACCGAACATGGCCACAACGGTGAGCGCAGTGAGGACGATGCTGTAGAGCAATTTGCCATTGACGATAGAATGCAGGGCAATACCCACCACAACCGAGACGGGCATCAGCGCAAGGAAGAAAGGCCAGGTGTAGAGGAAGAAGAACAGCGTGTTAGGACCGTAAATCAGAAAAGGGATAGCCAGCGCCAACAGCCACGCGACAAAGCCCACTGCGGCCCCAGGAAGGGACCAGGTGGTGTCGTCGCTGGTCGTGATGGTATCCGACCTTGAGATGGTGATGTTCTGACTATTACGCATATCTGATCCCATTAACTGACGGCCGACGAAACAGGATACGCCCCACATTCTGCGTATCCCCGGCACTGTCTCAGGATCTGATCATATCGTCCCGTCTCATGAGGTCTAATAATTGGCCCACCAAATTTGTTACCAATTGTTCACCTTCGAGGTGAACTTCGGGTTTCTCAGGCGCTTCATAAACGGCATCAATGCCGGTGAAGTTGCGTAACTCCCCCGCGCGGGCTTTTTTATACAGCCCTTTCGGGTCGCGTGCTTCGCAAATCGCCAGCGGCGTATCCACGAAAACCTCAATAAAGCGCCCTTCCCCCACACGTTCACGCACCATCTGCCGCTCAGCACGATGCGGGGAGATAAACGCAGTCAGCACCACAAGCCCGGCATCTGCCATCAGGCAGGCCACTTCCCCAACCCGACGAATATTCTCTTTGCGGTCTTCATCGCTAAACCCCAAATCACTACACAAGCCGTGACGCACATTGTCACCATCAAGCAGGTAAGTACTGACCCCCTGCTGATGTAATGCCTCTTCCAGCGCGCCCGCTACCGTCGATTTACCGGAACCGGACAGTCCGGTAAACCACAACACAACCCCACGGTGCCCGTGAAGTTGTTCACGCTGCGCTACGGTAACCGGATGAGGATGCCAGACGACGTTCTCATCATGTGCGGCCATTATTTACCTCCCAGCAAATCACGCGCGCCCCAGTGAGGGAAATGCTTACGGATAAGCTGATTCAGCTCAAGCTCAAAGGCGCTGAACTGCGATGGTACAGAAGTCTCCTGTTGATGCACTTCCCGCACCATACCGGCGCCTACCGTCACGTTGCTCAGGCGGTCGATAAAGATAACACCGCCGGTCACCGGGTTTTGCTGATAGGCATCCAGGGTCAGCGGCTCATCAAAGGTCAAATCGACCAGCCCGATACCGTTTAACGGCAGCGTATCCACCTGACGCTGGGTGAGATTATTAATATCCACCTGGTACTGAATGGCATCAACGCGGGCACGCGTTTTTTTACCTGCCACTTTGATGTCATAGCTCTGCCCTGCCGTCAGGGGTTGCTCAGCCATCCACACCACGTCAAGAGAGGCGCTCTGCACCGCAGGTACACTCTCCTGCGCATCCAGAATGAGATCGCCACGGCTGATGTCGATTTCGTCTTTAAGCACCAGGGTAATCGCTTCACCCGCATGCGCTTCCTGAAGGTCGCCATCAAAGGTCACAATACGCGCGACGGTGGATTCCACGCCGGATGGCAGAGCTTTGATGCGCTGGCCCACTTTCACGCTGCCTGAGGCCAGCGTACCGGAAAAACCGCGGAAATCGAGATTAGGGCGGTTAACGTATTGCACCGGGAAACGCATCGGTTGGGTATCCACAACGCGCTGAATTTCGACGGTTTCGAGGACTTCCAGCAGCGTCGGGCCGCTGTACCACGGAATGTTGGCGCTCTGGCTGGCGACGTTGTCGCCTTCTAACGCGGACAGCGGCACAAAGCGAATGTCCAGATTGCCGGGTAGCTGTTCTGCGAAGGTCAGGTACTCCTGACGAATGTTCTCAAAGGTCTCTTCGCTAAAGCCGACCAGGTCCATTTTATTGACCGCCACCACCAGGTGTTTAATGCCCAGCAGCGTAGAGATAGAGCTGTGACGACGCGTCTGATCCAGCACGCCTTTACGGGCGTCAATTAACAGGATCGCGAGATCGCAGGTTGATGCGCCGGTGGCCATATTGCGGGTGTATTGTTCGTGCCCCGGGGTGTCGGCAATGATAAATTTGCGCTTCTCGGTTGAGAAGTAACGGTACGCCACGTCGATGGTGATGCCCTGCTCACGTTCTGCCTGCAGGCCGTCGACCAACAGGGCCAGGTCGAGTTTTTCACCCTGGGTGCCGTGACGTTTGCTGTCATTGTGCAGCGTAGAGAGCTGATCTTCATAAATCTGGCGCGTGTCGTGCAGCAGGCGGCCGATCAGGGTGCTTTTCCCGTCATCGACGCTGCCGCAGGTCAGAAAACGCAGCAGACTTTTGTGCTGCTGTGCGTGAAGGTACGCTTCGACGCCGCCTTCGTTGGCAATTTGTTGGGCAATAGTAGTATTCATGGCGGCTCCTTAGAAATATCCCTGACGTTTTTTCAGCTCCATGGAGCCTGCCTGGTCGCGGTCAATCACGCGGCCCTGACGTTCACTGGTGGTAGAAACCAGCATCTCTTCGATAATTTCCGGCAGCGTTTGCGCTTCTGACTCTACAGCGCCGGTCAACGGCCAGCAGCCAAGAGTACGGAAGCGCACCATCCGCTGTTCGATCACTTCGCCAGGTTGCAGGTCGATACGATCGTCATCGATCATCATCAGCATGCCGTCGCGCTCCAGCACCGGGCGTTCAGCGGCCAGGTACAGCGGAACAATCTCGATATTTTCCAGGTAGATATATTGCCAGATATCCAGCTCGGTCCAGTTAGAGAGCGGGAACACGCGGATGCTCTCGCCTTTGTTAATCTGGCCGTTGTAGTTATGCCACAGCTCCGGACGCTGGTTTTTCGGATCCCAGCGGTGGAAGCGATCGCGGAACGAGTAAATACGCTCTTTGGCGCGGGATTTTTCTTCGTCACGGCGCGCACCACCGAAGGCTGCATCAAAGCCGTATTTGTTCAGCGCTTGCTTAAGCCCTTCGGTTTTCATGATATCGGTATGCTTGGCGCTGCCGTGAACGAAGGGGTTAATGCCCATTGCCACCCCTTCCGGGTTTTTATGCACCAGCAGCTCACAGCCATACGCCTTCGCCGTGCGGTCACGGAACTCATACATCTCACGGAATTTCCAGCCGGTATCCACGTGCAGCAGCGGGAAAGGCAGCGTGCCAGGATAGAAGGCTTTACGCGCCAGGTGCAGCATCACGCTGGAGTCTTTGCCGATGGAGTACATCATCACCGGATTAGCGAATTCGGCAGCCACCTCGCGAATGATATGGATGCTTTCCGCTTCCAGTTGTCGCAGGTGAGTGAGTCGTTTTTGATCCATAACCGTTCCTTAAGCCAGATTCACCACAGAGGCGTCAAACGCCTCTGAGTCTGTTGCATGTTGAAACCAGGCGAGTTCGCGATGCAGTTGAACTACCTCGCCCACCACCAGCAGGGCGGGCATCGGCGCATCTTTCGCCAGTTCCTCAAGTTGTTGTAATGTGCCGGTTCTGACCTGTTGATCAGCCCGTGTGCCGCGCGAAATCACCGCGACCGGTGTATTTGCCTCACGCCCGTGAGCGATAAGTTGTTCGCCGATCTCTGCCGCTTTCATCGTACCCATATAGATAGCCAGCGTCTGGCGACTTTGGGCCAGTTGCCTCCAGTCAAACGGCGCGCTGTCGGCTTTGTAATGTCCGGTAACAAAGGTGGCACTTTGTGCGTAGTCACGATGAGTCAACGGTATGCCCGCGTAAGCCGTCGCGCCGGAGGCCGCCGTAACGCCCGGCACCACCTGAAAAGGAATGCCCGCTTCGGCAGCCGCCTGTAACTCTTCACCGCCGCGACCAAAAATAAACGGGTCGCCGCCTTTTAAACGCACCACGGTTTTGCCCGCCTGCGCCGCCTCAACCAGCAAGCGGTTGGTATCATGCTGCGCAACAAGGTGTGAACCTGCGCGTTTCCCGACGCTGATCAGTTCCGCATCACGGCGTACCAGCTCCAGCACACCGTCGGTCACCAGATGATCGTAAAACACCACATCAGCCTGCTGTATAACCTGCAAACCACGCAGTGTTAACAGCCCTGCATCGCCCGGGCCGGCGCCAACCAGGATAATTTCGCCGGTGCTGCTACCCGGTTTTGCCAGTTCATCGGCCAGCACCTGTTCCGCCGCCTGCTCTTTGCCCGCCGCCATCAGACTGGCAAAACGACCACGAAAGGCGCTCTCCCAGAAACGACGACGTTCATCGGTGGTTTTTCGAAATGCTTTAATGCGCGTGCGCCAGCGTCCGGCCACCTCGGCCATACGGCCTAAGTTTGCGGGCAACAATGCTTCAATCTTTTCACGCAGCAATCGCGCCAGTACCGGTGCATTCCCACCGGAAGAGATAGCCACCAGTAGCGGCGAGCGGTCGACAATCGACGGGAAGATAAATGAGCACAGCGGCTGGTCATCAACCACGTTCACAAGACGATGGCGGGCATTTGCGGCGTCAAAAACACGACGGTTGACTGTCGCGTCATCCGTTGCCGCAATCACCAGAAAGACATTATCGAGTTGCGCTTCCTCGAACACATCAGCCAGCAGATGAATTTTTTGCTCATCCACCAGTTGTTGTAGTGAGGGTTCGAGATGTTTTGTCACCACCATTACGCGTGCCCCTGCGCGACGTAAAAAGGCAATCTTACGGGCAGCAACGTCGCCACCACCGACAACCAGCACGGGACGGTCTTTGACGTCAGCAAATAAAGGCAGGTAATCCACAGGGCAACAACTCATTAGCAACCAGTAATAGTGGGACTATAGGGGGGAGCTTAGAGCGAATGAAATTACGAATTGGAATGAGTAGTTCCGCAAAGGAATAACGCGCTAAAAAAACAAATGCCAAAAAGTGCTTAACCCCCCTCTTTTTGCAGAGTTAAGAACAAATGAAATTGTGTAAAACGGATCACAGTTTCATACTAAGCGCGTTAAAATTTTTGTCGTAAAAGGACTCTCTATGCTTTCCGCATTGCGCCACCGTACCGCTGCCCTGGCGCTCGGCGTATGCTTCATTTTTTCTGCTCAGGCACGAGCACCTCATACCGGCGAATTTGCAAGCAACCAGGCGCGTCATATCGCCACCTATTTTCCCGGCCGAATGACCGGCACCCCTGCCGAAATGCTCGCAGCGGATTACCTTCGCCAGCAGTTTTCGCAGATGGGTTACCAGAGTGACATCCGCAAATTCAACAGCCGCTACAGCTGGACGACCCATGATAATCAGCAAAACTGGCAGAACGTCACGGGCAGTACGGTAATAGCCGCCCATGAAGGCACGCATCCGCAGCAAATCATTATTATGGCTCATCTGGACACCTACGCGCCGCGTAGCGATGCTGATACCAATCATAATCTGGGTGGCCTGACATTACAGGGCATCGATGATAATGCCGCAGGTGTGGGCGTGATGCTGGAACTGGCTGAACAACTCAAATCGGTGCCAACGGAGTACACCATTCGCTTTATGGCGACCAGCGGCGAAGAAGAAGGAAGCCTGGGTGCTGAGAACGTGCTTAGCCGCATGTCTGAAAGAGAGAAAAAACATACCCTGCTGGTGATCAATCTCGACAACCTTATCGTTGGCGATAACCTCTATTTTAATAGCGGCAAGAAGACCCCTGCCTCAGTGCGGAAACTGACGCGCGATCGGGCGCTGGCGATTGCCCGTAACCTGGGTATTAAAGCGACCACTAATCCGGGCCTGAATCCCGCCTTTCCGCAGGGAACAAGCTGCTGCAATGATGCCTGCGTATTCGATAAAGCCGGTATACCGGTTTTGTCCGTCGAGGCGACAAACTGGTCGTTGGGGAAAAAGGATGGCTATCAGCAGCGTGCTAAATCGAAAGCGTTCCCGGACGGCGTGAGCTGGCACGATATCAAGCTGGATAACATTCAGCATATCGATCAGGCCCTGCCCGGCCGTATTGACCGCCGCAGCCGTGATGTAGTGCGCATTATGCTGCCGCTGGTAAAAGAACTGGCAAAGGCGGAGAAAAAATAGGATCAGAAAAAAGACTGACTCGTATGACCGGGTAAGTCTTTTTTCAGTATTACGTCATTAACCCACGTCCTGTGACATTTTATTGATTTATTATCGGTTTGTTTCTTTTTATATTTACGTTAATTAAGTTGAAATAACCCATTGATAACTATAAATTGATCCTTAAAAACAATAGTTAGCACCGATCGATTTTTATTGATCTATCGAAAATAACATTTTAATCTGCTCTCAGTTTTTTACTCAAACTTATTTCACGAAATCTTAGTATTCATATGGTGAATTCATTTCCGTGCAGTGGAAATAAAATCACGTATGTAAGTGGTATGCTATGTTTAAAAAAATATTATTGATATTGACTGTAATGATATGGCCGACATTATCATTTGCTTTCACTATTAATTGCTATGGTGGCTCTGCATCCACAGTGACATTACCCCACTCGGCTTCTCTTGATAAAATAACAGTAGGTTTATCAAACGATACAACGCATTACCGAAAACTCTATACCTATAATTATTTTCATTTCGGCAAGGCAAATAGCCAGTGTCAGGTCACTGAGTCAGGTGCAGGAACGACACTCTTATGGGTCGCATTTGTGAGAACAAGCACAACACCACATATTCACGATGGCAATGTTATATTTCCCACCTCAATAAATGGTATAGGAATATCATTCAATGAAATGACTTCTGGCGGCAACAAAGCGCTAAATACTATTACAACGCCAACCGTCCTTGGGCCGTGGTCTCTGACAAATACGCTGGCGCAAGCAACGCCCGAGTTTAATCTTAAAATCACCCTGTGGAAGATACCGGGTAAATTAGGGACAGGATCGCTGAATTTTTCAGATATCTATGTTGATCTCGGCCTGCAAGCAAAGGCATCAGATAGTTACGCTTCTCGCATGAATATGAGCAGTTCAGCAGCATTAGATACATGGTCGGTGATGCATGCGAAACTTTCCGGTACTCTCGATATTAATCCGGGTACCTGTGATATAGAAAATAAAACCGTGTTAATGGGCGAGCATTTTGGCGATTTTCCGTCTCGCTGGAAAGATGCCACATTTACGGTGAACTGCCCCGCATCATGGGGTTACGGAATGACAGCAACACTGAACAATAGCAATGTTATTTCAAGCCGAACCGCGAATACGCCACATATGGGTTTAGCCCTTTCTGTTCTGCCACGAGCCGGCATTGTCAGCGCTATTCCTGGCACCATTGCCCTTACCCCCGGGGGCGCAACGGGTTACGGCATCCAGCTTGTCTGGGGTGATGCCAACACGCTTACCTCATCAACAGGTATTCCTTCAGACACTGTCATTTTTGACGCACCCAATGTGGTATCGACCCAAACCTTCACGCCTGGCGTAACACCAGCACCTGTTCAGGTAAAACTGGCCGCCAGATATGTTCCTACGGGCGAAACCAAATCACCGGGGCTGGCTAATTCAGCCATTGAGATCCTGGCGAATTATAATTGAGGGTGAGGTCGCTTGTTTACTGATTATTCTCGCGAAAAGAGGCCACGGAGTGCGTGGCCTGTAACGTGTGGGGTTACTTGGGGTTCATGGCTGCTTTCAGTTGCTGCATGGCTGCCAGGCCTTGCTTACATCCTGCATCCTGCTGTTCCGCCGTGAGGGCCTCCATCTGTTTTTTACTTTCCGCATGCTGTGTTTTGAGCATATCGGCCTGTGCCTTTGTCCCCTCCTGTTTTGATGCCAGCTCAATAAAGCTATCTACCTCAGCAAAATACTGTTTACAGGTTTCCGTTTCTGCATAAGCAGAGAAGCCAGTGGTCATAAGGAGTGCCGCCAGTGTGATCTTTTTCATCATAATGTCCCTGATAACGTTGTCATATTCCATGCCATGGATAATGGCGTTGTTACGATAACAAAATCGGTTCTGCGGAACGTGTCCGGAATCGGACAGATGAAGGGGTTAAGGTGCACATTACTCACCCGGCGAACACGCCTCGATATTTCGTACTAATGTTCGGAGCCATGTTTATCCCCGCGGTGAGGGGAACACCAGGGTCTTGCGCTGCCCAGGATTTCCGAGGCCAGTTTATCCCCGCTGGCGCGGGAATACTCTAAACGTCACGCGTTAAATTTGAACAGTAATTACCACACCCAACATCCTGGCAACGTTTCCGTATTTTTTAAGAACGGTAATACTTTGATTCTACTCATTAAAGAACACCACAACCGGTGCAACATCTCATTTCACCCGCGTAACCCCATACCACCGCCAAATAAATATCCTCCGGCATAGCCGGAGGTTTTTCGGATGCGCCTATAAGGCTCTGTTACCAGCCGCGCCCTAACAGGCGCATACGATCTGACATTTGCATCAAACTTCGTTACTTACGGCCCGTAAACGGGCTACCCGGATAAGGGATCGACAACTGCTCGCCCATTTTATCCTCTTCAAGCTGGTGCTTTATGTATTCTTGTATCTTCGCCGTGTTCTTCCCTACCGTGTCTACGTAGTATCCCCGGCACCAGAACTCCCTGTTCCTGTATTTGAATTTCAGATCGCCAAACTGCTCATAAAGCATCAGACTGCTTTTCCCTTTCAGATATCCCATAAAGCCGGATACGCTCATTTTGGGCGGGATTTCCACAAGCATATGGATATGATCTGCGCAGCATTCAGCTTCCAGGATCCGTACATTTTTCCACTCACACAGCTTTCTTAAAATGCTCCCTATCGCAAGACGTTTCTCTCCATAGAACGCTTGTCTTCGGTATTTTGGCGCAAAAACTATGTGATATTTACAGTTCCATCGGGTGTGCGCTAAGCTCTTTTCGTCCCCCATTGGGACCCCCTTTTGATTTCTTGTTGAACTTTTGCAGTTGCCAGACCGCAAGGTGTTTTAACAAATCAAAAGGGGTTTTAATAACTGGCTTAAAGCTGAAAGCTTTCCGGAACCCCCAGCCTAGCTGGGGGTTTTCTATAGACAATAAAAAACGCCCGGTGGTTAGCCGGGCGCTTCTTCATGTAATAACGAACAACTCACCATCAGCCTTCGTGCAGGCCGCACTCGCGCTTAAGGCCGAAGAAACGGGTGTCCTCTTCTGCCATGCCCGGCTCCCACTTACGCGTGGTGTGCGTATCGCCCACGGACAGATAGCCCTCATCCCACAGCGGATGATATTTCAGGCCGTGTTTTTGCAGATACTGGTAAACCGTACGGTTATCCCAGTCGATGATCGGCAGCACTTTGAAGACTCCGCGCTGAATATCCAGCACAGGCAGATTAGCACGGCTACTGGACTGCTCGCGACGCAGGCCCGCGAACCAGGTTTGCGCATTCAACTCTTTCAACGCCCGGTTCATCGGCTCAACTTTGTTGATGTCATTGTATTTTTCAATACCCTCAACGCCCTGCTCCCACAGCTTGCCGTAACGCGCTTCCTGCCAGGCAGGGCTTTGCGGCGCGCGGTAAATCTGCAGATTCAGGCCGAGCTTGTCCGTTAGCTCATCAATAAACCGATAGGTTTCCGGGAACAGGTAACCCGTGTCCGTCAGGATAACCGGGATATTCGGGCGCACCTGATTCACCAGGTGCAGACTCACCGCCGCCTGGATACCAAAACTGGACGACAGCACATACTCACCTGGCAGATTCTCCAGCGCCCAGGCCACGCGTTCTTCTGCGGTTTGCGCTTCCAGTTGAGCGTTAGCCTCCGCCAAAGCCTGCGTGCGGTCGTCTTTCGACAGAGCATTCAGGGCAGATAGATCGAGTACGGACATAATTACCTCTCGTGTGTTTTCTCCCCTCACCCCATCCCTCTCCCCAGGGAGAGGGGGAAAGGCAAGGAAGCTTAATCCCAGAGATCGCGCGCCGGGTCGAGCACCGGACGGATAATGCCGGCGCGGATGGTGAAATCACCGAAACCTTCACCCGCTTCGCGCTCTTTCGCCCAGCGCCCTACCAGTTCATCCAGCGAAGCGATGATTTCTGGCTCGGTAATGTTCTCTTTGAACATCCGTGGAATACGTGTCCCGATGCGGTTACCGCCCAGATGCAGGTTGTAGCGGCCAGGCGCTTTACCCACCAGGCCCACTTCTGCCAGCATCGCGCGGCCACAGCCGTTCGGGCAGCCCGTCACGCGCGTCACAATATGCTCATCGCTCAATCCATGCTTCGCCATCACCTCTTCCACTTTATCGATAAACGACGGCAGGAAGCGCTCTGCTTCGGCCATCGCCAGCGGGCAGGTCGGGAATGATACACAGGCCATCGAGTTTTCACGCTGCGGCGTCACGGCATCCATCAGGCCGCTCTGACGCGCGATTTTTTCGATTTTCGCTTTCTGACTATCCGGCACGCCGGCGATGATCAGGTTCTGATTGGCGGTAATACGGAACTCGCCTTTATGGATCTTCGCGATCTCCAGCAGGCCCGTTTTCAACGGACGCCCCGGATAATCGAGGATTCGACCATTTTCGATAAACAGCGTCAGATGCCATTTATTGTCGATCCCTTTCACCCAGCCTATGCGATCGCCGCGCCCGGTAAACTCATACGGACGGATCGGTTCGAACTTGATACCTGCGCGACGCTCAACTTCCGCTTTGAAAGTCTCAACGCCCACACGTTCCAGCGTATATTTGGTCTTCGCGTTTTTACGGTCGGTACGGTTACCCCAGTCGCGCTGGGTTGTGACCACCGCTTCGGCAACGGCCAGCGTATGCTCAACCGGCAGATAGCCAAACTCGCTCGCCGTACGGGCATAGGTTTTCTTATTACCGTGCTCGATAGACAGACCACCGCCCACCAGCAGGTTAAAGCCCACCAGCTTGCCGTTTTCCGCGACCGCGACAAAGTTCATGTCGTTGGCGTGCAGATCGATATCGTTCTGCGGCGGGATCACGACCGTCGTTTTAAACTTACGCGGCAGATAGGTCTGACCGAGGATCGGCTCTTCGTCAGTGGTCGCCACTTTTTCCTGATCGAGCCAGATCTCTGCGTAAGCGCGAGTGCGCGGCAGCAGGTGTTCAGAAATCTTCTTCGCCCACTCGTAGGCTTCGGCGTGCAGTTCTGACTCGTACGGGTTGGAGGTACACAACACGTTACGGTTCATGTCGTTAGCGGTCGCCAGTGCGTCCAGACCAACGGAGTGCAGCATCTGGTGTACCGGTTTCACGTTCTTTTTCAGAATGCCGTGGAACTGGAACGTCTGACGGTTGGTCAGGCGGATACTGCCATAGATAGTGTTCTCAGCGGCAAATTTATCAATCGCCTGCCACTGTTTAGTGGTGATAACACCTCCCGGCAGGCGGCAGCGCAGCAGCATCGCGTGGCGTGGCTCCAGCTTCTGTGCCGCACGCTCAGCGCGAATATCGCGATCATCCTGCTGGTACATGCCGTGGAAACGGATCAGCAGGAAGTTGTCGCCTTTAAAGCCGCCGGTCAGACCGTCATTCAAATCTTCCGCAATGGTTCCGCGCAGATAGTTGCTTTCCAGCTTCATGCGCTCGGCGTCTGTCAGTTTTCCTTCGACCACCAGTGGGCCTGGATGTTTTTCACTCATTAGTAGACATCTCGCTGATAACGGCGCTCTACGCGCAGCTCACTTAAATATTCGTCCGCCGCTTCGGCGTCCATCGCACCAAACTCGGCAATCACGTCCAGTAAAGCCTGCTCAACGTCCTTCGCCATGCGATTCGCGTCGCCACAGACATAAATGTGCGCACCGTCATTAATCCAGCGCCACAGTTCCGCGCCTTGCTGACGCAGTTTGTCTTGTACGTATATTTTTTCTTTTTGGTCACGAGACCAGGCCAGATCGATACGGTTCAGCACACCTTCTTTGACGTAGCGCTGCCACTCAACCTGGTAGAGGAAATCTTCCGTAAAGTGCGGATTGCCGAAGAATAGCCAGTTCTTACCTTCCGCCCCTTCTGCCGCACGCTGCTGCATGAAGGCGCGGAACGGCGCAATACCGGTACCCGGACCAATCATAATGACCGGTGTTTCCGGGTTGGCTGGCAGACGGAAGTTATCGTTATGTTCGATGAACACACGCACTTCACCCTCTTCCTCCACGCGATCGGCGAGGAAGCTCGATGCCCCACCCGCGCGCGCGCGGCCTTCAATGTCATAGCGCACCACACCGACAGTGACATGCACTTCGGTTTCCACTTCGGCCTGTGAAGAGGCAATGGAGTAGAGGCGCGGCGTCAGCGGACGCAGTAGCCCGGTCAACGCCCCGGCATCCAGCTGTGCCGGAGAGAAACGCACCATATCCACAATCGGCGTGGTCGCGGCGTAGTGCTGCAATTTGGCTTTATCGCCCACCAGCGGCAGCAGTGATTCACTGCGGGTGAGGGTGGCGTAGTTTTCTACGATATTGCCGGTATTGACCGTCAGCTCGAAATGCCATTGCAGCGCTTCGGACAGCGGCAGGGTTTTGCCGTCTACGCTGACGGGTTCATCGCCTTTGAGCCACAGTAACTCAATCAGTTCTTTTACCAGCGCAGGATCGTTCTGATACCACACGCCCAGCGCATCGCCCGGCTGATAGCGCAGGCCGGAATCGCCCAGATCGATTTCAATATGACGCACGTCTTTTTCTGAATCGCGGCCCGTGATTTTTTGATTCACTGAGAGGGTCGCGGTCAGCGGTTCTTCTTTCGTATAAGGGCTGGAGAAAACCTCATTCACCGCACCGGTTGCTGTCACCGCGGCCTGGGCCGGCGTCTCTTTCGGGACCCGTGCCTTCAGCACCTCAACCACGCGCGCGCGCCATTCAGCGGCGGCGGCCTGGAACTCAACGTCTGCGTCGACGCGATCGAGCAGGCGCTCGGCGCCCAGTTCAGCCAGTTTGCTATCGAAATCTTTGCCTGCCTGGCAGAAAAACTCATAGGACGTGTCACCAAGCCCCAGTACGGCGAAGGCAGTGCCATTAAGCTTCGGCGCTTTTTTCGAGAACAGGAACTTATGTAACGCAACGGCCTCTTCCGGCGGCTCCCCTTCCCCTTGCGTAGAAGCAACAACGATCAGCAGTTTTTCGTTAGCGATTTGTTTGAATTTATAGTCGCCCGCGCTCACCAGTTTGACGTTAAGTTTTGCCGCCAGCAGATCGTCACGCAGTGCTTCCGCAACACGACGCGCATTGCCGGTTTGCGAAGCGGAGAGAAGCGTAATGGTCGGGGCTTCGGTCGCTGCAGGTGTTGCCGTTGCAACTGCTGCACCGGGTTGCTGATTCAGCACGCCCCAGAAATAGCCGGAAACCCAGGCAAGCTGGGTGGGTGTTAAATCGGTTGTGGCCGCCTGAAGGCGTGCCAGTTGCTCCGGGTTCAGCGGAAGCAAAGCGGAAGGTGGGACCTGAGTCGTCATGCGTCGTTATGTTCCAGTAATACTCGTCATACTTCATGCTGCAGATGCGTTGGCTGTTCTCGTTCGCCCGAATCACTTACCGGTGTAAGCTCATCGGGACTCGCTCGCTTGCCGCCTTCCTGCAACCCGAATTATGTGGAGTAAAGCAAAGCTGTTTTCACGCCCTGTCAGCGCACTAAAAACAGAAGAGAAAGTAAGGTTAACGGCGGGGATAATAACAATTAAAGAAAGGTTGGAAATAATAAATAACCAAAAGAACTAACCTGTTTTACTCATAGTTTATAACAGTAAAATAGATTAATTAATTGTTTGATTTTAAAGATAAAAATATAAGCACCCCGGTAAAACGTAGCGATTAATCACTTTTGCCGATTTTAGTTAATGATAAAAAAGGTCATTTCGGCTACCATGCCGCGGTTTTTTCAGCCAGTCAGAGAGTTCAGTATGTCCACCACGTTATTTAAAGATTTCATGTTCGAAGCCGCTCACCGTTTGCCGCATGTGCCAGCCGGGCATAAATGCGGTCGCCTTCATGGCCACTCATTTATGGTGCGTCTGGAGATCACCGGCGAGGTGGATCCGCATACGGGCTGGATCATGGATTTCGCTGAGCTCAAGGCGGCATTCAAGCCGACTTACGATCGTCTGGATCACTACTATCTTAACGATATTCCGGGCCTTGAAAACCCGACCAGCGAAGTGCTGGCAAAATGGATCTGGGATCAGATTAAACCTATCGTGCCCCTGCTGAGCGCAGTGATGATTAAAGAGACCTGTACTGCAGGGTGTATCTACCGAGGCGAGTAATTTTCCGCTTCTGTGCCGTTAGCGCCTGCGTAAGCTTATTTCCCTTCCGTTATGGTTATTTATCCCCACTGGCGTGGGGAACACCGCTTTTCTGCATCAGCCTGGCAACTCGCACACGGTTTATCCCCGCTCGCGCGGGGAACACAATCAGTCTGGTTTTCCCCAGGGAAGCGGCACCGGTTTATCCCCGCTCGCGCGGGGAACACCATTGTTGAGCGTGACCTTTCCGGCATAGAAGCGGTTTATCCCCGCTCGCGCGGGGAACACCTCGACTTCTCCCTGTACGGGTGTCATCACTCCGGTTTATCCCCGCTCGCGCGGGGAACACTTTTCTGCCACCCTGAAAAACGTAAATTCGCTCGGTTTATCCCCGCTCGCGCGGGGAACACGAAACCGGCTTGATTACCCGCGATACCCTGGGCGGTTTATCCCCGCTCGCGCGGGGAACACTCTAAATATAATCCATTGAATTATAGAATTATTTATTGCATCTCAAATTCTACCGATTTTTTCGGTGTGACAAGAAAAACTAACATATTGATTATTATTAAGAATAAAAACACACCCAAGGTAAAAACCGATTTCACCGGATAGCGTTGTTTCACACCTCACTTCCCCGCCCTTCCGGCGGAAAAACAAAAACGCCCGGCACGTGGGCCGGGCGCTCAGAGAATGCGCATTCTGCTGGTAAAAATACCACCCGCAGAAAATGAATCAGGCAATGTTCAGATATTTGTGCGTCTGCATCGACAACCGCCAGTTGCGGGCGATACAGGTTTCGATACACAGGCGGGTGGCATCGTCTTTCTGGCTGATAGGCTGGAGCGCAATAACGCGGTGTTTGTCATCCGTCAGTTGCGTCAGCAACTCATCAAGCGCCTCAATATCACGCGTACGCCCAACCGGGTGTTTGATTTCATCAGCCCGTTCCAGCGCCTGCTGGAGGATGTCATAGCCCCCGCGCATATTTACCTTCGGCGACACGGTCACCCATGTCGCATGAGACGTACGCACTTCATGAGTGCCGCTGGTCTCAATCTGACAACTGAACCCCTGTTTTTCCAGAAGATGGGTCAACGGAATCAAATCATGGATACAGGGTTCGCCGCCGGTGATCACCACATGGCGCGCAGTCCATCCCTGACGCTCAATAATCGCCAGCAGATCTTCACTGCTCGCCGCGCCCCATTTATCGCTCTCTTTGGTCTTGGCCAGAATGCTGTAGAGGGAGACTTCCCGATCTTCAAGCTTATCCCAGGTGTGTTTGGTGTCGCACCAGGCGCAACCAACCGGGCATCCCTGTAAACGAATAAAAATGGCAGGAACGCCGGTAAAATAGCCCTCGCCTTGCAAGGTCTGGAACATCTCATTAATCGGGTACTGCATAATCAACTCTGCCTGGGAATAAACATTAATTATTACAGATTTCGCTCTTCAGGGCGAGTTACGGTATGAGTGAATGTTGCGAGATTGTCACCGAAATAAAGCAAAAAAATGGATAATGCATAGCAGGCTTAGCATCAATTTATTTGTAATAAATTATTTCAATAACGCTCATTAACATAAGAAAAACATCAAAATAAAAACTTAAAGCAAAGAATTAAATATCAATAATTTCAAATGTTTATAAATATTTTTATTTTTAGTGAATTTATTTTTATGTTTACCTGTCCAATTAAACTTGTTCCGCATTTAAAGCTTAAAATTACCTTAAGAAATCGATTTATTCCCGCCTCTCTTATTTAAGCATTGTTTAATTTTCGCTGAATACAATCCGCGAATTAACAACAATGAGCATGCGATCATGAAAACTCTACTGATCACCGGCGTCACCGGATTCCTCGGTGGTGCAGTGTTTGAGAAAATACTTAATGATGATAGTCAAATCAACTATTTACTTTTAGTCAGGGCAACGGATAGCCAGGCTGGCGTTGAGCGCGTAAAAGAGAACATGCGCAAATTCAACATCAGCGAATCCATTCTCTCCCGTCTGACCTGCGAACATATCATCATCGGTGATCTGGGTACGCCGGAGCAATTTCTTGACGACCCGCGTCTGGACAGCGTCACCCACGTGCTGAACTGCGCCGCAGTCGCCTCTTTTGGTAACAACCCGCTCATCTGGAAAGTCAACGTTGAAGGCACGCTGGCCTTTGCCGGACGGATGGCAAAAGTGCAGGGGCTGCAGCGTTTCCTGCATGTCGGTACGGCTATGTCATGTGCGCCGGAAGCCGATTCACTGGTCTTTGAAAGCCAGGAATTCAAGGAAAACGCCGAGCATCTGGTGGAGTACACCCACTCCAAATCCACCATTGAACACCTGATGCGCAAAACCTATCCGAACCTGCCGCTGGTTATTGCACGCCCGTCTATTGTAGTGGGTCATACGCATTACGGCTGCCAGCCCTCCAGCAGTATCTTCTGGGTATTCAGCATGGCGCTGATGCTGCAAAAATTCATGTGCTCGCTGGAAGACCGCATTGACGTGGTCCCGGTGGACTATTGTGCCGATGCGCTAATCATGATGCTGAAAAGCGACATCCCGGCGGGGGAAGTTATCCATATCTCCGCTGGCGAAGAGAACAGCGTGAAGTTTGCTGATATTGATGCCGCAATGGCTTGCGCACTGGAAACCGTGCCGGTTAAAGATGTCTATACGCAGGTCAGCTATGAAACGCTGGTGAAGATGCGTCGTGAACTGAAAAACATTTTTGGGCCCTGCAACGAGCGTCTGATGCTCAAAGCCATGCGTCTATACGGCGCATTCGCCATGCTGAACGTCCGCTTTAGCAATGACAAACTCATCGAATTGGGTATGCCGAAGCCGCCGCGTTTTACCGATTATATCGCCCAGTGCGTACAGACCACCCGCGGGCTTTCCATTCCGCAGCAAATGGCCGTCGATTTTAAATAACGTTATAACCGGTAAAAAAAATGCCAGCCCAAAGGCTGGCATTTTCATTTCAGAGAAAGACAGGCTTATGCCTGACCTTTGATCTCTTTACGACCGTTGTACGGTGCTTGTTCACCCAGTGCTTCTTCGATACGAATCAGCTGGTTGTATTTAGCAACGCGGTCAGAACGGCTCATAGAACCGGTTTTGATCTGGCCAGCAGCGGTACCAACAGCCAGGTCAGCGATGGTCGCGTCTTCAGTTTCGCCAGAACGGTGAGAGATGACAGCGGTGTAGCCAGCGTCTTTCGCCATTTTGATCGCAGCCAGAGTTTCGGTCAGAGAACCGATCTGGTTGAATTTGATCAGGATGGAGTTAACGATGCCTTTTTCGATGCCTTCTTTCAGGATCTTGGTGTTAGTTACGAACAGGTCGTCACCAACCAGCTGGATTTTGTCGCCCAGAACTTTGGTCTGGTAAGCAAAGCCAGCCCAGTCAGACTCGTCCAGACCATCTTCGATGGACACGATCGGGTACTGTTTGGTCAGGTCTTCCAGGAAGTGAGTGAATTCTTCGGAGGTGAACGCTTTGTTGCCTTCGCCAGCCAGAACGTATTTACCGTCTTTGTAGAATTCAGAAGCCGCGCAGTCCATCGCCAGAGTGATGTCTTTGCCCAGCTCGTAACCCGCAGCTTTAACCGCTTCTGCGATAACAGCCAGTGCTTCAGCGTTGGAACCCAGGTTCGGCGCATAGCCGCCTTCGTCACCAACAGCAGTGTTCATACCTTTGGATTTCAGAACTTTAGCCAGGTTGTGGAACACTTCTGAACCCATACGTACTGCTTCTTTTAGGGATTTCGCGCCAACCGGCTGAATCATGAATTCCTGAATGTCGACGTTGTTGTCAGCGTGCTCACCACCGTTGATGATGTTCATCATCGGAACCGGCATGGAGTATTTGCCCGGGGTGCCGTTCAGTTCAGCGATATGTGCATACAGCGGCAGGCCTTTAGAAGCAGCAGCAGCTTTAGCGGTCGCCAGAGAAACAGCCAGGATTGCGTTAGCACCGAAGTTAGATTTGTTTTCAGTACCGTCCAGGTCGATCATGATCTTGTCAATGCCAGCCTGATCTTTGGCATCTTTGCCCAGGATTGCCTGAGCGATCGGGCCGTTAACCGCGCCAACCGCTTTCAGTACGCCTTTACCCATGAAACGGGATTTGTCGCCATCACGCAGTTCCAGCGCTTCGCGGGAACCCGTAGAAGCACCTGACGGAGCAGCTGCCAGACCAACGAAACCACCTTCCAGGTGTACTTCGGCTTCAACAGTCGGGTTACCACGGGAGTCGATGATTTCACGACCGATGACTTTAACGATTTTGGACATTAGGATTTCCTCAGTACAAGTTAAACTAAAACTCCAGACAAACAATGCACCCATTTGGGTGCACTGCCGTTCTAACTCTTACTTCGCCTGGCGCTTCTGATACTCGCTGGCGGCTTTCACAAAGCCTGCAAACAGCGGGTGCCCGTCACGCGGCGTAGAAGTAAATTCCGGGTGGAACTGACAAGCGACAAACCACGGATGATTTGGCACCTCGATGATCTCGACCAACTGATCATCGCCGGAACGGCCTGCAACACGCAGACCCGCAGCTTCAATTTGTTTCAACAGCAGATTGTTAACTTCGTAGCGATGGCGATGGCGTTCGACAATGGTCGGCTCACCATACAGTTGACGGACCAGGCTGTCGTCGCCAAGCTGGCACTGCTGTGCGCCGAGGCGCATGGTGCCACCGAGATCGCTCTTTTCCGAACGTACTTCAATCTTGCCTTCTTCATCACGCCATTCGGTAATGAGCGCCACAACCGGGTACTTACAGTCTGGCACAAATTCCGTCGAGTTGGCGCCCTCCATTCCAGCGACGTTGCGAGCATACTCGATCAGCGCAACCTGCATCCCCAGGCAAATGCCCAGATAAGGAATATTGTTTTCACGCGCGTAGCGTGCAGTGGCGATCTTGCCTTCCACGCCGCGATAGCCGAAACCGCCAGGGATCAGAATAGCATCCAGACCTTTCAGAATTTCGACACCACGTGTTTCAACATCTTGCGAATCGATCAGTTTGATGTTGACGGTTACACGATTTTTCAGGCCACCGTGTTTCAGCGCTTCGATAACTGACTTATAGGCATCCGGCAGTTCAATGTACTTGCCGACCATACCGATGGTGACTTCATCTACCGGGTTCGCCTGCTGGTAAATGACCTGTTCCCATTCGGCCAGATTTGCTTCCGGGCAGTTCAAGCTGAATCGTTTACAAATATAATCGTCCAGCCCCTGCGATTTCAACAGGCCCGGAATTTTATAAATGGAATCGACATCTTTAAGGGAGATAACAGCCTTTTCCGGAACATTACAGAACAAAGCAATCTTTGCACGCTCGTTTGCCGGCACGGCACGATCGGAACGGCAAATCAGGATATCAGGCTGAATACCGATAGAAAGCAGCTCTTTTACGGAGTGCTGCGTCGGTTTGGTTTTCACTTCGCCCGAAGCGGCCATGTACGGCACCAGCGTCAGGTGCATGTACAGCGTACGTTCGCGGCCCACTTCAACGGCCATCTGGCGAATCGCTTCGAGGAACGGCAGCGATTCGATATCGCCTACGGTACCGCCGATTTCCACCAGCACGACATCATGGCCTTCGCCGCCTTCAATGATGCGCTCTTTGATAGCATTGGTGATGTGCGGAATAACCTGAACGGTCGCGCCCAGGTAGTCGCCACGGCGCTCTTTGCGCAGCACTTCGGAATAGATACGGCCAGTCGTGAAGTTATTACGACGGGTCATCTTGGTGCGGATGAAACGCTCATAGTGACCCAGGTCCAGATCGGTTTCGGCGCCGTCTTCAGTAACGAACACTTCCCCGTGTTGGATTGGGCTCATGGTACCCGGATCGACGTTGATATACGGATCCAGTTTCATCATGGTCACATTGAGGCCACGGGCTTCAAGAATGGCTGCGAGGGAGGCTGCGGCAATGCCTTTACCCAGAGAGGATACGACCCCGCCGGTCACAAAAATATAGTTCGTTGTCATGCTGAACCTGAGAAGTTAGGGTGAAACGATGGAATAACCAGGACGGGAAAGTAGTATACCTGAACAGGGCGTGCCTCACAAACTTTCATTCTCACCCCTTATCCCTAACCTCACCTGTAATAAGGAGTGAGAAAATAGCCACTTTCAGCAAAATGATTTTGACGTAAATCAAGCGCTTGTTATTTAAAAAATCATACAAATCGCACTTGAAAGCACAATATCTTTAGATATCAGTTTCCTGGCGTTTTACCTGTTGCCAGACCTCTTCCATCGCTTCCAGGTCGATTCCGCTCATTTCCAGGCCACGGGCGGCAACGATCCGCTCAACTTCGCGGAAACGACGCTCGAATTTCAGATTCGCTTTTTGCAACGCGACTTCCGCTTTTACGCCTAAATGACGCGAAAGATTGACCGTTGCGAACAGCAAATCGCCCATCTCTTCTTCCAGTTTCGCCTCGTCCACGACAGCCTGTTTCGCCTCATCCATGACTTCGTCAATTTCTTCGTAGACTTTGTCCAGCACTGGCCCCAACGAGGTCCAGTCAAAGCCTACAGTTGAGCATCGTTTCTGGATTTTATGGGCGCGCATTAAGGCAGGGAGACTATGCGGAATGTCATCCAGCGCGGAATGCTGCGATTTTTCGGCACGTTCAGCGCTTTTAATCTCTTCCCAGCGGGCCAGCACTTCACTGCTGTTTTCCGCATGCGCGTCACCGAAAATATGCGGATGGCGGCGCTCCAGCTTGTCGCTGATAGCGGCACAGATATCGTCGAAATTGAACAGCTTTTGTTCCTGGGCCATTTGTGCGTAAAACACCACCTGGAACAATAAATCGCCTAATTCGCCGCGTAAATCATCGAAATCTTCGCGGGAAATAGCATCCAGCACTTCGTAAGTCTCTTCCAGCGTATAAGGTGCGATGGTGGCAAAGGTCTGTTCTTTATCCCACGGACAGCCCTTTTCCGGGTCGCGCAGACGTTGCATGATGCCCAGCAGGCGGTCGATTGGGGTTTTGTTGATTGTGATAGTCATACAGCCTCTTTTCATTTCAACTTTCACTCATGATAACGTGTTAACGCACTGCTTCCACCTCCCTATTATATTCGCCGAACCAATAGTGCATTCAGGACAGCGAACAGAACGGCACCGAACCGAATCGTATCGTAATCAGCTATACGGTACATTTTCAATATGTTGATACCATAGCTGTGATAACCCACTACATCGTAGAACCCAGTAATGATATGAATTGCACCGAAAAAATTTATTACAACAATAAATAAAAAACGACATAGCGTATTTGAATAAACACAAGCACACCTATGCAGATGATAGCACCCAATAAAAGAAACCATTCCAGCAAAATAATAAAAAACAACCGGAAGCCATGACTTCGATAAAAAGATAACATCCTGCTCCATTTTTAGTGCCTCAAGTCGCTTTCATTAAAAGCAGGCATCAATGATAAAACAGTAAATTCATCACTGATGATCTCAAGCATGAAGACAGGTTGAGTCATTTCTCTCACACTACGAACATAATCTGTTTGTTTTATTGTAATGCCAAAAAGGTTCCATGATTTCTCTCGTGGTGTGGGGATCTTTCTGAACAATCCATATCCGGAAAGAGCAAGATCGATCGTGCCGTAGGCAATATCCGCCTTCTTTTCATCATAACCGGTCTTGTTCGCCGAATAATGGTATGCGTCCCTGAGTGGTCCTGAGACTTCCTCATAGACTACAAGGTAATATCCATTTTCATAAGTATTATTCAGACCCTGCATTATCATTGAAGCACCAGGTATCATTCCACTACTGGCCGTAGACACACAAATCCCCACTCCCGTAGCCACCTGCCCTATACCTGCCAGAAAGCCGATTATTTTATTGTATAATTTGTATAGCTCTGCGGATCGTTTATTTTTGCATTCTTGCTCCGCCATCCACTTCGAATAGATTTTATTATTTAAGATAACAGATTTCTGGTAGCTCAAAACTGCCGTTTTGTATTTTAATATTTCCTCGCCACCTGCCCATGAAAGACAGTTCATTCCTATTTCAGTTTCGACCTGCCTGACCACACTATCAATTCGGCTAAAAAAACCTGACTGCTTAAAATAAAAAGGGTCTGTCATCCATAAATAATGCGCAGCATCCAGAAATGCATTTTTTTGTTGTTCAAATTCCTTTTTAGAACCGTAAAACATAAACTCTCCAGTGCGTTTAATTAAAGCCAACTAACATAATTTTTAAACGTTAATACAGGAGTGAGTTTATCGCGGAAACGCGTTAAATTAAGTTATCAGATCAAATTTCAGAAATATGCTCGTCACAACAGAAACGCCACCGAAACGAGTTCGATGGCGTTAATACTCTGTTCAGCCGCCGTGCAATCGACGCGCGTCGATCACATCCGGTACCTGGTTCAGTTTGCCAAGCACACGGCCCAGCACCTGCAGGTTATAGATTTCAATATTCATATCAATAGTAGCCAGTTGCTCTTTTGTATCGCTACGGCTGGCCACCCCAAGAACGTTAACTTTCTCGTTGGCAAGAATAGTGGTGATATCGCGCAACAATCCGCTGCGATCGTTGGCCGTCACGCGCACCACCAGCGAGTAACCGGCAGAGTAACTTTCGCCCCACACCGCATCGACGATACGCTCAGGCGCGTGGGTACGCAGCTCTTCCAGTTGGTCACAGTCTGCCCGGTGAATAGAAATCCCACGGCCCTGGGTGATAAAACCGACAATGTCATCGCCCGGGATGGGCTGGCAGCAGCGCGCAATGTGATGCATCAGGTTGCCGACCCCTTCCACCACCACACGGCCATTATCTTTACTGCGGTTTTGCGGCGCGTAGGTCTTCTGCTGCAACTGTTTCAGTGCCGCGGCATCCTGCTCTTCCGCACTCGGCTTGTTAAACTGGGATTGCAGGAAGTTGACCATCTGGTTGAGACGAATATCGCCACCGCCAATTGCCGCCAGCAGCTCTTCCAGATCATTAAAGTTGTAACGCGGCAGCAGCTGTTTTTCCGCCTCTTTCAGGCTGATACCGAGATGGGCCAGCTCGTCGTCAAGGATCTGACGCCCTGCCAGGACGTTTTTATCCCGATCCTGCTTACGGAACCAGGCGTGGATTTTGGAACGGCCACGGCTGGTGGTAACGTACCCAAGGTTCGGGTTGAGCCAGTCACGGCTTGGGTTCGGCTGCTTCTGGGTGATGATTTCAATCTGGTCGCCCATCTGCAACTGGTAGGTGAACGGAACGATACGCCCGCTGATTTTCGCCCCGATGCAACGGTGCCCGACATCGCTGTGGATATGGTAAGCGAAGTCGAGCGGCGTAGAACCCGCAGGCAAGTCCACCACGTCGCCCTTCGGCGTAAAGACATAGACCCGATCGTCGAACACCTGGCTGCGAACCTCATCAAGCATTTCGCCCGAATCGGCCATCTCTTCCTGCCAGGCAATCAGTTTACGCAGCCACGCGATGCGGTCTTCATAACCGCGACCGCCGCTGTTGGTCCCCGCCGTTGCGCCCTCTTTGTACTTCCAGTGCGCCGCCACGCCCAGTTCGGCGTCTTCGTGCATCTGCCGGGTACGAATCTGGATTTCAACGGTTTTACCTCCCGGCCCTAATACTACCGTGTGGATAGACTGGTAGCCGTTCGGTTTCGGGTTCGCGACATAATCATCGAACTCATCCGGCAGGTGGCGATAATGGGTATGGACGATACCGAGTGCGGCATAGCAATCCTGTAGACGTTCGGCAACGATGCGCACCGCCCGAACATCAAACAGTTCATCGAAGGCAAGGTGCTTCTTCTGCATTTTGCGCCAGATGCTATAGATATGCTTAGGACGACCATAAACCTCGGCCTTTACGCCCTCTTCTTTCATTTCAGAACGCAGATGCCCAACAAACTCTTCGATATAGTGTTCACGAACAATACGGCGTTCATGCAGCAATTTGGCGATACGTTTGTATTCTGCCGGATGCAGATAGCGGAAGCAGTAATCTTCCAGCTCCCATTTGAGCTGGCCGATCCCTAAGCGGTTCGCCAGCGGCGCGTAGATGTTCGTACACTCTTTCGCCGCCAGGACGCGTTCATCTTCCGGCGCCTCTTTCACTTCACGCAGATGAGCAATACGTTCAGCAATTTTGATAACGACACAGCGAAAATCGTCCACCATCGCCAGCAGCATGCGCCGCACGTTATCCACCTGCTCAGAGGAGACGGAATCGGTATGGGTGGCTTTCAACTGCCGAATAGCCGCCATATCCCGCACGCCATGGATAAGCTCGACGATCGATTTGCCGACGCTTTCACGCAGGGTGTCTTCGCTGACAACATCGGCATCTGCCAGCGGGAACAGCAACGCCGCCCGCAGCGTATCAAGATCCATACTCAGCATGGAGAGGATTTCCACCATCTCAACGCCGCGCCATAGCAGCAGATCGGCGTGAGGATGTCCCTGTGTTTGTCGCAGACAATATTCCCAGGTTTCGGCTAAGCGTTCACACGACGGCTGGCTGGAGATACCCAGACTGGCGATCCACTTCTTAGGATCGAATTCACCCGCTTTGTTTAAATGCGCACTTCTTACCGCAACCATTGTCCTCTCCTTTAAGGGACGGAGCCTGCCGAACTCGACAAGCCGAAATTAATCACTTGTGCTCGAATAACACCATGGATTCCAGATGCCCAGTGTGCGGGAACATATCCAGCATCGCCAGCCGCTTAATCTGGTAACCCGCATTGACCAACGCTTCGCTATCACGCGCGAGTGTCGCTGGATTACAGGAAACATAGACTACTTTGCCTGGCGCTAATTTTACAACGTGCTGCATTACGCCAGCGGCGCCCGCCCGCGCGGGATCAAGAAGTATTTTATCAAAACCCTGGCGCGCCCACGGCTGCTTTGTGACATCTTCTTCCAGATTTTCGTGAAAAAAAGTCACGCTCTGCAAACCATTTTGTCGGGCATTTTCACGCCCTTTCTCCACCAGTTCGGCAACGCCTTCAACACCTACCACGCTCGCCGCCCTTTTTGCCAGCGGCAAGGTAAAATTGCCCATTCCACAAAAAAGATCCAGTACACGCTCATCCGGCTGCACATCCAGCCATTCCAGCGCGCGGGCAACCATTTGCTGATTTACGCCGTCATTGACCTGAATAAAATCCCGTGGACTGAACGTTAAGCGTAGCCCGTCAGAGTTATACCAGGGAGATTCTCCCGTAACATGTTCAAGTATCTCGCTTTCGGGCGCCAGAAAAAGCGCCAGTCCCTCGGAATGCGAAAAGCGTTCCAGTTTTTCCCGGTCAGCAGCGCTCAGCGGCGCGGTATGGCGCAAAACCATCAGTGGGCCATTATCTGCCAGCACCAGTTCAACATGCCCCAAATGACGCACCGCTTTTAAGCTCGCCAGACACGTGTGCAATGGCGCAAGGAGTGCCTCAAGACGGGGCACCAGGACCGGGCAGCGAGAGACGTTAATGATGTCGCTGGCATTTGCCTTATGAAAACCCATCTCCAGACGCTGGGTTTTGGGTTGCCAGTTCAGACTCAGACGCGCCCGGCGCCGGTAAGCCCAGGGCGACGCGTCGATAACCTCTTCGACCTCCTGCTTCATCAGGCGGGCAAGCGCGGCGCTTTTGCTGCGTTGTTGCAGGGCCACGCTCGCGTGCTGCTGCTGGCAGCCTCCGCAGACGCCAAAATGGGGACATACTGGCGCAACGCGTTCAGGACTGTCGTTCAGACGGCGTTTTACTTCCCCGCGCGCATACTGTCGCTTGTCTTCAATCAGGGTAATTTCCGCTGTTTCTTGCGGCAACAAATCTTTTACAAACAAGGCTTTACCATTATATCGCGCAACCCCCTGCCCAAAGGGATCGAGGTCGTTTACTGTTACAGTTATGATCTGACGCGTCGTCACGCGTCGTTTTGCAGAGTAGAATTGCGCCATTGCCGAGAATTTTCTCAATTACAAATAATGGCCACATTCTCCCATAACGGAACCCCATGACCAACTACAGCCTGCGTGCGCGCATGATGATCCTGATCCTCGCCCCGACCGTATTGATCGGCGTGCTGTTGAGTATCTTCTTCGTCGTTCACCGCTATAACGACTTACAGCGTCAACTGGAAGACGCAGGTGCCAGTATCATTGAACCGCTTGCCGTCTCCAGCGAATACAGCATGACGTTGCAGGATCGCGAGGCCATTGGGCAACTTATTAGCGTATTGCACCGTCGCCATTCCGAAATCGTGCGCGGTATTTCCATTTATGATGAGCAGAACCATCTGTTCGTCACCTCAAATTTCCAGCTCGATCCGGGTGAGTTACGCCTCGCAGACGGTTCGGCACTCCCCCGGCGATTGAGCGTAACGCGCAGAGGAGATCTGATGATCCTGCGCACCCCCATCATCTCGGAGGGCTACTCGCCGGATGAGTCTGCCCTATCCGATGCGAAGCCTGCGGGTAATATGCTGGGGTATGTGGCGCTGGAGCTGGATCTCAAATCCGTTCGTCTCCAGCAGTACAAAGAAATTTTCATCTCAAGCCTGATGATTTTGTTCTGTATTGGTATTGCGCTCATTTTCGGCTGGCGGCTTATGCGCGATGTCACCGGACCGATTCGTAATATGGTTAACACGGTTGACCGTATCCGCCGCGGCCAACTGGATAGCCGGGTTGAGGGGTTTATGCTCGGCGAACTGGACATGCTTAAGAACGGCATTAACTCGATGGCCATGTCGCTGGCGGCCTACCATGAAGAGATGCAGCACAATATCGATCAGTCCACTTCGGACCTGCGCGAAACCCTGGAGCAGATGGAGATCCAGAACGTTGAACTGGATCTGGCGAAAAAGCGTGCCCAGGAAGCGGCACGTATTAAATCGGAGTTTCTGGCCAATATGTCGCACGAGCTGCGCACGCCGCTCAACGGGGTTATCGGTTTCACCCGCCTGACGCTCAAATCAGAGCTGAATCCCACCCAGCGCGACCATATGCTGACCATCGAACGTTCGGCCAACAATCTGCTGGCTATCATCAACGATGTGCTCGACTTTTCGAAACTTGAGGCCGGGAAACTGATCCTTGAGAGTATCCCGTTCCCGCTACGTAGTACGCTGGATGATGTCGTGACATTGTTGGCGCACTCCGCCCACGATAAAGGGCTGGAGCTGACGCTCAACATCAAAAATGATGTGCCGGATAACGTCATTGGCGACCCATTGCGCCTGCAGCAGGTCATCACCAACCTGGTAGGCAACGCCATCAAATTCACCGAAAACGGCAATATCGATATCCACGTTGAACGGCGCTCGATAAGTAACAATAAAGTGCAAATTGAGGTGCAAATCCGTGATACCGGGATTGGTATTCCGGAACGCGATCAGTCACGCCTGTTCCAGGCATTCCGCCAGGCCGATGCCAGTATTTCACGTCGCCACGGCGGTACCGGGCTGGGGCTGGTTATCACCCAACGGCTGGTCAACGAAATGGGAGGCGACATCTCCTTCCATAGCCAGCCTAATCGCGGCTCCACCTTCTGGTTCCATATCAACCTGGATCTGAACCCGAACGCGATTTCCGAAGGTCCTGTTACCGGCTGTCTGGCCGGCAAACGCCTTGCTTATATCGAACCTAACGCCGCCGCAGCGCAAAGTACGCTGGATGTGCTGAGCGCCACACCGCTCGAGGTGGTTTACAGTCCGTCCTTCTCAGGTCTGCCGCCGGATCACTATGACATCCTGCTATTCTCTGTTCCGGTCACTTTCCATGAGCCGCTGACCATGCAGCATGAGAAACTCGCGGCCGCCGCGGCAATGACCGATCATCTGCTGCTGGCGTTGCCCTGCCACGCCCAGATTAATGCCGAAGCGCTTAAACAGGATGGCGCGGCGGCTTGTCTGCTTAAACCGTTAACCTCGACGCGCCTGCTGCCCGCACTGACAGAGTATTGCTGCTCAACCCGTCAAATGGACTCGGTGGATATGAGCAAGTTACCGATGACGGTGATGGCGGTAGATGACAACCCTGCCAACCTGAAATTGATCGGCGCGCTGCTGGAAGACCAGGTGCAACGGATCGAGTTGTGTGACAGCGGCCCTCAGGCGGTGGAAAAGGCCAGGCAGATGCAGTTCGATCTCATTCTGATGGATATTCAGATGCCCGGCATGGATGGTATCCGCGCCTGTGAGTTGATTCACCAGCTTCCGCATCAACAGCAAACGCCGGTGATTGCGGTGACCGCCCATGCTATGGCGGGACAGAAAGAGAAGCTGCTCAGCGCGGGCATGAACGACTATCTGGCAAAACCGATTGAGGAAGACAAGCTTTACAATCTGCTGCTGCGCTACAAGCCCGGCGCTCTGGCCAGCAATGTTGTCGCCGCGCCGGAACCTGCCGAACCCGGGGAGACGGAAGATGTCACTCTCGACTGGCAACTGGCGCTGCGTCAGGCGGCGGGAAAGCCGGATCTGGCGCGTGAAATGCTGCAAATGCTGGTGGCATTCCTGCCGGAAATCCGCAACAAAGTGGAAGAACAACTGGTTGGCGAGGCACCGGAAGGGTTACTGGACCTGATTCACAAGCTGCACGGAAGCTGTGGTTACAGCGGCGTACCGCGACTGAAAAAACTCTGCCAGCTTATTGAGCATCAGTTACGCAGCGGTATGCCTGCTGAGGAACTGGAACCGGAGTTTCTGGAACTGCTTGATGAAATGGACAACGTCACCCGCGACGCCCGTAAAATGATGGGATAATGCAGATACCCTCTCCCGCAAGAGAGGGTAATATTATTTGCCCTGCCCGACTTTCAGTACCGCTGCCACGTTACGCGCGGTCATACGCACATTTTCACCTGCATTCGCCAGCGCATCTTCCAGCGTACAAATTTTATAAATCACGCTGAAAACCGCGTCGATACCATGATCGTGCACCACACCCACATCCGCCGTCAAACTGCCTGCGATGCCAATGACCGGCACGTTATAGCGTTTCGCGACTTTCGCAACGCCGACCGGCACTTTGCCATGCACTGTCTGGCTGTCGATACGACCTTCGCCGGTAATCACCAGGTCGGCATCGGCAACGTGTTTATCCAGTGCTAACGCATCGGTTACGATTTCAATGCCCTGACGCAATTCCGCGCCACAGAAGGCATACAGCGCTGCGCCCATCCCCCCTGCCGCGCCACCGCCTGCAAGGTTCAGCACATCCTGATCCAGATCGCGAGCAATGATCTTCGCATAATGCCCCAGCGCCTGATCCAGTCGGGCGATCATTTTCGGCGTCGCGCCTTTTTGCGGGCCAAAGATCGCCGAAGCACCGTCTTTCCCTGTCAACGGGTTCGTCACATCGCAGGCGACCTCAATACGGCACTCCGCAAGACGTTTGTCCAGTTCACGAATATCGATCCTGGCGAGCGTTTCCAGTGACGCTCCGCCTGGTCCAATCTGCTGGTCTTCGTTATCCAGCAATTTGGCACCCAGCGCCTGCACCATTCCCGCCCCGCCGTCGTTCGTGGCGCTACCGCCAATGCCGATGATGATATGCTTTACGCCCGCGTCCAGCGCGTGACGGATCAGCTCACCGGTTCCCCACGAAGTGGTGACCAGCGGGTCACGCTGCGCTGCGGGAACCAATTCAAGACCGCTGGCCGCCGCCATCTCGATAAATGCGCATTTTTCGTCGCCTGACAAACCATAAAACCCGTCGACTGGCTCGCCAAGTGGGCCTTTGACAGCCACCGAAACGATGCGCCCGCAGGTCGCGGCAACCATGGCTTCAACCGTCCCTTCTCCGCCATCCGCAACGGGCAATTTTACATATTCCGCCGTCGGGAAAATTTCGCGAAACCCGCTTTCAATCGCGGTCGCCACATCCAGAGCACTCAAACTTTCTTTATAAGAGTCAGGTGCGATAACTATTTTCATAAGCCATCCTTACGCATATTCACTGCCGCAAGCATATACCCGGAAGCTTCTGGAAAATGCCAGCCCGGGCATGGGCCGGCAATTCCATTAACGCACCATGCACGGACGTTTGTTGTCGAACGTCCAGCCGGGGATAAGGTACTGCATCCCCATGGCATCGTCGCGCGCGCCCAGACCGTGTTTCTGATACAGCTCGTGCGCCTTCATCACCTGCTCCATATCCAGCTCCACGCCCAGACCCGGCGTCGTCGGCACCTGCACCATCCCGCCCTTGATTTCAAACGGCTCTCTGGTCAGACGCTGGTTGCCTTCCTGCCAGATCCAGTGGGTGTCGATGGCGGTGATTTTGCCCGGCGCTGCGGCTGCCACGTGGGTGAACATCGCCAGCGAGATGTCGAAGTGGTTGTTGGAGTGGGAACCCCAGGTCAGGCCGAACTCGTGGCACATCTGCGCCACGCGCACGGAACCCTGCATGGTCCAGAAGTGCGGGTCCGCCAGCGGGATATCCACCGACTGCAGGGACAGCGTGTGTCCCATCTGACGCCAGTCGGTGGCAATCATATTGGTCGCCGTCGGCAGGCCGGTGGCGCGACGGAACTCCGCCATCACTTCGCGCCCGGAGAAGCCCTGCTCAGCGCCGCACGGGTCTTCCGCGTAGGCCAGCGAGCCTTTCAGGTACTTACCGATGCTGATGGCTTCGTTCAGGGACCATGCACCGTTCGGGTCGAGGGTGACACGGGCCTGCGGGAAGCGCTTCGCCAGGGCGACAATGGATTCCGCTTCCTCTTCACCGGCCAGCACGCCGCCTTTGAGTTTGAAGTCGTTAAAGCCGTATTTTTCATACGCGGCTTCGGCCAGGCGCACCACGGCATCCGGGGTCATCGCCTCGTCATGACGCAGGCGATACCAGTCGCATTTGTCGTCCGGCTGGCTCTGGTACGGCAGCGGGGTGGCTTTGCGGTTACCCACAAAGAACAGGTAGCCGAGCATTTCCACTTCGCTGCGCTGCTGGCCGTCACCGAGCAGGGAAGCGACGTTCACGCCCAGGTGTTTGCCCAGCAGGTCGAGCATGGCGGATTCAATGGCGGTGACCACGTGGATGGTGGTGCGCAGGTCAAAGGTCTGCAGGCCACGGCCCGCGGCGTCGCGGTCGGCAAAGGCGCTGCGCACCCCGTTGAGGACATTTTTGTAGGCGCCGAGGGTTTTGCCGACAATCAGCGGGGCGGCGTCTTCCAGGGTCTGGCGGATTTTTTCGCCGCCGGGGACTTCGCCGACGCCGGTATTACCGGCATTGTCGGTGATGATGACGATGTTACGGGTGAAGAACGGCGCATGCGCGCCGCTCAGGTTCATCAACATGCTGTCATGCCCGGCAACCGGGATGACTTTTACGGAGGTAACAACAGGCGTCGAACTTTGCGTGCTCATCGTGGATCCTTTTGTCTGTTACTGACGTCCAAATACCGGGCGTTTTCTGTCAAATTTCCAGCCGGGGATCAGGTACTGCATCGGACCCGCGTCGTTACGCGCACCACCTGGCAGGCTTTTGTAGATGGCATGGGCTTTTTCAATCTGCGCCCAGTCAATCTCCACGCCCAGACCCGGCGCCTCCGGCACGGCAATCTGCCCGCGCTTGATTTCCAGCGGCTGTTTCGTCAGGCGCGCTTCGCCCTCCTGCCAGATCCAGTGGGTGTCGATGGCCGTCGGATTACCCGGTGCCGCCGCCCCAACGTGGGTGAACATTGCCAGCGAGATATCGAAATGGTTGTTGGAGTGGCAACCCCAGGTCAGGCCCCAGTCATCGCACAATTGCGCCACGCGTACCGCACCCGACAGCGTCCAGAAGTGCGGATCTGCCAGCGGGATGTCTACCGCATTCAGCATGACCGAGTGGCCCATTTCGCGCCAGTTGGTCGCTATCATGTTGGTGGCGACAGGCAAACCGGTGGCACGACGAAATTCCGCCATCACTTCACGCCCGGAAAAACCCTGCTCAGCGCCACACGGATCTTCTGCGTAGGTCAATACATCCTGGAGGCCTTTACACAGTTCGATCGCTTCATCAAGCAGCCAGGCGCCGTTCGGGTCCACGGTGATACGCGCGTCCGGGAACCGTTTTTTCAGGGCGCGGGCCGTATCAATTTCTTTCTCGCCAGGCAGCACGCCGCCTTTCAGTTTGAAGTCTTTGAAACCATAGCGGTCCTGAGATGCCTCGGCCAGACGCACAACCGCGTCGCTGTTCATTGCTTCCTGGTGACGCAGACGGTACCAGTCGTGGTTGCCGTCGGTTTTATCGAGGTAGGGCAGATCGGTTTTGGTGCGGTCGCCAATATAGAACAGATAGCCCAGCACGGTGACCGCATCACGCTGTTTGCCCGGCCCCAGCAGTTCGCAGACCGGCACGTTCAGCGCTTTACCTAACAGGTCAAGCAGCGCGGCTTCAAGCGCGGCCACGGCATTAACACGCAGTTCAAAGGTCCATGCGCCTTTGCCAAAATTGTCGAAATCGCTCGCCTGGTTACCTTTGTGAACACGCTGAACCACTTTGTTCAGTCGCGCGACTTCCTGCCCCAGCACCATCGGGATAGCATCCACCAGCGTCTGGTAAATCACTTCCCCACCCGGTGCTTCGCCAACGCCGGTGTTACCGGCGTTGTCTGTCAGTACTACGATGTTACGTGTGAAATAAGCGTTATGCGCGCCGCCAATGTTCATTAGCATACTGTCATGCCCGGCAACCGGAATGACTTTCATGTCTGTAATGACGGGGCTTGCTTGCGTACTCATAATTATCGTCCTGTGACAGGTTTCAGTTCGATACGTTTGATATCACCCACCAATACCAGGTAGCTCAATACTGCCACCAGAGCATGGATACCAACGTAGATCAGCGCGCCGTTAAATGACCCTGTAGTCCCAACGATGTAACCGATAGCAATCGGGGTAACGATACCGGAGATGTTACCGAACATATTGAACAGGCCACCGCTCAGACCGCTGATTTCCTTCGGCGCCGTGTCGGCCATAACCGCCCAACCCAACGCACCGATGCCTTTACCGAAGAAGGCCATGGACATGAAGCCGATAATCATCCATTCGACGTCGGTATAGTTACAGAACACCATCACCATGGAGAGCAACATACCAAGCACGATGGGTGTTTTACGTGCAATGTTCAGAGAGCCTGTACGACGCATTAACCAGTCAGAGATAATCCCGCCGAGCACACCACCCGCAAAACCACAAATTGCCGGGATGGACGCGATAAAGCCGGCTTTCAAAATAGACATACCGCGAGCCTGAACCAGGTAAACCGGGAACCAGGTAATAAAGAAGTATGTCAGGGCGTTGATGCAATACTGACCGAGATAAACGCCAATCATCATACGGGAGCCAAGCAGTTGCTTGATCTGTCCCCATTTTTCGCTGAATGGTACTTTCGCTTTGTCGCTTTTCTGATCCATGTTGATCAGTGCGCCGCCTTCTGCGATGTATTCGAGCTCTTTCTTATTCACTTTCGGATGCTGGTTCGGCTCGTAAATCACCTTCAGCCAAATGAAGCTAATAACGATCCCCAGACCACCCATGAAGAAGAACACGTGCGACCAGCCCACCTCATGCGTTAACCACCCCATAATCGGTGCGAAAATGACCGTTGCGAAGTACTGTGCGGAGTTGAAAATCGCCACTGCCGTGCCCCTTTCCTGGGCCGGGAACCAGGCCGCAACGATGCGACTGTTGCCAGGAAAAGAGGGTGATTCAGCCAGCCCCACCAGGAAGCGCAGGGTGAACAGGGCAACGATGATGCCGAAGCCACTGAAAATATCGACAAACCCTTGCAACAGGGTAAACAGGGACCAGATAAATATGGACCAGAAATAAACACGTTTGGAACCAAAGCGGTCAAGCAGCCAGCCGCCTGGAATCTGCCCGATTACATAGGCCCAGGAAAACGCGGAGAAAACATAGCCCATACCGATGGGATCAAGGCCAATATCTTTGGCCATTTCTGAACCGGCGATTGACAGCGTGGCGCGGTCACCGTAGTTGAAGGATGTGACGATAAACAACATCACCACTATCCAGTAGCGAGCATTGGTACGCTTTTCAGCGCTGCTCGCTGCTTGGCTTAATGTACTCATTGTTGTACTCCCGAAGCATAAATGTTCATGTACATTCATCCGGAACAGGACAACCTGTAGGGGTGAACCGAATGATGTATCTGTGTTTTTTGCAGTTTTACTGCCGGGTCGCTATTCCCTGCGTACTGCGTTTTTTTAACTTGCGGGAAAAGTATAAAAAGGGGTACCTGAACTCTCACCGTGCAACAACACAACATTGTCCGGTCACGGCATGAAGGTTTCTTGCAAAAGCCCAGGGGGATGGGGACTAACTCACGGAAATGAAAAGTTGGGGCGCTAACATTTGGTTAAAAGTCAGCCTGTTTTGAATAATGTGAAACGTATCGCTTGACGCAGTGTAAATGCCCTTTTAGCTCGCGGGAAGAAGGGTGTTTTTGCAGGCAAACGCCCAAAGCTTACTCGATTCAGTTACCGCATAATGTGCCACGTCGCTATTTTACCGCTTACGGCCAAATAAGTGGGTAGCCCTCCTGTAGGGGGAGGGCAAAACCTTAGTTTAACAGTGTCGCCCAGTGTTCCACCCACGGGTTAGAAACCGACTCAGGCTCTGGATCCTCACTGGCATCGATCAGCAAAACCTCTCCCACGCGCTGTGCACGTTGTTCCTGCAATAACGCGTCAAACTGTTTCCCGCCGCCGCAGAAATGGGAATATGTGCTGTCGCCCAGGGCAATCACACAATAACGCAGCGCTGGCTGGTACCCTACCTTGTCACGAATGTACTGAAACAGCGGCACAATACTGTCCGGTAAATCTCCCTGCCCGGTCGTTGATGTCACCACCAGCGCATATTTATCTTTATATGCATCCCAGTCTGCAGGTTCCGGATCTTCAAATACCGTCGCGCTGTGCCCCTGTTCGTTCAGAATCGTTTGCGCCTCTTCGGCAACCAGCAACGCATTGCCGTACATCGTGCCAACAAAAATTCCGACTTCCGCCATGGTGCTCACTCCTTGCGTTAAATGTGAATCTCGCCATCCTGACCGCACGGCGAGACAAACTCAACCCTTTCATTATCAGGGAGAAGTCCCTGCCAGCCAAATTGCGACAACGCCCGCATCCAGACATCATCCAGCCCGGCATGTAGGGTCAGCGGTTCGCCAGTAAACGGGTGAGTGAGCGTTAACTGACTGGCATGGAGCATCAGACGGTTACAGCCAAAATGCTCTGCCGCGCTGCGGTTCTGACGCAAATCGCCGTGTTTACTGTCACCGATAATCGGGTGGCGTAAATGGGCGAGATGGCGACGGAGCTGGTGCTTACGCCCGGTTTGTGGAAGCAGTTCGACAAGGCCGTAACGCGTGGTAGGAAATTTACTGGTCGCCACCGGCATTTCAGTCGTCGCCATACCCCGATAGTGCGTCAATGCTGGCTGCGGGCCTTTATCTTCGCGGGCAAATTTGTCTGCGATTTTATCCAGTTCTTCAACCAGCGGATAATCCAGTACCGCTTCATCCATCAGCCAGCCGCGCACAATGGCGTGGTAACGCTTCTGTATTTGGTGCTGCTCAAATTGCTGCGCCAGAAGGCGTCCCGCCTCACTCGATAACCCCATCAGCAGTACGCCGGAGGTGGGTCTGTCGAGACGATGCGCAGTAAAAACATGCTGACCAATCTGGTCGCGGACGGTTTGCATCACCACCACTTTTTCATCACGATCGAGCCAGCTTCGGTGTACCAGCCAGCCTGACGGTTTATTCACCGCAACCAGCCATTCGTCCTGATAGATAATTTCAAGCATCAGGCATCGTCATCTGAGAAGAGCGCATCGAGTTTTTGCAGCTGCACAAGAATGACATCGCGCGCGGGATGCGTCGAGTCGAGCGCAATTTCGTAGTAAGGCGCAATAGCGAAGGATTCGGGCAGCGGATGTTCACCGTCCAGCAAGGCGTGCATGCGGGGAATCAATACCCATTGCAGCCACTCGAACGGCTCAAGGGTATCCATACAGAAAGGTTGAGTACTGTTGAATACGCTGGCGTCCGGCGCGACGGACTGCCATTGGTTGTGCTCACGTAACAGCGCCTCGATAAGCTGTAATTGCTGGCGCACGCGGGAAGGAAGCGTCATGAAAACCTCGATAACAAACGGACTGGCGCGCAGGATAGCATCTGTGGCGAGAAATAAAAAAAGGGAGCACTGTAAAAACAGTGCTCCCGGTTCGTTTCGCAGCAATCCAGCTACTTTTCGTGCTCCCTGATCATCCTTGACAACTTTTCCTGCGGGTCTCCTGACCCTTGTTCATCCTTAAACTAGCGCATCCTGCCCACACCACCCCGATGTGGATTAGCCTCATCCGTAAAGCGTGTCCTTGATCTTCCTGATCCGCCGAACATCCCGACCGGCTCTCATTCTCCCTCCTGGAGGTGTCCTTTAATGCGTTCTTGCATTTTCCCTTTTACTTCATCCAGAAGCCTGTCCGTGAAGCACCATCCTGGTGTATCCCGTCTCGAAACAACATCATCCTGATGTTCGTTTCAGTGTGCGACTCCGTGTCGACGTAGATAGAATTACCCATTCCTCTTCGTCTTACAAGTGCGCCTAAGGCAAATATTTTCCCTGTTGACTATAAATTAACTAAGGTTATTTTTACTAACCGATTGATTTTAATGAATAAATAAAATAAGCGCGAGCAAATGACGCTGAAGCGTGCAGGTGATCTCTCACAAGCTTTGTAAGAGATCTCTCACAAGATGAGTAGCAATAAAGATTACAGAACAGGCTCAAGTTGATTGAGGAAGTCCGCAAGATCTGAGGAAAGGACCGTACGCTTGCGAGTGCCCAATGTCTCTTTAATCACCTCGCCAGTTAGATTGCACAGCGAAATCACATCAATGTCGCTGTCCAGCGTAGCAATGAAAAGTGTAGGCGAAAGCTTGAGTCTTTTCTGGGTCACCAGGTGGCCAATCAGGTTCTCCTGCACTCGCTGGAAGTCGTCAGCGCTCCAGGTTTGCAGTAGTGTAAGCGTTTCCCCACGGAACGTCGCTTGCATATCCCCGGCAAATTGTGTGGCATAAAACGCGCGAAGTGCAGGTTGTACCATAATATCCATCGCACGTTCAATCGCGTTTACATTTTGCTCTGGTAAAAAAGGCTGTGGCTGCCACGTGACGAGGGTATCGGTCGACGAGATAATGCACGGTGAGGGCACGCCATACAACTCTTCACTCTGCGGCCAGGTACCGTACGACTGCTGCCATGCATCGCAATAGCGTTTAGTAAACGCTTTCAGGGCAAGGGCTATCTCTTTTTCCACCGCTTTCTCTCTCTATCTAAGCCAGGATACACTTTGCCTATTAGTGTACCCGTAAATATGGCGATGAAACATGTCTTCCTATGATAACCACCAGGCGCTTTCTGGCCTGACGCTTGGCAAAACCACCGACTACCGCGATCGCTACGACGCCAGCCTGCTGCAAGGCGTTCCCCGCAGCCTGAACCGCGATCCGCTGGGATTAAAAGCAGAGAGTCTGCCCTTCCATGGCGCAGATATCTGGACGTTGTATGAGCTGTCCTGGCTTAATGCCAGGGGTCTGCCGCAGGTAGCAGTCGGTCATGTAGAGCTGAACTACGCCAGTATCAATCTGGTGGAATCCAAAAGCTTTAAGCTCTACCTCAACAGCTTCAACCAAACCCGCTTCGCAAGCTGGGACGAGGTGCGTGACACACTTGAGCGCGATCTGAGCGCCTGCGCGCAAGGCGCTGTGACGGTTGCCCTGTACCGACTCGATGAAATTGAAGGCCAGCCGATTGCCCACTTCCACGGCAGTTGCATTGATGATCAGGATATCGTCATTGATAACTACGCCTTCGATGCCAATCTGCTTACCGACGCGGCAAGCGGCAAAGTGATAGAAGAGACGCTGGTCAGCCATCTGCTGAAATCCAACTGTCTGATTACCCACCAGCCCGACTGGGGCTCCGTGCAAATCCAGTATCGTGGTCCGAAAATTGACCGGGAAAAACTGCTGCGTTATCTGGTCTCATTCCGCCATCACAACGAATTCCATGAGCAGTGCGTCGAGCGCATCTTTACCGATATTCAGCGTTTTTGTCAGCCAGAAAGCTTAAGCGTTTACGCCCGCTACACCCGACGCGGTGGGCTGGATATCAACCCGTGGCGCACTAACACCCCGTTTATTCCCGCAACCGGGCGCCTGGTTCGTCAGTAAAGGCACTATTTTTTGCTATCTGCGAGGGAGATTCATCGCAGCAGGTTGTTAAACGTCATAACCCGAGGCTATTGTAATCATCAGGGAAGATACAATTTTCATCCCGTAAGGAGTTCACTTGATTACACATATTAGCCCGCTTGGCTCGATGGATATGTTGTCGCAACTGGAAGTCGACATGCTGAAACGCACGGCCAGTAGCGACCTGTATCAACTGTTTCGTAACTGTTCACTCGCAGTACTTAACTCCGGAAGTCTGACAGATAACAGTAAAGAACTGCTATCTCGTTATGAAAGTTTTGATATCAACGTCTTACGCCGTGAACGCGGCGTAAAACTGGAGCTTATCAACCCGCCGGAAGAGGCGTTTGTCGACGGGCGTATTATTCGCTCTCTGCAGGCAAACCTCTTCGCCGTCCTGCGCGATATTTTATTTGTGAATGGACAAATTCACAGCGCCGGGCGACTCCAGCATCTGAACCTTGAAGACTCTATTCATATCACCAACCTGGTCTTCTCTATTTTGCGCAATGCCCGAGCGCTTCACGTGGGTGAAGCGCCGAACATGGTCGTCTGCTGGGGCGGTCACTCCATTAACGAAACGGAATATCTGTATGCGCGCCGCGTCGGCACACAGTTGGGCCTGCGCGAACTGAACATCTGCACCGGTTGCGGTCCAGGTGCGATGGAAGCGCCAATGAAAGGCGCGGCAGTGGGACATGCACAGCAGCGTTATAAAGACGGTCGTTTCATCGGTATGACCGAACCTTCTATCATTGCCGCTGAGCCGCCTAACCCGCTGGTCAATGAATTGATCATCATGCCGGACATTGAAAAACGTCTGGAAGCCTTTGTCCGTATCGCCCATGGCATCATCATCTTCCCGGGCGGTGTGGGTACGGCAGAAGAGCTACTCTATCTGCTGGGCATTTTGATGAATCCGGCCAACAAAGATCAGGTATTGCCGCTGATTCTGACCGGGCCGAAAGAGAGTGCCGATTACTTCCGCGTACTGGATGAGTTTATTGTCAATACGTTGGGGGTTAGCGCACGTCGTCACTATCGCATTGTCATTAACGACGCTGCCGAAGTGGCCCGCCTGATGAAAAAAGCCATGCCACTGGTGAAAGAGAACCGTCGCGAAACGGGCGATGCCTATAGCTTTAACTGGTCAATCCGCATTGCGCCGGATCTCCAGGTACCGTTCGAACCGACGCATGAAAACATGGCCAACCTGAAACTTTATCCTGACCAACCCGTAGAAGTTCTGGCAGCCGATTTGCGTCGGGCCTTCTCGGGTATCGTCACCGGTAACGTGAAGGAAATGGGTATCCGGGCCATTGAAAAATACGGCCCTTACAAAATCCATGGTGACCGCGACATGATGCGTCGCATGGATGATCTACTGCAAGGCTTCGTCGCTCAGCACCGTATGAAGCTCCCGGGCTCGGCCTACATTCCTTGCTACGAAATTTGCACCTGAACCATAAGGGCGGCCTATGCCGCCCTTTGGACTATCGCACCAGCCAATCGTTTGCGTCGCCCTGACGTAACAGATAAACATTCACAAAACCGATATTAATGCTGATAAAACGCTAAAACACGCAAATCAGGCAGCTCTTTTATCGCGTTTTAACTTACACACTTTGCTTGTGAATTCCGCTAATGATAGCCTTCGCGCCCATAAATTTCATGCGGCGATCAGTTAGCAGAGCTTTACCCCAACATTAACCATATAAAAAGTGGATTATTGCATTTGCGATCGGGATCACTGATCCATTCATAACATAAATGTATCGTGCCGCCCGCCAATAGTTACGAGAAGAAATTATAAGAAAACCGTAAAAGCGCAGAATTTCGTATTACCGCCGTGTTCTTTGGCATTGGATTTGACCAAAAAACGGCATTTACTTCCCTGGAGATATTAGATGGAAACGACTCAAACCGGCACCGTTGCTTCAATTGAGACGCGAAGCGCATGGCGTAAAACGGACACCATGTGGATGCTCGGACTGTATGGCACCGCCATTGGCGCAGGGGTTCTGTTCCTGCCCATTAACGCGGGTGTTGGTGGGATGATTCCCCTGATTATTATGGCGATTCTCGCTTTCCCCATGACGTTCTTCGCCCACCGCGGCCTGACCCGTTTCGTCCTTTCTGGTAAAAACCCAGGGGAAGATATCACCGAAGTCGTAGAAGAACACTTCGGTAAAGGCGCTGGCAAGCTGATTACCCTGCTCTATTTCTTTGCTATCTATCCGATCCTGCTGGTCTATAGCGTGGCGATTACCAATACGGTGGAAAGCTTTATGACCCACCAGTTGGCCCTGACCCCACCGCCGCGCGCTATCCTGTCGCTGATTCTGATTGTCGGCATGATGACTATCGTTCGTTTTGGTGAGCAAATGATCGTCAAAGCGATGAGTATTCTGGTATTCCCGTTTGTGGTCGCACTGATGATGCTGGCGCTGTATCTGGTACCGCAGTGGAGCACCAGCGCACTGGATACCCTCTCTTTGAGCAGCGCAAATGCGACAGGCAATGGTCTGTGGATGACGCTGTGGCTGGCGATTCCGGTGATGGTGTTCTCCTTTAACCATTCACCGATTATCTCCTCTTTCGCTGTCGCAAAACGCGAAGAATACGGCATCGAGGCCGAACGTAAATGTGCGCGCATTCTCTCTTACGCGCACATCATGATGGTACTGACCGTGATGTTCTTTGTGTTCAGTTGTGTACTGAGCCTCTCCCCGGCAGACCTGGCCGCGGCAAAAGCACAGAACATCTCCATCTTGTCGTACCTGGCAAACCACTTTAACGCGCCAGTTATCGCCTGGATGGCGCCGATTATCGCGATTATCGCCATTACCAAATCCTTCCTCGGCCACTATCTGGGGGCGCGCGAAGGCTTTAACGGTATGGTGATTAAATCCCTGCGCGGCAAAGGAAAATCCATTGAAATCAATAAACTGAACAAAATCACTGCGCTATTTATGCTGGTGACCACCTGGGCCGTTGCGACGCTGAACCCGAGCATTCTCGGGATGATCGAAACCCTGGGCGGCCCGATTATCGCGATGATTCTGTTCCTGATGCCGATGTACGCCATTCATAAAGTACCGGCTATGCGTAAATACAGCGGCCATATCAGTAACCTTTTTGTGGTTGTGATGGGTCTTATCGCTATCTCCGCCATCTTCTTCTCTCTGTTCAGCTAACCACTTAGCGCCGTCAGCACGGCGGCGCTTTTCCTCTGATCTTCTTAGCTATGGATACTGCATCATGATCAGCGTATTCGATATTTTTAAAATCGGTATTGGCCCTTCCAGTTCTCACACCGTTGGGCCAATGAAAGCCGGTAAGCAGTTCACGGACGACCTGATCGCACGCGACATGCTGCAAAACGTCACCCGCGTTGTGGTTGACGTTTACGGTTCCCTCTCACTGACCGGGAAAGGTCACCATACCGATATCGCCATCATTATGGGGCTGGCGGGAAACCTGCCGGACACGGTGAATATCGACGCCATTCCTGATTTTATTCAGGACGTTAATACCCACGGGCGGCTGCTACTGGCAAACGGTGCCCATGAAGTGGAGTTCCCGGTCGATAAGTGCATGAATTTCCATGCAGATAATTTATCGCTGCATGAAAACGGGATGCGCATCACCGCCCTGAACGGTGAAAAAGTTCTGTATAGCCAGACTTATTACTCTATCGGCGGGGGTTTTATTGTTGATGAAGCTCACTTTGGCCAGAGCAATGACGCCCCTGTCGCCGTACCTTATCCGTACAAATCCGCGGCGGAGTTGCAGCAGCACTGCCGTGAAAGCGGACTCTCCCTTTCCGGCCTGATGATGCAAAACGAGCTGGCGCTGCACAGCAAGGCAGAACTGGAGGCGCATCTATCCGCCGTATGGGATGTCATGCGCAGTGGAATCGAACGCGGTATCACTACCGAAGGCGTCCTGCCGGGCAAACTGCGCGTTCCGCGCCGGGCGGCGGCGTTGCGGCGTCTGCTGGTGAGCAGCGATAAAACCACCAGCGATCCGATGGCAGTGGTCGACTGGATTAATATGTTCGCGCTGGCCGTCAATGAAGAAAACGCGGCGGGCGGTCGTGTGGTGACAGCCCCGACCAACGGCGCCTGCGGCATTGTGCCGGCGGTGCTGGCCTACTACGACAAGTTTATCCGTGAGGTCAACGCTAACTCGCTGGCGCGCTATCTGCTCACTGCCAGCGCTATTGGCTCGCTCTATAAGATGAACGCCTCGATTTCCGGCGCGGAAGTGGGTTGCCAGGGTGAAGTCGGTGTCGCCTGCTCTATGGCCGCCGCCGGGCTGGCTGAACTGCTCGGTGGCAGCCCGGCTCAGGTGTGCATTGCCGCAGAAATCGGCATGGAGCATAATCTTGGCCTGACCTGCGACCCGGTGGCCGGACAGGTGCAGGTACCCTGTATCGAACGAAACGCCATCGCCTCGGTAAAAGCGGTGAACGCCGCGCGGATGGCGCTACGCCGGACCAGCGAGCCGCGCGTTTGCCTGGATAAAGTTATCGAGACCATGTACGAAACGGGCAAGGATATGAACGCTAAATACCGCGAAACCTCTCGCGGTGGACTGGCGATGAAAATTGTGGCCTGCGATTAATCATCCGACGCCTCGTTTTACGAGGCGTCTTCCCGAATCCCCTGCTGCGGATAGTCTCCCGGCTCCGTCAATGTTACCCTGAGCGCCTGTATCATGGCCTGGAGGGAACGGTGGCTATCCATCTGCTCATTGTTGACGCGCTCAACCTTATTCGACGTATTCATGCTGTTCAGGGGTCGCCCTGTGTCACCACCTGCCAGCACGCGCTGGATCAGCTGATTCTCCACAGCCAACCCACCCATGCGGTCGCCGTATTTGACGATGAGGCCCGCAACCAAAGCTGGCGACACCAGAGGTTGCCCGATTACAAAGCCGGAAGACCGCCGATGCCGGAAACCCTGCATGATGAGATGCCGGACCTGCGTGCTGCATTTGCGCAGCGCGGCGTACAAAGCTGGGTGTCGCCGGGCAACGAAGCTGACGATCTGGCCGCCACGCTCGCCTGTAAAGTGGCAACAGCAGGGCATCAGGCCACCATTATCTCGACAGATAAAGGCTATTGTCAGCTTCTGGAGCCGGGCATCCGCATTCGCGACTATTTTCAAAAGCGCTGGCTGGATACTCCCTTTATCGCCAGCGAATTTGGCGTTTCGCCGCGGCAACTCCCCGACTACTGGGGTCTTGCGGGCATCAGCAGTTCAAAAATACCGGGGGTCGCAGGGATAGGCCCGAAAAGCGCGGCGCAATTGCTGACCGACTTTCAGGATCTGGAGGGTATTTATGCCCGTCTGGACGAGGTGCCGGAAAAGTGGCGCAAAAAGCTTGCTGAACATAAGGAGATGGCCTTTGTATGCCGCGATATCTCACGCCTGCAAACGGATATCCATATTGACGGTAATTTGCAGCAACTGCGTCTTTCCCGGTAACCAGCCTACGGGTAACGTCATACCCAGGCCGGAGAGAGCCCATCGGCAATGTGGTAGTAAAGAAAGGGATCACACCGGCATGTAGTCTGTAAAAGCTGGCGAGCAAACTGACCTGCCAGGCAGGTCAGTTTGACAGGAGAGGCTTAGCGCTCGTCGCGACGTCCCCCCACCGCAGCCCACCAGCGACGGACGTGGACCGTCACTTCTTCGCGATCATGGTAAAGCTGGCGCGCCTGGATTTCGGCATTAATGCCATGTTCTTTTAGCTGTTCCTGAATATACGCCAGATTCTGCGAAACCTCTTCATAGCGCTTTTTCATCGGCAGCTTGAGGTTGAAAATGGTCTCTCGGCACCAGCCATTAACCAGCCACTGCGCCATCAGCGCGGCGACTTTGGCGGGTTTTTCCACCATATCGCAGACCATCCATGAAATGTTGTTACGGTTCGGACGATAGCGGAAGCCATCTTCGCGCAGCCAGGTTACTTGCCCGGTATCCATCAGGCTTTGCGCCATCGGGCCATTATCAACCGAAAAAACCCACATGTTGCGCTTCACCAGTTGATAGGTCCAGCCGCCAGGACAGGCGCCCAGATCCACCGCGTACATACCGTTCGCCAGACGCTCGTCCCATTCATCGGCCGGGATAAACACATGGAACGCCTCTTCCAGTTTCAGCGTTGAGCGGCTCGGCGCATCGGCAGGAAACTTGAGACGCGGAATACCCATATAAAACGGTGAATTGTTGGTGGTGTAAGAGTAGCCGGTATAGCAGCAGCCTGGCGCAATAAAGAACACATGCACTACCGGACGCTTCGGCGTCTCGTAGTTAACCAGAATACCCGCCTCACGCAGCGCCGCACGCAGCGGCACGGTGAATTTGCGGCAGAACTTCATCAGCTCTTTGCTTTCGTTAGTGTCTGCCACTTCAACGCGTAAGTCACCGCCTTTTTCCACGACACCCTGCAACATCCCCACGATCGGAGTGATGCGGTCTTCCGGCGGCAGATTCTGTAACAGCTCGCCTACCACGAACATCTGACGGGCGAAGATCAGCGAACTGAACGGCAGTTCACGCGCCAGTTTGTCCGCGTCATCAGGCTGATAACATTCAAAAATGACATAACCCGCGTTCTCTTTAACGCGGGCAAAACCAAACACCTCACGGCGTCCGGCTTTGTCGGTAATCTCTGCGGCACACTCTTTCTCGAAACCAGGGCGGCACAGTAAAACAACTTTATTCATGAACAACGCCCTTACGTTTCAGACGGATTGCACCAATAAACATTAACACCCACCCTGCCAGGAAGCAGACGCCGCCAACAGGGGTGACAAAGGCCCACAAACGCAGATGTGAAAGCGCCAGACAATACAGACTGCCGCTAAATAACACCGTGCCCAGGGCCAGAAATACACTACTCCAGTAAAACCAGATGCTGATACGACGCTGCATCGCCACCGCCAGTCCCAAAACCGCCAGCGTATGGAATGCCTGGTAGTTAAGGCCGGTCTGGATCCAGCCCATCTCAACAACACCCATCGATTTACTTAAAACATGCGCGCCGAATGCTCCCAGCGCGACATAAACAAAACCGCTCACAGCGGCGAAAATCAACATGAAACGGCTGGTCATGTGCGTACCCTAAAGTCATGCGCTTACCGCGCGTACAATTATTGTTCGTAGCGGAAACGGAATTTTTCCTGTTCGCTTGCCGCTTTTGCCAGGATCCACTGTCGAAAGGCGGCTATTTTACCCAGTTCTGCCTGGCTGTCATGACAAACCAGATAAAACGCGTTCTTACTGACCAGAACATCATTAAATGGGCAGACCAGACGGCCTGCTTCAATTTCGGACTGTGCCATCACATTGTTGGCCAGTGCGATCCCCTGTCCATGGATTGCTGCCTGTAGCACCATCGCGCTATGGCTAAAAATAGGTCCCTGCTGAACGTTAAGACTAAGACCCAATTGCCGCGTATAAGTTTGCCAGTCCCGACGAGACGCATCGTGCAACAGCGTGTGCTGCGCAAGATCTGCCGGCGTTTTCAAAGGTTTATCGCCGGTTAATAATAACGGTGAGCAGACCGGCAGCAGGTATTCCGCGTACAATTTTTCAACACGCAGCCCCGGCCAGTTGCCGCGACCATAAAAAATGGCCACATCAACATCATCCGCCAGTTTGTCTTCCTGACGATCTACGGCCTGAATTCGAACGTCGATTCCCGGATAAGCTGAGTTAAAGCTAGAGAGGCGGGGCACCATCCATTGAATGGCAAAACTGGGCAGCAAACTGACCGTTAACGCCCCTTTCGCACTGCGAGCCTGGAGTTTACGCGTGGCTTCGGTCAGTTGGGAAAATATCTCTTTAATATCCTGAAAATAACTCTGCCCTTCCTCGGTTAATAGCAGAGAACGATTACGCCGACGAAACAATTTGAGCCCCAGAAAATCCTCGAGAGACTTGATTTGGTGGCTTACTGCGGCCTGCGTCACAAATAGCTCATCTGCCGCGCGCGTAAAACTTAAATGGCGTGCTGCAGCATCAAAAACACGTAATGCATTAAGGGGTGGTAATCGCTTGGACATGGTTATCAGGCTTAGATGTTAAGGCGTTTTAACAAACAGGAAACAACATGTAACCTATTAGTTTTTTTTATCTGAGCCATTATAATTTGTCCGTTGAGCTTCTACCAGCAAATACCTATAGTGGCGGCACTTCCTGAGCCGGAACGAGAAGCTTTTTTTGGAATGCGTGTTCTGAAGGGCTTTTGGCTTACGGTTGTGATGTTGTGTTGTTGTGTTTGCAATTGGTCTGAAATTCAGGCCACGGTAGCGAGACTACCCTTTTTCACTTCCTGTACATTTACCCTGTCTGTCCATAGTGATTAATGTAGCACCGCAAGATTGCGGTGCTTTTTTTTGCCCTAAAAACGGCGTTATTTCTTCTCCAGCGCAACCATCTCTTTCACATCGCTACGGTTGATTTGCTGTTCGTTGCCGTTGGCATCTTTATACGAAATCATACCGGTTTGATCATCAGTCTTCGGTTTCCCGTCGGAGACGATCGTACGCCCGTCATTGGTGTGTAAGGCGTAGTTAGGACCGGAACAGGCGCTCAGTGCAAAAGTAAATAAACAGGCAGAAATAATTGCAGCAGTCTTTTTCATCTTCTTCTCCTCATAGCAATTAATGCTAAATAAACCTCAATAACTGACAGGCTTAAACATCCATCTAACACTAAATAGCATAACCTGCTTACAGAAGGTTGCATGGACAAACAGACAATTCCGATGGTTATCAACCTCCTTGCTCCGGGGAGAAATTTGCGCGACGATCAACAGATTGATACGAGGAATACCATGAACGCTTTCAACCCGGCGCAGTTTCGCGCCCAGTTTCCCGCGCTCGCCGATGCCGGTATTTATCTGGACAGCGCAGCCACAGCGCTAAAACCGCAGGCGGTCATCGATGCAACGCAGCAGTTTTATAGCCTGAGCGCCGGTAATGTACACCGCAGCCAGTTCGCCGAAGCGCAAAAACTGACAGCGCGTTACGAGTCCGCCCGCGATCGGGTGGCGACGCTGCTCAATGCCCCGTCGGGCAAGAACATCGTCTGGACGCGCGGTACCACCGAAGCCATCAATATGGTTGCGCAAAGTTATGCACGTCCTCGTCTGAATACCGGCGATGAAATCATCGTCAGCGAAGCCGAGCACCACGCTAATTTGGTACCGTGGCTGATGGTTGCTGAACAGACCGGCGCACGGGTGATCAAGCTGCCGCTGGGAGCAGATAACCTTCCTGATATCAGTCAATTACCGCAGCTTATCACCCCACGCAGCCGCATTCTCGCCCTGGGGCAGATGTCGAACGTCACTGGTGGTTGCCCGAACCTGGAGCAGGCTATCGCTATTGCTCACGAGGCAGGCATGGTCGTGGTGGTGGATGGCGCACAGGGGGTCGTGCACTTCCCGGCAGACGTTCAGCGTCTGGACATCGACTTTTATGCCTTTTCTGGTCACAAGCTCTATGGCCCAACGGGCATCGGCGTGCTGTACGGTAAATCGCATCTGCTGGAGGCCATGTCACCATGGTTAGGCGGCGGCAAAATGATTACCGAGGTGACATTTGAGGGTTTTCAGACGCAGCCTGTACCGTACAAACTTGAGGCCGGGACGCCAAATGTGGCCGGGGTGATTGGTCTGGGCGCGGCGCTGGAGTGGCTTAATGGTGTTGATATCGCCCAGGCGGAAAGCTACAGCCGTGGGCTGGCGACGCTTGCTGAAGACGCGCTTGCTAAACGCGCAGGCTTTCGCTCTTTCCGCTGCCAGGATTCCAGCCTGCTGGCCTTCGATTTTGACGGCGTACACCACAGCGATATGGTTACTCTGCTGTCGGGTTATGGCATTGCCCTGCGAGCCGGGCAACATTGCGCGCAACCCTTATTGGCAGCGCTTGGGGTAAAAGGGACGCTTCGCGCCTCTTTCGCGCCTTATAATACTCAACATGATGTGGACGCGCTGGTTGACGCCGTTGACCGCGCCTTAGATTTACTGGTGGATTGATGATTAACGTCGCATTTGCCGGGCATCCCTTTGGTCACACCATTACCGAAGAGACGCTACGCCAGACCTTTCTTCCCCTCAAACAGTGGGAAGACAAATACCGCCAGCTGATTTTGCTGGGCAAACAGTTACCCTCGCTTTCAGATGAACTCAAAGCGCAGGCGCGTGAGATTGCTGGCTGTGAAAACCGTGTCTGGCTGGGATATACACTAGCAGAAAACGGCACGCTGCATTTTTTTGGCGACAGCGAAGGTCGGATCGTACGCGGTATGTTGGCCGTGCTGCTGACCGCCATTGAAGGCAAACTGCCGCAGGCATTGCTGGCGGGCGATCCGCTGGCGCTCTTTGACGAACTGGGATTACGCACCGAGCTTAGCGCTTCACGTAATCAGGGGCTGGCGGCCCTGGCCGCCGCCGTGCAGGATGCTGCACGTCAGGCGCTTGCCTGACGCTCCGCTTTTGCCATCATTTTTTTCAGTGCATGGGACACCGCCACAAAACCAAAGGTGGCGGTCACCATGGTCGCGGCGCCAAAACCTGATGCACAATCCATCCGTTTCGGCCCTTCTGCCGTGCTTTTCATGGCGCACACTGAACCATCTGCCTGCGGGTAAACCAGCGCTTCGGTGGAAAAAACACAATCCACACCCAGTTTGCCTTTGCTGTTTTTGACCACGCCAAAATCGCTTTTGAGGCGCTCGCGCAGTTTCGCTGCCAGCGGATCCTGAATAGTCTTCGCCAGATCGGCCACCTGGATTTGCGTCGGATCGATCTGTCCACCCGCACCGCCGGTTGTCACCAACGGAATTTTATTGCGACGGCACCAGGCGATCAGCGCCGCTTTAGGGCGCACGCTATCGATGGCATCAATCACGTAGCTGTAACCGGCCCCTATATACCGGGCGACGTTATCGGCCGTCACGAAATCATCAATCACAGTGACGCGGCACTCCGGGTTGATCAGTGAAATGCGCTGCGCCATTACTTCCGCTTTCGCCAGTCCGACATTGTCGCGCAGGGCATGAATTTGCCGGTTGGTATTGGTCACGCAAACATCATCCATATCGATCAAGGTAATAGCGCCAATTCCCGTTCGTGCCAGCGCCTCAGCAACCCATGAACCGACCCCGCCGATACCAACGACGCAGATATGTGAATCGGCAAACAGTTGCAGCGCTTTTTCACCGTATAAACGCGCCGTGCCGCCAAAACGTTGACGCCAGGCATCGCTAATTACCACAGACATAAGACCTCAGATGTAAAACGGGTGAGGTTTCTCCCTCACCCATGATGTTGCTGACAACCCTGGAGCGATGAAATTAGGGGAATTCCCCGGTGGCGCTGCGCTTACCGGGGCTACAGGACCGTAGCCCAAATTAAGCGCTTGCGCCGCCATCCGGGACTCTCCCTGGTGGCGCTGCGCTTACCGGGGCTAAAGGACCGTAGCCCGAATTAGGCGCTTGCGCCGCCATCCGGGACACCTCCCCGGTAGCGCTGTGCTTACCGGGGCTACAGGACCGTAGCCAGATTAGGCGCTTGCGCCGCCATCCGGGGCGACACCACTCCATAAATCCATTATTTTTAAAAACTAGTTTTAGCGTATCACACTCAGCCGCTAAAGACGTTACCCGCCCCCGGCGCGGTTTTCAGCACCCACACGCGTCCATAATGGTTGTACCACCCGGCGCGGTGACCCGCATCCGGGCCAATGCCCTGATAAATATCAAAGTGCTGGCCTTTGATTGCACCGCCGACATCCAGCGCCACCATCAGCCGTAATTCATACTGACCGGTAAATTTGCCATTCACATCCAGCAACGGCACTTCTGCCAGCAGCGTGGTCCCCGCCGGGATAATGCTGCGATCGGAGGCCACGGAGGCGCGACCAATCAGCGGAACTGCACTCGCACCTTTCACCGGCGCATAAGATTGGGGTTTAAAGAAGACGAATGACGGGTTTTCTTCCAGCAGCGCGCGCACTTCCGCTTCGCTGTGGGTTTCACCCCAGTGGCGGATAGCCTGCATCGACATATCTTCTTTTTTATACTCGCCACGGTCGATCAGTACCTTACCGATGCTGCGATAGGCATGGCCGTTTTTGCCAGCATAGCTAAAGAAGTTAAGCGGGCTGCCATCACCAAAATCAATATAGCCGCTGCCCTGAACATCCATGATGAAGTTATCCATCAGCGAATTGCTATACGCCAGCACATAGCTGTCGCTCAATGCGCCTGCGTAAATCTCGGCGCGGGAAGGCAGACGCCCTCGTTTGGGCGGCATGCGGTAAATCGGATACTGGAACTCGCCCTGGCGGGTGTGGCGTGCCTGTATGACCGGTGTGTAGTAACCGGTGAACTGAACGTTACCGTAGTTATCTGCCCCTTCCATCTGCCAGGCATCGATACCGTACTGACGCATCGTGCGGGTATCGCCCCCCGAACGCAGCCACTGCTGTACCGCATTATAAACGTTGCTCTGTCCTGAATAGAGGCGCGGAGAAGCGGTGCGGATTTGATTCACCTGCTCGGCAAAGTCGCCCGCGTTAATCGGTGCGCCAGTCGCATCAGGCTGGTTTACCAGAGAGAAAGGCTGGGAGAATTTCCCGTCCTTATATTGTTGACCGCGATCGGTCGGCTTTGAAGTACAGGCGGCGAGAAGTGCTGCCATTGCGCCTGCGAGTAGATATTTTGCCCAACGTCCTTTCATTTCTCTCATCTTCTGGTTAATCCGGAGCGTGATGAAGATAACAAACCGCCCCTGCTAATGAAATGCGATTGCGCAACCTGACGCAAATGCAGTACAAAAAACAATCTTATCGTACTGTTTTTATACAAATGTCACGCTAATCCGCCATTCCGTTAAAAAAGGGTTGCATCATAATGTTAGCGGAGTATAGTGCGCATCCACGGACGCGGGGTGGAGCAGCCTGGTAGCTCGTCGGGCTCATAACCCGAAGGTCGTCGGTTCAAATCCGGCCCCCGCAACCAATAACAATCTGATGCACATTTACTCGATGAAGAGTAAAGACGGACGCGGGGTGGAGCAGCCTGGTAGCTCGTCGGGCTCATAACCCGAAGGTCGTCGGTTCAAATCCGGCCCCCGCAACCAATAACAATCTGATGCACATTTACTCGATGAAGAGTAAAGACGGACGCGGGGTGGAGCAGCCTGGTAGCTCGTCGGGCTCATAACCCGAAGGTCGTCGGTTCAAATCCGGCCCCCGCAACCAATACAACAGACACCCTTATGGGTGTTTTTTTGTTTTTATTCTTCGCCCTTCTTGCTGCACCTTTGTTGACTGCCTTCATTCACCCCCGTCACGTACCGTTGTACGCTCCCGGGGATTCATTGTGTTGCCGCCGCGAATAAAAATATGCCTAAAAACTAGCCTCTTCTCGCCAGCGTTGCGCCATCGGCAAAGTACGCCTTAATTCCTGCCAGAATCGACTCCGCCACCTCTTGCTGGAACTTCGCCGTCTTAAGCTTACGCTCTTCTTCCACGTTACTGATAAACGCCGTTTCAACAAGAATCGACGGAATATCCGGCGCTTTCAGTACCGCGAAGCCGGCCTGTTCGACACTGTTTTTATGCAGGTTATTAATATTGCCCAGCTTATTGAGCACCGCTTTGCCAAACTTAAGGCTGTCATTGATAGTGAGCGACTGCACCATATCGAACATCGTGTGGTCGAGATAGCGATCGCCGCTTTTGCTCACCCCACCAATCAAGTCGGAGGCATTCTGCGTTTCCGCCAGATATTTCGCCGCAGTACTGGTCGCCCCTTTGGTTGAGAGGGCAAAGACCGACGAACCGCTCGGCTGGCGACTGCTAAAGGCGTCCGCATGAATTGAAACAAACAGGTCGGCGCGCTGCTTCTGCGCTTTCGCGACGCGTACCTTCAGCGGGATAAACACATCCTCATTGCGCGTCATGTAGGCTTTCATATTGCCTTCCTGCTCAATCAACGCGCGCAGGCGACGGGCAATTTGCAGCACCACATCTTTTTCACGGGTCCGGTATTTACCAATGGCGCCCGGATCCTCACCGCCATGGCCCGGATCAAGCATAATAACGATCGGTCGATCCCGTCCCGCTTTCCCCGGCTGCGGCCCGCTTTGCGCAGGCGGTACCTGTTTTTCCAGATCGCCCTGGTTGTATTCTTCCAGAAGCGCGAGCAGCGGATCCTGGACATCTTTCGCGTTCGCCGGATAAAGATCCATCACCAGACGTTCTTTAAACCCCGCTACCGGCGCAAGGGCAAAGAGCTGCGGCTTAATATCCTGCTTAAGCTCGAACACCATACGCACCGTTTTTGGATCAAACTGCCCAACGCGCGCAGATTTGATAAAGGGATCATCGCCGCGAATTTGTGCCCCCATCCCTTTCAAAACGGAGTTCAGGTTTACGTCTTCGATATCAACAACCAGCCGATCCGGATTGCTGAGCGCAAACTGGCGATATTTAAGCACACGGTTAGACTCAACGGTCACGCGAGTATAGGTTGACGCAGGCCAGACGCGCACCGCCACCACCTGACTGACGGCGGCAAGACCGACCTGACTCACGCTCAATAACCACATAGCGCCCGCCCCTTGTAACAATCTGCGGCGGCTCAACCTTGATTGACTTCCCGACATGCTTCTCCCGAGCAAAAAAGATGAAATACTAAGTAAACGTCAGATTTGACCGAAAACTTTAACGAATGACGCATAAACTGTCATCTATAAAAGGGTAAACATACACAATCCATGCAAGAGCACGCAGGAATTATTCTTTGTCTAAGGCTAATTTATGGCTTGCACCTGGCGCCATAAAAGAATAAAAATACACAATTTACGAATAATCATGCAGTGAGGGTTGGCCGTGGTAAAGGAACGCAGAACCGAACTGGTACAGGGATTTCGCCATTCTGTTCCCTATATAAATACCCATCGGGGAAAAACGTTTGTCATCATGCTGGGTGGCGAAGCCATTGAACATGAAAACTTTTCCAGCATTGTCAGCGACATAGGCTTACTTCACAGCCTGGGCATTCGCCTGGTGGTGGTGTATGGCGCACGTCCGCAGATTGATGCAAATCTTGCCGCGCATAACCACGAACCGGTGTATCACAAACACACCCGCGTGACGGATGCCAAAACGCTTGAACTGGTAAAACAGGCCGCTGGTTTGCTGCAACTGGACATTACTGCACGCCTCTCTATGAGTCTGAACAATACGCCATTGCAGGGCGCGCACATTAACGTCGTTAGCGGCAACTTCATTATCGCCCAACCACTGGGCGTGGATGATGGCGTGGATTATTGCCATAGCGGGCGTATCCGTCGTATCGATGAAGAAGCCATTCACCGTCAGTTAGACAGCGGCGCTATCGTGTTGCTCGGCCCCGTTGCGGTGTCAGTCACGGGCGAAAGCTTCAACCTCACCTCAGAAGAGATTGCGACACAACTGGCCATCAAACTGAAAGCGGAAAAGATGATCGGCTTTTGTTCATCACAGGGCGTCTACAACGAAGATGGGCAGATTGTCTCCGAGATGTTCCCGAACGAAGCCCAGTCCCGGGTCGAATCGCTGGAAGAGCAAGGCGATTATCACTCCGGTACAGTGCGTTTCCTGCGCGGCGCAATGAAAGCCTGTCGAAGTGGCGTACGTCGCAGCCATCTGATCAGTTATCAGGAAGATGGCGCCTTATTGCAGGAGCTGTTCTCCCGTGACGGTATCGGTACGCAGATTGTGATGGAGAGTGCGGAACAGATCCGCCGTGCCACCATTAATGATATCGGCGGCATTCTCGAACTGATTCGCCCCCTGGAGCAGCAAGGTATTCTGGTACGTCGTTCACGCGAGCAGCTGGAGATGGAGATCGATAAATTCACCATCATTCAGCGCGATAACCTGACTATCGCCTGCGCGGCGCTCTATCCGTTCCTGGAAGAAAAAATCGGCGAAATGGCCTGCGTCGCGGTCCATCCGGACTACCGCAGTTCATCACGCGGCGAAGTATTGCTTGAGCGCATTGCAGCCCAGGCGAAACAAATGGGTTTGAGCAAACTGTTTGTCCTCACCACCCGCAGTATCCACTGGTTCCAGGAGCGCGGCTTTACCCCGGTGGATATCGACTCCCTGCCGGAAAGTAAAAAAGAGATGTACAACTATCAGCGACGGTCAAAAGTGCTGATGGCAGATTTGGGGTAGGTTGACCGATAGCCCTTACCGCCGGGTGAGGGCTATGTTCTACATCGTTTCAAAAATGGCATTCAGTCCGCTTCGCCGTTCGGTACGCGTGGCAATGGCCTGCGCCAGAATACGTTCATCGGCATACAGCGAGAGCCGCTTTTTCGCACGGGTAATCGCGGTATAGACCAGTTCTCTTGTCACCACTGGCACAATCTGGCCCGGCAAAATCAGGGCCGCATGATCAAACTCCGATCCCTGCGATTTATGTACCGTCATCGCCCAGGCGGTGTCATGCTCCGGTAAGCGGCTGGGCTGTACGGATTTCAGGCTGCCGTCAGGTAACGGGAACCAGACACGGATGCCCTGCCCCTGATCGAGCGCAATACCAATATCGCCATTAAACAGCCCCAGCGATGCATCATTACGCGTGATCATGACCGGCCTGCCGTGATACCAGCGCGCATGCGCCGGGCGTGAAATCCGCCGCTGCCGAATCAGCGCCTGCTCGATACGATCGTTCAGCCCACTTACGCCAAATGGCCCTTCACGCAACGCACACAGCAACTGATATTCACCAAAAGCGGTAAGGACCTCTTGCGGCTGCGCGCCATCGCGAACCAGCCCGAGAAAACGTCCATAGCCTGCCAGCGCATCATCAATCATGCTCTGATAATCTTCTGTACTTTGCAGGTGTTTATTTTCGATATCGCTAAAGCCCTGGCCCAGCACCGCGCTTGCCGCCGCTTTATCGCCACGATTAACCGCCGCCGCCAGTTGCCCGATGCCCGAATCGCTGCCAAAGCGATAGCTTTTTTGCAGCAGGCACAGGCTGTCACGTAGCGCACTGGCCGAAGCGCCTTCTCCAGCGGGTACGGTCGTTCCTGTTATTCGCGACAACTGTGCAGCGCGCTCCGGAGTAAACCCTTTATTGACCCAGGCGCAAATATCTCCGAGTACCGCCCCGGCCTCCACTGAGGCTAACTGGTCGCGGTCTCCGAGGAAAATGACCCGCGCATGTTGCGGTAGTGCATCAATCAGCCGTGACATCATCGGCAGGTCAATCATGGAGGCTTCATCCACCACCAGCACATCCAGATGCAACGGATTGCCCGCGTGATAACGCAGGCGCTGGCTACCGGGTAGCGCGCCCAGAAGACGATGCAGGGTACTGGCTTCGTCAGGCAGCGTCGCCTTTTGTTTGTCAGTCAACGGCAACTGACGAAGCGCTGCACCTAATGATTCCGTCAGACGAGCGGCTGCCTTCCCTGTTGGTGCGGCAAGACAAATGCGACAGCGTGAACCATCGGCCATTTGCACCAGCGCGGCAAGCAGCTTCGCCACCGTCGTGGTTTTCCCGGTACCCGGCCCACCAGAAATCACCGACACGCGGCGAGTCAGCGCAACCGCCGCCGCCACCTTCTGCCAGTTGATATCATCCGAAGGTTGAAACAGGTTATCCAGCGCCTGCCGCAAGCGGTTTTCATCTACCGCCAGGGGGTGATTAACCTTAGCAAAAAAGGCGGCAATACTGCATTCATTGCACCACATACGATTGAGGTAGAGCCGCTCACCCACGAGGATCATCGGCGTTGCCGCCTCCCCCTCACTAACGGCAGGCGAGGCCAGTAACGTCTTTCGCCAGTCCGCAGGATGACCAACCTCTTCATAAAGAGAGGCCAGTAACGGATGCGCTCTGGCAGGCAGGTTTTCCGGCGCTAAACGGGAAAGCGGTAAGCAGACATGCCCTTCTCCGGCGTCAAAGCTCAGCATCGCCGCCGCCAGCATCACCGCAGGTTCATCATCGCTGGCCACGGTCAGGGCGAACTGCACATCCAGAGGGCGTAATATTTTTAGCGCTGCGGCCTGCTGCAATAACGTACGCAGTTTCATTGCGCCACCTCCAGTGTTTCCCCGGCAAACAGGGCATCCATCTGGCTTATCAGTGCCGCGTCAGGCCGGGTGGTAAAAATCCCCTGCTGCGGATTACCGGGCTCGACACCACGCAGGAACAGGTAAATAACGCCACCAAAATGGCGCTCATAATCGTAATCGGCAATGCGGTGGCGCAGGTAACGATGAAGGGCGAGTGTATAAAGTTGATACTGCAAATCGTAACGGTGAGATTGCATAGCGGCAGCCATCGCCTCATGGGTATAAGCCTCGGCGGATTCTCCCAGCCAGTTAGATTTGTAATCCAACAGGTAGTAACGCCCTTCATGGCGAAACACCAGATCAATAAACCCTTTCAGCATGCCGCGCACCTCGCGGAAATCCAGCGGCGGACATTCAGCAGACAACGGATCGTAGCGGCGAATCAGCGCATCAAGCGCCCCGGCACGCAGATTTTGTGCAATCGGGATATAGAACTCCATCTCTACCTGCTTTTCCTTTGCCGTTAACTGATGCAACGATGCCCCCGTATCGGCAAGGGGAACGTGAAGGATCGTGTCGATCCATTCGCTGATAACCGGCTGCCAGTGCTCTTCAAAACCGCCGCGCTGGAGTTTCTCTGCCACCCAGTCAGGGGCAATCGGCTGGGTGAAATCCAGATCTTCAAACAGGCTGTGTAAGAATGTCCCCGGCGAGGCGCCGCGTGGGAACTGATGCGGCGTGAGCATCGGCTCGGCCAGCAGGTCTCGCTCCCCGGCGGCATCAAGGTCCAGGCGCGGCAATAAATCCTGCGCAATGCTATGCCCGCGCTGTTGCAGCCCCGAGTAACTGGTCACGCGCCAGTCATCACGCACGGTTCGTGTCATCTGGCGGGCCGTTAACACCTGCACGACATCTTGCGGCGCCTGCCAGCGAACGTTGTCCGGCGCATCAGGCATCAAAAGAGCGATATTCTCATCACACAGCGCCTCAATGCAGGCCCGAAGCCCCTGCGCATCGCGAGGCTGCCCCTGTTGGATAAGGCGCCCCAATGCGTTGAGATGGAAATCGCTGTCACCCGTTTTTTCGCCGCGACGACGAAAAATAGGGGCGATCCCCAGACTGCAATGCCAGACCGAACGCGTCAGCGCCACGTAAAGCAGACGCAGATCTTCCGCCAGGCGCTCTGTCTCCGCCAGCTCAATACTCTCCTCAGCCTTGCTGAGGTCCAGCACGGGCGCAAACGAGGTGCGATCGTGGTAAAACGCCTGATCCTGAACGCGAAAATTGGCAATAAAGGGCAACCAGACCAGCGGATACTCCAGCCCTTTCGATTTGTGAATAGTGACAATTTTTACCAGATGTTTGTCACTTTCCAGGCGCAACTGCTCACTTGACGCATTCGCGTCCGGTTCGGCGATATGCTGTGCCAGCCAACGCACCAGCGCATGCTCACTTTCTACCTGCGTGCCCGCCTCCTGCAGTAATTCGCTCAGATGCAAAATGTCCGTCAGGCGGCGTTCGCCCCCCGGTGTCGCCAGTAGATTTTCCGCCACGTGGCGCGCACTCATTAATGCACGCAGCATTGGCATCACGCCGCGTTTAAGCCACATCTCCCGCCAGCCGGCAAACTCTTCCACTATTGCATCCCAGGCGACTTCGTCCTGGTTAAGCGTTTCGATATCCAGCGCACTCAAACCCAGCATGGAGGTCGCCAGCGCGCTGCGTAACGTATTTTCACGTTCCGGCGTAAGCACCGCCTGTAATAGCCAGAGAAGCTCCTGGGCCTCCGGCGTATCAAACACGCTGTCACGGTTAGAAAGATAAACCGAGGGGATATTAAGCAGACCCAACGCGTCGCGAATCAGTGACGCTTCATGGCGGCTACGGATCAGCACAGTAATGTCAGAGGCTTTCACAGGGCGAGCCGTTTTACCCTCATACAGCAACGCCTCCCCCTGTTGCCCGGCGATCAACCAGTCACGGATTTGCGCCGCGCATAGCTCGGCCATAAAGGTCTGATAATCTCCAACCCCAACGCCCTCGCTTTTCATCAGCCACATCGCCATCGCAGGCTGATTTTCACCTTTTATCGTAAAACGCAACGACTGATTTTTCGTCGCTGACTTCACTGGCTGAAAAGGTATTTGCCGAAACATAAAGGCGTTTTCAGTCTGGCTAAAAAGCTGATTAACACTCTCCACCATTCCCGGGGCGGAACGCCAGTTGGTATCGAGCGTATAACGGGCGTTCACTTCATCGCGCGCTTTCATGTAGGTAAAAATATCGGCGCCACGGAAAGCGTAAATAGCCTGTTTCGGATCGCCAATCAGCAGCAACCCGCTTTCCGGCTGGCGGTGCCAGATACGACGGAAAATACGGTACTGCTGAGGATCGGTATCCTGAAATTCATCAATCATGGCGACCGGGAAACGAGTGCGGATCGCCGTTGCCAGTGCCTCGCCATTCGCACTTTGCAGGGCACTGTCCAGGCGACTCAACATGTCATCGAAACCGAGTTCGCCACGGCGACGTTTTTCTCTGGCCACCGCTTCACGGATTTCACGCATCGCGCTGGTTAACATCAAATCATTGAGCGTCAGCGGTGCATTCAACAGGGTTTCTATCGCGTCGAAGACGGCATGCTCCGGTACCACACCGCCCTCTTTGGTTCGCTCACGCAGGAACGGTTGAGCAAACTTTTCCAGCGCTTCCGGTAACTGATAACTGCAGGTGGTTTCAGCGGCCCAGGCGCTGATCTTTTCCATCCAGCGGGCCTGGTTGGTGCGATTGAATTTTTGCCGCATGATCCCGGAGCCTTCAATTAGCGGCCCCAACTCGTCCACGGACGCAAGCCATTGCTGTTTGACACTATCGATCCGGGCAATGATTTTCTGATGGCGACTCGCCAGCGTTTCATCTGCTGGCGGTGCGGCTTTGATTTGCGGCGCTTCACCCTGCAAATAACGATCGATGGCTTTGAGCAAATCATGGGGGCCTTTCCACGACTCATGAACCACCTGTGCCAGATCACGCGGCAAGGGGTAACAGTGGCGACGCCAGAAGTCAGCACAGGCTTGGTAGCGCAGCAGTGATTCATCTTCGATCAGTTGCTGTTCAAACAGCATGCCGGATTCAAAGGCATTGAGGCTAAGCATGCGCTGGCAAAAGCCGTGGATAGTAAAAATAGCCGCTTCATCCATCTGCCGTTCAGCAAGCATCAGCCACTGTGCGGCCTGTTGCTTATCGGTGATCTCATGCAACAGGCTGGCATACAACGGGTTGTCGGTTGTCTCGCGCAAACAGGCGATGCGAAGTTCATGGATATTGCTGCGAATACGTCCGCGAAGCTCTTCAGTGGCGGCCTCGGTAAAGGTCACCACCAACAGCTCTTCGACGTTTAGAAGGCGTGGAAAGGCGGCATTACCGCCTAAACCAAGCAACAGCCGCAGGTAGAGTGCGGCGATGGTGAAGGTCTTACCGGTGCCCGCAGAGGCTTCAATCAGTCGCTCGCCGGTTAGCGGCAAGCGAAGTGGATCAAGGGACTCAGCGGTTTCACTCATTTTTCTCGCTCATCAAGGGTAAGGATTGCTGCAACGCGCTGACGCTGTCCCAGACTTTCCACCCTTCGGGCTGCGCATATTCCGCTTTCCCACTTTGGCTTCCGGAAATCTGTGACAATACCGCCATGCCCTGCGGCTCAACTACCGCCTGATGGAAGAAATCGGCAAGTTTCTGCGGCGTCAGCAGTTTTATCTGAGCCACTACTTTATCACGTGAATCGAAGCGCATATTGCCCCGATCAAAATCTTTACTGAGTTTTGAGGCTTCTTCGCCCAGCGTCTGCGGTGCCTGTTGGATTTGCGCAATAACTCCTTGTTGGATTTGCGCAAATTCTTCCGGCTTCATGGCACGCAGCTTCGCTTCCGCAGTGGGGAAGAAGGCCTTATAACGCTCCCACAGCCAGGCAGGCTGCTTGCCGTTGCTCTGTAATAAGAAGCCCATCCCCCACTGACGGCCAATGCTCATCGGGAAAGCGAACACCGCATAACCAAGCTGCTCTTCGGTACGCAATTGATTATAAAACCACGGCTGAATGATCTGCCCAAGCATTGCAGTGTAAGCCGAACTGGTGAACTCATCGAAACCAGACGGAACAAACACGGCGGCCAGGGCGGAATCAGTACTGTTGCCCGCTTTTTCGAACATCACTGACTGCGGTTTGTCGATCAGCACGTCTTTGTTGCGACACCATTCGCTGCCTTTCGCTCCCAGTTGATCCTGAACGCCGTGCGCCAGATCTTTGGTCTGCTGTTCGGTAAGGTTCCCCACCACCAGAAATTCAGGACGCGCATTGGTTTTCAGTGCATCACGATAAGTAAGGATGTCATCAAGCGTAATTGACGGCAGTAGCGCACGACGGTCTTCTCGCTGGAAATAAGGTACCTGAGAGAGCATCTGTACTGGCATGATAGCCTGATCAAAGGCTTTACCTTTATCTGCGGAGTCCATCATCTGCGCATACCAGGATTTCGCCTGTTCAAGTTGCTCTGCAGTCGGCGTATAGCTGAAATATCCCGCCAGTAACGCCTGGAACAACTGTGGTAAACGCTGGGTATAACCATTGGCGTTGAGCATCAGGCCATTATTGGCATTCGTCGAGAAACTAATGCCGCCTGCTGCCGCCTGATTACTTAACTGGTCCAGCGCGATCCCCGCCAGATAGTCGTTCAGGGCGAACAGCACCTGATTTTTCGCGCTATCCATCGCTTTTGGATTACGCAGCACAACGCTAACATCCGCTTTCGGTTCGTTCGCGAAGTAGCGGCTCGGCATATAGACTACGCGCAGGTTTGACTCGTCAACGATCAGCTCCGGATGGGTGTACTCTTTCGCCGGTTTGATCAGCGTAAAGTCATCCGGAATATACGGGTTAAGTTCAGGCGTTTTCAGCGCGATATCCGCCGACTTCTGCTGCCAGAGCGTAAACAGCTCCGGGGTGATTTTGTTCACCTGATAGGGCGCTTCGACAAAGTACGCCGTTTTGTCATGCGGTTCGTCAGGGCTGATATACCAGATACGGGCATTTTGCGGTGTCATTTCATCCAGACGCGCCTGCACGGCTTTGGCATCGTACCGATCGGCAATGTTTACCGAATCGAGCGTGTGGGCAACCGGCACGCGGATCATGGTGTCCGCCAGCCATTCAACGTACCCCATATCACGAGTGATCGACGGGTAGCGGAAATCGAGATCCAGAATGTGCGCCAGTTCGTCGAAATAACGCTTATCCACACCTTTATCGCGCAGCATAGTGAGATAGCTGAAAATGGCCGCCACCACCGTATCGCGGTTAGCCTGCCCTTTATCCGTCAGGGTGGCGGAGATAGCCAGTACACCGCTATTGCCGTTCACGACCGGGTCAGAATCCGCACGAATGCCTTCTGCCAGACCCTGTTTTTGCAGCCAGTCAGAGAGCGTTCCGGGACTGCGGTTGCCGATAAGATAGGTGATCAGCTCATCCGTTTTGCTACGGAATTGCGCGGTGTTGTTATCGATACGAAATTCCACACGCAGTACCTTACGTGGCACTGCCGGAACGTAGTGAATAATGATGCCCTTTTGCGCATCGGTGACGACCGGAACATTGATGGCAGGACGTTCAATGTTTTTATTCGGCACCCGACCAAAGGTCTCAACCGCAATTTTCGCCAGCTCCGGCAAAGGGCGATTACTGTAAATCACCGCTTTCATCAGATTGGCAGAATAGTATTTTTCGTGAAACGCGAGCAGCGCTTCGAGCACCGGACTGCCTGGTTTATCGCTCAGCGTTTCGAGATTGCCCCCGGAAAAGCGTGCGCCAGGATGCGCCGGGTTGATGGTCTCCGCGCTCACCTGCGCCATACGCATGCCGTCACGCGTACGCGCCATGGTTAGCTCTGCATTGACAGCATTACGCTCGCGATCGGCATATTTTTTATCAAGCAACGGTGCGGCTATCGCATCGGCCAGTCGATCAACGGCCCCTTCCAGCGCATTGTTTTCCACTTCCAGATAAAATGCGGTGCGATAGGGGGCGGTGCTCGCGTTATGGCTACCACCGTGCATTTTCAGAAATTCGGAGAGGCTGTCCGGCTGCGGGTATTTTTTCGACCCCATCAGGGACATATGCTCAAGATAATGAGCCAGGCCAGGATGTGCGGCCGGGTCTTCAAGGGAACCCACCGGGACAACGAGTGCAGAAAGAGATTTCACCGCCTGGGAATCAGAAACCAGCAGTACCACCATGCCGTTGTCGAGACGAATCGCCTGATACTGGCGGGTATCTTTATCGCTCTTACGGATAGTTTCCTGTACCGGCTGCCAACCATTGTCTGCCTGACTGTATGATGCCCAGAGGGCAAAGAACACAACGAAAGCTTTTAACCAGGTGCTGCGGGGCATTCACGAACCTCATCATTAACAATCCCGTCGCTTTCCAGCCATGCTGAAATTTTCAGGGCAAAACGTGCGTCGGCAGCATGCCGAACTCTTGGTATATCAGTCCGTGACCCGTCGCGCATAATAAAGGATGGTTCTTATTTGCGCAATTTTTATACAGTCATTTGGACTGATTAAATCGATACAGCGGTAACAAATAACGCTGAGACAGCGTCGTTATCTGCAGGTAATGCTCAGGTGTAAGGGTTCTCCACAGCCTCTGATACCAGATATCTTCACCTTCGCCGGTAGAAAACATACCGCCCTCATACGCTTGCAGGAATTTACTTTGCGCTTTTTGCAACGTTGTCTCATCCGATAACATGGCATCATTTGCCGCGTCGTAACAGGCTTTTATCCATGCACCGCCACTTTCTGGCAGCAGCAGCAGAGGTTTTGCCATCCCTTCGCGATAGCCTTCAATCATGAGCGCCAGATGTTGCAATGCGTCGTCCGGCGTCATCGCAGGGAAACGCCATTCGCCACCATTGCGGACGAATAACCGACTTTCCCCAATGCCGCCGCTAGCACAGTAGACAAGGTGCTCCAGCCAAAGTTGCAAACCCTGGGTGACGCTGAGTTTTGATGGTCGCCAGCGTAGCAGGCCATCAGGCTGCACATGCGCAAGCCATCCGCTCAAATGCACCCCCGCACACGCCAGATCGACCTCCATGCTTTGACCAGGTTGGCGCTGTGCGATAACCCGGTCTGCCAGCTCCTGCATTTCAAGCTGTTGGGCTTCCCAGATAATCTCGCCAAACGCGCCATAGGGCAATGCTCCTGCGGCGCGATAGTGACGGAAAAGCTTCTCAACATCCTGTTGCTCCACCAGCGTATTGAGCAATTCCTGGTTGAGCTGATAGCGACTTAATCCCTCAAGAATGAAAGGTTCGGCATCGGGAATATCACTCTCTTCCGGCCGGAAATTAACCCTCAGACGCATCTGGAAAAAAGCGCGTACCGGGTGCGCCCAGAAACGCAAGAGTTGCTCAAGCGTGAGCGATTCCAGCGCAAGAGGGGAAAGTTGCTGAATAAATTCCGGGTGGGCCGTGCCCTGCTGGCTTGCCGCGGGCAACCAGTCACTGGCAAAGCTTTGCCATTCGCCGGGTCGGAAATTGGCAGCATCAAACGGCATACGGGGGTGTAAATAACAGATATGCGCTTTAACGCGCTTTTCACTCTCATCGCAATTTAGCGCTTCATCACCCGGCAGACGGTGGCTTTGACCAATGTAATCAAGCAGTTCTTGCACCAGTACCGACGGGAAACGTTCGCTGTTGTCCTGAATCGAGCGACCGATATAGCTGATATAGAGTTTTTCCTGCGCGGATATCAACGCTTCAAGGAACAAGTAACGGTCATCATCACGGCGGCTGCGGTCGCCGCGCTGGGACTGATGGCTCATCAGGTCAAACCCAAGCGGCGCAAGGGTTCGCGGGTAGATACCGTCATTCATTCCCAGCAGGCATACCACCTTAAATGGGATGGAACGCATTGGCATCAGGGTACAGATATTTACCGGCCCGGCCAGGAAGCGCTGGCTGATACGCTCCTGATCGAGACGCAGCGCCAGCTCATCGCGCAGGACGGAAAGCGGAATCTCTTCGCCATACGCCGCATCAATCCCTTGCGCAATGATCGCCTGCCATTGCTGCTCGATAAGCGCCAGCGCGGCCTCGGTGTCCTGATCGGGCAGGAAAAAGTCATTGAGCATCTCCCGGCAGACCGGAAGCCACTCTTCAAGTGGTCGCGCCTGCGCCAGTCCCTGCCGCCAGGTATTAAGCTGCATGAGCAAGGAGGCGAGATGACCAACCAGCTCGGCAATCAGCCCGCTGGATTCATCATAGGGCAGAATGGATTGCCATTCCCCCTGACGACTTTCCATAGCATATCCCAGCAGCATGCGGGTTAGACCAAATTGCCACGTATGTTGTCCGGTCGCCGGGAGTTCCAGTTCGCGGACATTATCGTCATCCATACCCCAGCGAATGCCCGATTCATTGACCCACTGGCGCAGGTAACGCAACCCCTCTTCATCAATATTGAAACGCGCTGCCAGCACGGGGACATCCAGCAGAGCCAGTACATCTTCCGAAACAAAGCGGCTATCAGGTAATGACAACAAACTAATAAATGCCTGCAACGCCGGATGCGCCTGACGTGCACGGCGGTCAGAAATGGCGTAAGGAATGTAACGCTCACCGACAGCACTACCAAAAACGGACTGGATATACGGACTGTAGCTGTCGATATCCGCCACCATCACCACAATATCGCGCGGCGTCAGTGACGGATCGGCTTCCAGTATCGCCAGTAAATTGTCATGTAATACTTCTACCTCCCGCTGTGGGCTATGGCAGATATGTACCGTCACGCTACGATCGTCCGGCTCCAGCAGACGCTTTTTATCGCTTCGCTCATACTCTTCTGCGTTCACTCCTGCGACAGCGCTATTTTGCAATTCCAGCATGTCGTATTGCAGGTTCTGCAGAATATGCCCCGGCGTAACATCGACAAACGCGTCCAGGTCCTGGTAATTCTCCAAACCGGCAAGCAGGTGCACATAATCGCGCCCCAGTTTGCCCCACGAGGCAAGCAGTGGGTTTGGTAAATTTTGCTCGCCATCGCTGTTAAATAAGCCTTGTACAGCGCTCGCATCACGAAAAAGAGGGAGCGTTCGCTCATCGCGATGATGTCGACGCTTGCGTGTCAGCAGTTTGGCTAAAAAAGCGGGATCTTTAATATCGCCCCAGTAGTAGCGACAAGGGTTGGTAAAGAGAAGGTGTACGTCGATATGCTTACCCAGCGCCTGTAACGCCTGCAGATAGACGGGCGGCAGCGCGGAAATGCCACAGATAAATACGCGAGACGGTAACCCTGGCGGGCACTGCTCAGCTGACTCAAGCACATTGATAAAGCGCTGATAAAGATTGGCACGATGCCAGTGCGGCTGGCCAAGCTCGGCCGTATACTCCACCAGACGACGCCATAGAGGCGCCTGCCAGATTTGCGCTTCATCAAGGCCATCCACTTTTTCCCCGGCTTCCCATAGGGTAAGCCACTCCGGACGATAGACGAGGTATTGGTCAAAAAGATCCGCAATACGGGAGGAAAGCTGGAACAGCTTGCGCTTATCGTCGTCATCACTGAGGTAATGGCGCAGCATGGCAAATTCGTCCTGCTCCAGCATAGCCGGCAGCAGCGACATCAATTTCCAGCTCATGCTCTGTTTCGTAAATGCGCTCTCTTTTGGGATGTCCGGGAGGACACGCACAAACATATCCCAGATAAAACTGGCAGGAAGCGGAAAGTCGATATTGGCGGCAATGCCAAACTTTTGCGCCAGCGTCATTTGTAGCCATTGCGCCATACCCGTGCTCTGAACCAGCACCACTTCGGGTTCAAAAGGATCGCTGAGGTGATCGCGCTCAACGATAAACTCCATCAATGCTTCCAGCACATCCAAATGATTGGAGTGATAAACCCTTAGCATATGTGCTCCTGACTACAGGCTGTTCGGGCAAAATGTTCGCGTCATTTGCCCTTTTCTGCCCACTGGCGAAATGATAATTACCCTGATGCTGACACATCCCCGGTCGCTTGTCTGCTCCTTCTGTACCTGCCACCCTGCTGGCAGCGGCGGCGGATACATTTGTGCCTGTTGCCAGGCGTGGCGCCACAAAAGCCGGTACTGACTCCATGTGTGAAAACCGGCGGCGAGCGCACGATGATAGCCTCCCAGCGCCGTGACCACCATCACCAGTAAAACCATAGCCAGCAGCACTTCCGGCAGGCTCAATCCGCGTTGTTTTGTGGGATCTGACACAGCTCCGTTTCCTTATGTGGGCAAAAATCACTCCAGCCGTGCGCGGAAAACACGACATTGTTACGCGCAATGCGTCCGCCTCGCCATAAACGTTGTTTGCCACTTCCGACGGTTAATAACACAGTCTGGTCGCTGAGCACGCGCAGGCATGCCTGCCAGGGCTCACTGGGGTGTCGCAGACATTGCAACGCGGGTTCCCTGAGCCATGTGAGCCTTTGCGCCCACATCATCGCCGACTGCACTTGCGCATACTGGCGAAGGTGTTCGCTCTCGGTGCTCACCCGGCGAATATGCGTATTCAATTGCTGGCTTAGCCCATTAAGCATCAGGCTACCGAGTATCAGAATAAGCAGCACCAGCGCCAGTGACGAGATCCCTCGCTGACGGTTCATAAGTTAAAACCACTCACACTAAAGGCAGCAGAAACGTTCTGTGTTTCCCGGCCTTTAATTTGCCCCGCCAGACTTATGATAAAAACCGGGACAAAACCCGTGGTTTGCTGCCGGGTAAGAGAAAAATGGGAGATATTCACTGTATTGGGATCCGTCATTTTGTCCCAGCCTTTTCCCTCGCAGGACGTCGCGCCGCGCAGGGTTTCCAGTACGCCATTTTGCAGACGAAACCCCGTCTGGTCGGCATCACTGGCAGGCGATGTCTCCCATCGTCCATTGCTGTTAGCATCCCATTGCACCACCACGCAACTCCCATCACGCCCGATCGACAGGGGTTGTCCTGCACATTCACCATTGCAATACCCGGCACGCTGAATGTGTCTGGCAATCGTATACAGGCGCTGCTAGAGCTCATCCTCAAGCGTCTGATGAAGGGTCTGTTGCAACACGGCAAACTGTAACGCAGGAAGAAAGCGTGCCGCCGCCAGCAGGATGACGCTCCCTATCGCCATCGCCAGTAAGGTTTCAAGCAAGGAAAACCCCTGCTGTCGGGCTAACATGACTCATCCGCCATATACTGACACATCCGTATCCTCCCCCAGCCAGACACCACGATTCGCCACTCACCTGCGCTGCTTCCGACCCGGATATGCCCTCCCCATGCCGTATTACGCAGACCATAAAAACCTAATGAAGGTGTAATTTCCACGAGGTTAACCTCGGGCCACACCGGGCGCATAAGATACGGGGAATCGACAGAGCATCCTGTTTGTAGCCCCTGGGTATGCAGGCACCAGACATCTCCAGAACGGGATGCCAGAATCAGCCGCTCCTGGTTATGCCAGTTGGCATCATCACGCAGCATCTCCAGGAAATGCCTGACCTGCAGCGCGGTTTGCCATAAGCGCTGCTGGGCCTGCCAGTTACGCCAGCCGGTAAGCCCGATGCCGCTCAGAATCACAATCAGCGCCACCGCAACCATCGTCTCAATCAGGGTAAATCCATGTTCGTTTTTCATGGCGGCAGTCTGGCGCGACGCAGCAGTCATGGCGAGCGGAAGGAGGCCGTTTTACGAGACGTCACGGAACAAACAGGCGGAGTTGCAGCGGGTTACAAGCGGTCTGGAAGATATGCCGAAGAATGCGTAATGAGGATAAAAAAACCGGCGCTCTGTGGCGCCGGTTATGCGATGCTGCACTCGGTCAGATAGCGACCGGGGCTTTAATCGCCGGATGCGGATCGTAACCTTCGATTTCAAAATCATCGAAGCAATAATCAAACAGCGATGCGGGCTTACGTTTGATTTTTAGCGTTGGCAGTGCGCGCGGTTCGCGGCTCAGTTGCAGGCGCGTTTGCTCCAGATGGTTGCTGTACAGATGGGTATCGCCACCGGTCCAGACAAAATCCCCCGGCTCCAGATCACACTGTTGCGCCATCATATGCACCAGTAATGCGTAGCTGGCGATATTGAAAGGCAGGCCAAGGAAGATATCGCACGAGCGCTGGTAGAGCTGGCAGGAGAGCTTGCCGTCCGCGACATAGAACTGGAAAAAAGCATGGCACGGCGCCAGAGCCATTTTATCCAGTTCGCCCACGTTCCAGGCTGACACGATGATACGGCGCGAGTCCGGATCCGTTTTCAGCTGGTTCACTACGGTCGAGATCTGGTCAATATGACGGCCATCCGGCGTTGGCCAGGCACGCCACTGTTTGCCATAAACCGGCCCGAGGTTGCCCTGCTCATCGGCCCATTCATCCCAGATAGAGACATTATTCTCTTTCAGGTATGCGATGTTGGTGTCGCCCTGCAGGAACCACAGCAGCTCATGAATAATTGAGCGCAGATGGCAACGCTTGGTGGTCACCAGCGGAAAACCGTCCTGCAGATTAAAGCGCATCTGATGGCCAAAAATAGAGAGCGTGCCTGTCCCTGTACGATCGTTTTTCGGGGTGCCCTCATTGAGCACCTTTTGCATCAGTTCTAAATACTGTTTCATGGTTCCTCAGGAAACGTGTTGCGGCGCACGACGACGATACGCCCAAACCATCATGATAATACCCGCAACAATCATCGGGATGGAGAGGATCTGCCCCATGCTGATGTATTGCACCCACGTACCGGTAAACTGTGCATCAGGCTGACGGAAGAACTCAACGATGATACGGAACGCACCATAGCCAATCAGGAACAGGCCGGACACCGCTCCCATCGGACGAGGTTTACGGATATAGAGATTCAGAATAATGAATAACACGATACCTTCCAGCACCAGTTCATACAGTTGGGAAGGATGACGCGGCAGCACGCCGTAGGTATCAAAAATGGATTGCCACTGCGGATGAGACGGCAGTAATGCGGCGTCTTCCGCGCGCGAACCCGGGAAAAGCATTGCCAGCGGGAAGCTCGGATCGACACGACCCCACAGCTCGCCGTTAATAAAGTTGCCCAGACGCCCGGCCCCCAGTCCAAAAGGAATCAGCGGCGCAATAAAATCAGCAACCTGGAAGAAGTTACGTTTAGTGCGTTTGGCAAAGACGATCATCACGACAATAACGCCGATCAAGCCACCGTGGAAAGACATGCCGCCGTCCCAGACTCGGAACAGATACAGCGGGTCATTAAGGAAGATCGGAAAGTTGTAAAACAGGACGTAGCCAATACGCCCGCCCAGGAACACCCCAAGAAACCCTGCGTAGAGCAGATTTTCAACTTCATTTTTCGTCCAGCCACTGCCGGGACGGCCGGCACGACGGGTTGCGAGCCACATAGCAAACACAAACCCGACGAGGTACATCAACCCGTACCAGTGGAGGGAAACCGGCCCAATTGAAAAAATTACCGGATCAAATTCAGGAAAACGCAGATAGCCACTATTCATCTGTCACCACAACAAGTTGTTATTCCGCCGAAAGTGGACAGCGGTATAGATGCGCGCCCGTTCTGGCGGGCGCTCCAAAGGCGCGAATAATAGCATAGTGCGGGCAGGCTTGATGCGGCGAAGTTGTAAAAGATATGTATACCCGTCATCCTTTGCGCCGCAGGTGCGTTGGCCTCTCCAGCGCGCCCCGGTCACATAGTCATCTATGCTCCCGGGAGCTTACTGGCTCGCCGCCTTCCTGCAACACAAATGATTTAGGGTATTACCCGTCATCCTTACACCGCAGGTACGTTGGCCTCTCCAGCGCGCCCCGGTCACAGAGTCATCTATGCTCCCGGGAGCTTACTGGCTCGCCGCCTTCCTGCAACACAAATGATTTAGGGTATTACCCGTCATCCTTATACCGCAGGTGCGTTGGCTTCTCCAGCGCGCCCCGGTCACAGAGTCATCTATGCTACCGGGAACTTGTGTCTATAACCCACCGCGAATCAGGCCACCCAGGCCACGACGCTCCATAAAAGCAGCGACCTGATGCCTTACTTCGGTAGCCAGTTGCGCATCAAGCGTACGGTTTGCCAGCGTTTGCGCCTCGGCGAAATCAATACGCCGCAGTAGATATTTAATACGCGCCACCGATTTACCGTTCATTGACAGATGGCTAAAGCCAAGGCCAATAAGCACCGCCACACACATGGGATCTCCCGCCATTTCACCGCACAACCGCAGATCGATGCCCGCCCGCTCAGCTTCTCTGGCAATCATCGCCAGCGCGCGCAACACGGCAGGATGAAGGCTGTCATACATACTGGCCACGCGCGTATTGTTACGATCTACCGCCAGAATGTACTGGGTAAGGTCGTTGGTGCCAATAGAGATAAAATCGACCCGATTAGCCAGATGCGAGATCATAAACACCATTGATGGCACTTCAATCATCACGCCAATACGCGGTTTCGGTATGGCGTAACCAATCATCTCTTCGACTTCACGCCCGGCACGTTCAATCAGCCGTTTTGCTTCATCCACCTCATCAATACTGGTGATCATTGGCAACAGGATGCTGAGATTACCGGTGGCAGCATTTGCACGCAGCATTGCGCGCACCTGCACCAGGAAGATTTCTGGCTGATCGAGCGTAATACGGATGCCACGCCAGCCCAGGCATGGGTTCTCTTCGCTTATCGGCATATATGGCAACTGTTTATCCGCGCCGATATCCAGCGTACGCAGGGTCACGGATTTATCGTTAAACAATTGCAGCATGCCCTGATATTGCGCGACCTGCTCTTCCTCCGACGGGAAACCACTTTGCAGCATAAAGGGAATTTCGGTGCGATAAAGCCCGATGCCGTCGATTCGGCTGCCGAGCTTCTCTTCATGCTCTGGACTTAGCCCCGCATTGAGCATCACCCTAATGCGCTCGCCGCTTTTAAGCTGCGCGGCGAGGTTCACATCATCTTCCGCAAGGCGGGTTAATTCATTCTCTTCGGTGATAAGCCGCTGGTATTCCTGCAACAATACCGGCTCAGGATCAACCAGCACCTCACCACGATAGCCGTCCACCACCAGCGTGCGACGATGCAGCACTGAAGGCTGAATATCCGCCCCCATGACCGTTGGGATCCCGAGCGCACGTACCATGATCGCAGCATGGGAGTTGGATGCACCATCGCGCACCACGACGCCCGCGAGTCTGTCATGCGGCAGCTCAGCCAGCGTCGTTGCAGATAATTCATCGGCAACAAGAATAAAGCGTTCCGGCCAGGTATTGGGACCCTGAATATTATCATCCAGATGAAACAGTAAACGCTGGCCGAGCGTGCGCAAATCGCCAGAGCGCTCTTTCAGATAACCGTCACTCAATGCCGCAAACTGCTCGGCGAAACGCTCAATGACCGTTTTGACTGCCCATTCAGCGACCAGACCTTTGTCCACCTCGGCAAACAGCTCACGGCGCAGACGCGCATCCGAAAGCAGGTGTGAGTAAAGATCAAAAATCGCCGCCGTCTCTTTTTGCGCCCCCGCAGAAAAGCGCTTGCTGTAACGGCGAAACTCTCCGGCCGCCGCTTCCAGCGCGCTGGTCAGCCTTTCACGTTCGAGGGTTGTGTTAAGGGTCGAGGCTTCATAGACCTGTTCCATCAACGGCAGGGTTTCATCCATCCAGCCTTCGGCGATCGCCACGCCGGATGATGCCGGGAGCGCGCGAATACGCGTCTGGCGATACTGACCAAACAACGCGGTTAATTGCGACTGGGAGAGAATAGCCGCCATTTGGGTGGCCAGCGTTACCAGAAAGGACTCTTCACTTTCATCGTACTGGCGCAGTTCGCGTTGCTGAACAACCAGAACACCAAGAAGCTGACGACGCTGAATAATGGGCACACCGAGGAAAGCGCGGAAACGCTCTTCTTTTACGGCGGGGATGTATTTAAAACTGGGGTGTTTTTGCGCATCAGCAAGGTTAATAGGTTCCGCCAACCTGCCTACCAGGCCGACGATACCTTGATCAAATGCGAGAGTGACCGTACGCCCGCGCGGCTTTTTTAAACCGCGAGTCGCCATTAAGTAATAACAACGCCGGTCATGGTCTGCGAGGTAGACGGAGCAAACTTCCGTCTCCATCGCCTCGCAAATATCTGTGACCAGTATTTCCAGCGCTTCGTTCAGTCGCGGCGCGCTGGCAACTTTTTCAACGATTTCTCGCAAGCGGGTGAGCATAATGTGCGTGGCTTAACCTCTTTTACGTCGCCAGGCAGGTGCGCTTTGCGGCTTAGGCGGAATCTCCTGAAGCGCCATCACGGCCCCTGCAAACTCTTTCATCACCCGTCGATAGACGTCGCGTTTGAACGACACTACCTGACGAACAGGATACCAGTAGCTCACCCAGCGCCAGCCATCAAACTCGGGGGTACTACTGGTTTGCATATTGACATCAGCATCACTGCTGACCAATTGCAGAAGAAACCATTTTTGTTTCTGGCCGATACAGACCGGCTTTGTATCCCAACGCACCAAACGTTTCGGTAACTTGTAACGCAACCAGTTACGGGTAGAAGCAAGGATTCGAACATCTTTACGATTTAAGCCTACTTCTTCGAACAGTTCCCTGTACATCGCCTGCTCCGGAGACTCGCCTGGGTTGATTCCCCCCTGGGGAAACTGCCAGGAGTGCTGCCCGAAGCGTCTGGCCCACATGACCTGGCCCTGTCGATTACAGATTACGATACCCACATTTGGGCGGTAGCCATCGTCATCAATCACCGGACTACCTCAAAATAAACCTGAATTAATCGATTGTTTCACACTCGTGGAAAACGGTAAACCACTCAATTGCGACGGAACAAACGGATAACATTTGAATAACTCACAATTATCGGCAAAGTTATAAACAGACATCCCCTCACATGTCGGGTTTTATTCACCTTTTCTGTGGATAGACTTGTGAAGAACCGGAGATTTAACATTGGAAAACCCGGAGTAGTCTGAATATACTAGCAATCAGCTCAATGAATAAATATCTTAAATTCATTTAGTTAAGATGTTTATTTCTCTGTTTACATCCCATAATGTGATGATCATCACTATAGCGATCCTTGTACTGATGAAAGATCGAACAACGTCGTTTTTATCCACAGATTATGCCAATAAGTTAGGCACATTTTGTGCAGAAATTCGATTTTCGTCGCACGTCAAGGCTGTAAATCGAAACAGTAGTGCCACTTTTACCCAGTTATCCCATTTTTCTGTGGATAACATGGTGTAAGATCCTGTTTATTGTCAGTGACCAGATTTGAACAACCGCGTATTGTGTTGCGCAACGCCGCCTTTTTTACGGAAAATTATCTTAAGAATCAGTGCATTCATCAGGACGGGTGGAAAAAAATCGCAGTCATCGATAGTGTGCATAATTGCAGTTCATTTTTTAATCAAGGCTTTAGCATGTCCGCCATACAACCTTTAACATCGTCTCCCGAGTCCGAAATCCAGTTGCTTACCCAGGCACAATCGCTCGCAGGCTATACCCTGGGCGAGCTCGCTCTGCTTGCCGGGCTGCCCATTCCCCGCGATCTCAAACGCGATAAAGGCTGGACGGGGATCCTGCTGGAACAGTGGCTCGGTGCCAGCGCCGGCAGTAAACCGGAGCAGGATTTCGCGGCGCTGGGCGTAGAGCTAAAAACGATCCCCATCGACAGCGCGGGTCGCCCGCTGGAAACGACTTTTGTCTGCGTCGCCCCGCTAACGGGTAATACAGGGGTGGTCTGGGAAACCAGCCATGTACGTCATAAATTGCGCCGTGTGTTATGGATTCCCATAGAAGGTTCGCGCGACATTCCCCTTGCCGAACGCCGCGTGGGCTCACCGCTGCTGTGGAGCCCTAATGAAGAGGAAGAGAACCAGTTGCGTATGGACTGGGAGGAGTTAATGGATCTGATTGTACTGGGCCAGGTTGAGCGTATTACAGCGCGGCACGGTGAGGTATTGCAGTTGCGTCCGAAAGCGGCAAACAGCAAAGCGTTGACTGAGGCCGTCGGCACGCATGGAGAGCCTATTCTGACGCTGCCGCGCGGTTTCTATCTGAAAAAGAACTTCACCGGAGCCTTGCTCGCCAGACATTTCCTGGTGCCTGGGGATTAATTTTTACCTCCGCGCGGCTGGCGCTTATAATCAGCCTTTCTTTTTTGGCAGGACTTTATAGATGTTATTTGCATGGATTACCGATCCCAACGCCTGGCTTGCCCTTGGCACGCTAACGCTGTTGGAAATTGTGCTTGGAATCGACAACATTATTTTCCTCTCACTGGTGGTAGCGAAGTTGCCCACCGCACAGCGTAACCACGCCAGAAGGCTCGGTCTGGCTGCCGCGATGGTGATGCGATTACTGCTGCTGGCCTCAATCGCCTGGGTAACAAAACTGACCACGCCGCTCTTTACCGCATTCGAACATGCGGTATCTGCGCGCGATCTGATCCTGTTTTGTGGTGGTGTGTTCCTTATATGGAAGGCGAGTAAAGAAATTCACGAGACGATCGAAGGTGGTGAAGAGGATCTGAAAACCAATGTCCACTCCTTCTTTGGCGCAATCGTACAGATTATGCTGCTGGACATTATTTTCAGTCTCGATTCCGTCATTACCGCGGTTGGCCTGTCCGATCATCTGTTTATTATGATGGCGGCGGTAGTGATTTCAGTGGGCGTAATGATGTTTGCCGCACGCCCTATCGGCGAGTTTGTAAACCGTCACCCCTCGGTCAAAATGCTGGCACTCTCCTTCCTGATTCTGGTGGGTTTCACCCTGATTCTGGAAAGCGTCTCAATTCATGTACCGAAAGGGTATATCTACTTTGCGATGTTTTTCTCTATCGCAGTGGAGACCCTCAACTTAATGCGCGGCAAGAAAAACCCGCTGTAATACAACGCTTCCCCGTAAGGGGAAGCCGTTCTTCCCCTCCCTTTCCGCCCGCCACCACACTTTAAGATTTTCTCCCTTTTTTCTCCCGGTACATCACGTTATTACTAGAATGATGTGAGATACGAGCCAAATGAGGACAGAACGATGAAAAAATGGGCAGTGATTATCTCTGCAGTTGGATTGGCATTTGCGGTTTCAGGTTGCAGTAGTGATTACGTCATGGCAACGAAAGATGGCAGGATGATCCTGACGGACGGCAAGCCAGAAATTGACGATGAAACCGGCCTGGTCAGTTATCACGACCAGCAAGGCAATAAAATGCAGATCAATCGTGATGACGTTTCCCAGATCCTCGAGCGCTAACAATCTTTAAAAAGGTCAGTGACCTGCTGACCTTTTTTGGCCTCCCCTCTTTCCCTTTGTTCTGCCCTCTGCCATGTTTATATTCCTTTGTCAGGACAACTGACGCAGTACAGTAAGTAAAGGAAGCCGGCTATGCATTATCACCGTATCCCCCACAGTTCACTTGAAATAAGCACCCTGGGGCTGGGCACAATGACGTTTGGTGAACAGAACAGCGAAGCCGACGCCCATGCACAGCTTGATTACGCCATCAGCCAGGGGATCAACCTGATTGATGTCGCAGAAATGTATCCCGTCCCCCCGCGCCCGGAAACGCAAGGACTGACCGAGACCTACGTCGGTAACTGGCTGGCGAAGCGCGGCAATCGTGAGAAACTCGTCCTGGCCTCGAAGGTCAGCGGCCCCTCGCGCAATAATGACAGCGGTATTCGACCAAACCAGGCGCTGGATCGGAAAAATATCCGCCTCGCGCTTGAAGCCAGCCTCAAGCGCCTGCAAACCGACCATCTTGATCTTTACCAGGTGCACTGGCCACAGCGCCCAACCAACTGTTTTGGTACGCTGGGCTATAAATGGACGGAATCCTCCCCTGTCGTCACGCTGCTGGAAACGCTGGAGGCGCTAACTGAGTTTCAGCGTGCGGGTAAAATCCGCTATATCGGCGTCTCGAATGAAACGGCCTTTGGCGTGATGCGCTATCTGCAACTGGCGGAAAAACATGAATTACCGCGTATCGTCACTATTCAGAACCCCTACAGCCTGCTCAATCGTAGCTACGAAGTCGGTCTGGCTGAGGTGACGCAATATGAAGGGGTTGAGCTGTTGGCCTACTCCTGCCTGGCGTTCGGCACCTTAACCGGTAAGTACCTGAACGGGGCGAAACCTGCAGGTGCGCGCAATACGCTGTTCAGCCGTTTTACCCGCTACAGCGGCGAGCAGGCGCAAAAAGCGGTTGCCGCCTACGTGGATATCGCTAAACGCCACAATCTGGACCCGGCGCAGATGGCGCTGGCCTTTGTGCGTCGTCAGCCGTTCGTTGCCAGCACCCTGCTGGGCGCAACGACCTTAGAACAGCTGAAAACGAATGTGGAAAGTCTGCATCTGACCCTCAGCGAAGAGGTGCTGGCAGAAATTGAAGCGGTGCATCAGGTCTATACCTACCCGGCACCGTAATCTGAATCAGGCCGGGTTACCCGGCCTGCATCTTAGCGGCGGCGTTGCCAGATCCACAGTGCCGCGATTGCCAGCGCAAACAGTACGCCGAACCCGACACCTACGCCGACCACCGGTATCCCCACTTTGACCGCCAGGGAGTAGAGGCCCAGCATCAGCAGCATGGCGGTGTTCTCACCGAGATTTTGAACCGCAATGGCGTTACCGGCGCCCACAGAACGCTTGCCGCGCTCCTGCAACAGCGCATTAAGCGGCACCACGAAAAAGCCGCCCAGCATGCCAATAAGCAGCAGAATACCGTATGCCGGTAACACAGCATGTTGTAACGAAAAGAAGGTCACCGCCACACCAATCAGGATCCCGGCAGGCATACAACGCGCCACCGTCTCAAGCGTGACCAGTCGGGCAGCAAGCCCGGCCCCCGCCACAATCCCCACCGCCACCATGGCATTGAGATAGGTCGGCGTGGCGTTATCCGTAATGCCCAGAGCCACCGGTACCCACAACACCAGCAGGAAACGCAGCGTCACGCCCGCCCCCCAGAACAGGCTGGTGCCGACCAGTGAAAAACGCGTCTCGCCATTGCGCCACAGCACAGAACAGGCAGAGAAAAAACTGCGTGTCATCGGGGTGAAACGCCAGGATTGCCCCGGGCGCGCGGCTGCCAGTTTTGGGATGATCAGGTTTGCTACCACCGCGCCCGCATAGACCAGCGCACAAACGCCCAGCGAGGCCAGCACGTGCCAGTCAGCCAGAATACCGCCCGCCACTGAGCCCAACAGGATCGCGGCAATCGTCGAGGATTCCATCAGCCCGTTCGCTTTGACCAGCTTATCGCCGGTTGTCAGTTCGCCGAGGATGCCATACTTCGCCGGCGAATAAGCCGCCGCGCCGATGCCCACCAGCGTATAGCCGATGAAAGGATTAATCCCGAGGCAAATACTGGCCGCCCCCAGCAGCTTAAGGCCGTTGGCAACCATCATCACGCGCCCTTTAGGAAAGCTGTCGGCTATCTGCCCGACAAACGGGGCGAAGACGATGTAAGCGCCCACAAACACCATCTGTAGGATCGGTTGACTCCAGTCGGGGTAAAACTCCGCTTTCAACAGCGCCAGGGTGGCGAAGAGCAGCGCATTATCGCCAAAAGCCGACAGGAACTGGGCGGCAATGACCGCTTTCATCCCCTTCGACCACAGTGAAGTGTTAGTGGGTACTGACTCATGCATTTTGGGTTTCCGCCTCTTCAACCATGCCTTTTAACGTCACAAAGTCAGGCTTCCCGCTGCCCAGTAACGGCAACTGTTTGAGGAAGCGAATATCGCGCGGAACCGCCAGTTCCGGCACGCCTTGCGCACGCGCCTGCTGCTGGAGTTTCTCGCGCGTCAGTTGTTCATCGGTCGTGAACAGGACCAGCGCCTCGCCTTTACTGGCATCAGATTTGATCGCCGTGGCGTGCATCTTCTCGGGCGATACCGCCAGCGCCAGTTGCTCGACCATCTCCAGAGAAATCATCTCACCCGCAATCTTGGCGAAACGTTTGGCGCGCCCCTGAATTTGCACATAGCCTTGTTCATCAAAGCGCACGATGTCACCCGTATCGTACCAGCCGTTTTCCAGCTCACCCTGGGCATTTTCCGCCGCAGGGGCTTCCAGCACACCGGGTTTCTCCACGCGCAGATAGCCATTCATGATGTTCGGCCCTTTCAACTGCAGGCGCCCACCGTCATCAATACCCGGCACTTCGAGCAAGCGCGCGTCCATTCCGGGCAGAATACGCCCAACCGTACCGGGCTTCGCCGCCATCGGCACGTTGATCGACACCACCGGCGCGCACTCGGTTACCCCGTAACCCTCCAGAATGCGCAGACCAAATTTGTCCTGCCACAATTGACGCGTGCTGTCCTGCAACTTCTCTGCCCCTGCCACCACATAACGCAGGCGGAAAAAGTCATACGGATTGGCGAAGCGGGCGTAGTTACCAAGGAACGTCGAAGTACCGAACAGCACGGTGCAGTTCCGGTCGTACACCAGCTCCGGCACAATGCGGTAGTGCAGCGGGCTTGGGTAGAGGAAGACTTCTGCCCCGGTCAGCAACGGCGTAAACAGCCCCACCGTCAGACCAAAAGAGTGAAACAGCGGCAACGCCGACATAAAACGGTCATTGGCGGTGAAATCCGCAATGGTGCGGATTTGCTCGACGTTTGCCAGAATACTTTTATGGCTGTGGACCACCCCTTTCGGGTTCCCCTCAGAGCCGGAAGTAAAGAGAATGATCGCCGCATCTTCGGGTTTTTGCGGCACCTGCGCCAGACGCGGCATCAGCACGCGGCTAAAGATCCACAGTTTATCTTCCAGCGTGACGCTGCCTTTTAAATCTTCCAGATAGACCCAGCGCACCTGGGTTAACTGTTCCGGCAGATGCCAGAGCTTCCCTTTGTCCATAAAGGTCCGCGACGTGAATACCGTTTTAATTTCCGCGGCGGTGATGGCGCTGGTCAGCCCTTTCACCCCGGCTGTGTAATTCATCATCGCCGGAATACGCCCGCGGGCGATGGCACCAAAAATTACCGCAGCGCTGATACCGGCATTCGGCAACATCAGGCCGATTTTCTCGCCCTGAGCAGTGTATTTATCAAGGATACGGGCGACAAACAGCGTTTTGGTCAGCAGTTTACGGTAGCTGTCAGGGGTGAAATTGATATCTTCAACACAGTGCTTTCCCGCGCCATAACGATATTGTGCGGCGAGGAAGGCGTCGAATAAGGTTTCACGCGGACGCACCGCCATGCGGGCTTCCATCATAATCTGATGCAGCATCTCACCGGCAATTTTACGGCGATCGCGGGCGCGTGGCGCTTCCGGCATCGGCAGTTGCGTTGGCGGCAGAACATGCAGATGAATACGCGGGAAAAAGCGCTGTTTAACCAGTCCTTTCAGGCGGCTGAAAAAGGTCAATTCCGCCCCTTCAATACGGACCGGCACGACCATTGCCGCCGACTTAGCCGCCACAAATCCCGCACCGTCGTAAATTTTCATCAGCGATCCAGAGACCGAAATGCGCCCTTCCGGGAAAATCACTACCGGCCGCCCTTCGCCAATCAAACGAACCAGATGTTTGATGGACATTGGCTTCGTCGGATCCAGCGGCACAAAGTCGATGATCGGCTTAAGCCAGCGCATGTACCACTGCTGGCTGATGGAGGTATAAACCGCAAAGACCGGACGAACAGGAAGAAAGAGCGCCAGCAAAATCCCGTCAATAAAGGAGACATGGTTGGGGACAATCAGCACGCGCTCGCCATGCAGCGCCTGTGTATTACCCGTGAGCTGCACGCGGAACAGGACGCGAAAGAGGCCACGAAAAAAGCCAAATAACATTTCAACTCCTTTTGTTAGTCAATTCGACAGGTTATGCATAAATTGTGGCAGATTACACGAGAAGTGGGGGGTGGCAAAACGCGGGCGAAAAAAAACCTGCGCATCCGCGCAGGTTGGTGCAAGAAATTAAGTACGAAATGCGTACCGAAATAATCACCAATCAATACCTCTGGGATCTTGATTGTGGCTGGCAGCGCGTTAGCTCGCCAGTGGTAAAAAGCAAGCGAATGAGCCTAAGTGCAACGAGGTGTTTCTAATCATTCTGCTTGTTACACATTGACTTAATGGCAAAAAAAACCTGCACATCTGCGCAGGTTGGTGTAATTCAAGTGTTCAACCCTCAGGTTGACTTCACCTATCAATACCTCTGGGAGAACTACTGTAGCAATCTGGCCAATTACTTCTCCAGCAGACAATAGAAACAGCCTTTCGCAAAGTGTAACTAAAGGTTCGAACTGTATATTTGCGGATATATTTCCCATGTAACGTTTTCACGTCATTTCGCCGCGCCAGCTCACGTTTGTGGAAAGTGCGCTGGCGACAACCTTGATTAGCCAGCGCATTCCCGTAACATAAGTGGGTGTGTAAACGCTTACCCCTAAATGAAGGTGCTCAATGGCGACAATAAAAGATGTAGCCCGGCTTGCAGGTGTCTCTGTCGCTACGGTCTCGCGCGTAATTAACGACTCACCTAAAGCCAGCGAAGCGTCAAGACTGGCGGTCCAGACCGCAATGGAGAGTCTGAACTATCACCCCAACGCTAACGCCCGCGCGCTGGCGCAACAATCGACGGAAACGGTCGGTCTGGTGGTGGGTGATGTTTCTGATCCTTTTTTTGGCGCGATGGTAAAGGCCGTTGAGCAGGTCGCCTCCAGCACCGGCAATTTTCTGCTCATTGGTAATGGTTACCATAATGAGCAAAAAGAACGTAACGCGATTGAGCAACTGATTCGCCACCGCTGCGCGGCACTGGTTGTCCACGCCAAAATGGTGCCGGATGCCGAACTCATCGCGTTAATGAAACAGATCCCCGGAATGGTATTGATTAACCGCATTCTGCCGGGATTCGAACAGCGCTGTGTGTCGCTTGATGACCGCTACGGCGCCTGGCTGGCGACACGCCACCTCATACAACAGGGCCATACCCGGATAGGCTATTTGTGTTCCAACCACGCGATTTCTGACGCGGAAGACCGTCTGCAGGGCTATTACGACGCCCTCAAAGAAAACGGCCTGCCGTGTAATGAGCGTCTGGTCACCTTCGGTGAACCGGACGAGAGCGGCGGGGAACAGGCGATGACCGAACTGCTCGGGCGCGGCAAGAATTTTACGGCTATCGCCTGTTATAACGATTCGATGGCGGCGGGAGCAATGGGAGTACTCAACGACAATGGCATTACTGTGCCAGACGAGATCTCTCTGATTGGCTTTGACGATGTGCTGGTGTCACGCTATGTCCGCCCGCGTCTGACCACTGTGCGCTATCCCATCGTGACAATGGCGACACAGGCGGCGGAACTGGCGCTGGCGCTGGCAGAAAACCGTCCGGTTCCGGATGTCACACATGTCTTTAACCCGACGCTGGTAAGGCGCCACTCGGTCGTGACGCCACAGGAAAACTAAAGGGTAAAGCGATAGAGGTGGACGGTCGTGTCCGGGTAATCAAGACCGTCGCCGATATACTGCCAGCCAAAGCGCTCATAAAAATCACGGCAGGCCGAGTAAAGATGAAGCTCGCTAAACCCCATCTCCCGCGCAGACGCAATCACATGCTGCTGTAATGTGCGCGCCAGCCCCTGCCCGCGCGCAGATTCAGCCACATAGAGCGCCGCCAGCCACGGGAACAGATCCTGGCGGCTTATCAAATCGCAACGCCACAGCCCGACGGTGCCAAGCAGCGTTTCGCCATCCACCAGCACAAAGGTCAGCGGCAGGCTACCCGGCGTCTGGCTGTGTTGAATGATGCTTTCAAAGAACGCGCGCGGCAGTGAGTCGCCAAACTCGCGCCAGAGCCACTCGATCACCTGTTCGGCATGCTGCGGCGCGTCGTATAACGGAATCACTTTCACATTAATTTCCCTTGAAAAATCGGCACTGATTCAAACAGATAGCCGTCAAAATCCGGGGCATCTTCGTCCGAGAGCTCCAGCAAACTCTTTTTTACGTTTTCAAGATGCTGCCACATAGCCTGCCAGGCGCCCATCACATCGCGACGGCGCAGCGCCGCGAGCAACGTTTGCCTGTCGCCCAGCCATTTCAGGCGATAAGGTCGACTGGTAATGTGCACATTGAACTGCTGCCATAGCGGGCTGCTATCCATGTGGTGCCAGACGCTTTCTACCGTTGCCAGCAGCATCTGATTTTGTGAGGCACCTGCCAGCACCAAATGAAACATTTTGCTGTTGTCCTGGCTGGTGTCATTCAGGGCAATCGCACGCTGTTCCTGTTCCAGTATGCGGCGCAGGTTATCGATATCCGCCCGCGTCGCCATTTTGGCGGCAAAGGCGGCGATGTTGCTTTCGAGCAACTGACGCGCCTGTAATATTTCAAACGGGCCGACATCACTGCTAAGAAAGCGCTCTTCTTCGTTTTCATGCTCCTGAGGAATACGCATCACATAGACGCCAGACCCCTGACGAATGTCGACGGTTCCCTGCAGTTCAAGCATTAAGAGCGCTTCGCGGACTATCGTGCGGCTGACACCATACTTTTCGGCAATATTGCGCTCAGGCGGAAGGCGGGATCCCACGGGGTAATGCCCCTGGATTATTTGCGCGCGTAAATCTTCGCCAATCTCCTGGTACTGTTTTTTTTCCGGCGGGATAACAGCTTTTTCCACAATATCACCTGTTGCTTATACCCATCATATTGCGCGTTGCAGGTGCGTTGGCTTCCTGCAACCCAAACTATTCAGGGTATATAAATATGGATTAACGCTCAGGCCGGAGATCCCCCGGCCTTTCGGCGCGCTATCTTACCAAATTTAGTGCCTGATCGAGAACTTTCGCGCCATTTAAGGTGCCATAGGCAACCGGATCGATCACATCGATAGGGATAGCGTATTGGTCGGTAAGTTTCTTATTTTCCGCAAGCTTAAAGCGCACCTGCGGTCCCAACAGAACAGCGATGATCTCGCCGCTGTGGCTGTCTAATTCATCGCGCAGCGCCTGCTCAGCAATGGCATATATTTTCAGATCCAGACCGCGCTCGGCGGCGTTTTTTTCCATTTTGGTGACTACCAGTGATGTAGACATCCCGGCAGAACAACACAGGACAATACGTTTCATCACAGCTCCTTATTTCCATTCATCATCAAAAGAGACCGTAAGCTGGCGTTCGTCGCTTAACCGGCGATACCAGGAGAGCGATTTTTTCGCCCGTCTGTCGCGGTTGTGTTGCAAATCGATCTCCACCAGCCCGTAGCGATTTTTAAAAGCGTTCATTGGCGATACGTTGTCAGTAAATGCCCAGAGCATATAACCGTGGCAGTTGGCGCCATCCTCCCGCGCGCGTAGCGCCTGGTACAGGTGCTCAGCAATAAACGCAATACGGTAATCGTCTTCAATCACCCCGTCGGCATTGCGGAACTGCCCTTCGTTCTCCACCCCCATCCCGCTTTCCGCCACAAACCACGGGATGTTGCCGTATTCGTTTTTAATCCGCATGGCCATGTCATAAATGATAAACGGCCCGATTTCCCAGCCGCGCGACTTATTCATGCGCCTGCCCGGTAGCTCAAAAGGTTCGTAGTAATAAGCAGGATGGAAAGGCGTCTCCGGATGCCAGGCGCGGGAAGGCGCTTTGACCCGGTGCGGGTAATAGAGGTTGATCCCGAGCTCATCGACAGTGTTGTCGCGAATGATCGCCAGTTCTTCTTCGGTGTAGTCCCAGCTCACCTGATGCTTCTCCAGCACCGCAAACAGTTCCGGCGGATACGCTCCTTTCACCATCGGGTCGAGGAACACGCGGTTATAGAACAGATCGTACATCTCGGCCGCATGCAGGTCGTGCGGCGCACGGGAGCGGGGATAGGTGACTTCCGGGTTCAGAATGCAGCCCACGGTTCCCACGTAACCCTTCTCGCGAAATAGCTTCACCACTTTCGCTGTGGCAAGATTTTTATGGTGATTCCACTGCATCCAGGTGCTGGTGTTCTGCTCATATGGCCAGCGCAACGCATCCAGATAGACCCTGGTTTGCACCACAATGGGCTCGTTAAAGGTGAACCAGCGTGTCACCTTCTGGTGAAAGCGTTCAAAAACCTTTTCGACGTAGAGCAGATACAGTTCAACGACTTTTTTCGACGCCCAGCCGCCGTAGGTTTCCAGCAGATAACCGGGCAATTCGTAATGTTCAAGGCAAATCATCGGCACAATGCGGTTACACGCCATCTCGTCAAAGAGCTGGTCGTAATACGCCGCATACTCTTCATCCACGACACCTTTTTCATAGTCGGTCAGAAAGCGTGACCAGTTGATGGAGGTGCGATAGTGCGTCAGCCCGGCCTGCTTCATCAGCTGCACATCTTCACGAAAACGGTGGTAAAAGTCAGTCGCCACCGCCGGGCCATAGCCCTCATGCCAGACCTGTCTGTCGTTTTTGTACCAAAGATCGGGCCATGAATCCTGCCCGTCTTTTTTGCCGCTCCAGCCCTCGGTTTGCCAGGCTGACGCCGCCGCGCCAAGGATAAACGTCGGCGGGATGGTGAGTGTTTTCGTGCTCACGTCAGGCTCCTTTACGCATTTTTCGCCATTTCAGTGGATTCGGCCTGCAACTGCGCTTGCTCCGCACGGCGGGAGGCAATCTTCACAAAAGGCAGATAAATAAGGATCGAAGCCAGGATGCAGACCAGTTGCGTCACCACCGCGCCCATCGAACCGGCGGTGGACAGCCAGGCGTTAATCAGCGGCGGCGTGGTCCAGGGCACCATCACCACGGCTTTGCCGGCGAAACCGGTAACCGTGGCAAAGTAGCCGATTGAGCCGGTCACCAGCGGAGTGATGATAAAGGGGATCGCGAGGATCGGATTGAGCATGATCGGCATGCCGAATATTACCGGCTCGTTGATATTGAAAATGCCTGGGCCGATGGAGAGCTTGGCGATCTCTTTCATCTCTTTGCGTTTGGTAGCAATCATCACTGCGATCAGCAGGCCAATGGTCAGACCGGAACCGCCAATACTCATATACACATCCCAGAAAGGCATGGTGATGATATTGGGTACTTCTTTGCCCTGCTCAAATGCGCTCATGTTGACCGTGATCGCGCCAAGCAGCAGGGGTTCGCGGATCGGCTTGATCATCTGGTTGCCATGAATGCCGATCACCCAAAACAGCTGGGCGACAAACATCAATAGCAGGATGCCGGGCAGGCTTTGCACCACGCGTTCCAGCGGCTGTTGCACCACCTGATAAACCGCATCATAGAGGTACATGCCAGTGAGCTGATGAAAGACAAAACCCAATGTCGCGATTACCGTGGTAGTAATAATGGCCGGGATCAACGCTGAGAACGACGCCGAGACGTTAGGCGGTACCGTATCCGGCATTTTGATTTTTAGCCCTTCACGGTTTTCCAGCCAACAGTAAATCTCAACGGAGAGAATCGCGATAAACATGCCGAGGAACAGGCTACGGGTATCCGAGAACTGGCGCAGCAGCACATCTTTCACCACATGCATTTGGCCATCCACCAGCATTTCCACCGTCGTCGGCGTCACGCAGATAAAGCAGATAACCGCCAGCAAACCGGGGAACAGGGTTTTGATCCCGTTAATACGCCCAAGCTCAATACCAATCAGGAATACCGCACCGATATTCAAAAAGTTGAGCGTGGCGTAGTTGATGGCGCTGGTAATCGGCTTAAGCGCTGCCAGAAACGACAGCGCATCAAAGCTGGCGAGGCCGTTTTTCGGATCCAGCACCATATTGGAGATAAGCACGGAGAAGGCGCCGACGATAATGACCGGCATCAGGGTAATAAACGAAGCCTTGATCGCCATGATATAGCGATAGCTGTTGAATTTGGTCGCGAAGCTACCCAGCGAATCGATTAACTTTTCCTGTAGAGCCATCAGAGGTACCTCAGTAAAAGGGCTTTTATCGTGTCAGGTATACAGCTCAATACCTTTTGGCATACCAAAAATAGCTATCGATAGAAAATAGTTCTGTGATTGAGGTCGCAACACGGCATCTGGCATTCCAGATTTGCCATTTTCAGCAAATTTGGCATACCACCATAGAGAAATCAGGGATTTCTTCGGGTTGCATGAAAAGCGTGATCGATCCGGTTATTGTCTCTCCCCCGTCCCGCTGCGCTTTGATGAATGTGATAAAATAGCGGCCTTCATGTGATACAGGATCAGGTCATGGCGACAATGCTGGATGTCTCACTGCGCGCGGGTGTCTCCAAGGCTACAGTATCGCGCGTGTTGAACGATACAGGTCAGGTAAAAGAGAGCACCCGTAAACGGGTTTATCAGGCGATGGAAGAACTGGGTTATCGGCCTAATTTTCTGGCCCAGTCGCTGGCAACACGCACCAGTAATAACATTGGCCTGGTGGTTTCCACTTTTAACGGTTTCTATTTTGGTCGCCTTTTACAACAGGCATCACGCCAGGCGGAAGCCTATGGTAAACAGCTGATTGTGACCGACGGGCACGATGCCCCGGAACGTGAAGAACTGGCCGTACAGATGCTGGCCGACAGACGCTGCGACGCCATCATTCTTTACACCCGCTTTATGAGCGAGAAGGCGATTATTCGTCTAATTGATACGACCCCGATGCCGCTTATCGTGATCAACCGCGAGGTGTTTCAGGCCCACGATAAATGCGTTTTTTTGAACAGCAGGACGCGGCGTTTCAGGCGGTGGATTATCTGGTGAACCAGGGTCATCACGATATTGCTTGTATCACCGCCCCCATCCACACGCCAACCGGCAAAGCCCGTCTGATGGGATATCGCAAGGCGCTGGAAAAACACGGTATTTGTTGGGATCCGGCCAAAGTGAAATACGGCGACTCATCCATGTCACGCGGTTATGAACTGTGCCAGGAGATCTTACACGAGGGCATTAAGGTCAGCGCGCTGTTTGCCTGTAACGACGATATGGCGCTGGGGGCTTCAAAGGCGCTGCATCAGGCGGGGCTACGTATTCCGCAGGACATTTCTCTGTTTGGTTTCGATGACGCACCCAGCGCCCGTTGGCTGGAGCCGGGGCTGTCGACGGTTTACCTGCCGATTGAGAGCATGATCACCACGGCCATCGATCAAGCTGTCCGGCTGGTCAACAAAGAGGCGATCGAAGCGATCCCTCCTTTTACCGGCACCCTGGTACTGCGTGATTCCGTCGCCCCCGGGCCATTTTTCCCGGATAAAGCTGACGCCTGATCCGGGCTAGCGAACATATCAACCGTAGCCCCGGTAAGCGTCAGTGCCACCGGGGAATTAACGGATGCGGCTGCACCTTCTTTTGAGAATCGCTGATATCCTCGCTCCTCAGGAGAGAGTACCAGGCCTTATACCTGTTCCAGCGCCAGCAGCTCTTCAATCGTCTGACGACGACGAATCAGGCGCGCCACGCCGTTATCAAACAGCACTTCCGGCAGCAGCGGGCGGCTGTTGTAATTAGATGACATGGACGCACCATAAGCACCGGTATCGTGCAGCACAAGATAATCCCCCGGCCTCACGGCAGGCAGCGCGCGGGTTTCCACTTTGCCGCCTTCCTGCTGGGTAAACACATCGCCAGACTCACACAGCGGTCCGGCCACCACGGTATCGATACGCGGCGCGGTGGTTAAATCGCGCCCGTCAGCCGCCAGCGCGGTGATGTGGTGATAGCTACCGTACATGGACGGGCGCATCAGATCGTTAAATCCTGCATCGATCAGTACAAAGTGGCGGCTTCCCATCTCTTTCACACTGCGTACCTGAGCGACCAGTACGCCGGATTCCGCCACCAGGAAGCGTCCCGGTTCGATCTCCAGTTTTACCGGGTGGCCCAGATGTTTCGCCACCTGTTCACGCGCGGCATTCCACAGGCTGTAATAGTGATCCGTGTCCACGCCCTCTTCCCCTTCATGGTAAGGAATAGAGAGGCCGCCGCCTGCGGAAATAGCCTGTAAATCCTGACCAAATTCAATCACCTGGCGCACCATCGCGCCGCATACCTGCTCAAGGTGGCCATAATCGACCCCGGAACCGATATGCATATGAATACCCACCAGTTGCAGGTTATAACGCTGCATAACCTCCAGTGCGGCCGGCAGGTCGCTGTACCAGATGCCGTGTTTGCTGTTCTCGCCGCCGGTGTTGGTTTTCTGGCTGTGGCCGTGACCGAAACCGGGGTTAACGCGCAGCCATACCGGGTGTCCGGCAGAAACCTGACCCAGTTGTTCCAGCATATCCACCGACCCGGCGTTCACCGGGATACGCAGCTCGCTCACGCGGGCGAGCGTCGCCTCATCAATCACGTCCGCCGTAAAGACAATATCGCCCGGATGGTTTTTCGGGTCGTAACCCGCCGCCAGCGCACGTTCAATTTCCCCTAAAGACACCGAGTCCACCTTCACGCCCTGCTCACGCATCAGGCGCAGGATATGAATGTTCGAGCAGGCTTTCTGCGCGAAACGAATCACATCAAACTGCGCCAGGCGGGCAATCTGGTCGCGAATAATTTGCGCATCGTAAACCCACACCGGGCAGCCAAATTCAGCAGGCAGCCGCAGCAGGTTAGCGGCATTAAGGTCAGTGGTGGTTTGTGTCAGTGGGCGTGGCATAAGAGACTCCGGAACGGTGTTTTTTATGATTACGCCACAGGCAAAGAGGAATAAAAAATATCGTTTTATCGTGAGTCTATGCAAAAATGATATGGATTCGCTTACCAGGATGCCGCCATGCCCGCCGTAAACCTGCGCCACATAGAAATTTTTCATGCCGTGATGACTACCGGTAACCTGACGGAAGCCGCTCAGTTACTGCATACCTCGCAGCCTACCGTTAGCCGGGAGCTGGCGCGCTTTGAAAAAGTGCTGGGGTTGAAATTGTTTGAACGCGCGCGCGGGCGCCTGCATCCCACGGTGCAGGGGTTGCGTCTGTTTGAAGAGGTACAGCGATCCTGGTACGGACTGGACAGAATTGTCAGCGCCGCCGAAAGCCTGCGTGAATTTCGTCAGGGCGAGCTGTCGGTCGCCTGCCTGCCGGTCTTTTCCCAGTCATTTTTACCGCTGCTGTTGCAGCCTTTTCTTGCCCGCTACCCGGACGTAAGCCTGAATATCGTGCCGCAAGAGTCGCCGCTGCTGGAGGAGTGGCTCTCCGCCCAGCGTCATGATTTGGGCCTGACGGAAACCGTCAGCACGCCTGCCGGTACCGAGCGTACGCCGCTGCTGACCTTTAACGAAGTGTGTGTCCTGCCGCAAAACCACCGACTGGCCCATAAAACGCAGCTTACCCCTGCGGATTTTCAGGGTGAGAATTACATCAGCCTGTCGCGTACCGACAGCTATCGGCAATTACTGGATGTTTTGTTCAGTGAACATCAGGTAAAACGCCGTATGGTACTCGAAACGCACAGCGCGGCATCGGTCTGCGCGATGGTCCGCGCCGGCGTCGGCATTTCAGTAGTCAACCCACTGACCGCGCTCGATTACGCCGCCAGTGGCGTGGTGGTGCGACGTTTCAGTATCGATGTGCCTTTCACGGTAAGCCTGATTCGCCCGCTGCATCGCCCTTCTTCCGCGCTGGTCGACGCATTTAGTCGCCATTTGCAGGAGGCGATGCCACTGATTACCGGCCCACTGAACGCGGTACTCAATGCCGTTTAGGAGAGCATAAAGGTCACGGCATCGGCAGCGTGCAACGCGGCAGTATCAAAGACAGGGATTGGCGACTGATCTTGTGAAACCAGCAGGCCAATTTCGGTACAACCGAAAATCACCCCCTGCGCCCCCTGCTCTGCCAGTTGGGTAATCAGACTGACATAATAGGCGCGCGACGCATCGCTAAACGTCCCCAGGCACAGCTCGTCAAAAATAATCTGATTGACCCGCGCGCGATCTGACTCCCCCGGGATCAGCGTTTCGATGCCAAACGCTTCGGTCAGACGGCCACGGTAAAAATCCTGCTCCATGGTATAGCGCGTGCCCAGCAGCGCTACTTTGGACTGTTTCTGCGCCACAATCGCCCGCCCGGTGGCATCGGCAATATGCAAAAACGGCACATCGATGCGCGCTTCAATCTGCCCGGCGATTTTATGCATGGTGTTCGTACAGAGCACAATGCCCTGCGCACCGGCGTTTTGCAGGCCAATAGCCGCATCCGCCAGAATATCCCCGGCCTTTTCCCATTCGCCGCTGCGCTGACACTCTTCAATCTCGTGGAAATCCACACTGTGGAGCAACAGGCTGGCGGAGTGCAGGCCACCCAATTTCTCCTTCACCCCTTCATTAATCAGGCGGTAATACGGAATGGTGGATTCCCAGCTCATGCCGCCCAGCAGTCCAATCGTTTTCATTATGCCTCTCCCTCTGAGTAAGCACTCAGTCAAGCAAACTCAGGGGCGAGTTTCAAGGTATCTTGAGGGACGGATGCAAACCGTATATAGAGGTTAATTCACTTTATGAATTCTGATTTTTCAGCTTCTACCCTTATCCGCACTTAAGCTGGCACGATTATCGGTTAGCTTATTCACTGGCTGCAGCCGATCACCGGACAGTTATCATCATTAAGGAATAATGAAATGCCTGAAATTGACAACATTAGCCATGCCAATACTCGCCCGATGGATCCGAACGGGGCAGTGCATGTGCATCAGGTAAAAATCACTCAAACCAAAAGATATGATGTGATGATTGCGTACGGCGGACACGGCGGCGCGGAAATGCTGAAAGCCGCAGAGTTTAAAAGAAAGCGACTTCTGGAGAAAAACCCTAAGAGTGTGATTCCGGCACCTAAAATATTCAGAAGCCAACAGGAATTTAAAGATATCTGGACAAGTATCTTTAATGACCTGCAATTACGGAATAAATCGGGAATGTACACCTATGAGCTGTATGAAATCCATATTTTTGCGCATAGCGATCCTGATCAAATCATAATCCGAAAGGGTGAACATATTAATAAAACCGTTATCCAGTCTCTCGAAAAGCTGAGATGGAGCCCAGAACTAGGACATCTGGTCCTGCATAGCTGCCGCTCCGGGCGTTTTGAAGATGATAATTTAACTCAGCGGAACAGTGAGGAATGTATTGCCCGTGATTTTTCCAGCTATCAGCCAGCTTATGTTATTGGTCAGATGGTTTATGCTTCTTTCAATTATGGTCCGCAGCCACAAGACTGGAAATACCGGGCCACAGTCAATGATAAAATCGCGATAGACGTGTTGGGAATGAACGAACTTGTGTTATGGGGATATAAATCAGGGGATGCTATAAAAGAACGTTTTTCTAATGACGTTGAGTATAAAACACTATTTGGTGGTCAACTCTGGCCCTGCAGAAAATACAGAAATGGAGAGAAAATTGACAGAAAAGTGGCACAGAATCAGTTTAATGATGATGATCTTAATTTTATCTGACAGGAGGCACGGATAACGCGATGAGTCATTGCCGGAAACGTTTTTTTTCCTTGCGGACAATTATGTGGCTAACTGTAATGTTACTGCTCGCATTATACTGCTATAAAAATCGCCCCAGGGATTTTTCCGTTAAACTCGCCATGCTACCGCAGGAGGCATTGTGGACGGTCGAATATTCACGCGAGGTAGCAGCAAAAGCCATTACGCCAGAGCACCCTAATATCGATGACAAAGATGCGATGCTGGCATTAATCCGCCAGGCCTGGCAGTGGGATAAAAACGCCCTGATCGACTATGCGATGATTCAGCTTGAACTCTTCGGCAACCCCATTGTGGAGGATTTTATCTGGGAAAACAGGCATAACATCGTTGACCAGCATGGCAGGCCTCTCAGACGGCCGGATATACTGGATTTACACTACCGAGATCTTATTCTCAAACTGGCAGATATGGAGTATCCCCTGGCTGCGGCGTTGGTTTCAGGACGATTCCAGTGGGATGCAGGGAGAACAGGCATAATTCATAATCCATTGACACCAGAAAACCGTGAAAAGTTAATACACTACACCCGTTATGCCATCAAAGGCGGATTCCGTTATCATTTATCACTTGCCAGTGCGATACTTTTTGCCAGCGGCTTTGACTATAAAGACAGTAATCACACACAGATTCATACCCTACAGGACAGGATCCCCAATTTATCTCCAAAAGAGCTGGAGGACAGTTACCTTGCATATAAAAAGTGCGCCCTGCAAGGCTCACTTTATGCCCAGATTAAAATGGCCGAGTTCCACTACTATGGAATTAGCGTATCCCAGGACATTACGCAGGCCTGGGCCTGGTCATTAATCGCGAGAGACAACTTTCTGAATTTCATCAAAATAAGAAACGAAGATTATTATAAATATAACAGTGGACAAGCTCACCTGAATAACTATAACAAAACCGTTCTGCAACCGTTAATATTGTCCACTGCAACTGATGAGAAAATTAAGCTGGGTGAATCTCTCGCCGGGAGAATTAACCCTGGATTTTCCGACGTGGATTATCGCATCTGGGAAGAAGAAATGGAGGATGTGCCGCCGATGCCCTGAATTAAGGCTATTCTCGTTATATATAATGAAAAATCAACAACAGGCCGCAATCCATGACATCAACACGCTCATTATTCCTGGTGGTTATAACTCTACTTATTAACTCTGCGCATGATGGTGCAATTGATATAGCTTGTTCTATAACACCATCACTCCTTCCCAGGTCTGAATTATGGACAGTGAAACATTCATGGATAATGCAACGAAACGCAATAACGCCAGAAACACATATAATTGAAAGTGATGAAAATTTGATAAACCTTATTATACATGCCTGGCAGGGTGATAAAAATGCGATGATTCAATATGCACGTATTCAGTTTCTCGTTAACGACAACGCTTTTCTGGAAGACTTCTACAAACAAAATGCACACCGTATCGTTAATCGCTATGGGCATCGTCTTAAACGCCCTGATATATTTAATATGGATTACAGCGAATTTATTACCACACTGGCTGAAATGCGTTATCCCCTGGCTGCCAGACTAGCTACCGGAAGACTTAAATGGACAGCAGGTACAACCTACACAAAATTTAATCCATTAACGCATGAAAACCGCAATAAGCTTATCCGGTATATGCGATATGCTATTGAGGGAGGTTACCATGAACATTCATCATTAGCGGATAACATACTTTTTCCATCCGGATTCGCATTCAAAAACAGCTACTTTAGCGAACTAAATTCACTGCAAGACAGAGTTACTAACTTATCCCAGGAAGAACTGATGGAAAGTTTTTCTGCCTATAAAATGAGCGCACTCCATGACTCACAATATGCTCAGATAAGAATCAGTGAATTTTATCTTTATGGTGCTGGTATAGAACAGAATCTGGAACAGGCATATGCATGGTCTTTAGTCGCTCAAATGAGCTATCGTAATTATCAACAAAACTACGCTGATCAATACCGTTCTGAATCAGAAAATGAAGAAATCTACGACAATTTTAATAAAACTATACGTGTCAAACTCAAAGAAAAAGGGCTTAGCCCCGCACAAAAAGAAAAAGGTTTGAAGATTGCTCTACAAATTAAAGATAACATATTAGAAGGGGATTATTATACGTGGCGATCCGAGCATGATCCTATACTGCCGGAACCTTGAATTACTGATATCTGAGTGATAAGCAAAAAAACAATGCTGAATATAATACATTATTTGACGGTCAGCTCTGATCCAACAGAAAATACAGAAATGGTGGATGTGCCGCCGATCCCCTGAGCCGTATTTATGACACGGGAAACAAAATAAAAAGCCAGTCAGATTACCACTGACTGGCTTTTTTATTACCGTTCAAAGAAGGACGGTATCAAGCAAATTAACGCGCCAGCCAGCCGCCGTCGACAGCAACGGTATAACCATTGATGTAGTCAGATGCGCTGGAGGACAGGAACACAATCGGCCCCATCAGGTCGCTCGGCAGCCCCCAGCGGCCCGCCGGGATACGCTCGAGGATAGCCGCGCTACGCTCTTCGTCAGCGCGCAGCTGCTGGGTGTTGTTGGTGGCCATATAGCCCGGTGCGATGGCGTTGACGTTGATGTTGTGTTTCGCCCATTCGTTCGCCAGCAGACGGGTCACGCCCATTACGCCGCTTTTGGACGCGGTGTAAGACGGTACGCGGATACCGCCCTGGAAGGAGAGCATGGAGGCGATGTTAATGATCTTGCCGCCATTGCCCTGCGCGATGAAATGTTTCGCCGCCGCCTGAGACATAAAGAAGACGCTTTTGATGTTCAGGTTCATCACGTCATCCCAGTCCTGCTCGCTAAAATTGATCGCGTCTTCGCGACGAATCAGGCCTGCGTTGTTGACCAGAATGTCAATTTTGCCGAACTCGGCCACCGCGCGATCCAGCAGCGCCGGGATGCCGTCGATTTTACGCAGATCAGCCGTCAGGCTCAGGAAACGACGACCCAGCGCGGTGACGCGCTCAATAGTTTCGGTCGGTTCAACAATGTTGATGCCCACGATATCACAGCCCGCTTCCGCCAGACCCAGCGCCATGCCCTGGCCCAGACCGGTATCACACCCGGAAACGACAGCCACTTTACCTTGAAGAGAGAATGCATCCAGAATCATGTTTGTTCCTTAATCTTTCAGCGCCTGCAGCCGCAGGCATATTTTCGTTATGCCTTCGGTGCTTAGCGCAAATCTTTAACCGCGACGTGGTCCATGTCATCAAAGACCTGGTTTTCACCGACCATACCCCAGATAAAGGTATACGCCTTCGTCCCCACGCCTGAGTGGATTGACCAGCTCGGCGAAATAACCGCTTGTTCGTTGTGCATCACGATATGGCGAGTCTCCTGCGGCTGCCCCATCATGTGGAACACGCACGCGTCTTCATCCATATTGAAATAGAAGTAAACTTCCATACGACGTTCATGGGTATGGCACGGCATGGTGTTCCACAGATTACCCGGCGCCAGTTCAGTCAACCCCATGCTCAACTGGCAGGTTTCCAATACGTCCGGTACGAAGTATTTGTTGATGGTGCGACGGTTGCTGGTGAGGTTGTCACCCAGCGTGACCGGAGACACATCCGCAGGCGTCACTTTTTTGGTCGGGTAAGTCATATGTGCCGGGGCGCAGTTATAGTAGAACTTTGCGGGGGTTGCGGTATCGACGCTGGCGAAAACCACCTCTTTCGCCCCTTTGCCGATATACAGCGCATCGCGATGGCCGATTTCATAGCACTGCCCATCAACGGTGATGGTACCGGGGCCACCGATATTGATCACGCCCAGCTCACGGCGTTCAAGAAAATAGCTGACACCCAGTTGCTTGCCTACTTCGCCGCCGACAGAGACGGTTTTGGCTACCGGCTTAATGCCTCCGACGATGATACGGTCGATGTGGCTGTACACCATGGTGTATTCGTCATCAACAAATACCTTCTCAACCAGAAATTCATTGCGCAGTCCCTGGGTATCCAGCGTTTTCGCATGCGCACTGTGGATGCTTTGTCTTACGTCCACCTTTACCTCCGCAGTCAATATTTCATTCAAATCGCAGGTAACGGAGCGGATAAAAAACGTTCCGTTTTGCAGTATGCGCACATCTTATCCCGGCTAAAACACGTTTTCAATCTTATATAAAACAACGTTTCATTTTTTCCGTAATATATTTCTAAAACTGTAGTTGCGATCACGAACGCCTGACATTGGTGCGAATGAGGTGGGCGACTTATGGGGTGAGTAAAAAGAATTTAATTATATAAAACAAACAGTTAATACCATCTTGACGTTTTAACAGCCTGTCGGCATTTTTACTGCGTGAAATCTAAGATCTTTTTTCATATCGCTACGCCATCATTTTTTTAGGGTGCTATGTGCTGCATTTTCTTTTAAACTGCGCAGGCTGTCACACAAAGTAAAACTATGTTTTGATAAATTAACACCGAATTTTTGAAATGTTGATGGCGTGTATAACAGCGTAAAAATGAATGCGTATACACCAGGGAAGTATCGACAAAGAAACAACAGGGTAGCGCGGCGCGTTGCCCGGGGACGTTTGAGTTAGTGTTTCTGTAACTGGCCTTGCCCTCCTTGACGGAGGGCTTTTTTTTAGGAGGAAAGGGACGTTATCGGCAAGAAAGACTCAGTCACGTTCTATCGCCAGCGCCACCCCCTGACCGCCACCGATACACAACGTCGCCAGCCCTTTACGGGCATTGCGTTTTTTCATTTCATGCACCAGAGAGACCAGAATACGGCAGCCGGATGCGCCGATAGGATGGCCGAGCGCAATCGCACCGCCGTTCACATTGACCCGCTTTTCATCCCACTCCAGCACTTTACCGACAGACAGCGCCTGTGCGGCGTAGGCTTCATTAGCCTCAATCAGGTCGACGTCATCCAGGTGCCAGCCCACGCGCTCAAGGCAACGTCGGGTGGCATACACCGGCGCAATACCCATCAGGGCGGGATCGACGCCCACGCTGGCAAAAGCACGGATACGCGCCATCACCGGCAAATTCAATTCCTGCGCTTTGGCTTCGCTCATCATCATCACGGCGGCGGCGCCGTCATTAATGGACGAGGCATTCCCCGCCGTGACAGACCCCGTCAATTCGAAAGCCGGGGAGAGTCTGGCCAGCCCTTCTGCGCTGGCGTCGGTACGCGGCTGCTCATCGGTATCGACCAAAAGTGGCCGCCCGTCGCTGGACATAGCTTTCACCGGCACGATTTCATCGCGAAAACGCCCGGAATCGATAGCAGCGCGCGCCTTTTGCTGGGAGCGGAGCGCCCAGTCGTCCTGGTGGGCACGGCTGATGCCATACTCCCGCGCCAGATTTTCTGCAGTTACGCCCATATGGTAATCGTTGAAGGCATCCCATAATCCATCGTGGACCAGGCTGTCGATAAGTTGGCTATTGCCCAGACGCGCCCCGGTTCGGCTGTCGGTCAGCACATGGGGAGCCCGGCTCATGTTCTCTTGTCCGCCTGCAATCACCACATCGGCTTCACCGCATTGAATCGCCTGCGACGCCAGATGCAGCGCTTTAAGCCCGGACCCACACACATCATTAATAGTGATAGCCGAGACAGTCATCGGCAGCCCGCCTTTAATCGCCGACTGGCGGGCAGGGTTTTGCCCGGCACCGGCGGTAAGCACCTGGCCTAAAATAACTTCATCAACGGTCTGGGGGTGAATCCCGCTGCGATCAAGAAGCGCCTGAACGACATAACTTCCCAGTTCAACGGCAGAATGGTGCGATAGCGCCCCCTGAAAACAGCCGATAGGCGTGCGAACCGCAGCCACGATAACGACATCTTTCATTTCTACCTCAGCGCAAATTGACCCAGGCAATAGTAGTACGTTGTTATCAAGTATTATCGCAATTGTTTAAAATTGGTGAGATTCATCACACAGGGGGGCAGGAACAGAGTCGAGGGAAGGCGGTGCGACGGGCAAGCCCGCCGCACCGAAACAGCAAGAATCAGTTGTTTACCGGAATAACAGCACCTTTGTATTTGGTGCGGATCCAGTCCTGAATCTCTTTAGAATGCAGAACGTTAACCAGCGCTACGATGTCTTTTTTCTTCTCATCGCCACGGTGTACGGTAATGATGTTGGCATACGGGTTGTTTTCACCGCTCTCTACGGCAATCGGGTCATGTACCGGATCCAGGCCAGCGTCGATGGCGTAGTTAGCGTTAATAACGACCGCGTCACCTTCATCGTTGTTATACATCTGTGGCAGCAGCGCAGCTTCGACATTCGGCTGGAATTGCAGTTTTTTCGGGTTCTCAACGATATCGCTGATACGTGCAGACACTTTATCCACGCCCGGTTTCAGCTTGATAACGCCCTCTTTTTCGAAGATAGAGAGAATACGGCCTTCCTCAGACACCGCATCACGCATGATGATTTTGCCGCCCTGCGGCAGATCTTTCAGCGATTTGTATTTTTTGGAGTAGATACCAATCGGCTCAATATGAATCGCGCCTGCGCTGACGAAATCATACGTTTTATCACCCGCGTGGTCTTTCAGTACGCTGTTCAGGTACGGAATGTGCTGGAAATAGTTGGCGTCGATCTCACGGCCAGCCAGCGCGGTGTTCGGCAGAATGTAGTCCTGGAACGGTTTGATCTCCAGATCGATGCCTTGCTTCGCCAGGATCGGTTTCGCCTGCTCCAGAATTTCAGCGTGCGGCACGTTGGACGCGCCAACGGTCAGTTTGTCAGCCCAGGAGGAGAAGCTCATCGCACCCAAAGTCATGGCGGCAATCAGTGTCAGTGTTTTTTTCATGATGTTGGTTTCCATTATTGTTTTAACCTAAGTAATTCTGGTTGCAGGAAGTGGGCAAGAGCGTGAACCCCCTGGAGCTTACTGAGGTAAGTGACAGGGGTGAACAAACGTAGCCAGCGCACATGCAACCTGAAGTACGACGGGTAATTAGCGTTTATCTAACAGAGAAGTTATTGCGTCGCCGCAGAACTGGATGATGAAGACAATGATCAAGATGGTCACTGTCGCCACCAGCGTGACGTCGCCGTGGTTGCGCTGGAATCCTTCCAGATAAGCCAGATTTCCTAAGCCACCCGCACCGATAACTCCGGCCATGGCGCTGTAGCTCACCAGAGCAATCAGCGTCACCGTGATACCGGAAACCAGTGCAGGCGATGATTCAGGCAGTAAAACCCGAAAAATCAGTGTACTAAGGCGTGCCCCCATCGAACGGGTCGCCTCGATAACCCCTTTATCCACCTCACGCAGGGCAATCTCCACCAGGCGAGCGTAAAACGGCGCGGCTCCGACAATCAGCGCGGGCAGCGCGGCGTTCGCCCCGAGAATGGTGCCGACAATCGTTTTGGTGAACGGAATCAACAGAACGATGAGGATGATGAACGGAATAGAGCGGAACACGTTCACCACAATCGAAATCACGCTATAGAGCGCGCGGTTTTGAAATAACCCGCCGCGGGCGGTTAAAAACAGCGCCAGCCCCAGAATGATCCCTAATACAAAGGTTGCCGCGCCAGAGAGTGCCGTCATGTACAGCGTCTCTTGCGTTGCCGCCCAAAGCTGGGCCAGTTTCAGATGCGGAAATACTGTCTCAAGCATGTGTGATCACCTCGCCTTCAATATCGCTATGGCGTAAATCCGCGAGGATATTGTTTACCTGTTCCTCTGTGGCGACGACATGCACCCACAGTTGCCCAAACACGCCATGCGCGGTTTGGGTCATTTTTCCATGCAAAATATTGAACGGCAGGCCGTAGCGCAGCGTCAATTCACCCACCACCGGTTGATGCGTGCTATGTCCGGTAAAAGTCAGCTTGATCACGGTACCGTCGAGATCCGCGTTCAGATCAGGATTAAACTCAGCTTCCTCATACTGGCTAATCTGGCGGACAAACTGACGGGTGATCGGCTGCTGCGGATGCGTGAAAACGCTAATCACATCCCCCTCTTCCACCACGCTACCGTTTTCCATCACCGCCACGCGGTCACAGATTTTGCGCACCACATGCATTTCATGGGTGATAAGCACAATCGTCAGCCTGAAACGACGGTTAATATCCAGAAGCAGATCGAGAATTTGATCGGTCGTCTGCGGATCCAGCGCGGAGGTCGCCTCATCGCAAAGCAGCACATCCGGATTATTTGCCAGCGCACGGGCAATCCCCACACGCTGCTTTTGCCCACCGCTCAGTTGCGACGGGTAAGCATTTTCACGTCCAGTCAGCCCCACCAGGTCGATCAGTTCCGCCACACGCGCCTTAATTTTCGCTTTTGGCGCACCGGCAATCTGCATAGAAAAGGCGATGTTTTCCGCCACCGTACGCGACCACAATAGGTTGAAGTGCTGGAAGACCATGCTGATTTTCAGCCGGGCCTGGCGCAGCTGCTCGCCCTTTGCCGCCGAGATGTCCTGGCCGTTTATCACTACGCTGCCGGAAGTCGGTTTTTCCAGACCATTCAGCAAACGAATCAGCGTACTTTTCCCGGCGCCGCTGTAGCCGATAATCCCGTAAATTTGCCCCTGCTCAACCGACAGATTGACGCTGTCCACGGCGGTAATCGACGCCTTTCCCTGGTCGAAAATCTTAGAAATATTCCTGAGAACGATCATTGCGTTACTTTTCCGTTTGGCGGTTTAGCAGTATGGAAGTCCAAACGATAATAATCAGTCATGAATATAATTCAAATAACTAAATGGACATTAGATATAACTTTTCACGCTAAGCGGCGGTGATTCTCACTCTTCTGTCTAATGATTAAATTCAGCAATGTTTATCTGCTAAACGCATAATCCACAGGAAGAACCGTGAAAAAGTGGCTAAAAACACAGCAAAAATGGTTGGTTATGGCAATCGACACATCCGGACGGCTAACCACCTTTCCCTCCTGATGTCTAAATAGCACTTCATATTTCTTTTCGTTCTAATCGCCGGATAAACGTTCTTTAAACAGGCAAAATGACAGACCTATCATCCGCTCATCGCGTTTATCTGTGGGTGATTAACCATGTCAGTATTGCATTCGATTAGTGAACTTATCGGCCAGACCCCGCTTCTCCAGCTCCATAAGCTGGAGACTGGCCCCTGCAGCCTGTTTCTGAAACTGGAAAATCAGAACCCAGGCGGTTCGATCAAAGACCGCGTTGCGCTGTCGATGATTAACGAAGCCGAACGGCTGGGCCATTTACAGCCCGGTGGAACGATCATAGAGGCAACGGCGGGTAATACTGGCCTTGGGCTGGCGCTGATTGCCGCGCAAAAAGGGTATTCATTGATTCTGGTGGTGCCGGACAAAATGAGCCGGGAGAAGATCTTCCACCTGCGGGCGCTGGGGGCGAAAGTGGTATTAACGCGCTCTGACGTCAACAAAGGTCACCCGGCCTATTATCAGGATTATGCCCGCCGTCTGGCGCAGGAGACGCCGGGGGCGTTTTACATCGACCAGTTCAATAACGAAGCCAATCCGCTGGCGCACTTTAGTACCACCGCACCGGAAATTTTTGCCCAGCTTGACGGTGATATCGACGCCATTGTCGTTGGCGTCGGTTCTGGCGGGACGCTGGGAGGATTGCAGGCATGGTTTGCCGAACACTCGCCAAAAACCGAATTTGTCCTCGCCGACCCGGCCGGTTCGATCCTCGCCGATCAGGTCGAAACCGGACAGTACGGTGAGCCGGGCTCCTGGCTGGTCGAAGGGATCGGTGAGGATTTTATCCCACCGTTGGCCCATATCGAGGGTGTCCATACGGCTTACCGTGTGACCGATGCCGAAGCGTTCGCCGCCGCGCGCGCCCTGCTACAAACCGAAGGGGTGCTGGCCGGCTCCTCCACCGGCACACTGCTCAGTGCCGCACTGCGTTACTGCCGGGCACAGACTACCGCCAAACGCGTGGTGACGCTCGCCTGTGACAGCGGCAACAAATACCTCTCAAAAATGTTTAACGATGACTGGATGCGCCAGCAGGGATTATTAAGCCGCCCAACGCGCGGTGATTTAACCGATTTCATTGCCCTGCGCCATGACGAAGGCGCCACCGTCACCGCCGCGCCGGATGACACCCTGGCCGCCGTACTGGCACGGATGCGGCTGTATGACTTCTCGCAACTGCCTGTACTGGAAAACGGCCGTGTCGTTGGCATCGTCGATGAATGGGACCTGATAAGCCACGTCCAGGGTGACAGCGCGCGTTTTTCATCACCGGTGAAAGAGGCAATGACCCGCAACGTAGAAACCCTCGACAAGCACGCGCCGGAAAGTGCGCTGAAAGCCATTTTTGACCGGGGCCTGGTGGCAGTGATTGCCGACAATGACCGCTTTCTCGGCCTGATTACCCGCAGCGATGTCCTGACCACCTGGCGTAACCGCCTGGAACAATAAAGGAGTACAGATGAAAACGTTGAATACTTTGAGCGTGCACAGCGGCACATTCACCGACCAGCATGGCGCGGTGATGCCGCCGATTTATGCCACATCAACTTTTGCGCAGCCTGCGCCTGGTCAGCATACCGGCTATGAATATTCCCGCAGCGGCAACCCGACTCGTCACGCGCTGGAAACTGCGATCGCAGAACTCGAAGGCGGTACGCGAGGTTATGCCTTTGCTTCCGGGCTGGCGGCCATCTCCACGGTACTAGAGTTACTGGATAAAGATAGCCATATTGTCGCGGTGGATGATGTTTACGGCGGAACGTACCGCCTGATTGAAAATGTACGCAAGCGCAGCACCGGCCTGCGAGTGAGCTGGGTGAAGCCCGACGATCTGGCGGGGCTGGAAGCCGCCATCCGTCCGGACACGCGGATGATCTGGGTTGAAACCCCGACCAACCCGCTGCTTAAACTGGCAGATCTGGAAGCGATCGCGACGATCGCGCAACGGCATAAGATCCTCAGCGTGGCGGACAACACCTTTGCCTCGCCGGTTATCCACCGTCCGATAGAGCTCGGTTTCGATATTGTGGTTCACTCCGCCACCAAATACCTGAACGGGCACTCTGACGTGGTGGCCGGACTGGCGGTCGTAGGCGATAACCCGGCGCTGGCAGAAAAACTGGGCTATTTGCAAAACGCCACAGGCGGCGTGCTTGACCCGTTCAGCAGTTTCCTGACGCTACGCGGTATCCGCACGCTGTCACTGCGTATTGAGCGCCACAGCAGCAACGCACTGGCGCTGGCGCAGTGGCTGGAGCAGCAGCCGCAGGTCGAAAAAGTGTGGTTCCCGTGGCTACCGTCACACCCACATCATGCACTGGCGCGTAAGCAGATGGCGCTGCCCGGTGGCATGATTTCGGTAGTGGTAAAAGGCGATGACCACTATGCCACTCAGATAATCAGTAAACTAAAACTGTTTACCCTCGCCGAAAGTCTGGGGGGCGTAGAAAGCCTGGTGAGCCAGCCTTACAGCATGACGCACGCCTCGATTCCGCTGGAGCAACGGCTGGCTAACGGCATTACGCCGCAGTTGATTCGTTTATCCGTGGGAATCGAAGGGGTAGACGATTTGATTGCCGACTGGCAGCAGGCGCTGGCGTAACGGCATTGACCTTCCCCGGTGGCGCTGCGCTTTCCGGGGCTACTGACAGTCATAACCGTAAGCACGCTGCGGTCTGCCCCTCTCCCTCAGGCAGAGGGAGAAAAACTGGCTCGATCGGTCCCCTCTCCCTGGAGGGAGAGGGTTAGGGTGAGGGGGAAATGCGGCTTAACGCTTATCGATGCCGTTGAGGATCTCCAGCACATCAGCGGGCAGGGTCAGCTGCGCGCTGGCCAGGTTTTCCTGTAGATGAGCCGGCGACGAGGTGCCCGGGATCAGCAGAATATTGGGCGAACGTTGCAGCAGCCATGCCAGCGCAACCTGCATCGGCGTGGCATTTAAACGTTGCGCTACTGCGTTCAGTTCTCCGGATTGCAGCGGCGTAAATCCACCCAACGGGAAGAACGGCACATAGGCAATGCCCTGTGCGTTCAGCACATCAATCAGCGCATCATCTTCACGGTTAGCCACGTTATACATATTCTGTACGCAGGCAATCGGCGTCATCGACTGCGCATCAGCAACCTGCTTCGCCGTCACATTACTCAGCCCGATATGACGGATCAGCCCGCGCTCTTTTAAGGCGATCAACGTTTCCAGTTCAGCTTCCAGCGCCCCTTCCGCTGGTCCGTGCAAACCGTGCATGCTGCGCAAGTTGACCACTTCTATAGCGTCGAGGCCAAGATTACGCAGGTTATCTTCTACCGCGCGCGTCAGTTCTTCGGCGCTAAATGCAGGCAGCCAGTTGGCTTTGTCATCGCGACGTGCCCCCACTTTAGTTACGATGCACAGATCTGCCGGATACGGGTGCAGCGCTTTTTTGATTATCTGGTTAGTGATATGCGGACCATAGAAGTCGCTGGTGTCGATATGGTTAACACCGGCCGACACGGCGTCACGAAGCACCTGAATCGCCTTCGCTTCGTCAGCTGGCGGCCCAAAAACGCCCGGACCGGCCAGTTGCATTGCGCCATAGCCAAGACGACCGACTTCGCGGTCGCCAAGACGATAAGTAAGCGTGGGTTGAGACATGGGATACCTCCTGGGTGATAAGTGAACACATTGTAGGACGGCACAGGCAGAGGCAACAGCGTAATCTGTGCCGTCCTGCATGAGGAGGAGATTTCTCATACAACGTAAAGGTGAGCGATGAGTCGCTACCTAAATAAAAAACCTCTGATATAGTAAATCTATAGCTAATGAGGCCTCACTATGAAATTTCCTGAAATACCAGAAAACGAAACCGAGCGTCTTAAATCTCTTTATATGATGGACCTGCTCGATAAAAAGGATGACGAGCGCTTAGATCGCCTGACTCGTCTGGCAAAAACGGCTTTTGACGTTCCAATAGGAATAATAAGCCTGTTAGATCGTGACCGACAATGGCTGGTTTCGTGCAGCGGAGAAGTAAAAGTCCGCGAGACATCTCGCAATATATCTTTCTGTGCGCATGCGATCCTGGCACAGGGAATTTTTATTGTGAAAGATACCAGCGTGGATGAGCGTTTTCACGATAACCCGTTCGTTATTGGCGAACCATATATACGTTTTTATGCAGGGTGCCCGGTGCGCCTCCCTGATGGCTCGATCGCCGGAACGATATGTATTATTGATGACAAACCGCGCGATTTCACCCCGGAAAATATCAACGCATTGCTCGATCTGGGTGCCATTGTTGAGGACGAATTTCATATCATCAGCATGGCGATGACGGATACACTGACCGAGTTGCCCAATAAGCGCGGTTTTTACAAACTGGGCGAGAAACGCTTCTCATGGTTAACTGATAATAAACGATCGTTTAGCCTCATTTACTTAGATGTGGAAAACATCACCGCTATTAATGAATTCTTTGGTCATAATGAAGGCGACAACACGCTCAAAAAATTTGCCTCAGCGCTCCTGCGTTGCATGAAAAAGAATGACGTTGCCGCACGCCTGGAAGGGGGCAAGTTCGTCCTTCTGCTTGGCCATGACGATGACCGCGATGTGGATACGTTCCTGTTCAGCCTGCAGTCAAAAATTGATGATCTCAATGAAAAATCAATGAAAAAATTCCGCCTGCACTATTCTTACGGCATCGTGGAGTATGACCCGGACAGGCACAGCAACCTGCTGGAGATGATGAACAACAGCGAGCATGTGATGTATCTGGAAAGAAAAAAACCACCGCTAAACCCGACGCAGGCACATAAATCCAGCGAAAACTCATAGCTCCTGAGTTATGACTCGCACCCCGAGGGTAAATGAATATTTACCCTCGCATTTTTTAAAATAATAACACCGCAGATTCAGCCATTACTTTACTGTCCCTCGTGTTCAGCCCTTCATTTATTTATACAATGCCACCCATCATTTAATTAACCATAGATACTGTCTATTTATATAAATAAATTTAAAGCAACTCGTTTTTTCTCATGAATTACCCAGACTTATCGGTTATTATCCAGTTTAGGTTTAGTCAACAATCTGTATTTTTCCAATGAATATTTAAACAGAATTTTTTTATTGATTAACCCACCTGGTATCAACGGCGGATTTACATGCCGCTGCGTCCTTTTGGCGCACCGCAAGCCCTTGCGGTGATTACGATTAATTAGCGATAACCTGAAAGTAAGGTTCTAATGCGTATCGAGAATAGTCAAAGTAAAACCACCAGCACGAATCCTGTATATCGTTCGGGGCGTCATATGTCCTGGGGAGTACTGGGGTTTTGCTTGCTATTACTGATACTGAAATATATCAGCTGACATACTGTTTAGTAACGGCACAAAAATATAAACCACCGGATGATATATCCTGGTGGCTTATATTCACAGGCAAAACTGGCTGAGCGCAAATGCTAAGCTTTTACTCAAGCACAATTTCGCTACGCGGACGATTTTTCACCCATCCTGCTAACGCCGAGGCATTTAACGCCCGCGAATAGAGATACCCCTGGGCAATATCACACTGCAATTCCCGCAATTCATTACGCTGCTGTTCCGTTTCGACGCCTTCAGCCACAACAGTTTGATGCAGGCTCTGGCCAATCCTCACCACCGTTGTGGCAATGGCTTTCATCTTGCTACCTTCACGCAGGTCGCGCATAAAGCTTTGATCGATTTTCAACTCGGTCATTGGCAAATGCGCCAGCCGGGACAAGCAGGAGAACCCGGTACCAAAATCATCCATCGACAGCCCCACACCCAACTCACGCACCGCACAAATAACGTCCATGGTTTCCGGGCGCTTATCCATCATGACGCCTTCGGTAATCTCAATGGTCAGGCAGTGTGCGGGGATGCGGTATTGCCGTAGCAAATAAGAAATATATTGCGGCAAACTGCTGTTATAAAAGTTAATCGGTGAGAGATTTACCGATACCACGGGCACATGAATGTCGTTACTACGCCATTCAGCCATCTGGCGGCAAGCTTCATGGAGCGTCCAGCGACCAATGCCTTCGATTTCACCGGTCTCCTCAGCAAGTGCGATAAATTTACCTGGGGGAATATCGCCCAATACCGGGTCGGACCAGCGCGCCAGTGCCTCAACCCCATAAAGCTCGCCATTTTTGAGCCAAATCTGCGGCTGGTAGTGCAGGTGTAAATGGTTACTGGCAATAGCGAGTTTCAGCGCCGCCGCCAGCTTTAACCGTTCCTGATCCACCTGATTCATTTCACTACTAAAAAAAAGATAGCCACCCGACGCCGCCCCTTTTGCCAGATGCGAGGCGTGGTTTGCCTGTTTCAGCAATACATCGCGCGACCTCCCATGATCGGGATAGAGGCTGATCCCCGTGCTTACCGTTACGTTGAGTGCGAGATCTGCCACATTAAACGGCAGACGGAATAACGCCTGAATACGCTGCGCAATTGTGGTTGCCTTCGCGGCATCGCAATCCGGGAAGACCATAACAAAGGTGTCGCTGTCAGGATGGCTGACAAACGCCTGGCGGGAAAACTCCGCCGTCAGCCGCTGGGCAATGGCGGCCAGCACGCTGTCTCCGGCGGCATAGCCCAGAGCATCGTTAACATCTTTAAAATGGTCGAGGTCAAGGAAAAAGAGCGCGGCACACGCATGGACGCCATGCTGAAAAAGCGCATCAATGTGGCGATGCAGGGCGCTACGCTTTGGCAGACCGGTCAGCAGATTAAAGGTCGACAGTTGCGTAATCTTTTGCTGATCGATATGCACGACCACCATGCAGGGGGCCCCCGCACGCGCTACCCCGTCATAGCGCACTGTTGCAGAAAGCGTGGTTTCTTCCCCGGTTGCCGACACAATGGAGAGCGACGTTTCTTCGCCAGGCGCCTCCGGGGATGTGAACAGGGGAATCTCCGCCGCTTTTCTGCCCAGCACCTGACTTCGCGAATAACGCCATAGCGTCTCCGCCGCTTTATTAAAGAAAAAAACATTTTCCGCGCCGTCGATAAGGACAACAGCATCATGAACATATTCCAGCGCGGCAAGCATTGACTGCGAGCCGAAAATATCATTGTCAAAAGGCATGATAATTTTTCTATACCAGGGAGGTCGGGGCAATAGTAATAGAAAGCGGTCACCGGTTCAATATCACCCAATAATGATATTGGCAGCAAACGGCATTTATAGAGAAATTAAATAAGTTGGCAATTATTTATTGATAAAGTTTTAGCGCTAAATGCCGATGTGGTGAATAATAAAAAAATGAATCAATTATGAAAAAATTGAGGAGATTGAGATTCACCACAATTATTATTGAAAACTATCGTCTACGCTAAATACATCATTATTTCATCTTGCCACCACGCAGGCCTGATGGCACGCGCCTTCTCGCCATACAAGTCAATGAATAAAAGAGAGATTAATAGACATTTTAAATAAGTGAATTTCAATTTATTGATAGCGTCACTTGACCTGCCACACTGCCCACCTCAGTATATAAGGAAATTCTCAATTAAAGCGGCCATCAACAATAAATGGTGTTCCACTTAACGTATTCAATGACTGATGGTAATACGTTCCGCAGCAATAAGGAGCCAGCGGTAATAGAGAAAGAGGCAGATGACATTGCTTAAATTTAGTGCGTGTTTAACACATCGAGGACAGGCAAATACTATGTATGACGATTTAAGTTCTTTGACTGCAAAACTGAAGATGTCCGGTGTCTCTTTCCAGAAAATAAACGATGAAGATGGTGCAACGATGCAAACAGCAGTAACAGTCACAACGCCCGATGTTAATGGTGATGTTAAAGAAGCCATTGTTGAAACCGTGTCTGCGGATATTTGCCAGGAAAGCCCTCAACCGGCATCCAACGTCAATACCCTCTCCTGGCCGAAAGCAAAGCCAGCACTGGTACAAAATGTGTTTTCCTCTCCGACCGGCGGCATTCTGGAAAGTGTCGCAGCCTTGTCCCGTCAGGCGTCCGAACCGGAAATTCGTGAACGCAACCCGGTACGTCTGGACGTGTTATTTACCGTCATTGGCAGATAGCCCCGCCCAATTGCCGGGCTGGCGCCCAGGTTTTTCTAATAAGCGTGTCCTGACTCCAGGTGAGGGAATGCGCCGCTCGTCGTGGTTTTCGGCGGGGGCTGTTCAGTCTGACAAGTCATGATTTTTAACAGGGTTACCGGAACGGAAAACAGACCGGTATACCTTACTGTTTTCCGTACAGATTATTAAACATGCAAAAAATCATCGGAATTATTCTCACGCTGACGCTGCTTTTATTGTCGTTGTTGGTGATAGTCACCCCAATGAGCAGCGATAAACAATACCTTTTCGGCCTGTCAGTGATTGTGGCCGTTTTTATTCTTGGTCGATTCAAAAGCAAAAAATCGGTCCTCGCTATGTTGGTGTTTTCGCTGCTGATGTCCACACGTTATATCTGGTGGCGAGCAACGACGACGCTGCATTTCGACTCCACGCTGGAGATGGTACTCGGCGGCCTGCTTTTTGCGGCTGAAATCTATTCCTGGACTATCCTGGTGCTCGGCTATGTCCAAATGGCCTGGCCGCTGGAGCGACCCATTGCCCCGATGCCTAAAGATCACAACACCTGGCCGACCGTTGATATCTATGTGCCGTCGTATAATGAAAGCCTCGACGTGGTTCGCGATACGGTGCTGGCGGCACAGTGCATCGAATATCCGCAGGATAAAATGAAAGTCTATATTCTGGACGACGGCAAGCGGGATGAGTTCCGCGATTTCGCCGCAGAAGCAGGTGTAGGCTACCTGACTCGCCCGGATAACAGCCATGCGAAAGCCGGTAACCTCAACCACGCGATGACCCTCACCGAAGGTGAGCTTATCTGTGTATTCGACTGCGACCACGTGGCAACCCGCGTGTTTCTTCAGGCGACCGTCGGTGAATTCTTCCGTGATGACAAACTGGCGTTGATTCAGACACCACACCACTTCTATTCACCGGATCCGTTTGAACGTAACCTGACGGCAGCGAAGAAAGTGCCTCATGAAGGCGCACTCTTCTACGGCCCGGTACAACAGGGTAATGACAACTGGAACGCGACCTTCTTCTGCGGTTCCTGTGCCGTTATTCGGCGCTCCGCGCTGGAAGAAGTGGGCGGCTTTGCGGTCGAAACGGTCACCGAAGATGCCCATACCGCGCTGAAATTGCAGCGTCGCGGCTGGAACACGGCGTTTCTCGATATTCCTCTGGCGGCAGGGCTGGCGACAGAACGTCTGGCGCTGCATGTTAACCAGCGTATTCGCTGGGCACGCGGCATGACGCAGATTTTCCGTATTGATAACCCACTGCTCGGGCGCGGCCTCAGGCTGACACAGCGTTTGTGCTATCTCAATGCGATGCTGCACTTCCAGTATGGGCTGCCACGGGTGGTGTTCCTCACCTCACCACTGGTCTTTATGCTGTTTAACCTGAACATTATTTCTTCCTCCGCGACGCTGATTTTTTCCTATGTGTTGCCGCACCTGGTGCTTTCTACCCTCGTAAACTCGCGTATCACGGGCAGGTATCGCTATGCGTTCTGGGGGGAAATCTATGAGACGGTGATGGCCTTCCACCTGATTCTCCCGACGCTACTCAGCCTTATCTCACCGCGCCTTGGGAAATTTAACGTGACGGATAAAGGCGATCTGACCGATCGCGATTACTTCGACGCCTACACCGTGCGTCCGCTGATCATCACCGTGCTGCTGATGGTCGGCAGTATGATGTGGGTCGGCGTGCGTTATTACATGAATGGCTACGCCGGCATCGACCCCCGCGTCATCCTGTTTAACATCGCCTGGGGTTGCTTTAGCACCATCATTTTATTGGCCTCTATTGCCGTGGCGAAAGAAAGTAAGCAGATCCGTAAAACGATCCGCATCTACGCCAGTCTGCCGACTAAAGTGCTCTTTTCTGATGGTTCACACATGCTCACCCGCACCGTTGATATCTCCATGGGCGGCGCGCGCGTGGCGCTACAGAAAGGAGAAGACCTCCGCTACAAAGTTCCGGTTCAGATTGAACTGGGGCTGGGGAATGAAATTGCCCATGTGCCGCTGCGTGCCGCTGGCGTGGGAAACAACGATATTCGTGTAGAGTTCGACAACCTGCCGCTCAACGAACGCCGCAAACTGGTGCGTGTAGTGCTCTCCCGCGCCGATGCCTGGTACAAACCGCCACATGCCCCGGACCGCCCGCTGGCGTCTTTCGCAGGCATTTTACAATGCGTCTGGGAATTGTTCTTTGGCCGTAAAAAAAGCAGTGCAACGGTGAAATGCAACATGGCCACCGTGGTGAAAAAGCAGGAAGAGGTTAAACATGCGCTGTAATCCTCTGCTGTTAGTCACGGCCTTGTTGTGGGGCACCAGCGGTATCACCAGGGCGGCGCAGTCGACCAATGATGCCTTGCCGGAACTGCCGCCGCTGCAAGGCGCAAAGAGCGCTCAGGCAGTACCCGTGGCGGCTGTCGCCGCCGCGCCAAATGCCAGCAATCAGAACATCACCAGCTCGTTGAGCTTTGGCGATATGGGGGCTGCAGGCGGCCTGACGCTTTCCGGCCAGCAGTTGCAGAATGGCGTGAGTTTTACGCTGCCAGGTGATCTGGTGATTACCGATGCGCATATCAGTCTGAATGTGGAAGTGAACCGCACGGATGTGCCCGGCGAAAACCTGCAACTGATGCTTAACGGGCAACCGCTGGGCGCCATTCCGCTCGATCAGGTCCAGCAGGAGAAAGGCTTCTGGAACCTGGATGTTCCGGCATCAATGATTTCCTCGGGTAATAACCTGAGTTTCCAGTTAAAAACCAGCGACGACATTATCAATAATGTCTGGAGCTGTCAGCGCACGCTACCGGACGATTACCGCGTGACGTTGACGCCGACATCGACGCTCAATTACCAGGGACTGTGGCTGAACGTGCGTAAAACGCTCAGCACCTTCCCACGTCCGTTCTTTGATACGAAACAGACCAAAGATCAGGCGCTGAGCATTGCCTTTTCCGCCAGCCCCGATGCGGATGTCCTTACCGCAGCCGCCATTGTCGCCTCACACTTTGGCGTGATGAGTGCAGATAAACCCAGCCGTTTTGACGTGCAGTACAATAATCTGCCTGCGGGTAACGGTATTTTATTCGGCAAACCTGGCGACCATATCGGTGACGTGACCCTTGGCGAAAACCCAGGGTCGGCGTTGCAGGTGATAGATAACCCGATGAACCCGGCTTACAAACTGCTGGTGATTAGCGGCCACAACGAGACAGAACTGCGCCAGGCGGCCTGGCGTCTTATCCAACCAGCCCTGCCAGACAGCGACACCCTGCAAGTTACGGCGGTAAAAATGACGCAACGTGGCGAATACGATGCCCCGCGCTGGGTCAACACCAGCCATCCGGTTACGCTTCGTAGCTTACAGGCTGACGATGGTAGCCTGGTGGCGCACGGCGTCTGGCACGGGGAAAACCAGCTCCCCTTCGCCACTGCCCCGGATCTCTTTATGTGGGATGGCAGCGCCGTACCGCTGCGTCTTACTTACAGCTTCGCGCAGAAAACCTGGATCGATGGCAGCGGCTCGTTCCTCAATGTCAGCCTGAATGGTGAGTTCCTCAAGCGCCTGCCGGTGAGCAAAGACGGCATTTTCGCGCCGGTCATGAATATGCTCGGGCTGACTCAGCGCCAGCAAAGCGCGGTGGTAAATATCGACCCGCGCGCCATCCTCGGCAGCAACCAACTGGGCTTTTGGTTCGGTATCAAACCGCAGAAAAATGCCCCCTGCAATGCGTTGGGCGATGACAACGTTCAGAGCCGTATTGACGGCAACTCAACGCTGGATTTATCCCATTCGTGGCACTTTGGGCAGTTGCCAAACCTGAACTGGTTCAGCAATGCCATGTTCCCCTTCACTCGTAATGCCGACCTGGCGAACACCAGTGTTCTGATGTCTGCGCACCCGAACCAGGAAGAGACCGCTGTGCTACTAAACCTGATGGCGAAATCCGGCCGCGACACGGGTGTTAGCGCCAATTACCTGCACCTCTTCACCGGAATGCCACAACAGGAGTACGGGCAGCAGCAGTTAGCCAGCAACGACGTGCTCGCCATTGGCAGCCTGCGTAATGGTGAACTGCTTAAACCGCTGTTACAGGGCAGCGCCTTCTCACTGAATGAAAATACGCTTGAAGTGAGTACCGCCGGCTTCGCCAGCCGCCTGACATCGCTGTTCAGCGGCGAGCAGGCACGAACAGATATCGATGCCGCAAGTTATCTCAGCAACACCAGCCAGTGGCGTGGCCTGTTGAGCGTTCGTTCGCCCTGGAACACCGGACGGGTGGTGGTGATTGCCACCGGCACTGACGATCACCAGTTGCAGCAACTGCTGGCTGATATGACGACACCCACGTTTAAAAGCAATGCGAACGGCGATTTTGTGGCGTCGGGGGACGCTGGCGATGTGCGTAGCTGGCGCGTTGGCGAGCAGTTTACCCGGGGCGATCTGCCGGGTTATCTGATGATTTTGTGGTTCGCCAGCCAACATATTTTCTGGCTGTCATTTCTCGCATGCCTCATTGCCGCGATTGCCAGCCCCATGTTGTACCGCACGTTGAAGCGACACGCTCAGCAACGCCTGCAGGATAAGACCGATCATGAATAAGCGTATTATTGGCAAACGACTGACGCACGCCTTTTACCTGCTGTGTCTGATTGGCTCAAGCCACCCGGCAACCGCCGCCGACACGCCGGATGCCAGCCAGGGCGCCAATGATGCGGCGGTCAAAAAACTGCTGACCCAGGCAAGCTACTGGCACAGCAAAGCCCATGACGATATGGCGCTCGAAGCGCTGCAAAAAGTGCTCGCGGTGGATGAACACAACATCGACGCGATGTACCTGACGGCGCTCTATCAGCTCCAGCGTGGTAACACCCAGCAGGCAGAAATCTGGCGCAAGAAAATGGCTGAGATAGCTCCGCAGGACCCGCGCCTGTCAGCGCTGAACAGTGCCAACTTAATGCAGTCCATTTCCCCCTCTCAGCTCAATGCGGCGCGCACTCTGGCACAGCGCGGGCAAACCAAAGAGGCGGTTGCGGCCTATCGCGCGTTGTTTAAAGACAACCCACCGGATGATCTCGCGCTGGAGTATTACCAGACGATGGCGGGCGACAGCGCAACATGGTCAGAAGGGGTAGCAGGCCTTCGTCAGCGTGTGAAAATGATGCCGGATGATAACGCCAGCAAACAGGCGCTGGCGATGGCGCTGACCTGGCAGCAAGACACACGTCGCGAAGGGATCGCACAACTCTCAGCGCTCGCGGCAGATGACAAAAGCGCCGACAAAGCGCTACAACAGGCGCTGCTGTGGCTGGAACCCAAAGCATCGGATCTGCCGGTCTATACCAGCTATGCTCAGCGTCACCCGGAAGATAACGCGCCGATGGATCACTACCGCAAAAGCGTGGAAGGGGATGCGACCAAATCCGGTTTTGATGCGTTGAACAGCGGCGATCTCGATTCGGCGAAGGACAAATTCTCCCAGGTCTTACAAGGGCAAGCCAGCAACGGCAACGCGCTGGCCGGGATGGGCTATGTGGCGCTGCGCCAGAGCCGCTTTGCCGATGCGGAAAAGTATCTGCGTCGCGCCTCGCAGGAAGATACCCACAATGAGAACAGCCTGCAGTGGGCAAAAGATGCCGACAACGCACGCTTCTACGCCTCCCTGAACCAGGCCCGCAGCCTGACGCAGAAAGGACGCTACGCCGACGCGCTCGCCAGCCTGGATTCCAGCACCAGCAGCGATTCTCGACAGCGTCAGGCGGCGGATATGCTGCGCGCTGACATTTTGCGCCGTCAGGGCAAACCGGCGGAATCGGAGCAGGTCTATCGCCAGCTGCTGGCGGATAACCCGCAAAATACCGATGTTCGCACCGGCCTGATGTGGGTACTGCGCCAGCAAAACAAACAGACCGAAGCGGATCAGATCCTGCGCACGCTGCCCGCCAATCTGCGTACCCGCTACGCCACTTTTGGCGATAACGGTGATAATGAGCGTAAAGCCGCGCAGTCTGCGTTGCAGTCGGGCAATGCATCGAGAGCCATGCAGATCCTGCGGGCGGCATCCAGCAAATACCCGCAAAACGTCTGGCTACAGCTGGACTATGCCCGTCAGTTACGTAAAGCCGGGCAGAAACAGCAGGCCGCGACGCTAATGGCAGGCGTGGCGCAGCGCACCGACAAGCGTAACGAAGCGCTGTACGCCGCCGCCGTGTATGCCGCTGAGGATAACGACTGGTCGAAAAGCCAGAGCCTGCTTTCGCAGGTCCCACGCGCGACATTCAGCGCTGACATGACTGCGCTCAACAGCCGCGTCCAGAGCAACCTGCAGATGGATATCGCCCAGAACTATCTGCGACAGGGGAATACACAGGCCGCCCGCAACTCCCTGCGTTCGCTGGAACGCACGCCGCCGCAAACGCCCGTCGATCTTGGCCGTTACGCCCAGTTGATGATGCAGGCCGGAGACTCGCCTCTCGCCCTGCAACTGGTTCGTGAAAACCAGGCCCAGGGGCTACATGGCACCCTTGCGGATTATGCCGGGCAAATTCGCGTGCTGAACCAGGCCGGTCGCTTCGCCGAAGCGGAAAGTGTGCTCAACTCGCCGGTGCTGCAAAACAGCGCCAGCCAGCAAGAGATCGACAATATCCGTATCGCCAGCGTCATTGCCCGCGCCGACCAGTTGCGTGAAAAAGGCAAACCGGATGCCGCCTGGAACCTGGTGATGCCCGCTCTGCGCGCCAACCCGGCCAATACCGATTTGTTACTGGCAATGGCGCGGGTCTATCAGTCCGATCATATGGACGATAAAGCCGATGAGATTTACACATTCGTGTTACGCAAATCACCACGCGATAAGCAGGCGTTGACAGGGATCGTCAACCTCGCGCTGGCACGTAATGACCACGATGCCGTCCGCCGTGCGTTTAGCGCGATGGAGCCATCTCAGGATGCGGATTACATGATGCTGGCCGCACGCGTAGCGGCTGCCAACGGCGAAAGCCAGCGGGCAATGTCGCTGCTGCGCACCGCACAGTGGCGTCTGCAACAGGGTACCGAGGAAGATGAGGGCGACGTGATAAGCGACGTGGTTTCCCTCCCCTCGCCCACGCAGCAGGCACAGCAGACCGCCCTCACCAGCATCAACAACATGATGCAGGATTTGCAGGACAAGACCGCGACCTGGACCGGTGGCGGCGTGTCGCTGCGTACCCGTAGCGGTGAGTCTGGCCTTGGCGCACTGGATGAGGTGAAAGCGCCGCTGACGATTTCCGGCACCATTACCGACAGCGCGCGTCTGAGTCTGAACGTTTCGCCGGTCTCACTGAACGCCGGAGAGATGTCCAGCAATTCGGCAAATCGCTTTGGTTCGGGCCAGCTTACCCATGCCACCAGACTGGCTGCCGCCGCAGCAAGTACCACCACGACTACCACGTCAACCGATGCGGATGCCCAGAGTGGCCAGCAGGCGAACGGCGTGGAGACCAACCTGAGCCTGACCGGCGATAGCTACAAACTGGATATCGGCAATACGCCGACCGGTGGTGAGTTCACCCGTCTGGTCGGTGGCGTCGAGTGGATGCCGAAACTGTCACGCAACAGCTCACTCGATTTGAAAGCCGAACGCCGCGCGGTCACCGATAGCCTGCTCTCGTATGTCGGGGCGAAAGATAAAAGCACCGGCGAAAGCTGGGGGGCGGTCACACGTAACGGCGTGTCGGCCCAGTACGCGTGGGATAACGATCTTGTGGGCTTGTATGCCCGTCTGGGCTTCGATACCTGGATTGGTGAAAACGTGCCAACCAACCACTCAGTAAACGCGCTGGCGGGCAGCTATTTGCGTCTGTTCCGCACCACAGAAAGCGAACTCAAGATGGGCGTCAACGTCAACTACATGGACTTTGATCGCAACCTGAGTAACTACACCCTCGGTCAGGGCGGCTATTTCAGTCCGCAGAACTATATGGCGGTCTCGCTGCCCGTCACCCTGACACGGAAGGTGGATAAATGGGACCTGACGCTAAATGGCGCGGTGGGGTATCAGTCCTGGCGACAGGATCAGAGTGACTACTTCCCGGGCCACAGCAGTTTGCAGTCACAGCTGAATAGCCTGGCCAGTACCGTCGACAACGTGGATGCAGTGTACAAAGCCTCCGCGAAAAACGGTGTGGGCTATACGTTGGGCGTCGACGCACGCTATCGCCTGAACGACAACGTGGCGCTCGGCGCCAACCTGGGATATGACACTTTCGGCAGTTATAACGAAGGTAAAGCGTTGTTTTATTTTAAATATTTTGTCGACCAAAACAAATAACCCGTGGGATGAATGATGTTTAGTAACCAAGACACCTATTTGCAACGTAACTATCAGGCAGGCTGGCATGACCTGGTGTATCTGTTTTTCAACGAGTTTTCAGACGGGCAGTCGGACAAAGACCCCGAAGCGCTGAGACGTATCGGCCAGATGATGGCCCAGTGGTACCCCATCGATCGCGCCACTACGGTGAGCGAACTGGAGAGCAGCATCAACCGCGTACTGGAACTGTTTAACTGGGGGTTCGTCAAAATGGCCCCGGCACAGCGTGAACTCATTCTGATGCATTGCGCCTGGCCACACGCGCCGGAGCATCGCGATGAAGCGGGCTGGCGACGCGCCAGCGCTACCGTGCTCGAAGGGGCCTATTCGCAGTGGCTGGTTTCTCAGGGAGCGGGTAACCATGTTCCGGTTCGCTGGAAAGACAACGCCACCGAAGATGTATTGATTTTCCGTTACGCCATCAGCGAATAACGCCGCAAAGGCATTTCCATCCTGAACAGAGACAGTCAGGTGACCATTATGTTGAATGAAATTATTGTTGCTGGAAGAAAACTCGAGCTCGAGGATGTTCACTTTATGGAGGATAATGCCTTTGTTTCACTGGTCTTTGATACCGCCGGGCGTATTATTTTTGCCAATAGTTATTTCTGCCAGTTAAGCGGGTTTGGCAGCGAAGAGATTACTGGCAAAGTATTATTTCGTGCCACTGATGAAGCATTATGCTCGTCGGTACTTTCGGCGATAAATATTATTCTGCTTACTGGTGAAACCTGGCACGGTGAAATTTATCAGCCCAAAAAGAATGGCGAACAGCTGTGGCTTGACGCCCGATTAACGCCGCGTAAAGACGAACACGGCGAAGTGTTCGCCTTCGTGATGCTGGGCTTTGATATTACACGGCATATGACCATACGCGAGAAGTTACACTATCGCGCACACAATGACGCCTTAACCAGGACATTGAATCGACAAGGCTATTTCATCCGTAGCCGCAAAAAAATCCGTGCCGCCAGAGCGCATGGCGCCCATACTTTCGTGGCGATTCTGGATCTGGATAATTTCAAAATTATCAATGATGACCTGGGGCATGCTGCCGGCGATGAGGTGCTGCGCTGTTTTATTAGCCGGGTGAAAAACTGTATTTCGCAGGACACTCTGTTAGGTCGCCTTGGCGGGGATGAATTTGCCCTGACCTTTATCGAAGGTATTGATGAACCCGACGGTCGACAATTATTACAGCACATCGTCGAAGAGACTCGTCAGCCCATGACCATCACCTCTCAGCCTCGGCCGGTCGGGTTATCCGTAAGTATTGGCGTAGCCAGATATCCTGAACACGGACCGAATTTTTCGTCAGTATTAAAAGCTGCCGACACCGCACTTTATAAAGTTAAAGCACAAGGTGGTGACGATTTTATTAATTATCAGGTAATCGCAGTAACCGACCCTGGCGGAATTATCAGCACCACAAGTGCCGATATTTGAGTACACACAAAAATCAGAAATTGTCTCCAGAGGAAATAAGAATGTTAAAGGCTGTCATTCCAGTCGCAGGCCTCGGTACGCGTATGCTGCCTGCCACCAAAGCTATCCCCAAAGAGATGTTACCCGTAGTGGATAAGCCACTGATCCAATATATCGTGCAAGAGTGCTATGCCAGCGGCATCCGGGAAATTGTACTGGTGACCCACTCTTCAAAGAATGCTATCGAAAACCATTTCGATACCTCCTTTGAGCTGGAGTCTCTGCTGGAATCACGTGTGAAAAACCAACTGCTGGAAGAAGTGCGAACCATTTGCCCGGCAGGTATGAAGATTATGCACGTCCGTCAGGGGCACTCGAAAGGGCTGGGCCACGCCGTACTGTGTGCTGAATCGCTGATAGGCGACAACGATTTTATCGTAGTCCTGCCAGATGTACTCATTGACGACAGCCGTTGCAACATTGCACATGACAATCTTGCCGCGATGATCAACCGCTTCACCAGCACCGGCGCAAGCCAACTGATGATTGAGCGCGTGGCCCATGAAGATGTCTCCCGTTATGGCGTGGTCGACTGTGGTGGTCACAACCTGCCAGAAGGCGGTTTTGGCCTTGTGCGTGGCATGGTGGAAAAACCGAAAATGGCGGATGCGCCATCGGATATGGCGGTTGTGGGACGCTATGTGCTGTCGAAAGCGATTTGGCCACTGTTGCACAAAACCCCTGTGGGAGCTGGCGGTGAAATTCAGTTAACCGATGCGATTGCCATGCTGCTTGAGCAATCCCCGGTAGAAGCTTATTGCCTTACCGGTAAATCCCATGACTGTGGCGATAAAATTGGCTACATGAAAGCGTTTGTTGAGTACGGTTTGCGACATGGCGCGACTGGCGAAACTTTCCGCCATTGGCTGCGTGATGAGCTTGTGCTGGCCCCCGCCGAGGCCGAAGCCGCACTGTAATTCGTTCCACAACCGGTAACGCCGTAGATCTTTTCTTTCACGGATTGCCTCATTCAACGACAGGAAATCTCATGTTAAGAACTGCCTGGTTAATGACCTGTTTATCCCTTTCATTAGCCATTATGTCATTTTCAACACAGGCGCAGGATAATAACTGGACGCTGTTTAAGCATAATTATCTGAACGAAGATGGCCGCATTGTTGATCACGAGAATGGGGATATCAGCCACTCTGAAGGGCAGGGTTATGGCATGTTACTGGCGGTGATGAATAACGACCCGGCGACGTTCGAACAAATGTGGCACTGGACGCGCAACACACTGCTTCGACCGTCGCTTTGGCTTTTCGCCTGGCGTTATGACCCTATCGAAAAGAGAGTGACCGATGAAAATAACGCCAGCGATGGCGATACATTAATCGCCTGGGCATTATTACTGGCCGGAAAAAAATGGCACGATCAAAGCTATATCGCCGCCTCGGAGAATATTCAGGATGCGCTGATCAATTGCCTGATTATTGAGCAGAATAACCAGACATTACTTTTGCCTGGCTTATCGGGTTTTACCCGCGATGACGGTTACGTGATTAATCCATCCTATTTTATCTTTCCGGCGTGGGAAAGTTTCTGGCAGCAACGACACAACGATATTTGATTGAAACTCAGTAAATCGAGCGTTGCATTACTCGACAAAGCCCGCTTTGGAAAAACGCAGTTACCCAGCGACTGGATTTTTGTCAAAAATGGTGGTGAAGTCGAGCCTGCTGATAGCTGGCCCGCCCGATTCAGTTATGATGCTATCCGTATCCCGCTTTATTTAAGCTTGAGCGAGATGCATCAGTACTCAATGGACAACTTTCGGCATTTCTGGGCGAATTACAGCCGCAACGCGACTCCCGCCTGGGTGGATGTTTCTGGTGACGGGCAGGCGAATTATGACATGTCCGGTGGTATTCTGGCGGTGCGTGATTTAACGATGGGCGATTATCAGCGAATGGATAAATCCCTGCATCCGGGAGAAGGTTATTATTTATCCGCTCTGCATATGCTTTCGTTATTCGCCGCGTCATTAAAAGGGTATTGAACTTGTTTTGGCAATTTGCCGCACTCCCTCGCGACAGGCACGAGGGCAGCATGACATTCTGGCAGGACGCCTTGAAGAATAAACACTTATCGACCAGAAAAGCGCCTGTGCTGGTCGATGCATTGTGTGGCGATCCGGGTGGCAAGATGAAGGCCAACCGCTAATGAATAATAAAAATAATCACATCTCATGTGCAGGCATGAGGGAGAGACTTAATGGCAAAGTTGAAAATAATAAGATGTCATATGCAAATCACAGGGGTGTTTGTGCGTCCCCAACAGAGTGGGATTCTGCGGGCCGGGGAAATCAATGAACATCCGTAACCTTGAATATCTTGTCGCGCTGGCAAAATACCGCCATTTTCAACGCGCAGCGGAAGCGTGTAATGTCAGCCAACCGACGTTGAGTGCCCAATTGCGTAAGCTGGAGAACGAGCTGGGCCTGCAATTGCTGGAGCGCACTACCCGGAAAATCCGCTTCACACAGACGGGATTACGCCTTGTCGAACAGACCCAGGTTGTTCTGCGGGAAATTGAAGCGCTAAAAAATATGGCCAGCAGCAGCTATCAGCAGAGTCTGTCACAAACACTGGATGTCGGCATTATTCCGACCCTGGCACCCTACATGTTTTCCCACATGAACGCAGTGTGCCACGAGAGTTTCCCGGAGATCGAACTGGAAATTCATGAGGCGCAAACCAACCAATTGCTGAATATGCTGGAGTCAGACGCCATAAAATGCGCCATCATGACGTCCAATAAAGACACCAGCAAATACGTGGAACTGCCCTTATTTGATGAACCTTTGATGTTAGGTGTCAGCCACCAGCACCCCTGGGCGCGTCTTAATGATATTAATATGGGGCATCTGAAAAACAGCAAAATTCTGATGATTGATGACGGCAACTGCCTGCACAGCCAGGTGCTGCGTTATTGCTATCAATTTGAGCTGGAACCCGATACGCGCTTCGTGGCAATGCATCTGGAGACATTACGTCGCAGTGTGGCATTCAACCGCGGCGTCTCCTTCTTCCCGCTGCTGTCCACCCAGCACGGCAATAACGAGAACATTAAATATATTCGCTGTATCTCACCGGAACCAAAACGCAAGGTGGTGATGATTTTTCATCGCAGCGATCCGATGCGTAAGAAATACGAAATACTACGCAACGCGATTGCACGTTACATGGAACGCTACTTTATCGATTTCAATGTAATGGCGTAGCCAGGACAGTTTCAGCATTATTGGTGCTGACACATATCGCCGTGTTCCCGATTCTCTTCCCGACAATCATGCGCCCGCATGGTTGTCGTTTTTTCCATTAACCCCTGCATAATCTGCTCCGGTAATACCACTCCACGATGGTACAACTCTTCAATATCTAACCAGACCGTCACCAGCAGAATGGTGTAATCCGCCATCGCTAAGGGTGCCTGTTGCGGCGCAATAAACGGCAGACGCGCGCTAAGCCGGGCAAAATATTCAGTGCTTACCCCATCCTGGTAATAAGGCCGTGATAAAAGTTGATAGAGCTCGCTCTCATCGCCAGCGGCGACCCAGGACAGCCGCACCGCAATGGTTTTCACAAATGGCGGAACCAGGACATTTTTGTCAGATAGCGGATCCAGATGTAAAGGGTGGCCTTGATTTTGCGATTCAGCTTTCATCGTTTCCTCGATACCGGGTGCAATTATCCGTGGTCATTCTTATATTCATCGACCTTCCCGGGAATTTCTTTAGTATTTTATATAAAATAGATAATAATTGCGTAATAATCCATGGCGCTTTTCCTAAATCCATAAAAAACACCAATAAAAGCAAAAGGTTAAATACCGATCAGTTATTGATGAAATCGATCTAATTTTCCTCTATTTATATATGGCGTTTATTAAACTGGCGATTATTCCGTTTTTAATAGGCAAACAAGGGTGATTGAAGGACTTATTTTAAAAAGGTGGCGTAAGAAAATTCCCATGTCGGGAATAATGACAAGTTGTACAGGTGGTCGAACAAACGTGGGATACTTTTTAAGCAGCCCCGGTTCAAAAAAGATGATGTGTATGTTGCTGCACAGTAAACGCTTCGACTGAATCTTTTTCTCGTGTGCCTGTCTATTGATAAACAGGGACACTGCCACAATACGGCATTTATGCACGACAATACGCGATCGCCGATGTGCGTTTTCCCCTCCTTTACCACCCGTTCCGTTCGGGCAACCAGCCTCCCAAAACGAAAAATTCGTGACTCCTTTCGCATTTGTTTTCCAAAATGGCAGCTTTTAGAAGCCGTGCTATTACCACCATGTACACGACGGAAAAGCCGTGCTTTCAGACTTTCATCAAGAAGATAACCCAAACTCATCAATGAGCATTTGTGAATGATCTGAGGGGCTCGCCAGCGCCTGTTTTAACGCAAATGTTACTTCGGCGTTGTTTTTCGTGAATACCGTCGTACCTCACTGGGCAAACGACAGAAAAACAATTCTATTCCAGCGGGAAAAACAGGCAAAAGCACAGCGAAAAAACGCATAAAAATACCTATAATTTGGTTAATTTGCCGATGTTTTGCGGCAAATTTCCTCCCCTATACTACGTTCATTTTCAGTTCTTCGCCTGCCTGTACATAATCATGTTTTAATGACACCACACAGTATGCAAAACAATGTAACCATTTAATAATTATCACATTACCTCATTTTTATTCATTCAATTATTGAATCAAATGAGCGCTCAGTAAGTCTATTTTTGTTGAAATGAAAGTCATAGAATCCTGGCAACACGCAATTCAGCGCCACGTTTTATATCGATGGCAGATAACCGTGTATGACGTCTGTATTCGGTTACCATCTATCCGCAGGAGGAATTATGTCAGGCCAGTCTTCAACTCCAGTCGTAACATCCGTAAAAGTCATCCCGGTTGCCGGGCATGACAGCATGTTGATGAACCTGAGCGGCGCGCATGCGCCGTTCTTCACCCGTAACATCGTTATCATCACCGACAATGCCGGCAACACTGGCGTCGGCGAAGTCCCCGGTGGCGAAAAAATCCGCCAGACCCTGGAAGACGCCGCCCCGCTGATTGTCGGCAAAACCCTCGGCGCCTACAAAAATGTCCTCAACGGGGTGCGCAGCGCCTTTGCTGACCGCGACGCTGCGGGCCGTGGCCTGCAGACCTTTGACCTGCGCACCACCATCCACGTGGTCACCGCCATTGAATCCGCCATGCTCGACCTGCTGGGTAAACACCTGGGCGTGAACGTCGCTTCCCTGCTCGGTGACGGCCAGCAGCGCAGCGAAGTGGAAATGCTCGGCTACCTGTTCTTTGTGGGTAACCGCAAAGCCACCCCGCTGCCGTACCAGAGCCAGCCGGACGACAAATGCGACTGGTATCGCCTGCGTCATGACGAGGCGATGACCCCGGATGCCGTGGTGCGCCTGGCCGAAGCCGCGTATGAAAAATACGGCTTTAACGACTTCAAACTCAAAGGCGGCGTGCTGGCCGGTGAAGAGGAAGCGGAATCCATTGTCGCCCTGGCGAAGCGCTTCCCGCAGGCCCGTGTCACCCTCGACCCGAACGGCGCATGGTCCCTGAACGAAGCCATCAGTATCGGTAAGTACCTGAAAGGTTCGCTGGCCTACGCGGAAGACCCGTGCGGCGCTGAGCAGGGCTTCTCCGGGCGTGAAGTGATGGCGGAGTTCCGTCGCGCCACCGGCCTGCCGACGGCGACCAATATGATTGCCACCGACTGGCGTCAGATGGGGCACACGCTGTCCCTGCAGTCGGTGGATATCCCGCTGGCGGACCCGCACTTCTGGACCATGCAGGGTTCCGTGCGTGTGGCGCAGATGTGCCACGAGTTCGGCCTGACCTGGGGTTCCCACTCCAACAACCACTTCGACATCTCGCTGGCGATGTTCACCCACGTGGCAGCCGCCGCGCCGGGCAAAATCACCGCTATCGATACCCACTGGATCTGGCAGGAAGGCAATCAGCGTCTGACCAGAGAGCCGTTTGAAATCAAGGGCGGGATGGTGCAGGTGCCGACGACGCCGGGGCTGGGCGTGGAGCTGGATATGGAGCAGGTGATGAAGGCGCACGAGCTGTATCAGAAACACGGTCTGGGCGCGCGCGACGATGCCATGGGGATGCAGTACCTTATCCCCGGCTGGACGTTCGACAACAAACGTCCGTGCATGGTGCGTTAACCCATAATACGTTCTACAAAGCCCGCAGGCGCAAACCTGCGGGCTGTTTTTACAGCATGTTGATGACAAAGAAACCCAGAGCAGTCATCAGCAATGAGCCAAACACATGCACCATCACCGACGTGATGGCCCAGAGATAATTGCCCACCTGTAGCTGCGAAAAAATTTCCAGCGAAAACGTCGAGAAGGTGGTCATTCCTCCGCAAAGCCCGGTGGTAATCAGTAATCGCCAGCAAGGATCCAGATGCGGCTGTCGTGTGAAGAACGCCAGCGCCCCGCCAATAATAAACCCGCCTATCAGGTTCACCAGCAACGTGCCAGTCGGTAGATGAGGGAAGAGTACATTCAGGCGCACAGAGAGCAGCCAGCGAATTACGCATCCTGCGGAACCACCGACAATCACGGCAATGAGAGATTTCAGCATGTTTTCCTCAACAAAATTAATAATGTCAGAGGCATGCAGAAGGGAAAAGACAAGCGCCCGACATGCCTCCATTGAAAGAGTCATACCAGGCGTCATCAGCTTCACAGGGAAGCGGTTGGGTAAGGTGGAACGCCATCACCTTGCTGATCATTTTTCAACTTTTTTTGGCGGGAGGCAAGAATAAGACATTCATAACATGGATGTATCAACATTAACGTAGCGACCCGACATCTTTGCCTTATGCGATCTTAGCCCAACGCAACGTTTTCTTTTTGCAACGATAAAACCAAACATAGCCAGTGCAATAAAACATAGCCAATACTATATATAATTGATTTATAAGATATTTTTTGATTTTCACGCATTTCCATGGCAGCATGGACATTATTGAGATTTGACACATTTGACCCGCTCACACTGGCGGGTATTTAAAGGTACGCACATGAGCTTCTACGCACTCCTCATTCTGGCATTTGGGATGTCTATGGATTCCTTCGCTGCATCGATCGGTAAGGGGGCGGCACTTTATCGCCCGCCGCTGAAAGAAGCGCTACGCACTGGCATCATCTTTGGCGTGGTTGAAGCCATCACCCCGGTGATTGGCTGGGGGATTGGCCTGGCCGCCAGCCAGTACGTTATGCGCTGGGATCACTGGATTGCCTTTACCCTGCTGATGCTGCTCGGCACACGAATGATGTTTGAGGGAATGAAAAAAGATGGGCTGGAACCGCTCAATGCGCCCAGACGGCACGGTTTCTGGCTGCTGATCACCACCGCAATCGCCACCAGCCTGGATGCAATGGCCGTTGGCGTGGGCCTCGCGTTCCTGGATGTAAATATTGTCACCACCGCCCTGCTAATCGGCATTGCGACCACCATTATGGCCACGACGGGGATGCTACTCGGCCGCTTCCTGGGTGCCGCGATTGGCAAGTGGGCCGAAGTGATGGGCGGCGTCGTGCTGATCGGTATTGGCTGTTCTATTTTATTGGAACACCTGGCATTATTTGCCTGATTTTTCTTTTGCTGACCAGGGGTGGCTGTTAGTCAGCCTGAGGCAGACCGGATCTCAATGGGCACGCTGGTCTTAAGCGCACTGGCGATTATCGTCCATCACAACCGGGCGCTCAGTGGCTCATTCGTTACGTTGATTTCGACAGATAAATGCCAGTATTGGCCGTACGTTTAAAAACCCCGCCTTACCTGGCGGGGCCGGATTGCAGTCGTTAGCGGAATACGGAAATGGCTTCTGCCAGACGCGTCACCTGACTATTCAACCGATCTGACGCTTCTGCGCCTTCCTGAACACGGTCGGCATTTTGGTGAGTGAGTTTATCGAGCTCTTCTACCGCCAGACTCATTTGACTTATTGCCGATGCCTGCTCAGCCGTCGCCTGACTGATATGCTCAATCAACTGGGTTACATGTTTCACCTTACCGACAATCTCCTGCATCGCTTTCCCGGCATTATCGGCTAACTGACTGCCGGAGCGGACCTGCGTCACGCTGGACTCTATCAGCGCTTTAATTTCGCTGGCTGCGCTGGCGCTACGCTGGGCAAGGGTACGAACTTCACCGGCTACCACGGCAAAACCTTTCCCCTGTTCGCCCGCTCGTGCGGCTTCTACCGCGGCATTCAGTGCGAGAATATTGGTCTGAAAGGCAATGCTGTCAATGATGCTGGTAATACTGGCGATTTGATCGGAGCTGGAACCAATATTGCTCATCATCTGTATCATGCCGCTCATCACTTTGCCGCCCTGCTCAGCCGCTTCACGCGCGCCCTGAGATAAGGCACTGGCTTCGGCAGCGGTGAGGGTATTACTTTTTACGGTGGCCGCCAGCTCATTCATTGTCGCGGCTGTTTGCTGCACATTCGCCGCCGCCTGATCCGTCTGACGGCTCAGGCTATCGTTTCCTTTACATAACGCATCTGCGGCGTTAAGTACGTTCACAGCCTGACTACTGACATCATTAATTAGCCATCGGAACATCAACCCGAGCTGGCCGATTGCCCGCAGGGTGACGCCGACTTCGTCAATGCGTGTCGGTTGTTCCACCTGCTGCGTTTCCCCGGTTGCCACCTGCAGGGCTTGATGACACAGGCGCTCAACGGGACGCACAATTTGCATTTCCAGCCATGTCATCAACGCTAAAAACAGGACTGCCATCCCCCCCGTAAACATGCCCATCTGCCCGGACGTCAGTTGACATAGCGCCCCGACGAGAATGCTCAACAAAAAGGTTGTTATTAACGCTGATCGTAATCGCCAGCGTAATGGCATCGTGACAAACCACGTACGCCAGCGCATAAACCCTTTACGTATAATCAACCCTTTGAAAAGGCGTTTGCCGTTTGCACTCCCCTCACGAAATTGCTGATACAGCGCTTCTGCCTTTACGACCTCATCGTTATCAGGTTTAGTGCGTACCGACATATACCCCTTCACATCACCTTTGCGGATGATCGGGATTGCGTTGGCGCGAACCCAATAATGATCGCCATTTTTGCAACGGTTTTTTACCAGGCCGCTCCACGGCTCCCCCTGTTTAAGGGTAAACCACATATCTGAGAATGCGTGCGGCGGCATATCCGGATGACGAACCAGATTATGCGGTTGCCCCTCAAGTTCACTGAGCGAAAAACCAGACACCTCAATAAAAGCATCATTAGCGTAATTAATATAACTCTCAGGATCTGTGGTAGACATTAACGTCGCATCGTTATCAAAAATGCGTTCTTGCTGTGTTACAGGGTGATTCTCACGCATAGAATGTATTCCCCATAAAGCTTAAGAGAGTTTAATTTATATTAAAGGCCTGTCGTTATGTTGGAAGAAACAAGATAAACGCAATGAAATTATGCTATTGAAATAAAAAAACCGTTTACCTCAGCATAGTTCATAAACGGATTTTATCATCATCAAACGCCACTTCTATAATCTACGACAATTATTTCTGCTTAAAAAAACTAAGCTTGCTTATCATTCTCTTCGACAGTGAACGCTATGGATAAGACATAAATAAAATAAAACCAAACCTTAAAGCAAATTAATAACGGTATTTTAAATGGATATTTCAGGGGCGCTGAATTGTATTTCAAATACACTTCAATTAATGGTGAGTTATTTGGGTTAAGTAAGCGGGGCTACTGCCCCTTACTTATAAGACAGGCAGCAAGATAAGCTATTTGTTTCCGGCATACTCTTCCTCAGAGAATTCTCTATTTGCTTGATTTATAATAGCTTTGGCCATCCATTGTACGTTATCAATGACTTCCTGATTGTCCATACCCCAGATATCCTTCATCACCAGAAAGACTTCTGAACCGTACAATAACGAAAAAGCAGCAATGACCTTGCGATACATCTCAGGCGAATATTTTTCCTTCACCGGTTCCATCACCCGAGCAAGCGTCGCTTTACGATTACCACGGACCAGCTTTTTTTCCATTTTATCCGGAGAGTGCCGCTCAAGCGCCCATTGCTGCAACGAGACAAGCAGTGCTGCACGCAGGGCACCCTCATGACGAAACATTTCCGGGAACGCGAAATCAAACAACTCGGCGATACGTTCGCCGACTTTATCATCGCTTTTCGGTTTCCATTCCCGAATAGTTTCCAGACTCGCGCCAACGGCAGCGGCAATTAAATCGCTTTGAGTCGGGAAGTAACGGTAAGCCGTCGCCCGTGAAACACCCGCTTCTGTGGCTAACCGTGAAATGGAGGGGATCTCCCCTTGCTCAAACAAAACTAACGCCTTATTCATTAGCAAATCATACGTTTTCTTGCGCGTTACAGATGGCTCCAAAGCTTACTCTCCATACGTCCAGACTTTCCCAATTTCACTCGTTGTAACACAAACATAGCAAATCAACATTCGCCTATCCAGGTGACGCAAAATAACAAATCACGCTCGACCAGGAAATTAATTACCTTATAAAACATACTGTTAATTTTAACATCAAAAAATATTTGAGACAATCGTCTCATTTATGCTAGCTTTTTTGAGACGCCAGTCTCAATCGCTGCTACATTTTTTGAGACGGCAGTCTCAATCGTTGTCGCAACAAATGCATTTCACTCTTCCGACTTTGAAATACTCGTTACAAAAGTGAGTTTAGTTAAGGAGAACACGTGAGCAAAGACAATGGCTACATATACGTCGTAACAACTCTTGACACGAAAAGCACGGAAGCTTTTTACGTTAAGTCGTTAATAAAAAAAACGGGTGCCGATGCGCTCATCGTTGACCTGACGACAGTCGCTGATCATTCCGCAAGGGGTGCGGATATTACAGCAGCAACCGTAGCCCGCTTTCATCCTGAGGGAGAAAGTGCTGTCTTTTGTGGTGACAGGGGAAAAGCCATCACCGCAATGTCTCTCGCCTTTGAATTATTCTTAACAAGCCGTGAAGATGTGCTGGGCATTATCGGCTTAGGGGGATCGGGCAATACCGCATTAATTACGCCAGCCATGCAAGCCCTGCCGATTGGTATTCCGAAATTGATGGTTTCAACAATGGCCTCCGGAGACGTCTCCGGCTATATCGGCGCCAGCGATATCGCCATCATGAACTCCGTCACTGATATTTCAGGCTTAAACCGAATTTCCCGCAAAGTATTAAAAAGTGCAGCAAATCAGATTGCCGGCGCTGTGGTGTTCTCTCAGGACGACAGCGAAGCCGTTACGGATAAACCCGCGATTGGCCTCACTATGTTCGGCGTCACTACGCCCTGCGTACAGCAATTAACACAAAAATTAGAAAACGATTATGACTGTCTGGTTTTCCATGCCACCGGTAGCGGGGGTAAGGCCATGGAAAAACTGGCAGATAACCATTTATTACACAGCGTACTCGATATCAGTACCACCGAAGTATGCGACTACTTATTTGGCGGCGTTCTGGCCTGTAGTGATGACCGCTTCGGCGCGATCGCCCGCTCTAAAATCCCGTATATAGGTTCTTGCGGGGCACTTGATATGGTTAATTTTGGGTCCCGACCTTCGGTACCCGAGCACTATCGGGGTCGTCGGCTTTATCAGCACAACCCACAAGTAACATTGATGCGCACAACACCAGAGGAAAACGGCAAGATGGGGACATGGATTGCCGAGCGTTTAAATCGATGTGAGGGAGAAGTCAGGTTTGCTATCCCCATGGGCGGTTTTTCTGCCCTGGACAATATTGGTGGGGATTTCTGGGATCCAGAAGCAGATCAGGCTTTTCTCGATGCGTTTAAGGCAACATTTATCGAAACGCCGCACCGTAAACTGATCGTCAGCCCACATCACATCAATTCTGCCGAATTTAATCAGCTACTTATAAATTTACACAAAGAATTAATTCACTAAATACGGAATTAAAGCCATGAAACATACGCGTGAAGGATTATTGCAAAAATTTCATCAGATGATTGCCCGGGGGGAACCCATCATCGGCGGCGGAGCGGGCACAGGTTTGTCGGCAAAATGCGAAGAAGCTGGCGGTATCGATCTGATTGTTATCTATAACTCAGGTCGCTATCGCATGGCGGGCCGAGGTTCATTAGCTGGTCTGCTGGCTTACGGCAACGCTAATGAAATCGTTATGGATATGGCAAAAGAAGTGCTGCCAGTCACCAAAAAAACACCGGTTCTCGCGGGCGTCAACGGGACTGACCCTTTCTGTCAGTTTGATAAGTTTCTGGATGATATTAAAGCGATTGGCTTTGCTGGCGTTCAGAACTTCCCAACCGTGGGGCTGATTGACGGGAATTTCCGGGCCAACCTCGAAGAGACCGGGATGGGCTATGCGTTAGAAGTGGATATGATTCGTCTGGCGCATGAAAAAGGCCTTTTCACAACACCGTATGTCTTTAGCCGCGAAGATGCCATTGCGATGACCAAAGCCGGAGCAGACATTATTGTTCCGCATATGGGATTAACCACCGGCGGGAATATCGGCGCGGAAACTGCTCTCACCCTGAAAGACTGCGTGCCATTAATTAATGACTGGGCGAAAGCGGCAAAAGCAGTGCGCCCGGATGTGATCGTCCTGTGCCATGGTGGCCCTATTGCAACACCGGAAGATGCGAAATTCATTTTAGAGAACTGTCCTGAATGTAACGGCTTCTACGGCGCGAGCTCCATGGAGCGACTGCCGACTGAAATAGCATTAACTGAGACCACAAGGCAATTTAAAGCAATAAGAAACTGATCGGGAGTACGTGTAGCCTGAAAATCGATCCACCTTTTACCGGGGTTTGTATATGCACCCCGGTTTTTTATTACCTGTTACTTTCCGCTGTCATGCATCACGCTAAATTCAGTTGACCACGTTTTTACCGCACCAGCGCCAACAGCGCAACGATTCCCACCAGTGACAACGCGCTCGCCAGAATAAAGGCCGAGTGATAACCGCCGCCGTACTGAATCAACAGCCCGGTAACAGCCGGAGACATAATCCCCGCCAGGTTCGCCAGCAGATGCACAAACCCGCCCGTTGTACCGATACGGTCAGCCGGAACGATATCCTGCAATAACGACCAGCATGCCTGCGGCGTCATGTAGGCAAAAATCGTCGCCAGCGTAATGCAGGAAACGGCACCAGTCAGGCTTTGCGTATAGGCAGTCGCCAGTACGCTCACCCCGGCAATTGCCAGACCGACAAAAATCACCAGTTTGCGCGATAACAGGAAATTGCCCGTTTTACGGTACAGCACGTCACAGACCGAACCACCGCCCATAAAGCCGACGGTCGCCCCCAGCCACGGCAAAATACCGATAATACTCATGCTCTTAATATCCAGATGCTGGAAATCCGTCAGATAGCTCGGCAGCCAGGAAAGGAAAAAGAACTGGATATAGTTGAAGCAGAAAAATGCCGCGGCCACCCCGAGTACAGAAGGAGAAAGGATGTAGTGCCAGAACGTATGCTGTGATTGCGATGCCGCGTCGTCATTCTGCTGACTCGCAGGCCGTTCAGCACTGATATACCGCGCTTCTTCTTTGCTGACACTCGGGTGCTGTTCAGGTTTATCACGAAACAACAGCGACCAGGCGGCAACCCAGATAAGACCTAACAGGACGATGACGATAAACGCGATGCGCCAGCCAAAAGCCAGCCCGACCAGGCCGACAACCGGTGCGGCAATCGCCGCCCCTAGTGGCTGCCCTGCATTGGTAAAACCAACCGCACGGCCAATCTCTTTTTTCGGAAACCAGTTGGCGATCGATTTATTGGTGGTGGTCCCCATCGGTCCTTCACCAATACCAAACAGCACGCGCACCACCACCAGTTGCCAGAACCCGGTCACCAATGCCGTCGCACCGCAAAAGACGGACCAGATTGTCGCCGCCCATGCATACACTTTACGCGGGCCAAACTTATCCGCCCCCCAGCCACCGATAAAGCAGAACGCACAGTAACCGACGAAGAAGAAGCTAAATAAAAAACCCAGTTGCGCATCGTTAATATGCAGGTCACTCTTCACCAGCGGTGCCATAACCGACAGCGCAGCACGATCCATATAGTTGAGCATCCCGGCGCAAAAGAGCAGCAGCGCGACGATCAAACGATAGCGATTTTTAAGCATGACGTTCTCCTTTTGCGGATGAGCAAATGGCGCTGGCAAGCAGGTGCGCGGCAATAACGGATTCATCCGGCTCAAACCCTAAACCGGGTTTATCGGACAAGGTCATTTCCGGGTGGTAGTTGAGGAAATCATGTAACGGCGGCATCCACTGGATATACGGCACCTCGAGGCGGATATTGTCCGGCAGCATCGCCACCAGATGCGCGGTTGCCAGCATACCTGCGCCGTAATAAAAGCAGTGCGGAACCACTTTGACACCGTGCGTCTGCGCCAGCTCAATCACGCGCAGCATGGCGGTAATGCCCCCTACTTTGCTGACGCTTGGCTGGAGAATATCCACCGCGCGCTGCAGTATGAGGTTAAAAAAATCCCCGTCTCCAGCAGCATTTTCCCCGGCGGAAAGCGGCACGCCTGCCTCGCGGACTTTCGCCAGCCCGCAAACATCTTCCGGTGGCCATACGGGCTCTTCGAGCCATTGCAGGTTCAGCGGTTTCAGGCGTTGCGCATGGGCAAACGCCTCTTGTGGCGTCCAGGGGCAGTTCACATCCACCATCAGTTCACCGCGATCGCCGAGGACGTCACGCGCGGCAGCGATGGCTTCCCACGTCGTTTCATGCAACTTGATCTCGCGATAGCCGAGTTCAAACACCTCCCGCACTTTGCTCGCTACGGCCTGCGGGTCGTTGTCATAGCTGACCAGGCTAGGGTAGAGACCGATAAGGTTACGGCTCGCACCGAGCATTTTCCACAGTGGTAGCTGCTGCTGTTTACCCAGCAAATCCCACAGGGCGATATCCACCGCGGAGAGCGCGTAGCGCACGGGGCCAGTACGCCCGAAGCCATGGAGCGCGACTTCCGCCTCCTGCATGATATTTGCGATATCGTCAGTTGTGCTGAATGTCCGACCAACAAAGAAGGGGGCGACGAGATTTTCCAGTGCTGGAAAGGTCACAGGATTACTGAGATGGCCAAAGGCTTCCCCCCAACCATATAATCCGTTGTCGGCATGGACCTTAATTAACAGGGTTTCCATCTTACTCAACAGGGGCGACGCCGCATTATAATCCTGCTGCGCATTTTCTTTTTTTTGCCTTCCCGATTCAAACGGGATAGCTATTCTTATCACTTCTATTTTTTGTATTTTCATTGTATTGGCATCAGATAATTGGAATGGCAATTTTATTATTGCGCATGCCTCAGACCTGTGTTTTGTGCATCAATACATATATAGAGCGAGCAAGTATCGTTTATTTGTGACAGTGAACAGGCGAATGCAGAGTCAATCACATTCCAGATAGATTATGTCGATATTAAATTATCTATCATTGTTAACGTGATCGCCATCACAGCCAGTAATCAATTGAAATATATAAAAATATAATGAAATACTAGATCCACTAAACACCCTTCGTCATAAACAAAAAAAAGACAAATAAGCATTTAGTAGCGATTAATATCGCGAAGTCTATTGTTATTAGGATATGAGACGAGGCCATTTTAACATAGTAACACCCCATGGTAATTACATGTGCTTATTCAAATTGAACGGTATGATGGGATGACATTAAAGATTTAAGGGATATCGTAGCTCAGATATCCCTGCTTTTTCGCCTGTCAGGAAGCGTGTGGCGTCAGAGGCTGAATCTCTTTACTGTTAACCCAACCGCATATCATTTTCCCTGCTCCACTAAAAAACTCAATTTGCGTCCAGCCCGCTTGCGTCTGTAAAACACCCACAACATCGTCCTTGACGATCCATGCTTTACGTCGGGTACTGATATCTGCAGTTGAGCTCAGATAAACACGTTCAGCATTCGCCTGTGCCAGAGTTTGCCAGTGTGTCTCTTATGTTGTTTCCAGTTCAAGGCCCGTATTAATTTCAGGCATTAACACATTAATGCACCTGGCATGCGTTTGACCGTCAGGAATCGTCAGTTTTACACCGTCCGCGCTGGCGCTAATTTGGCCTGGCAATACCGATGAGGACCATGAGGTAACGCATTTGTTTCCTGTGCTGAAACCTGCCCTGATAAAGAAAATGAACAGGTGCGTTTCACGCCATCCTCAGCAGATTCGGCATAATAGCCGGTAATATGACCCGCAGGAGATATAGCTAATATTAAACCTTCATACACTCCCGAATGGAGACTGCTGGCACAAGAAGAAAAAGCTGACATCAATACCGAAAAGGCTAAGGTCGTTCGGATTACTCGATTATTTATCACTGTTCCTTCTCCAGGCTTTCATATACTCTACGGATTTTAACATCGTAATCGCCGAAATCACTTCCATTATAGTTGAATGCCATATTATAAAAATCTTTATTCACCATTGCCGATAACAAGGCACTATTTTTATTACACACATGGAGAAAGGCGTTTAACTATTTACCTACATTTGATTTCATATCTTTCAAAAAGGAATCAAGATATTTGTAGCCACATAACTCATAATTAAAGCCCATAACCTGAAACATTCCCCTGGAACATGCTTTTATGGTGGCCTCTGCATCTAGCGAATACGCTTTTGCAAGCGTATCCCATGCAGAAGCCTGATCCTTGTTGTTTTTTTGTCATTCTGCGCCTGCTTTTTTATGTCTTTATACGACAAAAAAGGATGTGCTTAATCGTACTCTTCTGGTTCAATAACTCCATCAGGATGTTGAAACCGTAAATATATAGACTGGAACGGGTTTATCGTTCTGATTAATGCACGAGAGATGATACCGTCCTGCGGTATTTCATACTGAATAACGGGCTTGATTATATTAATAAGGTATTGAACGATCATTACGTCACGCTGAAAATTCCCAGCCTTCCCAGGTATTCCAACTGCACTTTTCATTAATGGTTACAAACGGCTACGCGCATTACCCATGTCTGAACAGTCCAGAAGTAGGAAATTATTACCACCAGGAACTACTGAGGCGCTAGATATCCAAAACTTACCAGCAGACCGCAAAACACGTCATAACGTAGAGAGATTCAAGGTGTAACTGTGATGGAGTAAAGCTGAAAAGGCAAGATTATGGAGCGGGTGAAGGGAGTAGAACAAGAACAGTAATCCAATGATAATAAAAATAAAATATCAGTTATAACTTTCAAAATACCCCCTTACATACCCCCAAACCTCTTTTCTTCATAAAATCATTAAGTTAGAAAAATACTGTTGAGCTACAACAATACGTTTCAGGAACGTAAACTTGCAGTCTGGAATTCATTTTAATCATTACCAATCAAATGTCTCCAGACCGGGGAGTGTATAAGTAGCCGCATCCAGATGTATGGTCGTAATCGAATATTGTCGTGTCATTGTACTGACTAATCGACGACAGGATTTCGACAGCCCCAATTTTTTGAGGCACAACAATGGATGCCACCAGGCACTGAGCCGAAGTAAATATCCTGTCCCCGTGAAATATATCCACTCCGCATCACCATATTCTGCCATGTCATGTGAGAGCTGATACAGGCATTCGTTGTCCTGATCCGTTATGTGAGCAGTACTGAACTGTATGCCGTTAAAAATAAAGTGTAATGGGAATGCTGGAGTCATTAGCTTCATCATCTTTCCTCCTTTATGCCTGGTTTTGCATAAATCGCTTTTAACCCGGTAGCGTACCTTGCATGCAATACTGATCCTACCCGCGTAATGTGGACATGGCCCTAAGCGAGGTTCTGGTTTTCAAACTGTTCAGGACTGAGACCGCCACAGGTACTGTGGCGTCTCCAGCGATTGTAGTCACACTCGATATAATTAAACACCGTCGTCCGCATTATTTCCCGACTGACAAAGCGTTCTCCATGGATACATTCCACCTTCAGCGAGTGGAAGAAGCTTTCCGCACAGGCATTATCATAGCAGCACCCTTTCGCGCTCATACTGCCCCGCAGATTATGCCGTTTCAGCAGTCCCTGATAATCCGCTGAGCAGTACTGGCTGCCCCGGTCCGTGTGAACGATAACATTCTGTGGTCGCTTACGTCGCCATAGCGCCATCTGTAAGGCGTCGCACGCCAGTTGTGTTGTCATCCGCGATGACATTGACCAGCCGATAACAGCTCGTGACCACAGGTCGATGACCACCGCAAGATACAGCCAGCCTTCATCTGTACGTAAGTATGTGATGTCTCCGCACCACTTCTGGTTAGCGCCGCCGGCATAAAAATCCTGCTGCAGCAGGTTCTCTGACACCGGCAGGCCATGCTCACGGTAGCTGACAGGGCTGAACCACCGCGAGGCCTTTGCCCGCAGCCCCTGACGGCGCAGGCTGGCGGCAATGGTTTTAACGTTGTACTCCGGCAGTTCGTCAGCGAGACGGGGTGCACCATAAAGCTGTTTTGCCTCAGTGAATGCCTTACGGACAGCAGCATCACAGATGAACCGAAACTGCTGGCGCTGGCCGGGCTGATGGCGGCGCAGACGCCAGGCATACCATCCGCTGCGGGCAATACAGAGCACACGACACATGGCTTTGACACTGAACGTTGCCTGGTGTTTTTCGATGAAGACATACTTCATTTCAGGCGCTTCGCGAAGTATGTCGCGGCCTTTTGGAGGATGGCCAACTCCTCGTCCCGCTCCGCCAACTGGCGTTTCAGGCGCGCATTTTCAGCAGCCAGCTCACTTTCGCGATCTGATGAGGTCATTTGTTGCTGTTGTTTGCTGCGCCAGGCATAAAGCTGTGATTCATACAGACTGAGTTCCCGGGCAGCGGCAGCCACACCAATGCGCTCGGCGAGTTTAAGGGCTTCCTGACGAAATTCAGGCGTGTGCTGCTTACGGGGCTTTTTGCTGGTTAATGCTGGTTTTGTCATGAGTCACCTCTGATTGAGAGTTTACTCACTTAGTTGCGTGTCCACTATTGGTGGGTAAGATCAATACTTCCAGCGTCGTTAAAAAGGGCGACTGTTCCAGCCATGAGAAACCACGCCTGTCGATGCGTATTAACTCATTGCGTTCCACAAGAAAATTCAATGCATCCACCAGCGTTATCCCGGCTTCGATGTGTTCATTAATCACGCGGTCATCGTGAAATGGAGTATCAGTCAGGGTAAGCCCGTAATGCCTTTCCAGGAGATAGGTAAGTAAGATCTGCCACGTCTTCACGGGTGACATGCATGAGGAAGCCGACACCGTAGGAGGTGCTGTTTTGTATTCCATATTGAATCCTTAATGGCTTAATTTCAGGAGAAATAACGTGATGACAGGCCGTACATCATTCGGGCAACAACGAACTCGTTATTACTGGTTTCGAACCATGCCCAGATATCCGAAATAAGAGTACCTGCGGGGAAGTGGATAAAAGGTTCACTGATGATCAGTGCGCCCTCCTCTTCGGTAACAACGATGTTTCCCAGTTCCCTCCATAAGCTGTCCAGCCGTTCCATTGATACAGGCATTTCAGCCTCCTTTAAGCTGACGCTGGAGCCGGATAAATGGTGACGTAGACATAGCCGCAGTTTCCTCGCGTATCGGCCTCACAAACCAGACCTTCTCTTTTAAACCTGATACAGCGTGAATTATAAGGGTCCAGCTCGCCGCTTCGCAAAGCAGCCTCCATGAGATCGATAAATACAGGAAAACTACGGTCAAGCGCCCGTAGCTGCTCTGGAGCGAATTTCCCGTAAAGACCGGCACGGTCGCCCAAGTAATGCAGCAGATTCCTCTCCTGGACCAGGCGGGCACCAAAGCAGGGTGTGATGTCATGCCGCAGCACCCATTGCAGGGAAGTGGATGTGGTCATGACGTTTTCCTCAGATGATGAATGCTGTTCACTGCCCGGTCGGCTCAAATCAGGCCGTGTTCTGCAAAGGACAGAATGTCGCGGCGGCCCACAATGACGTGGTCCAGCACGCGGACGTCAACCAGCCCGAGTGCATGGATAAGACGTTGTGTGATGGTTTTGTCGGCAGCGCTCGGGTCGGTACAACCGGAAGGATGATTATGGGCCAGAATGACGGCAGCGGCATTGTGGTGCAGTGCACCCTTGACGATTTCCCGTGCGTGGACCGCAGTTTGGTTAATGGTGCCGAGAAAAACGGTTTCGCTTTCCAGCAGACGGTTCTGGTTATCGAGGTAAAACACCATAAAGACCTCGCGCTCAAGCCCGGCCATCCGCAGACGCAGCATATCCCGGACAGCATGGCTGGAGGTCAGCGGCTGACCGGACACCCGAAGGTGCCGGTCAAGTAATCGTATTGCACGTTCTATGATACGTAGTGAAGCGGATGGCATCCCCGTTGGGGTCATCATTGGTAATTCAGACATAGTGGTTTTCTCAGTCGATAAGGATCAGGATACCCTGAGATTCAGAGTGGGAGAGTACGTAGTCACGAAGGCGGTAGTAGTGCTCCGCCATATCACTGCCGGCAGTGATAAAGGACATATGGCTGTACATCATCAGGCAGGCAGTGATACCCGCCGCTTCGGCCCCCAGTGTGGCGCGGTTACCGTTCGACCTGTAGTACAGCGCATAACGCGCATTACCGTCCGGTGCCATAAACACACCGCCATTGCTGAGCGTATAAAAATGCCAGTAGCCTCCGTGATATTCATGGCACAGACGACTGAACCAGCTCAGGATATTGAGCTCCAGAAATAACCACTGCGGAACGGTTCCGAAGTGCAGCCGCCAGAAATCCTGGCGCTCATGTTCAGGGACCACAGCGGCACAAAGTGCAGAGGGTTCACGGCAGACTTTATCCGCCGGAAGGGAATACCCGGTTTTGTTCATGATGTTTCTCCGTAATGTATAAAAACTCAGTAGCTCAGACAGACGCAGGATGGGATGGCAGGGATGAGGAACAGCGGGGAAAGTGTGGCGGCTATGAACACAGTGACAGCATATTTTCTGCCATTACCCACAGTGCGCGATTAAGCTTCACATCGCCATCAATGCTTTTTACAGCACGGGTGTGCATGCGTCTGCCCTGCGTGTTTTTCCCGTACAGGCCACCTTTCACCAGGTTTTCCTGTATACGCTGGTAAGTGGTCCACAGGTCATGGTTTTCATCCTGCCAGCGGCGTGGTGACAGGATTTGGGCTTCGTTGACCGGCTGATGCTCCTCGCCGAACCGGTAGGTGATAGCGGCTTTCGCCAGTGCCTGCTGTGCGGGCGGCGGCAACAGCAGTGACTGCATTGCATCCCTCTTCTCTTCCACCCGCTCAAAAATCCCCAGTACTTTGTAAGCCCCTTCAATGACTTTATCCACCACATTACCTTTATGCGGCACACGGACTTCGCCAAAAGACTCACCGCAAATCAGTCCGTTCTGACACACTGCACGGAACAGCCCGGGCAGCATCTGGTAGCTGCTGGAGCCATCATGGCTGTTGAGCAGAATGATTTCCGGCACCTGTTTACCCGTAATCTGGCCTTCGCGGCGCAGACGCAACATGTGCTTCGTGTGCTCACGTTTGCTCTGGTCACGCACCCGGGTCTGACAGGCGAAGAACAGCTGAAAGCCTTCCCGCTGCAAATTATCCAGAAGGGTAATCGTCGGAATGTATGTATAACGGTCACTGCGGGACTCATGTTTTGCTTCACTGAACACACTGGGTATGTAGTACGTCAGTTCATCACGGGTCAGCGGGCGGTCACGGCGTACGAGATTCACCGCACCAAAGCAGCTCATATATTCACCTGAATGGTTATGAAATAAAAAGGAGAATAACGGGTATTCTCCGGTATGTTCATCAGGGTAATATATAAGCGTAAGTATTTTACTTGTTATTTATCTCGAAATATTTCTCTTCAATTAATTGAGAAATAACGTCAACCATTTTACAATTTGAATTCTTTGCTATAGCATGAAGCATTGATTTATGAGACTCTGTTATGTAAATGTTAATGGCTTTCATGTTAACCCTTGAGTCTCGAATTTTTTTCTGAAACCAGGCTCCTCTTGCTTTTAATAAAAAGTATTTAATCGAATCCTTCTTGCTGCGAGGATAACAATCCACCATCAACTGAAACCATAAGTAGATTTCCTCCGGGTCTTCGGAGTTCGAGTTAAATCTGACATGAAAAATGGTTTCTGGGGTAGCTCTTATTTATATAATCAAAAAACCAATGTATCTGACTGAGGTCTTTTTTATCCAGTCATGATAAAGAAATTTTATTATCAAGATAATCTTTACAGCGTAGCTTCAATTTTTCCATCTCGTCATTTCTTGATGGATTTAATGAGGACGATATTTTATCAAAAAGAATCTTTATCTCATCCACTCTTTCCTCATGGTTCATTGCACTGCATCTGTAGTCATTTCTCTCGCAGTGTGAATAATTATTCACACCAAAGTCGCCATCCCTTCTATATTCAGAAGAAGAACTGGGTATTTCATTGTCGCTCACATGGTAATTCTGCATTCTGACTTCTTCGGTCATTCGATTGATATAATCAAAAACTTCTCTCGAGATTATTATTTTTGAGTTTTTTTCTTTAATATCCATTATTTTTTGCGTCTTTTGTTTGTTCTTTCTTTTTCATCTAAAGCTGGATTTGTTTTCTGTGGGATAAACTCATTTTTATAGCCCTGATTAAAACAGTCACGTAAAAGATAGTATACTATCATTGTCATTCTTTTGTTTTTACTGAGCCAGTCAAAATAATTATCAGACAATACGGTGTATGCGCATGCGGATTGTAATCTTGCAAAAATATCATGATTGCATTTCCCGCCACTTATTTCAATCTGTTCTGACAAACACTTATTAAATAGTTTTTCAAAACCCATTGTGTTTCCAGATGAAAAGTCAGATATGCCATCTTTAGTTTTAATTTCGGATAGGTTAATACCAGCCCGGGCGGCATAAAACCCGGCCTCTCTCTCATTAGTAATTTTAATATAATAGTATTCCATTTTATATCTCACTAAGTAATTTTTACTAAAGAATTGGTCTTTTTTAGTAAAAGTCAAGTAAAAAAACAATCATTTTTTATTCATTTATTAGTGTAATGATATCTATCAAAATCTAATGCACATGCCTTTTTGCCCGATAAAACCGGGATTCAGCACCCAAAGGTATGTTGGTGAGCCAATCTTATGGTAGATAGTGGAGAAGTCCTGAGTACAAAGAGAGGGGCAGTATTGGTGGCTAACATCTCTGTAGATACTGAAGGCTGGGTTTAGAAAGATAATCCGACGGATAAAGAAATATCACGTGATAATTTTTTACGGCCATCACAATTCATGATGAACAGCTACCACTCTTCATTTATCCTGACAATCAAGGGTGTTTCCGAACTGTAATGCCTCGATGGACATCATCATGAACACCAGTACAACGACGTCTTTGTTTAACGACCAATTAGTCGACATGAAATTCATTACTGCCTTTACCGGTCTTACTGATAAATGGTTTTACAAATTGATCCAGGATGGTCTGTTTCCCAGGCCAATTAAACTGGGTCGCACTTCACGCTTGCTAAAGAGTGAAGTAGAAAACTGCTTAAAGGATCAAATCTCCCGTTCACGCGAGTAATGATTTAAACGAGTAACTTCAGCGTTAATAAACAGGTAAAGATACCAGTCATCACTACCTTCGGATTGAAGAAATAATCAGCGTACTCTGTCGGATTGGTAATGTTATTAACCCTTCCTCTTTTCCATTTATTCAAACAAAACAATCCAAATAACCACCAGGGTAATCATGAAAACCAATAGCCAGAAAATACCAACAGAGAGAAACCATACGCCCATCAATGCCAGTAAACTGACCAATAACTTCAAAATTATCCTCCCGTAAGGAAAACAGAAAACTTGAGTTATCGCAGATAAAAACCATCCTGAAAATCCCTGGCGCTTAATCCATTCCAGGTAGCCGTCCCTTATTTTCAGCAACAGGAGGAAGTACCGAAAAGAAAGCTGTTAAAAAACCACCCCATGCACAATTGATTTGCCATAGAGACAATCCTTTATCCACTAACCGTAATCTTAACGGAGATATCTCTATGTTTATTAACCGGGTTATTAATGCTGGCTATGCAGAGAAAGTCACTCAGATCATCCGGAAAGCACTTGCACAATATCCATGTATCCTGGCGGTGCTGGTCAATACCTATCAGCCTGATGACAGAGACATTGATATCCCGGCATCGGTGGATTTTTAGGCAGAGAAACTAATATCGCGTTTTATGGATTCGTTAAAAATTAAAGCCCATCTCCACCGGACAGTACGCAGCGGCAAGCGCAGCCATGATACTCAGGTACGTTATTTCTGGTGCAGGGAAACAGGCCCGCAAAATGGTCATGCGCATTACCATATGCTGATACTGGTCAATAAAAACACCTTTCACTCACTGGGGAGTTTTCATCGGCAAGGGAATAATCTGGGGAATTATATCATTGAGGCCTGGCTCAGTGGTTTAGGTATCTCGCCTGATATTGTGGCTGACCCGGAACGCTTATACCCCACAGGTGCATTTTCCTGAGTATCCACTCTATCACCTGACACGTAATGCAGGCAGCCAGGCCATATACCGTGCGCTCCAGCCACGGCTCGAATATATCGCCAGGCATTACAGCAAATCCAACTGCCGGGCCGTGCGCTCGGTCGGCTACAGACACGCTAAAGACACCGAATACCGGCTCTCGGCTTACCCTATAGCCGGAAAGAAAGCAGGGTTTCTTTTACTGCCACCCCTTTTAACGCTCATGCACAAAGGCTGCTGCACTCATCTCTGCGGCAGTCAGCTCCTTTCGATAAAGACAAGGAACAAACGACAATAGCTTATAAGGCGATTATAGCGACTGGTTATCCGGGCAGAGCCAAACCATGATACATGCTGACTATGCCAGCTGACATCTCGGTGAATATCTGGTGCTAAGCGTGGCCAAGGTACAGTGTTTCTCCGGGTGTGGTGACTGGGCCATCGTGCCCTGCGCTTCTGGACTGATTGCTCAGCGACCAGAAGAGTGAGGCAAGCCCCCCTCACCGAGTCGCATTGCTGGCCTGGCTGATAAACATTATTTTCTCTATTCCCTCTGCTGGAGGGGCTACTGCTCTTTGAGTGCCAGCGGTTAGTGGACTGACCCCGCCCCGGTAGACGATCCTGCCCTATAGTTTGAGCATAGCAACTGTCCTCGAACCCGATTACGAAGCATGTTGGTGATACAACGGATCCCATGCTTCATTATTTTTCAGCATTGCGTTAAGGATGGTCAGTAGTTTTCTGATGCAGGCGGTCAGTGCAACCTTTTTTGGTTTTCCTGCGGCAACGAGGCGTGTATAGAATTCTTTAATTACTGGGTTGTGCCTCGTCCCGACCAGTGCGGACATATAGAGAGCTGTTCGGACGGAGGCTCGCCCTCCAAATACCGTTCGGCGACCGCGCATTGTGCCGGAATCTCTGTTTACTGGAGCAACCCCAATAAGCGCACTAATTTCACGTCGTGACAACGTTCCAAGCTCCGGAACCTCAGCCAGCAGCACGGCAACAGTCGCTGCACCAACACCTTTAACGGCGCTCAATAATGCAGATAATTCACTGAAATTTTTCGAAATATAGGCTGACATTTCAGCTTCTATACGAGCCATTTCACTTTTTAATACCGAAATAATAAATCTGATACTTTCGTGATTCTGAGGATGCGATGTGACCTGCTCCCCGTTGATTAATACACCGCGATGTTAGTAATGTCTTCATAAGCCACATGAGGACATCCCCATGAAGAAGCGTTTTTCCGACGAACAGATCATCTGTATTCTCCGCGAGGCCGAAGCCGGCGTTTCTGCCCGTGAGCTCTGCCGTAAGCACGCCATTTCCGACGCCACCTTTTACACCTGGCGTAAGAAGTATGGCGGTATGGAGGTGCCTGAGGTTAAGCGCCTGAAGTCTCTTGAGGAAGAGAACGCCAGACTCAAGAAGCTGCTTGCTGAAGCCATGCTGGATAAGGAGGCGCTTCAGGTGGCTCTTGGGCTAAAGTACTGACGACAGACCAGAAGCGGGAAGCCGTGGAAGTCATGTGCGAGGCTAAGGGTCTGTCGCAACGTCGTGCCTGCAGGCTGGCAGGTCTGTCCCTGTCAACCTGCCGATATTCGGCTCAGCGTCCGCCTGCTGACGCGCAGCTGTCTCTACGCATCACAGAGCTGGCACTTGAACGCCGCCGTTTTGGTTACCGGCGTATCTGGCAGCTTCTGCGACGTGAAGGTCTTTGCGTTAACCACAAGCGGGTTTACCGCATCTATCAACTTAATGGCCTGAGTGTAAAACGCAGACGACGTCGTAAAGGGCTGGCAACAGAACGTCTGCCGCTGCTCCGCCCGATGGCGCCCAATCTGACCTGGTCAATGGATTTCGTCATGGACGCACTGGCCACAGGTCGCAGGATCAAGTGCCTGACCTGCGTGGATGATTTCACAAAGGAATGCCTGACGGTCACTGTTGCCTTCGGGATTTCAGGCGTGCAGGTCACGCGTATTCTGGACAGCATTGCGCTGTTTCGCGGCTATCCGGCTACGATAAGAACCGATCAGGGCCCGGAGTTTACCTGCCGCGCACTCGATCAGTGGGCTTTTGAGCATGGTGTGGAGCTGCGACTTATCCAGCCCGGCAAGCCAACGCAGAACGGATTTATTGAGAGTTTTAACGGACGCTTTCGTGATGAATGCCTGAATGAGTACTGGTTCAGCGATATTGTTCACGCCAGGAAGATCATTAATGACTGGCGACTGGATTATAACGAGTGTCGACCACATTCATCACTGAATTACCTGACGCCGGCTGAATTTGCAGCGGGCTGGCGAAACGGGAAATATGAAGAAAAACCAACCGACATTACTAACTGAAGGTTGTATCTAACTCTGGGGGCAGGTCAGCACAACCCTGTCCCGGCGCGTGATAAAGATAACCAGCGCCTGCTGATACTTATCCGCGACTCATATTCCCTGAGCGGAGGAGTATACGGTTACCGGCGGGTTCATGGCGATCTGAACGAAATCGGGGAAGTCTGCGGTAAAAACCGGGTGGACCGCATCATGCAACTGAACCGGATTAAAGCTGTACACGGCTATAAAGCGCCACGTCGTATCGCCGGCAGACCTTCAGTGGTTGCTCCTAATCGCGTGCAGCGGCAGTTCACCGTTGTCCGGGCCAATCAGGTCTGGGTCACCGACATTACTTATATCCGCACCTGGCAGGGATGGTTGTATCTGGCGGTGGTTATCGATCTCTTCGCCCGTAACGTGGTTGGCTGGTCGATGAAACCCACTCTCTCACGCGAACTGGCGCTCGACGCGCTGATGATGGCGGTCTGGCGCCGAAAACCGGACGGCGAGGTCATCGTACACAGCGATCAAGGTAGTCAGTACGGCAGTGACGACTGGCAGCGCTTCTGCCGGGCCAATAACCTTGACCTGGCACCGAGCATGAGCCGGCGTGGCAACTGCCAGGATAATGCGGTGACCGAATCGTTCTTCAGTTCACTGAAAAAAGAAGTAAGCGTGCAGCGAGAACCGTATTGACGGGGATGTGTTATTCAGTTGGCAGTGCTACGCGCCAGGGGAGTAGTTCGCTGACCCGGTTTATCGGCCAGTCCGCTATGACGTTAAGGACGTGACGGAGGTAGCTTTCTGGCTCCACTCCGTTCAGTTTGCATGTCCCGATCAGGCTGTACAGCAGCGCTCCCCGCTCTCCTCCATGATCCGAACCGAAGAACAGGTAGTTTTTGCGGCCCAGGCTGACCATCCGTAGCGCATTCTCAGCTATGTTGTTATCTGCCTCGGCCCAGCCGTCGTCAGTATAGTAAGCCAGCGCCGGCCACTGGTTCAGTACGTACGTGAACGCTTTCGCCAGTTCTGAGTGTCGCGACAGCGTTTTCACCTTTTCACGCAGCCAGCTTTCCAGGGATTTCAGCCGCGGTTTAGCTTTTTGCTGACGTTCTGCAAGGCGTCGCTTCGCCGGCATTCCCCTTATCTCCGCTTCAACGGCATACAGCTCGCCGATACGCTTCAGGGCTTCATCCGTCAGCGCCGACGGTGTGCGGACGTGCACATCGTGGATTTTACGGCGGGCGTGAGCCCAGCAGGCGGCTTCCGTTATCTGGCCATCGCGGTACAGCTCGTTGAACCCGGCGTACGCATCGGCCTGCAGCACACCACTGAACCCTGCAAGATGGGTCTGAGGGTGGATGCCTTTTCTGTCCGGGCTGTAAGCGAACCACACCGCCGGCGCGACTGCTGATCCAGCGTTGCGGTCATCACGAACATACGTCCACAACCGCCCGGTCTTCGTCTTCTTATTGCCCGGCAGCAGCACCTGGACCGGGGTGTCATCGGCATGGAGTTTACCGTCGGTCAGGACATAGCCCTGAAGCGCCTCTTCCAGCGGTGACAGCAGCCGGCAGCATGCATCCACCCAGCCCGACAGCAGTGAGCGGCTCAGCTCCACACCCTGGCGGCTGTATATTTCTGACTGCCGGTACAGCGGGGTATGTTCTGCATACTTTGAACTCAGCACGCGGGCCAGCAGCCCCGGTCCGGCGATACCCCGCTCGATGGGACGTGAAGGCGCGGGGGCCTGCACGATGGCATCGCACTGAGTACAGGCATGCTTTTCACGTACTGTCCGGATAACCCGGAAGGCGCTGCGCATCAGCTCCAGCTGTTCGGCGGCATCTTCACCCAGGTAACTCAGCGCGCCACCACATTCCGGGCAGCATGACGCTGCCGGCAGCAGCCGTTTTTCGTCACGGGGAAGTGATTCAGGGAACGGTTTGCGGGTACGGGTCTGCCGCAGCGGGCGCTGCACGGCCGGGTCATCCACCCGGCCGGTAAGGGTATCGCTTTCTTTCTGCAACTGCTTAAGGTCGGCTTCCATCTGCGCGATACGGCGGGAGACTTTTTCGGAGCGGCTGCCGAAGTTCATCCGGCGCAGCTTATCCAGTTGCGCCTGCAGGTGATCTATTTCGCGTTCACGCTCGTTCAGCTTTTCCAGAAGGGCACGGTTCAGCGCCTCCTGTTCGGCAAGGAGACGTTTCAGTTCATCGATATCGTCAGGAAGTAAGCTGTTCATACCGGGTATATTACCAGGCTCATTCAGCGTCGACCAGGATAAAGAGGCCTACAACATAGTCAGTGACGTAAGCAGTCTTTTAGGCTGCCGCCAGTCGATACCTTCAAGGAGCATCGCCAGCTGTGCCGGTGTGAGGAACACTTTGCCATCCCGGGCTGACGGCCAGGCGAAGCGGCCGCGCTCCAGCCGTTTGGTCAGCAGACACAGTCCATCGCCGGTAGACCAGAGGAGCTTTACCTGACTGCCATTACGCCCACGGAAGATAAAAACGTGACCTGACATCGGATCGTCTTTCAGCGTCGTCTGCACCTTTGCCGCCAGGCCGTTGAAGCCGTTTCTCATATCGGTGATGCCAGCGACCAGCCAGATCTTTGTCCCTGATGGTAATGGGATCAACGTTTGAGCTCCCGTATCAGCAGGTTCAGGATATTTTCGCTGATGGCACCATTCAGACGGAGTGATCCGTGCCGGAACGTCACTTCACAGCTGATATTGAGTGATTCAGGTGCCGCAGCAGCTACAGGTTGTGACCGGGGGGAGGTTGCAGGGACAACATCTTCGGTATCAAGTGTTATCGGGAGCAGCTCAGGCACGTTGTTTTCTGTTGTTGAAGGAGGACGTAGTTTTCCTTCGCGCCAGTACTGGCGCCACTTGAACAGCAAATTATCGTTGATCCCATGCTCACGAGCGAGTTGCGCTACGGAGATCTCTGGTCGATGCGAGAGTTCAACCATTTTGATTTTGAACTCAACGGGATAATTAGGGCTTTTTTTACGCACTGCGGTTAATGATTTCATGGATAGCGTCCACCATATTTGGTGTCCACTATCCTCTCAGGAATATCAGGATCTGCCAGACGGTGCTGAGACGACGCTTACAAAAAGAACGCATCAGGAAGCGAATATACAAAACCCGGGATCTGGCCCGGGCGGATATCTTCGATTACATTGAAGTGTTCTACAACCGGGCCCGGCGTCACAGCCATCCCGGCGGCGTCAGTCCGGAGGCCTTCGAACAGGCCTCGTCGTGAGGACAGGAAATGTCTACTGTTGTGGGGGCAGTCCAAAAAGGGGCTTATTATTTACGGTTTAATGATAATATTAGAGTAAATCTCCATTGTTTTTGAATTATAGATTCCTATTTTTATATCCTTGATTTTATCTAGCTCTAAATTTATTGCATCACTGTAAGTATACCAATAACCAGCCATGAACACTGCTTGTACTACTGTATCCTTATTGAAGGTCTGTCCGTTTTGCATGAAAACATGCGAGTACAATGCATTTCCATTGTTGAATAATTTATTAATGTCACCGATAATGCGATATACTATTTTCTTGTCCCCAGATATTTTATCGTTTAAAAGGCAAACACTATCAAGTGTAATACCATTAAAAATTGATTGATCCACCTTAATATAACTGCATTTATTAAGTGCCGAGTAATCGAATCCCATTTCTTTTTCTATTATAGAGTTCACACCAAAATGGTGAAGCATGTACGGGTTCTGAAAATTTGGATAACCATCAGTTTTCTTTAGGAGTCTAGGTAAATAGTAATTAGGGATTACAGGGTTTCTGTTACCATTCGAAATTTGCTCGTTCAACATTTCCATTCTAATTTTTTCCTGCTCCCATGTTCTGATAACTGAATGTGTAAAGAAAACATATGATGGAATTAAATAAACAAAACAGAAAGTAGTAATAGATGTGATAACAATCCATTTTGTTATTTTACATGTAATGTCCATTACAGCATAAAAGATGAAAGAAGTTGTTATAAGCAACATAAATAACGTACCACTATAAGCCCTTTCTGGCATGTATGGAGATGCAAGAAACGCTGCGTTGCACATTATTGCTGAAATGAAAAAAAACAATCCGTAAAAGAAGGGCTTTCTGTTTTTTTCTCCAGAAGCAGAATGGCAAAGGGCCATGAAAATTATGACCAAGTAAACCTGCCAGAAACCCATGAATGAATCAGGAAATCTTGTGAATAATTGTAGATCCAACTTACCAACGAATGACAAGGCGTGCCAGTCAGTAAAGGCAAGCGATCTCTTAGCAGATCCTGGGCTTAGTAATAGAACAGCCGAACCAACCAAAAGACCTGTCAGGTAAGGGTACGAGATTTTGAATTTGTTGGTGTGAAAAAAATACCCAATCGTAAGAAGAATCAATACTACAGATGTGTTCTCATTTGAGCAACCAGCCATGAATCCCATAGCTAAAGCAAATGGAATCTTCCATACAGATAGTTTTTCTTTTTGAAGGGAAACTATTACCATAAACAACGCCACGTACATTGACGGCCATAAGTAATTAGCTGCACCTACAAACCAGAAAGATGTCTCAGCCAATGCAGGATTTGCTATCCACATCAAGGTAAAGATAATAATCAATCCAACCGGAGATACGCTAAATTTACCGTGCAATAATGTATATGGAAGAGATGAAATCAGTACCACGATTGTTGTGAATGCCGCAGCATTAAGTCCCATATAAAATGAGTGGTTGGCATACTTAATCATATATGCACTGAAAACGTTTGTAATTACCCTTCCACTCCATTCATTATAGTGCTCCAACTGGGCATGCATGTTGGCTATACCCATGTAGAAGTAGTCATCTGCAAGGTGCGGTACATGCAAGCTTGGAATTAGTACCAGAATGAATATAGCTGCAATAGTCAAAATTGATGAAATCTTCATTTTAACTTAGTGTCCTTTCTTTTAATAAGGTATCTAGGTCTCATTTTGACCTCGTTATAAATTCTGCCAATATACTCCCCTAGCACACCAATTCCTATTAACTGAACTCCGCCAAGAAATAGGATTGATACGACCAGCGACGGATATCCACGAACAGCATTACCAAATGCCAATGTGTCTATAATCATCCACGTGCCATACAGGAATGCTGTTCCGGCCACGATTAGACCGATGTATGACCACATACGTAGAGGAAATGTTGAGAAACTGGTAATCCCCTCAAGAGCCAGATTCCACAACTTCCAACCATTGAATTTTGTACTCCCAGCGACACGCTCTGCACGAGCATATTCAACCACATCAGCACGCCCCCCAACCCAACTTAACACCCCTTTCATGAATAGGCTGCGTTCAGGCATGAGTTTAATATTCTCGACAACCTCGCGAGACATGAGGCGGAAGTCTCCCACGTTCTCCTCAATCTGCGGGTTGCTAATCCTGTTATGCAACTTATAGAACCACTCAGCGGTCTTGCGCTTCAGTCTGCCATCTGTTGAGCGGTCCGTTCGTTTAGCCAGCACCATGTCAGCGCCGGACTGCCATTTTTCTATAAGCTTGGGAATAACTTCAATCGGATCCTGAAGGTCTACGTCAATCGGAATAATTGCTTCACCCGTTGCGTGATCAAGCCCGGCAAAAAGAGCTGGTTCTTTACCAAAATTTCGTGTGAATGATAGCGGGACAATTAGAGGGTCTGATATAGCTAGAGCATTAATGATGGATTCTGTCGCATCTTTGCTACCGTCATTGATAAAGACTATTTCTACTTTGTGCTGTTGAAGCCCGTCAAAATCACGCACAGTTTTATAGAAGATAGGAATTGCTTCCTCTTCGTTAAAAACAGGAACGACCAGAGAAATTTTCATTTCGCATCCCTAAATATAATGAACTTTGAGTATATGAAGCCGGAAATTAGACTGAAACTTGAAAAAACCACTAGTGTAACAACTTTTGGCGCATTAATAATATCAGCGATATATCCGGTTAGACCAGCCACGACGCCCATGAAAGTAACGAACGCGATGTAACGTCGGGAAGTAGGATTACTTTTAAACGTCCATTTTGCATTTGCAAAAAAACTAAACGTTACTGCGATACTGAACGCGATTAAGTTCCCAACGGCCTGTGTAGTACCGAAAAAATACAGAAGTATACCGAAGCATACCCAGTGCAGGGCTGTATTAATCACACCGATGGAAATATAACGACTAAAGAGATTTAACATGATAAGAATCAGTCAGTTCTGAAAGGCAAGCAGTTTAGCACTAATAGTTAACTTTATCTACATGCTCAGGAATCCTGGCCATAGCCCCGCCATAAGCATTATTATTATTGCCCGTCGGTAAATGGCTTTAAGGTGTTTTAGCGGCCTGAAGTACAAAGTTAGACTTTTACTGTCGCGGTCGTAGCTAACTTTACTTGCCCCCAGTTACGCCGTGTTGGTATTGCCCCTATGCCACGTTAACAACGGCCATCGGCGAACTATTCCGGGATGTAACCTACTTCTGGTTAGCTCATTGATTTTTATCGTTGGCAGTTCCGTGCTCCATCGTGGGCGTTGACGAGCAAAATCGCCGGGAGAGCGATTTATAAGCTCGCGCAGCAAGTATTCTGCCAACGTCGATGACGCGCTTACCCCATGTAGCATCAGCGTGACTGTATGATCCTATCCACATAATGTGGAATGACCCTAAGCGAGGTTCTGGTTTTCAAATTGCTTAGGGCTGAGCCCGCCACAGGCACTGCGACGACGCAGCGGCTGTATCACACTCGATATAATTAAATACCGTCGTCCGCATTCTTTCCCGGCTGATAAAGCGTTCCCCGTGGATACATTCCATTTTCAGTGAGTGGAAGAAGCCTTCCGCACACGCATTATCGTAGCAACTGAAGTGGTCAACTAAAACTGGCCACGGCTTTAGAGTTTTTCCAGTATCGTTTTTCCGATTCGTTTGGGGGTAACCCACCGTTATAGTCATGCGGCCTTAGCGAGCTGTAATACCCGACGATATAGTCTGTAATCGCATGAGCAGCTTCGCTAAAGTTTGTATAACCAGTCACTGGCACCCACTCGTTTTTCAGACTTCTGAAGAAGCGTTCCATCGGGCTGTTGTCCCAACAGTTTCCTCGTCGGCTCATACTCTGCCTGATCCGGCAACGCCACAGTAACTGCCGGAACTGCCTGCTTGTATAGTGGCTACCCTGGTCACTGTGGAACATCACTTCGGCTGGTTTACCGCGAGCTTCCCGCGCCATTTCCAGCGCTTTGATGGTCAGCCTGCTGTCGGCGAGAATGACAATGCCCAGCCCACCGGTTTCCTTGCGAACAGATCGAGAACAACTGCCAGGTAAGCCCAACGCTTGCCTGTCCAGATATATGTCACATCACCGCACCACACCTGGTTAGGTTCTGTCACTGCGTACTGTCGCTCAAGGCGATTCGGGATAACGATGTGTTCATGACCACCACGTTTATACCGGTGGGTAGGTTGCTGACAACTCACCAGCTCCAGTTCTTTCATGAGCCTGCCGGCAAGCCAGCGTCCCATTCTGAAGCCTCTCATGGTTGCCATAATCGCGATGCTTCTTGCGCCAGCAGAGCCATGGCTGATGTTATGCAGTTCCAGAACCTGACTACGTAACACAGCTCGCCTGCCATCTGGCTTTTCGGGGCTTTTTTCCCAGTATTTGTAGCTGCTTCGATGAACCCCGAACACGTGGCAGAGTGTGACCACAGGATACTGCGCTCTGAGTTTCCCGATTAACGAGAACTGTTCAGGGAGTCTGACATCAAGAGCGCGGTAGCCTTTTTTAATATATCGTTTTCCATTTCAATGCGTTGTAGCTTTTTCTTCAGCTCACGTATTTCAATTTGTTCCGGGGTTATAGGGGAGGCTTTAGGTATTTTGCCCTGTCGTTCATCCCGCAACTGCTTTACCCATCGCGTCATGGTAGAAAGGCCCACATCCATAGCACTGGCCGCAGCTGCAACGGTGTAGTTCTGATCAAGAACCAGTTGAGCGGATTCGCGTTTAAACTCTGCACTGAAATTTCTTTTTTTCATTGAGGCACCTGTAATGTTCTGAGGTGAGCATATCACCTCTGTTCAGGTGGCCAAATTCAGTAAACCACTTCATTTCGACCATTTCAATTCACCGACAATACCGTACTTGTCTTTCAGACTTTGAACGCGATCATTAAAGATATGCAATGTGTCTTTACGCACACACAGCAAACCAATGCCATAACAGCGGTCACTTCCTGTCGTACCACTCTCATCACCAAAGGCCACGTATTCCATGCACAATACCCACTATTAATTTAATGGATATTTTATGCACAACCCACGCGGCAGGCAACGCCTTAGATTGTCACCTCACGGTCGTTCGCGCTCAAGTCTATTTGGTATCGTGACTGGAATTTCACCACCGTACATCAGGGGAGGGTTAAGGTACACTACCCCATGCAAACAGCCTAAGAATCCCAGCAGGTACATAATGATGCTAATTAATTCCTGTCCGAGCTTGCGATCTATTCCAGGAATCTCATCGGTGACGCTGACCTTCAGTTCTTTACCAACCAATTGGCTGTACGAGGAAACAAAGGACTTGAAAACCTCAGCAGCTCTTGGAGAGTCAATGTTATGTGCCAAGGCATTCCGCAATTTGTTCAATTTATCCAGAGCAGCCCAAACATTTTTAGGGAATTCCATGCCCGGTAAATGAGATCCAAACATCGCATGCACTAGATTCAACTTATGGCTAAAACCGAGCTTAATATTTTCAATCGGGCCGCTATCCCGGCAATGCAATTTCAAAATATCAAAAAGTAATTCCTCAACGAAAAGATGCCCTTTTAGTATGATTGAGGTGGTATCCATACCAGCATGCAGGTGCTTCTCGTACCTTGACCATCTGGCTTCGTAAATGGCTTTAAGCCCTTCCTGTGTGCGCATCGTATTCACTCAGCAGCACCAGTTTTCATGCAGTGTACCAAAGCTATCACATACATGATTCCATATATTCAACCATTACAAATCATTAGCCCCGTTGGTGGCAAGACAACAAGCGGAGACTCTGGCGACTTCATCAGGGTTGTGTCAGTTAGTGAGGCTTATCAGGATGACAATGTACCCAAGGGGAGCGAGGCCGAACCGCTGGCAGAGCTTGCATATGGTCTGCAAGTACCGTGACCACCATAAACCTGTTTATCCCCTGCGGCGTCTCGCGACGGCGACAGAACGGGGACATCGGGCTAAAATGCGCTTCACTAAAAGTTTCAAGGAATCGTGCCGGGTGTGCGGCTTTCAGTTCATGTTGGGCTATCGCGGTATGACCAGTGGAACGACCGCCAGCGCTTTGCTAAACTCCCTGTTCACCGTTCAACAAATCGCGGCAACTTTCAGGGTAAATAGCGGTACTTTGGTCACATTACCTTAGAGATAACTCATTGATTTACAAGGCTTTTAAAGGGCTGGAGCGGGTGAAGGGAATCGAACCCTCGTATAGAGCTTGGGAAGCTCTCGTTCTACCATTGAACTACACCCGCCTTGTGGTGTGACAGGCATTATAAACCTTAAACACCGACTGGCAAGACGCTAAACGACTAACTGACCATAAATTAATCGCTTAGCGCGAATCTTAACATTTCGGTGGGCTACCCTGTGGTGGCAGATAACGCAGCGGATCAATAGCCGTTGCCTTATAGCGAATCTGGAAGTGCAACTGCACCCCATCGGCATCACTGCTGCCCATCGTGGCAATTTTTTGCCCAATCTTCACGCTCTGCCCGTTATTAACGAGAATAGTGTCGTTGTGCGCATAGGCCGTGATGTACTCATCACTGTGCTTGATCATGATCAGATTGCCATAACCGCGCAGCTGATTGCCGGCATAGACCACCTTCCCTGCTCCGGCCGCGTAAACCGCCTGGCCGCGAGCCCCTGCGATATCGATCCCTTTGTTCCCGCCTTCGGAGGTGGAATACGGTCTGATCACCTTGCCCGTGGTTGGCCAGCGCCAGCAGCGTTGCCCGACGGGCGGCCAGGAAGAGAGCGGTACAGCCGATGAAGGAATGACTTTCGCCGTTTGAGTACCGCCTTTTGCAGAGGACGATTTCGACGAGCTGTTCAGCTTCAGACGCTGGCCAATCTCAATGGTGTACGGCGGAGAAATCCCATTGAGCCGTGCAAGGTCGCTCACGCTGGTGCCGGTCTGGCGTGAAATTTTGGACAGCGTATCCCCACGTTTTACCGTGTAAACATTGCCGCTATCGGACGATTTACTGCCAGCACACCCCGCCAGTAATAACGCCACGGTCAGGCAAATGACAATGTGGAATGGGTTTCTTGTCAGGCTTCCTGCACGCAAAACAGATCCTCTGTAAAAATGAATGGCCCCTTATTCTAGGCAGCCAACGCCGGGATGCCAACCACTTACCGCTTACTGTCGATAAAGGGATAACCGTGAGCAATAATTTCCATGATTTCAGGCAGCCAGTTCATGGCCGGGATTTTCACCAGCGCCGGATAAAAGACCTGCGGCGAGGGAAAAACATCCACCACGTGGCAGTTTGTTAACTTCGATGCATCCACTTCCGAGGAGGGTAATAACGTTGCCGCCGCCAGCCCGGACTCCAGCCATTCCAGAATGACTCCCGGCTGGGTGATATGCATGATAACCTTCGGATTACCCCCGGCTTTGCGGAACAAATCAATCAGCATTTCATAGGTGCCGGAATCTTTCGCCCGGTGCAAAAGCACCAACGGGAATGCCTCCAGCGCCTGATAATCAAAGGGACTTTGCGGTACCTGCGGCAGACATTTTTTACTGATCACCGCCACCAGCCTGACCGGGTCGAAGGAGACAAAATCGAACCCTTCACTGCGGTACGGGCGCTGAATCAACGCCAGATCGATAGTTCCCTCATTTAGCATCGTCTCTAAATGGCTGGAATCCGTAACAGAGATATTTATTTCAGCCTGCGGATGACGCTTATATAACTCGAGAAGCAGAGGTTTAAAATAGGACTGAAAAAGATGAGTTAAACCGATTCTCAATTGAAATTTTTCTTTATTAGCAATCGCCACAGTTTCACGGGCGGTATCTTCGACCTGACGTAATATTTCGCAGGCTTTACGATAAAGAAAATAACCCGCATCAGTGGGTTCAATGCGATTTCCCTGGCGTGTAAACAATGGCACATTAAGTTCTTCTTCAAGTTCCTGTATGCGTTTGCTGAGCGGGGGTTGTGCCATATTCAGCACTTTTGCAGCCTGGCTTATGGAGCCTTGTTCCACCACGCGACAAAAATAACGTAATCTTTTCAAATCCATACGCTTATACCCCGTAGCATTGAGGCATTCAGTATCACACTTACCCAACCAAAGGAAAAGCACGTTAATTATTTCACTTTTGCTTTAAATATTTAACATCTGTGCAAAGAGTATTTTTTTGATATGGGGAGAATCAGGAAAACGGTATTTGTTTAAAAAGCACCTGGAAAATAAGGTAGGCGCAGACCTTAATTATCTTTCTTGAGATGGAACAGGCTATGTCAAATTCAGAAAATAAACCTACCAGCGATGTTTACGATTTACGTTCAGCGCTCGAATTATTAAAAACCTTGCCCGGCGAATATGTGGAAACCGATACCGAAGTGGATCCACATGCCGAACTGTCCGGCGTCTATCGCTACGTTGGCGCAGGCGGTACCTGCCAGCGTCCAACACGCAAAAATGGCCCGGTCATGGTCTTCAACAAAGTGAAAGGCTTTCACGATATCAGTGTCGCAATTGGCCTCAATGGTTCACGCAAACGCGTTAGCCACTTTCTCAACTGCCCACAGGAAAAACTTGGCCACCTGTTGAAAGACTCCGTACAAAACCCGATTCCGCCGGTACTGAGCAAAGACGACGCTGTTTGCCAGCAGGTTGTACACCTGGCAAGCGACCCCGATTTCGACCTGCGCAAATTACTGCCTGCACCGACCAATACTGAAGAGGATGCAGGTCCGTACATCACGATGGGGCTGTGCTATGCCTCCGATCCGGAAACCCGCGAATCCGACATCACCATTCACCGCCTGTGCGTACAGAGCCGTGATGAGCTGTCCAAGTGGTTGACCCCGGGCCGCCATATCGATGCGTTCCGCATGAAAGCAGAAGCCGCAGGCCAACCGCTGCCCATATCCATTAGCATCGGCGTGGATCCGGCTATCGAAATCGCTGCTTGCTTCGAGCCGCCGACAACCCCGTTGGGCTATGACGAACTGAGCGTTGCCGGCGCGCTGCGCGGCCGTGCGGTGGAGATGGTGCAGTGTAAAACCATCAACGAAAAAGCCATCGCTCATGCAGAAATCGTCATTGAAGGCGAGCTGCTGCCAAACGTGCGTCTTCGTGAAGACCAGAACACCAATACCTGCAAAGCGATGCCGGAATTCCCCGGCTATACCGGCGAAGCCAAAAACGCGCTGCCGGTTATCAAAGTGAAAGCCGTTACCCATCGCTACAACCCTATCTGGCGCACTACCGTCGGGCCTGGCGAAGAACACGTCAACATGGCGGGCATTCCGACCGAAGCCAGCATCCTGGATATGGTCGGCCGTGCAATGCCGGGCAAATTACTCAACGTGTTTGCGCACTCCGCGGGCGGCGGCAAGCTGCTGGCCGTGATGCAGTTTAAGAAAGCGGCTGCGGTGGATGAAGGCCGTCAGCGCCAGGCTGCACTGCTCGCGTTCGCAGCATTCCCGGAGCTGAAACACGTCATTCTGGTGGATGAAGACGTGGACATTTTCGACAGTGACGACGTGTTGTGGGCGATGCAAACCCGCTACCAGGGTGATGTGGATACCATCACTATTCCTGGCGTTCGCTGCCACCCGCTCGATCCGTCGCAGATCCCGGAATACAGCCCGAGCATTCTGCAGCAGGGGACATCCTGCAAAACGATCTTCGACTGCACGGTACCGTTCCATCTGAAAAGCCACTTTGAGCGCTCGAAGTTCAAAGAGGTGGATGTAAAACGTTTCCTGCCAGACTTCGAATAAGGGGATAAGTGTGACCACATCACGACGCATCATTGTCGGCATCAGCGGTGCTTCTGGTTTTCAGTATGGCGTGAAGGCGCTGGAGCTTTTACGTGGGCAGGCTCTCGAAGTCCATCTGGTCGTAACAAAAGGGGCGGAAAAAACCTGCGAGCTGGAAACGGATTATCGGCTGGATGAGGTAATGGCGCTGGCGGATGTGGTACATCCGATCGGAAATCTTGGGGCTTCTATTTCCAGCGGGTCGTTTAAGACGCTGGGGATGTTAGTCGCCCCGTGTTCAATGCGATCTCTGGGCTCCATCGCACACTGTCTTACCGATAACCTGCTGACCCGGGCGGCTGATGTGGTGCTCAAAGAGCGCCGCCGCCTGGTACTGCTGGCACGCGAAACGCCGCTGAACCTGGGGCACATTCGCAATATGCAGGCCGTTACGGAGATGGGCGGGATTATTTTCCCGCCGGTTCCGGCGCTCTATCAGCGCCCGCAAACGGCCGACGAAATCATTACGCATAGTGTCAGCCGCGCGCTGGATCTGTTCGATATTGATGTTAAAAACATCCCGCGCTGGGGCGAAGGAAACTTGCTTTATCGCGCTTAATTTCTCAGGAATTTCTATGTTAATTGGACCTTATGTTAATGGCGCGGCGGTCGTTATCGGCGGCCTGCTTGGCTCCGTTGTTGGCAGCCATATTCCGGATCGCGTCAAAACTGCGCTGCCGCTGACCTTCGGTTTGTGCTCGATTGGCCTGGGCATCAATCTGGTTATCAAAGTGAAGTTTATGCCCGCTGTCGTACTGGCCATGGTACTGGGTGCGGTCATCGGGGAAGTCTTCTTCCTGGAAAAACAGATTGGCAAAGCCGCCGGTACCACGCGCGGTTTGATCAACCGTGTTTTCCCGCCGGTACAGGGGCTGACGCATGACGAATTCACGGAAAAATTCGTCGCCATTCTGGTGCTGTTTTGCGCCAGCGGCACCGGGATCTTCGGGGCAATGCATGAAGGGATGACCGGCGATCCGTCGATTCTGTATATCAAAACAGTACTGGATCTGTTCACCGCCGCGATTTTTGCCACCATGCTCGGTTTCTCGGTCATGACCATCGGTATTCCGCTGATCATTGTGCAGGTCGCGCTGGCAACGATTGCCGTTTATATCCTGCACATGATCACACCCAATATGATGGCGGATTTCTCCTGCGCGGGCGGGCTGGTTATGGTGGCAACGGGGTTGCGTATCTGCAACATAAAACCGTTTCCGGTCGCTAATATGCTGCCCGGCCTTTTGCTGGTAATGCCCTTTTCCGCCCTCTGGGCCAAACTGTTTGCCTGAGAACGGGTATAATGTTTAACCGTTGGCGCGACGCCACCGATCCGGCTATGGAGTTGCGCCGTAGCCACACTGGCGTCGCGTCATACGGTTTTATATCGCTCCGGAGAAATCATAAGCATGCAAGAACATGTCATTTTGCTGGATGAGCACGGCTCACCCATCGGCATGGAAGAAAAGTATACCGCTCATCACCATAACACCCCGCTCCATCTCGCCTTCTCTTCCTGGCTTTTCAATTCACATGGTGAATGTCTGGTCACACGCCGGGCGATGGGTAAAAAGGCCTGGCCGGGTGTCTGGACTAACTCCGTTTGCGGACATCCGCAAGAGGGGGAAACGCTTGAACAGGCGATGGTTCGCCGCTGCCGCTATGAAGTTGGGGTCGATATTATCGACATTACGCCTATTGCGCCGGGATTCCGCTATCGCGAAACCGACCCGTCCGGGATTGTCGAAAACGAAATTTGCCCCGTCTTTGCTGCACAAATCGTTACGCCACTGGATATCAATACCGAGGAAGTCATGGAGTATCAGTGGGTTAAAACTGATGCCCTCTTCCGCTCTCTGGTTGCAACCCCCTGGGCATTTAGTCCGTGGATGGTGCTGGAAGCAGAGAACGCCAACGAACAACTCAGACAATTTGCCGCCAGCGTCAGGCAATAAAAAAGCCCTGTGTTTGCACACCAGGGCTTTTTCACGTCTTAACGACTTATTTTACCGGACGCATCGCCGGGAACAGAATCACGTCACGGATGGTATGGCTGTTGGTAAACAGCATAACCATACGGTCGATACCAATGCCCAGACCCGCAGTCGGCGGCAGACCATGTTCCAGCGCGGTCACATAGTCTTCGTCATAGAACATCGCTTCGTCATCGCCCGCATCTTTCGCATTAACCTGATCCTGGAAGCGTTGCGCCTGATCTTCGGCATCGTTCAGCTCGCTAAAGCCGTTACCGATTTCACGACCACCAATAAAGAACTCAAAGCGGTCGGTGATGTCCGGATTCACGTCATTACGACGCGCCAGCGGAGAAACCTCTGCCGGGTACTCGGTGATGAAAGTCGGCTGAATCAGGTGTGCTTCGGCCACTTCTTCGAAGATCTCAGTCACGATACGGCCCAGACCCCAGCTCTTCTCAACTTTGATGCCGATGCTTTCTGCAATGGCTTTTGCTGAGTCGAAGTTATCCAGATCTGCCATGTTGGTTTCCGGACGGTATTTCTGAATCGCTTCGCGCATGGTCAGTTTTTCGAACGGCTTACCGAAGTCGAACACTTCATCACCGTAAGGGACTTCGGTTTTACCCAGAATGTCCTGCGCCAGGGTACGGAACAGAGATTCGGTCAGCTCGATCAGATCTTTGTAATCCGCATACGCCATATAGAGTTCCATCATGGTGAACTCTGGGTTATGACGAACGGAGATCCCTTCGTTACGGAAATTACGGTTAATTTCGAACACGCGATCGAAACCGCCAACCACCAGACGTTTCAGGTACAGTTCCGGCGCAATACGCAGGTACATGTCGAGGTCCAGGGCGTTGTGATGGGTGATGAACGGACGCGCAGACGCGCCGCCAGGGATCACCTGCATCATCGGGGTTTCCACTTCCATAAAGTCGCGGCTCACCATGAACTGGCGAATGCCGGCCATGATTTTGGAACGCACTTTGAACGTGTTGCGGGAATCTTCGTTAGAGATCAGATCCAGATAACGCTGACGATAGCGGGCTTCCTGATCCTGCAGGCCGTGGAATTTATCCGGCAGCGGGCGCAGGGCTTTGGTCAGCAGGCGCAGTTCAGTACAGTGAATGGACAGCTCGCCGGTTTTGGTTTTGAACAGCTTGCCTTTTGCGCCCAGGATATCGCCCAGGTCCCATTTTTTAAACTGCTCGTTGTAAACACCTTCCGGCAGATCGTCACGGGCAACATATAGCTGAATACGACCACCCACATCCTGCAGGGTGACGAAAGACGCTTTACCCATGATGCGACGGGTCATCATACGACCGGCGACGGCCACTTCAATGTTCAGCGCTTCCAGCTCTTCGTTTTCTTTTGCATCGAAGTCAGCGTGCAGAAGGTCTGAGGTGTGGTCGCGACGAAAATCGTTCGGGAACGGCACGCCTTGTTCACGCAGCAATGCCAGCTTTTCGCGGCGAGTTTTCAGTTCATTATTAAGATCGACTGCCGCGTCAGCGCCCTGTGCTTGTTGTTCAGACATGTTGGTTCCTCATAACCCTGCTTTCAAACTTGCTTCGATAAATTGATCCAGGCTGCCATCCAGCACCGCCTGCGTGTTACGGGTTTCAACCCCGGTGCGCAGGTCTTTAATGCGAGAATCATCAAGGACATACGAACGGATCTGGCTACCCCAGCCGATGTCGGACTTATTGTCTTCCATCGCCTGCTTCTCAGCGTTCTTCTTCTGCATTTCCAGTTCATAAAGCTTCGCTTTCATCTGCTTCATGGCCTGGTCTTTGTTCTTGTGCTGTGAACGGTCGTTCTGGCACTGCGTTACCGTGTTGGTCGGAATGTGGGTAATACGTACCGCAGACTCCGTACGGTTAACGTGCTGACCACCCGCGCCCGATGCGCGATAAACGTCGATGCGCAGATCCGCCGGGTTGATTTCGATATCAATATCGTCATCTACTTCCGGGTAAACGAACGCCGAGCTGAATGACGTGTGGCGACGGCCGCCGGAATCGAACGGGCTTTTACGTACCAGGCGATGAACACCGGTTTCGGTACGCAGCCAGCCATAGGCGTAATCGCCGGAAATCTTGATGGTAACGGATTTGATACCCGCCACTTCGCCTTCGGATTCTTCGATGATTTCCGTCTTAAAGCCGCGCGCTTCTGCCCAACGCAGATACATGCGCTCCAGCATACTCGCCCAGTCCTGCGCCTCGGTGCCGCCGGAACCGGCCTGAATATCCAGGTAGCAGTCGGCGTTGTCATATTCACCAGAGAACATACGGCGGAATTCAAGCTGTGCCAGCTTCTCTTCCAGTGCATCGAGTTCAGCGACAGCTTCGTTGAAGGTTTCTTCGTCATCGGCTTCGACAGCCAGCTCCAGCAGACCGGAAACATCTTCCAGCCCCTGACTCATTTGGTCGAGCGTTTCAACAATGGCTTCGAGGGAGGAACGTTCTTTACCCAGCGCCTGTGCGCGTTCAGGTTCGTTCCAGACATCCGGCTGTTCCAGCTCGGCGTTTACTTCTTCCAGACGCTCTTTCTTGGCGTCATAGTCAAAGATACCCCCTAAGAACGTCGGAGCGCTCCGTGAGGTCCTGAATGCGATTTTTTACCGGGTTAATTTCAAACATGGTCTGATTTCTTTAGATGGACTTGTCAAAATGCGGTCATAAGGGCGGAATTTTACCGGATTTCAGCCCTTATTAGTAGAGAATACTGGCGTTAAATTGGCCACAGGTGATCAATGATTAATTGCACGCTGCGATTGCCGCGATACTCATTCACATCCAGTTTATAAGCGATATTGACGACGCGCACACCGTTATCGGGCCAGCAGGAGGTGTCGACATTAAAGGCGATACCATCAAGCAGCGGGCCGCCGCCGACCGGTTCGACCATCACTTTAAGATGGCGCTCCCCCACCAGCCGTTGTTGCAAAAGGCGAAACTCGCCATCAAACAACGGTTCCGGGAACATCTGCCCCCAGGGCCCGGCATCGCGCAACATTTCGGCTGTATCAAGGGTCATTTCATCCGCTTTTAACAGGCCGTCAGAAACGATTTCACCCTGCAACAGTGCCGGATCCAGCCAATCGGTGACCAGTTCGCCAAAGTAGCGCTGGAATTCCTCGAAACGCGCCTCCTCCAGCGACAGCCCCGCCGCCATCGCATGTCCACCGAACTTGATCATTAACCCAGGGTAGAGCGTATCCAGACGCTCCAGCGCATCGCGCATGTGAAGGCCCTGGATTGAACGCCCTGAGCCTTTTAGCGTGCCATCCCCGGCTGGCGCAAAAGCAATAACCGGACGGTGGAAGCGCTCTTTAATACGCGACGCCAGAATACCGACCACCCCCTGATGCCATTCAGGATGGTACATAGCGAGGCCGCCCGGCAGCGTATCCCGGCTGCGTTCCAGTTTTTCGCACAGCGTCAACGCTTCTGCCTGCATGCCCTGCTCAATCTCTTTGCGCGTCTGGTTTAGCGCATCAAGTTCGCTGGCCAGCACACGTGCTTCGCCGAGATTGTCACTAAGCAACAGCGCCACGCCAACTGACATATCATCAAGACGGCCGGCGGCGTTCAGACGTGGGCCAAGTGCGAAGCCCAGGTCACTGGCCGCCAGTTTTTGTGCGTCGCGGTTAGCGACTTCGAGTAGCGCTTTGATGCCAGGACGGCATTTCCCGGCACGAATGCGACTTAAGCCCTGCCAGGTGAGAATGCGATTGTTGGCATCCAGCGGCACGACATCCGCAACGGTGCCTAAGGCCACTAAATCGAGCAGTTCCGCCAGGTTAGGGATCGCCAGCCCACGCTCATCAAACCAGCCTTTGTCGCGTAAAAAAGTTCGCAGCGCCAGCATCAGATAAAAAGCCACACCTACACCCGCCAGCGACTTCGACGGAAAATCGCACTCGCGCAGGTTCGGGTTAATGATGGCTTCGGCATTGGGCAACGTTTCGCCGGGAAGATGGTGGTCGGTTACCACCACCGGAATACCCAGCGCATGGGCCCGTTCAACCCCGGCATGTGACGAGATACCGTTATCAACGGTCAGGATCAGTTGCGCGCCGCGTGCGTGCGCCTGATCGACGACCTCAGGGCTTAGCCCGTAGCCGTCTTCAAAACGGTTCGGCACCAGATAGGCGATGTTATTGCCGCCCAGTGCGCGTAAGGCCAGTACGCTCAGCGCAGTACTGGTTGCGCCATCGGCGTCAAAATCACCGACAACCACAATACGCAACCCCTCGCGCAAGGCGTTATAGAGAATCTCTACCGCTTTATCAATGCCATGCAGCCGCTGCCAGGGCAGCATGCCTTTCACCCCGCGTTCCAGATCCGCAGCGCTACAAACACCGCGGCTGGCATAGAGGCGACGCAGAAGTGGGGGAAGCTCGGCAGGTAAATCCGCCGCGTCGTTTGCCTCGCGGCGGCGAAGTCGAATTTCGGCTTTCACGTGAATTACTTACCGCCAGTCTGTTTTTGATGTTGGTCGAGGAAAGCTTTCATCTCTTTCGGCCCCTGATAGCCCGGTACAACATAACCATCGTTTAACACAATGGCTGGCGTCCCGTTCACGCCAAACTGCACGCCAAGCGCATAGTGATCGGCGATATCAAGATCGCAACTGGCCGGCTTAACACCTTTTCCGCCCATCGCGTCGTCAAAAGCTTTGTTACGGTCTTTTGCGCACCAGATGGCTTTCATATCCTGCTCGGCCTGACTCTGCAGCCCCTGGCGGGGGAAAGCCAGGTAACGCACGGTGATCCCCAACGCGTTGTAGTCAGCCATCTCTTCATGCAGTTTGTGGCAGTAGCCGCAGGTGATGTCCGTGAACACGGTAATCACATGCTTTTCCTGTGGTGCTTTATAGACGATCATCTCTTTTTCCAGGGCGTTGAGATGCGCCATCAGTAACTGGTTGGTGACGTTCACCGGCTGGGCGCCGCTCACATCGTACATGGGTCCCTGAATGATGTGTTTGCCGTCATCGGTGACATACAGCACGCCACTATTGGTCAGCACAGTTTTCATTCCGGCAACTGGCGCAGGCTGAATATCGGAACTCTGTACACCCAGTTTCGCCAGCGATTGCTTGATAGCGGCATCATCCGCACGCGCGGTGCCGGTCAGCGCCGCCGCCAGAAGGGTGAACATGATCAAACCTTTTTTCATAACATATCCTTTAAAAAGCAACGATCACGCCCGCGGGTGATGTTGCTGGTGAAGCTGTCGCAGCCGCTCCGTCGCGACATGCGTATAAATCTGGGTCGTGGAGAGATCGCTGTGGCCAAGCAACATCTGAACCACACGTAAGTCTGCACCGTGATTCAGTAAATGGGTAGCAAACGCATGACGCAAAACGTGCGGCGAGAGTTTTTCACTGTCGATGCCGGCCAGTTGCGCGTAATGCTTGATACGATGCCAGAACGTTTGCCGTGTCATCTGCTGAGCGCGCTGGCTCGGAAAAAGCACATCAATCGATACGCCATTCAACAGCCAGGGGCGCCCATGTTCCAGATAGTTTTCTACCCAGTACACCGCCTCTTCCCCCAGCGGAACCAGACGCTCTTTATTTCCTTTACCGATGACGCGCACAACCCCCTGACGCAAGCTAATGTCACTCATCGTCAGCCCTACCAGTTCAGAGACGCGAAGGCCGGTAGCGTAAAGTACTTCCAGCATCGCTTTATCGCGTAACTCCAGCGGCTGGTCAATGCCCGGCGATGCTAATAGCCGTTCAACCTGCGCTTCACTGAGATCTTTCGGAAGACGCTGTGGTAATTTTGGCGAAGCGAGTAATGCGCTGGGATCGTCCTGACGAAATTTCTCCCGATAGAGATGCTGAAAGAAACGACGCATGGCGCTAAGCAATCGCGCTGAACTCGTTGCCTTGTAGCCACCGTCCATTCTTTGCGCCAGAAGGTTTTGCAAATCATCCGCCTGCGCGCTTTCCAGCGACAGCCCTTGATGATGTAGCCATTCCACAAGGCCCTGCAAATCACGGCGGTACGCACTAAGGGTGTTTTCCGCCAGGTTTCGCTCAAGCCAGAGGGCATCAAGAAATTGTTCGATACGTGCGAAATCTTGTTCCACCTGTGCTCCCCCTTGCTTCGAATCCTTGCATTATGCCTGATTGCGGTGTGATTCTGGTACACTGCACGCAAAGACACATCCGGAATTGAGACGTTTACGTTATGAACATCGGCCTGTTTTATGGTTCCAGTACGTGCTACACCGAAATGGCGGCAGAAAAAATCCGCGATATCATCGGCCCGGAACTGGTGACATTACACAACCTGAAAGACGACGCCCCCGCTTTAATGGAGCAGTACGATGCTCTGATTCTTGGCATTCCCACTTGGGACTTTGGCGAATTGCAGGAAGACTGGGAAGCCATCTGGGATCAGCTCGACACACTCAATCTCGACGGAAAAATCGTCGCGCTGTACGGTATGGGTGACCAGCTCGGCTACGGCGAATGGTTCCTCGACGCGCTCGGTATGTTGCACGATAAGCTGGCACCGCGTGGCGTAAAATTCATTGGTTACTGGCCAACAGAAGGCTACGAATTCACTACCACCAAACCGCTCATTGCCGATGGACAGCTGTTTGTGGGCCTCGCGCTGGATGAAACCAACCAATATGACCTGAGCGATGAACGTATCCAGAACTGGTGCGAACAGATTCTGGTAGAAATGGCCGGGCAATTCGCCTGAGCTTAATGCTGGCGTTGCGCCGATTGTTGCGAAATCAGTCGGCGTAAATCTCGCCACTCTTGCGCGTCCATGCTATCTGCGGCCAGCCACAAATGCTGGCGGCGGCCATCTTTTTCCCGACGTAAACGCAGGATCATGCCAATATTCAGCATCCACGGCGTTCCGACGATTTCCCATTCCACGCCTTGCCAGCGCAAACGCGCATCCATCAGCAGTTTGATCTCACCCTGACAGGCATTAATGCGGCGCTGGCTTCGGACGCTGTCGAACACCACCAGTGACAAAAGCAGTAGCCAAAGCGGCGTATAGCTCAACGGCCAGGGCAGCAGCAACACGAAAGCCGCCATCAAGCCATGGAGTAATAGTGAGAGCCATTGTGAGCGCCATGAGACGCGTATATCAGATTGCCACAGGACCACGTTCCCGATTCCGTGTCTGAATTAACTGGATCATTCGCTGCAACGCCTCATCCTGAGGCTTGCCATGATTCATCAGCCAGTTAAATAAATCCGGATCATCGCTCTGCAGTAGACGCACAAACACGCGTTTGTCATCATCACTCAGCGAATCATATTCATGTTCAAAGAAAGGCATGATGGAAATATCCAGCTCACGCATTCCACGTCGACATGCCCAATGAATACGGGCTTTGTTGTTAATATCCATGTTCTGAAACCTGCATAGCCACGATGGGTTGCCATTGTAACGTGTTTTTAATCATCCATCGGCGGAATATTTATCTTTACGAGGAGACTTCCAGAATAAATCCCATGTATTGCAACCATTACGGCCATTTTGCGCGACTTTTCCCATACTCTTTATAAGGCACAAATCGCCTGTTTTTATCGCTTGCATTGGGCAACGGCTCTTTTACCATTAGGTGATAATACGCATCAGGCTAATCAGGACAATACTATGGCTTTTACTCCGTTTCCTCCGCGCCAGCCGACCGCATCAGCGCGCCTGCCGCTGACGCTTATGACTCTCGATGACTGGTCGCTGGCAACTATCAAAGGCGCAGACAGTGAGAAATACCTGCAAGGCCAGGTGACTGCCGATGTGGCGAAACTGACTGACGACCAGCATCTGCTGGCTGCGCACTGCGATGCGAAAGGCAAAATGTGGAGCAACCTGCGTCTGTTCCGTACCACTGAGGGTTTTAGCTGGATTTTGCGTCGTAGCGTTGCAGACTCGCAGCTTAAAGAATTGAAAAAATACGCGGTGTTCTCCAAAGTCACTATCGAAGCAGACAATGAACATGTTTTGTTGGGTATTGCCGGGTTCCAGGCTCGTGCCGCGCTTGCCAATCTGTTTCCGGCCCTGCCGGATGCAGACAAACAGCGCGTACAGGATGGTGAAACCACACTTCTCTGGTTTGCCCATCCGGCGGAACGTTTTTTACTGGTGACCGATGTCGCCACCGCAGAAAAAGTGACAGAAGCCCTGCGTGGCGAAGCACAACTGAACAACAGCCAGCAGTGGCTGGCGCTCAATATCGAAGCGGGCCTCCCTGTCATTGACACCGTCAACAGCGCGCAATTTATTCCCCAGGCTACAAATATTCAGGCTTTGGGCGGTATCAGCTTCAAGAAAGGGTGCTACACCGGCCAGGAGATGGTCGCCCGTGCGAAATTCCGTGGTGCGAACAAACGGGCATTGTGGTATCTGGCGGGGAAAGCCAGCCGGGTGCCGGAAGCGGGTGAAGATCTGGAACTGAAGATGGGTGAAAACTGGCGTCGTACTGGTACGGTATTGGCTGCCGTACAGCTGGATGATGGACGCCTTTTGGTACAAGCCGTCATGAACAACGATATGGAAGCCGACAGCGTGTTCCGCGTGCGTGACGATGTAAACACGCTCAGCATTGAGCCGTTGCCGTATTCCCTGGAAGATTGATGCCGTGTCGCCCGGTGGCGCTGCGCTTACCGGGCCTACCGATCGTGTAGGTCGGGTAAGGCGAAGCTGCCACCCGCCAACAAACTACACCTGCCCCACATACAAATAAATCGCCAGAAAGTGGCACATACTGCCGCCCAGCACAAAGCCGTGCCAGATAGCGTGGTTATAAGGAATACGCTTGCAGACGTAAAATATCACGCCCAGCGAGTAAACCACGCCACCTGCGGCCAGTAACGTCACCCCGCCAGCCGACAGTTTGATCGCCAGTTGATAAACCACAATCAGCGACAGCCAGCCCATGGTCAGATAGGTCACCAGCGATAGCATTTTGAAACGGTGGGCAATGGTCAACTTGAAAAGGATGCCCAGCAGGGCGAGACCCCAGATAACAATCATCAATCCCCGGGCCAGCGGCGAATCCAGTCCCACTAACAGAAAAGGCGTATAGGTTCCGGCAATCAGCAGATAGATCGCGCAATGGTCGAATTTTTTAAGCCACACTTTTGCTCGCTGATGCGGTATAGCGTGATAAAGCGTGGAGGCGAGAAACAGCAGAATCATGCTGCCGCCATAAAGACTGTAGCTGGTGATCGCCAGCGTGCTGGCATTCGTGTCAACGGCCTGCACCAGCAGAAGCACCAGTCCTACAATACCAAACACCAGCCCGATGCCATGACTGATGCTGTTGGCTATTTCCTCAGCCAGCGTGTATCCCTGTGCGATTAATGGTTTATCCACCATAGTTAACTCCGGGAGAACTCAAAATAAAACGTCGCGCCTATAGAGTAACTGAGAATGATTCCAGTGCACACCTGTTCGCTAAAATAAATCATGATATTTATGTGAATAGATAAATATCAGTTAGTTACATAAAAATTTAAACTAACAGGTGTTACTGTTTTTCTAAAGAACCTTGAAATCAATCACATAAAACTGGTTCTGTCCGGGATAGATATCGGCAATGACATTCCGGAGCTCAGCCAGGGACATGTTTTCCTGCTGCGCATGTTCTTCTGTCAGGCTGTCAAGCGTGGTCGTGGACGTACCAACAACCTTGATGGTGCAAAAATAGCCGTCATCCTCGTAACGCCCCACGCGCAAGATATCCCCGGTGCGAAAGTGCGATTCACTTTCATCACGGAGAGTAATCGTTTTGCGGCCCGCCAGAATGTCGTCCTGAAAGCGCTGAAAAAAAGTGATGTCGTTCGGCTGCATGTTATTATTCCCTGATGATAAATCTGATAAGTGAGTCGTTGATACTGTGAGTATGTTCTCCCACGCCGCTATCGCCAGTCTCAACAATCTTGAGATGATGGTCTACAACTATGTCGTCAAAAATCGTGACAAAGTGATGTACATGACCATCCGCGAACTGGCCGACGGAGCTGGGGTGTCAACCACCACGGTGCTGCGTTTCTGCCGCAAACTGCAATGTGAGGGTTATTCAGAATTTCGCGTCCGCTTTAAATTATATCTAGAACAAAATGAGCCCCAGCAGGCTAATTTTGGCGCCAGCGAAATTATCAGTTTTTTTAAAAGCGTAAATAACGATGAGTTTGACACGTTATTAGATAAAGCGGTCGACATTATATTATCATCGGAACGTATTATTTTTGTTGGCGCGGGAACATCCGGCGCTCTGGCAAAATACGGCGCACGATTTTTTTCCAACGTCGGGAAATTCAGTAATCATATCGACGACCCTTATTTCCCGGTGACGAATGACATGGCGAGAAATGCCCTGGCTATCGTGTTGTCTGTCTCCGGGGAGACCGAGGAGATTCTGCGTTTCGCCAGCCAGTTCAGCCTCCATCATTGTAAAGTGTTGACCATCACCAGCCATGAGCATTCGCGACTGGCAAAACTGGCCGATTTCAATCTTTCCTGGCATGTACCGCAAACGCGTATTGCCGGGGTTTATGATATAACGACGCAAATTCCGGTGATTTATATTTTGGAATCACTGGGTCGGAAACTGGCGAAGAAAATAGCATAAAAAAACATATTGTTTTATTGATGTAACAAATCACCATAAGGGTAATTTGTTATATCGTGACATTTTTATTCCCTTTGCTAGACTCGAGCGCAGATTTTATTACCAGGGCGAGAATAGCAACAATGAAAAAATTGACCTTACCAAAAGACTTTTTATGGGGCGGTGCCGTTGCCGCACACCAAGTTGAAGGCGGCTGGAATCAGGGCGGAAAAGGCCCGAGCATTTGTGATGTGCTCACCGGTGGCGCGCACGGCGTTCCACGTGAAATCACCCGGCAGGTCATTGAAGGGAAATACTACCCGAACCATGAAGCGGTCGATTTTTACGGCCACTACAAAGAAGACATCAAACTCTTCGCCGAAATGGGCTTCAAATGCTTCCGCACCTCTATCGCCTGGACACGCATCTTCCCGAAAGGCGACGAGTTGCAGCCTAACGAAGAAGGCCTGAGATTCTATGATGATATGTTTGACGAACTGCTCAAATATAACATCGAACCTGTCATCACCCTGTCTCACTTCGAAATGCCGCTGCACCTGGTGCAAGAGTACGGCGGCTGGACGAACCGTAAAGTCGTTGATTTCTTTGTTCGCTTCGCCGAAGTGGTGTTTGAGCGCTACAAAGCGAAGGTGAAATACTGGATGACCTTCAACGAAATCAACAACCAGCGTAACTGGCGTGCGCCGCTGTTTGGCTACTGCTGTTCCGGTGTGGTCTATACCGACCATGAAAACCCTGAAGAGACCATGTACCAGGTGCTGCACCACCAGTTCGTTGCCAGCGCAATGGCGGTCAAAATTGGTCATCGCATCAATCCGGAAATGAAAATCGGCTGCATGCTGGCCATGGTGCCGCTGTATCCGTTCTCCTGTAAGCCAGAAGATGTGATGTTTGCGCAGGAATCTATGCGTGAGCGCTATGTCTTTACTGATGTCCAGTTGCGTGGTTACTACCCGTCTTACGTATTGAACGAATGGGAGCGCCGCGGCTTCAACATCAAAATGGAAGCGGGCGACGAGCAGGCTCTGCGTGAAGGGACCTGTGATTACCTCGGCTTTAGCTACTACATGACGAATGCTGTGAAGGCTGAAGGCGGCAGCGGTGATGCGATCTCTGGCTTCCAGGGCAGTGTACCGAATCCACACGTGAAAGCCTCCGACTGGGGCTGGCAGATTGATCCGGTAGGTCTGCGTTATGCGCTGTGCGAACTGTATGAGCGCTATCAGAAGCCGCTGTTTATTGTTGAAAACGGCTTTGGCGCATACGACAAAGTGGAAGAAGATGGCAGCATTATCGACGATTATCGCATCGATTACCTGCGTGCTCACGTGAAGGAGATGGTTGAAGCGGTGACCTACGACGGCGTTGACCTGATGGGTTACACACCGTGGGGCTGCATCGACTGCGTCTCTTTCACCACCGGTCAGTACAGCAAACGCTACGGCTTTATCTATGTGAACAAGCATGATGACGGCACCGGCGACATGTCCCGTTCCCGTAAGAAGAGTTTCAACTGGTATAAAGAAGTGATCGCCAGCAACGGCGAGAATATCTAAGTTGAGTTCCCCTCACCCCACCGGGGTGAGGGGACAAACCGGCACTACTTCCCCCCCGCCAGCTCGATAAAACTCCCGGTTACATAAGACGCCTTCTCGCTCAGCAGCCAGACAATCGCCTGCGCCACCTCCTCCGGCTGACCGCCACGTTGCATCGGCAGCAACGATTTCACCCGATCGACACGCCCAGGTTCACCGCCGGAGGCATGCATGTCCGTATAGATAAACCCTGGTCGAACGCTGTTCACGCGAATCCCCTGCGCCGCGACTTCCACCGACAACCCCGTGGTAAGCGTATCCATCGCCCCCTTCGACGCCGCGTAATCAACATACTCGCCAGGCGAACCGAGCCGCGCCCCGGCCGAAGAGACATTCACTATAGCCCCGCCTTTTCCGCCATGGGGTAGTGCCATGCGTTTAACCGCCTCCCGGCAGCAGAGAAAAGTACCCGTTACGTTAGTACGCAGTACCTGATTAATCCGTTCCGCTGTCATCGCTTCCACACGACTCTGGGTAAACAGAATTCCGGCGTTGTTGACCAGCGCGGTCAGCGGTTCACCCACCTCATCAATGCGCGCAAACATCGCCACAACCTGCGATTCTTCGCCGATATCGGCCTGTATTGCGAACGCCTTCCCGCCTGCCGCAATAATGGTTTCCACCACGGACTGCGCGGCCTGCGCATTGTGCTGATAATTGACCGCGACCGTATATCCTTCCGCGCCCAGCAGCAACGCCGTCGCCTTTCCTATTCCCCGGCTACCGCCAGTGACCAGTGCAATTGCCAATCTGTATTCCCTCCAATAAAAAAGGCCGGGCAACGCGAACGTTCACCCGGCCTGTAGAAGCGTAGCGCTAATTACTGGTATTCGCTCATCGGCACGCAGGAGCAGAACAAGTTACGGTCACCGTAAACGTCATCAAGACGTTTCACCGTCGGCCAGTACTTGTTCGCCACGCCTGCCGGGAAGACAGCCTGCTCACGGGTATAACCGTGATGCCACTCGGTTACCAGCTCGTTCTGAGTATGCGGCGCATTCACCAGCGGGTTATCAGTCAGCGTCCACTCGCCCGCTTTCACGCGGTTGATTTCGCCACGAATGGCCAGCATCGCGTCAATAAAGCGATCCAGTTCGGCTTTACTTTCTGACTCCGTCGGCTCAACCATCAGCGTGCCCGCGACCGGGAAGGACATGGTCGGCGCATGGAAACCGTAGTCAATCAGGCGCTTCGCAATATCCAGTTCGCTAATGCCGGTCTCTTCTTTCAGCGGACGAATGTCGAGAATACATTCATGCGCCACCCGGCCATCGCGACCCGTATAAAGAACCGGGAATGCCTCTTTCAGACGGCTGGCGATGTAGTTGGCATTCAGAATCGCCACCTGACTTGCCTGTTTGAGCCCTTCAGCACCCATCATGCGGATGTACATCCAGCTGATTGGCAAGATCGACGCGCTACCAAACGGGGCGGCAGATACGGCCCCCTGGCGGGTCAGCATGCCTTCAATCTGCACCACGCTGTGGCCCGGCACGAACGGTGCCAGGTGTGCTTTCACGCCAATCGGCCCCATACCTGGGCCGCCGCCACCGTGCGGAATGCAGAAGGTTTTATGCAGGTTGAGATGCGACACATCTGCGCCGATAAAACCCGGCGAAGTGATGCCCACCTGGGCGTTCATGTTCGCACCGTCGAGATAAACCTGGCCGCCGAACTGGTGAACGATTTCGCACACTTCACGGATAGTCTCTTCGTAGACGCCGTGGGTGGACGGGTAGGTCACCATGATGCAGGAGAGGTTTGCCGCATGTTGCTCCGCTTTGGTACGCAGATCCGCCAGATCGATGTTGCCGTTTTTATCACAGGCTACAACCACCACCTGCATACCTGCCATCTGTGCGGATGCCGGGTTGGTACCGTGTGCAGAGCTTGGGATCAGGCAGATATCACGATGGCCTTCATTGCGGCTCTCATGATAGTGACGAATCGCCAGCAGGCCCGCATATTCCCCCTGTGCGCCAGAGTTCGGCTGCATACAAAGGGCATCGTAACCCGTCAGTTTCACCAGCCAGTCGGAAAGCTGAGCGATCATGTGATGGTAGCCTTCGGCTTGCTCCGCCGGGCAGAACGGATGCAGTTCGGCGAATTCAGGCCAGGTGATCGGGATCATTTCCGCAGCGGCGTTGAGCTTCATGGTGCAGGAACCCAGCGGGATCATCGCCTGGTTAAGCGCCAGATCTTTGCGCTCCAGAGAGTGCATGTAGCGCATCATCTCGGTTTCGCTGTGATAGCGATTAAAGACCGGGTGGCTCAGGATCGCATCATCACGCAACATCGCGGCAGGTACGGAACGGCTGTCGAGCGCCACATCTTTATCCAGTGCGTCGATATCCAGTCCGTTCGCGTCGCCCAATACCACGGCAAAGAGTTTCTGCACATCTTCGCGGGTAGTGGTTTCATCCAGCGTGATACCCACGGCATTCAGAATATCGCTGCGCAGGTTGATTTCAGCCGCTTGCGCACGCGCCAGTACGGCGGCTTTATCAGCGACTTCAACGCACAGTGTGTCGAAGTAGTGCGCGTGACGCAGCTTAAGCCCTTTTTGCTGCAGGCCAGCCGCCAGAATATCGGCCAGACGGTGGATACGGCTGGCAATACGTTTCAGACCAACCGGACCGTGATACACCGCGTACAGGCTGGCGATGTTGGCCAGCAGTACCTGCGAAGTACAGATGTTGGAGTTCGCTTTTTCGCGACGGATATGCTGCTCGCGGGTCTGCATCGCCATACGCAGCGCGGTATTGCCCGCCGCGTCTCTGGAGACACCGATAATGCGTCCCGGCATTGAGCGTTTGAATTCATCTTTTGCAGCAAAGAATGCCGCATGCGGACCGCCGTAGCCCATCGGCACACCGAAGCGCTGCGCGGAACCGAAGACAATGTCTGCCCCCTGTTTGCCCGGCGCGGTTAACAACACCAGCGCCATAAAATCAGCGGCTACGCTGACCACAATTTTACGGGCTTTCAGTTCGGTAATCAGCGCGCTGTAGTCGTGTACTTCGCCGGTGGTTCCCACCTGCTGCAACAGCACGCCGAAGACATCCTGATGATCCAGCACTTTACTGGCATCATCCACGATAACGTCAAAACCAAAGGTTTCGGCACGGGTGCGCACCACATCCAGTGTTTGCGGATGAATGTCGGCAGCAACAAAGAAACGGTTGGCATTTTTCAGTTTGCTGACGCGTTTTGCCATCGCCATCGCTTCGGCAGCGGCGGTAGCTTCATCCAGCAGAGAAGCTGAGGCCATGTCGAGGCCGGTTAGATCCAGCGTCACCTGCTGAAAATTTAACAAGGCTTCAAGACGACCTTGCGAGACTTCCGGCTGATACGGCGTATAGGCAGTGTACCAACCAGGATTTTCCAGCATGTTGCGCAGGATAACCGGCGGTAATTGCACGGCGGTATAACCCATGCCAATGTAAGACTTAAAGCGCTTGTTACGACCGGCAATCGCTTTTAGCTCCGCCAGCGCGGCATATTCAGTCGTGGCTTCACCCACCTGCGGCGGCGTGGCGAGCTGGATATCTTTCGGCACGATCTGCGCAATCAGTGCATTTAATGAATCCGCGCCAACCGTTTTCAGCATCTCCTGCTGTTGCTGAGCATCCGGCCCAATGTGACGTTCAATGAAAGCGCCACGGTTTTCAAGCTGGCTTAAAGTCTGTGTCATGAGCGATGGTTCCTGAAACGTGCGGTGAATATAAGTTCCCTCTCCCTCCGGGAGAGGGTTAGGGTGAGGGGAAGATTGGCACCCTCACCCCTGCCCTCTCCCAAAGGGAGAGGGGGATTAACAATTACTCGTCTTCTAACAGTGCTTCGTATTCTGTCGCACTCAGCAGCGCATCAACTTCTGCTTCATCACTGGCTTTGATTTTGAAAATCCAGCCTTCGCCATAAGGCTCGCTGTTAACCTGCTCCGGCGCATCGCCCAGAGTCTCGTTGACAGCAACGATTTCACCGCTGATCGGGGCATAAATATCGGAAGCCGCTTTTACTGATTCGGCAACGGCGCAATCATCGCCAGCAGCAACGGTTGCGCCCACTTCTGGCAGGTCAACAAACACCATGTCACCCAACAATTCCTGCGCATGTTCAGTGATACCGACGGTGTAGGTGCCATCCGCTTCTTTACGCAGCCACTCGTGTTCTTTGCTGTATTTCAATTCTGCAGGTACGTTGCTCATCACTAACTCTCCAAATAAGAATGAATCACGCGACGGCTTTGCCAGCGCGTACAAAAATAGGTTTCGTCACTTTTACCGGCATTTCACGGTTACGGATCTGAACGATTGCCGTATCGCCAATGCCCGCAGGCACACGCGCCAGTGCAATACTGTAGCCCAGCGTCGGGGAGAAAGTGCCGCTGGTGATCACGCCTTCTTGCGCGTTACCGTGGACATCGGTGAACCGCACCGGCAATTCGTTACGCAGCACACCTTTCTCTGTCATGATCAGACCGACCAGGTGTTCGGTACCTTTCTCACGCTGTAACTCGAGCGCTTCGCGGCCAATAAAATTACGCTCCGCTGGTTCCCAGGCAATGGTCCAGCCCATATTGGCTGCGAGCGGCGAAACGCCCTCATCCATCTCCTGACCGTACAAGTTCATGCCCGCTTCAAGACGCAGCGTATCGCGCGCGCCGAGGCCACAAGGCCTGACGCCTGCTTTCACCAGTTTTTGCCAGAAATCCGCAGCCTGTTCGTTCGGCAGCGCGATTTCATAACCCGCTTCGCCGGTATAGCCTGTGGTCGCGATAAACAGATCACCAGATTCAACGCCAAAGAACGGCTTCATGCCTTCTACTGCCTGACGCTGTTCGTCCGTGAAAAGGGTAGCGGCTTTGGCCTGCGCGTTTGGCCCCTGAACCGCAATCAACGACAGATCGTCACGAACGGTGATGTCAATGGCAAAAGGTTCAGCGTGTTGGGTAATCCAGGAGAGGTCTTTTTCGCGGGTGGCGGAGTTTACAACGAGGCGGAAGAAATCGTCGGTGAAGTAGTAGACGATGAGGTCATCAATGACGCCACCCGACGCATTCAGCATTCCGGAGTATAGCGCCTTGCCGGGTTTGGTGAGCTTCGCTACGTCATTTGCCAGCAGATAGCGCAAGAATTCCCGGGTACGGCTGCCGCGTAAATCGACAATGGTCATGTGCGACACATCAAACATGCCCGCATCAGTGCGTACCGCGTGGTGTTCATCAATTTGCGAGCCGTAATGCAACGGCATCATCCAGCCATGGAAATCCACCATGCGTGCGCCGCACAGCGTGTGTTGTTCATACAAAGGAGTTTGCTGGGCCATCTTTTCCTCGTCGAGTAAGCGGGGCTTTCACGTTTTCAGCGGCGAAAAATTCACCGCATGACAAGACGCCGACTCCGATCCCGGTCGCCGACGCAAACGTTCACTTTCGCCTGAACTTATCACCGAAAGGGGCACTTAACCATAAGAGAAAATGGGTCATCACATTAGCTTATGACCATTTTCAGCAAAAACCCCTACAGAATATTAAACCATTATTGAGCGCAAAATGGCGCATGAAGAATCACTCAAGTCGGGAAACTATCGCATTAAGCGATATTTACCACTACAAAAGAGATAATTTTCCCGACAGAGAAAAAACAAGAGATGAGAAAAACTAATCTGAAAAATGAGGTGAAATTAGAATTTTTCAAATGAGGAAGGGTCTCCCTTCCCGCCAGGGGGAAGGGAAAGTGTGACGCAGTTAACGCAACCACTGTGGGAGGTCATTCAGCCCCATCGCCTGGCGAAGCAACTGAGGTTTAACCCCTGGCAATGTATCCGCCAGTTTCAGTCCAATGTCACGGAACAGCTTTTTCGCCGGGTGGGTACCGGAAAACAATTCGCGGAAACCCTGCATTCCGGCCAGCATCAGTGCGGCACTGTGTTTACGGCTGCGTTCGTAACGACGCAGATACATATGCTGACCAATATCTTTGCCCTGACCGTGCAGCCGCTTGAGTTCACTCACCAGTTCGGCCGCATCCATAAAGCCCAGGTTAACGCCCTGCCCGGCAAGGGGATGAATGGTGTGCGCCGCGTCGCCCATCAATGCCAGGCGATGCCCGGCAAAATGACGCGCGTAGCGTCCGGTCAGCGGATAAACCTGCCGCTCGCTTTCCACACGGCACAACCCAAGGCGGTTATCAAACGCAACGCACAGCGCCTGATTGAATGCCTCTGCGTCTGCCTGCTGCATTTGCTCTGCCCGTTCAGGCGGCAACGACCAGACAATGGAACACAAGTGCGGGTCGGCCAACGGCAGAAACGCAAGGATGCTTTCATCGTGGAAAACCTGCCGCGCGATAGCCTGATGTGGCTCATCGGTACGGATAGTCGCCACCAGCGCATGATGGTTGTAGTCCCAGAAGGTCAGCGGGATATCGGCTTTGTTGCGTAACCATGAGTTGGCGCCATCAGCACCGACGACCAGTCGGGCGGTAAGCATGCCGCCATCCTTGAGGGTAAGAAACGCTTCGTTTTCACCCCAGGCCACCTGCTGCAGCTCCGCTGGCGCAAGGATTGACACATCCGAACACTGATGGGCTTTGTTCCACAACGCCTGATGGATAACGCTGTTTTCAATAATATGACCGAGATGGCTGTAACCCATGCTCTGATCGTTAAAAGCAATCCGGCCAAAGCTGTCTTTATACCACACTTCCATGCCGTGATAACAGCTGGCGCGATGGGCAACAATCGACGACCAGACGCCAAGGCGCGTCAGCAGTTTTTCGCTTGCGGCATTGATCGCCGAAACACGCAGTTGCGCAGGGGCATCCTCTTCCAGGAGGGCGGGCGCATGCTGCTCCAGCACCGCCACGCGCAGGCCACTGCCCTGTAATCCACAGGCCAGCGCCAGTCCCACCATGCCGCCGCCTACAATCGCCACATCAACACTTTGCACAAATAACTCCTGGACCTTAACGCGCTACCCAGCCAAGGGTACGCTGCGCCAGCGCATCACGCGCCGGGGTAAATAATTCCATTGTCATCAAACCGACGTTACGCCCGACCACCAGTGGCGCCCAGCGATTAGCAAAAAGATGCACTAACCCATCTGTCACGCCAATCGTAGCGCACTTATCATCATGGCGACGATCGCGATAACGCGTCAACACGCGATAACCGCCCACATCCTGCTGCTGCGCCCAGGCATCAGCCAGCGTTTCAGCCAGGCTCATCACATCACGCATCCCCAGGTTAAAGCCCTGCCCGGCAATCGGGTGGAGCGTCTGCGCAGCATTACCAACCAGAACAGTGCGATGTGAAATGGGTGAAGAGGCGGTGGAAAGCGAAAGCGGATAAGCGTTACGTGCTCCCGCCTGCACAATTCGGCCCAGTCGCCAGCCAAAGGCTTTTTGCAACTCATGGCAGAACGTCTCGTCGCTCCAGCTCAGAATTTGCTCCTGTTTTTCGAGCGGGTGACACCACACCAGCGAGCAACGTCCCTGGGACATCGGCAGCATTGCCAACGGACCGTGAGCGGTAAAACGCTCAAACGCGCGCCCCTGATGCGCCTGCGAGGTCGTTACGTTAGCAATCACCGCGACCTGCTGATAGGGAGCCTGTTGCCAGCTGATGCCACATTGCGCGCCCAGCGCAGAGCGGGAGCCATCAGCGGCGACTAACAAGGTTCCGTTAATCATCTCACCGCTTTCCAGCGCGACCGCCACACGGTCCTCATCCCTGGAGAAGAAGCTCACCCGTGCCGGACAGTGGAGCGTCACGCCAGGCGCTTTTTTTAGAAGGCTGAAAAGACGGGTACCGACATCATGCAGTTCCACTACCTGGCCGAGAGCCTCAACGCGATAATCATCCGCATCAAGCGTCACAAAACCGGCATGCCCGCGATCGCTGACATGCACGGTGGTGATCGGCGTGGCTTTCTCGGCGATATGCGACCAGATCCCCACTCGCGCGAGCTGCTGGCATGTGCCCGCCGCAAGTGCGATAGCGCGCGCATCAAAGCCAGGATGGTCTTGAGAACTCGGTTCGGTCGCTTCAATCAAATGAACAGGAAGACGGCCACCGGTTAAATGCGAAATCGACAGTGCGAGCGTCGCGCCCGCCATACCGCCACCAACAATAAGTACACTCATGAGCGACGTGCCGCTGCCATCAGCGCCTCAATATCGTCGGCTTTTTTGACGACGCTGGCGGTGAGGTTTTCATTACCGTTTTCGGTGATCACAATATCATCTTCCACACGGATGCCGATGCCGCGATACGCCTGAGGGACATCCGCATCAGGGGCAATATAGAGACCAGGCTCGACGGTCAACACCATTCCCGGTTCAAGGATACGTGAACGATCCTGACCGTAAACGCCGACATCATGGACATCCAGCCCCAGCCAGTGGCTCAGACCATGCATAAAGAAGGGGCGATGCGCATTCTCGGCAACCAACATCTCAACTTCGCCCTTAAGAATGCCCAGTTTCACCAGCCCGGTCACCATGATGCGTACCACTTCACCGTTCACTTCCTGAATCGAGGTACCGGGTCGGAACAGGCGCAGAGCCGTTTCCAGGGATTCCAGGACAATGTCATACACTTCACGCTGCGCCGGGCTGAATGTGCCGTTTACCGGGAAAGTGCGGGTAATATCACCGGCATAACCCATGTATTCGCAACCAGCGTCAATCAACACCAGATCACCATCCCGCATCACGCTTTCGTTTTCGGTGTAATGCAAAATACAGCCGTTCTCCCCGGCACCGACGATAGTGTTATAGGACGGGAAACGGGCGCCGTGACGGTTGAACTCGTGGTGGATTTCGCCTTCAAGCTGGTATTCAAACATCCCGGGTTTACAGGTTTGCATAGCACGAGTATGTGCCAGCGCAGAAATCTCACCGGCGCGACGCATCACGTCGATTTCTTCGGCAGACTTGAACAGACGCATTTCATGCACGATAGGTCGCCAGTCGGTCACGGTGGCCGGAGCAGTGAGATTCTGTCGAGAGCCTTTACGCAGTTTATCCAGGGCGGCAAAGACAATCTCATCGGCATAGGCGTATTCGCCCTGGGCGTGATAGACCGCGTCCAGGCCGTTGAGCAATTGATAAAGATGCTTGCCTATTTCCGGAAATGCCAGCGCTTTGTCCACACCCAGTTTTTCTGGCGCTGCCTCTTGCCCGAGTCGACGGCCAAACCAGATTTCCGCCGTTTTATCACGTATCCGGTTAAACAGGACGCTGTGATTATGGGTATCATCACTTTTAATCAGCACCAGTACCGCTTCCGGTTCATTAAAACCGGTGAAATACCAAAAGTCGCTGTTCTGACGATACGGGTATTCACTATCGGCACTGCGGGTCACCTCCGGCGCCGCGAAAATTAGCGCCGCGCTGGCTGGGGCCATTTGCGCCAGCAACGCCTGACGGCGTCGGAGAAACTCAAGCTGTGTCATGACACCTCCTCTGAGCGGAATAGATTAATGCAGGGTTGGCTTACGCACTTCTGGCGCGGTTGGCTGCGGGCGGGTAAATGTGTCATGGCATAACAGCGCCGCAACGCGCACATATTCGATGATCTCTTCGAGCGACATCTCCAGCTCTTCCTGATCTTCATCTTCGTCATAACCGAGCAAGGCGATATTACGCAGATCGTCAATCGCTTCACCGGTTTCGCCGGTTACTTTGTCGAGTTTAGGCTGCGTGACACCAAGCCCCAGCAGAAAGTGGTTAACCCAGCCTGCCAGCGCATCGGCACGATCAAACACGCTCACGTCATCGCCAGTCGGCAGATAAAGCTGGAAAAGGAAACCGTCATCTTCCAGTGAGTCGCTGGTGGCGGCATGCATGCTGCGCAACGCCTGTGCGAGCTCATGGCCAAATGCCAGCCCTTCGTTGGTCAAATCATGCAACAGCGGCTGCCAGGAGCTGTCGTTGTTCCCGCCACAAAGCATCCCCGCGATAAGCCCGTGCATTTCCGCAGGAATCAGTCCAACACCTTGCTGATTGAGCAACTGGCCTACATCGTTGTAACCAGGTATTTCGTTCTGTATAGACATGCGCATTCATCGTCGTTGGGGAGAATATTCATGGTATGCTACCACTTTGGACCCTGGTGATATACCCGTCATGCTTCACGTTACATGCCTTTGCATGCACTATGAGTGAATTAAGGTATAGCAAAGAGCTTGAATCCTCTCACCAGGGTGGCTATAGTGACGCCCCTTCGCAGCCAGGACTCGGGTGTGAAGGCAGAGCGCAGTCAAACAGCAGGAAGGTGGCATGTCTGCACAACCCGTCGATATCCAAATTTTTGGCCGTTCACTGCGAGTGAATTGCCCGCCTGAACAGAGAGATGCTCTGAATCAGGCCGCGGAGGATCTGAATCAGCGGTTGCAAGATCTGAAAGTTCGCACTAGAGTCACAAATACTGAGCAGTTAGTCTTTATCGCAGCGCTGAATATCAGCTATGAACTGACTCAGGAAAAGGCAAAAACCCGTGACTACGCATCCAGTATGGAACAGCGTATTCGGATGTTACAACAGACCATTGAACAGGCATTGCTTGATCAGGGTCGCATATCCGAAAGACCGGGGCCGAAGTTTGAATAACACTTCAAGGTTAACTATGGTAGAGTGACCGTGAAGAAAAAATTTCTCTGAGATGTTCGCAAGCGGGCCAGTCCCCTGAGCCGATATTTCATACCACAAGAATGTGGCGCTCCATGGTTGGTGAGCATGCTCGGTCCGTCCGAGAAGCCTTAAAACTATGACGACACATTCACCTTGAACCAAGGGTTCAAGGGTTACAGCCTGCGGCGGCATCTCGGAGATTCCCTTCTTTCTACCTGGTACCATGACACAACTTTCTGCGCTTCCCCCATCACGTCAGGAAATTCGTAAAATCATACGGCAGCGTCGTCGCGCCCTTACCGCTGAGCAACAGGAACAGTTTTCGGTTGCAGCGGCAGCGCGCATGATGGCTTACCCGCCGGTCGTGATGGCACATACCGTCGCCCTTTTTCTCTCCTTCGATGGTGAACTGGATACCCAACCACTTATCGAACAACTCTGGCGCAGTGGCAAACGCGTTTATCTGCCGGTACTGCATCCGTTCAGCGCTGGCAACCTGCTTTTTTTGCAATACCATCCACATAGCGAGCTGGTTATCAATCGTCTGAAAATTCAGGAACCGAAACTCGACGTGCGCGATGTGTTACCGCTTGCTCAGTTAGATGTCCTGATAACCCCGCTGGTTGCCTTTGACAGCCAGGGACAACGGCTGGGGATGGGCGGCGGCTTTTACGACAGAACATTGCAAAACTGGCAGAGATATTCTCTGCAGCCCGTTGGTTACGCGCATGATTGTCAGCATGTTGATGTGCTTCCTGCGCAAGAGTGGGATATTCCACTACCTGCGGTGGTGACGCCATCGACATTGTGGAGTTGGTGAATGAAAGAGGCCTTCGCCCTGTGGGCGAAGGAGAACACAGAAAAAACGGCAACCCTGAGGTTGCCGTTTTGCATTTATCGCGCCATCAGGCATTACACCGAATCAGTACAGCAGACGTGCGCGGATCGTACCCGGAATCGCTTTCATGCTCTGCAGCGCTTTTTGCGCCACATCTTCTTCGGCTTCGATATCGATAACCACGTAGCCCATATACGGCGTCGTTTGCAGATACTGAGCAGCAATGTTGATGCCGTCGCCAGCGAAGATCTGGTTGATGGCGGTCAGTACGCCTGGGCGGTTTTCATGGATATGCAGCAGACGACGACCGCCGTGCAGCGGCAGCGACACTTCCGGGAAGTTAACGGCAGAGAGCGTAGAGCCGTTATCAGAGTACTTGATCAGTTTACCCGCGACTTCCAGACCAATGTTTTCCTGCGCTTCCTGCGTTGAACCGCCAATATGCGGCGTCAAAATCACGTTATCAAATTCACAAAGCGGTGAATTAAACGGATCGCTGTTCGTTGCAGGCTCAGTCGGGAACACGTCAATTGCCGCACCCGCCAGATGTTTACGCTTAAGCGCATCGCACAACGCCGGAATATCAACCACCGTACCACGTGCGGCGTTGATCAGCAGCGCACCTGGCTTCATCAGCGCCATCTCTTCCGCGCCCATCATATTTTTGGTCGAAGCATTTTCCGGCACGTGCAGGCTGACAACATCGCTCATGTTGAGCAGGTCGGACAGGTGCTGAACCTGGGTCGCGTTACCCAGCGGCAATTTGCTTTCAATATCGTAGAAATAAACGTGCATGCCGAGTGACTCGGCCAGAATGCCAAGCTGGGTACCGATGTGGCCATAACCAATAATGCCCAGTTTTTTACCGCGCGCTTCGTAAGAGCCCACGGCGAGTTTGTTCCAGATACCGCGGTGCGCTTTGGCGTTCGCTTCCGGAATACCGCGCATCAGCAGTAACAGCTCGCCAATCACCAGTTCCGCCACGGAACGCGTGTTAGAGAACGGAGCGTTAAAGACCGGGATACCGCGTTGTGCTGCCGCATCCAGATTGACCTGGTTGGTACCGATACAGAAGCAACCAATCGCTACCAGTTTCTCAGCTGCGGCAATAACATCTTCGGTCAGGTTAGTACGGGATCGAATGCCAATGAAGTGGGCATCACGGATAGACTCTTTGAGCTGCTCACTGTCGAGCGCGCCTTTGTGATACTCGATGTTGGTGTAACCTGCCGCACGAAGGCTATCGAGTGCTTTCTGATGCACCCCTTCGACGAGCAGAAATTTAATCTTGTCTTTCTCCAGTGATACCTTTGCCATTTACCCGACCCTGTTTTTTGTCATAACTGATGTTGTGTGGATATTCATCCCCTGTAGTCAACATATCAAAAAAAACTATTGCAGCAATATGAACGTTTGCGTCGCCACTGTGAAGGAATGTCATACAGCGAGAAATGGCAGATGAATATGCTGAAAATAGCTATAGGGGCGGGAGGATTATCAGGGTGAACTCAGAAGCGTGACAGATGTCACCAAATTTGCTCTTTGAGATTTTTTTAATGGGGGAACGCATCCCCCATACAGATCATTTTGTGATGGTTTTGACGCCATCGGCGCTGCCAATCAACGCCACATCCGCACCGCGGTTGGCGAACAAGCCCACGGTCACCACGCCCGGAATGCCGTTAATGGTGTTTTCCAGCGCAACAGGGTCAATAATTTCCAGGCCAAAGACGTCGAGGATAACGTTGCCGTTGTCGGTGACCACGTTCTGGCGATATTCCGGACGACCGCCCAGTTTCACCAGTTCACGTGCCACGGCGCTGCGTGCCATTGGGATCACTTCTACCGGCAACGGAAATTTACCCAGGATCTCGACCTGTTTGGATGCATCTGCGATACAGATGAATTTATCGGCTACCGAAGCAATGATTTTTTCGCGGGTTAACGCTGCGCCACCGCCTTTGATCATCTGCATCTGACCGTTGATTTCATCCGCGCCATCTACATAAATTCCCAGACGGTCGACTTCGTTCAGATCGAATACGGTGATACCCAGGCCTTTCAGTTTTTCTGTCGAGGCGTCGGAACTGGAAACCGCCCCTTCAATCTGACCTTTCATGGTACCAAGCGCGTCAATAAAGTGTGCAGCGGTGGAACCAGTACCAACACCTACGATAGTACCCGGTTCAACATATTTGAGCGCTGCCCAACCCACTGCTTTTTTTAATTCGTCCTGCGTCATCGTCGTTCGCCTGTGGTGAGAATGGTGTGGAATTCGAAGCGCATTATAGAACATGGAAGGGGGAAATGTCCCTGTGAGCTGTGTCACATTACCAGCAGGTACATTTTCGTCTGTAAGACACAAAAAATTATGTCATAGTGCTGAGTAATTATTTTGCAGGAGTATGTCAGTCAGATGAAACGTCCGGACTACAGAACGTTACAGGCGCTCGATGCGGTCATTCGGGAACGTGGGTTTGAGCGCGCCGCGCAAAAGCTGTGTATCACTCAGTCCGCCGTATCGCAGCGTATTAAACAGCTCGAAAACATGTTTGGCCAACCCCTTCTGGTACGTACCGTCCCACCGCGTCCAACGGAACAAGGGCAAAAATTGCTGGCGTTGCTGCGCCAGGTAGAACTGCTGGAAGAAGAGTGGCTGGGTGATGAGCAAACCGGCTCCACCCCGCTTTTGCTGTCACTTGCGGTGAACGCCGACAGTCTGGCAACCTGGCTGCTGCCTGCGCTTGCGCCAGTGCTGGCCGACTCGCCAATCCGCCTGAATTTACAGGTTGAAGATGAAACCCGCACCCAGGAGCGACTGCGTCGTGGTGAAGTGGTCGGCGCGGTAAGTATTCAGCCTCAGGCTCTGCCAAGCTGCCTCGTTGACCAGCTTGGTGCGCTTGATTACCTGTTTGTCGGTTCAAAAGCTTTTGCTGAACGTTACTTCCCGAATGGCGTAACACGTTCAGCATTACTGAAAGCGCCTGCTGTGGCGTTTGATCATCTCGACGATATGCACCAGGCCTTCTTGCAGCAAAACTTCGATCTGCCGCCAGGTAGCGTACCCTGTCATATCGTTAACTCGTCGGAAGCGTTTGTGCAACTGGCAAGGCAGGGAACGACCTGCTGTATGATCCCGCACCTGCAAATAGAAAGAGAGTTGAACGCCGGAGAACTGATCGACCTCACGCCGGGTCTGTTCCAGCGCCGGATGCTGTACTGGCATCGCTTTGCGCCAGAAAGCCGCATGATGCGCAACGTCACCGACGCACTGCTGGCTTATGGGCATAAGGTATTGCGACAGGATTAATACAGAAAGGCCGGGATAACCCGGCCTTTCTTTTCTCTGCTTTACAGCGCGCAAAAAGTTTACTGTGATTTCGTCGTCTGCTGAGCCTGAGCAGGCTCAAGCTGGAATACAACATCCACCTGATCGGCAAACTGAATGGTCGGCTGTTCGTATGTTTCCTGTGCAGATACGGGTGCCGCATCCGCTTTCATCATGCGAACCATCGGGCTCGGCTGATAATTGGAAACGTGGTAACGCACACTATATACCGGGCCAAGCTTAGCATTGAAACCTGCTGCCAGCTGTTCCGCCTGATGAACGGCATCATCAATGGCCGCTTTACGCGCCTTATCCTTGTACGAATCCGGTTGCGCAACACCCAGCGAAACGGAGCGGATTTCATTCAGGCCAGCTTTTAGCGCACCATCGAGCAGGGAATTGAGCTTCTCCAGATCGCGCAGCGTCACTTCAACCGTACGTACGGCACGCCAGCCTTTCAGCACGCTTTTACCGTTTTGGTAATCGTAATCCGGCTGGGTGCGCAAGTTGGCGGAGTTGATGTCTTTCTTCCCGACGCCATTCTTGTCGAGGAATGAGAGATATTCGGCGACGCGATCGTCTGCCTGTTTCTTCGCCGTTGCGGCATCTTTCGCCTGGATATTCACTTCAATCGCCAGGGTAGCAATATCAGGCACTGCGTCCACGCTCGACGTACCCGAGGTAACAATGTGCGGGCCATCAGGCAGTTCACTTGCCTGTACCGACATGACACTCAGTCCCACTAATGCCGCCAGGGCCATCACTTTGAATTTCACGTTTGCTCCTCCATGTTGCTTATTACGTCCGTAAGAAAACGGCACGCCAGGCAGAAGCTTAGCGGATGATTCGGCTTTGTCCATCGGACTAGCCTTAGTTGAACAAGGCCTGCATATGGGCAACACCATCTTTTGCCAGTTGCGCCGCGATAATCCACATCACCGCCCCGACAAGGAAATTGATAATGCGCTGTGCTTTCACGGTACGCAGACGCGGCGCAAACCAGGCGGCCAGAAGCGCCAGGCCAAAAAACCAGATGATGGAAGCACTCACCGTCCCCATCGCAAACCAGCGCTTCGGCTCCGCATCCAGTTGCCCGCCCAGACTGCCGAGCACCACGAAAGTGTCCAGATAAACATGAGGATTAAGCCAGGTTACCGCCAGCATGGTCGCGATAATCTTCCAGCGCCCCTGTTTCATTGCCTCTGCGGTGGTAAGTTCAATATTGTTGCTTAATGCCGTTTTAAACGCCCCAAAGCCATACCACAACAGGAAGGCGACGCCGCCCCAGGTTACCAGCCCCAGCAGCCAGGGAGATTGCATCAACAAGGCGCTGCCGCCAAACACCCCGGCACAAATCAACAGTAAGTCACTTAGCGTACACAGAAAAGCCGTCATGATGTGGTACTGGCGACGAATCCCCTGGTTCATCACGAAGGCATTCTGCGGACCAAGGGGTAAAATCAATGCCGCACCCAATATAAGACCTTGAAAATAATAGGTTATCACAATAGATTCTCAATCAACTTTATCTGGACGCAGACTATAACGCGCGAGAATCATTAGCGGAAATTGAATATTCTAATGAATAATAAGAATTGCTAATACCAAAAGACAAGAAAAAGGCCGGCAACGCCGACCTGATGATTTACGCTTTGACAGGCTCTTTCACCTGTTTGAAATTCACATCCATTTGCGGGTAAGGGAAACTGATACCGTGCTCATCAAAGCTGCGTTTCACTTTTTCCAGAACATCCCAGTAGACGTTTTGCAGGTCGCTACTGTTACTCCAGACGCGCACTACAAAGTTGATGGATGACGCCCCGAGTTCATTCAGACGCACCGTCATCTCCCGGTCTTTCAGAATACGGTCATCAGCCTGAATGATATCAGTCAGCAGTTTGGTGACCAGATCGATATCAGAATCGTAGGCAACGCCAATGATAAATTCGTTACGGCGGACCGGCTCGCGGGAAAAGTTAATAATGTTCCCGGCAATGATTTTTCCGTTGGGCACCACAATGATACGACCATCGGCGCTACGCAGTGTGGTGGAGAAAATCTGCACCTGCAGCACAGTACCAGCCACGCCGCCAAGGTCGACGTATTCCCCGGAACGGAACGGGCGGAAGGTCACCAGTAAAACACCGGCAGCCAGATTCGAGAGTGACCCTTGTAGCGCCAGACCGATTGCCAGACCTGCGGCACCGAGTACCGCAATGACCGATGCGGTTTGCACGCCCACGCGCCCCAGTGCGGCTATCAGGGTAAAGGCAATGATCCCATAACGGACAAGCGCGGAGAGAAAGTCGGCAACGGTGGCATCAATGTGCCGCGCCCGCATCAGTTTGTTCACGGTGTTTGAAATCATGCGGGCAATAATCATACCCACGATGATGATGGCAATGGCGGCAACGATGTTAACAGCGTAACTCAGCAGCAATGCCTGGTTAGTCACCAGCCAGGAGCCTGCGTTATTGATGCTGTCGACGACGTGAAGATCTTCCATTCTTTGTTCCTTATGTTGATCCGTGCGGGAAAATGCCTTCCCGACGGTGACGGACAGACACCTAAAGGGTAAACAATAAGGGGCAATTTTGCCAAATTGATCACATTTAATAGTCTATGCAGGCTATTGAATCGGCAATAAAAAAGGCCCGCATAAGCGGGCCTGATTCAGGAAACAAGGCAAAAATTACAGAACGTCAACCGCGTTCAGTTCTTTGAAAGCCTGTTCCAGACGCGTGATCATAGAAGACTGAGCTGCACGCAGCCATACGCGCGGATCGTAGTATTTCTTGTTCGGCTGGTCTTCGCCTTTCGGGTTGCCCAGCTGACCTTGCAGATACGCTTCGTTAGTTTTGTAGTAGTTCAGGATACCTTCCCAGGTCGCCCATTGGGTGTCGGTATCGATGTTCATTTTGATAACGCCGTAGCTTACGGAGTCTTTGATTTCCTGAGCAGTAGAACCGGAACCGCCGTGGAAAACGAAGTTCAGGGCGTTGTGCGGCAGGTTATGTTTCTTAGAAACATATTCCTGAGAGTCGCGCAGGATAGTCGGGGTCAGTTTCACGTTACCCGGTTTGTACACGCCATGCACGTTACCGAAGGAAGCAGCGATGGTGAAACGTGGGCTGATTGCGTTCAGTTTAGTGTAAGCGTAATCAACGTCTTCCGGCTGAGTGTACAGTGCAGAAGCGTCCATATGGCTGTTGTCCACGCCATCTTCTTCACCGCCGGTGCAACCCAGTTCGATTTCCAGTGTCATGCCGATTTTGGACATGCGCGCCAGATATTTGGAGCAGATCTCGATGTTTTCTTCCAGGGACTCTTCAGACAGGTCGATCATGTGAGAAGAGAACAGCGGTTTGCCGGTAGCAGCAAAGTGTTTTTCACCCGCGTCCAGCAGGCCGTCGATCCACGGCAGCAGTTTCTTAGCGCAGTGGTCAGTGTGCAGAATGACCGGAACACCGTAGTGTTCTGCCATCTGATGTACGTGATGTGCGCCAGAGATAGCACCCAGGATAGCAGCACCCTGAGGAATATCAGTTTTCACGCCTTTACCCGCGATGAATGCAGCACCACCGTTGGAGAACTGAACGATAACCGGCGCTTTCACTTTCGCAGCGGTTTCCAGAACGGCGTTAATGGAATCGGTGCCCACGCAGTTAACTGCTGGCAGCGCAAAGTTGTTTTCTTTTGCTACCTGGAACACTTTCTGAACGTCATCACCGGTAATGACGCCCGGTTTTACGAAATCAAAAATTTTAGACATGTTTTCGAGTCCTGTATCTGTATCTTCGACCGTTGGAAAAAAGTTCGCGAGCATTACGCGCGCTGAAAATTGGACAGGTTTCCCTGCCCTTTGAATACTTACTTCTTAGCGCGCTCTTCGAGCATTGCGACTGCCGGCAGCACTTTACCTTCCACGAATTCGAGGAACGCACCGCCACCCGTGGAGATGTAGGAGATTTTGTCAGCGATACCGAACAGGTCGATAGCCGCCAGAGTGTCGCCGCCGCCTGCGATGGAGAACGCGTCGCTGTCTGCGATAGCATTAGCAACGATTTCGGTGCCTTTGCGGAAGTTCGGGAATTCGAACACGCCAACCGGGCCATTCCACAGAATGGTTTTCGCGTTTTTCAGGATTTCGGCCAGTTTCTGTGCAGAAGCATCGCCCAGGTCCAAAATCTGCTCTTCATCTTTGATATCAGAAACAGATTTCAGGGTTGCGGTAGCGGTTTCGGAGAACTCAGTAGCAACACGCACATCTGTCGGGACCGGAATATCGCAGGTACCCAGCAGGCGTTTTGCTTCGTCAACCAGGTCAGCTTCGTACAGGGATTTACCCACATTGTGGCCTTGAGCAGCCACGAAGGTGTTGGCGATACCGCCGCCAACGATCAGCTGGTCAGCGATTTTAGACAGAGAGTCCAGAACGGTCAGTTTAGTGGAAACTTTAGAACCACCAACGATAGCCACCATCGGGCGAGCAGGTTCTTTCAGCGCTTTACCCAGCGCTTCCAGTTCGTCAGCCAGCAGCGGGCCTGCGCACGCAACGTCAGCGAATTTGCCGATACCGTGGGTTGAAGCCTGTGCACGGTGAGCCGTACCGAAAGCGTCCATTACAAATACGTCGCACAGAGCAGCATATTTTTTGGACAGTGCTTCGTCGTCTTTCTTCTCGCCTTTGTTAAAGCGAACGTTTTCCAGAACAACCAGTTCACCTGCAGCAACTTCAACGCCATCCAGGTAGTCTTTTACCAGACGTACCGGGTTGGACAGTTTGTCTTTCAGGTAATTAACAACCGGCAGCAGAGAGAACTCTTCGTTGTACTCGCCTTCGGTCGGACGACCCAGATGGGAGGTAACCATCACTTTCGCGCCTTGTTTCAGCGCCAGTTCGATGGTCGGCAGAGACGCACGGATACGCGCATCGCTGGTCACTTTGCCATCTTTAACCGGTACGTTCAGATCCGCACGGATGAAAACGCGTTTACCTGCCAAATCCAGATCGGTCATCTTAATTACAGACATGGTGAATCCTCTCAATGATTCATAAAGTTTTGCGAACGCAATGTGCGCCCTACCTGAAACCTTTCGCGGCCATCTCTAACGTCGTGTCGAGCATTCGGTTAGCAAAGCCCCATTCGTTATCGCACCATACCAGGGTTTTAATAAGGTGCGCGCCACTGACCCGGGTTTGCGTACCATCAACAATGGCACTGTGCGGATCGTGGTTAAAATCTGTCGAGACCAACGGTAATTCCGTATAGTCAACTATACCATGAAATGTTCCCTGTGCTGCTTTTTGCAGCAACTCATTGACTTCACACGCTTTAACCGGTTTTTTCACCGTCACGCTCAGGTCAATGGCCGTCACATTTATGGTCGGTACGCGTACCGCAATCGCCTCAAACCGGTCATGAAATTGCGGGAAAATACGGGTGATACCCGCCGCCAGTTTGGTGTCCACAGGAATAATAGACTGGCTGGCTGCACGCGTACGGCGTAAATCAGGATGATAGGCGTCAATCACCTGCTGATCGTGCATCGCGGAGTGGATCGTGGTGACTGTACCCGATTCAATGCCCCACGCGTCATCAAGCAGCTTAATAATCGGAATAATGCAGTTCGTGGTGCAGGAAGCGTTAGAGACAATACGATCGTCAGGCTTTAAGGCATCCTGATTGACGCCAAAAACGACCGTCGCGTCAAGATCGTTACTGCCGGGATGCGAGAACAGCACTTTCTTCGCCCCCGCCGCCAGATGTGCTTCGCCGTCGGCGCGGCTGCCAAAAACACCGGTACAATCGAGCACCACATCAACGCCCAGTTCGCGCCATGGCAGGGCTGCGATATCGCGTTGATGAAGAATGCGAATTGCATCATCGCCAACAAACAGTTGCTCGCGTTCCTGATGTACGTCCCACGCGAAACGCCCGTGGCTGGTGTCATATTTCAATAAATGGGCCATGCCTGCCGCATCTGCCAGTTCATTGATTGCCACCACGGTGACTTCCGCCCGACGCCCGGATTCATACAAAGCACGAACCACGTTGCGCCCGATACGACCAAAGCCATTAATCGCTATGCGTACGCTCATAGATCTCCTGCAAGGTTACCCAATTTGAGGTGGCTCACAGAGTAATGCAGCAACCTTTACAGAGGAACCTCGCCTGTCACAAACTGCGTTTGATTGATTAATTGTCGAACATTTAAGCGACTGAAACGCTTCAGCTAGAATAAGCGAAACGCAGAATAAAAGGAATCCATGTCCAGCCCTGGCGACCATTTATCTGACGTGCATCACATTTTTGCAGGAATAATTCGGCACAGGTATTCAATTATCCAAAGCCATCGTTCACCCACTAAATCCCCGAATAAATTCTGAATTTACCCCAATCATATGGCTCCATGTTGACCGATATGTCATTTTTGCGCGTTTAACTAACGGATAAAAAACATGAAAATTCCATCCCTTATCTCGCCGCATAAAATGGCTAGCTTTGCCGCACTCGGATTGATCGTTCTGGTACTCCTTTTTTTGTCTTATTACACAGTAAATGAAGGTGAACGAGGCATTTTGTTACGCTATGGCAAGATAGTAAAAGTTGCCGAACCAGGTCTGGGATTTAAACTCCCACTTATTGAGAGAGTAGAAAAGATATCAACCCGTAATCAGGCTCTGGTTTACAAAGGCGTTCAGGCCTATAGCCGCGATCAGCAACCCGCCCAAATGACAGTGTCCATTAGCTTCCATGTTCCCCCTTCCGAAGCCGGGGCCGTTTACACCTCTTACAACACTATTGATGCGTTAAAAGAGCGACTCATTGTTCGTCAATTGCCCACACAGCTAGAAAATGTATTTGGGCAATATACCGCGATCAGTGCCGTACAAGACCGAACCCGGCTGGTCCAGGATTTACAAAATGCAATGCGTAAAGCCATTGTTGGCCCTGTTACCATTGACAGTGTTCAAATTGAAAATATAGATTTTTCAGATGCCTATGAGAAATCAATTGAAGACCGCATGAAGGCAGAGGTTGCGATTGCCACGCGAAAACAGAATCTGGAAACAGAGAAAATTCAGGCGCAAATCGCAGTGACGCAAGCTCAGGCACAAGCAGAAAGTAAACTGGCTGCCGCCAAAGCCGAAGCTGAAACAATACGTCTGAGGGGTGCAGCAGAAGCAGAGGCGATTCGCCTGCGCGGTGCGGCATTGCGTGATAACCCAGGCCTGGTCAATCTAACCACTGCAGAACGTTGGGATGGGAAATTACCAGAAACCATGATTCCTGGCGGCACTGTACCGTTTATCTCAACGAAATAAACCAAAAAGGCCGCTTACGCGGCCCTTTGTTATTCGCTGTATCGAATTACAGCAGTGCTTTCGCTTTTGCGACCACATTGTCGACAGTAAAGCCGAACTCTTCAAACAGCAGCTCTGCCGGTGCAGACTCACCGAAAGTGGTCATGCCCACAATCGCGCCGTTCAGGCCCACGTATTTGAACCAGTAGTCGGCGATACCCGCTTCGATGGCAACACGCGCAGAAACGGCTTTCGGCAGTACGGATTCACGGTAAGCCGCATCCTGCTTGTCAAACGCATCGGTAGACGGCATGGACACCACGCGCGCTTTCACACCTTCGGCAGTCAGTTTTTCCCATGCGGCAACCGCCAGCTCAACTTCTGAACCGGTCGCGATGAAAATCAGCTCCGGCTGGCCGTTGCTGTCTTTCAGCACGTAACCGCCACGGGCCACATTTGCCAATTGCTCAGCGGTACGCTCCTGCTGTGCCAGGTTCTGACGGGACAGAATCAGCGCAGTCGGGCCGTCGGCGCGCTCAACGCCGTATTTCCACGCTACCGCCGATTCCACCTGGTCACACGGACGCCAGGTGCTCATGTTCGGAGTCACACGCAGAGAAGCCACCTGCTCTACCGGCTGGTGCGTCGGACCATCTTCACCCAGACCGATGGAGTCGTGGGTGTAGACCATCACCTGGCGCTGTTTCATCAGGGCCGCCATACGCACCGCGTTACGGGCATATTCCACAAACATCAGGAAGGTGGAGGTGTACGGCAGGAAACCACCGTGCAGGGAGATACCGTTGGCAATCGCGGTCATACCGAACTCGCGCACGCCATAGTGAATGTAGTTACCGGCAGTATCTTCGTTAATCGCTTTCGAACCAGACCAGATAGTCAGGTTAGACGGTGCCAGGTCAGCGGAGCCGCCGAGGAACTCAGGCAGTAACGGACCGAACGCTTCAATCGCATTCTGGGACGCTTTACGGCTGGCGATTTTGGACGGGTTAGCCTGCAGCTTCGCGATGAATTCATTCGCTTTCGCGTCGAAATCAGACGGCAGTTCACCGCTCATACGACGGGTGAATTCAGCCGCTTCCTGCGGGAAGGCTTTGGCATAAGCCGCGAATTTCTCGTTCCAGGCTGACTCTTTCGCCTGGCCGGCTTCTTTCGCATCCCACTGGGCATAAATTTCAGACGGGATTTCAAACGCCGGGTGTTTCCAGCCCAGCGCTTCGCGGGTCAGCGCGATTTCCGCATCGCCCAGCGGGGCGCCGTGGGAATCATGTGTACCCGCTTTGTTCGGCGAACCGAAACCGATGATGGTTTTGCACATCAGCAGGGACGGTTTGTCGGTGACCGCACGCGCTTCTTCTACCGCACGTTTGATGGAGTCCGCATTGTGACCATCAACGCCACGCACCACGTGCCAGCCGTAGGCTTCGAAGCGTGCCGCGGTGTCATCGGTGAACCAGCCTTCAACGTGGCCGTCGATGGAGATGCCGTTGTCGTCGTAGAAGGCGACCAGTTTGCCCAGTTTCAGGGTACCGGCCAGGGAGCATACCTCGTGAGAGATACCTTCCATCATGCAGCCGTCACCCATGAAGGCGTAAGTGAAGTGATCAACAATGTCATGACCCGGACGGTTGAACTGCGCCGCCAGCGTTTTCTCCGCAATCGCCATACCGACCGCATTCGCAATACCCTGCCCTAACGGGCCGGTCGTGGTTTCCACGCCTGTGGTGTAGCCCACTTCCGGGTGACCTGGCGTTTTTGAGTGCAGTTGACGGAAGTTTTTCAGCTCGTCAATCGGCAGATCGTAACCGGTGAGGTGCAGCAGGCTGTAAATCAGCATTGAACCGTGACCATTGGACAGCACGAAACGGTCGCGGTCAGCCCATGCCGGGTTCTGCGGGTTATGGTTCAGGAAATCACGCCACAGGACTTCGGCGATGTCAGCCATACCCATCGGGGCACCCGGGTGACCGGATTTGGCTTTCTGTACCGCGTCCATGCTCAGCGCACGAATGGCATTGGCAAGCTCTTTACGTGAGGACATTTTGACTCCAGATCGGACTGTTAAAGGCCATGCCCGGAACGACTTGACTACAGCGCGTTATGGGCTACGCCGGAAAAAAGTGCCAACAATGTAACCCAAGCGGGAAGTCATGTACATGGAGCATCCTTTTGAGGATTAAGAAATCTCTGGAAGCTGCTTGCACGTTGCGCAATGGACTCGCCCGGTAATCGTTCTATTCTTTATACTTGTGCAACTGCACCGGCTCGTTTGTGCGCGGCGCATTATCAGAATTATGAATTAACCAGCGTGGAAGATAAGAGATGAAAATTCGCCCGGCTTTGCTTGCTCTGACGACAGCAACCCTGTTGGCAGGCTGCCAGAATATGGATTCCAATGGTTTTTTGACCTCCGGTGCAGAAGCTTTTCAGGCCTACACGCTCAGCGATGCTCAGGTAAAAAGCCTGAGCGACGAAGCCTGTAAGCAGATGGACAGTAAAGCAACGATAGCCCCGGCCGGCAGCCAGTATAATCAGCGACTTGGCAAAATTGCCGCCGCCCTGGGCGACAACATCAACGGCCAGCCGGTGAACTACAAGGTTTACGTAGCAAAAGATGTCAACGCTTTCGCCATGGCTAACGGCTGCATCCGCGTTTACAGCGGTTTGATGGACATGATGAATGACAACGAGGTTGAGGCGGTGATTGGCCATGAAATGGGCCACGTTGCGCTCGGCCACGTGAAGAAAGGCATGCAGGTGGCGCTTGGCACCAATGCCGTACGCGCCGCTGCCGCATCGGCGGGGGGCGTAGTGGGCAATCTGTCGCAATCTCAGTTGGGCGCGCTGGGCGAAAAACTGGTTAATTCACAGTTCTCGCAGCGTCAGGAGTCCGAAGCGGACGATTATTCCTATGATCTGTTGCGCAAACGTGGAATAAGCCCGATAGGGCTGGCCACCAGCTTCGAAAAATTAGCCAAACTCGAAGAAGGTCGCCAGAGTTCCATGTTTGACGATCACCCGGCCTCGGCGGAACGTGCGCAACATGTCCGTGACCGCCTGGCTGCGGATGGTATCAAGTAATTTTACACATAATGTCCCCGGTGGCGCTTCGCTTACCGGGGCTACATAGACTACATCACCGCTCTTTTTTCGCCGCCTGGATATAGAGCATCTCCAGCGCTAGCGTTGCCGCTGCCAGTGCGGTGATCTCGGCCCGATCATAGGCCGGAGCGACTTCGACCAGGTCCATCCCGACGATATTCAGATCCTTGAGTCCCCGCACCAGTTTAATCGCGCGATCGGATGTCAGCCCGCCGATCACCGGCGTCCCGGTGCCTGGGGCAAATGCGGGATCGAGACAATCGATATCAAATGTCAGATAGACCGGCAGATCGCCAACCGTTTTTTTCACTTCTGCGAGGATGTCTTCAACGCTGCGATCGTTTACCTGACAAGCATCCAGCACGGTAAAACCGTCTCGATGGTTAAATTCAGTACGGATGCCAATCTGCACGGAATGCGCCGGGTCAATAAGCCCCTCCTTCGGCGCCGTGTAGAACATGGTGCCGTGGTCAAATTCACAGCCATTGGCATAGGTGTCAGTATGGGCATCAAAGTGTACCAGTGCCATTTTGCCAAAATGTTTGGCATAGGCGCGCAGCAGCGGCAGCGTCACGTAATGGTCACCGCCAAACGATAGAAGTCTTTTGCCCGCTGACAGCAATCTTTCGCCATGGGCCTGTAACCTCTCACTCATTTCGCGGGCATCGCCAAAGGCATACACCAGATCGCCACAGTCCACGACGCGCAGGCGCTCGCGCATATCGAACTGCCACGGAAAGCGCTGGTGCTCCCAGGCCAAATGCGTGGAAATCTGTCGGATAGCGCCCGGCCCCTGACGGCTGCCGGGACGTCCCGACGTTGCCATATCAAAAGGAATGCCGGTAATCACCCACTCTGCATCGCTATCCCAGGGCTGAAAATGTAAAGGCAGGCGTAAGAAACCGAAGGCGTTGGAGATGAGAGAATTATCATACTGATGTCCCAGAGTGCTCATAAAGCGACCTCCTGATATCGTCGTGATAATGTTCCTGGTATAAATTGCTTATTGCCTTGCAGGAACATTCGATAAGAAAAAATTATCGGCAAAAATCGGAGGTCTTTCCAGGTAGGCGATTATTTGTGGCAAGGCGCAGGGGCAAATTCATTACCGTCGCCCGGAAATGCATTCGCCGCACAGGGTGGAAGTTTGCCGCTCTTTCCAGGACTCTATAAATGAAAAACTGACCGATTTAAACGAATAAACCGGCCAGTCAAAGAAATAACCCTACTTATTCATCTTCCAGGTAGGTATACCCGTACAGCCCGGCTTCGAACTCTTCGAGGAACTGCTGTTGCAGCGCATCGTCCAAATCGGTCTGTTTTACCTGATCGCGGAACTGAATCAGCAAGGTTTTCGGATCGAGCTGTACATATTGCAGCATATCCGCCACGGTATCGCCTTCATCCGACAGTTCAACTTCCACACTGCCGTCAGGGAAGACAAATACGTCTACCGCTTCGGTATCGCCAAACAGGTTATGCATGTTGCCGAGAATTTCCTGGTACGCCCCTACCATAAAGAAGCCCAGCATTGGCGGGTTCTCCGGGTCGTATTCCGGCATCGGCATCGTCGTTGCGATACCGTCACCGTCCACGTAGTGATCGATAGCGCCGTCGGAATCGCAGGTAATATCCAGCAACACCGCACGACGTTCAGGCGCGTGGTTCAGACCTTCCAGCGGCAGAACCGGGAAGAGCTGATCGATACCCCAGGCATCCGGCATTGACTGGAACAGGGAGAAGTTGACGTAAATCTTGTCCGCCATCCGCTCCTGCAGTTCGTCAATAATCGGACGATGCGCACGGTTGCTTGGATCGAGCTGTTTCTGCACTTCATGGCACATGTTCAGATACAGTTGCTCTGCCCAGGCGCGCTCCTGAAGATTGAAGGTACCGGAAGAGTAACCGATATGAATATCGTGCAAATCCATCTGGCTGTCATGGAGCCATTCGCGCAGAGAGCGACGCGTGCCCGGCTCGTGCATTTCCTGCCAGGTTTCCCACATGCTTTGCAGGGAGCGAGGCGCATCGTCTGCCGGAGGCGTCGCTTCGGTGGTTTCGCTGCGCTCAACGCCGATAATATTGGACACGAGCACGGTGTGGTGCGCGGTCACCGCGCGGCCGGACTCGGTAATCACCGTCGGGTGCGGCAGGCCGTTCTCTTCACAGGCATCGCCAATCGCCCAGATGATGTTGTTGGCGTATTCGTTCAGGCCGTAGTTCACCGAGCAGTCTGACTGGGAACGCGTACCTTCATAGTCCACGCCCAAACCGCCGCCCACGTCGAAGCACTGAATGTTGACACCCAGCTTATGCAGTTCAACATAAAAACGTGCGGATTCACGCACGCCGGTGGCGATATCGCGAATGTTGGCCATCTGCGAACCGAGGTGGAAGTGCAGCAGTTGAATGCTGTCCAGACGACCGCGCTCGCGCAGAATTTCCACCAGCTGCAGTACCTGGTTGGCCGCGAGGCCGAACTTGGATTTTTCGCCGCCGGAGGATTGCCATTTACCAGAACCCTGCGACGCCAGACGCGCACGCACACCCAGGCGCGGCACGACATTCAGGCGCTCAGCTTCTTCAAGCACAATGGCGATTTCCGACATCTTCTCGATAACCAGATAGACCTTGTGGCCCATCTTCTCGCCGATAAGCGCCAGACGGATGTATTCACGGTCTTTATAACCGTTACACACGATCACCGAACGGGTCATTCCCGCATGCGCCAGAACCGCCATCAACTCCGCTTTCGAACCCGCTTCAAGACCCAGCGGCTCGCCGGAATGGATCAGCGACTCAATAACGCGACGGTGCTGGTTTACTTTAATGGGGTAAACCAGGAAGTAGTCGCCGTTATAGCCATAGGATTCACGCGCGCGTTTGAAGGCGGCGTTAATGGAGCGCAGACGATGTTGCAGGATCTGCGGGAAGCAGAACAGCGCAGGTAAGCGTTGGCCTTGTGCCTCACGCGCCTTTACCAGTTGAGCCAGGTCAACACGGGCTTCCGGGACGTCAGGGTCCGGGCATACGCTGATATGACCCAGTTCGTTGACGTCATAATAATTATTACCCCACCAGGCAATATTGTAAGTACGAAGCATCTTGCTGGCTTCCTGGGAGCTCATCGCAACCTCCTGCATGGAACGTAGTACACCGTGTTCGCCTGCTGACGAAGGCGAAAATGAAGACATGTCGTCAGACATAGCGAACCTCAACTCTTTGTATTAAGTGTAAAACAGTTAACTACTATCACAACGTTACGTTGCGATAACAACCCATAAACAGTCTGGCTATGCAGCATAAGATGCTGAAATACCGACTGTGCGACCGGTTTCTTGTTCATAACATTGTAAAACACGTGACCGAACGAAATATGACGGTTCGGCGAAACCACGAGAAAACTCCTGAATCAGCAGGAGAGCCCTTGTTCAGTCATCACAGCGCCATACCGGCCCGGGAGTCCTGAGAAGCGCCGAAATGGGTATAACATCGGCAGGTTTGCAGATTTGAAATGCAGGTTGCGGGGAATAAACGCGCGTCAGAACGACGCAACGGATTCTGCTGAAAGCAACGGTTCATTATCTCGTATCACCTCCACACACGTCTTGCGACCTGCGACAAGCCAAAGCCATAAATTGCTTAACCCGGCTGGAAGTGGCAACACGAGAAATCCCGTGCGCTTTTAATATGAGCCGCGCGCGGCGTTTTATACCGATAACGGGGTGAAAATGCAAAATAAAAAATTACGTTCGCGTCATCCATAGGGAAAATTTCTGTAACCAATTCAGACAGAACGTGCGTGACCTCAAAAAACGCTGGCAATGGGGTTAAGAAGTAACCTAGAATAGCCATCCAGATGTTAATCCATCTATACTGATTAACACTTAGACAGTCCGTGTCGCTACCTGCACGTCCTCGCGGAACAACCGTGAAGGCATCCTGACACACTGTTTAAGCCAACCGTTTTATTCCAGGGTGAAAACACAATATGGCAAAACACCTTTTTACGTCCGAGTCCGTCTCAGAAGGGCATCCTGACAAAATTGCTGACCAAATCTCCGACGCCGTGCTTGATGCGATCCTCGAACAGGATCCGAAAGCGCGTGTTGCCTGTGAAACCTATGTAAAAACCGGCATGGTGCTGGTCGGTGGTGAAATCACCACCAGCGCATGGGTCGATATCGAAGAGATCACCCGTAACACCGTTCGTGAAATTGGTTATATCCATTCTGATATGGGCTTTGATGCCAACTCTTGCGCCGTACTGAGCGCGATTGGTAAACAGTCTCCTGATATTAACCAGGGCGTTGACCGTGCAGATCCACTGGAGCAGGGTGCAGGCGACCAGGGTCTGATGTTTGGTTATGCAACCAATGAAACCGACGTGCTGATGCCAGCGCCTATTACCTACGCACACCGTCTGGTTGAGCGTCAGGCAGAAGTACGTAAAAACGGCACTCTGCCGTGGCTGCGCCCGGATGCGAAAAGCCAGGTCACTTTCCAGTATGACGACGGCAAAATCGCGGGTATCGACGCGGTAGTGCTCTCCACTCAGCACGCAGAAGACATCGACCAGAAATCGCTGCAGGAAGCGGTAATGGAAGAGATCATCAAGCCGGTCCTGCCGACCGAGTGGCTGAACGAATCCACCAAATTCTTTATCAACCCAACTGGCCGTTTCGTTATCGGCGGCCCGATGGGCGACTGCGGTCTGACTGGTCGTAAAATTATCGTTGATACCTACGGCGGCATGGCGCGTCACGGTGGCGGCGCGTTCTCTGGTAAGGATCCGTCTAAAGTTGACCGTTCCGCAGCTTACGCAGCCCGTTATGTGGCGAAAAACATCGTGGCGGCTGGCCTGGCCGACCGCTGTGAAATCCAGGTCTCCTACGCTATCGGCGTGGCGGAACCGACCTCCATCATGGTGGAAACGTTCGGTACTGAGAAAGTGCCTGCTGAACAGCTGATCCTGTTGGTGCGCGAGTTCTTCGACCTGCGTCCGTATGGTCTGATCCAGATGCTGGACTTGCTGCATCCGATCTATAAGCAAACGGCTGCTTACGGTCACTTTGGTCGCGAAACTTTCCCTTGGGAAAAAACCGACAAAGCCGCTCAGCTGCGTGAAGCTGCCGGTCTGAAATAATCGACTGAGTAAGCCGCTATGAAGGCCAGCCTTGTGCTGGCCTTTTGCTTTTCCGCTGGCCTAAGATCCCGTCTCTTTCTGTACATAAGCTATACTTGTCATGCGAATTCAGTAGCTTATTGAAAGCGATTACATAATTTATCTCTACTGCCTGCATCACTATTTGTAGCGCCTTCCCCCATAACAAACAGGGTTGTTACACCCCATTTCGGTTTAGTCTGAAACTGTCTTCCTCCCCCTCTCTGATGCTGTTCTTATATCTATAATATTTATCAGTTTTATTTGCCGGTGCGTTTGAATGGAAATGTAACCGATTACACTTGCGTGACATTCATCACAAAAAACAGCCTGGCATTAGCCTACGTTTACCATCGCAAAAACTGATATAACGAATGGAGGGCATCATGCCTGACAATAAAAAACAGGGACATTCAAACAAGGCGATGACCTTTTTTGTCTGCTTCCTCGCTGCACTGGCAGGACTTCTTTTTGGCCTGGATATTGGTGTTATCGCCGGGGCGCTGCCCTTTATCACCAATGACTTTAAAATTGACTCCCATGTACAAGAGTGGGTGGTCAGTTCAATGATGTTTGGCGCTGCAGTCGGCGCCGTAGGTAGCGGATGGATGTCGTGGAAACTCGGGCGTAAAAAAAGCCTGATGATCGGCGCAATCCTCTTTGTTATTGGTTCGCTGTGTTCTGCCGTCGCCCCTAACGTCGAAGTACTGATTATTTCCCGCATTATTCTCGGTCTTGCTGTGGGGATAGCCTCTTATACCGCCCCGCTCTATCTGTCCGAAATTGCACCGGAAAAAATCCGTGGCAGTATGATTTCGATGTACCAGTTGATGATCACCATCGGTATTCTCGGGGCTTATCTGTCGGATACGGCATTCAGCTACAGCGGCGCATGGCGCTGGATGCTCGGCGTGATTGTTATCCCGGCGATCCTGCTGCTTATCGGCGTCTTCTTCCTGCCGGACAGCCCCCGCTGGTATGCCGCCAAACGCCGTTTCCACGATGCTGAACGCGTGCTGTTACGCTTGCGTGATACCAGCGCCGAAGCTAAAAACGAACTGGATGAAATTCGTGAGAGCCTGCAGGTAAAACAGACCGGCTGGGCGCTGTTTAAAGAGAATAGTAATTTCCGTCGCGCTGTCTTCCTTGGCGTGCTGTTGCAGGTCATGCAGCAGTTCACCGGGATGAACGTCATCATGTATTACGCGCCAAAAATCTTCGAACTGGCAGGCTACAGCAATACCACGCAGCAAATGTGGGGAACGGTAATCGTCGGTCTGACCAACGTACTGGCCACCTTTATCGCAATTGGCGTCGTAGACCGCTGGGGCCGTAAACCCACGCTGGTGCTTGGCTTCCTGGTGATGGCCGTTGGGATGGGGGTGCTGGGCACCATGCTGCATCTGGGCATTCACTCACCGGGCGCACAATACTTTGCCGTCGCCATGCTGCTGATATTTATCGTCGGGTTTGCGATGAGTGCCGGTCCGGTTATCTGGGTACTGTGCTCGGAAATCCAGCCGCTGAAAGGGCGTGATTTTGGCATCACCTGTTCTACAGCAACCAACTGGATAGCGAACATGATTGTCGGTGCCACGTTCCTCACCATGCTGGACTCTCTCGGCAACGCCAACACCTTCTGGGTCTATGGTGGCCTGAACGTGCTGTTTATTGTCCTGACGCTGTGGCTGGTTCCGGAAACCAAACATATTTCGCTGGAGCATATCGAGCGTAACCTCATGAAAGGTCGCCCGCTGCGCGAAATCGGTTCGCATAATTAAGTTGCTGGCGTGCCTCCGGAACACAGGCACGCCGTCCCACCTACGCTACCGCGGGCCAGCCCTCTTCTGAGCGCTGGTTCGCGCATCTCCTGACAGAAAAATCTGAATTTTCGCTTCCGCCGCTGTTATAGACAGAGGGGGAAAACGATTGACGCTTCTGCGATTCCTGCTTCCTGCCGCCAATATGCTGTTTTTCATCCGCTAAAACGCACAAAGAATGACATATCGGGGATTCCGCCATTCATTTTTATTATTTTCATTTGAAACATGATAATGATAATTATTGTGTTAACATTTAGTTATCTTTTAGTAAAAATCATGTATGTCACTGTAATGTAAGAAACATAACGGGTGTCTCTTTTCGTCAGTTTCTTCCTTGCACAGACATATTCCTTAATAACCAGGAACACGCATGGATCACATTGTTTACGTTGTGGACGATGATAATTCCGTCAGGCAGGCGCTGGTGAGTCTGCTGCGCGCGGAGGATTATCGGGTGGCCGACTTCTCCTCAGCGCAAGCGTTTCTCTCCCACCCTTTTACCTCGCAGCCCGGCTGCCTGATTCTGGATATGAACATGCCCGGCGCCAGCGGTTTCGACGTCACTGACGCGCTTTCCCGACTTGGGCACGTCATTCCGGTTATCTTCCTGACCGGCTTCGGCACCATCCCGCTGTCAGTCAAAGCGATGAAAGCAGGGGCATATGAATTTATGACCAAACCCGCCGTCCCCGGTTTGCTGCTGCAGGCGGTTGCCGATGCCCTGAAACTGGCGGAGAAAACCCTCGACGAAACACAAGAGATGCAGGCATTGACCACGCGTTATGACTCATTGACGCCACGCGAAAAAGAGGTGTTTCAACTGGCCATTGGCGGCCTGCTGAATAAACAGATCGCCACCGAAATGGGCGTCAGCGAAATCACCGCCAAAGTCCATAAAAAGCGGGTGATGGAGAAAATGCAGGTCCGCTCCCTGACCGATCTGGTCAGGGCCGCAGACCGTCTGAATATTCAAAAGACCCTTGGGCGATAACGACCGGGTTTACGCTTCGGCGGGGTGAGTCGGCAACGTAAAAGTAAAGACGCTGCCGCAGGGTTGGCGAGGTTCCGCCGTCAATTTACCGCCGTGCTTTTCAATGATGCCGTAGCTGATACTCAGCCCCATCCCCATACCGTGCTCTTTGGTGGTATAGAAGGAGTCGAACAGACGTTTCTGTACCTCGGGCGTAAAACCCACGCCGGTATCGGCAATAGCCAGACGAATGTTACCCGATTGCGGATTGTCTGAACTCACGGTCAGCATCAGCGGGCGATCATCTATCCCCGCCATTGCATCAATCGCATTGACGATCAGGTTTAATAACACCTGCTGTATTTGTACGCTGTCGCCAAAAATCGCGGCATCCTGTGCTTCCAGATGGTAATGCATCGCGATCTCCTGGCGTTCCAGCTCGCTGCGCGAGAGTGCCACAATATGGTAGACAAGGTGATGCAGGTTAATCCGCGTGCAGCCTGAGGTCTGGTTTCTCGTCAGCGCCTGCAGACCGCGGATAATATTACCCGCACGTTCCCCTTCGCTGATGATCTCTTCCAGGCTGGCGCGTGCATTACCCAGCATCGCAGGCTCGCGGCTCAGCCAGCGCAGGCTGGCGCCCGCATTGGCGACAATCGACATCAGCGGCTGGTTAATCTCATGGGCGATAGAGGCCGTCAACTGACCAACGGTGGTCGCACGGGAAACACGGGCGAGATCGGCCTGCGCCACGCGAACCGCATCCTCAGACTGGCGACGCGCCGTGATATCGGTAATCACGCCGAAATATTCCGCGACGTTAGCCTCATATTCCACCGGGTTGCCCACACCCAGAATATAACGGCATTCGCCATCCGGGCGGAAAATACGAAACTCCGCGCGCATTGAGACGCCATTACGCACGCTATCGGTAACCAGCGTGTTGATACGCGGGAAATCCTCCGGATGCACCAGCGTCATAAAGTCAGCCATTGATAACGTACGCTGATGCTCAGGCAGGCCCAGGATGCGCGCATACTCGTCGGAAACAAACATCACATCCTGTTCCAGCTCCCAGCGCCAGGTGCCGGTATTGCTGATTTTCTCCCCGAGCATCAGCGAGGTCTGGCTGGCGCGCAGCTCTTTTTCCGCCCGGCGACGCTGCACGTTCTCTTCGACCCGCTCGGCATAAAGGCGCGCCGTCTCCAGCGAAACCGCCGCCTGCGCCGCCAGCATTCTGACGATACGCGAATGCCCGGCGGTGAAAATCTCCGGCATTACCCGATTTTCCAGGTACAACACCCCCACCAGTTTGCCCTGCTTATGCATCGGTACGCACATGATGCCTGCACCAGACGTCACCAGATAGGGATCCTGGCTGAACGGACCGAACAACTCAGACTTGCTGATACGAATTTCCTGTCCGGTACGCATCACTGCCGTCAGTACCGATAACGGCATATCGGTAGCCGAGGGGCGCTCCCTGACAATCTGGACCTTCACCCCTTCCGAGGATGTCTCTGCCCACGCCTGAGTTTCAGGAATGGTGTTATCAAGGATACGAATCAAGAGCCCACGCTGCGCCCCCGCCCGCTCCAGCAACATCGTCATCAAGGTATGCACAAGGCGGTCGAGGTCAATCTCTTCGGTCATCGCGCGGACCGCCCGCAGTACACTCTCCAGATCGTGCATCATTTCGTTTTGCGCGAAGGTGATGGTGTTATAAGGCGAGCGTTGCCCTGCGGAGGCCAGATGGGGGTACTGCCTTTCAAGCTGACGCAGCTTTGCCATCGCCCCCCAGCGCCGCCATGCAGTGAAGGCGTTTCGGAAATAGCCGTCTGCTGCCACATGCCAGCCCATGGTTTTAGCAAAGCCCCCGGCCAGTTCACACGCCAGGCCATTCACCGGATGACATTCAACCTCAGCGGAAAGGGCGATGGCGTTTTCGTACGAGGCGATGGCGAGATCGTTCGCCTGCTCCAGCCTCGCCAGCTCCGCGCGCACCAGCGCCGCCTTATCGGCAAAGGTCGCCGGGTTGTGATCCGCCCAGCGAGCGATAACTTCATAATGTGCGCCAAGGATTTCCCGCTGTTCGGAGGTCACGGTTGCCGGCGTCAACCTCTGTGCCAGCGAAAGGGCGCTGTAGAAGTGATAATCCAGCAGATGCAGATAGCCCGGTACCATATCGGCTACCGGCGCCGCCCTTTCCTGGCAGCGGGAAGCATCGTCATACTCGCCAGCCATAAAATGGGCCATTCCCTGATAGAGCCAGAACCAAAAAATGGTCAGCGGTATCGGCTGCCTCTCGGGTTTATTGGTTGAGTCCAGGAGCGCTGCGGAAAAGAGATTATGACCACTTAACGTGCCCGAACCGGCATTACGCAAATGGTTAACGTACAGACGCTGGATAAGCAGCATGACCTCAACATCCGGGAAACGTAGCTTGCGGATAAAACTCAGCCCGCCTTCAATGGTCGTCAGCACCCCGTCGAGATGATCGCCACGGATCAGGAAGTTCATCGTCTGATGGCGAATAATAAAGCAGGCCGCGGTTAAATCACCGTGCTCGACCGCCGCACTAAAGCATGCTTTAGCGTGATCCACCGCTACGCTCAGCGGTTTGACCCAGGCACTGCACAAATCTACCGCCAGAAAGGTACGCCCCATAAAGGGATTTAGCGGATGTTCCTCAACCAAATCGCGCCCCAGCAGCGTGTACATATACCCCTTTTCGTACGTATGGTAACGACAGCCAGTCAGGACGCCGTACCAGGCAATCGCTGTAGTGAACGCGCCGTTGAAGCCATGCTCCAGGGTCATCAGTATGATTCGGCAGAGTAAAAGAAAATGCAGGCGTGGGGCGGTAAACGCGGAAAACATACTGGCGCTGAGCATCAGGTTGATGACAGCTTCGGCCTCGGGGTTGTCAATTCGCGCAAGCTGGCGAAAAAGGTTCGCCGGGTCATCCCCAATGCGCGCCTCTATCCGTTGCCAGGCATCATCGCACTCCGCATCTGTCGGCGCACGGCTCAGGTGAATGCCGAACACCGCAAGCCAGGCCAGGGCGGTCTCCAGCGCAAGGCCCATATCCGACTGTCGCATCTGCACTTCCGCCATCATGCCTGCGGTAACCGCCTTTTGTTGCAGGCTGCCCGGCGCGCGCAGGAGCTGATGACACAGCGTCAGCGCAGAAGGCAGATTACCCTGCAAAAACTCACACTCCGCCTCTTCAAATGCGAGAGTGAAATCCTCATCCGGCTCGGTAATCAGGGCATCTTCTTTCAATAACCGCGCGGTACGCAGATAACGCACCGCCGAGGCATAATCCCCCGTCAACCTGGCGCGCTGCGCAGCAAGACGGCAGATAGCGCGATAATTGTCTCGCTGGGGCGAAACGCGAACACAGTCAATGGAGGAAGTAATGTGGTGGACCGCCAGAAACAGATTTTCATTGCAGTCGTTTTGTGACACCGCGTCGGTAAAGAACCGCGCGGCAGCAAAATGGAGATGACAGATATCATCCGCTTCGAGCAGCGCCTGCGCCGCCTTCTGCACCCGATCGTGGGTAAAGGCGTACTGGTCACCGCTGCGGCTGATCAGTCGGGCGGCAACAGCAGGCAGCAGATGTTCATGTAGCAGCGCCGGCGTTATCTTTTGCATCGCACTGAGCAGTGCGGGGTTACCGTTTCCCCCCACACAGGCCAGACAGCCCAGCAGCCTGCGCGTCAGGGAGGGCATCTCCGCCAGTTGTTGCAGCACCAGGCTGGCGACATTCTCCGTGTAGTTACGCGAACGGATCGCATGTGAATCGTAGTGCAATTTGCCATGCTGTTTGTGATGAGTAATCAGCCCGTCTTTGACGATGCGCTGAATAAATTCATGCGTAAAGAGTGGATTACCGCCGGTTTTTTCGTGGATCAGCGCTGCCAGCTCACCGAGGCAGGAGGCCCGGGTCTGCAACAGTTCCGCCAGCCATCGCGACACCGCTTTTACACTCAACGGCTCAGGCCGCAGTTCAACGGTATAATGGGCGCCGACGCGCAGAGTCGATAACAGAGCCTCTTCACTGCCATCCGCAAATACGCCGGTGTCAGCGTACGAAACCACCAGCAGCAGCGGTAGCGACTCGCTGCAACTGACAAGGTGCTCCAGCAGATGCAGGCTGGCCTGATCTATCCAGTGAATATCATCAATCAGCAGTACCAGCGGGCGGTCCGGTGTGGCAAACGCCTCAACAAGCCGGTGCGCCATCAGATTGAAACGCATTCGGCTATCCGCCGACTGGGTATTCACAACGGTCGACGGTGGGTTTTCAAGCAGTAGACCTAACTCCGGCACCAGATTGACCGCCAGCGCTGCATGCACGCCAAGCGCTCGCGTTAAACGCATTTTCCAGCGGGCCACCTCTTCCGCGCCCTGGCCGAGCAGCCAGAGCGTCAGCGCGCGAAACGCAGAGGCGATAACCGTATAAGGCAAAACCGGCGAATACTGGTCGGCCTTACTCACCGCGAGTAACGCCTGGCGCTGTTGCAACTTTCTCAGCGCCGAGGCAATGAGCGAAGATTTACCGCAGCCCGGCGGTCCACCGATCGTGACCAGGGCGTGTGCACCACTTTCCGCCACCCGGTCAAATACCGCCAGCAGTTGATGGTGTTGCGGGTGGTCGAGAAAAAGTGGGTCCGGCTGCAGACGCGCCGCAACCCGGTCCTGCAAGCCGGGAATAAACGGCGTAATTTCACCGTTTTTAGCCAGCGAAGCCTCGCAGCGACGCAGGTCGGCAATCAATCCGTCGACGGTCTGGTAACGGTTGTCCGGCGATTTCTCCAGCAGTCGCAAAATGATGTCCGACAGCGTTGAGGGAACCGGTGGGCGTACCTGCCGGGGCGGTCTGGGGGCGGAAGCGATATGGTGATGAGCCCATTCAGCCTGCCCGCCATCGCTGAGATCGAAGGGCAGCTCGCCGGTCAGCAGTTCATAGAGCACAATGCCAAGACTATAGAGATCGCTGCGGCTGTCGACCCTGTCCGGCGTACGGGAGGTGTGCTCCGGCGACATATACGCCAGCGTACCGCCTGGCTCCGTCAGGCGAGACGGGTCGAAGGCGTTCGTCCCTTCGCTGGCGAGGCCAAATCCCCCCAGTCGATAAGCACCGCCGGGGTCGATAAAAAAGTGGCCTGGTTTGATATCGCTGTGCATCAGCCCCTGCGCATGCATCTGGCGTAGCGGGGCACAGAGGCCAATGGCAACCGAAAGAAAATCGGTAATGCTTCGTGTGCGCAGCCGGGGCAGTTGGGCAAGGGTGCGGAAAGGAAATGGCGTATAGACCAGTGCGTAATGACCATGATAGCTGGTACTGCTGAACGGTTTTATCGCCCATGCGTCTGAGAGTCGCCTGCGAAGCGCAAATTCATTTTTTAAGCGTTGGGTCGTATGAAACGCAGCTTCATCGCCAGATACGGCCGCGCTGGCAAGGATAAAACTGCTGCCGGAATGGAGCGGCTGGCAGAGTGTCCAGGCAATCCCTCCTTCCTGCGTCAGCGGCGTGAAAATGATGTCATCGGTTAAGGTGACAACCTCACCATCCATCATTTTACCGGCAGCAGAAAGTTTCTCGCTCATTAGCGCTCCTCACACAGAGAGTTCGCGGCGGATCTGTTCCAGCAGCGTTTCGATTTTAATGGGCTTACGCAGCAGCGTAACGCCCCCGAACTCGGGAGCATAACGCGACAGGTTTTCATCTTCATGTCCGGAAATAAAAATCACCGGCGGCGGCGCGCAAAGCTGAGCCACCCGGCGATACAAATCCAGGCCGCTCATACCTTTTAGCTTGATATCAATAATAAGCAGAGATGCGTCAGACAGCGCGGATTCATTATGAAGAAATGCCTCCGCAGAGTCGAAGGCGTCAGAGTCGTACCCCTCCGACTGGAGCAGGTTGCTTAATCCACTACGGACGGAACGTTCATCATCGATAATGACAATGCGCGGTGACAGCCTCATGCCGTACTCCTCTGTCTGCCCTCTGGCTAAGGGGCGCTTTTGTCGTCAGGAGGTGGCGTGCCGCTGATTTTGGGCACACATTCATGACGAAACCAGGCCATTGTCACCGGCTCGCAGCGCAGAAGTCGCCGGGCGAGCGGAATCAGTTGTTCGCCGACCAGCATACCAAAAAGGCCCAGCAGGGCGACGATCGGTGGCGCGGGTGAGTGTACCTGCATTGCGCCATAGATAACGCCCGCTAACAGGCCCGCCGCCAGAGAAATGACATACGATTTCAACATGGTTAGCCTGCCCCTGTCTGATGGCGTTGAGAAAGGATCGCGTTGTCTGCCGTTTGCGCTGCAGCCTGTGGCTGACTTATGGCGGCCTGGGGTTCATGGTGCGGGCGCAACGCAGAGATAGCCTGTTCACCTGCCAGCATGCCGAGCAGCCCTACCAGGGCTACCGCTGGCGGTGCCGGCGAACGGACCTTTAACAAGGCATAAACCAGCCCAATAAACACACCTGCGCCGAGGGAAATGAGCGCTGTACTCATGGTCATTCTCCCCTTATCGGGTTCAGAGCCGGGCGACGCTGACGCGCCGCCCCTGCACATTATTTATTGGCCGGAACCGGCGCCAGCGTGCGGTGAGCGCCTTTAGCGCGAGCCGGCGCTTTGTGCACCATGGTATAGGCATAATCAACGCCCATCCCATAGGCGCCAGAGTGTTCCTTCACGATATCCATCACCGCGTTGTAGGTCTCTTTGTGCGCCCAGTCACGCTGCCACTCCAGCAACACCTGCTGCCAGGTCACTGGGATCACCCCCGCCTGAATCATGCGCTGCATCGCGTAATCATGTGCTTCTTTCGAAGTACCGCCGGAAGCATCCGCCACCATATAGATTTCATATCCCCCTTCCAGCATGGCGCACAGGGCGAACGTGTTATTGCACACTTCTGTCCACAGGCCTGATACCACCACTTTTTTCTGACCATTTTTCGCCAGCGCATCACGCACTTTCTGGTCATCCCAGGAGTTCATGGACGTGCGCTCAAGAAGGTCATGCTCGGGGAATACGTCCAGCAGTTCAGGGAAGGTATTTCCGGAGAAGCTTTCCGTCTCAACGGTGGTGATGGTGGTTGGAATGTTGAAAACTTTTGCCGCTTTCGCCAGACCAACGACATTGTTTTTCAGCACCTGGCGGTCAATCGACTGCACGCCAAACGCCATCTGCGGTTGCTGATCGATAAAAATAATCTGGCAGTTCTGGGGAGTCAGTACTTCAAGCTTAGCGTTGTTCATAAGAATACCCGTTGTCGTTAAGGAGCAGTTTCCCGTGAAAGGGGAGCGGACGTTTTGCTGACAGTGACCGGGGTATTCTCGCGCGGCTTAAGCAGGCGAAATGACGTTCGTCCCGGACGCTGCTGTCGGGACGGATAGTAAGAGTTGTCAGAAATGAGAACTATTATCTCTGTGTATAACTATACGTTCGTATAGGTATACCTTCGTATAACTAGACGCCGTTTTCACCAGCTCACCATAATCCCTCCCACTTCCACGCTCTGTTCTCACGGAGCATCGCATCTTATCGTCCGGCAGCATCAGGCCTGCTTCGGATGGCTCAGACAGGAGGATTTATGGTCTCACTCGGTAAAGCCGAACTGATATTCATCAACGGCAAATTTCATACGGTAGACAGGGAAAACCCGGTCGCAGAAGCGGTCGCCATCCGTGACGGCAAATTCCTGGCGGTGGGCACTCAGGCCGACGTCATGGAATATCACAGCGACGGCAGCAAAGTGGTGGATCTCAACGGCAGCACCGCCATTCCGGGCCTCAATGACTCGCACCTGCACCTGATCCGTGGTGGTCTGAACTATAACCTCGAACTGCGCTGGGAAGGGGTGCCGTCGCTGGCGGACGCCCTGCGGATGCTGAAAGAACAGGCGCTGCGTACCCCCTCACCGCAATGGGTACGCGTGGTAGGCGGCTGGAGCGAATTTCAATTTGCCGAGCGCCGCATGCCGACGCTTGACGAGATTAACGAGGCCGCGCCGGATACCCCGGTCTTTATTCTTCATCTCTATGACCGCGCCCTGCTCAACCGCGCCGCTCTGCGCGTTGTCGGCTACACCAAAGATACGCCGAACCCGCCGGGGGGAGAGATCCAGCGCGACAGCAACGGCAATCCTACCGGCATGCTGATTGCGCGGCCAAACGCCATGATCCTCTATGCCACGCTGGCCAAAGGGCCAAAGCTGCCGCTGGAACAGCAGGTTAACTCCACCCGCCAGTTTATGCGCGAGCTAAACCGTCTGGGCCTGACCAGCGCTATCGATGCGGGCGGCGGTTTTCAGAACTACCCGGAAGATTACGAAGTGATCAGCGAACTGCACGCCAAAGAGCAGATGACTATCCGCATCGCCTATAACCTCTTCACCCAGCGCCCCGGCCATGAGCTGGAAGATTTCGAGAAATGGACCGACATGCTGACGCCGGGCCAGGGCACCGATTTCTTCCGCCACAACGGCGCGGGTGAAATGCTGGTGTTCTCTGCTGCGGATTTTGAAGATTTTCTTGAACCGCGCCCGGATCTCGCACCTGGCATGGAAGATGAGCTGGAGCGCGTGGTACGCCACCTGGTTGAGCACCGCTGGCCGTTCCGCCTGCACGCCACCTATAACGAATCGATCAGCCGCATGCTCGACGTGTTCGAGCGCGTGAACCGCGATATTCCGTTCAACGGCCTGCACTGGTTTTTCGACCACGCAGAAACCGTGACCCAGCAAAACATTGACCGCATCAAAGCACTCGGCGGCGGTATCGCCGTTCAGCACCGTATGGCGTTTCAGGGGGAATACTTCGCGGAACGTTATGGCATGGACGCAGTGCGCCACACCCCGCCGGTGACGAAAATGCTCGAAACCGGCGTGCCGGTCGGGCTGGGAACCGACGCAACCCGCGTGGCCAGCTACAACCCGTGGACCGCATTGTACTGGCTGGTCTCCGGGCGTACCGTCGGCGGTATGCAGATGTACGACGTCAATGCGCGCCTCGACCGCGACACGGCGCTGATGCTCTGGACGCAGGGCAGCGCCTGGTTCTCCAGCGAGCAGGGTAAAAAAGGCCAAATCAAAGCGGGCCAGCTGGCTGACCTCGCTGTGCTGAGCAAAGACTATTTCCGCGTACCGGAAGACGAGATCAAAGGCATTGAGTCAGTGCTGACCGTGGTCAATGGCAAAATCGTCTACGCCGCTGGCGGTTTCAGCGCCGAAGCCCCGCCTGCGATCCCGGTACTGCCGGAGTGGTCGCCGGTGGTCAACGTGCCGGGTCACTACCGCAGCGCGCCGCCACAGCAGACACGCGTCGGCATGATGCCCGCCGCACATCACTGTAGCGGCCCCTGCGGCGTGCATAACCACCAGCACAATGTAGCGCGCGGATCGTCCATTCCGGTTTCAGACGATAACGCCTTCTGGGGCGCGCTCGGCTGCAGTTGCTTCGCGTTCTGATGCCTATGAAAAACACAACGCTGATGTCGCCCCGTATTGATGCGGGGCTGTTATTCCTGCGCCTGACTGGCAGTCTGTTGCTTCTCTATGTGCATGGTCTGCCGAAGGTGCTGAACTTTCATCAAGAACTGAGCCGAATTGAGGATCCGTTTGGGTTTGGCCCCTGGTTCAGCCTGCTGCCCGCCATTTTTGCTGAGGTGGTATGCCCGATATTCATCATTCTCGGTCCTGGTGCGCGGCTGGCCTGTCTGCCGATTATTGGCGTGTTGCTGGTTGCCATGCTGGTTGTGCACCCGCAGTGGAGTATCGCGGAAGGACAATTTGGCTGGCTGCTGCTCATCATCTTCACCACGCTGGCGTTAACCGGCCCGGGTAAATGGCGGGTAAATATGCCGGACAAACAGGAGTTCAGGCATGGCGCAAGTCAATGATGTTCATGCGGCGACGGCACAAACCCCGCCCGCCGCATCCGCTGGCGCGTCCTCCTGGCAGCCACTGCGTCAGCCGGTATTTCGGATGCTGTGGATTGCCACGGTGGTCTCCAACATCGGTTCATGGATGAACGATGTGGGGGTGAACTGGACCATGCTGACGTTAAGCGCCGACCCGCTTTCCGTGGCGCTGGTTCAGGCGGCGAGCAGTCTGCCGATGTTTCTTTTCGCCCTCCCCTCCGGCGTGATGGCAGACATTGTCGACCGGCGCAAATATCTGCTGTTTTCCCAACTATGGGTGTTTATTGCCGCCGCCGGGCTAACCCTGCTTTCTCTCTTCGGGCTGGTCACGCCGCTGGTGCTGCTGATTGCCGCGTTCTTGCTAAGCACCGGTGCAGCGATGAGTTCACCACCGTTTCAGGCCATTGTGCCGGACCTGGTGGAAAAACACGAACTGGCCCCGGCCATCGCGTTGAATTCACTCGGTATCAACATCAGCCGCGCCATTGGCCCGGCGCTGGGTGGGCTGATCCTCTCTTTTGCCGGACCATGGGTGGTCTTCGCCCTCAATGCGACATCGGTGCTGGGCGTCGCCTGGGTCCTGTGGCGCTGGAAAGCCGAACCGTTGATTCAGCGCCTGCCGCCGGAACACTTCTTTTCCGCCGTACGCGCCGGGCTGCGCTATGTGCATGCCGCCCCGGTACTGCGTAACGTGCTGGTGCGTACCGTGGCGTTCTTCACCTTCGCCAGCGCCGGCTGGGCGCTGCTGCCGCTGGTAGCGCGCCGTGAGTTGGGCCTTGGGCCTGGCGGTTACGGCATCATGCTGGCCTGTATCGGTCTGGGGGCGATTTGCGGCGCGATAGTGCTGCCGCGTTTACGTAAGCGCCTCAACCCGGACAGGCTGATGGTACTTAACAGCGTCATTTTCGCGATCAGCATGCTGGCGCTGGCATTTATCCGTCATTTCTGGCTGCTCAACGCTTTTGAATTTTTGACCGGTTTCGCCTGGATTGCGGTGCTCTCCACCCTCAATGTCGGGGCGCAGCGTAGCGCCGCTAAATGGGTGAAAGCCCGGGCGCTGGCCGTCTATCTGACCGTCTTTTTTGGTTCGATGACGCTCGGTAGCGCCATCTGGGGCCAGCTGGCATCGCACTTTAGTATTCCAGCCTCATTGTGCGTGGCAACAGTGGGCACGCTGCTGGCAAGCCTGACGGTGCTGCGCTGGCAGTTGAATAAAGATCCAGACCTCAATCTGGACATTCGCGATATCGACAGTAATGCCCAGGCGCTTGATATCTCACATGAACGTGGCCCGGTGATGGTGATGTATGAATATCTGATCGATCCCGAGGATGTCTCCCGCTTTGTCGTCTGTATCCAGGAGATTCGCCGGGTACGGGTACGCGGCGGCGCGTTGAGCTGGTCTGTCTATGAGGATGTCCAGCGCCCTGGCGTCTTTGTGGAATCGTTCGTGGTCGGCACATGGATTGAGCATCTGCGCCAACTGGAGCGTCACACGGTGAATGACTTGCTCATTCAAAGCAAGGTACAGGCATTCCATCGCGGCGGGCAGCTTCCCGAAGCACGTTATCTGATAGCACCCATAATGTAACAGCAACCCCTATCAACCCAAGCAATAGCGACAGTGAGGATTTACGTATGAGCACAATCAAAACGCAGGACGGTACGCAGATTTATTACAAAGACTGGGGCGCGGGAAAACCGGTATTATTCAGCCACGGCTGGCCGCTGGATGGCGATATGTGGGACAGCCAGTTGAATTTCCTGGCCGAGCGCGGCTATCGCGTCATCGCCTTTGACCGCCGCGGTTTTGGCCGCTCCGACCAGCCGTGGGAAGGGTACAACTACGATACCTTCGCCTCCGACATTAACGATCTCATCACCGCGCTTGATCTGCAGGATGTGACGCTGGTGGGCTTCTCCATGGGCGGCGGCGATGTGTCGCGCTATATCGGTCGTTACGGCACGGCGCGCGTCAAAGCGCTGGTACTGCTGGGTGCGGTGACGCCGATTTTCGGCAAAACGGCGGACTACCCACAGGGTGTCGATGCCAGCGTTTTCGAGGGCATTCGCGACGGACTGCGCAAAGACCGGGCGCAATTTATCAGCGATTTCGCCACGCCGTTTTATGGTATTAACGCCGGGCAGACGGTTTCTCAAGGTGTGCTGACCCAGACGCTGAACATTGCACTGTTGGCCTCACTCAAAGGGACCATTGATTGCGTCACCGCCTTCGGCGAGACCGATTTCCGTCAGGATATTGCTAAAGTTAACGTGCCGACGCTGGTGATTCATGGCAGTAACGACCAGATCGTACCGTTCGAATCGACCGGTAAAGTGGCTGCAGAAATGATCCCCGGCGCACAGTTAAAAGTGTATGACAATGCGCCGCACGGTTTTGCAGTGACCCATCAGGATCAACTGAACAACGATTTGCTGACCTTCCTGCAATCGCTGTAAGTCAGAACGAAGCCTCGCTCCCTGTCCGGAGGAGGCTTTTCCTTGCACTCCCCCGCTCCCCGCCCTATTCTCTGCGATTATGAAAACCACCCGTCTCCCCATCGCTATACAGCAGGCCGTGATGCGCAGCCTGCGGGAAAAACTTGCCCTGGCCAATCAGAAACTTGAGCGTAATTATCCGGAACCCAAACTGGTTTATCAGCAACGGGGGACGGCGGCAGGCACGGCCTGGCTCAATACGTATGAAATCCGCCTCAACCCCGTGTTGCTGATGGAAAATCAGCAGGCGTTTATTGACGAGGTAGTGCCGCACGAACTGGCGCATTTACTGGTGTGGAAGCATTTTGGCCGCGTTTCACCACACGGCAAAGAGTGGAAATGGATGATGGAAAGCGTGCTTGGCGTCCCCGCGCGACGCACTCATCAGTTTGAACTGGAATCGGTGCGACCGAATACCTTTCCCTACCGCTGCAAATGCCAACAGCATCAGTTGACCGTGCGCCGACACAATCGCATAGTGCGCGGTGAGACCACCTATCGCTGCGTACACTGCGGCGAAACGCTGGTACCTGAGCGCTAATTACATGAACCATTAAAAATGTTTTCCGCGCCAACTGATTGCATCTGACAATCGCTTCCGCTACGTTGCGCACTCCAGTTGACAGGGAGTTCTCAATGTTACGCATTATCTCATCTTTACTGCTTATTCTCAGCGCGCCGGTACTGGCGGACGGCATCAATAGCTTCGCGCAGGCGAAAGCCGCCGGGGTTAACGTCAATGCCGACGTACCGGGCGACTTTTATTGCGGCTGTAAAATTCAGTGGCAAGGGAAAAAAGGGGTGGTCGATCTGGCCTCTTGCGGTTATAAGGTGCGCAAAAATGAAAACCGCGCCAGCCGAATTGAATGGGAGCATGTTGTTCCGGCCTGGCAATTCGGCCATCAGCGTCAGTGTTGGCAGGATGGCGGACGGAAAAACTGCGCCAAAGACCCTGTCTATCGCAAGATGGAAAGCGACATGCATAACCTGCAACCCGCCGTTGGGGAAGTGAATGCCGATCGCGGCAACTTTATGTACGGCCAGTGGAACGGTGGCGAAGGCCAGTATGGTCGCTGCGAAATGAAAGTTGACTTCAAGGCCAAACTGGCCGAGCCGCCTGCCAGCGCCCGTGGCGTGATTGCCCGTACTTACTTCTATATGCGCGATCAATATCAGCTCACCCTGTCGCGCCAACAGACACAGCTTTTTACCGCCTGGGATAAACTCTACCCGGTGACCGACTGGGAATGTACGCGTGATTCGCGCATCGCTCAGGTTCAGGGGAATCATAACCCTTACGTGCAGCGCGCTTGCATGGCGCGAAAGAGCTAACCTACACTAGCGGCAATTGTAAATTTGCAGGTACATTGCCCCTCACCCGGCCCTCTACCCGAAAGGGAGAGGGCAGAAACCAGCCTGATTACGGCGAGGGGAAATGCGCCACACTTCACACGGAAATCTGAACTATGCGCGTCCCACGCATCTACCACCCTGAACTCATCCAGACGGGCACTGAAATCGCACTCGCTGATGATGCGGCAAACCATGTTGGCCGCGTATTACGCATGGGCCAGGGCCAGGCTATTCAGCTCTTTGACGGTTCAAACCAGGTGTTTGACGCTGAAATTACCCGCGCCGATAAAAAGAGCGTTATCGTTAAAGTGATTCAGGGAGAGGTGGACGATCGGGAGTCGCCGTTGCACATTCATCTGGGCCAGGTGATGTCTCGCGGCGAGAAAATGGAATTTACCATCCAGAAATCGATCGAACTGGGTGTAAGCCTCATTACGCCACTTTTTTCTGAGCGCTGCGGCGTTAAACTCGATGCCGAGCGACTGAATAAAAAGATCCAGCAATGGCAGAAGATCGCCATCGCCGCCTGTGAACAGTGTGGTCGTAACCGTATTCCCGAGATTCGCCCGGCAATGGATCTCGAACAGTGGTGTGCGGAAGAAGAGAGCGGCCTTAAGCTCAATCTTCATCCTCGCGCCAGCCAGAGCATTAATACTCTGCCGTTGCCGGTGGAACGCGTACGATTACTGATTGGCCCGGAAGGCGGGTTGACGGCAGACGAAATCGCCATGACCTCGCGCTACCAGTTTACTGATATTCTATTGGGACCCCGCGTATTGCGCACAGAGACAACTGCCCTTACTGCTATTACCGCGCTTCAGGTGCGGTTTGGCGATCTGGGTTAAACGGAGAAGCCTATGATTAAGCTCGGCATCGTGATGGACCCCATCGCGCAGATTAATATCAAAAAAGACACCAGCTTCGCCATGCTGCTCGAAGCGCAGCGTCGCGGCTACGAACTGCATTATATGGAAATGGCGGATCTTTACCTGATCAACGGTGAAGCCCGTGCGCGTACTCGCCTGCTTTCCGTCGAGCAAAACTACGACAAATGGTATGAGTTTGGCGGCGAACAGGATATCGAACTCGCCTCGCTGGACGTGGTGCTGATGCGTAAGGATCCACCGTTCGATACCGAATTTATCTACGCCACCTATATCCTTGAACGTGCCGAAGAAAAAGGCACATTGATCGTCAATAAGCCGCAGAGCCTGCGCGATTGTAACGAAAAACTGTTTACCGCCTGGTTCCCGGAACTGACCCCGGAAACGCTGGTGACGCGCAATAAAGCGCAGCTTAAAGCGTTCTGGCAAAAACACACCGATATCATCCTCAAGCCACTCGACGGCATGGGCGGCACCTCGATTTTCCGCGTCAAAGAGGGCGATCCGAACCTGGGCGTTATCACCGAAACCCTGACTGAGCTGGGCACCCGCTACTGCATGGCGCAGAACTATCTGCCGGCTATTAAAGATGGCGATAAACGTGTGCTGGTGGTGGATGGCGAGCCGGTCCCATACTGCCTGGCGCGTATCCCGCAGGGTGGCGAGACGCGTGGTAACCTGGCCGCAGGTGGCCGTGGCGAACCGCGTCCGCTGACCGAAAGCGACTGGGCGATTGCTCGCCGTGTCGGCCCGACGCTGAAAGCCAAAGGGCTGATTTTCGTCGGTCTGGATATTATCGGCGATCGTCTGACCGAAATTAACGTCACCAGCCCAACCTGCGTACGTGAGATCGAGGCGGAGTTCCCGATCTCTATTACCGGCATGCTGATGGACGCAATCGAAAAACGCCTGGCGAAACAATAAAGAGATTTACTCGGGCTCATTCGGGTCGCATAACGCTGCCAACGCACAGGCAACGCGAACAGGTCGGGTAAAAGGATGGCGGGAGGGAACCCGCTCTTAAACTCCAAAGTCTGGCTAGTGACAGCGTGCAGCTTTCCCCTCATACTAGGCTGCTGCTTTTTTGAACCAGGAAACAGAACCTCTGACAATGAATTTACAGCATCACTTTCTTATTGCCATGCCTGCTCTCCATGATCCCCTTTTTCGGCGATCGGTGGTTTATATTTGCGAATACAACGAAGACGGCGCCATGGGCCTTATCATTAATAAGCCCCTGGAAAACCTGAAAGTTGAAAGCGTCCTGGAGAAGCTGAAAATTAACCCGGAAGCACGCGATCCGGCCATTCGTCTGGATAAACCGGTGCTGCTTGGCGGCCCCCTCGCGGAAGATCGCGGGTTTATTCTGCACACACCGCCCGCCAGTTTCTCTTCCAGCATTCGCGTTTCGGATAACACCGTGATCACGACCTCGCGCGATGTTCTGGAGACCCTGGGCACGGCCGATCAACCTAAGGACGTGCTGGTCGCGCTGGGCTATTCCTCATGGGAAAAAGGTCAGCTTGAACAGGAGATCCTGGACAACGCCTGGCTTACCGCGCCTGCGGATCAAAATATCCTGTTTAAAACGCCTATCGCTGACCGCTGGCGGGAAGCGGCAAAACTTATCGGCATTGATATCTCGACCATGCCGGGCGTGGCAGGGCATGCCTGATGAGTGGAACCCTGCTGGCCTTTGATTTTGGTACCAAAAGTATTGGCGTCGCCATCGGACAACGCATAACCGGAACGGCGCGTCCTCTGAACGCCCTGAAAGCGCAAGACGGGACGCCGGACTGGAAGCTTATCGAGAAGCTGTTAAAAGAGTGGCAGCCGGAAGCCGTTATTGTCGGCCTGCCGCTGAATATGGATGGCACAGAGCAACCATTGACCGCACGCGCACGCAATTTCGCCAATAAAATCCATGGCCGTTTCGGGGCAAAAATTATATTGCATGATGAGCGACTGAGTACGGTAGAAGCCCGCGCGGGTCTGTTTGAGCGCGGCGGTTTTCGTGCATTGAATAAAGGCAGCGTTGATTCTGCCTCTGCGGTTATCATCCTCGAAAGCTACTTCGAGCAGCATCTGTGATTCTCAGGCTGAGCGCCGCTCAGCCTTTTTTGTCTTCTCCCTTCCCCAAAACGCAATCCCCCGATCCCCCTCACATTTCCAGGGTGTGCTTTTTGCTTTTTCATTAATGTTTCTATAAAAGAAACATTAGTCAGAAATTAAATGTGTCAGGGTTTTTGCGTCAGCCGCCGCGCCAGAGTGTGAAGTTCACTTAAACGTTCATCAATGGCTGCGTCGTCGGCTTGCCACATTCCGGCAAACGCCAGCGCGGCAGAGTGTGCGCCAAGAGGCTTCGCCATCGAAACCTCGCCATCATCGTGATGCCAGACCACACGTCCGAACTCACGTTGCTGGGCAATATGCGGCGCAAGTTGCCGCCACTGTTCGTCGACAAAACGTTTTTGCAGTTCTTCATCGCTCTCTGCCGCCAGAAGCGACATACCGATGACCGACTGCCATGCGGGAAGCATATGAAAACCGGCCAGCGCCTGGCTCATCTGGCTACCGGGTTCGGAGTGATAGATATAAATCACCTGATCCTCCCAGAGCACGCCCATCGCCACCACGATGTCTTTGGGCGCGTAGCTTTCCAGCAGGGGGAGCGCCTGGGAAAAGAGTGCCGAGCCGCGTATCGCCTGCGCCGCCAGCGCATGAATGCCGGGGCCGGGAAGGTAACGACGATGGTCGTCCTGCATCGTCAGACCAATGGATGCCATCGTCATCAGCAACCGGTTTACACGGGTGGTATTGATCCCCATCAGACGCGCCAGTTCGCGACAGCCAATCGCGCGGCCGCTGGAGACCAGGTATTGCAGGCAGCGAATGCCATCAATCAGGCTTTGGTTCGGTTGTGAGGACATAGCAGGCTTTATCTCTCAGGTGGCAGGAGTTTTCGATTTTACCGTCAGTTCAGTGAAGAAGGATACAAGGTATGAACATCTATCCGCAAACCGCGTCCAGAGTCTTTCCCTCTGAACAGTTGCATGCCGATCTGCTGGTGGCGGGCGGTGGCCTAGCGGGTCTTTGCGCCGCGCTCGCCGCCGCCAGGGACGGCTTACAGGTCGTATTGATCCAGGACAGACCGGTGCTCGGCGGCAATGCGTCCAGCGAAGTTCGCCTGTGGGCCAATGGCGCCACATCGCATATGGGCAACAATAACCGCTGGGCGCGTGAAGGCGGTATCATGGGGGAAATCCTCGAAGAGAATCTCTGGCGCAACAAAGAGGGTAACCCGGTAATGTTCGATCTGGTGCTGCTGGATATGGCAAAAAGCCAGCCGGGGCTGACATTGCTGCTCAATACCACGATTTACGAACTGGAGAAAAACCAGCGAACCCTCACCCAGGTGAGCGCCTTTAACGCCATCAATGAGACATTTTATACCGTTACCGCCGACCAGTTTTGCGACGCAACGGGGGATGGCGTACTGGGTTTTCTGGCCGGGGCAGAATACCGCGAAGGCGCTGAAGAGGTTGACGAGCTGGGGGAAAAAATGGCGCCTGGCGACAACTTCGGTCACAAGCTCGGGCACTCGATCTATTTCTACACCAAACAGACGAACGGCCCGGTGAGCTTTGTTCCCCCCTCATTCGCGTTAAAAGATATTACTACTATTCCCCGCTACAAACGCCTGACGTCCACCCTGAATGGGTGCGACCTGTGGTGGCTGGAATGGGGCGGACGGCTGGACACCGTTCACCAAAGTGAAGAGATCAAATGGGAGCTGTGGAAAATCGTCTGGGGGGTGTGGGATTACATTAAAAACGCCGGCGAGTTCCCGGAAGCAGCCAACATGACCATCGAATGGGTTGGCGTCATTCCGGGTAAGCGCGAAAGCCGTCGTTTTATGGGCGATCATTTGCTTTGCCAGCAGGACATCATTGAACAGCGCGATCATTACGATGCCGTGGCCTACGGCGGCTGGTCTATCGACCTGCATCCGGCAGACGGGGTCTACAGCACCCATGATGGCTGTCGCCAGTTTCATAGCAAAGGCACCTATACCATTCCGTTGCGAAGCCTTTACAGCCGCTCGCTGGATAATCTTTTCCTGAGCGGGCGGCTTATTTCCGCCTCCCACGTTGCCTTTGGTAGCGCCCGTGTGATGTGCACCTGCGGTCTGCTGGGGGATGTGGTCGGTCGCGCTGCTGCGCTGTGTAAAGCGTATGATCTGTCGCCCGCAGAGCTGGCCCAGCGGGATAATGTCGGCCTGCTGCAACAACGATTACAGGCCAGCGGATGCTACATCCCCCGCCAGTGGTTACAGGACCCGGCCATGGGCGCTTCGGTCACCGCCAGCAGTGAATACTCGCTGAGTACGCTTGCCTCTAACGGCCACTGGCATTCGCTCGGCGAAAGAATGGCGTTGCTGCTGCCTGTTCAGACCGGGGCATCGCTCCCCGACATCACCTTTACCCTGCGTTCCGCCTCTCAGCAGACGCTTGAGGTGTCGCTTCTGGGCAGCGCGCGCAGCGGTAACTTCACACCCGACTATCAGTACGCCAGTACAACGCTACACGTTGAGGGCGAACAGGAACAGACGGTACATTTCCCGTGGCAAAGCGAGCGCGATCAGTATGTTTTTATCGCCTTTGAGGCGAACGCGCAGGTAGAAATTGCCCTCACTGACACACATCTGCCTGGCATCATGACCGTGTTTAATAGCCTGAATGCCCGCGTCGCCAAACATACCCGCCAGGTGGTGGACGGTGACTATGGCGTCGATGAGTTTGACTTCTGGCTGCCGCGCCGCCGCCCGCATCAGGTAATGCCTGCATTGCGTTTTAGCCAGCCGTTGAGCTGCTATCGCGCCGACAACGTGCTTAATGGTCGTCTGCGCCCCGAGCAGCAGGCCAATGCCTGGGTACCTGCCCCCGATGACATTAAACCGGTATTGCGCTGGGGCTGGGATGCACCGCAAACTTTCACCCGCCTGACGCTGGTACAGGACAACGATTTCGATAACGCTATGGAAACCGTGCAGATGGGCCATTTTCTGCCCGTAACGCCACACTGCATCACCCATTATCGGCTTTGGGCCGATGATATCCTGCTGGTCGAGGAAACAAATAACCACCAATCCGTGCGTGAACACCGATTATCCGCCCCCGTCACCGCACAAAATGTGCGCCTGGAGATCATAGCCACCGCAGGCGCGTTACCGGCGGTCTACGCGCTGAACATCCGCTAAAGCCGCCCCTGCGCCTGCCGCTGCTGGCGGCTTTGGTCAAAGGTCTGCATTCCCGCCTGCTGTCCGGTTTGCAACACGCCGGGCAACTGGTGGGTTTTTCCTTCACGGATAAGATTGGCTACCGCAGGTGTATTAATAAGCAGTTCAAACAGCGCCACACGCCCGCCCTGCTTGTCTTCCTCCAGCCGCTGTGACAACACAGCCTGCAGACTTCCGGCAAGCTGGCTACGCACCGGGTCTTTCTCCTGAGCGGGGAAACTGTCCACCAGCCGTTCAATAGCCTGCGGCGCGCCGCGCGTATGTAATGTTGCCAGTACCAGATGCCCGGTTTCAGCGGCGGTCAACGCCAGGCGGATAGTTTCGCTGTCACGCAGCTCGCCCAGCAAAATGACATCCGGGTCTTCGCGTAATGCCGCGCGCAACCCCGCGGCAAACGAGGCACAGTGCGGGCCGATTTCCCGCTGTTGGATCAGGCAACGTTTGCTTGTATGGATAAACTCCACCGGATCTTCGAGAGTCAGGATATGCCCGTCGAGATGGTGATTGAGGTTATCTACCATCGCCGCCAGGGTGGTGGATTTTCCGCTCCCCGTCGCCCCGGTAACCAGAATAAGGCCGTTGTCGCGCCGCAGTAATTCGGGGATTGCGGCGGGCACGTCCAGCATGTCCAGCGTCGGGCAGGTGTCAGGCAACAGGCGCAGAGCAAGCGATACCCCATCGTGATGTAAAAACGCGCTGGCGCGAAGGCGTTTTAGCCCTGGGGTACTGAGGGCAAAATCAATCTGTCCACACGCTTGCCACTGCTGTTGCTGCTGCGTGTTCAAACGTTCCGCGAGTAGCGCGTGAATATCCACAGCGGCGAACGGTGCGGCTTCCAGCCGTCCTTGCCTTCGCCAGCGCGGCGGATGGCGATCGCACAGGTGTAGATCCGAGACATTATGCTTTACACTAAGCTCCACTATTTTTTCCATATCCATAAAGCCACCTGGGAACATGAACGATATTGCGCATAACCTGGCACAGGTCAGGGACAAAATCTCAGCCGCTGCAACGTCCTGCGGCCGTGCTCCAGAAGAAGTCACACTGCTTGCAGTCAGCAAAACAAAAACTGCGAGCGCCATCGAAGAAGCTTACGCAGCGGGTCAGCGTGGCTTTGGTGAAAACTACGTGCAGGAAGGCGTAGATAAAATTCGCCATTTCAAGGATTCGGGCATCGCGGATATTCAGTGGCACTTTATCGGCCCGTTACAGTCCAACAAAAGCCGTCTCGTGGCAGAGCATTTTGACTGGTGCCACACCGTGGACCGTCTCAAAATCGCCAGCCGCCTGAGCGAGCAGCGCCCGGCGTCTCTGCCGCCGCTGAACGTGCTGATCCAGGTTAATATCAGTGACGAGCAGAGCAAGTCCGGCATTTCCCTTGCAGAACTGGACGCGCTGGCGGCGCAGGTGGTGGAATTACCCGGTCTTTGCCTGCGTGGACTGATGGCGATCCCCGCCCCCGAGGCTGATTATGAACGGCAGTTTGCCGTAGCCCGCCAAATGGCTGTCGCATTTGACGCGCTTAAGGTACGTTACCCTGGCGTTGACACCCTTTCGCTGGGCATGTCTGACGATATGCAGGCCGCCATTGCGGCAGGTAGCACCATGGTGCGCATCGGAACCGCCATTTTTGGCGCGCGCGATTACACAAAAAACTAAGGAACACTGAGGAACGCCATGAATACGTTGTCCACTCTCCTGTCACTGATTATCCAGGCTTACACGATGGTGCTGTTGCTGCGTATCTGGATGCAGTGGGCGCGCTGTGATTTTTATAACCCGTTTTCCCAGTTTATCGTGAAAATCACCCAGCCGATTGTTGGCCCGCTGCGTCGCATCATTCCGGCAATGGGGCCTATTGACAGCGCATCATTGCTCATCGCGCTACTGCTGTGTGTCGTGAAAGCTTTCCTGAACCCGTACGTCTCCATGGACGGCGTGTTTATCGTGCTGGCGGCAGTGTTGATTGTTATCAAAACCCTTGGCTCGCTGATCTTCTGGGTGCTGCTGTTAATGGCCATCATGAGCTGGGTCAGCCAGGGCCGTAGCCCGGTGGAATATGTGCTGCTGCAGCTTACCGAACCCTTGCTGCGCCCGATTCGTCGCCTGCTGCCGTCAATGGGCGGTCTTGATTTCTCGCCGATGATTCTGGTGCTGCTGATGTATGTCATCAATATGGGCGTGATGGAGTTTCTGGCTAACACCATCGTACCGTTAGCCTATATCTGGAACTGGGCATGAGTGCTGTCACATCCTGTGACGACGGGCTGGTGCTAAGGCTGTATATTCAGCCCAAGGCCAGCCGGGATAGCATTATTGGGCTGCATGGCGATGAGCTAAAAGTCGCCATTACCGCCCCACCGGTTGATGGGCAAGCCAATGCCCATCTGGTGAAATTTCTCGCCAAACAGTTTCGGGTGGCTAAAAACCAGGTGCTGATTGAAAAAGGCGAACTGGGCCGCCATAAACAAGTCAAAATTACCCATCCGCAACAGATACCTTCGGCCGTCACGGCCCTGATGAATTAGGATCTATTATGCAAAAAGTTGTTCTCGCAACCGGTAATGCCGGCAAAGTGCGCGAGCTTGCCTCGCTGTTGAGTGACTTCGGTCTGGATATCGTGGCGCAAACCGAGCTGGGCGTGGAATCCGCCGAGGAGACCGGCCTGACCTTTATTGAAAACGCCATTCTGAAAGCGCGACATGCCGCTCAGGTAACGGGTCTACCCGCGATTGCCGACGACTCCGGCCTGGCCGTCGATGCGCTGGGCGGCGCGCCGGGGATCTACTCCGCACGTTACTCTGGCGTGGATGCCACCGATGAAGCGAATCTGCAAAAATTATTGACCACCCTGCAGGATGTGCCGGACGACAAGCGTCAGGCTCAGTTCCACTGTGTGCTGGTCTATCTGCGCCACGCCGAAGACCCGACGCCACTGGTATGCCACGGCACCTGGCCTGGTGTGATTACCCGTGCGCCTGCCGGTCAGGGCGGGTTTGGTTACGATCCGATTTTCTTCGTCCCGACGGAAGGTAAAACCGCCGCCGAACTGACCCGCGAAGAAAAAAGCGCTATCTCCCACCGTGGACAGGCGTTGAAACTGTTACTGGAAGCGTTACGTAATGGCTAATTTGCCACCCCTGAGTCTTTATATTCACATTCCGTGGTGCGTGCAGAAATGCCCGTACTGCGACTTCAATTCCCACGCGCTTAAAGGCGAAGTGCCGCACGATGATTACGTGCAGCATCTGCTCGCCGACCTGGATGCTGATGTGCCTTACGCGCAGGGGCGTGACGTAAAGACTATCTTTATTGGTGGCGGTACGCCGAGCCTGCTCTCCGGCCCGGCGATGCAGACATTGCTGGACGGCGTTCGTGCGCGCCTCAATCTGGCGGCAGATGCGGAAATCACAATGGAAGCCAACCCCGGAACGGTAGAGGCGGACCGCTTCGTTGAGTATCAACGTGCCGGGGTAAATCGCATTTCGATTGGCGTGCAGAGCTTTAGCGAGCCGAAATTGCAGCGGCTGGGGCGTATCCACGGTCCGGAAGAAGCCAAACGCGCGGCGCGGCTGGCAACGGGCCTTGGGCTGCGCAGTTTTAACCTCGATTTGATGCACGGCCTGCCTGATCAGACGCTGGAAGAGGCGCTGGATGATTTGCGCCAGGCCATTGCGCTGAACCCGCCGCATCTTTCCTGGTATCAGTTGACCATCGAACCCAACACCCTGTTCGGCTCGCGTCCGCCGGTGCTGCCTGATGACGACGCGTTGTGGGATATTTTCGAGCGCGGCCATCAGTTGCTTACCGCCGCAGGCTATCAGCAATACGAAACCTCGGCATACGCAAAACCGGGCTACCAGTGTCAGCACAACCTGAACTACTGGCGCTTTGGCGATTACCTCGGTATTGGCTGCGGCGCGCACGGTAAAATCACCTTCCCGGACGGACGCATTCTACGCACCGCGAAAACGCGCCACCCGCGCGGGTTTATGCAGGGGCGTTATCTGGAACGCCAGCATGACGTGGAGGCTGCCGATAAACCGTTCGAGTTCTTTATGAACCGCTTCCGTTTGCTCGAACCGGCACCACGCGCGGAGTTCGGGCTCTTCACCGGGCTGGATGAAAGAGTGATTCGCCCGCAAATCGATGAGGCCTTAGAACAGGGCTATCTCACTGAATGCGAGCAGTACTGGCAAATCACCGAGCACGGTAAGTTGTTCCTCAACTCATTGCTGGAACTGTTCCTGAGCGAATAATAAGTACAGACCTATCCCGCGCGCTTATTAAACGGGCGGGATATCCCTTTCCTCGCCAATTAAAAACCTGACATTGCCATAACCCTCACCGGGCAAATATATTCTTAGAATAGATATTTTAATTTCAATTTATTCATCACAATAATATTCAACACCGTTTTAAAACGCTCACACGAACAAAAAAATAAAAACTGTGAGACAGATATCTTAAAGATGTCAGACAACCAGGATAATATGTCATACAGAAATAAGGATTATTGCTTTTAGATATAGACCATTAATGTGCATGGAGCCAAACGATGAGTAAACTCTCTTTTCCTAAAACACTTGTGTGTGCATCTCTTCTTTCGTTATTTTCTTTGAATGCTGTCGCGCAGGAAAAAATCACATTAAAGCTTGCGCATAACCTCGAGCGAAGCCATGTTGTACATCAGGCTTTAGATGAAATGGCTAAACAAGTCAAACAACTGTCTGATGGTAAAATGACGATCCGCATTTATCCCAGCAGCCAAATGGGGAGCGCAAGAGAGACGCTGGAATTATTACAAAATGGCGCACTGGATATGACCAAAAGTTCCGCCAGCGACCTTGAATCATTTGATAACGTCTACGCTATTTATAATCTTCCATTCTTGTTTAAAGATCAGGCGCATTTTAATAACGTCGTTTTCGGTAATGTGGGCAAAGAGATCATGGAGTCTACCAAAGACAAAGGTTTCTTCGCACTGTCAGCTTATGTTGCTGGCACAAGAAGTTTTTATGCCGGGAAGCCCATTACGAAACCGGAAGATTTGAAAGGATTAAAAATACGCGTCCAGGCCAGCCCAACTACAATAAAAATGATTGAATTGATGGGCGGCTCGCCTACGCCCATTTCATTTGGGGAAGTTTATACTGCTATGCAGCAGGGCGTTGTAGACGGAGCAGAAAATAATGTACCTTCCTGGGTGCAAACGCGCCATATCGAAATTGCAAAAGTTTTTTCAGAAGATGAGCACGCCTCCATTCCAGATTTTTTGGTTATTTCAACTAAAACCTGGAACAAATTAACGCCGGAGCAAAAAGAAATTCTACAAAAAGCGGCAAAATATTCAGAAACATACCAGCAAAAACTTTGGACTAAAATCGATGCCGATACGCGCGCCCAGGCGATATCACAGGGCGGTAAAATTGTGAAAGTGGATAAAGCGCCCTTCCGCATTGCCGTACAACCTCTGTTTGATGAATTTAAAAAAGATCCCAAACAGGCCGCATTATTAGCAAAATTCGAAAGCGCTGCTGAATAATCTCTACCTGGGCCAATTATTGGCCCATATTCACCTGGATAATTAATGATGATATTTAACCGCATAAAGCTCGTGGTCGACCGCGTGATCGCTGCGTTTTCTATTATGGTGATGAGCGTACTGGTTATTTGCGTCGTATGGCAGGTATTTAGTCGCTATGTTCTCAATCAGCCCAGTACGTTAACTGATGAACTTGCACGCTTTCTGATGATTTGGGTAGGTTTACTCGGTGCCGCCTATACGGTTGGCGCTCAGCGACACCTGTCAATTGATCTCCTGTCAATGGCGCTACAGCCGCGTAAACAGGCTTTATTGAGCATCGTGGTAAATCTGCTGATTTTCCTTTTTTCTGGTGGGGTTATCGTAACGGGGGGAATGAAATTGATCGGCAAAACGCTGGCAACTACCCAGGTTTCAGCCGCGATGCAAATCCCTATGGGTTACGTCTATCTTATTTTGCCACTGACCGGGATTGTGATGATGTTCTATGCCTTGTGGTTCATAAATGCTGGCATAACTTCACTTAAAAATTCCATGGAGGGCGTAAATTAATGGATGGCTATATCGCTTTAGTATTATTTGGTTCTTTTTTCATCCTGGTTTTCCTTGGTGTACCTATTTCATTTGCTATTGGTATTTCGACTGTTAGCTCCATGCTACTGATGTTTCCCTGGGACATTGCTGTTATTACGGTTTCACAGCGCCTGGCTAATGGGCTGGATAACTTTGCCCTGCTGGCCATTCCTTTCTTTATTTTTGCCGGAACACTGATGAATCGGGGCGGGATAGCGCTGCGCCTGATTAACCTCGCGCAGGTCATGGTTGGCCGCGTACCCGGCTCACTGGGGCATGTTAACGTACTGGCCAATATGATGTTTGGTTCCATTTCCGGCTCTGCGGTTGCCGCAGCGGCTGCGGTAGGCGGAACGCTTCATCCCATCCAGACCCGACAGGGTTACGACCCTGCCCTTTCAACCGCGATTAACGTTTCGTCCTGTATTACCGGCCTCTTAATACCACCATCAAATGTATTAATCGTTTTCTCACTTACAGCCGGGGGCGTCTCCGTTGCCTCGCTGTTCATGGCAGGTTATTTACCCGGCATTTTGATGGGGCTTGCCATCATGGTGGTCTGCGCGATTATCGCCAGCCGACGTGGTTACCCGCTTTCAGAGAGGCCTTCTCTCAGAATGGCGATAGCCGCATTTTTAGCCGCGCTACCCAGTTTGTTACTGGTCATCATTGTGATGGGTGGCATTCTTGGGGGCGTATTTACCGCTACAGAAGCGTCTGCTATTGCAGTGGTTTACACTTTCATCTTATCAGTTGTGGTTTACCGTGAGGTGAAGTGGTGTGAGCTACCGGCGTTGATCCTTGAATCAGTAATAACAACATCTATCGTTTTGTTGCTGATCGGTTTTTCCGTTGGGATGTCATGGGCAATGACGAATGCAGATGTGCCCTACATGATTAGCGATGCGCTCATGTCTATTTCTGAAAATCCGCTCGTTATTCTTTTATTAATTAATCTGGTTCTACTTATTGTTGGCGTTTTTATGGATATGACGCCAGCGGTGCTTATCTTTACGCCGATATTCCTGCCTATTGCACAGGACTTAGGTATGGATCCAGTACATTTTGGCATCATGATGGTTGCGAATCTGTGTATCGGATTATTAACGCCACCGGTCGGAAGCGCCTTGTTTGTCGGTTGCTCTATTTCGGGCGTTAAAATTCAACATCTGATTAAACCACTGCTTCCTTTTTATGCCGCACTACTCTTAGCGCTGGTGTTGATCACTTATATACCGCAAATCTCGCTGTGGCTGCCCCGCACGCTGGGTTTGATGTAGCACGGACATTAAAGAGAGAAACAACATACTTTCTACTCGAAAATAATTAATGGGCCGCCCGGCCCATTAAATTTTCATGGTCAAAATGTCTCCCGGTCTCATCCATCCGTAACCTTGCAAAAGCGAAGACGATACGTTGGAAGGCAGTTCCCAATAACGGGAGAAGGCTGTGGTGATACAGGGGAATGGTGGCAGAGTGTGGGGATGGAAAAAGCAAAACAACTACGCATCAGAATGACGGCAGAGGAATTACACCTTTGGTACTTGCTCAGAGGACGCCGTTTTTACGGCTACAAGTTTCGTCGCCAAATGCCGATTGGTAATTATGTTGTCGATTTCGCCTGTTTTAAAGCAAAACTGATTGTTGAGCTGGACGGCGGGCAGCATCAGGATAACGAAGGGTATGACTTGCGCAGAACGGCATTCCTGAATGCTAATGGCTGGGAAGTGATTCGCTTCTGGAACAATGAGCTGAGCGCCAATGAGGAGAGTGTATTACTGGCGATTCCTGGACATTTGCATCGTCGGTTGCCCTCACCCCAGCCCTCTCCCACAGGGAGAGGGAGTAAAGACCGCACCTGACGCTTTCCCAACCACAGGCAGAGAAAGTAAAGACCGCATCTGACAAGTCCCCTCTCCCTTGGGAGTGTACGGTCCGGAGACATGGTAGACAGGTGTTCGGGGACATGGTGAACACTTTTTAACACCCTTTCCCCATGATGATCGACCTCTTTTTCAGGTCGATCATCCCCACTTTCGTGCTGTACCACCACACCTCATAGCAGCCATCCTCTGCCGTTTCACGCAGGCCCACATATTCACCCCTGAACGCTTTCCCTGCACTCAGGCTCACTCCTTTTATGCTCAGCTTCCCGCTCACATCCACCTTCCTCACCTGCACGCCCTCATCATAGTCCGGCGGCTGAACCGCCCCGCTGTACTGCCGCGATGACGGCTGATAACGTGACGCCGGGACCCCCATGTCCAGCGCTTCATGTGGACGCTCCAGGTTATAGACCGCGCGCCAGTCGTCGAACACCTGCTGTAACTGGCTGGCGTCCGTGAACCACCGGCCCTGCAGCACTTCGGCCTTCAGGCTGCGGTGAAAACGTTCCAGCTTGCCCTGCGTCTGTGGATGGTAAGGCCGCGAATGCCCCACCCGGATACCCTGGCGCATCAGCCACAGCTCCAGCGCGGTCCAGCTTCCTGTGGTGTCGCCCCAGGGCGCGCCGTTATCCATCGTCATCCGCGCCGGCAGACCGTAACGTTCAAACACCCTCACCAGCTGTTGCCGGACGGTTGTGAGCCGTTCATCAGGACAGTGTGCGAGACAGAGCGAGAACCGGGAATGGTCATCCAGCAGGGTGAGCGGGTGGCAGCGGCCACCGGCAAAAGGAAAGTGACCTTTAAAATCCATCTGCCAGAGCTGGTTGGGCGCGGTGTGTTCGAAGCGTCCGGTGGCAGGAATGCCGGGTGTGCCTCCCGGCAGCAGACCGTGGCGGGCCATCAGGTTGTGCACGGTGCTGAACGCGGGCAGAACGTGTCCGCGGTCCTCAAGCCAGCGCTTAATCTTACGGGCGCCCCAGCGTTCATGGGCGCAGTGGGCCATGCGCAGCAGGTCCGTCACACGGTCATCGGTTCGCCGGGGCGAATGCAGAGGCGCACGGGAACGGTCAGCAAGGCCGGCGGCGCCTTCCTCAGTCCAGCGGCGAAGCCACTTGTAGCCGGTGGACGGCGAAATGTTGAAATGACGGCAGAGTGCCCGGAGGTTCGCCCCGTCCTGCGAGGCGAACAGTACAAACTCAGAACGTAATGACATGGTATCTCTCGCATCCCAGGGCATAAGCGACTCCATAAACGGGTTCTTATGCCTCAGTTGTAAGTGTCCACCATGTCCCCGAACAAGCGTTCACTATGTCTCCGGACTGTACAGGGAGAGGGTTAGGGTGAGGGGAACAGGCAAAACTGAAACAACAGAACCTTACTTAAGCCCGCTCACCAGCGCTTTACGGTTGCCTTCCAGCGACACCACGCGGCTGCACACGTCTTTACCGAACTGCTGGAAATCCGCTTCCTGGTTTTTCCACTCGTTCTGGATGGCGGTCTGTAAACCACCAAGGCTGCCGAGCACGCCCTGTAACGGGTTGCCGCCGCCTTTGAGTACCGCTTTGGCGCCCATCTCGTTAATGCTGTCCTGCAGAATACCGCCCATCGCCTGGTTCACCAGCTGTTGACCGTTAGCCTGCACGTCATCAACCGCTTTGTAGTGGAACGTCAGACCATCGCTGCGATGTTCGATAATTTTGTTCATCTGCTCTTTTAGCTGAGCATCCAGCTTTGTCAGGCGACCGCGCATATTGCTGCTCTCGCCCACTTCCTTGACGATAATTTGGTCCAGCGCCACGCGGCTTTTCTCGACACGCGTACGTGCACCTTCGTCGATCCACGGTAAGGCGCTGCGCAATTCAGCCTGGTAATCCTTCGCCTGCTCGCGCTGCGCAGCGCTTAACGAATATTGTTTACCGTTGAAGGTCACATTACCTTCCGGCGTTAAGATCAGATTACCGTTCTCGCCTTTCACCTGGACGGTTTGCGGGCTTAGAATCACATCATCACGCGGGTTCACGCTACATTTGTAATCCGCATTCGCGGCAAAAGCCGTTGCCGTCAGTACTACCGCCAGTAGCGTCTTGCGCATCATAACCACTCCTGTAGAGACAAAACGGGTCGGCATTTGCCGACCCTTTCATTCTTAGTCCCACCAAATATCGAAAAGTTCGCTGACGCTGACCTCTTCGAATTTGTGATCCTCAAGCCACTTACGAACCAGCGCCTGGTCCTTTTCGGTGCAATGACCAATGTTCGGTTTGCAGACCAGGCCTTCCCATGCCAGGAAGCCGCTACCACCAAAAATCAGGCCATTAGCTTCAACCGCTTCGCTAATAAACTCATCCACCAGCTTATCGATCTGTTCTTCAGTGGTGCCTTCCGGAAAACGCCATTTGACGGAAAAACCGATCTCCTGAAATTCGTCAATGTGCATCTTTTTACGCAGACGACGACTACGGTTCTTTGCCATTATTTTACCCTCTCGAACATTAAGTCCCATACGCCGTGGCCAAGACGATGACCACGTTGTTCAAATTTGGTTACCGGGCGCGAATCCGGGCGCGGCACATAATCTTTCGTCGACGACAGGTTCTGATAGCCATCAATAGAGGACATCACTTCCAGCATGTGCTCTGCGTAAGCTTCCCAGTCTGTCGCCATGTGAAATACGCCGCCCAGTTTCAGCTTGCTCTTCACCAGTTCAGCAAACGGCACCTGAACGATACGGCGCTTATTATGACGTGCTTTATGCCACGGGTCAGGGAAAAAGAGCTGAACCATGTTTAAGGAATTGTCAGGAATCATTTTGTGCAGCACTTCAACGGCGTCATGGCACATCACACGCAGGTTCCCGACACCCTCTTCATGGGCAGAAGATAAGCAGGCGCCCACGCCCGGCGAATGTACTTCAATACCTAAAAAGTTCTGCTCCGGACGGGTTTTCGCCATTTCCACCAGCGATGCTCCCATACCGAAGCCAATCTCCAGCGTCACCGGCCCGTTATTACCAAACAGGGCGGCAAAATCGAGCGGCTGCTCAGCAAACTCAACACCCATCACCGGCCAGTAATTATCAAGCGCGTGCTGTTGCCCTTTGGTCAGGCGCCCCTGGCGGCGGACAAAGCTGCGGATACGGCGCAGCGGGCGGCCGTTTTCATCAAATTCTGGTGAGATGACGTCGTTATTCATAAATAAGTCTGCTTGTGAGAGTGTTCAGGAAACGGGCATTATCCAAAGTTCGATACAGTATGCAAGTTGAAAGCACCGGAAAGTTCCGGTTTACACGTTCATGCCGCTGTGCTGCAATCAGCCCCCCTGTTAATGCAATGTTGGTGACCATGCAAGCGTCTCAATTTTCAGCCCAGGTTCTGGACTGGTACGACAAATACGGGCGCAAAACCCTGCCCTGGCAAATTGAAAAAACGCCTTACAAAGTATGGCTATCCGAAGTGATGTTGCAACAGACGCAGGTCGCAACCGTCATCCCTTATTTTGAACGCTTTATGGCGCGTTTTCCTGACATCACCGATCTGGCAAATGCGCCGCTGGATGAAGTGCTGCATTTATGGACCGGGCTCGGCTATTACGCCCGTGCGCGTAATCTGCACAAAGCGGCAAAACGGGTGGCCGAGGTTCACGGCGGCGTCTTCCCGCAAAACTTTGATGAGGTTGCCGCCCTGCCGGGCGTTGGGCGTTCTACGGCGGGGGCCATTCTCTCTTTATCATTGGGTAAACACTTTCCTATCCTTGATGGTAACGTCAAACGGGTTCTGGCACGCTGCTACGCGGTGGCAGGCTGGCCTGGCAAGAAAGAGGTCGAAAAACGTCTGTGGACGCTGGCAGAACAGGTAACCCCCGCCAAAGGTGTGGAACGGTTTAACCAGGCGATGATGGATTTAGGTGCCATGGTCTGTACACGCTCAAAGCCCAAATGCGCGCTTTGCCCGCTACAAACGGGCTGTATCGCCTATGCAAACCACTCATGGGCCGAGTATCCTGGCAAAAAACCAAAGCAAACGCTGCCGGAGCGCACCGCATACTTCTTACTGATGCAACAGGGCGATCAGGTCTTTCTGCAACAGCGTCCACCGGTTGGGTTATGGGGAGGTTTGTTCTGTTTTCCGCAGTTCGAAGATGAAGCGTCATTGCGGGAGTGGCTGGCGCAACATCAGATTAGCGCCGATAATCTCAGCCAACTGATTGCGTTTCGCCACACATTCAGTCACTTCCATCTGGATATTGTGCCTGTGTGGCTTACCGTGTCCTCGTTCAGTTCTTGCATGGATGAAGGTACGGGTCTTTGGTATAACTTAGCGCAGCCGCCGTCAGTGGGCCTGGCGGCCCCCGTGGAGCGCCTGTTACAACAATTACGTATCGGCGTGGCGATGTAACGCCGCGCAGAGTAAAGAGGACTATTTATGAGCCGCACTATTTTCTGTACCTTCCTGCAACGTGATGCAGAGGGACAAGACTTCCAGCTCTATCCGGGCGAGCTGGGTAAGCGTATTTACAACGAAATCTCCAAAGAAGCCTGGTCCCAGTGGCAGAAAAAGCAGACGATGCTGATCAACGAGAAGAAACTTAACATGATGAACGTTGAGCATCGTAAATTGCTTGAGCAGGAAATGGTGAGTTACCTGTTCGAAGGGAAAGATGTGCATATTGAAGGCTATACGCCGGAAGATAAGAAATAATTTCATGGCCGCAGCAATATTCACCTGTCTGCGGCCTGATTCAGGGTCATTTTTACAACCAACAATACTTCCGGAATGATGAAAAAATTTTTAGCGCTAGCGATCATTGCGCCGTTGCTTATTTCGTGTTCCAACTCAGATAAAAATAGCGAGACCTATAACGAAGCCTGGGTTAAAGATACCAACGGTTTTGACATTTTGATGGGGCAGTTCGCCCATAATATCGAGAATTTATGGGGGTTTAGTGAAGTACTGATTGCCGGTCCAAAAGATTACGTCAAATACACCGATCAGTACCAAACCCGAAGCCACATTAACTTCGACGAAGGCACCATCACCGTCGAGACTATCTCCGGCACCGACCCTACGGCACATTTGCGCCAGGCCATTATCAAAACCCTGCTGATGGGTGATGATCCAGGCTCTATCGATCTCTATTCCGACGCCGACGATATCCAGATTTCCAGAGAGCCGTTCCTCTATGGACAGGTGGTGGATAACACGGGCCAGCCCATTCGCTGGATAGGACGCGCAACCAGCTTCGCCGATTACCTGCTGAAAACGCGGCTGCAAAAACGCAGCGTCGGGCTAAAAATCATCTACAGCGTGACGTTTAATCTGGTGCCAAACCATCTGGATAAACGTGCACATAAATATGTCGGCATGGTACATCAGGCCGCCCGACGCTATGGCGTTGACGAGTCGCTGATTCTGGCGATTATGCAGACCGAATCGTCATTTAACCCCTATGCAGTCAGCCGCTCCGACGCGCTGGGACTGATGCAGGTGGTTCAGCACAGTGCCGGTCGTGATGTGTTCCGCGCGCAGGGCAAATCCGGTACCCCAAGTCGCAGCTATCTGTTCGATCCGGAAAGCAACATCGATACCGGCACGGCTTACCTGGCGATGCTGAATAATGTCTATCTTTCCGGGATAACCAACCCCACCTCGCGCCGTTATGCCGTCATCACCGCTTACAATGGCGGTGCGGGTAGCGTTCTGCGTGTCTTCTCCAGCGACAAAGTACAGGCAGCCAATATCATCAATACGATGGCGCCAGGCGATGTCTATTCCACCCTGACCACACGTCACCCTTCTGCGGAGTCACGTAACTATCTTTATAAAGTGAATACCGCGCAGAAAAGCTATCGTCGCACGAAGTAAGCGGTAATTATCCCCTTCCGTTTTAACGGGAGGGGATAAGAATTCCCTTTGAACGTCGCTGTAACCCGCCCATAAATGTGACGAACGTCACTATATTTAACTGCAACCATATCAAGTTTGCATTTATATGTCGGATGTAACAATCTCGCTCCAGCTTCAATGATAGAATCGCCTCACATAACAACAGTAATTGTCTTAATTCCAACATCTACACCCTAAATAATTCGAGTTGCAGGAAGGCGGCAACGCAGCGAATCCCCAGGAGCTTACTCTGGTAAGTGACTGAGATGAGTGAGTAAAGCCAACGCACATGCAGCCTGAGGTATGACGGGTATATCAGACTCCTTCGGTGAGGAAACTAACATGAATCTTAAGCTGCAGCTTAAAGTGATTATCTTCCTGCAGTTCTGCCTGTGGGGGAGCTGGCTGACTACGCTGGGCTCTTATATGTTCGTCACCCTGAAATTCCAGGGTGCAGAAATTGGCGCGGTCTATAGCTCCCTGGGTATTGCATCGGTCTTTATGCCTGCTTTGCTGGGTATCGTAGCCGATAAATGGCTGAGCGCGAAATGGGTTTACGCCCTCTGTCACCTGGTTGGCGCCATTACCCTGTTTATCGCCGCTGGCGTGACCACGCCGGGTGCGATGTTTGCGATTATCCTGCTCAACTCGCTGGCGTATATGCCAACGCTGGGGCTGGTCAACACAATCTCTTATGCACGTCTGCAAAATGCCGGATATGACATCGTTACGGACTTTCCACCGATTCGTATCTGGGGCACCATCGGCTTTATCCTGGCGATGTGGGCGGTGAGCTTCTCTGGCTTCGAACTGAGCCATATGCAGCTCTATATCGGCGCGGCGCTCTCCCTGCTGCTGAGTCTGTTCTCGCTGACCCTGCCGCACATGCCGGTAAGCAACACCCAGAAAAACCAGACCTGGGTGGAAATGCTGGGCCTGAACGCTTTCGCGCTGTTCAAAAACAAACGTATGGCGATTTTCTTTATCTTCTCCATGCTGCTGGGCGCGGAACTGCAGATTACCAATATGTTTGGTAACACCTTCCTGCACAGCTTCGACTCAAATCCGCTGTTCGCGAATAGCTTTATCGTGACGCACGCCTCCGTGCTGATGTCCATCTCGCAGATTTCAGAAACCGTCTTTATCCTGGCGATTCCGTTCTTCCTGGGCCGCTACGGCATCAAGAACGTGATGCTGATGAGTATCGTTGCGTGGATGCTGCGTTTCGGCCTGTTCGCCTATGGCGATCCGACCCCGTTCGGTACCGTCCTGCTGGTTCTCTCCATGATCGTTTACGGCTGTGCGTTCGACTTCTTCAACATCTCCGGTTCAGTGTTCGTAGAAAAAGAAGTGAACCCGGCTATTCGTGCCAGTGCGCAGGGCATGCTGCTGATGATGACCAACGGCTTCGGCTGTATCCTCGGCGGTATGGCGAGCGGTAAAGTGGTTGAGATGTACACCGTTGCCGGCGCAACCGACTGGAAAACCGTGTGGCTGATTTTCGCCGGTTATTCCGTGGTTCTGGCCTTTGCGTTTATGGCGATGTTCAAATACAAACATGTGCCGCAAGCGGCTGGCGTAGCGCAGAAAGCGTAAGCCTGACAAATTTAATGCCTGCCCGGTGCGCGTTATGCCACCGGGCTTTTTTATGGCTGGCAATTAGCGTCTGCCGCTACCCCAGTGTTGCCAGCACATAAGAGACCGCCAGCAGATCGGCGCTACCGCCGGGGCTGAGGTTACGGCTGATTAAGGCCTTATCCATCTCCTGCAGGCGCGCAATGTTCCAGCCGTTTGTTAACAGCGTCTGCGCATATTCCTGTACATAGCACAACCCGTCGATACCGCCGCGGGAGACCAGATTACTGTCGGGATTTATCGCCATTAAACGCAGTAGCGCATGGTGAAAACGCCGCTCCCCCGCCTCCTGATACCAGTACGGCAGAACATGTTGCCGTACCGTGGGAAAGCCCAGCTCCGCTTCACCACGCGCGCCGGTCAGGCCAAATTGTTGATATTGTTTTTCACCGGCCGTTGCCGCATGCGTGCGGGAAGCCAGCTCCCGTGCCACCAGCCCTTTACAGATTTCAGCGACCTGCTGACAGACCGATTGTGCGCAGACCAGACGGTTCAGACCACGTAAACGCCCTGCCGCAAAGCAGATCAGGCCCAGGGAAAAGATACCGCCTTTATGGGTATTAACACCGTCAGTCGCCTCGAACATCGCCTGTTCGCAGGCCATTCCTGCCGGGCGCAATAAGCGCAACTGCTCGCTGGCGGGTTTTAAAGCATACTCGAAACCGGCTTTTTCAAAGACGCGAAACCAGGGGGTGATGGCATCGATACTGCGTAAAAACAGCGCGTGATCCATATCGCTGTGCGAACCGTTGTTCGCCCTGTCCACCAGCCCCGGTTTGGGGGTGAGATTAACTTCCAGACGCAGTGCCGTGGCGGCCAGCGCCCAGACATCAAAACGGGCGAGTTTAGTCGCGAGCGAACCAGCCATCGATCAGGGTCTCCACGCGTGACACGACCTCTTCCATAGGATGACGGCGCGAACGGGCGCAACCATGAGCAGGCTCATCGCAGACCAGGCAGCGTCGGGTACTGAGATCCAGCGACTGACGTCCCACCTGGCCGTTTTTCGGGCATATCACATCAAAATCCCACAATCTGCCAAGCGGATGCGTCTGCTCCAGCTCAATACACTGGGCTTTAATTTCTGCCGCCGCATGGTCAACGCACCACAGAGCTTCCGCACCGGTCGGCAACCACAGTACCTGGCGATCCAATACCGGCCAGTGGTTCTGCCACAGCAGTTGATCGCACGCCTGTAGCGCCACGCCCATGGTATTACGATAACGAATACTGTCTTTCTGCGCGCCAGGCGTAACCAGCGTCAGGGAGATAACCGGATGGTGATAATGAGTGAGCCAGTCAGCCTGACGCGCCGCGCGGTTTTCTTTTGCCGTCAGCAGCGCTTCAAGGCTGACGCCCGCTCTTACGGGCGTCAGTAATGTCATGAGATGTTACTCCTTCACCTGACGCACAACGTCAATCACGCTGCCGTCACGATAGCGAATCACGCCGACGATACGGTCGGTGAATTCAATGGGTTTCGGCGCGCCGGTCAGCGAGATCGCGCGCGCGTACAGTGCCTCGATATCCACCACTTTCAGCCCGGCATTCACCAGGCGTTCGCGGATTTCCGGGCGAGCCGGGTTGACGGCGATCCCGTGGTCGGTAACCAGCACATCAATGCTTTCACCCGGCGTCAGCAGCGTGGTGACGCGTTTTACCACGGTCGGAATACGGCTGCGCAGAAGCGGCGCCACGACAATCGTCAAGTTGGCTGCCGCAGCAACGTCGCAGTGGCCGCCGGACGCGCCGCGCATCACGCCATCGGAGCCGGTGATGACGTTGACGTTGAAGTCAACGTCGATTTCCAGCGCACTGAGGATAACGATGTCCAGTTGGTCACAGCAGGCCGCTTTGCTGCCTGGATTGGCGTAAACGTTCGTGGAGATTTCCACGTGGTTCGGGTTACGCGCCAGTGACGCTGCCGCCTCACTGTCAAAGCATTGCGTATCCAGCAGTTTTGCTACCAGACCTTTTTCATGCAGAGACACCAGACCACCAGTGATACCGCCCAGCGCAAAGCTTGCTTTTACGCCGCGACGCTCCATTTTCTCTTCCATGAAACGTGTACAGGCCGTTGAAGCCGCGCCGGAACCCGTCTGCATGGAGAAGCCATTTTTGAAATAGCCGGAATGCTCAATAACATCCGCCGCATAACGGGCAATCATCAGTTCACGCGGGTTGCTGGTCACACGCGCCGCACCAACGCTGATTTTCGCCGGGTCGCCTACGCTCTCGACCTGGACGATGTAATCCACCTGATCCTGTACCAGGCTGGCCGGCATGTTCGGGAACGGCACCAGTTCTTCGGTCAGCAACACCACTTTTTTAGCGAATTGCGCATCGACCATGGCATAACCCAGCGAACCGCAGCAGGATTTACCCTGTGTACCGTTGGCGTTACCAAACTCGTCGCTGCACGGTACGCCGAGGAAGGCGACATCGATATTCAGCTCGCCATCCTGCAGCAGTTTCACACGGCCGCCGTGTGAGTGGATTTGTACCGGTTCCGCCATCAGGCCATGAGAGATCGCATCCGCCAGCTTGCCGCGCATGCCGGAGGTGTAGATGCGGGTGATAACGCCGTTTTTGATATGCTCAATCAGGCTTTCGTTACAGGTCATCAGCGAGCTGGAGGCCAGCGTCAGATCTTTAAAGCCCAGTCGCGCCAGGATTTCCACCACGTTGTTGATCACCCGATCGCCTTCGCGAAACGCATGGTGGAACGAAATGGTCATGCCGTCTTTCAGGCCACTGCGGGCAATGGCGTCTTCCAGGGAGGCGCATAATTTGCGGTTATGTTTGCTGTCGAGATCGGCAAGCCACGGCGTGCTGGCATGGGCGCTATCGAACGGTTTTAAATCGCGCAGATGCGGAAAGTTAACGTGGAGAAGCTCTGTCTGATTCATTGTTCTGTCCTTACCGACGCACGCCGGACGCGGCGGCACGTTCCAGCACCATTCGCGCATGATTAATAATGGGGCCGTCGATCATCTTACCGTTCAGCGACACCACGCCCAGCCCGTTGCGTTCGCCCTCTTCTGCCGCTTCGATCACTAACTTCGCGTGATCCACTTCGTGCTGCGTTGGCGCATAGGCGTTGTGCAGCAGATCGATCTGACGCGGGTTGATCAGCGACTTGCCGTTAAAGCCCATTTTGCGGATCAGATCGACTTCGCGCAGGAAACCGGCTTCATCATTTACGTCCGACCACACCACGTCAAAGGCATCGATCCCGGCGGCACGTGCCGCATGCAGTACTGCACAGCGGGCATAAAACAACTCGGTACCGTCGCCGCGCTCGGTTTGCATATCCATCACATAGTCAAATGCGGCCAGCGCGATGCCGATCAGGCGCTGAGAACTGCGCGCGATCGCCACGGCATTGATAACGCCGATCGCGGATTCGATCGCCGCCATCACCTTCGTGGATCCGATTTCACGCCCACAGGCCATTTCGATGCGTTCAAGATGGCGTTCAAGTTCGTAAATATCTTCCGGCGTGTCGGTCTTCGGCAGACGTACGACATCCACCCCGGCACGTACCACGGCTTCCAGATCTTTCAGGCCAAACGGGGTATTAAGCGGGTTAATACGGACAACGGTTTCGATATCTTCATACATCGGGTGTTGCAGCGCATGAAAGACCAGCAGACGCGCTGTGTCTTTTTCACGCAGCGCCACGGCATCTTCCAGGTCAAACATGATAGAGTCCGGGCGGTAAATAAACGAGTTGGAGAGCATGGCGGCGTTGGCGCCGGGTAGAAACAGCATGCTACGACGAAGCTTTCTCATTGCAGTTTCTCCCAGTCAATATTGTCACTGTCACTGGCGCGTAATACCGCGCTCTGTAGGCGGGCGCGGATCACACAGTCCAGCGCGCCTTTATCTTCGATAATGATCAGTCCCTGGTGGACTTCCATGGTACGCAGCGTGGTGGTGACCACATGGCGAATTTGATCGCCAAACTGCTTAATCACTTCACTGTGGATGACGATGTCCAGCTCGCCATCAGCGGGGGCTATTTTCACCATCAGGTCGCTGGACTCCATAGTCCCGGCCAGCGCCTCCCTAACAATTTTCATAATTTATTTCCTGAGTTTTTTAAGCGACTTCCGCGCTGTAGTGCGTTTCGAGATGCACGAAAGTGGTATCCGGTACTATTTCCCGAATACGGGAAAACTGGTGCGTCTTGAGTAGACGGCGAACTTCCGAGGCAGAGATGGCATTGCCCGTGGCTTTGATGCGCGGGATCTCCACCACCTCAACCGCGCCTGCAAGCAGGCGGTGCATAGTCTGGTTGTACTGGCGCGTAATATCGCAAAACGGTTCTGAGCCGATAAATCGATGGGTAATACCCAGCGCGGGGGCGATGTGGTCACGAAAAATCAACAGATCGATTTCGCTCCATGCCTGTTGCACCTTGCCGGTCTCTTTGAGGAAATAGGCCGGAAATGTCGCCCGCGAAATGATGTATTCCGATCCCTTATGTACGGTCACGTTCGGCAGATGAGCGACCCCTGCCCGTACCATGTCCAGACGGTCGGTGAAGGGGAAAAACGACGCATCTTCCTGGACCACAAACAGATGTAAGTGATCGCAGGAATGCGCCGCCTGTTCGACCAGATGGCGATGCCCGAGAGTGAACGGGTTGGCGTTCATCACGATGGCGCCAATACGCTTTCCTTCCACGCGATAAGGCTGCAATGAACGGCAGTAACGGCTGATGCCAAAAGGCGTATTTTCCATTAACACCGCATTGTTGCCGCTCTGCGCAATGGGCCAGAATCCGCTGTGCGCAAAGCGCTCCTTATTACAAGGACGCGTGCAGAGAAACAGATGAAAATGGCCCCGGGACAGCGCGAGATGTTCCACCTCAGCCAGCAAACGGGCGCTGAGATTTTCTCCGCGCAGGTTTTCATCTACCGCCACACACTTGATGACATTGGCGGCCAGGCCCGCACAACCCACCAGCCGGAGTCCCGACCAGGCTTCAACGAAAGTGGTGATATCGTTGTCCATGCCTAAGCCGCTGTCCGCGAGCAAATTACGAATCTGCGCAAAACGCTGCGCGCCGCTCGTGGCATCCGCAATGCGAAAATCAATGGGAGGTTGTGCTTGCATAAATCCGCCGCGTTCCTTAGTGCATGGGCGACAGCGATAAGGCTGGCGCATCCATGATCACATTGCTGAGATGACCGATATTCTCGATCTCCACTTCGATGCGATCGCCCGCGTTCATAAACAGCGGTGGATTACGTTTTTTACCAACGCCGCCCGGCGAACCGGTGATGATCACATCGCCAGCATTCAGGCGCGTAAAGGTACTGATGTACTCGATAAGCTCCGCCACTTTGTGGATCATGCTGGCGGTGTTGTCTTCCTGCACCATACGGCCATTCAGCCAGGTGCGGATCGCCAGACTGTGCGGATCCGGAATCTCATCAGCCGTGGTCATCCACGGACCGAACGCACCGGTCTGACGCCAGTTTTTACCGGCGGTAAACCAGGTGTGCTGCCAGTCGCGTGCAGAACCGTCCATATAGCAGCTGTAACCGCCAACGTGGCTTAATGCCGCTTCACGGGAGATGTTCTCTCCGCTTTTGCCAATGATTACCGCCAGTTCACCTTCGTAATCAAACTCGCTGGAGTGACGCGGTTTGAGTACCGGGGTCTGGTGGCCGGTTTGCGAATCAGCAAAACGGACGAACAGCGTTGGCGCCGGATTGTGCTGGTCGAACTCTTTGCGTTTGTCGGCGTAGTTCATGCCGACGCAAAGAATTTTCCCTGGGTTATCAATCACCGGCAAAAATTCCAGCGCGTCGAAGCTCAGATCCGGCGTTTCGCCAGACAGCTGTTGCGCTTCATTTAACGCGTTGGCGGCGAGCAACGATTTCAAATCGCTGTAACGATCGCCCAGACGGCGTCCCAGATTGATCACACCATCCGCCTTCACGATCCCGTAACTGCGGATCCCCTGATGGACAAAGCTTGCGAGTTTCATATCAGTTCCTGTAACACATGAATCAGACGAGGAAGTTGCCGAGAACCAGCAGTGATACCGAGACGTTGATCGCGCCGCCGATACGGGTAGCAATCTGTGCGAACGGCATCAGGCTCATACGGTTACCTGCAGTGAGGATGGCAACATCCCCGGTGCCACCCTGCCCGCTCTGACAGCAGGAGACGATGGCGACATCAATCGGATGCATACCGATTTTTTTACCTACGAAGAAGCCCGTGGCGACCAGCGCGGACACGGTGCTGACAATCACCAGCAGGTTAGTGATGGTGAAGGCGTGTACCAGCTCCTGCCATGGGGTGATAGCCACGCCCACCGCGAAGAGGATTGGATAAGTCACAGAGGTCTGGAAGAATTTGTAAACAACCTGAGAACCTTCGAGGATCTTCGGCGATACGCCGTGAACCAGTTTGACCAGCACCGCCATAAACAGCATGCCAACCGGCGCCGGCAGACCAATCAGTTTATGGCCCAGCATACCCAGCATGTAGAGCAGCACCGCCAGCAGCGCGCCGGAGGCGATAGTGGTGACGTCAGCTTTACCGCTGAACGCAGGCGCAGGCGTTGACTTCTCAGCGCTGTTCGGTTGGTCAGGCATCAGTTGGCCTTCACCGGTCAGGTGCGGGAAGCGTTTACCCAGTTGGTTCAGACAGCCGGAGATAATGATCGCCGTCAGGCCGCCAAGCATCACCATTGGTAAGACACGACCCAGCGCGACGCCCTGATCCATATGCAGAATCGTGGCGTAACCGATAGAAAGCGGAATAGCGCCTTCACCCACACCACCCGCCATGATTGGCAGAATGATAAAGAAGAAGATCTGGAACGGTTCGAGACCCAGCAGCAGCCCCACGCCCATCCCTACCAACATGCCGACGATTTCACCGCACAGCATCGGGAAGAAAATACGCAGGAAGCCCTGAATCAGCGTGGTGCGATTCATGCTCATAATACTGCCGACAATAATGCAGCAGATGTAAAGGTAGAGAATGTTGGTGGATTTGTAGAACTTGGTGGTGGACTCAACGACCACGTCCGGCAACAGGCCATAATAGACCATTGCGGAAGGGATGAAGGTGGCGCAAATCGCCGCCGCGCCCAGTTTACCGACAATCGGCAGACGTTTACCGAACTCACCACAGGCGAAGCCGAAAAACGCCAGCGTGGCAACCATCACCACGATATCACTGGGTAATTTACCACCCAGGCAATCAATGGCGATTAATACACCAGCCAGTAAAAACAACGGCAATGGAATAATCCCGACTTTCCAGGTATCCATAATGTGCCACCATCTGTCTTTCAAAGATGGTTTTTGAATCGATAGTGACTCAGAGGTAATAGAAAAAGAATCGTCAGTTGTGCTCATAATTAAGCCCCTTGGTTATTTTGCATTTTTAGCTTAAAGGGCCATGTTTTTACGTTATGTGAGGCACAGCATAATAAAACCGAAGTTTTAATGGCACCTATGGTTTTTATGGTTTCTTTTATTTAGTGTGATTAATGCCGTAATTATTTCCGTGGTTTTTATGGTTTTTTTAAATAAAAATACAAGTTAATAACATTTCCAGAAAATCTTTGTTTCTTTCCCATCGCCAGCCAGTGCCTGATGTGCAAGGGATCACAAGTTTCCAGTAAACTCGCCACTGTCAACAGGAAAGATGTTACATTACTGGTTTTGTTGCTCTGTGCGTACCACACCATGAAAGTTTCTTTCCAGATTAAGCTTTTTATTTCGCTGGTGCTGTTTTTCTCCGGTTTGTTCATCTTACTGGGTGGTTATTATTATATCGATATCGGTCGCCAGCTTTATCAGGAAATGAGTACGCGAGCAAAAATACAAGCAGAAGAAATAGCGATAATTCCGAATTTACGCAAGTCGGTTGCTGAAAAAGATATTCCCGCGATTGCAGAATTTATGCAACAAGTCGTCGACCGCAGCGACGCCAGCTTTATTGTTATTGGCGATAATAAAGGCATTCATCTGTTTCATTCTGTTTATGATGATCGGGTGGGCACCACCCTGATTGGGGGCGATAACCAGGAAGTGTTGCAGGGCAAAAGCCTGACCACTATTCGTCAGGGCGGCCTGGGTATTTCATTACGCAGTAAAGCACCGATATTCAATGATGCGGGTCAGGTGATTGGTATTGTTTCCGTGGGTTATCTCACCAGTTACCTTGATACCATCACGCTGGGTAAGGCAATCAATATCTTTATAGCCGCCGTACTGCTGTTAGCGGCACTCTTTATCTTTTCGTGGTTCTTTACCCGCAGTATCAAGAAGCAGATATTTTCACTGGAGCCGCGGGAAATTGGGCTGCTGGTGCGCCAGCAAAAAGCGATGATGGAGTCGATTTACGAAGGGGTGATCGCCATCGACAGCAATCTGCGCATCGAGGTAATAAACCAGGCCGCGAGAACCTTACTCAATCTGAGCCAGCCCACGCGTGAACTGCGGGGGCAACTGATTACCGACGTGATTCCGGCAGTGCCCTTTTTTTCCCGCGATGCGATGCTGGCGAAAGATACACACGATGAGATCTGCCGTTTTAATCACGCGACGGTCATTGCCAGTCGCGTGCGCATCATGCTGGAAGATAAGCTACAAGGCTGGGTCATTACTTTTCGCGATCGCAATGAAATCGACAGCCTTAGCGCCCAATTAAGTCAGGTGAAGCGTTATGTCGATAACCTGCGCATCATGCGCCACGAGCAGCTTAACCGGATGACGACGCTTTCCGGCCTGCTGCATATGGAACGCTACGACGAGGCGATACGTTATCTTCAGGCCCAGTCGGAACATGCGCAGGAGTTGCTCGACTTTATTTCGTCACGTTTTAGCTCCCCGACGCTGTGCGGTTTGCTGCTGGGCAAAGCGGCCCGCGCCAGAGAAAAAGGCGTGGAGTTGGTTTTTGACCCTGGCTGCCGGATGTCGCGCCCCGCGCACCTGCTGGTGGAAGCCGAACTGATATCGATTATTGGTAACCTGCTGGATAACGCCATTGAAGCAACGCAACGCGCCAGGTTGCCTCATGAGCCGGTCGAGGTCCTGATCCTGCAAAATGAACGCGAGCTGATTATTGAAGTGGCGGATCGCGGCGTCGGGATTGATCCGTCCATCCGGGATCGCATTTTTGACCGGGGGATGACGACAAAACGCAATGGCGATCATGGTATCGGCCTGTATCTGATCTCCAGCTATGTCACGCAGGTGGGCGGCACCATTGAAGTTTCTGATAACGCGCCGCGTGGAACGATTTTCTCTTTATTTATTCCGGAAACGGGTCAGATACTACGCCCCGCTCCGACTCTGGAAGATCAGAATTATGCGACATGAACAGATAGATGTGCTGATAGTAGAAGACGAAAATGAGCTGGCGCAGCTCCATGCGGAACTTATTGGCAAGCATCCGCGATTGCGGCTGGTGGGCATCGCCACCAGCCTGGCAGAGGCTAAGGCGCAGCTCGCCAGTAAGCAACCGCAACTGGTATTGCTCGATAATTATCTGCCGGACGGAAAAGGGATTACGCTAATCAGCGACCCGATGATCATTCGCGCTAACTGTTCGGTTATCTTCATTACCGCCGCCAGCGATATGGATACCTGTAGCCAGGCTATTCGCAACGGTGCGTTTGACTATATTCTCAAACCGGTGTCATGGAAGCGTCTGAGCCAGTCACTGGAACGTTTTGTCCAGTTCACCGAGCAGCAACGGGTTTGGAAGATCGTCGATCAGCAGAACGTGGATTCGCTATACCAGTTGCAGGCGAAGAACTACAAGCTGGATAACGGCAGTAAAGGGATTGAGGAGAATACGCTTTCTCGCGTACAGACACTGTTTGCCGATGCAGGCGAGCGCTGTTTTTCCGTTGATGAAGTCGTGACGGAGACGGGGCTAAGTAAGACCACCGCCCGCCGCTACCTGGAGCATGGTGTGGAGTCCGGCTTTTTATCGGTAGAGATGCAATATGGCAAGATTGGGCATCCACGCAGGATGTATCGCCGGGCAGATGAAGAGGTGTAGGGGTTGCGAGGGTTCCCCTCACCCTCTCCGGGACGTAGCCCGGATTGGCGAAGCGCCATCCGGGATTTCTGCCATTCACAAACCCTCCCGGATGGCGGCGTAAACGCCTGATCCGGGCTACCCTCCCTCTCCCGTGGGAGAGGGCCGGGGTGAGGGCATCAGGCCGCAGAGGACTGTTTCAACACATTCCCGTATAAACGCTTAATCCCGTCGGCATCCGTCTCGGAGTAAACCCCCTGCAGTTCCGGTGAGAAGCCTGGCAGCAAATTGACACCCTCTTCCAGCGCCAGGAAGTAGCGTTGCACCGCCCCGCCCCACACTTCACCGGGCACCACGCACAACACGCCTGGCGGGTACGGCAGCGCCCCTTCCGCCGCAATCCGTCCTTCCGCTTCGCTGATACGCACCAGCTCCACGTTGCCGCGAATATACTCCTGGTGGGCATCCTGCGGGTTGACGGCAACGGCCGGGAAACTCGCCTTGCGGAACATCTCTTTTTGCAGATCCTTCACATCGAAGCTGACATAAAGGTCATGCATCTCCTGGCAGAGCTGGCGGATTGTGTAATCACGATAACGCACCGGGTACTTGTTATAGATGGTCGGTAACACATCCGCCAGCGGCGTATCGTCTTCAATGTGGCGCTCAAACTGCGACAGCATGGCCACCAGATGGGCCATCTTCGTGGTGCTTTCCGCTGGCGTCAGCAGGAACAGAATGGAGTTGAGATCGCATTTTTCCGGCACAATGCCGTTCTCACGCAGGTAGTTGGCGAGGATCGTCGCCGGAATACCAAATTCCGTGTATTCGCCCGTTTGCGCGTCGATACCCGGCGTGGTAAGCAGCAGTTTGCAGGGATCAACAAAGTACTGATCCTGCGCGTAGCCTTCAAAACCGTGCCAGCTTGCACCGGGCTCAAAGCTAAAGAAGCGACGTTCGCGAGCGATGATCTCTGTCGGATGATCCTGCCACGGACGCCCGGCAATGACCGGTGGCACGAATGGCTGGATCATTTTGCAGTTAGCGATAATCGACTTACGCGCTTCGATCCCCACCTCCA